>CAWFBU010000001.1:0-854053 GCA_963814195.1 uncultured Acidobacteriaceae bacterium
TTTATGTAACCTACTTCGTAACCGGTAAACCTGTATTGCTGGGGTTCGACCAGGACAATGTCAGGTTTCAGTCGCTCAATGGCTTCCAACGCTTCGCTCGGCTCGCTCGCTTCTCCACACACCGACAAGTTCGGCTGTTGATCCAGCACGGTAGCCAGCCCATGCCGTAGAATCGGGTGGTCATCGACCAGAAAAACCTTTTTCTTGTCCGCTTGAGAACCAACGGTGTCCTCGCGGAGAAGCTGAGTTTGCATAGGGTGGTTGGAGAAACTCAGGAGTGCCGCCCTAAATCAAGGTTCGTCAGGGGTAGAGAACAAATTCCTATGCCCATGTACATTAGTTTCCCTTATATGTAGAGTTAATCGAGACTACTCCTCGGGTTGGTTGTCGCATAAACAGAACTTAATAAGCTCCTATTTCTTATCAAACACAAGGAAGCTTATCGGTTGTGACATATAGCTTGGACGCGAATTGTTTGCAACATTGCTCGCGTGGGTGGTTTGCCCGATGGATGCCTTACACGGCAGACTGAAGGGGAAACCGGAACCTGGCCCGATAGTATTCGTTGCGTGGACGTGGTGCATTGAAGTCCTGCCACTCGGCAGGCCTGCGGGAAGCACCACATTCACTCCATGAAATCATTGCTGCCACCTTCATACGACGAATCAAACACCGCCGCTACCACGGACGAGGAATTGATGCAAGCCATCATCGACCGCGATACCCGCGCCCTCGACCAACTCTATGGCCGCTACCGTCCCTGCTCGCCAAGATCGTCACGGAGATCCTGCCCAACGAAGCCGACGCCGAGGAAGCCCTCCAGGACATTTTCATGGAAATCTGGACCCGGGCGGCGAACTTCGACATCCGCAAAGGCAAGCCGCTGGGCTGGATCATCTGCATGGCGCGCCGCCGCTCGATCGATCACTACCGCAAAATCCGCCGCCGCGCCGACGCGGGCGAGCGTCTTCGCCAGGAAGCCGTGGACGTTCACGGCAACTCCATCGAGGGACAACTCACCCCACCCAACACGGGCGAAAATGGCGCCGAGCGCAGTGATCTGCGGGAATTTCTCCGGCACATGATCCACACTCTGCCGGTCGAGCAGGAGCGGGTGATCCAGTTGAGCTATTTCAGCGACCTGAGCCAGCGCGAGATCGCGACGCGGACGGGCATCCCGCTGGGGACGATCAAGACCCGCCTGGACCTGGCGTTACGCAAGCTCGCGCAGAAAACCATGCCCTTCCGCGAAGAACTGCATTACTCGAATTGAGCGATGGGTTAGCTGCGGCCAGGGCGCGGAGCTTTGGTCACTCCTCACACCACCGCTCGTACAAGGATAGAGCGTTGCAATGGGCGGGTTTTCGCCCGATAGGATGGGCATGGGGTTGATCATCTTAGCTGGTTCTTGGCTTCATCGTCGTTTCGGGTCTGCGCGTGGCGAATGAGTACCAGCGCGGCGTCGTGTTTCGGCTGGGGCGCTACGTCGGGATGCGCGGGCCGGGTTTGTATTACCTGATCCCGCTCGGCATTGAGACGCAGTCCCTGATCGACATTCGCATCAAGACGGTTCCCATCGAATCGCAGGAAACGATCACCCGCGATAGCGTGACGATCCGGGTCAACGCCGCGCTGTGGTATAAAGTGGTCGATCCGGCGAAGTCGGTCATCAACGTCACCGACGTATTCTCCGCGACGTATCAGCTCGCGCTGACCACGTTGCGCAACATCATCGGCCAGCACGATCTCGACGAGGTGCTGCAAGCCCGCGACAAGATCAACGAACTGCTGCGCCAGAGCGTTATCCCCGCGACCAGCCCCGTGGGGCATCGAGATCGAGCGGCTGGAGATGAAGGATGTCGAGCTGCCCGCGAACATGCAGCAGGTCATGGCGATGCAGGCGGAGGCGATTCGCGAGAAGCGCGCGCGCATCATCAAGGCCGAGGCGGAACTCGAAGCATCGGTCAAGCTCACGCAAGCCAGCGCGCAGATGATGGGGAACCCCGCCGCGTTGGAATTGCGCCGTATGCAGATGATCGCCGAGGTCGGCGCGGACAACAACACGACCACGATCATCATGATCCCGTCGGATTTCGTCACGATGGCGCACAGCCTCTCCGGAATATGTGCGCGACCATCCGCCAACAGCGCCCGCGCCGGTTGCTCCGCCCATTCCGCCGACTTCGCCAGTATCCGTGGAGTAGGGTTAACGGGGTTTTCGTCCAGACGGGTGGATGGCGACCTGCTCGCGCCACGATTATCCATCCATGCGGATGACCGAGGCCGAATGCTCCACCAATGCAGGCTTTCTTCAATCACTGGCAACGCAAGTACATCGGTCGGATGCTCACCTTCCTGTTGGGGGTGCTCACGGCGGCGGTGGGATTGTACTTGCTGGCGCAACTGGTCCGCGCCATCGCGTTTCTCCAGCCGGTGCTGATTCCGCTGGCCATCGCCGCGGTGCTGGCTTTTCTTTTGGAACCGGTTGTCCGGGTCCTGTGCGCGAAGACGCACTTCTCGCGCACGGTGATTGTGCTCTCGATGATGGCGATTGTGGCGCTGACAATAGTGGGAGCGGGCATCTGGGTCGTGCCTCGTGCTTACGAGAGCACCAGCAGAATGATCCGGGACACCCCGGCCTTCATGCAAAAAGCTCAACAGCGGCTTTTTGCCGTGATCGACGCCACGCAAGCGAAGGTCAACAAGTTCGACAAGGCGCTGCCGCCCGTGCCCACTCCGGCCCCTTTGGAAGCGGCACCCGTCGACGGCGGCAAGCCCGAGCCGGTTCATTCGGATAAAGATAAAGGCGCGGCAACTCCCGCACCCTCTCCGGGAGGCGCAAGCCCTGCCCCAACCCAGCAAAGTGACAAGCCGGCGGCCTCCCAAGGAAATGAGAGTCCCGCTCCGAATCAACAAGGCGACAAACCCGCGCCCTCACCGCGGGAAGGTAGCTCCACGCAGCCACCGCAGGGAAACAAGCTTGCGGGCGCGGACTTGAACAAGAATGGTCACCTGGACTCGGATGACTTCCGCATGTGGATATCCAGCCAGCTTCCCAAGCTGCAAGCGCAAGCGCCTGAGTTGGCTCGTAAAGTGGGAGAAATCCTGCTGAAAACGCTCGGCGGGTTCATGGGAGCGTTTGGCGTGCTGCTCAACGCGATCATCATTCCCATCTACATTTTTTTCCTGCTTACGGAGGCGCGCAACATTTCCAAACGCTGGGCGGATTTCCTGCCGCTCAAGGACTCGCAATTTAAGCAGGAAGTCGTCAGCACCATGGGGGAAATTCAGGGCTACCTCGTGGCCTTTTTTCGCGGGCAACTCATCGTTTCAACCATTGATGCTGTCCTCATTACGCTTGGGCTGTGGCTCTTTGTTGGGTTGAATTTTTCGGTTGTCATCGGCCTGCTTGTTTTGGTGCTGACCTTTATTCCTTACTTGGGAATCATGATTTGTTACGTTCCGGCTATTCTGATTGCTATCGTGCAATTCGGAGACTGGCAGCATCCGATGTACGTGATCGCAGTCATGTTTGGAGTCCAGACTGCGGAAAGCACGATCATCTCGCCCAAAATTGTGGGCGAGAGCACCGGGCTGCATCCATTGACTGTCATCGTCTCGGTCTTCGCTTGGGAGATCATTTTGGGCGGTCCTATCGGCGCGCTGCTGGCGGTCCCATTGACGGCTTCGCTAAAGGTGATCATGCGCCGCTACGTGTGGGAACGCGCCAGGGTCAGCGCGCGCATCCTTCCGACCGCGAGCGTCGCGCCCGTGCTGCGCGCGGGCGACCGGGATCGCTTCGGCGATGGCCAGCCGGATGTGACAGCCGTGCCGGAAGTGGTTGCCCATCCGCAGGATAAACCCATCGCACCGGCGAACGCCGACTCCGCCAACCCACCCGGAGGCAAGCAGGATTAAACAAGCAAAACGGCCGCCGCCAAATTCCCCCGACATGAAACCGTTACAAGATTGTGCCAGTGCCACTTACCATGATTTCCTCGACTTCGAGATCATCGACAAGGACGGCAAAAGTGTGGGCACGCTTTACAGCATGTGGTCGGATCAGAGCACGGGGAAGTTTGAATTCTTGGGGTTCAAAACCGGGTGGCTGATGGGGAAGAACCACATCATGCCCGTGACCGGCGTACAGGTTGACGAGGAGAAGAAGATTATCCAGGTGCCATACACGGCTGAATCTCTGAAGAATGCACCGGCCTTCGACGCGGATGCGGAGATCACCGAAGAGCACGAAGCGGCAGTCCGAGAGCATTACAAAGCGGGGCTGCCAGCGGACGGAGCGTTGGCTGACAAACCACGGAAAAACGGGATCTTTCCGACAACTTGACTTAGCTGAGAGGCACGCCAACCGAAGGCGCTTCCTATAACGCCCGCCACTTCCGACTTCTGCTCGCGGTAGCCGATGTCCCGGTCGCTGGCTGCCGCAATCATGAATGCCATACGTACCTGGTTCATCGTGAGGAAGGCTGTGTCCGAGGCAAATTCCGCGACCGCCCAAGGCAATTCAATAATGCTCGGAATAATATCCGGAAGGGCGGTGGTGATGGAAAACAGCACGTTCTCTCGCGAGGTCTTCGCCACGACTCGATTTACGAACGGCTGCCGGAACGGCTGGAAAGAGCGTGCAAGAGCAATGCCTGCATCCGGATGTTCGTTCAAAGCCCTCTCCACCAGGCGCTGCGGTGCATCGGGCCGAAAAATCAGCGCTCCGGACGGAGTCAAAGAGCTCTCATCGTAAATAGAGATCTGATGCGCGGCTGAATTGGCGGGCTTTGTGTCTCGCGAGATGAGGCTCAGGGATTCGAGTCGCCTGGATGGCCTAAGATCCTGAAGAAGGAAATTCTCCATTCTCTGATAGGCGTCCTCGTTTCCCGCGTGTAAGGAAATCTGAACCGGCTTCCGGCTGAGTTCCCGAACTTGTTCCGGATTCAGTGTGTTGAGGGCATTTCGAATATTTGCTAGGCCTTGGATTGCCATTTAAGATCTCCCGTGCGAAGTCGGTGTGTCCGCTCCACGTAAACGCATTACTACTCTAAACTGGGTCTGCCAGTCGGAGTTGATACCAACACGTTCGACCTCAACTTCAGGAGAAAAGTAACGAAGTACCGTAGCATTCGCCGAATGGAAGCTAAGGGCGGGTGCCAGCAGAATCAACTTGGGAGGATGCGAGGTGAGCGGAGTGGCCGGGTAGAGGTGGGCCAGATCCTGGCGTGCGGCATGCCATTTGATGCGCATCCAATAATCGAGCGCCTGCATAGGGAGGTGAAGATCTTCCGCAGCTTTCAACTCCAGCACGGCCAGATGTCCATCTGAGGTTATGGCTAATAGATCTACAGAACCTCGGTCTCGTCCTGCAAAACTCAATACCTGTCCGTGAACGGGGAACGGTAAAAGAGAAGCGTCAATCACCTGCAGGTTCGACCGAACAACTCCTTCAAGCCATCTTTCAAGAGCAGATGGAGTGTGAGGCAGGTCCAGCAGGTGCCTGGCGAAGGTTTCCACAGCTCCGAACTCTGCCTCCGAGATTTCACGTCGCTCTACGAGGCCCAGGCGAACGCTCCCTTTTTCAACGCGCGCAAACTCGGCGCCTCGCAAGCGCAGGCTGACTGCACCCGAAAGTTCCGGGACAGAGCTCACGTGCGGCAGGTCAGTCAAACGGTTCAGCAGGGAATCAAGCTCAGGACTAAGTTTCACCTCCGTATATCGGGAGCCGACATGCGTCTCCAGGTTTCCGAGGTCTTGCGGATCCACTTCGCCCGCCGAGCCGTGTTCGTTGAAAAGAAATAATCGCGGATGCAGAACCTCATTCCGCAGCCAGTTGAGGCGGTGGGCCGTCAGGCAGCCACTCCCCTCGGGGAGAAAGAGGTAAAGCGCGGTTCGCGCACTGCGTACATGCTCGAACCAGAGCAGGCCAAAGGTGAGGAACTCGGCTTCGTTCGCAGAGCTAGGGCAAGCCAGGGCTGCGATCACATGTTCACCGCGTTTTAGCGTCGCTCGTGGGAATACCGGAGAGAAGGACCGCCTTAAATCCATGCTGCTGGAAAGCGTGACAATCTCCCATTGAGGGAACTGGCGACGGAGCATGCGACGAAACTGCTCCCCAAAGCTGCGCCGGGATGCGGATAGTTGCCGGTGCGCGGTTTGCGGTCGATCAAGGTCAAGAAACGAGAGTTTGCCCTCGGCCCCGCCAAACCGATGGACTGTGCAATCCAGAATGCCAGGTCGCTGCTGATCAACGGAGATGATGCGCCTGGAAAGGACGCGCGTCTCTGCAAACGCTTCAATGTATAACCGGCTCGCTCGGATCTGAAGCTCATAAGCTCTTTCCTGCAGCGGAAAAGTCGTATCGCCCTCTTCCAGCACGGCAGGACTCCGGCAGGAGGAAAGGAAAGTCTCGATGGCTGCGAGCAGGTCTTCTGCCGCGACCTTATCATGG
Source organism: uncultured Acidobacteriaceae bacterium (assembly GCA_963814195.1). Classification (GTDB taxonomy): domain Bacteria; phylum Acidobacteriota; class Terriglobia; order Bryobacterales; family Bryobacteraceae; genus Bog-105. The sequence continues at coordinate 6,455 of CAWFBU010000001.1, forward strand.
AGTTTTGCCACTTGATTCGACTAGCTTTGAGAGCCGGCTCGCTGCTGTTCAAGCACGTCTGCAGCGAGTATTGGAACGATGCGGACGTCAACAGTCCGAAATAACTCTAGTGGCAGTTTCCAAGAAATTCTCTGCCCCTCATCTAATGGAAGCTTACCGGGCCGGCCTTCGCGATTTCGGAGAGAACTATGTTCAGGAGTTCGCTGACAAGAAACCCCTGTTGCGAGACATGCCTGATGCGCGATTCCACCTGATCGGGCATCTACAATCCAACAAAGCAAGGGTAGCTGCCGATCTCTTCCAGGTGATCCAAACTGCAGATTCTCCCAAGCTGCTCATGAGATTGGAAACTGCCGCGAGAGAATCTGATCGGCAGCTGGATGTTACCTTCGAAATCAAGCTGGGGAACGAAGAAAGCAAGATGGGGGCATCACCCGAAGAAGTACCTGCTCTGCTGCAAGCCGCCGAACAGTGCCCGCATCTCAGAATCAGGGGCTTGATGACCATCCCGCCGTGGTCAGAAGACCCGGAGCTATCCCGCCCGTATTTCAAACAGCTGGCCCTGTTAGCCCGGGAGCATGGCCTGCCTGATTTGTCGATGGGCATGTCAGGTGATTTCGAGGTAGCGATCGAGGAAGGCGCGACTATCATTCGCATCGGTACGGCGCTGTTTGGCGCACGGCCGAAACCTGTGGAGCATGTACCGGCCGGCAATTCTTAGCTTCTGTATGGCTGTGGTCCTGCTTGTGAATTCGGGCGTCGCCGGCACTGGCCAGGTGATCCGACCGAATCCTGCGGGCTCGGTAGAACAGGAGCAATTAGGCATCTCAATCCCGATGCGCGACGGCGTTCGGTTATCTGCCGATTTGTACCTGCCGCACACCATCGATCGCGTTCCAGCTGTGTTGGTCCGCACGCCTTACAGTAGAAAAACACCCTCAACTGCGGGCTACCGATATTTCGCGACTCGAGGATACGCAGTCATTTTGGAGGACGTACGGGGAACGTACGCGTCCGACGGTGTATTTGGAACCACCGAACAGGAGGGTCCGGACGGTAACGACACGCTGAACTGGATTGCGCGACAGCCTTGGTCAGACGGCCGCGTGGCTATGGCCGGCAGCTCCTATCTCGGCATTGTGCAATGGTGGGCAGCAATTCAAGACAATCCACACCTGGCGGCAATTTCGCCTATGTGTTCGGGCGATGACGAGTACAGCGATCGCTGGTACTCGACGGGTGGTGCCCTGCAAATCGGACATCGGTTGCTATGGTTAGCCCAGAATCTGACGCCGCCTTCGCATGTCAGACCGTTGTTTGAGAGCTACATTGCTCATCTTCCATTGCGTACTGCGGACGTACTAGCAGCCGGTACACCCTTATCGTCTTGGAGGACTGCGCTCTCCCATCCTTCGTACGACCAGTTTTGGAAAACCCTAAGCATCCGCGAGAAATTAAGCCGAGTCAAGATTCCGGTGCTGTCCCTGGGCGGATGGTTTGATGAGTATGCCGAAAGCGACTTGGATGCTTTTTCGCGGTTGGCCAAACGGGCCCAACCGGTCGAGACCTGGATCGGCCCTTGGTCTCACGATCCGGGACATCGGTTCAACACGCGCGATTTCGGGCCGCAAGCCTTCATCCCGATCCGGCAGAAGCAGGGCGACTGGTTCGATCGCTGGGTGAAACCAGAGCTGGAGCATCCCGAGACCTCGCCGCCGCTACTGCACATTTTTGTAATGGGCCCGAATGTGTGGCGTGAAGAGCACGAGTGGCCGCTGGCGCGTACTCGCTACACTCCGGTTTATTTAACAAGTTCCGGACACGCCAATAGCTCCGGAGGTGATGGCGTTCTCCAATGGCAACCAGTCCGAGCTGGCAAGAGCGACAATTTCAGTTACGATCCTAAGAATCCTGTGCCCACGACAGGAGGCGCAATCTGCTGCGAGCCCTCCGTTTTGCCTCCTGGACCGTTAAACCAAGCAGAGGTGGAGCAGCGTTCCGATGTTCTCGTTTATACGTCAGGGCCCCTGCGAGAGGACCTGGAAGTGACAGGGCAGGTGCGTGCGATTCTCTATGTGGCGAGTTCTGCCAACGACACGGACTTCACAGCGAAGCTTGTAGACGTCGAGCCGAGCGGCCGGCCGTTGCTGGTGACCGATGGTATTCAGCGAATGCGTTACCGCGTCTCGCTCGAAACGCCGGAACTGATGAAGCGCAACACGCCTTATCAGGTAACGATTGATGCGGGAGTGACGAGCTACGTTTTCGGCCCCGGGCATCGCCTCAGACTGGAGATCTCGTCCAGTAATTTTCCACGGTTTGATCGCAGTCTAAACACCACACGGCCCAATGCCGATGAGAACAAGACGGCAAAGGCCCGTCAAACTCTCTATCATGAGCTTGGATATCCGTCCGCAATCATCTTGCCCGTGATCCCGAAGCCGCCTCGACGGTCGTGGAACCCGCATCACGAGGGCTGGAGAAGTCACCCTTCAAGTGTGCGGTAACCGCGCACAACAGACTCGCCCGGCTTTGCGAGATTGGCATCCTCATTACTGGTCGAGGCGCGCCGCCTGGCCGGCTTGTGCGCTTTGCAACGCTAATCCAGTGCGACGACCACGACACCCGCAAAGATGAGTAAGGCTCCGATTGATTTAGCCCAAGTTAGCCGCTCACCCAAGAACAAAGCACTGCACAGGATAACGAGAACCACACTGAGCTTGTCAATGGGAGCGACTCGGCTGGCCGGCCCTAATTGCAGCGCGCGGAAATAGCATAGCCAGGAGAGGCCGGTGGCTATTCCTGAGAGGACGAGAAACAGCCAGGTCTTACTCGACGGATTTGAAAACGATGCACTTGGATGGCGGGTTGCGAAAACGATTGCCCAAGTGAATATGACGATGACGGAAGTCCGAATGGCAGTTGCGAAGTTTGAATCTATTCCCGTGACGCCGATCTTCGCTAGCACCGCAGTGCCCGCAGCAAAAAGCGCCGAAAGCAATGCCCAACCCACCCATGTCATGCTCTCAGTTTGAGGCATGCACTCGCAGATCCAGAACTTATGTTTTGCGAAGGGATCCTCCGGCGATCAGACGATGCCGTTTTCAACAGCGTAGCGTGTCAGGAGGGCAGTAGAATGCATGTTCAGGCGCTGCATGATAGCCCCGCGATGAAATTCGGCTGTACGAACTGAAATATTGAGTTCTGTTGCGATTTCTTTGGCAGAGAAACCACGAGCTACGAGCCTAAGTACTTGCGTCTGCCGGTCAGTCAGACCGCTTGTCGGCACTGATCCAGCCTCAGACTGAATAGCACTGGACTTGTACTGACCGCCGTTGAGAACCGTTTCAACCGCAAGCAGCAGTTCATCAGCCGAACCCCTCTTTGAGACAAATCCGTCGGCGCCAGCTTCGGTCGCGCGGCGTACCTGAACTACATCCGCATACATGGAAAGAAAGACCAACTTCAGTCCGGGGTACTTGCGCGCGAACCGCTGACCAATAGCAACTCCGTCTCCGTCAGGCATCGAGATGTCAAGTATCAGAACGTCGGGACGAAAAGCGGCAAAGGCCGCATCCAGCTTAGCTAGGGAACTGACGCACGAAACTTGGTAATGCGCTCCCATTACAAACGTCAAAGCTTCCAGAAGCAGATGATGATCGTCGACCAGAAGGACCTTGGGCATAGCATTGACAGAATTAGTCCCGGCTATCGAAATATCCGATCCGGATACGGCATTTACTTGGGTACTCACAATTCAGGGATGCGCAAGGTGACTTCTCAGGTTTAAAAAATGGAGGACGGGGAAGAGCTTTTTGCCGAAGGCGAAACTCATCGACTGAAGATGCATCCGGCTCTGGCCATCGACTGTTACAAGGCTGCGGAGGCCGCCGGATACGATGCTGCCAGATGCAAAGCGGCGCGTTGGACTTGTCACATGCTTCAGGGCCAATGGGAGCAAGCTTGGTTTGAGAGTGATGAGATCGAAGAATCAGGAGTTCCCGACCCGCATCGATGTTGGAACGGGGCTGATTGGACAGGCAAAGATGTTCTCATCCGGTGCCTGCACGGGCTGGGCGATACCCTGCAGTTCATCCGCTATGCGCCTTTGATCCGGGAGAAGGCAAAGCGTGTGACGATTGCATCCCAGCCGAAGCTGAAGAAGTTACTGCAAGATGCCTTGCTTGCTGATGAAGTGATCACCTGGGGTGAGCCGGAGCCGCCCTGGCAAGTACAAATGGAAGTGAATGAGTTGCCGCGTATCTTCCGAACCAGGGAAGACACCATTCCTGCCAGTGTGCCTTATATACAAGCTCAACGGCCACAATCGTCATTGGTCAAAAGCTGTTTCCGCGTTGGACTAGTGTGGTCGGCCAGTGATTTTGACACCAGCCGGAACATTCCTCTCCATCTGTTGGCCCCCATTCTCGACCTCCCACAAGTGAAGTTTTGCAGCTTGCAGGCAGGCGAGGGTTGGACAGGGAAACTGCCTGAGAGCATGCTGAGCCTGAGCGGAAAAGAGACGCCGATCGAGCGCATAGCTGAGGAGATGATGGATCTTGATCTGGTGCTGACAGTGGACACGATGAACGCCCACTTAGCTGGAGCATTGGGTCGACCCACCTGGACCATGCTCCCGTTCCAGTGCGACTGGCGATGGATGAAGGACCGCGAAGACACGCCTTGGTATCCGACAATGCGGCTCTTTCGCCAACTCTCTCCGAATAACTGGGAAGTGGTCGTCGAGAAAGTTCGAGCAGCAATGCTCGTTACTTTGCAGCAGAGGACTTGGTCACGACGGGCAGGGTAAAGAGAAAAGTTGTCCCTTTACCGATTTGCGATTCTACCCAGATCCGTCCGCCCGCTCGACGTACGATTTTGCGGCAAGTCGCTAATCCGATACCTGAACCCGCGACGTTCAGCCCGCCAACTCGCTGCATAGGTTGGAAGATGCGTTCATACCACTCGGGCTCAATGCCAATGCCGTTATCTCGAAAAGCGAAAAGCCACATCGAACCTTGTTGCGAGACCGAGACGCGGATATGCGGGACTATGCCGGGTTGGTGATATTTAATCGCATTGGATAGCAGGTTCTGAAATAACTGAGCCAAGGCTTGGGGAGCCACTGCGACTTCCGGAAACGGGTCTTGGGTGATCGCGGCACCTGATTCTTCGATGTCCACCTGCAGGTTCTCCATGGCAATAGCAAACGCCTCACCGGCATCGGAGTGAACGAAGGTGGTAATTGGCTCCCGCCCTGCGCGCGCGTGGGCCAATACTCCCTCCACTTGATCGGCCATGCGGGCGAGGCTTCGCGCTATATGATCGATGCATTGCTGGCCGTCATCCCCAAGGTTTGGGCCATGGCGCTTCTGAAGAATGTCGACGAGCCAGCGGGTACTCGTAATCGGAGCGCCCAGGTCGTGGGAGGCGATGCGCGCAAACTCTTCCAGTTCCTCATTGGAGCGCTCGAGCTCATCGCGAATTGTCTTCAGCTGTTCATGAGCCTGTTCGAGCTCAAGCCTCATCTTTTCGCGATCGGTGATGTCGGTCTGCGTTTCAATTACCAGCAACGGTCGACCGTCAGCATCGCACTTAGCCACCCAAAAAGCTGAGATCGCAAGTTCTGCTCCATCTGCACGCGTATGCGTGAGTTCGCCCTTCCAAGAGCCGCACGTGGCAAGCTGATTTTGAATCTCTTGGACCGGCACAGGAAACTTGGTTTGCAGCAGTTCCTGACAGAGCTTTCCGATAGCATCCGATGCAGCCCAGCCGTAAAGATATTCGCAGCCTGCCGTCCAGTGTTTGATTGTGCCGTCCCAAGTGCGGACAATAACCGCAGACTGGTCAAGAGCCCCGCTGAAGGTGCGAAGTTCGTCATCGGTATGCTTCCGGGCAGTTACATCCCGCAGAATTTTTCCGAAACCTGCCAACGGTCCATTAGCAGACCGCAGAGCGACTGTTACGCCTTCTACGAAGATGTGGCGGCCGTCCTTACGGACAAGCCAACCCGTATCGGAGGCGCGGCCCTTTTCCCGCGCGATTTGCAACTCGCGATTAGGCGAGCCTTTCGGGCGCTCGGCTAGAGGGAACAAAATGTCGATGTGTCTACCGATGAACTCGTCTGCAGTGAACCCAAACAAGTTCTCGACGCCCGCGTGCCAGGAGGTGAAAAAGCCGTCTTTGTCGGTTAGAACAACAACGAACTCCTCCAATTGCGAGACAAGCAACTGCAGCAACTGCTCGTCAGAAGCGGCAGCGGAGATTACGAGTGAGTTATGCATCCATCAGAGATCGAACCGTGCCTTACAGTTTAGTAGAAGACCTGATTGATACGGATCACACGTGCGTGGCCACCATCGAAAAGGATCTCGCACAGCGACGCCGGTGCAACATCAAAACGGTGAATATGATCCAGAGGCATGCCGAGGAGTAGCACAAGTAGGGCTCGAATCACGTCACCATGGGAGACCACCACCGTTGTCCTGTCTTCCTGGTCCGCAAAATTTGCGAACATGCGCTGGAGAGCATTCCAAGCGCGCGATTGAACCTGCATCAATAGCTCACCGCCGGGCGGTCTCGAGGTTGAGCGCAAACGATTGTAATGCTGCCAGTCTGCTGAATCACGGATCTCAGAGAATGTTTTGCCCATCCACTCGCCGTAATCAAGCTCAATCAAGTCTCGGTCCGTTACAATTTCTACGTTAAGCGCGTCGGCTAAGTATTGAGCGGTTTCTAGAGCACGTTCAAGCGGACTTGAGATGATTGCATCGACTACGAAGCGTTCACGAATGGCAGTTGCTAAGGCCTCCGCTTGACGATGCCCCTCAGCGCTGATATGAACTCCCGGCATGCGTCCGTACAGCACGCTGCCGGTCAGAGTAGTAACAGCGTGACGGATGAGTAGAATTCGAAGCATAGAAGTGGAAGGAAATTTAAGCTTGGCAGATAGCCTTGAAGTCAGCGAAATCCAAAAGCGGATCAGCGAACTGGGAACGTGGTTTCACAACATGTCTTTGCGGGGTGTCCAGACAGCACCAAACCACTTCCTTGGTGATTACCCGGCGGTGAAATGGCGTGAGTTTCAGCATGCCATCCCAGCAGATCTGACCGGTTTAAGCGTTCTCGATATCGGATGCAATGGCGGGTTCTATGCCATGGAGATGAAACGGCGCGGAGCCGCGCGCGTTGTGGGAATCGATCATGACGAGGATTATCTCGCGCAGGCTCGCTTTGCAGCCAGCGTTCTAGAGGCTCGACATCGAATTCCGGCAGCTCTCGGTCTACGAAGTCGGTCAACTGCGAGAACGCTTTGACCTGGTTATTTACATGGGCGTCTTCTACCACCTGCGACATCCTCTCCTAGCGCTTGATCTCATACGGCAATCGGTGACCAACGACTGGTTCGTATTCCAGTCCATGCTGCGCGGAAGCAGAAGCAAACCGCAGGTAGAGAAAGACTATCCATTCTGGGAAACCAGAATGTTCGACCAGCCGGGCTATCCGAAGATGCACTTTGTCGAGAACTGTTACGCGAGCGATCCGACAAATTGGTGGATTCCTAATCCTTCCTGCGTCGAAGCCCTGTTGCGTAGTTCGGGCTTTAAAGTGATCGACCATCCGGAATCTGAAGTGTATATATGCCGATGTGACGAAGACGCAACCCTTCCTATGCTTCCCGAAGGAGTGCAATGGTCGAAGCGGTAATGCTTTGGAACGAGCCCAATAACATGTCGCATTGGGACTTCGAGCTCGACAGCGATTGGTCGGCCTTTGCAGAAATGGTTAAGCTCTCCTCGGCAGCTATAAGAGCCGAGAAGCCAGACCTGACGCAAGCTTTGGGCGGCATTTCACCGATCGATCCCGCGTTCATAAGGCGCATGCAGGACAAAGGTGTTCTGGACGCGGTAGATGTTGTTGCGGTTCACGGGTTCCCACTCGACTGGAACCACTGGACAATCAATGAATGGCCTGAAAAGCTGGACGAGATTCGACGCGTAACGACCAAGCCGATCTGGGTCTCCGAGGTAGGCGCTTCGTCCTTCGGCGCCGAAGAAGTTCAGGCGTTTGGACTTAGGCGTACGAAGGAGATTACTGGTTCCAGAACTGGATCACATCTTCTGGTACAGCTTATTTGACCTACCGAAGGCATGGCCCGCAACCACCAGACACCGCGAGAGTGAGGGGTCATCGTACTACCGGCACTTCTATATGGGGCTATACCGGGAGGACGGAAGCGCAAAGCTGGCCGCAAAAGAGTTTGCCGAGACAGGGCCTCCGCTAGGGATCTGCCAATGGTTTCACTTCCAGGATCATCGCCTGCAGGAAGGCGTCAAGCGCCTGCACGAGCTGGGGGTCCGAAAATTGCGAACAGGCCTCAGCTGGGCGGACTATCTTCGCGAAGACGCCGAGCCATGGTTTGACCATCTGATGAGCGTGCTAGAGCCGTTCGAAGTGACTGCAACTTTCTGCTTTACGCCGGAAAGTAAGGGCATACGTCCGAATCACACGAGTCCGCCGAAAGATCCGCGGGAGTTTGCGGATTTTTGCGCACTGATGACCAGGAAATACTGCCTCTAGTAATTGTACTTACTAAGTCGCGTAAATCAGCAGCTACCGTGTCGAAGCTTACGTATTAGTACTGAGTGAGCACATTCTTTGTTACAGGTAAGTAGTAACATTGCATGCTGGTGAGCTTCTACAAACAGGAATATACGCCAGAGCTGTTCAGGTTAGGCCGTTTGTCGAGAAAGCCCCGCTGAGCAGACAGCAAAACTCGCATAGAAGAGGGTCAGACTGAGGATGAGAGGAACCGTTCTTATTACAGGCGGTGCAGGATTTATTGGATCGCACGTAGCCGCAGAATTGCTCGAAGCCGGATATCACGTCGTGTTCTGGACAGCCTGGTTTCCCAGGTTCATGGTTGAGAGCCAAGGCGCCCCGATTACCTGAACAAGAATGCTGAGTTTGTACTTGGCGACGTTCGTAATCCGGAGTTGCTGGACGAGGTTCTGGCAGGTGTTGATGCCGTTTACCATTTCGTGTCGCTTGTCGGAGTGGGCCAAAGCATGTACCAGATAGCCGAGTACACCAGCGTGAATAACCTGGGAACGGCAGTCTTGCTGGAAAGGCTTGTCAAGCAGCCGGTAAATAAGCTGGTCGTAGCCTCCAGCATGAGTGTCTACGGAGAGGGTCTGTACATGACACCGTCCGGAAACCCGTATCCGAATGCGTGCCGGAGTGCCAAGCAGCTGAAGCTTCACGACTGGGAAATGAGGACTGCCGGAGGGAGAACCGCTGCGTCCTGTAGCGACTCCTGAAACTAAACAGCCGTCGTTAGCTTCGGTATACGCGCTTTCTAAGTTTGACCAGGAGCAGATGTGTCTCATGGTGGGACGCGCTTACGGCATTCCCACGGTCGCCCTCCGGTTCTTCAACGCGTATGGGCCGTATCAATCGCTTTCGAACCCCTACACCGGTGTTCTGGCAATCTTTGCGTCCAGGCTTCTAAATGGAAAGCAGCCCATCATCTTCGAAGACGGGCAGCAGATGCGCGATTTCGTCAGCGTGTCGGATGTGGCACGAGCATGCCGTCTGGCGCTGGAAACGGAGACCGCGCACGACCTCATTCTCAATGTGGGAAGCGGAGAGAGCGTCACGGTTTCAGCAGTGGCAACGCGGCTGGCGAAAGTTCTGGGTTTGAACCTGGAACCGGAAATCACCGGAGAATACCGCGTGGGCGACATCCGGCACTGTTTCCCAGACATAACTCAGGCGAGAAAGGCATTGGGCTACAAGCCGAAGGTCAGCCTTGAAGAAGGAATGACTGCACTAGCTGAATGGTTAGAGCGGCAAACAGCGCACGACCGCTTCAGCGAGATGCGGCATGAGCTTGCATCACGTGGATTAGTGGTTTAGGAGCAACAATCAGTGCAGCGGCGATACATCTTAATCACGGGAGGCGCGGGGTTTATCGGCACCAACGTAGCCCGCAGCTACCTGGCAGAGGGCCAGCCCGTCCACATTCTGGATAATCTGGCCCGCCCGGGCGTGAGCGCAAACGTTTCAGAGCTTCAGCGTCAGTATCCGGCGCGAGTTGCGGTTCACGCAGGCGGACGTTCAGAGCCCGACAGACATCGAGAAAGCCGTGGAAGGTGCGAAGGCGATCTACCACTTCGCTGCTCAGGTTGCCGTTACGACGAGCCTCGAGAATCCTATTGGCGGACCTTGACACGAACTTGCTCGGGACGGTCCGGATGCTGGAGGCGGTTCGCCGGACTAATGCGGACTGTCCGGTGCTTTTTACCTCGACCAACAAAGTGTACGGGAAACTATCGGGCGTTCGACTCAAGAAGAACGGATCGCGCTGGGAGCCGGAAGACAGCAGGCTGGCGCATCATGGTGCGGGTGAGGACGAGCCGCTCGAGTTTCTGTCGCCTTACGGCTGTTCAAAGGAAGTGCCGACCAATATGTCCTCGATTATGCTCATTCTTACCGGATTCCGGCCACCGTTTTCCGGATGAGCTGCATCTACGGCCCGTACCAGTTGGGGTCGGAAGATCAGGGCTGGGTCGCTCATTTGTCCGGCAGGCCATGAAGGGCGAACCGATCACAATCTATGGTGACGGTAAGCAGGTGCGAGATCTTTTGTTCGTGGAAGACCTGGTGCGGGCGATGCGGACAGCGCACGGACAACATTGGCGCCCTGTCCGGTGAGGCATTCAATGTGGGTGGCGGACCGGCGGAACAGCACCAGTCTTCTGGAACTGCTGCGTGACATTCGCGAGCTGCTGGATAGAGAGATAGAAGTGGAGTGGGGAGCCGAGCGCCTGGCCGATCAAAGATGGTACGTGGCTGACACGTCAAAAATCGAAAGCTGGCTGGGCTGGGTTCCGAGTACAAGTATTCAAGCCGGCTTGCGGGCCCTTCGAGACTGGTATCGCGAGCGGCCGACGTTAGTAGGCAAATCCGTAACTGAGTCTGAGGTGCAAGTAGCTTAAATGCGATTTGCTCTGATAAACCCCGCCTGGAGCTTTGAAGGCAGTATCTATTTCGGCTGTCGTGAGCCTCATCTGCCGGTGGAGTATGGCTATTCGAAAGCCTTACTCGAAGCGCGCGGGCACGAAGTCGTAGTTGTCGACGGCCAAGTAGAGGAGCTAACGGAAGCTGAGATAGTCGATCGGGTGAAGGCCTTCGGCCCGATTCACCGTTGTGACGACTGCACCATCTTATCTGTTCTGGCGCTGCGCGCCGCCGGAGTTGCGGATTCCGCAGGAGCTATGCCGAGCTCCGGCGTGGTGGCGCGATAAGTTGGTCGTGGTGGGTCCGCATGCATCCACAACTCCGCGCGCCATCCTTAAGAAGACTGAATGCCGACTTCGTGGTGCTGGGCGAATGCGAAGAAATACTGCCTGATTTGGCGGAGCTCGGGACAACGGAACATCCATTGCTATTTCGAGGGCGACGGAGTCGTCGTGCGGGGTCCGAATCGGGCCGCCGACATGAAGCTCTGCCGGCGCTTCACTGGCCCGATAATGTGGTCCGCAAGCATGCGCATCATCATCATCGTTTCGATGCCCGCCGCAAGGCCCCGGTGCGGAGATGGAGACTTCCCGCGGTTGCCCATACCATTGCACGTTTTGCGCGAAAGATAATTTCCGGAACAACTACCGCAAACGTCCCCATGCAACTGTCTTGGAGGAGTTAGACGGCCTGCAGAGGCAGGGTGTCGAATACATTTACTTCATCGACGAGATCTTTCTTCCCGATGTTCCGCTTCTGAAGGAGATCGCTAAGCGGACGAATGAAGATTGGTGTGCAGACGCGTATCGATCTGTGGAGTGAAGAGGCCCTTGATGCTCTCGCACAGGCCGGCTGCGTTTCAATCGAAGCTGGCGTGGAAAGCATTACGGAAAGCGGACGCGCTTATCTTGATAAAAAGTGCAAGATGTCCACCGACGAACTGACCGACCGTCTGAGTCTATGCGAAGAGAATGGTGCCATTTGTACAGGCAAATCTGCTGGCCATGGCTGAGGATGACGCAGAACTGGTGGAGATCTGGCGGCAGAAGCTGGAAGCACATGGCGTATGGGCGAATAAACCTGTGCCTCTGTTCCCGTATCCTGGCTCGCCTGAGTACACACGCATGTGGGGTCCCGCGGATGATCTGGCCTGGGAGCGGGCCCACGAGGCATATCTGAATGGATTTGATTCGTTCAGCGACATTCAGGAACAACGCCCCAAGGCGCTTGTCGAGCTGGAAATCCCCGCGCGATGAACGGCGGTGCAGGGCCTGTTACACCTCAGGCGCTGAATCGAATTCTGATCACAGCAGACGCTGTGGGTGGTGTTTGGCAATACACCGTCGACTTGGCTTGTTGCCTTGTGCGGGAACGGGTCAGCGTAACCGTTGCCACCATGGGACCGCGTCCGTCTGAGGAACAGCGCATGCAGTTGCCGCCAGGTGTAAGGCTGGTCTCGCGAGAGTTTGCACTGGAGTGGCAGCAGGATCCTTGGGACGAGGTCGATGCCGCCGGCCATTGGCTGCTGGAGTTGCGCGACGAATGCTGCCCCGATCTGATGCACTTGAACGGGTATGCCCATGCTGCTCTGGCGTGGGACTGTCCTGTGTTGGTGGTGGCACACTCTTGCGTTGTCTCTTGGTGGCGTGCCGTTCATGGGTGTGAACCGCCCAGGGAATGGGATGAGTATCGTCGGCGTGTTCGGGCGGGACTGCTGGCGTGCGACGCTGTAATCGCACCTTCCGAGTACATCGCGGCCGAAGTGGAAGCCTTGTATCAAGTGCCTGCGCAGAAAATCCGTAAGGTTTGGAACTTCAGTTCGACCCCTAGCTCAATGCCGGTCGACAAAGAGCCATTCTGTCTCGCGGCTGGCCGGGTGTGGGATGAGGCGAAAAACTTTTCGCTTTTACGAGAAGTCGCTCAAGAGATCTCGTGGCCTATCTACTTGGCAGGTAGCAACGAGCTATCGAATGCAATGGAGCCGGTGAAAATGCTCGGCCACATCCCCTACGGAGAGCTGCTGAACCGAATGGGTCGCGCCACTATCTTCGTGCATCCAGCCTTGTACGAGCCTTTTGGCTTGGCAATCCTTGAGGCGGCACGTGCGGGATGTTGCCTTGTGCTTGCTGATACGGTAAGCGCGCGAGAACTTTGGGGCGATGCAGCTCTGTTTGCGGACGCTCGGGATGCTTCGAAGTGGGCTGAAGTGATCGAGCGCTTAAGCCACGATCCGGTCGAATGCCTCCGCTTGGGACGCGCTGCTTGCGAGCATTCCAAGCGCTACAACGAAATGAGTTTTCATCAGTCCTACATGGCGGCTTATCACGATCTCTTGAACCGCCGTTCAAGTGAAAAAGGGGTCGCCGCTTGAGTTTGCGGATAGCATTGTTCTACCACTCGCTGGTCTCAGACTGGAACCACGGGAATGCACATTTTCTGCGAGGAATCGCTGCGGAACTGATTGCACGCGGACACGATGTACAGGTTTTTGAGCCCGAGAACGGCTGGAGCCGTGAAAATCTGCTGCGTGAGCACGGAACTCGTGCGCTTGAAGAATTCAGGGGCGTGTTCCCAGGCCTCCAAAGCCATTCCTACCGTAACGCTGAGTTGCGGCTTGATGACTGGTTAGACGGCGTCGACCTGGCAATCGTTCACGAGTGGAACGAGCCTGAACTGGTCGCCCAAATAGGACGCTATCGGGCGCAACACAGCGCTTTGCGCGTTCTGTTCCATGACACCCATCACCGCGCCTCCACCGCGACGGAGGAACTGGCCAGATTCGACCTGGAGAATTATGATGGCGTGCTGGCCTATGGGGCATCTCTGAAGCGGGCCTATCAACGTCTGGGCTGGGGACGTCAGGTTCATGTGTGGCATGAGGCTGCCGACACTCGCGTGTTCTATCCGCGAGAATTTGAAGGCCAGAGGCGTGACGTGGTCTGGATCGGAAATTGGGGCGATGAGGAGCGAATCGGAGATTCCGAGATTATCTCCTCCAGCCGGTTCGCGAAGGCGGTTGCGGGCAGGTGCATGGCGTTCGTTATCCCGGACTTCGCGCTACGAGAATTGTCGGAAGCCGGAATCATTACGCGGGGCTGGCTCCCGAATTACGAAGTGCCGGAAGTTTTCTCCCGATTCCACGCCACGGTGCATGTGCCGCGCGGCCCTATGTCGGCAACAGTTGCCGGTATTCCGACCATTCGTCCCTTTGAGGCATTGGCGTGCGGGATTCCGCTTGATTTCGGCGCCATGGAGCGATACGGAGGGATTGTTTCGCGTCGGCAAGACTTCCTCATGGCGAAGGACGGCAGGCAAATGGAACGTTGTCTGCGCGACGTGTAACGATGAGGCAACTTGCAGACGAGCTTCAGCCAGCGGGCTGGAGACGATACGGGATCGCCACACCTGCGAGCATCGGGTGGATCAACTCCTGACTATCTACCGGCAGGGACACAAACCCCGCTACAGATTCGGCAAACGCGCTTGCGGAGATCCACAGTGAGAATCGCGTTTTGGGGATCGAGCCTGGTGTCGGCGTACTGGAACGGGGCCGCTACTTACTACCGCGGCGTTTTGCGCGCTCTGGCCGGACTTGGCTACCAGATTACTTTTTACGAACCAGATGCCTACACCGTCAGAAACACCGTGACATCCCGGATCCGGAATGGGCGAGCATCGTTGTATACGACCCCGACAATCCGGAACTGGTGGAAGAGTTGCTGCTCCGCTCGGAACGCGATGACGTGATTGTCAAAGCAAGCGGAGTCGGTGTGCTGGATGAGTGGCTGGAGAGCCGGATGGCCACAGTCCAGAGCGGCGCGATGAAAGTGTTCTGGGATGTGGATGCGCCGGCCACGCTGGAGCGCATGACGGCGGATGAGAGCGACCCATTTCACCAGCGCTCTGCCGCAATTCGACATGGTGTTCACTTACGGCGGCGGGAAACCTGTCACCGGGCATTACACCGAACTGGGTGCGCGCCGCTGCGAAGCAATCTACAATGCGTTCGACCCGGATGTGCATTTTCCTGTGGAGGCAGATTCCCGCTTTGCCGGAGACCTTTCTTTCTCGGCAACCGTCTGCCGGATCGTGAAAAACGCGTGGAAGAGTTATTTTTGAAAGCGGCTTCTCTGGCCCCCGCACAGCGGTTCGTCCTGGGAGGCAGCGGCTGGGCAGATAAACCCATGCCGTCCAACATACGCTATGTCGGGCATGTCTACACTGGCGATCACAATGCCTTTAATTGTTCCACTCGCACTGTTTTGAACATTAGCCGCGACAGCATGGCGCGCTACGGGTTCTCGCCCGCGACGCGAGTCTTCGAAGCTGCCGGTGCGGCCGCTTGCTTGATTTCCGACCATTGGGAAGGCATTGAGGCCTTTCTACAACCAGAAAGAGAGATCCTGATTGCAGATAACGGAAGGGAGGTCGCCGATCTGCTGGGCACCGTCTCTCCAGAACGTGCATGCGCCATCGGGGAAGCGGCTCGCTCAAGAGTGCTGGCGGACCATACCTACGAACGGCGAGGGAGATTGGTGGAGGATATCTTGCAGCGCACGGCCTTGCAAGCGAAGTCAAACGTGGAGATTGAGGCTTGAGCGAACCCCGCCTTCAGTGCGTGTTCCTGGGCTTAAGTCTGACTTCTACCTGGGGAAACGGTCACGCAACTACCTATCGAGCCTTGCTGAAGGAGTTGGCCGCATTAGGCCATCAGATCACGTTTTTGGAACGCAATGTTCCGTGGTATGAAGGCAACCGCGAATTTACCAGCCTCCCTTATTGTGAGGTCACGCTCTATGACAATCTGGAGCAGTTACGGGAGCAGTACAGCGGGCTAGTTCGGCAGGCTGACTGCGTAGTTGTTGGTTCATATGTGCCCGACGGTATTGCTGTAGGGGAGTGGGTCCTGGCGAATAGTCGGGGCATTCGCTGCTTTTACGATATCGATACTCCGGTAACTCTCGCCAACTTGAATCGCGGCTCTTGTGAGTACATGTCGCGAAGACAAGTGAGTAACTACGATCTATATCTCTCTTTCACCGGCGGTCCCACTCTCAACTATCTCGAAGATAGGTTAGGGTCACCTCAGGCGAGAGCGCTTTACTGTTCGGTCGATCCCTCGTTGTACTTTCCAGAACCTACCGCAAAGAAATGGGAGCTGGCCTATATCGGCACTTACGCAGAAGATCGCCAGCCTGCGCTGGAAGAGCTGCTGCTGAAGGTGGCAGAGATGGAAGACGGTAGTAACTTCGCAGTGGCGGGTCCACAGTATCCCGAAAACATTGTATGGCCGCCGAACGTTCAACGCTTCGCACACTTACCCGCAGCAGAGCATCGCGGCTTCTATAACTCGCAGGCATTCACCTTGAATCTTACCCGCCGCGATATGGTCCGTTCTGGCTACTCGCCCAGCGTTCGATTATTCGAGGCCGCTGCTTGCGGAGTGCCGATTATGAGCGATGAATGGCCCGGCTTGCAGTCGTTCTTTACCTTTGGATCTGAAATACTCCCAGTGCGTTCTGCCGCCGACGTACGATCTAACTTGCGTATGTCTCCGGACCAGCGAAGACGAATTGGGGAGGCCGCTCGCAAGCGCACCTTACGCCAACATACGGCTCAAGTTCGTGCCTTGGAGCTTCAGAACTATATCGTTGCAGCGCAGGAGAGAGTGAGTCATCAAAAGAGTAGGAGCAAAGCTACCGCGAGCCGCTCCGAAACCGCTGCGTTGATTTAACCTGAGCTTGGTCGCCGGCCAACTGCGGTAGCGCAAAGCAACAAACATGAGAAGAACTTGGTTAATGACTTATGCACTCGTGTCTCTTGGCGCGGGTTGCTCACTTTTCGCACAAACAGGTGTGCCCGGCACACCTACCAGCATGGTTGTCACTGTTGAACCGAAACGCGGCAAAGAGATCCCTCCTATCGAGCGACAGGATCTCACTGTCGAGATGGGTAAGGACAAGCGCGAGGTGACCGGCCTTGAACCTGCCGGTCAGAACGGGAAGCCCATGCAGCTTATGCTGCTGATTGACGATTCGGCCCGTGGAACGTTCGATACCGAGCTGCAGACCTTAAAGCAGTTTGTGGTCTCGCTGCCTGCCACCACTGAGGTGGCTATTGGTTATATGCGGAACGGCACAAACCAGATGGCCTCTAATTTCACGACTGATCACGAAGCTGCTGCGAAAACAATACGGCTTGTCTTGGGTCCCGGCGGCGCGGATGTGAGTCCTTACGATTCGCTATCAGAGGCGGTTAAGAGGTGGCCACAGGGCGCAGAACGTCGGGAAGTGATCATGTTCAGTAGCGGCATCGAAGGACTCGGCGGCGGTTATACTCCCGATAATCCGTACGTAAATCGCGGGATCCAAGATGCTCAAAAAGCAGGTGTAATCGTCTACACGATCTATACCCCGAGCGCTGGTCATGCCGGACACTCCTTCTGGCGCGAAAACTGGGGACAGAACTTTTTGTCGCAGCTATCTGACGAAACTGGTGGCGAATCCTACATGATTGGCTTCGGGGCGCCCGTCTCTTTTCAACCTTTCCTGCAGCAGATTACACAACAGATGCAGCATCAGTATGTGCTGACTTTTATTGCCAAGCCGCAGTCTAAATCCGGCCTGCAGCCCGTAAAAGTTCGCATCCTTGAAAAAGACGCAAGTATCGCGGCAGCAGATAAAGTGTTCGTGAAGGCTGGTATGTAACCGCAGTAACCTTCCGTCGACTTGTCTGTCCATAAGTGGAAGGTCCATTTATGAGTACAGAAACGATCAACGAAAAAGTTTCGCCGCAGACTGGTGACCCACGGGACAAGGGACCTAAACCTGAGTTCAATGAAAATAATCAGGAAGGTAGTGTCGGCTCATCAGCACAAATGAATGTTCAGCCGGACTATGGTGAAAAGTCGTACAAAGGCACTGGAAAATTGGTCGGCAAGAAGGCCTTGATTACTGGCGGTGACAGTGGAATCGGCCGTGCTGTTGCTTTGGCTTTTGCGCGGGAAGGCGCGGATGTCGCGATTTCCTACCTTAATGAGGAGGAAGATGCTCAGGAGACCGTGCGTCTGATCTCAAGCGCAGGACGGAAAGCTCTATCCTTGCCCGGCACCATTGAAGATGTCTCGCACTGTGAAGAACTGATTCAACGCACTGTAAGTGATTTGGGCGCGATTGACATTCTCGTCAATAACGCAGCGTTTCAGATGTCGCATCGAGTCCATTGACGAACTCACGCCGGACGAGTGGGACAAGACATTTAAGACGAATGTGAGCGCTATGTTTTATCTGAGCAGGGCCGCCCTCAAACAGATGAAAGAAGGCGGCGTGATCCTCAATACCACCTCCGTTCAGGCCTACCAGCCTTCCCCGCAACTGTTGGCGTACGCAAGTACCAAAGGCGCTATTGTGACTTTCACGAAGGGTCTCGCACAGGCAGCTATCAAACAGGGAATCCGCGTAAACGCCGTAGCTCCCGGGCCTGTCTGGACTCCTTTGATACCCGCGACCATGCCAGAAGAGAAGGTTAAGCAGTTCGGCAAGACCAACCCGATGGAACGACCTGCCCAACCTGCCGAACTGGCGCCGATGTACGTATTCTTAGCTTCTGAAGACGCGAGGTTCATTACTGGTGGAATCTTCGATGTAACAGGCGGCAAGATGCTGCCTTAGCGTTTGTTCTTGACCCGGCCGGACATCGCCGGGCAGTCATCCTATTCACCATGTAGAAGAGGCCCGGAGATACTGTTCCGGGCCTCTTTGCGCTTACGCTCGATTTTGTCAAGTCGGTCTGCGGTATGGTTATTAAAACCATAGAATATGGCCGCGATAACCGGCCTGGCAGATTCTATTCCTCGTCGAATCCAGACTGCCATCCTGAGGATTCGACATCAATGAAAATCGCCCGTTACACCGTCGTTCTGCTGCTATCCATCGGTTGCTCTTATGGCGCCGACTCTGATCCGTCCCTGTTTGCTGCATTGAAGTGGCGCAATATAGGTCCGAACCGTGGCGGTCGATCGCTAGCTGCGACTGGGATTGTGGGCCGTCCTGCCGAGTACTACTTTGGCGCAGTGGGTGGCGGCGTGTGGAAGACCACCGATGGCGGAACCACCTGGAAGCCGGTCAGCGATGGGCAGTTAAGTAGTTCATCCGTCAGGGGCAATTGCTGTGGCTCCCTCAAATCCCGATGTGGTCTACATCGGGACCGGCGAGACGGAACTGCGCGGCAACATCATGCAGGGCGACGGTGTATATAAGTCGACGGACGCCGGCAAAACCTGGGTTAAATCCGGCTGACGGCGACACTCAAGCCATCGCAAAGATTCGCGTCGATCCTCACGACCCGAACCTGGTGTATGTTGCGGCGCTGGGTCATCCGTACGGGCCCAACACCGAGCGCGGCGTGTTCCGTTCATGCCGATGGCGGCAAGAACTGGAAACGCGTTCTTTTCCGTGATGACCATTCGGGCGCGATCGAACTCGCTATGGATCCCAGCAACTCTAAGAGTGCTGTTCGCGGCACTGTGGGATGTATACCGAACACCTTGGATGCTGAACGATGGAGGCCCGGGCAGCGGGCTTTTCAAGTCAGTCGACGGTGGTGACACTGGAAGGAGATCACGCGCAACAATGGCTTGCCCAAGGGCATCATCGGGAAGATTGGTGTTGCCATTTCGCCGGTTGACTCGAAGCGTATTTACGCGATGGTCGAGGCGACGGACGGCGGACTTTTCAAGTCGGACGACGCGTGGCGAATCGTGGACGCTTGTGAGCGAGGACCGGCGTGCCTGCAGCGATCCTTCTATTTCTCGCGATTGCCGCCGATCCGAAAGAAAAAGACACGATCTACGCGATGAACGTGGCATTCCTGAAATCCACCACTGCCGGCAAGAGCTTGAAGGTGATTCGAACGGCCGCACAGCGATCATCACGATCTTTGGATCGACCCAACAAATAACAAGCGCATGATCAGCAGCAATGATGGCGGCGGCACGGTTTCGTTGAATGGTGGCGAGACGTGGACCGGAGAGGAGTTTCCGACTGCCCAGCTCTACCACGTTGCAACCACGAAAGACGTCCCGTATCAGGTGTGCGGGGCTCAGCAGGACAACACGACGGTCTGCGTTCAAAGTGAGGCCGGTGGACGGCGCGGCGGCTTGATTGGCACCGGAATGTTTGCGCCTCTCTATGCCGTGGGAGGAGGCGAGAGCGGTTATATTGCGCCGGACCCGAAGGACCCGAATATCTTTCTTTGCAGGAAGCCAGGGCGCCTTGCTGACTCGGTTCGATCGCGCGACCGGCGCCATGCGAGACGTCCAGGTTTATCCCGCTGTTCTTTTCCGGCATGCCGGCTTCCTCGTTGAAGGAGCGCTGGCAATGGACATACCCGATCGTCTTTTCGCCTTTAGATTCAAATGTGATCTATACCTCCTCCCAGCACCTATGGAAAACAACGAACCAAGGGCAGAGTTGGAACAGCATCAGTCCAGACTTAACGCGGGCTGATCCAAAAACTCTGGGCGATTCAGGCGGCCCGATTACTAAGGATCAGAATGGACCGGAGATCTATGGCACGATCTTCACCATTGCGCCGTCTTACCAGGACGCAAATCAGATCTGGACAGGATCGGACGATGGTGTGGCTTCCATCACTCGCGATGGCGGTAAGACGTGGTCAACCATCACACCGAAAGATATGCCGGAGTTCAGCCGCATTAGCATGATCGATGCGTCGCGGCACGAGACGGGCACTGCTTACCTCGCCGCCAAGCGTTATCAACTGGACGACCGTAAGCCTTACATTTACCGCACTCACGATTTCGGAAAGACATGGACCAAGATCGTTGGTGGCATTGGCCCATCCGATTATGTACACGTGACGCGCGAGGATCCACAGCAACCTGGATTACTGTACGCGGGCACAGAGCATGGGATATATATTTCGTTCGACGATGGTGACCATTGGCAATCACTGCGTCTGAATCTACCCGATACCCAGGTATCCGATCTTGTGATTCAAGGCGACGATTTGGTGATTGCCACGCATGGACGTTCCTTTTATGTCCTGGACCATGCAGATGTTCTGCGCCAGATGAAGCCTCCGCTATCTAGCCAAGACGTTGCATCTGTTCAAGCCGGGCGAAGCGATTCGCTCATTTCGTCCCGCCGCGATCGACTATTACCTTCCAAAAGAAGCCTCTGAAGTGAAAATCTCAATATTGGATGCTGGCGGCAGTGTGGTGCGAACGTTTGTAGGTTCTGCCGATCAAGAAGCCAAGAGCCAAGAAGAAGGCCGAGGAAGAGGATGAAGATTTTGGGCCGCCCCGAACCCCTCCTCCCGGACGAAAAGCGGGCCTGAATCGATTCACTTGGGACCTTCGATATCCGGGAGCGACGGTATTCGAGGGCGAAGTGATGTGGGGTGCGCGAGCGGAGCAAGGACCGATGGCAGTACCCGGCGGACTACCAGGTGCGTGTGGAGGCCAACGGGAAGACGAGACTCAACCGCTTGCACTCAAGATGGATCCGCGATCCAAAGACGACGATGGCGGAATTGACAGGAACAATTCGAACTGGCATCGAAGATTCGGGACCAGGTGAGTAAGTGCGGATGAGATGGTGATGAAAATTCGAGAAGTCAACAAGGCCGCCAAAGAGCGCGGTGAGAAGGCGAATGATGAAGCGTTACGATCGGCTGGTGCGGCACTGCGGGACAAACTCGTCCACCATTGAAGAAGACATTTACCAGGTCCGCAATCGGGCGAACGAAGATCCTCTGAATTTTC
Organism: uncultured Acidobacteriaceae bacterium; assembly: GCA_963814195.1. Classification (GTDB taxonomy): domain Bacteria; phylum Acidobacteriota; class Terriglobia; order Bryobacterales; family Bryobacteraceae; genus Bog-105. The sequence continues at coordinate 28,263 of CAWFBU010000001.1, forward strand.
CGATCAAATTGAACAACCAGATCGCGGCACTTGGCGCGGACAGTGGAAACCGGCGATAACGGTCCAACTGAGCAGGATTACGAAATTTCAAGATTCTGACGGGTCGATTTGAAGCCGTCCAGGCGCGATTCGACAAAGCAATGAGCGTGGATCTATGCGCGATTCAATTCCTTGCTTGCTGGACATCACTTACAAGAAATACCGGCTGCTTCAAACCAACCCGGGCCCAGTCACAGCGGCTCGAACCAGCAATAAGATTGCAAACGCATTCAATTACGAAAGATCAAGTTCTGACCATGTTGAGACCATCTCTGAAAGCTTTGTGCCTGCTCACTGCCACACTCTTGCCGGCACAGGACATGAGCGTTTTGAAGACGCTGAAGTGGCGATCGATTGGACCGTTCCGTGGCGGCCGGGTTGCGGCCGTTACCGGAGTCGATTCACAGCCAAATACCTTCTACTTCGGCGGCGCCGACGGTGGCGTTTGGAAACCACCAAACAGCGGTGCGAATTGGGAATGCGTGACGGATGGACAACCGTTCGGTACTACCTCGATCGGTGACATCGCCGTTGCCGAATCCGACCCGAACGTCATTTACGTCGGCACAGGCGAGTACGACATTCGCGGCAACGTCTCCAACGGTGACGGCATGTACAAGTCGATGGATGCGGGCAAGACCTGGAAGCACATCGGCCTGGAGAACACCCGTCAGATTGCGCGGGTACGGGTTCATCCGAAAAACCCGGATCTAGTGTACGTGGCGGCTCTCGGTCATGTGTGGGCGCCCGAACGAAGAGCGGGGCATTTACCGATCCAAAGATGGCGGAAAGACATGGGACAAGATATTTCTCCCGCGGTCCAAAAGCCGGTGCGATCGAGCTTGTGTTCGATCCAACTAACGCGAACGTCCTGTATGCAGGCTTCTGGGAAGTCTACCGGAAGCCTTGGGATCTGGAGAGCGGCGGCCCAGGGAGCGGGATCTTCAAGAGTACTGATGGCGGGGACACCTGGAAGGAGTTAACCAAGAACCCGGGATTACCGAAGGGCACTCATCGGCAACATTGGACTTACTGTTTCGCCGGCCAATCCGGATCGCCTCTGGGCGGTGATTGAGGCCGAAGATGGGGGTGTGTTCCGCTCGGACGATGCAGGTAAGACCTGGACCAAGGTGAATGAGGAGCGCAAGCTCAGGCAGCGTGCCTGGTACTACGGGCGGATCTTTGCTGATCCCAAAGACCCGAACCGGGTTTATGCGACTAACGTTGAATTCTTTCGCTCTGATGACGGTGGTAAAACATGGAACACGATCGCTGTCCCGCACGGCGATAACCATGCCCTCTGGATCTCCCAGAGCGATCCGCAGCGCATGATTGAAGCGAACGACGGCGGCGCTACCATCTCGACCAATGCCGGCAAGAACTGGAGCACCGAAGATAATCAGCCGACAGCCCAGTTCTATCGAGTGACACTCGACAACGATTTTCCTTATCACGCTTATGGCGCTCAGCAGGACAACACGACGGTAAAGATCGCGACTCGTAGCGCTACGCGGCGGAATCGGTGAGCGCAATTGGTATCCGGTAGGAGGCGGTGAGAGCGGTTGGATTGCGCCGCTGCCGAAGGACGCTGAGGTTGTTTTCGCAGGCTCATACGACGGCTTGATCACACGTTATAACCATCGCGACGGCCAGACTCGGAACGTGACCATCTGGCCTGATAACGAGATGGGTTGGGCTCCAGATAAGTTGAAGTACCGCTTTCAATGGAACTTTCCTCTCCTGTTCTCAGTGCATGATCCTGGCACGCTCTACGCCGGGGGCAACGCTCTGTTCGCGTCCAAGGACGAGGGCCAGACATGGAAGCCGATCAGCCCGGACCTGACGCGCAACGACAAATCGAAGCAGATCTCCTCGGGTGGTCCAATCACGAAAGACAATACCAGCGTTGAATACTATGACACGATCTTCACCGTGAGCGAATCGCCCGTGAAGAAGGGTGTGATGTGGGTAGGTGCCGATGACGGTCTGGTGCATCTTACCCGTGATGGCGGCCAGCACTGGGAGAATGTCACGCCTAAGGATGCGCCGGAGTGGATTCAGGTGAATTCAATCGAAGCTTCGCCTTTCGACGCCGGAACAGCGTACATCGCGTCCACCATGTATAAGTTCGACGACAATCGGCCCTATTTGTACAAGACGACCGACTTCGGTAAGACATGGCGCAAAATCACCGAGGGCATTCCGCAAACAGCCTTCACCAGCGTTGTGCGGGAAGATCCGAATCGCAAGGACCTGTTGTATGCGGGTACTGAAACAGGTATCTATGTTTCGTTTAACGGCGGCGACAAGTGGCAGTCGCTGCAACTCAATTTGCCGGTAACACAAATCGCCGACCTCACTATCCATAAGGGCGAGCATGAGTTGGTAGCCGCGACGCATGGTCGGGCATTCTGGATTCTGGATGATACACAAATGCTGGCGCAACTGGCGAGCCGGGTACTGCGAACGACGACATTCATCTGTTTCAGCCGAAGCATACGTATCGTGCGGCTTTTGCCCGAGGTTTTGGACGAGTTGCAACAAATGAGGGAATGAACCCGGCACTGGGAACTGTCGTTTACTACTGGTTGAAAAACAAGCCCCAGGACGAGGTAACCCTGGAGTTCCTGGACGCAAGCGGCAAGAGTATTAAAAAGTTCTCCAGCAAGCCCGCTGAAAAAGCGGAACGGGCTGCTCAGGCGGGCTCAGCAGAAGAGGAAGAAGCAGAGCAAGGACCTCGTGGCGGCCGATCTCCGAAGCTGCCGGCCGAAGAAGGCTTGAACCGTTTTGAGTGGGACCTCCGCTACCCGGATGCGACTGGTTTTCCCGGCATGATTCTATGGGCCGGCGGTATTCGCGGACCCCTAGTTGTTCCCGGGACCTATCAGGTGAAGCTGACGGCAAACGGCAAGACGCAAACTCAGAAGTTTGAAGTGCGGCAGGATCCTCGAATCCAAACAACTCCCGAACAGTACCTGGCGCAACTGGAATTGGAACTGCAGTTACGGGACAAATTAACGCAAACCAACAAAGCGGTCGTTGAGATCCGCGATGTCCGCAAGCAGATCGACGAACTGACGGCGCGGCTCAAGGCGTCTGGCGAAACTGAAAAATCGAAAGCGGTAGCCGATCGCGCGAAGAGCCTGAATACAGAGTTAACCAGCGTGGAAGAGGCCCTTTATCAAACGAAGAACAGAGCCAGCGAAGATCCACTCAACTTCCCGGTGAGGCTGAATAATAAACTCGCGGCCTTGCTGTCCGCTGTGGCGCAGTCCGACTCCCAGCCCACAGCCTCGCAACAACAGGTCTATGAAGATCTTGCGACCGGCATCAACGCCCAGATCAACAAGCTCAAGCAGATCATGGATTCCAGCGTTCCTGCCCTCAACAGGATGGTGAAAGAGCAGGAAATTCCAGCGATCACCGTGAAGACAGCCGGGAGCTTGTAGACGGATTTCTCGAAAGCCCTTAGGGGATGACGACCGTTATCCCCGAACTGAACTGGAACGAGTTCTTGCGGAAACCAGGAGACGGATTGTTTAGAAAGGTATCCAGAACGCCCACGGTGAAGTTGAGCCGCTTGATTATCGGCACCGATAAATTTGTATTGCCTGTTGCCGAATAGGCGTGCAGGTTCGACCAGGAAGGCGATGCAGAAATGTCTTCGTGAAATGTGATCTTCTTCAGGAACTTCCGGTTGTAGCTTTCCGAGAAGACTGAGCTAAGAAGGCGCTGGTTCGTACTTGGATCTGTGAACATTTGGTCGATAAATGCAAGCTGTGCTTTCAAATCGAGCTGAGAGTTGGGATCCTTCAGGACGGTCCAGCCGAGTCCGGAGCCATACGTCTGGGACAAATCCAGTCCCTGAGAGTAGTCGTGGTCGAAGGTTGCTTCCGCAAACAGGAAGAGCCTTGGACTAAAGTAATGATCGCGCTCGGCGTCGGCATGATAGATCGACGTTTTCACTTCCGGCGTATCGGGCTGTGTCAATTTTCCGTACGAGGATGTGAAGTTGAAGCTGGTCCGGTTTTCCGGATTCATCCACTCCTCCCCTGGAATTGCGCGCACCAGAGAAACTGCACTTGTGTAGCTTTGACTTTGCTGAGTGGCATTGACAATCGCCAGTCCGACGGTCGCTGCGCCCTTCCAGTTCTGATACCAGGAAGGCCGACTTAACACGACCTTGTCGAAAAGATTCGAATCGATGACATCCGCCGTTTCGCTCAGCGGCATCGTCACAGGCGCCGGATCTTCGGCCCTTTTCAGCTGCAGCTTGCCTTCAGCAACTGACACCTTGCCTTGTGGAATGCTGCTTGCATTATCGGACTTCTCGAGGTTGACGCCTTTGGGTACGACTGCGAACTTCTGTTCCGATCTTAGCTCCTTGATTTTGCTCCAATCGGCCGTAACGTCGCCGACCATGTCGCTATGGAAGACAACGGAGGTGCCGGTTGAACGCTTCAGTTTACCTACCAGCTTTTCGCCATTGTTGAAGAGAAGAACATCCTCGTTTGGCGCTCCTCCTGCTTGCGATTGCCCCGGGCAGAGGGAAGGTAATTGTAAAAAGGCGAGAACGGCGAGAGGGAGAAATCGCGAGAGTTTGTAAGAAGAGGGAGTATCAATCATCGAGTCAATCTCGATGGTAAGTCGTACGCCCGCGAAGTGTCATCTGAGACTTATCAGTGCTTTAGATGTTGGCGCATCGGGCCAGAACGACCTCGACCGCGAATCGTCACCAGACGCGTCGATCAGGATGCGTTATGTCACACTATTCGCCAACGAAGGCTCTCGTTTATCAAGCTGTAGGCCAAGCGTGACGAGGTAATCCTTGATGCGGGTTATGTTTTGCTCCGATGACGCCAGGGCAACGTAACCATCCGGTCGGACAAGGTAAGCTGCACTGCGCTTGAGTCCGGCTTCTCGCGCTGCGTCCGTCCACTGAAAGGATTGCAGCGGAACACCCAGACGGCTACAGGCTTCTTGAAACTCGCGATCAACGTCGCCGTATACATGGACCTGCCAATCGAGAGAGCTCAACGGTGCAAAGTTGTCCTGTGCGCCCGAACCAGCCCACGGCAACCGGTCTCCGCCGTGCACGTCTCCCGCTCGCCCTTCACTCAACGGGCTATCAGGATAGTGAATACGGGTTTGCGAGAGCGTCCGGAAAAACGCATGCCGGCCTATATCGAAGCGAGTTGCGACCGAAGAGACAAGAGGCATTACGACTTTTCGGGCGAGTTCGCCTCGCAGTCCCTCGGCAACCATAGAAGTGAAAGCGCGATCAGTGGTGTCCACCAGCGCACGTGCAAATCCGATTCGCTCGGATTCGTAGCTGTTTAGGAGCGAATCGTTAGCCCTGCCTTTCATCACATCTGCTAACTTCCAGCCCAGGTTGATTGCGTCACCGATGCCGGTATTCATGCCTTGCCCCCCGGCCGGACTATGGATGTGCCCAGCGTCCCCTAAGAGGAAAGCGCGACCTACGCGGAACCGATCGGCCACCCGGTGATGGACACGGTAAGTCGCAAACCAGTTGACTTCCGTCACTTGCACGTTTAGTAAAGGTTCTACGTGATGCCGAATGTCTTCGTACGTCAAATCGTGCCGGTCTGAGAGGCTGGACGGAACAAGTCCGATCAGCCTCTGCATGCCGCCTGCGCGAACCGGCAGCATCAACGCCACGATCTGAGCTCCCAGGTTGAGATAAAAATCACGATCGAACCCGCGCGAGATTTTCACGTCGGCTACATAAAAGAGTTGTTCGTAGGTGCCGCCCGGGAACCCAAGCGCCAGCGTTTCACGAACGCAGCTATGCGCTCCGTCGCAACCACAGATATAGGGTGCACGCACATCTTCGGTCCGGCCGTCTTCATGAGCAATGGTCGCGACCACCTCCTTGTCGTTCTGGGTGAAGCGGATTAATTTCGCTCCCCACTGCACGTCGTGACCCGTCGCTTTGAGTTGTTCCAACAGGAATCGCTCATGGTCGTCCTGCGGAAATGTCAGGAGAAATGGATAAGGGCTGATGTTCCCGCCGACATCCTGGAAATGGATGGTCGTGACTTCGCGCCCTGTTCCCTCACCGCCGGCCCGAATGTGAGCTGTTTCGGTTTTGATGCCGCGCTCCACTACGGCGTCTGCGAACCCGAACTGGCGATAGAACTCGAGGGTACGCGCTTGTACTGCCATAGCCCGAGAGTGCTGTCCTGGGCCTTTGTCCGCTGAGATCTGACGAAACGAAACGCCCCTTCGCGCCAAGCTTAAGGCCAAATTGAGGCCGGTAGGCCCTGCCCCTACGACCAGGATTGGATCTTCACTCATCTTCGCCTCCTTCCACTATCTTGGCGAACTGTTGCCGGTAATCAAAGCGAAGAGTCAAGGCGGGATCCAGTCGTTTGCGCGAGAGGTTTAGCATTCCAGATTTCCGTGCAATACTCTCGAATTGCTCGATCTGAGGAGAAGCTACCCATCCTTGCCGTGTTGAGGATCGACATGCGAGCCCAGGAGTCTGCATCCTGGAAGAGAGTCCCGACGCGGTCTTGGCAATCCACATACGCCTGATAGTCAGCAAACAGCATATACGGATCCTGGGAACGCAGAGAATCGACCAATGGACGGAACAGTCCGGAGTCGCCGCTCGAGAACTCCCCGGATGCCAGGCTCTCGATCACCTGACGCAATTTGTCGTTCGCCGAGTAGTAATCTTCCGGTCGGTAACCCTTGGCCTTGGCAGCATAGACTTCGGTCGCAGTCAGTCCGAAGTGGAAGAAGTTCTCATGTCCTACCGCGTCCCGAATCTCAATATTGGCTCCATCCAGAGTCCCGATCGTAAGAGCGCCGCTTAAAGCGAACTTCATGTTTCCGGTCCCGGAAGCTTCCTTGCCCGCCAGCGAAATCTGCTGAGAGAGATCGGCCGCCGGATAAACCTGCTGCCCGAAGGTCACGTTGTAGTCGGGCAAAAACACGATGCGTAAGCGGCCGCGAACATCGGGATCCACGTTCACCACTTCAGCCACGGAGTTCACCAGCTTGATGATGAGCTTGGCCATGTAATACCCCGGTGCCGCTTTACCGCCGAACAGAAAAGTGCGTGGCGTTAAGGCCGTATCCGGGTTCTGCTTGAGGCGGTGGTACAGCGTAATGATGTGCAGAACTGCCAGGTGCTGGCGTTTATATTCGTGAATGCGCTTCACCATCACATCGAACATGGAAGTAGCGTCCACTTGAATCCCAGTCTTCTTTTCGATGTACTGGACCAGCCGCTCCTTGGTGTTGTGCTGAGCACGACGCCATTTCTCCCGGAACTCCTTGTCTTCTGCGTGGGTCTCAAGGCGTTTCAGCTCGCCCAGGTCCTTGACCCAATCTTCTCCAATCCACTCAGTGATTAATGCCCCCAACCCAGGGTTTGCTAGGGCAAGCCACCGCCTCGGTGTCACGCCATTGGTCTTATTGCTAAACCGCTCGGGATACAACTCATAGAAATCACGCAGGACGTCCTTCTTGAGCAGTTCCGTGTGAAGGGCCGCAACGCCGTTGATCGCATGGCTGCCGACTGTTGCCAAATGAGCCATTCGGACGTATCGCTCTCCATCCTCGTCGATCAACGACAAGCGGCGTGCACGAGCCGTATCGCCGTTATAACGAGAGTGCACGTCATTTAGAAATCGCTTATTGATCTCGTAGATGATCTCAAGGTGCCTCGGAAGCAAACGGCGAAATAGTTCAATGGGCCATTTCTCTAGCGCCTCGGGCAGCAAGGTGTGGTTTGTATAACCGAGGGTCGCTAGCGTGATCTTCCAGGCAGTATCCCAGTCCAGCTCATGCTCATCGATCAGAAGGCGCATAAGCTCCGCCACGCCAATGGACGGGTGGGTATCGTTCATCTGCACAGCCCATTTCTCATGGAACTTGTCCAGACGGCGGCCATGCGCTAAATGCAGACGAATCAGATTCTGCAAGGAGGCAGAGACGAAGAAGAATTGTTGCTCCAGGCGCAATTCTTTCCCCTTAATGTCTTCATCGTTCGGATAGAGAATCTTCGATATATTCTCCGAGCTCATTTTTTCCCGAACGGAGCCGAAGTAGTCTCCCACATTAAAGGCCTGGAAATCGAATGAGTGCACGGCTTCGGCTTTCCAGAGACGCAGTGTGTTCACGATATCGGTGCGGTACCCGGCAATGGGAGTGTCGTAAGGGATAGCTCTCACAACATAGTCCGGAACCCATCGCACGCGCCACCGATTCTTTTCATCCTGAAAGGCTTCCGAATGACCGCCGAAGCTGACGTCGAGCGCTTCTTCCGGCTGAGCCACTTCCCACGGATTACCCCATTGCAACCAGCGATCGGTGATCTCTACCTGCCATCCATCACGGATGATCTGGTCAAAAATTCCGAATTCGTATCGAATGCCGAACCCGAGTGCCGGAATTCTCAAGGTTGCGAGTGAATCCAGGTAGCACGCAGCAAGGCGGCCCAAACCGCCGTTGCCCAAACCGGGTTCTTCTTCCTCCGTCAGGATGTCCGCAAAGTTAAGCCCTAGCTCCTGCATGGCCGTCTGCGCTTGGGCCGTCATACCGAGTGCCAGAAGATTGTTGCCCAGGTGAGGACCTAGGAGGAACTCCGCTGAAAAGTAGCAAACGACGCGCGCGTCGGATTCGGCCACCGCTTCCTGAGTGTCCAACCAATTCGGCACCAGCCGATCTCGCACGACTGAGGCCAGCGCTGTGTAATTGTCGAGCGTCGAGGCCGTTTTGGGTTTATGCGCTTGGCTGAAGATCAACTTCTCCAGGAAAGCCCGCTTTAAGTCTTCGGGATTTCTCCCCGTCCTTACTGGATCCCGTTCACCGGCTTCACGAATGGCAGCTTCCATTTGAAGATTCACCTCTTCCACAGGGGAGAGTAGGGGAAATAGCAGACGGAATCAAGAGCAAGAATCGCTATGAACCTGGTTGTAACCAAATACTGCAGCTTCTTGTCCGCTCTAAGATCCATCAGATGATCGATGTTGAAACAATGCTCCCTGTTCATCATCTTCGAGCAACTCAGCGTCACCGAGCCGCCGCAGACTGTTTGGACGGAGCGTTTTGCGATAACGATGCGGTAGCAGGCTAGCGCGAAAATCCACCCAATTTGATCCCACAATGTAGACAATGAAGCAGACAGACCCGGCTGTCATCAAGAGAGTTACGGCAAACGAGACGATAGACAGCAGATCGTTCCCGAGCAGCTTCTGAAGATGAGGGATATTCATCCCGTAGAAGCCCGTGACGAGCGCACCGATACCCAGAATGACGCTGAGCATCGCAAGGCGATTGACAGCATCGCTATTACGCAGCGCGTACAGGCGATCGATGTACCCGGCCAGCTTCCCGATCTGATCGCCCAGGCTCTCCTTCAGCTCACTAATGCGGTACGCGCTGCAAAAGAGTTGGAAGTGCTCTAGCTCCTCATCTTTGGTAGTTAGCTCGTCAAAAAACCAATAGTTGTTGAAGTAATGAAAGTCGGCCATAAGCTTAGTGGCAAACTGAATGTGCTTGTGGCGGACGACTTGCCCCGAGAATATGGGAAACAGCTGGCGCGAAACCAGCGCTGACTCACGCGCGAAGTCCAGCAGGGTGGCCCGATAGAACAAAGCTATCAGCGCAATCAGGTGATTCTTGCTGTTGAACATGCGATACACCAGGGCGTTCGCTCCAGCGCGTTCCGGAAGAGCAATGGTAGATGTGACGTTGGAGTAACTTGTGAAACCGTACAGCGTGCCTTGGTGTTGCCAGCGGCGGTAAACTTGCTTTCTCATTTCCTCTCGGATGAAATGAGTTTCGTAACGGTAACCAGGGCCTTCCCGATCGACATAAAGAAGGCGGCTGAAAGCAACTTCATACTCTTCTGAGAACTCGTATCCGTCGGGAAGCTGCCTTCCATCCAGCTTGACGAACGTATTAACAATCATGCGTTCATCCAAAACCGGCTCAAATTCCTGCTGTCGGTAGCTTGCGAACTGGAGCAGCCCGAGTAGAATGCGGGACAGTTGCGGACGGAGAGCGATCAGGCGGCTGTTTTCGAATCCCTCTTCGATCAGGGTATTCCGGCGGCCGCTCTCCTCCTGCACGAGCGCCATCCGATTGGGTATGCGGCCTGACTCCAGTTGACGATCGCTTGACGGGTAAATCTTTCGCATCATCTCGTTTATCCAAAGCGCATGGCCGAAAGAGAGGTCGTGTGCTTCGATGCCGATTGTCAAGATGCTGATGCCGTTACCGAATAGCAGAAGACGAACGCTGGTTACCTCAACTTCTGCTGACGAACCGCCGATATCTTCGGCTATATAAAAGAGACGGGAACCCGACGGCGATTCGAGTGAGTAGCTGTGTACCAGGGCGTCGTGTTTACCCGTCGTTGCCGCGGTGTCGAAGAATGCCCGTCGAATGAACGGGTGAAAAAACACCATGTCCTGGTAAGCAGGTGACCGCAGATCGAAACTGGTTTGACAACTGCGCCGCCACTGAAAGACTTCTTTGGCATTTGGCTCACGTTCGGGCTCGACGTGGCGCGTGACCCACTCATCTAGCTTGTCGAACCATTGGTCGTGCTTCGCCCAGATCTTCGGATGATCTTCCATCACCGCGTTCTGGTCGATAGAGAACGGAAAGATAAAGAACGTATGAAGGTGAAGGATGTCTGCAACCAACAGCCGGTATCATACTGCCGAGTGTCAGTCAGGTGATGACAATCGCGTGAAGGTTAGTGCACTTTAGTCCTGGCCGTACACTAGGTCTCGCTGGTTGCCAAGTCCATCAGCTTTTGATGGATTCCCGGCTCTTCGCGCGACGCCTGGTCGGTTGCAACGCGGCGATACTGAGCGTCACCACCCAACACCCACGATTGCCTTTTATCTTTTAGGCAGAGATCGAGGATCTCGGTCAACCGCTGCCTGGGAACCGGACTATGGACGGGAGTGACTACCTCAATGCGCTTGGATAAGTTGCGGTACATCCAGTCGGCTGAGCCGATGTAGAAGTCGCCATTCAAGCGCTCAGCTTGTCCATTAGCGAAGTAGTAGATACGCGAATGTTCTAGAAAACGTCCAATAATGGAGCGCACACGAATGTTCTCCGAATGGCCGGAAACACCGGGCCGCAAACAACAGAAACCCCGAATGATGAGATCAATGGTCACGCCTTCCTGAGACGCCCGGCAGAGTGCCTCAATCATTTCAGGGTCTTCCAGTTGATTCATCTTCGCGATGATGTGCGCGGTGCGCCCGCCACGTTTATGTGCTATCTCTCGCTCGATCAACTCCAGAAATTTCGGGCGCATGCTCACGGGCGCGACCAGCACCTGGCTGAATGCGGGTGTTCGTGAGCGCCCTGTCAGGTAATGAAATAAAGCCACGGCATCCCGAGTGATGTTCTCGTCGCATGTGAAAAGGCCTACATCCGCATAGAGCCGTGCGGTCCGCGCATGATAGTTACCCGTCCCAATATGCACGTACGAACGAAGTCCGTCGGCCTCCTTCCGCACAATTAATGCAGTTTTGCCATGCGTCTTCAGACCTTTCACGCCAAAGCTAACGTGCGCTCCAGCTTTCACTAGCGCATCAGCCCAGTGCAGATTTCGCTCTTCATCGAAACGGGCCTTCAATTCGATAACACAGGCGACCTGTTTGCCGGATTCTGCGGCTTTGATAAGCGACCGGACGAATGGCGTGTCATCTCCCACGCGGTAAACGGTCATCTTGATGGCGACCACGTTCGGATCGGAGGCAGCTTGGCTTACGAATCTCTCCACACTGGCATCGAAGCTCTCATAAGGATGATGCACCAGGAAATCTCCCGTGCGGATCGCGGCGAAGATGTCCGGATGCTCCTCCAGGATCGGCGGAACCACTGGTATCCAAGGAGTATCTTTCAACGCCGGCGCGGGTAAACCGGACAGTTCGAACAGATTGGAACAGTCGAGATCGTCGGGAGCGTCATAGACGTCATCCGGTGAAAGTTCAAAGTGGCTGGTTAGCAACTCGCGAATGCCCGAATCCACTCCCTTTGTGAACTCAAGCCGCACAACCGGTTCGTAGCGGCGTTGACGGATCTGTCGCCTGACCGCATCCATTGAATTATCGCCGTCATCTTCGGCTTCCACTTCCGCATCGCGAGTGATACGAACCAGCGCAGTTGGTCCGATTTTCATGTCCGGGTATAGCTTCGGCAGGTTAGCTCGGATGACTTCGTGCAATCTGACATAAACAGGTTGTCCCGCCGTTGTATCGGCACTCAAAGGTATCCAGGACTTGAGCGTGCCCGGCACCTTCACACGGGCGTACAGCATCTCATCGCCGACTGGAAACACCAGAGAAGTGGAAAGGTTGGAGACAAACGGGAAGTTCTCGCCTTCGCTCATGATGAGCGGCGTAAGCGCAGGTGAGATTTGACCATCAAAGAAGTGGGCCGCCTCGTCCTGCTGCGCCGAGCTTAACTCAGCCCAGTGCCGGATCAAAATGGAGTTCTGCTCCAACGCCGGCAAGAGTTCGTCCTTCCAGCAGCGGGCCTGCTCAGCAAGTGTTCGGACGATCTTTCCCTTTAATTGGTGGAGGAGCGCCAGACTGTCTGGATTTTGACTGTCTCCCAGAACAGACAGGCGCTTCATAAAGAACTCGTCTGCGTTCGCCGTCACAATGGCGAGGAACTTGATGCGCTCCAGAACGGGGTTTCGGTCGTCAAGCGCCTCCGCCAACACACGATCGTTGAAGTCGAGCCAGCTCAGGTCCCGGTCGATCCAAACCTCTTGTAACGATCCGCCGAGCGGTGTATCGAGTGCATCATCATCACCTACCGAGGCAAGAAGGACGGGGGCGGGGGGCGCGCTCATAGCGGACAGTATGATCAATTTCAACGCCCAAAACAAATGAATAATGGATGTAAGAACAGCGTTTGCTTACTCTTGGTACTGCCTGATTAGACAAACGCCGATCATAAGAACAGCTTCCGCGATCCGCCGCAAAGAGATTCGGCAATCGGATTCCGGAGATCCCAAGGCTGATCATGCCCCGGGCGCTCACTATCGCAACTCCTGCTCTTCTCATTGGCTCCCGTAATCGAATAGTCATTCGGCTATCCGAAAAGATAATCAGCAAAACGGAAACATCTCGTTCTTGTCATGCTGCACGGGTCGCCGCAGAGTTCCCGCGCCCACGCCGTTCGGCTGATCGCCGTTCTAGCGTGGGATGCGATCCACCCGAACTCATCCTACTTAGGTCGTTGGTCGATGGATTGCTAGCTTCGGCTTCAGCGCCTAGGCGAACACCTAGAGAAGAAGGTTAATCGTGGCATCCCCCGCGGCCCAGTCTGCGCAATTCACAGACAAAGCTCACTTACTGCGTCTCACAACGCCTTTACCGGAAAACACTCTCCTGGTCGAATCATTCTCCGCCGATGAGCAGATCTCCGGTCTTTATGAAGTCCGGCTGCAGTTGGTTGCGCCTCTGGATGAAGCCGATCAGATCTCGGCGGACAGTCTCATCGGCCAACCGATCTGTCTGGCCATCTCCGTCTCTGATGAATACCAGTCCAGCGAAGTCCGCTGTTTCCAAGGAATCATCAGCCGGTTCCATAAGCTCAGCTCGGAGGGAACGCGCTTCGCCCACTTTGAGGCCATCGTTGTTCCCTCGCTCTGGTTGTTGACACTCGATTCGAAGTCGAGAATTTACCAGTCGATATCCGTTCCGGAGATCGTTAAATCAGTCCTGGACGAATACTCGAGGCAGTTCCCGGCATTTATGCAGGTCAAAGATAGTCTGACGAAGACTTACCCCAAGCTTGACTACTGCGTTCAGTATCGCGAGAGCAGTTTCAATTTCATCTCGCGTTTGCTCGAATCCGAGGGCATCTTTTATTTTTTCGAACATACCGGCCAGAACCATACCCTTGTGCTGGGCGATTCCGGTTCCGTTCATAAGACCTGCCCCCAGCAGCCCAAAGGCAGGCTGGTTGGATCTGCAGGCTGGGATGACACGGAAAATCCGGTTCTGACCTGGAATGAACGGCAGGAACTAAGGCCCGGCAAGTACACGATGCGCGACTTCCATTTCCAGATGCCCTCTAAGACCCTCGAAGTCTCCGAATCGAGTGTGTCTTCCTTTCCAGCCTCGAAGCCCCTTGAGATCTACGCCTATCCGGGAGAGTATGCATCCCGGTTTAGTGAGAAACAGCGGAGCAGCGAGGTTCAGGGCGAAGCCGAAAGACTCGTTCGACTCCGCATGGAAGCGCAGGAGTCGCTCATCTTTGAGTCTTCAGCAACCTCCTTGTGCCGGGCTTTCTCAGCTGGCCAGAAATTTGAACTTGATAACGGCAAGAGCAGTAAGGGAGGTCAACAATACGTCATCACCTCGATCCGGCATAGCGGTGTTCAGAATCCCTGGTACGTCGCCGAAGAGCCCCATATGTCAGGCGGCGATCCTTACCGCAACAGCTTCACCTGCATTCCTCAAAAAGTGACCTTCCGGCCCCAACGGAAAACGGTAAAGCCGGCGGTTGCCGGTCCCCAGACAGCCATCGTCGTCGGCAAGGCTGGCGAAGAAATCTGGACTGATGAGTTCGGCCGCGTGAAGGTGCAGTTTCATTGGGATCGGGAAGGCAAGAACAATCAGGACAGCTCGTGTTGGGTGCGGGTCTCACAACCGTGGGCCGGCAAAGGCTGGGGAACTGTTTCCATTCCCAGAATCGGCCAGGAAGTTGTCGTGGATTTCTTGGAAGGCGATCCGGATCAGCCCATCATCACGGGTCGCTTCTACAATGCCGAACAGACTCCTCCTTATAAGCTCCCCGCTGGCTGTGTTGTCAGCGGTATGAAGAGCAACAGCACTAAGGGTGGTGGCGGCTATAACGAAATGTCCATGGATGACACCAAGGGCAAAGAGAAGATCACCATCCACGCCCAGTACGACATGGGCACCACTGTGGAACATGACGATACTCAGACGGTCCACAACAACCGGATCATCAGTGTCGACGGTACGCATTCCGAAACCATCAAGAAAGACACCACCATTACCGTTATGGAGGGTAAGCAGGTAAACACCGTCAAGCAACAGATTGAGATTACTTCCCAAACTCAATACGTCTATGTCACGGCCAAGACTGAAATCAAGCTGGAAGTGGGCAAGAGTAAATTGCACATGTTCGCCGATGGTCGCATCGAATTAACCGGCCTGAACATCGCGATTGACGGCGCTCAGAAAGTTCGAACGCACGGAGCGGAAGTCACGTCTCAAGCCGACATGCAGCATCAGATACAAGGTGCCATCGTCGTATCGGACGGTTCGGCCACCAACACTGTCAAGGGCGGCATGGTCATGCTGAACCCCTAAGCCCATGGCACTCACAGCCCCACCGGTAAGATCAGCCGAGCAGTTTCGCGTTGTGGCCGCCAAGGATGACAAGCGGCGCGATGTCTTCTGCACACTTCTTAAACGCACCTATGACATTACGAAGAGCGGTTGCGTGCGAGCAGAGCAGGATCGCCCTCTGGACTTGGTCGATGTCTACTATGAACCCGGAGATCCCGAGACGTGCAGCGTTCAGTACGAAAACGATCTCTCTCCGTTCAAGATAGCGACCGACATCGTTGTAGTTGGTCACGTTTATGTGCCGGGTGGGCAAGAGGCGCAGGTCCTGCGAGTGGCTATAGAGGTGGCCGACAAGCTGAAAGTAATCCAGGTCTTCGGCGATCGCCGGTGCCTCTATAATTCTTCGGGAGCGCCCACCGTAACCGAGCCCCTGGCGTTCCGACAGATGCCGATGCAATATGAACGCGCGTACGGCGGTACCGATCAGGCCAGTATTCCGGACTTCATCTTTGCTTACCCGCGCAATCATCTAGGCCGTGGGTTCATCTTGAAAAATTCCCGTGAAAACGTACAAGACTTGGCTCTACCCAATTTCGAAGATCCGTCCGATCTGCTCACGCCCGATCGCATCGTGGTAGGCGAGCCTCACAATTGGTCCGGTCAACCGTTGCCGCAAGGCTTCTCGTGGTTCCCGCGAACCGCCTATCCCCGGTGCTCCTTTGTTGGTTCCGTGCCGGGGTTCGTCGATCCTGATACGGCTGTACGCGAGGAGCAGCTTGGCCTCGTACCGGCCCGGCAGTTTGCCTTGGCTCGTAAGTTCAAGCTGCCTAGTTTCGATATCCGGTTCAACAGCGGCGCTTCGCCGGGTCTTGCCTTTCCATTTCTTACGGGCGGCGAGCAGATTCGGCTTGCGCATTTCACTCCTGGCGGGAACCTGGTGTTCCAGGTTCCGCACGATGTTCCACGCATCTCTATGGACATCGGCTTGGGCGAGCAGGAGGTGCTGCCCGTTCTGCATACGGTCCTTATCCGGCCCGACGATAACCAGGTCGATCTTGTCTGGCGCGGGGCTCTGCCGTTCCCCGGCATCGACTGGCTTCCGGAAATGAAGCGGCTTCACGTGGAGGTCGCCTGATGGCCGCTGCAACCCCGCTTTCTTTTTCCGCTCCTGCCGGCATTGGGCAGAAGATTGTTCTGCCCGGACAGAGTCCGGATGGCCAATATATCTTGAGCGTGCTTCTAAAGCGCACGTACGACATCGTTCCCGGGACCACTTGCCTGCGCGCTGAAAAAGACACCAGGATCAACCCCGGCGATAAGCATTGGGACGATCCCATGAACTCGTCTGTGCAGTTTGAGTCAGATTTCGTGCCTTGGAAGATTGCTACGGATGTTGTCTTGAATGGCAAGATCTACGCCCCAGGCGGACGGCGGGTGCAAAGCGCGACAGCCGCACTCCAGGTTGGCTCGGTGCAGAAGCGACTTCAAGTCACCGGTGATCGCGTTGCCCATTTCACCGGCGGCTTGCCCTTGTTCACCGATCCACAGCCCTTCCTCGAGATGGATCTTCGGTATGAACTCGCTTACGGAGGCGCCGATATCTATTCGGATCGTAAATTATCCTGCCTTTATCCAAAAAACACGGTCGGTAAGGGATTCGCCATCAAGAATGTTCGCGAAACGATCGAGGGCCTCGAACTCCCTAATCTCGAAGATCCCGATAACCTGCTCAGTCCTGCCAATCTATGCTGCGGCCACTTCATGCACTGGGATCGTCAACCATCGCCGGTTTCGTTCGGGTGGTTTCCGAAGGCTTGGCAGCCTCGTTCTTCGCTCGCCGGTGTGTTGCCGGCCGATCGCAAAACAGAAGGGGCGCTCAGGGCTTTGTATGCCCGAGTTATCCCTCCGGCTCAACAGGCCCTCTACGCACAAACAAAACTGCCCGATATGGATTTTGCCTTTTTCAACGGCGCCTCACGGGGGTTAACATTCCCCTTCCTCAATGGCGAGGAACTGATCCGCACCTTCGCTCTGACTCCGGAAGGGCAACTCGCCTTTTTCTTGCCGGGTGACCATCCGAAAATCGGCCTCGATATCGGTGAGGGTTTCCAGGAACCCAACGTCTGTCTTCACACCGTGATGATCCGTTTAGAGCAAATGCAAATTGACATGGTCTGGCGCGGAGCAGTGCCGTACCCCGGTCCCGACTGGCTGCCGTCGATGCGCAAGATGGAGGTCGTCATTCAATGAGAATGTCCAACTGGCTGCCGATGCTGGGCGGCCTGATCTTCATCATCGTGGCAGTCTCGCTAGGATTTCATAGCCTCGACACCCTCGGTCTCTCCCCCCAAGCGGGTGTTGCCGTTCTCCTGGCCAAAGAACGGATTCCGGCGAAGAAAACCTATCGCACCGACTACATCGCCGGCCAGCCGCGCGTCATCCCACAGTTCGTACCTGAGACTTTCAACTTCAAACTTCGGCTGAACGATATCGAGACAACGAGCGCAGTAGATCATGCGGTTTTTGACTCAGCTCGGATTGGTGACCAGATTGCTGTTTCCTTTCAGCAGGGACGGTTCACTCAAAACATCAAGGTGGTCGGTGTCCGCCCTCCGCCGGTACCCATCGGTTCCGATCCTTCGGATAAATAGGTCGATCATCAATGCCTTTGTGGCCAGCTGCGAAGTTCATGGACAATGTCATCGGCATTGACGTCCATGCTGTCGCGCCTATTCCGGGCATCCCCATTCATCCCTACTTTGGATCTATCTTTCTGTGGAGCGATCCAACCTTTCCCAAGGCAAGCGTCTTCATCAACGGCCTGCCTGCCTGTTCAGTCGGTGCCATGGGCTACTCAGTTCATATCCCGCAAGGCGTCCCGATTCCTCCCACACCGACGAACTGCCCATATTGGAAGCGCTATCTGACCAATATCCCCATGGCGCTCACGCTCATGACGCTGACCATCCTGGCGAACATAGCCATCGCAGGGATCGCGTCACTGATTCCCAAACCTAACTCCGCCGAAGGCTTTCTTAAGGACGTTACAGGCATTGATACCTCCAGCAAACAATCCACTTGGGAAAGCGTGAAAGGTGCGTTCGGGGCGTTCACAAAATGGCCTACCTGGATCAAGCTGTTGATGCCGCCCATTCCCTATGTCGGCGCCCAAGGCTCAACAGCGGTCGGCAGCCCCAATGTAACCGTTAACGGCGGCCCGCTTGCTTTCGTAGCGCCCCTGGTAGCAACTTCCTGTAGCGATATTCCCATCGTGCCAAATGCCATGACCTTGGGCTTTACCAACGTCATGGTTGGTGTCAGCTTCGAAGCCCTGGCCCGTGGGATTGCGGTGCACGCGGCTCAAGCTGCAGTCGCCACCGGCGTATCCGCCGCGGCCAGCCGTATTCCAGGTTTGCAAGGTGCTGGTTGAAGGTGACCGCGCAGATCCGGTCGGATCTATAATGAAAAAATTTTCCGCGGGCCAACTTTTTTCGCCTTACCAGCTAGTTGATAAACAACAGCAAAGTTGGCTTCACAACAAGGTGAATGGCCGGCTATGCGTTTAGGGAACGTAAGCGTTGGACATCCCGTTGATGTCGCCAGCGGCGCCGTGTACTTCAGACGAACGGACGTTTCGATCAAAGGCCGAGTTCGCATGCGATGGGAGCGAAGTTATAACAGCGCCCTTCGTCTACGTTCCTCCACGCCGTTCGGCCGCGGCTGGCACAACCAGTACTACTCCACCTTGAGCGAACTCGAGAATGGCTTTGCCTTCAAAACTCCTGAAGGAGATGAAGTGCGGTTTGACATCTCCCGCGAACGCCTGTCCAGGGGAGATATAGCGCGCGACCTTGCAAGCTGTCAGGAACTTGGCTGGTCCAACGGACGCTTTGTTATTACTCGCTGGGACCATTCGACCCGGCGAGTTGAACGATATGTCTATCGCCCAAAAGCTTCTTTCGTTAACCTTCCGCTGGATTCCATCCAAAATGCGGCGGGAGAGAGCCTCCATCTCCTTTGGGACAGCGATGGTGCCTTGATCGAAGTCGCCCAGCAGATTGAAGGACGAAGACTTGCCTTCACCTACACACCCTTGAAGAAGCTGGAGGCTGTCCTTCTGTTGGCCAGAAGTGGCAGACAGTACCGGCTCGCGGAGTATGGCTATTCCGAAGGCGGTGACCTCACCTGGGCTCGCGACGCGGCTGGTTTTGAGGATCGCTATACCTACGATGAAAACGGACTGTTAGTCAGGGAAGCTCTCAAGGATGGGGGGGTGTTCACCTTCAGATACGACAAACAGGAACGCTGCACATTTACAGAAGGATCCGGCGGCTTCGACGCTAAGCGTCTTCAGTATTCTGTGGGCCTAGGACTGACTGAAGTAAAGGATACGAGGCAAAACCGCACCTTCTATCGCTGGAACGACAGGGGCCAGGTCGTGCAATCCATTGATCCTCTCGGCGCCATCAGAATCACAGACTATGACCATGTCGGCCGTCCAACCAGCAAGACTGACGCGTTGGGCGGCGTTAGTCGATTCGTATACGATGTCGCAGGCAATTGTGAACAAGTGATCAATGCGGCCGGTGGTGTCATCGCGACCGCCTTCGACGATGCCCACCGTCCCCTCACGATTAAGGATGCCGCGGGCAATCTCTGGCGCAGAAGTTACGATTCAAACGGCAGATTGGTGGTGTTCACCGATCCGTTGAACCAAACCTGGAGACTAACCTTCGATTCAGCCGGGAATCTCATCGCCATCACTGACCCCGACGGCGCGTCGAAGCGTCAGCGTCACTCCGAAAGCGGCGAACTGATAGCCAGCAGCGATTGGCACGACAACTGGACAAGTTACAAGTTGGACGATTTCGGCCGTGTCGTCGAGAAAACTGATCCGCTTGGTTACACATCGAAATACGCGTACACGGCCCGGGGTGAGCTCAGGGAAATACAAAATGCAGACGGAGCAAAAACAGTTCTAAGCTATGACGCAGCCGGAAGCTTAACTGCTGTCCTCGAACCAGGCGGCAGGCAGACATCGATGGCCTATGGTACCTGCCGCCGTCTTCTCAAGCGAACCGATCCGCTCGGTAATTCGGTCGTGTACCAGTGGGGTTATGAGCCCCGCATGCTCGAGAGCATAACCAACGAATCAGGGGATGTTTACAGATTCGAATACGATGCCAATCTGCGCATTAAAACCGAGAAGAGCTTCGACGGTAGATTTCTCGAGTACGGATATGACCTTGAAGGCCGATGCTCATCGTTTCGCAATGGCGCCGGCGAAACAATTACGTACGTAAGAGATCAGGTTGGCCGTCTCCTTGAAGAGCACCTTCCGGATGGCTCGGCGTCGATCTTCCAATACAACGCTTCCGGCTACATGGTCTCGGCTTCTAACGAGACGTGTAACCTTCAATTCGAGCGCGATCCGCTCGGTCGCGTGTTGTCGGAGTCTCAAGGCGCCTACCAAGTCCAAAAGCATTTCGCTAAAGGAGGTAGGAACTCTGGTCTCTCCACAAGCCTTGGGTTTTCGGCCGAGTATTCGTTCGATAACAACGCCCTTGTCTCCGCAATCGACTTAAACGATGGCCAGACTTTTACCTTCCAGCGGGACGCGCGCGGAAGGGATGTCAACCAACTGTTCGGTAGAAACCTGAGGCTCTCAAAGGACTACGACGCGAACGGGCGTCTGAAGGTTCAGCGTTTCAGCAGGCTGCAGTCCAACTCGCCGCGATCAAATGCGGGACGGGCAATCCTGTCTATCCAATATGAGTACGACCTCAATGGTGCATTGGTCTCAGAACTCCGGGACGGTCAGGAAACAACGGACTACCAGTATGACTTAGCCGAACATCTGCGCTTGACCAACAAACACGACGGCGAATCCGAGACGTTCGAATTTGATCCCGCCGGTAATGTCACTCAAATTGCCTTGCACGGCCAACCTAAAGAAGCTCTTACTTATGAGCCCGGCGGCAGAGTGCGCACATTTAGCAACAACGAGTATTCCTACGACGGCCAGGGTCGGATGATCGAACGGGCTTCCCTTAGTGATCCCGAATCGCTCTCCGACGTTTGGTCATTCGGCTGGAATGCGAAGGACGAATTGACGTCGGTCTCCGATCCCACGGGCAAGACCTGGCGGTACGCTTATGACGCGCTTGGCCGCCGGGTCCAGAAAATCGGACCGTTTTCCAGGACGGAGTATGTCTGGGACGGCGACAAACTTCTTCATGAGGTTCCGGACAACACGTCTCCGGTCTCTTGGGTTTATTCGCCCCATTCCTACTCTCCGATGGCCCGAGTTGAAGACGGGAACGTCAGCCACATCATTACTGATCGCATAGGCAAGCCGCTCGACGCAGTCGGTACTGCGGGCGATCAAATCTGGTCGGCTACCTACGCCGCCTATGGGCAAGCCATGGAGAAGGGCATCCGTCAATTGTGCCCCTTTCGGTTCCCGGGTCAGTGGTTTGATCCTGAAACGGGCCTTCACTACAACCGCTTCCGCTACTACGATCCGAAAGTTGGGCGTTACATCTCACCCGATCCTATTGGTATTCGCGGCGGCAACAACCTCTACGGATACGCGCTCAACCCGATCAATTGGGTGGATCCCTTTGGGCTTGCGGAGGAAGGCTGTGGTTCGGAGGACGAAGATGAAAAGCCACCGCGAAAAGTCTGGACCTCGGATGATCCCCATACGGCAGACTTGGCGAACGAAATTGAGGGCTTGTATCCTGGCCATGTGGTCGGCGTAGGCACTCGCCCTGCGGGCCCCCACGGAACTGATCTCGACATCGAGACGCAAAACGCGATCATCCAGATAAAATCCGGGAACGGCGCCGGTCTTGGGCGTCAGATTACATCGAGTCAACAACCGGATGTTAATCCTACCGGCAAACCCGTTATTGGCTTTGCTCCTGATATGGGCCCGCACGCCGCCAGAGAAGTTAACAATCGAGGAGGCATAGCCGCGGGAGGCGTTGCCAGCGATCGCCAGACTCTGCTTGGCGTCCTTGCTCCCGATCCTCCGAAGTAGCGATATCTCACATATGGACGATTTCTTCTATTTCTCGCAAGAGAAAGTCACTCTCGACGACATCATTCCCTGTGCCGAATCCCTCGGCTTCACCATTGTGAAGTTCACAAGCGCGGGTATGCCGCATCTGACCGTCTTAGAAACAGATGACAGGTTCACACAGTGGACCGACCTGAACGATGGATCCGCTCCAGACCCTACCAGCTCTTTCGAAGTTGAGCAGCAAGCAGTTTTAGCGTCATATGACCCTAAAGCGATGCTGATGATCTCCTATCATCCCTCTTCCATTCCAGGTCTCATCCGAATCGTTCGTATTCTGCTGGAGCGCTTTGGAGGATGGGTGGGGAGGGACGACGGCCGTTTCGACCAGAAATTTACTGCTGAAAATCTCGCCGATTTAGGTTTGAAGCCCACCTCTTAACGTCGACCACGGCCCACATGAGGCCCACCACCAGGACCGCCGATCCCCACAACCCTGAGCCTGTCTGGATGGTGCGTGCCGCCAAGGCTAATGCCACGCCGAGGAGGAAACAAGCGAACAATCTCGCAGACTCAGAACGAGCCGGTGCTAAACCGTTCTCGAACATTGCTGCAAGAGTGGCCTGTGGCACGTCATTACGGCTTTTCAACGCCAGTTGAAGAAGCGTCGGCGCAACGGCTCCAGCAATCATCTTGTTTCGCCAAATCCTTACTTCATTCGCGTCCACAATCACCCACAACGTGAACAGAAGCACCAATGCACAAGGCAAGTACAGCAGGACGCTAAGGGCGGCAAAGATCACCGCGGCAGCAAAACAAAACCCTCCCAACACCATCACCTGAACGAATCTCCGGTAATGCCGCGCCCTGCGCTCGATCGTTCGCAAGGTCTCCTCGACTGCTGCAGGAAGCGCAGCGCTCGCAACCGCATTCCCCTGAGTAGCACTAAGCACCCTCCACCACTCTGCAAGTGACGTGCCGTTCCTTGGAGGATCCCAATAAGACGCACAACTCCTGGCAACTGAGCCCATACCGGCGCGACCAAGACCCTTACTATAGTGGTGAATATGCCGGGTTTAACTTGGAATCACATCGACGACATCGCGCTCAGCTTGTATGAGGCGCATCCGGAGATCGATCCTACGCACATACGCTTCACCGACCTCCACAAATGGATCACGGAGTTGCCCGACTTCAAGGACAACCCGGCCGCCTCAACCGAAGGAAAACTCGAAGCTATTCAAATGGCGTGGCTGGAAGAGTATCAGGACGGGCAGTGAGTTTTGAAAGTCTACTGGCCTTTTAGCAGCCGTAGTTCATCTTCCAGCTCGTAAAGCCTGTCCTGGGCTGCTTTGGTCGGCTTACCGGCTGCTTGGGTGTCCGTTACTTTCTTCTGTTGTCGCTCAATGGCCTTTTGCACCGCCGCAATCTTGGGGTTAGCTGCCTTCGAAGGTGTGGCCTTTTCTGGTGCCGCTTCGGGTTCGGCCGCCGCGGCCGCTCGCGTCCTCACCTTCCGGGGCTTGTTGGAAATGACCACCTTTTCGCCAAAATCCTCGAGCAGTTCGCGCTGGATCCTCACCAGTTCCGCGGACAACTCGTGAAAGCGCGCAAGCAGTTCCTTCTTGGCCTGGTTTCGCAATTTCAGGTATTGATTCTTGGCTTCCCGGTATTGGTCGATCGTCGTAGGCATCTCGGCTCAGTGTCTCCCGGCCGCATGTTACAACCGGGTGTGCGGCCAAATGTGATATCCTGCCAGAAGTAGTTCCGCTTCTCTTGCCGCGCCTCCGTGGCAATTGTCGGTTCTTCCGGCGGTTTCCGCCACATTACAACACTTCCAGGACAGATATGCCCAAGATGAAGACCCATAAGGGCGCGGCCAAGCGCTTCAAGAAGACAGGTACGGGAAAAGTCACCCGTCGGCATGCCAATGCTCGTCATATCCTGACTTCCAAGCCCCGCTCCCGTAAGCGGAAGCTCGGTCAAGGCGTCGTTGCCGACGAGACCGATCAGCGTAAGCTGAAGACCATGCTCCCTTACTGAGTAGCCCTACTCAGTAACTTATTGTTCATCCGAGTAGAAGCAGAGCGCTGCACGTGCCTGTCTTCTCTCCACTGCGGTTCGCCGCAATTCAAATCTAAGGAGAAAACGTGCCAAGAGTTAAACGAGGAACTAATCGGCGGGATTACCGCCACAAGACACTACGACGTGCTAAAGGATTCTTCCTTACCAAATCAAAGCTGAATCGTGCTGCCCAGGAAGCGGTCGAGAAGGCTCTAAAGTATGGCTACGTCGGACGTCGTCTGAAGAAGCGGAACTTCCGCTCTATCTGGATCGTACGAATCAATGCCGCCTGCCGTGAGCAGGGTATGTCTTACAGCAAGTTCATCAACGGTTTGAAGCGCGCCGGAATCGATTTGAATCGTAAGGTTCTCGCCGACATCGCTGTAAACGATAGCGCTGGATTTGCGACACTCGCCGCTAAGGCCAAAGAAGCGCAGCCGGCACAAGTCCACTAATACTCTCCGGGTCCATCAGACCGGAGTTCAACCAGCGGGGTAAAACCGAATGGATCTAGCACAAGGGCGCACGGCAGACCGTACCACCCATCCCGGCAATTCGGATGAATCGGCCGATGGGGGTGCGTCGTACGCGGTTACTGAGGAAAGCGCTGAACCATTGGAGGCCGATGCGCTTTCCGGTCTGGAAGAACGCATTCACCGCGCAGTTCACGTCATTACCGAACTTCGGTCTGAGAATGAATCCTTTCAAACTCGCTTAAGGAAAGCTCAGGACGATCTCGCCACCGTCATCACGGAGCGAGACGAAGCCCAGCAACTCTGTGACGAGTTCCAGAAGGATAATGGCGAACTAGAGAACAAGATGCGTAGCTTGAATGAGCAGCTTACCGCTCTCCGCGATGAGCGCAAACAAGTCAAGAACCGCATCGAAAAGCTGATGGGGCAATTGGATCTGCTCAGCGCCAGCTAAAGACACCGAATTACCTATGGACGTGCCGGAGAAAAGCAAGCGAAGCGTCCGCGTCAGCATCTTCAACCAGACTTACTCGATTTCTGCTTCCGACGATCCCGCGCGGACCGAAGACCTTGCGCGTTCGGTAGACGAACTGATGTCTTCCATTGCGCGCCGGGCCGGCAACCTGGATACCGCGCGCACTGCTGTTTTGGCGTGCCTTCATCTGGCCGACCAACTGCGGAGTGTTCAGGAAGAGCTGGCATCTTTCCATCATGCTGTCGATCGCAAGAGCAGGGACTTTTCCTTGGTCCTTGATCGCGCGTTTTCTTCTGTCCGTGGCGAAGTGAAAATCTCTGATTGAGCGTCGCGGGTTCGTCGGCTAAGCAGGTAAACTGGCAGTAGCATGGCAAGCTTAGACGAACCAATTGCAACTCTCACCAGTGGCACCTACAGGGCTGAGGTCTTTGCCTGCGCGCTTCCGAGTGAGTTCATCGTCCGCTTCTACGATGGGGCTAGTGTCTTGCTGGAACAGATCGATCTGACAGGCGTCAGCACTTACCGTCTGCGTGAGGCCGAAATTATGGACCGCCTGCGGACCCTTGAGGCAGGCGGAACGCCTCCTGAGCCGACGGAACTCGCTGCGCCCGGCGAGTATTAGGCCGCGTCAAAAGCGCATCCGCTCTATTTGGCGATACCAGCGTTATCGGGCTAGTTTGAAACGGCGGTTAGGCCTTAGCCGACAGGAAAGCTTGCAAAATCGGCCGCTCAGCACGACCGGATTGTTGGAGCGAAAGTGAGTAGAGAAGACGTCCCCGTTCCGTTCGGTCAATGGCTCTTGATACCCCGCAGATGGAACACTTGTGCCCTGGGTCTGGTCCACTCAGCCACTCTTGAGCTGCGGTAACCGACAGGGAAGCTGTCTGCAAGCAGCCGAACTGAGAACATCCCGGATACAAGCATTCGAAAGAGTATGCGAAGGAGAGTTGCTGAGCCTCCGCATCGTCCTGCGGACTTAAGTATGCACTCACGAGATTACCTCCAAGGAAAGTACGGACCACAGAAAGCTGACGGTGATAAGAGAGACTAGGTGCCTCGTGCGAGTTCAGTCTCGACCTTGAGGTACGGCTCAACCTGGAGGATGATTCAGAAAGACTTGGCAAAGGAACGAGCAATCCTTCAGGCCGAGGCATATCCACTAGATATTTTAGCCAATTTCACAAACCCAAAACTCGTGTGGCTTGCTTCGACAGACACACTCTGGCTCTAGCCTCGACAACCGTTTCGCTTTCAGGCTAACGCAATGTGCTGAGAATTACACGTGGAATACTTCTATAGCTCCGATGCCAGCTTCATCTGGGAGCGAGCCTCTCGTTGACTCATCAGACAGATAGAGAAGATTAGAACGTCAGTTCGCAGGGCCTGGACAGAGCAAAAATTGCGTCCCGAACTTGGTGGAACTACACCAGCATCCAGAGCGAATAAGAATGCTTCAAGAGCCGGATGGTCTGATCGATCACGATCCGGCTCCTACGAATCATGTCCCGCGACACCTGCGCGAGTTCGGCCCCTTTTTTCGACCTGTTCTCCGCCGTCTGCCGCAGACGTCTGGTGCTTTCTACGACTTCTTCTGTCTCGCGGCTTAGGCGATCTAAGCAAAATCCGCCCACATCCTAATCTTGCCGAGCCTCAGCCGCTCTGATAAGTCAGCAAAATTTCGCACTGGGAATCCTCCAGCAAACAAAAGGTAAAAGCCGCTATTGCTTCCATCGCACTACAACTGCACGCCTGTGAAAAGAGAACGCTCTGTACGCAGGTTTCGTCTTTTGTTCGCCTATACTGGTTTGGTGTCAGTTGGATTCTCGAACGAACCGCAACCCAGGGAACTAGATCGGTATATATACACAATCACAATCGTGGCCGGAATCATAGCCGCCATCCGCTTGGCGAGGTTG
The DNA here is from genome assembly GCA_963814195.1 of uncultured Acidobacteriaceae bacterium. Taxonomy (GTDB): domain Bacteria; phylum Acidobacteriota; class Terriglobia; order Bryobacterales; family Bryobacteraceae; genus Bog-105. The sequence goes on from CAWFBU010000001.1 coordinate 55,592, forward strand.
TCGGATGTTGATCTGACAATTCCATCGGTACAGACCACTATCAAGCAGAGCGTGTTCCTGGCGCGAACAATCCTGGATGAGGCGCGAAGGCTGCTTTAACCTTCCGTGATCAACGTTGACAGGTTATTTCACGGCAGGCGTTTCGTCACCGTACTTAATCGAACTATCCGTCACGGCAATTTCTACGCGACGGTTATGTGCTCGAGCCGCCGCAGTCGTTCCCTGCACAACCGGACTCGATTTCCCAAATCCTTTGGCATTGACTATGGCCGAATCGATGCCCGATTCCACCAGGTATTGCTTAACCGCCTCTGCGCGGCGCAACGATAATTGCTGATTGTAAGCACTGCTCCCCACATCGTCCGTATACCCGAAAACCGAAAGACCGTAGCCCTTGGAGACCAGCAGTATGCCGGCGATCCGGCTTAGCAGCTCACGGTTTTTTCCATTCAAATCGGCTTTGTCGAATGGAAAACGAAAACTCGCCTCCGGCAGGACGATCACCATGCCGTTTGTGGTCCGGCGTGTCTCCGCCACCCGGCTTAAGGCCTCCTGCATCTGGTTCAATTCTTGCTCACGCTCACGACGCATCCGCTCCATCTCGTCGTTCGCTTTGGTTGCTACTTCGTTCGCCTGTTGCGCCGAGGTTTGCGCTTCCTGGGTCTTCTGTTCTGCCTGTTGCCTCGCCCCGGCCGCCTGATCCGCGCGCGCCGCTGCCTCCTTCGCGTGCTGGCTGGCCGCGTTCGCAGCGCTGGATTCTTCCATGGCCACCCGATTGGCCTGAATCACCAGTTCGCGCAACGCCGCTACTTCTTCCTTGAGTCGTTGGATTGCTTCGAGCGCTCTCCAATCGGCCACACCCAACCCGAGCAGCACCGCTACCAGGGCGCTCCAGCCTGCAATCTTCTTCCAGGATATTTCGCCCATCAAAACAGGTTAGCCTGCTTCTGCAGACTTCCGAAATTACCGATGTTGGCGACCGAAAAGGAAAACAGATATTGATTGTCGTTTCGCACATTTCCGATATTGAAGCGCCGCCACTGTAGGCTGAACCCGCAGCAATCGGTATTGTATGAGCCCTGTACAAAGCTGTACAGTCGCTGACCTTTCAGCAGATCGTACGTAATCGTTCCCGCCGCATTCCAGCCCCGGCGTTGTGAGCTGCCATAACTGCCGCCGAACGACAATTGGTTCGCCTGCGGAATTAGCAACGGGTTCGTTGTAATGGCCGTGTCGGTTGCTGATATCGCGTATTTGCGATAACGTCCCGACACCGATACGGAATGGTCGACAAACCGGCCGCGCTTCGGATCGTACTCCGCCCGGTATTCGAGGTTGAAAAATGTGTACGGACTCACCGTTAACGACGATTGGACCGGCGAGTAGCTTCGGGGGCCATCGAGGAAGGCAAAAGCAGAGAACTCTTCCGTCGCCGCGAGAACAGTGCGTTGTCCGGCGAGTGCAACTCCCCCGAAAGTTGGGTCGAAGTACTGTTGCTGCGTCAGACGCCAGGTCAGGAACTCTCTCGCTTCCCCCTTCTTGTCTTTCGTGTACAGCCGGTTCACCATTTGAAATGTCACCTGATTGGTGTTCGACAGCAGATCTGTCGCGTCAAAGCGAATCGTTCTCTGTAGTTGATGGATGCCTGTCACGTATTCGTACGTACCGCCCAGCTCCACAACATGCTTCAACTGTGTTCCCAGGTGCAGCCACTTGGGCACTTGAAAGATGCGTTCCAGGCTGGGCACTCGGAACTCGATTGAAACGTCTGCGTCTCGCCGGAATAGATTGGCATTCCGCAAGGTCGCCGTCGTGGTTGGTGTCGGCGCGCAGGTCGAATAACCGCAGTAGAGAAGGGGATTCGTGATTGTCGTGTAAGTCGTCGTGTTGGTGCCGTACGAGTTGCTATAGTTCGTTGCCCCGAACGTGATGCTCGGGTTGATGGAGAATCCTTTGAAATTAAACTCGGTCATCACTCTTGGCTCTGCGTCCAGCCTGAGTAACGCTCCTGTACTGATCGTTCCTTGCGGCGGAGCATTCTCTACCAATGTCCCGGTCGGCTCCTCACGATTTAAGACCGCCGCACTGGAGTTGAATGAGAACCACAGGGGCACGGGACCCTTCTTGATCGTCTGGTCGCGGCCAATAAACTCCACCGCGGGCAGCTTCTGAAGAATGACCTCATTCGGGGCAACGTTCAGTTGAGTCAGGCTGTTGAAGAGCTGATCGCGTTGGAAAACCACATTTACGGTATAAAGATCATGCTTGAAGTGCCTTTGCAGATAGCCGATCGAGTACACCTCGGAAGAGATGGCTGTGACGAAGGAATACGAAAAGATCTGTCGGAACAGGAAGCTGCTCAGGTAGTTGTAGTCCAGCTTGCCCGTAAACCCGAACAGCTCGGTCTTCGCCGTCAACTCGAACTCGGTGCCTCCCTGCTTTAACTTGGGACCTGTTGGCGCGCCCGGGTTGACCACGCCCGTGTTGTCCTGCACGTCGTAGAGGTTGAAATCGAAATCAGTCACCGCGTTGGGCTTGCCGCGAAAGTCATATCGAAAAGCCGGGCCTCGCGCCGAATAGTTCAACCCGATCATCGTCATGTCGTAACTCGGATTGATAGCCCAGTAGTAACCGACGCCAATGATGTAGCCGAATAGCGAGCTGTTGCCGATGTTCGGCGTCAGGAAACCGCTATGCCGCGGATTCTTGCCTAGAGGGCGATAGAAGTACGGCAGGTAAAAGATAGGAACTCGCTTGAAGCGGAACACCGTATTCCGCGCAATGGCCCGTTGGCCGGGCACCACATCGAACACAGGCGCCTGAAAAACCCACCATGGCTTCTTAATCGTGCAATCCGTTAAGAACCCATGGTGCAGGATGTAACGTGTCTTAATCCTGTCCGCCCACTCCGCCTTGAAGTAAAACGGATTGGTCGTCGTCAGTACTTTGGGACTCGCCACGATCTTCGCCGGGGCTGTGCCGCTGATCTGATAGAACTTCCCGACCTGCGTCTTCAGGTTATATTCGGCATGGTCGGCGTCCACCTTATCGCCCGTGATGAAATGCTCCATATGCACGTGGCCTTTGGCGTACACCCAGTTCGTATCGGAGTTGTACTCGATTTCGTCCGCGCTGATATCTACCTCGGAGGTTTCTACCTTCGCGTCTTTGTGTAGATAACGCATGTTGCCGTTGGACTCTTGCTTATCGAGAGCCCAGAAACGGATCTCATCTTCTGCCGGCAGGTCCGCCTTGGGCCGCTTTACCTGTGCCGAAGCTAACGTCGCGAGAGAGACCACCGCCAAAAGAATGGCAAACAATTTGCTTGAGAAATGTTGTATACCCCGATTACTATTGCTGGAGGGAATACAATTCCTGTAAGGTGCAACTACAAAGAACCGCAACCGAAAACCGTAGCATGGTGGCCGCCGAAGCCGCAATAGCTTGCGGGCGGTTCGCATCATATTAGATCGGCTGGACGCACGATGACCTGTCAACACTGTCAGACCCAGAATTGTGAGACTCAGATCTTAGACGACGACTACCGTTGCCGCCGTTGCGGGAGTCGTGTCCGGAGTACACCCGTGCGTCCTCCGGCCAATCGTTTTCCGGTCGAAACGACGGCCACCGCGCGCGCCTACGAAATTGATTACGCCACCGAGTACCACGCCCACCCTCCTATTGTCACTGACCAACCCGCTGGCGAAGAACAGAAGCGGTTATTTGAAGGTGCCGGCACCGACGCTCGTGTCATTCCTTTTGACTCGCTGACCAGCCGGGCTGAGCGGCAATCCATTCAGGCGCGTGCCGCCGGATTAAGCCGTCCCGCTCCGCTGAAGACTGAGCGGGTGCAGGTGAAGCACGCTCGTCCCGCAAAGGCTCGCTCGAACGGAAAGACCCAGGGAGATCAGCGGACGCTTGAGTTCGACGGCCAAGAGGATATCCTCGCCCCGCCGCGCCCCAGTATCATCTGCGATGCACCGGTCGCGCCAGCGAGTCTGCGCTTGACCGCAACCCTGGTCGATGGTGCCATTATCGCCATCCCGTGCGGCTTTGCTATCGCTTTGTATCTGTTCGCTGGCGGCTCGCTGACCGGGGACAAATATTTGCTCCCTGTCCTGCTTGTTGCGCTTGCGACCATTCCTCTGTTCTACAAATTGCTATGGACCGTGGCCGGGTGCGACAGCATCGGCTTCCGGCACGCCGGTCTGCAATTGGTGGATTTCGACGGCAACCCGCCTTCCCAAAGTCGCCGCTATCAACGATTTTTCGGAAGCTTCCTTAGTTTGCTGGCCGCCGGCATTGGCTTAATCTGGTCGCTGGTCGATGAGGATCGCCTCACCTGGCACGATCACATCTCGAATACGTTCCCCACCTTCGCGTCCGAAGATTAAGTCTGACCCTGGCTCAGCTTGCCTTCTGCTGAACCAGTTCTACTTCCACCGTCAGCTCCACATCATCGCTGACCATCACACCACCGCCGTCCAGGGCTTTATTCCAAACTAGGCCGAAGTCCTTCCGGTTTACTTTAGTCGTCGCCGTAGCGCCGGAATGCAGATTGCCCTTGGGATCCTTTACGGGCGGCTCGGGGCCTTCAACCTGGAATGTCACTTCCTTAGTGACGCCATGGATCGTTAGGTCTCCCACCAGCTGAAATGTCTTTCCCGAACCCGGCATGACTTTTTTCGAGACGAACTTGATCTCGGGGTATTTTTCGACATCGAAGAAGTTATCGCTCCTCAGGTCTTTGTCCCGCATCTCATTCCGCGAGTCGACCGTTTTGGCATCGATCGTCAGCTTCGCCTTTGACGCTCCCAGATTCGCCGGATCGTAATCCACCGTCCCCTTTAGTCCGCTAAACGTTCCCCGCACGGTGGAAACCATCATGTGTTTCACTGCAAAGGATGCCGAGGAGTGCATAGGATCGACGTTCCATTCGGCGGCACCCACTACGGGAGCCAGAAGGAGCGAGCAGATCCAAAGCAAAGAGGGGTTCTTGAGCCCGGAGCGAGTAATCATATTTCGTCCAGTCTACCGAATCCTATGTCTGAGGAGCCAGCAAAACTAACAGTCGAGCGCCGTATTGCCCGCCGGCACCAGAATCGCCGACATGGATCCTTTGGACTTCGGCATTCGCGGATCGGCTCCGTACCCCTGAATTTGGTCGCGTGCGAACTCCGCCGCCGAACGGTCACACGTAATGACAATCGTGCGGCCGGTGCTGTCCACTTCCACGGCATGCTGAAACGCAACTTCCTTCGGAAGTACAAAAAGCTTCTGAAGCATTTCCACCACGTAGTCGTAAGTGTGCTCGTCGTCATCCAGAAGGACCACGTGAAACAGGCGACCCTGTTCCTCGTCCTCCTGCTTCAAGACAGACGGAGTAACAGTAGGAGCTATCACGCTCGGCATCGGCAGTTCCTCTTATTGGAACACCCAAGGCACTCACCTGCAAGCAGTGAGGCATGCTTCGGTCACAGAACCCGAAAAACTGTTATAATTGAACAGGTAACCTCAGATTGGGGGCGCAACGGCTTCGACGGGATTGAATCGTTGTGTTGAAGGCGTGTCGGGTTCCGAGCTCCCGTAAAACGATCGGAAAACAATAACTGCCAACAATCAGCAGTTTGCATACGCTGCTTAATCTAAACAATTAAGTAGTGCGCTCGCACCGATGAGCCTGTGCGTCGGTGATTGAGCGTCATTTTGCAGGATAGGCGCCCCAGCTTCGGTCCGGAGCTGAGGGCCGAGATTAATCGGACTAGGCAGCTGTCGCTTTTGCTTGTTCTTTAGGCAGTCGCTGAAATACCAGAACAGGATACACACGTAGGCTTTACACGGCGGGCTTTTTCGGACGCGGGTTCAACTCCCGCCGCCTCCACCAATACTTTCAGCAACTTACGTTCGGTTCCTGCGTGGAATCCTAGGCTCCCTAGATTTGGCTTCCTATCTTGATCAACAACGTCTTCTCAAATCTTGAGGCGGTAACTTGGTCGGCTTCAAGGGCTTGGCTGTAGATGCCTGACGTGACTTGCGGAGGTGTGCCCCAAGCGTCTCGCGAGAGCAAGAAGGCGCCGCGCCTGAGTGCATGGTTTTTAATCCAGTAAACAAAGAATGCCGTCAAGACCGCAAAAAGCCTGCCTTCCGATTCGCACGTTGGGCGATCAATTTCGATCCGTTACGTGACGGCCCACTTGCCTCATCCATAGACCGTCGGCTCGTGACGCGACACCCATGATCTCTGCTTCTAGATGGACAAATCGATGAAGAAAAGGACCTGATACCGCGCTAATCCTTTGGTGGTCCAGACTCGGTAATTAAGACCGCGCATACGATTAGCTCCCAATGAGGATTGAGAAACTTTGCGCAAGCCGCCTTGGGATTCCGCTCCCGCCGGTTCGATTCCATGGCTCCGAACGACTTCGGCAATCTTACTACGGGCGGATTGATGTCCCAAATTCGCTGAGAACGCCAGTCGCGATTCTTACCGCCATGCGAACGACTAGCGCCGCTACGTCCTCTTCGTAACAGGTCGACCGCTTTTCGGTCTCGCATCGCCATCGTGGTTCTATGCGATCAGTTTGCGGCGCAATGCCAACGAGTCTGATTTATGTTTTCGGACCACCAGGCTTTGGGCTGTTAAAGAGATCGAGGCAAACATCCTCGCGTCTTGCTGCAAGATTGTGATCAGAACAAAGAATTCACAATTATGCCTTCTGTGAACGGGCTTTTTCCTGCTTCTGATGGACCCAGAATGCGACAAAATCTGCAGCGCACCGCTCGCCGCATATGTCGGAGGTTTTCTCGTTGTGAGGAAAACCCTCTAAAGAGATGAGGACCCTCTCGTTCGTAGCACTGCCAATTAACCAATGGTTCGTAACACTCTTGGTCCGTCCGCAGAGTTCACAAGTTATTTTCCGGCTTGCCATCACGACACTTTCATAGCGAGACACACCTGCGCTTGCATTGCGCCGTACATATGCAAGTACCAGCCCAGCGCGCGATTTGATCCCAGCATCGGCTGCGATTTCAGATCCTTGGCCAGCCGCTCAGCCTTCAGCTGGTACAGCATCGCAGACATGGCAGTTGGATCAGTTGACGAGATAACAAAAGTCAATTGGGCTCAGGTTAAGCAGTTCCGCTTCCGGGGCGAAATCAGATTCAGTGAACGGCGAAAAGAAGGAATTAGAAGGTAAGGCTGCGAATCAGGCGGTCATCGCCCATTATGCTGCTGCGTGAATGGTTACTCCAGGTCAGATTGTGGCGAACTATGATCTCGTGATGAAAATGTTCTAACGGGCAAGTCATAGACGTCTCAAGTCAGACGTCCTCATTATTGAGTTGACCTGTGCCAAGAGTGCTGTAAGTCAGTCTGGCGAATCGCGGAAACTGCTACGCCGCGATCAGCGTTGCCGGACTGGTGCTTAGGATGGCCACATCAATGCCTATTTTGGATCCGGTCACAAAGCACCTCGCATATTCCCTTGCTAGCGCGGTCTTCTCAACAGCTCGCGAATCTTGTACGACACTACCGCGTTAGAGTAATATATCCTGCCTGCTAGCGCGTCGAATATGTTCTCCTCTTCTGCTCAAGTGGTTTACGCGCTCGTGCTTAGGTTATCTCGAACAACCAATGAAATGCAGCGTGGGGCGCGATGCACAATTCTTAGTCGATCATTGGCTCACGCACTTTCAGAAGAAAGTTCTGGGGTTTCGACTGTCGAGTTCTTCCTCGCACACTGGACGGGCTCGCCGGTGATGTAGGATTAATTGCTGAGCAGTGGGAGAGTTTCAGCTCTAAAAACAAACTCGTCTCAATAACAAGTCGCTTGGTGTCCCGAAATCAATCGCTTAGCGAATGCCAAGGCTAGCTGAAATGTTGTTGCACGGGTTCAACTTCCGCCGCCTTCATAATGTCTTAACTACACAGGCGAGTTCCCTAGGGCAATCCCAAACTTTCCTAGATTTTGTTTTCGATTCCGTCGACGACTGTCCCATAGAATCATTCGAAATTTTTGAGGCGGCAATCTCATTCCCTCTAGGAGGTAACAGTGCCGCGTGACACGCAATCGCGCCACCTTGTCCGGTGTGCAACCGCCTGGATAGCCCGCGATCCCGACGATACTTATCCGAGTTGCCTGCTTTACTCGAGCATTCAGGCTTCACTACAGCTGGCAGTGCTCGAAATAACTCGGTCCTTTAGAGCAGGAAAGAACTCTAGCGTTGTAAAACCCTGACCGTGGGTAGTGGGCAGTAGTTAAGCACCGACCAATCATCCCTGAACCTGAGCTTCGTTGAACGAGCTAACGCGATTTCTCAATCCGAATCGATGGCGATCCGGAATTGAGAAATCGCATAAATCGCTTTTTATTCGGTACAACCGTCTAGAAGAGGTGAAGCTTATCGCCCAGGATCGATTTGAAATCGACAGTCAGACCTGCATTCAGCCCCTGGCGATTGAACGTCCCGTGTAGAGGATTCGGTTCCGGGTCGATTTCGTGCGTATAGTATCCAAAGAAAGTGAAGAACGGGTGCGGCTGATAGCTGGCCCGCGCAAAGATACGCTTTCCAATCTGGTAAGCGTCGCCATTCAGTGCGAATCCGCCGACTGCATTGAGACCGTTGCCGCTGTAGACTCCGTATCCATCATCGATGTCGGCGTACCCTGCTTCCATAGTCAGTTTTTTCTGGAACTTCTTCATCCCTGCGAACGCCCAGCCGTTTGCCGCGTGTGCGAGATAGCCGGGCAACTGTACCGAGTTCTCTCTTTGATAAAGCTCGACCCGTGCGCCGTCAATCACACGCATCTCGGGAGCATTTACGCGCAAAGCTTCGCGAAAAGTGTTCGTGCCAATCTGACGGGTATAGTCAACCGAGGCGTGTAGCCGCTTACCGAAGTGCTTCTCAGTCAGGAATTGATTGTAGTTGTTGTCCTTAAATCGATCGCCGCGCGCAAACAAATTAGGCGTCGTAATGTCACCGAAATAGGCAAATGTACCTACTATCTGGTCCACCCACAACGTCTTTGGTGCCTTGATTCTGAGTCGGCCGCCTGAGATGTATCCGTCGTCATCAAAGGAGGTAATTTCGGTTGAGGCGCCTCGTTCGATTGCTATTCCGCCATACTCGAAGGTCAGGAAGCTCGTCGGGCTGGCGCTCAGATACAAGTCACGGACATACATGCTCCAGTTGTTGGCAGTTAAATTGTCAACCTGATGCCCTGCTGCAAGCTCTGCAAAGTATGCGTTCAAAGTGGCGCCTTGCAGCTGGGGATTGTTCCGAGAAGAAATATTCTGGATGTTGGAGCCGTAGTCGAGACCGGCAAAATTGCTATAAGCCCAATTGAAGTAGTGACCGGAGCTGACACGAAAGCCTATGAAATACTTGCCGTCGCTATCAAGCTTCAGCTTTCCTTTGATCAAGGAGCGTTCTTGGCCATCGTCGAAAACGCGAGTGCCAGGGGTTGCATAAGTGTTTCGGTAGCGAGCGCTGAAAGAGAGATCGTCTACGGTCAACCAGCGGGAAAGTTTGCCTTCGGTAGGCGCGGCAACTCCCGAGTCAGCCTTGTCTAGAGCAGTCTGATTAGGATGCGCAACGTTCGCTTCCTGAGAAAGCAGAGAGAGCGTAGCTGAGCCTAAGACCAGTGCTAGGCGCGACACTCGGAGAAGAAATGTACTCATACGTACCTCAGAGCTCTAGTCCGTATTTCAAAGCAGAATTCTCCAGTAAATGTGCTAGCTGTGTCGTTTAGATAGTAAGGGGTGAAAAGCGCTTAGAAGCGATTCCACTCGATTGGGGAGTCAGAACCTCTGACATCACTCGACCGACACTAAGCCAGTGGAGGAGAATAAAGAGCGAAGGCTGCGGTGGCTTAAAGGTCAATGATATGTAACCGCGTCCCAAAGATTACCTCGTCAGCCACCTATGCTGTAACGCCACTGATCAGCGCGACCTGGAGCGAGAATTCACCCCAAGGATGAAAGTAATTCGCTGCTGAGATTCTTTTCAGTCCGCAGCGTACTTTATCTCTGGAAGCCACAGGTTTATCGCGGTGGAAGCGCGCCCGCGAGCTTTAAGGCGACATATGTTTAAATTAAACATAGTTTGCGTAGGGCAAACCTTGCAAACGGGCGGGAGTAACTCAATGGTAGAGTCACAGCCTTCCAAGCTGTTGGTTGCGAGTTCGATTCTCGTCTCCCGCTCCAAAGTCTCGTCTGCTCAGACGTTCCGGCCGGCATAGCTCAGTTGGTAGAGCATCTGATTTGTAATCAGAGGGTCGGGGGTTCAAGTCCCTCTGCCGGCTCCAAATCCTATTGTCCATCCCGGACACCGAGGTAGCAATTCGTTTGTAAGAACGCTGCCACCCTTTCCCAGATGCCTCGTAAGCGCCGAGGGTCCTACCGCCTTGAGCACGTCTTAGAATTCGCCAGAGTCAGAAAGCGACGAGCCACTTAGCCAGACCGGATCTCTCCTGCAGTGACGCTCTCCAACCAGATGAGATGGCTCTGCGATGACCTACAAACAGCCCTGAAAACTAGCGCAAAGGCACCAGTGCGCCGTAACTCATTCCTATTACTTGCAGACCCACTTACAATCTTGCAACACCTTACAAAATACTAAGTAGCTGTAAATTGTCCAAGTCTGTCAACATTTCACAGTCCTGTGACATATTGCCCTTTATCGTAGGAGCGGTAGAACAGGAGAACCATAGGACGTGAGAGCTAGATTTGTACTCTTGACTTCGATATTCATAGCTGCGATGCGGGTCAGCGCAGCGCCCACTTTGACGACAGGAACGCCCGCCGATAGTTACCTTGCAACACCCAGCCAAGCTACTCCCAGCTTCGGAACCGCTTTTAGCTTCGATAGTCTGACCCCGGGCTCTACGTTTAGTGCTTCCCAATATGCTGCCCAGGGTGTGACGATTTCCAGCCCAGACGGTTTGGTTGTGCTGCCCTACAGCTCTCAGAGCGCACCCAACTACCTGTTTGATAACAGTACAAACGGAACAGCGAACATCCAAATCACCACCGGCGCGAGCAATCAGATCGGCATCGGCATTTCAGACTCAGATAGCGTCAACATTCAACTCCAACCGCTGGCGATTGGTGGAGTTGCTGTTGGTTCAGCATTTAACGTGACCTTGCCTTCGACCGGTGTAAATCCATTCAACGGCTACTTCGTGATATCCGACACAACGGCCGATATCTATGGCCTGCGAATCACACAAACGGCCGCCAGCGCCAGTTACTCTGGGCTAGCTATTGACGACTTACAGGTTTCCACAGTCGCCACTCCCGAACCAGCCAGCTTGGCCCTTCTCGGAGCCGGTGCGCTTCTCTTTGGCATAACTCGGTTGCGCAAACGCGCCTAAGCCGGGTTCGATCAACAACAAGACTATGGGGAAAAAATGCGATCTTTTCTGTCTGTTTCCATGAGCGCTGCCATGCTGGCGGGTTTGGCTGTAGATCCCACTATGGTGTCTGCTGCTAGCGCGCCCACAACACCCATCCAGCACGTCGTCATTATCTTCGGTGAAAATATCTCCTTCGATCACTATTTCGGCACGTATCCCAATGCCGTTAACCCTCCGGGCCAGCCTCGCTTCACGGCGCTCCCCAATACGCCGTCCGTGAATGGGCTTACGAGCGGGTTGCTGACCAATAATCCGAATCTGAATTCGGCAAACGGCGCGGGCGCGTCAAACCCTTTCCGCTTGAATCGCAACCAGGCTTTGACGGCAGATCAGAACCATAATTATGGTCCGGAACAGCAATCGTTTGATCTCGGATTTATGGATCTTTTCCCCTCCAAAACTGGAACCGCCGGGGGAACTCCCAACACCTATCCTGCGGTCGTGAATACCAAGGGACTTGTCATGGGTTATTACGATGGCAACACCGTAACTGCCTTATGGAATTACGCGCAGCGTTTCGCGATGAACGATAACTCATTCAACACGCAGTTTGGTCCTTCCACGCCGGGCGCTCTCAATCTCATCTCCGGCCAGACCAACGGAATTATCCAGTCCATCAACGGTCCAAATACCAGTTTTGAAGTAGCAGATGGCGTTGGGGGCTACACGATGATCGGCGACGGTGATCCGCTCGGGGATGTTTGCTCGGCGTCTACGCGGTTCCAAGCCAACATGGCCGGAAAGAATGTCGGCGACTTGCTCACGGCGGCTGGCCTGACCTGGGGATGGTTCGAGGGTGGTTTCGATCTCACCCTCACGAATCCGAATGGCACAAGCGGCTGCAACAGGAGCACTGTTTCACCAATCACCGGCCTGACCGAGGGTGACTATGTTCCTCATCATCAACCGTTCCAATACTATCTGTCGACCCAGAATAATACGCACGCACGCCCCACGAGCGTAGCTGCAATCGGCACCACCGATGTTGCTAATCACCAGTACGATAGCCATGATTGGTTCGACGCCATCGCAGTGGGCAACCTGCCGGCAGTAAGCTTTCTCAAAGCTGCCTCCTACCAGGACGGCCACCCGGGTAATTCCAATCCTCTTGATGAACAGGCGTTCGTGGTCAACGTGGTGAACACGCTTCAGCACTCGCCCTTCTGGTCCTCCACCGCTGTGATCATCGCCTATGACGACTCTGATGGTTGGTATGACCATCAAATGGCACCTGTCGTCAACGGCTCCTTCACTAACCAGGACGCGCTCACGGGTACAAACAGCTGCGGAACTCCCGGCTCTACTCCGGTTCTTCCAGGACCTGCTTCGGGCGGTGCTCCAGTCGGCGGCCGTTGCGGTTACGGTGTTCGTACACCCTTAGTGGTCGTCTCGCCTTGGGCCAAAGCAAACTATGTTGACCATACTCTGACCGATCAAACTTCAGTCCTCCGCTTTATCGAGGACAATTGGAGCCTTGGCAAGATCGGCGGCGGTTCGATGGATGCATTAGCCAACCCGATTGATAATATGTTCAGCTTTGCGGGCACTACGCCTGCCAACAACGCTCCGCTGATCTTGTCCCCGATCACCGGCTTGCAGCAGTAACAGCGAGCCACCCGACTCAGACTCGCGAGGGACCCTCCTGGGTTCCCTCGCCTTCGTTTTTAGGAGACCCCTCATTCGACGCCGCGACTTTCTCTCAGCCGTTGCCGCCACCACCGCTCTATCCGCTCATGGCGCCCAGATGCACCATCAATTGCCTCACGTCGCCAATGCACCGAAACTGATCGATCCCAACACACTCGCGCCGTTTGTCGATCCTTTGCCAAAATATCCGGTGGCGAAACCGTCCGGTCTCAGGCCCAGTCCCGAAAACCGCCACAGGCGCGTGCCGCTGTATCAGGTTTCGATCCACGAGTTCTCTTCGAAGGTTCATCGTGACCTTCCTCCCACTCGGTTCTGGGGCTTCAACGGATCGATGCCTGGACCGAACATCGAGGTGCGGAGCGGAGAGGAGATCCTGGTCGAGTGGAAGAACGACTTACCGCTGAAGCACTTCCTGCCGATTGATCATCACCTGATGGGCGCCGGCAAGAATGTGCCCGAAGTCCGGACGGTCATGCACCTTCACGGCGCGAAGGCGCCGCCCGTGAGTGATGGCTACCCGGAGAACTGGTATGAACCAGGCAAGTCTGCCATCTTTCGCTATCCCAACGAGCAGGACGCCGCACAACTCTGGTATCACGACCATGCAATGGGCATCAACCGCCTGAACGTCTGCGCCGGGTTGGCAGGCCTCTACACGATTCGGGATTCGTACGAAGATGCCTTGAACTTGCCCAAAGGCGACTTTGAGATCCCACTTGTTCTGATGGATCGTTTTCTTCGGGAGGACGGTCAGATTTACTATCCGATCTCGCAACAGCTTGCTGCGCCCTGGGTCCCCGAGTATTTCGGCAACGCGCTTCTCGTAAACGGCAAGCTGCTGCCATATGTCGATGTGCAGGCCCGCAAATACCGATTCCGCTTGCTGAATGCCTCAAACGGCCGCTTCTACTTCCTCAGTCTGGCAAACGGACATCCGTTTCAGCAGATTGGCTCCGATCAGGGTCTGCTACCGAGTGCCATTGCTGTAAATCGCTTGGCGCTGGCCCCTGGCGAACGGGCCGATGTGCTTCTCGACTTCTCCGGATCCGCCGGAGAACAGATCCTGCTGAGCGATTTGAGCGGGCAGGCCCTCCAGTTCCGTGTCAGTCGGGATCGTGTTTCAGACGCGAGTGCCTTACCCGCCAAACTGCGCGACGTTCCGAGAATGGCGGAGTCGTCTGCGGTGGTGACCCGGAAGCTGAGCCTCGAAGAGTTGGACAATTTAGTCGCCGAGCCTATCGTTCACTTGCTCGACGGAAAGCACTGGCACGATCCCATCTCCGAAAAACCGGTGCTGGGAAGCACAGAGATCTGGGAGTTTCTGAATTTAACCGAGGATGCTCATCCCATTCATCTTCATCTGGTGCGTTTTCAGATCCTCGATCGTCGTCCTATCAACGTCGAAGCTTATGTTTACGAAAAGAAACTGATTTACACTGCCGACCCCGTACCGCCGGATCCGAATGAGCGAGGCTGGAAGGATACGGTTCGTGCATCCCCCGGCGCTGCGACCCGAATCATTATGAAGTTCGAAGGGTATACCGGAAAATATGTGTGGCACTGCCACATCCTCGAACACGAGGACAACGAAATGATGCGCCCCTTTGAGGTCATCGCTCCCTCGAAAGAAGGACTGACAACCAGCATGCAAAGCGAGTGGAATGACCCGGAATTCCCTGCATTAATGGCTGACCACTTCGAATAAGCAACCCAAATTACCAAAGCTTTGCTGAACCGAACTTTCAGCATGCTCTGATAGGTTAGGATCAGTAGAACCAAGTAATCCTAGGACGTTAGCAAGCTCAAAGCAAATTGCGGCTCCAACTCCCAACCTGTTCAGGCAGTAGTAAAACTTTGGTTTTTGGTTCCTTCTAGTTCCCAAACTATCGGGCGGAAGACGCTAAAAGTACTGATTGCTTTGGCATTCCCAGGCGGCATACCTCCGACAGGCCTAGTACAGCTGGATCGAGACAAAACAGGGCCTTACGTGGCAAGATTGTCCTCGAAGCTGATACAAATCAGCCGCATTTAACGGAGGAAAGTCTTTCTACCATGTTTCTTAAACGTTCGCACTTCGCCAGCTTGCTGGCAATCCCTGCTCTATTTCTCACTAGCTCCGCCTACGCTACATCCGTCACCGGCACTGTGGATATCGTTGGCAACGTCTCGGTCAGCGCGACTGCAATCAACTTCTCTAACCTGACCTCGACCTTTACTGGTGCGACGCAGACCGGCTCCTTTGCCGGCTACACCACAGGCACCATTAAGCCGCTCACCGGTGGCACCACAACGGGAATGGTCAACATCCCGTCCTTCGCCACCTTCAACGTGGCCGGTGTTAGCCCTGTTATCTTCGATCTGACCTACATCGCTCCCGGTGTCGGCAGCTCGGCTTGCAATAGCGCAGCACTTGGTGCGGAATGCACCCCGGCAGGTTCGCCTTTCACCTTGTTCCAGTTGTCCAGCAACACGATTATCGCTTCGTTGCAGTTGAATGGCGTTTCTTACACGGGTACCTCGGCTACCGGCAGCTCTCCCACAACCAGCATCTTCTCGACTCAGTCCGCCATCAATGGAACGATTCCCGAAGTGATTGCCACCCTGACCTCTGGTGGTACGCTCTCCGGCATCACCTACTCTGCTGAGTTCGTTACCTCATCGACCCCCAGCGTTCCAGAACCCGCCTCCATGCTCTTGATGGGTATCGGTCTCCTCGGTGCTGGCATGGTTGCTCGCCGCAAGGCCCGCGCCTAGTCCCTACTCCCTTCGAGACTCTCGTCCCGCCAGATGCTCAGGTGTCTGGCGGGATTTTTGGTTTCTAGCCCAATCCGCCCGTCGCCCTACAGACTCAGTTTCTTCTCGTAAAGATCCGGTAAGTCATTCTCCAGTAAAACCACGTCCCTCGCCGTTAAGTTACCTGTCATCCAGTTCTGGGCCATCAGAAAGTCTGTACACGGGACTACCGTTCCTTGGGGGTTTGCTACCTGAAACGCCTCCACTAGCCCTCGGATTCGTCCTGGGAGTACTGGAAGCAGTACGTCGACATACCTCCCGGCCAATGTCCCCAGCCTTTGATGCTCTACTTCGTGAGCTGTTCCTAACTCCACCATCCCTGGCGTCACCAGGATCCTCCGCCCTTCCGCCCGTCTCAATTCACCCAGCAGCCGAAGCCCCGAGGCAAAACCGACCGGATTGGAATTGTAGGCATCATCAATCAGCACGGAACCGTTGATCCCGGTCCTTCACTTCCAGACGATGAGTGATTTGGGGCACAGAAGCCAGGGCGGTGATGATATCCGCTGGCGCGATTCCCAACGTGCACGCAGTAGCGAAGGCAACGGCCATATTCCCGATGTGGTGCTCGCCATACAACGGCGCGTGCAGTTCATATTCCTTTTCCTGCCATACGATCTTCACCCAAATTCCGTTCGGCGTCTGCCTCGCGTCCGCCATCCGGAACGTCGCCTCAATCCCGGGGCCCACGACAAATGTTTTGGCCCGATAGCGCCCCTGAAAGGACCGCGTGTCGGCTAACTCGAGAACCTGTTCGTAGAAAACCACCACGCCTTCGCCGTTCGGCTACCGCCTCGGCCAGCTCCAGTTTGGCCTTGGCAACCGTCTCCAGGCTCTTAAAGCGTTCGTAGTGAGCCATCCCAATTGCAGTCAGAACTCCCACATCCGGGGAGAGCAAGGCGGCAAAGCCGGGCAATGGATCCCGGCCCGTAGGCCCCCATCTCGCATACAAAGAACCGATGGTGTGAACCTAACCGTCTCCCTCACGATCCGTGCAATGCCCATCGGCGTATTCACGCTGCCCGGCGTAATCAGCGTCGGCGCGTGCACCTCAAGAATGTGTCCCAGCAGATGCTTAGTTGACGTTTTGCCGTATGACCCCGTGATCCCGACGATTTTCGGCTTCAATGCCAGCAGCTTCTCGTGCGCCTCATTCCAGAAGCCCTGCTGCACATGGCGCTCATAGGGCGTCAGCACCAGGTTCGCGACTACGAGTGCGATCGGAACGCAGTGCACTGGCAGGAGCCACGTAATCAGCGGAACTCCCGGTAGCGTGTAGAGAAGGCCCAGAGCAACCAGCAAAGCAAAAGCGACCCAGTAAATGCGGTTTGCACGGCCCGTCATCACCAGTCGCTTCTTCGAGGCAGCCCGCGGATCTTTCTCAAACCAGGCAATCGCCAGTAGGCAGGCTGCGACAAAACCGGCGCCGATTTCGTGCGAGAGCTGGATCGTAAGCTCCAGCGACGCCGAACAGTACGAATCGCGATGGTACGCGCGCCGGTCGTACGAACCGTCGTTACCATCCAGCGCAAAAAGCGAACCGGTTCATACTCCTCCTGCTGGTAGATATGCAGGTAGGTCATAAGCCTTCTCAGCCCAAAAAGCAGAAAGGCGATCAGCAGGATGTATTTCATCTAAAGAGAAGACTCCAGGAATTTCCGGATGCTGCGAAGCGACCTGATGCCGGCCATCTGTTAGGACATTCAGATGCCCAAATCCTTCCAACACCACGAGTTCCGATCGAGTAATCAGCGTGTGCAATCGCTCGCCGATTTCAGGGGGCGTCTCCGTATCACGCTCGCCATAGATCAGCAGCGTCGGACAACGGACGGCCGCCGCCTGTTCGGTCAGATCCTCCGCAATCACGCGGTTAAAGATCGGCCGCAGCGGGCCGGCATTACGGTAATCTGCGCTCCCTACTCGCCCGCGCAGCGTTCCAACTGCGATTCTGGCAGCAGATGCTTGGCTGTACCGAACAGCGTTTGTCGTAATGAGCGTCCGGCGCGTTGCATCGACGTCTGCCGCCGCGGTATTCCTGCGCTCGCGACCAAGACCATACCCGTCAGCATTTCCGGATGCCGCGCCGCAAGTTGCAATCCCACTCGTCCGCCAAAACTATGTCCCACCCATATGAAGCGTTGCGCCGGAAGCGACTTCATCCATCCCGCCACTTGATCCGCGTATTCGGCTGTGCCCCATACTCCTTGGGGATTGGTGATTTCCCAAACCCCGGGAAATCGATCAGTGCGAGATGGCGCAAACGGACGCAAGCTTTCCGCCAGCGGCACAAGCGCGGCCGAGGACTGTCCCCAGCCATGGCCCCAGACCAGCTGCTCGGTGGCCGTCTCCGGGCCGGCGACTGTAATGAGGGCGAAGGGTGCATCCCGGTAAACGGGTGAGGAAAATGGCATTTACGCTCGCTTTGCTAGAGTGAACACTTTGACTATGAAAACCCGAGTGGCTGTCTTTTTCGGCGGCCGTTCTCCCGAACACGACGTCAGTATCGTCACGGGCTTCAGGCCATGGAGGCACTCGATGGAGAACGCTACAGTTCCTTCCCAGTTTACGTCTCCACCGAGGGCGAATGGTTCATTGGCGAGGAACTTCGAAGGCGCAGTAACTATCTTCCTAAGGACTCCATATTAAAGTCGTTCGCAAGAGTGTCGCTCTTGCTACCTCGCCCACCCTGGACGGCAAGGGCCGCCTGCTGCCGGTCAAACAGGCGGCTTCTTCTCCAAGCCCAAAACGGTCGAGTTCGACGTTGCGTTACTCGCCTTCCACGGCCTGTCCGGTGAAGACGGGCGTATGCAGGGCCTGTTTGAAATCGCCAACATGCCTTATACCGGCATGCGCCCCTTGGCCTCCAGCATTCTCATGGATAAGGCCGCGACCAAGCTCATGCTTGGCCGGAACGGACATCGCTCTGCTGCCTTATCAGGTGGTGTACGCGTCCGATCAACGGATTGCTGCCGGAAACCGCCGTTCTCGCCAGGCAGGTCGAGTCTCTTTCTTTTCCCTTGATCGTCAAGCCCCTGCATCTTGGATCCAGCATTGGCGTCGCGAAAGCCACATCCCTGGAGGACGTGCGCGGAGCACTCGCCACCATCTTCCGGCTCGATACCCACGCCATTCTAGAGCCCTTCGTCGAGCATCTGGTCGAATACAACGTCGCGGTCCGCAAAAGTAAAAACGGGATCGAGACTTCCGCTATTGAGCGCCCGAAAGCCGAGAGCGGAATTACTTGATTTCAAAGCGAAGTATCTAGCTGGAGCCGCCTCTGGAGGCACAAAAGGCAAGATGGGCGGCAAACAGCCCGGCGCTATCAGCCAGGGCATGCTCTCCCTCACGCGCGAACTGAACCCCGCGTTTCCCCCGGACTTCGAGGCTCGCCTGCGACGCTGGGCCCAGGAGTGCTTCGTCACAGTGTATGGAACCGGCGCGCCCCGCATCGACTTCCTATGCAACAGCCAGACGGGCGAACTTTGGCTCAACGAGGTCAACCCCTGCCCGGGCTCCTTTGGTTACTTCCTGTGGGAAGCCGGCAAGAACCCGATTCTCTTCACCGAGCTCTTGACCGCACTTTTGGATGAGGCGTTCGAGGCACAGCGTGCATTGCAGCTACCGCCCGATCCCACACACCCCGACGCCCGTCTCTTCTCGCGGCCCGGCTAATTCCGCCGGTTCGCAGCCGTCGAGAGCCACCAGCCTGACCCGGCAAACCAGCAACTGTCATCAACATCCGCATTGCGCCGCAGCGACTTCACGTCCTTGCTGTCTCCCCGGCTAAACGCATCTGTCAAGCGGCGCGCCGCCTCCTCGTCCCGTGCACCCGCACACCCGATGAACATTGCCGGCGACAGGAATCGGGCATCGAACGCCTGTGCCGTCGTTCGCTTCACCAGCAGCATGCCCCCGCTGCCATGCGCTGCCGTGAGTGGAAACAACAATCTGCCGCCGACTCGCAACGCGTCCAGCCAGTTAGGCTGCGGCGCTGTTGCCCCTGCACTCACGTAAACGACGTCGGCACTTGGTAGTTGTCCTTCCGAACCCGACCGCTCCAGCACTTGGATGTGTGCCGTATCCGAAAGATTTTCCCTGCTCCGCAACGCCAGCTTGGCATGAATCTCAAACCCGTAAACGCAACCGGTGAGACCGGTCAACTGCGCGAGAATCGCCGTGTAGTATCCCGTGCCCGTACCTACATGGATGACCGTCTCGCCTTCCGCAATGTCCACGGCAGCCAGACAGATAGCGTGTAACGAGGGTTGTCCGTTGTTGATGCCCAACCCATAGTCAATCGCCACAGGAAGATCTCTGTAGACGAACGTGACGTCATCGGAGGGAGTATCGAGGTATCCAGTACGTGCGAGAACCTTCCACGGACCGTGGCCCAAAAATCGTTCCCGCGGTACGGAAGAGAAGGCCGCATGCACCTTCCCAGTCCCCGCCAACCCAGCGTTCGCCATCACCAGAGCTGCGTAAAATTCGCGATGCAGCCGGACCCTTTCGCTCTCGTGCAGTGTGCTCACAGCTCAAATTGTAAGGAGTTTAGTCAGCTAGCGGAAGATTGGGGGGCCATGCCATTGGTCCTGAGATACTGCTAACTTGCAGGACGCCATCGGCTTTCATCTCCGCACCGCCGTCCCATCAGATGTCCCAGCCATTCGTGCCCTCATCCAGGAATCCGTGCGTGGTCTTCAACACCGTCACTACACCCCGTCTCAGATTGACGGTGCGCTTGCAACCGTATTTACAGTCGACACCCGCCTTGTCGCGGACGGCACGTATTTCGTCGCGTTTGCCGACGACGAAACCCTGGCCGGCTGTGGTGGCTGGAGTCGCCGTAGAACGCTTTACGGTGGAGATCAAAACCTCGAAGCGCCGGACATGAATTTCCTCGATCCGGCCCTCGATGCCGCGAAGATCCGTGCCATCTTTGTAGCGCCCGAGTATGCCAGGCGTGGCTTGGGAACGTTCTTGCTGCAGGCCGCTGAACAAGCCGCTATCGCCGCCGGATTCACTCGCTTCGAAATGGGCAGCACCCTGACCGGAGTCCCGCTTTACACCCTTCGAGGCTATCGCGAAATCCAAAGAGTCTCCGTTCCTGTCAGTGACCGCGACACCATCGAGATCGTGCGCATGGAGAAAGTCTTGGAGCCCGCATCCGTCTAGAGAAGTCGTTTACCGACTGTGCGTCAATAGGTGTAGTTTGTTTCAGGAGATTTTTGCAATTGTCCACAGATGTTAGTGCCCCAAGTCAGAAGGCCCTAAATTCCAAATCCACCATCGAGCCCGCAACCGGCCGTTTAGGTATTCTGATCCCCGGCCTTGGCGCCGTCGCCTCCACCTTCATTGCAGGTGTGGAATTAATCAAAAAAGGTTTGGGTGAACCCATCGGCTCCCTCACTCAGTTGGGAACCATCAGGCTCGGAAAGCGAACTGAGAACCGCACGCCCAAAATCAACGAATTCGTGCCCTTGGCCACGCTACAGGACCTTGTCTTCGGCGGCTGGGACATCTTCGAAGATAACGTCTATGAGGCGGCTGTCCGCGCTCGCGTTCTGGAAGCTCCTCTGCTGGAGAAGGTCAAGGATCAGCTCTCCGCCATCAAGCCGATGAAGGCTGTCTTCGATCACGACTTCGTTCGGCGCATCGATGGTCCCAACAAGAAAAGCGGCGCGAACAAGATGGAACTCGCTGAAGCTTTGCGCGCCGACATCCGCGAATTCCGCGAGAAGAACGGCTGCTCCCGTCTGGTGATGATCTGGTGCGGTTCTACGGAGGTGTTTCACAAGCCGGTCGCTGTCCACCAGACGCTCGCCAGCTTCGAAGAAGGTTTGCGCAACAGCGATCCGGACATCGCTCCGAGTCAGATGTACGCGTATGCGGCATTAAAAGAAGGCGTCCCGTTTGCCAATGGCGCGCCGAATCTGACCACCGATATTCCCGCCTTGCTCGAACTCGCCAAGGCCAACGAAGTTCCCATCTGCGGCAAGGATTTCAAGACCGGCCAGACTTACATGAAGACCCTGCTCGCCCCAGGCTTCAAGGCCCGAATGCTGGGCGTGAAAGGTTGGTTCTCCACTAACATTCTCGGCAATCGCGATGGCGAAGTGCTCGAAGATCCGGGCTCCTTCAAGACCAAAGAAGAAACCAAGCTGTCCGTGTTGGAGCAGATCCTGCAGCCGGATCTGTATCCGATGCTCTACAAGGATCTTTATCACGCGGTGCGCATCAACTACTATCCTCCGCGCGGCGACGCCAAGGAAGGCTGGGACAACATCGACATCACCGGTTGGCTCGGATACCCGATGCAGATCAAAATCGATTTCCTCTGCCGTGATTCCATCCTGGCCGCACCGCTCGTTCTCGATCTGGTCCTCTTCATGGACCTGGCCAAGCGCGCCGGTATGAAAGGCATTCAGGAATGGCTGTCGTTCTACTTCAAAGGCCCCATGACTGCTCCTGGTCTCTACCCGGAACACGACATCTTCATTCAACTCATGAAGCTCAAGAACACCTTGCGCTGGATGCAAGGCGAAGACCTCATCACTCACTTGGGTCTTGAGTATTACGACTAACCGGCTTTTCGGAAAGTCAGATTAATTCTCCGTCTTCCTAACGCGGCATGCTGTCCCTCTTTGAGCGGCAGTATGCCGTGGTAGCGCAGTCGGTCCGGCCCTCCCCAAGCCACTACGTCTCCGTGCTCTAACTTCACTCGAGCCACCTTGTCCGCACGCCTCAATCCGCCGAACTGAAAAGTCGCCGGCAACCCGAGTGATACCGACACAATCGGCTGCTCGAAATCCCGTTCGTCCTTGTCCTGATGCAGTGACATCTTGGCGCCCGGTTCGTATTGGTTGATCAGACACGCGTCAGGAACGAATCCCGCGTACTCACCCTGTTCCGCCGCCGTCATCGCAAGCACTTTAAATACGTCAGGCATGGACGGCCACGACTTGCCGGATACGGGATCGATGCTTTCATACCGGTAGCCGCGCCGGTCTGTGATCCAACCCAGCGAGCCGCAATTGGTCATCCCCACCGACATCACGAATCCGCCCGGCGTAACCATGTGTCGCAGCGGCGCCTGCTCCAGAACCCGTTGCAGTTCCGCAAGCAGCACGGTCTCCTGGGCCAACGCGAGACCACGAAAAAGAACCGATCCCGGACCAAGCCTTTCCACTGCAGCTGGGCTTGCCTCAAAACCCGGAAACAAAGAACTCGTCATACCCGATCCGGCCCAACACTCTCTATGGTCAGCCTAGCAGCGTTCTTCCCGGTAGGCACCGCATTTTGAAAGAACAGTTCGGTGCAGACAACGGCTGGGTGACTCACGGTGGAAAAGCCCGGCTCGGCTGGCATTTGGGAAACGGCAGGCGAAGTGACTCTTGCGAGCGCATCGCGACGGCGAGAGTCTGCCGCCTGCGAACTAATGAAGTGCGGCGTATTCTTTTCGAGCTTGCACCAGGATGGGCAGATCCTGGTCTGCGTCCTTCCAGAGCGCGAAGATATCCTGAAATCCTTTCTGGGCCTTTGTTATATTGCCCATAAGGACGGCGGCTCGCGCAAGACCGAGGTATGACACCGAGTAATACAGTCCCCAGTTCGGATACTTCCACGTGCTACCCCAACTGGCACCCTTATGATCCAGGACCTTCTGGAACTCGGCTGATGCCTGGCTGCCCTTGCCCCAGTGCAGGTACGCCAGACCGCGCAAGTACACAGCTTCGGGGTAGGCGCATTCATAAGCAGAAGCCGACGCCAGAAGCTGGACGGCTTCGGCTGGTTGATCTCGACTAAGCGCAATTGCCGCATGGATCCCAGAAAGCGTGACTGCGTTCCATATGGTCCCGTTTGGCGAGATTCTGGACTTCGCCGCCGCGACCTTCTCCGCTGTAATTACGTCGTTACACAGGGCCAGTGCCAGCGCGGGACCCCCGAGATGGCGCGCAGTACGGCAGTTTCCCGACAGCGCGTCCGCACGTGCATTGGCTTCCTCAAAGCCGGCCGCGACCTCCCGTAAGCCACGGCGAAGCGCCATCT
This sequence comes from uncultured Acidobacteriaceae bacterium, assembly GCA_963814195.1. Classification (GTDB taxonomy): domain Bacteria; phylum Acidobacteriota; class Terriglobia; order Bryobacterales; family Bryobacteraceae; genus Bog-105. The sequence continues at coordinate 79,494 of CAWFBU010000001.1, forward strand.
CCGCCGCCCGTTGATACAACCTGCTCGACTCGCGGCGCTGCCCAAGAACGTTAAGGTTGGCCGCCTGTAAAGCAACACTCAAGTACTCCTCTGGCTTGCCTGCGTACCATTGAGTCTCTTTCGCAATCGCAGCGTGGTCTCCCTCCACGAAGGCCACTTCGAGAAAGCGCTGGTGGATCCTGGCGCCGTCGATGCCGTGCACCCGCGCACTTGCCGCTACTCTCTTCGCGTCTTCGAGCCGGTCCAGGCAAAGATAGGCGTCTAAGAGGCGGCGATAAGGCGGTTCTGAATTCGGTTGTAACTGAACTGCCGACTGCCCTTCCTGGAGTCCGTCTTCAAATTGCCCTAGGCTTATTTGCGTCTCGCTCAGGTTGTTATGAAATAGCCAGCGGCGGGGATAGTTCCCGATGCCCAGTCGATACGCATCAACGGCCTTGTCTAAGTCTCCACTCGCCTCGTAGTACCGGGCCGCAATCATCTCTCGCTCATACTCGGAGACTCGATCGATCAAGGCAAAAGCCTTCTGCTCTAAGTCCGACTCCCGGCCGGCATCTCCTGCGTTGCCGTAGACCGCCGAAAGGCCGACGTAGGCCATCGCAAAATTCGCATCGAGGGCAATCGCGCGCTCAAACGATTGACGCGCAGCCAGAAAACGGCCCCGGCTCCACTCGACGTAGCCTTCTGTGAAATTTTGAAGGGCCTCCAGGGAGCTGGTGGTTACTTGCTCCAGCGGACGATTCAGTTTCTGGATAGAACCGCGCGATTCTCCCAGCTTCGCGCGCATAGCCGTCGCTGCGGTTCCCAACGCTGCCAAAACGTGTTCTTTGTCGCGCGCCTGGATCTGCTCCCGCGCAAGTGCCGCCCCATCGTGGCAACTGATCGCCTGCAGCGTCAGAACGTAGCTTTTGCCCAGACTCGCAACCGCGCCGTCCAGGATGGCGGCCCCGGCATCGCGCACGCAGATGTCATGCGCTATCTGGTTTGTAACGCGTGTTCCGGGTGGCAGTCTCATCAGGCGCAGATCCTGTTGCACCTGTGCATCGTCCATGATTTTCAGAAAGGGCGATTGTTCCAGCTGAATAGTTAGGGCTTGCCGCAACGTGCCGTCGAAGACGGGATCGCCGGTGTTGTTTGTGAAATCAGCAAGAACAATCGTGTCTTGCTCCATCAATTTGCGCGCGGAGCGGGATACAAAATAAGCCGCCATGAGAGCAATCGCCAAAACGGCAATACCCGCAATCATCCAAACACTGATGTTCTTCGGCTTACGTGAGTTGGAGAGCGATGCAGCGTCCAGTGCTCGCACCAGTTCGGCCGTCGATTGCCAGCGGTGCTCCGGATCCGTTTCGAGGCAACGGGCGACAATTCGTTCGAGTGCGCTGGATGGCAGAGCTTGACGATTTGCCGTAGCACGCTGGCCGATCAACATCTCGTAGAGGACCAGGCCGAACGAATAGATGTCAGTACGCGCATCCGATCGTTTGCCTTCGCGCTGCTCCGGTGCCATGTACGCCGGCGTACCCATCGCCGTTCGGCAGTTCGTCAGAACCTCCTCGCCGTCGGCGGTGGCCAAGCCAAAGTCGAGGACCTTGGCGCCTGACTTGGTCAGCATGACGTTGCCCGGCTTTAGATCACCATGAACAATCCCGTTTTGATGTGCGTGGGAAAGCGCCGCGGCAATTTGTTTGCCGTAGAGAAGTGCCTGAGCGGTCTCCAAAGGTCCCTGCTGTAATCTGGCTGCGACGGTCTCCCCTTCCAGCAACTCCATCACAAGGTAGTTAGGCCCGATATCAAACAGAGTGCAGACATTGGGATGATTGAGCGCTGAGATTGCCCGCGCCTCATGCTCGAAACGTGCACTAAAGTCCTGATCGACAATCTTGATTGCCACCAGACGGCCGAGCCGTGTATCAGCGGCGCGGAACACTTCACTCATGCCGCCTTCGCCCAGTTTGCTTTCGATTTCGTAAGGACCCAGGCGCGTTCCGGGCTGCATGGATGTCACCATCAGAACGTCGAGCGACGGCAGGCCGTCATCCTTATGCGCCAGCAACGATTCAACTTCGCTGCGCAGTTCAGCCTCAACCTGGGAGAATAGAAGGGCACGCCGCTCGGATGAGCTTTCGCAAACGGAATGAAAGAGCTCTTCGATCTGCCGCAGACGATCCGGGTTCATGCCAGGATCTCAATCATGACACCGTTTACGAGCGAGATAACTCGCGGGCGAGCCAGGCTCGTGCAAAGTCCCAATCGCGTCTCAAAGTGCGAGGCGAGATTTTCAGGACTTCGACAATTTCTTCTTCTTTGAGACCGCCAAAATAGCGAAGTTCCACCACTTTGGCCTGACGCGGAGCGCAATCGGCTAAAGCCGCGAGTGCCTCATCCAAAGCCAGGAGAGTACGGTCCGGCTCCGGCGCCACGTGGAGGAGTTCATCGAAATTGACATGCATCGCGCCGGCGCCCCGCTTTTGTGAGTGACGCGCCCGCGCGGCGTCTACTAAGAGGCACCGCATCATTTGCGCTGCGATCGCGAAGAACTGCGCCCGGTGCTGCCACTCTACAGTCGTCACATCAACCATTCGCAAATAAACTTCATGAACCAGGGCCGTGGTTTGCAGCGTACCGTCATACCCTTGTCGCAAGCGGTGGCGGCGAGCCATACGGCGCAGTTCTTCGTAAACCTGCCTGGACAACTCCGCCAGTGCGGCCGGGTCCCCAGCAGACCAACATCTCAGCAGTTGGTTGATTTCTGTGTCCAGAAGATATTCATGATACGCGTGGCCGGATTTCGGTCGCCATTCCGACTGTAAGGGTGGCGGGGATTCACTCCCTGACACGAATGTGAGGTCGAATATGAAATCGTTACTAGGCTGTTTCCTGACCGCTTGTCTCTTGGCCGTTTCCGCTCATGCGAGTACGGTGGGCATTTCTTATACCCTCAGCGGGGGACCCACCGGCCCTCCCATCATGTCCGGTACGACTCTGCTTTTGGACGGCTTCTTCACCGGTTCTCTTCTTTCCGGAGATCCAGTCCTGAATGCCGCATGGAATCCCGTAACGTATACGGATCACAGTGTGGCCGACCTGACCAACGGGTTGCTGAATGGAACTTTCACTCTGAAATTCGCCAACGGGGACACCCTATCCGGCAACGTCTTTGAAGATGTCTCCGCCATCATCGCCAGCGGAGGGCTCGGTCCGTTCACACAGACACTGACCTTTACTGCAGGGACCGGCACACTCGCTGCCGCGAGTGGATCGACCTCGGGTGCGGGCTTGGGAACGAGTGCGGGAACAACAGTCTCGGGAAGTGGAAGCCTGACAGCCGCGGGAGTCGTCACCCCCGAGCCGAAATCATTCGCGCTGATTCTGGGAGGAATGATGCTTGTGCTTGCAACCCGAAAGCTACGCCCGGGTTCAAATCACTGAATTGGGGCGGCAGAATGGCGATCGAATCATTCCGTCATGATCCGGTCGCACCATTCAACCAGCGAAACTAAAACCGCCGGACTCCCGAACTTTGCACCCCAGGCTTGTAGATCGTTTTCCGTGACCCCACGGGCCCGGGAACACGCCCCTCAAGAGAATACCGGGATATGTTTAGCCACGATCTTCTCGCGCAGTTCGTCAAGCGGAGGCCAACCGACCGGAAAGATCGCCGCGGCCGTAGCTTTACGCATGAGGTAAGTTGCCTCGCCGGTGAGAAAGATACGCACTTCGTGCCCCGCATCAGACAACGCGAGGCCATGCGCAAACGCGAAAGACGCCCGGGTAGGATCATCGGAGCCCCACGAACTTCTCATCAAGATATTCAGCTTCTTAGGAGAAGACGATGGTTGCGCCTCGATTCCCTCAGAGGCGAACAGGCCAAAGCCAAACGTCTGGGAGAGCCTTGAAAGAAGTTGTCGGCGAATCATAATCTCCTCCAGAGATGTATGGCTGTCTCGATCGAAACGTGAGCCCTATGGTACCGCGCGATCCGGCTGCTCTAACTCACGCAATTGTAGTTCCGCGTTGCACCTTGTTCACCACCTGCCAAACGAGCCGACCTCTTCGGAACGAGTACAAAACCGTCCCTGATCGATCAGGTCCGTTATGTAAGTAAGGGACAGATGAGAATAGGCGAACCAACTAGAATCGTTGAATAATGCGTATGGTCGCAAGATCTTGTCTGGCTCTGCGTTGGCGTCTGATGGGGGTGTGCATCCTCGCTATGTGTGCAATTGGTATGACTAAGACAGTTCCGACACCGGTGGTGCGAATCGCAGAACTGGAGATTGATCCCAGTCAGCTAGAAGCCTACATAAGCGCACTGAAAGAAGAAATCTCAAAGTCCATAGATATGGAACCAGGGGTCCTGAGCCTGAACGCCGTGGCAGTTAAGGATCATCCCGATCAAATCAGGATTTTCGAGACGTACGCTGACCAAACCGCTTACGAAGCACATCTGCAGACCCCTCACTTCAAGAAGTACAAGAGCGAGACACAGGGAATGGTCAGGTCACTCAAACTCGTCGAGACCCGCCCCATCCTGTTGGGCACGCAAACAGGTCGGCACTAAAGCAACGAATGTTGCGCGGCAAACTAGCTGGCTGCAACGGACAACCCGTGAACAGGCAAACAGGAAAACGAGCGGCTTCGATCGTAGCCGGTCCAATGTCCGGACTGCCGACGGTCCGGAAACTATTCGTAAACACTGGGCCGTATTTCGCAATTTTGTCTGAGCAAATACGCGCTCAGTTCAGGATGGTTGGTTGTTTGAGTACAACGCGCTGAAACGGTCTATCAGAACGTGTAGGCCGTTGGCGCTCTGCCGAAGACTTCGCTTTGTGGAACTGTGCTACTTGCCTGATGCCGCTTTGGTGCTGTCTTCGGGATATAAGCCTTCCACTTGCTGGTCATGGGAGTCGATCGGCATCTCTGGCCTCGGCAACATTGCATCCCTCATCGCCGTGTTGTACAAGAAGATCGCCTCCACCACCGCTGCCTGCTTCAGGTCTGGTTCACTCAGATGCTCGTAAGTGTCGAGATTCGTATGATGCGTGCGACTCATGTAGTCTCTTTCGTCTTGAATGAAACTGAACCCCAGAAGGCCAGCTCGTCCAAATGCCACCTGGTCGCTAGATCCGCTGGTCTGGTTGCTCACCGTGGATATGCCTAAGTCCGCCAGCGGCTTTATCCATCGCGAAAAAACATGGGCTGCACCCAGATTGCCCTGTGTGTAAATGCCTAATATCTTGCCTGTACCATTATCTAAGTTGTAATAGGCGTCAAGCTTTGCCGCTTCAGGCTTCATCGTTGGCGCACGCAGCACATCCCGCAACGGCATCGGTACTTCCTTGTCCTCCGGAGCTTCAGAAAGATGAAGAGTGGCGTAATGGCTGATAACATAGCCGAAGGATCCAAGCATGCCCTGTTCCTCCCCGGACCAGAGGGCGATCTTGATGGTGCGCCTTGGCTTTACGTGCAGTTTATTCAGAATGCGCATGGCCTCCATCGCTACTACAACGCCCGAGCCATTGTCTGTTGCCCCAGTTCCTGCGAACCAGCTGTCGAGGTGTCCACCCACGATTACGACTTCGTCTTTCAACTTCGGGTCCATGCCTGCGATCTGGGCAATCGTGTTGAATCCTTGGGCGTGCTCATCTTCGACACGAGTTTCGACTCGGAGTTTTACCTTCACAGGTACTTTCTGTTCGAGAAGCCGGGTAAAGCGATCCCGAGCCTCGGTTTCGATCACTTCTTGGGGGATTGGTTGCCTTCGTTCCGGTTTGAATATGAACCATCCGAGTGAGGCGTTTAAATCATCATGCAATACGCCCCCTGAGCCTCCGGGTACGATCACCGCGATAGCTCCCTCGGCGGCAAAGAATTTGGCAACCCTTTCTTGAAAGGCGAACCCTGCGAACACCTTGCGGTAGTTCAACGATGTTTGAGCGGGTTCTGTTGGCGGATACTGAAGATAGGTTGCCAGCTTTGCAGCGTCAGCATGTTCCATTCGCGGCACATCATCTGGATCTATCTCCGGCGACATCGCTGCGCGCCCATATAAGACCACCTTGCTCTTGAGCTTTCCTTTCCATGGAGCGAACTCATCCTCCGTCTGAAGTCCAGGAACTGCAATCAGATCTGCAATGATCTCTCCATTTGTCGGCGGCGACCAGGGGGTAGCTTGCGCCGAGAATGTACCAGACCCGGGCGCCACCATACTTAACGAGGCGCTCAATTGGGTCCATCGGAGGCCAAACTCGCCCCAACTCTCCAGGTGGGCGTCGGTGCAGCCCATGGCGGTAAGCTGTTTGACTGCCCATTGGCTGGCTGAGTCCATCGCCGACGAACCGGTAAGTCGCGGCCCAAGACCGTCCATTAACGCCGCAGCGTATTCCATAGCATGGGAGTGTTCGAATCCCTCAGCTCGAATGCGCGAATACATCTGCAGATCCAATTTTTCGGTGTTCGGCCCAGTAGAATGCCCCTGCGCCAAAACCAATTCGGCGAAACACAGCACAAGTACAAACGCACTTCGTTGACCAGCCATGTGTTTCATCCTATTTCAGGACGAGGGTAGCCTAACGGCAAGAAAGCCATGGCCGTTCCCGATTTACCGACGCGCACGGCGATCATAGCGGACGCACCCGTCTCCATATCACACGTTCCGATTCGAAGCCGTATGCGGTCATGGTTCGGCAAACTCGCGATCTGGCGCTAAATCCTAAGCCCCTTCAGCTGCGAAACGATTGCTGATTGAGGGGTGATTAGCCATTCCGCATTGTGTATTGCGGGTGGTTAACGGGCAATTCGGGGGCTACTCCGACCCAGCAATGTGGCAGGAAAGACCGAGCACTCCTCTGCTGGCGTCAATCACATTTGGCAAAGAATCGATCACAAACCAGCAAAATAAATCCAACACCCTAATCGCCCGAGACACAACCATTTCCAGAGCCTGCCCACCTAACGCCACCTCCGGCTCACCTCGCTGCATGCTACCTGTGCAATCGAAACGATTCTCCAGGAGTCCTGACATGAACCAGAAAAAGGTAACCGCGCGCGAAGCCGCGAACCGGGCCAACGCCGCGAAATCCACCGGACCGAAAACCGCAGAAGGAAAAAGAATCTCTTCGCACAACGCCCTCAAAACCGGCCTCACCGGCCGCACCGTCCTGCTACCGACCGACGACCTGGCCGAATACGAAACCCACCTCGCCAGCATCCAAGCCCGCTACCGGCCGGCCACCGACGAAGAACGTTCCACGTGCAAACATCGCCCAAATCGAGTGGCGCATCCTCCGCATTCCCACCTCGAAACCGGTATCCTCGCCCTCGGCCGCAAACAGTTCGCCAAAGCCACGCCGAGGAACCCGCGAAGACATCCGCGCGGTCCTGATCGAAGCCGAAGTCGCGCTCGACTACCAAAAGCCACTCGCCAATCTCGCCCTGCAGGAAAGCCGGCTCAACCGCCAGCGCCAGCGCGAAACTCGTCAGACTCGCCGCCTTGCAATCCGCCCGGCGCAAGCCCGGGAGGCCGACCAACTCGAAGAGGCCGCCCGCCTCTACACCCACTGCGATGCCAACGACCTGCCCTTCCCGATCGGGACGACTTGCCAGGAATTTGGCTTCGAATTTTCACTGGGCGAATCCAACGCTGCGTCGCCCACCCACCTGGTCGCCCGCGACCGCGAACAAGCCGGCTGGCCCACCATTAAGACCCATTACTGCTACGAACTCATGCACCAGCAGCAGGCCTAACCTGTTCCGCTTCTGTAAGTACCCGGTAACCATCAGGTTTTCTAGGCATATGCATGTCCATTGTGTTAACCTGAAGGCGTAAAAAATCGAGATTAGGTAAAGACGAGGAGTATCGTTTTTTAGCATGGCCCTGGCGGTAGAGCAGAAATCACAAGTAATCGACAAGTACAGAATCCATAAGTCGGATTCTGGGTCGCCAGAGGTACAGGTTGCCCTCCTGAGTCAGCGCATTCTCCAGTTGACTGAGCACTTTAAGACGCATCACAAAGACCATCACTCCCGGCGCGGTTTGCTGACCATGGTGGCTCGCCGTCGTAAATTGCTCAATTACTTGAAAGATCGCAGTCCAGAGCGCTACAAGACTTTGATCTTGAGCCTCGGTATCCGTCGCTAACCGCCTCTATCCCATTGGCGGACGATTCCCAATTACGCGGACTGTCCAAAGTAGAGCAGGGTTGTGCATCGTTTCGATGTGATGACTCAAACGGGTCGTTCTGATTCCTGTGCTGGTCTTCTCGGCTCGCTCCTACATGTTGCCGTCCGTACTAGGCTTGTTTCTCCCGATCGCCTCAGCGATCGGGATGTAATCTTAGCCTCGCCTCACGTTCTGTCCCAGCTTAATCCCGAACTTGGTCCGCACGTCAAACCGTGTGTTGGCGTGACTGTGAAATATCGTCTGTTCGCTCGCCCGATCAGGCTTGAACGAGGAAAGGGGATGCGAAGCACGCATCGGGAACTTAAATAAATAATGTCGCATACAGTTGAAATCGACCTGCATGGGTCCAAAATCTCATTGGAGACTGGCAAGCTAGCCAAACAGGCCAACGGGTCTGTCGTTGTACGTTCGGGAGAGTCGGTCGTCCTGGTTACCGCCTGCTCGAACGAGAAGCCAAAACCGGGAGCTACCTTCTTCCCGCTGACGGTTGATTACCGCGAGTACATGTACGCCGCCGGCAAATTCCCGGGCGGCTTCATCAAGCGCGAGGGCCGTCCTTCTGAAAAAGAAATCCTGACCAGTCGCCTCATTGACCGTCCGATTCGCCCGCTGTTCCCGGAAGGCTTCAGCAACGAAACTCAGATCGCTGCCATGGTGCTTTCGGCCGATCCGCAGAATGACCCCAGCGTACTTGGCCATTATCGGAGCCGGTGCCGCCCTTGCCATCTCCGACATCCAGTTCCACCATTTGCTGGCCGGTGTTCGCGTTGGCTTGATCAACGGCGAATACGCTCGCTAACGCCAGTTACGACAAGACCAAAGACGCGCGCCTGAGCATCATTGTCGCGGGTACCGAAGAAGGCATCGTCATGGTGGAGGCCGCTGGAAACGACGCCAGCGAAGTCTGAAGTCTTGGGCGCCATCAAGTTCGGCCACGATTGCTGCCGCACCATTACTAATGGCATTAAGCAGTTGGTCAGCCTTGGCTGGCAAAACCAAGCGCTCCTACACGCCGCCGTCATCAATGAGGACCATGCTCGACCAGATTTCGGCTGCTGTCCGGTCGGAACTCAGCGATGCTCTCAACACCCAGAAACACGGCAAGCTCGAAAGCTATCACCTGATCGATGAGCTGAAGCAGAAGGCGCTCGCCACTTTCCCTGACGAAACGCAGCACCCCGAAGCCGGCAAAGTTTTCGATGCGCTGAAAGAGCGAATCTTCCGTGATGAGATGTTGAAGGAGCGTCGCCGCCCGGATGGCCGCGCGTTCGATCAGATCCGTCAAGATCACCTGCGAAGTCGGTGTCCTGCCCCGCACGCACGGCTCTGCCGTCTTTACTCGCGGCGAGACTCAGGCTCTTGTCACCACCACTCTCGGCACGAAGGACGATGCTCAACGCATCGAACTCTTCGATCCAACCGAGACCTCTAAGCGCTTCATGCTCCACTACAACTTCCCGCCCTTCAGCGTCGGCGAAGTTGGTTTCATGCGTGGACCCGGCCGTCGCGAAATCGGTCACGGTGCACTGGCGGAACGTGCTCTTATCTTCCAAGATTCCAGACGAAAAAGCCTTCCCCTACACGCTGCGAGTCGTCAGCGACATTCTCGAATCGAATGGTTCCAGCTCCATGGCCAGCGTCTGCGGCGGCACTCTGTCTCTGATGGATGCCGGTGTTCCGCTTACCGCTCCTGTTGCTGGTATCGCCATGGGTCTCGTGCATGGAAGGTGATCAGTACGCTGTCCTCACCGACATCGCCGGCGCTGAAGATCACTACGGCGATATGGATTTCAAGGTCGCCGGAACCAAGAACGGCATCACTGCTCTTCAGATGGATATCAAGGTGCCGAACGTCACCACCGCCATCCTGGAAGAGGCGCTCGAACAGGCGCGCCGCGGTCGCTTTCACATCCTCGACATCATGAACGATGCGATCTCCTCTCCGCGTACTCAGCTTTCCCAGTACGCTCCTCGCATCTACACCATCAAGATCCCCACCGACAAGATCCGCGAACTCATCGGACCCGGCGGCAAAATGATCAAGAGCATCATCGATCAGACTGGCGTCAAGATCGACGTGGCGGACGATGGCACTGTCAGCATCTTCGCTTCCGAAGGACCGGCTGCCGCTAAAGCTATGCAATTGGTCAACGACATCGCCGCCGTCGCGGAAGTCGGTAAGACCTATCTCGGTAAAGTGGTTCGCATCGCCGACTTCGGCGCTTTCGTCGAAATCTTCCCTGGCACCGACGGACTTCTTCACATCAGCGAGATTTCGGAAAGCCGCATCAAGAACGTCCGCGACGAACTTAACGAAGGCGACCAGATCCTGGTGAAGGTTCTGGCACTCGAAGGCAACAAAATCAAGCTCAGCCGCAAAGCCATCCTCAAGGAACAGCGCGAAAAGCTGAAAACCGAATCCGCGTTGAGCTAACCTATCGTCCAATACCGCAACTCTAAGGCCAGCCGGGTTCATTCCCGGCTGGCTTTATCCATTTACAAACTACTGATGGGAACGCACTTCTTCACGAGCCTGACTGCCAATTACCTTCCTAAGGCGCGCGTTCTCTGCGCAAAGCATTCGCACAGTTCCATCCGACCGCGATCATCCATGTCATCTGCAGCGACAAAGTTCCCGCTTGGTTGGACTTCCAGTCCGAACCCTTTGACTACCTGATAACGGTCGAAGACCTGCGCATTCCCGAATCTTCCGAACTGGCTTTTCCAGCATGATCTGGTTGAACTCAGCACTGCCGTCAAGGGCTTTGCGCTCCAGCGGATCCTCGCGCGCGAGGATTGCGATCAGGTCATCTACTTGGACCCTGACATCCTTGTACTCGCGCCGCTTAGTGCACTTGCTAAAGTCAGTTCGACGAAGCTCCCATTCTTGCTAACCCCGCACCAGTCCGAACCGGAATTGACCGCTGAAACGGTTCGCGAAAACGAACTCCTCACTCTGCAGCACGGCATCTTCAATCTCGGCTTTCTGGGAGTAAAGAACTGCCCGGAAGGTCACCGCTTCGCACGCTGGTGGGCCGATCGTCTGCGCGATTTCTGCTACGACGATATTCCCATTGGCCTCTTCACTGACCAGCGCTGGCCCGATCTCATCCCAGCTTTTTTCCCAAACCACAAGGTCCTGCGGGATCCCGCCTACAACGTTGCTTACTGGAACCTCACGCAACGCCGGATCGAGGGCCGTATCGACCAAGGCTTCACCGTCGGCGGTCAGCCCCTGGTCTTTTTTCACTTCTCCGGTATTGATAGCGGCAGAGATCTGTCCATGTTGCGCAGTTGGGGAACCGAGATCTCCGCGTTTCTGGAACTGCGCGAGTGGTACTTGGCCGAATGCGATCGCCACGGCGAAGCCATCCTCAGTTCTGTCCCCTGGGGGTACGGCTTCTTTGCGAACGGCGATCCCATCCTGCGCTCCCAGCGTCTTCAGTACCGTCACAATCCGGACCTGCAGGCGCGCTTCCCTGATCCGTTTCAATCCTTCCCGGTCCAGGTGTCGCCGCTCGCCCCGCCGCAGGAAAGGGCAGGCTCTGTCGGGCCTTATCGAATCTTTCTTATCGCCGCCCCGGCTGATGAGCAGTACGTCGACGGGACGCTCGCTGCTCTGAAGAGCACCACAGTCCGGCACGATCAACTTCGGCTCGTCGGACCATCGCTGAGTCGCGACATACAATCCATCGCCGTCGATGCTACCCGTTACGAGGACTTCGCCGCGCATGTGCTGCAGAACTTCGCTGACCAGGACATCATTCTCTTGCGCGCCGGGGCACTCACGCCTCCTCAATGGGATCTGCGTCTCGCCTTGACCGCCGCGCGCCACCCCAGTGCGCTAACGGTTTCGCCGCTCGATCGTAGAGTTCTCGATGAAGGCAGTCTCTTGGCCTCCTTTGAACCCGACGAGCTTGATCGCCTGTGCTATTTCTATCGTCAACTGGACGATCGTGAGGTCGCCACCTTCTCTCAAGACTGCGTGTTCATCAGCTCCTCAGGAGCGCGTGACCTCACCGCCAGTCACCGCGACCTGCGGCTCTCCACTCTCATCGACTATGCTGCCAGGCAGCGCTGGCAGCACCTGCTGACCACCCACCTGTGTCTCTCCTTCCGCTGCCCTCGCACCAACGTTTCCCCTGCACCCACCTCGGCTGAGCAACGTTCCCTGGATTTACTCCGCGCCAGTCTTCGCAATCATGCGGGCGACGTCTTTCATCTGCCGCGCACCATTACCGGCGTTCTCGCGGGCGCTACCCTTCACATCGCGCACAACTGGGGAGGTGGAATCGAGCAATGGTTGCGCAACTTCTCCGAGGCTGACGCGACGCATGAACATTTAGTTCTGAAGTCTGTCGGACCGAAAGGCCTTTTCGGAGGTCAACTGGAGTTGCATCGCTACGGGCAGGAAGATCACCAGATCCTGCAGAGTTGGGACCTCGCACCAGGCATCCGGGCCACGGCTATTTCCCACGCCGGCTATCGTCAGATTCTCCAAGAGATAACGAACGAATTCTCCATCAGCCGCGTGATCGTGTCCTCCGTGATCGGCCACTCCCTCGACTGCCTTCGATCCGGGTTGCCCACGATTTTTGTCTGCCACGATTACTATCCTTACTGCTCCGCCATCAATCTCACCTTCGGGGAGACCTGCCGCTCTTGCGAAGCTCCAAGGCTGGAAGCTTGTCTGGAAGAGAATCCGTTCAACAGCCATTTCCCGAATGTCGTGCGAAGGGATTGGCTTGTCCTCCGTGACGAGTTTCTCCAATCCGTCGTCAAGAACTCTGTCGCGCTGGTAGCACCGTCTCCCTCTGTCCGGTCGAATTATCTTCGGCTTGCCCCGGAACTAGCCGCCTCCTTCCGGGTCATTCCCCACGGGCTCCCGTCGTTTCAGTGCCAGCAGGCTATGGCATCGTCGTCCAGTCAGCTGCTTCGCGTGTTGCTGCTCGGCAATTTAATCCCGCACAAAGGCGTTTTCCTGCTGGATTCCATCCTCCCCGAACTGCTCACCTTCGCCGAACTGACCCTCGCCGGCTGCCTTGAAAGCGGAGATCGCTTCGCAGACCATCCCAAGATCCGAGTCATTCCGTATTACCGGCAGGAAGAACTCGCTCCGCTCGTCGCCGAGATCCGACCGGACCTCGCCCTGTTTCTATCCGTTTGGCCGGAGACCTTCAGCTACACGCTCCATGAAGTGCAGAGCCTTTGTGTGCCGCCCGTTGCCACCAACCTGGGTGCTTTTCTTGATGCCATCGAAGAAGGCGTCACCGGCTTTCTGTGTGAACCCGAGCCGCTCTCCTTTATCAATCGCCTCCGGACTCTGGCTGCCAATCGATCGTTGCTGGCCGGCGTACAGCGCAATCTAGCCGGGCTGAAGCGGCGATCCCTCACGGATATGGTCGAAGACTACGCGGCAGTCTTGCCCGATGAATATTCAGCAGACCGCTACTTCACCGGCCCGCATGCGTCTGAACCAATCCGCGAGCTTGAACTCCAGATCTACTGGGCCGACGGAGGCGGTGCTTTCTCTGAGGCCAACAGCTTTCGCTTCGCTCCCTACCACCGCGAACGCCAGGCGGTTCGCCTGTACGTTCCTGCCCAGCGCGGTTCGATCGGTAAGCTTCGCTTCGATCCAGGCTCCGCAGCCGGCCTCATGCAGATGAATCTCTTGACGCTGTTCCGGAAGTCGGGCGATGTCCTCTGGTCTTCAAATGACTGCCGCGCGCTTCTTGCCTCGGCGCCGTACGCCAACGTTGTCCCCCTCAGTGCAACCGTGGTGGGCCTTACTGGTAACGACCCGCAGATCGAGTTACCGCTCTCGCGGGAACTGCTTGCTGACCTTGCGCAAAACGGCGGTTACCTGGAGGTCGATTGCGCCTGGTACCGCCTTGAGGAGCACATGGCCGAACTGCTCGCCGCACCCGCCTCCATGTTCGAGAAGCTCCTTCAGGAAGTGACGCTTTCTCGCGAACAGTTGCGGAACCTGCATATCACCCTCGATCACAACCAGCAGCAGATCAGCACGCAGGAGCAGGAGTTGGCTCTGAGCCGTAAGCACAGCGAGAACCTGGCAGCTCTGCATCAGAACACGATGCAGTCCTTCTCCTGGAAGGTGACCAAACCGTTGCGGCTGGCCGCGACCCTCGGAAGGAAATTTTTAGGCGGTCGATAAAGGATCCACGCCCGCCACAATCAGGCACAGTCGCCCGCCCGCCTGAACAGATGCGGGCAATGCCAGGTCCATGTACGTCTGCTGCGGATCCCCCGAGAAGAGCACGCCCGTTTCTTCGCTCTGTTCCCAGATCACCGCCCCCGAATCATCTACTACTCGAATCGCGAATAAGCGGAGGAGCGCCGGAATCAGTGTCAAAGCCAGACGGAAACCCGAGTAAGGGACAGGCGAAGGCGGGATATTCAAGAACACCTCGTGGGGAGTCGCACTGACAACGTGAGCAAGTTGGACGCTTTCCTGTTCTGTAAACGGTTGGTCTTCGGTCCGCCAGAATAGCTGTGTGATTACCTCCCATTCTGCCGGCTGCGCCTTCTTCGCATGTAGAAACCTACCCTGCAGACTCCATGCGCAGGTCTCATAATAGGTCCGCATCTGTCGCGTCAGTTCCGAGTCCGCAGTGACGAGCGCAGTCGCTACGTTCTCATCACCTTTCACAGGGGGCTTCACGACTACCCCCAGCCCATGACTGTGGACAAATTCTCCCACGGGCAGACCGGCGCTCCGAAGTTCCTCCAGCAACTGCCACACGCCAAACTCCCACTGGCGTTCGAAGGCATCGTGCAGCACCACAACACCGCCGTGCTTCACCTTCGGCCACCAGGCCAGAAAGTCATGCGAGACGGCATCGTAAGTGTGCGCGCCATCGATATGCAGCAGGTCGATGCTCTGTTCGCCGAACCGCTCCGCCGCCTCGTCGAACGTCATGCGAAGCAGGGTAGAGAAGCCGGCATAATGTGCCTCGTTGTGCGCTTTCACCTCTTCATAAACCACATTATCGTAGGGTCTGGTGTGCTGATCGCCTCTCCAGGTATCTACAGCGAACGCCCGGGTCCTCGTCCCGTTCTCGGCCACGGCCTGGCAGAATGCAAAGTAGGATTCGCCCATTTGCGTTCCAAGTTCTACCAAGGTTTCTGGGCGCAGCGTGGCAATCAAATCGCAGGCAAAAGGAATGTGGCCTGACCAGAAGCCGAGGCCGTTGGGCCGGAACCGAAGGGGCTGAAAAGAAATCGAGGGAAGCTGGCGAGGAAAGGTAAACGCGGGCAACTCGAGTTCAGTCTATCAACCACCTGTCATGTGCCCGGACACTTACAAAATGAGAAATCCTATTGAGCGGGCCGGTCTTGTTTATCCGCCAGAAACTGGTACTGCAGATTGCCCGCACAGACTTCGTAGTAGTTTCGAATCTGGCGTCTGCCTTCGTCCCCCGCTTTCACGAATGCGGCGGCCACGTTTTCATCGCCCATGATGGGAGGCTTCATCAGAATGCCTAGCCCATGGCCATGAAAGAAGTCGCCGGCTGGTATTCCGGCAGTCCTCACTTCGTCCAGCAAACGCCAAATACCAAAACCTCCGTGGCGTTCAAAGGAATCGTGCAGCAGTACCACGCCGCCGCGCCGCACCTTCGGCCACCAGACGCCGAAGTCATGGGAGGCCTCTTCGTACGTGTGCGGGGCATCAATGTGAAGCAGGTCAATGCTCTCCATGCCGAAGCGTTCTGCGGCTTCATCGAAGCTCAGGCGCAGCAAGGTCGAAAATTGCCCGTAGTGTTTTTCGTTGTACGCTTCTACCTCTTCGTAAACAGACTCGCCGTACGCACCCGTGTAACTGTCTCCGGTCCAAGTGTCTACGGCAAAAGCCCGGCAATCCACGCCGTTCTCGACAATGGCCTGGCAAAACGAAAAGTACGATTCACCCATGTACGTGCCCAACTCCACTAGCGTCTCCGGACGCAAGGTCGCAACCAGGTCGCACGCAAACGGAATATGTCCCGACCAGGTACCAATTCCATTGGGACGGTAGTGCATCGGCTGAAAAAAAATCGAGGGCAGCTGGGGCGGAAAGCTGAACGGGCGCATTTTTTGGTTCAGTCTAGCAGTCGCTTGTTACGCCATCCGCGATACGCGAGGCTGATCAACGCAATGAGATCCGCCATAAACGCTACCACCGCAGCAATGATCGAACGACCCATACAGAGCAGCAGGACTAGAGCAACGGCCGGGATAAGATTCAGAACGTAGAGACTGTATCGGCCTGCGCAGCGAACCCCAAGCCAAATGCAGCAGGCAAGCAGCAGAAAAACTCGAGGCTGTTTATCGAACAACAGGGAGAATGCTGCGACCGTCAGCAAGCTGCACAATCCCGCAAGATTGCCCGTGATGTATCGCACCGTTTCCGCGAGCAGCAGCGCACCGGCCGCGCTCAGCAGGTACCGCATGCGTCAGATTCCTGTCAGCCGAATGAAAATCGCCGCCGCTATCCCACCCGCAATCGGACCCAAAACAGGAATCCAGGCATAGCTCCAGTCGGAGGGACCTTTGCCATTATAGGAAGCAGCGCATGTGCGATACCGTGGTCCAAGGTCGCGTGCCGGATTGATCGCGTAGCCCGTGGTTGCTCCCAGCGACAAGCCGATGCTCCAGATCAGACCTGCCACCAGCAGCGGCCCTAAGCCCGGCGCAACACCGCCAGGCGCAAGCCGCCTTGAGACCAGCGAGGACGCGACCACCACCAGCACGAAGGTCGCGATCGCTTCGCTCAGGAAGTTACTTGCATATTGGCGAATCGCCGGGCTGGTTCCGAAGCAGGCCAGCTTTTTATCCTGTTCCGGCGTCACCGCCCAATGCGGAAGATAAAACAGCCAGACCAGCGTGGCCCCGCACATGCCGCCCAAGATCTGCGCCGGTATATAGGCCCAGATGCCGCTCCGCATGGCCGGTCATCAGCACGGACGCAATGGTCAACGCCGGGTTCAGATGCGCATCCGGATCGCCGATGGAAATACTCACCGTTACTGCGCAGAACACTGCCAACGCCCATCCGATCGTGATGGCCATCCAGCCTGCATTTTCCGCCTTCGAACGTGCCAGCAAACGGCCGCAACCACGCCGTTGCCCAGCAGAATCAAGATCAGCGTCCCGACAAATTCGCCGAGTATCGCCGCGTGTAAATCCATAAGTCAATCCAATCCGGCGCTACCAGAGATAGCGCGTTGCGAGAGTCTGAAAAGCGGCCATGCTGCGCCGTTCCCATGTCAAGTTTTGTTCAATTGTTCGCGCAGAATCTGCGACGACAGCGGCGCCGATTCAATGCTTGCCCGAGCATTCAGGAACAACGCCCGAAGCCGCCGCGCCAGCACATCTTCCACCGTGCGAGCCATCTCCTGCGGCACTCCCCACACACCTTGCGCCGTGTGAAAGGAAGCCCGGGTGAAGCAACTGTCCGGCCCCAATGCCCGCAGCTTCGGCAGGTCGCTGCCATAAACGCGCTCCCAATCGGACACCCCGGCCAGCCCCTCGGTCCAGCCATGAAGCTCATGTCGGAAGTCCGGGACTTACGCGGCTGCAAGCCGCCAACTTCCGCCGCGCGGTTGATCACGTCTTCGCCCATACGCCGATAGGTGGTCCATTTGCCGCCGGTGATGGTAATCAGCTTTGACGGCGAAATCAGGATGGTGTGATCGCGAGAAGCGCGGCGGTATTCTTTGCTCCGGCTTTCTTCACCAGCGGCCGCTGTCCTGACCAGATACTCAGCACCGTTCACCGGCGTGAGCTCGACGGACAGATATTTCTTCACATGCTCGAACAGATAAGCGCGTTCCTGGTCAAGCGCTTTCGGTTCGGTGCTGCTCTCCGGAACCGGATTATCGGTCGTTCCGATCACTACCTGCTCATGCCACGGGATCGCGAAAAGAACGCGGCCATCGGCGGTCTTCGGAACCATCAGGCCGTGTCGCCGGGCAGGAAAGCGCGCGGCAGATACCAGATGAGTGCCCTGACTCACAGCGAGGATAGGTTCTGTGCCTGGCTCATCTTTCTTGGCGCAAGTCATCTACGAAAACACCCGTCGCATTGATGAAGGCCTTGCCACGCACTTCGAAAGCGGTGCCGGTCTCTTCGTCGGTCACTACGGCAACGCCGACCACGCTGCCGTTGCCGTTCGAGAAAGCCCATCACCGCGCATAATTCAGTGCCGCGCCACCCAGATCATGCAGCGTCGAAAGGAGCTCATGGCAAACCGAGCATCATCAAACTGGCCGTCGTAATAGAGAATGCCGCCGCGCAAGCCCGGCCGTCTTCACCGTGGGTAATTGCTCTTCCTACGGAGCGAGTGCTCGAGAGCATGCGCGACCGCCCAAATCCTTCGCCTCGCGCCAGCAGATCATAGGCCGTCAGTCCCGCGCCATAAAACGGTAGATCGATCAATGAATAGGCCGGCACAATAAAAGCAAGTTTGCGGACCAGATGCGGCGCGTTCTTCAACATCCGGCCGCGCTCACCCAGGGCTTCCAGAACAAGTTTGATGTTGCCTTGCGCCAGATAGCGAACTCCGCCATGTACCAGCTTGGTGCTGCGACTGGAGGTGCCCTTCGCGAAATCTTCCGCTTCCAGTAACAGCGTCGTGTAGCCGCGTGATGCGGCTTCCACCGCCGCTCCGAGTCCGGTTGCGCCGCCGCCGATGACGACGACATCCCACTCCTGCTGCTTGCCGGTCGCCTTGAGCACGTCGTCGCGCTGCATCGCTACTCGGTCTCCCAACTACGCGCTGCATCCACTGCCCGTACCCAGCGCGAGTAACGTTTCGCTCGTTCTTCGTCGGCGATACCGGAAGTAAAGGTTCTGTCTGCCGTCCATTGCTTGGCGATGGTCTCCTGGTCCGGCCAGTAACCGACGGCAAGTCCGGCCAGATAAGTGGCGCCCATCACCGTCGATTCGACGTTCGCCGGGCGCGTGACCGTGTCCCCAACAGATCGGCCTGCAACTGCATCAGCAGATTGTTGCGCGCCGCGCCGCCATCCACTCGCAATTCGTGGATGGGAACGCCGCTATCGGCTGCATCGCTTTGATGATATCGGCCACTTGGAACGCGATTCCTTCCAGCGCCGCCCGCGCGATGTGGGCGCGGTTTGCGCCTCGCGTCAGCCCTACCAGAGCACCGCGCGCATACTGATCCCAATGCGGTGCACCCAATCCCGAAAACGCCGGCACAAAATACACGCCTGCCGTGTCGGGTACGCTGGCCGCAAGCTCTTCGATTTCCTCAGACGTCCTGATGATCTGCAGTTCATCGCGAAGCCACTGCACCACTGCTCCCGCAATAAAAACGCTGCCTTCCAAGCGCATACTCGGTATGGTTCCCGATGCGCCACGCCAATGGTCGTGACCAGTTTGTGCTTGAGGGTACAGGCGTCTCCCCGGTATTCATCAGCATGAAGCTGCCCGTGCCATAGGTGCACTTGACGGACCCCGGCGTGGTGCACATCTGTCCGAAAAGAGCTGCATGTTGATCGCCCGCAATACCAGCGATGGGAACACCCTGCAAAACTCCGGCGCAATGGCCGCAGACTTCGCTGGATGAAACAACGGCCGGCAGCATGGATTCCGGGATATCAAAGATTCGTCAGGAGATCTTTATCCCACGCCAGCGTATGCAGGTTGAAGAGCATAGTGCGCGAAGCGTTCGTCACATCCGTTACGTGCTTTGCGCCTTCCGTCAGCTTCCAGATCAGCCAGGAGTCTATGGTGCCAAAGGCGAGTTCGCCGCGTTCGGCTTGTGCTCTGGCTCAGGGACGTTATCGAGCAGCCAGCGGATCTTACTGCCGGAAAGTAGGCATCGATAACCAGTCCCGTTTTCTGCCGGATCAGATCTTCGTGCCCTTGCTGGCGCAGTTTGTCACAGAACGACGAAGTGCGGCGATCCTGCCAGACAATCGCGTTGTAGATTGGCTCGCCTGTTTTCCGATCCCAAACCACGGTGGTTTCGCGCTGGTTAGTGATGCCAATGGCGGCGATGGACGACGGTGAGGCATCGCCTTGCGCCAGTGCCTCCATGGCTACGCCGAACTGCGAAGACCAGATTTCCTGCGGGTCATGTTCTACCCAGCCCGGCTTCGGAAAGAGTTGCCGGAAGGTGGACTGTGCCGAAGCCCGGACGCTGCCTTCGCTGTCGACCAGCACCGCGCGCGAACTGGTTGTGCCTTGATCGAGTGCAAGGATGTATTGCATTCGTGTTAGCTGTTCGAAGCCGATTATATGTGGTGTTGGCTCTTGGGCCTGTTACGGTTGGTTTTGGCCGAGAAATTCCTTCTTCTGGCGGCAGTTACATGTACGTGTCTGACGGCGCAGGCGCAGACCTACAAACCACTTTCGACGAGTCGGGACTGTCCACGACTTTCTTACAACGGAGTTTCTCTAATGGATCTGAAAGCACAGCGCGGCGAGGGTTCTCGGTGGGCGCGTATCAGATCGGCACCCGCAGCGGGTATGGAGCAGCCGAGAAAAAATCAAGCTGGAACGCGGCCTCGCAAAGCCTTCTCTGGACTATGTCGTGGGGCACCGTCGAATGCCAGTTCACCAGTTCAAAAGCTGTGCCGCGCGTCGACTTGAAGATTGTCGTTCACAACACCGGAAAAGAATCATGAACGGGTATCAATATCTATCCCTTGGGTTGCAATTCCCCGAACTGCCGAAAGGATTCGGCGCACCCAATTATCCGCAGTTCCATAACAATCTGGATGGCCCCGCCATGATTGCGGCGGATTTCAAAGCAGGGCTATTGGCCTTGCTGGAAACAAGTGCGAAGCCGTTGTATCTGGGTCTTGCGCCTTCCGGTGCAGCCAATCATTATCAACTGCAAGTCGGGACACTGAACGACGCGAGCGAAGGGTTTCTCTCGAAAGCTGTTCCCGTGGATCGTGCCATCGCACCCGGCCAGACAGAAACGTTTTCTGTCAGTCTGCGCTTTGCTCCCGGCGGAACGCCAGGCCATCACTCTAGCGCCGACCTGCTGCACGAATTATCGTCGGCTTTGGCCTCAGCTTCTCAACTGGAAAGATCGCGAGCCGATTGGCGAACTGTTCCTCTCTGACCCTACGTCAGCGCCATTCCCGATAGCACCCCAAATCCGCGCAATTACAACTTCGTGAAAGGCGACTTTCGGGAATCTCTGCTTGCCTATGCTGATCGCGCTGTTCAGGAGTTGAAGAGCATGAACGCGCAGGGTGCGTTCGTCTGGGATCTGGAAGGGCAGCAGTTCCCGCAACCTGACACGAGCTATGCCGGGGATCCGAAACACCTGGCAAAGCTTTCACCCGAGATGGACGCCGTTGCAGACGCATTCTTCAAACGGTTCACCGATGCCGGACTGAAATGCGGGTTAACGATCCGGCCGCAAGCAACTGGATTTCACAACGTCCCCTCCGCACCAGAAAGATCTTCCGTCCAAGCAGCAGGCGACCAACATGATCGAGAAGATGCAGTACGCCCGGAAGCGCTGGGGGTGCACCATGTTCTACGTCGATTCCGATGGCGGACCAAACGACTCGACAGCGCCTTCGGTGTTTGCGGAGGTGCTGAAGGCACTGCCCGAAGCGCTCATCATTCCTGAAAATATCTGGACCAAGGATTACGCTTACACGGCGCCCCTGGCAAGCTTCACGGCTCCCTATAAGCCCTTGCACACGCCATTGTTGGCGCAGGCGATCTGGCCGCAGGCGTTTACTGTCACCTATGTGGGGGATGCGCCGCATGGCGGGCTCAAGCAGGATCCGGAACGATGGCGTCAGTTCGAGCAAGCCGTCAAGCGCGGAGATGTGCTCAGTTTCCGCGCCTGGTTTGACGATCAGCCTCTAAACAGCGAAGTCCGGCAACTGACGGACCATTGATGACTGTTTATTCGTCGAGTCCGGCATTGCGTGCCGGTACCTTGGCGACGCTGGCCCAGTCGAGCTTTTCCTGTCCGTGCGCCAGCGCCGAGAGATACTGGTCACGCACAACACTTCCAATCGGCATGGGAACGGACAGGTCTTGCGCCGCCTCCAGAACCAGGCGAAGGTCCTTGAAACCCAGCTTCAAGAAAAACGCGGCAGGATCATACTTTTCTTCGAGGATGATGTTGCCGTAGTTCTTGTAAACGGGTGACGCGAAAACGTCGGTAATTACCTCGTAGAACTGGCGGTGATCAGCGCCCGCTTTGCGAAGCGTGGCAAAGGCTTCGCCGAAAGTCTCCACCATCGAGGACAGCATGAAATTACCGCAGAGCTTGAACAGATTTGCCTGCCAGGGTTCATCTCCGGCAACATACACCGCTCGGCTCATTGCTTCGAGGGCGGGACGTACTTTCTCGATCAGTTTGGCGTCGCCGCCGGCGGCGATCACCAGCTTCTTCGAAGCCGCAGCATCGGGTCGTCCGAAGACAGGGCAGCTGAGGAAGCTGCGTCCGGCCTTATCGAACTCGTCAGCCAGTTTGCGCGCCAGTCGCACACTGATGGTGCTACATGAGACGTGCACGCCCTTCCCGTCGAGACCTGTCAGAATGCCGTCGCTGCCCAGAGCCAAAGCCTCCAGAGCTTCATCGTTGGCCAGCATGCTGAAGACGATCTCGGCACCCCGGCTTGCCTCGGCAGCAGACTTTGCAGCGGCCGCGCCGGCCTTGACCAGCGTTTGCGTCTTCTCCTCCGAACGGTTGTAGACCGTTACCTGATGTCCGGCGCTCAACAGGTTCTGCGCCATGGCAGAACCCATCTGTCCTAATCCAACGAATCCAATTTTCATAATTTTAGGCGATGGTCCCGACCAGCGGACTGCTTGCAACGGCGTACTCTCGCTTGGGCATGCGTCCGGCCAGGAAGGCTGCGCGGCCAGCTTCCACCGCCAGTTTCATGGCATGAGCCATACGTTCAGAATCTTCAGCCTCGGCGATCGCTGTATTCAGCAGGATTGCATCGTACCCAAGTTCCATCGCGACCGCTGCGTCGGAAGCGGTGCCGACTCCGGCATCGACTACGAGCGGCACTTCGGTAATTGCCTCGCGCAGGATCTTCAGGTTGGTGATGTTCTGAATCCCGAGCCCCGAACCGATGGGCGCTGCCAGTGGCATCACCGCCGCGGCGCCGGCGTCAACCAGCTTGCGCGCATTGACCAGATCGTCGGTCGTGTAAGGCAGTACGACAAAACCTTCCTTCACCAGCACGCGGGTTGCTTCCAGCAAACCTTCATTGTCTGGGAACAGCGTCTTTTGCTCGCCGATCACTTCCAGCTTGATCCAGTTTGAGAGACCTACTTCCTGCGCCAGGCGTGCCGTGCGGATAGCATCTTCCGCGGTGTAGCAGGCGGCCGTATTGGGCAGTATGTGAATCTTGCTGCGGTCGATAAAGTCGAGCTCCGATTCTTTGGTTCGGTCCGTCAAATTGACCCGTCGCACCGCCAGCGTCACCATCTCAGTGCCGGAGGCGGCATGGCAGCGGGACATCAGCTGCTTGCTGCGGTATTTCCCGGTGCCCACAAACAGGCGTGAATGGAACGAACGGCCGGCAATCGTCAGGACATCATTCATTCCCCTATTATCGATCTTTGCGGCACGGTCGTCGTCCGGAAAGCGCAGACGTTACCGATTGTTAACTGTGCTATTTTGGGTGCTGTCGGACTTCGCAGGTTAGCGTTCGCGTGACTTTGCATTTACGGCAGTCTGGACAGGTGGGTGAGTGGTTAAAGCCAACAGACTGTAAATCTGTCCCTCCTTGCGAGGTACGAAGGTTCGAATCCTTCCCTGTCCACCAAACGCGCGGCAAGCCGTTGTAGCTCAGTTGGTAGAGCACTTCCTTGGTAAGGAAGAGGTCACCGGTTCAATCCCGGTCAACGGCTCCATTCAGAAACAAGTTCCTGGTTCTCGAGAAGCTCCCCGCTGCAGCATCGGTAGCAATACACAAGCGTTACCGGTCTAGCCTTCTGAAGCTCATGAACCGGTAATCGGCCTGCCCCACTTTCTCCGGGGGAAAGGTCTCGTCGACGTGTAGAAGGTGCGTCCACTCTGCCGCACCAGCCGCTCGTTTAGGCAGATAATCGGCAATGACGGCGACCGCTCCGGCATTCCGAAATGCCTGATAAACCTGCTGTTTGACCTGAGGCTTCGCCCACCAAAAAGCCTTCAGTTCCTTTCGGTCTGCCAAGATCCGGCGGAATAGTTGGTTATCTCTCTCCCAGATGATCGGAATTTCACCAACAATCTTCAGACCGGCAACCCGCGCCCATTCCGAATCGATGGTCATCCCCATCATGGCGATCTTGTCCCCGGGTTTGAAGCCTTCCTGCCGAAGCCTCTCCGCCAGGATCCAATTGAAATTAGGATACGTTTCGCGACGGTGAATCAGGTCATTCGCTGTAACCCGGATAGCCGTGTTCAGCTTGGATGCCGTAAAGACCAACGCGAACAGCACCGCGAATACTTGGACCCCTTTGTCGGCTTTACGCCGGAGGGAAGCGTCCGCAATCGTGACGCTCGTCAGAAGGCACATCCAAATCACGATCAGAGACCCTGCGATGTACCGGGCGTCCAGGAAGACAAGGCAGTACGCCAGAACATACAGAGAAGTCGGCAGCAACAGAAACCAGTATGCGAAGATTCCTCTTCCGGAGAGCCATCGTCGCCAACCCATCAAGTAAGCAAGGAATAAAACTGGGATGGTGATGGGAGACCGGAAGATCAGATAGAGGACGCCTTTCAGGCTGCCGAACAAGACCTGCATCTGGGGTTTCAGCTTGAAGTGCGGTCGTATCCCTTCGTACCAGTAAGAGGGCTCATACCAGAGTGGGTAATTGCCCGGCACCGGAGAGTTCGCAAAGGTGAATGTAGCCGGGTGGGTCAGTTCCTGATGAGTGGTGTGGACTGGTTTGCCGATGTCGTACGGTTCGCCCTGCCAATTAGTAGAGCGGGCCGCACCGTCTACTTCCCATCCATAGTTTAGTTTCCCAGCCTCGCCTATTGTGAAGCGGGACTTGGAAAGAGAGAGCGCGATTACAAACGGCGCCGCGGTGATGAAAGCGGCCAGAAGCGCATAACCAATTGGCTTCCAGCTGAAGGCTTTTCGATTCCAAAGCAGCACCGCTGCAAGCAGGATGTAGAAGGGAACGAAGACCGCAAAGGCGGCTCTGCACAGGTATTCGAGCGCGAGCGCAAAGCCTAAGAGCAGATATGTGGAGGTTCGAGCGGTACCAGCCTCTATTTTCATCAGGCAGTGGAGCAGGTAGAAGCCGATTGCCATGGCCACTGTATCGGGAGAGTTGTACCAGAGACCGATCAGTAAAAGGCCGGCAACCATAAACACCGCGTAGCCGGCCAATCGAACCGTCGTTTCGGAGAAACCGCCAGGTCCGATATGTCTCTTCCGGAAGCTAATCAAGTCGGCGATCAGCACCTCCAGGGCAAATAATGACAGTAAGTAGGCGACGTAATTGACCAAATGCATCAAGGCCGGCTGCCAGTAAAGGCCAGTCTTGAAAACCGCGATGAGTACGGCCAGAATCCAGGAATAGAGCGGACTCCAGTAACTGTTCAAGGCGGAGTGCCAGTCGCCTTTCACATAATAGGAAGCAATCTCAAGGTAAGAAACGCCGTCGGAGAAAGCATAATGACGGAAAAACCAAGCCTGGATCGCTCCAGTAATGGCCAGAAAAACCCAACAGATAATGCGAAGTCTTTTGTCCCGGGAGGGTTTAGCCTCTTCCGGTCGATCTTCGAGAGTAGTCGAGGACACGATGGAGGACCCTCGATCCGATTGTGAGATGGCGTTGGGGTTTAAAAGCATTCGTTAGGTGATTCCTGTACCAATCAAGGTATTGACGCATACTGAAAGGGATCCCGGAACCCGTACGTTTTCGCGTTTGACCTGTCAGACTGGATCAGAATCCTAACGATAACTGTAGCCTCGCTTTGTTATAAGGCGACCGACGCTTCCGCGGGTTCGTTGGCTTTCCCATCGCCCTGCTGAATCAAATCCAGTAATCCGCGCGTAACATCGTTGAACACTTTGCGTCTTCGGTGGATGATGCGGACAGGCCGATAGAGTTCCGGAGGCAACAGGTGCAGAGCGACAAGTCTCCCGGCTTCTATGTCGCTGCGTATGACGCGTTCGGGCATGATGCTGATGCCCGCGCCGTGAGAAACCGCCTGCTTGATCATCTCAATATTGTCAAAGCGCAGCACGGTTTCCACATTCACTTTGTGGTCCCGAAAGAAGCGGTCGATTTGATCCTGAATAGGCAAGTCTTCGTCGAAACCCACGAAGGCGTTGCCTTCCAAAGTCGCTGGGGTCACATGCCCGCGTCCTGCCAACAAATGGTCCGGTGCAACGGCAACAACCATCTCTTCGTCCCGCCACGGAAGCGCCACAATCTCTCGGGAGGACTCCGCGTAACTCATGAGGCCCAGGTCGGCCATGTCCTGATCAACAGCTTGCCAAACACGCTCAGGCCGCAGATAGGAGATCTCCAAGACGGCATCCGGATAGCGCTGGGCAAAACGGCTCTCGATTTCCGCCATCTCCGATAGACCTACCGAGTAGATGGCCGCAACCCGGGCGCGGCCGATGATTTGCTGCTTCAGTTTGTTAAGTGAGGCTTCGAGGTCCTCATGCCGGCGGAGTACGTCGCGACAATATTCGACGTAAAGCTTGCCGGCGGGCGTGACGGCCAGTGGCCGTGTGCTCCGGTCGAACAATTCGATATCGAGTTCGCGCTCGATCTCCTGAATGGCCTGGCTGGCGGCAGACTGACTGACATCGTTGAGACGGGCGGCCTTACTGATGCTGTGCTGGTAGGCCACATCGCGAATAAGACGCAGGTTATCCAGTGTCACAACGACTTCACTCTAACATAAGCATTACTGATATTACAAAGCTATAAATTCGATTTGACGAATACTACAAGACTCGCTAAACTAAGCGCTATCTCCATCTCCGCTCGAGGAGTATAAGTGTCTCTGCACGATACCTTTTCCCAATTACCGCTGCCTCAGGGCCTCTATCATCCATCGCACGAACACGACGCGTGCGGATTAGGCTTCGTCGTCAATGTTAACGGCGTCCCTTCTCACGACATTGTGTTGAAGGGATTAGAGATCCTGGTGAATCTACAACACCGGGGCGCTAGCGGTTGTGATGAGGAAACGGGCGACGGCGCGGGCATTCTGATTCAGATACCCCACAAGTTCTTTGCGCGCGAAGTGCCTCAGTTCGGTTTTTCACTTCCGCCAGCCGGCGAGTATGGCGTGGGCATGTGTTTCTTCCCGGTCGAGCGGCAGCAGCGGCTCATCTGCGAAGGAATGCTGGAGAAGATCTCTCGCGAAGAAGGTCTGGCGGTTCTTGGGTGGCGCGATACGCCTGTTGATGTCGATGCGATCGGCCGCGTGGCGCGCGCCTCTCAGCCCTACATCCAGCAGTTCTTCGTCGGCAAGCCGGACGGTATGCTGCCCGATACGTTTGAGCGAAAGTTGTTCATCGTACGCAAGCGCGCCGAGGCGGCGGTGCGTAACTCGGAGTTGCGAGATCGGGAGTTCTTCTACATCCCGTCTTTTTCTTCCAGGACGATCATCTACAAAGGCCTGCTGCTGGCGACGCAGATCGGTGAGTTCTATGACGAGCTGCTGGACCCGGATACGGTAAGCGCCTTGGCCCTGGTGCATCAGCGGTTCTCGACGAATACCTTCCCTACGTGGCAGTTAGCGCACCCGTTTCGCTACATCTGCCATAACGGCGAGATCAATACGGTCCGCGGCAACATCAACTGGATGAACGCGCGGCAGAGCGTTCTGTCTTCACCTTTGTTCGAAGACATGTCGAGCCTGTTTCCGTTCATACAGCCGGGCGTGAGCGATTCGGCTGCGCTGGACAACGCTGTTGAATTGCTAACCATGGCGGGACGATCGCTACCGCATGTGATGGCCATGCTGATTCCGGAAGCCTGGGACAAAGACGTCACCATGTCTGCCGAGAAGCGTGCCTTCTACGAGTACCATGCATCGTTGACTGAGCCCTGGGACGGACCGGCCGCGGTGGCCTTTACCGATGGACGCGTGATCGGGGCAACACTGGACCGCAATGGCCTTCGCCCGGCGCGCTACCTGATGACTCACGATGGCTTGCTGGTGATGGCCTCCGAAGCGGGCGTGCTGCAGTTCAAGCCGGAAGAGATTGCCTGCAAAGGCAGACTGCAACCTGGAAAGATGCTGCTGGTCGACCTGGAGCAGGGCCGACTCGTGCCTGACGAGGAGTTGAAAGCAAACCTGGCCGGCCTGCAACCGTATGGCGAGTGGCTGAGGACGAACCAGATCACTCTGGAATCACTTCCGGAGCCGAGCCGTGTACAGGGCTCCGACCACGCCACCGTGCTGCTGCGGCAACGCTGTTTCGGCTACACAGACGAAGACATCCGCATGCTGATCAGCCCCATGGCCTCGAATGCCGAAGAGGCGATTGGATCCATGGGCACGGATACGCCTTTGGCCTGCCTGTCCGACAAGCCGCAGTCGCTCTTCAACTACTTCAAGCAGCTGTTCGCCCAGGTGACCAATCCTCCGATCGATCCGATCCGCGAGGAATTGGTCATGTCTCTGACAAGCTACATCGGCACGGAGCGTAACATGCTGGCGGAAACGCCCGAGCATTGCCACACGCTAAAGATGCAAAACCCGGTGCTGACCAACCGGGAACTCGAAAAGCTGCGCCGGGTCTCGCGAGGTGACTTGCTGGCCTCGACGATCTCCGCTACGTTCACCGTGTTGGAAGGCGAAATTGGGCTCAAGCGCGCATTGAATGGGCTTTGCCGTCGTGCATCGCTGGCGATTAAAGCCGGCTATTCGCTCCTCATCCTTTCCGATCGCGGTGTGGACGAAGAGTTCGCTCCGATCCCGGCAATGCTCGCGTTGACCGCTGTTCACAACCATTTGGTGCGCGAGGGCACCCGAACCGGTGTGGCCTTGATTATTGAATCGGGCGAGCCGCGAGAAGTGATGCATCACGCCCTGCTGATAGGGTACGGGGCGAGTGCCGTCAATCCTTACCTGGTCTTCGAAACAATTGAAGACCTGGCCGCGAGCGGCGATCTGCCGAACAACATCACGCCGGAAGCGGCCATAAAGAACTACATCAAAGCGACCAGCAAAGGTCTGCTGAAGGTGTTTTCAAAGATGGGCATCTCCACCTTGCAAAGCTATCGCGGCGCGCAAGTGTTTGAAGCGGTCGGCTTGAACAAGGAACTCGTGGAAGAGTACTTCACGGGCACCGCATCGCGGGTGGAAGGCGTGGGTCTGGACGTGCTTGCGAAGGAAGCGATCGCGAAGCATAGCTTTGCCTTCCGGCCCATTTCAGAGTCTGAGACCGAGCTCGCCGTTGGCGGGAACTATGCGTACCGCGTGAACGGAGAGTTCCACCTGTTGAATCCGCTGACCGTGAGCAAGCTGCAGCATTCGGTCCAGCAACAACGCTACGAGACTTTTCAGGAATATGCAGAACTGATCGACGCGCAGAATGAGAAGCTTTGCACTCTGCGCGGCCTGATGCAGTTCAAGAAATCAACGAAGCCGATCTCGATTGACGAAGTAGAGGCAGCCAGCGAAATTGTGAAGCGGTTTGCAACGGGAGCCATGTCGTTTGGTTCGATCAGCGCGGAAGCGCATGAGACGCTGGCAATCGCGATGAACCGCCTGGGCGGCCGGTCTAATACGGGCGAGGGCGGGGAAGACGAAGCGCGATTTGTGCTATTGCCGAATGGCGATTCCAGGCGCAGCGCTGTGAAGCAGGTGGCGTCCGGACGTTTTGGCGTGACGGCAAACTACCTGGTCAATGCCGACGAGCTACAAATCAAAGTGGCGCAGGGCGCCAAGCCGGGCGAGGGCGGACAACTGCCTGGACATAAGGTGGACGACGAGATTGCGCGCGTTCGTCATTCGATTCCTGGCGTCGGCTTGATCTCACCGCCGCCACACCACGATATCTATTCGATCGAAGATCTGGCGCAGCTTATCTATGACCTGAAGAGTGTCAACCCGAGTTCGCGCATTTCTGTGAAGCTGGTGGCCGAAGTGGGCGTGGGTACGGTTGCCGCCGGTGTCTCCAAGGCTCACGCAGATGTGGTTTTGATCAGTGGTTATGACGGCGGGACCGGTGCCTCTCCGCTGACGTCGATCAAGCATGCCGGTGTGCCGTGGGAACTGGGCCTCGCGGAAACACAGCAGGTGCTGGTGATGAACGATTTGCGCAGCCGGATACGCGTGCAGGTTGACGGGAAGTTACAGACCGGTCGCGATGTGGTGATCGCGGCGTTGTTAGGCGCGGAAGAGTTTGGTTTTTCGACGGCGCCCCTGATCGCGATGGGTTGCATCATGATGCGGAAGTGCCACCTGAATACCTGTCCCGTAGGTATCGCAACGCAAAATCCGGAATTGCGGAAGAAGTTCACGGGCACTCCGGAGAACGTGATCAACTTCTTCTTCTTTATCGCCGAGCAGGTGCGGGAGTGGATGGCGACCCTCGGATTCCGCACCGTTGACGAAATGATAGGGCGCGTGGACATGATTGAAATGCGTCCCATGCTGGAACATTGGAAAGCACGCGGGCTGGATTTTTCGGCTATTCTTCATAATCCGCAGGTGCCGGCGCGTGTCGGACGACGGTCACTGAAGGCCCAGGAGCATGGGCTGGGAGAAGCGCTTGGCCACAAGTTGATTGCGGAAGCGCAAAGCGCTATACAGGCGGGAACACCGGTTCGTTTCAGGAGCGACATTCGGAATACGAATCGTGCGGTCGGCAGCATGCTGAGCGGTGATGTGGCGCGGCGGTATGGGTCGGCGGGATTGCCCGATGACACAATCCGGATCGATTTCAAGGGGGCTGCCGGGCAGAGCTTTGGAGCCTTTCTCGCGAAGGGTGTCACGCTTTCGCTGGAAGGCGAGGCGAATGATTACGTTGGCAAGGGTCTCTCGGGTGGAAAAATTGCGGTCTTTCCGCCACGGGGCTCAGGCTTTGCGCCGGAGGAAAACATCCTGATCGGTAACACGGTGCTGTATGGTGCAACCAGCGGCGAAGCTTACTTCAATGGTGTCGCCGGGGAGCGCTTTGCCGTACGGAACTCTGGCGCGACGACCGTAGTCGAGGGCGTGGGAGACCACGCGTGCGAATACATGACCAATGGCACGGTGGTGGTGCTAGGGCATACCGGGCGTAATTTCGGTGCGGGCATGAGCGGCGGAGTGGCGTACGTGTTCGACGCGACCGGCGACTTCGCCCGTGTGAAATGCAACCAGGCCGGCGTAGATCTGGAGCCCCTCTTTGAAAGCGAGGATATCTCTAAGTTGGAGTATTTGTTACGGCGGCACGTGGAGTATACGGATAGCCCGCTAGGCAAACGCATTCTGAATCGATGGTCCGAGATGCTGCCGTCGTTCGTTAAGGTGTTTCCGCATGAGTACAAGAAGGCTCTGGCCAAGAGCAGTGAGCGCATGAAGATGCCGCCGATGACAGAGACAGCTGTGGCCCAGACTGCAAGTGCGGGAGAACGAGGTCGATAATCGATGGGCAAACCCACTGGATTTCTGGAGTACGAACGCGAGACTCCCGTCCGCCGGCCCGTACAGGAGCGCGTCAACGACTGGTTCGAGGTTTATCAGGAATTTCCAGCAGCCAAGGCGAAGGAACAGGCGGCCCGTTGTATGGATTGCGGTGTGCCGTTCTGCCACACCGGATGCCCGGTGAACAACTTTATTCCTGATTGGAATGATCTCGTCTATCGCGATCGCTGGCGGGATGCGATTCGCTCCTTACACGCGACCAATAACTTCCCGGAGTTTACAGGCCGCATCTGTCCTGCGCCTTGCGAAGCGGCTTGCGTGCTCGGGATTAACGAGCCGCCGGTAACAATCAAGGTAGTCGAGCAGAAGATTATCGACCACGCATTCGAAGAAGGCTGGGTGATCCCTGAACCGCCACGGCGAAGAACCGGCAAGAAGATCGCAATCGTCGGATCAGGACCGGCCGGACTGGCGGCGGCCCAGCAGTTGAATCGCGTCGGGCACCATGTCACGGTGTTTGAACGTCATCGGGGCATCGGCGGACTGCTGCGCTACGGGATCCCGGACTTCAAAATGGAGAAGTCGGTAGTGGACCGCCGGCTGGAACAACTGCGGGCGGAGGGCGTGGAGTTCAGGACTGGCGTTCACGCCGGTGTGGACATGACGGCGGACGAGTTGAGACGCGATTATCACGCGATGTTGCTGGCGATCGGGGCTGAACAGCCGCGTTCATTGAACCTTCAGGGGCAGGAGCTGAAGGGGGTTCACTATGCAATGGACTACCTGACTCAGCAGAACCGCAGGGTGGCGGGAGAGCATTTCAGCCCCGAGGAAGAGATCCTGGCCACCGGTAAACGAGTAATCATTGTAGGTGGAGGCGACACGGGCGCCGATTGCCTTGGAACAGCCCATCGCCAGAAGGCGCTCTCAGTGCATCAGCTGCAGATTAACGGCATGCCGCCGGAGTCGCGCCACGGCAGCACTCCGTGGCCACTGTGGCCTTTGCAGTTGCGGGTGGAAGCTGCGCACGAAGAGGGCGGCGTCCGCGAATGGAGCGTCTTGACATCGCATCTGAGCGGAGATGAGACAGGCCACGTCCGAAAGCTGCACTGCGTAAGAGTTGGCCCCAAACCGGCTTTGGAGCGCGTACCCGGCAGCGAGTTTTTCCTGGATTCGGATCTGGTTTTAATTGCTATCGGGTTTTCAGGTCCGGTCAAGAATGGGCTGCTGGAGCAAATGCCGGTGGAGTTGGATACCAGAGGAAACGTTCAGGTTGATAAGAGCTTCATGACATCTGTGCCCGGGGTTTTCTCGGCCGGAGATGCACGACGCGGGCAGTCCCTGGTTGTGTGGGCGATCGCGGAAGGGCGTAAAGCGGCGCACCACATCGATAAGTTTTTGATGGGGGAATCGCAACTAGCCGCCTAAAGTGGGAACGACGACCTGTTCAGAAAACAAAAGGCTGGAGAGTTTGAACTCTCCAGCCTTTTCGTTTGAGCTGCTGAAAGCAAGCCGTTATTTTTTGGATGACTTGCCGGCCGTGACTGTTTTGACCAGGTCAGGCTGTAGGGGTGCTGCGGTGGCCATCGCCGGGATACGGAAGTTCTCACCGATCATGTTGGCCATGGCGCCGATTTCCATACCTTCGGCTTCTTTTGTGAACACGAGGCAGCGGCTTTCGGTATCGAAGTCGGCCTGAATCCAGTCACCTGCGTTCACCTGGCTGGTGGCCATCAGGTTTGAGAGCGGATGAACCAAGAGGCGCTCGATGGCCCGTTTCAGATGCCGGGCACCGTATTTGACGTCTGTGCCTTCGGAGAGCAAGAAGTTCTTGCCTGTTTCCGACACAGTGAAGACGAAAGACTTGTCGGCAGGCGAGAGCAGAATGCGCTGCTGAACCTGTCCGAGTTCCAGATCGAGGATACGACGCAGTTCAGTTTCGCCCAGCGGTTTGAATACCACAACCTTGTCGATACGATTCATGAACTCGGGCGTAAACTTGCGCCGGGCTGCTTCGACACCGCTCTTGGACATCTTCTTCGAGAGGGCTTCGGTGTTGCTATTGGCTTCAGCGGCAGTTTCGCCTTTTCCGAATCCGAGTCTCGGAGCGACCAGCGCACTCATTTCGCTGGCGCCCAGGTTGCTGGTCATGAAGATCATGGCCTTGGAGAAATCAACCTTGCGGTTGTCGCCCAGGGTGAGCGTTGCTTTGTCCAGAATGCCCAGAAGCAGATTCCAGAGTGCGTCGCTGGCCTTCTCGATTTCGTCGAAAAGGATGAAGCTGATCTTCACCTGTTCATTGTGGTGCTGGTTAATGACTTCCTGGCTGAGCAGGGGATGTGTTTCGCGGTGGCCGAGGTAGCCGGGAGGCGAACCGATGAGTTTGGCGATTTCGTGGCTGTGCTGGAATTCGGCGCAATCAATTTTGATGACCGCGCGCGGATTGTGGAGCAGGGCTTCCGCAGTGGCTTCTACCGTCCGGGTTTTGCCCGAGCCGGTCGGACCCAGAAATAAGAAAGTTGCCCACTGGGCGGCCAGGCGCACAAAGCCCGGTCACATGCATCTGGTAGATGTTGACGATCTGTTCGATCGCTTCGTCTTGTCCAACGACAAGCTTCAGAAGCGCTTTTTCCAGCGACTCTGCATCTTTTCCCGTCTTCGTAGGATCAAGAACTTTTCGTAACCGGCTCATAACTCTTGCGCCTCGCTCTTCCGTCTTTTCACTGCCCCAAAACAAACTCACTGCTTGATCAGTGCGGAAATCAGGACGTTAATCTCTTGCTCTCATTGCAAATTTTTAGGTGCAAATCGGAGACCATCTCGTTACGACCTCCCGTTGCTCTACCTATCGGCAGAGCCGGGAATTCGCCTGGAGCGACAAGCATCCACTTTAGTCCTTCTGGGGCGCGAAGGTCTCACTTCGATACGGCTGATAAGCGTTCTTTCCGGCATCCGTAGAATGCCCAGAACAATTTCGGCGACATCTTCCGGGTGCGATTTTCCAATCGGCATGTTTCCTCGACCCGGCCTGCGAGAATTGGGTGGCGACGCTTCCCGGCATGATGTAGCTGACGCGGACATTGTCGAACGGTGGTCGAGCATGGTCGACTTCACTCAGCGCATTCATTCCAAATTTGGAAGCGTTGTAGGCACTTCCCCCCGCAAATGGGTTTTTGCCTGCCAGACTGCTGATATTAATGATGCGACCGCCGCGCGTGCTCTGGAAAGCGGCTGAAAGCCTCACGGGTGCAATAGAAGGCCCCGGAAAGATTGGTTCCGATCAGCTGGTCCCAATCTTCGACGCTCAGTTCGCCGACGGCATGGAAGATGCCGATCCCGGCGTTGTTGACAAGGATGTCCAGGCCGCCCAGCTTCTTGATCGACGGACTGAAAAAGCTTGCGCCACCGTCCGTACTCTTCGAAACATCGGCGGCATAGACAGCTGAACCGTTGTCGCCCGAGCGTCGACTTCGAGTTGGCTGCGGCGGCCTCCAGCTTTCTCCGCATTGCGGGCGCACATCAACACGCGGGCTCCGTTTTCTGCCAAGGTGCCCGGAGACGGCGAGGCCGATCCCCATGGAGGCGCCGGTGACCAGCGCATGTTTTACCTTCTAAGAAGTTTGCTCATGAAGTTTCTTTAAAACTCCTCTCCTGTATTGGCCGGGCGGCTGGTTGCATTGCAGGCACCGGCGGGGGCCCGACTGGTTTGATAGAACCCTTGATTGACGGTCCAATTGTGATTCGCATTCTGCAACTTATACTATGAGCAGATCCGCCATGTCTGTCATCTGGCTGCGCACCGCCGCCGCGCTGTATTCGTGCGGCCTGGTGTACGCGCTGATTTATCTCCTCTGGAAAAGTACGCGCCTGTTCACGCCGGCCCTGATCGCTTTCGGCGCGGGCGCGGTGGTTCATCTTATTTCCCTGGTAGAATTGCGGGTCGCAGACGGGCCACGTCCCGCTGAACAACTTTTACGAGACCAGTTCGCTCTGCGCGTTTCTGATTGCGGTGCTGTTTCTGCTTGCGTACAGCTACTACCGGGTGGCGATTTTCGGGGTTTGCCTGTTTCCGCTGGTGTTCTTTATGACCCTGATCGGGGCCACCGAGTTCCCGGTGGAGCCCTGGAGCAGTCCGCAGGTCCGCAATGCGTGGCTGCTGGTGCACATTACGACGGTGCTGATCGGCTACGCCGCGCTGGTGCTGGCGGCGGTTGCTTCCGTCTTTTACCTGCTGCAGGAGCGACAGCTGAAGTGAAAAGATGTGATCCGGCATCACAACCGGCTGCCGCCGCTGGCGACGCTGGACCGGATCATCACGCAATCGATGAACGCGGGTTTCGTGTTCATTACCATTGGCACGGTGACCGGGGTGGTGTGGGCGTTCATTGAAAACGGAACC
Organism: uncultured Acidobacteriaceae bacterium; assembly: GCA_963814195.1. Classification (GTDB taxonomy): domain Bacteria; phylum Acidobacteriota; class Terriglobia; order Bryobacterales; family Bryobacteraceae; genus Bog-105. Next base: position 115,644 of record CAWFBU010000001.1, read on the forward strand.
AGCTGGATCGGGAATCCGGAGATCGCCTTCTTTCTGTTCACCTGGGCGTTTTATCTGGCCATGATTTTTCTTCGGGTTTCGGCCGGTTGGCGAGGGCGCCGCATTGCCTGGTTGGCGGTCTCGGTGCTTGGTTGTTCTCTGATCACCTGGGCGACGCATCTGGGGATCAGGAGTCTCTGGGCGCAATGAAGCTTGGCGATTGCGGGCATCAACCATCGGACTGCGCCGGTCCAGTTGCGCGAGCAACTGGCCTTCCGGCCGGACCAGATTCCCTCCGCGCTGCTGGACATGCAGGCGCGCGGGGCGAAAGAAGTGTTCATCCTCTCCACCTGTAATCGGGTGGAGGTCACGGCTTCGCTGGACGATGAACTTTCGGTGGAACGGCTGTTCGAAGGTATGGTGGCCGAGCGCGCCGGGCTCGATGCTGAAGCAGTACGCCCCCATATCTATGTTTACGAGGAGGCGGCGGCGATCCGGCACTTGTTCCGCGTGGCGGCGAGCCTGGATTCCATGATTGTGGGCGAGCCGCAGATTCTGGGTCAATTGAAACAGGCGGTGCTGCAGGCCGGGAGCAGGGTGCGATCGGCACAGTGCTGGACGCGGTGCTGTCGCGGGCGTTCAACGTTGCCAAACGGATCCGAACGGAGACCGAGATAGGCGAAGCGGCGGTTTCGGTCAGCTATGCCGCAGTCGAACTGGCGCGCGAAATTTTCGGTTCGCTGCAGCGCAAGAGTGTGCTTGATCATCGGCGCCGGCAAGATGTCGGAAGGCGCGGCGCGGAATCTTCTGCGAGCGGGCGCGACAGAGATTTTGATTACCAATCGAACTCCGGCGCGGGCAGCGGAACTGGCCGAGATGTTCCGCGGGCAGGTGATTCCCTACGAGCAGTTCCCGCAGCGGCTGGCAGAGATGGACATTGTGATTGCCTCCTCCGGCGCCCGGAGTACGTGCTGACGCGCGAGATGGTGCGGCGGACCATTGAAGCGCGCAAGAACCAGCCGATGTTTCTGATCGATATCGCCGTTCCGCGCAATATTGAGCCGCGACGTGAATGAAGCTGGAGCACGCGTTTCTCTACGACATTGACGATCTGCAGCGACTGGCGGAGCGGAATATGCAGGCGCGGATCGAAGTGGCGCAGCAGGCGGAAAGCGATTGTCGCCGACGAAGTCAGATTGCTGGAGGCGAAGCTGCGGGCTCGCGATGTAACGCCTACCATCCTTGGGCTGCAGGAACAGTTGGAGGGAATCCGGCTGAAAGAGTTGTTGCGTTATCGAGGGCGGTTGGGAAGCTTAACCTTGCAGCAGGAAGAGGCGCTGGAAGCGCTGACGCGGGGCATCATCAACAAGATTGCGCACGGTCCGATTTCCGAAATCCGAAGACAGGCAGCACGCACAGACGGTGGAAAGCGCGAATGACAGCGAGTTGATCAGTGCGGTGCGGCGGATGTTTCACCTCAGCGACCATTAGTGCACGGCGCAAGCAAGGGCGGGATGCGTTTAGTTATTGGTTCGCGCGGATCTCAATTGGCGCTCTGGCAGGCCCACTATATTGCCGGGCGACTGCAGGCGCTAGGAGTTGAGACCCGGATTGAAATCATCAAGACAACAGGCGATCACCTGCAAACCGCCTCGCTCGTGCAGGCCGGGGGCAAGGGACTCTTCACGAAAGAGATCGAAGAAGCGCTGCTGAATCGGAGCATCGATTTGGCCGTGCACAGCCTGAAGGACCTGCCGACCGAGAACCCGCCGGAGTTGCAGATTGCAGCTATTCCGGAAAGGGAGGATCCCTCGCGACGCTCTGGTGGGAAGTACCTTGGATGAATTGCGGCCGGGCGCGCGCATCGGCACCAGTTCCGGGCGGCGGGCCGCGCAGCTCAGAATGCTACGGCCCGATCTGGTGTGTGAACCAATCCGCGGCAACGTCGATACACGGTTGCGCAAGCTGAAAGAAGGGCAGTTCGATGCCATCATGCTGGCTGCGGCCGGGCTTCGCCGATTAGGATTGGAGCAGGAGATTGCGGAGTGTTTCACGCCCGAACAGATTTGCCCAGCTCCGGGGCAGGGTGCGCTCGGTATCCAAACGCGGATGAACGATCCGGCATCAGAATGGTGCGCCCAGCTGAACCACGATGTGACGGAGCAGTGCGTCACCTGTGAGCGCATGGTGTTGGCAGCATTGGGCGGTGGTTGCCAGTTGCCTGTTGGGGCTTTTGCCTCAGTCACGGGAGACCGGCTCTACGTGCAGGCCGTGGTGATCTCGCCCGACGGCGGCCAACACGTTCGGCAACGTGGAGAAGGTTCGCGAACGCTTTCAAGACAGATCGGATTGCAAGCCGGTAATGACCTGCTGAGGCAAGGCGCGGGATCCTTGCTCGCGATTGGTGTTACGTAGGTCGTGAAACCGCTGGAAGGTTTGCGGGTAGTGGTAACGCGGGCCGCCCATCAGGCAGAAGAATTAGCCCAACCCTTGCGCGAGCTTGGGGCGGAGGTGTTGCTGCTTCCCACCATTGCGATTGCCCCGCCTTTGGATCCGTTACCACTAGAACGGGCCGCCGCAAATTGCAATCGGTACGATTGGATTGTTTTCACGAGCAGCAATGCCGTGGATGCTTTTACGTCTGTGCTGCCAGGCGGGATCGCGTGTCATGCCAAAGTTGCGACCGTTGGCATGGCTACTCGCAAGGCCTGCGAAGAGCACGGAATGGCTGTCAGCTTGACGCCGGAGAAATACGTTTCGGAGGCTCTGGCGGAGGCATTTCAGGGATATAATCTGCGTGACAAGCGCGTGTTGATACCAAGCGCGGCTGTGACCCGAGACGTTGTTCCCAAGGATCTGCGCAAGCAGGGAGCGTTGGTGGATGTCGTGGAGGCTTACCGCACTATTGTTCCGACCGACGTGCCGCGATGCGTGAGAGAGTTACTCCGAGAGCCCTATCCGGACTGGGTTCTGTTCGCCAGTTCTTCCGCCGTAGCTAACCTGGCAGACCTGGCGGGGATTGACCGACTGAACCGAATGCGGATTGCGTCCATCGGTCCAGCGACTACGGCAACCGCTCAACGCCTGGGTCTCCGCGTTACCGTTGAGGCACAAACGCACGATTTGCCCGGCTTAATCGCCGCTATTCAGCGATAGGTTCTTTAGCCATGCCGCGGCCACATGAGACGCGATCAGGCTGGACTTGTCAGTGCGCCTCTGACTTGGACTGCATTTCGATCCAATGCCCGACATTCTCGGTCAGAACATCGAGCGGCAGTGGTCCACTGGTGAGTACTGCATCATGAAATTGGCGAATATCGAAACTTCATCCGAATTGCTGGCGCGCTCGTTCGCGCCACAGAAGAATGGTCATTTCCCCAAGCTTGTAGCCTAAGGCCTGCGCTGGCCACGCGATATACCGATCGACCTCGGTTTCAATATTCTGGTCGTCCATCGCAGTGTAGCGATGAAAATAATCAATCATCTGCTGGCGTGTCCAATGCTGCGAATGAACGCCCGTATCCAGTACCAGGCGGATGGATCGCCACATCAGATTCTGCAGGCGTCCATATTCGCTGTAGGGATCGCGGTAGAAGCCCATTTCGTGCGCCAGGGTTTCCGCGTAGAGCGCCCACCCTTCGCTGTATGCGTTGTAGTTCGGGGTGGCCGGTCCTGAGCCGGCAAAGCGGCGAAACGGAAGCAAATCAGTGATCTCCTGCGCAATCGAAAATTGCAGATGGTGTCCTGGAATTCCTTCATGGTATGCAATCGCTTCCACATTCAGCAGGAGGCGGCGAGTAGGGCCGTACTCGTTCACATTGATGCGGCCTGGCCGTGAATTGTCGCCGGCTCCAATCGAATAGTCGGCGGGGACGGCCTGCGGTGCGCGGTAGTCATCCATCGGCACAACCGCCAGTTTATTTTTAGGCAAGCGCCCAAAATACCGCGGGAGCTTCGCATACATACCATCGGTATAGCGCGCATAGAGCGAGAAGATCTGCTCCCCGGAAGTTCCATATAGCTTACGGTCGCTAAAAATATGGTGGTTGAATGACGGCAAGTCCTGATAGCCTTGCTTCCGCGCCAGCACAAGCATCTGCTTCTCAATTTCTTCCACCTGCATTACGCCCAAGCGGTGCAGTTCATCGGGCGCACGATCCGTTGTGGTCAAGTCGCGAATGGCGTGCCGGTATCGAAGCGCGCCTTGGGGAAGCGACCAGATACCGAACTCGCTGCGGCCCTTTGGGGCATATTCTTCCGCCATAAACTTTGCAAATTTTGCGTAAGACGGCAAGACCTGGCTGGCAATTGTGACGTTCAACTGGGACGAAAGACGCTCCTGATCAGCTTTGGAGATCGCGTCGGGGAACTGTTGAGCGGTTTGCCAAACGAACTCTGATCGACGCGGCGCCTGCGATATCCCGGATTTCCGCGGTGGCATTTTCCAGCAGATACCGGGGTGGCATCAGATCCATCCGCCATTCCCCTCCGCATGCACTCGATAACTTGAGCGAACAGGCGAGGCAATTGGTTAAGCGGCTGTTGTAGTTCTCATAGTCTCGAACCGTCTTGAACGGCATCTCCTTTGGGAGCGCGGGTAGTCCAAGGGAGGCCCATACATCTGGTTCACCGGCATCTCCCACTCTTTCAGTTTTGCGCTTCAATCCGGTCTGCAGCATGCGCAGAAACAGAGAACGATTCAGCCGGTCGGCTTTGCTTAGAGACTCTTCTCTTTAATCTGTGTATGTCTTGCAGCGCGCCTCATCGTGCGCCAATTGTGCCTCAAAGGCAGCCGGTGAATAATCACTCAACCGATCATTAAACCGGTTATCGCCGATAGCTGTCGCCATCTCTGGATGATGCTGCAGTTCATAATCCCAATCGGCGGCCGATCATGCCCGATTGAGCCGAGACACCCTCCGAGTGGTGCACTCCTGGCCTGCACGCATACGTCATGGTGATACCCAAACGAGCGCTGTCAGAAGCCGGCAGATAGCTCAACGTGATAAAGATTCTCATAGAACTAATCTCTTTCCTGTCGCTTTATTTGTTCGCAGGAACCGCAGGCTGTCCGGCCGAGAAAGCGTCGAATGGTTTCGTTCAGGAATTTTGCATCCGCCGGATTGCTGGCTGCTCCTGCCGTGTGTCCCCAAAGGGAAGGGATTGGGACAAGCTAGCCCTTGGCAATGAACGGAGCCTCATAGCGCGCATCGGTAAGCGGAAAGTAGAGGTCGGTTTCCGAAGGCATGTAAAGGAACGGAACTTTGATGGATTGCAGGGCGTGCTCAACGTTTCCGTCGAAACCCGGAGTGCCGCCCACGTCGTGGCGTTCCCACGTGCGCATTTGCAGGATCAGGTCGTTCGCATCCGCGCCGGGAATGAAGCGCGTTCGAAAGTTTTCCAGGTACTTCATCAAGCGTGGTGCCCGGCTTGGCCTGCGAACGCCACAACTCTTTTCGCCACCATTCCTGTGAGTATAGCCAGGCCGCCCAAACCGTGGCGAACGCCTCCAGACCTTTGGTCGGCGGGGTCTTGTAATCGCCCCCTTCGAACGCTTAGTCGGCTGTCAATGCTGCGATCTGGCCTTCCAGCCGAACCACTCCATGCGGATACGTCTTGGCGGTGCCGGAAGTGGCGACGATGCGGTCGGCGAATCCGGGTAACTGACGGCCCATTGAAAGGCCTGTTGCGCGCCCATGGAAAAGCCAATCAATGGCGCGCAGATGCGTCACCTTTAGATCGTCGATTAATAAGCGGTGGACGCCTGCCACGTTGTCTCGAATGGTCATGACCGGGAAGCGCGGGCCGTGATAGGGTTCGGGCGTATTGCTGGGTGACGAGGAGCGGCCATTGCCAAACAACTCAGTGGCGACCAGGAACAACTGCGAAGGATCCAGAACTTTATCCGGGCCCGATCAGCCACTCGTAGCCGTGAAAGTTCGCCATGTAATGCGATGGGAGCAATATCGCGTTGTCGCCCGCGGCGTTCAGGTGGCCGTATGTTCCGTAAACGATGTGTGCCTCTGGGAGAGTGACGCCGTTCTCCGTGTGAAAGTCCTTCATGACAAACTCATGGCGTTCGGCAGTCACGGCAATGTCGGCTCCCGGCAGAAGAGCCGCGGCCGCACACACCAGAATCAGGTACTTACACCCAAAAGACATGTCCTAAGGTAGCGAACCTACCAGCAAGCCGACTAAGTGAGCGTAGCTATGCAAAGCAGAAGCCTGCAGAAAAGGCGGGACGGCTTGCAAGGTAGTCTGGTAACGAATGGTTAAAAACGTATTAGGAAGTGTCTTGCAGACCTGCTGTACCGATCCTCTCACCGGGTTTTACCGCGACGGCAAATGCAACACGGGCCCGGACGACGTAGGGAAGCACACGATCTGCGTGATGGTGAATAACGAGTTTCTGCAGCATCAGGCGTCAATCGGTAACGATTTGATCACGCCCCGACCTGAGTTTGGCTTTCCCGGATTGAAGCCGGGCGACAACTGGTGCGTTTGCATCGATCGCTGGAAGCAGTCTTACGACGCGGGGGTCGTAGCTTCAGTTCGCCTGGAAGCCACTCACGAGAATGCTTTGGAAACAGTACCGCTCGAAGTTTTGAAGAAGAGCGCACGGGTTAACTAGAGTTCGAGCCATGCGAACCGGAGTTGGTCTTTCCTTTTTGCTCCTGTCGGTGTTTACCGCAGGCAATTCGCAATCAACATTGCGCTTCAACGGCGAGAACTGGTGGAAGCACGTGCAGGTTCTTGCGGACGACAACATGGAGGGCCGGGATACGGGAAGCGCCGGCCTGCAACGAGCCCAGAAGTATGTTGTTTCTCAACTGGAACAATCCGGGCTGACGCCGGCGGGATCTAAAGGGTTCTATCAGCCGATCGCCATGGAGTCCCGAGAGTTGGATGAAGGCGCATCATCGGCTGCGCTAGTCGTAGCGGGCAAGAGAGAACCATTGACTCTGGGCGAGGACGGATACTTCTCCTCCCGGGTGAACCTTGCTCCGGCAAGTGAATCAAAGCTCGTGTTTGTCGGCTATGGCCTGCAGATTCCGGAACTTCACTACGATGATCTGGCAGGACTGGATCTGCAAGGGAAAGTCGCCGTCCTGTTCAACGCTGCTCCCAGTAGCATTCCCTCCGAATTGGCAGCGCACTCGCGGTCGGTCCCGGTTCGTTGGGCTGCTCTGCGGAAGGCCGGGGCGATTGGAGTGATCTCGATTTTGAACCCGGCCTCCATGGATATCCCATGGCCTCGTATTGCTGCTAACCGAAATCGGCCGACGATGCTCCTGAAGGGTGCCGAATTTGACGAGACGACGGGGATGCGCATCGGTTTCGCCTTTAATCCGGCTCATGCGGAGAAGTTGTTTGCACAATCGGGTCATACCTTTGCTCAAATCGCGGCACTGGCGGAATCCGGCAAGCCCTTGCCCCGTTTCCCGCTCCTTCCCATGTTTCAGGCAAAGACGAAGCTGATCGTGAAACCGATCGAGTCATCGAATCTAGTTGGGCTCCTGCCCGGAAATGACCCGAGCCTAAAGAGTCAGTATGTGGTGCTTTCGGCACACCTGGACCATGTCGGCATTGGCGAACCCATCAACGGTGACAAGATTTACAACGGCGCAATGGATAACGCGTCCGGTTCGGCGGTTCTGATGGATGTCGCGGAAGCGCTTAAAAAGACGGCAACCAAGCCGCGAAGGTCTCTTTTGTTTGTGTTCGTCACGGGCGAGGAAAAGGGTGAACTGGGTTCTGAATATTTCGCAGCTCACCCCACAGTCGACAAGAAGGCGATGGTGGCCGATATCAACATCGACATGTTCCTTCCTCTTGTACCTCTGAAGACGCTAAACGTTTACGGCTTGAAGGAATCGACGCTGGGCGACACGCTATCAAAGGTGGCGCAAAGGCAGGGCGTCTCAGTTCGGCCGGATCCGGAACCGCAGCGCAGCATTTTTACTCGGAGCGATCAATACAGCTTCGTCAAACAAGGCATTCCAGGCATCATGTTCGATGTGGCTTTCCTGGGACCTGAACAGGAGAAGATTAGTGCCGATTGGCTTCATAACCGTTACCATGCTCCATCAGACGACCTGAATCAACCGGTCAACCGTGCCACGGCAGCCAAGTATGAGGAGATTATGTCCGCGTTTATGTTGCAGGTTGCCGACGCCTCCGAGCGGCCACGCTGGAAGCCGGATAGCTTCTTCCGACGGTTTGCCGGCGAATAACTTATTCGGTCGACACGGGAACTTGGTGTTCGGAAAGCCACTTCTCGGCTTCCGCGCAGCTTTCGCTGAACAGGCGTGTCAGCGATTCGATTTCCGCTTTGCTCACCATCGGCGCTTCGGAGCGTAACGAAGACTCAAGGTTGGAGAACTGCTGCTGCATCTCGGGACCGACCATTCGGGTCGCACCTCCCCGTAGCCAATGGGCTGCCTCTTTTGCCCGAGCCCAGTCTCGCATTTCGATTGACTCTTGCAGCCGTTCAAAAACCGGCGGAGCAGATCTTAGAAAGGTCTCGAGCATGTCCCTCAGGAAATCCGGCGAGTAGCGGCTCAATCGATCGGCCAGCGTGGAAGAAGAAGGGGTTGGAGCGGGTGGTGCTGCCACCGGAGCTTCGGGACGCAAATTTTGCGATCGGTCGGCTGGCCTTTCGGTTTCGGCGTGCAGCCAGAACGCACATTTTTTGATCAGGTCGGAGTCCGAAAAAGGCTTCGGGATGAAGTCGTTCATGCCGGCTCGCTGCGCCCGTTCCCGATCTTCCTGGAAGGCACTGGCCGTTAAGGCGATGATCGGTACCATGCCGGCTGGTCCAGTCAGTTGTCTGATCTTTTCTGTGGCGACGTATCCATCCATGACAGGCATTCGACAATCCATCAGGACCAAATCGAAGCGCGACTGCTGGACGGCTTCTAAAGCATCGCTCCCGTTCTCAACATCTTGTACATAGAACCCGGCCTGTTCAAGCGTAAACTTGGCAACCATGCGATTCGCGGGGTTATCTTCGGCCACGAGCACCCGAACTTCAGACTTCGTCAAAAGCCCGGACAGCGAACTGAGCGAATCGAAATGTGTGACTGTCTCCGAGGTCGGAGCCGTATGGATGGCGCCCAGAACGGGTACGCTCACCTTTACCGTGAAGTGGAACTGGCTGCCTCGACCGAGTTCGCTAGTAGCCCAGATGCTGCCTCCCATGAGTTGAACCAACCGGTGGCAAATAGCGAGTCCCAGTCCGGTGCCGCCGTATTTCCGAGTGGTGGAACTGTCCGCTTGCGAAAAGGCCTCAAAGATCGAAGCCAGCTTTTCTTTGGCAATGCCAATTCCGGTATCACTGACAACGAAACGAAGCGTGGCCTGATCATCCGTCCGGCTGTCACAGAAGACCGACAGACTCACTTCCCCGCGATCTGTGAACTTCAAAGCGTTGCCAAGGAGGTTCAAGATAACTTGACGTAGTCGCAGCGGGTCCGAATGCGCAAGGTGCGGAACTTCCGGATCGATATGGAAGGAAAGCTCTACTTCCTTCTGTTCGGCCCTGAGCGCCAGTGTTTTCACGACGGTCTCTACGGTCTTACGAACATTGAAATCGATCAGATTCAGTTCCAGTTTGCCTGCTTCGACTTTCGAGAAGTCGAGGATGTCGTCAATGACGACTAGTAATGAATCAGCGGAATCTTTGATGATCTCGAGGTACTGCTTCTGTTTCGGATCGGGAGTCGCCGCCAACGTAAGACGCGTCATTCCGAGAATGCCGTTCATGGGTGTACGGATCTCGTGGCTCATGTTCGCCAGGAACTCGCTTTTGACCCGGCTCGCCTGCTCAGCCACTTCCCGGGCTCGCACGGATTCCAGCTGCGCGAGTTCACGCTCGGCCATTTCCCTGCGTAACTCGGCCGTTCGCTCATTGACGTGTTGTTCGAGGATTCGCTCTCGTTCGCGCAACTGCCGTACATATGCCCGATGTGCGAAGCCGACTAAGCCCACCAACCCGAGCGAGCACACAGCATAAAACAGGAAGGTTTGATAGAAATGCGGGCGGAGCGTGAGCGGGAAGGCCGCCTCGGCTGTGCTCCAACTGTTGTCCTCGTTGGTCGCTCTAACCTGAAAACGGTAGCGACCCGGCGGGAGGTTTGTATAAGTCGCGAAACGTCGCCGGTAAGCCGGTTCCCAGGCCGTCTCGAAACCCAGCAATCTATATTCGAACGAGATCCGGGAGGGAGTCCGAAAGTTAATTGCCGTGTAGTCAAACTCAAGATTGCCTCCTCCAACAGGTAGGTCTACTGCGGAGCCAGGCAGAAAGGTTTGCTGATTAACGACAACCCTTTCGATAGTGGCCGATTGCTGAGGTCCATGTGCCGACAGCTTTGAGGGATCGACAACTACGATACCCTTCATGGTGGGAAACCACAACTTGCCATCGGCCGCTCGCCATCCGGCAGGTTGAATACCGCCGTTACACTCACGAGTTCTCATTCCGTCGGCTGTACCGTAGGAAAGTACCGGAAGGCGGGTGGCCCGACCGTCCGCGAAATCGTTCAAAGCTGCTTGCTGGATATGAGCTAAACCTTTATTGCTGCTCAGCCACAAAGCGCCGAGGCCGTCTCCTAAGATTCTGAAGACGGAGTCGTCCAGCAAACCTTCTTTGGTGGTAAACGCAACAAACCGGCCATCTCGGAGCCGGTTGAGACCCCCACCTTCCGTGCCGATCCAGAGACTGCCGTCGGGAGTTTCGTATAAGGCCATCACGACATCGCTCGAAAGCCCCTTTCGGGTGTCGAAGACGGTGAAATGATTGTTTTCGTAAAGATTAAGACCGCCGCCCGTTCCGATCCATATGCGGTGCTTTCGATCTTCGTAAATGGTTCTGATAACGTCGCTCGACAACCCGTCTTTGACTGTGAAAGTGGTGAGTTGATTATCTTTCCACCGGCCAAGACCAACGCGGGTACCAATCCAAACTGTCCCCGTACTGTCGGTAAAAAGTGCGACGGCGTTTCCAGGCAGGCCGTCGTTTTCTACAAACGGCCTGAAGACGCCGTCATGGTAGAGGGTCAAACCATTGCGCGTGCCAATCCAGAGGTTACCGTTCGTGTCTTCGCTAATGCTGAAGACGGTGTTGTTAGGTAGTCCTTGCTCGGTGGTGAAGGTCGTAAACTCTCCATCCCGAAAGCGGCTGAGACCGCCACCATTTGTCCCGATCCAGAAAGTGCCCTCATGATCCTGAAAGATCGGAAGTGCCACATCGGTCGGGAGACCTTCCGCCGTCCCGTACGTCGCCAGGACCGGCTGACTTTCAAGCCGAACCAGGCCACCTCCGCCGGTACCAATCCAAATGCTTCCGCTGCGGTCCTTCAGAATGGCCCAGACGTCTTTCGCCGGTAAACCACCGCGACCGGTGTAAGCGAAGACTTTACGGTCCGAGAGACGGCAAATGCCGCCTTCCAAGGTGCCGATCCAAAGGCTACCGTTTTCGTCAAGCGCCAGGCTCGCGACTGAGTTGCTGCTCAATCCATCCTTTATATAGAGATTGGAGAACCTGTTCTGAGCTAAGTGAGAGAGTCCATCATCGGTTCCGATCCAGAGACCTCCTTCTGGAGCAGCCAATAAGCTCCGGACGTAGTTGTTAGGCAGACCGTCGGCTGTGCTGAACGTTCGGAATGCGCCGTTTTTGAAAGCACTTAGACCTTTGTGAGTTCCGACCCACAAGGTATCGTCGGCTAGCTGCGCTAACGCCTGGATGTGATTGTCTGGAAGTCCGTTGGCGGTTGTGAAGGCCGAAAACTTGCCTTGATGAAATCGGTTGAGCCCTGCGCTATCCGTCCCAATCCAGATGTCTCCTGCCGAATCCTGGAGCAGGCACTGGATAGCACCGTTAGAAAGTCCGTCCCTGGTGGAGAAGCTCTGAAATCTTCCCGCCTGGTAGCGCGCCAGCCCCCCGCTTTGCGTTGCGATCCAAAGGCTTCCATCCTTAGCCGTTAATAGCGCGTTAATCCGGTTGCTTTTTAGCTGAGGAGTGTTGGTTTTGTCGAAAACGGTGAATTGAAATCCGTCGAAGCGGGATAAGCCAAGCTCAGTTCCAACCCAAAGGTAGCCGTCCTGTCCTTGAGCAATCGCCAAAACATTGTTATGCGGGAGTCCGGACTCGGTATTCCAAACGGCTTGATGAAAATCTGAGAAATGACCAGATAATTTTGGAGGCTGCGCACCACTGTATGTCAAGCCAGTGAGGCTTAGCCATAGCGCGGGAATGAGGATTATAAAAAATCTCTCTAGCAATCTAGTTAATTTTCTGGCAAATTATTCTCATACCTTGAAAATTTTGCCTGCAAATAATTCTTGATTACCTTTATACTCACCTCAAATCCCTTGCTCTGTCAATATTTTTTGTGGTAATGCGAGCAAAATGACAAATAAATCGATTCCGGATATAGCAGGGGGATTTAAGATGTGCGACTACCTACGCAGCCAAACTGCACATTTAACCAGTTACGATTCCAAACCTGTCGTTGATAGGAGACGACCAAATCTGAAGATGAAAAGAGCACTTGTAGCAGTAACTATCTTTTTGAGCCTGCAGGCCATTGCCTTTGGCCAGGGAGCAAGTATCTCGCCGAACCTGATGCCTAATCTGGGCAGCAGTGACAATGTGGACATAATCGTTCAGTTCAAACAGGCTCCAGTGACCGCCGACCATCAGGCGGTAAACAGCCTGGGAGGCGCTCTAAAACGGAGAATGTCCGCTATTGCCGCGGCAGCTTACTCAATCCCGGGCTCCTCAATTCAGGATTTGGCAAACAATCCCAATGTTTTGTCCATTGCTCCGGACCATCGGGTCCGGATGCTTCTCGATAACACAACAGCTGCGGTGAACGCGGCCGCCGCCTGGAACCTCGGGTTGGACGGTTCGGGGATCGGTGTGGCTGTCCTTGATAGCGGCATCACGTCGCATGACGATCTGATGGGCAGCTCTGGCGATCGCGTCGTTTATCACGAGAACTTCTCTGATGCGACCGGAGAAACTAATTTTGGTCATGGCGAGCACGTGGCCGGCATTCTGGGCGGCAACGGCACAGATTCGAAATGTCCGACGTGTACGCGTCGTCTCAGCGGCGTCGCGCCCAACGTCAACCTGATCGACCTTCAAGTCCTGAACGGAGATGGAGAAGGATCCGACTCTGCCGTTATTGCTGCTATCAGCCGGGCTATTGAATTAAAAAGTCAGTACAACATCCGAGTTATTAATATGTCACTCGGGCGACCAGTCGTTGGGAGCTACCATACCGATCTCCTGTGTCAGGCAGTGGAAGCGGCCTGGCAGGCTGGAATCGTGGTTGTCGTCGCTGCCGGTAATGGCGGCCGTGATAATCCGGTTGGTAACAACGGTTATGGCACGATCATGTCGCCCGGCAACGACCCTTACGTTATTACTGTGGGGGCGATGAAATCAATGGGAACCCCCGACCGCTTCGATGATCAGGTCGCCAGCTACAGTTCTAAAGGACCAACGCAAATCGACCATATCGTCAAGCCTGACCTGGTCGCTCCCGGCAATCTGGTTGTGTCTCTTATGACACCGGGCGAATCCCTTGCGACTCTGTTCCCCCAGAACCTGGTACCGGTCAGTTATTACCAGCAGACCTCGGCACCGAATATTTCGACCACCTACTTCACCCTGAGCGGAACCAGCATGGCCACCCCTGTCGTGAGTGGCGCGGCCGCTTTGCTGCTGCAAGCTAACCCCGCTTTGACCCCAGATCAGGTGAAAGCGAAGCTGATGATGACGGCATACAAGTCGTTGCCCAGAACCAATACCACCTACGATTCAACCACCGGCCAGTCGTACACTACTCAATCCGACATCTTTACGGTCGGTGCCGGGTATCTGGATATACAGGCTGCTTTGAACGACCGCACGCCTGTCAGGAACTCTGCGCGGTCACCCGTTGCTTATCGGCTCTTCAATCTTTGGGACCTGATATGGGGAGCGGTCGATGAGTCCGGAGGAAAGACCTACATTTGGTGCTCAAGCGATTCCGTTTGCGACAACTCTATCTTTTGGGGCGGTTTCTCCGCGTGGAGCACGCAGTCGGTGTGGAGCGATCAATCCGTCTGGGGCGATCAATCCGTGTGGGGAGACCAGTCCGTATGGAGCGACCAATCTGTCTGGAGTGACCAGTCCGTCTGGAGTGATCAGTCGGTCTGGAGTGACATGGTCTCTACCCCAACGGCGACCAAAGATCCGGAAGAAGGCAAGAAAATCGTCATAAAAGGCGACCTTTAGCCCCGGCTTAGTGCGCGGTTCTGAACTTGTCGAGTCAGAACGCGCACTGGTAGCGGGATAGAGCGTGCCGCCGGAGCATTCGTTTGGGTTCTCTGGCGGCGCGCATCAGCAGCCTTTTCACCTAAGTCAACACATATGAGAGGATTGCCCGGCTGGTGTGACTGCGGCGCGTGTGCCAAGTCGCCGCTCTTGTTGCGCACAACTGCGGAAGCCGGCCGGCGCAATCCAGTTGTTTGGGTTGGAGTCAAGAGGTTCAGGGTAGCAAGAGGAGCGGGCGCCCGAGGGGTTTCGGGTTAGGGGTTTGAGCGCCCGCTTACTACGGGGATGTACTTCTTAAACGACGGAAGCATTGGAAGAGGTTACAGCAACCTCCACTAATTTAGGTGCCCTTGGTGTAAATAAAGGGAACCGTCCACTTCGAGCCTTCTTGGCGCCTAGTCGAACATTCCCTCAAAGAGGATGGAACTGAGGTAACGCTCTCCGGCATCGGGAAGAACAACGACGATGGTCTTTCCTTCCATCTCGGGCTCTTTCGCAATGCGGATCGCAGCCGCCGCTGCGGCGCCACACGAGATTCCGCATAGAATGCCTTCCTCGCGAGCGATGCGCCGGGCCATTTCCACTGATTCTTCGTTCGTAGACTTGTTCTACGCGATCCACCATGGAGATGTCGAGATTATCCGGGATAAAGCCGGCGCCGATACCCTGAATTTTGTGCGGTCCTGGTTTAATTTCCTCGTGGTTTAACAGTTGAGTGATGACCGGGCTGGCGACAGGTTCCACGGCCACTGAAATCAGCGGATGCTTCTTCTCTCCTTTGATGTAGCGCGAAACGCCCGTGATGGTGCCGCCGGTGCCGACCCCGCCACAAGAACGTCAACGTTGCCTTCCGTGTCGTCCCAGATTTCAGGGCCGGTGGTCTCGAAATGGATGTCCGGATTCGCGGGATTCTTAAACTGCTGCGGCATGACGATAGCGGTCAGGATCGGACGCCTGAATTTCTTCCGCTTTGGCGATGGCGCCTTTCATGCCCTTCGCGCCTTCGGTCAGCACCAGGTTGGCGCCCAGCACTTTCAGCACTTTCCGGCGCTCAAGCGACATTGTGTCTCGGGCATCGTGAGAGTGATGGGATAGCCGCGGGCGGCGGCCACAAAGGCCAATGCAATGCCGGTGTTGCCGCTGGTCGGCTCCACGATTTCCTTCCCAGGTTTCAGGAGACCGCGTTCTTCGGCATCCCAGACCATCGCCGAGCCGATACGGCACTTCACTGAATAAGCCGGATTCCGGCCCTCGATCTTTGCCAGAACAGTCGCCTTCGCACCGTCAACAACGCGGTTGAGTTTCACTAACGGGGTGCGCCCGATGCTGAACGAATTGTCTTGATAAACCACAATCTGCCTCTTCAGATATCCCAATTGGGCACGTATTTAGAGTTCTTTTCCTGCCAGTTCCGAGCCAGTTCAGCGAAACGTCATCTGGTCCAGCACATCGGAGACGGCTTTATCGACCCGGTCCCAGACATCGGCGAAAGCATCTCGGCAAGTGTCCCGGTTGCTCGATCGAACGTTCTCGATCGAGCGGATCACCTCGCCGACGGTAATGGCGTCCGGTTTCCGCGCCAGCAGGTACCCGCCTTCAGCGCCGCGCCGCGAATCGACAAAGCCATTCTGCTTCAGACCGGCCAGGATCAACTCCAGGAACTTCTGAGGAATCTTCTGCCGTCGGGCGATATCGGCAATTTTCACTGGCTGGACCGGCGCTGTCGATCCGTGCGTCCTATTGCTGTGATGCCAAGTCGAATAGCGCTTTCAGCGCGTACTCGCTCTTCACCGAAATATTCATCCAGATTCCACTTTGAGTTTACTCCCTATGCCGATCATATACAGATCTATCGATCGGCGAGATGCCTCCGGCTTGGTCGACCACGGGCACCGTCGGGCGTGTCCGACGTATACGATAAGACTGTGACATGTCCGAACGAGACGTGCATTGGGGAAATTGTCAAGACAGCTTTTCGGAACGGATGGAATTCGTGGAGTGGCGGGTGAAGCCGCCGCTGGATACGAGAACCGCGCTACGCGCTGGGTGTGCGCTGGGCACGTGGGCGCGTCAGGCGGCCACGCCAACCGCCAGCAACGCGCACGAAGTGCTGATCGGAATGGATACACGGGAGAGCGGACCTGGCTGGCTGAACAGGTAGCCGGCGGGCTAGCCCATGTTAACGTCGAGGCGCGCTTTGCGGGCATGATCACAACTCCCGGGGTTGCCTACTTGACTCGAACCGGACCTTTTGTGGCAGGTGTAATGATTTCCGCTTCGCACAATCCTTATCATGGACAACGGGCTGAAGGTCATCAGCCACTCCGGTTACAAACTGGCTGACGCAGTCGAACTGGAGCTTGAGGGGCTGATGCTCGAATGGCTCGAGTCAGGGACGAGGCTGCAGCCCGGCAAGGAACTGACTGTCGACCGCAGCCTCGATCATCATTATGAGGATTATCTGGTCGAGACGGTTTCCGGGAAATTTCCGATGCGGCTGGTAATCGATTGTGCGAACGGTTCGGCTGTGGAGATTGCTCCGCCGGTCTTCAACGCGACCTGGGTGCTGCAGTCGAGTGGATCGGATGCGTCGCCGGATGGTAGGAACATCAATCTGAATTGTGGATCGCTGCACCTGGAACGGTCTGCAGAAGAGGGTGGTGGAGAGCGGAGCGGAGTTGGGAATCGCGTTCGATGGTGATGCCGACCGAGCACTGTTTGTCTCGCCGTCGGGCAAAGTGGTGGATGGCGACGCAGTGCTTGTTCCTGGCTGGCTCTGCGCTTGAAGCAAGACGGGCAAGTTGCCGGGGAATACGGTGGTGGCCACCGTCATGTCGAATCTCGGGTTACAGAAAGCGCTTGAAGGCCGCGGCATCGAGATGCTGCGTACTCCGGTGGGCGACAAATACGTTCTGGAAGAGATGTTGAAGCGAGGCGCGGCGCTCGGGGGCGAACAATCCGGCCATGTAATTTTCTCGGAATACGCAACGACCGGGGACGGTCTGCTAACGGCTCTGCAGGTGCTGAAGATGGTGCGTGACGCCGGCGAGACGCTGGACGAACTCGCGGCAGAGATCAAGAACTTTCCGCAGAAAGCTGGTGAATGTTCGCGTCAAGTACAAGCGCCCCTGGCCGAGCTTCCGGCCGTGCAGGCCGAGATCGATGCCGCTGAACAGGCGTTCGGCGGCAGCGGCCGGGTGGTGGTGCGTTTCTCCGGCACTGAACCGCTGGCTCGCGTGATGATCGAAGGCCCTCGGACGACGCAGGTAGAGCAGTGGACGGACGAATTGCCGAGGCTATCCGGGCCGAACTTGGGAGCTGCAGTCTTAGCCCGCTGGCTGCGTGTTACACTCGAAACTCCGCTGAAGCTTTTCCCCCTCGGCTTCGTTGTAGACCAGACGAAAAGTCATGGAACGCGCCGCCCGCCTTATCAAAAACAAACAAGTCTCCCGAGAGATTGTTACGCCTGAAGATATTGCTCGTGCAGCCTGGCCCATGGCGGTCGGTAAAGCGATCGCCACGCCACACCTCCCGTCTGAGACTGGTGCGCGACAAACTGGTGGTCGAAGTGGAGGATGCCATCTGGCAGCGTCAGCTTGCACACGTTGAGCCGCCAGATTCTGGATCGTTTGGCGAAAGTCACCGGCAGCAACGAGATTCGAGAGCATTGAGTTCCGGATCGGCGTGCCGCGCCGCGAAGTGCAGCGAGCCCAGACCCGCGGATTCAGGCCTCTTCGCTCCGAGCGGACGATCGATACTGCCGATGAGGCCGATGGCCATTCAGGATCCTGTGCTAAAGAAGGTATATCGACTCTCTCGTAAAAAGGCAACGGCTTGAACTTAACTGAAAAGGAAGTCCGCTACGTTGCCGATCTGGCCAACCTGCGGCTGTCTCGACGAAGAAGTAATCCGAATGCGTCAGGATCTTGGGCAGCATTCTGACCTACATCGAACAACTGAACGAGCTGGATACGGCACGACGTGGCGCCCATGGCGCAAGTACTCTTCGATGCCGACGAAACGGCCACCCTGCGAGAGGACGTTCCGCACAAGCCGCTGACGAATGCAGAAGCGCTGGCGAATGCCGCCGTCAGCGGCGCCGGTTACTTCAAAGTGCCGCAGGTGATCGACCGATCATGAGCGATTCGGATATTCGCTCACTCGACAATCTCCGGCATTCGCGAAGGTCTGCAAGCAGAAGAATTTCAGCAACCGAATTGGCGCACCAGCTCGCTGACTTTCGCCGAGCAGCAGAACGCGAAAACGAATGCCTATCTGACCTTTTCGCCTGAGCGCGCGCTGGCGACTGCGGCCAAGGTGGATCAGGAAATCGCAGCAGACCGGTTTCGCGGGCGCCCTGGCCGGCGTTCCGCTGGGCGTCAAAGACGTTATCGTCACCAAGGGCCTGCGCACGACTTGCGGTTCGCAGATCGCTGGAGCACTACATTCCGCCCTATGACGCGACCGCCGTTCAACAGCTTGGAATCTGAAGGCGCCATCGTCATCGGCAAGCTGAATTGCGATGAGTTCGCGATGGGTTCGTCCAACGAGAATTCGGCGTTCGGGCCGGTGCGTAATCCGCGAGCGCTCGATCGCGTTCCCGGGGGGTCGAGCGGCGGTTCGGCTGCTGCGGTGGCCAGGCGGAGCGGTGGTTGCGTCGCTTGGCTCGGATACCGGCGGCTCTATCCGCCAGCCAGCCAGCTTCTGCGGAGTGGTCGGCGTAACGCCCACTTATGGCCGCGTTTCGCGCTATGGCCTGGTGGCCTTTGCCAGTTCTCTCGATCACATCGGACCGTTCGCGCGTAACGGTCGAGGACGCCGCTACGGTACTGCGCGTCATGGCAGGTCGTGACGAACAGGACTCCACGTCCGCCTTTGCGCCGGTCGACGATTACGGCAAGCCATGAAATTGCCGTCAAGGGCCTGAAGCTTGGGTTGCCCACGGAGTATTTCGAAGGCCTGAACGCCGAAACGGGCGACGTGATCGACGCCGCGGTCCGGCAGTTGGAAGAGCTCGGCTGTCAGGTGAGCGAAATCAGCCTGCCGCACACGCAATATGCATTGTCCTGCTACTACATCATCGCCACGGCCGAAGCGAGCTCCAATCTGGCGCGCTATGACGGCGTTCGCTATTCCGGCCGAGCGGAAAGCGAAACGTTGGCTGACATGTATCGCAACTCTCGCGGCCAGTTCTTCGGCGCCGAAGTGAAGCGGCGCATCATGCTCGGAACTTACGTCCTGAGCGCCGGCTACTATGATGCCTATTACAAGAAAGCGCAGCAGGTTCGGACCTTGATTGCGGGCGACTTTCAGCAGGCGTTCGAGTCGGTGGATGCGATTCTGGCGCCGGTATCGCCCTTTCCTGCCTTCAAAATCGGCGAAAAGATGGACGATCCGCTGGCGATGTATCTGTCAGATATTTACACACTGACCGGTAGCCTTGCGGGCGTGCCGTGCATGAGCGTTCCCTGCGGCGAATCGCCGATCGGTTTGCCGATCGGCCTGCAGATCATGGCAAAGCATTTTGACGAAGCCACGATGTTCCGGGTGGCCTACCAATACGAGCGAGCCACCTCTCGCTAGTGTCGTATCCACGAAACAACCGGGCGACGTTTGGTTCTCCAGGCACGTCCGGGAGGCCGAAGTAGCGGCCAGAAGGGCTCCATGCTGCGGATCGGTCCGGCAGGTTGGGCGTACAAAGACTGGAACGGTGTGGTCTACCCCACCCCCCGGCCCCGCGGTTTCCGAGAGCTCAACTTCATTGCGCGACTGTTCAACACAGTCGAGATTAACACTTCCTTTTACCGGCCCATCACGCCCTCGATGGCGCGGTCCTGGCTCGCTCAAGTAGAGGAAAACAAAAGCTTTCGGTTTACGGCCAAGCTTTGGCGGGGCTTTACACACTCCAGGAATGCGTCGGAGTCCGATGAGCAGCTGGTACGGTCGGGCATGGAACTCCTACTTGAGAGTGAGCGGCTGGGGGCTCTTCTTCTGCAATTCCCATGGTCGTTCCGTAACGATGCCGACAATCGACAGTATCTTCTGGATCTCCGCGATCGATTTCGGGACTATCCGCTGGTGCTGGAAGTTCGTCATAGCAGTTGGACAGATCCAGCTATCTACGGCCGCCTGGAAGAGCTGAATATCGGGTTGTGCAACATCGATCAGCCACTGTTTTCCCGCTCCGTAAAGCCGGCCGCCCAGGTAACCTCCCCACTTGGTTACGTCCGGCTTCATGGGCGCAATTACAAGAGCTGGTTCACAGAGAACAAGTACCAAGGTGAGCGCTACGACTACTTGTATTCATTGGACGAACTTGATCCCTGGGTCGACCGGATTCGTGAGATTGCTCAATCTGCCCCGGAGACTTATGTCATCACCAACAATCATTACCTCGGCAAGGCAGTGGCAAACGGGCTGGAATTAACTTCCATTCTGGAAGGTCGTCCGGTGGCGGCGCCTCTCTCCCTGATCGGCACCTATCCGGAGTTAACCGAGTTTTCGGAGCCCTTGCCGAACGCCGAGGCACACACTGCTGAAACCGAGAGCCGAACTGAACACCGCTCCGGCGAACAGCTAAGCCTATTGCTGGAATAGTGGAACCGGCAGCGCGAAAGCACCGAACCGCTGCCTCTGACGTCGGAAATCGCAGATATCTCGGTATCATTAAGGTACGCACTGCTTCCTGTGGGCCAGAGAACCGCGCCAACCGACGGCGTCGGTATCGTCGACGAGTGTACGCCGAAAGCCTTTAGGCACAAATGATTACAGCCGAACAACATCCTCTTTGTAAGATTCTTCAGAACCGTATAGCCATCATCGATGGAGCGATGGGCACTACCATCCGGACCTACGGTATGACGGAATCCGACATCCGTGCCGAGCGCTTCAAGGATTCGAAAAAGGATCTGTTGAACAACGGTGATCTGTTCTCGCTGACTCAGCCGAAGATGATCTGCGACATCCATCGCCGGTTCCTTGAGGCTGGGGCGGACATCATCGAAACCAACACGTTTGGCGCGACAAGCATTACACAAAGCGAGTTCTTCGTAGACGATCCACGCGAGCACGGCGGCCGGAAGGATCCGGCGTTCTATCAGAAAGTTATCGAAGATCCATTTCTCAATGGCCTGGCTTGGGAGATTAATGAGCAGTCCGCCCGTCAGTGTCGGGAATGGGCCGATCGGGTCGGCAATGCGACGTCGCGGCAGCGCTTTGTGGCCGGAGCCATCGGTCCTCTGACCGTTTCGCTCTCGAACTCACCGGATGCAGATGATTCAGGGTTTCGCGTGGTCACTTTCGACCAGGTGAAGGCTGCCTATATCCAACAGATACGTGCGCTCATGGCGGGCGGCTCCGACCTGCTTTTGGTCGAAACGATTTTCGATTCTCTCAACGCCAAAGCGGCTCTTGTCGCTATCCGCGAAGTCTTCGATCAGGACGGCAAGGAGTTGCCGGTGATGATCTCTGCTGCGGTCGGGCGTGGCGGTGAAACGATGATTTCCGCCCAGACGATTGAAGCCTTCTGGGACGCCGTGGAGCACATTAAGCCGTTGTCCGTCGGACTTAACTGTTCGCTTGGTCCGGATCTGATGTATCCATTCCTGGAGGAACTTTCAGGGAAGGCTAGTTCGGCGATCTCCTGTTATCCCAACGCCGGATTGCCGAACCCTCTTTCGCCGACCGGTTTCGATCTGGAGCCGCCGGACATGGCCCGCTTTCTGAGCGAGTTTGCCGAGGGTGGGCTGATTAATATCGCGGGTGGATGCTGCGGCAATACGCCCGATCACATTGCCGCTATCGCAAAGGCCCTGGAAGGAAAACATCCGCGGGAGTTGCGAGACGGGTCGGCGGTCCAGTCCCGAACTAGCGTCACTGTGCCCGAGCTTTCGGCAGAAGTTGAGACAACCGAGACGAAACCTCTCCGGTTGTCGGGATCACAGCCTTTTACGCAGCAAGCCGGGGTCTACATGATGATCGGGGAACGGACCAATGTTGCTGGTTCGCCCAAGTTCGCGAAGCTGATCAAGGAAGGCAAGTACGAGGAAGCGGTCAGCGTCGCCAGGCAGCAGGTGGAGAATGGCGCCAACGTCATCGATATCTGCATGGACGAGGGGATGATCGACGGCGCAACCGCTATGACGCGGTACCTGCAGCTGCTGGGGAGTGAGCCCGAGGTGGCCAAGGTGCCCTTCATGGTCGATTCCTCGAAATGGGAGGTTATCGAGGCCGGGTTGAAATGCCTGCAAGGCAAGGGCATCGTCAATTCCATTTCACTGAAAGAAGGCGAGGACAGATTCCGCCAGAACGCCAAAGCTGTCCTGAAGTACGGAGCCGCCGTCGTGGTGATGGCTTTCGATGAACAGGGGCAAGCCGCAACTTTCGAAGACAAAATCCGAATTTGTGAACGCGCCTATCGAATTCTTGTCGACGAGGTGGGCTTTCCACCGGAAGACATCATTTTCGATCCCAACATTCTTACCGTGGCCACAGGCATGGAGGAGCACAACAACTACGCAGTCGACTTTATCAACGCCACGCGCTGGATTAAGGCCAATCTGCCGCATGCCAAGGTAAGCGGCGGGGTCTCCAACATCTCTTTCAGCTTCCGCGGCAACAACAAGGTGCGCGAGGCAATGCATTCCGCATTTCTGTACCACGCCATTGCAGCCGGAATGGACATGGGCATCGTTAATGCCGGCATGTTGGAAGTCTACGAGGAGATTGAGCCTGAGCTAAGAGAGCTGGTTGAAGATGTCCTGCTGAACCGCCGTCCCGACGCCACCGAGCGTCTGGTAGACCATGGCGAGGCTTTGAAAGCAGCGGGCACCGGGGTAGCGGCGAGTGAAAAGAAGGCCGAGGAATGGCGAACTGGCACCGTTGAAGAACGCCTTTCGCATGCCCTGGTGAAAGGCATTGACACTTACATCGACATCGACACTGAAGAAGCCCGCGTCAAGTTAGGCCGCCCGCTTCTGGTAATCGAGGGACCACTGATGGACGGTATGGGTGTGGTGGGCGACCTGTTCGGTTCGGGGAAGATGTTTTTGCCGCAAGTGGTGAAGTCGGCCCGCGTGATGAAGAAGGCCGTGGCTTACCTGACACCTTTCATGGAGGCCGAAAAGGCCTCCATGGCGGCCGCCGGACAGGCAGTGAAAGCGCAGGGAAAAATCGTACTGGCTACGGTGAAGGGCGATGTTCACGACATAGGCAAAAACATCGTGGGTGTCGTGCTGGCCTGCAATAACTATGAGGTGATCGACATGGGAGTCATGGTCCCTTGCGAGAAAATCCTCGAGCGTGCCAAAGCAGAGAACGCGGATCTTATCGGCTTAAGCGGCTTGATCACGCCCTCTCTGGATGAGATGGTGCATGTGGCCCGGGAAATGGAGCGGCAAGGATTCAAGTTGCCGTTGCTGGTGGGTGGGGCGACGACCAGCCGAGCGCACACGGCCGTGAAAATTGCGCCACATTACAGTCAACCTGTGGTCCACGTACTGGACGCGAGTAGGGCCGTTCCCGTCACTACCAGCCTGCTGAGTGAAGAAGGTAAGCCGGCCTTCGTAGCCTTACACCATGCCGATTATGAGGCTCTGCGCAAAACGCACTCCGCTCCCCGGCAGAGTGTGGTTTCGTTGAATGCCGCGCGTGCCAGGCGGACTCCCATTACGTGGAAGCCAGAGGATCTCGCGGTGCCCGGCTTTACCGGCGTGCGCGTGCTGCGCGACTTTCCGCTGTCGGAGTTGCGCGAGTTCATCGATTGGTCTCCGCTGTTCCAAACGTGGGGGCTCAAGGGCACCTATCCGCGCATTTTAGAGAACGAGAAATACGGCGCGCAGGCGAAACAACTCTTCGCCGATGCGACCGCCATGCTGGATACGATCGTCGATGAAAAGCTGCTCACGGCGAGGGGTGTGTACGGTTTTTTCCCGGCCAATGCGGTAGGCGATGACATAGCGCTGTACACTGACGAATCACGGGCGACTGAGCTGGGACGATTTCACTTCCTTCGCCAGCAATCGAACCGCGAAGGCAATGAACCTTGTCGATCGCTGGCCGACTTCATCGCGCCGAAAGAAACGGGTCTGCCCGACTACATTGGCGCCTTCGCAGTAACCAGCGGAATTTGCCTGAAGGAACTGTGCGACCGGTATAAGGCAGAGCACGATGACTACAGCGCCATTATGGCCGAGGCACTTGCCGACCGGTTGGCCGAGGCCTTTGCCGAATGTCTGCACAAGCGGGTGCGGGATGAATGGGGTTACGGCCGGGACGAGGGTTTGAGCAATGCGGATCTGATCCGGGAGAAATATCGTGGTATCAGGCCGGCACCAGGCTATCCTTCCTGTCCGGATCACACTGAGAAAGGTCCGCTCTGGCATTTACTGGATGTTCAAAAGAACACCGGAATGATGATCACTGAGTCTTTCGCCATGTGGCCCGGATCCAGCGTGAGCGGTTTGTACTTCGCCCATCCGGAGTCTCGCTACTTTGACTTGGGGAAGATCGACCGCGATCAAGTGCTTGACTACCACCAGCGCAAAGGCATGAGTGTAGTCGAGGTGGAACGATGGCTCGGCCCTAATTTGAACTACGATCCTGTGGTTACGTAATTCATGCTCTCCGGCCGGCGTGCAACAAGAAAGGCCGAACAGCGCATGTTCGGCCTTCTCGGGGACGTGATTCTCAGTGCGGAGCTACTTAGTGGTCGTCACCCTCATTATGCTCACCCCGGTGACCATCCCCGCTCTGTTGGAAGAGATCAGACATGATCTTGACGTCCGAATCGCAGGCATGATTCAGGCAGGGTAGGCCGAAGGCTGCATCAAGCGTCTTGGTCAGAGAGAAATGAGTGTAAAACTTATCGCTCTGGATCCCGGAGGGGCCGTAGTTGGTATTAACGATCGTTAGTACCTGGTTGATCGTGGGGGCAACACTGTAGTCGTTCTCATCCCAGACCACGACGAGCGCGGCGCGCCCATTCTTCCAGGCGGGAGACTTGTGAATGGCGTTTACCAGCCGTTCGACCATCACGTCACCGACGTAGATAAGTGCGGGATTCAAGCCAGCCTGTGTACCGTCGTCATTCGGGTCAAAAGCGCAGAAGGGTCCAGCATTGCCACGGCCATGCTGATCGTTGCACTGGTTGGGAGCGATGAACGAGAAGCTTGGCACGTTGCCGGACGCCAAGTCGGCGAACAGGCCGTTCGGACCGTCGAAGTCGACCACATTCTTGAGACTGTTGTGCGGATCATCTCCTTCTTGAACGCTACGGAAGTAGACAAAGGGATTATGCTTGGCCGCATACTGGGCAACAATGTCCGAGGAGGTCAGGGCAGGAGTCTGTACGGGCAGGATTTTTGAGAAATCCGTTAAGTTCGAATAGACCCCGTCGCTGTAATTGACCCGGTCGGCACCCGTCAGAGGCAAGCTCTGCTGATACGACTTCCAGCTCAGACCCTTAGCGACCAGCTGGTCGGCGATAGTCTTGCCCGCTGTGTTTTTGTTAGCCGGAATCGATTTCACTCCGTCGATGTTGATGTCGCCTGGGGTACCTTGAACCTCGTTCGTTGTGTCGATAGCCGGAGTGGGCGCGTCCGTACCATAACCCCATATGGGACAGATATCCGGGCTTGCAGGATTGTCTGTCGCTACCACGCCAGAGGAAAGATTCGTCGTACAAGCAGAGTTATGCCAGTCCGGATAGTTGTCGGTCTGAACTCCGAAATTCGAAGCGCCAACAACCTCCAGGTAGTTGGTCAAGCTCGGATGGGCCACGGCAAAGTAGTTGGTTGCTGTATTTGCCTTCTTTGCGAATGAGTTTATGAACGGCGCATTCGGATTATTGATGAGTTGAGAGTAACCATGGTTCTCCATCATGATGACGAACACATGATTTAACCGGGGGACGCCAGCAGGATAAGAATCCTCCTGGGCGAAAGCAGTGCCCGCAAGTCCGCCCGCTAACAGCCCTAGGGCTATGAGCTTATGCATGTTGATAGTTTTTCCTTTAAAGGTCTACGCCGTTGTTGGAGTTAACCGGGTTAAATCTATCGGATGATTGTTGCTGGTGGATTACAAATACGCGGAAGTAGGGGCCAAGAGGACAGGGAAGGGTACTGCCCGGTACCTAGTTGCCAATCGCTCTCGTCTGAAGTAGTTCCGGTAAAACTAGATAACTGAGTCTGATCAGATAGCGTCGTCGCTAGCGAGGGTACGCGTGACTACGCTTTGCACCGGTTTCGGGCAACTTTACTTATACTGAGAAATATCGGTCGGAAAGGCCTCGCTCTCTCCATGCTGTTCTTCGAAAAGGTGAAGCGGCAGAAGCTGCTGAGCTTCGGTTTGCTATTCATCACCCTGACGGTGGGTATCGTAATCGGGACGGTGATGAACACTGGCGTCCGGGCGAATCACCAGACTCCCATTGTCTCGGGTGGTGCTCCGGGCGCGACACCGCTGATCATTCCGGACGCTGTTCCGATCTCGAACGACTTTACCAAGCTTACAAAGCGTGTGGAGCCGTCGGTGGTTTACATCGAATCCGACTACCTGGCTAAACCCGCTAAAAAAACGCGTCGCAACGAGAACGATGCCGAGCCGGACGACCCGAACGAATCAGAAGGCTCTCGGAGCGGCGATCCTTCAGACACCTTCAAGCGTTTCTTCGGACAGGGTGGCGAGCAGCCGCGATCGTTTCGAAGCGAAGGAAGCGGGACCGGTTTCATTGTCGATAAGAATGGGTATATCATCACCAACCATCACGTGGTCGATCGAGCCGACCGGATTAAAGTGCGTTTGGCGGGTGAAGAAATCGATTACCGCGCTCGAGTGATCGGCTTCGATAAGGAGACCGATCTGGCCGTGCTTAAGATCGATTCGAAGCAGCCACTGACCCCAGTACAGATAGGCAATTCCGATAGCGTGCAGGTAGGCGATTGGGTGATTGCGATTGGATCCCCATTCGGCTTGCAAGCTACAGTAACGGCGGGAATCGTGAGCGCGGAACGAACCAGCCGCGATCTGCCGGGCGCCGGATCTTTCCAGAATTTTCTACAGACGGATGCGGCGATCAATCCCGGAAATAGCGGCGGACCGCTCCTGAATATCCGGGGTGAAGTAATCGGTGTGAACACGATGATCGCGACTCATAGTGGATCCTACGAAGGCATCGGATTTGCGTTGCCCTCCAATATGGCCGTGCGTGTGTACAACGACCTCATCCGGACGGGTCGTGTTGTCCGGGGATCTATCGGGATCAAGTGGACGCGTAACAACAACGATAGCGATACGCTGCGGGCTTTTGGGCTCGATCACGGGGTGCTGGTCGATTCCGTAGCTTCGGATGGGCCTGCCGGACGCGCGGGTATCAAAGCTGATGACATCGTGCTGGCGGTGAATGACAAGCCGGTGCGTGATGGCCAGGAACTGGTGAATAAAGTAGCCGAGCTGCCGCTGAACTCTACCGCCAATTTTACCGTCGATCGAAACGGTAAGAAGATGGACTTCAAAGTGGTAGTCGAAGACCGGTCGAAAGTTTGGGAGGGGGAGCCACAAATTGGTCTGAACCGAACGGTGCCACCAGCAGTGGGCAATGCTCTTGCGCCTGTGAAGTTTGGGATCACGATTATGCGGCTGACCCAGCGAGAACGCAAGGACCTTTCGATTGACGCTAGGGATGGCGTCAAGGTCGTTTCGATTGATCCGGGCTCCTTTGCAGACGACATCGGGATGGCGGAGGGCGACGCGATTCTGTCTATCAATCGACAGCCGGTCGCGTCACCGGATGACGTGATGAAGTTCCAGTCCTCTCTCAAGCCGGGCCAGTCCGTGGCGATCCATGTCGTGCGGGGAGTCCTAGACCCGAATGGAACGCAAAGGCGGTCGGCTCCCCAGCGTTACTACCTTTCAGGCCGGCTCCCCGAACCGTAGATCGGGTCGCTACTTAACCCAACAACCTCGCGGCGTGCTTCGCGAAATAGGTGAGCGTGAAGTCTGCGCCCGCTCTGCGTATCGCGGTCAGTGTCTCGAGCACGGTGCGGTCGAGGTCAAGCCATCCCTTTTCAGCCGCCGCCACAATCATGCTGAACTCTCCGCTGACTTGATAGGCCGCGAGCGGCACCTCAAACTGTAGCCGGGCTTCCCGGATGACATCGAGGTAGGCAAGCGCCGGTTTCACCATAATCATGTCAGCGCCTTCTTCGATATCCAGCTCGATCTCGCGCAAGGCCTCGCGGGCGTTAGCGGGATCCATTTGATACGTGCGGCGGTCCCCAAATTGAGGTGTCGATCCGGCTGCCTCCCGGAATGGCCCGTAAAACACAGAAGCATATTTTGCGGCGTACGACAAGATGGGAGTGTTCAGGAACGCAGCTTCATCAAGAGCTGTCCTGATGGCCTCGACACGCCCATCCATCATGTCACTGGGGGCGACAATGTCGGCACCGGCCGCTGCGTGAGAAACCGCAGTCTTGGCGAGCCACGTCAGGGTTTCGTCGTTATCGACATCGCCGTTTTTGATGAACCCGCAATGTCCGTGACTGGTGTACTCGCAATTGCAGACGTCCGTGATCACAAGTAGATCCGGAGTGTGTTGTTTCAAAGCTCGAACAGCTCGCTGAACAATGCCGTCGTCGGCGTAGGCGCCCGAGGCAGACTCGTCCTTCGACTCGGGGATGCCGAAGAGCAGCAGGCCGCCCAGACCCAGCTTTCTGCACTCTTCCGCTTCCTCAATGAGGACATCAATCGAGAGCTGAGCATTACCTGGCATCGATCCGATAGGTTGGCGAATACCTTCTCCCGGACAAACAAAAAGCGGAAGAACAAATTGGTCCGGGGCGAGACGAGTCTCGCGGACCAGAGTTCGTATCGCCGGTGTAGAGCGAAGGCGCCGGGGCCTGTGGATAGGGAAAGCCATTTGGGAGCGTAAGACCTGATTTCAGTGTGGCAAAGACCAAAGGGCACAGTTCCGGACAGAGCTTTTCAAAATGATCGCAATCTAGGCCTTGACAGTTCTCTATGTTTCGACGATTATAGAAATATGGAAGCAGTGAGCGAGCTTTATACGCATCCGGAGACCAGCTACGCGGACGATCCACTCTTCAGCGACTCGGTAATTCAAGCGTTACGAGAGCAAGCCGAATATGGCTGCTTACTCTGCACTCTCGATGAATGGGGAAGAGAAGATCTGGAGTTCACAGATGACGAAGCCTAAAGATCAGCCCGATGTCGCTCGTTACGCAGATATGTTTTCTGCTATGGGAACGGAGCCAAGGCTTCGCATTATGAGGCTCTTGCTCTCGGCACACCCTCAGGGAATGATTGCAGGAGATCTCAGTACGGAACTGGAGATTCCGGCCTCTACTCTCTCGCACCATCTCGACAAACTCAAGAACGAAGAACTTGTTAAGGTGCGTCGAGAAAGCACCTTTCTCTGGTATTCAGCCAACGCAGAGGCGCTGCAGGAACTCCTCGGATTCTTGTACGCCGAATGCTGCACCCGTAATAAAGCAATCGAACCGCAGGCAATTGTACAGCTCTGCAAATAGGAGAGGAAGCCCTATGGAAGTGAAGGAAATCGTCAAAGAAAAGTATGCCGAGGCAGCGCGCCGGGTCTCGGTAGGCGGTCAAAACGGTTGCTCCGGCGCCAGTTCGGCGCTCGACGGCTGCTGCGATCCAATTACCTCAAATCTTTATGACGCAGCCCAGGCAGGCCAGATTCCGGAGGCTGCCTTGAGAGCGTCACTCGGTTGCGGCAATCCGACGGCGTTGGCAGAGCTAAAGATCGGTGAGACGGTTCTCGATCTGGGTTCCGGAGGCGGCATCGATGTACTGCTGTCAGCCCGCCGCGTTGGTCCGACGGGCAAAGTCTATGGCCTGGACATGACAGATGACATGCTCGAGCTGGCACGTGAGAACCAGCGCGCGGCAGGTATTGAGAATGTAGAGTTCCTCAAGGGCGAGATCGAACACATCCCGCTGCCCGATGCCAGCGTTGACGTGATCATTTCCAACTGCGTTGTCAATCTTTCCGGGAACAAAGACCAGGTTCTGCGTGAAGCATTTCGTGTGCTTAGGCCGGGAGGTCGCTTCGCGGTGTCGGATGTCGTAACACGCGGGCAGGTACCAGATCAGGTTCGCAGAAGCATGCTGCTGTGGGTTGGTTGCATTGCAGGCGCATTGGCCGAAGAGGAATTCCGGGCCAAGCTAGTGGCCGCGGGTTTCGCTGCCGTTGAGATCGAACCAACGCGAGTTTATGACATTGAGGATGCACGCGCTTTTCTAACCGGTGAAGGAATCGACGTTGATGTCATCCCACCGCAGGTGGAGGGCCGATTCCTGAGCGCCTTTATTCGTGCAACCAAGCCCAACGGCTGCTGCGCTCCGGGATGTTGCTCTTGAAAGAACCCGCGATTCTGACATTGCAGACGACCCGCGGTTTGGGTAGCTTCGAACGCTATTTGTCCTTATGGGTGCTCCTCTGCATGGTGGCCGGTATCACTTTAGGCAAGCTCATCCCTGGCAGCATCGCCATGCTCCGCGGGATTGAGTTTGCCAAAGGGAGCCAGATCAACGCTCCCATTGCCGTGCTCATCTGGCTGATGATTACCCCAATGATGATGAAGGTCGATTTCTCGTCCGTCCGGGATGTGGGCAAACGGCCGGCGGGTTTGTTGGTCACACTCTTTGTTAATTGGGTCGTAAAGCCTTTCTCAATGGCACTTCTTGCCTGGGCTTTCTTCCGGGTGATCTTCGCACACTTCATTACCACAGCGGACGCTGATCAATACATCGCAGGCTGCATTATCCTGGCGGCCGCACCTTGTACCGCTATGGTCTTCGTCTGGAGCCACCTTACACAAGGGGATCCTGCTTATACGTTGGTCCAGGTATCAATCAATGATCTGATCATGTTGCTGTTATTTGTGCCCATCGTGCAGCTGCTGGTACATGGCGCCTCATCGTTGACGGTGCCATTTGACGTGCTATTGATCTCAGTGATTGTTTTCATCGTGGTTCCGCTTGCGACGGGAGCGTTGGCTCGCGCGGTGTGGCTGCGGAGCCGTGGGCAAGTCTGGTTCGAGACCATCCTGCTTCCAAAGTTTGCCCCGGTTACGATTGCCGCCCTGCTCGCCACTTTGGTGCTTATCTTTGCATTTCAAGCCGACAACATCACGGGGCGATTTTTTCATGTTCTCCTGATCGCCATTCCCATTACCCTTCAGGTCTATTTCAATGCTGGCCTCACATACTTCCTGATGAAGTGGCTCAAAGTGGAGCACTCGATAGCAGCTCCCGGCGCGCTTATTGGAGCGTCGAACTTTTTTGAGCTGGCAGTTGCAACGGCTATCGCACTATTTGGACCGGAATCGGGAGCAGCTCTAGCTACGGTCGTCGGTGTGTTGGTCGAAGTTCCCGTGATGCTTTCCGTGTGCGCCGCTTGTAACCGAACCCGTTACTGGTTTCCTACTCCCCTACAAGGTGCCTCTTGAAAAAGCGTGTTCTGATTCTTTGCACCGGGAATTCCGCCCGGAGCCAAATGGCCGAGGGACTTCTTCGATACGATGCCGGCTCGCAGTTTGAGGTGGAAAGCGCAGGCACCCGACCGGGCACGGTCCGTCCCGAAGCGATTGCCGTCATGGCTGAACTAGGTATCGATATCTCAGGGCATCGTTCAAAACATGTCGACGAGTTCGCCGGACAGGATTTTGATTACGTCCTCACAGTGTGCGACAACGCGAACGCAAGCTGCCCTATTTTTCCTTCTGTTGCTTAACGAATCCACCAAAGCTTTGAGGATCCACCGCCGGCCTCGGCAGGTTCTGATGAAGAGCGGCTGGCGATCTTTCGGCGGGTGCGCGACCAATTACGAAGCTATCTGAAGGAGTTCGCTTCGACCAGCTAGCCGTGCACTGCGCAATTATCGCCAGGACAGAGTCTTCGTTTGCCCGTTGTCCCTGATATTGCCGGCTATAGCGTGAAGCTTAAGCGTGGCTGATTGAGCTGTAAAGGTCGCTTCGAGCCAACCTACCGGGTTCCCGTCGGCGAAGTTGTAACCTGTGGCAGGCAGGTTGATCAGGTGGAGGCCGTCCTGCTGCGCGGCGGTATAGACATGCATGTGCCCGAAGAAAAGTGCCTTCACGTGCCGGCGCGGGCGTAGGATCGCGAGCAGCCGATCCGCGTCTACCAGCGCACCGTCGTTGTCCGGATCAGGATTGTGGTGGACAAATACGATCTGCGGTTTCGCGGTTTGCGAGTCCAGGTAATTCGAGAGCCAGTCCCTTTGGTTGTGCCCCAGTTGTCCTTGCGACACATTCGTTGCCATGAGCGAGTCCAGCAGCACCAGATTGAAAGGTCCCGCATCCAAGGTGGTCACCAGCTTTTGCTCGACGGGTTTGACCTCTCCGGCTCGTTTCGCAAGCGCACTGCGGGCGTTCTTACGGTCATCGTGGTTCCCCAATGTGATCAGAGTCGGCATCTTGTCCGCGAGAGGGTCGAAGAAATTCACGAATGCCGTGTAGTCGGCCTGCTCGCCCGTTTTGCGAGCCAAGTCGCCGTTGACGATACCTAGATCGAATGGCAGGGCGGAGATTTGGGTCAGAACCTGTTTCAGGTTTTCGTGCGGGGAGAATCCGCGGTAATTGTCAGACGAGTCGGCCGCAATGTGAGTGTCGGAGATCAGGGCCATCCGAACGCTTTCGGCTGCGGCTGCGACTGTGGCCTTCCAGAGTGCGAGCCCAGCGGCGGTGCTTTTTAGAAATGTCCGGCGGCCGAGAAGCAGGGGCATCAGCGGATTCGGTCTTCCTGATGTTCGTGCGCGTGAAGATCGCCTGAGCTGATGAGCTGGCGGACGCCTTCCAACTCTTTCTTCAAGCGGGCTCCGCGTTGGGCAAGGCTAATGACATAGAACAGCACGAATGCCCAAGCGACCAGGAAGCCATAGAACATGAAAGTGAAGTTACGTTGATCCATGAATCGCTCCTTAAGCAGCGTTAGCGAAACGGCGCAGTGAATCGATTTCGCGAGAGATAGTTTCCTGCCGCGTGCGGATCAGCACCAGCGCCGTTGAAATGAGCAGGATCGCGAAGAAGTTGATAAAGAGCATTCGCTCCATAGCGGGGTCCATGTTGCCGCCGCCGGTGCGGAAGCTGAGGACTGGGCCAGGATGCTGGGTTCGGAACCAGTCGATGGATTTGTAGACCACCACGACGTCCACGCAGCCGAAGATGCAGAGAGCCGAAGAGAGGCGGGCACGCTGGGTCGGTTCGTCAATGGCGCGCCGGAGCATCAGATAACCGCTGAAGATGAGAATGCAGACAAGAGCAGAGGTGAGGCGCGGGTCCCAGGTCCACCAGATTCCCCAGATGATGCGGCCCCAAATGCTTCCTGTCACGATATTCACCACGGAAAAGACAAGCGACACTTCCACGATAGATGCGGCTATGGAATCGTACTTCAAATCTTTGGACGAGAGATAGAAAACACTGAAGCCCAAGGCCACGAAGTAACCGATCATAGCGACGATGGCCGCCGGGACGTGGAAGAAGATAATGCGGTAGATGGGGCCCTGCGCCGCCTCGTCAGGTAGCACCAGGAAGATCG
Organism: uncultured Acidobacteriaceae bacterium; assembly: GCA_963814195.1. GTDB lineage: Bacteria > Acidobacteriota > Terriglobia > Bryobacterales > Bryobacteraceae > Bog-105. The sequence goes on from CAWFBU010000001.1 coordinate 149,551, forward strand.
AGTAAAGAGTATAGGCCAGGATGAGAGTGGCAAGACCTGCCGCTCCGATGGCGATTTTTTCGCGCATGATGGAACCTCTTATATTAGTTGAACAGAAATCGGTTGAACAGGGTTGTTGACCACGTCTCGCCGGCTAGTTGACTAAAATCGTTTCCGCCAAGCTGAGCGAGAGCGCAGTAAAGATCAAGTCGAAGACGAAGAGAACGCGCATCCAAAGCCATTGGTCGGGCGTCATTGGTTCGTTTATAAGGCTGTTCTTGGTAAGTTCGATGGCGGCGATTAGTAGCGGGATGAGGAGCGGATAGACGATCACGGGCAGCATAAGTTCACGCAGCCGGAGATTGACGGTCAACGCTCCGAAAATGGAGCCTACGACGGAGACGCCCCACGTTGCTAATAGAAATACCGCCACCAGTTCGCCCGGCCGCTGCCACCAGTTGACGTTAAAGAAAAGCCCGAAGACCAGCAATGCGCAGAACTCGATGAACAGTAGCAGCACGAAATTAGTGATGGCTTTTCCTAGGGCTAAAGCCGCCGCAGAGAGCGGTGAAGCCATGAGTGCATCGAGACACTCATTGGGAAGTTCGCGTGCGAACCCGCGATTAAAGACCAGAGCTCCCGAAAAGAGGAAGACGATCCAGAGAAGACCGCCCCCAACATCGTGGGTCATTTCGGGCGATGGATCGATCGCAAAAGAGAAGAGCAGCAGGATAGTGATGGCAAAGGCGGCCGCAGCATTGAGCGATTCTTTAGTCCGGATCTCAATGGCCAGATCTTTGCGAGCTACGAAGAGCGCCTGGCGCACAAGTTCGATTACGTCTGGAACAATCATCAAGCGGCGGGAGACCTGGCGTGGAGGCGATACAGAAGGCCGGGGTCGTCGAGCATCTCCTGTGTTCGTTCACCGGCATGGCGCAGACTGCCGTTCTCGACAAGTGCAACGTGAGAAGCGATGGCCAGAGCCTCCCGGAGCTGGTGCGTAGAGAGGATGATGGTTGCCCCTCCAGCTCGAGCGGTGGTTAAGAGCTGGCTCAGCATGGAAATAGCACGGTCGTCGAGCGACGTGAACGGTTCATCCAGGAGCAGGAGTTTAGGTTGGTGGAGAAAGGTGCGGGCCAACGCAAGCCGTTGGCGCATGCCTCGGGAGAACTGCCGCACCGGCAGGTCAGCGACCTTCGTTAAGCCAACTTGCTCCAGCCATCGGGCAGCAACCGTCTTAGGCGCCCCGGCCGCGCGCGCGAAAAAGTTTAGGTTTTCACGTGCAGAGAGGTCTTCATAGACGCCGATGCCATGGCCGAGGAAACCTAGCTGGCGACGAGCCGAGCTTGTGCGTGGCGCGCGGCCGAACACTTGGACACTGCCGCGCTGAAAGGGGGACAGTCCCGCCAGGATACGGAGCAGAGTCGTTTTTCCAGCACCATTGCGGCCCAGGAGCGCGAGGCAGGAATTTTCGGACACGGCCAGGGAAAAATCCCGGAGGGCCGGGAAATCTCCATAGAATTTCCAAACGTTCTCGAGTGTGACTGCGCCTGAACCGGCGCTACTTTCCATAGGGCGAACGAGCTTCTCCGTAGGGCGCCCTGATAGGAGATGTTCGGAACAGGTAAACGAGTCCGATGCCGAGGATGCTGAGGGCTAAAGTAAGCAGCCAGGGCATTTGCGCATAAATGGGAGGCTTACCTTCTGTAACGGGTGGGCTTTCGCCATCAGAAGGACCCGCGCTGTCATCGGTCGGATGCAGCGAGCCGACGCCCGCGACATCAACCGAGAAAAGATCGTGGGCTACGACATTGTAGATGGTGGCTTGGGTCTTTGGTTCGGTGCCGAGAGCCTGAACGTCGTTGCCCGTCAGCGTGACTCCGGCTGGCGCTATCAGGCGGAGAGGACCGGCAGTCATTCCTTTGATGTTGACGACGCGACCGTGGAACGTGAGGGGAGAGCCGGCAACCAGCACATAACTTACTTCAAACTGTGATTCGCCCGGCTTGATCGGGAAGTTTACCTGATAAGTGTCTGTCTCTTTGGTCTTTTCAGCGGGCCGGGGAAGAGGAATACCTCCAGGACCTTGGGCGCTGACACGAACTTGGCCGTTAGCGGCAGCGGGCAGATAAAAGCGCAGTGAACCGAGGTGCTCGTTGTTGTAGGTGGTCTTCGAGTCGTTCTGTACAACAATCGTCTGGCTCACGGCCACCTGACTGGTGTTCGGTTCCAGAATTAACATGTTCTGCGCAACGCGCGCGACCGCCGGTGAGTCTGTGGATTCGAACACAGAAAGCTGAACGTTCGACGTCGGAACGTTAGGCGTCATCAGCTTGTTGTAGTTCACGCCTTTGTAGTTGGCCTGCAGGAGTTGCGGGCCCCCACCCGGTTGGTCGGTGGTAAAAACGAATTTACCGGCGGCATCAGTGGTAGTTGTACCCAATGTCTTCATGCCGCCCTGGCTAGGCTTAACCAACGTGACCGTCACGTTAGGCTCCGGCTTGTTGGAAGTTCCGTTCACAACCACACCATCAATTGCCGCGTGAAGATGGAGCGAGACGAGAAGGGTCAGGAGGGCGAGTCGCTTCATGCCATGGCCTTTCCGCATTCGCCACAGAAGCGCAGGGCCTGAGGGAAAGTGGCATTGCAATGGGGGCAAATTGTTGCGGTTCCGGTTGGGGCTGTACTTGTCGGGGCCGTCTTAGGCTGCGTCAACACCGATGCCCTTGCAGTGGATCGCGTTGTAGTCAGCCCGAAGCGCCTGGCCGTTTCTTCGGTTTCGGCAAGAACTACAGCGAGTTCGCGTTGCAGCGACTGCTTGGTTGACTGATAATCTTCGTCCGAGAGCTTGCCCAACCGATACTCAAATTGAAGATCACGCAAGTTGTCATAAATGGCGTGTTTCCGATCGTCGAGGTGCTGAATCGGTGAGGCGGGTATGACTTCAGGTACGTCCTCATTGCGGATAAATAGCACAAAGGCAAAGGCGGCGAGCGCCAGAACTGCTGCGAGGCCGGTGATCATCTCTTGTTTGGTTCGGGTGTGCCAGGGGTCTCGTCATCGACATCCATATGCGATCGATAGCGCTCAATCAGTTCCTGGTCGGCCACGGTAAGGGGCGCCGGTTTCTGCTGCTTACCTCGGATGTACTTCAGATAGATGAAGAAGCCGACCAATAGCATCACGCCAGGCATGACCCAGGTGATCAGACCTCCGAGGCTGCCGGAGGGCGGTGCCGACAACGCCACGACACCTTCTTCCTTCACGAAAGTATTAACAATGGCATCGTCACTCATGCCCTGCGATTTCATTTCGTGAATCCGCTGACGCTTCGGGTCGGCGGAGCCGCACTTGATCATCGGGCAGTTGCCGACAGTATTGCGGCACCCTCCGCACCGGCAGGCCAGTCGCTCGCCTACCCGGCTCACATCCGGCGTCAAGTAGGAACTAGGATCTTGCGCTACCAGAGCGGCAACAGAAACGAACAGTAGCGCGAGCGTTCTAAACTTCGACTGGCGCAGTTTGAGTGGCAATGCTAACGACCTCGGTACGTGCATATTGCAGACGTACTTTCGACGGGATCAAACAAATGAGAGTTCCAAAGAGCAGCACCCAATATCCCACCCAGATCCAGGAGACCAGCGGGAACACATAAAGCTGGAAAATGGCCTTGCTGTTGTCTTGCATCACACCGGAGAAATTAACGTACAGATCTTCTCGCAGGGAGCGGCGAATGCCAATGGTTGAGCTCTGTTCACGGCTGGCCTTGTAGAGACGAATCTCCGGGTCGAGTTGATCGATCACCTTACCGTTGACGGAAACCTGCAGCGCTGCATGGTTGAACTGGTAGTTGCCGGTATCGCCATCATTCACGCTGATAAGCTTCAGGTCGTAGCGACCGAACCGGAGATTCTCGCCCAAGCCGAGATTGCGGGTCTCATGCAGGTTGAAAGCGTTGCCGGTGAAGCCGATGAACATAATGACAATGCCCATGTGAACCAGGTAGCCGCCATAGCGGCGTGTGTTACGCCAGGTCAGTTCGAAGGCGGCTTTGGGTAACGGAAGATTTTCTTTCAGCTGAACGGCGCGCGACCCCTTCCAAAATTCGGTGAAGATTGTGGCGAGAACGAAAGCGCACAGACCGAAAGAAAGCAGAGCGGCGACTTCGCGGATGCCAGCAGCAGCTAAGCCCACTATGGTTACGACGCCTACGATGGCAGGAATCAGAAAGGCTTTTTTCAAGCTGCTGAGCGAACTCTTACGCCAGGCGATTAAAGGACCCACGCCGGTCAGGAATATAAGAAAAAGAGCGATCGGCACGTTGACGCGGTTATAGTAAGGCGCATCAATCGTCTCTTTCTCGCCCGTCAGCGCCTCCATTATTACCGGGAAGAGCGTGCCCCAGAGAACTGCGAAACAACTGGCCAGCAGAATTAGATTGTTGAACAGGAAGCTCGACTCGCGCGAGACAACGCTCTCCAGTTTCACCTCGCTCTTAAGGAAAGGTAAGTTGCGCAGGATCGCGAAGGTGGTAAGCACGCAACCTGTAATGAGGAAGGTGGTGAAGTATGGCTTCACCGGCGATTGGGCAAAAGCATGAACGGACGAGACTAAGCCAGTGCGGGTCAGCGTTGTTCCAAGGATTGCCAGCAGAAAAGTAGCCGAAACGAGCACCATGTTCCAGACTTTCATCATGCCCTTCTTCTCCTGCATCATCACCGAATGGAGGAAGGCAGTCGCTGTGATCCAGGGCATGAGGGAAGCGTTTTCAACTGGATCCCAACCCCAATAGCCGCCCCAGCCGAGCACGGTGTAAGCCCAGCCCATTCCCAGCAGTATGCCGGTGCTTTGGAAAAGCCAGGTGACAATGGCCCACCGGCGGGTCGTGTGAATCCACCCTTCACCAGGCTGCCGGGTGATGAGAGAAGCCATCGCGAAAGCAAACGGTACGGTGAACCCGACGTAACCGAGATACAGGAAGGGCGGGTGAATCGCCATAGTCCACCACTGCAGAAGCGGGCTGAGGCCATTGCCGTCGGTGACGTCGATGATCCCTTTGCCCACCATCAAAACTTTGAACGGGCTGGCAACGAACGTAATCATCGCAACGAAAAAAGCCAGAGTTGTCATCATGATGCTGATGACGATCGGCATCATGTCGCGGAACTTGCGCCGATTCGTGTAGGTAACAATCGCTGTGTATGTGGAGAGCAACCAGCTCCAAAGCAGGAGTGAGCCTTCCTGGCCGCCCCACCAGGCCGTGAACTTGTAAACCGGTGACATCGCTTTGTCGGTATGAGCGACGACGTAAGCCATCCGGAAATCGCCCGACAGCAGGAAGTAGATGAGGATTCCGGACGCAAGAGTCAGCAGGGTCCAGGAGGCGTAGACGGCACGTTCGGCAGCAACCACCAGGAAGGGGCGCCGTGCATACTTACCGGTAATGCCGGCGAGAACTGCGAATACCGTAACGCAAAAGGCCAGCAGAACCGAAAGAGCGCCTAGATTTTCCATGAGATTACTTATTAGTTAAGATGCGTTTTTGGCCGGAAGGTGAGAAATTGAACGCTGCGGAGGCTTCGCTTCGTACTTTGAAGCACATTTGGCTTGAATCTTGCTAGCCTCAAATACGCCATCGGATCCGAGTCGTCCGTCAGCAATTGCTTGAGCGTTGTCCTTGAAAGTGTCAGGTAGCGGGTCGATGCCGGAGTAAACTACATTCAGCACTCTCGCATCCTGATGCAACCTGAAGGTAACTCGCCCGTTGTTTTTGGCGATGGAGCCGGGCTGAATGTCTCCAGCCACACGGATCCGCTGAGCATGAGCAGCTAAGCCCATCTTTTCTAGTTCAGGGATGGTCTTGTAGTAGGTCTTGGTATCTGAAACGCCACCGGCAGCTAGCCAGACCAGCGATCCGACAATCAACACCATGAGGATGCCGAAGTTCACATAGGTCTTCATACTGTTTTGAGGAACAGACACAAGTATATCGCCGAGTCAAAGAGGAAAGATATGCATTTAATAATGACCGGTAGTACCGGGGCAATCCTCGCCGAAGTAGACTGAAATACGGATTCAATGTGGCAACTTCCAGCAAGTCCTTTCTGCCCGTCAGACGCACCTCCTCTGCTCTGAGACGCGTCTCTACGATAGCGGAGCGGAGTGAGTTCACCGCACCTCTGCGATGGTTCTCAAGGGAACGAGCCTGGATCAACGAGCAGCATCTGCAACTGTGCCGCATTCCGGCCCCGACATTTTTTGAAAAGCCGCGGGCCGAATGGTTTCGACTCCAACTGGAGTCGCTAGGCTGGTTTGCACGGCTTGACCGGGCGGGGAATGTTCTGGCTATGCTGTCCGACGACGGACTCCAACGTCCGTTCGTGGTCTCTGCGCATCTGGATACGGTCTTCGCTCCGAATCGCCCGGAGGACATCTCGTTTTTGCCCGATGGAAGGCTGGCTGGACCGGGAGTTTCGGACAACGGCTCAGGATTAACGGCTTTGCTGGCGCTCGCCAAGGTGCTGCAGGCGGAACCGGACCTTCGGTCGCTGGCGCAAGCTGTGTTGCTGGTGGCGAATGTTGGTGAAGAAGGCGAAGGCAACCTTAGCGGGATGCGCTACTTGTGCCGGCCATCGGCGGAGCTTTCGCAAGTTCGCGCGTTTCTGGTGCTGGACGGTCCCTCAACGGACCACATCACGGCTCAAGCTTTGGCAAGTCGAAGATTTGAGATTACCTTCAGCGGTCCGGGGGGTCATAGCTGGAACGATTCGGGCACCCCAAACCCCGTACATGCCATCGGCCACGTGATTTCCGGGTTTACTCAGGCGGCGGAAGGACGGAGCACCTCGGACCGGAAATCGCGCTATTCCTATAATTTCGGTGTTGTGGAGGGCGGGACCAGCATCAACTCCATCCCGTCGGTGGCGCGAGCCAAGTTGGATCTGCGGTCCGAAGATATCCCGGTGCTCGATGAATTAACTGGACTGCTTAGTACGGCGGTAGAGCGCGGCCTCGAAACTGAGAATCGTTATGCCCGAAGTGCGCGACTGACAGCGAAGATTAAAGATTTGGGATCGCGACCGGGCGGCAGACTTCCGGACCACTCAATGCTGCTGGAGAGCATCCAGGCAGTGGACTCTTACCTCAACATCCGTTCGCGAGTCGATTGTGCCTCAACCGATGCAAATGTACCGCTATCGCTCGGTTTACCCGCTGTCTCGATTGGCGCTGGGGGGCAGGGCGGCGGCGCACATACCCGCGAGGAGTGGTATCAACCAGACGGACGCGAGCAGGGGTTGCGCCGGATTCTCTTGGTGCTTGCTTCTTTATTCGAAGGTCTCCAGTTTGCGGGTTCGGACACCGCCGGATAATCTGCTTGACGCAAAGAATGGTTGATCACACGTGAGTGATCAGGCACAAGCAGTTACATCGCCGCGACAGCAGAACATCGTCCAGCCACATGGGAGCTGGAAGGCGGATGCTGCGCTCCTCCTAGTGGCCCTGGTTTGGGGTACGACGTTCGTGCTGGTGAAGCAGGCCTTGGGTCAGATCTCCACGCTGTACTTTCTCGGGCTGCGGTTCTCGGTAGCAACCGTTTGTATGCTCCCGCTTCTGGCATCGGTTTGGGCCAGAGACAGAGGCAGACTCTGGAGTGGACTTCGTGACGGAGCAACGGCAGGCGTTTTCCTTTGGCTGGGCTACATACTTCAGACGTTCGGACTCAGGTACACGACGGCCGGGAACTCAGGTTTTCTGACGGGAATTTACGTGCCTCTAGTTCCTTTGCTGGGTGCCCTCATTTACCGTCGGCGGCCGAACCGGGCGGAGTTGCTGGGCGTGACGGTTGCGGCAGCCGGCATGGTGGTGCTGATGTTGCCGTCTCTCAATCGAGAGATGCATTTGAACTTCGGGGATGTGCTGACAATCGGTTGCGCGGTAGCGTTCGCCTGTCATCTGCTGCTGCTCGGGCATTACTCAAATCGGAGTAGTTTTGGGGCCGTTGCGGTGGGGCAGATCGCCTGTACTGCTGGTCTGTCATTCCTATCGCTGCCCTTCGATCCACCGGTGGCGCATTGGACCAGGGGCGTCGTGATAGCCGTAGTTGTGACCGGGGTGTTGGCGACCGCTCTGGCCTTCGCGCTCCAGACGTGGGCACAGCAATACACCAGCGCGACACGTACGGCCGTTATTTTCTCGCTCGAGCCCGTGTTCGCCTTTGCCACGGCGGTGCTGGTCGGGGGTGAGCCGTTGACAGCGGCGGGGGTAAGCGGAGGCGTGCTGGTTCTGGCTGGAATCCTGATCGTGGAGCTGAAACCGTTCTTGCCGTCGGCACCTTAACCACTGGCTGTGGCGGGGTAAGGGCAGGCCTGAGATCTTTGCGCAGATCCCTTCACTACTGGACAGGGTGATTTGAGATTGTTCACGCCGGTTCAGCAGACTACTCGCCAAGCTCAGCGTGGTTCTGCGGTTGTTTTATTCACAGTTGTATCGGTAATGGTCGTGCTCCCGGTGATTGGGCTCGCCATTGACGGCGCAATCGTTCTATGGCAGAAGGCAAGGCTTACCTCTTCAGTAGACGCCGCGGCGTACGCGGCAGGGCGGTCTTTGAGTATCGGGGCGACCGTTCCGGCGGCTCAGACGGCGGCGTCCACAACGGCAACCACATATTTTAAAGCCAATTTTCCCGATGGCACTCTGGGCAGTACCGCGGTGGTGACTCCGACTATTCCTGCGCCGAACAATGGGCTTTGGACCATCACGGTCGATGCGACAGCTAGCGTTCCCTTGTACTTTCTGCGCCTGTTAGGCTTTTCCAACTCAAATCTTTCTGCGCACGCCCAGGTGTCACGCCGAAACGTGAACATCATTGTGGTCCTGGATCGTTCGGCTTCTTTGGCCATTTACGGCAACTGTTCTTCCGTGATCTCGGCGGCTCAAAATTTTACAAATCTTTTTGTGGCAGGGCAAGATAACATCGGGCTGGTTACCTTTCAAAACACTGCCAACCTTGATTTCCCTCCCGGCACTGATTTCAAAAGCCGGGTCATGACTCTGGGTAACGGAAGGACAACGACAGGCATGTCGCAGCTGATCGGCCAACTGGTGTGTTCGGGATATACAAACACCGTGGCCGCACTGGACCTTGCCTACCAGCAAATCAAGGGCATCAATCAACCCGGCGCTCTCAACGTTATCGTATTCTTCTCGGATGGTAAGCCGGATGCAATTACCGCGGCCTTTACTCCGAAGCAAGCGGATACTCGCGACGCTGTTGCCTATCCGTACACCTCCGGTTCATCGCCGGCCAGTACTTGTACGAACGCAGGTTCGATGACCGGCGTACTGGTGGCATTGGACGAGAATCCCGATGCCGGGGCCTCCACACTGGGTGTCTTACCGTCGCCAACGACTCCGACGGGCGGAGATCCCATCTACTCTACGGGTGTGGGCACGTATGGGTTGACTCCAAACCCGATCGCTGCTCCGGGGTGCTCATTTGCGACATCCGGGTCTGCCGTGCTGAGCACTAGTCCGCTGTATTGCTATAACGGCTCCTGCAATGTCCGGAATGACATCGAATCCATCCCGCAGCGCGACGTAACTAATAATCTGACATCAACGACGTACCGGCCGCTTACCGTCGCCAATTATGGTTTATTTCCGGCGGGAAGTTACACGGCGGGCATGGAGCGCCCAGATACTCCGGCGGGTGTCGTGAATGCTGCGCTGAATGCTGCCTTCGAAGAGGTAAAGACAATCAGGAGCGACACGCAATTCAAGCCGATCATCTACAGCATCGGCCTGGGTAGCTACATCGATACCGGATTTATGCAGGACGTTGCGAATGACCCGTCCGCTCCAAATTACAGCGCCACCAGCCCGCAAGGGCAATACATTTATGCGCCGAACGGCAGTCAGCTCACGGCAGCCTTCCAGCAGATTGCTTCTCAGGTGCTCCGCTTCAACCAGTAGGCCGGAGGCCGGCTGGTAGCCGAGCCCGATCGATCTGGTTTCCAAGCCTTCGAGAATTAATTGCAAAGTGAACGCTGGGCCGTTTGGGGGCGAGTCATCTCAGAACAGAGCTGTCACAATCTATGATCTGCGCGTTGAAAGACGGACTGTTCGAGAGTGTTCTCGAGCAACTGGTGCGCTTTTGCCTTGGCTGCGGAGGTTCTGCTTGGCAGAAACGCCTACAGCCAAGCGGCTTAAAGCAAGTAGCAGCCATTCATCACGAGCATCACTCTTCGACGTATAGCCCATCTCGGGCCAGCGGGAGCGCCAGCTGGTGCCGTTCAGATTTGAGTCTGACACGAGCGCGCGGGGCGGAGCCGTTTGAGAGACAGACTCTTCGGTGAAAGGAACCTAAGTAGTGCGAAAGCGGATACTTCGAATCTGCATCACTACTTCTAGCGCTAGCAGCGGGATTACCCAGTCTGCCCAGCCTATAGTCACGATGCGGTCACTAACCGGCTGAAGGTGAGAAGTCGGTCCGTAGTCGTTCAATAACCGAAACAATACAAATCCAAACGTCACGGTGTAAGCTCGCATCATCCATTCCTGATGAACTTGAACGCGACGTTTCAAAATCGCGTAATAGGCCATGGCGGTGGTTAACACCCAAGCTGCGGTATTCGCAAGCAAAACGAAGCCAAAAGCCCAGCCGAATGTCGTCCCGATTGCGAGGCGAACAGCGGCGATGGACCCTATGCCGACTCCGGAAAGGAAGACGTAACCGGTGAATCGATGTAGACGGGCATGCCGCGCACGAAAGCCGGTCCAAAACTGCCATGGACCTGAGAGCAAGGCGAGAATGCCTCCACTTACATGCATCAGCACCCATCCCCGCATTGCCTAGTAATGGGTGATTCCTTTATCAAATGCCGCCTGATTGTACTGGAAGTAATAATGCAGCGCGTATCTGGCCACGAATACAGCAGCCAACACTACAATCGCGGCCGATACAAGTAGCTTTAGTCCGGTAGAGAACGTTTTGCGCGCCGATCCGGGTTCGAACGGATGTGCCACCTGCAATGACATCGAGAATCCCTGTCGGCTCTGACTCTAACACGAAAGATGACCCTTTTTATGGGCGTTTCGGGACGGAGTCGCCCGCCCTACCGTGTTCAACGGATGCCTAGCGTGAAGGATGCGATCGTTCGCCTGTTTTTCCGATGCCATCATCAGTCGACTTTCAGGGTCCCGTTCCCCGAAATCATAGAATGGGCCGGGACGAGTGCAACTGCGCCTGCGCGGGCATCTATCTGGCAATGAGGTTCTTGGTTTCCGATTGATGCTAAGAACACCTTCAAGGAAGACATCATTCCTCTAATTTCCTAAGAGGGTGCCACCCTCTCGCGCGTATAAGCCGTATCCCAATCTTCCGCGCTTCGCTTGTGCAGACCTCCGCTGCGCGCCGCCCTTTCCACTTCGTTGCAAGGGTGGGGAGACCCTCGGCTTGCACTTGCTAACTCCCGGCTTCGCCAGGGGGCAGAGGTGCATGCGACGCACCCCCAATCCAAATAGCAGAACGTTAAAAACTTTGGATTTCGCTTGCCAGAGATTTGGGATGTCCTTTGCCTCTTGAGCTTCGCTCGCTGGCTGATCGCTTTGATCCCAGCAACTGCTAAAAGAAGGCCCTAGCGGTTACGCCGGGATTGTTAAAACTGCTCCAGGCAATCGGGCGAAGGGCTTGCGCATACATTTCGGAGACGTAGGTTACTTGCGAAGAGTTAGGCAGGCTGATACCGGTGCTGGCGGTAAATCCGGTGGTCAACTGTGCCCCGGTGTTGTGCAACTGATCGTATGAACTCACACCGCCAGCCGAATCAAGAGTCACGCCCGAGAGCGATCCAAGGCTGCTCGTAAATGCGATTCCGGAAGAGGACGGTACCACCACACGGCGGGCGAAGACGTAGGACTGAAGATTAGGGCAATGAGTGGTGTCGGCCTGTAATCCGGCCGCCAGGCAATCGGAAGCTGCGATATAAGTAACCGTGGAAAGAATGATTTTGGCGTTGCCGGTCGAGGTTAGTTTCATGCCCGTGGCAAGACTCGCAAGCAGATTCTGGCCGCCAGTCTGCGAGAAATCAGTTCCGTAAGCGTACATGTGGCCGGCATCGCGGCAAACCTGTGTCACCTGGATGCCTCGGACAATATTGAAACCGAATACGCTCAGGCCTAAAAACAGCGGCAGCCACACAATACCGAAGCAAAGGACAAACTCAACCAGTCCACTTCCCCGCTCACCTGGTTTGTTTCTGATTGGTCGATGAATAAAGTTCTTCATCTGCATCTCGAATTGGACTCGACCAGATCGGCCGCCGCAGCGGAGAGAACAATCGGACTCTTGGTGCGCCATACGGGCATAATCGGCGCAATGTTGATACCGCTTACAATCACCTTCACGATGTTCCCGGAGCAGGAACTGCCGATTCCCGTAAGAGAAAGGGCGGGGTTGGAAGCTGAGTAGTAAAACACCTGAATCGGAGTTACACCCGGCGTGTTCTTGGCCAGGCCGAATGAATACTGTTGAACCGTGGCCGCAATGCTGGCATCAGTTTGTCCGGTGATCGCAGAGCGGACGCCTTCCCGGGCACCTTCCTGAATGCATACCCACGTGAAGAGTACCCAGGCAAGGTCCAGGGTCAGCATCAGCAGCCCCAATAAAGGAATCAAAACTAGACTGAACTCGACGAGTGTACTGCCTTTCTGGCACCGGAGCCGTTTGGCTGAACGAGATTCTGGCATGAGGATGTCCCAGATATTAGTAGGCAGCCCAACGCGTTTATCGCAGATGAAAGCGGCGGACGCGGTCTACCATTGAAGGTGAATGAAGGCACTTGTTAAGCGGAATCGTGCGCCCGGATTGGCGCTGGAGGAGATCCCGCAACCGACTGTAGGCATCAACGATGTGTTGATTCGGGTAACGCACACCGGCATTTGCGGGACCGATCTTCACATTTATGAATGGGATGAGTGGGCTCAGTCGACCATCCCGGTCCCGATGGCGATCGGTCACGAGTTCGTGGGAGAGATCGTGGAAACCGGGTCGAACGTCAGCGACTTTCACCCGGGCGAGATCGTTAGCGGCGAAGGGCACGTGGTTTGCGGTCGATGCCGTAATTGCCTTGCTGGCCGAAGGCACTTGTGCGCTCACACCAAAGGAGTTGGCGTTAATCGTCCGGGGGCTTTTGCGGAATACATCTGCTTACCGATGACTAACATCTGGCGGCACGACCCGAACATCAACCGGGAAGTGGCGGCCATCTTTGACCCTTTTGGAAACGCCGTCCATACGGCGCTCGCTTTCCCGGTTCTGGGCGAAGATATTCTCATCACGGGCGCGGGTCCGATTGGGTTAATGGCAATCCCCGTGGTGAGGCACGCCGGGGCGCGTTTCGTTGCAGTAACGGATCCGAACCCCTATCGACTGGAACTCGCTCGCAAACTCGGAGCCACCGTCGCTATCAACCCGATTGAGACTCCCGTTTCTGAAGTACAGAAGCAATTGGGCATGCAGGAGGGCTTTGACGTCGGACTGGAGATGTCCGGGAATTCTTCAGCTTTCCGGGAAATGATCGCCAATATGAGTCATGGTGGCCGTATTGCGATGTTGGGTATCCCGGCTTCGGAGATGTCCATTGACTGGCGTCAAGTGATTTTCAACATGCTGACCATCCGTGGGATCTACGGTCGCGAAATGTACGAAACCTGGTACAAGATGACCGTCATGCTGGAGTCCGGGCTCGACATTGAATCTGTCATCACTCATCGCTTTCCTTATCGTGAGTTCGAGAAGGGCTTTGAGGTTATGCGTTCAGGCAAGTCAGGCAAAGTCATCCTGCACTGGGAAGATTAGGGCAACCCGGCCATGAAGACCAGCATTTTCGATATTTTCAAGGTCGGAATTGGCCCATCGAGTTCCCATACGGTTGGACCGATGCGCGCCGCTGCGCGCTTTGTGAGTCAACTGCAGAGCGAGAACCGAGTGCAGGATGTCGCACGCGTGATAGCAGAACTCTACGGCTCTCTCGCACTGACCGGTATCGGCCATGGTACCGACCGGGCCATCCTGTTGGGCCTGAGTGGCGAGACTCCGGAAAAGGTGGAGACTGAGTCCATCGAGCCGACTCTGGCTATTATTCGGGCGCAGCAAGCATTGTCGCTGGGGGGCGGACACTCGATTCGCTTCTATGAATCCAGGGATCTGCTATTCCATACCGATCAGATGCTTCCGGGGCATCCCAACGCCGTGCGCTTCTCCGCTTTCGATGCAGCAGACCGGGAACTGGCAACTGCTACTTATTACTCCATTGGCGGTGGGTTTGTTGTTCAGGACGGCGAGAATGTCAGCCTGCAACCGGACGCCCTCCCGGTTCCCCATCCGTTCTCAAGCGGCGAAGAGTTGCTGACTAAGGCTGAGCGGAACGGGCTTTCGATAGCTCAATTGATGCTGCGGAACGAGGAGGCTTTGAGGGGAGCAGCGTCAGTCAGGTCGGAAATCCACCGCATTTGGAACGTCATGAACGCATCCATTGAACGTGGTCTTCAAACCGAAGGCATTCTGCCGGGCGGCTTGAATGTGAGAAGGCGTGCACCCGCTTTGTGGAAGAAAATTCAGGGCCGGCTTGAACTCGACCCGCTGCACGCAATGGACCTGGTAAACGTGTTCGCCATGGCCGTCAACGAGGAGAATGCGGCAGGCGGGCGCGTTGTAACGGCTCCGACCAATGGTGCCGCGGGCCTGGTACCGGCCGTGGCCCGTTACTATCAGTCTTTTGTTCCAGAAGCTTCCGAAGAGGGTCTCGAGCACTTCTTCTTGACGGCCGGAGCGATCGGCATCCTATATAAGGAGAACGCTTCGATCTCCGGGGCCGAAGTTGGATGCCAGGGCGAAGTGGGCGTTGCCTGTTCCATGGCTGCTGCAGGACTTGCCGGAGCTTTGGGCGCAAGCAACGAGGAGGTGGAACATGCCGCTGAGATCGGGATGGAACACCATCTTGGAATGACCTGCGATCCCATCGGAGGCCTCGTCCAGATTCCTTGCATTGAACGAAACGCGATAGGCGCAGTTAAGGCAATTAATGCCTGTCGAATGGCAATGCAAGAGTCTGGCGGCCACAAGGTATCGCTTGATCAGGTAATTCGAACCATGTACCAGACCGGATTAGATATGCAAGCTCGCTATAAGGAGACTGCTTTGGCTGGTCTGGCTGTGAACGTAAAAGATTGTTGAAGGGCACACAGTGAGGAGCAAACAAGCGTAATGTATGGAACTGTTCAGGCTCAATTGGCCGAACGGCTGGAGCAGATCGATCGGGCCGGCCTTTTTAAGAGAGAGCGGCAGATCGACAGCCCGCAGCGAGCCGAGATAGAGGTTGCGACCGGAGGGACAGTCCTCAATTTCTGTGCGAACAATTATCTTGGACTCGCGAACCATCCGGCGGTAATTCAGGCGGCTCGCCGTGCGCTGGATGAGTGGGGGTATGGGCTTGCCAGCGTACGCTTCATTTGCGGTACCCAGTCGATTCATAAAAAGCTGGAGGGCCGTCTAACTGAGTTCCTCGGGATGGAAGACACCATCCTGTATGGTTCCTGCTTTGACGCCAATGGCGGCTTGTTCGAGACTCTATTGGACGCCGAAGATGCTGTAATTTCTGATGAGTTGAACCACGCCAGCATTATCGATGGTGTCCGCCTGTGTAAGGCAGCCCGTTTTCGCTATAAGAATGGCGACATGGCAGATCTGGAATCCAAGTTGAAGGAAGCAGGCGGCGCTCGAAACCGGCTGATCGCCACAGACGGAGTGTTTTCGATGGACGGCTACATCGCAAAGCTGCCCGCGATTTGCGACTTAGCCGAGAACTACAAAGCCTTGGTTATGGTCGACGACTCACACTCGGTAGGGTTCATGGGTAAGAGCGGACGGGGCACTCACGAGCACTGCGGCGTCATGGGTAGGGTCGATATTCTGACGGGCACACTCGGTAAAGCTCTGGGCGGCGCGAGCGGGGGATATACGAGCGGCCGTAAGGAGATCATCGACCTACTTCGTCAGCGATCGCGGCCGTATCTGTTCTCGAACTCTGTTGCTCCCCCAATCGTAGCCGCGTCTCTGCAGGTACTGGACCTTTTGAACGAAACCAGCGAGCTTAGGGAACGTCTGTTTGTCAATACCGGGCTTTTCAGGGAGAAGATGACCAGTGCCGGATTCACGATCTTACCCGGCGAGCATCCGATTGTCCCGGTGATGTTGGGGGATGCAGGATTAGCCACGCGCATGTCGGAACTCCTGCTACAGCGAGGTATCTATGTCGTCGGCTTCTCCTATCCTGTGGTTCCCGAAGGAAAAGCTCGTATCCGCGTTCAGATTTCGGCGGCGCACACCGAGAGCGAGATTCTGTTCGCGGCGAAGCAATTTGCCGAGTGTAAGCGAGAGCTGGGTATTTAGATGAAAGCCGGGCGGTTCACGGCCCTGATCCTGCTTCTCGGCTTGGCAGTGCTCGGTGCTCCACAGCCGTGGCGGAAGGATCACGCGGAGTGGAACAAGCAGGACGTGGAAAGAATGCTAAGCGAGTCGCCTTGGGCTCAGGCGGCGGCGGCAACCTTTCCGGATACCCGAGGCACTCCGCCGCAATCCGTTTACGACCTCCCGGGGGCCGCTCAAGCAGGTATGCCGGCCCCTAAAAATGCCGCAACAGACGGGCGGTGGGACGGCGGCGTCGGTCGGAATACAGGGGCTGGTATGCTGCCCACCCTCTCGGTGCTGGTCCGATGGGATAGTGCCTTGCCGATACGACAGGCTCTGCTCCGCTCGAGCGAGCTTGGGCCTCAGCCACAAGCTACTCCCGGCGCGGGTTCCGACTCAGGATCAACAAGTTACGTTCTGACCGTAATCGGTTTGATTCCAGCAAATCAGTATCGCCGTCCAGGAACGCTGCCCAAGCAGTCAACCAGCGATGGCTCTGACGGAACAACTCGGCCCGCCATTGACACGGAACAGGTACTGGAAGGGTTGATGGCCACCTCGAGGCTTTACGTTCGCGGCAAGACCGCACTGAGGCCCGAGGACGTCAAGATCGAACCGGAAACGGGTGTGATCCACGTGTTCTTCCCTCGTTCTGCCGAAATCAAACGCTCGGATAAAGAGGTTGTATTCACCACCCGGTTTGGGTCCTTGAGCGTCGATAAGCGATTTCGTTTGAGTGACATGGTCTATCAGAACCGGCTTGAGCTGTAAAATCGCGTAGCTTCCTGGACAAGTTCCGCGGATAATACCACAACTCCGGCAGAACGAATTTCTCATTTCTCGCATCAGACTAGTGGGGCCTTGAGAGCCGAGTTAGGGAAGAAATTATGAGTAGAGCCGATCAACTAGTCCACGATCGTTATGAAGCCTTGATGTTCGCGAAAACGCCGGAAGCGGGTCGAAGAGCCGCGCGCGAACTCGTCCAAACTGTGCTTGGCGACGAGGTAAACGGCAAATCGCTGGAAGAGTCGCTGCGGGAGTGTTGCCGGCGGATCAGACCGTCGAAAGATCCGAGAGAACAGCTTCGTTTTGAAAATGAATTCGTCGAAATGGGCATTTGGCCCGGCGGTTCGCAGCGTATTGCGGCATAAACTGCTTGCGCTACACTGCGACCGGGGAGACTGAGTGCCGGAAACCGCAGTTGAATTGATGTGCCGCTACTTGCAGGACGCCATAGCGGCCGAGTCGGCGTTCGAAACGCAGCTGAAGACGTTTTCCGAGGAAGGTGATGACGACGAAGTGCAAGCACTATTCGCCGAACATGCCCGGCAAACCTCTACCCAAATCGAGCGGTTAACAAACAGAATGGAAGCCTTGGGTGGACAGCGCCCCAGCAAAGCAAAGAGCCTGATGGCCCACGTCTTTGCGCTGGCGCCTCGGGCTGCGCAGCTGACTCACTCGCAGGAAGAGCGCCTCACTCAAAACCTGATCTCTGCCTATTCCGTAGAGATGAGCGAGTGTGCGATGTACGAGGCTCTGCGCGTTGTGGCAGATCTGGCGGGGGATACTCTCACGGGCAAACTGGCCAAGGAAATTGCGGCCGAGGAACGCGAGACTGCCATCAAACTCTGGCAGTTGCTCCCGTCGAGGTCGAAGATCGCTTTTAATGTGTCTACCGCAGGCGAAGTTGATCCTGCGATTGAGACCAGGGCTCCTGACGATCGTATCGTTTAAGTAGCTCCGTTTGCCGATGGCGAAAAAGCCAACGAAGTACAGCAAGCTTAAGTCAGTGAAAGCAGTCTCGCGTAAGCGGATTGGTAGCCCTCCCGCAGCCCGGGTGTTGCGCGAAAGAACCCCGCGCGACAAACCCAGATATAGAACTCCGACCGACGAATCTGAAGCCTGAAGTCATCGGCTTGTAATGGATCGCTGCTATTCTGCGGGGGTTCATTGCGCCAGGAGGCCCAATACCCCACATGTCGACAGCTGTTGTGACAAGTGCTTTAGATGCAAAGATGAGCCGCAAGCCCGGCATGATTGGCACTGTGCTTTTCGGGGGAGCCTTGCTAGTCGGCGCAATCTACGCCGGCTCGCATCTGCTGGGCGATCTTCAGAAAGCACCCCTTGGATCAGCTTTACCTTATGTGCTCCTAGGTGTTGCGCTTCTTATTGCGCTAGGGTTCGAATTTGTAAACGGGTTTCACGACACTGCCAACGCAGTTGCAACGGTCATCTATACGCACACCCTGGAGCCGCACATCGCGGTGGTCTGGTCGGGTGCCTGGAACTTTATCGGTGTGCTGACCTCCAGCGGAGCGGTTGCTTTTGGCATCGTCTCTTTGCTTCCGGTTGAGCTGATTCTTAAGGTCGGCAGTGGTGCTGGTTTCGCTATGATCTTCGCACTGCTGGTTGCCGCGATCATCTGGAACTTGCTGACTTGGTGGTTCGGTATTCCGAATTCGAGTTCCCACACGCTCGTAGGATCGATCATGGGCGTTGGTCTTATGAATCAGTTCATGGGGTCAACAACTCCCGGCACCAGTGGCGTCGATTGGGATCAGGCGATGAACGTCGGAAAAAGCCTTCTGATTTCTCCGATTATCGGTTTCATCTTTTCCGCACTGCTTCTGGTAGCGATGAAGACGTTCATCAAGAACAAGGAATTGTACGCTGAACCCCGCGGAAACGAACCACCGCCATTCTGGATTCGCGGATTGCTGTTCCTAACTTGCACCGGTGTGAGCTTCGCGCACGGATCGAACGACGGGCAAAAAGGAATGGGTCTTATCATGCTGATCTTGATTGGTACTGTTCCTACCGCCTATGCTTTAAACCACGCCGTTCGGCCCAATGAGATCCAGACCTTTGTCGCCGTATCGGATAGGGCACATACGATCCTGGACAAGTACGCGGGAAGCGCACCGCGCGGATCGAAAGAGCAGGGTTATCACGGCTTGGAAGCGGCCATCGCACAAAAGACGTTTGACGTTTCGGCATTGGGCGAACTGAGTGACCTTGTAAACCAGATTAAGGATGAAGTTTCCGGTTACAATTCACTGGCCAGCATCCCGGCCCCGAACAATCGCAACGTTCGGAACGACATGTACCTGGCGAGCGAATCGATCCGGGTAATGACGAAAGCGAAGCAGCCGAAATTTGAAAATTCGGATGCGGCTGCTATCACAAACTACCGCAAAGAACTCGATGGCGCCACCAAGTTCATCCCGGACTGGGTGAAAGTTGCTGTTGCGCTGGCGCTGGGGTTAGGAACGATGGTTGGCTGGAAACGTATTGTTGTAACCGTAGGTGAACGAATCGGCAAGCAGCACCTGACCTACGCCCAAGGTGCTTCGGCGGAACTCGTCGCGATGATCACAATTCGCGCGGCTGATGTCTACGGACTCCCTGTCAGTACGACCCACGTTCTTACGTCAGGAGTAGCGGGAACCATGGCTGCAAATGGTTCCGGTTTGCAATGGGGTACGGTGCGTTCTCTAATGGCCGCATGGGTGCTGACTCTACCCGCCTCTATCATCCTCGCAGGTGCTCTGTATTGGATCTTCCGTCACTTGTTCTAAGCAGGGCGTATTTCTCCGTCGGTCGACAGTAGCTGGGTAATCAACTCTGCGACTCCATCCCCTGCGGGCAGTGACATAACTCGATCTGCCCTGTCCTTCAGCAAGGGCAGGGCATTGGATAACGCCACTCCTAATGCGCAGACTTCCAGAAGAGGGATGTCGTTCTCGGCGTCCCCCACTCCGACCGCGCTGGCAAAATCCAGTCCGCTTCGTTCAAATAAGGCTCGAAGACCGCTTGCCTTGTCGCAATTGGCAGGCAGTATCATTGCCGCTTCCTTGTTGGGAATAACCTGTAAATCCAGATTCAGTTCCGAGATGACCGCTTCCATCACTGCTGCGTGATGAATGCCGGAGGCTACGATGACGCGTCCAACATAGAGGGGTGCAACTCTTCGAGCTTGTAAGCGCTCGAGAAGTTGTTTGGAGGGCGGCGGTGCTCGCAACGTCTCCTCCCGTTTCGTGTTGTCGAAGAGTACCGCTCCGTTCTCCGCGACAATCGAGTTGAACACGTCAAGCTCCGGAAAGATATTTTGCAGGTCGACAACTTCGCGCCCCGTAGCGAGGACAAGAGAGCCCCCGGCATTGCGGAATGTTTGGAGAGCCGCTACGGTGGACGCCGAGACAACACCATGTGTAGCAATCGTGCCGTCGTAATCACAGGCAAGGATCCTATAACGCATTCGGTTATGAGATCCGTCCGACTCTTAACGAGTGTCGGTCGATTTCTGATGATCTGATTTCGGGATCCGGAGATGACGTCATTCCCCGCAGATTTCAAAGGACTCTATGCGCTTTGAGAGTGGCCACTATTCCGTGTGTGCGCTGGAGCCCCGCGTTGTGTCGAAGACGACCGCTCCACCCTTCATCACCCAGCGCACATTCTTGATTGCTACTTGAATGTCGGCCAGGGGGTCGCCTTGAACTGCCACGATATCAGCAAAATAACCCGGCGCTACCGAGCCGATGCTCTTTTCCATTCCGAGGGCTTCTGCGGGAAGCGTCGTGGCGCTTTGCAACGCTTGCTCATTCGTCATACCGAGCTTCACAAACCACGTGAGCTCACGCATGTTCAAGCCGAACCCGTTGTACACTGCATCGGAACCGACAAGCAAGCGAGCACCGGCCTTAAATGCCTTCTGCGCAGTCAAGAAATTGCGCTGTATATAATCCTGCAGATTTTCTTTTGCGCCAACCGGGAACTTATAAACGCCCGCGTCACCATTCTCCACATAGTATTCATTGTGATCGATGGTCGGCACATACCAGATTTTCTTGCTGGCCAACTCGGCGATGGTCGCATTGTCCATATCCGTGGCATGCTCCAGGGTGTCACAACCGGCTTTGATGGCGTCGCGTGCGCCGGCTGGACCGTAAGAGTGAATCGCAACTTTGTGTCCTTCTGAATGGGCAGTGTCGACAATTGCCTTCATCTCTTCGTAACTCACGGTCTGGTCGCCGGTGACGTTATCGAAGCCACCGGTGGACCCGAAGACTTTCACCCAGTCCGCACCGCCCGCGATCACCTCGTGAGTCCTTTTAATTTGTTCGGCTACCTTATCGGCCATCTCCGGGATTTTCGGCAACCCTTGCAGTCCGCGTCCCGAAACAAATAAGCGCGGACCAACCAGGGCACCCATGTCGATGAGATCTCGTAGGTCGATGTCCGCACCACCGGCGGCGTTCAAGTCACGCATGGTCGTTACACCCGCCTCGAGAGCTTTCATCCCATTTCTTTGAGAGAGCACGACGGTCACCGCCACATGACGAAGTTTCTGCCGTCTTGGGTCGACGCTGGTATCGCCATTCCAGTAATACGTGACATGCGTATGCATATCGATCATCCCGGGAATGCCGGTATAACGGCTCAGATCGATGACTTCCGCGCCCGCAGGGATGGATCCGGTTGCAGCGACGCTCCGGATTTTGTCGTCCTCCACAATGACCACTGCCTTGTTTATGACCTGATGGCCGTCCCAGAGTTTCCCGAACTTAATCGCCTTGGTCGCCGCATTGGCATGCATTCCAAACACAAGAAGCGAAGTGAGTAAGAGTCTGGTGATTTGCAAATTGATCCTCTCTGCTTTGTCTTTCAAACTGTGGGTTCACTCGTGTCGAAACCTACGCCGTCTCGCCGTAATCCGGGCAAAAGGACGTGCGAGGCACGTGACAACGTAATAATTGGAAAGAGGATAGCAGAAGCGGCTGAGACCTACGCGGAGGATCAATTGATGAAGGCTGCGTTCCGACGAATAGTCAGGTACAAATGACCGCGGCACCCTTTAAGGCATCAGACTTCACCGCTTGCATTGCGTCGTTGATTTCAGAGAGTGGGAATACCGTGACCTTCGGTTTAAGGCCGATCTGAGCTGCGATGGCGAGAAAATCGGTAGCATCTTTTCGCGTCATGTTTGCAACACTGCGAATCTGACGTTCTCCCCAAAGCAGAGTGTCGTAGTCGAAGGATGGGATGCGATCGAGGTGTATGGCATTGATGGCCACGACGCCGCCTTTCCGGAGGCTGGCCAATGCCGCGACAACCACATCGCCGCTGGGCGCGAACGTAATCGCGCGATGTAAAGAAACCGGCGGACGATCCGTCTCTGTCCCGACCCAGGTAGCGCCCAGACTTGTGGCTAGATCGCGATGCGACTGACCTCGGGTGGAAACAAACACCTCACAATTCCAGGCCTTCAGAACAGCGATCGCGAGATGAGCAGATGCACCGAAACCGAAGAGTCCAACGCGCTCTCCTGGTTGCACGCCCGCCACGCGGATACTGCGGAAGCCGATGATGCCGGCACATAACAAAGGTGCTGCATGGAGATCGTCGAGCTCTGAAGGTAATGGGAATACGAAGTCGGTCCGGGCGAGAGCAAATTCAGCATAACCGCCATTGATTGAGTACCCGGTGAACGTCGGTGAGTCGCAGAGGTTCTCCATCCCATCACGGCAATAGTCACACGTGCCGTCGACTCCGCCGATCCAGGAGACACCGACGCGCGTCCCTATGGGCAGGTCTGCAGTTCCGCCTGCAACAATGTCTCCCACGATCTGGTGGCCAGGAATGAGTTCATCCCGCAATAATGGCAGATCGCCCTCAGCGATATGAAGGTCAGTGCGGCACACACCACAGGCACGCACCCGAAGCAAAACATGCCCCTCTGTGAGATTCGGTTTGGGGACTTCGAGTACACGCAGCGGCTTGTTTTGAATCGGCTGTTGCGCGCTAAGAATTGCCGCCTTCATACGGTGGCCGGCGTCCTCTCCATAGTCACCGCAAGAACTCCCGGTAAGACTTCGTCAAGGGCCAACATGGATGGATTGTACTTTGGCTCGGGACCCAAGGTCTATCCAGACAAGCCGACAAAAATTCTAAGAAGCCTGACTATGAACCATGTATGTTCTCGCCGGCTGTTGAAATGGGATGCGAATCGTGAAGTTTGTCTCGCCAGGCTGCGATTCAAAGGTCACCTCACCGTGATGTCCGCGAATAATCCGGTAGACGGCATCCAGACCTAGACCGCTACCTTCTCCAACCTCTTTGGTTGTGAAGAATGGCTCGAAAATACGCGACTGAATGTTGACAGGAATCCCCCTCCCGTTGTCCAGCACTTCGACAACAGCGAAGTCGAGTTCGCGAGAAGTCCGGATTACGAGGGTGCCGGTGCTTACGTCCATGGCGTCGAGTGCGTTTTCAATCAGATGTGTCCAAACTTGATTCAACTCTCGACCTTTGGCACATACGCGAGGCATTGATCTGTCAAACTGCCTGAGGACTTTCACAGCGCCTCTGCGCAGGCGGAAATTGAGAATTTTCAAAGTGCTCTCAATCCCCTCATGAATGTCGATCTCCTGTTCAGGCATCTGATCCATGAAAGAGTACTCTTTAATCGCTTGAACCAGTTCCGACATGCGTCCTGTTGCGGTTTCGATTTCCACCGTAAGCTTTTCCGTCGTGATCACACCAGCCAGGTGCTCCAGAACACTTTGCAGGACGGGAGAAGCATATACACTCGTTAAGCGGCTGAGCCATTCCGGTGTTAGGCACGCTTCCGCCATAGGCCCGGCTAACTCCGACGCTTTTTGAACTCCTTGTTTGCCCAGCCAAAGCCGCAGTGAATCTTCGAGATCGCTTTGGGCAAGCGCATCCAGGGTTGGACCTAGCGACAGATTCTCTGTCAGCTCCTGCTCCAGCTTTCGCAGGAAAGCGGTCTGCTCACTCGAAAGATGAGCTTCGATCAGATTAACGTTTACCCGTCGCAACACACGCGCGGCGTTTCTGAGGCCTTCAGCCGAGCGACTCGCGGCAGCTGCGGGGTTGTTCAACTCATGCGCCAGACCGGCTGCTAATTTGCCAAGAGCCAACAGTTTTTCATGTTGCTGAGTCGTGCGGCTAGTCTCGCGGATTCGGTCTGCCAAAACACCCATAAGCCTGGGAAGCAGTTGCGGAATCCGTTCGATCATCTCCGCAAACTTGTCCTTGTGCAGAAGTGCGCCACGGGAGGGAAGCACAGCCCGGCTGGTGATCGGGAAGTGAGTCATCCGGGAAAACGGCAGCATTCCGGTAACTTGGCCGGCGCGGGCAGTGAAAATGGGTGCATCGTTCCCGAGGCTCTCGGAACGTCCCTGGACTTCACCTTCGAGCAGAACGAATAGCACATCTGCCGGGTCACCTTCACGCACCAATATGTCGCCGGGTAAGAAGCGATGGTCTTCGGATTGGGTTGCGAACCATGTCAGCTGACCCTCTTCCAGGTCCGAAAATATCGGAAGCCGCCGCAATGCCGTAGCTAGCGGTTCATCATCTATATAAGGCAACGCTACTTTCGGATAACCCATGCTTGTCCGTTTGCTCTATTGTGAATGATGCGACGCAGGGCCTGCGGGTTCGTAGTGATTGGAAACAGATTGATGAAAAAGCGTCGCGAAGTCCCCTTGATCGTTGAGCGCTGGGCATAATGACTTGCTTCGGTCAGATGTAATGCCGGAGACTAAGACTTTCGACTAGAAACTCATGAGACTCAGACAGCTTGCGTGCTTTTCCTTAGTTTCAGCTAGTTTATTCGCGCAATCACCTTGTACATTTACACAACCAACAGACGCTTTTACGATCCACCACG
The DNA here is from genome assembly GCA_963814195.1 of uncultured Acidobacteriaceae bacterium. Lineage (GTDB taxonomy): Bacteria > Acidobacteriota > Terriglobia > Bryobacterales > Bryobacteraceae > Bog-105. The sequence continues at coordinate 174,696 of CAWFBU010000001.1, forward strand.
TCGCCGGTCATCCGGAGCTTACACCGGATCCCTCCGACCGCCTCTGGAAGAGCGCGGCCGTGCAATCTATGCTCCGCGATTGTAGCCGCGATATCAAGTACGAAGAAACGAGAAGTGAAATTCGGGCTTTCTGGACCGATACCGATCTCTACCTGCTTTTCCAATGCCCTTACCAGGACCTAAATCTGTTTTTACCCCCGAGTAACGGCGCAGAGCGCATCGGACTGTGGGATCGGGACGTCATCGAGGCGTTTTTAGGTGATGACTGGGCCAACATCCGCCATTATCGGGAGTTCGAGATTGCTCCTACCGGCGATTCGATCGATCTCGCCATCGACCTCGATCGCCAGAGCTATGACCCAACCTGGACGTCTGGGTGGAAAGCGATCGCTCGCATCAATAAGGAAAAGAAGGTCTGGTATGCGGCGGCGCAAATTCCGTTATCTTCGGTAAGCCAAAAGTCTGTCGTGGCCGGTACACGATGGCGCATGAACCTGTACAGGATAGATGGGTTGGGTGCAGACCCGAAGAGGCACTTTATCTGCTGGCAGCCGACTTGCGTGCAGAATCGTGATCCGAATCACGTGCCTGAACATTTTGGAACATTGCTCTTCCAGCAATAGAGACGCGCATTCCTGGCCAGGAACGAAAATAAGGCTTACTCGTGCGGTGGGCCGGTCTTTGCTGGTTCATTGACAGGAGCAGTCATCAGGAAACTCACCAGATCCTGCAACTGCGAACGACTTAGCGTCGGACCATCAAACGATGGCATCAAGGAAACGGAAGAATGTTCAAGGCTCGACAATTCGGATTTGTCGAGTGAGTGAAACGCTCCATCGGCAGTTTGCATCTGCAGCGAAAAATTGTCTTCGTTCCGAATTACGCCGATATACCGAGTCTTGTTTTTCAAAATCGCAACTGCTGTAGCTGGTTGGTCGGCACTCTTGTCAGGATGTAGAATCCACTCCCGAATACTCTCGGCCGAGTGTGTTCTGCCATAGCCGGAAAGGTCGCATCCGAGGAATCCTCCTTGCCCGTTCACCATGTGGCACTTGGAGCACCGTTCCCCCTGAAAGAAGACGAGACGTCCATTGACAGGATTGCCTTCTGTGGCCTTTGCTGGCTCTGCTTGTAAAAACCTTAAATAGGCAACCAGACTCTCCAACTGAGCTTCACTAAAGGTCCTCTCGAACCCTGGCATTCCTCCCGCGGGTATGCCCTTTCGTAAAACCTGCAGCAGTGCTGCCGAAGACAGGCTCTGCGCATGGCTCCCTGTGGAGATGTTCGGCGCGTGCTCTCCACCGCGTCCGTCCAGGCCGTGGCACGCAGCGCAAGTGGAGCTAAACAGTTGTTGTCCCTGGGCTGAAGCGCCGGATGGTTTTTGGACCTGTGCTTCACTACGCGAGCCGTTCACTATCACGACCGCGGCAACGAAACATCTTGCAAGCTGCCCAATCCAGGGAAGAAACTTATCGAGATTGGTCGGACCGACTGAAAGTAGCTTCAAAACGCCAAGTCTACAATGGCAATAACAAATTGTTCAACCTACACAGTTGTAGGCGGTCACTCGCTGGTCTGCGTTTGGCTCTTGCCTTGGTGTTTGGCGTATCGGCAGCCTCTGACTTTAGCAGTGCTGGTCAATCTCACGAATCGCGGATTAACGTTTCGGCGAGCGATCTCAAGGCTCGAATTTTTGACAACTGGCTTTCTTACAACGGCGACTACACCGGCCAGCGCTATAGCAACTTAGATCAGATCCGTCGTGACAATGTGAATACTCTGCGGGCGCAATGGGTTTTTCACTCGAACAACTCAAACCTTCTGGAAGGGACGCCGATCGTGGCGAATGGTGTGATGTTTGTCACTTCCGCAAACGACGCCTTCGCTCTTGACGCAGCGACGGGACGCCGGTTGTGGCATTATTCCCGGTCAGTCACTGAGGGGCTTGTCGATGACGCTTCTTCTCATCACAACCGTGGCGTTGGGCTGTGGCACACAAGGCTGTACATGGAGACCGACAATGCGCATTTGCTTTGTCTCGACGCCCGTTCAGGCAATTTGTTGTGGGACGTTCCTTATGCGGAGGGGAATAAAAATTACGGTGCTACGAGTGCGCCCTTAGTTGTGAAGAACAAGGTGTTGGTTGGTACCTCGGGCGGTGATGATGGCGTACGTGGTTTCATTGCCGCCTTTGACGCCGAGACAGGTAAAGAGGCCTGGCGGACTTGGACCATTCCCGGTCCCGGAGAAGTCGGTTCCTCCAGCTGGCCCGGGGAGACTTATCTACGCGGCGGAGCAACGACCTGGATGCCTGGCACTTTCGATCCGGAACTGAATACGCTCTATTGGGGAACGAGTAATGCGGCGCCCGACTTTGATGGAGGGCCGCGGCCGGGCGACGACCTTTATACGGCTTGTGTGCTGGCTTTAGATCCAGACACGGGCGTAAAGAAGTGGCATTTTCAGTTCACGCCTCATGACCTTTTCGATTACGACGCAGTGGAAACGGCTATGCTGATCGATGCTCCTTACCAGGGAGTTATGCGAAAGCTGCTCGTTGAAGCAAATCGTAACGGCTTCCTGTACTTGCTCGATCGAACCAATGGTAAGTTCCTCTCAGCTACTCCGTTTGTCAAAAAGTTGAATTGGGCGAAGAGCATTGGTGAGGATGGCCGTCCAATCCGTAGCGGATTAGAGCCGACCAAAGAAGGGACGCTCATTTGCCCCGACATGACCGGCGCCACCAACTGGTTCTCCCCTTCTTACAATCCACAAACCCACTTGCTGTATTTTATGGCTCTCGAGAGCTGCCAATTGTTCTTCTTAAAGCCGCAGGACTTTGTTGAAGGCCAAGACTTCTATGCGACAGGCGTGAAGCATGCTCCTGGCGAACACGGGCAGAAGTTCTTGAAGGCCTACAATGCTGAAACGGGGCAACTCGCATGGCAATATCCGCAGGTTGGCGATGCTCAGTCCTGGGGAGGCACGATGACGACAGCAGGCGGTATCGTTTTCTTTGGTAATGATTCTGAGGCGTTCGAGGCGGTCGATGCAGAAACAGGCAAGTCACTGTGGCACTTCAACACCGGGCAAGCGATGCATGCATCTCCCATGAGCTATGCCGTGAACAACAAGCAATATGTTTCCATTGCCTCTGGCAGCGATGTGTTCGTCTTTTCTCTGCCCTAGACGTAGGGAAGTCGAAGCGGCTAACTCCTTGACATTACTTCGCTAATTCGTTACTCTCATCGACTACTCGCTCTTCTTAGGAGCTTCGGTTGAAATTCAAGAAGTTGGCATTTGCTCTACTTGCAGCCGCTTGCTATAGCGAAACCTTGCTTGCCGATGTGACAGGCATGATCTCCGGTCTGGTCCTTGATAGTTCGAAGGCACCAGTCGCGCACGCCGTCATTACAGCGGTTGAAAACACCACCAGCTTCTCCAGAACTGTTCAGTCTGAGAGCAATGGCGAATACAGACTTTTAGCTCTTCCGCCCGGGAGTTACGTTGTCACGGCGATCGCCCCGGGCTTTCAGAAGTTCGTTACAACAGGCATTACTGTTCAGATCAATGATCAATTAAGGGTTGATGTTGACCTGCAACTTGGCACGGTCAAAGAATCGGTTACGGTCGAAGCCAATCCTGTTCAGGTCGAAACAGAGAGCACGCAATTGGGACAGGTAGTAAGTACCAAGCAGATACTCTCGCTTCCACTAAACGGCCGCAGCTTTCTGGATTTGCTGGGGCTGCAGGCCGGAGTCGTGCCTGTTAGTTCCGGATCGATACCGCAAGACCGACCGGTTTCAGGGATTCTCCCCTCCGGGAATGTCTCAGTCAACGGTCAACGTGAGACCGCAAACGCGTTCCTTGTGAACGGCGGAGATGTCAGCGAAGGACGCAATCAGGGCGCAGGGCTGATCCCGAATCTCGATTCTATTCAGGAGTTTCGCTTAGTCACGAACGGTTTCGATGCCGAGTACGGTAAGTATAGCGGCAGCCTGATGAATGCCATCACCAAATCGGGAACAAATGGCTTTCATGGCGATGTCTTCGAATTTCTCAGAAATGACAAGTTCGATGCGCGCAACTTCTTCGATCCAAGTAAGGCAGAGCTTCGCCGCAATCAGTTTGGCTACGCAGTCGGCGGTCCGCTGATCAAGAACAAGCTGTTTTGGTTCACTGACTATCAAGGAACTCGCCAAGTCGAAGGTGCAAGCACCGGGTTGGTCGCCTTGCCCTCGGGTGAACAACGCGCAGGCGTCTTCGATCCTTCACTGTTTTCTGCCAGCGATGGAACACCTACCACTGTGAACGGCGACTACTGGGCACAGCAACTGTCGCAGCGCCTTGGATACGGCGTCCAGAATGGCGAGCCCTATAGTTATGCTGGTTGCTCGACAACGAGCAGTTGCGTTTTCCCGAATGGCGTCATTCCAAACCGGGCCTATGCTAAGCCGGCGACAGCCATTCTGCCTTACATCCCGCTCCCCAATCAGGGAAATGGGTTCTACGCCGATGCGAGCCAGAGAAACAGCGCGGTCGATGACAAGATAGGTCAGCGGATCGACTTCCTCAATCAGAAGACCGGGAATTGGTTCTTCTATTACCATTTTGACGATTCCACTGTGAATAGCGCCTTGCCTCCGGGCGCTGCGAGTGTACCTGGATTTCCCGCCATCACTCCCACTCGAGCGCAGGAGTTTGTTCTCAGTAACACCCGAACGTTCGGCGCTAATCAGGTGAATGAGTTCCGTCTTAGCTTTTTTCGGACAGCAACCCGTACAAATGAGCCCCAGGGTAGTTTCGCTTCTTTATCGAGCCTTGGTTTTGTAACGGGACCAGGAACACTAGGGATCAATCCTTCCGGACCTTCCGGCTTCCCGCAGACAGTTCCGCCGATTTACTTCAATAGCTTTTCCATAGGCGTTCCCACACTTACTACGTTTCAGCCCAACAACACTTATGCAGTTTTCGATAACTTCTCGAAGGTTGTCGGTCAACATTCTCTTAAGTTCGGTGGCGAATTCCGATATTTGCAGATTAATGAGCGCAACACCTGTGCTCCGAATGGTGACTTTACGTTCAACGGAACCGAGACCGGCAATGATTTCGCCGACTTTCTGATCGGTGCCCCAACTTCTTACAACCAGTGCAGTCAACAATTTCTCGACTCGCGGACTCGCTATGGCGGTCTCTATATCCAGGATGCGTACAAGGCCAGGCCTAACCTCACGTTTAATATAGGGCTCCGGTGGGAAGTGAGCATGCCATGGTACGACACTCAGGGGAAAATCGAAACGATTGTTCCGGGCTTGCAATCCACACAGTTCCCTACAGCGCCTACTGGCTGGGTCGTTCCCGGCGATCCAGGTGTTCCGAGCACACTTGCTCCCACTCGGTATAACAATTTCGGTCCTCGCGTTGGTATGGCTTACTCGCCAAGCTTTCATGATGGCTTCTTGGGGAAGGTTTTTGGTGGTCCGGGTAAAAGCAGTATTCGTGCCGGATATGGACTGTATTACACGTCCACCGAAGATCTGAATCTCTTCTATGAGGTTGGTGATGCGCCTTTCGGCCTTTACTACGTGAGTAATACGTCTCAACAGCCAACGTTTGATCAGCCTTTCCTCAATCGCTCAGACGGAAGTTCCGCGGGCCAGCGCTTTCCCTTCATTTTGCCGACACCCGGCGCTGCTGCTAACAAGACTCTGGACTATTCACGATTTCTTCCGATCAGTTACTCACCGGGATACTCGATCTATAACCGGCTGCCGTACGCAGAAGATTACAACTTCACTTTTCAGCGTGAATTGTTCAAGGCAACCATCCTGACCTTAGCCTTTGTAGGAACGCAGGGACACAAACTGATCTCGCAGTACGATGCTAACCCCGGTAATGCGGCCTTGTGCCTCCGGCTAAATCAGTTAGGCGCAACCCCGACGTGCGGCCCATATGGAGAGTCCAATGTCTATACTCTCCCTGACGGCAGCCAGGTGAATGGGACTCGAACAGCATTAGGCCCTAATTTCGGGCCCGGAAACACGATTACGGCGAATATTGCGAACTCTAATTACAACTCCTTTCAGGCCAGCGTAGAACGCAAGGCGTCGGATGTCACCTTTCTGCTTGCTTACACCTTTTCCAAAGCTATCGACAACGCTTCGGGATTTAGCGACTGGGTGAATTTCAGTAACTATCGCCTAAGCCGCGCCTTATCTTCTTACGACGTCCGGCACAACTTCGTGGCTAGTTATAACTGGGCCATTCCCTTTGAGCGATTATTCGCCGGGGGACCGAAGCGTGTTACACAAGGCTGGAACTTGGTTGGGATTAGCCGCTTCTCCTCAGGACTGCCAATTACTATGAGCCAGAGTGCCGGTGATCTCTCATTAACCGGTGACAGCGCTAACGACACGCCGAACCTCGTGGGAAAAGTTGTTACGCAAAACGCACATCAGCCGGGTCCCAACGGACCAAATACATATTTCTTCCCCGATGCGTTCGCTCCCGAAACCTACGCAGGCTTCGGAACGGCTCCCCGCAGGTTCTTTCACGGACCGGGCATCCTCAACACTGATTTCGCTTTGGAAAAGAACACGCGCGTGACCGAGAGCACAAGCGTTCAGTTCCGTGCAGAATTCTTCAATATTTTCAATCACACACAGTTCTACAACCCTTCCGGGAATTTCAGCAGCAGCACGTTCGGGGTGGTCACTACGGCGCGCCAGCCCAGAATTGGGCAATTAAGTCTAAAGTTCCTTTGGTGATCGTGTCGCGGCGCATGGAGTAACGATTGGAGGTCTGCTGCCAGATTCTCTCGGTACTCGCCTTGGTCGCCTACCTGACCTCCGATGGCACCGGTCCCACACTGGCGAGTCAGGCCTTGGCCGCAGCCGACAGGAGGGATTGGAATAAAGCCATTGCACTTTATAGAAAGGCCATAACGTTCGAACCTCAGGACGCGACTTTACATTACAATTTCGCGCTGGCCTTACGGTATAGCGGCAATGCGGTAGCCGCCAAAGCTGAATTTCTTCAAGCGCTTGCTTCTCGCCCGGATTGGTCTCTTGCCCATTCGGGCCTGGGCGTGGCGGAGTGGGAAACTGGTGATAAGACGGAGGGCCTTGTTGAACTCAAGCGAGCTATTGATTTAGATAACAAGAATATCTCTGCCCATCGCTATCTGGCTGAAGTTCTGGTCGGCTTAAATCGTCTGGATGAAGCGATTGATCAGTTCCAAGTCGTCTCTCTCCTAGAACCGCACGACAGCCGAATTCATTCGCAGCTTGGTCTGGCTTACCTTCAAAATGGCTCGCCCGAAATCGCAGCTAAGGAATATCGGATCTACTTACATCAAAACGTCGGTGATTTCGAAGCACACTATCATCTGGGAGTGGCGCTCGGCCAAAGCGGCGATTTGCCGGAGGCCGTCGCGGAATTTCAGCGTTCTATCGCGCTTGCGCCGAAGTTCGGTCCGAGTCGGCTGAGCTTGGGAGTAGCATTACGCCGGCAAGGCGATAACGCCAGTGCTCTACGGGAGTTGCGTGAAGCTGCCCGCCTAACCCCAGGTAATCCGATTGCCCTCTATGAGCTCGGTATGGCCCTCAAGGAGGCCGGGGAGGTGCCAGAAGCGATCTCGCGCTTTCGGCAGGCACTTGCCTTACAGCCTGATTTGGAGCGAGCACGGTACGCATTGGGCAACGCTCTTCAATTGCAAGGAGAGGCTGCCGAGGCCGCCTCAGAAATGCGGGAAATACGCGAGGTCCATCAATCGCGGACGCAACTGGCACAGAGTCGCAAGCTGATTCTTGACGGCCTCGAGCTTCTCAAGTCTGAGCAATGGCAAAAAGCGGAAGAGAGCTTTGGGCTGGCGGCCTCCAGTAGTCCGAGTCTGCCTGCTAGTCACTACTACCTTGGCAAGTGTCACGAGCGGATGAACCGGCCTGCAGCTGCGAAATCAAACTATGAAAGAGCTCTCGAACTAAAACCCGATTATGCAGAAGCTCATATGGCCCTCGGCATCCTGCTGGCACGGCTCAACGACCTGGAGGGTGGATTGGCTCAGCTCAAGCAGGCTGTCCTTAGCGATCCGAACTCGGGAGAGGCACATTACAACTTGGCCATTATCTTGGCCTCCGTGAACAGAAAAGAGGATGCCTGTGTCGAACTTGCGGATGCCATCGCCTTGGATGCTCACAATGTCGAAGCGCGCATGTTGCTCGGGAACCTGCTTTCGGATATCGGCCAGACTGATCGCGCTGTAAGTGTCTACAAAGAGGTGATCCATCGCTCACCGGATTCTGCCGAGGCGTATAACAACCTGGGGTTGATGTGGCTGAATACAGGCCGATGGGCTGACGCAAAAGAACAGTTTGAGCATGCCATTCAAAAGCGCCCACAGTTCGCCGTCGCTCACTACAATCTAGGCTTGACGCTGCAAAAGCAAGGCGACGAGGATAGAGCGAGAAATGAGTTTCAAGCCGCACAGAGGCTTGATCCCACCATGCATCGGTGACGGTATGACCGCTTACTCGGTTGACAGATGCTTTAGCCTTTTAGGCTGCGAATACCGACAACGAGACGCTCTGGATGGTCTGAATCAGATCCGCTGAACGGATCGGCTTGGCTAAATAGCCATCCATACCCATGTCGAGGCAGCTCTGCTCATCGCCACTCATAGCGTTTGCTGTTAGCGCAATGATTGGCATGTGGTTGCCGGTGGTCTCTTCCATCGCCCGAATGCTGGCAGTAAGCTCAAAGCCATCCAGTACCGGCATCTGAACGTCAGTCAGAAGGATGTCAAATGCTTGGATCTCTAACAAATCTAAAGCTTCGCGGCCATCATTGGCCACCGTCACCTGATGCCCATATTTCCTGAGCATCTTCTGAACGAGGATCTGATTTACCTTACTATCCTCGGCAAGAAGAATGTTGAGCGGCCTGTCGGGCAGTGATCTATCCGCTCGTTCTTGATCAGCAAACGGTTGTACTTGAACAGCTTCGGGTTCTGCTTGCGGCAGCCCAAAGGACGCTGTGAAGTGGAAGGTGCTACCGCGACCGAGCTGCGATTCTACACCGATGCTTCCGCTCATGAGTTCAACTAAGCGGGAACAAATGCTAAGGCCTAAACCCGTGCCGCCATGACGCCGCGTTGTTGACGTATCTGCTTGGGCGAAGGCCTCAAAGATTTGTTCCAACTTGTGATTGGCAATGCCGATACCCGTATCTTTGACTACGAATCGAAGGACAGCACTTCCGTGATCGACAGAGTCCAAACTCACCTGCAATAAAACCTCGCCCGCTTCGGTGAACTTCAATGCATTGCCGAGTAAGTTCAGCAGTATCTGGCGAAGCCGGGTAATATCTCCCAAGACCCTATCAGGGACGTTGTCGGCAATCTTGCATTCAAGACGGAGTTTCTTCCGTTGCGCAAGATCTGCCAGCATGGCGACCGTGATTTGAAGGTGCTTTCGCAGAGAAAACGCAACTGACTCCAGTTCAAGCTTCCCCGCCTCAACCTTTGAGAAATCGAGAATGTCGTTGATAATCGTCAGCAGGGAATCCGCCGAATACTTTACCGTCTCCAAATTCTGACGCTGTTCTGGAAGGAGTTCCCCATCCAGCACCAACTCCGTCATGCCCAGGATGGCGTTCATTGGCGTTCGGATCTCATGGCTCATGTTGGCCAGGAACTCGCTCTTGGCGCGGGTTGCCTGTTCGGCTGAGCGCTTCAGCGTCTCCTCAGTACTAAGCTTTTCCTGAAGTTCCCCACGAGCACGAAGAAGTTCCTCCTGTTCCGCCAACAGTTCGCGCGTACGCTCTCGCACGACATTTTCCAAGGCCTTTTGTCGGGCGATGAGCGAGCGCATGCGCCAAAACCAAATCGCTCGACCGAGCGCAAGGACAAGGAGTACCGAGGCCAGGTAGAATAACCGCGTTCTCCACCAAGGGGTGCTCACAATCAGCCGAACTTGCGCCGTTTCTCGACTGCCAGTACCGGTCGCCGTGCGAGCCATCAGATCAAAGTTGTAAGAGCCGGGCGGAAGATTGACGAGATGAAGTTCGCGCTGGTCCGTCACGTGCCACTCGGGATTCAGCCCGAGAATTCGGTAATGAAATTGGGTATCGGCTCCGTTGATGAACGACAGGCTTGAGAATCGAAGGCTGACATCCCCACCGGAGTACGGGATCATAACCGGACGAGAGACGTCCCTGGAATTGCCTTGAACCTGGATACCTGTGATGACTGGAATCGGAGGAGGGACTTGCAGTTGGGCTTGCTTGGTGGGATCAAAATGGGACAAGCCTTTGCTCGTTCCGAACCACAACCCGCCTTGACTATCGGCAAAAATCGAGTCGGTGTTAAAGTCGTTCCAAACTAAACCATCCGGCATCGCGTAGTGAGTCCAGCGGCTTCCCGAGAAGCTTTCTACTCCCGTATCCGTCCCGAGCCAAAGGGTGTCGTGAAGGTCCGTGGTCATGCAGTATATGAACTGCGACTGGAGAGTGTTGCGGGGTTTGAAATGAGTCAACTCAAACTTCTGAGCGCCTGACCACTGTAGTCGAGTGACTCCCAGACTTTTGGTGTACGAGAGCCAGATGATGCCGCGGCCGTCGATCGCGACTTGACTGACGTCCTGGTCGAGAAGGCCGTCCCTGTTGGTTAGTGATTGCCACACACCGGATTTGCGGATCCACAGTCCGCCTGGTCCCACAGCCACAACCTCGTTCTGCGGTCCCAGCAGAACTTTATTAATCGAGGTTCCCTTCGGCGCGCCGGGCTCTTGAACAACCTGAAACGTGATGGGGAGTCGATCTGTTTGTGCCGTGTAGAGGCCCTTCGGTGTTGCCACCCAAAGCAAGCCCGAGCTGCTCATCGCAAGGTGCTTCACGTCGCGCGAGGTAAGCCCCTCGTCGCCGTCATACACCTGGCAGGCGGCCCGATCTTGTACACACCGGAAGAGTTCATGGTGCGTACTGACCCAAAGCTCGTGCTGTTTCCCTGAAGTCATAGACCGGACAGGCATTCGGGGATGGAAATAAGGCCGTAACGGAAATAATCCGGCACCTTCGGCCGGCAACTTGATTGTCCCTGCGTCTGTACCGACCCAAATCTTGCCTTCGGCATCCTCCGTGATTGCCCAAACGGCGTCGTTTTCAAGCCACGCCGGCGCTGTCCAGTTCTCCCATGACCCATAACCTACCCAGCGCGCGATACCTCCTCCATTTGTTCCGATCCACGGAGACCCTTCGCGATCGACAAGAAAAGACGATACGGAGTTCATAGGCAGACCGCTATCAGATCCGAAGAGTCGCCACTTCACTCCGGAGCGTAAAGCGATGCCCAGGAGGGTAGGAACAGCAACTTGTCCGTTGCGGTCAAGTGAGAGAGCCCCGAAATCTGCGGCAGGCAGTCCTCGATCCTGCGGTGTGAACCTGTGTTCACCCGGCCTCAACGCCAGCAGGTGCGTGGGGCTTCGGACCCAAAGGGTACCGGCCGAGTCGCTTAAGATCGCATGCCAATCGTCTTTGACGTTGAGATCGTCCCGGCCTGGAGTCCAGAGTCGTCCTGCACTCCAGCGATACAAACTCTCAGCGCCGCCGAACCACGCTGTCCCATCTGCAGCAAAGCCAACACAGTTAAGATCCTTTGCCGGGAAGCCTTCCAGAAAATGTGCTTTAGGCTGCGTAGCCACTACGTTCTGCAGATCAATCTTTGCGGCTCCTTTTGTAGTAGCCAGCCAAAGTTCTCCCGTTCGGGGCTCTACTGCCAAGCTCGATTGGTAGTTCATGCCCACCGGTTTACCGAAATCCACTAGCTGGAACCGGCCATTCCGCAGCACAAAGAGTCCACCGCCTGTTCCGACCCACAACGAGCCGTCTCGGGTCACGGCCAGAGAATTGATTTGGGTGGAGGGAAGTCCCTCAGCTGAACCAAAACGGTGAAATCTGTCGCCGTCGTATCGAAATAGGCCATTGAGCGTTCCTGCCCAAAGGTATCCCTGGTGATCCTGAGCAAGGCAGAGAACGGCCTGATTACCCAGGCCCTCCTCGGTACCAAAGGCCTGAAATCGATAGCTCTGTGCTGATAACTCCGCAGAGGCAAGCCCAACCAGCAGCGCAATCCGGGATAAAACGGATGTGAACCGCAAGCGCCTGAAGGCCCCTCGGGGAGCTGGAAACAGCAAGGTAGTATCTCTCAAAGTTAGTGACCCGTGAAAGGCCAAGTTCTCATCGACTCCGAATTTGCTTGCAATGAACGATTGAAGTTAGCACTGAACGTAATCTTATCTACTGTATGAGGAATCCGATTCATCACCGGTGCACCAAACTCAAGTAAGCAGCATCCAAGCACAAGGGGGAGTGCCAATGTCGAACGACAGTAAGTATCAGGACGCGATCTCTCGTCTCACTCCTGAGCAGTTTGAGGTCACCCAGCGCGGTGGGACTGAAATGCCTTTCCAAAATGCCTACTGGGATAAAAAGGAAGAGGGCTTGTACGTCGACGTGGTTTCGGGCGAACCCTTATTTACCTCGAAGGACAAATTCGATAGCGAATGTGGCTGGCCGAGTTTTACCAAGGCGATTGACAAGGGAAGCGTCTTTGAAAATACCGACACCAGTTACGGCATGATTCGGACCGAGGTGCGTTCCAGTACGAGCGACAGTCATTTAGGTCATGTCTTCCCCGACGGCCCGCGTGAGGCCGGTGGGCTTCGCTATTGCATCAATTCCGCCTCGCTTCGCTTCATCCCTGTCGATCAGCTCGAAAAAGAAGGATACGGTGCGTACAGGCACTATTTTGAAAGTTCGGAAAGACGAGTGCAAAAGGATTAAATATGGCAACTGAAACAGCAATTCTTGCAGGCGGCTGCTTCTGGGGTGTGCAGGATCTGACACGTCGGTACCCCGGAGTGATTTCAACTCGGGTAGGCTATACGGGCGGCGATGTTCCAAATGCAACTTACCGCAATCACGGTACGCACGCTGAAGCTATCGAGATCATTTTCGATCCCGAGAAGTTGGATTACCGAACGCTCTTGGAGTTTTTCTTCCAGATCCACGACCCCACTACTCTCAACCGTCAAGGTAATGACCGAGGCGTCAGCTATCGATCAGCGATTTTCTATACCAATGAAGAGCAACTTCGAATCGCGAAAGAGACTATAGCCGACGTGGAAGCATCCGGGCTATGGCCGGGGAAAGTCGTCACTGAAGTGACCCGTGCTGGAGCCTTTTGGAAGGCCGAGCCGGAGCATCAGGACTATCTTGAGCGTTATCCAAACGGTTACACTTGCCACTTTATTCGCCCGGGCTGGAAACTTCCAAAAAGAGCCGAGGCGCTTCAAGGAGTCGCAGCAGATTGAGCGAGCGGCAATGTGACGATATGTCACTTGTGTATTTCGGTCTAAAATCCCGAATTGCCGTTCTTGAGGCTGAGGACATCCACGACGGCGGCCGACGGTTGTGGCCGGATTCCAGCTGACGCCAGCAACTCTTTCATCTCACTCAACAGTTGTTTCTCTTCCCCTTTATTGCCAAGGTGGTGAGCGGCAGCTGCGGCTCCCAGGAAACAGCGTTGTAACAGCACCGCTGGGGTGCCGATCGGTTTGATAGTCTCGACCGCTCGAAAATAAGCAGCGCGTGCTTCAGTCCATCGTCCACGCGCTCGCCAGCAATCTCCAACTGCAACCGCTACTTGCGCGGCATTCGTCGGGTAATCGACGGCAAACGGCTCCATCCGCATCTCTGCCTTGTGCAACATCACTTCGGCGAGATCGTACCGTTTCTGCAGAGTATGGACTTGGGCCAGGGTGGCCAGAGTCAAGCCCGAATCCGGAGTGCCATTGGTTTTCTCTTCAAGCTCAATGCACTTTTGGAGACTTTCCACTCCTTCTTCTAGTTTTCCGAGTTGCGAACAGAGCTCGCCATAATCTCGATACAAATGCGCGCGAACATTTAGTGATATCTGCGGATCCGAACCAAATGTTTCCAGCTGCTTGCGAGACTCCTTTAGCGCATCGGAAATCCTGCCTTGCTCCAGATGCAGATGCGCCAGCGTATCCATCCGTAAGACGTATTCCGTCTTACTGTTCACTCGCTGTCCCATCTCGATACTTTTGATGATGCTTTCCTCGGCTTCCCGAAGACGTCCGGACTGCATGTAGACGAAGCAGAGATCCGAGTAGATTCGAGCCGCTCTCACAGACTCTTCCTCCGTGTTCGAGGAAGTGAATTTGAGGCTCTTCCGGTATGCTTGATCGGCTTTTTCGTAGCGACTTTCGGCTGCGTAGCTGGCGCCCAGAATGAAGTAGTTCATGCCGAGCTTCTGGCGGTCGAGCATCTTTGATATGCCTGGAATATTGACCACGGACTCAGCTGCGCTGATTGCCTGGGCAGTATGCCCCTCGCGCATCTCCAGAACTGCTGTTTGCGCTAATGCCCAAGCATGAATCGGGCAAGCGGGACTCTCAGGAAAGTTTGCGGCCGTAATCAGATGGCGAGCTTCTTCATACTTGTAATGATCCGCTAATTGGGACGACTTGGTCAGTACACGAGCCGCCTCCGATTGAGCCTGCGCGTCACAGCTCTCATCGAGAACAACCGCCGCTTCACTTGCCGAGGCGGAGATACACAGAATAGAAACGAGAATTACTGCCGTGGGGCTCACGCCATAGTAGAGGACTCGCCCCTAAGTAATTCTCACTAGTTCTATTGCGCCAGGCTGGCCCTTGCGGTATGGTACGCAACCATGAGTGCTTCCCTGGTCGGAATGACCCAGATTTGAACCGGCGAGTTTAATCGGCTGATGCGACCCTCGCAATCGATGGTCGTTCGATTGAGTTCCGGATCGAGCTGGATACCCATGCACTCCAGCCCGTTGCAAACCTCGTGCCGGACCTCCGCCGTGTTCTCACCAATGCCACCGCCAAAGACCACCGCCCCAATGCCACCTAGCGCTGCAACGTAGGCGCCGACGTATTTGCGGACACGATAGCTGAACATGTCGAGCGCTAGGCGGACCTCGGCTTTATCGGTCTGCTTCCTAAGCACGCGGGTATCGGCGTTCAAGCCTGAAACACCGAGTAAACCGCATTTCTTATTGAGTAATTCCTCAACAGCTTTCGTATCTAAGGATTCCTTGCGCATAAGGTAAGGCACGATGGCCGGATCCATGTCGCCGCAGCGAGTACCCATCATCAAGCCTTCGAGCGGTGTGAAGCCCATGGAGGTATCGACCGATCTACCGTTTCGAATCGCCGCGGCGGACGAACCGCCTTCCAGATGGAGAGTCACCAGGCTTACTTCATCCCGGGGTTTCCCCGCAATCTCGGCGTAGCGCCACGTGAGGTACTGATGGGAAATTCCGTGGAACCCATACCGCCGCACCTTGTGCCTTCTCGCCAGCTCCAGAGGCAATGCATACAAAGCCGCTGGATCGGGGATCGTCTGATGAAAGGTCGTGTCAAAAACCGCCACCATCGGAGTTTTTGTCCCGGCGCGCTCCCCGGCGGCCCGAATGACGCTCAAAGCCGAGGCGTTGTGAAGAGGAGCCAGGTCCTCTAGTTCTTCGATCTGATGGAGGACGTCTTCATTAATCCGGGCGGGTTGCTGGAAAAGGTCCGCCCCGTGGACTACCCGATGCCCAATCCGATCGATGTCGGAGAGGCTTGCCACCCCTTGTGAACGTGCGCCGCCGCTCTCAATCCAATCAGACAGAAGCTTCGCCCCTGCTGCATAATCCTGGAGTTCGACATCTTCGGAGTGAACAGAACGCTTGCCCTCAAACAGTGAGAAGCATCCTCCGTCTTTACCTATGTTGTCGTATGACCCGCTGACAATTGTTTGCCCAAACTGCGAGACGGGAGGTTCTTTGGTCGTGTTCCAACCATCGGTATTGACCTCGACAATTTCAAACTTAAGCGAATTGCTGCCCGCGTTCAGGGAAAGAACTTTCATGGCCTTTGCTCTAGTTTGAACCCCCGGGTTCGACATGGTTTCTTGGGCGAAGGCAGCATACACAAATGGGACTCGATTAACGCTCAACAGGAGCTTCATGCGCTTTGGCGTAGTCTCGCTGGACCATCGCGTCCGATAAGATAGCGTTAGCCGGGGAAAGGATGGTAGCTGCTAATCCCCGTGGCAAGAATCCAAGGAAGTGAACTAGTTTTTACTTTGACCCACCCTACGCTTTCTGCCGGTGAAACATCTTCAACCACGACAGGGAACTTACCCTCCAGTAGCATCGTGGTTTACCTTACAGCCATCGTTTTAGCTTTCCTCGTCTTTTATATCTTCACCATACCCGTCGAAGGTGTTGATACAGTCCGTTACGCTGCCGACGGCATTAAACATGCCCAGGGCATCCAGAGCCAGTTCTGGGAGTTTGGCCATCTGCTGTGGCGTCCTTTAGCCTACGTAGGGTTCACCACATTCGGCGGCCTCTTCGAATCCTGGTTCCACGATACGGATCTTCAGGCTACTTCGCGGTTCCTGATTATTCTCAACTTCGTTGCGTCCCTTGGAGCTGTTATCTTCCTTTGGGACTGGATGCGCCGTTTCAGTTCGGCTGCCACCGCCGCCTTCGTTGCGATCGCGTTCTGCGGAGCTAACGGATTTCTTCAGCAGATTTGTATGGGCAGCGCTTATATGCCGGCCATCTTCTGCCAAATCCTTGCTTTGTGGTTGCTAACCAGGGCATACAACGCCGGGCGCTCAGCGAGCCTATGGTCGGCCGGGGCAGGTCTTTCTTTTGCGCTCTGCACCATGTTCTGGTTTCCTTTTGTGATTAGCCTGCTTGGTCTTGCCTTATCGCCTCTGCTGTCTATGTCAGACGAGACCAGATGGCGAGAGCGAGCTATACGGCTTTTGAAGTTACTCCTGCCGTTTTCTGCTTCTTTCATTCTTGTTACATTCGTCTCGTTTGTCATCGTCGTTAACAAAGCGGGTGTGCGTGATTTACATGGGTTTGTTAAATGGGCAACCGACGCAAACAATGGTTGGTCGCAGAACATGAATCTGGTCCGGGCGGCTACTGGGTTTCCGCGTACTTTCTATGAGTTGACGGCCGACGGAGTTTTGTTGAAGCGCTGGTTCTTACATGATCCTTATCAGCCCGTCTCACTGTTTCAAATTGTGATGGGTCCTCTACTCAAGCTCGCGGTCTTCTACATAGGAATGCTGGCATTGGTTCTCTTGATGCTGCGGGTCGATTTGAGGCAACGGCTTTTTCTGGTAGTGGGCTCGGCAGTAATACCGCTAGTTACCTTTGCCGTCGTCGTATTTGAGGCAGGTTCAACCGGTCGCTATCTTCCGGCTTTCGCGTTCCTCTTTGTAGCGATAGCAATTTCGCTTCAGCAAGCGACGAAGTTTTCTTTGCCCGCTCTTCTGCTGATGTTTTTGCTCGTAACCGCTCCCATCGCGAACCTGATTGAGCTGGGCGCCGGCTCACGCGCTACTGCCGCTGAAGTACGCAGTCAGAAGGCACAGCTTGAATCCGAGTTGACGCGACCGGCCAATGTCTTTGCGCTGACTCTACACGAACCCTTCTACGTTGTACCCATCAGTCGGCCGCTGGACCATACTTTATGGTCTTCGCGATATGAGGTCCGCGACATCATTGAGCAGGCTTCGACGCGCGTATTGCACTGGCGTGGTGAGTTCGCTGAAGCAACTCTCGCAAGTTGGCAAGCCGGAAAAGAAGTTTGGATTTCTGCCTCAGTTCTGCAGACCAAGCCACCGCGCGGATCATCCTGGGTCGAAGGGGACGATAAACGAATCAATTGGAACGCCGTTCATTCCTTCTTTACCCAAGTAGTTACCGATCGGGCGTCAGGAGGTCCAGGCGGCTTCGTGCGCGTGGCCGACCAGCCGTCGAACCGCGAACTGTTCAACCGATTGATACACGAGGATACTCCTGATCCTCGCGTCATCCATTGATTGTTCTCCTTGTCTCAGCCGTATTTGATTACGGTGAACGCGCTTAGGCTTCCATCTTTCATTCGTATGAGTCCTGCCGATGTCTTCCAAGAGAACATCGGCAGATCTTATCGCAGTACTCATCAAGTAAGTCGAATTAAGAAACGCACCTATAACTAAGCACTCGTCGCGCATGCGTTGCGACTTCGATACCGGTGAGCGGCATCTGCTAAGTACCGTTATGCGGCACTTCTTATCATCGGCAACGAAGCAGGTTCTCTTCTTCGCACTGGGGTTTCTCCTGTTGGGCTACGTCGCATCTCCTAAACTGAAGGCGGCCGAGCTTAAGCCGGAGACCGTGCAGGCATGGGATCAGTATGTGCGCTTGACGGAGGAGACTCTCAAATCGCGGCTCAATGCTGGCAATTTTCTTTGGATCGACAATCACCCTGCGCTGAAGAGTTCGGTTATTCAAGGTGAACTTACAGTCGTCCCAATTCTTAAACGTGGTTCGGTACCCGTTTCTGATGGACTAATTCACCACTGGATCGGAGTAGCGTTCATTCCAGACACAACGCTTGAAGAGGTTATCAAGATCACACGAGACTACGGCCGTTACAAAGAGTTCTTTCACCCCGAAGTCATGGAATCTCAAGCTTTGGGCCAGTCAGGCGAAGATGATCGATTCTCATTGAGATGGGCTACCAAAGTCTTATTTGTAAGTGCAGGTGTCGATACGGAATGCATTTCGCGTAATATTCGCGTCAATGATCGGACTTTCTATCAGACCTCATCCACTACCCGAGTGCAGGAGATCCAGAATTTCGGTAAGCCAAATGAGCGTCGAATGGAGCCTGATCAGGGAGATGGCTATATATGGCGACTGTTTACAATCACTCGCTATCAAGTTAGAGATGGGGGCGTCTTCCTTGAGTTGGAAGCGCTTGCTCTTACGCGCGATATTCCCGGTTCGTTGCGCATGTTTGTCGGTCCTGTGGTACGAAAGATGTCTTCCAACTCGCTGCTTCTGTCGCTCAAGCAAACGCGCGAAGCAGTTCAGGCGAACAAAAGTTCCATTGCGATAGCTCATGGTAATTCGATAGCGAGAACTCTTGACGCCTCGCGCGGCTATTGACTGAGCTTCTCCTTTCATCCTTGATCACACTTGACAATGCGAGTGTGACGAAGTCACACTCAAGAACACACTTCAACTAGTGAAGCGTTAAGCGCAGGTTTGCGCCATGATAGTCTTTCGTTACCTCCTGGTTTGAGGCCCCTCCAAGTCCGATTGGGCTCAGTTTAGAGCTTGAGCCTGCAGTTGGTTGCAATTTATCTGAATCGGGAGTGTGAGCCGTCGCTCGATCGTTCCAGTGGCGACCTGGTGATTACGTATGTCTTTCAAACGGTTGCTCCTTATCGGCTTGGCTTGCGGAGTCTTCTCGCTGGCCGGCGGTCAACAAGCCGAACGACCTACCAACCCGAATGATGTTCCGCCGGAGTCCCAACCCGGCATTCCGGTCATCGATAAAGTCACCGTTGACCGATGCAGCGGATGCCACAAATCAGACGATAAGGGGAACCTGACCAGGATCTCCTGGATCCGGACAACCCCGGAAGGTTGGGAACAGGCCATCAAACGAATGGTGAGGTTGAATGGCGTCAGCCTGACACCTGAGGATGCTCGCCACATCTTGACATATCTCTCTAAGGACCACGGCCTTGCACCGGAAGAGACAGCCGCGAACCGATGGTTCCTTGAAATGCGCCAGCCCGCCACGGAATTTGTACCGAGTCCGCAAGTCAGAATCGCATGCGCTTCCTGTCATCCTCTGGCTCGCCCGGAGACGTGGCGTCGCTCTCCCACCGAGTGGAAGTTGCTGGTGAACATGCATATCGGATACTTCCCGGTTTCAGAAAACAACAGCTTTCATGCACGGCCTCGACCCGATGGATATGGCGTCCTGCCGACAACCTTAAATCCGGGAGCAGTGCCTGCTGGCGCACCAAAGGACCCGGTGGATGAAGCGCTTGACTATCTGAATAAGAACTACGGCCTGCATTCTGCGGCTTGGTCGAACTGGCACGCAGTTATGCAAGACCCGGCGCTGAAAGGTACATGGGCCGTGACAGCTTATCAACCCGGCAAAGGCAAGTATTTCGGAACTATGACAGTGACGCCCGGTGCGACTCCGCAGGCATTCGAGACAGAGACCGTGCTGGTGCGTGCCACAGATGGATCCAAGTTGATGTTCTCAGGGCAGGGCGTTACTTATACCGGGTACGAATGGCGTGGTCGAAGTCAGGCAGAGTCGATCGGCGCTGTCCGCGAGGTGATGACTCTGGCCGCTGACCAATCCAAACTGGAAGGGCGCTGGTTTTGGGGTGGCTATCAGGAGTTCGGGATGAATGTCACCGCTCGTCGCGTCTCGCTTGACACGGCCATCTTCGGCACGGACCTTTCGTCCATCCATTGCGGCTCAAAGAACGTCAGCGTGAAAATCCTTGGCCTGAATCTTCCGAAGAATCTCGCACCTTCGGACGTGAATATGGGCAATGGCATTCACGTGACGAAACTCGTGTCCGTGAAGCCGAGCGAGCTTGTTGTTCTGGTGGATGTTGACCCCACCGCCATTTCCGGATTCAGGAATGTCTCGATCAGGAATGCGACAGCCGTCGACGCCTTGGCCGTTTACGACAAGATTGACTACATCAAGGTGTCCAACGATTCGGCGTTAGCCAGGCTGGGCGGTACAGGACATCCCAAGGGCTTTGTGCAGTTTGAGGCTGTGGCTTATAACCGGGGTGTGGATGGGCTTCCCAACACTGCTGATGACATCAACCTGGGCCCCATTCCGGTGAAATGGTCAATGGAAGAGTTCATCGCTCGCTACAACGACGATGACAAAGAGTTTGTCGGCTCCATCAGCGCCGATGGACTGTTTTCACCAGCCGGTGAAGGTCCCAATCCGCAGCGGCGGTTCATGACGAACAACACGGGCGACGTTTGGATTGTAGCCAAACATCAGGATAAGGATTCCGGACCAACTCCTCTGACGGCGAAAAGCTACCTGGTGGTGACCGTGCCTATGTATATGAAGTGGGATCAGCCAGAGGTCGCACAATGAATACCGACTATCCAGGTGCACGATTTTAGCGTGATTAACTGAAGGAATCGAGCCTAAGCATGAAACATCTCCGTGCCATTAACAAGAAAGCGCTTCGTGTCGACCAGCATCTCGAGGCTCAGCGCAACGATGTATTCGCCCTGCAACAGGGCCCGAATAATTCGCGCCCGCAGAGTGCACCTCACTATCCTGTCGGCTGTACCATTGTCTTCTCGCCGGGGTGGGAGGTGGATTCTTCCGGGGGAACTGCCGGACTTTGTCAACCGGCTGAACGTGACCTCTACGATTGTTATGCCACCTGCTTCTGGCCGGCGCAAGTCCCGGATCACTTGAATAACTACCCGGATTGGACGAAGCAGTGTGCCGCCGCCACGAAGGACTGGCGCAACATTGAGCTGGTATTTCCTTAATTGCATCGTGCCGGCCAAAGGTCAAGATTGATGAAGCGTCTCCTAGCGGTTGCTCTGCTCGCAGGTGCGGTCCTGCAAGGTAAAACCATGCTTTACCTGGGCACATTCCCAAACAAGGTACTCGTCATTGACGAGAGCACCTACCAGATCGTCAAGCGCATTGAGATGCGAACCGATATCCCACGCAATCTGGTCTTAACGAACGATAAGTCGAAGTTGATCGTCGCGACCATCAAAGATGCAGGCATCGAGATTATCGATTTGGCAAAAGGCGAAGTAGAGGATTCGTTTACGCTAGGAGACTCTGTCCGTCGCGTCTCCATCAGCGGGCTTGCTATTGATCCGACGGGGACATTGCTCTACACGAATCTGACGACATCCAAGAAGCTGATTGACCGGTGGGAGATTGGAACGCCGAAGCTTTCCGTCGTAGACCTGAAACAACACAAGGTTGTGAAAGAAGTAGAGATTCCCGCCGCTGACCGGGCTCAGGCGAGTGGAGGCTATCGCGGCGGAAATTACCGGGTGTCGCCAGACGGTAAGTTCCTCTATCAGTTTGCCGTGGCCATCAATGTTTACGACACAGGGACTCTGAAGAAGATACAAACTATCGATCTGACCAAACCCTCTTTCCCGGGAATGGAAAACGTAACCTTTGCTCCGGAGGTGGACCCCACTGATGACGCTAACACGCTTACCGGCATCTTCAACACCGACGATCCGGTAGTCCATCGCCAGGTTTTTGGGATCGCTAAGTTTCAACTGAACGAGCGCAAGTTTGATTTCACTCCCATTGGTCCGGCTGTGCAGGGTGTCTCTAATGTTCGCTACTCCCCGGATCACAAGAGGGCATATGCGGTGGCGATCACAGGCACGCATGGCGACCGTCACTGCGAGTTCTGGGGCATCGACGTCGCGAACGGCAAATTGTCGCAACGCCAGGAGTTCGCCTGTCGTCCGCGCTTCTCTTTCGCCAGTTCTTCCACGGGCGACGCTCTCTTTATTTATTCGGCCGGCTTTGAGCTGGAGGTTTACGACAGTACCACGATGAAGCTTCAAAAGACTATCAGTATGGATGCTGATATCACGACGCCTTTGGTAACCGTTATTCGGAACGATACGACGGCTTCCCGGTAGGCTCTCCCTCATTGATGATCACGAGCAGTACAAAGCCAGCGGCCCAAACTGACGCGCGCCCTGCGTTTCGCCTCTACAAACGTGCCTTGGTTTTTTTACTGCCGTACAAGTTCCGCTTTGTTCCACTTTTCGCGCTAAGCTTTCTCTCAACCGTTGTTACTCTTGCGCAGCCATATCTGACGAAGCTTCTGATAGACGATGCGCTTCAGCATAAGAATTTCAGCAGTCTTCGTACCTTTGCGCTGCTGATGGGTGTGTTCGCCGTTCTGTCCTTTGGTATCGGCATTCTCACCACTTATCTCTATACGAAGCTTTCCGCGCTCGTGCTCTTCGACATGCGGCTGACAGTCTTCCGCAAGTTGCAGACGCTATCGCCGCAATTCTTTGCCACGACCCGGACGGGCGATATCGTTTCTCGCATCAACAACGATATCGGCGAATTGCAACGGCTCAGCGCCGACACTCTGTTGTCACTCCCCTCCAATCTCTTGTTCCTGGTTGGCAATGCAATCGTGATGGCTTCTCTGAACGTAAGCATGTTTCTGGTCAGCATCTCTATGGTGCCTATCGGTATCTGGGCCATGACCCGATACCAGGATCAATTGCGCAAACGCGTCCGAAGCCTCCG
This sequence comes from uncultured Acidobacteriaceae bacterium, assembly GCA_963814195.1. GTDB lineage: Bacteria > Acidobacteriota > Terriglobia > Bryobacterales > Bryobacteraceae > Bog-105. The sequence goes on from CAWFBU010000001.1 coordinate 197,915, forward strand.
TGAGCAGAGCGCCGACATCGGTAGCTTCCTGATCGAGTCCTTGCTCGGCATTCGGCTGCTGGTGAGTTGCAATGCCGGCGAGCGGAAAGACGCTGAATTTCGAGTTCACAACCAGAGCTTTGTCGACAGTCTACTCGCCATGCAGGTGGTTTCCTTCCTTGCAGGCGCATTGCCGGGAGCTGTATTGACTGCGTCCGTGGCCGTACTCTTCCTCTATGGCGGAAACCTGGTCATCAAGGGCGTGATTACCATCGGCAGCTTGATGGCTTTCATGGCGTATCACGGTCGCCTTCTGAATCCCATCCAATCATTCATGGCTTCATACTCTGCTCTGATTACCGGTTCTGTTTCCTTGACGCGGGTGCTGGAACTCATCGACCAACCGGAAGAAGTGAAGAGCCTGCCGGATGCGCAGGGTTTCACGACGCTCACAGGAGCGATCGAATTCCGAAATGTCTCATTCCAATACAAAGATCGTTCTCCTGTTTTGCAGGACGTCTCGTTCCATGTTGCTCCGCACTCTCTTTGCGTCATAGTCGGTCCGAGCGGGGCGGGCAAATCGACGATTGTCGATCTATCTCTACGCTTTTACGATCCGGCGTCCGGAACTGTGTTTGTGAACGGAGAGGACATCCGACGAGTTCACTTGAAGGCGGTCCGGGAGGCGATTGCCGTGGTTGAGCAGAACCCTTTCTTCTTCAATTCGTCTATCCGCGAGAACCTACTGTTCGCCAATCCTTCGGCCACAAGGGAAGTTTGCGAAGATGTTGCCAAAGCTGCCGGTATTCATGATTTCATCGAATCACTTCCGGGGCGATACGACACCCTGCTTGGCGAGCGAGGGTTGCTCTTGTCCGCCGGCCAACGCCAACGGCTTGCCGTGGCTCGAGGCCTGCTGCGCCGGCCCTCGCTGCTGATCTTGGATGAGCCCAGTGCCGCGTTGGATCCGGACTCCGAACATGCGCTGGCTGAGACAATCAAGGGCCTGCGGACCACATGCTCTGTGATGGTGGTAACTCATCGCAGTGCACTAGTTGAGATCGCCGACCAGGTGATTGTGCTCGATCACGGTCGCATCGTTGAAGCGGGACACCCGGATGATTTATTCACGGTTGAGTCCGCTCTTGCCAGGCACTTCCGCGAACCCCAACTACCGAGGCCTGCTCTCGTCACCTGATAATTCAACTATGTCTCGCGTCAGTGTAGCCACCATCGACAGCGGTGTGAATCCACGTCATCCTCACGTGCAGCCGATTGCCGGCGGAATTGAGATTACAGAAGATGGTTTGTCGGACAACTTTATCGACGTCTTGGGGCACGGAACTGCCGTCGCCGGTGCGATACGGGAGAAAGCGCCTGACGTTGACATCTTCGCGGTGAAAGTCTTTCAACATGCACTGGCTACATCCGGGACGACTCTACTGCGAGCGCTGGATTGGTGTTTGGACCAGCAGATCAATTTCATCAATCTCTCGCTTGGGACTTTGAACGAAAAGTATCGGCCTGCTTTTGAGGAGCGCGTACGACGGGCAACGGACATAGGGGTTCAAATTGTAGGCGCATTTGAGATGCATGCCCAACCTGCGCTGCCTGGTTCGCTCCCGAACGTTGTGGGTGTTGTTCTGGATGAGAGTTGCCCGCGAACAACATACCGAAAGCAGCATAGGAACGATCGGATATTGTATGCAGCTTGCGGTTACCCGCGCGACATGGGGGTGCCGCCCCGATACAACCTCTACGGCATCAGTTTTGCCGTGGCAAACGTCACCGGATTTCTCGCTGCGGAACGCTCCCGATGTTGAACGCCATCACGATACAAGGCGACGGTGTTGCGGCTTGCTGCTGTGCCCGGCTCTTGTCTAATCGCGGACTCCCGATTGATATCGAAAGGGCAGCCCGGCCCAATCTGCCCTCCTTGCTGGTAAGCACAAGTACTCAGAATCTGATGACCGATGTTTTCGCGGACCGCAGCCTTTTCGCCGGGTTCCCTCTGATTCGCAACCGCACCGTCCTTTGGCACAACCAGCAGAAGGCATTGACTGTCGCCCATTCCGGAGTGGTTGCGGCTGAGTCGGTCCTGCTTGAGCGCCTGTGGGCCAAGTTGGAAACATCGCAGTTGAACAACGTTGAGACGAATGTAGAAAGCCCGCAATGGCTGGTCTTGTCCTCCAAAAATTCTGCAAAGGGCGATGCTCAACATTTCGGTTCGCGGATGGCGATCGCGTCTACTGTGAATCTCAACGCTGAAACGGACACCGAAACGTGCTGGATGGAAGCTCTCGACCACGGTTGGTTGTTCTTGCTGCCGACCTCGGGGCAACACGGAAGCTTGATTTCCGTGGGGGACTCCGCTGACTCATTGCTAGGTAAGAGCCGCCTGATTGCCGCCGAGGTGAGTTCCATCCAATCTTCAAGCCATGGCTTCGCTGCGTATCCCAGGGTGCTCGACCCTTTGTGCGGATCGGGTTGGCTGGCCTGCGGAACCAATGCTATGGGTTTCGATCCGATCTGCGGAGAAGGCGCGGGCAACGCCATTCGCGAGGCGATTCTGGTCTCGGCCGCATTAGGCGCTTTAGCGGAAGGTGCCGATTCTGGCCAAGTGCTCGATCATTACTCCACGCGTCTGCTGGGAGGCTTTCTGAAGCATCTGCACCTCTGCAAGAACTTCTATTCTTCCGGTGCTGAACGGGCGTGGTGGAACCACGAGCTCAGTTGTCTTGAGGAGGGGATTCACTGGACCGAGCAGAAGCTCGTGTCGGCCCTGCAAATTCAATCGGCACCGCGCTTCCGGTTGGTTGGATTCGATCTACAGCAGATCAACTAAATAGGAGGAATCAACCCTTGTTGCCCATTTTCCTCTTGGCTTCGGCCGCCAATTTCGTGTCCGGCGCCAGCTGCATCACCTTTTGAAAGCAGGAGCGCGCTACATCCTTGTGCTTCAATTTTTCCTCCGCCTCGCCTAGCTTGAAGAAGGCCTCAGGCGAATTTGGATTGTACTTCGTGGCTCGCTCATAGCGTTGGGCAGCGGCCATAAACTTCTTCCGGTGCCAGTAGTAGTTGCCCACTTTCACATTGCGCTCAGACTCGAGCGGGATTCAGAACAAACTTCTCCGGAGCGACCGATTCGTCTTCTTCCGGGGGATTTTCCTCGTCATCCGGTCTGACCGGGTGAGGGACTCGGGGCTGCGGGCGGCTGTCCTTTCGTCTGGGTCGAAGCTGGCGGAGCGTTCTGCCAGGCCCTCGCTTGCAGCGAAACACAAGAGAAGCAGACAAGCAAGCAGAAACGTGCGTGTCACAATTAAAGTATAGCTGCAGATGGAACTTCGTGAGAAAGTTGCGCAGCTTCCCACCCAGCCTGGTGTTTACCTCTACAAAGACGGCGAAGGAACAGTTCTCTACGTCGGCAAGGCAAAGAACCTTCGCAGCCGAGTAAGAAGCTACTTCAACGAAGATCGGCTGGCGGAAGCAAAAACCGGAAGTCTGATTGCCAAGCGCGCGATATCGATTTTATTCAGGTTGATAACAACAAAGAAGCGCTGGCGCTTGAAAACAACCTAATCAAGCAATACAAGCCCCGCTTCAATATCCTGCTGCGGGACGACAAGACATACCCGTACATCAAGCTCACGAACGAAAAGTATCCGCGGGTTTATGTGACGCAGGCGGCTCCTGAAGGACGGGCCGAGTTATTACGGCCCTTACTTCCCGGGCAACCTTGCCCATCGACTGGTCCACTTCATCCACCGGCATTTCAAAGTTCCGTCCTGCAAAATCGATTTCACCCGTCGTCACACTCATCCCTGTCTGCAGTATCCACATCCACCGCTGTCTTGGCCCTTGCGTCACTGGGCTGACCACGGATGACGCCGCGTATGCCGCCGCAATCAAAGATGTGCGCTGTTCCTGGAGGGGCGGCATCGGGACCTTGCGAACGACCTGGAGGCGCGAATGCAAGCGGCTGCGGAAGATACGCGCTTTGAGGAGGCCGCGAGTCTGCGCAATCTGATGGTCACGGTCCGCGAGATGGAACAGAAGCAAAAGATGGCCGCCGCCGAAGGCGAGGACGTCGACATTTTCGCTTACCACGCGGAACCGCCGCTGATTGCAGTCAATCTGTTTCACCTGCGCAACGGGAAGATCGTCGATCGCCGCGATTTCTTTTGGGAGGATCAGGAGGAGTTCAACGCCGTCGAGTTCATTCGGGGCGCTGCTGAAACAGGTTTATCTGAACACCAAGTACATTCCCGGCCTGGTTCACGTGCCGGCCGACTTTGAGGATCGCGAAGAGCTGGAAGAGTTTCTGTCGGATATGCGCGGCCGGCGAGTGGAGATTGCGACTCCGCAGCGAGGAGCAAAGAAGGCGCTACTGGATCTGGTGGAAACGAATGCAAAACACAGCTTCGACCAGCGCTTTCGCGAGCTTGAAGCCGTCTTCGAAGGTGATGGCGGAGGCTTTGCAGGACGCGCTGAATCTTCCGGAAGCCGCCGCGCCGCATTGAATGCTTCGACATCTCGCACATTCAGGGAACCGACAAGGTGGCGAGCATGGTGGTTTGGGAAGACGGCAAGATGAAGAAGTCCGACTACCGCAAATTCATCATACGGACGGTGGCTGGTAACGACGATTTCGCTTCCATGCGCGAAGTGATCACCCGGCGCTACTCGAAACTGCAGGAGGAGAAAGCAGGCGTTTCCGGGCCTGGTTCTGGTGGACGGTGGGCTGGGGCAACTGCATGCCGCAGCAGATGCATTGGAGGAGATCGGCGTGACCTTGCAGCCGCTGGCCTCGATCGCCAAAGCGCGAGGAGTGGATCTATGTTTACGGTCAGGAAGAAGAGCCGATCATCCTGGATAAGTTCTCGCCCATCCTGCACCTGGTGCAGACCATTCGAGATGAAGCGCACCGGTTCGCAGTCACATTCCATCGAACGCGGCGCAACGCGCAGCGTCTGACCTCGGAGTTGCATGAGGTTCCCGGGCATCGGAGCGAAGACAGTTGAGAAGCTGCTGAAGGTATTCGGCAGTCTGGAACGGGTGCGTCAATCATCGGAAGCAGGAGCTGACGAAGACAATCGGTAAAGTCGGCGGCCGACCAAGCTGCGGCGTACTTCGCATGCCGATCGAACGCAGTCTCCCTTCATGCAGATTACAGCGGAAGCCTCAACCCCGAAGTTTGACGAAACCGAAGAATCACAGCCCCTGGAAGAGCCGGAGCGCGAGCACGTCGGGTAAGCCAGCGGCTCGAATCTCCTGCGCCGTTTCCTCAATCGGAGTAATTCGACCGCCGAAACGCAACAGTCTTGTTGCTCCGAGTCATAGATGGCGTACGCAGCTCTCGGGTCGCCGTCGCGCGGTTGGCCGACTGAGCCCGGATTAACCAGATAGAGTCAGGTCGGATGTTCCAGCTCCAGAACCCGCTCCTGCACTTTCTTCGTGCGGCGGAGGAATATAGCCGACTTTGCCCCCGGTCAGAAAGAATCCTCCCTGGACATGCGTGTGCCCGAAAAACGCCAGCGGCACGTTCGAAGTACCGGAAAGCAGCCCACGGCCTCTCTCGCGCTTGGTGATGTATTCGTCTTCGTCCCGCGGCGATCCATGCCACAGATGAAAATGTTCCAGCAGCACCGGCCCTTTCTGCAGATCCCGCAGATAGGTCAGTTGTTCCGCGGTCAGTTCGCCCATGGTCCATAGCGCGGCTGCCCTTGCTACCTCGTTGAACCAATCCAGGTTCTCGTTACCCGGCGACCACCTTATCGTGGTTGCCCCGGATCACGGCTGAGCAGTTCGCACCGCGTCCACTCGATAACTCTGCTGCGGACGCGCGTTATACCCGACCAGATCGCCGCAGCAGACGATCTGCTCATATTCGCCTTCAGCGTCTCTTCAACACGGCCTGGAGCGCAGTCCAGTTCGCATGAACATCGCTGATCACCAGAAATTTCACACCCGTATTGTAGCGGTCAGAGTCTGACTTCTTCCGCGCTGTCCAGTAGAATGCAAACAATGTCTCTAGTTGTAATTGGGTCCGTTGCATACGATGCAGTCGAGACTCCGCATGGTAAGCGTGAGCGCATGCTGGGGGGTGCCTGTACTTATATTGCGCTCAGCGCAAGTTACTTCACGCCGACGTCTATCGTTGGCGTAGTCGGCACCGATTTCGCGGACGAAGACAGAGCTCTTCTCGCGAGCAAGAACGTCGATCTTCGAGGGGTCGAGCAGGTCGACGGAAAAACATTTTTCTGGTCAGGCGTTTATTCCGACGACATGAATGATCGAACGACCCTGCAGACGGATCTGAATGTGTTCGCTGACTTTGATCCGAAGCTTCCTGCTCCATACGCCGAAGAGCCCTATCTGTTCCTTGGAAATATTCAGCCTTCTCTGCAGCGTGGCGTACAGGGGCAGATGAAGAAACCGCGCTTCATCGGTGGCGACACGATGAATCTATGGATCACCAAACTCACGATGAACTGCTCGAAACGATCAAGGGTTGGGACTTCCTGCTGATCAACGATGCTGAGGCCCGAATGCTTGTGAAAGAGACACAATCTGCAAAGCGCCGCAGCAAAGATTCTCGATCTTGGACCAAACACGCTGGTGATCAAGCGAGGCGAATACGGCGCTATGCTGTTTCGCAAGGACACTTACTTCGTTGTTCCGGGTTATCTGCTTGAACCAGGTCTTCGATCCTACCGGGGCCGGGCGATTGTTTTGCAGGAGGTTTCGTGGGCTACCTGGCCGAACGCGGGTTTGATCTTCGCGGTGGCAAGTTCGATGTGTCAGAACTGCATCGGGCAGTGGTCTACGGTTCGGTCATGGGCAGTTTCTGTTGTGAAGAGTTTGGCGTTGAACGCTTCCGTACGTTAACCCGAAAAGAAATCGACGCTCGATTTGACGAGTTCCGGAAATTCACCAATTTCTAGGCCGGCCTTCGCGTCGCGAGATCCTGCTGGTCTCGTTGTTCTGTCACGCGCGTTGGTCTCGGCTCTGGGCTTGCTGGACGTATCAGCGCGGATACATCCTCTACTACGGCGATGCGCAAGCTCATCTGAACAACAGCCGCAGCATTCTCGATTCGCGAACGCCCGGCTACGATCAACTGGGCACGGTGTGGCTGCCGGTGCTGCACGTGCTCTGCCTGCCGTTCGTGCAGAACATGAGGCTTTGGTCCACGGGCCTGGCTGGTACCATTCCCGGTGGCGTGCTGCTTCGTGATTGCAGGCGTGTTCCTGTATCTCACGGTGCGCCATGTCTATCAGGACCGGATTGCCGCACTGGTGACGCTGGCCTGCTTTCGCTCTAATCCAAACATTCTGTATCTCTCGGTCATTCCCATGACTGAAGTTGTCTTTCTGGCTGGGTTGGCGGTTCTGCTGTATGCGGGCTCCAGTTTTGCACCGTCGAACCGTCACAAAGGCTTCTTCATCGTGGCGTCGTTGCCTCCTGGTGGATGAGTCTCACCCGTTATGACGGATGGTTCCTGATTCCTTTCGCCGCAGCCTGGTTTGCTGTTACTGCCCGAGATCATCGAGGCGGACACTTTGTGCTTTTCAGCGCTGTCGCGGGTCTCGCCCCGCTGTATTGGATGGCGCACAGTTGGTGGGAAACAGCGAATGCTCTCGATTTCTTCAACGGACCTTATTCGGCGCAGGCAATCCAGCATGGCGGCCTCGTATCCCGGGTTTCACGACTGGCCCAATGCTTTCCTCTACTACGGTGAAGCTGCCCAGTTGTGTGCGGGTTGGGCCTTGCGGCTATCGCTCTGATTGGGGTCTTCTTTGATGAGAGCCAGGCGATGTCTACTGCCCGCGTTCTGCTTCTGCTGCCTTGCGTCTTTTACATCTGGAGTATTCATTCGTCTGGCAATCCCATCTTTGTGCCGCCGTTGTGGCCGTTCACCTACTACAACTCGAGCTACGGAATCGCCTTCGTTTTTTTCGCGGCCTTTGTGGCCGGTGGCTTGGTGCGGCCGTTTAAGTCGCTTTCGAGCAAACCTCGTCTGGGCGATTCCGCTTGTGGCTCTTGCCCCATGGCTGCTCCATCCGCTCTCGTCAGAGCTGGATCTGCTGGAAAGAATCGGAGGTGAACAGCATAGCCCGCCGGGCCTGGACAGCGAAGCCGCAGTTCCTGCAAGTGAACTACCGGGAGGGGCAGGGTATTCTGGCTCCTTTCGGAGACGTCACCGGCATAATCTGCCGTTCACAGATACCTCTGGCTCAGGTGCTACATGAGGGCGGTGGTCCCGCCTGGCTCGCGACTATCAAACGGCCTGATCTGGTCCATCGAAGAACTTGGGCGATTGCTCAAGGCGGCGATGTCCTTGACCGATGCCTGTCAGGATAGAGACGGCAAGTGTATACGGATCGTTAAACCGAATTCAGGTCCCGAATGCTCCGGCGCTAAAGATACTACAGGCGCAACAGATCAATGATCACGAATTCCTTTCACCAAACTGCATGGCGCAGAGAATGATTTTCATTCTGACGTGGAAGCAAGATACTCCTACCGAGCAGTTGACGCAAGTGGCGCAGCGCATTTGCGCCCGTACTACCGGGATTGGCGCGGACGGCTGGATGCTCGTTGAGCGGGAAGGCGACGGACTCCGAACCCGTCTGTTTAACTCTGATGGCAGTGAACCCGAGATTTCAGGGAACGGTACGCGTTGTGCCGCAGCATTTGGTCTCTCACACCGGAGCAGTCGCGCCGCCCGATTCCACTGTCAGACTGCTGCTGGACCGAAACGATGCGTCTTATCGCTCATGCCGAGGCTTCGTTATGACTTTGAGATGGATATGGGGCAACCAAAAGTTCAGGATGTGCGCACTGCTATTCAGCTCGGCGGCGTAACGTACGATGCAACAGTCTTGACGTGGGTAATCCGCAGTGTGCCATCTTCGTCGAGAGATTCCTGCTCAGTGGCGAGTGGCCGCAGCGGAGGCAGAAGCTCATCCTCGTTTCCCCAAACGATCAAACATCTCTTTCGTGCGCGTCATAGACCGTCACTCCGTTGAGGCCGTTTTTTTCGAGCGAGGAGCTGGCGAGACCCGGAGTTCCGGCACGGGATCCACCGGAGCTGGGATCGCTGCTATCCTCAGGAATGTAGCTGAGAGTCCGCTGGAGATCCATACTCCCGCCGGGATCCTCAAGCTTCGCTGGGATGAAAGCGTGTATCTCACCGGCCCAGCTGAAATAATTGGCGAAGGCAGTTTTTTATTGATCTCTGAAGCACTTGAGTCTTCCTGCGAGAAGCTCATCAACAAAGCCGAGGTGCTCCGCACCAGGATCCGCAACAAGACCGCGCGGGTGGGAGTTCTCGGATTGGGTTATGTCGGTCTACCCCTTGCCGCTGAATTTGCAGCGGCAGGCTTTGAGGTAATAGGCATCGACGTTCAGCAGTCGAAGGTGGACCAGTTTAATAGCGGGTCGTCTTACGTGAAAGATGTCAGCAGTGACGTACTCGGACCGCTCGTGAAGAGCGGAAAGCTGCGAGCCACTTCCGATTTCTCGGTTATCGCGGAACTCGACACCATCGATATCTGCGTGCCGACACCGCTTCGCAAAACCAAAGATCCGGATATGAGCTACGTGGTCGCTGCCTCGGATGCCATTACGCAGTACCTTCATCCCGGATTGTTGGTCATGCTGGAATCGACCACTTATCCGGGCACGACGGATGAACTGGTCCTCCCGAAGCTTGAAACGAGCGGCCTCAAAATCGGCAAAGACTTCTTTCCTTTGCTTTTCACCTGAGCGGGTTGATCCAGGGAATCCCAAGTTCCACACCTCCAACATTCCCAAGGTGGTTGGCGGCATCACACCTACGTGTACGGAACTTGGGTGCGCTCTTTTATCAACAGGCATTGGACACCGTGGTTCCGGTCAGTTCGACACGGGTCGCGGAGATGGTGAAGCTGCTTGAGAATACTTTCCGCATGATCAACATCGGTCTTGTGAACGAACTGGCGCTGATGTGTGATCGCATGGATATCAATGTCTGGGAAGTGATCGATGCAGCGGCCACCAAGCCATTCGGCTTTATGCCGTTCTATCCAGGTCCGGGACTTGGTGGCCATTGCATCCCGATCGATCCGTTTTATCTTTCGTGGAAGAGCAAGGAAGCTGGTATCGAGGCCCGCTTTATTGAACTGGCTGGTTACATCAACGGCCGCATGCCCGAATTCGTCGTCGAGAAAATTCAAAACGCTCTGAACGATAGTGCGAAGCCGGTCCGTGGTTCAAAGATTCACATTCTGGGTGTCGCCTATAAGCGCGACATTGACGATGTGCGCGAATCGCCCGCACTTGATATCCTGCTTCTCCTGAAGGAACTCGGGGCCGAAATCAGCTACTCCGATCCCTTTGTCCCCGAGTTCAAGATCAACGGTACGAAGCTCGCCTCACTGCCGCTGCAACACGCTATCAGTAATGCTGATTGCGTAGTTATCGTTACGGATCATACCGGTGTTGATTACCATGCCATCTTGCACGAAAGTAAGCTGATTGTGGACACTCGGAACGCGCTCAAAGGAATCAGCTCTAACAAAATCGTCCGACTCTAATGATGGTTACGTATCAGAACAGGCGCGCGGTCCAGATCGAGAACAATTTACTCCGGCTCACCGTTATGCAGGAAGGTGGGCACATCGCCGAGATCCTGCATAAGTCATCCGGAGTCAACCCGCTATGGACTCCGCATTGGCCAAGTATTGAACCGTCATCTTACGATCGGACAAAGCACCCGGAGTATGGCCCGGATGCTGAAGCGCATCTTCTCTCCGGCATTCTCGGGCATAACATCTGTCTCGACATATTCGGTGCGCCGAGCCCGGAGGAAGCTCGCGCCGGAATGCCAATTCACGGCGAGGCCACCATCGCCGCCTACGAAGTCTCCGCGAACAATGACTCAATCTCACTGGAAGCAGTGCTTCCTAAATCAGAAATGCGGTTCAAACGGGTGCTCTCGATAGAACAAGATTCGCCGGTGGTTCGCATCAGTGAAGAAGTTGAGAACCTTTCCTACACGGATCGCCCTATCGCGTGGACACAACACGTTACTCTCGGATCGCCCTTCCTCCAACGAGGCTCAACTCAGTTTCGGGTGTCAGCTACCAGGTCGAAAGTGATTGATGCCAGTTTCAATGCGGGTCAGGGTGGACAACAGCCGGACGCTGAATTTGAATGGCCTTTCTGTCCTATGAGGGACGGCTCCGTTCAAGATCTCCGAGTGTTCCCGGACAAGCCTGTCTCTGCCGGATTCACTGCGCACTTGATGAATCCACACGATCAGCGGGCCTGGTTCATGGCCTGGTCGCCGGAGAGCCATATTTTGGTCGGGTATCTCTGGCGATCCGCCGACTTCCCGTGGCTGGCGCGTTGGGAGGAGAATCATCTCCGCACGCAAGCACCCTGGAACGGGGAGGGTCTGGCCTGTGGAATGGAGTTTGGTGTGTCTCCGATGGTGGAATCGAGGCGAGCTATGGTCAGCCGCGCTACTCTTTTCGGAGTTCCCACATTTCGCTGGCTACCCGCGAAGTCGATTGCACGGGTGGACTACTGCGCCTTCGTTACTAAAGCTCCGGCGATTCCCGAAGCCGTGCTACAAGATGCTTTGGGGAAGATAGAGTTCCCTTAGGGGCATCAAATCTACTTCGACAAACCTTCGGTCGCCGCGTCGTCGTTTTCTGCGGACCCACTCTCCAGACCCATCTGGGACAACCGATAACGAAGCGCATTGCGCGTCAACCCCAAGAGTCGAGCGGCCTGACTCTTATTGTTGTTCGCGCGGCGTAGTGCTTCGCGAATCATCATCTGCTCCCAGTGCTCCAGCGTTTCACCTTCTGGCAGCAGCGGCGCCTGCTGCGACAGGTTGGCCGCGGAATTGCCTCGATGCTTCCATCCGAATGTCCGACGGTTGCAGGACTTCATGCGGAACTCAACACCATACTCCGTTCAATGGTGTTCTCCAGTTCCCGCACATTGCCTGGCCAGGAGTGCTCCAGCAAGTCGGTCAATCGCCGCCGGGCTGATCTCTTTCACGTGCGACCCAAGGTCTGCTCGCGTGCTTTATTCAGAAGCGAGATGGCGAGAAATGGAATGTCCTCCCGCCGTTCCCGAAGCGGCGGAACGTTGATGGGAACCACATTCAGGCGGTAGTAGAGATCTTCCCGAAAGCGCCCTTGCTCCAGCGCCGCGCGCAGATCCACATTGGTAGCTGCCATCACCCTCACATCCACATCGCGGGTCACGTTGGATCCCAGCCGTTCGAACTGCCGCTCCTGCAGAATGCGCAGCAGCTTCACCTGAATGTTCACCGGCACATCGCCGATCTCGTCCAGAAACACGGTCCCGCCGTCGGCCTGTTCGAACTTGCCCGGCTTGCTGGCATTCGCGCCCGTGAAGGCACCTTTATCGAATCCGAAAAGCTCGCTCTCCATCAGATTCTCAGGAATAGCGGTGCAGTTGATCTTCACGAATGGCTGAGTCTTACGCGGTGAGTGCTGATGGATCGCTCGCGCAATCATGTCTTTGCCCACACCGCTTTCGCCCGCCAGCAGCACCGTTGCGCGCGTCAATGCCACACGCTCGACAGTCTGGAAGATCTCACGCATCGCCGGGCTTCGGCCGATCATGTTGTCGAACTGATAGCGAGTGTCCAATTGGTCGCGTAGGCGGCGGTTTTCGTCCTGCAGCGATCGCACCGCCATCACCCGCTGCACGACGGTTGTCAGATGATCCAGCGAAAACGGCTTCTGCAGAAAGTCGACGGCGCCCATCTTCATCGCTTCCACGGCTGTCTCAACAGAGCCATGCGCCGTAATGACAATCACGGCTCGCGCCGATGCCTCGTGTTTTCAGTTGTCCCGATCAGCTGCAGTCCGTCCATCCCCGGCAATCGAAATCGGTAATGATTAGATCGGCGAGAGTCGCTAACGGAAGTCCCTGTTCCGCCGAGGGTGCTCCGTCTACGTCATAGCCCTCTGACTCCAAGTGAAGCTGCACAATCCGGCGCAATTTGTCTTCGTCTTCTACAACTAGAATTCGTCCTTTTGGCATTTATGAAGTCGGCTGCTCTCTCGGTAGGACAATCTCGAACGTCGTGCCCGTTCGTTTTTCGCTGGTTCACGGCAATACGGCCGCCGTGCTCATCAACTATTTTCGACACAATCGCGAGACCCAGGCCCATGCCTTCGGGTTTAGTCGTGAAGAAAGGGTTGAAGATATTTTCCAGATGCTCCGGATCGATACCAGAGCCGGCATCGTTACGGAAATTTTGACCCACCCGGCGGCTCCGTCTGCCAACCGAACCTCACGGTCTGCCCGTACGCGCTGGCCTGAATGGCATTCTGCAGCAGATTGGAGAGTGCCAGCCGCAGCAGGTCCGGATCGAAAGTAAATGCGCAGATCATCCTTCCGGCAATGCAGTGACCAAGGCATCACACCACGCCGCTCTGCCAGCGCGTGTTGCTCACGAAAAACCTGGTTTACCAGCGATCGCAAATTTGCCTCCACCGGATGGATCTGCAGCGGTCTTGCAAAATCCAGAAAGCTGGTGATCAGGCCGTTCATCCGGTCAACCTCGCTGCGGATATAGTTCGACATCTCCGTCATGACTTCCGGACGGTTGCGGGCGTCATCTTTATTCAGCATCTCTGCCGAAGCTCGTATGGTCCCCAGCGGATTGCGCAGCTCATGCGCCAAGCCCGCCGTCAACTGCCCCAGTGCCGCCAGTCGCTCCGTACGCCGCAGGGAGGCTTCGGCCTTCGCAGGCTGCGGTTTGATTCGGAGAGTTGTGCCACTGCTTCCTCCGTCCGTGCCATCTGATTGCGCTTTCAACTTGGCCTGCTCAAAAACTAAAAATGCTACAAGCGCGAAGAAGGAAACCCGCAGCCCCATCAGGTCCAGAAAGTCCGACGGCACTTCTACGTGTTCCAACATAAGACCGGAAGCAGAAAGGAAAAATAGGCCGCGCTGCAATCAGCGTGACAACAAACACGCCGGCCAATTCAAATGTGGTTGCGGCCGATACGACCGGAACAACAAAATTGGATGATACGGGCTGGCGATGCCGTGCGTATAGCCGATCAGCAGGTAGCAGAACAGCATTTTCAGAATGATGGACGCAATCTTCCCGCGCCTCGAGGCGAACACGCGAAAGCGCGGCTCCGCCATCTGGAACAAGCCCAGCAGCACCAGTAGGATCTGGAAGGTCGTAGTTGGTCTCGGGCGTGAAGGCGATCAGTGTGACGATAAACAGCAGCCATGCGAAGTCCTGTACGCGGAACCAGCCAGGCTGGAAAAGACCGCCCAAACCACCTCGCGTTCTAAGGCCCTTCATGGGTGCGCCTTGTGCCAGAATAAGGGGAATCCCAGCAGTCATGAGCAACGTGAATTTGGATCCCTCCTCTCCCGCGGACGTGTCCTCTCCGCAGGAAGAATCATCATTCGCCGACATTTTGTCCAGCTTCGAACAGCAACACCATGCTGATGCGGCGGTCGGGGGGCAAACGTTCAACGGAACTATTGTCTCAGTCCGGCCCGCAAGTCATTCTCATCGACATCGGCCGTAAGATTGAAGGTTCTCTGTCGATCGCGAAATGGCATGAGACGCAGGAAGGCGAGCCGAAGGCCGGTGACTCAGGTGGTGGTTACCGCTGGTCCGCGAATGAGGAAGGTTACTACGAGCTCTCGACTTTAAGAGGTTGAGCGCCCCAAGGACTGGACCAGCCTGCAGACTGCCTTTACTGAAAAGCAGATCATCGCAGGCACCGTGGCCGAGCAGGTGAAGGGTGGATTCCGCGTCGAGATCGGCGTGCGCGCATTCATGCCGGCATCTCGAAGCGGTGTTCGTGAAGCGGATGACATGCCTAAGCTGGTGGGCCAGGAAATTCGCTGCCGCATCACAAAGCTGGACACCGAAAAGGAAGATATCGTCGTCGATCGCCGGGTAGTTCTGGAAGAGGAAGACGCTCATCGCAGGCAGCAGGCCTTTGCCGATTTGAGGGAAGGGACGGTGGTCCGCGCAAAGGTTCGTAGCGTGATGGACTTCGGTGCGTTTCTCGATCTCGGAGGCGTTGATGGTCTTCTGCATGTTGGTGAGATGTCCCACACACGCATCGGTAAGGCGAGCGACCTGCTGAAGCCGGGCGATGAACTTGAAGTCAAGATTATTAAGATCGATCCGGCTACACGCAAGATCTCTCTGAGCCTGAAACAACTGCAGGAAGACCCCTGGCAGGTGGCTGCGCGCACGTTTAATGTCGGTGACCGGATTACGGGAACCGTGTCTCGCCTGACGGACTTCGGTGCGTTCATTGAGTTAATGCCGGGCGTAGATGGCCTGGTTCATCTCTCCGAGCTCTCCTGGGATAAACGCGTCCGCAAGGCCGGCGATTTGTTGAAAGCCGGCGAGCGTGTCGAAGTAGTTATCCTGCAAATCAACACGGCCGAACGCCGGATCAGCCTCGGGTACAAACAGGCGCTGGGCGACCCTTGGGAAGCTGTGCCAAGGCAGTTCCCGGTCGGGTACCACGGTGGAAGGCGCCATCACGAACCTCACTCCTTTCGGAGCTTTCTGTCCGTTACGGAAGGAATCGAGGGAATGATCCACATCTCGGACATCACGAACGAGAAACGGATTGAGCACCCGAAAGAGAAGCTTGCAAAGGGGCAGACGGTAAAGGCGGTAGTGCTCGAAGTGGACAACGAGCGGCGCCGCTTGCGACTCGGAATGAGGCAGCTCGAGCCGACCACAGTGGACCATTACATCTCCGAGCATCGGCCGGGAGAAACCGTCAGCGGCCGTTTGCTGGAAGTTCAGGGTTCGCGGGCACGCGTTGAACTCGGTGAGGGCGTCATTGCGATTTGTCAGTTGAAGCAGGCGCAGCCGGTGAGACGCAAACGGGCAGATGCGGGATCGAGAAATCTGCTGATGTCGGCTCACTCGGCGCCATGCTGTCTGCTCGCTGGAAGCAGGGCGCGGGAGACGGAGATGGTGGTGGAAAGCCCGCTGCCCGGGCCGGGTGAAGTACGAAGCTTCCGAATCGCCAATCTCGATCCAGCTAAAAAATTGATCGAACTCGAACTCGCCAGTTAACAGATATTCTCGTGGGCGCGCCCGGCGAGACGAAATTAATTTCGTACGTCCATCGTAGTGGTGGACACTCTAACCCAATCCCTTGCGACTGTGAGCTCTCAAACCGCGGCATCACTCGGACGAGAGGATGAGTATGCGTTGATCCGTGCGGCCCAGGCGGGTGACTCGGATGCTTTTGAGCGTCTAGTCCGAGCCTATGACACGAATGTGCTTCGCATGGCGTTCAATCTACTGCATTCGCAGGAGGACGCCCGCGACGTTTATCAAGAAGCGTTCCTCCGGGTCTACCGGAATCTCTCGAAGTTCCGCTTCGATTGCAGCTTCAGTACGTGGCTTTACCGGATTGTGGCTAATCTCTGCCTCGACCAAATCCGCAAGCGTAAGGTTCGCAAGGAAGAAGCATCGTCAGTGGCAAAGGGCGATACCGAAATGGATCGCTTTCAGTTCCTTCCGGAGGAGCGGGCCGATGTCGATCCGCAGCGACGGCTGCTCAGTGCGGAAGTTAGCGCTCGGGTGCACGGCGTATTGGAAGAGTTAACGCCGCGTGAGCGGTTGGTCTTCGAACTCCGGCACTTTCAAGGGATGCGTTTGCGCGCGATCGGCGAATCCCTGGGAGTCACGGAGGAGGCGGCCAAGAACTGCCTGTTTCGAGCTACCCAAAAAATGCGAGCGGCTCTCGGAGAATTTAAATGACCTGTCAACAAGTCCAAGTAAACCTCTCCTTATATTTGTATGGCGAACTTGAATTCGCCCAAGAAGAAGAATTGGAATTGCATCTGGCGGACTGCTCTTTTTGCCAAATGGCGCTCGCGCGTGAGAAGTCCTGGCATACGTCTCTGAATGCTGAACGTCAGGATGTACCGCTCGACTTGTTGTCACAGTCCCGCCGCGATTTGCGGCTCGCCTTGCAGTCCGAGAAGACGACGTCTTCTCCGCGCCCATCATTTCTCAAGAGGCTGAGTTTCGGCTCCGTCAGTTCTCGTCGGCAAACTGGTCACCGAAGCTCGCGTTTGCCTCCTTGTTTCTGTTCTTGGGTTTCAGCCTTTCTCGCGTAGCCGACCAATTTCCGATCATCACTAACCTGCAATTTGGGCCTTCGAGCGAAGCTGGATTAGCTCCTACGTTTTCCCGTGTTCGGGCTGTTCAAGGCAGCGATAAGAATCGAGTCCATATTTTTGTCGATCAGATCCGGCAACGGGAGATCGTCGGCGGCATCAACGATGCCAGCATCCGAGAGCTCTTATTGCAAGCTAGTAAGGATCCTGCTGACCCGGGCCTTCGTGTGGATTCAGTCGAACTGCTGCAGGGCCACGATGGCTCGGATATACGCGATGCTTTGCTTTACAGCGTCACCCACGATGAGAACGCCGCGGTACGGTTGAAAGCGTTGGAGGGACTGCGTCACTTCCAGGACGATCGACAAACGCGCGATGCCCTTTTGCAGGTCCTTGAAGGCGATTCTAATCCCGCTGTTCGGACCGAGGCGATCGATGTCTTGATTCCTGCTGATTCGGCTGCTCCCGTTAGTGCCGATCTCGCAGAGACGTTGCGAAGCATTGTACGGTCCGAACCGAGCGACGATTACCTGCATTCCCGCTGCGTGCAGATTCTGAACTCCGGTAAGCACCCCGGTTTATATTAATTGTCGACCGGGACCAATCATCTTTTTGCTTAATTCGTCCAAGTTTTCAGAAGCTTGAAAGCTTCGGAAATGAGAAGAAAGAGATGCTAGCGAAGAGCATACTGGCCGCAGCAATTGCCGGCGCAACTTTGTTTGCGGCGCCCAGAGCATCTGCGCAAAGTCTAGGACCGGATGCCCGGCTGTTCAACGATGTGCGGGTGCGCGGCGCCTATGTGGGCGTCGGCATTGTGGATATCGACGCAGACCGTGCAGGCCGGCTGAAGATGACCGAAGAGCGCGGTGTTGAAGTCACCAACATCGAGGAAGGCGGCCCCGCCGATGCGGCCGGTATCAAGCCTGGAGATGTCCTGCTCACCTACAACGGCGAAAATATTCTGGGCACCCAGCAATTCATTCGTCTGGTTCGCGAGACTCCTGCCGGCAGGAAGGTGCGGCTCTCGATCTGGCGCAATGGCAAGGAGCAATCGGTGACCGTAACAACCGGTACCCCGCATTCGCTTCTGCAGACGCAAAGCATGGAGAATGCTCTGAATAGCGGTAACGGGCCGTATTTTCCCACCAGCATGATCATCACCGAGATCCCCCGAGTCATGATGCTTTGGGATACTCCAACCATTGGATTGGTCTGTGAGCCGCTGGAAGCGCAACTCGCGCAGTATTTTGGTGTCACGCAAGGTGTCCTCGTGCGCGCGGTGGGGCAGGGCAGCGCAGCCGAAAAGGCTGGATTCAAAGCTGGCGATGTCTTGACGTCGGCTGGGAATCATCCAGTGAGAACGACCGATGATTTTCGCCGCGTTCTGCGCAGTTCAACGAAACAGGTTCCTGTTTCAGTCACCCGAGATCACAAGGAACTCACCTTGAGTCTCTCACCGATGTCGGATCGGGAAGACTGACGCCTTTGGCCATGATGGATCGAAGGCGCTGAATGGCTTGAGATTTGAGCTGGGAGATTCTTGATTCATGCAGATCCACAATCCGGGCGATCTCTCGTAGTGTCATTTCTTCGTAGTAGTAGAGGCTCAAAATCGTTTTCTCTAAAGAGGGCAGTCCCTCAATTGCTTCGGCTAACATCTTCTCCAACTCAGAGCGTTCCAGCAGTTCCGAAGGCGAGGATCCGTTTTGATCAGCCAGATGGTGAAGCAAACACCGGCCTTGCTCTTCCACTCCTCTCGCGTCGAGACTGCCTAGCGTGAGACTGAAGTTGTTCGAAAGCCACTCCTGATACCTTTCCACCGGCATCGATAGTTCTTCTGCGACTTCGGATGCAGTCGGTTTCCGGTGAAGTTTCTGCTCCAGGCTTGCAATAGCCGAGTCCATCAGCCTACCTCGGCGGCGCTGTTGGCGCGGAGCCCAATCCATTGTGCGAAGGCTGTCCAGTATCGCCCCGCGAATTTTGTACTCGGCGAAGGTTCTTAACTTCACCCGTTGGCTGGGATCATAGCGGTCGATTGCGGCAATCAGGCCGATTGTACCCGCAGAAATCAGATCGTTGATGCCTACCGAAACAGGCAGCCGGTCATTGATCTGCCGGGCGATGAGCTTCACTTGCGGGAGATGTTTCAAGATCAACTCGTCCCGTGTCTCCGTCGCTTCCTCAGGACCGGGAATTAAGGCGGAAGTTGCAGGAAGCCTTTCGCGAGTGACCATTCTGCCTTACGGATCGGCAGGACCATCGGGAAACTACATAGCCCTTAGGCGTCGGAAAACTCTTAGTGAATTTCCGTTGAGATTTTCTTGTACTATGTGGAAAGGGCAAGGGAGTCAGGCTTACCTGACCGTCCCGAGCCCTGTCGAGAGTTAGAAAGTGCTGGTCGAAATGTCTGAAATCAACTTCTTCAGCAGAACATCAGGCTCCCATGGAACCGCCGTTGCGCGAGCTCTGGACAAGAGTCAACAAACGCTTGCCACGCAGAAGGCCGAAGCAGCGAATAAGGCGCGTGAGGCTCGGGTAGAGCAACTCCGGCAGCAATACCAAAGCGGCCAGTACCAGGTTGATTCGGTCGAGCTGAGCTCGGCAATCATCACCGATCTTCTGAACAACAAACTGTAACCAGCCACGATAAAGGGCGGTTCATCAGAAGGCCTCGCGAACTTCGAGATGCTTGCTCACTTCATTGCGATCGCGCCAGACCGGGTGAAGTTTACGAGCGGTCATCAGAGGCAATTGATCAGCAAGATGGGGCGAGCTGGGCTGTGAGGAATTACCGTAGCTAAGGGCGCATTGTGCGCGTTGCGGTGTTCCGAATTCGATCGCGCAAACGAAAGTCTCCCCGTGCACAGCGTAGGCACGCTTGTTCTCTTTCTTTCCATAGGTGATGGTGCGGAAAACGCCCAGTCGACCGGGTCCGCCATTGCCGGGAGCTTCTGTCGAGCCGCTGCGGAAACGGTAGACGTCACCCCAAGGTATGTCAAGCGCGCCGTAAGTTGCGAGGCATATGCCGGCCGCCTTCTGGAGAGAAGCTAGGGCGGCTTGCAAATCGGCCAGACCGTACGCCGAGTGAAGGTAATCCGCAGGATCGTACTTAACCCGCAGCAGGGGATCGATCCCTCCGGAACTGCCGAAATGCTGATTGAAGAAGATTTCAAACAAGACTGCTCCGCGGCTTTCGGCATTGGTGCTTCGATCCCATTGCTTAAGAACGGCTGCGGCCTTCACGACGAAGGGATCAGCCGAGCTTTCGGCGGCCTTTAGAAGGTCGGGCAGGATTGCGTCGGCTGCCTCCATGCGTGTGGAGTGCTTATCGAGAAGGAACTGATCGAAGGAAATCGGCTTGGGATCCGTGATCATGCGTAAGGATCGCTGGGTCCGGTAGGTCGGCATGAATTGAAGGCCGGGTGCGAGGTAGGTTGCGAAGCGGGAGGGTTCGAGCGGAGGGAGCGTGCTGAACCAAGGCGCTTCGTTTTCGTTCTGGTTGAAGCCGGACGACGGGTCGAGAGATTGCGGAAGATCCTTCAGATCGTGATATCCAGTCCAGAGTGTTTTTGAGGTATCGCCGGGTACGAGATGAGACCAGTAGTTGAAGTCCCCCTGATTCCGCCGGGGCAGAAGTCCATCGAAGGTGAGCAGAATGTGACCGTCGGCATCGGCATAGTTGGCGTTCCACATGGGCACGGACATCATCTGCAACGCCGCCCGGAACTGCGGTAAGTTCTGGGCTTCGCCCATGCGGAACCACTGTTCAAGCATTCTCGGCCGATCGAGGCCGACGACGCGCATGGCCACCGTAAGGCCGTTCTGATCGTAGACGACGGGGCCATGAACCGATCGTTTGATATGCAGTGACTCTTCGCGAATGGTTCCATCGGGTTGCCTAATCTTGAGCGTTTTGGTTTCCTGTTCGAAGGATTTGGTGGCGCCATCGAGAAGGTAGCCGCCGGGTGCGGTAGTCAGGCGATAGAAGTCGACGGTGTCCAGCGTATTCACGGTTCGTCCCCAACCTGCTCTTCGGTTGAATCCGACGACCGGGACCGGGAACCCAATTTGGGGTGCACCATAGAGGTCGTAGTCGGGCGCGGTGAGGTGGACCTCCATATAGCGGAAGAACGTATTGCCCCAGGCAAGATGGGGATTGATGAGTAACATCGCCTTACCGCTGGCCGAGTGATAGGGACCGATGGCCCAGGTGTTGGAGCCGGGGGTCGTTTCGGACTGCTCGTTGGTAAGGGTGTGGGGGAGAATGAAGCTGACCTGATTCGAGCTGCGCGCTTGCTCGACTTCCTTTTTCAGCTCGCCTTGTGAGCCCATGTACATGTAATGGACGACACGGAGGCTATGGCCCACGACGTCAATTCCGCTGACGGGCAGAACGACGCGGTATTTAGGATCGACGGCTTCGGGGTGCTGGCGTGCGAAATCGTTGATGCCTTCTGCAAACGCGTCAAGGTAGGCGCGGAAGGTGGGGTCCTGCGCGTTGTACCAGGCGCGAGCCCGTTCCGGTACTCTATTGATCTGCACCCAGCGGTCCAGGTCGAGATGATCGGGTCCCCAATATTCGGCGCCGCGGCCGCGGGATTCTCCATAGAGCTGGAGGAGCAGACTGCTTTGATTGCGCATCTGCGCCCAACCATGTGCGCGGAACATAGCCGTTCGATTGGCCGCATAGATATGCGGAATGCCGTAGGTGTCCCACAAGATTTCGGTTTTGCCTGGCCCCGCTGAGAGGCTAGTCACGCTGCAAAATAAGACGAGCGCAGAAGTAAGGGCCCGGCGGAGCGCGGTTTGCCTATCGGCAACCTGCAATGTTGTTGTGCACGACTGGTTGATGAGAAGTGCGGCTGTTCGCATGGAGGTACATCATGCTAACAGGGTTGGGTTTTGTTGATTGATGAGTGGTTCGTGAGCAGGATGTGCGGGTTCGGCCGAAGCTGCAGCGGCAGTTGAAAATACGAACCCATTTGGTTGAACAGCCGGTGTTTGCGTATTGCTGGCGGCTGTAATGGCAGGCTTTTCGGCTTCCTGACGCTTAGCCTGGAGGGCAGCTAGTTCCGCAGTATCTTTGACGAGGTTTCGGCGCAGACGCGATTCCTGAATGCTGAGATTCATGAGATCGCGACGATAGGTGAAGTGGGTGTGGTTCTCAATGAGAAGAGCCTGTAAAGCGGGTTCCTGATCGGCGAAGAAATCGGCGAAATTGATGCGACCCACGGCATAAATACCCGCTTCGAGAACGGGGATGCGATTCAGACGCCATTGGGTGTCGGCCAAGCTCTGGACCAGTTCGGCTTCGCGATCTCCGACGGGGTTGTATTCGCATGCAAAACGCGCGACGTGGAGCTCATATGCGTCTGCTTCGGTATTGGAGAGAAGAATGCTTCGGCCGGTGAGACCTGTGCGTACGGCGTTCCGGGCGGACTTGGCTTTTCCGGCTTCGGTGCGCGGGCCGGTGGAGAGCTGAGCGTTGGCCCGGTTAGCAGCGAGCTGATCAGAGGAGAGCATCTTGGATGACATAGGAGACCTTCGGGGGCGATTTACCGTAGCAGCCAGAGACGCAAAAACGAACTTTCCACAGGTGGAAAAGTCCAGGATCTCTTTGTTGGGCAGCGGTTTGGAAGAATTTTCCCGAGCTGTGACTGTGCCGTAGCGCGTAGCGCAGACTTGATGCCCTAGATAACAGGTTGTCCGTCTCTGTCCTTATCCTGCCACCAAAACGAGAGTGAACGTGAGGTGGGTTCCATATTCAGCAAAGTTAAGGAATTGAAATATCACCCGGAGTGAGATAATGGTCTGGGCCAGTACGACCGTCTGGCGTCTAGAACAGCTGTTTAGCCTGTTCGGCATCCCGCGAGCTCGAAGAGTGCGCGACACGTCAGAATCTAAGAGAAGTATGCCCTTTGGTCCACTAGTTTCATTGGTAGTAATCACAGGGCAAGCCGGGCTTCTCTCGAGCTACTAGCAGGGGAAGACCGAAATGCAAGCACCGATTCCGTCTGATGAACAGCAACGCCTCCGTGCGGTTAACGACTGCAATCTTCTGGATACACCTCCTGAGAGAGCCTACGACCGGATCGCCCGATTGGCTTCTCAGCTTTTTTCCGTTCCCATAGCGGCTGTTTCCCTGATTGGAGAGGATCGGCAGTTCTTCAAGAGCATTGTTGGCCTAAATATCCGCGAAACTCATAGGGATATAGCCTTCTGTTCGCATGCCATTCTGAGCCGAGATCCGCTGGTAGTCTTGGACGCCAGAAAAGATCCCCGTTTCAGTGACAATCCTATGGTCACCGGAGAGCCGGGCATTCGGTTCTACTGCGGTGCTCCGATGGAGACGGCGCACGGGCTGCGAATCGGAACGGTTTGTGTGATCGACACAAAGCCCAGGCAGGAACTCGCTGAAGAATCTCTAAAGCTGCTGACCGAGCTGGCGGCTCAGACGATGTCGGAGATTTCGCATCGCCAGAGAGAGATTCACCTTGCCAAAACAGCGACAGTGCTCTTCGAACGAGAGCGGGAGTTAGAGCGCGAGAGGCACCTGCGGCAGGAGAGTGAAATACGAACCGACTTGGCTCTAGAGGCGGGGCGTATGGGCAGTTGGGATTGGGATGCGACGAGCGGGCGCTTCTCGGCGTCCTTGCTGATGCAGCAACTGTTTGGGCTGGGCGAGAAGGAGGTTCCAACCTGGCGTAATTGGTTTCAGCGAGTTCACCCCGAGGACCGCACCTCAACGATCAATCTGCTGAGGCATGCCGCTCGAACGTTGGAGTCGTTCGAGCCGGAGTTCCGCGTGTCCTATAAGGGCAAAGTTCGATGGGTAGCAGTGAAGGGGCGAACCTTTCGCACCAATGATGGCAAGCTGCAAGGTGCCAAGGGTGTTTGCTGGGACGTAACGGATCGGCGGCTGAGCGAGGAGCGGTTAAGAGAAAGCGAAGAGATTTTCAGAGGGATCAGCGTCTCCTGTCCGGCTGGAATCTTTCAGGCTGACCTGAATGGCCATGTCTCGTACGCGAATCCGCGTGTGCAGGAAATCTGGGCTATGAAGCAGGAGGAGTTGCGAGGCCTGGGATGGATAACTCGCCTTCATCCTGAGGACGCAAATGCTCTGCTGGACACCTGGCTTGCGGCTAATCGAGCGGGCCGGGAGTTCGAAAGAGAATACCGACTGTTAATGCCCGACCAGAGCGTGCGCTGGGTGCATGGCCGCGCCACTGTGATCCGCGACCGCACGGGTGCCCCGATTGCAACGGTAGGAACAGTTGACGATATTACCGAGCGTAAGCGCCTGGAACACGAGCAGCATACCAACCAAGAGCTGACGCGACGGATTCTGGATAGCAGCGCGGATTGCATCAAAGTTCTCGACCTAGAGGGCCGATTGCAGCTGATGAGTCCAGGTGGCATTCGAGCACTCGGGATAACGGATTTACCAGCGCTACTTGGAAAGAAATATTTCGAACTTTGGAAGGAACCGAAGGACCGGACCGCAGCGGAAGAAGGCTTCCAAATGGCGCTAGCAGGGGGAACCGGATCCTTTCAAGGCTATTTTCCAGGCATCAATGGAGAAATGAGATGGTGGGACACAGCTTTCAATCCCATTGTCGGTCAGACGGGAATGCCAGAACGCATTCTAGCCGTCTCCAGAGACATGACGGAACTGCGCCGCGCGTCGGAAGAGCAAGAGCGGGCGAGACGCCTGGCGGAGGAAGCGAATCAAGCCAAGAGTCTGTTTCTCGCCAATGTGAGTCATGAACTTCGGACTCCGCTAAACGGAGTGCTAGCTACGACGGAAGTTCTGATGAGCAGTCCCCTGGATAACGAACAGCAGGAACTGGCCCAGACCATAAGACATTCGGGAGAGGCTTTGCTGCGGCTTGTGGATGACCTACTCGATTTGGGTCGGATGGAAGCGGGTAAGCTGAGTTGCCGGAGCGAAGCCTTCGACCTTAAGAGAACTATCGATCAGGCAGTGGCGCTGGTGGCGAAAACGGCCTTTGAACGCGGACTAACCCTTTCAGTGAAGTATCTGAACCCGATACCTGAGTTGCTGTTGGGAGACGAAGCCCGGCTTCGTCAGATTCTGATCAATTATCTGAACAACGCTCTGAAATTTACAGAGCGCGGTTCCATCTCCATTCAGGTAAGAGCCGAGAAGCTGCAGGGTGGCGGCAAGCAGTTGCAGATCGCGGTGCGAGATACGGGTTCGGGTATCTCTGAGGAAGCGCAAGTCGATCTCTTTAAGCCTTTCAAGCAGGTGGATGGCTCAACGACGAGAAAGCACGGAGGGCTGGGACTAGGTCTCGCCATTTCAGCCCGATTAGCGGAGGCGATGGGCGGTTCTGTCGGCTTGAAAAGTGCGGTCGGCAGGGGATCCACTTTCTGGGTGAGGCTGCCTCTTTTGGTAGCTGAGCAGCCGATCGAATCGGTAGCGGCGCCTGTGAAGTTCGAGCCTGTTCAACTGGAGCACCTGCAAGTGCTGGTAGCCGAGGATAACGTTATCAATCAGAAAGTCACGTTACAGCTGCTGGCCAAGCTAGGGTGTGACTCCGATTTGGCACCGAATGGCGAAGTGGCGGTCCAGATGTTCCGGCAGAAACGTTACGACCTTGTCCTGATGGACTGCCAAATGCCCGAAGTGGATGGATACGAAGCTGCACGACAGATCCGCGGGATGGAGCAATCAGACGCTCTGAACCGGACGCCGATCGTGGCTCTTACGGCGCACGGGATGGCGGGGGACAAGGAGCGATCTCTTGCGTCGGGTATGGACGACCACCTAGTGAAGCCACTTAGCCTGATGGCTTTGAGGAATGCGCTCGAAAAGTGGCGCACCGTCGCTGCGCTCCAGTAAACCGCTGTTCATCTGTTCGCTATGCACATCGGGCTTATTGGGGGGATCGGTCCGGCCGCTACTGACTTCTATTACCGGCGATTGATTGCAGAGTTCGCCGGGCGAAAAGCGGCGCTGGAGTTGACGATTGTCCACGCCGATACTCCCACGCTCCTGAAGAACCTGGGTCGTGACGACCAGACAGCGCAGGCCCAAATATTTGAACAATTAAGCGAACGACTGGCGGCGGCCGGTGCGGATTGCGTGGCGATTACGTCCATTGCGGGACACTTCTGCATTGACGCGTTCAAGGCGGAATCGCCGCTTCCTGTGGTTGACTTGATAGCGGAAGTCAGACGGGCAGTAGCCGAGCGCCAACTCAGCCGCATCGGCATTTTGGGGACTCGAACGGTGATGGAGACGGGCTTCTATGGCGGGATTCCCTCCGCCCTGATTATCCCGCCCAGCGGTCAAGAACTGACCGATGTGCACCAGGCGTACGTCACGATGGCAGCTAGCGGTCTTGTGACGGATGGCCAGAGATCCATTTTCGAGAGCGCGGCAAGGCGATTAGTTGCCGAGCAGGGAGCAGAAGCCATTCTGCTGGGGGGAACGGATCTAGCGCTGGTATTTGACCCGCGCACTTCGCCATTCCCGCTGATTGATTGCGCGAGCATTCATGTGGACGCCATTGTTCAAATGGCGACCGGGTAAGCGCAGCCGTTCCCTTGCGCGTGTCAACCGAATTTAAGAACGGGAGCTAGGTCGTTCGCCTGAGCCAGTGGAAGGGCGAGGTGGCAGTTGGCTCCATCCTGGCGAACTTGGATTGGTTTCGATGTGCCCAGGAGTTGTACGTTGGTGCTGGGCGGTTTGAAATCGACGATGCTCAGATCGCTTGCGGTTGGCTTGCCGAAGAGAATGGCGTAGATGGCATCGCCTTTTCTGGTAAATCGGATCTCAGTGCCGACAGTGGTCTTTCCGACCGCCCGGGTCCAGGGCCGAGTGCCATAGATACACTCGCCATTCTGCTTCATCCAAGCGCCCAGATGATGCAGCCGGTCCAACTGAATGGCGGGGATGGTTCCGTTAGCCTCGGGACCGACGTCCAGCAGAAGATTTCCGTTCTTGCTGACAATGTCGGCCAGCATGTGAACCAAGTTGGGCGATGAGATAGTTTCGGCTTCGCCTTCAGCGCGGTTGTAACCGAACGATGCGCCGAGTCCTCGACACTCTTCCCATTTCTTCTGCTTGATCTCTGCCACTTCCTGGTATTCGGGAGTTGTGAGGTCGGAGTGCTTGAAGGGCGACCAGCGATCGTCGACCAGACCTTCAGGAATCCTGTTGTAGTAATCGGCGAAGATTTCGAGTAGCTTGCCTTTGGGGACGTAGCGGATGTCGTTCCACAGGAAAGACGGCTGGTAACGCTCAATCAGTTCGCGGTAGTGCGAATCGATGTAGCGGGCGTAGTCTTCGGTTTGTGGCGTTCCTTTGTGAGAGTCCTCCGGAGTGACAAATGGACCGGGTACAAAAGTCCAGTCGAATCCTCCCGAGTAGTAGACGCCCATCTTAAGATTTTTTCGGCGTACGGCTTTGGTAAGTTCACCGACTAAGTCACGGGTAGATCGCTGCTTGGAGGCTTCAAGGTGGGGGTTGGCGATCTTACTCGGGAAGAGGACGAAGCCGTCGTGATGCTTCGTGGTGAGAACAACATACTTAGCGCCTGCGTCGGAGAAGGTCTGGGCCCAGGTATCAGGATTCCAGCTTGCGTTGGCCTTGTTGAACTCGGGTGCGAACTGATAGTAGTTGAAGTTTGCGCCGTAAGTCTTGCGATGATACTCCTGGGTGGGCGAACCATCGATGCGCATGGTGTTGTAGTACCACTCCGAATACGGATTGAAGCGCATCCAATCCTTCGCACTGAAGTTGTGATCTGTCTTCTTAACCGGCGCCCAACCAGGCACAGAGTAGAGGCCCCAGTGGATAAAAATGCCGAGCTTCGCGTCTTCGTACCACTGCGGCACCGGGTGCTGGTTGAGAGATTCCAACGTGGGTTGATAAGTAGGAGCAGCAGGTGATGAGTAGCGGGTTGCCAATAATGCGCTGGCACCGACGGCCGAACGGAACAAGGTGCGCCTGGTAAGAGTCATGTAGTCTCCGGGCAGACTATCACAACTCAGTATTTCGGAGGCGCAAGGCGTTAGTGATAACTGAGACGGAACTAAAAGTCATGGCAGCGCTGGCAAGCATGGGGCTGAGCAGGAGCCCGAAAAACGGATAGAGCAGGCCAGCGGCAATCGGTACGCCTAGTAAGTTGTAGACGAAGGCGAAGAAGAGATTCTGCCGGATGTTGCGCATAGTGGCGCGGCTAAGGCGAATGGCGCGCAGAACACCCCGAAGGTCGCCGTTGATCAGAGTGATGCCGGCGCTTTCGATGGCGACGTCGGTACCTGTTCCCATAGCGATGCCAACCTGCGCTTTGGCCAGGGCCGGCGCATCATTCACACCGTCTCCAGCCATAGCGACGATACTGCCAGCGGCCTGGAGCTCCGCAATGGCACTTGCTTTGGCGTCCGGCATGACTCCTGCTTTCACGTCGTCAATGCCGAGCTTCCGTCCGATGGCCTCGGCAGTGGTGGGACTATCGCCGGTCAGCATGACGAGACGAATGTTCTGTTGATGCAGCAGGCGGACGGCTTCGGCTGTCGTGTCCTTGACTGGGTCAGCGACTCCGATAAGGCCTGCAGGCTGGCCGTCGACGGCAACGAGCATGACGGTCTGGCCCTGATTCCGCAATTGCTCGGCGCTTGAGGACAGCTGTGTGCTGTCGATGTTCTTGGACTGGAGATAATCACCGCTGCCTACGAGAACGGTGTGCCCGTTTACAAATGCCGTGACGCCGCGACCCGTGACGGACTGGAAATGCTCGGCTCTGGGGATAGCCAAATTCCTGGATTTAGCGCCTTCAACAATGGCGTGAGCGAGAGGATGCTCACTCGATTGTTCTAAGCTGGCGGCAAGCGCGAGTAAGTCATCTTCCGAGATGTTACTTGCGGTCGTAACTACGGAGGCAAGTTTGGGCTTGCCTTCGGTTAATGTGCCGGTCTTGTCGAAGACCAGAGTTTTTACTTTTTCAAGAAGCTCCAGCGCTTCGGCGTTGCGGATCAGGAGACCGGCGGTTGCACCGCGTCCGGTTCCGACCATGATGGACATGGGTGTAGCGAGTCCGAGAGCGCAGGGGCAGGCAATGATCAGGACGGCCACCGCATTCACGAAGGCATGAGAGAGGCGAGGCTCCGGACCCCAGACGGCCCATATCGCGAAGGTGAGGATGGCGACGAGAATAACGGCGGGCACGAAATAGGAGGCAACTACATCGGCAAGGCGCTGGATGGGGGCGCGGGTCCTCTGAGCCTCACTGACAAGGCGTACGATTTGGCCGAGAAGGGTGTCGCGACCGACCCGCTCGGCTCGCATGATGAAACTGCCGGTGCTGTTGACCGTGGCTCCGGTTACCGAAGAGCCGGGAGATTTTTCGACCGGTATGGATTCACCGGTAACCATCGATTCGTCTACGGAACTGCTGCCTTCGAGGACGACGCCATCGACCGGAACTTTCTCGCCGGGACGCACGCGGAGGCGATCGCCCACCTGGATCTGGTCGAGCGGAACTTCGCGCTCTGCACCGGACGCGTCGATCAGACGAGAGGATTTGGGGGCCAAGTCAAGGAGTGCGCGGAGCGAACTGCTGGTTTGACTGCGAGCCCGGAGTTCAAGCACCTGACCCAGAAGCACGAGAGCGGTGATAACAGCGGCGGGTTCGAAATAGAGGGGCGGACCCTTCAGCGGCCCGCTACCCATCGGGGTGTTGAGGTCGTGCGGGAGCAGGGAAGGGAAGAGCAGGGCGACGATGCTGAACAAATACGATGCGCCAATGCCGAGCGCGATGAGCGTAAACATGTTGAGGTGGCGATTGACAAGCGAGGCCCAACCGCGCTGCAGGAGGGGCCAACCGGCCCAAAGGACGACCGGTGTTGCGAGAGCAAACTCAATCCATGCTTTGACGGCTGCGGGAATGACGCCGTCGACCTGTGGGAAGAGATCCAACAGCATGAGAATCAGGAGCGGCGTTGTGAGAGCGACGCTGATCCACAGGCGGCGCTGCATGTCCAATAGTTCGGTGTTGCTTTCTTCGCCCGTGACTTCGAGGGGTTCCAAAGCCATGCCGCATTTCGGGCATGCGCCAGGCCCAAGCTGCCGCACTTCGGGGTGCATGGGGCAGGTGTAGATGGCGTCCGGCTTGGGCGTTGTTGGTGTTGCGGACGGTGGCGATGCATGGTGCCCGTGTGCCGGAGCAGGCGCGGCAGTTTGGAGGAAGCGGGGCGGATCTGCTTCAAATTTGGTTTGACAGCCGGCGGAGCAGAAGAAATACGACTGTCCCTGGTACTCCGAATGACGAGCCTTGGTTTCGTCGACTGTCATTCCGCATACGGGATCTTTGGCCATTCAGGTTCTCAATTTAAATTGTAGGGAGCGGGCCGGACCAACCAGCAGCAAAGCGATCGGAAAGAGTTTGCACACCGACGTAACAATGCCAGAATGGATCATTCATGGCTGCTTCGATAAACGAGCAGGATCTCCGTTTTGACACGCTGAAGAAGAGTCGCAATCTTCGGTGGCCGGTGGCGCCCGGCGATGCGGTTCACTCGATTGAGCTCTGCGAAAGTGCGGATGAGGTAGCGAGCGCGTTACAGCGTGTAGTGGATGAGGGGCGCCGACCGACGGTTCGAAGCGGAGGCCATTGTTACGAAGATTTCGTCGTGAACAATCCCGGTGGCACCATTCTGGATTTGAGCGTTTTGACTGATTCTCATTTGCCCGGTGACGGCGGCCGTTATCGCATCAGCGCCGGCAGGCAACTGGGAGACGTCTATCTGGATTTATTTAAGAGACACGGCGTGACGATCCCGGCGGGCACATGCTACACGGTGGGAGCGGGTGGACACATCAGCGGCGGCGGATATGGGTTGCTGTCACGACTGCATGGATTGACTGTTGACTGGCTCTCGGCTGTCGACATTGGGACGGTGGATGCAAAAGGCAAAGTGCAGCAGCGCCGGGTGGAGGCGAAACGGGATGCGGATCTGTTTCGAGCCTGCCGGGGCGGCGGGGGCGGCAACTTCGGCGTAATCACGGGCTTTCTGTTTGACAGACTTCCCAAGCCTCCGAAAGAGGTGATTAGCGGCGGCGTCTCATTTGACTGGGCAGATATGACCGAGGCTCGGTTCGTGGAGATCCTCATGAATTTCGGGGACTACTGGGCGACCCGTGGCAAGGATCCGGATACGTGGGGCCTCTTCTCGGTGCTAGGCCTGTCGCATGCCTCGAGCGGGCAGTTTCATGTCTCTCTTCAGTTCTGTAATCCGGACGGCACCTGCAGTGACTTAAGTGTGGTGAACGAGTTTCTGGATCGCTTTGAGAAGTGTGACGGGACTCCGCAGCATTCGGCTATTCACGGCGACCAGATTGTTTCGCAAGGGACGAGTGCCGGAAAGGCATGTCCAGGGCAGCATGCGCTTACGCGACACCTGTGGTTAGACGCGACGGTAGGTGGCTCGGGCGGGGGCAATCCATCGCGAGCCAAGTACAAGTCGACTTATATGAAGGAGAACTTCACCGCCGCGGAGGCTAAGTGCATTTATAAACACCTGAAGCGGGAGATGCCGGGGATCAATTTACGAGGCGCTATTCTGGCCGTGGATTCTTACGGCGGGGCGACTAATCGGGAGAAGCTTGTCGCCGAAACATCGAGCGCGCAGCGGGCGTCCGTGATGAAGCTGCAGTATCAATCATATTGGCGAAATCCGGAAGACGACGCGGGGCGCTTGCAGTGGATGCGGGACTTTTACACGGACCTCTATTCCGGCGAGAACGTTCCGGCGAAGTTTGCGGGTACTCCTTACCCGGGCAAGCATTACGAAGGGTGTTACATCAACTACCCGGATCAGGATATGCTCGCGTATTCGTTCTGGCCGCAACTGTATTACGGCGATGGCGATCTCTATCCGTATCTGCAGGGCGTGAAAGAGCGGTACGATCCGCACAACATCTTTCATCACGCGATGTCGATCCGGCCCAGGCAGGGCAGAGCATGACGGAGGTTAGTTACCGTCCGACGCGGCGTGGCTTTCTGCAAGGACTCGGGTGTGTGGCGGGTCTTGGCTTGCCACCGACAGCAACAGAGCACGGAGCTGGGTTCGCGTATGCGGCACGCCGGCAGAGCATTGAGGTGTTCGCGACGGACAGGGCTGGCTGGCGAAAGATTCAGGCTGTGCCGAGCGATACTCCTGCGTCTTTGATTCTGAGCGAAGACCGGAGGCTACCTGCTGGCCGTGAATCAAGTTGTGGAGTATCAAGGCTTGCCTACGGGATCTGTCGAGTCCTATTCCGTCGACTCCCGGAAACGGGAAGTTAGGATTGATCAGCAGGCGAGCGCTGGCCTTATCAGCGACAATACCGCGACACGTGGCCATTGCTCCGGATGGTCGATGGATCGTGGTGGCAGTTTACGGTGGCGGGGCTTACAATGTGCTGCCGCTTTCGGTCGACGGGGAACTGGGCCGCGTGACTCAGGTGATTAAGGAAATTGGATGTGGTCTGCATCCGACGAAGCAAGCGACTGCCCGATCCTCATTCGGTTGCATTTCATCCGGGTGGCCGATTTGTGTTGGCGACCGATTACGGCTGCGATCGCATCACGGTATTTGAATCCAATGACGGGCGTTTGAGGCGCGTCAACACGGTGGAAATGAGCGCCGGCAGTGGAGCTTCTCATCTGGCGATTCATCGGCAGGGGAAGCTCTTTTCAGTGGCGGGTGAGTTAAGAGCTTCGCTTTCCTGGTACTCATTCGACGATGTTGAGGGCGACGCTAGTTACATCGGGAGTCAGCGGCTGCCAGCCAGACCTGAAAGCTTTGCGGTATTTCAAGACCGCTTAGCATTCGTTTCGCTGGGCAGCCGCGCGGTTTAGTCGTGCGATCTAGAAGGTGACCCTTCCCGCGATCTGCATGGAGCGGGGACCTGCCCCTTCAGCGCTCTGAAGCGACGTGATCTGGCCGAACGCCGGAACACCAACCGTCAGATTGGACGGCGGCGCATAGTTCGGGTGGTTGAAGAGGTTCGCGACCTGCGCGCCGAACTGGATATGGATCCGCTCCGTTATGGGAATCCGCTTCAGCAGAGACATGGAGACAGCCTGGGTACCCGGCCCCACGACATTCCCTTGCGAGGAGTTCCCGAAGCGGCCGATGTTGTTACCCGGATCTGCGAAGGCAGATGGGTTGATCCATTGGGCGATGGACTGACCGGCATAGGGCGATGTACCGGAAGCGATGTCGGCCCGGCCGCCATTTGAGTTGTAGAGATTGTAGCCAGTGCCCGAGGGATCGCTGTTGGTGGTGACGGTCATGAAGGGACCGCTTTGAAAAATGCAGACGCCGCTGAGTTCCCAGCCGCCTATCACGCGATCGAGCAAGCCGCTTGTGCTGTTCAGGAAGGCACGGCCCTTGCCGAAGGGAAGCTCATAAAGAAATGTGGCCAGAACGCGGTGACGGCGAGTAAATGGTGTATTGCCGTAATCGAGGCCAGGATGATAGGGATCGCTGAGCGTGCCGCCCATCTCGTTGGCGTAGGCGGAGGCACTCGAGGTTGTTGCGCCCAGCGCGTTGGTCAGGTTGCGAGAGTAGGCATAGCTGACTTCGAATTGCAGGTTGCTGCTGCGTTTATGAATCGCGAAAGTCCCCGCGTTGTAGTTGGAAAAGCCGGCGGACTTCTGCGAAAGAATATCGGCCATGAGCGGAAACGGAACGCTGCCCGCAAGAGCGTTGTAGCCTTGCGTATTGGCCGGAAGTTGATCGATATCAGCGAGGACACCGAGGTTGGATCCGTGATTGCCGTCGTACGAGGCACGGATGCCCACGCCCTTACCTAAGTCACGTTCGAGAGTGAGGTTCCATTGCTGCACGTAGGGATCCTTGTAATGCAGATCGGAAGCCAGATCAAAGAACTGCGTTCCCGGCTGGGAGATGTTTGAAGGGAAAGAGTAGGGCAATTTGTAGGTCGGGGTGCCCGCGGTGTTCAGGGAGTTTGTGAAAGTCCCGAGATTGCTGGATTCGACAGCCCAACCATCGATAGCTCCGCTGGCCAAGAGCGCCTCGATGAAGCGCCCATATCCGCCGCGCAGGACGGTCTTGTTGTCCCCGAAGATGCGCCAGGCAAAACCGATGCGGGGTGCGAAGTCGGTGTAATTGGGAAAGCGCAGGTTGGAAGGTATGCCCGCCTGAGAAGCAGTGAGAATGGGCGTGGGCGCAATGGCCTCGACGAAACCCGGGTTGACCAGCGCATAAGTTTGCGTGGACGGGATGATGACCGCGCCACGAACGGTTTGACCGTTCACGGTGCTGGTGTAATCAGGATCGAAGTTCGCGAGATTCTGATTGTGGTCGTGGAAGGAGGGATGGAACTCCCAACGCAGACCGAAGTTCAGAGTAAGGCGAGGCGTGATCTTCCAGTCATCCTGAGCGAAGGCGGCGTAGTGCATGGCGTAGGCATATGTGTCCGGGTTGATGACCGTGGCGATCGATGTGGAATCAGGGTAGCCGAGAAGGAAGGACGCGAACGGCGTGCCGGAACCGTTGCCGAGAAGGTCACCGAGGGCCGAACCGTTGAACTGGTAATAGCCGAGGCGGTAATCACTGAATACCTGGGTGTGAAGGCTACTGAGTTTGCGGATATCGCCGCCGAACTTCATGGTGTGTTGACCCTTGGTGTAAGTCAAGGTGTCGAGTACCTGACTGGTACCTTCCTTCTTAATCAGGTAGGAGGTCGGACTGTGGATACCGATGAAGCCGGCAATGTTCACGGTGGGTACGTCGTAACCAGGAGGGAGCGGACCAGGCAGTTCCGTCAACCCTAACTGACTGGCTGCCGCAGCCGAGGTGACGCCGAACGTGACGTCGCGGTGGATGCGTGTGAACCCGCCCCGTATCTCGTTCACAAGGCTGGGCGTGATCATCCAATTGTGAGCGACGGTGGTGGCGTTGTAGATTTCAGGCTTTGAAGTGGAACCGAGAAGCTCAGAGCCCGGGTTGCCGGAGCTGTCCTTGGCATAATCGAGAACGCGGCGATTTTTGTAAGTGTAACGAGCGTAGAGCAACTGCCTTGGGCTAAGAACCTGATCGACGCGGACGTCACCTTGCGCGCTGTTGATGGGAACGTTGAACGAAGCGAGATAGTTGTTCGAGACGGAGCTCAAGTTTCCGTAGTTCGGAACCGGGTAGTAAGAGTTCAGCAGTTTCTGCGAATAGGGGCTGATCTGGCTGGCAGGAATGATGTTGCCCGGATAACCAGTGAGAGCATCGGGGTAGCCGGAGAGATCACCGTTGCGCATGGCCATGGTGGGCACGCTTTCGACGACGCTGTATTGTTTGGGCAGGCGTAGAGCCTCAAAGCTGCCAAAGAAGAATGTCTTGTTGTGACCGTTGTAGACGTGGGGAATGAAAACCGGACCACCGCCATAGATCCCAAAGTCGTTCATTTTGATGGTGGGCGTGGTGTGGCTGAAAGTATCGGAAGCGTTCATGGCGCTGTTCTGCAGGTTTTCGAAGGCGCCGCCGTGGAACTGATTGGTTCCGGACTTCGAGACCGTTGTGATATCGGCCACACCACCGTACTCGGCCGGGTTTAGAGTCTCGCTGATTTTGATCTCTTCGATGGCATTGAAGGAGGGAAAGAGTTCGCCGAGCGCACCCATCGTTCCTGGTCCGACGGAACTGATGCCGTCGATGGTGATGGAGAGCTGCGACGGGCCCGCCCCTGCGACGGAGATATTGCCGTTAGCGTCCGTTTGCACTCCCGGTTGAGCGGTCAGCGTTGAGAAGGCGCTGGTAGAGCCACTGGAGCGCGTGGTAATGGCGACCGGAAGGTTGGTTAGCTCAAGGCTGCCTTTCGTGACGGCGACATTAGAAGCGTCGGTCTGCACGACGGCTTCTGCAGCCGACTCGACGTTCACTGTCTGAGCTTGCGTAGAGAGTTTGAGGTCAGCATCGAGGCGCATGGTTTCGCGCGCACTGAGTGCGAAGGGAGAGAACTGTACCTTCTGAAAACCAACCGCTTCAATGGAAACGGTGTAAGTACCGGCGTCGATGTTGACGAATTGATAAGTGCCGGTCTGATCAGTGACGGTAGATTTCACTGTGCTCTTACCCTGGTTGACAATCTCCACCCTGGCGTTCGGTACGACAGCGCCGGTGGGTTCCTTGACGGTGCCGAGCACGGTGCCGAAGGTCGATTGAGCTTGAGTAAGGCCCGCGCCGGCGAACAGCAAAAGCGCGACGACGGCACCTGATCTGAAAGACTTCACGTTCGTTCTCCTAGCTGTGCAGAGCACAGAGTAATTAGGTTTATGGACGGAAATCGACGGGGATTGGATCAGTCAGACGGGCGACTGAATGAGGGTTACCAGGATGGTAGTAAACCATCCTGGTTTTAGTCAAGATTAATTTCTTTTTGAGCCAAACGTCAGCGACTGGTCGAAGCGATCTGCGCCGCAGAAGCAGGAGGTACAACCACCAATCCGGCCATGGTGACGTCGTAGCCGAGATTTACGAGCTTTTTCTGCTTCAGAGTGGCTGCATCGTACACGCCGATTTCAAAGCCCGCGCCATAGATCAACAGATCCTTGCCATCGTAAGAACTGGAAAAGTAAAAGCGGGTATTGCAGAGGAAATCTTCGCGAGACTTCAGCGATTTGCGCTCGATGTCGAAGCTCCAGAACTGGCAACTTTTGTCCCCATGATCGCCGAAGCTGGCCACGGCATAACCCGTTTTACGGTCGGCCGAGAGACGAACGTTGGACATGCCGCCATCCTCGTTCTTGCCGGGGACCGTGGTGCCGATAGGATTGAAGGTAAAGGTCCTGGTATTGAGATTGAAGGTCGCCAAGCCGAAGATGCGCCGGTGAACGTAAGGATCTTCAGTCTGAAAGAGTGCTGTGACGGAATCGGGAGAATCGTGCGGGTCGATCTCCGGGATGAAGTTGACGCGTGACATGCCGGGATAAACGGGCTTCTCGAGATCAATCTCCTTTTCCATCTTCAACGTGGTGGTGTCGAATATCAGAACAGAGTTGCCGAAAAGATACAGGCTCTTGCCGTCGGGCGATACGCGGAACGACATGCCAAAGGAGTCTGGCTTCTTGTCTTCCGGAAAGAGTTCTTCACGAACGACCTGATGAGTTGTCAAGTCGATGACGGCGAGCTTGTCTTTGCCGATCTCCCAACGATCCTTAGTCTTGGTGTACTTCGCAGACATGGTGTACAGGTATCGACCGGTCGGGTCGACGGCCATGCTAGTCGGCCGTAGATGAGTGGTGGGCGAATCCATATTCCAGGACTCGATCACCTCGCCTTTTTCGAGATCGACGATCTCAATACCCGAGTATTGATTGGTCATCAACAGCAATCGCTTCTTGTCAGGCATGAGCAGCATTTCGCGGGCCAGCCCGGTTTTCAGCTTGATCCGCTTCGCGACCGTGTAGGACGAGTCATCGATGGCCAGAAGTTCGCCCTGATAGGTGGCCAGGTAGATGGTGGCACGGCATCGTGCGGCGAAGAGCGTGACAAGAACGGCGAGCGCTATGGTTTTCATATTGCTTGACAGGACTTACGGGAACACTACATCGAGATTGCGCCAGTCCTGGGTGGCGGCAGCGCACTTCTTAGACCAATCGGGATAGCGATTGAGATGGTCGGGCACAGCGGCCGGCCAGAAACAATCGGCATAACAATCGTAGAGATCGCGCTCGACAGGCTGACAGAGACCGGCAGTGCCGCCAGCGGAATCGACTTCCCATCCGGGGAAGAACGCGAGACTGCATCCGACCGGTGTGTGGGGCTGCTTGGAAGGATCGGGCCGATCACTCTGCAGCGCGAACACATCGTTCTGCTGCGCGTGCGCCTGAGCCTCGATGCGACTCGCCTTCGCGTTGATGGGTTTCAAGTGCTTCATAGAACCTCCAGGTTATTTCGAACCGCCGACTTCCGGGCTGTCGAAGCGTAGAAAATCGGGAATGCCCACAACCAAATAACTTTTGGTTTCGAGCGGTCTGGTCACCGCGCCGGGGCCTGAGTATTTGGCAACCACCCAGACGTCGCCGATGTTATCCATCGAGAGCCGGCGCTGCGGGTTAGGGCCGTCCTGGCTGGGCGTGAAGAGACCGCTCGGGTCGATAAATCCGACGAACTCTTTGTCGTTGTCGTTATTGTGCGAGATGAATTCTTCGACGGACCATTGCGCCTGAATAGGACCGAGGTCGACATCGTCGGGGGTGTTGGGAAGACCGTCTCCGCCATTCGAAAAGGCGTGCGCCTCGTACTGGACGTAGCCTTTTTTGCCGACTGTTCCGCCGACGTGAGCGAGCGCGGTTTCCGCCGTGATTTTGATGTATTCGATGTGATCGTAGACGCTGAAGGCCTCGGTGGCGAGGTGGCCGCGAACAGCGATCTTGCGTTTACCTGCGAAGACCTTAGGATCGACATCAACCGTGATGGAGGCGGATTTGGGTTCGACGGAAGAAATCTTTGTGACCTTGACGCCCGCGCCCAGATCGAAGTCAGAGGCTTTCAGATCGGAGGGAAAGTGTTGACCGAACACCTTCATGGGAGCGCTCTTCGAGCCCGCCTGAAGCGAGACGACGTCGGTGCCGAGGACGGTTATCTCCGGCATATCGCGCTGGGCGGAGATGGTAAAGCCAAACTCCTGATAGGCTCCCCAGAACCAGCGGCCCTGGAGGTTCGCCTGGTCGGATGATAAAGTCATGACCTCGCGGAGGTTGCCAAGGTCAGGCGCATTAGCCGAGCCACGCCACTCAAAACCGGTGTAGAGAAATGATCTGCCAGGCAACTTCATTTTGACGTCGCCCTTGGCGCTGGTCAGGGTCGCTTCCGTCTTAAATTCCCCGGGGGCGGTGCGCGTGACGGTCATCTCACCGAAATACTTGCCCTTGCCCGGGGCACTGGCGGTCAGCAACCAGCGGCCGCTGAGATCGGTATCAGTCATCTGGGCGCGCCAGTTGGACCAAGCGGACGAGTAGAGGCCGTAGTTCTTGCTGAGGTATTCGACAGCCTGATCCACCGGCTCTTTCGGCTTGGGCGCGTTCGGGTCATGATCACCAGGGTGCGGGAAGTCGTGGAAGGCGACGAACTGACTCAGCGGGAAGTAGCCGATGTGCATGTTCTTCAAGAGTTGCCATTCGGCGGCACTACGCCGCCAGGTTTGCGGACGCGCGAAGGGATGGCAGGTAGTGCAGGCACGACGGATAGCAGGGCTGGGGAGAGTCTCCATTTGCGGCTGGGTCATTTCCACGAACCAGCGGACGGGCTGCATCTCTTCGGGAGCGAGCCCATGGTCATTCGCAAGGTAGCGGACGATCTGGCGGGCTTCGTCAGCGCTTAGTTGAACGCCATTCAGCTGCACCATGCGCTTAATGGCTTCCTGCCAACCTTCGGGCGTGGTGCGAATCCAGGAGATGCGAGTGAGGTTGCCGTTGTTATCGGCGGTATGGCAGCCGCCACATTTCGCGACCGTCAACTTATCGGTAACCGGTATACCTGCTTCGGTTTCTTTGGTCGGATCGGGCTTGCTGGAGTCAGAGTTGGAAGCGTCCTGACTGAAGGCCAGGGTCACGGCTGCAAAAAGAATCGAGAGCAGTTTCGGAAGTCGCGTTCGGATGATTGCCATGAAGTTTCCATGAAGAGGCGACTTGGCGACTTCTATTGACGGTTAAAGCACTATACAACGTCTCCCACGCTCCTGGCAACTTGAGATGGCCGGCGGCAGGTGCTAGGATCTTTGTAACTTGGCAGCCTCGGTATGCCTGCTGAAAGTGGAGAGCTAACAATCCATGAGCAGTCTGTATGCGACGGGCGAGTTCCGCGAGTTTGCCGGAGCTGACGCGCGCTTTCTTTACCTGGTGCCGAGCGGCGGAATCTTTCAGCTGGACGAGCTAAGCAGCGCTGTGCTGGAACGCTTTCGTTCGGGAGCGGCTTCCTCCGAGCAAGTCGTCTCCGATCTTCTGCCGAAGGGCTTTTCGGCCGATGATATTGCCGACACCGTTCAGGAGCTGTTTGCGCTTCGGGCAATTCGGGATGAAAAAGGGTTCGAGAACGTTGTGCAGGAACCGCCGGCGGACTTTCCCCTGCAGACGCTGGTGATGAATGTTACAAACCAATGCAACCTCTCGTGCCAATACTGCTACGAGTTTGGTGAAGACAAAGTTGCTACCCCGGAAGGCAAGCCGAAATTTATGGATTGGGACACCGGCCGGGAGACGGTGGATTTCCTAATTCGTGAGAGCGGGGAGCGGAAGAGCATTCATATTACCTTCTTCGGCGGCGAGACCCTGATGAACTTTCCGCTACTGAAAAAAATTGTGGTGTATGCACGGGAACAAGCAGCCAAGCGCGGCAAAAATATCGATTTCAGTTTGACTACGAACGCGACGTTGCTCTCGGCGGGAATTATTGAGTTCCTGGCAGAGAACTCGATAGGAGTGACCGTTAGTATCGACGGGCCGAAAGCGACCAACGACAAATTTCGGGTTTTCTCAAATGGGCGTGGCAGTTACGACATCATGGTTCCGAAAGTTCGAGAGCTGCTGGCAACGCATAAGACACGGCCCATTGCTGCGCGAGTGACGTTGACGACTCCAGATGTGGATGTGCTGGGGGTCTACAAGCACCTGAAGCACGACTTGGGGTTTCATGAAGTCGGGTTTGCTCCCGTGACCACTTCGCCCGACCGGCTGTATTCGATAGGCGAACGCGGTATGGACAATGTCTTGCAGCAGTTCCGACAATTGGCACAGGAATACCTGGAGTTCGCTGTGCGAGGGGAGCATCATGGATTCTCCAATGTGAGCGATACTCTTTCGGAGCTACACCAGGGAATTAGTAAATCTCATCCTTGCGGCGCAGGGCTTGGTTTAGTGGGTGTGGGACCGTCGGGCGATATTGCCCCATGCCACCGTTTCGTGGATTCCGATCAGCATAAGCTCGGGCACATCAGCACCGGGATTGATGTCACAGCGAAAAGCGATTTCCTGACGCGCGGGAACATCGGTAACAAGTACGATTGTCAAACCTGCTGGGCACGTCCGCTGTGCGCGGGTGGTTGTCACCATGAGGCGTTTGTCCGTTATGGCGACACCGGGCACCCCAATCTGCATTACTGTGACTGGATACGGGAGTGGACGGATATTTGCCTTGCTATTTATGGCACGCTGGCCGAGAAAAATCCACGCTTCCTGAATCATTTCGCCGATCGAAAGACTTCAGAGTAGAACATTCATCTGGGTGAGCCGGGATGTTTTCCAATTCGTTAAGTTCTTAGAATCGCAACACTTACCGGCAGTAACACAGTTGCAAAGAGGCGATCCTAAGAGGACGCGGGACTTTTTACAAAACTCTTACACAAATTGAGGTCTGAACGTATCAGAAGATACACACCGACTTACTAAGTGGCGGTTAGACTGAAGCTGTCTTCGCAATCAGTCTTGTCTTGCTTAGGAAAGTCTATGTTAAAACTTCAACACTTAGTGGCCGGCGTCTGTCTTCTTCTGGCCTCCTCTTCTGGTTTCGCCGCCTCCGTGGCAGGCTTCAGCCAAACAACTTTACAAACGTCAGCAACGGATCCCGACCTTATCAATCCTTGGGGCGTTTCTTTCAGTGCCACGAGCCCGTTTTGGATTTCGGATAACGGAAGCGGGAAGTCAACGCTTTACAACTCTGCGGGTGTTAAGCAGGGGCTAGTTGTTTCGATGCCAACGGGCTCGGCCCCCATTACAGGCCAAGTATTTAACGGGTCGACATCGTTCAACGGAGATAGCTTCCTGTTTGCATCCGAGAACGGAACGATAGCCGGCTGGCGGGGAGCGTTAGGCACGACAGCAGAACAGGTCTTCTCTGAAACGGGCGCAGTTTATAAGGGTTTAGCCATTTCAAGTGCCCAGAACGTTCTCTACGCAGCCAACTTCGCGCAGGGCACCATTGATGTTTTCAGCGGGAGTTCGCGCATCGGAACTTTCTCAGACCCGAACCTTCCGGCAGGATACGCACCTTTCAATGTCCAGAACATTAGTGGCAAGATCTATGTCACTTTCGCCCTGAGCAATGGTATGGACGACATAGCGGGTGCGGGCCACGGATTCGTCGACGTGTTCGACCCTTCCACCTCCACCTTTACTCGCCTGATCTCGCAGGGCGCACTGAATTCTCCCTGGGGTGTAGCGATAGCACCGGCCGGATTTGGATCTCTGGGCGGCGATCTCCTGGTAGGTAACTTTGGCGATGGATTGATCAACGCCTACAATCCCGCGAATTACGCATTGGTTGGCTCACTTGGCACGTCGGAATCGAGCCCCTTGGTGAATGACGGACTCTGGGCCCTGACGTTCGGGAACGGCGGGAACGGCGGTCTGACGAGCTCCTTGTACATCACCGCTGGTCCAAACGGCGAAGCGGGCGGATTGTTTGCCCGAATCGATCCAGTACCCGAGCCTTCCACTATCTTTCTATCGTGCTCCGGCCTTCTGCTAGCAGTTGGCTATACTCGGCTGAAGGCTCGATCGCGCGATCGAGCGTAAATTACTAAAGCATCAACCCAGGAGGGGACGAAGTAAGAAAGCGTTCCCTCGTTTCATTTGTTGAAGCCTCGCCGGCCGTGTGGTCAGTTCCTGTGAGGAATACGCCTGCTGATCCCCTAAACTAACTTGTATTCATGTCGGTTAGTTCATCAGGCCTGGAAAGTTCGATTCCTCTCGGTCCCATTACTCCTCCTGCACTCCTTTGGGAAGAGACTGTGCGCCCTGGCGATTGCTGGTCGCACATCGTGAAGCGGGGTACAACTCTTCGGCTGACAGACACTCAGGGTGGCGCAAACGCGGGCGTCATCTTCCTGAATGCCGATCTGCCGAGCGAACGATACAACATGCCTGACACGTTGAAGGCGCAGCACACGGCCCGTCTCACCGCCGGCCATGTGCTTTATTCGGATATGGGCCGGATACTCTGCTCGTTAACGGCCGATACATGTGGATGGCATGATCCGCTGGCAGGGCACCGTAACGCCGCGCAGACAAGGGCTCAGTTCGGGGAGTCGCGCTACCAGCAAGCCCGCAATGACTTCTATCGCAATCCGCATGACAACTTCCTGATCGAGTTAGAGAAGTATGGGCTTACGGCGCGTGACCTGCCGTTCAACGTGAACCTTTTCAGCAAGGTTATGGTGACGGAAGACGGCGGCATGCATTTTGTGTTGCCCCACTCTAAACCAGGAGATTCGGTCGATTTACGTGCCGAAATGAACACCTTGGTGATCCTGGATACAAATCAGCATCCGTTGGATCCTGCCATGCAATATGCACCGAAGCCCATTCACCTGACGTTGTATCGAACGGCCGCGCCCGGGCCTGATGACCTGTGCCGCCGGTCGTGTCAGGAGAACGAGCGCGGGTTTATCAATACGGAAAGGTTTTTTCTTTAACGAGCTATGCCCGACCGCATCATTGTGG
Source organism: uncultured Acidobacteriaceae bacterium (assembly GCA_963814195.1). GTDB lineage: Bacteria > Acidobacteriota > Terriglobia > Bryobacterales > Bryobacteraceae > Bog-105. Next base: position 241,531 of record CAWFBU010000001.1, read on the forward strand.
AGAGTTCCCTAGACCCTGCCGCTGCCATGTATGATTTCACTCTGGAAGCAGGCGAACCCTGGATGTATCGGATCGAAGCCGGACAAACATTTCGGATTGTCGATCTGAGAGGGAATCAGGCCGTCGATACCTTCTTCTATAGCGCTGCGGATCCGGAGGAACGCTATAGTGCAACCGACACGATTGTTGGACAGCGCAACATCTATCTGACGACCGGAACAAAGCTGATGTCGAATCAAGCTCGCCCACTGTTGACCATAACGGCCGACACCTGCGGCCGGCATGACACGTTAGGGGGCGCCTGCTCAACCGAAAGCAACACCGTCCGCTATGCACTAGAGAAGCGGTACATGCACGCTTGCCGACAGAGCTTTTTGAGGGCGATCATTCATAGCGAGTACGGCCTGACAAAGCGGGACATTGGGAGTAACATCAACTTCTTCATGAATGTGCCAGTAACTCCGGATGGAAAGCTGGAGTTTGCGGATGGGATCTCGGAACCAGGCAAGTATGTCGAAATGCGCGCCGAGGTATCGGTTCTGGCGCTAATTAGTAACTGCCCGCAACTGAATAATCCTTGTAACGCTTATGATCCTACACCGGTTCAGTTACTTATCTGGGATGCGGACAAGTCCGTCTAGCGCACCGAGGTGAGAGTTCCAGGACGTTGAACTCTTCATCTGGAAGACGAAGGCAGCAGAGCAGATCCCCTACACTAACGTGTATCGATGTCTGCATGTCCCTTGGCCCAGGCAGCGCCTTGCCTACGCCGTTTTACTTACCTTTTTAGCTGTGAGCGGAAGACTCCGCCGATCGGCACTCAATATAAAGCTTCGATCGATTTTGAAGTGCGGGACGCAATCCGCTAAATGTTTAAGCGCGTCTTAGTCGCCAATCGCGGTGTGATTGCTGTCCGGATAATGCGGACATTGCGGAAACTGGGTATCGAGCCGGTTGCTATTTACTCGGATGCTGATGCGGGCTCTCCGCACGTGGAACTTGCGGCACAGGCGATTCGAGTAGGACCCGCGGTCGCCGCGCAGAGTTATTTGAACGTCCCTGCAATTCTCGCGGCTGCGGACGTGAGTGGCGCACAGGCTATTCATCCTGGTTACGGATTCCTGAGCGAAAATCCGGAGTTTGCAGAAGCTTGCGAGCTGAGCGGGATTGCGTTTATTGGTCCTACAGCGGAGCAGATTCGCCGCTTCGGGCTGAAAAACTCAGCGCGGGAGATCGCTCTACAAAGCGATGCGCCGATACTCCCCGGTTCCGGTTTGCTGCGGGATGTGAACGAGGCCCAAAGGGAGGCCGAGCGCATCGGCTTTCCCGTGATGCTGAAGAGCGCGGGCGGGGGTGGAGGCATCGGTATGCGCCTCTGCCAAGACGCCGCTTCGTTGACCGAAGCCTATGAATCTGTCAAACGCCTGAGCGAAACACACTTCAAAGGTTCCGGTATTTATCTGGAGCGCTTTGTCTCGAGCGGGCGGCATATTGAAGTGCAGGTCTTCGGAGACGGTGCCGGGCACGTGATCTCGTTAGGCGAACGCGACTGTTCCGTACAACGCCGCAATCAGAAGATCATTGAAGAGACACCAGCGCCCGGGATCACCGACGGGACGCGCCGGCAGCTTTCGGAAGTTGCAATACGCGTGATGCAGAAGGTTGCCTACCGGTGTGCCGGGACGGTGGAGTTCCTCTACGACACCACGCGCAACGAGTTCTACTTCCTGGAAGTGAATACCCGACTGCAAGTGGAACACGGAGTTACCGAGGAAGTAACAGGAGTGGATCTGGTGGAGTGGATGGCATCAGGCTGGCAGACGGTTCGTTGCCGCCGCTTTCCTCGCTCCAACCCGTGCCAAAAGGAGCTTCCATTCAGGTGCGCCTCTATGCTGAGAATCCTTTGGCCGACTTCCGGCCTTCAAGTGGGCCGGATTACTCATTGGCACCCATCGCCGCATTGCCGGCTGGAAACGTTCATCAGTCGCCGGAGCCGAAGTTACGCCTTACTACGATCCGCTGCTGGCCAAGATCATTGTGAAGGGCGAGACACGTATGGAAGCTCTGACGAGCCTGCAACAGGCACTAGACGAAACAGAGTTGAGCGGCGTTGAAAGCAATCTGTCGTTTATTTGCGGGCAATCTCCGATGATGCTGCTTTCGGCGAAGGTGCTGTCACTACGGCCTACCTGAACACATTCGAGTTCCGCCCGCCCTGCGTGGAAGTCGTGGAGGGCGGAGTGATGACTACGATCCAGGACTGGCCTGGGACGTGTTGGGTATTGGAACATCGGTGTTCCGCCGTCGGGTCCGATGGACTCCCTGTCTTTTCGACTTGGCAAACGAAGTTCTAGGGAATCAGCCGGGAGCGCCTGGATTAGAATGCACGCTAGCGGGACCGGTGCTGCGATTTCATACGGCTGCCCGGATTGCGATTGCCGGAGCGAACATGGATCCGTCGCTGGACGGCCGATCCATCCGCTATGGACGGCAGTCGACATTCCCGCGGGCAGCACACTTGCGTTGAAGTCGATCACGGGACCGGGCGCTCCGCACTTACATACTGTTTCAGAACGGTCTTGCGGTTCCTGAATACCTAGGCAGCGCGTCTCTACATTTACCCTGGGTGAATTTCGGCGGACTCTACCGACGGCAGGCTGCGCACGGGCGATCTGCTTCCCGTTATCGCTGCTACAACGAGAGGGGGACCAAGCGTCGGCGATCGCTCATCCGTTGCTCACGAACGAATGGGACATCCGCGTTGCTTTACGGCCCGCACGGCGCGCCCGACTTCTTTACCGAGAAAAGATATAGGCGTCCATCTCTACCACGGCGTGGAAAGTTCACCACAACTCAAGCCGCACCGGCGTTCGCTTGCTTGGCCCTAAACCAGAGTGGGCTCGGCCCGACGGCGGCGATGCCGGCCTGCACCCTTCCAACATCCACGACAATGCCTATGCCATTGGATCGATCGATTTCACGGGCGACATGCCGATCCTGCTTGGGCCCGATGGTCCCAGTTTGGGTGGTTTTGTCTGCCCAGGTGTCATCGCGTATGACGACTTGTGGAAGATGGGCCAGCTGAGTCCCGGCGACACCGTTCGCTTTGTCTTTTCGGGACAGCCCGTTCTCGAGAGACGTGAGCAAACAGTGGTGCGCCAGGCGGGGGATCGGAATCTGCTGGTTGAGTTCGGCGAGCCTGTGCTCGATCTAGAACTTCGCTTTCGCACGCATGCCCTGATGGCAGCCATTGAAGCTGCGCGAGTGCAAGGGATTCTCGACTTGACGCCCGGCATTCGCAGCCTACAGATTCACTACGATCACCACCTGGTGTCACGCGAGCGTCTGCTGAGCATTATCGATGAAGCTCTTGCCGGTTTAGGCACTGGGGAAGACTCGGTAGTGCCGACGCGCATTCTGCACCTGCCGCTCTCCTGGGACGACCCGGCCACGCAGCTTGCTATTCAGCGCTATATGACCGGTGTTCGGGCGGATGCTCCCTGGTGCCCCAGTAACCTCGAGTTCATCCGGCGTGCGAATGGGTTGCGCGACATCGATGCTGTGCATCAGATTGTGTTCGACGCCAGCTATCTTGTGCTCGGCCTTGGCGACGTCTATCTTGGTGCGCCTGTGGCAACGCCGCTAGATCCCCGGCACCGTCTGGTCACGACGAAGTACAATCCGGCGCGGACCTGGACGCCGGAAAATGCGGTGGGGATTGGGGGAGCGTACCTTTGTGTTTACGGGATGGAGGGCCCCGGCGGCTATCAGTTCGTCGGGCGCACGGTGCAGATGTGGAACACGTACCGTGCGACCCGTGAGTTCGAAACCGGGGAGCCCTGGCTGCTTCGGTTCTTCGACCAGATCCGTTTCTTTCCGGTCAGTGCGGATGAACTTCTTGAGATGCGGCGCGATTTTCCTTTGGGCCGGTACTCGCTGAAGATTGAAGAGCAGTCGTTTGGTCTGCGCGATTACAGCGCATTTCTGAAGACGAATGCAGCATCGATCGAACAGTTCAGGAGCACGCAGAAGCAAGCCTTTGCGGAAGAGCGGGCGCGTTGGGCTGCCTCCGGAGAGTTCGACAGAAGCCAGATTGAAGAACCCGAGACCGCATTGGTGGCGGAACAGGCCATTGCGGAAGGTTGCCGCGCTTTGCGAGCACCGACCACGGCATCGGTTTGGGCACTGAACGTAGAAGCAGGTCAGAAGCTGCCGGCGAACGCACGCGTGATGGTGTTGGAAGCCATGAAGATGGAGATCGCCGTTCTGCTGCCGGATGCCGGAACAGTGGTGGAAGTTCTCTGCACCCAAGGAACGACGGTGTTATCCGGACAGCCTCTACTTGTTTATCGCCCGGATCAAATCAGCGCTGGGACTAAAGGCCGAAACTGAGATGAGTATCGAAGACGTTATTCACAAGTTGTACGACCGCCTGGAATCCGCTCCGCTGAACCCGGTCTGGATTTGTTTGGTACCCCGAGAGCAGGCGCTCCAACAAGCGAAAACCGCGGGTCCGCTACAAGGGATGACCTTCGCGGTGAAAGATAACTTCGATGTGGCGGGCCTGCCCACAACGGCCGCGTGCCCGGCTTACTCGTATCAGCCGAAGCAGACCGCTTTTGCTGTGCAGAGACTGCTGGACGCGGGCGCAGTTCTGATCGGCAAGACCAACATGGACCAGTTTGCGACAGGCCTGGTAGGCACGCGCTCACCTTTCGGAGCTTGCCACTCCGTTTTCGATGAACGTTATATCTCCGGAGGTTCGAGTTCCGGTTCGGCGGTAGCGGTTGCCAGCGGACTCGTGACCTTCGGGTTGGGAACCGATACGGCAGGTTCGGGACGGGTGCCAGCTGCCTTCAACAATATCGTTGGACTGAAGCCTACTCGTGGGCTGATCAGTACGTCCGGTGTCGTCCCCGCGTGCCGGTCACTGGATTGTGTTTCCATCTTTGCGCGTACGGTGGAAGATGCCGCGGCTGTACTGGCGGTGGCTCAGGATTACGATTCGGCCGATCCTTTCAGCCGCAGACCCGTCTCGGTGACCGCGCGGAAACCGACGCGATACGGTGTACCTACCAAGCTGGAGTTCTTCGGCGATAGCGAGTACGAACGACTCTACCGGGCCGAGATAGAGCGGCTGCGAAAGAGCGGTGCGACGATAGTGTCATTTGACCTGGAGCCTTTCCTGGAAGCGGCGCGGCTGCTGTATGGCGGACCCTATGTGGCGGAGCGTTTTGCAGCAGTAGGTGAGTTTGCAAAGGCAAATGCGGATGGCATGGATCAAACGGTCGCCAAGATCATCCTCGGTGCTGAGAAGTACACGGCTGCGGAGGCTTATGCGGCTTCGTACCGGCTAGCGTCATTGAAGCAGGAGACGGAGCCGCTGTGGACGCAGTTTGATCAGATGCTGCTGCCTACGGCGCCCACGACTTACACGATTGAGGAAGTGAACGCCGACCCGATTCGACTCAATGCGCACTTGGGTTACTACACCAACTTTGTCAATCTGATGGACCTAAGCGCCGTGGCAGTGCCGGCGGGGTTCACGTCGCAAGGATTGCCATTCGGTGTGACCCTGATCGCGCCGGCGTTCCATGAGGCCTCGCTTCTGAACCAAAGGTCTACTGGAATCGAGCTGGCGGTGCTGGGAGCACATTTGACCGGCCAGCCGCTAAACTCTCAATTAACGGAACGAAAGGCCGTGCTGGTTCGAACCGTAAAGACTGCGCCTGATTATAAGCTCTATGCGCTGACCAATACTAAGCCGCAAAAGCCGGGTCTGATTCGTGTGCCAGGTTTCGCAGGCCCTGGTGTTGAGGCCGAGATCTGGAGTCTGAGTGCAGAAGCCTTCGGCACGTTTGTTGCGGCCGTCCCGCCCCCTCTCGGCATCGGCACCTGCGAGATGAACGACGGTACAACCGTGAAGTGCTTCATTTGTGAGCCATATGCAGTGAATGGCATGGCAGACATAACGCACTTTGCGGGCTGGCGCAATTATCTGGCGGTGAAAACTACTCCATAAGTCCGTAAGCCATCATGTGGCAAGCAATGAGATGAGCATCTTCGATGCGCCCCATATGCTGCACTGAAACCTGAATATTCAGATCCGCTAAGGGGCCCAGCTTGCCTCCGTCGCGCCCGCTCAATGCGATTGTGCGGCAGCCGACCGTTTTCGCATACTCCACGGCCCGCAAAACATTGGGTGAATTTCCAGAGCCGCTGATGGCCAGCAAGAGATCGCCTTGGCCGGCAAAATTCTTAAGTTGCTCCACGAATACCTGCTCATAGCTGACATCGTTCGAATAGGCGGTTAGTGTGGCTAGCGAATCGGTCAAGGCCATGATGCGGTAGCGGTTGCTGCGCCCGTAGCTTGCGCCTTTCACGATGTCGCAAGCGATATGGGAGGCGGTTGCAGCGCTGCCGCCATTGCCACACGTGAAGATATGCCGATTCGCGGCCTGCGCCTCCCGCATCCATTGAGTTGCAAGTTCCACTTTTTCGAGATCAATGGATTGGATTGCCTGGAGAAGATCTTCTTTGTAAGCGGCGACGAAGCTCATGCTAAAAGTCTAACGGTTATCATCAAACCGTGTCTTTCACAACAAGCGAGAACGCTGGTGGCACAAAGCCGCTTCGGGCATTTTCTCCGACTGAGTCGCGACAGCACCCGGGCTTTCCGGACTTTTTCGGATCATTAGTGCCGTACGCGGTGGATAAACAGGGATGCTGCCCGTTTTCTTCATCAGCAGCATCGCCACGCATACCAGGAACTTACAGGACGACCGCCACGCGAGTATTTTCGTAGCGACGGAACAGCATCCGCAGGTGATCCACTCGGCGAGCCGCAGGTCAGTTGATAGGATCGGTTGAGCAGGTCCCGGCCGCCGAAGTGGGCGAGACTTACTTCAAGCAACATGCCAATGCAAAGCAGTGGCGAGATTTTAGTAATTTCTCCACACTACAAGATGGAGGTGTCGGCGGCTTATTTCATTGCCGGTTTCGGGCAGATGGGCTGGGGATCACCGCCGACGATTACCGTAACGCGTGCCCGACTACTTGATTTTGGGCTGTGGCTATACGGCCACTCGCGTTGCCCGTGTTCTAGTTTCCGAAGGGCAGAGGGTCGTATGCACGAATCGGACAGAAACTGAATGCTGGCGGGCGCCGATTGTGTCGCACTCGACCTGGAAGAGACGCGGTCAGCCTGACGCGACTGCGCAACTATCTTTCGCCTGGAATGGTAGTCCTGAACTCCATTTCTTCGACCAACGGGATGCCCGCGCTGCTAGAGATGCTGCGACCCTTTGACCCCTGCCGCGTGCTGTACATCTCGACAACCGGTGTTTATGGAGCGGCTCAGGTTGTCGACGAATACACGACGCCCGAGCCGAATACCGAACGCGATCGCTTGCGGCTCGCCACGGAAAACCTTTTGGCGTCGGCGGGTTGGCCGGCACTTATCCTTCGTCCAGCTGCCATTTATGGACCCGGCCGCGGTGTTCACACTTCCGCACGCACTGGCATCTTCCGGCCGCCTCCCGGAGGTGATCGCATAGTGAGCCGCATCCACGTGGACGACCTTGCCGACCAGGTCCTGGCGGGTCTGCGAGCAGACATAACGGGGGCTTTCCCGATTGCGGATGAGGAAGCTTGTCCGTCATCGACAGTGGCTGCACTGGCGTTCAGCCTTCTGGATGTTCCGTTCGAGACAGGAGAGCGCGGAGAGACTCCACGCGACGAACGAAAGTCGGGACGCCGTGTAGATGGCTCGGCTTATCGCCGCCTATTAGGCTTGCCGCTCCGGTATCCCACTTATCGGGAAGGCGTTCCGGCCTGTCTGGCAGCGGAAGGACCCTCGCCCAGATAGCGGGCAAAGAAGTCGACCAAGTGACCGTAAGCGTAGCGCGTCTGAGCGGTGGATCCGGTATCCCAGCTATGCGGGGCATCGGGCAATGCAAGTAGTTGCCCGTCCTTTCCCTGAAGGATGAAGCGCTGCTGCAGTGTAACGGAGTCTTTGAATAATACGACCTGGTCGCGCATGCCGTGAATCAGCAGCAGATGATCCTGTAGCCCGCCGGACTTAAGATAAGCCGATGAGCGCGCATATTCGGCTTGATGGTCCCGCGGCGCCATCATAGTCCGCATCTCACCGGTGAGAGCGTGAAAGAGGCTGGTGGCGGGCGCTCCGGCAACACCGGCCTTGTAAGTCCCAGGATGTGTGAACAGCGACATGGTCGTCAACAGCCCGCCGTAGCTGCTGCCCCAAATGCCGATTCTCTCCGGATCAATGTATCCCAGGCTCTTCAAATACTGCGCTCCGCTGAAGAGGTCCTCAACGTCTACGCCGCCGTAGTCGAGACCGATCCGCTGACGGAACGCTTTGCCGTAACCGGAACTACCGCTAATGTCGATGTTCAACAGAACATAACCTTGCTGGGCCAGATATTGGTCCAGGCCCCAGGTGGGATGTGCAACGCGTCCACCCCATTGGTTATGAACTGTGTTGCTGTAGACCGAACCCAAAATCGCCGGATATTTCGTTGTTTGATCGAAGCCTGGCGGAAGCGTCAATCGCGCGTGCAACTCAGTCCCATCGTGCACGTTAGAGAAGCTGACATACCGTGGCCCGACCCAGCGGTAATCGTTGAACTCAGGCTGCGGCGAATGGGTCACTTGCACTGCGGCAGAAGCTTCGCGCAGCGCTGTCAGATACAGGTCGGGCGGAATCAGATCACTGGAGAAATGGTCGGCAGCAAATTGCCCATCGGGGGAAACCACTGCCGTGTGCGTGCCAGGCATTGTGGTCAACCGCTGGGTGGCGCCACCGTCCAGGGGCAGCCGGAAAAGGTGCCGCTCCTCGCTTTTGCCCAGGTTGGCCGTGAAGAAAATTGCGTTGGCAGCGGGTGAAATCGTTGCGGAGAACACGGCCCAGTTGCCCGACGTCAAACGTTCAGCGCTGCCACCGAGGCGCGATTGATAGTAGAGGTGGTAGTCATTGTCGCGATCGGAAGTAAAGTAGATGCCCTTTCCGGTGGGAGCCCAGTCTGCCCACCATTCCGCAGTGACATTCTTCGGGTCAGATTCGCTGAGCAGCTGCTTTACGTTCTGAGATACGGCCTCGACCAGCAAGATCTGGCGGTGTTTGATGTAGAGGTCGCTTTTGTCGACAAGGATGGTTTTGCTGTCGGGTGACCAGGCGACAGTAAATATCAAATCCATCAGGTTCGGACCGAGGTTGATCCAACGTAAGGGAGTTGGTTGAATGACTGAGCCGCCGTTAGCCGGCACGACTGCGACACGTCTGTACTCCGAGGGTTCGCCAGGGAAGGGACGCTTCACGGGAACGAGTTTCGTTTGTTCAGCCAGGTAGTCGGGAATGCCGCGTACGGGCATATGGCTTTGATCCTCTTCGATCAAGGCGAGCCGCTGACCGTCGGGCGACCAGTGGAACTCTTCGACGCCTACGTCCTTGCGAGCAAGAGCTGTTATCCGTTGCGTTCGAAGATCTTCGCCGTGGAAGGTGGCGACCCACAGATCGCCGTCCGATACAAAACCGAAGGCATCGGCGCGCGGCGACGGCTTCACGTTGCTTACTTGCATGGCTCCCAGCAAGCGCACAGGCGAGGAGCCCGGCTTTACCAGGTACAAGGCGCCGTGCAGGGTGAATAGGAGTTCCTCTCCGCCATGACACCAAGCCACGGCTGACACTCCAGAATCGGTTTCAGCGGATGCGGCTTCGCGCAATTTATCGAAATCGGAAGTGGCGTTGACTGACGGCCTTTGGCGCGGCATGGATGTGACACGTACCGGTTTGGCGGTTGCGGTGTCCGCCAGCCAGACGTCATAGAAGTTTGTTCCTTTGTTGTTCCATAAGAATGCCAGTCGTTTACTGTTGCTAGACCAGACAAATTCTTTGGGCGCCGTGCCGATGATCCAAGGTAAGGTGTAAAGCCGCTCCAGGGAGAGGGGAGCGTGTTGTCCGGAAACCACCAGGGAACAGCCGAGAAGTAATGTCACAAAGAGTCGCGTCATAATCCTGAATCAGAGTCTTGCGAGGGCCATACTCGTTTCGTTATGATCGGCCTTGCGCATTTATACTCGCATCCTCTCCTCACTATTGCTGGCGATTGCTGTTCACGCCGAGCCCCAGTACGATCTGCTGATTCAAGGCGGGCACGTGGTTGACGCCAAAAACAAGATCAGTGGAACTCGTGACGTTGCTGTGAAGGATGGCAAGATTGCTGCTGTCGAAGCGCATATCGATCCGGCCACAGCGCTAAAGACAGTTTCGGCAAAAGGATTCTACGTCACTCCGGGGTTGATAGATATTCACGTGCACGCCTACGCCAGCACGGGCGAAAAGAGCTCCTATGCGGGCGATAATAGCGTCTGGCCGGACGACTTCACCTTTCGAACGGGAGTGACCACCGTTGCCGATGCAGGCTCGTCCGGTTACAAGAACTTCGAAGATTTCAAAGAACACATCATCGATCGATCGAAGACGCGTGTTCTAGCCTTCATCAACATTGTCGGGGCCGGAATGCGCGGGCCCAAGTATGAGGACAATTTGAAAGACATGGAGCCCGGGCCGGTTGCAGCCATGGCGAAGAAGTATCCAGCGGTAGTGGTCGGCATTAAAACGGCGCACTACTCGGGGCCGGAGTGGACCCCAGTTGAGAATGCGGTAAAAGCTGGGACGGAGGCCAACATTCCGGTGATGGTTGATTTCGGAGCCAATAAGCCGGAAAGACCGATCGACGTGCTGCTCACCCAAAAACTGCGGCCGGGTGACATCTATACCCACTGCTACTCCGGTTTGCGAAACGAGCTTGATGCTTCGGGTAATGTAAATCCGGGGCATGATCGAGGGACGAAAGAGAGGCGTCTTCTTCGACGTAGGACACGGCGGTGGAAGCTTCGCCTGGCGCGTCGCCGTGCCAGCGCATGAAGCAAGGGTTCCTGCCCGACTCGATCTCCAGCGATCTGCATACTCAGTAGCATGAACGCCGGCATGAAGGACATGCTGAACATCATGGGCAAATTTCTTGCGATGGGTATGTCCGTGGATGATGTGATCAGTGGTCCACCTGGAATCCGGCGCGCGAGATCCACCATGAGGAACTCGGAAACTTATCAGTGGGATGCGCCGGCCGATATCGCCGTCCTGAGTGTGGATAAAGGGAGCTTTGGATTATACCGATATGTACGGGGCGCGAATGGATGGCACGCGACGGCTGGAGTGCCAGATGACGATTAGCTATGGAAGGATCGTTTACGACCTGAACGGAATCAGTCGTCCGGATTGGAAGTCATTGCCCAAAGGCTACACGGCCATTGGCGATAAAAAGTGGGATGCGTTGAACCCGAAACACGCGGTCGAGCACTAGGCTTGCAGGCCTAGCCTCAGGCAGCTTTGGTTAGAACTTCGCGCAAGCGACGCGCCACGATCATCTCTTCACCGGGCTGGAGCATCCAGACGCCAACTACAATCGCGTCGGTTTCGCCAGTAAGGCCCTGCGTATTTTTCCGACCGGTTGCCGGATTCAGCTCGATACACGGCGTTCCCTGCCTAAGCTGATCCGCTACTTCGCGGGCGGAAACCTTAATTCGCGCGTGGTCGTAATCGAGAACCAGGTGAGCGACATGATTTGCAACGTCAGGCACGACGATCCTCGCCTGTAGAGTCGGAACACTTTTCAAGTTATCGATGATGCGCTGTGCCCGAGCTCGAAACTCCGCTTGCATTACTTCTTCAGACTGTTCGGTAAACCAGTCAACGGCTGCCACCATTCCGACGATTTGTTCCTTGGCGACCTTCATGCCGCGACCGATACTTTCCGAAATCGGTGCATCGTTCAGCACGGCTGCCGCAATGAGATCCTTGCGTCCAAGTAAAAGGCCGGCGTTCTGCGGACCGCGCATGCCCTTACCGCCAGAAAAGGTAACCAGGTCAAAGCCCATCTGCGTATAAGCCCACAGATTGGAAATAGGCGGTACATCGGCGGCCGCATCGTTGAAGCACGGCACCTTGTGCTGATGAGCTACTCGCAACCAATCCTCGCGGCTGATCCGACCTTCTTCGGCGGCGTTGAAGAAGTGCGTCATTACGGTTCGGTCTGTGAACGCCTTCTCGTATTCGGCCATGGTCTCGACTTCCACAAAGCGAATGCCGCAATTCAGCAGGGCATGGTCGTAGTCGTAGCGGTGCGCCTTCTGAACGATGACTTCGTTCTTTAAGCCCGCCATATCAACCGGCATCTTTTGAATGGCCGAAGGATTAGCGACCGTCATACAAGCCGCGGTTCCCAACGTCAAGGCAGAAGCGGCGCCGGCGGTCACCAGCGCGCCTTCGCATTTTAACTTTTTAGCCAGGTACTCGCTGGACGCTTTCTGCAATTCCGCCAGACGAACCGGATGTTTCGCAGCTTCGGCGACGGCGGCCTGAACGTACGGCGGCATGATGCTGGCTGTTAGAAAGGTGTACGTTCCGGCGGCGTTGATGATTTTAGTGACGCCTAGCTTGTCATAGTAGTCGACGGGAGCCTCGGCCGAACCGGGGACTGAAGTAGAGCCGGCGGCCGCTGTGGACGCCGCAAGTAACGCGCCGGACGTCCCGAAGAAGTGACGGCGTGTCTCAGACCTTTGTGGCATGCGGTTAGATATAAGCGATTACGTCGATTTCGACCAGCGATTTTCCAGGAACACCAGCTACCGAGACGGTGGTGCGAACAGGCGGCTCATCACCAAAGCTGCCCTTGAAAACCTCGTTCATGGAAACATAGTCATTCAGGTCAGCGAGGTAAACCTGAGCTTTAAGCACCTTGTTCATCGAAGAACCGCATGCTTCCAGTTGAGCTTTGATATCGTCGAGAACTTTTTTGGTGTGCGCTTTGATGTCGCCCTCAAAATGGGCGCCAATACCGGAAATGAAGAGCAGGTTGCCATAGGATACGGCGGGACTGAAGAGCGGGGTTTCGGCAGGCGCCTTGCCGTTCTTCCACCAGACCTTTTTTGTCGGGCTGCTTCCCTGCGCGGCAGCGGAGCCTTCCGCGACTGCACCTGCTGCCACGACGGCTGCGCTCTTGCTTATGAAGTTCCTTCTGAGAAACTTGCGCACAGCAGACTCGCTGCGAGGCGTTCCAGGTTGCGAGTTTCCACTGTCGTCGGGGCCGTTCGCAGCGGCTTGTGCGCTTCTATCCGATTTCGCCATGTAATTTAGTTCCCACCCTCCTGTGACTACGCTCTAGTGCTGTATTGATGCCGCTCTGCCGACCAGGTTGAGAGGCCGTACTCGCCCATGTTGAGCGTGCCGCTCATTTTATCGCCGTCGGCCGTGCCGGTGAACTCATAAGACAGGGTCTGGCCCTCGATTCGCTGCGAACTGCGGAAGTGAACCTGGTTGGCTGTGACTTTGCCCATTAGATCGCCGGACCCATACTCGCCGAAATGAGTTCCAACCAGACCGTCCTCATGCTGCTCGAAAACAAGCATGTGTTGAGCCGATCCGCGAGCAAAGGTCAGAGTAGTTCGCCATTGGCCGGCCAGCGAAGCCCTTTCGCCCTGCGGTACCGGCGGATTGGCGAACGGTGGATGATCCTTCAAGACAGAGCAGATTCGCGTCGCCACAATTTTGTCGTCACCGGGCATCATCATCCACGGCGTAACCGTGACCGAGCTTTTCATGCGATCAGGCCGCGCGCCGGAAGCTCCTCCGAGTGCAATGCGAGGTTCGGTATCGAGCAACAGCTTGCTGACTTCCTGACCGGTAATGCCCAGCTGTGCCGCATCCCACTCGATGTGAAGACTGGGGGTGCGATTGGACAAGCGTTGGGCTCTTCGACGCGGGTAGTGACGCCGCTGATCTTCGTGACTTGTCCGGAGATGTATTGGAGCTGCGACTCCCAGTCCCGGTACTCGGCTTCGTGGTCGCGCGTCTTCCACGCTTCCACAGCGGCCAACATGCCCATGATTTCTTCTTTGCCGACCTTAAGCGACCGGCCGAAGGCATGATGAGGTGCACTGTTAGCCCATGCCGCCTGGAGCAGGTTTTTATCGCCCAGCAGCAAACCGGCGGCCTGGGGTCCGCGAATGCACTTCCCGCCGCTGTAGGCAACGGCAGTGGCCCCGCGCTGCAGATGAATATTGGGGAAGGTTAAGCCTTCGGCAGCGGCATCTACGATGACGGGGACATTGTGGGGCCGGGCCATGTCACTGACCGCTTTGGTCCCCAGCGGGCCGTCATCACCCGGTCCCGCAAAGATGTAGATCATTGCGGTGTTTTCGTTGAAGGCCGCTTCCATCTCGGCAGGAGTCTTGGGTTCGATGATCTTCACGCCCAGCATCCGAATCGCGTGATCATAAACGTTTCGCGAGTAGGCGGGGATGATCACTTCGTTTTTAAGCCCCGTGAGATTAGGCAGACGCTGCATGCGTTCCGGATTGGTACCAGCAATGACGGCGGCCGTGAAGTTCGTCAAGGCCGCGCAACAGCCCGCGGTGATGATGCCCCACGGTGCACCGGTCAATTCGGCCAGCTTCGGGCTGACACCCATCATCAATTCGTCCATCTGGACGTAACTGCGGGAGGCCTGCAGCATGGCATCCTTCACCTGGGGAAGGGATTGCGAACCCGTGAGAATGGTGAAGGTGCCGCGCGCATTGATAACCGGACGAACGCCAATAGCTTCGTAAAGGGCAGAGTGGCTGGATGCCGTCTCAGTTTTGGTGGCGGCTGCCATCGAAGTAGCTGGTAAGGCTCCGGCCAACGTCGCCAGCCCACCCTGGCGAAACAGGTCTCTCCTGTTCAAACCCGAACGGACGCTGAGAAGATTTTTGAAGAATGCTTTTGCCATATGGTGACCGGAGTTCTAGAACAGTAACTTGAGCGCGAACTGTATTTGACGATTATCACTCTTTGTCGACGTAATTGTGCCGAAGTTCGAGTTCGTGATGGTTGCATTCGGATTACTGAACGCCGGTGTATTCAGAAGATTGAAGAACTCAGACCGGAACTGGAGTGTGGCTCGTTCTTTAATGCTGAAGTTCTTAAACGCCGAGAAATCGACATTGTAGAGACCCGGACCATAGAGCACGTTGCGACCGAAATTGCCGTAAGCGAAGGTGGCTACTGCGAAGTTGGTGCTGATGCAGTTGGTCAGATGATTATTGCCGCAGTTTGAGGAGACCGGCCCGGTTACGTTCGGCCGCTCGGAACTCCGGCCGGTGTTAGCAGGGTCGCCGGGAGAAGTAACGTTGAACGGAAAGCCGCTTTGCAGATTGACGATGCCGTTCGTCTGCCAGCCGCCGAGCGTCTGTTTCAGGAAAGCGTGCTGGGAATTCAAGAAAAACGGCAGAACGTACGTGAAGCTTCCGATAAAGCGATGACGCAAGTCCCAATTGGCGTTTCCGTAATCAGCTCGCCAATTGTAAGGATCCTGCGGGAAACCGCCACCGTTTGAGTCGGTGGAAACGTCGAGATCATGAGACCAGGTATACGAAGCGAGAGCTGAAATACCGTGACTAAATCTCTGTCGCAGCTCGAAGCTGATGCCTTCGTAATTAGCGATCTCATCGTTCTGAATTGTGCGGATGTCACCGAATAAGGAGTTCGGCCTCCGGTTTGCAGGAGTGCCGGGACCCGGAAGCGGCGTGTTGTTGTAGTAACTGCGATCCAAGTGGACGGTATGAGAACCGATGTACTGAACGTCGAGAGCCGCGCTATTCCAAAGGCCCTGCTGTATCCCGAACGTCCATTGATTCATGTACGGAGTGGGCAGATGCGGATTAGGCGTAATGATGTTGAATATCTTGGCGGTTCCGCAGGCCGATACCGGGCTGGGATTTGCAAACGTGATAGGCGCAGCCGATGTCGCCGTGCAGGTGATGACAGCGCTATACGGAGGATTACTGCTAAGGAAGGTGAACGTGTTGGTTTGATTCGGATTGTAGTAGATACCGAAGCCGGCACGGATGACGGTCTTGTCAGTCGCTCGATAAGCCAGTCCAAAACGAGGCGCGAAATCCTTGTGGGTTGGATTGATAAACGAGAATCCCGGCGATGGATGGTTCGACGGAATGAGAGCATTCTGCGCCGCATTCAAGATGGTGGCGTAGCCGTTCACCGTGTAAGGAACCGTCGGGAGCTCGTAGCGCAGACCTAAGTTCAAAGTCAATCTTTTCGATGCCTGCCAGTTGTCGACAACGTAAAATCCATCACGCCATTCGGCTACCTGGTTCCGAATCTCCGGTCCGGGTGTGGTGTCGCTTTGCACGTAGCCGAGCATGAAGTCCGCGGCTGAATTGTTAGTGTAGAGGCTCCCAGTGAAGTTGAAGATGCCATTCGGATTGTTGGTTGCCGATCGCGACGTAATCAACTTTCGGAGCTCGACACCGGCGATGATCGTGTGCGCACCGTGGGTGTAGGTGAACGAATCAGTACCTTGCCAGGTAGTATCGAACTGAAACCAGTTGGTGCCGGCGTTCCCTAGCGTCATGAAACCGTTATTTGAGATGGTCGGGATGCCGGGATCGTTGTAAATTGTATCGCCTGTAAAGCCAGGTATGCCGAGGTCCGTACCTGCCGATTTCAGGTTGTTGGTGGACCAGTAATTCAAGGCATCGGTGGTCAGATGCTGCCGGCCGACGCGAATGTCATTGACCATGTTAGGCGTGATGGTCTGGGTATAGCCAACAACCCAATTCTGAGTTACGACCGGAAGGTAAGTGCCATTATAAGGGCCCGTTGCGCCGGTCAGGTAAGTTTCGTCGTTGTCTGCGTACCGGAAGAACAAGCGGGTTTTCTCGCCGAGATTTTGATCTAAGCGGCCCAGAAACTGATTGAATCGATCGTTGTTGGGATAACTCGCGGCGTAGTTATTGCTAACCCCGATGCCGGTAGTCGTTCTTGATCCGGGCACGTTGGGCAGAGGCATGTATTGCAGGAGCTTTAGGGACTGCGGTGAGAGCTGCGAGGTCGGGATAACGTTGCCGGGGAACGCAAGGCCATTGACGGTTCTGAGTGCAGCCGGACTCTCCGTAAAGGTCCCCTGGCGCATCAGAGGAGTCAGTACCGTGTCGAGACCGCTGGCTTGCTTCACCAAACGCAAACCTTCGTAGTCAAACATGAAGAAGGTCCTGTTCCGGCCGTTATAGATTTTGGGCAAGAAGACAGGGCCGCCCACCTCGACGCCAAACTGATTCTGGCGAAGCGGAGCCTTGGGAACACTCGGACTCAGGAAGAAGTTGCGGGCGTCCAGTTTGTCATTCCGAAAGAACTCCCAGACTGCGCCATGAATGTCGTTGGTTCCGGTCTTCGTAATCAGGTTCAGGTGGGCGCCGAGATAAGCTCCGTATTGAGCTGAGTAGTTACCGGACTGTACTTCCAGTTCCTGAATAGCATCGGGCGAAGGATGGAAGGGCGAAGTCGTAATCAGATTGTTCATTGTGGCGATGCCATCCAGCGCGATGCTGTTCTGGATCTCACGGGTACCTGCCGCAATGAAGTCTTCACCTGGCGGGATACCATTAGGAGCTTTCTGTCCGGGCAGCACACCCGGCGCCAAGGTTGCCAGACGGAGCGGATCACGGCCATTCAAGGGAAGTTCCGCTATGGAGCGTTGGCTCACAGTTTCTTTGACGCTTGCATCATCCGTAGTGATCGGCGGGGCGGTTCCAGAGACTACGACCTGCTCCGAGACCTGTCCAATCTGCAGAGTGAAGTCAGTTCGAACGGTCTGGTTGTAGTCCACCACGATGCCGTCTTTGACTAAGGTCTGAAACCCCGGTTGTTGCGCGCTAATGCGGTACTTACCTATTTTCAGAAACTCAATTGTGTAGTTACCCTCGGCATTGGTCGCGACCTTGTAAGTATCATTAGTGTCGACGTTGACTGCAGAGATGGCTACCCCGGCGACAGACGCTCCCGCAGAATCAGTGACGCTTCCAATCAGAGAAGTCGTGTTCGCAAGCTGCGCGAAGGACACACTTGCGCAGCAAATGGTGTACAGAACCGCTTGAAGTGATTTGAACAATGAGACCCCACCAGAAAGAAGAATGTATCCCGGCACTGCGGATGTAACCAACGGCGGGCGGGGTCGTTGGCGGCGGCAACGCGCTCCACAGTTTCAGGAAGTGTAAAGCGATTTCATCACGGCGACACTCCGCTTGTCAATGAAACCAGGAATGTAAGTCAGCCGGAAAATGACCAACTTACAAGCGTCCGAACTTCGAAACTGCTTCGCGAATAGATCGGTACTTCTCAATGTAGGGGTACATACTGTGCTCGGTTTCGTCCAGTTGCTGGGCTTTCTTCAAGACTTCCGCCGCATGCTCTTTGGGAACGACGGCGACTCCGTCCATATCAGCCACGACAATGTCCCCGGCGCGCACCGGGACGCCTGCGCACTTCACGGGAACGTCCTTTCCGGTCACACGATAGTGGTTGACTGTTGTCGAGGGCACCACGCCGCGGCTGAACACCGGGAACTGCAATTTTGTGATTTGTGGAGTATCGCGTACCCCGCCATCGACAATCGCTCCGGCCAAGCCCCGATACTTCATCGCAGTACTCATCAGGCCGCCCAACCCGGCATAATCAAGCCCGTCTTCCAAGACCATGACGTAGACCGAGCCCGGAGGTGCTTCGTCGATCACATCCATCATCCCGGACAGAGCCTTTGAGCCTTCCTGATGCTCTTCTTTGGTGAGTAGGACGGTGGTGGCGGGTCCTGCGAACTTCGTTGTGAAGAGCGGCCGCATGTCGTGCGACATATACATCTTCTTGCCGTAGAGGAGTTCCATAGCATCAGCGACGGAGGCCACTTCCACCTGCCGAAAACCTTCGAAGAGGGAGTCCTGCGTTGAGGAGGCGAATAAGGGTTGGGGACTCTCCTTCAGAAGAGCGACAACGCCAAAGATCAGGGTAAAACCAGCCAGTAACTTACGCACGACCTATGATTCTAAGCTACGGTCGACCCGATGGCATCCAATACTTAAGGTACGAGCGCGAGAATGCGGTTGATATTGGCATCAGGTCACCAGGAGCAATCGTTGGCAGGCATCAGGGTGGGGCAGTGACAACGATTTCCGAACTCGAACAGCAGAAAACACAGATGCTGGATACCCTCCGCGACTGGTCGCCAGCGCGGCTTGCTTACCGGCCAGCCGCGAACGCCTGGTCGGCTGTTGAGATGCTCGACCACATCGTGAAGGTGGAGAACGCTATCACCGATGCTGCCCGGCGTGGACTGCAGAATCCGCATCGTATCGGCCCGCGTGATCGCCTTGGATTCCTGTTTCTGGATCGCGTCTTTCGTTCGAACCGCCGAGTCAAAGTCCCGGCTTCCGCGTCTCTGGTGCTGCCCGATAAGGACCTGGACCTGCAATCGGTCACTCACCGTTGGGACGCCTCTCGAAAGGAGCTGGCCGAGTTTGTTAGCGGCGTACTGCCAGAACAGATGCAGGCAGGAGTGTTCCGTCATCCCGTTAGTGGTTGGATGACGGTACCCCAGATCCTACAGTTCTTCTCCGTTCATATTCAGCATCACCGTTTCCAGGTTGATCGACTGCGGGTGGCCACCGAAGGGCTGTGACCAGAATCAGTCAATCGAGATCAGTTGGTCGCGGTACGAACCGTTGGATATTTGATGCCGAGCTGTTCCAGGTAAGTGTCGTACTTGTCGGGATCGTAGTAGAACTTCTTCATCTCAGGCCGGTATTGTTCCATGATCTTCTGATTGAGCCAGACGGCGGGTTCGTCCTGCGGGCGGAGCAGGGGAGTGTACTTTACGTCTTTGGTCTGGACGGTGTCATAGAACTGATGTGCCTGTTTGACCAGGTCCGGATGCAGGAACAGGTCGATCATAGTCATGGCCTGGACTTTGGCGCCGGCGATCACTGCCTTTATGAGCGATGGGCGTCGCCATCGCGATGCCATTAGCCCAATTATGGCCGGGGAGATTGGGGATGTTGGAGGGGTAGCGCAAGGTGACGGTGGGAACAGCCCAGGAGATATCACCGATATCGTCGGAGCCGCCGCCCATGCGGCGCTCCTCCGGGAATGGGTCCACGCAATTCGTCGAGCTTGGTGGCGAGGCCTTTCTCGGGAACCTTCAGCTCACGCTGTAGACTTTTGGCGAGCGTCTGGTCAGCTTCGCTCCAGGTTGGCAGGCCCACCTTCTTGATGTTTTCGTTCATCGTCTCGGCGACGGTCTTGTTGAAGTAGGGCGGCCAGGCTGCGCCAAGGACGCGTTCAGTGAATTTGGTGTCGGTCATGGTGGCGGCGCCGCCCGCGATTTTGTCGCCGGTTTCCCATAGCGATTTGATGTGGGGATAATCCATCTCGCGGAAGTAATACCAGACGGCGGCGTTCTGCGGGACGACATTAGGCTGGTCGCCGCCGTTCGTGATGACGTAATGGGAGCGCTGCTGCAAGCGGAGGTGTTCGCGGCGGAAATTCCAGCCGATGTCCATCAGTTCGACTGCGTCGAGGGCACTGCGCCCGCGCCACGGAGCCGCTGCTGCATGCGCACTTTCACCCGGAAAACTGATACTCCACCGAGACAAGACCGTTCTGGGCACCCTCGCCCCAGGAGACACCCAGGTTATCGGCGACGTGAGTAAAGAGCACGATATCGACGTCCTTAAATATTCCGGCACGAACGTAATAGGCCTTGGAGCCGAGTTCTTCTTCCGCCACTCCGGGCCAAACCTTGATGGTGCCCTTAATGTGTTCGCGCTCCATCATCTTTTTCACTGCAATTGCGGCAATCAGGTTCAGCGGTTCGCCTGAGTTGTGTCCTTCTCCATGGCCCGGTGCGCCGGCGATGATCGGGTCATGATAGGCGACACCCGGTTTTTGGGAAGCCTGCGGAATGCAGTCGATATCAGAGCCGAGCGCAATTACGGGTTTGCCCTCGCCCCACGTTGCCATCCAGGAGGTTGGGATGCCTGCCAGACCGCGTTCTATCTTGAAGCCCTCTTTCTCCAGAACGCCCGTCAGATACTTCGAGGTTTCAAACTCCTGAAAGCCAAGTTCTCCGAAGCTGAAGACCGTGTCGTTCATGACCTGGGCTTGTTTCTTCATGCCATCGATCTGGCCCGTGAGATCCGCCTTCAAAGCAGTTTCTCGAGCCGAATCGGCGGCAAAAACGGAAAGAGAGGCGGATAGGAGGAGCGTTAGAAAACGGGGGTAGGTGAGACTGCCCTTAATGCACATAGGTGAACGCTCAGTATAGAGAATCGGTTAATATTCCGTCCCAAGGAATTTTCGATTGAGTTAATTACGGCGACGCTGGTGCGTGAATCAATCCTGTTCCAGGTTGGTTTCCGCCCATTCCACGTTTGTCACGCTCGGAATGAGCTTTAATTCGTCAGCCAAGGCGCCTACCAGCGTTTTGTGTTTGCTGCCCGATTCAATGATGGCCTGCATGACGATCTCGTCGCTCTCCTCGGTCTCTTCGGTCCGGAGCTCGCGGAGAGTCAGCGGCTTGGATGCAACAGCGCGCATGAAGAGAGTACTGACTTCCTGAGAGTTGGAGGCGGCGGAGACAATGGTCAGCCGGTAGATGCCGTGTTTGGAAACAGGGGCTGCCGAGCGCGTGTCGATGTAGCGCGAAACGGGACGCAGAGCCACGTTGATTGTGACTAGGAGGACAGTAACAAACACGGCATCGAGCATTTCCCCTGCGCCGGCACAAGCTCCGACCGCAGCGGAACCCCAGAGAGTAGCGGCCGTATTGAGACCGCGGATGCTGCCGCCCTCCTTCATGATGGCGCCTGCACCGAGGAACCCGACGCCGGAGATGACGTAGGCGATGACGTTGGTTGTGCCGGGTCCGCCGATAGTCGCGCCCAAGTCGACGAAAGCGGCAGCGCCAAAACAGACCAGCGTATTGGTCCGCAATCCCGCTGCTCGCTGGCGCCACTGTCGTTCGGCTCCAATCACCGCACCGAGAAGCAGCGCCAGGAGAAGTCGCGGAAATGTGGGCTGCTGGAGGAGGACTTCATTGTCTGTCCACCACTGCAGCCACGGGTTCGGCATGTTCCTCTACTCTAGTCGCGGAGCAAGCACAAAAAAAAGGGGCGGGAACTGGTCCCGCCCCTCTGGCTCAGTATGTCAGTTATTTAGCGATGGCCGCCACCGTGAAAGCCACCCCCGTGGAAGCCGCCGCCGCCGACACCGCCATGAAAACTATTGACGTGAGCGCTGAACCCGCCAACACGGCCGTGATAAGCGCCGTATCGACCGTATCCGCCGTAGTAGCCAACGCGCCCGTATCCGTAGTAGCCACCGAAGGGCACGCCGTAGTAGCCGATGAAGGCTGGCGAATAGAAGCCCCAACCGAATGGGCTGTACAGCAAGCCGCTAGCCGGTAAGTAGGAATAGGAACTGAAATAGGGATCCCAATACCACCCAGGACCAGCCCATCCACCGTAAGCTCCGACGTTCTGGGCGACCGCTACGTTGGCCTGTGACTCAGTCTGGCTGCGTGCCTGACTCCAGACGTAGAGCGGTTGCGTCTTTACGATCTTTGTATCGAAATC
Source organism: uncultured Acidobacteriaceae bacterium (assembly GCA_963814195.1). Classification (GTDB taxonomy): domain Bacteria; phylum Acidobacteriota; class Terriglobia; order Bryobacterales; family Bryobacteraceae; genus Bog-105. Next base: position 264,073 of record CAWFBU010000001.1, read on the forward strand.
GACTTTCTTCAGCGGTGTTGGACCGGAGAGCAAGAGTTGATCGTTCCTGCCGATGGATTTTGATCCGCCCGCCTCGATCACGTTCAATTTGCCATCAAGTACCCTGACTGCCTGCTGATCGGCATCGAAGTCGTAAAGACCTTTCTTTTCGATCTGAGCCGTAGTTCCGTTAACGAGAACCGCCAGGTTCGTGCCTTTGATCAGTTGGTCTACCTCAACCAAAGCTGTGCCCCGGTCCAGTTGAGCTTTGGTGTCTGCCAAACCGGCTGTGACGAGGCGTACCTGGCTGTTGTGGCCGACGCGCAAAAAGGTTCCGGGCGTTAAGAGCACCTCGGCAAAGCCGTTGCCCGTTGAGAGTGTTTGATTGGGCTGCAGGACCACGGATTGGTTCGTCTGCAGCGCGCGATTGTCGATAGCGACCTGGCCTTCCAGGTAATTGATGGTGCCAGGCGAGATCATGTCTGGCCGGTTGCGTTGCGCCGGCGGCGCGGTGTACGTTGCGTTTTGTGAACCGGCTGCTGGCCCGGTGGGCGGCTGATTGTAAGTGGTTTGGCCAAATCCAAGAGCTGCTGAGGCCAGCAGCGCGAAGGTCATTACGTTGAAGCCCTTCATGCTTTTTCTTTCTCCTACCGCTTAGACGTAACAAGAATGTAATTCGTCGCAGTAGATTTAAGGTTATGTCTAATGTTTTCAGCTAGTTGGCTCTATTGAAGCAGTCTGGTTCAAATGCACCACCTGATCGTGGGGACGCGGTTGAAACAGGAGTAAGTCAAAGCTGAAGGTCACTGCGGTTGCAGGCCGAAGCGGGGCTACGCCCGGCCGGTAAATCGACAACAGAACGTCGTGAACGGCCTCGGGGCTTAGCTCGGCTTTGGTAAAGGCGCGTTCCCGGCAGAGCAGTTCGAAGTACGGTTCGAACATGCCTACCGTTCGAGAAACGCGATCGCGACCCGCGCCTCGTAGTTCAACCAAATCGTCGGGCGCCGGAAGAGCGATCGCCAACCGCCCTTCGGATCGCAGAACGCGATGGAACTCGGCGGGATTCATGCGTGCCGTAATGGAAAGCACTATTGAGAAAGAGCGATCGGCGTAAGGAATGAAGCGGTCGGCATTGGCCACAATCCATTCGCACTGAGGGTAACGCCGGGCAGCAGCGTCGATGGCCGGAATAGAGATATCAATTCCATGTGCCTGACAGCCAGTTCGGGTGGACAGGTTTCCGAGATAAAAGCCGTCGCCACAGCCTGCGTCTAGCACGTGGTCGTCGGGCTTGGCTTGAAGCAACTGGACAATGCTGTCGAGAAGAGGAGCAGTGAAGCCGCGGTCGTGAAGACGCCGCCGAGCTAGAACGGCTTCCGGTGTGTCACCCGGTTGTTTCGATCGGCGTTCCTGCGGTTGAAGGAGGTTGGTGTAGCCGCTGCGTGCGATATCGAACGAATGTCCGGCCGCACAGATCCGCTGTTTGCCGGCAAGCTGTAGCGGCTTGTGGCAATTGCGTACGGGGCAGAGAAGCATCCGTACGAGTTTAGCGGTTGAGCTCAGCCCGGAGAGGCTGCCTCTAGGCCAGGAAAGTTCGGTGTTTGATGACTTTATGCCGCTTTACTTTGTTGGGTTTGGGATGAATGAACACCGGCGTAGTGGCGGAAAGGAGCATGGGCGCGAGAATCAGAAACAACACGAGGATAAAGGGAGGGGCCATACCAGAAAGTAGGCCCCGCAGCGGGAAATCTCAGAATAACCCGAGACGCGCGCTCACGGCCCGACTGAGAAGGTTCTACTGCGCCTCCTCACTGAACGTCTGGGTTGTTAAGATATGCGCCGGGCCGCGGAAGATTGCGTTCAGGAAGAGCAGGTTCAGACCGTCCATATAGCCGCGAAAATTAGGATCGGCAGTGAAAGCGATCACGTTCCCGCGCCCGGTTCGGCTTACCAGCACAAAGGGCTTAAAGGCGAGTTGCTTGCGGTTTTCTTCCCACATAAAGCCGCTCGCCAGAATCCGGTCAGGGGATTGAAAGTATACCGAGTTTGTGCCGTGATCGAGCTTGATGGGCGAAAAGATGCTGCGGCCGGTGACCATGACGTTCACCTCCGAAGGGAGACCCGCGGACATCCAGCTGTTCTCGTCGACTTTGGCTCGCAGCAGAACGCCGTGTAGTGGATCGGGCGGCTCGGCCGTGGGACGGATTTCTGTCAGGAAGTCCGATTCGGAGGTCAGTACCTTACCTGGTACACGCCCGCTCACGTCAGAGTTGCTGGTCGCCTGATTGGAAGCGGTGGAAGCTGCAGGAGATTTAGTTCTACCCTTGGTCTCGGGCTCAGCCTGATTCTCCTGTGTAACTGCGAGCAAGGTAACCCGCGGGCTGGCGAGAAAGGCCGTGGCACCCGGCCCGAGTGCGACCAAAGTGCCGCCGTCCTGGACCCATTCGCGAAGACGGCGCACTCCATTAGTTCCCAGAATGCTTTCGTAGGTTTCGCTTCCGACCGTGTCGGGAAGCAGGAGGACCTTGAACTGGTGTAGGTCTGCCGCAGCCAGTTGCGGCGTCCGAATTACGGTAAGGGGATAGCCGAATTCGCGTTCTAAAACAAAACGAGTCGCGCCCGCAGAACTGGCCGAAGTGGGGCGGTCCCAGGCCATGGCAATTCGTAAGCCGGTCGGAATGAAATTGTTCTGGCGGCTTCCAAAGTTCGGTCCTTCCTCCATCCAGCCAGAGTCGGTCGACCGGACTTCAGCGCCGGTGCTATGGGCCAGTGATGCGATATGGGCAGCGAGATCGGCTGGATTCTCCTTAGCAGGCACGATGAGAGTACCGGCCGGATAGCGATGCCCGTTCAAGGTGAAGGGGCGATCGGCCGTGGCGATCCGGAGGCCTTGCTGAAGAGCACCCGCAACAAAACGTCCGGCCGCGGCTGTACCCCAGGGCACGAGATAGGCCAATTGTGCCGTTGAACCTTCCACCTTGCCCGGAACGGTGAAGTCCGGAGGAACCGGTACGAACGACCCTTGAGAAGGCTGCCGGGCGCTGACCATGTGAACGCCATATTGCAGCGGCAGGGACCACGCGGTCACGTCGTACATTTCGCTCGGCTGACGAGCCGCGCGACGGCGTTCTTCGCTGCCCAAAAACTTGGGATCCATCGAGATTTGGGGATCCAGAAGTGCGCGCAAGAGGCGAAAAGAGGGCTGGGCGAAAGGAATCACAAAGCTGCCGGCAGGGTACTGCGTGTCACCATTGCTGAAGGTTGAGGTGGCCCGGTTTACTTCGATGCCCTGGTCAGCCAGATGAACTGCCAGCTTATCGACGGCTGAGACATTACCGTCCCGAGCGAGGATATATTCGCAAAGATCGCTCGACTTCCCGGCCTGCCACGCCTCGGTACGGTAGCCATAAAAATTCTTCAACAGATCGTCCCGGTGGCGGGCGGCGGTCTCCAGCGTGGAAAGGGAAGTGATGAAGTGTTTGCGAACGGTTTCGGCGAAGGTGACTGTGCTGCCGTCGCTCTTCTTCACGACGAGCCCGCGTGTAGAAGCCTGCTCGTAAGTCATACCGATGCCGCCGTAATAAAGCGGCCAGCTGGCGCCGTAACCCGGATAAAATTCGTCGTAGCCTTCCTTGGTGAAGTAGCTGAACCCGAGACGATCGAAGTAGCTGGCGTTGTTTTTACCAAACCATTCGAGGCTGGCCTTCTGCTGGTTAGTGATGTAGGGGTTGTACGGATTAGCCTCCGGGGCGAAGTAATAGGTGGAATCGGAGCCCATCTCGTGCAGGTCGACAAACACCAGCGGTAGCCAGCGCCTCACGGCCGCTATTCGACCGCGTGTTTCGGGCTGGGTCATCGCAAACCAATCCCGATTCATGTCGAAATAATAGTGATTGGTACGCCCTCCCGGCCAGGGTTCATTATGCTCAGCAGAAAGTTGGTCCGGGTCGGGACGCATACTTTCTGCGGTTTCGAAATTGTGAACAAACCGGTCGCGTCCGTCGGGATTCTCCAGTGGATCGATCAGAACCAGGTCTTTCGCCAGAATCTCATCGACGACTTTGTCCTGGCGGGCTGCGAGGAGGTGGTAGGCGGTGAGGAGCGCCGCGTCCGGAGACGAGATCTCATTCCCGTGAACGCCATAAGCAAGCCAGACGAGAGCGGGCAGTTGTGCGCTCAATCGAGCAGCGTCGGAAGGAGAAGTTTTTCGCGGATCAGCGAGCCGGATCATATCTGCTTGAATCTGGTCCAGGCGAGCGATGTTGGCTTCCGATCCGATGACGGCGTAAATCAGGGTCCGATGTTCCCACGTCTGGCCGTATTCGAAAATCTTCATACGCTTGGGCGCGGCGGCAGCCAGGCTGCGCATGTACTGCAGAATCTCGGCGTGGGACGAGATTCGCTCTCCCGGCGCGTGCCCCAGAACGGCCTGCTCAGTGGGGATTGCGGTCTCGTAGGTCGTAGGCTCGAGCCAAAAGTTTGTGGTGGATTGGGCAGCAAACGGTGCGGCCAGCAGGACGAGGCAGCAGAGCAGCCTCCTGGAATAGAGCATCTTTGTTTGTAAGATACCGTGAGTCAAACTTCGAGGGCGTCGGCAGGCAGAAAGGCTGCTGTTTAGAAGATGAAGTTCAGTCCACCGCGGACCGATTGCGGTGCTTGCACGATTAGCATCTGCCTTCCCCCAGCAGTAACGGGCAGGTAGCCCTGGGAGAGTAGGTTCCTCAAATCGGCGGTAATCTCCAGCCTTCCCGGCAAGCCGAGGAAAGATGGAACAGGTTGCCTCACGTAGACATTCAAGCCAGGAGCAGCTGAGGCCCGCTGAGAGGTGAAGATGTGAGTGGGCATCACCATTCGGGAATCGACCCAACCATAGTCCGCCTGGATCCTGGTACCCAAATGCGGCATGACCCCGCGCAAGTTCACCGAGGCGAAATTCGCATTGTGTTCACGAAGGAACTGCTGGCGGGGGGAGGCCAAATCCGGCAGTTCAGCCTGGAAGGCACCCATCCTCCCGTAGGCCAAACCGGCTTCGAATTGCCCTGCCAAGCGCTGATTGACCGAACCGGTGAACCCGGTCCGGCGGTAACGGCCGATATCGTAAACCGATGTCCGCGAAATGCTGTTCGTGAGAATGTCGGAAGCAAGCAGGGGAGAGAAATCGCCGGCCACACTCAACCGTCCATTGTTCACATTTTCGGAGAAGCCGCTCAACGCATATGTTCGCGAGCCGGCGACTTTGGTATACCCCACCTCGTAGCTGCGAATCCTCTGAAGAACGAGTGTTCCGTTCCTGTTGGCGACGGGGGGCAGGCGTTGCAGGGAGGCTGACGAAGTTGGCAACTCCTGGTCCGAAATCTCCATGTCCTCTGCGGAAACGCCAGCCGTATGACGCAAAAGCTGGTCGGGGCGACCACCATCCGAGTACGATACGATCCATTGCCCCACCTTGCCCGTGTCCACGGTTATGCGGCCAAACGGACTAATGCGGCTGGTGTGCTGCAGATAATCGACCGCCTCGCCCGTCGCGCCATACTCGACGTGTACATTCGACGTCGGATCGATGGCCTCGTAAATACTCAGAGACATGCTCCGTAGGGGAACGGCTGAAAGGGTTGAGCCAGTCCCTCCTGCAGATGCGGTGAGGGCTCCAATCCCGGAAATCTGGGTCGCGGCAAAGGAGATCTCAGGACGCCCGTTTCCGCCCGAGCCGCCATTCGGGCTATACACTGCGCTGATGCCCACGGCCGGTAGACTGGCTGAATTGTCCTCACCAAAACTGCCGCTCACCTGTAAGCGATCTCTCCCGTAGAGCTGAGTAGACAGCGCAAAGGCGGTTCCGAAGTCCGAGAAGGAGGATTCAGAATCCAGAGGACCGCCTTCGCCACCGACGAGAGACAGCGCAGCATGGGTGCCTGAAAAAACAGGCGTACGACCGGAGGAAGACGATTGCCGGGACGAGATATCAACTGGAAGATAGCGGTTAATGGGACGGGTAGCAGCGGAAGACCGCAGAACCCACTTCCAATCGTCCGTCATGACGGCAGATGGAACGATGTAACTTACCTCGACACTGCTCACTAAAGTAGCGAGATGAACTTGCAGAACGCTGTCAAGCCGCGCCTTGACCACAATCCGCTCGCGCGAAACCGGCAGGAAACTGGCCAGCGAAGCCCGAAGCGAGTAGAGGTCGGCCGGAAGCGAGTGCAAACGCAAAATGACCGTCTATATCAGAGGTGGCTTTGGCAATTGCTTGATGGTACTTATTAAGCAGTTGGACAGTAGCGCCCATCTGAGGCACTCCAGCAGAGTCAACGACTGACCCTACGACGTTGCCTGTGATAGGCAGCGAAAGATCGCGCCGCGGAGGACAAGAGGGTAGACAAATCCCGCAAAGCTAAGGAGTCCTGAGAGGACCGCCGTCTGGCCGAGATTTCTGACCGTTCCGCTCGACGTGAGCATTCTCCTAAGGCAGGACTGTTAAGTCCGTTCCCCGCCTGCAACAGACAGGCAGCTACGATGTTACCGTGAATTGCGCCGTTGGCGTTAGGCTCTTGTTTCTGAGCTTATCCGTCACGGTCATTTTTAACGTGTACTTGCCCGGCGCCAGCGACTTGAGAGGGAGCTTTTTCTCCACCGTCACCAGGAACGACGAGGCGTTCGGAATGGTCTGCAGTTCCTCCGTTTGGCTCATCACGGTCTTATTGCTGGCATTCACCACGTCGTAGGTGATGGTGCCTTCCGGCTTCTTCGTTTTCTCATCCATCCCGAAGTTGTAAAACTCCGTGTAGATGCCCATGGTTTCGGCCTGTTTGAAGTTGTCCCCTACACGCGGCCGAACTTTGGAACTGCGAATGACAAATGGCCCTCCGCCGATGCTCTTGGTGGGAACGCGCTCTAGTTGATCGGCCAGGATTACAGAGCTGGAACCTAGCTGGTCCTCGTCATAGTGCGGAACGTTGATCGCCATTTCGAAGCTGTTCATCGTGTTGCCGACAACATCTTTAGCGACAATATTCAACCGGTAGGTTCCGGGAGCGAGCGGGATCGTTTTGGAATAGATCTGAGAACCGGCCATTGCCTGCTGCAGCATTTCAGCCGGGACCTCGGAAGAGACGGTATCTTCGAACCAGTTCACCGGACGTCGGGTGAGCGACGTAATCCGGCCGTACAAATTGATGGTAGCCTTAGAAACCTTGTCCTTGGTCGAGTAGTTCAGATCGTTGTTCTTGAACAGGAGCGTCAGGTTCGTCAGACACGGTGGAATCGGTCACGCGGATATAATCTGCGCGGACCTGCATCGGCAGCGTGTTATAGCGAATGGAGGAGTTGACAGCCGATTCCAAGTCTTTGAACTTGATGACCGGAGCTTTCTGCAACTTGGCCATCTGTTCCAGGCGCGTAAACTCGTTCATGCTTTCGGGCAGCGGCGTGTTGCCAGTACCCAGGTGAGTTCCATCAGTACGGGTAAACCGCTGCGTCTTGTCCGTTAACCCCATCTGCTCGGACATGGTCAGACCGGCGCCCGGGACATAAAGAAGTGCGTCCTTCTCTTCCGGGTCGGTGGACATGTGGTACTCACCGCTCATCGTGGTGTCCACAAATTCAATGTTGATGTTGGTGCCGATACCGTCGATGTAGCGGTATCGCCAGTCTTCAAACGGGTAGGTCGAGGTCTCTCCGCCGCCCTCTTCGTAAGGCCGCTGGTAGCTTCCTCCCGAGGGATGAGAATCGATCTCGTCGGGCGCGCCGTACTTGATGTAGATCATGCCGCGATCGGTCTTCCATCCGGGAATACCCGAAGCGTAGTGGTCGTTGGCATACGCAATGCGACGGTAATGCTCTTCTTTATACTCGTTTTCTTCGGTATCGGGGGTCGGATCGCGCCGCATCCAGAACTGCTCAACAAACTGCTGTCGCTCTTCGTCTGTTTTCAACCGCTTGAACGCCTGGCGCTCTTCATCCGTAATGATGTAGGTAACATCCTCGTTCATCCACTTCTTCCAAGGGCCCGGCGAGTTCGCGCTCCAGTTCCTTCTGCTTCCGCGCGATCTGCTTTTTGGTGAGCGGTTTAGAGACGGTTTCGTTGTGTGGTGCTATCAGACTGCGCCGGCTTGTTCTGAGCCGGGGCCGACATGGCCAGAGCCAATCCGGCAGAAATGCCAACCACCAGGGGCGAACGGAAGGCAGGGAAGAACTTCATCACAGGAAAACACCTCGGGTCGGACTGCAGGGGTACAACTCCAGTCTAAGTTCGATTCACACGAACGTCAACGCCCGTGACGTGGCTTATTCCAAATCCGTTTCACGTTCGTTTGCAAGTGCTTGGCAGAAATTCCGGTTTTTGTAGAAGTTGTTCCCGAATGACGAAAATCCAGGGAACTCGCCTAAAAGTGTTACTCGGTACGGTATATTGATCAACAACTTAGATTGCCGATTGGGTCTGGCCGCCGACGTGCATGACGGCATTAAGCATATTCTGGTGACTGTAATTTAAAACTTCGCGGAACGAATGTGAGCGAATCCAAAAATCAATTCGCAGGGACGCTCCTCCTGATCGCCACGGTGGCTGCGATCATTTGTGCCGTTCTCAGTTTCCAGCACCTGCGATCGTATCCGCTGCACGACGACGGTGTGACTTGGGTCGACCGTCCGGCCGTACCCGGGCATGCGCGCGTGGTGGCGACGTTCATTGTCGAAGGAAGCCCTGGGGATCGGGCTGGTATCCGAGTCGGCGACGAATTAGTCCAGATCAAATCATTTCCGATTCAACGCGCCGTCGATGTGTCTGCACGCGCTCTGGCAAATTCCCCTGCTAGGACAAACGCGCTACATTCTGCGCCGAAACGGTATTGAATTCGCGAAAGACAACATATTTATACAGCCGGCTCCCCGCGATTCGGCGCTCTTTTACCAGTTTGCGGTGGGTGTTGCCTACCTGGTGATCGGGCTGTTCGTTTACTACCGTCGCACCAGCGCGGCAAAGTCCCAGCACTTTTTCGTTCTTTGCCTGCTCTCATTTGTTGGCGCGACGTTCCATTATTCCGGCAAACTGAACACGTTTGACGAGGCAATGTACTGGGGCAATCTGGTAGCCAACCTGTTTGCACCGGCGATTTTCCTTCATTTCTGCCTGACGTTTCAACCCAGTCCTCGCTTCCTGCAGTCGCGGCGGGGCTCAGGTTTGCTCTATCTCCCCTCCATTCTGTTATTGCTTGCATTCCTTGGCACGTCATTAGGAATGCTGCGTTTCAACTCTTCGCTGCTGGAGGTGCGCTGGTTACTTGACCGGCTTTCGATGGGCTTTTCGATCTTCCTCTATGGCGGGGGCGCCTTGGCTCTGGGCTTCGATTACGCGCATACGGAGGACCCGGTCCTAAGGCGTCAGTTGAAGTACCTTCGAAATGGCGCCCTGGTAGGAATTCTGCCGTTTGCTCTGCTCTACGCCGTTCCTTATGTGTTTGGAGTGGTGCCGTCGCATTTGATGAACTTGAGCGTGCTCTCCATGGGATTAATCCCGTTGACTTGGGCGTACGCGATTACCCGCTATCGCTTGATGGATGTTGACATCATCTTCCAGCAAGGGTATGTGTACACTCTGGCGACACTGGCGGTCATCGGGACTTGCTACGGTCTGATTTTCCTCGTCTTTAACACCTCCACCATCGCTCCCCCTGCCTTTGTGGTGCTGATCGCGATAGCGACTTTCCTGTTTCAGCCGATCCGGCGATGGATCCAGGAGCAGCTGGACCGCTGGGTTTTCTACCGCGACCGCTACGATGCACGGCTCACGCTGCTGGAGTTTGCTCGGGAGCTGAGCTCAGAGACCGATCAGGACGCTATGCTCGCCAAAGTGTCCGAGCGGCTGAAGAGGACACTTTCCATTCAGCGAATCGGGTTTTTCCTGAGGGATGAGGTGTCAAGGAGCTTCGTCCTGCACTCCGCGAGCCAGCGCACCGGGCGGGTCTCGAAGCTTCGAACGGAAGCCTTGGACCTAGCGTTTCTGCAGCGTTCCACGGAAGCACCGTACCTGTTTTTCGAGCGACCTAAATATTTGCGTGATATTGTTTCGCAGTCGTGGCCGGACTCTGTTCGCTCGACGATTGCGGATCTGGATTTCACGTACTACATTGCTTGCAAAAGTCGCGGCCAGGTGATCGCATATTTCGGGGCCAGCCGTACGACAGAAGGCGACTTCCTGTCCAGCGATGACATTGAACTGCTGGTCACGCTGTCCAATTATGTAGCCATCGCCATCGAAAGCTCGCGGCTCTACAGTTCTCTACAGGAGAAGGTAGACGAATATGAGCGCCTGAAAGAATTCAGCGAAAACATCGTTGAGTCGATTAGCGTAGGCATTCTGGCGGTAGGCCTGGACGATTGCGTTGAGAGTTGGAATCCGCAGATCGAGAAGCTCATGGGCATCTCCAGGGAGCAGGCGATGGGCCGGCCCCTGCGGGAACTGTTCTCAGATGTCATGCTGCAGAAGTTCGACGAGGCGGGTACCGCATCTGAGACGAGCGGTCAGAACAAAATCCATAATTTTTATAAAGTGGCCCTCGAACCGCGTCGCGATGCGCCGGAGTCATTGAGCGAATTCAAGCAGAACGGCTACGGAGGGTTGGAGCTAACTAAGACTCCGACGCCTGTGCGCGGCTCGGTTGTGAATATTGCGATCGCGCCGTTGGTCTCAAAAGACTTGCGGCAGATCGGACGACTGATCATCCTGGACGATATCACTGACCGGGACGATCTCGAGCGGCGTCTGGTGCAGGCCGATAAATTGAGTTCGATCGGCTTATTAGCGGCCGGTGTTGCGCACGAGGTGAATACGCCCCTAGCCGTCATCTCTACGTACGCCCAGATGCTTTCAAAGCAGGTCTCTGGCGATGAAGCGCAGTCTAAACTGGCCGAAAAGATCGCCAAGCAGACTTTCCGGGCCAGTGAGATCGTCAACTCACTACTGAACTTCTCTCGGACATCGCCCACAGAGTTCGGTGAACTGGACCTGAACAGGGTGGTCCGTGAGACGGTCGGGTTGGTAGAGCATCAATTTGACAAGGCCGGAGTTACAACCAGCCTTGACCTGGCCGAAAGCCTTCCGATGATTCGGGGCAATGCCGGCAAGCTGCAGCAAGTGTTTCTTAATCTATTCATCAACGCCCGGGATGCCATGGTGGGAGGCGGAACGCTGCGCGTTCGCAGCTGGGCTGAGAGCAACCTGGTCCACGTCGAAATCCATGACACCGGACAAGGCATTCCGCCTGATTTGCTCTCCCGCATCTACGACCCGTTTTTTACGACTAAAGGCCCGAAAAAAGGTACCGGCTTGGGGTTATCTATCACGTACGGAATTGTCCAGGAACACAACGGAATAATCGAAGTGGAAAGCGAACCCGGACTCGGAACGCGCTTTCATCTTGAGTTCCCTACGTTTGGTGCCCGGATTTCGCCGTCGGCCGAAGCTCGCCGCGAAGCTCAACCGGCTTAAAAGCAGACGATCGGATAGCGCTACGGCGGCCCCTCAGATCTCGGCATCGGGAAACGACCGCAGCTTCAAATCCGTGTCCCTCTTTCCGCGTTTCCGCAGCGGAATATCTAGCGTTTGGTTCTGCGCCAATGTTTCGAAAAAGACGGGTCTGTTACAACGACAAGAGTGGGGTTTACTAATCAAAGTCTTCCGGCTGACCGCGTGGGTCCGCCGCCGCAGCGTCGTATTCTCGTCATCGACGACGAAGCTGACATTCGGGAAAGCCTGGAGATGTTGCTTACGGGCGAGAACTACGCAGTCGATCTGGCGGAGAATGGCGTCAGCGGCTTTCACAAGTTTGAGACCGGAAATTACGACCTGATTCTGCTCGACCTGATGATGCCGGACCGTTCCGGATTAGAGGTTCTGGCGGATATCAGGGCGCGAGATCTGGAGACCCCGGTCTTCATGTTAACGGCTTACGGATCGGTCGAAGTCGCGGTGAAGGCGTTGAAGGCCAAAGCCAACGATTACTTCCCCAAGCCCTGGGACAACGACAAGCTGCTGATCGAAATCGATCGCATGATTTCCAAAGGCACGCTCGAGCGTGAGAACACGCATCTGAAGCGTGCCTTGAAACAGCGTTATGCGTTCCCAAACATTGTGGGGAAAAGCGAGCGTATGCTGCGTTTACTTGATCAGGTGGCGCAAGTGGCGCCGAGCCGGGCGACGATTCTGATAACTGGTGAAACGGGCACAGGGAAAGAATTGATCGCTAAGGCGATACATGCTTACTCGACCCGGGCCGATCAGGTCTTTGTTCCGGTCAACAGCGGATCCCTTCCAACGGAGCTGTTGGAGTCGCTGCTGTTCGGGCACGTAAAGGGGGCCTTTACCAGCGCGAGCGCAAATCACAAAGGGTATTTTGAAACCGCAAACCGGGGCACAATCTTCTTTGACGAGATCGGAACCATCAAACCCGAGATACAGGTGAAGCTGTTGCGAGTTCTACAGGATCGGGAATTTATGCCGCTCGGTTCTAACGAAACGGTCCGGGTGGACGTGCGGATTATTGCTGCCACGAACGAGGATTTGCGCCGGCTGGTGGATGAAGGCAAGTTTCGCGAAGATCTGTACTACCGGCTGAACGTTATCAACCTGAATCTGCCGCCGCTGCGCGACCGGAAAGAAGATATTCCGTTGATGGTGGAGCATTTCTTCACTCGGTTCTGCCGCGACAACGAAAAGTTTCTCAATGACCATGGCCGGTCGGCGCTCACGTTCGAACCGGAAGCCATGCAGATTCTGATGGAACACGATTGGCCGGGAAACGTGCGGGAACTGGAGAATGCGGTGGAGCGAGCTGTCGTGTTAACCACGTCGCCATCGGTTCCTGCACACGTGTTGCCCGATCAGTTGCAACGAGCGAGCGGACTGCAAAATCTCGCGCGACGTGAATGGCATGGTGGCTTCCGATGCCTCGTTGCCGGAGGTGCTTGCTGATTTCGAGCGCCGCAAAATTTTAGAAGCGCTAGAGGCGGCCAACTACAGCCAAACTGAAGCGGCTGAAGCCTTGCGGATTCCGCTTTCCACGCTAAATCAGAAGATTAAGCGGTTGAGTATCGATGTGAAGCGCCGAGGCATGCTGTAGCTTAACGTTGCTTCGCCTTCAAGACAACGTGGATCTCATCGTTGCGCAGATTGTTGAAGCGGCATGAGATCCTACCGTCCGAATCGAGCGAGATGATCGCCGGTACGCTTGCCTCCGTCAGATACCAGCCCGGCGGCAGCGTTACAACATTGCGCGGGCGCCCCAGCGTTCGATCCCAGGTGAGTTCACCGTTTGAAACCGTGTAGGACTTCGGATCTGTGTATGTTTCGACGACCCGTATCCGAACAGACTCCCCTGCGGACAGGGCATGACCGAGATCGCCCTGAACAACAATCATGTCATCCGGACTCGGGGTGGGATAGTAGCCAAGAGCATTCACTGATTTGCCGATGACTTGACGCGTCGGCAACTTCTCTCCGGTATCGAGATTGTAGATTTCAGAAGCAGTCACCACACTGCCCTTGCGCACGAAGCTATGCACCGAACTCTGGCCGGTGCGCGTGACATTGAAGTCGTGCGAAATGCGGAACTGGTGAGTCTCGGGTGGCAGCAGGCAATAGGTGATCTCGCGATCCTGTTCGGCGCGGTGAATGCTGGTTTCCTGCCCAGCGAGGAGCGCAATGGAAAGCAGCAACAGCAGGGTTTTAGGCGAAATCACGGAAGTTTTCGTCCCCGTAGCTTAACCAGCAGTTCGTCGTCGCGGTCATTTACGAAGCTTACGCGCAAGCGCCCGTCCGCCTGTGTGGACACGATTCCGGGTGCGCCACAACCGATCAGTTCATAACCGCTCGGCAGGATGATGACGTTGCGCTTGATGCCAAAGGAACGTTGAAAAACCAGATCCGGTCCGTCCTGGCCATAGGACGCGGCGTCGGTATACGTCTTAAGGATTCGAACTCGAGACTCACCGTTCTGCGGGACCGGATGCGCCAATGTGACCTGGATGTACTCGTCAGCATTCGGCTTGCCGCGCAGACCGTGCGCCTGGGCCTCAGCAGCGGTGACTACCTGGAACTTGAGATCTTTGCCTGAAGCCGCGTCGATGACACGTTCTTTGGTGGCAACCGAGCCGCGGCGAATGGGGTTGAACAGATAGGGCGAGCCTTCCACGGAGGTGGACATATCGTAGACGATGGCGAAGGAGTGTGAATCCGCAGCGAGGAGTTCGTAGACAGTCAGTTCGTCAGAAGCAAGGGCCGTGAGGGTTCCGATCGAAAGCAGAGCGAAGAGACGCCATCCTCCACAAACCAGAGTTGACCGGGACATGAAGTCGATAATACACGGACCCTGCTACTGCCCGCACAGCGCGGCTTCCCGGAATTCAGCTATCATTGCGTGATCACGCTTAGTCTGGACTTGATCACGCCTAGACAGGAGACCAAGATGCACCCTTTGATTCGCCACGCCTTGACTGTTCTGCTTCCTTTTTTCCTGGTGGCGCAGGAGCCGGTTCCGAACCCGACTCCTACTCCCGGCCTGCCTACACCCGTTGCGGGGGCCACACCGGATCTGGCGGCGCGATCGCCATTTGGCACGGCGCAGGAACCCCAGGCTTATGACAAGGTGATCACAAAAGAGGCTAAATCAAAACCCGGTTTGTTCACCGTGCATGAGGTGAAAGAGAAATACTTCTACGAGATTCCAAAATCGGAGCTCAACAAAGAGTATCTCTTCGTGACTCAGGTTGCCCGTACAACACTAGGAGTGGGCTACGGTGGCCAGTTTGTGGCTGAGCGCGTTGTGCGCTGGGAGCGCCACGGTAACAAGATCAACCTGCGTGAGGTGAACTATGAAGTCGTCGCCGATCCGAAGCAGCCTATTGCGCTTGCAGTTAAAGCGGCGAACAACGACACGATCATCATGAGCTTTCCCATTGCGGCCTTTGGTCGCGAACCAGGTCAGGCGAAGACCTCCGCTTCCAGCACTGCCAAAGAAGATAAGGCAGAGGAAACAAAGGACAGCGATAGCCCAGTTACGCCAGCGGTGACGGAGAAGGGAACGGCCGATACAAAGGGCGGTCCGGGCACTGCAGCAAAAGCGGGATCTGAGAAAGCGGCGACGGCCAAACCTCGGACGCCCCCTGTTCGCGAGTACAAGGAGACTGGCCGCGAACCGTCGATCGTGGTCGACGTGACTCGCCTGTTCACCAGCGATGTTTTCGAATTGAGCGCCCGGCAACGCCTGAACGCAACGATGATGGATCCGACCCGTTCTTACGTGGAGCGTATTTCTCCTTATCCAGAAAACATTGAGGTGGAGGCGACCCACACCTACAGCAGAATGCCCACGCCGGTGGGAGTGCTTGTTCCCCAGCCGAATCCATTCGCGGCAGGCGGAATGCGGCCGGGAAGCGCCACCGTCGTTCTGCACCACAGCATGGTAAAGCTGCCGGAGAAACCGATGATGCCGCGGGTATTTGATGATCGCGTCGGTTACTTCTCGGTGCGCCAGATGGATTATGGGCGAGATGAACAGCGAGCCCCACGACGCACCTACATCACGCGCTGGCGGCTGGAAAAGAAAGACCCGAGCGCTGCGCTTTCTGAGCCGGTGAAACCAATCGTTTACTACATCGACGCCGCTACGCCTTCCAAGTGGGTTCCGTACGTGAAGCGCGGTGTGGAGAGCTGGCAGACGGCTTTCGAGGCTGCGGGATTTAAGAATGCCATCGTGGCGAAGGAAGCTCCGACACCCGAACAAGACCCGAATTTCAGCCCGGAAGACGTTCGCTACTCGGTCATTCGCTGGCTGCCTTCGACCATCGAAAATGCGATGGGTCCGCATATTGCCGACCCACGAACGGGCGAGATTCTGAATGCAGACATTCAGTTCTTCCACAACGTCATGAACCTGTCGCGCGACTGGTATTTCCTGCAAGCCGGGCCGCTCGACGCGCGAGCGAATAAGTTGCCCTTACCCGATGAACTGATGGGGCGCCTTGTTGAATTCGTGTGTGCCCACGAAGTCGGTCACACGCTGGGATTTCAACACAACATGAAAGCCAGCTCCATGTACCCGCAGGACAAGATCAGGGACAAGGCCTGGGTAAAGAAGATGGGTCACACGCCATCGATCATGGACTATTCACGGTTCAACTATGTGGCTCAGCCGGAGGACGGAATCGATGTGGCTGACCTGGTGCCGTCGATCGGACCATACGACGTCTGGGCTACGCGTTGGGGTTATTCACCGATCGACAGTGCCAAGACTGCTGACGACGAGAAAGGCACGCTCGACACCTGGGCGCGCGAGCAGGACAAGACGCCGTGGTTTCGATTTAGCACTGCGAATGCGGGCGGCTCAGACCCGGGCGAACTGACAGAAGCGGTCGGGGACGCCGATGCGGTGAAATCAACCGCACTTGGCGTGAAGAATCTGCAACGTGTTTCGAAGATGCTTCTAACAGCTACTGCTACCAAGGAAGGCGAGCCGTACGACGACTTGTCTGAACTGTACGGCCGCATGCTAGGCCAGTGGACGTTAGAAATGAATCACGTGGTGGCGCTGGTGGGAGGCTTCCAATCGCAGCAAAAGAATATCGGGCAGCAGGGCGTCGTTTACTCACCGGTACCCAAGGAACGGCAGTCCGGGGCGGTGGCCTTCCTCAGCCAGAATGCCTTCGCGACTCCCAAGTGGATGATCGACAAAGAGATCGTTCGGCGCATCGAACCAATTGGTACGATCAGCCGGATCAGCAATGCGCAGCGTTCTATTCTGTCGAACTTGTTCAGCACCCCGCGGTTTGCTCGTTTGGTGGAGCAGGAAACCCTGGACGGCGCGTCCTCCTATGCACCGGCCGAATTCCTAACCGCTGTACGGCGTGGTATCTGGCAGGAGTTGGATACCCCGCGCGTGACTGTCGATGCGTACCGGCGGCAGCTGCAACGCAACTATCTGGATTTGGTGAACACCAAACTCAATGGACCGGAAATTACTATTCCGTTGTTCCTGCCGCAGGGTTTTCCCCTTGCCTACTTCGCCTCGAGCGGCGACGAGAAACCTTTCTACCGCGCGGAGTTGATTTCGCTTAAGCGCTCGCTGGACGCAAGTGTTTCGAAAGCGGCAGATGCTTCCACACGAGCTCATCTTGAGGGTGCGCGCGACCAGATCGCCAAGATCCTGGATCCGCGTTTCGCGTCGACGCGAGTAGGCGCCGGACCAACACTGCAGATTTTCGGTGACCAGTGGTCAGGGCTGCCGGTCTATACACCTGACGGAGTCAGCGGCGAGAGCTTCAACTCGCAGGCTGTCGCAAACGCGCCCTGGCAGCAGATCACAAATTGTTGGCCGGACTACGGGATTAAGCCTTAAAAGCGAGCGGGCTGAGAGCGGTGCGATAAGCTCCTTCGAGGAAGCTATGATCTATCCGACCCATCCAGCATTTTTTCGTACAGCCCTGTTTTTGGCCGCCACGGCGTGTTACGCGCAAGCCACAGGCCCGCAAATTACACCTGCTGTTCCTGTCACCCCGCTCTCGCCGGCCAAGAGTGCCGATGCTTTACAACAGCAATTGATGAAAGCGCAGAAAACCCTGCAGGACTGGGCCAATCTAGGCCGCTATCGCAGCGCAAACGCACAACTCGCTACCGAACCGCTCAACGGCCAGGACCGTGTCGTGTTCATGGGCGATTCCATAACAGATGCTTGGGGCCGTTCCTATGGCACCTTCTTTCCGGGGAAGGCTTATGTTAACCGCGGCATTAGCGGGCAGACGACGCCGCAGATGCTGATCCGGTTCCGCCCGGACGTGATCGCGTTAAAGCCGAAAGCTGTCGTAATTCTGGCGGGAACCAACGACCTCGCCGGCAACACTGGTCCGGAGACCATCGAGGAGATTGAAGGCAATCTCGAATCGATGGCGCAGTTGGCCAAGGCTAGCAATATTCGGGTGGTGCTCTCATCCGTGATGCCGGTATGCGACTACATCAAGCCGCAGACCGATCGTCGCCCACCGGCCAGCATTGTGACCTTAAATGCCTGGATCAAAGATTACTGCGACCGCAACCAGTTGGTATACCTCGACTATTACTCCGCGCTAATCGACGATAAGCAGATGTTCCGGAAGGAACTGACCTACGATGGCCTGCACCCCAACAGCGCTGGCTACGAAATCATGTCGCCTCTAGCCGCCAAGGCAATTGCGACTGCTTTGGCACGTCCCTAAGCTTGTCGCTATGAGTCTAAGTCGGCTGGCGGCAGCGCTGGTGTTGGTGGCGGCCACCAATCAGGCTGGCGCCCAAAGTGAAATTTCGGGACGCTGGGCTGCGCAATGGATTGATGTTCCGGGTGTGGCTCCTCAGGCCTACGGGGTGTATCACTTTCGGCGGAGCTTTCCGCTAGCCGCTGCGCCATCGAAGTTCGTAATCCATGTGAGCGGTGACAACCGCTACCAACTCTTCGTCAACGGTCAGCGCGTCTCTTTGGGGCCGGCCCGCGGCGACTTGACGCACTGGCGTTATGAAACGGTCGATATCGCCAGCCACTTGCATCCGGGAAATAACCTCCTGGCCGCGGTGGTCTGGAATGACGGCGAGTACAAGTCGATCGCGCAGGTCAGTAATCAGACGGGCTTTCTGTTACAGGCTGATGGAAGTGAGAACGCAACTGTAAATACCGGAAAAGCGTGGCTGTGTGCCGTTGACCATGCCTACCGTCCCCGTCCTTTACGGGCCGACCAAAACACCGGCTACTATGCTTTGGGTGCAAACGAGGAGTTTGATGCCGGCGTTTACCCGTGGGGATGGGAACAGCCCGGTTTTGATGATTCGACCTGGACGCCGGCGCATGAGATTGGGCATGCCTCGGCCAGGGATGCGCGCGACGCTCCGAATCGGTGGATGCTGGTAGCCAGCGGAATCCCTTTGGAAGAGCAGGTGCCCGAATCAGTGATGAAGGTGCGGAAAACGGTTGCTCTTCCCTCGAGTGGCTTCCCGCAGAAGCCCGTGACCATTCCGGCCCATACCTCAGCGTCCGTGCTCTTGGACCAGTCGTATCTGACAACTGCTTATCCATCCCTTCAAGTAAGCGGCGGCCAGCATGCCAGCATTGACCTTCGCTATGCCGAGACAATGTATCTTCACAGGGGCGACCATTCGGGGCCGACCGAAAAAGGCAACCGGAACGATGTTGACGGCAAGCAGTTCTACGGATCGTCAGATCGTTACATTGCCGACGGCTCGTTACACCGGGTTTATCGGCCGCTGTTCTGGCGCACTTTCCGCTATCTTCAGATCGACGTTGAAACGGCCGACCAGCCCTTGACCTTAGAGAGTCTGCAAAGCACATTTACCGCTTATCCTTTCCGCCGAACCGCTGTCTTCGACGTGGCCGAAAAGACAACAGATACGGATGTACAGAAGATTCTGACAACCGGGTGGCGCACTGCCCGGCTTTGCGCTCATGAAACGTACATGGATTGTCCCTACTACGAGCAACTGCAATACGCCGGCGACGCACGGATTCAGATGATGGTGTCGTTGTATATGACAGGAGATGCGCGCCTGATGAAGAACGGGATCGCACTGCTTAACTCATCCCGGACCGCTGAGGGTGCGACGTACAGCCGTGCGCCATCGGCTCTACAGCAGTACATTCCGCCGTTCTCGCTGTGGTGGATCGGAATGGTGCATGACTACTGGATGTATGTAGATGATCCGGCTTTCGTCAAGCAGATGCTGCCGGGTGTGCATGCCGTGCTGAGCTTCTATGCGCAGCACCAGAAGGAGAACGGTTCGTTACGGCGCATGCCCTGGTGGAATTTTGTGGATTGGGTAAAGCAGTGGCCCAATGGCGAACCGCCTGCCGAGCACGATGGATCGTCTGCTGGGGCTCTGGATCTTCAATTGCTGTTGGCCTATGGATGGGCTGCAGACCTGGAACAAGCATTCGGGAGCAAGGCTCTTTCCGACGAGTACCGCAGCGCCGGAAGGCTTCTTCAGTCGTCGATTCAAGCGACTGACTGGGATCCGGCCCGGGGGTTGTTTGCCGATCAGCCTTCGCACCTCAGTTATTCGCAGCAGGTCAACACTCTTGCGCTGCTGGCCCGGATTGTTCCGGCGGGTCAGGAGCGGGCGGTGATGGAGAAGATCATCGGCGATCGATCGCTTGCGCAATCCTCCATTTACTTTCGCGCTTACACCAATGCGGCATTGCGAGAAGCCGGTCTGGGGGATCGATACCTTTCCATGCTCGAGCCGTGGCGCGAAATGCTGGGACAGGGCTTAACGACCTGGGCGGAATGGAATGGAGGCGATTCTCGTTCAGATTGTCATGCCTGGGGTGCGAGTCCGAACTTCGAACTGCTTCGTACAGTCGCGGGCATTGAGTCAGCAGCTCCGGGATTCTCACGAGTGCGTATCTCGCCGCACATGGGAACGCTGCATCAGATAACCGCCGAGATGCCCCATCCGAAGGGCAACATCCGGGTCAAGCTTAACTCCGACTCGGACCGCAAGACTGCCGAGATCGAGCTACCGCCGGGTGTGTTCGGCGAGTTCGTCGTGAATGGCCGTACGCAAGCGTTGTCGTCCGGGCGCAACCACACGAGCTTTTGAAGCAGGCTAGAGTTACTCTTTTGACAAATCAGCTTGCGCCCAATAAACGATCTCGCGTGCGCTTTCGAGTGTTGGCGATGGCCGTCGCACTCGCGTTTATCACCTATCTCGACCGTGTCTGTATCTCCATCACGGCTCCGCAGATCATGCGGGAACTTTCTCTAAGCTCTTTTCAGATGAGCTTCGTCTTCAGTGCCTTCACCGCCGCCTACGCGGTCTTTGAAGTCCCAACCGGTTGGTGGGCCGATCGCGTGGGCACCAGACGCGTTCTAACCCGTATCGTTGTGTGGTGGTCCGTCTTCACCGGGCTTACGGCCACAGCTTGGAATTACCCTTCTTTGCTGGCTTTACGGGCACTATTCGGGATGGGCGAAGCGGGCGCGTGGCCCAATGTAGCGAAGACTTTCTCGTCCTGGTTCCCTTTGCGCGAGCGCGGGACGGCTCAGGGAATCTTCTTCATGGGAGCCCATCTGGGCGGCGGACTGACTCCTGTATTGGTCACGTTGCTGCTCGCTTATCTTCCCTGGCGAATGGTTTTTGTACTTTTTGCGACGACTGGTCTGGCCTGGGCGGTGGTCTGGCACTATTGGTTCCGCAATACTCCCCGTGAGCATCGGCAGGTGAACGAAGAGGAGGCTGCGTACGTCGAGCAAGGCCTGCCAGCCGAGGTTCCAGGCGAAGCTGCGGCAATCACGGCAGCAGCCATTCGCAGCCCGAGCGTTTGGTTCCTTTGCTTCATGTACTTCACGCAGACTTACGGATTCTACTTCTATGTGACATGGTTCCCTACATACCTCAGGATGGAGAAGGGCTTGAGTGGAGTGACGCTCAGCCTGCTGGCGGGCGCACCGTTGCTTTTTAGCGTGGCGGGTGATCTTCTCGGCGGGATGCTGACGGATCGGCTCACGCGACGTTCCGGTCTGCGAATCGGGCGCTGCCTTGTGGGCGGACTTTCGCTTCTTTTTGCAAGCCTGTTTTTGACAGCGGGCGCACTCACCGCTACTGGATGGATAGCGGGGATCTTCCTGGGCTTTGCGGGTATGTTCTCTAACTTTCTACTGGGAGCAAGCTGGGCCTCCTGCATCGATCTGGCTGGACCTCGTGCGGGCACAGTCAGCGCGTTCATGAACACCGCAGGTCAGGTAGGTGGCATTCTGAGTCCCCTTGCATACTCGCAATTAACGCGGAACCCCGGTTCGGGTAACCACCCAATCTTCGTGATTGCCTGCCTTTATTTTCTAGGCGCTGTCTCCTGGTCATTCGTTCATCCGGAACGCTCGTTAACCTCGAAGCAGATTGAGAACGACTAGAGTGCCTGGTCAACCCGGATAATAACCCTTGATGCAATCGACAAAGCTCTTGGGATACGCTCAGAGACTGCAAGCTATAGCTCAGGCGGGACTCGAATATTCCAATAGTTCTTATGATCTGGAGCGATACCAGGAAATTCGGGCGATAAGCGCCAGGCTTCTTCAGGAAATCACCGATGAACCACTGGAGCGCATTATCCGCGCATTCGCCTCGGAATCGGGATACCAAACGCCGAAGGTCGACGTACGGGCTCTTGTTATGCGTGGTGACGGCGTCCTGTTAGTGCAGGAAGTGAGCGATGATTATCGCTGGACGCTGCCAGGGGGATGGGCCGATGTCGGTTACAGTCCATTCGAAGTCGCGGAGAAAGAGGCCCAAGAAGAAACGGGGTTTGTCGTGCGAGCTGTACGGCTGCTGGCGCTGTTTGATAAGCGTAAACATCCCCACCCTCCTCAGCCTTGGTACGTTTATAAGCTCTTCATCCTATGCGAAGAGACTGGAGGGCAACTGCTGCAGCAAACTTCGGAGACAGCAGGTGCAAGATGGTTTGAACAGAGTCAGCTGCCATCGCTGGAGTTGTCGGCTGACCGGGTCACTCTCTCTCAACTAACGACTGTACTGGCACTCGCAGATAACCCGGCCCTGCCCGTTTTGTGTGATTGATGAATGCGCTCTCGACGCGGCTCTATTTCTGGGCTTGAGGCAAGCAGATAGCCGCTTGCGACTACCTCCCGTTGGCTTGAGTCAGCTTATCGTTCACTGCCACAATCGCGGGCAATGGTCTCCAAAGCACTGTCATCTCCTTGATCAGACCTGCTTCGTTTAGCAACCAGTAATCCATCCCGTCTAACTCGGTGTCTCCCACCGTGACTCTGAAAAACTCAGCCACGTGTTCGGGTCCCCGCAATGTTTCAATGAACTCGAACCTATCGACCACGGCCAGGAGAGCCTGGACGACTGGCTTGAGCGCGGCCTTCCCTTCGAGGGACCCGGGAGCGAGCGGCGTCTTGAGGATGACGTCGTCCGCCATGTGACTGAGCATGGCTTCCAAGTCTTTGTCCCTCATCGCATCTGTAAAGGCGTGCAGATGTGTTAAATCCATTGGGTTCGTTCCTTCTTGTAAGCGCAGGTTCAGAAATGCGCAGCAGTCTGATTGTCGATCTAATTTGCTCTATCGCGAAAGAGCGTAAAAAGACAAAGAAACCACGATGACTGCCACCGGCCTACGGAATTCAGGGGTGGAGCGCCAGCAGCCCGAACACACTTCTGTAATGGCCAGGCGTAACGCCCAGGTGTCGGGCGAACGTTCGGCGCAGGACCTCCGCGCTTCGGAAACCGGCTGCGTGTGCAACTTCATCCAGAGAAAGAGAAGTCATCTCCAGGTGCCTTCGCGCGGTTTCAACCCGAAGTCTTTCCGCATGCCTGGCAGGTGTTTCGCCGACCTCCTGGCGGAAAACACGTGCGAAGTTGCGCGGGCTCATAGAGGCGCGTTGCGCTAATGCCGAGACGGATAGGTCGCCTCCGACGTTGTCGGCCATCCAGGCAACCAGATCCGAGATCGGCCGATTAGTTCTGGCCTGAGCAGCGAGTGTTTCGCTGAACTGTGGCTGACCTCCAGGACGCCGCATAAAGACCACCATCATCCGTGCAATCTGCAAAGCGAGCGATGTACCGAGATCATCTTCCACCAGTGCGAGTGCGAGATCAATGCCAGCCGTGACTCCAGCCGACGTATAGAGATTCCGGTCCTTGATGTAGATCGGCTTGGGATCGATTTCAACCAGAGGATGCTTGGTCTTCAGTTCGTTGCACCAGTTCCAGTGCGTTGTTGCTCGTCGCCCATCGAGTAGTTGAGCGTCCGCCAAAACGAGAGCACCGGTGCAGACAGAACCCAGCCGGCGGACCTTTGTGCCCTGTTTCTTTAGCCAGTCGAGAAAGTCGGCTGAATATTGCATCTCGTCGGGGTGATCGCCTCCTGCGACGAGCAGAGTATCGATGCGCCTGCGCACCTCTCGATAGGTCCGCTGAGTGAGAACAGGGATCCCGATATGGCTGGTCACGACCCGCTTGTCAACAGCCGATACGATCTCTACCTCGTATACGGGGTCGCCAGCTCTTAAGCGGTTGGCATCGGTAAAAACCTCGGCTGGCCCGAAAATGTCCAGAGTTCGAACGGGCGGCACGGCAACAATGACTACATGGCGCGGTTTCCGGCCCGTGCCGATAGCCTGTTTGTTGTTATTGCCTCGGTGATTAGAAGGTGGTTGTTTGGCATTCCCAGGAATCAGCAGCTCCATCGTTGCCTACTCCTCTGCTCCTGGTACCCGCGCCCGTAAGTACCAAGAACGACCTCTGACGCAGGGAATGATTCTCTCGCCGTACGTCACCAACGAAAGAGTTGGCTGTGGCGCTCCGCTTTAGAAGACTAGGACAACCTAAGATAGCTTCCAGTTTGCCCGTTTTACTAAATCGTAAGCCCTAGAGCTTTCACGTATCTTTCACACTCGCGCCGTGCTGAGGGTGTTGCTACAAACGGCGATTGATCACGCTGGGACCTGTTCCGAACTGTTCGCCTACCGGTTCAGTAGCTGTTCCACAAGTGGAAAATCAAAGTGCGGTGCTACCATCCCCCTTCATGCAGCCGGAAACTACCGATCGGAGAGACTCAACTGCCCTAACCAGACGCGCGTTCGCGGCGGGCGCTACTGCTGTTTCAGCCTTCCCGAGAGAAATCGCCAGAGAACCGATCGATGATCGGCAACCAGCCCACGTCAGTACGGAGACCTATTGGTATGACCGCATCCGAAGGCTAGGCCAGATCAACATAAATGAGAAGGATGCCGCAAACCTGGACATCGATTACTGGATTCGTTACTGGAGCAGCCTGAAGGTCGATGGCTTGATTGTTAGTTGTGCAGGAATTGTGGCGTTCTACCCGACGAAAGTGCCGAACCACCATAGGGCGAAGTTCCTGGGCGATCGCGACCTTTATGGTGAGTTCTCCCGGGCGACCAGGAAAGCGAACATCCGCGTGATAGCCCGGCTCGATCCCACGTACGCTTTTACAGAACTGTTCGAGGCGCACCCGGATTGGGTCAGCAGGAATCGAGAAGGCCAGCCCGTAATGCATGCGGAGGCCAAGCAACTCTATTCCACCTGCATGTTCGGCCACTACTATGACGAGCAGATGACCGCCATCATCCGCGAGTTGAACGAGCGGTATGACCCCGACGCTTACTACACCAATGGATGGCCGGGCACGGGACTGGGGACTATTTGTTACTGCGATCACTGTCGCGCTGAATACCGTCGCAAGTACAACGCCGATCTCCCGTCGACCGCCAATCGCAAGGACACGAACTTTAGGCACTGGACCGAATGGCGCCTGGAGCGGGTGTTAGAGGTGTGGAATCTTTGGCAAAAGACTGCTACGGAGGGGCGCGTGGATCGAGTTTACGTTGGCAATCTGGGCGGCAGCATACGAGCCGAGATCAATGTTCAGAAGATCGCTTCCATTTGCAAGTGGATGAATGCTGACCACCAGGACCGTAGTGGAACGACACCTATGTGGGACTGCGCGCAACAAGGACGAATCTCGTACAGTGTTATGCGCGGCCGGACGGCAACCAATGTCACCAGCGCCTACAACTTGAGCGACGCCGTCTGGCGTCACACCAGTAAGGCGCCGGTTGAAATGCGAATGTGGCTGGCGCAAACTGCCGCGAGCGGAATGGTGCCTTGGGAAACGTGGCTCGGCGGGCATCCCAAAGACACGCGCTGGGAGCAACCCGCGCAGCAGTTCTTTCAGTGGATTGCCGCGAATGAACCGCATTACAGGAACCGGCGTTCGCTTTCGACAGTTGCGCTGGTATGGCCGCAGCGTACCCAGGTTTGGCACCCGGATCTGGCTGGAAATACCGAGGCGCTGCAAGGCTTCTACTACGCGCTCCTGGAAGCTCGGATCCCATTCGACATCGTGCATGACGAGGATCTATCGACCGATCGGCTAAGCCAGTACAATGTGGTTGCGCTGCCCAATGCGGCTCTGCTCTCGGACGAAACTTGCCGGGTGCTGGAGAAGTATTGCCTTAGCGGGGGAGCACTGGTCGCAACTTCCGAGACGTCGTTATACAACGAATGGGGGGAAAAGCGAAGTGACTTCGCGCTCAGTGGGGTGTTCGGCGCTTCCGTCGCTGGTGCGGTGCAAGGCCCTTTGCACAACTCGTATATGCAGGTGGAAAAACAGCATTCTCTCCTCGACGGGATCGGAGCCACGACTTTGCTCCCTGGGCCCATTTACCGTGTGCCCATCCACGACGTTGCCGATCCCATACTGACCAGGGTTCCGCCCTTTCCCGCTTATCCGCCTGAGTTCGTCTATCCCGAAAGCGACAAAACGATCGGGCCGAGTCTGGTGGTGAAAGACGGGAAATCGCGCGTCGTGTTCTTTCCCGACGATGTTGACCGGACGTTCTGGCGAAGTTGGAACCGGGATCTTGGGCGCCTGCTCTCGAATGCAGTTCGTTGGGCGGGCAGGGATTCGCAGGCAGCTAAGGTGCAAGGGCCAGGTTTGCTGGACGTTTTCTATTGGGAGACGGAACCTGGATTAGCCCTTCACCTGGTGAACTACACCTCGCCGGCTTTGATGAAGGGGCCGGCCCGTGAGATCTCGACTGTCGGCGAGCAAAAGGTCCGTTTACGCCTTCCGAAAGGATTCAGTCCGCAGTCCGCGTCCATGCTGAGCACCGGCGAGAAGGTCGCAATGCAGGTACAAGGGGCCGATCTCTCGATGACGATCCCCAAGGTGGGCGAGTACGACATCCTCGCCATTACCAAAGCTTCTTAATCCACTGCATACGACTGAAACTCGCCTCAACCGGTCGGACGGCAGAATCGCCGGAACCTTATCCAGAATCTGAGAAAGATGGCAGGCTTGCCGGCTTATTTGAGGCGTACAGTCGATATTGGCGGCCTGCACAAACTTACCGCGTCCAATTTGGAGAGAAATGTATTCATGCCAACAGTTTTAATCACCGGTGGCCATGCAGGTCTTGGACTCGAATGCGTCAGGCATCTCGCGGCAGGCCCGCGCCTGAACGTTCTTCTTGCCGGACGTAATCTTGACCAGCTCGATGCCGTCGCGAAACAAGTTCACTTGCAGTACGGAGTGATGGTTAGCACCGTTAAGCTTGACCTCTCCTCCTTGGCCTCGGTGAGCGAAGCAGCTGAGACTTGCCGCGCCATGATGAATCACGGCCAGGTCGACTGTCTGCAAGCCATCGTCTGCAACGCTGGAGCACAGTTCCACGGTCCCGTTTCCTATACGGTTGATGGTTACGAGGAGACGTTTGCCGTTAATTGTCTCGGGCATTTTCTGCTCGTGAATCTTTTGGTTGATCGCGTGATGGGCAACGGTCGCATTGTGTTTGTTACTAGTGGCACACACGACCCAGACACCATGGATGGTAAGTCGGTCGGAGCTGCGGTCGAGCCGGATGCTCAAGCTCTTGCCTTTGCCGGCACGAAGGGTAGCAGGCTCATCTCTGCCGGGAGGCGCTATTCCACCTCGAAGCTCTGCACCATGCTCTATGCCTATGAACTCGATCGCCGCCTGAGCCGAAGCCACAGCTCGCTCGAATCGATCGCCTTTGATCCGGGCTTTATTCCCGAAACGGGGCTAACCAGAACAGCACCCGCACCTGTCCGGCGACTCGCTCGTACAGCCCCGGTGAAGTGGTCTCTCAAGCAACTCGGGGTCACGATGGGAAGTCTTCCTTTCTCGGGTGAGGCGCTGGCCAAGGTTGTGGCTGATCCAGCTTTTGCCAACAGCTCGGGCAAGTATTTTCAATCGAAGAACGGTTCGCTGGTCGAAGCGCGGTCTTCTAAGGTGTCCTACGACGAAGAGCGTGCGAGGAGATTGTGGGAGGATTCCAGACACCTGGTCCATTTGCCAGCTGAGCGCGACCAGGACTTGAGCGCTGATAGAGCGCTACGCGCTAGTCAAACCGCTTGAATCGCAAGCCCTTGAAACCACCCGGGCCGCTTTGTTTGATCGATACACCGCACACCACGCATCTCATAATCGACTGACTGACATGACTCCGCAAAAAGCTCTAAAAGCGCTCCACGATTTGGTTGCAACCAATAATGATGCTGCCGAAGGTTTCGCAAAAGCAGCGAAGGGCGTTCACGATACGGACTTAAGTAATTGGCTCGCGCAAGCTTCTGCCGATCGGGACCACTTTGCTGATGATCTGGGCAACGCTATCAAGAGCCTGGGTGACCAGCCGGCAGCTGACTTGCATGAAGGTGGAATTCTCCATAAAGGTTGGGTGGATCTCGAACAGCGTCTGCGGTCCTCGGAACAACACCTGCATTCTAAAGACGACAAAGAGATCATTAGAGAATGCATTGCGGGCGACTCTGGATCGTTGAGCCACTACGATCACGCGCTCGCTCAGGAATTCAACGCTGATGTGCGCTCGCTCCTTGTAGAGCAGAGGAGCGCTATCGAAGACAACTTGACTTATTTGCAAAACAAAGTCGATCGACATTGAAAGCAGTGAGCGCGCCTTTGCGCAACTGAGTCATCTCACGCAACCATCTTCACCAAATATTGCGGAACCTGCTTAGTGGCCCTTTCGGCGGAACAGTAAAGGTCGTCACCTTACTTCTTTCGTGAGGCGGCAAGTAGGCCCGATCCGCCGTAACGAGATCCCAAAACACCTCTGGAAATCTGCTCCTTGGGCGGGGTGACCTGCCGGGTTAAAATCTTCGCCATGCCTGACAAGTTCGAGCTTTACAATCATGCGTACCGCGGCCACGAATCGGAGGTTTATCGGCAGATTCGCTTGGCGACGTATGGCCGCGACTTCGGTCAGACAAGCTGGGTGACCACGGAAGAATCGGATGCTATCCCGCGTTTTCTTCAGATTTCGGCCAGCTCCGAAGTTCTCGAAATCGGATTCGGTTCAGGTCTTTATTCCATTCACCTTGCCGAAACCACTGGCTGCCGCATCACCGGACTTGAGGTCAATCCACATGCCGTAACTACGGCCACCGAATTGGCGCGACAGGGGAGTTTGGAGAAGCAGGTCGAATTCCGACAGCAAGATGTCTCCGACCCACTACCGCTCGAAAGTAATCGCTTCGATGCCGCGTTCTCTAATGACGTTCTCTGCCACGTGCCTGACCGCCTGGCTCTGCTGCGGGAATTGCACCGCGTTTTGAGGCCCGGCGGACAGCTTCTGTTCAGCGATGCCTTGGTCATAGGTGGACTTATCACGAATACCGAACTTGCGATACGAAGTTCTATCGGGCTTTATGTATTCACAGTGCCTGGAAAGAACGAGAAGCTACTAGAGCAAGCAGGGTTCGACGTGGTCAGCGTTAAGGACACAACCTCCAACGCCGCTGCAGTCGCCGAACGTTGGCGCGCGGCGAGAGAAGCACACGCGGCTCAATTGATTGAAATAGAAGGCGAGGCAAACTATGAAGGGCTGCAGCGCTTCTTGAACTGCGCCGCAAATTTAACCCGTGAGAATCGCTTATTGCGATATGTCTATCAAGCCTCAAAAAGAAACTAATCAGACCGTCAGACAATGAAAAGTCAGCAGGTTCACTGGTACGGCCCTTCTTCTCTCGCGCTGCACTCAAGACGTTCGCTCCTGTGGACGACAGTCGCGTATCCGCCACGTCGAATCCTATGTATCATCTGCGATGTCCAATGAAACGCCCGATGAGTGCTCCCACTATTACCGTGGCGATAATTGCTGCTCCGTGCGCTCCCAGCGTATGCCAAGGCGTTGAAACAGGACAGGCGATGCGCCACCCGGCATTGATGGCGAGTCCCGCGCCTGCGCCATAGAGGGCGCCCGCTTCCGTTTGGCAGGTGGCGAGCGAGTTTCTAAACATCCAACTAAAGAACAGGACCAGGACTCCACCGGCTAGCGTACTGCCGATCCCACAGCCGAAGCCCATGATCCACGGCGATACACGAAGCATCTCATTGACCTTTGGCGGAAGCCGCAGGAGAGGTTCAATCGCAGGCGCTTTCGAATAGGTCATCAAACTGACAAAAACAACGAGCGAAAAGCCCGCGGCGACAGCTGAGTAAACGATGTGCCTCGGCAGCCTGCCTACCGGTATGCTTTCGTGCGCGGCAATCCAGATCAGTGCGATCGCGAGCACAAACTGCACGCTCGAGGCGCCCCAGGTTATGAGCGGTCCTAACACGCCGATGTCACGGCGGATACCCATCGCGATTAGAATCATTGATGAAATCAGGACAGCGAGAGGAAGCATTTGCAACGCCAGGTGCAGAGGTTGCGGCGACGGTCTGACGGGTTTAAGATCCTGCCCGATGGCCTGCAGCAGAGCTTCCGGCGGTGTTGGGGAACGATCACTCATGCACGGGCCTTTTGTAGAGTAGTGAGCGCGCTGCGCAAGTCTGTCATTCCCCGGCTAGCCCGTGCGCGAGCCGCTGCGGCGCTAATACCTAGCATTCCAGCGATCTCCTCGAAGCTGAACCCCCACTCATGATGGAGCAGCAGGGCTTCGGCTTGGTCCGGCGCTAAGTCCGCGATACATCTGCGGATGTCGTCGTGGGAGCCGAGCCTGTAGGCTTCCGGAACCACCGGAAATTCAGGCAGGTCCTGGCGCGACTCGTGAACCTTCGCCCATCGCCTGGTCGCGCGACGATTCATCGAAAACACATTTCGCGCCAAACCAAAGACCCACGCCCTGACCGCATAAGCCGGGTTGTAGGCGGCTCTTGACCGGTGCATTTGAAGGAACGTTTCCTGAAGCAGA
Source organism: uncultured Acidobacteriaceae bacterium (assembly GCA_963814195.1). Classification (GTDB taxonomy): domain Bacteria; phylum Acidobacteriota; class Terriglobia; order Bryobacterales; family Bryobacteraceae; genus Bog-105. The sequence continues at coordinate 294,806 of CAWFBU010000001.1, forward strand.
TCATCCGCCATTGCGGAGCCGCCGGCGAGATGAGACAGATAGCGGCGGACTCCCGATGCGAGTTGGGCGTAGATCTCCTGAAATGCTTCGAGCGATCCGCCCTGATAGCGAATCATGAGCGCGCGCAGTTCGTGATCTCCTTCGCCCACTACTTACTCTTTGCCGCGCCGGGCGCGTTTGTGACCGATTTTACGCCAGAAATTTATTCTTCGCGAGCGTGTCACAGTCTGCGTGCCTACCGGCAAAGATCAGGCAGGCAAGCGAAATGGTGCTAGCCAAAACCAAACTGAACGAGGTTCATCCGTGAAAATGCTGCTCCCCTTCCTCATGTCCGTGTTGCCACTGGCATCTATGGCGCAATCTCAGTCGTCATCTGGCGTGCCCAGCGTGGCTATACCTAAACCGACCGAAGTGCTGGTGATGCTGACGCCCAGACAGGGCGTAACCGCTCAACAGATCATGGCGGTCATGCCCTCAGAAGTCCGGGCGACCGTAATGTTATACCTCGACGGGAAAATCCGTCAATGGTATTCGCGCGGCGACGGTAAAGGTGTCATCTTGCTTTTGGACGTAAAGACCGAAGACGAGGCACGAGCCATCATGGAAACCCTGCCCCTTACGAAGGAACATTTGGTCGATGAGCAGTATATCCCCGTTGGCCCGTTGATGCCGTTGCGTGCGTTGCTAGTCGGCGGGCCAGTGTAAAACTAGCGGAGCTCAAAAGGAGATAGACCTTCATGCCGCCTAATTTCAATTTACCCTTCCTTTTAAGCGTCGCTGGTGCGCTCACCTCCTGTGCCGTGGTATCTAGTCTCTACGTCTGGCCGTCATTGCGTTGGTTGCCCCGCACGGATGCACTAAGACTCCTCGCCTCTTTGCAGGCCTTCCGCTTCTTGGGATTGAACTTCGTCGTGACCGGATTCGTCTCTGCCCAACTCAACTCTGCGGTGGCTAACCAAATCGCGTGGGGCGATTTCGTCGCCGCAGTCTTGGCGTTGTTTTCCATTGCGGCGCTCAGCTGGCATTGGCCTTTTGCCATCCCGCTTGTCTGGATCTCGAATCTCTGGGGCGTGGCCGATCTGTTGAACGCCTACTACAAGGGTTCGACACAAGTTGCCGACGTGGGAGTTTTCGGTGCGGCAATCTATGTTCCAGCGCTGTTTGTGCCAATACTGCTTACCGCGCATGTATTGGCATTCATGCTGCTTTCGAGACGCAGCGATGTTGTGTCATCGAACCGGAGTTCATTGGGGTTCAAAGATCTATCTCAGCAACTTGGGGACGAGTACTCCCGGGGAAAGAGAGCAGGTTAGGGCTCTGACCTGCTGTCGAGGATCACTCTTTGTTTGATGAACCTTTGGATTCCAGCGCAGTCGAGTCCCGAAGAAACGCGCAAACCGCTGAAGACCCTGATCTTTGAAATGAGAACCGTGCTTCGCGTCCATAGTTCATTACACGTGCGAAGGGAAAGCCGTCAAGAAGCTGCCTCCCTTTCGCTGGCTTCTTTCCCTTGCGATCGAGAACTTGATGGATTCCACAACAATCTCCGCGACAAACCACTGAATGTTGGCTGTTCCCGAGTCTGTTTCGGAGTGCCTATGTATTTGCTGTAGGACAGTTCTCCTTCTATTAGGACGTGCGTTCTTTGGGGAGATGGACCGCATACTGAGCAGCGACGCCGTAGAGAACACAAATATGCATTGCGTCTTCTCCTTACGCTCCGAGTCTTACTGATAGCGTTTGGCGGTGGTCACCGACAAGCGAGTGATCTCCTTACTGTTCTGCTTGGCGATCGGCTGAGGTGTTGCGCCAACACCCTTTGAGGTCTCGGTGGCGAGAGCGGGAGCAACCGGGCAGATCGGGGAGTGAAGCTTTCGGGGAAGAGCAAGGTGGAGAGTAATCGCCCGAAGCGGAGGAACCTATTGTTGCAAGCAACGAAGGCAGCGGAAATAGGGCTCGCGGTTCGCAATTCGAAGAGTTCAATGGTCCTTGTGACCTCGCGGCTGGACGGCAGACAAGTTCCCGGCCGGTGCTGCCAGAACGGAAACCAAGACGGCCACTCCGGAGGTAGCTGGTTTATACCAGTTGGGAACATATTAGCGATTGCATTGATGGCTGCGCCGGCGAAGAGGCCGATCCAGACATTTCGGCCAGAGTTCGCCGTTTAACTACCGAGATCCTTCGATGGCGGTCCGATAGAACGGGAGAGATTTGAGGACGAACAGTACAACATGTCTCCGAATAGCAAGTAGACTGATGCGCTTTCTCGCTCTGACTCAGGTAAACACCTGAGTCACCTCCGTTCTGTTGACCCGTCTACCAACTGTGAACCACTCAGGATAGACACCTGAGAGCAAGCAGCGATTGCGACCTAGGCGGGTTACCGGGAAGGCGACAAGAGAAGCGCCACCGAACGGGTTAATCACACATCCTCAGCTTTGGTGTGGATCGGCGCTGGGTTCCAGCACTTCTCTGATGATCGGGAAATGCACAACCTGTTTCTGGAGAACATCGAATGGCAACGTCCGGCACGGTAGCAGATCACCTTATCGAGCGACTCATTGAGTGGGGTGTCGATACGATCTTCGGCTTTCCAGGCGATGGGATCAATGGAATTATGGAGGCGCTACGGACCCATCAGGATCAGATGCGCTTCATTCAGGTTCGGCACGAGGAGGCCGCCGCCTTCGCCGCTTGTGGTTACGCGAAGTTCACCGGGCGTTTAGGCGTCTGCCTTGCCACGTCTGGCCCCGGCGGCATTCACCTTCTCAATGGTCTTTACGACGCGAAATGCGACGGACAGCCAGTGCTGGCCATCACCGGGCACACGTTTCATGACTTGATCGGTACCAACTACCAGCAGGACGTGGACCTGGATAAGCTGTTCATGGACGTGGCAGCCTATAATCAGCGCGTGATGGGTCCAGCCCATTTGGTCAACGTCGTAGATGAAGCACTTCGGACTTCTTTGACGCGCAGAACAGTCTCACATATCACCATCCCTAAAGATATCCAGGAATGGACGAGGTCCGAGGGCGCTCGTTCCTCAGCAAACATCGCGGACCACAGCAGCGATCTCTTTGCGACCAGTTATCCCGTTCCCCCGGCCGGGCTTTTGCAACAAGCCGCAGACATTATCAACAGAGGATCAAGGGTCGCTTTGATGATTGGGCGTGGCTGCCTCGAAGCACGCCAGGAGGTGCTGTCCCTGGCCGAAGCTGCGGGGGCGCCCATCGTCAAGGCGCTCCTGGGGAAAGCCGCTGTTCCGGATCGCAATCCTTATACAACGGGAGGTCTTGGACTCCTCGGTACTGCTCCTTCGCAAGATGCTCTAAAGGAGTGCGATACGTTCATTCTGGCTGGAAGCAGTTTTCCCTATATGGAATTTCTGCCGAAGCCGGGTCAAGCCAAGACGGTTCAAATTGATTGCGATGCGACGCGAATAGGTTTGCGGCACCCGGCTGATGTGGGGTTGGTCGGGGATTGCGGTGCCGTGCTGCGGGCGCTTTTGCCTCTGATTCAACACAAGAAGGACCGTTCGTTCCTTGAAAAATCGCAAAAGCGCATGACCGATTGGAATCAACTGATGGAAGAACGTGGCACCCGTCCAGACATGCCGATGAAACCACAGGTAGTCACCTATCAGCTAAACAAGCTTCTCGATAGCAATGCGATTGTTTCTTCGGACAGCGGTACTATCGCAACCTGGACGGCGCGCTACGTCGAAATGCGCGACGACATGAAGTTTTCCCTTTCTGGGTCCCTGGCCACGATGGCCAACGGACTGCCTTACAGCATCGGCGCGGCGGTCGCATATCCCGGACGGCAAGTGGTTTGCGTAGTGGGTGATGGTGGATTGACGATGTTGATGGGTGAGATCGCCACGCTTGTGAAATACAAGCTTCCCGTCAAAGTCCTCGTTATTAAGAACAATGTCCTCGGGGAAATTAAGTGGGAGCAGATGGTGCAAGAAGCCAACCCTTCGTTTGGAGTCGATTTGCAGCCCATCAATTTTGCCGAACATGCCAGAGCCTGCGGCGCGGTCGGCTTTACCATCGAGGATCCGAAAGAAGCCGAGAGCATCTTGCGCCAGGCTCTTGCACACCCCGGCCCGGCCGTGATCGAAGCTGTGGTCGACCCAAATGAGCCGCCGCTTCCCGGTAACATCACTGCACAACAGGCGCTTCACTTTGCCGAGTCACTGCGGAAAAGCGAGAAGGACCGCTGGAAGATCATCAAGACGGTTCTCGAAGACAAAATTCGGGAAGTCGTCTAGGGATGGAAACTCGGAGCGGCTGGTGCCCGAAGATACTTCGAATGAGTGCCGCGCATGTTGATCATGTTGCTGGAGCCGCCGTCCGTAGTGAGAATTTCCAAAACTCTCAGCTGCGAGCGCGTTAGTAAAGCGCACTAGAAAGAGCTTCAAAATGGACAAGACTAATCAGGGAAAAGTAGTTGTAGTTACGGGTGCCACCGCCGGAGTGGGGCGTGCTGTTGTGAGGGAGTTTGCACGTCAGAAAGCCCAGATCGGACTCATCGCGCGAGGAAAGGACGGCCTGGCCGCGACCAAGCGCGAGGTAGAGGAACTCGGGGGAAAAGCACTGATGCTGCCCACCGATGTAGCGGACGCACAGCAGGTGGAACAGGCCGCCGAGCGCACAGAGCAGGAGTTGGGACCGATCGATATCTGGGTGAACAATGCGATGACGACCATCTTCGCGCCGTTTCTAAAAATCACTCCGGACGAGTTTAAGCGGGCCACGGAAGTGACTTACCTGGGCCAAGTGTACGGCACGATGGCGGCACTCAAGCGCATGCACCCTCGCAACGAGGGCACGATTGTCCAGGTCGGTTCAGCCTTGGCATATCGCTCCATACCGCTGCAGTCACCGTATTGTGGAGCAAAACACGCCATTGTCGGATTTACAGATTCCATTCGTTCGGAACTGATTCACGACAAGAGCGCCGTCCATATGACGGCAGTGATGCTGCCAGCAATGAACACGCCGCAATTCAGTTGGTGTCGGACTCGTCTGCCCAATCATCCGCAGCCCGTGCCACCGATCTTCGAACCGGAAGTGGCCGCGCGTGCCATCGTCTGGGCAGCCAGTCACAAGCGCCGCGAAGTATACGTCGGCTTTCCCACTCTAAAGGCAATCTACGGAAATGAGCTAGCACCGGCTTACGCGGACCGTTACCTTGCTGAACATGCTTATCAAGGACAACAGACCTCCCAGCCTGTCAAGCCCGATCGCCCCGACAACTTATTCGAACCGGTTGATGCCGACTACGGCGCCCACGGAGTTTTCGGCAATCGCGCCAAGAAGGTTAGCGTGCAGAGTTCTTTGAATCTGGAGTCGATGACTCTGGTCGGTCATCGCGGGTTGGTGGCTTCTGCGGCGGCGGTGGTGGCAGGGTTGCTTTTGGTGAGCGCGAGGAAGAAGTAGGTGCCGACCCGATTCACCGCCGAGGAACTCAGCCGTGACCTGCGTTACGGCGCTGGCCCGCATTTGAAGCGGCGGCGCAGCATTATAGGACTGTGCTTCTTCTCATGCGGCGTTCTCGGCGCCATCGCTCTGTATCAAATCGGCATCCTGAAGAAGTTACCGGAGCCAAGCTCGAAGGCCTTCGATACTGGTAAAGTGAACGGCTCGGGCGAGGCGTATTCGCTCTTGGCAATGCCCGATGCCTTTCTGGGTTTGGCTAGTTATGCCGTTACTGCGGGGCTGGCGGGCATGGGCCCCGAGAATCGCTCCCAGACACGTCCCTGGATGGCGGTCGGAATGGGATTGAAAGTTCTCGCGGATGCCGCTATGGCGGGAAAACTTACCCTAGACGAATTCAGGAAGTTCAAAGCCTTTTCATTGTGGTCGGTACTAACTGCGCTGGCTACTTGGACTGCCCTACCGTTGGCGTTTCCGGAAACAAAAGCTGCCGTCCAGCGCTTGAACGGACATGACTGTGCCTGAAACTGTTGAGTCCGCCGTTGCCCTGGGAGCTGAGGTCGATCTGGAGGTTCGGGAGGGCCGATTTCAACGGTGGCTATCTCTGATGGCCGGACTGTCGAGCGTGTTGGCTGGCCTTGAGGTTTCCTACGAGCACTATCGAGGCAGTTACAGCCGCCGAGTGATGTATACCCCCGTGATGCTCAGCGTGGCGCTGGCAGGCGCAGGAATCTCCGGCTTTTTCAGTAAGCGGGCAGCGCGCACCGTTCTGCCCGCCGTTTCCATTCTCACTCTCGGCGATAGTGTTATCGGATTTTATTTCCACGTGCGCGGTGTTCACCGTAAACCGGGAGGCTGGCGGCTGCCGATTGTCAACATGGTAATGGGGCCCCCGATTTTTGCGCCGTTGTTATTTGGCGTTAGCGCTTATTTGGGTTTAGTCGCTTCTTTCCTGCGGCGCCAAAGCGATCAACCGCAGAAACTGATGCCACGTCCGGCGCATGCCGCTCATTGGGCAAAGCGCATTACAGGCGAGCACGAACTTATCAGCTGGACGCAAGACATTCGTGAGGGCCGCTTTCAGAAGCAAATGGCCAGCGCCGCCGTTGTTGCCGCATTCTTCAGTGGATTCGAGGCCTGGTATTCGCATTACAAGAACAACTTTCGCTTCAAGGTGCAGTGGACACCCGTCGTTATCGCGCCAATGTTGATGGGGGCTGGAATCGGGGCTGTCAAAAGCCGGCGTGTGGCCCATACCTGGCTTCCGGCAATCTCCGCATTGGCTATGCTGAACGGCGGGGTCGGCTTTTTCTATCACTGCCGCGGTGTGCTGCGGCGACCTGGCGGCATGAAAAAGCCGATTTACAACATCATTTATGGACCTCCGATCTTCGCCCCGCTTTTATTTGCCGCGAGCGGGTTGTTAGGTCTGCTGGCCAGCATGCTCGGGAGGGAGAAACGGAAATGAGCGATTTTTTAGATGTCCGAGTGGACACGCGGCCAGTGGATCCGGCAGGAAAGCCGATCGGTCCGTTAGCACAACCGGGTTACTACCCGAATTTCAGCACGCTAAGTCAACAGAAGTTCTGGGATGCAAAGACGCGACAGGTAATTCTAGACCGTGTGAACGAAGTTCCCGAGATCCGCTTCTTCGATCAGCAGCAAGCGAGTCTTCTGAAAGCCATCTGCGATCGCGTGCTGCCTCAAGACGACCGCGATGAGGCGCACAAGATTCCTATTGTGCCTCAGATTGACAAGCGTCTCTTTGAAGATTCACACGACGGCTACCGTTACGAGAGCATGCCACCTGACCGCGAAGCCTTCAGCTTGGGAATACAGGCTATCGACCAAATCGCCTTGCATGAGTACGGCTGCGGGTTCGTTGATGTCGGGCCGCGAGAGCAAGACGAAATTCTTTCCTCGCTGCATCGGGGAAAACCGTCAGCTGGCCACGAGATCTGGAAAAAGATGCCTGTCCATCGCTTTTGGATGCTCCTGGTGACGGATTGCGCAGAAGCCTATTACTCTCATCCCTGGGCTTGGGATGAGATCGGGTTCGGCGGGCCGGCCTACCCGCGCGCTTACATGCGCCTCGAACGCGGCGAAGCGGAGCCATGGGAAGTATCGGAGAAGCGTTATGACTGGCGGGCTCCGGATAGCGCTGTCTCCGGTACTCACGAATTGATTGCCGGAGAACATGAGCATTTCGGATCGCCAGCCCAGGGAGGCAGTCATTGAAGAAGCCCCTATTGGGACAGTTTCAGCCGCCAAATGGCACGCCGCATATGCTCGGTCCTATGCAGCGAATCGAGACTCCCATGCACCGATTCCCTGAGGGCGAGGAAGTGGACTACGTCATCGTGGGCGTGGGCGCGGGCGGTGGCGTGCTCCTGCAGCGTCTGGCTCGAGCTGGCTTCCGCGTCATCGGCTTCGATGCGGGACCGTTCTGGGATACCGAACGCGATTGGGTAAGCGACGAAAAGGGATCACACAAGCTCTACTGGAATGACATGCGAATCACCGGCGGCCAGCATCCCTTGGCCTTTGGTGCGAACAACAGCGGCAAGGGCGTTGGTGGCGGGACAGTACATTGGGCGTCTTTCACTCCGCGTCTTCACCCCTCCGATTTCCGCATCCACTCGCAGGACGGTGTCGGCGTGGATTGGCCCATCGCTTATTCCGACCTCAAACCTTATTACGAATTACTGGAGCTCGAATTACCCGTCTCTGGTCCTTCCTACTATCCCTGGGGCGATCCCCACGGATACCCTTACGGTCCGCATCCCATGGGCGGGGTCGGCGATATTTTGATCAAAGGCTGCACTGCGCTCGGAATCGGCGTCTCAGCAGGCGGTCCGGTCGCCATTCTCAACGGATCACGCGCGAACCGGCCGCACTGCATCTATCGTGGTTTTTGCATTCAAGGCTGCAAGGTGGGAGCGAAGGCTTCCACGCTCATCACGCACGTGCCCGACGCGATTGATCATGGCGCGGAGATTCGCGCCAACTGCATGGTGTCGCGAATCGAGATGGGTAAACAGCGAAGGGTCACCGGAGTCAAGTATTTCGACGAAGAGGGCCGCGCGCAGTTCCAAAGGGCAAAGGCGGTGATCGTTGCAGCTTATTCGATTGAAACCCCTCGCCTTCTGCTCAATTCCGCGTGCCCGGGGTTCGAGAATGGCTTGGCCAACTCTAGCGATACTGTGGGCCGTTATCTCATGGCACAGGCCGGCAATGTGGTCAGCGGCCGTTTTGAGGAACTCGTGCGGATGTACAAAGCGCCCCCTGCTCACGCGTTGACAGAAGAGTTTTACGAGACCGATCCGAAGCGCGGCTTTGCGCGCGGCTTCGCTATCCAGACAGTCGGTCCCTTGCCGATAGCTTTCGCTAAGCAGATGATGACATCAAAGGGCGCCTGGGGTTGGGGGCTGCGGTCGCTCATGATGGACTATAACCATTGGGCTGCCTTCGGGTTTCTGGGCGAAATCCTACCGCATGCGGAGAACCGGGTGCAGCTAGCGGATGAGAAGGATCAGAACGGCATCCCAATCACTAAGATAACTTTCAATCTAGGTGACAACGATAAGAAACTGATCGACTTCGGTAAAAACAAAACAATGGAAGTCATGTGGGCAGCGGGCGCCCAAGAGGTAGTGCAGGAAGCACGTTACGCACATCTGGTGGGAGCGGCGCGCATGGGCAACGACCCGCAGACATCCGTTGTCGATCAGTTTGGCCGAACTCATGACATCGCCAATCTGTTTATCTGCGACGGCAGCGTCATGCCCACCCAGGGCTCAGCAAATCCGGGATTGACAATCATGTCTCTGGCGGCACGCACCGCCGATTATTTGATCAAGCAAGGCAGTGCCGTTTTTCAATCCGACAAGCGCGACATGGAACTGCCTCCTATGCGCCGCGACTTATCGCCTCCCGATACCTGGGGCCACGGCATGCCTCGTATTTAGTAGGTCAATATGCAATCCAATCCGAAAATCGAAAGTGTCGCAGTTGACCTTTACACTTTCCCCACTGAGACACATGAGTCGGATGGCACCTTCGAATGGGATAAAACCTCCATGGTTCTGGTTCATGTCATGGCTGGTGGCCTGAGAGGTCTCGGCTACAGCTATGCGGATAAAGCCACGGCGGAACTCATCAAAGATTCTCTGGCTCCGAAAATCATCGGCCACGACGCTATCGCGACAGGTGGTTGCTGGATCAAAATGGTGGAGCAGGTCCGCAACCTCGGCCGTCCGGGGATAGCGTCCATGGCAATTGCCGCAGTAGACAATGCGCTCTGGGACTTGAAGGGGAAACTCTTCGAGGTTTCCGTAGCTTCTTTGCTGGGATTAGTGCGCCCCGGCGTCGTGGCTTATGGCAGCGGCGGCTTTACTTCGTATTCCAAGGAAAAGCTTCAACAGCAACTCGGCGGGTGGGCAGAGGCTGGCTTTCTCGCAGTCAAGATGAAAATTGGCCGGGATTCCGTGGCCGACAGAGAGCGCGTACACATCGCTCGCGAGGCCATTGGGCCGAAGGTCCGACTGTTCGTTGATGCGAACGGTGCATATACGCGCAAGCAGGCTCTCTATCAGGCCTATCGCTTTAGAGAAGACGACGACGTGACCTGGTTTGAAGAGCCGGTCTCGTCGGATGATCTCGATGGATTGCGTCTAATCCGCAACCAAGGGCCTCCGGGCATGGACATAGCCGCAGGCGAGTATGGTTACGACTCCTGGTACTTCCGGCGAATGCTCTCGGCAGGGGCGGTGGATGTTCTCCAGGCGGATGCAACTAGATGTGCAGGCATCACGGGCTTCCTAGTGGCGGATGCCCTTTGTCAAAGCCACTCCCTGCCGCTTTCCGCTCACACCTCGCCTTCCATCCACGCGCACGCCTGCTGCGGTGCTCAAACCGCAATGAATGTCGAGTACTTCTACGACCACGAGCGCATCGAAAAAATGGCCTTTGATGGTGCACTTACAGTTCAGAACGGGCTCTTATCTCCCAACCTGAACAGGCCCGGCTTCGGGCTGGAGCTAAAGGAATCGGAAATTCAGAAGTACAAGGCCTAGCATGTCACCGCATAAATTCTCAGTCATTTGAATTGTTATTTAACAAATGCACATGAGTGAACTGCTCGGGGGCTTCAGCGAATTGGGGTGGGTTGCAGTCAAAGCCCTTCTACTCTATTTGACCGCTGTGTTCGGGTTTCGATTAGGCGAGCGGCGGACTTTGGCCGAAATGTCAGCATTCGACTTCGTCGCCGCTGTTGCAGTTGGGGCCATTGTCGGGCGTGTCCCGAATGCCAGCACAACGAGCTATATTGCTGGCGCAACAACGCTCGTGACGTTACTCATTTCGCATGCAATTGTGGCAAAGCTCAGGCGTTTTCCGAAATTGGCCCCGCTCTTTGATCACCCGCCTCGGGTGCTTGTTTCTCACGGCCAGTTGTTGACGTCCGAACTGCGGCGAGCGGGTTTGACAGTAGATGACTTATACGGACTGCTCCGGCAACACGGAGTGTTGGACATCAAAGATGCTTACCTGGTCATCTTCGAACAGCGTGGAAAGTTGTCTGTGGTCAAGCAAGCTGACGTGCACGAGTCGGAACCGCAACTTCTCCGCAACCTACAATGATCAATCTCGCAATTGCCTTTAGCTCCGTTTTCTCTCGCAGAATGAATCCTGGTGAATACCTTGTTTGATGAGCAAGCGAAATACATCATACAGGCCGTCGCGCGCGGTGTAGAGTTTGCAGCGGCCATTATCATCGCGCTCGCTGCCATCGAAGCCACGATCAAGGCAGCAGTTATCTTCCTCCACCGCAACAGCCCGGCCAATGCCAAGAATGAAGTGCGAATGACTCTGGGTAGGTGGCTTGCCGTTGCTCTTGAATTCGAATTAGCCGCTGACATTCTCAACACAGCCGTGACTCCGACGTGGAATGACATTGAGAAACTCGCAGCGATCGCGGCGCTGCGGACGGCCCTCAACTACTTCCTGGATCGTGACATCCGGGCAGAAAGCGCGCCGGCTCAAAAGGCTGCCGAGCAAACAATGAGCAGTGATTCTCCGATGTGAACACCGGATCGGGCTTTGCCTAGAGGCTGCTCCCCAAAAGCAAGCTCACGCGTTCTTCCAACGTTCTTCTGGCAAACAAATCGGTCAGGACGTATTCTGATTCCCCAGTTCGGCCCGTTCCTTGTCGCACATGAACACAGCGTTAGGTGCTCGGATTCAGATCATTGCCGTACCGCACCAGTTCCTTTGACCCAAGAAAACGCGTATCGACTAGCAAGGGACATCATGAGTGTTGCTGATTTTTACGGGATTCCGATAAGTCTTATGGTTGACGTCGGGGCAATGGAGAACAATTACATGAGCGTGCCCGGGGATAGCGCAAATACAAAGTGGAAGCGACACCCGGATGCCGGTGACGTTATTCTGCGCCGAACTCGCCATAAGGTTCTCGTGAAGAACGACTCCTCAGGCATATGGCAGATCACCAGAGAGTCTCTGCGCTACGCTCACCGCCTCTATTTGCGAGATTATCGAGACTACACGGCCTTACCGATTCGGCTTCGTCCTCCTCTCGAGTTTCGGATGGGATCCGTCAGCGACGATGTCTTGACAACTTATTCCGGGCTGCTTCTGGCAGATTTGCTAGAACAATTCCACTGAGACGTGACCTTGGCGGCAGGTGCTTACAACGGTACTGTGCATCGGCCGAATCTGCATTACGCCGCGGGCGTTGAAATGGTTGCTTCGTACGCTCGAACTGTGATTAGACGTTCTGCTTTGTTGGATTTCGGCCAAACCGGCGTTGGTGCGAATGGTTACCAAGGCATGCGTGTTCACCTCTTCTCGGTGCAGTCGCACCCGGAATCAGACTCGGCGGTTTCTGTTGTGCCAATCGGATGACAAGAACCACTCCTCAATCGACCATAGGAGGAAAAAGTCTCATGCAAGTTCGCGGCCAAGTCCGCCAACTTGCTCGATGTCTTTTTTCTGTGCTGCTCCAGCTTCTGCTCGGGGTGAGCATCGTTGCGAAATCTCACACAATAGAGGACTGGATCGGAGTCACCAGCACATGATGGTGCCCTCCTTCCCTGCAGCTTCTGCGTTCTTGTTAACTACCTTATGCAAGGCCGCACCGAACCGGCTCGAACGCTTTGTAAGCGGTTTTCGCACGCAACGACACAGGGGTTGTCACCGGAAATACGACACAGGGGCGGATTGCAGTCGTGGGTAGGGCAAAAACCCGATGTACAAATTTGAACGCAAATTGTAAGCTACCCTGAGGTTCGGAAAAGCAATGCCCGGCAACGCCTACGCGAGAGCGTCCAGGACTAAATTTCGCCCAGATTGCAGTCCTAGTCTCGACGATCCTTCGCCTCGCCCCTCTTGCAACGTCAGGAGCGGATCGTGATCCAATCGAAGCCAAACATAAGACACCACGGTTTCGGTCCGTGTTCCGTTAGCGAGCGTCGACCATGAGTGACTCAGTGCGCATTCTGGTTGCAGATGATCACGGCATAGTTCGTCAGGGCCTACGCTCAGTTCTTTCCCGAGATCCCAGCTTTGAGATAGTGGGCGAAGCCGGAAATGGACGTGAAGCGGTTTCGCTGGCACAAGCGCTCCGGCCGAACGTGATCATCATGGATATAGCGATGCCGGAAATCAGCGGCATCGAAGCGACTGCACAGGTTAGGCAATCAAATCCCGAAACGCAGATTGTCATCTTGAGCATGCATTCCGACGAGACGTATCTCCTTCGCGCACTCGACGCGGGTGCGAAAGGATATCTGCTGAAGGACTCCGCCGAAGGAGATCTCGTGCGAGCGGTTCATTGCGTTTGTCGCAATAGGCCGTTTTTCAGCCCTGAGATCGCGGAGATGCTTCTCGAGGATCATATGCAGGCCCTTCAGCAGAAAGGGCTGCAGGATTCGTACGACTTGCTCACGGATCGAGAAAAGCAAGTACTGTCTTTGATTGCACATGGAAAAAGCAACCACGAGGTGGCGAACGCACTGAATGTGAGCACAAACACGGTAGAAACGCACCGTACCACCTTCATGAAGAAATTAAACCTGCACAGTACGGCGGCAATCGTCCTTTACGGCATCAGAAAGAACATCGTTAGTTGTAAGGACTGATAAGAACGGGTCGCTCACGACGCGAGCAGCCAGCTGCCGATCACGCCTGCAATCCCCTCACGCCTTAGCGGCACCTGATTCGTTCGGCTCTCGCAGAGTACCTTCTGCTGTCCGCGTCATGTGAAGATATGCGCGATCTCGGGTATTGACGTGAGTGCTCTGGCAAGCAATTCCACTTATCTTCTTGTTAGAGAGATATGGAGTTACATATGCTTCGTCGCTGTGCTTTCACAACCTCGCTCTTTTTGTCACTTGCTTGCTTACGCTTGAGTGCTGACCCACCGAACATGTCAGGTCACTGGCAGGTGGACGACTCCAAAAGTAGGTTCCGCGACGAGAAGACTCTCGCGCTCGACATCCAGCAGCAGGAAGGCCAGATTACTTTCACCAGAACTTACACAGATGAGCATGGGAAGCAGGCCTTTGCACGATTTACATGTAAGGCCGACGGAAAAGAGTGCGAGTTCGATGAGAATAGCCACAAAGCGAAGGTCTCGCTGTGGTACGACGGTCCGATGCTCATATTGCTGAAAACCAATGGTGAGAAGAAAGACTCGATTGTCGAGTGGCACATGAAGCTTTCCGAAAATGGAGATACGCTTACGGCAACTCGGGAAATCATGCAACCTTCAGACGCGAATGAAAAGCTGGTTTTCACCAGATCGAACTCAGTTGCCAGCCGCTGACGTCTTTTTCGAGGACCAGAGATCTGCACCTCTGCTGGGAACCGGCCCGACAATCTAGTTCGTGCCAATCCAAGGCGAGTTTAGAGCATGGGAAAAGTTTTACGACCAACCCAAAAGATCGAGCCCGGCGACGTGGCTGAACCTGCGCCGGATACGGCTCGCTATTACGGCGGCCTCGGCTGCATGCCTGGGCAAGCCCATTGGAAGGAGATGTTCGTCATAGACGCAAGTGCCGATGGTCGCTGTACTCCGAATAGCAGTAGACTAATTCACAATGTATCCGCGATTCCATGCGCGGCGGGGATGTTTGAGCAGCATCGGATCGGGCCCGTTTGCCAACTCCTTGCGGGTACGAGGCTGACTTTCTGCGGGCCGGGCTACTGCGAAGGCACAATCAAAGTCCGAGCCGAGAACGGCCTATTTTATTTTGTATTTGCGCAAGACTTACTCGATTCGGATCACACTCCCCAGACCCCTAGCGAAATGTGACACGTGATCCATCGTAAGGAGCTTAGAACAGTTTGTGGCGGACCGGTCCGCAACGGAGTCCCATGTGCATGACATTTAATGATCAGACGAAAGCATCGCGCAGTTTTTGATACCGGCAACCCGGGTACACCCGTCACTGTTGCTGGACTCCAGGCGGCGCCAGTTTTACAAGTTCAGGCGCGTGAAAGCCTGAAATGGTAAGCGCGAAGGAATGCGTAACGGCAGCAGGCTGTGTGGCAGCTGTTGCGGTGCTGCTCCTGAGCGCTTGGTTCGCTAGTGACGTCGTTCTGCTTGCGTTCGCCGGCATCGTGCTGGCAATCATATTACGCGCCGCCAGCGACTCTGTAAGTCGCGTAATAGGAGTCTCACCGGGCTTTGCACTGGCATTGACGTGCTTGTTCTTGGTCGGCGCGGCCTCCCTCTGCGGGTAGCTTGTGGTGCCCAGATTGAGCAGTGAGTTGGACGCGCTAAAGCATGACGTACCTTCTGCCTGGCACCAGGTTTTGAGACGGCTGCACCAAAGCAGTTGGGCCGGCGATCTGGCGAATCGCATCGAAAACGGCGGCTTGTCCTACAGGCGTATCGGGGGACGTGTTCTCAACGCCTTTTCCGGCTTTACCTCAGTTGTAGGTGGTCTGGTCGTAGTGCTATGTCTTGCGCTCTACTTCGCGGTGGATCCGGCCCTGTACATCCAAGGCTTTCTCAAGTTGTTGCCGAAGGGTGGCGAGCATCGCGGAGCTGACTTGCTTCATCTCTGTGGCGGACAACTCCGAAAATGGCTACTTGCAAAATTCTCTCTGATGGTGTTTGTTGGAATCGCTACTGCCGGTGGGCTGCGGGCTCTCCACTTTCCACTTGTGCTTTCTCTCGCCTTACTGGCCGGTCTACTTGACTTCATTCCCAATGTAGGCCCTATTTTGTCGGCCATTCCCGCTGTCCTCATCGCGTTCACGCACAGCCCGCGCGAGGTGCTATGGATTGTTGCCCTGTACCTGGCAATTCAAGTTGTGGAGAGCTATATCCTTCAACCATTACTCCAAAAGCGCGCCGTCAATCTTCCTCCTTCTGTCACGCTCCTGAGTCAAGTTTTTCTTGGATCGCTATTTGGCCCACTCGGGCTCGTGCTGGCGACACCGCTCACAATAGTTGGCATCAGCGTGGTGAGGACGATCTACGTACAGGACATCTTAGGAAAGTAAAACAGGCGCTCCTGTGCTCATCACACACCAAGGGCTGAAGCGGCTTAGGGGACTGCCGAGTCGTCGTACTCTGTAGGCACTCCTTCCATGTCTCGCTGCGTGGCGAAGTCTTCGGGAACGGGAAACGCGACATCGGCTCCTCGAGCCGTGGCGCGTACCGCATCGGCCTCCAGATATATATATTTGACGATGGGATAGACTGCCCGGACAGCAGCCTCAATACGATCTACCGCTTCCTCAATATTCTTCCCGCTAAGACCAGAGCAGAACTGAATGTTCATCGTGAGAAGAACGTTATTTGGGCCGAAGTACATGGTTAAGGGATAGCCGGCACGATCCACGGCGGGATCAGCTAATGCCAAAGTTCGGATCCGGCGTAGCGTCTCCTTATCGGCACCCTCACCGATCAGTAACGCCTTGGTCTCAACTACCAGAGCGAACGCGACCGCCATAAGCAGGCTGCCGATCAACACGGATGCGACTCCGTCTGCATAGGGCAGATTCAACATGCGGGCAAGCGAGATTCCCAGGGCTGCAATAAGCAGGCCAATGAGGGCAGCCGCGTCTTCAAAGATGACTGTGAACGTGCTTGGATCCTTGCTACGGCGGATAGCGTGCCAAAGTGAGACCTTGCCCTGAACCGACTTGAACTCGCGCAGGCTGACGAACAGTGCGGCACCTTCGAAGACAAAAGAAGCGGCTAAGATTCCGTAGTTCCACGCGGCATGAGTGAGCGGCTCGGGATTCTTGATGTGCTTTATGCCCTCGATAATGGAGATTCCACCACCCATCACAAAAATCATCAAAGCGACGATTAGTGTCCAGAAGTACAGTTCTTTACCGTAGCCAAACGGATGCGTTTCATCCGGTGGCTGTCTACTCAGACGCAAGCCCACCAGCAGCAGTGCTCCGTTCACTGTGTCGACCATCGAATGTACAGCCTCGGAGAACATTGCAGAACTCCCGGTAAAGGCAAAGCCGGCGAACTTGGCGGCGGCGATGGCAACATCTGCCGCGATGGCTGAATAGATTGCTCTAGTTCCGCTCTTTGCTTTCATAAAAAGGGATTTGCTCCTTCTTCGTCCTGTCGGGCACCGGGCTCAGAGATCACCGATCTGCCCATATACGAAGGACAGCGCGTCGAAGCGCGAGCAGAGAGTTATAAGAAGCTTCGGATGTCCAAAAACAAGCAAGTAGCCCAGAGGTAAATGCACCTGCGAGGTATGCAATACGAGTAGCGGTAAAACGGCACGGTTCAGCCCTCACGTCCGAAACCAACATACCGAGGATCGAGAGCTGAATCAATTGTGAATCCGCGCCGGGCTTGATGCATGCAGCACCATTCTCAGTCGCCCTTCACCGGTAAACCCGAGAGGCTTTGGTCATGGCTGAGATGAGTGCGGTGATGGCGGCGCCTAGCATTGTGAGGCTCTTTGTAGAAGGGGACGGCCGGCGCAAACTCGAACAGCCGGATCAGACTCTAGGGTCAGTTTCTTCGAGAATTACTGTCTATGCTCGATAGAGATCTGTTCTTTTGTCAGATACCCTGCAAGTCAGAGGCGAGTAGGGTATCGAAACGGACCGAGACGAAGCACTTAAGTCAAACCCTCTTCTGTTTGAAAGCTCGTCAATGCTTTGGCTTGATCGTCCCATTCCAGAGGAACTCTTCGGTCGCTCAACGACCTTTGGGATGGGGCTCCTCTGCACCTTCCTTCACTCCGCCGAGCCTTCGCCTGTAGGCGCAACAGTCGTTGCCGAAAGGGTATTTGTCTGCCCTACATAGATTTGTTTTCCTCCGTGTCCACGTCCAGTGCACGACGATCAAAGCAGACCAGAAAGTCGTTTCCTTCAGTTTGGGCAAGGTGGGCTGTGCCAAAAAGAGATACCTTGGAAGGTGGCAATACGGTGAAGGTTCGGATTTGGCCCATCCTGGCGATCGGATTTGGTGCAGTTCTGGTGTTGGTAGCGCTCTCGGGTTGGCTGATGTTTGTGCGAGCGAACGCTTCCTACACCGGGTTTTCGGAGCTTCGTGACCTAGAGCATCAGACCGAAGAGGCGCTTACATCTCTCCGCTCCGACATTGCTGTGTCCGCCATTCTCATCCGGGATTTCCTTCTGGACCCCGGTTCGTCCGTAGACGGCACACGAGCTGAGCTAGATCGCTTGCGCGCTCAGACGGGAACTGACATAAGTCGTTTGCAGAAATTGATTCCCGAGCAGCAGGCGCGCAAGCTGAGCGCCTTGCACCGGGAGGTCGACGCATACTGGCAGTCCCTGGATCCGGTTTTCCACGCCCATAATCGGATGCGGTCTGAACTGAGTTTCTCTCTGCTTAAGAGCGAGATCCTGCCGCGACGACGGGCAGCACTCAGCGTTCTGACAGAAGTGGAACAGCTGAATTCTGAGGCCATGAGACAACGGCGCCAGGATATTGATGGGAGGCATGCGGGCTTTGCTCTCTACGTGGGACGCATGGTGGCCGTCACACTGCTGATCGCTCTCCTGGTGGCCAGTACCAGCCTGTTCCGGATCTATCACTTAGAGCAGGTATCCAATCGCCAGCACCGTCTTGTTCAGTCGGCTGAGGAGGAGCTACGCAGGCTTTCCCAGCAACTCGTTCGGGCGCAGGAGGCTGAGCGCCGGGCGCTTTCTCGCGATCTGCATGATCACGTTGGTCAGGTTCTGACTGCTTTGCGCATCTCACTCGGAAATTTCGAGCTTCTCGCAGAAGAGTCCGGAACGCGAGCAAGCCACGAACTGGAACTCGCCAAGCGCCTGCTCGCGCAGGCTTTACGGGCAACTCGTGACTTGGCCATGGGACTGCGCCCAGCGATGCTCGACGATCTGGGGTTGGAGGCAGCTCTGGACTGGCACGTCCGGCAGCAAGCAAAAGTGTGCGGAGTGCCGATCGCTCTTGAGATAAATGGACCGTTAGAGCAGCTCTCGGAAGGACAGCGCACGTGCGTTTATCGAGTCGTGCAGGAAGCTCTGAACAATGCAGCAAAGCACTCGCGCGCCAGAAACATTACCGTCAAAATTTCTTGCGTAGCGGGCGAAGTAGCCGTCGATGTTAAAGACGATGGTGTCGGATTTGAAGGTGCAAACGACAAGCCTCACGGTTTGGGCTTGCTTGGTATTCGGGAACGGGTCGGGGAACTGGGCGGAAGGTTGATCATCGACTCGAGCGGCGCGCGCGGAACGTCTCTCTCGGCGCGATTTCCGCTCTTCTCCGGAGGTGCATGAGCGCATCTATTCGGATCTTGTTAGCGGACGACCACGGAATTGTTCGCCAGGGCATTCGCTCTGTGCTCAGCCGCGACCCCACCTTTGAGATCGTCGGCGAGGCCTCTAACGGGCGTGAGGCCGTGCTGCTAGCCGACAGCCTCAATCCAAACATAGTCATCATCGACATTGTGATGCCGGAGTTGAGTGGGATCGAAGCTACAGCCCAGATCGTGAAGCGCAATCCAACCGTCTGTGTCATCATTCTGAGCATGCACTCGGACGAGACCTATCTCTTGCGTGCACTCAATGCCGGGGCGAAAGGTTATTTGTTGAAGGATGCGGCAGAGGTCGATCTCGTGAGGGCCGTGCACTCGGTGTCCCGAGGCAAACCATTCTTAAGTCCTGAGATCACACAGGTACTACTCGAAGACTACGTTAGATCCTTAAAGCAAAGGAATCTACAGGATTCCTATGAATTGCTGACCGATCGCGAGAAAGAAGTTCTTCAAGCACTGGCGCACGGAAAAAGCAACAAAGAGGTTGCCATTGCGCTCGACCTGAGTACGAACACGATTGAGAGTCACCGAAACGGTCTGATGAAGAAGCTGAATTTGCATAACACGGCCGAAATTGTGTTGTATGCCGTGCGAAAGAAGATCATTGTCTGATTGCCGCTTGGCGCGATACTAAGTACAGGACGTACAACGACCTGGTCTGCCGTCCCTCGTTCAGCAAAGCAAGGCTACCCTGAGGCTTGACGGCCTTTGTGTTGCCCTTGCTCCACTGTAATTTGACATGACTTTGAACGGGCACCGACGACTCTTTTGGGCGCCTCAAGGGACTTGGATCCGTACAGTGGGAGCCAAGTAAGGCCAGGCTGGCTTGCGTAACAGATCTTATAGGGACAAGTCGTCTCCATACATTGTCAACGTTGTCTCCGCTGCACAGGACAGGAGCGTTCCCGCTGCCTCTTAGTCGAAGAACCCGCGATCCTCTTCTGCAAGGTGCGCTTTGGCTGCCCGAACGTTGAACGTAACGCCAAGACCCGGCTTGTCCCAAACGTCGATATAGCCGTCTTTGACAATCGGATTCGGTAAGCCGTCCACAATCTCGTACCACCAATCCGGCTGACCCTTTGCATATTCGAAACCGATATAGTTCTGCCCCATCGCCGCCCCCAGATGCACTTGCGCGGCAACCCCGAACAGTCCGTCAAAGATTCCGTGCGGAGCTACTTGAATTCCGTGAAGCTCAGCGTATTCGCCAATCCACTTCAATTCGGCAATGCCGCCGACATCCTCCGGGTCTGGCCCGAGCACGTCAACCGCCTCCATTTCAATAAGGTCCTTGCAGTTTTCGCGCAGGTAGAGTTCTTCTCCCGTGTGAATCGGAGTGATCGTGTGCTCCTTCACTTGCTTGAACACCTGCGCATTCGGATAAGGCGTGTAATCGCCCGTAATTAGATCTTCCAGCCACGCCAAATGATGAGGCTCAACCGCCTGCGCAAACCGGATCGCATCCTTCACGACCCACCCCGGGCCACAATCGCACGCCAGGTCAACCCCATTCCCCAGAACTTTCTTGATGGCCTCCACGCAGGACACTACATAATCAAAGCCCCGCGTCGTCATCTGCCCGCGGTCCATGTAGGGGAAATTGCGTCCCGTCCAGTGCTGCCCATACCACTCGTCCGGAATGGCATTCATCATCGGATTACTGTGGAAGCCAACGGGCATCTTGATCAACTTGAAGCCTTCTTTCGCCTCCTTCGTCTTCGCTGCCATTTCTGCGCATTCCTGGGGCGAACGCGGCGAGAACACGGGCGAGTTATTTTCCGAGTTCCCGTACGCACACACTCGGTCATGAATCTTGCCGCCCAGCAACTCGTAGACCGGCAAACCTGCCGCCTGTCCCGCGACGTCCCACAGCGCAATCTCAATCGCGCTGACCACCGAACCCCAGGGCTTCATCGCCCCGATGCGCCGGATTTTGAGCATGATGCGTCCGACGTCTCTCGCGTCCTCCCCCAAGAGGAAGTTCTTGTAATACGGAATCAGCGGCTTCACCGTTGCCTTTCCGGACTCCGCCTGACCATATCCGGAAATACCTTGATCGGTGACGATTCGAATGACAGGGTTACGTCCGATAATGGCGCACCTGACATCTGTGATCTTGACCGGTACACTGCCCGGCCTTCGCGCAGAGACGGCCGCGGTTTCTCCCTGTTGAGCAGCAAGCGCCGTTGCGGCTGATAGTCCTAAGAACGACTCAATAAAACCTCTTCTCGTGGCTCGACTCAATGAATCCTCCCAAGGAACACTTCACCATTGGATGTGCCCCATTACTTGCCTACGTCGTGTGGCAAATCATAGCTTATATGCTTCGCGCAATCCCGTTCTCGAAACACCTTACGGATGATGGCGTGCAACCGACCGAAGTGCTCTGAGACGGGAACGAGCCGGGCTCTGCGAGTTTCAAACCATGAATGCAACCAAGACCCCGGAGCACAGATCAAAGGGTTTCGGTCATGATCCGCACATTATCGAAATCTTCAAGCCTCGCTTAACAGTTTTTGAGCTGTCGTGAGAAGTCTGTTAGCCATTATGATGGCCTCAAACTCACACCAGTTTTGATTATTGATTTGTCACGATTTCCGTCAACTGTGGGATCGCCGGGCATCGTTGTGCCAGCTGGCGCGATTGATGTTCACTACTCATAGTGGCCGCTACCGGCAAGCCATTGCGCGCAGCACCGTACGAAATCAATACCATTAGGCCGGACGGGATGGGGCCTGAAACGCCTCACCCTCACGCACGTCAACGAAGCTCACAAGGCTCGGTCACCCGATGGAGAGTCGATCGCATCCGCCAGTTGCAGAATGGGTTCAGAATGAAGGTGCCTACACGGATGCGCCGCCGCCGTACGCCGAACTGTTCGTGATGCGGTACGACGGAACCCATGTCGAACAATCACGGACAACCAATGGGAAGATGGGACTCCCTCCTGCAACCCATGACGGGGCGGCGTCTGGACGCTCGGAAATAGCACTGCCTGATTTGCTGGCAGTTTCTATTAGTCGGAACGCAACCTACTGGTCCTGGAACTACACTCGCAAAGCCAAGGTCCACATGGGACAAATCCCCACCGTAGATCTCGACAAAAAGCTTCGTCTCGATAAACTCGACCTCGATCGCATCATCGAGGAAAGTAAGAAGGGCGCTTGAGTGTCGCGGAAGCGCACAAATCGAGGGCAGGGCTCAATTTACAAGCGGAACGACGTATGGTGGTGCAATTATAATCTCGAAGAAGCTCTCGCGTGTTTACATCGGAAGCAAGGCCGATTAGCATCGGGCGAACTGCTGGCGCGGGATCGCGTTAGCGTACGAGATCTCCTTCATCTGCTGCTCGAAGAATACGATGTACGAAAAGTCTCCCAAACCTATATAGCAACTCTAAGGTTCAAATCAATACTCCTGCCCAAACTCGGAACCATCAACGCCACAAAGCTGAGCAGTGCGGAATCAAGGAGTACATTGAAGGCCGTCTGAAGACGGTAAGCCCGGCACCGTGAATCGCGAACTAGGTCTGCTACACCGAGCATTCCAACTCGGTTACAACCAAGACCCGCCACTTGTTGCCCGCGTTCCGCACTTCCCGAAGACGAGCCTCGCAAGGGATTCTTGAAACCCGAACGGTATCAGAAGTCGCTGTTCGAACTTCCTGAAGATCTCCGACTCTAATCGTGATCCTTATCACATGGGATTGCGTAAGGGAGCGTTGCTGCGAATCAAGTGGTCCTAGGTGGATCTCAAAGCCAGCACGATCTTGATGGAAGAGTGCAAGAGCAATCGTAAGCCGGAACCTACCGTGGTTCCGATCTTGGCGACATGGCTCAGTAATCGAAATGCAGCCGCAAAGCAGCGACTATCTATTCGCGCGAGTGCGAAGCTCATCCGATATTTTCGGGAAGGCTGGAACTTGGTCTGTGAGCGCGCTGGTAATCCGGATTTGCTCTTCCACGATCTGCACCGCACTGCTCTTCGAAATCTGCGCCGGGCGGGGGTGCCTGAAACGGTCGTCATGAAGATCACGAGCCATCGGATCCGCAGTGTCTTCGAGCAATTAACATAACGGACGGACCATGCAGACACGTAGGAAGCTGGACTTAAGCTGAAGAGTTCCTCGCGAAGGAACACAGAGACGTATCACAATCCGTGGCACAATCTAGAAAAAGTAAGAAATGAAAGGAGAAGGATAATGTCTCTTTGAGCGACCCGAGACATAAGTAACAGAACGTACCGGAGACATGGGTTACACTTTTTCGCCCTGAAGGGGGACGGAGAAGTGGGATGCCATGGAAGGAGAGTTCTGTAATGCATGAACAGATGCGGTTTATGATTCGCCTGAAGGACGGCGAAAGCATGGCGTCGCTGTGCCGCGAGTTTGGGATTCCGCGAAAGACCGGCTACAAGATCTTCGAGCGTTACGAGGAATGCGGTCTGGAAGGACTCAGCGATCGACTCGGCGGCCCCACCGGTACGCGAATCAGTGGCCGGAGCAGGTGAAAGCGACGATCGTGGCAGCCAAGCGCGAGAAGCCGAACTGGGGCGCGCGCGCAAGATCCGGGAGCGCTTGCTGCGACGATTGCCGCAGCAAGTGAAAGTGCCCGCCGCCAGCACCATTCACGCCATCCTCGATCGCCATGGTCTGGTGACAGCGCATGGCGGCCGCGCACCCGCGCCGAAGGAACGCCGCTTTCAGAGGGCCTGCAGCCGAACGCTCTGTGGTGCGCCGACTACAAGGGCGAGTTCCAGCTCGGCGACGAGCGCTATTGTTATCCGCTCACCGTCACCGATCATGCCTCGCGCTATCTGCTGCTGTGCGAAGCCATGGAATCAACGCGCGAAGAACTCGCTTTCACAGCCTTTGACCGCTTGTTCAAAGAGCGCGGCTTACCGCAGGCCATCCGCTCCGATAACGGCGTTCCCTTCGCTTCGCCGCACGGCTTGTTTCATCTCTCCAAGATTGTCGGTTTGGTGGCTGCGCCTGGGCATCAGCATCGAACGCATTCGGCCGGTCATCCACAGCAGAACGGCCGGCATGAGCGCATGCACCTCACGTTGAAGAAAGAAGCCACCCGTCCCGCAGGCGCCAACATTCTGCAGCAGCAGGGCAAGTTCGACCGTCTTCTTAGAAGAGTTCAACGACGAACGCCCGCACGAAGCGCTGGCTATGCAGTGCCCCGCTCAGCTCTATACGGCTTCGGCCGCACCCTACCTCGGCATCCCGGAACCACACTACCCGTTTCACGACAAAACCGTCGTTATCACCAACTGCGGCCGTCTCTGCCTATATCGCAAGAAGATCAATTTGAGCAAGTCGTCTGGCCGGTCAAGCCGTCGGCGTCAAGGAAGTCGACGACGGCATCTGGCTCGTCAGCTTTATGGATTACGATCTCGGTTATATCGATCTGGAGGAGAAAACTCTGCAGCCCCTCAACAACCCCTTCGGGCCAAAAGTGTTACCTATGTCTTAGGTACATTCTGTTACCCATGTGTCCGGTCCGGACACTTCGTCTTTGGTGCGAAGGGGGGGACTTGAACCCCTACGGTGTTACCCGCTAGCACCTCAAGCTAGTGCGTCTGCCAATTCCGCCACCTTCGCGTTGTGCCGCGACTACTTCTTTGTCGGCTGAGTCGTTTTGGCTGGTGGTTGACTCTTTTGAACAACCGATCCCTTGCGGTTTTCCAGCACACTGCCCGTGGCCGAAGCTGTCCGGTCTTCTACAATCGTCAGGCTTAACGCCAGCACCATAAAAAGTCCCGCAGCTACCGTCGTTGCGTTCGACAGAACCGTCGCTGAACCGCGCGGACCAAACACGGTCTGTGACCCCATTCCCCCGAAAGCGCCGGCCAAATCAGCGGCTTTACCGCTTTGCAGCAGCACCACAATAATAAGGAACAGGCACACGAGGACGTGCAGTGCCGTTAAGAGATACACCATGCCGTCATTCAGTATACCAAACCGACTACCCGCCTCCTCGACTGGACCACCACCGTACATCTTAGAAGGGCCTGAGCCGCCCCGGCTCAGGCCCTGTCGTCCCCGTTTACAGGCGAGAATGCCAAACTAAGACCGTGGAACACAGCAGGGAAGAAGGGCGCGCTCCAGACTCCAAAGATGCCGCTATCCCGGCATCCAAAGACCGGCCGGACTCTTTCCAGATGACTTTATCTCTGGAAGATCTTCGCGAATCGTACAAACGGGGCGCCCTGGACGAAGCCAACTGCGAACCAAATCCGTTCACTCAATTCAGGACCTGGATGCAGGAGGCTCGCGCCGCCAAGCTGAAGGAGCCGAACGCCATGACGCTCGCCACCGCGACTGTCGACGGCAGACCTTCCGGCCGTATCGTTTTACTAAAAGAGCTAAGTCCCAACGGCTTCGTCTTTTACACGAATTACACCAGCCGCAAAGGCCACGAGATGGACGAAAATCCTTGGGTTTCACTCACTTTCTACTGGGCCGAACTCGAACGGCAGGTCCGGGTCGAAGGTCAGGTCTCGCAGGTCGATCGCGCCAAATCCGAACTCTACTTTCGAGGTCGGCCGAAAGGAAGCAGGTTAGGAGCTCTGGTGTCACATCAAAGCGAGGTTCTCCCGAGCCGCGCGCCACTGGAAGTCCGGCTGGCTGAGTTGGAGCAACGATACGCCGACACTGATGATGTCCCGACCCCTGAATGGTGGGGTGGCTACTGCGTCCGCCCAACCGCCATCGAGTTCTGGCAGGGGCGGGAAAATCGGCTGCATGACCGCCTGCTTTATCGCAAAAAGGAGGATGATGCATGGTCGTTGGAACGGCTCTCCCCCTAGTCGCAAATCCAGCGATTGGGAATGGCGGCGGTATTTCGCTTCAACGAAGGTTGCCGGTAGCGCGTCAGTCCTGTATGCGGAAAGTCGTTCTCGGATTTCTGGCATGTGCGCTTGCACTGCCGGCCGACTCGAACTCGTCCACCGATCTGCTGATCTGGCCGGGTCGAGTCCCGCTACAATTCCGCAAAGACGCTTTCAGTCGAGTTTACGAGAACTACAATATTTTGGGCCATCGCAGGCCTTCCGAGAGCGGCACCCTGATTCTCCGAAAAGCCGGGAAAAATGCGTTGGGATTATCGCCAACCGCCGGGCAAACTGTTCATTTCAGACGGAAAAACGTCTATCTCTACACGCTCGGGACAATAGAGTAGAAAAAGTGGCGCTGAAAACCACTGAGGATATGCGGGCGCCGTTAGCTTTTCTCCTGGGCAAGCTCGACATGAAGAAGGAGTTTCGTGATTTTTCGACCCACCCCGGTGCGAACACGGCACTTGGCTCGTGGCCCAGGCCCGACCTCCAAGAGCGGATCGGAAGGTCCTTACAAATCGATCGAGATGCTGGTGTCCGGACCGGCGCACATCGAGCAGCTTCGCAGTCATGGGCCGCGACGAATCCGTCACCAGCTACCAATTCGAGAACGAGAAAGTAAACCCACCCGTAACGACTCGATGTTCCAATTTCAGATCCCAGCCGGCGCACAAGTGGTTGACGCTGTGGAAGTCCGCTCCGGAGAAGAGCAGTAATGGCTGAGTTTGTCCTGCGTTATGCCGACCCGCGCGGCCAGATGCACGAACAGGTGGCCGATGCCACCAACGAGCGGGAAGCCCGTGAACGGCTCTCTGCAGCAGGGTTTCCTTGTCTATTCGGTTCGCGCCCAAAGATTTCAGTGCCCGCTTTGCGGCGAACTTGGTCAGCGACGAGCCAACCGTCGATCTCGAAAAATTCCTGATCTTCAACCAGCAGTTCGTCACGCTGATTCGGGCTGGCTTGCCCATTCTTAAAGGGTCTGGACCTTGCTGGCCGACCGTCTCACCGACGAGCAACTGGGCCGCTACATCAAAGCCGTTCGCGAAGAAGTCCGAACCGGCACCGTCCTGTCCGATGCTTTGCCCGGCAGGACGTTTTCCCGGCCATTTACGTCACCTCGGTGCTGGCCGGAGAAAAAAGCGGTTCGCTGGTCGAAGTCCTGGAGCGCTACATCACCTATCAGCGCCTCACCCTGGCGCTGCGTAAGAAACTGCTGATTTCGCTGCTCTACCCTGCTGTCCTGATCATCCTCGTGATCTGTCTGATCGTCTTCCTGGTCACCTACGTGGTTCCCAATTTCGCCGCCCTCTACACCAGCATGGACGCAAAATTGCCTGCCGCCACCCGCATCCTGATCGCCGTCGGCACAACCGCCCGCACTTATGTCTGGTTGGGATCGCGGCCTTGTTTGCGGCCATCGGCGGCGCTGTTCCTCTGGTCCCGTCGTCCAGCTTCGCAGGAAACCTCGACCGCATCAAAATGCGATTGCCGCTGGTGGGTGAAGTCTGGACTAAATATCAGGTAGCCCAGTTGTCCCGCGTTCTCGGCACTCTCCTGGTCGGCGGCATTCCTCTGGTGCAGGCCCTCGAAACTGCCGGCCGTTCCCTGGGCAGCATGCTGCTCAAGAAGACGCTCGACAGCGCCTCCATCTGGTGCGCGAAGGCAAGTCGCTTTCTGCGTCGCCTTACCACCACCGGCATCGTTCCCGGGTCTCGCCATCGACATGATGGAGGTCGGCGAATCTACCGGCGCGTTGCCGCAAATGTTGACCAGCGTGGCCGAGTTCTACGAAGAAGATGTCGCTACCCGTATGACGGCGATGCTGTCCCTGATCGAGCCCGCCATCATGATCTTCATGGGTATCTTCGTCGCCTTCGTTCTGGTCGCTTTGTACCTTCCAATCTTCTCGCTTGGCAGACACATTCGTTAATGAAACCGAATCCATGGCAACTGAAATCATCATTCCGCAAGAGATCGACAGCGAACCGAACAGGCGCAGGCGCTCGCCCGGCGCTATTGCTGCGAATTCGTCGATCTGAGAACCACCAAGATCGACCACGAACTCTTCCGCACCGTTCCCGTCGATCTGATGTTCCGCTACCACTTCGTCCCGATTCAGGCCGACAACGGCAACGCTCGAAATCGCGCTCGCCGACCCGCGGCAGATCGTCCCTGATCGACGAACTCGCTGTCCTGCTCGCGCAAAAAGCTCAAGGTCAAGGTTGCCACTCATTCCCAGATCTCCGACCTGCTCAAGAAGACCGAGCAGTCCCAGCGCGTTCTGGAAGAAGTTACCGAAGGCTTCACGCTCGATGTCGTCGGCGACGACGAAAACTCCGACGAAAATCTTTCCATCGACCGCCTGGCTTCCGACGAGGGCAATATCGCGCCCGTCATCAAGCTGGTCGACACCACCATCTTCAACGCTCTCGAACGGCGCGCCAGCGACATTCACATCGAAACACGCGACCAGGAACTCGCCATCAAGTACCGCATCGACGGTGTGTTGCAGTACGCCATGACCCCGATCGCCAAAGAATGGTATTCGGCGGTCATTTCGCGTATCAAGGTCATGAGCGAACTCGACATCGCCGAGCGCCGCGTTCCGCAGGACGGCCGTTTCCGCGTTCGCTATAAGGGACGCCTGATCGATTTCCGCGTCTCCATCATGCCCACCATCCATGGCGAGGACGCCGTGCTTCGTGTCCTCGACAAAGAGTCGATGAGCGAGAAGTTCTCGCAAGCTCAGCTCGATGTGGTCGGGCTTCGCGGATCACGATCTTGTCAAGTTCCGCCGCTATATCAAAGAGCCTTACGGCATGGTGCTGGTCACCGGCCCAACCGGTTCCGGCAAAACCACCACTCTTTACGCCGCCCTCAGCGAGATCAAGAACGACGAAGACAAGATCATCACCATCGAAGATCCCGTCGAGTATCAGATCAAGGGCATCACCCAGATTCCGGTTAACGAGAAGAAGGGGCTGACCTTCGCCCGCGGCCTGCGTTCTATTCTGCGTCACGATCCCGACAAGATTCTGGTCGGCGAAATCCGCGATCAGGAAACCGCCCAGATCGCCATCAACGCCGCCCTGACCGGCCACCTGGTCTTTACCACCGTTCACGCGAATAACGTGCTCGATGTGCTGGGCCGCTTCCTGAACATGGGAGTTGAGCCCTATAACTTCGTTTCTTCGTTGAACTGCATCCTGGCTCAGCGCCTGGTGCGCGTCATCTGCCCGCACTGCCGCCAGCGCGATCAACTATGATGACGAATATCTGGTCGAAAGCGGCCTGAATCTGGACGAATGGCGGACCTTCCCCTTCTATGAAGGCCGGGGCTGCATGGAATGCAGCGGCACCGGTTTCCGCGGTCGAACCGCTATTCACGAATTGCTCGATTTAACTGAACGGATCCGTGAGATGATCCTAGAGCGGCGGCCGACCTCCGAAATCAAACGAACCGCGCGCGACGATGGCATGACCTTTCTGCGCAATTCCGCGCTGGACCGTGTACGCGAGGGCATCACCACTCTGCGCGAAGCTAACAAAGTGACGTTTATTGAATAGGAATGGTATCTTCGTCTGTCTTTTGCACAACGCCTCCAGCAACTGGTCTCCGAACCGCCACCTGATCATCTTTTCGAAATGACAGAAAACTCGGTCGCCGTGGTCTCGCCCCGACTGCCTGCCCAGCAGCGGCACGAGGTGCTGGTCGAGCGTGCCGCCGCTGCATCGCCTACAGCAGCGAATCTGTTGAAGCCGCAACTCTATCGAGATGCGCTGTCACGTGTGGCCCCACTCGAACAGCAAGGCAAACGGAATGGGGCAGCTCTCATCATTCCGGATTATGCGGTGCGAATGTCCGTGATCGATCTCGAACAGTTCCCCAGCAGCGAGAGCCGAACGTCTCGCGCTCCTCCGGTTTCGTCTCCGAAAGACTGTGCCGTTCCATATCGAAGAGGCTCAACTTTCTTACTCGGTCCAAGTCAACCAACCCAAACAGATGGAAGTTCTCACGGTGGCGATCGCCCGGCCGATTCTGGACGAATACGAAACTTTGCTCTCGGCTGCCGGCTACAAAGTGGGCCTGGTGATGCCTTCTTCTATCGCGGTTCTCCCCTTGTGTATTCAATCGCCAAGTCAGGCCGAACGCGGCATCACGGTGGTGGCAAAAACCGCCGGCTCAACCCTGACGGTCCTGCTGCTCGACGGAGGCCGCGTGCGCCTGGTCCGCTGTGTCGATCTCGCCGATGAAAACGAAACCAACAGCCCCCGCGCGACGAGCACTTGATTATTCCCATGCTTCAGCAGACCTTCGCGTACGCCGAAGATCAACTGGAGCAGCCGGTCCAGCGCCTGCTGCTGTGTGGTTTCGGTACCGATACGGACGCCTTGGGAGCTCTGGCCCAAGCGAGTTCAAGATCGGGTATGCACCGCTGCGATCCAAGTTCGGCGCCGCTTCTCAGGCCAACGCCGGACTGCTTGGACTCCTGGAGCAATACGCCGCATGACGCCGCCTCCCGTCCAATCAACCTTGCCTCCCAGCCGTTTCGCCGTGAACGTGCCCGCAACGCGGCGCTTGCCATCGCTTGTGCCGCCATGGTGTGTTCTTTACTCGTGGTGGGCATCCTCATCCTGCATCCCGCGCCAAGCCGCCGATCTGCGGCACCATGATGGAACGGACCGCGCCCTGCTCGGCGAACCTGCAAAGCGCCAGGTCGACTTTTTCCAGCGTCTTAACGAAACCCGGCAATGCGGATGTCTTCTCCCGCAACGTGTTCCTGAACGAACTGATTGCTCGCCGGGCTGTCAGCTGGACGCTGGTCTTTCGCGATCTGGAGAGACGCTGCCCTCCAACATGCGTCTCATCGGTATCCGCCTGCCTCAGGTGCCGGCGGAAAATGTGAACGGAACCAACCGCGTCCAACTGGATATGATCCTGGGAACCGATCGCCCCGACGCGGTCATCGAATTACTCCGCCGCTTCCAGAGGTCCGATCTTTTTGGCGATGCTCAGGTCATGAACCAGCAGCCGCCTACCCAAAACGAACCTCTCTACAAATACCGCGTCACGGTCGCCTATGCCCAGAAACTTTAACTTCCTGCCCGCTCCGGGTGCCATGGACGGGCCCAGGTTCTGGCTGCAAACTGCCGCTATTACTCTGGCCTGCTCAACGCCGTCGCGCTCTTCCTTTATCTCGATCCTCCCGGTGGAACCGCCGCGAACTTGCACGGGAAGTCCGACCAGATCCGTTCTCAAATCGCGGGTTCTGCCAGCTACAGACCGCCCGTCTGCGTGACCGTTGCCCAAAAGGTTCAGCTCGGCAGCGCCAATCCGACTGATTTCATGAAGCAGTACATTCTCCCGAAGCGTATCGCTTATGCCGATATCATCTCGGAGATCCAGCGCATGGCAAAGGTCTCCGGCATGTCGAAAAAGACGCCACGTATAGCGAAGAGCCAATCGAAGGTACCGCGGATCTAACGCTCTCGGCAGTTCCGCCAATTACGAGGGCACCTACGAAAATCTGCGAAATTCCTCTATCAGGTCGATCGCTCTCCGTTCCTCATCATGCTCGAAAGCTTCAGGTCGCCCCGCAGCAGCGCGGAAACCAGGTCAACACCAACATCAAATTCCAGGCCGTAATTCAGGAAGATTTAACCGTCGCCGGACCGCTCCGGGGGCAGCCATGAGCGCCGCCACCGGCACCAGAATCTTCGGCATGCGGGTCACCATTGACCCCAAAATCATCGTCGGCGTCCTCGTCGTCTTAGCCGGCTTCCTGTTCTGGTATAACTCCGGTTCAGACGAAGCGCCTTCCGCGCCCGTCTCTTCCGCGTCCAATCCTGCAGCGCTGCCGGTTGCCCCGCCTTCCGCCACTGCCCGCCCGGTCATCGTGCCGCGCCGCGCCGGCGGACCATCGAATGAACGCGGAACCCTGCGTCTGCGTGCGATCGACGCATCGCGCGGCGATGTCGACCCTACGCTGCGGCTCGATCTGCTGAAACGCCTCAGCACCATCAGCCCACCCCCGCCACCCGCAGCCTCTTCGAAGTGGGCGCCTATCGCCCCCGCCAATCCTGAGCT
The DNA here is from genome assembly GCA_963814195.1 of uncultured Acidobacteriaceae bacterium. Taxonomy (GTDB): domain Bacteria; phylum Acidobacteriota; class Terriglobia; order Bryobacterales; family Bryobacteraceae; genus Bog-105. The sequence continues at coordinate 326,995 of CAWFBU010000001.1, forward strand.
CGCCAAGATACCGGTCCCAAAATCACGGTCAAGCCAGCGGCATCCTGCCGCCCCAGGGCCGCGGCGCCTCTGGGGTCATCAACCCCGCAGGTCAACATTCCCTGCAAATACTACGGCTTCGTCAAGCCCGCAACCTCCAACCCCATCAACAGGGGCTTCTTCTCGATGGCGAAAACGTGCTGGTAGCCTCCGAAGGCGAAATGGTCAAAGCGTTATCTGGTCGTGGAACTGACTCCCAACAGCGCCCGCCTCGAAGATACACAATTGAAGCAAGGGCAGACCTTACCCGTCGTCCCCGTCGCTGCCCCATGACCGTACAGGTAATCAGAACAACTCGTCGCCATCAGCGCGGTTCCGCGATGTTGATCGTCTTCGTCTTTGCCGCGATCATCGCGATTGGTCTGTTCACGGAGATGCCCGTCATCATCTTTGAAGCACAACGCAACAAAGAGCAGTTGCTGGTCGACCGCGGTAATGAGTATATCCAGGCGGTGAAGCTTTATCGCCGGAAGACCGGTCAGTTCCCACCCAATCTGGACGCCTTAGAGAAGACGAATCAGATTCGCTTCCTCCGCAAGAAATTCGTGGATCCCTTTACCGAAAAAGCCGATTGGCGCCTTCTGCATGCTGGGCCGAACGGAATGCTGACTGACTCGAAGATCAAAGTTGCACAAAACGTAACCGGCGCCGGCAACAGTGCGCTGGGAACTTTCAACACGAACGGATCGAACCAGTCGCCATTCGGAGGCACAACGCCGGGAAACACGGGTTTCGGCTCGGGATTCAACAACTCCGGCAATTCGGGTTTCGGTAACAACTCCAATTCGGGTTTCAACAACAACTCGAACAGCGGGTTCGGAAACAATCAGAACAACGGTTTCGGCAACAACCCGAATAATGGGTTTCGCGGATCCAACAATCAGAACCTGCAAACTGCGGCTCAAAACTCGGGTGGCTACGCGGCGCCAAACAACTCTGGAAATACCAACGGATTGCCCAATCCGAATGGCATCGACCCTACGCAGGTCAATCAGCAAGCTGGTTCCGACGGTTTGGTCCAGCCCTTGCCCAATCCTGATGGCACCATGCCGGCTATGCCCCGAAATGTAACGGCGGCACGCGTTGCAATCCCGAACGGAACCAATGGAAGCGCCACAGGCGTCATCGACCCTACGCAAACCACGGGGGCCTATGCTTCATCCGGCGGTCCACCAAACGGCTTGCAGAATGCAAGCTCTCCGCAGGATCCCACCGCAGCGGTGGGAGGGTTGGTGTCCAATCCCAATCCAGCCAGTGCTCAGAACAGCGGGTTCAATAACTCAGGCAGCGCGTCGTCGCCTTTCGCGAACAACAACAACAATTCCAACTCTGCGTTTGGCAATAACAACTCCAACTCTGCGACCGGCAACAACAGCTTCGGTTCCAATAATGGGCGATCCAACTCCTCGGGCTTTGGTTCGTCTTCGTCTGGTTTTGGCAATGTCCAGAGCGGCGGCTTGGCAGGCGTCGCCAGCAAGGTCGAACGTCACAGCATCAAAGTCGTGAATGATCAACAGAACTACTCATTGTGGGAGTTCTATTACGACCCGACCAAGGATCCGGCTATGAATGCGGCCGGAGCGGCACTCGCGCAAGGTGGAGCTAACGGGAACGTGGGGCAGCCTGGAAACTCACCTCTTCAATCAGGCAACGGCTTCGGGCAGACCAACGGGACCAACAATCAATCCGCCTTTGGGCAGTCTGGAACCTTTGGCAGCCAGAGTGGAAGCTCCAACGGATTTGGCAACTCGAACAACGGCTTCGGGAACTCAAACAGTGGCTTCAGCAATTCAAACAGCGGTTTCGGGTCAAACTCGGGCTTTAATAATTCTGGTTTTTCGAACTCCAGCAACCAAAACACCACTACCGGTCAGCAGCAGCAGACGGGGGCTCCTCCTTCCCCTCAACCGCCGCCGCAATGACCGTTAGTGCCCTCCACACTCGACTTGGAATGATTCCAGGAAGTGTTGAAAGATCGGTTGAAATCGGTGCCAGGACCCTGCTTTCGACTGTAGTTCCAGCCGGTACGTGACGCCCTCACGGTGAGTGAAGACAATCTCCTCGATCCAGTCGGATTTCTCTTTTGGATCGAAATAACGCGCTCGCGCAAATAGCGCATTCATTCCGCCAACTGCTAGCGGCTTCTCTTCCAGCGTCTCAATCTTCTCTGCCCGGATGAAGCGCTTCAGGCCAACCAGGTGCGTTTCGTAATCGTCTGAAAGGCTGACCGGCGTCGTCTCCAGCGTCTCTTCTTCATCTTCGATCGCAGCCACATCCAGGGAAGCGATCGGCAACCCATATTGCGTGACTCCCGTCGTTACAGAAAGCCCCGCTCCGTCGAATCCTTTCGCCTTGATCCAACGCGAAGGATAGCTGATGCAATAGCCCGCCTGCTTATCCTTGAACTGCTTCCAGGCACGATCCTGGCGGGGTTGCGATTCTGCCGACGCTATCACTCCCGCCACCAGGCAGCACGCGAACAGGCGCAACACAAACCCGCCCGAGACTGGTTGCCTTCGAAGGCAAATCCGCATCCCAGTAACTTTCCCACATCACTCGTGAGATTTCCACTCGTTTCTAGTGTGAAAGTACTGTGTACGTAAAACCGCTAGGAGTAGATAAGAAAACTCCTCACCATGTCGTACGAGAGGCCGGCCCTCCTTCCTGGACTCTCTCTTTGCACGGAGGTGTGCGCCTTTGGACGATCGTCGACGACAGATACTCACGACTCTTTCTCAGTTGGACAAGCAGTTCGGGAAAGGCTCCGTTCTGATGCTAGGTTCGCGTGCTTCGCTTCCCGTGGAAGTGATTTCGTCCGGGTCCTTGGCCATCGACAGCGCGCTTGGCGCAGGCGGGTTTCCCCGCGGTCGCGTGATTGAAATCTTTGGCCCTGAATCGTCCGGCAAGACCACCCTCGCTCTGCATGTCATTGCCGAAGCGCAGCGTGCCGGAGGCGTTGCCGCCTTCATCGACGCTGAGCATGCACTTGATCCCATCTACGCCGCTAATCTCGGCGTTGACACCGAAAATCTGCTTGTCTCGCAACCTGACTACGGCGAACAGGCCCTAGAAATCGCGAGCGCCCTGGTATCATCGCAAGCCATCGACGTCATCGTTGTCGATTCGGTGGCCGCACTCACGCCGAAAGCCGAAGTCGAAGGCGAGATGGGCGACAGCCACATGGGCCTTCAGGCGCGCATGATGTCTCAAGCGCTGCGCAAGCTGACCGCTTCGGTTTCCCGTGCGAATACCTGTCTCATCTTCATCAATCAACTCCGTGAAAAGATCGGCGTGATGTTCGGAAACCCGGAAACAACCACTGGTGGCCGCGCGTTGAAGTTCTTCGCATCTGTCCGCACGGAAGTTCGCCGGACCACTGCCATTAAAGAAGGCGAGACGGTAATCGGCAACCGAACCAAGATCAAGATCGTCAAGAACAAGGTCGCCGCGCCGTTTCGTGAAGTGGAAGTCGACATCTTCTACGGCAAAGGCATCTCCCGAGAGAGCGACGTCCTCGATCTCGGTGTGCAGCACGCGGTGCTGGAGAAGAACGGCTCCTGGTACAGCTTCAAAAGCGAACGCATCGGACAGGGCCGGGAGAACGCACGCCAGACTCTGATTGAGCGCCCGGAACTGCGGAAGACAATCGAAGCTCTGGTACGAAGTAAGCTGGCACTCAGCGCTACCAAGCCAGATGCGGCTTTCGAGCTGACCGGCGATCGCGAAGTCTCTGTAGCTTAGAAATTCAAATCGCCGATGGCTTTTCGCACAGCGGCCTCGAGAGTGGTCTTTTGTTGCGCTAACGTCTTCTGCGTGTCCCGCAGCTTCGCTTGTTGTACTTCGTTGGCGCCCAGTTGTGCCGAGTATTGGCGCACCTGCTGCTCCTGTCCGCTTACCCGGTTCAGGCTGTCGATGTTCTCGCGAGTCCGCGTCTGGTCGGCAGTCAACTCTTTCATCTGACTCTGTGTCGCTTGCAGGTTGTCGGTCGTCTCGGCGAGGCGGCGTTTCACGTCGACCAACGCCTGTAACTGCTTACGGCCTGCATCGGAAATCTGCTTGTTCTCAACCAGCGTCAGCAGGTGATCCGGAGTCGCTGATGTTACCTCGGTAATGTCGTCGTAGACGCGCTCCTGCTCTACTTTGAACGTCCGCGACTTGTTCGCTTCCAGTGCCACTTCGAACCGATATGCCGTCGCGGTTCGATCGCTAGGTTTGGGTGAGAGCACGCTGTACTGCGAGATCCCTTCCTGCTGTACAACCAGGATCTTGGGCTTGGGGTCGACGTTGTTGATCGTGTAAGTGCGCGTTTGCCGGCTCGCATAGCGCAGGCGCAGCATTCCTTCGCTGCTATGAATCTCTCGAATCGTTTGGTTCTCGGTGTCGAACGCTGTCGTGATGCGAGTACCGTAATCCACCGCGTACCCGACCAGCCGCTTATCGCCTGCTTTCACGGTCTCGACCAAAGCCTCACCCGCATAAGCACCTTGCTCATAGACCGTCAAAGGTCCGCCATCAAGTGTCTTCCCCGTACCGTTAGTCAATTCTGCTGCATTCACGGGGTGTTCTCCGCCGCTGTTATCGAAGATGAGCAGCTTACGCGCCGCAATGCGATCCTGCACGAAGGGGATCATCGCTGATTGATTGCGCTTGATCGTGATCGGCTGGGCAAAGCTGTACTCGAACAACTCACCAAGCATCCCACTGTTTGCACCTTGCACGCTGCTCTCACTGATTTTGTTGGTCGTCCTCGGAGCTTGCGTGGCTTGCCTGAAAACATCGGGCGAAGGTAGCGGAGCATTGCGAGTCATCATCGGCTCAGTTATCAGTCCCGCGGACGCTCTGTCCGCTTGCTCGTCCGCGATGCCTCCTAGTACACCGCCGACGCTGCCGCCGTAAACGACAGGACCCGCTGCTGCGTCGTCCGGTAATTCCGCAACGGCTCGTTTTCCATAGCGAGGCGTGTCCAGCTGGCTGATGAATGAAACGGGCCGGCCCGAGACCACCGACAGCTGAACTCTATTCCAGTCCTCATCGGTCGTGTTATCGACGATGGCCCAACCTTCGATGGTCGATTGAGACTGGTTGAGCGTCAGGCGGTATGACGATTTCCAGATCGCCGCCGGAATGACGTACGCCATCTTCAGGTCCTGCGGGCCCGTGCCAGTGGAATCGACATACACGCTCCGCTTTTCCTGAGAACGGGAATCGTTCAGCGTTTGGAGGTACTGCTTGAGTTGGTTCTGTAAACGTACTTCCGGAAACTGCAGCGACGATACTGCTCCGAGATCGAGCGTGACAAGTTCACCCGAACCAACCAGTAGGGTAATCTGCTCACGATGCACTGCTGCCTTCTCGTCTGCTCCGGACTGTATCGCCCTCGCGCCAAGGATCGTGCCGCTCAAGGTTCGATCACTGGTTTTGAGATCGACGGCCGCGCCCTTGAAGCGATCCAGAAACTGGCTCAACAGTTCACCCCTGCCGACGGCGAAAGGAAAGTCTTGCAAACGTCGCTCCAGTGTCTCATTCGAGTCATAGCGGACGCTGTTCACGCGATGCCCCGTTGAATCGACGATCGTGAGTGATTTCAGGATGTCGTTCATATCGGCAGTCCGAAACTCCAGCCGCGCCTGTTCTCCGGCGGGGACAGTCCCGCTACGCTCGAACAGGGCCACTCCGTTCTTGTAAATCACAACGTGCTGAACGGGCAGGTCCGCCGCCGCTGCAGAGCATGCCAGCGCCAGTGCGCTCCGGCCGAGTTTCCAGATAGGGATCATACTTAGGCAGACGCTCGCTACTGCCCGACCGATCCCAAGAGTGCTTCTTTTTCAGGCTTTGCCGGACGGCTCCAGATGCTGTGTCATGTCACGGCCCCGGAAGCGACGGTACACGAGCGAGACTGAGGATACCCAGCAAATAGCGGCCAGATAACCTGCCAGGACATCGCTCGGGTAATGCACGCCGAGATATACGCGTGACACGCCGATGCCGGTGACCATCGTTCCGGAGGCCAGCCAAACTCCGATCTCGGTGGGAAGAGACGGCCGCTCCGCGCTTATGATTGATGCCAAAGCCGTATAGAAGCAAAACGCAACCAGCGAATGGCCGCTCGGGAAACTGTAGTCGCTTGGCTTGGTAAGGCCGAAGTAGGGCGTAGGGCGCTGCCGGTGGAACAGTAGTTTCAGCGACCACATCAGCAAAACTCCGCCTCCGGTATTGATGGCCAACAGCACCGTGCCGTTCCGCCGATTCTGTAACCACAGTGCAATGCATCCGGCAGAGGTTCCTACCAGGACTGCATTGATATTGCCGACCTCGGTAAGGACCCGCATAACGCTGGTCATAGCGGGTGAAGCGAAGCTGTGGATGAAGTCCCGGACATGTTCGTCGAATTGGCGGGTGTCTCCTTCCAGGACCTCATCGGCCAATCTTTCGAAGAGAAAAAGGGAAACCAGCGCTGCACCGATGCCAATGGCAAGCGGCGACACGAGCCTGCTGAGAACTACTTTAGTGAGCCGCCGAGTCATGTCTCATGTCCAATCCTAGAGTCTTGTGATGATGGAAAAGATGGCTACCGACACTTCGTCCAGTCGCCGCGCTGTCCTGCTGGGCGCGGCTTCCGCAATGGTCGTACCTGTGAAGGGACTTCTCGCTGCACCTGATCCGTTTCTGAATATTTCACGGCTGCCTGATCTGGTGGTTGCTTATGCCGAAACCGGACGAGTCGGGCTGCAGAAGAACGGTTCTCGCTGGCAGCACGGCGACATCGATTTGGCAACTCAGCCCGGGGACCATGAGTTGCAGCTGAAGCTGCATGCGCCGGCCTCCAACCTCCTGCGCCTTCATTTTAGATGGAATTTGAAGGTGCCTCCCGCGCTGCAATTTCTGGGCGACCACTGGGAGCGATCCTACGGTGACCTTAGCTGGCGAACCATGGATCCGGATCGCATTCTGCCCTGGTACATGGTTGGCTTCGATGGTCACTCGACATTTGCGTGCGGCGTCAAGACCGGACCTGCCGCCTTCTGCTTCTGGCAAGTCGATCCAGCCGGTGTTTCACTGTTCCTCGACCTTCGAAACGGCGGACGAGGCGTCGTCCCGGGCGACCGAGAAATCGAATTGGCTACCGTGGTCTGGAGTTGGTATCCGCAGACCCAGCCGTTTGCAGCTGTCCGGCAATTCTGCCGTCTTATGTCGGAGCATCCGCGCTTACCGGCTTCCCCGGTCTACGGTGGCAATAACTGGTACTACGCTTATGGCAAGAGCTCTGCGCAAGCCATTCGCGAGGACTCGGAGCGCATCGCCTCGCTTTCGCCTTCGTCTTCGAATCGGCCGTTCATGGTCATTGACGACGGGTGGACTCCCAACGCCACAGCCGGTCCCTGGTCTCAAGGAAATCACCTGTTTCCGGATATGGCACGGCTGGCCTCCGATATGAAGGCACTCCGAGTCAGACCCGGCTTATGGATCAGACCTCTATTCACGAAGCTCGATGTTCCGGAGGGCTGGCGATTGAACTCGCCCAACGCTGCAAAAGAATTCGCGGCACGGAAAACTTACACCCTGGACCCGACTGTTCGGGATGCGGCCTCCAGCATCACGGCCGATCTCCAGACGGCGGTTGCCTGGGGCTACGAAATGATTAAGCACGATTTCTCAACCTACGACCTGCTGGGCCGCTGGGGCTTTCGGATGGGCGCTGAACTTACCGATAGCGGTTGGAGCTTCGCCGATCGGAGTCTGACAAATGCCGAGATCATCCGTAACCTGTATAAGCAGATCCGCCAAGCCGTCGGCGACACCCTGGTGCTCGGTTGTAATACCGTCGGACACCTTTCCGCCGGTCTGTTTGAGCTCAGCCGCACGGGCGACGATACAAGTGGGCGCGACTGGAACCGCACGCGCAAGATGGGTGTCAACACGCTGGCCTTCAGGGCTGCACAGCACGGAACTTTCTTTGCGCTTGACGCCGACTGCGTCGGTCTCACCAATCAGATTCCGTGGGCAATGAATCGACAATGGCTAGACCTGCTGGCACACAGTGGCACGCCGCTTTTCGTTTCGGCCGCACCGGATGCGTTAGGCCCGGAGCAACGCGCCGCCGTCAAGCAAGCCTTCGCGATGGCGGCAACTCCTCAGCCGCTCATCGAACCAACGGACTGGTTGACCAACACACAACCCGAACACTGGTCAGCGCATGGCACTGCTGTCGCGTACGACTGGTTCGGCAACGAGGGGGCGATTGTAACCAGCTAATCTCGTATACTGGTTTTGGCCCAGGCAATCCTGCCTCGGGCCGTTCAGCCGTCGTACCAGTTTCGACCACCTGCTCCTCCCGAATAGCTGGCCCCCAAACATTTGGCTGCAGATCCTTGGTATTTACGGAGCGATTCATGTCCCATAGAAGCGGCGACCGCGCGCGTGCAGACAAGCAAGCCCGGAAGCGGCGCGTCCGCAGAGCTCTCTTGCAGCCTCTGCGCAAAGCCATCAATGCCGCAAAGCCTCGCCCCGTTCCTACTGTTCCAGCGACTTCCCCTTCCCAACCGGAGTAGCGGTAACGCTACACTGCGTGCATGCGATGCAGTGCAGCGGGTGCGATTCTGCCTTGTTTTCTGGCATTGACCGGCCTGCGTGCGCAAGTGCCTGGCCTTCCTGATACTCCGAAGGAGTTGCGACCGCCGGACAAGGTTATCTTGCTGCGGCATCTGATCGGAAAGGGCCAGCAGATCTATACCTGCCAGAACACCGCAGGCACCTACGCGTGGAAGTTAAAGGCTCCAGACGCTAAGCTTTTCGACGAAAAGGGCAGGGAAGAAGGACGGCACTTTGCCGGTCCCACCTGGGAACTGAGAGACGGGAGCCGCGTTGTGGGCTCCCTGGTAGCGAGCGTAAAATCACCCGACTCGAAGTCTATCTCCTGGTTATTGCTGTCAGCCAAGTCTCACGAAGGGAACGGCGCGATGGCTACGGTAGCGTACATTCAGAGACTCGGGACCACAGGCGGAGTGGCGCCTCAGGGTGGTTGTAGCGAATCGAGCCAAAATCAGGAAGCGTCCGTCGCTTACCAAGCCGAATACTACTTCTACGCTGCAGCTAATAAGTGAACGAAGGGTTACTGCGGACCAGGAATCCGTTCCAGAGCCGATTCTTCTTTCGTCAGATTCTTGGCTTGTAACGTCCTGACCTTCTGCAGGGCGGCTTCGGCCTCAGGCGTCTTGCCGGCCTTACGGTACGCCTGAGCCAGTAGATAATAGACCGACTGATCGTCGGGATTCAATTCCTCGGCCTTCTTAAGCCGCTGAATGCCTTCCTCTGTTTGGCCGCGACGGATGGCGGCTTTGCCCAGATAGAAGTTCAAAGCCCAGGAATCCGGGTAGGTCTTCTCGGCCGCCAGCAAATGCGTCACGCCCTGCGTGGACTGGCCGGTTTGAACCTGAAACGCTCCCAGAAGATATTCGGCTTCTGCTTCCTGTGGATTGTCTTTCAGGGCCGTTCGGAGCTGTTCGGTCGCTTTGGCGTCCTCGCGTTCGCTGATGAAAACCTTGGCTAATTCCAGGCGCGCCCGGGGGAATTCAGGATCCTTGCTCAGCACATCCTGAAAAGCTTTCTCCGCGTCTGCAAACTGGCCACCCTCGTAATAGGCTTTGCCTAGCAGGAAACTCGACTGGGCCGGATCTGTTGCGGAAGACAAGAGTTGCGCAAATACCGGTTTCGCTAATTCCGGCTGCTTGGACCGCGTGTAGGCGACGCCCAGCAGGAACAACACAGCTGCTTTGTTAGGATCCGTGGACCTCAGCTGTTCGAGGCTCAAGATGGCTCGGTCAAGATCGCCCGTGTAGATGCGGCAGGTGGCGGCCAATTCTTGCGCCTGTAGATTGGCGGGATCTTTCGATTCTACTTCCGCGAATGCGGGAAGGGCACGCGAGTAGTTTTCGCTTTTTACGTAGGCAAGGCCCAGATTCAGAAGCAGTCCTTCTTCGTGCGGAGCGACGCGCAATGCTTTCTGGTATGTCTCGATTGCCTTCGCATTCCGGTTGGTTCGGGAGTAAACGACACCCAGATTCCCGAGTGCCCCGAGGTTTTGGGGTTCCTTCTGCAGGACCTGGAGAAAGTCTTTTTCGGCAGCCGCATAGTCAGAGTTCTTGAGAGCAGTGACACCCTCCCCGAAGATCTGGGCAGCAGAAGAATCGGCCGCAACCGCCTGCCCGAAGAGCAGAACGATTGCGGCCGATTTTACAAGGATGGTGCGGAGGCTAGAAGTAGAACTTCGCGCCGATTTGAACGTTGCGAGGGTCACGGGTTGAGTTTACCTGTCCTGCGTTACCGGCCGTTGCAACGGAACCGACATCGCCAGGATTAGCCAGGTTCAGGCTTGTATTCAAGCCCGAGAACTGGGTGTGGTTGAAGGTGTTGAACGTCTCCAGCCGCAGCTGAAAGCGCACGTTCTCGGTGATGTTGAAGTTCTTGAAGAGCGAGATATCCCACTGGTTGATACCAGGTCCTCGGTAGGTATTCCGCCCTAGAGTTCCGAAGGTGCCTTCGGCCGGTCGAGAGAAGGCACCAACGTTGAAGTACTGCTGCCAGGTTTGATTCGCCGGGAAGACGGGGCCCCCAACGTAGTTAGCCCGAACGCCGCCATACTGGGTTCCATTGCTCAAGGTAGTGGTGCCGATGTTGCCATCCAGGTTGCCCGGATTTGTGTTGCCGGAGAGCACGGAGAACGGACTGCCTGCCCAGAACCGGGTGATGCCAGTGATTTCCCAACCACCGATGGTCTGTTTGATGAACGCATTGTGGTTCTTAAAGGTCGGTAGAGTGTACACGTAGTTGACCGTGAAGGTATGCTCCCGGTCGAAGCCAGCGGGGCCATATTCGGCCTGCCGATTGAACGAGTTCGGGATCAGCGTTGTGTCGTCATCCACAATGTCCAGAGCCTTCGACCAAGTGTAGTTCGCACTGAGGAACAGATTGCTGGTGAAGCGCCGGGTTAGCTGAACCTGCAGCGCGTTGTAGTTGCTGTTGGCGCCGAAGTCAGTGAAGTGGATCTGACCATAGCCGGCATAAGGCCGCAATGCATTCGCGGCTCCGTTGACACTGGCCAGCAAACCGTTATTGGTGGTGTAGCCGGCGGGCCGCTGATTCAGGTCGTAAGAATACGCCAGGTGCGCGGCCTCGTTGCCCACATAGCCAACGTCGAGCGCAGTGCTGCGGTTGAATTGATGCTGGATGTCGAAGCTCCAGGAATAGATGGTTGGTATCTTCCCGTTCTGGTTGAGAGCGTTCAAGCCGGTTGGGAAGAGCGTACCGTTCGAGGCCAGGGCCGGCGAAAGGTTGTCGATGTTGCCGTTGTACAAATTGGGCGTATAAGTCAAAGGCGGATTTCCGAGAGCATCAAAGCTATTGACGTTCTGACGAATGCGTTCGTAGAAGACGCCGCCGCCGCCCCGGATGGCCGTTTTGCCTTCGCCGGTCGGATCCCAAGCAAAGCCAAGGCGCGGTCCCCAGTTGTTGGTGCGATGCTGCACATAGCCGGTAGGTGTTCCGTTCTTGCCGTCGGCCACGATGCCGTTGTACGGATTGCCGCTACCCGTGATGATGCTGTTAAAGGCCGTGCCGGGCGAAGTATTGATCTGGACAGCCTGCGCCGGATTGTACAGAGCCGGGTTGAAGTAGTTCACCAGGTACTTGCCATGAGAGAAGGTCGGTCCGAGGTAGGCCCAGCGAACACCCAGTCTCCAATGCTGAAATTGCGATTCACTTTCCAGCTGTCCTGCAGGTAAGCCTCGGTTTGATAGAACTTGAACGAGCCGAAGAACACACCATTAGTCTGAGACACGTTGGAATAGTTGCCCAGCAGCAGGTTGGCGACGCCGTTGCCAGAATCGTTCGGGTTCAGCTGACTCGGGTTGAAGTTGAAGTTGGGAGCCGATGTCCAGTATGGCTGCTGGCCGGCCGTGTTGATATCGACGAAAGCACCCGTTTTGATCGTGTGGTTGCCGTAAATCTTTGTGAAGTTATCGGTGAAGGCAAACGTCTTCGCTTCACTTCTCCAGGTGGAGGGGAAGGGCGAGATGTTGAAAGCGCCACCACTGTATAACCGGAATAGCTCGGGCTGGCCGAGATCGTCGGGAAGGTATTCCGTACGTTGGAGTTCGGGAACAGCTGAGCGAAGGTGAAGCCGAGCGCACCCTGATCGTAGCTCGACTTGGATGCGGATCCGGAGATGTCGACCAACTGGGTCAGGTGGTTGTAAGTGAAGATGAACTCGTTCGTGGTCGTTGGTGAAAGCGTATTGACCAAGTTGAAGGCGTAGCTGGCGCCGGGCTTTTGCCGGAATTGCGGAAGCACCGGAAACGAATTGCCCGAGAAGATGCCGTATCCCTGGCTTTCCTGTTGCGCGTCGTCTACCCAGCGGAAGAAGGCATTGGCTCTGGAACTGATGGCGTAATCGATACGAACGGCCTTCTGATCTTTGTCGAAGTTGTAAGTGTCCTGGAACGGTATGCGAACCGAATCGGGGTTGCCGGGGGTTTGAACAAACGACGATGCTCCGCGGTACGCGTTGGTCAGCAGCTTCTGAAATGCCACCGCCTGCTTGCTGAACTGGCTGGCCGGGATGCGGTTATTCGGGTACGGCGTTCCGCCAATGATGTTGCCGGACGGATCACGAACTACGGTGCCGGGTTGGAAGACGGTACCGACCTGGAAGGGCGTATTCTGACCCGTGGTCAGTGTTCTTGATTAGCAGGGGTGTTCCGTTCGCGTTGTAGCGCAAGGAACTGCTGAAATCCCCGCTCAGCAAGGCCGGCGACGGAACGTCATAGAAGGTGCCGCCGTTCGGACGGCTGGCCCGAGTGCCTTCGTAGTTGAAGAAGAAGAACAGCTTCTTGTTGCTGGGTGGCGAGATCTTTGGAAGCAGGACTGGTCCGCCCAGGTTACCGCCGAACTGATTGAAGCGCAGTTTGCTCTTGCCGACGCCTTGCAGGTTGTTGAAGAAAGAGTTTGCATCATAAGCGTCGTTGCGGTTGAATTCGTATGCCGTTCCGTGGAAGTTCTGACCGCCGCTCTTCGTGTTGGCTGCGATCAGTACGCCCGCGATGCGGCCATACTCGGCGTTGAAGACGCTGGTTTGTACTTTGAACTCGCCAACGGCATCGAGGCTCAGCTGGGTGTACTGACCGTCGTTGGCTCCGACGTCGGTGTTGATGCTTCCATCCAGGAAGACATTGTTCTGGCTGCCACGCAAGCCATTAACGTGGAAGGAATCCGTATTGTTGAACGCAAGCCGGAAATCCGAAGAGTCAGTGGATGTGACGCCGGGTGCGGTTCGTAATAAGGACTGGAAATCGCGGCCGTTCAGCGCCGTTTCCAGCACCTGTTTGGAGGTAATAACAAAATCTTTTTGTGCCGTCGCGGTTTCGACTAACGGCGTAGTCGCTTCTACGGTTACCTCCTCAGAAGCCGAACCTACCGTCATCGAAATCTGCCCAACATTGAGAATTTGATTAACGTCCAGCGTGATATCAGTACGCTGCGTCTTCTTCATGCCGGGGCTTTCGATGGAAAGCGAATATGCTCCAGCGCCTAACGGCTGTAGCGTGAAGTTACCGGACGCGTCGGTGGTACCGTTCTTGACTACGACCCCTTTGGCCGTATCCGTCAACTGAACCTGTGCTCCCGGAATGGCTGCACCGGCCTGGTCAAGAACCGTTCCTTGAATCTGCCCATTTTGCGCGAACAGCGGGGTTACCGCTGCCAAAATTAGAAGAGTTGCAAACCTCGCAACACTGCGAAAGCCAACTTGGCTCATACTGCCTCCCTAAAGCTGTGTTCCCACCCTTACCTAACGGGTATGTATAGGCCGAAAGTACCATAAAAACAATAGGAGAGGTAGTCATTTCCAGGTAAAATGTCCGGCGGCTGAAAAGCAAAAGGACCAATGGCGATTGCCATTGGCCCTTTTTGAGTGTGACTAAGCTTGCGTTGAACTACGCTACCAAACGCTCTTCCTGCTTGGCATCGGTATGATGTACAGTCTGTACTGCCTTGGCTATTTTCAACTTGCGAAGCAGACGAATCTGCAGCCAGGACGGATCGAACTCATACCAGCGCAGTCCATGCCGGGCAGACGTTGGATGAGCGTGATGGTTGTTGTGCCAACCTTCGCCGAATGTCAGAAGCGCTACCCACCAGTTGTTGCGGGAATCGTCGCGAGTGTTGAAGCGACGGGTGCCCCACATGTGCGTTGCAGAATTAACCAGCCAAGTGCTGTGCAAACCGACGACCACACGCAAACAGAAACCCCACAGCATCATCGGCAGTCCGCCAACGGCCAGGAGAATGAGGGCCAAAACCACGTTGGGAACCCAGTGGTAGTTATTCAAGAGAACGTAAAATTTATGTTTTGCGAGATCCGGAGCGTACTTCGAGTTCAGGCGTGTGTTGTTATGCTTGGCTTCCCCGAGGAGGATCCACCCGATATGACTCCACCATGCTCCTTCACGAGGCGAGTGTGGATCACCCGCTTTGTCGGAGAACTGATGATGAACCCGATGGGTGGCGACCCAGAATATCGGGCCGCCCTCCAGGGTTAAAGCACCGCATACGGCGAAGAAGTATTCCAGAAACAACGGGATCTTATACGACCGGTGAGTGTGCAACCGGTGGTAACCCAGGCTGATCCCCAAGTCGATCGTCATCCAGTAGAGAAAAAGAGCCACGCCCAGATTCAGCCAGCTGAAGTTAAAAAGGGCTGCAATCGCGCCGATGTGGAGCAGCACGAGAACTGCGGTTGTGGTTGTATTCAGCTTTTGGTCACGATCGATAGCACTTGGTGGTTCAAGCCTTGATGGTTCTGTAATCACTCATTTCCTCCGGGTCCGTTAATCCTGATTCTCAAGCCAGTGAGATCGACATCGGAACCCAAGCGACTAGCTTCTGCTTTGATCTCTTCAATCTCAGATGCTATTTCGTCGTCCTCGGAGGCCGTTTCTACCCCATTTTCTTTGTCTGACTTTACTTGCAGACGCTTACTGAACTTTTCCTGCTGCTTTTCTTTCCGCTGTTGTTCTTTCAGACGTTTATTAAAAGTCTGGCGGCCACGACTAGCCATCGCCCCTCCTTGACATCTCTATTGATAGAGATGCACATAAACCCATAAAAGGCACGGAGGCGGCTGAAGGTGAGTCAGTTACACAACGTGCCTTTCTCGAAAACTCTATAACTATTTAGAATATCAGCGTGAAGCGCGTTGGGCTACCAACGTGCTCCGCGGCCACGACCACCGCCGCCACCGCCATTGCCGCCGCGTCCGCCGCCACCACCGCCGCCGCCCGGACGACCACCGAATCCGCCGCCACCCTGAGGCTTAGGACGGGCTTCGTTGACGTTCATGGCACGGCCGTTGAGTTCGGCACCGTTCAATTGAGAGATGGCTGTTTCTGCATCGCGCCGTTCGGTCATTTCGACAAACGCGAAGCCGCGAGGTTGACCGGTATCACGGTCAGTCACTATGTTGACGCGCTCCACGTTGCCGTACTGTGAAAAGGCAGCAACCAGATCGTCCTGGGTAGTTTGGAAACTGAGGTTCCCGACGAAAATGTTAGTCATTGTTAAATCCTGTGAAGTGAAATTCGTCTCTGTCGGACTGCTCTAAAAGCCAAACCGGAAGACTGGTAAGGGAGGAAGGACGGCCAGAAGGTACCCAAAGTGAGGACGTTGCAAAGACTATTCCATCGTAACAGGTATTTCGCGGCAGTGGAAGACGTAAAACCGTGCTCTACGGTACACTGTTTTGCCTAGTTCAAGGCGCGCAGGGCGAGTCCATGGGCAACGGATGTGAACTCATCGCCAGTCCTTATTTTAGCGGCTCCGAAGCGTGAGGAGAAGATCTGGCGAACCGCAGGCACGAGAGACGAGCCGCCCGTCAGGAAGACGCGATCGACCTGAGCATTGGTGATTCCAGCCTTGGCCGTGAGGGCGTCAACCTGCCTTTCGATGCTGGCCAATTCTTCGCCAATCCAGTCTTCAAATTGAGTGCGGCTGACTTCGGCATCCATTTCGACGTCGCCATCGGAGAAGCGAAAGACGCTCTTCTCGGCATGGGACAGAGTGACTTTGACGCGCTGGACCGCGCGATGGAGCTGGTAGCCGAGATCGTGTTTGACCAGATAAAGCAAGGCCGCGATTTTTTCGGGTTCGAGAGCCTGCTTGGCGACGCTCTCCAGCATCTGGATGGTCTCGCGGGAACGGAGCAGGGAAAGATGGTGCCAGCGTTCCAACTTGTAGTACACCCAACCGGGAACGGGGAGGATTTTGCCGTTTGAATCCAGTGAAGTTCCGGCCCCCAACGCGGGCGAGACGAGGTAACGGATGATTTTGGCGTCGAAGGCGTCTCCCGCTAGGGCAAGTCCCTCATTCGCAACCACTTTTACATGGTTCGGGCGGACCCGGAGGAGGGAAAAGTCGCTGGTACCACCGCCAAAATCTCCAATCAGGAGAAGTTCCTCGTCGGGAACAGTTTGCGCATAGTAATGAGCGGCCGCGACGGGTTCCATTTCGAAGCTGACTTCCTCAAAGCCGGCAGTCAGCAGCGATCTCTGCAAGCGTGAGACTGCGTACTCGTCATCTGCGTCCGATTCGGCGCCGACAAACCGGACGGGCCGGCCTACGGTGGCGTGGCGGATGGGTGTGCCGAACTGGCGCTCTACTTCGAGGCGTACGTCGCGCATGATATTCGCGACCAAGTCTTCCAGTTGGAAGCGACGACCGAAGATTTCTGTGGTCTGGAGGCTCCGACTGGTAAGAAAGGACTTCAGCGACTGAATCAGGCGGCCTTTGTCGTCGGCATGGAGGTAGTGATCGATGCCCATTGGACCACTCCACGATTTGATGGCGGTACGGCTTCCTTCTTTATGACGTTCGAGATACAAGAGGGACCGGAACGACTCAGTGGTTCCGCCGCTGTAAGGAAATTTCGCCAGGCGTACCTCGCCGCCGGGGTCCGCTATGGCGATCGAGCTGTTGGTGGTGCCGAAGTCGAAGCCGATCCCCAAAGATGCTGAGGGTTTCGTCACAACTAGTACTTACAAATCCTAAACATGAACTTATTCCACGATATCCGTTCGTTGTTGCGGTCCCCTGGGATTAGCGAGATTCGTCGGCTTGCTGCAGCATGAGTTCGTAGCAGTAATGAGTTTTGATGGTGGGCCAGGCGACATGATCCCGGTCGCGGGCGACCAGGTGATGGGCGACGCGGCGTTGGATTTGCTCCATCGAAAATTCGAAGCCAAACATCGCTAAGTCGTCCAGATCAAAGGGCAAATCCTTGTCCTTACAGTGCGTGTAGAAGCGCGCGACTTCTTCTAATTTGGCAGCTTCGAGTTTGCGGCGGGCGGTTTGGAGGGTGTTCAAGCTGACGAGTTCGCGTTCTCGCTGACGATTGAGGCGGGATTCCTGCAGAGCGAGGTTGGCGAGCGATTTTTGCAGTTCGAGCTGCACTTCGGCTTCGATGAGCATGGCTCGAATGTCTTCCGGTTCTTCGATGTGGGTGTTGGCGAAGCGTTTTCGGCCGAGGGCGAGGAAGGCGGTTTCTAAGGTCGGGATGCGCAGGATTCGCCATTCAATGTGGGCAATGTTCTGAGCGTGGAAGCGTTCTTCGTCCGTGGCGGGTTGGTAGCGTTCCTCAATGCTCGCGAGGTGGGCTTGGTATTCCCCCACGTTATCCGCCGGTAGCAGGACAGTTCGACCGGTGAGCCCGGTTTTAAGCGCGTTGTGCGAAGAGATTTTCTTTCCTTCTTCGGTTTTTGGGCCCGTGGATTTCGCGGCGTTGGCTCGGTTTGCGACTTCGCGCGCGGTTACCTTTTTGTGGTTCATGTCAGGACTCCTGGAGAATCGTTTCGATTGCACAGGTAGCATGCGGCGGGGGTGAACCGGAGGCAGTTTCTGGTGGGCGGGTCTGAAATCGTTATCCGGTGCGGAGATGCGAACTCTGATTTATTTTTCTGATTTGTGAACGGGCGCGGTAGGCTGGATGGAAAACTCAGATGTCGATCTGATTACGACTGATGGTTAGCGCGCAGACGATCCTTCGTCCAGCAGAGCCGGCGGTCAGTTCATGAATCGGTGAGTTACGCAGGCTTGACGTTCCGTGTCAGGTCGACCTTTTCCGTGCTGCGTGCCAACCGGCGCCAAGGGCGAAAGCAGCGGCGATCAAGCTGAGGCGCGGTTCCGGTACTGGTGTCGCAGCGAAGTCGATCATAACCTCGGAATCCGCCGCTCCCTGGCCACCGTCCGTGAATGGGGGCGCCGAGAAGAACTCGAGATACGCCGGAGGCGACGCGAAATCAGCAAAGAACGGGTTTGCGAAGTTCCCATCAGCCATGGAGAAGCCGAAGCCATTTTCAGTTAGCTGGGGTCCCGGACCGGGTGCGACGAGGTCATCGACGGCGTACGGTTCATTGCCCGGAATGGCTGTGCCCGCAGCCTGTAGTCCCGTGATTTGAACGCCATTCCGTGTCCCACTCATGGAAGTGATCAGATAAGCTCCGGCTGCGCTTGGGGTGTCGTCCGTCGTGAACGTTCCGGCGGCGGTAATGCCCGGGGCGGTGTAATTCCAACTCCATAAGGTGGAACCAGGAACAGGAACTGCGCTGAGTGCGATGGCGGCGAAGGTAACAAAGATCGTCTTAACCGAGCGTGCAAGAAGAGCAGGGCGAGGCATTCGCATTCGAAGAGTTTACCAGCGGAAACGGAATCACGACGCGAGTGTAATGGAGAGAGATCGGCTGTTCGAAGATGTCCATTGAAGTGCCCGTGGAGAATCTTTCGCGGACCGTGTTGTCGCTCGTCGTTGAGGCTCCGGGGGCGTAGAGGTGCGCGGCGTCGCTATCCGAATTGTGCTCGCGGTCCGAGATCTCTTGCCCCAAATTATGGGAATGACGGGTTGGGCGTTTTTCGTTCCAAATGGGTCGTAACTCGAAGGCGGCCCAACGTCCTTCGCGTCAGTCAACCGGGCACTCTGGCAGAGTGGAAATGCAGCGAGAGCATCCATTACTACTGGGCCGACCGGTGCCTGTGAAGCTTGTGGGTCGAGATTTTAATGTCGTCCCACACCAATATGTAGTAGCGCTGCGATCCCCTCTGGTGCGAGTCGCGAGTGATATGTGCGCCGATGTCTTTCATTGTTGTGACGTCCCAGGCGGCCAACGGAGGATATATGAAATCAGGACCTTTGCCGAAATTCGGTCGGAAGCTTTTGATGGCGGACAATTGACCGGATTTCACTTCTCCTTGAACGAGATGTTTGAGCATTCGGTCGTGCTGTGTGCCAGACCAGGCATTGAGGGGAGATTCGCCCTTTGTCTGTAAACGACCACTGACCAGCTTCGAGGACGAGTTCTTTGCTTTGCCGACGAACTTTTCGATCTGTGCTGGATGATTGAGCTGTTTGTCCAGCATTTCATCGAGCACTCGCGTGATGAGTTGTTCCTCCTCAGTTATTTTCGTTACTCCCCAATCGTAAACGCCTAGAGTGTAGTGCAGGCCATCCATCCAAGGCAGAAACTCAAGATCCCATTCGTCGGGTCTGCGGGCGGTTCTATCTTGTTCCGGCATGCTGGTCACTTCAGCAGGAGCTGAATTGTATCTCAAACTAGAGACGCGGATTACTCCTGCCAAGCGTGCAACAGTCTGGCATGAGATGACAGAAGACTTCGGCGTTTCTCATGCCTGAATGGCCTCGAGTAGCAGATCTTTGACCGGAAGGACCTACGAGGGTCTTCCAGTCCTCTTGAGTCCAAATCCTGCGCAAGACCTAATAGTGTCCTGTGCTCGCAGCGGAAGTACACAGCGGCTGCCAACGTGGTGTCAGCGAAATCGCGGACCCAGTTCGCAATGGAACGAGCCGGGGCGGGCCGTGTCCATTAGAGTAGAAGCTTGAAGGAGAAGTGCTTGGCTGAACCGCTTCTGATTGCTCGGGGCGAGCATGACCTGGTGTTGTTGCCGAACTTAGTCAATCGACATGGGCTGGTTGCGGGTGCTACGGGGACGGGGAAAACTGTTACGTTGCAGGTGATGGCTGAGCGGTTGAGTTCCATCGGCGTGCCGGTCTTTGCGGCGGATGTGAAAGGCGATCTGTCGGGCATCAGCAAACCAGGACTGGAGACTCCGAAGATTAAGGCTAGGGTGGAGCAACTGCAGCTTCCCGACTTCCGCTTCGAGGGCTGTCCAGTTACGTTCTGGGACGTTTTCGGCGAGCAGGGCCATCCCATGAGGGCCACCGTTTCCGAGATTGGGCCGTTGCTGTTGAGCCGCATCCTGAACCTGAACGATACGCAAACAGGCGTGATGTCGCTCGCGTTTAAGATCGCGGATGACAATGGGCTGCTGCTGCTGGACTTGAAAGACTTGACGGCGATGCTACAGTTCGTGGGAGCTCAAGCCAAGCAGTTCCAGACGCAATATGGCAACATTTCGGCCGCGAGCGTTGGAGCGATTCAGCGGGGGCTGGTGACGCTGGGCGACGAAGGCGGGGATCGCTTTCTGGGTGAGCCTGCGCTCAATATTGACGACTTGCTGCAGACGGATGGCCGAGGGCGTGGCGTAGTGAATCTGCTGGCGGCCGACAAGCTGCTGCAATCGCCCCAGCTGTACGCAACGTTTCTGCTTTGGCTGCTGTCGGAGTTGTTTGAGCGGCTGCCCGAGGTGGGCGATCTAGAAAAACCGAAGCTGGTATTTTTCTTTGACGAAGCGCATCTGTTGTTTACGGACCAGCCGGCGACGCTGTTGACGAAGATTGAACAGATGGTCCGGCTGATCCGATCGAAGGGCGTTGGGGTGTACCTGGTGACGCAGAATCCGCTGGACGTTCCGGATACGGTGCTGGGGCAATTGGGCAATCGCGTACAACATGCCTTACGAGCGTTTACGCCGCGAGATCAGAAAGCCGTGAAGGCGGCGGCCCAAACGTTCCGCTCGAATCCGAAGCTGGATGTAGCGGAGGCGATCACGCAGTTGGAAGTGGGCGAGGCACTGGTGTCGTTTCTGGATGCGAAGGGCGCGTCGGGCGTGGTGGAGCGTGCGTATGTCTTCCCACCGCATGCGCAGATCGGGCCGATCACACCAGAGGAGCGACGGTCGTTTATCGCGAGTTCGCTGGTGGCGGGTGTGTATGACCAAGTGGTTGACCGTGAATCCGCGTACGAGCGTTTGAGGCAACGATCCCAAGCAAATCCCGGGGGTGCGGCAGCACCGAAGGCAGGGAGTGCTGGTGCGAATGCCCAGTCCACGCTTCCTCAATCACCTGCGGCTCCATCCGGTACGGGGCCGATGAGTAGCATCTTGAGCGGGTTAGAAGGAATGCTGTTGGGTACGGTGGGACCTCGAGGGGGCCGGCATGAGGGCGTGCTGGAAGCCATGGTCAAGAGCGGCGCGCGTACGGCGGGAACGCAGATTGTACGCGGCGTGCTTGGTTCCATCTTTGGCGGAAACACGAGGCGGTGAAGCTAGCTGGTGGGCGGTAGCGGCATGCGCTTTTGTTTGGGAATTTTCGCGGGTGCGAGTGCTTTCTACCCTTGGCTGTTTATTAAAGCATGTTTGTGGCTGGCTAGCGGTATCGGAGATCCGCTTTCGAAGATCTGTTCGGTGGAGAGAAGGGCATTTCGCAGTACTAATCTGATCGGCACCGCTTGAGCAAGTGCTCAATGAGTGCAGTGACCTGAACGGTAACAGTCAAGCAGGGCCTTTGTTCGCAAGGGCCACAACTTTCCCGGCGGCGAGGAGCCGGGCCGAACCGGGCCTCTCGCCGGCCGGCCTTCGCTCGATCATGAACCACCTCGCGTCTACTCCGACTGCGCCAGCTCCGAGACCACCGCAGCCACTTTATCGAGTATCTGGTTCCAGCCCTCGAGTTGACCGCTGTTTCTCGCGCTATCCATCGGTTCATTCCCAATGTAGGTCAGCTTCGTCCGGCCGTCTCCGAGATCTTCGAACAGGGTCACGTCAAATGCACCCTCGATGGCCTCATGTTCTATTCCCAGTAGCGCAGGCTCAATCTTGTTTCCTTCCGAGTCCGCAAAGTACATCGAGGACACAATCTTCTCGTGCGGCACAATCTCGTGGTATTCAATCGCATTCCAGAACTCCTGTCCATCCGGTGACTTCATGCAGCAGAGAGATTTGCCTCCAACGCGAAAGTCCATCTGGCAAACCGGTGCAGTAAAGCCCTCCGGTCCCCACCACTGCATCACGTACTTCGGCTCGGTCCACGCTTTCCAGACCAACTCGCGTGGGGCATCAAAAACTCTCGTAACGACCATCCGCTCAACTTCGCTTGCCGTGCTTTCTGCCATCTCTTTCCTCCTCTTTCTTCATCTGATTTACAACGACTTCCAATTTGTCGAGGCTCTCTTCCCAGAACCGCCGGTAGCGGATCGCCCAGTCGCTGACGGTCTTAATGGCCTCGGGCCGAAGCGTGCATACGCTCTCCCGTCCACGCTTCGTCTTGATCACAATCCGTGCCCGCACCAGGTAGGCAATATGTTTTGAAATCATCTGCTGCGACAGCGCAAACGGTTCCGTCAATCCACGCACCGAGGCAGGCCCGTGAGAGAGCCGCTCAATGATCGCCCGGCGCGTGGGATCAGACAGAGCCGCAAAGGTTGTATCCAGCTTATCCACAACCATATGGTAGTGGATGCTGGCTTGAGGTCAACCTGGTAACAGAACCTGCTCCGAGCAGCCGAAACAGTACAGGCCTATATACTGGACACTTCTCGAAATCTTTCTCTGAAGAACACCAGCATGTTGCCCGCCTACATATCAAAAACTTCACCCAATCCAGCTTCGAACCGTGCGCCTTGGTACAAGAACACGGCTCCCACGTACGCGGGCGTTTTTCTTTGGATCGTTTTCTATCGTGAAATCGCTTCGGGCACGCTCGACCATGCAAGTCTGGGAATTTGTCTGCTGGCACTGCTGGTCGCGGGTCTTATCAGCTACGCCCTCTTCTACCGTATTCCGGCGACCCTGGGCATGCGCACGGGCCTACCGCTCTACGTGGTGGGCAGTTCCACCTTCGGCACCCAAGGAGGATATCTCATGCCGGGAATCCTAATGGGCGTTCTTCAGGTGGGCTGGATGTCGGTGAACACATTCGTGGCGACCACCTTTATCCTGACAGCCTTCGGGTCGAAGGCCGGCCCTGGCACACTCGCATTCAGCCTGATTGCGGCCGCATGGGCGCTGGCGCTCGGCTATGTCGGGGCGAAGGGCATTCAGTATGTGGCCAAGTTCGCTACCTTCTTGAACTTCGTTCCCTTGTTGATGATCCTCGTTGTTTTCGCAAAAACTGCTGGAGGCGCGGCACACTATACCCCGCCACAGCCGAACCCGTACCTTGGCTTCACAATGTTGATCCAGATCGTGGTTGGCTTTTTCGCGACTGCGGGCGCAGCAGGCGTTGACTTCGGTATGAACAGCCGCGATGAGAGGGATGTTCGCTGGGGCGGGCTCGTGGGAGTCTTGCTCCCGATCTTGATTGCCGGCGGCCTACCGCTGATCTCTATCGCTGGCGCGCACGTGCTGTACGGGGTTAAAGATTATCAGTTCGATTCCGCAATTGCCCAAACCGGCAGTTTCGCCTCGATTGCCTTCTTTCTGTTTGCGATTGCTTCAGTTGCTTCCATGTGCTTCTGCTCCTTCATTGCAGGAAATAGCCTTTCCACGATGATCACGGGCGTATCGCGCACCACATCCACCATGGTGGGGGCTGTCGTGGCGGCGTTGCTGGCGATCACCGGCGTCGCGTCAAACCTGGTGGGCTTGTTCACCATCATCGGGGCCTCCTTCGGACCCATTTGCGGCGCCATAGTAGCCGATTATTGGCTATCCGGCAAGAAATGGGCAGGGCCGCGCCAAGGCGTAAACGTAGCAGGATATGGCGCGTGGGCCATAGGGTTCATTGTGGGCATATTGCCGTTCCTTCCTATCTCACCTGAGGTTAAGCCCTATTTACAGCCGGCCGCGGTATACAGTTTTCTGGTTGGTTTTGTGGTCTACGTGATTCTTGCGAAAGCCGGTCTACAGGCGAAGGCTGAAGGTTTCCCGGCGGTGGCCAACCAAGGTGTTGGCACTAAACTTTGATTTTGCTCACATCAACTTAAAGCTGGCCCATGTCGTTACCGGATGGCCGGATCTGCCTCAAGAACGACAAGCTGAGCGTCCAACTCGCTAGCTGAAAGGCGTCTGTGAGTGGGGATTCGCCAGTAGAGAACGATAAGTCTGCTTGTGGTCCACCACTTTCCGGATCGCCCGTTATTCGCCCGGAAGGTTTTGCATTGTTCAAACGTCGGTTTCGGGCTAAGTTTCCGCGCACGATTGCCGATTCGGGAAAAGGCTCGGGCTAGAATACTGCCCATGAAACTGAGTGCCATGCTCGTCGCATTGCTTGTTGTTTCCCCCACATGGGCCCAGGATTCCGCTGCGATCCAGGTGGCTGTTCAGCGGGAGAAGCAGCCTCTTCTGGACACCTTGAGGGAACTTGTTTCGATTGAATCCGGATCGAGCGATTTTGATGGAGTCACTCTCATTGGCAATCGGATCGCCGAGCGGCTGCGCGCCTTGGGAGGCGAGGTAGAGAAGGTGCCTCCGGCAAGCGGCTACTTGCACTTCCGAAATACTCCGGAACGCCTCGCAGACACCGTCGTCGCACGCTTACGTGGAAAAGGCACCAAGCGAATCTTGTTGCTCGCGCACATGGACACCGTCTACGCAAAGGGAATGCTTGCTAAGCAACCGTTTCGGGTGGAGGGTGATCGGGCGTACGGGCTGGCAATCGGCGATGACAAACACGGGGTTGCCGCCATCCTGCACGTTGTTGCAGCGCTCAAGACCCTTGGATTTGACCAATTCGGCTTGATCACCGTGTTAGTGAGCCCTGACGAGGAGGTTGGCTCTAACGCCGAACGAGACCTCATTACGTCTCTGGCATCGAACCACGACTTGGTCCTCTCCTATGAAGGGTCACGTGTGCCCGGCGATGACATCCGGCTTGTCACGTCGGGCGGAGAGGTGGCGCTGCTTACGGTGAAAGGGCGGGCGTCGCATGCAGGTGCTGCCCCCGAGCAGGGCCGGAACGCACTTTATGAGCTGTCACATCAATTGCTTCAGATGCAGGACCTCTCAATTCCCAGCCGGGGTCTGAAGTTGAACTGGACGGTGGCCAGCGCGGGGACCGTCTCGAATGCGATTCCGGAGGATGCCCGGGCAATCGGGGATATGCGGGCCGAAGACCTGGCCGGCTTTTCAGCGCTGGAGGCATCCATCCGCGAAAAGATTCTCAAGCACCTCATTCCGGATACCTCGGTGGATGTTCGCTTTGAACGCATCTTTCCTCCGATGGCGCTTCGCAAACAATCTTTGCCTATCGCCGAATATGCGCAGCGGATCTACGGCGAATACGGAGGAACGCTTGGCGTCGCCACAAAATCGAACGGAGCGGGGACGGATGCCGCATTCGCTGCTCTTAAGACCGACGCGCCGGTTCTGGAAGGAATGGGGCTGCGTATGTACGGAGCGCATTCGAAGGAGGACGAGTATGTTGTGATCTCATCTATCGAGCCACGTCTGAATTTATCCACGCGCCTCATCATCGAATTTTCTCTGGGGCGAACCGCCTCTAAGTAGGTCCAGGAGATGGATGCCCGCTTCGTCCGTATCGTCGGCTATCTGGACATAACTTCCTGTTTGGGCGTAATCGGCCAATAGGGCCTCGGTGGCCTATTTAGGCAGCTTCGCCGCCAGACGGGGCACATCGATCGGTATGAACTGCTTCACGCCAGGCCGCCCTTTCACTGATAGCCAGACAGTGGCATCCGCTGCACGAAAGTCGATTTGGAATTCGTAAAACGCGCAGCACCGGCGCCACAAATTCAACCATCCTGCCACATCCATCAGCGAGGCTTTCTCTGGATCAACACGGAACGCGTACCCGTCCTTCAGTTCACGCGAGGTAGTGATCGCGGCGATGACATGCTCACCCCGTTGCATCAATTGCTTTCTTTGTTCGAGAGTGAGCGCCTTCAAGTTGCAAGCGATCGGTGGATCCGTCGCTGCCGCCGTGGTGCATGCAAAAGCGGCCAGACTCGCTGCGACTACGAAGAACTTTCCTGCGTTGATCAAGGACATGGTGTAATGATCCGACTTAAAGTCAGCTTTAAGTCAAGGTAAAATTGATGCGATGACGATCGGGAGGGTGGCAAAGCAATCGGGTTTTTCGTCCTCTACTATCCGCTACTACGAGCGGGCTGGCGTGCTGCCAAAGCCAGGTCGGATTGGCGGCAAAAGGCGGTACGACCCGTCGGTCCTGGAACAACTCGCGGTGGTGGGCCACGCCAAGGCCTGCGGATTTAGCCTTACCGAAGTACGCCGGCTCTTCTCCGGCTTCTGCAATGAGATAACACCGTCGGAGAGGTGGAAGACGCTGGCAGCCCAAAAGATTACCGAATTGGATGAAATGGCGCGCAAGATTGTTGCCATGAGGGAATTGCTAAAACGCCCGTGTGCCTGCCGGGATCTCGGTGAGTGTGGACGGCGTATCTTCGCCAAGAAACAGGCCGACGTGCCACGTCTCTAGACTGCGTCAGTCGAATGGACGTACTCCCGGCGGATCGTCGGCACGTCGGAGAGGTGTAGGCCAGATACGTCCCGTGAGGTCCCTTGTAGTCTGCGGTCACGGTCGATAACCCGATGGTTCCTCCCAGCCCGTCCGTTATTCACTCCCAGTAGAGGATGATGGCGGTGGCATGGCATACACTAAGGGCGGTATTTACAAGCTCCTTATGTCAGATAGAACTAGCGTTTCCGAAGAAGAAGAAGCAGAACAGCCGAAGGGGAGCAAGCCTCATGATCCTGATGAGATTAATCCCAAGCTTTCGTCCGACATCCATTATTGGGCGCAGGAGTTTAATGTGACCGGGCAGCAGTTGCATGAGGCGATTCGGGTGCATGGGACTCATGTCAAGAAGGTCAGGGAAGCTCTTCATCCCAAAAAATGAGCGACCGTGTTGGCGTTGAAATTGTTTGTCCTAACAACCATAACCAGACCGTGAAGTATACGGAGCCGGAGTTTGAAGAGGTTCTGAGCTCGGGGACTTTGGTGTTGCACTGCAATACCTGTGACACGGATTGGTCACCTTCGGGCAAACAGATTGCCGATATTCGAAAGCAATTGCGAAAGAGTTAGGCGGCGGAAAAGCCGGATGGGCTGCTTCACCTAGAGATTACCGGTGGAGCAGGCTTTTTGTTTTGAGGAACAGTTAGACGGTGTGGATGATGTCCTAGCGATCGAGGTTCATCACTTTGTGCCAAGCTTTGACGAACTTCGGTTGGGCGTTGGAACCGAAGACCAAGCCAGAAAACCGGGCCCTAGGCGCCTGAGTCTTGGTCATCTATCCGAGCTGAAGATCTCCCAAAGACGTGTACATTCGGTGCATCTAGCGACGCCTCGCGGCTGTGGGCGAATCGTGCGCAGGCGCTAGACTCGACGGAAGCATGTCTTGGCGCTCATCGTTGCTGCTGCTTGTCGCTTTCTCCTCGGTGCTGGTCGCTCGCCAGTCGCAGCCGGCTCCCGCAGAAGCAGGGTCTTTTGTGCTGTTCAAGTTCGCTCATGCTGTCGGTCGAGAGAACTATACGATTCGGCGCAGCGGGGGCTTGTCGACTCTCGAGTCCAGCTTCTTGTTTACGGACCGCGGCTCCAAGGTGCCGCTGCAAACCACCTTTCAGTCGCATACCGGCAAAGTGCTCCCTCTCTCATTCAACAGCAAAGGAAAGATCTCTCGGGGTGCAACGATTGACGACCGCATCTCCGTTCAGCACGGCACGCTGGACATCATGACGGGCCACACATCACGTCAGATTACGCCTAAGGGGGCGTGGTTCATATTCGACGGCTACTCGCCCGTCGCGATGCAGGAGCAGATGATGCGCTGGTGGATGCGACAAGGTCGTCCCACCGCGTTCACTGCGTTTCCGAGCGGAGCCGAGGTCCGCATCAACCCCGCTGAAACTTTGACCGTCGCCGGGACGCGCATGCACGGATTCACCGTGAGTGGCCTCATCTGGGGCCAGGAGTGCTTGTGGATGGATGACGCGGGCAGGCTGACCGCCCTCGTCAGTACCGACGCGGAATTCGATCACTTCGAAGCAGTGCGCGAGGCCTATGCTTCTCATCTCAGCGAGTTCATTTCGGCGGCAGTGCCCGCGAATCTGCGCGCATTGAATCAGCTCACGGCGGGATCGGTCTCCTCCCGTCCGGCCATTCTGGCCATTGTTGGCGTAACCATCGAGGATGTCACCGGAGCAGCCCCCATCCGGGACGGCGTGATCGTGATTGACCATGGCGTGATCACCGCGCAAGGACCTCGCCACTCCATCACGATTCCGCAGAACGCGACCGTCCTGGACGCGGCAGGCAAATACGCCATTCCCGGACTTTGGGACATGCACGCACATTACGAGCAGGTGGAGTGGGGACCGATCTATCTTGCTGCTGGCGTGACCACCGTTCGCGACTGCGGCAATGAATTGGATTTCATTCGCGTGCTGCATGATGCCCTGGACCAACACGATCACTCTTCGATTGGTCCGCACCTTGAATTTGCCGGGATTATCGACGGATCGGGTCCCATGAGCGCGGGTGCCATCCTTGCCGACACACCTGAACAGGCTCGCGCCGAAGTGATCCGGTATCGAGATGCCGGCGCTCGCCAAATTAAGATCTACAGTTCAGTAAAGCCGGAGGTGGTGCAGGCCATCACCGCCCAAGCGCACGCATTGGGCCTTACCGTAACGGGTCACGTGCCGACCGGCATGACGGTGCTGGAGGCTTTGAAGGATGGCATGGACCAGATCAATCACCTTGGGTACTTCATCCCGTATTTTTCCAAGTCCGTGCAAGGCGCTGATGGTAAGCCGGACCGGAAAGTTCCGTTGGAACTTGATTTCGAAGGCGAACGCGGCAAGGAACTGATCGCTGCTCTCAAGCAAGACCGAACCGTAGTCGACCCCACCATGGTTGTCTATGAAGCGTTCCAACCAACCGAGCCGCTGGACAAGCTGGAACCTGGGATGGCGTTTCTACCGCCGGAACTGAAATCTGCATTGGAGATCCCGGCCGATGCGAGCGCGGTCAATGTCCGGTTCCGCGAAGCTGCCCTTGGTACCTTGCGCAAGCTGCACGAGGCCGGCATACGGATCGTTGCTGGAACCGATCAGTCCATTCCTGGTCATTCGCTGCATCGCGAACTCGAGATCTACGTCGAGGCAGGGTTCACGCCGCTCGAAGCTTTGCAAAGCGCGACCATTGTTCCGGCCCAGAGTCTCGGCCTTGATGCAACCGCGGGCTCACTTGCACCCGGCAAGCGCGGCGATGTCGTTTTGCTCGATGCGGACCCGCTGCAGGATATACGGAACACGCGACGCATCTGGCGCACGGTGGCGGCAGGTACCGTCTACGAACCCGCGCCGCTTTGGCGGAGTGTTGGGTTTTTGCCGTACTCGCAGTAGTTGACTGCATGCCACCGAAACTATCTGAAAATCTGAGCAGGACGGTGGAGACTCTCTACCGGTCTGAATCAGGGAGAATTCTGGCTACGCTGGTGCGTCTGCTTGGGGATCTTGATCTTGCCGAAGAAGCAATGCACGAAGCTTTTGCGACCGCTTTGGATCGCTGGGCACAGACTGGCATACCGGACAAACCGCGCCCGTGGCTGATTTCAACCGCACGCTTCAAGGCCATTGACATGATGCGCCGGCGGTCGCGCTTCGAGGGAGCAGAGATCGATCTTGCGCTGTATCTTGAAGCACAAATCGATAAAGCGCCTCAGGAAGAGGAGATCGAGGACGATCGCCTCCGTCTCATCTTCACCTGCTGCCATCCCGCTTTGGCACCGGAAGCACAGATTGCGCTGACACTGCGGGAAGTCTGCGGCCTGACAACAGAGGAAATCGCCCTGGCATTTCTCGTTACGCCGGCGGCGCTTGCGCAACGCATCGTTCGCGCGAAAGCGGTGATCCGCGACAAGGCAATCCCGTACCAGGTGCCTGTGCCGGAGGAACTAGCGGCAAGGCTGGGAGCCGTCCTTCAGGTTGTGTACCTGGTCTTCAACGCGGGCTATTCAGCGGAGGCAACTGGAACCGAACTGAGCCGCGAAGCGATCCGTCTAGGTAGACTGCTCGTCGACCTTCTTCCGGAACCTGAGGTGATGGGTCTGCTGGCGCTCATGCTCTTGCAAGAATCGCGCCGCGCTGCCCGAAGCTCTGCGGAGGGCGAGTTGATCCTGCTGGGCGAACAGGATCGCTCCTTATGGAACAAAGCCCAGATCGCGGAAGGCATCTCGCTCACCGAGAGTGCCCTTGCCTCTCACCGGTTCGGTGCCTATACCCTACAGGCGGCCATTGCGGCAGTTCACGCCGAGGCTGCTTCGGCTTCGTCCACGGACTGGCGCCAGATCACTCTGCTCTACGACCGGCTGATTTGTATTCAGCCATCGGCGGTCGTGGAACTCAACCGTGCAGTTGCGGTCGCCATGTGCGGTGGTCCGGAGCATGGTCTTCACCTAATCAATGCCTTGCTGGCGCGCGGGGAACTAGCCAATTATCACTTGGCGCACTCGGCCCGTGCGGATTTGTGCCGCAGGCTGGGCCGGCTTCCGGAGGCCCGTGCTTCGTATGAGAAGGCGCTTGCCCTGGCCCGGCAGGAGCCGGAGCGCCGTTTCCTCGCCGGGCGGCTGCGCGAGTTGAACTAAAAACCGGCTCTACTGTCGATTTTCACCTGCGCCGACGACTATGGGGTGAAGGAACCAGCGCGCACGATTTGCGGTGCCGCCTTCGGCCAAAGGAGAGACATATGAAATACATCTGTTTGGGATACTACGAGCCAGAGAAACACGCGGGCATGACCGAGGACGAGCGGAACGCCATGTTCGACGCATGTTTTGAATACGACGATCATCTGCGCGCCAACGGGCACTGGGCTGGGGGTGAAGCGCTTCAGCCCGCTGAGACCGCGTTGACCATTTATTGGAAAAATGAGAAGGTCGCGACGACCGACGGTCCCTATGCGGAAACCAAGGAACAATTAGGCGGCATTCTGATGCTTGAGGCACGAGACATGAATCAAGCGATTCAGCTCATGTCGCAGCACCCGGCCGTGAAGTATGGATCGATCTTCGAGGTACGTCCAGCTGGCGATATGAGTGAAATCATGCAGGAGAGCCAGCAGCGCCGCCAGCGTGCCGTTTGAGGGCCAGTCAGGGCTCCGAGGTGCCTTGATCGGTGCGCCTTGGAGTTAGTTCGAAGCGGCCGGCACTCAGGCGGGTGCTGGTCTGCTTAGTGGATGTCTAAAGGCACTTCGACTGTGCGGGTCATCAGTTCGTCCTGATACGTGGGATAGTCGATGTACCCCTTAGCGCCCCCGCCGTAGAAAGTGTTCTGATCGCCGGCCGCCAGCGGCCAGTCATTGCGGAGGCGCTCAGGCAGATCCGGATTTGAGATGAACAAGGTTCCGAAACCGAACAGGTCTGCCATATCCTTACGAAGCAACTGCTGGGCAGATTGCTTGTCCAAGCCTCCCGTCACGATGATCGTTCTGTGGAAAGCTCGACGAATCTTTGTGAAGAATTCCTCAGGCACGACGGGTTCTGCGTCCAATTGGCTGCCACGAACGATGTGCAGATACACGGCTCCTCGCCTGCTCAATTCTTCGGCGAGATAAAGGAACGTCTCTTCAGTTTTGGGATCCTTCTTCATGCCCCCGAACGTTCCGAAGGGAGCTATCCGAACGCCTACCCGGTCGGCGCCGAGTTCACCCGCAACCGCATCGAATGCCTCAAGCAGGAGCCGGGTGCGTGTCTGCTTGGATTGGTTGCCATATTCGTCGCTACGCTCATTTACAGTTGAGCTCAGGAACTGGTCAAATAAATAGCCATTCGCGCCGTGTACTTCGGCGCCGTCGAACCCCGCTTGTATCGCATGCCGACCCGCTCTTGCATAGTCTGCGACGACTCGCTCCAACTCCGCAATCGTCGCGACTCGCGGCTTGCTGGCAGGCACATTTCCGGGATTCCCGTCACCGTCATAAGCAAACGAGTAAGTGCTTTCCGCAGCCTTATCCGTAGAACTGATCGGACTCTCACCTCCGGGTTGCAGAGTGACGTGCGATATGCGTCCCACGTGCCACATCTGCAGGAAAATCCTGCCGCTGCGTTGATGGACGGCATCTACGACTTTTCTCCAACCCTCAATCTGGGGCGGTGTGTAGATGCCAGGTGTCCACAAGTAGCCCTGGCCTTGTTGGGACACCTGGGTCGCTTCGCTGATGATGAGTCCAGCGCTCGCGCGTTGCTGATAGTACTCCGCATTCATGTCTCGGGGAGCGTCCCCTTCGCCAGCGCGGGAACGCGTTAATGGGGCCATCACGATTCGATTCTTCAGAGTTGTCGGACCTAACTGATAAGTGTCAAAAAGTGTTTTGTCCATAGCCCACCGGTTTTTCGGCCTCAGTCGCGAGAACCTCAACTGTCTTGTTTCGTAATTTGTTGCTCATTGCCATGCGCCCTGTTATTGACGACTGTGTTTACCTTAGTTAACTGCGATGACAACCGCAGATCTCGCGGATTCATTCGGCACAAAGACCGAGCGCGCACCACCGCCCTTCTTGTGCTTGAACGTTTAGTATCCCCGCCGATCTTTCTTCAAGATCGAAACTCTGGGTGGCCAGGAAGGAAGGTCCAGTTCCCCTTTTGCAACGTGATTGAGCCGGCGGCGCATGTATTTCTGTCCGTGTTGGTGGGCGGTACGAGCTGTTAATCCCTTGTTCATGATATGTCGGAATGTACTTGGCAGTGAAGTGCAAATCTAATCCGCAGGTGGTGGACATAGTCATACGCAAGATGGCCTTATGTGGATTGACGATTGCAGGATCCAGTACACTTTCTACCCTAAATCATTCACGCCGTTCCAACGGAGTTCTCTCATCTGATTTCTCCTGTGACTCAATACGCGTTCGCGGTAGCCCCGGTGCGAGCAGTGGATTCTTTTCAAGAGTGGGGATCTCTCTGGCTTCCATCAAACTTTTATCAGCAGCAGAGCTCCGAGTGTGGCTGAACCTACGCGCTCCAGCGTCTCCCCATTTACTCCCCAGGTCTTGTAACCTGGCGTTTGTCTCTGGTAATGCTTTTCTCTTTCACTTCTGGGGCTGTCTCCGCTAAAGCTGTTCCTAACCCCGCTGATGGTTGGACTCCTTTGCATGCAGCTGGACGACCATCCGCCTTGACACTCTTACCGAATGGATCAAATCGGCGCCACCCAGTTACACTGGCGAGATTGCGATCAGGATTACGCTGCGCGAGGAGGCTTTTTCCTTAGTCTCGATCACAATCTCCAAGCTCGGTAATCAGCAATTGCCAATGCTGACAGCATATTTCTTAGCTCCCTTTATGCGCGGGATGCCGGCTGCAAGATCTGGATTTCAAAGCGCGGCTCTACTACTTTCTAGGCAAGGCGTTTTAAAGCAGCCAAACGGAGGTTGATTGCTGAAGAGGCATGATGCGCCTGCTCTAAGTAACCGCGATACCCGAGTTGGCGGGCCGGCCAGAAGCCCAAGCTAGCCCATCGCTACGAGGCTCGTGTGAGTTTGCGTAGGGCCACAGCACGATTCCTCTGTGCGATCGTTCCCCAAAGCAGCATTGTGATCCCGCCGACAGTTGCCAGTTGTGAAGGTTCGGGAGCCGCCGCCAATGTTCCTTCGTAACCCAAGAAGTCTCGAGCACCGATGACGCCATCAGTCACGCTAAAGAGCGCCACACCAGCCACATTGATGTTGATGATTGCGAAATTGGCATATGCCGGATCACATGCGACCACTTGACCGGGCGTCTGCACGCCCGCTGGCTCCAGACAAACATTGAGAGTTCCCGACAAAACCACAGGAACGGCGAAAGTACCGTACAAGTTGATCGGCAAATAGTTCGGGTATGCGTCTTTATACAAGCTCGGCTGCCCTCCGCCGTAGGCAATCGCAAGCCTGTCGGGGATGCCGGGACCCGTTATGGTGCCGGTTACGGGCGGATTGAAATAAGTCTGCGTTCCAGGCACTGGCCAATTATCAATTCCTACGTTCATTATTCTCCCGCCACAGCCGTTGCCAAGTTGCGTGAAGATGCCGTCAAAGACGAAGTTATCGCCCGACACCCTCGCGCCGCA
The DNA here is from genome assembly GCA_963814195.1 of uncultured Acidobacteriaceae bacterium. Lineage (GTDB taxonomy): Bacteria > Acidobacteriota > Terriglobia > Bryobacterales > Bryobacteraceae > Bog-105. The sequence continues at coordinate 361,291 of CAWFBU010000001.1, forward strand.
TCCACCGGAACTGAGGGTCGTTGCTTCTAAGACAATCGGGTCAGCCTCAAGCACCGGGGTGCCGAAAGAGCCAACCAGCAAAAATATGGGAAATCCCAACCGAGATAAGAGCGAGAACGACAGCATAGCGGATCGAAGTCTCCGGACTGAAAGTAGCACGATTTCAGAGAGTGTGCCTCAGCCGCAACGCGGTGAACGGCGATACCGGGGGATCGCTGTCACTGAGGTGCACCGTTGGTAAGTCTTGCCGACGATAGAGGATCCTACGGCGAACTCTTATGCTTGATGTAGTTAGGAAATAGCTTCGGTTCAAAGCCGCGGAGACGTAGGATCGCTGGATAGCGTTCCTTCTGTACTGATGACCAAGCTGAAGATTCTCATGAGAAATAAAGCCTTAATCGTTGGAGTATCGGGTATTGTGGGCCGCAATTTAGCGGACCTGTTGGTTGAGCAACCTGACTGGGACGTGTATGGAATGGCCCGGAATCCTGGTCAGAGCTCAGGCGTTGTCCCTATTGCTGCCGATCTACGGGACTCCTCTTTGGTCGAGGAAGCGCTGAAGGATGTGAAACCGACGCACATCTTCTTAACCACGTGGCTTCGCCAGCCGACCGAAGCCGAAAACATCCGAATCAATGCCGGGATGGTGCGCCATGTGCTCGACGCCGTTTCGAAGGCGAAATCGGTGCAACACGTGTCTCTGGTTACCGGGTTGAAACACTATTTGGGACCCTTTGAGGCGTATGGCAAGGGCAACTTGCCTGAAACACCTTTTCGGGAAGAGCAACCTCGATTAGATCTGGAGAACTTCTACTACGCGCAGGAGGATGAGGTCTTTGCTGCTGCCAACAGGGATGGATATGGCTGGAGTGTTCACCGGCCCCACACGATCATTGGCTATGCCGTCGGCAACGCGATGAATATGGGCGTAACGTTAGCCGTGTATGCCAGCATTTGCAAAGAGTTGGGACAAGCGATGAGTTTCCCCGGTTCTCAAGTGCAATGGCGCAGTCTGACAGACATGACTGATGCCCGACTGCTGGCAAAGCACCTACTCTGGGCCGTAACTACGCCGGCGGCTCGCAACCAGGCTTTCAACGTAGTGAACGGCGATGTCTTCCGCTGGAAATGGATGTGGAAGCGCATTGCCGGATGGTTCGAAGTTGAGGCCGCCGAGTTAGAAGGAGAAGGGGTTCCTCTCCAGAAGCAGCTTTCCGGGAAGGAGGCTACGTGGAAGCAGATCGCCTCAAAATACGGACTAGTTCAAGATGATCTACATGTGCTCGCGTCAGCCTGGCATACGGACGCCGACTTGGGTCGACCCATTGAAGTAGTTACGGACATGTCAAAGAGCCGTAAGCTGGGCTTTACAGAGCATCAAGCAACCGATGAAAGCTTCTTCAGTTTGTTTGAGAGACTTCGACAAGATCGGCTGATTCCCTGAAGCTTGTTCAACGCCTCACGCCATTAAGGTGTCTGCGACCCCGGAGAGGAGGAGCGCCCAAGAGCAGGCTCAGGGCTCAATCTGAGTGAATTAGTTTATCTCGACGGCCGGGTATGCTTCGACATACTCTTCGCCGTTGCAGCCAAGATAAGCTACTGCCCGGACAGCGAAGTCGACATCGTAGCGAACAACGCCAGCACGCCACGTAGCAAGCAGGAAATCAGGAAACGTGCTTTCACCGGCCTGATCGATCCGCAGAGCGGTGATGAGGGCCTCTTGATCGAAGGTCGGTACATCGACTGTGCCCGTTACCAGCGGCGGACCTTGCATCACAACAGGCCCGAGGCTGGTCAGGAATAAGCTTTGACATGCAGGGAGAGACCAGATATTTCGGTTGACTCCGGCAAGTCGCAGACTTTCGGCAAGATAGGGAAAGCCTCCCACCTTCGGGCGAATAGCTGCTGCCCTTTCCATGGCTTTATTCAAATTGTCAATCGCTTTGCTCACGAGACTTTTCTCCTTTATCGATGGTGCATTGGTGATTACCGGCGTCATCCCAACGGAACGTCACGGATGTGATGATGATCAGCGATCTTGATCAGCAGGTCGCGAAGAGTGCGCCCTGCTCCCGGGCTATCAAGGAAAGCGAAGAAATCGCTCATCGTTGTAATCGGCGATCTCGGCCAGTTCCGGAATGATCCGCCGGCCTGCAGCTGTCAATGAAGCTATTTGGACACGATTGTCCTCGGGTTTAATCCTGCTCCTGATCCAATCTTTTGCCTTAAGCTTGTCGACTATTTGATTGAGCTGCAACCAATTCAGATGCTAGTTGTCACGCAACTCCTGAGCAACCTACTTAGTGCAGAAGGGCGCAGGAAGCGGCTCACTTCGACTATTACGAAACGGGAGATGAATACGTTAGTTCTCCTGCCGAGATCGGAGTCGCTAAGCAATTTTCGGAATGCGGTGCAGGACAAATAAATACACGGTGGTTATAAGCGCACAACAGATTTATCGCCAAATTGAAGTCTAGATCGACATGCCCAGCAGCAGGTGCCGAGGCATATAGGAATCTGCCTCCGCCGTAGGTTTGACGGCCGTTAGTTGAGTCTCCAAATACGAAGAACAGTGGATTCTCTGAGTTTGGTTCGTCTATAGGGGTCAACCTAAAGTGCTGTCCATTAAGGGAGAACTCAGCCGATCCTGAGCTTTTCCACTCACGGCTCGCGCCATTACTATCAGGAAGTGTAATGGTTTTGGGTGTTTGGAAAGGAATCCAGTTCGCACTTACGCGGTAATTGGGGTCCATAGGAAACCAGCTCAGTGCCGCAAATGTTTTCTCCTTAGTAACGTTCGAATCCCAAATGCGAAGCCGGGCGGATTGTCTGGCCGGATTGTAGCTCAGCATAACCGATAAGTTATCGGCTTCTGCAGCTCCAAATTTGGCAACTTCACCGGGTACTCCTGAAATGGCGTTGACCGGGTGTCCCTTGATCGTAGCCTTCAATTCCGGTACAAACCGCATGCTGGCCTTACCCTGTTCGACTGTTACCTCTCCGAGGTGCTTGGGGCTGCGGGACGATGAATAGATACAGGAACAAGCAGGATCGGTGCCGACGCTTTGAATGCCATCCCCCTCGCGAATTGTGAAGAGAGCTATGGCCGTAAATGGCCCCTCGTCTCCTAGGATAGTTTTGGCGTAGTCATCACGATCGCGCTGAATCTTCTTTTTATAAGGAACGTTAGGCTTGGCCGGCGCTAATCCAGGTACGAATGTTCCCGTTAAGCTTGCCAAGGCGACTCGGCGCGTATGCATAAGTTACTTAGGTTCAGTCAAAGTGTCGAGATACGTTAGCATAATCGCAGCGCAATGGGAAGGTGCTCTGCATGAGAATCTACGATCAAAGTGCCGCACACGCTTTTCTGATGAGTCTAGACTAGTTCAGGCGAGCCGAGGGAAGGCGATGAGGCGTACATGGACGATCATAGGCGTGGGAGACGTGGCGGGCAGCTTCCGCTGGTACCAGGCGCTGTTCGGTCAGCCGGCTGGCGCTCCTGCTCATGATGATTTCGGCCAAATCCTTGATGCAGATGGCACGGTCTTGCTCTGCCTACACGCGTGGGGCGCTCATGGACACCCCTCTTTGATGAGCCCCGATCAGGGGACACCAGGCAACGGCCTGCTTCTGTTCTTCCGTGTCGATGACTTCGAGCCGGCCGTGCAAAGGGCACGATCGCTCGTCACCCGGTTTGAAGAGGAGCCACACGTGAATCCAAATACCCAGACTCAGGAGTTCTCGCTGCGAGATCCCGACGGATATTACGTCACGGTCAGTGCACTTTCTGCAGCGTAAGAAGGTTAGGAAGGTTGAGGTAGAGAAAAGTAGAACGTTGAGCCGGCACCCACTTGTGATTGGACCCAAATGGAGCCGCCCGCCCGCTCGACGATGCGCTTGCAGGTGGCAAGTCCGATGCCGCTGCCGGGTCGTTCGGATCCATGCAGACGGCGGAAGGGCTCGAAGATCTGCCGGGTGTAGCGCTCGTCAATGCCTTCGCCGTTGTCTGCGACGGCGAATTGCCAAAAGCCATCCTGGGCCACAGCGGTGGCGCGAACAGAAAGCTTTGGGCCCTCCCGTCGATAGTGAATGGCATTCTCAATCAGATTTTGAAAGACCTGCGTCAGCAAGCTAAGTTCGATCCTGACTAGCACGTAGTCAGCAATCCGGGCGTCGATGATGGACCCGCTTTCCAGAATCGTCACGCGCAAGTTGTTACGAGCCTGAGCGTAGGCATGATTGGCCTGGATCGGGGGCAGATCCGGCTGAGGGTTCTGGCCGGCGGTAGCATATCGAAAAAGGTCGTCGATGAGTTGGGTCATCTGCTTACCCGACTCGATAATGTCGTGGAGACACTGCCGTGCGTCCGGGTTTCTGAAACCGACTCCCCACCGCTCCAGTAGTTGGGAGGAATGAACGATGCTCCGCAAGGGAGCACGTAAGTCATGGCCAGCAACGCGGGCAAACTGTTCTAAATCCTCGTTGGACCGTTGGAGCTGATGAGAGGTTTCCAGCAGTTCCCGGTGAGCATTTTGTAGATCGGTTTCCGACTTCTTCCGGGAGGTGATGTCGCTGAACAAGATGGCGACGCGTCGATCACCCGGGTTGCCGATCCGAAAAGCGTAAACCTCGAACCAACGATCGGCCAGAGCGGCCGCGCGATTTTCAAAGCGAATCGGAGTTCCTGTTGTAGCGACCTGTCCATAGATGTCGAACCATTGCGACTCGTGGTCCGGGGCCAAGTCTCGCATCCATTGACCTTCCGGATTTACGATACCGGTGTGCCGCGAGAAAGCAGGGTTTACTTCAAGGAAGCGATAGTCGACGGCCGTTGCGAGGTCATCAAACTTCACTTCAATAATGCAGAATGCGGCATCGATGGAGTTGAACAAGGCACGATATTGACGATCTCCATCGGATTGGGAGGCTTCGCAAGCATGTAGCTTGGCTTCTGAAATGAGAGTAGCTGGTGCTGCGGTAACGACCACCAGGAGACCGGCGGGATGACCATCCTCACTCGTAACGGGAGAACAGGCCAGATCAAACGCGGGGGGCTGAAGGGGTTGGCAATCCGTGACTCTGAGAGTCTGGTTGCGGAGACAAAACGTTTCGCCGAGAAGAGCCCGTGAGCGAGCTTGGCTCGTGAGCTCCGGGAACGGAAAAGAGAGCGGGAAAAGAAGCTCACCGGGGTAGGCGCCGGAGATTGTAGCGAAGGCGTCGTTACAGAACGAGATGCCTTCCAATCCCCAACTGAGCATCATGGGTACAGCAGACGCCAGGACAAGATTCAACGTCGTCCGCAGGGTCTGCGGCCAGGCATCAATCGGACCGAGCGGGGTCGTATGCCATGGGTGGTTGCGGATCAAAAGGCCAATCTCCCCGCCACCGAGGGGCCATTTTACCATCTGAACCTGGTCGGCTTGCACTTCGCTCCAGTGAACGCGGACAACAGACTTGCTCTGGCTAGCGCGACGGCACCCCCGATTGCTGGCACATGCGAGCGGCCGGGGCGGGTTGTTCGCTGTATCGGACTCGGCACATCTGGTGATTAGATCGGTCTCCGTTCACTTTGTGACTCACGGGATGGACGAGCCCGCGAGAAGAATGTTGCGAGATCACTTTCAGCGGATAGAATTGAGCGATTCCATGTCAAAGAAGGTTTCCGATTCACTTGCCGCAGGATTGCTAATCCTGATGCTCTTGTTGGCTGGGGGTGCTGGTCTGCACGAATCGGCGACTGTGGATGAAATCGCACATGTAGGAGCCGGGCTGAGCTATCTGCAACGGTTCGACCTGCGGCTAAATCCCGAGCATCCACCACTGGCCAAGGTCTTGGCGGCGCTGCCGCTTGTGCTGCAAGGAGTACATGCCGATTATACGGGCACGGCCTGGACGACTTCCGGCAACTTCTTCGCCGCTTACAGCGCGCAATGGGTGTTCGGAGATGCCGTTCTGGGGCGTTGGAACAATTGGAAAACGACGTTGATGTGGGCGCGGGCGCCGATGCTCGTTTTGACGTTAGTGCTGGGATGGCTTGTCTATCGTTACGGGTCAGCTCTGGGTGGCTCCTGGGGCGGGTTATTGTGCCTGTCGATGTATGTGACGACACCGGCTTTCCTGGTGTTCGGCTTACTTGTCATTACGGACTTGCCGGTGGTGCTGTTCTCGTTGCTGGCATTATGGCGGTTAGGCGCGATCTGGACGACACCGTCACACCGGAACGCATTGCTATTCGGATCAGCCTTTGGAGCAGCACTACTGTCGAAGTTCACAGGACTGCTGATTGTTCCCGTCATTCTCGTGCTTCTGCTGCAAAGCCGATTCTGGCCCTCCAGCGATCAGCCGGCGGACGAGGGAGAGCGGAAGAACTGGCGGCGAGCACGCTTCCTTAGTGTTCTCCGTGGAGTGCTGTGGGCGGCGCTGGTGGTCTATGTTTCCTATTTGGTTCTGTCGTGGAATCAACCGGACGATGCTCTCGACCGCATTGGGAGTGGACCTTGGGCATCATTGGTTCGACGTCCCTTGATGCCACTGTGGCTTTACTTCCGAGGCATATTGCTGATGCTCTTCATGGGATCGCGACCAACGTACCTGTTTGGGCACAACTATGAGCATGGAGTGCCTTATTATTTTCCCGTCGTTTTCGCCTTAAAGTCGACCTTGGGATTCCTGCTGCTGCTGGTGATGGCAGCACTCGTCCGGTTCCTTTCGCGCAGAGAGAGGCCGAGCGTGATCCCGGAAGCCTACCGTGCTCATTGGCGTGTGTTGAAGCTAGGTCTCTGGGTTTTTCTGGTGGTCTGCATTCTCAGCCGTCTTGATATCAGCATTCGGCACTTCATGGTCCCGATTGTTCTGCTCATTCTGATGCTCGCGCCGCTGCCATGCATGATTGAGGAGTTGCCGCGCGCGCGTTTGCTGCAAGCGGTAACGATTGTATTGGTTGTGAGCTGTTTTGTGCCAATTCTTCGAGCCTATCCGTATTACTTTCCGTTTGTGAACAGCCTGGGATGGGGCCGCCCCGCGTATTTCCTGATCAACGATTCTAACGTGACTTGGAATGAAGGATTAGAAGACGTGGAGCGTTTCGTGCGGCAGGAGAAGCTCAGCTCAATCGAACTGGATTGGGCTTCGTTTTCTGATCCAAAACTCGTCGTGCCAGAGGCACAAATGTGGGATTGCCAGGCGCCTACGGCTGAGGATGCCGGGCAATGGGTCGCGGTGACATCAGTTTCGATTCTTGAGAATCGGAATTGCGGCTACCTGCAAAGCTACCCTCACCGGGAACTGGCGGGTGGAGCGTTCTACGTTTTCAAACTTCCAAAGCCCATCCCCGCGCCGGGTTCGCCGGGCGGTCCACCCGTCCTAGCCGCGCGCCGGATCCTGTGGGGACTGCCCATGGAGATGCGGAGCTGGATGGTGGATATGGAACGTCATCCTGAGGAGCTGCCGATGAAGTTGCGGCTGATGATGGAGACATACCAACAGCAATCGCGGGAGCAGGCCAAGAAGAAAACGCCTGGGTGAGGTAGGCGGGAGAAGGTTAACGCCGACGTCCAAAGACCAAGTACAGCACTAACAAGATGAGTAGCAGGCCCAAACCTCCGGGCCAGACAAACCAGCCGCCTGAGCTGCTGTAACCTACAGCGATGCAGCCCGACTGGGCCATTGCCAAAACGAGCAACAGCCCAGCCAAAAGAAGTTTTCTAAGTCTGTCTTTGGGTTTCGAGGGATTCATTCCTTCAGATGCTTACTTAGACAACAGCTTATCGGGGGTGATGGGGAGATCGCGAACTCGTTTGCCAGTGGCGTGATACACGGCGTTAGCGATGGCGGCGGGAACTCCCGTGATGCCGATTTCTCCGACACCTCGGCAGCCCATGGAATTGAACTTAAGGTCGGGTTCTTCGATCCAGCTTACGTCGATCTCGGGAACGTCAGCGTGCACCGGAACCAGGTACCCGGCGAGATCGGCGTTTACGGGATGGCCGTGCGCGCGATCGTAGATCAGCTCTTCGAACAGAGCAGCGCCGATGCCGAAAACAATGGCACCCTGGAACTGGCTGCGCGCGGTTTTGGGGCTAAGGATCCGTCCACAATCGAAGACGCTGACTACGCGGGAGACGCGCACGCGTCCGATGGCCGGATGAACACGAACCTCAATGAAGTGAGCGCCGAAGGAGTTGAACGCGTATTGATCGTTCTGTCCGAAGATGGGCGTTGTCTGTCCTTGCGCTTCGAGAGAATCGCGGCCATCGAGAGCGAGAAGGTCGGAGTAGCCGATGGTTTGTCCAGGGTGAGAACGATGGGCAAGGCGTCCATTGCTAAAGATGAACTCACTTTCGCGAGCCTGGGCGCCGGTGAAACCATCGGCCGTTCTTCCGGCGATTTTGAGCAACTCACGTTTGATATCAGTACAGGCATCAGTAGCCGCGGGAGCTGTACTGGCAGTGAGGTTAGAGCCGCCCGCAACCGCGCAGTTCACGTATTCACTACTGCCGAGTTCGACCTGGACACGATCGAGCGGCAGGCCCAGAGCGTCGGCTACGGTGATGGTGAGCATGGTGTACATACCGGTGCCCACATCGCTACCTGCGGTGGATACGACGGCGCGGGCACCCGAGGGGTCTGCCTCCAGACGAACTTTGACAGTGGCTCCCATGAGGTAACCCGGGAAGGCAGCGGTGGCCATGCCCCAGCCGACCAGAGTTGAACCATCACGCATGGATCCAGGCTTTGGATCGCGAGCAGACCATCCGAAACGCTCGGCGACACGCGTATAGCATTCGAGGAGATGTTTGCTTGAGAAGGGTTTGCCATGAGCGGCATGGACGTCGGCGTCATTGCGACGCCGGAGCTCGACCGGGTCCATGTTGAGCTTAACGGCAAGTTCGTCCATAGCGGACTCGAGAGCAAATTGACCGGGTGCCTCGCCGGGAGCTCGCATCCAGGAAGGTTTCATGACGTTGAGGCGAGTGAGTTCGTGCTCGGTGCGATAGTTATCCACTCGATAGAGCATGCGGGAGCTAAGGGAAGCAGGCTCCACAAACTCATCCTGCAGAGATGTACTCGACGAGACGATATGCCGCATTGCTGTCAGCGTTCCATCGCGTTTGGCGCCCAGCTCAAAGCGCTGCACGGTATGAGAGCGATGGCCGACATTGGTCAAAACCTGAGGGAAGGTGAGCACGACTTTGACGGGCCGGTTCAACTGCCGAGAGGCAAAGGCGGCCAGAAGGGCGTGAGCCGGCGTTGCACCCTTGGAGCCGAACATGCCTCCAGTAAATGGACAAAGCACGCGCACTTTCTCCGGCGGTATGCCGAATGCGGCGGCTAAGACAGTACGGTCGCCCATGACCCATTGCGTGGAGTTATAGACGGTGAGCGTGCCACCCGACCAGGAAGCGATGGTGGCGTGCGGCTCTAAAGCGCAGGGATGTTCAATCGAAGTGGAGTACGTTTCGTCAAGGATGACATCTGCTTCTGCGAGGCCTTTCTGGATGTCGCCGCGTTCGAAGGTAAGCGGCTCATGCATAAATTGCTCGGGTGCGTAAGCACTGTTCCGGGCATCTTCTGCAGAAACAGCAAAATGCTCATCGGCATACTCGATCTCGAGAAGTGATGCGGCATGACGAGCCTGCTCCAGTTGCTCGGCAACGACCATAGCTAAAAACTGTCCGTTGTGGAGAATGCGGTCGTCGGCGAGAGGTGGCCGGGACTCTGCCGTGGTTCCGCCGGCCGTGAGATCGCTGGGCATATCGCCGAAGCGAACTTTGTCCTGATGAGTGAGGACGAGCAACACGCCGGGAGCGCGACGCGCAGCATCTACGCCGATACGGCGGATCCGGCCGCCAGTCTTAGCGCTTCCCACGAGTATGGCGTGGCTCATTTCGCCCAGCACCATCTCTGCAGCGTACTGCGCGGAGCCAGTCACCTTCTTGCGTCCATCGACGCGACTTACAGGGGTACCGATCAATGTCGTTGCCATGTTCTGTTTCTCCTTTCTATGCCTGGTTCTCTTGGCGCGACTGTAAGACTTCTTCGAGCGCAAGCACCAAAGTTTCTTTGGCCAGCTTCACTTTGAATTCGTTGTGCGGAAGAGGCTTGGCGCCAGCGAGAGCGGAATCAGCGGCAGCGACGAAAGTCTCGAGGACTGCAGGTTGCCCGATCAAAGTACGCTCGGCTTCATGCGAGCGCCAGGGGACCGTTCCCACACCGCCCAAGGCCACCCGCGCGCCGGAGATGACGCCCCGATCGGTTTGAAGCGCCACGGCAGCGGATGCGAGTGCGAACTCGTAACTGGCACGGTCGCGGACTTTCAGGTAATGAGACCGGCGAGCGAGCGGTGAGTTCGGGAGGAAGACATGAGTGATAAGTTCGCCCATCTCGAGAACCGTTTCACGTTCGGGAGTTTCGCCAGGCAGCAGATAGAAGTCCGAGAGCGGGATGGCCCGAGTGTTGCCGTTCGCTTGTTGAGTATGAACCACCGCCTCCAGAGCTGCGAGAGCGACGCACATATCAGAGGGATGAGTCGCAATGCAGCGATCACTGGTGCCCAGGATGGCGTGGCTTCGGCTGTAACCGGCGAGCGCGTCGCAGCCGGAGCCTGGATTGCGCTTGTTACAGCTGGAATTTACATCTCGGAAATAGGGACACCGGGTGCGCTGCATCAAGTTGCCTGCGGTACTTGCCATGTTGCGCAACTGAGCGGATGCGCCAGCGAGCAGGGCTTCCGAGAGAACAGGGAAGTGTTCACGGACCTGCGGGTGGTGGGCAACGTCGCTATTCCGGGCGTTCGCTCCAATGGTGATGCCGTTAGTGGCGACTTCGACCGAAGCAAACGGCAGTCGATTGATGTCGACTAGTTTGGCGGGTTGCACAACGTCCAGCTTCATCAGGTCGATTAACGTAGTGCCGCCCGCAAAGAAGGTGGCTTGTGCATTGACACCTACGGATTGTATTGCCTGATCCGCGGTTTGGGCCTGGACAAAAGAAAACGGACGCACTTAGCGAACCTCCTGCGGTGCCGGGGTGGTGTCTCGGGTCTGCCAAATCGCTTCGACGATGTTCACATAAGCTCCACAGCGGCAGATATTGCCACTCATACGTTCGCGTATCTCTTCCTTTGACAGTTCACTTCGGGAAGGAGGCTGCGAGACATCGGATGTAGCGTGGCTAGGGACTCCGGCAGCGGCTTCGTCAAGCATTGCAACCGCCGACATGATCTGGCCCGGCGTACAATAGCCGCACTGAAAGGCATCGCATTCCAGGAAGGCAGACTGCATGGGGTGAAGGGCGTCGCCTTCGGCGAGACCTTCAATGGTGGTGATGTCATCGTGCTGGTGAGCAACGGCGAGCGACAAACAGGAGAGTACTCGTCGACCGTTGATGTGAATGGTGCATGCTCCGCACTGGCCCTGATCGCAACCCTTTTTACTTCCGGTTAGACCGAGATGCTCGCGTAGAGTGTCGAGGAGAGTTGTGCGGGGGTCGATCTGCAGCACTCTGGGCTCTCCGTTGATTTGCAAATTGACTTGGACCATTAACTGATCCGAAGCGTTTGTTGCCTGGCTTGAAATAGTAGTCTCGCCCATCACTTCACTATAAGTGAAGAAACTCCAGCGGAAGCTGCGACAAACAACGACTAAAGCTAAGTTACTAGTAACCCAGCGAACGAGGAGTTTGTGGTGACTTAGTTAACGGGATTGTAAATTGATTCCGTTATGTTACGATCTCAGCCTATGAGCGCACGGCGGGAGTTTCTAGCGTTGGGCCTCGGCGCTACTCTTTCTTATGTTGGACGCGGTGCTACCAACACCATGGCAATCGACAACACATTGCGCTCCGGCATACAATCGCGCAAGATACCGAACGCCGTTGCCATGGTTGCTAACGGTAAGCGGACCCTTTACAAGGGCGCTTTCGGGATACGCGACACTTCCGGCGCGGCTGTCGCGGAGAACTCTATTTTCGCAATCGCATCGATGACAAAGGCAGTTACGACGGTCGCGGCCCTCCAACTGGTGGACGCCGGGAAAGTGGAACTGGACGGCCCGGTGGCTAAGTTTCTGCCAAAGCTTGCGAACCCCAAGGTGCTGGATGGCTTTGATGATAAGGGCGCGGCCATCCTGAAACCAGCGAAGAGTCAGATCACGCTGCGGCATCTTTTAACGCACACTTCCGGGCTCTGCTACGGCATTTGGGACGGCGACGCGTTCCGCTTCGCGCAGAAAGATGAGGATGCGGCGAGTGCCGGCAATACGCTGATGTTTGAACCAGGCGCGCGGTGGCAGTATGGCACGGGCCTGGACTGGGCAGGCCGGCTTGTAGAAGCCGTGAGCGGCAGGTCGCTTGAGGACTACTTTCAAAAGGAAATTCTAGGGCCTCTTGAGATGCCCGACACGAGTTTTCTCCTGCCGGATACGAAATTCGATCGCCTGGTGAGTGTGTGGCATCGGGCTGAGGATGGCACGTTGGAGCAGAATGTACGAAAACTACCGAAGCCCGCAACCGAGTTCAACGGCGGAGGCGGACTATATTCCACCGCCGCGGATTATGTGCGGTTTATGCAGATGATTCTGGGGAAGGGCCGCGCTGGCAATGGAGCGGTGATTCTTCGCCAGGAGACTGTCGAGCGCATGACTAGCAACCAGATTGGAGTTCTAAGCGCCGGAAAGATGAAGAGCTTTAGCCAGAATGTTTCGAGCGACGTGGACGTGCAGCCCGGTCATTCTGAGAAATGGACTTTCGGTTTCTTGCTCAATACAGATGCCTACGAGGGCGGCCGATCGGCGGGAAGTCTGGCCTGGGCAGGTATCTTCAACACGTTCTACTGGATAGATTTAAAGCGCTCACTGTGTGCGGTGATTCTGATGCAGTTTCTCCCGTTCGTTGACAAGCAAGCCGTGGGTCTGCTGGGCGACTTCGAACGGTCAGTGTATTCGAATCTCTGAGACGCGGTAGGCGGTTGAGCTTGAGTCACGACGCAGCAGTCGTCATGCGGATGACTTGCGCGCTTGAGAATCGCGGATCCTGGTTCGCGAAATGAAGTAGGTGATCGCCGGCGGCGGCTGCAAGTGCAAGTGATGTTGCGGCAGCTTCGTGTCGACCGGCGGCCAGTTCGACAAGTGCGTGCCAGCACGGAGACACGTAATGCGAAGTTGCCGTTCGCTTGAGACGGGCTGCGACGTGGGAGGCTTCGATGACCTGGCCAGCCTGATTGTGGGCATGACAGAGTCCGGCAAGGGCCGCGGCACTACCTCGCGAGCATTCGACTGCGTTGGCGAACTCTGTTAGGGCATCTTCGGGACGGCGCATCTGCTGGTAACCCAAAGCTAATGCATATTGCGCAGCGGCGCAGGCCGGCTCTATGGTGAGTACAGTCCAGGCCTGCTGGATCGTAGCTTCATAGTCAGCGTTGAGATAAAACGCCAGCGCAAGCTTGGAGCCAATGAGAAGGGAAACTGGGTTCATCTGCCGAGCGCTTTGCAGATATTCGATGGCCTGCGCAGCGCGGCCCGAGGAGCAGAGTAGTTCCCCGAGCCACACGTGAGCGGCGAGGGGCGGAGCCGGATGTTCCAAGACCGACTGACAGGTTTGAATCGCTTCCTCATAAGTGCCGTCGATCAATGCGGAGGCGACCGCCAGAGCGATTTGGTTTTCGCAGGAGGCGGCATGGATAGACTCAGCGGCACGGGCGTGAATGAGCGCTCGGCGGGCGGCTTCGCGCGTAGGTGAAAAGCCGGAAATGGCCTTGAGGCACTCGAGTTCCGCCAAGCCGACGTGAGGTGAAGCGGAATGTTTATCTTCCTGCAGGGCAGCCTGAAAGCACGCACGAGCCTGGGCAAAACTGTCGGGCGAAAAGCGGTGAAGAAAGTGATAGCCGACCGAGAGATCCAGCTGTTTCCCCCATGAGTTGTTGCGCCGTCGCCCTGCGTTTCGGACCTGCTGATTTTGCCGACGAAGCGGTACCCAAGCCCCGGGTGGGTTTCAATGAAACGCGACCGGCTGGTTGGATCACCCAAGGTGTTTCGAAGAGTGTTGACCGCTGTGTTGAGACAGCGGTCGAAGCTGACGTGAAGATCGGGCCAGAGTTCATGCGCAAATTCGGATCGAGAGATTAACTCACCGGGCCGGCTCAACAGGAGCCGCAGAATCTGAAACGGCTTCCGCTGTAGGGCAACACGTTCTTTGTTGCTGCGAAGGATCCACGCAGTCAGGTCAACCTCGAACTCTCCAAAGCGGATGAATCTCATGAGTAATTACCGTCCAAGCGGAGCCTGAGTCGGGGCATAGATCTCGTTGATTGCTCGCCAACATCGAGGGCCCCGACCTTGCCGATTAAAGACGAACATAGGCTTTTTGTTTTCTCAGAACCAATCACGAGGAAACACGTGCACTTGTTCCACCAAAGTGCTGACATTTTGCTGATCTGCGGAAATGCGTTTCGAAACGTATGGATGACAGGTGCGCTACGGCGCGATCTGTCGCAACACAGGAGATGAATATGACATTGATTTCTACATTCAGCGCAAAGTCAATCGGATTAGCCATGGGGCTCTTCGCTTTGGTATCGACGGCGAGTGCCTCAGAGTACAAGATGCATGTGCCTGTGGCCGCTAGTTGGGGAGGCCAGATGCTCCCCGCGGGAGACTACATTATCGACATCGGTCCTGCATCGCCGATTGCGAGAGTGTTCACTCATGGGAAACAAGGGACTCTTTTCGTGACATCAGTCACTCCCACGCCTTCCCACGAACATAGTTCGCTGCAGCTCGTCGACGTTGGGGGGACTCAGACGGTGAAGGGATTCGATTCGCAAGAGCAGGGCCTCGCATTCAAGTTCGTGCTCCCAAAGGCGGCGATCTCGACTCACAACACGACAGTTGCTTCGATCAGCGGGTACTGAAGGGAGTTGATACTCCAAGGAACCGCGGAGACGACGTGGAGCGAGAGCAGGAGGCGTCCCGGAAGTGGGACAGCGTTCTTGTTGCGCAGTTGCCGGAGCGATGGGCCACTAAGCTAAAGTAAACGAAAGCATGACCTGCCCGAACTGTGGATTGTCAAATCCGGACACTGCCAAATTCTGTGCCAATTGCGGGACGATACTGGCCGGCTCTCCTACGCAACAACAGAGCTATCAACAACAAAGTTACCCGCAACAACCGTATCAACCGGCTGCCACAGGTTCCACGTCGAGCTCCAACCCCATGCTGAAGAACATCGCGATCGGGTGCCTGATCATCCTGGCGATTTTCATCTTTATGGGCCTGTCATGCACGCGCGCCTGCCTGAGCCTAGGCCATCGCCGCTCTTATATCCAGCGCCGCTATTAGCTGATCGAGGACCTCTGAACGGGAGGCTCGCAGGGCAGCGCTACATAGAATGTGGACCCCTCACCAGGGGTCGAGTCGACCCAGATCCGGCCGCTATGCTTCTCGACGATGCGCTTGCAGATGGCGAGTCCCATGCCGGCGCCGGGGATCTCGGTTCCGTGTAGACGCTTGAAGACACCGAAGATTCGCTCGAAGTGTTCTGCTTCCACTCCAATGCCGTTATCCTGGACCGCGACCACGCAGGAGCGGTCCTGCTGTTCGGTCGAAAGATGGATGTGAGGCACCCGTCCCGGCTTCCGATATTTGATGCCGTTCCCAATTAGATTCTGCAACAGCTGAACGAGTAACACCTGGTCGGCTTGGATGGTGGGGAGTGCGTCATGGGTGACCACCGCGTCGGTTTCGGCGAGGGCTGTTTGGAGATTGGCGGTTGCCCAATGCAAGGCGGTCTCGAGAGAAACGGGTTCCAACAATGCCGTCTCCGCGTTCACGACGCTGGAGTAGCTGAGCAGGGAATCCATGAGTATCTTCATGCGCTGGGCACCCGAAACAATATAGCCGAGAAACTCGCGGCCTTCAGAATCGAGTTGACCATCGAGGCGACGCATCAGGAGTTGGGAGAAGTTACTCATGGTGCGAAGGGGTTCCTGCAGATCGTGACTGGTGATATAGGCGAACTGCTGCAAATCCGCATTCGAGCGAGCCAGATGCTCGGTTTGATCGGCCAGGACACGTTCAGCGCGCTTGCGATCGATGCCCATAGCTACACTGTCAGAAATGGACTCGAGACTTTCGAGAATGTCTTGCGCCAGAGGGTGACGGGCGAAGAGCGCAAGCACGCCCACCAACCGGTCTTCGACGATCAGAGGATAACCGGCAAACGCGACCATGCCTTCGTTCACAGCCCATGCGGGATCGCTGATCTGATCGTCGTGGGCTACATCGTTTGTCATATGAGGCCGCCGCTCTTTCGCAATGCGGCCGATCTTGAACGCGCCTACAGGAATACGGGAATGAGGACCATTCAAATGCGTATACAGCCCGGCGCTGGCCTGCAGTTGAAGGATGTTTTCTCCGGCGGCCAAAGTCCAGATACGCGCGAAGGCGCCATCTAAGTGCTGGACCATGGCTTCGGCACAACGTTGCAGAGCAGCCGGCAGGTTCTCGATCTGCGTAAGAGCCTTACCGATGTCTGATCCAAGAGCATTCAGACTCGAACCCCGGCTCAGCATCTGGATGGCACCCACACGCTCGGTAACGTCGCGCGATGACCCGGCAATAGCTTCCACTGCGCCATCCGCGGCCAAGATTGGCGAGAAGATGTATTCGTAGTGACGAAGTTGGCCGTTGGCATCATGAAACGATGCTTCGTCCCGGACAACCTGACCGGTTTGTACTACCTGTCGAATCTGATGCTCCAGGAGGGCGGAGAACTCGGCGGGTAGAGCGAGTTGAAAGACCTTAATCTGCACCAACTCGGCCAGCGTCTTCTGCCACAAGGTCAGGAGAGCCTGGTTAGCATAAAGAAACTGTCCAGTAGGGTCAAGAATGTAGGCGTGATCCGGAGTATTCGATAGCAAGGTGTCAAATGTTCTCCCCTGCTGCCGCTGGTTTTCGGATGAGTTCTTCTGGTCAGTAATATCGCGGAAGAAAACCGAAAGGCCGCCCGCCTGTGTCGGATAAGCCGTAACGGAAAACCACTTCTGCCAGGAATCGTGGAAGAACTCATATTCACCCGGGACCTGCTCGCGCAGAACTCGGCGGTAAATCTGTTCGCTCAGAGTGCCAAATGAAGCGGGGATGACTTCCCAGTGATTTCTACCCAACAGTTCTGCCCGTGAACAGCCGATCAACTTCGCGGCGGCAGCGTTCACATAAATGAAACACCAATCGTGATCGAGCGCTAAGCAGCCGTCGGTCAAACTCTCTAAGATGAGAAGGACATCCTGCGGCGAAGACCCGCAATCACCTTCACTCGTCCGGTGGATCGGTTCATGCATGGTCGGGGATAACGGTAGGGTATCGCAAGCTCGGCGTGATCAATTTGACATAAACCAAGCATCCTCTACTTTGTATTGAAGTAAGTCGATACCTGTGATACCGTCCCGATAGTTAGTACGTTACTTACTAAGACGAGGTTTCATGATGCCGTTTGTAAGAAATCTTCTTCCCTGTCTTCTCCTGGCGGCTGGCAGTTACCCGGCGGCCGCTACTTCCTTCACTTCCGCGGCGGCGTCGTTCGGAGCGACCATGTGTAATCAATCGGGAACAACTTCTGCCGTTTGTAATGTCAATGGAACCGTTGGATCTCAAACAGCGAGGGCCAGTGCATCGGCTACTTCGAGCTGGACGAGCAGCGCACCGGGGGTGCTGGAAGCAACCGCCTCAGGCTTCGGTGAGGGCACGTCCGCACAGGCTGCCGTCTCGTATTCGAATCTGCTGATGGTGACGGGTGCTACCGGTTCAGGTGACCTGCAGATCAACTTTGTAGGTTTTCAGGACAATATCGTAAACATTCCGGCGGGCGCGTCGGTGTCGGCTCTCACGGTTGGCGTGGGCAGTTCCTCTACGACTGCAACGCTTCCCGGCGGTGGTCCGACCGCATTTTCTGTGGTTCTGCCCATCGCGTTCAATACGCCAGTTCTGTTCAGTGCTTCATTCAGCGCAACAGCGACGGGGACGTTTTTCCACGATGGCACTTTTGCACTCGACGAGGCGGACGGCATCCTGCAGTTTCCGTCGTTTGCGGTGACGAGTGTGACGGGGCTTGCAATTCCGGGTGCTACCGTTTCGTTTGTGCCCGAACCTGCATCGTGGGTGCTTTTCGGTTCCGGGCTCTTGCTGGTGATCGTTCTTTGGGTTCGACCGCGCAATCAGGTGTCGTGATCGTCCTTACGCCAGCACGCTAAGAACGCTTGCGGGCGACAGCGGCAAAGTGCGAGCACGTCGCCCGGTGGCGTTAAAGAATGCATTTCCTATCGCGCCGGGCATCACGCCAAGCGCCGCTTCCCCAGCGCCCCAAGCGACCTGAGCGGGTTGATTGAGAAGAACAATTTCAACTGATGCGGGCACATCTTTGAAGTGAGCTATAGGGTAGCCTGTTGCACCTGCCCACAGGACACTGGTAACCCCGTTCGCGTTGAAGGAGACCTGTTCGAAGAGCGTCCTGCTGATGCCCTGCATGACGTTGCCTTCGATCTGGTTGCGCAAGCCATCCGGGTTGATAATGAGGCCGCAGTCGTGGGCAATGACGACACGTGTGACGTTCACGACTCCGGTGGACGGGTCAACTTGCACTTCAACATAACCGGCGACGTAAGTTTCGACCAGTTCATAACGCAGATAAGCGATGCCGCGACCGCGTAAGGTGCCGTTCGGTCCGGCGGGCATGGGAGATGCAGACCAGCCGGACTGTTGAACCATGGCGTTGATGACCGCGATAGCGCGCGGGTCGGTGGTGTAGCGAAGGCGGAAGTCGACCGGGCTTATGCCGGCGGCGGCGGCCAATTCGTCAACAAAGGATTCGTTCGCGAAGGAGTTGGAAAATCCGCCCAGGCTGCGGAGTGCAGAGGGACGCGGGAGGGTGTTGGTAAGGGGAGCCAGGGCCGGAGCGCCGGAGGCAGCCAGCGAGCCGGTGTTGAAAATCTTCACCTGGTTCGCTACCAGTTGCTTATTCGGAAAGCTGTATGTAACCGGGCCGTTGCGAGTACCCGCATTCGTGGGATCGTTCGGAAGCGGCGAGGGTAGAAAGCCAAGCTGTTGGCCGGCGAGAAGATTGCCGGCGAGATTGCCCGGACGCGTGTTGTGGGTCGGTGTAAACACGTTGTGCTGCCAAGCGACCAGATTGTCGCCTTGCAGAGCGCCGCTCATGTTGTGAACCATGGCGGGCCCGAGAGGCTCCCAACCATGCTCATCCTGGCGCATCCATTGCACACGTACGGGCTGACCCATAGCCTTTGATAAGAGGGCGGCGTCGGCGGCCGCATCATCTGCGCCGTTGTGTCCATAGCAGCCTGCCGCTTCCACATAGATGACGCGGACGGCAGTTGATGACAGGCCCAGCATTTGCGCGATAGCACCCTGCAGGGGAAACACACCCTGAGTGCCGGACCACACCGTGACCTGGATGCCGTTGGCGTCCGGGCTCGGCGAGTAATTAGCAACAGCACACGACGGGCCCATCGCGCCGTGCATCTGAAAAGGCGTAGAGTACTGCGAATGGAGGGTTGCGGTAACGGAGGGATCGGCAAAGGCAGCGGAGACATCGCCAGCCACGTCTTCCAAATCGGTTTGGTAGATATTGGCGGGATTGGTAAGCGTGTCTGTCAGTGCCGCTGCACCAGGGCCGAAGGGAAGGGGCGCGGAGGTGTTCCAATTGATCTTCAACGTTTGCGCAGCTTTGATGGCGGCCCATTCATCTGAAGCAACTACACCGACGAAATCGCCTTGCTGGACGAGCTGAAGAAAACCGGGGATGCCCTGCAGCGCTGCCTGCGAGGCCGAGTCAAAGCTGACGAAGTGCGCGTTGCGGCTGACCGGGTGGATGACTCGACCGTGAAGCATGCCAGGGACGGTAACGTCCTGCATGTAAGTGAATGCGCCCGTGAATTTCCCCGGCATGTCGAGGCGAGGAATCGGTGAACCTACGACCGTGTAGTCAGCCGGGTTCTTGACGGGGACGCCGGCATTCGTTGTGAGTTGAATCTGCTGATTGGCAACCAACGCACTGTAGGGAATCTTCCGGCGCAGTTCTGGACCAATGCCAACGAAGCCGTTCAAAGCCACGAGGCTGTCGGTAGGAGCGTTCAACTGGCGGGACGCAAGGTTGAGCAGAGTATGAAAAGCAGTGGCTGCGGCAAGGCGAAGAGGCGGGCCCTCCGTCTGAATGGTCTTGCTGCCGGCTGTGTAACTCTTGTCGCCCGGAGTAAGTGAGGTATCGCCCTGCACGAAGCTGATCTGCAGTGGCGAGAGATACAGCTCTTCCGCCACGATTTGAGTCAGCGCCGTTTGCACGCCGGTACCGAGTTCTACTTTGCCGCTATAAACAGTGACCGTACCGTTATGGGAGATAGTCAGCCAAGAATCGACGGCAAAGGAAGAGTCACTGCGTTGTGCGCTCGCGATTTCTGTCGTTAGGCCGTTAGCAGCAACGCTGAATCCGACGACCAGTGAGCTTTTGGCAAGCCTCGCGAGTAACTGACGACGTGAGAGATGATTGGCAGGAGTCTGGATCATACTAAGTCCCTGGCGGCCTGTTGAATGGCCCGCACGATCCGCAGGTGAGTTCCACAGCGGCACAGGTAAATGTAAGCGGGCGTTTGGCCTATGCCAGTGAGGAAGTTCTGAATTTCAATGCTCGTGGGTATGGCTGTATTGCCGCTTTCAATGCGCGACTTAAGAAAGAGATACGCACCCATAACCATGGCGTTGGCACAGTATCCACACTGGGCAGCCTGCTGCTGAACAAAGGCACGCTGTAGAGCCAAACCTGCCTTGACCCGGAAAACATCAACCTTACCGTTCTGGCCAGAACGGTGCTCCAAGCCGCCGGACCCCAAGCTTTCGAGTGTGTTGACCTGAGCACCGTCTGGTAATGCGGACATGCTTGTTACGCAAGAACGCGTGATGCTTCCATTCACTTCGACGGTGCATGCGCCACACTGCGCAACACCGCAGCCGAACTTCGGTCCATGGAGGCCTACCTGATTGCGGAGCACGTAAAGCAACGGCTCGGTTGCGTCGGATACGGAAATGGGCTGAGGATTCGCCCCGTTGATAGAAAGGTTTACCGTGAGCGGTGCGGGCATCTTTCGTCTGGTACTCCTGCGTAGTCGTTGAGCGCCGGGTGTGGCGGACTTGTCTTTGGGGAGCATGCTTCTATCGAAGCATTCGCTCCCCCACGGGTTACCCGGCTACTTGTACAGCACTGGTTCGAGCATAACGACTTTTGGAGCTTCCGGAGCCCGTAGAGGGGGACTAAGTTGTTTAGGAATTGTAAAAGGTTTGTGCTGCGCTAGTTTGGAAGAAGGCTGAACGGAGTTGCGATGCCCCTAAGTCGAAATGAACGCCGTTCCCCATCCCGAATTACTCAATACGCTTCTCGCGCTACTGACTATTAGTCTGGCTTCGCTGCTGGGCTCGGTCAGCTTTGCCTTCGGCCGAAGGCTCCAGGCTATGCTGCCTTACCTGTTAGCAGCGGCGAGCGGCATCCTCATCGCGACGGCTGTGACACATCTGCTGCCGGAAGCGATTGAGCACTTGAAGGATCTGCGGGAGACGACCGTACTGTTTTTGGGCGGCCTGGTCAGCTCCTTCCTTCTGGAGCGGTTGACCTCCATGGTGCTGCATCATCCGGAGGGTGATCACGTACATGGGCTGGGGATGGTTTCTCCAAAGAGATCGTTGACAACCAGCATTCTGCTGAGTGGGGCCTTGCACAGCTTCGTGGACGGAGTGGCCATTGCAATCGCATTTGCGGTGGGACACCAAGTGGGTATTGCGACGACGGTGGCGGTGTTCCTGCACGAAGTTCCGCATCACGTGGCGAATGTCGGCGTGCTGATCTACGCGGGATTGACGCGAGGACGTGCGATTCTGTTGAACCTACTAGCCACATCCGGATGTGCGACAGGTGGCATGCTGGTTCTCTTTTTCGGATTGAAATCACCGGCTTTCAGCTTTATGGTTTTGCCGGTTGCCGCGGCAAATTTCCTGTATATCGGAGTGGCGATTTTGCTTCCGGAGATGCACCGTGAGAAAGACCGCCGACGGTCGCTGGTCCAGATGGTCAGTTTCGTGATAGCCGCGGCAGCGATGACGGCGCTCAGTTATTGGGAGCCGATTTGAACGCTTCGGGCGAAAGAGTGCATCTTTTGTTCAGAGGTTCGAATTGGCGTCAAAATCAGATCCGAAGACTTATACCAAGCCGGAAGTGCGCGACAAGATCAAAGATCGTGTAACGAAGGGCGATAAAGGCGGAAGGCCAGGACAATGGAGCGCTCGCAAAGCTCAGCTGGTTACGCAGGAATACGAGAAGGAGGGCGGCGCGTATAAGAAGCCGCGGAATGAAGGGCAGAAGAGCCTGAAGCAGTGGGGCGATGAGAAGTGGAGCACCGCCGACGGAAGCAAGGCGCAGGAGGACGGGAAGACAAAGCGTTATCTGCCCCAGAAGGCGTGGGACCAGCTCTCGCCCGCCGAAAAGAAAGCGACCAATAAGAAGAAGATAGAGGGCTCCAAGAAGGGCCAGCAGTTCGTTGCGAATACGACAGCGGCCGCAACGGCAAGGAAGAAGGCAGCAGGCAGCAAGCCCGCCGCGAAGAAAGCAGCCGCGAAGAAAGCAGCCGCAAAGAAGACGGTTGCGAAAAAAGCTGCGAAGAAGAGTCCGGCTCGAAAGGCGCCCGCCAAGAAATCCGCTAAGAAGGTTGCCAAGAAGGCCGGGAGTTCACGTTCGCGCGCATGAGTCTCCGGCTGGGTTTTCCGGTTTCGGTTCTTGGACAGGCCGGACTGAAGAGCAACGATACGCGGCGATGGCAATCGAATCCGCATTTGACCACTTCGATCGAGTATCTTCATCGCATTTTTGACTACTTAGAGGCGAACGAGATTTCGATGTACCGCATGTCCTCGGACCTGGCGCCATACGCGACCCACCCGGACATGCCTCAGTTTCATCAGCAGGTGAAGGAAAGCCGGAAGGAGTTGAAGGCGCTGGGACGGCGGGCACAAGAACTGGATCTGCGCCTCTCCTTTCACCCTTCGCAGTTCATTGTTCTGAATAGTCCGGATGCGGCTTTGCGGGAGCGGAGTATTTGGGATCTGCGGGTGCAGGGCGAGATTCTTGACCGCATGGAGATGGGACCGGAAGCCGTAATGGTGATTCATGCGGGCGGTGCTTATGGCGATTTGCCGAGTGGAATCGATCGCTGGTGCGCAACCTGGGACGGAATGCCGGAGGCGGTGAAGCAGCGACTCGTGCTGGAGCATGATGATATTCGCTACAGCGCTGCGGACGTGCTCACGATACACGAACGCACAGGCGTACGGTTGATCTTCGACGTTCAGCACTTCTGGTGTTTGAATCCGGAAGGACTGGAACTGGAGGCGACTCTTCGCCGATTCTTAAGTACGTGGCCGGAAGGCGTCAGGCCGAAGATGCACTATTCATCGCCGCGCACGCAGATGCGGGAATTGAAGCGTAAGAATCCGAAAACGGGCAGAAAAAAAGCGGTGCTGGTAGCTCCGGTGTGGACGGGGCATGCCGATTTCATCCATCCGTTCGACTTCATCAATTTCTTTCGATCTTATCCGGACTTGGAAGCAGACGTGATGCTGGAAGCTAAGGCGAAAGATCTGGCGTTGATCCGGTTGCGGCATGACCTGGCTCGCTATGCGCCAGATGTGGCGCAACGGTTTGGATTGGAAGTGGAGGCCGAGTTAGCACGTCCTGAAATCGACGAGGTAGAGATTGCGGCGGAGGAGATGGGCGCGGCGGCGGGTTGAGCGCCCACCCCTGAATTACTTGCTCTTGGCGTTCAGTTCTTTTAGGGACTCGGTGAAGGGGGCGCGAGCTACGCCGCGTTCGGTGATGATGGCGGTGACGTAGCGGTTGGGCGTTACGTCAAAAGCCGGGTTGGCTACCGAGATGCCTGCCGGTGCGATCTGAATGCCCTGTATGTGCGTGACCTCTCGGCCTGCACGTTCTTCGATCGGAATGGCGTCGCCAGACGCGAGGGTCAGATCGAGAGTGGAGATCGGCGCGGCTACATAGAACGGTACGTTGTTTTCCTTCGCAAGAACGCCCAGGCTATAGGTTCCAATCTTGTTGGCGACGTCGCCGTTGGCAGCGATACGATCGGCACCGACGACAACGCAGCCGATGCGACCGCTCTTCAGGAAGTGGCCGGCCATGTTGTCGGTAATGAGTGTGGTTTGGATGCCGTCACGCTGAAGTTCCCAAGCGGTGAGGCGCGCGCCTTGCATGAAGGGACGCGTTTCGTCGGCGAAGACGTCGATCTTTTTGCCGTCGCGCACAGCGGCACGGATTACGCCCAGTGCCGTTCCGAAGCCCGCAGTGGCTAGCGCTCCGGCGTTGCAGTGCGTGAGGACTGTTTTGTTATCGGGTACCAGCGGAGAGCCGTAGGTGCCAATCATTTCATTGATGGCGAGATCTTCTACGCGGACAGCCTTGGCTTCCATGACGAGGCGATCTCGGATGACCGAGACAGGCTGACCTTTGATCTCTTCATAGACACGCTTCATGCGATCAATGGCCCAGAAGAGATTGACCGCGGTGGGTCGAGTGCGGGCCAGGGTGTCGCAGATGACGGGCATGTCGGTTTCGAGATTGTCCGACTGGAGCGCACCGATGGCGATTCCCATAGCGGCAGCTACACCAATGGCGGGGGCGCCGCGAATGATCATGTTGCGAATGGCATCGGCCACTTCCACATAACTGCGGCAGGTGACAAACTCCACTTCCTGCGGCAGGCGTGTCTGGTCGATCATGATGACACCATCGGCAGTCCATTCAATGGTCTCGATGGCTTGGGTAAGAACAGTAGAACTCATTTGATGTGAAAGTATTTCGATGCAACAAGCGCGACCACGGCGACAGTATTGAAGGCTCCGTGGAGGACTGTTCCGGGAATGATGGAACCCGAACGATAACGGACCCAGCCGAGCACAGCGCCGACAAAGGTAATGGCGACGGCATACTGCCAGGCGTAGGAGTACTCCGGCGCGTGGAGTCCACCGAAGATGGCGGCGGTAATCAAGATTCCAGCGATAGCGCCGAAGGTGCGGGAGAACAGGGGTTGCAGGAAACCGCGGAACAAGAGCTCCTCAAAAAAGGGAGCGAGCGTGATTGCCATGATGCCGACCAAGGCCAGCATCAATGGCGAGTTCGTCAGGCCGGCCAAGGGTGACGGGACTTCGGGAGTATGCAGGAGAGCGGCGATGGAGGATACGACGAAGGCCAGCAGTAATCCACCGCCTACAGCCCAGAGCAAGTTGAACTGACTCCGACGCCATCCAAGCGAGGAGAGAACGGATTTGCCGTAGCGTAGCTTGAGCACCAGCTGCAAACAAAGATACAGAAATCCGTAGAGTGCGAGTTGGGTAGGAAGCAGGATGGGCGTGGGATCGTCCTTCAGTCCAGGGCGGAAGTGGATGGCGGCTGCGACGCCGCCGAGAATGAGCGCCACGCATACCATCAGCAGGCCGAAGACGAGGGCGACGTCCGTATAGCCCCAGAACGGGTCGCGTGGAGGAGCCGCCGCAACCTCAACAGGCAATTCGAACTCAGGCTGCATTTCCAACTTTCATTATCTTCCGCAGAGCCTTCGCGGTGTAACTCCTTGGGTCTTGCAGCAGTTCTTCCGGTGTGCCGGTGGCAATGATCTGACCGCCGCCTTCGCCGCCTTCGGGGCCCATGTCGATGATGTAGTCGGCACTCTTGATGACATCGAGATTGTGTTCGATGACGAGCACCGTGTTGCCCTTATCGACCAGGCGCTGGAGGACATCTAAAAGGCAGCGCACGTCGTCGAAATGAAGACCGGTGGTTGGCTCATCAAGCAGATAGAAGGTTTTGCCGGTCTGGCGCTTACTGAGCTCTTTAGCCAGCTTGATGCGTTGCGCTTCGCCGCCGGAGAGCGTGGTGGAGGATTGGCCGAGATGAATATAACCGAGTCCGACTTCCGCCAAAGTCTTCAGCTTGGCATGAATCTGGGGAATATTTGTCAGCATCTCGAGTGCGTCGGTGACGCTGGATTCCAGCAGGTCGGCGATGCTCTTGCCCTTGTACTTCACCTGCAGAGTCTCCTGGTTGTAACGGCGTCCGCGACAGACATCACAGGTGACGTAGACATCGGGCAGAAAGTTCATTTCAATGCGCTTCAAGCCATCGCCGGTACAGGCCTCGCAACGGCCGCCCTTCACATTGAAGCTAAAGCGGCCGGACTTGTAGCCACGCTCGCGAGACTCGGGAAGCATGGCGTAGATGTCGCGAATGGCAGCGAAGACGCCGGTATAGGTTGCCGGATTCGAGCGGGGCGTGCGGCCGATGGGAGACTGATCGATCTCAATGACCTTGTCGATGTTTTCCAGGCCGATGATCTTGTCGTGAGCACCGGGCTCCTGGCTGGAGCCGTAGATTTCCTTGGCCAGAGCGCGATAGAGAATGTCGTGGATGAGTGTGGATTTGCCACTGCCCGAGACGCCGGTCACAACGATTAGCGTTCCCAAAGGGAAGTCGGCATTGACGTCCTTCAGGTTGTGTTCACGCGCGCCACGGACCGAGAGCTTGAGTCCGTTGCCCAGCCGCCGGACAACGGGAGTTTCGACGGCGAGCTTACCCGACATATATTCGCCGGTAAGAGAGCCGGGCGTCTGCATGATCTGAGCGGGGGTACCTTGAGCGATGAGGTCACCACCGAGCCGGCCGGCACGCGGGCCGAGATCAATCACGTAATCGGCGCGTTCAATAGTGTCGGCATCGTGCTCAACGACCAGAACGGTGTTACCGATGTCGCGCAGATGATGAAGGGTGTCAAGGAGGCGGTCGTTATCGCGAGGGTGCAGCCCGATAGAAGGTTCGTCTAGGACGTAAAGAACTCCGCGCAGTTTCGAACCGATCTGGGTTGCTAGACGGATGCGCTGGGCTTCACCTCCAGAGATGGTGGCGGAAGAACGTTCGAGGCTGAGGTAGTCAAGACCGACATCAGAAAGGAACTCCAGACGGTTGCGGATTTCTTCAATAACGCGGCCGACTACCTGAAGGTCACGATCGTTAAACTCCCACGACCGAACCAGTGGGAGCGCGCGCGCAATGGGAAGTTCAGTGAAATCGGCGATTGATGTCTCTTTGACGGTAACCGCCAAACTAGTGGGTTTCAGGCGACGGCCTCTGCAGTCGGGGCACTGGGTGGCCGACATGTAGTCCATCAACCATTCGCGATAGCCTTCACTGGCGCGCTGGTAGTTGTCGTCGAGGAGTTTCAGGATGCCGGGGAACTGCGCGTTGCCATGGAGCAGAGCAGTGCGGAGGCGCTTCGGGATTTCATCGAAGGGCTGGGAAAGATCGACTTTCAGAGCTTCCGCTGCATCGCCGAGGGCGGTGGCCATGTAGGACGATGCGGAGCCGGGTCCCAGGCCGCCATCGAGCAAGGGCTTGGATGGGTCACAGATAACCTTAATGGGATCGAAAGCCCAGCGGCTGCCCACGCCGTTGCAGGTCTCGCAAGCGCCATAAGGACTATTGAAGGAGAAGGAACGAGGCTCCAGTTGAGGGACGCTGGTGCCGTCGTTAGGGCAGGCGAGCTTTTCCGAGTACAGTCGTTCTTCACCGTCAATCACGGCGACAACGACTAGCCCGTCGGCCCACTTTAATGCTGTCTTGATTGAGTTTTCAAGGCGAGTTTCAACCCCGGGCTTGATGACCAAGCGATCGATAACAACCTCGATGGTGTGGTTCTTGCGCTTGTCAAGCTTAGTGGGCTCGTCAAAAGTGCGCATTTCACCATCAACGCGCGCCCGGAAACCGGCTTTTGCGATGGCCTCAATTTCCTTCTTGTATTCGCCCTTGCGTCCACGGGCGATAGGGGCCATGATCATGACGCGCGCGCCCTGGTGCTGGGCTGTTACTTGTTCGAGGATCTGGTTTGCGGTTTGACGCGAGATCTCTGCGCCGCAGAGCGGGCAATGGGGAATGCCGACCGAGGCATAGAGCAGGCGTAGGTAGTCGTAGATCTCGGTGACGGTGCCGACGGTGGAACGAGGGCTGCGAGTGGTGGTCTTCTGCTCGATGGAAATGGCGGGGCTCAGGCCGTCTATGGAGTCTACTTCGGGGCGTTCCATCTGATCCAGGAACTGCCGGGCGTAAGGCGACAAGCGTCTCCACATAGCGACGCTGTCCTTCCGCGTAGATCGTGTCAAAGGCGAGGGAACTCTTGCCAGAACCACTCAGGCCAGTGATGACGGTAAATGTGTTGCGCGGGATATCGACGCTTATGTTTTTGAGGTTGTGCTGGCGCGCGCCATGCACGGAGATACGATCCAGCATTCAAGGGTGACTTCTTCTATTGTCTGTCACGTGCAAATCGCAGGATGAGCAAGGCGGCCTAACATCGATAATGTAGGGGCGATGGCAAAGAATTTTAAGGATCTGTCGGAGCGAGAGATCCTTGCGCTGGCGATTTCGCTGGAAGAAGAAGACGGCCGCGTTTACGGCGAGTTTGCGCGCCGGCTGCAGACAGACTTTCCAGCAACGGCTAAGCTGCTGACCGAAATGCAGGCCGAGGAGTCGGAACACCGCGCAAGTCTTGCTGGAAATCTATCGGAGGCGTTTGGCGACCACATCGATTACATACGACGTCAGGATGTCCGAGAGGATTCGTCTCGCGTCCGGCTGTCTGGCTGACAACACCGATCGGTCCTGCTGCGGTGCGACGAGCGACAGAGGCGATGGAGAGCGAGACCCGCAACTTCTATCTGGAGTCGATGAAGCTGGTGAAGGACGCTTCCACTCGTCAACTGCTGGGCGACCTGGCGGAGGCTGAGCTAAAGCATCGGCCCATGCGGAAGACATGCAGGAAAAGAGCGTCTCGGCCGAGGTGCAGATCGGAAGAAACGGAGACCCAGCGGCGGAACTTTGTATTGCAATTTGTGCAGCCTGCGCTGGCAGGTTTGATGGACGGCTCGGTTTCCACTCTCGCTCCTTTATTTGCCGCGGCTTTCGCGACGCATCAGAGTTTCGACGCCTTTCGAGTGGGACTGGCCGCTTCCATCGGCGCAGGCATCTCCATGGCATTTGCGGAAGGGTTATCCGATGATGGATTGTTGACCGGACGCGGAAAGCCTGTGATCCGAGGACTGGTGACCGGGTTTGATGACGACGGTAGGTGGTATCGGACATACGCTTCCCTATTTGATATCCGATTTTAAGACGGCAACTAGCGTTGCGGTGACGGTGGTCGTTGTGGAATTGGCGGTCATCAGCTGGATTCGGAAGCGCTATATGGAAACTCCCCTGGTTCGGGCCGCCATGCAGGTGGCTTTAGGCGGCGCGCTGGTTTTTGCGGCCGGCATCCTGATTGGAACGTCATAAAAGCGTCTGCGCGTGAACTTTAGGGTACGCATGCAGAATATCGTGAAGTAGAGGCGAGTGTTTAATGACATTCGATGCTACGAGCGTCGGAAAACGGATGTCATCAACAATTTCTGGAAGGCACTGGCGAGCCATCCCGCCACCTTGCGCCGCACCTGGGAAAGCGTGAAAGAAGTAATGGCGCCCGGAGCGCTGGATCCGCTGACCAAAGAGATGATTTACCTGGCCGTCAGCGCGACGAACCAGTGTACGTACTGCATGGCATCGCATACGGCTTCGGCGAAGAATAAGGGCATGAGCGAAGAGATGCTCGGCGAGTTGATGGCCATTGTGGGGCTCGCGAACCAGACGAACGCGCTGGCCGCCGGTTATCAAGTGGCAATCGACGAGCAATTTAGACCCCGAAGGATAGTGAGTAACTCCACTCTGCTAATGGCGCGTAGCAGCGGCAGAGCCTATGTGTTTGTACGCTGGAGCGGATCGCCGCTGCAACCTTCCCGTTTAGGAGAGATTGGCTGGGCGTTCGAATACAACGACCGAATAGGTCGGTTTAATTGCTTTTACTACGGAGCGTCGCAGGCGGTTTCTGACACAGTACACGGGCGATATCGTGTGTTCTGGCATGAACGATGCCTTACATTGCCGGAGTTGACAAACGCTATGTCCAGCCAGGGGAGCCACAACGCAACTACGACGAGGTGAAGGTGTTCGACGTACCGGAAGCCGATTCGGAGATGGCGGTGCAGTTTATCGCACAAAGTAGCGTACTTTGGGAAGACCTTTCGGCGCGCCTGGATCCCATCGAGGAGACACGCGAAATCGTAGCCCGGTATGGCGTGCGCGGCGTACCCAGCTCAGGGGATTCAGCGCGCCGTTCCTCTGGTACAACATGCTGCCCGGGAAGAGTGTTCCTGTGCGTAAGATGACTGTGCATCTATTTCAAATGCGGCTGCTCTCAGAAGAAAAGGCAGCGCTGGCTCCGGCCGAGGTAGAAGACCACGTGCGCGAGATTGCTGCCAGGGAGAAGAGTGTGTTGGCCGTAGGCGAATGCTTTGCTGGCCGCATAGCTTCGCGATTCGTGGTGGGACTGACCATAGCAGTCGACCGGCGATGGAGCGTGGGCGAGGCGCGGGCGCTGGCGGAAAAGCTAGAGGGCGAGATTCGACAGATCAGCGCCCAGGTTAAGCATGTATTCATCCAGACAGAAGGATTCTAGGATCGGCGAGGCTTCAAAACAGAATCGCCGTATTATGTAAGCGTGAGCACAACACGCGCAATGCCAGGCGGCCGTGTATCACGAGGGGCCCTGGCGAAGGGCGAAAACGGGCGCGCTCTTTGCCGTTGGTGCAACCTGGAAGTGCCCAGCCGGCGGCAGACGTTCTGTTCGGACTGGTGTGTCGAGGAGTGGAAGATCCGAAGCGATCCAGGTCACCTGCGGCAACGTGTGCTGGAACGCGACAGCGGTGTTTGCGCGGCTTGCGGTCTTGATTGCGTCGGCGAATACTTGCGGATCAAGCGCCTGCGGGGACCGGCCAAGGCCAAGGCACTATTGGTGTGGAAGGCAGGTAATCGAAAGTCACTTTGGGATGCCGACCATATCGTGGCGGTGGCTGAGGGTGGCGGCGAGTGCGATCTGGACAATTTGCGGACCCTCTGTCTGCAATGCCATCGTGCCCATACAGCGGCTTTGCGTGTGCGATTGAAGAGTAAGAACGCCCTCTAAACAAGGCTCGGCCAGCTAGGCGCCGGAGGCTTTGGTGCGCTCGACAGTGAGCGTCTGGTGATAGACCTCGCGGAAGATTTTCGCAGACTCGTTCGCCGACCAAGTCTCAAGTTCGATGTCGCGGTCGGATTCCAATAGCAGAATAAGGTTGCCGTCGCGGAGAGTGCTGCGGAGGTTGGTGATCTTTTGTTCTTTACTGCGGTCGAGGCTGTCGGCCATCCGAAGGAGGGGCGTCAAACCTATGATGAAAGTCTTGCCTTCTGCATCCAACTCATCAAACGGTGGGTGTTTCGGTTGGGGAAGCGACTTGCGATGGAAGCGGCAAACGGCAGAGATAAGGCGACGTTTCTTGTCAGTAAAGCCCGGAAGGTCGGAGTTGAGGACCAGATAGGCGGAGTGCTTGTGGTGGCCTGTTGACTGACGTAATGGCCGATATCATGAAGGAGTGCGGCGGCTTCCAGAAGTTTGCCGGCCTCAGGCGGAAGGTTATGAATGGAATGAAATACTTCAAACAGCCGACCTGCCAGAAATGCCACGTGACGGCTATGATTCATGTTCACGAAATAGCGTGCAGCCAGCTTATTCTACGATGGCTCGCTGTTCCTTTGACGAGCTGGGAAAGTTCCCGCCCAACCCCTGAGCCGCCAGATCGGCGATAATGCCATCACGAACTCCGCCGAGCAGTAGAAAAGTGAAGGATGGTCAAAGGCTTCAGGACATGGAGAAACACGGCTGCGCCAGCGACTATGATCTCGGCTCGCCTAGGTCCGATGCCGACGATCTTCTTACGCTGGGAGAGCGTGGAGAGGCGATGCCCGAATAAGCTCCGGATATCTTTCAGAGACGCATAGAGACGATCAGCCTCGTCTCGCTTGGCGCGTGGAACCTGGTTGACGGCACAGACGATGCGCGGCGCGGAAGCGGAAGTGGCGATGACACGGTCGAACGTTTCGCCGGCATGGGCTTGGAAAAGGGCTGTAGTTTTTCGCTAACGAAAGACTGCAAATAGCGCAGATCTTCGGGCCTTGCTGGATCATTCTTCAGAAATATTTCTGTAAGCCTGACGGCGCCAAGCGGCTTTGGGACTGGGCATCGACGGCGGCCGTTCCGGCTGAGATCAGCTCGGCACTACCGCCCCTACATCGACGATGAGGGTCTTCTCTTCGGGGCGGGGCCAGCGAGCCGATACCCCAAATGGATCAGCCGGCTTCTTCCGGGCCTGAGATGATTTCGACATCGGTGCCGAGCGCTTGACTGGTTCGTTCAATGAACTCACGTTGATTACTGGCGTCTCGTACGGCGGCGGTCGCTACGGCACGAACACCGAGGATGCCCAGTTTGCCGAACATCCCGGCCATCCGGGATGAGGTAGGGATAAGGAAATCGAAAGCTTCTTCACTAATTCGGCCGGAGCGGAAAACGCTCTCACCGAGCCGAGTAACCTGACGATCCTGAGCAAGAACCGTCGTGACGCCATGACTGACTTCAGCCGCCATCATGCGGACTGAGTTGCTCCCGATATCAACCGCAGCATAGCGTGGCATAGAAGTTTTATAGCAGGTTGAGTGTGCGCGCAGCTTTCAGGGTATGGGTGCCGCTAAAATGAGAAGAACGCCCTACATGGATCGACATTATTTGTAACGGGCCGACCCGTATCGTGCCGGAAATCGCCGCGTAAAAGCACATGGTTCGCGTGGCATGAGACGATTGCTGCGCCCGGTTGGACGCCGCTACGAGAGTTGGGTGACGGACTGGGAGAATCATCTTTGTTTCCGATCCACAGACCGTATTGTTCGCCATTTGATTATGGAATCGAGTGGAGTAGAGACTGGCCGATGGTGGACCAGTGCGAACCTGAATCCAGAAGCCCTCACGATTTCTTCTGTGCATGAACGAGCGCACCATTGCCGAGCCGAGGAGTTTTTCGCTTACAGAAGCCGTCGAAATTCGACTTAGGAACAGACAACTGGCTCCAGTTCGATTCGCCGGTGCAGGACTCCATATCCTGAAAACAATAGCGTCCGCGGACTCTGGTATCCGGCGAAGAACAACAATCGCAAGGCAGTAGTCGTGCTGCCGCACTGGAACTCAAAACTGCCGCAGCATAACGCATTTTCAGCCGGCATAGCGAAGTTAGGGATCAGTGCCTTGCGTTTGAGTCTGCCCTATCACGATGAACGTACGCCGGCAGGATCTGTCGAGGGCGGATTATGCCATGTCATCCAATATCTGCCGAACGATTGATGCGACGAGGCAGGCCGTGATAGACACAAGAGCTTGTTTCGACTGGCTTGAGGAACAGGGTTACGAAAGCCTTGGGATTGTCGGTACCAGTATCGGCTCCTGCTACGCTTTTCTAGCGACGGCGCTTGATCCTCGCGTTAGCGTGAACGTTTTCAATCATTGCTCTACCTACGTAGCCGACGTAGTCTGGGAGGGCCTTTCAACGCGCCACATCCGCAGCAGTCTGGAGGGTAAAGTAAGCCTCGACGATCTGCGTAAGTACTGGATGTGTATTAGCCCGCCAAGCTATTACGACCTGTACAGCTCTAAGAAGAAAAGCTCAAAATTCATTTATACGAAATACGACACAACCTTCCCGGTGAAGCTTTCGGAACAGGTGATTGAAGGTGCGCGGGAGCGAAACTGGGACCATGCGGTTTCGATTCTGCCTTGCGGGCATTACACGATGGGCGAATCGCCTTTCAAGTTCATGACCGGCTACGAAATCTGCTCATTTCTCAAGCGGCACATGTAGAGCAGTCTGGCAAAATCGGTTAAGGTCTTAAATATCTTCGGGCGTGGTGGTGCAAATCCGATGAATTGTGCATCGAACCCATGTATTTATGGGTTTGTGACTGGTGTCGGCGCGCTTATGGAACAGATGAATGGGTAGAGGACAGACAGGCATTGACTGCCAGAATATGTGCGCTGGCGGTGGTGACAGGAGTCGCGCTATTCGGGGCAAGGGTCAGACGGGATCGGAGCTGGGTCATCAGGCGGCGGGGGTGCAAAGCTGCGGGTCAGCAAGGGGCGGCGCCTTCAGCGAGTAGCGGTTCGGGTAGCGGCAGTGCGTCCATGACGCCGGCTCCACAAACAAACGACCAGAGTTTTCGGGGCAGCGTTCCGCAGGGCCAAGCCTCGGATACGCCGATTCCTTTAACTTTGGTGCAGGCGATTGAGCGCGGACTTCGTACAAACCTCGGCCTGCTAACAAACATTGAGTCAGGGCGAGAGTCCGTCGCTCAACGGCTACGTGCCATCAGCCTGCTGCTGCCAAGGGTGACCGGCCAGGTAAGCGCGGTAGAGCAGGAATTAAACTTGGCGGCTCAGGGTTTTAACATTCATCTGCCGCCCAGCGCCGGGTTCTCCATACCGACCATCGTTCCGCCATACACATATCAGAGTGCACAAATCAATGCAAGCCTTTCGCTGTTTGATTACTCGGCAATCAGCGGTTATAAGTCAGTGCGAAGACAGTGAGGGCTTCCGCACTGAGCTGTGAAGAATGCGCGCGATCTAGTGGTGCTGGGCGTGGGTTACGGGTACCTGCAGATTATTGCCGATGCCGCTCGGATTTCAGCGACGCAAGCCGAGATTGATGCCGACAATGCGGTTTATGCGAACGCCGTGCGCAGACACGATGCGGGAACGGCAATTGCGATTGACGTCCTGCGATCTCAAGTGCAGTTGAAACAGCGGCAGCAGACCTTATTTCAGTGAAGAACCAGTTTGAGAAAGATAAGTTGGCTCTGGCCCGGGTAATCGGATTGCCTCTCGGGCAAGACTTCACTGTGACCGATCCGGCGCTGCAGCTACCTCCGGACGTCATCCAACTGAAAGAGGCGTTGGGACGGGCATACGAGAACCGGTCGGACTATCTGGCTGCAAAGGCAAGAGTGCAGCGGCGGAGTTCACGCTGCGCGCGAGTAAAGCAGAACGATATCCGACTTTGGGTGTTACTGGGTTCTTCGGGGACCAGGGGCTGCATTTGTTCACCAGTTCACATGGCGTTTTTAATGTGACGGGTTCATTGCAATTCAATATCTTCGACGGGGGCAGGATTAAAGCGGACGTGCTGCAAAGTGATTCCGAACTTCGCAACCGCCGGAACGAGATGGAGAATCTGAAGGGGCAAATCGATTCAGACGTACGCAACGCCCTTTTCGATCTCAACTCGGCAGCGGCGCAGGTGGAGGTGGCCCGGAGCAATGTTGACCTGTCGGCTGAGACGTTGAAGCAAGCCCAGGATCGGTTTGCGGCGGGGGTTACAAATACGGTGGAAGTGGTGCAGGCTCAGCAGGCGGTTGCAGATGCGAACGAGAATCTGATTACCGCCCAGTATCAGGACAACATTGCGAAGGTCTCGCTGGTGCGCGCGCTCGGGCTGGCTGAGCAGGGCATGCAGACGTACTTTAAGCAGAAGCCGTAGCCCTACTTTTCCACCACGAAGTTACCAGCGAACAGCGTATCGATGCCGGACGAATAGAAGCTGCGAACGGCATCGCGCGGGGTACACACAAGCGGGTCACCAAACAGGTTGAAGCTGGTGTTGTACAAAGCGGGGAGACCAGTGGATTGACCTGCGGCGAGCAGCAAGGCATGGTACAGGGGATTGCTGTATTTGCTGACTGTGTGGATGCGAACGGTGTCCTCACCGAGAATAGCGGCAGCGAAGGTCTTGCGATGCTCCGGCTTGACGCGTCCGACCGTAGCAAGATAACCCGCGTTCGATCCGACTTCAAAATACTGGGATGCCAGCTCTTCCGGGACGGAGGCGGCGAACTTACGGAAGTTTTCCCGATGCTTGATGTAAACGTTCAGGTTCTCGCTGGAATAGGGGTTCAGCGGAGACGCCAGGATGCTGCGATTGC
Source organism: uncultured Acidobacteriaceae bacterium (assembly GCA_963814195.1). GTDB lineage: Bacteria > Acidobacteriota > Terriglobia > Bryobacterales > Bryobacteraceae > Bog-105. The sequence goes on from CAWFBU010000001.1 coordinate 397,324, forward strand.
CTAGAGCCCGCGGACCAAACTCAAGGCGGCCTTGCATCCACGCAACAATCTTATTGTCATTTAAGGTTTTCACCGCATCCGCGATCAATTCCTCATCGGTGGGAAGGAAGCGGAAGCGAAGCTTACAGTTTTCGAGAACTTTCTTCACCTCCTGCGGCGAATAAGACGGGCCGAGGAAGAGTGTTTCGAAACGGGGACGGACGGGCTCGGAATAAAAGTTGTGAAAGGCGTGGAGAGCGGCCCCCAGTGAGGTACCGGCATTTCCGCCAGTCGGCTGCACGAAGACGCCTGCGTACTGCGATTCAAGCGAGTGCACCAGCAGACTGTTCAGCGAAAGACCGCCGGCGATACAGACGTTCTCGCTTTTACCTAACATCTTCGAAACAGACTCGGAAAGCGCCACTTGAAGGCTGGCTGCGAGATCGGCTTTGATTTCCTGAGGCAACAAACCTGCATCCGAAATGCCGCACTCTTCGTAGAAACGCTGGCTGAAGCCCCCGGCGTTGAGTTGATCGGCATCGATGTAGGCGCGTTCAAAATGCGGCCAGGCGGCGCTGGAGAGGCCCAGAAGTTTGCGAAAGACCTCGACATAAACGGGCTTTCCAAATGCGGAGAGCCACTGAACTTTATGTTCGTCGGCACGAGGCTCAAAATCCAGTAGGTCCGTGACGCGATTGTAGAGATCCCCGAGCGAGTCCGGGAAGTACATTTCACGAACGGGCGTTAGATGATTTTCTTCGCCTCGAAACAGCACAGCTGAGCGGTAGTCACCTGCGCGGTCAATGCTCAAGACCGCCGCCGAGCGGAAAGGGGAGCAGTAGAAACTAGAGGCGGCGTGAGCCTGATGGTGCTCGACCACAACAATCTCGCTATGAGGGAAGCGAGACTTCAACTCCAACTGGGCCAGGCTCTCGGATGTGGCGGCAAAGCGGCGGGCGATGGCCACGCAATCGATCTCTGTCAGCTTCACTCCTGCAACATCGAGAGAGATCTGAAAAGCTTCATCGGGAAAAGCGCCGGGTCGATCGTGGCGCGCTACCTTGGTCTGCTCGACCGCGGACGCAATCTGTCCATCCTTCAGAACACAACAGGAAGCGTCACTTAACAAGCCTCCGAGACCGACAATAATGCGGGGCATTAGACGCTCCTTAAGCGTTTGATTACGCGGTCGCGACCGATGCAGGTGAAGATGGCGAACGCACTAGGGCCGACCGACTGGCCGGTGAGTGCGGCGCGGCTGGCGTTGATGAGCAAGCCCGCCTTAACGCCTTTCTCTTCAGCCAGCTTTCGCAGGTTCGCTTCCACACTGGTCTCGGTGAACTCGGGATCAGCCTCGATGCGGTCAGCGAGGACATGCATCAGTTCACGGGCATGCGGGGCATCCAGTTTTTCTTTAGCCTGCGGTTCCAGGTGGAAGTCGTCCGCGAAATAGGCACGGCCCTTGATAGGGAAATCAAGCAGGGAAGAAAAGCGGGATCGAACAATGTCGACGACGTGCTGAAAGAATGCTTCATCTGCCGGGGGAGTCAAGTGATGATCTTCCAGAGTACGGCGGACCATCGGCGTGAGTTCCTCGACCGGCATGGTACGCAGATGCTGAGAGTTCAACCACATGGCTTTGGGATCTATGGGATCGGCCTCGCTGAAGTTGATGACAGCGTTGCTGCGGTTGACGCTTTCGAAAGAGAACGCGGCGGTCAGTTCGGCGATGGACATCTGCTCGCGGTCGTTCTTCGGCGACCAGCCCAACAGGCAAAGAAAGTTGATGTAGGCCTGGGGAAGGAAGCCATTGTCTCGATAGGTGGTGACACTGACGACAGGACCATGTTTACGCTTCGAGAGCTTTGCGCCGTCGGGTGCAATCAGCAGGGGCAGGTGAGCAAACTTCACGTCTATACTCTCCGCGGAGCCTCCTGCGGCCTGGAAAATCAGGACGTGCTTGAAGGTATTCGAAAGATGGTCCTGGCCACGGATGATGTGAGTAATCTTCAAATCGATATCGTCGGCGCACGAGGCCAGGTGATACGTTGGCATGCCATTGCTGCGGAGTAAGGCGAAGTCTTCGATATCGGCGGTCAGCTTGGTTTGTAAACCGTAGACCTCGTCGACAAAGCGGACTTCCTGTACCGGGTCGCGATTGACTTTGTAGCGGATGACGAAAGGCTCGCCGGCAGCGGCACGGCGCTCACTCTCCTCATTGGACAGGGCACGCGTCTCCGGGTTAAAGAGCCACGGACCTTCCGTATGCCCACGCTCTTCGCCCTCCGCAACGGCAGGGGCGAAGTCACGGTAGGCAAAGCCTCTGGCAAGCAGGTCAAAGGCGAGCTGGCGATGGAGTTCGAGACGTTCCGATTGGCGATAGAATTCGTCCCAGCCCAAGTTGAGCCAGTTCAAGCCTTCGTAGATGGAGTTCAGAGAAGCTTCGGTATTGCGGTCAACGTCAGTATCGTCGATGCGCAACACCATGGTGCCTTGATTCCTGCGGACGAAGAGCCAGTTGAAGATAAACGTTCGAGCGCTGCCAATGTGGAGATAACCAGTCGGCGATGGCGCAAAGCGAGCCCGGATCATGAAGCTTCAGTTTACAGGGGCGATGTCGTTCTTATCTCTTGTGGAGAGACGCTGATAGAGCGCGATGAAGTGAGCGAGGGAGAGTTGCTCGGCGCGGAGGTTTGCTTCGGCCGATCCGTCCAGCGCGTCGCCATAGAACGGCCGCAAGTTGTTCCGCAGGTTTTTACGTTTGTGGGCGAAACAACGTCCCACGAACTGGAGAAGTTTCGGAAGATTGCCGACCTGTTCTGCCCTGCGCGTAAATTTCACGGCTGCGGAATCGACTTTAGGGGGCGGGGAAAAGGCCGAGGGCGGCACGTGACAAACCAGATTGACTTCGCAGACGAGTTGGGCAGCGACAGTCAGGTAGCCATAATCGCGCGTGCCGGGACCGGCGACGATACGCTCGGCTACCTCTCGCTGCATCAGGAAAACGGCGGAAGGGAAGTCGGCATTGAGGCGTAAGAAGCGTTCGATGATCGGAGAAGTGATGTAGTAGGGGAGATTACCAGCAACGACGGCAGGACCCCATTGCGCTAAGTCGACGTCGAGCACATCGGCCTCGTGCACGTGAAGCTTGGGTTCTGCTGGGAAGTTGCGCTTCAGGTAAGCGACCAAATTGCGATCGATCTCGATGGCCTGGACCTCGTCGGCCCGCAACAAAAGGTGCCGAGTCAGTGCGCCGCGGCCCGGGCCGATTTCGATAACGCGTGTGGTGCCGGTAGGGCAAGCAGCGGATGCGAGCTGTTCCAGGATGGCAGGAGCAACTAGAAAATGTTGTCCCAGCTTTTGAGGCAAGATCCAAGTTTAGAACAGCAAGCGAAAAGTGATTTGCCTCGAAACTCTTTGCCACTATGGATTGTGAACTGGCTCATATACATCGCCGCGATTGCCGCGGGCATAGCAAATCCGGGGCAGGCGGGGGCAAATGCCGAACTCCGTAAATCTATCGACCAAGCGGTCCTCACGGCAGTTTGGGTGTATCTATCGGGCCTCGTAGGAGTACTGTTTATCCAGTTGATTGTGCGGGAGGCATGGCCGGGTTCACAAAAGCTCGCACAGGTGCCGTGGTGGGCCTGGATGGGCGGATTGTTGAGCATCGCGTCAACCATGACGGGCATTACGCTTGCGCAGCGACTCGGCTCGGGAGTGTTTAGCGGCATCAGCGTGACTGCCTCGCTTGTCACGTCCGTAGTGATTGATCACTTCGGTTGGATCGGGTTTAAGGTACATCCGATCTCATGGCCCCGCGCTGCGGGGTGCCTATTGATGGTTGGTGGGCTTTGGCTCGTCAGCAAATTTTGAGTCGTCAGAAATTTCATACCCTTTTGCGAGTGAAAAGGGCGCAGGGTAGTAGCGGCGGTCGGGGATCAAGGCGGCATAACGGGCCCGAAACGCTTCTTCTTCCACCTGCGACATAGGAGATTTGCGGGGGTGGTTCTCGACCGCGTGAAGGAACGGGCTATAGATGATCCGACGGCCATGGCGCAGCGCATCAGCGGCAATCCAGCATCCGAGATGATCGAGCGTTGCTTCGGCTGGGAGCGCGGCGAGGATGCGAACCAGATCTACTGAGCGAATGAGACACAGACTCGTGCCGAGCGCGCAAACCGACCGCTCTTTCCACATCTGGCCGAAGTAGCCGGGATCGGAAACTTTTCGACCGGCATCGGGGGAGCCGTATAGCTGGCCGAAGCCGAGATAACGGGGGCCGTCCACGACCAGACCGGAAGAGTTGGTGGTGCGACCTCCGACGAAGATGGCATCGGGGAAGAGTTCAAACAGCCCAAGGGCGTCCCAGTGCCAGTTTGCGGACTCGGGGTGGATGTCGATGTCGGGACTGACTAACCCGATGAACTCGTGCTGCTGAGAGAGCGCTGAGGCCTCGGCAGCCAGAGCGCTTAACGACAGGATGTTGTGCCGGATCTGGAACGACGGAGCGGAAACTGGCCGGCGCAGTAAACGCAGGTGGGCGGCCTGTGGACCAAACAGCGTACTCGGTTCCACCGAGAAGTTTCTCCCGGCAGTGTGTGATCCGAGAAAGCGGCGGAGAACGGCCTCTTGTGACGAACGGATGTATGGTTTGGTAGCCGCGTCGTCGGCAGTGGAATGCGCATGAATGCGCCAGCTGTAAACGACTTCCGGAATATGAATTGCGGAGTGTCCGGCGTTCGCGAAACGAGTGAAGAGATCCCAATCGGCGCTGCCTTCGGCCGATCTGTCGCTGTATGCATCCAGCGTTAGGGCTATGCTGCGGTCGACAACGCCGAGGTGTGCGATGTAGGCAGAATTTGCCAAAAGCACGGGATCCCAATCCGGTTTGAAGTAAGGCTGGTAAATACCCGAACCTGCAACTTTGTCTTCGTCTGTGTACAGGAGCGCCGGATAGTCGTTGGCTTGAATGTACGCGGTTATGATTTGCAGGGCATCCGGGTACAGGCGATCGTCGGCATCGACTGGAAGGATGTATCGGCCATTCGCGCGGTCGAGACACTCGCGCAGGCCTCCTACAATGCCTGCGTTGTGGCCGAGCCAGTGGATGGAGACGAAGGGATAGGCCGCGAGTTGCTTCAGATATGCAACCAATTCGGCGTTAGAGCAGCCGTTAGCCAGGATGAACCATTGTGCTTCCGCGTTGCCGATTTGAGAGGCAATGGATTGCGCCAGCTCGCGGAGGTAGGGCACGGGGCTGCCATCCCAGACGGCCGTGATGACGGAGAGCAGGCCGGGCTCCAGCGCGTTGCGGTAGTGCTTAGCTCTCTCTGCCATGTGAGCTGAAGACCACGCACGATAATCGCGAGTTGTGCGATCGGGGAAGAACAGCTCTCGCTGGCGACGGACGATTCCTTTGGTTTGAGCTTTGAATCGCTTGACGAACTGAGACCGCACTTTTGCAACTTAACATCGAGGTAGTCTCGCCGGTTGTTATCTTGCAAAGAGGCATGACCGGCACTGATCCGTTGCAATCTGAGGTAGAGGCCTTGCAGGCGAGGATTCGCAGGCTTGAGGCGTACATCAAGACTTCGCAACTCCAAATGAGCAAAGTAGTCGAAATGCTGGAGTCCCAGGCTGAGCAAATGAGGGCTCAGCAGAGCTCTATATCGCGCGTAGACCGAATCCAGATGGAGATGCTATCAGGCCGAGTGTGGCGAACATTGCGGACGGCCAGCGGGGTCGCCCAACGGCTTCTAGGACGAGGCAAACAGGCAAATTCCGACACCATCGGCCTCAGTGATAAGCAATCGTATTTAGTGTGTGATGAGCCGAGCCAGGGGGACCGTAACCCCAGGAGCGGTGTGATCGCTGTTAGAGGCTGGTGCCTGGCGGAAGGAGGCGTAGACGAGTTGGAGGTCGCGGTTTCAGGAATGAAGCCGGCGCGCGTACAGCCCTCGATGCCGCGCCCTGATGTAAAGCGTGCTCATCCCAATCTGGATGCCACCGGCAGGGCGGGCTTTCAGTATGAGTTTGATTCGGAGGATCTGCCGAACGGCACGTACCCAATTGTTCTAAGGCTCTACTCGGAAGGCATGCCAGTCCGAGAAACGCGTACGGTGGTCCTGATCGACCATGAGAAGGGCTTTCCGTCTCCTTACGCCCGCTGGATCCATGAATTCGAGACATCGGACGAAGCTCTGATCGGCATCAAGCTGGCTACGTTCCAGCAGCAGCCGAAATTCAGTATTCTGATGCCGGTCTACAACACGGTTCCGGCGGAGTTGACGGCGGCGATCGAATCCGTAGTGAAGCAGTCCTATGACAACTGGGAGCTTTGCATTGCAGACGATGCTTCGTCTAAACCTGAGCCTCGCTCCATTCTCCAAGAATTTTCAGCATCCGATAAACGCATCCGCGTTACCTATCGGGCAACGCAGGGCGGGATCTCGGCGGCTTGCAACAGCGCGGCGGAGATGGCGACCGGCGACTTTATCGCGCTACTCGATCACGACGATACGCTCTCCCCGAATGCTCTCGCGCATGTCTGCGAGGTACTCGACCGGGATGAAGAAGCGGACCTGATTTACAGTGACGAGGACAAGCTGGATGATCGGGGCAGGCGTTCCGAACCGTTCTTCAAGCCAGATTGGTCGCCGGATCTGCTTCTCTCGGAAAACTACATCTGTCACCTGCTGGTGTTGCGGAGCGATCTTGTCAAACGAATCGGCGGTTTTCGTTCGGATTGTGATGGAAGCCAGGACTACGATCTGATCCTGAAAGCCACCCAGGAAGCCAAAAGCATCCACCATGTTCCGAAGGTGCTTTACCACTGGCGTGCGGGCATTGCGTCAACGGCTTCCACAATCGACAACAAACAATACGCCATCGCCGCTGCGCAGAGGGCCTTGCAGAACTCACTTTCGAAGTCGAACCCGGGCTCAACCGTTGAGCCCAGCTCGATCGTCGGACGATGGCGGGTGCACTATCCGATTGCGGCCACTGCACGGGTGAGCATTATTATCGCGTCGGGCGGTAAGGCCGATATCTTACGCGCCAACGTGGAGAGCATCCGCGCCAAGACGACATTCAAGAGCTACGAGATCGTCATCGTCGATAACTCCAAAGGTCCCGTCATTAAAAGCCTAGTTACCGAGCTGAATGGGCGGGGTTTTTCCATTCGTTACGTGGACCAGCGTAATAAGCCGTTTAACTACTCAGCCTTAAACAACACCGCAGCAAAAACATGCGATTCGCCCATTCTTCTCTTTCTGAACGACGACACATCGGTGATCGCGGACGACTGGCTGGAAGCCATGGTGGAGTTGATTGAGCGCCCGGAAGTGGGTGCGGTGGGAGCGAAGCTTCTGTATCCCGACGGACGCATTCAACACGCCGGCGTGGTGATGGGCCTTTACGACAATTGCGGTCATGCGTTTAAGGCGCTGGATGGATCAGTCAGCCACTATTTCGATTTTTCCGATGTGATCCGCAACGTTTCGGCAGTGACGGGCGCGTGTCTAATGACCAAAAGCCGGGTTTTCTGGGAGGTCGGTGGCTTTGATGAGGTGGATTTCGCGGTGGCCTTCAACGACATCGATCTCTGCTTGAAGATTGGAAGCCGTGGTTACCGCGTGCTTTACACGCCGCATGCGCTTCTCTATCACTATGAGGCGCTATCGAAGACGTCGAAAGACCTGATTCCGCATCCGCAAGAAGTCGCGAGAATGCGTTCGAAATGGACTTCACTGATCGCGCATGATCCGTTCTATAGCCCGAACCTGACGCGGAACGAGGAAGATTACTCGTATAAGCGGCTGGGTTAGAGATCTAAGACAAGGTTCTGCAGAAGAGCGAGCGATTGCCGTTAAGTCTGAAATCAAGCTTGTTCAGGAAGCGTTATCTCTGGTTAGGAGTCTCAACTTGATTACGCTCAAAGCACTCGTAAAATGCTCCGTCACCGTGCCACACGTCGAATCCAGTGCCAGACTTCCAGATATCGAAACCGATGTCTTCACCAGGACTCTTCCTAAACTGAAGCTGTTTTGAGTCCACAACTCTCGTCAAAAGATATCGCTTGCCATTCCAGTCAAGGCCGGCTTCCTTCTGATTTCCGGATACAAAGAAAGACACATTCCCGCCATCCGAGTATGTTCGACTGGCACCAGGGAAACAGGTTAGACGAATCGTAGCTGCGGTCGAAGGTTGAAGTTTTTGGATTCTAGCGAAAACACCGTTCCATTCCCGTCTGTTGCCCAACGCAACCCATAGGACTGCCACGAAAAGCACGCCGAAAATCGTTGTAATTTCAAATTCACGTCCCTTTTCGCGCACTTCCATTGTTCCGTTATCAGGTTAGCGTCTACGTCTCTCACCGAAAATGTCTCAGACCCAGCTAAACGTTCAATGTTCCCTACTAGACGACGTCTGGACATTGACAACGCGAAGAGCGGCGTCTCGGTAGCACTGAATAGGTGATGAGGAAGACGAAGGCCGCTAACAGCCAAGCTGCCCGTGTCCGATCCGCAGTGCGAATGCACGGGGAAATCGATACAGCAACTAGGGTCTAAAAACGATCGGGACGAATTTGATGCTGATATCGCGGTTGATGGGCGATGTGATGGCAAGTACGCTAGGGAAGTCTGGCATCGCGATGTTGTTATATTGCAGGCGAGTAGCGTCGCCCATAAAGGCTGCGGACTTGTCGCGGAAGGCGTAATCGGTGATGTGTCCCTTGCCGTCCAGACTGAGTGTCAGCAAAACCGACGTTTTCAGTTGCATGGGAACGAGGTTCGCCTCCATCTGGTCCGCATAAACAACGGGAACCTCGTAGTTAGCCGAAGCGGTGGTTGAACCGATTGTGAACGTTAATGCGCCGAAAAGGATAATGCTGGAAAGCAATCCGCCGGTGGCGGGAATGGTGAGGGGCCGCATGAGCTCATCAATCCGATAAAGCCAGCCCTCCCAGAGGCGGACGAGCCTCGAGCCGCGATGATTTTCGACAGCGGAGCGTTCCTGAGACGCCTTTACTCGCAACGCCAGACGCAAGTTTGACGGTAGTTTCGGCGCAGCCAGCTTTCGTAGCGTGTCTCGAACCGCCCGCGCCTGGTCAAATTCGACCGCACAGGATTGACACTCGGCAATATGGGATGCGATACGGGCACGCTCACTTGGACGCAGCCGATCATCGACAAAATCCTCACGCCGACGTTTGGTACTCCAGCAATTCATGTCTGACTCTTCCTCATGCTTGATCCTGAGCGATGACCATGCAGCTACTAGGCCAAAGCCTCAGCAAATCCTTGTTGAGTTTGCTGACTCAGTTCACGACGCAAAGCTTCACGGCCGCGCACAATGCGCGACTTTACGGTTCCGAGCGAGATCTGCAGAATTTCCGCGATCTCTTCATAGCTCATGTTCTGAACGTCCCGGAGCACGACCGCCGTCCGATAAAGCGGATTGATCCGCGTAAGAGCCCGTTCAATCAGGACTCTGGTCTCGCTATCGAGTGCCTGATCGTAGGGAGACGGGCCTGGATCTTGCGCCAGTTCGACGACGTGCTCCTGTTCGGGACGCTCTTTCTCGAGAGGAACTTCCCGACGACAATGGCGCGCAAACCAGCGGCGATGATTATGCGCCTCATTCACGGCTATGCGGTAGACCCAGGTCCGCAGGCTACTCTGCTCGTCGAAAGGAGTGTACCCCGCGAAACACCTTGAGAAAGACCTCCTGCACGACATCACAGGCGTCATTCTGATTGCCGAGCAGGCGATACACCATGCTGTAGACCGGATGCTCGTAGCGGTCCATCAGTTCTTCGTATGCATTTTCAACACCAGCACGCAGACCCCGCAGGATTCGTGCATCTTCTTCGGAAATGCCGTTTTGAGCGCCTGCCAGGATGGACAAGCTACTCGAGTTGCCCGACAACGGATTCGCCATCGCTTGAAATTCTACTCCCCAAGGGGTTCAAGAAAACGCATCTACCGGTTTAGACACCGGTTTAGCACGTTAAGTTCCGTTACCGTTACAAACCTGTTGGTAGTAGGTTCTCATAACGCGGAATGATCAGATCAGTGCAGAAGCGGGTAAGCGCGGTTTGGCGGGCGGCGCGGGCAAGCTTCCGGTGCAGAGCGGGTCGTCTGAGAGGAGCGCGACCAGACGCGCAGCCTGACCGGCGTGGTCTCCTACTGCTTCCATGTAGCCGTCCACCCGTGCGTGATCAGGTCGGGAACGCCGCCGGTTTGGGTAGCGACAGGTGGAACTCCGCACGCCATGGCCTCCAGAGCGGCCAGGCCAAATGCCTCCGTTTCGCTGGGGAGATGGAGCGCGTGCATAGCAGGGAATCAGGCGTTCCATGTGGTCCTGCTTGCCCAGAAAGCGGACGTGCTTACGACTCCTAGTTCGCGGGCGAGACGCTCTGCTGGGCCTCGATCTGGTCCGTCGCCCGCCATAACCAGTTCGGCATCGACTGCTTGCCGGACCCTGGCGAACACGTAGATGCAATCCAGGACGCGTTTAACCGGTCGAAAGTTCGAGATGTGGAGAATCCGTTTACGGCCGGAATGTTGCCGCTCCTCGTCCGGTTCGTATAGAGAGCAGTTGACGAAGTTTGGAATCACTTCGATGGGATTGCGCACGCCGAAGAACTCGAAGGTTCGATCCCGCATGTACTCGCTGATGGTGGTGATGCCATCCGATTTTTCGATCGAAAATTTGGTGATGGCGAAATAGGTGGGGTCTGCACCCACGATGCGTGATATCGGTTCCGTGCAGAGTGGTGACGAAGGGGAGCCGTCGGCTCGCGGTCATCTGCTGGGCGAGGAACGCGGAGACCGAATGGGGAATGGCGTAGTGAACGTTCAGCAGATCGAGCTGATGAGCTTCCGGCGATCTCAAACATCCGTGATGCCAGCGCCAGCATGTAGGGCGGGTAGTGGAAGAGCGGATAGTTGGAGACTTCCACTTCGTGGTAGAAGATGCCCGGCACATCGGTGTCGAGCCGAATCGGGATGGGCATAGCTGATGAAGTGAACCTGGTGACCGCGCCGTGCTAATTCCAGCCCTAATTCGGTAGCAACGATGCCGCTGCCGCCGTAGGTTGGATAACAGGTGATGCCGATGCGCATGCTTCCAGTATGGGTGGAGAGGGTCTCACGCGGACGGCAACGCGACCAACCGCTCCCTCGTGCTAACTTGCACATCATGTCTTTCCGGTGGATGGCGGTGTCCGGTTGTTTCTGTTGTATCTCTTTGCTGGTTGCTGAAGCCGCTCCGCCGGAACTCGCCCGTAACTACGTCACATCGCATCGCAATGAACTTACAAAGCAGTACATGGAGTTTCTGTCAATTCCGAACGTCGCGGCAGACTCGGCCGGCCTCCGGCGGAATGCCGATTACCTGTTACAAGCACTTCAACAGGCCGGAGTGAAAACGAAGTTACTAACCGCACCCGGGCTGGCGACCTCTGTTCCACCTGTCGTGTACGGCGAGTTGCGAACTCCGGGAGCGAAGAAAACGACGGTGTTCTACGCCCACTACGACGGACAGCCTGTGACTCCGAGCGAGTGGACCGGGGGCGCACCGTTCGATCCGCAGATCAAAGTAGTGGATGGCGAACCGAGGGTCTATGCGCGAGGCGCAGGGGACGACAAGGCCGCGATCTTCGCTCAGCTAACCGCCCTGCATGCTCTCCAATCGGCCAAGCTGCCGCTCCAGGCAAATATTCGCTTCGTGTGGGAAGGAGAAGAAGAAGCGGGCTCGGCACATTTGGAGCAAATTCTGATGGCGAATCGCGACCTGGTTGGGGGGGACGTGTGGCTGGTCTGTGATGGACCGGTGGCCCAGAACCGGCAGCAGATTCTGACCTTTGGAGCGCGTGGCGACGCGCACGTTCAGATCACCTTGTACGGACCGGCGCACCCTCTCCATAGCGGACACTATGGGAACTGGGCACCCAATCCGGCCATGATGCTTGCGCAGTTGCTCGCCGGCATGAAGGATGCCGAAGGTCACGTTCTGATTCCACACTTCTACGACGGCATAGAACCGTTAGGAACGGCTGAAAAGAAGGCTCTCTCGGAGGCCCCTTCGCTGGATGACAAGATGCGCCAGGAGTTTGTGTTGGGACGAACCGAAGGGAATGGCAGACCGTTGCTGGATCTGATCAATGAACCGTCGCTGAACATCAATGGGATTTCATCGGGACAGACGGGGGCACGCGCGACGAACGCCATTCCATCAACTGCCACGGCGAATCTTGATTTACGGCTGGTCGTCGGCATTCCCGCGCAAATTCAGCAGCAGCGGGTGATCGACTATGTGCGCTCGCGAGGCTATTTCGTCACGAACGTCGAGCCGACACGCGACGAGCTGCTAAAGCATCCAAGAGTGGCATACATCAAGGCTGACGAAGGTGAGAACGCTTCGCGTACGCCGATGGACTTGCCGATTGCGGCAGACGTGATACGAGCTGTGGAGAGCGCTCGGGGCAAAGTGATTCTGCTTCCTACCTCCGGAGGCACTGTACCGCTGGAAGCCATGGAGAGGGCCGCCCGTACGCGGACAATCAGCGTTCCGATCGCGAACCACGACGACAACCAGCATGCGGCAAACGAAAATCTCCGGCTCCAGAATCTCTGGGATGGAGTCGAGACGATGGCGGCGCTTCTCGCGATGCCTTAGTTCGCGACGTGCTGGAAAAGTTCAGGGCCGCAGAACAATTTTTCCGATGTGCTCTCCGCTTTCCATGCGCGCGTGGGCCCGGGAGGCTTCCGTGAGCGGAAAGATCCGGTCGATCACGGGCCAGATATGCTGCTTTCCTGGGAGTAACGGCCATATGTGGTCGCGCAATCTTTGAGCGACCAATCCTTTTCCTTCCGCGGTGCGGGCCCGCATGGTTGAGCCGGCGATGCGAACTCGCTTGACCAGAAGCGGCGTCATGTCCAGTTCGGCTTTTGATCCGCTTTGCATGGATACCAACGCAAGGCGTCCTTCGACTGCGAGCGCCTGGATGTTTTTGTTGAGATAGGGCGCGCCTACGATATCGAGGACGACGTCGACGCCGCGGTTGGCGGTCTGCTGCTTGATCGAGGCGACGAAATCTTCAGACCGGTAGTTGATGGCGTGTTCTGCCCCGAACTTCCGGCATGCCCGGCACTTCTCGTCGGTGCCGGCAGTCGCATAGGGCGTGGCGCCCAAGGTGCGGGCCAGCATGATGGCGGTGCTCCCGATGCCGCTGGTTCCACCATGAATCAGCACGGTCTCGCCGCTTTGCAAGGCAGCGCGGGTGACCAGGTTGTCATAAACCGTGAACAGGTTTTCCGGCAGCGTGGTCGCCTCTTCGAAACTCCAGCCCGCGGGTATCGGCAGGACCTGCTGCGCGGGAACAATGCAGTACTCCGCGTACCCACCGCCGCTAAGGATGGCACAGACTTGGTCGCCTTTGCGGAACTGTTGCACCTCGCCTCCGACCGCGTCGACAAAGCCCGCTACGTCCAGCCCCGGGACATCGGATGCGCCTGGTGGCGGGGGATATTTACCCTGGCGCTGTAAAAGGTCAGCGCGTGCGACGCCCGCCGCCTTCACCTGAATTCGGATTTCTTGGGGTTGCGGATCGGGTTTGGGCCGCTCCGCCGGTTGTAAAACGTCGGGCGGACCGAAGGAGGTAATCACGATGGCGATCACTCCTCCATGCTAGAGCCCTGTTTCTGTGCGGGAGCCAGCCTTGTGCGCGCGCAGCTATCTTTTACAATCCATAGAATGACAGCGGTCGACGTTTCCAGCTATGCAGGTTTGTTTGCGATGGTGCTGCTGACTATCAACATCTTGTTAGGGCTGCTGCTCTCGGCCCGGTACAACACGGTGTTGCAGTGGCCCCATCGGAGACTGCCGATCTTTGATGTACACAACTGGACGGCCTATATGGCACTGGGGCTGATCGTGCTGCATCCTTTTGCGCTGACGTTCTCCAGCACTGCCGGTTTCAAGCTCGGGGATATTGTGTGGCCCCTTCATTCGCCCAAACAAACGCTCTATAACTGCCTGGGCGCGGTGGCTTTTTACCTGGTGATCTTTGTTGTGGCAACCTCGTATTTCCGGTCGGCCTTCGGCAGCCGGCTCTGGAAAAAGCTGCATTATGTTTCGTATGTCGCGGCGGCGTTCCTCTTCGTGCATGGCATTCTTATCGATCCAAATCTGAAGTCGCTGCCGCCGGATTACCTGGATGGTGAAAAGGTCCTGGTAGAGGGTTGCGCCTTGCTGATCGTAGTAGCCAGCATATGGCGAATCCGATATCAGCCGAGAAAACGTGCTGTATCCAAGACCGTGACCAAGGCTGACTATGAGGTTGTGTAAGGCATTTGCGTGTGCGGCGGTTCTGATCGCGACTGCTGCGGCAGCACCTACCCCGGACCTGATTGCCGATCTACCGTGGCGTTGTGTGGGACCGGCAGTTATGGGTGGACGAATCAGTGATCTTGCCGCTGTGCCGGGTGACCCTTCGCTGGTCTATGCGGCTTCCGGTTCCGGAGGGCTTTTTCGGACCGAAAACGCTGGAATCACGTGGGAGTCTATCTTTGACCGGCAGTCCACGATTTCGATTGGGGCGATAGCCATCGAACCTGCCAATCCGAAAGTGGTCTGGGTGGGTACGGGCGAATCGAACCTGAGGAACAGCGTTTCGTTTGGTGATGGTGTTTATAAGTCGACTGACGGCGGAATTTCATGGACGCACGTCGGTCTTGTCGACACACAAACGATTTCGCGCATTGTCATCGATCCCAAGAACCCGAATCACGTTCTGGTTGCGGCCGTCGGCCACGCGTTCGGGCCGAATGCTGAACGCGGGGTGTTCGCGACGGAGGATGGCGGACGAACCTGGAAGAAGACCTTGTTTGTGGACCCCGAACACGGGGCCGTCGGCCTGGAGATGGACCCGGCTGATCCGAAGATCGTCTACGCGGGGATGTGGCGTTTCGATCGCAAGCCGTGGACCTACAGTAGCGGCAGTGAACAAGGCGGAGTTTTCCGTTCGCGGGATGGGGGCGCCACATGGAGAAAGATAACGGCCGGGCTGCCGTCTCTGCTGGGGCGGATCAGCATCAAGATTGCACCTGCGGATTCTAAGACCGTCTACGTCATCGCCGAATCGAAGGAGGGAACGCTGTTCCGATCGAATGACAAAGGCGAATCCTTTGTGCGTGTGTCGAGCGATCGCGAACTTGTGGGTCGAGCCTATTACTTCACCGATCTACGAGTTGCGCCGGACCATGCCGACCACATCATGGTGCTATCGGATGCGCTACTCGAATCGAGAGACGGCGGTAAGCATTTCAGTCGGATGTCTCCGGGCATTCACGGGGATCTGCACGCCCTCTGGATCGATCCGAAGGACAGCCGCCGCATCTGGCAGGGGAATGATGGCGGTTTGGCCGTGACCTACGACGCAGGTAAGCATTGGGAGCAGGTAAACAATATCCCTCTAGGACAGCTCTATCACGTTTCGGCAGACGATCGAGCGCCGTTCTATCAGGTGACTGTCGGTATGCAGGACAACGGCTCGTGGACCGGGCCAAGTCGTACCCATGAGCCGGGCGGAATCTTCAACGATGACTGGCGCATGCTGAATCCATTCACGGGATTTGCTTCGCTGCACGATCCAGACAACCCGGACATACTCATAACGGAACAACCTGGCGGAGCATTACTGCGAACCGATCTGCGGACGCACGAGCAGCAGGTGATCAGTCCGCAACCTCGGAGTTTCGGCGGCGCTCCTGCGAGTGCAATGCCTTACCGATTCAATTGGGACGCTCCCCTGGTGCGGTCGCCGTTTGGCAAGCACACCATGTATCTTGCGGGGAATGTGATCTTTCAATCGAGTGATTCGGGCCGTAGCTGGGAAGCGATGAGTCATGATTTGACGAACGCAGATTCCGGCAAGCTGGGCAATGTGGGCGGCCCGATTTCGGTTGATAACTCGGCTTCGGAGGTGTACTCGACGATCACCAGCCTGGCCGAATCACCAGCGAAGCGAAACCTGCTGTGGGTAGGGACGGACGACGGTAATCTGCAACGGAGCGTCGATGGCGGAGGAACCTGGACAAATCTGATCGGGAACGTACCGGGAATACCTTCGGGATCACCGATATCGCATGTTGAACCGGCCGTGAAAGACGAGCACAGTGCGTACATCTCGGTTGACCGTCACATGTTCGACGATCCGAAGCCGTACATCTTTAAATCGACCGATGATGGTCGAACCTGGCGGGAAATCAGCTCGGGATTACCGGCCAATGCGTTCGTATGGACCATTCGGCAGGACCCGCAGCAAGGTCGATTGTTATACGCGGGAACAGAACTGGGACTCTACGGATCCTTTGACGACGGCGCTAGTTGGATGCCTTTGCACGGGGACAATATGCCCTCTGCCATCGCGATCCGTAACATCGTTTTTCAGCCACAGAGCAACGATCTCTTGGTGGCCACTCATGGACGCAGTCTGTGGATTCTAGACGATCTTACGCAGCTCCAAGAACTGGCAGCGGCAGAAGTGAAGGCGGGTTTATTGCCGATCCGAACGGCTTTTCGCTACGCCGTGAGACCGACGCGCTTCGGGTTCGGCGACAAGACTTACTTGGGGGCAAATCCGCCGTATGGTGCGGAACTGAATTATTTACTAACCGGCGATGTACAGACGGCGAAGTTTGAAATTGTTGACCAATCAGGTCAGGTGGTTCAAACGATGCCAGTGAAAAAGGGGCGTGGCTTGCATCAAGCCGTCTGGAATTTGCGCTACGCCGGGCCATCTTCGCCCGGTGGTGGCCGCGGACGCGAGTCGCAGGGTCCGCAGGCCTTGCCTGGCACTTACACCGCCAGACTGACCTTCGATGGTGTTGCCTCGGTGCAGACCTTCAAAGTCAAGCTAGATCAGTCTATCCCGGCGAAAGAGTCGGACCTGCAAGCTCAGTTTGAAATGGCGAGAGACCTGACCAGCATGCGTAAATCGGTGGTGGCCGCCATCGGCGAACTGTCCGCAGCTCCGGAGGCGACGGATAAAGAAGAACTGCTTGGTGAATTGCGGCGGCCGGCTGGCTCGGGCCGGTCCGAGTCACCGGCTCGACTGCAGGAAGATTTGGAATCACTGTTTGCCATGGTCGACGGAGTCGATGCTGCGCCCACGGTGGCTCAGAGCGCCTATTTTCACAATTTGAAGGCGCGGTTCGACACAGTGATGTCCGCTATTGGCGAACGTAAGAAAGCGCTTCCGTAGAAACGCTTCTCCTCGATAGACGCGCACAACAGATCACTGCGGGGAAAGAAGGCTGGTCCGTTTCGCTGTAGATATGCCGGCCGCCCAGGCAGGCTGCGCGCTCTTACTACGCAGTCTTGGGATACCAAGGGATGTTCAGGACTGAGATGCGGTCCTCGCCTAGCATCAGCAGCCGGGCTTTCAGTATCTCGGCACGCTGGGTATGCAGGAGCCACTCGAACCAGCGTCGCTCCACCAGTTCTGGAATTACGGTAACGATGCGGCGATCTGCGTTCTCGTGTGCGAGTTCCTTCACATAGTCCACAATCGGCGTGACAACCAGCCGGTACGGTGAATGCAGCTGAACAAGCTGTGGAACGGGCAACTTGCCGATTTCAGCTGGATGCTTAACGTACTCTTCCCAGCGGTCACAGAAGTCGTTCGATTTGTTTTCCTCGGAAACGTGGACTACCCGAAGCGTCCTGCGAAAGCGCCATGGCAGCCCGAAGTGCTTCTTTGTTCACTCGCGTCCAGCCTTGCATAGTGACTACCAGGATGGGTGCGGAAGGGAGTGTGGATTCAAGCGGCGTGCTTAGGGCGATTTCGCGCCTTAGTCGTTCGTAGTGGTTACGAACTGAGTACATGGTGACTATCAGGGCAGGAATGGCGATGATGGTGATCCAGGCACCTTCGGCAAATTTCGCAACTATTACGAGCAAAACGGTGATGCCGGTTGCGATGGCGCCTGCCATGTTCAATGCCATGCTGCTGGCGGCACCTCGACCGCCTCGCCGCTTCCAATGCACGACCATGCCTGCCTGAGACATGGTGAACGAGAGAAAAGCTCCTACTGCGAATAGCGGAATGAGGCGGTCGGTGATACCTCCGAAGCCGATCAGCAAAGCAGCAGTGATGATCGACAGGACGCATATGCCTTCTGCGTAAACCAGACGCCGGCCTCGATTGGCAAAGGCAGTGGGGAGGAATCCGTCTTCCGCGACAAACCGGCAAACACGGGGGAAATCGGCGAAAGCAGTATTGGCCGAAAGCGTTAGCAGCAGCAGGACGGAACCGATCGAGACATAGTAGAACCAGCCGCGCCCGACCACAGCTCCGAACAGCATGGAGAGCAGGCTTTGATAATTCGGGCCATTCGGATCGGTGGCCACAATGCGGTACGACTTGACCAAGAACGCAATCCCGATGAGCATGATGGCGAGCGCGAGAATGATGATCCCCAGGGTGCGTCGTGCGTTCTTGGTCCGATCTTCGCGGAAAGCTCCGACGCCGTTGCTGACTGCTTCCACGCCTGTCAGCGCCGTGCATCCACTGGCGTACGCCTTAATCAGCAGCCACAGACTGAAAGCGCCGGCGAAACTTGCAGTGGGAGGTCTAACGATAGGAACCGGCTGGCCATGGCTGGTCAGTGTCTTAACAATTCCGAGTCCGAGCACAACCGCCATGCAGGCTAAAAACGCGTAAGTGGGAACCATGAAGACCGCGCCTGTTTCGCTCATCCCTCGCAGGTTAACCACGGTCAGAATCGCCAGCGCGACCAGACATAAAGTGAGTGTTTGCGGATGCAAGGACGGAATGGCGGACGTGAGTGCGCCGATCCCAGCTGAGATGCCCACCGCCGCATCAAGAGCGTAGTCGATTAGCAAGGCCGCAGCGGCAAGCACGCCGGCGAAGGTCCCTAAGTTTTGGCGCGCGACGATATAGGACCCACCACCCGACGGATACGCTGCGATCGTCTGACGATAGGAAAGATAGACGATGAGCAGTAGAACGACGATCGTCAGGCTGAGCGGCACAATCAAGTTCAGGCCGGCAAGCCCTAAAGGGATTAGAAGCGTCAGCGCGGCTTCCGGGCCGTAAGCTGCCGATCCGAGTGCATCCAATCCAAAGATGGGGATGCCCTTTGCGGGACCAATCTGCTCAGCCCGTTCTTCTGACGTCGCGATTGGACGCCCTAATACAAGTTCGATCAGCGACAATCAAGCCCTCATGTTTCTTCTTGACGTGAATACTTTTTGACCAGCACGCAAAGAAGGCAGTTTCAAAGCTTCTTCTCTGGATCCGAGAGATCGCATCCGCTTCGTTCGAAGCTGATCGCTCACGGCTAGTATTCGCGGTCGTACTTTCGGGCGGATCTTAGCGCAAGTTCAGAGATCGTAAGAAGCGCCCCGGCCCGTGCAGCTAAGTTCTAGGCCAAAGCTCGTTCGGCGCGGCTGGTGTTCACCCATTTCGCGATCGAAAACCCGCTGACGACGATGCACAGGACCGCAAACGCAATCATGGTGTATTTGAACGCGGGCGTGTTGATCATTCGGAGGATGCTCCGGCCATAGTGAATGGCAAGATAGCTGAGAAGAAGAAAACGGATAAGGCGACAGATCGCGACAATGGCCAAGAGTTTCCTTCGGGGATAACCGAGGGCGGAGGTCGTCGCGACGAGCATCGTGAAGGGAAACGGCGGCGGCGACAGGCACGCGAGCGCGACGAAATAGCCACCCTTCTGACCAATCTTCTTCTTCAGGTATTCGAAGCGCGACTGCCCCGTGACCTTCTGGACCCCGGACTCGCCCAGCTTCCGCGCAACGAGATCCAGGAGGAATACGCCGCACACTGAGCCGATCACCCCTGAGATGGTGTAGATCCAAAAATCGGAGTGATGGCGCGCGACAAGAGCCACGATCAGTATGTCGTTGCCCACCGGAACGAAGAGAAAGGAGGAATCCAATGTTCCCAGGAGAAAGGGCCCGAAGTAACCGATCTGGAATAAAGCTCCAAACAGGTGACGAAAGAAGGAGGGCAAACAGTGATTGTAACCGTCGGCTGTTTCAGTAAGCTGTCAGATGTGAGAAACCAAGTTGTTTTGCTAATGACACTGGCTGGTGGGCTGGTACTTTCCCTCAGCCATGCCGTGCATGCCCAGACTAAGGCGCACCCCACGTTGCCGCCCAACCGAATCGGGCATGTACTGGTGATATCGGAGACGAAGGGCTACGAGCATGACTCGGTGCCGGACGCGATGGCGGCCGTTTACCAGATGGGTCATGACTCGAAATTGTGGGAGGCGACGCTGCGGACCGATACCGAGCTGCTGACCAAGACGGACCCGAAGGCGCGGAACATAAAGTCGCTGGATTACTTCGATGTGGTCGTCTTTGCGAGCACCACGGGCGAACTGGCGTTGACAGACGACCAGAAAAAAGACCTGCTGTCGTTTGTGAAGGAGGACGGAAAGGGATTTGTCGGAATCCATGCCGCCCTGGATACCAATTACAAATGGCCCGAATACGGCGAGATGATCGGTGGGTAGTTCAACGAGCATCCGTGGATGACTTTCAATGCGCCGATCGTGGTGGAAGATCCGACATTTCCGGCCGTACGCCACTTTCCCAAAGCCTTCAACAAGCGCGATGAAATCTATCAGCCGAAGAGCTGGTCGCGCGATAAGGTGAACGTGCTCCTGAGCCTGGATGCGAGCAAGCTGGACCTGAATAATCCACGGGTGCATCGCGAAGATCACGATTTCGCGGTTGCCTGGTCCAAGATGTATGGCAACGGGCGCGTGTTTTACTCGACGTTAGGTCACACCAAGGAATCTTGGGACGATCCCGATATTCGGACCATGTACTTCGAAGCGATCAAGTGGGCTTTGGGACGGACCGAAGGAAGTACAGCTTCGCATCCGAAGCCGTCCGCTCCATAGCGCGAACTCAAGAAGCTAATCTTTGATGGCGACCAGTTCCGCGCTGTTACGCTTCAGTTGTCCGCAGGCGGCAAAGATGTCTCGTCCGCGTGGGCGTCGAACGAAGCAGGGAACCGCCTGGCGAACAATGCTCTGAAAGCTCTCCACGCGCTCGGGTTCAGGCATCTCAAAGGGGATGCCGGGTCCCGGGTTCAGCGCAATCAGGTTTACCTTGCAATTCAGCTTCGCCAGCAGCCGAACGACCCGTTTCGCGTCGGCGTCTGTATCGTTGACCCCGCGCAGCAGGACGTATTCGAAAGTCAACTTCTCCCACGGCCGCAGTGGATACACGCGGCAGGCTTCCATCAGGTCACGCAGATGATATTTGCGTGTGATTGGCATTAATTGCTGCCGCTCTTCTTCCGTACTGGCGTTCAGGGAAATGGCGAGTTTGGGCCGAACGTCCGACTCGGCCAGTTCATGAATCTTGGGGATGATTCCCGAAGTGGAAACAGTGATCCGCTTCGCCGACATCCCGATGCCTTCCGGATCCGTGAGGAGACGAGTCGCCTTTAGGACGTTCTCGAGATTCAGCAGTGGTTCTCCCATGCCCATCATCACGATGTTGAGCCCGGAATCGATCGGCCAGAGTTTCGCGTCGCGCGCGACGAGGAGGACTTGGCCGACAATTTCACCCGCCGTCAGATTGCGTTCCAACCCCATGAGAGCCGTCAGACAGAACTTACAATCGACCGGACAGCCGACCTGGCTGGAGATGCAAATCGTGTCGCGCCCAGTCTCCGGCATCAGAACCGTCTCCACGGTTCGGTTATCATCAAGTCTAAGCAGGTATCGGCGCGTGGCGTCCACCGAGTCAAAACGCTTTTCCACAGAGGGTAGACCCAGCGTTCGCTGAGTGATTAACTCGTGGCGAAGAGACTGCGGAAGACTGGAGATTTCGGACAATTCCGCCACTTGTTTTCGGTACAGAGCGTCATATAGCTGTTTAGCGCGGTAAGCAGGATGCTTTTGACCTAGTAGGTTTCGCAGGTCTGTAAGGTCCATCCCGACCAGCGGCTGGCCCTCAACCACTTGCTGCATCTGGTTTCAGTGTACCGTCTATTTTGTTGATTTTCGTGTCTTTGTAACACGCAGGAAGGTTATTGAACAATGGTTGTTGCTCTCCCTCAAGTACGGCAAATTGAACGGGCGGTGCTCCCAAACGGGCTCCGAATCGTGACGGAGACAATGCCGCATGTTCGTTCGGTCTCGATCGGTATCTGGATCGGTAGCGGTTCACGAATCGAACGTGCACCAGAAAACGGACTCTCTCATTTCATCGAGCACATGGTTTTCAAGGGGACGACGAACCGTTCCGCCGAAGACATTGCGCGCACCGTAGATTCGGTCGGCGGCGGGCTCGACGCGTTTACTAGTAAAGAGTTAGTCAGCTTCAATACGAAGGTGCTGGACGAACATGTGCCGCTAGCCGTCGACGTGCTGGCCGATCTGGTTTTGAATCCGTTGTTTCGCGACGAGGATATCTCCAAAGAGAAGAACGTCATTCTGGAAGAGATCAAAATGGAAGCGGACCAGCCGGAGTTCGTTTTACACGAAAGCTTCATCGGCAATTTCTGGAAGGGACATGGACTGGGCCGGCCCATCCTGGGGACCAAGGAGACCGTTAAGAAATTTGACGGGGCCATGCTCCGCGATTTCTACAATCGGGTTTACTCTCCGAAAAATATCGTCATCACGGCTGCGGGAAATCTCGACCACGACGACATCGTGAAGCTGGTTCGCGACAAGTTTGCGGATCTTGGTGACCGTGATTCGCTGCCAATCGACTCGGTCCCGAAAACGCATGCACCGCTCATCATGAAGAAGAAAGATTCTTTGGAGCAGGTTCATATCGCAATCGGCGTGCCGGCCTATCCGCTGGCACATGAACTGCGATTTCCGTTGTATATCTTGAACACCGTTCTGGGCGGCGGGATGAGCTCCAGGCTGTTCCAGAACATTCGCGAGAAGCAGGGTTTGGCCTACGCCGTCTACTCGGAACTGAATCTGTTTAGCGATACCGGATGCTTTATGATCTACGCCGGAACGGGTGTGGAGACCGCCAAGCAGGTGACCACCTCCATCGTTCAGGAATTCAAAATCCTGAAAGATGAGTTAATCGGGGTCGACGAACTTCAGCGTGCCAAGGATCATTTGAAGGGGTCACTCATGCTGAGCCTGGAGTCCACATCCAGCCGCATGTCGAATCTCGCACGACAGGAGATGTACTTCGAGCGATTTACGACACTGGACGAGATGCTGGATAGTATTGCGTCGGTAACTCGCGATGAAGTGCAGTTGCTGGCGCGAGACTTCTTCACCAGTGAAAACGTTGCCTTGGCAATGTTGGGCAGGCTAGGCGATATCCAGATCACGCGTGACGATTTAGTCTGCTAATTAGCGCTATACTGGCAGCCCATGTCGCAGTTGCAATTTAGAACTCCGCACGGCATCACAGTCACGCGGACCAGTTCGGTCATCCCTTACGCGGATGGTCTGCACGACTTGCTCCGGCAGTTGGATACGCAACGCGGAGTTTACCTTTCCTCTGGATATGAGTATCCGGAGCGCTACTCGCGGTGGGATGTGGGTAGTGTTGCTCCCCTTATCGAGATCGTCGGCCAGCAGCACGAGTTGTTGTTCCGAGCGCTGAATGACCGGGGCAAGGTTCTTCTCTCGTTGCTGCGCCAGGTTTTGCAGAATCACTCCGACTGGGCCAGCTTCACGGCGTCAGATGACGAGCTCCGCGGCCAGCTTAAGCCATTGGACGCGAAGTTTCCGGAGGAGCAGCGCAGCAAGCAACCCTCACCTTTCTCGATCCTGCGATCGCTGATCCAGGAGTTCGGAAATCCGCAGGATTCCCGTCTCTTATTGATCGGCGCGTTCGGCTACGATTTATTGCTGCAATTTGATCCGATCGAACTGCGGCTGCCACGTGAGAGCCACAAGACCATTCACCTTTTCTTTTGCGACGACATTTACTTTATGGATCGAAAGAAAGAGGTGATTGAGCGCTTTCAGTACGATTTCTCGCGCGACGGGGAGACCACCGCCGGGCTACCGCGGACATCGCCCCAGATCGCTCCAATCGAGCCGACAACCACCGAGCAGCGTATCTCGTCTGATCACACGCCGGCCGAGTACATGGCGAAAGTGGAGACGGTTCGAGAAGGCATGCGACAGGGCAACTTCTATGAGGTTATTCTGCGCCAGACCTTCAGTTCGCCTTTTTCCAGCAGTCCTTCGGAGCTGTTTCGGCGTATTCAGAAGACCAGTCCCAGTCCGTACGAATTTCTGCTGCAAATGGGCGATGAGCAACTGGTAGGTGCGTCGCCTGAGATGTTCGTCCGCGTGGAAGGTCAGCAGGTGGAGACCTGCCCCATCTCCGGTACGGCGCGCCGCTCTGGCGATCCGCTGCGCGATGCGGAAAGCATCCGTGAACTGCTGAACTCTGCTAAAGACGAGTCGGAGCTGACGATGTGCAGTGACGTAGATCGCAACGATAAGTCTCGCGTTTGTGTTCCGGGATCTGTGCAAGTGATCGGACGCCGTCTCATCGAAGCTTATGCCGGGTTGTTCCACACCGTGGACCATGTCAAAGGGGTTTTGAGCGAGGGCTTTGACTCCCTCGATGCCTTTCTTACTCACATGTGGGCCGTCACCATTATCGGAGCGCCTAAGAAGGCCGCGGCACGTGCCATCGAAGAACTTGAAGTGGACGCGCGCGCCTGGTACGGCGGTGCCATCGGAATGCTGAGCATGAATGGTGACATTAACACCGGCATCACCATTCGAACGGTTCATCTGAAGAACGGACTGGCTCGATACTCGGCTGGCGCAACGCTCCTTTACGATTCCGATCCAGCGTCCGAAGATGAGGAGTGCCGGCTGAAAGCAACCAACTTCTTTCGAGCTCTTTACCCTGCTCAGCCCGCATCGCCAGCGCCGCATGCCAGTCGGAAGATTGGAGAAGGTGTTCATCTTCTGCTGGTCGACAACGACGATTGCTTTATTCACACGCTCGCCAACTATGCGCGGCAGACCGGCGCTCGTGTATCGACGTATCGCTCAACGGTCGCTCTTGAGATGATCGATGCGGAGAAGCCTGACATCGTTTTAATTTCGCCCGGTCCTGCCCGTCCTGTAGATTTTGGTGTTCCCAAGCTGGTGCTTGAGACTGCGAAACGGGGCGTTCCTACCTTTGGCGTCTGTCTTGGACTGCAGGGAATCGTTGAGGCGTTCGGTGGGCAGTTGGACGTGCTTGATTATCCGATGCACGGCAAGCGCTCTTCTGTGACGCATACAAACGAAGGCGTGTTCTCCGGTCTTCCGTCTCCTTTCCGGGTCGGGCGCTACCATTCGCTTCACGCGAATCGGGATGCCTTTCCGGCGTGTCTCGAAGTCACAGCCGAATCGGACGATGGCATCATCATGGGTGTTCGACATCGCGAGCTTCCGATTGAAGCGGTGCAGTTCCATCCGGAGTCGATTCTTTCTCTGGAAGGTGAGTGCGGTCTGCGGCTGATCGAGAACATGATCGGTATCTATGCACGCGCGGCCGTGGAGCGCTAGGTGCCCCCATCCAAAGTCATCGTAGTGGGTGGCGGATTGGCCGGGCTGGCTACGGCGGCGGCACTCGGATCCTCCGACTATGCGGTGACAGTCTTTGAGGCGCGTCGCTTTCTGGGTGGCCGCGCGACGTCTTACCAGCTGAATTCGGGAGGTGAAGAGAGTGGCGGCGAGACCACTATCGACAATTGTCAGCATGTGACGCTGCGGTGTTGTACCAACCTCGCGGACTTTTACCGACGGCTGAATGCGTCGGGGTCAGTGCGCTACTATCGCGAGTTTTACTGGATAGAACCGGGTGGGCGCACCTCCATCATGAAGCGCGGACTGCTGCCTGCGCCGCTGCACTTCACAGAATCATTTGCTCGGCTTCATTTCCTCTCGCGCGCCGACAAGCTGAGCGTGGCGAAAGGTCTGATGGGGGTCAATTATGACTACCGGCATCGTACGGATCTGGATCAGATCACGATGATGCAGTGGCTTCACGAGAAGAAGCAAACTCCCGCAGCTGTCGAGCGGTTCTGGCGTCAGGTGCTTGTAAGCGCGATCAGTGAAGATCTGGAACGCATGGCAGCCCGGCATGGTTTGCAGGTGTTCTTCCTTGGCTTCCTGGCGAACTCGAAGAACTATGAGATGGGTGTTCCCTCAGTTCCATTGGGCGAATTGTATTCATCTCAGGCCTGGAGCCACTACCCGAGTGTCACCATCAAGCAGCGATCACCCGTGCAACAGTTGCATTTCAACGATGGCCAGGTGGCTGGCGTAGCGGTCGACGGTCAGCTTCAAACGGCCGATGCGTATGTGCTGGCAGTTCCGTTTGAGAAGCTTGCCAGCCTAATTCCGGGTTTTAACATCGACCTTACGCCGTTTCAGCATTCGCCCATCACAGGTATTCATCTTTGGTTCGATCGTCCGATTACCGAGTCTGCCACACGCCACGCTGCTCGACCGGACCATGCAGTGGATGTTCAACAAGAACGGGGGTAAACAGATTCAGCTGGTGGTGAGCGCGTCGCGTTCGCTTTTGGAGATGCCTCGCAACGAGGTGATCGCCCTGGCGTTGAAGGAACTGGCGGAGTTCTTTCCTGCTGCTTCAGAGGCCAAGCTAGAACGAGCCCACGTCGTGAAAGAAGTGCGCGCCACGTTTTCGGCCACTCCCGGTTTGGAAGCACTCCGGCCAACGAATAAAACATCAATTCCAAATCTGTTTTTGGCAGGAGACTGGACCAAGTCGGGCTGGCCTTCGACCATGGAAGGCGCCGTTCGCAGCGGCTATCTGGCAGCAGAAGCCGTAAGTGGCGCGCTCGGTATACGCCAGAAGTTCCTGCTGCCCGATGTTGCGTAAGCCTGATGGCTGAGGCTAGCGCTGGTTCGCTTTCAAGACCTTCTTGCGAAGACGGATGGACTTGGGCGTTACTTCCACAAACTCGTCATCTTTGATGAACTCGAGCGCCTGCTCAAGATTGAGTACCTTCGGAGGAATCAAACGAATAGCGGCGTCCGAGGTTGAGGCGCGCATATTGGTCAGCTTCTTCTCCTTCACGATGTTGACGTCCAGTTCGTTATCGCGGGAGTTCTCGCCCACGATCATGCCTTCGTAGACTTCAGTCTGCGGGGAAACAAAGATGGTTCCGCGCTCCTGCAGATTTTCGATAGCGAAACCGGTCGCTACACCGGCCCGGTCCGCCACGAGCGATCCCGTCGGCCGCATCTCAATCTCACCCTGCCAGGCAATGTAGCCGACGAACAGCGTGTTCATGATCGCCATGCCTTTTGTATCGGTCAGCATCTCGCTCCGGATCCCGATCAAGCCTCGCGAAGGCACGTGAAATTCAAGGCGCACACGGCCCGATCCGTGATTGATCATCTTGGTCATCTTGCCTTTGCGCATCCCAAGCTTCTCGATGACGATGCCGATGAACTCTTCCGGGCAGTCGACCACCAGCAGTTCCAATGGCTCGCTGAGGACGCCATCCACTTCGCGAGTGAGGATTTCCGGCTTGCCGACCTGCAGTTCAAAGCCTTCGCGCCGCATCATCTCGATCAGGATGGCGAGCTGCAGTTCGCCACGGCCCATCACTTTGAACGCGTCAGGTCCGCCAGCTTCCTCCACCTTGATGGAAACGTTGGTCAGCAGTTCCTTATCCAGCCGGTCGCGGAGATTTCGGGAAGTAACATATTGCCCTTCTCTTCCCGCGAACGGCGAGTTGTTAACCGTGAAGGTCATCGCGATGGTGGGCTCGTCGATCTGAATCTTGGGCAGTGGCTTTGGGGTGTCGGCGCTGGTGATTGTCTCGCCGATGGTGATTCCTTCCACACCCGCAATTGCCAGCACATCGCCGGGCTTACCCACGGTCTCATCCACACGCTTCAACCCTTCAAAGGAGTAAAGCTTGGTGATGCGAGTCTTCTGGATCGATCCGTCCACCTTGACAATGCTGACTTCATCGCCTAGCTTCAACGTTCCATTGAACACGCGCCCGATGGCGAGGCGGCCCAGATATTCGCTGTAGTCAAGGTTCGCGACTAGCAACTGAAGTACTTCCGAAGGATCGCCCTTCGGGATCGGAATGTGTTTCAGGATGGTTTCGAAGAGCGGTTGCAGCGTATCGCTCTCGTCTGCCAGAATTCCATCTTGGCGATTCCTGCTTTTCCATTGGTATAGACAACCGGAAAGTCAAGCTGATCTTCCCTGGCATCGAGGTCAATGAAAAGGTCATAGACTTCGTTCAGAACTTCCTGAACTCGGGCATCGGGACGATCGATTTTATTGATGACGACAATGGGCGGAAGATCGGCTTCCAGAGCCTTCATCAGAACGTAACGGGTTTGCGGCAGCGGGCCTTCACTGGCATCCACAAGCAGCATGACTCCGTCCACAATCTTCAGTGCGCGCTCCACTTCACCGCCAAAGTCGCTGTGGCCAGGCGTATCAACGATGTTGATTTTGGTAGCGCCATAGCGAACACCCGTTGTCTTAGCCAGAATGGTGATGCCGCGTTCGCGTTCGAGATCGTTGGAGTCCATCACACGATCGGTTAGCTCTTCATTCGCGCGAAAGATGCCGCTCTGCCGGAGCATGGCATCCACCAATGTTGTTTTTCCGTGGTCGACGTGGGCGATGATGGCGATATTGCGCGTGTTTACAGAGGGATTATCAGCTGACATTCGTAAATCCTATGTTCTCATGCTGGGCGCTTTCTACGGCCTGTTTACGGCCGTTTTCTGCTTTATGCGAATCTTGTAACGAAATGACGACTCGTGATGAACCTCTGCCGACCGTGGTGATTGTGGGGCGTCCAAACGTCGGAAAATCCACCTTGTTTAACGCAATTCTCGGAAATCGCCGATCCATTGTCGGTGACGAACCGGGCATCACGCGAGATCGCATTTACGGAGAAGCAGAGTTTCGCGGCAAGCACTTCGGTCTCATTGATACGGGCGGCATTATCCCGAACGATGATGAGCTAATTCCGAGCCAGATTTTGAAGCAGGCCAACATTGCTCTGGAAATTGCATCCCACATCATCTACGTAATCGATGGCCGGACAGAAATTACCGCCTCCGACCGCGACCTGGTGAAACTGTTGCGGCCGTTGAACAAGCCGCTTACGTTAGTGGTCAACAAGATCGATGCGAAGGTCCGGGAGAACCTCGTTCCCGAGTTTTACTCGCTCGGTTTGGGCGACCCCATGCCGATCTCTGCCGAACACAAACTGGGCATCGATGAACTGCTACAACATGTCACAGAGCCGTTTCCTCGTGATGAACCGGAGGAAGAGGCACCGGAAAAAGAGGACGCCGAGACGAATGAACGCCGCATCAAAGTGGCTATCATCGGACGTCCAAACGTCGGGAAATCGACGATGCTGAATGCCCTGGTCGGTTCTGAGCGCTCCATCGTTTCACCTATTGCGGGCACGACTCGCGACTCGGTTGATGAGTCGGTTAAGGACGGAAATACAACCTATCGGTTTGTGGATACGGCCGGTATTCGGCGAAAGGGACGCACCACCGAGCTGACCGAAAAGATGGGCGTGATCATGGCTCGCCGCAACATTCGGATGGCGAATGTCGTCTTGCTCATGATCGATGCTACGGAAGGCGTCGTGGGCTCCGATGCAACCATCGCCGGCTACGCGCACGAGGAAGGCCGGTCCGTAATTATCGTGGTGAACAAGTGGGATGCTGTTGGTGACGAAAAGGGCAAACGCGCGTTCATTGAAACAGTCCGCGATCAACTGAAATTCCTGGATTACGCGCCCATTCTGTTTGCGTCCGCTAAGAATGGCGAAGGCATACGCAAGATCTTCTCCACCATTCGCCGCAGCTACGAAGTGGCCTCCAAGCGCGTGACCACAGGTGAACTTAACCGGTTCGCCGAAGGGCTGAAGTTTGATACGGAGATGAAGATCTACTACCTGACACAGGCTTCTATTCGTCCGCCCACCTTCGTGGTCTTTACCGACAAAGCCGATAAGATGCACTTCTCCATCGAGCGTGCCCTCGTCAACCGTTTGCGGGAACAGTTCGGGTTTGAAGGCACTCCGATCGTGTTGAAGCTGAAGCGCCGCTAAGCTTTAGGCGAGCTTGCCGCGTTTGATAATGCTCTCCATGACGTCAGCAAAGGTATCCACTTCTTCGAGGGTCGTGTAAACGTTGGGCGTGATGCGAAGGCCCTGGTATTCACCCGGTGTGACAATGCCGACCGTCCAGATCCTGTGTTTCTCCCATAAGTAGGTCGCTAGTTTGGGTGCTTCGAAACCATCGACGCTAATGAATCCGATGGCGCACGATTGTTCCGGATCTTCACTGTTCAGGATCTTCACTCCCGGTAGTGGACGCAGTCTGTTGGCCCAGCGCTTTCGCAGATAACGGAACCGTTCCGCTTTCCGCTCGGCCCCCAGACTCTCGTGGAAGTTAAGGGCTTCGGTTACCGCGTTTCTCTGCGACGCAGGATGGGTTCCGATCTCTTCGAACTTTCGAATGTTGTCCGCCATGGATTCCGGAGCTGCCATCAGAGGCCAGATCTTCGGGATCTTTTCTTTGCGTACATACAACATGCCCGTACCGATGGGAGCGAGTACCCATTTGTGAAGGGACGTGCCGTAATAATCGCAATCCAGATCCTCGTGCTTGAACGGAAACTGTGCAAAGGCATGCGCGCCATCCACAACTGTCTCGATGCCGCGAGCACGGGCCATCTGGCAGATCGCCTTCACAGGAAAGATCTGGCCGGTACGGTTCGTGATGTGGCAGATGTGAATGACCTTAGTGCGAGGAGTGATGTTCGCTTCAATCCGCTTTGTCAAGTAATCCATGCTGGGCGGCGGCACCGGAAACGTAATCTGCTTTAGCTTGATGCCGTCCCGCCGTTCGCGCTGTTGCCAGGTGGTTATCATGCGGCCGTAGTCCTGGTTGGTTGTCAGCACTTCGTCGCCCGGCTTCAACTCCATGCCCATCTGCACGGTCTCCAGCGCTTCGCTAGCATTCCTCGTAATAGCTACTTCTTCGGTATCGCATCCGAACGTGCGCGCCAAGCGCCGCCTGACCGTTTCCACTCCGGGATCCAGCACGTTCCACATGTAATAAGACGGATTCAGGTTCTCCATCTCCAGATAGCGGATCTCGGTATCCATCACAACCTTCGGTGCGGGCGAAACTCCGCCGTTATTGAGGTTGATCATATTGCGATCGACAGTGAACGCGTGACGTACCGTGAACCAGAAATCTTCGTCACGGGCGACCGTATCGGCCGGGCGTCCAATTGAGGCCTGCACCGCTTCCTGCACCATCGCTATGGCATGGGGCTGCAGAACGGCTGACGCGGCAGTTCCGCCCAGAAACAATCGTCGATTGAGTTTCGAAGGCATGTATTACCGTAATGTGGCGGCAGCAGGAAAGCAAGTCGCGAGTAAAGAAGACTCGCCTACTCAGCGGTTCGGCCTAGCAGTCGCTTGGTGTAGCTAAGACTCTCTTCCAGGGCGGCGCGCTGCCGCTCAGGCTCATCCTTCGCTTCCCAAGGTTCATCCCGATAGGGCGTTCCGCGCTCGGCAATTTCGAGGAAGCGGGCAAACTCCCAGGCGGGTGTCGCCCGATAGGCATCCCAGAATTCCGGTTTGCGATAAGGCAGTACTCGAGGCCCGAAGACAATCGATTCAAGCGACAACGCTCGTCCGCCGCACAGTTCCGCGTAGCGCTTCACATAAGTGTCAATCCCCACGTTTCCGCGGCCCATCTGCACCCACGTCACTGCTGCGCCTGTCGGGGTTTTCCATACCATACTGTCCCGCACATGACTGGTCAGCACGTAAGGATGCAGGGTCTCCAGAGTCAAATGCGGATCTTCCAGGGTCCACAGTGGATTGCCCGAATCGAGACAGACGCCGACGAAGTCTGGCCCTGCTTCCTCAATCAGCATCTTGAGCTCCCGCGCCTGCATGTCTCCCGCGTGATTCTCAATCGCGATCTTCAAGCCTCGATCGGTCGCTTGCGATTTGACGTTACGCAAGACTTTGGTCATGTCGTGAATATGCGCTTCGATCGGGCCCGGACGCCGGTCATCCGCGCTGCCCAGTACGGCGCGCACAATCTTTGACCCTACTATCTCTGCAGACACCAGCATGCGGCCGAGTTGCTCTTCCGCAGTCCCCTGTGCGGGATCGAACATTTTGGAACTCGGGCAAATCGACTTCATCCCGATCTCCACCTCGAGACCTAAGGAATTGGCGTGGGCGCGCACGCGACGGAGGTTGTCCGGTTCGAGACTGCCGATAAAGCGAACCTCGGAAAAGTGAACAACCTCTGCCCCTTGCTTCTTGGCGTAATCCAGGTACTCGATCGGACTCCATTTCAGCGAACGCAGGCTGAACAGGTCAATGCCGAGCTTTACCGGCCGCCCCTCTGAAGCAGACGCTTGTCGCGCCTCCGTAGTAGCTGGGATGCCCATCGCTGCCGCTGTACATGTTACAAAGTCACGCCGCCTCATCGCGCTCCAACTCCAGCTTTATCGAACCTGTCTCACACTGACATTGTCATCTTCATCGAAGACACGGATGGAGATCGTTTGCCCGGCCTGAACTTCAAAACGATAAGCAAGCGATTGCGAATCGGTCACCTTATTGACGGGACTGAGCAGGATCCAGTCGTTCCCGTTTAGGGAGTACTCCGCTTTATCGATCCAGCTAAGAGCATCGGTCGCAGTGAATGTCACCGAGCGTTTTCCGTTGCCGGCGTCAGCAGACTTCAAGTCCAGGATTTCGGGTGGTGTGTTATCGATCGTGAAACCCTCGCTCACCAGAGATCCGGTCAGCGCTTCCGACGGAACGTTGCCTCCTTCATCGCTCGCGGTAACTCGCGCAACATATTCGCCATCCGGGAAGGCGGCACTATCAAACGAATAAAAGCGATCTGTTGTCTTATCCTTCAGAAGTTTCCAATCGCCACCTTTCTTAGCTCTCAATTCCACTTTGAAGGACAACGGATCGGTGTTGGTATCGCTCGCGATCCAACGCAACGTCAGAAAGCCTTTGCTGTACTGCAGTGTGGCCGTGGCCGGTACTTCAATGTTGGTGGCGCTGGCCGTACGGCGTTGTCCCACTGCGGGCAGAGTCAAGCTCGTCGGCGAACCGGAAGGCAGAACGGAACGCTCCAGAGACGCAGCCGTTGGCGTCTCCTTATAATTCATCGGAGCGATCTCAATGGTCGTTACCTTGGGAGCTATATTTTTAGCCTGATACGCAATGTCGATGGAACTAACCTCGGGAGACGGACCACTCGGCGGCGTGCATAAGGTCAGTCTGTATTGCAAGAATCGTGCGGGCGGGGACGTGATGGCCCCCCCTTCGCGAGGCACTGCGACCGGAGTCCAGGAACTCCAATCATGTTCCGGATTGCTCAAATTGCCGCTGCGTGTCTCAAACGTGTAAGCACCAAGTGCTGGAGTGGGTGTCAGGTGAACTTTGCCCCAGTATGTGAATTCGTGCGTATCCAGCACTTCACTGGTAAAGGTGCCTTTGGCCTCCAACGACGGTGTGATGCTATACAGGTTTCCTACATTGCCAGTGGCCACATAAATAGTGCGGTTCAGACCTGGCAATAACGCCGTAATCTGTGTCGGTGGGATGTTGAGCAGTTGAGTAGCAAGCTGGTCAGAATCAAGGCGATAGATGGCTCCACGATTCCCGGTGCCTATCAGCACCTTTCCATTTGCATCGAAGGCAATCGCATAGGCGAGCTCAGTTGGTGAGTTCCAGACGCGTTCCGCATACCCATCCTTCTCAATTCGTACGACCTCAGATCCGCCCACGACGGCGGCGCTTAGAGTTCCGACTGATGGGGGCTGCGACGGCGGCGCCGCACCGCTGCGCGGAGTACCGGCTGCGTTAACCGGCGCTGTCGAGGAGGGAAGTACCGGGGCAGCTCCTGACACGATCGGAGCCTGCGTCTTACTTCCGACTGATGCCGCATAGATAATGCCTTCGTGTTCAGCGACCGCCGTCACCTCGCGCTTGCTGGTCTGATACAGAACGAAGCTCTTCCCGGCCGGATTGATGCGCAGCACCAAGCCTCCCGGCTCGGTCCCGACGATCAGGTCTCCGTTTCCGTCGATGATCATCGATCGGGCGTGCGTCTCCTCTGAATCGAAAAATTTACTGCCCTTGCCATCGGGAGTCACCTTGAAAATCAATCCGGAATCGCCGGTAGCGACAAACAAATTGCCGGCAGCATCGAAGGCCAGGGACCAGACGTACTTGCATTTAGGGTCGAAGAACAGTTCGGCTTTGCCGCTGCCATTGATGCGGTAAATCTTTGCGTCGGGTAGCACGGCCGCATACAGTCTGTCCTGTTTATCCACCGCCAGCGCATGAACCTCCAGGCCTGCAATCTCGGCAAAAGTCTTCGGCTTTCCATTTTGGGGAAGCCCGAAGATTTTGGTGGTTGCGCCAGTCGGCGCCCCGCCACCGTAATACACGGTGCCCTTTGAATCCTGGGTTAATGCCCAAAGATACGGAACGGACGTGCTATCCAGCTCGTGCGTCGAGGGTGATAGTGTTACCCGGCCATCGCTCCGGATCGAGAGATTCTTCGCTGTTCCGCGATTGAAGTCCGAGGGATCGGACTGGTTCCAGACGTGCGTTTCGACCGCCAGCGCAGAAAATGAAAGTGCCGCAAAGAAGAAAAGTCCTGCGGCGCGGTACAGGACCGGCTTGATTGACATGAATGTAAAGTGAAAAATCTTAATGTGACGCGGACTCGAACCCGCGCGCAAGTTAGTTGACGAAAATCTTCAACGAGTAGTTGCCCGTAACGACGACGTCAAAGGGAACCGAGGCCTGCTCATGAGCGCTCTCCGGAGCGCTGACGAACTGATGATTGGTGGCACGTCCACTCTGCATCACATTCAGCACCGAAGCCGGCAGGCTAGGTAGCACCTTCTCGTCCGAATAGATGGTTGGCTGAGACTCGATCAGAGATACGTACAGACGGTTGTTGCTGCGTTCTTCATTTAGCAAGGCCACAGTCTGCGGAACGTCCTCGATGCGGTTCAGGGAGCTTGCAATATTTTGAAATCGGCTGAGTGTGTCGCCATCACTGAACAGAATCTGGTGTTCGCCGCGCGGCAGACCCGCCGGGATCTTCACGTTCACAGTGCGCTCCATGCGGTCGCCGCGATAAGGCTTCAAAAAAACCTTTACCGGCACTTCCGAACCCGGCAGAACCTTGTTGTCAGCAATCCAAGCCGATTCGATCTGCGCAATACGGCGTTCCTGCAGAAGGTCGACCGAAACGTCGACTGAGTCCAGTTTCGGGAGCTTGTTGGAATTCAGATACAGCCGATTGAACTTGTCCCCCCACCAGCCCGCCAGCAACATCGGTGTAGGAATGGGAGTTCCGGCTGGCGCTTGCATGGTACTCAAGTCGACTTGGTGCTGCCCATCCACCTGCAAACGCCCCCGCAACCGGTACGTTGCTTCTTCCGAGAAATCGTTCAGGTTGGAAATGGAGTTGAACAGAGTCGCCATCATCAGGTAAGGTGTCCACTTCTGGTCAACAAACACATTGAAGCGGAAGTCTTTGGACTTTTGCACAACATCCTTCGCGTCGTAGGATTTCACGTGCATCGTCACCGGAATCATCTGGGCAGTCGCGCCGAGTTCGCCCTCAATGGCGCTGTGCCGGTCCTGCCGCAATGCCCCTACTATCTCGGAGGTGTTGCCCATTTTGGTGGGCTGGTAAGAGGAGGCCAGCGTCGTGACAATCTCTTCCTTGGCAAGGGGCATATCGACCGGGCCAAGATTGAACATCGGATGTCCAAATGCGAGAATGCGCCTGCCATCGTTATATGTCACCGTACCGGCTCCGGTCATAGTCATGTCGCCGGAGACCAGCACCGCCGCAACGCTCTCGCCCGGCTGTAAAGAACTCGCCCAGTCTTTGGCCGGTTTGGCTCCTTCAGTTCCGGGCAACGTAGTTCCGCCCACGCCACCCTGCGCGACCTGCATACCCATGGAGTTAAACATCGGAGCAAATTGCCGCACGGCCTCGTCTGTAAATCCCGCCATGGTGATCGGCGTGGCAATTGGCGTCATGGATGCAGGATGGGCAGCAGCAACTGAATCATCTTTGCTCGTGATCTTATCCGGTGTGCGGCTGTCGGCTGGCTTGGTCTTGTCGAACTCGTTCACTTCCAGCATGAGCCGGATCGGCGTAATTCCGCAGATGGCGTCCGGTGAGAACACGCTCAATCGGAGCGAAATTGCCCCCACAAGCTTGCCGTCGATGTAAACCGGACTACCGCTCATTCCCGCCGCAACGTTAGTGTGTTCGGCCTTGCCGGTCAAACGGCCCACAATAATGTCCTGCCGCGGACCCCACATGTTCCGGGAAACGCCAATAATCTCCACCGGAACCGGTTCCGGTTTATTACCCTGGAAAACCGTCCAAGCGATGCCTTTCATTCCCGGCTTCAGGTCTTCTTCGGGAAACAACTCCACTTTCCCCGCCTTGGGAGGCGTCAATGCTTCTCCTCCGTTCGGCGTCATCGCCCCGGGAGCAGACACTTGTAGCATCAGGAAAAGCAGAGGAAGGATCATGGGACAAACCGGATCTTCTCAGTATCGCCCAGAGAGGCCGAGCCGCTTCGACACGGAAAGTACATGAAGTTTTTGTAGTGTTAATCTCTGCTCATAATGAAGCAGAGTCGTGCAGTTGGAAGTCAATTAGTTAGATCATCAAATTGATAAACTATGGCCCAAGAACGAATTCATTTGGGCGAAAGGGATCCACATACGATGCGAAGAGTTTTGGGTGTGGCTGGTTCATGCTGTTTGGTGGTGCTGTTGGGGGTATCGGGCGTTGCCAAAACGCAAGCCGCGGGAGACGTAGCCAAAGGGAAAGAGACGTTTGAGCAATGTGCCGTTTGCCACAACGTCGATACGCCGGAGCAGAAGATGGGCCCTTCTCTGAAGGGTTTGTTCAAGAAAAAGGCGCTAAAGAGCGGAAAGCCTGTAACTGATGCGAGCGTTTCTGCCCAGATCAATAACGGCGGAAACGGAATGCCGGCCTACCAGGACATGTTGTCTGCCGACGAGAAGACTAACCTGCTGGCCTATCTCCACACTCTGTAGAGTCTCGGCGGTCCTCGATAGGGTTTGCTAACCTAGGACTGTCAAGTTTGACATCCGTCCTCATCGTCTAGCCTGGCCTAGGACACCGCCCTTTCACGGCGATAACAGGGGTTCGAATCCCCTTGGGGACGCCAACGGTTTGATCAGCAGGCCGCCTTCTGACATGTGGGCGGCCTGTTCCACATCCAGACTAAAGCGATTGCATCCAGCGCCGGATCATCGTTTTTGTCGACTCGTCGAGTTCATCATCCTGTAAACGAACTTGCCGGGTATGAACTTCCAGTGACTTGGACCCTTGGTCCGTCGCCTGATCATCCCGGCGCGCATGAATCAACACCGCTGGATTTTCCGGCTCTTCCTCCAACCTTATGATCCAATCCTTTGCAATGCCCGATTCATGGTGAAGGAACTTCTCAATTGCTGCGCCCTTTGGCGTATGTGCGGCCATGGCCTCATCCTAACGCGAGCGACCGAGACCCTCTAATGGCTTTGCATCGAACTGCTTCCCAGCGAAGATTGTGGCGTCCGAGGCAAAGCGTGCTTCTGGATGTACCGCTCCGCAGTCTCGGAATCGTCAAAAACTCCACAAATGCCCGCTCCTCGAACGCGGGCCACAAGAAAAACCTCATCGCCTTGGCATTCAACGGCCTCTAGCAATCCATGCTTTAGCAGGACAACGATGCGTCGCGGACCCAAAATAACCCAAAAATTTTCATGATGATAGAGGATGTCTGGGGTAAGCGTTTCAACAATCTTCGTTCTGTAACAAACCAATTCTGAACCGGGAAAACTACAGCGCCCAGTTCACCTAAGATATAAGTCCGATTTGTTAATCCAATCCTCTCTGGGAGGAACGAAAAAATCTATATCAACGGTGTCCTCGAGAGCAACGGCGGTATGGGGAACGTGAGGCGGCATACAGATGAGCTCTCCCGCTCTTACTATAGTGTCTTTTCCTTGTACGGTAAATAGTAAAGCGCCGGATTCAATGTAGCTTACTTGCTCGTTGTGGTGACTGTGCAGCGGAACGACACACCCCTTCGCCAGATACATGCGCGCGACCATCGTCTGTGTGCCCACCACAAACCGTCGCTCGAGTAGCGGGTTAACCATTTCGGCGGGGACATCGGCCCACTTCACATGTGTGGCTTCCGCCGTTTCTGTCGGTTCGAGTTTCTCCAAGCGCTTACTCCTTAAACACCTTTATACATTCCCCCGTCGACCAGAAGCGTTTGCCCCGTGATAAAGGCCGCCCGTTCGGAAGCCAGGAAAACAATCGCGTCAGCAACCTCTTCTGGCTGAGCGAGGCGGCCGACAGGTATATCGCGAATCCAGGCTTCCTGAACCTCTTGCTCGGTCTGCCCCGTCGTTTCAGAAAGACGGCGCGACAAATCCACCAGTCGATCCGTAGCGGTATACCCTGGACCGACATTGTTGGCCGTGATCCCGTCGCGGCCGAACTCGGTTGCAAGGCTCCGCACCAGACCCGCCACACCCGTGCGGATAGCGTTTGACAAGACGAGGTTTGGCAGCGCCATGCGCGCCGTGATCGAGCTGATCGTCACGAATCGGCCCCATCCCCGGGTTTGCATGACGGGAATAACTGCTCGTGCCAGCGTGATTGCACTACGCAGGTTGAGGTCGAAAGCCGAAGACCACTCCTCGTCGGTGGCTTCCAGGAAGCTTCTGGCTGGTGGGCCGCCTGCGTTTGCGACGCAGATATCGATCTTCTCCAGGCGTTCCAGCGCGCTTGTTACGAAACGGTTAATCGCCTCTGTCTTTTGCACATCCACGTGCTCGGTGTAGACCCTGACGCCAGTCTGTGCGCGAATCTCCGCTGCCAAAACGTCCAGCGCTGTTGTATTCCGGGCACTTAAAGCCAGGTGGCAGCCTTCAGCCGCGAGGGCCCGAGCTGTTGCACGTCCGAGCCCCTGGCTCGCTCCGGTTATAACGGCCACCCGATCCCGCAGTCCAGTGTTCACTTCAATCTTTCCACGTGAGAAGCGGTAGCAGACAAGAGTTTCTCCAGCTCAATACGCAGGGCTGCCACCTTGGCGTCCGATTGGTGTGGACAGCTTAAATCGGGAGAACGTTGCCCGTCCAATTCGACAAACAGTCTCGTGCCGAAAGAAGCGCTCTTCATACAATGCGAAACCGGCAGACTCGCCAAAGAACCGGCGGCTTCCAAAGCGGTCCAGAGCCGCTTCTGTTCGCGGCTGCCGTAAGGCACCTCTTGTTTGCTGCCCGCCGCCTCAGCCGTTACGGCCGCGGCCTCCTTCGAACTGGAACTCTGCGGAACGGTGATCCGGATTTCCGGGCTGTTCGTCGATGCTGTTTGTATCACCGTCATTCTTTGGCTAGAGCTCATCGCAGGGAGACCCATACTCAGCACGAACAAAGCTGAAGCGCCTAGCTGCTTCAAGGACTGACTCGCACGCCCTTGGCTTTGGCAACCATGGATCGAACTTCGGCCGCCAGCGTGGGTCCGTGGTAACAGTAGCCGTCCTTGATTGTCCATTCCACACCCCCGCCATGGATCTGCTGCCCATTCCGGATCGTATCCACTCCCGACATATACAACACTTTCGAATTCTCGAGAGGGTTACCGTTCACGACAATCAAATCCGCCCGGTAGCCCGGCCGTATGGCGCCAGTTTTCCCTTCTAAGCCCAAAATGCGTGCATTATTTCCCGTGGCATGCTGGATAACCTTGACCGGGTTAAATCCGGCTTCTTCTTCCAGCTCCAACTCACGAATCAGACCGAAACCATAGATCTGGTAAATGAACCCGGCATCGTCTCCCGCGCCGATCGTTCCCCCAAGGCGTTCAAAGTCAACCAGGGCATTCATCCAGATCCGGTAGTTCTCCTTCCAGAAGACTTCGTCGTTGGATGTCCAACCGAGAAAGTAAGAACCGTGATTCTTCGGATTAGGCTTGAAGTACTCTGCCAGCGTGGGATGAAGATACTCAGCAAACCAGGGCTGGTTCTGGGCTCGCTGCAAGTCGCGGCTCGCCTCGTAAATGTCGAGCGTAGGCACCCACGCCACGTGCGCCTTCACCA
Organism: uncultured Acidobacteriaceae bacterium; assembly: GCA_963814195.1. Lineage (GTDB taxonomy): Bacteria > Acidobacteriota > Terriglobia > Bryobacterales > Bryobacteraceae > Bog-105. The sequence continues at coordinate 437,575 of CAWFBU010000001.1, forward strand.
TAGCGGCGAGAACTTCCTGCAGGCGCTTGGGGTCAGCTTCGCGCCAGAGATGGCCTGCATAGCGAAAACGGTCGGTCTCGTTGTTGTAGTTGAAAGAGGGCGGGAAGGATTGCACACCAGCCGGTATCGCCGCATCCGGAATCCCGTACCAGTGCTCAATACTGGTGGTTCCAAAGCGGATGTCGTCCCAGGCGTTGGTTTCCTCCACCCCCACGTGATGAGCTACCGGCAGTCCCTGCTTATGCGCTTCGTCCTCGGCTGCCTCCATCACATCCCGATAAATGCCCAGGAACTTTACGCCGTCGGCACCGATCCGCTTGTATTCCTGAATGCGCCGCCGCGCTTCCTCTGGATTGGTCGGTACTGGCTGCTCCGCCGAAAACATGGGGTAAATCAGAATGCGAGGAGCGGCAATCTCGCCCGCCGCGCTTTTGGCCCGCAGCATTAACGCCTTCTGGGTGTCGCTCCCAACATCCCGGACGGTTGTGATGCCGGACGCCAGCCAGATCTTCAGCTCGTAGTCGTATGGCTGTGCGATACCGCCGCGCTCATCCTGCAAATGGGCGTGAGCATTGATCAACCCGGGAAGTACGTATTTCCCCGCCGCATCGATCTCCACATCTGCTGCCACGCGTTTGCTCCGGCCGTTGCTAAGCGCCACAGGATCGAGCGGTAGCACCGCCACGATCTGGTCATTCTTGATTAGGATATCTTTCGGACCCGATGCCGGAGTCCCGTTCCCATCGATGACCATGGCGTTCCGAATGGCGAGGCTTGCGTAGCGTTTTCCGTGCGTTGGGGCTTGGGGTTTGAATTGCGCCGGAGCTTGCCAGTTCGCCAGGGCAAGAAAGGAGAGCAAGAGTTTTACACTACGCCGCACGTTTACTTTCATCGCCTTTCGCATCCGACGTGGGAGGTTTGCCACATTATACGCACCAGGCGGCATTACCTGTTCTGCTTCAGCTCTTGCTTCCTCATCGGCATAGTGGCAACCAGTTGAAAAAGTTCGTCGGCAGTGACAGGCTTTGTCCGGTGCAATTTTCCGGAGCCGTCCTTTCCGATTAGGACGACGGCAAAGCCCTGGTCATACAGATTGAACCTTTTGCGCAGCGTTTTGACTTCCTCGCTCTGACCGGAAAGTTCGAAGACCTTCATGTCACGGTCCTCCAGGCCGGAGGAAGCTTTCTCAAGCAGCCGTTCCTGTTCCGCCACCTGCGAATCGCCACTCTCGGGCGAGAAAATGAGCACCACGCGGGTATGCCATCGCAGCTGATCCAGATCCGGTGTTTGGTGCAGGATAGTCATCAGTCCGAAGAGCAGCATACCGAACTTCATTTCTGGCCTCGCTAACTTCTATCTCTGCAAGTCGCCCATAAAAGCGAAGAGGGAACCTTGCGGTTCCCTCTGGTCGCGTCGATCGGAATTGACCCTAGAGCTATGACTGTGTGGTCCCCTTCTAATCGGGGTAGCTCCAGTATATCGCGGTCTACTTCACCTTCTCGGCAATCGATTTGGCTTGCACGAACTGGAGCAGGTAGTCGGGTCCGCCGGCCTTCGAATCGGTGCCGGACATGTTGAATCCACCGAAAGGATGTGCGCCTACCATCGCTCCGGTGCACTTGCGGTTGATGTACAGGTTGCCGACAAAGAAGTTGCTGCTTCGCCTGTTCGATCTTCTCGGGATTGTCGGTGAACACCGCGCCGGTCAGTCCGTATTCGGAATCGTTCGCCAATTCCAAGAGCATGATCGAAATCCTTGGCTTTCGTCACGGCCAGGACCGGGCCGAAGATCTCTTCCTGGAAAATACGCGCTTTGGAATCAACATCGGCGATGACAGTCGGGCTGTATGAAATACCCCTCGCCGTCGCGCTTCCTGCCGCCGGCAATCAGACGGCCTTCCGTTTTGCCAGTCTCGATGTAGTTCAGGATTATTTCTTCGGCCCGTGCGTTGATCACCGGTCCCATGTAGTTCTCGAATTCCTCGGACGGTCCAACGGTCGAGCGCCTTCCACCTTGCTCTTCAACTTGGTCAGGAACTCGTCGTAAATCGTCTCGTCGACAATGGCCCGCGAGCAGGCGGAACACTTCTGTCCCTGATAGCCGAAAGCCGAATGCAACAACGCCCATCACCGCGCTATCTACGTCCGTTTCGCGATCCACGACAATGGCGTCTTTGCCGCCCATTTCCGCCACCACGCGCTTGATCCAGATCTGCCCTTTCGGCGTCTTGGCGGCCAGTTCGTTGATATGCAGCCCCACATCGCGCGATCCGGTGAACGACACAAATCGCGTCTTGGGATGGTGCACCAGAGCATCTCCGATGGCCGCGCCGCTGCCGGTCAGCAGCGAAAACGATTCTGGCAGGGAAGCCTGCTTCCAGCAGCACTTCGGCAAATTTGGCCGCAATGGTCGGCGTATCGCTGGATGGCTTGATCACGACGGTATTGCCGGCGACCAGCGCCGCCGTTGTCATCCCGGCCAGGATCGCCAGCGGGAAATTCCAGGGCGGAATGATGACGCCCACCCCAAGCGGCAGGTAAACCATCTCATCGCGTTCTCCCGGCAGTTGCACCACCGGATCCGGATGTGCCAGTTTCAGCAGCTGCCGCGCGTAGTATTCGCAAAAATCGATCGCTTCGGCAACGTCGGCTTCGGCTTCGGCCCAGGTCTTGCCGGCTTCAAAAACCAGCCAGGCATCGAACTCCATCTTGCGCTTCCGGATGATCGCGGCTACCCGCAACAGCATGGCGACCCGATCCTCCGCCTTCACCTGCGACCAGGTCGGGAAATACTGGGCCGCCCGCTCGACCGCGTCACGTGCGTCGGCTTCCGAAGCTGCCTGATGAACCCCAATAATCTCGGAAGGCTTCGAGGGGTTCGAAGATTGCAGTTTGCCGGCGGACTTCCGATTCTCGCCAGCAATCAGCATGTCGTACTCGCGTCCAAACTCCGCCCGCACTTTGCTGAGAGCCGCCCGCATGGCTTCCGCATTCCGCGGAAGCTTGAAGTCCGCATACGGCTCATTCACGAACGGGGGTATAGGCGAGTCTTGTATTTCCATGAGTTGGGTCGCTGCCTTTTAGAATCCGCTGCTGGAATCGACTAGAACCGATCTTCTATTTTCTTCTCTGCGATCGCCCGGCTTTTCTCCAGCATGGCGGCGACATCTTCCGCGATTTCGCGGCCCTGGTTGAACAGTTCGCGACCTTTGTTGAAGATCTCCTGACCGGATTCAATAAGCGATTTGCGGCCTTCCTCTGCGCCCTCGGCGATCTTGCTTCGGGTCCGCGAACCCGAAGCGGGCGCCAGCAGCACAGCGCCTACTCCACCGATCGCTATGCCGGCTAACAGCCAGATGATGAGACCCGTTTTGTCTTCGCTGGAAGTGGTTTGTGTGAACGTGCTATCGCGATCCATATGTTCTCTCCGTCCCCATTCTACGAACCGGGTCGGAGGAAACTTACGGCTGGTGAAAACTGGTGACTTCCACCTTGTCGCCATCCGTCAGAAAGGTGCTCAGTCCTCGCTCATCCGTACGGCGAATGGCGATATGCCGGTCGGCCAGGCGAGCCAGCACCGCGGGGTGCGGATGGTGAAACTGGTTCTTATATCCATCGGAGATGAAGGCGAACTGCGGATTCAGCAAATCGAGAAAGTCCGCGCTCGAAGACGTTTTGCTGCCGTGGTGTCCTACTTTCAGCAGTGTTACCGGACGTAGTTCGCCGCTGGCAACCAGATCCGCTTCGACCGCCAGTTCGGCATCGCCGGTCAGCAGCACACTGCGCTTCCCGTACGTGATCTCCATCACCAGCGAGTCGTTGTTGCCGGGCGCTACCCCCGGTACATAGTCCGCAGCCGGAGCCAGAAACCGGACCGTTGCTCCGCCGAACTTCACGGGTCTGCTGCTCCGCGTGAAGGCCCTCACCGGCACATGGTCCGCAGCAGCATGCTGCTCCACAATGCTCCACTCCTCCGAGCCAGGTTCGGCTCCGATCCACAATTCCCGGGGACGAAAATTGTCGAGAACGGCCGCTAAGCCGCCCATGTGATCCGAATGCCCGTGAGTCAGGGCCGCATAATCTAGGTGCCTGATGCGTCGGCTCCATAGATAGGGCGAGACTACATCCTCTCCGATATCCATCTGCGGCTTGCGCTTCATGTTGCTGAATCCCGGGAATCCTCCAGCGTCTACCAGCATGCTGGTTCCATCCGGAAAAGCGACGAAAATGCTGTCTCCCTGTCCTACGTCGATGCTCGTCACTTCCAGTTGCCCAGCATGAAGCAGCGGGGCCCAGGGCTGAAAACAAAGAACCCCGAAGAGTACGAGCGAGCAGCTCAACGCCAGAGGGACATAACGTCTCTGATGCCGGATCGTCCAGGCCAATACCATCAGTGCCGCCGAAAATCCAAGCGAGACGGACAACGGAATCGCTCCCATCCGCCAGGATGGCTCGAATTTGACATGCCAGCCGGCTACCCACTCCGCAATGTCAAGTAAGAACTTAGTGATCCAGGCCAGCGGATGCCACATCGTCAGCAGGGCGGCAAATCCGGTCGGGACGACAAGCGAGAGCAGGGGAATCACCACAATGTTCGCCGTCAAGCCGGTAATGGAGAGCCGGTGAAAATAGGTGATCATCGGCAGAGCCAGCCCAAACTGCACGCAAGCGGAGACCAGAACCGCCTCTGTCGCAAAAGCGGTCACTTTGGTGCCGAACACCACTACTCGGCCTGCCTGGTCGTCCGAGAGGCCGCTCCACACGCTCAAAGTTCTGGCTAAGAGCCTCAATTCGACCCGCCACTGCGCCGCCTTGGGTTCCACCATCGGATCATATGGAACCTGATCGAATCGCTTGATCGCCCCACGTAACGGCTCGGTCGTTCGTTCGATTAGGGGCAGTGCGAAGGCGGCGATCGCGGCAGCGGATAAGAAGGACAACTGAAAACTGGGATCGAAGAGTTCGGCGGGCGCAAGAATGAGATAAACCAACCCGATCGCGGCCAGGATGTTCAGAACGCGCGTCCTGCGGAAGCAGTAGCTGGCAATCAGGAACAAGGTGAACCCTCCGGCCGCCCGCACCACAGGAGAACTGAAGCCCGAAATAAAGGCGTAAAGCCAGCACGCCACAGTGGCTACACAAAGGCTCGGAACGCGACGCAACTTCAGCAGCCGCAAGATCAGCAAGATGGTAAACGCCAGTACCGAGACGTGCTGGCCGGAAATGACCAGAGCGTGATACGTTCCCGTAATGCGGAAATCGCTCGTCCAGCGCTTCTCGACCCCGGACGTTTCGCCGAGCAGCGTAGCTTGCAGCAACGATGACGTATGCCGGTCACCGGGATACAAGGCTTCAAGGCGGCCGAGAGCCCAAGTTCGGATGCCATACAGCAACCCCACCGCGGGCGATCCGCAATGGCCGGGTAACAGGCGAATGTCCGAAGTCGTGGACACCGAGCCGGTCCAATAAATCTGCTGGCCGGCTAAGTAGCCAACATAGTCGAACGCATCTGGATTGCCGAAGTTGCGAGGCGAATGAACCTTCGCGGCAACTTCCACCTGCTGGCCGTACTTCAGCGGTAGACGCTCGTTCTGCACCAGATTGACGCTAAGGCGGGCGGCCTTGCCTGGCGCGAGATCCAAGGTAAACTGCTCGCGGTTCTCTGAGAAGACTGGCGGGTTCGTAACGCAGCCCGAGAGCAGCGCTGCCTCGCCATCGTCTACCGAGAGTTCCGGCCGGTGCGTCTGCCGGTGCAGGCCTTCTGTAAGGATGCCGCCGAAAAAGAAGAGCAGGACGAAAGCGGGTAGGCGCAGACGGGAGACATTCTGCAATAGAAATGTGATGGCGACCAGCAGCCCCGAAAGAAGGCAGGGGGCCAGAGCAGTCTCGGCGTGAAGCTGGCCGAGATGACCGGATAGAATTCCAAAAGAAAGGGCAGCGGCTGGTAAGAGTAGCGGCTCGCGCGTCATAGATCTAAGTAAGAGTGACTATGGGCCTTCGAGAGGGTGCTGCCCACAACAGAGTCACTTGGAGAGCCCTAACCTCTCACACGATCCGCGACTAGCCCCATGCGACTAGGGAATATCCCGCTCTTTTCGACTTGACAGTATGTAAATTCTGCCGCATACTGAAAGAACTTTAATCAAGGAACGCCCGTTGCTGGTTCGCGATCCTGGTTTAGGTAATCAGTTATTCGTTTCGGTCTTTTCAAGACTTCTCCTCCAACCCAAACTCTTGCGGCTGGCCAGGGCAACCTGACCAGCCCTTTTTTTGCTCAGAGGACTTTCCGGTAAACATCTACGAGGTTTAAAGAGGCAGGAACTGCCTCCAGGCGAAGGCGTGTCGCCCGATCTTCATAGATCCTCATGGTCCAAGCTTTGCTATCTCTTACATGGTGCTCGACGTAAACCCGGTCCTGCGCTACGACGACATACTCGGCAAAGGACTCAATCTGCCGGTAGAACTCGAACTTCTTGCCGCGATCATCATTTTCGGTGCTCTCTGATAGCACTTCTACAATCAATCCGGTGCTCAGATCGGTTGAAGTTGATACTAGGTCACTATCCTGAGTATTCATGAACTTCTGGTTCTATCAAACGGATCCCAAAAACTTCCAGATGGAAGGCATGCTAATCGAGTCGGGTAAACAAGGCGGCAAAATTTCGTTCAACCCACGAGGCGGGTCAAAGAAGGTCGGAATTGGTGATCTTGTATACCTATGCGAAACAGACAGGTTGAAAAACGCGGGACTCCTTGGCGTGGCATCATTGGCAAGCCAGCTGGTAGATACGCCGATGCCAATTTGGCAGGAAAGATTCTGGATCGGCAAGAACGACGACGCAGATGGTAGCCACTCTGTCCGTCATTGGATGGAAGTCCTCTTCGTATGTCACCAAAGGTTGCCGCGCAAGGAGTTCAAGTCTAACCCGATCCTTAGCACGACACATTTTGCCAAGGGTTATCAGGGTACGATGCGCGGATTGCCGCGCGATGCCGCTGAAGAGATAGACCGGCTTATCGGGTTCGTTCATCTTTGAACTCGTAACTTGTGGGCTTGTTGATCTCGCCTCAAATGCACTGTCAAAGTACTTCGCGAGGGTGTGATCCTTTTCCCGACAATTTCCAGTTCGGGGCACTTCCTTGCGGACGGTCGGTTTCCTTGCGACCGTAACCGAACCAACGTGGTTTCAAACCGCTGAATCCTCTATCGCCTGACTATCAAAATCGAAATGCCATTGACATAGGCCAGGCATATCTCCTATCCTTAAAAAGTTTGGCGAGTTGATTCTTCGGCTTCCGCGTTACCTTGCTTCGAATGGAGCTTGCGTCCGGAAGTCGGGTCCCGCTACTCGGCCCGGTACACTGGTTGTTAACAGCTACGCCGGAACCGGTATGGACCATTCCCGAAGTAGTTGCCCTCGCGGTTTGAGGCTGGTGAATACGCTATATCAGTCTCCTGTTCTGAAATGGATCAAGCCGGGTCTTCTTTAAAGGACCGGAATTTGTTCCTTCTGCTTCGTTAGAGGCAAACCAAAGTTTCTGCTGTGGATTCGTGCGGGCTCCGTTTGTTAAGGATGCTCCCATCGGTCTCAGCGTCAGTTTTAAACCTGTCTAAAGGATAGTTTGCGCAGTGAGTGGCCCTCAGGCAATTCACTCGCTTGTTTGACGAGCATGCCGACTTTTAATCAACTTGTCCGGAAGGGCCGCAAGCCTACCCGGTATAAGACTGCCAGTCCCGCGTTGCAGGCTTGCCCGCAACGGCGTGGGGTTTGTACACGTGTGTATACCACCACCCCGAAGAAGCCGAACTCGGCTCTCCGGAAGGTGGCCCGTGTGCGGTTGACCAACGGAATCGAAGTGACCACCTATATCCCTGGCGTCGGTCACAACCTGCAGGAGCACTCGATCGTCCTGATTCGCGGCGGTCGTGTGAAGGATCTTCCCGGTGTCCGTTACCACATCGTTCGCGGAACCCTGGATACAGCTGGCGTCGCCAATCGGAAGCAGAGTCGCTCCAAGTACGGAGCCAAGCGTCCGAAGGGTGGTGCTGCTGCCGCTGCGCCCGCCAAGGGAAAGGGTAAGAAGTAAGATTCATGCCGCGCCGTCGCCGTCCTGAACCCCGCGAGGTTGTTCCGGATCCGCTGTTCAACTCGACGCTCGTCGAGAAGTTTGTCAACTCCATGATGTGGGACGGAAAGAAGACCACCGCCCAGAAGATTTTCTACGCTGCCATGGAAACGCTGCGTGAGCGCTCCGGCGACGATCCGTTGAAGGCTTTTAAGAAGGCCGTGGAAAATGTCCGGCCACTGCTTGAAGTCAAGACCCGCCGCGTCGGTGGTGCCAACTACCAGGTGCCGGTCGAAGTTCCGCAGAACCGCCGCACCAGTCTGGCCTTGCGCTGGATCATCGGCAACGCGCGCAGCCGTCCGGACAAGAGCATGGCTGAGAAGTTGGCCAATGAGTTAAATGACGCCTCCAATATGCGTGGGCGGCGCCGTGAAGAAGAAGGATGATGTGCATCGCATGGCCGAAGCCAATAAGGCGTTTGCGCATTATCGCTGGTAAGTTTTCGAGTTAGTCGTCGTTTTACTGGAAACCTAATTTATGCCCCGCACCGTACCGTTAGAGAAAATGCGCAATATCGGCATCATGGCGCACATCGATGCCGGTAAAACCACCACGACCGAACGCATCCTGTACTACACGGGCCGTACCCACAAGATCGGTGAAGTGCACGAAGGGACCGCCACCATGGATTGGATGGCGCAGGAGCAGGAGCGCGGTATCACCATCACGTCCGCTGCGACCACCTGTCAGTGGAATGATGTCACCATCAACATCATCGACACCCCCGGCCACGTAGACTTCACGGCCGAAGTGGAGCGTAGTCTTGCGTGTTCTCGACGGTGCCTGTGCGGTTTTCGACGCAGTCGCCGGTGTTGCAGCCGCAGTCAGAAACGGTCTGGCGGCAGGCTGACAAGTATCGTGTTCCCCGCATCTGCTTCATCAACAAGATGGACCGGGTCGGCGCGAACTTCTTTTTTTCCGTTCAGACCATCGTCGATCGTCTGAGCGCGCGTCCTGTGCCGATCCAATTGCCGGTCGGTGCGGAAGACCAATTCAAAGGCGTTGTGGACCTGGTCAGGATGAAGGCTCGTATCTGGCGTGATGAGACACTCGGCGCCAAGTACGACGATGTCGATATCCCCGAGGATCTGCTGGAGCAGGCCAAGGAGTATCGTGATGCGTTGATCGAAGCCGTTTCCGAATCGGATGACGTGCTCTTCGAGAAATTCGTCGAAGGTCAGGCCATCACGGAAGCGGAACTGGTTGCCGGTATCCGTAAGGCGACTCTCGCCCAGAAGATATTTCCGGTCATCTGTGGATCGTCCTTCAAGAACAAGGGCGTGCAGAATCTGCTGGATGCTGTGTGCGCTTATCTCCCTTCGCCGATCGACGTGCCTGCCATCCAGGGTGTTGATGTCGACAATCCGGAGATCCACATTGAGCGTCATGCTGATGACAGCGAGCCTTTTTCGGCCCTGGTTTTCAAGATCATGACCGATCCATTCGTCGGACAGTTGTGCTTCATCCGGGTGTACTCGGGCAAGTTGAACGCCGGCGAATCGATTTATAACGTCACCAAGGGCAAGCGCGAGCGTGTCGGGCGTCTGGTGAAAATGCACGCCAATAAGCGCGAAGAAATTACCGAAGTGCTGGCCGGCGACATCTGCGCGGTCGTCGGGTCTGAAGCAGGTCGTTACTGGCGACACCATTTGCGACGAAAACAAACCGGTGCTGCTCGAGTCGATCACCTTCCCGGCGCCTGTTATTCAGCTCGCGATCGAGCCGAAGACCAAGGCGGACCAGGAAAAGCTCGGCATTGCCATTAACAAGCTGGCGACCGAAGATCCCACCCTGCACGTTTCGACCGATCCGGAAACGGGTCAAACTATTCTGGCCGGTATGGGTGAGTTGCACCTGGAAATCATCGTCGACCGCATGCAGCGGGAATTTAATGTCGGCGCGAACGTTGGTAAGCCGCAGGTCGCCTATCGCGAGACCATCCGCAACACGGCCGAATACGATTACACCCACAAGAAGCAAACTGGTGGTTCGGGTCAATATGCGCGCGTCAAGCTGCGTGTCGAACCCAATCCGGAGAAGGATTTCGAGTTTGCCAACGCCGTCACGGGCGGAAACATCCCCAAGGAATTCATTCCGGCTATCGAAAAGGGTGTGACCGAAGCGCTGGAAGGCGGTATCCTGGCCGGCTATCCGTTGAACAACATTAAGGTGACGGTGTTCGACGGTGCTTATCACGATGTCGATTCGTCGGAAATGGCCTTCAAAATCTGCTCTTCCATCTGCTTCAAGGAAGCGGCTGGTAAGGCTAAGCCTGTGCTGCTCGAACCGGTCATGCGCGTCGAAGTGACGGTGCCGGAAGAGTACATGGGTTCGGTCAACGGCGATCTGATTTCACGGCGCGGACGTCTCGAGGGAACCGAGATTGCCGGCGGCACTCACATCATCAAGTCGATGGTTCCGCTGTCGGAAATGTTCGGGTATGCGACCGAGCTCCGCTCGCGCACCCAGGGACGCGGCAGTTTCACGATGCACTTCGGTCAGTACGAAGAAGTGCCGCGGAATTTGGCGGAAGAGATCATCAACCGCAGTAAGGGCGGGGTAGCGACCAAGTAGGTTGCGGCCCTGAGACCACGGAAAGGAAGTCACTATGGCGAAAGAGAAATTTGACCGCAGCAAGCCGCACGTCAACATTGGGACGATCGGGCATATCGATCACGGCAAGACGACGTTAACGGCGGCGATCACCAAGACGCTGAGCAAGCACAATCCGAAGAACAAGTTTCGGAGTTTCGATTCGATCGACAATGCGCCGGAAGAGAAGGCGCGTGGTATCACCATCGCGGTAGCGCACGTGGAATACGAGACGGCGAACCGTCACTATGCGCACGTGGATTGCCCGGGTCACGCGGACTACATCAAGAACATGATCACGGGCGCGGCGCAGATGGATGGCGCGATTCTTAGTCGTAGCCGCCACCGACGGGCCGATGCCGCAGACGCGGGAGCACATTTTGCTGGCCCGCCAGGTCGGCGTGCCGTTCATCGTGGTGGCCTTGAACAAGGTCGACATGGTGGATGATGCGGAACTGCTGGAACTGGTGGAGCTGGAAGTGCGCGAACTGCTGTCGTCCTATCAGTTTCCGGGCGACGACATTCCGGTGTGCCGGGTCAGTGCGCTAGGCGCGTTGAACGGCGAACCGCAGTGGGAAAAGTCGGTCGATGAGCTGATGGCGAAGGTGGACGAGTACATTCCGCTGCCGGAGCGTGCCATCGACAAGCCGTTTCTGATGCCGATTGAAGATATTTTCTCGATTCAGGGTCGCGGCACGGTGGTGACGGGCCGAATCGAAAAGGGTATCTGCAAGGTGGGCGAGGAAATGGAGATCGTCGGCTTTGCGGACACGCGCAAGACGGTGGTCACGGGCGTGGAAATGTTCAAGAAGTTGCTGGACGAAGGACGCGCCGGCGACAACGTAGGCTTGCTGCTGCGCGGTATTGAAAAGACGGATGTGGAGCGCGGGCAGGTGCTCGCCAAGCCGGGCACGATCAAGGGTTACAAGAAGTTCAAGGGTGAAGTGTACGTGTTGTCGAAGGAAGAAGGCGGTCGACATACGCCGTTCTTCAACGGCTACCGTCCGCAGTTCTACTTCCGCACCACGGACGTGACGGGTGTGGCCAGCCTGCCGGAAGGTATGGAGATGGTGATGCCGGGTGATAACGTCTCGATCGAAGTCGAACTGATCACGCCGGTCGCCATGGACAAGGGCTTACGGTTCGCCATCCGCGAAGGCGGTCGCACCGTCGGCGCCGGTACGGTTACGGAGATTGTTAGCTAGATTTTTGTAAATGCTCGGGCGCTGCCGTCAAAGGGGCGCCCGAATCAAGACAAAGTTGAAAAATGAATAAAGATCGCATCCGTATCCGGCTAAAAGCGTACGACCACCGGATTTTAGACCAGTCAACGACCGAGATCGTGGATACCGCCAAGCGAACCGGTGCCACCGTGGCCGGTCCGATTCCGCTGCCGACTTTGAAGAACAAATACACGGTTTTGCGTTCGCCTCACGTGGATAAAAAGTCGCGTGAGCAGTTTGAAATCCGCACTCACAAGCGCTTGCTCGACATTCTCGAGCCGCAGCAGGAAACCGTGGATGCGTTGATGAAGCTTGATCTTCCGGCCGGTGTTGACGTTGAGATCAAGGCATTTGGCAAAAAGTAAGTTCAGGTTCGGGAAGTTAGTTCAGGTAAGGGAAGTAGCCGCCCATGCGGGCCGGCTGCTGGTTGACTGAAGAAGATACAACAATGAGTCCAGGAATTCTCGGCAAGAAGATCGGTATGACGCAGGTGTTTTTACGCGGACGGGCAAGTGGTCCCGGTCACCCTGGTCAAAGCGGGCCCGTGCGTTGTCACGCAGCGGAAGACTCCGGCTACCGATGGCTACGATGCAGTGCAACTCGGGTTGCTCGAGTACGCAAAGAAGCTGAATAAGCCGGAAACCAAGCACCTGGCGAAGTCGGGTGCCGAGGGTGTCCGCTTCCTGCGTGAGTTTCATCTGGCGCAGGGGACCGGCGATCTGAAGCAGGGCGACCGCGTGCTGGCCGAAGAGTTCAAGGCTCGTGACGTGGTAGATGTGATTGGCACCAGCAAGGGCCGCGGTTTCACTGGTCTGGTCAAGCGTCATCATTTTCGTGGCGGTCCCGCCACCCACGGTTCCATGTTCCATCGGGCGGCAGGTTCGATCGGTGCCTCCAGCTTTCCGTCGCGCGTGTTTCCCGGCATGAAGATGGCCGGTCGCAGCGGCGCCGAGCAGGTGACCGTGCGCAATCTCGAAATTGTCAGCGTGGATGTGGAAGACAACGTGATTGCTGTGAAGGGTGCCATCCCGGGACCCAACGGCGGCTATGTAACTGGTGCGCCGGAGTAAGCGATAGGGCCCGGGTTGAATTTGAGCCGGGTAAAAACAAGATGCCGAGTGTAAATGTGATTGATCTGAACAACGCCACCGTGGGCTCGATTGAGCTCTCGGATGTCGTGTTCGGCGCGGAAGTGAACGAAGCTCTCCTCTATGAAGCGGTCCGCCAGTATACGGCGGACAACGCTCGGGGACGGCGGCCACCAAAACGCGCCATGAAGTCAGTGGTTCGGGTAAGAAATTGTGGAAGCAGAAGGGAACCGGGCGTGCTCGTATGGGTTCCATTCGGTCGCCGCTGTGGCGTCATGGCGGTACCACCCACGGTCCGCAACCGCGTTCTTACGAATACCGTCTGCCTCGCAAGATGATGCTGGGTGCTTTACGCTCGGCCTTGTCGGCTAAAGTGCGCGACGGTGAATTGCGTGTTGTCCGTGCTTTCGAACTGGCGAACCACAAGACCAAAGATATGGTCAACGTGCTCGGCCGTCTGGACGCCAAGAAGACGGTGTTGCTGGTGGAAACCGGCGAGAACCTGAACCTGGTCCGGGCTTCGCGCAATCTACAGGGCGTCAAATTGGTTCCGACCAAGGATGTCACCGTGTACGACCTGTTGAAGTATCAGGAAGTCCTGTTGAGTGAAACCGCAGCCAAGAAGTTGTCCGAGGCGTTGTCGTAATGAACGTATACGAAGTTATTCGGCGTCCGTTGATCACCGAAAAGGGTCACGACAAGCGCGAAGCCGAGCAGACCATGTGCTTTGAAGTGCATCAGGATGCAAACAAGATTGAGATCCGGCAAGCCGTAGAGACTGGTTTTCAAGGTAAAGGTTGTCAGACGTTCGCACCGCCAACTATGTCGGGCAAGCTGCGCCGAAAAGGCCGTTTCACCGGCTATGCGTCGGATTGGAAGAAGGCGTACGTGCGCCTGGCATGCCGGTCAGAAAATGCCTGAGTACGCCGAGATCTAAGGAAGCGAACACGTCATGCCGATAAAGAGTTTTCGACCCACTACGCCGACGCGGCGCTTTCAAACGTATCTCACCCGTGAGGACATCACCAAGGATACGCCGGAAAAGTCGCTTGTCGAAGGCAAGAAGCGAACGGGCGGCCGTGATTCCCGGGGCCGCACGTCCAGCCGCTTTATTGGCGGCGGCGCTAAGCAGGCGTATCGCATCATCGACTTCAAGCGCGACAAGGTCGGGATTGCTGCCAAAGTGGCCGCGGTAGAGTACGATCCGAACCGCTCGGCCCGCATCGCGCTTACTGCATTATGTAGACGGCGAGAAGCGCTATATTTTGTGCCCGGTGGGACTGGAAGTCGGGCGCATGGTCACCTCCGGCCCGGATGCGGACATCCTGGTTGGGAACGCCCTGCCGCTGAAGAATATCCCGGCCGGCACGGTGGTACACAATATCGAGCTGAAGCCGGGCAAGGGCGGTCAGATGGCGCGTTCGGCCGGGACTCAGGCGCAGCTGGTTTCGAAAGAAGGCGGGATGGCGCTGCTGAAGTTGCCCTCGGCTGAAATGCGGCGCGTGCCGCTGGAATGCATGGCCACTGTCGGTCAGGTGGGTAACGTCGAGCACGAGAACGTTTCGCTCGGTAAAGCGGGACGCACCCGCTGGCTGGGCAAACGTCCGCACAATCGCGGTGTTTCCATGAATCCGGTCGATCACCCGCATGGTGGTGGTGAAGGAAAAACCTCCGGTGGTCGCCACCCGGTGACACCCTGGGGACAGCCGACCCGTGGTTACAAGACCCGTAACAACAAGCGGACCGACCGGTGGATTGTGACCCGGAAGTCCAAGAAGCGCTAACGTGGGCAGCGCAAGAGAGATAAGGCAGGAAGCTTTAAAATGAGTCGATCGCTAAGAAAAGGGCCGTTTACCGATGACTACCTTCTGAAGAAGGTAGAGAATCTGGCCAGCAAAAGTCAGAAAACGGTGATCCGTACCTGGTCGCGCCGTTCCACGATCGTGCCGGATTTTATCGGTATTACGCTCGCCGTGCACAACGGCAAGAAGTTTATTCCGGTGTACGTCACCGAGAACATGGTCGGCCACAAACTGGGCGAATTTTCGCCTACCCGCACGTTTAAGGGACACGTCGCGAAATCGACCGAGAAGGGTTCGAAGTAACGTGGCCGATAACGTAGCAGGAATTCTGTCAAAATGCGAAGCGCGCTATGTCGGAGTCTCCGCCCAAAAAGCGCGTTTGGTGGTGGATATGATTCGCGGTCGGCAGGCGGGCGAAGCCATTGTCATCCTCAATGGTGTGAACAAGCGCATCGCGCCGGCCGTCGAGAAGGTTCTCCGTTCGGCCATCGCGAATGCCGAAAATAAATCGCAGGATGTGGACGTGGATCGGCTTTATGTGGCCGAGGCCTATGTGAACGAAGGGCCCCGGCAGAAGCGCATTCGTCCGGCGCCCATGGGCCGCGCCTACCGCTACCAGCGGCGCACATCCCACATCGTTGTCAAGCTCGGTGAGCGCGCCGAAGCGGAAGAGGAATAAGGGTTTAGCATGGGTCAGAAGGTACATCCATACGGTTTCCGCTTAGGCGTTACGAAGACCTGGCGGTCTCGCTGGTTCGCCAAGCAGGATTATGCGAAGCTTCTCCATGAGGATCTGGAGTTGAAGGAGTCGCTCCTCAACCGCCTCAAGGCTGCGGGCATCAGTTCGATCGAAGTCGACCGTCCCGGCAACAAGCTCCGCATTACCATTCGCACATCACGGCCCGGTATTATCATCGGCCGCAAAGGCGCTGAGATCGAGAAGCTCAAGGGCGATCTGGCGAAGAAGACCAAGCGCGAAGTTTTCATCGATATTCAGGAAGTGCATCGGCCGGAAGTGGACGCGCAGCTGGTCTCCGAGTCGATTGCGCTGCAGCTCGAAAAGCGCGTGGCTTTCCGTCGCGCGATGCGGAAGGCGGTCGATTCGGCTCTGCGTTTCGGCTGTAAGGGTATTAAGGTGCGTGTCTCGGGCCGCCTGAACGGGGCGGAAATCGCCCGCAGTGAGTGGTATCTGCAAGGCCAGTTGCCCTTGCACACCCTGCGCGCCGATATCGACTATGGGTTCAGCCAGGCGTATACGACCTACGGCGTAATCGGCGTCAAGGTCTGGATTTACAAGGGCGAAGTGATCGAAGCCGGCAACAAGGGCCGGAATACGTTGCGCAACGAAGGCGAGCCGCGCCGACGTCGCCGTGATGATCGTGGCGGCGATCGCGGAGGCTTTGATCGCGATCGCGGTGGAGACCGCGGTGGTTTCGAGCGAAGCGCCACAGCCCGTGGTACTGAATATCGTCCTCCATCGGCAGTTCCTGCATCCGAACCGTCCGGAACTCCGATCAGCGGACTGGCGCCATCATGCAGCAAGCGCCGGGTGATCTGCCCAAGCCGGCAGCCATGACCAATGTGGCCCCGCCTGTGTCACCGGTGGCGCCTTCCTGGAAACAGGAAGCGGCCCGGGTCGTGGAAGAGCCGGAAGTGTCGAGCGCGCCATCGGCTGACTGCGCCTCCTTCGCAGGCCGAGACTGCCGCTTTGGCCTCTACCGAGTCGGCCGCGACCGCGTCGGAGAGCCCCCGGGTGCTGGAACTCGTGAGAATGCAGAGGAAGGAAAACCGACCGAATAGCGCCGTGCGCTGAGCAGGAAGGAAATCAGAACGCTATGTTGATGCCAAAAAAGGTCAAGTACCGGAAGCAGCAGCGCGGCCGCATGACGGGCAAAGCCTGGCGCGGTTCGGCGCTGTCGTTCGGTGAGTTCGGGCTGAAAGTCGCTCGAATGCGGCTGGGTCACCAATCGGCAGATCGAGGCTGCCCGTATTGCCATGACTCGTTTTATCAAGCGCGGTGGCAAAGTCTGGATTCGCGTATTCCCGGATAAGCCGATCACCAAGAAACCACCGGAAACCCGTATGGGTAAGGGCAAGGGTGCACCGGAAGCCTGGGTGGCGGTGGTCAGACCCGGCAAGATGTTGTTTGAAATGGAAGGTGTTTCGTTGCAGATTGCGACTGAAGCGATGCGACTGGCATCACAGAAGCTGTCGGTCATGACGAAGTTCGTCGCACGCAATGTGGCGACCGAGTCGGTTACGAGTGCGGACCTGGCCGGCGGCGAGCGCACGGCCGAAGAGAACAAGGAAGTAGCGTAGGGCAATGAAAGCAGAGAAGATTCGCGGGTTCGATGGAGCTGAGCTGGCCGTCAGATGCTGGAGACGCAGGAGCAGTTGTTCCGTTTCCGCTTTCAGATGGGCATGGGGCAGACCGAAGGCCTGAAGAAGTACCGGATGTTGCGCAAAGATAAGGCGCGTTTGTTGACCGTGATGCGTGAGAAGGGCGTTTCCGAACCGCTGATGGTCCCGGCTGCGCCTGTGGCGACAGCATCCAAAGACAAGAAGACGAAGAAGAAGTAGGCGATTAGAGGATCATGGCGGCAGCGACAGAAACAACCGAGCAGGTGGCATCCCACAAGAACGAAAAAGTGGGGGAAGTGATTTCGACCAAGATGGCCAAAACCATCGTGGTTGAAGTGACGCGCCGGGTCGCTCACCCGGTCTACAAGCGAATCGTCCAGAAGCGCAAGAAATTCTATGCGCACGATGAGAAGAGCTCGGCCAATGTGGGCGATATTGTTCGAATCATCGAATGCCGTCCGCTAAGCCGTCTGAAGCGGTGGGAATTGGAGCGTGATTCTGCGCCAGGCTGTCCAGGTGGCGGTCGATCATCCGGCGTTGTCGGCCGATGCCGATACGCGCGTGAAGAAGACGATCAAGAAGAAGAAGAAGAAGTAGTCAGTTGAAGGGTCGGGCCGACCCCTGGGCGCCCCGGAGAGCCGGGCGGCAACCTGTGGGAACCCCAGGCGAGCGGATTTAGAGGAGAAATGTCATGATTGGGATGCGAACCATGTTGGAGGTCGCTGATAACAGCGGCGCGCGCAAGTTGCAGTGCATCTTGCCCCGCGGCGGCGACCTCGGGCTTCGCGCCGGTTTGGGTGATGTCATTACTGCGGCCGTCAAGGAAGCTGCGCCGGATTCAAGCATTAAGAAAGGAAAGGTCGTTCGTTGCGTCGTAGTTCGGATGCGCAAAGAGACGCGTCGCCGCGACGGAACCTACATCCGGTTTGATACCAATGCCGCAGTGCTCATCAACGAAGTGGGTGAGCCGGTCGGCACGCGTGTCTTTGGCCCGGTAGCGCGAGAACTGCGTGACAAGCGCTTCATGAAGATCGTGTCGCTCGCGCCAGAGGTGCTGTAAGCGATGTCACCGGAGGGTTTGTAAATCATGGCGAAAGTTGCTTATCAGCGGCGTCAGGAAAAGGGCGAAGGGACACCTCTTCGCATCAATCTCAAGAAAGATGACATGGTCAAGGTCATCGCCGGTAAAGATAAAGGTAAGACCGGACGCATTCTCGAGGTGAATCGTAGTACCGGACGCGTGACGGTCGATGGCGTAATGATCGTCAAGCGGCACACGCGGCCGAATCCATCCAAGCAAATCAAGGGCGGCGTGGCCGAAAAGCCGATGCCGATCCATGTTTCCAATGTCATGATCCTGAATGCGGATGGTGTTCCGACGCGGATCGGTTACAAAATGGAAACGGTGGGCAGCGACGGTGCGCCGGGTCCGGATCGCCCGCAAGGGCGGCGCGCCTTGGAGAAGAAGTAGGCGAAAAGGAAGCAGATTTTTGGGATAAACAGGCCGTTTGGAATCGGCCAATTCCGGTAAGAAAGTCATGGCAAAGAAATTAGATACCAGCACCGGCGGCGGGGCGGACCAAAAACCCGAAGTCTGCCAAAGCCGGCAAGGGTGGCGCACATTCGGGCGATCGCCGGAAGGACATCGGCTCAGGTGCTGACCTACGGCCGGCCGAAGGTCGACCGAAAAGCGCGAGCGGCGGGAAAGCTCGTCTTCGCGATCATTACAATAGTAAGGTTATCGCTTCGCTGAAGCAGGATTTCGGCTACAAGAACCCGATGGCCGTGCCGAAAATCGAGAAGGTCTCGATCAATATCGGTATGGGTGAGGCCACTGGTAACAGCAAGCTGATGGACAGCGCGGTGAACGAGCTGAATGCGATCGCGGGCCAGAAGCCGGTGGTGACCAAAGCCAAGAAGTCGATTGCCGCTTTCAAACTCCGCGAAGGTATGGCGATCGGTTGCATGGTGACTCTGCGTGGTGACCGTATGTTTGAGTTTCTGGATCGTTTGATGAACGTGGCTCTTCCGCGGGTCCGCGATTTCCGCGGTGTTTCTCCCAAGGCATTTGACGGCCGAGGCAACTATACACTGGGTTTAAAGGATCAGCTCATTTTCCCGGAGATCGACTACAACCGGGTCGATAAGACAAAGGGCATGAACATCAGCATTACCACCACGGCGAAGACCGATGCCGAAGGTCTGGCGCTTTTGCGGCACATGGGTATGCCGTTCCGGCAATAGGCGTAAACAAAGGATATCATGGCAACAACCGCAAAGATCGCGAAAGAAGTCAAGAAGCAGGCTGAACTCGATGCCGCTCGCAAAGCCGGCGTGGCGCCGAAGTTTCCGTGCCGCCTGCGGAATCGCTGCAAGAATTGCGGGCGTCCACGCGGGATTTCTGCGAAAGTTCCAGCTGTGCCGGATTTGTTTCCGGAAGTTCGCACTCGCCGGGCGAGATTCCGGGCGTAACTAAGTCCAGTTGGTAGGGAACAGAGCTTCTTTTCAGGCGTGTTCTCCTGAAAATGCGGCCAACAAAAAGCTAGACACACAATGAAAGGTGCTGAAGGTAAGTTTTAATGACAGCAGACCCCATTGCCGATATGCTGACGCGCGTTCGAAACGCGCTCGTCGCCCGGCATGCCAAAGTGGACGTTCCGGCGTCTCTTCTTGAAGAATGAGATTGCCCGCATTTTGCGTGAAGAGGGCTACATCCTCAATTACAAGAACACGGAAGAAGGCTCCAAACGCTTCATCCGTCTGTATCTGAAGTACACGCCCTCCAACCTGCCGGTCATCTCCCGCATCGAGCGCGTCTCGCGTCCCGGCTGCCGCGTGTACGTGGGCAGCAAAGAGATCCCGCGCATTCTGGGTGGCCTGGGTATCAACATTCTCACGACTCCGAAAGGCGTCATGACAGGGAAAGCTGCTCGCACGGAAGGCGTCGGCGGCGAAATTCTCTGTCAGATCTGGTAAGGGAAATAAGGCATGTCACGAGTTGGTAAAAAGCCCATTCCCCTGCCGAAGGGCGTCAAGATAGCGATCGGCGATCAGTTGCAGGTGGAAGGTCCGAAAGGAAAACTGACGGTTCCGATTCCGTCTGGTGTTCATATTGAGCAGAAGGATGGAACGCTCGAACTGGTTCGCGACAGCGACCGTTATGCGGCGTCTGCATGGCTTGACCCGCGCCTTGCCTTTAATGCCATCACGGGCGTTTCGACCGGCTGGACGCGTGAGCTGGACATTGTCGGCACCGGTTACCGAGCGGACGTAAAGGGCAGGTGGCCACCTTCACCCTCGGCTATTCGCATCAAGATTGAATTCATTCTGCCGAAGGGCGTGGAGCTGAAGATTGATAAGCAGACACACCTGGTCCTGAGCGGTCACGATCGTCAGGTGGTAGGCCAGATTGCGGCACAGATTCGTGCGCTTCGTCCGCCGGATCCTTACAAGAACAAAGGCGTGCGTTATACCGGCGAGGTGTTGCGCAAGAAGGCCGGTAAGACGGGCGCGGGCGGCAAGTAAGCCGGCCGAACTGATCCGGAAAGGGAAAGTATGCCAAGGGATTCTAGAAACGAGATCCGCAAACGGATCCACAAGCGTATTCGCAGCCGCGTGTCCGGTACGACCGAGCGACCTCGTCTGGCGATCTTTCGTAGCGTGAGCCACATCTACGCGCAGGTGATCGACGACGGGGTCGGCCACACCTTAGTGGCGGCGGCGTCTACAGAAAAGGCGTTGCTCGGCAAGGGCGGCAATGTCGAAGGTGCCAAGCTGATCGGCAAGACTGTGGCCGAGCGAGCTAAGGAAAAAGGAATCAAGCGAGTGGTGTTTGACCGGGGCGGATATCTCTATCACGGCCGGATCAAAGCCTTAGCTGATGCTGCCCGGGAAGCGGGACTGGAGTTTTAACGAATGCCATTTAATGTACCGCCCAAGCGTGTTGACACGCAAAACCTGAACCTGAAGGAACAGGTGGTCAGCATCAACCGCGTCACCAAAGTCGTCAAAGGCGGCAAGAACATGAGCTTCTCTGCTCTGGTCGTGGTCGGCGATCCGGGTGCCAAAGTGGTGGGCTACGGAACCGGCAAGGCGAAGGAAGTTCCTTCGGCCATCAAGAAGGGCATTGAAGCGGCGAAAAAGAATCTCCGCAAAGTCAATGTCCTGGAAACCACCATCCGCCACCAGGTGCTGGGTCGGTTTGGCAGCGGACTGGTGCTGTTGAAGCCGGCGCCTCCCGGAACCGGTGTCATTGCCGGTGGTCCGGTGCGCGCGGTAATTCAGGCCGTCGGCATTCCGAACGTGCTGACCAAGTCGATTGGTTCGCACAACGCTCACAACGTGGTGAAGGCGACCATCGCTGCCCTCGAGCAGTTCCGCGACAAGTCCGCTATTGCCGATATGCGCGGTCTTCCGGTGGAAAAGCTGTAAGGATTAGAAGTCAACATGGCTACCGAAGGCAAAATCAAGATCAAGCTGGTGCGCAGCGTTATCTGCACTCCGCAGAAAGCATAAGAACATTGTGAAGTCGCTCGGCTTGCATAAAATCAACCGGGTTGTTGAGCGTCCGGATACTCCGGGCTTTCCGGGGCATGGTGGCGAAAGTGCCGCACTTGCTCGAAATTGTAAAGGATTAGTTTCACTCGAAACCGAGTGCGCGGTCTCTGAGCCTGCGGGCTTTTTCAAGAATGCCACGTGCGACTTATAGGTAATACATCATGAATCTCAGTAATCTACGTCCCCCGAAGGGACAAGTACACAAGAAGCGGCGACTCGGCCAGGGTATGGGAACCGGCCGCGGTAAGTTTTCCGGCCGCGGCGCCAAGGGTGCGAAGTCGATCTCCGGCTACAGCAAGATGCGCGGTTTCGAAGGCGGCCAGATGCCGCTTCACCGCCGCCTGCCCAAGCGCGGCTTCACCAACATCTTCCACAAAGAATACGCCATCGTGAACGTGAGCCAGCTGCAGGATTGGAAGGCGATACCTTCACACCCGAGTCCCTTGTGGCCAGCGGCGTGCTGAAGAAGCTGGAGTACGGACTTAAGATCTTCGGCAACGGCGAACTGACCCGTAAGATTTCCGTGCGCGCCCATGTATACTCCAAGTCGGCTCTCGCCAAGATTGAAGCGGCGGGAGGCACGGCAGAGGTGATCGCACCCAAAGTCGCAGGCTCCAAAGACTCCGGAAGGCGAACAGTAATTTGTCGCTTCGGGAGACCTGGCGTTCGGCTCTGCATGTGAAGTCGCGGCTAAGTAAGGAACAATGACAAAGTTTTTCGAAGCCCTTGCGAATGTATTCCGTATTCCGGATCTCCGGAAGCGGGTGTTGTTCACTTTGGGTCTGCTTGCGGTGTACCGTGTGGGTGCCTACATCCCCACTCCCGGGATTGCCACGGCTCGATTCCAGGAGTTCTTCGTCCGCAACTCGGGCGGCGGCTTCCTTCAGTACTTCGATCTGTTCAGCGGCGGCATGCTGCGCCGGATGACGATTTTTGCGCTCGGCATTACTCCGTATATCACCGCCTCCATCATTCTGCAGTTGCTGACAGTCGTCATTCCGACGCTCGATAAGCTGCAGAAAGAAGGCGAACTGGGTCGCCGCAAGATCACGCAGTGGACACGCTATCTGACGGTCGTTCTGGCCATCATTCAGTCCATGGGCATTGCGCTCGCGTTGCAGAATTCGGACGGCAATTTCGTTCTGCATCCGGGCTTCGGCTTCATCGCGCTCACGACGCTGACCTTCACGACCGGTACGGCTTTCATCATGTGGCTGGGTGAGCAGATCACCGATCGCGGGATCGGCAATGGCATGTCGCTGATCATCTTCGTCGGTATTCTGATCGGGCTGCCCGGGCGCCGATCGGCAACATGTACACCAACACATTTGTGACGCATCAGTGGAATCCCGATCCAGATGATCATCATCATGGCCGTGATGGTCGCGGTGGTGGCTTCATCGTTCTTGTCGAGCGCGGCGAGCGCCGCATTCCGGTGCAATATGCCAAGCGCGTGGTCGGCCGGCGCATGATGGGCGGGCAATCAACTCACCTGCCGCTGAAGGTCAATGCGGGCGGCGTCATCCCGATCATCTTTCGCCTCGTCTCTGCTGGCGCTGCCGCAGACGGCCCTGCAGTTTCCGGTGGTGAAAAACAGCCCCTGGCTGAGCAGCATGTTGGGTGCGCTGGGCGGAGCCGAACCGCTGTATTACGTCGCCTTTGTCGTGCTGATCGTCTTCTTCTGCTTCTTTTACGTCTCGATCATCTTCAATCCGAACGAAGCCGCGGACAACATGCGGAAGTACGGCGGATTTCATTCCCGGGTATACGGCCCGGCAAGAACACGGCCGAGTACATGGACAAGATCCTGTCCAAGATCACGGTGGTGGGCGGACTGTACCTCTCGATCCTGTCGTTGATTCCGCAGATCATGATCCAGGGAATCAAGCTGCAGCGTCTGCCGCTGGTCGGGAATTTCATTGACGCGCATTTCCCGCGCTTGATTCTGGACGGCCTGGGCGTCACATTCTTCTTCGGCGGTACCTCGTTGCTGATCGTGGTCGGCGTGGCCATGGATACCGTCAATCAGGTGGAAGCGCAGTTGATCATGCGCCACTACGACGGTTTTACGCCACGTTCCGGCCGGATCCGCGGACGTCGCGGAACGACGAGCTAAATCTTTGGCGAAATTCGTTTACCCTCCCGAGCGCGCTGCCGCGCCCGCCATCATCCTCTTCGGTTCCCCGGGTTCCGGAAAGGGGACACAGGCCAGACTTCCTGCAGCACTGTCTGCAGGGTCCGCACATCTCGACCGGCGATATGCTGCGATCCCATATTTCGGCTGGAGATGAGATCGGCCAGCGAAAGCGAGCGCTTGATCAAATCGGGCCGCCTGGTTCCGGATGAGTTGGTGAATGAACTGGTAAAGGAGCGGCTGCAAGAAGCCGGATTGCGGGGTCGGCGTCATTCTCGACGGCTATCCCCGAACGATCAACCAGGCCAAGGTGCTTGCTGGATTTTATGCGGCAGTTTTGGATTTCTGCCCGGTGTGGTACATTTAATGGTTGACTACGACCGGATTATCGCCCGGTTGAGCGGTCGACGTCAGTGTCCTGTCTGCGGCACCCTCTACAGTCTAAAGACGAATCCGCCGAAAGTGGCCGGCATTTGTGATCTGGATGGCACAGCGTTGATCACCCGGGAGGACGATCGGGAATCGGTGATTCGGGAGCGCTTGGAGCAGTATGATTCGCAGACGACTCCCATTCTGGAGTTTTTCGAGAGAGGCGGGCGTGCCGATTGTTTCGATTGAGGGTGGCGGTGAATACGCCGGACGAGATGGCGGGGCAGATTTGCGCGTCACTACGGTCGGCCGGGCTATCCTGGCGCCGGCTGATTGGTAGTGTTCGGTGATCGTTGGCAGTTTGAGTGGTGGAATGATAGTCCGTCGAAGTACGGTCGAGTTGGAAAAGCTGCGGAAAAGCGGCCTGCTCGTCTACCAGATTCTGCAGGACTTGAAGCCGATGGTCGTGGAGGGCGCGACCACGCAGGACTTGGAAGTGGTGGCTGAAAAGATGATCGCGGATGCCGGCGCGAAACCTGCGTTTAAGGGTTATTACTCGCAGGCTTCGGGCACCAAATATCCGTTCGTGCTCTGTACTTCGGTGAACGAGGAAGTGGTTCATGGCATGCCCTCGGCCAAGCGCAAGCTGAAGTCGGGCGATATCGTCTCGATCGATACCGGTGTTCAGCTGAACGGCTACTTTCGGGGATTCGGCGGTGACCGTCGCCGTGGGCGAAGTGAACGATTCGGTCAAACGCCTGTTGAAGGTGACCGAAGAGAGTTTGGAACTGGCGATTGACCGGGTCCGGGCCGGCAATCGCCTGTTTGATGTTTGTGGGGCGGTCGAAAAGCACGTCGTCTCGAACGGCTTTTCGATCGTCCGTGAGTTCGTAGGGCACGGGATCGGCACTTCTCTGCATGAGGAGCCGCAGATTCCGAACTACGTGGACCGGCGTGGCGAGAATCCCCGGTTGAAGCCGGGTATGGTGCTGGCGATTGAGCCGATGGTGAATGCGGGCAAGCCGGACACCAAGGTGCTGGGTGACAAGTGGACGGCGGTGGCGAAAGACGGGTCTTATTCAGCTCATTTTGAGCACATGATCGCGGTCACCGAAAACGGGCCCTGGGTTTTGTCCCGGCCTTGAATCAGATCGTTGGCGAGAAGCGTGACGAAGTGTTCGGTGAGCGCAGCAGATTCCCGGGCAGAACGGACTGCGGAGGGAATTGTGGCCGAGTTGCTGCCGAGTGCGTTGGTTCGGGTTCGATTGGAAGGCGAGCATCAGTTGATTGCTCATCTGCCGAGTGGGCAGCGCGCCAACTTTGTGCGTTTGCGGATTGGCGACCGGGTGCTGGTGGCCTTGTCGGTCCAGGACCGGACGCGTGGAAGAATTGTAGAGCTTTTGACGAAAGGTAGAATGCCATGAAAGTGCGGGCGTCGGTTAAAAAATTGTGTGACAAGTGCAAGGTGATTCATCGCCACGGGGTGGTGCGTATCATCTGCACCAATCCGAAGCATAAGCAGCGGCAGGGATAAGAGTTAAGAACTATGGCGCGTATAGCAGGCGTTGATTTACCAGCAAGGAAGCGGGCAGCCATCGGGCTGACCTATATCTACGGCATCGGGCGTACCCGCGCTTTGTCGCTTCTTCACCGGGCCGCGGTTGATCCGGAAAAGAAGATTGCCGATCTCTCGGAAGAAGAGGTCAACGATCTTCGTAACCTGATCGAAAGCGAAGGCGCAATCGAAGGTGATCTCCGCAAGGAAATCTCCATGAACATCAAGCGCCTGATGGAAATGGGATCCTATCGCGGTCTGCGTCACCGTCGTGGTCTGCCGGCTCGTGGCCAGCGTACCCACACCAATGCGCGAACTCGCAAGGGTCCTCGCAAGGGCACCGTGGCCGGCAAGAAGAAAGCGACCAAGACGTAGTTAAGGACTGCACATGGCAAAAGCACCCGCAAAATCAGTTCCAAATCTCTCCAAGAAGAAGTCTTTCAAGAAAAAAGAGAAGAAGAACGTTCCTTACGGGACGGTTCACATTCAGGCTTCCTTCAACAACACGATCGTCACCTTCACCGATCCGATCGGAAACGTGCTGGCCTGGTCGAGCTCCGGCTCGCTCGGTTTCGCGGTTCCCGGAAGGGCACTCCGTTCGCAGCGCAGCAGGCCTCTTTGACCGCCGCCAACAAGGCGAAGGAAAGTGGTCTGCGCACGGTGGAAGTGCGTGTGGCCGGCCCGGGTTCGGGTCGTGAATCTGCGGTTCGCGCACTGGCGACGGCTGGTATCGAAGTTCGCGCCATCAAGGACGTCACGCCGATTCCGCACAACGGCTGCCGTCCGCCCAAAAAGCGCCGCGTCTGAGCCGGTTTTCATAAGTTCTGTTTTTCAAGTTTGTAGTTGTTTCGTAAGCGGGACGAAGGCCTCGGCCGTAAACCGCACCTAACCAAATAACTGGGAGGTTATTCCTTGGCACGTTACAGTGGCCCCGTTTGCCGGCTATGCCGGCGCGAGGGCATGAAATTATTTCTGAAAGGCGAGCGCTGCCACTCTGAAAAGTGCGCGATCGAAAAGCGCAATTTTGCCCCGGGCCAGCATGGCAAGGACGGTAAGAAAGCCAAGATTGTCGGCTACGGCCTGCAGTTGCGCGAAAAGCAGAAAGCCCGCCGCTACTACCGGATTCTCGAAGGCCAGTTCCGCAATATTTACGAGAAGGCTGTCAACCAAAAGGGCATTACCGGCGAGTTGATGCTCAGCATGCTGGAACGCCGGCTCGACAACGTCATTTATCGTATGGGTTTCGCCACCAGCCGTGCGCAGGCCCGCCAGGTTGTCCGTCACGGACACGCCACCGTGAATGGCCGCAAGGTCAACATTCCTTCTTTCACCGTCCGGGTCAGCGACGTCATCGAAGTTCGTGAGCCCAGCCGCAACAATGCCAGCATTCTCGCCGCTCGGGATGCAACAGCCCACACACCCAGCCCCTCCTGGCTGGAAGTGGATCGCGAAGCTCTGCGTGGTCGCGTGCTGCAAGCGCCCAAGCGGGAAGAGTTGGTCCAGATTCAGTTAAATGAACAGCTCATCGTCGAGCTGTACTCGAAGTAAGCGTCTTCGGCGAATCGACGAAAAGGAGTATCTATGTTTAAAGGATTCCAAAAACCCAAGCGCCTGGTAGCTAATACCGAAACGCTCACCGAACGCTACGGCCAGTTCACCGCTCAGCCTTTCGAGCGTGGCTTCGGCCCAACCATCGGCACCGGTCTCCGCCGTGTGCTGCTGAGCTCCATCGAAGGCGCCGCCATCACGGGCGTCCGCATCGAAGGTGTGTCGCACGAGTTCAGCCCCATCCCCGGCGTTGTCGAAGATGCGACCGACATCATCCTGAACCTGAAGCAGGTTCCCTTCAAGATGATGAGCGAAGGTATGCGCATCGCCCGCCTGCGTGTCGAAACACCAGGTGAAGTGATGAGCAGCCAGATCGAAACCGATCACGACGTCGAAGTGCTGGATCGCAACCTGCATATCGCCACCATCGGCGAAGGTGGCAAGCTCGACATCGAAATGCGCATCAAGAGCGGCCGCGGTTATGTTTCGGCCGATCGCAACTACGATGAAGATCTTCCGCTCGGCTACATTCCGATCGACTCGGTTCACTCGCCCGTCCGCAAGGTCAACTACGTCGTCGAGAATGCCCGGCTCGGGCAGAACACCGATTTCGACAAGCTCTCGATCGAAGTTTGGACCAACGGCGCCATCTCTCCGCAGGATGCTGTCGGCCAGGCCGCCAAGCTCCTCAAAGACCACATGACTATCTTCATCAACTTTGAGGAGACTCCTGAGGTGGCCGAGGAACCAGCCGAGCGCGCCGCCAACCAGATGAACGAAGTGCTGAATCGCTCGGTCGAAGAGCTCGAGCTCAGCGTTCGTTCCTACAACTGCCTCAAGAACGCCAACATTCAAACCATTGGCGATCTGGTTCAGAAGAGCGAATCCGAAATGCTGCGTACCAAGAACTTCGGTCGCAAGTCGCTGAACGAAATCAAAGAAATTCTGTCGGGTCTCGGCCTGAACTTCGGTATGAAGTTCGATGCCCAGGGTCGCCTGGTCGGCGGATCGGCTCCGGCTGCGCCGTCTGAGTACGACAACGACAACTACGCGGGGTTAGACGACTAATGCGTCACCGTAAAGGCGGTTATAAACTCAAACGTAACGTCAGTGCACGCCGGGCGTTGCTCCGCGGGCTCGTAACGAACGTGATCGAAGAAGAGCGCATCACGACGACCATCCCCAAAGCGAAGGCTGTCAAGCCACTGGTGGAGCGGATCATCACTCTCGCGAAAGAGGACAGCCAACACGCGCGCCGTATGGCTGCGACTTTCCTCTTAACGCCGGCCTCGGTCGAGAAGTTGTTTGATAAGCTCGGACCCCGCTTCAATCAACGAAGCGGCGGTTACACCCGCATCGTCAAGCTCGGCTGGCGCAAAGGCGATGGAGCCGAAACCGCTAAGCTCGAACTGGTCGGTTCCGAGGTGGTCAAACGGGCTGCTGAACGCGCCGCTCGTCGTGAAGAGCGCCTCAAGTCGATGCAGGATAGCGGCGAACTTCCGCCCCAGTAGCCAAGGCCGCCTATCCGGCACCCAACCCCAGCAAACTAAGTAAACGAAACGGCTCAGGAGTCTTCCTGAGCCGTTTTTGCTTGTAAGCGGATTTCCCGTGAAGCCAGAAGATTGTCAAAGCGTCGGTAGCCTCGCAGGCAATCGAAGAAGGGAAAGATGCCCAGCCAGCTTACGTACGGTTCGCGATTCTCAATCATCTGCTCTACGGCATCACAGGCCTGTTCCTTCTCGCCCAGCGCAGCACAAACAGCCGCCCTTCCCATAGCGCTACCGTGCGCTTTTCCGAAGGCATTCGCTTCAGTCAGCAGTGCACGAGCTTCGCTGAGTCTCCCCGAACGAGCCAGCACCAGGCCCAGCATGCCGGACGTATAAGCGTTAGGTCCAGAAACCCGTCGCGCCAGTTCCGCTGTTTCCAGTGCTTCGCCCGGTCGATCGGTCTCAAGAAAAGCCCCCGCTAGGAACGGGTACGGCCGGAAGAAGTTGGGGTCCAGCTCAATCGCTTTCCTGGCCCAGTGCTCGGTTCGATTCCACTGGCGGGCGTTATAGCAGTAGCTGGAGGCCAGGTAGGCGGTCGCTGCCGAGCAACTATCGTCTTCCGCATACTGCTCCATTTTGGCTGCCGCTCCCGCCGGGTCTTCCGAAGCCAGCACCGCTTCACTCCAGAAATGATAAGAGTCACTGGTTGCGTCCAGGGCTCGCGCAGACCCTAACGTCTTGGCCGCGGCGACGTTATCCCACTGAAAGGCGAACTGTACGCCGCCCTTGGCTGCAAGTGCCGGCGCGAGTTTCGGTGCAGATCGCAACGCCGCTTGCGCAGCCTCGATTGCGGCCGCCATCTCGGCTCGAGCGCTATAGAGCCCCGAAACTGCTGCAAAGATATGGGTGTCTGCCTTCAGCGCAAGCGCCGCGGCGAAGTCGGGCTGGAAGTGCAGCGCACGTGCGACATACGCAAACGATTGCCGCACTCCTTCCGCAGTCCCCAGCCGATTGGCTTGCCTGGCCCGAAGATAGAAGTTTCTAGCTTCGGGAATAAGGGATTGACGCGCCTCGATCTGATCGATTCCCAGGGACGAGTAAGCTGTCCCCAGGCGTTGCGCAATCTGCATACACAACGACTGAATCGCTTCGGTAATCGCATGGGTGCTGACGGTTACCTGTAAGTAGGCATCGAAAACTGCAGTAAGTCCGTCTACCCAGCTCAAAGTAAGTTGATACGCATCATTTCCAACGCGCCGAATGCTTCCGTCCAGGATCACATCCGCCCCACTCACGCGGTAATACTCCCGCATATCGCCGGTCATCTCGCGCAGGTAGCGCGCCGTTGTCCATGGCACGATGGGAATGCTTCCACCCGCCGCCAGCGCAATCATTAAGTCTTCCAACAGGCTATCGCCGAAAAATTCTTCGTCGCGAAAGTTGACCGGATGGAACGGAAGCACCAGCACGCGCGGCGCCCTCGATAGCGATTGCGGTATGTGCCACTCCTGCTTGTGAACAAAAGTGGGTAAATAGCCTCCTCGCTCCAGTTCAATCCGCACTTCGGCCGAACGGCCCTCTCCTGCGTAATAGGTCATCAGCTTGTCACGAAGCCGCGCCATGGTCTTCCGGACGAGTGAATTCTCCACCGGTTCGAAGTCTTCCGCACGCCCAAACACCAGCTTGGCGATGTTCACCTCCGTTAGCTCGCTGATTTTGCCGCGAACCATGTTGGTGACCAGGTGCTCAATCAAAAGCCTAAGCTTCTCCGACTTCGCGAAGGCATGGCTGTTTAAGATCGCGGTCAGCGCCCGTTCGACTTCTGCCGTTGTTGGAGTAATGGCCACGTTAGCCAATCTGTTCCCATTCCCAGTCGACGTTATCTGATTCGTTAACCGTTTGCGGAGATGGCAAGTTCATCTCCCGTTTTCGCTTACCGATTCATGACGAATGCATCGGATATTACTGTTACCGTTCACCACCAGATTCCCGGACAAGAATTACTCGGAATACAAAAGCTTCGTTACAAGGTTTATGCCGAAGAACTAAAGCTTCCGCTTGCCTGCATGAATCATAGTCGAAGGCTTCTTTCGGATCCAATGGATGAGCCCGCCATTCATATACTTGCGAAGACGAACGACGCCCTCTCCGGTGCCATTCGCCTGAATCTGGACAACGTTCCGCAAGGCCTCGAACTCTCCCTCGGCATCGCATCCTTACCTCGCCCTTTCATGTACTGCGCTCGTCTCTTCGTGCTGCCGGAGTGGCGCGGAACGGCAGTGATGAACTGCCTCACCCGTGCGGGTTTCGATCAGGTTGCAAAGTGTGGTGCCGCTGTCGCTATCTGTCACTGTTACCCTCACTTGCAAAAGTTATACCGCCGTATGGGCTTCCGGCCCTATGGCACTCCATTTGCAATCCCGGGACTTGAGTATTTGGGAGAGCAGATACCGATGTGCTACGCGGCGACTGAACGACAGCTTTCACAAGCCGCCTAGCGCATGTGATTCGACCCCGTCATTGTGACGTCACATCGATGCCACTTGCGCGAAGGCCCGACTGCGGTAATACTCGCCTTGATCCGTTTCATGACTAGCAGAGACAGACTACGCGGACAGGAGATCACCACCTTGCTGCACGAGGCAAGGAACGGTGCTGCAGCCTCGGCGGAACGTCTGATGACGGTCATTTATAATGACCTGCGCCTGTTGGCAAGAAGTGTTATGGCGAGTGAAGGCCGGGACCATACCCTGCAGCCGACCGCTATCGTCAACGAGGCTTTTCTGCGCCTCTTCCAGCCGAATGCGGATGGCGTGGGTGAGTGGCATTCGGTTCCTGTCGACTGGCAGAATCGCGCTCATTTCCTTGCCGTGGCGGCCCGCCAGATGCGGCTCGTCATGATCGACTACGCCCGCCAGCGTAAAGCCGCCAAGCGCGGAGGCGGATTGAAGATCTCGCTCGAAGACGCCGGGCAGATTGCTGCTGCCAGCGAAATCCACGATTTCGAGGCCATCGACCAGTTGCTGAATTTGCTGGAGAGCAAAGACCCGGCGGCCGCGCGCGTCGTAGAATTGAAATTTTTTGGCGGCCTAACGGACCGAGAATCCGCGTTAGTCATGGGTATAACAACTGCTAAACTCCGGCGCGACTGGGAGTTTGCTCGCGCCTGGCTACGCGGTCGCCTGCATGAGCCGCAACGAGTTTGAGCGCCTCCCTGAAGGGATTGCGCTTTTGAAGCTGAGGGATAAATCTATGTTTTGCGAATTTATGTTCGACCAAGTAAAAAGATTGAAGGTGCCGTTGGCGCTTCTATCTATCGGCACTCTGGCGATGAGCCAGACTCCTCCGGCCGGAGATGCCGCCAAATCGACGGCGGCCGTACCTGCTGCCAAGCCCGCGATTGCTCACGCTGCGTCAAAGGCCGGGGCTGCGGCCGGTTCTCCCGTAGACTCGGTCATCAAGCTGGTCAAAAGCGGCATGTCCGAGAGCCTGATCATCAGGACTCTGAAAAGCCAGAATAAGCCCGTCAAACTCACGCCCGACGATTTGGTGAAGCTCTCGAACGCAAAGGTCTCGGAGAACATCATCAATGTGTTGGAGGATCCCTCAAGCACGCCCTCGCCCAATGCGACTGCCGCAACCGTAGGTGCCGCGCCGCCGGCACAGGCCGTGACGGAGGCAGCTACCGATAAGGTGGCCGCGGCCAATAATACGCCAGCAGGGCCAGCCTTAGTTGCGACTGCGGTGCCAACCAACGCCTCAAAGAAGCGCGTCATCGTGGATGAGTTCGACTACTCCACGGTCGCCACGGCGGTCTCCCAAGTGTTCGGTACCAATCAGAACATCGGCAAAGGCATTCGCGCCATGTTGACGAATAGGCTCGCCCAGGACGGCAAGGTCGTCATTGTCGAACGCGCCAAGATCGATGCGCTCATGAAGGAACAGGACCGTAACCAAAGTAACCGGGTGAAGCAGGGCACTGGTGGACGGGTCGGCCGGATCAGCGGCGCTGATGCCCTCTTCACAGGTGACATCACCATCTTCGGCCGGGATGACAAGAAGAAGAGTATGGGCGCGGGCGGTTTGGGCGGCGGCTGGCTGGGCGGCGCTATCGGTGCAGCAAGGGCTTCACGTTCAGAAGATAAGGCCGTGGTCGCCATCACCTATCGGCTGGTCGATGCTGAAACTTCAGAGGTCATTGCGACGGGGGAAGCGCGTGGCGAATCGTCCCGCAAGTCGAACGGCTTCGCAGCCATGGCGGCCGGCTGGAATCGTGGCGCTTTCGGTGCCGGCGCAGCTAGCTTAGACATGACCAGTTCCAACTTCGCTCAGACCATCATCGGCGAGGCCACTCAGGACTGTGTCAACAAGCTCGCCGCTATCGCTGACACACAGGCCGACGCCATGAAGAAGAAGCCGCGCGAAGTAGAAGCTTCCGTTGCCGACGTCAGTGGCAATGTCATCACAATCACGGCCGGCGCCAACGATGGTGTGCTCTCCGGAGACGTCTTTGAAATCCTCAAAGTCGTTCGCGAAGTGAA
The DNA here is from genome assembly GCA_963814195.1 of uncultured Acidobacteriaceae bacterium. Lineage (GTDB taxonomy): Bacteria > Acidobacteriota > Terriglobia > Bryobacterales > Bryobacteraceae > Bog-105. Next base: position 470,959 of record CAWFBU010000001.1, read on the forward strand.
AGACCCAGGGACGAACGAAGTGCTCGATCGCCTCACGGAAAAGGTCGGTGAACTGACGGTCGTCAACGTACGCGACAAAATCGCCACGGGCAATTACTCCGGCAAAACCGCCCAGGTTGCGTTTGTCGCGAGAAAGAAAATGTAGCGGATGCGAAGACTTACAATCCTGGGTCTTCTTTGTTCCTGGGCCGCTTTCGGTCAGGCGAAGAAGACCATGTCGATCGACAGCTTCGACTACTCGGCCGTCATGACCTCCGTTCAGGCGATCTTCGGCACACAACAGAACATCGGGCAGGGCATCAGTGCCATGCTGACCAAACGCATCGCTCAGGACGGCCGCTTCACCGTCGTGGAGCGCCGCAAAATTGACAATCTTACACGTGAGCAGGATTTCGCTGCCAGCAATCGCGTGAAGCAGGGAACTGGTGCCCGCATCGGACAGATCAAAGGTGCGCAGCTCACTTTGGCTGGCGACATTGTGGTCTTCGGTCGTGATGATCGGCATGTGGGCGGCGGTGTAGGCGGTGGAACCTACGGCGCCGGTGGCGTCATTGGTGGTTACAAAAACACCGACAAAGCCGTCGTCGTGCTGGATTACCGGCTGCTCGATGTTGAAACCAGCGAAGTAGTCGGTACCGGCGAGGCGCGCGGTGAATCCAAGCGATCCAGTAAAGGTTTTGGTGCTGGATTACTGGCCGGCGGTGTCTTCGCCGGAGGTGCTTTCAACATGGGCAGCTCCAACTTCGCCGACACGATCATCGGCGAGGCCACGATGGATGCCGTGAACAAGCTCTCCGCTCAACTGAACTCCAGCACTCTTCAGGGTGGAGCAACCGATCGGGACATCGATCTGGACGCCCGCGTAGCCGACGTGAATGGCAGTAGTGTCACCATAAACGCCGGCGCTGCTGCCGGCCTCCAACCCGGTCAGGTGTTCACGATTTACCGCAAAGGCAGAGAGATCAAGGATCCATCCACCGGTGAAGTGCTGGACGTGCAGACTACGCCGCTTGGACAGTTCACCGTCACCGTCGTGCGAGACCGCATTGCGGTCGGAAACTTCAGCGGTCAGGCGACACCGGTTATTGGCGATGTGGTCAGGAAATAGACGATGCGGATTCTAGTTCTCTTGTCTGTGTGCGTCGGATTGCTCTCGGCTCAGCCTGCCAACGCTCCTGTAAGTGACAAAGCCGTGCGGGAGGCGCGCCATCGCTTCGTCCTAGTCGCCTCGCGTGCCACCGCCTTATTCGCCTCAGCGGATTCCATCGAAGGCTCACTACGCGCGGACGGGTCCACCTTGCATCCACAAACCATAGCCTTGCGCCTTCGCATCAAGAGTGCTCTTGATGAAGCGGATGCCGCGATCAGCGAGCGTGACCTGGAGTTGGCAGGTACTGAGACCAAGCTGGCCGAGGAGTTAGTCACGCGTCTGGCTCGGCGCATCGGAGGGGAATAACTATGCCGCGCTCGGCTATCATTCTCACTATTGCCGGTGCCCTTTCGCTCTGTGCGCAGAGGCCGTCTTACTGGCGTCAAAATCTGGGCAATCTTCCAGAGAATCCACCCTCCTCCACCAGCATCGAGGACGTCGCCAGATTTGAGCGCAGTATGCAATCGGCCGCCCCGTACTTCGCTCGCATCACGCCGAACGATTACGAAGGAAACCGTGCTCTGGCGCGTCGTATGGCGGTCTACCTGGCAGGCCTGCAAGTGATCGCTCGCGATCCGCAGATGCGGCTTGAGGTCGGTCGCGCGCAGCGGATCTTCAACTCTTTAGCGCTCTCTCCGCTGCTCGGCTACGGCTACCCTCTGCTCGTTCCACCAGCCGCTGGAACGGGCGATCCCATTCCTGGTGATCACGCAGCGCCGGTGGCTCCTCCTGCGCAGCCACCGTTCGCCATGAGTGCTCCCATCGTGACCGGCATTGCCCCCGCCGACAAGAGTCTCGCCCAGGAACTTTCGAATCGCTACGAGGCCGATGCTGGCCGGGCCGCCGGTGCCTGGCAAAATGCCGAGACTCTCAGATTGAGCCTGGCCTCCCGTGGCATGTCGCTGAACAACGCCGCTTCCGCCTCCCTCATCCGCCTCCCCACCTATTTCAGCAACGCTGCCGACAGTCTCCGTCGGCGTGACTGGGACGAGGCGCGCACCGACCTGGTCCGTGCTGAATCAGAAACCGAAAAGATCATGAAGTCCGTAGGTCGGTAAACAGACCCGGCAGGAGGTTACTATGGCATCGCCGCAAATGGCACCATTCTGTGGAAAGTGCGGAAGCAAGATTGTTCCCGAATCCAAGTTCTGCGAAGGCTGTGGTGCTCCCGTTGCTCACAGCGGATTGACTGACTACACACGTGTCAAACAGGTCTACCATGCGGCCTGTGAAATCGAGCCGTCGAAGCGCGATGCTTGGCTCGTGGCAGCCTGTCATAACGACGCCAGTTTGCTGGCTGAACTGCGGAACATGTTCGCTACTGAATCGGCAGGCGCGCTCAGAACCGCTGATGCACCCGCAGTCGGTTCTGCTAACGAACCGCCCGGACAACACAAAGCTGTCATAGGGCCGTACAGGCTCTTGCGCGAGATTGGCCGCGGCGGTATGGGTGTGGTCTATCTCGCTGTTCGCGACGACGGCGCCTTCCGCAAGAATGTCGCGCTCAAGCTCCTGCTTCGCGAACACGTCAACCCTGAGTTCATTTCGCGCTTCCGGCAGGAACGCCAGGTCCTTGCTGCACTCGACCATCCCAACATCGCTCGCATTCTGGACGGCGGTAATACGCCCGACGAGATCCCTTATTACGTGATGGAATTTGTCGAAGGTCTACCCCTCGACAAGTATTGCGACCAGCAACGTCTTTCGCTCAACGGACGCATCAAGATCTTTCAACAGGTCTGCCAGGCTGTCGACTACCTGCACAGCAACTCCATCATGCATCGCGATCTGAAACCGAGTAACATTCTGGTCTCCGCGGATGGTGTTGTTAAGCTGCTCGACTTCGGCATCGCGAAAGTCGTCGGTGCTGGCTCATGGTCCAATCCCGACTTGACCAACGCCGAAGCGCGACCCATGACGCCGACCTATGCAAGCCCTGAACAGATCGCCGGCGTCACGCTGCAGAAGACATCCGACCTGTATTCGCTCGGAGCGATTCTCTACACCCTGTTAACAGGCCGTCCGGCTTACCAGGATCTCGATGAAAAGCTCGCAAAGTTAGAAGCAAGGCAACTACCGCCCAAACCGAGCACGAACATCCGTGAAGATCTGCGCTCGAACGAAACAACTCAGCAGATTCGCCGGGCCATGATGGGCGAGCTCGACAGCATCGTCCTGATGGCCATGCACATCGATCCGAAAGAGCGCTACCAATCGGCATTGGCAATCGTGGAAGATCTGCAGCATTTCCTCGATGGCGCTCCCGTGACGGCTCATCACGGCGGAGTCGCCAAACGCTCCGTCAAACTGCTGCGCCGTAAGAGTGCGGCCGTTGCTGTAGCGGTCGCCCTGCTGCTGCTGGGCGCATTCGGCGTGTGGCAATCGCAGCGGGTGGAGCGCAACCGCGCGCAGGCTGTTTCTAATGAGGCACACTTAAAAACGCTGCTCGATCGCCTCGAGGCCCGGGTTGACCAGGTTAGTTCGCGTAATGAAGCTGCCATACAGGACGTCCAGCAGTTAAAGTCTGCTGTCCAGACCGAGCTCACCAGCCTCGCTGTCAAACAACCGGCGCAGCCTGCTGAACAGGACGCTCTCATCGCACGAAGCGTCAAGTATCTCGATCGTGTACGGGCCGCCGCTCCTGCCAATCCGCATTTGAATGCGGAAGTCGGAGATGCTTATCAGCAGCTGGGCAATCTCCAGGCTAAGGTCGTGCGCACTCCGTCCGACAAGAAGGAAGCTTTGAAGATTTATCAGAAGGCTGCGACGGCCCTCGTCAGTGTGGAAGGTTCTGAGACTGCTCGCGTGCATCTCGAAAAGGTAAACGATCTCATCGAGTCTTTGGGCGGCACACCCGTTGCACCTACGCCAGTTGTGGAAGCGGCAGCAGCCGCGCCCACAGAACCAGTAGCCGCCGCTAGGCCTGTTCACTCACCGGCAAAGGCCGTGGTTCATCGCGTTGATCAGCTAGAGGTCGATGCTCCACCGCCACCTGCCCCGGCGAAGATCCCCACCGCAGTACAGGATGCCCTCGTGGCGGCTGAGTCCAAGGCGGCCATTGCCGAACAGACACTCGCCCCTCTGAAACAGAGCCTCGAACGAGACGGACAGACCTTGAATGCCGATACCATGAGCCGTTTGATGCGCATGCGCGCCAGCCTGGATAAAGCCAAGCGCAGCGTCGCTGATGGGGACGCTGCTGGGGCTCAGGAGAGCATCACCATTACCGAAAACCTCGCCAATAAATTACTGCAGTCTGTCGGGCGTTAAGACCAATCGTCTTTACAAATATTTTGCAGTATTGCAACAAGCTCCGTTGCAACCCCAGCTACGATTAAGCCGTCGGAAGCAAAGAACAGAGTTGGCGAAAAGCCTGTTTTTGTAATTCACTCTCCGAAAGGCTCTGGGTAGTCCTGTCTCTAAACGCAATGTCGTTGCACTCTGCCGTCCGTAATTCAGTTCGAGTATTTGGAAAAGTAAAACCAGATATTCCAATAATCCTCCTCCTTTTGTCAGGCGTTTCCTCAAACCTCTACGCGCTGCCTTCCTTCGCTAGACAGACCGGGCAGAAGTGCGCAGCCTGTCACGTCAATGGTGCTTGGCCTCAACTAACTCCCTGGGGACGTTTCTTTAAGCTGTCCGGGTACACCGCAGGAAGCTCTCTCATCGATAAGGAGGGCGTCGGGCATATTCCAGCCGGTCTCTTTGGCCAGGCAGGCGCGACGTGGGCTAAACAAGCGAATGATGCGCAGGGCCAGCCGGTCATTACTCAGAACGGATCAGCACAAGCCTACAATTTCGTCGGTGAAGTAGCCACGAAGCTGACGAACTTCATGGGCATCTTTTACGAATATCAGCTCAACAATCAGTTCCCAGGTTGGAAGGGTTCTTCCGGACCAGTGGATCTTCGGGCTGTTCACTTCTTTCATCCCCTCGGACAAGAACTCCTCGTCGGTGTCGATAGTAATAACGGTCCAACCGTCCAGGATGTGTGGAACTCCAGTCCTAGCTGGAGTTATCCGTTCTACGGCTCTCCGCAAGCCCCCGGGGGACCAGCAAGTCCCATGATCGCCAGCCTTGCTGAGCAGTCTGGAAGTATTGGCGTGTACGCTTTGCTAAACCGTCACTGGTATGCCGAGTTGTCCACTTATCACTCGGCAACCGACTTCTTCCGTTGGATGAGCGCCGGCATCTCTTATAAGAACGGTGACGCGAATTACCTGCGGGGCTACAACCCTTATTGGAGAGCATACTGGACCACTGAGCATGGCCCGCAATCGTTCATGGTTGGTACGTTCGGCATGCATTCCAAGGTCTATCCCGACAGTGCCGAGCCAAGTGGACCTGCCAACACATTCGCCGACTATGGCTTCGACTCCCAATATCAGTACCTCGCTCAGAGTCACAAGCTCACCCTGCGCGGGAGTTATATCTACGAAAATCAGAACCGGCGAGCGACCTTTCCGCTAGGCCTCTCGTCCGTTCCTCAGGGCAACCTCAAAGCTCTGAACCTGAATGGAACCTATGGCCTTCGCAACCGCTGGACCTTCAGTTCAGGCTATTTCCTCACACACGGGAATAACGATGCGGCGCTCTACGGTATTACCGATTCGTCTGGAAACCAGCTCACCTCTTCTCCTAATACCAGCGGTTATGTCCTTGAGGTCGATCGTTCCATCACACAGAATGTGCAACTCATGGTGCAGTACCGGGGCTTTCTCAGCTTCAATGGGCTCACTAAGAACATCGATGGTCTTGGTCGTTCTCCCAGTGACAACAACACCATTTGGCTATCCGTCTTCTACGCTTTCTAAGTTCAGGACTAACCACTTGCCCATTGCTTCTATTCTTCGGAAGACCGTATTGACGACCATCTGCGCCGTGCCCGGGTTCTTCAGCTACGCCTTTGCCCAGAACTCGCTTGGCCCTCCTCGCATCGTCACATGGAACTGCTCAGGCTGCCATGGCGTTGATGGCATCTCTCAGTTGTCCTATATTCCCCGACTCGCTGGCCAGCAGGAGACTTATCTCCGAAAGCGACTGGCCGCTTTTCAGAGAACGGAAAAACCACCCACCGACGAACTGCTCCATCGCCTGGTTGCACTCCGCTCGCCCCGCTCGGCAGCTGACTCCCAGGGCGCTGTCCACATGGTTGGTGTCGCTCATGCTGCAACGGAAGAGGATCTGACAGCCGCTGCCGCTTGGTACGCAACGCAAAAGCTCGCCGCCGAAGTCCCACATCCTGACCAATCGGGCGGGATCGGTGCAGACCTGTTTGCGAAAGGTTTGGCACAAAGTCAGATCCCTGCCTGCCAGACCTGTCACGGAGCCAGAGGCCAGGGCAGCGAGAAAGCTCCTCGTCTGCAAGGGCAAAACAAAGCCTACATTTTGAATAGGCTCGAATCTTTCAAAGCCGCGGCTCCAGCGCCCGGCGCCGTGATGTCAGTCATTGCCAAAAAGCTAGATGCTGAGCAAGCGAAAGCCATCGCGGACTATCTGAATACCAACTAAACGCCCCGAGCCGGTAGCGTAGACGGTCTTGCCGTCTGCGCTTCCTCCGTAATGGGACCAAGTACTGAACCAGGCCATTCCTCCGTTCACACTTCGAAGAACTTTTTTATCTCTCGATTCCTCAACCACATACCTTTCCCGCGTAACCCCACCGCGAACAGCCATCCCGCAGGCTCGAAGCATGAACACCCGCCCCGTGACCGAAGCCCAGCTCGCTGCTAACCGAGCCAACGCCACTCATTCCACTGGACCGAAGACCGAAGAAGGAAAGCGCATCTCCTCTCAGAACGCACTCAAGACCGGACTGACCGGCCGCGCTCCGTTCCTCTCCACCGAAGAAGCTGCCGCGTACCAGGAACACTGCGCCCGTCTCCTGGCCGCTCACAAACCGGCCAACGATGGTGAACGCACCCACGTCGCCATGATTGCCGACCTGGAATGGCGCATCATGCGCATCCCGGCTCTTGAAGCCGGCCTCTACTCAGTCGGCCGCACACGCCTCACCCCGAAATCCGAAAACCACCTGGAAGAAAATAACGTCCTGGTGAGCGACTCCGAGATCTACGTCGTCTACCAGAAGGAATTCAACAACCTCTACCTGCAGGAATCGCGCTTAGTCCGTCGGCTCGACCGCGAACTCAAGTTACTCATCGCGCTGCAGCAGAAGCGTCTGGCCGAAGAGAAAGCTCAACTGGACGAAGCCGCAGCGTACTACCGCCACTGCATCGAACAGAACATCTCATACGACCACAGTGTCTTAGCCGAAATTGGGTTCGAATTTTCAGTTCTCGATGTCCAACGCGCGGTAGCCGAACATCAGGCCCGCGAAACCAACTCCCCTTGGCGCAATATTCATGTCGCCCAGGTTCTAAGAACCTTCGGAGCCAACGAGTCAGCCTAGTTTCGCTTGGAATCCGGTACCTGCGCCATATGGGAAGCTGAAGATAGTGCCCTCGTTCCGAGCCTTGGTTCTCCTCCATGGCTATGCATTCTTATTCTGCTGGGTCTTCGCTGTGCAGGCCGGAGTCCCGGTGCCGGCCGATCCTGTACTCCTGATCATGGGAGCAACGGTCGGTGACGGTCATTACTCGTTTTTTCTGGCCCTGGCAGTCTCTGTCACAGCCGCGCTGCTCGGCGATAGTCTCTGGTATGAACTCGGCCGCCGCCGGGGTCGTTCCGTCTTGGCCCTACTCTGCCGGTTTTCACTTGAACCCGATACCTGCGTCCGAAACGCCGAACACGGGTTCCTGAAGCGAGGTCCGTGGAGCTTGCTCTTCGCGAAATTTGTCCCTGGCCTAAGCCTTATCTCCATGCCCCTCGCAGGAGCGATGAAGATGTCACGCAAGCGTTTCTTGCTGGCCGATGCCGCAGGCTCACTTCTCTGGTGCTCGACCTATCTGACCGCCGGCATGCTTTTCCATCGCCAGATCGACCGCCTCATCATAGCCCTTGGCTTGTTCGGTCAGCGCGCCGGCCTCGTGTTGATTCTCCTCCTGCTGTTCTATGTGGCTTGGCGCCTTATCCAGCGCTGGCGCTTTCGCTGGCAGCTCCGGGTCAACCGTGTTTCCCCTAGCGAAGCTCACGCCATGATGGAAGGCGATCAGCCGGTGATGATGATCGACCTTCGCAGCCCGGCTGATATCGAGGCAACCGGATTGAAGATCAAAGGGGCCTTGATCAAGCGCCCGTCAGAACTCCGTACTTACTTCAAGCAGTTTCCGTATGAGCACCAGGTGATTCTCTATTGCACTTGACCAAGCGAAGCTACCAGCGCCCGTGTGGCGCTGCAATTACAACGCGCAGGGATTTCCCAAATCCATCCGCTGGAGGGTGGTTTCGACGCCTGGCTGAAGCTGGAGTTGCCTGTCGAAGCCATCATGCCCTCCGACTCTGCGCACGCTGATTCCTCCCAAGCGCACGAGACATCCGGGCTGCTCTCATAAACCGGCAAACAGGCGCGGTGTAAGCTGTCAGGACTGCGTGAAATAGTCCAGAGCCCGCCTTCGTACAGTGCTGATAATAAGCGCGATTCTCTCGGCCGGCAGCGTTTCCGCCTGGCTCATTCGCGTGCAGCATCCAACCCGCGTCGGCATGGGGCGTGACCATTGGCAGGACGAACAGTACCACATCTGGACCACGCTGACGTTCAAAGAGCTTGATGTTTCCGCCAATCGCTTCACTGGCACCGTCGATGTCGAAGTGGTGCCCGGGCAGTAGCAGCCAGCCATTTATAAGCAGGCAGCGCAGGATTTGTCATCGGTTCTCCTTCGGTTGGACCACGCCATGCCCGGCAGCGAACGGATCGAAGGCGGCAGCGACGAACCGATTAAGCTCTCGTTGCCGCCTGCCTCCGGTTCCCTGCGCGGAAAAGGAACCTTCTTCTGGCAACCGGTGCCGCAACCGGGCGCTTTCCTTTGTCCGTTCGATCGCTATCTCCTCCGCGTCAATCCTTCTATCCTCGAAGTGAGCGCGTCTGATGTGTACCGCATCGATCACGTTTCCCAATTCGTAATGGATCTGGGTAGCGCCAATTTCGTACCGACCCTACGGTTTCTCCATCCCAAAAAGCCTGGCGACGATAACCACGAACTTATTCTGCAGCGACCGCCAATCCTTCGATTACTCGCTTCATCATTCTGATCAAATGGTTTTTACCTGATAAGATCAACGCGCGTGAGTGTCCACTCTGCTTCTCCTCCATCAACGCTTCTGCAGCCGTCTGCCCGGTATGTGCCCGAAACGTCCAAGCCGTTCGCCAACCCACGTAATATTGCCATCGACGCATATCGCGGCCTGGTGATGTTGTTGATGATGGGCGAAGTTCTCCGCCTCGCCCAGGTGGCGAAAGCCTTTCCTGGTAACTGGGTCTGGGCCTTCTTGGCTTACAACCAGTCGCACGTCGAGTGGTCCGGATGTTCGCTGCACGACCTGATTCAACCCTCGTTCTCCTTCCTCGTCGGTGTCGCTCTGCCTTATTCGATCGCGAGCCGCACATCCATTGGATTGCCCTTCCCGAAGTTGTTTGGTCGCGCACTCTGGCGGTCGTTGATCCTCATCGCGCTCGGCATCTTTCTGCGCTCGATGCATAGTCCCCACACGTACTTCACTTTTGAAGACACCTTAACGCAGATTGGCTTGGGGTACCCGTTCGTTTTCCTTCTCGCTTTCCGTTCACCCCGCTGGCAATGGACTTCACTTAGCTTGATTCTCTTCGGCTACTGGTTCGCCTGGGCCTTGTATCCTGCCGGCCCGGCTTACGATCCCGACTGGCACTACAACTACACCGGCTTTGCGGCGCATTGGAACAAGGACCACAATTTCGGCAACGCCTTCGACCAGTGGTTCCTTAATATGTTCCCGCGCTCCAAGCCCTTTGTCGCGAACGGAGGCGGTTATCTGACGCTGAGCTTTATCCCGACACTCGGCACCATGATTCTCGGCCTCGTCGCCGGACGCTGGTTGCGTGCGAGTGCACCCGCCATTCCGTTCCGGCGCCTCATCACTGCCGGTTCGCTGTGCGTGGCCGGAGGCGTCGCCCTTCACGTGGCATGCATCTGCCCCATCGTTAAGCGCATTTGGACACCAAGCTGGACGCTGTTTAGTGGTGGCCTCTGTTTCCTGATCCTGGCCGGGTTCTGTTGGTTGATTGAAGTACGCGGATTTCGCCGCTGGGCCTTCCCACTGGTTGTGGTCGGCATGAACTCCATCGCGGCCTACTTGATTGCGCACCTCTTTGAGGACTTTATCTCCAGCAGCTTCGTCATTCATCTCGGCCATGCTCCCTTTCAGGCCTTCGGGCCCGCCGTTGAACCATTGCTGCTTGGTGCTGCCACCCTGCTGGCCTATTGGTTCATCTTGTTCTGGATGTACCGCCGGAAGCTTTTCCTGAAAATCTGAATGTGTTGTCGCACGATTGCAATGCGCTATTCTTTTGTTCTCCGTGCGCTTACCCAAGCTTCTTTCCGTCGTTGCTGTAGTCACACTTCACGCCGCTGACGCAGGTCCTGACACTGGGTGGCCGGTCAACGGCGGTCCTTATAACATCCGCTACACTCAGCTTCCCAGATCACACCGGCGAATGTGCAGCAACTGCAAGTCGCCTGGACCTACGACTCGCACGACGCCTTCAAGGATTCGGAAATGCAGAGCAACCCCATCGTCGTCGACGGAGTGCTCTACGCCACGACGCCGAAGCTTGCGTGTGGTCGCACTCGATGCGGCCACGGGGCGCGAAATCTGGAACTTCGATCCGACGCGGCGGGCCGGGCCCCCAGCGTCGCTTCCGTCATCGCGGAGTCACGGTCTACGAGGATCGCGTCTTCGTCACTTATCGCAAATTACTCTGTATGCCCTGGATCGCAAGACCGGCCAGCCCATCATGAGCTTCGGGGACGGAGGCAAGATCGACCTGCGCGAGGGGCTGGGACCGGCCTCTCGAAATGATCAGCGTCAGCGCCAGCAGTCCCGGCGTCATTTTCGAGGATATCCTCATCCTCGGCAGCACGGTGCCGGAGACCCTGCCCGGTTCGCCAGGCCACATCCGCGCCTTCGACGCTCATACGGGCAAGCTAGCGCTGGATCTTTCACACCATCCCCTGGCCCGGCGAATTCGGCTACGAAACCTGGCCCAAGGACGCGTACAAGATCTCCGGCGGCGCCAACGCCTGGGCGGGGCTCAGCGTCGATCCCAAGCTCGGGATGGTCTTCGCAGCCACCGGCTCCGCGTCGTTCGATTTCTATGGCTCGAACCGCATCGGCGACGATCTGTTCGCCAACTGCGTGCTGGCGCTGGATGCGCGAACCGGTAAGCGCATCTGGCATTTTCAGGGGGTCAAACACGATGTCTGGGATCTGGATTTCCCGGCCGCACCGAGCCTCGTCACCGTGACGCGCAACGGCAAGCAGGTCGACGCCGTTGCGCAGATCACGAAGACCGGGCACGTCTTCGTCCTCGATCGCAGAACCGGCGGGCCGCTGTTTCCCGATTGCGTATCAAAAGACGTGCCCGCCTCCAAGCTCGAGGGTGAAAAACTGCGCCGAAACTCAGCCCTATCCCGTGAAGCCGCCGCCGTTCGCCCGCCAGGCCTTCACCGAAGACATGGTGACCAACCGCACGCCCGAAGCTCACGCCGCGGTACTGGAGCAGTTGCGCAGTCTCGATTCGAAGGGGATGTTCACGCCGCCGAGGCTGCGCGGGACGGTGCTGATGCCGGGCACCGATGGCGGCGCGGAATGGGGCGGCGCCGCCTTCGACTCCGGAGACCGGCCTTGCTCTACGTCAACTCCAACGAGCAGCCGTGGATCGATCCGCATGGTGACGCACGACACCACCTCGCTCTACAAGAACAACTGCGCCAGCTGCCATGGCGACAACCTGCAGGGCGCGCCGCCCACCTTTCCTTCCCTGGTGACATCGGCCAGCGCCGCTCGCGCGAAGAACTGATCAGCTCTGATCAACGAAGGGTGCGGTCGCATGCCCGCGTTCGACTACCTGGGCCGCAACGTCGACGAAATTGTCGAGTTCCTGATCACGGGCAAGGACAGCGGGCAGGTCGACGCCGGCGCGGACCTCGAAGCGACCCGAACTGGCTGAAGTACCGCAACGAAGGCTACATCCTGTTTCGCGATCCCGACAGGACTATCCGCCGCTGACGCCGCCGTGGGGCACGCTGAACGCCATCGATCTGAACAAGGGCGAGATTCGCTGGCGCATTCCCTTCGGCGAGTATCCCGAGCTGGTCGCGAAAGGCATTGCCAGACACCGGCAGCGACAACTACGGCGGCCCGGTGGTTACCGCGAGCGGGCTGCTCTTCATCGGCGCCACCAGCTTCGATAAGAAATTCCGCGCCTTCGACAAACTCACCGGCAAGCTGCTCTGGGAGACGGTACTGCCCGCAGCTGGCAATGCGACGCCGTCCGTCTACGAATTGAACGGGCGGGAGTACGTCGTGATCGTCTGCGGCGGCGGAAAGAACGAAGCGGCCTCGGGCGGCAGTATCGTTGCTTTTGCTCTTCCGAAAAGGTAACGGCTGATAGCCATCATGTACAGACACTGAGCCAAGCATGCGTTGACTGCAAACGCCAGTAGTCTCCTAATCCGCACTTACTCCTAGCCACTCAAGACAGCCGTCATCATTCATGTATGACAGCACGTAAGTCTTGTGGATACTGCGGAAAGCGCAGGTCGCTGCCCGCGATTGCTACAGGACGGACAACATTCCGTGAATTGTTGACGAGCGAGTTGTGACGGCTCATGCGCCGTGATAGCGTCCGAGGTGGCACCCTGATCGTGGCCTTCGACAGCATGAAGTTCGGCGAAACCTATCCCACATTACCCGAGCTGCATGCGCAAGCAGAAGGTAACGATCACTCAAAGAGATTGCAACTAAGATCCGCCTCTTATGGCAGCACACAGTCTGCTGCTTGTTAGGTCGAGCCATGGGGAATGCCAGCTACCCGCAACCAAAGGGAACGTGAAGCGACTGCAGTCCACAACTACGTGGACCACAGTCTGCAATTAGGAGAACGCAGCATGAAAGGGAGTACAGAATGAGAAAGTTCAAGTACAAAGGACTGCTGAAAGCGAGTCTTCTCGCCTCGGCAGTTCTGATCGCCTCGCCGTATGCGAATGCGCAGTTGAGTACCACAATTGATGGAAATAACGGCAAGTTGCCGACGCCGCCCGGCCTGTTTGTGACACCCACCGCGCCGCTCACCAGCGCGATCCAGCAGCCGCTGAATCCCGGCTTGGCAAACTATCCCAACTTCGTGGCCGGTGAGGCGGTCAAGGTTGTTCTGAGTCCGGATGGCAAGACTCTGGCGATTCTGACTGCTGGCAAGAACTCGCTGTACAACGCTTCGGGAGTTGTCGACACAGCCGCTTCCACGCAGTTCATTTTTCTCTACGACGTGGCGGGCGCTAACAAAACCAGCCCGGTCCTGAAGCAGGTCATCCAGCAGCTCAACTCGCATGTTGGTCTTGTCTGGGCGCCGAACAGCCAGACGCTGTATGCCGCGGGCGGCTGCGACGATGCCGTGTACGCCTACACGAACAGCGGATCTGGCTTCCTCCAGAGCGCAAAGATCAGCATGGGCCATGCCGCGAACGGCTGCGCTTCTTCGCGCTGCGCAATCGGATTGGGTGTTGCGCCGAACGTGGCCGGCCTTGCCATCACGGCAGACGGCAAAACGCTGGTGGCCGCCAACAACTACAACGATTCGATCAGCGTGATCGACACCGCCAGCGCGAACAGTCCGTTATGAATACGACCTGCGTCCTTACTCAACGACTCCGGCGCGCCGGAACGGCACCAAGGGCGGCACGTTTCCCTTACTCCGTGGTGTTGAATGGCAACATTGCCTATGTTGGGTGCCGACCGTGACCGTGAAGTCGTAGTGGTCGATGTCTCCGGTGCCACTGCCGGCTCATTGGTCAGCGCGCATCCCGCTCGATGGCAACCCGAACGGGATGACTCTCAGTGCGGACGGCTCGACTCTGTATGTCGCGCAGGACAACCAGGACCAGGTTGCGGTGATCAACACCTCGAGCACAACACGATCAGCAAAAAGATCGACACGCGCGGTCCGGCATCTCTCGGTCTGCCGGCCGGCACAACTGGCGCGGCCCCAACCGCGGTGACGATCAATCCCGCCAACAACACGCTTGTATGCCGTCAATGCCGGTTCGAACTCCGTGGCGGTGATCCCGCTGACCGGCGCGAATGCCTTGACCACCACCGGTCTGATTCCGACCGCCTACGACCCGACCGATATCGCGTTCAGCGCCGACGGTAGCTGGATGTACATCGTCAATGGCAAGAGCGACACGGGTCCGAACCCCGGCTACGGCTACGGCAATCTGGCCTCACATCAAGTACCTGACTTACCCCGGCGGCAATGCGGCCGAGTCCGCCAAACATCGAGCCAACAACCAGTATCAGTTCCAGCTGGAACACGCCACGCTGGTCAGCGCTCAGGTTCCGGCGACGGCCGATCTTGTCGAGTCTGACCGTCGGCCGTCGCGGCGAACAATGCATACTCGGCTGACACCGCCCGCGTCAGATGCCCAGGTGATGAGCTTCCTGCATTCGAAGATCCAGCACATTATCTACATCGTTAAGGAAAACCGCACCTTCGATCAGATCCTGGGCGATCTGGGCAACGGTTCGAACGGCGATCCTTCGCTGACTCTCTTCGGCAAGCGCGTTACGCCCAGCTTCCACAGCATGGCGCAGAACTTCGTGACGCTGGACAACTTCATGGACCCGGGTGACGGGTCGATGGACGGCTGGTCCTGGTCAATGCGCGGGCCGGGTTACGAACACGGAGACTATCACTCAGCAGGAAAACTACGCCGTCCGTGAATCGCGGACTCTCCTATGAGGGCGAAGGACAGAACCGGAACATTCCGTCGAACCTGAGCACAACCGTCGCCGCGCGTAACTTCTTCTTCGACCCGACCGGCGCCACAACGCCATATTCGACCAACACCGCTTCGCTGAAGGGCGGTACGGCTAATATCCTGGCGGGGGACGGCGACCATGCCGCCACGGACGGCCCGGCCGGCTATCAGCAGGGCTACATCTTTAACGCCGTGCTGAACGCGGGCGGAACCGTTCGCAACTACGGCTGGATGGCCAACACTCCCGGCAGCATCGGAACGATCGCCAACCCGATCTCGGATCCTTTCGCAGCCGGCGTCATCCAGACTACGACTGCCAACCAGATGCTTTATCAGAACGGGTTCTATGATCCGTACTTCCGCGCCTATGATCAGGCCTATCCGGATGTGTGGCGCTTCAACGAATGGAATCGCGAGTTCCAGCAGTTCGTCGCCAACGGCAATCTGCCCGTCGCTCGAAATGATTCGCGGCCTCAGCCACGATCACACCGGCAGCTTCGGTTCGGCGCTAGGCGGCGTCAATACTCCGGAACTGCAACAGGCCGATAACGACTATGCCGTGGGCCTGCTGGTTCAGGCCGTTGCCCACAGCCCCTATGCCAGCAACACTCTGATCGTCATCATTGAAGACGACTCCCAGGACGGGGCGGACCATGTCGACTCGCATCGCTCCACCACCTACATTGTCGGCCCGTATGTGAAGCAGAACACTGTCGTCAGCACGCGTTACAGCCAGCCCAATGTGCTCCGCACGATCGAGGACATTCTGGGTACCCAGCACCTCAACCTGAACACCTACTACACGCGGCCGATGGCGGATGTGTTCGACATCACCTCATCGGGTGCCTGGACGTTCACTGCGATCGCTTCGACGCTCCTGAAGTCGACCTCGCTCGCTACTGGCGACGCAGCGCAGCAAGATTCATGTTTGCCGCAGGTCCGGACCTGAAGCCGACTCATAACGCTAAGTACTGGGCTGTCGAAAACCCGTGGCTTCGACTTCTCGGCCGAAGACCGCGTTCCTGCCGAACTCTACAACAAGATTCTGTGGGAAGGTCTGAAGGGCAACACCAGCACCCGCTTCCGCACACACGCTTCCAGAACGTCCGATGCCGACGACGACGATACCGACAACAACTAAGCAACCTAACATAAGGCGGCGGGGCTTTCGAGTCCCGCCGCGTTTACAGCTATATTACTTAAAAAAGGACTAATTTATCTATGAAACTCACACTCTCTGTTCTCGCGATCGCTGCTCTCGCAGCGGCCGTTCCGGCCAATGCGGCGGTCTACGCTGTCAGTTTCACCGGCACTGTTTACCAAACCCAGGGCGCTACCGGCCAGGCCGTTGGCAGCTCCGTCATCAGGTCACTTTGACATCGATAGCATCACGAGCAATTTTCTGGACTTCACCATCGCCGGAAAGTCGGTCGGCACAGGCTACCTGTCATTCGCCTCCATCGGGCCGGCCCTGACCGATGCGATCTATACCGCTCAGGTGTCGCCGGTTTCCGCCGGAACGCCGAGCAACAGCAGCTTCACGCTAGACTTGTCGTCGCTAACGACGTGGCCCTCCACCGATACGGCATTCACTCTGTTGACCGATAAGACCCAACTCACCACTAATCTGGATACGATCACCAATCCCTTATCTGCCTTCCCGAGCACCTTCAACTACTACACTGCCAACGCCGACGGCACGGGCATTGTAGCTCTGAAAGCTAACCTGACCTCAGTCAACGTGACTGCTACCCCAGAGCCGGCCAGCTTTGCCCTGCTTGCTTCTGCCCTGTTGGGTATGGGCGTCTTCCTTCGCCTCCGTAGCGCTCAATAGCCCGCCTATTTACCTTCCACTGTGCCCCACTTAGCCGTGGGCCTGAAGCGCCCACGGCTCCTCGTAGTTGTCAGAGATTCCAACCCGAGCCGGATCCCTCCACACTGATCAGGTCTGAAGACTTCTCAGTCGAAATTCAAGAAAGCGGCGTTCGCGTTCATTCGTCACAAGCGCGAGCGCGCGTCCATAGCTCTTCGCGGCCGTGTCGTGCTGGCCGGCGCGGCGCTGGAGGTCTGCCCGGACTGCGTGAAAAAGATGAAACTGCTCAAGCTCTCCTCCGCTTGCGATCTGATCAACCAGGGCAAGAGCGGGTACCGGACCTTCTGCCATGGCGACGGCAGCGGCACGATTGAGCGCAATCACCGGTGTGGGGTGAAGACGTTCAAGCAGGTCATAGAGTCGCACAATTTGTGGCCAATCGGTGTCCTGGGCGGAGGTGGCGCGACAATGCAAAGCGGCAATCGCGGCCTGTATGGCGAAGTATCCGGCTCCACGACGCAGCGCCTCATCCACTAGGGGAAGCGCTTCCGCGATCTGCGCCCGATTCCAGAGCGACCGGTCCTGATCTTCGAGCCGCACTAAATCGCCCTTCGCGTCACTGCGTGCAGCACTGCGGGAATCGTGAAGGAGCATGAGCGCGAGAAGGCCATCGGCCTCGGCCGACGGTTCAGGCATGAGATGTCGCAGCATGCGGCCCAGACGAATTGCTTCTTTGCAAAGGTCTGACCTGACGATATCGAGGCCCGATGTCGATAGATAGCCTTCGTTGAACACCAGGTACACCGCAGTCAGGACGGCATCCAAACGATCGGGTAATTCGCTTGCTTCAGGAACAGCGTACGGAATGCGAGCTCCTCTGATCTTTTGTTTGGCGCGTACCAGCCGCTGTGCCATAGTTGCCGTTGGAACCAGAAAAGCGCGCGCAATTTCGTCTGTTTGAAGGCCGCAAAGAGTGCGCAGGGCCAGAGCAACCTGCGCCTCCAGCGCCAGAGCTGGATGGCAGCAGGTAAAGAGCAGCCGGAGACGATCGTCGGGAATTTCGACATCGTCGTAATCCGGGTCTTGCTGAGAAGGCACAATGTGGGCGTACAACTCGAGCTTCTGTTGGAAGGCTGCATTCCGGCGAATTCGATCGATAGCCTTGTTGCGAGCGGTCCTAATAACCCAGGCCCTAGGCAGGTCAGGGATGCCGGAATCGGGCCACTGCTGGACGGCTAACGAGAAGGCTTCCTGCGCGCACTCCTCGGCCAGATCGAAATCTCCAACCAACGAAATAAGGCTCGCGACGATACGGCCCCAATCGGAGCGGTATAGTTCTTCCACGGCAGAAGTCGGGGCAACGAGCATGCAAGATTCTGGAATTATTCTTGCATTGCTGTCGATCTCGGCCGAGACTGATCGACTTACAGACGAAGGAGAGCGTAGTGCAATACATGCTGTTGATTTACGGTGAGGAATCAGCGTGGAGCGATGCGGAGCGCGCTAAGTGCTACGCAGAGTCAGCTGCTTTCGCTCGAGAGCTGGCGGAAGCAGGGAAGTACCTCGCGGCCAATCCGCTGCATCCCGTTGCCATGGCAACCAGTGTGCAAGTGCGCGGCGGAAAGCGGTTAGTGACCGACGGACCATTTGCCGAGACGCGGGAACAGCTAGGCGGTTACTTTCTGATCGACGCTGTGAATTTGGACGAAGCAATCAGAATTGCCGAAAAGCTGCCGGGAGCGTCGGTGGGCACGATAGAAATCCGGCCGGTGGTCGAAGTAGCGGGGCTGCCTGAGCAACACGGATCCAAATAAAGAGGAGCCTTATGAAATTCATGATGATGGTTCGGGCGACCGAGAGCTCTGAATCGGGCTGTATGCCAAGCGAAGAGTTGCTTGGTGCGATGGGCAAGTACAACGAGAAGCTAATGGAGGCCGGCGTCCTACTGGATCTGGCTGGTCTACAGCCAAGTTCAAAGGGGATGCGAGCGAAGTTCTCACGAGGCAAGTGGACTTTACTCGATGGTCCGTTCGCCGAAACCAAGGAGCTGATCGCAGGATACTGGCTGATCAAAGTGAAGACCAGGGAGGAGGCGGTCGAATGGCTGAAGCAGGTACCGGCTCCGTTCGGCGACTACGCGGACGGAGAGGTGGAATTGCGGCAGCTTTTTGAGATGGATGATTTTGCTCCGAGCCAAGCCGTGGAGCAACAGAAGGAACTCGGAAAGCGTCTGGAGAAAGATCCCGAGTAAGTGACTGGCTAACACTACACGTCACTCAGTTCAGAATGGCGAGAGTCGAAGGGGAGAGCATGCAAATAAATCCGTATCTATTTTTCGAAGGCAACTGCAGGGAGGCTTTCACGTTGTACTCGAAGATTTTAGGTGGCGAAATCGAGGCCATGATCACTCATGCCGGCACCCCGGCCGAACACCATGTCGGCCCGGAGTGGGCCGACAAGATCATGCACGCCAGCCTGCAAGTATCCGGGCAGAGAATCATGGCTTCTGATGCACCTTCAGACAGGTCAGATAAACCACGGGGCTTCAGCGTGTCTTTGCAGGTAGACACAATCGAGGAGGCAGAGCGCGTTTACAACGAACTCACACCTGGCGGTAGGATCACCATGCCTCTAAGTGAGACATTCTGGGCGCTCCGATTTGGCATGTTTGTCGACCGGTTTGGGACACCGTGGATGGTGAACTGTCCGCCAAAAATGGTCTAAGCACTCCCAGCTTATTGCCTAGGTTCTTGCCATCGTTCCATAGCTGAGGAGACATAACGACAGACCTTTCGGATGCTCGGCTAAGAAGCGGTTGAGTAGACCCAGTGCCCAGGTTTACCGGTTCCAGGGCACCGGGTTCGAAGAGAACTGGCCTCCCGTGCTACTCAGCCGGCTGTCCGGCTCCATTTCAAGTTCCTGAGGTTATGTCTTTCCTGCAGCTCATCCCAATGAACTTCCAGACTGCCACCCTGGCCGAGGCGTCTGGCAGCAGTCTCCTTCAACAAGTCCAGACAGGTATGGTCAATGTGATAAAGATCCTGGATGTGTAGATGCACGGCATGAGACGCCGGTATCTTCTCAAGCACCCTCACTAATCCAGGCAATCCTATAAATGTGGCCAGGCCCCTCAGGTAAACATCTGAACGCTGAAGTTGCGGATGCGCTACAGCATGCACATCGAGGCGTGTGGCTTTCCAGATGAGTTGTAACACGGATAAGCAGAGGCCGATCATCACACCGGTGAGCAAGTCGACGGCAACGATGCCCAGGATGGTCGCGAGATAGATGACCACAGGGACGCGGCCATAAGCTTTCAGTGACCTCAGATGTTTCAGGTCCATCAACTTGAAGCCGGTGAAAACGAGAATTGCCGCCAGACTTGCCATGGGAATAGCTCTCAGAACCGAAGGAAACAGCAGTACGAAAGCAAGTAGCCAGACGCCATGGAAGATAGCGGAAAGCCGTGTTTTCGCTCCGGCCTGTACATTCGCTGAGCTGCGAACAATAACTCCCGTCATGGGCAGAGCTCCAATCAGGCCGCATAGGACATTACCAATGCCTTGCGCAGTCAACTCCTTGTCCAATTGCGAACGAGGCCCATCATGCATCTTGTCCACTGCCGCTGCCGAAAGCAGAGTCTCTGCGCTGGCCACAACGGCCACCGTCAGAACCGTGAGAAGTGCTCGGCCATTCAGCAGTTGCAACAGGTTCTCTTTTGTGGGCAGGGCGAAGACGCTCAGAAGATCGGCCGGAATGGCAACATGCTTGATGGGCAAGTTAAACAATGCCGTGACGGCAACTCCCAGGACTACGCCGACCAGCGTTCCGGGCACGCTCTTGAGAGACTTCGGACGGAACCTGTCCCAAAGGAGTGTGGCTAAGAAGGTGAGCAGCCCAATGGCTGCCGCGATGTGATGCCCGCTCCCCTCCGGAGGGAAGAATGCCTTTCCTAGGGACTCAGGAATTGCCAGCAGATTGTGCAAGCCACTGGCGCGGGGCTTGTCATCAATCATGACGTGAAACTGGCCGGCCGTGATGAGAACGCCGATGCCCGCCAGCATTCCGTACACGACCGCAGGCGAGATGGCGCGAAACCATTGTCCGAGCCTCAACCTTCCGGCAATGAACTGAATTAAACCGGCTCCCAAGAGAATGGGTCCGAGCATGGGAGCACCAAAATCGTGAATGACTTCAAAAACGATAACCGCCAAACCAGCAGCCGGACCACTCACCTGAAGCGGCGAGCCGGAGAGGAATCCGACGACCAGCCCGCCGATGATTCCTGTCGCGATGCCGAGGGCGGGAGGCACACCCGATGCGATTGCAATGCCCATACAGAGAGGCAGAGCAACGAGGAAGACAACCAGCGAGGCCAGCAGATCTTTCATGATCGGCCGGTCTGTCATGCGGCTCCTTTCGCTTTTTCAGCAAAACGGAGAGGGACCGATTGGATAGGTGCTTCCGACTGGCCGTCAAGCGGGACGAACTCATCTTTCTTCCGGTCGTAATTCGTGATCTCGCCGCGCTCGATGTTGTACATCCAGCCATGGATCATGAGTTCACCGCGGGCAAGACGTGCCGCGACGGACGGGTGAGTCTTCAGATTATTGATCTGAGCCAAGATGTTCTCCTTGGTGAGCAGATCAAGAAGCGTTTGCTCGGAGATTTGATAGTAATTCTCGTGTATCACGCTCTGCGCGGCGGCAGCGTGACGCAGCCAGTGTGCCGTGGCGGGCAGGGCAGCGGTGTTTTCGGGGTGGAGCACTGCTTTCATGGCACCGCAATCGGAGTGGCCGCAGACGATGATATGTCGAATGCCCAGCGCCTGCAATCCATACTCAATGGAAGAAGCGATACCCGAGTCGCTGCCCACGCCATGCGGGGGAATCTGATTTCCCACCGTTCTGCAAAGAAAGAGATCTCCTGGGCGCGATTGCGTAATCAGCGTTGGAACGACGCGCGAATCAGCACAGGTGATAAACAGAGCCTCGGGCTTTTGGCCCTGCGCTAGGGAGTGGAACAGATCCTTCTCCTTCGGGAAAACTTCTGTTTGAAATCGCCGAAAGCCATTTAAGAGATTTTGCATTGGAACACCATCCACCCGGCTATAAGGCAGTTGGTGCTCCAAAGTTCGATGAGACGTAAAGCATAGAAAGCAATGGACCCGACAAGACAGTGGCGTTCAGGTACGGCCTCTAACTGTACGAATTGAGGCGCGCGCTATACGATTTGAGGCAGTTCAAAAATCTGTAGTGGACAACTCAGCTGTGATTCGCGGTCAATTTGCCCGATAACGCTGAGAATGTTGCTTCTTGTCTTCTACGTTCAGTATTGGGAATAGACGTCGACGAGGAACCGCGCTTCGGAGCTTCAAAGGTCGTGATAACCACTGAGCCTCCCGCAGTGAGCAGCATAGCCGGGCTTTTCAAGATGGCCTTCCAGGGCCTTGACTTGGGAACAGTTCGAGCCAACCTATGTGAACGCCTGCACGGTGACCCGAGCGATGCCGCAGCGTGGGTAGACCTCGGCATCGTTCAGCAACTTCTAGGCAATCAGGTAGCAGGTTCGTTGTGCCAGGAGAACGCACTGCGTCTACGGCGGCTCTATCGCTCCTCTTGGCCCACATCCGCTACACCACTCCGAGTGTTGGCCCTGATGATCGATGGTGATGTCAACGCGAATACGCCGATTGACTTTCTACTTGAAGGTTTCGACGTTGTGCTGTACTCGCTCTATGTCGCTCCCGAAATCGGAATTCCAGATGACCTGCCCGAACATGACGTAGCGATCGTAACGATCAGCGAATCGGATCGGGCTCTGTCGACACTTCAAGCAATTGAGGGTGAAGCTTTTCCGAATTGGGGTTGTCCGATCCTCAATAACCCGAGCCGCATTGTTTCTCACTCGCGTGAACGAATGTTCCGGCACCTCAGCGGCGTTCCAGGGATGTACATGCCGCCCACGGTGCGTTTCAGCCGCTTCGAATTGCAGGAATCTGCCTGCGATGGAGAGAAGATCCGGAGCCTCCTGGGAGGGGCAACCTTTCCGATCATTGTGCGACCAATCGACTCGCATGCCGGCAACGGACTCGAGAAACTCGAGGATGCTCAGGCCGTCGAGTCTTATCTAGCCACGCAGAATGAGTTGGAGTTCTTTGTTTCTCCGTTTGTGGACTACCGAAGCCATGACGGGCTGTTTCGAAAGTACCGAATTATGTGGATCGACGGACGTCCGTATCCGGTCCACATGGCGATTGCCGACCAATGGAAGGTCTGGTATCTGAACGCTGATATGGCCTCGCATGAATGGAAGCGAGCGGAAGAAGAGAGATTTCTCTCTGCCTTCGACGGCGGCTTTGGGACGAAGCACAAGCAAGCCCTGGAGCACATTGCCGATCGATTCGGCCTTGAGTACTTCGGTATCGATTGTGGTGAGTTGCCAGACGGTCGACTGCTGGTGTTCGAGGGTAGCGTTGCTCTAGTCGCCCATGACATGGACTCGCCCGATTTGTATCCGTACAAGAGTCCGCAGATGCGGCGCTTATTCGGCGCTTTCTACGACATGTTGAAGCGCAAGGCTAAGCCCCAAAACAGGCTGCTGGACCGGAACAACGCGGCCTAGGCGGCTGACTCGGAAAACAAGGAATCGTGACACCTTCCACTCTCGATCCACAGGATTGGACAGAAGTCCGCAGCGTCGGCCACTCGATGCTTGACGACATGTTCGACTACCTCCAGAACATTCGAGAGCGTCCGGTCTGGCAACCGATGCCGTTGGAAGTGCGACGCCGATTTGATGAGAGTCTGCCGTTCAAACCGACAGAGTTGAGCGAGGTCTACCGGGAATTTTCAAACTATATCGTTCCTTACTCGACCGGAAACGTTCATCCGGGCTTCATGGGTTGGGTACACGGAGGCGGTACGGCGGTGGGGATGCTCGCTGAAATGCTAGCCGGCGGATTGAACGCCAACCTTGGGGGACGCGACCATGCCCCGATTGAGGTTGAGCAACAGCTGGTTGAATGGACGCGTCAGATTTTTGGTTTTCCTGAGAGTGCATCCGGCCTGTTTCTTACGGGAACATCCATGGCGAATTTCGTCGCTACGCTGGTTGCCCGCAACTCGGCCTATGGAGCGCAGGTACGTCCAAAAGGCGTTGCATCGATGAACCAGCGCCTGGTGGCTTACACCTCTGCCGCAGCGCACGGATGTATTCCCAAGGCACTCGATATGGCTGGGCTCGGGACGGATTCGTTGCGAAGAATTCCGGTAGACTATTCGCATCGGATACGAGTACCAGAACTCAGGCGTGCCATCGCGAGCGATCGCGCGGCCGGCTTAACACCCTTTCTACTGGTCGGCACTGCTGGAACGGTCGATATCGGAGCAATTGACGATCTCGCCGAAATGAGCCGTATCGCCGCCGAGGAAAGTCTCTGGTTCCATGTGGATGGAGCTTTTGGAGCCCTTGCCGTACTTGCCCCGGATCTCGCACCGCTGCTTCGGGGGATCGAGGAGGCTGACTCCATCGCTTTCGATTTTCACAAGTGGGCACAGGTTCCGTACGACGCAGGCTTCGTGCTCGTGCGCGATGGGCAAAAGCACTTCGGTACATTCGCCACACCAGCGGCGTACCTGCAGCGGGAATTGCGAGGGATAGCCGCAGGCGATAAGTGGCCTTGCGACTTCGGCCCCGACTTATCTAGGGGATTCCGCGCTCTGAAGACCTGGTTCACGCTTAAAGTCTACGGAACCGAGCAATTGGGAGCTGTTATCTCCCAAACCTGCCAGCTGGCTCAATACCTGAGAACGCTAGTCGAGAAGGAGCCGGAGTTGGAGCTTGCGGCGCCCGTACAGCTGAACATCGTGTGTTTCCGATTCCGAGATGGCGCAAGTGACGAGGTAACGGCGAAGATTGTCGCCGACGTTCAGGAATCAGGCATCGCAGTTCCGTCCGCAACAGTGATCGAGGGGCGTCTGGCGATTCGGGCGGCGATCGTCAACCATCGGACGAGAGAAAGTGACCTGGAAAATTTGATGGAGGCCACTTTACGGTTCGGGGCTCGAGCACGGACAAGCGGAGTAAGCGCCTGCGAGGTGAAGTCCAAACGTGATTTAGAGTGCTTTTCCAAGATTTTGGCTGCCGGGAACGAGAATCGGGCCACTACGTGCGCTTCTGTCACCGAAGAATAGAGGCTTACAGCAGATTTTCAGATTTCGGTGTTGCAATCGGTTTAGGAGATTGCCTTATGATTCGATTTTCTTGGATTGCATTGTTGCTTGCTACGCGAACACTCATAGGTTCGGCGCAGGAGGCGAAATTAACGCCCGCTCAGATTCCTGAGGCGGTCAGTTCGGCCGCCACGCAACGGTTTCCGGACGCAAAGCTCTCCCATTGGTCGAAGGAAACGGACGACGGCAAAACGACATTCGAGGTTTCCGTTGCAGATGGGAAGGGAAAACGCGACGCAGTTTTCTCACCCGACGGAGTTCTGGTTTCTGTGGAGACATCAATCGAAGTGAACTCAATACCAGCTTCGGTCAAAAGCACTATTCAGGAAAAGTACCCGAGTGCGCGGATCAAGAAGGCTGAGAAGATCACGTTAGCCAGCAACGAGATCCAGTATGAGGTTGACCTGTTGAAGGCTGCAAAAAAAGAGGTACTGCTGAGCGCTGAAGGCAAAATTCTGAAGGAAGAGTAGTTCACCTGAAAGAGATGCGGATATTGGGTCGGGCCTTGGTCTGTTGCATTGCCATTCGACAGCTAGCATCGTCGGGCGGCTGACCGCGACCTGAAGATCTCACGGCAGGACTAAGAGTCTTGCACACCGATCTCGAAATTCCTACGGCTTATCCCTTACTCCTTAGTCCGGTGTTTTACATTCCGACCGTCGCTACGGCCCGCCAAATGTGTTATCCGTTGAGTTACCAGCGTTGCGGGTAGGGTCAGCATGGTTATTAAATCGGAGGAAATTTGGCAAAGTCGGCGTTAATCACAGGGATCACTGGCCAGGATGGCTCTTACCTAAGCGAGTTGCTGCTCTCGAAGGGGTATACGGTCCATGGGATCGTGCGGCGGAGTTCCAGCTTCAACACCGCCCGGATCAACCACATCTATGAGGATCCCCACGAGGCGGGCCGCCGTTTGGTGCTGCACTACGCGGATCTCTCGGATTCGACGGGTTTGAGGCGCGTAATGGAAGCTGCACAGCCGGACGAGATTTATAATCTGGGCGCCCAATCGCATGTCAAAGTGTCGTTCGAAAATCCCGAGTACACGGCCGACGCGGATGCTATGGGGACGCTGCGCCTGCTCGACTGCGTGCGAGATCACACGCACCATACGAAGCGGGAAGTCCGGTTTTATCAAGCGGGTTCATCCGAGATGTTCGGAGCAGCGAATCCTCCACAGAGCGAAACAACGGCCTTCTACCCTCGCAGTCCCTATGCGGTTTCTAAGGTAGCTGCTCACTGGTACGGCATCAATTACCGCGAAGCTTACGGCCTTTTCATCACGAACGGAATTCTGTTCAATCATGAATCACCTCGCCGGGGCGAAACCTTCGTTACTCGG
Source organism: uncultured Acidobacteriaceae bacterium (assembly GCA_963814195.1). Classification (GTDB taxonomy): domain Bacteria; phylum Acidobacteriota; class Terriglobia; order Bryobacterales; family Bryobacteraceae; genus Bog-105. Next base: position 497,411 of record CAWFBU010000001.1, read on the forward strand.
AAAATTACGCGGGCAGTCGGTCGGATTAAGCTCGGGCTACAGGACAAGCTGTTCCTGGGCAATCTGGATGCGAAGCGAGATTGGGGGTTCGCCGGCGATTATGTGGAAGCCATGTGGAAGATGCTTCAACACCATGAGCCCGGTGAATTCGTAGTGGCGACCGGAGAAGCTTATTCGGTTCGGGAATTTCTAGAAGAGGCGTTCTTGCACGCCGGAATGAACTGGGAAAAGTACGTTGTGATCGACCCTCTCTACTTCCGCCCTACCGAAGTGGATTACCTGTTGGGCGATTCGAGCAAGGCGCGCGCAGCCCTGAATTGGGAGCCCAAAACACCGTTTAAGCAGCTGGTCCGGATGATGGTGGATTCGGATATGCGCCTTGCCCAGGACGAGCATCTCATTCATCAGAAGAAATACGTTACGGTCGATCCCAGCCGGTGATTATGGAACGAACAAGCCGAATCTTCGTGGCGGGCCATCGCGGCTTAGTGGGCTCTGCGATTGTGCGGTTTCTGAGGAGCGAGGGTTACCACAACCTGCTGCTGGTATCTCGAGACCAGGTCGACTTACGATCCAAGGATTCCGTAGAGAAGCTCTTTTCCGAGGAGCGGCCGGAGATTGTATTTCTGGCTGCCGCTAAGGTGGGCGGAATCTTGGCCAACTCGCAATACCCGGCCGAGTTCATCCGCGACAACCTCGAAGTTCAGCTGAACGTAGTCGACGCCGCATGGCGGTATGGGACTAAAAAGCTGGAGTTCCTGGGTTCCTCCTGTATTTATCCGAAGTTCGCGCCGCAGCCAATGAAAGAGGAGTACTTATTAACAGGGGAACTTGAGCCGACAAACGAGTGGTATGCAGTTGCCAAGATTGCAGGGATAAAGCTCTGTCAGGCGTACCGGGCGCAATACGGATTTGACGCGATCAGTATGATGCCGACCAACCTGTATGGACCAGGGGACAATTTCGATCTGAAGACGTCTCATGTACTGCCTGCACTCTTGCGTAAGTTTCACCAGGCCCGGGTCGAAGGAACATCGGAAGTTTCGATATGGGGTACCGGGAACCCGAGACGTGAATTTTTGCATGTTGATGATCTCGCGGCCGCATCGGTCTTCTTGATGAACGACTACAGTGAACCCGAGATTGTCAATGTCGGCACCGGACAAGATGTCACAATCCGGGAACTGGCAGGGATGATCAGCGACGTGGTCGGATTTCAGGGAAGACTCACGTTCGACTCAAGCAAGCCGGATGGTACTCCTCGCAAGTTGCTGGATGTTAGCAAAGTTCATGCTCTTGGCTGGAGGCACAAAATTGATCTTCCGACCGGGCTGGACAGGACTTATCAGTGGTACCTGGAGAATGCAGATTCAGCACGTTTGACCACGGTTTAGGGGTCGTTTCGCATTACACTACCAACAGGAGTCTCGTGAAACATTCCGCTGCTTCAACCCTCGTTCTGTTGTTTTCGCTTTCCGGCTTCGTAGAAGGACAGGCTCCACAAACGCGAAAGGCACCCGACCTCACCTTCAACCTGGCCGGCGAAGGCCAGAAGAATTTAAACCAATACAAAGGTAAGGTCGTGGCCTTGGAATTTATTCTGACGACCTGTATGCATTGTCAGGCTGCTTCCCACCTGATGACGAAGTTGCAGAATGAGTTGGGCGGCCAAGGATTGCAGGTGATTGATTTAGCGATCAACGGTTTAGACGAAGGTCGCGACGATAAAGCAGCCGAGGCACTCGTTACCGATTTTAAGAATAAGTTCCAGGTTGGTTTTCCCGTTGGATGGGCCAGACGCGAGGAAATGCCAACCTTTATGGGATTTAGCGTCTTTGATCGCACGGTAGTTCCTCAACTGGTTCTCATCGACAGGCAGGGTTTCATTCATTATCAGACGCCCGCTCGAGGGGACGAAAACTCAATGCTGGAGAGCACGATTCGCGAGAGAGTGGGAGAGTTGTTGGCTTTAAAGCCTGAGCCGACCGCAGCCTCCAAGCTCAGACATCCTCAGAAGAAGCAAAGCTGAATCTTATAATTACCTGAGCGGACCGAGTCGTCAGCTGATTACGATCGCTGATAAGGACACATCTTGATTTGCTCGCGCTTGTTCCTGGGAGTCTTGACAACCTGTTGTTTTCTGTTCGCGCAAACTCCCGACACGGCTACGCTTAGCGGTCAGGTACTTGATGAAAGCCTTGCTCCGATCCACCAAGCCGATGTGACGGTCTTGAATGAGCTTTCCGGCTTCAAACGCTCGATACAGACGAACACCGCAGGTGAGTTTTCGTTTACGGGGTTGGGAGTAAACGGCAACTATTCCGTACTGGCGTCAAAGAAAGATTTCGCCAGTGCAAAGCAAAGCGCGATCACTCTGCGCGCGGGAACCGAAGCTGCACTTACGATCCGCTTGAGCGTAGCGCCCTCTCACACACAGATAAGTGTGACCGGGACTTCGGGGGAGATTCGGACGGATCAACCCCAACTGGGCGTACAACTCTCCTCCGGCGGACTTCTCGACGTGCCTCTTCTCAATCGCCGGTTGACGAATCTTCCGCTCTTGAATTCAGCGAATCGTCCAGCCATCAATCAGGGTGACGTTTTCATGAACCAAACGCTGTTTACGACCAATGGGGCAGGGCGGCGGCAGACTACGTTTATTGTCGATGGCAGCACCGCGAACGATAGCTGGGGACGACAGACCATCTTCACCAATGTTCCACTCGCGAGCGTGCATGAAGTGGATGTTCTGACGAATGCTTTCTCCGCGGAATACGGTGGCAGTACCGGGAGCGTGGTGAACATCGTCACAAAGTCAGGAGGCCAGGACCTGCATGGTGAGTTTCTGGCTTTGGGTAGACCTGACCAGATTGGCGCCGCCCTTTCGGGGTTTTCCACCTCCAACGCCGCGAACGGAAATGACATTACCAGCGATCGACTTCTACAATCCGCTCTTACGCTCTCTGGGCCGATCGGATCGGGCAGCCATACCCAATTTTTGGTGAGTGGGGAAGCCAGCTTCCAGGATCGTGCTTCGCCCATTACGTCGCCACTTGCGCCCGGAAGCTATGTAGGCCGATATCGCGGATGGTTAGGAGGATTGCGCGTTGACCACCAAATTAATGACCGTCAGAGCTTATTCTTCAGGAGCGCATTTGACGGTTTTTACGACACAAATCCCAATGGAACGGTAGGCGGGAACACCTTGCCAACAGTGGCGAGGATATTCAGGCGTAGAACTTATTCGGAGGCATTAGGTGAAACCGCGGTGCTTTCACCCAGAGTGGTAAATAACTTCCGATTGCAATTTCAACTCGCCTCTCCCATCACGCAGTTCCAACCTGTCGTGAATGGTACTCAATACGTAATCCCAATCTCTACCGGCGGAACGTTCACTTCTGGAACGTCACAATCCGCTCTTCTTCTAAATCGTCAGTACCAAATAGGCGATACGTTGGCGTTGACAACGGGAAGACACCAGATCAAATTTGGTCTGGACGCTTTGTTCGCAAGGAACGGCGGCAACAGTAAAGAATTTGGCGGTCCGATCTATCTTGGACAATTCACTTACAACACATGCACGCAGAGTTTGGCTGTGTGTGAGAGTCCAGATTTTCTGAACAACATACAGAATGTTCGGACTTATACGCAGAGCTACGGAAATGCAAACTATACAATCAACGACGCGCTAGTTGCCGGATTTGTCCAGGATGACTATCGGGTTCGTCAGGATCTGACGGTGAACTTAGGGCTCCGTTACGAACGTCAGACGTTTACAGACAGCCAGAAGAACTTTTCACCCCGCGTTGGTTTCTCTTACGACTGGAAGGGTGAAGGCAAAACCGTGATCCGGAGCGGATTCGGCATCTATTATTCGCAAATCGTAGATAACGCTCAAGCAAATTATGCGCTTTCCGGTCCAACTGGCGTTTTCAATTACACTGCCAGTCCAGGGCAAATCGGATTTCCCGCGAGCGTAACCAGCGCGCCCCTCGCCGCCTTCCCAGCCGGTGCCGTCACACCTGTTCGAAGTATTTATGTTCGGCCGGGCGAAGCCGCTTACCTTAGCCAGTTCTTCCCGACTTCAGCTTTGACAAATTACCCCAACCTGTTATTGAGTCCTTACTCCGAGCAGTGGACGTTCAGCGTAGAGCAGCGGATTCACAAGAGCTGGATCTTAGGCATCGATTACGTAGGTTCGCACACGATCAGAATTAATCGACCGTTGGATCTCGATGCCCCTTCACCTTTCGTCCGGACAGCCCCGAATCAGATTCGTTCGGCGCAGGCTGCAAACTGTACCCGTCCATATTGGATCAGCTGGTACGCGCAGCGCAATCTGACATGCTCCGCGGCGGCAGCTTCCAGCGTTCAGCCACCCTATAGCGTCATCCAGACTGACGTGAATAACGGGTACGCCTATTACCAGGCCCTCAGCGTGAATCTGTCGTCTCGTTTTAGCAGCCGCATGACAATGCTCGCGAGCTACACATGGTCACATGCAATTGATAACGTAGATCCGGACGTGCCAAGTCAAAACCCGAATGACCCAAACTTCACCGGCCGCGTCGAGAATGGGAACGCTATCTTCGATCAACGACAGAGACTGGTCATCAGCGGAATCTATTCGCTGCCTTCGGGCTTCACGGTTGGCGGAGTGGGAACCTTGGCCTCAGGTCTGCCGTACAATTTTGTGACTGGGACCACGAATAGCGGGGATAACGGCGCAACCACCGACCGCCCAGTGATCAATGGAACAGTGGTTGGTCGCAACACGGGGCGAGGCCGGCCAACGTACGACCTGTCTCCGTTCATCGAGCGTAAGTTCAGTTTTGGACAAGAGCGTCTCGCATTGTATCTGCGAGCGGAGTCTTTCAACATTCTTAATCACGCGAACTTTGTCGGTTACAGCGGAACATATGGGAACGGGAGCTCGCCAGGGGCAGGCTTTGGACAGCCGCTCGCCGGTATCACTAATCAGTTGCCGGCTCGTTCTTTCCAGTTTTCGGGCCGCCTCACCTTCTAGACGGGCGGTTTACGGTTCGTCGGGGTCGTGGGTTTGGTCGTTATTGTCGAGAACAGCACGCGAGGTAATTGTAAGTTCCGGGCGACTTGCATTCTTTAGTTGTGTATTGATGGCTTTCAGCGTGTCTGCCTGGAACCTGTTCCATTCCGCACTCTTGTTGTCGATCTGAGCGGTCAGTTGGTCAACAGCCCGAAGCGCCTGCGTAGTGGGAGCCGAGTCCGTGCTTTGTAGAACTTCAAACACGTGCGCTACATCTCGATGCAGCGCACTTAAGCTCGGCTGAGCGGGCGAGCTTCGGGTTCTCGCACCCGAGCCGATGAAAGCCGCCAGGATGTCGACTGTGTTCTTCAGACGAACTTTCATGTCTTGAGATGTTGCGGGTAGGTCTGCCTCTTCCAACGCGGCCTTCTGTAAAGCTATCGCCTGAGCGAGAATTCTGTAGCTTTCATTCATCATGTCTGCCGTGTGGGTCGATGAGACAAACTGACGCTGCAAGCCAGCCGGGGTCGTTTTGATACGGGGATCCATCACCACGAGAAGCGGTTGTGAAAGAACGTTGCCATCTACCGTAAGACGCAGGGAGTACTGTCCTGGCTGGACAAATACTCCAACAGGAAGTCGCGGGGTGTTCCTGTAAATTGCCGAGATTGGATACTCATGTTCCAGACTCTGGGGTGGTGAGTAGCGAAGATCCCAGATGAAGCGGTGGCATCCGCTCATGGCTGACAGCGGGAAGTCGGGTCGAACCCAATACGTCGGAACGTTCAATTCTTTTCCGAGTTCGGACAAGGTTGTAAGCGGTTTATCTTTACTTGAGTAACTACGGACGAGGTTGCCGCGAGAGTCAAGAATCTGCAGTGTCACTTCTTTTGCGTCAGCGCCTAGAGCGTAGGTGATGATTGCACCGTCGGGCGGGTTCTCTCCGACAGGTTCCTCCGGAGGAAGGGGTGTATCGGTGTTCCGGTTCCATCGCCACCGCATGGCATTCGCCGGAACAAAAAGACGCATGCTGGTTCCACTCTGCTTCTGCGATGTAAGTTGGCGCAACGGGGTAATGTCGTCTAGGATCCAGAAACTACGGCCGTGAGTGCCGACCACCAGATCATTTTCATGAATGACCAGATCCCGGACTGACGTCACCGGTAGATTTTGTTGCAGCGGTTTCCAATGGTCGCCGTCATCAAGCGAAACAAAAACCCCAATCTCTGTCCCAGCGAAAAGAAGTCCGGATCGTTTAGGATCTTCACGCACGGCATTGACCACAGCGCGATCGGGTAAGCCCGAAACAATGCTGGTCCAGGTCTTTCCAAAGTCGTGTGTCCGCAGAAGGTGAGGTTTTAAATCGTCTAAGCGGAAGCGGTTTATGGCAGCGTAAGCGGTACCTGAGTCAAAGTGCGAGGCCTCAACAAGCGATACTTTACTCCACGGTGTGAGTTCAGGTGGCGTGACATCGGTCCAGTTCTTTCCGCCGTCGCGCGTCAGGTGAATCAATCCGTCGTCCGTGCCTGTCCAGATGAGCGCGCTACTTCTGGGTGATGGCGCAATGCTGTAGATGACGCCGCGATGTTTGCCGGCTTCCGGATCCTGACTGGCAAATGCCTGAATCACGTCGGGAATGGCAGATTGTTTGCGAGTTAGATCGGGGCTGATTATTTCCCAGCTGTTGCCTCCATTGGTCGTCTTGAAGAGCACTTCGGACGCAAGAAAAAGCGTGTGAGGATCGGCCGGCGAGAAGAGCAACGGCATCGTACGTACGAAGCGATGATTTCCGCGTAGAGGCTGTGGACTGATGTCCTGAACGTCGCCAGTCACCCGGTTGAAGCGTGTGGCTTTTCCCCCATAGATGAAATTGGGGTTCAAGGGATCGGGCGCTACGTACCCGTACTCTTCCACACCAACCGTCTGCCAATCTCGGAATCTGATGGAACCGTAATCGCTCCGGCTCGCAATACCAATAGAACCGCTTTCCTGCTGACCGCCGTAGACCCAATAGGGAAAGCGATTGTCTGTGATGACGTGGTAGAACTGCGCGGTGGGCTGGTTATACCAGGAACTCCAGGTTTGGCCTCCGTTTACGGTGAGAGTGGCGCCCTGGTCAACTCCCAGAAGGATAACGTCAGGATTGTTCGGATTGATCCAGATGGTGTGATAATCATCGCCGCCGGGGGCGCCTTTAATTGCCACGAAGGTTTTGCCGGCGTCTTCTGAGCGATAGGTCGAGGTATTGGCTACATACACCTTGTCTTTGTTTTCGGGATCGACTTGCAGGCCTGCGAAATCTCCTCCCCTTCCGGCAATGCGGTTTTCACCGTTGATTTTTGTCCAGGAGACACCTGCGTCATCCGAACGGTAGAGCCCGAGTAGAGCGCTCGAGGCATCGACCAGCGCATACATGCGACGACTGTCCTTCTTCGCGATGGCGAAACCAATTCGACCAAGCCCCTGTTCAATGGTGGGTAGACCCTTTCCAATCGGCTGCCACGTGCTTCCTCCATCCGCAGATTTAAACAGGCCGCTTCCAGGTCCATTGAAGGAAGCGCCGACCTCCCATGGGGCTTGGCGCGCTGCCCAGAGAGTTGCATAGACGTTCTCCGGGTTGTTCGGATCGAAAGCGACTTCGATTGCCCCGGTGTTTTCGTCTTTGTAGAGAACCCGTTCGAAGGATTGGCCGCCATCGGTCGAGCGGAAAATGCCTCGTTCCGGATTCGGACCGTAGGGGTGGCCAAGCACGGCAACGAAGATACGGTTGGGATCCTTGGGATCCACCACAATAGAAGGGATCTGATACCCGTCGCGGAGACCGAGGTGCTGCCAAGTTTTCCCGGCGTCAATCGATTTGTAGATCCCGTCTCCCACCGAAAGATCGGGCCGCTGAAGACCTTCCCCACTGCCGACATAGACGACGTCCGGGTTGGAAGGAGCTACGGCGAGCGAACCGATCGATCCCGTCGGCTGACCATCGAAGATCGGCTTCCAAGTGACCCCAAAGTCCGTGCTCTTCCAGACCCCGCCATTGTTCGCGGCCATGTAAAAGGTGTTCGGCTTCTGAACGACACCACTCACGGCGACGGTGCGGCCTCCTCGGAAGGGACCGATCATCCGCCAATGCATTTCAGCGGCGATTGCGTGAATATCGGAATTGTCGGCTATAGCCTTCGGAAGCGCTATTGCCATAAACAGGACTGACAGTACAGCGAGTCTTTGTGCCAGCTTCATAGTTGAACACGTATTCTAGCGTTCAGCTACGATGGCCGAGACGAGCCTGCTAAATCGGTTTGACACTTTCCAGAAGGCTGAAGAAACCTTCGGCGATGGTGGGGTGGATGTAGATAGCGCCCTTAAGTAAGGTATACGGCTGTTTGGCAAGCATCAATGTGTGTAGGATCTGGACGACCTCTGGTCCTTCGGAAGCCAGAATGGAAGCACCTAAGACCTGATCATCGCTGGCATTTACTACGATTTTCATCAAGCCCTTGGTTTCGCCTTTTTCCATGCCCCGTGCAACGCTCGTCATAGGAACCGACCCCACTTTGATGGACCGTCCTTCTGACCTGGCTTGGGCTTCAGTGATTCCAACTCGACCTAACGGAGGATCCGTAAACACCGCATACGGCAGGATTCTTCCATCGGTGCTCAAGCTCTTGTTTTCGTAGAGATTGCCATAAACGATTTGGAAGTCGTTGTAGGAGATGTGAGTAAAGGCAGGGCCGCCATTCACATCACCTAAGGCCCATATGCCTTCAGCGGATGTTTCCAGGCGAGAGTTCACCTTGATGAAACCTCGGTCATCGACGGACACACCGGTCTTTTCCAGGTCGAGCTCCGCGGTATTAGGCTTCCTCCCGACAGCTAACAGCATGTGCGAGCCTGTCACAGTCTCCTGCGCTCCTCCCCTGGTGACATCAACAGAGACGGAAGTCTCATTTGCTTGAACCGCGCTGACGCCGGCGTCCAGAACCAGACGAACTCCTTCCTTTGTTAATGCCTTCTGCAGCTCTTCGATGATGTTGGCGTCTTCACGCCCCAGGACTCGGGCGCTCCGATGAATGATGGTCACTTCGCTGCCGAAGCGACGAAACATCTGTCCGAACTCGAGACCGACGTACCCACCTCCGATCACAATCAAGTGAGCCGGCAAGCTTGTCAGTTCCATCAGCGTTGCATTCGTGAGATAAGGAGTGTGCTCAAGGCCGGGAAAATCCGGAATGATGGGAGTCGTCCCGGTATCGATAAAGACGCGAGGTGCCTCCAGGACTCGGCCCGCAACTTCAATCTGGCGTAAGCCGACGAACTTTCCGACGCCGCGATGAAGATCGAGTGACGGCTGCTTGTCCATTTTGTTTTGCCAGCCGGCTCGAAACTTCTCAACCATCTTCTGCTTGCGAGCCACTACGGCCGGCAGGTCCACGGACACGGGACCGGCCTTCACGCCCCATTGCTGGGCGTTCCGCGCATAATGGGCAACCTGAGCACTCGCGACCATCGTTTTCGTTGGTGTGCAACCCGTATTGATACAAGTTCCGCCAAGCTCGTTAGATTCAACCAAAGCAATGCGTGAACCCTGACTCGCCAGCTTATAGGCGAGCGGATTGCCGCCCTGACCTGATCCGAGAATGATTGCATCGTATTGCTGAGGGTTGGTTGCCATTTATGTCTCTTTCACCAGTAACATGAATCGAAAAACAGAGGTCTTGTACTTAGCTCCTTAAATGCGATTGGGCATGATGAGAATTACTACGTTTAGCCGCGGATGGTTCTTCAGAATTGAGATCTAGTCAGAATCTATTGCATGTTGAGTATAAGGTGAACCACTAGATGTGGATTGTTCACCTTGCTTTACGCCGACCATATACATTCGTGGTCTTTTCGATCCTTGTCCTTATTTTGGGTGCGATCGCGTCCGTAGTAACCCCAAAGGACATTTTTCCGAATATAGATATCCCTGTCGTGAGTGTTGTGTGGACGTACAGTGGCCTGATGCCCGACGACATGGAGAAGAGCGTCGTTACCATTTGCGAACGGGCGATGACAACGACCGTGAACGACATCGAGCATATCGAATCGGAGTCCTACACCGGCGTTGGGTCGTCAAGGTGTACTTTCAACCGAAGGCGAAAGTGGAGCTCGCGCTGTCGCAGGTGACGTCGATTGTGCAGACCATTCTGCGGGCCCTACCGCCAGGTATTTTTCCGCCCGCAATTTTGAAGTACGACGCGTCCAGCGTGCCCGTGCTGCAGTTCGGGCTATCCGGCGAAGGCCTGACCGAACAAGACCTCTTCGATCTTGGCTTGAATTTTATTCGAACTCGCTTGCTACGGTCCAGGGTGCTTCCGTTCCTCTTCCATGGGGTGGCAAGACACGCCAGATCATGGTGGACCTCGATCCGAATGCTCTTTACGCAAAGCATCTTTCGGGGGTCGATGTCTCGAATGCACTCAATGCACAGAGCTTGATCTTGCCTGCGGGTACCGCGCGCATTGGGGGAACTTGAGTATCTGGTCCGAAGGTGAATAGCAGCCCGACTAGTGTCTCGGCGATGAACGACCTGCCGATACGCGCGTCGAATGGCGCGGTGGTCTACATGAAAGACATCGGCCAGATTCGAAACGGGTTTGCCGTCCAGACAAACATAGTGCGGGAGGACGGGCGCAGGTCTGCCTTGCTGACGGTTCTGAAGAATGGACAAGCTTCCACTCTAAACATCGTCAACGCGATCAAGAAGGCTTTCCCCGGGTGAAGGCCGATCTGCCTCCGGCGCTGCGAATCACACCGTTGTTCGACCAGTCGATTTTCGTCCGAAGTTCGATCAACGAAGTATTGCGGGAGGCGGGAATTGCCGCATTCCTGACAGCATTGATGATTCTGCTCTTCCTGGGGAGCTGGCGCAGCACTCTGATCGTCTGCATTTCGATACCGCTTTCGATTCTTACGTCCATCTGTATACTGGCCGCGCTTGGGGAGACCATCAACGTGATGACGCTAGGTGGCCTTGCGCTTGCTGTCGGCATTCTCGTTGACGACGCGACGGTGGAAATTGAGAATACCCACCGCAATCTCGCCGAATCGGGCAATTCTCTGGTTCACGCGATACTTGAAAGCGCCAGCCAGGTTGCGGCTCCAGCGCTGGTTTCGACGCTCTCCATCTGTATCGTGTTCCTGCCGGTCGTTCTGCTGACCGGGGCTGCCAAGATATTTGTTTACTCCGCTGGCCATGGCGGTCGTGTTTGCAATGTTGGCTTCGTATTTTCTTTCGCGAACACTAGTGCCGACGATGATGCACTTCCTATTGCCGGCCGAGGTGGCACTGTATCAAGTGCATGAGAAGACGCAGAAGAGCCCGAGGAAGCCCAGAACTCGATCTGGCGAGTTCACCAGCGCTTCGAACACCGTTTGAGAAGTTGAGATCGCGATATAAGAGCGGGCTGGAGTGGAGCCTGCATCATCGTGCATTGTCTCTGATCTTTTTCGCCATTTTTGTATGCGGCTCGTCAGTCCTGACTCTGGCCATAGGGCGCGACTTCTTTCCGTACGTTGATTCAGGCCAGATGCGCCTGCACGTTCTGCCTCCACCAGGAACCCGAATCGAGCAGTCGGAGATGATCTTTGCGGCCATGGAGGCCGAGATTCGCAACATTCTGCCGAAGGACAGGATCGACATGATCCTGGACAATATCGGCCTGCCAAACGGCGGAATCAATCTCGCGTTCGGCAATAACGCTAGCATCAGTAACTCGGACGGCGACATTCTGATCTCCTTGAAGCCAGGCAAGAGGCAGACGCAGGAGTTTACGCGGGAGCTAAGGCAGAGATTGTCGGCGCAAGTTCCCGGAGGAAACTTTCTTTTTCACGCCAGCCAACATGACAAATCAGATTCTGGATTTCGGTTTGCCTGCGCCGATCGATCTTCAGGTAGTCGGCAGAAATCCTGCAGCGAATTACCAGATCGCTCAGGAGTTGCTGAAGAAGGTGCAGGCCATTCCGGGGGCGGTTGACGTGCATATTCATCAGCAGGTCACTTATCCGACCGTCATGGTGAATGTCGACCGCAACAAGGCGCAGCAGATCGGTTTGCAGCAGAGGGACGTCGCCAACAGCATGTTGATTTCGCTTTCGGGCAGCGGCCAGACGGCGCCGAACCAATGGTTGAATCCTCAGAACGGCGTTAATTACCAGGTTGTGACGCAGACGCCCGCAGTACCGGATAGATTCGTTTGATGCGCTACAACGAACGCCGATTACATCGAGCAGCCGGTAGCAAACAGTCAATTACTGGCAAACCTGGCAACGCTGAAGCGCGACGTCTCGCCGATCGTTATCGACCACTACAACATCCAGCCCACGTTTGACATTTACGCCGACGTGGACCAGCGCGATCTGGGCGGAGTTGCCGATGAGATTCACAACATCATCAAAGGCGCAAAAGAATCTCCCGAGCGGCACCTTTATCGAGCTGCACGGCGAAGTGACCACCATGGAAGCAGTCGTTCTCGCGACTGCGAGCTCGGCATCGCCTTCGCGGTAATTATCGTTTATCTGCTGATGGCGGTGAATTTCCAGAGCTGGCTGGATCCCGCTGATTATTTTGATGGCGTTGCCGGGCGCGTTTTCTGGAATTTTGTGGATGCTTTATATCACGCAGACAACCTTCAGCGTGCCTTCACTCATGGGTTCGATCATGACAATCGGCGTGGCGACCGCCAATTCGATCCTGCTGGTGGTGTTTGCGAACGACGAGCGCGCGCCGGGATAGGACGCAATGGAGGCGGCTCTGCCGGCCGGATACATACGGCTGCGGCCGGTCTGCATGACTGCCTTGGCGATGATTATCGGTATGCTGCCGATGGCGCTGGCGTTGGGAGAAGGCGGGGAGCAGAATGCGCCGCTGGGCCGAGCGGTGATTGGCGGTTTGCTTTTTGCGACCGTCAGTACGCTGTTCATCGTGCCGATCATGTACTCGCTGCTGCGCAAAAAGGTGCCAGTTAACTACGACGAGCGAATCGACAAGGAGTACGAAGAGACACCGTCCTCCAGGAAGGCGACGTAGGAACAAGAGCCCATGCCCGTATTCGTAACAGAGGAAAGCAGCACCGAGAGGGATCAGCAGACCCCGCGTAGAAAAGGAAAGTCCACGGTCACATGGTTGATTGTGATCGGAATGGTTCTGGCGGCTGCAGTCCTGGTCTTCTTTTTTGGATGGCTGCCTCGACACAAACAGACTGCGGTGATTGATGAAGAGGCAGAGCATCGGTCGAACGCGATACCGCGAGTGAATGTCGTGAGAGTGCAGCGAGCTCCGGCGACCAGTGAACTTGTGGTGCCGGGCACTACGCTGGCCTACACCGAGGCATATATTTACGCACGAGCATCCGGCTATGTGACGCGGAGGCTGGTGGATATCGGTGACCACGTTCGCAAGGGACAGTTGCTGGCGACTATCGATGCACCGGATTTGGACCGCCAAGTGGCACAGGCCCGGTCAAACCTGGCACAAAGTGAAGCGTCGCTCGCTCAGGTCGAAGCGCAGGAACAGTTGGCTTCGCTCACCTGGAATCGCTGGAAGGTGCTGGTGGCGAAAGGTGTCTTTTCACGCCAGGAGGGAGACCAACAGGAAGCCAATTATCGGGTAGCGGTCTCAAATGTCAATGCAGCCAAGAGTGCCATCCAGGCCAATCGCGAGAATCTTGACCGTTTAGTCGTGCTCCAGCAGTACGAACAAGTGACCGCTCCGTTTAATGGGGTAGTCACGGCTCGTAATGTGGATGTTGGAACCCTCATCAACTCCGGCGGGTCGGGTTTGGGAGCAGCTCCGGCCAGCAGCAATCCGGGTTCTTTTACGACGGCAGGTGCACAGGGCAACAATCAAGGATCAGGAGGAACTCTAAGCTCAAACTCCAATCCGGCTACAGGCGGCGCGCAAGGTGGCCAGATGTTCTCGATTGCGAGTGTGGATCGCTTAAGAGTTCTCGTTTCGGTTCCGGAGGCATACAGCTCCATGATCAAGGTTGGCCAGAAGGCTAATCTCCTATTTCAAGAGGGGCCGAATGCTGGAGTACATGGGCAAGTCACCAGGACCTCGGCATCAATCGACCAAAATACCCGGACGCTGCTTGTTGAAGTGCAGGTCCAGAATAATGGCAAGCTTGTTCCCGGTATGTATGTGACGGTCAACTTTCTTGATGTCAAAGGTAGTCCGCCGCTCATTATCCCCGGTGCTGCGATTGTCGTGCGGAATGCGCAAAACATGGTTGCAACAGTGCAGGACAATGTCGTTCATTTGCGGCCCATCACGATTGGACGAGACTACGGAGACCAGACGGAGGTTAGCAGTGGACTTCGGGACGGAGATACCGTGGTTCTGGACGTGACCGATCAGGTCCAAGAGGGACTGAAGGTCGATCCACAGTTTCAAAAGGAGAAGCCGGAACAGTCCGGAGGGCAACATGGCAACGCGCAGTCCTCACAAGGAAGCTATGGAGACCAGAAGCTAGACGATCAAGCGCAAAAGTCATCGAAGGGCGGCGGAGCACCGAAAGGAAAACAGAAGTCCGGCAATTCTTCGCAGTCTTCGAAGCAATGAAATTATCGGTCTTTGCCTGCTGGATTCTGTGCCCGGCCCTGGCTTTCAATCAAACAGCGCTTCCCTCGGGGGCGCTGAGCACGATTCAAAACGACAAGACGGCTCCTAAAGTTGAGCGGCCGGATTACAGGAATCCCACCTCGTTCTTGGATTTCGGAGCTCGTTACAGTCATCCGAGTGCGCCGGCATTACCTTTGAATCCCGCCGATCGCGCCCGTACTTTGATTCGTGATGGAGCCCTTTATCTATCTCTGTACGATGCGATTGCCTTAGCGGTGGAGAACAATTTAGACGTGGAGGTTGCTCGATACAACCTAGCGATTGCCGGGACCGAGCAGTTGCGTGCGTCAGGTGGAGGCAACTTGCGCGGGATCGATTACTCGGTCGCTGAAAGCCCTACCGGCGTGGGCGGTCCGGGAAGTCCTTTGCTGAACAGCGCTGCCTCCAGTGTGACTCCGACCACTTCCACCGTGAACGACTTAACGTCATTGAACGTTCTGACTGAGACTCCCACGAACTTATCGATACAGGGACCCGCAGGTTTCGCCGCAGGTCCTACTGTGCCGACGTTGCAGCCCACGCTCGTAGGACAAAGCACTTACTTCAACCGCGCCAACAGCCAGTTATTAACGTCCAGTCTTGGAACGAGTTCGGCTCTGCCACAAACTTCACCTGGCACGCTGAATTTTGTGACAGCCAATTATGCGTTGGTCCAGGGATTTAAGTACGGAACTCAGATTGAAGTTGACGTGAACAATGCTGCCCAGGTCCTTTACGGAGGGCAAAGCCGATTTGATCCCTTTTCCGCACCGAATACGTCGGTGACGCTTACTCAGCCGCTCTTGCGAGGGCGGGGAACTGAGGTCAATCTCCGATATCTACGGATCGCCAGCATCAACCAGAAAGTATCGAGATTGCTGTTTTACCAGCAGCTAATCAGCACGGTGTATGGAGTTTCAAGGCTCTATTACGATCTGGTTAGCTTAAACGAGAACGTCGCAGTAAAACGGCAATCCCTTGCTGCGGCGGAAAAGCTTTTAGAAGACAACAGGTCCCAGGTAGAGCAAGGGACGTTGGCGCCCCTGGAGCTTACGCGTGCGCAGTCGCTTCTCACATCCAGCCAACTTGACGTGATCCAGGCCGAGGGACTAGTTCATCAACAGGAAGTCATCTTAAAGACGCAGCTTTCACGTCAGGGAAATGCCGATCCGAGTCTGGCAGGCGTGCACGTCATTCCAACCGATCCCATCCGCATTCCCGACAGCGATGAAAGTCAGCCACTAGAAAGCCTGATTTCGGCCGCTTTAGTGACTCGCCCGGATCTGTTACAAGCGTCACTGCAAGTCCAGAGCGGCGAAGTGGCCTTGAAAGCATCTCAGAATGCAACCAGGCCCGAAATAGATATCATTGGCAATTTTCAGACCAGGGGCAGCAGCGAAAGTCCCTATACGGCGATTGGAACACCAGGAACCGGTCTGATTACGGCTCCTACCGACTTAGGCGTAGCGGGCCTGCGCACCTCTCGCATTTATCAAGCGGGCATTCAACTGAACTTGCCCCTGAAGAATCACGTGGCCGAGGCAGATGCTGCTCGTGATCTGCTGCAGGTCAGACAAGCGCAAGCCAAGACACAATTGCTTGCAAACCAAGTGCGGGAGCAAGTAGAAAATGCGCTGATCGCTTTGGAGACGGCCAGGACAGCTCTCAATGCGGCCGTGGAGAGCCGACGGTATCAAGAACAGTTGCTCGATGCAGAGCGCGACAAGCTCACTGTCGGCGCCTCCACCAATCTTCTTGTCATTCAGCAGCAAAGCTATTTGGCGCAGGCCCGGTCAACCGAAGTCGCGTCGCGCAGCGTGTGGATCAAAGCTCGTGTGGCGCTCGACCGGGCGGAGGGTAGTCTGCTTGAGAAGAACGGAGTGAGCTACTCCGAGTCGGTTCTTGGCAGCCTACCCGCCCAACCAGCCGGGCGTTAGTTACCTAATCTACTCTGCGTGGACTGTGGGCATTGCAACCAAATGCTCGGCGATGAACCAGACCTGCAGTTCGTTCGTGCGGATTACTTCGCTCACGATTAGATCGTTCGTTCCATCGTCTCCAGCATCAGCAGCGGTCTTGGCAAACTCGTGGCATTCCTTCAAGATCACCTCATGAGCTTCGAGAAGCCGCGAGAGTTGCACCGGGACTTCCTCGCGATGAATGGGGGGCCGCTCGAGACGTGTTTGTTCTGCGACATCGTGAGCAACACTCACGGCCACTCCGCCGAGAAGTTGAATGCGTTCGGCAATGGTGTCAACAAGCTCACTCTGCTCTTCATAGTGTTTGTCGAGAAGCAGGTGAAGCTGATAAAACGTGTGTCCCGACACTTGCCAATGGTGCTTCTTGTAAAGGTCGCGAAGCATGATGGTGTCAGCAAGGATCTGGTTTAGATTGTGTGTGCTTTCGAGGCGAACGTTCTCCTCAAGCCCGATGGGAAGATTGACAACAGTTCCATACTCCTGAACAATTTTTCCGCGTTGGCCCAGAAGAGGGTTCGCCGAGATATTCGCTGCTTTGATGTTTGGGTCAGCCTTTGTCTTTGACATGCTGACTTATAGATGCTGTGCACACCCCACTCAAAGACAAGAAGGATCAGAAAAAAGGAGGATACTCGAAAGCGAGGAGAGGCCCCGAGTGTTCGCAGGGCGATACTTGGCTACTTAAACTCGAGGATCTCTTTCTCCTTCGTTCTTGCGATCGAATCCACCTTTGCGATCTGATCGTTTGTGATCTTCTGGATGGAATCGAGAGCTCCCCGTTCTTCGTCCTCGCTGATCACCTTATCCTTCGAAAGCTTTTTTAACTGGTCGTTCGCTTCCCGCCGCAAGTTGCGCAAGGTCACACGGCGCTCTTCCGCGAAGTGACTGAGTTTCTTAGCCATGTCACGACGGCGCTCTTCGGTCAGAGGCGGAACAGGAACTCGAATGATTTTCCCGTCATTGGACGGATTGAGACCCAAATCGGCCTGTTGAATGGCTTTCTCGATGGCGCGAATGTTGGAATTGTCCCAAGGCTGGACAGTGATAAGCGCTGGTTCAGGAACGTGCAGTTGTGCCACCTGATTCAGAGGAACAGGCGAGCCGAAGTAGTCAACCCTGACGTTCTCGAGAAGGTTGATGGACGCCCGACCGGTCCTGAACTGGCCCATGTCCCCCTGAAGATCGATCAGGACTTTATCCATTTTGCCTCGGAGGTTAGTCTCGACCTCTTTCACGCTTTTGAATGTTGCGCCAGGACTGGCAGGCGCTGCTGAATTGTCTGGTTTCATGTCAAATTTGAGACGGCAGTGGGGTCGCAAATTGTCGTTCCGATAGGATCGCCCATTGCCATTCGCATTATATTGCCTTGTACTTTGAGATCGAACACCATGATGGGCATATGGTTGTCTCGGCACATCGCTACGGCTGAGGCGTCCATCACACGTAAGGCCTTCGAGAGAACTTCGGTATAGCTGACGACCGGATATTTCACCGCATCCGGGTACTTCTTCGGATCCTTGTCATAGACACCGTCTACACTGGTGGCCTTTGCAATGATCTCGGCGTGGATCTCTAAACCGCGCAGTGTGGCCGCAGTGTCGGTGGAGAAGTATGGGTTGGATGTACCCGCAGCAAAGATCACTGCGCGACCCTTCTCAAGGTGCCGTATGGCGCGACGCCGGATATAGGGCTCAGCCACCTGATGCATCTGAATAGCGGTCATTACACGGGTCGGGACACCCTGCCGTTCAAGCGCATCCTGAAAGGCAAGTGCGTTGATGACGGTTGCCAACATGCCCATGTGGTCGCCTTGCACGCGGTCCATGTGATGAGCGGCAGCCGCGATACCGCGGAAGATGTTACCGCCGCCGAGAACAAGACCGATCTGAACCCCGGCGCGGGCAACACTAGCAACTTCTGCAGCCAACTCGTTCACCCGGTCAGGATCCAACCCGAATGTTAAAGGACCAGCAAGCGCTTCCCCACTGATTTTCAATAGAATTCGTCGGTACTGCGACATCGCTAACCCTTCTTGTAAATGCTCATCCCGAGAGCAGAATCTTAGGCAGTGACGGGCAGAGGACTTTCCATGACTCCCGGAGCATCGCCTGCATCGCCAACCTTGAACCGAACGAAGCGGGTCACCGTGAGAGTATCGCCGAGCTTCGATCCTACAGTCCGAACCAACTCTGCGACAGAAACAGTGTTTTCACGAATAAATGGCTGTTCGAGCAAACAGACTTCCTCGTAGAACTTGCTCATCCGACCTTCTGCAATCTTGTCGACCATCTTTTCGGGCTTGCCTTCGTTCAGCGCCCGATCGCGTTGAATATCACGCTCCCTTTGAAGAACACTGTTTGGTACGGATTCTTTGCTGACAAATTGGGGAGAGGCCGCAGCAATCTGCATGGCCACATCGCGAACGAGACCTTTGAATTCTTCGGTGGTGGCCGTTTCTGTTTTAGCTGCCAGGATTTCAAGCAGAACCCCGATTTGCCCGCCGGTGTGGATATAGCTGCCTACCACTCCGGTCCCTTCGACTTCGAAGATCTTAAATCGCGATACCGCAATGTTCTCGCCTAATTTCGCGACCTTGGTTTTGACAATCTCACCGACAGTGCTGTCAGAATCTTTCGTAAACTTCTGCTCGTACAACGCTTCATGTGCCTTGAAGTTCGCGCGCTCGGCTTCAGTCACCTCTTCGACTCGGACGTACTTCGGTTTAGTCTCGGCGATGTGGGCCGCGACATCAGCTACAAGGGCTTGAAAGTCTTCTGTTCGCGCCACAAAATCGGATTCGCAGTTGACCTCAACCAGAACGCCGAGCGCATCACTTTGACTTATGTGAGAGGCGATCAGACCTTGCTTGGTAGATCTCGTTTCTTTCTTTGACGCCGCCGCGATACCACGTTTCCGCAGAATAACCTCAGCTTCGGATATATCTCCGTTTGCTTCCTGCAGCGCCTTTTTGCACTCCATCATGCCGACGCCGGTTTGCTCGCGTAATTGCTTTACCAACTGTGCGCTTATTTCTGCCATAGAATCCTCCGTGCAACGACAACCGTAACTGGCGATCACTCGCTGCTGCTATACACACGTTGGGCGACCAAGCCTAGAAAGCCTGGTCGCCCGCCCTACCTTTACTATCTCCTATTGATGTTCGCTTGCAATACCAGCGGCAGCCTCTTCGGGTCCTTCACTGGCAGGGCCCTTGCGTGGCGGTGAGTCGGGATCGATGCTAGTCGCGAGGCTTTCGGACATCAATTGCTCGGCGTACTTCAGGTCCATGTATTGCGTATACTCTTCCGGATTCTGCTCGCCTGATTCGTCGTCGCTGACAATCTTCTCGGCCGCGAATTCCTGCTCGGTTGCCAAGCTACGACCCTCTACTACAGCATCAGCAATTTTTGTGGTGAAGAGACGGATCGCGCGCAACGCATCGTCATTCCCAGGAATGACGTAATCGACTTCGTCGGGATCGCAATTTGTATCTACAACGGCGACCACAGGGATACCTAACTTTCGAGCTTCCTTTACCGCGATGGATTCCTTGTTGGAATCAATTACGAAAAGAAGGTCTGGCAGGCCTACCATGTCTTTGATGCCGGCCAGATTTTGCTGCAGATGCTTCCGTTCCCGCTCGAGCCGACCAACTTCCTTTTTCGCCCGGCCCTCGTAGGCATTCTCGGTGTTGGCCATTGCGTCCAACTCTTTTAATCTCTTAATCGATCGTTGGACCGTAGAGATGTTCGTCAGCAAGCCGCCTAACCATCGCTGGTTGACGTAAAACTGCCCAGATCGGCCGGCCTCTTCTGCAACCGCTTCCTGGGCCTGCCTCTTAGTACCTACGAACAGCACTGTCTTCCCTTGTGCTGCCATTTCTCCGACATACCGCATCGCATCCTTGAAGAGTTTCAGGGTCTTCTGCAGATCGATAATGTAAATGCCGTTGCGTTCGCCAAAGATGTATTCTTTCATCTTTGGGTTCCAGCGCTTGGTCTGGTGCCCGAAGTGAACGCCTGCTTCGAGCAGTTCTTTCATCGAGATCGATGGCAAATCTGCCTCCTAGGCTTTATGGGGTGAACTGAACGCAAGATGCCGCGCGCCCAAGTCGGAATTTGCGCGGCTCTGCAATCAGGGGTTACGCGAGGGCAGAACAGAGCTCCCGCTCGCAAAAGGAAAGAGACTGGGGATCTTAGCGCTTGGAGAACTGGAATCGCTTGCGTGCGCCTTTTTGGCCGTACTTCTTACGCTCGTGGGCACGGGCATCACGAGTCAATAGTCCAAGTTGCTTCAGACGACCGCGCAACTCGAGATTGAACTCGATCAGCGCTCTTGCAATACCAAGGCGCGCGGCCGCAGCCTGACCGGTTACGCCACCACCACTCGCGAGGATCAGAACGTCAAAACGGTCTGCTAACTCAGCAGCGAGAAGAGGTTGCCGAACGTACGCCCTAGCGGACTCATTTACGAAATAATTCTCAAATGGCCGATGATTGACTGTAATCAGGCCCTTACCAGGACGGAGAAATACACGGGCAGTTGCAGTTTTGCGGCGACCTGTTCCGAGTTGCTGAACTAACTTTGCTGGCATTACTCTTCAATTTCGCAAGTGACGCGCACGTGCGAATCTAAGATCCTTTCATTTAACTATAGTTTACGTTTAAAGAGATAAAGGCGAAGGCTTCTGCGCCTGATGAGGATGGGTCTCGCCCGGATAAACGTTCAACTTCCTGTACATTTGCTTGCCCAGCTTAGTTTTGGGAAGCATTCCGGAGATGGCTAGCTCTAACATGCGCTCCGGCCGAGTCTCCCGCATCTTGCGGGCTCCCGTCTCGATTAGACCGCCTGGATAGCCTGTATGACGGCGATAAATTTTCTGATTTTCCTTGTTTCCGGTCAGCTTCACCTGAGCAGCATTGACAATGACGACATGATCGCCAGTATCAATAGACGGCACATAGGTCGTCTTGTGCTTTCCCATCAGGAGCATGGCGGCGCGACTCGCAACACGGCCCATCACCGCATCGCGCGCATCAATGACGTGCCAAGACCGCTTCAGATCGGGCTTGGACGGGTATTCGGTACGCGTAGACAAACTGGTTCTCTCGGTTCGAAAGCTCGAACACCTCAGTGTAACGAAGGAGGAGGTGTGTGTCAATGGTTGAAGGGTAGTGGATGGCCGGTTGAGTCCCGTTCAGGTAGCCGCGCTCCACTCTATAGTTGAGGCTTTCCCCGTCAGAAAGAGACTTGCCTAACTTTAAGTACGGCTGATTGGAACAGTGTTCTTTATGTCAGCGTGGTACGCGATAGCCTGAGCAAAGGCGTGCTTGCATTTAGCCGATTGAAACCGGAGTTCCTTGCTCAAGAGCATATCGCAGCATTGATGTTTGCCTTAACGTTGGGATATCAACGATATGGAAGTTCTGCATCAGCAAACTGAATTCCATAAAATCCTCGTTGTTGAGGCTTTACCATCGGAGCAAACCTTCCTTCAGCAGTGCTTCAATGCGTGCGGGCACCGCTGTTGCCTCACCTTTGCCGTTACGATTGAAGAAGCCTACAGTCACCTGCAATGCAGCAACTACAAGTTTGTCGTGCTCGACCTCTATTTGGGTCGGGAAGACGGCTTAGAACTGGTGGAGTTAATGCGGGCGGAACCCTGTCTTGCTTACATTCCGGTCGTGGCCTTGAGCGCAAGGCGTGGGCAGACGGTCCGAGCATATACCGCGGGGATCAATGTCCTCGTTGAAAAGAGCCCGGACCCGGGCGAATATCGGGAAAGAATTAAATCCATTTTGGATTTTTGGTTTCGGGTTGCCACGCTTCCAGAAATGCTGTGAAGCTGCAGTCGAGCGAAGGTTGAACAACCGGTGTGCTTCGCGTTGAGACGTTTGCTCCAGTTGGGAGATCTAGCTTACATGAACGACAGGGCGTGCGTGAGCGTCAGGTATGGCGCGCCGAAGTACTTCGAAGGTCAACGGCGCCGTATCCCCTTGACCTAGGAAGACATAGCGTAGGATGTTGCCGACGGGATTTCCGCCACTCCATTGAAAATAGGCGTGAGGCACGTGTGAAGTTCTTGATTTCAGTTGAATCAGAATGGCCGCACAGGCGTTTGCAACTACCGGACTAGTAGCGCGTAAGATGGCGTGCCGTCCTACACGATGACCAGTTACCCGCAGCGTATCCTCAAACTCGGAGGCATCGCCCCGCTTGATTTCCATGAAGTACACGCGCTCGTCAGGCGGAAGATTGTGGCAGCAACGGGTGTTCTGGTCGGCCTCGTCCAACTCGGCTTCTGTATCCTTTAAATCGTCCCGATACTTGCGCGCGATTAAGTGAATGATTTGATCTTCATCTTCATCCAGGAGCTTTTCGGCCGTAGCATCGAAATGGACCCCAGTAATTCTTAATTCAGTTGAGCGCATCGCCCTGGAGATGAGCGAGGTCAAAACGATTGTGCCGATGAAAATCAGAGCGATCTTTAAACCCTCTGGACGTTCATAGATGTTCAGAAGCGTTGTATACGTAAAGATTCCCGTTATCAACGAATACAACAGGCGTAATCTTGAGTGCCAGAGTGAGATTGTTACCGCAAGCGCCGCCGATGTGATAAGAACGAGGACGCCGGTGGCATAAGCTCCCCCTTGAGCATCCACATTCGCCCTGAAAAGAATGGTCACGAGGAAGGATATACCGAGGAAGACCAAGACCAGAGGCCTTGAAGCAAGTGCCCACTCGGGAGCCATGCCGAAGCGAGGCAGATATTTCGGAATCAGATTCAGCAGTCCGGCCAATGCAGAGGCTCCGGCGAACGCCAGAATCAGAATCGTACTGAAGTCGTAAATTGTGCCAAAGACACTTCCAAGATATTGGTGACCGAGATAAGCAAGCGCTCGGCCGTTCGCTTCTCCACCATCTTTGAATTTATCTGGGGAGATAAGGATAGTGGTGATGAAACTTGTCAACAAAAGGAAGACGCTCATGATGCATGCCGCGACCCCCAACAACTTGCGCGTGTTCTGAACCGTTTGCGCTCCGTCGGCCCCTTCGATTAGGGGCATAAGTGCCACACCGGTCTCAAAGCCCGAGAGGCCCAATGCGAGTTTCGGAAAGAGGAGAAGACAAACGCCCACCATCCGAAGCGGATTGGGATTTTGAGCGAAAAGAGCTTTTTGAAAGCCAACTACCAGCTGCGGGTGAGTCGCAAGTTGCCACAGTCCAACCGTCGTTACGACAGCGTTCAGGAGAAGGTAGACGGTTACGAGGACAACGGCGATTCCGATGGCCTCCCGGAAGCCTTTCAGAAAGATGGCGCCGAGAATTGCCAGCAGGCATAACGTTACTCCCATTTGACTTCTCATCCATACGGGAGTGAACGGGTTCTGGACAAAGTGTGCTGCGGCATCAGCGGCCGAAAGCGTCATCGTGATCACGAAGTCGGTAGTCGCGAAACCTAGTAGGATAAGAACTAACGCTTTGCCTGTCCACTGGGGGAAGAGACGCTCAAGCATCGCGATGCTTCCCTGACCGTGGGGACTTGCCTGGGCAACTCTCCTATATACCGGTAACGCGCAGAGGACGGTTACCAGAACGAGAATCAAAGTGGCGAGTGGAGACAAGAGCCCCGCAGCCAGGAAGGCAATTCCGGGTTGATAGCCGAGCGTAGAGAAATAATCAACCCCGGTCAGGCACATGACTCGCCACCAGGGATGCTTTTTTTCGGGAGTTCCGCTAATGCCCTTCGGCAGACGAATGTCGGAAAGTAGCCAATTGGAAAAGTTCACGAGTCGATCGTGTCGAACCCCAGTCTAGTTAACCATAGGCAGAACCCACGCTGTCATTGCCAACGCCGGACGGGATCCTACTGTTCTTCGTCCTCTTCCTCGTCCCCAAGCTGATTTGCAGCCTCTAGTAGCGGGACCGAAACTGTCGTTAATAATTTATCGGATTTCTCTTCTTCGGCCAAGGTTTGAGCCAGGAGCTTTGCGACTTTGGGTAACCCAAGCTTTTCTGCGATGGTTCTCACATTCCCGTAGCCGGCCATCTCATAGTGCTCCACGCGCTGCGCCGAAGCTATGATCATGAGGTCAGCAATGGAATCATCCTTTTCTTTGCTCTCTTCGATTTCCTCTTGAGCTTCTTCCGTCAGGCCCTGCATTGCCCGACATGGCTTTGCCTTGGCCTTTTCGCCGAGTAAATCGAAAACCCGTTTCAGGCGTTCCACCTGTTCTTTCGTCTCTTCCAAATGCTTTTGTAGACCGGCCTTCAACTTTGGGTGATGCGCCGCCTTGATCATCTTGGGCAACGCCTTCACATTTTGACCTTCAGCATGAAGGAGATCCTTCAACTGTTCGACCAATAATTCCTGTAACACTGACATTAAAACCGCCTCCGCAGAAGGAGACGCGCTTACACGCGGTGTGTTTCGGACTTAAGAAGGCTGGGGATTCAAACGGCCGGTTTATGAGCCGAATTGTGCCACTAAGGCGGTCAATAGATCCTTATGCCAGCGGAGCTGATCTTCAACGCGCACCTCTACCGCGTAAGAAGTGCAAAATGAGCGAGAGAACGGCGACGACCAGAATGAGGTGTACTAATGCTCCTGCGATGTGGAAGGCAGTCCAACTTACAAGCCAGATGACGGTGAGCAAGATGAAGATCACCAGGAACAGAGAATCTCTCAACATGGGCCTAGCTTAACTAATTGGTCGGAGCGCTTTCACCACCACTCCTCGGGGAATGGTTGAATGCTTACTGTAGCTGGTCTTTTCTCTCCCTCTTGGGGCATAAGCGGTTTGCAGATCCAGCACCTCCAATCGTTCATCCTCAGTTGTTCACTTGCACGAAAATAGCGCGGGAGACGATCGCCGATAAAGCCGGCAAGTATCAGCCAACCATCAGTTTTGGCAACGCGGTTCAACTCATCAGAAAGGTCATCGATCACACTGGCGCTGATGTTAGCAACCACTATGTCACTCGAGCCTGAGCTTATGGAGTCGACACTCCCAACGAACACGTGCGCAAGCGGTGCGTGACGGCGGGTCAGAAAAGCCGAGTCGACATGAGTGTCACAAGCGATGACCGACTTTGCGCCAAGATGGGCGGCGACCGCCGAAATGATACCTGATCCAGAGCCGACATCGATCAATACGGAGTCTGGTTTGAGATATTTCTCTAATGCTTCGATTACTAACTGCGTACTTTCATGACGACCGCTACCAAAAGCGTTATCGGCAGCAATGGTTATGTATGTACGACCAAGAACCGGATTTTTGATGGTGGCGGAGGAGACTATAGCGAAAAGCTCACCAGCGAGGATAGGTTCGTCGTTCTCGTGCGCCGTTAAAACTGAGGTCGCATTCGGTTCCTCGCATAGTGCAACGGCTTCGTAAGAAAACGTTTGAAACAGGGAGGACAGGTCAGCAGTATCGGGAAAATACGCCTTAACAGACTGAGCTTCCTCGATAATTCCCAAGGTGCCAATCTCCCAGAGGCGCGTAATCAAACTATCGATATCTTCTGGATTGATAATCTGAAGAACTTTCATTCGAGAAGTTTTGATTTTCCCAGACGGGTCGCGTGACTCGCATCTGGATTGGTGTTTGGGGTTCTCGTTTTCTATCGAATTCGTTCGAGGGCCGCTGCGAACCTTGGTTCTGAAGGATGCTCAGCAAGTCAGATTTGAGAAGGCGGGTCGAATCGGAGCAGAGCAAGCGATCCAGCTAACCATAAGAATTTTGGGTCGGTCGACAGCAGCGGCCGACGCCCAGTTCCGCGTTTCTCAAAACGTACCGAGTGAAGGCGGCGGCGACTTTTTATACGCTGCGGTAGTGCTTTCGTGCTCCCGCCCGGGGCTGAATTGACACTTGATCGCCCGCGTTGTCACAGCTCTCGCACACGATCACAAATGTCAAAAAAAACCTAAGTCGCTTAAATCGTTCAGGTTACGCCGAAAACTAATCGCTGGTTTGTAAGCCATACAGGTACCGTTATGGGCATATGAGTGACTTGGAGATGAGATGTGGAGGCGGACTTGCTGGTGAAGCGATCTGTTGGACTCACAGCCATCTGCCGTCTCAGAGTAGTTTCCAAACCTTGCGAGAACGGTTTAAAGGATTTTCGGGCCCCGTCGGATCTGGAAAGAGCGCGGCTCTGTGCTTTGAAGTGATTCGTCAATGCTTCGTTAATCGGGGCCGAAGAGGCGTGCTAGCGGCGCCTACGTTCTCAATGCTGCGCGACGCAACGTTGGCGGCGCTGCATGGCTTTTTAGAAGCGCAAGACATCAGTTTCGAGTTGCGGAAAGCAGACGGTGAACTTACTGTGCGTGCGTCGGCCAGCACGGTTTTGTTGCGTTCGTTAGACGAACCGGAGCGGCTTCGCGGAACCAATCTGGCATGGTTCGGAATTGATGAGCTTTCCTACACGCGCGAAGAGGCCTGGCTTAGATTGGAAGCCCGGCTGCGAGATCCGAAAGCCATTCAACTATGCGGATTCGGAGTTTGGACACCACAGGGGCATGACTGGATCTACAAGCGGTTCATTCACAGCCGAGTAACCGGATACGGGTGCGTGAAAGCGCAGCCCTTCGAGAACCTGCACTTACTGGATAGAACACCGGATTACTACGAGCGGCTTGAAAGCAGCTACGACCCGAAGTTTTATAGACAAGAAGTCCTAGGCGAATACCTGAACAGCCGATCTGATCGCGTCTACCACTGCTTCAACGCGAGCGTTCATGTAGCTAAGCAACCCTACGACCGGCAAAAGACGTTGCTGTGGGCCCTGGATTTCAACGTGGCCCCGATGAGTTCGGTGGTTCTGCAATGGAATGGAGATGACCTGGCAGTGATCGACGAGATAGTCCTGGAGCGCGCAACAACGGAGGAAGCCTGCAGAGAATTTGAAAACCGGTATCGAGCCCACGCCGGCGGGTTGGAGATTTACGGAGATGCGAGCGGGAGAAATATGCATACAACTGGATCGAACGACTACGCCGTTGTCCAGACCTGCCTGCATCAGATGAATTTTCGCGGGTTGAAAATCCGAGTGCCAACTAAGAACCCTTCGGTTTTGGATCGGGTCAGGAAGGTAAATTCACTTCTCACCAATGCTGCTGGCGAGGTTCACTTACAAATCGATCCTCGCTGTAAGGAGTTGATCAAAGATTTAGAAGAAG
Organism: uncultured Acidobacteriaceae bacterium; assembly: GCA_963814195.1. Taxonomy (GTDB): domain Bacteria; phylum Acidobacteriota; class Terriglobia; order Bryobacterales; family Bryobacteraceae; genus Bog-105. Next base: position 525,214 of record CAWFBU010000001.1, read on the forward strand.
TTTTGTTCAAGCCGGATTCCGGAGTAATCGACAAAGATCGAGACCCGAAACGCACCCACGCCTCAGACGCCATGGGTTATGTCCTTTGGGAGCTCTTCGGCTCTCGTTTGAAAATCGGCGAGATGAATACCCGCTTATTATAGTTGCCCGTTAGAACAGGATTGAGGCTTATACCCATGATTGATATCGATCAAGAACATCCCGATTACAAGCGACAACAGCATATGTTGCGCACGTATCGCGACTTATACAAAGGCGGTTTGGATTTTAAGCAGCACGCGGCAGAGTATCTGCTTCAGAGACAGAAGGAACCGCTCGATGTGTACTCAGAGCGACTTCAACGCGTGTTCTATCAAAACTACGTCGGATCCATTGTCGACTGGTATGCTTCAACACTCTTCCGTCGGGAACCGAGCATTATGTTCACGGCTGGATTGGAAGATGGTCAGAAATTTCTTTCCAATTTTGTCGAAGATTGCGATCGACAGGGCACCAGGCTTGCTTCTTTCTTTCGGCAGTGTCTCATCGACATGCTGGTTGTGGGCGAGACGCACATACTGGTTGATTTTCCGAGAATCGCTCACTCCGCAAGTACTCGTGGAGAGGAGGATGCGGCTGGCCTTTCGAGAGCATACCTAGTCCAGTACCAGGCTGAAGATCTTATTAATTGGAGCATCGATCAACACGGCGAGTATGAATGGGTCATTCTTCGCCAGAAGCTTCGAAGACAACCGCGAATAGATTCGCCCGAGATCATCGAAGAGACTTACTGGCGCTACTATGATCGGTCTGAATTTAGAATTTACAGACGAACCGAACGTCAGGGTGCTGCTGCCGATATTGTCTTGACAGATTCAGGACCTCACGCCTTTAGTCGCGACCAGCGAGTGCCACTTACGACCATGCGTGTTAGCGACGGTCTGTGGCTCATGAACAAGGCCGCCAATCTCCAGCTAGAGCATTTCAACAAGTCGAACGGTCTCGGTTGGGCCATCACCATGGGACTTTTCGCGATGCCTGTCATTTACTCCGACAGAGAGTGGAATCAAATCGTTGGCGAGAGTTACTACATCCAACTGGGGCCAAACGATAAGTTCGGATGGACAGAACCGGACGGAAAAGTCTATCAGATAGCCGCGGACAACCTTGAATCTCTAAAAGAAGAGATCTATCGCGTCTGCTATCTTTCTCAGGCTTCGGGCGAGACGATCAGCGGTCATGCTCAGTCGGCGCTTAGTAAGCAAATGGACTTCTCGATCACGCAGGAAGTCTTAAGGGCTTACAGTTCCGTGACTAAGGATTGCATTAGGCGGGTTTTAACTCGATCAGCTCGGCGCGTAAAGATGACGTAACTATGTCTACTGTTTCGGGCTTAGACGAGGTGGATATTGGCGATTTCGCCACCGAACTACAAGATGCAAAAAATCTTCTGCAGATTGGGATTGAGTCCTCGACTCTGAAACGCCAAATCTATCAGCGATTGGCGATTAAGTATCTCAACGATGCTCGGCAGGAGATCAAAGACCAGATTGCTCGTGAAATAGATGCGCAATTTACTAGCTAGAGGAAGGAGAATCATGTCAGATTTACCACCGATGGAGCGAGACTTTGCCATCAGTCGACATTAGAGACGTTGTGAGGCAGACTCTTGAGGAATTTATCAAGGGCGAGCACCAAAAGGCCGAGCCTGCTTATAAAGCAGAATTGCAAGACGAGCGTAGACGCCGAGAGAGCCTGGAGGTTCGGCTCAATCAGCTCGTTGAGGAGAACCGAAAGACTCGCGCCCAGGCGGACGAGACCGACCGGAGTTCACAGATCCGATCTGAACTACAGCGACTGGGTGTTGCAAAAGTCGATCTTGCGTTCAGGGCGGTTAAGGATGATATTATCCGCGCGGAAGACGGGCGTTTGCAAGCGAAGGGTCCCGAGAACAAGTCATTGCAGGATTATCTGGCCGGCTTTGTCCAAGAAAATCCTGAGCTGCTGCCGGCGCGGATTGCCGGCGGAAGCGGCGCTCAAACACCTACGAAAGCTGCATCGCCAATCGCGTCGTCGATTGAATTGAGTGCAATTCGACCTGGAATGAGCAAGGACGAACTCGATCAAGTGAGGAAGGAGATTTCTCGAATTGCCTCGCAGGCCATTCGGGGCGTCTAGCCTCGTATTGTAAATCAAAGAGTTCCCTCTCTGATTGTTCAAACGCTGCGTCCTGCAGCACTGCTAGAAACATACCGCGACAGATCTGTCGCCGAATTTTATTTAGGAGATTTATGTCATTTATTACTTCCGCCAATCTGGCGAATGCGATCGTAAAGTTAGTTGCTGCAGATGCACTTCCGGCGCTGACAGGAAACCTTGTTATGGGTAACCTGGTGAACCGAGACTATGAGCCTGTCCTGGCACATGCGGGTGACACCGTAAACGTCCCGATTCCCCCGGTGCTGGTGGCAAACAACATCGCCGAGGGTGGCTCCGTTCAGCCCCAGAACCCAAGTCTCGGAAATGCTGCCATCGTGTTGAACACGCACGCCGAAGCAACCTTTCAGATTCCCGATGTTACAAAGGCTCTGGCCTATCCGGAATTGCTCAGGGCTTACATGCAGCCCGCTGTGATCGCTATGGCGGAGCGTGTCGAAAGGGACCTGCTTGGATTGTATGGCCAGTTCACGGCAAATTCACCGGTAGGTTCGCCCAACAGCCCGGTTACTGAGGCCACGATCGATTCTGCAGAAACCTCCCTGTTTGCGGCAAAAGTGCCGGCGACGGCGCCGAAGTATCTGGTTGTTGACTCGAATGCATATTCGCAGATTCGCCAGATACCCGCTTCAGCGAATACTATTCGTCCGGTGATGCCGGTCTGAAGGCCCTTGTCGAAGGCAATGTTGGCAAGATGAAGGACTTCTTTATCTTCCGCTCGCAGTTCGTTCCGACCACTGGAAACGCCACGTCCACAACTCACAATCTGGCATTTCACGCGTGACGCCATTGGATTGGTCGTCCGTCGCTTGCCTCAACCGCTGCCCGGCACCGGAGCGGTTGCCGAGTACGCTGAAATGGGTAATTTCGGTATTCGAGTCGTCATGAGCTATCAGCCGAACACGCTGTCTCAGCAGTTCACGGTGGACATGCTGTACGGCTGCGGCGTTCTCCGCAACAACTTCGCCGTTCAAGTTAACAGCTAATATTCGCTAGCGTTCGCGAGAAGAGCAGGAGCTAAAAGGATTGGCTCCTGCTCTTTTAGATTTTAGGAGAACTTAATGGATCTAAGACAGTATTTTCGTAAGCTTCGTGAAATTGAAAACAGTCTTGTCGATGCGTATCCGGTCGTCATCAGCCTCGAGACATCGGATGGCGGGCGAGCGGGGGTTGTTAGCGAAGTCTCGCGCGAGACCGCTGCAAAGCTGATTATCGAGGGGCGGGCCATTCTGGCTTCGGAAGAGCAGAAGAAGTTTCTTGGCTGCAACTCGAAGCAGCTAAGAAGAGTGCCGAGAAGATGGAACTGGCTCGCCGAGTGCAGGTTGCAATCATTGCTGACCCTGATCTCCAGAATTCAGTAATCAACAAGCGAAGCTGCCTGCCAGGGAAGCGGGAAGTAAAGACAATGGCTCTGTTCACTGATTCGGATGTTGTAACACTCGACGATCTTCTCCAGTTTGAAAGCACACTTGTACAAGTCTCGACCACGCATGGAATTGACGTCAAGACGAAGATAAAACTCGCATAGAAGACATCGGCGACAAGATATCATTGTTTCTCTTGCGTGCGGGACAATCTGATCCTCAATGGTTAAGCAGAGCCTGATCGGACTAATACAGTGGTGGTAACTCCCGCGATCTTCAAGTGGCTTTGTTGTAGAGTCGCTTTCACGGACCTTCGCAGAGGCGTATAACGTTACAACTAAACACCAGGTTTCAGGGCAAGTGGGACGAATATCAGAGACAGGCCGAAACCGCAAGCGAGATCGTTTTTGCGTCAGGAATCGGCATAGTCTCAAATCCGCTTCCCAAACCGGCCTTGCCAATCTGCACGACAGGTGTGGGTACTTTCAGTGCGCCTGCTCTGTTCGTTCGAGTAGCGTGGACGGATGCTCAAGGCTTTGAAGGTGCACCAAGTCCGATCAGCGGAGTAGTACTCAGTGGCTCTTCTGCTGTGTCAATTGCCATGGCGGAACAAGAAACTTCTGTTCCCGGCCCGGCGGTGGGCTGGAACCTCTATGCGAGTCAGACCCAGAACTCTTTTGCTCGGCAAAACATGGTACCGATCCCGGTGGAAGAACCTTGGGCGATGCCTGCAAGTGGACTTGTCACCGGCCCCCTATCAGGAACCGGACAAATGCCGAACCGATTCGTTTCTTCGAGTAGAAGATGGTCGCGGGGATAACTATGTTGCCGCTTACCTTGTTGGCGCCCCAAAAAGTAGTCGAGCTTTTAGTATCGGACCAAGCACTGTCGAACGCAATCAGCGCCGCTTCGGATCAGAACCAGATGCTAGTACCGAACATTAGCCCTGAGCAAGTGCTGGTTAGTTCAGCGGCTCCCGATCTGGCGGACTTAGTAAACGAGTACTATTATCCGCGAATCTGCGTTTACAGCAGCGGTCTTAAAAACAGCCACCTCGAGAAGTTTCGGTCAATATCCGGTTCCATCTCAGTTGTGGCGGAGATCTGGACGAGCGCAAACTTCCTCAGCGACACGGATCGCTGGATTCACTTCTATGTGGATGCTTTCACCACAATTATGGGGAGCAACATCGGAGATTTGGGTGACGGCCTCTTTTTTCCTGGAACGTTTGACATGCAATTTCAACCTCCGAAGAGAGGAGGATTCGGTTTCTTGCAGATGGCAAAGGTTACCTGCAATTTGACCGTGAGTCGATAAGCAATGAGCAACTACATATCCTCCAACCAAAATCGGTTCTACGCCGCGTTGGAACAGTCTTATGGAGAGGTGCAGACAGCAAATACGAACAATCGCTTTCCCGCTATTCACCTGAAGGCGGCCCAGGCGATCGAAGTCGTAAGGCGGCTGGATAAAACAGGAACCAGAACCTTTCAGGGTTCCGCGCCCACAGGTCGTTTGAATACTGCATTTGACGTTCGAAGCTATCTTACTTCCTGGGGCGGAGCCGGTGAGCCCGGGTACGGTTCCTTCTTCTCGGCGACTTGCGGAGCGCCTGCGGAGTTTTCAAACGGCTTCATCGTTAACTCTTTAGTGAATAGCACTGAAATCGTAAGTTCAGCACCACACGGTCTGACAGTAGGTTCCGGGCTCTCTTGGAATAATGAGCTCAGATTCGTCACTGCGGTTCTTAATCCCTACACCTTTACGTTCAACGCGCCATTTACTGTAAGTCCATCGGCAGGCATCCTCCTGGGACCTACAGTGACTTATCGACTCTCGACAAACTTGCCGAGCTTCACGCTTTATGATTACTGGGACCCGGCATCTCGCATCGACCGGCTCCTTTCGGGATGCGCTATCGATTTAATGGAGATACTTGTCAACGGCGACTATCACGAGTTCAGGTTCTCAGGGCCTGCGTCGGATTTGATTGACGCACTCTCTTTTACCCAAGGCAATGGTGGTCTTTCGGCCTTTCCAGTCGAGCCGGATGTGACAGATCTCAACACCTCGGGAGTGCCTGGGCACTTAGGCCAAGTTTGGCTGGGCATCACGCCTTCTCGATTCCTTACTCTTACCGATGCTAAGGTCCAGCTAAAAAATAATCTGGATCTACGGAGAAACGAATTCGGACTCACTCGGCCTGCCGCGATTGTTCCGGGGGAGCGAGCAGTGTCCTGCTCTTTCTCTGTGCTTGTCCAGGACGACGCTCAGACGGCGGCGCTTTACATAGCTGCCAGACAGCGCCAGACCTTCGGCGCGATGTTGCAGCTAGGAACACAACAAGGTCAGCTGATGGGGATTTACATGCCACAAATTATGGCGGACGTCCCAGACTATAACGACAGCGGAACCAGACTAGCTTGGGATTTCCACAATACCGTTGCTCAAGGACGTGTTGATGATGAACTCTTTATCGCATTCGCATAGCCAGCTTCACTACTCAAGTGAAGAGTGGCATAACAGCGTGACGTGTAACGGGGTAAGGTTTGCCACGGCTCGCCTCTCTCTCGGAAGCCGCTTGTCGTTAACCGAGCGTCTTCGGGATCTGCTCACACGATACGAGTTTCTGCGCGCCGGTGACTTGCTAGACCAAACAGAGGCAGATCTCGCCGATCTCTTGGTCCGGCGTTTATATCTCGAATGGGGACTTGTCGCCATCGAGGGTCTCGTTATCAATGGCTCTGCCGCGACCGTCCAAAGTTTAATCGACCTCGGCCCTGAGGCCCTCGGCAACGAGATTGTCGAGGTCATTCGCGAGAGCCTTGAGTTGTCGGTATTAGAAAGAAAAAACTCCTAATCGCATTCCATTTTCAATTCTCATCGCCGTCTGCGTGGAAATGCGATCCCTGTCGGTCAAGCGGACTGGCGAAGGTACGAAAATGCGCTTGGCTGCACCCGAGTGAGGAGTCAGCCCAGATTGTTTGGATCAGGAAGGGAGTTTTCTCCCATCAGTGTCCAAAATCGATCATCACGTCGGTAAGTCTCGATTGGATCGATAAGTACCGTTATTGGAAACAGAGTGGCGGGGCTGTGCCATGGGATCTGAACAGCAAAACAGCTGATGCTTTGCTGTCGCTGGATCAAATGTTTAGAGCTGAGGAGCGAGATGTCATCCAGGAAAATCAATTACACCAAGAAAGCCGCAGGTAAGGCTTCGAGGCCAGTTCCTGGTCAAAGCCTAAACCTGCTAAATGCAGGAAAAGGCAGAGGCCAGGGCTCCTCGAAGCTGAACCCGCTCCGCGACCTGAAGCAACTGTCAACCGCAGGTCAGGTTTCCGTTCATCCAATCTCGTTTGGAAAGGCGCACACTTCCTCAAATGTTAAGGCGTCGTCCGGCTCCGGCTTCTCCGTAGCTAATCTTCTCGGGAAAGCGGGTAGCGGGAGTGTAACTAAGCTCCTAGGTGGCGGGCTACTCAGTTTCGGTATGAGCTCCTTATTTTCTGCCGTTTCAGATCTGTTCGGCGGATCCCACGCCGCACCGGCGCCTCTTCAGGAATTTTCGCTTCCCGACTCTCAGCAGCAGACCCTGTACTCGACCTCAGGAGGGCTTTCGAATACGAATGTTAGCTCCGGATCGTTGAGTCAAGGTTCCCACGGTGTCTATAACTCAAGGACCCGATCCGCAGATCAGGCAGCCATTGTTAATGCTGTTAAGAACGCGCTGCTGACCTCTAGCAGCCTGAACGACGTGATTGGAGAGCTTTGATATGTCTACATTCCCACTTTTGAATACGGGCGCGATTTCTCAATACCCGACTCAGATCGCAAATCAGCAAGCTGTTCAGGTTCTTCGCTACCTCGACGGATCGGATCAACGATTCCTCAATCAGGGTCGGCAGTTTCGTCGCTGGGAGATTCGGCTGGACCTCTTGACTGAAACGGAATGGCATGCGTTGGAGGACTTCTTCGGCGATCAGATTGGGGACTACTCTAGCTTTGATTTTGTCGACCCGTTCAGCAAGTCGCTGGTCCCCAACTGTGTGTTAGGAAATCCTCATATCGTAGGCAACTTCATAGACATCAATCGTTGTGCAACTTCACTTTGGGTCGTAGAAACAAATGGGTAACATCTCGTTCCCGCAACTCAGCAGTGGTGCCATCGCGCAATATTCTTTGAGTAAGCAACGCTCCTCAAGAACCGTCCGCAACGTGATGCGAGATGGGCGTCTGATTTCCTACCCCGATTTCGGAGCTGCGCGTCTGAATTGGAATCTGACCTACAACGGGCTGTCCTCAATCGATGCAGAAACATTGAAGGCATGCTTTGATGCATGTGCCGGACCTTTCCAGCCACTCACCTTCATCGATCCCACGAGCAATGCTCTGACGTGGAGTTCAGACCTTTCAAATGATGTATGGCGGCGATTACCCCTCATGACAGTCACTGGAAACGCGGGTGATCCAGTGGGTGGATCTAGTGCCTTCACGATTGTAAATGCAGGCCAGACTGAAGGGACTTTTACCCAGACCATCTCTGTTCCTTCGAACTATCACTATTGCTTGTCTTTCTACGTAAAGTCCGCAGAGACCACCTCATTAGTTTTGTTGCGACAAGGGAGTCATGCCGAAGATGATTATCAAGTTTCAGTTGGGCCGAGTTGGGCACGAGTGCAGTCAAGCGGCCGATTAAATGACGGAGGCAATCTCTTGACCGTCGGTCTAAGGCTTGCACCAGGACAAGCTCTTTCGGTATACGGACCGCAACTTGATGCTCAATTGCAGAGCTCCCCGTATAGAGCCACCGGCAGCCTAGGCGGTGTGTTCACAAACTGTTTCTGGGCAACTCAAGAAATAGCAATCACAGCAGATGGACCCGATTCGTTCTCGACACATGTCGAGCTAGAGACCACCGTTTAACATGGCTACCATTAACGTCATCAAAGAACAGAGGCAAACAGATACACCTCTGCTCCTTTTTACTTGCACTTTGCCTTCCGGAGACGTGGAACGCTGGTCAACTCACCAGGTGATTTTCGAAGGCGCGCTTTACTCCGCCAGAGTTGTCCACCATAACCTTTTCGATCTCCAACTGTCTGCTGACGACGCGATGGATGGAATCAGTAAGCTGACTCTTACGCTTGCAAACGCCGATTCGCAACTCTCCGAATTAAACGCCGCGATTAGCATGAAGGGTTCACAGATCGCTGTATACTTCGCCTTCGCCGATCTGCGAGCAGCAGTTGTAAGCACTGAAAGTACGGTGCTTTTCCGCGGTATCGCTGGTGATCCGGATGAGATTACAGAGAGTGTGTTTGTTCTCAGCTTCGTAAATAAGCTCTCCTTGCAGCGAATTCCAGTTCCGGATGTAAGAATTCAACGCTCTTGCGCATGGAATTTCCCAAGCACCAATCAGCAGAGAACACAAGCCAGGGATGGAGGGGTCGACGGACTAACTTCCCGATATTATCGCTGTGGATATTCTGCCGATCTTCCCGGAGGCGTGGGAAATCTGCTTGCGGGAGAACCTTATGTGTCCTGCGACAAATCTCGCGTGCAATGCGAAGCCCGAGGCATGTTCAATAAGGACGGTAATGGGAACATCACCTGCAGATATGGAGGCTTCGAATTCGTACCATCAGCAATTAATGTTCGTACAGCGGGCGATAAAAGCACCCACGTGTCACCGCTGTTGACCAACTCAGCACAATACAACGATTCCGTTCCGATCGTGTATGGAACCGGATGGCTACGCACTCCGATCACCTTTACCAGAAATGATGGAAACCTGACCCACATGGAAGTGTTGGTCGGTATGGGGCCGATCACGGGTATCCTCAAGGTAGTCGTGAACGATGTCGAAATTCCTCAAGCCGTTCCGTCGCAAGACATGACGGCCACAGGATGGTACGCGCTGGTAAATCCTGGAAATCGAAACGGAGTTTTCAACTCTGATTTCCAGGATCAGAATGGGCCTTTGGGCGATCCCCACGGAAGTATGGCCACACTCTCAGTGGTCGTACCAAACAGGATAAGTACAGGGGTGTCGTTACCGACGATTGAAGTTCTTCTTCAAGGAGTGCAGATCTCCACATACGACGCAACCGCAACAGTTAACACGATCCAGTATTCGAACAATCCGGCTTGGGTTATCCTTGATCTGCTACATCGCTGCGGTTGGCCGCTTTCCGATCTCAATCTCCAGTCGTTCGTCGCCTCCGCGTCTTTTTGCGACTTCCTCATCAATACGTCTGACCTGAATGGGAACGAGATTCAAGTACCGCGGTTTCAATGCAACCTGGTGATTACGAAACGCCAGAGTGCGGCCAGTATTGTACGCGGAATTCGCGTCGCATCCAGCTTAATGTTACGGTACGGGTCGGATGGTTTACTCGAACTTTTACCCGAAACTACCTTAGCCGCGCAACAGCCAACCCCGCCTGACGGCAGCAACAGCACACAAATCCTAGACGCGGGATACCCAGCCTACGAGTTCAGTGACGCTTCCGACGTATATTCCGGGATTTTGCGAAACAGCGACGGCTCATCCTCGGTTCGTCTTTCTTCCAGAAGTATCGCCGAATGTTCAAATCGGCTCAGCGTTGAGTTTCAGGATGCTACGAACGAGTACCAACAGGATAGTCTCTCTCTTGTCGATCCTAACGACTCGGAGTTAATTGGTTACGAGATCAGCAGCCAGTCGACCGCGCTTGGCATAAGCAACTTCAGCCAAGCCACAAGGGTTTTGCTCCGTCAGCTCGACAAACTTACAAAAGGTAACTTGTACGTAGAGTTCCAGACCAGTTTCCGAGCTCTTAAGATCCGTCCCGGGGACATCATAGCTCTGACCTACTTGAAAGAAGGCTTTGAGCGAACAACTTTCAGAGTTGTTAGATTATCGCCTTCGACGAACTACGAGACCGTCACCATCTTGGCTCAATTGCACAATGATGATTGGTATAGCGATGACCCGGCGATTCTTGGCGGAAATGGACGGCAGCCTGGATTCGGCGGATCTTCACCAAGGCCTTTGATCGGAGTTGTCAAACGGGTTGACGCGAATGGCACCTTCGAGATCTTCGACTTCGGGATAAGCGAACAGATCCAGGCCAACAAGGATGGTACGACTACAGATACGATCGCGGTCTCGTTTTCGCAGCCGACGCAATTGAATATCACAGGCACAAGCATCCCGCTCGTAAGTTTATCGCCGCACATTGATGTGACCGGTGGTTCTTTGCTGGGTGGAGTGACTTACTACTACGCCGTCAGCGCGCTCAACAGTGCAGGAGAAGAGGGGCCATTATCGTTCACGGTGGCGGCCAAGGTCCCGGTAGGCTCCAATACGAATACCGTATCAATAGTTAACCTGAGTTTCCCGCAAAGCGCCTCGACATTCAATGTATTCCGCGGCTTGTCGCCGCAGAGCTTGTACTGTATAGCGCAAAGTAGTCCGCTACAGAGCTCATTCATTGATTCCGGTTATCCCTCTCTGGCTATCGGGCCGCCCGACCCAAATTTTGATCACGCCAACTTTTACTACCGATACGAGTATCTGGGACCAATTCAGGTTTCGAGTGCGGATAGGAACTCCGTAACAAATCAGGACCTGGGAGCAACACCTTCCGCTTACATCGGCATGACTGTGAGAATTTCTGAAGGGGCAGGCCGTGGTCAAGAAAGATCTATCGTAGGGAACACTGCCACCTCGGTCGTGGTGCTCACACCTTGGACCACCATTCCCGACGTTACTAGTTCTTTCGTTATTTGCGAGCCTGCGTGGCATTTCGCTGCGGTCTCGAAGACAAGTCCTGTGCAGTTTGAAATTCCCTACCGCGAAGGCGCGGTTGTCCAAGTCACAGGACGAAGTGCAAGTGTCCACAACGTGGAGGGATCGCCCGAGCTCTGCCCGATTACGCGGTTGGCGTTGGGCCAGCAGAAACCGGATTTCGGTATACCAGCGACACCATCCTTTTCTCTCGATGCCCCGGGGGGAGGACTTCTGACACTGTCGCAAGTTGGATTTTCGGACTTAAATAGCATCAGCTCAGTGTCAAGCGGAACTCTGCGTCTCTACTACTGGAATGAGCTCGCGACACCCAGCAGTGCGACTCTGGCCAGCTTCGACCCGATAAGCAGCATCGTCAACGTGAACGCAAACCTGTTTACAACTCCACCGGATTTGACCAAACCCAACATTCTTCAGATTGGTGCGGAGCTGATGTTGATTAACTCGGTCGATCCGGCGAGTAATTCCTTATCGGTCGTTCGAGCTGTGCTTGGTTCGCTACCGGGACAGCACAATAACGGCGATAGCATTCTCGTTTTGAGCTCTGCTGTAGTAAGTACGTCCTTCGCTCCAGGATTTTTCGAGAATCGCGCCTCAGTCAACTTTGTTCACTCCTTCTCGTTACCAGATGCCAGGGTGACTGCTGCCGAGTTTTTCGTGACGAACTCTTTCGGCGATAGCGAGGTGCAAACCGTCTGCTATACGTCGACTCCGGAAAGGGGGCTTCGGACGCTTTCAGGTGGGCAAGTATCCATGCAGGTCAGTGGCTTTTTGTCAACACAGCTCAATGCTACGCCGGCCATTTTGGTGGACCATTCTCACGCGGTTAGGGACCTACGAGCAAGCTTGGGACAGGCAGCGACTGGTTATCAGACGATTATCGATGTCTTGCAGAATAGCAACCAATATTGCCGCCTCGTGATCCAACCCGGACAAACGTCATCGATGCCGGGTGGAGGTTCCTCAGAGGTCTTCGACGGTGTGGGCTTGCCTCCTCTGGTGGAAGGTTCCGACCTCACCACCAACATCACTTCGGTACTTTCCAGCGACGGTAGCTCAAATCCGATTCCCGGCCGCGATCTGACCGTCACGATTCGTTTCTGAGGAGCTGCGGATAGGTCTGTTACTCTCCTCTTCCGTAATTTCGTTTGTATCTTAGTCATGACTGAGATACCGAATGATTACTGAGATTCAGAAGGCCATATTGGAACAGAAGCTGGACGGATGGTTATTTTTTGACCACCATCAAAGAGATCCTCTTGCTTACCAGATTCTAGGGCTCAACAAATCGCTAAAACCTTCGCGGCGCTGGTATTATTTCATTCCTGCGCATGGCGAACCTCGTAAATTGGTCCATCGGATCGAGTCTCAGGTGATCGATGACCTGCCGGGCGAAAAAGAGTTGTATTCGAGTTGGCGAGAGCAGCACGCAAAGCTGAACGCACTGCTTACTGGATCTCGACAGGTCGCGATGCAGTACTCGCCGAACTGTGCAATTCCTTATGTCTCCATGCTGGACGGCGGTACCCTGGATCTGGTCCGGCACAGTGGCGTTGAAGTCGTTACCTCAGCCGATCTCGTTCAGCAATTCGAAGCTTGTTGGTCGACCTCGCAATTACAGGCGCACATTGAAGCCGGGAAGCGAGTGGACCGAATCCGGCGGGAGGCTTTCGCGCTTGTGGATGAAAAGCTTCGAAATGGTCATCCAATCAACGAGCGCGAAGTTCAGCTCTTTATATTGACCCGTTTCGAGGCTGAGGGCCTTTACACCGATCACGGTCCGATCGTCGCTGTAAATGACAACGCATCGAATCCACACTATGAGCCCACCGCCTCACACTTTCGCCAGATTAGGACAAATGACGTTCTTCTGATTGATCTTTGGGCTAAGTTGGACATTCCCGATTCCGTTTATTACGACGTGACTTGGACGGGCTTCTGTGGCAACACCATCCCGTCAGAGGTCTTAAACGTATTCCAAATCGTCAAGGGCGCGCGCAAAGCGGCTTCTGATTTTGTGTCCACGCGGACCTGCAACCGTCTTCCTCTTTCAGGCTGGGAGGTAGATGATGCTGCGAGAAACTTTATCGGCAAGCACGGTTTGAGTGAGTTCTTCGTTCATCGGACCGGGCACAGCATCGGTCAGGAAGTGCACGGGAACGGGGCAAATATGGACAATTTCGAATCGCACGACGACCGAAAGGTCATTCCAAATACCTGTTTTTCCATTGAACCGGGCATTTACCTCCCTGAATTTGGCATCCGGTCCGAAGTAAACGTCTTTGTCGAGGAGCGTCGGGCATGGGTAACGGGAGAGGAGCAGGAAAGCTTGGTTCATATTCTCGGTTAAGGTCTGGGCAACTTTGAAGCTCGATACCACACATTAAATAATTTGATTTGAAACTCTTATGCAAACGTTCTACATTTTGGTATGGCGACTGCTAGTCTCATTGAGCCTCCGACCTCCCAAGTCCTGCTTTTCCATAGAATCAGCAACATAGTCAGTTCTCAGCTCTCCCTGGACGAGATGCTTGGGGAAATCGTAGGCCTTACTGTTCAAGTCACTGAATGTGACGCTTGTCTGGTTTACCTGATCGAGCGGGAGACCAGTGAGATCGTTTTGCGTGCTTCTCAGGTTCCGCATCAGGTTGACTTGGGCAACATTCGCCTGAAAGTTGGCGAGGGCGTTACGGGATGGGTGGTTGAGCACCATTCGGTCGTCGCTCTCCCGGAAAATGCTGGGTCGGACCGCCGCTTCAAACGCTTCCAAGCTCTTGTGGAAGATACATACGAGGCGTTTTTGTCTGTGCCGTTGCTAAGCGGTGGCGAGGTAATTGGCGTGATCAACGTCCATCACCGCGAGCCCCACTTCCACACTTCCGACGAAATCTCTCTCTTGACCTTTGTCGGTGAGCAGATGGGTGGCGCCATAGCGAAATCGGTGCTTGCGGAAGAAAATCTCAGGTTGCAGGAAGAGACAGCAGAAATGCGGCGCCAGCTTGAAACAAGGAAAATTGTTGAACGTGCGAAGGGTATACTGCAGCACCGCCACAGTTTGACCGAAGAAGAAGCCTATCTCAGGCTTCGCAATGAGAGTCGACGGTTGCGGCGCCCGATGCGGGAACTGGCAGAAGCGATCATCTTGTCGGAAGATCTTAGTCGGAAGAGCGAGACTCTTCAGTAAGGGTCTTTCGGACGGGCGCTTACTACAATCAAATGATTGAGTACTGATTTTCGCCCGCTTTTCCGAAACCCGCACATCGCAACGGTAGCTGGTAATTTCTGGAAGCGGCCAGGCGTCGACGCTGGTACCTCGGGAGCTCAAACTTATTATCGTGTCGATTCAGCCACGACGATTCTTGCCTTCGAGCAGATCCCTCGGGGAACGGTTCGCGGCCACCTGGTTGTGCTCCACGGCCTTGAGGGCTCTGCTGATGCGGGCTATATACAAAGCCTGAGTCATCTTGCCGTCAATCAAAATTTCTCGATCCACCGTCTGAACTTTAGAACTTGCGGAGGGACAGAGGCGCTCTGTGAAACGATGTATCACTCGGGGCTCACGAGCGATGTTGCATTCATTGTCCAAGAGATTGCAAAACGAACTAGTGCTCCTCTCTTCCTCATTGGCTTCTCACTGGGAGGGAATGTTGCCGTAAAGCTGACGGGGGAGTACGGCAAGAAATCTCCTCTGGCAGGAACAGTCGCTGTTTCGGCCCCAATCGACTTGGCTGCGTGCGTGAAAGCAATCGACAGGCCATCAAACCGGATTTACGCCTACCGCTTCTTAAACCGTCTGAGGAGTCGGATCATGCGGAAAAGTAAGCTTTCTCCTGGAAGCTATAACTCCGAGTTTATCGACAAGGTTCACACGATATGGCAGTTCGACAACCGGTTTACAGCGCCTTTATTCGGTTTCGGTACTGCCGCAAACTATTACGCAACTCAGTCCGCTCTCAACTACGTGGACCAGATTGACTCGCCAACACTGCTCATCTCCGCGAAGGACGATCCTCTCGTGCCCTTCGGCATCTACAAGCATCCTGCTATCACGGCGAATTCTGCTGTTCGACTCATTTCGCCCCAGCATGGTGGACATATCGGCTTCCTGTCGCGCCACCCGCCTCGGTTCTGGGTAGACGACGTCATCATGACTTGGATTCAGTCTTTGGCGAGAGCGTAAGCTTGGTCCAGGAGTTCTACAACGTGAACTACTTTTTGCTGCTTACCAAAAATTCGGACACCAGCGGAAAGTTGAAGCATGCAGCCCGGATTGGCGGTTGCGATGACGGGTGCAGCGCTTTGCGAAACGAACTCCATCTTTCTCTCTAAAATCTGCATAGCCATTGGCGTTTGGAGAATGTTGTAAACTCCAGCACTTCCACAGCAAACATCAGCGGATCTCATTTCACGAAGCGTAAGCCCAGGTATTGACTTCAGAAGCTTTCGCGGAGCGGCTTTGATCTTCTGTCCGTGAGCAAGATGGCAGCTGTCCTGATACGTCACCACTTGATTAATAGCGCCCATCTTAAGATTCAGATCGATCGAAGCAAGAAACTCCGTAACGTCCTTCAATTTGTGATGAAAGTCGCTAGCTAAGTCCTTGTAATTCGGGTCGTTCTGGAGCAGGTAATCGTACTCCTTCAGAGTCGATCCGCAGCCTGCGGCATTGGTGATGATCGCGTCATATCTTCCATCTTTGAGCGCGTCTATGTTTTTTCTCGCCATCGACCGAGCCGGCTCTTCGAAGCCGGAATGCAAGTGTAATGCTCCACAGCAACCCTGCTCTTCGGGAATCACTACTTCGCAACCATTCGCTTGAAGAACCCGGACAGTCGCTTCGTTTAAGCGAGCAAATGCAACATTGGCAATACAACCAGCCAGAAAGGCCACTCGGTATCGCTGCTCACCCCGAGCCGGGTAGGTCCTTCCAATTTTTGAAAAGAAGAATGGCACCTCGGCGTTGGGAGATAAGGCGTCGAGCTCAGCCAGTCTGGGAATGAGCTTGAGGATGCCGATCGCTCTGACCAGTTTCTGCACCCCAATCACCTGATAAAGGTACAAGAGTGCACCGGCAATCTGAAGACCGCTTCTGGAACTGAGGAGGCGGTCCAGTAAAAGGTTGTTGAGAAGAGCCTTATATCTTGACGGCTTCTGTGAACGCCTGACTTCGGAGCGTGCCGCTTCGATCATTCGGCCGTACGGAACGCCAGAAGGACAAGCCGTTTCACATCCTCTACATGCTAGACATAGATCGAGGTGCTGCTTGTAGGCGTCTGTGATGGCCGCACCGTTGGCCACTTGGTTCATTTGGTAAATGCGGCCTCGAGGCGAGTCCATCTCCACGCCCAGTTCCAAATAAGTTGGACATGCGTTCAGGCACAGCCCGCAGTGGACACACTTGTCCAGGTCAGCCTGCAGGGGGCCAAGGTTATGGGGTGATTGAATGGTGAGAAGTTCAGACGCAGCCATACAATCGCGACCGGTTCAGGAGATTTCCAGGATCAAACACTTGCTTTAGCTTTACCATCATGTCAAAGCCATGGCAGCGATCGGACTCGGCGGATCTTAACCACAGCTCTCGTTCCAGCCGAAACCCAGGAGCGGCAAACGCTATAACCGCTTCCCAGCCTTTCTGGCGAGCGAGGCTCCATAGAGTAGGTACCGGCTGCCAAGACGTGAAATAGGCATCAGTTGTTCCCGAACCAGCGTGTGCCACGTAAGAACCGGAACCTGATCGGAAGATTGTGATGATTTCTGATATCGGTGTTCCTAAGCGGACGACCATCCCAGATGGATTTCGCGCCATAAAGTCAGAACTGAAGTTCGAAATGGAGCGCCAAAGAACAACGTCCTCATCGGCCGAAACAATCTCATCGGGTTTCAACTCTTTTGCGTAACGATCAAGCACGACCGACGATCCGGCAGCCCTAACGGCGAGTAAAATTCCACGACGGCCTAACCGAGCCGCAGCCGGCGCAGAGAATAACTCGATGGCCCAGGGATTCAAGGTACTTCGCAAGAGTTCATTTCTTTTCTCGGTCGCGCTCTCGATGTTTTTGAAAGAAGAGAGGAACGTCTGAATGAGTTTGGGCCGTGTATGAACACGAAGATTGACGCTGGTTAACCCGGCAAGCGTTCCGAAGCTACCGATCATAAGCTTCGCAAGATCGAGTCCCGCGACATTCTTCACAACCATGCCGCCGGCCTTTACCAATCGGCCATCGAGAGTCGCGAATGTCATGCCGATGACCTGATCTCGGACTGAGCCGAACCGCCGACGAAGAGGCCCATTGAGATCAGTCGCAATGACTCCGCCCACTGTACAGTCTTCAAAGCAGGGTGGATCGAGGGCTAGCATCTGATCGTAAGACTGCAGAAAATTCTGAACAGCGCTCAAACGTACGCCTGATTCGACGCTAATCGTCAAATCGTTTCGCTCATGAGCAAGGATGCGGTTCAGCGACTCCGTGCTGATTTGCACATCCGCATCCAAGACAGGACCCCCTGCAAGAATCTTTGAACCACTGCCGAATAGGTGAATGGTTCGCCCGGCGAGGGTGGCGATTTTGAGTTGCTCAGCAAGATCCTCAGGTGAGGAAGGTTTTAGGGCCGTCATTCAAGATTCAGATCTGAAATGTGTCTCCGTGGAAAGGCTACCATCATATACGTCAGGCAGACGCCATGCTTTCCGGGAGCCAAGTCGAAGGGAGTATTTAGGATGAGAGTTCAATTAGATCATATCGGTATTGCGGTGACTGGGTTGAAGGAAAGTCTTGAGTTTTACACCGGTATCCTTGGTCTTGAGATAGCTTCGACTAGTTACGTTGCCTCACAAGGTGTTAGCGTTGCCATGCTCTCGTCGAAAGATGCACAGGAAGCAACTAAGCTGGAACTGCTGGAAACTACCGACCCGCAATCCGCGTTGGGACGTTTTTTGAACAGATCTGGGGCAGGCCTGCATCATCTTGCGATGAGGGTGGAAAATTTAGAAGAGGCCCTCGAGGAGGCTCGAAGCGCAAGGCCTCGAAGTGGTCGGGGAGCCGCAGAGGGCGCCAGGAAGCTGCCGGTTTGTTTTCGCACATCCGCGTTCAATGGCGGCGTTCTTCTGGAATTAGTACAACGAGAGTCTCTGTAAAGGATAAATCGAAGAGTCATTGGAACCAAGAGCAGCTGTAGGGATTATCGGTGGCAGCGGTCTGTATTCCATGCCAGGGTTTGAAGCACATGAAGAAGTCAAACTGGAAACGCCATTCGGCGAGCCGTCCGACGCCTATATTCTGGGACGGTTGGAAAACGGCCGGTGGCGTTCCTGGCTCGGCACGGGCGGGGACATCGCATACTGCCATCGGAATTGAATTTCCGCGCCAATATTTTCGGGATGAAGCGTTGGGAGTGGAGAGGGTTCTCTCGCTGAGTGCCGTGGGGTCATTGCAGGAGGAACATAAGCCGTTCGATTTTGTGATTCCCGACCAGTTCTTTGATCGGACACATCACCGGACATCGACGTTTTTCGGGGAAGGGCTGGTGGCGCATATCAGCTTTGCGGATCCGATCTGCGGCGAACTGTCGGAAGTGGTTCATCGGTCGGCGCAGCAGATCGGGATCAGCAGTAAAGCGGGCGGCACTTATCTGTGCATGGAAGGTCCGGCGTTTTCGACCCGCGCGGAATCAAACGTGTACCGCAGTTGGGGCATGGACGTTATCGGCATGACCAATCTGCAGGAGGCAAAGCTCGCGCGCGAAGCAGAAATCTGTTACGTGACTATCGCGATGGTGACCGATTATGATTGCTGGCACGAGGAACACGACGCGGTAAGCGTGGACCAGATTATTGAGAATCTGACAAAGAATGCAGCCAATGCCTGCAAACTGGTGCGCCATGTAGTCGGTGAACTTCCGGCCGCGCGTGGATGCAAGTGCGGAGTCGGCCTTGAAGCACGCGATCCTGACCGACCGTAAGGTGATTCCGCAGGAAACGCGGGACAAACTGGGGATTATCGTTGGCAAGTATACCGGCAGTTGAACTCGCGCAAGAGGTCCTGGATGCCTGTCTGCTTACGGCACATGGTCTACACGGTCCTTAGACGACTTGATTGAGCGGGCATTGGACGAAGAAGATTCGTTCGTCGCCGCTGCCGCCACAAGAGCCCTGTTTACGGTTATTGTGGAACGCCTGGCAGACTTGTTTGAGCCGGCCTTATGCGAAGTCTATGCGAGTTTATTCGCGCGGGTGGTGGCGCGATCGATTCCCGATTATGACGCCGACGAGTTGGCGCTGCGATATCGCCGCATCAGTCAGCCAAAGCGCTTCATTGGAGGCGAGATCAACCGCGTGTTTGTTCTTTCACGGGTGACACTGGGGGCCGATATCGCCGTGACCAGCGTGGTGCTCGCGGCAATGAAGGAGCGGTTCCCGGATGCGGAAATCTGTTTTGTCGGCCCGGCGAAGAATGCCGAGATGTTTGCGGCAGACCCACGCATTGTTTCCATCCCAATCAACTACACACGCTCCGGAACTCTTCGAGAGCGGTTTTGGCAGCGGTCGAACTACGTGGCATTCTCGACGAGACCGGGTACGCTGGTTGTGGATCCAGATTCGCGACTGACACAACTAGGACTTAATTCCTGTATGCGATGATTCGCGATATTACTTCTTTGAGAGCCGGGCATTCGGTGGCTCGAGCGATCTAAATCTTTCGTATCTGGCTTCGGCGTGGATGGAGGAGTGTTTGGTGTGCAGCGGGGCACAGCCCTTTGTCGCGCCTGAGCCAAGGAGCCAGCAGCCGAAAATCACCTGAGCTGGGGCGTAGGTGAGAACGAGGATAAACGGCTAGGAGAAGCGTTTGAGGTAACGATCACGAATGCGCTGGTGGCCAAAGGAGCCAGAATACTACTGGATTGTGGGGCCGGTGGTTGGTCGAAAGAACGCGTGCGTTCGACTCAAAGACGAGTGCGGTTCGCCCTGACTCCAAGTTCACGAAGGGAGTTATGCCTCCTTTGCCAGCCAGATTGTCGGGAGCAATTTGTACGTTGGCTATGACTCGGTAGGGCAGCATGTGGCGAGTGCGGCCAACGTTCCCTTGATTTCGATCTTCGCAGGTTATCCGTGTGAGCGAATGTTTGAACGGTGGCGCCCTGTGGAGAACATTGCACGGTGATTGCCGTGGAAGAGCATCAGCGGGACGCTGCTATCGGCCTCGCGTTGGAGGCCGTGCAGACTTCGGAGGTCCAGCTCTATACAAGCGGACGAGCCTGAGCACCGATCATCTGCCTTTGCAAACTTACTAGAGCGGTGGCGGAGGCGGCGGCGGTGCGGGAAGCACCCAAGGCGAGGATGTTGTCGTTGGCTTCTGCTTACTAGCTGGCTGTGTGGATGTGTGTGTATCCCCAGCTGTGGCGGGTTGTTCTTCGGTCTTACTCGCAGGCAGCGGCTCGGGCGGCGGCGCCGTTGGATTCATATCGTAGATGATGTTGGATTCAGTTCCAAACTTGCGGTAGTTGTGAAAGTCCAGTTCGTTCTTGGTACGATCTCGCCCTGAGGTCATATATAACTTGGCTGCCAAGGGAACAACATACTGCTGGCCGCTGATTTCCACTAGGTCATAATCTAGCGTTTCGTTAGTCTCTTTAATCGGAAAGTTGCTCGGGATATCAACAGCTTCAAAGCGTATGCGTGCGATCTCCCCGGTATTCGGATCGGCGTAGACGAGGCCCTTGTAGGCAGTGATGATTCGCTGTTCATCGGCGTAGTTGATGGAGTAGCTGGAGTGTCCGCTAGTGATGTAGTAATTGAACACGGCCATTCGCCGCCCTCGCAAAGTTGCCCAATGATCCCAATTGAATTGTGCCTGGCTCTTCTCCGAGAAAACCTCACGCATCAAACTGCCGAATTCACCAGTCGAAATAGCTCCTCCGGACTTGCCTACCTTGTCGATCGAACTCTCCGCAACGTGCCCGTTTACGGAGTAAACGTCATATTTCTCTTGACCCTGGTTATAACTGACCTTTGCAAGCACTTCGTCGATCTTGCGATAGCTATCTCGAGTATTCGGATCCACAAAACGGCGGATCACCTCGACACAGACAAAGTTAGGCAAATTCTGGGTATAGTTCAGAGCATAATCCCTAATTTGATCCAGGATTTGCTGCTGGCGTACTGAGTCCGGGGGCGGGATTGGCGCCGCTTTTGAGGATAGCTTCATCGACGGCTGGCCGGTCGGTACCGGGTTGTCGGGAGCTGTTCCAGGTGAGTATGTAGCGTCGTGTGCAGGCGTTTTCAGCGCAGTGGTCTGGTCTCGAAGCTCCTGCAAAGCGGAAATAGTTTTCGGCCCAGCGCCTTGTGCTTCTAAATCGAGAATTGTCTTATCCGGAAGCTTTTCGCTAAGCTTCATCTTTTTGACGTAAGCCGCAATTTGTTTGTCGCTGTGCTGTTTGAGAGCAAGCTCGGAGCGAAGGAAGTCGACCAATTGCTCGACATTCATCTCCATTTGCGCCTGAAGCAAAGAGACTAGGCACATCAGCACAAGGACGAGACGAAGCTTCATATCAAATATGATGACGTATTCTCGCTTGCCGAGGTTGCCTTACGTCGTAGCTTAAAGCTTCAGCTCTTCCTCAAGAAGTATCGATATGTTGCCGATCGGGAAGCCCATCTGAAGGCGCAATTGGACCGGAATGCGTTCACTATCGTCGGTAAGCCAGATGAATAACCGACCTTTCCGCCGGTACAGCACATTGTCGAAGAGGAAAGCTTCATATCGGATAGTCTGGTAGGTCTTTCCATCGATCACCACACTCTCCTTGCCCTGTGAATCGATGCGGGCGTTGACAAGCTTTTTGCCGTCAGTGATCGGGATGGTAGTGGACTTGCCAGATTCGATGCTGATATTTCGCAAGCTGGTGAGAGCGCCCGTAATTTCATGGGCACAGGCCGGGGTGTCTAGCTCGTTGTGCTTGCTTGTGTTCTTGACAAAATCATGTTCATCGTACTTGACTTTGTGGGCCTGAGCATCGAACGTTAGCCGGGTATGGGTGTGGCGTTTGCCTTCTTCTTCCTCGAAATCGGTATTGATTCCGCAAAAATGGGAGTCGGTGGCCACCTTGTAATCATCAGCAACTCGGTACAGTCGAGTCATCAAACCGGCGCTCTGGACGTTCAGACTCGTCTGCCACAGATTTCCATTAGGATTTGTAAGGCTAATCGTTGCGGATCCGGCCGTGATAAGACGCCATTCAATACGATAGGTCAGCTTTTCGGGATAAGGGAACTTCGTCTTAGCGCCCCCTGGCTGTTGCCCGGGCATGTTCTGCCCCAGACAGATGAGCATAACTATAAGACAGTACTTCGCTAAACGTGATTGAAACATCAAACCTTTGTCAGTTTGACAGACTCAGAAATCAATGGAAGCGAGGATCTGGGAGGGCCTTCGGTCGAAAGCGCGGCAGATCGCAAGAAGGCTTTCGATGCTCGGAAGGTTTGTTCCGCGTTCTATTGAGCTGATCTGAGAAACGCTGAGTTTTGTTGCTGTGGCTAAGTCCCGAAGCGACCAGTCCCGTTCTACACGCATAAGTTTAATCAGATGGCCCAGACGTTTGCGTAAGCGCTCCTGCGGAGTTGAACCAAGCCCGAACTCTTCGATTGCGTTCTGGAGGCTCTGCCGAAGCTGATTGATAGAGAATGGTTTCGCAAGATAATCAAAGATGCGGAGCTTGAACGTGGCTCGCATGTTCTCCAGCGACGGATATCCGGTAATCACGATAATGCAGAGGTCGGGCCAGCTGGTGAGCAGATGCTCAACCACATTCTCGCCGCTTTCAGGGCCCATCTTTAGATCGACAAGGACAATATCCGGTAGTTTTCGCCTAGCCGACTCAAAGAGAGAACGAGATTCTGCGAACGACCTAACCTCATAACGGCCCTCGTCTCGAAGCAAATCTTCCACATACTGGCGGAAGTCTGCGTCATCGTCCAGAATCGCGACATCCACCAGGCCTGCTTCCGTCTCTGTTTCGGTCATACCTTGTGAGCGACCGGAAGCGTGACTTCCAACGCAGCTCCTCCTGTTGGACGATTTACAGCCGTAATCGTGCCACCGTGCTGGGTAACGATGCCTTCTGCCACCGTCAGCCCTAAACCAGTCCCACGTGCATCGAGGCGCGTGCTCACAAATGCTTCAAACATGTTCGGCAGCACGTGCGCCGGAATGCCTGGACCATCGTCGAGAACGCGGCAGCAGATCCAATTCTGACCGCCTTTGAACACCATTCGGGATTCAATCTGAATGTGACCGTTTTCTGAAACCGCGAGGAGCGCATTACGGAGCAGGTTTACAAAAACTTGTACTAAGCGGTCGCCATTGCCCAACACGTAGTCGCTTTCGGGGACGTTGTTACTGAAATTGACAGCCCCTGCTTTCTCGTCAATGGCGACAAGATTCCAGCTCTCGTCAATCAACCAATGTAACGAGAGGTTTTCCGTTTCCTGGGTTCGCACCCGGGCGAAGTCAACCAGACCTTCACTGATTTTTCGGAGTCGCTGTGTAACACGCAGCATTCGTTGCAGACGATCTATCGTGGGGCTATCAGTGCTGGTTTCCAAAAGCTTTTCAATCGAGCCCTGCAACACCGCCAGCGGCGTGTTTAGCTCGTGCGCGACGCTGGTGCTAAGCAAGCCCAGGCTCACCAGGCGGTCTTGCTCCTCTAACTTCTGCAGAGCACCGGCGAGACTATCTTCCTGTTGTCGTAGCTGAGCAACAGTCAAGTTGCGAGAGCTCATGATCTGGCCAATCTCATCATCCATGATGAAGCGCTCATCGATCATCTCGTGTTCCCGGTCGTCTTTCTGCGTCGCATCATCCGCGGCCAGCATCAGTGACAACGGTTGGTAAACGTATTGAGGCATGATGATGAACTCCAGCACGATCACGGATAGGACATAAATCGATCCCAATACCGCAAACAGGCTCAGCCGGGCTCGCCGCAAAGTGGAATCATAGAAATCCGAGGATAAGCTGAATCTGATATAAGAGCCCGGAGAACTGCCCAATCGATACAGCGCGGCCCGGCTATCTTGCCACGTGGCGTTTCGGTTCTTCGCCAGATATTGCTGGCCACGCGCATTCAATTGCAGGGCCGGCGCCGTTCCTTCACGGAGTTCATAAACACCTGCTTCCGGTACCCTTCCAGCTTGGCTCAAAAGGCCGGAAGAGAACAGCTGCGAGTACATTCGAAACTCGCGTGCCTGAGTTAAAGCAAAATCTCCGGAGAGAGTCGGAATCAGGGAGAGATAAACAGAGATCGCAAGTACGCAGAAGAAGATGTTGTGCAAAACCGCCAGCTTCTGGCGTACTTTCAGCCTTCCGAAGGCGCGTATCAGAACGTGGGGAGGCTTGGCAGCTTTACAGCTGTTGAGTGGCGAGTTCTTCTCTACGATCACCCTCTTGATCCTTGTACTGCAGTTGGTAGAGCTTCCAATATATTCCCCGCAACCCCAGAAGTTCCTGATGCGTGCCGATTTCGCGCAGCTGAGTCTTATGCATCACGATAATCCGGTCAGCGCGTTGAATCGTCGAGAGCCGATGGGCAATGACAATAGAAGTGCGGTTGGAGATTAGGCGAGTAAGAGCCTCTCTGACACGCAACTCGGTTTCGGTGTCGACGCTGGATGTGGCTTCGTCCAGAATGAGGATACGTGGATCATGAGCCAGCGCGCGAGCGAAGCTGATCAGCTGTTTTTGACCCGTGGAAAAGCCGTTGCCCCGCTCGCGAACCGGCGTATCAAAGCCCTGCGGAAGCTCCTCACGAAGTCCAGCAGGTTTACCTTTGAGCGGCGTCGCTTATGTCGTCGCGGAGATCTGCTTGGTGCCCAGGCGGATGTTCGAGGCGACAGTCCCGGTGAACAGATACGGATCCTGCAAGACCACCCCAAATAGCTGTCGCAGCTCGAACAAGCGAGTAATCTCGAATGTCTTTGCCACCGATGCGGATGCAGCCCGTTGCACGTCGTAGAAGCGAAGCAGCAGATTGGTCAGAGTCGTTTTGCCCGCGCCCGTGTGGCCGACGATGGCAACCGTTTCACCGCGGCCGGACATGAAAGCTGACATCCCGTAGCACCCAATCCTCGTCGTTGTAGGCAAACCACACGTGATCGAATTCAATATCGAGAGCGCCGGCGTTGACGTCGGCACGGCGCACTGGGGCTTGTGATCTGAGGCTGCGTATCGAGGAGTTTAAAGATGCGTTCCGAAGCCGCCATGGCGCCCTGCAGAATGTTGTACTTCTCGCTCAGATCCTGAATGGGGCGGAAGAAGCGCAAGCCCATATTGAAGGAACGCAACCAGCACGCCGAGGGTCAAAGCGCCCTGCGCGGATACGGAAGCCTCCATAAGCAAGCAGCAAAGCCAGCGCCAGCATGCCCAGAAATTCAACCACCGGATAGAACCAGCCGTACGCCGTGATGGAGTCCTTGAAAGCGAGCATATGATCGCGGTTGATGACTCAAATTCATCGCGGCTTCGCGCCTCCCGGTTGAACAATTGCAGAACCGCAATCCCCGCAATGTGTTCCTGCAGATAGGAGTTGATTTTGGCGACGGCCACGCGGATGCGTCGGTAGCTCTGGTAGCGGCAGTGCGTCGGAACTGAACGGTCACCAGGACCACAAGCGGCGTGACGGCCAGCATCAGCAGAGTCATGCCCGGACTGAGCCGGAACATCGCGATAATCACAAACGAGAGCATCAGCAGGTCGCCAATGATCGTGACCAGGCCGGAAGTAAAAAGGTCGTTCAGAACATCTACGTCGGTAGTAACGCGAGTGACCAGGCGGCCTACCGGGTTGTGATCGAAGTACGCGACATCCAGAGTCTGCAAATGAGACATCAGATGGCGGCGCAAATCGAACATGGCTTGCTGTCCCGGTCCACTGCATCAGGTAGGTCTGCCCGAAATCGAAGAGGAAGCCTAGAACTATCCCGGCCAGATAAACCAACGAGAGCTGAGCCAGACCGCGGTATGGGTCAGTTGAAAGCCAGCGATCCAGAAAGGGAAACTTCTCCGGATGCGCGCTTGGGACCAGGTATCGATCGATAGCTAGCTTTGTAAGAAGCGGTCCGATAATCTGAAGGAAGGAATCGATCAGCAGGAGAACCAGGGACACGCTGATAATGGCCCGGTACGGCTTCATATAGGTGAGAAGCCGCCCCATAAGGCGGGAGTCGTATGCCTTGCCTAATACCTCTTCTTCCAAAAGCAGTTCCCTTGACCTTTCCCGACCTTGTGGACTCAGCAGCTACGCTGAAGCGCCCCAAATACAAGACTAACGTAGCGATTTTACGGGGAGAATAGTAGAAGTTTACGTATGGACGGGCTTGTTCTAATTGACAAACCGGGCGGATGCACGAGTCACGATGTCGTAAATCGATGGCGTAAACTGGCGGGCACCAAACGTGTAGGCCATCTGGGCACGCTCGATCCTATGGCGACAGGCTTATTGGTCCTGGTCTCTGGGTCCGCCACACGCCTGGCGCCCTATTTCGTGAAAGACGAGAAGTCGTACACCGCCGAAATCACCCTGGGCGTGACATCCGACACCTACGATTCTGAAGGCGAGGTGGTGGCCTCACTTGCCGAGTTACCCAGCCTTCAGCAGGTTGCAGAAGCCATTCACCACTTTGAAGGGCGATTTCTACAAACGCCGCCGCCGGTGTCTGCGAAGAAGATCAACGGTGTCGCTGCTTACAAGCTTGCCCGGCAAAATATTCCCTTCGAACTCAAACCGGTGCAGGTAGAAGTTAAGGCGCTGCATTGGGAGATGTTGGCTGAGAATTGTTTACAGATCGAGTTGACCTGCTCGGCCGGCACCTACATTCGCAGCATCGCCCATGAACTGGGGCGCAAACTGAAGTGCGGTGCGCTGCTGAGTAAGCTTCGACGCACCAGGGTGGCCGACATTCCGGTTACGAGTGCGCGAACGTTGGATGAACTGTCGAAGCTTTCCCAAACGGGACAGCTCCATGAGGCGGTCATCTCGATGGGCAGGATGCTTCCCGACTTTCCGGCTGAGTATATGACCGACGATGTCGAGCGCGCCATCCGGCAGGGGAGAGACTTTCATACTTCACCCTTCGTTGTTCCCCCGGGCTCACCTTGGATGCGCGCGCTGTCACGCTCAGGAGACCTGATTGCGATCGGCGAACTGCGGTTCCCAAACGTCTACCACCCGAGCACCGTGTTCTGACCTCAGGTCACCCCACACTGGGACGCCGCCACTCGATTAACTTATTTGCTGTTTTTTGACCTTTGTTCGCGACGTCTTTTCGCCCAGTCTTCCTTCTCTACCTGGTATGCTCGGCCGATTGCCAGGGCACCCGCAGAAACGTCTTTTGTGATTGTGGAACCGGCGGCCGTGTATGCACCTTCGGCTACTGTGATCGGAGCAACCAGGGTGGAGTTGCTGCCGATAAAAGCGCCATCACCGATCACCGTCTGGTGCTTTCGTTCCCCATCGTAGTTGCAGGTTATGGTGCCCGCACCGATGTTGGCTCCTGCGCCAATCACCGCATCCCCGAGATATGTCAAGTGACTGGCCTTTGAGCCTTTCCCTAGGCGTGTCTTTTTTAGTTCGACGAAGTTCCCGATATGTGAGTTTTCCTCCGCCTCGGCCTGTAGACGCAGGCGCGAGAAAGGCCCGACGAACGCACCTGGCCCTATACGGGAAGAGTCGGCCACCACATACGGAAGGATTGTGGCACCGTCGGCAACGACGCAATCGCGCAGAACTGTTCCGGTGCCAATGACACATTGGGAGCCAATTATTGTACGCCCCAGCAGGTGTACGTTGGGTTCCAACTCCGTATCTTGTCCTATCTGTACATCGACATCGATCGACATCGTCTCCGGCTTTTGCATCGTGACTCCCGCCAGCATTAGCTCGTTCGCTTTGCGTCCACGGAGTATACGGTCCGCAACGGAAAGCTCCACGCGCGTGTTGATACCCAGCAGTTCAGTCTCGTCCGCCGTTACTAGCGGCGTAACGGGATACCCGTTCTGTCGGAGGATGGCGATCATGTCAGTCAGGTAGTACTCATTCGCAGGATTATTAGGCTGAACCTGCTCAATGTACTCCCAAAATTGGCGGGCTTGAAAGCAATACACCCCGGGATTTATTTCGGTGATCTGCAGTTGTTCGGGGGTAGCCACTTTCTGCTCTACAATCGCCGCCACTTTGCCATCTGCATCGCGGACAATTCGTCCGTAGCCGGTTGCATCCTCGACGTTCGTCGTCACAATGCTGCCTCCAGTGCTGCTCGCAGCCTGCTCGACCAACGCCTGCAACGTCACGGGCTTTAGCAGAGGCCCATCACCGTTGAGAATAAGGAGAAGACCGTCGCTGCTTTCCGGCTTCCTCTCTCGCACACAGTACTGCGTGTCCGGTACCACGCTGCTCCTGTTGAGTGGCGAAACGAACGCCCGGTGTGGTGACACTCTCGCGAACCTGTTCTGCCTGGTGACCGACAACAGCCACAATCCGCTCTGCTGCGGCTACGTGCAATGCGGCTCGAATCACATGATTCAGGAGGGTTTCGCCCGCTGCGCGATGCAGAACCTTCGCCTTGCCCGATCTCATTCGTGTTCCAAGCCCGGCCGCCAGAATCACGACAGTAACGTCTTCAGTCATTTACCATGCCTGTCAATTTTGTTTTCTGTCATTTTGATTGATTAATCGCCTTCGATTTTTCTAAAGCGGTCTTCTTTGTCTGATAAGCCCGCGAACGACTAGCCAGATCGATCACCACGTCTGCGAGCGCGGCCGGATTGTGTCGGATTTTGGCCGTATCGGCTGTGTCCCCCATCAGGTCCGCGGTTACAATCTTTACTCCCATGGCGGTCAGGTTCTCAAAGTCGTTTTCCACGGGCCGTACATGGGCGCGAGCGTAACGCTTCTGCAAAGCAGCTGGAATGGGCGTATCGTTCAGGACCACGCAATCGATCAACTTACGTCCGGCATGTTCGTGAAGAGCATTCAGGTGATGTGAGGCAGTGAAATTGATGGTTTCGCCTGGTTGCCACATCAGATTTACGAAATACACTTTCATCGCCGCAGACCTCTCGATGGCTTCCGGTATGCCACCCACAAGTATGTTGGGAATGACACTTGTGTAAAGTGATCCAGGCCCAAGCGTAATCAGGTCGGCACGTTCAATGGCAGCCAACGTTTCGGGTAATGGATCGCAATCACCGGGAGCCAGACGGATAGTACGTATCGGCTGCCGGCTCTTGCTGATCTTACTCTCGCCACTGATCTGGGTGCCGTCTTCTAGTGTTGCTTCCAGTCTCACGTCAGACGAGGTCGCTGGGAAGATGTGGCCGCGAATCGCCAGGATCTCAGAAGACAGCTTCACGGCGTGCGCGAAGTCGCCTGTGATCTGGTGAAGGGCTGTAAGGAACAGATTGCCGAAGCTGTGTCCTTTTAGTCCGCTGCCGCGAGCGAACCGGTATTGAAACAGCTGAGAGAGCAAATCCGAATCTTCCGACAGCGCGGCCATACAGTTGCGGATATCGCCCGGCGGCAGAATGTCGAAGTCGCGCCGCAAGCCGGCCCGAGCTTCCGCCGTCGTCCGTCACGGTGACAACTGCGGTAATCTCCAGGACCGGTCTGCCCGGCTTCGGGACGTCCATGCGTTCCCCGGGCGTGCCGCTTCAACCCCGAGAGCAGAGTGGACAAACCAGTGCCGCCGCCAATTGCGACGATTCGTAGCGGGCTCTTCGGAACGCATTTTTCCGACGAGGAGGCGCGAGTCAGACTAGGCATGGCTCTGGTACTTAGGTATGCACAGTCCTTTAGAGTTCCGAAGTCTACGAAGCGTGACGGGAAAGTAGGGAAAACCGTAAAGAGCTAACGCCGCTTGCGGGGCTTCTCTTCCTCTTCCTCGTAAGTTGGAACCGAATCCAGATCCTCCGATTCGAACACTTGTCCACAATCCAGGCAACGAATGTAGTCAACGCCGTCGCGACGGTATAGAAATTCGGTTCGCTCGTGCTGACAAGCCTGCATAGCGAAATAACACCTATTCTAGACTGCATCAGTTTCGTGTCAAGTAATTACGTTAGTTTTATAGTTGGCGGGAAGTGAAGCTGGCTGCCCTTTCCGGCGCCTAAATCCGATTCGTTGTTCGAGACTTCGTGAAAATTCCTTCACCCATCATCGTAGACGCTGCTGATCTGGATGCTACGGAGAGGATAGCTGCTTTGCCTACTGGGCCCGGGGTCTTCTGTCTTGAAGCCGCGGGCCGAGTCACGCATTTAACTTCAGCGCCGAATCTGCAACGCCGCGTTACTCGCACGATTACCAAGCTCGGCCGTTACTTCAATGAAGACCGGCGCAATGAGACGAGTTCATCCGTATTGCGCATTCTCAGCTGGCAATCGCAATCGAAGCTTGAGACATCGCTCCTTTTGTATGAATTAGCGAGACAGCATTTCCCCGAAGAATATTTGCGGCGAGTCCACCTGCGACTGCCATGGTTTGTGGGGCTGTTGACTCGCGATCCGTTTCCGCGGTTAGTGTCGGCCAATCGCATTCCGCAAGGCTGCGAACCGGTGGTAGGGCCCTTCGCCAGGCGAGATCTCGCGCTTCTTTATGAGCAGGAACTACAAAGTGCGTTCTTGCTACGGCGCTGTACTGAAATCCTTGTGCCGCACCCGCAGCATCCCGGTTGTATCTACGGCGAGATGAGGCAATGTCTCCGGCCATGCCAGTGTGCTGTGGAAAGCTCCCGATATCTGGCGGAAGCCGCCGAAGTGAGCGCCGTTTTGCGGGACAACGGAAGTAAAACTCTCCGCGACATGGCGAAGGTACGAGATGAGGCGGTCGGCTCTCTCGATTTCGAAGCCGCCGCCCGAATCCACAAGCAGCTCGAAAGGTTGCAATCTGCAAAGTCGGCGCGTGATTCCGTCGTCACAAACATCGACAATTTCAATGGCCTCGCGGTCACGTTCGGAGAAACGAGGCTCCAGGACGGTCCTGCTCATCCGGCTTCAACCGTGGTGGTCTTTCCAATGGTTCAGGGATACTGGCTGGATCCGATAAGATTGCCTCTCGACCAGGCGTGGCAGGCTAAAGGGCTAGATACGTTACTGCAAAGTCAACTGAGAGTGGCATCAGACGAACAGCATTCTGCCGACCGGAGCAGGCCTGAGGATCTTGCCTTGTTTGCACGCTGGTACTACTCATCCTGGCGAGAGGGTGTTTGGATTCCTTTCCTTCATGTGAACGATTTGCCCGTTCGTAAGGTCATCAGAGCAATTCAAAAGGTGAGAAAAAGCAGCGAGTGCAGAGTGGGAGAACCAAGTCTGCAAGATAATTAGCCGGCAAAGGGCCGGTCGCGGCGCTAGATAATTCCGGAGTTGTAGCAACGGTCAGAGCCGTCAATTCAGTGGCGAAGGGCAAGTATTCACCTTTCCTCTACACTGTTGTGAACAATGCGAATCCTCCTTCTTTTGGTCCTCTGCGTTTTCGCGCATGCTCAACAGTTCGACTTGGTTATCGCTAACGGAAAGATCTTTGATGGCGCCGGTAATCCCTGGTTTTTCGGCGACGTTGGCATTCGGGCGGATTCCATAGCTGCGATTGGGCACCTGGCGAACGCCTCGGCACGACTAAGGATCGACGCTGCCGGGCTGGCCGTGGCACCTGGTTTCATTGACATTCATTCGCACGGCCGTCGCGGCATTCTCGCGGTGCCCACCGCAGAGAACTACCTGCGAGAAGGGGTGACTACCATCATCGAGGGTCCAGACGGAAGTTCGCCGCTTCCCTTAGGGCCCTTTCTGCAACAAATGGCAAAAACTCCCATCTCCATCAACTTCGCGAGCTTCGTAGGTCACGGTAGCATTCGGACCACCGTCATGGGTCTTGTAAACCGTAAAGCCACTGCTGAGGAACTGGAGAAGATGAAGGTGCTCGCCGGGCAAGCAATGCGAGAAGGCGCCGTGGGGCTATCGACGGGTCTGTTTTACGTTCCAGGGAACTATGCGAGCACGGAAGAGGTCATCGAGATCGCCAAGGTAGTCGGTGCGCTCGGCGGTTTTCATCAATCGCATATGCGCGATGAGACCGATCGGATCGAAGACGCAGTGCGGGAAACGATTCGCATTGGCGAGGAAGGCCATCTGCCCACCCAAATCACGCACCACAAGATCATCGGCAAAGCCAATTGGGGAAAAAGCGTTGAGACCTTGCACCTGGTTGAGCAAGCAAGAGCACGCGGTGTGGATGTCACCATCGACCAATACCCGTACACCGCCTCGAGCACCGGCATTGCGGCCCTTTTCCCGCAGTGGTCACTCGAAGGTGGGAATCAGGCACTGATCGAACGGCTGCATGCGCAATCCGGGAGAGAGAAGATAAAAACAGAGATCGTTCATAACATCCAGGAAGGCCGCGGCGGAGGAGACCCCAAGAATATTGTCATCGTGAACTGCAGCTTTAATCCTGCTCTGGCGGGCAAGAGCCTTGCCGATCTGACAAAGCAGCGCGGCGTTCAAGTAACGAATGAGAATGCAGCTGAAACAGCCATGACGCTCCAGGAGAAAGGTGGCTGCTCGGCCGTCTATCACGCGATTGATGAAACAGACATTGAGCGGATCATGAGGTCGCCCTACACGATGGTCGCTTCCGACGGAGATATCCCGGTATTTGGCAAGGAGGCTCCTCACCCCCGTAGCTACGGAACCTTCGCCCGAGTGCTGGGCACCTACGTCAGGGAACGTAATATTTTGACTCTGCAGGACGCTGTCCGCCGGATGTCGTCAATGCCGGCGCAACGATTGAATTTCGCTGACCGAGGTCTCCTGCGGGCGGGCATGAAGGCCGATCTCGTCGTCTTCGATCCCACGACGGTGGCAGACCGGGCGACCTTTGATCGTCCTCATCAATACTCCACCGGGTTCCGGCATGTGGTTGTAAATGGAAAGCTCGCCCTACGGGATGGTGAAGTAACGGCCGAAAGAGCAGGGCGCGTTCTGTATGGTCCTGCGTTCCACGGCACAGCCAGCCACTAAGCGATGCTCGCCGTTAGACCCCATCCCAACTCGTGAATTGGCAAAATTGCAGAGTTTCGGTAAGGAACCGCGAGGTTGTGCATCTAACTGTGTATGAGACGAGTACTGATCGGCGTTGGCATTGCGGTGGTAGTTGTGATTGCGGGTTTGTTCATCGCGGTATCTCTCATTGACGTCAACAAATTCCGGCCACAAATCGAAGCTCAGCTGCAGAAATCCATTCACAGGCAGGTGACGCTGGGCAACATGAGCCTGAAGATCTTCCCTCTTGCGGTGAAGATCGACAGCTTGTCCATTAGCGAAGATCCGGCCTTCGGATCCGGTCATCCGTTTGCGACTGCCAGCGATGTTTCTGCCAGTGCGGGTTTGTTCTCGCTGCTGCGTGGCGCGCCTGAAGTCAAATCGATTCAACTGAATCGCCCGCAAATAGAATTGATTCGCAACGCAGCCGGGCAGTGGAACTTCACAAGCATGACGCGCAGTGATAGTAAGTCCGACTCTAACTCCAGTCTCAGCTTCAACTCGCTCAAGATCGATGACGGGCAAGTTGCATTTACTGACGCCGTCCAGAAGATCCCTCGAACCATCTATGACCACATCGGAATGCAACTCACTGATTTCGCCCCGAATAAACGATTTGGGCTAGACCTCGACATGCATTTCCCTGGTTCGGGCAAGCAACTGCTGTCTTTAAAAAGCAAGATCGGCCCGATGCCCCAATCGGGTTCCCTCGCTTCTACACCGGTCGACGGCAAAATCTCGTTAGAAGAGTTGACATTATCGGGGATCAGCAAGTTTGCAGCTGGAGCGTTGCCGCCGAACACCGACGGTACGGTATCCGGAGATGCCACTTTGAAGACTGACAACGAAGTGCTCTCCTCCGCAGGGAATCTAAGGCTCACCAACACGACGGTGAAGGGATCTAAGATCGACTACACCATTGAGACAACGTTCGATGTGAGCGATAACCGGAAGACCGATCAGCTGAATATCAAGTCTGCCGATCTTAAGCTAGGGTCAACACCGTTTTCCATTTCGGGCATTGTCGACAGCTCCCACACTCCGGTTAATCTTGATGTGAGGCTTGGCACCAAGAACGCCTCCATAACGGACCTTGCCAAGCTGGCCGGTTCTTTGGGCGTGGCTTTTAACCCTGCCTACCAGGTAAAAGGACAACTCACTGCAGACATTAGCGCTAAAGGTCCGTCCTCTGGACCGCAGCTTGCCGGCACCGTTTCCGGCCGCGATATTGCCGTTTCTGGCGGTGAGATCAAGGAACCGGTTCAGGTTTCTGCGCTGAACCTGACCTTATCGCCCACCTCCATAGTGTCCAGCCCGTTCACGGCGCAATCTGGCTCTACTCGCGTCGATACCAGTTTTATGGCATCAGGCTACACGACCAAGAACATGCTGATTGATGCCTCCTTGAAGACCGATAACGCCGATATCGCGGAGCTGGTCAACATGGCGAAGGCTTATGGTGTCGACGCTGCGAAAGGGATGACCGGAACCGGTAGGTTATCGCTGAACGTTCACGTTCAGGGTCCGCTTGCCGAATCCGCGAAGCTTAACTACGCCGGATCGGGAAATATTTCTGGCGCTACTCTGAACATGCCCGCAGCGCTTACCAAACCGGTCTCCATCTCCTCTGCCACCTTAGGCTTTGCTCAGAGCTCGGCCTCCATCAGCAATTTGGCTATGTCCATCGGAGGTACTGCCTTGAAGGGTAATCTTAGCGCCAAGAACCTGAGCGCTCCGCAGGTCTCTTTTCAGCTGGCTGCGGACAAGATCAATACAGCCGAACTGCAACAACTTACTGCAGTGCCGAACAACCAGACCAAGGCCTCAGCCGGTAGCAAATCGTCAGAACCGTCTCTGCTTAGCAGGACCACGGGAGGTGGAACTTTAAGCGCCGGCACGATCGTTGCTAACGATTTAACGTTAACGAACGTGAATACATCGGTCAAGCTGAACAACGGCGTCATCTCTCTTTCACCCCTGACGGCCAATCTTTTCGGGGGCAAGGAAAACGGAACTATGACTCTCGACACGCGCCCGGCCAATGCCCTGTGCGCTGTGAACGCAAAGTTCACCGGGGTAGATGCAAATGCTTTGTTAAGTGCGTTGAGCTCCACCAAGGACACTCTGTATGGAAGTCTTGCCGCTACTACGAATGTGAACTTTACCCTTCTTCCTGCGGCTGAGTTGCCGAAAACGCTTAGCGGAACTGTCGGCTTCAATCTCGCCAACGGTGAACTTAAGCGGGTCAACGTTCTGAACGAAATTTCAAGAGTTGCGAAGTTCCTGAATCCCGGTCAGGCATCATCGTCCGGCAGCGATACTAAGTTGACGAAGCTCGCCGGAAGCATGAACATCCGGAACGGATTGGCGACTACGAACGACCTCGTCGCCGCGATCGAGGGCGGCTCCATTTCCGGCAAGGGCTCGGTCGATCTGGCCAGCCAGGCTCTGAACATGGACGTGAATGCAGTCCTGACCAGCGGCCTCACCAAAGCTGTTGGCGGAACAGGTGTCGGCGGGTTTATGACCACTGCTCTCGCGAACAATAAAGGTGAGATGGTTGTACCGGTAAAGGTGACCGGCACGCTGCAAAAGCCGGTATTTACGCCGGATGCAGCAGCTATGGCTCAGATGAAACTCAAGAATCTCTTGCCCACTACCGGCAATCCCACGGCCGGTGTCGCGGGTGCCCTCCTGGGCGGGAAGGGAGGCGGCGTGGGCGACGTTCTGAACAGTCTGACAGGCGGTCAGAAACAAACTCCTCAGGGTCAACAGCAACAGCAGCAAAAGCCGCAAGACGCGCTGAAAGGTCTGCTGAACGGATTAGGTAAAAAGAAGCAGTAGAATCTGGCTGCGCTCCGCAAGGATGTGTCTTCTGACGCATAATCTCCGTCTCTCTTCGCCTATAGCAAGATCGACCCAGAGGAGCTGATTTCCGTGCTAGCTTGTTCGTGATGTCTGTTAATGAGGAATTAGAAGAGCACGTCCAGCACGCCAAGGATAGCTTCGAAAAGATTGTGGCGGGCAATATGGCAATCGTAGCGGCACTGCTCGCGATTGTCTCGGTTTTAGGACAGCACTACAACACAGAGCAACTTCTGCAGCAGCAACAAAGTTCTGACCAATGGGCCTACTACCAATCTAAGGACATCCGTCGATACGTCGCGCAGAGCACGCAGGATTTGCTGTTGCAGAATAAAGCAACTGGGCCAGCATTGGACCGTTATGTGAAGGACTCCTCACGCTACAAGTCTGAAGGTGCCAAGATCCAGGACGAAGCCCGGAAGCTCGAGCGGGAACGAGATGAGAGCGGACGAAAGGCAAACCAGTTCCACCTTGGCGAGGTCTTTCTGGAAGTAGCGATCGTCTTTCTATCCCTATCCATTTTGACCAAGCGACGGCCGCTTGCCTTTGCCGGTTTTGCCAGTGCGGTTATTGGTGTGGTTTGGTCGGCCCGAGGCTTCCTTCAGTAAAACTATTCCACTGCTTTAACGGGTATGCCCCGAAGCTCTCGCCTGAGAAGCAATCATTTGTTCCAGATCCGCTTCCGGAATCACGAGTGACGTAGAAACGCGCGGTCCTTCGGAGCTGAGCGTCATGCTGTCCAGGGCGGGCGCGAGTAGCGCTGCGCGCGGATCATTCTGGCGCTGCATCTGAATGGCGCTCGAAATGAACCGGATCAGGTCGGTAAGGGAAGTCGCGTCTTTGTCCGATCTTGTTAACGCATTGAAAGAGAACTGGACGTTGCTGCCAAACCGGACTCCGCCATTGGATTGCGTAACAGCTTGCATCAGTTGCGCCTTCTCCTGAGGCCCACCCAGAGCACTGTCCGCCTGCGGAATATTAGCCAGGAAGTGATTGGCGGGTACGGTGGAGGCGAACCAAGCATCATTCTCGGTGCTAGCTGAGGCAATCTGCGCCTGAAGGGCGGTGGACAGAGTCGACGGATTGGCACGATTTGCCAAAACCTGTCCGACACTGGCGAGATCTCCAAAAGCTGCAATCCCTACCTCAGGAAATGCCAATACAGAAGAGTGCTTTCCCGATGAGACAAGAACAGGGGAGCCGTTGATGGTTTGCGGAACCATACCCTTCTCGGTTGCCTTGGCAGTAATCAACGCCTGGTTGAAGACGCCGCGAGCCAGGATGACAAAACGGTTCTGATATTTGGTGTTAGTAGACGGGCTGGTAGAGAGGACGAAGGTCTGGAGGTCATGACGGGGATCGAACCCGGTCTGGTCCACCATCTCCTGAAATGACTGATCGTTCGAACTCATCTGGCGGAGGATGTACTGCCCGAAACTCGATGAACGGGATGAATCAACGTTCACGCTCGCGACGGTTTGGGTGTCGGACGGCAGCAGGGACAACAGTCCGGTATCGGCGGAGGCAAATAATGATGCAGAGCCAGCAAGCAACAAGACGAGGTGGGTAGAAAAGCGTGCCATATGCCTACTCCAGTTTACGGATGCGGCTTCGACGAGTTCAAAGTATTTGTGGCTGAATGTTGATTTCGGCCTCTTCTGCCGCGTCCACCTGCACTCTCCGCAAGGGAAGTTGAAACCAGAAAGTCGCGCCCGGTCCGGGATCATTGTTGAACATACCTACTTGGCCCCCCATAATTCCCGCGAGTTGCCGGCTAATTGTGAGGCCCAGACCGGTTCCTCCAAAGCGGCGGCGTGTCGTTCCGTCCGCCTGAAAAAACGCCTCGAAGATGCGCTCTCGCACAGATTCATCAACTCCGATTCCGGAATCGATGACATTGCAGCGGAAATGAGAGCCGTCGTCGTGAGGGGAAAGTTGCACGTGTACGTTGCCGGTGTACGTGAACTTAATGGCGTTGCCCAGCAGATTTGTCAGAATCTGCCGAAACCGGAGACTATCGCCCCAAACCTTGTGCGGAAGCCGCGAATCAATGTCGTATGTAACGCTCAGCCCTTTCTGCTCGGCGCGCACCCGGAGCAGCTTGACTACCGCATTCACACTCTCTCCGACATGGAACAGCTCTTCGTTCAAAGAAAGCCTACCGGCTTCGATCTGCGACAGGTCTAAGAGGTCATTGATGATAGTTAGAAGATCGTTCGCGCACTGTCCGACGATCTCGGCATACTCCAGCTGATCAGGTCCCAAAGGCGTCGCCTTCAGCAGATTGATCATGCCCATGATTCCGTTAAGAGGTGTTCGGAGTTCGTGCGAGGTATTCGCGAGGAACTGCTCCTTCAGATGAGTGGCCTCATTAGCGCGCCAGAGAGCGGCGCTCAACGCCTCATTCTTGAGCCGGAGCTCCTGAGCTGTCTCGAAGAGTCGTTGCTGAGCCAGTTTGCGATCAGTGATGTCCCGGCCGATTCCCTGGATGGCTACCGGGTGCCCCCGCCGATAGAGGATCCTCGTGCTGACTTCCAGATAGCGCCTGTTGCCGAACTTGGAAATGATTGGCAATTCATAATGCTGTGTGGCGCTCCCTCCCAGGTGAGTTCGGATGTTGTCCTGCGTTTGGTGGCGCGCTTCCGGGGCCACAAATTCCTCAAAGTTTCGCCCGATGACTTCCAGCCGTGAATAGCCCGTCAGGTATTCCGCCGCCCGATTGATCGCCACAACCTTGCCATTCAGATCGTGGAGAAAAATCACGTCATTCGCGTTCTCAAAGAGTTCCCGGAACCGTTCCTCACTCGCTCGTAGAGCCTCTTCTGCCGATTGTTGAGCCGTCTCGTCGTGGATCATGGCGACCCGCGCGTCGCAACCACGCAGGTCAAAGGGCAGGAAGATCATTCGAACGGCGATCCGGTTTCCTGTTGCCGTTCGATGCGGCAGCGGACCTAAAGTATTGATCGGTTTACGGAGTTCGCTTTCCAGCCCTAAGCGGTCCTGCAAAGCTTGAGCTGCGAAAAGGTCTAGAACTGTCAGGTTGCAGAATTCTTCCTTGTTATAACCGTAAAGAGCGGCAACACTGTCGTTAACTTCCAGGATCTGGAACGTCGAGCACTCGTAGAAAAGTGTCGGTACTGGATTCTCGAGGTAAATGCGCCGGTAGCCGGACAGCTTTTCTTCCAGCGTCTCCACGGCCGACTCGAGTTCAGCGATACGCCCCTGCAAAACGAGGGGGTGTTCCGCACCAGAACCAGCGAAGACCTGAGTCGCTCCGGAATTCTTCATCTACGGCGTTCCTTCAAATCTACCAGTGCCTCGCCCAAAAAAGGAAGTCGGATCTTCTCGCTTATCCAAACCAAAGTACGCTTGCCACCTCCGGCCGGTGGTGCTCAGTCATAGAGGCGGATGCGGTTTGTCCGCGGGTTCCTTGGAGTCAAATGTAATCGTCGATTGGGCTTCAAATTTCTGGTAGTCCCGGAAATGCAATTCGTTGCGGATACGTCCCGAAGGAATTGCCATTTCGACAGACGCATCAGAGGGCAGAAGGTAAACATTCTTGCCGACGGTAACAGGCCAATAATCGATCGTTGTTGCAATGCTTTTGGTTCGGACTTCGACAGGAATGTCGTTTGCCTCGTTTGTGACTCTTCGAATCGATCCCGTGGCGGGATCGCCGAAGACAAAGCCCTCGTAGGGCACAACAGCCGTTGCCAAGTCGCTCAATCCTAGCTTCATAGTCGAGTGCTCCCGGTCGATGCGGTAGTGGAAAACGGCGCAGCGCTGGCCTTTGATCGATTGCCAGCCGTGCCATGCAAAGCTTGCCTGGCTTGTATCGGAAAAAATATTTGCAATCAGAATCGCAAACTCTCCGTTGGTGGTCAAAGGCCGGCGCGTGAAATGCGAAGGGTTCGGTTTGCGCCCGTTGACTAGCTCTAACGTGCGATGTTCCTTGCCACCGGCGAACACCAGCTTGGAAGCGAGGGAATCAAGCTGTTTCCAGTTTTCGCCTCTTTTCCCGCTCTGGAATTGCTCCGTAATCTGCACGCATAGAAAGTCTGGGAGCGCCGACACATAGTGCTCGGAGTAATCACGCATGGCGCTTAGCAGTCGATCGGCTTCAGCCGCGTCTGGCGCAGGATCGTTCTGTACTGTGGGTTGCGCGGTAGACGCAAGCCCAACAATCAAAAGGACGGCCGATAAAGTGGCGACAGGGCGCACGGCAACAGGCAAGGTGCAGATCCAATGTTGTTTTAACACGAATGGAATAGATCCGCGAGGGCGTTTCGTTTCTGAGCGGAGGGTGCTTCGGACGAAACCAATCTCAACCGCTGCAATCCACCAGATTGTGGATACGCAATTGATAGGGAATACCGGATCGTTGGAGGCTCTTGTCCATAACATGCCCTGGAGCGCAGATGCTCCCTGGCTTGCCGGACCAAATGATGGCGGGGTGAAACGAGGAGACCGGGAAGACACCGGCGATAATCAAGCGGACCTGGACGACCTCGGTTCCGGCCCAGCTCAACCGACGGTCGATCCGACGAGTCTCGGCGGCGATACTTCGATCAACCAGCCCGACCCATCGGGATTTGACAGCAGCGTGGAACTCGAGGACGCCGACGGCATGGAGATTGTTCAGGCAGACGACGGCCGGCTTGGGTTGACCGGTTTGCCGGGTTCGCCCGACGATGATCCGATTGCGGCAGGAGGACCTACGCAGAACGCGTTGGGCGAGTAGTGTCGGGAGAATGGTCGAGGGCATTTCGCACTCTGCTTCAGAGGAGCGATCTGCCCGTATCTCCCGCACTTATGACTGAACCATCCAATCATCTTTCGGCAGGCGAAACGTACGGGCGGTGGCTTGCCGGGATCCGGGCGCTTGCCAGAATGATTTGTCACGAACGGCGATTGGGCCGTACCGATCAGGAGTTGGCTGTTCTTTGCCAGCCACTCCTGCACCAAATCAATCTGGACTATGCCCAACTCAAAGCCGAAACGTTCCGCCTCTAGCAGCGCAAGGGCCGCGGCGAGCGGCCCGAAACGCATCCGACCAGAAGGAATTAGGAGCCGGCTTTGTTCTGGTCGTTGAACGAACTTACAGATTCCTTGTCCACCACAAAAGAACCAGTGTCCACATAGGTCGGAAGAACCGACCGGGGATTCTGACTCCAGTTTGCTGTCAAGGGAGTTGGCGGGTGGTGATGCAATTCATCCAGGAGTTTGGCGCCATAATAGCCCATTGTCCAAGGCTTCTGCCCGATGGTGGCTGAAATGATACCCTTCTGAATCCAGTCGATCGTCCTCTGGTCGGTATCCATCGCTACGATGAGTACTTTGCCTCCCATTTGAGCGCGGTTCACCACTTCACCAATTTCGGGACAGGCGACGGCTTCGAGACAAACGAATGCATCGACCTTGGCTTTGGAATCGATCATCTGCTTGGCGGCATCGAACGCTACGGTTGGATCGCCCTTCATGTCTACGATTTGCGAAATCTTAATTCCGCTGTGTTCGGCAAACGCGTCCTGGTATCCATGCAGGCGGTCTTTAAGGTTT
The DNA here is from genome assembly GCA_963814195.1 of uncultured Acidobacteriaceae bacterium. Taxonomy (GTDB): domain Bacteria; phylum Acidobacteriota; class Terriglobia; order Bryobacterales; family Bryobacteraceae; genus Bog-105. Next base: position 567,068 of record CAWFBU010000001.1, read on the forward strand.
GGCTGTCCGGGTATCGTGAAGATAACGACGTTGCCTTTACCGTTCAGGAGCTTGGAAGTCATATGACCCCCCATTGTTCCTGCGTTGTAGTTGTTCGTTCCTACAAAGAAGAGCCGCTTGCTATCAGGGGCATCCGAGTCTATCGTCAAAACTGGTATGCCTTGGGCCAGGGCTGCATTGATGTCAGGAGCCATTAAGCTGGCATCGGCGGCCGAGATCAGGATACCTGTGGGTTTCTGACTTACTGCCCGCTGAAACTCGTCGTGTTCGGCCTTGGTGTCATAAGTATCGGGGCCAATCAGTTCGGCCTTCACTTTCATTTCTGTGGCCGCGTGATTCAATCCCGCCAACGCCGTTTGCCAGTAAGGCAGCTTCGTATTTGCACTTACGAGGATGTATTTTTCAGTGGGTTCATGCGGGAGAGCAGCGCATCCGCTCAGGAGGAGGAAAGCGCCCGAGAGACTCGTCACCGTCAGCGCACGTTTACTTATTTGCATCTGAATACCTTTCGCGGGAGTATAACACGAAGAATCAACTGGTTACCTTCGCAGATTGTTGCAGTTACAATCTCCGGTTGCAGGCTATCACTTTTCAAGTTCGGGCGGGGAATTGATATACTGTGGGTCGTCGCAGCACTGCGCTGGAGTGGCGGAATTGGCAGACGCACGGGACTCAAAATCCCGCGAGATTCACTTCTCTTGTGGGTTCAACCCCCACCTCCAGTACCACGCTAGAGCTTCATCGATCCATCCACACATCAATTTTCTTGAAGCATCGGCTGTATCACACGGAGCACATCCGTAACGACCGTGCCGGGACGTGGGCGTTTGGGTGCGGTGAACCGCTGTTTGACGGATCCGTAAATCGCCCAGCTGATCGCTGCGGTGAGCATATCTGCTGAAGCCGCCGGTCTCGCCGCAAGTCCTTGCCTGACGATTCGGGACACAGCGGCAATAATCGCCGCGTCGATGAGCGGGGTAAACGAGCTTTGATTGCTTCCGCTTGCTTCGGATTCCAGCTGCTTCAAATAGTCCCAGACGGCGAGGATGATGGCACTGGCAGCCGATGTGCAGTTCGCGTCGAAGCGGATCTGCCGGTCGGCCAGAAGCTGGTGGAAGCCTCCGCCGACCATCGCCTCCAGCAATGCATATTTGTCCGTATAGTGGTCATAGAAGGTGGCTCGATTTAAGGTTGCCTCTTCGCTAATATCCTGGACCGATATGTCTTCCAAGCTCTTCTTCCGCATCAACGTGCCAAGAGCACTCTGCAGCAGTCGCCGGGTCCGGCGAATGCGGGGATCGCGGACCTCACAATCGGAAATTGGCATGTCCTACCCGAGTTAGATGCAGCTGCATAATTTCCGAATCAACAAACCGACAGATGTCGTCTATCTACCCAGAACAACAATTGCTGTTTAAACGGCATCTGTTGTTTATCACTTGTATTCGGAGGTAACACATGAAAATCGCAACATTGATTGCACGCCTTCTGCTGGGACTCATCTTCCTGGTCTTCGGGCTGAACGGCTTTCTGCACTTTATCCCCATGCCGCCTCCTACCGGGCCGGCGGCACAGTACTTTGGGGGTTTGTTTGCAGCGGGCATCTACCTGCCGGTCATCTTCCTTGTACAGCTAGTCGGAGCGATTCTGCTCCTGCTGGGACGATTTGTACCGCTTGCCCTTACTCTGCTGGCACCGATCATCGTGAACATCCTGCTGTTCCATATCGGCTTGGCACCGGCGGGTCTTCCCCTGGCACTGATAGTGACCATTCTTTGGTTGGTCGTCTTTTTCAGCGTGCGCTCCGCCTTCGCAGGAATTCTTGCGCCCACGGTGAAGGAGCGGCTCTGAGGCTCCGGCATTACTGGTACGCCAGGAACGAATTGAACAGCAGCTTAAACGCCTGATAGCTTTGAGCGCGATATTGAGGCCGCATGCCGAACAGGATGATGTGGCCGCTACCGGACTTCGCGTCAACGATGGCTGCCTTCCCGGCAATCAGCTTTTCGCCTAACAACCAGCCGGAGGCCAAGATATCGGACTCGGGATACTTGGCCACTACCTGCTGATCGGTTGTGAAAGCGGGGCTCTGTTCACTCCAGACGGCGATGTTGTCTGGCAAGCCACGCGTAAGCGGGCTGGAGAGATCGAGTTTGACGTTCAGCAGGGAACCGGGAGAATAAAATTCGCCATTGGGGGACGATCGTGCTCCCGCAGTAGCAGCGCGGCCGCCTGCTTCATCGCCGCCTGCTGAGGCGACCCGGCTGCTCAACACGTTGGTCGCGGATGCGCCCAAGCTCGAAGCGCAGAACGAGGCAGCGTGGTTCAGGCAGACGAGCGTTCCTCCGTCCGTTGCAAACTGCTTCAGGCTGGCAATTCCGGCATCGCCCAGCCCGCCGGCGTACTCAGGCGGCATAGTACCCGATTTGTATCCGTTGGTAATGGTGGCCGGAGGCTGATCCGGAAACACGATCACGTCATACTTGTCCTTCAACCCGGTAGCCTGCAGATCTGCATTGTTGACGTTCTTGTATGCAAATCCGAAATTCTCCAGCAGCCACCGAGTCCAGCCTTCGTCCATGGCCGGATTGAAGCTTCGGTACAGAGCGACGCGCGGCTGTTTGATCTTTTTCCAACCTGCGCCTTTGTCGGTATCAGAGAAGTCTCCCGTCTTTTCGTCACGCCAAACCGGTTTCCCTTCCTTCCAAAGGACATTGGCGGTACGCCAGCTGTCTGTGTCTGATGCGCTGTAGGCGACGGGCGCAGGGGCGTTGAAGGGAAAAGACTCCTTGCGAAGCGCACCGCTTACAGGTGACTCGACTGTCTCGACAGATACGCCAAAGAGCAGTGGAAGAGTCTCGGCTGTAGTGTCGTATGGGCGCTGCGGCGGCCCCCCAGGATACATGCGTAGATCAGGGTAATGCTGCCGTTCCAAGAGCGCCTTGGCCCAACCGCTATAGGGCTGCTGCATGAGAATAGCGTGGTCGCCCTTTGCCGTCTTCTGAATCTCGACCCCGCCAAACTCCAGGGTTTCGAGCAGTCGTCGTGTGGCTCCCGGGTCGCGTTGCTGTGCTGGTATGACAAAGGCATAAGGAGTCGTGCGCTCTACTTGATGCTGCGCCACTTTGTAGTAATTGCGCGCCATGTCCTCGCGGTGAAGCGCGGCATTCGAAAGAATCGATTCGAACGCCGTCATCTGGTAATCGATGATGTCGCGGATGTGCCAGGTTCCTCCGGGCCAAGGCTCCAGAAAGTTCCAACTCCGCTGCTGCGCGTTGTAGCCAAGCGGGTGAGTATCCAGGTCTTCCAGCTTCAACGTCACAGGGGTCGCCAGCTTTACGCTGGCTGACTCGGTTAGGATGCGCAACCCGCCGTGGAATGCCTGGTAGTGGCGGGCTGGACTCCAGAAATCATAGGCCGCGTGGATCGCGACGCCTTTCTTGCCGGATGCCGTCAGGTCGCTGGCAATGGAAGTGCCGATCATGTTCATTTCCTGCGAGATGATGGGGTCGATGTTGGGTTCGATGGGATCCAACCACGGCGGAACAAAAATGCGAGATGCCGTTTCGCCCTGCTGGTGTACGTCGTACCAGATCTCGGGAACCCACTTGTTATAGAGCTTGATGGTGTTGCGCGTCTCGGGTTGGGAAAAGATGTACCAGTCGCGATTGTTGTCGTGTCCGACGTAATGATGGTAGAGTTCCGGGGGCGACGTACCTTCAAACGGCGTGTTCAGAGTCTTGCGATACCAGCGCGTTACGATATCAACCCCGTCCGGATTTTGTGACGGAACCAGGATGACGATCGTGTTCTTGCGAATGTTCTGGAACTTCGGAGACTGATCGGTGAGCAGCTTGTACGCGAACTCCACCGCGGTATGGGTTGATGCAACTTCGGTGGCGTGAATGGAACACGTGATCAGGACAATATTCTTGGCCTGCGGGAACAACTTCTCGGCGGCTGCGGGATCGGTGGTGCGTGGGTCTGCCAACCGATGTTGAATCTCCTGGTAGCGGCTCAACTCCTTCATGTTCTCGGGCGAGGTGATAACCGCTGCGATGAAGGGCCGGCCTTCGGCGGTTTTGCCGATCTCCTCCACACGGATCATGGAAGGATCGGATTGACCAAGCTTGTGGAAGTAGGAGACCACCTGGTCCCAATCGAGCAACACCCGGTCTACACCGATCGGATGGCCGAAATGACTTTCGGGAGTCGGTACGGCAGCGGCTCCGCCAAGAGCAAGTGCCAGGAGTATGGTGACGAATCGAAACATGGGAAGTTAGTTGGTCTCCGCGCGGCTAGCAGCAGGCTTTGCAGCAGGTTCGAGCGTCAGATCGTCGAGGGAAGTGCTGCTTTGACCGTACTTGGGATTGATGTATCTGTTGAGAAATGCCAGTTGCTTCTTCCAGGCGTCGAGCCGGTGATCACGCTGACTGAACCCGTGTAACTCACCCGGGTAGGTGAAATAGTAGAAGACCTTGCCGTGCTGTTTCAAGGCGCGCGTGAACTGCGCCGATTCGTAGGGTGGCACTTGCGGATCGTTCTCGCCGTGCATGATGAGCAGGGGCGTTTTGATTTTGTCGATCTCGAGCAGGGCATTGGCCTTGCGGTAGACTTCCGGCTTCTCCAGAGGCGAACCGCCCATCTTCATCGCCCAGCGAATAGCGGACGGACGATTGGTGCGTTCCAGGAACGTGGCGCGGTCGACCACACCATACAGTTCGATCGCGGCTTGAAAGAGATCAGGGTATTTAGTGACGGCGTAGGCCACCATGGTGCCGCCGTGACTGCCGCCTCCAATGGCGAGGCGCTTCGGGTCGGCAGTGCCGGAGTCGATCAGGTACTGCGCACCGGCGGCAACATCGTCCATCTCCCCGCCGCCGCTATCTTCCACATTGAGGTTGCGGAACTTTTCACCATAGCCCGTGCTGCCGCGATAGTTAGGCTCCAACACCGCAAAGCCAGACTGCGCCAGATACTGAGCCCATACATCGAGACGCAAACTGTCCTGGCCTTCCGGGCCTCCGTGAATCCAAAGTACTCCGGGGGAGCGCGTTCCCGCCTTTACGCCTTTGGGCTTGTACAGGATGCCTGAGATCTGCTGTCCATCCTTGCTCTTGTACTGCACACGCTCAGGCACTTGCAAAACGCCATCCAGATTCATCGGCAAGGTATGAGTCAGGGCTTTCGGTTCGGTCCTGCCGTTGGCGTCGGCAGCGTAAAGGTCAGTCGATTCAAGCGGGGAACTGCGGTGAAAGTAGATGGTCCGGCTATCGGCCGACCAAGCGGGTTGAGACTCCATGCCAGCAACTTTGAAGTGGGTGATGGCACGGGGTTGGCCACCTGTTACGGGAACGACAAAGATGGCCGAAGCTTCCAGGTTGTTACGGCTGGAAACGAGAGCAATGTTTTTTCCGTCCGGCGAAAACACGGGCGAGAGGTCCTCAAATTCACCTTGCGTCAGCGGCTTGGGCCTTCCACCGGAGGACGGCATTAGGTAAACGTGGTCCCAGCCACTCTCCTGCAGGATTAGCGCAAGCGATTTCCCGTCCGGCGACCACTCTGCTTTGCGCAGCGACCATCCGCCACCGCGATCTGTGGGTGACGTGTATAGAGTGGCAGGATCCCGGGTCGATTGTCCGGTTTTGCGATCGATCCCGAGCACATTCAGTTTGCCACTGAAGTACTGCGGAGTTCGTTCGGTGTAGGAGATGTGCGATCCGTCGGGCGACCACGCGGCGGAGCTTTCATCAGCGTTCGAATCAGTCAGATAGTTGTTGGACTCTCCGTTCGCGCTCACCACCATCAGGCTGTTGTGACCGCGGCGCCCGGTATCGTACAGCAGCCAGCGGCCATCGGGCGACCATTGCGGGTCGCGATCACCTGCACTGCGCGGATCGCCCTCACCCGGGAGACTGCGCGTCAGGCGATGGGGGCTGCCTCCGGAAGCCGGCACACTCCAGATGCTGCCGTTACTCGCATAGGCAATAGAACGTCCATCGGGCGACCAACTTAAGCCCGACTTGCCGCCCGCGATGCTGGTCAGCGTTACAGGCCAGCCGCCATCTGCAGGCATCAAGACGATCTGTCCGTTGCGAGTCAGAGCAAACGTTTTGCTGTCGGGCGAGAGAGGGGCTTCACCGATCGGTTCCACCGAAAGGATGTCTTCCAAAGTGAACTGATGCGCCTCTCTCTGGGACCATAGAGCGCCCGCATAGCCAAAAGCAAGAAGAAATCCGCCCAGTAATCGGTTGTGCATTTGAATGGAGGTGATTACTAGACTGTAAACCGTCGTTCTGTCCGCACCCCCGCGGACCGCGTCGTTTGGCGGATTTAACGCTGATTTGGCATACTTACGAACGAATTATGAGCCAAGTTGGCCCGGCGACGACTGGCACAGCGGGGCCGATGGTGAAGAAATAGCAGGTTCGGCGGGGATTTCGGTTACGCGAGGGTGGGCCGAGGCGGCAAGGCGGGCGGATTTGGCTGCCGTTGCGACTTCCCGGGCGGCGGCTTGTGCGTGGAGGTTGCGATTGCGGGCATCGGCGGTTTGCTGACGGCGCTCTTCGGCGGCTCTCTGCAGGTCTTGCCGTTCGAACCCAATCTGTTCACGGATGCGTTGCGCGCGCAGCTTGGTCAGGTCGGTCAGGCACCGGTGAAAGCTGCGGCTGAACTGAGTCTGGTAGCGCAGAAAAATGGCCAGGAGTTTAGGATCTTCGCAGCCCTTTTCCATCAGTCGGTCGATGGACGCGAGCGTGCGGCGGCAGTGCCAGTAGTGTTGTGCCATGAGGTCGACCAGCAATTGTTCGGTATAGGTGGCGGGTTGATGTTCGGCCACAAGCGAGGCGAGGTGAGCGTCGTAGTCGGCCTGGCTTTCGTTGGGAAGAACCTTGAAGACACAACGCAGACCGTGGCGGAAGTTGTTTTGGGAAGAGGCGGCTTTGCCCTCCTCGGTGCGCGGGCCCGTCGAGCGTTGGGTATTGCGTTGATTGGCAGCTATCTGTGCGGCGGTCGCCATCGATGTTGAAACTCCTTTTAACTTCTGAGAACTTCGGGTAAACGGGCACGCATCCCGAGTCAGGTGCGCTTCTTAGGAGCGCATGAAGGCGTGCGCGAAGGCTACCAATTTCGCTGCAGATAGTTGAGGCGGGAGGAGATGTTTATTTGGGGTTACCTGTGACTCTGATCTGGCGGAGGATTGGCGGCCGAGGTCAGTCCTCTCGTAGGGCTCGCATGGGATCAACTCGCGATGCATGCAAAGCAGGCGGATAGGATGCCAGCATTGCGATCAATAGCGGAGTTAAAGCAGCGGCGCCGAAATTCAGAGGGTCGCTTGGGGTCACCTGAAACAGCAGACCCCCGATGGTCTTTGCGAACCATGCCGCTCCCACCAAGCCGATCACAACGCCCGCCGTCGCAAGACGAGTTGCCTCTCCGCTAACGAGGAGCAAGATCTTTGAGGGTTTAGCGCCGAGGGCCATTCGAATACCGATCTCGTTCGTTCGCACGGCCACGGAATAGTGCATGATTGCGAAAACTCCGAGTGCTGCCAAGCCCAGTGCGAGCGCAGAGAAGGCACCGATCAACCAAGCCTGGAATCTCCGGCTAGCTGTCTGTTCGCTCAGAAGTTGTTCCATCGTGGAAACCTGGACAGTCATGGCACTCGAATTCACATGGCGGAGCTCGGCGCGAATCAATGAAGCTATTCCGCTCGGGTCTCCAGTCGTTCTCACAACCAGATTGTTCAACTGATCGCCGCTTTGGGCTTGCACCTCATAGATTTGTGAAAAGGGAGCCTTCTCGATGCCGCCGCTGCGGGTATCTTTGACAACGCCCACTACCGTAAGCCAGTCATCATGCCGGCCGCGTGGATCAAACCCTTTCAGGCGTTTGCCCAGCGCATTCTGTCCTGGCCAATAGCGCCGAACCAAGGTTTCATTGACGATCGCCACCGGTGGCGAAGACGGGATGTCACGCTCATTGAAGAAGCGGCCGGCCACAAGCGGAATTCCCATAGCCTGGAAATACTCACCGCCGATCTGTGCCCATACCAAGGGCTTCCACCTATCGACCGGTTCCGGTGGGTGTCCTTCCACTTGCCTTAGTGCATGGGTTCTCGCTTCGTCCAAAAAGAAAAGATTGCTGACCCCGCCTGTTGCTTGAACGTCGGGGAGGCGCAGTAATCGGGCGAAGGCATCGCGATAAAACTGCGTTACCCGGGCGCCCTTCGTTTCACCGGGAAGGCCAACTCGGACAGTAAGAATTCGATCAGGACGGAAACCCGGATCAACATTGATGACCGCAACGAAGCTACGGATGAGCATGACTGCCCCAGTCGCCAGGATCGTTGCCATGGCAAACTCAGCAACCACTAAAACACTCTTGGTTCGGACACTTCGAACCGTGTCTGTGCTGGTCCGCCCGGTCCCTTTTAAGGCGGTGCCCGATCTAATGCGCCACACGACAATCGCGCTCAGCGCCAGCCCAATGGAGGCTGAAATAGCGGCTGCGAAGAAGACCACTCTTCCATCCAAAACGACCGAGTCCAACATAGGAGTCGTGGCTGGGGCCAATCGAGTGAGTATCGGCACCAATACCGCGGCCCCGCATAAACCGAAAACGGCTGCCAGTGAGGAATACGCCATCGTCTCGGTCACCAGTTGCCGTAGTAATTGACCGTGTCCTGCTCCTAAGGTCGCGCGGATGGAAAGTTCTCGCTGGCGTTGCGAGGCCTGAGCTAAGAGTAGATTCGCGACGTTGGCGCACGCGATTAAAAGCAGCATGCCTACTGCCGAGAGCAGGATAAACAATGGAGTTTTGACTGAACCCGTAAAATGCTCTCGCAGCGGAACGACTCGCAGGTTATCGCCGTGAAGGTCAGGCGACGACGACTTTAGCTGTGCTTCGACTACGTCAATCTGCTTCTGGACAGCCGCAACACCGACCCCCGGCTTGAGTCGCCCGAGCAGGTCCCAACGCGGCTGATCCAGCGGTTCGCCGTCCGATCGGTCATTCCAGCCAGGATGCGATAGGACTGGAGCCCACACCTGAGCCTGCAGGAACGGAACGCGAAAATCATCCGGCATGACTCCGATCACGTGCCACAAGGTTTTGCCCAATCGCAAGTCTCTGCGAAGTATGTTGGGATCCGAGCCGAACCGTTGTGTCCATAGCGCCGCGCTTATGACGATCACCCGTTCGCCCCGGCGATTTTCGTCATCGGTAAAGGTTCGACCTAAGATCGGTCTGCGGCCGAACATGTGGAAGAGATTGGGAGAGACAAAAGCGCCCTGCAGAGGCTCAGGCTCACCTCCATCCATGACTGTTACGCGGGACCAGCCCCGGCGAAAGGTTACGGCCAGTTCTGAAAATTGGGAGATTCTGCTGCCGAGGATCTGATAATCCCGATAGGAAACAGAGCCGTTCGACGCGAAAGGCGGCTTGGGTGCATAGCTCGTCAACGCACACAACTGCGCGGGATCGCGATAAGGGAGCGGCCGCAAAAGCACCCCATCCACAAGGCTGAACAGGGATGCTGTTGCGGCGATGCCCGTCGCCAGAATGCCCACTACGCTCGCATAGAACAGCGGAGCGCGGCCCAACATCCGCGCTGCAAAGTGCAAATCTCGTGCGACGGAGTCAAGCCACGCCAGCCGCCAAACCTCCATGGTCGTTTCCCTGATTTGGGTTTGATTGCCCATTTTGCGCCGGGCGGCACTGACAGCTTCGATGGGGTTGCTGTTCTGCTCCGGATGCTCTTGCGCAAGCATGGCAAGATGGTAGTCGAGTTCCTCATCGATCTCACTCTCGATTGGGCGTTTGCACTTGAACCACCACATGGAAATCCCTCCTACGCCGGCCGCATTACCCGTGCTATGGCGGCGCTCAGCCGCTCCCACTTTGAAGACTCGGCAGCCAACTGTTTTCGACCCACGGGGGTGAGCCGGTACGATTTTGATCGGCGGTTCGTTTCCGATTGCTCCCACTTGGAAGTCAACAACCCCTTTTTCTCGAGCCGATGAAGCGCGGGATAAAGGGAGCTGTGATCCACCTGAAGCACCTCGTCCGACATGCGTTCGATCGTTTTGGCGATCTGGTATCCGTTCGTCGGTCCCAGCAGCAAGGTGCGGAGAATCATCATCTCGAGGGTGCCTTGCAGGAGTTCGAGGCGGCCTGGCTGTTCCATGACAGTTGTTCTAAGTCAGTATCGTAGCTTGTTTCAGAATACTAGGCAAGTCGACCTATCGGACAAACAACTATGACAGGGCGGGCTTCGCTGATGCGGTGAAGCGGCGATTAATGCTGGGGTTCTTTGGAAGCGCCTGTTAACTCGGCATGCAGGGCGCGTTCGGCGTCGGCTTTCGGCGCTTCGCCGAGACGGTCGTAGACTCGGGCCAGATGGTAATGGGGAAGAGCCTGTTTTGGAGCAAGTGACGTGCTCTTCTGCAGTTCTGCGGCGGCGGCGGGGAAGTCGTGTTTTCCTTCCAGGAAGACTCCCAGTTCGTAGTGGGACTCCCAATCCTGGTCGTTCAGAGCGACGGCATCTCGCAGCAGAGAAGCCGCTTCCATGTCCGTTCGATTTTGCTGGAGCAGAGCCTTGGCCAACTCCCTTTGCGCTTTGGGATTCCGGGGATTGCGTTTGGCCCAAGCACGGTCGGCGTCGATGATTTCAGGCAGGTGCGGTCCGGCTTGCTCCAAGAGGCGTCCGAGAAAAAGATAGGGTTGCTCCACCTCTCCATCCAGTTTGATCACCGCCAGAAAGGTGGTGATTGCGTCTTCGAAGCGGCGCTGGCCATACCGGGATACTCCCAACAACAACTCCAGTTGCGCATCTGGTCCGTGCTGCTTGATTGTGGCGGTCACGATATCGGCGGCTTCGGTGAACGATTGAGCCCGTAGCAAGGCGTTGGTGTAAGCGAAGGTCATTTCTTGGTCGGCCTGATTTGCCTGCCAAGCCTTATGGAGATGCGGCAGGGCTTCTTCTTCCTGGCCCGCAGTCAAAAGAATGCGACCGAGAATGCCTTCGTTGGCGGGAGTGTCCTGCTGCTGAATGGTCTTCCGGGCCAATGTTACGGCGCGCTCATTTTCTCCAGCAGCGAGAAAGAGGCCGGCTGCGCGCCCGAGAGCGGCGGCATCAGCGCGATTACTTTGGGCGAATTTTTCCTCGAGCGGTGCAGCGCGGCCGGGTTGATTCGATTCCGAGTAGTACATCGCGAGCGCGTGACAGACCAGGGGATCCGATGCACCCAGTTGCTCCGCTTTCTCAGCGGCTGCGGTGGACTGCTGGGGCAATTTGAGACGGAGATACACCTCGGCGAGAGAACTCCAGACGTAGGCATTCTTTGCGTCTGCATTTGAAGCCTGTTCCAGCACTTTGCGAGCCTCGGTCGTCTGGCCTTTCTGCATGGCCATGAGTCCACGTTGCAGCAGCGAGACGGCCTGTTGCGGATCGGCCAGCCAGAGGAGTAGCAGGATGAGCAAATTTCAAGCTAGCGCAAATGCAAAAAGGCCCGCTATGCCTTTCGGCATAACGGGCCCTTTCTTATTCAAATCAGACAGGTGATTTAGAAGCCTAAGCGCAAGGAGAATTGAACGTGGCGTTCGCTTCCGGTTGCGGTGCTGGTGACCTGGCCGAACTTGGCATCTGTGGTCGTGTTATCAGGCAAGCTGAACTGGGGCGTGTTGCCGATATTGAAGCTTTCGGCTCGGAACTGTAGATGGAAGCGCTCGGTGAGGTCGAAGGTCTTGAAGAGCGAGAGATCGACTGAGCGAGTCGGAGGACCGTAATTAGTTTGCAGTCCGAGGGCGCCCTCGGTGAAGGCGGCGGGCGCTGTCACGTTCGCAGTGTTGAACCATTGGCCCGGGTTGCGACCGTTTGCGGGAGCTGCATTCGGATCCTTGCCGGAGACGGGATCGGGAGAGCAGCCTTGGCTGAAGACGCCTTGGCAACCCGTGGCTCGTAAGGTGAAAGGCTGGCCGGAATGGAACGTAATAATGCTGTTCATCTGCCAGCCGCCGGCGATAGCGTTCAGGAAGCCGTTGACGTTGCCTCCGTACTGTTTACCACGACCGAACGGAATGTCATAAGAAAGACCAGTTGTGAAGTTGTGCCGGATGTCCCATGCAGCATTTGAGTAGGAGCCCGAGATGTTTCTTGGATCCTTGTAGTAGAAGCCGCTAGAACCGCTGAGCGTAGTTCCACTATTAGCAAGGGCGTGGCCGTAAGTATAGGAGCTGACGAACTGCAAGCCCTTGGACATACGCTTTTCAAGCTTGGCGGTCATGCCGGCATAGTTCCCAAAGCCGAACGTGGCCGTTCCCTGAATACCTCCGATGTTGGGATAGGGACGAAGGGCATTGCAATTGATGGTGGTGTTAGCTGTTCCGAGGTTCGGACAAGCGTTAGGATCCGGTTGAAGCAACTGATGCGAGGAGTGGTTCCCGACATAGCTGACTTCGAGGGCCATTTGGCCCGGCAGTTCCTGCTGAACTGCCAGGTTCCACTTCTGGACCATCGGATTCAGGAAGTCCGTGGCCACGCTGCGGAACTGCAGGGACGAGACTGGGAAGCCGTTGAACACGTTCGTGGGGAAGCCAACCGAAACGCCACCGATGGCCGCGCCGTTCGCAAAGTAAGGATCGGCTGTAAAGGTTCCAACACCCGCGGGACGGCTGAGATCCGGAGACAGGTTGAAGGGAGCGGATTCCCCTCGATTGGGGTTACCGCCCTGGTTCTCTTCACCACCGTAGAAGATTCCGTAAGCGGCGCGGATCACGGTCTTCTGACGTATGTTCCAGGCGAATCCAATGCGCGGGCCGATATCAAACTTATCCCACGGAATCAAGTACGGATCCTTGCTCCCGCGATCGACTTTCACGTTCGGAAAGAGAGCCGGGGAGGTGATGCCGTTGATTGTAACCGGCGCGCTGAAGTTTGGAGGTAGCGGCGTCAAAGAATCTTTACCGGCAGGGATGTAGAGGGTGAGGTTGTCGAGCACGAAGTTCGACTGCCGACCAAATGCCTCGCCAATGGGCGAGAACAGTTCGTAGCGGACCCCGAGATTGACGGTCAGCTTTGGAGTAACCTTCCAATCGTCCTGTGCGTACCAGGCAAATGCCTGCTTCTTGGAGGCGATGAAGTTGGTGGTCGAGATGGTTCCGTTGTTGACCGCTCCTAGCAGGAAGGAGGCAAACTCGTCGCCGGTGTTGCCCGTATTGGCGTTGGACGGATTGGCTGTTTCATTCCGGGAGAAGTTCAGGTCACCGTGCGGATATGGAACCTGGAAGAAGGGGAAGCGGATGGGGCGGTACTCGGCGCCAAATTTATAAGAGTGGCTGCCCTTGGTGACGGCAACGTTTTGGATGAAGTCCCAGACATTGTTGTACTCCTTGGTGGGAAGCCAGTTCTGAGCTCCCACAGTCCGGTAGTGGTTCAAACCAATCTGGGGCAGACCGCCGTTGGAAGAAGTGGTCGGATCGAGACCGCCTATGCCGAACGCTTTGAACTCATCAGTGCTTGCGTTGGCTTGAGTGCGGGCGGTTACCAATCGGCTGAAAGCAACCCGGGTCTCGGAGACGATGGTGGGGCTCCAGATGCGGGTGTAACCAATCTGAGCGTTGCGCCCAAGATCTTGCTCATTGGCGCCGTTGAAGTCGCTTCCGTCAAGAGCACCAGCGAAAGGAACAACGCTGTTCTTGTAGGTATTGGACCAGCTGATGCTGCCAAAGAGGCTGTCCTTCTCGCTAAGCCGATAATCGACGCGGGCATCGCCCTGATCGGTTTGAAGAGCACCGGCTGTGTTGATGGCGTAATTATTCTGAGGCTGAAAACCGAGAACGTTTCCGGCGGCCACGTTGGAAGCGGGGTAGAGAGCGGCAATCTTGCGCGAAGCCGGATCCATTTGGCTGATCGGGATCTGATTGTTCAGGTAAGGCGTCCGGTAGAGTTGGCCGTTGGCGAGAGTCTGAGTGGTGGTGGGATCGTAGAGTTGATTTTGCCGGATGGGATTTCCCTTCGCGTCGGTGCCGATAACGGGACCGAGAAGTGCGGAGAAGTCGCCGTTAATCATGGCCTGAGTAGGAACGGTAGTCAGACCGCCATAGCCCAGATTTTGGATGACGCCGCCCGCGGTAGCGATACGTGTGCCCTGGTAATCGCCGAATACAAAAAGCTTGTTCTTAATGATCGGACCGCCCAGGGTCCCGCCGAACTGATTCTGCTTGAAGGGCGCCCGATTGATGCCGGAAAACTTGTTTTCCCAACGGTTGGCGTTCAGCTTCTCGTTCTGCAAAATTTCGAAGGCGACGCCGTGCAGTTCATTGGTGCCGGATTTAAGAATCGCATTGACTACACCGCCAGCAGCGCGGCCGTATTCAGCGCTGTAACCGTTGGTGAGCACCTGCAATTCGCCGATGGCCTCAACCGAGGGACTGATGACGAACGACGTTTGATTGATGAAGTCGATGACGTTGACGTTGTTGTCGACGCCGTTCAGAAGAAAGTTATTTTCACCGGTGGAGCGGACTCCGTTAGCGGAGAATCCACCACCTAGAGAATCGCGCGCACCCTGTTCCGCAGGTAGAACGCCGGGCGAGAGGCGAGCGAGGTAGGAGAACGTCCGCGAGCCGCCTAGCGGCAACTCAGCAACCTGGGCGGAGTTCAAATTGGCACCGATGACGGGTGACTCAGTCTGCAGGAGCGGAGCCGAGGCTGTGACTTCAACGGTCTGGCTCGCGTTACCAACCTGGATAGCGATATTAACGGCGGTTGGTTCGCCAGGATTTACAACGACACCCTTTTGGGCGCTTTTCTGGAATCCGGCGGCTTCTACGGTTACCGTGTAGGTGCCGGGTTTAAGGGCGGGCCGGTTATAAGAACCGGAATCGCCCGTGACGGTGTTATACGAGAGTCCCGTGGCATCTTCCACGATGGTGATCTTCGCATTTGGTATGGCGGCTCCTGAAGCGTCAGTGACCGTACCGGTGATAGTTCCCAAGTCGCGTTGTGCAAACGCAGAATTGGTGAATAGGAAAAGTAAACAGGCGATAAACGCGCCTGAAAGCAAACGTGGCATAGGCCTCCCAAAGCAGATCTAACGAGTAATTAGATCGCACTAGATATATCACGATCGTCCTAACGTGTTCAATTCACTCGCCGTAATGGGACTAGAGTAGTTAGCCAGCAAGCGCCTGAGAGCTGGGTCTAGTGGTACTCTGCGGGCAATGGGGCGCTTCGGTTGGATGCTTATTGCCGCGCTCTTCGTCTCTCAGCGGGCGAGCGTGCACTTCACGGATGTTGCCTCGCAGGCCGGATTGACGTGCTCAGAACACCTATGGGGGCCAGACTACGAAGCTTTTCATTCTGGAGACTACCGGAAATGGCGCAGCCATCATTGACGTGGATGGCGATGGCAAGCAGGATGTTTTCATTGCCAACGGCACTCGATTAGAGACATCGGCTGGAAAATCTTCTGCCCAAACCACAGGCCCACAGCTCTACCGTAACCTCGGTGGCGGTCACTTCGAAGACATCTCGGCTAAAAGCGACTTTCTGAAGAACGCCTGGGCGCAGGGCGTCTGCGCGGGAGATTACGACAACGACGGAGCAGTGGACCTTTTGGTGACCTACTACGGGCACAACGTGCTGTATCGAAATCGAGGGGACGGGACGTTCGAAGACGCGACCGCCAGGGCACATCTACCAACATCAGGCGTGCGCTATGGCTCTGGTTGCTCCTTTACCGACTACGACAGAGATGGCAAGCTCGACCTATTTGTGGCGAACTATGTGGACCTGGATCTGAAGACGACACCGCACCCGGGTGGCGGTGAGTTTTGCGAATGGAAGAAGATTCCGGTGATGTGCGGACCGCGCGGTCTACCGCTGGCCCATAACGTTCTGTATCACAACAACGGCGATGGAACGTTCACCGACGTGAGTGAAGAGAGCGGCATCTTGAAGCCCGGCGGCCGTTACAGCCTGGGCGTGGTGGCGGCTGATTTTGACAATGACGGCTGGCCGGACATCTACGTCGCGTGCGACATGACGCGCAGCCTGCTGTTTCACAACCTGAAGAACGGGAAGTTTGAGGAGCGCGGGCTCGAGGCCGGCGTCGCTTTGAACTATGACGGGGAACTGCAGGCGGGCATGGGGATTGCTGTGGCCGATTACGACGGCGACGGCCGGCTGGATATAGCGAAGACGAACTTTCTCAGGCGACCTGACGTCGCTGTATCACAACGACGATGGGAAGTTTTTCAGCGATCTTTCGCGGGATGCCGGTTTGAGCAGCCGGCAATTGCTGGGATGGGGCGTGGCGTTTGTGGACGTGGATGACGACGGGTGGCGGGATCTGGTTGTGGCCAACGGGCACGTTTACCCGGAAGTAGAGGGGTGGCAACTTGGGGACACCTATCTGCAATCTACTGTTCTGTTCCGGAATCAGGGGGAGGCAAGTTTGAGGACGGTACCTCCGCTGCGGTCCCGCGTTTCAGACACCTCGGCCAGCCCGGGGATTGGCGGTGGGCGATTTGGATGGCGATGGCCGGCCGGAGATCGTCATTGTCAATATGAATGCTGCGCCGAGTCTGCTGAAGAATGATAGTCCCGGGGGACATTATTTGAACGTTGTGCTGACGGGCACGCGCTCGAATAAGAGCGCGATTGGAGCGCGGGTGACAGTTTCAGCGGGCGGCCGCAAGAGGATCGATGAGGTGATGAGCGGAGGAAGTTATTACTCCCAGAACTCTTTCGTTCTTCATTTCGGGTTGGGGGAGGCGACCGCTGTGGATTCGATTGAGATCCATGGCCTAGCGGGGCGCGTGCAGTCGATGGGAAAGACAACTGCGGACCAGACCCTTCGAAGTTGTCGGAGCAGGGAAGCGGCGGGTAGTTCTGAGGCTCAGGTGATACGCGTGAGGATGTCCGTCAGAGAGATGGGTGTCTCGTCGGTCTTTCCGCGCGCGAACTGCGGGACCTACCGCCATGACTTCCGCGTGGTCCTCGAACCAGCGAGGAATGAAGCACGGTCGGAACCCGGGGAGCCTCTGCTGATTAATCCAGGTATAATACGCGCCCATATCGCCGTCAATCAGTGAACCTTGCGGATCCGGAACCGGTCTGGTGCGGTGTGCCGGATACCAGTTCCTGCATGGACTGCTCACGCTGACGAGGGGCATAACAGCTCAGTAAAGTAAGCGGCTGGGCCCGGCGTAGGATTTCTCGCGATGCCCATTGGACAAAGGTTGTGCTGAAGAGCTGGGTGCCTGATCCTTCCGTCAACAAACTGACCTGGAACCGGTTGAGAACGCCATCGGCATCGGCTGCACTCAAGCCAATGTCCTGCGGGGACATCTGCGCCATCATCGTTCGCAAAGCTTCCGGACCACCGCCACCGGGCTGCATCGATTTGGCGCATTTTATTCACCAAGATTGACCCGCGCCGATCGAGGTGCATGATACGAGATCTGGAAACGTGCGGGGCATGGGCCGGGTGGGGTTGCGCCATCCAATACCAATGGCAAAGGGCTGTGTCGGTATTGGCGGCAACGGGATGGCGAGTTTTCAAGCAGGACGCGCTCGTCCACCTGCGACATCGACGTTGAGCAAAGTAAGTTCCCTTGCGAGCGGAGCTTTCGAAACAGGCGATAGTGATTGGTCGGTGACGCCTGATCCAAGAACCACCATGGTCAGCCGGGATGCGGCAGCTTTTCGGGCGCAGCGGCCAGATTGATCTGGTGCACGTAGGCAACGGAGGCCTCGCGAAAAGCTTCAATCTGGTGAGTTGCCCACAGGTGCGCGCTCAGTTGTTCAGAGAAGCGGGCCGGTGCATTGACCCAATCCAGCTCTGCAATTCGGGCGTGAGCTTCAGCTTGGAGAAGGGCTGCATCTGGGCTTCGAATTGCGCCGGTGAGAGGCTTCTGAGGTAATCGAAATTGATCATCAAGTTCGTTTTGCTCGGCGGGAAATTTCCAATCGAAGGCAATTACTTCCCGCAGCAGCAGTGGCAAAAAGGCGAGGGGTGTTTTGCGAAGCAGGTCAAGTTGCTGGACGCGCGAGCGTGCGCGCCTGCGGGGGATAGCCAGCGAAGGAATCGCGGTGTGAGCTCATTCGGCAGCATCGGTCTATGAAATCTCGACAGCCGCTTGCCTTGCGACAGGTTCGGAGAGAAGCCCAGCCGGGCGCCGAGCGTGGGCACCAGGTCAGTGGTTTGCACGGGGCGGTCGACCACGAAATTCTGGCGGATGCCGGCGCCTAGAAGCCATCATCCAGGTAGTGCGGGAAAGCGCGTCGCCGGTTCGGTGATGCTGAAATCCATTGCCGCCAGCGGATTCATCGGAGTCTCTGCCAAAATCAGGCATGATGAAGAGCGATGTCTTACCCGGCATATTCAGGATTGGCTCTGCACCGCTTGCCAGATATCCGCGCAGAGCCGATCGGACCGCTGAATGGCTTCGAGATACAGCGAGTAACTGCCGGAGTGCGCGATATCGATATCGTGCAGCGTGATCCAGAGCAGGCTGGGCGCGAGTTTCTTCATCAACTGGCTGGCGATGAAGACGGAGAGTTCATCGGGGCTTGCCAGGCTTTTGGCATGTGCGGTGAAGTCGGCAACGGACAGTTGCAGGATGTCAGCGATCTCATGCAGGGTCAGGCCGTTACCGGCGAGTTCCGGAGCATACAAGGGCGTTTCGTAGTTGTCCCGAAGAAAGTGCTCATAGAGACCTAGACCCGCTGGGAGAGAGCGCTGCGGCAAGCAGGCGTTTGGGCAGAATGACATTGGCGCCGAAGCCTTTGCCATAGTCCCGGTTACCGCTTTCGCCGATGCGGTTGAAGCCATTGCTGGGGGCTACCACCCATGCATCGTTGGAGGGCGCTTCAAGATCTTTGCGGAAATACTCAAAGACGGTTGGGTTAGTAGGCGGGACGGCGGCGAAGTTGTTGAAGGTCTCATAGACTCCCGTGGCAAGGCTGGCGGTGGCGACATAATGTCCGAGAATGCCTTTGTTGACCACCTGAGTGAAGAAGGTCGATTGCGGAATCAAGCTCGTCCAGCAGGTGCGGGATGTTCTCCTGTCCATCCGGCATGAACGTTTCTTCGTCGCGGGCACCGCCCCCAAAAGTGACGACAATCGCTTTAGGGTTTCTCAAAACGCCGAGGGGCTGGCCCTGACCGAATCCAAAGACGGATCCCGAGGCGGCAGTGGCGCCGGCAGCCAGCCGCAGAAACTCACGGCGGGATCGGGAAACTGATTCCGAAGTGATTCGTGCGTCGAGCGCTTTGCCCCATGAAGCTGCAGCACAGCCGTTTAGATGCCTTTCGTATCTTGTGGTGTACAGGCAGGACCAATGCCGGGATTACTGGCTTCGTAATAGTAGCCATGCCACAGCAAGGCGCCACTCAGTGGTGTATCCGGCCCACATGGTGAGATGAATGCCGTCGTCGGCGCTGCAGGACCTGAACAACTCATGTTTGCCATCGCCCTGCAGATCGGCTTGCACGTTAGTGTTCGTCAGCAGGAACGGATTGGCGGGCCCGACAACGGCGATCATGGGAACCAACTTTTTGAGAGCGGCGGTGCCGCCCGGCAGATGGAGCTCGTAGTTTGTTATGTTGCGATCGACATCTTTGGTGATGGGGCAGGCGCTATCGGAAGTAGCGCCAATTTGAGCCTCCATAAACGACTGGGGGAAGTTAGGCAGAACAAGCGTGACAGGGCTATTGACTGCCAGATTGGCGTTTTGATCGCTATGCAGGTCCGGCCTTCCGTGGTGACTGCGATGCCTACCCGCTGGGTGTAAACGGCAGCTGCCGAGCTGGGTTGAGGCTGGGTGGCCACCCGTTTCAGTCGGTTGGTGAGCGCTGCAGGCGGTCATGAGCGCTAAAAGAGCGACTGCGGAAAGAGATTCGCATCTGCTTTTCACATACTAGCTTCTCTGATAAGTGAAGCAATCCCCGGGCAAAACGCGCCTGGGCGGAGGACCCTTGCCGAGGCTAAGAGAGAGCCACTGCAGGCCGCCGATCCGCACGCTATATTCGTGGAGTGATGGATCGTCGGCTCCCCGCGGGTGCGCGACAGACCCGAATTCTGGACCAGGTTTTGGTCAAGCCAGAGGATTTCGGCTGAACGCAGTGTCCAGGGCTCGTGATGGATGTTTGCGAAGGCAAGCCGGGCGCCGCGACGGCTATACAGGCGGTAGCGGGAGTGAGGAAGTTCTCGAAGTCACCGCTCTTGACAGCCGGGCCGGGTTGGACGGCGACGTCTGTGAATCCTTGCCCAAAAGGCCAGTTCCTCCGGCTGCGGTAGATGATTCTACGGTCTGTGATGTCTACCCGCATTTTCGACCAGCGGTACGGCAGTCCGTAAAGCGCCCGGGCTGCGAGAACCGCGAGCAGGCGATCAGCTTCCAGAGTGAAAAACCAGACCGCCGGCACGCCATCGGGTCCGCGGACATACGTCCGGACGTTCGTCTCCGGGAAACGCGAAACCCAGGGGATGGCAGGCGAGTAGGGAAGCCGCAGACCATCGAGTACGAACGGAGTCAGGCCCACCCAAGCTGAACCGTCGAAGGTGTCCAGCTTCAGAGGTGCGGGTATCAACCTCGCGAGCGCGGACGGGTCATAGCGCCAGTGCAGAAAAGTTAACCACCGCCAGCGCTGCAGCATCACTGGACGCGCAACATCGTGCGGTGAGTACGGGCTGATCTGGTCCAATGTCCACCCTATCGTAGGTGGCCTCAGCCGGAGCTTGAGATATGCTGGGCAACCGAATGTTTGCTTTGTTTTTGAAAGAGAACCGCGCCACGGCTGGTGCGCTTCCCAAGGTTCTGACGGTTGTCGTGCTGAGTGCAACTCTTCTTTATGGCGCGTCACCCGCCGGGATGAACTCTGCTGCTCTGCAGCGAATTCCAGTCAATATCAAGCGCTTCCTTGACGATGGGACCGTCGCCGGTGCGGTTACGCTGGTCGCCAGACACGGCGAAATTGTGGAATACGAAGCCCAGGGAATGGCGGATATCGAGGCTGCGCATCCCATGAAGAAGGACACGATCTTTCAGATCATGTCGATGACCAAGCCGATCACCGCAATCGGAATCATGATGCTGGTGGAAGAGGGCAAGTTGGCCCTGCGCGACCCGGTGGAGCAGTATCTGCCGGAGTTCCGGAACCAACAGGTAGCTGCCAATATCGGACCGGAGCATGCCCAACTAGCTATGCCGATACACCCGATCTCGGTGCGCGATCTGATGACGCATACAGCTGGGATCCAGGACCCCGCACCTGCTGAGATCAAGGATTATCCCCAGCTGATGAACATCTCCTTGGCGGAGGTCGTGCAGCACCTCGCCAAACAGCCGCTGCTGTTTCAGCCGGGCACGATGTGGAGCTATAGCAGTCCAGGCATTGAGATCCTGGGGCGCATCATCGAGGTCTGTTCCGGCCAGAAGTATGAAGACTTCATTGCTGAACGGATTCTTCGACCGCTGGGGATGAAGAACAGCTTCTTCTTCCCTGACGAAGAGCAGACAAAACGCATCGCGATGGTCTATTCGCATCAGGATAAAAAGCTGGTGCGTGCTCCGGCCACAATTCTTGGCGGGGACCCGGCAAAGTACCGGAAAGGAGCCATCTTCCCGGCGCCCGGTTGGGGACTCTATTCCACGGCGGAAGACTTACTGCATGTCTACCAGATGATGTTGAACAGTGGCAGCTATCAAGGACGGCGTTATCTATCGCCCTTCGCTGTTAAGTTGATGACGGAAGTCCACACCAGCGACATTCGGCCGAGGGGCTGGATGGGTGGGACCGGCTACGGGTTGGCCTGGGAAGTTGTGGACGATCCTTATGGAGAGCTGGTGGGGCACTCCCGGGGGACGTACGGTCACGGAGGCGCGTTCGGAACGCAGGGCTGGATCGATCCGACGAATGACATGATTCGCATCCTGCTGGTGCAGAACTCGGACAGCACGACGACTACTCTGCAAAGCGAGTTCATGATGATGGCCGAAGCGGCGATCGAGAAGTAGGTTGTCTCGGGGATTGTTTATCAGGTCAGCGCAGCGCAGACGGCAAGACCGTCTACGCCACCTAGAAAGATTGCTTCGCGACCGTTTCTAGTTCTTCGGTCGTGAGCGCGATCGGGTTGGCTTTCATGCTGTTGGCTCTCCCGGCCTTTTCGACCAGATCGCCCAGCTGTCCTGTTTCGAGACCGAGTTGACCTAGCGGGCGCACGTTCAGGTCATGCGTCAGTTGCCAGAGCCAGTCGAGCAAGCTTCCGCGGCGGCTATTCGCGCTACCGGTAACCAGTTGCGCAGCTTCGTCATATTTGAGCAAAGAGGCGTGGTTAGGAGCCCGCTGCTCAAGGGCCCGGATGTTTGCGGCCGTTCCCGCCACCAGAACGGCCGCACATATGGAGCCGTGGGAGGCTTTGAGCAAGCCGCCCAGTGGCGCCGCGAAGCCGTGAACCACGCCCAATCCTGCATTTGCCAAAGCAAGCCCGCTAAGCAGGCTTGCGTAGGACATATCTTCACGAGCGGTTTGGTCGGCGCCATTCTCGTAAGACTGTTTAAGTGCGGTTCGGACTTTGCGTAGCCCTTCCCGGCAGAGTGTGTCAGTAAACGAATTGGCCTTCGCCGACACGAACGCTTCCAGCAGTTGGGTCAAGGCGTCTAACCCAGTAGTAGCCGTGGTTTCCGGCGGGAGTGAGACGGTTAGAGCCGGATCAACCAAGGCGATGGCCGGCTGGAGGAATGGTCCCCTTAAGCTTGCTTTGAGGCCATGCTCTGGAGAACCGAGCACTGAGTTGCGGGTAACCTCGGCTCCCGTGCCGGAGGTGGTCGGTATGGCGATGGTGGGCAGGGGTGGCGATTGCAGCGCCTGGCCCTTGCCAATTACCTCGAGATAATCCAGCGGTTCACCTGAGTTCGTGGTCAGTACGGCTATCGTCTTGGCGGCATCGATGGCGCTGCCGCCCCCAAAGCCGATCACAAAATCGCAGCCGTTACGCGCAGCCTTCACTCCCTGGCGAACCAGTTCCAGAGTGGGCTCCCCATGCACTTCGAAGAGGGCATGTGGAAGGTCCACGTGCCTGGCGCTGCGTTCCGGCTGACTCCCGGTCACCAGCAGCGCTTTTGTGCCGATTGGTTTGGCCAGTTCCGGAAGGCGCGACACCGAACCCCATCCGAAGACAATTCGCCCGCAGGCAAAGTCGAAGTTCATTCCTAGGCCTGCGATGCTTCGACCGGGAACAGGTTGATATAGCGAGTGCTGAACCTCGGTTGAGCCATCATGGAGGCAACTGTGTCTCGCCACTTCTTGTAATGCGCCGTCTCCTTATGAAGAGCAGGTGCTTCGGCATCCTTATAAACCTCGATAAGCAGGAACTTAGCCGGATTATTTTCTTCCTGGAAGAAATCGAACTGCAGAATGCCGGCTTCTTTCCGGCTCTCGCGAGCGTTTGCCAGCGTTGAATCCCGGAACGGCTCAATCTGGTCGGGCCTCACTTCGACAAAGACATGAACAATCTGCATCTTCTGACACAGTACGACAGCAGATCGCCAAGACCCGGAAGCTGTGATAACCTTGCCCAGCAGGCAGGACGATGGGACGCGAATTGATCTGCAATGTGAGATGGGGCGACGCGACCTCATCCGGTAAAGTTCTGCTGGAAAGCACTGAGCTTATCGTCCGCGGACCGCTGCGCCGACGTGTTCCGATTTCGGCGCTGGAAGGCGTATCGGTGCAGGGTGACGATCTGGCATTCCGCGTGGATGGAAGCCCAGTTTCTCTGCATATGGGTGCGAGCGCTGCTGAGAAGTGGGCCAGGGCTATTGCGAAGCCGGCACCTACACTCCCCGCCAAACTCGGCATTTCTCTTACTACTCACCTGCTGGCAGTTGGCGAAGGCCTTGTTCCGGAGGTACAGGCAGCAATCGCAGAGGCCGGATCTGTCAACGGAGGAGACGCGAATCTCGCGCTGATTTGCGTCAGTTCCCCGGCAGATCTGGAAGCAGGTATCGCACAAATCAAATCATTGCCCGTATGGATCGTCTACCCGAAAGGTCCGGGCAGACCGGTCAATGAATCGCTCGTCAGGCAGAGCCTTCGCGAACGCGGTTACATCGATATCAAAGTCGCGTCGGTTTCCACAGAGTTGGTTGCGCTTCGATTCCAGAAGAGGAAATGAGACTACCAGTGCTTCCTCTGCGTAAAGGTTTACGCGATGGTGATTTTATGCCTGGCACACAGGCACCTGTCCGCAAGCTTCGAGACTTGAGCGGTATCGGGCCGTCTCTGGAAGCCGATCTGCGCTCGCTGGGAATCAGCAGCGTGGTTCAACTGGCCGAACGGGACGGGTTAGAGCTTTACGATCAACTGTGTGTAAAGACCGGTAAGCGCCAGGATCCGTGTGTGCTGGATACGTTTCGATGCGCGGTCGCCCAAGCCCGCGACACCAATCTGGCGCCAGAGCAGCGGAACTGGTGGTGGTGGTCGCGCCAGCGCAAGGCGGGCAAGTTATAGCAGTCTGGCTTGCGATACTTGAGGACGTGCCGTGTCCGTTTTTTGAGCCCACCTGCATCGCCCCTGATCCTAAAGTGGCCCATGCCCGGCTGCCACTTACTGGCGAGCATGATGGTCTCTGTCACGCCAGCGCCAGAACCATCCAGCCCTGCTGCCGATGGCGTTTCTCCGGCTGCAATCAAGGTCATGAACAGGTACGTTGTCCCCGATTTCGGGCCGCCACGCAACCGTTATCCGCCGCTTCAGCGTGCAAGCGCAAACCGACTCCACACTTTCGATATTAGTATTGCGAGGAGGTGGATCAAACGCCTGTTCGCTGGCGGCGGATTGCGCTATTCCAAAAGCCGCAAAGAACTTTTGGACCCTGGCCCGAGTCTGCGAAATGGCCCAGATCCAGGCTTTCTGTTGCAGTTATTTGCAGCGCTTCTCATAACAAACGAGCCGTCCGCCCATGATTGAAAATTCTCCTCAACCGCGTGACCGTTGCATCGCCTGAAAACAACAATGCCCGCACCAGTCGCGAATCGGAGTCGGAGTACAGCGAAATCTGCCTGCCGAACCACACGAACCTGCTGGGAAATATGCTGGGCGGCCACGTTATGCACCTGGTGGATCTGTGCGGTGCAGTGGCGGCCATGCGCCACGCGAGAAGCATTGTCGTAACAGCGTCGATCGATCAGATGACCTTCCTTCATCCCATTAATTTGGGAGATCTGGTGATCCTGAAGTCGCGAGTCAATCGCGTCTACCGCACCTCGATGGAAGTGGGCGTAAAGGTATGGGTGGAGAATCTGCAGACCGGTCAGACGCGCCATACATCCTCGGCCTACCTGACGTTTGTGGGCGTGGATACCTCGCAAATCGGGTGCTCCTGCCTCCCCTAGTTCTAGAGACCGATGAGGACCGCCGAAGGTTCAACCAAGCCGGTGAGAGGCGTGCGTACCGTCTTGCGCTAAAAGAAAGAACCAAAGAGCGAGACGGCGGGTGAACTCGGGTTAATCCGGTTCGGCTTTGTAGAGATACTTGATGCAGTGCTTGTACAGCAGTAGATTCGGTGCGCCAATGCGATTTAGCTTGACGCAATCGCGGTCGTACCATTCGATGATGCCCTCCAATTGTTCCCCGTCGGTCAGAACAACGATCATCGAAGTCTTGCTCTGCATTTGCTTGGAGTAATAAAATTGCTCCGCGTTGGTTTGGTCTGGCGGTGTAGATTTCTTAATAGCCGGCGGCCTCCGAACAGGATCTTTTTGCTCTCCCATGGTGGCACGGGTCGATTTTCTGAATGGGTGACTCGGTGCGTCTCTCCTCAAACATTGTTCCTCGATTGTAACCACTCGGTGTGTAAACCGAATTTCTCCATGTGGCATGCTGACGTGCTCAAGGCATTCACAACTACTAGCTTGTAGTTTAGGTGCTCACAGGGCTCGGATTTGTTACGGAGATTAATAATGAATGCGTCAAGCGCTGCGGTTTTCTGAATATTCCGCCGGGCCATCAGTCACCAACTCGTCAACCTCGAGCGGTGGCCCTCTGGATCCAGGGGAAATTGACCGATTGGGCGATTTTACGATGCGTGGCTGGACGTCGCGATTGTTGGACGGTGGCACTCCATGCCAAGCGGCAAGAATGTCCCGCAGCACTCCGTAAGTGAGTTTCAAATACAATTCCAGCTTTTCTGACCGGCTGCTGTTAAAAGCCTCCGATTGCTGCAGCCAGGCCGAAAAAGGGACGACGCCGGCAGCGCACTCAAGGGCGGACAGAATAACGGCTCTACGTGCCTGTAGCTCTTGCAGGTTCAGCGTCACAGCCTCTCCCGGGCTTCCTTCTGCCAACGCAATGCGTGTCTGTGCGTCGGGCAGATTGCGTGCCGCCGCGAAACGGCGCATTTCGTCGTCATCAAGTCGACCCAGCTGCAGCACGATCGACCGGGAGCGGATGGTGGGCAGCAGGTCGTACAAGTTCGTCGCCGTCGAGATGATCACGAGGTGCTCGGGCGGCTCTTCCAGACACTTTGAGAAGAGAGTTTGCGGATTGCTCATTCGCGCGCTCCAAATGGTCAATCAAGAACACTCGGTGGCTGCCTCGCAGAGGCTTCAACTGTGCTCGTTCTCGCAAGACCCGAATCTGTTGAATGGTGATCTGGCGTAGCGGACCGTCGGGCGCAAACGTCACAAAGTCCGGATGCGTGGAATAGAAGAGCGGATCGTCGGCACGTTTGTCGGACGTCCACTTATCCCGCGTTTCCAGAATTTCCTGATTTTCGGGCAAGCTGAGGTCGTCCCGCTCAATCTTTTCGGGATCGCCGAGGAGAGCGGCGGCAAATCTGCGTGCGAGAGTGGCTTTACCCAGACCTTCCGGACCGCCGAGCAGGATGGTTTGCGGGATTCGCTGGTCTGCGATCATCTGAGCCAGCGTTTGCGCCACGCCGGCATTGCCATAGAAACTCGGAAAGGGAGAGTTCGCCAAGCGTTCAGCTTCTTCTTTCCAGCATGCGCATACAGTCTGGAAACAATCGGACTGACGACCTCCCAAACTCGTTTGGCGACCACGGCCGGTTCACCCGCGCCATCGATCAAACGAAACCGGTCTGGTTCGGCTCGAGCGATCTTTGGTAGGCGCTGGCCTACCTCCTATGAAAATCCAGAGATTGGCTGTCAATCCGCGCCTCATTCGCTTTCCCGTTCGCTCCCTGGTTTCGACGGTTCGCGCGTGCGAGACCTGTTGGAATATCTAGGTCGCATGCAGACTGTCAGGTCAGGCAGTAAAGAGCCGACGGCTACCCGATGAACGGCTTGTACGGTCTCCATGCCGATACCGCGGGCTGCTCCCTGGTAAGCCAGGGAGGAATCGGTAAAACGATCGGAGACGACAATGTCGTCCGCGATCGAGCGCCGGTACGAATGATCTCTGCGCGCCGCTTGCGCGCGTGAAGCAAACATCAGTAGGAGCTCCGTCATGCTTGCCATTTCAACGTTCGCGGGATCGAGCAGAATTCGCCTGAATTTGTTTGCCGATCTCCGTGGCGCCGGGCTCCTGGTTGAGAACCACTGTTTGACCTTCCGCCCGCAGCCGCTCGACCAGAAATCGCATCTGCGTGCTCTTTCCGCTGCCTTCGGTGCCTTCAAACGAGACGAAGCAGGCCCTCGCCTAGTCATAGACGAAGTGCAGCAACGTTTTCAGATCCTGCCAAGCTTCACGACGCGCCTCCTGGTTGTATTGCCGTAGCAGGTACGACGGATGATAGGTGGCCATCACGGAATGTCGTGCCAGGAGAGCCACTGTCCGCGCAGTCTTGGTGATGCCTTCTTTGGTGTTCAGCAAAGCCTTCATGGCCGTTGATCCGAGCGCGCAGATGGCTTTGGGCTTGATGGTGGTCAGCTGGCGGTAGAGAAATTGGCCGCAGGTTGCCATTTCGTCGGGTTGCGGCGTACGGTTCTCGGGCGGGCGGCACTTCACCACGTTGCAGATATAGACGTCCGCGCGAGTGATGTCGATGCCTTCTTTGGCTGCTGTGTTGTCGATCATCTGCGTCAGCAGTTGCCCTGCCCGGCCGACGAAGGGAACGCCCTGCTCGTCCTCATCTGCCCCGGGCCCTCTCCCACAAACACCAGACGGGCATTTTCGTTCCCGGATCCGAAGACAATATTCATGCGGGCCTCACTCAGCCGGCAGCGTTTGCAGTCACCGATATCGAGCCGGATCTGATCGAGCGTATCGCCTTCCGGAGCCAGCGGGGGCAAGCGTGACGAGGGGCGAATCGGCGCCGGCGTCGCCGCCGAGTTTTAACGATTATTGGGTTTTCGTCACGTTTAGCGGATGCGGCCATGGCTGAGGGTGCGGCTGGCTTATAGATGGTATTCGAAGCCCAGGTCGCGATAGAACTGAAGATAGTGGTAGATCTGCTCTCGGGTCATGCGTCTGGACGAATCTAGGCAAGCGTTTCGGCCGAACGAAGCACCAGTCGCAGGGTAGCAACCTGGTCCAGGATTTGTTCGGCAATCTCGCGCTTGGTAGCCGGTCCGGCATGCACGATCTGACCGGAACGAGTCACGATCTCGACTTCGTTGTAGTCCGATTCAAAGCCCAGGCCGTCGCGGCCAACCAGATTCGCGACTACCATGTCGCACTTCTTCGAAATCAGTTTGCGGCGCGCTTCCTCGATCAGATTCTGGGTCTCCGCGGCAAACCGATCAAAAGCCGGTCGCCTTTGCGCTGTCCGATTTCGGCCAGGATGTCGGGCGTGGGGTCCAGTTCCAGCGAAAGGCGAGTGGCTGTCTTTTTCAGTTTCTGCCGGGGCACTTCCGAAACATAGTAGTCGGCAACGGCTGCGCTTTTCAGGATGATAGTGGACGGGTTCCAGGTGATTCAGCACGGCGCGTCGCATCTCCTGCGCCGTGGACCGAGAGACCACCTTCACATTGCGGGGAGGCGCCAGCTTGACTGGTCCGGAGATGAGGACCACCTTGGCCACCGCGTGCGGCTGCCGCTTCGGCAATGGCGTATCCCATTTTCCCGCTCGACCGATTGCTGATGAACCGGACGGGGTCGATCGGTTCCTGCGTTGGGCCGGCCGTGATGACGATGTATTCGCCTTCCATATCGCGCTTTGACCGCGCGTCAGGTTTCCAGACGTTCTGCGATCTGCGCAGGGTCGGGTAAGCCGTCCGGGCCCGGTGGTTCCGCAGGCGAGCAGGCCGGCGTCCGGTTCGATCACGGCGCAGCCGTCAGATCGTAGAATTTCAAGGTTCCGCTGGGTAGCCGGATGCTCCCACATAGCCGTGTTCATGGCGGGACAAAGCAGCACCTTGCCAGCAAAGGCCAGATAGAGAGTGGTGAGGAAATCGTCGGCCAAGTCCGTGTGCAAAACGGCCAGCAGGTCAGCCGTGGCGGGCGCAACAACAAGAATGTCATTCTCCTGGGCTACCGCGATATGCTCTACCGCGCTCGAAAGGGCGTCGCCGGAGTCCGCAGACCCAGATCCGTCAAAAAAGATCGGTGATGACTTTCTGTCCGGTCAGCGCGGCAAACGTGAGAGGTTGAACGAAGTGTTGGGCGCTTTCGGTCATCACCACCTGCACCGTATGGCCCCGAGCTTCTAATGCCCGGACAAGTTCCGCGCTTTTGTAAGCGGCGATGCCACCGCCAACCCCGAGAACAATGCGCATGAAAACGCCAGTTTATTCGGCGCTCGACCGGTCGAGAGCTTCCGCCTGGTTCAGATCCTCGTAGGGAACAAGGCCGCGCCGGGTTTCTTCCATGGCCAGAACCGTCGGCTTCTTGTTGACCGCCGGCAGAACGCTGCGCTGCCCATTTTGCAATTGTCGAGCGCGCTTGGCCGACACAATGATGAACCGATAAGTACTTGCATCCACGTCTTCGGGGATTGAGTACATCGGGTTTCTTAGTCTGTCTGATGCCATTTTGAACCTCTATTTGAAAACTTCAAAAAGGGCTGGCGGCTAAGTCGAAGCTTTCGAGAATCGGACGAATCTGCTCTTCCATACGACTGCGGCGAACCCGTTCGGCCTTGATAATCGCCGCCAAAGCGCGTCGACCGATTCGTCCATCTGTGATTCACCAGGACATAATCGTACTGGCCGTAGTTCCGGATCTCAACCGCCGCATCGCGCAAGCCGGCGTTGGATAACTTCTTCCGAATCTTCAGACCGGGACCGCAAGCGCTGCTCCAGTACGTCGCGGGAAGGGGCCAGAATGAAAATACTGACTGCGTCCGGAACGCTTTCCCTCAATTGTCTCGCACCTTGCACATCAATGTCGAGTATTAGATCTTTGCCTTCCGCGCTCGGCTTGCACCAGCACGCTTCGATTCGTGCCATAGAGATTCCCGAAAACCTCGGCCTGCTCCAAAAACTCTCCGCGTTCCCGGCGCTGCTTCGAACTCCTCCCGCGAGACGTAGACGTAGCTTTCGCCCGCCTTTTCGGTACCTCGCCGTCTTGCGCGTGGTGTAGGACACTGAGAACCGCAAACTGCTATCTCTCTCCATCAACCGGGAAACCAGTGTTGACTTGCCGGAACCGGAAGGGGCCGAAATGATGAAAACCGTGGTCATAAGAAAGTGGGTCAGAACGTTGAGGCAATCGCCGGGTACGGGCCGCTATTCCAGGTTTAAGTGCCTGTTCCCGCATTCTTTCGATGTTAGCTTTGAGCGCGATGCCAACTGTGGTGATGGTTAATCCGCTATCGGCAATGGTTGAGCTTTTGGAAAGGATGGTGTTCGTCTCCCGGTTCAGTTCCTGCAGCAGAAAGTCGAGACGTTTGCCGACTTCGCCACCCGCATGCAGCATGCGGCGCAACTCGGCTGCGTGCACCGACAACCGCGTTAACTCTTCCTGCATGTCCGAACGGTCGGCCAGCACGGCGACTTCCTCAGCGATCCGCGCTTCAGGGATCGAGACGCCGGCGAGTAGAGTCTGAACGCGTTCGCGCAGCCGGTTGGTAGAGGACCGCGGTCAATGTCCGCGCGAACCCGCCTGGATCGCAGCTGCCCGGCCTCGAGCTGAGTCAAGTTCCTGCCAGGATGGCTGCAGCAAAGCTCACGGCCTTCTCGCGAGCGATATTCGTTCAGTTCGTGCGCGCAGGCTGCAAAGCTGCCAGCAATTCGCCTTCGAAGCCTGGCCGTCAATTGCTTTCTGCTCGCGGCCGCCGCTCTCCAGTACGCCGGGCATGCTGAACAGCTTGCTCAGGTCAGGCTGCGCATGAGCTCCGAAATCGATCGCTCGCCTGCGCGGAAAGCCGAAGAGGTAGCGGCCGAGCAATTCGCGGTTATAGTCTGCTGAGCGCAGCGTCTCAGAATCCGCAGCCAGCGAAACCCGAATCTCGACATGGCCTCGACTGAATTGGTTCTTCAGCAGCGTCCGGATGCTGTTCTCGAAACGGCGCCAACTCGCCGCCCAGGTAGAAATGGAGATCCAGGCCGCGGTGGTTCACGCTGCGCAGGGAAATGGCAAGTTCGCCGGCGCTGGTCTGCGTGCCGGACAGACGCATAGCCGGTCATACTGCGAATCGGGGTGTGAGATGGGAGGAAGGTAGTGAGTCAAACGGGAGTTATCCGACAGAGCCTGGAGTCGGCAATTGAGAATACGGCCGATTGCGGCTGCACGGCGGCTAACATCAGGGCAGCCCAGAGTAGCTTGACTGACAGCGACGATTGTATCGGCGTGCTGCAGATCATGCAAGCGGTTATAGAGTCCCCGTAACGCGCCATCAGTTCATCGTGCGTGCCGATCTCGACAATGCGGCCGCCCTCCAGCACGACAATCTTGTTTGCCTGCCGCGTATGGTAGACAAGCGGTGCGCCACCACGATGACGGTCCGGCGAGCCATTAAGGCGGTAAGGGCATGCTGTACCAGTCGCTCGGATTCGGAGTCCAGAGTGAGATGTCGCCTCGTCCAGGATCAGGATCGGAGCGTCTTTCAGCAGCGCGCGCGCGATCGCTAGACGCTGCCGCTGCCCGCCGCTCAGTTTCAAGCCACGTTCGCCGATGCTGGTCTTATATCCGTCCGGCAAGTTCCTGAATAAAGTCGTGCGCCAGGGCGGTTTCGAGCGCCGCGATCACTTCTTCTTCCTTGCGCGTCGGGCCGCCCATAGGCGATGTTGTCGAAAACCGATGTATTGAAGAGAATGGTGTCCTGCGCCACAATGCTGACGTTTTCCCGCAGGCTCTGCAGACTGGATCTTGCGGACGTCTTTTCCGTCGATGAGGACCGCGCCGCTGCTGCACGTCGTAGAAGCGCATGACCAGTTGCGCGAGGGTCGATTTGCCCGCGCCGCTGGGGCCGACCAGCGCCACGACCTCGCCCTCTTTCACTTCCAGATTGATGTCCTGCAGAACCAACGGGTCGGCGCGGCCGGGTAACAAAAGCTGACATTCTCAAAGCGGATACCGCGATGGAACTTGGTCAACCGGACGGCGTCGGGCTCGTCGCTGATCTTGATCTTGTCATCGAGATATCCGAAGACTCTTAGGGCGCAGCCGATGGCTTGCTGAAAGATGTTGTGAATATTGGTAAGCCGCTTGATGGGCTCATACAGCATCACAAGTGCCAGTACAAAACCGATGAACGAATCCGCCGTCATGGTCGATTGTCTTCACCTGCATGCGCGCAATCCAGAGCAGCAGAATGATGGTCATGGCCGCCGAAGATCTCGATGATGGGCGAGGCCAGCGCCTGCTGCGCGACATAGCGCAGGTTGCCGCTCTTCAGGCGTTGCGCGGCCAGCCGGAAGCGCTTCGATTCGAAATCCTCGGCGCCGAAACTTTTTACTACCTGATGTCCGGTGATGGTCTCCTGCAGGATCTGGTTCAGACCGGCGGCCATGTCCTGCGCGTGCCGTGTGGTGCGGCGAATCTTGCGGCCCAGCCGCACGGTCAAGAACGCGACGATCGGGAAGACCAAGCAGGCTCACCAGAGACAGCTTCCAGTTGATGCTGATCATGGCCAGCAGGAGAAAGAAGGCGGTGAACATCTGCCGCAGCCAGTCGGCCAGCATGTTGGAAACTGCAACCTGAATGCGGTCGATGTCCATCATGATCGACGACATGATGGTGCCGGTCTCCTGATTTTCGAAGAACTCCGCGCTTTGCTGCAGAATCCGATCGAACACTTCCTGGCGGAGGTCCATGATGGCGCTGATGCCCACCCAGTTGACCAGGTAGTTGCCCAGGTAATCGCAGACCCTTTCGCCAAAAAGCAGAGCATCATGCTGATGGCCACCATCGTCCAGATATTGCTGACGAAGGATGGGATCAGGTCTCGCAGGAAGAGTTGAATATGGGTATGCGGAATTGAGAACAAGAAGGCCGGGGCAGTTGTCTGCCGGATTGGCGGGTTCAGCACGCGCGC
Source organism: uncultured Acidobacteriaceae bacterium (assembly GCA_963814195.1). Taxonomy (GTDB): domain Bacteria; phylum Acidobacteriota; class Terriglobia; order Bryobacterales; family Bryobacteraceae; genus Bog-105. The sequence goes on from CAWFBU010000001.1 coordinate 600,458, forward strand.
GAAAATCAGCGGAATGATGCGTACCAGCAGTCCTTGCGAGAGCCCCACGACTGCCATGAAGACGACAGAGAGAAGCAGCGCCGGAAGATAAGGGCGGGCATACCGGAGAAGCCGGTACAGATCTTTCAAGCGTGCGCCTCTTGAAAGGTTCGCAAACGTTCGAGCGCCGCGATCACGCGGGAGACCGGTACATTCGACCAGCCATCCGGAGCCACGACCACTTCGGACTCGGTGCGCCAGGGACCCCAGATTGCCGGATTGGAATTGCCGAAGAGGACTACAGTCGGGACTCCGAAAGCCGCCGCCATGTGCGCTGGGCCGCTGTCGTTGCCGATAAACACAGTGGTCCCTGAAATGACGCGTCTTGGCCTCTTCCAGGTCGCCGCGGAACACCTGATGGGCGGCGAACGGAGCGAGTGTCGTCTGCCGGTCCGGCCAGGAAAACCGGCTTGATCTGCCAAAGCTTCAGATAACGCGCAACTTCGCAGAACCGCTCCGGCCGGCCATTGTTTATCAGGCTCGGAGGCGAAGGGATGCAGCACCGCATAGCGCCCGGCTCATCGGCGGACGGCGCGCCGCATACAGGTCCGCTCGCGGAACATCCTGCATGGGAACTCCCAGCGCAAACAAAGCGGACGCCATATGTTCGGCCGTATGGACGATGCGATTGACGCCGAGAATTCGCTGCGCCCGGGGAATACGGATGTTGTAAGCGAACGTCAGCGTGTGGTGGGCAAATCCGGCCCGCCACCTCGCGCCCGAAAGCGCCGTCATCCACTGGCTGCGGGTGCCTCCGTGCAGATTCAGGCAAAGCAGCGGACGCCAGCCCCGGACGGCTTGCCAGCGAGGCGGCAGGATATGGGAGACTACCGGATTTCCGTCGAAAACCGGCGAGAAACGCGGCTTCGACGACAACTCCGATCGAGAGATCCGGGCCGTGCCTGCTTAAGGAGAGCCAAGGCCGGAGTCGTGAGAACACAATCGCCCAGCGACCGCAAACGGATAACTGCCACGCGGGAGCCCTCCGGAAGCTGCTGCAACAACCGGATCATGAGACGCCTCTAGGCTTCGATCGTGGCCTGGTCGATCAGCATGATCGGGATGTCGTCGCGCACCGGGTATACGCGGTGGCAGCCGACACACTTCAGCCCGCTGCCGTCTTCTTTCAGTACGACCTTGGCCTTGCAGGCGGGGCAAACAGAGGATTTCCAGCAGTTCGGGACTAATGGCCATGGACGATCCTAGTTTATCAGCGGAGCTAGGACAAACGCACAATCTTTTACATACGGCGCTTTGCCAGATGTCGAATATCAAACCTGCGCGATCGATAAGCCGGTTTCTGTTTCCGCCGAAGCGGGTGGCAACCATTCCTCTAGGCCCTCCATTACTGAAGGGCTCAAGCAACCTACCCGGAAGTGGTAACGGAGCGGGCCGCTCCTCCTCCCCTATTTGGTCTTGCTTCGCATGGGGTTTTCCCTGCCAGTCTGATTACTCAGACCGCGGTGCGCTCTTACCGCACCTTTTCACCCTTACCCGGCCCCTTGTACAGAAGACCAGGCGGTATATTTTCTGTGGCACTCATCCGTAGCCTGCGCCTTGAAGCGCAGACCCCCGGCCGTTAGCCGGCATGCCGCCCTATGAAGACCGGACTTTCCTCCCGAGCCGCAGTGACGCACCCGGCGGTTGCCTGATCGCGCAGGCAAATTTCAGTATGGCGTAACCGGGCAAAAATCCCGGCGCAAGCGGCAAAAATGAGCACGCGACAATGATGTTGTGCGGAAAGTGTTCGTCGAAAGCTTTGGGTGCCGGGCTTCGCAGGCCGATGGCGCGGCAATCGAAGCCTCCCTGCGCGACCGCGGACTGCTGCCCGTGCGTCATGCCAATGAGGCCGACCTGGTGGTTCTGAACACCTGTACCGTCACGCATGCTGCCGATGTCGACGCGCGCCGTACCATCCGCACGCTGCATCGGAATCATCCAGGACGCAGAGATTCTGGTGACCGGATGCTATGCTCAGCGCGCTCCTGAAGAACTGGCTGCGCTCGAAGGTGTGCGATGGGTGGTAGGAAATTCGCGAAAAGACAGAGATTGCGGAAATCGTCAAGTCGTCAACCGAGGATTATCACGGCCAGGTATTGGCGGTGAGCTTTCGATCGCAATAGCTCCTTTCCTCGCCACGCCCGTTCGTGATGTCCGCGAAGACCGCACGCGCCCGAATCTGAAAGTGCAGGACGGCTGCAGCAATCGCTGTTCCTTCTGCATTATTCCGAGCGTTCGTGGCCGAAGCCGCAGTGCTGAGGTCGGCGCAGTCATCGATCAATGCCGTGAACTGGGAAAACACTACTGCGAAGTGGTCCTGAGCGGCATCAATCTTGGTCGCTGGGGACGCGATCTCTCCGGGCGCTTCAGATTTCCGGATCTTCTGCGCGCCTATTCTCGACCATACCGAGGTGCGCCGGATTCGCATTAGCTCGGTCGAACCCATGGACTGGAGCAGCAGCCTGCTGGAACTGGTCGCGACGGAGGACCGGATCGCAAAGCATGTGCACATGCCCTTGCAGTCGGGTTCGGATGCTGTTTTGAAGCGCATGTTCCGCAAATACCGGACCCCACACTACGCCAACCGTGTCCAGCTTGCCCGTCAACTGATGCCGGATGGCGCGATCGGTGCCGATGTGATGACCGGATTTCCCGGCGAAACGGATGCTGAGTTTCAGGAGACTGTCCGGTTTCTGGAGGAGCAGCCGGTGACCTACCTGCATGTCTTCACTTATTCAGAACGCCCGGGAACGGCGGCGGCCGGCTTTGGGCCTGCGGTTCCGATGGAGGGACGGCGAGAGCGAACCCGTGTTTTACGCTCCTTATCGGACCGCAAATCGGACGAGTTCCGCCGCCGCATGCTGGGAAAATCTTTGTCGGCCGTGACGCTGGAAGAGCGGGGTATTGCCCTAACTACGAACTTCCTGCGGGTTCGTCTCGCTCACGATCGTCCTCCAAACCAGCTCATTAGTTTGCAGATGGGCAGTCTGGATTCTGCTGTCCTGCACGAGCGGACGCCGTTTCCGGTATTGCCTTAAGCGCTGGAAACGTTCAGCGAGGGTCAAAAAGTTTCGCTCTCACTCGAAGTAGCGGCTACTCACCCTAAACTGTTTCGGTCTTTGGTCGATACGGTCTTAGATGACTGCGAACCTAAGGTCATGGATGGCAGTTGCCGCGTGTCTACTTGCCCCCATCGCGGCCTGCGCACAACACTGGAATTTCCAGAGTTATGGAGCCGATGCAGGCCTGACAAATCCCACAATCCTGGCGGTGCAGCAAGACTCGCAAGGGTATCTCTGGATCAGCACTGAAGGCGGTCTTTTCCGCTACGACGGTGATCGTTTTCGAGCCTTCGACGCCTACATGGCTGGTAAGGTCGGTGCTATCACCAGCTTGCACCTTTCTGGTGACGGTCAATTGTGGGCGGCTGCCGCTGGTGTGATCTTTCGATGGACCGGCTCCGCGTTTGTGCCGGTGCCCGGTTTGACCGACCTGGAGATGCGTAGCAGTCAAGCTCTTGCCAGTGATGCCGAACGCTTGTATGTGGCTTCGATATCCGGCTTGTGGTCTATTCCTCTGTTGGGAGCAGGTACACCTCAGCAACTCACTACGGCCAGCGCCGGCGGGGTATACGTCAGTCGCGACAAGACGGTCTGGTTCGGCTGTGGTTCGGGACTTTGCTCGATCCGGAATGGCCGTGCCGTTGAGACGAAGTCCAGTCATCCCCTGCCAGGCGGGCCTTGGGACGGTATCGCGGAGGATTCTGGCGGGCAGTTGTGGATTCGTTCTGCCGAGGCCGTCTACAGCCGTGGCGTGGACGGCAACTTCCGTGAAGTCTCGCGGTTTGCTTCGATACACCGCGCTGGATTGACCGCTACCCGGGGCGGGGAAGTCTTAGTCCCGCATACCGCCGGGCTGGCCATCTGTAGTCTGAACGGCTGCCGCAATTACGGCTGGGAGAGTGGACTGCAGCCTTCCGAGGTCATCGCGGTCGGCGAAGACCGGGAGGGATCTCTTTGGCTCGGGTATAGTGGCCAGGGCTTGGCTCGTTGGCTCGGCCGCAAGGATTGGCAAAGTTTCACTCAGACAGAAGGTTTGACGGATTCCCAGATCTGGCGGATTGTTCGGGCCAGGACGGGCGATCTCTGGATCGGTACCAATCATGGGCTATTTCACGGGTCGGAGAAGGACGGCCGCTGGCATTTCAGCCGTTCGCCGTTACTTAAAGATTGGACCGTTTACGGCCTGGTTGCAGACCCGGATGGCTCTCTGTGGCTAGGAACCTTTCAACCGGGGCTGGGCGGCTTGGTGCACTACGATCCAGGCACTGGCAGAACCATCATGTATCCTCCTCCGATCGGCATGCCCCGTATCAGCGTCACCGACCTGTCCCGAGACTCGGAAGGATCCATTTGGGTGACTGGTGGAAAGAGTATCTTGCGGCTGAAACCGGGGTCAACCCGATTAGAAGTCTTCGAATCGTCCCTGCCCGACGCGCGAGCCTACCAGGTGCTTTCTCGTTCTGGAGTTCTCTACTTCGCCACCCGGAAAGGCCTCTACGTTGAACGAAGTGGCAGGCACTACCTGCTAACCGCTGCGGCCGGATTGAAGGACAATGCGATCCAATCCCTGGCCGCCGGCCGGTCAGGCGAGATCTGGATCGCGTACTTCGGACCCTTGGGGATCACGCGCCTGAACTGGGAAGGGGAGCATGTTCGCTTCCATCACTTCGGTACTGCTGACGGGCTTCCCAGCAATACAATCTATTCGCAATTCGTTGACGCCCGCGGCGTTCATTGGATCGGTACGGACAACGGCGCGGCTACTCTCGAGGGCAACCGATGGGTGCAATTCGACACGACGAACGGTCTGGTTTGGAACGACTGCAACGTCCGCTCTTATCTGGCCGAGCCAGACGGCACAGCCTGGATCGGCACCAGTGCTGGTTTGTCGCGCTACTTTCCTGTGCCTCATGTGGCTCCTCCGGTCCCTTCGACACTGGTGACGTCGGTATTGAGCAACGACACGGCGACATCGAGCGAGGTCTTCGACTCGTCGACCAGATCGGTCGCCTTACGTTTTACTATGCTCTCGTACCGCCAGCAGAGGCCTCTGTTCCGCTACCGGTTGGGCAGCAATGGTTCCTGGCTTCAGACCCGGGCGCGCGAAGTGCGTTTCGCTGAATTGCCTCCCGGCACATATCATTTCGAGGTACAGGGCGAGATTATGCCTGGTACCTGGAGCACTCCGGCATCGCGAGATTTTAAAATCCGCGCTCCTTGGTACCGCGGGTCGCCATTTCTGGCCGGCGCTCTTTCTGCGGTGACTGCACTGATCTGGCTAGGATGGCGGAAGCGGGAGGCGTGCCAGCGAAGGTTGCGTGCGGAGTTGGAACTCGCGGTGGAGGAGCGGACCCGCAGCCTTGCGGCCGCCACCGCTCGGGCCGAAGAGGAAAGCCGGTGTAAGGGCCAATTCCTAGCCAATATGAGCCACGAAATGAGGACTCCTCTCAATGGGGTGATTGGTTTGACGAAGCTGGCTCTCGATTCAAGTAATCAGCCCGAGGTAATCAACCACCTCACCACGGTTCAGTCGTCGGCCAAGCTGTTGTTGAGCCTTATCAATGACATCCTTGACCTGGCCAAAATGGAAGCGGGCAAGTTGGAGATCGTGCCCATTGCCTTCGCTCCACGGCTCTTCTTCGAGGAGGCCCGGGCTATGTTCGAAGCGGACGCCCGCAGTAAAGGCGTGACTCTATCGGTTCAGTGCGACCGTACAGTTCCTGAGTGGATCACGGCCGATGACTGCCGGCTGCGGCAGGTAATTGTCAACCTGCTTGGGAATGCCATCAAGTTCACACAGACCGGCAGCGTATTGGTGAACGTCTGGCACGATGGCGCCCAGCTGCGGTGTGCCGTTTCAGACACCGGTGTCGGAATCGATAGAGTACACCACAGAAGCATCTTCGATATGTTCCAGCAGGCAGATAACTCGACGTCACGCCGTCATGGCGGTACCGGGCTGGGTTTATCGATCTCCTTGAAACTGGTGCAATCCATGGGCGGAACTATCGAAGTAGAGAGCGAGCCAGGCTGCGGAAGTACGTTTTCTTTCGGTATCGTTGCTCCTGCGGCGATGGCTCAGAAAACCCCGGCGGCGTTAACGCCGGAAGCTTCCGTTCGACCGATGCGGATCCTTGTCGCGGAGGACAATAAAGTCAACCAGTTCCTACTGCTGTCGTTACTGCGTAAGCGCGGCCATGTAACTCTGGTTGCGGAAAACGGCAGAGAAGCGATAGCTGTCTATCAGGACGAACCTCTTGATCTGATTTTTATGGATATTCAGATGCCGGAGGTGGACGGTATCGAGGCCGTCCGCGTAATACGTCAATCTGAGGCAAACAGCGGCAGGCGCATTCCGGTGATAGCGGTGACTGCTCGGGCTATGCCTGGAGATCGAGATGAGATTCTGGCAGCAGGTATGGATGAATACCTCGATAAGCCGATCCATACTGAACGGCTAGACGCCATCCTCGGTCGGTTTGCGCTAGTTTCAGAGCCCGGCGAACCAGGCGCCAGTCCTCAGACGAACACCTCGGATTGGGAGGAGTCTCTCGAGTTGACTGCGCCCTAGCTCAGTTTGCTCCGTGAGACTACGAAATCTTAACCAGAGTCTCTCGATCGGCTTCAGCAACGATCGCCGCCGCATCCGCTTCCGTAAACTCTTGAGTCTTCGCAGAATGATTCATGGAGCAGAACTTCGGGCCACACATCGAGCAGAATGCTGCATCTTTGAAGCCTTCCTCCGGAAGTGTTTCATCGTGCATTGCTTCAGCCGTCTCGGGGTCTAGCGACAGGGCGAACTGCTTCCGCCAATCGAAGTTGAATCGCGCCCTCGACAGTTCGTCATCGCGATCCCGTGCGCCTTTACGATGGCGTGCGATATCCGCAGCGTGAGCAGCAATCTTGTAGGCGATGATTCCCTGTTTGACGTCCTCGCGATTAGGCAGGCCGAGGTGTTCCTTCGGCGTAACGTAGCAGAGCATAGATGCTCCATGCCACCCAATCATGGCGGCACCGATGGCCGAGGTGATGTGATCGTAGCCTGGAGCGATGTCTGTCACCAGGGGACCTAACGTGTAGAAGGGTGCTTCGTAGCAAAGCGCCTTCTCCTTTTCCACCTGCAGTGCGATCTGATCCAACGGAATGTGTCCGGGACCTTCAATCATTACCTGTACGTCGTGTTCCCAGGACTTCTTCGTCAGCTCACCCAAAGTCTTCAGCTCCGCAAATTGTGCGGCGTCGCTGGCGTCCGCCAGGCAGCCAGGCCGTAGCCCATCACCGAGCGAAAAACTAACATCGTGCTTCTGAAAGATTTTGCAGATCTGATCGAAATTCTCGTAAAGGAAGTTCTGCCGGTGATTTTTGACCATCCACTCGGCCAGAATGGCGCCACCGCGACTTACGATTCCTGTAATCCGCTTCGATGTGAGAGGAACGTACTGCACCAATACGCCGGCGTGGATCGTCATGTAGTCGACCCCTTGCTCAGCCTGCTCCTCAATGACTTCGAGCATGACGTTTAAGTTCAGATCTTCGACACGGCGTACCCGGCTTAGAGCTTCGTAGATCGGCACGGTACCGATGGGAACCGGCGAAGCCTCAATAATGGCTTTCCGAATGGCCGGAATGTCCCCGCCAGTGGAAAGATCCATGACGGTGTCCGCTCCATACTTCACGGCGTAGGAAAGTTTGGCTAACTCCTCGTCTACGTTCGAAGTCGTCGCGGAGTTACCGATATTCGCGTTGATCTTGCATTTGGAAGCTACTCCAATGCACATGGGCTCAAGTGAATGGTGGTGAATATTCGCCGGAATGATCATCCGCCCCGCAGCTACTTCTTCTCGGATCAGCTCCGCAGACAGCCCCTCCCGGTCAGCAATGAATTGCATCTCACCGGTGATCTGCCCTTGGCGGGCATAGTGGATCTGTGTACGGATGGGGTCGTTCTGGCGGGACTGCGACCACTCGTGGCGATTCATCACTCAATTATAAGCGTGGGGTCGGGGCTACTGGGACCGCGGGAAGCGGAGATTTGTACAGAGCCATACGTCGGGAACCGGGCTCGCTATCCTAAATAATGATTGCTGATCCTCGCCTCCGCCTCGCCGCGTCGCCACGAATTGCTGACCGCCGCGGGCATCGAACATCGGGTCCAGCCGTCGAACGTAGCTGAAGTCCGGCAACCCGACGAGAGTCCGCAAGCATTCGTCCGCCGTCTTGCAAGGGAGAAGGCAGAACCGATATCGCTGGATCATTGGGATATCGTTCTGGGAGCTGACACGGTCGTCAGTGTAGACGAACGAATCTTCGGCAAACCTGCAAACCGGGATGAGGCCAGGGGTATGCTTCGACTCCTCGGGGGGCGTTCTCACTGGGTACACACGGGAATCTGCCTTCGTTCTGCAAAGCGAGTAATTGTTGATGTCTCAAGTACTGAAGTGTTTTTCCTCCCACTCTCTGAACAGACCATTGAGGAGTACACTCGAAGCGGAGAGTGTGAAGACAAGGCCGGAGCCTACGCTATCCAGGGCCGAGCTTCACGGTTTGTGAAGAAGATCCACGGCTGTTATTTCAATGTGGTGGGCCTGCCTGTCTCACTGGTCTATGAACACCTCCAGGAGCTAGAACGTCTAGATAGCGAATTCTCCCAAATTGATATTCCATGAAGAAAGGGTTCTCAGCTTTTTTTTCGTTTTTTGGACTTCTCGCAGTCCTTTCGGGTGCCACCCCCGCCGGCGATTGGCATGACCAAGGCCTTATCTATCTAGATCACTCAGTGAATGCCCGCCTGCATCCGGTTCCCATGCAGGCGATTCATACCGGCGACGGGTTTTGGACATCTCGGCGGAAAGTTACGACAGAGCGCAGCCTGCCCACCATGCTCGCCCTTCTGGAAGAGCACGGTGATGTGGATAACTTTCGCCGCTTGTCGGGGCGCCGGAACGTTCCTCGCCGTGGGCCCTTGTACACCGATTCGGACGTCTATAAGTGGATAGAGGCTGCCTCTTGGGCTCTCGCCTCCAATGAGACGAGCGAGACCGATAAACAACGTTTTCGCACCGAGATTGACGGGCTCATCTCTGACATCGTAGCGGCGCAGGAGCCAAGCGGATACCTGAATACCTTCTACGTAGGCGACAAGGTCCGGCTTCGTTTCACGGAGCTGACCCGCTCGCATGAGGATTATTGCCTTGGTCATCTAATCCAAGCCGGCATCGCTTACTTTCGCGCGACCGGAAACCGCTCCTTACTAGATGCTGGCATTCGGTTCGCAAACTTCATCGTCGACAACTTCGGACCGTCTAAGCGCCCGTTCGTTACGGGACACCCGGAACTTGAGATGGCTCTGGTCGAGCTTTATCGGACTACCGGCGATGCCCGGTACCTCGACTTCGTACGTTATCTGTTCAGCGGAGTCGAACGGGATCGGCTGAAGCTGAAAGATGCTGACATCCGGTACATGTTCAGTGGCAAGCCGTTCACATCCCGGACGGAGTTCGAAGGCCACGCGGTACGCGCCCTGTATGCGGCTTCCGGCGCGACAGATTACTTTTCTGAGTCGGGTGAACCTGCATTCAAGAAAACGTTAGACCTCCTCTGGGCCGACCTTACCGGCAGGAAAATGTACATAACCGGTGGAGTGGGCTCGCGAGGTGGGACAGAGAGTTTTGGAGATCCGTACGAACTCCCTAGTGAGCAGGCTTACGCAGAGACCTGCGCCGCCGTCGCTAACGTTATGTGGAACTTCAGAATGCTTGCCATTACCGGAGACTCCCGGTACGCCGACGTTCTGGAGCGGGCACTCTATAACGGAGCAAATTCCGGCATGTCGTTATCGGGAACGCTTTATTGTTACCGCAATCCGCTGGCCTCTAACGGAGAGAAGCTCCGGAATCCGTGGTACGACACGACCTGCTGCCCACCGAACATTGAAAGGCTATTCGAGTCTCTTCCCGGGTACTTCTTCTCGACCGGCCGCACCGGTCTTTACGTCAACCTTTATCACTCGGCCGATCTCAATTGGCGGCTGGAAGACCAAACCAGCTTGAAAGTTATAGAAAGGACTGGATATCCCTGGACGGGCGAAGTCAAATTCAGCGTAGAACCCGAACGCCCTTCAGAATTCTCGTTGTTCTTACGTTGGCCTACCTGGGCCGCTTCGGCCGAACTTCAGGTTAATGGACAAGTAACCAATCTAAGTCCTGCATTGCGGGGTACTTATGTTGCGATCACGCGAAATTGGACCCGCGGTGACACCGTCTCGATCAACTTTCCGCTTCAGAATATTCCTGTAGTATCAAATCCCCACGTTTCAGACACTTACGGTAAGGTGGCAATTCAACGCGGTCCTCTCATTTACGCTCTGGAGCAATTGGATCAAGGAGGCGTGAGTCTGGCCGATCTCTCTGTACGTCCTACTGGTTCCAACAGCAACGAAGTGAGAAAAGATCTCCTGGGCGGTGTAACAACCCTAAAGTTTTCTGGCTTTGCCGCCGACAAATCTACTGTGGACGAGCCTTTGTACCAGCCTTTTGCAGCGGCGGTTCTGCGGGCTAAGCATCCCATATTGTTGAACTTAATACCTTTTTATTCCGTAGGTAATCGTGAGCCGAGTCCCATGGAGGTTTGGATACCGATCTCCATGGCAAAGACCGACGCAACGCTGCCGCTTACGTCGGCAGTCGCCCCTGGGACCCCGGCAAAGGTAAGTGAACGTTAATATTTTGAAGCGAAAAAATGTGTAAACTTGAAAGTATACAGCTGAATATTCAGACTGCTCCCTCGAAATGCATGAATCTGATTAGAACGGGAAAAACCGCTGAATGGCTGCCCCGGCAGACTATGATGGCGATGTTTCTAGTTTCTGGCCTGTTCGTGTCAGGAGTTTCAGCTCAGAATCCTCCTGCTGGTAGCACTGCGCAGGCCGGCCAAGCCGCGACCACGCCTGCCCCCCCCAAGACGCCTTCGGTTGGAGGAAGCGGTGGTGCGCCGGTCGATTCGAACACCTATAAAATCGGTCCTTCGGACGTTTTGTTCATTCGCGTCTGGAACGAAGGTGAGTTTTCCGGTCCGGTAGCAGTGCACCAGGACGGGAACTTTACTATGCCCCTGGTGGGAGATCTTGAAGCTGGCGGGAAGACGCCGGTCGAAGTTCAGGATGTAGTTGCGAAGGCGCTGACAAAGTACGTCGTGAAGCCTCTGGTCACCATCACGGTTCAGGAAGTCGGCAGTAAACGATATTACATGGATGGTCAAATTCCCCATCCGGGTGAGTTCCCTCTTATCACGCCGACCACAGTCTTCGAAGCCATCAGTAAAGCTGGCGGTATCGGAGAGTTTGCCAATTCCAAGAAGATTTATGTGCTGCGTGGAACCCAGCGCATCCCTTTCAACTACAAGGAGGTTCTTAAAGGCAAGAAGATGGCCCAGAACATCCAGCTTAAACCCAACGATCACATCGTTGTTCCTTAGTTCTTTCTCATAAACCTATGCTTGACAGTATTTCTGTACCTCGCCGTTCCTACGACTTTGAAGACTATATCGATATTCTCCGGCGCAATTTTGTATGGCTGATTGCGCCAGCTTTTCTTGGTCTCATCATCGCTACCGTGGTGGCTTTTTCCATGGAAGACATGTACGCGTCGTTTGCGAAGATTCGCGTCACCCCTCAGCAGATCTCCGATAAGGTCGTCGGCAGCATCACCAGCCAGGATGTTGCGGACCGAATCAACAGCATGGCGCAAACCATTATGAGCCGCCAGGTTCTGGCCAGCGTCATCACGTCAAACGGCATCTATAAGAAGGATTTAGCCAAGGAGCCCATGGAAGACGTGATCGAAAAGATGCGTCATAGTGTGGGCATCAGCATGAGCGAAGGTGTGGCCGCGGGGGGACGTACTCTTCCAGCCATGCTGATTTCCTTTATCTATACCGATAGGTACGCTGCTCAACGCGTGTGCGCCGATTTGGTTTCCCGCTTTATGAGTACCAGCAGTGCCACCGTTACGGAAGGCCGCGCCGAAGCACACAGCTTCATCACAGACGAAATGACTCAGGCGAAAGCCGATATGGAGGCCGCCGAGCAAAGAGTGGCCGAGTTCCGAGCCAAGAATGCAGGCCATCTTCCCGAGCAGATGCAGATGAACATGTCGCAGATGAATGCACTGGAGGGGCGCCTTGGTTCTTTGAGTGAGGCGATGAACAGGAATACCGAACAGAAGATGATCCTTGAGTCGCAGTTGACCCTCGCCAAGAACCGCCTGTCTGCAGTGAAAGCACCTGAAGTTGTTGCCCACAATGACAAAGTGTGGAATCTGAACCACCAGATCGAGGAACTTGAACTCAACATCCTCTCGATGAAAGATCGTTACACGGACGATTACCCGGATCTGATTGCCGCCCGTGACCGCGTCGAGTTTCTAAAGAAGCAGCGGGACTTGGCCCAGAAAGAGAAGGTGGTTGTAAGCGATTCGAAATACGACCCCACGACCGCAACCGGCGATCGGATGGCTGCTGAGGACCAGATTGCACAAATCAACACGCAGATGAAAGCTCTGGCTATGGAAGCTGCCCAATACCGTAAGGACATGGCGGGCATTAATGCTGCCTTGCAGGTCTATCAGGGTCGTCTGGAAGGCGTTCCGGCGGGCGAGAAAGAATACGCCGACCTGGTCCGGGACAGTGATCTAGCAAGACAGAAGTATCTGAACCTGGAAGGGACGCGGCAGGCGTCAACTCTCTCCATCCATTTAGAGGAGCGAAAACAAGGTCAAAACCTCGAGGTAATCGACCCGGCTTCACTTCCTACAACTCCGACAGCACCGAAACGAGGTTCAATGCTTCCGATCGGCTTAATCGCCGGACTGGGCGTCGGCATCGTTATCGTAGCGATTCGCGAAGTGAAAGATACCTCTTTGAAGAGCTTGAAGGATGCGCGGCTCTATACCCAACTCGACATTCTGGGGAGCGTACCTCTGTTGGAGAACGATGTAGTTGTACAGCGTCGCAAACAGATGATGTGGATCGGATGGGCCACAGCAACCATTGCTGGATTACTAGTCATCGCCGGATCGGTAGCTCGCTACTACCTGGCTAAAGGATAAATCCATGAGCCGAGTTCATGACGCGCTGCGTAAGGCATCGCAGGAAAATTTCGAGCCTCGCCGTTCGGGGCGCACCGATCGTGTTCTGCCCAGAAACGATTCCGACCCACGAGGGGAAGTGCCGGCCGCTCCGCCGTACAATCCTTATCCCTCTGAACCGGTCTATCCTGAGCCACGTCCGTTGGCCAAGCAATCTGCTGCGTTTGTGGCCGAAGAAGCTGATCCGGATGATATGGAAGAGATCATCGCCGGAGCTCGGTCCATTGAGTACCGGCCGTTGAAGGATGCTCTGGTTGTAAATCTTCTCCGTCCGCGCGAAGCTCCCGCGGAAGAGTTCAAGACCCTGCGGACTCGACTGAACCATCTGCAGTCCTTGCAGCCGCTTCATACGCTGGTTGTGACGAGCGCTTCTCCAGCCGAAGGCAAATCGTTCACCGCCACCAATTTAGCCGTAACTCAAGCGCAACTCGCAGATAAGCGCGTGCTGCTTGCGGACTTCGATTTTCGGCGGCCGACCATCCACAGCTTGTTTCAGATGCCCTGCTGCCCGGGCATTACGGATTACCTGACCGGTAAAGCGCGGCTCGCGGACATCATGTGCCGGGTGGCAGATACTAATCTCTACATCCTGCCTGCCGGCGAAGCCGTTCCCAACCCACTGGAACTGCTGAATCTTAAAGAATGTAAATCGCTTATCGGAGAGCTGCGGAACCACTTCGATTGGGTCATTCTCGACAGCCCGCCTCTTCTGTTTGCGGCTGACGGCAATTTGCTCTCGACGATGTGTGACGGCACTGCCCTTGTGGTTCGCATTGGCACCACGACCTTCGACTCGGTGACCAGAGCTCTGCAGTCACTCTCAGTCAATAATGTGCTGGGTGTGGTGGTGAACGGCGCCCGCCGAGGTGAGCTTTACAGTAAGTACACCTACTATCACGACTACTACTATTCTCCGGATGGTCAACCAGTTGCCGAACCAGGCGACGTGAATACCCCGGTAGCTACTCAGTAGGTCTTAACGTAACGTCGCTATCGTTGCTCCCCAGCCTCCTGCTTCCAGGGGAGCATCAGCAAAAGAGGTAACAAACGTGGTGCGCGAGAGAACCTTGCGCACCATTTCTCGTTGTGCCCCAATGCCGCGGCCATGAATGATGCGAACTGCCGTGAAACTTCTCTCGTGCGCCGCTTCAAGGTATGCCTCCAAGGCAGCTTTCATTTCTTTGGGTGCGAACGGATGAAGATCGAAAACACTCGTGATGGGAACTACTGTCGCCCCATCCTCTTGGTCCATCACCAGATACGTTCGGCCTCAATAGGGTAGGCGCGACCCGATAGATCTTCTCGGCGCTGCAGGCTGAGAATAGCCCTGGCTCAAAGCTGCGCGAGGCGGAGCATTTCTGAAGTCCAAATCAGATTCCTGAAAAGAGAGAGGCCGGTCCAGAACCATCTCTACGGTTGAACCTTTTGTGAGCGTCGCGTCCGGACCTCTCGTCAGTAGCACCCCAAGTAGTCCGGCGGCAGCTCCGGCTCCAGCGCCAATACCAGCACCGCGGGCGACGCTACCAGCGGCCGCGCCAACACCGCTTCCGATGACGGTTCCAGCGGTCGTACTGCCCACGACAGTTCCAAGATCTCCTGTTTTGTCGCCAGCGCCCTGCACGGTACTGCCTTCCCGCTTCAGGCTTTGGTTATCCCGGGCATCAATGGCGCCAAGATCTGCTCGAAAATCACGCGAGACGCCATTGGGGAGTGTCAGGGAATCGAAACGCACCTGTAACCCGCCTCGTCCCTTGACGCGACCGGGACGGGTCACCGCCGTCACTGTTCCCGTCACCCAGCTGCCTTGTGGGACGATGATCCGGCCATTTGCGAGCACAGGAAAGGCTGTCTCCAGATATATGCGATCTCCCACCAGCGCTTGCTTAGTGCTCACGCTGTTGATCATGTTGAGCAGAATATGCGTACCGGGAGTTACGACGACAATGCCGGCAGGCGTCGAAAGGTCACGTTGCCTGAGTTCTCCAGCATTGGCAGCCGGTGGAGCAGGAGGCCGGGGTGGGACGGGTGCTGTGGGAGGAGCAGGCGGGACCTGAGGTGGTGGTGGTTCCTGAGCAAATGCCAGCTCGCCGAGAAGACACAAAAAGGCTAGTCGTAAGGACATGCTTCCCCCCAAAGCTAAAGTCTAACCGCGAATCAACAATGTTGGCTAGTCAGCTCTTTGGACAGACCGACAGTTACACTGAGGAACCGGCAAACCGCGCCCGTCCTGCGGTGTCCGATAATCGAATTTACGTCTGACTAGGAGAAATTATGTGGATTGTTCGCCTGGCTTTGCGGCGACCATACACCTTTGTCGTTCTTTCATTGATGTTGTTGATCCTGGCGCCGGTAGTGATCACCCGCACTCCTGTAGACATCTTCCCGAATATCGACATCCCGGTCGTAAGTATCGTTTGGCAGTACGGAGGGCTTTCCGCGCAGGATATCGCCGATCGCATCGTTTATTTCAGCGAGAGGGCCATGACTACGACGGTCAATAATATCGAACATATCGAATCGCAATCGATGAACGGAATCGCGGTGGAAAAAGTCTTCTTCCAGCCGCATGCCAACATCAATACCGCCTTGGCGCAAGTGACCGCCGTCTCGCAGTCGCAGTTGAAGCAGCTGCCTCCCGGAACTACCCCTCCTTTGATTTTGAGCTACAACGCTTCCACTGTTCCCATCCTCCAGTTGGCACTTTCCGGTCAAGGACTCAGTGAGCAGCAGCTTTACGATCTTGGTTCAAACTTCATTCGTACGCAGTTGATCACGATTCCCGGCACTGCCATTCCGAACTCCTACGGAGGCAAGCAGCGCCAGATCATGGTGGATCTCAATACCCAGCAAATGCAATCGCATGGCATAAGCCCGCTGGACATCACCACGGCTATTGGCAATCAGAATCTGATCTTGCCAGGGGGAACTTCGAAGATCGGCGCGCTGGAATACGACGTTGAGATTCAAGGTAGCCCGCTGTCGGTCGCCGAACTGAACAATCTGCCGGTGAGGACAGTGGGAGCAAGCACGATTTATGTAAGGGACGTGGGTCACGTGCGCGATGGGTATCCACCGCAGACCAACGTGGTGCGTTCAGACGGGCAGCGCGGATCCCTTATGACCATTCTGAAGAATGGCGACGTGTCGACGCTCGACATCATCGCGGGAATTCGTAAGCTCCTGCCCCGGGTTGCGGCCGGGCTGCCGCCCGAGCTCAGGATCACCCCGATTGGAGACCAGTCGGTCTTTGTCCGCGCTTCGATTTCTGCCGTGGTGAGAGAGGCTGTGATCGCCGCGTGTCTCACGGCAATCATGATTCTTATCTTCCTAGGAAGTTGGCGCAGCACCATCATCATCGCCGTCTCCATTCCGCTCTCTATCCTTTGCTCTCTATTTGCTTTGAGCGCCCTCGGCGAAACCATCAACATCATGACGCTGGGCGGACTGGCGCTCGCGGTAGGAATCCTGGTCGACGACGCTACGGTCGAAATCGAAAACATCAACCGCAATTTCGAGATGGGGAAGGAGATCGAACAAGCCATTCTGGACGGTGCTGCTCAAATCGCAATCCCGGCCTTTGTCTCTACTCTCAGCATCTGTATCGTCTTTGTCCCGATGTTCTTTCTGACAGGCGTAGCTCGCTATCTTTTCGTTCCGTTGGCGGAAGCTGTTTCGTTCGCGATGATCGCGTCGTATATCTTGTCCCGGACTATCGTCCCAACCATGGCCAAATATCTTCTTGCGGGGCACAGTCACCACGACGCGGTCGCCACAAAGAAGCCGCGCCGGGGGTCTTTCCAACACTTTCAGCAACTGTTTGAACACAACTTCGAAAAGCTGCGGGCGCGCTATCGTTCTGTTCTTTCTAGCTGTCTTCGACACCAGTGGATGTTTGTCACTGGCTTTCTCTTGGCCTGCATCGTTTCATTGGGCCTGATTCCCTGGTTAGGGCAGGATTTCTTTCCGGCTTCCGATAGCGGCCAGATTCGGCTGCACGTGAGGGCGCGCACCGGTACCCGAATCGAAGAGACCGCGCACTTGTGCGACCTCGTCGAGAATCAGATTCGCAACGTGATTCCTTCTCACGACGTGACCAACATCCTCGACAATATCGGCCTGCCCTACAGCGGCACAAACACCTCTTACAGCAACAACGGAACCATAGGACCTGGCGACGCGGACATCCTGATCTCCATGCCCGAGGATCACCGGCCGGCTGCGGAGTACATTTCCGCATTGCGTTCAAAACTCCCGCCGCAGTTTCCGGGCGTTCTCTTCTACTTTCTTCCCGCAGATCTTGTCAGCCAGATTCTGAACTTCGGGCTGCCGGCTCCGATCGACATTCAGGTTCTAGGACCGAATCTCGAAGCCAATCGCGACTTTGCGGACCGGCTCCTGGCCCAGGTAAAGTACATTCCGGGAGCGACGGACCTACGTATCCAACAGCCGTTCAATCAGCCGAAACTCTTCGTCGATATCGATCGCACAAAGGCTCAACAAGTGGGGTACAACGCGCGGGATGTGGCAAGCAGCGTCTTAGTCTCCCTGAGCGGCAGCTTTCAGACGGCGCCGACTTTCTGGCTTAATCCCAAGACTGGCGTCAGCTATAACATCGCGGCGGAATCTCCCCAATACGAAATGAACACATTGAATGACTTGCGTAATATTCCTATTAGCGCTGGGGGGGCGTCGCCACAACTGTTGGCCAATGTCGCGACCGTGAAGAGAGGGAGCGGACTCGCGTCAGTTTCCCATTACGCCATCGCACCCGTCATCGACATTTATGGAAACGTTGACGGTACGGACCTAGGCAGTGTCTCTGCAGCGATCGATCGACTAGTTGCAAAAAACGAAAGCAAGCTGGTTCGCGGATCGAGGGTCGAGGTGCGAGGGCAGATCCAAACCATGCGATCGTCATTCGTCGGGCTGCTGGGCGGACTGGTGTTTTCGATTGTTCTGGTTTACATGTTAATCGTAATTAACTTTCAGTCCTGGGTTGATCCCTTGATCATCATCTCGGCCCTACCGGCGGCTCTCGCAGGTATCGTTTGGTTTCTCTTTCTTACCCACACCACCGTGAGTGTGCCCGCTCTGACGGGTTCTATCATGTGCGTGGGCGTAGCGACAGCGAACAGCATCCTTGTGGTTACCTTCGCCAAAGAGCAACTGCCTGACTCGGAGACCGCATCCGAAGCAGCTCTGCTGGCGGGCTTCACACGATTCAGACCCGTTTTGATGACCGCGTTGGCGATGATGATCGGCATGCTGCCCATGGCTTTAGGATTGGGCGAGGGCAGCGAGCAAAATGCACCGCTAGGACGTGCGGTTATCGGTGGGCTGCTCTTCGCAACCGTGGCCACACTTTTCTTCGTGCCAGTATTCTTCAGTATGGTGCACGGGCGTCGGAGGAAGGTTTAATGAGGCGCTTGCGTGTTCTGCTCGGCCTACTTGTTGTTCTCGGCATCGCCGCGGCTTTGGTAGTCACGGGTATCCAACCGCGCATAAAGGCCCGCGAAGTTCTTCGGGAACAGGCGAACGCCGGAGCCCTACCTCACCTCACCGTTCTGCTGCCCAAGCAACAAGCGCCTTCAGAAGAAGTCGTTCTGCCTGGCAACATTCAAGCATTTAGTGATGCTCCGATTTACGCGAGAACCAGCGGCTATCTCAAACGCTGGTACTTCGACATCGGCGCACATGTCAAACGGGGGCAGTTGCTCGCGGAGATCGAAAGTCCGGAAGTCGACCAGCAACTCCAGCAGGCCAAAGACGATGTAGGAACGGCAGAGGCGAATCTGAAACTTGCACAGCTGACGGCTGAACGTTACAGCAGCCTGCTGCAACAGGACTCCATTGCGAAACAGGACGTCGATACGGCTGTCCAGAACGCGGCGGCCCGGGCGACGGCCTTACATTCGGCGCAGGACAATGTGCGGCGGCTGCAGGAAATGGTGTCCTTTGAAAAGATTTATGCGCCGTTCGATGGTGTGGTTACCGCCCGAAACACGGATGTGGGCCAACTCATCGCATCAGGTTCGGGCGGCGCAGGGAACCGTGAACTGTTCCACGTGGCCGCCGTAAACAAGCTGCGTGTTTTCGTCAATGTACCTCAACTCTATTCGCATGTGGCAAAAGTCGGAATGAAAGCGGACCTGACCTTGCCGGATCTGCCCGGCAAGCGTTTTCCAGGAACCCTAGTCCGGACGACTGATGCGTTTGACCCGGTGACGAGAACTTTAATGGTGGAGGTGGACGTCAATAACCCCACAGGCACTCTGTTTGCGAATGCGTATACGGAAGTGCATTTTAAGATGAAGGCGAACACCTCGACGCTGGTGGTACCGGCGACCTCGCTGGTCTTCCGATCAGAGGGGTTGCGAGTTCCGGTGATCAAGGGTGGCAATCGCGTAGCTATGGTTCCGGTAACGCTCGGGCGAGATTTCGGCAACACCGTCGAGGTGCTGTCCGGCTTAACGGCGGATACGCAGGTGGTGGCGGACCCGCCCGATTCCCTGGTCGACGGAGAGACCGTCCGCGTGGTGCCGAAAAAAGTTGCCGCCGAGGCAGACCATTAATCAGGCCTTACTCTTCTCAATCGGGCTTTTCTCATCAGGCTTGACAGTGGACCTGACCACCATAAACCGATTAAGGACATCGAACCAGAACGGCGCGCCCAAGGTAACGGCAAACCCGGTCAGTAAGATCCCGGATATTTTGAAGAGCCATGCACCTAAGCTGTTCGGCATCCGCCGCCAGTCATGGTTGTAGTCGGACTCCGATTGGTTCGCGAGCGGACTGGTGACCCAGCCCAGGGGTACGCCGCCTTGACGCTCGAGCCAGCCCATAGGATCTGTGATTTCACTTGGATCACTGGGAGAAGGGGCTTTAGCGTTGACCTGCTGGTAATGCTCGATGCGGCTGATCAGCACCTGGCGCGCCGTCTGGCTGGTGTTCAAATAGCGCACGATTGCAATCGCATCGATATTCATCGCCACGGCCAGGCCAATGCCGATAAGCGCTAGCATAATTTGGGTCCGTTTTTTATACCAACCGGACACCCGATCCATTGAAGCGTCGTACCACCGTTCGATCTCATAATGCAGGTTGGCGGCGTCTCCATGGGCGACGGCAATAATCGGCAACAAAGAGCCGCGTAGCCGGGAGCCGGCGGGTAGAGCCGCAACTGCATCTTTGAACATCTCCAAGGTTGGTATCCCGTGAGCCTGCGTTCCGGGATCGCCCACTTCTTGCGGCGGTACCGCCGTATTCTGTGCCAGCAGGTCGATAATGGCGAGCGCAAAAGTGCGGGATGGGATATAAGACGGCAGATTACGGGTAATGCCGGCGACGTAGTTCCCTTTGAACAAGCCGTCGATGAGCGGATGTTTGTAAAGCGCCGGGACAATGTGTTCGCGTCGGATATCGCCGAGCATTTCGCGAAGGCCTCGTTCGAGATCCTTGGCCCGATGGTTGAGAACCGTTTCTAATGCTTCTTTGATGGACGAACTGATCAGGCTGACCAGTAAAAACATCATGATCAGGCCGATCGCCACATCGAGAATCTCTGAACCAAACACAAACACCTCCTTGTCAGCGGGTCTCGTCGACTGCCCGGCGCCGCTTTGCGGAGATCAGCGTAGCACCGATCGGATACCTGAGCTCTTCTGTTATGCGTTGACCGAGGCGTTTGTACAGTACAAGAAGATGCCTTCCGCCTTGAATTTAGCGGCAAAGTCGAGAACTTCGCTTATCCTCGCAATATTTGTGATTGCCCACTCGGCCTTTCCACAATCCACGGCCCGCGACGCAGGAAAGATTGCTCCGGGCACTGCGCTGGATGGCAAAGCAGGTCTCCCTGCGATTCCAGCGGACGTGAAAGCTGCACTCGCGGGCATTCGAGCTTCGAATCTCAAGGGCGATCTCTCCTTCCTTTCTTCCGATGCCCTCGCCGGACGCTACACGCCATCTCCCGGGTTGGAGGTGGCAGCTGAATTCATTGCTTCTCAGTTTCGAGCTGCCGGGTTGAAGCCGGGCGGAGACCACGACTACTTTCAACTGGCTGCCATGGTTGATCGAAGACTTCCGAAGCTGTCTACTCCGATAACGCTCCAGGAAGGTAGCCGTGAGTCAACCATCCCGGTGAGTTCCATCGCTCTGGTGGAAGGTTCTTCTGCGCTAAACCTGGAACGATGCCCGGTGATCATTGTCAAGGAGCAGACACCGGACGCTCTGAAGGATATTCAGATCGCGAACAAGATCGTGCTTGCGCCGAGCATTTCATACGAGAGCGTTCCCGAAGCGGATCGCGAATCGGTATTCTCACGTCTGCGGGCCTTTGAGAGTGCGGTGAAAGCCTCGGCCGCGAAGGCACTAATTCTGGTCGGGCGAGGGCGGACCGGCCGACCTTCCCTTCTAAGCGCCGAGCAGGCGGAGAAGCGGAGTGGCGTACCGATCATCGCCGCAGAAAGCGAGGAACTGGCGAAGTGGTTGGCGAATCCCAATGCTCACGCCGAGCGGACGATCAGTTTGGAAGTTCCAGCCCCGGACGACCAGAAAGTGCTTCTGAAGAACGTGATTGCGGTCCTGCCAGGGTCGGATCCGAAGCTAAAAAGCACCTATGTGATGCTTACCGCGCATTATGACCACATCGGCACCATCGAAACCGGAAAAGGTATGTCCCTGGCTACCAAGGCTAACGGTTCAGACAGCATCTTTAATGGAGCGAATGATGACGGAAGCGGCACAGTCTCGGTGATCGAAATCGCCAGAGCTTTGGCGGGCCTGAATCCACACCCGAAGCGATCCATCATTTTTATGACCTTCTTCGGTGAGGAGCGGGGCGATATCGGCTCCTCGTACTACGGCCAACATCCTGTCTATCCGATCGGGAAGACGGTTGCCGACCTCAATCTGGAGCAGGTGGGCCGCACCGATTCGACCGAGGGCAAGAAGATCAACAATGTCAGTGTCACTGGATACGACTACTCGGAAGTCACGAAGTACCTGGAGAAGGCCGGCCGGCTGACTGGCATCAAAGTATATATGGAGAAGCCCGCCAGCGACGACTATTTTGTGCGAAGCGACAACGCAGCCCTAGCCGAGCAGGGTGTGCCGGCACACACCTTATGTGTTGCTTTCGACTACGCCGACTATCACGGCCTGGGCGATGAGTGGCCAAAGATCGACTACGACAATATGGCGCGCGTGGACAGGATGGTCGCCCTTGCTTTGATCAATCTGGCGAACAGTCCTGTGGCTCCGAAGTGGAACAGCAACAACGCAAAAACCGATCCCTTTCGAGAGGCGCAAACGAACGGGAAGCCTTAGGGGAGAAGGGAACTTAAGGTGGCGGAAGTTCGTAAGCTATGAAGGATCGATATGCTTACGTTTCTTCTCTGGTGCCTTCTCTTCCTGATTTCCTGGCCTCTGGCGCTGCTCGCACTGGTTCTGTACCCGCTGATCTGGATTCTCCTTCTTCCTTTCCGAATCGTAGGCATCGCTGTAACCGGTGCTCTCGAGCTAGTGGCTGCCATCATTTTTCTTCCTTTTAGAATTTTTCGCGGAGATCGTAAGCGCCCCGTTACACTGGTCTGATATGCCGCTGCCGTCGAGCGACGAGTTCTATCGCATACAGAAACTTCCTCCGTACGTTTTCGCCGTCATTAACGATCTGCGGGATAAGGCGCGAGCTGCGGGTGAAGACATCATCGACATGGGAATGGGAAATCCCGATGGTGCGACGCCGGATCCGGTTGTCGAAAAGTTGATTGAAGTTGTACCGAATCCGGCTAACCACCGCTACTCGGTATCACGTGGGATTCCGGCGCTCCGCGAAGCGATTGTGGCGCGTTATGCCGAACAGTACGGAGTCAAGCTGGACGTTGATGGTGAAGCCATCGTCACCATCGGTGCCAAGGACGCGCTCGCGCACCTTCTGTTCGCAATAATCGGTCCGGGAGATGTCGTTGTCTCTCCCAATCCTGCTTACCCGATTCATCAGTACGGCGTAATTATGGCTGAAGGCGATGCCCACATGCTGCCGATGCCGGACGCGGAGACCTTTCTTTCTGGACTGCGGGGACTTTACAAGTCGTCAGTGAAGAAGCCGAAGGTCATTCTGATCTCGTTCCCGCACAACCCTACGACTGTTACGGTCGATCTGGCGTTCATGCAGGCCATCGTCGATCTGGCACGCGAACACGGCACTTACATCATTCACGATTTCGCTTATGCTGAGCTGGGGTTTGATGGATACCGGCCGCCCAGCATCCTGCAGGTGCCGGGAGCCGCAGAGTATGCCGTCGAGATCTACTCGATGACGAAGAGTTACAACATGGCCGGCTGGCGCGTTGGGTTCTGTCTCGGAAACCGCCGCTTGATCGCCGCTCTGGCCCGCATCAAAAGCTATTTGGACTACGGTATCTTTCAACCAATTCAGATCGCTGCTGTAACCGCCCTTCTGGAATGCAATGAAGCGCCAGGGCAGATCCGGGAACTCTATCAGGCACGCCGGGATACCCTCATCTCCGGACTAGACGAGGCAGGTTGGCCTGTGCCGCCACCGAAAGCTTCCATGTTCGTTTGGGCTAAGATGCCGGAAGCGTTCCGTTCTATGGACTCGCTGGAATTCTCGAAGTTCCTTATGCGTGAGGCTGGCGTATCTGTATCTCCGGGGATCGGCTTCGGACCCATGGGCGAAGGTTTCGTACGCTTCAGTCTGATCGAGAACCATGAGCGCACGCGAGAGGCGGCGGCGCGTATTGGACAGGTTCTGCACGGAGAAGCCTCTATGGCCCTCACCGGATCGTCAGTTCTGAAAAGATAGTCTTCGAGATGTCCGCTCGTCCAGAACCGCCACTGTGTGAGGTGGTGGAACTCTCCTGCCTGAACCCTACCGATTTGGATCCGCTCCTGATCGAGGAGACCGAGGTTTGGCGCCAGCGTTTTGCCTGGGATTTCCGACCTGCCGCTGAACTCCTACGGAAGTTTGTGCGAATCCACTCGCTGCTGGGCTACGCACTCCGGATCGGCCGAGATGTCGTAGGCTACGCCTACTTCGTGATTGAAGGACGCAAGGGGCTGATCGGTGATTTTTACGTGCGGGAGAGCCACGCAGATCTGGAATACGAAGCGGCTCTTCTGAATGGCCTCATCGGAGGGCTCACCCGCGTGTCAGGTCTCAAGAGGATCGAGTCGCAGCTCATGCTGCTGCGAGGCGTGAATGAAACACTCCCATTGCTTCAGCAGCTTGAACGTCATGACCGTTACTTTATGGAGATTCCGGGCGGCGCAGCGCGGCAACTGCTCCCGGCTACGGTTACAGGTCGTGTCAGCTTTGTGCCGTGGTCGGAACGCTACCACGAAGAAGTAGCACATGTACTCGCTGCGTCGTACCGCGGCCATGTAGATAGCGAGATCAATGACCAGTACCGCAGCATTCCCGGCGCCCGCCACTTTCTGACCAATATCGTCAAGTATCCCGGGTGCGGAGACTTCTCACCCGGCTCATCGGTACTCGCTATCGACGATCGGACCGGACGGGTTTGCGGCGCTTGTCTCACCAGCATGGTTGCGGCCAATACTGGCCACGTCACGCAGCTATGTGTTTTGCCGGGTCTGCGTGGCTCGCATCTTGGCTACGAGCTGCTTCGGTTGGGCCTTTTGCGCTTAGAGGAAATTGGATCCACTTCTGTCGGCCTAACCGTTACTGCTTCAAATCTGCAGGCCATTCGCTTGTACGAATCCGTAGGATTTCGTTCCGTGTCAACCTTTCCGGCGCTGGTATGGGAGGGCTTTTGAGTCCGGTTCATCCTCCGAACGCGTCGGGAGCTTAGTGGGCCGTTAGCACTCATCTCGTCCAACGATCGGTTAGCCAGGTGCGTCCAGGTCTACAAAACGCGAACCACGACAAGCGTCATGTCATCATGCTGCGGGGCTCCGGCCGTGAACAGGTCCACGCTGCTCATCAGACGCAGAACGGCCTCTTCGGCGGAGCATCCCTGACAGACCTGCAGTGTCTCCAGAAGCCGCTCTTCGCCGTACTCGCCATCGCTCAGATCCATTGCTTCACTGATGCCGTCCGTAAAGGCCACCAGCATGTCGCCCCTTTGCAGGCTGATTTCACTTTCCTGGAAGGGAACGGACGGAAATAGACCGAGAACTGTGCCACCCTCATCCAGCCGGATGAATTCTTGGG
The DNA here is from genome assembly GCA_963814195.1 of uncultured Acidobacteriaceae bacterium. Lineage (GTDB taxonomy): Bacteria > Acidobacteriota > Terriglobia > Bryobacterales > Bryobacteraceae > Bog-105. The sequence continues at coordinate 625,894 of CAWFBU010000001.1, forward strand.
TCGTGGTCTGGAAACGGTACAGGACGGGAGCGTTGTGGCCGGCATTGACGTAATACAGCAAACGTCTCGCGGGCTCGTATTGAGCGTAGAAGAACGTCGCATACCGGTTTTCTGCGGAGGCTTCGTAGACGAGGGTATTGATGTTGGCCACCAGGTGAGCCAGCGTGGACGGCGCATTGAGGGTCTGGCCGCGAAGGCAGGCCTGTAGACTCGCCATCATGAGCGCTGCCGCGATTCCTTTGCCGGAGACATCGCCGACAGCTATGCCTAGTCCGTTCCCGGCCAGCCGGATGAAATCGTAGTAGTCGCCGCCCACCTCCAACGCCGGACGGCAATATCCCGCGAAATCAAGGCCCTCGATTACCGGCAGATATTGGGGGAAGAGCCGCTGCTGCACCTCGCGGGCGATCTCCAGTTCGCGATTCAGCCGTTCGCGCGCAGCAACCTCCGTGCGGATCTTCTCAGTCAGCTCCGCATTTTCGAGTGCCAAGCCGGTCTGAGAAGCGAGTGCTCCCAGAAGTTGCAGATCCTCGCGTGAGTAGGGCGCCTCCGATCGCTTTGGACCGAGACTGATCAAGCCAAGCAGACGGCTCTTTCGCGTGACCGGGAGCAGAACTTGAGCGTCGAGCTGCTGGAGTACCTGTTGGTCGCCCGGCGGCGTTCCGTGCACCCAGGACTGTGGATCATCGAAGTAAATGCGAGCGGAAGGCCCCATGCTCGTGACAGTTTGCAGTGTGCTTTTACTGGGCCGGAACTCAACCGGCACTCGACTGTCAAAGCCCATCGCGTAAACGGGATGGAAAATGTCTCCCTGGCCGAGCAGTACGGCAATCCGCTGCACGTGCAGCGATTCGGCGATGCGTGTGGCTACCGTTTCTACCAGCAACGGCACCTCGCGTATGGTGGCAACCGAGTTGCTGAGCTCGGTCAAGATGATTTCGGCGTTATAAGCTTCACGGAAGAAGCGGCGATCCATCCACTGATTCACATTCACTGAGATCCGCCGGATACCTAGGATCAAGGCTGTCCCTAGGCAGGCGATCAGGACCGCTTCGCCCGCATGTTCACTGGTTGTCGTCAGCCTGCTAGTGACAACGCCAAGACCAACCAGCAGGATTAACCGTAAGATGCGAATGGATTGACTGGCGATAGCGTATTTGACTCCGCTTCGCACCACCATGCGGACATCCATCGCGCGCTGGACGACGATGACGTAGGCCATCGTAGCCGGGAAGAGCAGCATCATCAGGAGCAGGCAGGTCTGCAGCCATGCCGGAAGATGTGGCAAGAAGTGAATCTGAGATAGAACCACCGGCAGCAGCGGTAGAAGCGCAAGTGTGCAGCCGTTGATCATCAGGTGAATGCGGCGCTTCGCATCAGGATTTGCGACGCTGCGATTCTTGGAGGCCAGCAAATAAAAGAAGGTCGCAACATAGGCGGTGAAGACGAGGACCACCGGGCGGTGGATCGCGAGCGAGACACCACTCATCCAGCGCATTTCCCGCATATGCCGACCCAGGCCAAAATTGCCATACACATCCATGACAAAGAGTCCGGCGGGAACCAGCGCCAGCAACCAGGGAATCCAGCGATGACGCTCTACCAGCGGAGTGGGAACAGGAAAATAAAGCCCAAATAGTACAAGCCACAATGGCCACGTGCTGGCGAGTAGCGGGTGGTAGACAAAATACGACTCTCGCCAGGGCGAGCTGAGCGCCCAAGACGTTCCGCTGAAAACGGCTTGACCGAACGAAGCAAGCATGGCCATGGTTATCCACGCGAGAGGGTCGCTCGGCCGCGCCAGCGCGATGTAGAATCCGACAAGTAGACAGCTGAGCGGCAGAATCACCTGCAAACCCAGTACGTTCGCCCAATCGAGCGTATCCTCGACCAGCGGCTGCATCTTCACCGGTATGTCGACTATCTGATTGCTTCCGCCAACATTCCGCTGAACTTTCACCCATAGCGTCTGGCCGGGATGCAAGTGCGCCGGGTAGTTCTCAAAGATCATTCGTCCGGTTGCGGGTTGGCCGTCCAGCGAAAGAATGTCGTCCCCGCGCCGAAGACCAGAGCCTCTGTACTGCACAGGAATAAATCGAATGACCGTGGAGTCTTCTAACCGAACGAAAGGGAGTTCCAGGTTCTGATAACGACTGAAGTAATGCTGGACAGCCGAGACGGAGAAGGTAAGTTGTGCCGATAGAGCCCAGCAGAACAGAACCCCAAGAATCACGTACTGCCAGCGAGTTTTCATTGTTGCCGGGGCAGGCTAAGTTCTTCGGGAGCCTGCTGCAACGGACTGCGCCTCCGGCTATATAAGAAGTAGATCGACAGACCAATTACCAGCCAGACCACGAATCGAATCCACGTCTCCAGAGGAAGCCCGAGCATGAGCGCGAGGCAGCAGACGATCGAAAGGCACGGGGTAAATGGAGAGTAGGGCACGGCGAACGATCGCTTGCGATGGGGGTCCGTCCTGCGTAGAATGATCACACCGGCGGACACAATGATGAACGCAAACAGCGTGCCGATGTTCGACAAATCTGCAAAGGTTCCAATGTCCCAGATGCCGGCAGGCAAGCCTACCGCCAGGCCCGCTACCCAGGTAGTGACGTGCGGGGTATGAAAGCGTTTGTGAACGCGTGAGAAAACGTCCGGCAATAAGCGGTCCCGCGACATCGCGAACCAGATTCGTGCCTGGCCATATTGGTAGACAAGCAGGGATGAAAGCATTCCGAGCAGAGCGCCCACAGTCACCGTAAAGCGCAGCCTGTTCATGCCGATGGCGCCTAACGCGTTTGCCACGGGAGAAGCATTGTCCAGAGTCTTCCAGTTGACGATGCCCGTGAGGACGAAAGCCACGGACGTGTAGAGCAGACCGCAAATTACGAGCGTGCCGATAATGCCGATCGGCATGTTTTTCTGGGGACTCTCGCATTCTTCGGCCGCCGTGGAGACCGAATCGAAGCCGATGAATGCGAAGAACACAATCGCAGCGCCGCTGATTACGCCCGGGAATCCGTTCGGCAAAAAGGGATGAAGGTTCGCCGACTTGACCGAGCCAATCGCGCCGAAGATAAACAGCAGGACCGCCGCGATCTTAATGGCGACCATGACGTTGTTCGCGCCTGCGCTCTCTTTCACGCCGCGCACCAGGATCCAACTGAGAAACATTACGATCAGAAAGGCCGGCAGGTTGAACAGGCTATGGGTCAGACTGCCGTCCACAATGGCCGGTTCGGAAAGATAACGGGGCAGATGAGCGCCAAACAGGTAGTCGCACATGACGTTGAAGTACGCAGAGAAGCCGACTGCGACCGACATGTTAGAGACTGCGTACTCCAGAATCAGATCCCAGCCGATAATCCAAGCAAAAATCTCGCCCAGCGTTGTATAGGCGTACGTGTAAGCACTCCCGGAAATCGGGATCATCGAAGCGAGTTCGGCATAACAGAGAGCAGCGAAGCCGCAAGTAATCGCGACGAGAATAAAGGAGAGGGTGAGTCCCGGGCCGGCCCCGGGCCGCCCAATCATCGATGTCGCTGCCGACCCGTGGATCATCAGGTCTAAGACCGGAGCGTTCATCACGGACGGAACGGAAAGGTGCTGGCCGGCTGCCGCTGTGCCCGTAACGGTGAAGATGCCTCCGCCGATGACGGCACCGATGCCGAACGCAATCAGGCTCCAGGGACCTAGCGATCGCTTCAGGCGCTTGCCTTCGACGTTCGACTCTTCCAACATCCAATCGATGCTTTTCGTCTTCAGCAGTGCCCGCATCAGTAAGGCGTCAGTATAGCGATTGCAAACGTCAGCAGGCTCTGGACTGACGAGTGAAGGGAACCCCTTGCCGGGCCCGTCTGCCAGAAAGCTATTAGATACGAAATCCTTTGGCTCCGATTGAGTCTTTAAGAAGTGCGGTCTTTTACTGCCGGTTTGCTGGTCTGGGTGGCCTTGCTGGGCCTGTGGTTCTTCTTTATCTTCCAGTTCAGCATCAGTGAACTGGTGGTAGGGGCGGCGGCATCCAGCATCACCCTGTTCGCGCTACACCGGTCGCTATGCGCTGCTCCTATCGCGGCCGACCTGCAGCCGACCTGGCTCGCTACTATCTGCAGTGTTCCGGGAATGACCGGCGAAGGTCTTCGTATGCTGGTGGCGGCGCTGGCCCGTCACTTGCGGGGTGAACCAAGTCGCTCGGTCTGGCAGGATATCCCTTTCCATCCGGCGGGCAGCGATAGAGAGAAAGCAGGACGCCGCGCTTTGGCCACCTTGTTTACAACATTTGCGCCCAACTCCTACGTCGTGGGAATCGATACTCAGAAGAATGCGATGCTGGTCCACTCACTAGAGGACACACCGGTGCCAAAGATGATCCGCGATCTGGAGTCGTCCGGACCTTCTAAGACATGAACCCCTGGCTAGCGTCTGTGTTTGTCTTGTTGGTCCTTATGATTCCCTGCCTGATCGTTTGCCTCAGGGGGGACGTCATCAATCGTCTGGTTGCACTTCAGGCCGCCAGCGCCATGACCGCTCTTATTCTTTTGCTGCTGGCGGAGGGCTACGGCCGGGCGTCCTTCGTGGATCTTGCGTTGACGATGGCTCTACTGGCCTTCGGCGGCGGATTAGTTTTTGCGCGCTTCCTCGAGCGTTGGCTGTGATTACTGTGCACTGATGCAGATGCCGTGGCTATGAATTTACAGAACGTCCTTATCTACCTCTTTTTGGCGGTCGGCTTGCTGTCCTTTGCTCTCACAGCTATCGGGATCCTCTTCTTCCATGATGCTTATGATCAGATCCACTTTCTGACGCCCGGCTCAGTGATCGGTGCAATGGCTTTGCCGGCCGCTATCCTCGTCAAAGAAGGGTTCTCACAGTTGGGAGCCAAGGGCCTCGCCATCGCGCTGCTGCTTGTGTTGGCGAACCCTGTTCTGACCCATGCAATTGCCCGGGCCGCACGCGTGCGCAGAAACCAGCAGTGGCAACCGAGGGACGGCGACCACATCGTTGTTCCCCGTGAGAGCGCAACATAAATCGAACCGCGATGGATCAGGCTCTACAAATTTTTATCTTGCTGCTTGTCGCCGGCGGTGGAACCGGAGTCGTTCTGACCCGCGACCCCTTGGCACAGTCCATAGTCGTCAGCTTCTACGGCTTCCTGCTGGCGATCATGTTTTTCGTCTTCCAGGCGCCGGATGTTGCCCTTTCGCAAATCGTGGTCGGTGCCGTAGCGCTGCCTTTGATGATCCTTCTCGCACTGGCGCGAGTGAAGAAACAATCTCGAGGTTAGGCGAAGTGGTTAGGCATAGTGTTTAGGCGAACTCGCGCAATCGTTTTTTGGATCGGAGCTGCTTTACTCGCCGCGGTTTTCTTCGCCGGCTATGGTGAACTGGCGCCCGTGGGCCAGAGCCAGAGCCCTTATGGCGATGCGGTCAACATCGCTACCGTTGAAACCCGACATATTACCGACGCGGTTACGGCTGTCAATTTCGACATCCGCGGCTTCGACACGCTGGGTGAAGAGTTCATCCTGTTTGCCTCCGTGATGGGTGTTGTCCTTCTCATGCGCAGGGCCAAAGACGATCCTTCCCGGGATCATGAGGATCATGCCGGCAAACGGAAGATTTCGCCTGCCAGCGCCGCGGTTCGTATTGCGGCCTTGCTCCTGATAGCGCCCACTGTGCTATTCGGCTACTACATGGTGACGCACGGACAATTGACTCCCGGTGGAGGCTTCCAAGGTGGTGTCATCCTCGCGACCGCTCCGCTCCTGGTCTACCTGGCGGGCTCGTATCCCCAGTTTCGGAAGTTGGCGCCCCCCAGAATGGTTGAGATCGCCGAAGCCATCGGCGCTGTTCTCTATATTCTGATCGGCGGCGCTTGCATCATCGCCGGCGGTCAATTTCTCGAAAACTTCCTGCCGATCGGCAAAGTCGGTTCGGTCACTTCCGGGGGGATGGTCGGTCTAATTGATTTAGGCGTGGGTTTGGAAGTGGGTGGCGGCTTCGTCCTCATCATGCTGGTGTATCTCGAAGAGTTGATGGAAGCGAAGGAATGATTGGATATCTGCCGTTCGTGGTAGCGGCCTGGCTTTTCTTAATCGGACTCTACGGCGTTGTCAGTAGCCGCAACCTCGTCCACCTCTGCATCTGCGTCGGGGTCATCCAGTCGTCCAGTTACGTATTGCTTGTTTCCATCGGCTATCGTTCCGGCCGGCCTGCGCCCATCTACGCCGACATGCGGCCCGGAACTCTGGCCGTCGACCCCGTTGTGCAGGCGCTCATGTTGACGGACGTAGTGGTTGAAGTGACCGTGATGGCGCTCTTGCTAGCGCTGGCTGTGCAGATTCACAAACGGCACGGCACCCTTGATCCCGATAATCTCGAGAAAGCTGGGCGGCTGAAGCCCTCTTCAAGAATCTATGTTCCACACCTGGTTGGATGCCCTCGGGAAGCACTCGCCTGTTCTCGCGGTAATCGTCCCACTCTTCACGGCTGCTCTTCTTGCAGCGCTGACCAAGGCCATTTCTGAATCTGCGTCGCGTTGGATTACCTTAGCCGCGGCGGTCACTGTAGGCGGTCTAGACATCTACCTGCTGCGAGCTTCCCAAGCCACAACGATCGTCTATTGGTTCGGTGGGTGGCACGCCTTTCACAAGGTCACTCTGGGTATTGCGTTCACGGTAGATCCCATCGGCGCCGGTCTGGCCGGTCTGGCTGCCGTTCTCACCATTGCTGCGGTCGTGTTTTCCGCCGAGTACTTCGACAATGCTGAGAATCATCTCCATGCCTTGATCATTGTTTTTCTTGGCGCCCTACAGGGCTTCGCTCTCACGGGCGACCTTTTCAATCTGTTCGTTTTTTTCGAGCTGATGAGCGCCGCCGCGTTTGCGCTATGTGCACACAAAATCGAAGATCCGGGCAGTTTGCAAGGTGCTCTCAATTTTGCGGTGACTAACACGATCGGAGCCTATTTCGTCATCACCGGCCTGGCCTTGCTTTACGCCCGCACCGGCGCTCTCAATATGGCCCAGATCGGGCGCAATCTGGCTTCCGGTCATGCTGATCGCCTCGTGTTGGTGGCCTTTACTTTTCTCGTTTGCGGGTATCTGGTGAAGGCGGCCGTGGTGCCGTTTCATTTTTGGCTTGCCGACGCTCATGCCGTAGCGCCCACACCGATCTGCATCCTTTTTTCCGGGGTCATGGTGGAGATGGGTTTATACGCCGTAGTGCGTATTTACTGGACCATCTTTCAACCCGTCCTCGGCTCTCACGTTGACCACCTCCGATGGATCATCACCATCCTGGGTGCCTTGACGGCTTTAGTGGGAGCCACGATGTGTTATTGCCAGCGCAACCTAAAGCGTCTCCTCGCGTTCTCCACGATCAGCCATATGGGCATCCTCATCATGGGCTTCGGCCTCTTCACACCTATGGCACTGACCGGGATGGCCATTTACGTTCTGGGCCACGGCTTTACCAAGGCGGCCCTGTTCCTTACGGCCGGTATCCTGCTCCATCGCTTCAAGAGCGTCGACGAAGGTGAACTGCAGGGGAAGGGAACAGCGACGCGCTGGACCGCCGCTGTTTTTTCTGCGGCGCACTTTGCCTGGCCGGCTTACCAATGTCCGGCATCGCGGCTGGAGACTCCATCTTGCATGAAAGTGCCCACTCTGTCGGGTTTGTGTGGATTCCATGGGTCGCCGTCTTCGCAGGGTTGCTGACCTGCGCCTCCGCTCTTCGGGCGGGCGGGCGCATCTTTCTCGGTTGGGGTCCGCCGCATGTAAAGGAGTCGGGCCAGGACAGCAGTGACGGAGACGGGAAAAATGAGGAGCAGCCCGAAACGGAGGGCGGCCATAGCCATACGCCTGCCTGCATGTTGCTTCCCGCGATCGCACTTCTCGTGTGCGGCTTGTTTCTGGGACTCTACCCTGGCCTACCCGCTGGTGCCTGGCAGACTGCCAGCCGCTTCTGCAGCACTTCGGCCTACGCCGCTCATGTGCTCGACAACGCGCGATGGCCGGGCGACAGCGCAGCAAAGCTTCCGGCCGTTGTCGAGATGAGAGGTCTCCTAGTTGTGCTGGCGGCTGTCCTAATTGCCTTCGTTCATCTGAAAAGCGCCGGTGCCCGGAACATGGGTCGACGTTTGGAAACGCCCCTCGAGCTCCTGCGGATGCTTCACAGCGGACACATTGGGGATTACGTGACGTTCTTGACCCTGGGAATTGCTACGTTCGGTGCGGCAGTGCTACTCCTCCTCTAGCAGTGTAAGTTCTACAGACGCCTGCAAATTCTATGTAATCGAAAGTACTACTTAACTTCTATTTAAGAGGGAGTAGAACTTCAGTATGTCTCGCTTCGTCAGAACATTTTTGCTGGCTTTGTTGCCGGCACTATTAACGCTGCCCCTGTCGGCACAATATCGTGCGAGCGTTCAGGGAACAGTCACAGATTCACAAGGCGGCGTCGTGCCCGACGCCACCGTCACTCTGCAAAGCAAAGAAACGTCAACAACCAAAACTGCCACTACGAGCAGTTCAGGGGTGTATGCCATTCCTGGGCTGGCCCCGGGAACTTACAGCCTAACGGTGGAAAAGCAGGGTTTTGCGAAAAAACAAATCGGGAACTTGGTGATTGCGAATGAACAAGCCCGTGCGCAGGATGTTCAACTTGATCTCGCCACGACAGCAGCGCAGTCGATTACTGTCAACGCCAGCGAAACTCCCGCCATCGAAACTCAGACGGCTACGATTTCGGTACCTTCTCTGCCCAACAGGTACAGAATCTTCCCACCTTCGGCCGCGATGCCTTTCAGGTGGCGCAACTTGCTCCTGGCTCCTTCGGCGATAATGCCCGCAATGCCGGTGGCGGTAACTCCTCGAATCTCCCGGGAAGTGCGGGCCCCGGTGGCAGTAGCGCCACCTCGGGCTCATTCGCGACCGAAAACCAGGTGCAGATTGTCGCTAATGGAACCCGCAACAGTTCCAACGCCTTCCAAGTGGACGGAGTCTCAGTCAATAGCCTGGCCTGGGGCGGAGCCGCCGTCATCACTCCAAACGAAGAATCTGTCAAGGAAGTCACGGTTCAATCGAATGCCTATAGCGCAGAAAACGGGCGCGGCAGTGGTGCACAGGTGCTTGTCGTATCCAAGAACGGCACCAACGAGTTCCATGGCAGCGCACTTTTCAAAGCCGATCGCCCGGGGCTAAATGCGTACCAGCGGTACAACGGGCCCAACAACCCGGTTCAGCGGGACAACGATCGATTTAATGAATGGGCGGGCAGTCTCGGCGGCCCCATCATCAAAAACCATCTCTTCTTCTTTTTCTCGTACGATACCGTTTTGACCAGTTCCCTCGCAACCGGACTGAATTGGTTCGAAACGCCGCAATTCCTGACAGCCGTCAGGACTGCCAATCCGAACAGCATTGCGGCTAAGATCGCCGGCTATCCCGGGGAAGCTGTGGCCTCCAATGCCATTGTGCCGAGAACGTGCGCTCAGGCCGGCATCGCCAGTGCCTCTGCCTGCCAACCGGTGTTCAGTAATGGTCAGTACCTCGGACTAGACGTCGGTTCTCCTCTTCGTGGGTTACCGTTCAGGACGGCAGGATCCCGGTTACGTAAATAATGGCAACTTCGGCACCGGTGGCGGTCTCGATGGCGTGCCCGACATCGCTTTCTTCCAGACCGTTAACCCCACAACTTCGCGCCCTCAGCAGTATAGCGGTCGCGCTGATTACCAGGCCACCAGCAAAGATCTGATTGCTTTCACCACGTACTACGTCCCGAACACGACCACCTTCTTCAACGGTCCTGTCCGCTCGGCGAATCTGTGGAATAGTGACCGTCTGAACGAAACAGCGGCTGTGCTTTGGAACAGGACGTTTTCGCCGACCGTTCTGAATGAAGCCCGCTTTAACGTGACGCGCTGGCACTTTAACGAGATTGCGAGCAATCCACAGGAGCCCTGGGGTTTGCCGCAGCTTTATACCGACGCCTTCGGTTCTATCAACAACATCCAAAATCTCGGTGCTCCCGGGCCCGGTATCTTCGCCCAGACGACTTTTAACTTTCGTGACACGGTCAGCACCACGCGCGGCAACCACAACATCCGGGCCGGTGTCGATCTTTACTGGGAACAGAATGCCGATAACACTGCTTCTAACGGCCGGCCTAACTTCTACTTCCGAAATCTCTGGAGTTTAGCGAACGATGCACCCTACCAGGAGACAGGAAATTTCGATCCGCCGGACCGGGCGCCCCGAGTTCGGCGACTAAATACATCCGTTCAGCCATTTACAGCGGCTTCGTCCAGGACGACTGGCGAGTAATGCCTAATCTGACACTGAACCTTGGCCTGCGCTATGAATACTTCGCGCCTGTTCACGAGAAATACGGGAACATCAGCAGCGTCGTGCTCGGTTCGGGCGCCAATCCTCTTATCGGCCTGCGTCTTCGCCTGGGTGGGGACCTCTACAACGCGGACAAGCTCAACTTCAGCCCTCAGTTTGGATTTGCCTGGAGGCCGCAATCCGGCCAGTGAACGATTCGTCGTGCGCGGAGGCTTCGGCATTGGCTACAACCGGATGCAGGAAGCGATTACCCTGAATGGCCGCAGTAATCCGCCGCTCGTCGCGAACTTTACATTGACTGGCAACAATGTGGTCTACGCTGTTCCATCCAATGTCAATCAGTTCTCCGGCTACCCCGCTAATCCCAATGCGCGTCAGACTTTTGATCCGAATACTAACCTGCCTATCGGGGCTTCCCAGCTGAGCCTGGTAGGCTTTCCCCAGAATCTGCCGACGCCCTACAGCTATCGCTACTCGCTAGACACGCAATACGACCTCGGCGGCAACTGGACTGCCAAACTCGGCTACCAGGGCAGCAGCAGCCGCCACTCCACCCGGCAGGAGAACCTGAATCTCAATTACGGGCTCACGAACCCGCAGATTCAAACCATGTCGTACTTCCTGAACGACGCCAGTGGCAACTACAATGCCTTCCTGGCCGAGATTGAACATCGGTTTTCCAGGCAATTTCAAATTGACGCGCAATACCGCTGGAGTCACTCCATCGACGAAGGTTCCAACGACTATTACTTAGGTGAGTATCCGTTTGGTCGCCAGTATCTGCGTGGTTCTTCCGATTTCGACGTCCGCCACCTCATTAAGACTTACGGAACTTACGAGCCGCGCTTCTTCAAGGCCGGCGACTGGAAAGAGAAGATCTTTGGAAGTTGGCAGGTCACCGGTATTTTCAACTGGCATAGCGGATTCCCCTGGACCCCCCTCTACACCAACACAGGGGGTAATCTGGTCTACCCTAACAGCGGTTACGGCAATTTGCGTCCAGCAGCCTACCTGGGCGGTGCGGGGACGGACTCAAGCAACAGTACCTTTGAACGGCCGAACGGGAATTACCCCAAAGGGCGCTCTTGCCTACTTCACGGTTCCCACCTTCCCGGCAACCGGTATCCCGCCCGCTCCCGCAGTGGGCCGGAACTCGCTTCGTGGTCCCAATTTCCGGGACATCGATATGACTCTGCAGAAGTCGTTCGGACTGCCCAAGCTCCCGATCTTTGGCGAGGGTGCGCGCTTCGAATTCCGGGCCAACGCCTTCAATCTTTTCAACATCACCAATCTGACGCCTTTGAACTACAGCTTCTCGGCCCAGCAGATCAGCACCGACGGAGTCACCAGCAATCCGTTCTTTGGTGAAGCGCAATCGGCTCTGGGCTCGCGCGTAATCGAGTTGCAGGCGCGTTTCAGCTTCTAACGAAATCCACCAACGAGAGAACGCGGGCGTGCCCTAGCGCTAGCCCGCGTTCTTTCCGGGTGGATCACTCCCTCAGAGAAAAAACGAACCCATTTCGCATAGAGGGCAGTTCACTTCGCCCTCGAGATTGGCTTAGAATCGTAGGGCGAGCCCTGCGGCGGAACCCTCCTCGCCATGTTTGACGTCTAACGAATTTTGGGAGATTTTTGGAGAATTTTCTCCGCTTGATCAACACGACTCTACATGGCTACGGGAAGAACTATCTATGGCCAGTCTCGCCGCGACTTTCTAATGTCGACCGCTGGCGCCGCCCTGCTTGGTCCCACCGTTAGCCGGAGAATTTCCGCTTCCACTCTCCCCAGCAGCACTCCCCCTCTCAAAGCCGAAGACCGGTTGTTCCTGGAGGACTATCAGAAACGCTGCGTCCGCTATTTCTGGGAACAAGCGGATGCTCGTACTGGTATCGTCATGGACCGCGCGCGGTACGACGGTTCCCATTCCGGAGCGAACGTCGGCAGCACGGCCGCGACAGGCTTCGGGTTATCGGCGCTGTGCATCGGTGCGAGCCGCGGCTGGTTGCCGCGCGATCAGGTTCGCGAGCCGCGTCCTGGTTACCTTCGGTACTTCTGGGGCCAAGCTTTTCACGACCACGGCTGGTATTACCATTTCATCGACGCTTCGAGCGGAAGTCGCCGCCTGAACTCCGAAATCTCCAGCATCGACACCGCACTGCTCCTTTGCGGAGTGCTTACGGCCGGTGGTTACTTCTCGGGCGATCGCGAAATTCAATCTCTGGTTCACCAGATTTTCGATCGGGTCGACTTCACCTGGATGCTCGCGGGCAGTCCGCTACTGCTTTCTCATGGCGCATGCCCGGCTCCGGCTTTCTGAAAGCGAACTGGAACGCCTATAGCGAGGCCTCTGTTCTGTACTCTGATGGCCATCGGCTCGACAAACACCCATCTCGACCGATAGCTGGTACGCCTGGGTTCGGCCCGAGGTGCAATACGACGACTGGGTGTTCGTCAGCGGCGGCCCGCTCTTTACCCATCAGTTCTCCCACGCCTGGGTTGATTTCCGCCATCAGCAGGACGGCGATCCTCCTATGTTGATTATTTCCAAAATTCGATCATCGGCTACCTATGCGCACCGGGATTTCTGCATCAGCCTGCAGACTCGCTATGCCGGATACGGGCCTAATATGTGGGGCATTACTGCTTCCGACAGCCCGGTCGGTTACGTCGCTTGGGGAGGGCCACCCTTCGCAGGTCCCATCAACGGAACCATAGTGCCTTGCGCGGCGGCTGGATCGCTGATGTTTGCGCACGATATCTGCTTGCCGGTGTTGCGGGAAATGCGCGAAGTGTTATGGCGATCGCATTTACGGCCGGTACGGGTTTACGGACGCTTTTAATCCGAATTGGGGTGACCAAAAGCTCTGGGTGAACCAGGACGTGGTAGGGATCGACGTCGGCATTTCGGCCTTTAAGCATCGAAAACACACTCACAGGCAACGTCTGGCACTGGTTCATGCGCAGCCACTATATCCAGAGCGCCATGGAAAAGGTGGGCTTCCGTTTATCTACGCCAGGCATCGCGATTCGCGAAAAAGCCCCTAAGAAGGCCTAGATCCTTCGGCGTAGATTCCGTCCAATTCACTGTGTTTTTGCATTTAGACGGAAAGGAGTTCATGATATCCTTCCTGTTGGGGTGCAACGACGCTGTCGTGCGCCTGTACCCGTGTCGATCCTCCTTCCTGCAGGGAACCAGACCAAACAATTTTAGAGGAAATGAATGGCGAAAGAGAAATTTGACCGCAGCAAGCCGCACGTCAATATTGGGACGATCGGGCATATCGATCACGGCAAGACGACGTTAACGGCGGCGATCACCAAGACGCTGAGCAAGCACAATCCGAAGAACAAGTTTCGGAGTTTCGATTCGATCGACAATGCGCCGGAAGAGAAGGCGCGTGGTATCACGATCGCGGTAGCGCACGTGGAATACGAGACGGCGAACCGTCACTATGCGCACGTGGATTGCCCGGGTCACGCGGACTACATCAAGAACATGATCACGGGCGCGGCGCAGATGGACGGCGCGATTTTAGTCGTGGCGGCGACCGACGGGCCGATGCCGCAGACGCGGGAGCATATTCTGCTGGCCCGCCAGGTAGGTGTGCCGTTCATCGTGGTGGCCTTGAACAAGGTCGACATGGTGGATGATGCGGAACTGCTGGAACTGGTGGAACTGGAAGTGCGCGAGCTGTTGTCGTCCTATCAGTTTCCGGGCGACGACATTCCGGTGGTGCCGGGTGAGCGCGCTCGGCGCGTTGAACGGGGAACCGCAGTGGGAAAAGTCGGTCGATGAGCTGATGGCGAAGGTGGATGAGTACATTCCGCTGCCGGAGCGTGCCATCGACAAGCCGTTTCTGATGCCGATTGAAGACATTTTCTCGATTCAGGGTCGCGGCACGGTGGTGACGGGTCGGATCGAAAAGGGTATCTGCAAGGTGGGCGAGGAAATGGAGATCGTCGGCTTTGCGGATACGCGTAAGACGGTGGTCACGGGCGTGGAAATGTTCAAGAAGTTGCTGGACGAGGGTCGCGCGGGCGACAACGTCGGGTTGCTGCTGCGGGGCATTGAAAAGACGGACGTCGAGCGCGGGCAGGTGCTGGCCAAGCCGGGCACGATCAAGGGATACAAGAAGTTCAAGGGTGAAGTGTACGTGTTGTCGAAGGAAGAAGGCGGTCGACATACGCCGTTCTTCAACGGCTACCGTCCGCAGTTCTACTTCCGCACCACGGACGTGACGGGCGTGGCGACCTTGCCGGAAGGCATGGAGATGGTGATGCCGGGTGATAACGTGTCGATCGAAGTGGAACTGATCACGCCGGTCGCCATGGACAAGGGCTTACGGTTCGCCATCCGTGAAGGCGGTCGCACCGTCGGCGCCGGTACGGTTACGGAGATTGTTAGCTAGATTTTCCCCGTAAAGGGATCCTTGCCGGAGTTGCTACGGTTGTCCCTTAGCAACTCCGGAAGAAATGTAGAAAAGTATGCCAAGAGAAATCATTCAGTTCCAATGCGGCGAGTGCAAGAACCGCAACTACAGCAAGACGAAAAACAAGAAGACGACCACCGAGCGTCTTGAGATGAAGAAATTCTGTCCCTTCTGCCGGAAGCACCAATCTCACCGCGAGACAAAGTAGCTCGTTTGCTGGTTGGTAAGGATCAAACCTTCCCGTGGGCCAGCGGAACTTTGCTAGTCTAGTACAGAGTTTCCAACCACAGGGGCATAGGCTAACGGTAAACCAGCGGTCTCCAAAACCGCCTTTGGGGGTTCAAATCCCTCTGCCCCTGCCATTTCAGCCTTCCTGAATCGCCCCGCGGTGAGCCCGGCAAGAGCAACTCAAAAAATTTAGATTCTGGAAGAGTGTTTTATGGAATTAAGCAAGGCGGGTAGTTGGCCTCAGCAAACCAGGGACTATATTGAAGAAGTAAGAGCCGAGATGCGGCGTGTCTCGTGGCCGAGTTGGCCCCAAGTCCGCGCCACAACGGGAGTAGTGATTGCCGCTGTGTTCCTGTTCGCTGCTTATTTCTGGGTGGTTGATGGCATCGTCAACTCCATTATCAGCCATATCATTGATTATTTCGCACGCCGCTAGACGGACATCGAACATGGCAGATCAAAATACGCACGACGAAGAACACGAGGAAAACCAGACCACGATACTGTCGCTGAGGGCGGAGAGGAATCCACCTTAGCCAAGTACGATGATGATCCGCTGGAGTCTGGTGAGCCCGTGACGGAAGAAGATTTCCATCCTGAAGATTTGGAACAGGAAGATCTTCACCAAGAGGCCCTTGGACACGAAGAAGCGCATTCAGGTGACGTGGACGGCGTTCATGAACAGGAACATGAAGGGACCGAGCCTATGCCGCACGGGGAAGCCCTTGCTACCGGCGATGCTGCCGCGCCAGGTCCCGAAGAACCGACCGGGCCTGCCAAACACTGGTACATCATTCACGCTTATTCCGGATTCGAGAACAAAGTCGCGGAGTCACTCCGCACCCGCGCTCAGGCTTTTGGGTTTGACCACCGTTTAGGTCAGTTGCTGATTCCCACCGAAGAGGTCGTGGAACTGCGAAATGGCAAGAAAGTGACCAGTAAACGGCTCCTCTATCCCGGCTATGTGCTGGTCGAAATGGAGATGGATGACGAGCTTTGGCACGCCGTAAAATCCACCCCGCGCGTCACTGGGTTTGTCGGAGGCGGTACAAAGCCTGTTCCGCTCACTGCTGATGAGGTTAATTCGGTTCTATACCGTCAGGCTTCGAGTGCGGAGCGTCCTCGACCGAAGATGACATTTGAGAAGAACGAGTCGGTCAAAATCGTCGATGGGCCATTCACCAACTTCTCCGGCAAGGTGGACGAAATTAACATGGAGCGCAATACTCTGCGCGTCATGGTCACAATTTTTGGCCGGTCGACTCCGGTGGAACTCGACTTTCTGCAGGTAGAGAAGATTTAGCGCCCGAGCGGGCTTCAACATTTTTGAGAAGGATTTAGCACATGGCAAAGAAAGTCACTGGTCAAGTAAAGCTGCAGATTCCTGCGGGAAAGGCGACGCCCGCGCCGCCGGTGGGTACGGCCCTCGGTCCGCAAGGGGTCAACATCATGGAGTTCTGCAAGGCATTCAATGCGAAGACTTCCGCGAAGGACCAGGAAGGGTTAATTATCCCGGTCGTCATCACGATCTACTCCGACCGTTCGTTTACCTTCATCACCAAAACTCCGCCGGTGGCAATTTTGGTGAAGCGCGCCGTGAACCTGGCCAAAGGTTCAGCCGAGCCGAATAAGACCAAAGTCGGCAAAATCACTGAAAAGCAAATTGAAGAGATCGCTAAAATCAAAATGCCCGATCTGAATTGTTTTACTGTTGAAGCGGCAATGGAACAGGTGCGTGGCGCCTGCCGCAGCATGGGCGTCGACGTAGTTTAATCGCAGAGTAAGAAAGTGTCAGGACATTGCCTGCTAGTGATGTCCTGACGCCCACAGTATTCTTTTTCCGCCCGCCGATTTGGCTGCCACCGTCCGTAGTTCCTTTCCACTATTGCCCCGTCTTCGCCTTTTCTGTACTATAAAGAAGTAACAAAAATTGCCGTTCTTGACGTTTGTCAGAGTGGCCTCTTCCTTCGGGATGGCCCTGCCGACCATCTTTTCTTCCCCCGCTTGTAAGACTGTCAAAGTTCGACCGTTTTTGAATTGGGCAGGGACTTATCTCTGTTCTCACCGGTGCTCCGTTCGCTCCCCGTGTGCATTTATTTCGAATCACTGAGGAGAAACATCAACAATGAAACTATTCAACAACATGCTTTTGACGAGTGCGCTGGCACTGCCTTCGTTCCTTTCTGGCGGCGTCTTAGTCCGGACCTTCAAGTCCATGTGCCGTTCGCGTTTATGGTGGGTACCCAGCAGTTTGCGGCCGGCGATTACCGGGTACAACAGGCCGATTCCGGTGTCCTTTTCGTTCAGGGCGAAGGCAAAGCCGTCGCTGCCATCACGCTTCCCGCCGATCTCAAACCGCGGCACCTCGAGCAGTCTTCGATTCAGCAGCGCTGATCAGCATTACCTGACGGGCGTTCAAATGCAGGGCGAATCTTCGCGCAGCTTGCTAACTCCTGAAGAGCAGCGCAAACTGACCCTTACCTCATCGCGCTAGAGTTCAGGTCGTCCGGAGGGGGAGGGCAGTGCACGCCCTCCCCTCAATCCTCTGCTGAGCAGCCTTGTTACAGTCGAAGCATGGACCGTCGAGACATGCTTAAAGGCTTAGCTTTGTCCCCCCTCTTATCCGAAACTAGTAGTGCTGCTTCCCCCAATTCGAGTTCCTTCCTTGAGATCAAAACCTGGTATCTTCACAACACACCTGAGAACCAGGGCCCGCGTCTTGCTTCCTATCTGGAGCACGGTTTGGCCCCTGCTTTCGAGCGCGCCGGCTCCAAACTGGCGGGAGCTTTCGGCAATCTGATTGGACCTGACGGACCCTATTACGTCACGCTCGTCGAGCACACGTCGATGGCGGCCATGGGCGAATGCATCTCGAAAATCAGCGCCGACCCAGAACACAGCGCTGCGTTAAATCAACTGAGCAGCAGCGGATCGGGGCTCCCCTTCGTCCGCGTCAACAGCAGCCTGTTGCGCAGTTTCGAGGGCATGCCACATGTCGTCGCTCCGGCCTCTCCGAAAAGCATGCTGGCCGGGTTTTCGAACTCCGGACTTACGAATCGCAGACCTTTGCCACCTTGACCAAGAAAGTGGCTATGTTTAACGGAGGCGAAATGCAAATCTTTCAGCGCCTCGGTATGCGACCCGTGTTTTTTGGCGAGACTCTCGTGGGTGATCGGCAGCCCAACCTGAAATACATGCTGACCTACGACAGCCTGGCTGCCCGGGATGAACTCTGGAAAGCATTCGGTTCCGATCCTGCTTGGAAGAAGCTAAGCGGTCAACCCGAGCTGAAAGACTCCGAGATCGTGGCGAATATCAGCAATGTGCTGCTGCGGCCGCTACCGTTTTCCGCGTTATAGGGCTCGTGACGCAACCACCAGAGAGTCGCCTACGGTTTGACGGCGATGGCTGAGATCTCGATCTTGGCGTTGCCGATCAGGCCTGCCACCTGGACGGTGGCTCGCGCCGGCTTCGGATTCGGCATGAGCTTTTTGTAGACTTCGTTCATTTTGGGGACATCATTCAAATCTGTGATGTAGACGGTTACTGAGGTGATGTCCTTCATCTCAAACCCGGCCTTTTTGACAATTTTCTCTATGGCGCCAATCGTATTTTCCGTCTGCTTGGCGATGTCCAATCCGGCGACCTTACCGTTTGCATCCGGTCCTTGCTGACCCGCGACGTAAAGGGTCTTGCTGGCGATGTACCCTTCGCTGAAAGGCATGGCTTCGTTGAAATCGACAGCTTTATGTTGCGCATACGCGGAATTCCAGCTGAAGAGCGCGAGTGTTCCGAGCAGCCAAAGGTTCCGTCGGATTAGGTTTCGACAAGCATGTAAGGACATAGCGTGTTTATAGGTAATAATTCTCTCATCACGCATTAAAGAGGTTTTCGGGCCGGTTAGGCATTGCCGCCCCGCCCGGGCCGGCTTGCTTGCGAAAAAGCGCTTGCAAGACGAGTATTTTGTGCTATCCTACAAAAAGCTTTTCAAGCCAACTTTGGGAGGCGCTGGGGTAGCATTGGCTTCCACGCCGTTTGTACCAGTCAAATTATGAGCCAAAAGCCCGGTAAGAAGTACGAAGCCGCGGCTAAGCAGGTAGAAGCCGAAGCCTTATCTGCTGCCGAGGCCGTGACGCTAGTCCAAAAAATCAAGTTTACAAAGTTCGACGAGACGGTTGAGGTGCATATGCGTCTCGGGGTCGACCCGAAGCATGCTGACCAGATGGTCCGCGGCACGGTGGTGCTGCCCCACGGCCTCGGGCAAGTCGAAGAAAGTACTGGTCATCGCTTCGGGCGACAAGTTGCGGGAAGCCCAGGATGCGGGTGCCGATTTCGTCGGCGGCGAGGATATGGTGAACCGGATCCAGAGTGAAAACTGGACCGATTACGACGCCGTGATCGCCACCCCGACATGATGCGTTCGGTCGGCCGACTGGGTAAGGTTCTGGGTCCGCGCGGGCTGATGCCGAATCCTAAAACCGGCACCGTGACGACTGATGTCGCCAAAGCCATCAACGAAATTAAAGCCGGTAAAGTTGAGTTCCGGGTGGATAAGACAGGCGTGATTCACGCCCCGGTCGGCAAGGTCAGCTTCGCGAACGATCGCCTCCTGGAAAACACGAACAGCCTGATCCAGGCTGTCATCAAGGCAAAGCCTTCGGCCGCGAAAGGCAAGTACGTCAAAAGTGCCACGCTTTGCTCCACCATGGGGCCGGGAGTGCAATTGGACGTTACTTCCTTCAACGCGAAGACGGTCTAAGCGGAAGAGAAAAGGTTACCTTCGATGAAGGATAAGAGCGATAAGAAGAAAGATCTGCAGGACCTGAAAAAGGCACTGGCGGATCACAAAAATTTCTTTGTTGCCGGTTACGAGAAGATGACCGTCAGCCAGGATAATCAGCTTCGCAAAACAGTTCGTGACGCTGGTGGTTCTTACCAGGTTGTCAAAAACAACATCGCAGCGAAGGCGTCTGAGGGCACACCGGCGGGTGAGGTGCTCGGCAATCTCAAGGGGAATGACGTCGCTGGCCTATACGGCACCGATCCGGTTGCTCTTGCAAAGGCGCTGCAGAAGTACGCGAAGGATAACGCCGCGTTCACTTTCAAGGCGGGCATGGTGGAGGGCCGGGTGATTGATATTGCTGCGATCAGCGATTTGGCCTCTATGCCGCCCAAGGAAGAGATCTACGCCAAGCTGCTGTATTTAATCAACGCCAATGCTACGCGTCTGGTCAGTTCCATCAATGGTGTCGGCCGCAATCTGGCCGTCGTGATGAATGAAGCTGCTAAGGAAAACAAGTTTCAGTCGTAAGTTATCGCTTTGGCGGATTTCCGCCGGCAAATCGAATAACAATTTAAGCACGATCGACATTCAGTAAGAGAGTTAGAGGAAGAACATGGCGGATATCAACGCAATTGCAGAACAGATTCAGGGTTTAACGCTGCTTGAGGCGTCTCAACTGGTTAAGCTTTCGAGGAAAAGCTGGGTGTTTCGGCAGCCGCCGCCTCGGTAGCCGTTGCGGCTCCGGGCGCAGGTCCGGCGGCCGCTGCGCCGGTTGAAGAGAAGACCGAGTTTACGGTTGTACTGACGGCCGCTGGTGCCAACAAGATCAATGTCATCAAGGCGGTCCGTGAAGTCACCAGCCTCGGTTTGAAGGAAGCCAAAGATCTGGTTGACGGTGCTCCCAAGCCAATCAAGGAAGGCGTTAATAAGGAAGAGGCGGAGACCATCCGCAAGAAGTTTACCGACGCTGGCGCCACTGTCGAAGTCAAGTAGTCGAGGTGAACTAGTCGAATTGTGGTAGTCGACGCTTCGGTTTACGCTGAGGCGCAAGGCTGCTTCAAGAGAAACTCGCTTTGCGAGGCGGGCTTTCTTTTCTCGGTGAATTTTGTGCGATGCTTTGCCCGAGTTTGGATGGCGATCGCAGATGTGTTATTGTAAGAGCGTTGTCACTTAGGGGCGGTTCCGAATTCGTTTCGCTCTTTCTGGTACTCTTTTAGAGTTTCTTCCGCGGGTCCGTTACAGGGATCGGCGGGCTTTGGCATGCCCAACCTTCTATTTCTTAGCTCAGTTTCTCGATTCTCTGCTGCGCATTTTGTGCGCGGTCGCCCTCATATAAAAAGTCGTCAGTTTCGCTTCGAATTTTTCTCAGTCGTAAGTTTCCTTTGCAGGTCTCTTTTCTCTGTTCTGCATGCATTTGCTGGAGAATCGCCGGATTCCCCACGGATGGCCTCGGTCGCCTAGCGGGCGACGATTCTGGCTGCCGGCAAGTGCTGATTGTTGTCTTTCTGTCATTAGTTTCCTAAAGGACAAGCGTAGATGCCCAACGTTGCGAGTGGTGTTATCCGGGAGAGGGTCGATTTCTCCAAAATCAAGACTTCGATCCCAATCCCCAATTTGATCGAGGTCCAGAAGCGTTCGTACGAGCGCTTCCTGCAGATGGATCTTCTGCCTAAAGAGCGGGAAGATGCCGGTTTGCAGAGTGTTTTCAGTTCTGTGTTCCCCATTTCCGATTTCCGAGGTTTGAGCCAACTCGAGTTTGTCGATTACTCAATCGGTAATTGGGAGTGCAAGTGTGGCAACCTAAAAGGCCTTCATCACCTTCGTACCATCTGCCGCAATCCCAGTTGCGGAGCCGAAATTCGGACCGACCCTTTCCATGCCGGTGATGTCCTTTGTCATCGCTGCGGCACCTTCAACAAGAACATCGTTACTTTCTGTAATCGTTGCGGCGATCCGGTCGCTCTGCAGTTAAAGTACGACGTTCCGGAGTGCGAAGAGCGAGGCATGACGTATGCGGCGCCCCTCAAGGTCACGATCCGTCTAACGGTCTACGACAAGGATGAAGCGGGCAACAAGACGGTTCGCGACATCAAGGAACAGGAAGTCTTCTTCGGCGAAATTCCGCTGATGACCGAAAACGGTACCTTCATCATCAACGGTACTGAGCGCGTCATTGTCTCGCAGTTGCATCGTTCTCCCGGCGTGTTCTTCGAACGCGTCCAGGCGCAGGGCTATTTCCTCGGCAAGATCATTCCGTATCGCGGCAGCTGGGTGGAATTCGAGTACGACAACAAGAACCTTCTGTATGTCCGAATCGATCGCAAGCGCAAATTCTATGGCACCGTCTTCCTCCGCGCTCTCGGTCTGAAGACCGACTCGGAAATCATTCGAGCTTTCTACAAGCTCTCAACGATCTAGCCTGAAGGACGGCAGCAAGCTGTTCTGGAAAGTGGGCGAAAGCCTGATCGGCATGAAGCTGTCGCACGCGATTCAACAACGAAGCGGGCGAGCAGGTTGTGCATGCAAGGCCGGAAGATCACCAATTCGGTCTATCCGCGAACTCCAGAAGCAGAAGATCGAACAGGTGGAAGTCGCCTCGAACGATCTCGAAGGCGCTTATGTGGCGGGTGACGTTATCGACATGTCGACCGGCGAAGTGCTGATCGAAGCCAATCATGAACTGACCTCCACAGCCATTGGCAAGCTGGCCGAAGCGGGCATCGAAACGTTTCGAGGTGTTCTTCCCGGACCGCGATGAAGCCGGCAATGTCATATCTGCCACCCTGCGCAAAGACGCAGTGAAGAGCCAGAACGACGCGCTGCTCGAAATCTACCGTAAGCTCCGCCCAGGCGATCCGCCCACGCTCGATACCGCTACCCAGCTCTTCCAGGGCATGTTCTTCGACCCGCGCAAGTACGACTTCTCGCGCGTCGGTCGCATGAAGTTCAACATCAAGCTGCACGATAAGGCGGACGAAACTTCGCTCGACAAGCGCACCCTCGATCAGAAGGATTTCAACGATACCATTTCTTATCTGCTCAAACTCCGCGCGCGGTATCGGCGTCGTCGACGACATCGATCATCTTGGCAACCGCCGCGTGCGCGCTGTGGGCGAACTGCTTGAGAATCAATTCCGCATTGGCCTGGTCCGTATGGAACGCGCGATCAAGGAAAAGATGTCGGTGTACCAGGAAATGTCGACGGCCATGCCGCATGACCTGGTCAACGCCAAACCCGTAATGGCCGCGATTCGCGAATTTTTCGGATCCAGCCAGCTGTCGCAGTTCATGGATCAGACCAATCCGTTATCCGAGATTACGCATAAGCGCCGTCTGTCGGCTCTTGGACCGGGCGGTCTGTCACGCGAACGTGCAGGTTTTGAAGTTCGCGACGTTCACCCTACTCATTACGGCCGTATCTGTCCGATTGAAACGCCGGAAGGTCCGAACATCGGTCTGATCTCGTCGCTGTCCTGCTTTGCGCGCATTAACGAATACGGCTTTATCGAAAGCCCTTATCGTCGGGTTCGCGAAGGTGTGCTGGTCGACGAGGTCCGCATTCTTAATCCTGGAGACACCCCCTTTAAGGTGAACCAGGTGATTCCGCGTCGAGGAGCTGGACGCCGCCAATGCCAGCCTTGCACGGGAAGAAGGCGGCTGAGTTCGAAGCTCACTCCGACTATCTCTCGGCTTGGGAAGAAGACAAGTACATCGTCGCCCAGGCCAACGTGCGCATCGACGAAGTCGGCCGTATCATCGAAGATCTGGTGAACGCCCGCCAGGCCGGCAACTTCGTCCTGAAGCATCGCGACGAAGTCGAATACATGGACGTGAGTCCAAAGCAGCTGGTCTCGGTCGCGGCCAGCCTGATTCCGTTCCTTGAAAACGACGACGCTAACCGCGCGCTGATGGGTTCGAACATGCAGCGTCAGGCTGTGCCGCTGCTTCGTGCCGAGGCTCCGTTCGTCGGAACCGGTATGGAAGGCGTTACGGCTCGCGACTCCGGTGCCGTCGTCATGTGTAAGCGCGCCGGTATCGTCGATTCGGTCGATAGCGAACGCATCATCGTCCGTGTCGAGGGCGGCGCTCACGAAGGTCAGATGTCGCGTGAAGTTGGTGCCGATATCTACCAGATGACCAAGTTCAAGCGCTCCAATCAGAACACCTGCATCAGCCAGAAGCCGATTGTTCATCAGGGACAGCGGGTTCGAAAGGGCGATGTTCTGGCCGATGGTCCCTGCACCGAGGCTGGTGAGTTGGCTCTGGGTCGTAATGTGCTGGTGGCGTTTATGCCCTGGCGCGGTTACAACTTCGAAGACGCCATCGTCGTCAGTGAAAAGCTGGTAAAAGACGACTACTACACTTCGATCCACATCGAAGAGTTTGAAGTCGAAGCTCGCGATACCAAACTTGGACCGGAAGAAATCACCCGAGACATCCCGAATATTGCCGAATCATTCCTGCGCAACCTGGACGAAAGCGGCATCATTCGCGTCGGCGCAACGGTAAAGCCCGGCGACATCCTGGTCGGCAAAGTCACGCCGAAGGGTGAAACCCAGCTGACTCCGGAAGAGAAACTGCTGCGTGCCATCTTCGGTGAAAAGGCCGGCGATGTGAAAGACGCTTCGCTCTACTGCCCACCCGGTATTGAAGGTACGGTTGTGGATTGCAAAGTCTTCTCGCGCAAGGGTGCCGAACTCGATGAGCGTTCGAAGCAGATCCTCACGCTGCAGGAAGAGCGCATGCACCGGAACCTTGAAGACGAAAAGCGCATTCTCAGTGATGAGCGTGCCAAACGTCTTGAGCATCTGCTGGAAGGCAAGGAACTCCAGGCCGACCTGCACGACGAAAAAACTAACAAGAAACTCCTCTCCAAGGACACTCCTCTCAACCGTGAAGTGCTGGAGAAGGTACGCGCTCGCGATCTGAAGCGTATGCGTCTGAATACCAAAGACGTTCGCTTGAATGAACAGATCGACGAAATCGAAGAAATGACTTCGCGTCAGATCGCGGTCCTCGAAAAGATTACCGAAGAGAAGATTGCGAAGCTCCGCAAGGGCGACGAATTGCCTCCTGGCGTTATTAAGCTGGTCAAGTGCTACATCGCCATGAAGCGCAAGCTTTCGGTCGGCGACAAAATGGCCGGACGACACGGTAATAAGGGTGTCATTGCACGTATCGTTCCTGAAGAGGACATGCCCTATCTGCCCGATGGCACGCCGGTCGAAATCGTTCTGAATCCTCTCGGCGTTCCTTCACGCATGAACGTCGGTCAGATTCTCGAAACGCACTTGGGTTGGGCCGCTCAGAAGCTTGGCGTCCACTTCGCGACGCCCGTGTTCGACGGTGCGGCCGAGCGCGACATCAAGGACAAGTTGACACAGGCTGGTCTGCCTACCTCGGGTAAAATCGCGCTGCACGATGGTATGACCGGCGCCATGTTCGAACAACCGGTCACGGTCGGCTACATCTACATGCTGAAGCTGAGCCATCTGGTTGACGACAAGATCCACGCTCGCTCTATTGGACCGTACTCGCTCATCACGCAGCAGCCGTTGGGCGGTAAGGCGCAGTTCGGCGGACAGCGCTTCGGTGAAATGGAAGTCTGGGCGCTCGAAGCTTACGGCGCGGCCTACATTTTGCAGGAATTGCTTACCGCTAAATCCGACGACGTCTACGGTCGCGCCAAGATCTACGAAGCGATCGTCAAGGGCGAGGCTGCGGCCGAACCCGGCGTCCCGGAATCGTTTAACGTGCTTATCCGTGAATTGCAGAGCCTGTGTCTTGACGTGGAGCTCATGAAGAAGCCACGCGAGATCCAGGATCTGGCTCACGCGGCAGATTAATACACGAGAAGGGGATTGCCCCATGGGAGCAATCCTCTTCTCACCTGAATTTAGCGAAGCGATGTGTTGCGCGTGCCCCGCATCGTTTTCGTTACTGCTTAGAAATCGGGCCGGGCAAACAGCGAGTCCAGCATCGTTGTTTGGCAAGACAGACTGGAAAGGGTAACTAAGGACAATTCATGTATCGTTCCTCTCCGTACGATAGAGCCAACCTGATCGCTGACTTTGATTCGATTCGAATTAGTCTGGCCTCTCCCGAAAAGATTCGGAGTTGGTCTCATGGCGAAGTCACCAAGCCGGAAACCATCAATTACCGCACGTTCAAGCCGGAGCGTGACGGTCTGTTCTGTGCCCGGATCTTCGGTCCGGTCGCGGACTGGGAATGTCTTTGCGGCAAGTACAAGCGAATGAAGCATCGCGGCGTGATCTGCGATAAGTGCGGCGTGGAAGTCACACTGTCGCGCGTACGTCGTGAACGTTTAGGCCATATTGAACTAGCCAGCGCCTGCTCTCACGTGTGGTTCTTCAAAGGTCTGCCCAGCCGTATCGGCTACTTGGTGGATATCACACTGCGTGAACTCGAACGCGTTCTCTATTACGAAGCCTTCGTCATCATCGATGGCGGCGAAGCCACCGGGCTTTCCACCGGTGAAGTAATCAGCGACGAACGCAAACGTCAGCTTGATCAGGAGTTCCCCGGTAAGTTCGTCGCCATGATGGGCGCCGAGGGCATCAAGGAACTTCTTCGAAAACTAGACATCGAATCGCTGAGCCAGGAAATCCGCGAGAAGATGAAGACCGAAACTTCAGCTCAAAAGAAGCTGAAGTATGCCAAGCGCCTGCGTGTTTGCGAGAGCTTCCGTAAGTCCGGCAACAAGCCGGAATGGATGATTCTGGATGTCATCCCGGTCATTCCGCCGGAGCTCCGTCCGCTGGTCCCGCTCGATGGCGGACGTTTTGCAACGTCCGATCTGAACGATCTGTACCGCCGCGTGATCAACCGCAACAACCGGCTCAAGAAAGCTGATGGAGTTGCATGCTCCGGATGTGATTGTGCGCAACGAAAAACGCATGCTGCAGGAAGCCGTGGATGCGCTCTTCGACAACGGCCGTCGTGGCCGTGTTCTTCGCGGCGCCAACAACCGCCCGCTGAAGTCGCTCTCCGACACACTTAAGGGCAAGCAGGGTCGCTTCCGTCAGAATCTGCTCGGAAAACGCGTCGATTACTCCGGCCGTTCGGTCATCGTCGTCGGTCCGGAATTAAAGCTCAACCAGTGCGGTCTTCCCAAGAAGATGGCACTCGAACTATTCAAGCCCTTCATCTACCATCGCCTCGAGCAGCGCGGCCATTGCACCACCATCAAGCAAGCCAAGGAATTCGTGGAGCAGCAGGATCCGGTGGTGTGGGACATTCTGGAAGAAGTCATCAAGGATCACCCGATCCTTCTGAATCGTGCCCCTACGCTCCACCGTCTCGGGTATTCAGGCCTTCGAGCCCGTGCTGGTGGAGGGTAAAGCCATCAAGCTTCATCCGCTGACCTGTACCGCCTTCAATGCGGACTTCGACGGTGACCAGATGGCCGTTCACATTCCGCTCTCGCCCGAAGCGCAGATCGAAGCCTCGACACTGATGCTGGCTTCGAATAACATTCTGTCGCCGGCGCACGGAGCGACCCATCACCATCCCGACTCAGGACATGGTGCTCGGCCTCTACTACCTCACCAAGATGCGTCCGAACTCGAAGGGTTCCGGCCGCACCTTTGCTTCCATTGATGACGTGCTGATTGCACTCGAAATGGAAGAAGTGGAAACGCTGACCGCTATCAAGCTGCGCTACACCGGTAAGGTCATCGATCTGAGCAAGGCATTTGACAACCAGAACATCCTCCACACCGAGCCGATCGAATTCAATAAGCAGTACATGGATACGACGGTCGGACGCGTCATTCTGAACGACGTGCTGCCGGATGCCATGCCGTTTATCAACGGTCTTCTGAAAAAGAAGGGCATGGCCCAGCTGGTTCAATACTGTTATCTGAAGTTCGGCCGCCAGGTCACGGTTCAGATGCTTGACCAGATCAAGAGTCTTGGTTTCCTGTATGCCACCCGCGCCGGCATCTCGATCGGTATCGACGACATGGTCGTGCCGGAAGAGAAGCCCGGTTTGGTGCACGATGCTGAAAAGCAGGTGATCGAAGTCCAGCAGCAGTATCAGGAAGGCGCGATTACGCAATCCGAACGCTATAACAAGATCATCGAAATCTGGTCGAAGGTCACCGAAGTGGTTTCCGAGAAGATGTTCAAGGGCATGGAAGAGGACGATCGAACCGGTCGTGTTCTGAACCCGATTTACATCATGGCCGATTCCGGTGCTCGCGGTTCTAAACAGCAGATTCGTCAGCTGTCCGGTATGCGCGGTTTGATGGCTAAGCCTTCCGGCGAAATCATCGAACAGCCCATTACCGCGAACTTCCGCGAAGGCCTCGACGTGCTGCAGTACTTCATTTCGACTCACGGTGCCCGCAAGGGTCTGGCTGATACCGCTCTGAAAACTGCCGACTCCGGTTACTTGACCCGCCGCTTATGCGACGTGGCCCAGGACGTCATCATCACGCGAAGATGATTGCGGTACTGGGATGGTATCTACGTCGAGCCTATCATCGAATCCGGTGAAATCATCGAGCCCTTGCGTGATCGCATCGTCGGTCGCGTAGCTCTCGAAGATCAGCGCGATTACGAGAACAATGTCATCGTCAGCGTGAATCAGGAGATCACCGAGGAACTGGCCAGCTCCATTCAGGGCGCCGGTATCGAACGTGTCAAAATCCGTTCCGTTCTCACTTGCGAGTCAAGCGCGGCGTTTGCCGTCTCTGCTACGGTCGCAATCTCGCTACCGGCCGTATGGTCGAACGCGGCGAAGCGGTCGGCATCATCTCAGCGCAGTCCATCGGCGAACCCGGTACTCAGCTCACCATGCGTACGTTCCACATCGGTGGTGCGGCGACGCGAATCAGCGAGCAGTCTACTCAGGACGCAAAAACCGACGGGTTCGTTCGGTTCAGCAACGTCAACACCGTCCGCAATAACAAGGGCGAATTGATCGCCATGAATCGCAACGGTATTCTCATCATCCTCGACGAGAAGCAGCGTGAACGGGAACGGTACCCGGTCGTCTACGGCGCCAAGATCAACGTCGAAGATGGCGCTCCGGTCAAGGCGAATCAGATCCTCCTTGAATGGGATCCCTACACCTTCTCGATTCTTACGGAAGTCAGCGGTGCGGTTCACTTCAAGGATCTGATCGACGCGGTCACAACCCAGGATCAGGTGGACGAAATCACCGGTAATATGCAGGTGGTGGTGATCGATTCCACCGATGAGAAGCGTTTCCCGACCGTGATCATGCGCCCCGAAGGCGGTGGTAAGTCGGAAGAGAAGCGTTACCTCATGCCGACCCACGCTCACTTGATGGTGACTGACGGTGAAACCTTACACGCCGGCGACGTCATTGCTAAGATCCCGCGTGCGACCTCGAAGACCAAGGACATCACCGGCGGTCTGCCGCGTGTGGTCGAACTGTTCGAAGCCCGCAAGCCGAGGGAAACCGCCATCATCGCTGAAATCAACGGCGTTGTGAAGTACGGCGAAGTCAGCAAGGGTATGCGCAAGCTTTATATCCAGGGCGACGACGGCGTGCAGAAGGAATACTCGCTGCCACGCGGTGTGCACATCAATGTACAGGAAGGGGAGCGTGTCCGCTCAGGCGATCCGTTGATGGATGGCCCGCGCAATCCGCACGACATCCTGGCTGTACTCGGTGAAAAAGAACTGCAGAAGTACCTGGTGAATGAAATCCAGGAAGTCTACCGTCTGCAGGGCGTTAACATCAACGACAAGCATCTGGAAGTGATTTCCCGCCAGATGATGCGCTGGATCCGGATTGAAGATATCGGCGATACCGAATTCTTACCGGACGAAGTGGTTGATAAATTCAAGTTCCGCGAAGAGAATGCACGCGTGGTCGAAGCGGGCGGTCATCCGGCCTCCGGCAAGCCGATCCTCCTTGGTATCACGAAGGCATCCCTCTCGACGGACAGCTTCATCTCGGCTGCAAGTTTCCAGGAGACTACGCGTGTTCTGACCGAAGCCGCCATCAACGGCAAGGTCGATTACCTCCGTGGCTTGAAAGAAAACGTCATCATGGGTCGACTGATTCCTGCCGGAACCGGTATGGAGTTCTATCGACGCGTGAAGATTGCAGGCGAGGATGTGGTGGAAGAAGAGCCCATGATGGAGCAGGAACTCTCTCTCACCGACGGCTTAGGCGACTTTGCCGATGAAGCTCCCAGCGTCTACAACGGCGGACTCTCTGACGACCTGAATGCGGAAGAAGCATTAAGCGCCCCGGAAGAAGTCTAACGCTTTACCTATAACTGGAAAAACAAGGGCGGCCCGAAAGGGTCGCCCTTTTCTTTTTAGCTACCAGATCCGAAGCCGGCTTAGACCTTCAGATTTCTCACCCATCGCCTTCCGATGGGAGTTGACAAGAAAGTTGAACTCTGCCACACTCCCATCAGTAGACGATGGAAAAGAATCTCTCACCGAAAGACCTGCTGCCGGGCACAGTCGATCTTCTTCTCCTACGCGTGCTCTCCACGGGATCGATGCATGGCTACGGGATTGCGCAACGCCTCCGCCAAATCTCGGACGATGTGCTGCAAGTCGGCGAAAGCTCATTGTATCCAGCGCTACAACGCCTCTTGACCAACGGTTGGGCCAAAGCGGAGTGGGGCGCCTCTGAGAACAATCGCAGAGCCCGCTTCTATACACTGACTCCGGCAGGTCGAAAGCAGCTTGCTTCTGAACGGAAGGACTTCGCTCAGATGATAGAGGCCATTCAGAAGGTATTGGAGTTTGCCTGAGGCCATGTTCTCTTTTGTCGGCCGCACCTGTCGCAAGCTTCTGTTTTTCGCTCGACGCAAACAGTTGACCAGGGAACTGGCCGAAGAGATGGACTTGCATCTCCAATTGAAACAGTCCGCCGCCCTGAAACAAGAGCCGCATTCCCAGGTCGACCATTGCCGTAGGGAGATGGGCAATCTAACGCTAGCTGAGGAGAGCAGAGACATGTGGGGCTTTGTCTCAATTGAGAATGTAGGTCGCGATATTCGCTATGCGCTTCGAAGACTGCGTAGGAATCGAGGCTTTACTGCCGTTGCCGTTCTCTCGTTGGCCATAGGAATTGCTGGAAACACCGCCATCTTCAGTCTCATCAATAACCTCCTGATCAGGCCATTGCCGTTCCGGGAACCTGACCGCCTCGTGAGGATTTCCGGCCTCGCTCCCAAGGGGCTCTTGGAGCATTACCGGCAACACTCGAAGACCATGGACATTGCCTTCGTCAGTCCGGGATCTGAGTTCAACTTTACAGGCGAGGGCCCGGCCGTACGCATAAGTGGCAGCGAGGTTTCTGCTAATTCCTTCTCTGTCCTCGGCGTACCGGTAGAGCGCGGGCGCTCATTCGAGCCCGACGCTGATCGACCCGGTAAAGATGCAGTGGTCATCGTCAGCAACACCTTATGGGAGAAGCAATTCCATCGAGATCCGGACATTCTTGCCCGTACCGTCACTCTCAACGGGATCAAGCGGCGAGTCATTGGCTTAACTTCCACTGGTTTTTCGTACCCTTCCAGCAAAATTCAGTTTTGGATCCCGGCCACCATCGATCCGGGTAATCCAACGGACTACTGGGGTGGATCCTTCGTGCCACTCATTGCAAGACTCCGGGCCGGCGTCACCCTGGCACAAGCGCGAAATGAGATCCACTCGCTCGCGGCCAACGTTTGGACGCTCTTCCCCTGGCCCATGCCGCGGCACTGGAATGCCGAGTCGACCGTCATCTCGTTGCAATCCGATCTGGCTGGTGATGTTCGAAGCAAGCTGTTCGTTCTCCTCGGGGCCGTTGGCGTGGTGCTCCTGATCGCCTGTGCGAATGTAGCCAGTCTGCTGTTAGCGCGTGTCGTCACCCGGCGTAAGGAAGTTGCAATGCGTGCCGCCCTGGGCGCAGGAACGGGACGCATTGTTCGCCAGTTGATGGCCGAGAGTATAGTGCTCTCTTTATTGGCCGGTTCGGTGGGTGTTGTAATCGGCACTAGCTCGCTCTCGCTATTCCGATCTCTGGTGCCCTCTGATCTCCCCGGATCGTCAGGCATCGCTCTCGATTGGAACGTTTGCCTATTCGCGGCCGCAATCTCTTTGCTCACTGGATTGACCTTCGGAATCGCGCCCGCCCTCAGTGCCGTGAGGTTCGATCTGATTGAGGCCATACGAACTGGCGGCCAGCGATCGTCATCCAAGACTTGGGTCGGATATCGACGCGCTCTCATTGCTGGCGAGATCGCTCTCACTGTTCTGCTCGTCATTGGAGCGGGCCTACTCATGAAAAGTCTTTACGACCTTACAGCTGTGCAAACAGGCTTCAACCCTCAGCACGTGCTCACCATGAAGGTCAGCCCAGACGATTCTTTCTGCACCCGCCGCGAGTCCTGCGCTGCGTTCTACGACGAGTTGCTTCGGCAAGCTCGGGCGATGCGTGGGGCGTCGGTCGTCGCTGCGGCCAACACCATACCGTTCGATGGTGCACTTCCTGCCACTCCTGCCGATGTGGAAGATCATCCGAGAACAGCCGAGTTTCCCTCGCCCATGTTGTGGACCGGAGCTGTTACGCCTGACTATTTCCGCTTGTTGGGCATTCACCTGGTCGCAGGTAGGCTCTTCGCCGAATCCGATGGCCCGCATGTGCCGGCCGTCACCCTCATTTCCTCCGCTACGGCGAAACGCTTTTGGCCTGGCACGAACCCAGTCGGTAAGCACATCCGCAAAGCAGGTGAGAAAGGCTGGAGAACGATCGTCGGAGTCGTTGCCGACGTAAGGCAATTCAACTTAGCCGATCAGGCTCCCAGCTCCATTAGCGGATCGATGTACATTCCCTACGCGCAAGCGGAACAGGAAAACGGTCAAATACCGGTTGTCATGAACATACTCGTAAAGACAACCGCTGCTGCCGATAATGCGTCCGCGGAACTGCGGCGGATCGCTGTTGAGGCAAACCCCAATGTTCCTGTCGGACCGGTCTTGCCTCTTGCTGGCTTAGTCGGCGACTCCATCTCCGGTTACCGCTCCACGATTTGGGTGTTTCTCAGTTTCGCAGGGGCCGCACTCGTCCTTGCGGCGGTCGGACTCTATGGTCTGATGTCCTACTCGGTCTCGCAGCGCACTTATGAGATCAGCGTACGTATGGCAATCGGAGCGCGTGCAGGCAGCGTCCTCACCATGATCTTGGGTGAAAGCCTTCGCATCACTCTGCTCGGCATGGTGACTGGTCTCACAGTCTCTTCGATCTTCACCCGCCTTTTATCGAGCATGCTCTTCGGTGTGACCGCCACCGACCCTGTCACCTTTGGGATGGTGTCACTTTTGATCTTGATCGTCGCCGCTGCATCCACGTCCGTTCCCGCGTGGCGAGCTGCTCGCATCAACCCGATCAAGGCTCTGCGCTCAGAGTAGTGTCGGGAGGCCTGCCGTTCAGTCGCGTTCGGGGTCGATCTCGCTACCGAGCTGTATGAATCCACGCTGCGCGGCCAGAACAACGGCCTCCGTACGACTACTCACTCCCAGCTTCGCCACAATGTTTTCCACGTGTGTGCGCGCTGTCGCCTCGGATATCAGCAAGCCCGTGGCGATCTCTTTGTTACGCGCGCCATGCGCCATTAGGCCCAGCACCTGTCGTTCTCGATCCGTAAGCTCGACGCGAGGTCCATGCTCAGCGAGTTGTACCGCAATGCGCGGCGGAACGTATCGCCGTCCCTGCCACACGGCCGTTACCGCGTTCAGTAGATCGTCGTCCATAGCATCTTTGATCAGGTAGCCGCGCGCCCCGGCTTCCAGCGCCCGATGAATGTTTTCGTCGCCTGCATATGTGGTCAGAATGAGCACTCTGGCTTGCGGCCACTCCGCCCTGAGCGCGGCAATAGTTTCAATCCCGTCCATGCCGCCCGGTAGCCGGAGATCCATCAGAACCACGTCAGGTCGAAATTCCCTGTACTTCTCCAAAGCCTCAGACCCATTGGCGGCTTCCGCCACCAGGTTCAGCGCCGGCTCGGTCGCCAACATCGCTGCAATCCCGCGCCGGACCACCGGATGGTCATCAACACACAACAACCGGATCGGGACAGCAGCACTCATAGGGGCACCTCGACGGACACGGTTGTGCCGCGGCCGGGCTCGCTCTCAATATGACAGCGTCCGGCCAGACGTTCTGCCCGCTCCTCCATACCAACAAGTCCCCAGTGTCCCTGTTGTCGCGCTATCTCCGAAGTCGCCGCAAATCCTCGGCCGTTGTCTCTCACCAGCAATCGCAAAAGCTTCGGTGAGACGGAAAGCGCAACCTCAATGCATTCGGCGTCGGCATGTCGAATGGCGTTGCTGAGTGCCTCCCTTCCAATACGAAACAAGGATTCGGCAACCTGCCCTGGAAGCTCCAGCGCCTCGCCTTCCAGCTTCCAACACAAATGCGACGACGTGCGGCTTCGCTCGCTCTGAACCAACTCCTGCAATGCAGTCACCAGGTCAGCGTTGCCCGGCTCATTACCCCGCATGTCTCCCACTGCACGCCGCGCTTCGCGTACCGAGCGAGTGGCATCCGCCTCAATCGACTCAATCACAGAGATGAACTGATTCACATCATGAGTCGTGTGCTTTAGAAGGGCGCGGAGCTGCAGCGTGATTCCGGTAAATCCCTGGAGTAACGTGTCATGAAGCTCGCGCGCTAAAGCCACTCGCTCTTCCAGGATCGCCCCGCGACGAACCTGCTCGGCAAGCTGGGTAAGATGAATCGCCAATGTTGCGTGCTGTGCCAGGGCTTGCAGCAACTCCTCCTCTTCCGAAGTAAGCTGCCGACGGTTGACGAACGCTAATCCGATGTAACCGATACAGCGTCCACTTAGCACCAGCGGGATCGCTGCGATCGTCGAGTGTCCCGCCGACCGGTGATAGTCGATCGCACCTGGCTGAAAAAAATCCCGGTCCTGCTCCAGGTCCAGATAGCGGACACTGCGCGAAGAGCAGAAACGCTCCAAAATGGACGCAACTTGTGCGAGCGGCATGGTAATGCTGTAATTCGGAACGCTCAGCACGCCGTTCTTCAAGTAAGCTATTTTGCGGAGTGAATCTGATGCTTCATCCACCACGTTGAGGTAGACCAGGTCCGCACCTAGCAAGCTGCCCGCTTCTTCGACCAGATGGCCATAGAAGGATCCCAGTTCGGCTTGGTTTGCTAACCGGTCGGTCGCGTCTCGCAGCACTGCATTTGTCTTCGCCAGCTCGCTCGCACGCTGGTTCGCTGCCCGTTCTCGCTCGGCCAGGACCGCAGCCTCCCGGGCATTCTCGGTGAGGCGCTTCAGTCCCAACGCGAATGCCATGTGCTGTGCCAGCACCTGGATCAGATCGCGAGCGTTTGCAGAAAGATGTTTTCGATCATGGAACGTTAACCGCAGGAGGCCAATCGGTTTACAACCGGCCGTTAAGACCTGGCTGGCATACGCCGTGTGACCCGCTTCGAGAGGTGCTGCCAACGTTTCCGGCCAAGGATCATCCAGTACCGTTTCCGCATCGACCCAATGGATTCCGCCCTGCTCCAGCAATCGCCTGAACCCCGGCCTTGTGTCCGTACCGATGCCTTCGCCGAAGCTGGCAACATCATCCGGGTGCATCTGATCGCAAAACTCATCATTTCGCACCGCCCCAAATTGAGTCAGCCGGTCGGTAGCACTGTCGTAAGAGAACAGGTGAGCTGCGTTGGCCTGCGCTTGCCGGCAGACTTCCCTCAGCGTAACCTTGACGAACACTTCCGGATCGCGAGTATTTGCAAGCTCATCAAGCGTCGTTCTCATGAGCGTATTGGAGTTGGCCAGTTCCGTAGCGACCGACTGCACTTGAGCGGCCCGCTCACAAGCAATCGCCCCTCTCTTTGCTTCTTCAGCCAGGTGAACCACTTTCAAAGCAAGAGAAGCCTGTTGAGCAAAGCTTAGAACTGTAGCGGTTTTCCACTGGCAGAAACTTGCATCTTCTGAGAACGCGAGAGCAAGAAACCCAATAACCTCGCCGTTTCTGGAAAAGGGAAAATGCCAGATTGAATGATGATTCCGAGCGCGGTGGAAGTCGGCTGCTTCGGGATACCAGGCTGCAAGTTGATCGACAGAAAGACAGAAGGATTCGCCGGAAACCAGCTTGGCGATCATCCCTGCGGGATCAGCCGCTGTTCGCTCTCGAAAGCGCCACTCCTTCGAGTGAAGGTCCGGGTGCAAGATGGAGCCATTCTCTGCGAGGGAACGAAGAACAAACTCGGTGCCCGTTACCCGATCGGCGATTGCTCCGCATACTGAATTGGTGAGGTGCATCGCTTCCAGCAGAAATGAGTCGAGGACCGAGTTGATGCTTTCGGCGGCCGTGATGCGTTCAGCACCTCGGCGATAAGCCTCGTTGAGGTGCTCCAACTCCACGACTCTTCGTTCCAAAGCTCGCACTTGTTCTGCAGCGTCGAAAGAGCCGGAAGTGGGCGACTCCTGTCTTTGCATCCACTCTGAGATTGCTGTTGCCGTATCTTCCTCTGGATTTTTCAACATTGCCATACCATTCTCCCGCGCGCATCAGCCATTCTCCGTACGAAAAGGTCTTCATTTCTGTAGAAGGTGCGCTACGCATTCTGGAGAGCGCCCCGGATACGTCGTTTTCCGTACCGTCTTACGCGACGTTTCGATGATTCGCCAAACCCTCATCTGTAAGAACCTTGGTCCATGTGGATCGTCCGCCTTGCTTTAGATCGGCCTTACACCTTCGTCGTTCTCGCGGTTCTCATTCTGCTGCTTGGGAACGTTCAGCGTATCACTACGCCGATTGACATCTTTCCCAAGATCGATATTCCGGTCGTGAGTATCATCTGGACTTACACCGGATTGCCGACGACAGAGATGGAGACGCGTGTCACCACCTTCAGCGAATTTGTCCTGGCGACGGTCAACGATATACGTTCCATCGAATCGCAGACACTGAACGGTGTCGCGACCATCAAAGTCTATTTCCATCCGCAGGTCCGCATCGATGCCGCGATGGCACAAATCAACTCCGCCGTAAACGGCATCCGATTCCGTATGCCGCCTGGCATCAATCCGCCTTGGATTTTGCGCTTCGGCGCGGACACGGTGCCGATGATCCAGTTGGCCCTGAGCAGCGACACGCTCACGGAATCGGAACTCTACGACTACGGCATTTTCCGCGTACGCCAGCAACTCTCAACCGTTGCCGGAACACTACTGCCCGCGCCTTACGGCGGCGTGTCGCGCCAGATCATGGTGGATCTCGATCAGGACGCGCTGATCGCCAATCGGCTTGAGCCCGATCGATATCAGCAACGCCATCAATGCCCAGAATGTGACGCTGCCCTCGGGAACCGTGAAAGTCGGATCAGCGCGAGTACACGGTATCCACCAACAGCAGCCCGCGCGACTTCGCGGCGTTGAATGACGCGCCCCTCAAGGTAGTCAACGGCGCAACGGTCTACATGCGCGATGTGGCGCACGTGCGCGATGGATACGCCGTGCAGCAGAACGTCGTCCGCGCCGATGGCAAGCCCTCCGTGCTGCTGACGATCATGAAGACCGGCTCGGTTTCGACACTGGATATCGTGGATGAGATCAAGAATCACATCCTGCCATTGAGCCGTGCCGCAGCGCCCAAAGGCATGAGAGATCACGGAGCTGTTCGATCAGTCGGTTTTCGTGCGCGCCTCGATCAATGGCGTTCTGCGCGAAGCGGTTATCGCGGCTTGCCTGACCGGGCTCATGATCCTGCTGTTCCTGGGATCCTGGCGCTCCACATTGATCATCGCCATCTCGATCCCGCTGTCGATTTTGAGTTCACTGTGCGTGCCTTGAGCGCGCTGGGGCACACCATGAACGTGATGACGCTCGGCGGCCTGGCGCTGGCGATCGGCATCCTGGTGGACGATGCCACT
This sequence comes from uncultured Acidobacteriaceae bacterium, assembly GCA_963814195.1. Classification (GTDB taxonomy): domain Bacteria; phylum Acidobacteriota; class Terriglobia; order Bryobacterales; family Bryobacteraceae; genus Bog-105. The sequence continues at coordinate 663,597 of CAWFBU010000001.1, forward strand.
GTCACCATCGAGAACATCCACCGGCACATGGGCCGCAAGCCGCTGCGCGAAGCCGTTCTGGACGGAGCGGCGCAGATCGCCGCGCCTACCTTCGTCTCGACGTCTGACGATCTGCATCGTGTTTGTGTCGGTGGTGTTTCTCACCGGACCCGCTAAGTATCTGTTTACGCCGATGGCGCTGGCGGTTGTGTTCGCCATGATCGCGAGCTACATACTCTCGCGAACGCTGGTGCCGGTCATGGCGGCGTTCCTGCTGCAGTCCGAACAGCACGAAGTCGATCCCGAGACAGGTGTGTCGGAACAGGCATCGTCATAAACCGCAGAACTGGTTCACCCGCTTCAACGACCAGATTCAATGATGGCTATATCAAGGTCCGCACTCGCTACACCGAGCTGGCTGAAGCGCTTCCTTGGCGGCCGCCACGTCGCGTTCCTGTTGACTGGCGGCGTTGATCGCTTCAGCCGCATTCATGTTGCTGCCATTCATCGGCCGCGACTTCTTTCCGCAGGTCGATGCCGGACAGTTCCGCCTGCACGTGCGAGCTGCGCCCGGTATGCGACTGGAAAACACCAAGATCGTCTTCACGCAAGTCGACGGAAGAACTGCGCGCAGTCATTCCCCGGAATGAGATCGATTTGATTCTCGACAACATCGGTCGTCCCGCCGAGTCCTTCAATTTCGCCTTCGGCGACGGCGCGACCATCGGCACCTTTGACGGCGAGATCCTGGTCGCGCTTAAAGAAGGCAAGCATGGTCCGACGCCAGAGTACATCGCGGAACTGCGGCAGCGTCTGCGCCAAAGCGTTTCCCGATCTGCTGTTTTATTTCCAGCCGGCCGACATCGTGACCCAGGTCTTGAACTTCGGCCTGCCCGCGCCGATCGATATTCAGGTCGCGGGTACGATCCCAAGAACTACGACGTCGCGCGCGAGATCCGAGAGGATATCGCAAGCCTGCCCGGCGTAGTGGATGCGCACGTGCACCAGGTGATGGATGGGCCCGATCTGCACTGGACATCGACCGGGCCCGCGCGGCCGAGTTCGGTCTGACCGCGCAGGATGTCTCAAACAGCGTATTCGTGTCGCTTATCTCCAGTTCGCAGGTGCAGCCGAACTTCTGGCTGGATCCGAAGATGGGAATGACTTACTTGGTGGCGGCGCAGACTCCGCAGTATCGGCTCGATTCGCGTAGCCAAGGTGGGCAATACACCCATCCCGGTTCGCAACGGCGGAGCAGCCGCAGTTACTCAGCAACCTGGCCACCGTCAGTCACTCGATTCAAGCCGTGAACGCGAATCACCGCGACGTGCAGCCGGTGTTCGACGTCTATGCCAACGTGCAGAACAGCGACTTGGGTTCGGTTGCCGGCCAGATTCAGAAGGTCGACAGAGAAGTTCGAAAGCGACTGTCGCCGGGCAGCCAGATCGTCATCCGCGGCCAGGTGGAGAGCATGCAGGAAGCGTTTCGACGGCTCGGCATCGGACTGGTGTTTGCGGCGGTGCTGGTGTATCTGCTGATGGTCGTCAACTTCCAGAGCTGGAAGGATCCGTTCATCATCATCACCGCGCTGCCCGGAGCGTTCACGGGCATCGTTTGGGCGCTGTTCCTGACGCAATCGACGTTCAATGTGCCCTCGCTTGATGGGGGCGATTATGTCGATCGGCGTGGCGACGGCGAACTCCATCCTGCTCGTGACGTTTGCAAGCGAGCGCATGGAACTGGGCCGCACTTCCAGTGGAGGCGGCGGTCGATGCGGGTTGCACGCGCCTGCGGCCCATCTGCATGACCGCACTGGCCATGATCATCGGCATGCTGCCGATGGCTTTGGGATTCGGCGAAGGCGGCGAGCAGAACGCTCCGCTGGCGCGGGCAGTGATCGGCGGATTGAGCGTGGCCACGTTCGCCACGTTGTTTCTTCGTTCCTTTAATGTTCAGCATCCTGCATACGACAACACATTCAGCTAAACAAGTGGAGAACGTGCAATGAGTTCAGCGAGACAACAACCTATTGCGACAACTGAGATGGAAAAGAAACCCGCCAGACGTGTTTGGCTGCTGGTCGGCTTGGCCGCCCTTGTCCTATTGGCAATCGGCATTGCGCCTCGGCTCGATCGCAGTACGCAGGCCGCCGAAACGGCCCGTGCAGCCGAGAACGATCTTCCGGTCGTCAACGTTGTCCAGGCCAAAACTGCTGGCGCAAGTTCCGAGTTGGAGCTACCCGGCAACACCGAAGCTATCAACGTCGCCCGTATCTATGCCCGCGTGAGCGGCTACGTGCGGGAGCGTCGAGTCGATATCGGAACGAAGGTGAAAAGCGGGCAGGTGCTGGCCATTATCGAGTCGCCGGAAGCCGATCAACAGCTGGAGCAGGCCCGCGCCAATCTGCAGCAGTCTCGAGCCGCGGTGCTACAGGCCCGATCCAACGTTGAACAAGCCCAGGCCGGTGTAAACCAGGCAGCCGCCAACGTGATCCAGGCACAGGCGAATCAAGAGATCGCGGCGACCACTAACGAGCGTTGGACCACACTCGTCAGCCGCGGTGTTCTCCCCAAACAGGCTGGCGATGAACGCCGGACCGCTTTAGCCGCTCGCGAGGCGGAGACACACGCTGCGCAAGCCGCGACGAAGACTGCGGAGGCAATGGTCGGTGCCCGCAATGCTGACGTTGTAGCTGCTGAAGCCGCCGTCAATGCCCAGCTCGCAAATGTGCGCCGCCTGGAAGAGTTAAAAGGGTTCGAGCACGTTCTCGCTCCCTTTGCCGGAGTCGTTACCGAACGTCGCATTGAGCGCGGCGATCTGGTATCGGCCGATGGCGGCGGGGATCGAAATCTGTTTAGTGTCGCCCAGAGCAATGTCCTCCGCATTCAGATCAATGTCCCGCAAGCGTATGCGGTAGATCTCGCTCCAGGTCAGATGGCCGAGGTCCTGCTGCGTGAGCGGCCCGGCCGCAAGTACATGGGCAAGGTGGCACGTACCGCTGAAGCTCTAGACCGCGGCTCTCGAACGCTCCTCACCGAAGTGCAAGTAGACAATCAATCCTCAGAGTTGTTGCCCGGCATGTATGCGCAGGTGCGCTTTACCCTTCCGCGCAACCGCCCAACCATCGTTGTTCCCGGAAATGCTTTGGTCGCCAACTCGCAAGGGACCCGTGTCGTCACCGTTACCGGCGATGGCCACGCCCACTACGTCGCTGTGCAGGTGGGCAGAGACATGGGCACTGAAGTCGAAATCATGACGGGGCTTTCCGGTTCCGAACAGCTCATTACCAATCCGGCCGACACGCTGGTTGAAGGGCAAGCCGTAAAGATTCAAGCCGGCCCGCAATCGAAAGCTACTCAGGAGAAGAAGAGTTGAAGCTTGCACTTGCTCTATTCCTTGTTGTTTCCCTGGGAGCGCAAACTTCCCCCATTCATTCGTCTGCCCCACTCTGGACGATGCCACCGCAGGGCGGTCTTGTAAGCGGATACAGAGTGCCTCATGTGGAGCCTGTAAAGCTTGAGGACTCCTCTCGCCTGCGTGGCTTGCTGCGTGATGGCAGCATTTATCTCTCGCTGCAGGATGCTGTTGATCTGGCAATAGAAAACAATCTCGATCTCGAACTCGAACGCTACGGCGTCCGGCTTGGAGATACGGATGTCCTTCGATCCGAATCGGGCTCGCTGCCGCGGGGTGTTCCTCTATCCGTGCGTGAAGCTCCACCTGGACTCGGCTCGCCTCAGACGTCGCCCAATGGAACTCTGGCCGGAGGTGATGCTCCTGCCTTGAACTCACTGATTGGTCCCGGTGTGCAGGTGGATCTGTCCATTCTCGGTTCGGTGCCTCTGCCGACCGGAACCACGGTTCCCAATCTCGATCCGCAGATTACCGGGACGGTCGGTTGGAATCACGCTTCCGATATTCAGAACAGCGTCTTCATTCCGGGCCTACGCTCCCTGAACGCGGAACAGACCGTCGGCAATATCGCTTATCAGCAAGGTTTTACCAGCGGTGCTTCTCTCGATGTCTTCTTCAACAACACTCATACCAGCACCAACGATCCTTTGCTGCTCTATAACCCCTCTACTTCTTCGAATGCTGGTGTCACTCTCACTCAGCCCCTGTTACGTGGGTTCGGCTTCAACGTAAACCGGCGCTACATGCGCATTGCGAAAAACAATCGCCAGGTCAGCGACACGGTCTTCCGGCAGCAATTGATCGCCACCGTATCTGGCATTGTGCGGCTTTACTGGGATCTCGTCAGTCTGCGCGAAGACGTCCGCGTCCGTGAGCAAGCCATCGCAAGCGCTGAACGTTTCGTGCAGGACACCCGTAACCAGGTCGAAACCGGTACGGCCGCAAACGTCGATGTGACTCGTGCTCAGGCCGAGCTTGCCAGACGAAAACGAGATCTCGCCGTAGCGCGAAGTCTGGCCGATCAGCAGGCGATCGTACTGAAGGACTATTTGACACGCGGCAACGTGGACGACGAACTGGAACGTGCCAAGTTGATTGCGACAGACCGGATGGTTGCTCCCAACGAGACCCAGCTCCCTCCGACCGAATCACTTGTGAAACAGGCGTTGCAATTGCGGCCGGAAGTGGCACAGGCAAATCTACAGTTGGCCAACGCGGGATTAAGTCTGACGGGTAGCCGGAATGCGCTTCTTCCGGCATTGGACCTGGTGGCTACGGCGCAAAACAATGGTCTGACGGGCACACCCCTCAGTACCGTGCCAGGCATGGGGGCCGCTCCACTGTCGGGCGGTTATTCGGACGCACTGGGCCAGATCGGCAGGAATAACTACCCCAATTATGGAGTCGGCGTTCAGCTCACGGTCCCGATCCGTAATCGAGCTGCCCGATCCGACGTGTTGCGCGACCAGATCAACGTCCGGCAGCAGGCCATCCGCATCCGCCAACTTGAGAAACAGATCCGGCTCGATGTGACCAATGCAGCCATTGCGGTTGAACAAGCGCGTGCGACCTATGAGGCTACTCGAAACGAGCGAGTTGCTCAGGAGGAGACTCTTGCCGCCGAGCGCGAGAAACTGGACGTTGGTGCCTCGACGAATTTCTTCGTTATCCAGTTCCAGCGCGATCTCGCCGCCGCGCAATCCGGTGAGATTTCTTCTCTCGCCAGCTATCAAAAGGCCAAAGCTGCGCTGTCCCGAGCCTTGGGTACAATCCTGAGTGACTATCACATAGAAGTTGATGAAGCCCTGGCCGGTGCTGTGAGCACCGTAGGTCAATCACGCCCGACAACTCCATAAGGGGGACGTATGTTTAACGACCCGGTAATCCCGCCGGACGTACTGGTCCGCAGAATAGCTGAACTGATCCCGGAGTATCTCCCCGGTATGGACACCGGTGCTGCGGAGCCCACCGATCGCAGACTCTGTTGGAACAAAACCCTGAAGGCGCTCCTAATTCTCATCGGTAAAGAACGCCACTGCGAGGTCGAATACGAGTTGCCGGCAATTCACCTCGCGGACCAGCAACTTAATTTACACTGGAAACGCGGTGATGGAATTTTACTTGCAGCCGGCACCGGCTGGGGCGACCGCGCTGAACTCGAGCAGCAGTTGCAACGATTGCAGCGGCTGAAGGCAGCAGAGAAGGTGTTCATCTATACGTGCAATCGCTGGCAGCAAGCCGTATTAGACCAGATTCACGCAGCGCTCCTGCGATATCCCTTCCATCTCGCGGGAGAAGAATACTTATTCGTCAACCTGCTCGGCTCTGAATCCCGTATGCAGGTGTATTCGACGCACATCAAGAACTCCGGCCCTCTCTCCTCCTACATCCCCAATTTGCTGCAGCCGCTTCCTGGCTCACCTTTCCTCTGGACTATGCATTAGAAGAACCTGATTTCAGCTTACGCCCATTACGCTGCTCCTTAGCTATCTACAATTTCAAACTTATGGATTCTTTAGTTCGGAATTAGCAGAATCGTCCTATGAGGACGAAGCTGTTACTGCAACGAAGTGAGTCAAAGCGTCGACATGAAAATCTTCGAGTAAGTCGTTGTACGTCACGACTTCATCGAGCTCTTATTCCACTTTTAATATCTTTCTTACTGCCACTGACCAGCTTTGGACAATCCTGGTTCGGAGTCCTTCGGGGAGTTACTCGCGATGCAGTAACCGGTAAGCCGTTGCCGGAGACGGAAGTCTCGGCCTCCGGGCTAGACACATCTGCGAAACGTAAAACCCTCAGTGGTAAAGATGGGTCGTTCCTGATCCGCATCACTCCGGGAGCTTACGAGGTAACCGCAACCAGGGATGGCTTCCTGCCCGCGGTAGTCGATTGTCAGGTGACCGAGATGGTGGTTCACCGCTTCGATCTCTCACTGAAAGCCGAAAAGCTCGCGCCTGACACTTTACCCACGGCGGCTCCATCCCAGAACAACCCACGCAGTCCAGAAGTCCCCAAGCTTCCGCAATTGATGGCTGCGAGCACGCCAGCTGCTATGCCTGCTGAGCCCACTACGCCCAAAGCTCCGCACCCAACTGCCGTCCGCGTTTCTGAGGAAGGTAATACCGACCATGCCGTTCTGCAGGAGCTTCGATCACTTCGCAAACGCATTGAACAGCTGGAGGGCGAATTGAATAAGCCACGGACCACGCCTTCCATTTCAGGCACCTCTTCGGTGACTATGGCTTCACCGGTTAACCCTGTTCTGACCCCGGATGCGGCGCGACCTGTAGTGGCTCCCGTTAATCCAGACGGCGTGCCGGCTCTCGCTCCCGCTACTAGCCTTCCCACCCCGGCTGCGCCACAAGATGCTCAACCCGCTCAGCCGAAATCATCTGTCCCGGCTTCACCGAATCCAGTCGACATGCAAACACCTTTTGCAGATCATGACTGGACTTGGCTGAATGGCACACCCAGAACCACGGACAGCCCTCTCGATTCTAAGTACTTCACCGGCGAATTTCGGGCTGATACTCACTACGGAGTCGATTTTAATCAGCCCGTTGACCACTCCATGGGTGGCTCGAGCGAAGTGTTTCGCAGCGGAGAAGTGCAACTGGAGCAGATCAGCTTAGGCGGTGATCTTCACGTCGGTAATGTTCGCGGCCGCTTACTAACTCTGTTTGGAATGTTCGCACAGACAACTCCTCGCAATGACGCCAGCGTGGCTGTCGGTCAGTGGGATGCTCGTACCGCTTATCGTTACTTGGCGGAAGCTTACGGCGGTTATCACTTCAATGTGAATCACGGGTTGAATATCGATGCCGGAATATTCGTCTCGTATGTCGGTTTGTTCAGTTACTACAACTTCGATAACTGGGCTTATCAACCATCTTTCGTGTCGTCGAACACACCCTGGTTCTTCAACGGTGTCCGGGTACAGTGGTTCCCTACACACCACTTGAAGATCGAGCCCTGGTTTATCAATGGATGGCAATCGTACAACCGCTTCAACGGCCATCCCGGTCTTGGTGGTCAGATCAAGTGGACGCCCACCGAATGGCTCAACGTTCTATCAAACGACTATGGCGTAGGAAACGACAATATCGGTCTAAAGAACCGTGGCCGTTATCATACCGACAACAGTGTCGAAGTAAAGTATTTCGATCGCCCTAAGAACAACGGGGTCGATAAGATGGCGTTCACGTTGACGGGCGATATGGGATGCGAAACCGGTGATGGTGTTACCTGCCACGGGGGCAAAGGCGGACCGAAACAATCTTTCCTCGGATGGATGGCGTATAACCGCATGTGGTTCAACCACGACAAGTATGCTGTTACTCTGGGCGGCGGAGCTATCAACAATCCCGGCCGCTATCTAACCCTTGTTCTCCCCATTAACGGTGCAGATGCAGTCAGCGGGACCCCTTATTTCCCGGCATCTGCTGGTTCGACTTTCAAGGCCTATGACAGCACAGCTACCTTCGATTACATGCCTTCCGAATACTTCACATTTCGAACAGAGTTCGGCTACCGGCACTCTAACGTTCCTTACTTTACGGGACGTCGCGGAATCACGCCTCCCGGTGGCAATAATGGCTCGCCGGCTGATTACGTGTGCAGTAACGGATCCACGTCCGGAACGTCTGATCTGACTCAGGCTCAAGCAGCGTGCGGGGGAGCAGGGAACATCTGGTATCCGGATCTCCGGAAGAGTCAGGCGCTCTTGATCTTCTCCATTATGGTGAAGTTCTAGGTGAAGAGAGATCAACCTAGCACGAAGTCTCAATGAGCCCCGGTAGGGGAATCCACCTCCGGAGAGAGATCAGGCAAAGACGCGAGTAGGGCAGCTAGATCGCGTTTAAGAAATGACAGCTTAGCGCGAACGTCCTGCAGCATCGCTGCCCTATCCTCGAGATCATCGATGGTCAGCGCGAAATGCTCTTCGGGCATGCTGGTGATGTGTCTAATCTTCACCAGACCCGAAGGGGACGAGATCGAGTCTAACCGTTTCACTTCCAGCCACGAACGCATTAGTCGTTCGCGCCGGATCAGGTGGTCGGGATCACTCGGAGCAACCTCGTTCAGAAATTTCCAAATGACTGCCGGGTAATGGCTCGTCGCCATCTCTGGCCGTCCGAAGAAGGACGCTAACATGTTCGATTCGGCATCCAGGACTCGCGCGCTCCCTCGTTGTGCCCGAATCCCGTAGATAGCAAGACCGGAAGACATGGCTCCGCCCGCAATCCCAGTCGCGACCGCCGCGTTGATCTGCTTCGCTGAGAGTTGCAATCCTGCGCTTGCCGCACTCAGACCACCGCCCAGAAGTGCACTAAGAAGGTTCGCGCGGGTCACACTCCGGTCGCGTCGGTCCGCAAGGAAGCTGCGTACTTCTGTCGCACGGGCAATCTCGTTATCGATCGATGCAATGGTCGCGTCTGCCCGCAATTCGACGATTGTTACGCGTTCAAAGATACGTTGATGAAGAGTCAACGTTCTCCATCGGTCCTGAGAACCGTTAGAGGTTACCTGCGGGCCTGCCTTCAGCTCCTCTATCTCCGAACTCACTCCAATTAGTGCGGCAGTGTCTGCGAGCGAGGAACTGGGAACGCTCGCGTCCTCATAACGCAACTGTTGATCCTTGCCCTGGGAGCCCGCTTCAAGCTGCATGGCAGCCAGGAGAAGAATCAAGGCTATAGCCAGTGATGACATGTAGCCCAGCATGCCACTTGATCCCGGAGAATCGTCGCTCGAAGTTCGAACTGCACGACCTCTAAATCAGGCTGCCCCGAGTTCAGGAGGAGCGCGACCCGTCATTCGGAGGAAATCTCGGTAAGGCGACCTGAGAATAGGTCCTCCACCTTTCCGCGCGTCACCGGATCAGGCGCCCGTAAAATTGAATCTGACGTTGCCGACCGGGCATGAAGGGCCCAGCAAACCACCGAAATCAGAAGCAGGGAAGCAGCCGCTAAAAATGCGTGATGAGCAATGCCATTCACTAGCGTGTCGGTCGACGTTTGAATATTTAGCACTCGCTCCATCAGCCAGCCCGCGGATGCGAGCATAGCGAATAGCGCCCCGCCAACTCGTCCGGGCTTATACGCAGGGGTGCAACTGAGTAAAACCAGAGATGGCATTACAGCCGCGATAACAACCAGCTGCATCGTCTCGATACCGAGGTTAAACCCGAGAATGCTTACCAAGCGCTCCCACCAGTGAAGGCCTAAATGGTCCAGCGTCGTGGCGAATGCTAATCCATGCAAAAGACCGAAAAGGACAGCGATCCAGGACTCTCGCCCGGGAAAGAGTGGCCGCAAGGCATGGGCAGCGGAGACTAGGATTGAAAACGCAATTAAGATCTCAATGGGACGGCTGGGCACTCTTACCAACCCAAATCCGGCGAAAGCTAGTGTGATGGAGTGCCCGATGGTGAATGCCGAAACAACTCTCACTATATGGATGAAACTGTTCCGCACTCCGGAGTGCGCTCCCCATCGCGAACCAATTGCTAGAAGCGGTGCCGGAAGCAGAAGCGCCAACAGGAAAAGAAGGTGGTCGGTACCCTCGCCAATGTGTCGCATACCAAGGCGGAACATACTCCCAAAACCACCCAGATAGCCGAAGCTGCTGTGCATTCCGGACCACCAGTCCGAGCGAACCGCACCTGACTCACTTGCATACTCCAATTCGTATAGCGACTGGTCTCGGTTTCGGTGCTGCGCAAGAATGCGGATACCCGGCTCGCGAGGAACTAAGCAGTTGGCGAGAAATGCCGTTTTGCCGCTCTGATTCTTGTTCTGGAGGACGAGTCTGTGATGAGTGCCGCCGGCTGGCAAGACGCCAGACCACTGAATGGTGATTTCGCCCACCCCTTGTCTCAACTCGTTCATGGGTGGCACTTTGACGGAGAGTAGATGGGCGTGCAGAGTACGGTCATCCAAGCGCAGCGAAACATGATCCAGCACCTGTTGCGCATACGTCATGCCTTCCGCTTCCGAGATCGATCCATCCTGGTTGGCATCGATCTGTGCCAGAACAGTTGGTAACACAGCGACACCTGGAACCAATCGGAGCGAGCCTTGAACGCGGTCTTTGTCGATCGAGATCATCGTGGCTTGCAGGTATTCGTCTAACCTGTGCGCCAAACCGGGCAACGCGAAAGAAACAAGGATCGCCAGAATGGTGGCCTGCCTTGTTTTCATTTGCTAATGAATCTCCGACCGTAGTCGTTCGTAGGATCGCGATACATGGTGTGAACATGCAAGCCCGGATCGCCGCCAAGAGTCTGGGGCGCATACTCAATTACTAAGTGGGGACCCTGAATCCGGTAGTACGCGGTTATATTGTGCTCCGGAGCGGCGGTTACCGGACCGCTCCAGGCAAACCATGTTTGGTCAAGCTCGGCCTTGATTTCAGCCATGCGAGTGGAAGCCGCGCTCTCATTAATGATGCCCGCCCATTCCGAGACGACACCAACCAACATCGTGCGTTGTTGCTCGTTCATCTCCGAGACTTTCAGGCCTTCGGGTTCAATCGTCTTTCCGTCTTGTCCCGGACCAAGCACAAGGTCGGCCAACTCGTAGCTTAGAATCGCTTTCTTCCGCTGGTTCTCGTCAAGAGCATTCAACAAGGCAAGTGCTTTATCGCTTTCCTGACCGAGAGGCCGCACCGTTTTGCCACCGACTTTGTAAAGCGCGGGTTGAGCACCGGTGAGTGTCGGCGTCAGTACGCCATGCTCACCGGCAATCGTAATATTCAACGCGAGGTGGTGTCCTCCAAACTGCAACATCCAGGGATCTCGTTCAGAGGGCGTTCCCAGGATCGAAATGTAATAGAGATCTCTACCGAATATGGGTCCGTTACCAACCGGCGGCCCACCAGGCCCGCGACCGAAGGACGGAGGTCCTGCATTGCCTGGTGCTGGACGTCCATTTGCTGAAGACCCATTCGACGGTCGGGGGCCTCTGTTGCGAGGTGGGGGCCCTTGGTCGGTCGTTTTGTTGATCTCATCGCCCTCCATAATCTGTTGAACCTTCTCAAAACCCTTGGGGCTGAGTGCGGACGCAACCATCGCCATCGCGGCCGAGCGCTGATCGGGTTTCAGATCCTTGAGGCTGATCCCAGCGCGCGGAACCATCACAACCGGGAAGTTGGACCAGCGTTTGCGCTGTGCCTCATCGTCGAACGAGAAGAGTACATTCTTTCGTTGTTGCGTCTCCAACGTAGACAAGAACTGGTTCGCGGCGCTCACGATCCGCGAGGTTGCCGTCTGCGTAACCGATGGCGCCACGGGCACGCACATCATCGTTAAAAGAAAAACGCCCGGTGCGCTTCTAATTGAGAGAATGCTCATATCGATTGCTCCTTAGCCGGCCTCAAAACTGCTCCTTAGACTTTATGCATTTCGTGTTTAGGTAATCACTGCTCGCCCAAGTTTGAAGTTGATTGCTTCGGAGAACCGCGCTGGGGAGTGGAGCTGGATAACTCATTCCTGAAAAGCTACAGGAGCTGCCCACGACAAGAGATCAGGGAAGCTACGCTTTTATAACCGCTGACGTCTGCAAATTTTCGGTTTTGAAATGCATCTGGTGCATGACTTCGCAAAGTGCGAGCGAGTTTCTCGCCCTGTTTGATCCCAATGCGCGAACCATCACCAAGCATTGCTAATCTAACTTCTGAGCAACTCCCCAGGCCAGCACTAGCCCTGTGCTTCTCCAGGTAAGCTCCACAATTAATGCGCCCGCAGATCGTATGGTTTACAGGACTCAGTGGAGCAGGGAAGACCACACTGTGCCGGGCATTGGCTTTGGAGTTGACGGTTCGAGGCTATCGCAACAAGATTCTCGATGGCGACGAAATGCGCAAAACCCTGTGTGCAGATCTCGGCTACAGCGAGGCGGATCGGACGGAAAGTGTGCGAAGAATCGCACACCTGGCGAGCACCGTAGCCCAGAGCGGAACGATCGCCCTGGTCGCCGCCATCTCGCCTCTTCGATCGATGCGCGAAGCCGCGCGACAAGCCGTCCCGCATTTCTGTGAAGTCTTCGTCGATGCTCCGCTCTCCGCTTGCGAGGCACGAGATGTGAAAGGTTTATACAAGCAGGCGCGTGCCGGCCACATCGCGAATTTCACCGGTATCGACTCCCCTTACGAGATTCCCTTGACACCGGAAGTCGTTTGTCGAACCGATTCGGAGACGGTTGAAGAAAGCACTTCGAAGATACTTCTGAAAGTTCTCGAACAGCTCTCGTCCTTTTGAGCTTTGAGGAAGAACCAAGAAGGGGAGGTTTGGGTGCCTCCCCCTTCAATCATCAGGCCTTCATAGCCGCGTGCCAACTCTGTCACAAAGCAAAGTAGGCAGACTGATCGAGATCGGAAAACAAATCCGGCTCGGTCGGGCGCCATCCTAGACGCTCCTGAGTCAACTTGCCGGAAGCAGGATTATCCGCCGAGAGAAAGGGTGCGAGAAAACTGAACTGTTTCTTGACCTCTTCCGGCGACTTGCTGACCGCAGGCACATTCATGCGTTTGCCGATAACTTCTGCTATCTGGCGAAACGGCAGCCCTTCTTCAGCGATTGCGTGATAGATCGACCCTGGAGACCCCTTCTCGAGCGCCAATCGAAAAACACGGGCAGCATCGAGCCGGTGCACAGTAGGCCATCGGTTCAAACCATCGCCTACGTAACCGGAAGCGCGATGCTTGCGTGCTATCTTGGCGAGGCGCGGAGCGAAACCGGAGCGGTCGCCGAGGCCGTGCACGATCGGCGGAAGGCGAATGATAGAGGTCCGGATGCCGCGCGAAGCAAGCGCCTTCATCGCATCTTCTGAAGCGCCGCGAGCTCCCCCGACCGCGTTTGGATCATAAGCATCATCTCGGTGGCGAGCCGGCCAGCCTTCATCGCCATGGTTCCGAAAGCAGCAACTAACGGACGGTCCGGTCCCGCGAGCGCTTGGCCAAGCGTCTCCAACGCACGCCTGTCCACTGCCACCGCAGCGGAAACGAATCGCGAGACGATACCGCCAGGACTCCCACCCAGCAGCACTCGAAGGCGCGTCCCCAAACTCATATGCGTAATCTCGTGAAAGAATGCCGTGTGAATGGCGCCGTCCGCAGCCGCCGCTCCCCGCCGCAAACTCTCCACATCTTCAATGCCGCCCCGAAGCACCTGTGCACCAGACGCCTTCAACCTTTCAGCCGAAGCGTCAGATCGTGCAAGCCCTGTAACCTGGTGGCCCGCGTCCAGAAGTTCCTTAACAATAGCCGACCCGATAAACCCTGTCGCGCCTGTAACAAAAACACGCACTGCGATCTCCTTGACCAAATCTGAGCTTTGCCGGGCTCGCGAGCAGTCGCACCACCAACGTTGTCAGGGCCGCCGCTTGTACGACAACCGAAGATTCCATCGCAAGCTGAAGGCGCCTGCAAGCCCTCAAGAGCAAGATAAAACGGAAAAGGCGGTACGATCTATGCTGTGGAGTCCGTACTTTGGGCTCAATCGTCCGGAGGTTCCGTGGACCCGCTTTCAGAAGTGCTCTCGCTGCTCAAACCGCGCAGTTACTCGTCGGGGGGCTTCAGTGTTCCTGAAAGCATTGCTGTTCGATTCCCAAAGCACGACGGTATCAAGTGCTATGCGGTCGTCTCTGGGCAGTGCTGGCTGTCGGTCGAAGGAGTTTCTGACCCGGTGCGCCTCACGGAGGGGGACTGCTTTCTGCTTCCGCGTGGGCGTCCGTTCTGTCTGACATGCGATCTCACGCTGACGCCGGTTGATTTCTTTACACTGCTCGCCTCCCTGCGGGACGGAATCAGCCTTTCACCCAATGGCACCGATCCCTGCTACCTTGTCGGCGGGCACTTTCGCTTGGCCGGCAATCACCCCGACATGCTGTTGGGCTTCCTGCCCTCGATCGTGCACATCCGGGAAGAATCGGACAAGGCGGCCATGCGCTGGTCGCTGGAACGAATGAGAGAGGAGTTGCGCAACCCGCAGCCAGGTGGCGTCCTGGTGGCCCAGCAACTCGCCTACGTCATGCTGGTTCAGGCACTGCGGCTTCACCTGGCAGAAGGATTGAAAGGCGGCGTGGGCTGGCTCTTTGCTCTGGCTGACAAGCAGATGAGCGCGGCCATCGCCTGCATCCACGACGCTCCCGCCCATCGCTGGACGATACAGGAACTGGCCGAGCGCGTCGGCATGTCGCGATCTACCTTCGCGCTGAAGTTCAAGGAGACAGTCGGAACCGCTCCCATGGAGTACCTCACGCGTTGGCGCATGCTGCTGGCGGGAGACCGGCTGAGCAACTCCGATGAGTCTGTCTCGGTGATTGCCTTGTCACTCGGCTATGAATCTGAGAGCGCTTTTAGTAAAGCGTTCCGAAGGGTTATGGGCCGATCGCCACGCCGTTATAGCCGTCACGCCATTCCGATTCCGTCGTCCGAGGCGGACCGAAAAGTCGCTCCCGTCGCTCGGCTCGCACTCGTCGCAGATTAGAGGCACTTCTTTTAGACACGACCGCGCAGAGTTTGCAAAGACTCTCCCCGCCGCTGTCCTGAGGCGACACCTTTCGCGGATTCCTAGAACCGCCATAGATGAGTATTTCGCTCTGCCTCCCAATTCAGCGCGTAGATCTCCTGAGTGCCCGTGTCGTGCAGCAGCAGAATCGAGTTATCCGGAGTCAGACCAAACCAGAAGCCTGCGGTCGTTCCTGTGCGTTTGAAGTCGGCCAGGCTAACCACCTGTTCTACTGACCGGCTTTTCAAATGGAGCCGCATGATGGCATGTTCCTTCCCGTGTCGCTCGAAGAGCACATCGTTTCCGTCCTTTGACCAGTCTGCCCAGTTCAGTTCGCCCTTCACCAGTTCCGTCCAGACTTGCATTTTGAAGTCGTAGAGCATCAAAGCCCGATGGTCAGCGCGTCGAGCCATCATGTATTGACCATTGGGTGACCACACTGCCAACAGCAGGCCCTCCGATCCGTTGATCTGTCTCACTTGGCTGGTTTTCAGATCCAGGATCTCGACTCCGTGCGGCGTGCTCTCTGTCCATGGTGCGTAACTGAAAGCGATAGACATCCCGTCCGGAGACCACGTGGGGCGTAATCGATTATGCTGATCTCGGAACAGCGGCTCAAGGGCACCACCGTCGGCAGATACCAAATAGATCTGGTCCATCTTTCCACCTGTCCCGCCTTGAAACGCAATCTGTTTCCCATTCGGCGACCACTGTGGAGAGAGGGCCTGCAGAGGAGGGACGGTGAGTTGTTGGCGGTTGCTGCCATCCGTGCGGCTGCGCCATAAAGTCCCGTCCGGAAACGAGACGTACGTAATCCATTGCCCGTCGCGCGAGAAGTCGGCAAACTCTCCGGAGATGCCGGAGAGATACGCCACCCACTCGCGCGATTTTGCATCGTAACGGGTCAGCTCGCCCCTTAACCTTTCGCCGATGAAATAGAGTTTCTTGCCATCACGCCCAAACATCGGTGCCACGGAGTTCAACTGTCCATTCGTTATCTGCACCGGTACTCGGCGAGTTTTGAAGAGCATGTCCCAAGGCTTGCGCTCCTCGCGTGTCGCCCAAATTTCAGTCTTGTCATTGCGGGTCTCCTGAAAAACGAAGTATTTCCCGTCCGGCGTCCAGGTGCCGCAACACTCTGTCGATGGCTGGGTCTCACTGCGCAATATCGGGTGAAGCCCTGTCCCATCGGCCGCTACTTCCCAAAGACCCATCGGGCCGGTTCTATCGACCGGATTCCCGAGCGTGAATCGTAGCCGTTGGCCATCCGGCGACACCCGTAACCAGAAGGCAGACTCTGGAAGTGTGGTTAGCTTTCTGGGCTGCGTTCCATCCCGGTGCGCGCTAAAAAGATCGCGACCTGTCACGTAGAAGACCTCGCGACCATCGCGAGACCAAGCAGCGGCGGTCCCTACCAAGTTCCCCACGCGATGAGGCGGCCCAGCCTGCAGAGGCACGGTCCAGAGCGGCCATCGTCCGAGTCCGCTAGTAAAACTGGCCACCAGAAGTTCTGATGTTCTGAAAGAGATGTCCATCACCTCCGGCATCTCCACGGACGCAGGCAAAGCCGTCGTCTCTCCGCCCGCAGTCGGAACCTGAGCCACTACGGTTGTTGTGCCCGCTCCTTCTTCTAGATACAGTCGTGATCCGTCCGTGACCATGCCGCCTAAAGGGCCGCCCTTACCCTGGCCATCGTGCGAGATCTGAACATACCCTGACGTTTTCACTTCGCCAAGCGGCCGCAGAGTCACGTACAGCAGGGCCAGCAGCCCGATCCCCATGCCTCCGAACACCAGGCCGATTCGACTGAACGCTTTCACATCAGTGGGAGCGGACGCCGCCGCAGGTCGCAATTTTTGCAGGTCATACAGAACATCCGATGCCCTCTGATACCGGTCATCACGGTCCTTCTGCAGACATTTCAAAATGATGTCCTGCAATCGCTCCGAGACACTCGAGTTTAGGTTTGAAGGCGCAACGGGAGTTTTATGAAGGATGGCATCAAAGATCGACTTGAGGGACGGACCAGCGAAGGGGGCAACTCCGGTCACCATCTCATACAGAAGAGCTCCGAAGGAGAAGAGATCACTGCGTGAATCTAACGCTTGCGCCAGCACCTGTTCGGGCGACATATACTCTGCGGTCCCTAAAGCCACCCCGGCATCGGTAAGCTGTTCGGCGTCTCTCCCAGCTTGGTCGGTTGTAACTACGCGCCATCTCTGTTCCGCGACCGTAAGCTTCGCCAGCCCGAAATCGAGCACCTTGGCGTGCCCTCGAGCGGTGAGGAAGACATTCGCTGGTTTGATGTCGCGGTGCACAATGCCCTGTGCGTGCGCAGCTTCCAGAGCGTCGGCAATCTCGCTGGCTATAGCCACAACGCTTTCGGCCGGCAGCAATCGCCGGGCAATATGCTGCTTTAGGGTAGCGCCCTCAAGATACTCCATGACGAGGAACGTACGGCCCATCTCTTCCCCTATGTCGTGAACGGTACAGATGTTCGGGTGATTGAGCGAAGAAGCGGCGTGTGCTTCTCGCTGAAAGCGCACCAAGGCCTGGGGATCGCTCGCTAACTGGTCCGGTAAGAACTTAATCGCGACGAGACGATTTAGCCGGACATCCTCCGCTTTGTAGACGACGCCCATACCGCCGCCGCCGATCTTTTCCATGATCCGGTAATGCGTAAGGGTGGTGCCCGTTAGCAGACCTGTAAGTTCTTGATCGCTTACCTGGTGAGCTAGTGATCTGGCTGCGACATCGATAGCGGCGCTTTCGAGAAAGTTTCCGGCCTGCGCAAGCGAAGTCAGCAGTGCCTGGACTTCAGCTTCCAGTCTTCCGTCGCCCTGGGAGGCGTTTCGCACATAAGTTCCGCGTTCCCCCAACGGCTGCTGCAAGGCCGATTGCAGTAGTTCGTCTACTTGTTGCCATCGTTCAGGGTTCATGGTGTCGCGGCCGAACCGGTGATTTCCCGATACAGCCACGCCTTTGCCGTGGTCCAGTCGCGCATAACTGTGATCGGCGATATGTTCAGTACTTCGGCCGTTTCCTCGACGCTCAGGCCCCCAAAGAAGCGCATCTCCACCACCTGCACCTTGCGCGCATCAAACCTCGCCAGAGCATCCATGGCCTCATTCAGCGCCACCAAATCTGCACCGGGTTCTCCGTTCATAACGGCACCCTCTTCTAAAGGCACATGCTGCACGTCGCCGCCCCGTTTCAGATTGTGCCGGCGGGCATAATCCACAAGAATCCGCCGCATCAATTGCGCCGCCACCGCAAAGAAATGCGCACGGTTCTGCCACTGCATCCGTTTATAGTCCACAAGCCGGATGTAAGCTTCGTTCACTAAGGCGGTGGTCTGAAGGCCTTGGGCTGAACGCTCCCGCCGCATGTACGAATGAGCCAGGCGGTGCAGCTCGGCGTACACGATGGGGGTCAGTTGTTCTAGGGCGTTCTGGTCCCCATTGCTCCAGGCGCGCAGTAACGTGCTCGCATCGCCGCCCGACTCGTCCCTTTCCATAGGCCCGGCGAATTATAGCACCGGGTAAATGATAGTTTCCGCCTTGGCTCTACGCCTATTCCGGTGGAGGGATTTATGAATCAAAATTGCACACTCTTCTTACTGGCCCTGAGCTTCCTCGGGGCCACCACGAATGTTCTTGGGCAGGCGTCCACACCCGGGACTATCGATTTTCCAGGTGCCAGTTCCACTCAGACGTGGGGCATCAATACACGGGGCGAGATTGTAGGGTTCTACATCACTGCCGATTCGGTATCTCACGGATTTTCGCTCCGCTGGAATCAGTTCCAGAGTATCGATGTTCCGGATGCTACCTCGACAGGCGCCTACGCTATCAATGAGGAAGGCGATATTGCAGGCTCGTATGTGAGTGTTGATAACGTGACCCACGGATTCGTTCTGGCCCGGGGTAAGTTCACCACCATCGAGTTTCCCGGCGCCACTAGCACCGAAGTTCTGGGCATCAACTCGGAGGGCGAACTGGTCGGCGATTACAGCCTGACGAGCACAACGCCTTGCTGTGCATCCGGAACCCACGGCTTTAAACTAAGCCACGGCCATTACACGCTCGTCGACTACCCGAACTCTATCTTCACTTATGCAAACGGAATCAACTCCCGTGGCGAGATCGTTGGCGCATTCAACGACGGCACTCCGCGCGGTTTTTCGGTCAATCGTGGTTATTACACCGCCATTGATCATCCGGGCGCTACCTTCACAAACGCCTTGGGTGTTAACTCGGAAGGTGTCATCGTGGGTCGGTATGTCGACCCAAGCGGCCGCCACGGTTACATCCTGGAGCGA
The DNA here is from genome assembly GCA_963814195.1 of uncultured Acidobacteriaceae bacterium. Taxonomy (GTDB): domain Bacteria; phylum Acidobacteriota; class Terriglobia; order Bryobacterales; family Bryobacteraceae; genus Bog-105. Next base: position 682,820 of record CAWFBU010000001.1, read on the forward strand.
GGCAAGTTCTCAACGGTCGATATTCCGGACGCGACCCTCACGGGCGTGACTGCGATCAGTGACGATGGCGACATCGTCGGGCGTTATAGCAGCGCCGGTGTCTTTCACGGGTTCGTGCTGAGCAGGAGCGACAAGCACGAAGACCGTAAAGACGACTCTTCACACTGAGTGAGCGAGCTGTTCGCGGAGCGGGTAGGCGCTCCGCGAACAGCTTAGAGCCGTTACACGGCCTGCGTGAGGCAACCGTCACAGACCCTTGTCGAGCAGGCAAAGTGGAGGAAGCAAATAGGAGGTTCCGGCTAACTCACCTGGGCCTCACCCGGTCGCTGACCGTCAGCAAGAACGTAAATCCACGCCTTCCGTTCGCCTTCTTCCGTTGTCACCGTTGTCAATGCACGTCGGTAACCCGCCCCCTCAAACTCATCCAGGCGATCCCAATGCTTCGGAAGGTCGGCCGACTCGAAAAGCTGGACCTCTACGACAGGACCGAGAGGGTCCAGAATTAATCCCGGGAAACCTAACGCCGCGCCCCAGCCTGAAGAGAACAGGTCGCCCCTCACCGTCCCGCGCTGCCAGGTTCCAATGAGCGTTGAGATCTGGTGATGATTGATTCGGCCCGGCGCCAATGTTCCGTAAACCGCAAGCCGGGTATCGGGGCTTTCGTTCGGCTGGGCTGCTGTTTCTTCCACACGTTGAGTGTAATGCGGCACCCCCGGCTTTCACTCTTATGGCAAGGCGCGACACCCCAAAACCCGCCGATTTAAGCAACATTGATCAAGAAGAACGGAGACGGCCGCCCACTCACGTTGATATAGGTGTCCAAAACGGGCTTGGCCTCTGTATGCCCGCCGTGATGTCTAAATTCGCCTGGAGTCCGTCGCAATGAGCATTCGACACCGGTTTTTGGTTGCCATGGTTGCCTTGAGCGCCACGGGCGTTTGCGTCTCGTCGCGGATCGCCTACCTCCATGGCGTGAACATGATGCAGAATGCCGCCATGCGCCAGTTGACCGGAATCGGTCGCACACGGGCATATCAGATCGAAAGCTACTTCCAGACGGTTAGGAATCATGTCTTAACCCTTAGTGACGACCGAATGTTCATTGAGGGTATGCACGAGTTCAGTACGGCCTATCAAACATTGTCTTCAGTTCCCGTCAGCAGAGAATCGCAGGAACAAGTTCATCGCTATTACGAAAATGTCTTTCTGCCCGAACTGGGGAAATTGGTCCAACCTCGCAGGCAACTCGTCGACTATCTGCCCGTCGGAAATACCGGCTATTGGCTTCAGAGTCACTATGTGCTCCCACCCACGCCGGCTGTGTCTCCGTCGGGCGATCCGGCAACCACCAAAGCTTACACCCGTGCCCTATCGAAATATGATGCCGTCTTCCGCCAACTCATCGATAAGTTCGGATACTCCGACCTGCTGCTGATCGAACCTAAGGATCTGCGCATCATCTACTCCGCGAAAAAGCATGTTGACTTTGGAACCAGTCTGAAATTCGGACCTTATCGCGACACGCCGCTTGCCAGAATCGTTCGAAAAGCAGTCAGCACGCCAGAATCTGAGTCCGAGTTTGTAGCCGACTTTACACGCTACGAGCCCATCCGAGGCGAGCCCGCGGCCTTCATTGCCAGTCCCGTCTTTGACGGTCCAACTCGCATCGGAGTGTTCGTCATGCAGATCTCTACGGCTGAGATCGATCGCGTCGTATCGGGTAACCGCGGCTGGCAAAAAGATGGACTCGGTCGAACAGGTAGTTTGGAGCTCTATGGTCCGAATCATCTGATGCGATCGACATCCCGAAGCTTTCTCGAGCACCCCCAAGCGGTACTCGAGGGCATGCGTCACAGAGGCGTTCCAGCTTCTCAAATCGCACGCCTGCAGGCTTACGGGACCACCATCCTTCATACGAAGGGTCTGCCGTCCGTAATCGGGAAAGGACTAAAAGGCGACGAAGGTACTACGGTAATCACTGAGTCCTCGGGCCGCCGGAGCATCGTGTCCTATATGCCTCTCAAGCTTTCTGACCTGCATTGGATGCTGCTCGCCAAAATCGATCTCGACGAGGCATTAGCACCCGTGCGACAGTTTCGAGAAGCCGCTCTTCTGTGGAGTCTGGTCACGATTTTAACTACCATCGCAGTGGCGCTCCTTCTGACGCGTCAATTGCTAAAGCCCATTCAGTGCTTACTATCGGCGGCGCAAAGCATGAGCGCTGGTGACCTCACGGCCCGGGTGGCGATCCATTCTAGGGATGAACTGGGCGCCCTCTCCCTGGCTTTCAACAAAATGGCCGAAGGTGTTCAGCAGAGCGTAAGAGTCATTGAGCGCAAGAATCACGAGAACGAAAATCTGCTCCTGAATATCCTTCCTGGGCCAGTCGCCGAAAGATTGAAGAGCGGTGAAACCGCAATCGCGGACAGTTATGCAGAGGTCACCGTTCTCTTCGCCGACATTGTGGGATTCACCAAATTCTCCTCAAATCGCGCGCCCTCCGAAGTCATCGGGATTCTAAACGGGCTGTTCACCGAGTTCGACGCCGCAGCCAAGCGCCACGGAATCGAAAAGGTGAAAACCATCGGTGACGCGTACATGGCAGTCGCGGGCTTGCCGACAGCGGTTCCAAATCATGCCAGGCAGATGCTGGAAATGGCGATCGAGATCCTGGACCGGATCGACCGTTATGCGCGGGCTTTGGAGATGCCTCTCGCCATTCGAATCGGAATCAACTCCGGCCCTGTCGCTGCGGGCATTGTTGGAACAACAAAGTTCATCTACGACTTGTGGGGAGACACCGTCAACATCGCCAGCCGGATGGAATCAACAGGAGTGCCCGGCGCGATTCAGGTCAGCAGCACGGTTTACGAGGCTCTGAAACACGAATACACCTTCGAGTCGAGGGGCAGCATCGAGATCAAAGGCAAGGGCCTTTCCGAGACCTGGCTTCTCGATCCGCGAGCGCTTCGCCGGGATCAAAATCTAGAGGCGCTGGCCCTCCAATCGAACTCGCTTCACGTGCCCCAGCTTCAGTAGCCAACCTGGTCGTCGCACCTTGCATTCTTTGGGTTCGACGGTGGTAGTCTAAACCTCCGGAGGTTTAACTGACCATGCCCTTCGGTGCCATAAAGCAGCATGTCTCGAACCGGGGTGTTCCACCAGACCACTTCTTAGAGGAACTTGTGGCCTGGGGACGTACCGCACCCGATGAGATCTTCACCCCCAATAAGGCGACAGATATTTATTCAAATGTCTCCGGAGTCCTCGGGCCCTGGCAGGGCCTTGATCATCGTCGGGCCGTGATGTTGGAAGTCATGCGGGTACTCGCGGGCTTCGAGTCTTCGTGGGATTGGAACGCGGGAAAGGACCCACACACTGCACATCCTGAACTTCCGGAAACCTGGGAAGCCGGTGCCTGGCAGGTCAGCGCAGATTCTCTGGATTTCGGCCAGGAGCTGAAGGATCTCGTGCTTGCCAGGGTCGGGTCGCTCGATACAACCGCCTTTCAGAACGCGATGAAGCAGGATCATCTCTTGGCAATGGAGTACATCGCGCGCCTGTTACGGAGGACTGTCAACCATAACGGACCAGTCAAACACCACGAAATCGATTCCTGGCTGCGAACCGATGCCGTTTCCGAGTTCTTGCAACTGCTTCGGCCCTGATCTAGGACAGTCCTCCATCGGGTGACGCTCTCCGTTGTCCGGAGTGGCGGCGTAATACAGTAGAAAACATTTACTGGTGTTTTCTTTGCATCCCATCCCATTCTCAAAACGGCTTACCGTCCTTAGCGCTTTCTTGGTTACATCTACGATTAGTTCGCGAATCGTTGTGGGGCAGACGCGAAGCGCAGTTCCGGCGAAGGCCGCTCAGGCAAAGCTGACCGTCGACGTCACGCGTATCGTTTCACCAGTCAGCCCGACGCTCTACGGATTAATGACTGAGGAGATCAACCACTCCTACGATGGCGGCCTCTACGCCGAAATGGTTCAAAACCGGGCTTTCCATAACAACTGGGAAGGCGAACCGCCGTGGGACCTGGTACGACACGGTGATGCTGTGGCGACCAGATCGCTCGACCGCTCTACCGGACCTGGCCAGGCTCTGAACTACAGCCTGAAGTTGTCAGTTTCAGCCGCCTCCCCGGGCAATGAAGCTGGTCTGACGAATCCCGGCTACTGGGGTTACGGCGTTCGCCCGAACACCACCTACTCTGGTTCGCTTTATGCAAAGTGCGACACTTCGGGCGCTGGTCCTATCACGGTGCGTCTGGTGAGCAACGCCACTGGATCTGTTGTCGGTCAAGCGCAGGTCGCAGTTCAGGGGCAAGCCTGGAAACGGTACGAATACAAGCTTGTCACCGGCTCCGCATCGCCTTCCAAAGCCAATCACCTGGAACTCACGGTGGCGCATCCGGGCACCCTCTGGCTGCAATTAGTTTCGTTGATGCCGCCCACATTTCACAACCGCCCGAATGGCAATCGTATCGATTTGATGGAGCGAATGGCCGCCATGCACCCCAAGTTCCTCCGCCTCCCGGGCGGCAATTACCTGGAAGGTAACACCATCGCTGAACGGTTCGATTGGAAGAAGACGATCGGCTCTTTGCTCGATCGGCCCGGCCACCAGGGACCGTGGTCCTATTGGTCCACCGACGGCTTGGGACTGCTCGAGTTTCTGGAGTGGTGCGAAGACCTGAAAGTCGAACCCGTCCTCGCGTTGTATGCCGGCTATTCGCTAGCCGGCGCGCATGTTGCAACCGGCAGAGATCTTGAGCCGTACGTTGATTCGGCGCTGGAGGAAGTGGAATATGTGACGGGCGATACCAGCACCAAATGGGGCTCCCAACGAGCACGCGACGGACATCCGGCCCCCTTCCCGCTCCATTACATCGAAGTCGGTAATGAGGACTTTCTCGACAGGTCAGGCAGCTACACGGCCCGCTACGAACAGTTCGCGAAGGCTCTACACAAGCGCTACCCACAATACAAACTGATCGCAACGGACGGCAATAGCGAGTATGAGACCAAGGTGCATCCTGATATCTCTGACGAACATTACTACAAGTCGCCGGCCGACATGATGGATCTTGTCCATCACTACGACAAAGCCGCCCGCAACGGACCTAAGATCTTTGTCGGTGAATGGGCCACCCGGTCCGGATCGCCGACACCTAACTTCGGCGACGCCCTTGGCGATTCAGCCTGGATGACATCGATGGAGCGCAACAGCGACCTGATCATCATGGCCAGCTATGCGCCGCTGCTTGTCAACGTCAGTCCCGGCGCGATGCAATGGCCCACTGACCTGATAGGCTTTGATGCCGCACGATCGTACGCCTCGCCCAGCTATTGGGCACAGTGCCTGTTCGCAGCACACCTCGGCGACGGCACACCGCAGAGTTCCATCGATGGTGCGAACCCGCGCTTCTTCTATTCCGCGACTGTGAGTGCAAAGGAGAGAATTCTGCACCTTAAATTGGTGAACGCATCAACCGCCGGGCAGCCGGTCGCCTTGGAGTTGAACGGAATGGACGCCCTGCGTCAGGCAAAGATGTTCTCCTTGCACGCGGCTACTTTCGAAGCGACGAATTCCATCGACAATCCGGATGCCATCCATCCAGTCGAGTCAACCGTTTCCGTTTGCGGCCGCAATTGGACCCACACCATACCTCCGCTCTCCATCGAAGTGATCGACCTCTCATACTAATCTGATCTTCAAGGAAGAAGACGGAAGAGTGAGGCTGACTGCGTGAACCCGGATTATATTCCTCGCGAGGCGGTGAACGCGGTACTTCGTGAGAGTCTCCCATTCGTCGGGATCGCCTCGGTATGTCTCCTCATGGGTGTTTCCGCGTTACTCCTTGGACGACTCCGATCGCGAGATCCCCTGCTCATATGGGTGGGTCTGTTTTCGGTCCTCTACGGCATCCGCTTACTCATCGAAAACGAAGCCGTCCGGGACGCCTTCAATGCTCCGGGTTCAGGCTTCGTTCCTTGGGTGCACGGCATCACCTATGTCATCAACATTCCGTATGCGCTATTTATGCGCGAACTCTTCGGTCGGGGCTGGAAAGGAGTCTTCGTCGTTTGGGTTTGGCTCTACATAGCGTTCGCGATTATTGCCATCCCCACCACTTTCTTCTCGGAGCATCTGCATTGGGTCGGTCTCACGAACCGGTTGTTGGTGGTGAGCGGAACACTGCTCGTACTGGCGCGCGTTGTGGTTTCATCCCGCGCGGCAACTCCCTTGACATCTTCTCTGCTGTGGCCGCTAGTCACTTTTTGCGTCTTTATCCTGCTTGAAAATTATCGCTTCAGGCCAGCCGGCTTCGATATTGAGCCGATAGGATTCCTGGTCTTGCTCGGAGGCTTAGCGTCCATTGCGCTACGGCGAGCGCTGACCACCGAGCGCAAGCTCAACGATGTGGAGCAGGAACTGGCAACCGCGAGACGCATTCAAGCCTCCATCATTCCTCAATCTCCTCCGTCGATCCCAGGCATCCGCATTGCAGCGCGATATGAGCCGATGACCTCGGTAGCCGGCGACTTTTACGACTTCCTGGTTGCCTCCGACGATGTTCTGACCATCCTGGTGGCCGATGTTTCTGGGCACGGCGTTCCAGCGGCACTGGTCTCGTCTACCTTGAAGGTGTGCTTCGCTGCGCAGAGGACTAACGCTACTGATCCGGCGGCCATTCTGTCCGGACTAGGCGTTATGCTTCGTGGCAGTCTGGGCGGTCAATACCTGACCGCTGCCTGCGCCTCGATTAATAAGCGTACGAATACCATCACCTACGCTGGTGCAGGTCATCCGCCAACATTGATGGCCCGGCTGGACCCGGCTGAGTTGGTGCTTCTTGCCGAAAATGGACTCTTCATCGGTCCCTTTCCAAATGCCACATATACAAACGTGTCCGTGCCGATTCGCAGCGGCGACCGCGTCCTTCTCTATACCGACGGCGTCATCGAGGCCGCCGACCCATCCGGCGAAGAGTTCGGTGGCGAGAGGTTGGGCCAGTTTCTTCTCCGCTCGACTGAAACTGAACCGGCGGTCACCCTTGCTCACCTCTTCGACCGCATTACGACCGGTAGTCAGCAGGACGACCTGACCGCTGTCTTGATTCATCTGGATTGAAGACCCCAAAAATCTGATGAAATGGATCCGTGTCCACTGGAGAATTCAGCATGGAAGCATGGATCGCCCGAGGGATCGAAGCCTACCAGGCCGGGCGTTTCCAGGAAGCCTGTGAGCATTTCGAAAAAGCGGTCGCCTTTAATCCCGGCTCCGCTCAGGCGCACCTGGCGCTAGGGGCGGCACGGCTGACTCTCTACAGACAGAGACCGGCCGGGCATTCCCTTCACCCTGCCTCCGATGGCCACACAATGGAACGTGCATGGGCGGCTTTTCAAGACAAGGAGAAGGCCATCCTCTCTGAACAGAACTCAACAAACTGGCCGCTGGCTGAGCAAAGCCTTCAGCGGGCAAATCAGCTCGATCCCGAAGACCCTCTGATCATCGAGTATCTCTGCTCGCTGTACTTTGCCTGGAAAGATCCGCTAGACGAGGCCAACGATCGGTTCGATGAAGCCAAACATTGGCTGGAGCGCCTTCTGGAAGTCCGCCCTGATCACAAAGATGCCGATGTTCAATGCGGTTTGATCCTCCGCGCGAAGGCAGGGAAGCTGGTGCCGAATTACGGCCGGTACCCTGCTCCCCCGGAACCTGATCTCGCATCGCTTCGCTCCCAGGTAGAGCCGCTGCTCGATGAGGCAAGTCGCCATTTGGAGCGCGCATCGGCTCTGTACGGCGATCGAACCGCCGCTCCTTTTCTGATGCGCGAAGTCTCCGGCATGCGAGCCTACCTGGCTGATCCCATCAGAGCGGCGGAAGCGTTGCGTCGCGAACACGAAGAGATGTTCCGCCGCCATATGCTCGGCTCGGTAGGGCAGAACCAGCCGGCAGAAGATCTGGGGTCGCCTGGTTCTTCCGCAACAATTACCTTCCAGCTAAGTCCCGAGGCACTTGCTGAGGACAGGGCCCGGCCTTTCCCTCCGAATCCGTGGAGACTTCCGGTGGTCTAAGCCGTCGCCGCCAAGTCTCTCGTATAGACCATGCCCGCACGGTGCGTTGGGCTACTGCGATCCATCAGCTTTGGCCCACGCAAGGAATCTGTCCGCCACCGAGGTTCCCAGAGCAACTCCGGCGACGTTATCCTGCGGGAAGTGGATGCCTGCCCAAATACGCGAATCGCCTGCCTCTTTGCCGACCGCCAAAATCTCCTCTGCGTGAAGAGGAAAGAGATACGCCAGGACTTGCGAACGTGTGGCGGAGAAAGTCGAATGGTTTGAGGGATAACTCGGGAACGGAGGCACGGGGAAGAGGGGCACAATAGACGAGTCAAGTTGACTAGGCCTGATGTACCAGTAGGTGAATTTCGCGTCTTGGCTCGCGATGAACGAGTCGAAAAACGAAATCGCTAAAAGCGCGTATACCCGCGCTGCCCGCGGTGGGTTTTCCGTCAGCTTGTCCTCAAACATCCATTTGTCCGCGTAGACGTACGGCCAATACATGGTCCCTTCCAGCGATTGCCAGTACAGTGCCCTTTGATTGGTTGCAAACGCGGCAGGTGAGCGGGGAAAGTCTCTGACCACCTCGGTCTCTCCGACCATCTGGGGGGAATCGCAGGCTGCAGGCTCCGGCGGCCGAAACTCGGACGGAGAACTAAGAAGGAATGGCTTCCATATAGCTGCGGCCGCGTTTACGGGATTCATTCCTAACCAGCGGCACAGACCGGCAGGAACTGTTCCTGACCAGGGTACGTCCGACCCGTCCCTTCCAGCTAGCTGGATTACTTCTTCCGCTACTCTTCGCCCTAGCTCCATGCCGGCATCGTAGTCGGAACGAAACGCGAGTCCGGCATAGATCTGCGAATTTCCTGCTTCCTCAGCCTGACTCTTGAACGCAGCTGCTTCCGCTGGCAGAAAATACGAAAGCACGGTGGCTGCCGCTGCCGCCGTCGCCGCATACTCAGATGGGTACGAAGGGCTGTGGGGCACGGCCAGTCTGGTCTTCAATCGCTCATCCACCTCACTGGGCCGAGGCCGATTGTAGGCGTACTTCGATTCCCACGTGGCAACCGTCGCGTCATACATCGCCATGGCGACGTACGTGTACAAACGATGGGCATACGGTGTGACAGGCTTGCCGGAGACGATTCGATTGGTTATCAATTGCATCCACCGATACGAAGGCGCGCCGGCGTTCCAGTAAGCAATCGATGCCAGCACCTTCGGGTCTGAGTTCGTGACGGCTTCGCGGACTTCATTCAACTCTTGCCGTGCCGTGCGGTGATTCGGAGGCGGTGGAACCCTGAAGTCTTTTCCGGAGGAGATGGCCCAGGTCTTCCATCCACCTGCTGCCGGCTCAACCGAGTCTTGCTGAGACTGGCGGCTTGAATCCGAAGGTTTGACATCCCCATTCAGACTCAATGCACATACACAAATCAGTCCAGTGAGTGATACCGAGCTGACGAAGATGTTGCGAATCATACTTTTGTACTTTCTCGAGACTCACTGTCTGAGCCACCCCAAGGAAACTGAGAGTACTGTAATCCGATGGATCACGCATAGCAAGGGTTATTACTGGTGCCGACCGGAATCTGATTTCCTCTGGCTTCGCTGCAGACAGACCCGTAACTCGACAAAATCAGCTCTGATTTGAGGAGGCAGGGCGGTAGTCCTGTTACTGCTAATACTTCCCTAACTTGTCCGAAAACAGTATTAGTTATACGGGGCTCCAGTAACTGGTGGATGCCTTACAAACCTCAATGCCGTCTCAGGGGGTAAAGATTGTTTTCCAAACTGACCCTGCTTTGCGTCCTGGCGCAAGCCTCCATCGGCCTTTGGGCACAAGGCTTGAATGTTCCCATCACGCCCTCTTTGGCTTCTACGCTTCCCGCTCCCAATAGATGCACTGGGCAAAGCGGATTGGCCTGCGCTATGCCGAATACTTATGGACCATACGGACTGGTTTTGCCGAATCCTACCTTTCCTGCCCGATTCGACTCCTCCTTCCAGTCAACCTTTTCGGCCCTTAACAGCGCAATTGCGACGCAGATTACGCTGCTGCCAATCGCTAGTCCAGCCTCCGGGTTTACGTTTACCTTCGATCGCGGCTCAGGAGTTTACAAACGCTCCGCCGCTACATATGGACCTATCTTGACGGAGCGAGCCGAGACGATCGGAAAGCGCAAGTTGTACGTCGGAGCAACCTTCCAGCGCTTTCGTTTCGACACCATCGATGGTTACCCGCTGCACAACTGGCCCGCAGTCTTTACACACGCCACGGGTACCGGTCCGAATGGAGCAAGTGAGCCGTACGAGACACAATTCATCACTTCCAGCAATTCTCTGGATCTCAAAGTCAACCAATTCACTGCGTTCGCCACGTATGGCGTAACCGATCGTTTCGATGTGTCCGTGGCCGTACCTTTTCTCCAGATTGGCTTTAACCTCGCGTCTTACGCGACCATCAACAGAACGGCGAATACTGAGCCCGCCTTGGTCAATGGCGCCTTACAGCCCTGCTGCAGCAGCGGTCCACCTTTCGCCAACTATTTCGATCCACAGAATCCGGCGGGAAGTTTGACGGCCACTTTCGCTAACTCGGCGCATGCTGGCACTGTCACGAATAACCCGGCTATCGGGACGAATCTATACTCAAACCCAAGCAAAAACAGCGCTGCCGGCATTGGTGACGTTACTTTGCGTTTCAAACAAAACGTCTTCCGGGGCGAGCGAACGACGTTATCATTCGCAACGGATGTAAGACTTCCCACGGGTGATGAAAACAATCTCCTGGGCTCCGGCGCTTGGGGAGTTAAACCGTTCGGTGCCCTGTCTGTTCGCACCGGGCCTGTCACACCGCACTTCAATCTGGGATACCAGTGGAACGGCTCTTCGATTCTCGCCGGCAACGTCTTAACCGGTTCCAAAGCGCACCTGCCGGGCTTTTTCCTGTTCTCAGCCGGTACGGATTTGGCTTTAACGAAGTGGCTCACAGCAGCAGCCGACTACATAGGACAAGAACTCGTTCATGCACCCCGCATCGGAGTCGCCTCTTTCACATCAGCGGCCCCGCTGACCGCCACCGGCCAAGTCGGGACGTTCCCGACGATTGTCTCTGCGGGAAGGGAAACGTATAACCAGAGCAACTTCGCGCTCGGTGCAAAGGTGAAAGTCATGAAGCGGTTGTTACTGTCGGCTAACTTGTCGTTCGCACTGAATAGTGGAGGATTACGTGAAACAGTAACTCCACTTTTTGGCGCCTCTTATACTTTCTAAGTGCAAACTTAGGCCTACTTCGACGAATCGCTGTTTCCGCGCGGCGAGTTACGTTGCATCGGGCCCGAACAGGACATCCCCTTCTTCCAGGCTGGAAAATCGAATCGGCGTTCGGGCCTTGGCTTGCTGCCACCTCGGCGGCCGGCACTCAGCACAGGCGAACCACTCTGCGCGGCGGCAGCGGTCTGCATTCGAACCGTGGCATCCGTTATTACCGCAATGGCAACCGACTCGGTCTGATAAACCAACAGGTCGGCGGCCTCCTCCTTCCGAGACCACTTAGAAGTACAAACCTCTTCGGCAAGCCAGCGGTTGTACGTCAACCACAGCTGTGTGAACGTCGTCCCATGGAACGAAAGCAGGCGTAATGAGATTGCGCCATTCATCGGAGAGCCCCACCAGATCTCGCGCCGGCACTCCTCGCACATGGGACCGCCGATATTAAGCTTGGCGAAAAGCAGATCCGGCGTCACAGCAACTGCGGCATTGATCGCTCCTTCAATACGCTGGAACAGAGCCACGGCCTCACTTTCCTCCTTCATGCCCGCGCTTCGGCACCACTCGGCTGCCGTCGGTCCATGCCCCTCGTCGCCAAAGTGAATCGCGCACTGGGAGAAACCGGGAAGGATTTTAGCCGGTACAGCACTCATGTTGTCGCTGCGTGACGGATCCATCATGTCGTCGAGTTGCTCTTCGGTCTGATATCCCGCGCTGGCCGCATGAAGTGCGTTTGAAATGGCGGCTTGCAATGCCCTCTCGTCGGGTGCGTCGGTTCGCAGATTCACGTTGTCCTGCGCTGCCTCGCCAACGTGTACCTCCGCTTGTACAGGCCCTATGTGGTCTGGAACGAACCGCTCATCTCGTAGACTCATCAAGTAGTTCCCAGGCGCAAGCCGCAAGATCCGATAACATCCGTCCGGTGCGTTGGTTACCGCTTTCCCGACGTTCACGCTGCCCACTTGCAACGCCAGTACTTTGACGTTTGGTGCTGGTTTTCCGGACCCGTCGACAACACACCCTTCAATCGAAAAGCTGTCTTTGGCAAACACAGGTGCGCGCCAGCAGACAGAAAGCGCACAAAGCATCAGCACGACAACCCCAAAACTAGTCAGATCTGGCCGACGCATCGTTACTCGTTGAGGATACTGCGCTCGCAGGCTAAGTTGCCTTTCCCAATCCACGGTAAGTTTGACTAGCGCATGTCGGCAGAGAACTCGCGCCTCTGTTGCTTGCCTGATCGCTCTCACGTTTCGCTTTGAAAAAACATGTCATCCCCAACGTCCCCACCCGCAGTTTGTCCGTCCATCAGCCGCGTCATCCTTTATGTAAAAGACATCGAGCGAGTCGCCGTCTTCTACGAAAGATTCTTCGGGCTGAGGCGCACTAACTCTGAAGAGCCCGGTTGGCTTGAGCTGGCGAGTCCATCCGGGGGCTGTTCGGTGGCTCTGCATCAGGCGACTAAAGCTCAAAAGAGTGGTGCCGCAGTCAAGTTGGTCTTTGGCGTCAAAGACGTTCAGGCGTTTAAGGAAGAAGCAGCTTCGCGCGGCCTGCTGTTCGGCCCGTTGCATGGCGGAGAACGATTGGGTCACGAGTACGCCAACGCCAAAGATCCAGCCGGCAACTCCGTCTCTATTTCCAGCCGGGGAATGTAACGGATCTCCACCATACTTCCGTTAGGCAACGAAGCCCGTCGCCCACCCTCATCATCACCGCGAATTCACTTATAATGCCTTGCTGAACCCCTTGCCGATCAGCTTACGAGTTCTGGTCAGTGTTCTCGCAGGCGTGGTAACACTATTGCTGAGCGTATTCGCGCTCGCTGCCGCAGGTGGATTCGGCGGTCTTGGGGCGTCGAAGACCTCTTGGGCAGTCCTCTTAATTCTCGAAATCTTACTATGCGGAGCGTTCACCAGTTGGAAGCCTGCGGTCGCATGGGTCTACGGTGTCTCCGTATTCGTCGCGTTCTGCGGCATTGGCCGAATACTAGTGGCGACGCACCCGGGGAATTTAGCTCCGATCGCACTTTTTGTATTCGTATGTTTCGGCGGATTCGTTGCCGTCGTGAGCACCTCCGTTGGTTTGATTCTCCGTAAGTTATCAACGCCCGAGTGGACGCTGCTTGTTTTGCTGGGCCTTGGACTTGCTCTGGGCGTGTTGAGTTATGGATCGATCCTGTCCCATCATTCACGCGAGGCGCGCGACATCGTTGCCCAACTGCAGAAGATCCGAGGAGCTGAGAGGCAATATGCGCAGACTCGAGTAGATCGAGCCTTTACGTGTAACGGTCCCGATCTGCCTGGACTATCCGGCTATGCCTGGCGCGCAAATGCAGAACTCGGCACAACCACAAAGAACGAAGCCCGGATTGGCAGTTATTGGGTCTACCTTGAGTGCGAGGCCTCGTCCACGCCCCACTTCTTCAGCCTGCGCGCTAGGTCGACAGCAGGCCAGGCTTTTGTCTACCTCGATAGCCTGGGTCAAACGCGAAGGTCGCTCCCGAATGCGCATTAGTTGAACATGGATCATGTTGCGACCACGACGATCTGCAAGCCGAGAGGAGATGTTGTGAACCAGACAAAATCAAGAACTATCCTCGCTCATCCCACACCGGAGCTACCGGTAGTGGACGTTGAACGTGCCCAGGAGCACTACCGCGATACTCTCGGTTTTGACATTGCTTGGCTCTATCCCGGGAAGGAGATCGGTGCTGTATCGCGAGATAACGTCGCAATCTTCTTTCGCCGTAGGCGCCCGCCCTTCGAGCCTTCCGTCAACTGGATCTTCGCCGCAGACATAGATGCTACATACGATGAACTGCGCTCGCTGGGCGCGCGGATCGTTGAGCCTCTTGAAACGAAGCCCTGGGGCCTACGGCAATTTACAGTCGAAGACCTCGATGGGAATCGCTTCTATTTTCACTGCGACTAAGCAAAAACTGTAACGTAACCACACGCCGCGCTGGCCCTGGCGTTTCCTCGCGTACAGCCCTGCTTTCAGAAGAAAGCCGTTGGGTCAATGCCCAGCACATTGAAGTTACCGGAGGCTCGGCCATTTAACGACCATGTTCCACCTCCCAACGAAATCGTCTCAGCTTTTCTGTGTGTGACCGATACTACTCAGCAGCCAGCGTACAAGCTCCTGCGGAGCTTCCTCAGGCAGAAAGTGACCACTTGAGTCGATGACGCCCCCTGTCACATGGGTGGCTACCCGCTCCACCATCTCCTGTACCTTTGCGCCCAACCCCTTCGCTCCGCCCAGCGCAACCACAGGCACTTGAACCTTGTTGTTAGTCAGGCGTTTCGTCTGATCGATGGTCGTGAAGGCTGCACGGTACACTCCCAAGGCACCCAGCACTCCGGCCGGACCCGAGAAGGTGCGAAGGTATTCCTCTACGGTCGACTCTTCAATCGCATCCGCCTTGGCCGTTGCACCTTCATAAAACCAGGTGAGAAAGGCACGCTCATTTCCCACAATCAAGCGCTCCGGAACGCCCGGAGCAAGCGGCAGAACCCACCACCACATGGACCCGTTCTTCATGGCCTCCGCCGTGTAAACGATGGTGCGGCTGAGAATCTCCTCCAGCATGACTGGACCTTCGATATAGAACAGCGTCGCCACTTCCGCAGGGTGCCGGGCCGTCCACAGCAAAGCCGGCGGCGCACCCATATCGTGTGCTGCTATTGTCAATGGCCGTCCGGAGCCGAAATTGATCTGCTTCACCAGCGCTCGAAACTCATCCGCTAATGAGTTCCCGTCATAGCCATCCGTGCCCTCCGGCTTGGCCGAATCGCCAAACCCGCGCATGTCGGGAGCCAGCACGCAACATCCTGCCTCCGCCAGAAGTGGCATTACTTTATGCCACGAAAAGCTGGTGCCAAGAAATCCATGCCATAGCAGCACCGGATGACCCTCGGGGCGGCCGCCGATCCAGTAGCTGACGTCCACACCAGCAACTTGCGCCAGCTTCTTTTGAAATCCCGGGATGTCCAACGCTCGCTTCTCCATACTGACTCAGTGCTTAATTTTGCCGCCGTCCACATTCAGGATTTGGCCACTAATGAACTCAGCATCTGGCGACGCCAGAAAGAAAACCGGTCCCACAAGGTCCTCCGGCCGCTCATCTCGGTGCAGAGATCGCATTTCTCTTTGCTGTGCAATCAGCTCGGGCTTCGCGGTTCGGTTGATCGGCTCGGTTCGGGTCAACCCCGGAGTTACGACATTCACAGTGATACCGAACCGGCCGAACTCCACGGCCAGCGACCGCGATAAGCCGATGACGCCCGCTTTGGCGGCAACATAATGCACCTGCTCCGCGACGCCTTCGAAGACCGCCGCTGAGCCGAAGTTAATAACTCGGCCCCATCCTGCTGCTTTCATGAGCGGCAGCATCGCTTGCATCATCAGGAACACACCGCCGAGATTTATGTCGACGATTTCCCGCCACTCGTCGTAAGACATCTCTTCAAACGGGTGAAAAGGAAAATGGCCGGCACAATTGATCAGGACCTGGAGATGTCCATCACCCTTGCTCTTGACCAACTCGGCGGACCGGAGCGTGTCTTCGCGTTTTGAGATATCGCCGGCCAATGTCACCAGTCGATCGCTGTTTGCTTGGGCGCTCTCCAACCGGCTTAAGCCCTCTGCATTACGATCCATAGCGAAAACACGGTCCCGATTAGAAAGAAACCGCTCCACCAGCAAGGATCCGATGCCACGGGCTGCCCCGGTTATCACAACGTTTCGTTCTTGACGCAAAATTAATCTCCGGCCTGTGGGCTTACATCATTCCGTACCGCGTCTTACGGCTTCAGTAACTCGGTTTTGTATTTGGGAGCAAGCACTTCCATCTTCGCCTTCAGTTCCTGTTCCTGGGCAGGATCCGGTGGTGGCGGGGGCGTCGTCCGGGTTGCCACCCGAATACCGACTTCCTCAAAAAGCTCCTCCTGTCCCGCTGGTGAGCACACACACAAAAGCCTTGCTGGCTGCTTAGACTTATTTTGAAATTGGTGCGGAGCATTCGCCGGAATATTAATCACTTCTCCGGCGTGCACGGTCAGATGTTCATCCCGAAAGACAGCTTCAATCTCACCTTCCAGCACAGTGAACGACTCTTCAAAGTCGTGGCGATGCGGAGGTGGCCCGCCTCCCGGAGGGATGTGCATGTCGACAAGACAGTAACGGCCTGCCGTATCTTTGCCCGTGAGAAGTATGGTGTACGTGTCTCCAACCAAACCAAGATGAGGTTGGTCGGGACCGTCTGACTTCGACAGCGTCAAACTGCGTTTCGGATCATCTGCTGGAATGCTCATGAAATCTCTTTGTTCCCCTCAATTCTTGCCGTCTCGCCTCGCCCATGCTTTGGCCGTCTCGTGCGCAAAGTCTTTGTATTGCCGGGGTTCATGGCCCAACAAGGTCGTCAAATTGGTGATGTCGGCCGCTTCGGCAATAAAGCCCCGTTCCAGGTAGCCTTGAAACATCATCCGTATGTCGAACGCTGACCAGGGCGGATCGCTCTGTCTCATCTGTTGTTCGAACGCATCCATGTCGTGGCCCCCATAGCGAACCTCTCTTTTCAGCACTTCGCTCCAGATCTGGGCCGCCACCGGACCGGCCAGCGCATCCGGGCCGTTTAGGTTGTACGTTTTCCCTTCATGGCCGCTACCCGTCAAGGCGATCGCCGACGCTTCCGCAAGGTCCCGGACATCAACTGCCGAGACGCCTGCCAGACCCAGCGGCATCGGATAGAGACCGGCGTTCGTCAGCGGATCTTTTAGGGATTCATCATTCTGGAAAAAGTAATTGGGACGGATAATCGTGAATGGAACATCGAACTCTCGCAACGCAGACTCGATGGCGAACTTGGCTGCAAAATGGGGCACATCTTTGAAGTGCTCCACGCGAAACACCGAATGGTAGACGATGTGTCGAATCTTCCGTTTCTTGGCTAGATCGTACACGATCAGGCCCTGCGTAAGTTCATCGGGAAGAACCGCATTTAGAAGGTAAACCTTTTCAACTCCGTCCAGCGCCCTCTCCACTGCGGGAGGATCGAGGAGATTACCTTCAACCAACTCAACGCCCTCTGGCGTATTGGTTGCAGCATCCTTCTTCCGCACCAGCAAGCGAACGTCCGCGTTGCGTTTTAGTAACTCTTTCACTACTGCAGAACCGACTCTGCCAGTTCCGCCAACCGCCAGTATTTTTCCCATCGAGCTTTCCTTGCATGTGCTGTCACAGAGCAATGCTCTGCACGTCTGCATGCGCCTTCAATTTAGTCCGCCTGTGCGGTAGGGAACAATGGGATCTGGGAAACTCATTGTTTCCCACAGGAAACAATGCACGACCTGAATGAGCTTAGTGTCTTTACCGCCATCGTCGATGAGATGAGTTTTACACGAGCTGCGGATGCTCTGGAGCTTTCGAAAGCGGCGGTGAGTAAAGCCATAGCGCGCTTGGAAGCTCGTTTGGGAGTACGACTGTTCGAGCGCAGTACACGCCGCTTGCGTTTGACCGAAGCCGGTGAGATCTATCTCGGGTATTCGCGTCGGGCCTTGGAAGAAGCGAACGATGGCGAGGCAGCCGTCACGAAGCTGAATGAGAAGCCCCGCGGTACGTTGCGGGCGGTTATGCCCGTCACGCTTGCGCAGGCTTCCGTTGCCCCTAAGTTAGCCCGCTTCCTGCGACGGTACCCGGAGATGCGGCTTGAGATCTCTCTCGGCGGCGGACAGATTGATCCCATTGCCCAACGCGTCGATGTCGCTTTTCAGACCGCAAAACCCACTGCCGATTCGCAAATCATCCAGAAACGCTTGCTGGTTGTTCAAATGGGCATTTTCGCCAGTCCCGATTACTTGAAGAGTGCTCCTCCTCTCCGATCGCTGCAAGACTTGCTCCAGCACTCCTGCTTGACGCTCACCGCTTCGCGCGAAGGTGCAAGCTGGACTCTACAGAAAGCTGGCGGCAAAGTACATGAGATCCGGGTGCGCGGTCGAATCGCGATCGGCGACCCTGCCATTCATCTCCGGCTGTGTCTCGATGGAGTCGGCGTCGCTATTCTCCCGCATTGGCTCGCCGATGAACACACGCGCAAACAGCAAATCGTCCGAGTCCTTCCCGATTGGACACCAAGCCCCGTTGAGCTGTATGTTCTCTATCCCACTCGGCTTAGCATGACGCCGAAGTTAAAAGCCTTCCTGGAATTCATGGCAGGTGTCGTTCCGAAATCCTGATGGGCCGGTAATTGGATGCACGCCCGTCGTGCCGCCAACGCCATCTGATCCGCCCCCGCTTGCGTCTTACTGCACTCTTTATCACGATCGTGCTCGAAAAGGAGCGTCCTTTGATTCCCGGTCCCCAAATTCGTTTTTAATAGGCCATACGCGAACTTCTATCCAACGTGAAAACGGGGAATCGACCGTGCAGAACACAACAACACGCAGCCGATCGACTGTCGTGTACAGAAAGGCAAATTCATGAGGAAGCATTTCGTCCCACTCCTTTGCGGAGCTGCGGCTGTCCTTGTCGTATCGGTAGGCGCGGCAGGTGCCCGGAACGACGACGATCATTACAATTTCGATGCTGGCTGGTTGCGGCAACTCATTGGCCAGCAGGTTGGCGGTATCGACAAACTCAAAGTCCCCGCCACCGATGCCGGCATACCTCTTCCCAAGCAGCCGGACGGAACGGTGAACCCTCGTTACCAGACCACGGAGGCGAAACGCTATCTCGGCAAACTACTCTTTCATGATCCGGTCCGCACTGTCCGCATCAACATCAACCAGGGCCAGCCTGTCGACTTGCCAGCGGGGACCGCTTTCGGCGGAACCTTGCAGGCCTCCGATCCTGGCGTTCAACAGGTTGTCGATGCCACCATCCGAACTGGATCCTGCGGTAGCTGCCACATCGGTGAGGCTGCGGGCAAGGCCGGTCAACTGCTCAACTTCAACGTCGGCGGTGAAGGCCGCGGCTACACTGACGCGCAGGGAAACTTCATCCCGCGCCGTCGGCCTCAATCGATTCTCACTAAGCAACGCAGCACGCCCATCTTTCCTGGGGACGATCTGGTCGATGCACTCCCGACCCTCACCGACGTCGACTTGATTGGCGGTCAGAAAGTCGTCACCATTCCGGCCCCCTTCTACCACCAGCCGCCGCCGCAAGCCCTGCTCGCCACTGGTCGACTTGACGAATTGGATAGCGTCGGGCGTCAGTCGCCGGCCCTGGTCGGCTCCGGCTTCAACAACCGCCTGCTCTTGGGCGGTTTCGCAGGCGAGCCGCAGTCCACACCGGGTTCGCTCAATCCCTTCAGCGACCCGGCTCAGGAGAACCTTACGCTTCTTCTCCTCGATGCTCACCGCATGCTCAACTTCGAATCGGCAGAGCTGATGAAGATCCCGGCCTTTGTCAAACTCTTTCGGGATGCCTTCCCGGCGGAAGCCGCTCAAGCTGACGCCCAGCATGACATGACCCTCCTCATAAATGATCAGACCGTCTTCCGCGCGACCGCGACCTTCCTGCGCACAGCTGTCACGCGCAATGCGCCCTTCGACAAATTCCTTGCGGGTGACGACCGCGCCCTCAAAGCCGGGCAACTCCGAGGCGCCAAGCTCTTCTTCACTCCGGCCACCTCCGGGGCAGGCGGCGCAGGTTGCTTCTCTTGTCACAGCGGACCAATGCTGAACAAACAGTACAACGATCCGGACGTTGCCGGTGTAGGACAGTTTGTCGAGGAAAATTTCTTCAACGTCGGAATCGGCGACCACCCGGTCCAGGCGCTAAACGCACTCGCGAGAGGCCATCTTGATCCCGATAACCTGGGCAAAGACGGCTTCCCCTACCATGCCGAGGATATCGGCCGGCAAGAGATCACACACGACTCCAACCATGCTTTCAAGTTCCGCGTCTTGTCGATGCGTCAGCTCAAAGATGCACGGACCTTCTTCCACAATGGTTCGTTTACCAGCGTTCGTGACGTAGTGGAATACTTCAACGCGGGCGTGCCGCAGGATCCAACGGCGGCCGCCGCTCCGACGTTGTCCGCGCAATTCACCAACCCCCGCGGACCCGGGTTCCCGAATGGGTTAGGTTTAACAAAACGGCAGGTCGACGATCTGACTGACTTCCTGGAGAACGCCTTGTACGATCCTGCGTTCGCACACTACGATCCCAAATCTTCCACCGATAGCTTTCAGCCAAACGAACGCGACTTTACCTACTCCAAATATCGTCCGGATCTCGCAGCCCTAGGAGCGCGGGACGGATTCATGCCCAGTGGTCTCGCGATTGACGACAACGATCCTCTGGCTCGGCGCGATCAAGGTCTCGAGTTTCTCAACGTGGCGAACCAACTCAATACCAAGGTGCAGAGGTTCAAAGCAGGTGAGAACGAGGTGGACAACTATCAGATCACCAACATCAGTTCGTCCGTCGTCGACACACACCTGCTCATAATCGTCAACGGTCTTCCGACCGGAGTTCGCCTGGCAAATGCGAGCGGCACCACCGAAAGCGGCATACCTTATATCCGGGTGTTCTTGCCAAACGGGACACTCAACCCGGGCAGCACTCTCCAGCAAAGACTCATCTTCAACCGGAAGGAGCGTGCTCCGGCAATAAGTTACAACCTGGCCTTCCTCTCCGGTCAAGGCAACCCTTAAATCGGTCGCAGTAAGTCAGAGTAACCAAAGGCGCTCAAGGTGGCGTAGACGGTCTTGCCGTCTGCGCTTCCTCCGGTGGCATAACATAACCGCTGGACAAAGGCCAATCCTCCACTAGCTCCGCAAACTTACATTAGCCAATCACAAACCAGCAAAATAAATCCAACACTCTAACTGCCGGACAACACAACACTTCCAAACCCGCCCACCCAAACGCATTCCCGTCTCACCGCCGCCCCATGCTACCTGTGCAATCGAAACGATTCTCCAGGAGTCCTGACATGAACCAGAAAAAGGCAACCGCGCGCGAAGCCGCCAACCGAGCCAACGCCGCAAAATCCACCGGCCCAAAAACCGAAGAAGGCAAGAAAATCTCATCGCACAACGCCCTGAAAACCGGGCTCACCGGTCGAACCGTCCTGCTACCGACGGATAACGTGGGGGAATACCAAGCCCACCTGGCCAGCATTGAAGAACGCTACCAACCCGCCACCGACGAAGAACGCTTCCACGCCCAGAACATCGCGCACATCGAATGGCGAATCCTCCGTATCCCGACCTTAGAAACCGCGTTCCTCGCCCTCGGCCGCAAGCGCTTCGCCGACACGCACACCGAAGAACCGGAAGACATCCGAGCCATGCTCATCGAAGCCGAAGTCCAACTCGAACTCCAAAAGCCGCTCGCGAATCTGGCCCTGCAGGAATCCCGCCTCAATCGTCAGCGCGAACGCGAACTCGCCAGCTTGAACACCCTCCAAACTGCCCGTCGTAAACTCGAAGCGACGAAATTAGAAGAAGTAGCCCGCTTCTACACCCACTGCAAGGACAAGGATTTGCCCTTTGATCTGGACGACTTAGCGATGTTTGGCTTCGAATTTTCAATGGAGGAAATTCAACGCCGCGTCGCACATCACCTGGTCGCCCGCGACCGCGATCACGTCGCCTGGCCCACCATCAAGACCCATTACTGCTACGAACTCATGCAGCAAACTGTCTAAGCCACTCGTCATCGCATCGCAGTAGGAACGCCAGCACTTTTGTGGGATGCTGTGAGGAACTTGGCAAGCCCGGTTCGAGCTGAAAGTTCACTCAACCTCGAAACTCAACCTCGTCTCAAGCGCGAACTTGGGCTGCGGGACCTCGTTCTTGCGCAGATTCTTTGCGTGGTCGGATCCACGTGGGTCGGAGTGGCCGCTACCTTGGGCCGTGCCCATCTGGTCTTCTGGCTTGCCGCGATGCTGCTCTTCTACCTTCCGCTCGCCGGCACTGTCATTCTGTTGAATCGCAGACAGCCCTTGGAAGGTGGGCTCTACCAGTGGGCGAAAGCAGGTTTTGGCGATCTGCTCGGCTTCATGACGGCTTGGAACCTCTGGGTCTATGCCATCATTTGCGTGCCTAGCGTTCTGTACGTCATTCCTACGGACATCGCCTTTTTCATTGGAGCCGGGGCCGACTGGATTCCGGCGAGTCGGCGCATTTCTGGCTTACTCATTTTCTCGGTCATCGTGCTCATCTCGTTTGTTGCCGTGCGTGGACTCGGTCTCGGCAAATGGCTGCATAACGCAGGCAGTGTAATGATCTGCGCGGCGTACGTGATTCTTCTCGGCCTGCCGCTCTTGTTTTTACTCCACCATCATTCCGGTCACCACGAGCCGCTTCCCTGGCGCGCGCCACAATGGAACCTCGTCAGTCTCGCTGTCTTTGGGCAGATGACCATCGGTGCCTTGAGCGGATTCGAATACGTCGCCATCATGGCCGGGGAGTGCCGCGATGCAGAGCGTACCGTCGGACGCTCCGTCATCATCTCGGCTCCCATCATTTCCCTGATGTTTATCCTTGGAACAAGCTCCGTACTCGCCTTCGTCCACGATCAGCCGATCAATCTGATTGGCCCCATCCCGCAGACTTTCCGGTTGGCCCTCGGCGGCAGCAGCGCCGGAGAGACCCTGGCGCGCTTCGGCATTCTGCTCGGCATAGCCCGCGCGGTCGCTAGCGCCAGCCTTCTCTTTACTGGTCTGACCCGTCTTCCTCTGGCTGCCGGTTGGGACCACTTTCTGCCGGATTGGTTCACCGCCCTGCATCCGCGGTGGAAGACTCCTGTGAACTCAATCGTGTTCGTGGCCGTTCTGGTAACCGCCATGCTCTTGCTCAGTATGCTGGGCGTACGCGAGCAGGAGACCATGCAGCTACTGCAAAACGCCTCCACCGTGCACTACGGCATCAGCTATCTCGCCTTGTTTGCCTTACCCCTATTCGGGTTCGCTCAATTCCGCGCAGGCTTGCCAGTCTGGAGTAAGCTCGTTGCCGCCGCCGGACTCGCTGCCACGCTCGTCGCGGTCGTGGTCGCGGTTTACCCGATCATCGACGTTTCCAGTCACGCTGCCTACGCGGCCAAGATCGGAGGCACTGTGGTGGTTACCAACGTCATCGGCTTCTTTATCTATCGAAGCAAACGAAATCCGCACTCCCACGCCGTGCTTTCTTAGCTGTTCTTACCTCAACGTGTGCATGCTAGCGTCGAGAATAGTGCGGTCTTTCTCGTCGTTTGTGCTGGTTGTCTGCACCGCTTTCCCCAGCCTTGCTTTCGCTTATGCCCAGCGCCCCTGCGCCACTTGTCATCCCGCCGAAGCCGCTCGCTTCCAGGCCTCCGCCATGGGTAGATCGCTCGTCGCTCCGGAACCTCTTCCGTCTGGCCGCATCACTCACCCGGCATCGGGAAGCGTCATCACCACCGGACAGCGATACGGCCGCATGATCCACACCATCGCCGAGCAGGGACTCACGGCCGAGTATTCCATCCGATACCAGATCGGCGGAGGCCTCATGGGGCGCACCTACATGGTGCAGATTGGCAAGTCCTTGTTTGAGTCTCCGGCGTCCTGGTTCAATCGGGTCGGCTGGGACATCTCCCCAGGGTTCGCACATGTGTCTCCGGTCGATTTCGATCGGCCAATGGAGCAGCAATGCCTCTTCTGCCATGCCGGAACGGCACGCTTCGATACCGACGGCCGCCAACTGCTGGACACTGGCTTGACAGCTATCACCTGCGAGCGATGTCACGGACAAGGTGAAGCCCACGCTCTCCGTCCGTCCGCCCGAAACACCATCAACCCGGCCCGGCTCGCCGGACCTGCACGCGACAGCGTCTGCGAGCAGTGTCATCTCGAAGGTGTCACTCGGGTGCTCAACCCCGGTAAGAACTGGAACGACTTCCATGCCGGCGATCGTACTGAACAGACCTTCGCCACCTATCTCGAGCAGGGAAGTCGTCCGGGCGAAGTGATCGCCGTCAGCCATGTCGAGCAATTGGCTCAAAGCCAGTGCGCCAGACATAGCGGCGGGAAACTTTGGTGTACCACGTGCCACGACCCTCATGGCGCACCGGCAGCAGACCGGTCCAGGGAGATCAAAGGCAGCTGCATGTCCTGCCACACCACCTTATCTGCCCAGGCGCATCCTTCGTCGCCTGCGGAATGTACCAGCTGTCACATGCCACGCTCGGATACAACCGACATCGCTCATGCCGCCATCACCGATCACCGCATCCTTCGTCGCCCTGCACCGGTGTCTGCTGCCGCACCCGGAGCCGACGACAAGATCATTGCCTGGCGCGAACCGGATGCCACGGTCCGGAATCGGGATCTCGCATTAGCCCAGGTTGTCGTTGGTTACTCAAAGAATGCGCGTGCGCTGGCTCTCGACGGTTTCAACTCGCTCCAAGCCTTGCCCGAAGGCACCCTGGCTTCCGATCCCGGCGTCCTCTCGGCGCTCGAGGGTTTCGCCTTACAGCAGTCGCATATAGAAGATGCCGTTAAGCTAGGAAAACAATCGGTCACCTCTCAGCCTCAAAGCGCGAAAGCCGCGATGAACTACGCCATTGTCCTCAAACGCTCAGGCAATCTCGATGAAGCAGAGCGTCAGCTCAATCGTGCGATCCAACTCGATCCCTCGCTGAAGGGAGCCTATATGGAGTTGGGGATGCTGTACGCTGGCCAGCGCAAGATGCGGCCCGTGCTGGAAACAATCGACCGCTATCTCCAGTGGAACCCTCAGGACCTCATGTTCAGCCTGCAGAAGGCGCGCATTCCCGCTCAGCCCTGACCCGCGCCGCCCCTCTTATTGAAAGTGAGTCGCGACCACTTGGGGCGGTCCGGCAGTGCCGCCGATCACGCGAGTCTCCAGCACGACTTCCATGCTCCGCTGCTGCCAATCCTTCGGGGCCTGTTTAAGCGCCTGGGCAAGGTTCTTCGGATCGGTCAGGAACTCTCCGGCCGCCGCGGTCCCATACTGGGTAATCCCAGCTGCTGAGATGACAATCTTGCCGGTATTCGGATCGAGAACTCGCGTGACCAGTGCGTAATCAACGGGCATCTTCCACTCCGGCCAGATGCCAGTCAACTGCCAGACCCGTTTGCCCGGATTAAGCCGGTCGTCCACATAGATTGTATCTGTGGCGTCGTCGCGGTGGAATGTAAAGCGCAGCTGTTTGGTCAGGCGCATTGTCCAGTCATTTGTGAACCCTCCGATGAGCACCGTCGTGTTCTCTCGAAGATCGGCAAAGCTGGTTGAACCGCCTCCTCGTACGTGATACTCGCGATCGTGCCGCGCCAGGAAGGCAGTCAGCGCCGAGAGGCACATAGCGTCTCCCAGAGCCAGATAGCGGTCTGAATTTGGCACAATCAGGGACAGATCAATCGGTACTTTGCCCCCGGCATGCTTCGTGCCCGGCTGCAAAAGCTCCGTGTTCAACGATCCGAGGACGTTGAAGACGGTAGGTTGTCCGACGCACAGAAGTACCGGACCCTTGCTGTTCAACACGGGTGCCCAAAATTCATCGGCGATGCCCGCTTGTCCAGACGACTCCTTCTTAAGGAGCAACGTTGCGAGCAACACCACACCGATGAGAGCCGCGAGAGTCACCGCTATGAACCAGCGGGGAGAACGGCGTGACGTCGCAACAAGGGCTGTCTCAGGCCGAACGCTTCGCTCGACCTCAACGGTCAAGGGTACAGAAACCGCCCGCGTTTCGGATGGTTGGGTCGCCGGGGTCGGAACCGGAATATGAAAATCGGGAAGATACGAACCGGCTGCTAAGTCAATACGGAGTTCGCCAGCGTTCCCGGCAGCTTGGTAATACTGTGCCAGTCTCTTCCGTATTTCACTTGCCGTGCCCCGTACAACCGGATCGTGATTAGTGTCGTAATCCGGATCACGGCCGAATACCTCGATGCCGATAGTGCGCTCTTTCAGGTGATCGAGCTGGCCCGAAGAAGCCTGATTGACTACATATTCGAGGAAGCTCCGGCAGCGGCGGCTGGACTTGAATTGTGCACTGTGGAGGATCCTATCCAGTTGTTCTCGGATCTGTTCCTCTGTAACATCTACTAGCAACTAGGAGCCTCACCTTGCGAGAGCAGCACGTTGTGAGAACCGTACAATACGTTCAGATGCGTGTCTGTGGCTAACAAACCAATCTTAACTTAAGTAGGTCGAAACAAAGGATTCACAATCGGCTTTACTAACGTCGCACCGTACATTACTTGTTTCTTTCGAGTAAGTGCTTCCATGCTGAGTCATTCGTGGGAGTGCTTCGTCACGAATCGGTCGCGTTCGCTTTTAGTCGTGAGCAGGTTCGTATATCTGCGCGTAGCTTTGGATACAGTGTTCATCGATTCTGTAGATACCTGAGGCTTGCAGCGGCATCGACTTGACTCCGGCTTCGCTCGTTGATTCATCCGCTTGTTTCGTCGCGATTCGTTTCCGGTTAAGACGGAGTTCCTGAAGTAAGGTCCACACTGTCGGTGGGTAAGAAGGGAACAACATGAGGTTAGGTAGTAAGCAGTGGGGCAAGGTTGGCCTCTTGTTCTGCACAGCGATTGCTTTGCTGGGACAGACATACACGGGCTCAATCACCGGCACCGTCAAAGATCCGACTGGCGCCGTGATTCCAAATGCCACAGTCACAATTACAGATGTTGGAAAGGGCTTTAACTATAACGCCAACACCGACGCGGGAGGTTTATTCACAGTCAGGAACCTGCCTCCGGCGACGTATAGCGAGAAGGTTGAAGCGCCCGGGTTTACACCATACCAGCGCAACAACATCGTCCTGGAAATTAACGGAGGTGTCGTTGCTGATGCCTCTCTCCAACTAGTCAACACAGGACAAACAATTACGGTAAGCGAGACGGGCGCGACTCAGTTGCAAACTGAGAATGCGACAACCGGACAGACCATCAACCGGGCTCTCATCAACGATCTTCCGCTCATCTCCCGCAACGTTTTCGATCTGGCGTATCTGAGCCCTGGAGTTTCGCAACCGCCGGGTCAGGCCTATGGAAGTGCGGGCGGCGGAATCGGCAATAACTTCGTTTCCAACGGCGGCCGCAATGCCCAGGCCGATATCCTGATCGACGGCATCAGCAGCACTACCTACGAGCAGAATACCGGGTTTGTGACACCGCTCTATACCCCGAGCCCCGAAGCGATTCAGGAGTACCGCATCCAATCATCCAACTTCGGTGCCGAGATCGGCTTCAGCTCGGGAACCGTCATCAACGTTGTTACCCAGTCGGGAACCAACCAGTTTCATGGCGAGCTTTATGAGTTCCTTCGCAATACTGACTTCAACGCCAACACCTTCTTTAACAACCGCCAGGGTTTTCCTCGCAATTCCTACCATCGCAACAATTTCGGTGGCACGGTAGGCGGTCCCATTATCAAGAACAAGCTTTTCTTTTTCTTTGATTACGACGGCAGTCGCGCAGTAACTCCGGTCTCCCAAAGCCTGGGTGTGCCGAGCGCAAATGAGCGCAATGGCAACTTCGGCGAACTCTGCGGAAACGTGGGCGGCACGTTCAATACTCAAGGCGCCTGTTCGGTCGCTGCCGGTCAGATCTGGGACCCTTACAGCGCGGTAGCTAACTCGAACTACGGCAATGGCGGTCTGCGACAGACATTTATCCCCTTCAACAACATGGCATCGTACACGAGCGCCAATCTGGTCGGCTCGCCTGCGATCACGGCCGGAGTTCGAGGGAATCTGATCAATCCTGTCACTCAGAAAGTCGCTTCTTACTTCCCCCTTCCGAATACGGGTGGTGTAGCAGGGACTACTTCTTACAACCCTTACGCGAACTTCTTCGGTACAGCTTCGTCCGTTGGCAACAACAACCAGTACGACATCAAGCTCGACAGCCGCTTCACTGACAACGACCAGCTCAGTGTGCGCTACTCGCGGCAGACTGGCAACTCGCAGATCGGCAACGTCTTCCGTAATGCCCTCGACGCCTACACCCAAGGTCCGACGACCAACGAGACCTTTTCGGGCGCGGTGAACTACAACCACATTTTCAACGCCACGACGCTTCTGACGATTACCGCGGGATACGACCACAACTTTGCCAATACGGCAGGTACCGCAGCGCAGTTCCCGGACGTCACGCTACAGTCGTTGGGATTCACCCCCGCCGTCGCGGCACAGTTGAGCCAGTCTGGTTTCAAAGCGCTTCCCGCTTTCCAGATCGGTCAGTACCAAGCCGAGAATGGAAATGCCAATATCGGTGGCCAACCTTACGCCGGTTTGATCTACGGCCGCGACGTTTATCACCTTGCCGGTACGATCGGGAAGAATGTGGGCGGTCACGACATCCAGTTCGGCGCCGAGTTCCGGTCGCACCGTATCAACTTCGCCCAGTTCGGCGAACCGGCCGGCCTGTTCGGCTTCAACCAGAACGGAACCTCCAACTACCAGTTCGTAGGCGGCGATTCCATGGCGACGTTCCTCACCGGCTTCGCCAACAATTGGAGCGCTTACGAAAATCCTGTTACGCCTGCTACCCAGAACCTCCAATACGGTGGCTTTATCCAGGACAACTGGCACGTGAACTCTCGCCTGACTCTTAACCTGGGTGTACGTTACGACGTCGATCATCCTCGTACGGAACGCTACAACCAGATGGCGACTTTCGATCTCGCGGCGCCATCACCACTTGCTGGCATCCCCGGCGTTCCAGCTAACGGTTCGGTTGAATTCATGGGTCAGAACGGGTATGGTCGAAATCCATTTCAGACTTACTACGGCGCGATTGGGCCACGCGGCGGTTTTGCGTACCGTGTCGGAACAAACTGGACGGTCCGAGGCGGTTACGGTCTTTACTACGATGCATCGAAATACGGAGCAGCCGGCACGGGTTCCGGTTCCGGCGGTTTCCTGGGCTACACCGCGCAGACCAGCCTGCAGGGCTATAACAATAACAACTACACGCCCAACGACATCGTCGGTCAGCCCCTACCGGCAAACGTCGCAACAAAGATTGGGAACTCGCAGGGGGTCTATACCAACTTAGGCGGTCAGTTAAACGGGATTCCGATCGCTCAGTACAATAAGCTTCCGCAGGAACAATCGTGGAGCTTCGGTATTCAGCGCCAACTCAAGTTCGATACTCTGCTCGATGTTGAGTATGTAGGCCGCAAGGGTACTCACCTCTACCTAGGCGGCGACACATATCAGGTCAGCCATCTCTCGGCCCAGACTGCGGATGCCTATCGAGCCAATCCCGCCTTTTTCAATGCAGTCGTGCCAACGCCTGCGGCACTCACCAACGCAATTAAGGCGAACACTCCCGCCTATTCCAATACCTTCTGGAGCGGAACCTTCCAGAACTTCAACAACTATCTACCCTATCCGCAGTACACATTCGGATACGGCGGAAGCGGTTTGCAGAACGTAGATCCGCCTATCGGCAATTCGCTTTATCACGCGCTCCAGATGCGTTTAGAAAAGCGGATGTCACACGGCATTCAATGGCTTGCCACATACACCTTGCAAAAGAGTATCGACGACGCATCTGTGGCCGGCTCCGGTGTGTACATCGATGGTTACTCCGGAGCGACTCTTGCGAACATCCAAGACCCCAACAATCTGCGCCTCGAGCGCTCCCTGTCGTCATTTGACATCTCTCAAGTTGCGCAGTTGACCACGGTTTACCAGCTTCCTTTCGGCCGCGGCAGGCAGTTCGGGTCGCACTGGAACCGATGGATTGACGCAGCCGCTGGCGGCTGGCAGGTTCAAGGCATCTACCGCTGGGATACCGGGCTTCCGCTGATCCTCAGTCTGCAGGGCGGCACTAACCTCCCGACCTATGGAAGCCAGCGGCCTAACCTGCCGTATAAATTGATAGCATCGGGCGTTGTAAGCCCGGACGTCAACTTTTTCACGAACGCACCGACAGCTGCGACCGTCGCCGGCTTCATTCCAAAGCCTTACTTCGACGGCAATGCACCAAAAGTACTGCCCAATGTTCGGCAGCAGGGAACCAACAATCTGTCTGCCTCATTGTTCAAGTCATTCAATCTGGGCTTCCGCGAAGGTGCCCGGCTTGAAGTTCGTGGCGAAGGTTTCAACCTGACCAACCGCGTTCAGTTCGCAGCGCCGAACATGACCGTAGGCTCCACTAACTTTGCCAGCTTTGGTGCTATCACCGGACAGGCGAATGACCCGCGCACGCTTCAACTAGCGATGAAGCTTTACTTCTAACCGGTCGTACAATCAGAGCGGCGGGCTTAAGTCCGCCGCTTTTCTTTTGTTGTGATGAAGTTTCTTCTTGTTCCCTGGATCCTGCTCGCTTCCTCTCTGATTCTTTGCGCCGATCCGTTGGACGATGCTGCTTCCGCGTTCGAACGCGGCGACTTTGTCTCCGCTGAATCTACTCTCCGCTCCCTTCTGAAATCCAAGCCATCAAACGCACCTGCCCTAGGACTGCTCGGCGCAGTGCTGGACGGCGAGAAGCGATTCGATGAGGCCGAGAGTTCCTATCGCCAAGCCATCCGGATCGATCCTCATTCCGCCACACTGCTGAATAATTACGCCAACCATCAGTTGGTCACCGGGAATAAGGCTGGTGCCCGCGCGAGTTATTTGAAGGTTGTCGCAATCGATCCTGCTCGCGCGAACGCTAACCTGCAGCTTGCGCAGTTTCAGGTCGAAGACAAGAACGGACCAGGCGCTCTGCGCTATCTTCAACGGCTGCCTCCCGCAGCTATTGAAGAGCCACAGGTCCAAATCCTTCAACTGCAGGCACTGTATCTTGCGAAGCGGACAGACGAAGCTCGCGCACTCATGACTCGGCTGGAGAATTCAC
The DNA here is from genome assembly GCA_963814195.1 of uncultured Acidobacteriaceae bacterium. Classification (GTDB taxonomy): domain Bacteria; phylum Acidobacteriota; class Terriglobia; order Bryobacterales; family Bryobacteraceae; genus Bog-105. Next base: position 713,966 of record CAWFBU010000001.1, read on the forward strand.
CAGATCCGCGCCTGAGCTTCACCGCCGGACTGGCACTTGCGTCCATAGGCAAGTATGTTGAAGCCGAACGGTTGTTCTCCCGCGCGCTGGAGACAGCGCCGGGCAATTTTGACGTTCTCTACAACTTAGGCTTGGCTTCCTTCCATGCGGGTCATCTCGATGCCGCACGGAAAGCACTGGGTTCTGCTCTCACCCAAAAGCCCCAGGATGTCGATTTGCTTTTTAACCTGGCTGCTGTCGAAACTGATCGTAAGCAACAGGAGTCAGCGCTTCGCCTCTTGTCCGAAGCCGCCCGCATCGATCCTGGCCGCCCGAGTGTTCAGCTCGCTTTGGCTCAGACAGCCAGTGCGCTCGGCTACTATGCCGATGCAAAGCTCGCCTACGAGAAATATCTCAAATTGAAACCGAATGACCAGGATGCCGAACGCGAACACTTGTTCACCGTAGCTCTCAGCGAGCAGCCTCGGGAAGGTCTCATCGCTCTGAAGGCGTTCTCGAAAGAACATCCCAAAGATACTGCTGCTCACTATGAGGTTGGTGTTCTGGAAGCAAAGAGCGACCCGGCCGATTCCGCCGCCCAGTTCGCCGCGGCGCTAGCACTTCAGCCCACGTACACGCCTGCCAAATTGGGGCAGGGAACTCTCAATTACCTGCAGGGAAAGCCGGCAGCGGCTCTGCCCGACCTAGAGTTTGCCGCCGCACAACATCCGGACAACGCTGCTGTTCTGGATCGATTGGGCGAGGTCTACAGCGCGCTAAACCGCCCATCCGAAGCGGTTGCGGCATTGACTCGCGCCTCGGTTATCGCGCCTAAAGATTCACGCATACTGATGCATCTGAGCCGTGCGCAAGCCAAAGCTGGTAAACCGGAAGCTGCGCGATCGACCTTGGCACGCTTTCGCGCGTTGGGTCCTCAGCCGGGCAATCTCATCCCGCAAGCAGGCGTGGTTGAGTTTCTAGGCCTCCCGCCAGAACAGCAGCAGGCCCGCTACAAGGAGGAGGTTACGCGCCGGGTCCAGGAGCACCCTGACAATGCAGAAGTGAACACGCGCTACCTGGAAGTGCTGCTAAGCGAAGGGCGAGCGAATGAGGTGAGTCCTGTTATACAGCGCCTCCTTGATCTCCATCCACCGGTTCCGATTGCGATCGAGGCCGGCGAAGCATTGGTTCGGGCCGAGGCATATGCCCCAGCTAAAACGCTGCTGGACTACGCCGCCGCAGAGGCGCCCAATGACGCGAGTGTTCAGCTAGACCTGGCTCTTGTCGAGCTCCACACAACACGTGCACAGGCCGCGATCACGCGCCTCAACAGGCTACCCGCATCATCCTCGCAGACGGGCAACGTTCTGCTCGCGCGAGCCATTCTGTCCGAAGCGTCTGGGAACTACCCTGAAGCGGATGCTGCTTTCACGCAGGCCGAAAAGGCCAACCCGGTCAGCTCCATGCTTTACCAGGAAGCTGTTCGCTTGCTGGTAAAGCATGGACGGCAGGAGCGGGCCTTGCAATTAGTTCGGCGCATGCCGGATACGGATCAAGCTGAATCGTTGCGAGCTAGCCTCAGCTATTGAGGATTGATCCCGAAACCCATAGAGTTCGCGCCTAAGCTCGTTCGAAGTTTCGGAACCAGAGTGCTTGCTGGGCGATTGCTTCAGTCTTCGCGCTCAGTGTTTCCATCTGCTGATGGTTCAGCGGAGTGAACTCACGCGCTAGCATCACATTCTCTTCCAACTGAACAATAGAATCGATGCCGATGATGATGGTACTTACCGGGTGCGAAAGAGCATAGAAGACTGCTTCCCGCATGGTGAGTGTGCCTGGCCTGATGGTGATGTTCGCACCCCCTTCCCACATTTCTTTTTGCCGCTCAATAGGTGGCGGATTCCATGACGCCAGGATGCGGCCCCGGGCCGGAATCTTCATGCCAACAATACCCATCTGCTTCTCAACGGCGAGCGGCAGCAGTTCGTCCCCAAAACTATGCTGGTGCTTGTCGGCGGCGTTGAAGCCCATCAGCACGGTGTCAAACGGGAAGCGGCGAATGCACTCGGCGAGGGATTCCGGCCGGTGATGTCCTGTTAACCCCAGATACTTGACCATGCCCTGATCGCGCGCCTCGATCAGTGCCTCTATCGCACCGCCCTTAGCGAAGACCTGATCCACGTCGGTCATGGTTCCGATATCGTGCAGTTGCCAGACATCGACGTGATCGGTCTGCAGCAGCCGGAGCGACTCTTCGATCATGCGCATAGAGCCATCGCGTGTTCGCTCCTTGGTCTTGGTGGCGAGGAAGGTCTCCTTGCGCCGGTTCTTCATTACGGAGCCGATATATCGCTCACTGGGACGCGTGGGACCGCCGTAGATGGAGGACGTATCAATGTAGTTCACGCCAAGATCCAGAGCACGCTCGATGATAGGAACGGCTACCGCTTCGTTGTTCGAGTGTTCCAACGCAGATTGACCGCCCAAGCTGAACAGAGTGACCTTGTGACCGGTCTTACCCAGATTGCGAGTCGGCATGGAGCCGTGCTGAGTTGTACTATCCGAGGAATCAGTAGACGCTTTCGCCTGCTGGGCAGAAGTTGATTGAATCAAAGCCGCGGCTGCGGCACTGCCGCCCGCTTTCATGAAATTGCGCCGGTCCGGCTTGCTGTGTTTCATCGATTGATCCTCCTCAATTCTTTCATGAACACGAACGGCATGGGACATTTGAGACGCGAAAGTCGGGAACAAAGGCAGCACCCGGTATAGTCGTCCTGTGACGATCGGAACGCGAACAGCCGCTTACCTCTTCAACACCGTACTTCTCCTCGGAAGCCTGTTACAGGCGGCAGATTTGCGGAGTCCAACCCAGGACGGATTGGTTTACGGCAAAGCGGGTGACGAAACGCTCACGCTGGACTACTATGCTCCGAAGGGACCTGGCATTCACCCGGCAGCGATTCTCATTCACGGGGGAGGTTACCAGCGCGGGAATAGTAAGAGCGGTAGCGAGGCCTACTGCGCCGACTTTCTGGCCCCGGCAGGCTACGCCGTCTTCTCAGTGAACTATCGTCTCGCTCCGAAGTATCCATATCCGGAGATGGTCCACGATGTGGAACGATCGGTACGTTTTATCCGGCACAACGCTAAGCGCTTCGACGTGAACCCCAACCAGATTGCGCTTGTCGGCGGATCTGCAGGTGGTTTTCTGAGCAACATGGTTGGACTCTTGCATGCTCCTGGTGATCCCTCCGCGGAAGATCCTGTGGATAGAGAGAGCGCACGCGTCCAAGCTGTCGTGACTCTGTATGCGCAAAGCAGCTTCGCCACGGTTCCGCTGAACAAGGATGTACACGCATTACTCGACCCTCTGATTGCAAAGGAAGGCGAAGCTGCTGCGCTACGGGACGCGTCACCTATCACTTACGTCAGTAAGCAAGCACCGCCTTTTCTGCTGATTCAAGGCGATAAGGACGAGTACATCCCTTTCACCGAAGACACGAATCTTCAGGCTGCGTTGCGGGAGGAGGGCGTCCGCTGCGACATCATTCGCATCCCCGGTGGGCCGCACGGAACCGGGAGTTGGCACACCCTGCCAAACGTGCCGGATTGGGAGCGCGAGATGGTGGAGTGGTTAAACGCCCGTTTTCAACGGACCGGACCGGTGGGGGAAGGGATACGCGCTCGCGTTCCGAAACAGTAACTCTGCCGCATTGGAAACCGCTTCTTCTTTAAACCAGAACTTACTATGAAGTCCATCATGTTTGCACTACGTTCAACCGGGTTATTGCTGACGATTCTGACCGGAGTGGCGCACAGTGCCCAAACGCCCACCCCGACGAACCGGGCCCCGCTTCCTCCGCTTCCGGCCCCGCTCAATGTTCCAAAGCCGGGACCGCCGACTGACTCTGCCTATGCGCCCGCGCCTATCCTTCCCGGAGGTATCGTCGTCCCGTTATATGCGCCGGACTCGCCACATCTGAACAAACAGCGCGTTCGCGAACCTGAACAGTACGGCATGAGCCAAAGCGTTCCGGGCCGCATCAACAGCATTGTTAATATCCACAATCCGTCCATTGAGTTCCACCCGGTGGACCGCAGCCTCAATACCGGGGCAGCCATCATTCTGGTTGCGGGAGGCGGCCACAATACTTTGAACGTTGGTGGGGAGAGCGCAGACTTTGTGCCGTTCTTCTATAACTACGGAGTGAACACCATCATCCTGCGCAACCGCCTGCGCCGGGATGGGTACAACGTGCAGAATGACGCGGTTCATGATGCGCTGCAAGCGATACGGGTGGTTCGTGCGTATGCCAAGGACTGGAACATCGATCCAACCAAGATTGGAATGATGGGGTTCTCGGCCGGAGCAGAACTGGCAGCAGCCGCGGCTGTACTGTTTGATGACTTCGATAAGAGAACCGCGGATGCGGCGGACCCGTTTGCCGGCATTAGTTCAAGGCCTGACTTCGTCGGCCTCATCTATCCCGGACCTTCTCCTTTCGCGCGCAACCGAACAGCCCCTCCGATTCCGCGCAATGTTCCTCCGGCCTTCGTTATCTGCGGAGGTTCCGGAGATCGGGTCCACGCTGTCTGGGCGATCGAATACTACAGCGCGATGCTGGCCATGGGTGTTCCAAATATCGAGATGCACATCTACGGCAATGGCCGGCACCCGGGCGATCCACTTCCGGATGGAAGCAAGATGTCCGGCGGTCTAACCGATCGAAACGATACGCCTTTCGGGACGTGGCAATATCGGTTTATCGAGTGGTACCGGGATCTTGGCTTCCTGCAAAAGCCTGGAGTACAGACCAAGGCTGCGGCGGACGTTTCAGCATTTGCGGCTCAACCGCCAAGCGCTAATCCCGCCCAGTAGCTTGTGACTAATTCACTCTCTCCTGGCTATTGCAGGAGTTTTATCTCACCAGCCTTCGAGATCTGGTATTTAGCGTAAGTGCGTGCGTTCGTGACCGCGGGGTTGGGCAGCCAGTTTACCTCGACGGTACCGGTTTCCGGTTTCCAGACGACACCGGCGTCGGCCAGTTCGGTATTATCGCGGCAGCTGCGAAGCTTCAGACGTAGTGTCTGGCGGTTTGGTTTGCCCAAGGCAATAACCCGAAGGAATTGTTCCTTTCCCGCCTGGCAATTCGAAAGTCCTGCCGGCGAAGAATAGTAGGTATCTTCCAGCAGGATCGTTCGGGGGCCGTATTCCCCGATCAGCTTCAAGGCCGGAAGCGAGCCCGGCTTAATGCTGCCATCCACGGGCAGCGGAAGAGTTGCCGCTACGTTAGGCCTTCCTGTGATGTTGAGGATCGCTCCATTGCGCCCGGCTCTCGCTGAGAGCGTACCGCCGCTCTGTAGCGGGATGGTCTTGGAAGCAGCCCCGAGCAGGCCCAAACAAAGAAGAGAGGTAAGCGCAAACCTAGGCGCCCAAAATCCGGTCGGCATAACAAACTCCAAAATAGCCCCAAGACGCATCCGGGGCTGGAGCGTGACGATAGGCACTGGCGTCACGAGCATGGAGTTCGGCTTCTGTTTTGCCTTTGTTGTCGCTGTCTGTCAGATCCCACCCGATGTTGCTGGTTTGGGAATCACAGAGAATGTGAGGGTTGCGCACCCAGCCGGCTTGCGGATCGTGCGTGTGATAAGGACCACCGTTCCAGCGCGATATGGTTTCACGCTGTAGTTGATCGTCGGTGTACGAGCGGCCGCCTTGCGAGAGGTACGCAAGGGCGAGGGCGCGTTTCTGACCAAAGAGCACCAGTCCCGCATCAATGTTTTGTTTCCAGTTCCAGACTTGCGTGAACGAAGGGGCAGGGTTTGTAAGTTGAGCCATGCCGTAACCGTTATCGAAGGATTTCTTTGGGTAACCGGTTGCGTCGAAGTGTTTCAGGCTTGTTTCGTGGTTCAGGATTTTATCGAATCCTGAACTGTTTGGATTCGCATTGAGGTAAGAACTTACATCAGCTACGTCCGGTTGGGTGCCGAGCAAAAGAACAGATAGCAGCGCTTTGGCTCCGTTGGGCCCGGTGACCTGGACCGTAAGCGTCCCGCCGAGGTTCTCCACATCAGCTTTCGCATCCCAGCTGTTGACGTTGGTTTTAGCAACACCGTGCTGCGAGAAGGTGAGCCAGTGGAGCGTCCATTCCCACGTGAGTTCCTGGCCGGCAGAGAGTTGTGCATTGGTCTGGAAGAGCATCGAAGGCCAGACCGCGTCGTGCGAGATGAAGAACTTCGCATTCGGTGCTGGCGAGGAGAACGACAGAGCGGATTCCGGGTGAGTGGCTGGGCTGGCCATTGGGATAATCTAGCAGATTTTCGGGGATAGCGCTTACCCGGACAGGACCGCATTACGTGACTAAGAATGCTGGTCGTGTCCGGGCGGCTCCGTTCAGAAGGTAGGGAATCCTACCGGATTGTTCATCATCGAAGATCCCTTTCGGGATCCGTAACTCGAACGGTTGGATCGGATTGCAGCAATTGCGCGCAGAAAGTAAATCTCAATCTGCAGGCTTTCCTGTTTCCTGATCTGATCATGAGCAAACAACAGCTTGGCGTCTTCCACTATTGCCTTCAGATCCGCGCCGGTAAGGCCACGACTCGCTTTCGCGAGTTGGACCAGATCGACGCCGGATAAGGGCAGAGGGAGTTTCCGAACTTTGTCGAAAAGGATCTCCCGCCGGGCATCCTCGTCGGGTAGGCGAATGTGCAGCCAGAGCTCGATCCGACCGGATCGAAGTATCGCCCTCGGCAGACTGCTTGCGTCCATCGCGGTTAACATGACGCAGACGCGCTCCGCGCTGGCGCTCTCCAGACCATCCATCATCGTCAACAAGTAACGATAGAAGCCCTGGTTGCCGCCTTCAAAGATCACGTCAGCATCATCGATGAAGATGATGGATGGCGCGTTCTTCTTGGCATCCTCGAAGATGCGTTCCACCTTTGCGAAGAAGTCGTTCGTTCCCGCCACGATGGTGCCGTCGATGAGGAAGAACTTGCTTCGTAACCGGTGTGCCAGGGCGCGGCCTATCGTGGTCTTGCCAGTACCCGGTGGACCGGCCAACAAGACACCGCGCTTTGGTTTGAGCTGCAGTTCGCACGCTAGGGCCTGGTTTTCGAAAGGCAACGCGACCTTGGCCTCCAGTTCCGTGATGACGTCGTCTACGCCCTTGAGATCCTTCCAGTCCACGGGCTCCACTTCGTCGATATCCACGTTACTGATCATGTGGTGCGCGGCAAGAAACTCGCTGAATGCTGCGTGTGTTACTTCGGGCTCTCGTCGCAACCATACGCACGCGTTCTTCAATTGGTAGTAATTCAATGCCGGTGCGAAGTCGTACAGCTTCGGGTAGTCGAGCTTGTCACTCGTAGTGGAAAGATACACACGACAGACCGCCTCATAATCTGCGGCGTTCGGCGCAGGCAGCTTCCAATGGTACGCGTGCAGCCGAAGTACCGAAGGCGCTTCCTCTAAGTCAGTCGCGAAGACAAGTTTTCGATCACCTGTTTCCAGTTGCTCAAGAATCGCGGCGAGCGCGCACTCAAACAGGCGCATCCGCGGATAGTTGAAGCTGTCGACTACGCGAGTGATGAGATGCAGGTCATCAACGACCAGCAGGTTAGTGATCCTCAGATGATGTTCTAAGAGCTCGATAAAGGTCTCTTCAATCGCGGCCGGCGTGCGGTCTCGGAGTAAAGAGATAAACCGCCCGATGGACAAGAACACGCCTCCGAGCGAACGCCCTACATGACGAAGCAAGACTGTCTTGCCGCTGCCTGAATCGCCCTGCAGCAGACACACCTTCCCGACCGAGAGACCGACAATGATTTCGTCGGCGACCTTCTTCTGACCGGGAGTCAGCGGAAAGCCGGGATACGAAGTCAACTCGGAAGCCTCGTCGTCGGCTAGCAGTAAAGATAGGTCGGGATCGAGCGTGCAGACGCCCTTGCCTGATTGCATAACTCCTCAACGTTTCAGTTATCACCTGGATGGTTATTTATGTTCGGGCGTGCACAAGTGAAGTGCTCGCACGAAGATTGTTACTTAGGAGAGTGCTTATGTGAAGGAGGGCTGGAAGGTCGGCCGTCCGTCAAGGTCGCACATGAACTCGCTGCAGAAGAAGTTGTGTCGTTTATCCACTAAAGAAGGCCTCCTTTCCAAAGAATGAATCGCTCCGCGAGAATAGCACGCGTGGTGCGACAAGAACAAGTGGAAGAAATAAATTTATGTTGGGTACGAAGAGGATGGCGCCGGAACGAGCCGACAGAAACGGTGAGACAAAAATCGTTTTCCAGAATTGAGAGCCGCCGACAAGTAGTCGCCGGCTCTCACTCACTTACACGGCACTTAGAAGGCAAAACGTAACTGCAGGTCGAGCCTTCGCTGATTACTCGATGTGGCTTCGGCTCCGAAACCGCCCGTAATATTCGTAGCGCGGTCGAAATACGGCGACGTAAGTGAACCATTGAAGGTGTTCAGGTTCTCATGATTCAACACGTTGCGGGCATTGACCGAAAGAGTGAGGTTATATCGATGCTCGCTTGACTCACCACCAAAGCCGCCTCCGGGTCCACCCCGCATGCCGCCTCCGCCGAAGCCGCCGCCACCCCCACGAGGACCGCCGCCTCCACCTGCACTGGCTCCGCCGGACGCGCCCTGGAACTTGGTGGGGCCGAAGCCGAACGTCTTGCTGACGCGAAGATTGAGTCCGATGAATCCTCCCCCGGTGCCGGCGTTGCGTTCGATCAAGGGCTGTCCGACGAGCGGAATGGTGTTTAAGATTCCGAACGAAGTAGTTTGCGTATTAAGACCAAGCGAATCAACCACACTGGGTCGCGCAGTCGGTGTGCCGTTGCCTTGTAAATAGAGATCGGTTCCCGTCGTGATGTTGAATGGTGTGCCGGTTCGCAGAACGATGAAAGGCGAAAGCCGAATGCCCCATTTCCCAGTGATTGAGCCTCCCAGGAACAAGCTGTGGCTGACATCCAGCACAGATCTGCCCCAGTCCGGTTTGAAGTTGTATGGGTTCGTGGGCAAAGTCGAGAGTCCGTCGGTATCGCTGTGGGCGTCGGTATAGGAATAGCGCGTGAAGAGCGTCAGAAGTTTACCGACAGTTGTATTGACGTTCACCAGCACCTGCGTCTGCTTGAAGATACCGTTTGATTCGTAGTTGTAGATGTCTCCCACATTGCCAAAAGGCCTGACGCCAGAGGTCGTGTTTGTGGTGCCATTCTGCGCACCGGGCGGAAGCTGACCAAATGTGGGGATGGGGGCATTGATGTCGACCGTTCGCAGTTCATGCACCCCCCGAGAGTTTGTGAAGTTCACTCCCAGGGTCGTCCGGCGAAAGAGTTGCCGCTCTACTCCTATGGCCGTCTGCATGAGGCGAGGAGCCTGCAAGGAGCGGTCGATTTGATAGATCTGATTGGAAGAGACGGCTGAAAGAGCCGATATCGGTATACCGGTCGTAAAGGTCGGGTCGAAAGATGCGGGAGAGTTGATCGTGTATGTGGTCTGCGGTACTGAGCTCAGATAGCGCAGGGCCGTTTCGACGTTTGTGCTGGAGAAGCGATCGTAGAAAATACCCCAGCCGCCCCGAATAACGGTCTTCGACCTCCCGGAACTACCTTTCAATTTTGGTGACCACGCAAAGGCGAACCGGGGTGCTATGTCGCTATGGTCATTGATATTCGTTTGTGACTCTACCCGCACTCCGGTGCTCACGGTAAGGTTGGGCCGAACCTTCCAGTCGTCTTGTATAAATGGACCGAAATCAATCTGGCTAAATCCGATGTAAGGGTTGCCGCCGCTAACCGTGTACTTGGACGGTCCATACTTGAGGGCTGCTATCTGGGCAGGTGTGCGACCGGCCGCCAGAAGACGTTCGGTGGTTAGATATTGCTGGATGGAAGTGACCTGACCGTTCTGGCCTGTGGGATTCAGATTGCTGTCCAGCTGGGGAAGGTTGCCGCCCAGAAACTGGTAAATGCCATTGAAGTTGCGCGGTGTGGAATTATCGATCACATCCGCTCGGATACGAATGCCGAACTTAGTCGTATGTGTACCTAGTGTCAGCGACGTATAGTTCTGCAACTCGTAGTTATTTTGCAGGTCGTAGCTCCCGCCGTAACCGGCCGCGCTATAGCCGGAGCCGCCGACGACGAAAGATTGACCCACAAAGAGTTCTGGCGAAGTACTCTGACTGACTGTGGATATGTTCTCCCGGTCAAACTGGAAGTGGGTCTCGTTCACGGCGCGTGGACTCAGCACCGCGGTCTCCACCAGCTGAACTGAATGCTCGGTTGTAGATGACCCATATCCATTGCTGCCGAACGTCTGATTACCGATATGGGTTTGCGGCAGATTGAAGCCGCCGACACCGGTCACCAGGCGATCGTTTTGTAGGAAGCTGTACCGCACGCTCAAAGTGTTATTGGAATTGATCTGGTAATCGAGCCGGGGACTAACGGTGGTGCGTCGCTGTGGCGTGGGGTAGTAATTAGGATCTGCCGCAGTTCCGAACGGTGTGGTTGTGAGGAAATCCGAGGTGGGAACAGACGCCACGATGATTCCGTTATCGTCGATCTGCCGACGTTCGACGTCGACGAAAAAGCTGGCGTGCTTTCCAAGAGGACCGCTCACATTGCCGCCGAAGAGCTGCGAACGAAAAGGCGGATTAACCGTCGAAAAAGGATTGCGAGCATCCCACGCCGTATCGCTGATGTTGTAGTAAGACTGACCGTGGAACTTGTCCGAACCAGGTTTAGTGAAGATCTGGATGCGGCCATAGCCAAGCCGATCGAACTCGGCTGAAAAGGGGTTGGAATTTACCCGGATCTCTCGAATCGATTCCTTCGGGGGAAGTCGCCCGCCGCTAAAGCCGTCTATGAAGATCTGATTGCCGCCCGGTCCGGCAGAAGGGCCGGCTAGCGCCTGTAGGTCAGCCTGTAGATCGTCGGGATCGTCCGGCAGAGCGTCCAGGTCCTCTGGCTTCAAAACCAGTGCTGTCGCGTTATTGGCTGGTTCCGTAGAGATGGTGTTGACGTTCGATTCGGTGACTGTGACTTCCTGCCGCTGAGCTTGCAGAATCATCGCGATGTCCGCACTTACGGTCTGTCCAGGGTTGACCGTCATCGCGGTGAGTTGTTTTTGCGCCAGGCCGGAGTACGTGGCCGAAACAGTATATGTTCCTGGAGCAACACCCCGGAAGACGTAAGACCCGTCCGAGTCGGATTGCACCGTCTGGATGATGCCGATGCCGTTCGAAAGACTGACGCTCGCGCCAGGAATGACGCCGCCTGTATTATCCTTCACGCTGCCTGTTATACTCCCGCTGGCGCCGGATCGAGCCGGTCTGCGCGGCGCTGATGCTGGAGAGTTCTGAGCAGGAGCGGACTGAGCGGACGCAAGGGGCAAACTGCTTAGGCAGAAGAGGAGGAAAGCCGTGGCAGCGGCGTATACACGAGTAGTTCGATTAGTCATTCAGTATCAAGAAGTGTGTTTGAAGTATTAACGTTGCGGGCTACTGTGGTGGCGAACCCGCGTCCATGGCCGCTCCGGCACCGAGGCTAGCGCCCCAATCCCCGAGCGATTGCGCCTGGCGACCGGGAGCAGCCTGGAAGATTGGCTCAACGCCCGCAACGACGCTGGTGGCGAGCAGAGTCGATTTACTCGCTGCGGCCGGCGAACCAGAGACGATCACTGCGTCTCCATTCTTCAGGTCGGCAGTCGTTATCTTTGGCAGTCGGTCCAACAGCTGCGAAAGATCGCCGCTGCCCATACGTCCGCGGGGTCCTGCTCCGCCGGGCCCGCCCGGCGCGGTATCGTGGCCCCCTGGAGCTACATCCGAAGCACCTGGCACTCTGCCCGGACCTGCAGGCCCTGTCGTGCCATCGCCTGCGCGAGCTCCCGGTGCAGTCCCGCCGGCCTCGCCCGCTTTCGCGCCATAGGAAGATGGACCCGGGCTCGAAGCGTTTCCGCCCGGAGCCACCGGAGTTCCTCCAGGCCCAGCGGCGGCACCGGCGTTCTTCATGTCCGGATTGAAACGGCGAGCCAGCATCATAGCCATCATGGGTGGAAGTTTGTGCATACCTGATTCATCGCTCAACGAGACTGTGACGTTCTGTTTGGTTGCAAGATCTTTCACGACCAGTGACTTGCCGTCCGGCGATATGGAGGAGACAGTACCGGCCATCGTCTTAAATGTTCCGGAGTAGATCTTCTGAGCCGTGATCGCATTGCCGTCCTCACTGCGGTCGCCGATAATCTTTACCTGATCCCCCGGCTGAATGTCGGCAAATTGAGATGGCGTGGCAGTCTTTGGATTTTCCGGCGAGTAGCGTGTCAGCACCGCCGCAGCGGCATCCACAACGACTGGTTTTGTTCCCTCGGGAATTCTTACGTTTACTGTGATTTTCTTGTTCGCGGAATCCAACGCCGTGACTGTTCCCGCCGTACTGTGCTGCCATGCCGACGCTTCGCTCTGGCGGGCCTGCTGCAGTTCACGACTCGACATCAAAACTACACTGCGTGCCGCAACCGCGTTCGGGTCAGATTCTACTTTGAAGCCGCGAACGTCAATCCGATCGCCCGGCACCAGGTCAGACGACGTGATGCGGACCGCTGCCTTCAGATCCTTGGCGCCTGGGGACACCTTCAGCAGAGTGCGCGTATTTTGCAGTTGAATGACATGCTCGAGTCCCGAGCCATCTTCTTTCAATGTGACAGTTTGGGAACCCGCATCAGCCGACGCTACAGTTCCTACCAGGTGCTCAGTCGGTTTAGACGGAGCTGGCGACTCCTGGCACAACACTACAAAAGGAAGCACAGTCCAACTGACAATTGCGCTTGCGATCAACAGGGGAGATCTCACCATTTCAGTATCCGGGCACCATCCTATATCGCATTGCTACTGGGAGGGCGAAATCGCTCGAAGCTACGTTACAGCGGGTGGGGTTTACAAATGGAATGTCAACTTCAGGCAGTATTACAGGGAGGAAAGAGGAGTTCTGGTAGGGAAAAGACGAAAGGGAGAAGGTGCGGTTGACAACAAACTTCCGCACCTTCTCAAAGTCATCGAAAAACTCTTAAGCGGCATTCACGAGCATGTCCTCAAACATCTCGTTGCCCTCTTCCTGATTACGATCCGCCTGCTCTTGGCACTGGATGCAAAATGGCGCCCACGGCACAGCGGCAATTCGTTTGGGACTGATGTCCTCTTCACAGTGCAGGCAGATTCCAAAGGAACCTTCCTCAATGCGGCGCAACGCGAGTCGCACGTTGCGAAGCAAGTTGGATTCACGGTCGAGATTGCGAATGGCTAACTCACGCTCTGCGGCGTGCTGTACTTCATCCAACGCATCAGCACTTTTCTCGATGGTGATGGCGTCGCGGTTGCAAACAATCCGCTCTAATTCGTCCCGTTTGTTTTCCAGGATCTTTTTGTATTTGCTCATTTCGATCTTCGTCATTTTATTTCTCCTTCATTACAACTAGCGTGAGCCCGGAATTAAACCCAACCATGCCAGGCAAGCGTTTAGACGTCACGACCTTACAAAAAGGTTCAACATCGGTATCACAGATACCGCTGCGAAAAGGCGCTACATGGTTTTCCCTACAGAACTGGCAAATCTTTGGTTGAGATCGCAGATAAGCAACTCCCAGACGGCGGAAGCCGTCTTGAATCGCTGCCCGGGTGACCGGCGCTTCTGCTCCGACAAGGCGGCGCTTTTCGGATCTCCGAATCATACCACGGCTCTGTAGCAATTCAATAGCCATCTTTAATCCTCAATTTTCGCTTAAAATCTTTTACGCTAAGCCGCGCGATCAGATGTATCGTACACAGTGGCAGCACTGATCCTCCAAAGCCCAGGAACGTGCGACCCGTTGAAACACCCGTTGGCACACATATGTTTCGCCACAGCAGGCTTTTCTCACTTGCACGAAGTCAATTCGAACATTATCGGTCCATCAAGCAGCACGGTGCAATTGCGAGCAACGTTAATGCATTTGCTGCCCCTTCCATCGCTCTGATGAGTGTAGGTGCGGAACTGGGAAATTTCTCTCACGCATAAGCTGAAAAAAAGATCACCCGCATGTAAAGTCTGGATGTCGCACTTACGCGCCGGCGTTTTCAGTGCTCGCATCCAACGCTGCGACTTGTACTAAGCAACTGTAGAAAGTGGGTCCGCCGCCTATGTCGGTCAAACGTTCCGACATTAGCTGGTTTACGCCTTTCCTTTCGTCGCTGTTCCGGTTCCAACGCATGGTCCTCGTACTCAGCACGCCAGGGCCAACATCTGCAGAAACTCGAGCCCTGAACATGCAACGGCCGCGGTGGTTGAAAACGACCACCTTGGCTCCATTCGACACCCCTCTGCTCTCGGCATCTTGCGGATGAATCGTGAGAGTCGTCACTTGCTGGTCGACATCCGTACGATTGCCGAAGGTAGAGTTCATGCTGTCGTCGTTCTTAGCGGAAATCAACTCCAGTGGAAAATAATTTTTCAGCTCCCGATCTCCGAATCGTGATTCGAAAGGCGGTGTATAGACCAGACTCTCCGCATCGAAGGCGAACCGACCTGTCCCGGTATGAAAGTTCCCTTCGGCAAACGGCAGGAATGCTTCTCCTTCCTTACTGACGTTCAAGCGAACAGAGTGTTCGCAATCGAGTCGATCTAAGGTGACGCCCTGCAGATATGGATGCCCGCTGTTAAGCAGACCTCGAATCATGTCATCCTCCGATTCGTCGAAGCATTCTTCGGAGAAGCCCATGCGCTTTGCCAGCAACCGGAAGATCTCAACATTCGACTTAGTCTCGCCGGGCGAAGCAAGAGCGGGCCGCGCTAGCTGAACGTAGTAGTGTCCGTAAGCGAGGTACAGATCGGTGTGCTCCAGGAACGTAGTCGCCGGCAGAAGAACGTCGGCAAAATCTGCAGTGTCGGTCTGAAAATGCTCGAGGACAACTGTGAACAGATCGTCACGTCTGAGCCCCGCGAGCACCTTTCCTTGTTGCGGTGCAATCGTCGCGGGATTCGAGTTGTAAACCACTAACGCGTGAACAGCACGTTCGGACAACTCCGTCAGTGCTGACCCGAGCAGAGACATGTTTACGATTCGCGCTTCACGTCCCAGGCTGGACTTGCTTTGGAGGTCGGGGCGTTCGAGCGCATGGCGATCAAAGGCGAACGCGCCCGAGGTTGTCAGCTGAAGCCCACCGCCTACTTGCTTCCACGAACCGATCAGTACGGGAAGAGCAGCAATGGCTCGGATCGCGTTGCCACCGCGCTCGCTGCGCTGGACACCGTAGTTCACGCGAATCGCAGCCGGCTTCGTCAAAGCATATTCGCGAGCCAGAAACTCGATATCCTCCTCTGCCAGGCCAGTCCAGCGTGAGACCCGATCCTGTGGATACTCGGCGGCGAGTTGTTGCAGGGCGGCGAATCCCTGACCGTGTTGGTCGATGTAGTCGCGATCTTCCCATCCGTTCTTCAGGATGACGTGCATCATGCCGAGCGCGAGAGCGAGATCCGATCCAGGGTTAATCGGGAAATGACGGTCCGCCGCTTTGCCTGTGCGATTAGAGACTGGGTCGATCACATAGAATCGGGCACCCCTGCGACGAGCCTCTACAATCCAAGGCCAGAGATGCACGTTTGTGCCTAGTACATTCGCGCCCCAAGCAATGATCAACTTGGAGTGCGCGAACTGCTCCGGCTCAGTTCCTAGCCGCGCGCCTTGGGAGCGGATGAGCGCTGTCCCGCCAGCACTGGAGCAGATTGTGCGATCCAGCCTGGATGCACCCAGCCGGTGAAAGAAGCGCCTGTCCATTCCCGAGCCGTTCAGCATTCCCATCGTGCCGGCATAACTGTAGGGCAAGACAGCTTCAGGACCATACCGGCCCGCTATCGTCTGCAAACGATCCGCAATCTCGTCGAGTGCCTCGTCCCAACTGATACGAGCAAACCGGCCTTCCCCCTTGCCAGCGATCCTGCGCTGCGGATAGAGCAGGCGATCAGGGTGATACTGGCGGTCCAGATAGCGCGCCACTTTCCCACACAGGAAACCGCGGGTGATGGGATGCTGCGGGTTGCCGCGCAGCTTGGATCCACGGCCAGACTCGTCCACGTTGATCAGCAGGGAACAAGTGTCTGGGCAATCCAGGGCACAGACGGAAGTACGGGTTTGCATGAACAGTTTCTGCAGTGTCGAGCTATTCTATACCCCGGCACGGGCGAACGCACGTCTGCGAAGCATAAAGCTTTAGATGAAGATTGTGCCCTTTAGATACAACGCTGTTTCACCAGCAAGACGAACGCGATCTCCAGCCATGGTGCAGAACAGTTCTCCGCCGCGTCGCGACAGTTGCAGAGCGTGCAAGGTCTCTTTGCCCAGCAATTTCGCCCAGTAAGGGACCAAGGTGCAGTGGGCTGAACCCGTGACTGGATCTTCTGGAATGCCTTTGGCTGGCGCAAAGAAGCGCGAGACGAAATCGCAATTCCGGCCGGGTGCCGTCACAATCGTGGCAAACCGGTCGATAGCCAGTAATCCCGTCATATCTGGCGTTAATGCCCTTACCTCGTCTTCGGTCCCATAGCGGACGACGTAGTCGCGAGCGGCCAGCACCTCTACCGGCTTTCCTCCGAGCGATACCAGCAGACTTGGATGAGCGACGACCGGACCGGCAGGACGTGCCGGAAGGTCCAGCTCAATTTGGTTCTCTCGACGGCGCACCAACACTTCCCCGGACTTCGTCTGAAACCGGAAAACGTCATCCGGGAATTTGCACTCGTGAAACAGGACGTGCGCCGAAGCGAGTGTGGCATGGCCGCAGAGTTCCACCTCGCAGGCAGGCGTGAACCACCGCAGCTCTATGCCCCGATTCGAAGGAACAAAAAATGCGGTTGCCGAAAGATTATTTTCGGCGGCGATGGACTGTAGGGTAGAGTCCGGGAGCCATGCTTCGAGAGGACAGACAGCAGCAGGATTGCCGCCAAATACTTTCGAAGCGAATGCCTCGATCTGGAAGATGGACAGCTCCATCTTCTTTGATGAAGATGCAGACTTAGTTGATGCGAACGCGGTGCTTTTCTTTTAAAACCAGCTCATCGAAAATCGCCAGCACCTTCTTCCGATAGCTGTACATCTGGCGCAGTGAGTGGCGGAAATTGTCCTCATACCGTTGAGGTTGGAGCCATTTAGTCAGAAGCGGACGTGGTACATCGATGTCCCGGCGTAACGCATCGGGCGAATGGCCACGTAGAAACAGTCCGTAAAAGATCGCGGCTTCTCTTTGCGGAGCTAGCGGATCAAGTTCTTCCCGGCCGATCATAATGTGACATCTGAATCCGTGCCGTCACAGAGGTGAGCGACTTGGAATTAACTCCTTACGTCAACAGTCTAACAACGTTGTCAAGTGTCTCAAAGATTGCTTGAGTCAACGTTGTTAGAGCTTACGTTAACACCGATTCGGGCGAATTAGAAGGTGAATTTCGCGCCCAGTTGCACGGTCCGGTTGCCGCCGCCGGTACTACTGGTGCCGGTGCCGAGGGTTCCTGTGACGAATCCAAAGTTGGCATTCCCAACCGTATTATTCGGATTGGCAAATGCAGGGGTGTTCGTGATGCCGAAGGCTTCGCCGCGGAGTTCGAGCGAATAGCGTTCTTTGAAGGAGAGCGTTTTCAGCAGCGATGCATCCAGGCTGAAGAATCCCGGACCGTCAAAGATATTTCGACTTGTGTTTCCAAACTGACCGCTGACGGTCGGCTGGGCGAAACTCCCCGGACTGAACCAGGGACCGTCGGACCCTATCTTACCCAGGATCTGCACGGGAGCGACTTGATTCGCCAGTTGCGTGTTGCCCGGCGTGTTCAGAGAGGTGCCACTAGCAAGGAGTATCAATCGGTAGGCCGCTCATCACAGTCAGGATCCCGGTTACACGCCACCCTCCTACGACGTTGCTCAGCAAGCCCGAGGTGAGAAAGCGCTTGCCATGCCCGAAAGGCAGATCATAGACATAGCTTTGAACGAACGTGTATTTGCGGTCGAAGTTGTTGCGGGCGTAGTTGCGGCTCGGATTGACATAGAAGAAAAGCCCGGCAGTCGTCGCCATCCTGGAAGCCAAGACCTTTGGCCCAGGTGAAGGCAGTGGTGATGTTTAGATCGGAAAAGCGCCGGTCCAATTTCACCTGAAGCGAATTGTAGGAGGTGGAGTAAGGAGCGAACAGAAGATTCGTATCGGCCGTCCGTGCGACGGTATGGCTGATAGAGCGGCCGTACCGGCAGCGCCTGCGCCCGGAATGATAGCCGGCGTTCAGGTTGTAGTTGACCACCGAATCCACGCCGTGGTTGCCCACATAAGCGAGGTCGAGGACGAATTTCTGCGGCAATGCCTGTTGAATGGCAAAGTTCCAGGTCTCCACGTATGGATTTTTGAAAGTCGGGCTGACGACGTTATACTGCTGCGTCAAACTGACGGGTTCGTAATGATTCCATTGGACGGAATGGCCGGATTGACGACGCGCCGGGAAGCCGTTTTGGAAGCTTGCGGGCTGGCCGGTGTTGAGCACCGCCGGGACGTAAGCGTTGGCGGCAGTGTATTGATTGTTCGCGCGCACCGGGAAGTTGTAGGCATAGTTGTTATCCGGGAAAGGCGTGTAGCTGATGCCGAAGCCGCTTCGGATGACGGTCTTGTCGGTCACGCGATAGGCAAAGCCGAGACGCGGCGCGAAGTACTTGTAGCGGTTCTGGATGCCAAGATTGCTCGGGATACTGCCGACGCCGGCGAGCACCAGAGTGTTGTTCGGTTGGGTTGTAGTTGGAGAAGCCGCCGGCGAACTGCGGCGTGTAGGCGGGATAGAATTCCCAGCGCAAGCCGAGGTCGACCGTCAACTTGGGCGTGACCGTCCACTTATCCTGCCCGAACACGAAGACCTGCCAGCCGCGCAAGGAGGGGAAGTAAGTTGCCAGATCGCGGCCGGCCTGGTTCGGAAGATCGAGCAGGAAGCTCGCCAAATTGTTCAGATAGTTCGTGGGCGAAGAACTTCCGTTGGCCAGTTTCGAGTGCCGTCTGGCCAGGTGCGAACTGATACACGCCGCGCGGGCTGAAGGTCTGCAGTTGCAGCAAGCGAGTCGCGAATTCGGCGTACGTCGCCGCCCCACTTGAATGGTGTGATTCCCCATGATCTTCGTCCAGGTGTTGGCGACGTTGATATTGGCTTCGGCGCGGGTCCAGGGAAGGCTGGCGCAGTAGCCGATGATGGGGTTGGAATAGAAGGTGCGAAGGTCGATGCCGACAAGGCCGCTGGTAATCGGGCTGATGTTGATGCCGGGAATGCCCAGATCGGACGAGGCGCTGGTGCCGTAGTCGGCCTGGGTCGCGATGTTGTTGTAATAAGCCACGCCGACCCGGAATTCGCTGACCAGAGTGGGCGAAAAAACGCGGTTGTAGTTGATGCCGCCGCTATAGGTGCGCTGCAAACGCCGTGCCGGCAAAGCGCACCTGCGCGGGACCGCCGGCCGATACCGAAGATCGGGCGCTTGGAAAATCTCCGGCCGCTGATAGCTCAAGCGAACACTGAAGCGATCTTTTTCCGTGGGTACGTAATCCACTTTCACGTCATACGACGTTGTGTCTTTGTGAAACGGCAGCAGCGCGAAGTAGTTGTTTGTGCCGTCGTGCTGGCGACATTAGGTGCCGGCAGGAGCCGCATCAGCGCCGCTGAGATCGGGTTGATCCGGTTGATCGGAATCTGATTTCCCGCGAAGGCGGTGCGGCCGGTTCCGTCCGGATTGCCCGTCTGAGCCGGATCATAGATGGCATTCGGTGAAGCGCCAGATTACCGCCGATTTGCGCCGGTGTCGGAATGGTTTGCAGGTTGGTATTCGCTTCGTGATCTGCAACCCGCAAGAAGTCGCCGAAATAGAACAACTTGTTCTTTAGAATCGGTCCGCCGACGTTGCCGCCAAAGTAGTTGTAGACCTGGTGCCCGACCGATGGATTGAAAAAGCTGCGCGCATTGAACTCGCTGTTCTGGGTAAATTCATAGGCCGAACCGTGTATCGAATTGGTGCCGGATTTCAGAATGACGTTGGTTACGGCGCCGCTGGCGCGCCCCAGACTTGCTTCGAAGTTGCTGGTAGAGACATCCACCGTCTGGATGGCCTCAATCGGCGGGATCAGGAATTGCAGCAAGCCCGGTGCGCTCGTTGTCGTCGATTCCTTCGATCTGATAGTTATTGCCCATCCGCATCTGGCCGTTAGTTTGCGTCTGTAAAGCGACCTTGCCGGCATTGAAGAAACTGCGAATGCTGAAAGCTGGCGCGCGTCGTTCCCGGAACCAGATTCAGCAGGCCCTGGAAGTTGCGGCTGGTGCCGGTAGGGCAGATTGGCGGTTTGCACAGTCGACAAGCTGACGGATGTGTCGGCGCGGTCGGTCTGCAAGGCCGGCGGCGCAGCAGTTACTTCGATCTGCATGTTGACACTGCCGGGCTGCAGGTCGGCATCGACGCGCGTGCTGGTGTTAACCGAAACGGCGATATTTTGCCGCAAGCTCGCGCCGGAATCCGGAAGCTTCGAAACTTACTGAGTAAGTTCCCCTGCGCGAGATCGGGAAACGTATAGTTTCCACTATCGTTCGTCTCGGAGGTTCGGATAACCCCGGTATTGACTTCGGTAATAACTACCTTAGTACTGCGCTACCACTGCGCCGGACGAATCCATTACCGTTCCAAGAACAGTGCCGGTGACGGCCTGTGCCCATCCACTAACCTGGGCGAATACGGCGCAGGGCGCACACGGCCAACGCTCAAACGGAGAGACTTCATAAACACCTTCAACGCAACACAAATAAGCCAGGGAAGAGCCTTAGCAGGCATGCCCCTAACATGGCTGTGTGCCATTGTATATGAATTTCAATTCTGAAAGCTCATGACCTTTTGCAAAAGAGCTATTCAGTAGTTCCTGTACTGTACTTCGGTCAGTACCGGGATAGGAACTCCATGAATAGAACCAGGGGTTTGGACCGGCTAGGGAGTGACACGTGTTGCTTTGAAAGTTCCTGAGTAACTCTGGAATGACCAGGATCCCGTAAGGACGTCCGTTAGTCTCCCTATGATCCTGAGGGTCCCTTCTCCCGCTTCCTCGGAGGTAATCGGGAACTCCAAGTCTAGTTTTCCTTCGGAGAGAGTGCCCTTCACTGGCACGGTCTTGTTCCAGGTCCCGGTTATTTCTTTCCCGTCCTGCTTAAGTTCGGCTTCATTGGTGCGAGGCCCACCATCGGTCTGAAAAGCGAACTGCCACTTGCCGCTGATGTCCGGCGTCTTACTACCGGTCTGAGCGACGGAGCGAGTAGGAGCATTCTGGGCGACAAGCGCCGGAGTCACAGCCATTCCTGCGAGAGTCAGCAGTTTACGTCGTGTCATGCCCATAAGACACTTTCAGCGTAACCAACTGGCGGCGGAACGCACGGGCACGGAAGCCCCACCGAAAGATAAACTTCCCAACTGTTCAGGGGGCACTCCATACTCTGCTGGTCATCACAGTGCTCGTCATGCGCGAGCTCTTAGAAGAACCGGAAGTTACAATCTGGAGCATGCTGCGAACGCTCGTTCTCCTCCTTCTGGCGACCTGGTCCTTGCTGGCCGACAGACGGCCGCTGACGATCGCTGATTTTGATGGCTGGCGTCACATCCAGAACCAGCAACTTTCTCCTGACGGACACTTCCTCGCGTACGCCGTTTTCCCCCAAGTCGGAGATGGTGAGGTAATCATCCGGAACCTGCAGACCGGAGCGGAGGTACGCCAGGCTGCTGGTGAACTTCCCCCGCCTCCACCACCGAACTATGCCAACCCGCAATTGTCTGAAGAAGCACCACCAGTGCCTCCGGGGATCAGCGTCAAATTTACTCCTGATTCCAGCACGGCCGTGTTCCTGACCTTTGCTTCGCATGCGGATATTGAAGCGGCTAAACGCGAGACAAAAAAGAAACCCGAAGAGATGCCAAAAGGCGACCTTGTGGTGGTACGGCTTTCGTCCGGTCAAGCCGTCAGGACAGCTCATGTGATCAGCTTTCAGTTGCCGACGAAGGCGACACGCGCTTTAGCTTACTTGCAGCAGACCGAAACAGCGGCGAGCAGCCCTAAACTTACGGCTGAAGAACTTGAGGCGACGCCGGCTACCGGCCCTAAGATCGTCAAAGGAGATTTGGTTCTCCGTCAACTGACAGACGGGGCCGAACGGAAGTTTGCCGGCACCACCGAGTACACGCTGTTGAAGGACAGTAGTTTGCTCGTGTTTAGCAGTGAACAAGGACTTCATGCCTTGCGAGTAACTGAATCAGGTGAACCTGTGTCGCTTCTGAGCGGTAAGGCGAAATACGAAAAGCTAAGTTGGGACGAGAAGGAAGATCGACTCGCCTTCCTCAGCGATCACGATGATGCCGAAGCAAAGCATCCGCAATTCAAAGTCTATTCATGGGAGAAGCAATCAACCTCTCCTGTAGAACTGGCTTCGAATAGGAGCGACGGACTTCCGGCAAGGTGGATCATCTCCGACAAGGCTCCCCTCAGTCTGTCTAAGAACGGGCGCTTCATCTTCTTCGGCACCGGTCCGCAACCAGCAAATGAGAAAGCTCCGGACAAGACTCCCGCGGACGAGAAGGTATCGGTGGATCTCTGGGCCTGGAATGACGATTACATCCAGCCCATGCAGAAGGTCCGCGCTGCTACCGAACGTGCCCGCAGCTATCGTGCCGCGGTTGAAGTACGTTCCAAGAAATTTGTCCAGCTCGCGGATCTGACAATGCCGGATCTGGCTCCCGCAGACGATGGCGAGTTCGCCATAGGCAATGACGACCGTGCTTATCGCCGTATGCAGGAGTATGACGAACGATATGACGACAGCTACTTGGTCAATACCTCCACTGGGAAGCGGACACTGCTGGCTAAGAAGCACTTGGGCCGTGTATCCTGGTCGCCCGACTCGCGGCATGCGGTTTACTTCGACGGCAAAGACTGGATCTTAATCAGCGCGCCGGACGGACTTACGAAGAACATTACGACGGGCCTGCCTGTCACGTTTGGTCGTGAGGTGTACGATCAACCAGGAAAACCGCCCGCAGAGGGCCAGGCTCTCTGGACCAAGATGGAGCCAGTGTCATCCTTTACGACCGCTTCGATGTCTGGCGCTATACAGTCAACAGCGCTGCTCCGGTCAACTGGACTCATGGGTATGGAAGGGCCAATCACCTCGCGTTCCGTATTGTTCGTTCGGAGCACGATGAGCCTTCGGATCGGTATTTAAATGACAAGAAGCCAGTGCTTTTGCGTGCGGAGAACGAGCAGACACGCGACACAGGATTCTTTCGCATTCAGCCCAACGCTGCGCCCGTAAAGCTGCTGATGGCCGCCAAAAATTTTGCGCCGCCCGTGAAAGCGCGTGACGCAGATGTCTACGTGACCGCCGAATCTACGTTCGCGGAATACCCTGACCTTCGCGTAACTGACGGGAGCTTCGCAAACCTCAAAAAGGTTTCCGATCTCGGCGTTCAACTGAACAGCTTTGCCTGGGGAACGGCTGAATTGATGCACTACGAAAGTGCGGATGGAGTTAAGTTGGACGGAACCTTTATAAGCCTGCAGAACTTCGATCCTCACAAGAAGTACCCGATGATTGTGTACATCTACGAGCGGCTCTCGCAGAACGTGAATAACTTTGTTGAGCCGCGCCCGACAAACGTTATCAAGTCCTAGTTACTACACCAGCAATGGATACCTTGTTCTGGAGCCTGATATTGCTTACAAAACCGGCTATCCAGGACAGAGCGCATTGCGCTGTGTCTTACCGGCCGTGCAGGAGATTGTCAATCATGGATACGTAGACGAGAAAGCAATCGGCATCCAGGGTCATAGTTGGGGCGGTTACCAGATCGCTTACATGGTGACCCAGACGAATCGATTCCGCGCTGCTGCACCGGGCGCGCCTGTGGCTAACATGATCAGCGCATACGACGGTATACGCTGGGGCCCCGGCATCCCCCGTCAATTTCAATATGAGCGCACGCAAAGCCGCATTGGCGGGACACCTTGGGAGTATCCGCTGCGCTATATAGAGAATTCGCCCATTTTCATGGTGGATCGCATCAAGACGCCGCTACTGATGATTCATAACGATGCCGACGATGCTGTGCCGTGGTATCAGGGCATCGAGTTTTATCTGGCTCTCCGAAGGCTCGACAAAGAGGCCTACATGTTTAGCTACAACGGTGAGCCACACAACCTGCGTCGTCGTCCGAACCAGAAGGACTACACCATGCGATTACAGCAATTCTTTGATTTCTATCTGAAGGGTGCTGAAAAGCCGGCCTGGATGGAGCACGGCATTCCTTTTATCCACAAAGGTGAGACATCGATATCTGCCGATGCGGCGAATCCACAGTAATAGATTTCATCGTAGTGGCTTTCATTCAAGTGAAGTTACTAAGTGCTGGTGCGGGGCAAAACCCGCGCTTTCGCGCAACCGTATAGAGAGTTCAGAACGTCTGTAGGGCAGAGAACGTGGCCGGCTGTTGCGGTCTTTTGCAATGGCCACCACTCCACAACTCTCTTACGAGGTTACTTCGCTTGAAACTTACTACGTCAATTCTGTTGACTTCTTTTGCCTGTTTACTTACTTCTATTCCTGCTCATGCCCAGTTGGCTCCCGATGTATTCTTTGGCGTCGGGACAGCAAGCACCAGTAGCAGCGGGCAAACGCTGAATACCTACGGTGACGGCACACTTTATGGCACCCCTCGCCTGGGCGGCACCTTTGGCAAAATCGGTGCCGACATTATGATTACGCCCCACTTCGGCATTGGAGGGGAAACTGACCTTCGCTTTTCTCAAGGAGACTACGCGGGGCTGAAGTACCGGCCGACCTTCTACGACTTCAATGCCATCTGGGCACCCACAGGACGCCGGCTGAAGCGAGTCGTTCCTGAATTACAGGCCGGAATCGGTGGGGTAAACCTTAGCTTTTATCAACCAGCATCCTACTGCGATTCGTTCGTCGGCTGTTCCAGTTCCAATCAGTACGTTGAGAGCTCAAACCACTTTCAACTTCACCTGGAAGCTGGAGTTCGTATGTACGTGACAAGCCACCTGTTTGTCCGCCCGCAAGTGGATGCTCATTACGTCAATAACTTCTTTCAGTTCGGCAGCAACTGGGTACCTGAGTATGGCGCGTCTATTGGGTGGAGTTTTCACCGGGAGTAATTCTCCCAGTTAGTGTACTTATGAAGCATCTTTAATGCCGGCTTCAGAACCACTTCACTTCTACGTGAGAAGCTGTTGACGAGAGCATAAGAACTGCTCGCTAACTTTTCCAGGAGAACAAACATATGAAGAAACTGATGATCGCTACGCTCGGCCTTTCCCTTCTTGGCAGCAGTGCTGTTTTTGCCCAGAACACCACGGCTACAACCAAAACTTCGACTAAAGTGAAGCACAAGAAGAACAAGAAGGGTGCCACTTCCAGCACCACCACAACAACCAGCACCTCTAACTAACACTCACGCTGCTCAGCGGCAAGAGTAAGAGGCCAGACTTCCCAGAGGAGTCTGGCCTTTTCGTTTTGTGTTCTTAGATACTCATTTCGACCTGGACAGGCGATTCATACGAACTCCTTTGCCCTTCCTGTTAATCGGGTTCATGGAAGTCGTTATGCGTCCCGGTGCTGCCGGACTCAACTGGGCTTTGAAAGCTGGGGCATTCTTACCCAAAAGCGCCTGGGCGTAGTCCTGTTGCCGGTCCTTCGCGAATTTTGTGCTCATGGCGTGTGATAGCGCTTGCCAGGAACTTAGTCCGGCAACATTTGCAATGGGCTTCCAGTCTGATGGGAACTTTTGGGAGGGAAAACAAGGAGGGGGGAAACGAAATACCGGGGAAGGGAGAGGTTGCACTCTCCCTTTCAAACCTAAACTCACCGGTTATACCCGGCATCTAAGTAGCGACTAGGCTAGCGAGACTTGTTCAGCTTGCAGACCCTTCGGGCCGTTCTTCACAACGAAGGACACCCGAGCGCCCTCATCGAGGCTGCGGTACCCAGTCGATTCAATCGCGGAAAAGTGGACGAACACGTCCTCTCCATTTTCACGAGCAATGAATCCAAACCCTTTCGAGGCGTTGAACCATTTAACAGTTCCAGTTTCTTTCATATCTATCTTCCTTTTCTCTGCTATAGGGAACCTAACGAATCAATTGAGGGGATCGAAAACTGCTTACCATGGAAGGATGTGCCGTACGAGGATCAAGTGAAGCAAAGGACCTTAGTGCTCCCTTAAAGTAGCTGTTAGACGCGCCGTCTGTCAATCAGGTTCGGCAAAATTTTCCTGTTCTTTACGATGAGGCACCCGTAATTTCCACTGACGGCTTAAACGGATTGTTACAGCGGAACGTAGCCGCTCCGCGAGCAGCTGCGGGCGAATCGGCTGTGGCAATTCGATCAAAGAGCCTACGGAGACTGAGACAACTCCAGTCCGGAACCAGCGCGCCTGTTTTATTTTGATCCAGC
Organism: uncultured Acidobacteriaceae bacterium; assembly: GCA_963814195.1. Classification (GTDB taxonomy): domain Bacteria; phylum Acidobacteriota; class Terriglobia; order Bryobacterales; family Bryobacteraceae; genus Bog-105. Next base: position 740,498 of record CAWFBU010000001.1, read on the forward strand.
CAAGCCCCCAAGGTAAAGCGGCAAAGCGGGAACCCCCAGCTCTTTCCAGAGCAACCCTACTCCGCTCTTAAACGGTTGCAAGCCTCCGTCGTCCGAACGTCGGCCCTCTGGAAACACCAGGACGCTATAACCTGCGTCGATTGCTTCGCCGGCATGGCGAAAACTGCGGCGGAACCCGCTGATCTGCGGCAGCGGAAAGATGTTGAATAACGCTGTTACCAGAAAATATTGAAAAGGGGCTACCCAGTCGAGCAACCGGTGACCCTGCCGCCTTGCAAGTCGCCAATCCAGAATCATCTCACCGGACATCGCCACTGCCACTCTGCGCCGAAGCGGTCCTGGAAGCGCATAAAGAAGAAACGGGACATCGTACGAGGTCACATGATTTGCCACCAGCAGCACCGGCGTGGCCGGCGCCTTCAACATTCGTTGACGCACTCGAGTCTTGGCCAGCAGTCGGACGAGCGGCATGGCGACGGTCTCCAGAAAGATGGAACGAATAACCTGCATCACGGGATGCCAAGGCCAGCGAGGATAAGCGATGCTGCAATCTCTCCGCAGGTTTCGTTTCAGCCGGAATGGGCCGTTCGCACCAGTCGCTGCAGATCCGCCTCCGTACGCGCCTGTTGCAACGCGCTCTCGTCCAGGGCAATCCCGTACTGCATCTCTAACTGGGCCTGTAATTGGACCCGTCCTAAGCTGTCCAGGTCTAACTCGCCCCCGGTGGTTGTCGAATTCGCTCCCGTCAGTCCACCCTCCACAATGCGGCGGGCGATCTCACGCCGCAGAACCTTCCCTGTCGACGTACGCGGCAGGTCAGGTTCCGGCCACTCGGCCCATCTACGGATTTGCTGAAATTCGGCCAGCTCCCGGTTGGCGCCCTGAACAGCAGGCGCAGCATCGGCCGCTTCAGTCATAATCAGGACCGCCATGGGTTCCGGCCCGGCGTCACCTGCAAACTCCACCACGCTGCAGGCTTTCACGTGAGGTTGACGCAAAAGAGCAGCTTCCAGATCTTCGGGGTAGATATTCAATCCGGCTGCGGTGACAATTACATCTTTCAGGCGTCCCCGGAAGCGCAGATTCCCGCGGTCGTCAAGCTCGGCTAAGTCGCCGGTGGCTAACCATTCGGATTCCGCCGTCTGTAATTGCCCCTTCTGCCAGGTTGCCGTGGCAATCGTCTCGCCCCTGACCAGCACTTCACCCTGCTCGCTGAGCCGGATTTCTCGCCCCGGCAGCACCTGGCCTACGGTCCCCCGCGCCAGTTTAAAAGGATGATTCAGGCTGACCAGCGCCGTCGTTTCGGTCATCCCGTAACCCTGGATCACGACGAATCCAAGCCCGTTCCAAAAACGTTCGCTGGCCGCCGACAACGACGCACCTCCGCAGACGAACGCCCAGAACTTCCAACCAAAGATGTTGTGAATATCGCGAAAGTGCCACCAACGGCCCAAGGCTTTGTAAGCCCCGCCCGCTTCTAGACGCGCCGGCAAGTCTGGAAAGCGATTTACCAGGTACGACTGCAGAAGGTCCAGAACCCTCGGCGGGGCTGCCAACACGGAAATGCGCCGGTCATGTATGTGCTCGACCAACTCATTGGCAACAAGGCGATGCTGATAATGAACTTCCGCCCCGAGCAGAGGAGGAACCCACAGCCCCATGAACTGCCCGAAGACGTGGCTCAACGGAAGCGTGTGCAGGATCCGGATGGGGTGAAAGGGACGCTCGTAGCGCAAGTACTTCTGCATCTCGGCCTCAATCGGGCGGACGCTTGCCAGAACATTCCGGTTCGTGTGCACCACTCCCTTCGGGGTTCCGGTTGTCCCTGAAGTGAAGATGATCTGCAAAGGATCGTCCTCCGTCCGCTCCGGAATGACGTAATCCGTCTGGCGAGTTACCTCCTCAGGCCACTGCTCCAGCGATAGGACTTCCAGATCGGTCGAAAAGAAAGGGGCCGCCTTAGCGTCGTCAACCACAAGCAGCTTGGGATCGACGTCGCCAACCAAAGTTTCCACAAATGTAATTGGACTGGCTGCGTCGACCGGTACCGGAAGCGAACCGTTCAGGACGCAGCCAAAGAAGGCAGCCACCCAGAACGCGCTGTTATGGCCCCAAAGAAGGACGCGGTCGCCCTTCCGAATGCCCCGTTTTTGCAGTTCGCACGCGAATCGGCGGCACAGGACAGCCAATTCCCGGTAAGTGGTGCGACGCTCTCGGAGTCCGTGGAACGCGACAATGGCGATTTCCGCACCGCGCTTTTCGAAATCGTCGACCAGAGAGGCCAGATGAAGGCGGGACGAAGACACCTCTCCAGCCTACGAAAGCCGGAACCTTAGAACTGGCCTCGCATAAAGAGGATAAAGTCCAAGGGGGGAGGCTGTTGGCCCAAGGCCCGAAGAAACCCCGACACCTGCCCCCGGTGATGGGTCGAATGATTGACCACGTGCAAGACAATTTGCCAGATGGGTTGATTCCAGATGGTGCCCTTCAGGTCCTTATATTCGTGGACTCGTAGGACATCCTCGTCATTGAGACCAGCGGCCCATTGACGCCACTTCTCGTGCAACCCCCGCCATTCCACCGTCATTCCTTCCCAGTGCTCATCAGCCGGGAGCATAAGCGGACCGCCGTCTGTGTCTCCCTGCAATCGCCGGAGCCAATTTCGTTCCGAGCGCAACAGATGAGTCATGCTTCCCTGTATGCTCTTGTCGGCCGTGCCAAAGTCGCGCTTCAAATCGTCCGGATTGAGCATCGTTCCGGCGTTCAGCAGCCGGCCAGTGGCCCATGTTGTGTAATCAACGTGATTGCGTAAGATGTCGCTGAGTGCTGTCATGCGGCTAGCTTAACTTCTGCCGGTCCATTAACTCTCTTGAGAGATGCCAGTCATCGCGGTGACACTTCCCACCGTTAGGCTCCACCCATGCGCCTATCTCCCCGATGTTGGTCACTGTTCGGCGGCCTTCTGTTCGCCTTCTCTTCTATCCCCATTTCGGCACAAACCGTACCTCCTGCCAGCGACGATTCTGTGCTCAGGCAGATCATTCTCTTCGGCCGGCATGGAATCCGCTCCGCCGCGCTGCCTTACACCCTGCTTTCGACCTATGCCGTGCAACCCTATCCCGACTTTTCGGTGCCGACCGGCTACCTGACTCCGCACGGGTTCCAGGCACAAAAACTGCTCGGCTCGTATTTTCATGATTATCTGCTGCACGAGGGGCTTCTGACTGGAAACGCCATCACCGATCTGAAGCACTCTTATTTCAGGGCAAACTCTATTCAACGGTCGAACATCAGTGCGTCGGCCCTAGGTGCAGCGCTACTCCCGGAGGTGACGACTCTGGTCCACTCCTTCCCGTTAGGTACGCCCGACCCAGTCTTCGATCCGATCGCCGGTAATGTGGTGAAGACAGTAGATACTGAACGAGTCTTGCGAGAGGTCCAGGGAATCTACAACAACGGTGCAGCGATCCAATCGGCATATAACGCTGAGTTCGCGCTCATCAGGAGCATCCTCTTTCAGTATCCGAACGGGACCGACCCTGTGCCGCCGACTCCGGAGGGCAAGACAGACCCGACCGCTTTGCCTATCCCGCTCACCGCGAATACCAGCCTCGCTACTTCGAATGTTGTAAATGTCGGGGGTGTGTTCACCACCCTGTACGCAGCTGATCCTTTTGTAATGGAGTACGCCGATGGCCTTCCCATGGAGCAGGTGGCCTGGGGCCGGTTGACACCCGATACGCTTTCGCAGCAAACCCGGATTATCACGCTGGCTTTTCAGTTGGAAGTTACCCCGCCGTATCTGAACCGGATTCAAAGCTCAAACGCTGCCTCGCATATTCTCCGGACCATGGAGCAGGCGGTCGTAAGTGATAACATTCCCGGCGCCTTTGGCGACAAAACCTCAAAGCTGGTGGTGATCAACAGCTCCGACGCCTACGTCGAAGGCGTGGCAGGCTTACTGCATGCGCATTGGCTGCTACCCGGTTACAACCCGATTACTGCGCACCGGGCGGCAACCTGGTATTCGAGCTGCGGCGCTCCCGGATCACGGGCGCAGATTTCGTACGGGTGTACTACACAGCCCAAACCTTCGATGAATTGCGGAGCCTGACTCCGCTGACGCTGGATAATCCGCCCGCTACCATGCAGCTTTTTATTCCAGGGGGCAGCGAATCCGCAAGTTCGCTGGATATCGATTTCGCAACCTTTGACAAGTTGCTGAAGAAGGCGATCGGGGAGAAATTTGTGCAGGATCCGACAACGGAAGTGAAGCCCGGAGTGCTTACGGGTGTTCCCTTGCAATAAGCGGTCACTCGGGCGGCTGATGCGCACAAGCTAAATTTTGTGCGCGTCAGCCTGTCCGAAGCGAGATTTTGAAGATTAGTTATTTGCGGCGGCGACGCTGATGGAGGAAATCCGTCGTGCTTGCGGTTTCTTGGCAGGGATTGTTGCCGGTGCCGGACCGCGTTCTACGGACGTAACTTCCTGCAGGTAGACAAGGGACACTGAGGTGGAAGCTGCAATCAGCGTTCCATGTTTGTGCATTTCTCTCAACAAGGACTGGCCGCTACTGTCATAGCCATCCAGGCGAGAGATATCGACTACTAGTTGACGCTGCAGGTTCGCTTGCAGGGCGGCCCTCCAGCTGGTTTCTACATCACGAACACTTGCACCGGCAAACCTGCCGATGATCTGGATTCGGTACTCGTTTGCTTTCTCGAGAATCTTGAATGTCGACATCGTGAGTTTAGGCTTTGGGCCCTGCATTGATTTAACTTCAAAATGGGCGTCTCGTATATAGGAAATACAGGAAAATTAGTGAGTTCTTTTTCGCTCTGGCCGGTAAGGGGCGGCCGGATGCGAGTCTGTCGTGCCCGCGTTACCGGAAGCCAGCCTTCAGTCATAAACGCCCTGAACAAACCAGATGTTTGTGTTGTGGTCCTGGTAGATTCGGTACAGCGCACCGTCATCCAGCGCTACATCCCACTCTTCATGTACCCAGGCCGTCTGTGCCCACCATTCACCCGATGTTTTCCACGGACCCGCCGAGCGAAGAACCGTTCCCTTCACGCCATTGGCCGCCACGATCTTCGGTGTAATCCCAGCAACCTTCACTCGAGCTTGTAAAGCAGGCCGGAAAATACGAATATTTAAACGAAGTATTTCTTTTGCTTCTTTCGTTATCTGAGAGTTTCCAACGACGGCATTCCGTATAGCTGCTGCTCCACTACCAGAGGAACTACTAACGGATGGAGTAAGTGCTCCCAGTTCAAAAGCATCCGGGCGGTAGGTGTTCAGCAATCGCGGGGAGCCTACATTCTCTGTTCCTACCATGCCGGCAATGCGCGCCAGAGTAATCTGCAGTTTGTCAGCCGCCGGAGTGGGCGGAAGGAAGAACCCTTCCTGCAATCGTCTGGGCGCCACCGGTTCGAGTTCTAAGGTGAATGCCATCACCGGCGCTTCCGGGGCATGTCGCTCTAAATGCAAATGCAGAAGTTTCAGCAGCGTCTTTGTTTCGTCCAACGGAACAGGGAATTCCAGTTCGCAGCGGTGCTCTTTTTGGGTTTCCAGCTCCAGAGTCGCCTTTAGCGAACGGGCGGCTCTGGACTGTTGACGAAGTGTTCCACAAAGTTCGCCTAATACTCTTCCCAGCAGGAACAGCAAAGGTTCCAGGAGGTCGAGCGGATGTTCCAGGACCATCCTTTCCCGGTAAATAGTAGGCGGAGGCGTCAGCCGGAGCGGCCGGTCTACGATTCCTAAGGCTAGTTGACGAAGGTGGACACCGGCCTTCCCGAGTCGCTCGGCTAAGCCTTTTTCGGGTAATTGCGCCAGCTCACCACAAGTCTTAATTCCCCATTTATAAAGAATTTGAAGCAGGCCAGGGTCACTGGTATCCGTATGAAGAAAGAGGGCCGCTAAGGGAAGGGAAGCAATCTTGAATTTCTCTTCACCGGGAGTAGTTAATGTAACCCCTGCACAATTACGAGCTAACAGCACGGCTGCATCCGGGTTGGAAGCAACGGCCAGGTTGGCATTCAACTTTCTTTCAAATCCGTATCGGCAAATTTCTGAAGCAATCTGGTGTGGCGGCCCAATCAGCTTCCGAAGTGCACTAATTGAGAAGACCACCGTATCGTGCCACGTCTGTTCCACCGTGGGGGAGAACTGTAAAGCCAAATCAAGAAGCTGTTCGGAAGAATCTTCCGAACTCAGAAGGTGTAAACAGGCGTACATCGGCTAGTCCCGTCAGATGACCGCCTGTAAAGCGAACGGATGCGTTTCAGCGTTCTTCTGTAAGGTGGCGGAGATATTTACCAAACGAACCACGCCCGGGTTTCCGAGCCAATCTATTGCATTGCTTGTCAACTGTATATTGTTTGATAAAGAAGACTTAGCGCAGGGTAAATCGGCGCTGACCAGAAGAATAGTCGCTGTATTTTCAATCGCGCGGCGAAACCTGTACCAATACGAAAGTGGAATACGCTGGACTGACGAGGGTGGAACCTCACACATATCCAGCCACACTATTCCGAACCCCCCAGCATGCAGCAATAAATCGGCAGCGCGCATAGCATGTTCCGGGTTTCCGTTACACCGAACCCATAGCAGATGATCGAGGCTTACACCGGCCGCTTGCATTGACTCGGGATGAAAGTTGTTTTGTACATCCACAACTGCGCAAACTTCACCTCGGCTAGTAGCTTGAGCTAGAAAATGCGCGCCGATACTGGTTCGCCCGGAAGATCTGGAGCCCTCAATCTGAGTAATGGTCCCAGGCTTTAACCCTTTTGCAAACAAGGGCTTAAGTCCTGGAAGTTCAAGTGGTACAAAGCGAGAACTTTCTTCTTTCGACGGAAGCTGAGAAGCAGGGGTAGGCCGCGGTCCGGGCCCAATCCAAACGGGAACTTCGGCGGACTTGGACGCGGGTTGCGAGTTCGCAGCGCTGCGAAGTTCCTCCAAAGCCGGAGTCACTAACCCGGCAGTGAATTCATACGAACGAAGAAGAGCTCCTTGTTTCGCCATTTGTTCGCCTATGGACATTGTGCAGTACAGGCGAATCGAAAGCAAGAGACTTAATGATTAGGGAGCGGAAGTAACTTCCTGATCGGGAAGTCCGGTTGGGAAAAGGGAAGGGGACTAATCAACGATGCAGCGGTTCTCCGCCGCATCGTTTTCGGGTTATGCTCCGGCTGCTTTCTTTTGAAAAGAAAGCATTCCGTTCATGCGGTCTTTAATATGCAACTTGAGCTTCTTCAAGCGCTGTTCTTCTAAATCATCAGCCTCAGTGACATAAGGCCTTCGTTCAATGGCTTCGATCTGCCGCTGTAGTTCGGAGTGCTGCTGACTCCAGCGCTCAAATTGCTCATCGTCTGAGAGTTGATGATCACTAGACTCATCATCCAACAAAAGATGGGTACTGGACTCTTCGTCCTGCGCGTAATTCTCCATGAGACATGCTCCTGACTGAACTTTGACGCCGAGCAAATAAGCTCGTTACCAAATCATTAGCATCTTTTCATTTTCATCACAAGAGCTGATTCTACAGGATTTTCGTAGTAAGCCTGGCGACGTCCAACCACTGTAAATTGAAATTTAAGGTAAAGCAGTTGAGCCGACGCATTCGATTCGCGCACTTCCAGGAAGAACTCCCCGGGATTTTGCAAAATCCAGTCCAGCAGGGCGGAAGCAACTCCTAACCTCCGGAACTTCGGGGCAACAGCCAGATTCAGGATCTCGGTCTCAGGGGGAGTCGTCTCATTACCGGCATACGTCTCGCGCGAGACCAGCACGCCCGCTACCTGTTGCTCGACCTCGGCTACCACCGTAGTGTATTGAGAAAACGCTCCAGCACCCCAATTGGGGCTGGCAAATGACTGCGCTTCTATGTGCAGAATGGCAGGCACATCCCCCGGAACTGCGCTTCGAATTACCGGGCTGGCCATAGGTTTAAGGTGGAAATAGTTCCTGCCGTGCCAAACCGCTCATCGGGTTCCGCGGCATAGGTCAGCGAGATGCGTTTAGGCGGCTGCTGGTCTCCGCACGATAGTTTCGCGTCCGACGCGTTCTTCAGCAATAGCGGTAGTGTCGTTCCGGTGCGATCCTTCACCGTAAGCCGGGCGTTACTGCCCAGGCAGTCTACCCGTATCACCATTCCTTCTAATTTCTTTTGCGGCACCAGGTCCGACCAGGGCACCGCCTCGGTCGCAGCCGGAATTCCACCAGATTGCGCCGCCAGAGAGCTGTTGGCCTTCTTTTCGGCATCCCGAATTCGGTCGGATTGCCGCTTCTGAGCTCGCTGGTCCGCGTAGAAAGTAGAATCCCGATCCTGGTTCTGAGCCTTTTCCGCCGCATTTAGCCGCCGCTGCTCAGAATCTTGGCTCTGCTGGTGAATCTGATCACGCATGGCCGGGGTAGGCGCTGCATCCTCGGCCCGCAGCCAGCTGCCCTTGGCGGCAGCCGCTTGCCCCAGTTCGGTTTGTACTTTAGCCAGCTGAATCCAGAACTGTGGTTCGCGACGACCCAAAACAGTCGCTGTTTTCAGGAGCTCTTCCTTTTCTTTCGGGTCTTCGGTTAGAAGAGCCTGCTCAGCCACCGGTTCGGCCCAGAGCGGATTATATAGGCGGGCTTTCCGTAACAAGGCAATGGCCTGTTCCGGAGGCAGATCCGTAGCGGACGCCAGATATACAGGAGCGCTATGACTGCCCGTTCGAATCGCGTCGTCCAGCATCAGGTTGGGATTGTTGTTTTCGAACTGCGTGATCTGCGCCAGCCCTTCCTTTCCCAGCGGCACCGCCGGTCCTTGCCCTTCAGCCGCGGCTTTGTAGATTTGCTCTGCAGCCTTCGCGTTGGCAGGTAGCTGAGCGTCCGCAAGGTATACGCTGGCTACGGCCGCATCCAGACTATGCTCTCCGAAATCGCGCTTGGGGTCCAAAGGACGGCCCGAGGTGGCCGCCGGATGCCAGTTCCCCTGAGCCAAACGAGCCGCGGCTTCCTTTTCTAAAGCATCCGAGGGCTGCCCAAAAGCATTCTGCTCGGCAGCCCGGACCGTACTACCGCTCTTTAGCGCGCTCATAAAAATATGAAAGCTGGCGCTGTACTCGAATTTCGTGGCAAACAACTGCATACGCGCCCACGCTAAATCCGGACGCAAAGGTGCCGAACCCCAGCTGACCCGGCTCCCTTTGGCCTCCAGGGTGTTAAACAGTGCTCGCAACCCAGTTTCAATCTCCCGGGGCAGAAGGGGTGTATTGGAATCGAGCAGAATCCCGGCTATCTCACCTAGCGGCAACTTGGCGTCGGGACGGCATACGAGCAAATATTGTGCGTGGAGAACAGGCGGCGGAGGGAAGGCAGCAGCGCGAACACTCTCATGCTGCGGAACGAAACTCAGTTCGCTATTGCTTGTCAGTTGTGCTTGTGAGCCGGCAAAGGAACAGGAGGTGCTGGCACTCTCCGTCAGCATGACCCGAATAGGCCAAGTTGCGCGCAGATCTTTCTCCTCCAGCAGGCCGCCTAGGACCCACCGAACCTGCTCCAGTTGCGTCAGAGCCTCGCGTGCAGCACCATTATGTCCGTCCGTGTCGATATAAAAAGGTCCGACGTTGAGCTCCGTCCAGTTCTCGCGTGCTGCGAGCGGCATAACCGCAGAACAGAGTAGGCACAGCATACGCGTCCATTTACAGGCGCTGTGGCGTGGTAATGACAATGGCCTTCGCCGGAACGTCCGAACGGCCGTGGTACGAGTGCGCCTCCGAAGAATCGAAGTATACGCTATCTCCGACTTCAAGAAGGTGTTCCTCAGACTGATAGTTTATCGCGAGCCTGCCACTCAAAACGTGCACAAACTCCGACCCGTCATGAAAATGTTCACGGGTAATCGCCACTTCCGTGCTCGGGAATTCGGCCAGGTAAGCGGACATGTTCTTGTCGATGGCCCCATACGCCAGCACCTCAAAGTAATACCCAGGGCAAGGTTCGTCAGACAACTCCGGGAAGCGTAAACGGTCCGCTGCTCGTACAATAGAGAAAATCCGCTTCGGCCGCTTCTCACCGAAGAAAAATTCCAGTCCGACGTCGAAGACCATGGCAATACGAGCCAGCGTAGGCAGGGTCGGTATCAGCTTTCCGTTCTCCAGCTGCGAAAGCATCGATGCGGAAAGCCCGGTGTGTTTCCCTAAGTCGACAAGCGCGATCTTTTTACGGAGCCGCAGCTGTCGAAGCTTAGTTCCGATGTCATAGCTAACGAGCAAGCGCCGGATCATATCCTCGCTGTTTTCAGTAGCTTTCAATCTTCTTTCATTGAGCGTAACATCGGGTCCCGGAATTTGCGCAGGACTGAACTCACTTTTATCGACATCAACCAAATCGCTTTGGTTCTGCATAAAGTCGTTCATAGAGGCTTAATTGGATGGATTCCCAAGCCCGACGGCAGATGCAAAACCGTACGGAGACCGAAGCGACCGACGATTCTCTTGTCGACTTGTGTAAGGCAGGAGATCAAAGTGCGTTCAGTGAATTGATGCAACGTCATCACTCGGGCGCGCTAAAAGTTGCGCTCTCGATTGTGCGCGACAAGCAGGATGCGGAAGATGAGGTTCAAAATGCTTTCTGGAAAGCTTTTGAACACATTGAGCAGTTTAACCAGGACTCGAAATTCTCAACCTGGCTCACCCGTATCGTGGTGAACCAATGTTTGATGAAACTGAGGCGTTCGCGGAGGGCCCGCTATACGTATATCGATGACATCCTAGTAGGCGAGGAAATTGTCAGCCTGGATCTCCGGGATGTGCGGCAAACTCCCGAACAGGAGCTTGGCAGTTCCGAAGTAGCCGAGGTGCTGTATCAGGAGATCCGTAAGACTCCCCCTTTGCTGAGAAGCGTTTTCTTGCTGCGTGACGTGCAGCAGAAGCCAATGCCGGAAGTGGCCGCTACGCTTGGCATTTCGGTCGCTGCCGCCAAAAGCCGTCTGCTCCGGGCGCGGGCTGAACTGCGTGATCGGATGCGCCGTCACTACGGGGACATCGGGCCGGCGACACTGATGGCATAGTGTTGAGGAAGATCGCCTGGCGCCGTATTTACGAGCGCCAGGCGAAATCGGAGACTTAAGCAAGTAGTCGACTTCGCGAAGCTTTACGAGCCGGCAGCCCCCGATGTCTTCTGTTCTACTTCCTCCCCGAAGCGCTCAACCTCAACTTCGGTATGCCGTACGGTGTCCTTTATAGTGAAGTTGCGCTCGGTAGCTTCAGTGGTCAGCGAGATTTCTTCCACCACCCGGGCGTCTTTGGTCACCACGGCTACCTCCCTCCGCTCGACAAACGTCAAAACACCAGGTTCCTCGGCATCTGATGTTGTAGGCAAGCCAGCCGGGACCCGCTCCACAGTCACTTCGTCTGCTCGAACCAGCACAGGCTGCTCAAAACCCATCTGCGCTCGAGTCCTCGTAATTCGGATCTCCTCCACCACCCGGAGTTCTTTCATAATGATGGGGAACTCCTTCACCACCGAGATAATCGTTACGTCGCCTTCCGTGCGAATCGGAGGTGGACTTACAACCACCTGGTCCATGGGCACACGTACGACGTCCATCACCTCGGATGCGAGGCTATCTCGAACCAGCTCTTCATATTCACGAACAGACTTCTGAACGCGGACAGTGCCAGTTTCTCGAAGCTCCTTGTGGACTTGCCAGTCTTCTTTAATGACGGGGATGACTCGTTCCTTTGGAACCCGGTCGTTATTCAAGGTTTGGTCGATCGACGTTTCATCAGGTGAGTTTTGAGCAATTGTGGATGGAGCGGTATAAGAATCCAAGGGGGTCTCCTTACCTCCCGTTACGCCCGGAAAATGCCCGGGATCGAAGTTTGGGAGGGAAGCAGGCGCCAGGCCTCCAGGCCTGACTCACTGCTTCCGAAGAGTAGAGAACCCAGGCTACGACTCGGTTACGTGAACTGTTCTGATTTTGCAGTTTCTGCGCTCATCACGTGTTCGCCAGTGTCGATTCCATATGCCCGGTGAACATCATCCAGAGTCAACACCCCCAGCACTTGGTCGGGTCGCAACCGGCTGACAACATCGATTGACGGCCGCACAGCCAGCAATCGGAGCGCCGCATCCAGCGGTTCATCCGGAAAAAGAGTCACATCCGAGTGCGTATCCAAATGGGGTTTGGCCGTAAGGAGCGCGTCTTCCACACGCAGGGGCTGAAACGTCCTCTTTTCCTCCGCGCTCGGCAGGTTCACGCCCTCCAGTTGCGCAAGCATTTTGAAGAAGGGTACTGGATGCAGGCGTCTCGAGATTAAGTACGAGGTGATATTCGCGATCATTACCGGAAGAATAATCACGTAGCTGGCACTCGCTTCGAACACCATGAAGATGGAAGTGATCGGGGCTCGGAACACACCCGCGAAGAACGTGCCCATGCCGACCAGGATGTAAGCCTCTTCCGAAGCTGCGCCGTACGGTGAATAATGATGCGCGATGCCGCCGAGTGCGCCGCCCATCATGCCGCCGATGAATAGCGCCGGCGCGAACATTCCACCGGGAGTTTCCGCACTGAAGCAGAGCAAGGTAGCCAGCAGTTTCGCCAGTCCCAGGTAGAGCAGCACCTCCCAGGTAAACTGACCATGCAGAGCGCTGTTGATGGCCTCATAGCCTGCGCCCATCACTTCGGGGAACCACAAGCCGATCACCCCAGTCAGGAATCCGGCAGCCATGGGAAGCGTATAAGCTTTCCAGTCCGGAACATGTTCCAGGCGCTTCTTTAACTCTTCAATCAGCCAAATAAACAAGGCCGAGAGTCCGCCGCTCACAATCCCGATCCCGGCATAGACCAACAGTTCCGAGGCGCTGGCAATTTGAAAGGCGGGAATTCGGAACAGAGGTTCATTTCCGAGGAACGCCCGCATGGTGACGACCGCCGAAACAGCCGCCAAGACGATTGATCCCACGGCGTTGGCGCTCCAGTCGGCCAGGACCTCTTCCATGACGAACAGCACTCCGCTAATTGGCGTATTGAAGGCGGCCGCGATGCCCGCTGCTGCACCCACGGGCGCTATCAGGCGCATATTGTCCTTCGGCAGGTGGAACATCCGGCCCAACCTCGATGCGACGCCCGCGCCCATTTGCAGCGATGGATCTTCCGGACCGAGCGAGTTGCCGCTACCGATGGAAATCGCACAGGCGAGGAACTTGCCAAGTATCGTGCTGGACGAGACATAGCCTTCCGAGCTGTAGATCGCGATCTTGGTTTGATTTACCCCGCTACCCCTTGCCAGAGGAAAGACGATGCGCACCACAAAAACCGCGACGACGGCTCCCACCGCCGGGCTGAGCAGCCGTCCCAGGCGATAGCGTCCCGACAGCGCGCCCAGCGAGCCCCAGCTTGTGAAATCGATGCACATATGGAAGAGCACCACCAACAGGCCCGAAAAGACGCCGATCAAGAGAGCCAACAGCATAAAGCGCTGCGTATCGCTGATACCCAGGTGCGTCAGCCGGTTTTGAATGATGCGACGGGAATTCCGGAAAGTGGGGTCGAAGCGCCTGCGCTCGCCCGAAGCAATGGTCGCGGGATCGTTCAACGTCGCTGCCAGCGCAGCCTCTCTCTCCGCCGCGGCTGCATTCTCGCCACCTGAGTTCGAGCTACGGGTTCCGGCCTCATTCATTCGTAATCCGTTCCATCACTATTGCGAGATTCGGATCGTTAACCGATTTGCTACTACCGCAGAGAGTAGTGCGCATATTCCATAGTTCCACGGCCGCCTTTTGAATACGCAGGGCTGCGTCGGGATCTCTCGATGCCTTATCTTCTAAAAGGGTACGGGCGGCCGATACGTTGGTGCTACCTGCGGCATCCGGGCAGTCTGCCACTTGCGCTAAAACGCGGCGTAGAAGATTCTGACTGCGGCGATACCGTTCTGCCGAGGTAAGGCTGGGCATTTCCGGATTGATATCGATAATGGCGTTCGTCTGATTCAGGGCGTCCGCACTCGCCCGATCCTTGGGATCCATCTTTAAAGCACGTTCGAATTCGTGCCGTGCCGAGACAAAGTCTCCTTCCGTCAGCAAGGCCTGTCCTAATCCGCGGTGAGTTAGCGGATTACGGGGTGCGGTACGCATCAGATCCCTGAAGACTTGCAACCCTTCCGAGCTTGCTGAACGCTTGAGAAGATCGAACCCGATGCGCAGCCGGAGATTTGTATCAGAAGGCGCATTGGCATACATCGTCATCAACTCCCCAATGCCCTGTTCCCGCCGGCCTGCCTGGTCCAACAATTTGATCAGTTCCCAGCGCGCTTGTCGCCGGTCTTCTACGCCGGACGGCGGCCAGTACTCGTAAACGGCACGCTCGTAGTAATCGATTGCTTTATTCAGCTCGTGACGTTGTACGGCGATCCGTCCTCGCATTAGATTGAGAATGCCGTTGGTCGGATCCTCCTGCAGCATCTGATCGATGTGTGACTCTGCTTCATCAAGCCGCCCGGCCTTAATGAGAGCTGCGGCAAAGGAGAGGCGATATTCCGATTTGTCTGGCGAATACAGTAGTGCTTTGCGGTACTCCTCTACTGCGCCTTCCACATCGGACTTCTTTTCCATCTGCTGCCCCAATGTGAAATGCATTTCGCCCAGCTCTACCTTCTCCCGCCGGTAGACGGAGCTGAGAAAACCCGTCAGGGCAAAGGCGAGCACTAGCAGGATGGAAACCGAGATACTGACTCGCAGGATTGTCTTGTCGTGAAACACGGACTTACTCCTTCAGCATAGGGGACTCGCCCCATAAGCGCTCCAGGAGGTTAAAAGAAGAATCCCGATCTCTTTTCCGATGCGCCATGACGCACCTTGTATTTGCGGGAGTTACTCTTGGTCGGTCGCCAGCATTCGGAATTACTACTGCTCAGCTTTTAGCAGTGGGCAGCCGCGGCGTTGGAGATTAAGGACTGGATTGACGGGCATCCCTCGCTGCTCTCTGAATCGAAATGCTCGCGAGGCGACGCTGAGTTGGAACTGGTTGCGGCAACCGAGTTGTGCAGCTGTAACACCGCAATTCTTAGGAACGTCCGTACGGCGGGTTCTTCGATACCCAGCATCTGGGCGCACGACGAGGTTGCATATCCGAGTAGTGTGCGCAGAACAAAGCAAAGGCGCGGGAACCGCTCGATCTGAAGAACAGGCTGTAAGCCGCCCTGAAGCAGGCTGCGAGCCTCAGACGTTTTTGAAGCGTCTGAAGGGTGAGTATTTTGTATGGTCTGCCTCGCTAACCTGTCTTGCAGGATCAGGAATTCCGTTTCTGCGGGAGGTTTGGACAGATCGATAGAGTCGAGGGCGGCTGCGACGCTCGCCTCCGCCTCTTCCGGATCAGCCGAAAGAAGCAGCGCGGTCTGAAATAGTTCACTAAAGTGTGCCTGGAGGAAACTCTTCCAGGCTTTTGGGCAATCCTCTTCTCGATGTGGCGTCTCGACCTCGAGTGAATAGGGCATCTTCTGTTCCTGACCCATTTAAGCTCGAAGGCATCCCGTCTGTCAAGCGCGTGTTTGAATCGCGTGTTTAAACTAGGTATTCGAAATAAGGCCGCATTTGCTTGGGTTGGCCCATAAGCTCTTGACATATTTAAGCATCTGTTCCAAACATGTATTTAGCGATGCCTACGAAATTCCGTCCCTCTTCGACAACGACGGCACCGGCTCGTGACGATCCGCGCCGAAAGCTGATGCAAGCCGCTACCGAAGTGTTCGCTGAAGTGGGGTATCAGGCGGCGACGGTCCGTGAAATCTGCGCGCGAGCAGGACATAATGTCGCTGCCGTGAACTATCACTTCGGCGATAAATACGGCCTGTATACAGAGATCTTGAAGGACGAAGTCCTTTCTTATAGCGAAGCGATTCCGGCGAGTTTACTGGAACAGCTTCCGCCCGAAGAAGCGTTACGCGTTTTCGTCCAGAACGTTTTCCGCCATATTGCAAGCACAGACAAGCCGGCTTGGCACACCAGGGTAATGATGCACGAAATGGCAGTTCCCACGGAGGGACTGGGCGCTGTGGTCGAACTGGTCATCCGTCCCAAGTTGAAGACGCTCGCTGGAATTGTCGGCCGTTTTCTGGGCGTTCCGCCAACGCACCCCAAAGCGCGTCTTTGTGTGCACAGCATAATGGGGCAACTGGTGCATTATGCGCATGGTCGGCCCACGCTTGCTCTCCTGTGGCCAGACTGGAAGTTGGATGCCGCGGAATTGGAAGTGATCGCGAACCATATTGTCGATTTTTCAATTACTGCTATGAAGGCAGTAAAGAGAGAACTTACGAAAGCACCGGCCAAAAGCGTAAAACCCGAGTAGTGCTTATCGAAGAAAGTCTGCTCTTTCTATGCAGGTCAAGCGACGGGCCGAATTATAGGAATTACTCTCCGTTCGAACCGTAAGCGCTTAATCAAGACTTAGGTCTTCTCTTCTAGAAGCGCACAACTCCAAAGAGCTTCTCGACTTCGGCTACGCGGTCAAGCTACATGACAATTCCAAGACAGTATCGGAATGGAGCGCCGTTTCGGAAAGTATATAAACTTCCTCATGTGGGATAAGTTCCACATACCACCTGCTCACGCCACAGATTCTGAAGCAGAGCTTTGAATTTCAGTTATGATCTTTGAGATAATGCCGCTGGACATGCACCGGGCAGCCACCACTCGAGAGCGGAATCATGACGAACGCGCCATCTTAAGGAACTGTGGAACTGATTCGGTACGAACAAAGCCAAGTATTATCAGTCAACGCAGGCGGATCTTGCGGGACACCTTTCTGCAGATCGGTCCCCGTCGAAAGTTTAAGCAACATTCGGTGTAGGAAATAGACGAAAGTGGTTGAGGAAATGGCGACAAAACAATCTGGTAGTCAAGCAACGAACACTGAAACGGAAGCACTGGATGGACAGGTAAGAAAAGCTGTCGAGAGCGCTCAGGGAAGCCGAATTGACTGGACCCAAGCCTACGGCGACTATAAGTCGGCGGCTCAGCATACTGCTCAGGCAACGGCAAAGAAAATTCTCCTGTTCGAAACGGCGCGCCCGGGTCCAGTGGACCGGCATTTAAAGATCGACCGAATGGCCGAAGCACTGGCCAGTGGAACCCCGAAGCAAGAGCTTGTCGCCATGATCGACGAGAGTGTGCTTCAAAGAACTGGGGTGGATATTCACGGCAAGTCTTTCCAGAATGGAGAGACCTTTGGCGTTCGTGTTCCGGTCTCAGGTTACTTCAGCCCTGAGCTTACCTTATTTGTCTGTAAGTTGATGCTCAAGGGTGCGAAGGTTATTCCCATCACCGAACATGGCGAAGAGCCGATTCCCTATGGCGTAACAGTTGTTGCTCCTTTTACTGATCAGGCGCTGAATGCGCTGCAGATCACGGAAGGGATTGCGCATCTGGGGCGGCACTTCCTGACGCCTGCTCAGCGCAAGAGGTACAACGAGAGACGCGAAGCTGCGCTCGCGCAACGCAACGGCGCTAGCGGTTCGAGTACGTCCGATGTTCCTCCCGAGTTGGACCCGATCGATGCCTATGGCACTTTTCTCGAGAAGCCAGCCAGCCTGCGTGAGCTTGTTCGAGACAGCTATCCGCGTCCCAAACAGGGTGAAGAAGCACGCGGTGAGTTCAAAGGCCGGCTCGAAGTTGATCTGGAAGCACTTAATAAATTCACCGGAATGGCCTGGGTTGGTGGCGGCGGTGCAATTGGCGACTTTGGGAACAATACCCGAGACTGGATGCTCCTCGAGGCCTTCATCAAGGGTGGGAAGCCGGTAGCCGGCATCTGTTATGGCTCCATCGTGCTTGCGCAGGTGAAAGACTCTGTGACGGGCACTTACCTGATGCAGGGGCATTACGCAACCGGTCACGGCGACGCCGATAACTATACGGAATACACCGCGACCATGAACCCGGACGACACATATTATCCATCCATCAGTGGTGCCGCTCCAATCAATCTCAGCGACATGCTGAAGCAGGCAATCGGGACCAAGGAGGGCGGGTACGTCACCGAGCTCGGTCAAGCGCCGATGGCCACAATGAGCAACGGCATCATCTTCACAGGCAACACTGTCGAGGATGGAGACAGCGTGGCGGATCTGTTGCTTGCGCATCTCCTCGGTGGTCTGACAGGCGACTTCTTCATCGCGGGCGATGGACGGGGACGCGTCCTTAAGTCTGATGATCCCGCGGTTGAGCGCATCGAGCGGTTTTAATCGGTACTCCGGGGCTCTACGACATCGCAGTTAGAGCCTCAACAAATGGCGGTGCACCGGTAGCCAAAGGTCCCCGATGCACCGCCACTAATTCGCGCCCGCTATGCCGCTGGGCTGTACTGATCAATTAGCCTCATTCTTGCTCCCAATTATCCTGCCTGATGTAACAGCCGAATTGACGAACTAAGGCACGTTTGCCATCGTTCCCTTCCTCTTTCAGTGCCGTCCTCAGTCTCTGAATGATTGCATCCGCATAAACACTCTCCAGAAACCTTTTCGCCGACTCTTTACCGATCGGTCCAGCATCAGAAGATGGACTGGATGGTCAAGAATTGATCATTCATTCGCTAAACGTCTGTCTGGAAGCCGGGGTTTTCGTTCAAGCGAAGGGCTCCGCAATCGGGAAAGGATAAACATGAAAAGACTCGACGGAAAGATCGCATTGATCACGGGCGGCAGCAGCGGGATCGGATTGGCAACCGCCAAGCTTTTTGTTGCAGAAGGTGCGAAGGTGATCATTACTGGACGCCGCAAAGACGTTCTTGAAGGTGCATTGAAGGAGATTGGTGTCGACGCGTTCGGAATCCAAGCTGATGCCGGCAAGCTCGATCATCTTGATCGGCTTTTTCAGGAGGTCACCGAGAAGTACGGCCGCCTCGACGTACTCTTCGCGAATGCGGGTGGAGGACAGTTTGGCACCCTCGAACAGGTCACTGAGGAGCAGTTCGATCAGACTTTCAACACCAACGCGAAAGGCACTTTCTTTACGGTCCAAAAAGCTTTGCCACTCTTGACGGCGGGTGCCACTATCGTGATCAATGGCTCGATAACGTCCGTAAAAGGGATCGCGGGATTTGGCGTATATTGTTCCACGAAAGCAGCGGTTCGTTCCTTTGCCCGCACTTGGGTGAACGAACTCAAGGACCGTAAGATTCGCGTCAATGTCGTCAGCCCGGGCCCGATTGTGACGCCGGGTGCCAGTGGTCTGTTTAAGACAAAAGAAGAGGCTCAGCAATACAACATCGAGATGGGCAAGAAGATCCCTCTCGGCCGCGTTGGGCAACCAGAGGAGATCGCGAAGATCGCTCTTTTCCTGGCTTCCGAAGAATCGAGTTTCATCAACGGCGTTGAACTGTTCGCCGACGGCGGGATGATCGAGGCGTAAGAGCATGGCCCGGTTATCCGATTAGGAGAATCAGGAACAACTAGGGTCCTAAGATTCGTCGGACTACCGGGCTTGACTATTCAGTCCACATTCATTCATCCTGAAGCTGCTAGGGCTCCTCCATGGCAGGGCGAAGACAGTTCGACGAAGAAAAGGTTCTCGCGGCGGTACGAGACGAGTTCTGGAAAAACGGCTACACAGCCACCTCACTCGATGACCTCATGCGAGTGACGGGATTGGGAAAGGGAAGTATCTACGCTGCCTTCGGAGATAAGCGACGTTTGTTCCTATCTGCCCTGAAAGCGTATGCAGATGAAACCCTGACCAATATCCGTCTCGCCCTCTCCAGCAATCGGCCAGCAATTGAGCGGTTGCGTGCGCTGTTCCTCAGGCCCGGTTGCGGTCCTTTGGGCGAGCAACCTTATCGCGGTTGCCTTCTGGCAAATAGCACGACGGAACTGGCCGCTATCGACCGAGATGTTACGGCCCTGGCGCGCGGCATCTATCGGGCTTTAGAGGAACTCATCGTCGATGTCGTGCGAGAAGCGCAACGTGACGGATCTCTCTCCATGGACGTGCCTGCAAAGGACTTCGCGCGTCTCATCCTGGCGATCATGCAAGGCGAGGAATTTTTGCAGAAGGCTGGCATGTCGGGCTTAGAGCTGAAAGGGATAGGCGCCATTGCGGAACGGCTGCTATTTGCAGGCACTAGCGCAAAGGGCGGCAGCTCAAAGACGGCACAAGATCGAAAGCTCGCGCGCCGCAAGGCTTCCTGATTGCAGGGGAGGTGCTCTACTGCCTGAGGCGGTCTAGGTTATGACTTGCTCTAAACGCGAGCAATCCCCTCCGTAATTAACTTGTCTTACTAGCCCTTATTCAGTAAGGCGCACAACTGAGAACCCGAAATAGGCTGTGTGAGGATATCTTCCACCCCGCAATCGAGCGCGTCCCACCAAAGCTCCGCCGTCGTAACTGCAGCAACGAGCACAATGGTGACTCGCCGCCCTAAAGACCCGAGCCGTTCAACCAAGTCGCTCCAATTACCATCCACCAAGGCCAATTCTGTGATCACCAGAGTCCTGCCCAACGCTAAGTTGATTAACGTCACGGCACCGGCAATACTTGCCGCCCAGAACGCGCAAAGGTCGCACACCTCCCTTGCCGTTCGCAGTGCGTGTTCTGGCTTCCTGGTGCTCACAAAAATAATCGTTCTTGTTTGTTCGTCGGCCTGCATGAAGATGTTCGTTCGCTTGACTCAAGTTAGTCATGGCCGGTGATTCATTTGACGTAAGTTGCCGTAAGGCGGGGTTACACGAATGGGCCTGAACGAGATACTCTGAAGGGAACCCTCACTTATTGAGCTGCACGCCAATGCTGCCAACCTCGCCCACGGTAGATGCTTCCGCTAACTTTGCAGTTGATCCCGTGCCGGCTGCAATCGTGCGCGAGCAATTATTCCGCGTCGTGAACAGCCCGACATTCACTCCATCAGCCCGTCTGTGCCGCTTTCTAACTTACATTGTTGATCGAACAGTTGAAGGCGATCTGGACAACCTCAAAGAGTTCACGGTCGCGATCGAGGTGTTCGACCGTAACTCCGATTACGATCCAAATATCGATGCCATCGTTCGGGTGGAGGCGCGGCGTCTTAGGGCAAAGCTGAAAGCGTACTACGAAGAAGGTCCGGGCACAGCAGATCCTGTGCTGATCGCCTTAAGGCCGGGCAGTTATGTCCCGATCTTCCGCTGGTTGCATGGCGGGCCACACCATAAGCAAGAAGACTTACCTCGCGAAGTGTCACTGCCTAACCGCACGTCCATCGCCGTCCTGCCGTTCGTCAACATGAGTCCGGAACCAGAACAGGACTACTTCTGCGATGGAATCACCGAAGAAATAATCAATTCGCTGACCAGGCTTTCGGGACTGAACGTAATTGCTCGCACATCCGCTTTTCAATTTAAAAGTGTCCTGATCGACATTCGCGAAGTGGGCCAGCGCCTTGGCGCAGATCTGGTCATCGAAGGAAGTGTCCGAAAAGCGGGCGAACAGTTGAGGATCACGGCCCAGGCGGTGCATGCTGATTCGGGCCATCATCTTTGGTCTGAGACGTTCCGCCGTGAACTGAAAGATGTATTTGCGATTCAGGAAGAGATCGCTCAGTCCGTTGCCGACTTACTGCGGCTTCACCTTCCGTCAACAGGGCCGTTAGTTCGCCCGTCTATTCGTAACATTGACGCATATACCAGATATCTCAGAGCCCGGTCTCTTCTATATCGACAATCTCCTGACGCGGTGAGGGCAGCCCTGGAGCAATTGCGACAACTAATCACGGCGTATCCGGACTTCGCACTCGGCCATACCGGGATAGCGGTGGTCAACGTTATTCTTTCGCTTTTCGGCGTCGTGTCCGGCTTTGATGTGTATCCCGAAGCAAAGACCAGCGCCGAGCGAGGCTATGCACTTGATCCCGATTCGGGCGAAACCTGTGCTGTCCTGGCTGCCGTTCGCTCAACGTTCGAGTACCGCTGGAGCGATGCCGAAAGCCTCTGCGAGCGGGCGCTGTCGTTGCAGCCCGGTCATGCGCTCAGCTTCACGGTCCGGGGAATGGCGCTGTTGTGCCAGGGACAAACTGCCGGAGCAGAGGCTTTGCTGCACCGGCTCACGGAACTGGATCCACTCTCCGCGGGTGACTGCGCACGGATGGCTTACGTTCAGTACGTGAAGGGCGATGATGAGGCGGCGGGCGAGCACCTTCAACACGCCTTCGACCGCGACCAGGATTGCGCAGAAGCGCGCCTCTACCAAGGGCTGCTGCAATTTCGACGGCAGGAGTATGCTGCTGTCGTAAGTAACCTGTCGCGATCAGCCGATCCCTTACACATCGGATTGGTAGCAGCATCCTATGCCCGTCAAAGCCGGCTATCGCGAGCAAAAGCTTGCATCGAGAAGCTGGCCCGGATGGCAAAGCTGCAATATGTCACTCCTCTGGCACAGGCTTTGGCCGCAGTCGGAATCGGAGATCACCATCTCGCGTTTCAGCGCCTGGAAGAAGCTGTCGATCAGAAGACAAACTTCGTGAACATGTTGGGAGTCGAACCGTTCTTTGATCCGCTCCGTCACGATTGCCGGTTCACAAACTTGCTGAAACGGCTGAACCTACCGCACTGAAGCTCTCGTAAGCTAACGGCCGGCTTACAGCGCCTTACTGCCACCGGACCCCTCGATGAAGGCACTATTGCCTCAGATGCCGAGGGACATACAAATGAATTGGATTAGCACGAGTGCAATCAGCCTCACTCTGTTGTTTTCGGGTGCGCTGAGGGCTGCCGAGTTAAGACCCGCGACGGAGCATGCCTGGGAAAACTATTTAGCTGTGGCCGATGCGCGGATGACGGACCGTACGCACGGCACGTTTCTCTGGGTTGACGAATCCGACGAGCGCTTAGCAAGCGTGCGGGCAGGTGAGATTGTGGTTGCGCCGATACAAGCTAAGATGCCGATCGCGGTTCCGCACGGATTAGTGCACCACTGGATTGGAGCTTCTTTCATACGCGGAGCACACCTGGAGGAGGTCAAAACACAACTCCGCAATTACGAACGCTATGACGAGTTCTACGCGCCGACTGTGAAGGGCGTTCAAGTGATTGACCGTGATTCGGATAACGATCAGGCCCGCGACCGCTATGTTCTCACCGTGACCAGTCAGAGCGGTCTCTGGAAGCGTGCGATCGAGGGTGAGTACACCTCCAACTTTGCCGCTCTGGATGCGCACCGCTGTTACGCCCTATCTCACAGCGTGCACGTTCAGGAGTGGTCGGAATACGGAACGGCCCAACAGCACAAATTGGCGCCTGGAGAGGGCAGTGGCTATATCTGGAATCTTGCCACCATTTCGCGTTTCGACGAGCGAGATGGAGGCGTGTACATCGAGGTCGAGGCGATAGCGCTGAGCCGCGATATTCCTGCCAGTTTGCATTTCCTGGTAGACCCCATCATCAGCCGGGTAGCGAGAGCAAGCCTGGCAACATCGCTCGCGAAAACGCGAAAGGCCATTGAGACAAAGGTAGAGTTGGCATCGCTCAAAAACAGGGTGGGTGGTTGATGAGGCTCAGAACCGACACCAAGATCCTGCGCTTAGTCCTGCTGACGATCATGATTGCGGGAACGGGGATTGCCCAAGAGTTTGATGTACCGGTATTGACCCTCGATCAGGCGATTGGGCAAGCGATCGCGAACAATAGCGAACTCAAGAGTTCTAGTTTAGAAACGCTGCGTGCGGCAGATGAGTTGGCGGCGACCCGCACACGACGCTTTGCCAGTACTCAAGTCGTTGCGCTTGGGTCGCAACTGCTGACCAAGCCCTCCATCACTTTTCAACAAGGGTCTTTGGGTGTATACCCTTCCGTTGGGCCGATTCCGGCAACGGACAAAACCATCAACATCGCACGCAGGCCGGTTGGCGCGGTGCTCGCGACAGTCAACCAGCCGCTTTCGACGCAGTACAAGCTGCACTTGCAATTGAAGGCACTGGCGCTGGGAGTAGAGGTCACGCAACAGGATCGGGATCAAACCCGGCTGCAAGTAGTTGACCAGGTTCGCAGCGCCTATTACACGGTGGCTCGGGCCCAGAGCGCGTTGGACAGCTTGGAAGCTTCACTGCCGTTCTACGAAGAGTCGAAGCGTCTGGCAACCGTGAACCTGAAGCGAGAGACGATTCTCGAGTCGGATTTCCTGCGGGCGGACACGCAGTTGCTGAACACGCAAAACGCGATTACGGATGCCTCCGACCAGGTGGCTGCGGCAATCGAAAAGTTGAACGACCTGATGGGTCGCGATATCCACGTGCGTTTCCGGGTGGCAACGGTGATCAGTGCAGATGCAGAGGCGGAATCAACGGAAGCGCTGGAGTCTCGTGCCCTTCATGACCGGCCCGACGTGAAGAAAGCGAACCTGCAGGTTCAGCAAGCCCACTTCGACGCGCGTGCCAAGAAGGCCGAATACATTCCGGATGTCAGCCTTGCTTTCAATTATCTGACCACCGCGAACTTCCAGAATGCATTGCCCGCTAACATCACCGCCGTTGGGCTTCAGCTGACATGGGAACCCTGGGATTGGGGGCGTAAGCGTCACGAACTGGCCGAGAAGCAAGTGAAGGAGGAGCAAGCCAAGGTTGGCGTTAGCGAAACGGAACGTTCAATTCTTCTGCAGGTGAGAAGTGCATCGCGGCAGTTGAACAGTACACGGCGCCAGCTGACCCTGACGGAAGCAACGGAACGCGCCGCACGGCAGAAGCTCAAGGAGGTTCAAGAGCAACTGAAGCGTGAGTCGGTTTTGAATAAGGATTTGTTTTCAGCCCAATCCGAATTGGCTACGGCTGACAGCCAGCAGCAACAAGCGCTCGCGGCCTTTTGGAAGGCCAGAGCGGATCTGAAGAAAGCGATTGGAGAACAGTAATGCGTGTCTCGGTATTGGTTTCGATGGTAAGTGCAGTCTTTGTTCTGGCCGGCTGCGCGAAGAAAGAGGTGACGGTCGGGGCAGAGCCGGTTCCGGTGAGGGCCGAGGCTGTTGGTGTTGAACAGGTCAAGCAGACATGGCGGTATTCGGGACAGATTGAGCCGGACACACAGGTTCAACTCTCATTCAAGGAACCAGGCTATATCGCGACTCTGCACCGATTGAGAGGAGCCGATGGACGTCTGCGCGAGCTGCAGGCGGGCGACGAAATTGCGGCGGGTACTGTCTTAGCGTGTCTCCGCAGGTCCGACTATGAGGCGTCTTTCAGTGCCGCGGCCGGTCAGGAAGGGTCCATGGCAGGCGCCCTTGCCGGATCACACGCTGAACTCGGCCAGGCGGAGGCCGATCAGAAAAAGGCAGACCTGGACTTTGAACGTGCGCAAGCGTTATATGCGGCACACGCCATGACGCGGCCCGATTATGATGCCGCTGTGGCGAATCACCAAGTCAGCACGGCGAAGGTTCAGGCGGCGATGCAACAGATCGAAGCTCGCCAGGGCCAGTTGCGCGCGGCCCAGGCGCAAGTTACCTCGGCGAGAATCAGTCTTGCCGATACGAACCTCGTAGCTCCCATGCCGGGAGTGATTATCGAGAAGCATGTCGAACCGGGCAGCCTGGTTGCGGCCGGTACCAACGCATTCACTCTCGCCGACACGCGAGTGGTGAAGATGGCGTTCGGTGTCCCCGACAACATGCTGCCTCACTTCAAGATGGGTGCGTCAGTTCCCGTGGAAGTCGAGCCACTAAAAGGACGGACTTTGCACGGCCAGATCACCGAGATCGCGGCTTCGGCTGACCATGATTCGCATGTGTTCAATATCCAGGTCAGCCTGCCTAATCGCGACCACTGCTTGAAAGTCGGCATGATCGCCAGCGTTCAAATCGAACGGGATCAGGCGCAGAGCGTTCCGTTGGTACCAGTTACGGCCTTGATCACGGCGCAATCGGGATCGAATAACTACTCGGTCTTCACGCTGAAGGAACAGGACGGGAAGCAGTTCGCGAAGTTACAAAGCGTGAGGATCGGTGAAGCCGTGGGGAGGTCCGTGGTTATCAATGAAGGACTGATTCCTGGCGAACGAATCATTGTGAATCGAACCAACCAGTTGAACGATGGCAGCCCAGTACGGGCTATCGAATAAGGAGCCACGCAGATGACGCACCACTCTAATGACCAATCCATTCAGAAGACGCACAATCTAGCGCGCTTCTTCACTGAGCAGCAGCAGGTCTCCTGGGTCTGCCTGATTGTCGCAATCCTCTGGGGAGTTTATGGGCTAGTGAACATGCCTCAACGCAAGGATCCGGATATTCCTGTGCGCCAAGCCATGATCATCGTGCCGTGGCAGGGCACCGCAGCGGAACAGGTGGAGCAGATCGTTACCAAGAAGATTGAGCAGGCGATTTCGCTCAATCAGTGGGTGACGGAGATCAAGAGTGCCTCCAGAGCCGGTTCATCTATGGTTCAGTTCGAACTGGCCGAGAAGGGAAGTTACGACAGAGACAAAGAACTCGACGACGTGAAGATCAAGCTGGACGCGATCCACGACCTTCCGACAGGTGCCGGTCCGATCCTTTACATCAAGGATTTTGGAGATACATCGGCCTTGATGCTTACTGTCGCGAGTCCGCCGGCCGACCCGGCCACTGTCGCCTGGATGAGCAAGCAGGTTGAGGCGCGCATCCGGCAGATTCGGAGCGAGTCGACTCAAGGAGCCCGCGAGCGGCGTTCCGTTGTGGTGGTCTATCCCAAGTCCATCGATAACGCCGAAGTGGGTGGCGCCATGTCCCGATTGAGTCAGTATTTAGCGGCCCAGCATCTCGCATCCGATGCCAAACTCTTTTCGGGTGCCGGTTTCACCTGCCTTGATCTGGCCACTACCCTGAGCAGCGCCGACCTGACAGCGACCTTGAACAAGCTGGTCAAGGACAAGCTGCAAGCCGACGAAATTCATCCCGACGCCTGGAAGCCGGCGGTGATTGCCAATCCGGCTACTACGGGCGCCGTGCTCGCCGCAGTGGCGGGAGACAAGTATACGTATCGCGATCTGGATGATTACACCGACACAATTCAGCGCAGCCTCAAGACGCTTCCGATCGTCTCGAAAGTGGACCGGGCGGGCGTACTAGATGAGAATGTCTTTCTGAACTATTCGCAGGAACGCCTTGGGCAATATAAGCTCAAACCTTCGGACCTTCCGAACATCCTGGCAGCGCGCAATCTGCCGGACAGCGGCCAAACGCTCAATGCACAGGGACGCGCGGTCAGCGTCAGCACGACCGGTCAGTTCACCACGCCAAACGACTTGCGTAGTGTGATCATCGGCGCGTCGGCCACAGGCACACCGCTGTACCTGCGCGACGTGGTCGACATCGACCGTGGCTATGAAAACCCGGCGTCCTACCTGAACACGTACACGCGTCGCGATGCAAAAGGAAATTGGATCAAGACGCGCGCAATTACGCTCTCGGTTCAGATGCGAAAGGGCGAGCAGATCAATTCATTCGGCAATCAGGTTGATGCCAATCTGCAAAGCATCAAGAAGTCGTTGCCAAGTGATTTGGTTCTCGCCAGGACTTCGGATCAACCTCTGCAGGTACACGACAGCATCGAACTCTTTACCCATAGCCTCATCGAGGCCCTGGTGCTGGTTGTGCTGGTCGCATTGATTGGGTTCTGGAGCTGGCGGACATCGTTGCTGATCGCGGTATCCATGCCGATCACACTTGCCATCACATTCGGGGTGATTAACATGCTGGGGATCGATCTGCAACAGGTCTCGATCGCCTCCTTGATTATTGCCCTGGGCCTGTTGGTCGACGTACCAGTGGTATCCGGCGACGCAATCGTGCGAGAGTTGGGCGCCGGCCAGCCACGGTCGATGGCGGCATGGCTGGGGCCAACCAAGCTGTTCAAGACGATGGCCTTCGCAACCCTCACGAACATCGTTTCGTATCTGCCCTTTCTGCTGCTGCCAGGAGACACGGGCAAGTTTCTCTACAGCCTTCCGGTCGTAATCAGTTGTTCGCTGCTCGCGGCACTCTTGGTTTCGATGACCTTCGTCCCGCTGATCAGTTCGTTCCTGCTTGAGAGCAAGGCAGAAACTCCGATCGAGGAGAGGCGAGAGCGCGGATTCACGGGTTGGTACTTCCGAACAGCCAAAAAGGCGATTGCGCACCGCAAGCTATGCCTGGCTGCTTCGCTGCTGCTGCTCATCGGGGGCGGCGTTGTGTTCTCTACACTCAAACCACAGTTCTTTCCCAAGGACCTTCAATACTTCTCTTACATTGACGTGTGGCTGCCTGACGATTCACCCCTGAGCGCTACACGCGAAGCCGCACAACAGGTTGAGGCGATCGTACGCCAAGTGTCCGAAGAGTACGGCAAAGGCCACACGGAGCATGGGCACCCGAAGGAAGTGCTGCAGTCCCTGACGACCTTCCTGGGTGGTGGCGGTCCGCGCTTCTGGAGCAGCGCAACACCCGAGGACCGACAGACCAACTACGCGCAAATTATTTTGCGGACCGTGGACCAGCACGATACAACCCCACTCCTGGCTCGTTTGCAACCGGAGTTTGACAGGCTAGTTCCAGGCGCCATCATTGACACGCGAACGCTCGAGACGGGCAAGCCCGTTGGACTGCCTGTGCAGGTCAGAGTTTCAGGAGAAGATCTGCCGCTTCTGCGAGCCGAAGCCGAGAAGCTGAAACAGATCTTCCGGGACATCCCGATCGCGGCTAGAGTTCGCGACGATTGGGGACAGCAAAGTGTGAGAGAGACAGTGAAAGTGGACGTGGACCGAGCCAACCTGGCACGCATTACAAACTCCGACGTCTCCAACTCCATCGATGCAGCCCTTCATGGAGTGTCCGCTGGGGTGCTGCGTGAGGGCGACAAACAAATTCCGATCGTCGGACGCTTACGAATGGACGAGCGCTCTCAGCTCTCCGATTTGCACAGTTTGTATGTCTTCTCGAACCAAGGCACTCCTGCCGTACCGCTGGACCAGGTAGCAAGCGTCTCGTTGCAACCCGTAACGCCGAAAATCCGTCGCTTCGATCAGTACCGGACGATCACGGTGCAGTGCTGGCCGGCAGAAGGACATCTTCCCTCCGAAGTAATAGCGGCGGCCATGCCAAAGCTAAAGGCTTTCGAAACGCAGTTACCCAGTGGATTCTTGTTTCGCTTTGCGGGCGAGTATAAAGAGCAGGTGAGCGGATTCGGCGAACTGGCTACCGTTCTGGTCATCTGCGTATTTGCCATCTACCTGGCCCTACTTGCGCAGTTCAAGCATGCGGTTAAGCCGCTCATCGTCTTTGCCGCCATTCCGTACGGGATTGTCGGAGCCGTAGTTGCGCTCGCCATCATGAAACAGCCGTTCGGATTCATGGCGTTTCTCGGAGTCATAAGCCTCATCGGCGTGATTGTCAGTCACATCATCGTCCTGTTTGAGTTCATCGAGGAGCGAAGAGAAGAAGGTGAAGACCTGGAACTGGCGCTGATCGATGCCGGAATCTTACGCTTGCGGCCGGTAGTGATCACCGTTGCGGCAACCGTGATCGCATTATTTCCTCTGGCCGCTCATGGCGGTCCACTCTGGGAGCCGCTTTGTTACGCCCAGATTGGTGGCCTGACCATTGCCACGTTCGTGACGCTTGGATTGGTGCCCGTGCTCTACTCGTTTGTCGTCCTGGATCTTAAACTGATCCGCTGGGAACAGAAGGACGAAGCTGCGTGCGAGTCTGCTATCCCTCTATCGCCAGCAATGACCGAAGTGCCGGAGGTGGTCGCTTGAACGCTCTTTATATCGGATCGGTGCTTCAGTACGCGACCTTGATCTCGTTGCTGATTGCAGGTCTCGGATTGGCAGTGGCAAGCCGCCAACACCGCGTACAGATGAAGACTCAGATCTTCCTGGCCATGTCGGCGAGATATGACGATCTGCTGCGTAGCTCTTCGGCAGAAGTTTGGCTGCATCTTCCGCCGGACGCAACATTGCCGGAGGCCAGCCGGGACCTCTCAATTTCGGCTTTACGCTTCTGCACATTAGTCTCGCTGACGTACTATCTATATCGCGATCACCAAATCCCCGAGCGGATGTGGAAGCTGATGCTTCAATCGGCTGAGCGCCGGCTGCGTAGCCCTTTATTTGCTCGTGAATGGAGCAGCCTGAAATACGAGTTTGAGTCATTCCCAGAGTTCGTCAATCTGGTCAACTCGGTGCAAAGAGGGAGAGGAGAAACGAGCCCGCTTCGGAGCATGAAGTGGGCAGTTCTATACGGCTTAGGCCGGGCTTCCTAGCAGAGTGGCGATGCGGTGGGCAAGGTCTGTACTGACCGGCAAGAACACGACCATCGTGAGGTCTTGCCGTCCGTCCACCCCGAAGGTAGAGCATTCGAAGCTGAGCGTTCCTAGAACTGGATGACGTAGTTCTTTGATTGTGTGGCCGCTGTCCGCCACATCATTGTCTCCCCACATCTCTTGGAATGCTGGACTGGAGCGCGAAAGTTCATCGATTAGAGCAGCCACCTCCGACATGGCGCCTGCGCGTGCCACGTCTGCGCGGAACGCCGCAACAGCCGTTCGCGCGACAGCTTCCCAGTCGTAGTAGAGAGCACGCGCACGGGGATCGAGGAAGACCAGTCGTAGCGTGTTGCGCTCTTTCACCGGGAGTTGCCCGAGGTTCGGCATAAGCACCGTGGCGGCCTGGTTCCAGGCCACGACATCCCAGGTGGCAGTTTTGATAAAAGCGGGCGCTGGACTTAACCCATCCAGGATGCGCTGCAGTCGCGGCTCGATTTCGTCGCGGCGTCGATAGCGGCTTTCGGGCGGTCTGCCCAATCCGATCTGGAATAGATGTTCACGCTCGGCATCGGTCAACAGGAGCGCCTTGGCCAAGTTGTCGAGCACGTCAGCCGATGGTGCTCCACCCCGGCCTTGTTCCAGGCACACGTACCAAGCCGCGCTGATGTTGGCTCGTTGCGCCACCTCTTCGCGCCGCAGACCGGGCGTACGCCGGCGTGAAGCGGAGAACCCGAAAGACGCTGGATCGAGCTTCGAGCGCCGGTCCCGAAGAAATCGGCCGAGCGCCTCGCCAGCACTATCTTGGGTGGCCAAGCTGTTAGCGGCTATCGTAGGATAAATCCTCGTCTTTACTATGATATCGGGTTCTTCGAACATGATCTTGAGAGGAGCAAGTTCATGCGCGTCTTTATTACAGGTGCAACGGGGTGGGTGGGCACAGCGGTCGTCAAAGAGTTACTCGCTGGGGGGCACGAGGTCTCCGGCTTGGTGCGGTCGCAAGCAAGTGCCGACGCTCTCGCCAGGGCGGGCGGTAAACCCATCCTTGGTTCCTTAAGTGATCTCGATATCCTCCGCAACAGCGCAACCCAGGCCGACGGGGTGATTCATACAGCGTTCGGCCTGGATATGTCGAGAATCTCCGAATTAAGCGCAGAGGACCGCCACGCCATCGAGACCTTTGCTGAGATATTCATCGGTTCTGAGCGCCCGGTCATTGTCACGGGCGGCATCGGCATCTTTCCTCGCGGCAAGATCTTTGCGGAGGAGATGTCCGTGGGCCCCGTAATGCCGGCTTTCCCGCGGGCTTCGGAGCAAACAACCATCGCCATGGCAGAGCGTGGGGTGCGGGCGACCGTGGTCCGGCTTCCACGTGTGGTTCACGGACTGGGAGAACGGCACGGCTTCATCCCGCAGCTTGCGAGTCTCGCGCGCGAGAAAGGCATTTCTGCCTATGTTGGAGATGGGGACAATCTCTGGCCTCCAGTCCACCGGCGTGACGCTGCTCGCGTTTTCCGTCTTGCTCTCGAACACGGCGCGCAGGGCGGCCCCTTTCACGCTGTCGCCGAAGAGGGCGTTCCTTTTCGCGAGATTGCTGAAGTGATCGGCCGGCAACTTAAACTTCCGGTAGTCTCGATCTCGCAAGAGGAAGCGGCAGCTCATTTTGGGGTGATGGCCATGTTCATTGCAGGGAATGGACCGGCCTCAAGCGAACGCACGCGGGAACGTCTTGGGTGGATGCCCCAAGAGCCGGGTCTGGTCGCCGACATCAGTCAACCGGAGTACTTCGCGCTTGAGGCAGTCGGTGCTGGCATCTTCAGCGGGAGGCAGCAATAGCCTCCCATAAAGTGCCTATTAGCCGCGTGGTAGCAAAAACGGTAACGCGGACCTTACAATCCCTTTGTAAGCACGATTTGACAGGCCAGCTACTTGGGGCTAATCTAAGCCGGTGATCAGCCTCTCCACGCTCCGCAATATGCGACTTCCGTCTGCGGCGGTTCTGCTCGCGTGCATGGTCTCAGGGGCGGACAACACAACGCCTCTTTTGCAGTTGATCCCCAAAGGCGGCACTGATCGCTTATACCCGGACGTGAGTCAGGGCGGGCATCTGAAATGGCTTCATGGTGCGTTCGTTTTTAACGGAGTGGACTCCTCTTACTTCTACACCCTCAACAATGAGGGTGACGTGACTCGAAAGGCTTATATAAAGAGACCGGACAATGCCCGTTATTTCATTGGGCCGTTTGATCGCAAGAACGATGGCACAATCGTGGCCGCTGTCCTCCCCTACGATGACGACGTGAGCCCCTATTTGACATGGATCGCGCCAGATGGGTCCACAGAACGAATGGTTAAAAAGGCGCCTTATTACCCGTCCCTGCTAACTATCGCGGAGGATGGGACCGTGTGGACATTAGGGTTTGAAGCCATTCACAGGCGGGTCGATGATCCTAACCTGGATCCAACGAACGGTGTGCTTCGGCAGTTCGACAGCAATGGGAAACTGATCGCATCAGCCCTTCCCCAAAGCGGTTTTATTGGTTCGAACATCAAAGAGATGGCCCGATTACACTTTGGTAGGCTTTGCGCTTTCGAAAAACATTTGAGTTGGTACTCGTCGCTCAACGGAGATTCACGCTATGTGGAGATCCCGATGGAGGCAATCGAGCTGCATGTTTTTCCTGGTGTCAGTACGGAAGCGATCAGAACCTTTCCAGTCAATGGCGTCGAATCGCTTACCGTGATGGGCACCGGTGATGTGGTGGTTTGCCTCAAAGGTCCGGGAAAGCGCGCTACCTTTCTTTTCGACCGGACGAACGAGCGGTGGATCCGCATGACGGCTCCGTCTGGTGCTGGATGGCATAGCTATGAGCCGCCATTGGTGGGAAGCGAAGCGGATAACCTGGTGTTCTCGTCTGGAACTTGGGCGCGATTCTTTGGTTTGGCGACTCAAGAGAGTAGCAGCGATCAGCCCCAATAGTGCGTCGATGTACCTGCGCTTGCATCTTGCGCACGGTCACCTCTCTACGAGCGGCTCAGACCTGAGCCGTTTGCCAGATCTGTCCGTAATCGACTAAGGCGAAGCGTGCCTAAGCCACCGCACTTTTGCCCAAGCTAGCGGATCGGATAATCACGAACGACTAGTTACAGCGATCGGATAGTCGTTGTTAGTGGCTAAGTGACGATACTGCAGCTTCAGCGTACGTGCACTTACATTCATTTGCCATAGTTTGACAACGGCTATTCTCATGCTAGAGTTCAGGCTTCCCAGGAGGCCGAATGCAACGAAATTGGGCGGTTCTCGTGTGCGCGGGTGTGTCATCGTGCTCACTACTTGCATACTCACAGGAGATACCCTCCGGGCCTCCTGCATCCTTTGCGGACATAACTCGACTGATTCGAGCCAACGACTTGGTGGCCTTGCGACAGATGGTGCGCACCGCGACCGATGCGAATCTCTCAAACCGTTTGCAGGAGACTCCACTCCATTACGCGGCGATGTACGGCATTGTTGAATCAGTGGATCTTCTGCTGCAGGCGGGCGCCGCGGTAGACGCGGAAAACTCGATGGGATTGACGCCGCTGCAATTGGGCGCCTGGGAATTGCGGAGGACAGTAGCACTGGTAGAGCACGGTGCACAAGTGAACCGGGCCAAAGGAATCCCTCCGCTGCAGCTGGCTTGCTCCATGCGGAGTAATACGGCGACCGTTCGCTACCTAGTGAAAAAGGGTGCCGACATTGCCGCGTTATCACCTTCGGGAAACGACGCTCTGATGGCATGCGCAGGCACGGGCGAGACCGACGCTGTTAAATTCCTGTTGGAGCACGGTGCCGATCCGCATCGGGCGGACAAGGCCGGATTTACTGCTCTACTGAAAGCAGTCAATTTTTCCGAGCCGGAGCGGATCCGGATGCTGCTTGCTGCCGGGTCGGATCCGAATGCCAAGAATACCTTTGCAGGGCGAGTGAAGAACGGTCCGATCGGGTTGATGAATTTGTCAGCCTTGATGACCGTAGCGCCGTTCGGAACACCGGAGATTGTTGAGATGTTGCTGAAGGCAGGCGCGGCGGTGAACGACGTGGACAGTCGAAAGATGAGTCCGCTCATGCTTGCGATTGCGACGGACCAGGCGAACCCGGACATGGTGAAGGCGTTGATCGCCGCTGGTGCCAATGTGAACGCCAAGGACCAGAACGGCGAGTCGGTTCTCGATTGGGCGAATAAGTTTCAGAATCCACGGATTGTGGGAATGGTTACCGCGGCGGGAGGCCACGGCCAAGCGCCAAAAGCGGCGCCGAGCCCAGCGGGAAGCGGGCAAGTAGGCAGCTCCGCTCATGCCATCGAGCTCGCGCTTCCTTTGGTGGATCGGGCGGGTTCGACCTTTTTCAGGGAAGGCGGTGGCTGTAGCGGATGCCATCACGCTCCTGCCTATACGCGGATCGTAGCGGCTGGTCCAAGCTCTGCCGATGGCGTCCGGCCGGCAAGAAAGATGTTTCTGGATTCGATACTGGCCAATCGGCCCACGCTGGCGCACGCGTCGACGAACCTGGGCGGACTCGGGGGCGATATCGACGCGCCCTTGGCCTATCTTGTCAGCTATTCGGATCTGGGAGATCCGGCGAATCCCCTGACCGACATGCTGGTGCACTTTATTGCAGCGCGTCAAGCCCCATCGGGAGCTTGGATCAGTCTGGCGATTGCGAGGCCCCCGATGGAAGATAGCACCATTTCGCGGACCATGATGGCGATTCGCGCCCTCACCGCTTACAGTTGGCCGGCGCGGCAGCTGGAGTTTACCGATCGTGTGGCGCGTGCCCGAAATTGGCTGATGGGAGCTTCTCCGAAAACGACGTATGAGGCGGCTGACCGTCTGCTCGGGTTGCAGCTGGCGGGTGTGCCGGTGAGTCAGTTACGTGGCGACGCGAAGCGCCTGACGGCTCTACAGCGGGCTGATGGTGGTTGGGCGCAGACCCCGTTCCTCACCTCCGACGCTTATGCCACGGGTCTAGTGTTGGACGTTCTCTATAAGACCGGATTTGCTGCGCCGGACGACCGAGTCTACCGGCGTGGCCGCGAGTTCCTGTTGCGCACACAATTCCCTGATGGCTCCTGGTATGTGCGGAGCCGGGCACCAAAGTTCCAGCCCTATTTCGACAGCGCTTTCCCGTTCGATCACGACCAGTGGATTTCAAGCGCCGGGACGGCCTGGGCTCTGGCGGCGCTGAGCCACTCCTCGAACAAGACGATCATGGCACGCCGCTAAGAACTCTTGGGCGACCCAACTGAAACCGCTAATTCCCGGTTGTCTGGTCCCCAGCTGTGTTTCCTGTTGCGGGAACCATCGAGCCCTCGATATTCGGCAGCAGAAAGACTCCGCAGCAGAGATTATCTGATCTCCGCCGCCCGACCCATGAGTAGTCAACGAATTCAGCCTTTGTATGTTGCTCTAGTTGGCCTGTGCTTCGGAGCGATGATTCAGCTGCCCGAAGACTCTTCCCATCTCGTGATAGATCCTGACCTTGATCGCCCAGGTTAAGGGTTCTCCGCAAGTCCTCGGACTTGATAAGTACTTGGCCGTTAGGCGGATCAAAGCGAAGATTCTCTCTCGCCAGCCCGCTTATCCAGCGAGCGGGAACTCATCTGTTTCTGATCCCGACCGAAGGCAAGGACGGAGCTGAGTGTATGAACTTAAAAGGACCTTACGCTATGTCAATGCAATTGACCGTGTAGTCGGATCCCGATATCGTGTCCGAACAGAGTCCT
Source organism: uncultured Acidobacteriaceae bacterium (assembly GCA_963814195.1). Lineage (GTDB taxonomy): Bacteria > Acidobacteriota > Terriglobia > Bryobacterales > Bryobacteraceae > Bog-105. The sequence continues at coordinate 776,471 of CAWFBU010000001.1, forward strand.
GTCGATCACCTAATCCGCTTCCCGGCGGTAAATGCACTGACGTCGATTACGGCGTCCGACGGCAACTCAGAAGAGATAGCTGCCGCTCGCGCCTCAATTGCGCGCGCCGCTCTCTTCTGGTGAGTCTTTCGCAGGGTAAAGGCGTAATTGCTGTACAATTCCTTCAACAGAGAACCCCCAAGCTCCGATCTTTCGCCGAATGCGACGAGTCCGTTGAGTTCACTGCAAGCTAACTCCCAACGGCCCTGCCTGGCGTGGACAAAGGCCTGTTGATTACTCACTCTGACGATGTCGGCTGGCGTTGCGCCCGGGGCACTGCTGATCAAACGCACGGCGCGACCTAGAGTCTTCTCTGCATCGCTCGGTCGATTTTGTTCGGCATACTCGATGCCCAAGTCGCACAGCAAGGAAGCCATTTCGATCGAGCTCTCACTCCCAAGTGCCTCCCACGCGGAGAGCGCCAATAAATAGCTCTTTTCAGCTTGTGAATGTCGCCCTTCAAGCCGTAACTGGGCGGCCGAAATCGAGAGAACCGTCGCCTTATCATGCGGAGAGACCACGCGCAGGGCGCGCACAGCTTGATATGCCTGACGGGCTCTGGCGACCTCGCCTAGCTCGCTGCTAACAAACCAAAGTGTTTGGAGTGGCTGAAGGCGAACCGGGTCGTCATCCGCGGTCAAATTGCTAAGCAAAGCGACAGACTGAGCTGCTGGGACTTCTGCCTCAGAAGTTCGGCCTACTTTCGCGAGAGTCGAGGCCAAGTTGAGCAGGGTTATCGAAAGGCAAGCGGGCTCGCCCTTAAACGAGCCCTCAGCCAGCCCTGCGCGAAGAGTAGTCAGGCTTTCCTGCAGTTTGCCGCGGTCGAGAAGTCCAACGACATTGTGGTTAAATGCCCGACAATCCTGGCTTACTGTGAGTTGTGGAGCGATCGTCAGCGTTCCGGCCGTAGCGGTAGCGAGGGCGAGCAATGTAAATACACCAACCCGAGTTGCTCTTTGCTGTGAGCGCGTCATGTTTCACCTCGAAGTACCTTGGTGCCAACCTGAGGAAGTCATATCCACGTCGATCTTTGACCGCAAACTCTCAGCGGTCTCCGTGTTCGAGGCGAAAGTGCTCCCTGACAAGTTGGTGCGCCACCTGTTTGCCGAGCGTCGCGCCGTCCCGCAGTGAGTGATTGAAATGAAAGCCGGCAAACATGCGCGCCCAGTAAACCTCGTAAAACCAGTCGTTCACGTCGTTGAAAGTGTGAGTGTGCACACCGTCGTTGAATACGGAGCTGTTAACAGTGACATGTACTTTTGGCGTGCCAAAGTACTCGGCTACCAGATCCGTAACTGCGCCCGTGATGCAAGCATGAGCCGCCGGGTACTCCGGGTGATTCGGAGTGGTGGCCAGCGAGGTCCAGGTTGGATCCGCTTGAGCATCAGGATTGCCGCCGCCCGCCGGAATCGCTGCCCAGGGACGCCAGAAATGGTAAGTGTATTTGGCGTTGAAACACCCAATCGCGGCATCAGCATAGCCGGTCCAGAGCATCGCCATTAGCCGGGCGGAGTTCAGCACGTCGAGCTGGTATTGCTGGACCAAGCTGTTGAAAGCCTGGCTATACTGTCCGGCGGTATTGGCCGTCCAGAACTCGCCGATCTCTGTTTGGGCCGCCGTCCTGGTTTCGCTTATGGTCCCGCCAAACAGGCGCGTGAGGTTATAGTCAGCCACCCACTCGTCGCTGGTGAGCGCAGGAGGAGCGTCGGGCAAGAACTGCGCCGCGCTGCGCATCGTGAATGGACGCATCTGGCCCAGCCACGGAGTTACCGGCGCGGAACCGGGTGGGTTGGGTTCCCAAACGCCGGGGCCGGGGTTTTCGTTGTACACGACGGTACCATTCAACCCATCGCCGACGCGTTCAGATATCAAAGCCTCGGCCGCCGCTTCGCCCACGCGAACACCTTCGTCTTTCTCTCTCGCGCTGCAGCCGAGAGCCTGCAAAGAGGCCTGATACTGACTATCGAGTGCTGCCTGTTGCGCAGGAAAGTAGTTGACAAGTACACGATGCGCCGCTGCCAGAGCAGCCGCCTGCTCGCTGGATTCCCGTGCTGCCTCGCCGGAGTAGTAGAACGGCTGAAACTTGCGATGGTGTACGGCGTTCACGGCATCGTACACAGCAATGCTGGTGTAGGCAAACCACACCGAAGCCGCCCCGGCGCCCACCTTCGCATTTGTGACAATCGTCGACGATGCGATTGAATTCCAGTCGCTTACTGCGTTCTGAGCACACAGGTTCACCGCTCCTGCACTGCCACACACAAGCACTACTATGAGTCCGTGAAGCACGGAACTCGTTATTTGTCGCATAACGCTCCCTTCGCTGTCCTTTTCGAGTACGCCGGCTCCAGCCGGCAAGCCCAAGCTAAGGGAGTGGCAGCGGTGCGTCAAAACATTCGAAGGAGATCTCTCGAACAATTGGAGATCACCGGCTAAGCTGCTGAGGGTACAGCTTTTATCCAAAGCTGTTACGTGCTGTTGCCGCAACGCCCGCTTGGGGATTCGATGTAGAATAGCGGGGCGTGGCATTCCATTCTGCTCGAGCGCCTTCGAGATATCGGTTTGGCAGCTTCGAGTTAGACCGCGAAACGGCGGAATTGCGCAAGCGGGGCATTCGGGTCAAACTGCAAGACCAGCCGTTCCGTATTTTGTGTCTGCTGTTGGATAGCCATGGCGCAGTGGTCAGTAGGGAAACGCTCTGCGCGGCGCTGTGGCCCGGCGATACGTTCGTCGACTTCGAACGGAGCCTCAATGCGGCTGTCGCGAAGCTTCGCGTAACCTTGGGCGACTCGGCTGAAAACCCCCGTTTCGTAGAAACCGTTGCGCGCCGCGGATACCGCTTCATCGCGCCTGTAGATTCGATAGATCCGTTGCCGCCCGAGGCGGTCGCGGAAATAACGCCAGCAGTAAGCGGTCCGCTCGTCGCGGACTCGCCGGCTCGAAGATGGACGGCTGTCGGTCGTCTTGCTGCTTTCTCCGTTTTGGGCACCGCTGTGGCCGCCGGACTGTTGCTGTTCCTCTTTGAGTCAAAGCGATCGGCGCTCGCCGAAACGCCCTATGCAGTGATGCATCGCCTGACGTCGGACCAAGGTCTGACGGAAGAACCAGCCGTCTCTCGAGACGGCACGCTGCTTGCTTACGCGTCCGATCGCGACAGCAATGGACATCTTGAGATTTGGGTTCAACAGCTTTCCGGAGGCAGCGCGATCCGACTCACTACGGCGAACTCCGACTGCCACCAACCGTCCTTCTCCCCGGATGGCACGCAGATCGTGTATCGGTCCGAGGCCGACGGCGGGATCTACCTCGTTCCCTCGCTGGGTGGAAGTACCAGGCTGGTCGCTAAAGACGGGCGCGACCCCAGCTTTTCTCCCGATGGTAAGTGGATCAGTTATTGGGTTGGAAATCTGACGACTGACTCACTGAATGCTGGCGAAGTCTACCTTGTTCCCGCGTCGGGCGGAGCGCCCCGTCGGCTCGAAACGAGTCTGAAGGTCGGCTATCCGGTTTGGGCCGAAGATGGCCGTCACCTGCTGGTCCTCGGAGGTCAATCCTACTTTTTTAACGGCGACTTCGATTGGTGGGTCTTTGCCCCGGATGGCCGTAGCTCGTCCAAAACAGGCGCCTTTCAAGCGTTTCGGAAACAGGGCTTTCCTCTCGAGTTTGTCGAAAACACTTACCCGCCGCGGATCTCCCAATGGATTGGCGATGAACTGATCTTCTCAGTGGGCACTGGCGATAGTACCAATATCTGGAGCATTCGATTGTCGCCGGACAATTTGCGCGTGGAAGGTGCACCCCGGAGGTTAACGTCCGGCGAAGGACTGCAGAGCCAGCCACAGCGCATCCCGGGAGACCGCCTGGTGTTTACCGGCTTTTCAAAAAGCGCGAATCTCTGGAGTTTATCTGTCGATACCAACCGCGGCATCGACCGCACCGACAAGCCGCAGCCTGTGACAGATAAAGGCTCTCTCGAGCATTTCGGATCCATCAGCGCAGACGGCAGGTATCTCGTCTTTATTTCGACGCGTTCCGGCAAGGCGCATCTCTGGATGAAAGACCTGAGCAATGGTCGCGAGAACCGCATAACGACGACCGACGAGCCTGAAGAACGGCCTGAGATCAGTCCCGACGGCAGCGTGATTGCCTACGCTAACGCCGCTGGCGTCTCAATCGTCTCAAGGATCCGGTCCGGCGGCGCAGAATCGTTGTGCTCAGATTGCGGGTACCCTTGGGACTGGTCTCACAACAACCGGACACTGCTTTATCTGGAGCGCAAACCTGTTTGGGCGATCGGCTCGTTTGATCCGCAGACTGGAAGGAAATCTATCGTGCTCGAGGCGGCACGATGGCCGCTGTACCAGTCACGTTTCTCCCCAGACGAGAAGTGGCTGGCGTTTGGCCAGCAGGTGAACTACTCAAATTCCCGCCTCTTCATCGCTGCGATGCGAAACGGTAAGGCCGCACCGGAATCCGAATGGATCCCGATCGGTCACCAGAACGGCTGGTGCGACAAACCTCGCTGGTCACCCGATGGCAGTCTCATCTATTTCATTTCTCAAAGCGACGGATATCGTTGTTTGTGGGCTCAACGTCTTGCGCCAGACACCAAGCGGCCCCTGGGTGCGCCGTTTAGCTTGGCGCACTTGCATTCGGCGCGACTGTCCATGCTGAACGTCAGCACCGGGTCGCTTGAAATCGAAGTGACCAGGGACAAGCTGATTTTTAATCTAGGGGAGTTCATGGGGAACATCTGGATGGCGAGTCGCAAGTAATTCCTAGACTTGCATCATGCATAATGCAGGGCCGGTTCAAAGGATAGGAGCGCATCCAGGTCGTCGCGCAGCTTAGAGCAAGTCAAATGCACGGCCGCTTTCGGCATCGGAGAAGCGAACGCGCCGAAGACTCGCCCCTAATTGCCAAGGGTTAACTGCGAGTAAATTACTTCGACGAACGACTTTTCGAAGGTAATCCTGCAAGGACAGTGAAGCAATTGCAACGTCAAGGCTCTTCAGGTTTCGTTTGGCGCGACATACGACAGCAACCCTCAATAGCCCTTAGGCATGCACCTGGCATCGCCATTCAACGATTCATGGAGCAGTGGTGCTGGTTAGTGCCGCTGGCTCGCGAGAGGCTCACACTCGGTGACGGACGCATGTATAGCCTGCCGGCGTGCTCTTTTCTGTTACGGTGATCAGCGCCGGCGCGCAGACTCCTTTCAAGTAGCCCTCGGGTCCTGGGACCGCTCTGAGCGGAACATGCGCTCGCACGCAAGCGACAACGCGCAAAGGCACGCGCGGGTTATCATGCCGTCGCAGTTCTGCGCTCCGGAAACATACACCCATTAGGGCCGACAAGTCGGCATTTGCATCGCTCACGAGCATTGAGAGTTGCATATTCGCTCGAGCGCTCGGATTCCTCATTGTTGCCGGCGAATCGCTCAGAATCTGGTTCAAGAGAGTGTCGGAAGCCCGCTCGGCAGTCCCCAGGAACCCAGCAAAGCGGCGAAACAAACTACTATCCTTCGATTGTGTGCGACTTCACACGAGCCGACGTATACTGACTTTGCCTGGGAAGGAACAACGCAACATGCGACTCTCAGTTTTCGCTCTCTCCAGTCTTCTTATCAGCGGCGCTCAACTCTTAACAGCCGAAATTTTGTACAAGGTCACGGATCTCGGGAACCTTGGCGCTGGCGGGGCTTATGCGTATGGCATTAATAATGCCGGTCAGGTGGTCGGAGCGTCTGCGACCGCGGATGGCGGTGAGCACGCGTTTCTCTACACAAATGGCCAAATGCAGGATTTGGGCACGCTTGGCGGACCAGTAAGCGTGGGCTATGCACTAAACGATGCCGGACAGGTCACTGGGCTTTCGCGGAACTCTTATCTGACCGGTGATTTCTTTGGCTTTCTGTATGCGGGCGGCCAGATGCAAGGCATCGACACTACGGGCAACACTCCCGGCCGGGCAATCAACAACCGGGGACAGATCACGGGTGCATATTACCCATCCACGTCACCCACCATCCGGCGGCTTTTCTCTATACGAACGAGCAGTTACGAAACCTGGGCACGTTAGGCGGCGTGGGCAGCGCAGGATACGCAATCAACAATGTGGGTCAGGTAGCTGGAGTCGCTGGCACGCTCGATAACACAAGTCATGCGTTTCTTTACACGAACGGGCAAATGGTAGATATCGGCACGCTTCCTGGCGGCCAATCTAGTATCGCCTACGGAATCAACAACGCAGGCGAAGTCACGGGGAGTTTCTTACAACAGCTCTGGCAGCGTGAATGTAAACCACGCCTTTCTTTACACGAATGGGAAGATTCAGGATCTGGGTACGTTAGGTGGTTACATCAGCATCGGCCAAGCCATCAATGATGCCGGGGAAATTGTTGGTGAGTCCTCCTTCACAACCGCCTTTCACACGGTTGACGCTTTTATCTATGAGAACGGGCAGATGCAGGACCTGAACGATCTGATCGATCCAGCGCTTAAGATAACTCTCACATCGGCGACCGGTATAAACAGCAGTGGCCAGATCGTCGCTAACGCCGGCAACAGCGCTGCTTACTTGTTGACTCCCGTACCAGAACCAGGGACTTGCTGGATGCTAGCTGCTGCAGCTTTGGTCATGTACTTAGGGCGACTTGTTCCCAAACTAGGCGAACGTTGCAAGCTTTGGACGCGGACGGAACGCAATCACAACCGGCTGCTTCATACGCCCAGCGAACAATCTGTGATTCGGGTCACGACCATTAGGATTTGCGAATAGCCTTACGACCCGCCGTTGACGGATCAATTTGCAGATTAGTGTTGGGACGCCTCCTTTCCCCTAACGGCGTAGGGTGCTTGTAACTCTAAATTTGCCTTTCCGGAATTAAACTTTCCGTTCGGACCTGCCGACAAGTGGAGTAGCTCAATATGTCTAACTTGCTTGCCACCTTCAACACTGTGTCCTCAGACTTCCCACAGACAGGATGCTCACCGGAAGCGCAGTTTGAGTCTGGCAGTGTGTTCGATCGAAAGTGTTCTGAGGCTGAGCTTCTACAGCACATGCTGGAAGTGGAGTCCTCCCGTCATCGTCTGGAGCGTTATGCACGTGACCTGAGCCGATTGGCGGAGCTCTCGGCAAACGCGACACTCGAAGCGAAACAAATAGCACAGCAAAAAGGTGATCTGGTTGCCACCCTCAGTCACGAGATGCGCACGCCGCTTAACGGAATCCTCGGGATGGTCCACCTGCTTCAATCCAGGCAGCTGGATCCGGAGGCGCAGGGCTACGTCGAAGTCATCCGTCAAGCCGGAGAGAGCCTTCTCAGCTTGGTAGACAGCGTCCTTGACTTAGCCAAGATCGACGCCGGCAAGTTGCAGCTTCACATGACCAGGTTTCGTGTTCGCCAGGCAACTGCGGAGGCGCTTCGCATTACGCAGCACGCTGCCGAGAGCAAGGGATTAAAGCTTTCCTGTCAGGTGGCCGACGATATCCCGGCTGAGATTGACGGCGATGCTCTTCGTCTTCGCCAGATACTCCTTAACCTGCTGAGCAACGCCATTAAGTTTTCTCAACAAGGCACGGTCACGTTAACGGTTGAAGCCGCGCCGGCGGACCCCGGCAAGCGAGGGCTTCGATTCACTGTGACTGACAACGGGATCGGCATCAGTCCGGCAGCGCAGGCGCGTCTTTTTCAGCGCTTCAGCCAGGCTGACTCATCGATTTCCAGTCAATTTGGCGGTACGGGACTAGGGCTCGCGATCTGCAAAAGCTTAACCGAACTAATGGGCGGCTCTATCGGATTGAAAAGTGAGCCAGGGGTAGGTTCGTCATTCTGGTTTACTATTCAGGTTCCCGCGGGTGACATCAGTGCCCCCGAAACCGACGTCTCTGAAAGAAGTTCCGCCCCCGCGTTGGCTATTGTGCCTAGTGAGTCTCGAAGTCTTGCGCCCGCTGCCACTGAACCTCGTATTCTCCTGGTCGAAGACAACCTGATCAACCAGAAGGTAGCCCTGCTCATCATGAAAAAATTTGGTTACACCGCGAGTGTGGCCGAGAACGGTCGAAAGGCGCTTGACGTAACGGCTGAAAATCAATTTGACCTCATCCTCATGGATTGCCTCATGCCCGAGATGGACGGCTTACAGGCTACTCGTGCAATCCGCCAACATTCTAAGTGGGGCGCCGAGGTTCCCATCATTGCTATCACCGCCAATGCCTTCGCCAAAGACCGGGAGGCTTGTCTTGAGGCAGGTATGTCAGATTACCTCTCTAAGCCGATTCGCGAAGCTGCATTGAGGAGCATGCTCGACAAATGGCTTCCGGCCAGGCAGCCGGACGCATTTGCTGAAACTGCTGTTGCTTAGCGATCGTCCACCCCTGCTAAAATCGGCGGGTGCCTGCTGAAGCTCTCGAAGCAGGAACGGCCGTGGCTCGTCTCAAGCAGTTGATCCGCGAAGTTCCTGATTTCCCAAAACCCGGTATCAATTTCTACGACATCACCACGCTTTTAAAAGATAAGAACGGATTCGCCGAGACCGTCGAATCTCTTTCGGAACGCTACCGTGGAGTTCCTATAGATGTAGTGGTCGGGATAGAAGCCCGCGGCTACTTCTTCGCTCCAGCTTTGGCTCTGGCTTTGGGAGCCGGTTTTGTGCCGGTCCGTAAACCCAAGAAGCTGCCCGGTTCCGTTCGCAGCATTGAGTACGCGTTGGAGTACGGAACGGACCAGCTCGAAATTCATTCAGACGCTATCTCACCCGGCCAGCGGGTTTTGATTATCGACGATGTTCTCGCCACCGGGGGAACCGCTTCTGCAGTCGCAAAGCTAGTTGAGCAATGCGAGGGAACTGTAGCGGGCCTCGGATTTGTAATAGAGCTTACATTTCTGAACGGCAGAGATCGGCTCGCTGGACGCGAGTTGTACTCACTGCTTCAGTATTAAGGTGGGCGACTCTCCTGGCACCGTGACCGTGCCATCCCTGGCCAAGCTGAATCTTGATCTGCGTGTCCTGGGAAAGCGTTCTGACGGATACCACGAACTCCGAACCGTCTTTCAGACCATCAGCCTCCGTGATTCGATCACCATTGGCTTTGAATTTTCAAGACGTCCGTCACTCGATCTCGATAGCTCGGTCGATATCCCGGACAATTTGGTCCTCCGTGCCGCCCGGGTAGTCCTGGATGCCTTGAAGATCCGGGCCCGGGTTCATATCTCATTGACAAAGAAGATCCCGATGGGTGCGGGGTTGGGCGGAGGCAGCAGCAATGCGGCCGCCATTCTCATCGCCTTACCGGCCTTGGCCGGCAAACCGCTCTCGGTTACCCAGACAGTTCGTTTCGCACTGGAACTTGGTAGCGACGTCCCTTTCTTCCTGTACGGCGGCACCGCCCTGGGTGTGGGGCGGGGAATTGAGCTTTATCCTCTCGCAGATTTGCCCTCGCTCCATGCCCTTGTTGTATCCACCGGCATCCACGTTTCGACCGCCGAGGCATATAGAGCTTTGAACCGGGCGAATATGACAAACGCGTTGACTTCGCAGGGAGACTTACCTATCCTGGGAGAGTTTCAGTCAATCGCCTGGCGCCTAAGCCGGCCCAATCTCCGACCAACTTACACTGAAAAACGACTTTGAGGAGCCAGTCTTCGCCATTCATCCGGAGCTGCAAGCCAGCGTGCGTCGGAAATTGCGCCGCCTGGGCGCTGGACCTGCGCTCATGACCGGAAGCGGTTCGGCGGTCTTTGGGGTTTTTCCAGACGCTGAGGCTAGCCAGTCAGCCGCCGTCGTTTCCGCCTGGATGGCTTTCCCGGCCCGCTTTGTTTCTCGACGCCAGTACCGGAAACTGTGGTCTCGTGCCCTCGGACCTGCTGCTGCGGCCAGTTGCCTGGAGCAAAGCTGAGGTCCGATAATCTGCAACGATGGCTGCACCCAATCCAACCCGATCCTTGTTCACCGACTTCAAAGTATTCAGCGGCACCGCCAATCCGCATTTGACTCAGGAAATTTGCGACGCCTCAGGCTGCCCGCTCGGCAGCATGATGATCAAGCACTTCGCGGATGGCGAAACCCATCTGCAAATTCAGGAAAATGTACGCGGAACCGACGTTTTCTGGTTCAGCCCACCTGCACCCCGGTCGACCATCACCTGATGGAGCTACTGCTGATGATCGACGCATTCAAGCGGGCTAGTGCGGAACGCATCACGGCAGTGTTACCCTATTATGGATATGCGCGGCAGGATCGTAAAGATCGTCCGCGCATGCCGATTTCGGCAAAGCTGGTTGCAAGTCTTCTGGAACGGGCAGGTGCGAACAGGGTTTTAGCGCTCGATCTGCATGCCGCTCAGATTCAGGGTTTCTTCGATATTCCGGTAGATCATCTGTTTGCGGCGCCAGTAATGGTGGAGTATTTCGAGAACCGTTATCGAGCCGGCGGAACTGACTGTGGTTTCGCCGGATGCGGGTGGTGTGGAGCGCGCGCGTTCATTCGCCAAGCGTCTGAATTGTCCGCTGGCGATCATCGATAAACGGCGCACCGACGCGAATGTCGCCGAGGTGATGAACATCATCGGTGATGTTCGTGGGAAGCATTGTTTGATGGTGGACGATCTGGTCGACACGGCGGGAACATTGGTCAAGGGCGTGGAAGCGTTGCTCGAGTCAGGGAGCAAAACGGTTACTGCTTGTGCGACGCACGCGGTTTTATCAGGGCCGGCGGTGGAGCGGATCAACGCCTCGGCAGTTGAAGAGTTGGTGGTGACGAATTCGATCCCGCATGCAGGCCAGGCTGAACAGTGTCCGAAGATCCGGACGCTGTCGGTTGCGCCGTTGTTGGCGCGGGCGATCCAGTCGATTCACGAAGGTGGGTCGATCAGTACGTTGTTTCATTTAAGCGTGCCAGGTGAGCTGGTCTGGTTTAGCTGACCAGTTTTAATTTGATTCGTTTGAATAGAAGTCAGGGGCCGGATGCTCGGTAAGTAGTGAGCAGGCAGCCGTCCTGGCGATGAGGTGAAAGATGAGTGAAGGATTTACGGTCGCCGCGGAAGCACGAGAGTTACGCGGCAAGAATGAAGCGCGCCGGCTGCGCGTGAGAGGGTCATGCCGGCCGTCATGTACGGCGGGCTCCACGTCCGACAGCGCTGGCGGTCAGCCCCAAAGAACTCACTCGGATTCTGAACAGCAAGACCGGTCACAACACGATCTTCAATTTCAGCGTTGCCGGCAGGTGAAACGATCCCGGTGATGATTGTCGACTGGCAGAATGAGCCCATCAAGGACAATCTGCTGCATGTCGATCTGAAGCGCATCGATCTGACCCAGCGCATCACCGTCAAGGTGCCGGTGGTCACGCATGGCGATCCGAAGGGCGTGAAGATCCAGGGCGGTATCCACGAGATCATCACTCGCGAAATCGAAATCGAGTGCCTGCCGGACGAGATCCCGGAGCAGTTCACGTGAACGTATGCGGAGATGATGATCGGCCAGAGCATCCGCGCCGCCGAAATCCCGCTGACCGGTTCTATGAAGCTGTTGAGCCCGGCCGATGCGGTCATTTCGCACGTGGTTTCGCTGCGCGCTGAAGAGGCTGCCGCCGATGGCCGAAGCAGCCGGTGGCGCGAGCCTGAAGTGATCAAGAAGGGCAAGAAGGACGAGGAGCGGCTGCGTGAACCGGCTGCCAAGAAGAAATAAGTCTTCCGATGCTGAGCGTCCGTGGCAGTCGCCGGATGACGTCCGAATCCCGCGTCTTGCTGCATCGTGGGCTTGGGAAATCCCGGATCCCGTTACGAAGAGACGCCGCACAACATCGGGATTCTGGGTTGTCGACGAACTGGCCCGCCGGCATGCGATTCGCCAGTTAGCCGCGAAAGGATGACGAGCTAGTCGGGAATGGACAGTTCGGCGTCAAAGGCTGTCCCTGCTGGTAAAGCCGCAGACGTTCATGAATTTGTCAGGCAAGGGCGTCGGCGCGATGCTTCGGTTTCGCAAACTGACCACCACGACCTGATCGTGGTTTATGACGAACTCGACCTGCCTTGGACCGCTCTGCGGATCAAGAAGGCAGGGTTCGGCGGCTGGACACAACGGTGTCAAGTCGATTATTGCTGCGTTGAAGACGAATGTCTTCACGCGGGTCCGGGTGGGTATACGCCCGGATCACGCCGGTCCAAGATGCGGCGGAGTATGTTCTCGCTCCCTTGCGAGCGGGAGTTAGAAGTAGACGTGGATGAGATGGTGTCCTATACCGCGGATGCAGTCGAATCCATCGTTGCCGAAGGCGCCGATAAAGGCCATGGCGAAATTCAATCGCCGCGCCCGAGGCGTACAAGAAGAGGAAGAATGAGAATCTACGAAGAGTTGTTCATCGTTCGAGCCGGATGCCACAGAAGAAGAAGTGGATCCGCTGATCGAACAATTGAAGAGCGTGATCACCCACACGGGCGGCACGCTGGACAAGACCGAAAAGTGGGGCATTCGCAAGCTTGCTTACCGCGTGCTGAAGCACAACGAAGGCCAGTACATCCTGCTGCAGTTCACCGCGAAGCCCGACACGGTCAAGGAACTGGAACGCCGCCTGCGCGTCGCCGACATGGTGATCAAGTTCATCACCGTCCGCATCGACGAGAAGCTGAAGCGCATTGAAAAGCGGAAGAAGGCGCGCGAGAAGCGTGCGCCCGCAAGCCGCCACCGACTCCGCCATGCCCGCATGGCGAATCACCGCCTGCTGCCGAGCGAAGCTCCGGACCGTCCCCGGAGCTCCATGCTCCGGGCGCACCTGCGCCCCGGCGCCCGCAGCGCCGCGCCGGTGCAACCGGAGAACGCAGAGGAAGCGGAAAGGAAAGAGGAATCATCAATGGCAGAACAAAGAGGCGGCCGCCCGATCGCGGCTTCACAACGTCCCACCGGCGGCGACAAAGCAATCGCAACTGGCAAGAAGCAGTATTTCCGGCGCAAGAAAGTGTGCCGGTTCTGTGTCGACAAGGTCGACGACATCAACTACAAGGATGTCCAAGCTGCTGATGAGCTTCATCTCCGAGCGCGGCAAGATTACGCCGCGCCGCATTTCCGGCGTTTGCACGCCGCACCAGAAGCGCTTAAGCGAGGCGATCAAACAGGCGCGCAACATCGCACTGGTGCCGTTCGCCTCCGCATGTAGGTCAGGAGGATCACCATGGAAGTCATTCTTAGAGAAGACGTTGAGAAAGTTCGGCGCGCGCGGCGCGGTGGTGAAAGTAGCCGACGGCTACGCCCGCAATTTTCTGCTGCCGAAAAGGCTCGCCGTCCCGGCCACCGAATCCAATCAAGAAGATTGTCGAGCAGGAACGGGAAGGCCTATCTGCGCCGCGAAGCTAAGGCTCAAGCCGAAGCGCAGGACCTGGCCAAGATGATGTCAAACGTGGTGCTGACCTTCCGGCAGCACGTGTCGGCGAGAACAATCAACTGTTCGGTTCGGTAACCGCCAAGGACATCGCCGATGCGCTCGAGGCGCAGAAGTATCCACATCGAGCGCCGCAAGGTTCAGCTCGACGAACCGATCCGCACGCTCGGCGAACATAAAGTTTCGGTGCGTCTCCATCGCGACGTCAACGCCGAAATTACCACCGTTGTGGAACCGGAGTAGCTCTTAGTTTTGCTGCTCGACCCTTCCAAACTGAGTCAAGCGTCACCAGCCGAGGTGCTTGCAGCCGCTGCTCGCGGGCATCTCGGTCTGGATCATCGCTTTCTTCACGCATTGATCGATCGCAAAGAACAGGCTTTACCGGCTGTTCTTGAATTTGCCAAGCGAGACCGCTCGGGCAATGCTGTTGATTTAACGCCCGAGCTGATTGCGCTCTTTCGCCACTGGAAGACAGAAGAAAGTCTCCCGTTTCTGATAGAGGTCATCAAGGAAGATCCGGGAGAGATCCCCGATGAAGCTATCGAGGCTGTAGTCGAGATCGGTAAGCCAGCCTTGGAACCGTTGCTGTCTTTCTATGGGGAGTTAGAAGAATCGGAAAGCGGTGAAATCGCTTTCATTCTGGCAAACCTCGGGGTCAAGGACGATCGCATTCTTGAACTTCTAATTGATCGGCTGGATTTCGACCTCGCCGATACGGCACTCCTGCTTAGTGTCTATGGTGACCGAAAGGCCCAGCCCGCGCTGGAGGTTGCCATGAGCAATCTCGACAGTAAGGAAGTACAGCTAAAGCGTGAAGTCGCCGAAGCCATCGAAACCTTGGACAACGCAGACAAGCCAGGTTCGAAGGCGGAAGGGTTAGAGCCCTTTGATATCTGGTCGGTCTACCCGGAGGAAGATGATCTTCCAATGGACCTGCTGGAAGAAGACGAACGTCTGGAACTCCTGCGGACCGCAACATCCGATGAGATTCGGGCCGCAGCCGCGGGCTCGTTTTTTAATCTGGAACTAACAAAGGAAGGGCGCGACACCCTTCTGGACGCCGCAAAGAACGATGCCTCCCCCATCGTAAGAGCCCAAAGCTGGGAAGCACTGATGAATTCCACAGAGGAACTGGACGTCATCACGGGCATGCTGGATGCTCTTCGAAATCCTCAATTACCCGCTGAGGAACGGGCCGGGTTGATTGTGGGTCTGGCACCGGAGTCCGATCGCAACGAGATCCGTGAGGCCATCGGTGCACTATACGAGACCAAAGCAGGCCGGGCCAAGGCGCTCGAAGCCATGTGGCGGTCGATGCATCCCTCGTTCCGGGACAACTTCGCTAAGCATTTGGACGACGACGACCTGGAAGTCAGGCGTGGAGCCATCTGGGGCGTAGGCTACTACGGGCTGAAAGGCGAACTGGATAAGATCCGAAAGCTTTTCGATCATGAGGAACTGCGATCTGACGCCTTATTCGCGTACGCGCTGGCAGTACCAACCGAGGTATCACGAGGGCGCATGAAAAGCCTTCTTGCCAAGATTGAGAAAGAAGCTCGCGGCTTGTCGGATCTGGAAGAGGATCTGATTAAAGCAGCCCTTGACGAGCGCTTGATGCTGGCGGGCAAAGAACCATTTTTCGCCGCCCAGCAAGACTGAAGCCAAGCAGCCCCTCCGATCTGCGGTGAGACCGGCACTACCGCTTCATCGGTGGCTGACCGGCTAGCGGAAAGGTGACTTCTTTTAGTCGCCGTCGCAAGAATTCGATCTCAACGGGATTAGATGCCAAACTCAGGGCTGCCTGGTAGGCACTAGCTGCGTCCGTGAGCCGGCATAGCCGTCGTAAGAGATCCGCCCGGGCTGCATGGAACAGGTAATAACCTTCCATGGTTCCGGACCCGGCCAGCCGCTCCATTCGGACCAATCCCTCTTCCAGGTCGCCGCTCATTGCTACAGCCACGGCCTGATTCAAAGCAATGACCGGCGATGGATTTAACTCCAGCAGTCTTCCGTAAAGCGCGGCGATCTGAGTCCAATCCGTATCCGCGGAACTACTCGCTTGTGCATGCAGAGCTGCTATCGCGGCCTGCAGTTGATAAGGCCCGGCACGTTGCCGGCCGAGTGTTTGCTCAATGAGCAGAACCCCCGTCCTAATTGCATCCTGGTCCCATAAGGAACGGTCTTGCTGTTCAAGCGTGATCAATGCGCCGTTCGCCACACGCGCGGCCCGACGGGAATCAGAAAGCACCATCAGCGCCAGCAGGCCGGTACTCTCCCCGTCCCCCGGCATGAGATCGCATAGCATCTGACCCAGGCGAATGGCTTCAGCGCACAGGTCCCGGCGAATGAGTTCAGTTCCGGCCGTTGAGGCATAACCTTCGTTGAAGATCAGATAGATCACCGCCTGAACGGCGGCCAGCCTGTCTGGCAATCGCTCCTGCGGAGGCACTTCATACGGGATGCGAGCTTCCTGTATTTTCCGCTTTGCGCGGACCAGTCGCTGGGCCAGAGTAGCTTCCGGAGTCAGAAACGCTTTGGCGATCTCCGCAGTTGTCAGACCTCCAAGCGTGCGAAGCGTCAACGCGACCCGCGCTTCCGGGTTAATTGCCGGGTGGCAACACGTAAAAATCAGACGCAAGCGGTCATCAGGGAAACTCATCGGTTCCAGTTCGTTTGCTATGACCTCGATCCAAGTGACGCCTCCATACTCGGCCTGCACCCACTCTTCTTTGGTGCGCCGCGTACGTTCCCGACGCAAGACGTCAATTAGCTTCCGATGTGCCGCCGTGGTGATCCACGCAGCGGGATTCTCGGGGACACCTCTGGACGGCCAGGAGGCAAGGGCGGATGTGAATGCCTCCTGAAGAGCTTCTTCCGCCCGATCGAAGGAGCCGGCAATCCGAATGAGTCCGGCCAGAATACGCCCGGATTCCTGTCGAAACACGCCTTCGACAGCGGAACCAATTTCATCCATTGCACACGGAGTCTTGGTCGGTCAGTTCACCCGCAGATGGACGTTCGGGAAAGATCCGCATGGGCCTTATTTCAATGCAACCGTCGCCGCCCTGGCACTGGGTCGGAATACGGGCTGCCCACTCGATTGCTTCGTCCAGGTTTTCGCATTCCAGAATGTAGTAACCGGCCAGGTGTTCTTTCGTTTCTGCGAAAGGTCCGTCCGTCACCATCACCTGACCGTTATTGACCCGGACCGTAGTTGCGGTCTCGACGGGAGCCAGCGGACCCGCTCCATGAAGCACGCCTTTCTGGGCAGCATCCTCCATCACAGCTCGGTGGCCGTTATAGATGCGTTCGCCCTCGGCGGGATCTAAACCTGCAGGCGGTTCTGTCGAATAAACCAGCATCATGTAGCGCAACCCATCACTCCTTCTCTGTCCTTTGTGATGACCGTTTCCGTCAGCCGTAGTGGTGGCACTTTCCCGATCACTACGAATTAGGGAAGCCTCTCTGGGCTCTCACTTCCAGGATCTGCTTGGTATGGCGTTCGGTGTGAGCAGCCGCCGCGAGAATCCACTGGTAACCATCCATCACGCTGAAAGCTCCCCCTGTAACTGCCTTGAGAGGGGGCGCCTCCAATGCATGCCCGCGCAGATCAGGTGTAGAATCCAAAAAATCGAGCAACGCGGCATAGCTACTCTCCAGCGCAGGGAGCGCCTCGCTAACCGACTGGAAGCGGCCCGTGGGACAGGCGAACGGCGGAGAAGGGAACTTTGAAAGGCGGGTCGGGAACTGATTGATCACGATTTCATCAACCATCTTGTAGTCTTGCTCGGCTGGCGGGGGCGGGGCGGTGGCAAGCGCGTTCCGCCGCATTCCACCAACCAGATCTAAGACACAGATTGCATGCTCCGTGATCTGTGCGATAGACCATCTCTCCGGCGCCGGGCTGAATTGCCATTGGGCATCGGACATGCCCTTGATCGCGCCGAGCATGCCGGTGTGTGTTTGCTTAAGAAATAAGTGCGCCTGCCCGCGCTCCTCAGCTGTCAACGTATCCTCTTGAACCAACGTTTCCATGTCGTTCTCCTTAAAGCACCATATTTGGCGCTTTGGTATAGCAACGCACAGCATTCAGAAAATCGACAGCTGCTTCCATTATTTTTACCTCAATCGGTGAAATTTGAACCGATGTATACTAATCCCACTTCCGCCAAGGAGCGCTAATGGACGCCAGTCGTCGAGACTTCCTCTCCGCCGTCGGTGCTACGGCGGCACAGTCGTCTATGCACCATCATCCTCACGATCATGAACACCAGGCTGTTCCTTCGGATCCAGCTCTACGAGTGAAAGCGCTGGAATCTCTGCTGGTCGAGAAGGGCCTGGTAGATCCGGCTGCCCTCGATGTAATTGTTGATCATTTCGAACATAAGGTAGGTCCACGCGATGGTGCGCGGGTTGTTGCGCGCGCCTGGGTCGATCCAGCTTTCAAGCAACAGCTATTGACTGACGCTTCGGCTGCCATTGGGACCTTGGGTTACGCCAGCGTGCGAGGCGAGCATCTCAAGGTAGTTGAGAATACATCTAAGGTGCACAATATGGTGGTCTGCACTCTGTGTTCGTGCTATCCCTGGGCTCTGCTCGGCTTACCTCCGGTGTGGTACAAGTCCTCCGCGTATCGTTCTCGCGCGGTCATTGATCCGCGGGGCGTTTTGAAGGAGTTCGGCTACGCACTTCCGGACGATGTCGAAGTCCGAATCTGGGATAGCACTGCCGAACTTCGGTATTTGGTTCTGCCCGAGCGTCCGGCCGGGACGGATCAGCTTACTGAGAACGAACTCGCGGAACTTATCACCCGCAATTCGATGGTCGGGGTTGGCAGGGTGGAACCGAAACTTACAGAGGCTGCCAGATGAACGGAGTGCACGACATGGGCGGTCTGCAGAACATGGGACCGGTCAACTACGAGAAGAACGAGCCGGTTTTTCACGCGCCCTGGGAGGGCCGTGTCTACGCTTTAAACCGGGCGGCAGCCGCCGGCGGCAAATGGAACCTCGATGCGTCCCGGTTCGCCATCGAGCAACTGCCCCCGGCTGAGTATCTGCGCATGAGCTACTACGAAATCTGGCATGCGCGGTTGGTCGAACTGCTGATACAACGCGGGCTTGTTACTCGTGAAGAAATCGAGTCCGGTAAGGCCGCACCCGGC
Organism: uncultured Acidobacteriaceae bacterium; assembly: GCA_963814195.1. Taxonomy (GTDB): domain Bacteria; phylum Acidobacteriota; class Terriglobia; order Bryobacterales; family Bryobacteraceae; genus Bog-105. The sequence continues at coordinate 795,050 of CAWFBU010000001.1, forward strand.
TCTCCTAAAGCGACGCCGATCATGAATGCAAGGAATGCGTCTTCGGTTTTCGCGCCGGCTAATCCTGAGCGGCCGAAGGCCACTGCCGTCGCACGGTTTTCAGTCGGGCAGCCGATCAGAGCTCGGAACATCCACCCTGCTCACCACATTCGGCTTCCTCGGTACATCCGTGGCAAGCAAGGGACAATTGACGAGGTGCGAGGCATTTTTATCTTTCCAGACACCAACGCTCATTTTGCCGGCGAGCATCCGCAATACGTTTATTCGGTACGCTTCGCGGCACGCGAACTTTGGGGCGACCAAGCGTCGCCTCTAGACTCGGTTTACCTGGACTTGTGGGACAGCTATCTTGAACTCGCCTAACCCTTTACCCACAAGTATTGATGTTGGATCTTTACCGCTACTGCCGTGCGACGAAGAAGGCCCAGTGTTCGCTGAGCCCTGGCAGGCTCAGGCCTTTGCTTTGGCCATTCGGCTCTCTGAACGGGGACACTTCACCTGGACGGAGTGGGCGGCTGCTCTTGCCGATGAACTTCAGGCGGCAGCTTCAATGGGCCAACCAGGCGATGGCTCCCGCTATTACCAGCACTGGCTGGCCACTCTGGAACGCTTAGTTGTTGCCAAAGGGTTAGAGAGTCCTGAGACTCTGGCCAAGCGCAAGGAAGCCTGGGCCGATGCTTACCGGCACACGCCTCACGGTACGCCTGTCGAACTGCGCCCTGCGTCAAGCGAGAACAGTTCTGATACACCCTGATTTCGAAAACACCCCCATTCACGACGTTCAGCGTGCTGATGGTGTCACCAAAGGCATCCGCGTGCAGGACGGACATTTGTTCGTCTGTCAAGGTTGTTGCTGCGGACGAGTGGAGAAGGGTTTCCCGCCGCTGCCGCTGGACGAGTTCAAGAGTCAATGGAAAGAACGTGGCATTCGACGCCGCTTTCACCTGACGATCTCCGGTTGCCTCGGTCCTTGCCCGCTTGCCAATGTGATCCTGATTCATTTCGGGGGCCGCTCTGTTTGGCTGCACTCGATTAACAGTCCTGAAGACGTCGACCTTATCTACACGTATGTGGAGCAGATGCTCCGCGCCGGCAGTTATCTCGATCCACCCTCCGCACTGGCTAGCCGCCACTTCCAACGCTACCTGTTCGATACGGCGGATAACAGTGAAGCGGACTGCCAAAGCAACGCAGTTTGATCTCTGCCAGGCTACCAATTTGCTGCGACTGGGCGTATACTCTGACTCACTGTGACGTCCAACCCTACGGCCCGGCGAAGATTTCTCGGCTTCCTTGCCGCTAGTCCCCTCCTGTCGCTAGACCGACGAGAGGCAGAGGCGGTCATAGCCGAACCTGCTCAAGCGATCAACGTCTTCGACTTCGAGGCCGCAGCTCGTAAGGTGATAGCACCTGCCCATTTCGGCTATCTGGCAACCGGCGTTGAGGACGACCGAACCGTGCGTGAGAATCACGAAGCGTACTCTCGCATTCGTCTGCGGCCCCGGCGCTTGTTGGATGTGTCACGGATCGACACAACAATCGATCTTTTCGGTACTAAATGGCCTTCTCCTATCTTCTTCTGTCCTTGTGGGAGTCAAAAAGCATTCCATCCTGATGGCGAATTAGCTACCGCTCGAGCGGGCGCTACCCACCATACGCTGCAACTGCTTTCCACTCTCTCCACGGTCAGCCTCGAAGATGTTATCCGGGCCGCAACCCGACCCGTGTGGCAGCAGCTGTATCCGACCTCGAACTGGCTCGCAACTGAGACTATCGTCAAGCGTGCAGAAACGGCTGGTTCCCCCGTTCTCGTTATCACCGTTGATGTTCCGAGTGGAAGAAAAACCGAGACCGAAGCACGTGCCCGAGCTGATGACTCGCGCCCTTGCGTCACCTGCCACCGCATTCCGGTGTTTAGCGGACGAAAGCCTATGCTGGATGGCATTGATCTCACCGGTACGACCCTGTTCAGTCCGGCTTTTACTTGGGAGTCAGTGCAACGCGTCCGCAAGCTGACGAAAATGAAGATCGTGCTGAAAGGGATCCAGACCGCTGAAGACGCAAAGCTCGCCTGTGAGTACGGCGTTGATGGCCTGGTCGTCTCAAACCACGGCGGCCGAGCTGAGGAAAGCGGACGTGCGAGCATTGACTGCCTTCCGGAAATCGTCGACTCCGTTCGCGGATCTATGCCGGTCATGATAGATGGAGGGATTCGCCGTGGAACCGACGTCTTCAAAGCACTTGCTTTGGGTGCCAGCGCGGTCGGAATCGGACGGCCTTATCTATGGGGACTGGGAGCCTTCGGCCAAGCGGGAGTGGAGCGCGTAATCGATATTCTTCGAACGGAGTTTGCCGTCGCCATGGCTCAATGCGGGACCAGATCCATTCACGAGATTAAGTCCACGAGTGTCTTACTAAGCTGACGTCGTTGACCAAACCCTCGGCTTTGGATCAGGCACATTCTTCTGTAGAACGGCACGATGCTGTAGGACTGGAGAAAAGCTCACCGAAGCACGTCGCTGGCTTCCGCTTCGGCGATCAACCGCTTCGCGTCTTCGAGCAGAAGAAAACGCTCACCGATGGCCTTTGTGGCAGCTGACTTTACTTTTGCCACATAGCCTGCGTGATCTCCGTAGCGCTCCTGCAGCGAGAGCCTGGGGTCCCCTGCAGCGATGCGCTCGGCCATCTTCTCTGCAAAGGGAATGTAGCCACCGTTTAAAGTGCACTGGGTGCCCTTGTCGAATCCATCGGCGGTCACGTTCCACCCCAAATAACTGCCGAGCGGCGCCTGCCGCAGAACAGAAGGTACTCCGCCAAGATCCATCCCGTCCGCATCTACCTTCGGTACGAGTGTCGGGAGAGATCGCCTGATCTGCGGAGGTGCTTTTGTAAATACGCCCGACAAATCGTTGTAATGGAACTCAGGACCAAAGTCGTAATCGAACACTGGGTTCACTAATCCGTCTCGCGAGGGAGCACCCGGAATGTTTGGGAACCCCATGGCTGCTTTGGTCGGCCATACCAACTCTCCTTTGCTAAGTTGCGGATACGCGCTCGGAGGCGGATCTATTCCTTTGGTCACCCAGTCGATCAGGTCAACCTGCAAGGCGCGCATTGTTTCGATCTCTGGATTGGGGTTTGCCGGCAGCACACAACCATTGGGCGGGTTGGGAATGGCCCTACTGAATCCGCCTTTGCCGCCGCCGTGGCTCGTCGCTGGTAGAAAATAGCGGCGCACATTGGAAGGAATTGGAAGGTCCTTCTTAGCGTCGGTACCTACGAGGTTGGGCGACTCCCGCAGATACCAGAATTCCAGACCTCCAAATGTCTCAAAGATCTTTGGGCAAGTGTGTGTGGCGCGACAACGGTCGAGCAGCCCGGCCGCAGGACGATGGCGCATTTCGTCTCGATAATCGTTCCACCAAAGGACAGCCTCGCTGCCCGGCTCATTGGGACCCGCTGCACCGCCCGGCACGGCGAAACGGATGTTTAAGGCCAGTTGGCGGGCGGCGATGTGCGGGTTCGCTCCATCCCACACGATGCGCCCGTTTTCGTCCTGATTGAAACCCAGATGGATGAAGCTGCGAATGAAATTACCCGACTGCGAATTGCCGTGGGTGATCGCCCACTTGATGGAATTGGCAACCGGGTTTGGCTCTCCCGTTTCGTCCTTGTCCGTGTAACGGAGAAATGAATTTAGATCTCGGGTGGCAGCATAACCGATCCCGAGGACTAGAGGGTCTTTCGCGGTAAACGCAACCGTATACTCGGCGCTTGGATCGAAATTGGCCCTGACACAAATCTTCGTTCCATCAGCCACTCCAGGGAAGGGCTTAACTGTGCAATCCGCGAAAGCCCAATCTGTACTTCTCAGGAGCTGAGATGGGCCTCCTCTAACCAGTCTTTTCATCAGAGTAGCCTTCGACGTGTCGAGCGTCGCCGGATGCTGATAGCTCAGGGCAGAGGAGTTTGCTGCGTGGAGAGAAAAGGTGTTAGAGCCAAGCCGAGCGTTGATAAAGCGTGCAGACACGGGTCCCGTTATTGGAGTACCATCGGCGTTACTGGCGATCGGCACTTTGATTGTTTGAATACCGGCCCGGGGCTGAATATCCCCTTGCCACCCGCTAACAACACTCACAATTCCGTCTGAAAGCTCAGGAACCCCATTTCCACGGTTCGGAACGCTGTACAGCAGAACCCCGATTGATCTCGCCATATCGAGCGGCTTGGCCATGCTGAAAGTGGCCGAGTACTCGACCATGCCACGACCGTTGCGGGGAGCGTACCTTATGTCCGTGATGATCTCGTTGTGCGCCTCTGCGGGATTGAGTTCGCCGAAGAAATGGCCACTTAGCGTTTCGAACTGGCCCACCTGTGCTCGCTGTTCAATAACAAAACGGGTGAGCCTCGCTTCTGATGAAGTTGGCCAGATCAGGAAAACGGCGGCCGTGAGAGCGATGCGACTTATCACTGTGTATGGGACCCAATTATACGGCGAAGGTACTGTTTGCACGTCTCGGTATCACCTTCAAAAAGTGGTATCAGTTGGGGCAAGTGGTAGAAGGCAATAAACTTCTAGGACTTTCGCCGCAACATTACGGTGCATAGACTCGACCTTGAGTATGTCCACCAAGCTGTCGGCGTTCCTTGTATGTCTTTCGGTCTGGTCAGTCACGGCCGCGCCACGGACTCCCTCGAAGAATGGGTATTACGCCGCGACAGCCTACTCAGTGACTGGATTGACGGCGTCCACAGAGTGGACTCATCGCCACGTGGTCGCAGCCGACCCGGACGTTCTACCGTTGGGTTCCCGAATCAAGATCGGACGGGCAGGGCGTTATTCAGGTGAGTACGTGGTGGCCGACACGGGAGCGAAGATACAGGGCCGAAAACTGGACATCTACATGCCCAGTACTAAAGAATGCACGAAGTTCGGTGTAAAGCGAGTTCGGGTACGAGTGATCGAACTGGGCAACGGCACCAAGGCGAGCACGCAGCAAGCCGACCAGACGGTAAAACGTGAGGTGGATAAAGACATTGCGAAAGGTGTGGTCGGGAACGCGGCCACGGAAAATGATTGGAACGCAAAGGGCGCTGCCGTGACCAAAGCCGTGCAAGCAGGCGAAGGTCCGCCTAAGTAAGGATTTTTCAGGCGTCTTACACTCTCTTAGGTTTTTATAGAGGTTCGGAAACCGTTGCCGCAGCACCGTTCCGTCCTTATCGAAAAGTGAAATGATGGCTAAATCAGGCACAGTCGTGTTAAAACGTTAGCGTAGCCGATACAAGACATACGACCCGCCATAAGGAACTTTGCCCAAGATCAAGCCGCAGATTGCCAATCGATTGAATCTCGTTCGTGAGCAAGCGGGAGTCTCGGCCGCCACTCTCGCCGAAAAGATTGGAGTCTCTCGCCAGACTATCTACGCGATCGAGAAGGGAACTTACATTCCGAATACGGTTGTGGGACTTCGTCTGGCTCGGGTATTGGGTGTCTCCGTTGAACAGCTTTTCAGCCTTCCGGAGGAGGCCTTAACGGAGAAGCCTCGAAGGGCGTTGCTGCTGGAGGCCGAAGATCTGCATGTCGGTCAACCGGTTCAACTGTGTGACGTCGATGGGCATTTGATCGCCGTTCCTTCATCTCCGGCTTCGTCATTTCTCCCGCCTAGCGATGCAATTGTTAGTGGAGGCAGCCGCACGCAGGGTAGTGCGCGAGTGCATGTCCACGAGGCGGAGGCAGACTTTGGCCAGCGCCTGCTGCTTGCCGGTTGTGACCCGGCGATGGCAATGCTCGCCCGTTACCTCGAGCCTGCGGGCATCCATGCAATCCTGTCTCACCAGAACAGTTCGCAAGCCCTTTCGTTGCTGAAGCGCGGCCATATACATGTGGCGGGCACTCATCTGAAAGAGGAAGCCGGTGACGAGTTCAATGTAGCTGTTATCAGACAGCATTTCCCAACTACTTCAGTGGCCGCCTTCTCGTTCGCAATCTGGCAGGAAGGGCTGGTCGTTGCTAGTGGAAATCCAAAGGGTATCAAGGGGGTGGAGGATCTCGCGCGGAAGCAAATAAAGTTTCTCAACCGGGAAGCGGGCGCCGGTACGCGCGCACTTCTTGACCGGCATTTGCAACGTCTGCACATCGACTCAAATCGAGTTGCTGGTTACCAGTTGACGGCATCGAGCCATCTCGCCGCCGCCGGCGAAGTCAAGCGAGGCGCAGCGGACTGCTGCATGGCGACGCAGGCAGCAGCACGTTTTTTGGGGCTGGACTTTATTCCCCTGCAAACCTCGCGTTACGATCTGGTAATCCGCAAACAGCACCTTCAGCTTCCGGCCGTGCAAACTCTACTGGACGTCATTACACGATTGTCGTTCCGTGAAGAATTGCGAAGAGTCGGTCTATATGAGACTTCGGTAAGCGGCGCCCGTGTTTTGTAGATTCCCAAAGCTAATCGACCATGAGCATGATCTCGGTCGATTTGATGACCGCCGTAACCTCGCTTCCTACCTGAATTTTCAGGTCTTCAACGCTCTGCTTGGTTATCACGCTCTCGATCAGGTTTTCACCCACTCGAACACTTACCTTTGCTGTGACGACACCCAGATCAATCGCTTCTACTGTTCCACGAAGCTGGTTACGGGCTGAAATCTTCATAGCGTCATTGTATGGAAGGTACGCGCACGAAATGAAGGTGACCTTGCAACAGCTCAAGCGTCATGCGCTCAAAATGTCCCTTTTCCGGCCCACAACGTTGCGAAAAGCGGTGGAGAAGCTGGGCTTTGTACAAGCCGACCCGATACGGTCGCCAGCCCGGGCACAAGATCTGATTCTAAGGCACCGCGTAAAGTCCTACCATGCGGGCGACCTGGAAACACAGTACCCTTCGCTTCGGATCGAGGAGGATTTTTTATACGCGTACGGCTTCGTCCCGCAAGCCACCGCGCGCCTTCTGCACCCAAGACTTGCGAGCAAGCTCAGCGAAGGAGAACAGCGAGTTCTGGACATCGTATGTGCTCACAAAAAGATTCATCCGCGAGAACTGGAAGCCCACCTTGGTAGGGAACGTGAGATCAACGCGTGGGGCGGCTATTCCAAGTCGACCACGCAGGCGCTGCACGCTCTACACTATCGAGGTCTGCTGCGAGTGGCGGGCCGGGAAAACGGAATCCGATTGTACGAATCCGTAACAAAGCAATCGAGTCCTCTGGAACCGGAAGTGAGGCTTGAGCAACTCATTCTTCTGATTGCTACCATTCTCCAGCCTTTGCCGGAGCGTAGCTTGCGATCGGCGCTGCAGCACTTGGCCCACGCTGCGCCCGAGTTACAAGGTCGGCACTCAGTCCTTACTGCTCTGATCGAGTCGGGAGCATTGGCGAGCACCGAAACGGAAGGCGTCCGTTATGTGTGGCCATCAGGCGGGTATGATCCCGAGGCGCATGCTGCATCTCGCCGCGCCTTAGTCAAATCCGGCACGGGGCGCTCATCGCCCAGGGCGAGACTGTCGAGTGGCCCTGCAGAAGATTGCGTTCGCTTTCTGGCGCCCTTCGACCCCTTGGTGTGGGATCGGCTCCGCTTTGAACATTTCTGGGAATGGCGGTATCGATTCGAGGCATACACACCGGCTCCCAAACGAAAGCTCGGATACTACGCTATGCCTGTGTTGTGGCGAGATGAGGTGGTGGGCTGGGTGAACGTTTCGAACCGTCAACGTAAGTTCTCGGTCGACGCAGGCTTTGCCAAAGCCAAGCCTGCTGAGCGAGCCTTTCAGATGGAATTCGAAGCAGAGGTTGAGCGATTTCGGATTTTCCTCCAGCCGAAAGAGGGCACCTAATCACCCAGAATCTACAACTCGTATTCTGTACGGACGTCTGGCGCGAGAGAAGTCTGTTGCGAAGGGTGACGAATGTTTGCGTTCATCGCTGAGCGATTGCTGAATGAGGCTGGGAGTGACTGGTTCGTATCGCCACGACCGCCCAACAACGCATTGTTGATCAAACGAAGGATGTTGCCGGCAAGAATCCACCTCCGCAGGCCCACCTCTTAGTCCGCGCGAACAAGAGGGCGCTCGCATGGTCTCGCGTGGCTGTCCTAATTAAGTCATCACCGACGTGCTGAACATAAGTCCCTGGATTGTTTGCAGTCATCTGCGAAGAATCTTCGCCAAGCTAGGGGTCACCACGCGAGCCGCAATGGTCGCAAAGATGCTCGTTGTTAGAGCCAGCGGCAGACGAAGTGACACTGGAGGAGCTTAAGCTTCTTTTGGGAAGGTCCGCGATGAGGAAGGTTCTTCATCATGTCTGGTGCTGCTACGTGTCTTGCCATTTGCAGGTGCGACAACGCAGAGAAATCGGCCTCTCCAGTCCGACCAGCTTTCCCACAAAGCACTACAGGTTAGGGCGCCAGTTTTGAAGAGATCTCTCTGATTAGGTGGTGGGGGAAGAGAAACGCCACTGCCATAAACAGCCTCGGAAAATGAACAACTTGCACCCAACATAGCTCAGTAGCGCAGCGCCAAACGAAAGCTTCCCTGCCCGCGTGCGAGAGACCATTTGGAGAGTTGTGTAGAGGCCAAAAGTTAGAAGCGAAACTCCCAAGCGATATGACAAGATGAACGTGATGCCTAGCCCGGTCACTGGTGCTCAATGGCCGAAGCGCCAGCTCGCCGTCACTCTAAATTCAATAGATCAGTTGGTTGAACGCTACCCGCAGCAGATTATGGCAGCCATACTGCTCATCTATCTAGGGAGAGCTGTCTTCTTCTCGCGCGGGACCGAGTTGCAAACGGATGAACTGCTAACGTTTGCAGCGGTCCAACTGCCGAGCCTGTCCAAGCTGTGGTGGACTCTTAAGCACTATCCTCCGGCACTTGACCCGCCACTGTACCCCGTCCTAGCTTATCTTTCCCTGCGCCTCCCTATCAGCTTCCCGCTCTCTTATCGCATACCTTCGATTATTGGGTATGGAGCCTTGATGCTTAGCCTCTTCACACTCTTACGAAGGCGGTTTCCGGCATCGGTCGCCTTGACCGCATCAGTCATCCCAATGATTGTCCCCGCCTTCTTCTTTGCTATTCAGGCTCGACCCTATGGAATGCTCCTTGGATTCTCCGGTTGGTCTCTCGTTTTCTGGCAAAGGGCGACGGAGTCTTCCAACAGACGAATAGGCGCGCTCACCGGGATGTATTTGTGCCTTGTAGGCGTGCTGTTGAGTCACTTCCTGGGAGGACTCATTTACATTCCGTTGATTGCTGCGGAACTATGGCGCTCCTTCCGAAATGGAATCGATTCTGCTATCTGGATGGTATTTGCGCTTTCCGCAACCACAATTCTCACTTACATACCATTGCTTCCTGCTGCTTCTCAATACCGCATTAGTCCATGGCATGGAGTGATCATTGATGATCTATGGCAGACGTATCTGTTGGGTGTCGGACCGATCGCGATCATCCTCATCTCGCTTTGCGCTTTTTGGTGGCTTTCTTACCGGAGTTCATCTCCTGAGGAAACGACCATTCCGATGCGCCAGCATGAGTGCATAGCCATCGCCGGGCTCTATGCGATTCCGGTAATTAGTTACCTGGTCGCGCGTTTTGTCACGCATAGCTATGTAGCGAGGTACGCGCTTATGTTTGGAATCGCCGAAGCTATTGCCCTCGCGATCATCATTTACCGGATGACGAACCGGGCCCTGTCCTCTGTCGTGCTGCTCATATTGATCGTTTTTGCGGGTAACCCAGCCCTGAAAGAAGTGATCGAGAGGCCGGGACAGAATACTGGCGGAATATCGAGGTCGAACGTGTCCCTCTTAGACGCTCTACCCCCAGTCCCTATCTTCGAGCCTTCCTGGATCGAGTACATGAAGCTATCCTTATTCGGGCCTGACAACTTGAAGAGGCGCATGGTCTTGGTTCTTGATCCGGAAGATGTTAAACAACAAACGAACTTCGCTCTTTCAACGGAGGCAGTCCAGCGCGCTTTTAATTACCCAGAAGAATCGTATGAGCAGATGATTCGTTCTCACCCGCAATTCCTGCTACTAGAGAGCTCTCGTTTACGCGATGAACTTGTAAGTGGCGGCAGCGAAGTGAGACTGGTTGGTCGAGTATTGGACCGAGATCTATACTTGGTGAAATCGCCTGAAGGCAAATAATTCTCGATTAGAACGTGGTTGGGGCGCGTATCTCAGAGCAACGGTCTGAGATTAGTTGTAGCGGCGGCATTTTGATCAAGACCCAGTTGTTGCCTGTCTCAAGCTTCTCAGAAGAACTCGGGTGAAAAGCGCGCGTCTTTAGTCCGACTTTGGAAGAGCTTCATGATAGCGTCCGGAGTCGGCGGCGATGGTCGATATTCCAGCACTGCGCCTTGCCTTAGCAAGCGTTGAGAAAGCTCGGCTTGATTGACTTCCTGAACTGGACTGTCCTGCCGAATACTCATTGCGGCTGCTACCCCTGCCGCCTGCCCGATGATCATGTATTGAGGCTCCATTCGGACCGATGAGTACGCGACATGACTGGCAGAGAAACAAACGGGGACCAGCAGGTTCGTCGCCTCGGTCTTCTGCGGAACCATAATGCCGTACGGGATTTGATAAGGCTTTACGGGTACCTGCATATCGCCCTCGTTCTCCACAGTTCCTTTCGCATCCACAACTCTCGTTACATTATGTGAGTCGCTGTTGTACGAACCCATGCCAATAGGATTTGGCTTCGTCAGTTCCGTTTGAAGATCCTTTTGAGTCATAACAAAATTACTCACCATCCGACGCGCCTCCCGGATGTAGAGCTGATGAGGCCAATGGTCTGAATCGACGAATTCGTCTTTGGGCAAACCCCAGCTGTCTGCCTCCTCCCGCAAAGCCGAAGGCACACGAGCATCATGTCCGAGGAAGTAAAAGAAGCCCTTCGTGTAGTTGATATGGTCGGTCCAGATTTCCTTACGCTTCGCATAAGAGGCATTCGGGTAGTCCCAACTCTTACCGATGTAGTCGGTCGAGAACGGTCCGTTGTTATTGAAATCAGCTTTGTGTCCCGGAATGCGGGCAATCAGGGTGAAGTCGCGTAGCTTAGGAACCTCACCTGTTGCTTTCACCTTGGCGGCAAGAAGTCGAGCCAGCAGTTCATAACGGCGGGGATCGTAATCGGCGGGCTTGGGGATGGAAAGTCGATTTGACGGATCGTTCGTTAGGATCATCCGAAAGTTGTAGGCCTGCACCTTGTCATCCGCCGATCCGGTCGTGCCTTTAGGAACCGTTGAGATCTCCGGCAAGAGTTGATGCTGGCCATCGTAGCCATCTACCGGTACGAGGAACTGGTGAAATGGCGTATGGTCGCGGACACCCGCCAGACTCTCGCCATATTTCGCGCTACCCTCACGCCCAACGGTAAAGCTGACTTTGGATTGCGCCATCAGGTCTCCTTCATACGTGCAGTCGGCAAAAACTTTAGCCCCGTAGGTCGCTCCGTTCGTCATGGTCAACGAAACGATTTTGCCGCCAGCCTTTGTGACACCGTCCTTTTCACGCAAGCGCTGCCCCATGATCACGCGAACTTTGGCCTCGTTTAGCATCTCGGAGAAGACCTGCTCGCCTACGTGTGGCTCGTAATACCAGCCAAATGCCTGTGCAAATTGCGCCAGATCGTAACGTTGCCCGACACGCCAGTAAAACTCGAGCGCGTATCCGCCGATGACTTGCTTCTTTCCAAAGTCGGTGCGAGAAAGGCCGCCCGTAGCCATGCCCCCGAGATGATGACCTGGCTCAATCAGAACTACCGAGAGACCTTCCCGCGCGCCAGCAACGGCCGTAATAATCCCGCCGGCAGTTCCTCCATAAACGACTAGATCCGAAGTAGTTTGAGCAGGGGAGCAGGCCGAGACCACCAGCACCAGAGTAATAGAGGATAGAAGAGCGCGCATCTACCGTCAAAGTGTCTCGCTCGCGCTTGTCAGGTGGAAGTTACTTTAGGTTTCTTATCCTTTGTTACGGGTTGTTTCGGAAAGCGTGGAGCGCTACCGGCCAGGTGCGCACCACCGTTCGTCCGCTAAGTTCGGCGCTGACGATTACCTCGAAATATTCTGGGGAGTGGTGCTGCTCCCATATATGTTTCAGTTGCTCGAGTCCATCGCTGCTCGTCAGAAAAGAAACGAGTGCTGAGGTATGACGTGATGCCAGTACGAGCAGATGTGTCTGACCACTGTTGCCGGGCAGAAAGGCTACTACCCCGGGCCAAATGCCACGTTCCGGCGACTCGATAACACTGCTGACAACAGTTGGTTCTCCTGGTTCCGGATGGCCCAGAGACACAGAGGTTTCATGACGGCCCAATCGAAAGCTCATCCGTTCCAGATAAGGGCTCAGAGACCCCAGTGTTCCCCATGTTCCGACACCGATCAGGTTCTGATGATCTAACGCCTCTAGCGGGTTATCTGCACTGCTGGCGACTTCGGCTTGGAAGCCCAACTTATCGCAATAGCGAGCCAGCCGGACGGAGGCGAAGGTATCGGAAGTGACCGTGTAGTTCTCGGCCAGCACTGGAGAGCCTAGATTCTTCTCCAAAATCCGAAATGGCGGCGAGAGCGATCTGTCCTCAAAATCGTTTATCTCGGTATCCCTAAACATGATGGAGGCCCTTCCATCATTCTGGGACCGGCTGAAAGAGAAGAAGAGCGGCGTAGGTAAGGTAATGCGAGTGCCGTGCCCGTTTCCGAAGAACTTCCTCCAAAACCAGGGCAAAGGACGTGAGGCGACAGCATTCGTTTGCAACGTTCTTTCGCGATGCAGTCGGTAGAGGTAAACCGCCTCGCTAATGCTGATGATGGCTAGTAGCGTGGAGAGCAGCACCAAAGTCCGCGAAGAAGCACTTGTACTTCGAACCGGTAGAACCGGTTGCTCGGTGAACGAAAGAGGCTCTAATGCATGCTTCTCTTCATTCTGTTGAGAGCGCGGCCTTTGTTGCCATGTAATCTGATGAGACCCTAATGGAATAATCAGTCGGCTCAGGCAAGCAGTATCTTCTTTCTCGTAATAGCGCTCTAGCCTCTGCCGCAACCGGGAAACCTGGACTCGAACGGTCGCGTCGGTGCGTGCATCGAACGATGGACTCCTACCCAGCGCTTCGGTGGCGATGGCGTATTCACTTAAGTTGGCATCCCGTTGTTCCCAGAGATACGCTAACAGCGCGCGCAGGGCGGGTGCTTTTTCAAAGGTTCGGCTGTCGAGTATCTGCTTTACGTCTTCGGGAAGTGCAGGATAACCCCGATCTGCCGCAGGCGTCGACGAGGTCGCGTCGGTCATTTCCTGGCGTCACTATATCACTGCTAATTCGCGCAACTATTTGAACCTGCTACGTAACTTGTCGTAACAAACAGGTGGAAACTTGTTCTGCCGGCAAATCAGGACGACCATGGCTGACAGTTTCGCCTTGGAGGATGAGTGGTCGTGGGACGTTCCAGAAAGTATTTGTGTCTCTCCGCAATAGCGGCGAGTTTGTTATGCGTGTTTGCTCCCCGTATGCCGGCGCAAGCGGTGGACGCCCAGATTACGGGAGTTGTTAAGGATCCTAGCGGAGCCGTCATTCCGGGCGTCCACCTAACCGCTACCAGCGTCGAAAAGAACACGACCTATAACACCGTTAGCAATGACGAAGGAATCTACCGGTTTCCCTCCCTGCCGCCTTCGCAGTACCGGATCAGTTGCACCGTCACTGGTTTCAAAGGATTCGAGCAGGGTCCAATAACTCTGCAGGTGGCACAGATTTTCGAATTGGACATTAATCTGGTGCCCGGGCAGATCTCTGAACAAGTGACTATCACCGCCGCACCTCCACCATTGGAGACTGAGACGGCTACGCTAGGGCAGGTCGTCACTACCCGAAGTATTGAAAGCCTGCCCTTGAACATCCGCGATCCGCTTGCCTTGGTAGCGCTGACGCCAGGTGTGGTTCTGGGTAGCAACTTCGGAAACGGTGGAGGTAACGACGTCGGCCGCAACTTCTTCAAATCTGATTTCAACGTCGGCGGCGGGCGTTCAGGTTCCCAGGAGATCCTCATCGATGGCGCACCGGACACTACACCCGATATTAATCGCGGCATCATCAATCCTCCAGTCGACTCGGTGCAGGAGTTCAAGGTGCAGGCGCAAAGCTTTGATGCACAGTTCGGTCGAACATCAGGGGGCGTTGTTAATATCGTCACCAAGTCCGGCACCGATTCTTATCACGGGGTTGCTTACGACTTCGAACGACACAGCATACTGGATGCCAACAATTGGTTTAACAATCGAAGCGGCCGTTCACTACCGTCATTTCAGCGCCACCAGTTTGGCGGGAATGTGGGAGGTCCAATCCTGAAAGGGAAATGGTTTGCGTTTGGCGATTATGAAGGCTTGCGCCAAGGCTATCCGCAAACCACAATCAGTACGGTGCCGACGGCACAACAGCGCTCAGGCGACTTCTCGCGGTCCACGACTGCCAATGGTTCATTGATCACGATCTACGATCCCGGGACGGTGATCACTTTAGGGAACGGCACCCGGCAACGATCGGCGTTCCCAAACAATACGATTCCGACATCCCGTATCAGTCCGGTAGCCGCGGCCGTTCTCCAACTCTATCCACTCGCCAACCTTCCCGGCGACCCAGGCACCGGACAAAACAACTATTTCTACTCAGCGAATTCGACCCTGGCGAGCAATAAGTATGACCTGCGCACCGATGCTAATTTCACGAACGACACCCGGTTATTCGGGCGCGTCTCCCGGCAGAAGGATGTGCGAAGTGTTCCCGGCACTTTGCCACTCCCTGTCGGCGGCGGCCGAAATACGGAGGACACATACTCGCAAGCGGTTCTCGGGCTGACTCATGTTTTCTCGCCAAATGTCGTCGGCACTGTTCAGACTTCGTTCAGCAGGGCGCTGGCATTCCAATATGGGCAGTCGCTGGGTTTCAATCTCAGCAGCCTGAAGTTTCCTACGACGTTAACTTCTGTTGTAAGCCCGCAATTCCCGGTGTTCAACATCAGCGATATCACAGGTACTAGCAATGGCGGGGACTCGTTCACCCAATATCAACCGCGGAATGTCTGGGCCACCTCAGGCAGTCTGCTTTGGCAGCGTGGCAAACATAGTTTGAAGTTTGGTGCTGATTGGCGAGTACTCGACTTCAATGAAGGGCAGAACAGTTCGGCCTCCGGAACTTACAGCTTTACCCGTGCTTTCACACAGGGGCCAAATGCCTCCCAAACGAGTGCGAATAGCGGCTTCGGCCTGGCTTCGTTCCTTTTGGGTGATGCTTCCAGCGGTAACATCAACGCCATAAACCCGATCTCAACGCAAGGCCTTTACTACGCGACTTACTTTCAGGACGACTGGAAAGTGAGCCAGAAACTCACCATCAATTTGGGTATACGGTGGGAAGTTGGCCTGGGTGATCGAGAGAAATATAATCGGCTTGCCTACTTTGACCCTACCTATCCGAATCCCCTCGGTACTTCCCCGGCACTGCCGCCTATAACGGGCGCATTGCAATGGGTGGGCGACAATCATTCTCGAAACCAGCAGGCGACCGATTTTCTGAACTTCAATCCTCGTATAGGACTTGCCTATAGCCTGAGTCCGAAGACCGTGTTCCGCGGCGGTTATGGCATTTTCTTCCTCCCGCGGAATATCCAAGGCAATGGCGCGGGCGCTGTGGAGGCCGTGCGTACCACCAGCATGGTGACGTCACTCGACGGCAATGTCACGCCGTTCAACACAATAGACAATCCATTTCCGCAGGGCATTTTACCTTCTCTGAACGACCGTGACCCGCTGGCCAACATTGGTTCCAGTATCGCGGCGCCTGAGTATGGGTTCCGGAATGGGTACACGCAAACATGGAGCTTTGGCATCCAGCGCGAAGTACCCGGCGGACTCATCGTTGACGGCCATTACTGGGGAAGCAAGAGTACACGCCTGCCCGTTACGTGGAACATCAATCAACTGCCGGATCAATACCTGGCACTCGGTTCAGCACTTACTGCGTCCGTGAATAATCCCTTCTTCGGCGTGATACAGAACGGCGCTCTTTCCGCGCGAACCACGTCGCGCCAGCAGTTGCTGCTTCCATTTCCTCAATACACAGCTATCACCCAGGTCTTAGCGCCGGCCGGTAATTCAACATACGAGGCAGCTACGATCCAGGTCGAGAAGCGCCTGTCCTCGTCTCTTACCTTTCTCTTGGCTTACACGCGATCGAAGGCCATTGACGATGTTCGGACACCCAATGACTTTTACAACCGGAGATTAGAGAAAGGACTTTCCCCTTTTGACGCACCGAATCAACTTCGATTCAGCGGCGTTTGGAATATACCTTTCGGGCACGACCGTGCGTTCGGGAAAAACATCAATCCGGTCTTGAACTTCGTCCTGGGAGGCTGGAACATTAATGGCATCATCCAGGTGCAGAGTGGTTTCCCGATCTCGATCACCCGGACAGCCCTAAGCAATGGGCAGAGCGCAGCGCTGAACAACCCCACGATCGCTCGATGGTTTAACACTAACGATTTCGCTGTTGCTCCAGCGTTCACCTACGGCAATGTCGGCCCGGTCTTACCGGACGTTCGCACCGATCCGTTAAGGAATGTTGATACCGTCTTGGTGAAGTCCTTCAGTTTGGCACTAGGAGACCACACCATCCGAACCCAGTTCCGTTCCGAGTTCTACAACTTGTTTAATCATCCACAGTTTGCCGCTCCCAATGGCACAATTACATCCCAGTCATTCGGACAGATTACCGCCCAGCAAAACAGTCCACGTGACATTCAGTTTGGTTTGAAGGTTAATTTCTAGGTCATGAATCGTCGGACTTTTCTACAACGCTCTGCCGCTCTGACCGCTGCGGTTGGAATGAAATTGAATGCAGCGGAAATGAATTGCGACGTCCTCGTGGTGGGCGGCGGAGTCGGCGGGTTCGCTGCCGCACTTGCAGCTTGCCGCAATGGCATGAACGTTATCCTCACGGAAGAAACCGATTGGTTAGGCGGCCAGTTGACCGCGCAGGCCGTGCCCCCGGATGAGCATCTGTGGATTGAGCAGTTCGGGTCAACGCGAGCATACCGGGATTACCGCCAGGCAGTGAGGGAGTATTACCGCAGGCACTACCCGCTCAACGAGCGCGCCCGGCGCACCCCCAACCTGAATCCAGGCAATGGTACGGTTTCACGGCTCACCCATGAGTTCCGCGTCTCGGTGGCGGTCCTTGACGAGTTACTGGCTCCCTTTGAAGGCAACGGCCAGTTGCTTGTACTGCGCATGCACCTCCTCGACAGCGCGACCGTTTCAGCAGATCGTGTGACGAGCGTCACCGTCAGCGACTTGCGAAGCGGCAAGAAGCGGACCATCACAGCTCGGTACTTTGTCGATGCTACGGAATTGGGGGACCTGCTGCCGCTGACGAAAACTGAGTTCGTCACAGGTGCGGAAGCGCAATCTTCCACCGGAGAAAAACATGCTCCGGCCGTTGCACAGCCCGCAAACAGTCAGTCCTTCACTTACTGTTTCGCAATGGATTACCTCCCAGGCGAAGATCACACCATCGAGAAGCCTCCCGGATATGCGCAGTGGCGGGACTATGTCCCCAACCTCTCGCCACCCTGGATTGGTCCACTGCTGAATTGGACTGCCAGCGAACCGAGGACCTTGGGGCCTCGCAAAGGACACCTGACGCCCAATCCGGAGCGAGGCGGACAAGACACCGGCTTTAATCTGTGGACCTATCGACGTATTGCAGATCGGGGGAACTTCATCGACGGCGCCTATCGGAGCGACATCACGTTAGTGAATTGGCCCCAAAACGATTACTGGCTGGGTGACCTGGTAACGGCCAATAAGCCCGAACAGCAGAAACTGCTGCAAGGGGCGAAGCAACTGAGCTTGTCTTTTCTCTATTGGATGCAGACTGACGCCCCGCGTCCGGATGGCGGCACCGGCTTTAAGGGACTTCGGCTTCGCAAGGATATCGTCGATACCGAGGATGGGCTCGCCAAGTACGCCTACGTCCGAGAAGCTCGTCGCATTCAAGCTGAGTTCACCGTCTTGGAACAGCACGTCGGAACTGACATGCGGGCAGAAACTCTTCGAAAATCCAAGGAAGAGATTACGGCGGAGAACTTTCCTGATTCAGTTGGGATCGGGTGTTATCGGATCGATCTACACCCGTCTGCTGGAAAGACGAATTACATCGATATCAGTTCGCTTCCATTTCAGATTCCTCTGGGGGCCTTGCTGCCCAAGCGAATGGAAAATCTGCTGCCCGCGTCGAGGAACATAGGTACTACTCACATCACCAATGGTTGCTATCGGTTGCATCCGGTCGAGTGGAACATTGGGGAGGCGGTGGGTGTACTGGCAGCGTTCGCAGTAACGAAAAGTTCAAGTCCAAGGGCAATCCGCAGTTCCAAACCGCTGCTTGAAGATTTTCAACGGTTGCTACTGCAGCAGGGAGTTGAGCTTGCCTGGCCTCACATTCACGCGGTTTAGGCTTTGAGTGGATTTAGTGGTGTCTTACACGAGCAGATGGTGGGCGCGACAGGATTCGAACCTGTGACCTCCTGCGTGTGAAGCAAGTTGGGTAAGGCTATGTTACTCATTCTTTGAGCGGCCTGCTCAGCTCCCTATTACTTTGAGCGGCCTGTTCGGCGCTTATTGCACTGAGATTTGCTCAACATTCGGGAGTTCAATATGAACTCCGCGAAGGAGATAGCGGGCACTTTCACGTGGACGCACGCGGTTGAGCATGAGGCCAGCCAAGTACAGCTAATTCGGGAACGCCGCGTTTCCGGCGAGCAAGATGTCGCTTTTGGCGCTAGGCCATTCATTCTATGTGGCATGCCGATCAGACGGCTGCCCAAAGGCACCTTGAGTTACCGCCGTCGTAACGGCAAGTTCTTTCTCGAAATCGTTGGTCATCCCGAATGGGGTGTTCCTTTTGGACAGGATCGGCTCGTTCTGCTGTACCTTGCCACGAACGCCATTCGGCATAAAAGTGCGACGGTCTGGTTTCGCAGTGGTGCGGAGATTCTCCTTGAGTGGGGAATGCCAACAAATGGCATTTACTACGACCGCTTAATGCTGGCCTTTCAGCGGGTATTTGGAAGCACTATGTTCTTTGGGAGTTCCGAGGAACAGAGAGAAACGAAAGTGTGGGAATGTTCTCGCATCCATTTCTTTGACTCGATGAAGCTGTGGGGCAGGAATAAGGCCAGCAAGACTGGGCCACTAAGAGACAACAGTGTCACGCTGTCCCCGGAATTCTGGAAGGAACTTCAGGAACATCCGATACCGGTAGATGCCGAAGTCGTCCGACTGCTTGCCAGTAATCCAGGTTGCCTTGATCTTTACACTTGGCTGACTTGGCGCTGTCATCAGGCCAAACGATTGGAACGCATTCCTTTATTCGGATCGTTCGGCCTAGCCGCTCAACTCGGTGTTCAGACTTACACCAGAGAACGCAAATTTCGGGAGCGGATTCGGGGCTGGCTGAATCTTGTCCGCCTCTATTGGCCGGAATGCCCGGCTACGGTTTCTTCGAACGGTTCGTTTCTCGAAGTCAATCACGCTTCTGCCCTCACACCGCGGCAGTCTTCAGCTTCGTAGGAATTCAAGTCGTTGAGGCACGCCCTTTTCGAGATCGGAACGAGGAAAGTATGAATCTGACGCGGTACGCAGTAGTTATAACCGGACTTACGCTCATTTTCGCCGCTGCTGGGTCTTCGCTGCGAAGCATGATCGCACAACAAGGCTATCGATTCAACTCGACAGCTTCACTGCCGGTCGGCGTGTATAAAACAGTCGCAGCCAGCAATCTGGTCTCATTCTGTCCGCCGGCACCGTACGCGACGCTTTCGATTGAGCGTGGATACGGGGAACGCTCACCTTCGAGCACCTGTCTTGCTGAGGCCACCCCTTTTCTCAAAGGAATTGTAGCTATCGCTGGAGACCATGTGTCGCTATCGGCGCAAGGGGTCACGGTGAATGGAAAGATGCTGCGCAACAGCGCTCCGCTGCGGATTGACAGCCATGGAAGATCCTTGCCTGGATTTCCGTTTGGCGAGTATGTCGTTCAACTCGGCCAGGTATGGGTCATCAACGAGCACAGCGCTAAGAGTCTGGATAGCCGCTACTACGGTCCGATCCGGACTTCGGAGATCCGCGAGTATTTAAGACCGGTGGTGGTGTTGCAATGACGCTCAGACAATTGACAAGCATCGCCGCCGCGTTGGCGCTCGGCCTCGGAGTAAGAACTGGCCATCCAGGGCTCGTCATCTTGTCAGTGCTGTCGCCGGTCCTGTTTATGCGACAGCGCAATCGGCGGGGCGCGTGGCTTTGCACAATGGCTTATTATTTCGGCGCGATTTCGGCTTTGCCGCAGGCGGTGACGGGTTTCTTTGGTCCTGGCGATGCGAGGGCGATTGGGCTCTATGTTGTAGCCGTGTCGCTGTTGTGCCTGCCGTGGCTGTTGATTTGGGGAACCAATTATCTTTTCTTGCGCAGTATAACCGGGGTGCTGCTAGGAGTCATTCCACCACTGGGCTTAATCGGTTGGGCATCTCCGCTGATGGCGACCGGCTGGTTGTTCCCAGGACTGACAGTGTTTCTCGGTGTGCCGTTGCTTTTCGTCCTGATCGCAATTACGGCTGAAGCTGTGGAAAGCGTGCCTTATCGATTTGTCTATCTGGCGCTCGTCGTCCTGTCACTGGACTGCAATCTTCTTTATTTTGCGCGCGGCGGAAGGGCTTCCAATGCATGGGAAGGAGTGACATTGCATGCACAAGCGAACAGGGATGCGGTGACTCAGTACGCAGCTGTTCTATCGATGCAGAAACGAGCAGCCGCTTCCACCGCTGATGTGATTGTGTTTCCCGAAGGAGCCGAAGAGAACTGGTCTGAGGTTACGGAATTCGCCTGGTCCGAGACGTTTAGAGCGCTTCGCAAGAAACATCAAGTTGCTCTGATTGGCGCTACCAGCTTAGAGGCAGGAACTCGCTACCGCAACGGCTTCGTCATTCGCGGAGCTGAGACGGATCGCTTCCAGCAGCGCATCCCGGTTCCGCTCGCTATGTGGCACCCATTCTCACAATCGAGCGGCGTTCCCTTGCGATTGTTTGCTCCGGGCAGCGTTCGCGTGAGCGGCGAATCGGTGGGCGTCTTGATGTGTTACGAGATGACGATACCCTGGCCGGCAATCGCCACGTTAAGCGAGCATCCTAACCGCTTAATCGGCCTTGCTAATGACTGGTGGGCGATAGAAGATCCATCCGTCCCGCATTCGCAGTTCACAGCGCTCAAAGGTTGGGCGCGCCTGGCTGGGATTCCCAGCACCATCGCAATCAATCTCCCCGCAGGTATGACCTTATGAGCGCGATTCTCATTGCTTCCCTTCCTCCGCCGAAAGACCGGCTGCAGAACAACCTTGATCGTGAGTTGGGTCCCATCGTCCGTCATTGGCTCGCCGAAGCGTCGACGGAAGACATCGCGCTGAATCCGGATGGTTCTCTGTGGGTGAAGTGCGAATCGAAGCCCTGGGCTCGGGTCGGTGAGATGCCGGAGGCGCAAGCGGCTTCTCTGCTCGGCGTCATCGCTGCGATTTCAGGCGCTGTGTTGAACAGCGAAACTCCGTTTATCCAGACGGAGCTTCCCGGCTACGCCGCGCGCTTCGAAGGGATTCGCTTTCCAGTTGTCCCGCAGCCTACCTTCTCGATCCGAAAGATCGCAGGGCGGCTGCACACACTCGATGAATATATCGACCGCGGTATTGTCTCGGCTCCGCATGCGGAAGTTCTCCGAGCTGGGCTACGCGACCGGAAAAACATCGTCTTGGCAGGCGGGCCTGGCAGCGGCAAAACAACGCTTTTGAACGCGCTCATTTACGAGATGTCTTCGGTTTGCCCGGATGACCGGATTGCGTTGATCGAAGACACACTGGAATTGCGCTGCAGCGCCCCGAATCATCTTCCGATGCGCGCGGCGGGGTCGGTCACTATTCTCCAGTGCCTGAAGAGTTGCCTTCGCGTTCGGCCTTGCCGCATCATCGTCGGCGAAGTGAGAGGTAGGGAAGCTCTGACTCTTCTTAAAGCGCTCAATACGGGTCAGCCAGGCGGGCTCGCGACGGTTCATTCGTCGAGCGCGCTAGGTGCATTGACAAGGCTGGAGAGATTGGCAGCGGAGGGCACCCGGGCCTCCCGCCTGCAAGAGCTCATTGGGGAGGCCGTCGACCTGGCGGTGTTTGTGTCGGCCGAGCGGGACGTCGAACGATACCCGGCAGGCCGGCGCGTGCAAGAAGTTCTGGCCGTGAAGGGCTTCGCCAAAGGGAAATATCACACGGAGGTTTTGTAATGACGATCTAGCGCTTGAATAGACAGTTTTTTTGCAAATTCTTATTGAGTGAGTGAGTTCGGGCGAGGAGGCCCTTTAAAGAAATGATCAGTTTTATCAAACGACGGCAGCGGTTCCTATTGGCTGCCTTGGCGTTCTTGGCCATTCAATCCCTGGTCTTTGCCTCGGCGGCCGGGCTTCCCTGGGAAGCTCCGCTGGCCTTGATACTAACCTCTCTGACTGGTCCGGTGGCGCTGACCATCGGTGCAGCCGGAATCATCGTGATCGGTGGTGGCATGGCGTTCCGTCCGGACATCTTTGAGTTCGGAAAGATGGCCGTCATGCTGCCGCTCATTACAGCTGTCGTTCTGACTGCATTGCCGTTGATTAGAGCTTTATTTCCGGGCTTGGTTGGCTGTACGGTCTAGCCCCAAAGCAAGAAAGAAAGGAGAACAAATGGAAGCGCCAAGAGAAACACCAATCTTTGCATCCGGAGTACGGACTCAGACGTGGCTCGGAGCAGACCGAAGCCTGATGATCGCCATTTTCACGCTAACCGCATTACTGGTGATGATCGCGCTGGTTGCGCCGCTGTGGTGGCTCTTGGCGCTTGCTCTTGTTTTTATGGTCTCTGCCGTGAAAGTTTTACGCGCGGCTCATAAGGCCGACCCGCTGTTCCTCAAGGCTTACGTGAGAGCGGTCCGTTATTTGGATTTTTATCCCGCCAAAAGCGGCTTATATGCGCGTGCTCGAAAGCTACCGAAAGGGTGGGTTTAGGTGTTCAGAAATTTAACGCGTCAGAAACCGGCCGGTCTTGCCGATTTGTTGCTGCCGTTCTCGATGGTCGAGGATAGCGTTCTTCTGCAGACAGATGGCAGCCTTCTGGCTGGCTGGAAGTATGCAGGCCCTGACACGGAAACGGCCACTTATCCCCAGATGGCCGCGCTTGCAGACCGACTCAACGAGGTACTGCGTCTTGGGTCGGGTTGGATGATTCAAGCGAATGGATTCCGCAGAGAAGCATCCGGTTACCCGCCAGCCGGCGCGTTTCCTGATCCGGTAACCAGAGCGATCGACGATGAACGGCGCGAGCAGAACAAACAAGCTGGTGCGAGGTTTGAGAGCGAATACTTTTTTACGCTGACCTATCTGCCGCCGCATCGTTCCGAGCATGCGATGCAGAAGTTTCTCTATGGCTCGCCGGAGGAAGGCGGGGCGGCCGACAAAGCGCTGCAAGTCTTTCGCACGGCCGTCGAGAGCTTCGAGAATGTCTTTGCGTCATTGTTTCGCGCCGAGCGGCTGAAGAGCCGCACCGTGGAACACCCGGGCGGCTTCCGCACTCAGACCGATGATTTGCTGGCGTATTACCGCCGCTGCCTGGACGGCGACAATTCAGCGCTTATGGTGCCGCCTATTCCCGCACACCTGAACGACTTTCTAGCGTGTTCTGATTTCACGGGCGGCCTGGAGCCGTGCATCGGTGAAAAGCGAATCGCGGTCATTGCCATTGACGGCTTCCCAACACTGGGATATCCGGGCATTCTCGGTGAGTTGAATGCGCTGGGCCTGGAATATCGATGGTCCACGCGAGCGATCTTGCTGAGCGAGCAAGAGGCGGTGAAGGCCTTCCAGGAGATAAGGCGGGGCTATGCTGCGGCCCAGCGCGGCTTTGGGGAGAAGAGCGGTGTCACCGACTCCGGCCAAGTCGATCTGCATGCCATCAAGCGAACGGCGGAAACGGATCTGATGATGGCGGATGTAAAAGAAGGCCGGGTGCAGGCGTGCCTTTATTCGTCGAGCGTCATTCTGCTCAATCGAGACCCGAAAGAACTACGGGAGCAAGCCCGCATTGCCCACAAGGCGATTCAACAGGCTGGATTCTCGGCGCGCGTTGAGAAAACGAATGCCATCGAAGCGTGGCTCGGAACGCTACCGGGCGATGGTTATTCCGATGTTCGGCGGGTTTATATGTCGACCGAAAATGTATCGGATTTGCTGCCGATATCGGCGATCTGGTCAGGGCGCCGCGAGAACCCGAGCCAATTTCTTCCACCTGGCACACCCCCTCTCTTGATCGCCGGGACAACCGGATTCACGCAGTTTCGGTTCCACCTTCACGTGGGCGATGTAGGGCATATGTTTCTAGTAGGGCCGACCGGCAGCGGCAAGAGCACGGCGCTTTCACTTATTGCCGCGCAGTGGTTCCGCATTCCTAAGGCGCGCGTGATTGCCTTCGACTACGGCCAGTCGATGTGGCCGCTCACGATGGCTGTGGGTGGCGAATTCTACGCACCCGGCGCCGAAGTGGACGCGGGCTTCTGTCCTTTGGCGTGGCTGGACGAATTGGGTGAAATTCCCTGGGCGGCGGAATGGATTGAGACACTGTGCGAACTGCACGATAAGTCGCTGACGGCAATTCAAAAGAATCGGGTGGCGGCTGGCCTGCGGCTGGTAGCGGCCAATCCACCGGGCGAAAGAACACTCACCCACGCTCGCGCGCACATTCAGGATGAGGGAGTAAGAACGGCCCTCGACCACTTTACGGGTGCCGGGCCACTGGCTTATCTATTTGACGCCGAGAACCTTTCCATGAACGCTTCCGACCGCTTCGTGTGCATCGAGACCTCGCACCTGATGAGCCTTAGCGAGAAGGCACTCATCCCGGCCATTCTCTACATGTTTCATTGCGTCGAGCGCTCACTCGATGGTTCTCCTACGCTGTTGATTCTGGATGAAGCCTGGGTGGCGCTCTCTCATCCGCTCTTTCGCAAGCGGCTGGAGCAGTGGTTAATAACGATGCGGAAACTCAATTGCGCCGTGGTATTCGCGACGCAGCAACTTAGCCAGATTGCCCGCAGCGGCATCGGCGACACAGTACTCGCTAACTGTCCCACCAAAATCTTTTTGCCGAATGCAGACGCCACTAGCCGGGGATCGGATGGACAGCGCGGGTCTCTCGAATTCTACGAAGACGCGGGGCTAAATGAGCGTGAGATTCTCGCGATTCGATCAGCTATCCCAAAACGCGATTATTTTGTGACCTCTCCGGAAGGGCGGCGAATGGTGGACTTCGGACTTGGCCCGGTGGCTCTTGCCTTCTGTGGAGTCAGCGGCGAAGAGGAGCGCGAGCGGATGAAACAAACGATTCGCGAGAACGGTTTCAATTGGCGCGGGGCCTGGCTACGCAAGAAGCAGTTGCCCACCTGGGCTGATTATCTTGACCAGCTAGCGGAGTTATTCCGCCGACAGCAAAACAATGAAACAGAAAAGGAGTTTATATGCGAGCCGGACAACTTGCTACTGCGGGCGTCAGCCGCCGTAGCCTCTTCACGCAACTGATCGGGGGAGCAGCGGTCGGAATTGCGACCTCCCGAAGCTCTTCGGCGGGAATACCACTTCCCGCAACGGAGCTCACTCAAATTCTTAATAACGTTCAGCTCGTGCTGCAGTACCTGCGGCAAGCGAGCCAGCTGTTCTCGATGGTCAATCAGGAGCGAATGATGATCACCAACCTCATTCACAACGGCATACACAGCTTCAGCGACTTCAGCGGCTTTGTGAACACAGCGGCGGGAATAGCGCAAGGCGGCCTGGCGATTGCCTACTCGACCGCAAACATGGACATTGCGTTTCAAAGGCAATTTCCCGGATACGCCTCGTTTGATCAGGCGCATCCGTGGGCCCGCAATTATCTGAACTGGGCCCAGACCAATCGGGACACTATTGCTGGCACCATGCGGATGCTCAATCTCTCAGGCGCCGATTTGGCCTCCTCGCAGGCGCTCACGGCGGTTATAAGAAGTCACGCCTCCGGCGCAGGGGGGGCACAACAGATTCTCGAAACCATGAGCGAGTTTGCAAGCGCGCAGGTGAACGAGTTGCAGGGCTTGCGGTCGTTGATGCTGGCCGACCAGCAGAGCAAAGCTACTTTCATGGCCACCCAGCAACAGCAGGCGGACACGGCCGCAGCCGCGCAAGGGAAGTTTTTTAAAAAGGGCCCGGCACCTGCGCCCGACATCCGAATCTACGATCCCGTGACCGGAGTTCACTAACGCCATGCGTATCAAAATTCCGCTCACCCTGACGTTTTTGCTTCCTGCGGTGGGCTGCATCGAAGACAAGCCCAAGGAAACACACAGCGCGATTGTTACCTACGCCGAAGCGCATGGCAGTGGTGATCTACACCAAGCCAGCACAGAGTCCATTCAGCTTTGGGTGAAAAGCCACAGACCGCTAGCCGGTGAAATCTTCCAGATGTGTCGATCTCAAGCTCCGGGTGATGTTACCTGGGGAAACACTACGGAAGGCCACCTGTGTCTAGCGGTTCGCCGGGAATCGTTCTGGGGTTTTCGAGAGCGGGCCAGGCGATGAAAACTTCACGCTTTCTACCATCAGTCTGCCTGTTGGTGGTGTTTTTGCTCGTGCTGAGTCTGCCCGCCACGGCCCAATCACCGGGCGATCTCGCAGCGGCCTTCGACTCAATGCGGGCGTCTTGGATCGCTAGCGTCCTGACCGCGATGCGCTGGTTGTTCGGCGTACTAATGGTGATCGATTTTTGCTGGACGGGGTTTCAGCTGGCGCTTGAAAGCGGCTGGAGTTTAAGAGAATGGGCGGCCTGCCTCATCAAGTTTGTGATGACTCGCGGCTTCTGGGCGGCGGTGATGCTCAACGCTGCTGTCTGGATTCCATCGATTATTTCCAGCTTGACGAAGGTCGGCGTTGCTGCGGCGGGCTTAGGTGCTCCGCTTTCTCCCAATGAAATTTGGATGATGGGTCTGGAATTAGCATCGACCCTGGCTGACGGCGCCTCGACGGCCGCTTGGCTGACTGATCCCGCTTCCCAGTTTATGGTCAGCATCGGCACGATTGTCATCATCGTCAGCTTTGCGGCAATTACGGCGACGCTGATCATGACGCTCTGTGAGTCGTACATGGCGCTCAGTGTGGGCTATCTATTTCTGGGCTTCGGTGGCTCGCGCTGGACCGATGGATATGCCAGAAATTACATCAATCTGGCGCTGCAAATCGGCACGAAAGTCATGGTGATTTACTGCATCATCGGCGCGGCAACCAGGCAAATAGGGATTTGGCAGACGGAGGTTAGGAGCCTCGATACCGCGATAGGGCCGCTTGATACAGCGTTGGATGTTCTGGGCGGATCGATCATACTCGCCGCCTGTGTTTGGATACTGCCC
Source organism: uncultured Acidobacteriaceae bacterium (assembly GCA_963814195.1). Classification (GTDB taxonomy): domain Bacteria; phylum Acidobacteriota; class Terriglobia; order Bryobacterales; family Bryobacteraceae; genus Bog-105. The sequence goes on from CAWFBU010000001.1 coordinate 822,587, forward strand.
AAGGCTCTGGGGGCCATCATGAGCGGCTCGCTGGGAAGCGGTCACGGTGATCTCATCGCGCCGGTGATGACGATGGCGGGAGTTGCCTCAATGGGCGCTTCCATGGCGCTCAAGGGTGCGGGTGTCGCGCAAGCCGCGGGGGGAGCGATTGGCAGTTTGACGGGTGGCGGTGGCAAATCGCGCACCACACCTCCAGTCGCTACTCCATCAGCTAGCCCATCACCGTCACGTGCGGTTCCGCCGCCGCCAGCCCCAAATGCAATTTAAGGAAAAGGAGAACTAGAAACGCATGGCACAGGCTGAAGTGGATCAAGAGACAGGCGCGTACAACCCCTATTTGGCGGCGCGCCTTGCCTGGGATGAACGGTTTGGGAGCGTGCTGAGCCGGGAGCGTACGTGGCGCTGGATGGCGGGTTTAGCTGTTCTGTCCACCATCGTTGTCGGCGGCGTTGCCGGTACGCTGGCGCTTGGGGCCCGGCGCGTAACCCCTTATGTGGCCATCGTGAATGGCGAGGACGGCCGTATGATTGCACACGCTTCAGAGACGTCCAGCGAGCGCGGTGAGTGGGCACGCGAAAACGCTCTGCGGTCTTGGGTGGAAGACTGGCGCATGGTCACGTCCGACGCTGGTTTGCGCCAGAAAGCAGCCTTACGCGTGGTCGCCATGATGGGCCGGAACACCCAAGCGTACACCTCCGTGGTGGACGCTTGGAAGGCTAATCCGCCGGACGATCGAGCCAGGGCCGGAACAGTTTCCGCTGATGTGACGAGCGTGCTCAAGATCGGCGACAGCACGTATGAAGTGACCTGGTGGGAGACCGACCATCCCGCCCAAGGCGACCCGACGAAACAGCTTTATAAGGCATCGCTGACAACGGCCCTAAACCCGCCGGCGACAGCGGAAGACGCTCGCGAGAATCCACTCGGCGTGTTCGTTACCACCGCAACCTGGACCAAAGTCCGCGGGGAGGAGAAGTGAGCTTACGAGGACAAATGGTAAACCGATTACTTGTCGCTGTCTTGATTTCGTGCACGGCGGCGCTAGGAGAAACAGAACCAGCCGTCGAGGCGCAAGACCCGAAACCTCTCACTGGATCCGCGGCGGAAGCTGTCGCGCTCGCAAAGTACTGGAACGATGGCGGCGGTGTCCCCTCGCCGGTCTCCATCGACCAGGTGGGCCGCGTGAAATATGCTTATGGCTCGGATATGCCGACCTTGGTGTGCGCCCCGTTGCGGGTTTGCACGCTCGAGTTGGAAGCCGGCGAGTTGGTTACCGGTGATCTGCAGGTAGGTGATCCGGTTCGCTGGACCTTCAGCCTGATGGCCTATGGCGGCGCAGGCGGCTCCATCCCGCTCACGCCAGTGATCGTGCTCAAACCTACTCCGGTCGCTCGCGAAACCAATTTATTGGTGACGACAGATCGGCGAGTTTACTACGTGCGCTTGGTCGCGCAAACCGAAAATTACATGGCTCGGGTGTCCTTCAGCTATCCGGCAGATGATGCCGCAAAATGGCGGCGCGACGTGAAAGTGAGCGAACCGCCACCAGCGCCGGTACCGCTGCCAGCGCCCACGATCAATCGCGACGATGTGGTGCGGGAAGTGGTTGAGAATTTGAATTTTAATTACGCCTGGAAGGGAGGCCGGAAAACACCCTGCATCAAACCTTCAAAAGTATTTGACGACGGAGTACATACGGTGATTCAGATGCCCGCGTGCGTCAGTTCCCGCGAGTTGCCGGTTTTGCTGGTGCATGCGGATGGCAAAGACATCGTGACGAATTATCGCTTCGTCGACGGCAAGTTCATCGTGGATCGTTTATTCGAACAGGCGGCATTGCGGGCGGGCGGCAGCAGAGCGGCCGTAAAAGATGCGGTGCGGATCGAGCGCGGAAAGGTGGTGACCAATGGAAGAACCGATTGAGCAAGAGATCAAACGGGAGCCTCACCCGCTCGACATAAAACCAAAGCCTCCACTGGGAAAGAGGCTAAACAAACGCTTGCTGGGATGCGCCATTCTTGTTCTGGGCACTGTGCTGGCGGCCATTGTCTTTGGAATCAACCGGCGCTCGGCCGCTAACGCCGTGGTGCAGACGAAAGGCGGCACGGCCACGACAGAGACGGTTCAGGCCATACCGAAGACTGAAGCCAAGACGCTGATCAGCAATTTACAGAAGCCTACAGCGAATGCAACCACCCCCGCGACTGCAAGTCAGGCTCAGCCAAGTGGTCCAGCGAATCCGCCGCCGGCTGATCCTTCTTCGCTGAACAAACAGCCATGGCAACCGGTTAGCGGCATGCGGGATACAGGTTTCCAACGCTCTTTTCTTCAACCGTCACAGACTCCGTCGCAAAGTCAGCAGCGTCGACCCGAGACGCCGGCACAAGAGGCAGCGCGCCTGGAGCACGAAGCGTTGTATGCTCCACTGACAGCTAAAAAACAGGACGCGCCTAAGAGTGGGGTGCCGGCCACCAGCCCTGAGACGCCCATTCCCGGCATGCCCGCATCGTCCGACATTGAACAGATCGCTTCGCTTGCCAAGTCCCTGATTCCTTCCACGCAGGGTGCAGCACAGGCTGCACCCGATTTATCGCGACTCGGAGGTCGCGGTGCCACACCTGCCACGTTTGCCGAAGCCGCTCGGAGGCATGCCGAAGACGATTCGCTGCCGAACCTCCGCACGGGGCCGCTGTCGCCTTTCGAAATCAAAGCCGGGCTGGGAAATTCCAGCCATGCTGGAGCAGGGTTTGAAGAGCGAGTTGCCCGGGGAATTACGCGCACTGGTTACCCAAAATGTACGAGACACAGCCAGCGGCAAACATCTACTGATTCCGCAGGGATCGCGCCTCATTGGTACCTACAACGACAAAACCACTTTCGGCCAGGGCGGGGTGGAAGTAATCTGGACCCGGCATATTTTCCCTGACGCCAGTTCGCTCGACCTCGACGGAATGATCGGGCAGGATGAGCGCGGCCAGGCGGGCTTGCGCGGCAAAACCGACAATCACTATGGCCAGTTAGTAGGCACGGCGTTGCTGACGAGCGTGCTTTCGGCCACGGCTTCTCTCGCTAACAATCGCAGCGGGAGCGGCATCGGCTATTACCCTTCCTGGCAGCAGGCGGCGGGTGCGGGTGCGGCGCAAAGCATTCAGGAAACCGGCTCGCAGCTCACGCAACGCACCCTCAACCGCAGACCGACCGTCTTGTTCCCGCTGGCACCCGATTCAACGTTCACGTCAATAAAGACATTCGTTTCGATGGAGCGTATGCTCCGCGCCAGGCATTGATGCCCGCTGGTTAGTTCATCGATATCTGTATACAAGAATCCCCGGTCAAAAGAGAAAGAAGGCGACCAGAAATGCAAGACCAGAAGGGCAGGCGTTAATGCCAGGACCATTGCAGGAGTGGATCGAGACCGTCAAGAAGGTCGAAGATATTGCGGCCAAGAGTGGCGTCGGTAGCGGGTCAGACGTTGGGGAAGATTTGCGTCGCAACTACTTTTCTTCACGCGAAATAATCGATGATCCGTCCAAGGCTATTCGTAATGCAATTGGCATTACCGAGAGCACCATCATGGGTCAGGCGGAAGCCAGTAGGTGGCAGGAAGAGGAGCGCCTCGATGCTGCGGAAATAACTCTGCCGCTTGATATCCGCGAGCATGCAGGCTACGCGGGCGAAGCGCTTAACGCTTTCATGAGCGGTAAGTCGATACCGGAAGTGGCACTTACGTACCGGTATGAGCCAGGCCAAGCAGAACTTTTCCTTCGAAACGTGGTTCGGCAATATGGCACGGATGGATTGCGAGACGTCGTGCCAGGAGACATTCTTCCTACGCTCGACCGTGAGCGTTACGGTTTTGTCGACCGCGAGTCAGCACGGCGAGTCAATCTGCAAGAAGAGAGAAAGCAAAGCGCTCAAGATGTGAGGCGGCAAGGCTACATTGATGCGCACCAAAGCGGAAACAGAGAGTACCTGGAAAATCTGCAGGAACGGAACGAACCGGGCATGCTGGCGGAGGTGGTGACGACTTGGGCAACTGATACTCACGCGGGAGCGTCAAGTACGGCGACACTTCTGGCTGATGCGCAGATCATTCAGACCGAGCTTCGCGATCCGGCAACGGCAAGCGAAGCGCTGGAATCGCAGGCCTTCAGCCTCGAGCGCGATATGAATGTTGAGGCCGGGCAGGAGCCATCCACGATGGAATCGGCAACGCTTCGAAGCGCCGCTGATGGCGTTGAAACTGGGGAGCTGACGGCTGCGGAATCCCGAGAAGAATTAGCACAGAAAGCGGAAGTGTATGCCGCTATGGTAGCCAGGGACTACCGGACCGCAACTGATACCGCGGTTGAAAAGTTCGCAGATGGCTTGCGTAACGGAAGCGAGGACATCGATCTGAGCCAGGCGTATGAAATGCCCACTGGTGTCTCGATGGAGACCGCCCAGAACATGGCACGCATGCGGCACGAAGGCGTTGGCACAGCATTACAACCGCTTTTTGCGGAAGCAGAGAGCTTGGGGATTCGTGTGAGCTTGGGCGTCAGTTCAGCAGAATCCGAGAGGCTCGAACAAAACGTCTCGGCAAAGAGGGGCATGAAGGTAGCGTGATCGCTCCGCAAGAAATGTCCTGGTGGCGAACGCCTGGCTGGTGGCTCCAGGACTTGGCAACGCAGGCGAAGCTGAACGAGAAGTTCTACACCCATCGGTCGGGCTGTTGGTTAGCCGCGCTTGCTGATCGCTTGCCAACGAGCACGAGAGGGCGCGGAAACCGTTTCGGTTCGCTTCTGCTGCGCTTGCCACTGGCTAAGTGGGCATTCGTGTTGTTGGCGCTGGCAACCTTCCCGCTGTGGTGGAGTTGGGGGGCTGGTTCGCGCGGCGACCTTCGTGTTTCCTACCAAGCTACGTACGTGATCAGTTGGCTGGATGGGACGGCTGCCAAGTGGGTCAACCCGGCAGCGGTTGATCTCCTGCGGAAGATCGAATCTGCATCATGGGCTGGCAAGCCGGATGCAAACGGCCTGGTGCCATATCCGATCTGGGTCTCGGGTGCGAGCTTGGCCGAAGATTCGGGCTTCGGAGCGCGCCGCGTCATGCTGCCCGTCAATCCACAAACCTTCCACGCTTGGCTGAGAGACCGGATTTACCATGGCGGCCTCTGGAGACTGTACGCTCCGTTCCTCGCCGGTTCACTCGGGACCTTACTGGCTTGCTGGCTGATCGGGCGGCTGATCGATTGGCGTCGCCGGGTGTCTGCGATGGATGGGATTTTCCGGCGAGGCATGCGGCTGGTAAGTCTGGCGCGCTGGAATCGAAAGTCGATTGGCCCTTGGTGGCGTCGCCGCAAATTAGGCATGGCCATCCGCGTGGGTACGGGCGGCGGCTTGGCGCGCATCTCGGCTCAAGCCATGACGACTCACATGCTGAACATGGGGAAAACGGGCGGCGGTAAAACAACGCTGGTTAATATGCTGCTCGACATTGCGGAGCGTGAAGACTGGGTAGTCATTGCCTCCGATGCTAAGCGCGAAATCCTGCGCAGCCGCTATTCAGAAAGCCGCGGCGATTGGGCAGTCGATCCGGGTCTCAAGATTGGTGTGCGCTGGGGGATTGAGAGAGAGTGCAGAGACATTAACGAGGCCCGCTCGCTCGCCGCCGGCGTCTTTCCGGACGGACCGGGCGAAATGCCCTTCTTTAATGATTGGTCTCAAAAAGGATTGGCATGGATTCTGAATCGGTATTCAGAAGCGAACGCCGCCACAGATGCCAAATTGCCGGAAATGGCGACAACGAGAAATTTAGGCCGCTGGCTGGCAAATCCAGAGAAGCATTTCACTCCCCGCATAAAAGGAGCTGGTATTGCTTCCGCGATGAACCCGAAATCGGGCGATCAGTCATCGGGTGTTGAGAGTTCATTAGCCAGAGCCTCCGATGGCTTCGCCATGATGCCGGACGACGCTGATGCTCGCGTGTTTGTCATCAAAGAATGGATCGAATCTCTAAACCGTGGTGAGCAACCAGGGTGGGTCATTTTCCCGACCGGAGGTCCAACCGAAAGAGCTGTCAAACCGGTCGTGACAGCCATGCTCGAAATGTTGTTACTCCGCTTACGCGACAGCGCCGCGCTCGGCTTACCGCGCCGCCGGGTCCTGGTCATTCTGGACGAAATAACAACAAGCTTCAACCGCTTGAACGAGTTAGTAACGGCACTAACCAACCTGCGTAGTTTCGGCGTGTTTGTCGTTGTGGGCGTGCATGACTGCTCCGCCCTTTCGGGCATGTATGGGAAAGAGAGTGCACAGACGATCTTAGGACAGCCCGGCCTCAAGGCGGTCTATGGAACCAATGATCCGCACTCGGCGGAATACGCCTCGGACACGGTAGGCAAGGCTGAATACTGGCGGCTAAAGGAGAACTTCCCGGGCACAACGGGTGATCATCACCGCAGCCTGAACTTCTCGCTCGATCTGGTGGAGACGCCACTACTGACGAAGGATGAGGTCATGGCGCTCGATCCGCTGCAGGGCGTGCTGGTGAACGAAGGATTAGCCGTACGCTTCCATCTGTCGTACCGTCCCACTTCGCGAAAAGTGCGCGAATTTGAAGAGCGCATCATTCCGATGCAGCCCGATGAGGACGACGAAGAAACCGCCAAGGCCCTGGCAAATTCACTGCCACGCTGTGACGACAGACCGCAAACGCCTTATAGTGCCCTCGCTGAAAAAGTCGAGGCCATCGTCAAAGCCAAGGGAAAGCGAAATCCATTGGAGACAGACACACTGGATCAGCAGCCAGTGGGTGCGGGGTGCTGACCATTAAAGCCATGTCTGGTGGCGAGTCCTACGCAGCAAACCATCTCAGTAATAACGACTATTACGCGGTGGGCGAGACCGTTACGGGCCAATGGATCGGGCACGGGGCGGAGCTGCTGGGGCTCAAAGGCGACGTGACGATGGAGCAGTTCGACGCTATCCGCCGGGGCAACGATCCGACAACTGGTGAATTCCTGCGCCAGCGTAAGAGCGCCGATCGAGTTCACGAGCGAGAAGTGAATGGCAAGACGATTGAGGAAACATCCAACGCCCGCAACCTGTACGACTTTACAGTATCGTCACCCAAGGCGATATCAATTCAAGCGCTCGAAGATCCGCGTCTCATCGGAGCCCACAGAGCAGCGGTCGATGAGATGGCGGCCGAGATGGAACGGCTGGCTGGTGCGCGCATTCGGCGGGGCGGAGCAAATCAGGATCGCAACACGTCAAACCTTGTCATTGCTCGCTACGAGCATGATTCCAGCCGCGAACTTGATCCGCAACTGCATACCCACCTGGTGGCCGGCAATCTCACCTATGACGCGATAGAAGGCCGCTGGAAAGCACTGCAAGCCTCCGAGATCTACGCTGAGCGCGAATACCTGACTGAGGTTTATCGCAACAGCCTGGCGCGACGTGTCACCGCACTCGGCTATCAGACCGAAGATCACTTCGAACACGGCAAGGACAATGGCTTCGGCATTAGAGGCATTAAGCCCGAAACGCTGGAAAAGTTCAGCCAGCGCAGTGCGCAACGGGATGCGGCAATTTCTATATTCTTGGATGAAAACGGGCGGCTGCCTTCGAATAACGAAATAGCGCGCCTGGTGCGCGATACACGTGCCGAAAAGCTAACCGAGATCAGCACTACCGATGTGAAGACCGGCCAACTCGGCCGCCTTCGTGCCGATGAGGCGAAAACGTTAAGGGAGTTGCGCCAGATCGCTATAAAACGCGGTTTGAGCCAACAACAAGCCCCTGCGGGCGCATCGCTGAACTATGCGAGCGAGCACGTATTCGAGCGTGTTTCTGTTGCCAAAGATTATGAACTGAAGACCGAAGCCCTGCGTCATGGGCGCGGCAAGTTGGACTTGTCCGAACTGAAGGGCGCGCTGCAGGCTGAAATCGCCACCGGCGCGATGCTTGCCGCCGCGCGGCGAGGTGGCAACGAAGGAAAGCCTCCAGCGTGAGGAGCTGATGGTGGCGACCATCAACGCGGGTGTTGATCGGCACCAGGCGTTAGGACGGGGCCGGGACTTCATTGCTGCGGATACATTGCGGCCGGAACAGAAAACGGCAGTCCTGGCTGTGCTCGAATCTCGAGATGTCGCCTTCAACATAAACGGCGCTGCCGGTGCCGGAAAGACGGCTACTCTGAAAGAAGTGCAACGCGGCCTGACAGAAGCACGCCGCAGTGTGGTGGCCGTCGCTCCAACTGCGAGCGCGGTCGAAGAATTGAAGAAGGTCGGTTTCCGGGATGCCATGACCGTGGCTCGGTTACTAGCGGATCCTAAAGAGCAAGCCCAGCTTGCCGGCCAGGTCCTCATCATTGACGAAGCCGGAATGGTGGGCAGCAAGGATATGGCGGAGTTGATCCGCTTGGCCAAGAGCAAGGGCGCTCGCATTCTTTACTCAGGCGACACTGCCCAGATCAAGAGCGTTTCTGAAGGCGACGCGCTTCGGGTGATCGAACGCGAGTCGGCAATCTGAATGGCGTGTCGCTGCGGGAAATCAAGCGGCAGACGAATGCCGAATATAGAGCTGCCGTCGAAGTCTCTGCGCAATCATCCAGCCGAAGGGTTTGCGCAGCTTGAAGCCATGGGCGCGATCCGTGAGGTCGATTGGCGGTTACGTGCTCAGGAAGTCAGCCAGGCATACACGCGAGGCTGCGGCGGTGCCAAACGTGAAGGGCGAGTCTCGTTCCGTGCTGGTGGTAGCCGCTACACACGACGAAATCAAGAGCGTTACTCATGCCATCCGCGCGGATCGAAAGCGTGCCGGCGAGTTGAAGCAGGGGGAGTTATTCACTCGGCATTCGGCGCTGAACTGGACCGAAGCCCAAAAGAAGCAGATGAAGAATTATCAGCCCGGCCAGGTGCTGGAGTTCCACAAGGCGGTCAAGGGCATCGCACGAAGAACGAGTCGCTGGAAGTGATCGGCGCGGACAAGCACGGCATTACGCGCCCGCAAATCGAACGGGAAGACAGTCAAGATCACCGCCAGCCAGGCGAAAGCCTTCGCCGTCTTCGAAAAGCAGGAGCTCGAGATTTCCGCCGGCGACAAGCTGCTGTTACAGGCCAACTGGCGCGATAAGAACGTTTCAAAGCCACGAACGGCGAGCTGGTCACCGTGGCCGACGTCAAGTCCGGATGCCATCAAATTGCAGGATGGCCGCGAAGTGCCGGCCGAGTATCGGCAGTTCACACACGGCTACGCGGTCACCGCGCACCGCAGCCAGGGCAAGACGGTCGACTTCGAAATCATCGCCGCCGAACGCATGGCGCACGATCTGTTCTACGTTTCGGCTACGCGCGCCCGCGAAGGCCTGACAGTGGTCACCAGTGACAGCGTCGGCCTGCAGGAATCCATCGGCGTATCCGGAGATCGCCAGTCGGCCAGCGAATTGGCGCGGCGATCGGCGGCGGCATCAGCGCCAGGCGCCATCCATCTCCGACGACGATCTGATCCAGCGTCTTCAAGCCCCAACAGCTTTCTAAAAAGCCCGCTCAGCCAGAGCAAATTCAACAAAAGGAGATTTCTCATAATGTCAACGACCGCAACACGCGAATCCGCATGGGTTTCTGAAGACTGGCAATTAGAAACCAACGCCGATCTGAAGCCCGCTAATCTCGTCATTCAACTGCGACGCTGCACGCATGTTCTGCCCTGGATGCGATTTGTGTATGCCGAGGGCGATAACGACCAGGTCAAGATCGCCTTTGCTTCCCACATGGTCACTGTCTCTGGCCACGGCTTGACCGCACTGCTGGCTGCCCTTGCCGCGCAGCAGGTTGTTCGCCTCATTCAGCCGACCGAGAACCAGGCGAAGTTTGGAGTCCGCGGCGCTACGTTGGCTCGTACACCGGTCCCTGCATCACCGACATCACAGTCGAAGAATTCAAGTAGAAGCCCACCAATGCTTATGCGTTTCAACTTCAGCCGACACACTGCAAAAACGACCTATGCAACGGCCTGGAAGCAATCGTGCAAACCGTATCGAAGCCGTCAGAAGCGATACAAAAGGGGTCGTTTTCAGCCGCCAGGCCGGACCTAAGCCGAAGGCTTAGGGATGGTGTCTTTGCTTCTTCTCTCTTCTGCAGGCCCACATTGCTCTGCTGTCATATCGCGCTCGGGTTGCAAACTGATGCCCACTGGCGGGGCTTTCTCTATGAAGCCAGAACTGCGAACGGATCTTACGAGACCACTGCTGAAGATGAATTTCGCTCACGGCTGGAGCCATATCGCGACTGATTCTGCGATGGCGAAGGCAAGGCAGAACCTATCGCCGCATTCAATCGATCTTTGAAGAAGATGCTCGGGTCAATGTGATCGCATCAACGCTGCATGAATTAGTGTCAACGTCGTTCTCGGCCCCGTAAGATAAGGCCGGAGACTGAATTAAACAGGTTGACTGAAGGTCGCATCTGGCGACACCGCCAGAGCAGGCAACCTCGGGACCTTCGTGAAGCTTTCACCGGAGGAAGCGCTACAGAAGCGCCCAGCCTTCAATCTTTCCGCAACAAGCCCGCGCTCGCACCGAAACCGGCAGTCTTGCAGGAGTTTCACTACGACGAGGACAAACCGTTAACCATCGATCGAACCATAAAGGACTAAAAGCACCATGAACGCCACAGAACAAATCGAACTGGCTGACATGCCAGCCAGACAAAAGTCACTCGCCTACTAGCCGGATCGTCTTCACTCAAGGCGGAAAAGGAGGCGTCGGCAAAACTGCTTTCACCAGTCTGCTGGTGGAATGGTACGCCGAAAAAGGCCACTCCATTCACCTTGCTGGATTTGGACACCGAGAATAAAAGCCGCGGCTCACTCGGCCATTTCTTCCCGGAAGCCCGCAAGGTAAACATCCATACATCCGAGGGCCTGGACACCTTTGTCGATGTCTTGGATGAGGGGAAGCCGCTCGTTATTGCTGACATGGGAGCGGGTGCCGGCGCTGTGGCACATCGCTGGTTTGATTCGATGTTCGATTCCGTTCGGGAGATCGGCGTGGCGTTCACTGCTATCGGGATCGTAACGCCTGACCCGGCCAGCGTGGAAAGCGTGCTGAGTTGGGCGAAGGCTTTACAGCGGCGGGTAGATTACCTGATCGTGAAAAACTCACTAACTGATCCGGCTGACTTCACTTACTGGGAGCAGAGCCCGCAAGCTGCCGACTTCCGCCGCGTCTTTCAGCCCAAGATAATCGAAATGGAATACCGAGTGCCCAAGGTGGAGAATCCAGCACGGCAACATGGCTTGACAATGAACCGGGTGGCTGATCGGAAAGCCAACGTTCGCGAATTACAACAGACCACCGTTGTGCTGCGGGCGCAAGCTTATCGGCGAAATCTTTTCGCGGAACTGGAAGGGGTCGAGGAGATCCTGCTATGAGCCACGAATCAAATATGCAACTCATGCAGGCCTTAACGGATACAAGGGCGATCCTAGGTAAACTGAGGTTCGAATCCGTCTGGAACGACTACGCCTGGAACAAGCTGAACAACATTCAGTCTTACCTTGCACGAGAGCAAGAAACCCTTGGCCGCGCGATGTTCGATGCTCCCGAACCCATTCCTGATGTGTCCGCGAGGGAGATGGCTTCGTGACAGCCGCCACGGCTCAATCACTCACTGGTCTCGTGGCCCGGCTCACGAAGCCGGAAGACCGCGAGACTTATGCCGGGCTGATTTCTTACTTCCACTCATTGCCAGATCACGATGAGTTATTTCACATCGTGGAACTGCTCGGGTTACTTACTCTCCTCGGCCAGCGTATCCCCGCTGCCTTGGCGGAGGCAATGACTCAGATGGGCGAGTTGACAACGAAGGCCGGTGAATACTACGGTGCGATTGATGAGCGCCTGGACAAATTGCCTGCGGAAATCACCAACAGCCTCGATATGGCCGCGATCGCAAGGACGATAGGCGAGGCGTTCCGGCAGCAGTTCGCCAGTACTGGCCTCGAAGCGAGCGCCGCGCACTTACGAGCCACGGCTTCTGGGATGGCTACTCTCACCTCGAAACTCAAGCCAGTGATTCAGCAGTATACAGCGCTGGTGGACTCCATTACTGCAGGGGTAGCCAAACTGACTGCCGCTTCTGATGAGTTGCAGAGACGGGGCGTTCAGCGGAATCAGTCGGAGTGCTCGACCAGGCGGCTGTGGCATAGCCTGCTGCTTCTGGTTACGTTACTGGTGGGTGTGGCGGCAGGTCTGTCGCTGCGTTAGGCTTGCCGCCAAGTTACTGCCTTCGCGGCGCGTGGGATTTCCGGGTGCTGCTCCGGAATCAAAGGTTTAAGATGGAGCGGTTTTGGCTTGAGGGTGTCGAGATTGAAGTATCCGTCATGTATCTTTACCCAGCCCGGGCCGCGGTCATGTCCGGCGTGCCAGGAGAATAAGCCGGCAAGTACGAATACAAAGACACAGAACCCAAGAACGAAAACCGGAAACCTGAAGCCAATTAAAAATGCGCCCAAGTATTGCATGTCATGAAGAGATTAACGCGGTTTGCGAGGGCTGGCAAGTAGATTGCAACGCAAGCCTCCTGTCGGAAGGTGATGCAGCTTCGGCAAGTTCCCGAACGGCAACTGAATTTTCGGGGACGCGGCGGGTGCCGCTTTGGCACGCTGTTCGCAGCGTGCATAAATCCTACTATGAGTATCAGGGTGTTTGACGCTGGGACAACTAGCTGAGAACGACGTTAAGCGGCAATAACACTATCGAAAACAGAAGGGTCGCCGCTCTCCGCAGCTTCCCCCGAGTCAGCGTTTGTCTCTGCCTGTTCCTGCCATTTAAGGCCGAGGATTAAATCAACGGCTTTTTGCGCATTAGCGGCCGCGTGAACGATTAGCCTATTGTCTTCTTCCAGCTTGGAAACCCAGTTCTGGAGATAGGCGGTGGTGTTCCGTTCCGTGTGCTCGTTAGCGATGCCAGCAATGGCACAAAGAAAAGCCGCGCCCATTTCGGCGATGAGTTCCTCTTTGCTGTAAAGCTCATCTCCAAATTGGGCGCCAAAGGTTCGATGGAGACGGCTTTCGTGACCGGTGGCATGCACGCACTCATGAAAAAGAACGTTGTAATAATGGGGAGCGTTAACGAAGCGAGAGCGTGCGGGCATGTGAATGGAGTCCGTACTGGGGCAATAGTAAGCGCGATTTTCGGTCTCTCTGGTCAGGTTAAGACCCGGACGGTTCTCCCATCCATTGATAATGGCCTCTGAAGATTCATCTTTGTCGATCTCCTGGGTCGAAGCGGGTTCGATCGGTAGGAAGTGTGAGGCCTTCACATTGCTCTACGTTGAAAACAGTAAAGTAGCAGAGCACAAAAGGGGCACGATCCTGTTCTTCGGTGTTTAATTCTCCTTTCCTGGCGCTGCTGCGCAGTTGCTTGTAGAAAACGATTTGGCTCCCTTTCTCGCCCTTCCTGACTGTGCCCTTCAGTTCTTGTGCCTGTTTGAAAGTAAGCCAGAACGGGGAGTTGTAAGTAGTAGCCCAAAGTAAAAACACATTTACTCCACGATACGGTTTTCCGGTGCGGAAGTTTCGGGGGAAGGGACCTTCGGCAAAGTGGGAGGTTCGCCATGGCCTTTCCCAGGGTATGGTTCCGGCTTTGAGGAAAGAGAGTATGCGGTCCGTCACTGTCTGATAGAGGCTTGGTTGGGTTGTCTGTCGTTTGGTAGTCATGGGTTGGGTTCCTCTACGAATTAGGCAGGAGGGCTTTCGCCCTCCCAATGAGGCTGTTATTGTGCCTCTCCTGCGAGATCGTCCCCTTCGGAGTTCCCGGCTGTTTCAAGTCGAATTAACCGTTGAACCTTGATCTTGGCTACTTTGGTCATTACTTCGACCTCCACGGTTTTCTCTCCCACGACGGCCTGGACCTTTCGCGGGTACTGCTCATAGATGAGTTCGCCTTCAACGAAAAGCGGTGTTCCTTTCGCCAGGGTTGCCGCCCATTTGCCTAAGCCGTTCCAGATCACTAATGAGTGCCATTCGGTGCGGGTGCGGCGTTCTCCGGTTGCCTTGTCCGTCCAGCTCACATTGCTGGCCAGGGAGATCGTTGTAGGACCGTTCGGTGTGGTCTTAGCGTCCCCTCCGGTGTTGCCGATAAGAGTGATGCGATTGAGATTTAACATGCTGTTTGCCTTTCGTTCTGCGATGGATTTGAGGTTTTCGCGTTTGCGAATACCTCTGCCACGTGGCGAACAGCGGAGAGTGAATTTGGCAAGATCTTCCAGACTGGATGACCGCGACGAATAAAAAATTGTTGCCTGGGGTTGGCAAAGCGCAGCGGCAATTATTTTTCGGCGTATTGAATAAGGAATGGTCTTGCGAAAGAGAGAGGCGGCGCCTTTCTCAAGTCTTTGAAGAATGTGCCATGGGTACCCTATTGCTGACACCAACTACAACGATCCAGAACCGTCATGCCCGCCACCACCCAGGATGGGAACGCAGGAGACTCTAGGCTCTGGCGCAGGGGAGAAATTTTCTTCCCGGTCAACGTTTGCGTTTTAAGAGTTGTTGAAGGAAATCGGAGGTACTGCTCAAACTGTCTTTGATCAACTGTCTTTGATCGAGTTGACATTGCAACGCCTTCGTGAAATGCAAAGGCCCTGCACATCAGTAATCGCTGATTAATTGCGAATCGCTTGTTTGTAGCGATAGGTCAACCCGTTTACTTTGCTCCACGTTTGCCGGACCTCTACTTCTGGAGCGGTATACTCCGTAAGACTTCTACGAATCGCAGCCGGTCGCGATTCCCCTAAAGAAGCATCGCCTCTAAACAGGTAATCCGCAGTAACGAGTTTGGTAGGAAACTGACAACTTTCGAGAGGCCCTAAACGAGCCTAGGTTTGCTGAATAGTGACCCCGCAATCGTTTCCGGCGGCATAGAAAGCGCCAGCAGGCTGTTCGCTATTGAATATTTCGATCATGTCCCGCAAAGGCGCTAAATAGACCTAGAGTTCGGTTGTGGCCGTTGTTTGTTCCCTCACTCCTCCCGCCACCCCGCTGCCACCCCCATGTCGAGCTCCTTATCCTCCGCTTGGCTCTCAACAGAATAGCCAGCCTTTCCACGGACATCTACTCTGCGGTAACATCCGTCACTGAGGCATTACGACGGAAAATACTTGACCCCGATCACCACGCACGCATTCCCTCCCGCATTCGTTATGCCCGCTCAATGGCGCTACGATCTTAAGGCTATGGCGGCAAAAGTGGATTTTCCGATCAGATCGCCCGATACGATCGGGCGGTGCTTCCGAGAAATCATTGGACTTCTGGAACGTGCACTTATTGATGGATGGGCCAGCAAACTCCGATGGTTTCCGCAGTTCAAGCTGCGCTAGTGCTTTTTTTACCGCAAAACTTCTGGTGTTTTGCAAAGCTTGGTTCAAAAGTTTGACCATTACGCATTTGTTTCGCTACCCTAATGTTGGACTAGTAGTAGCGAGATTTACATGGTCACAGCCGTTCCATTTCACAAGCAGACTGGCCGAAAGCCGAAGTCGATTTTCTGGCTTGCCGATGTCGATCCTGAGGGCCGCCCCATGAATCCAGTCGTAAAGGCTCTTGCCTACGCAAACGAATATCGGTTGGTACGATACCGAAAAAGCGAAATGAAGGACAAAGCCGTAGTGGCAACCCTCATCGAAACAGCGGCGTACAGCACTTCAAAGATTGCCAACGAACGTCTTTTGGAGCGTCCTGACTATTACCTGTATCAAACGTACACAAACCTTGTTGACAAGGTACTTCGAGAGACGGTAGAAGCATTCGATATGGAGCGGTACGTCCTCGAAGGAATCGCCAAGCCTGGTAACCGCAATGAAATAGAAGAGGCGGCGATCCGTCGACTAACTCGCCAGCAGGTGATCAATTCAATGGACGGCAAGGGTAGGGGTTTGTGGAATCGTCATCTGCTTGGATTTGATACTGACGAACTTGGTGCGGAAGAGGGTCAGAATGCCGACTATATCGGCATGCGCCTTCGCAGGGCCGTGCAGCAGGCGCTTCGACGGCTGGTGCCGGGCGTTTAATGAGCGACAATTCAGTTGTTCATGGATGACGAACAACTAACATCCAAACAGGACCGGAGAATGCTAAAGCTGCTGGCGGAAGCGGCGCTAAATGATTATCCTAATCCTGATCGAATCGGATGTCCTGGGGCCGATTTTTTAAAGCGTTTGGCTACTGATCGTAAGTCGATCAGCCTTTCAGACCCCGCACTTGACCACGTTGCAAATTGTTCTCCGTGTTTCCGGGAATTCGCGGGATACCGTGATCACGCCAAGCGCGCCAGAGTGACTCGAAGGGTCGCGATAGCAACCGGCGGTGCATTCGTTATAGCCAGTGGAACAACCGCATTCAGTATTTTGAGGAGGCGGTTCAAGCAGACTTCAGCCACAGCAGAACTGTACGAAGATCGAGATTTCGACATGTTCAATGACGGAGCGGAGAGGGGGGTCAAAGACGGCCGACGCCAGTCGCCGGACTTGCCGAGAAAGCGGCTTAAGTTGCGCATTACGCTTCCGTTCGCCAGCCCCGAAGGCGACTATGAGGTACAAGTTATGGGGCCCGATGGTGCTACAGGAGTTAAAGCGTCGGGCACTGCACACATCGTCGGTGGCAAAACATTTCTAAGAATTCGACTGGATCTAACGAGGCTTCAGCCGGATACTTACAAGCTCGGCATTCGACGGATTCCTTATGATTGGACATCTCAGCCGGTTCGGATTCAGTAGCGCTTGAACTCAGAAATCCCAAGGTTTACGCGTTCTACGGACATGTGTGGGCAAACTTCATTCAGGCGTTTACGAGGAGCACTGTACGAGTACCGGACGATTCGACCGGAGTCGGCGGATGCAAGCGCGTTTCTCATTCCTAATTTATGGGATGCCTAAATAGCTCAACGTTATCGATCAGTAATCCTTGCTTATTTCTGCTGGGGAATCTTGAGAGGCTGCGTCAGCAGGACTCGGGCGCGGTTCGACATCCAGCTTGGGAAGCCGTCTACCGTTTGTCAATAAACAACTTCTGCGTCCATGGCGTCCATCCTGACCATAGAAGTTCTTGGAGTTTCAGTAACTTACCGGCGAACCGGCCTTAACGCAGTAATCGCAGTAATCGAGCCGGTTCTGAATTAACTCGTCTCATTCATCGACAAAGAAGGGCCTCAATCCCTTACCCAACTGCGCCAGTTTTCCTGGCGCGACGTGAGGTGAGGGTTGCAGAAAACAGATGCCAGAAGTGTGTCTGGCGAGACGAAAGCTGGATTCAGACGCATGGAGTCTGCCGGCTCAACACTGAAACGAATCATGCCGGAGCTCGTGGTCTCGAAACAGAAGCTTCGGAGAGCAGAAGGCAGCGGGCTCGTTCGGTGGAAGCGAGAGGAAGGAAAACAGAGCTTGGGATTCAGTTCTCGACCGTTTGTACTCTGTGGCCTCCCTGTGAGAAGGCCACCCAAGGACGAATTGGTGTATGAACGGCGAAACGGTAACTTCGTCCTGCAGATCACCGGCCATCCCCACTACGGCTTGCCTTATGGCCAGGACCGTCTGGTCCCCATCTACTTAGCAACTTTAGCTGTACAGCAAAAGAGCCAAACCGTTCGCTTCAAGAGCGGCGCCGAAATGCTGGGCACGTTCGGCATGCAAAAGGGCGGCAAGGAATAAAAGCGCCTCGTAAGCGGCTTCGAAAGGATCTTCGGCGCAACACTATTCTTCGGGACAGATACCATGTCCGGCAAGGCGAAGCTGGTGCAACGGACACGCTTCAACTTCCTGCAGGAAGCGCAGATCTGGTATAACCGCAGCCTCGATCAGAGTGCTCTGTCCGAACAGTTTGAAAACATGATCGTTCTCAGCGACGAGTTCTATCGCGAGATCACCAGCCATCCCATCCCCACTGACCTCGAAGCTGTCAAGCTGCTGGCTGGGGCACCTGCAGCACTCGATCTTTTCATGTGGCTGTCTTACCGGTGCTTCGTTGCATCAGGGCAGGAGTCAATCCCTCTGTTTGGAGAACGCGGCTTAGCCAGCCAACTCGGGTCAGTCGAGTACTCTCGTCCGCGTCGCTTCTGTCAGAAGCTAGAGCAATGGCTCAAGACGATTCGCGTCTTGTGGCCAGACTGTCCGGCCCAGATCAATCGAAGAGGCGATGCTCTACTCGTCCATCGCGGTCTCGCTATCAGAGCAGCGGAGAGGATCGGAGCATGAGGAGTGCGAAGCGGAAACATGCAGGGGTGCACGGCAGCTTCCGGACAAAGAATGCAAGGAACTTCGCGCTAGAGATTCGCGTCCGTGGACGAACGGAGTTGCTTCATGAAGAGTTTTGTGAAGGATTAGAGGATGCCGTTCGGATTGGTGAGAAGTGGTTCCGGGCCTTCCAGGCCAGAAATCCGTGGTTTGTACAAGACTCCAAGCGGAACAGAATTTTCATTCTCCTGGATCCGGTGACCGAAACTCTCTTTCCGCGGCAAATACGCCCAAAGCTGCCGCCATCCACTTAGCGCCACCCTTGGCCGTTTGAACGAATTGGCTGACGCGAGGGACGCTGCGCGTGAGTTGCGCATCTGCTGCTCGAACGCGTTCAGCGAAAGCGCATTTGGAGCGATAATGAGGGTCGCCGCGCCGAGCTTCGCGTCGTTTCACAGCAACTCCTTCCCGTATGGTCCGAAAACTCGCGTGCGGTGAAGATCAGGCTGCAGATCGATAGTAGTAATTCAACATACCACCGGGCCGTTCGCGGCGGCGAATGGATCCTGCGGTTTGCAAATTTGAGTTGGGAGCAATCAGTCGATTGCTGAGCCCCTGATGATTTCTCTCGTGGTGATAGTGCGTTACGAACTCGCGGAAAGGTGACCGAAGACGGCCGAGAACTCGTCACCGCCCACAGCTATGGGCGTCTGAATGAACTCAGCGTTATCGCCCACCTGGCTGGTTTCTGGAGCCCTGGCGCGGTATAACGTTCCGCAAAATGACGTCCGCTTGCCAGTGACCGGCAGGATTTGCGGCATGAAAGTTAAGCTGCTTCGTTAGGCTTCAGCAGGTCTTCCATACCGATGCGTCGGAACAACTCAGTGCGGACGCGGTCGCCCATCATGTTGATGACCTCTGCGCCGGCGTCCGCCGGGTCAATCGTGACGCGGAAGGGACGCTTGCCGAAGGGGGTATCGACGACCTTCGCGATGGCACGGGCAACATCGCCAACGTCCGATCCTGCCGGGGCCATAACATCGTGTCCTTTCTGAACGAGTTCCGGCATGTCTTTATAGGGTCCGTCGGCATACTCGACCGCACGCGCTTCATCGTCTGGATGGTCCGCGTTCGGAAAGTGGTTTGTGCCCGTTGTGTAGACACCCGGAACAACGATCGTGGTCTCGATGCCCCAGCGCGTCAGTTCTCCCGCATAGGTGACCGCTAGGGAATCCATGGCCGCCTTCGCGGCGAAGTAAGGACCAAGATAGGGCGGTGTGCCGCCACGCGTGCTGGAGCTACCAACCCAAACGACGAGCCCTTTCCCTTGCTTGCGCATGATGGGAAGCGCTGCACGGTTTACCCGTTGCGTGCTGAGGACATTGACGTCGTAGAGCGCTGCAAGCTGCTCCACTGTAAACGCCTCCGAAGGTCCGAAACTCATGTGCCCCGCGTTGTGGATCAGAACATCGAGGCGGCCTGTCTCCGCCTTGATTTGCTCGATTGCCTTATCCACTGATACTTGCGACTGAACATCCATCTCGACAGAACGAAGATCGACCTTTTCAGCGAGCGCAAACTGCCGTACCGCTTCAACCTCGTTTGCGTTTCTGCCTGCGGTCAACCGCATCCCGGCATACACTGTGTGACCGGCCCTGCTAATGGCACGAGCCGATAAAGCTCCAAAGCCGGACGACGCACCCGTAATAAGGACTACATATTTGGACATGATTCCTCTCCTATCGCATGTTCTGAAAAACGTTAGCTGTTATGTTCGGAGTCGCCGCCCTACGGACGGCGACTCCCAACAAGGACGTGACGGGTTTGCGGCAACACCCTTCGTTTAGGCGAATCCCCCATTAACCCGCAGGACCTGGCCGTTTACCCAGCCACCTTCGGGGCCAGCGAGAAAAGAGACCATACCGACAATGTCCGCCACTTCTCCGATCCGGCCAAGCGGCGCCAACTTGCCGATTCCTGCGATCTGTTCCTCACTCTTACCCTTAAAAAACAGCTCCGTGGCCACCGGACCCGGGGCGACTGCATTGACGGTAATCTTGCGCTGACCAAGTTCGTTAGCCAGAACGCGGGTGAGTCCTTCAACGCCTGCCTTGGAAGCGATGTATGCGCCGTACGCCGGAAAATTCCTTCCGAGTACGCTGCTTGAGAAGGTGACGATGCGGCCGCCATCGGCAACCCGGTTCGCAGCCTCGCTCATCACCAGAAAACTGCCGCGTAGATTGGTCGCAATCACCTTGTCGAAGGCGTCAAGATCACCCTTCTGAATCGGTGCAAGCGGCATGATTCCCGCGCAATTGACCACGGCCGTGATCTCTCCAAAGGTGGACAGGCCGGAGTCGAAGATTTGCTTTACATCATCTGCCCTTGAGATGTCCGCCGCCACGGTGATTGCTTTTCCACCAGCGGCTTCGATGCTCTTGAGAGAGTCATCCGCTTTCGCCGCATTCCCGGAGTATGTGAGGACTACCGAAAATCCATCTGCAGCAAGACGTTCCGCAACACCCCTGCCGATGCCACCGGATGCACCGGTTACGATTGCTGTTCCTGTCATAGTTTTTTCTCCTTTTCAAATGCCTTACGCTCATGAGATGAGCTGGGCACAAGTAAGAATCATGCATAATATGCGGAGTGACTATGCGTTTAACGCAACTGCGCCAGGCGGACTTGAACCTGCTCGTCTACTTCATTGCGTTAGTGGAAGAGAAAACGATTTCCCGGGCCGCGAAGCGGCTGCGGTTGAGTCAGCCTGCCGTCAGCCGGTCCCTGCAGAGATTGCGAGAGTTGTTCAACGACGATCTTGTCGTCCGGAGGACGAGGCAATATGAGCCCACGCCCCGAGGGCAAGCACTATGGCAGGAACTAACAGTAATCCTTCCGCAACTTGAAAGACTGATCTCCGGCAGGGAGTTTGATCCTTCTACAGAGCAGGCTAGCTTCCGGCTGGCGGCAAGTGACAGCTTGGCAAACCTGTATGGGCCTGAGCTTGCGAAGCGCTACGGCGAGCGTCAAAACCTCGACTTTTCGTTCCAAGCCTATACCGACGATCGATTCAGCGATCTGGAGGCGAATCGATTTGACCTGCTGCTCGATGCGGAATTCAGGGCACTGCCGGCGACCCTGAAAAGTGAAGTGCTGTTTGAAGAAGAGCTAGTCTGTGCAGTGGACAAGGACAGCCCGTACAGGAAGAGGCTGTCGCTTGCTCAATATGTTGCCGCCAATCACGTCTGCATTAGCGTGCTGGAAAACCAGCAGACTGTACCTGATATCGCTCTAACCAAAATCGGGGCGGCAAGGCGATGTGCGTTCACTATTCCGTATTTCGGTGTGGGCTTGAATATCGTGGCAGGCACCTCGCTCGTCGCAACCCTGCCGCGGAAGTTCGCAGAGAGTCTCGTCAATCCCCTGAAAACAAGACTCGTTTCAGCCCCGGCGGAGTTAACGAACTTTCGTTATCTCATGATTTGGCATTCCCGTCAGGATCTGGATGTTCGCCATCTTTGGTTGCGCCAGGTAGTGCGCGAGGCAACAACGTGGAGCTAGCGCCAGCCCAGACCGATCCCGCGCGCCCCAGCATGATGCCCAAGGTGAACGTGTTCCTGGCCTTCCTCCAAGAGGTCGTTCCGAATCGCATAGCGACACTCCGGTGAGGAGTTGACTTAGTTGTTACCGCCGTCACGCAGCGAATCAGGAAGCGCAACTGCGTTCATACCTACCCTTTGGAACAGGGCCTGCATCTGCTCTGGGCTTCCCGGTGATTTCAGGTCCGCCGGCGGAATGAAGCGAGACTTCGCAGGTACGCCGAACTCGGTGATTACTCGTTCAAATCCGCCGGGCAGATAGAAATTGAGCAGTCGTGCTTCTCGCGAATCGATTCGAAAACTGTGAACGCAGCGCGCAGGAATGTACGCAAGAGCTCCAGCCTTCGCGCGTCATCTTATCCGCGCCTAAGATGATCGTGAGTTCACCCTCAATCACATAGATGACCTCGTCTTGTTCATGCGTGTGAGGTGGTGGACCCGAATTTTTCGGGCATACTTCCTCGATCAGTGAATATGAGCCGCCAGTCTGCTCGGCACTCGCCAGAATGGTCCACAGAATCCCTTGCGACCAGTAAGCCGGAGCCTCGTTCACATTAATTCCGAAAGGCTTGATGGGATTAACCGTGCTGCGCTTGGTGACCATATTTTCTTTCGTGGGGGGATCCGCGAAAGGAAGGGACTTACCGGGGATTTGGCCGAACTCGCGCGAGCACTCTTCGACCATCCAGCGCGGAGGCATGGGAATAGACCCGGGAGCGGGCGGTTTGCGTTCCGCTGCAGGTGTTGCGACGCTCATCAGCAGCATCTCGAAGCCACCGGGAGAATAAAAATTCAGGAGACGAGAATTAGGAATGTCGACCGTAAAGCTGTGTTCCACCAACCGAGGCACTGAGACCAGCGTGCCCGGACCAGCCTCGACGGTTTCGCCGCCGGCATTGAAAGTGCAATGGCCTTCCAGGATGTAAAGTCCCTCGTCAGAAGGGTGGCTATGCGTAGGCGGCCCACCAATGCCGATTCCGCACACCTGCTCGATAAAGCAGAAGTTTCCGTTCGTAAGAAAGCTACCGGCCAAGGGCATCCAGAGATTGTCGTTCAGCCAGAACGCTGGACTATTCTCATTCGTAAGTACGTAAGGCGAAATTGCTTCGTTCATGCTCTCGTTTCATTCTTGAGCGGAATTGGGACCGCGCATACGGCCATCCTTGCGGATTTGTTGCCGATCCTTGCGAATCTTGACTCGAAGGCCAGCAGCGGACAATAAGAACGAGAGAGGTTACGTGCCGACTCAGATTTATGCCAATCGGAGTGATAACGAGTACCGGGTGGTGTCTAAGGATGGGAACGGCGCTCTCATCTTCGCCCGCCCAGAGTACAGCGCGGGAGAGCATGAACATCCGGAAGCGCAGGTCTCGATTCTTTTTAAAGGAGCATCGGCCAGCGTTCTGACACACAGCGACACCGGAACAAGCATGCGAACCGGATGCCGCGATGCCAATCGACGGCGTTTGCTTGTTTTCGTTGATTTTGCACCCAAGTTTCGCTTCATGAATCGGAGATAGCATATCGATTTGCGTGCGATCGAGTTCCCTACGTAATTCACGTGTTTGCGATGAAGAGAGGAGTTTTTTTTGTTCAATTGCTTCGAACGCCTTACGACTACGCCGCGTTTGTGGGCGTTTTCAAGCGCATTCATCACGCTTGAAGACTGGCCGGATCTCCGCCGAATCGCGTGACGGCCATGGATAGAATTTGACATTCGGACTCACTCAGCATGCGACATTCCGAAGACAAGAGGGACATAGGGGACCAACGTACTTTACTTGAATCGGTAGTGGCTGCCCAGCTATTTATCACGACATCCTGGAGTTTTCTGCGCGAGTTCTCGACAATCGCGATCTCTGGCGATGGCGCCACCGATTGGGAAAGCAATTCTTTTGGTGAGGTGATCACGGATGCCCAACTGAATGCGAGCGTACGCAGGCGGGATTCCGGATCGGCACTGCCAGCATGTCAATCTGATCCGGTACGTCGCCTGGCACGTGCACCAGCGTCACGCCCCCAAGCAACCGTCCGCAAAAACGGACCAGGTTGAGCTTCCGCGGCAGCTCCTTCTCCCGCAGTCGAATCTGGAAGAACGCTTCGTTCGGGTTAGCATAACCCGAACGGAGGTTCGTCATGGCCAAGCAACGTCGTCATTTTTCCGGCACCGAGAAGGTCGCCATCCTCAAACGGCATCTGATCGACAAGGTCCCGGTCTCCGACCTGTGCGATGAACTCGACATCTACCCCAACCAGTTCTACGGCTGGCTCAAAGAGTTCTTCGAGAACGGCCATACTCGTCTTCGACAACGGCCGCAAGTCCAAGGCCGTCGAAGACGCCAAGGACAAGAAGATCGAGCAACTCGAAGCCAAGCTCCAACGCCGCGACTCGGTCCTGGCCGAGCTCATGGAAGAGCACACCCTTTTAAAAAAAGAGCTTGGGGAGATCTAAAAGGCCGCTGGGTGCCCCACGACACCCGCGATGCCACTCGTCGATTTCGTCCGCGCCTGGAGCGACAAGACGGACATCCCCGTCTGTCGCTTCCTGCCCTGGATCGGCATCGGCTCCAGCAAGTTCCACGACTGGAATCGGCGCTTCGGCCAGGTCAACGAGCACAACGCCTGGGTGCCGCGCGACCACTGGCTCACCGACGACGAGAAGGAACGCATCTGCGCCTTCGCCCGCGCCAACCCGCTCGAAGGCTATCGCCGGCTGACCTTCATGATGCTCGATGCCGACCAGGTCGCTTGCAGCCCGTCCAGCGTCTACCGCGTCCTCAAAGCCACCGGACCTGCTGGCCGGTTCCACGCCGACCATCACCAAGAAAGGCACCGGCTTCGTCCAACCGCTGCAAGCCCACGAACACTGGCACGTCGATGTCAGCTACCTCAACATCGCCGGCACCTTTTACTTCCTCTGCTCGCTCCTCGACGGCTGCAGCCGCTTCATCGTCCACTGGGAAATCCGCGAGAAAATGGAGGAATCCGACGTGGAAACCATCATCCAACGCGCCCGCGAAGCCTACCCCGACGCCCGGCCACGCATCATCAGCGACAACGGTCCGCAGTTCATCGCCAAGGACTTCAAGGAGTTCATCCGCATCGCCGGCATGACCCACGTGAAGACCTCGCCCTACTATCCCCAATCCAACGGCAAGATCGAACGCTGGCACAAGACCATCAAGGGCGAATGCATCCGCGTCAAGGTGCCGCTGTCCCTCGACGAGGCGCGCACCGCATCGTGACCGATTACACCGTCGCACTACAACACCGTCCGCTTGCACAGCGCCATCGGCTACGTCACGCCCAAGGACAAACTCGAAGGCCGAGACAAGGAAATCTTCGCCGAGCGCGACCGCAAGTTGGCCGAGGCCCGCGAACGCCGCAAGCAGCTACGCCAGGCCCAGCACGAGCGACAGCAGTGTCAACCCGCTGTCACTCCGCGACCCGGCCATCGACTTCGCCGCCGTCGAGCCGCTGGTCACCATGGCCGCCGTCTTGCAACTGCTCGGCTGCCAACTGCCACAGCGCGCACGGCGCCGCAGCAACGCGGTCCCTGCCCTTTGCACGGCTCGACCTCCGGCACCAGCCACTGCTTCTCTGCCAACCTCGACCAGCACATGTTCCACTGCTTCAAGTGCGGCCGCTCCGGCAACGCCCTGGACCTGTGGGCCCAAGCCACCCAGCAAACTCCCTACGATGCGGCCATTGACCTGTGCGAACGGCTGCACATCCCCTTGCCGACCTTCCGCCTCTGCACCGGAACAGGGAAGAGGAACCCGTAGCTCCTCCACCGGAAACCGGTACAATGTGTTTGCCTTGAAACAACGCCTATTCTTTACCCGCTAACTCAACGAGGCGATTCTTCCAGATCAGGCTGAACCAACACATCGCGACGCTCCTGACCGAACCGACGTTTGCCGCGGCCGCTCCTGCAATAGAGGTCGATGAGTCGACTCTCTATCGGTGGCTGCAGATACGCCCGTTCCGTGACGCGTATCGGCAAATGCGGTGCGAGCTTGCGGAACACGCCATTGCGGCCACGGGCAAGCCGTGGAATCGCTGATGGCCGTGCTGCGCAGCGGTAGACGTGACAGCGATCGTGGGCGTGCCGACCTTGCTCAAGCACGCATCTGGCGGGGGTAGGGCATTCCATGTGTCCATGCTTGTCGGTCGGGGGATGCCAGTCGGTCAGCGGCCATTCTTCCCCAAACCCGCCGTACTGGTTACATGCGGCTCAGTGGATTGCCGGACGTACTGGCCCCCTGAGCCGCACCGAGCATGGCGAACCGACCCAGGGATGATAAGATGTACCCGAACGACGGCCAAGTACGAAGGGAAACGTGAGGTACTTACATGCGAGTAAGCACGGTCGAAGAGTCGGCGGGGAAGGTGGCAGACTACGATTGCCCCGTCGAGGCCACGCTCGACGTAATCGGCGGAAAGTGGAAGGTGGTCATCCTGTACCACCTGACCCACGACGGCACGCACAGGTTTGCCGTCCTGCGGCGAAAGATTCCGGGCGTCAGCGAACGGATGCTGACGCAGCAGCTTCGGGAACTCGAAGACGACGGCATCGTGCACCGGGAGGTCTATCCCGAAGTGCCGCCGAAGGTCGAGTATTCGCTCACCGACTACGGCAAGTCGTTGCGTCCGATCACCGAGGTCATGTGCGAGTGGGGCAAGCGACACATCAAACGCAGCAAGGCCAGATAAAGCAACTGCTGGTGCGGGATCACCGGCTCAAGCCGACATGATTGTCGATCTCCATCACGGCAAGAACGAAACGACCGGGGCGAGCATGGCGGAACAGATGAAACATTCAGGCCGTCCTCCGACGCTCTCAACGGAGCCGAAGGCCAGCGTCCTGCTGGTGGACGACACTCCCGCCAACCTCGTCGCATTGCGGGCGATTCTCGAAGACCTCGGCCAGCATCTCGTGGAAGCCCGGTCGGGCGAGGAAGCCGTTAGAGCGGGTCGAAGGCCCAAGAGTTCGCCGTCATCCTGCTCGATGTGCCTATGCCGGGCATCAGCGGCTTCGAGACGGCCAGGCGATCCGTGGCCGACGAGCGGTCCCGGCACACGCCCATCATCTTTCTCGACCGCCAGCGACATCGACCGCTCCCAAATGGAAGAGGCGTACCGCCTCGGTGCAGTGGACTTTCTGGTGAAGCCCTTGCTGCCGGTCGCCCTCCAAGCCAAGGTGCGTGGCCTCGTTGAATTGTTCCTGGAGAAGCAGCGGGCGAGGCACGAGGCCGACCAGCTTCGCTTGCTCATTCAAGGGACCACGGACTACGCCATCTTCATGCTCGACCCGCAGGGGCGGGTCGTCACCTGGAACGCCGGGGCCGAACGGTTCAAGGGCTACAAGGCCGACGAGATCATCGGCCAGCACTTCACGAAGTTTTACCCGCAAGAGGCCATCGACCGGGGGTGGCCCGCCCACGAACTCAAGGTCGCCACCGCCGAAGGTCGCTTCGAGGACGAGGGCTGGCGGGTCCGCAAGGACGGCACGCAGTTTTGGGCGAACGTCGTCATCACGGCGCTCAAGGACGAGCAAGGCGAACTGCTGGGCTTCTCCAAAGATCACACGGGACATGACGGAGCGCAAGCTCGCCGAGGAGAACGCTCGACGCTTGGCCGAGGAAGCCGCCGCCCGCCAAGTGGCTCACGAGGAGCGGGAGCGGCTGCACGTCACGCTGGCGAGCATCGGCGATGCGGTCATCAGCACCGACGCCAACGGTCGGGTCGATTTCCTGAATCCGGTCGCCGAGGAGTTGGTCGGCTGGAAGTCGGGCGAGGCGTCCGGGCGGACGCTCGAAGACGTGTTCCGCATCGTCAACGAGGACACCCGCCAGCCGGTTGAGAACCCGGCGCTGCGGGCGCTCAAAGAAGGCAAGATCGTCGGGCTGGCCAACCACACCGTGTTGATCTCGAAGGACGGGACGGAGCGCCCGATTGACGACAGTGCGGCCCCGATTCGGAATCAGCAGGGCGACATTTCGGGCAGCGTGTTGGTGTTCCGGGACATCAGCGAGCGGAAGCGGACCGAGGCGGTCCTTAGAGAGCGGCTGCGATTCCTCGCCCTGAATGCGGCGGTTGGCGAAGCGCTCGTTCAGGGCAATGGCTTGGGAGCGATGCTCCAGCGATGTGCCGAAGGGTTTGTCGAACATCTCGATGCGGCGTTCGCACGCATCTGGACTCTGAATCAGCAGGACAATGTTCTCGAACTGCGGGCCAGCGCCGGGATGTACACGCACCTGGACGGCCCGCACAGTCGGGTTCCGGTCGGCAAGTACAAGATCGGCCTCATCGCCCAGGAGAAGAAGCCGCACCTGACGAACGAAGTCGTGGGCGATCCCCGTGTCAGCGATCAGGAGTGGGCGAGGCAGGAAGGCATGGTCGCCTTCGCCGGATACCCGCTGGTCGTGGACGACCGGCTGGTGGGCGTGATGGCGATGTTCGCCCGAAAGACGCTTTCGGCGACGACCCTGGATGCGATGGCTTCCGTGGCCGACGAGATCGCCGTGGGGATCGAGCGGAAGACCTCACAGGAGCGGCTGCACGAGCAGCGGGAGTGGCTGTCGGTCACGCTCGCCAGCATCGGCGATGCCGTGATAACCACCGACGACCACGGGCGGGTGACGTTCCTGAACGGCGTGGCCCAGGAGATGACCGGGTGGACGTCTGAATGATGCGGAGGGGCAACCGCTGGAGGCCGTGTTCACCATCATCAACGAACAGACCCGGCAGCCGGTGAAGAACCCGGTGGAGAAGGTGTTGCGGGAAGGGGTCATCGTCGGACTGGCGAACCACACGGTCCTGGTCGCCAAGGACGGGACGGAGCGCCCGATTGACGACAGCGCCGCCCCGATCCGGGACTCGGCGGGCAAGCTCATCGGCGTCGTGCTGATCTTCCGGGACGTGACCGAACAGCGGCGGGCCGAGCAGGAGTTGCGAGCCAGCGAAGCCCGCAAAAGCGCCGTCCTCCAGACGGCCCTCGACTGCATCATCACGATGGACCACGAGGGGAACGTGGTCGAGTTCAATCCGGCAGCGGAGAAGACGTTCGGCTACAGCCGGGATCAGGTCATCGGGCAGGAGCTTTGCCGGTTCATCATTCCGCCGCTCGCTTCGGGATCGTCACCGGCACGGCATGGCCCACTACCTCGCCACCGGCGAAGGCCCGGTCCTCGGCAAGCGGCTGGAACTTCCCGCCCTCCGTGCGGACGGGACCGAATTCCCCGTTGAAATTGCGATCACCCGCATCCCGACCGAAGGCCCGCCGCTGTTCACGGCCTACCTGAGAGACATCACCGAAGCGAAGCGGGCCGAGCAGCATCGCAACGCCCGGCTCGCCGTGACCCACGCCCTGAACGAAGCCGCCAGCCTGGACGACGGGGCCGAACGTGTCCTCCGGGCGGTGTGCGAAAACCTCGGCTGGGACGTGGGGTTCTTCTGGATGGTGAGGGAGGATGAAGAATCGCTTGTCTGTCGGCAAAGCTGGCACAGGCCCGACGTGCCGGTGGAAGAATTCGAGACGGCCAGTTGCAGCCGGACGTTCGGCCTGGGGGAAGGACTGCCGGGGCGGGTGTGGGCCAGCGGCAAACCGGCCTGGATACTCGACATCTCCTCGGACGGGAACTTCCCCCGCCTCGCCAGCGCCGTCCGGTACGACTTGCACAGCGCCATCGCCTGCCCCGTCGTCGTCGGCGACCGCACGCTCGGCGTGATCGAGTTCTTCACCAAACGGATACGGGAAGCAGACACCGATTTGTTGGAGACGATGGGGACCGTGGCCGGAAACGTCGGCCAGTTCGCCGAGCGGAAGGGGGCCGAGGACGAACTGCGGCGCAGCGAGCAGGAGCTTGCCGACTTCTTCGAGAACGCTACGGTCGGCCTGCATTGGGTCGGAGCGGACGGGATCATCCTGCGTGCCAACCGAGCGGAACTCGAACTGCTCGGCTATAGCCGGGAGGAGTACGTCGGTCGCCCTATCGCCGACTTCCACGCTGATGAGGCCACGATCTGCGACATCCTGAACCGCTTGCAGATCGGGGAGGAACTGCACGAGTACCCGGCCCGGCTCAAGTGCAAGGACGGGTCGATCAAGGACGTGCTGATCGACTCCAGCGTGCTGTTCCGGGACGAAGAGTTCGTCCACACCCGCTGCTTCACCAGGGACGTGACCGAGAGCAAGCGGTCGGAAGCCGCACTGCGGGAGAGCGAGGAGAAACTGCGGCTCCTGGCCGACACGATCCCGCAACTGGCGTGGACGGCGAGGCCGGACGGTCACATCTTCTGGTACAACCGCCGCTGGTACGAGTACACCGGGACGACACCCGCAGAGATGGAGGGCTGGGGCTGGCAAAGCGTCCACAACCCCGAACGTGCTGCCCAAGGTGCTCGGAGCGGTGGAAGGCGTCCATCGCCAGCGGCGAGCCATTCGACATGGTGTTCCCGATCAAGGGAGCGGACGGGCAGTTTCGTCCGTTCCTCACACGGGTCAACCCGCTCGATCGGCGAGGGCGGGCAAATCCTGTACTGGTTCGGAACGAACACGGACATTGCCGAATTGCGGGAGGCACGAGAGGCGCTCGCCGTCAGCGAGGAACGACTGCGGTTGGCTCTGGAAGCCGGGCGCATGGGCGTGTGGGATTGGAATGTCCGCACCGGCGATCTCAAGTGGTCCGACAGCCTCGAACCGTTGCACGGCCTCGCCCCCGGTACGTTCGGCGGCACGTTCGACCACTTCCAGCAACTCATCCACCCGGATGATCGGGAGACGATGAACGCCGCCATCCGACGGGCGCTGGAGACGGGCGGCGAGTTTTACGTCGAGTTCCGCAACGTCTGGCAGAACGGCGGCATCCACTGGATCGCCGGTTCGGGCAAGGTGTTTTCCGGCGAGGACGGCCAGCCGCTCCGCATGATCGGCATCGGCCTGGACGTGACCCAGCGCAAGCGGGCCGAGCAAACGGCCCGCTTCCTCGCCGACGCCAGCGCCGCCTTGGCCGTGCTGGTGGACTTCGACAGCACGCTTCAGAAGGTGTCGTCCCTGGCCGTGCCGTCCTTTGCGGATTGGGCGACCGTCGATCTGGCCGAGGCGGACGGCTCCTGCGGCGGGTGTCCGTGTCCCACATCGACCCGGCGAAGGTGCAACTCGCCCACGACGTTCACCGCCGCTTCCCGCCCGACCCGGCAGCGCCGCAGGGCGTCTGGAACATTCTCCGCACGGGCCGGTCGGAGATCGTCCCGGAGATCACCGACGAACTGCTCGTGCAGTCCGTCCAACGATGACGAACTGCTCGGCATCATGCGGCAGCTTGGCCTCAAGTCGTACATCGGCGTGCCGCTGACCGTGCGGGGTAAGACCCTGGGCGTCATCACGTTCATCAACGCCGAGTCGGGCCACCGCTACGACGACACGGACCTCGCCGTGGCGGAAGACTTGGCTAGCCGAGCGGCCATCGCCATCGAGAACGCCCAACTCTACCGGGAACTGCGGGACGCCGATCAGCGGAAGGACGAGTTCCTGGCGACGCTGGCCCACGAACTCCGCAACCCGCTCGCCCCGATCCGCAACGGCCTGCAAGTGCTTCGGTTAGCCGGTACGAGCGGCGGGATGGTCGATGAGGCCCGCTCGATGAT
>CAWFBU010000002.1:0-1130143 GCA_963814195.1 uncultured Acidobacteriaceae bacterium
TTCTTCGGGATGCCGACTTATAGTCGAGCCAAGGAGTTGGCTCAATAAGGTAGATATCAACAGCCGTCGGTCGCCGCGGCTGTGGAAAAGTTCTCCCTGGCGGTCTCGATCTTGTTCCCGCCGCTTGATAGCAGAGGCTGTAGGGAGAGCAGGCGTCCCGCTGTTACGAGTAATGCCGACTAACACTCGATGTTTTCGTAAAGACCCTCGAGCAGTGGGATGTGCTTCGCTTAGACGAATTCTCAGAAGCTGTCGCTGGACACCAGCACGACATCTATAAGTCCTTTGGAAATGCGAAGCCGGCTTGCCGAAGCGATCACACGGAGCAAAACAATATGAAGCCAAAAGAGAATGACGATCGAGACCAGGGCTATGCAGCCTGGGTGGGATTCGATTGGGGAGACCAAGAGCACGTCTGGGCTCTGCAATGGACCGACACCGGAGAGCGGGAGCGAGGGCGCCTGGAGCAAACACCAGAAGCACTGGACCTTTGGATCGGTCAATTGATCAGCCGATTGAATGGCCGCCGAATAGGCGTGGCGATAGAGCAAAAGCATGGCGCTGTTGTCTGGATGCTTCTGAAATACGAGTGCGTAGAGATCTATCCCGTCCATCCGCAAGCCGCCGGACAATTTCGTCAGGCTTTGTATCCGTCCGGAAGCAAGAGTGATCCCGCCGATGGGGAGTTGCTGCTCGACTTGCTGGTACACCATCGAGACCGCCTTCGTCCTTTGCAGCAAGACGACGAACCAACTCGTCGACTGCTGCTGTTAGTCGAACAACGCCGACACTGGGTGGAGGAGAAGAAGGCTCATGGCAATCGACTCTCCGCCCGACTGAAGGTCTACTTTCCACAAGTACTGACCTGGTTTGACGATATCGGAGCCGCACCGGTTCTCGATCTGCTGGCTAGATGGCCCAGACTGGAGCAGTTGCAAAAGGCGAAACGCAAGACACTGGAAGCGTTCCTACTCAAACATCGGCGCACTACGGAAGAGGCGGCGGCTTGGGCAGAAGAGGTGAGTGCAGCGGTTCCGGCTGTGCAAGACTCGGTGCTGCTGGATTGTTATGTCCTGGAAGTAGCCGCGCTGGTCGCATTGTTAAACAGATGCAATCGAGCGTTAAAGAGTTCGACTCAGCCATCGCTGAAACCAGCCATCGGCATCCTTGTTGGGAGATAGCGCAATCGTTACCTGGGGCCGGACCGGTGATGGCACCTCGGCTGTTGGCAGCGATGGGAAGCGGTAAGCGTTACCAGACCGCTCATGAAATGCAATGCGCTTCCGGCATCGCGCCAGTGACCGTTGCCAGTGGCCGCACCCGCATCATTCAATTTCGAAGAGCCTGTCCTAAGTTTCTACGACAGACGTTTCACGAGTGGGCACAGCATTCGATGAAGAGCTGCCGCTGGGCCCGGGTCTATTACGACCAACTCCGTGCCAGTGGCAAGCGCCACCATGTCGCGCTTCGCGCTTTAGCGTTCAAGTGGCAACGTATTCTATTCCGGTGTTGGAACGACGGAGTCACGTACGACGAAGCGAAATACGTCGCCAGTCTCAAGAAGAGGAATTCACCTCTTGAGTATCTGGCTTCCCGAATGAAGATGTGCACAACAAGTTGACAGCCTTAATCACTCTGTGCAAAAAGATGCCCGCCAGGGCCTTGACTTCCAAACTCAGAAGTCTTTACGTCAACTTGCTAGTGGCGAAATTGGCCGGGTCCGAATTTCTGCGAGGAGTGGTTGCAACCATTCGCGGACAAAATGGAATGCGGGTGTGTACGTGCGAAATCCGCCATCGAGGCGCCTATGCGTTCATCTACGGGGGTCAAAAGATAGGCACGGATCTCGCCCGCATGCGGCCCGCTGAGCACTGTTGCCATACCCGAGATTTGTCCGCGCTCATTGATGTTGCTAGCCGAGATTATGAAGAGGTTGGAATCCGCGGGAACTAGCGTGTTAAGGTCGGTCATCACATCGTCCTGCCAGATGAAGCCGTGGGCCCAGTTGCCATTGGAGTCAAAGTCGCTTCCCACGACTTGGCCGCGGTTGTTGACGCCGGTGGCAAAGGCGGCAAAATCACCTGGCAAAAGGGGGAGATTTGTGACTGGGCCGTCTGCGCCGCCCTGCCAAAC
Source organism: uncultured Acidobacteriaceae bacterium (assembly GCA_963814195.1). Classification (GTDB taxonomy): domain Bacteria; phylum Acidobacteriota; class Terriglobia; order Bryobacterales; family Bryobacteraceae; genus Bog-105. Next base: position 2,134 of record CAWFBU010000002.1, read on the forward strand.
TGCGGCATAGGCGGTACTGTTATCAGCACTGCCGACCTGCCCGACGATTTGGCCGCGGTTGCTGATCGCGTAGGCAGAATTGGCGCCTGTACCTCCGAGATCCTGAAGACCGAAGGCAGTGTTGTCTTTCCACATCACGGCGTGAGTCGCCGCGTTGCAGTTTCCCGAGTAGCCTACTGCGTGGCCTTTATCGTTAATCCCGTATGCGACACCGTCTGGATCGTCACCCACTAGAGGAAGAGCCTCGGCTTTGCCTTTTTTCCACAACGCCGGCAAGTCAATTCGATTGGCAGTTGCGCCAGCTGAGCATGTGGAGTCCACGGCGCCGTCTTCGGCAAATCCGACGACTTCTCCGCGATTATTGATGGCGCTGGCCTGCCCATTATTTCCGCCGAACGTCGGAAGAGCACTCATATGGCCGTCTCGCCAAAGAAACGGAACGCACGTAAGGTGCGTGCCGAAGCCGCAGATGTCTTCGCCGTTCGGATCTGGATCAGTTGTTTCGGACAGACCGGCGGCTTCCCCGCGGTCGTTGATCCCGCCCCAGTTAATCCAACTGTTGGCGTCGGGTTTTCCAAGCGTGCCCAGGTCGATGTTGAATCCGTAGATGCTTATCACCGCGCGGCCCCTTGAAACGGACGTACGCGTACTATTCTCAGGAGGGTTCACGAACCCATCCATGTTCTCCGTCCACCCCTGATTATTTAGGCCCATGGCCATGCTGAAGTTGTCCTTGCTGTTGTTAATTCCCAAATCGGTAATTTTGTAGCTTTGTTGAGCGAAAGCATTGCTGAAGCTACCCAGAACAATCGTCGCAACTCCCGGTATCCAGAAATTCCGGAACCGTCTTAATACGTTCATATCTTCTCCTTTTCGTCCGAGGAAAATCTCTGCGCCAAGATGATTGCCGAATTACGTCACGTACAATTCGGGCGGTCTGATCGGCTCCATCACGTTCATTCAGTTGAGGTACCGCGTTGCGGCCCCAAACATCGGGCTGAGAACGTACTAGGAGCCTAGCTTGACGAGGTCAAGGATGCGGACCTAATTCGCAGGGCGATTGAGAAATGTGGTGAGTTGAAGGTTTTGCGGTTTGGACCGCGGAAAACCTCTCCGCCGTTTGAGCTAGAATTCCACTCATGAATCGAAATGATGCCCTGAATTTTAGGTCCTTTTGGAAGATCCAAATTATCGGATGGGGCTGCTTTTATCTTTTCGACCTTCTGGAATCAATTCATCAGTTTTTGACCAAGCGCATTCATATCGATGAAGAGACAGTGCCTATCCTCTTCATGTTCCTGGGAAGTTGTGCGCTGCGCCCCTATTGCCGTTGGCTGCTGCGACAATCGCAGTCCTGGATCGCTTTGGAATTGAAAGGAGCCGCAGCGGCAATGGTGACGTCCATCCCCGCAGCCTGCGCAGCCTGCCTCGTTTTGCGGATTTTCTATCCCGTACCGTGGCACGCTTTGGTTGCAGTCTTGATGTGGTCTTTTTTCATTCTTTTCATCTGGTGTAGTTTGTATTTCAGCATTAAGCAATGGCAGAAATCTGATGAGGAGAAGGAGCGGCTGATTCGCGCAGAGTCTGAGGTTCGAGAGGCGAGATTGCTTGCCTTGCGCTATCAACTAAATCCCCATTTTTTATTTAACTCGCTCAATGCGGTCTCCATGCTCATCCTGGATGAAAACGCCCCGGCGGCCAGACGGATGCTGGCGCAGATAGGGGATCTTCTGCGCAGAAGCCTGGCTTCGGAGGTCACAGCAGAGGTGGCGCTCTCTGAGGAACTGGCCTTTACCGAAGGGTACTTGGCAATCGAACAAACACGGTTCGGAGAGCGGCTAAGAATCGATATCATCGCTCCGTTGGAGACGCGGGATGCCCTGGTCCCAAACATGTTGCTGCAGCCGCTAGTTGAGAACGCCGTGCGCTACGGGGTGGCGCCTCTGGTTGAAGGGGGGTGGATTGCGATCAAGACTTCGGTGCAAGCCGACAGGTTGCGAATTGTCATCGGGAACTCCGGTCGGCGCGGCGAGGGCGAGCACAAAAAGAACGGAATTGGAATCGGTCTCGGAAACACGGAAGAGCGCCTGAAAACACTCTATGGGATGAATTTTGAATTCTCGCTTGCCTGGCTGGAAGCGGGCGGCTGCGAAGTCGTACTGGAGTTGCCGGTACGCAGGGCTCCGAACCTTCAGGAGGCTTTACTGTGCGGGCTCTGATCGTCGATGACGAGCCGTTGGCGCGCCGCGGCGTGGTTCTCATGCTGCGCCGATTCAAGGATATTGATGTCGTTGGCGAATGCGGGGATGGGGGATCCGCGGTGGATAGAATCCTGGAGCGATCTCCCGACGTTGTATTCCTCGACATCCAGATGCCGGGCATGGACGGTTTCGAGGTTCTGCGTGCATTGCCGGAAGAAAACATGCCGGCAGTCATCTTTCTTACAGCGTATGATCAACACGTTTTGCGGGCATTCGACTTCCACGCACTGCATTACCTGCTGAAGCCGGTGGACGACATACGCTTCGCGGCGGCAATCAGTCGAGCTCGTGATCTGGTTGATTCCAAGCTAAAGGCCGACATGGCACAGCGAGTGATGAAAATGCTGGATGGCGCATCGGATCAATATGCGTCCCGGTTTGCAGTCCAGACCGGATCCCGTATTCAAATCGTCGTTGCAGAGGATATTGAGTGGGTTGGGTCTGCCGGCAACTATGTTGAACTCCATGTCAATGGTCGTTCTTTCCTGCTACGCGAATCGATGGCTTCTCTCGAACAGCGGCTCAACCCGGCAAAGTTTATCCGCATACACCGCTCCCGGATTGTGCAGTCGAGAGCGATCGTAGAATTGCGATCGATCGAGAACCGGGAATTTATGGTTATGCTCTCTGACGCTTCGGAGCATCGCTCGAGCCGCACCTACGCCGATCGGCTTGAGCGCTGGTTGTGGTCTGGCCAATCTCGAAAGACGTTTGTAGCATCTTAGAGCTCCGCGCCCGGTTGCTTGTAGCCCGTCAAGCGGCGGGATTTCCGCAGGCGGCGGCTCCAGGAACACCGCCGAGGTGGGCGAAGCAGAGATGACGCAACCGCCTGTGTCAGAACGAATCCGATACCATCGTCAGCATGCATTTGCGGCGTCTGACGGTTAGCGCCTCAAAAACGTGACATAAATGCTCTCCGTCGGAGAAATTAATGCGGAAGGACAATATAGGAGTCGCACGGTTAGCATTTCTTATTCCGATTCTCTTCCTGTGGCTCGCCTGTGCACAAGCGCAAGCTGTGAAGAGCCCCTATCCTGCCATAGCTCCTTTCGACCAATATTTGATTCCAGACGAGAAGGCTGAAATAGCGCTGGCCCGGAGTTCCGCTCCCGCATCGATTTCGGATGCAGCTCAAGTGATGGTTCTGCGACGAGGTGGCTACGCAACTGCCGCGAAGGGGTCGAACGGCTTCGTCTGCATCGTCGAACGGTCCTGGGCGAAGCCGACCGATGACCCGGAATTCTGGAACCCTAAGGTTCGCGCCCCGAATTGCTTCAATTCGGCAGCTTCAAGGACGTTTCTGCCCATCTTTCTGAAGAAAACCAAACTTGTGCTGGCGGGAGAATCGAAAGCACAGATCCTCGCGGCTACCGCGTCCGCATTGGACAAGAAAGAACTACCCGCGCTGGCTCCGGGAGCGATGTGCTACATGATGGCGAAGCAGCAGTACTTGAGCGACAGCGACATGAGCTGGCATCCCCATCTCATGTTTTTCGTTTCGGGCGATGTCGTGAAAAGCTGGGGAGCAAATCTGCCTGGCTCGCCGGTGATAGCTGGGGACGATCCGGAAGAACGGGTGACCGTCTTCATGGTTTTGACCGGCACTTGGTCCGATGGGACGCCGGGACCATCCACGATGCACTGAGGGCGATTCGATTCGAATTTGTAAAGCGATCACTGGCAACGAGCCAAGGAAAGGCCGAGGGGAGCCTTCCGGCCTCTCCAAAGCTCCCGAGGCATGGCGTTTGAACCGATTAGTCCGAACAAGTCCGCTTTCGCCGCCAATCCTTCGACGGTGGCCATGTTGACGACTAACGCGCAAGTCGCAGATCTGATGGCGCGCCGGTCTCGAAGTCTGCTTCCGGGCCGTCACGATCAAGTCGGCGTCCATCAGGGTACATTGCGGGTCTCTGTGAAATGCGCTAAGCGCGATAGACTGACGACATCAAAAATATGAACTCGTCAGCCACCCCGACCTTCATTCCGACAAAGGAAGACCTGAGCAAGCTCGAACGCGATCTACGCTTTCATCCGTCGACGACAGAGCGCCCGGAGGTGCTCACGCCTGAGCAGATTGCTGCTTTCAATCGCGACGGCTACCTGAGCGGCATTCGGATCTTCGATGAGGAAGAAATCACTGCAATCCGGTCGTATTTCGATGAATTGCTAGCTAAGACGTTGGCAGCAGGAGGCGACAGCTACTCCATTAGCACCGCGCATCTGCGACATGGGCGTGTTTACGACATCCTCACCGATTCGCGGCTCGCGGCTTTAATCAAGGATCTGATTGGACAGAACGTCATCGCCTGGGGGTCGCATTTTTTCTGCAAAATGCCTGGCGACGGGAAACGGGTCTCCTGGCATCAGGATTCCAGCTACTGGCCCCTCACGCCCTCGATGGCGGTAACCGCGTGGCTGGCGATAGATGATGCAAGTGTCGAAAACGCCTGCATGCGCTACATTCCCGGTTCACACCGCTTGGGCCATCTGACTTACTCGCTCAGCGAAACCGATGAAGGCAATGTTCTGAATCAAACCGTGCCGGATGCCGAAAGTCTCGGCGAGCCGGTCAACGTCGAGCTGAAGGCCGGTGAGATTTCAATTCATAGCGACCTGCTGTTGCATGGGTCCGAAGCGAACCGATCGAATAAGCGTCGCTGCGGCCTGACTCTGCGCTATTGCCCGGCAGTGGTCAGAGCCGGCTTGGGCTGGAACGAGAAAGGCGTTGTCGTCAGCGGAAAAGATGAGTCAGGACACTGGGCGAATCCGCCGCGCCCGCAAACGGATTGACGGATCGGGTCCATGCCGGAAAGCGGACGTTTGAACCGCAACGCCCGTCTCCATTCTGTAAATCTCAATCGTTCTGAGCGCATTCATCGGGCAGTTCGATGCAGCGCGTCGCAGGGGAATCATCACGGCCGTAAATACGCAGAACGCGAGCGCAGTGATAGCGCCATGCCTGATGAGCACTCTCGGCTTTTCGATTTCAAGTTGACGAATAACGCGCTTCCCGTGGAAGTGGAGCGCCGTAGTCGAGATTACTCGTGTGTAACGGCCGTAGCGTTTACTTTCCGATGTGGGTAGATGGTCAGCCCTCCGTCCATTGGAACCGTAACGGGTCGCAGTACAGCGCGTTTCCAGATTGCCCGTCATTCGAGCTCAATGCGGGAAGTGCTCCCGCACAGTTGTAAACACATGGCGACTACTTGCGGGTTTGAGGCCACAGGCTGATGACCACGAAACACGTTCCGGCTCTCCCTTCTAGACCGATGGTCCTATGTGCAGAAGCAAGTCTGGCGACTGTACCCTCACTTGATGGCTAACTCTCGAAACGAAGCCCTGATTTGAGCGATTGTGACCAGCCGATTTGATAAATGCATTCAGTTCGAGTTGGCGGAAGATATTGTCGCTGACCAAATGATGGGTCGCCTAAGAGTCACTCGCCGTCAAGCTTCACCGCACACCTTTTACGAGGCGAGAGCGCGCAGTGGAAAAAGTCAGCTACTGTGTGACGGTGAGTTCCGCGTGGAGAGTGGCGGTCGAGTCTTCTCCAGCCCAGACGTCGAAGGTGCTGGGTTCTACGGCCCACTTCCGGGTCTGAGGACTCCAAAACTCCAGCTCATCCTTGCCAAGCGGGAAGGTGAGGGTTTTGGTCTCGCCGGGCTGCAGGGCAACACGCTCAAAGCCTTTGAGCTGACGGACGGGACGCGATGCTGAGCCGTAGCGCTGATGGATGTAGATTTGGGCTACCGCATCCCCAGCGACTGAGCCGGAGTTGGTAACGTCAACCGAAACTTCCGTTTTGCCATCGGTGCCGATGCTGGGCTGGCTCAGCTTGAGATTTTCGAACTTGAACGTGGTGTAGCTGAGGCCGTAACCGAAGGGGTAGAGAGGTTTCGACTGGATGTCCCAGTAGCGCGAGGTGAACTGGGGGCGGTCTTCGGGCTCGTGGGTGAGGTTGTGGTTGTAGTAGAGTGGCTCGGCGCCAGCGACGCGCGGCCAGCTCACAGGCAGCTTGCCGCCAGGGTTCACGTTGCCGAACAGGACGTCGGAAATGGCATTGCCACCCTGCGTCCCCGGATACCAAGCTTCGAGGATGGCAGGCACGTGCTCAGAGGCCCAGCGAATATCGAGCGGACGGCCGGCGAGAAGCACGAGCACGACCGGCTTCCCGGTCGCGACAGCGGCTTGCAACATCTGCTGCTGGATGCCGGGCAGGTCGAGCGTGGCGCGAGACGCGGCTTCGCTGTTCATGCTGGCGATTTCGCCCATGGCGGCGACGACCAGGTCGGCATCGGACGCGGCGGCTTTTACCTTGGCGATCCAGTTGGCCGTCTGTTCCGGCGTGGGTGGCGGCAGGACCTTTTTGCCGGCAAGCTGATCGAGCAGTCCAGGAAAAATGCGCGACATCTCAGGACCGGCGACGAGCTTGATTTGCGCGCCAGGCAGCTTGTTTTTGAGACCGGCGAGCACGGTTACGGGATGGCCCTTGGCTCCGCCGCCGAAGAGGTTTTCAACGGTCCAACCGCCTTCGATGTCTTGGGTGGAATCGGCGAGCGGACCGATGAGCGCGATCTTCTTGATGGAGCTCTTCAGCGGGAGCGTGTGCTTCTCGTTTTTGAGAAGGACCATGGAGCGGCCGGCGAGCTTGCGCTCGAGGGCGAGGCCTTCAGGACGGTTCAGCGTGGCTTCGACTTTGGATTCATCGAGGTAGGGGTGATCGAACAGGCCAAGCTGGTATTTCGCGGTGAGGATGGGGAGGACGGCAGCATCAATCTGCGCCTGGGTGACTTTGCCATCTTTCACGAGTTGGGCAAGGTTCTTGGTGTAGGTCTCGCTGGCCATGTCCATGTTGAGGCCGGCCGTGAACGCCTTGTAGGCAGCGTCTGAGGAGTCTTTCGCATAGCCGTGAACCTGTAGGCTGGCGACGGCGAAGGCGTCAGAAACAACGAAGCCTTTGAAACCCCACTCATTGCGGAGGATGTCTGTAAGGAGCCAGTGATTGCCGGTGGCCGGAACATCATTCAGGTCCATATAAGCCGACATGAAGTTGCCGGCGCCTTGCTGTTCGGCGGCATGGAACGGCGGAAGGTAAATGTTGCGGAAGAGTTCCTCGGGGATATAAGACGAGTCGTAGTCGCGGCCGCCTTCGGCTGCGCCGTAACCGGCAAAATGCTTGACGCTGACCAGGACGGAGTCGGGGCCAAGTTGGTCGCCCTGGAATCCGCGAACCTGCGCGCGCGCCATGGCCGAGCCGAGGTAGGGGTCTTCACCGGCACCCTCAACGATGCGTCCCCAGCGGCCGTCGCGTGCGATGTCAACCATTGGCGTGAAAGTCCAGCGGATGCCGGCAGCACTGGCGTCCTGCGCCGCGACGTGCTGGGCCTGTTCCTCGACGCTCGGGTCCCAGGACGAGGCCATCGCGAGCGGCACAGGAAAGACCGTGCGGTAACCGTGGATGACGTCGAACGCAAAGAGGACAGGCACGTGCAGACGGGACTTCTCGACTGCGATGTGCTGGAGGCGGTTGATCTCTTTCGCATCCGTAAGCCATAAGATGGACCCGACGCGCCCCTGAGCGATGAGTTCATCCGGCTTTTGGGAGCCTAGCATTGGCATGACGATGCCCGCCGACTGATTGAGCTGGCCGACCTTTTCATCGAGGTTCATTTGCTGAAGCAGGGTTTGGGCACGCTGTTCGGCTTCGTCGCGGGTGAGGGACTGGGCCGTGGTTGTGGCGACGGAAGCGAGCGCGAGAAGAGCGAGGGCAATCTTTTGATGCATGTCGAATGATTTTTCGGGTGTTCTGATTGGACGGCGGAGGATGGAGGCGGAAAACTCGCGCTTGGACCACGCTAGGACTATCGCGACGGGCGATAGCAGGCGGACGGGAATCTTCATGAGGTCTTCTTTCTTGGTCTTGCTGGAGTTCGTGGAGCGGCGGATGGCGCGGGTTTGCTTGGGGGATCGGGCGCGCGCAGGCCGAGAAGGATGATGCGAATCGTCTCCCGGAAAAGGCGATCGATGGGTTGGCCGAACTCGATCTCCACCTTTGGTCCAAGGGAGGCGAGGCGGCGCTGGGCTCCTATGACAGCGTTCATAACGGCGTGGAGGGTAACGTCGGGATCGAGGTCAGGGCGGAGGGATCGGTCGGCGATGCCTTCGCGAATGATGGCCTTGAAGCTCTCCAAACCGCCCTCGGGGCTTTGACCCAGAAGAGTGAGGAGGCTTTCGACTGGCCAATTGCGCGCGTACATCGCATCGAATTGCGCCATGAAGCGAATTCTTGGCCGATTGTTGGCTAGTTCGCTGGCCATGTACTCGAGCATCGTTATGATCTTCGCGAGACCGGTACTCTGCCGCTCGAGCGCAGGAATGACGACGGACTTATCGTGTTCTATCAACTGGCTGAAGATGGCCCACACGAGGTCTTCCTTGTTGGAGAAGTACTCGTAGAGAGTGGAGGCGCGAACGCCGCTGGCGCTGATGATTTCAGCCAACGTCGTAGTGTCGATCCCGCGTTCATCGAAGAGGCGGGACGCGGCGTCGAGGATGCGACGCCGTTGGCGCTCACGGTGGAGATGGTAGGTACGCGGTGTCTTTGCCGTTGCAATCTTCGCGCGTCCAGAGGTGGTTCGTGCCATTAACTCCGAACGATCATATCAAATTCGTATTATCTATTCGAAATCGAATTTAAAGCATGAGTGGATGGATCTGCTCGGAGCGGCGCGTATAGCGCGGATAGGGGGAATGAAGGAGGGACCAATTATGTGGGTAAGGTCGAATCTGATCTTATGGTTTCCGCCTCGACGATCGGCGCGCTTCCAAGGCCGCATGATTGACCTCGCTGGTGAGTCGTTGACGATGAAAGAGGTAGCAGAGAAGCTAACAGCGGCACAGGCCGTAACGTTTCAGTTCGCTCATTATCAGAAGAAGACGCACTGGCTAGCGGTATCAACCCGGCGTCGTGATGAGTCATGTCAGGGACAATCTCGAGAGCTACAAGGTCGACATTGCGCCACACGTGCTTGGGGTGTACCGCTGACCTCGTTCGATCAGTGGATTGCTGAGCACCGCGACGTGTATCTTGATTCAGCGAAAAACTAGTAAGTGGGCAAGTGTATCAATGCCGCGGCTTGCGCCCACACTTGGAGTACCGAACCAGCGATACCAAAAGCTCGCACCACACGACCTCAGTCGAACCTGTGCGCGATGTGTCACGTTGCAGGTGGCGAACTGGATCAAATCCGACTTCATCTGGGACAAGTCGCCATTCAAACCACCGAGCATTACCTAGGGTTAGGTGAGCTAGAATCTCCTGTACGTCCACATGGCGGAGAATAAAACAAAACCGACGAGCGTGAGCGTCAGCGACTACATCGAGGCGCTACCCCAAGAAGGCAAGCGAGCCGATTCGAAAACGCTGATCAAGCTTATGCAGCGACTCACCGGCGAGAAACCTAAAATGTGGGGTCCGTCTATCGTAGGTTTCGGAAGCGTTCATTATGAATACGAGAGCGGCCGGGAAGGGGATATGCCACTGGTCGCCTTCTCGCCACGCAAACCCGCAATTGTGATCTACCGAATGAGCAACTTTCCAGAAGCGAATGAGCTGACTGCGAAGCTAGGGAAATGTAAGCTGCAAGGTTCTTGTTTGCACATCAAAAGTCTTGCCGGTGTCGACCTGAAAATTTTGGAAACCATGATCTTGAAGTCTGTGAGCGCTGCGCACCAGAAATCCCACGGCGAGTGACCGTCAGTCCGGACGAAAACCAAATCTCTATACGCCGGACCTGACGGAGCTTTCCGGGCAGCGCGGTGAATTCACGACTGAGGTGAAAGAGAGCACGTACTGGCATCAAGTCCGCGCTCGACGAACTCGCAACAGCTGGCAATATCCAATACTTAGCACAGCCTGCCTACAAGATGGCGCTCCTGTTCTCAACATTCAGAGCAGCGACATCACCACACAGTTAAGAATCTTCATCCCTCACCGCTTGGCTTCATGCAAGGATGTTAGCGCTCTGGAAGGTTACGCTTTGAGAATACTTGCCAAGCGTGATCGAGCTCGGCTGAGTGTTTACGAGTAGGATTGGCTCTCGGTCTGGGTTAATCCTATTCCACCGTACTCTCGCCGGAAGACTTACTTCTCCCATTTATCAAGTACGACGTCGTAGTTGAGTTCCGGGGCGTTTAGCCGAAAGCTGATCGTGAGAATCTTTCCGTTCTCCGAAAGCGAAAGGATCTGAGTCGTTTTACTTCGTCGCCATGGCAGATTTCCCTCCCCGCTGGTTTCCAGGACCAATCTGTCACCAACCCAATGGCCAGAGAATCGAGTCGCCATATGTCCGCGTCTCTTCTTAGAAAGCACGGTCCCGTCGATGGGATAGACGATCCACCATCTTTCATCGGATTTGGAACCCGGAGTAACGGGACGGAGAGAGATAGTCGTGTTTGTTTGCCTGATCTCCATCACGCTGCCACTCACCGGCACCGTCCGGGTCGCCATTCGGGTCGTCATCGATTTCCAGACCCCGGATAAATCAATTCCTTCCCCCAGGCACAGAACCTGACCAGAACAAATAGCTGCTATTAATAATGACTTATGCATGGCGACCCGGCGGCTTGAGTTGATCTTAGTCGTTTGTTGAAGGGCTTAGTCTAGCAGGATTCGAGATGGTGGGGTGATTAGTGACGACCGGACACTTCAATCACACTCACCCACTTCTTGACGGCAGCAAAAGATTCTCCTCGACCGAGACTAAGCCAAGGCTCAACGCTGGACAGCCCATTGAAGCTGAGGCTGATTCCGCAATAGGCAGGCTGCGCGTTGCAGCGAACCACCCTTCCCTTTGTTACTGGGATGGTACGTCCAGGGAATCCGAGGAGGCTAGCGCATCCGTCGGATTAAACAGTACGTTTTAGAACGTCAGGGTTTCGCCAAGTCCGGCGTATTCACTCTGCTTTCCCCAGCGTTGATGAACTTTCTCGAATGTGAGTTCCCCCGAGCAGTGACCGATCGCCATCGTCCTAACGTGGTACTTGTCTTTCAGAGTGTTTAGAGTCGCATCGATCTGTTCGGGAGGGTCCTGCAGAAGGTGAAGGCCACCTACGATCATCGAGACATGCTTGTCAGCGCTATGCGCTGTCGCCTCGGCGATAATTCGCTCGATCCCTGGATGCGAGCATCCCACGAAGATTACAGGACCAGCTAGCGTATCGAGCACAAGTGAGATTTCACGCAAACCTTTAAACGCTAACTTTTCTGAGACGAGCGAGACCAAACGCATATGAGGTGCGATCGCGATGGAATCGTTCACGGCGGTCATACTCGTATCACTCCACGCGAGCCATCCTTTCGGCTCTGGTCGTGCTCCGCCGCGGAAGTAGCGCATCTTAGCTGGCAGTTCAGGACGCGCGTCTGTTGTCAGGAACGTAGGAGGAAGAACCGACCCAGTAAAGAATTGGTCGTCGGGAACGAATAGCTTCACCTTTGGGTTTTTCGTGAGCACATAGCGCAGACCGGAAGTGTGATCTCCGTGAGCGTGCGTGATGATAACCATGTCCAATCGAGTCAAATCTACATGCATTAAGTCAACGTTTTTCCGAAAAACTTCAATGTTGTCGCCTGTGTCGAAAAGAATGCGCTTTCCTTCGAACTCGATCAAAGCGGCGTAGCCCCAGTCCTGCTCGAGATTTGAGCGGTCACCAAAAGCGTCATTCAGAATGGTAAATCGGTTCTGAGCTGAGACACGTTGACCACACACGGAGCTCAAGACGCAGAACAAAATCCATAACGCACAACGACGGAAAAACATCGGTCCAATCCCTCCGGAGGCGTGTTCAGGTTCGCACATAGAACCATTCCTGTAAAGTCATCCAGAGTCCCGCAACTGTCACTTTGCCGTAAAACGCGCTACACGGAGAGCAGTGGTGCTCCGTGGCGGGATTTCCATCCAGTTTAGGGACGCGGACGGTGCAGGGCCAACCTTGGGGAGTAGATACTGGACTTTTGCTTATTTGAGACACGGACGTCGGCCGCAAAGATCGCCAAATACGGCCACGAACGAGCAACTGGGAAGGATAGACTTTGCAAGCTGATAGACCTTCACCACATATACACTGGCAAAGATGTCCTCTGAACGCGACGAACTCGTTGACCTGCTTCTCGACTCCTGGAACCGCAACAACCGCATCCTTGTTAACCTGCTGCGCGCGCTGCCTTCGGGCGGGCTTGCGCTTCGGGCGCTGCCCAACAGCCCCACAGTTTCCGAGATGTTCACGCACATGCATTTCGTGCGCCTTATCTTCCTCTCCGAAGACGCACCCGACCTTGCAATCGAAGTTCCTCAACGTGAGTGGGTCGAAGAACTCGACGTTAACCGCCTCGCGGAAGAACTCGATCTCAGTGCAGCTGCAGTTAGCAACGGCATACGCTGTCTGATCGCCTCTGGGCGTCAGACGGAAGTGCATTATGACCACCCGCTCTTGTTCCTTCAGCACATGATCTGGCATGAGGGCTACCACCACGGCCAGATCAAACTCGCCCTGAAAGCAGGCGGCCAAGCTCTCGAAGATGAGGTAATCGGTCGGGTTACCTGGGACGTCTGGATGGACAAACATACATCCTAAACGCCTCGCGTTGTGGGGTGCCAGCTATCGGTCCCGTCACCCTGAGCCGCTCTCTTCACGATCTCCCAGAGAACCTCCGGCCTCAGGCGATGGCCCCAGATCTGTCCTGCGGCAATGATGACCATGATAGAGATCCTAGGTCCGCAATCAGCGCTGTACTATCTCCTTAAACCGTTGAGCGCCCGACTACACCTCGTTAACGCAATACCGTCTGTGCTTTGGACTGCGCTCTTCCTGAGCCCTCTTTACGTCTACTGCGCGCAACACGTTCCGAAGAGAGCCCTTTAGGCATTCGCAGTCGCTGGAGTGCTGTCAGCCGTTCTTCCGAGATCCGTTCTTCAGCAGATTCAATTAAGTTCAAAAACGAGAGTTTATCGTCGGTTGCGGGTTCCGCTGCTGTTGACGCTGACTCAAGACGCACCTTGGCTCCGTCATTTGAGCGGGGATGTCGAGAAGCGTATTTCCCGTGATCGCGAGGCGATCGCTCGCACGATACGAGACACATGGATGCGGGAACGATTCCATCTCGGACTATTTGCCTTCTGCGCGTTCTGCGTGGGCGTCGCTTTATGGCGGATGCAGTTGATGTGGTTCACCACTCTGATCGTGATCAATGTACTTTATAACCTGTATCCCGTCTGGCTTCAGCAGTATCTTCGACTGCGTCTAACGCGTTTACTCAGGCAAACGTCGATCGCATGAAGTCTCAGCGTGGTCTCGACACAGCATGGTCACCCGGTACCAGGTTCATCTCGAAAATCGAGACTCGCGGCAGGAACGGTCAACGGACTGCTCGCTACTGTTCGGCGCCTTGGCTACGAAGCAGCGGACGCGGAGACTCTGAAAGGTAAACGAGACCGCGCGATGGTTGCGGTCCTGCTTGGATACGGACTCCGAAGCTATGAGCTGGCCGGTTTGGATTCGGCACTTACAACGGCGGAGGAACACTGGGCCATAGTCGACTCATCGGCAAGGGTGGGCATATCCGTACCGTGCCCGTACCAGAATCGGTGACGGCAAGGGTGGATATCTGGACTATGGCGGCCGGTCTGTGCGAAGGGCAGGTCTTCAGGTGTGTCTGCCGAGCGGGCAAGCACTGGAGCGACGGCGTCACTGCGCGGCTAGTCTGGCATGTAGTAAAGCAGCACGCGGGCTCAACTCGGCCTCACTGGTCTGACTCCGCACGATCTTCGCCGCTCCTGTGCCAAGTTGTGCCATTCGGCAGGCCGAGAACTGGACCAGACTCAATTCTTGCTCGAGCATGTATCCGTGCGGACAACCGAAACGCTACCTCGCCTGCAAGCAACGAATCCGCGGAGCCGTGGACGATTGCATCGGGATCGAGCCGTAGCAAGTTGCCCGTTGGAGCGAGATGCCGACTACACGTCAAGTTGGTTTCGTAAACGCTAGGCCGAAGGCGGTTCTATCCTGAACGTTCCAAAGCCCAACGCACTTGCTCGGTGATAGCCTTGTACGGAGCGAGCACACACGCCGTCACGGAAATGCGAACCTCCGAACCGCTAGCGCAAGCAGTGATAAGTGCGATTCACACAGGAGGTGTCGAGAGCTTGAGGCAGTTACTCGACGATGATCCTCTGATTGCCAAGGCGAGCTTCGTTGACCCAGAAGGGGTAAGCCGCACGCTGCTCCACATTGCGGTCGATTGGCCCGGCCACTTCCCGCGGGTCTCGCAGACTATCGGGCTCCTCATTGAACGGGGTGCGGATCCAGATGAACCCATGGTGGGCGGTAACGCCCCGGAAAGGCCTCTCCACGGTGCCGCGAGTTGCAATGACGTGGATGCTCTCGACGCCCTGCTCGATGGGGGAGCCAACATCGAAAGCCCCGGAGCCATTTTCACGAACGGCACCGCCATGTCGGACGCCGTCATCTTCGCTCAGTGGAACGCTGCACGCCGGTTGCTCGATCGGGGCGCGAAGACCACACTTTCGGAGTCGGCGGGACTCGGCCTAATGGACCGTTTGGCCACTCACTTCGAACAGGAGCCAAGGCCAGGCAGCGACCAAATCAATGCCGCGCTCTGGCATGCCTGCCGTGGCGGTCACTTGCAAGCTGCGAAGTATCTCACCGAGAAGGGCGCAAACATAAACTGGATCGGCTGGGACAAGATCGCGCCGCTCGACGGTGCGCGACAAAGCGGCAATCAGGAGCTTGTCGCATGGCTCCAAAATCAGGGAGCGAAACAGGCGCACGAGTTGGCCGACCAGGGTATGCGATTCCAAAAGCAGCCATCCGGAGCACACCTCGCAACGCGTGAGTAGAGCCACCACTTCCCCAAAAGTCACGAAGGGTAGAAGAAGACCCAGTCACTTTGCCGTAAAACGCGCTACTCGCTGGTCTTGCGGTCTCGACGCTCATAGAGCGCGAAAGACGGCGGACTTTTTTGCTAATCCGCTGGCCTGAGTTCCGGGTCGTTCCTCCACGCCTGACGATTACTCGCGCGTGATCGGTACTTCCACTTCACCGGGGAAACTGGTCAAAGCGGATGGCAGGTTGCGCTGACATTGCGTGAAATCTGCGGCCTGACAACAGAGGAGATTGCCCGGGCATTTCTGGTTCTCCGGCGACGCTTGCGCAACGCATCATTCGCGCGAAGGCCGTCATTCGCGATGAGGCGATCCCGTATCAAGTTCCCGTGTCGCAGGGACTACCCGCGAGATTAGGGGCCGTACTTCAAGTCGTGTATCTGGTGTTCAACGCGGGGTTATTCCGCGGAAGCAACAGGCGCTGCATTGAGTTGCAAGGCTATCCGCTTGGGTAGACTTCTCCTGGACCTTCTCCCGGAGCCGGAAGTGATGGGCTTGGTGGGGCTGATGCTGTTGCACGAATCGCGCCGAGCCGCTCGAAGCTCTGCGGAAGGGGAGCTGATACTGCTAGAACAGCAGGAGCGCTCCCTTTGGAATCGAGATCAGATCAGCGAAGGCATCGCGCTCACACAGAACGCTCTTCGATCGCGCCGTTTCGGTGCTTACACGCTGCAGGTGGCGATTGCGGCCGAGCACACTAAGTAAATGGGCTGCAACGGAGTCGAGAACGGCTACCATTGCGCATTCGGAGTAAGGAGCGGATTGATCGCCAACACCGCTGTTGCCAGGAAGCCTTGCTCAAGAGAACGCTTATCTGCTGGTTCCAAGCGAACCAGACAATCGGGACCCGCCTGACCATTGTAAATATCGTCCTCCTGCAGCAGAGTTCGGCGAGCGTGATGTTCACGGTACGGTTGTTGCCGCGCAATGGTGTCTGTCACGTCTTCCGGGAAGAACAGCTGGCCGGTGTGGCAGGCATGTCCACCCTCATACTTCCCGCTTACGGTTGCGCCGTTTGTCCAAACCTTCATATGGATATGCACTGAGCGGCCGACGTACCAACCGGGATAGATAGTGGCAAACTCCACCGTCCCGGCTTCGTCCGTTATCTGGATGCCTCGAAAAAAGGTTTTGTTGTCACTGGGACCGCTACGCCCGGGTGGTGGAAAACCCGGCTGAGAGGGCGGTCCGGGATCTCTGCCGCCGAGGAAAGTGGTCGGTCTCCTGGGTGGTCCGCCACCTGGAGGTGGACCGGGCCGGGGGCCTCCGGGGCCGCCTCCAAAGCCACTATCGGGATTGTTTTTGGTATAGCCGGAGTAGATTCCGGATGCGTCGCAATGCCACAAGTCAACGGCGGCCTTCTGCACGGGAACGCAACGAGTGGCGTCCAGAACCGTGATTCGCAGGCGCAACGGCGTTCCCGGCTTGCCTTCAGTGATATTGCTGCGAAGAATCCTTCGGTCTACGTAGTAGGGGCCTTCCGTTTGCTCGCGGCTCAAGGTACAGGCCGGCGTAGCATTGCGTTCGGTGAAGCTTACCAACGCGGAAGCTCGACGGGGAGAGAGGATCGCGGCGCCAGCAGCCCCCAATCCGGTGGTCAGAAATTGTCGTCGATCTATTGCGGAATGAATGTAGGGCTGCTTCGAATTTATGATTTTCATACGTTTTAGCTCCGGAACATTGCTGCTGGGTTAAGAAGGACCGGGCCGGCATTCCCGGTGCAGAGGCAATCGCGCGGCCGATTCGTTTATGGCGTCGTTGGCTCAACGCAAGACAGCTCAACGCAAGACAAGCGAGTCAAGATGCATATCTTCCTTAAGGGGAAGGCGAGCCGGGGGGTGGACCGGAAGGAGGAGTTCCCCCGGGAGGACCACCGCCGCCAGGGGGAGTACCGGTTGGTGGATTTCCGCCGGCGGTGCAGGAAGTGGTGGCGGATAGATCGAGAATAATGTGGTACGACGCAACGGCGTGAGTAGAGTCGGCTGCCAAGCGCAACAGCGTTTCCGATCCTGCGGATTGATTCGTCAAGCAATCCACACCGTTGTAAACGTTGTCCGTGCTGTTCAGAGTGTCACGACTGGGCCGCGTGTTGTACGGGGCCATCTGATAGACGGTGTCGGTAATGGAGTCATCGAAGAAGAACTGCGTTGTAAAGTTCTCCGTGGCGGTAGAACCTGAATATAAGCGAATCCGGGCGTGAATATGGGGCGTACGACTGGTGTACCAGCCCGGGTAGATGGACGAGAAACGAACGTTTCCATGCGCGTCAGTGACCTGGTAACCGCGCAAGAACTTCTTGCCAGTGGTGACGACAACGCCATCCCCGCCTCCGGGATTATAAGCAGCTTCATCGGAATATATGCCGAGAGCGTTGCAATGCCAAAGATCAACGTACGCATTTTTCAATGGCGTTACCACCCCGTTGACAGACTGAGACACCGTGATCGAAAGGAGAAGGGGGAGTCCGGTCTGTATCGAGTTGTCGGTCGGATCCGTAGCAAGGTCAGAATGGTTCAGCTGTTCATCGATCCAGTATGGTCCTTCCGTCTCCTGCGGGGTCAACACCACGGAGGTTGTGGAATCAGCTAACGCCTTTGTCACAAAAGTCGCGCCGAATCCTGCAAACGACATCACGCTTGCTGTCTTTAAAAGCATTTCACGTCGGCCGAGCAGGCCTGGTTTTCTTTTCATCTGATTGGTCCTTAATAGTTTGAGCGCGTGACGTCAGGCTCGGCCCCGACGAAGGATCAGGCCTGAAAGGACTAAACATCCAGCAAGCGAGAGCACTACCGATGATGGTTCGGGCGTAGCGACGTCCGATACATTAGCGCTGAATTGAACGGGATAAGTGGCAAACGTATACCAGGTGGAGCCTGCATCGGAACTGAGTCCCCATGTGTCTTGGAAGCCGGATCCTGAACCAGTGTTGTCCTCTGTCCAAGCCCAATCGACCTCACCGCTGGTTGACTTTAAAACAATCCAGTAGGTGCTATCGCCTGACAGGACCAGACTGTTGGCGGAGAAAGTGATGGGCGATAGCGCTGCGCTAAAAACTGTCGCCGAAGCTAATGTCCCGATGAGCGTACCCGGCGAAAGTGTGCCGTTGCTGTACAAGTCCACCTCGGCGGTAGCTGAGGAAGGGCTCGAGAGCAGGAGCGTCACCGAATCGAGAATACTTGCCGAGGAGTTACCAAAGCTGGAGCTTAACCAGGTGCTATCGCTCGCAGTTTCGCTGCCGGCACTTGTGTTTGAAAGGTTGGTAGAAATGATAGCTGCGCTGGCACTCACCCCTGAGCTGATCAGCAGGGACACGATAAGGCATCGCCAAACACTTCGTATGGAGATGGCATTCCATACAGTAACGTGAATTTTCCATTGGATGTACAAAAGTTTTCTTTCCGATTGCCCGCAGACAATTCCCAGTGAATCAGGGCTACGTAAGAGAACTATTAACTTCGGTCAGAGATTTGTAAGCAAGCGGTAAAGACGAAGACCGCTAAGGGATGCGCGCTCTATGATGCCGCGGATTGGGCGCCGGTGATGCTGCGATTCTCCAAGCAAGGCAACGGCGATGATGGCGCTTTGCAACTCGCATCCCGAGAAGTTGGCGAATCCCACACGACTGTGGCTGGCGGTCACCTTGCTGGTGCTTCGGTCCGGGTTGGTGATTGTTTCGCGATCCATCATCGCCGCTTCGACCCCGCCGCTTACAATCGAACGAATTCTACGCGGCGATTGTCAGCTTTGCCTTCCGGGCTCTCGTTCGACTGCAACGGCTTGGAATCGCCAAAGCCCTTAGTCGTCAAGCGCGAGCCATCAATCCCCATGGCAATCAACTGCGACTTTACGGCTTCCGCACGCTGGTTCGAAAGCTCCAGATTATGCGGAGAGGTACCCGAGTTGTCGGTGTGACCGTCTATCTCGAATTTCAGCGACGAATCGGAACTCATCAGCTTCGCAATTTGGTTGAGCACACCCATGCTTTCAGGTCTCATCGTTGCTTTGTCAAGGTCGAAGTTGATGCCGTGTGTCACGATCTTCGCCTCTGTGAACTGCTTGCCGACATAATTAGCGCCGCCGCCAGTTGTCAGACGCACGTTTCGAAACGCGAGCGGCCGGTCTGGCGCAGCCTCGCCTCCCAGCGAGATGGATTGCGGAGCTACTTTCATATCCGGAACATACAAAACCCGGTATTGGTCCACATACACCTTGATTTGCGGTTCCTTGTACGCGATGGCGATATGGTGCCAGCGGCCCAAGTAGTTCTTTTGACTGATGTCGTCCGGATAAATGCCTTCCAGAGGTTCGCCGTTTGGTGAAAGGTATAGTGCCTTGAAGTTCCGAAGAACCACTCCCGGCGCATCCTGGGAGGGGTTGCTGTTGAAATACAGCGACGTACCCCATTGGCTGTCAACGCCGAAAGTGTCGAATTCGAGCGTAAACTGCTTTCCCAGGTAACTCTCTTTCGTCATACGCAGCTTCATCCTGGCGGGATCTCCAGAATTTACGACAAACGACGGGATTCCATCTTGCTGGTTAACGGCTCCCTGACCTTTTACCAGTTCCCACTTCTCCGGGAACTCCCCTTCCTGCGTACTGCTGAAATCATCGACAAAAACAGGCTTGTCTCCGGGGACAAAGTCGTAATTCTGGTAGGTGCGCAGCGCGGTAGTTAGAGCAGGAACGCTTCTTCCACCTTCAGCGGCGCCGCTTGTTGCCGAAGCAGCAACGGCCGGAGCGCTTACCGGTTTCGCTACCGCCAAAATCTTATTAGCAGCTTCCGTCACCAGCGGCGTCACCACATTCTCACCATCCGTTTTGCTACGGACTTTAGCCGTATCGCTGAGCGCGACACTTCCCTCTACACTGGTCAGCGTATATTGGAGGGCCACATCGTTGTTGGCCTTCACGCCGCGGGCCGCGCTGGCCATTTCCTGCTGAATGGCTTGTCCCTCCATCATTCCAATCTGTTTCGCGCTGGAATTGCTGCCCGGCATAAAGACAGCTGCCGAACTTGCCGCCTGCAGAGCTCGCATATTCATCAGCTTGCCGAACCGGCCGCCCGATTCCACCTTTTGTTGATTCAGGCTTGCATTCAGAATGTAGTCGCAGTTCAACTGCTTCGCCTCTGCCATGGCCTGGTCCGGGAGAAGCGCCTGCAACTTAACAGATTCCACGGTTGGGCCAGTCAGCAACATTGCCTCGGCATCCCGAATGGCCGCCCCGTCCTGTGGATTGCCTTGCCCGCTCAGGCCGTTATTTGGCAGGACCAAGCCGATACGTACGGTCCCGGGCTTCTTTGGGCCTGGGGCGGCGGCTGTTTGTGCGTGAGCGGGCACCTGGCCCCACAGCGACAACACCAGTAAGGACGAAGCGGAAAGCAGAAGAGAAGGTGAAAGTAAACGCCACCGAACAGTCATGGGTGATCCTCTAAAAGTCGAGTAAGTCTCCGGCGGGTAAGCCGGAGTGAGACATAGCTCGCAGAGAGGTGTCGCTTTACTTGCGACGTTGCTCCTTCGACGGAACTCGTCTCACATGAAGGTTCGCGCCAGAAACGCGAAAAAGGGATCATCAAAGTTACATACCTTTGTTACACTCGTCTAGCGAAATTGGAGTATCGAAACTGTCGCTGACCATACCTTCTAAGAGGACGGGACCTCCGATGTCAGGCGTGACACACCTAACAGATCGGTAGGTGACAAGGTTGAGGCTCCGGGGAACATGGTGGCGGCGCAAGACTGGGATGAGTCAAAACTCAGGGACGAGGTCACGGAACTGCTTCAGCAGGTAGTCGACGGCCGCCCCGCCGCGGCAGACATGCTGATGCCGCTGATCTATGAGGAGTTGCGCCGCATTGCCCGCAGCTTTATGCGCCGGGAGCGCGCCAGCCACACGCTGCAGCCAACCGCGCTGGTACATGAAGCTTACCTCCGCATGCTGGGACAGCAGCGAGCCAGTTGGGAAAGCCGCGGTCACTTTTTTTCTATGGCCGCTGCCATGATGCGCCGGATCCTTGTGGATAGCTCCCGGCGGCAGTTACGGGCCAAGCGTGGTGGCGGCGCGGAGCATCAGGAGCTCGCGGCCGGCGAAATTCAGATGGCTGACGTTTCGATGTCTGCGGTGGACCTGCTCGCTCTGCACGATTCGCTGGACCGCCTGGCGAAGCACGACGGCCGCATGGTGCAGATTGTGGAGCTTCGCTTCTTTGCCGGGCTCAACTTGGAAGAGATCGCCGAAGTGATTGGCGTCTCTGAGCCGACCGTGAAGCGAAGTTGGTCCGTCGCTCGCGCTTGGCTCGCGCGGGATCTCGGAAAGAAATAACATGTTGCCGGCAGAAACCTCTTGGCTGCAGGTGTGCGATTTGGTTGCTTCCGCACTGGATCTACCGCCCGAGCAGCGCAAGGCTTTTCTGGATGGTTCAGCGGCTAGTCCCGAAGTGCGCGCTGAAGCGGAGTCACTCATCGCGGCTGCGCAGGATGACGTAGTGACTCATCTGCTGGACGGAGGATTGCAACTGCTGGCGTCCGACCTGGCTGGCAGCAGTCCGGCCTCGCTCTGGATCGGCCGACGCCTGGGAACGTATCAAGTAGTCGGTGAACTGGGCGAAGGCGGAATGGGCCTGGTGCTGCTTGGCAAACGTGCCGACGAGCTGTACGAACGCACCGTTGCAATTAAGGTCATCCGGTCCGCACTGGCAGGCGACGAATTTATCCGCCGCTTTCGACGGGAAACTCGCATCCTCGCACGTTTACAGCATCCCGCCATTACGTCATTGCTGGACGCGGGAACTACGGACGAGAACCTTCCCTACTTGGTGATGGAGTACGTTGATGGCGCTCCCATTCACATATACGCCGAACGCCAGAACTTAACCCTGCCGCAAGTGCTCCGCTTGGTCATCACCTTGTGTGATGCTCTGGCCCACGCCCATGCCAACGGCGTGGTGCATCGGGATGTGAAGCCTAACAACATTCTAGTGAACGCACAGGGCGAGTTGAAGCTGCTTGATTTTGGTATCGCCGGTCTGCTGGACAACGGGCCGGGAGAGACGGAGGGAACGCTCACCTTTTTTCGTGCAGCCACTCCGGCGTACGCTAGTCCCGAGCAGCTACGCGGCGAAAATGTCACTTCCAAGACCGACATCTATTCAGTCGGCGTTGTCCTATATTTTCTGCTGACCGGCTCCCTGCCCTTCGAATTGGAAGGCAAGACCCCGGCGGAGGTCGAGCGTGTTTTGCTCACCGGGCAGACCACTCTGCCCAGCCGCCGCGCAGTTCCTCGTTTCGGTCGCCAGGCCGTGACCGTCCTGGATGCTGTGATCGGGCGCGCGATGCACCCGGATCCCGCACGCCGTTACACGACGGTCGACGAACTGAAGGCGGAGTTGCTCCGTGTGGTTGCCCACCAGAGGCCCAACGTGTCGAGTCGACGCTATCTCGCGGAGCGTTGGTGGCAGCGTCGCCGGTCTACGATACGGGCGGGCGCACTCGCCGCGGTCGCCGTTGTCGCCGCGGCCGCACTCTGGCTTCGCCATGAACAGGGACCCCGTCCCGTCGCGCCGCCCACCCGGGTTGCCATTGCCGTGCTTCCCTTGGCGGGTTCCGGCTCGGCCGCTTGGGTTTCCGTCGCTGTCCAGGAGGCGCTCGCGACCGAGTTGGCGAGCGGCGACCAGATTCGAGTAGTTCCCTCCGCAGATGTCGCGCAAGCGATGCGTGACCTCCACCTGTTACCCGCCCAAACGCTCACAGCGCAGCAAGGCGCTCGCCTTGGGCAGATTCTGGGGGCGGAATATCTACTTGAAGAGCGCAACGATCGACAGTCGGATCCAGAGAAGCTGCATTTCGAAACCGCACTTCATCGAGCTGCCAGCGGCCAGCTCTTGTTCCGGCAGGCAACCAATAGCTCTGTCGCCAATCTGGAAGAAACAACGCAGCGCATGGCAGTAGCGGTTGCGAGAGTTCTTCCACTACGAAAAGCACTCACCCCTTCTCCCAGCCTGCTGCCCCACTCGCCTGGAGCCGTACGCGCCTATGCCGAGGGACTGCAGCACTTGCAGGCGTTAGAGCCCGTGCCCGCACGTGCCGCTTTCGAGCAGGCAGTCGCCATCGAGCCCAGTTCGTCGTTGGTGCATGCCGCCCTGGCCCGTACCTGGGACATGCTCGGTTATCGTCACAAGGCGGTAGACGAAGCGGAGCACGCCATCGCACTCGATGCCGGTCTTCCCGTGCGCACCAAGCTAGTGGTGGAAGCGCAGACCAATGAGATCCGCCACCAGTGGCCGGCCGCGATCGCTGCCTACAAAACGCTGCGCGACTACGATCCGGACGAGGTCGATCATGTGCTCGGCTTGGCGCGCTGTCAACTCGCATCTAATCAGGGCGAGGCGGCGTTGCGAACGTTACAAAGCGCGGAGAAAATGCCGTCGCTGCTGGGCGCGGATCCTCGTATCGAGTTGCTGGCCTCCACCGCGGAGGAGGCTCTCGGCAAGCATGCCGACGCCCTTAGGGATGCCGATATGACCTTAGCCGCGGGACGCGAGCGCGGCGCCACGCAGCTTATGGCGCAGGCGCAAAGTGCCAGAGCCTCTGCCCTCGAATCGCTTGGCAAAGTCGATTCCGGAATGGCTGCCGCGCAGCAGGCGCAGATTCTATTCGCGAAGGCAGGCGACATAAGGGGGAAGGCAGTCACCTTAGTTGCGACCGGAAATTTCCTTGAGGACCATGCCCGTTATGCCGAAGCCAAAGCCTGCTACTTGGAAGCGAAGAGCATCTTTGCCCAGACCGGGGATGAGGCGGGCGAGGCCACTGCGGAAAACGACCTCGGCATCGTGGCCTATGATCTTGGCGAGCCTCAGGAAGCCCTCACCCATTACACCGTTTCGCTGCAGACTTTTCGGCGTGTCGGCAACCAGACACGCATTCCGCTCGAGTTGAACAACATAGGCATTATCCAGAAGGAGCTTCATCAGCTCGATGCGGCGGAGCGGTCATATCGGGAGGCGCTGCACCTTCTGGATGCGATGCACGACACCAGGCGCGTGGCCCAGCAATACGACAATCTCGGGTTCATCTGCATTCAACAAGGAGCTTTGGACGAGGCCGAGCGAGATTTTCAAAAGGCGTTGACCATCTACTCAGGGACGGGTCAAATTGCAGGCACCATCTACCCCATCGATGGCCTCGCGCACGTGGCCTGGATACGCGGACACTTGGATGAGGCGCATGCCCGTTACCAGGACGCAATCCGTATTGCGCGCCGCATTCCGGAGGTCAGGCAGGTCTCGATAGCGCTTCGTGCGGACGCACTGGTGCTGCACGATGCCGGCGACGAAGACAATGCCCGGCGTGAACTCAAAGAGGCGCAGCAGCTTCGGGATGCGCACCACGAGGTGCTTGCTGCAGCGGAAGTGAAGCTTTCCGATATCAACTTCGATCTCGATGCTGGCCGAAGCATCCAGCCGGAGTCTCGTTTCGCCGACTTACTGAAAGTCTTCGGCGCAAAGGGCCAGGACATCGACACGGCCGACACCCAACTCTTTTGGACAACTTCCCTTTTGCTTGAGGGCAAAACGGATGAAGCTGTCAAGCATCTGCGTCTTGCCGAACCGATGGTGCATCGCCTTCACGACGACGATCTCAATAATCATTATTTCGTTGCGGCTGCGCGGCTAGCCGCTGCGCAAGGACATGTGCAGACGGCTCTAACGACGTTACAGCGATGCTTCAGCGCAGCTGCCAAACGTGGTGACGAGTCCACGCGGATGAATGTGTACCTCGAGATCGCCAGGGTACTCGCCGTGCAGAAAAGTCAGCGTTCGGATGTTCGGCTGAAGCAATACGCCGCGCAGGCGAAGACTCTCAAGTTCATGCGTGTGGCCGCGCAGATCGAAGCCTTGGCCAACGCTCACGGACCGGCATCGCGCGACTGAGATGAGGCTTCGCTTTGACTGGGCGAGGGCTGACCGCGCGGCTCGCATGTGGAGAAGCGGAAGGCATGGTGCGAGACAGAAAACAGCGTTCGAACAGCAACTGTTCAGGTACTTGAATGCGCATGTCACAGCTTCGGGCCTAGTACGCCTCGTGACGGGCGCGGTTTCGGCTGTGTCGCCTTTCCTCTCAGATGCCGGCGCGGATACATGACCTTTTCCGATCTCACTACTACGGGGCGGTTGGAGGTGGAAGGGCATGCTGGCTCAATTTGCTGAGGTGCGGCGGCGGCTGTCGGCCGCTTGCGGGGCGTAGTGGCTGGAGTAGCCGGGGCCGGCATATCACTCCCGTGCCTAGTACGCGTCTCAGAACCAGAACGTTTACTCGTACACAGATAGTTCGTACACTACATCCGCTAAGTGGCTGTGGCGACTTACTTCTTCACATGCGAATTACTCTTCCACTAACAACCCCATCCCTTGCGGTAGGCGCGTTATTTCTCATGAGCACTTTTGGTTCGATGACTATGTGCGCAGATCCAGTTTCAGCCGTCGGCATGTACACGTGGGCCGCCGCTAGCGGCGGGACTGACGGCGCTGTACAAACCACGAACAGCACTTCCGTGACAGGCGCAGTTTCGGCTGTGTCGCCTTTCAGTTCAGGCGTTGATTCGCTCGGCAACTCCTACTCGGGCTCAGCACGGGTATATTCAGACCTTTCCGGCGTCAGCGCGATTGCCAGCAGTTCTTTTTCCGGCGTCAAGGGAAGCGACGGATACGTTGCATCGGCACTGGGCATTTCCGACGTATTATTGTCCGTTTCGGAACCTGTTTATCTGGTCGATAGCGTCTTCGCCGACGGTCACGGGATCACAACCACCGGGAATGCGGCAGCGAGCGCTTTAGGGGAGTTTGCATTCTTTCAAGACGGAGCTGCCAATCCACTGAGTTCCTGTAAGCTCTTCTTGAACGGCGGACAGCAAACCTGCAGCACCGGCCCGGTGCTGGTGAGCGCGGGCACGAAGATTTGGACCTATACCTACATAGGCGCTTTCGCCAGTTCGTTCGCCGGTCCGTTTGGGGACTCCGGATCGGTTTCTATTGATTACTGGGGCACGCTGAAACCTGGACTGTTGCAGGTCTACGACACAAACATGAACCTCATTCAGACGATGGATCTCGCATCGTTTACGCCTGTGCCGGAGCCGAGCTTCGCGGGAATGCTTGCGGCGCTGTTTGCTGCGGGCTTGATGGTGAAGGCCCGGCGTTTCCGCGGCTAAGAATCGGCCTTGTAACCCACACCTAAAACGCCGCAGAACGGCGGGAAGTGCACTTCAATGCAATCATTCAATGAGAGTGTTCCCTAAAAGCGAATTACTCGGAAGCGGATCCGTTATGGAGAAACTGATAGCTTGCATCCAAGAATTCTGATGATGATGGCGCTATGCGCTTTGGTTGTGGTCGTGGCAGGTAGTTCTCTGCGCAAACGTCGAGGACTGTCCAGTTCCGATGCCTAATCGTCAGAGAGGTTTGCTGGTTGCCATGCTGGTTATCGTAGGAGTGATCCTTACATTGTTTGTCTTTCGTCATCAATAATTGAGCGTGCTGCGCCTCGTACGAACCAGATCGCAAAGACTCGCGGATCCGGTCGCCGGATTTGGAGCCATAGTCGAAGAGAAGACTGGTGCGTCTGTCCCAGGCTAAAGTGTTACGCTTTCCGGGCACACCTTCATGACGTTTTCCGATCTCACACTTGCCAGACGGTTGGAGCGTGCGGAAGGACATGCTTGCGCTCAGTTTGCCGAGGCACGGCGGCGGCTGGCGCCCGATTGCGGTGCGGAGTGGATGGAGATTGCCGGCGCGCATGCGGTTTTTAATGGCGTCGACTCGCCGGTTACGCAGAGTTTCGGACTAGGATTATCTGCCGAGTTAACCGATGGCTCGCTGGACAAGATTGAAAGCTTCTTTCTTGCGCGTGGGGCGGCGGTTTGTCATGAAGTGAGTCCGCTGGCCGGAGTAAATGCGCTGCGCTTGCTTTGCCGCCGCCACTACCTGCCGATGGAGCTGAGCAGTGTTCTCTACCGGCCGGTTGAGGCGAGCGTGGCCAGACCAGAGACAAACATTAAAGTGCGCGTTGCCGGCGAGAGTGAAGCGCAGTTGTGGAGCCAGATCAATGCACGCGGCTGGAGCCACGAGCATCCGGAACTGTTGCAGTTTCTGACGGAGGCCGGGGCGGTTCTTACAACACGCGGTAACACGGTGTCGTTCCTGGCCGAGGTGGATGGAGTCGCCGGGGCTGTCGGTTCGCTTTGTATGCATGAGGGTGTCGCTCTATTTGCCGGCGCCGCTACCGTTCCGGAACTGCGATGCCGGGGGCTGCAAGCGGCGCTGCTTGAGGAACGCATGCGCTATGCGCTTGAGCACGGCTGCGATCTCGCGATGATGGTCAGCGAGGTTGGGAGCGAGTCACAACGGAACGCGGAACGCAAGGGTTTCGGGATCGCCTACACACGCGTGAAGTGGGCGTTGACGCCGCAAGTTACACCGTGAAGATCACGCCGTAGTTCGAGGGTACGGTGACACTGGCAAACTGTCCCGCTTGGGCGATGTTCACTGTCCAAGGTGGGCCGTTGCGCGTGTCTTCATCGAGCTTTTCCGTCCAGGTGCCGGCTTTGGGGAAGGGCAAGTTGATGGTTGCGGCACTCGAGGCGAAATTCAACACCACGAGCGCGAAGCCTTCGGGGGTTGCTGCGCGGCGATGGTAGGCGATGAGCTTCGTGCCTTGCAGAGACTGCTGGTTGTAGTAAAACGACTCACGGCTGCGGAGTGCGGCGATCGACCGCCGAAGGATAGCCAAGCGACGATACAGGCGAATCAGCGGGATTCCATATTCGTCGTAAAAGTATTCCCAGTGGGTGTCGCGGCGAAGGTTGACGCGAGCCGATCCGTCGGAGGGCAGATTGTAATTATCAACAAACTCTTCTCCTTCCCACAGCATGGGCACTCCCTGCGCGGTGTACAGCGCGATAGCAAGAGGCTGAAGACCCCAAAGGAGGCTGCGGTTACCCATGGGAATGAGGCCACTGCCGGTTGTGCCGGCGAAGACGATGAGATGACTGTGGTCGTGAGAGTTCAGATACTGAAATGGCGCGACCGGCATGTCGACGGCCTGCCCCGCGAGGTTGACCACGGATTTGGTTGACGGATACCTTCCGTTGAAGAACGGATCGAGCGAGTGAGCGAAGTCATCTGTGAGCGCATTGCCTCGCATGACGGATTCGGCACTATTCAGAAGATCGTCCTGCCAGGCGCAGTTCGTGAAGGTGCCGCGAAGAACCTCGGGAGCGCGGCCGAGCGCCTCGGCGCATTGGATGATGCGGCTGTAGCTATTGGCACCTCGTTGAAATCTAGGCGTGGAGAGCGAAGAGATGTATGTGTCGTAGGCGAGCTTCGCGTAGCCCGAGTCGGTGGGGCTGACGTACAGATCGGTGACTTCGTCGTAGCGGAAACCGTCGACATGATACTGGTTCAGCCAGTATTGGTTAGCGACTCCGAAGTACTGCTGAGCGAATGTTTTCGAAAAGTCGACTTGTGGGCCGAAAGTGCCGTCGGCCCCAATCATGGGACTGACGACGGTGGGAGTTCCCGGTGTCCTGCGCACGTCGTCGTAGACGAGCTTGTAGGCGAATTCACTGTCGACATGCTGATAGACGACGTCCAGAATGACCGCCATATTCTTGGCGTGGGCAGCGTCCACCAAGCGGTGCAGCGCGTCCGGCCCGCCGACGTGCATGCTGGGAGCGAAGTAGTGTAGAGGGCCATAGCCCCAATCGAAATCCAGCTTGTTGCTGGTGACGGGCATCAGCTCCAGGCAGTTCACGCCAAGGCTTTCGAGATAGACCAAGCGATCGACAACGCCGTCCAGCGTTTCGTAGAACTGTTCGGCGTGGAGCTCATAGACGATCAGGTCGTCGAGTTCCGGCGTTTGGTAGCTAGCGTCGTTCCAAGGGACAGCGACAGGCGCAAACGACAACTCTAGCGCCGAAAGCCGGCCGACATCGGTTCTACGAGCGAACGGATCTGTAAACCAAAGCGTGATGAGCTGCCGTGAACCTCCGGCGGGCGTCCACCAGAGCTGGAAACGATAGAGATAAACGCCCTCCGAGCCGAAGTTGGTGCCGACGATAGCGGTTACCGGCACATTGGCACTCCAGAGGTCCAGCGGATGGCCGGAGTTCCACGTGAGATGGAAGTCGACCGTGGCGACGGCCGGGTTAAAGCGGTCCGCTGAGTGAATCAGGCGCACGACGACATCGAAGCCGTCGGCGGCACGGATGCCGGGGAGGTAGAGTCCGAACCTGATTTGAAATGTGGCAGAGACAACGGAAGGAAAAGCGCCGACTTCCGAGAGCTGAATCATTGGACTAGTGTCGTCGATTTCGCCGAGTCTGGAGCGACTGTTGTTGGCCTGTCCCGGCCCGCTCGTGCTGTAGAGCTAGTTCAGTACATGAAGGGGGCTTTCGCCGGCGGCTCCAGTCGCACCCACATGCAGCGGCGTCGCAACGGTCGTTCGCGGTTTGCTACGTGCCGGGACTTGCAGAGTGGGCATAGGCTTGCCCTGAAACAATCGTCGGCAAGGGATAGCAAGCAAGCGTGCCCAGAAACGGGCTCGACTTTGTCGCGCGCTGTCGGTAGCAAGTCCGGTGCCGGCATACATCTGCCGGTACAGTTTCGAAACGAACACAAACGCCAGACGAGCCCGGATAGAGGTGACGCAGCGAGATCGTTTCCAGATTGAACTCATGCTGTAGAACGCGTCCCAGACACGCTGCGTGCGCACCCGGATCTCGTCCGAGGTCATAGAGGGATGCGGCGTGAACATTTTGGGCCTTTCCGCAGTCGGTATCAACCAGTAGCGCGTGAGAGGAATACCGTTGACGCTTTCTCCTGTGCCGGCCTGGGCTTTCTCCCAACGCTCGAAATCGACAGTTCCCGGAAACGGCGTCAGCATGACGAACTGCGCGAACGTGATGCCCGCCCGCTGCGCGAGCTCTGCTGTTGCATCAAACGTAGCTGGCTGATCGGTAGGTAAGCCGAAGATGAAGGAGCCGAGAACATGAATGCCGTGTGCCTGGAACGTCTGAAGTCGCTGAACGAGATTCTCGCCCGAGCAATTGAAGTCCTTGAAGACGGCCTTTAGGCCTTCAGGCGTAACTGCTTCTACTCCCACCAGCGCGCCTCTGATGTGCGCCTTCCGCATGGCGTCGAGAAACTCCGGATCCTCGGCGGCCTCCATGGTGATCTGTGTGTAGAAAACCATGTCGGAGGGGAGTTCGGCCAAGCTCGCCATCAACTCGAATCTCTCTTCACGAATGGCCCGAAGTTCACTTAGCTTTTGCTGATTGTTTTGCCGTTCGGCCAATCGCAGATCGGTCAAGGTGACAGGGTAGAAGTTGTCGTCGGCCAAGGCGATGAAGCGAAACCCCTTGCGACGGAGTTCGACGATTTCCCGGACGACACCGTCGGAAGCGCGCTGCCTGGGACGCTGACCATCAGTGCGCCACACGGAGCAGAATGAGCAGTGTTTCGGGCAGCCTCGAATGGTCTGGACCGAAGCCCACATGTAGCTGTCGTCTGGGAGCAGATCCCAACGAGCTGGCAAGAAACGATCGGATTCGATTTTTCCGCCCTCATAGACTGAAGCTGGAGCGCCCGTTCATGCAATCCTTCAAAGCCTCCGCCCAAACCACATCACCATCGCCCTTGACCACCGAATGAGCACCCCCTAACCGTAAGGCTTCTTCCGGGTACAGGGTCGCGTGAATTCCGCCGAAAACCACCCAGGCGCCGCGCTCCCGGGCCATTCTGCCGATCTGATAACCGCGGAGTGCATTGCCGGTATGGATTCCGATTCCCACCACATCGCCCGGGTTGACAGTTGACGGATCGAGTTGTTCGAGAGTCTCGTCGCAAATCTTGGCGTCTCCGAAGGAAGCCGGAGTAGCGGCAGCGAGGACATATAACCAGCGAGGAGTAATCACTGCTGTGCCGAACGACTTGTCGCTCGGGTTAACCAAATGAACGTTCATTAACCCCAACCTCTCAATACCGAAGTAATCACAGCATACATCCCGCCAAAAAAAAGGCGGCGGGAGTACCAACTCCTTACCGGGTGCATGGGGTCTTGCGCTGTAGGCGCTTGGCTCTGTCGGGAGGCCGTCAGAGGACTGCCGCGGCAGGGCGAAATGCCGTCGCGTGGCGGACAATGGCCATGGCTGGCGGGACGCCTTCGAGTGCTATTCTGAACGCGATGACGAAGGTGCAACTGACGTTGAAATTGTCCCGGCAACTTTCAGAAACGGACATGATCAATATCGGGCGGATGCACTCGGTCTACGGTTTTTTCATTGTGCGTCCCGCGGCCGGCGATACCGAGCTTTTCGTGGAGTACGACGCGTCTCGGCTGTCGCGCAAAGAAGTTCGCGCGTCGCTGGAGGAGCATGGTTTGCCGCTGACCAACCCACCGGTGCTGCAAACGCCGCTGACGGACCCCAACCCTGCCACTTAATGCGCGTCACGCTCGGCATTCATCCTGTTCGTGAAGCCTTACGAGCGCAACGCCCCTTCGATCGCGTCCTGATTGCGAAAGGCACGGCAGGCCCGCGCATTCAAGAGATTGTGGAACTGTGCCGCCAACACTCTATTCCAGTTCGTTTTGAGCCGCGGGAGTCGTTAGACCGCGCCAGTAAAGGCGTGACGCACCAAGGCGTTATTGCCTTCGGTGCGGTTCAAGAATACGTGGAGCTGGACGCGCTGCCGGATGACGCGCGCTTGCTGGTGGTATTGGATGGCGTGGAGGATCCGCATAATCTGGGCGCGATTGTTCGAACCGCTCACGCAGCAGGAGCTACGGCAGTAATTGTTCCGGAACGCCGCGCTGCGCCACTGACAGAGACCGTGGCGCGCGCAGCCGCGGGAGCGCTGGAGTATCTGCCGGTCGCGCGTGTGACGAACATTTCGCAGACGCTGGAAAAGCTGAAAGAGCGCGGCTTCTGGATTTATGGGTTGGACGAGCGAGGGACAGAGATGTACGACCGGGTGGAATTCGCACAACCAACAGTAATTGTGCTGGGCGGCGAAGGTAAAGGGCTACACCAAGGCGTGCAGAAGCACTGCGATGTGTTAGTGGGCATTCCGATGGCTGGTGCTGTTGCGTCCTTGAATGTTTCGGTAGCGGCGGGCGTTGTGCTGTTTGAATGGCGAAGGCGCTACGGCAAGCCGGAGTGACGGATCCGCCGGTTATGCCTGGGCGTTGCGGGCTATGTTTTTGCTGGTGAGCGCCATCACCAGCCCTTCCATCACCATGCGGTCGTCTTTGTAACCGTCACGGAAGCGCTTGTCGGTTTCATAGATGAGGGCGACTGCCTGGGCCAGCCGTTCCTGCGAGAAGGCTTGCGCCGTGGTCATCACCTGTTCGGCGCGATCACGCCAGATCCGAACGCCGATTCTGGTAAAAAATGTTTGCGCTTGTTGCGCGGAAGTGATGTGCGCTTCGCGGGCCGCCAGGGCAAGGCGGAATTGCGTGCTGAGAAAGCTGAGAGCCAGGGGCAGATACTCGCCTTCCCGCACCAGGATGTCTAATGAGCGAAGCGCGTTGACGCGGTCGCCCTTTCCCAGTGCGTTGACGAGACTGAAGATGGTACTCTGCGCGGCGTTGGGTACGAGCGACCGTAAATCGTCCGTGGTGACGGGACGGTCACGACCGACAAACAACGCAAGCTTTTCGATTTCGGTCTGAAGCCGGTTCGCGTCACCAGCAACCGCGTCCAACAGCAGAGCCAATTCTGCGCCGGCAAGCTTAACCCCGGATTTCTTGGCGAGATCCTGGGCAAGAAACCGGCTGGACTCGGGCGTGAGCGGGCGAAACTCGACCGTGACCGGAAGCGGAGCGTAGTATTTCTGCACGCGCTCGAGCTTCGGGCGGTCATCACCAGAGAAATCGTACCGGCTGCACTCAAAAACAAGAACAGTTCCGGCGGTGGGGTTTTTCAGGTAAGACGGAAGCGGCGAGTCGCCAGCGGCGGAAGCGCCTTCTTCGTCGTCGTTCGCAGACATACGCCGGGGCAATGCCAGTTCGGCACTGGTCACCCAGATGACGCGGTCGGAGGCGAACAACGAAAGAGAGCGGGCGTCGTCCAGCACATTGGACACATTCGTTTCTTCGAGATCGACCTGAGTGACACCGTCGGCGCGGGCGTCGGCCGGAAGCGCCCGTTCTACCAGGGCCGCCTTGCAGAGACGCCGATAGTATCCTTCCGGTCCGAGAAACAAGTAAGCCGGGGCCAGCGGCTGCTTGGCCAGGCGACCTAGAAACTGTTCCGGAGAAAGAACGGCCATGCTTCCTAGAAGCCCTCTACAACAGCCGCAACCAGGTCGCGCGCAACATTTTGACTCAGCCGAAGCATCGCGGGACCGCTTTCGTCGAATAGCTGGTGAGGATCGGTGGCCAGCTCATAATACTCGCGCGTCTGCAGGTTGGCTCGCGTAAAGAGAATCTTCCCCGAAGCGCGGTCTTCCAGGCTGAGGCTCATTACAATGATGAGCTGGACGCTGGTGGTCTTTCCCGTAGTTGGGTCGGCCAGCGACGGCGCCCGTATGACGCGGTTGATGGTGCCGTGGAGAATTGCGTCTGCCTCCGACGGATCTTTGACGACCTGGAAGCGCGTGCGCTCGATGAACTCGTGTGCAACGGCGTTGGGCAGCATGTCTCCCAGTTTGTAATCGGTGGTGGTAGACGAGAATGCCGGAATCGCTATGGTTTGAATTGCTTTCGGAACAAGATCGGCCTTGCCGCCGACGCGGTACCCACATCCGAGTGAACCGAAGAGCACTGCTGCGGAAGTGAGCGTCAATACGGTGCGGCGGGTCACTTGCCGTTCGCCCGTAAGGCAGAAACCAGATCCGCAGCGGCATCGGCGGTCAGCCGGAGATTGTCAGCGGCGATCCAAATCCAGACGGCGCGTTCGTTGTTTCGGTCGACACGAATGTCGCCAGCGATCAGTCCGCTTTGGTTGGCGGCGCCGACGTTGGTAGGTGGCTCGTCGTCCTTCCCGCGAATTTCAATCTGAGCCGAGGCGAGAATTTCCGCAATTTCGCTTGAAGAGAGGGCCGTCTCAAACTCAATCCAGAGCGAGAAGCTGTAGCCATGGAATATCGGAGCCTGAACCAGGCGCAAGGAGGGCGCGATGATGCTCGAGGCACCATATTTGGCGAGCAACGTTGCCAACTGGCGCTCTATCTTCCCTTCAATGGCCAAAAGCTGAGCGGGCGCCTCCTCGCCATATTTCGGCAGCAGATTGTAGGCAAGCTGGGCGTCGAAGACATCCTTATCGAGCGACTTGAAGGCGAGAAGGCTGGCGGTTTGTTGGTGCAGCTCCGTTATGCCACGCTTGCCACGTTCACTCGCCGGTTCGAATATTTCGGCGACGGCGCGCAGCATGACCGCGCGCCGGCTAAGCCTTGCGAAGACGACGGCCAGAGCCGAGGCAGCGGGATGCGCTATGACCCACAAAGGCGCTTCCGTGGCGTCTTTGACTTCCTCCACCAAAGGGGACACCAGCCGCGCGTTCGGCTGCGACTCGAGATGGCCGCTACAGTCTATGACCACGGGCTTGCTTCGCGCATCTTTGGCCAGGCCATAAGCGTGTAGCGCACCTTCGTCGGACCCCGCTATGAGGACGGCATTTTCCTCGCCCAGGGCCTGTACAGTAAGGGCTTCGACGAAAACGGCCTCACCTTCCTTTTCGCCGAACATGTTCTGCGCGCTGGCTGCGTAGCTGGTCACGAGGGCCTTCGGAATGCGGGTGGCAAGAACATCCTGCAGTTCGCGGCCAAGCAGCGTTTCACCGCCTACGAGTGCCAAGCGAAGCGGACCGGACTGAGTTTTTGCTGTTTGAGAAAGAGAAGAACTAGCCAATTTGATGCTCCGGCACCTGGGTCGGCGGGCGCGAACGACGACGCCGGCGGAGGATGCCTCCTACACGAATCAAAATGCCGCTAGACACGTAGGTGCAGGCCATGGCAAGCAGTACGGGTTGCGACCAGAAAACGATCATGAAAATGGCACCGGCGACTACCAGGACGACCAGCGGTGAGCGGGGCTTCCCGATGCCGATTTGCTTAAAGCTTGGATATCGCCACGTGCTCACCATCAACAACCCGACAATGACGATAAGAATCAGCCACAGGATGGACAGTGCGTAGAGCTGCATGGGGGACGGCGAGATATAGACGATGGAGGCAATCAGACCGGCACCGGCTGGAATGGGCATCCCGACGAAATACTTGCGGTCAGGCCGCCCTGGATTCTTAGGCATGGGGTTTGTCTGCACGTTGAAACGGGCCAGGCGAACCGCGCCACACAGCAGGTAGAAGAATGCCACCAGGTAGCCAGCCCGGTGGAGGTGCGAGGTAAGTGCCGGATCGAGCGTGGAAACAAAAAGAACGCCCCAAACGTAGGTCAGAACCGCAGGTGCAATTCCGAACGTAACCAGGTCGGCCAGGGAATCGAGTTCCCGGCCAAAGTCGCTGGTAGTGTTCGTCATCCGGGCAATGCCGCCATCCAGGCCATCGCAGAACACGGCGACGCCCAAGGCCTTCGCCGCAATCACAAAGTGAGCTACAGCCGCCGCAGTTGAACTGGGGGCGACAATAGAGCCCTCAATGGCCTGGATGATGGCGACAAACCCGAGAAAGATGTTGCCGCTGGTAAACAGGGTTGGCAGTGCGTACGCAGCGCGACGGGAGCGCTTGCCAGGAGTCTGCGGGCCAAGAATACTCTCGCGAAAATTCAGACGACCTCCGAGACCATGCTGTTCGCCCCGGGGACGCGCCGGGCCAGAATGCTGGTTCCCGCTGAAACTTTGTCCCCTACCTTAACGGTCGTCGCCCATTCCGGCCCGTATAGGACGTCTACGCGCGACCCAAATTTAATGTATCCGATACGTTCGGCAGGAGCGAGCGAGTCGCCAGCCTTCTTGAAGCAGATGATACGGCGGGCAATGAGGCCTGCGATCTGGCGGCAGACGACGCGAGTGCCATTTCCTTCGACAACTAAAGTGTTCTGTTCGTTGTCGGCCGACGCCGCTTCGTGGCTGGCCACTAGAAACTTGCCTTCGCGATAAACCACTTCACGAACGACGCCCGGGATGGGCGTCCGGTTCACATGCACATTGAAAATATTCAGGAAGATACTGATACGCATCTCGCCCGACGCCATTTCACGAATCGAGACGACTTTGCCATCGGCCGGAGCGAGCAGAAAGTCGCCTGCGGGGGCGACTCGCTCAGGATCGCGAAAGAAATACAGACAAAACGCCGCCAGAGCAAAGCAGATGATCCCTGTGGATGGCGCGAGGAAGTAAGCAAGGGCCAACCCGGCAGCGGTAAGGGCGAGGGCGTAATAGATACCGTCGGAAACGATCCTCAACCCGCTATTTTCTCATGAGTTACCCCGTTTTCCGAAGTCAGGCGACGGCCGGGAATGCGACTGGCTGCGCGTAGACCATCCTCGACGTCTGCAATTGGTCTACCACCTCAGCAACGAGCGGGACGAATCGGGGATTGGGAGTTCGGTTGAACCGGAGAAGTTCCATCAGGCAGCCATACTGCTTGTCTTGGTACGGCGGCAGGTCCTCGCCATCCAGATGGAGAGCGGTACCGCCCATGCGCCGCAACATAGCGGCGGAACGGTGGCGCACGGTCGCGGTGGCGATTCCCACGCAACCGCCCCAGATTTCACCGAGAGCGTAAGAGGCAACCAGAAGGCGGAGCGCCGCCTGCGTATGCCGCCATTCCGGGTGCAGTGCCCAGCCGCCGATCTCGACAAAGTACAGACCTTGCTGCCGGGCGTGTACTAGTGCGTGCTCCACCGCGCGCCGGACCTTGCTGCCCAGCACCGGATGCCGCGCAGCATCGGAATGCCGCAGGCGCAGATCAGCAAACGACGCTCCAGCAGCATAGCGCCGGTAACGGACACAACCAATAACAGCGTCATCGTTGTCGATCAACAGCAGGTGCCAACAGTGCTCATCGTCGGGGAGGCGCAAACGCCCGTCTGCTGTCAGAGCGGCCGCGGGAACAGCGCCGTCGGCAAGGTAGAGCGCACCACGCAGGCGCTGCATGGAAGCCAAGAGCGAAAAGTACTCGCGGGTAACCTTCGTCTCCACTTGAGGAGCTATGCGATGCCGCGGCTTAGTTGTCGCCGGTGTCTCACCAAAGGGAGCGAGCACACAAAAGCGGTATGGTGTTTGCACCATCAAGAACCACCTCCGATTAACGTGATAAAGAACGAATCGGCCCTTTAGCGGCAATTTATTAAATTCGCCCAACTCAGAAATTTCCTGCCGATAGTTTTAGGGAGGATGGCTCTCGGTGGGAGAAGGGCATAATTGAAGGCACTCAGGGAGGCTCAACTTGAGGCGAGTGTCAAAGTTTGGTGCGGGTTTGTTGGGCTGCGCAGTGGTTCTGTGCAGTCAGACGGGCACGCCCGGAAACGTCAGTTCAGAGCGAGCGGTTTTCTTTTCCGGGCAAGTGGCGATGGAGGACGGCAGCGCTCCGCCGGAGACAGTGCCGATCCAGCAGGTCTGCGGTAGCCAGACTCGCGAGGTAGCGCGGACCGATTCCAAAGGGCGTTTCAGTTTTAAGGCGGACGGGCGACAGGGCAACAGCGGCGACGATGCCAGTGCGCCGCCGGCGCAGCCGTCGGACTTTGGCAAGCCAATTGGAAGCTCCACTGTTTACACAAATCCGGTGACCAGTTCGCTGCGGGGCTGTGAAGTACAGGCGGTCCTGGCCGGGTTCCGTTCGGAACGTGCCAGCATCTCGATCAAGAACACGCTGGACAACTCGCGCCTGGGAACAATCATTCTTCACCCGATCTCGCACGGGAGTGCACTTACTATCAGCGCGACCAGCTTGAACGTGCCTCCCAAAGCGAAGAAGGCGTACGAGAAGGGACTCGCAGCGAGCAAAGCGCAGAAGTGGGCGGAGGCAAATAGCGCCTTCGAAAAGGCTGTCCATGAGTATCCGGAATATGCGGCGGCCTGGTACGAATGGGGAGTGGCACATCAGGCACAGCAGGATTACGCCAGTGCCGCAGAGGCCTGGAAACGCGCGCTTACGTTGGATCCCAAATTCGTGAAGCCGTACGAGTCATTAACGGCGCTGGCGTATCGCCGCGAGGATTGGATCAATCTGGACGAGTACTGCGCCCAATGGCTGAAATTAGATCCGAATGATTTTCCTGCGGCGTATCTGTTTGAGGCGTTTGCAGCGGCGAAGCTCGGCCGTGGTGACGATGCTGTCCGATTAGGGCAGGAGGGGCTGCGGATCGATAAAGAACACTCCGCACCGAAGCTGAACTACGTGCTAGGAGTGGTGCTGTTGGGGAAGCAGAATTGGGGCGAGGCGGCGCGGTACTTCCAGGCGTACCTGCAGGAGGCACCCAACGCACCAGAAGCGGCGGGCATTCGAGAACAACTGCCGAAACTGCAAGCCGCAGCAGCGGCACAAGCGGCGGTTAGGACGAACTAAAAAAAAGACCGGTTGGACATAGTGTCCAACCGGCATCGGGAAGAGCGAAATGTTCGAAGCGTTAGCGGCGGTATCCGCGGCCACCGTAGTAGTAGCGGCCTCCGTAATACGGGCGGCCGTAATAGGAGTGTGAACCGAAGTAGAACCCGACACTGGGGCCCCAGTAGGAGTAAGGGTAGCCGTAGTAGGGATAGCCAACTCCATATGGATAGCCATAAGCGCCGTAGTAGGCCACGGGGGCGGTTCTTACCTGAGGACCTTGGCCCTGGTAGGGCGCACGGTCGTACTCGCCGGGCTGAATGTAACGAAACGCCTGCGGAGCATTCTCCGTAGAGAAATTGGC
The DNA here is from genome assembly GCA_963814195.1 of uncultured Acidobacteriaceae bacterium. Taxonomy (GTDB): domain Bacteria; phylum Acidobacteriota; class Terriglobia; order Bryobacterales; family Bryobacteraceae; genus Bog-105. Next base: position 41,215 of record CAWFBU010000002.1, read on the forward strand.
CGGGGCATCGATGCGGAAAGTCAGGACCTGCTCCGGATAGAGGACGCTTGGATGGTTGTGCGTAATCAGCGCACCAACCACAGCGCCGACGCCTGCGCCGACTGCCGCGCCAGTTCCCCAATCCGCTGCAGCACCGATGCCGGCACCGATGGCGGTAGTGCCTATGATGGTGCCTGCATCCTGACCGGTGAAGCCGGGACCGCGGCGCGCCACCAATTTCGTCTCAATCGGCAAGCGCTGGCCGTCGACAAGCGAAAGCTCGGTCAATTGAACAACCAGTTTCGCCGGATTGTTCCTCTCCGAATCGGCAACCACACCGCCCACGGTCTGTCCGGGTTCGGCCACGACAACGCCGTTGACGACAACCGGCTCGGCTAAGGTGGCCGTGAAGGAATCACCGTTGCGGTTTCTGTTGGAAGACAGTTGTTGGTTCAGGCGCACGGTGACGTACGAACCAGGGGCCAAGGTCAACTGCGGGGGCACGCCTTGAGGTGGTGCTTGCTGGCTGTACGGTTGCTGGCTATAGGGCGGCTGCTGGTTATAGGGCGGCTGCTGCCCATAGGGCTGTTGGCCGTAAGGCTGCTGTCCATATGGCTGCTGGCCTGACTGGTTGTAGGGCACCGGGCCGTTGGGGGCTTGGCCTTGGCCATTCGGACCCTGGCCGTAAGGGTTCTGGTTATTCCCGTATGACCCCGGCGCTCCGTAGCCGGGTCCGCCGTAAGGCGCGTTCGCTGGCTGGCCATAAGGCGGTTGCCCGTACGGCTGCGGCTGGCCGTAAGCTGGTTGCGCGCCGTTGCCATTCGAACTCGCAGGTGGTTGCTGCGGAGCGGAAGCAGAGGGCCAACCTTCGTTGGTGGCGCCGTTGTTCTGCTGCTGCGGATCGGGCTGTTGGGCATCAACCGGCGGCGGCGGAGCTTGCTGGGCGAACGCCAGCGTGGATGCGGCTAAAACGCCTGTGATGACGCAGCGCGCCAGCCACTGACGCGAAGTACCGGTGAACTTATTCATATTGAGGCGATTTATGCTGTCCTTCATTTCGTTCCCTCACTCCGTTCGATGGGAATGAGAATGCACGGGTTTCGCCAACCAAAAATGTTTAATAAATCAACAACTTAGGCTTGTTTTTCGCGGTTCGATTGCACCGGCCGTGGTGCTTTTCGGCCAATTACTCCTGGCGTGAGCGCAGGTGATGCACGAACGACTTGGCAAGCAGGCCGAGGATGACGACCAGCATGACCAGGCGTACATTGCCTTTCAGGAACAGACCCGCGCCGGCCAGGAGAAGGGCGTAGAGCAGTAAGGCTGTGCGGATGCCGATGAGCGTTGAGGGCTGGTCTTCTTCCATCATTTGTTCCTGGATCATTGCGGCATGTTGTATTGAAAAGTAAATGCTATACGAACCTGCTGCCCCTTAAAGTCAGCGGGCAGCGGCGGCAGCGGGTTAGACATGCTGACGCCGGCGACGGACGCGCGATCGAGGGCATCCAGGTTCGAAGGCTGACCTATCACCAGCTTGGGAATGCTGCCATCGCGATCGATAACTAGCTCTACGGTGTTCTGGCCGCGTATGGTGCCCAAGCGAACGCTCTCCGGAGTCACGCGTTTCCAGTTCCCCCGCACAATGGCGAGCACGCGCGTAAGGTATTCGCGAAAATCCGGAGCCTCGCTGTCGCTCTTCAATTCCACTTCCATGTGTTGCGTGCCTGCCGCGTTTGCGGTTCCTGGCATACCGGGCGTCAGGCGCGGCGAATGGTTGCCGTCGGAGATGATGAGGTGGCGAGCGTCGGGCGTCTGGGCCAGGCTTTGCAGTGCACCATCGACCGACGCCTTGGGAACGCGCAGGGTTGGTCGGGTATTGCGCGGCGCGTCGCTGTCGGAGCCAATATCCTGAAACGGGTGGTCGGTGGAAGGCGGCGGCGGCGCTTGAATCTGAAGGCCGTTTACCACGCCGGCGGCCGGTTGCGGCGGCCCTGTATTCGCGGCCAAGTCTGGGGCCGGCACCGCTGCTTGCGGGTTCGTTTTGGGGGTGGGGGCCGTTGGCCGGGGCACCTCAAAGTGCCTCGCCGCCGGGGCTGGTGTGGCAGCGCGCTGCGTAGCCTGGCGGCTCGCCATCAGGTCTGCCAGATCTATCTGCGGCGTTGGCTTGGCTCGGTTAGGTGCGCGCTGCGTCATCAGGTCAGCGGGCAGATAAAGGGGAGTGGCATGGAAAATGACCCGGCGCGCGGGCACATAAGTCACCTTAATCTGCGCCAGTTGCAGAAAGCCGGAAATAATGGAAAGCTCAATCGCGAGCGAAATTGTCAGCAGGCCGGCCCAGCTTCGGAGGGAGCGGGCGGGCTCCAGGGCCGGGAGAAGGTGGAGTTCAAGGGGCGAGTCGGTGTGAGGAGATACGGGAACGCTCGCCATTTGCTTTAGGTTAGGAACGACGTTTGAGCCTGAACGGGAGTTACGCTGAGTGAGCGGGCGGGCCCTGCCGGAGCCGGACCGTTTGTGTCACTGTTTGGGCGTGTTCTTTTATTTTAACGAGAATCGACTCAGCGAGTTGAAGCGCACTGGTGGCTTGAGCTGCGGTAACAAGCGGCTCGGTGCGCGTCCGCACCGCGTGCACGAAGGACTCTAACTCACGCCGCAGTGGTTCCCCGGGAGTGCACGGAAGCAGCGCGCCTGCAATGGGCGGAATGCTTCCTAACGGCGGTTGATCGAGGCTGCTGACGGCAACCGCCAAGCGGAGAGCTTCCTGGCGCTGATAGTCGACCGAAATGTATTCGCCCGGCTGGAACAGCCGAAGCTTGCGAACTTTCTCCGTGGAAACGCGGCTGGCAGTTACATTGGCGACGCAACCGGACGGGAACAGTAGCCGGACGTTGGCGATGTCGACCAGGGGCGACAGAACGGAGATGCCGGCCGCGCGCACTTCGCTGGGCAATTCACCGATGCAAGTGAGCACAATGTCAAGATCGTGGATCATAAGATCGAGCACCACGTCCACATCCAGACTGCGCGGAGTGAAGATGCTGAGGCGGTGGATCTCAAAGAAGAGCGGAATCGTGAGTGACTTCCGCAGGGCCTCTATGGCGGGATTGAAGCGCTCCAGATGCCCGACTTGAAGCACGCGTCCTAATGCCCGGGCGAGTTGTGACATGCGAAGGCCGGCGTTCGAATCGGGGGCGATGGGCTTTTCCACCAGCACGTCCAGGCCGGCCCGCAACAAACGCGAGGTTATCTCTTCGTGGGTGGTAGTTGGCGTTGCGACTACGGCACAGTCGGCGATTTGGGCGATTTGCTCCACGTTGTCGAACACCGGAGCACCGTACTGGCGGGCGGCGGCTTCGGCCCGGTCACGGTTCTGATCGAAGATTCCGGCAAGATGTACGCCGGGCAAAGCGGCGAGAATGCGGGCATGATTAACGCCGAAGGCACCTACACCGAGAACCGCTATCCGCACATCGCTCATGCCTTCTCCTGGAGGGGTGGATAACCCACGATGGCAATTTGCGCTTCGTTGGCCCGTTTCACCATTTCGTCCTTATCGAGCAAAAGCGTTCGTTCCGCGTCTACGGCCAGGGCGGTGGTTCCCGTTTCCGCCATCGTCTCAATTGTCTGCAGACCGGCTACGGGTACATCGAAGAGAAGATGGGCGCGGCCGCGTGAAGCCTTCACTAGGCGTAGCGGGCGTCCATTGGTTAAGGAGGCTGCGCGGCGCAGCATGGCATCGGTTCCTTCCATTGCTTCCGCTGCTACACAGGCCTTCTCACTGATGGCAACGCTTTGGCCGATGTCTGCCGTTGCCAGCACAGCAGCCAGCTTGCGGCCATAACGAATGTCAGCCTCTTCTTCGCTGTCGGGCTTGCGCCTGGTCAAAACCCCCAAAGGCGCGAGCAGCGGCTTAAGGAGGCGAGTGGAATCCACCAAGTCGATCCCTTCTTCCTTCAGCACACGTTGAATGCCGCCGATGAGCGCCGCGGTGTTCTTCTCCTTCAGCGAAGTAAGCAGCTTCAGCAATTTCCAGTCCGGCTTGATGTCTGAGAACAAGCTGACATGTTTCACTTGCCCCGTCATCATGACTTCGCGTATGCCCTCCTGTTTCAACACATCTATCAGACGGCCGAGTTGCCCGATGTTCACCCAGTGCAAGGAAGTTGCGCACTGCGCCAGTGCAGGAGAAGCCTCATTTTCGATGGCAACCACAACCACCTCATGGCCTTCGCGGCGGGCAGTTTCGAGAGCAAGTTGGGGGAACCTGCCATTGCCTGCAATCAGGCCGTAACGTTGCTTTTGCGGAGTACTTCGGCTCAAGATACTACTTACTCACGCCGCCCTGCGACGCGCGGATAAAATCGACTAACTCACGCAGTTCTACCGTTGGCGGAAGCTCTTCTTCGATCTTAGTAAGTGCCTGGGTGGTATTCAGTCCCGAGCGCGTAAGGATGCGGAAAGCATTTTGCAGCGTTTCGATCGCCTCGGCTGCGAAGCCGGCCCGCTCAAGGCCCACGCGGTTGGCACCGTACACTTCAACGGAGTGATCGCTTGCAGTGATGGAGAACGGCAACACGTTTTGCTTGATAACGCTGCGGCTGCCCACCATTGCATTACGGCCGATACGGACGAACTGGTGCACGGCGGTCAAGCCACCGATGTTGGCGCCATCCTCCACGGTCACATGGCCCGCGAAAGTCACATTGTTCGCCAGAATGGTCGCGTTGTGAATGATGACGTCGTGAGCGACGTGCACATACGCCATCAGAAGATTGTCGTGGCCAACTTGGGTGAGCATGCCGCCGCCTTCGGTGCCCCGATTGATGGTGACGAACTCACGAATCTGATTACGATCGCCGATGCGCGTCTCGGACGGCTCGCCTTTGTACTTTTTGTCTTGGGGCTTGACGCCAATGGACGAATACGGGAAGAAGGTATTGTCCTCACCGACGGTGAGTTTGCCTTCCATATAGATATGAGCCATCAGGCGTGTGCGGGAGCCAATAGCGACGTCAGCGCCGATGATGCAGTAAGGGCCGATCTCGGCATCGCTCGCGATATGAGCCCGCGGATCGATGAGTGCAGTGGGATGGATCGCCATCGGAACTTACAATGCAGTGCCGCCCGCCTTCACGCGAGCTGCGTCTCAAATGCGGGGGCGGCGGGTTGATCGGCAGAGGGCTTATCGGTCAACTTACACATCACAGTGGCCTCTGCCACTACCTGGCCGTCCACCGTTGCGACACCGTGCATCTTGGCGACCGTGGTTTTCAGGCGCTGCAGTTTCATTTCAATGCGCAGCTGATCACCGGGCATTACGGGCTTGCGGAACTTGGCTTCTTCCACAGAGGCGAGAAACATGATTTTGCCGCGCGTGTGGGGAGCCACAGCGCCTACCAGAATGCCCCCGACCTGGGCCATCGACTCAATAATCAAGACGCCAGGCATGACCGGAAAATTCGGAAAGTGACCCGTGAAGTGCGGTTCGTTGGCGGTGACATTCTTAATGCCCACAATCGAATCCGCCGTGATTTCCAGAATGCGATCCACCATCAACATCGGATAACGATGTGGCAGCAAGGCGCGGATTTCCTGGATGTCGAGCGATGGCATGAAAGCGTTGATTATAGCAGCGGACCCTTGTCATCTTATTGCAATTTAAGCGTTTTGGCGCGGGTTCTTGAGCAATCTATCCGCATCGGGCGGCGCGCAGTGCAGGTGCGGGCGAAAAGGGGCGTTAACAGAGTTGGCTTGAGGTCGAGGGCGCGAAGTTCGATCTGCTCTCTTGAAAGTTAAAGCCAAAGTCGGCCGGCTCCCAAGCGTCGTTGGTCATATCGTCGACGGCGGCAATGTACACCATGCGATTCGAAGGCGGGACGGGTAAGTGGCTGAGGGAAAGGAGATGAGGTTGGTCCCGAATTTTTTTTAGGGCGGCTTGTGACTGCGGTTTAAACAGATTCGGGACGAGGCGAGGACGGGTGTGGCTGTGAGCTGTCGGGGGTGGGGACGCAGCTGCGATTCGGACACGGGGGAGACATCCGTCTTAGCCCGCTACGTCCCCGAGGGGCTTTTTCTCGAATCCGCCGGCAGTTGAGTTCGCGTACGGTCGCACCAAAATCGGGTAATGAGGTCTTTGACCCCGATTTTCCCCCGATTTTCCCCCCCGATTTTCCGCCCCGATTTTCCCCGATTTTCCCCGATTTTCCTGACCCCGATTTTCCCGACTCTGTTTGCGCGCTGGCTAATCGGCGCGAAGGGCGTTCGAAGGATCCACTTGCAACGCCTTACGGGCGGGCAAATATGTGGCCGCCAGCGCAGCGCTTGCCAACACGACCGAGACCGCGGTGTAAGTGAGGGGATCGAATGAACGGACGCCGAAGAGTACCGACGACATCCACCTCATGGCGGCGGAAGAAATTGTCAGTCCTAAGAACAGCCCCACGCCGGTGAGCAATAGGCCTTCCTGCAGGAACAATTGCATTACCTGCCCCGGTTGCGCGCCGATAGCCACACGCACTCCGATCTCCCGGGTGCGCTGTGAAACGGAGTAGGCGATCACACCATAGATACCGACAACACCGAGTAACAGTGCCATACCGGCTGCGATGGACAGCAGAACCAAGGTAAGTGACGTGCGTGCCAGCGACGTTTGACACATCGCGAGGGCGGTCCGCGTGTTGGCAACCGGTAGATTGGGGTTAACGCTCCATACCGATTGCCTCAGCTGTTCGATGAACGCTTGAGAGCCGCTTCGATTGCTTCGAACCACAAACGTAAGTTCGCGCTGCGTATAGAGGTCATCGCCGCGAAAGTGGTCGAGCATTGTGGGCCAATAAATCGCAGTCGGGGCAGGCTGGTTCATGCCATCGAAATGCATATTCGCCACCACGCCGATTACCTGACGCCACTGGCCTGTCATCGACTCTCTTACTTGCTTACCAATGGCCGATTTTGGATCGCGCCAGTATTCGCGGGCCAGCTTTTCTGACACGATAGCGACTTGGCCCTTGTTATACAAGTCGGACCACTCGAAGTCCCGCCCGGCGATCATTCGGGTGCCGATTGTCCCAAAGTAGCCCGGGGCAACAAAGACGTAGCGATGAAGGGGCAGGTCTCGTGGCGAGTAAGTGCGGTCGCGCGCAAACACCGGATCGAAGTTCTCGCTACCGGACATGGGGAACTCACTTGCAAACGCTGCCGAGCGTGCGCCGGGCGTGTTGTTTAAGGCATGAGCAAGATCCTGACTCATACGAGCCGCACGTTCCGGTTCTTCCGCTTGTGCTCGCGGAATGGAAATCTGAAGTGTTTGGATCGTAGATGGATCGGTGAACCCTGGGTCCACCTGCAATAAAGCAAGCGCGGTACGAATCATCAGGCCGGAGCTAACAAGCAGCACCAACGCCAACGTGATCTGTACAACCACCAGACTCTTTCGCGCACGGTGCCGTGTGCGGCTGCTGCTCGCATTGCGGCCACCCTGGCGTAGCGCCAATGCGACACCATCGCGAAACTGGCGCACGACGGGCACGCAGCCGAACAGCAGGCCGGCGGCCACGGAGATCAGCAAAGTGAATAGAGCGACATTGCCATCGAGACCAATATCTTCGAGCCGCGGCAGATTCTTGGGCGCAACGGCAACAAGAACACGCAATGAGCCGAAGGCAAGTGCCAGCCCGATGAGACCGCCGCCGAGACCGAGGAGCAGGCTTTCCGCCAGAATCTCACCGGCAACTTGCCAGCCGCTGGCGCCGAGTGCTTTCCGTATGGCTAGCTCCTGCTGCCGACCTTCGACGCGAACGAGCAGCAAGTTAGCCACGTTTGCGCAGGCTATCAACAAGACCAGCCCGATTGTGCCCATCAGGATGGCTAACGTGGGCGCAATGTCGCCCACAACGTCGCGCGCCAAGGGTCTCAGGTTCGGCCCCAACCTCGCCTGATCGAACATCTGCTGGGTGAATCCTTCCGGCACGGGGAAAGTGCGACTCACAATCGGGATCATGCGCGCAACGTCGGCACTGGCTGCGGCAATAGTGATGCCCGGGCGCAAGCGCGCAATAGCACGGAAGCTGAAGTTGCCCTGATGAAGTTTGGACCGGTCGAATTGCAGCGGCAGCAGCAGCGCGGGTTTCTTATCGAGGAAACGGAACGCTGGCGGCAGCACTCCGATCACTTCGTGTGCTTTACCGTCGATCAGGATGCGACGCCCCAGCACCGATCTCTGGCCACCGAATTTCCGCTGCCAATATGCAAAGGACAACACCACCGTGAGCGGCCGGTCTGCCTGCACATCTCTGCCACTGAACCCACGCCCAATCAGAGGCTTCGCTCCGAGCAGCGGCAGCGTCGCCTCAGTGACGTCCACTTCCTGAACCTGCTCCGGTTCCGCCAGGCCCGTTACGCTGACGCTACCGGCGTTCCATAACGCGACATCGGTGAACGTGCGGTTTTGCTCGCGGTAGACGAGATAGGTAGAAGGCGACGCATCCAGGTCCTTAATGCCCAGACCGAGGGCGGTATGCCAGATGGCGATCAGGCGGTCCGGATCCGGATAGGGAAGAGGTTTCCACAGAACGCCGTTGACGATACCGAAAATGGTTGAATTAGCGCCAATGCCGGCAGCGATCGTCAGCAGTGCAATGGCAGTAAAGCCTGGACTCGCCGTTAAGCGCCGGATCGCCTGTTTAAAATAGTTGGCGAATTCGACCATAGGTTACGCGCTGCATAACTGTATTACGAGTAAGGACACCCGGAGTTCCCCAGAAACGGCAGAAAACAGCGGGACACACTGGGGCCTCGGGACAGGCGGCGTGTGCGACGAACATTCACGTAGGAAATTCGTAATTACTAAGAGGCCCATGAAACGCTCACGCATTGTGCAGTTGACGCTGGTGTCGTCGGTCGCTTCGCTGCTGCTGAGCTGCCGGGACAAGCCGACGCGCTACTGCGTGGACGATTACCAGTCCGTGGTGGATGACATGCGGTGTCAGGGGGGCAACGATGGACACAACAATCATCGCCATTACCACTGGCATTACGGTGGCGCGCATGGTTTCGTTCCGTTCGGGACGCGCCTGAGCGGGGGTTCGAGCACACCACCAGCCGGCGGGTTTTCGGAGGCTTCGCATGCCGGCACTGCTCGTGGGGGCATTGGCGGGGCCGGGGAAGCGGCGAGTGGCGGGCACGGTGGCGGTCATGGCGGAGGAGGGGGCGAATGAAGCGGATTTCTGTTCAGCCTCGCGTGCATTGGCGGGAGCAAGTGGAGAAGCTCGGGCTGGTGTACCACACGCCGGAGGGGCAGACATATTGGGATGAGTCAGTCTGTTACCGGATGCGGGCTGCGGAAGTAGATACGCTTGAGGCGGCTACCGAGGAACTGCAGCGGCTTTGTCTGGCGGCGGGGCAGTATGTGATTGACCGTGACTTGTTCGAGGAGCTGCAGATTCCGGTGGCGGCGCGGTCGGTGATTCGGCAGGCTTGGGACGCGGAGCCACCTTCCATCTATGGGCGGTTTGATTTGTCGTATGACGGGGATGCTCCGCCGAAGCTGCTTGAATACAACGCCGATACGCCGACGGCGCTGCTAGAGGCGGCCGTTGTGCAGTGGCAGTGGCAGCAGGAAGTGTTCCCGTCGGCGGACCAGTTTAACTCCATTCACGAAAAGCTGATTGAGAAGTGGACGGAGTTAAAGCGGTATCTGCGCGGAGACACGCTACATTTCACGTGCATGCCGACGGAAGAAGATGTGATGACCGTTGCTTACTTGCGAGACACGGCGCAGCAGGCGGGGTTGCATACTAAGCATCTCTATGTGCGGGAGCTCGGATGGCGGGCAGAAGATGGCACGTTTCGCGACTTAGAAGATCTGCCGGTTCAAAGCATATTTGCGCTCTACCCCTGGGAGTGGCTGCTGAAAGACTTTGCCGAGCCTATCTTAAGCACTTACTCGCGCGTCCACTGGATGGAGCCAATTTGGAAGATGTTGTGGTCGAACAAGGGACTGCTGGCAATTCTCTGGAAGATGTTTCCCAACCACCCGAATCTTCTTCCTTCCTACCTGAATGACCAGCACGGGATGCGGGACTTTGTTCGCAAACCGCTGCTGTCGCGCGAAGGAGCGAATATCACGATTCGCTTTGGCGGACAGGAGATTGCGACCGACGGACCTTACGGCGAAGGGGGATTTGTGTACCAGGCGGTGGCTCCCGGATGGCGGCCACAGGCGCTGAATGCCGTAATCGGCAGTTGGTACATTACCGATCGTGGGCCGGCGGGGGTTGGTTTCCGTGAAGGCAAAGGAATTACCGACAACCTGAGCCGGTTTGTGCCGCACTATTTCGACTGAGTGTCGGCGCCGCCACGGACCTTCCAGCCGATTTGGCGCAGGATGCCGAACCAGGTTTCCATGTCGCCGGAGCGCAGGCCGAGCCGGCGAACCAGGCGGCGGACCTTCAACTCAGTTGATTCGGCGGTGCGCTGGTTGACGTAGCCAGATTCAGCGAGGATGGCGATCAAGCTTTCGGTGAAGCGTTCGACTTCATCAGCAGCGGCCTCGGTTGCAGGTGCAAATTGAAGCGACGCCCGTTCCTCCGAACGCCGCAGTTCATACAAGCAAATTGACACGGCCTGCCCGAGGTTCATAGATCCGTGCTCGTCACGAGTGGGGATGCGCAGCAGCCAATGGCAATGGCTCATGTCGTCATTTGAGAGACCGAATTTCTCCGACCCGAACAGCAGGGCCACGGACTGAGCCGCCTGCAGCTGCGGACGGATTTGCGCGGCCGCGGCTTCCAGGGGATAAAGAGGAACACGCAAGTCACGGTGACCCAGCGCGGTGGAGCCGACAACCAACTGGCAATCGGCTACTGCCTCAGCCACGGTGGCGCAGACTTTTGCGGAATCCAGGATGTATTTTGAGCGAACGGCCGAACGCGCTTCCTGGAACGCAACGTCGTACGGGTTCACCAGCCGTAGGTCGGTGAACCCGAAGTTACTCATGGCCCGCGCCACTGCACCGATGTTCAGCGGGTTGCGCGGGGATACCAGGACAACGCGGAGCGCCTCACTGTTCGAGATAGGTGTAACCTTGCAAGCCTTCTTCGTAGGATTTCAGCAAGCGGCCAGACTCTTCATAGCCAATACGTTGCTCACGCACAGCGACCTCGACATCGCGCCGAAACTGGTCGATGAGGGTCTGCGAGTTGTACTGCACGTAATTCAACACCTCGCGAACGGTGTCTCCCTGCACGACCGTTTCGAGAACGGTTTCGTTGTTCTCGTCAAGGCTGACGTGCACGGCATTGGTGTCGCCGAAAAGATTGTGCAGGTCGCCGAGAATCTCCTGGTAAGCGCCCAAGAGGAACGCCCCGAGAATGTAGTTTTCTTCTGCCTGAAAGGCGTGCAGCGGCAGTGTCTTTTTCACGTCGCGACGGTCAATGAACTGATCGACTTTGCCGTCGGAGTCACAGGAGATATCGCCCAGGATGGCGTCACGCGTAGGGCGCTCGTTCAGGCGGTGAATAGGCATTATGGGAAACAGCTGCTTGACGGCCCAACTGTCTGGCATGCTTTGAAACAGCGAGAAGTTACAGAAGTAGGTATCGGAAAGCAACCCAGTTAAGCCTTCCAGCTCTTCCGGAAAGTAGTCGAGCTCCTTCGCGAATTGCAGGATCTTGCGGCAGATGGACCAGTACAGGTTTTCGGCCATACTGCGCTGTTGCAACGGCAGATACCCAAGGCTAAAAAGATTTAGCGCGGAGTCGAGAGCTTGCTGCGCATCGTGGTAGGTCTCGAGCAAATTCTTTTTGTTGAGTGAGCGATGGGTTTCGAAAAGGTCGATGAGACACTGCTCAGCTTCTTCGGGAAGCGTGCCGGGCAATTCATCTTCTCCAAAGCCGCTGACGCCGAGAACGTTAAACAACAAGACGCTGTGGTAAGCCGCCACCGCACGCCCGCTTTCAGAGACGATCGTCGGGTGCGGCACTTCGGCTTCATCGCAGATATTTTGAATGTGATAAACGATGTCGCGAGCGTATTCTTCAAGCGTGTAATTAACGCTGGATTCAAAGTCGGTTTGCGAGCCATCGTAATCGATACCGAGTCCGCCGCCGACGTCCAAATAGCGCAGGCCGGTACCGAGCTTCTTGAGCTCGACATAGATTCGGGCACCCTCGATAACAGCGGCCTTGATCTGACGGATATTGGTGATTTGGCTGCCGAGGTGAAAGTGAAGCAGTTGGAGCGAATCTTCCATGCCGCGTTCTTTCAAGTACGCGACTGCCTGTAAAGCTTCAGTAACAGTTAAGCCGAACTTTGACCGATAACCGCCCGATGATTTCCAACGCCCCGACCCGCGGCTTGCCAGTTTCAAGCGCATTCCGATTACCGGCTTTACCCCAACGGCTGCGGCGTGCTTAGCAATCAGTTCCAGTTCAGTGTACTTTTCGACAACCGGAATGATCTGCCGGCCGATCTTCTTGGCCAGCATGACCATCTCGATGTACTCATCGTCCTTGAAGCCATTGCAGATGATGGGTGTCTGGTTATCGGCGATGGCCAGCACGGCCAGCAATTCCGGTTTCGAACCCGCTTCGAGTCCGAACTTGTAGGCGCGGCCGAAGTTGAAAACCTCTTCGACCACCTGACGCTGCTGGTTGACCTTAATGGGGTACACACAGCAGTAACCGCCTTGATATCCGTGTTCGCGGATGGAGGAATCGAAGGCCTGGTGCATGTCACCGAGTCTGTGTTTCAGAATGTCGGCGAAGCGAATAAGGATCGGCAACGAGATTCCGCGCCACTGCAGGGTGTCCACCAGCTTCTTCAGATCGATGCTGCGCTCGGGTTCCTTTGTAGGATGCACCAGAAGATTACCGTTCTCTCCCACCGAAAAGTAGCCTTTGCCCCAGCTGGCAACGTCGTAGGCCTCCGAAGCATCAGTGGTGGTCCAGCGGTCGGCGGGTTCACGCACTTGTGCAGCGACGGGGAGTTTTGTGATCAACGGGAAGAGCTCCTAACAGGGTGGGATACGAACGTGCAGGCAGGGGCAGCGTCCACCACAATTAAAGCACGAAAAGGCTGTATTCAGGCGCACGCCCGAAAAACCCTGGACGACCGGTTAAATCGAAGCAATTACCAGGCCGGGAGAGTCGCGGTCCGAACCCAGAAATTGTTTATGTCTTGCGCTGCAGTAAGCAAGCCGTCGAGCGTAGAAGGCTTTTTCAGATATGCATTCGCGTGTGAGTCGTAGGCGCGCCGGATATCGCCTTCCGCGCGGGAAGAGGTGAGAATCAGGACCGGTATGCGGCTGGTAATCGGATTCTCCTTCAAACGAGCGAGGACCTCATGCCCGCTGAGCCTTGGAAGGTTGAGGTCGAGGAGGATCAGATCCGGACGCCAGTCTGCGTTGGGTTCGGTGGAGGCAATGGCCATCTGCAAACCCTCGACGCCATCGCGAGCTACCTGCAGCTGAACATTCGCTTTCAGCTCTTCAAAAGCTTCCTCGAGCAAACGGACATCACCAGGATTGTCTTCGATAAGCAGAACTTGAACTGCTCTTCGTGAGGCATTAAACATCGATCGCTATAGATCCCCTGTTGCCGCTCAGCCAGAATGCTGGCAGAGCAAACAAGCCGTGAACAGTATTGTACCCGGAGTTATTGTCGTCTTGGCAAGGGTGGATGGCATGGGTGATCCATTACTGGGAGTCCTCGATGAGTTTAGGCCGGAGCTGGCTTTGGTTCCTCAGGAAAATCCGACCTCGAGAAGGCAGTTCTAGTACCTGGTCGAGTTCGTTGGCGCACTTTAGATTTAGATTCCTTCAACCGCTGCCCCACTAACCCATAGAACATGTTGGAGACGTCGAGCAATAGGGTGATTGAGTGGAAGAGCTTACAACGTGTTTCTGACGTATCCATAAGTTCTTTGTTTCCACCGAACTCGCGACCAGCTGCTGCCTCCACCGGTGGCACAGCAGTGCTTGTGAACGTGCTGGGAGAGCAGCGGAGCGCGGTAAGGGCTAGCCTGAAAAATCTCGGCTGCGAAATCCGTGAATATGTGCGTCCGGCTGAAGCGCTGGGGGCCGTCCTTGGCGGGTCCGTCGCGCTGGTGGTTCTACATGAGGCCGGCGCCCGGGATTTCTGCCGGTCTGTCAGGAGCTCACAGCCGCATCAACTTTTGCCGTTGTTGGTGATTGGGGATAAATACGATGCAGCGTTAGAGGTAGCACTTCTTGAGGCAGGAGCGGACGCTTACCTGAGCGGTTCATTGGAGATGAATGTTCTTCAGGCCCGAATGCGATCGTGCCTACGCCGGAAGACCCTGACCGATTCAATGGACGACACGGAAAGCGTGTTGTTCACTCTGGCCCATTCGGTGGAAGAGCGCGACCCGGCGTTAGGGCGGCACTGCGAACGGCTGAGCTTGATGGCGGCAGCGACCGGGGTGGCGCTGGGGTTGTCTGCGGAGGAGATTGTCAGTCTTCAGCGAGGCGGCTTTCTGCACGACATCGGCAAAGTGGCGATACCAGACGACGTCTTGTTCAAGCCTGGTCCGCTGGATCCAAACGAGTGGGAGGTGATGAAGAGTCACCCGGAACGCGGAGAGAAGATTTGCAGGTCGGTGCGGTCGCTTGCTCCTGTGCTGCCGATCATCCGCAGCCACCACGAGAGATGGGATGGGTCTGGTTACCCAGACAAGCTGAAGGGCCGAGAGATTCCGTTGCTTGCGCGCATTCTGCAGTTGGCCGATATCTATGATGCGTTAACGACAGAGCGCCCTTATAAGCAAGCATTTTCCCCGCAACAGGCAGTACGCATGATGGAGGAAGAAGCCGCAAAGGGATGGCGCGATCCGGAGTTGACCCGAATCTTCCTGCAGCTGGTTCCGTATTTCGATCAGCCAGATGTGTTTCCGCTGTCCGCGATTCCGCTAAACGCTCTTGCTTCGTCGATTCATCGGCTTCGCCAGGCAGCCACCGGGCGGCAGGATTGACCGCCGTTTAGCCATTGAGCCAGGCCGGCGCAGACTATAATCGCGGTCGGGTGTGATGGACACCCGTGACCATGGCCGCCCGTCGTTCTCCGCTAGCTTTGAAGCCTCCGCTTGCCGGCCAGGATTCCCTACCTATTCTTTGCGCCGAGGTGGTGGAGTGCCGGCGCTGCGAACGGCTGGTGCTGCATCGGGAAGAGATTGGCCGGGTGCGACGCCGTGCCTACCGGACGGAGCATTACTGGAGCAGAGCCGTACCCGGCTTTGGTGATCCGCAAGCCCGGCTGCTGATTGTGGGCCTGGCGCCTGGGGCACACGGGGCGAATCGGACGGGCCGCATGTTCACGGGCGACCGCTCGGGCGAGTTCCTGTACCGTGCGCTCCATGAGGCTGGTTTCGCGAATCAGCCGCACAGCATTAGCCGTGAGGATGGACTGGCGCTGACAGACGCCTACATTACAGCGCCAGTCCGGTGCGTTCCGCCCGACAACAAGCCGGAGCGGGACGAGATCCATGCCTGCCGCCCGTTTCTCCTTCGTGAGTTGGCGCTACTCACGCGCGTTCAAGTGGTCGTCGTACTGGGCGGTATCGGCCTGGATGCGTACCTTTCGGTATTGCAAGACGCAGGCCAGATTCAATCGCGGGCTCCCTTCAAATTCGGGCACGCCAACACCTTCGAAACGCACCCAGCGGGCCCGATCGTCCTTTGTTCCTATCACCCAAGCCAGCAAAATACGTCGACCAAGCGGCTAACCAGCCAGATGCTCAGTGACATATTTTGCCAGGCGAGGCGGATGCTTCGGTAGGGTAAGCGTGTTCCCACTCACACCGCTGGCAGGGCCGACCTGCTACCGAAAAGCCGAGAAAACAGCTAAGATATTGAAATCAGGCGTTCTGGAAAGAGAATCGGCCCGGAATCGACCGACACCATTCGATGAGCGCTGTGATTGCATTGATGATTCCTATGCCTTACGTGTGTGCCCATCTCGTACTGCTATTTGCCCAGACGCCCTTCGGGTCGCGCCTGGCGAACGGGCTGTTCGATGACACGTTTGCCGGCATTTATCACTTAACGGCGTTCGACTGGTCGCTGCTGATTCCCTACTTCGGCATCCTGTTCGTGCTATCGATTTACGGAGTACACCGTTATGAGACGATTCGCCGGTACAGGAAATACAAGCAGAATCTGCGCAGCGACGCGCCCAACCAATTTGCCCAGTTACCGCGAGTGACGGTTCAACTGCCGCTATACAACGAGCGTTTTGTGGTGGAGCGGCTGTTAGAAGAGATCTGCAAGTTGGATTATCCCCGTGAACTGTTGCAGATTCAGGTTCTGGACGATTCCACGGATGAGACGCATCCGTTTACAGAGCGGCTGTGTAATGAGTACCGTGCGGCGGGACATCCAATTGAGTACCGGCATCGCAAGAACCGTCATGGCTACAAAGCAGGGGCACTTCAAGAAGGTCTGGAAACGGCGAGCGGTGAACTGATTGCCATTTTTGACGCTGACTTCATTCCTCCGGTAAATTTCCTGCAGCGAACGGTTCACTTCTTTTCGGATCCGCAAGTTGGCGTGGTGCAGACCCGCTGGAGCTATCTGAACCGCGAATCGAACATCCTGACGCAAGTGGAAGCCATGCTATTGGACGGCCACTTCGTTCTGGAACACGGCGCCCGAGCGGGATCGGGTTTGTTTTTCAACTTCAATGGGACCGCTGGCGTGCTGCGGCGGGCCATGATTGACGATGCCGGCGGATGGCAGCACGAGACCCTGACTGAAGATTCGGACTTGAGTTACAGGGCTCAACTGAAAGGTTGGCGCTTCGTCTACACGCCCGCACTGGACTGCCCTTCTGAGCTTCCCGTTGAGACCTACGGCTTCCAAGTGCAACAGGCGCGTTGGGCGAAGGGCTTAACACAGGTGGCTATTAAGCTTCTGCCGCGCATCTTCAGAGCCAAGCTGCCGCTGAAGATAAAAATTGAGGCGTTCATGCATCTGACGCCGAACATTTCTTATCCGCTGATGATCGCGGTATCGATGCTGATGCTTCCGGTGATGATCATCCGGTTCTATATGGGCATTTTCCAGATGGTGATGATCGATCTGCCGCTGATCATCGCATCGTTCTGGTCGATCACCGCGTTTTATCTGTACGCCCAGCGCGAGTTGTATCCCAAGTCATGGTGGAAGACGATTGCGTTCATGCCAATGTTAATGGCGGCCGGCGTAGCACTTACCGTGAGTAACTCGAAAGGCGTGATTGAGGCGTTGCTAGGGATTAAAACCAGTTTTGCCCGCACCCCAAAGTACGCTTTAGGCGGCGCTCAGAAAGCAGCAGTTACTACCAGGGCTTATAAACGCAAGAGCGGTTGGCTGCCTTATGCGGAGTTGATCATCGGCGCGTATTTCGTGTACATGATCGATTTCTCGATTGAAACGCTGAACTTCTTCGCCATTCCCTTTCTGCTGCTGTTTGTGTGCGGTTACTGGTGGGCGGGTTTTTCCACCTTGTATCAGGAATACCGCGACAAGCTCGCCTGGCAGCGCGCGCGAAGCTTTGCCGAAGTGCGATAGACCGGCTGGCCTGTTGTAATAGAGGTTTCCTCTATGCAACTGCAGAGCTATACCATCACGCAAGGCAAGGACCGCGCACCTGCCCGCTCGTACCTGAAAGCAATCGGCTTTACTGACGAAGATCTAAAGAAGCCCATCATCGGCATTGCCAACACCTGGATTGGTACGATGCCCTGCAATTACAACCTGCGGGAGTTCGCCGTGGATGTGGCTAAGGGCATCCGGGAAGCAGGCGGCACGCCCATGGAGTTCAACACCATTGCAATCAGCGATGGAATCACCATGGGTACCGAAGGGATGAAGACCTCGCTGATCAGCCGCGAGGTGATTGCAGACTCGATTGAACTGGTAGCGCGCGGTCACATGTTCGATGGAATTGTGGCGTTGGTGGCGTGTGACAAGACTATCCCGGGCGCTGCGATGGGACTGCTGCGATTGAATGTTCCCGGCGTAATTCTGTACGGCGGGACCATTCTGCCTGGAAGATATAAAGGCAGGGACATCGTCATCCAGGACGTTTTTGAAGCCATCGGCGCGAATGCGAGCGGCCGGATGTCCGACGAAGAATTACTGGCGATTGAGAACGCCGCCTGTCCCGGAGCCGGTGCCTGCGGCGGGCAGTATACGGCCAACACCATGGCGACTGTGATGGAGGTGATCGGGCTGTCGCCGCGCGGCGTAAATTCGATACCACAGGTGGACGAGCGCAAGCACGATGCGGCGCGGCACTGCGGCGAGATCATCATGAATGCCGTACGCAAGAACATCCGTCCGCGAGACATTGTTACGCGTGCGTCCATTGACAATGCGATTGCGAGCGTGGCTGCCTCAGGCGGCTCCACTAACGGAGTTCTTCACCTGTTGGCGATGGCGCGGGAAGCGAACATCCCGCTGACGATTGACGACTTTCAGGAACTTAGCAACCGGACGCCGTTGCTGGCCGATTTGAAGCCGGCAGGACGCTACACTGCCGCTGACGTAGATAAGGCCGGCGGCATTGCTGTGATTGCGAAGCGATTGGTTCAGGGCGGTTTTGCCAACGGGGACGCCATTACCGTCACGGGCAAGACTTTTGCAGAGGAATTCGCGGATGTGCCCGAGACGGCTGGCCAGGATGTGATTCGCTCCTTGGAAAATCCGATCAAGGCTTCGGGAGGCATTGTGATCCTTAAGGGATCGCTGGCGCCGGAAGGTTGCGTTATCAAGGTCACGGGCCTGAACCGGACACGGCAAACCGGACCGGCTCGCGTCTTCGACCAGGAAGAAACCGCGAAGGCGGCTGTGATCAATCATCAAATCAATCCGGGTGACATTGTGGTGATTCGCTATGAAGGGCCGAGGGGCGGGCCAGGTATGCGGGAGATGCTCGGGGTGACCAGCGCAATTGTCGGCGAAGGGTTGGGCGACACGGTGGCACTAGTGACGGACGGACGGTTTAGTGGAGCGACGCGCGGCTTCATGGTGGGACATGTGGCGCCGGAAGCGGCAGTGGGCGGGCCGATCGCGGCCGTGCGAGAAGGCGATATGATCACCATCGATGTTGAGGCGCGCAGCATAACGCTAGACATTTCGGTGGAGGAGCTACACAACCGCCTTGCCTCGTTCGAGCGTCCGGCACCTCGCTATACGACGGGGGTGATGGCGAAGTACGCGGCGCTTGTGGGTTCGGCGTCGGAAGGCGCACTGACATCACAGCCGGCCCTAGGCTGAACTAAAAAGGGCTCCGGAGCAGCGACTCTTCGCTTGTCCGGAGCCCGCTCATTTACCTGTGTCGCTTCTGGCGCTGGCGACTATTTCCCGTTTACAACTTGCAGATTGTTCGTAACGTGGAAAACGTTGGGAACGCTGTTGGCCTTCGTATTGATCAGGTTCTTGTCGAACGTGGAGTTTACCAACCCTTCGAGAGTCACGTTTCCATTCTTGACGATGATGTGGATGGAGGGTAGCGCCTGGTATCCATAGCGATCACCGATTTCCGGGCTACCGTAGATGGCGCGCGCCATGGCTCGCCGGATCTGCCAATCCATGGGAGACAGAGGAAGAACCTCGATATCGTTCTGAACACTGGTGACGCCTTCCACCCGTTTCACCACATTGCCGGCATCGGATTTCAGTGTAGGGTTAGTCACTGCGCCAAGAAGGGTGACCGACGATCCTTCTACCCGGAATCCGAGATCGTCAAAAACTGTGTAGTAAGGCAACATCACCAGTTGGTGGCGTACCTCCTGAACGAGCTTATTTTCATCGCCTGTTCCGGGCACGAACGTGTCTTTGTGCTTATTTTGTCCTGAACCGCTCTGCGCCAAGGAAACAACGGGCATCAGCAACACGGCGGCAAGAACCACGGAGCCGAATGTACGTCGCATAAAGTCTAGTTACCTTCCTTCAGTCAGACGAAATCGCGTTTTGTTCGTTTCAGGCATGGGTAAGCCACGTCCCGGGAATATACTAACAGCTTTTACGATTCGTGACCCTGGGCAGATTATCCGTTTTCAAATCTGCTGCGCCTTCTTCCGCTGACATCAGAAGGGGTTTGCTTTCCTGCCTAGGCGCTACGTTAGCCCTTTCCTCGTCCTTTCCAGACTGAACTCCCACGGCGAGACATAAAGCTCAACATGAAAGTCAGTCCGGCCAAAAAGAAGCAGAAAGCACAAATCGGCAATGTCGCGTAGCTTGGGAATGGTCGCGGATAAGGCCAGAACGGCAGAAAAGCAATTCCGAGAACTACGAAGAAAATTGAAATTACACGCCATCCCATAAGACAAGGTCACCTGGAAATTAGACTTACGCCTTAGTGTCTTGTTTCGATTGATGCGGCATCACTGCTGCCAACGCCCAGAGCGAGACGGCGGTGAAACACCTCAAACAGCAGTGCGTAGCCGAGCGTGGCCAAAGCCGGGTCGTAACGATAGCCTTCATCGCGCATGAACGCGTGCGCGCCGTTGACTTCAAACCACTGGTAGTTCAGTCCTGCTTCATCCAATCGAGCCTTGATTTTTACTCGACCTTCGAGTGGCACGTGCGGGTCCTGACGGCCCCAGATGTGGAGCAATTCGCCTTTGATTTCCGGCGCACGCTTCAGCGAATCGTCCTGCTTGCCTTTGCCAAGTGTTCCGGAGTGGATGTCGGTTGCATAGAAGCAGACTGTGGCAAGCACGTCCGGATTCATGGCAGCCCGGAACGCGAGATGCCCGCCAAGACAGATGCCGACCACACCCAGTTTTCCGGTGCAGTCCGAACGCGACTTCAGATGGTTGAGAAGCGCACGGGTGTCGGAATCATAGGCAGACAATTCCTTGCCGTACTTGTGCGCGTTTCCGACGTCGGCACCGGCTTGGTCGTAGGCCAGTACCGTTCCCGAAGGCTCCAACTCGTGATAGACCTCGGGAACCGCCACCAGATAACCGTGGCCGGCAATCATGGCCGCCGTCCGGCGGATAGGCCCGGTTACCTGGAAGATTTCCGAAAAGAGAATCACCCCCGGGTATCGGCCTTCGACCGCCGGGCGAAAAAGATACGTACGCATGCGTCCTGTCGGGGTTTCTACATCAACCACGAGATCGTCTGTAATGGTCATTTTGCTCCGGTAAGAAATCTCTACGATTCTACGGCGACGCCCCACACTTGCTTACTAAGTGGACGGCAGGTACAAGCAAGGCTTGGGCAATGGAAACGTTTCTGGTCCATTCTGTTGTATAAACTGAGAGCACGCTTGGCCTTCCGTAGTACAGACGTCGTCTCTTCCCGTACGCGCCGCCGCGTCGCTGCACTCGGTTCCGCCAAAAGCGCCAAGCGCGAAACAAGTCCGGCTTCCGCACACAAACCGGGTTGGAGCATAAGTGCCGCTGCCGCAATCCTGGGGATTGTTCTTGTCTGGATGGTGGTGGATTTTCACGGGCAATACGCAATCAGCTTTCAATCACCTGTCAGGCTGCACTGGCAATCGCCGATTGTCATCGCCGAGCGCAATCGCACCACGGACGCACAGCAGGCGCGATTCGATCAGGGTGGATACGCACTAACCGCCTACCAGCAGTACGCGTGCAGCAAGTTCGGAGATGCCTGCCGTGTAGCCCTGGCTATTCAGCGCGCCGAAAATCCTTCGGGGAAATGTGAGATCTATCACTACAATACGGACGGCACTCTGGATTGGGGTTACTTCCAGATCAATACGGTTCATCTGAAGCGGCCCGGCTTGAATCTTCGAGACTTGCTGGATTGTCGCGCCAATATCGACTTCGCATACCAGTTGTACACGGAACGTCATGGGTTCACGCCCTGGAGCACATTTAACAGTGGTGCCTACGTGCGGTATCTGCGCCGCTAGCCGCTGTGCTGCAATGGAGAGATGAAAACTGCACTGTTGGCGATGGCGTTTGTAGTGGGGACAGGTTTGCTGTCCGCGCAGGTTGGGCAAGACTTGAAGCAGGCTGGCGAGGGAACCAAGGATGCTGCGACGACGGCCGGCCATAAAACCAAGAACGGCGTAAAGAAAGGCTATACCAGCAGCACAAAAGGCGTGAAGAAAGGCGTTCACAAGACCGCAAGGGTGACTGAGAACGGCGCCGACAAATTAGGGAACAAGACTTCAGATTCTGCAACAAAGTAACACGCATTGGGTCGCGCCCAAGCGAGGCCTGATACTTATCGGGCGCGAAATCAGGGCTATACTCGAATGGGCGTGATGCACAGCGTCAATTCGTCGACCCGATACGTGTGTCTGCAGAAACTTCCATGTCTCAATACGATTTACTTGTTATCGGCTCAGGTCCTGCCGGACAGCGTGCGTCGATACAGGGCGCAAAGAATGGCAAGCGAGTAGCGCTGATTGAAAAACGCGAGGTGATTGGCGGCGTGTGTATCAACACAGGCACCATTCCCAGCAAGACCATGCGCGAAGCAGTGCTTCACCTGTCGGGCTACAACTATCAAAATATATACGGCGTCAGCTATCGCGTGAAGGAAAAGATCACGATGGCCGACCTGGCTTTTCGTGTACAGCACGTCATCAAAACGGAGATAGATGTTACGCAGGCGCAACTCGCCCGTAATGGAATCGAAGTTCTGACCGGGGCAGCATCGTTTGTCGACGCCCACACCCTGCTGGTTACCAATTCACGCGGCGCCAACGAGATTAAAGGGGAGACAATCGTCATCGGAACGGGCACTAAGCCCGCCGTTTCAGGCAAAGTTCCGATCAACGCCCGCACCATCATTAATAGCGATCAGATTCTGGACATGCCCAATATTCCGCGATCGCTGATCGTGGTGGGTGGGGGCGTTATTGGTGTTGAGTACACCTGCATGTTCGCGACTTTAGGCGTGCGTGTGACGTTGATTGAAAAGCGTCCGCGGCTGCTGGAATTTGCTGATGCTGAAATCATTGAAGCACTCTCGTATCATTTACGTGACCACCGCGTAACTATGCGATTGAACGAAGAGGTAAGCAGCGTAGAAGAATCGCCAACAGGCGTGGTGGCAAATCTGGAGAGCAACAAGAAAGTCTCCGGAGATTCCCTGCTGTATGCTGTTGGACGCCAAGGGAATGTGGACGACCTGAATCTTGCCGCCGCGGGACTTGAATCCGATTCGCGCGGGCGAATTAAAGTGGACGAGAATTACTGCACTACGCAGCCGAACATCTACGCTGTCGGGGACGTGATTGGTTTTCCCAGTCTTGCGTCTGTGTCGATGGAGCAAGGACGGATTGCGGTCGCGCATGCGTTGCACAAGCCAATATCGTCTAACCCCAGTTACTTCCCATTTGGCATTTACACCATTCCGGAGATATCCTTTATCGGCAAGACGGAGGAGCAACTTACTGACGAGGATGTGCCATACGAGGTAGGCGTGGCCTTTTACCGCGAGATGGCGCGCGGTCAAATCCGGGGTGATACAACCGGGCGGTTGAAAATCATTTTTCATCGCGAGACACATGAATTGCTGGGCATCCATATCATCGGCGAGGGTGCATCCGAACTTCTGCATATTGGACAAGCCGTTTTGATTTTGAAGGGCAAAGTTGAGTACTTTGTGGACACGGTTTTCAACTATCCGACCCTTGCAGAGTGCTACAAGGCAGCTGCCTTCAATGGGCTTAATAAGTTGGCGCAAGTCTAGTTACAGGGATCAACATGGCACTCGGAATAGGCATACTCATCACGGAACGGATTGCAGCGGCGGTAATCTCCGACCATGAAGTCGTTGGCGAGATCCGGCAGTGGCCGGAGGAAATGTCGTCAGACACCTTGCGCGGCGTACCGGGAGAGACTATCGTCCAATCGCTGGTTGATCTGGTTGGGCAATTAAAGGTTCCAGGAACACCATCCCACCTTGGTGTGGGCATGCCCGGAATCGTAAAGAACGGATTCGTGGAGGACTCTCCCAATCTGGTTCAGTTCAAGGGCATGAACATGCAGGCTCTGGTGACGGAAGCATTTGCTTCGAGTTGGCCGAAGTTGGGCGTGGGCGTATTCAACGACGCTGATGTGGTAGCCGCCGGCCTGGCAGCAACACGAGGACAGCTAGATCGTCTAACGCGTGTCTGGACTCTTGGCACCGGCATTGGCTACGGCCGTTATCCCTTTGCAGAAGGCATCTGGGAAGCGGGGCATTCTGTGGTCACGCTTGATCCTAAAGAGCAGTTCTGCGGCTGCGGCGGCAAAGGTCATCTGGAAGGCATTATGGGACAGCGTGCCATGCGGCTGCGGTTCATGGACATGGAACCGGAGGAAATCTTCCAGCAAGCAACGGAAGGCGACGCGCGCTGTGTCGAATTTGTGAAGTTATGGCACCGGGCCCTGGCAGCGGGAACGGCAACCAGTATTCATTTGGACGGCCCGGGTAAGTTCTTCATTACCGGCTATAACGCCCGCTTCGTAAATGTCACGCTGCTGAACGAATATCTACACGAAATGGTGAAGTTAAGCCCACTGCAGGGTTACAACTTAGAAGTTGTACCCGGGGGCGAACCTGTAGCCGTCATCGGCGCGGCGGTTAATGCCAGCCAAATCGCGGATCGAACATAGCTAGTAGGCGTTATCAGGCTTAGTGAACTCCGCTTGCGGTGCGAGCTTTTAGAAATTCATCACCCGCCCGCCATGTGGCGAGTTTCGGCGTATTGGCGAAGTCAAGCCCGAGGGTAAGTCCAAAGTTCGCCATCTGCTCCATACTGGCGAAGTTCCAATCGTCGTGATATTCATCTGACGGCCGGTGGTAGTGATCGTTGTTATATTGCTCGAAGACTTTGGTTCCAAAATCGGATGGCTTGCCAAGGTAGTCCGTTCCAGCATCGATGGAAAACGCAGGGATGCCGACGCGAGCCAGCGAGAAATGATCGGAACGGTAGTAATGGCCTTGTCCGGGTTCTGCGTCCGGCTTAATTTTTAAGTCAACCCGTTGCGCGTCCCTTTGCACAATCGGCCATAGAGTGGTGCGTTCCGCGCCCGTCACATGCACGTCGCTGGTTTTTCCGAACGGGTAGAATGCGTCGAAATTGATATCTGCCATGGTCTGGCCGGCCGGGACCTCCGGATGCTCGCCGTAGTACTGCGAACCTAACAGGCCTTGCTCTTCCGCGGTAACCAACACAAACAAGGCGCTGCGCTGCGGTTTCACAGGCAGATTGGCCCAAACGCGCGCAATCTCAAGCACCATCGCGCAGCCAGTGGCATTGTCCACTGCACCGTTGTAAATGCGATCGCCATTCACGGGTACGCCAATTCCCAAATGATCCCAATGCGCTGTAAACAACACTGCCTGCGATTTTGAGGCGACGCTGCCATCCACTCGCCCCACGACGTTGCGACTGTCGATCTGGCGGACCTTAATGGGCAATTTACCGCTAATATGAACACCGAGTGGGACCGGACGGAACGACTTCTGGTTTGCCATCTCAAGTAAGTCATCGAGCGACTTACCACTAGCAGCCACCAGCTTTGCGCCCGCGCTTTCCGTTACCCAGCCAGCAAACTTCAACCCATTCTCACCGGGTTTCAAGCGAAGTTCCGAATGTTCCTGACTCCAGGAGCCACTTACGACGCCCCAGCCGTAGCCGGCGGTGGGGGTTGTGTGAATGATCAGCGCGGCGACAGCACCGCGCCGTGTAGCTTCTTCATATTTGTAAGTCCAACGCCCGTAGTAGGTAAGTGCCGGTCCGCCAAAGAACTTCGGGTCCTCGGAAGGCGGTTCGTTGGTGAAGTAAATCAATACCTTCCCTTTGACGTCTACACCCTTGTAGTCGTCCCAGCCAAACTCTGGAGCCGAAATGCCGTGGCCAACGAATACGGCTTCGGCGTCGAAATCACTTTCCGGTTGCTGAGCAAACGAGGTACCAACGAAGTCTTTCACGAAATCAAGGGCGACTTTCTTACCTCTTCCGCCTACTTGGAGTTTGGCGTTCGGCGCTGTGGTGCATCCGACAAGCGGCACAGCTTGGAAGTAAGTTCCGTTGTCGCCGCCGGGCTTCACCCCGGTGGCTGCGAGTTGAGATGCCAGATAATCGGTGGCCAGTTTCTCGCCGCGTGTGCCTACCCCACGCCCCTCCAATTCATCGCTGGCCAGGTATTTGACGTGAGCGCGCATTTTTTCGCCGGAGACATGCAACTGCTGGGCACTGGATGTAACCGGAACGCAAAAGCTGGCGAAAACGGCAAGCGCGAAAGACGCCCCATAAACAGCAGCAGCAACTCGAGCGGCAAACATGCGCTCAGTCTAACAAGGGCAAGTTTGATAACGAAGGCGCTGCCCTACACTGGAGCTAAGCCCCTGATTAAAACAATATGACGGCTCGAGGCAAGCTCAAGATCTATCTCGGTTATGCTGCCGGCGTCGGCAAGACATACCAAATGCTGGAAGAAGCGCAGCACATGCGCACCGAAAGCGTAGACGTGGTGATCGGATACTTTGAGCCGCACGGCCGCAAAGATACGATCGCGAAGACGGAAGGGCTTGAAATGGTTCCCCGCCGGAAGGTGACCTATCGCGGTTCAGTCTTCGAAGAGATGGACACCGAATCGATTGTGACCAGGCATCCGCAAGTAGCGGTGGTGGATGAGTTTCCGCATACGAACGTGCCGGGGTCCGAGCGCGAGAAGCGCTGGCAGGATGTGCTTTACATACTGGACCAGGGCATAGATGTTCTGACCACGATGAACGTTCAGCATCTGGAGAGCCTGAACGACCAGATGCTTCAGATCACCGGGGTGAAAGTGCGCGAGACCATTCCCGATTGGGTAGTTAAGCAGGCGTTCGAGGTGGTCATGGTGGACGTAACCCCACGCGCGCTGCTGAACCGCCTGGAACGCGGCGTGGTCTATCCGCCGGATAAGGCGAAGCGGGCACTAGAGAACTTCTTCAAAGAATCGAGTTTGGTCGCGCTTCGCGAGATGGCGCTGAGGCAGACGGCGCATGAAGTGGAAGAGCGGATGGAACTGGAAGGGCAGAACGGAAGGACTGCCTCGGATGTGCAGCAAGCGGAATCCGCCCGGCCTGCCGGAGACGCGGTTGTAATCTACATCAGCGACGAACCCTCCACGGCCATGCTGATTCGCCGCGGTCGCCGCGTTGCGGATTTCGTGCATGCCAAATGCTTTGCGGTGGTGGTTGCAGACGGGAATGGCTTGCAGAGTCTGCCGCCTGCCCGGCGGGACGCGGTGGAACGGCACCTCAACTTCGCGCGCAATCTGCATATCGATACCTGCGTTCTGACGGGCACGGATGAAGCCAAAGTGCTGGTTGATTTCGCGCGATCGCAGAGCGCTCGACAAATCTTTCTTCCACGCGTAGTAGGCAAGGGAGTGGACCGTATTCTCGGCAAAACACTGGTCAACCGGGTAGTAAGTCTGGCGCACGATATGGAAGTCACAATCGTTGCGGAGCGCCGACAGGCTGCGGCCTCGAAGTAGCGGAGCCGTCCGTTGGTACGCACGGTGTCACGGCCGCTGGCAAACCCGTTGTTAGGCGATGGGCTAAACTAAGAGTTTCGGGCCGTGGCGCAGCCTGGCTAGCGCGCTTGCTTGGGGTGCAAGAGGTCCCGGGTTCAAATCCCGGCGGCCCGACCATCGACCACTTCTCCCCATCTACTTATTCGATTGGCACGCAGGCTACAATAGCGGCTGAAAAATGGGACAGTTACTCTCCGGCAAAACGGCGCTTGTGTTAGGCGTCGCCAATAAGTGGAGCATCGCGTACGCAATCGCTTCGGCGTTTGTACGCGAAGGAGCAAAGCTTGTACTGACCTACCAGGGAGAGCGACAGAAGCAAACCGTAGAAGAGTTAGGCAACGAACTCGGCGCCACGAAAATTCTGCAATGCGACGTGACTCAAGCCGCCCAATTGGCAACCCTTGTGACGGAACTGCGGGACGTGTCCGACACACTGGACGTTGTGGTCCACAGCATTGCCTTCGCCAATACCGAGGATCTCTCGCGGCCGTTCTCTGAAACGAGCCGCGATGGTTTTTTGTTGGCGCACGAGGTGAGCGCATACTCCTTTATCTCTGTTTCACGCGCCCTGGCGCCGCTGATGACCAATGGCGGAGCGATCATGACGTTAACCTACATCGGCTCTACACGGGTGGTGCAGAACTACAACGTCATGGGCGTTGCCAAGGCAGCATTGGAGGCTTCGATGCGATACCTGGCGAACGATCTCGGTCCGTCGAACATCCGTGTGAATGCGATTTCGGCGGGAGCCATCAAAACGGCTTCGGCGCGTGCAATTAAGGGCCTGTCGAAGATCTTGGCGGCTTCCGATGCGGCTCCCCTGCGACGGAATACCGACCCGGCGGAAGTAGCGGATACAGCAGTTTTCCTGGGCAGCGACCTTGGCCGGGGCGTTACCGGAAACGTAATATTCGTGGACGCGGGCTTCCAGATTATCGGATTCACGGCACAGTAGGCGTTGGCTAACGTTTTCGTTTTCGCTCCGTCTCCATTGACAGGCAATTGGCCGCTCCTTATTCTAGTGAGTTCAGGTGCCGCAACGCCCGGAGACAGCTCGCGCAACTCAGTTGAGCAGGGTCCCGAACCAAAATACATATGATTCAAGTTGAAGGTTTATCAAAGAAGTACGCGCGCCATGTCGCGGTGGACAATATCTCGTTCGCCGTAAACAAGGGCGATATTGTCGGATTCCTGGGGCCAAACGGCGCTGGCAAGACGACAACGATGCGTATCCTGACTTGCTTCATGCCTCCCAGCAAAGGTAGGGCGTCGGTCGCCGGTTTTGACGTCTTCGAGAAGCCTTTCGAAGTAAAAAAACGCATCGGATATCTGCCGGAGACGCCTCCGGTTTATCCAGAGATGAGCGTTCGCGATTACCTGAAGTTTGTTGCCGGCATTAAGAACGTGCCTAGCCGCGAGATCAACGGACGCGTGGATGAAGTGATGCGCCGGTGCGCGGTAGCGGATGTGAAAGATAAGCTGATTGGCAAGCTGTCCAAAGGCTATCGGCAACGGGTTGGCCTGGCGCAGGCGATTATCCACAATCCCGACGTTCTTATACTGGACGAGCCCACCTCCGGTCTGGATCCAAAGCAGATTATTGAAACGCGCGAATTGATCCAGTCGCTCGCCGGTGAGCACACCATCATTCTGAGCACACACATCCTTCCCGAAGTGGAGGCAACGTGCCAGAAGGTGATCATTATCAATAAGGGAAAAGTTGTTGCGACCGACTCCGTGGAACGTCTGCGAGACCGCACCGGAGGCGGCTCTGTGGAAGTGCAAGTTGATACAGCCGGCAATGCCGATCTAACGGCAGTTCGTCAGCGATTGGAGCAAGTGCGCGGCGTAAGTAAGGTTATCGACCGTCCCGCGATTGGCGACAGATTCTTATTCGAAGTGGACAGCCTGTTGGGCCAGAACATACGTGCCGAGGTTGCGCGTAGTGTGGTGCACGCGGGGTGGGACTTACTGGAAATGAAGAGCTTGACACACAGCCTGGAAGAAGTCTTTCTGGAACTGACAGGAGCAACCCCGGCTCCCGATGCGGCCCTGGAAGAGGTGCAACAGTGAGAAACATCTGGACCATTTGCCGCCGGGAGTTGTACGCCTACTTTGTTTCACCCATCGCTTGGGTGCTGCTAACCATCTTCGCCGTTATCGGCGGTTACTCCACGGTGGCACAGGGACAAGCCTTTGCCCGCGCCAGTCTGGAGAGTCAAATGATGGGCCAGGCGCAGGCGCTAAGCCTAAATGAGTACGTGTTCGCTCCGTTAATCTCGACCATTGCCGTCACGGCATTGTTCCTGATTCCGCTGATTAGCATGCGGCTCTTTGCGGAAGAGAAGCGCCAGGGGACGATTGAGCTACTGATTACCTCGCCCATTCACGACCTTGAGATCGTACTGGGTAAGTGGCTGGCGGCGGTGCTTATGTACGCGGCTCTATTGGCCGTGTTCGTTGCGGATACATCCTTTTTGTTTCTCTACGGAAATCCAGATCTGAAGCCGGTTCTTACGGGCATTCTTGGTCTATTACTGCAAGGCGGATGCCTGCTCGCACTCGGGGCTTTTATCTCGAGCCTGACAGCTAATCAGATCGTAGCCGGCGCCATCGGTTTTGCCGTTTCGCTGATGTTATGGCTGCTTTCCTGGAGCACGGCGTTTGGCAGTTCCGATGCCGTGCAAGTGCTGAATTATCTTTCCATCGTCAGTCACCTGGATACGTTCACGCGAGGCGTTATCGATTCCAAAGACGTTGTTTATTACCTTTCAATGATTTTCCTTGGGTTGTTCCTGACCTCCCGGTCGCTTGAGTCACTGCGGTGGAGGGCATAATGGCGCGCACAAAGACAGAGACGGTGGGTGCGAAGCAAGCGCAGTATGGCGCTACTTCGCTGCTTTACACGCTGGTAGTGATTGCCGCGCTGGTGCTGGTGAACTGGCTGGCGAACCGGTATAACAAGTCAGCGGATTTGACGGCCAACAAGCAATACACGCTTTCCGACGAGACCAGGAAGATTATCCGTGGCTTGAAATCCGACGCCACCATTACTTACTTCGACCGCGCAAGCGGGTTCGACCGAGCGAAGCCCCTTCTGGAGCGTTACAAGAATATTTCGCCGAAGATCCATCTTCAATACGTGGATGTGATGCGCAACCCGGCCACCGCGGGCGCATACGGAGTGAAGACAGCCGGAGCGGCGATCGTTCAAGTGGGCACGCGCCGTGAGGAAGCGAAAGGTCTTACCGAGGAAGGCCTTACGACTGCCTTTGTCAAGGACCTGAAAGGCGTGCGCACGGTCTGCTTCGTTAGCGGAAGCAAGGAACACGCGCTGGACGACTCAGGCGCAACCGGGTTGTCGCAGTTCAAAGAGGCGCTGCTACGTGACAACTATCAGACCCAAACGGTCTCACTGGTGGACAAGAGCCAGGTTCCCAGCGACTGCACCGCGCTGGTGATTGCAGGCCCTCAATACGATTACACGGCAAACGAAGTAAGCGCCCTTAAGAGCTACGTTGAGGGCGGCGGCCGCGCCATGATCCTTCTGGATGCGCCCCTGAACGTTGGCCGTGAGCATGTCGCTTCGAACGATGCGCTTACAGCACTGCTGGCAAGTTGGGGCGTCACGGTCGACAAAGATTTGGTGCTGGAACAGAATCCTGTTGGGCAGTTGTTGGGAATCGGTCCCGAAGTGCCTTTGATCCGCAGCTATGGTCAACAGCCGATCGTACAGGAACTTAACTCGGTTACCGGGTTCCCGCTTTCGCGATCGCTGGATGTGAAGAGCACCGGCAAATCAACCGTAGACAAGCTGTTCTCAACTAGCGATGCCGCGATCGCTACTACGAAGCTGGACACGGCAGAAGTAAATGCAGCCGATCCGAATAACAAGAAGGGTCCTTTCACCTTAGGCGCTGCCGGTACTTACAACACGGGTAAGCCGAATGACCCTGGCCGTTTCGTGGTTATCGGGTCGTCGGGATTCCTGGACAATCACATGCTGCGTTTCCAGGCAAACTCAGATTTGGCGCTGAATACTGTGAACTGGCTATCTTCGGATGAAGACTTGATTTCCATCCGTCCAAAACAGGCGCAGAACCAGACACTGACGCTGAATGCGCGCCAGAGCGGGCTCTTCGTCTATACCGACGTTTACGCGATTCCGCTCTTTCTGATTGTGCTTGGCGTGGCTGTTTATCTGAAGCGTCGCAACGGATAAGCGAGATGAAGACACGCAATCTTCTGGTCGCAGCCGTGGTGCTGTTTGGCCTCAGCGGCCTGGTGTGGTGGGCGAAGAAGCATCCTTCTTCGCCTAGCTCAGACACCAACACTCCGCCTGCGCCCAAGGTGGCCGATATCCCGCAAAGCAGCATTGCGAGCGTAGACATCACGCGCGCCGGCCAGCCCGCCATCACATTGCAACATGCCGGCGATAAATGGACCATCACGGCGCCCGAGCCCTTGCCTGCAGATCAAGACGCAGTATCGACGGCGGTGGCTACGTTTAGTCCCCTGAGTGCGGATAGCGTTGCCGACGAACATGCGGGAAACCTGGCGCAGTTCGGTCTAAGTTCGCCTGCGCTCACCGTTGCGGTGCACCGTAAGAGTGGAAAGACCGATACCTTTCAATTTGGCGGCGATGTGCCGATAGGCTCTCTTGTCTACCTAAAGACTGGTGCTGACCCCAAAGTCTATGCCGTTAGTTCCTCGGCTAAGACCGCGTTAGACAAGAGCACAAACGATTTCCGCGACAAGCGCCTGTTAGCGTTCGATTCGGGCAAGTTGACTGGCGTGGAGATCGGGAACGCAAAAGGTAGTTTCGACTTTGCGAAGAACACTTCCGGTGATTGGCAGATCGTGAAGCCGCAGCCGTACCGGGCAGACAGCCTGCAGGTGGAGGAGCTGATTCGCAAGCTCAGCGATGCCAAGATGGAAGGCGCCAGCGCAGCGGACGAGGCGAAGAAAGCCGATGCCGCTTTCGCCGGCGGTATCCCCTTTGCTTCAGCGAAGGTAACGGACTCAAACGGCACCAAGACTCTCACTATCCGGAAGAACATGTCTGACTTCTATGCGAAGAGCAGCGCCTTACCGGGTGCTTATAAAGTGACAGCGGACCTTGGAAGCGAATTCAACAAAACTGCCGACGACTTCCGCAACAAGAAACTCTTCGATTTCGGTTTTAGCGATCCGACGAAGATCATCATCCATCAAAATGGCGGCGACCTTACGCTGCTCCGCTCCGGAAGTGATTGGAAGTCTGGTGGCAAGGCAATGGATTCCGGGCAGGCGCAGGCGTTAATTGATAAGCTGCGTGATCTAACGGCAAGCGGCTTCGCCACCCCGCCGTTCCCTGCCGCCGTGGACACAATTGAAGTAATCTCAAATGACGGCAAGCGGGACGAGCGCGTAGAGTTCGCCAAAGCGGCGAGCGGTTATGTTGCTCGTCGCCAGAATGAGCCGGCTGTGTATCTGCTGCCAGCGGACGCAGTGGATGCCATTCTAAAATCCAGCACGGAACTGAAGCCGGCGAAGAAGTAGGCTGAGACATGGCTGCATTGAACACAGACCTGTATGAACTGACAATGGCTGCGGGCTATGTCGCCGCTGGAAAAACCGAGGACATCGCTACCTTCGAGCTGTCCATCAGGCGTCTGCCCTCGCAGCGAAACTTCCTGGTTTCAGCAGGACTGCAGCAAGCTGTCGAATACCTGTTAAATCTTCGCTTTGAAAAGGCCGAGATAGATTACCTACGATCGCTTGACCAGTTTCGCCAGGCGACGCCGGAGTTTTTCGACACCTTAGCCAACCTTCGCTTTACGGGCGATTTGTTCGCCATGCGGGAAGGAACTCCCTTTTTTGCGTGCGAACCCATTGCGATTGTACGAGCGCCGATTCTGCAGGCGCAGCTGGTGGAAACCTACCTGTTATCCACCTTTGCGTTCCAGACCAGCGTTGCGTCTAAGGCCGCCCGCTGTGTTCATGCCGCACAAGGCAAGCGGGTGGTTGAGTTTGGAAGCCGTCGGGCACACTCGCCAGCAGCCGCGATCCTGGCTGGGCGCGCGGCCTATGTTGGCGGCTGCGCAGGAACAAGCAATGCGGAAACGGGTATGCGTTTCGGGATTCCGGTGTTTGGAACCGCCGCTCACTCGTGGACGATGGCATTCGAAAGCGAACAGGAATCCTTCCGCGAGTTACAAAAGCTACTCGGCGAAAGCACGGTGTTCCTGATCGACACCTACGATTCACTAGACGGCGCGCGGCTTGCCGCCGAACTCGGGCAGCCCTCCTGGGGAGTCCGGCTGGACAGTGGAGATCTGGATACCATCTCGCGTCAGGTGAGAGAGTTGCTGGATAGTTCGGGTCTGCCCTCGGCCAAGATCATGGCAACGAATGACCTGGATGAATACCGAATCGCCGAACTTACCGGCGCCGGTGCACCGATAGATGCCTGGGGCGTTGGCACGCAGCTGTCAACCTCGGCCGACGCGCCATCGCTGGCTGCGGTTTACAAGCTGGTGGAACTAGCCAGCGACGGCAAAACTCGCTATACAGCCAAGTTCAGCCACGACAAAGCAACTTTGCCCGGAGCGAAGCAGGTTTACCGAATGCCGCAGGAAGACTGGGTCGCGTTGGCGGAAGAGTGCCCCTCCACACAACATGGCGAACCGCTGCTTCGACCAATCATCATCGGTGGTGAACTGGTGGAGCCGCTGCCCTCCATGCAAGATGTGCGCAGTTACGCCACTAAGAGCATAGGAGTTCTGCCGCCGTCGCTGCACTCGCTTGAACCCATTCCTGCTCGTCGCGTACTGACATCGAAGCGGTTGCAGGATCTCGCCGATAGTCTGCGACGCGAGCGTTTGTCCGAAGTTTTAGAGCCGGCGGAGGGGCGGGTGCTCTAGCTCGGCTAACCGCAGAAGCACCTGAATTGTTTCTTGCGCTTGGCCTTGCCTGGTTGCCCAGAGCAAATGCTCACGCAGCAGAAAGCGCTGATGGTCTTTGGGCCGATGACGCCACGAGGGAGGCGGCTCTCCCGGAGTTGCTTCACCAACGTAGCTGACCAGCTGTTGAATCACATTGTCTGGAGCGACACCCTCTGCTGACGCATTCTTAGCTATGGATGCAGCTTCGCTTTTCATCTCTACCTCCGCGCTCAGCTGACTCCAAAGTCCGCACTGATCTTCGCCCACGAACCCGCCGTCTTCGAACAGTACAGCGTCCAGAGCGAGATGAACGGCAGCTTCCGGATCGAGAGGCTCGGGCGAACCGCCGCGGCCCTGCACCCAACCGCCACGATGAAGTTCCTCCGGGCGGGGCGAACGTATATCCAGGTTGTTGCCAAATAAATGTTCACGCGTGAGCAACCGGACCGATCCGGGCATAATGGTGTGCCAAAAACCAATCACGGGATGTGTGGGCCGGAGCGGCAAAATACTTATTTGTCCCAGCAAACCCTGGCAGCGAATCCACGTGGGTCCATCAGGAGCAGTGACGTTCCAGCGAGCCTCCACTTGCACAATCACCTTATCCGAGTAATTCAGCAGGATAGCGGAACGTTCCAGGTCTTCCGGCGAGAGGGCATCGATATCGAGCACCGGCGGAGCACCCTCCAGCCTTTCGCGGCAGTGCGTTCGGATCGCTTCTAAGAGGTGCGGGAACTCCGGCGCGCTGGGTGGGGTGAGAATGACTCCATGGCTGGGAATGCCCTGGCAGGTAAATACCGGCATAGCTGCGCGAGTCAGTGTAGCAGGCGAGGCAATTAGCGGTTCAGCGTGAGGATATGTTGTCCTGTCGGCAGTAGGATGCTGGTGTCGCCCGCGTGTTCCGCAGCCGTCCAATACACGCCGCCGTCAACGTCTACGGAAATTACCGTGGGACTTACGACGGCAATCGCACGGCTTTTCGTTACGTAAGAGACTTCCGTCGCTTTGGCGTTTGTCAGGACAGAGCGAATTTCGGCATTTAAGTCCGCCAGGGCTGGTGCGGGCGCGGACTCCTTCGCAGCAGACGCCACCGTATGGGTTCCTGCGGGAACGATTACGAATGCGTCGCTCTGAACGGGCCAACACTTTCCGTCCACGGTCGCCGGGCCACTCCAGGCGATACGAGTGGACGCACTGGTTGTCACCGTAATACCGTCATTATGCGGAGTCACTTGGGCCGTGCTGGCAGCGAACGGAAGCAAACCCAGGTCCTGTTTCTCAATCGAGTTCTCAAAATACAGTGCCACTTGCCCGAAGGAAGCAGCCGCTTGATGTACCAGTTCAAAGAGTTCCACGCCGGTTTGCTTCTTCGTTGGATAAACGTCCTGGTAGCGATCGACAATGTTGATGTCAACTCCGACGTTGCGCAAGTCCGATGTGAGTTCTTGGTATTTTGCAGCGAGTTTTGCGTAGCGCTCTGGACCTAAGTCCCACAAATTGGCGGGATCTTCCACCAACAGTGTGCTCCGTCGCTTTGTCATTGACGGCAAAGTCCGGGAAACATCTGCGCCGAGTTCGTCGCGTATGGCCGGATCGAATCTATCGTCAATGTGCGTTAAGACCACGTCGAGGTATGGCTTCGCTGCGCGCTCCGCATCTATTTCCTTCAGCCAATCGGATTGCAGAC
This sequence comes from uncultured Acidobacteriaceae bacterium, assembly GCA_963814195.1. Lineage (GTDB taxonomy): Bacteria > Acidobacteriota > Terriglobia > Bryobacterales > Bryobacteraceae > Bog-105. Next base: position 77,311 of record CAWFBU010000002.1, read on the forward strand.
GCGCCGCCAGGACAGCACGAAACGCCAGGAACTGCTTCAACGTGGCTGAGCGAGTTGCTGCGGCCGGAGCGTCAAACAATTGCTTCGGGTCGGTGCCGGATAGCTCCTTGAATTCGGCGCGAACGTCGTCGTTCATCGGAGTGAATCGGGATGGATTAGCTGCCCCTTCGAGCGATTCAAAGTAAAGCTCGGCCAGATTCACACCGTCCCAGTTGAAACGGTCTAGCAGACGGCGCACTTGTTTCGCTACCGCGTCGTGGCAAGCAGGGTTTTGCAGATTCATCAGCTTGCGCCAATCGAGTTGCGCGTCTTGTCCAACCGCAGTTTTCTCGCGCCATTCTGGATGTTCCGCCCAAAACTTCTCGCTCACATGCGGCAGTTCCAACCAGGCGTAGACAAGAATGGCATTGCGGTGACAGGCCTCAATCAGTCTCTTCATGAACGCGTCGGAGGCAGCATCGTCCTCCATGTTGTGCCATGCGGCGACATGTAAGACGCTGATGCCGGCGGCACGCCAGCGCCGTGCCAGATAATCCACGTCGGCGCGAGTGCGATAAGGACCGTCGAAGAAAGCCCACAAGTTCGTCGCTTGCGCAGGCGGCGTCCATCCTAAATCAACCAGCGCTTGTAGAAGATATGGATACCGCTCGTATCCTGACTCGCCGGGTGCAGTTGCCAGCCAGAGAACGGCGCCATGTCCAGTTCGTTTGCCGGCCAGCAAGGGAGCGCCGGTCCAGCGCTCGGTTGCATAGACGTGAAAGTCGGCGGGCAAGGAAGTAGGAACCAGATCCACCGGTTGCTGCCAAAGTATGGGCAGCGCCGGGGCATGCTCATCGACAATGTGCCGTACCGAGATCGCTGTTCCTTTTTGGGGAAACGTGTTTCCTTCGGCGATGACAATATGCTCGGCCGCAAGCGCATCTAATTGCTCGATCGGTCCGGGCGGCAGTATCAGAATGCTGGCCCGTTCTTTAGGTGCGGTTGCGACACCAACCGAGGTGAAGATCTTCGTCCACGCAACCGCGCGAGCATCACCTTTCTGAATGGCGAAACTAGGTACGGCGGCCGAGCAAACGAAGGCGCTACACAGCAAGGACAGTGCGAAGCGGTCGATCATTTGGTGAAGGCGTACCAGAAACCGACGCGTACATCGTTGTAATTGGGACGCCGCGGGTTGTCTGCGTTATTCAGATAGACTCCGTGCAGCAAGTCAGTAGAAAGATAAACGCCCGGCCACATCCACGGGGTGTGCAAACGAAGGGAGGGACCGGTTTCGGCCGTCTGCGCCCAGTACTCATTCTTCAGGTTTTGAAGGATGTTGAAGTTCCATCCCATTTGAGTGGTGTAGCCGTTGCCCAAGACGAACGTATGGCCGGCACGCGACTGCGCGCCGAAGAACCAGTTCTTATCGAAACGGCTAACGTACTCAGCGTCCACCGTTGTCTCAAAGAATGGACCCGAAGACCGTGCACCTAGCATATGCCCGAAGCCTTTCACATAACTCAGGCCACCGCGATAGTCAGGCAGGGCGGTACCGATATCGTGGCGAAAAGGCAAATACTGCACTGACTCTCCCGCTTCTGCCCACAATGTGACGCCATGCCAGGTCCGGCTGGCCACGCCAGTTCCGAAGACAATGGAACTTTCAGACAGGTATTGAAACCCGAGTGGTTTGCTTGAAAAGCTGCTCTTCCAATCACCTGCATAACGCGCTGAGAAGTACATTGAAAACCAGTGGTTCAGCCCGCTCCAGGGCAGCAGGACGGTACGTTTGATCTGCCCGTAGGAAAACGCATCGTGCCAGCGGGACGAGTACATCGGCAAGGCCCACAGCGTCGTCTGCGCGGCAGGATCGCCGCGCAAATTATGGAAAGCGCGAGTGGCTTCGGCTGCAACCGCAGTGTCGGAGGACTCCCTGGCACGGTCAAACCATCGGATGGCGTCGAAATCGTCGTGGGCATAGTTGTAGGCGTAACCGAGCTTGAGGGCGATTTCGGCATCGTCCGGATCTTCCTCGTGTGCCTGACTTAGGTACCGTATCGCGTCGCGGCTGTATCCCAGCGCCAAACTCTTGAAGCCCATCGTGCGCGCGTCTATAGGCGACGAAGCACCGGATTGCGCTGGAGCCGCCGCCACCGCCTCGTCTTTCTTATGCTCCAGCGCCGCCAACTGCCGCGAGGAAAGCTGGTCTGAGGGATCAATCGACAACACCTTTCGAAACTCCGCCACGGCATCGCTTTCCTTGCCGACGGCAAGATATAAGAAGGCGAGTTCCCGCCTGAGTGCAACATTCTGCTGATCGATTGCCAGCGCGTTCACAAACTCGTACGCGTACGGATAGCGCGTGCCGAACTGCTCATGCGCCGCTTCGGCGGTTCGCACATCAAGGTTTCGAGAGGCTGCCAGCAGGGCTGCGTGTGCGTCCTCTAAGCGATTCAATTGCTGCCAGACGCGAGCAAGACAAAGCAGGATTTCCGGCATCTGCGGCTTCAGCTTTCGGCAGATTTCGTATTGTTCGGCGGCAAGGCGCAGCTCATCCCGTTTCTCGGCCGTATTCGCAAGCTCCCAATGCGCACTGAACAGTGCCGGTGCGTTTGGGTCTGCGGAGCGAGCCAATGCTTCTTTCCAGCGGGCAATGCCGTCTGCGAGAGGACGGTCTATGTTGTCGAAGGCCTGTTGGGCAGTCACCCGAGTAGCGGCCGCCGACCCATGCTGCCGGAGTCGTTCGAAGGTTCGTCGTGCTTCAATCGGCTTGCCTGTTTCATAAGCCAGAAACGCGAACTCCAGCGCCGCCGATTCGTCCGACGGTTTCACCCGGACCGCTGCTTCAAACTCGTCGCGAGCCGCCGCGTTCTCGCCCATTTTCAGCAGCGTGTACGCAAGGTCTTTGTGGACAGCCGGGCTCGTATCGCCGTCCGCAAGCGCGGCGCGAAAATGCGCCACAGCACCATCGTAGTCTTTCAGCGACAACAGCTTGTAGGCCTGGTCGCATTCCGAAGCAGCCCCGTTCCCGGCATGCGCAAGCGCGGCCAAGCCGGCCATCAAGATGGCGGCCAGACGGGCAGGCCCAAACCGGATACACGAAGAAACCATGCGCTAGTGAACTAGTCGCCGATCTTCGCCACTTTTCTCGCTATCGGGTGCCGGAAGTGCTCTGGGAGGAGTGTTGCAGTTCGAAACTAAGCTTTTGGAGCGCTTGGGCCAGCTCTCCGGGCGAATGAATCTTGTACGACAAACCGTCTTGTCTGCTGGTAAGCCGCTGGATGCCATCCGTGAATTCCCGCCCGCGTTCCCACGGGCTGTAATAAACAATGTTGAAGAACCGGAGCTTTTGAAGGGACGACTCGTTCCAGGAAAGCCGGTCGGCATCCGCGTCCAGCCGGGACCAGGGTCCCAAGAAGATGACGGCATCGGACGCGTCTTCACGCACACTCTCTTCGTGCGCTATCGAATGCAATAGTTCAATCCACCCATCCTTTTGCTTCAACGTATCGACCGACACTACGCCGAGTTCCAGTTCCTGCATGGACGCTTCCAGTTTCCCCATGCTCGCCTCATTGAAGTGATTGGCGTGAAATATCTCTCGTTGCTGATCGAGGTTGAAGGCAATTAAGCGCACCGAGTTGCATGGCAGTTCGCGTAGGACCGAGCTTAGACTGCCCAAAAGAAAAGCTCGATCCCAGGCACGCAGCTTCCGCCCCGCCGGATTCAGAGGCGATGCGTTCAAGAGGATGGTCACTCGCCGGTGCGCCGGCATCCTATGTTCGCCCGTCCAGGGGACGTCAGTGAGAGCAACAACACTGCCCGGCTTCAATGTCATTTGTACAGTCTGCTCCCCATGTGTGCGCCTGGCGCGGACCTTCCAGTGGTGCCGAAACTCGCGATGGCGGTCGTCGAAGGCCATAAGCTCCACCTGGTAAGTGCCCTCGCCGATGCCGAATCCCTCGCTCACTTCCGCTGCGCTTCTTACCCGGTCTAAGCGGACGGTGGCGCGCAACTCCGAAGGCAACGCGGGGAGTTTGTAGAGCGACCCAAGAATCACCGGGGTGCCGCCTTCGGGAGTTACCCGTAGCACTGTTTCAACGGTGCTGGCCTTACCCTCGAACTGGCGGACCGGACAAGACAAAAGATAGCTGGATTCAAAACGAAAGAAGAAGTCGAGTTGGGGCGCGAAAGTTTCGACGTAGCAATCCAAGGCTCCGGACCGTAGCAGCGGCGGAAGCGCAGTGGGCATGGCGGGGTTCAGCATCTCCTGCGCACATGCACCTAATGTAAGAACGGCAATGAGAAGTCCAAGCCGGGCAAGCATAGTACATTCCGGTCACTTGATTGTATGTCCATACCAACCACGCCGCAGCACTCCATTTTGTAGCCGGTACAATGAGCGGGTTATGACTCGTTTTTCCGGAGTCGACTACCTTGAGTTCGACTCATTGCTCACCGAGGACGAACTCCTGGTGAGGCAAACAGCCCGACAATTTGTCGACGATCGCGTGATGCCTGTGATCCGTGATTGCTACCGGGATGGCTCCTTTCCCCAACAACTGATTCGCGAGATGGGCAGGCTCGGGTTCTTTGGGGCCAACCTTGATGGGTATGGCTGCGCTGGCCTGAACAATATTGAATACGGTCTGATCATGCAGGAGTTGGAACGCGGCGATTCTGGCGTGCGCAGTTTTGCCAGTGTGCAGGGCGCCCTGGTGATGTTTCCGATTCATGCCTTCGGATCTGAAGAGCAGAAGCAATACTGGCTGCCGCGCCTCCGCACTGGTGAAGCTATTGGCTGCTTTGGGCTGACCGAGCCCGATTTCGGTAGCAATCCATCGGGCATGCGCACCACGGCGGAGCAACGCGACGGAGCTTGGGTACTGAACGGTGAGAAAACGTGGATCACGAACGGCGGCATTTCAGACGTCGCTGTTATCTGGGCCAGGACGCCGGAAGGCATTCGCGGATTCCTGGTAGAGCGCGATACGCCGGGATACGCCACCAGCGACATTCACGGAAAAATGTCCATGCGCGCCTCGGTCACGTCCAGTCTTCATTTGTCGAATTGCGTAATTCCCGCCGCCAATCAACTCGCTGGCGCAAACGGCCTGAAAGCGGCGCTGCAGTGCTTGTCGCAGGCGCGCTTTGGTATCGGTTGGGGCGTGCTGGGCGCGGCTATGGATTGTTTCGCAACTGCACGCGATTATGTTCTCGCACGCAAGCAGTTCGACGGTAAGCCGCTTGCCATCCACCAACTTGTGCAGGAGAAGCTCGCGGACATGATTACGGAGATCACCAAAGGCCAGTTACTCGCGTATCATGTGGCCCGGCTAAAGGACGCGAAGAAGGTGGACCCGGCCCATATCTCCATGCTGAAGCGAAACAACGTAGCCATCGCCTTGGAGTGCGCCCGCTTGAGCCGGGACCTGCTGGGAGCAAACGGCATTATGGATGAATACCCGGTAATGCGCCACATGTGCAATCTGGAAACCGTGAAGACCTATGAAGGGACTGATCACATCCACACGCTGGTGATTGGTGAACGTGTAACCGGCATTGCCGCTTACCGCTAAGGCCGGCATGGCCGCTCTTTTAGCTAGAGAAGGTGCGTCGCGAGTTCCTGGTCTAGCCGTTCATGCAAAACCGAAACGCCGGGGTCGCGCCGGATCGCCTGTTCGTAACGGCGCCAGAAGTCTGAAGACTGTCGCGAGGGTGAAAGCAAGGCCCTCGTGTCCTCCAGCAATTGCACCCAAGTCCGGTTGTCGACCGGCTTCTTCGAGGCAAGTGTTTCATCCATTTGCACAATCAGATTCGTTACCGGCTGCAGCCAGGAAAACCACGGATCGTTGATAAGCAGTTGAAGGAAAGCGCCGGGTGAACCGATGGCGCCATGAACAAGCTCGTACGAAGCGCGCTCAGAATCAAGCAACGCCTTGTGGAGGTCTAAGATTGTGCGACGTACCTGTTGAACTCGCTGCCGCGCGTCCTCAGGCAAAACTTGAGGGAGCCCCATTCTTACCAGCGTAAACGGTTGTCACTGGGGGAGCTTAGGGCTTCCCGGCTGGCGTGTTCTTCGCGTCCAACTTGACAAGCAGTTGCTTCACCTGTTCGGCATCCTCCGCCTTAGGAGCTACTGTCAGGTAAGCCCGCAAGTGGGTCGCCGCCTCCGTAACATCGCCCTTCTGCAGCAGGATATTCGCGATCATGTTCTCCGCTTGCGGAAACTGATGCGTAGAATCCAGCTTCACAACCTCGCGCGCACTTTTCTCCGCGTCGCTCAATTTATGCAGATGGTAATTCCCGACTGCGTTATACCAATAGGCGCTGACAAACTCCACCGGATTCAGAGAAAGTGCCTGGCGGCTGTACTCCACCGAATCTTCCCACTTGCCCTCCTGGCCTGCCATCAACGCAAGCTGGTTTAGCGGGCTCACATAGTGACTGTCGGCTGCAATCGCGTTCGCGAAAGACTTGTGGGCATCTTCGGTCTTGCCGATCCGCTGCTGCACTTCGCCTAACGCGCACCAGGCAATTGCATATTTCGGATATAGCGTGGTTGCTTCCTCGAAGTGTTCTGTCGCCTCCTCAAACTTCCCCTTAGCCGACAGTTGCATTGCCTTTTCATAGGCCTTCTGCGCCTTCTTCGGAGCCAATGCCGTTGTGGCGCTGATGGTTGAGCCTTGCACATTCGCCAGCCGATGCAGAATCATCGTGCCGACGTGGATGGTCTCAAAACCTTCGCGCATGGGAAGAATGAAGGTCTCCGCTCGATATCCAGGGTAGGAAGCACGGATCTCACAGCCGAAGGTGTTTTGTTGCTGGCTCTGCGGGTAGCCGCCGCCCATGCCGGAACCGTAGCCGCTATAACCCGTTCCGTTTCGTGACGTGCCGGGTGAGGAACTGGAGGCATCCGTGTCCACTTCGTTGTTTTGCCCCAGTTGGAACGAGAAGTTGCCGTGCGAATCCACCCTGCCTTGCAGATGAGCATTACCGCCACAAACACGCTCAATCCGTACGTTAGGGTTGGGTGGTGTCCCGTCGTCGAACTGCACCCGGCCGTCCACAAACGTCGGGGTTCTCATATCGTTAGGTTGAGTGGTGTTCGTGCCCGGAATCGAGTTCGTTGGGGTGTTCGTCGGGTTACGGGATGGTATGGATGAGGAAGGCGCAGCGCCCGTGGAGGCCGTCGAGCTAGGGCTGGCAGCGCCTTTCTGCGCCCACGCGGCAGAAGCGCCCGTGGCAATTAAAGCGGAAACAGCAATGAATCTCTGGGTAGCTCGTATGCAAATCATGCAACCCTCGTTTGGATGATCCGAGTATCCCACGAATTCACTAGGCCGGTGGCCGGCGGCGGTGGCACTCGCTCGGTTACCCTGTCATAGCAAGCTCCGCTTTCCTTATGCGCCTTCTTTGCCTGCCGGCTCGTTTGTTCGCCCTCTGCTGTTTCGTCACGAGCCTCCTGCCGCTCACCCACGCTGCCCCCGTCACATCAAAGGGCATCGAAACCGAATTCGCAGCCGTGCGCAACAGTCCCCCTGAGTTGTATGCATTCCTGCTTCGAATGCCGAAAGGGGGAGACTTGCACAATCACCTGTCGGGAGCCGTTTACGCGGAGACCTTCATTCAGGACGCGGCCTCAGACCACCTTTGTATCGACGAGAAGGCTATGGCATACACCGCACCTGCGCCGGATGCTAATGGTCACTGCGCGCCTGGGCAGATGGGAGCGTCGGCGCTGCCCGCCGGCGGCGACGAGGAAAGCGCAATGATCGACTCGCTTTCTATGCGCGATTTCGTTCCCGGGCGAGAAGCTCCACAGGACCATTTCTTCGCCACGTTCGGCAGATTCAGTGCCGTGTCGCACGGGCATGAAGGTGAGTACGTGGCGGAAGTGGTTCGGCGCGCTGCGGAACAGAACGAGTCCTATCTGGAACTAATGGCCTTAACTGCGGGCGGCGAAATCTCCAGGCTAGGCACCGCGGTCGGCCTTCGTCAGGATTTCGAGACCACTCGCCAAAGGCTTCTCGCGGCTGGATTGGAGGAGCACGTGAAGAATCTTGTTCCCCATGTGGACGCGATGGAGCAACGCCGCCGGCAGTTGCTGGGCTGCGAAGACAAGCCCGAGACGGCCCCCTGTCGCGTTCAGGTCCGCTATGTCTATCAAGTTCTGCGCAATTCGCCGAAGGAACAGGTATTCGCGCAGATTCTTGCCGGGTTCATGTTGGCGGCCCGCGATCCCCGAGTAGTCGCCGTCAACATGGTGCAGCCCGAACACGGCGACAATTCGATGCGCGACTATCACCTGCACATGACGATGATGGATTTCGCCAAGCGCCAGTTTCCCAACGTTCATGTCTCACTTCACGCGGGCGAACTTGCTTCCGGCCTGGTTCCCCCGGAAGGCTTGCGCTTTCACATCCAGGAAGCGGTTAACCTCGCGCATGCGGAGCGCATCGGCCATGGCGTCGATATGCTTTACGAGGACAAAGCATTCGAGACCATGCGGACCATGCGGGAGCGCCACATCGCGGTCGAGATCAATCTGACGAGCAACGACCTGATTCTCGGCGTGAAAGGCGCCAATCATCCGTTTCCCGTGTACCGGAAGTATGGCGTCCCGGTCACACTCTCCACCGATGATGAGGGCGTTTCCCGAACCCATTTGACCCAGGAGTACCAGCGTGCGGTTGAGACCTACGGCCTGTCGTACGCCGATCTGAAAAAAGATCGTCCGCAATAGTCTCGAGTTCTCGTTTTTGCCGGGAGCAAGCCTGTGGACTGACTCCGAGTACCACATGCTCATAAGCGCTTGCCGGCAAGGGATGGCGGGTTCGGGATGCCAAGCGTTTCTGCAACAGAGTGAAAAAGCCCGGGTTCAGGCCGATCTGGAACTCCGTTTCAACCGTTTTGAAGCCAACTGGCGTACGGATCAAACGTTACAATAGAGGTTACTTTCTAGATTGATGGTTGAACTCTGGCGCGACACATATAGGTACCGGGAATTGATTTGGGCTCTTGCCCTTCGCGAATTGAAGGTCCGGTACAAGCGATCCGCGTTGGGTTTCCTGTGGGCGCTGCTCAACCCCGCTTTGCTGATGCTGGTGTTGTCGGTGGTCTTCAGCAAAATTATGCCGGTGGGGAACATACCGCACTATGCGATCTTCTTGCTGAGTACACTCCTGCTTTATACCTTCTTCGCGCAATCGCTTTCGTACGCAGTAGAGGCCATGGTTGGCAATGCGGAACTGATCAAGAAAGTAGCAGTGCCCAAGCTGGTGTTCCCGGTGTCGGCCATCGTTTCAAACGTCATCAACATGCTGCTGTCGCTGATTCCGCTGGCACTTCTGGTGCTGGCGTTCCGGCATCCGTTTTACTGGACCTGGGTTTTCATCCCGATTCCACTGGCGGCGCTATGTATCTTTACTCTCGGTGTTACCTTTTTCCTGGCAACGGCTAACGTCTTCTATCGAGACGTCGCACACATCGTGCAGATCGTGCTGCAGATGTTGTTCTACGTGACCCCCATCATTTACACCGTCGAGTTTTTCCCGCCAAAGTACCGCTGGCTGTTCTGGCTGAATCCGCTGACGTTCTCTCTCAGCGACTTCCGCATGTACGTGTTTTACGGGCAGCAGCCGTCATGGCAGTCCATCATCGCTTCGTTCGCCGTCGCCGTCGTCGCTTTGTTCATTGGCTGGGGCGTGTTCCGGCGCTATCAGCATCAGTTTCCGTTCTACGTCTGAGCATGCAGAGGAACAATCATCAGCCCGCTATCCAGGTAGAGCATGTGTCGCAGCGCTTTCGGGTGATGCACGAACGCCCGGATAGCGTCCGGGAGCTCTTCGCGCGGTTCTTCCGCCAAAAAGTCCAGTATCACTACTTCGAGGCTGTGAAGGACGTCACGTTCGATGTGCCACCGGGAGAGACTGTCGGGGTCGTCGGGCGAAACGGATCCGGCAAGAGCACACTTCTGAAAATGATTGCCGGCGTCTATCGGCCAACTTCGGGTCGTATACAAGTGAACGGCACGGTAGCCCCCTTGCTGGAGCTAGGTGCGGGCATGCACCCGGAATTGACCGGCCGCGAGAACATCGTTTTGAACGGACTGCTGATGGGTTATTCGAAAGCTGAAATGCTTTCAAAGGCAAACCGCATCATCGACTTTTCCGAGGTCGGCGAGTTCATCGACACGCCCGTGAAACAGTATTCGTCCGGCATGTACATGCGCCTGGCGTTTTCGGTTGCTACCGAGGTAGATCCGCAGATCCTGCTCATCGACGAAATCCTCGCCGTCGGAGACGCGGGCTTTCAATCGAAGTGTCTTGACCGCATCGATCGTTTTCGCAAGGGGGGCAAGACCATCCTGCTGGTCACCCACAGCCTGAAGCAGGTAGCCGATCACTGCGATCGCGCCATTCTGCTAGAGGCAGGGTCGGTTGTATACGACGGTTCGGGACCGGACGTGGTGGCCGAGTTCGAACGCCGAAGCGGTATTTCGTCTGTCGATCACGAGAGCTTAATCGCCCCCGTCGCCAGTTAGTCAATTAATGGCAATGTAGTCGAGCGCCGCCTGGTCAGCACCCTCCGGTGTACCAACAACCCGAATGAGATCTCCTGTTTCTAGCATCACCGGAAGAAGTCGTTTGCGTACGGAGGTGTCGCCGTTCGGAGTCGCGGACGGTAGTTGTCGATCGGCGCTCCACATATCGACGCGCTGCTGGTTCACGAAGACTTCGAAGCGCGCAACACCAGTGTTCTCGTCGAAATACTGTACGTCGATGGTACGCCAGCCAGCAGCGCCGCGCCATTCGTAAGCAGCAGAGCACTGCGTCGTTTGCACACATACGACCGCTTTACCTCCGGACGCATTCTCCGTGGGCGTCACATCGACCGGAGTGTAACCGGTCAGCCGCATAGTTTCAGCTTCAATGCGATCCGGATAGTGGCCCACCCGCTTGCGCTCGTCCGCAATTCCTGACTCGCGCTGAAACCAGTTGCAAATCGAATCCCGCCAGACAACGGCCTCTCCTGCCTGGTACTCCAGCCGATCCAAAACGGCGCGAAAGCGTTGCTCGTCAACGCGTCCTCGCAGCTGCTGCCATTGCGCGGGAAACGATTGCACCTCCGAAGCACCCTGGTAATGCGAATCGTAGATGCTCTGAATTACGGTCTCGCCTGAAGGCAAGACGTAGGTGTATGGTTCGTGGTGGAAGAACAGCAGCAGGCTTTCCGGTGTGGTCGCTGCAGATTCATAGCGCTTCGCGACCTCCGGCGGATACTGACCGGCGTACCCGGTGCCCGTCGCGCTGCTGCGATCCATCCCAACGCCTTTCTCGTCGGCTCTAATCCACTGCCCCCACCCGTTATGCTCTGCAGCCGCTACATTTGGCTGATAGTGACTGTGCAGAATGTCCGTTAAGGTCTGCAGCCCAAGTGTGCCCGTGTACGACTCATACACGCGCCAGGAGGCCAGTTCCAAATTCATGATGGTGTCGTCCACCAGCGCATCGTTTCCGAACGTGAGCTTGGTCCACTCGTCTGTGATTGCACGCGCGGAGAGGTTCGGATTCCAGGCCAGCCGTCCAAAGCCATAGAGATTCGCCTGCGCCAGATCAAATCCCATCCAGTTGTCATCGCGGCCGACATTCGCAACGCCCACAAAACCACCGAGGGGCCGATGAAAAGTTCTGCCCGAAACGAGGTCCTTCACCGCTGTCGATCGGTCCTCGGCGCGCATATCGAAATCGAGGATCTCTTTCCACATCGGAACCAGGTAACAGAGCTGCCGCTGCTGTCCCGTGTACTCTTGCGTGATTTGCAGTTCAAGCGTTTCATTTGTCCGCTGGAGTCCGGCAATCAGTGGCGAGACAGGCTCGCGGACCTGAAAGTCGATGGGTCCGTACTTGATCTGGACAGCGGCGTTTTCAGCGAAACTGCCATCCAAGGGATGAAAGTTGTCGTAGGCGGCGCGGGCGCGATCGTTCTTCAGGTTGCGCCAGTCCATGTGGTGGTCATAAACGAAGCCGCGGTAAATCAGGATGCCGCCGTGCGGCTTCAGCGCAGCCGCCAGAACGTTCGCTGCGTCCGCATGAGTGCGTCCATAGGTGGACGGCCCTACTCGCCCCTCGGAGTCAGCTTTAAGAACGAAGCCGGCAAAGTCGGGAATGACGCTGTAAATCTCGTCCGCTCGCTGCTTCCACCAGGCTTGCACCCGCGCGTCCAGCGGGTCGAAGGTGTCCAACCCTCCAACGGTCTTTGGACTACCAAGGTCCACTGCGATCGACATTCGCACGCCCCAGGGTCGGAAGACGTCGGCAATGCGCACCAATTGCGGCAGGAAGCCGGGACTAAGCACGCGCGGATTCGCATTCACATTGTTGACGGTGCAGCCGTTGATTCCTAGCGACGCGAGCAGCCGCCCATATTCACCCGCACGTGACAGGTCTGGAACAGCGTTGTCGTTGTCGAAGAAGATGGACCGGCCCGCGTAGCCGCGTTCGATGGTTCCATTCAGGTTGTCCCATTGATTGACCCATCGGATGGGCGCATACGGAGTGCTCTGCTCGTCCAATGGATCGACGGATTCGTGCAATGCAATTTTCCGGAGAAATGCGAAGGTTCCATAGAGAACGCCGGTTGCGTTCTGCCCGGCCACAATGGTCACGCGATGCCGTGACCGCATGGTGGTCAATATCCGGTAAGATCCGCCGACCGCGGTGAATCCTGTCTCGATATGCAATTGGCTTTCAATCGATTCAAAAGTGCCAAGCACAATCATGTCGCTTTCGCCGGGCGCTTCTTCTGCTCGCACTACTCGCCCCAGCATGCCGCGTACACCGCGGATCAACTCTTGTTGCGCCGATTGAATGGTCGGCTCGTTGCCTAAAGCGACCACAGTTGCGGGAAGCCTGGCGTACTGCTCCAGGACTGTTGTTTCGGTAATTGGTTCGTAGCGAAGCCAGGCATCGTGTCCGGTCGCCCCCTGAAGAGCTAACGCCAGCAACAGCGCAACGACGGCAATGCGCATAGCTAAAACGGTATTGCCGGACAACGGTCGTCTTTCGGATCCGCCCAACGATCGTTCGGCAAGATGGGCGTCCAACCGGGCCGCGCCGGATCCTGATCGTAGGCATACCCGCCAAGCCTCTTGTATAGTTCTGCGTACTCGTTCAGCTTGTCGCGGTTCAGACGCACTCCCAGCCCAGCGCCGGTTGGCACGGCAATCGCTCCGTCCCGATACGGCAGGCGGCCCCCTTCGATGATGTCATCGGTCAGATGATGATAGTGCGCATCGGCGGCAAACGACAGATTGGGAAGCAACGCTCCCAGGTGCAGCATTGTCGCGAGCTGAATGCCCAATTCGCCCGACGAATGCACTGCCACTCCCAGTTGAAATGTCTCGCATACGCCGGCTGCCTTAATGCACGGACGAATCCCGCCCCAGAAGGTGGTGTCCAGCAGGATCACATCCACCGCTGTATTGAGAACGTTCTGTGCCAGCTGCTCAAAGTTCACCACCACCGTATTGGTGGCCAACGGAACGCGCACTTTTTCACGCACACGGCGCATGCCGTTCATGCCATACACAGGATCCTCCAGATAGTCGTTGTTCAAGTCTTCAATCGACTGCCCGAATCGGATAGCCTCTTCCGTGGACAGAACACCGTTGGGATCGAATCGGACACGATCTTCAGGGAATGTCAGGGCCAGAGCACGATAGACTTCCAACTCATACCGGGGCGGGAAAACGCCGGCCTTCAGTTTGTGCGTAGTGAACCCAAAGTGGCGCTTCATCTCGCGCGCGAAGGCCACTACTTGCTCCGCGGTGCGTACTTCGCCTGCACCGCTTTGAGCATCGGGAAACCGGAAGAAACAATAGGAAGCGAACGGAATACGATCCCGCAGCTTGCCGCCGAGAATCTGATGAACCGGCACATCCCAGGCTTGGCCCAAAATGTCCAGGCACGCAAACTCCAGCGCCGCCAGCATCTGTGTCCGGTTGTTGTAGAGCGATGCCGTCGGGTTCGCAATCAGGAATCGCATCTCTTCCAATCGCGCCGGATCATGCCCAAGCAGATACGTTTTCAAGGCACGGATGGCGGCCTCGGCGGACTCCCCTCCTCCACCCATTTCGCCCAACCCAATCAGCCCGCTATCGGTTTCAACCTCAACCACGGTGCGCACAAACCTGCCCCAATGGCACCCGTTCGCGTGCCGTAACGGCGCATGTAACGGCACGGTGACGGTGGTAGCTCGTACGTCCACAATGCGCATACACTTCACTTGCCCCGCGGAACCTCCACAAACGAGCTCGTCCAGCGCTTCATCGGTTGTCCCCCGCCGACGTGGATGGTACGGCCCTGCAAGTCCGCATTCTCCACGCTGAATGTCACCACGCGGCTCTCACCCGCTTTCAGATGGAGTCGTTCGAAACCGCGCAATTCGGGGTTGCTGCCATCTTGCTTCGACAAGTAGAGCTGAGCCACCTCGTCGCCCTCCCGCTTCGAAGTGTTCGTAACGGTCACCGACGACTTGAAAAGCATTGGATGCGCCAGCTTCGACCCGCCCGCCCGCATACGCAAAACTCGAGTAGCTGAGCCCGTACCCGAAGGGATACAGCGGCTGCCCGGTAAAGAAACGGTACGTGCGCTCCTTCATGCTGTAATCGTCGAACGACGGCAGCTGGTCCAGCGACGAGTAGAAGGTGATCGGAAGCCGGCCTGCCGGATTATTACTACCCCGAAGTGTCTCGGCTAGCGCCGTCCCTGCCTCCTGGCCGCCGTACCAGCTCTCAACAATGGCCTGCGCTTTTTGTTCCGCATCGGCAATCGCCAGAGCGCTGCCATTCACCAGCACAACAATCACTGGCTTCCCGGTCTCCAACAGCCTGTGAAGCAAAGTTTGCTGCGCTGCAGGCAAGCCGATCTCGGTGCGATCGCCACCCGCAAATCCAGGTATTTTCAGTGGCGATTCTTCCCCCTCCAGCCGCGAGTTCAACCCGACGCAAGCAATCACGACATCCGATTTTCCCGCCAGCTCGACTGCTTCTTGCAAAGCCGGTTCGGCCGGAGGCGTCCAGACAAACTGCAACCCGCCGCCACCGCCGTGCTGCGTATATTCAATCCGCAGAGAATAGCTTTTCCCTGCTTCGAGTGCAATCGGCACGGCCTTTGGAAACATCTGCTCGCCGGCTTTCTCGGCGTCCGTCATCAGCAGCTGGTCATTAACGTAGACTCTTGCCGCATCTATGCGGCCGCAGCTATGACACTCTGGACGAACGACGCCCAGCTTGTATTCTCCCGAGGCCTTTGGGTGCAAAAAGCCGCTCCAGCGCACGGCGAAGTGCTCATTCGGCACCGCCGCTACCAAGGCCGGTTCCTGCATCTCCCAGTTCAGAGAAGCTCGCGGCTCCATACGTGAGAGTACCGGCTTGCCCCCGAAGTCTTCGGACGAAAAATACTCGGCACGCAGACCCTGTACCCGCGAATGCTCATCCGGTGTTAAGACATTCTGAGGAACCGGCGCAGTCCAACCGGCTACATATGTGCTGCCCAAAGCGAATTGAACGTGCGCCGCGCCAAATGCCTTTTCAATGCCTTCCAACGGCGTCACCGTATGCGAAGGAATGCCGTTGTAGTTGCCCAGCATGGCATCCGCATCGTCGGCGGCCGGCCCTATCACGGCGATATGCCCGGGCGTCTTCTCCAGCGGCAACACGCTTCCTTCGTTTTTCAGCAGCACAATCGCTTCGCGCGCTGCTTGTAAAGCAACCTGCTGGTGTTCAGCGGACTGCACTACCGCCATCCCGATCTTCGAAAAGGGAACCTTATCGTTGCCGTCGAACATGCCCAGGCGGAACCGTGCCGTAAACAAGCGAACCACCGCGCGATCGACGTCATCCGCCGATACTAAATTCTGCTCGACAGCTTCACTCAGATGGGCGTACGTCTTACCGCAATCCAGATCCGTTCCAGCCTTCAACGCTTCGGCAGCGGCCTCGGCAGGCGACTTCGCGAAATGGTGCCCACGGTAGATATCTTCAACCGCCCCGCAATCGCCCACCACGTATCCGTCGAACTTCCAATCACCACGCAGTTTCTGCTTCAGCAGCATGGCGTTTGCGCAGCCCGGTACGCCGTCCACGGCGTTGTAAACGCACATCAGTGAATCCACGTGCCCCTGCTCCACCGTTTGCTTGAAGGCATACAGATACGTGTCGTTCAGATCTTCGTCGCTCACCTGTGCGTTGAATCCGTGGCGGGACAATTCTGGCCCGCTGTGAACGGCAAAATGCTTTGCAGTCGCAATTGTCTTGAAGTAGTGAGGATCATCGCCCTGCATCCCACGGATAAACTGCACGGCCATCTGCGAAGTCAGGTACGGATCCTCGCCGTACGTCTCCTGCCCGCGTCCCCAGCGCGGATCGCGAAAGATGTTGATGTTCGGCGACCAGAACGTCAGCCCGTAATAACGTCCATGGTTGTTGTGCGCGATCGCGTCGTTGTACTTGGCGCGCGCCTCGGTGGAGATCACCGTAGAAACGCGATTTTCCAGCCTGGTATCCCACGTGGCGGCCAGCCCGATCGCCTGCGGGAACACTGTCGCTAGACCGGCACGCGCCACCCCGTGCAACGCCTCGTTCCACCAATCGTAAGCAGGCACGCCCAGCCGGGGAATCGCCGGGGCTGTATTCTGCATCTGCGAGATCTTTTCGGCGAGTGTCATGCGAGACACCAGGTCAACCGCTCTTGCCTCAGCCGAGGCAGCTGTGTCCTGATACTTGGGCGCTGGCGGCTGGGCCCCCGCGACAAAGAGGCAAAGCGCGAAAACCAGCATTGCTAAAGAAGAGCGCATCGGCTTTAAGAGTCCGCTGCTCCTTATATCACGAGGTTCAAACGGCCTTCTTATTGTCATAGGGGAAAATACACTCATTTGGAGAGACCAACAATGTATGGCTTGTGAACCGGAGATGCTGAGGAATGTCCCTCTCTTCACGCTGTTGGACGACGAGGAACTAGCGGTCTTGGCCGGCCAGGTGGAAGTGCGAACGTTTACCGCGCGGCAGCGGATCTACAAAATCGGCGATGCCGGCGGGCAGGCATACATCGTCGTATCCGGAAGCGTTCTGGTGAATACGATCGATGAGGATCAGCAGGAAGTAACAGTCGATGAGCCCCGTACAGGCGAGTTCTTCGGCTTTGCCTCCATGATCGATCAAACGCCTCATCAGACTAATGCAACGGCCGTCGACGCAACGACCTGTATCGAAGTAGACCGGAACGACATCGCCGTCCTGCTGCAGCGCAAACCCCTGGCCGGTATGGACCTGCTTGCAGTGCTGGGACGCCAAATCCACGCGGCACAGCAGTTGGTAAGGGTTCGCGCCATGAAGAATCCGAATGAATTGATCGAACAGCAACTCACCTTTGGGGACCGCATCGCAGACGAAGTGGCCAAATTTGGTGGCTCCTGGTCGTTCATCATTTCGTTTTTTGGGCTATTGGTGGTGTACACCATGGTGAACATCGCGCTTCGGAAAGCAGCCTGGGACCCGTACCCGTTCATTCTTCTGAATCTGTTTCTCTCCATGTTGGCCGCCGTGCAGGCGCCGGTGATCATGATGAGCCAGAACCGGCAGGACGCAAAGGACCGGCTACGCAGCGAACTCGATTTCGAAGTAAACAAGCGTTCCGAAACCGAGATTCAGGGGTTGGCGCGTAAACTGCATTTGTTGGAAGACAAAATGGAAGACTTGGTGGATTTGGTTCGTGAAAAAGCTTAGCCAACCGTTCGTTCGTCCCGTTGCCGTAGCTTTGTTCCTGCTTGTTGCCGCGACCGCGGCGGCAGCACCGCCGCAAACCGTCGTTACACGAACCTGGAAGGCGCTATGGATCGACGTGCCTGGCAGCCTGCCGCAGGAATACGGCGTCTATCATTTCCGCAAGGTAATCACGCTATCCGAGACGCCGGCGCGCTTTGTCATTCACGTGTCCGGCGACAATCGCTATCAGCTTCTGGTGAACGGGACATGGGTCTCCACCGGTCCTGCAAGGGGCGATCTGACGCATTGGCGTTACGAAACCGTCGACATTGCGCCGCAACTTCATACCGGCCGCAATGTCGTATCTGCCGTGGTGTGGAACGACGGCCCACTCCGCGCGGTCGCGCAAATATCAAATCAAACCGGCTTCGTTCTCGAAGCCGACGACCCGGCGAATGCCACGCTGAACACAGGCCGATCGTGGAAGTGTATGCGCGACACCGCCTACACGGCCCAGCCGCTGCCGCCGCAGCAGAATACCGGCTACTACGCGCTTGGACCGAATGAGCACTTCGACGCCGGTAAGTACGCCTGGGGGTGGTCCGCCGTCGACTTCGACGACAGCACCTGGGCCGACGCTCACGAGATGACACATGCCGCAGACCGCGATGCGCGCGATGCGCCAAACCGCTGGATGATGGTGGAACGTGCCATTCCGCAGGAAGAGCGCACAGAAGAAAAACCGCTCACGGTCAGGAGGGCGGAAGGTGCAGCTATTGCACCCGGCGCCGTGGTCTCCAGCTTACAGATTGCTCCCAATACCAGCGCGACGGTACTCCTCGATCAGCAACATCTGACAACGGCATATCCGCGGCTGACGGTGAGCGGAGGCGCGAATGCCGAAGTTGAACTACACTACGCCGAAGCCCTCTTCGACCCCAACACCGGCCGCGAGCACCGCAAGAGTAATCGCAATGAGATTGAAGGCAAGGTGTTTCTGGGCCCGTTCGATACCTACGTCTCGGATGGCGGCGACCACCGTGTCTATGAACCGCTATTCTGGCGCACCTACCGCTACTTGCAGCTGAGCGTGAAGACCGGTGCCGCCCCGCTGACCATCGATAGCGTGGGTGGCACCTTCACGGCTTATCCCTTCAAGGCTGCCGCTGCATTCGAAGCGCCGCAGGCGCCAAAGAACGATGAGATTCAGCGGATCCTCGCGACGGGCTGGCACACTGCCCGGCTCTGCGCTCACGAGAGCTACATGGATTGCCCGTTCTACGAGCAATTGCAGTATGCCGGCGATGCGCGCATTCAGATGCTGGTCTCGCTGTACATGACCGGCGATGCCCGCCTCATGAAGAATGGCATTGGCCTTCTCAACTCTTCCCGTACAGCCGAGGGCGCCACCTACAGCCGTGCCCCCTCAAACCTCCAACAGTACATTCCGCCGTTCTCGCTGTGGTGGATCGGCATGGTGCACGATTACTGGATGTACGTGGATGATCCGGCATTCGTCCGTGACATGCTGCCCGGTGTTCACGCTGTCTTGTCGTTCTACCGGCAGTATCAAAAGGAGAACGGCTCGCTTGCTCGCATGCCTTGGTGGAACTTCGTCGATTGGGTGCGCGAATGGCCTACCGGTGAACCCCCCGGGGATAGCGACCATTCGTCAGCGGCGGCGCTCGATCTGCAACTGCTGCTCGCCTACCAGTGGGCGGCGGATCTTGAAAATGCATTCGGCAGCAAGGCGCAGGCGGCCGAAGATACAGACGAAGCGGAGCGCCTGCGCACCACCATCCGGCAAACAGATTGGGACGCCGCCCGCGGCTTATTTGCGGATCAACCTTCGCACCGGACCTATTCACAGCACGTCAACACACTTGCGATCCTGGCGCACGTCGTCCAGGGGAAGGAAGCGCACGACATCGCGGAGAAGATGTTCGCAGATCCATCGCTCGCTCAGGCGTCCATTTACTTCCGCGCCTATACCAATGCCGCTTTGCGAGAAGCCGGACTCGGCGACCGGTATCTGGCCGCTCTCGATCCCTGGCGCAAAATGCTCGCCGACGGCCTGACGACCTGGGCCGAAGTCGATGGGGATGCGTCGCGTTCGGATTGCCACGCCTGGGGAGCAAGCCCAAACTTTGAATTCCTGCGCACCGTCGCCGGGATCGAGCCCGACGCACCAGGTTTCGCCTCCGTGCGAGTTGCGCCTCATTTGGGCGACTTGCCGAGCATCCGGGCCACCGTGCCGCATCCCCGAGGAACGATCCACGTGGAACTCAGCACAGCAGGCAAACAACTCAAAGGAACCGTCGACCTGCCGGAGGGAACTCCCGGAACGCTCATCTGGGAAGGACACAGTCACAAGCTGCACGCGGGCAGCAACCGCGTCTCGTTCTAGCGAGATGGCCGCCGCTGCCCGTGCCGCAAAATTACACGCTGAAAGTACGTCCGCGAGTGGCGCCAACCAGGATTTGGAACAGCCGATGCGCAATCAGTTCGTGCAGTGAAAGCAGTTCCTTGTTCCCTTCCACTATGGACTTCACATCTTGCGGATCGCTCACAACGCCGCCGGCCTTCAACGCATCCGTGGCTTCCTTGATAATGGGATCCGACTGCACCTCGCCCGCCATCTCCCAAAGCGTGATGAAGCGATCGACTGCAGTGGGCAAGCTGATGGAGAACACGCCATGGTTGCTGGTCGTGCGCGGCGGCTTGTAATCGAGGTTAAACGGGCCCTGGTAGTTGTAGGTTCTCAGCAGCACCAGCACATTCAGCCAATCCAGCGGATTGACTAATCCGACCGCGATATCCACATCGTGCTTCAGGCGATAGCCATCGTTGATATCGAAGTGGAACAACTTGCCGCACATGAGGGCGCGGGCCAGGGAGGACCGGGGCGCCGCACCCCACATCAATTCGTGCAGATACTCAGGATTCAGGCCCACCATCTCCGGATGCTTCAGCAAACCCGAAAAAATGAGGGCCAGCATCGCATCTGACGTCGGCAGCAAAATTTCAGCCTGCGGCTCAAACGGCTTGGCTTCCAGAGCATGCTTCAAAGTCGGCCGGTTGTATTTCTTTGCGATTTCGATATCGGCTTCGCACGCCGCATTGATACCGTCCGCAAACCAGCGAAGTGTTTGAACTTCGTCGATGGCGCCCTGCACGTAATAACCCAGTGTCCCCGGCCAGTACACGGCATACTGCGCCCCTAGTTCATGCCCGATCGCGACCGTATTGCTGACACGGCGAGCCGCATACGCACGAACATCCGGCGACTCGGCGGCGCTGCTTGCCGCCCACACAGGATGGTGAAAGGTCTCGGTCGTCACCATCGAACACTGCATGCCGTTTTTCTTTAAACTGTCTTTGATGCGCCCGACAATCTCATCTTGGCGGGGTGTGAACAGGTCCTCCGTAGGAATGACGTCTGTATCGTGTGTACACCAGTAGTTCACGCCGATTTTTGCGTACTCGTCAATCACGGTTTCAAGCGTGATCGGTGTTCGCGTCGGCGCATGGAAGAGGGCATTGCCTTCGTACGCCACCGCCCATTGCGGGCCCGTGATGAAGTACTTACGGCGGACTTCGGGTGAGTAGCTGCCGCCGCACGCTTGAGTCAGGCGGTCTACCAACGCTTGCTGCTTGTCTTGTGGGATTGCATTCATATCGTGGTTTCACTGCTTCCGGCCATGGGAACGTGAACAAAAATGTTATCAGCAACGTAGTATTAGCCATTGGAGGGAAGCTAATGTTTTGTGACCGTTGCGGTGCTCGCGTAGACGATAACCAGAATTTCTGCCCTGCTTGCGGCAAAACTTTAAAACCGACGGTGGTTGCGATGGGCGCCCAGCCCCGTGTCGCTGGACATATCCGCTTGCTCGGCATCTTATGGCTGGCCTACTCCGGCCTGCATCTCATTCCCGGTTTGTTCTTAGTGACCATGTTCCAAGGGCCTGCCTCGATACTTCCACCCGACGCTCCGGCCTTTCTTCCACACCTGCTGTCCGCCATTGGTGTGGTTCTCAGCGCGGCTTCTATCGTCGGGCTGGTCACTGGTTGGGGCTTGCTGAACTGGCGGGACTGGGCCCGCACTCTCGCGCTGGTTCTCGGCGCGCTGAATCTGCTGAATCTGCCCTTCGGAACTGCCATCGGCGTCTATACGCTTTGGGTATTGCTGCCCGAGACGTCCGAGCAGGAATACCGGTCGCGCGCTCAGCAACTAGCTTAGGCCCGCGCTGGTGTGGCTTCAGTGAATGGTGGGAGCGCTATCCCACGAGCGAAGCGCGATGCGCAGAACACGAATGTCCAATTCTGTTTCGTCCAGTTTGCTGCGGCACTGCTCGCACGTAATCAGGTGTTCCTCTACTTCATCCACGGTCGCCACCGGGGCATGTCCAAGGAAGTAGGTCTCTAGCTGATTTGAGGTCAGGTGTTGGTTGAGTTCGGTTTCCATTCTGAAGAAGCAATCGTCAGATTGGATCCACCTCTTTAGTACGGAAAAGCCTGAGGTGGTGAGGTTACCGCAGATCAGCCTTCGGTAGCGAAGCTTTCGCCTTCAAGCGCATTTCTAAACTCCATCTCGGCCGTGCGCAGCAGTTGAAGGCCCTCATCTTCGGTTTCGGCAACGCTCAACAAAATGTCTGAAATCGCATCGGCGGCCGCAGCATACTTGTCGCCCCCAGCGGACGCTAAATATCGCTTTATTACATCTAAGCCGCGCTTGCGGCGCTCTTCCGGCATGGCCATGAATTGGGTAAGACTGCTTCGAGAGGAATAGACTTCGGTTACATCATACAGTAGAAAGCCAGGCAGAGATGTCATCAAGCCGAAGCGAATCCGTGGATTGTGAAGTATGAAGCGACGTGCCTTTCTTGTGGCGCAAACATTCAGTGCGGCGTCGTTCTGTTACCGCTTAGGGCCGAACGTACAGGCAGCAGAGCCACCTTGCGTCGCAATCACCATGGACGACTTCAATCTTCGGCAAGCCTGGCCGGAAACTCCGGCAGAACTCAATCGCCGGCTCTTGCGGTTGTTCGACAAACACGGCCTCCGGATCGCACTCTTTGTCGTGGCGCGAAATGTGGAAGACGAGGGCAGCCGCAAGCTGTTGCAAGCATGGTCGGATGCAGGACATCTCATTGCCAATCACACCTACTCTCACTTGTCCATCGATTCGCCACAGCATACGTTGACTGATTTCCAAAGTGATGTGCTCAAGGCAGAAGGCATCCTGGCCAGTTTCAAAAATTACCAGCGTCTATTTCGTTTCCCGGCCTTGAAAGAAGGACGTACCGTCGAGTTGCGCGATGGCATGCGCAACTTCTTGGACGCACACGGTTATCGCAACGGATCTGTCACCATCGACGCGTCCGACTGGTACTACAACAGCCGGCTCGCCGATAAATTGCACACCGACCCGAGTTTCGAGAGCAACCGCTTCAAAGCTCCGTACCTTGCACACATCCGTGATCGCAGTCTTTATTACGACGGCTTGTCGCGTCAGGTGCTGGGCCGCAGTCCGCGGCACACGTTGCTTGTGCACTACTCTTATCTCAACGGTGCTTTTCTGGGGTCGATCCTCGACATGTATCAGGGCATGGGATGGCGGCTGGTGAACGCCGACCATGCGTTCGCTGATCCAGTGTTCCAGTCTCGGCCGCAAACGCTTCCAGCCGGCGAAAGTCTAATTTGGGCTCTCGCGAAGCAAACAGGACGGTATGAAGGCCAGTTACGGTATCCAGGCGAGGACGAGCGTTACGAAAAACCGCACCTGGACGCACTGAGCCTTTGAGCCTTACAGGCGCCTTGCATTTCGCCTGCACCGTGCGGGCTATACATTTATCAGCCCCTCAGCCTTGAATCTCTGAGGACTTCGACTTAAGCCGTAGGCCCTTTGCGGGTTCTGTCCGGATTGCTCGTAATAAGCCCGCGATGGGCGTCATACGTGCCGTGGCAGGCTGGAACGTATGGACGAGCGCTTGAGCGAAGAACTGAAGACCATGGCTGGGGAGGATCGTCGAGTCCGGCAGGAACTTCTTGAAAAGGGAGAACTGGGCGACGGCTATGCGCCACAAATGGAGGCCGTGCATCGCGCGAATACCGCTCGCCTGAAAGACATCATCGTCGAGCACGGCTGGCCTGATCGTGACCTGGTCGGTGACGAGGGCACTATGGCGGCTTGGCTCATTGCGCAGCACGCAATTGGCGATCCCGAATTTCAACGACTGGCGCTGAAGCTAGTTCAAGAAAAGGTCAGCCAGGGAATGGTGCCCGCTGCTCAAGCAGCATTTTTGTTCGACCGCATTGCTACCTATGAGGGTCGTTCTCAAAGGTATGGAACCCAGTCGCTGCTATGTCAAGACGGGAATTACCGACGGTGGCAGACGGAAAATCCGGAAGCTCTGAATCAGCGGCGCGTCTCAATGGGATTGCCGCCGGTCGCCGATGATCCTCCTGAGAGCGAACCGACAGATGAGTCCCACGCTGCGTATGAGCGCTGGGCGCGAGGATACACACAGTGGCTACGAAAAACCGGTTGGCGGTCCTGATCTGCCTTTCGACAACCGCGGCGAGCAATGCACGTGAATTCGCGTCCGAACCGTCGGCAATCCGTCCATTAGAAATCGTGAGCTTGCAGAAGCGGCCCAATTGACGGATAGCCCGACCCTAGAACAATCCGGAAAATTGTGTCTCTGTTTTGTAAACCCTTGCCGACTACAGCGGATCTTCACAACGCCAAATAAGACTTGCCTCCCGCCTGCAGCGGGTGCGCTGTGGAGGGCTAGAACATCGGACGCCGCCGGTAAGCTGCAGCTCGAAAAGTGTCGTTACGAATTATCCGATGGTCGATTCAGATCCCCGTTTTTCTGCGTGCTCCGACGTGACACTACTGTCGGTATTGCCCATCGTTGACATGCTCCAACCAACTTGCTCGCTTGATTCCATGATGTACCAATGCGGTTCTAGTTGCTCAGACCGGCGCCCTCAATCGCACCGTGTCGTTGAGCTTTCGGTCTCACGCGAGTGCCATCACCCACCGTTAGCGTGGCGAGGCACAGAAGGAGCGCGCCGCCAATGAAGGTCACCGCCGCAGAAAAGTGGTCAAGCAGGAACCCACCAAGCGCTCCGCCCGTCATGATCGAGAGTTGGATGCTTCCTACCATCAAGCCGCCGCCGCTTTCCGGCTCATCGCCGAGACCTTGAGACAGCCAGGTGGACCAACACACCGGAACGGCGGCGTTCAATGCGCCCCAAAGAGCAAGCAGGATGGCAACAGGCCACATCTCGTGTCGGACGGCTACTAGGCTAAGCAGAACCGCTCCCCACGCCGCGGCTAAGGCGCCCAAGAGCGGGTACAGGTGCCTTGCGACCAGCGCAGTGGCCGCATACGTTCCGAGGAAGCCGGCACTGCCAAATGCGAGCAGAAGGAGCGACAGTTGCATCACATTCACCCGAGCGTACGTTTCGAGAAACGGTCGAAGATAAGTGAACGCTGTGAACCCGCCCGCAAACGTAAGCATCACGCCAACCATCGCGAACGCAACATTCCGCCGCTTGAACAGCGCCAGCAGCTTGCCGAGGGGGTTCGGAGCTTCCGGGATCATGGTTGGGAGACTGATCCACTGCCAAATAAGATTCACAAACGCAATAGGAACCATCGCCCAGAACACACCGCGCCATCCAAGAATGCCGCCAAAGTAACTGCCGATTGGCGCGGCAAAGGCAGTTGCGCAAGCGTTGCCCATGTAGATCATTCCCAGCGCCTTGGGCACAGATAATGCGGGAACCAGGCGCATGACGGTTGCGGTCGCAAGCGACCAGAAGCCACCGATCACAATTCCTAGCAACGCCCGTGCTGCCATCAAAACGATAAAGTTCGGAGCTGCCGCAATGAGCACCAGTGAGATCAGCATGACCGCAGTCAGTGCAGTTAGGACATGACGCCGGTCGAAGCGGCCCGCAATCGTTGCGATCAGCAGGCTAGTGATAACCGCGAAAAAACCCGAAACTGAGATTGCCTGGCCCGTCATCCCCTGACTTGCATGCAGATCCCTAGCAATGGGAGTCAACAGACTAACCGGCATGAACTCGGAGGCGATCAGCAAGGCTACGCAGAGCGCCATTGAATAGACAGCGCTCCACTTCTGTCGACCTGACGTGTCTGATTGCATTTTCACCGCGGCTGATTCTCTCTTGATTTCCGCAAGCGCCATAACGATTTAGGTCTCCAGCAGCGTTTTGATCGCCCGGCGCTCATCCATCGCCCGATACCCCTCGGCAACCTGATCAAGTGGAAGCACCAGGTCGAAAACTTTCCCCGGATTGATCTTCTCGGTCAGCACCAGATCGATCAGATTCGGAAGGTAACGTCGAACCGGGGCTGGGCCGCCGTGCAAATGCACCTCAGCGAAAAACAGCGCTTGCCCGTCCAACTGTACGCCGTGTGGAACACCCACATAGCTCACGAAACCGCCCGGACGTGCAGATCGTATGGCCTGCAACATGGATTCTTGCGTGCCAACGCACTCCAGCACGGAATCAGCACCTAGTCCCTTCGTCAACTCCTTGATTCGTGCGACACCTTCATCCCCGCGTTCGGTTACGATGTCAGTGGCGCCGAACTCGCGCGCTAACTTCTGCCGCGATTCGTGCCTGCTCATCGCAATGATGCGCTCAGCACCCATCTGCTTGGCCGAAAGAACCGCAAGCAGACCGACCGCTCCGTCACCGACAACGACGGCCGTTTTCCCCGGCTTGACGTTGGCTGCATCCGCTGCAAACCAACCAGTTCCCAGAACGTCAGAGACCGCAAGCAAACTTGGAATCAGGTCTTTCGAAGGCAGTTCGCGGGTTGGGACCAACGTGCCGTCCGCAAGAGGAACACGCAGGAACGGAGCTTGCGCCCTGGTCATGAACTCACGTTGCACGCATGAGGATTGATAACCGTCCTTGCAGATGATGCAAGTGTTGTCCGAAGTCGCAAATGAGCCAACCACAAACTGGCCTGGCTTCACATTCTTGACCTCTTTGCCGACTTCTTCCACAACGCCGCAGTACTCGTGTCCCATGGGAGTCGGGGGTTCCGCAAAGTTACCGATGCCTCGATAGGGCCATAGGTCAGATCCGCAGATACATGTTGCCGAAAGGCGGAGGATCGCATCTGTCGGCTTGGTGATTGTAGGGTCTGGCAAGTCCTCGAAACGAATATCCCGAGCGCCATAGAGCATAGTTCCTTTCATGTGTATCGGTTCTCCTTTTTCCTTTAAACAGGGCCGTGATCCACGGTCAAACGTAAGCGGTTGACGCACGACGTAGCTCGTCGAGCGAGGAGTAGTTCGGCGGCGAGCCGCGCACCAGCATCGAGCTACTGGACTCTTTGCGAATGGCTAGATCGCCACTCGCCCGGGGAAGTCCCTTCCCACTTATGGAACGCTCGGATAAACGAATTGGGATCCTCGTATCCAAGCAGGTACGCTGTTTCGTTTAATTCGAGCGAAGGCTGCCGGAGATAATGCTGTGCCATCTCGTGGCGTGCCTCTTCCATCAAGGCGTGAAATGTAGTCCCGTCCTCCAGCAGTTTGCGCTGCAAAGTGCGCGCACTCATCCGCAACTCGACAGCAACATCCTCCAAGCGCGGCCGCTGCCCAGCAAGTGAGCGCTTCAGAATCACTTTCGCCTGCTCCCTAAGGGACTTACTCGTTGAATATTGCTTTAGTTGCGCTTCCAATTGAGGTGCGATTAATTCAAGCAGGTCGGCGTTGTGCGTTATGAACGGCCGGTCGATATCTTCTACCTGAAAAAACAGTCGGTTCTGCCGGGCCCCAAACGTTATAGGACACGCAAAGAACTTCTCGTAAGGAGTTTTGTTTGACTTTGCGCGGCATAGCTCGACGCGCACCGGATGTATATTACGCCCAATTCCACGCCGCCCAATCGTTACTGTCCACGCGAAGCAACTATCAATCCAGATGGGCGATTCTTCGACCTCAGCCGAGAGCCATACGAATTGAACTGCGAACTCCTTGCCTCGCTCCGAAAGTCGCATGTCTTGCGGAGAGGTCAATTTCTTGTATCGAGCGACACGGGTCAGGGCGTCTCGGAACGAGCGAGTAAAGAGCGCTGCGATAGAAATCGGACTGTAGTTCTCAGGTCGCTCCTCAGCGCCTAGTCTTAGCCCAACGGCCTGGTCACCACTGATTTCAGCAATGGCGTCGTATAACGTGCGCATCTCCTCCGTAGTGAGCCAGATTCGCGTTTGCTGGAACAACTCGGATGGTAGTCCTGCGAGGCGCAAAACGGCACTGGTTGAGATGCCAAGCTCCTCAAGCTGACGTCCCATCACTGAGAGAACCCGAAAACGATCTGCCATAAAGTGGGCGAGAGTCTAGCGGAGTCCGCGATCGTCTTGCCGTCCTCTAATTCGAGTCTACCGGCGCAGTGAGCCGCCGTCACTCGCCAAACGCGCCGAATTGCTGGCAGAAAGCGCCAAAAGCCACAGGACAATGACTGCCAGTGACGAAGGAAAGTCCCGCCGGTTACCACGTTTCCGGCGTGCGCTAATGGCGGAATCGGCATTCGGAATAGGAAAGTCTATGTGCGTGTTCGCCAGCGCTCAGGTGGTCACGACAGATCCTGGCTGTGCCCGCGTTGAGGTCACTCGCCGGTAACGGCGATGTGTTTACGTTCCGAGTTGCTCCTGGATCGTCGGCAATCCGGAAGTTAGCCAAAGACGTGACCTCACGAAAATCAAGTGCTGGGTTGTGCTTCACATGAATCCCAACAGCCACCAGGGTTCATGGCCGCTGGCACTGTCTTCAGGGCAAAACGCCTCCCTGTGCTGAAATAAGGGTTCACGTCCCAGCAACTTGAAAGTGGAAAACAGTGCTGCGGCACATATTGGTAAACGGTTAGATGAAGAGAAGAATTCGTTCGACAACCATCCTCTGCATACGGCGCGACAATAAAGTTGTGCTGGCTGGCGATGGCCAAGTCACGATGGGTAGTGAAGTATTGAAAAGCGGCGCCAAGAAACTGCGCCGTCTGTATAACGGCAAGATTGTTTCCGGTTTCGCTGGCTCAACAGCGGACGCATTCGCGCTATTTGCACGCTTCGAAGCAAAGCTGGAACAACACAGCGGCAATCTTCCGCGCAGCGTCGTGGAGTTGGCTAAAGAGTGGCGCACAGATCGTATGCTGCGGCACCTCGAAGCGCTGCTGCTTGTCGCTGATGCGCAAAACATGTATATCGTCAGCGGCACTGGCGATGTGATTGAACCCGACAGCCCGATCGCAGCCATTGGATCGGGCGGTGCCTTTGCAAAGTGTGCCGCCCTTGCACTTTTGGACAATACGAACCTAAGCGCTCGTGAGATCGCGGAAAAGTCCATGCGCATTGCAGGCGACGTCTGCATTTACACAAACGATAACGTGATCTACGAGGAGCTGACATAAATGGTGATTTACTTGCCCCAGCAGTCCTCCGATGAATCACCCTTGCTGGATGAATTGACGCCGCGAGAGATCGTGGCGGAACTCGACAAACACGTTATCGGACAGGCAGATGCTAAGCGTTCCGTGGCCATCGCGCTGCGCAACCGGGTGCGCCGGCAAAAGCTCGACCCCGAAATGGCCGAAGAGGTGATGCCGAAGAACATCCTCATGATCGGTCCTACTGGTGTCGGCAAGACCGAGATCGCCCGGCGGTTAGCAAAACTGGCGAACTCGCCGTTTCTTAAGGTAGAGGCGAGCAAGTTCACCGAAGTCGGCTACGTCGGGCGGGATGTGGAGTCCATCATTCGAGATCTTGTCGATGTTGCCATCGACATGGTGCGTGAGGAGCGATTGGAGCAGGTCTCCGACCGCGCGGAGCAGCAGGCCGAAGAGAGGTTATTGGATCTGCTGATGCCACCTCAGACAGAATCCGCCGAGAGCGTGGAGCGCACGCGCGAGAAACTCAGGGAAAAGCTGCGCGCCGGGAAGCTGGATGACCGCATGGTGGAGGTCGACGTGAAGGAACGCGGCCCCACCTTCGAACTCTCTACCAACGGCAATCTGGAAGAGATGGACATCAACTTGAAAGATGTCATTCCGGGCCTGTTTGGCGGTCGCACCAAGAAACGCAACATGCGTGT
This sequence comes from uncultured Acidobacteriaceae bacterium, assembly GCA_963814195.1. Classification (GTDB taxonomy): domain Bacteria; phylum Acidobacteriota; class Terriglobia; order Bryobacterales; family Bryobacteraceae; genus Bog-105. The sequence continues at coordinate 107,203 of CAWFBU010000002.1, forward strand.
TTCGGAGGCGCTCGAATACCTGCTCCAGGAAGAGGAGCAGAAGCTGGTCGACATGGACCAGGTGACACGGATTGCGCTGGAGCGGGTGGAACGGAACGGGATTGTTTTCCTGGATGAAATCGACAAAATCGCCGGCCGCGAAGGCGGGCATGGACCCGATGTCAGCCGCGAGGGCGTGCAGCGCGACATTCTCCCCATCGTGGAAGGAACCACGGTCAACACGCGTCACGGCTTCGTGCGCACCGACCACATTTTATTTGTCGCGGCAGGTGCTTTTCACGTCTCGAAGCCATCCGACCTCATCCCGGAACTCCAGGGCCGCTTCCCCATTCGCGTCGAACTAAAGTCTCTCAGCGAAGGCGATTTCATTCGCATTTTGAAGGAACCTAAGTCGGCGTTGGTGAAGCAATACACTGCGCTTCTCGAAACCGAAGGCATCAAGCTCACATTCGCCGAAGACGCCATCATTGAGATCGCCAAAATCGCCGCCCAGGTGAATCAATCGGCTGAAAACATCGGCGCGCGCCGCTTGCACACCATCATGGAAAAGCTGCTCGAGGACATCTCCTTCGACGGCCCTGACCTGAAGAAGAAGAACGTCAAAATCGACGCAACTTACGTCAATAAGCAACTTGCAGAAATCGTGAAGGATCAGGATCTAAGCAGGTACATCCTGTAGTGAAGCGTCGCGTTCTGCCGCTGCTGGTCTCTCTCGCGGCATTCTCCGGTTGCGGCTACGTCGGGCCCGTTGTTCCGCCGTCGCCCCAGATCCCTGCACCCATCACAGACCTTGCCGTTGTGGAGCGAGGCGACAACTTGATCGTCCGCTTCACGACGCCGCCCAGAACCACCGACAAGCTTGCCATTCGGCGATTTTCTGAGCTCGATCTGCGCGTAGGCAAGGCCGGCCGGCCATTCGATTTAGCATCTTGGGAAGCATCGTCGCATCCCTACCAAGTCAATCTGCCTCCCGAAAACAGCGCCGACGAAGCGCGGGCCGTTCCTGTGGAAGACGACAGCATTCCGGTGCGCGATTGGCAGGGCCAGCATGTGGCCATCCTGGTGCGAACCGCTGTGCGCAAAGGCGGGCACTATTCAGACTGGTCAAATCTGGTCGAACTCGATGTACGCGCGCCGCTCGAGCCTCCCACCTTGAAGGCGGAGCCAACCGCTGCAGGCTATCGGTTGTCCTGGCCATCGGAGGGCGACGATGTTCGCTATAACGTGCTCCGGCAGGGACCGTCCGACAAAGCAGCCGTTCCCATAGGCTCCACAGATAAGAACGAGTACACCGATAGAACTGCTGCCTGGGACACCAAATACAACTATCAAGTTGTGGCAACCCGCCAGAATGCGGAGAGTCTGCCTTCTGAACCAGTGCCTGTTTTCTCCTCTGACGTTTTCTCACCTTCTGTTCCTACAGACATATCCGTCTCGGCAACGAATGATTCCATCGAGGTGTCATGGAACCGCAGTCCTGAAGCAAACGTCGCCGGCTACTACGTGTATCGAGGAGAAAACGGTGGTCCTATGCAAAGACAGGGCGCTCTGCAGCCGCTACCCACTTACAGCGATCGTCACCTCGAACGCGGCAAGAGTTACCGCTATGCGGTAAGTGCTGTCAGTCGTAAAGGAATCGAGAGCGCACAGTCGGCGGCAGTCGAGATTTCTTCGCCGCTGCAGTAAGCCCACGCTTGTAGCTGATCTTCTTTCCTATGCCGATTCTTTCGGCAGTACTCTATCCCACGGCGATATCCCCGACAACATTGGGTGACTTCGCCTCACCGCGGCAACCCCAGAAACGTTCGCTGCTGAGCTAGCGAGCCCAGAGCCGAGCGACGCACTTTTGTCGTTGGCTGGCTTCGCAGTGTTGGGTTTTGGTCTGCTGACGGTTCGCTGCCGGAAGTCAGTTCGCGCCTAGGCCGCGCAAGCTCTCGAAAAACCGGCATTTTCCATCTCAGGCTTTACACTCGAAGTTGGAGGTCCTGTATGGATTCCCACCGCAGTGAGCGTGTGTCCGAAGCGCTACGCGAAGAACTGGGCGAACTCATCGCCTACGAACTCTCAGATCCAAGGATTGGAGACGCGGTAATCACAGAGGTTTTGGTTTCGCCCGATATGCGCCATGCCCAAGTCCGGCTGCACCTCAGCGATCAGGAAAAAGAAAAGAAAGCGACCATTGAGGCGTTGGATGGGGCCAGGCACTTCCTCCGCCGTCAGCTTGCAGAGCGATTGAATATGTTTCGTGTGCCTGAATTACACTTCGAAGCCGATGTGTCCAATCGGTCCAAAGATAAGCTTGAGCACCTTTTCAAACGTATCCGGCGTGGTCGACCCCGCGATACGGGCGAGCAGACAAGCTAATCCGCGCACAACCGTGACGCACTGCAGCCCTAACGTGTCCGAAGGATACACTACAAGATCAATATGAAGCGAAGAACGGGCAGGCGCCCTCGCAGTTCCCGTTGTGTCCCGAAATCGAGTGCTGCGTTTAGCAGAGGAACTGGACTGGCATGCGTACTCATCAGGTAAGCGGCCGCTTCCTGGACGCGTGCCGGAAACGCCAGACGGACGTGCGCCCCGTCTGGTTCATGCGGCAAGCCGGCCGGTACCTGAAACCTTACCGCGATATCCGGTCGAAGAACGGCATCCTCGATATCTGTAAGAATCCAGAACTCGCCGCCGCCGTCACCATCCAACCGGTAGAGATCCTCGACGTAGATGCGGCCATCATCTTTGCCGATCTCTTGTTGCCAGTTGAGCCGATGGGTTTGAAATTGGAGTTCCGCGCGGGCGAAGGCCCCTGCATTGACAACTCGATCAACGAGCCCGAAGACATCGACGAACTGTCGACCGAGAACACCGACGATCTTGGGTACGTTGGCGAGTCCATTCAGGTTGTCACTCGCGCGCTAGGCAACAAAGTGCCCGTGATAGGTTTCGTCGGCGCTCCATTTACGCTCGCGAGCTACATGATTGAAGGCGGGCCTTCGAAGACGTTCCTAAAAACCAAGCGTCTGATGTTCGGCAACGAGATCATGTGGCGTCGCTTGATGGGCAAGCTGGTGGATGTTCTCGGCGATTTTGCCCGCTTGCAGGTGGGGGCCGGCGCGCGGGCGATCCAGGTATTCGACAGCTGGGTCGGCGCACTCAGCCCGGAAGACTACGTCCGGTATGTGCAGCCATATTCGCGCGCGTTGATTGAACGCATTAGGGCCGCCTCAGTGCCGGTCATCCATTTCGGAACCGGAGCCAGCGGGTTCTTTAAAGAGATGCATGCCGCCGGCGGCGACGTGATAGGCGTGGACTGGCGCATTAATATCGACCAAGCCTGGATGGAGATCGGTTATCGTTCTGCTATCCAGGGAAACCTCGATCCGGTCGCCTTATTCGCTCCGCTCCCGGAGCTTCGCACGAAAGTCACCGACTTGCTGAAGCGCACGGGCAACCGTCCTGGACACATCGTTAACCTGGGCCACGGCATCCTTCCCGAGACGCCGGTCGAAAACGTGAAAGCGGTCGTCCAGATTGTTCGCGAGTTCCACCGCAGTGTCTGACCATCGCGTCATTATTGTCGGCGGCGGCATTTCCGGATTATCGACCGCCTACTATCTTGGCCAACAGGGCATCTCGTCCCTCCTTTTCGAAAAATCCGATCGCTTGGGCGGATTGATCCGCACCGATCGCATTGCCGGTTGCGACCTGGAAGCGGGACCGGACAGCTTTATTGCCTCGAAACCGTCCGTTCCGGAATTGGCAGGCGAGTTGGGCTTGTCCGGTCAGCTCCTCGACTCTAACGACGCCGGCCGAAGAATCTTCATCGGTCGTAAATCGCAACTGGTTCCGATGCCGCACGGCATGGTGATGATGGCACCGGCGGATCTGGGCCGTTGCGTTACGGTCTTCGTTCTTCGGCCTTCGCACCAAACTTCGTTTCGCACAGGAGCTGCGGGCAAAACCACGGGAGCGCACCGAAGATGTCGCGTTGGGCGCTTTCGTGCTCGAGCATTTCGGCAAGGAAGTGCTCGATTCCATTGCCGAACCACTGCTCACCGGCGTGTACGGCGGTGATCCTTCAGGTTTAAGTCTACGAAGCGTGCTCCCCAGGTTTCTCGACTATGAGCAGAAGTACGGCAGCGTAATCCGCGGCGTGCAACAAGAACGCCGGGAACGGAGGGGCGCGTCGAGCCTTTTTCGCTCCTTCCGGGATGGCATGCAGACGCTTACCGATGCACTGACGAAAGCGATCCGTAGCAAAACCGAGATCATCCACGAAGAAGTGCAAAGTCTTGAATGCAGCAGGACAAAAGGCTGGACAGTTTCGACGTCCGGTGGAACTTTTGCGACCGACAACCTGGTTCTGGCCGTTGCCGCACATTCCGGGTCGCGGCTGCTTGCCGACACCAGTCCGTCGCTCTCGCAGCTTCTGGGTCAGATCCCCTATTCTTCTGCAATCCTGGTCACCGAACTGTTCGATCGCGCAACGCTCACCCATCCTCTCGATGGCTTTGGATTTCTCATCCCCCGGACAGAGCGCCGAACCACGGCCGCCGCGACCTGGATCAGCACCAAGTTCCCCAGCCGGACACCGGAGTCTTTGGCTGCGATTCGCAGCTTTATCGTGGGCGACGAAGCGGTTCGCCTCATGAGTGCTTCGGATGCAGAGATCATTGAAAAGGCTCGTGCCGACCTGGGTCTATGGATGAATCTAAAAAACGAACCCAAATTCTCGATCGTTTCGCGCTGGCCGAGTTCTATGCCTCAATATGTGGTCGGGCATGCCAAACGCATTGCGCAAATTCAAAGCCAAACGGCTGCGCTGCCCGGTTTGCATTTGGTCGGCAATGCCTACGATGGGGTCGGCATTCCGGACTGTGTTCGTTTGGCAAAAGCCGTCGCGGAGCAAATCTCGGTTCCGGTTGCGTAGGCCACGCCACACTTTACGGTCACCCTAATAAAAATTCATTTCCCGCTCAAGTAGGTTTACCAACTCAAGGTGATGAATATAGGGTCGTACAGACGTCTGATAGTTGCTAGCGGGTTACTGCACAGGGCCTATATGAGCAGGAGGAGATAAAGGATGAAATTATTCGTAGGGGCAATCGCGGCCATTGGATTATTAGCTGCGCCCATGTTTGCACAAAAGGATGCCGATGCCCGGCTTCAGGCGGCAACGACAGATTTGCATGAGTTGATGAACGCTAACGATAAAGGCATCCCACAGGATTTGATCAGCAAGGCTTCATGCGTTGTTGTGGTTCCAAACCTTAAAGAAGGGCGGCTTCATTGTCGGAGCCGAATACGGGAAAGGCTTCTTCACTTGCCGCAAACCGAGCGGTGTCGGCTGGAGCGCACCCGGTTCGGTGCGACTCGCGGGTGGCAAGTTCGGTCTGTTAATCGGTGGCGCCGAGACCGACGTGGTCATGTTGGTGATGAACAAGGACGGCATGAACCGTCTGTTAACCGACAAGTTTCAGCTGGGAGGCGAGGCATCCGCTGCCGCTGGTCCAGTGGGCCGCGATAGCTCGGCCATGACTGACGCAGAACTGCACGCCGAAATCTTAACCTATTCGCGCTCCAGAGGTGTATTCGGAGGCCTTGATCTCACGGGTTCTTCGATCACCCAAGACACTGACGCAAACAAGCAACTCTACGGGCGGCCCATCTCAAATAAAGAGATCGCGACCGGTGACGTGCACGCGCCTGCAGAAGCCCGTCCGTTTCTGCATGAGCTGAGCGGCATCTCTTCTCGTAAGTAGTTTTGTTTTCGCTTAGATGAACAAGCCATCCGGCCCCGGCCGGATGGCTTTTCTTTTGGTGTCGGCGACAATAGAGGGTTGTTGTCTTCCCCTACTCACCCACGACTTCGTGTTGCGCTTGTTTACGGTGGACGGTCTGGAGAGCACGAGATCTCAGTTCGTTCCGCACATTCGATTCGAAAGGGGCTCGATCCTGCCCGCTACGACGTATCCGAGTTCCTGATCGACGGCGAGGGGCGTTGGTCGCCACATGCCATCCAGCCCGATTTCGCTGCCAGCTCCGAAATCGACGTTGTGTTCCCCGCTCTGCACGGGCCATTCGGCGAGGACGGTACCATCCAGGGCCTGCTTGAATTGGCCGGAATTCCTTACGTCGGGTCAGGTGTGCTCGCGTCTGCGTTGTGCATGGACAAGGCAATGACCAAGCGGGTTTGCCGGGAAGCGGGGTTGCCCGTTGTGGAGTTCGTCACGTTGACGCGCGGTTCGTTCGATGAGAACTCATTGACGGCCCCTTTCGAATTTCCCGTATTCGTAAAGCCGGTTAACCTGGGCTCGTCGGTCGGTATCAGCAAAGCCAAGAACTTGAGCGAACTGCGCTCTGCGGTTCAAACCGCAGCGCAATACGACAGAAAACTAATCGTGGAACGAGGAATTACCGGTCGAGAGTTCGAGTGCGCCGTCCTGGGTGGGCCGGAGCCGCGAGCCGCGACGCCCTGCGAGATTATTCCCTCGCAGGAATTCTACACGTACGAAGACAAATACATCCTCGATACGGCTCGAATTGAGCTGCCAGCGAAGTTAAATCCAGAGCAAGTCGCAGAGATGCAGCGTATAGCGATAGCTGCGTTCGAGGCGGTCGGATGCGAAGGCCTGGCGCGTGTCGATTTTCTGATGGAGGGAAAAACTGGCCAGCTATATGTCAACGAGATCAACACCATGCCAGGATTTACGTCCATCAGCATGTTCCCCAAGATGTGGGAATACTCGGGAATCCCGTTTTCAGACTTGCTGGACCGATTGATTGAATTCGGCCTGCAGCGGGCACTACAGAACCGGCAGACTCGTTTTGCGCGCTAAGAAGGCAATCGCAATTGGGTTTGGCACGTCCGAGAAGCAAGGCATGAATGTTGTTCGTTTGTTGGCAGGATCGTTCGTATTTACGGGGCTGCTTGCCGCTCAGGATGCTGCGGTACCGGCCAATGCGCCTCCCCCGAACGCTAAGACAGATCCCGCCGCCGACATAGCGCCCGAAGTGAAGCGCTTCATGGATGTCTTTTCCGTCGTACAGTCCATGGGTTCCGGGGGCGAAACGCCGGACAAGATGATATTCGAAGGGGCCATCCCTTCCATGCTGCGCCGCCTGGACCCGCACACCCAGTTTTTCCAACCGACTCAGTTCGATCAGCTGAAACAGATGGAAGCAGCCGAGCAAAAGGGCTTCGGCAGCATCGTTTCGGTTCTGCCAGGGCAAGTCATTTTTCTTCAGACGTTGCCGGGAACGCCGACCAGTAAAGCAGGGATACAGCCCGGCGACGAGTTGGTAGCCGTCAACAACGTAGCCATCCAGGGACTGGCGGGCGACCAGATTGTGGAACTCTTAACCGAGGCGCGGCAGCAGAAAATCACGATCTTTGTGCGGCGGCAGGGCAGCAGCCGCATCCTGCAGTTTCCCTTGACGCCGGAGCTGCAGGATTCACCTACGGTGGACCGCGCCTACCGCTTACGACCCAACGTGGGGTTGATACGGATTACCAGTTGGGACACGCAAACCGCCAAGCAGTTTCAGCAAGCCCTGGAGAAGCTGGACGCACAGCATCTCCAAGGTTTGATCATCGATTTGCGCGACAACCCCGGCGGCGTGGTGAGCGCTGCACTCGAAGGCGCTTCGACGTTTTTACAGCCCGGCCAACGCATTCTGACGGCAAAAGGCCGGACCGGTGTTGTCCAGAGCGCCGATGTGCCCAAGACCGCAAAGCCACTCTCGCTGAAACTGGCTATCTTGGTGAACGGTAAAACGGCTAGTGCCTCGGAGATTTTCACGGGCGCTATGCAGGATCATGACCGCGCCATTGTAGTGGGAGAAACCAGTTACGGCAAAGGCCTGGTACAGAGCGTAATGCCGCTGTCGGATGGCGCCGGACTGGCGCTTACCACCGCGTTCTACTATACGCCGAGCGGCCGTTCGATTCAGCATCCATTGCGGGATTCCGCCCTGTCGAGCACCTTCAATCCTGAAGCCTCCGACAAACCTGCTCCAACCTACAAGACGGACAACGGCCGTAGCGTGACAGGCGGCGGGGGCATCCGACCGGACATTGTGGTCGCTCCCGCGGAACGCAGCCGTCTTGAATCAGTGTTAGACGCCAGCGGTTCCTTCACGTCGTTCGCCACACAAATACTTTCGGAGCACTCGCCGCTGCCCGATCCGTTCGTGGTGACTCCGGCGATTCTGGACGAATTTAAAGTTTATGTAGGGGAGCGCCGAATCCAACCCAACATCGCGGAGTGGTTGGCCGAGAAGCCCTGGATCAGTAATCGCTTGCGGGAAGAAGTGGTTACCCAGGCGCACGGCGTTGCAGCGGGTGATCAAATCGCGGCTGAGCGCGATGCCCAAATCCAGGCGGCGCTAGCTGCGTTAGAGCATTCCAGTGTGTTAACAGCCTCACGTTAGGCGCTGATAACCTATCGCTTTCACTAGTCTGCTAAACAACCTTTAGTGCGGAGCCGCTTTATGGCTAATCCATTGAAGTAATGCGTTCACAGCTCCCCGTTTTTCTTCTCGTACTTATTTGTGTTGCTCCCCTAAGCGCACAAGTGGACACAGGCTCCGTCGCCGGGGTGGTTCATGACGCGAGCGGTGCCGTCGTAGGGCAAGCAACAATGACGCTGAAAAACGAGGACACCGGCCTGATACAGAAGGCGGCCAGCGACGGCGGAGGCCGATATACATTCAGTCCGGTAAAAATCGGCCGATACTCGGTCATGGCTGAGTTGACCGGGTTCGAATCGCAGAAGCAGGACAACGTCACGGTGACGGTACAGCAGCATGTGTCGCTGGATTTCACACTGCAACCCGGGCAAGTGACGCAGGTAGCTATTGTCACCAGTGAGGCTCCGCTGCTTCAGGCAGAGGATGCCTCAGTAGGCCAGGTGGTCGACTCCAAATCAATCAATAATCTGCCCCTGAACGGCCGTAACTTCACGTTCTTAGCCCAGCTTTCGGCTGGAGTGACACAGGGCCAGGAAGACAGTCGAGGTCTTGGTGCCAGCGGGAGCTTTGCCGCAAATGGCGAGCGTCCGTCCCAGAACAACTATTTGCTCGACGGCATAGACGATAATTCCAACCTGGTGGATTTTCTGAACGGTACTGCGTTTGCTGTTCTTCCGCCCGTGGACGCCGTGGAGGAGTTTCGTGTACAGACCAGCAACTACAGCGCGGAGTTAGGACGTTCGGCCGGCGCGGTTCTGAACGCAACCATAAAGTCGGGAACTAACGAGTTGCACGGCGACGTCTGGGAGTTCCTGCGCAACGACAAACTGGATGCTGCAAATTTCTTTGAGAACTCAGGCGGCGTACCTAAAGGCGAGTACCGGCAAAATCAGTTTGGATTCACTTTGGGTGGACCGATCCGACGCAACAAGACCTTCTTCTTTGTGGACTACCAGGGCACGCGCATTCGGCAAGCTGTGACCGCCGTGGCTACCGTGCCCACGGTGAACGAGCGCAACAGCGAGTTTACCGATCTATCTGAACTACTCACACAAGGCGGGACGCGCACCGATGTTTTGGGACGCACGTATGCGTTGGGGCAGATATTCGACCCCGCGACGACCCGAGCCGTAAATTGTGGCGCGACAGACGCAGTGAGCGGTATTGTCGCACCGTGTGCCGGAAGCGCGTCGGGCACGCAACTCGGTTTCGCGCGCGAACCATTTGCAAATAATCTGCTACCGTCGTCGCGCCTGGATCCGAACGCGATTAAGCTTCTGAACCTCTATCCAACACCAAGTGCGCCGGGGCTATTCAATAACTACACCAGTGACCGGATTTCCTCGAACGACGTAGATCAGTTTGATTCGCGCGTAGACCAGACCTTCAACGATCACGATTCACTATTTGGGCGCCTTAGTTACGTCCTCAATCCACAGTACCTGCCAAGTCCCTTTCCTGGTATCGCCGATGGCGGCGGTTTCTCTTCGGGAACACAGAACTCCACTTCGTGGAACGGCGTTTTGAGTGAAACGCATAGCTTTTCGCCGAGCTTCATCAATGAAGCTCGAGCAGGCGTCAACCGGATTGCCAGTGCCCGTTTACAATCGAATGCCGCCAGCGTTGGCCTTCCTGCGCAGTATGGTATTCAGGGTGTCTCCCAGGCGGCGTCGAACGGCGGATTACCTACGCTCAACTTCGCCGGCCTATCGACACTGGGTAGTTCCGGCTACCTGCCTTCGATTGAGAACAGCACGGTTCTGCAGTTCAGTGACATCGCTACAAAGACAAGCGGACAGCATTCGATGAAGTTCGGTTACGAGTTTCAGCGCTTACGGTTTTCTGTTTTGCAGCCGCCTGCCTCGCGCGGTGATTTCTTTTGGAGCGGCAACTACACCGAAGTCGCAAATACGTCCGGCGGCAACACTGGGCTTGCTCAGGTGTTGCTAAACCCGATTCCGGCCACTGTTCCGGGAGGCACAAACTATCTGGGCGGCGCCGATTTCGTAGAAGTTTCGAATCTGGCCAATACCGACTCACAGCGGAATTACAATGCGGTGTTTTTTCAAGACGACTACAAGTTGACGTCCCGCCTAACACTGAACCTGGGTCTTCGTTGGGAATACTTCGGACCGCTGGTGGAAAGGTATGGAGCGCAATCAAACTTCCAGCCGCTTGCCGGGGGCGGCGCGAACTACCTGATCACGAAAAGCCGTTGCGATACTCCATTAAATCCTGACTTTCTCAGCGCCGCAGCGCAGAACGGTGTGAAGGTTGTCTGCTCCAGTCAACCGGGCCTGCAATCGGTACAGAAGCTTAATTTCGCTCCCAGAGTTGGATTCGCCTACCGGCTGAGCTCGAAGTTAGTTGCGCGCGGAGGGTTTGGAATCTTTTATGGCGGCTTTGAGAATTCCTCCCAGTACAACTGGGGCAGTTTCCCATTCCAGTTTCACGTAAATTACAGCAACGTTGTTCCCAACCAGCCAATTACTTATCCCAATGGCACCTACGGGACGCTTGAGACAGGCCTCAGCGGAATTCAACTATCGCCGGCGTTGGTGAGCCCGTATGGCGTTTCGTTCCAAGGCGAGGACTACCACATCAAAACGCCTTATACGATGGGCTACAACTTTGCGCTGCAGTACCAAATCACGCCGACCCAGAGCCTTCAAGTAGGCTATGTGGGCAATCAGGTTCGTCATTTGGGCGTTTACATCAACCCGAACAGTCCTAGCGAGCTCGTGCCGCCTTCGCTGAACAGTTTGGATTACTCGCCCTACCCGAACTTTGCGGTTTATAACAACTACACCAGCTTTGCCGGGAACAGCCACTATAACGGCTTGCAAACGACTTACGAACATCGATTACAGTACGGCCTCAGCCTGCTGGCGAATTTCACGTGGTCGCAATGCCGGACCGACGCGGCTGACTTGCTCAATGGCACTGCCATAGGATTCCGTGCGCCAACACTTAGCGGTTTCGGCATTCAAGGCGATTACGGATTGTGCGACTTCGACGTGAAGCGTGCATTTCACCTGAGTGGCGGTTATGACGTTCCGGTCGGCAAGGGGCGTCAGTTCCTGAAATCCGCACCGCGCATGGTTGATGCCATCGCGGGCGGCTGGAGTACAAACTTCATTCTTACGTTACAAGATGGCCAGCCGGGCACAGTGCCGTGCGTAATCACGACTGCGGCGGGCTTTGGCTGTAACGCGTTGCTGGTGCCCGGACAAAGCGTGACGACCGGTGCGCACAATGTGAATCAGTGGCTGAATCCGGCAGCCTTCACCAGCCCTCCTGTTGTTACGGCGATCGGACAATCAAATTACGCTCCACTGGGAGGGGCGCCCACGCAATTCTATGGACCTCCCTTCCACCGCTTAGACTTTTCGATCTTCAAGGTCTTTCCTATCACGGAACGAACACGGGTTGAGTTTCGGTCGGAGTTCTTCAACCTCACCAACACTCCTAATTTCTCGCCGCCAGGCCTGGGAACGGCCTCCGTCGGAGCCGCGCCAGGATCTCTTGACTATACGAACCCGTCCACGTTTGGAAAGATCAATTCGACCCGCGACGGACAGAACGATCAGCGCGAAATTCAGTTTGCTCTGAAGTTGTATTGGTAACGTTGTCGACTTGTGCCCGATCGCTTTTCGCAGACTCTATCCCGGCGCGCATTAATCGGAACCGTATTGGCTTCCGCGGCGTGTCGTCGCCCATCCTTTCGTGACGGGAAAGTTCACCTGCGCTTTTCGAGTTGGGGCTCGACAGCGGAAGTACAGAGCTTTCGTAACATCATCCGTAAGTACGAACAGCTTCATCCCGATGTGGTCATTCAGCTGGAAGAGATTAGCTATCGAACCCAATCCAGCATCGACGTAGAACTAGCGGCAGGCATGGGACCGGACCTGTTCCGGGTGGAGTACACCAACGTCGGCCGATACAGTCCCAGCGGCGCCATCATCGATTTATCGCCGTACCTGCATCCAGGTTTTGGCGACGACTTTACGGCGCCAGTCTGGGCTGCGGTGCATTATCAGGGAAAGCCTCACGCGCTTCCCCACCATACGGACACCAGCGCCATTCTGTATAGCAAAGTCTGTTTTTGCCAAGCTCGGGATTCGGCCACCCACGGTTTTAGAAGAGAGTTGGTCATGGGATGAGTTTATCGATGTCAGTCGCACCATCAAGAAAAAGGCATGCGATTTCGCCTTCGCTATCAATTGGACGTTTGGCGGTTCTTTCCGCTGGTTAAATTTCCTGTACCAGCATGGTGGGGAGTTATTGAACGAGCACACGAGAAAATGTGAACTTCGCTCCCAAGCAGCACTGGACACCCTTCGATGGACCAGTCTATTCTTCACCGAAGGTTTGATTCCATCAAGCGACAGCGCCCAAGCGACGGAGGAGATTGAGAACTTGTTCAACACTGGCGTGGTGGGAATGTATTTCGATGTCGGGCCGCAAGGAATGCGTGACATGGATTCCCACATGAACTGGGGCGCCACATTTCTGCCGCAAGACATCCACCGCGCTTCGGAGTTAGGCGGTAATGCTATTGCGGTCTCTCGCGATTGCAAGCATCCGGAGATTGCCGCTGACTTTGCAATATTTGTTACCAATGAGGAGAACATGCGGGAGTTCGTGCTGGCGGCCGAGTTTCTCCCGGTCCGCAAAAGCTTGTTGCGGGGACCGCTCCCCTACCAATATGCGCCGCTGGAGATGGAGATTCATCTACAGCAAGCAACCACAGTTCCCGTCGATTTAGCCCGGGCCGTCACGCTCCCGCGCTTCCCCAGAATGTCACGATCGCTGGGCGATGAACTCGATCTTGCATTTACAGGCGGCCAAAGCGCGGAAGCTACTTTAGAGCGGATCTCGCGAGCAGTGGACCGAAGCTTGAGGGTGCTTTGAAATACGCGGCCAAAACGCCTTGGCTGTTTCTCGGCCCTCAGCTGGGCCTTTTTACTCTGTTTGTTCTCGCGCCTGTGTGCGCAGTCTTCGTCATCAGCTTCTATGACTGGAGCCTACTCGGCGACCATCGCTTCATCGGGCTGACGAATTACCTCGAGATTGTTGAAGATCGCGAATTTTGGCGCGCTCTATCCAACACAGTTCTTTACGCCCTGATGGTGGTTCCGCTCACCTTGCTTGCCGGGCTTGGGCTTGCTCTGGCGCTTGACAGCCGTGTGAGTGGACGGAGGTTGTTTCGAACTGCAATTTACCTGCCGACGGTGCTTTCGAGTGTGGCTTCGGCCACCGCCGCGGCGTGGATTTTTGATGACCAGTACGGAGTGCTGAATGCTTTACTGTTCAAGTTCGGCTTCGAACGCGTACCTTGGCTGTCTTCTACTCATTTTGCAATGGGGTCACTTGTGACCACTACGGTTTGGGTTCGCATCGGGCTTTGCATGGTGGTGTACTTGGCGGCTTTACAGGAGATCTCGCCATCACTGCTGCAAGCAGCGGAATTAGATGGCGCCGGACCAGTAAGCCGGTTCCGCTTCATAATCTGGCCGTTACTAAGACCCAGCACGCTCTTTCTTGCGGTTACAACACTGATCTACTCCCTGCAGGCATTCGACCTCGCTTACGTACTTACGAATGGGGGCCCCGCGTTTTCCACCACGATGTTAGTTCAGTACCTATATAACGCCGCTTATCTGGAGCAGAGGCAAGGTTATGCATCCGCAATCAGCGTGATTTTACTGCTCATCTTGATTGCCTTTAGCAGCCTTTTGCTACTACGGAGGCGTAAGTCCACATGAGGGGCGGCAAGTCAGATTTGCGGCGCTCGCCATCGGTTTGGCAATCGCGGCCTCACTTTGCTTGTTTCCCGTGATGTGGATCATGTTGACTGCCATTCGCCCGAAGGGCGAGATCTTCACCAGAACTCTTCACCTTCTTCCTTCCTCGTTTGCCTGGACGAACATCTCCGCGGCCTGGAGTTGTATCCTGTCGGTCACTGGCTTTTGAACTCGCTGGTGATTACAGTCTTGGGCGCCGGATTGACGCTGCTGTTGGACTTACTCGCCGGCTATGCATTTGCCAAATTTCAGTTCCGGGGGCGCGATACGCTATTTCTCATCTTTCTGGGAACGTTGATGCTGCCCACCCAAGTTCTGATGGTGCCGCAGTTCATGACCATTGCTGCGTTTCACGGGGTAAACACATACGCAGCCGCGTTCCTTCCTCGCGCAGCGGAGACGTACGGCGTTTTTCTTGCACGTCAGTTTCTGCGTGAATGCCGGATGAGTTACTGGATGCCGCACGGTTGGACGGGGCCAGCGAATGGCGCGTTTTCTGCAAAGTTGTACTGCCACTCAGTAAACCAGCCATCGCTGTATTGGTGCTGCTGCTCTCATTCGGGGAGTGGAACGATTTTGGTTGGCCGATGGTCATCTTACGCGATGAAAAAGCCATGACGCTGCCCGTGGGCCTTAGTCTTCTGCAGGGCTATCGCGTGAACGACTGGTCAGGGATTATGGTCATCACGATGGTTGCGATCATCCCGGTGACATTGCTATTTCTTGCTTTGCAGCGTTTCTTTGTGCAGGGCGTTTCCCGAAGCGGATTGAAGTGAGGAACGCTCGGAAGTGAGGCGAGCGCCCGTCTCAACATCGAAAAAGATAGCATCTTCTGGTTTGAAGGCGAGTTGCAGTTCCTGGCCCGGATGGAACGTTGTGGAGGAAGGCAACCGCAACTTCACATCTTGACCGCCCGCGAAGCAAGTGGCTATAGTCTCGTGCCCAAGAGGCTCCATAATGGCAAGCTTGCCGAAAATCTGGTTGTGCAGGGCCGTTGTCGCGCGCCGCAGTCGGGCGGATATGTTCCGCGCGGAGGCCCGAGCATAAATGGCATCCACTCAAGTGAAGGGAATGGGTTGGGCAGCGCTGCCCGGCGATATTCGAGTGCAGAGCCACCTGCCACAATCGAAGGCAACAGATTCATAGGCGGAAAGCCGATGAACTGGGCGACAAAGCTGTTGGCCGGGTCCCGGTAGACTTCCAACGGTGGCCTGCCTGCTGTACTCGCCCATCTTTCATCACCACCAACAAATCGGCCATGGTCATCGCTTCTACCTGGTCGTGCGTAACCAGCACAGTAGTCGCATTTAATTGCCGGTGCAATCGTAATAACTCGGTCCGCGTACCTGCCCGTAGGGTGGCGTCCAGGTTACTGAACGGTTCATCCAGCAGGAACACTTTCGGCCCGCGTACAATGGCGCGGCCCAGAGCGACCCGTTGCTGCTGTCCGCCGGACAGCTGTGCAGGCCGACGCTCCATCAACGATTCCAACTGCAGAAGCGAGGCGACGTACTTGACTTCCTCCCGGCGTTTTGCGGACTGGTACCGCTCGCATTCTCAATCCGAACTCAATGTTCTCGCGAACAGTAAGGTGAGGGTACAGCGCATAGTTTTGGAAGACCATGGCGACATCGCGCGCCATGGGCGCGACACCATCCACCTGCTGGCCATCGAGGAAAGATGGAACCTGTCGTCCCGCACTCCAGTCCGGCGATGATCTTCAGCAGTGTCGACTTGCCGCATCCCGAGGGCCCCACCAGCACTGCCAAGGCTGCCGTTATTGACCTCCAAATCGGTGGGCCAAAGGGCGTGAACACCGGAGACATACATCTTCGAGATGCCTTGCAGTGTGAGATCAGCCATGGTCCGGGTGGGCCAGACACGAAGACGGCGGCGTCGTGTTCAACATTGACTTCTGTCTTTCGTTAGATACCTTCTGTTCGTTGTCGATACAAAAAAGGTCACACCCACCGGGTTCGACCTTCGTCGGCGAGAGATAGTGACCTATGCTCTAACGAAATCCCCAGCCCGTCAACTCCTGGTAAACAGTCGGCCCCAATGTCGCTTGGTAAGCGGCCCCGTGAACATTCGATGACAGGTGCGGCTTACGATTGACACTGCTTTGCTGACTCGGGACCATGATGGATTGTCCATTGTCCACCGATCGACGCTGCTGCTTTTCTGGTTCGTGATGTTGCTTACCCCTGAAGCGTTCCGGATTCTGGCACATGCCCAGGAATCAGGAGGAGCGGTGAGCCCGGAAACGAAGCAAACATCGCCACCCGAGCAGCAGCAAACGGAACCGGGAGTCGCCCAACCGCCGGCCACTGAGGAATCCTTCTTCGATCGCATCTGGCTTTCCGGGCAAGCGAACTTTGTGCGCCAACAGCATGGCGACTTCGCAGCTGCCTACAGCGGTCTAAATAGTCTGGCAAACGGTCCGGAGCATGCGACTTCGCGCGTACTAACTCTATACTCCGGGTTCGAGATCACTAAGAACCTGGCGATCCTGGCGGACATCGAGTCAGCAGGTGGGGCAGGTCTCAGCAATGCGCTAGGCGTGGCAGGGTTCACGAATGTAGACGTCGTTCGAAACCCTACACTTGGCACAACGCCCTATGTTGCTCGCGTCATGCTGCATTGGGTGGTACCGCTCAGCGGCGCGCAGGAGGAAACGACGCGAAGTCCGCTTTCCATATTCTCGACGCTACCTATGAGGCGCCTGGAGTTTCGCGCTGGCAGGATGAGCACGGCCGACTTCTTCGACGCGAACACGGTGGGATCAGACAGTCACACGCAGTTCTTGAATTGGGCGGCGGTGAACAATGCGTCATTCGACTACGCCGCCGATACGCGCGGTTACACCTATGGCGTTTACCTGGAATACGATGACCGCTGGGGTGCGGTTCGCTTCGGTGAGATGTTGATGCCAACGGTTGCTAATGGCGTCGCGCTGGATTGGGCCCTGGCCCGCGCCGGGGGAACGAACCTGGAAGTGGAACTGCACCGGAATCTGATGAAACAACGGCCATCGATTGTGCGCTTGCTCAGCTTTGTGAACCGCGCCGACATGGGCACTTACCGCGAGGCGATCAACGGCTATCTCT
The DNA here is from genome assembly GCA_963814195.1 of uncultured Acidobacteriaceae bacterium. GTDB lineage: Bacteria > Acidobacteriota > Terriglobia > Bryobacterales > Bryobacteraceae > Bog-105. The sequence goes on from CAWFBU010000002.1 coordinate 124,586, forward strand.
CGGGAAAAGACCGCGTACCGGACATAACCGAGTACAGGCAGCAAGGCCGCGTTAAATACGGGTTTGGGCTGAACGCCGAGCAATACATAACAAAGCAATGGGAAGCCTACGGCCGCTTGGGCTGGAACGAAGGAGCCAACGAATCATTCGCGTATACGGAAGCCGACCGGTCGGCTTCCATCGGCAGCATTCTTTACGGAAAATGGTGGCACCGACCCGATGACAAACTAGGCGAAGCCTTCCTGGTGAATGGCATCAGTGGAGATCACAGGCGCTATTTGCAACTGGGTGGACTCGGGTTCATTCTTGGGGACGGCGGACTTACGTACGGACTGGAGAAAATCTTTGAGACTTTCTACAATGCCGATGTCTGGCACGGCATTTCGGTGGCCTTCGATTATCAGCATGTCACTAATCCCGGCTATAACGAGGTTCGTGGGCCAGTGTCGGTGTTCAGCGTACGAGTCCACGTTGAGGGCGCGGTGCCGTTCGCCAAAATCGCGAACGCTCTTAATCGTTAGGCCTGTATCAGTCAGGTTAGGCGCACGGCCTATAATGTCCGCATGATTCGTCGAGAGCCGGTGGGCCCGGCTGTCACGCGGAGGCAAGTCGTCGCAGCGCTCGTGGCAGCACCGGCCATGGCGCAAGCGCCCACTCCGCCAGTTTCCACCGTACCCCCAGAAGGGGTGCCCTCGGCTGTCCCCGCGCCGGCGAATGCCCAAGCGCGCCGGCAGAAAGCCGAGGACGGAATCCGGAAGGCAAGCGAAGCTTTACGCAACGTAAAAGTACCCCTTGATCTGGAACCCTCCTTCGCTTTCTCGGCCCTTTCCGCACCCTAAGAACGCATGGCTTCCTCTTCACTGGACGAAACGACACTTCCTTTTGCCAGCGTGAAAGATCTGGCGGCCGCGCTGAGGGCAAAGCAGCTCAGCGCAAAGGAGCTCGCCAAATTTTTCCTGAAGCGATTGACAACGTTCGGTCCAAAATACAATGCTGTTGCCTGCGTACTGGAAAAGCGGGCGCATCAGGCTGTGGGCGATATCGATTACGATCTGAAACACGATCGCTTTCGCAGCCCATTGCAGGGCATTCCGTACGGCGCGAAGGACTTGTTGGCGGTGGCAGGCCAGCCCACGACATGGGGAGCCAAGCCGTTTGCAGATCGTGTATTCGACTACAACGCCTCGGTAATCGATCGCCTGGACGGCCACAACGCAGTCTTGCTCGCCAAGCTGTCAATGATCGAACTGGCGGGCGGCGGCGGTTACAGTTCTGCTTCGGCCTCGCTGCAAGGTCCGTGCCGCAATCCGTGGAACACGCAATACTGGGCTGGCGGTTCCTCAAGCGGGTCGGGAGCAGCGGTGGCAGCTGGTTTGGTGCCGTTCGCCCTCGGCTCAGAAACGTCAGGCAGCATTCTTGTGCCAGCTGCTTACTGCGGGCTCTCTGGCTTGCGGCCCACCTACGGTTCAGTGAGCAGGCATGGGGCAATGGCGCTTTCCTGGACGCTGGATAAGATTGGCGTGCTGGCGCACACGGCGGAAGACTGTGGGATTGTTCTCGGCGAGATTGCGCATAGCGATGACCTGGACCCGGGCTCGGCGCACAAGAGCTTTTACTACACGCCGAAATACTACCGCGAACTGCGACTGCTGAAAGTAGCTGTCGCTGAGATCGACTGGACGGATTATCCCGACGAGCCATTGCGGCCCGCCTTCACCGAGGCATTCCGGGTTCTGAAGAGCCTGGGAGCACCACTGGTGGAATCGAAACTACCGTCCTTTCCGTATGGGTTGGTGATTGGAACCATCATTGATTCAGAAGGCGCCTCCATCTTCGAAGACTTCATCCGTAGCGGCACAGTAGATCAGCTGGCAGACGCGGCGCAGATTGAGGGATTGAAAGCCGCACTGCAGTATTCTGCCACGGACTACCTGAAAGCGATGCGCATCCGACGGCAGATTGTGACCGACTTCGAAAAAATGTTTGCAGAGGTCGACTTAATTGCGGCTCCCACGGTGCTGAGCGTAACCGATCGTGTGGATCAGCCCTTCGATGAGACCGAGCCCAAACGCCCGGCGCAGAAAGGCTTTGCTGACGATTTGATTCAAGCCGGCAACCTGGCCGGATTGCCGGCGATCACCATTCCTTGCGGCGTTGTGAACGGGTTACCCATCGGACTGCAGATTGTGGGACCGCCCTTTCAGGAGAACCGTATTCTGGCTCTAGCGCGTGCGTTTCAAGAGCGCACCAACTTTCATCAGCAACATCCTACTGTGTAAAGCTGGGCCGCGCTGGCGCTAGACGGCTGAGCGGAACAAAGTAAGAAACCCGACCACAGCAAAGGTGGCCAGGAAAATTGTGACCACCCTGGCCTTGCGTCGCTCCGGCACGACAGCATGCAATCCGAGAAACAGAAAGCTGCCGCCAACGACCGACAGAACTAGCGCCGTCCAGAGAGGTCCGAACATGGCGAATCCGCCACGATCGGCGAAAGGTTGCACGAACGCACCGAGCGGCGTCATCAGTTCCACGGCCGAAGCGAGCGCCGCTGCCGTAACCGCCTTTGAAACCCACCTGCGTGCAATCCAACCGAGCGCGAATCCTTCCGGGATTTTATGCAGGCCCAGGCCGATGGGCACGGCAATAGTTTCGAGCGGCCGTATGGCCAATGTCCGCAGCGCCCACCCATCCAGGAAACTATGCAGGGCGGTGGCCGCTAATAGCGGAATCACAAAGCGGTGGCCTACCGTTCTATCAACCAGCAGCAGCAGCCCGCATACCGCTGCGATGAGCAGCAAAGCGCGAAGCAATCCGGTGATCGGCACGACCTCCGGAAGTAGCCAGAAAATACAAATGCCCACCAGCAAACCGCCGCCTCCGGCTGCCAGCGGCGCCGAGGGCACGTGCACGTGTCCAATAACGCCGCCAACAATCCCGGCAATCGCAAGCGCCGTGATGAGCCAGGCAATCAGCATCTACGGCTGCTCAACGACTTTCACTACGAAGTAAGTAAAGGGCGATCCCTTCTGGATCAGTAGCTGATGCGGTACGCCGGCGGGAATATGAACAACGGCTCCCTTCGCAAACTCGTGGCGCTCGCCGCCCTCAATAGAGGTGCCACGGACTTCATGCGGCTTCTCCGTGTGTCCGTTCACTAGCTTGCCGCCAGTCACGATGACGGCTGTGCCCTCGGTGGCGACGAATACGTCTGCCTCAGTTTCATGTATCTCAGCGGAGCCAGTCTGCTCGCGGAAAGCGAGCATTGTGTAATGGTTGCCATACTTCTGCAAAGACTCGGAAGCGAAACCCGTTTTCTTTTGAGCGAGTCTAGCCGACATGGCGCTTAGCTGCTGCGGTGAGTATATGTCGACAGTAGCGGAGGCCGCGAAGCCGATAGTGGAAGTGAATAGGGAAGTACACAGGGCAATGCAGACAGCTTTCATACGATCAAATCTCCTGAAGTGGACTTTAGCAGGCGCCTTCGTGTTGTGTGGCCCTGCCGTGTTGGACATTGCGGCACAAACAAGTAGTTCTGAAACCATCACGATTAACGCTCAGGCACCGGCTCGTCCCTTCCCACATTTCTGGGAGCAGATGTTCGGTTCCGGAAGAGCGGTTCTAAGCCTGCGCGAGGATTTCCGGCGCGACTTACGCATGACCAGAGAAGCCACGGCGTTCAAGTACGTTCGCTTTCATGGCATCTTCGACGACGAGAACGGGGTCTATAACGAAGATGCGCAGGGCCGGCCGACCTACAACTGGTCGTATGTGGATCAGATCTACGATGGACTGCTTCTGAACAGCGTGAAGCCGTTTGTCGAACTGAGCTTCATGCCGAGTCAATTGGCAGCAAACTCCAAGCCGCATCCGTTCTGGTACAAGCCGCTTCCATCGCCGCCACGCGATCCCCAGAAATGGGCGGCGCTGATCACGGCCTTCACGCAACATCTTGTGGACCGCTATGGTGCGCCCGAAGTAGAGCAGTGGTATTTCGAAGTATGGAACGAACCTAACATCGATTTCTGGAACGGCAACCCGCAGCAAAGCACTTACTTCGCGTTTTACGACGTAACCTCGCAGGCTGTGAAGAAGGTGGACGCCAAAATACGTATCGGCGGTCCTGCCACGGCCCAGGCAGCCTGGGTGGATGCCTTTATCGCGCATTGCCTGCAGAACCACATCCCGTTCGATTTTGTTTCCACGCACGTGTACGGCAACGACACGTCGCAAGATGTATTCGGGAAGCAATTGCCGATCGCGCGCCGGGATATGGTGGCGGCATCCGCGAAGAAAGTTCATGACCAGGTGAAGGCGTCGGGCGCGCCGGACACGCCGATCATCTGGTCAGAATACAACGCGACTTACATGAACCAGACACAAGTCACGGACAGCGCCTTCATGGGTCCATGGCTTGCCAATAATATCCGCGAATGCGACGGCTTAGTGACGCTGATGTCGTATTGGACTTTTTCCGACGTCTTCGAGGAGCAGGGCCCAGTTAAAACGCCCTTCTACGGCGGCTATGGCTTGATCGCCGAACGCGGCATTCCGAAAGCGGCCATGAACGCATTTACGATCTTGCACCAGTTAGGGACGGAACGCCTGCCAGCGGACAGCGAGAACGCTCTTGTGACCCGTACCGATGATGGCAAAGTGGTGCTGGCGCTTTGGAATTACGCGGAGCCAGACCAGACTACAGTTTCACCGAAAACCTTCCAGCTGAAGATAACGGGAGTAACAGCCGCGCATTATCGTTTGCAAATCGTCGATCCGGAGCATGGTTCTCCGCTGAAAGCGTGGCAGAGCATGGGATCACCGGCCTCGCCAACGCTGAAGCAGATACAGGAACTGCAGCAGGCGTCGGCGCTGCCGAGCCCCACTGAGCATGCGCTGGGAGATCCGATTGTGATACCAGCACAAGGGCTGGCGCTCGTGCAGCTTTATTAAGGCCGGTTACGGGGAAGCGCTGTGCAGCTGCGGCCTCCCCGCAGTCGATCACGTTTTAGGCGTGCGCTATTCGCCAGCGTGCTAAGGCTCCGTTCTCAGATCTTGGTTGGTGGGCCCTGAAGGATTTGAACCTTCGACCAAAGGATTATGAGTCCTCTGCTCTAACCGCTGAGCTAAGGGCCCGTGCAAGTTTGCACAGAGCGGCCGCTGAGGTAGCGCCGCTTACTCCATCATGCCACGTCATGTCGACGGCTATCACTTCAGAAAAGACCTGCCGCGCTGAGGCACTCGAGTGCCTGCGGGGCCGCGAGAAGTCGCGTTCAGCCCTGCCACTACCTTAGGGAAATCGTACAAACAAGCCGCAAGAAGTCTGTCGCTGCATTCTAGCGATGGGCTGCCCTCCCCTGATTGCATTGCCGTACCGCGCAACCAAGCAGAGGCGTGCCTTGTTGCGGCTCGTTATCAGCGGGTAGGAGCCAATGAAGAGAACCATTTTGTTTCTGCTGCCTTGCCTTACGTGGGCACAAGGAATTCAGGTCAGTCCCAGCAATCCATCCGTCAATCAGGGCGGCACCATCACCTTCACTGTCGATCGTCCGGCAACTTTCACCGTGATCGCAAACGGGTGGGTGGAAAGCTCGCAAGGAACAAGCACCGTCTATCATGCACTGACGTCCGCGGAGCCTGCTCGACACGTTCTAAATGGTTGTCTCACGGCGCCTACCGACTCCGTTTACACAACGCGTATCGATTCCGTTCCCGTGCACGCCAGCTCTAACAGCTGGATTTATTCCACCCTCATCGCTCCCGTCAGTGTGACCTATCAATGGGGGACAAATGTCATTGATAACTCACAGCCGGCAGCACCCGAGACGTTCCGTTACAGCCACTTACTAAATGGCGCCATGTTTCCTGTCATTGCACCTGGAAATAAGAAGCGTGAGACTGGGGCCGATACGACCGATGGCGAGAATGACCATCACATGCTGGTGTTAAATCACCAGACTTGTCAATTCTATGAAACGTACCAGGAAGGCAACTTAAACCCGTATTGCCCTGGCTGCACGGCCGCTAGCGGCTGGACTTATCACGGGACCGACAGCGCACAGCCGAATGGCAACAATGGTGGCGGAACAACCGATGCCGCCGGCTTGCCGCTGGCGCCGTTGACCTTGCATCTGAGCGAAATTAAAGCGGGTTCGGTGAATCACGCACTTCGCTTCACTGCGTGCGCCGGGTGTATTGGAGCGCAGTTTCTTTGGCCGGCCATCTCCACCACCGCTTCGCAACCTGGTTCGTCGCCGATGGGTGCTCGATTCCGACTGAAAGCAAATTTTGACATCTCCGGCTTTCCTCCAGCGGCGCAAACAGTCCTGACCGCGCTGAAACAATATGGGATGTTTCTTGCCGATATCGGAATGACAGGCCAGATTTCGGCTTCAAGCGACGTCACAGAAGATCCGTCGGTCGTCAGCGACCTGCAGACGATTCAGGATGCGCGAATCGATGCATCAAATTTCGAAGTCGTTGACGAGTCTTCCCTGATGCTGAGCACAAATCTGAACACGGTTTGGCCCTACAACGCTTATGCGCATGCGGCGAACTCTTCCATTCTTCAAGTGGCAGATGCCAGCAACCCGTCGAACTTTGTTTATATACCGATTGCTCTTCAGCCAGTGATGGTTGGCACGCCCGACCCGGCTATCGTGGTACAGGCAGGCACCGGCGCATTTACAATTCCGGCTTGGGTGAACGGCAGCGCCAACCAGTCCGTGACCTGGAGCATTAGCCCCGGCTCAGGAGCAGGCACCATTAACTCCGCAGGCGTCTATACGGCACCAGCCTGGGTACCGGGCCTCACTACGGCCACACTCACCGCAACCAGTGTTGTGGATGCCAACGCTACCACTTCCATTGAAGTCACCGTGCTTCCGTCAGGCGCCATTCGCATTGATAGCGGAAGCCCTTCGCCTACCGTTGATGATCGCGGCAACCCCTGGCTTCCGGACCTGGGCTTCGAAACGGGCACCTACAACGCGACTAATGATAATTACCCAGTCAACGCCTGGGGAAAGATTGCGAATTGGACGCAAACGGCGAGCTTCATGTACACCTGGGGCGACGACATTCTGTATCGCTTCCATGTGCCGAATGGCCGCTATCTGGTGACGATGACGTTCGGCGTCGGCGGGTGCGTGGGCCAGTACAACCGGGGCACGTTCGATAACGGGCTTATTCTTGGGCCGCTCAACATCGAATCGCAAGGCCAGGTCGTGATGAGCAACTGGGATTTCGGCCCGGGCGTTGGCTACAACTGTCGCGTGGCGCAGTCGCAATCGTTTCCGGCCACGGTGACGGACACTACGCTGCGTTTATCGATACGAGCGACGGGTGGCGACAATAGTCATTCAGAGCCGCTCCTGAACTCTCTCGTGATTATGCCAAGCGCACCGGCCCCGGGACCGCCGCCACCGGCGAGGTAGTCCGGCAGTCAGCCACCGGCGAGTAGCCGGAGTCAGAAGGTTCGGCGGTGACAGGGAAAGGCCCTTAGCTTCAGCTAGGGGCTCTTTGCTTTAGAAGATATGTCCTAGTTTGTCGCGCTTAGTACGCAGATAGTCAGCGGTTGTCGAAAGCGGCGGAGCGATGATGGGGGCACGTTCTACCACCTGGATCCCGGCATTCTCCAAGGCAGCCACCTTGTCGGGATTATTGGACAGCAGACGCACCTGCTTCACGCCAAAATACTTCAGAATGGCAGCGGGAAGCGCATAATCCCTTAAGTCGGCCTTGAACCCAAGCCGCTCATTCGCTTCCACCGTATCCAATCCCTCATCCTGCAGTTGGTACGCCCGGATCTTGTTCATCAAGCCAATACCCCGCCCTTCCTGATGCTCGTAGATCAGCAGCCCTCGCTGTTCTGCCACAATCTGATCGAGCGCCAGTTCCAGTTGTGAGCGGCAATCGCAGCGCAGGCTGTGAAACACGTCACCCGTAAGACATTGCGAATGGATGCGAACCAGCGGGACCCCATGTTCAGTTCCGAGGTCGCCAATACGCAAAGCGAGCGCTTCCTCAGTACCATTGGGCCGGAGACCCTCGAACGCATAGATACGAAATGCTCCGAAGCGGCTGGGGAAATCAGCTTCTGCCAGTTTGTTTAGGGTGAAATGTGACAACTACACCTTTATTATAAAGTCCAAGACTCGTTCTTCTTCATGCCGTCACAACCTCAAGTTGCCGCGCTCCTGATAAAAGTGGCCGTTTCGGCGTCCCTGGCCAGCATTTTAATGCGGTTTGCGCGCATGCAGAAGATCCTGCTTAAAGATGAGAAGAGCGTCAGTGACCGGCTCCAGCTGGCGTTTCTGTTCTCGCTGATCTTTGGCGGAACAGCGGTCATCCGTCTGCTCAGCCGGCACCAGTATCCTGCCGTAGACCTCGCATTTGAAGGCGCCATCATTGCAGGCATGCTGGGCGGCTACGTCAGCGGCCTTATTACAGGTCTGTGCGTTTGCTTACCCGACATGATCAGTGGCAAGTTCATGTCCATGCCTCTCTACGCGGCGGCTGGGCTGATCGGCGCGTTGATGCACGATCTGGCGCCACAGCGGGAAGACATTTGGTATTTCTCGCCCTTCCCCGATTTGAACCTTTACCGGCTGTTCCGGCAGGTGTTGAGGTTAAACCGGCGCGGCATTGAGCGGCGTGTGGTGGAACGCGCGGCCTTCAATGTCGTCTGCTGCGCATTGGTCATCGTCGCCGAGTTCCTCCGATGGGGCATCCATCAACTGTTCATCAAGCGCAACACGTTCTTCCTCTTCGAAGGCCTGCATCTATCGTGGGGCTTGTTCGCCGCTAGTGCCGCCACCACACTGTTCGCGGTGTCTCTTCCCATTCGAGTCTGGAGCAGCTTTCGCGCAGAGCGGCAACTGGAGCTGCAGCGCATTCGCCTAACCGAAGCACGGCTGGCTGCGCTGACGAATCAGATTAACCCGCACTTCCTGTTCAATACCCTGAACTCGGTATCGACTTTGATCAGGATCGACCCCACCCGCGCGCGCAGCATGATCTACAAGCTCTCGAGCATCTTGCGCCGCTTACTACGGAAGACCGACAGCTTCTCACCGCTCCGCGACGAGATAGCGTTCATCGACGACTACCTGGGTATTGAGATGGTGCGTTTCGGCGACAAGCTGAGGTTCGAGAAAGACGTAGAAGAAGCTTCCCAGGATCGTATGGTCCCGAGCATGCTGCTGCAACCGATCGTGGAAAACTCCATTAAGCACGGCTTGGCAAGCAAGGTAGAGGGCGGAACGGTGAAGCTGCGCACCTGGACTGAAGGCAGCAGGTTACACATCGTTATAGAGGATGACGGCTTGGGCATCGCGCCCGAAAAGCTGGACACCCTCTACGAACAGGGCATCGGCGTCAGCAATGTGAATGAGCGTCTGCGAGTGGTGTTCGGCTCCCGGTTCAAGATGAACATTTCAAGCAAGCCGGGTATGGGCACGCAGACGCATATCGACATGCCGGAACTGGAAGTACCGTTTGTTGAGGCCGTACGGAAAGTCTCGGCGTAATCCCTCAAGCTTGTAGCGTCTTCAAGACACCATGCATATAGTTGAAGCTATCTTTCATACCTGGCATTGGGTTTGCGTCGTTAATCTCATATTCAAGATTCACTGATCCGTTGTATTTCATCTGAATCAGCTGCTCGAAGATGCCTTTAATCGGCATCTTGCCTTTTCCTACGGCTACCTGGCTCTCCTTCACACGCATGTCCGCCAGATCTTTCACATGCATATCCAGCAATCTTGGGCCGGCTTCGGCGATGGACTGAATGACATCGACACCAGTACGGGCGGTATGGCCCACATCGATACATAAGCCACAGCGTGGGTCCAAATCTCTTACGATCTTCAGTACGCTCTGCGGCGTTGGAAAATTTGGGTCCTCCGGCCCGTGATTGTGAACGGCTATCTTGATGTCGAACTCACGGACAAACGGCTCGAGTTTCGGCAGAGTCACGGGTGTGGGTGCGCAAACGATAAGCGGCACACCCAGGTGCTTTGCGTACTCGAATTTGCGCCGCATGTCAGCGGGATCGTCCTTCGAAAAGCTGACGTTTCCTATGCCCACCAGAGTGATGCCGGCGTCCGCAAACTCTTGGCGCGCCGCCGCGATCTGCTCCGGCGAACTGTCCAGCGCCAGATGAAAGTCTTTGACGTTGAGGTAGGGAGTGCCCAGTTCCTTCGTCATTTGAATAGCCTGTGCGCGAGTAAATTTTCGGAACGAGTAGGACGCGATGCCCAATTTCAGATCAGCGCCCTTGATCCGGTACTCTTGCGCCCACACGGGCAAGCGCGACACAGCGCCCGTGGCCATGGCGGTTGTCAGGAAACGACGGCGGTTCAAATTGCCTCCAGTTCTTCTTCCAGTAATTGTTTTTGATACAGATCGGCGTACAAGCCGTTCCGGTTCAGCAGCAATGCGTGCGTACCCTCTTCGACGATATGGCCGTTACCTAAGACAACAATTCGGTCCGCATTCCGGATGGTGGAGATTCGGTGCGAGATCAGGATGGTGGTGCGGCCGCTCATGACGAAGGCGAGTTCCGACAAGATCTGCTCTTCGGTTACAGTATCAACACTCGAAAGAGCATCGTCCAGGATCAAGATGCGCGGGTTCCGGAGAACCGCACGCGCGATGGCCGCACGCTGCTTCTGTCCGCCTGAGAGAGTAAGTCCGCGTTCGCCGATAACGGTCTTCAAACCATTCGGGAAAGTGTCAAGATCAGGGCCCAAGCCGGCAATCTCCGCAGCGCGCTGAATCTCGTCCTCGGCGGCATCCGGGACGCCCCACGCAATATTTTCGGCTAAGGTGGCGCTAAAAAGGAAAGTTTCTTGCGGGACAAAGCCAATCTGGCGGCGCAGTTCGTGCGGATCCAGTTGCTTCACATCAACGCCGCCGACCGTTACCACGCCCGAAGTCGGATCGAAAAAGCGTGGGATGAGATTGGCGAGTGTGGTTTTTCCGCTGCCGGTATGTCCCACAATCGCGATGGTCTCTCCCGCACCAATAGTCAGCGTCAAATCCTTGAGAGCATGGCGTCCTCCAAAAGTGGCGCTTACGCGTTCGAACCCAATGCTGGCTGGAATCTGAGAGACATCGGCAGCGACGCGGGCCGGACGCGTCACGGTAGGTTCCTGATGGAGGATGTCGTTGATGCGGTTCAGCGACGCAGTGCCGCGCTGCATCAGGTTCACCACCCAGCCGAACGCGATCATCGGCCAGATCAGCATGCCCATGTAGGTGTTGAACATGACGAAGCTACCCAGGGTGATTCGGTGCGCCAGCAGTTGGCGGCCGCCGTACCAGAGCACTAGCAGGAACGTAATGCCGATAAGCGCCTGCAGCAACGGCATGAAGAAACCCTGAATGCGGGCAAGGCCGATGTTTTCGCGAATGTAATCCTGGTTCAGCCGCTCAAACTCCTTTAGTTCCGCCGTCTCCTGCGCATAGGCGCGGACCACACGCACGCCGGCCAGGTTCTCTTGCACGCGGCTGCTGATGTCGGAAAACATGCGCTGAATGTGTTCAAAGCGGGTGTGGATTCGCCGGCCGAAAAGAATTACCGCCAGCGACACCAGGGGAGCAGGCGCCAGAGCCACTGCCGTAAGGCGCGGGTCTGAGTGCAGCATTACGGCCACTGATAACACCAGCATCAGCATCGTTTCGCTGCAGTACATGACGCCCGGCCCCAGCATCATGCGCACGGCATTCAGGTCGTTAGTGCTGCGCGCCATAATGTCGCCGGTCCGATACCGGCTGTAGAAATCCTGGGAGAGCCGCACCAGACTGCCGAAGAGATCGTTGCGCAGGTCGTACTCTATGTCGCGCGAGATGCCGATGATGATCACGCGCATCCAGTACTGGAACACGCCTTTCACCAGCGATAACGCGATGAGTGCGGCCGCGAGAATCAGCACGGTTCGAATAGCGAAGCCGCGCATCATGGAATCGATGCCGAGCTTAATGACAATCGGTTGGGCGGCGGCCAACAGATCCTTGAAAGTAAGCGACAGAATGCCAAGAGTCAACCCGCGACGGTAGCGCCGCAGGTACGGCCACAAGGTAGATAAAGATTTCAGCATGACAAGATCCGCCCGTTTAGACGCCTAGCCAAGCAGCTACCGTCTTGCTCCATTCCAATACAAAGATCTTTCGCCCTTCCCGAGTCTTCCACCAGGTATGTACTCCGAATGAAGGATCGTCGGCAGGCACAACCACCACTTGAAGCCAGGGATTCTGCTTTCGGAAGAGGGCCGCCGCGCGATGCGTATGGAAGTTGCTGGTCACCAGCAAAACGGTGCGAAACCCGCTTTGCCTGAACATATCTCCGAATTTAACGGCCTCCATTTCCGTAGAAACACAATGGTTTGGTACGGCGCGAAAGGCAGACGGCGGGAATCCCCGTTTTGCCGCAAACGCAATCGTCAAATCGGATTCGTGGGCACCGTACGCCTCCGGGCCACTGACGAAGGCATAGGGTGCATATCCTGCGCGCACCAATTCAGCAGCCCGTATGATTCGCGTTCCCCACATGTCACCGCCTAGAACCAGCGCGGCATCGGCTTTTCGCGGCGCATCGCTTTCCACCAGCGAGGCCCCGGCAGCTTCCAGCAGTTTCGTCTGGAAAACCAGAACGAGCAGGACGATGATGCCGAAAAAGGAGAATGAGAAAAATAGCCGGCTGCGAGTTCTTCCTGGGGTGGCTTTACGCTGAACCAGTTCTAGTCCTCACCGGCGGTACGCGCTTCGTCCGAACCGGCTGCGTCAATATGCCCGACGCTTTTCAAACGCTGATACATCCGCTCGATTTCCTGCTCATCATCGGGCGAGATCATCGGTGTGGGCTCATCCATCCCCAGTTGCTCCGCCTCGGCGTCGCTTAAGCTGGACCATAAATGGTAGTCGCGGTAGCGAACGCCGTCAAACGTGGCCAAATACGAGTTTCGTCGAAGGCTATCTACAAAAACGGCGATCTGGGCCGGCTCACCCGGATAAACCAGCATTAAGCGGCGCTGATTAGTTAAGCCGAACTTCAAGACAAGCGGCGACGCAAATGCATGATCGATCCGCAGGATTTCCTGCCAGACGATGGTCCGTTCACCAATGTTCAAATGTGAGCGCGAAACGCGCAAATCCGGACGGGCAGCCAGCCAAAAGAGCCACACCGCAGTCAGCGCGGAGAGCGCAGCCGGGATGAATGCGAGGTGCGAATAGATCCCGCAGCCGCACGATACCAGGGAACCGGCAGACGCGGCCCAGCCCAAACGCGCGTACAGGCGCCATGGTCGATAAAGTTCCAGACTGGGCTCCATGTCTTCAGGCTACTCCGCACTTGGGGAGGCGTCAATGCTCGGCATCAGGCAACTGCAGTTTTCGGCTTACGAGACGCTAATTGGATGCCGAGGCGCACGTAACCAGCACCGCTTACGAAAGTAAAGAAGCTTGTCAAGGCCAGTGCGGTCTCGCGGAGCCAGAAAAGTAACACGTGGGGCGTGGCTGGGTAGAGTAGTGCCAACAGTACGTACACAATTTGGAAAAAGGTGCTCACCTTCCCCAGCATCGACGGTACGAACCGGCGGATGTTCCGGAGCCATCGCAGCAAGAGGGATCCTACGACAATCACCAGGTCGCGCGTCATCACCAGGACGAAGATCCAGACCGGGATGAGACCCGCCCAGGCAAGCGCACAGAACAGCGTAACCAACATACACTTGTCCGAGAGGGGATCCAGGATCAGGCCCAACCGTCCGGATACCCCTAATTTGCGAGCGGTATAGCCATCCAGGCCGTCGGTGATACCCGCCACGCCAACAATCGCCAAGGCCTCCCAAAATTGCCGATGAATGATGCACCAGGCGAGAAAAGGCGTCGAGGCGAGTCGCGAAAGCGTAAGCAGATGCGGTAGCTGTCGCAAGAGGTATCTTAGCTGGTCGAGCAGCGTTTACCGGGAAATAGCATTCTCAGACCATCCGCTTCCGGGTGCGCAGTGCCAGCAGTATGAGAGCAGAGGCAGCAACAACAACCAGCACCCGTAAGGGGAACCTCACCATGGCCGCGAATATTATGCTGAGGACGGCTATCAGATAGAAAAGATTAGACCAGTTTTTGCGGCTCATAATGCGGTCTTCCTCTTCGTTTGATGATGGCCGGAAACCATCGGCTTGGAAAGGGAGTAAGAGTCCCACCTGTGTCGTCCAGGTGCGCGCAACTGACTGGTTAGGAGTAAGTAGATTTCGATGCCGCCGGCAACGCTTAAGCGGCACCCGCGCTGGACATTCGAGTCTGTTCCAGGGTGACCACCTCGTACAGCGAAGGATCGGACATTATTTTGTTAACCAGGGCCACGTGCATGGCGTGACCGGCCTTTTCAGCGTCAACCAAGCCCAGCAGTGGTTTTCCAATCAGCGCTAAATCGCCTATCAAATCGAGCGCCTTGTGGCGACAGCACTCATCTCTGAACCGCAAGCCGCCGGGATTCGCCACTCCATCTCGAGTGAAACAGACGGCATTCTCCAGCGTGGCGCCGCGAATCAGCCCCATATCCCGCATTTGGTCGAGCTCATATTCGAAGCCAAAGGTTCGGGCAGGCGCGATTTCCCGGGCGTACGACTCCGGAGTGATCTCCATTTCTAAGGTCTGGCGGCCCACAAGCGGATGGTCAAAGAAGTTGTTGCAACGAAGCTCAAACCTGTCTGAAGGCAGGATGGCCACTCGCTTTCCCTGCGCTTCCACCGAAACCGGTTTGATTACCCGCATGTAGCGGCGCGGCCGCCGGTAATGGCGGATCCCGGCGCGGCGTATAAGCTCCACGAAAGGCAACCCGCTGCCGTCCAGAATCGGCACTTCCAGGTTGTTAAGCTCCACGTAAGCGTTGTCGATTCGCATGCTGTACAGCACGCTTAACAGGTGCTCGGTCGTGGAAATAAAAATGCCCTGAGGATGCATTAGGCTGGTGGCGTAGCTCACCCGCTCTACATACTCCCAACTGGCCGGAATTTTCGTGTTCTCCAGATCTGTGCGGACAAAAACAATGCCGGTTGCTGCCGGGGCGGGAGTGACTCGAAGCGACACCGGAGCACCATGGTGAAGACCAACACCCGCCACCTCTACCGGCCGGCCTATCGTAGTTTCACAGATCATCGTTATTAGCACACAGCATAACAACGGTTCGACGCTCGGTTCCGGTTACGCGTTCCTTTTCTGCGGTTTACACGCGCGAGTGTGTGCCGTTTCAGCCACACTACGTACTTTCCCTCCCGAAGTTGTTGCAAGTTTGACGGCACCGACACTGGTCGATTTGCGCGGAGATGATGCCCTTGATTGGGCGTCCGATGTACGAGGGAGAACAAGATGAAAGCAGTGGTCTTCCACGGCGTTGGAGACATTCGTCTGGATCAGGTCAAGGAACCGAAGCTGAAGGAGCCGACCGATGCGATCGTCCGCTTAACGGCGAGCGCGATCTGCGGCACCGATCTACATATGATCCGCGGCACTTTGAGCGGTATGAAACCGGGCACCATTCTGGGCCACGAGGGCGTCGGCGTTGTAGAGGAGGTCGGCAAGGGCGTTCGCAACCTCCGCGTCGGAGATCGGGTAGTAATCCCCTCCACCATTGCCTGCGGCTACTGTTCCTATTGCCGCGCCGGATACCAGGCCCAATGTGACAACGCCAATCCGAATGGCAAACAGGCCGGCACTGCGTTTTTCGGCGGACCGTTGGAAACCGGAGCCTTCGACGGCTTGCAAGCTGAGTTTGCGCGGATCCCATTTGCCAATGCAGGTCTGGTGAAGCTGCCTGCCGAGGTTAACGATCAGAAAGCAATTCTCTTGTCGGATATATTTCCCACCGGCTACTTCGGGGCCGACATCGCTCAAATCAAGCCAGGCGACACCGTTGCGGTCTTTGGCTGCGGTCCGGTTGGCCAGTTCGCTATCGCGAGTGCAAAGCTGTACGACGCCGGCCGGATTTTCGCCGTGGACCACATCCCTTCCCGCTTAGCAATGGCGCAGAAGCAAGGCGCCGAGATTATTAACTTCGACGAGGAGCATCCGGTGCTGCAGATGATGCAGTTAACGGGCGGAGTGGGCGTCGATCGTGCCATCGACGCCGTGGGTGTAGATGCGCAGCAGCCGCATAGCGGACCCGCCGCTAAAGAGGCCAAGGCCAAAGCAGACGATTTTCGCGAGCAAGTGAAGGAAATCGCACCTAAGACGAAGCCCAAGAATGGCAATTGGGTTCCTGGTGACGGTCCCTCGCAGGTTTTGGACTGGGCCGTACAGTCGTTGGCAAAGGCCGGCACCTTATCGATTATTGGTGTTTACCCGATGGCAGCAAAAACCTTCCCCATCGGGATGGCCATGAACCGCAATCTCACCATCAATATGGGCAATTGCAATCACCGGCGCTATCTTCCGCGCCTAATCGATTTTGTTCAGACCGGCCGCGTTGACCCGACGCATGTCCTCACACAGGTGCAGCCCTTAACCGACGTCATTGAAGCTTACAAAGCATTCGATAAACGCGAGGCGGGTTGGATCAAGGTGGAACTGCTTCCCTCCGCTGCCGCACGGTCGGTGAGCGCCTAGCCGGCGCTTACCTTTCCGCACTCTGTGTCACCAGGCACCGCAGCGGAATTGGCGTGCCGCTGCGTTACAGATTCAAAGTGCGTTTCACTGTCCCGCGCTCGTTCTGAATCTTCTCCTGCAACATCATCAGGGCGTAGATCAGTTGCTCCGGGCGCGGAGGGCAGCCGGGAACGTAAACGTCCACAGGAATCACCTGATTCACCGGCATAAGCGCATAGTTGTTGAAAACGCCTGTCGATGTCGCGCAGGCACCCATTGAGATGACCCACTTGGGCTCGGGCATCTGCCGATACAGCTGCCGAATCACAGGGGCCATCTTCTGCGAGACTCGGCCCGCGATGATCATCAGGTCGGACTGGCGCGGCGATCCGCGGAAGACTTCGGCCCCGAAGCGGGCCGCATCGTAGCGCGACGCCATCATCGACATCATTTCAATCGCGCAACACGCCAGGCCGAAGGTCATAGGCCAGAGCGAATTCTTTCTTGCCCAGTTCAGCGCGCTATCCAACGTTGTCGTGAAAATAGTTTCTTCCAGTCCCACGCTCGGATCGTTATCCATGCGCGAGTAAAGGTCGGGCGGTTGACTTATTTCGAATCGTTCAGCGTCGGCCACGACCTTATTATCCCATGTGAAACCGCCAACGGCATTTCCGAAACTGCCTTTGCCGCACTCGCTATCTACACAGTGATGTCTCCCGGCCACCTATCCTTCCATCGCTCGTCACACTACGACGAGGCGGTTACACGCGCTGCCCATGAAGAGCGTATCGACCCCGGTTACTGGGACATTTTTCACAAACATCATGAGGTTCCGGTCGATATTCGGCGACGCATTCTGGCTGCTTCGCAGTGGGATGTCTCCAGCAAGGAATCGATTGATGCCGAACGGGAACGCCGCTTTCGAGCCGCGTATTCTTACGTCCTGCCGGAAACGATAGTGGTCTCGGACGAAGAGCGTTTTGTTCCGCTCACGCTGGCCGCCTGGGACCGTGACGGCGACATTGGTTATCAGTTGCTGCTTGAGGACGGGCAGCGGCTCTCGGGCACGCTTGGTGTCTCACAGCTGCACGAACTCCGGCGCGTCGATGTCGGGCATGAAACCTGGACAACCTACAAGCTCGATTTGCCGGCGGAGGTGCCGCATGGCTATCACGAGCTGCGGATCACCCGCAATGGCTCAAATATAGGCAGCGCTCACCTGATTGTGTGTCCCGATCGCGCGTATCTGCCGGATGAGTTGGCAAAAGGCGGACGAAGTGCCGGCTTCAATGTGACGCTCTACGGTCTGAGAAGCGACCGGAACTGGGGCTGCGGCGATTTCACCGACCTGAAGACTCTAGTTGACTGGGCCGCCCGGGACGTTGGCTTTGCTTTCATCGGACTCAATCCCCTGCACGCGCTACACAACCGGGTTCCTTACAATACGAGTCCCTATTTGCCGCTGTCGCTTTTCTATAAGAATCTGATCTACCTGGACATTGAAGCCATCCCTGAGTTTGCCGCCTGCAGCGTGGCCGGTCAGATCTTGCGGTCGGAGCGAATGCAGGCCCACTTGCACGAGTTACGGGCTTCTGAATTCGTTCAATACCACCAGGTAAGCCGGTTGAAGCGGCGCTTTCTGAAACTGTTGTTCCGCCAGTTCCAGCAAGCGCGGTCGAAGAACGTGGAGCGCGCCCATGCCTTCGACGAATACTGCGAGCGTGAAGGCAATCTGCTCCACAACTTCGCTTTGTACTCGGCCTTAGATGAAGTACTGCATAAACAGGATGGCAATCGCTGGACGTGGCGCGACTGGCCGCGGGAATACCACGACCCGCACTCGGACGCCAGCCAGCGCTTTGCCAGGGAACATCACCGGCTTTTGTCGTATTACAAGTACATACAGTTCGCCATAGAGGAACAGCTTGCCTCCGCGCAGCGTTACGCTAAGCAACAAGGCTTGCCCGTCGGTTTGTATCACGATCTGGCGCTCGCAACCGATAGCTGCGGATCGGACCTTTGGGCATACCCAGAGTTCTACGTCTCCGGCTGCCGCGTCGGCGCACCGCCCGACGACTTCTCGCCCAGCGGACAGGATTGGGCTTTCCCGCCACCTCACAGCGATGCGCACTTCAGGGACGGCTATCGCCTGTATCGCGAGTCGATCCGCAAGATTGTGCGCCATGGGGGCGCGCTACGCATCGACCATGTCATGCGGCTATTCCGGCTGTTTTGGATTCCGGAAGGCGTTTCTGCCGCGGATGGAACCTATGTTCGGGACCGTGCAACGGACCTGATGCGCATCCTCGCACTGGAGAGCGAGAGGTCGCAGAACATTATTGTGGGCGAGGACCTGGGAACGGTAACGGACGAAATCCGGGACATGCTGGGACGCTTCCGCATCCTCAGCTACCGGCTGTTCTATTTTGAAAAGCATCGCGACGGACGGTTCAAGGGCACTGGCGAATACCCACGGCAGGCACTTGTCGCATCCAGCACGCACGATCTCGCTACCATGTGCGGCTTCTGGTATGGCCGCGACATCGAAGCCCGGCGGTCGGCGGGATTGGTGGACGACAACGGTGCGAATGGGCAGTGGCACGACCGTTCGCGAGAGAAACAAGCCATGCTGGACATTCTGCATGCCGAAGGGTTGCTGCCCGATGGCTTCGCCCGGGATGCGGCACAGGTGCCAGAGGTCGATGGCGTGCTGCACGGTGCCATCATCGCCTTTCTATCGCGCGTGCCTTCCATGCTGCTTTTGTTGAACCAGGAAGATCTGACCAAGGAGACGGAGCAGCAGAACCTGCCAGGCAGCACGGCCGAGTATCCGAACTGGCAGCGTAAGATGCGCGCCCGGTTGGAAGACTTGCGAACGACATGGGCTCCATTTGCGGCCATGTTCCGCGATCAGCTTCGCCAAAGCGGTCGCGTCTCTTAGCTCCGGGCACTCGATTCGAACATGTTTGATACCGTAGCGCTTGGCGGCGTCGATGAATCACTATTCGTTCCTGCGGTCCTTGCTTACTGTTGTTCCGGTCCTGGCCGTGCTTTCCTCGGGCGTCCTGTTATCCCATTTGCGCGGAGAAGATAAACACGTGTCTCAATCGAACTACTTTCTTTATGTCGGTGCTTACGGCAAGGGCGTCAACGGGTACAAGTTTCACGCCGATACTGGGAAGCTGGAGCCGCTTGGTCTCGTTGGGGAAGTCACCAATCCGTCTTTCCTGGCTACCGATCCCGAGCAGCGCTTCCTCTATGCCGTAAGCGAACTGGAAGGAAGCACGCCCGGCGCTGTTGCGGCTTTCTCCATCGACAAGAAGAGTGGCGAGTTAAAGCCGTTGAATCACCAGTCCTCGCACGGCGTGGCGCCCTGTCATTTGGCGGTAGATAGAACCGGCAAGATGGTGATTGTCGCCAATTACGTCACCGGTGGAGTCTCTTCGTTTCCCATTCAAGCGGATGGCTCCCTGGGCGAAATGGCATCGCTCATGTCCGCGCACGGGCACGGCGTAAATCAGCAAAGGCAAGAGGGACCGCACGCGCACGAGGTTGTCATTTCACAAGACAACCGGCTGGCTTATGTGCCCGATCTCGGGCTGGACGAGATTCGCCTTTATAAGATCGATCCGTCCTCGGCCAAGCTTTCGCCGAACGAGCCGCCCGCGGTCAAACAAGATGCAGGCATGGGCCCCCGCCACCTGGTGTTTTCAGAAGATGAAAGCTTTGCGTACGTTATCAACGAATTAAAGAGCGAAGTAAGCGTTTTCAAGCACGACAAGGCCAGTGGCAGCATGACGAAAGTGGAAGATGTGTCCACCTTGCCGGATGATTACAAGGGAGAGAACGGGCCGGCCGAGATCCTGCTGGACCACAAGGGCAAGTTTCTCTACACAACCAACCGGGGTGCCGACAGCGTTGCTGTATTTTCCGTCGACTCTGGTTCGGGCCGAATCAAACGCATCCAGGTAATTTCGGCAGAAGGCAAAATGCCTCGCGGCCTGGCATTCGATCCCACTGGCAAATACCTGTTCGCTGGAAACCAGAAGACCAACAACTTCGTTGTTTTCCGGGTGGATGCATCCTCTGGCGAGTTGAAGCCTACGGGTCAAGTTGTGAACACCCCGTCGCCTGTCGCGTTTACCTTTATCCCTGCACAATAGGCTTTATCCCCGTAATCTGTCCTAATTGCTTCTTAGCAAGAAACATTGCTGGGCTTTCTTATTCGGATTGGGGAATTCCAAATTCCGGAATAAGGTCATCCCATCCGGATGTTGCGTACCGAAAACGCGTTCAACGTCAAAGCTAATAAGAATTGAACAGCCACACTTAGTTAGTACTTTGTAAGTGCTATCAAATCAGCGTATTTGCGATTAGAGCCCGTCAATCCACGCTTAGCGAGCAACACAGACGCACGAAGAAGCCTTTATGAATTGATACTAGCCCATATCAACAATGGCTCTTTAACAATTCGTAAAACGGAAAACGGCGCTTTTCGAATCCGCAAAATCGTAGTGTTTCGCACTTCGAAATCGGCAGATAAGTCTTTCGCTTTCTTGTATTTCGGTTCTACACTGAAGGCAATTGAGTGGTTGATTTTATGCTTCCCTCTCAATATGGGGTTTTTCGAAAGGAGATTAGTCAATGCGAACACCACGTCTGGTGATTAGCTACGTTCTGCTAGTCATCATGGCCGCCGTGACCGCGTGGAGTCAGGTGTATACCGGTTCGATTACCGGTACCGTCAAGGATCCATCGGGCGCGGTTGTTCCAAATGCAAGTGTGACCGTGACGGACGCAGGAAAGGGATTCACTTACACAGCGAATACCGATGCGAACGGTCTTTATACTTTAAGAAATTTATCTCCCGGTACCTACACGGAGCGTGTAGAGGCACCAGGGTTTACCAGTTACGAACGGCCGAACATTATTATCGACGTTGCCGGTGCCGTGAACGCCGATGTTGCTCTGCAGCTAGGGCAATCCGGGCAAACGGTAACGGTATCGGAGTCTTCCGCTCCGTTGCTGCAGACCGAAGATGCGGCGACGGGACAGACCATCAACCGGCAGTTCATCAACGACCTTCCGCTGCTTGGCCGTCAGGTGTTCGACCTGGCGTATCTGGCGCCCGGCGTCTCCCAGGCGATTGGCAGTTCAACGACCAACAACAACGGCATTGGCAATAACTTCGTGTCCGACGGTTCGCGCAACGGCCAATCCGACATTCTGATTGACGGCATCAGCAGCACGTCTTACGAGCAGAATACGGGCTTCGTTACGCCGCTGTACACGCCCAGCGTGGAAGCTGTGCAAGAGTTCAAGGTTCAGCAGACGAACTTCAGTGCGGAGATCGGCTTTAGCGGCGGCACGGTTGTCAACGTGGTCACGCGCTCTGGAACCAACCAGTTCCATGGCGTTGGCTATGACTTCCTGCGCAACACAGACTTGAACGCCAATTCGTTCTTCAACAATTTGGCAGGCTTCCCAAGAACCTCTTACCATCAGAACCAATTTGGCGGCACCGTTGGCGGGCCCATCAAGCGAGACAAGATTTTCTTCTTCTTCGATTACGATGGCAGCCGCGCGATAACACCGGCATCCGGTACTTACGGTGTTCCTAGTCAGGCCGAGCGCAGCGGGAACTTCGGTGAACTCTGCGGCGACCACGGCGGGACGTTTAACTCGGCTGGACTGTGTTCAGTGGTTGCCGGACAGATTTTCGATCCCTGGTCCGCTTCCAAGGGCGCCGCAGTCGTGAATCCCTACGGCGGCACCATCTCTTACTCGCAGGCGGGAAACCCTGCCGGTGGTGTTCGTTCCTCCTTCATCCCGTTTAACAATATGGCGACCTACGCCAGCAACGCAGCGGGCTTGCCCTCTTACATCACGCGCGGTGTGGCCGGTAACCTGATTAATCCGGTTGCGGCAAAGGTAATTCAGAACTTCCCGCTGCCAAACACGGGCGGTCTGGCTGGAACAACGGGCTACAACTTCGGCGCCAACTTCTACGGCACCGGCTCAAATACCGGCAACAACAACCAATACGATCTGAAACTGGATGCGCGCCCGACGGAGTTCGATCAGGTGAGCGTTCGGTTTTCGCAAGTATGGAGCAACTCTGACGGTGCGAACATCTTCGGTAACGTTTGGGACGCCAACACGCAAGGAACGAATACGGGGTTGGTCTACTCGGGCGCTGTAAACTACTCGCACACTTTCAATCCCACGACACTCCTGAATGTGACGGCTGGTTACGATCACAACTGGTCGCATACTAACGGTGTTGCCGCAGGTTTCCCAAGCTACAATCCTACGAGCTATGGATTACCGGCTAATTTGAACGCCTCGGGTTTCGTGGCGCCTCCGGCCTTCACCATAGGCGGCTACAACGCCGAGAATGGCAACGCCAACATCGGTGGCCAGCCCTGGTCGGGTCTTTTGTACGGACGTGACGTCTATCACGTTCTGGCGTCGGTCGCAAAGACGGCCGGAAACCACGATCTGCACGTGGGCGGGGAATTCCGCATTCACCGCATCAACTTTACCCAGTTCGGAACGCCCGCGGGTCTGTTCTCCTTTAACGGGGGCGCGACCTCACAGTATTCAAGCCAAGGTGGCGATTCCATGGCGAGCTTCTTAACGGGTGCTGCTACGGGATGGAGCACCTATGAAATACCGGCTGCTCCGGCTACGCAAAACATCCAATACTCCGGTTTCATTCAAGACAACTGGCACGTAAACTCCCGCTTGACTCTAAATCTGGGCGTACGTTACGACGTGGATCTTCCGCGTACGGAACGCTACAACAGAATGAGCTTCTTCGATCAGAACGCCGCCTCCCCAGTAAACGGCGTGAGTGCGGCTGATTGTCTCTACTGCGGCAGCCTCCGCGGCTCGTTGGAGTATGTGGGCCAAAACGGGTATGGCCGTTCGCCGTACCAACCGTATTACGGCGGCATTGGACCACGCTTCGGCTTTGCCTACCGCATTGGCCAGAACAACACGGTTCGCGGCGGCTACGGAATCTACTACGATCCCTCCAAGTACGGCGCCGCCGGCACGGGGAGTGGAGCGGCGGGCTTCCTGGGCTACGATCAGCAGACCAGCTTCTCCGGATTCGACAGTCAGAATCTCTACCCGTCAGATGTTCTAGGCCAACCGCTGGCCATCGGTGCTGTTCAGGGGAACAGCCTCGGCATCTACACCGGGCTTGGCAGCGGCTTGAACGGCGTGCCGATCTACCAATTCAACAAGCTTCCAATGGAACAATCGTGGAGCTTCGGCATTGAACACCAGTTCAAGGGCGACATTCTTGTGGATGCAGAGTACGTGGGTCGCAAAGGAACGCATCTCTACCTCGGCGGTGACGTTTACGCCCTGGATCACCTGAATGCGTCGGTGGCCGACCAGTTCCGGGCCAATCCGAGCGCGTTCACCGCAATTGTGAACACCCCTCCTACTTTGACCTCGGCTATCAAGTCCGTTACGCCGTCGTACTCGAACGGTTTCTATAACGGTACCTGGCCGGCGTTCAACGCGTTCCTGCCTTATCCGCAATACCCGGACAACGTAGGAGGCTACGGCGGCACCGGACTGCAGAACATCGATCCGCCATGGGGCAACTCCATCTATAACTCCGGTCAGCTTCGGGTCGAAAAGCGGTTCTCGCATGGACTGCAGGCGCTGTTTACATACACGTTCCAGAAAAGCATTGACGATTCGTCGATTGCCGGTTCTAACGTTTACATCAACGGCTCCTCCGGCGGCAGCCTGGCGGTCATTCAGGATCCGAACAATCTGCGTCTCGACCGGTCTGTTTCGGAGTTCAACATCACGCAGATTGCCCAGCTCTCCTTCGTTTACAACCTTCCTTTTGGCAAGGGCCGAGCCTTCGGCGCTAATTGGAACCGGCTGGTGGATGGGGTACTCGGTGGATGGCACTTGAATGGCATCTATCGTTGGGATAGCGGACAGCCGCTGATCCTGGGCAACGGCTACGCCACATCCATTCCGTTTGGCTTCAACCAGCGCCCGAACCTGCCTTATCAGCTGAAAACATCAGGTCAGGTCGGCCCCCAGTACAACTACTTCTCGAACGCCAGCGGCGCAACGGGTGCGCCGATTCCCGTCACCGAACCCGCCGGGTACACGGGCCCAGTCTGCTACACCAATCCCTGGTTCCCGTGCCAGTACGCCGACGGCACCGCTCCGCGCGTGGACAGCCAACTCACCGCGCCCGGAACAAACAACTTGAATGCTTCGCTGTTCAAAGACTTCCAACTTTGGAACGAATCTTCGAAGCTGGAGTTCCGCGCTGAGACCTTTAACCTGCTGAACAGCGTTCAGTTCGGGGCGCCTAACACTTCGGTGGGCAGCACGACGTTTGGTGCTATCACCAGCCAGGTAAACAGCCCTCGCAATATCCAACTTGCTTTGAAGCTGTACTTCTAACAAGCGGCTGTCGACGAAGGCAAACAGGAAAGGGAGCGGACCTCACGGTTCGCTCCCTTTTTCTATTAGCGATCTCTATTTTGATTCTGTCGCGGTGATGACGCGATCGACAGGCACGCCTTCCAGGTGCTGTTTCGCTCCGCTAGACCACTGAATGTCAACCGAGTCGACGGCGGTATCCATCCCCAAACCGAAGTGAACTGGGCCGTCACTGGAAGAGGCGTAGCCGACACTGGTGGTCATTTGGTTCCATTGCGTACCTGATTTGCTGGTGACTTTGACCACGGCACCGATGCCATCACGATTACTCCTTGTGCCTTGGAGCTTGATGTCGATCCAGTGTGCCGGTGCGGGGCTTTTGTTCATCCAAATCTCAGGTGGAGCACCAAGCGCGGTAGCAACAACATCCACTCGACCGTCTCCATCGAAATCCCCGAATGCCAAGCCGCGGTGCCGGGCTTTTGCCGAAGCAGCTAACCCCGCTTCGTCAGTTAGCGGGATCCAACGCTGGCCGCGATCCTGGTTGTGAAACACAGTATTAAACTGCGCGAGGTCCTCGTTCGCGACAGCGATTGTGTCCACATGGCCGCGCGTGATAAACAGGTCCTTCCAACCGTCATTATCAAAGTCATACAGGCCTGCGCCAAAGCTCGACATGGGTCGAGTAATCTTGGCCATGCCGGTGGGAACCGTTATGTCCTCGAAGGTGGCTTTGCCGGTATTGCGGAACAGCGGAAACGTTTCGTTGTTGAGTGCCGTAAGGGCGATGTCGGGCCAACCATCGTTGTCGAAGTCGCGGAAGTCGAGCCCCATACCGCTGATGAAGCTTCCGCTCTCCACCAGGGCGACGCCAGCGTCGAAGGCAACTTCCGCGAACTTTCCTTCGCCCACATTATGAAACAGGAAATTGTATTCGTTATCGTTGCTGACAAAAAGGTCGGGCTTGCCATCACCATCGTAATCGGCAACGCCAACGCCCATTCCTTTGCCCACGTGTGAACGGATGCCGCTCTCTTTAGAGATGTCTTTGAACTTGCCGCTTCCCTCGTTCAGAAACAACTGATTGGGCAACCCTTTATAGAACTTTGGATGGCAATAGTAGTTCTTGCCGTGATACTCGCATTTAGCCTCTTTGTCGACGTCCCATTGCACGTAGTTCACGACGAAAAGATCAAGCAATCCGTCGTTGTTGATATCCACCCAGGCGGCCGCCACGGCCCAAAGCGGGCCGAAATCGGGATCGTTCCCACTGCTTAGGCCTGCGGCTGCTGACACATCTGTGAATGTGCCATCACCGTTGTTGTGATAGAGCGTGTTGTGCCGGACGCCTGCGACGAAGAGGTCAGGATGGCCATCGTTGTCGTAATCGGCTACGGCAACGCCGATGTCGAAACCAGAACCGGCCAAGCCTGCGGCCGCGGTGACATCGGTCCATTTCCCGCCGCCATCGTTGCGAAACAGCCGGTTGCGGTATTTCGGGTCGTCCTTTTTCAAACTGTGAATGTTGGCCCCGTTGGTGAAGAAAATGTCGGGGCGCCCATCGCCGTTGTAGTCGAACACTGCGACACCGCCGGCCATGGAAGCGGGTTGATGGCGGTCGGGTGTCTCATCGCTTTCGAGTTGAAACGGAACCGTTTGTAACGTGAACTGCACGGGCGACGAAGGCGACGGACCCGCCAAGGCCGCAGCTACCATGGCTCCGGCTCCAACGAGCGAAGCGCCGATACAATAAGGAAGAAAGTTCATCTTGAAGTGAAGTGCTTTGCGTTACTCTGTGCCGCCCTTGTCCTGGCTACTCCGTGTGCTCGAGCGGACGAACTGAGCGATGCCGCCGATGCCTTTCAACACGGCAATTTGATGGGCGCAGAATCCGCCCTTCATCACTATCTCGAAGCTCATCCCGCGAATGCATCGGCGCTAACGCTGCTTGCTGCTGTTTTAGATGCGCAGCAGAAGTTCGGTGAAGCGGAAACTGCTTATCAACAGGCGTTGCGCCTGGCTCCGCGCTCCGCCACCCTTCTCAACAACTTCGCGAACCATCAACTCTCCACGGGCCATACGCAAGAAGCGCGCAGCACCTACTTGAAGGTGCTGGAAATTGATCCAGGACGCCTGAACGCCAGACTGCAACTGGCAGGGATCGCCGTTCAGCAGAAGCAAGGTGCTCAAGCGCTGCGTTTTCTGGAGCAGGTGCCCGCTGCTGAGCGCGAACAGCCCCAGGTACAGCTGCTTCAAATGCAGGCATTGTTTCTGGTGCATCGGGATGCCGACGCCCGCGATGTACTTGCACGCTTGAGCAATAGCACTCGCAGCAGTGACGCGCGCTTAAATTTCTCCACTGGCCTGGCCTTGGCGGCCATTGGCCAGTATGCGGATGCAGAAGCGGCGTTTGCCCGGACCGCGGACCAGGTAGGGCCCAACTTCGATGTCCTGTCCAACCTGGGACTGGCGGCGTACCACGCGGGGCATTTGGAAAAAGCGCGGCAAACGATGGAAGCGGCACTGGCACAGCGGCCCGAAGATGTGGACACCCTGGCGAATCTGGCCGGTGTGGAGAACGATCTCAACGACCGCGAGAAGGCATTGAGCCTGCTGGCGCATGCGGCGCGGATTGACCCCAAGCGTGCAAGCGTCGAGCGAAGCTTGGCAGACACGGCCAGCGCACTGGGCTATTACGCAGATGCTCTGCCCGCTTATGAACAGGCGGCCCGCTTGAATCCGAAAGATGAAACCGCCCGCCGCGAGCAGGCCTTCGTGATGGCGGCCGTGGGGCAAAGAGCGGCAGGCTTGGCAGCTCTGGAAGCCTATGTTCGCGGGCATGAACGCGATGCGACAGCGCACTACGAACTTGGCATCATGCAGGCGCAGTCCGATCCAGCAACGGCGGCTCGGCAATTAGACCAGGCGGTGGCGCTAGACCCAGCCTCGGTTCCGGCGCGCTTCGGGCGCGGCGTGCTGCGATTTCTACAGGGCAACACCGGGGCAGCATTGCCGGATCTCGAATGGGCCGCCAAGCATGTTCCGGACAATACCAACATTCTGGATCGTCTGGGCGAAGCGTATCTGGCGCAGAACCGGGCTGCCGACGCCGTTACCGTTCTGGCGAAGGCTGCGCAGCTTGCGCCCGCGGATGCCCGCGTGTGGATGCATTTGAGCCGTGCGTATGCGAAGGCGGGCCAATCCGAGCAGGCCCGGGCAGCATTGGCGAAATTCCGCGCCATCGGGCCGGACCAGATCAATCGTGTGCCAAAGGCAGGCTTCGTGGAGTTCCTCAGCCTGCCCCCGGAACAACAGCAGGCCCGCTACAGCACCGAGCTGGAAAAGCGCTACCGCGAAGACGCGAGCGACCCTGGCGTTCTTGTCCGTTATCTGAAGCTGAAGCTGGATGGCGGTGACGTGGCGCAAGCTCGCGAGGCGGCCACGAAATTGCTAAATTTAAACCCGCCGGCGCCATTGGCCGCCGAAGCCGCCCGCGCGCTGGTGGACGCAGACCTGTTGGCCGAGGCCAAACCGCTGGTAGATTCCATACCGGATTCACAGAAGTCAGTAGACGCCCTGATAGCGGAGGCGCGTTTACTGGAAGCGGAAGCGCATTACGACGAGGCGAACGCGGCGTTCCAACGGGCGATTGCTTTAGACCGCAATCGTGCGGACAGTTACGAGCAGGCCGGCTTATTCCTCGCCCGCCACGGCCGTGCGGCAGACGGAGTGAAGTTGCTCGACTCCGCGGGTAGCTCTATTGCAGACAGCCCGAACACGTTGCTAGTGAAAGCCGGCTTGCTGATTGCAGCAACGCGGGCCGGCGATGCCGAAGTGCTGCTGAAGCAAATTGAAAAGCGCTGGCCGGATTGGGCGCAGCCCTATGTCACGTATGGCATTTTGCTCGAAGGGCAAAAGCGCGCGAATGACGCGAAAGCGCAGTTAGACACCGCCATGTCCTTAGGAGCATCCGGCACCGAAGCCTATTATTACCTGGCGAAGAGCACGCTGGACGCCGCACCTGACCAAGTCGCCGAGGCCGCCAAGGCAATTGACGCGGCACTTGCCACGGCACCGGACGACCCAGGCGTACAATCGCTAGCGGGCCGCATCGACTACCAGCAAAAGCGATACGACTCTGCCATCCAACATCTGCAGACCGCGGTGAAACTGCGCCCGGAAGACCTGCCCGCTCGCTTCACTCTGGCGCAAGCCTACCGTGCGGTGGGCCGAACGGAAGACGCTGCAAGGGAGAGCAAAGAATTTCAACGGCTCCGTGCGGCCAATCCAAACGCCGGTGCCGAATAGTTGTCAGGGTCCGGCACGAGCGCGCTGCAGGCGGAACAATATGTCCTGCGGGTTGAATTTTAGATACCGGTCGAGCGTTTCCAGCATTTCGTTCTTTTTCTGCTGTGCGCTGTACAGCATCGCCAACTCACTGTAGGCCTGCTTCAACGACGGATCGAGTTCGATGGCGCGCTTCAGATGATGTTCTGCTTCCGCAACATCGCCCGCTTGTTTCAGTACCAGCGCGTAGTTGAGTGCCGCCTTTGCGCTGTCGGGACGTAGCTCCGTCACGCGCTTTCCTATGGCCAATGCTGTCGAAAGCTCGTTCGACTGCATGGCCAGACCTTCCAGATCGGACAAAACCTCCGCATCGCCAGCGATCTGCTGTTCCGGCAGGCTCTGTAAAAGGGTTACCCCATCCTCGCCCACCGCTTGCAAATGTTTGGAAAAGCCAATGAAGATTTCCGCCAAACCGAGATCGCGAGCGTGCAGTTCAGGCGCGGGTTCGCGCCAGATTTGCAGGCGGAGCGGATCACCCAGACCGGTCGGCGGCGCCGGTCGCCGCAGAATCCGGTGGTCCGTGATGGCGGCATGCGGTATATCTGTCGTGGCGCTCTTCGGCATGTGGCAACTGGTGCACTCCGCTACCGCTTGGGGGTGTGCAGTTGCGGAAAGCGTTGCGTGGCAAGAGGTGCAGACGGCCTTCATCTGCGCCGGAGTATCCGCGGCTTCGTTGTGCGGGTTGTGGCAGGTTCCGCACCAAAGCTTTCCCGCACTGCCGCGTAAACATTTGCTCTCCGCGAGCTGTTCGGCATGGCTCACTGCCATCACATCCGCCGAAGTTCCGCCTTTCAGCACGTATGTAGCGAACGTTTCTTCCGTTGCCTGGCCCGGCTGGAAGTCGCTCCAGGTCTTTTGCGGATTCAAGATGCGAGTCGCCCCTTCCAGGTGACATTGTTCGCATACGCTGTCGCGTTGGGCACCGCTGAGGCGCGCCGGATTAACGATATTGTTCCGCGACGGATGTTGCACGTGTAAATCACTTGCGCCGTGGCAGCGATCGCACGTGATAGCCGACAGGTCTGTCGTTTTCAATTGGTGGCGGTCGGCATCTGTAAACTCCGCGCCGCTGCTATGGCAGCGCAGGCATTGCTCGTCCACCACACGATCGAAATCGACAACGGGATTGCTCGCGTAACCAGGCGAGAGGTCCCATCCATACTTGCTGAAGTGCGAAAGCGGAGATTCAAAAAGGTATTTGCCGCTTTCCACCAGATATGTTCGGCCTTGTGAACCCGCACCAATCTGAAAGCGTACCGGGTGCCTGGCCTGAAGTCCTTGTTCTTCCAAGCTATGAATCATGCGTCCGTCCCTTTGTTCGCTCATCAGGACAGCATTGGCCCGCGCGTCAGCAACGCGGCCCGGCGGCAGCGGCTCAGGCGCAACCAGTGAGTGGCTCATCGCGTTTCTGGCGTAGCTCTCCGTCTCCTTTGGATGGCAACCAGCACAGATTGGCTTGGCAGTGTTGATGCCCGCCAGCGCCGTCGCCGACACGCAGGTAACCAACACGATCGCAAGCCGACCACACCTTCTAAAGCCTCGAAACATACAGCTCTAACAACCCGGGAAAGATCAAGAAGGAGGACGGAGACCGGACATGGTCGGCGCCACCCATCCGCCGAGTGCTTGCTCAAGTTTCTTGCAGATAGCCAAAGCGCTCATCTCTCGCCACGGCTTTGCAATCACCTGGACACTCACCGGCAGTTCCGCACCATCTTGCGTATGAAACGAACCGCAGCGAACCACTGCCGCGGGAAAGCCGGCCACATTCCACGCCATGGTGTAGCTGAATCCTGCGAAGTTCTCGTCGGTGGCCGATCCACCGTGCGGCAGCGCCGCTTGGGTGTAGACCGGAGACACAAGCACATCAAACCGATCGAAGAAGCTCATCAGGCCGGCCTTGTAGGCGTCCCACTCGGCCCATCGTTTTGCAAATTCAGCCCCGGTGGCACGGTACGGTCGCGTGCGGTCCACAAAATTGGCAAGCAGCGGATGCACGCGATCGCTGTTGATCTCGCGCAAGTAGGAGTCGATTCCTTCTCCACCATCCGCCCCCAGGATCGCAAGCTCCAATTCAAAGGCGCGGTCAAGGGCGGGCGGCGTATGCTCCTCTACTTGTAATCCGGCTTCCGCCAGAGCTTTCGCGGCACACTCCACCGTATCCACCACTGCCCGGTCACAGCGCGCAAAGCCGTTGTGCGTCATGAATGCGACGCGTTCCACGGGCAACTCACTCAACGCTGCCGGCGGCGACGTCCAGTCCCGTCCGTCCTCGCCGGAGAGAAGGCGCATCGCAAAATCAATGTCATCTACCGAGCGCGCCATTGGCCCAATTTGCCAAAGTCTCTCCACCCAACCACCGAACGGCGGCACGTGGCCCGTACGAGGCAGCCGCCCGCTGGTCGGTTTGATTGCTGCAATGCCGCAGAACGCCGCCGGCACTCGAACACTGCCCGCCGCATCACTTCCCAAACCTAGAGGCGAGCCGCCAGCGGCAATCAACGCTGCTTCACCGCCACTGCTGCCGCCGGCTGTTCGCGCCAGGTCGTAAGGGTTGTTAGTCCGGCCGAAGATCAAGTTGTCGCTTTCAAATGAAAACAACAAGTCCGGCAGATTCGTTTTCGCGATTGGAATGCCACCGGCCTCACGTAATCGCCGCACTAGCGTGGCGTCTTCTGCAGCCACGCCACTTTCTTTGAAACCCAGCGTGCCCGCGGTGCAGCGTGTTCCTTCGACATTGATGGAATCTTTAACGGAGAACGGGACGCCATGTAGCGGGCCCAACAGTTCCCCACGTGAAAAGAGGTCGTCGGCGTGCGCGGCCTGCTCCAGCGCGCTCTCTGACAGTACTTCGATGGCCGCATTAAGCTTCGGATTAACAGTTTCGATCTGATGCAGGTGTGCCTGCATCAGTTCTACAGAGGAGATCTCGCGGCGGCGGATCCGTTCCGCCATTTGCTCAGCGTTCAGGTGGAGCACGATCTCAATCTAACAGTGGACAGGCAATCTCCAATTTCCCAGTTACGATGGTATGTTCGGCGTCAAAGATGAACTTTTCTCGCGTTGTTCTAACGGTGGGCGCTCTGTGCGCGCTCTCGACGGCTGCTGTGAATCCTCAGCCCGAAGATAAACTTTGGGAATACCGCAACCTGGGTAAAGCCTTCTACGAGAACCCGGACACGCATGTGCAAGCCGTTGACGCCCTGCACTCGGCACTGGAGATCAAGCCCGATTCGGTTCGGGAACGCGTGAACTATGCGCTGGCTCTGCTCCGAGCCGGCAAGAACGACGCAGCAGTTGCCGAACTGACGGCAGCGCAGAAGCAAGATCCGTCGCTGCCCCACACCTGGTTCAACCTCGGCATTTACTACAAGCATGCGGGCGACTACGATCACGCGATTGAACAACTCCGGGGCATGATCAAGCTGGTCCCCAAGGAGCCGATTGCCCACTACAACCTTGCTGCGGTTCT
The DNA here is from genome assembly GCA_963814195.1 of uncultured Acidobacteriaceae bacterium. Lineage (GTDB taxonomy): Bacteria > Acidobacteriota > Terriglobia > Bryobacterales > Bryobacteraceae > Bog-105. Next base: position 157,416 of record CAWFBU010000002.1, read on the forward strand.
CCGCTCCAAGGGTGACCTGGAGGCAGCAGTCACTGAGTTTCTGGAAGCCGAGCGCTTGAATCCGTCGCTGGCTGGTCCTCATTTCCAGTTGTTCACTCTCTACCAGCGGCAGGCGAAGCGCGAGGATGCAACGCGTGAGCGACAGCTTTTTGAAGAAGCAAAGAAACGCAACGAGGGGGCGACCGTACCGGAAGACATGGAGTGGTGCTTCTACGCCGAACTGTACGATCCGCCGGAGATCCGGCCCTCCGTTACGAGCAAGACAGCGAAATACCAGGAGCATGTGCTCGACTCCGGTTTTGATTCTGCCAACACCCGGATGTTGGCTTTGGATTCAGAGGGAAACGGCAGCGCAGACCTCCTCGTCTGGTCTCAAAAGCAAGTGCGGCTATACAAGCACGCGCAAGAACTCGCCCTGAAAACCGGTCTCGAATCGCTGACCGGAGTGGTGTCTATCGCAGCCGGCGATTACGACAACGACGGGTTGCCAGATCTTGCTGTGCTCACCGCGTCGGGAGCCTCGCTCTGGCACAACAACCGGGGGAGTTTCACGAAGACGCTCGACCTGCCCGCAACGGGCGGCGCGACCGTGGCTTTATGGCTTGATTACGATCACGATAACGATCTCGATCTTTTCCTGTTTGGTCCGAAATCGTTCCTTGAGCGCAACAACGGCAATGGCACTTTCGAAGCGCAAACCGACAAATTTCCCTTTGTCAATGGACAGGTTCTCTCGGCTACCGGCTTTGCAGTTCGGGGCGACACGGCAGCACGCGACATTGTAGTTTCCTATGCGGATCGGCCCGGATTGTTGTACGCCGATCACCTGAACGAATCGTTCCTGACCGAGGATCTTCCTGATGTGCCCGCCGGTACCGCGATGCTGGACGTGCAGGACGTCAATCACGATGGTCGGCTCGACCTTGTCTCGTATGCGCCTAAGCCGTTAGTACTGCTGAACGAGACGAACGTCAATCAGTTGCTTCGGCTGAAGGCTTCGGATGAAGGCCTGATGGCGCCGTCTTCGGTGCGCGCCGATTTCAATGGGGATGAACGCGAAGACTACGCCAGCATAAATGCAAGCGGATCCGTCGTGATACATCAGAATCAATCGGCAGCAAGCGGTTGGTCCACAGTGCGCATTGTGGGAATCAAGAATACGAAGCTTGCACCGGGCGCGACGGTAGAGTTGAAGTCTGGCGCCTACTACGACAAGCGGATTTACGCCGGAGTGCCGATCGCTTTTGCCATGGACGGGCACGCCGACGCTGATGCCATTCGAATCACATGGCCTAACGGCTTAATCCAGAACGAGGTCCACCAGAAAGCAAACGCCGCTTTAAAGATCGAAGAGGCGCAGCGACTGTCCGGCTCGTGTCCCATGATCTTCACCTGGAATGGTTCGCAGTTTCAGTTCATTACCGATGTTCTTGGGGTCGCTCCACTGGGGGCGAGTTCGGGTGATGGGCATTATTTCCCCGTCGATCACGACGAATACATCCAGATTCCAGGCTCGGCGCTTCACGTAGAAGACGGGGAGTATCGCATTCACATCACGGAAGAGCTGCACGAGGTGTCTTACCTGGACAAAGTGCAGCTAATTGCAGTCGACCATCCGGCGAACACCGATATCTATACGAACGACAAGTTCAAGTCGCCGCCCTACCCGTCGTTCCGCCTCTTTGGCGCCAGCGAGAGGATTCACCCGTTACATGCGATTGAAGACGGCGGCAGCGATGCGGCAGCGCGCGTCTCAAAGACGGATCGCACCTACCCTGATTCGTTCCGCCATAACGAAGCCGGCGTTGCGGAACTGCATACGCTTGATCTTGATTTCGGCAAAGCGGCTCAGGATAATCACGCAGTTCTAATGCTGAATGGCTGGGTGGATTGGGCCGATGGCAGCACGTTCCTTGGTGCCTCGCAGAGTGGAAAAGGACTCATCTTTCCTTATCTGCAAGTGAAGGATGCGCACGGGCGCTGGGTCACAGTTGTCCAGGATATGGGTATTCCTTCCGGTAAGCCGAAGACCATCTCGGTAGATCTAACGAATAAGTTTCTGTCCCGCTCGCGCGAGGTTCGGATCGTAACCAACCTATGCGTGTACTGGGATGAGATTTTCCTGGCCGACAATGCCGCCCATCCGCAAGTGAAACTGACGCCGCTAACTGCCGCGAGCGCCGACCTCCACTTCCGCGGTTTCTCGCACGCCGTTATCGATGCTCGCCGTCAGCAGCCGGAGCAGTTCTTGTACGACCAGGTTTCTATGACCTCAAACTGGAATCCAACACCCGGTCGCTACACGCGCTACGGCGACGTGCTTCCGCTGGTAAAGGCTGTTGATGACCAGTTGACTGTTATGGGCTCCGGCGACGAACTGAAATTGACGTTCCCAGCCGCGTCGTTGCCGTCATTGCCAAATGGTTGGACTCGCGATTTCCTGTTGCTCGTCGACGGATGGGCAAAAGACGCCGACGCTAACACCGCGTTCAGTCAGACCGTTGAACCTCTTCCGTACCACGCGATGAGCGCCTATCCCTACAAGCGGATTGAACATTACCCTGCCGATGCAGAACATAAAGCGTATCTCCGGAATTATGAGACGCGCCCTGCCTTGCGTCTCATCCGCCCGCTCGCTCCGGCGCAGACGAACTAGTCAGCAACGCCATTGTTCGATCGCCGCAGGGAGGCGCGACATAATCGTCATGTGCTTCGAGACCTCATCCGAACGGTAGCGTGTGTCTGTGGGCTAGCGGGATTGGCAACATGTCAGGCGGGCGCCGCCCCGCCGACGGCCAGAGACGTGATCAACCAGATTCAGAAGCAAACGGGTGTTGCCGCCAGACCCGATACGGTGGATACATTCAAGGCCGGTGACCCCGACACGCCTGTAACGGGCATCGCCGTTACCATGATGGCCACCCTCGACGTGCTGAAGCGCGCTGCGGCGGAAGGCAAAAACCTCATCATCACGCATGAGCCTACTTTCTACAATCACCAGGACACCACCGCAGCGCTGGCCGACCTGCACGACCCGGTTCTTGCCGAGAAGGAACAATTCATTCGCGATCATCACCTGGTGGTCTGGCGCTTCCATGACGGGTGGCATGCGCGCAAGCCCGACGGCATTCAGGAAGGCATGACCCGCGCTCTCGGCTGGCAGTCCTTGCAAAAACCGAACGAGCCCCATCTGTTCAGGCATCCGGAAGTTACTCTCGATGCGCTCGCAACTGAGCTGAAGACCAAGCTGAAGATTCGAGTCTTGCGCGTCGTTGGAATGTCAACCATGCCCGTTTCCGATATCGCCATGATGCCGGGCGCTGCCGATTCCCTTTCGCAAATGAAGCTGCTGCAGCGGGATGACGTGCAGGTCTTGATCATCGGCGAAACCCGCGAATGGGAGACCGTGGAATACGTAGCAGATGCCGTAACGGAACACAAACCGAAAGCGCTCATCATCCTGGGCCACATCCCTTCAGAGCAAGCGGGCATGGAAGAATGCACCCGCTGGCTGCGCACCTTTATTACCAACCTGCCTATTGCATTCGTGCCGGCGGCGGAGCCATTCTGGGCGCCGCCGGTTGGCCCACACATTGTCCCTTTGACGGCGCCGGGCAGCAACTAACTGCCGGCGCGTTCACGTATCTGAACGACTTAGAACTGAATACGAATCAGCGTTTGCAGAATACGCGGTGCTCCCGGTTGCCCCACGGTGTTTACTGACGGCGTAGTTGCGCTTACCGTGCCGAATCCATTCTGGTTCACCAGCTGCCCGCTTGCGTTGTAGGGGGCATTCGCGACGGCCAAGCCATTGGGGTATGTGCCGGTGAAGTTCAACACTGTGTTGAGGGTGGTGAAGTTCGGGTGATTGAAGACGTTGAACGCGTCCAGGCGCAGTTGGAAGTGAAGGCGCTCCTTCACGACAAACTGTTTTTGCAGCGACATGTCGAATTGGATCAGGCCGGGCTGGTACAACCAGTTCACTCCCGACTCCAAGCCCAGGCTTCCAGGTTGTGGCGCGAAGAAACAGCTGGCGTTCAGACGGTTCCACGGATTGCTGGTATTGGTGTAAGGATTGCAGCCGGATACGTAACCCAGACGCGCGCCCTCATAGGTGGAATTCGCCAACGAATTGCCCGTGATGTTGTTGCTATTCACTCCGGCGATGCTGAATGTCGGCGTGAATGGCGAGCCCGTGGTGAACTGGGCAACGCCGGAAAACTGCCAGTTGTTCGTGATGACATGCAAAGCACTCGGGCCGCTTCTCAGGTTGGGAAAGTTGTAAACGTAGTTCACAACCGCAACCTGGCGGCGATCGAAGTTGGCGGGGCCGTAGTCAGCCGCCTTCGTCAGACCATCGGCACGGACCCATGTAGTATCCGAAGTCGCGGTGGTCAGCACTTTGCTGTAGGTGTAAGCGAGGCCGAAAAACAGGCCGTTTGAGACACGGCGGTTCAGGCTCACCTGCAGGGAGTTGTAGTTCGATGTAGCGGCGCTCTCGTAGAGGTTGATCTGGCCATAGCCTTGCAATGGGCGCAGGAGATTCGGCGGCAAGGCGTTGTTACCGGCCAATGCGTTTGGTTGCGAAGCTACCAGGGTGGGGTCCTGGTTCTGAGGCCGAAAAGCAGCGCCATACGGAACCGGGTTCAGGTTGCGATTATCCTGCAAATGCCGTCCCAGATCGCCCACATAGGCAGTATCCAGAATCAGATTCCAAGGCAGGCGCGACTGCACGTCGAACTGGTAGGCGTACGTTGTGGGCAGCTTGCCAGTGGGGTCGGCCGCATACAGAGTGGGCGGAGCAAGCAGGACGTTGCTGGGGTTGATGTTTTGCGCGAAGCCATAGGTAAGGGTCGGATCGAGTCCTTCCGGGGGATTCCGCACCATATCGAACACCCGATTGCCCTGGTAACGGTCGTAGTAGATGCCGCCTCCTGTGCGGATGACGACGTTCTGGCGCCCGGTGACATCCCAAGCCACCCCGAAGCGGGGACCCCATTGCGGGCCAGCATCGTTTTGAAGATATTTGTTCACGCCGAGGCTGTTGTACAGCACTCCGTTGAATGGATTGCCGGTATTCGGCACCTCTAAGCCGATGTCGTAGGCCGGTAGAACCTGGCCCGTGGCGAAGTCCTCCGCCACACGCTTGCCACCGGAGATGGCGGGCTGATAAAGGCGGGGTGCTGCTGCCGGGTTCCACGCCGACAATACAAACGTAGAAGCTTGCCGCGACGCATCGAACTGCGGCTGATACCAGGAGATGCGCAAGCCGTAATCCAGGGTGATGCGCGGCGTTACCTTCCACGTGTCCTGGATGAAGCCATCCAGATCTGAGTAGCGATACTGGCCATTGATGTAGTTTTGCGCCTGGTCCATGGTCTGGTATACGCCGGTAGCTGCATTCGCGAATCCGAAACCAGTGTCGTACGGGTTGCTGGAGGTATCGCCGAAGTTATAAAAGCCGTTGTTGTTTCCGAACGACGTCTGGTCCTTTCGGCTCCTTTCAAACAGCGCGCCGAGCTTGATGGTGTGGGCGCCCCAGATCTTGGTGATGTTGTCGCTCATGTTGATAACCGTGTTGTAGTTCAAGAACGGAGCATCGCCGACAGAGGTGAAGTTTGGAGCGAAGGTGCTGGTGATGTGCGTTCCCGAAAAGTTGAAGCCTGGAATATAGTCTTTCTGGACAGCACCCGGGTAGAGCAGTGGAAGGTTCACTCCGGAGCTCGCGCGCGTCAGCGTATTTCCTGTCTCGTCGATGATGATGGAGTTGTGCGTAATGCCGATGTTGAACTCGTTCGTCATCGTGGGACTCAAGACCGAGGTCATACCGCCGGCGTAGCTGTTTCCGGGGTTCAGGTACTCAATGGGCACCACTGGCACGTTGATGCCCAGCACGAATGAGCCGTATGGATAAGTAAAGGGTTGTGAGTTATTGATGAAGTGTCCGAAAATGCGCAAGTTGGAAGTGACGTTATAGTCGATGCGTAGCAGGTCTTCGCGCCGGTTCTGTGCATTCGAAATCTGCGAAGAGTAGTTGTACCCGATTTGCCCGGAGACATTCGGCTGCGGAAACAGGTTCAGAAGCGCCAATCCTGGCGCATACAATTGGCTGGCCGGGATGATGTTGCCTTTGATCGGTAGGCGAGTATTCGGGTCGATTAAAGTGACGGGCTTGCCATTACTGTCGACGCTCTGGGAGAAGTTTCCCTGGCGCTCCAGGGCCGTTGGCACTTGGATATTGCGCACGGTGTTTGGGGCGAGCTGCTCCTGATACTCCTGGCTCCAGAAGAAAAAGAGCTTGTCCTTGGTGTGTAATCGCGGAATCAGCACCGGGCCTCCAATGGTGTAACCCGGATCGTTATAACGGAACTTGCTGCGGGGCAATCCCTTAGCGTTGTTGATCCAGGTGTTCGCATTCAGGTCATCGTGCCGGTGGTACCAATAGCCGCTGCCATGAAATTGGTCGGTACCCGACTTTGTGACCACGGCAATCTGCGCTCCCGCATTTCGGCCGTACTCGGCTTGATACATTCCAGTCAGCACTTTGAACTCGGCCGTAGAGTCGATACTCACGGTCACGTTCTGGCCGCCATTGGAGCCGGTATCGATATCGTCGATGCCGTTAATTGTGAGCTGGTTGGCGGAGCCGCGCAACCCGTTGACCTGGATGCTGCCAAGGCCTCCCGGGCCGCCCACCTGAAAGTTAGCCGTATCCACAACGCCCGGAATCAGCTTGGCCATATCCAGCGCATTGCGGCCATTTACTTCCAGATTCTCCACCTGCTTTCCGGTGATGGTGGATGACCGTTCCACGCTCTCGGTCTGAAGCGTTGCGGCCTGCCCGGAGACTTCAACCGTTTCGGTCACAGCGCCGACTTCAAGCACCATGGATCCGAGGGCTAGCTTGTCGTCCGCATGCAAGGCGATTTGCAATCGTTCCAGCCGCTTGAACCCGGGTGCTTCCGCCCGAACCGCGTAGTCTCCCGGCGGAAGCGCAGCAAAGGTGAACTCCCCTTGCTCGCCTGTCTTCGTTGTCTCGTTGATGTTCTTCGATTCTTCTATGGCGGTAACGCTGGCGCCGGCAATCGAGCTGCCCTGCGGATCTAAGACCCGCCCCGCGATCGATCCGCTGATTGTCTGCGCGTAAGTTCCAAGCGCGAGCGATAGAAGCAAAGTTAGTGTCTTCACGGACACTGTACGCATGCAATCTCCTTTTGAACCTGGCTAGTGCTTAAGATTTTTCTACTAGCTTCGACAGCATATGCCACTTCAAACCAGGTTTTCAAGAGGGATCGCATGCGCGGCGTCCGCGAGGGGAACTTCGGACTTCATGGACAGCCGGCAGTGGCCTTGAAAGCGATGCTTTGAGGCAATCTAGCCATCACGAAGCGAATCAGGGAGCGCGACGGTGTTCATACCCACCCTTTGGAACAAAGCTTTCATCTGGTCAGGCGTCCCAGGCTGTTCCAGGTCCGGCGGCGGGATGACGCGGGACTTTGCCGATACGCCAAACTCTGTTATTACGCGCTCAAAACCGCCCGGAAGATAAAAGTTCAAAAGCCGCGCTTCAGCCGAATCAATTCGGAAGCTGTGTACACAGCGCGCAGGAATGTAAGCGAGCGATCCAGCTTTCGCGCTGATTCTCTCGGGGCCTGCGATCATCGTGAGTTCACCTTCAATCAGATAAATCACTTCATCCTGCTCATGCGTGTGAGGTGGCGGGCCGGCGTGCTTCGGGCACAGCTCCTCCATGAGTGAGTATGAGCCGCCTGTCTGCTCCGCGGTTGCCAGAATGGTCCAGAGGATCCCTTGTGACCAGTACGCCGGAGCATCTTTGACGTTGATCCCGTACGGCTTGATTGAATTGACGGTACTCGGCCTCGTCACCATGTTTTCTTTCGTTGGGGGATCCGCAAAGGGGAGTGCGGTGCCGGCAATCTGCCCGAACTCGCGTGAGCACTCTTCCACCATCCATCGGGGCGGCATCGGAGCTGATCCAGGAGCCGGCGGCTTGCGCTCCGCCGCCGGTGTTGCCAGGCTCATCAGCAGCATCTCGAAGCCGCCAGGAGTATAGAAGTTCAGCAAACGTGAACTCGGGGCATCCACGGTAAAACTGTGTTCCACCAGCCGGGGAACCGAAACCAGAGTGCCTGGCCCAGCCTCTACCGTCTCCCCTCCAGCGTTGAATGTGCAGTGGCCTTCTAGTATGTACAGCCCCTCATCGGAAGGGTGGCTGTGAGTGGGAGGCCCACCGATGCCGGTTCCGCAGACTTGCTCAATAAAACAGAAGTTGCCGTTTGTCTGAAAGCTGCCTGCCAACGGCATCCAGAGATTATCGATGAGCCAAAACGCTGGGCTGTTTTGATTTGTCAGTACGTACGGGGCAATCGGTTCATTCACGTTGTCGTCTCCATGTGGGTTCAGCGCTCACACTATGCAATCACAACGGCGGAAAGCAAAGCCTCCAAGATTCGAAAGCCTTTGTACCGGAGCCAATAACGTCAGCGCAAGTCGAGGCCTCAGTTATCCGCCGCGGCCGGTCACAAGAACTCAGAATTAATTATTCCCAACGATGTCAATTCGTTAGGCGTCGAAATTCGACGCCCGACGCACGCTCATGCCGCAAACTCAAGCGCATGAGTCCACGATCCATCCGTCGCGCCGCCGAGCGCCAAGCGCTAAAGCTGACACGCAAAGCCGAAACCCGAGTCGAATCGACCCCGGCCAGCGCAACCGCTGACACGCCAGCGCATGCCCTACTCTCCGAAGCACGTCTCGCCGCCAACCGGGCCAACGCGCAACTCTCCACTGGCCCCACCAGCGAAGCAGGCAAGCGGATCTCTTCTCTCAACGCCGTGAAAAGTGCCTTGACCGGGCAAACCGTGCTGCTTCCGACCGATGACATTGCCGCCTATGAGCAAACGATCGCCAAATTCGTAGACCAACATCAACCGGAGACCAGGGAGGAACGAGAGCTCGTCCAACAACTCGCCGACACGCAATGGCGCCTGAACCGGATCGTCACCCTCGAGTTCGCTCTCTTTGCCCGGGGTCGTCACGAGTTCGCCGACCAATTCGCCTCCCACGAACCCGCCTTGGCCAGCGCCCTCATTGATGCGGAAACTCTGGTCGCTTACGGAAAGCAGATCAAGAATCTGCATACGCAAGAGGGACGTCTCCGCCGTTATCAGCAGCAGACTTCCATCGAACTCGCGAAATTGCAAGACGAACGGCGGCAGGCCGAAACGGAGGAGGCCCAAACCCCGGCCCGAGAAATCTCATCTGCGCGTGCCGCTGCCGGCAATGGGTTCGTATTTTCAAATGCGCTGGACGCTGCTTCCGAAACACCCGCTATTGGCCTGAATCCCCAACCGTGGAACCCGGAACGTGCACAAGCGGTCGTCTCCGGTCAATCCATCTAGCGCTTCAATGGGTCCTGCACCCAGGGAGGAGTCGCTTCCACAAGAGCCCCGAGTGCCGGATCTAATCGGTCCAGAGCTTGCTTCATTTCCCAAGCCACAGCACGGTAAGAAAAATGCCCTTTGACGCCGCTGCGCAGCCGCGCAATATATTCAAGCTCGGCAAAATCCATCTTGAAAAGGAATCGGGAGCGCGCCGCAAATGGCAGCGCATACTGGGCGGCGGGCTGCGGCAGTTTACTGATCGCGGAGTCCACCTCCGCCAGCACTTGCGCGTATACCTGATCGGCGCCGCACTGTGTAATCACGTCTGGTGTTTCATACCCCAATTGGTTCGTGTACGATTGCCGGAACTGCTGGCATCGGCGGTGGCGATGCATGTCACGATACGCGCCTATGTCGATGACGAACTCAAATACGTAGGGCATGCTGCGAAAGTGCCGGGGCAGTTCGTCGCGCCGGTGACGGCCGCCCAAGGCAGCGTCTATCAATTCCCGGCGGCGTTCAGCAGGCCATTCCTGCGCTTCCTCATACAGCTCCCGATACGGGCGCGTCGTAACTGGGAACAGAAGCGTGGCACAGATGTCTGCTACGTGGTCCTTTGGTTCCAGCAGGTCCACTGCCTTGCTGGGCTGATTTCGCGCAGGAGGCAGAAAGTCGTGCGCCCATTCTGCCAGGTCGGCTCGAAGACGCGGCGCATACTCGTCGGGAGGTGTGTGTCTAGCCAACGTTGGGGCTACGGGCTCCGTCTCGCTGTCATTGACGGTGCACGTCGGCGGTAGCGCACACGCGGATGCAAGCTCCATTCCCAACTCGCGCAGTTCTGCGAATTCTGACGCTTTTAGCCGCCGGATCTGTTTCTCCAGCGTACGAATGCTTGTGACTTGGCCGACGCCGGTCGGAATGCCGAAGGGCAAAACGTAGCGCGCGACGTCGAACGCACGTGCAGCAAGATTGCGGCGGTAGGCGTCGGGCTTCATGTCGTCGGGCCGCGGAAGTTGCTCTTCCAGATACGCGACAGCTTTTGATTGAATGCTCTTATAGGCGCTCAGCAGCGATTCGGCCGTAGCCCCGTAAATCTTTGCCTCCGAAGCCGAAAGCTCTTCGGGCATAATTACACCGCTAGACGCGAAGTCCTGGTAGCGCGAACTGCGCGCCTGGCCATCCCACAGCTGTTCGTCCTCAATCTCGGTTGCGGCGAGTTCCGACACACCTTCGAAGCACACCGCCAGATGCCCTAAATCGGCAATCGAGGCATGGCCATACTGAAAGTAGAAGCTCTCCAGAAACTTAGTGGAATCGTGGGTGCGCACCCACTCCACTGACTCGATGATGGAGTCGGGCGATCGGCTATAGCGCGCGAGAGCATAGGCAAGCTTCTCGGGCGGCATCGGCGCCACTGTCAGGACACGTTTCCTCGACGTGGCCGCGGCGGAACTTGTCGCGGTCATGGGATGATACGGATTCTCTCATGCGAATCCGTATCAAGAAACTGCATCCGGAGGCATACCTCCCTGAATATGCGCATGGCCCGTTGGAAGATGCGGGATTGGACATCAAAAGTGTAGAAGGAGCACTACTGGAACCGGGCGATCCGAAAGCGGTTGCTACTGGATTAGCGCTTGAGATTCCGGCTGGATATGAGGTTCAAATCCGGCCCCGCAGCGGGCTGGCATTGAAGCACGCCATTACGCTCCCCAACAGCCCGGCCACCATCGATCCGGGGTATCGGGGAGAAGTGAAAGTCATCCTGTTGAACTTAGGCAAGACGGCGTATCAAATTCACCCTGGAGATCGTATTGCCCAAATGGTGATCGCCCGTTACGAAGCGGTGGAGTGGGAGGAAGCGGAACTCGCTGAGTCCGTTCGGGGAACCGGCGGGTTCGGCTCGTCGGGGCGTTAATCTTTGCCGTCGACTTCGACGGTAAGGCGGCTCGCCAACGGCTGGGTTTGGCCCGCGTACTTGTTGCCGACCTTTTTGTAATACGGCACAGAAACCGGTGAGGACAACTGCTCGAACGTGAACGAACAGATGCGCATGCCCGGGTACAGCGCAACCGGCATGATGCCCAAATTGCTAAGTTCTAATGTTGCTTTTCCACGCCAACCGGGGTCGAACAACCCGGCTGTTCCATGCACGATTATGCCGATACGCCCGAGGCTGGAGCGGCCTTCTAAACGGCCAAGTACGTCGTCGTCAAGTTCGAGGGATTCTTCCGTAATGGCAAGCGCAAACTCACGCGGCTGAAGAATGAAGGGCTCACCCGGTTTCACGTGAACCGTGCGCATAAGGTCTTGAATCGCGCTTTTATCGCGCACGTCGATGTACGCATGCCGGCTGTGTTCGAAGATGCTGAATTCTGAGCCAAGCCGGAAATCGATGGAGCAGCTACCGAACTGCTCGGCGGGAAGCGCCGGGGCAATACGAATCTTGCCAAGCTCTAAGTAGCGGCGTATATCGACATCAGAAAGCACCATGGCGGACGTAGGCGAACAGCCATCCTAACATGCTGAGAATGTTATCCTGAGAGGGTTCACACCTCAGATGTGGGCGGCTAGCTCAGTTGGGAGAGCACCACGTTCGCAACGTGGGGGTCGTGGGTTCGAACCCCATGCCGTCCACCATGTATCTTATTGATTGCAATAGGGTTATATCAATTACGTACACCAATATGCGCCATGCCGTACACCAATTGGGCTTTGCGGCCCCCTGTGGGGAGACCTCGTCTTCGACGGCTGGTTCGGTTAACTCAGAGGGATCCGTGTTGCTGGAAGGATCGAGGACACGGATTATTTCGGCTTTGAGTTCGACGGCGAGTTGATGGATTAGGTGCTCGACGGCTGTCTTTCGCACAGTGACAGCGTTGGCGCGCTTGTATTCACGCGTGCTAAGTTCGCCTTGAACGAAGACTAGAGTACCCTTCAGCAGACGCGGTGTCATTTGAGCGTAACGTTGCCCGAATGCGATCATGCTAATGCCACTGCGTCTTGCTTTCCACTTGCCCTTCTCGTCCTTCCAGGACCTGTTCGTGGCAACTGAGAAGTTGGTGATGCTGGAGCCATTTGGCAGTTGCTTGGTTTCGGCGTTCTTGCCCAGGAATCCTATAATTGTTAGCTGATTGAGGTTCATCTACTTTCTTCTTTGCCCGATTCCTCTGGGCACTCAGAAGCGAGTGGCACCTGCTCTCAAACCCAGAGAGTGCTTTCTTTAGGGGAACTTGAAGAATTTTGCTGCTCCTCTCTGTGGAGCGAGGCGTCGAGCACTAAAAATTACAAATTGTGAGAGTAGAGCCGAAGAAAGCAGAGCGAACGCCGGTGCCGGGTGCAGGGTTTTTGCCCGAAGCGGTGCCGGAGAAAGCAGGCGCAGACGAAGCATGGGTGGAACCTGTCAGCACACGTCTGGATCTCGTGGGAGCACAAACACTGCTTAGCCTTCGTTCGATGCAGCTGAAGCCGTAAGTTCTCAGAAGCCTTAAAGACGACCGGAAGTGGACCGTCGACGCACTTGGGATTCGGGTTTTGTGCGCTGGGTGAGTTCGCAACCGAAGGCATTCCTTAAGGCAGTGACGTTCACCTATTTCGTTTTAAGCTGTTGAATGCGCTACGTTCGTGCTTGAGGCCTCCCGCAAAATTGCCCTTCCTCGAAGACGCTCGCGGGCATGTATGGCTTCCAAAGCGGGGACGACAATTAGAGGCAGCGGTAGCGGGCTGGGTCGAACGGTGCGGCATAGCCAAAGCTTGCAGGCACCGTCTTTGGTCCGACTTATGCTCTTGAACTCCGTCGGTATTCTGCGGGTGTAACGGCTAGGTGCTTTCGGAATACACTCGTCATGTGCGACTGGCTGGCGAAGCCGCAAACCGCGGCAATATCTATCAAGTTCTGACTTTTCTGCCTGAGGAACTCTTGAGCTCGGCGCAACCGTAAAGTGAGAATATACTGGTGCGGTGTCAATCCAACGGCTACCCGGAACATCCGAAGAAAATGTGCGCGGCTGTAGCCGCTCTCCTGTGCCAATGTCTCAAGACGTAGTTCCGTGTGAAGGTTTGCCTGAATTTTCTCTTGAACGCGGCTGAGTATCCGGGGAGGCAATGGCGATGCCTCTGCATCGCTCCAAGCATTCGACCCACGATCAAGTAATAGATACCGCGTTGCGAGAGCATGTGCGAGCGAATCGACGTACATTGTTCCATTAGGTGCGTCCGTTTCAACCTCCCCCAGGAGCAGACCAATTATGTGTCGCATTGGAGTATCGGTCAGGGCGGGACAAAACGCACGAGCATTCGGACGATCATCCATCTCGTTGACGACATTCTGGATAAACTGCTCTTCAAACGCACAGTGGAGAAACTCTGCCTCCGCATGCAACCGAACGTCCGGAACAGGGCCGCTTGGGGTCACGGTAAGAGTTCCGCATGCTTGCAGAAACGGCATCACTCGACCACTCGGCGCGCGGTAGTCAAATCGTGAGGAATGGCCGGTAAGTAGCGATAGGACGTGTTTGTCTATTGATGCCGTCCGGCGTTCCCCGCTGGAGGTAACGTGCTTTTCGATCAAGAATCCTTGCCACCCTAAAGACAGGCTTGTGCGGACAACTCGTGTCGGTCCTGGTGCGATAGCCAGCAAGGGAGACGTTAAGAAGGAGTTCGGTTGCGACGTGAACCGCCCGTCCCACCTCCCGGCGAATTCATTTGTCGAAGGAGTTAAATCCGCTGTAACGAGATTACTGAACATCGCCGCACACCTGAGCATGATCTCCGTCGACAAACAGTAAGGCTGGCGCAGGATGATCGCTATTCGGTGCAGATTTGGGTTTGGTAGCCATGGCCAACATACGGGCCGCGAGCTGAAAGAAATACTCGATCTGTTCAGGCTGTAATGACGTCAGTTGGGCACATGTCCAAACTGTCATTCCTGCGAGAGCCCGGAGCGAAAAGAAGTAACGGAGCTGCATCGGCAACTCAAGTACCCGCTGAAGTTCTGCTGGAATGCTCATCCGAACAGCAACATCGACGGGGTCGTGGCGAGTAACTCCTTCTTTTCGCAGCGTCCAGGCAACCGCCGCCACTGCCGCTAGTAGTCGCGCTTCAGAGAAGTCGTTGCACGGCAAGGTGTCAATCGCGGTAGTGACGATGTGCTCGGCGCGCTCCGTATTGTGCGCAAGTATGAAGGCGAGAACGAAAGCGCGGTCAAGCCCACTGTCGCTCTTGCTGACCGTATGTTTATGCTCCGAAGTAATCATCTCGACTGAACCGTCCTTCGCTGTAATCCTTCTCAAAGGTAAGCGCCGCAGTTCCAAGATGAAACACCCAAACTGCGGGCTTCTGCATGCCTGTCTGTCGGGGTCGTCCGTATGCCTGAAAGTAGGCGCAAGGAGTCCGGGCCCCGAGCTGACTTACTTGGCACCGGACGTTCGTCGGATGGTGTCTGTCAGGGATTGGGAGATCTGATCTTTTCCAATAACAGCCCGGACACCCATTTCGATTGCTCGCGAAACACAACCGTCTAATTCGTATGTGGCGAGGCCGATGATTTTGGCGTGGGGGTGGGCAGCGAGCATGGTCTCCGCTGCGGGCAACGAACTAGCTGAGGGCATGTCGAGGTCAAGGACCACGCAATTGGGCTGGTTCTCGCTGAACAGTGTCAAGCCGGTTTCTACCGTAGTTGCACTCGCCAGCAAGAGAAGTCCTGCGTCCGCCTCGATAAGCGAAATGATCCCTTCCAAAAGAATCGCGTTGTGGACAACGACTACTAACGTGGTAATCGTGATGAGCATCAGGCCGCCATCATCCAAGCATACGAGTGCAAGCTTGACCGCGAAATGCCCAATCTCAGATGGTTTGAACCACCTGCTTTTGGGGGTATGCGATTGCTAGGACGGAGTGATATGAATGATGCCGCGCTGCGCTGCCACGATAGCCGCCTTTGTTCTATCGTTTACATTGAGCTTCACAAGAATCTTCTTTACGTGGCCCTGGACCGTCTCTTCGCTGATATGGAGAACGCCGGCGATCTCCTTGTTGCGCAAGCCGTCGGCCAGCAGTTTGAGTACCTGGGTCTCGCGCTCGGTCAAACTTAGAAAATTCAGCCGGTCGGCCAGCTTGCGTGCTACTTCTTGCGGAATGGGACGGTCACCGGCTTGAATATCGCGGATGACTCTGATCAGCTCCTCATCGGGAGTTTCCTTAGAGAGAAATGTAAGAGCGCCCGCGCGAAGAGCCTGATAGACATCCTCATCGCCGCGCAGAGCTGAAAAGACGATGATCTTCGCCGTTGGGAACTGAGCTCGAATTTCACGAATGGCATCGATACCACACACTTCTCCACCCAAGCCAAGGTCCATGATTACGATGTCGGGCTGCTTCTCCTGATAAACCGACACGGCGCCCTGTCGAGTTGTAGCAATCCCTACAACTTCGATGTCTAATTCCGGTTCGAAGATCGCCACGAGACCTTTACAAATCGCGGGGTGATCATCAACGATAAGAATGCGAATGCGATTCTGATCCATATGATGTCAACGACCTTTTCTTCGAAAGGTCACGGACACGGAGGTCCCTTGCTCTACTCCGCTTGAGAATTGAAGTTTGGCGCCAATCTGGGCCGCTCTCTCCATCATCGTGTTGAGCCCAAAGTGGCCTTTCAAATTCTTCTTTGTGGCTACATCGAAACCTTTTCCGTCGTCGGAAATGACAAGTCGGATCTCTCGCCTGGCAAAGTTAAGCCTAACCTGAATCTCAGTTGCTGCTGCATGTTGGACGGCATTCCCGATTGCTTCACGTGCAATCCGCAGCAAATGCTGACTGGCATCAGCAGACAAGTCACGGGATTCGCCTTCGGAAGCGAAAACGAAGCGTACGGCCTTTCCAGCCGTCAACTGCTGGCCGGACTCCTGAAGCGCAACCGCAAGCGCTCGGCTTTTCGCGTCACCCGACCGGATGTCCCAAACAGATTGCCTGGTCTCGCGCACGCAGTCCTCGGCTTGTCTTTTGAGTTGTTGCATTCGTTCGGCGGCGAGCGCCGGACCTTTTATGAGCTTTGCGGTTCCGCTGATTTGCAGAGCTAAGCCGGTCAAGTTTTGGAGGAGCGTATCGTGCAATTCGCGGCTAATCCGTGTTCGCTCGGCTAGCCTCTCCTCGAAACGGAAGTTCAACTGACGGGTCAACTGAAAAACCCGGAGGCGGTAGAGTCCAAATCCCAAAAGCAGCGCAGCTGCTATGGAGGAAAACTGAAACGATCGAGTTTGCCAGTATGCAGGTTCAACCGCGAGATCTATACTGGCCTCGTGCGGGCTCCATGGCCCAGCCGCGTTCCGAGCTATTACTCGAAAGCGTAAGTTTCCCGGGGGTATGTTCGTGTAGTTTGCTTCACGCAATGCCGCAGGTGCGCTCCAGGCCGCATCGAAGCCATCCATGCGATATCGATACCGGACTAGATCTGGGTTGGCAAGGCTAATGCTCGCAAAGTGAAACGTGACCCGGTGCGTCGCTGATGGAATGCGGACTGTGCTCCCGAGCGCCACTGCTTTCTCATCGGCGAGAATGTTCTCCAAGTGGATGGATGCCGTGCTTGACTGCCTGAGGAGGATTGCAGGCTTTACGACGGAGATGCCTCGATTGAGCGAAAACCACACTTGACCCCGTTGATCTTCGACAACAGACGGGCTCCGTTTGACACCCTCCGCACTATCCAAGCCGTCAGTTGCCCCGTATTCCCGGTAGTCGCTCTCGCTAATCCCTCCCCGTTGTAAGGCGTCTTTCTGTACTCGCACCACATGGCCGGGGGTCGAGATCCACAACCAGCCGCCCGCGCTCTCCGCGATCCCCAGCATCTCTTCTGAAAAGATCGCCGGCGCTCCCGTCGGCACCTGAATGCTGCCAGAACGAAAATATGCGATACCCTTCGTCGTGCCAATCCAGAGCGTTCCTCCCTTGTCTAAAAACAGGCAATCAACCGGACCGGGCGGTAGCCCGTCACGTGGCGTGTAAGTGAGCCAGTGGTCATTGCGGAGTTCGCTCAGGCCATTCGGAGTACCCACAAACAGAGAGCTTGAGGATGGGCCGCCACTAATTGCCGAAATGCTGTCGGAAAGCAGCCCATCTTTCGTGGTGAATGTCCTGAACTCGCCATGACGGAATCGGCTCAATCCTTTCCGGAGAGTCCCTGCCCAAACCGTGCCGTCAGGGCTGCGGTATACCGAATAAACAGCGTCTTCCGCCAAGCCGCTCTTTGATGTATATGTTTGGGCCTGCATTGAACTACCACTCGTTTGGAGAACCGTCAAGCCGCCGTGTTTTCGCCCAACCCAAATCTCCCCACCACCACCAGCAATCGAATACACGCCGTCTGCCTTTAAGCCCGCGGTCGCGATCTCAATCGTTCGATTTTGGTTAAATCGCAACAATCCCCCCGTCGAAGGGCCGAACCAGATTCTCCCTTGCTCGTCAACATAAATAGGGCCCGCGTTTTCGGAATTCAAACCGCGTGAAATCGAATAGGTCGTGAATGCACTGGCGCTATACCGTTCGATTCTGTCCAATCCGCCTACCCACATATCGCCTTCCTGGTCTGCGTATAGCGCAGTCACGACAGAGCCAACGCCCATTCGCGTAGGATTTTGGAAACTTAGGTTTGAGGCGATCTGGTTGTGATCGGCCTTGAACAGCCCGGACTGCGTCCCAATCCAGACACTGTCGTCAAGATCCTTCGCAAGAGCCAGTATCTGTGCCGTTCTTAATTGTGCGTTGATTCCCGCTTGTGTCACCGTTGCGCCTTCCAATAGCCAAAGGCCTTTATCCGTGCCGATTAGCAGGCGATTAGGTCCCAGGAGTAGCAGGCAATTCACTTTTGTGTCAGCCAGACCGCCTACTCGACGTGCGGACCGGATGCCGCTTGTCACTTCGACATGGAAGAGACCTATGTGAGTGCCGACCCAGAGCGTACCTTCTGCACTGGAAGCAAGCGCGGTCGCCGCACCCGGCATTTCGCTCGGACCGATAAGCAGATGTGTTCCCGCTGAGTCGTACGACATTATTCCTTCAAACCCAGCCGCACATAGCAGCAAACCGTTCGGAGCACTAGCAACTAGAGAATCCTGATAGGGCTGTGGACCGCGAGCCGGCAAGCCGACCATCCATTGGTTGCCAGCTTGTCGAAAGATCTGCAGTCCATTTGTGCTCCACAGATGCCCGTTCACATCCGTCGCTAGCCCTATGATTGATGGATTCGCTAAGCTTTCAGAGGTGCGCATGTTAACAGCTGCAAAACTCGAGCCATCAAAACGAGTTAGTCCGTTCACGGTGCCGATCCATAAAAACCCGTCACTCGTCTGCGCTATGGAATATACGTGTCCGCCTGCAAAGCCCGTGGACGACATCCAAGTATCGTGTTTGTCGCTAACCGTTGCTCCGTATGGCATTGCGAGACAGACGATAAAAGACGACATCATATACAAAAACAACGCAACCGCCACTCTTGCGGCCTGCCAAGCGTATGTTGACATCCTAAGGCAAATAGCTGAAACGCCGTACAATGACTTCCGCCCCATGCCGAAGCGGAGTGAATGCACGGCGCCTCTCAAAGAAGGAGTACAAATTGATGCGAACTGATTCGGCACCGGGGGTTGGTACGTCCGGAGCAAAGACATGCTTTGCAACGATTCGGGACGTGGTCGTGATCGACGTTGTCATCGCAATCCGGCCGGGTTCCCAAACGATAGTGTGCGTCAGCTTTCCAGCAGGCGCGATAAACTGCCACGTATCAAATGGAATGTAGTACGGCTGCAGAACGTACTGCGCGTTCTTTCTATTTGGATCACCCCACCTGCTGATTTCGATATCGAACTCCCGATGGTTCTGATCTTTGCTTGAATAGTCCCACGTAAACATGCCAAATACGGCAGACGGCTCCAACTTGGAGGTATCGTCCGCATCAAAGGAATAGGTGCCATAACCCAAACTTCGCGTCAAGTTGATTTCAGAACAGGTCCATCGTCCGTTTCTATTCACTACGGCGAGATGGAGTGCACCGCTCTGGTCGGTGTATACGTTCCGCGGATCGTACGGGTTGCTGGTACCACCGCGGTCGCTTGGCGCAGTGCGAACCCGCCATTTAAAGCCGCTAAAATTAATGAATACCGATGACGAGGACTGTTGACCCTTCGAGACGGCAATAGCTGCAATAGATCCGCCAATAGGCGGAAGCTGGCTCATATTGGCAGTGGGACGATTCCCGTCCGCGACTAACATCGCTGCGTATTCTGTGCCTAAGTGTGTTTCATTCCGCCAGACTTGCCCCGGGAGGATAGGAGTGAAAGGCGAATTCACCAGCGGCTGTACCCACCAGAGCTTCCCTACACGAGCATAGACAACGATCCGTTGTCCGGATTGAGCGCCCGTCACCTTGCCCTCAATGACATCCTGTTGATCGTGATCGCCCGGATTTGACTCGGGAACTTGCGTAAATGTGATCACCGGCATTGAGGACCGGGTCCGCGTCGTATGGCAAGCAAGCAAGGCGAAAGTGAGGCATAACACAACCTGGCGCATCCACCATCGAGCGACGATCGAACAAACGGAGGCAAGTGAACGTAAAGATTCGAGGTGCACGATCCTGAACCGGTTCCGAGTAGCCACCGATTTGGGTCGCTCGGTTGTCATGTTTTCTGCCACCTTCGTTCATCGAAAGTAACAGCTAGCAAACCGCTTATCAATTAGATACTTCTATAATGCATTTGGCCTGCACTCATCCTCGAGTGAGAATCTCTTGGTTTGTTGGCATTTGGCTTGGCGCACTATAGAAACCCGTAATGGCAGACGTCAACAATCCTTGTTAATTTCTGTCCAGAGATTTAGCAAAGCGAGGGCTTCGGATGCATGCCGAGTATGTGAACACCGCGTCGGGAATTGTGCGGCCGCATTCGGGTCATCAACTGCTTGCCGCGCCGGCTTTCAAACCAGCTATACAGGCCGACCGAAACACGGCGACTCCTCTTTCCGCGCTTCTGCCCGGACCTACTCAGGTGATCCTTTCAAGCGCTGCATTAGGTTGGAACGGGATTCTCGTCGAGAAGCACCTGAGTTCTCCTGGACAGCGAGGGCCGATCACGATCGAGTGGCATGTAATCAGCTCACTTTCTGCGTACTCCGCATCGTTCGAGTTCGATTCAAGCAGAGACGACTCTTCGTGGAAAGTGGTTAGGCCTGGCATGATGACCGTGATGCCCGCCGGATGCGTGCCCGCTGTTCGAACACGCACCTCCGTAGAAGTCGTCCATTGTGCTCTCGAAGAGACGTTCACTCGTGACATCGCTGGTCAGATGGATCGCGAGCCCAAAGTTCAGCGGACCTTTCAAGCAGCCTTGCGCGACGCATCCATTCAAAGAATACTTGGTTTGTTGGTCGAAGAAATCGAGACCCAAGGAAGGTTGGGCAAGCTCTACGTAGACTCGCTCGCGCACGCACTCGCAACTCGATTTCTTCTCCTCGGGCCAGTGGCCGATGTTCAGCGTGAAGGGGCGGCCTGTGTTTTGCCGAAACGGATACTCCGCCGGGTCTGCGAAAGAATCGAGGCGAACCTCCAAACGGATTTGAGTCTTGATGCGCTCGCGCTTGAAAGTGGTTACAGCCGCGCGCACTTCTTGCGAATGTTCCGTGCGGCCATGGGTCTAACCCCACATCAGTACGTCTTGGAATGCCGTCTTCGTCACGCAAAAGAATGTCTTCGAAGCAAGAACACAAATATCATCGACGTGGCCGCAATCTGCGGGTTCGCTAGTCAGTCGCATATGACGAGTGTCTTTCGAAAGCATGTCGCCCGCACGCCCGCTGAATATAGACGCAATTCGTGACAATGCCCACCCTTATCTCAGTAAATGTAGGACTCCCTCGCGATATCCAGTGGCGCTCGCAAACAGTGCATACCGGGATCTGGAAGCAGCCTGTTCTGGGGAGGCGCGTGGTTCGCCGACTCAACCTTGAAGGTGACGGGCAAGGAGACTTGGTCGGGCACGGAGGCGAGCATCGGGCAGTGATGGTATACCAGTTGGAGTCTTACCGGCACTGGGAGCGATTTCTGGACCGGAAGGACTTCAGCTACGGACAATTTGGCGAAAACTTCACAGTCGACGGTCTTGCGGATGACGATGTTTGCATTGGTGACCGCTATCGCATCGGGACGGCGCTGTTCGAAGTAACGCAGCCACGAGTAACGTGCTATCGAATCGGAATCAGGATGGATGAGCCTCGAATGGCCTCGCTGCTCGTCTCGCACAAGAGGCCTGGCTTCTACTTCCGCGTGCTTGAAGAAGGAGAGGTTGGTAGCGGTGACGTCATCGAGAAGGTCGCTGACGGTCCTGAAACTCTTACCATCGCCGAGGCAGATGCACTGCTCTACCTTCCAGGACATCCACGCGAGCAACTTGACCGTGCTCTCAAAATTCCGGCATTGAGTCCGGGATGGAAACAGTCATTCGAAGCGCTGAGCTCAGCGGACCCGGCTACTTCGCGAACGGGCAACCCGGGTCTCGCGAATGTCGCGGGTGAAAAGGCCGCATGGCAGGGTTTCCGTTCGCTTCGGGTGAGTCGACTAGATCGTGAAAGTCTAGACATACTTTCCTTCTCCTTTGAAGATCCCAACGGCAAATCACTTCCGCCTGCCCTGCCAGGTCAGTTTATCGTTTTGAAGATGCAACCCGAACCCGCAGCGCCGCCGCTGTTGCGTAATTACTCTTTATCCGGAAAACCCGGTGCAGAGAACTATCGGATCAGTGTCAAGCGGGAAGCGAAAGGCGCGGCGAGTTCCTTTCTGCACAATCATGTCAGCCCCGGCGACCTCGTGAGCGTCAGTGCGCCCCGAGGGGCGTTCACACTTAGGCCCGGGCAACGGCCCGTCGTTCTTCTCAGCGTCGGCGTTGGCGCGACACCGTTAGTATCCATGCTGTATTCACTGGCAAACACGAGGACCTCAAGAGATGTTTGGTGGCTGTACGGCGCTCGCGATGGCAAAAATCACCCATTTGCGCAAGAGGTACAAAGTCTTTTACGGATGCTGCCCCGCGGTCGCAGTTATGTGACATATAGTCGGCCCGGCATTGATGACAGGTTCGGACAGGACTACGATTTCTCGGGACACCTCGACATGCCTGTAGTTCAAGGGCAGAGTGTGCCGCGCGACGCAGACTTCTATCTGTGCGGCCCCCCGCTCTTCCTCAAAGACCTGACCAGCGGCCTCATCAGTTGGGGTGTTTCACCACATCAGGTTTATACCGAGACGTTCGGCCCGGGAGAATCGTTGAAACCCGGCGTCGCGATTACCGCCAGCACGCCTGTGCACGCTCCAGTGGGCATTGAGGGCACTGGACCCGAAATCTCATTCACCCGAAGCGGACTGACGGTGGCTTGGAGTTCTAAATTCCAGAGCCTACTGGAACTCGCCGAGGCGTGTGATGTTCCCGTGAGGTGGTCGTGCCGAACAGGAGTTTGCCATACTTGCGAATGCGGTCTGATCGGTGGGGAACTGAAGTATGAGCCCGAGCCACTTGACGCACCAGCCGTGGATAACGTGCTCATCTGCTGCGCTCAACCGACCGGAGATGTTCAACTCGACCTATAGTCGGTAACTCTAATCCTGCTGGATGGCCTCAAAGATTCTGATCTGAGCATTTCCCCGGCTTTTTCCCCAATGATGACGCAGGGCGCCATAGTATTCCCTGTAGTGACTCTCGGCATTATGGATGCGTCCGCAATCCGAAGCTTCTCTACGCCGTAGACCTTGAGTTGGCTGTCCACCACCGAAAGCGAGTCATGTCCCATCTTTGCGGTTCCGGCTTGATGCCAGACCGTGATCGTTGCGTTTCTCACAAAGTTTCTAAGGTCGGCATCTCCGAGCCGGCCCGGCATTACCTCCCTCTTCACAAATGGCTTCAGCGCTGAAGAGCTTCCAATTTGTCGGCACAACTCTACACATCTCAGTATTGCTGTCATATCGTCTGGATGCGCTCAGCGTATTCGCGTGTATCTCTAGGTCTTGCGTGGGGTCGGGACCGGTTAACTGGAGGTAACCTCGACTCAGAGGCCTCACCAAGCCAGGCCAAAGTATCCAGGAACCCGCTGGTGGATGGAATTGAGCCACAGCTTCTGCACTTGCGAACGGGACCTCGCCTTGAATGACCTGCATGTCTGGAGTGTCGAGCTTAGAATCGCTTTTCCAAAAGAACGTCGCCTCAGCTCCGTTGTTGCGCGGCGCCAAGGCCTTCTCGTACTCCCACATACAACTGGCAGGCCCGATGTGATCTTGTAAATTTCTTTCCGACACCCGGAATGTGCTCTATCGGGACAATGCCCACGCGCTTCAGGTCAGCCGCATCTCCGATTCCGGACTGCATTAGTAGTTTGGGTGTCTGGATCGCTCCTGCAGACAGCACGATTTCCACCGCTGCCCCAAAGCGATGGACCACGTCATGATGAACAACTTCGATGCCGACGGCGCGCTTGCCTTCAAAGATTATGCGGGTAGCCAGCGTGCCCGTGAGTACCGTCAAATTCGGGCTTGCCATGCACGGATAGGCGTACGACCGAAAGACGGAAAGTCGACGGCCGTCTTGAACCCGCATGTCGATTAATGCGCATCCACCATTTCCCTCCATCATGCGTCCGTTCGGGCTGTCGAACGTTGGAATTCCTGCCAATCGCGCAGCCTCAAGCAGCGCCGGGCCAATTGGGTTCGGATCTGGAGCCGGCTGGACGAACACAGGTCCTCCGACACCTCTATATGTCGGATCTGAGCGGCCGTGCCAATCCTCAATTCGTCGATAGATCTCTAGAACCGACTCGTAATTCCAGGACAGGTCTTTTGCTTCCTGCGCGAAGAAATCCCAATCGTGCTTGTGTCCGCGGGACCAGATCATTACATTGATACTCGATCCGCCACCTAAGACTTTGCCCATGTTCAATGGAAGCGCGCGTCCATTGAGGCGCGGATTGGGTTGGGCCCGAAAAGCCCAATCTCGCTCGCTACCTAGATTCGACGGCCACTCGCCTGCCGAGGTGACGCTTGGCATTTCATCGCTTCCACCCGCCTCCAATAACAGAACGCTGCACCCCGGATTCTCAGCTAGCCGGCGCGCCACTACGGATCCGGAAGAGCCAGATCCGCAAACAATCAAACAATGAAATCGTAGACCTTTTGAAGGTGGGCAGCGAGGTACTGCTGATTGGCGGCGACCCTTTCCGCAAAGGGTAGTTGCTCGGATTCGGTCACGCCTTTGGCTTCAGACACTTCCAGAGATGTTGCTTTCATAGGTCACCTCCTGGCGTCTCGTTGATGTAGATATCTCGATGCCGAGTCAGCCATCGTCACCACCGCTGCGCCGAGCATAATTAAGTCTTTGACGATCAGGCGGCCGGTTCCCGACAGATAGGGAAAGCCGTGCGCTGAATCGCCGAGAGCGGGAACCCAAGCCTCAGGTGTTGTAACCAGAAACGATAGCGTTGTAAACGCCATCGCAATGAGCAGCAGGCTACCCACAGTGGCAACCTCGGGGAGCACGAAGTTCAATGCGATCAGGACGCCAATGGTGATGATCGTCAGGCCCAGGCCATGCGAAAAGGTGTACGTTCCATTTGATTCATGCCAGCGACGATGCGCTACATTCAGCTCGCCCTCTTTGTTGGTGTGCTTCCGATACTCTGGCGGTGGGTAACGGTAAAAGAAGCTCATCATCGGGCTGTTGGATACGAGTGGCACAATGCTGTCCGCTTCGTAATTCGCAAACTTGATACCACCGATCCAAAGGAGGACGATCACGAGTGCCCAACGCAGCATCCCTATCCCGAAGGTCTGCAGTCGGGCGGCGCTCGAGTAGAACCCTGATATCAGGGTTGTTAGCTCAGCTTCATTAGTCATTTGAGAACCTCCGTTCGTCTTATCCAATCACGCGTTGTAAATCGGAACTTGCCAAAACTTGTGAATTTGTCAAATTGATGCGTCCGACTGCAGCACTGCAGCCATTCGGTGCGGCGAACCAAAACACAAACAAACCGTCAGGGGCAAAGCGCAGCATGTCTCGAGGTCCCAGCAGGATTTCAGAAGATTCGCACTTTTCGAAAAGTTTTAGTCCGGAGATTTGCCTAAGTTGGTTTCAGATCTCTTTTCAATAGAGAACACGAACACGCACTGGAGAAAAGACCAATGACCGCAGTTGAGACTCAAGTACAAACGCATCCGAGTCACTATCGAACCGTCCGGGTGAATGACTTAGACATTTTCTACCGTGAAGCTGGGTCGCCGACAGCGCCCGTCATCTTGCTGTTGCACGGTTTCCCAACCTCTTCCAACATGTTTCGGAATCTCATCCCTCGGCTTGCCGGACACTTTCGGGTGATAGCGCCTGACTACCCGGGTTACGGCCAAAGCAGCATGCCTGATCACAAGAGCTTTGAGTACTCATTTGAGAATCTCGCGCGGGTCGTCGATGGCTTCGTAGAATCGCTCGGATTGAAAAAGTATTCGATGTACGTGATGGATTATGGCGCTCCGATCGGTTATCGCTTGGCGCTGTTGCATCCGGAACGCATTCAGGGCCTGATCGTGCAGAATGGCAACGCGTATGAAGAGGGTCTCCTCGAGTTCTGGGATCCGATTAAGCGGTACTGGGCCGATCCCACCCCGGAAAATCGTGCCGCACTGTACTTCTTGAGTGATCCGAAGTCGACGAGATGGCAATACGAAACGGGTGTGGCAGACACCTCGCTTCTAGACCCGACGACTTGGCTTGTAGATCAGGTTGGGCTGGACCGCCCCGGAAACCTCGACATTCAGATGGACTTGATGCATTCCTATGGAACCAACGTCCCGCTCTATCCCGACTTCCAGGCATTCTTCCGGAAGTATCAACCTCCAACACTCATCGTTTGGGGCAAGAACGACTTTATCTTTCCGGCCGCAGGCGCGCCCCCTTATGCGCGAGATCTCAAGAATCTGGAAACACACATGCTCGACACGGGTCACTTCGCGCTAGAGACCCACGGCCCGGAAATCGCCGACCGCATCGAACGGTTTCTGCTGAGCAACATCCCGCACTAACCGCGGCACAAGGCCCTGCCGGCACTCGAGGGAACAATGGCGCACAACTTCGGAAGCTTGGTCTTCACGCCTTTGGTGAAGGCACTCCAAGAGAAATACGGCAGCCGTCGTCAGTATGCACGGATTGCCGCAGGCGCCGGGGATGGTGATCGTCTAGGTCCTTTCGAAACTGCTTTTATTGCCGAAAGGGACAGCTTCTATATCGCTACGGTAGGCGCGACCGGATGGCCATACGTCCAGCACCGGGGAGGTTCCAAAGGCTTTCTGAAGGTAATTGATGACAGGACAATTGCGTTTGGCGACTTTCGCGGAAACATGCAATACATCAGCACCGGAAACCTGGCCAGCGACGATCGTGTGGCGCTGATCATGGTCGATTATCCGGGCCAGGCGCGATTGAAGATCCTCGGCCGCGCAGAGATCCTCGAGGGGAGCGCGGCGAGGGAGTGGATTGATCGCCTTCGCGAGATTGACAGTAAAGACGTCATCGAACGTGCATACGTGATTCGGATCGAGGCTTTCGACTGGAACTGTCCGCAGCACATTACACCGCGGTTCACGGAGGAACAGATCAAAGAGGTACTCGAACCGTTTGAGCGGCGGCTCGAGGAACTCGAGAAAGAGAACGCAAGGCTTCGCGATTCACTCCGCTCCAAACAGTAGCGACTTTAGAGAGGACATTTATTATGTTGCAGTCAGAATCGACCGGGATCTCACGCCGGCGCCTTTTGGGTATGGCCGGTCTTGTTGCCGGAGGCGGGCTATTCAACTTTCAGCCTCTATTTGCGAAGGGTCTGGGCGCGGATATCGTGCCCACTATGATCGGCGCCGCAGCGAAGGACAAGATCGTCATTCATCCCGTGCGCCGCAACATTTCGGTTCTTGAAGGCTCGGGCGCCAATATTGCCGTCTTAACGGGAAAGGACGGCAAGCTTTTAGTCGAAGCCGGCTTTTCGGTTTCGCGGACGCGCATCGCCGACGCTTTAGCGTCGATAAATTCCGATCCGGTAAAGCATTTGATCAACACGCACTGGCACGCAGACCATACGGACGGCAACGCGTGGTTGAACGGCGTAGGGGCCGAAATCACGGCACATGAGAACACGAAGAAGCGCCTTGCAGTCGACACGCGGGTCGAAGGTTGGGAGTGGACTTTTGCGGCTTTACCTGCCGGTGGGCTACCGACAACGGTTTTCACTTCGACCTGTGAAGTACGCAGGAATGCCACACTCATCGCGCTTAAGTATTACGGCCCCGCACACACGGACAGCGATGTTTTCGTTCACTTCACGGACGCGGACGTTGTTCATGTTGGCGATACCTGGTGGAACGGGGTTTACCCGTTTATCGACTACTCCACGGGTGGCAGCATCGACGGGCAGATTCAGGCGGCTGAAGCTAATCTCGCAGCATTCACCAACAAAGTCATGTTCATTCCAGGACACGGACCCGTTGGCAGCCGTTCCGACCTGGTCGAGTTTCGCGACATGCTGGTGGCAGTCCGTGAGAGTGTGGCGTCCCTGAAGAAACAGGGCAGGTCACTGCAAGAGACGATCGCCGCTAAACCAAGCGCCGCTTATGACGCGAAATGGGGACAATTCCTCATCACGCCAGCCCATTTCACGACTCTGGTGTACGCCGGAGTTTAACCAACCATTTCGAAGAGGAGAATCCATGCCAGTAATCAAAACCAACGACGGAACGCAGCTCCATTACAAAGATTGGGGCAAAGGCCAACCAATTGTATTCAGCCACGGATGGCCTCTTAGCGCGGACGCTTGGGAGGACCAGATGATCTTCCTTGCAGCCAGGGGCTACCGCTGTATTGCCCATGATCGGCGAGGACATGGACGTTCCGACCAACCCTGGGACGGAAACGACATGGACACCTATGCCGATGACCTTGCGGCGCTGGTGTCGACGCTCGATTTACGCAATGCGATCCACATCGGTCACTCCACAGGTGGGGGCGAGGTCACCCGTTACATCGGAAGGCACGGGACGGAACGCGTGGCGAAGGCTATCCTCATCAGCGCTGTTCCGCCTCTCATGTTGAAGACGGACGCGAATCCCGCTGGCCTACCGATTGAAGCGTTCGATCAGCTTCGCTCAGCCGTTCTGACCGATCGTGCGCAGTTCTTCAAAGACCTCAGTCTGCCCTTCTATGGTTTCAATCGTCCAGGCGCGAAGATCTCAGAGGGACTACGAGAATCATTCTGGTTGCAAGGCATGATGGCGGGTCACAAGGCAGCGTTCGACTGCATTAAAGCTTTCTCCGAGACTGACCTAACAGAGGATCTCAAGAGATTCAATATGCCCACCCTAATCCTTCATGGAGACGACGATCAAATCGTGCCGATCGTAGCTTCAGCGCTCCTCTCCTCGAAGATCGTGAAAGGTTCCACGTTGAAGATTTTTCCCGGCGCTCCGCACGGAATGCCTTCCACTCTGAAGGAGCGGGTGAACGAAGAGTTACTGGCTTTCATCGCACGGGGGAAAGTGGCGGCGGCGTGACATGAAGATCTTGGTCGGCGCAGCGGTAGCTTTTCTGGTCGGTGTTGGCTGCCGGTATTTCGACATTCCCGTCCCGAGCCCGCCGGTGTTGCCGGGTGCTCTTCTTGTTGTGGCAATGACTCTTGGATATTCGGTAACCGATCGCTCATTGACCAGGAAGGCGCAAATCGCGACTACGAAACACCTCTGCGGGGGGCCAAGCGGGATGACAGCGGCGGCAACCACCTCACGACTGATCGTGCCGTAAGACCGAGAAGTTCTAAGGAGAAGAACACGATGAAAACGAGCAGTGCCCTTACAGAACAAACTGCAGATGACGCGAGAACGGATTCGGATCTCGACAACAAAGGCGTTCACGAGATCAAGGGAGAGTTGCGACAGTTACTTGCTGACGTTTTCGCGCTCTACATCAAAACCAAGAACTTCCATTGGCACATGAAGGGCCGCCATTTCCGCGATTATCATTTATTACTCGATGAGCAAGCGGACCAGATCTTCAATATCACAGACGAGATTGCGGAGCGCTCGCGAAAGCTAGGCGTCTCGACCATTCGCTCGCTTCTTCGTCTGCCTGATACTTTCTCGCAATTAGCTTTTTGTCCGTTTCGGCCAGCCGCAGTATCGACTCTATCTGAACTCGGAGCAAATCATGCCTGAGGCTCTTGACATACGATTGTCGCCGCCGTATACGCTCGAAACAGCCACCTTGAAAGTTCGGAAGGCCGAAGATGGCTGGAATACCCGCGACCCGCATTTCGTTGCCTTGGCTTATTCTCTCGATAGCCGCTGGCGAAATCGCTCTGAGTTCATCACGGGCAGAGACGATATCGTCGCGTTCCTGAGTCGCAAATGGGCAAATGAGTTGGAATATCGTTTGATCAAGGAACTGTGGGCGTTCCACGAAAACAAGATTGCGGTGCGCTTCGCTTACGAGTCACGCGACGCCTCGGGGCAGTGGCGACGATCCTACGGCAATGAGAACTGGGAATTCAATGAATCAGGTCTTATGGTACACCGCCACGCCAGCATCAATGACAGGGCAATCGCCGTGTCGGAGCGGCTGTTTCATTGGCCGCTTGGTCGCCGTCCAGATGACCATCCCGGATTAAGCACCCTCGAACTGTAAGCGAAAGAGGGCGCATGCAACCATGCGCGATACCTAACTGATTGTTTCATGCCGAATTGGCAGAGGCACTCATCCCTGTACATCCAAAGGACCTCATCATGTTGCTACGAATCTTAGCTGGCTTGACAGTTGTATTGGTGCTGCAATTAGTACGTCCCGAATTGACCTCGCAACCGGCGACAAAGGCAGAGTTACAGGCGCCGCCAGCAGTGAAAGAGATTTTTAAAAGATCGTGTTACGCGTGCCATTCCAACCAGACGCGATTATCGTGGTTCGACGAGGTAGTTCCGGTGTATTGGCTCGTCGCAAGCGATGTCCAGAAAGCCCGCTCGCACCTGAATTTTTCAGAACTGGGCGCGCAAGCCGCCTGCAAATCAGAGGGCTGCTCTCTTTCAAGCAGTCAACTTCATAAAACAGGATCTGATGCCGCTTGCTTCGTATAGGCGTGTTCACCCTGATGCAGTCGTCACTCAGGACCAGCTATTCATTCTGGAACAGTACCTGCTGCCGCCGGCCCAAGCCTTGCCTTCCGACAGTGTCGTTCAGACAGCCAATCGAGAATACCGCACGTGGATTGCGGAGGGCGACCAGTCGGTCAGGGTTCAAGATTCGCTGAATGGCATTAAGTTCATCCCCGGCTATAAACAATGGAAAATGATCGACAGTACCAGTCGATTTGATGCCGATACTTTGCGCATCATACTCGGTAACGATGTTGCGGTAAAAGCAATCGCGGAAAAAAGAACTAACCCCTGGCCAGATGGAACCAAATTCGCCAAAGTGGGATGGCATCAGCAGAAAGATGCACACGGTGCAGTTCATGCTGGAGCGTTCCTAAAGGTTGGATTCATGATTAAGGACAAGATCAAGTACGCATCAACAGCAGGGTGGGGTTGGGCGGAATGGGAAGGAACACGACTGCAGCCGTATGGCGATAACCCGGGATTTCCGAAGGAATGTCTTACCTGCCACGCTCCGTTGCGGGAGAACGACTATGTTTTCACGATGCCAATACAATATGCCGGAAGCACCCGATGACTCGCTTCCATTTCTCAATTGCCGCGCTGTCACTGGTCCTCGCCGGCTGTGCCAACCGAGGGTCAAAGGAGGAAGCAGCATCAAATCAGAGGGCTGCGCTCAAGGGTGAGTTGAAAACGAACCCTCTAGCGTGGGGCGTGATCACGTGCGGGGCGGACCCAAACGAATCCACCATGTCAACGGTGTTCGGAAATGAGATCGCTGTTCAATATTCGAGAAGACACGCGGAAGGAAACTACCCAGACGGTTCGATCTTCTCCCTCGTGACATGGTCGCAGCAGGATGACACCCGCTGGTTTGGGGCCAAAATGCCTTCCGAAACGAAGTCTGTGGAATTCGTTACCGTTAGCACTTCTCAGAACGGTCAGCGCTCCTACAAATATCAGAGATACGAAAGCTCGCCGCTGAAAGAAGTAGCACTCATCGACGAGCCAGGCCAGCTTGCGAGTCGCTTATGTTCTTTCACAAAGAGCAGCCGTAATGCCGTAGCGAAGGCATTGCGGCGTAAGCTGAACCGCGGGGAAGACCGACGTAGATTCGCAGAGCGATTCCACCTTCTGACAAAGGGAATTCTGCTAAAGACACGCTCCTTCGATTCAGATGGGCCGGTGTAGTTGTACCGGATGCAGAATGCCGTCGAGAGCGTTCAGGAGTTCTCTGCCGTCAAAGGGCTTTCTGAAAAGACAGCGCATACCATTTGCCTCAATTGAGTCCTGTGTATGCTCCTCGTCTAGTGCGGTGATCAGAACCACCGGCAAATTAGGGTAGCGTTTACCCGTAACACGCAGGAGTTCCCAACCGCTCATGCCAGGCATTCCAATATCGGAAATCACGCAGTCGACTGATTGGTGTTCATGGGCCTCAAGAAAGGCCTCGGCTGAAAGGAAAACGAGCGGTTTGTAACCGCCGGCCGCAAGGAGTTCTTCCAGCGATTCCAGAACTCGAGGATCATCGTCCACGATCCCGACGAGAAACTGCCGGAAGGCCATATTTACGCGATCAGGGACACCCCCTCATACTAGGTCACCTGGTAACCCTTTGACCATTACAGATTTCTATAGCGCCCTAAGGTAGCTCCGGAATTCCTAGCTTTCCCGCCATCCTAACCAGTTCTGCGAATGAGTTCGCTTCCATCTTTCGCATGATCTGGCCCCGGTGTACTTGAAGCGTTACGTCTGTGATTGCAAGCAACGCGGCAGCTTGTTTGTTCAGCATTCCGCTGACCACGAGCGGCAGTACTTCGCGTTCGCGCGGTGTGAGAAGCGCCAACCGCCGGCGTAGGCTCGCCATGTCCGCCCTTTCCTGGCGCTGCCCGCAATTTTTGATGAGAGCTACCTCAATTGCCGCAACCAGAGCTTTTGGGTCAATCGGCTTTGTCAGGAATTCCGTAGCCCCTGCCTTCATTGCACGTACCGTCAAGGGAATGTCGCCATGTCCGCTGATGAAAATGATCGGGGGACTCGATTCACGTGCAAGCTGCTGTTGCAGGTCCAGTCCGCTGATCTCCGGCATCTCGAGATCCAGTACCAAACAGGAACAAACGTCCAACTTTTTGAATGCCAGGTATTCCGCCGCCGAGCCGAAGGTGACGTGGTCGATACCTAGTGACGCCAGAAGCTCTGAAAGTGCCTGACGAACACTCATGTCGTCGTCTACAACATAGACCACCCCGCCAGTCTGCCTCACAGTCGCAGCTCCTGATTCAAAGGAAGACGAAAGCTGAACGTTGTTCCAGCCGTCTCGTTTGGGGTTGCCCAGAGGCGTCCTCCATGTCCCTCAATGACAGATCTGCAAATCGAAAGTCCCATTCCCATGCCACTGTCTTTGGTGGTAAAGAAAGGGTCGAAGATCGACGCAGGGTTGGGAATACCATGTCCATTGTCTCGCACGTGAACAACCACCCAGTTCCCATCTAGCCGCGATGCAAGCGAGAGTAGTTTAGGTCGATCAGTGATGCCGGCCATTGACTCGATGCCATTGTGGAGGAGATTGATCAGCGTTTGTTGTATCTGCACTCTATCCGCGACAATCTCAGGCAACCCGGCATCCAGATCTGTCTCAAGACGGATGCCGCTATCGCGCATTTCGTCCAGCATCAACCTGAGCACTTCGTTTATGATTTCGTTGATATCCGAAGGCGCAGCAGCAGGGGGAGCCTTCTTGAACAGAGCTTTGATTCTCGCGACGACCTCAGCCGCCGCGTTGCCGTCCCGAATTATGCGATTGCTCGTCAGACGAGCCCGTTCCAAATTCGGTGGATCACTTGAAAGCCACGTAAGGCAGGCGTGCCCGTTTGCAACTACGGCGGCCAGCGGCTGATTGATTTCATGCGCAATCGCTGCGGACAATTGGGCTACAGTAGCCATTTGCGTAGCGGCCGAAAGTCTCTTTCTGGTGCTTCGCAGTGCCTCCTCCATCTCCTTGCTGTCGTGAATATCGATGTTGACGGTGTACCAGTGGACAATACGTCCATCTTGGCTGCGAATCGGTTCCAGGCTTGCGAAGAACCAGCGATAGCTTCCATCCGCGCGGCGAAGCCGGTACGTACATTCGTCACGCTCTCCGGTCTGCATGCACTTCAGCCATTTGTTTAGCTGAGTATCCCGATCCTCAGGATGGATAACCTCGAGTCCAATCCGCTCTACTGGTTCACCGACGTAGTCCAAAACGCGCTCATTGACATATTCAATCCTACCGTCCGGCGTAAACCTTGAGACTAAGGCGGGGATGGTCTCAAGGACTCCGCGAAGATAAGTTTCGCGATTTTCCAAAGCCTCCTCCGCTTTCTTTCGGTCATCAATGTCAAGCATCAAGCCATACCAATTCACAATGCGGCCCTCAGTGTCTCGCAAAGGCTCACCACGTAGTTGAAACCAACGATACTCGCCGTCGGAGCGCCTCAGGCGATAGGTGACTTCATGAGAGTTTCCGGCAGCGCAGTTGAGCCGCCATCGCTCCAATGCGTAATCGACGTCTTCTGGGTGCACCAGAGAAGCCCATTTCGAGTCGTGTAAGTCCTCAAGAGCTAGGCCGGTGTAGTCCAACACACGCCGGTTGACATAATCGAGTTCGCCGTCTCGCGTGGCGCGCCAAAGCAAAGCTGGAATCGTTTCGACGAGCAGCCGGAGATGCAGTTCACTTTCCCGGAGCGCTTCTTCGGCTCTTCTTTGATCTTCGATGTCCGTCAGCAAACCATACCATCGGAGAACCTGACCTGCGTCGTCTAGAAGCGGATCTACGCGAACGTGGAACCAGCGGTATTCGCCATCGAAGCGCCTCCACCGATGATTGAGATCCATTGGCTGCCGGAGTTGATTGGATCGAATCCACTGTTCCTTAACAAACTCTTGGTCCTCGGGATGGATGGTGTTTATGAATCCGAGACCCCTCGACTCTTCAACAGTCGTGCCCGTGTAGTCCAGAGCACGTTTGTTCGCATACTCGTGCTGGCCCATGGAGTCCGCGACAGCAATCACACCAGGAACACTGTCAACAAGCTGCCGAAGATCGCGCTCCCTTTCACGAAGCGCTTCTTCGACGCGTTTCCGATCTTCAATATCCGTGTTGGTCCCATACCACCTGATGACAGTTCCGGAATCATCGATCTGTGGCCGTGCTCGGAACAGAAACCAGCGATATTCGCCGTCAAACCTGCGTAATCGAGCTTCAACCTCGCCCGGTTGCCCGACTGCAAGGATGGATCGCCAGTACGCCGCCAGTCCGCCTAGATCGTCAGGATGAATGGCTGCCGTCCAACCCCAATCCAAGGCGCCCGCAGCAGAGAGGCCCGTGTAATCCAACCAAACCTGATTGCAATATGCAAGCGAGCCGTCTCGCCTGGCGGTCCAAACCAGGGCAGGTATCAAATCAATTACAGGGCGAAGAGGATCTTCTGTAGCCTGGCTCTTGAGATCTCCCCGACTTTCCCCATCTAATTCCGTAGTAGACCCGATAATCTCAGTTACTGTGTCAGCGGTACCAATGACCGGATCGCCTGAAATCCTAAGGTGCTTCACTAGGCCATTAGGCAAAACCACCTTGGAGTAGTAGTCCATGGGCAGCCTTTCTTGTATGCACCTCTGAACTGCGGACGTCCAACCAGACCACTCTTGCGGTTGAAACAGCGCCCGGTATTCGTCGCGGGAAGGCGGTCCTTCGGCGGCATCGCGTCCGTGAATCCGGCACATTTCTGCCGACCAATAGACTGGCGCACCAGAACCGACGTCCCATATCCAACAGCCTGTATGACCCACTTACGCCCTCCTCAGGTAGTAATGGACCCGGGGCCGAAACCCTTCGCTAACGTGGCGCGGAGCGGTGCCGTGTTCGATTTTCTCGCCGTCTCGTTCCGATTAACTTATCGCATTTCTGCGATTCGCCTTCGGGTCCAGCCGCATGCAAGGCAGTTCGTCTGCCAAATCGTTATTGCCTCTAAACTGTTGAGAAGCCAAGCAATTCGGTTCAAGACTACAACGAGATCGCCCGGCAACGACGAGATGTCGTTGCCGGTCCGTTCATGACTTTATAACCTGTGTAGGTGGACCTGGAACTTCTGCAGTCGATCTCGCTGGCCGTGAGCCAGGTGCGGACAGTGGAAACAGTCCTCAAGATGATCGTTACTGGCTTGGTTGATACCGCTGGCGTCGCCTTAGCACGGATATGGCTGCTTCGACCCGGTGATATTTGCTCGACCTGCCGCATGAGCACAGAATGCTCAAACCGTGTCAGCTGCCTTCACTTGGCCGCAAGTGCAGGCCGATCGCAGGTGGACTCGACGGATTGGGCACGCCTGAACGGATCCTTCCAAAGATTCCCGCTCGGTGTCCGAAAGATCGGCTGGATCGGCTCTACGAGTCAATCGATGTTGATTGAAGACTCTGTCTCCGATATCAAGTGGACGCTTCATCCGGATTGGGTTTACAGCGAGAACATTCACGGCTTTGCGGGCCACCCTTTAGTCTTCGGAGGGGAAGTTCTGGGAGTGCTTGGCGTCTTCGCTCGGGTACACATCAATGAACATCAGTTTCAATGGCTCAGGGTTTTCGCAGATCAAGCCGCGGTCTCCATCGCGAATGCTCGAGCATTTGAGGAAATCGAGTCGTGGCGGTTGCTGGCCGAACGGGAGAATGACTATCTCAGATCTGAGGTCCGTGAAAGTCTGGGCGGATTTAAGGGGCAGAGCTCTGCATTGAAAGCGCTGCTAGTTCAAATCGAGCAGGTGGCACCAACCGACGCTAGCGTGCTGATCCTGGGCGAATCGGGAACGGGTAAGGAGCTGGTTGCGCGTGCGATCCACGAGAACAGTCGCCGAGCCAATCGCGTGTTGGTCAAGGTAAACTGTGCGTCCATTCCTCGCGAGCTTTTCGAAAGTGAGTTTTTCGGCCACGTCAAAGGAGCATTCACGGGGGCTTTGCGGGACCGTATCGGGCGATTCGAGCTTGCTGATGGCGGATCCCTCTTCTTGGATGAAATTGCAGAAATCCCACTAGAGCTCCAGTCCAAACTGCTTCGAGTATTGCAGGAGGGCGAGTTCGAGCGTGTAGGCGAAGAGCGTACCAGGCCCATCAACGTACGCGTTATCGCTGCCACGAATCGCAACCTAAAACAGGAGATGGCCGCCGGACGATTTCGTTCCGACTTGTACTTCAGGTTGAGTGTTTTTCCGATCCAAACTCCTCCTTTGCGCGATCGCGTCGAGGACGTCGTTGGTCTTGCTACTGACTTCCTGCAACAGGCTGCCAAACGGTTGAACTTTCCTGTTCCGCGCTTAACAGGGGAAAACATTTCCAGGCTCTGTAATTACAGTTGGCCCGGAAACGTTCGCGAATTACAGAATGTTCTTGAACGGGCATTGATACTGTCCGGAGGGCGCAGCCTCCAATTCGACTTTGGAGATTTGACGCCGATCACGGCGAAGCAGGCCCAACCCGTTGCTCCTCGGGGAACGCGAGCCCAACTGCTTGAACTCGAACGACTGCAAATCGTGGAGGCGCTTCAGAAGACCAAAGGCAAGATTTACGGGTCAGATGGTGCCGCAGAGTTGTTGGGAATGCGCCCAACAACTCTATCATCAAAGATGGCAGCTCTTAAAATCAACCGCGTCGCTCCCTAAACGCTATAGCGGAAGTCTTAGCAGGATTTCACAACCCTCGCACGTTTCTGCAAGAAACAATGCCGCCTAAATTTCGTATCTTGAAACAGAAACGACAGAGGACGGTGTGAAACGGATGGGACAGAAACTCGAGGGTAAGGTCGCAGTAATCACTGGAGGCAGTAGCGGGATCGGTTTGGCGGCCGCCAAGCTGTTTGTCGCGGAAGGTGCTTACGTATTCATAACCGGGCGTCGGCAGAACGAACTGGATGAGGCCGTAGACCAGATCGGCCGCAACGTAACACCGATACAGGGCGATGTATCCAAGTCCTCAGACCTCGACCGTCTTTACAAGGCCGTGCGCGAACAAAAGGGCAAGCTAGACATTGTGTTCGCCAATGCCGGCATCGGAGAGTTTGCCCCGTTGGGCGAAATCACCGAGGAGCACTTTGACAAACAATTCAACGTCAACGTCAAAGGGCTCTTGTTCACGGTACAGAAAGCTTTACCATTGCTCGTATCAGGCGGATGCATCGTGTTGAACGCCTCGATCGTTTCCATCACCGGAAGTCCGGCCTTTAGTGTCTATAGCGCTACCAAGGCGGCGGTCCGTTCGTTTGCGCGAACTTGGTGCGTGGACTTAAAACAACGGGGAATACGGGTGAACGCAATCAGCCCTGGGGTTGTTCCGACCGCAGGCTACACCACGTCCTTAGGAATGACACGTGAACAAGTTGATCAATTCGTCCAAGCCTCAATCGGAAACATACCCCTTGGGCGCGCGGGCAGTACCGATGAAATCGCGAAGGCTGTTCTCTTTTTGGGGTCGGAAGAAAGCAGCTACGTGAACGGAATCGAGCTCTTCGTCGACGGCGGCTTGGCTCAGATCTGACTTATGCAGGTGATCAAACATAGCGGAATTGTTGAAAAGCTTAGCCGTCACTCCGTCGACAAAACGGTCGAACGAATCAAAACGATTCTAGCCGAGAAAGGGATCACCTTGTTCGCTGTCGTGGATCACAGCGGAGAAGCAGAAAAGGTCGGAATGACGATGCCGCCTACCAAGCTGTTAATCTTCGGGAGTCCCAAGGCGGGGACTCCTATAATGTTAGCTGCTCCGACGGTAGCTCTTGATCTCCCGCTGAAGATCCTCATCTCCGAAGATAAGAGCGGAAACGTCTGGGCGTCATGTAATAGCGCTGAGTACTTGGGCGAGCGGCACAGCGTGCCCGAGCACTTCCTCGACAGTCTCAGGGCAGCAGAAAGTATAGTGGCCAACGCTACCGAATAACTCTAAACTTTGGGTTGCCGAGCAACGGAAGGTTTGGAATCGTATGTTGACGCTGTTGATGTTGAACGTCAGATCTTCGCGGTTCGCCCCTCAATCCGACGCTGTTAGATCCGACCTGGATGTGACCACTGGTCACTGCTAGTTTGCGCTAGCAGCAAATGCGGTGTGATTTCAATGTTGGATACACGGTCAGCTTCCGTGGGATTGCGTACTCACGTGCTGACTCGATTGCTCAGATACCAATGGAGCGTGCCGCCGCGTCTTTCTCGGGACATAGAATTAGCCACGGTAAGAGCCTTCGAAGCAGCTTTTCAAGCTCGCTTTTTATCATTTTATGGCCAAACCACGGCTTGCTATGGATCTCAGAGTACAAATGACTTCACATGTACTCACGATCGCTTGGAGTGGCGGGGAAGCTGGCTCTTGGCCTATGCTTTGTAGTAAATTGTCTGGTCCAGGCGGCCAGCAATGGCGGCACAATCGCAGGCATCGTCAGCGATCAAACCGGTGCCCCGATGGCGAATGTGTCAGTCAGCGTGCGAGACGTCAACACCGGCGCTCAACGCACAGCCTTCACTAATCAGAGTGGCTACTACGCGTTTCCCGTCCTCGACATTGGTTCCTATGAGCTTGCCGTCCATCAGCCTGGCTTTCGGCCCTATTGCCGGACCGGATTGCATATCAACGCAAGCGCCTTCGCGCAGGCGGACATCAGTCTGGAAATTGGCACTCGGCAGGAGAGCATCTCCGTCACCGACACGGCGCTGCAGGTGGAACATTCCGAAACCGAACGAGGCGAGACCATCTCCGGCCGAACCGTCAATGCCACTCCCCTGAATGGCAGAAGCTTGACCGACTTGCTAGCTCTCCAGCCCGGCGTTGTCCCGATTTCCTCCCAACAGCCCAACGCTGTCAATATGGGCTGAGTGACGACCTCGATGCCTCCCTCGGGCGATCTTAATGCAGGCAACCTATCCATTAGCGGCCAGCGCGAAACAACCAACGGATTTATGGTGAACGGCAGCGATGTAGAAGAGAACGTCAACATGGGCACGTCCATCGTCCCGAATCTGGATTCAATTGCCGATTTCCGCATTCTCACGAACAACTTCGATGCCGAATACGGCAATTACAGCGGCGGCCAAGTGCTGGTTGTCACCAAGTCCGGCACCAACGATGTGCACGGGGGAGCCTTTGATTACCTGCGCAACACATCGCTCGACGCCCGAAACTTTTTCTCCGCCCAACGTGCACGCTTCCAGCAAAGCCAGTTCGGCGGAACCCTCGGTGCACTCATCCGGCGAAACAAGGTTTTCCTCTTTGTCGACTACCAAGGCACTCACATGGTGCAAGGCATCGACACTGGGCTGGTCACCGTTCCTTCCCTGGCCAATCGTACCGGCAACTTTAGCGACAGCAGTAGTCTGCTTAGCGGTTCCGTCAGCGGCCCTGGGTTCGCCCAACTGCTTTCCCAGAAGCTTGGCTACACCGTTTCTGCCGGCGAAAGCTACTACACAGCCGGTTGCGTTACAACCGCGGCCTGCGTCTTTCCTAACGCGCAAATTCCTTTGTCGGGCTGGTCTGCCCCGGCCAAGAATCTCCTGCGCTACATCCCGACGCCTAATCAAGGTCTCAATCAGTTTTCAACCGCAGCGTATAACCAAGACCTGCGCGATTACAAGGCCGGCTTACGTCTCGACGCAGACACCCGCTGGGGAATGCTCTCGCTGTACTATTTCGCCGACGATTACTCGCTCGACAATCCCTACCCCACCGCGCAGGCGGGCGCGAACGTCCCCGGCTTTAACGCGCTCAATCTTGGGCGCGCGCAATTGATCACGCTCAGCGATACGAAATCGTTCGGGGCAAACGCCGTTAACGAACTCCATCTCAGCTTTATCCGGAACGCAAACCAGGTTGGTCAACCTGTCGGTGGTGTCGGTCCATCCCTCGCATCGCAAGGTTTTACCAACATTGTTCCGCTTGCTCCCTCCATCGAGGGCATCGAGAATATGGCCTTCAACGACTACACCATCGGCGTAGATACGACGGGTCTCAAGCAGGTGAACAACACCTACCAGGTCCTCGATAACTTCTCGAAAGTCCTCGGGACACATACATTCAAGTTCGGCGGCGAGTTTCACGCCGATCAAGTCAACACCAACCCGGATTCGCAGTACAACGGTTCCTTTCTTTTCCAGGGCACCGAAACCGGCAGCGACTTCGCTGATTTTCTGCTCGGCATTGCCAGCAGTTACTCGCAGGCTGACGCGCAGAGTTTCTACATCCGCAATCGCTACGCGGGAGCCTTTGCCCAGGACAGCTGGCGCATGCGTTCCAACCTCACCTTGAACTACGGCCTTCGCTGGGACCGGATTGCGCCCTGGTCGGAAAAGTACAACCAATTACAAACCTTGCAGTTAGGTGAACAGTCGGAAGTTTATCCAGGCGCTCCCACAGGCCTGGTCTTCCCCGGCGATCCGCGAGTGCCGAACACGCTAGCCTCGGTTCGCAACACCAACTTCTCTCCCCGTCTCGGCCTTGCCTATTCGCCCGAAAAGTCATCCGGCTGGATCGCCAAGCTGACTGGCGGACCGGGGAACACCAGCATCCGCCTTGGCTACGGCACGTTTTATACCGCCATTGAAGGTCTCTCGGCCGGCATCATGAGCGCCAACCCACCCTTTGGCTCAACCTACACGAGTTCCGGACCACCCTTGGTCACCAATCCCTTTGTCACCGCATCCAGCGGTCAAAACTATGGGCAGCCCTTCCCGCTACCTTATGTTCGTTTCGGGTCCAGTGTGTCCGGTCCCGATCCGAACATCAATTGGGCGCTTTACGAACCACTGAACGGCATTCCTGCATTTGCGCCGGGCAACAAGGTTCCGTACTCGGAAAACTATACGGTCTCTATTCAGCGTAAGTTCGGTGCTGCGACGGTCGCGAGTGCGAATTGCATGGGAACACAGGCGCATTACTTGCTGGCTCTCGTCGAGGCCAACCCTGGCAATCCTGCCTTGTGCCTAGCCCTTCGCCAGTGTGGGTTATCAGGAGACGATGGCCAACTCCAACTACAACGCCTTAAAACTCGGCATCCGGCACAGCAGCGGCGCGCTCGACCTGATGGCCAGCTACACCTACAGTAAATCGATTGACCATCGTCGAGCCTCTCGGAAGAACTCAACCCTCTCAATTACTCAGTGACCCGCGCGCCCTCTGCCTTCGACATGACGCAAAGCTTCGTCGCGAGCTTTCAATACATTCTGCCCTTCCAGCACTGGTCGCACAAGTACAATCACCTCACTGGGGGTTGGACTCTCTCGGCGGTCTCGCGCCTCAGTTCCGGACTTCCTGTCACGCTATACAACAACAACGACACCTCACTGCTGGGCACCATTCCGAACGCGATCAACAATAATGGCGTCGACACACCGGACTACATGCCTGGCAAGCTCGCGCTAAATTTGAATCCGCGTTCCTCCTCATTCGCCTTCAACACATCGTTGTTCAGTTTGCCGCCTCTAGGGCAAATCGGAACGGCCGACCGCCGCTTCTTCTATGGCCCAGGCATCGAGAACATTGATCTGGCCCTTCTCAAGAGCTTGCCGATGACCGAATCCAAGTCTTTCCAGGTCCGCCTGGAGACCTTCAACACACTAAACCACGCCCAGTTTTATGGAGCCGCCGCAGTTGACGAAACGTCACCAGTACAAACTTCGGCCGGATCATCTCGGCGGCCCCTCCGCGTCTAATTCAACTAGGGGTGAAATTGTCCTTTTGATTCAACAACAGTATCGATAGATAAACAGCTTTGTTGAGAGACCAGGATGAGCGATCTTCACCTTTCCAGAGACGACGGAATTTATCAGGGATGGTTGCTTGCAAGCTCGTGACAATTCTGGTTTGAACCTGTCTGAAAATGCTGTGAGAAGGGATCAATCGCCGGATCCCTAAGAGGAGTTCTGCTTTGCCTGAGCCTAGAAGGATCATAGATCAAGTTTGATGGCCCAGCGTTTACAAGTCCAATTTGACGTGTTGTCGCCATGCCGCCGAAGTGGCCCCCGGACAGGTTCCGAGAAGTCCCCTTCACACCTGTTTGCCACAACCGGCGGGCGTTGCCCCTTAGCCGGAGAGCAGAAATGCTGTGCATTCGGGGGCAAGGGGGAGGCTCACCGCAACAGCCCCGTTGCCTGAGGCGAGATTGTCACACTCGACGTCTGGTGCCGCTTACAGAGTAGGGTTCCAAACCCTATACAGGAGGCGGCGATGGAAAACCAAAAGCACCACATCGAAATCGACAATCTCGGCGGCGAGCCGCTCGACGGTTCCGGATTTGAAGGCGAACAACCGAGCAGCGAAGACGAGATCGTTATCACGACGCGGTCTGGCGAGCAGAAGGGGGAAGCGTTATGAGTTCCCCTTCGACGCTAAACGAAACTCAAAATCCCGAGCAGCAGAATCGAGACCACCGGCAGCAGGTAACGGATTCGATCATCAGTCTGCTTGAACAGGGCGTCGCCCCTTGGCAGAAGCCATGGCAGGGAATCGGAATTCCGACGAACCCGACCACGGACAAAGCTTACCGGGGCGGCAACGCCGTACATTTAATGGCAACTGCTCTTCAGCGCAACTACGACGATCCGCGCTGGATGACATACAAACAAGCCGCGGAAAACGATTGGCAGGTCAAGAAAGGAGAAAAGGGCACACGGATCGAGTTCTGGGAAGTGAAGGACCCGACCCGCGACAAGAGTGATCGCGGTCAGCCGCTGGACGAGACTACGGAGAAGCCGGAGCGCCGTTTCATCCACAAGATCTACACAGTTTTTAACGCCCAGCAGATCGATGGCATTCCGCCCCACGCTCCGAAGGAGCGAAACCCATTCGAAGCGCTAGAGGCCGGTGAACGCATCCTCGCGAGTTCCGGCGCTCACATCAAACACGATCAGGCCGACCGTGCCTTCTATAACCGAAGTACCGACAGCATCCACCTACCTGCGAAGGAAGCTTTCAACGATGCTCCCGGCTATTACGGAACTGCGCTTCACGAACTGTCTCATTGGACCGGTCACCCTTCCCGGTTGAATCGGTCAACGCTCAACGAATCCTATCGATTCGGCGACCCGGCATACGCGAGAGAGGAACTGCGGGGCGCCATGCGCGACGGTGTTCAAGGTCCGGGAAGCCTGCTGCACCCGGAGCGGAATCCTGTCCAAAACGAAGCGGACGAGCAGAGATTGCGGACCGAGCTCGAAAAGTGCGCCAAGCTGCCGCATTCCGAAGCCTGTGCACGCGCGGTGGAACTGGAGCGAGAACACGGTCCTCGGCGGGATTGGGTGTGGGCGGCTACGGACCTGAGTCCGTGGGCCACCGTGCTGAAGCCGCTTGCAAAGCTGGCCGAACTGGCTGGTAAGCCGATCAGCGTCTCGTCCCTGACCAGCATGGCAAACACCTACACGGAAACCGGTTGGCAGTGCGACGGAGCTGCTTTGGAAGCACTGACC
Organism: uncultured Acidobacteriaceae bacterium; assembly: GCA_963814195.1. Classification (GTDB taxonomy): domain Bacteria; phylum Acidobacteriota; class Terriglobia; order Bryobacterales; family Bryobacteraceae; genus Bog-105. The sequence goes on from CAWFBU010000002.1 coordinate 201,482, forward strand.
GCACGCGCTCCGGCAGTAGCGAGCGTTGTTCGAGCACTCTATCTGCCGTGGCTGGACACATCGGCTCGTGCATTTCAGAAGCTGACGAGTTCCGGGCTACCTGCCGCGCCGAAGCAGGCGAGCCTCCCCGCCGATACCTGCATTTTATTCGTGGACGGGTTGCGCTACGACGTCGGCATGCAAGTCGCCGATCAGCTGCGCGATAAAGGGCTGCAGGTGCGCACAGGACACCGGTTTGCGCCTGCTCCCACCGTCACCGCGACAGCAAAGCCTGCTGCCGCTCCCGGATTCCAGCCCGTAGTCGGCGGATCTGGTGAAGACTTCACTCCGACAATCGAGATCAAAGGGACTAAGCGGGCCCTGACTACCGACGTTTTCCGATCCGCGCTCGGCGACCGAGGTGTTGCCGTGTTTTCTGGCAGCGAAACCGTTAGCCCGGCGAGTGCCAATGCTGTGGGTTGGACCGAATGTGGTGCCATTGACCGGCGGGGACACGATGCGCCGGAAGAGCTGCCACGCCAGATCGCAGGACAACTCGCCGGCATTGTGGAACGAATTGACGCGCTGCTTGGCTGCGGTTGGAAACAAGTACGCGTGGTCACGGATCATGGATGGCTGTTGATGCCCGGCGGGCTGCCGAAGGTCGATCTTCCACACTACTTCGCGGAGACAAAGTGGGCGCGATGTGCGGTCGTGAAGGGCGAGCCCGACATTCAGTTCCCGGTGGTTTCTTGGTATTGGAATGCGTCGATTCGAATTGCATCACCTCCCGGAGCGGCTGCATTCCGAGCGGGAGAGATGTACGCACACGGCGGTTTGAGCCTACAGGAATGCGTCGTGCCCGAAATCAGCGTCGAGAAAGGCGCAAACGCGGTTGAAGCCTCCATTGTCGCCATCGTATGGCATGGGATGCGCTGCCGCGTTCGCGTGGATACAACGGCTTCGGGCTTGAAAGTGGACATCCGAACTGCATACAAGCAGCCGGATACGAGCATTGCTCAAAGCGCCAAAGACCTCGGGCCAACCGGAGAAGCAAGCATTGTGGTCGCCGACGACTCAAACGAGGGCAAGGCGGCCTTCATCGTGGTTTTGGACAAAGAAGGCAATGTGGTCACGAGTAAGACCACATCAGTAGGAGAAAACGCATGACCGTCACATTGGACAATCTAGATCACCTTGCGGCGGCGGCGTTCGACGGTTATCTCGTTCGCAAAGACTTGGTTCGCAAATATTCGCGTGAGTTTCCGGTGCCGACCTACGTGGTCGAGTTTCTGCTAGGTCGCTATTGCGCAACGGTAGACGAGAACGAGATTCAGGAAGGCCTGGCGATTGTGGAGAAGCAGCTGCGGGAACGGACGGTGCGCTCCGGAGAGCAAGAGCTGTTCAAGGCTCGGGCGAAAGAGAAGGGGTCGGTAAAGCTGATTGATCTAGTTCGTGCGCGGCTCGACACCCGGAACGACTGCTATGTGGCGGAGCTGCCGAGCTTGGGCCTGCGCGATGTTCGCGTCCCGAACGAGGAGATGGTTCGGGAGAACGAGCGCATGCTGACGGACGGCTTCTATGCGGAAATCAGCTTGTCTTACGACGGTTTGATCGCGCAGGAGGACAACCGCTCGCCGTTCGCCATCGACACTTTGCGGCCGATCCAGATGTCAAAGTCCGACGCGATTGAAGTCCTTGCCCGCGGCCGGGAGAAGTTCAGCACGGACGAGTGGGTACGGTTTCTGCTGCGCTCGGTTGGCTTCGAACCGGAGAGCCTAGATACCAGGGCGAAATACGTTGCGCTGCTACGGATGGTTCCGTTCGTCGAGCGTAATTACAACATGGTGGAGCTCGGGCCGCGCGGCACTGGCAAGAGCCATTTATTTCAGCAGATTTCGCCATACTCTCACCTGATCTCGGGCGGCAAGGCGACCGTGGCCAAGATGTTCGTCAACAACGCGAGCGGTCAGCGCGGGCTCGTGTGCCAATACGACGTCGTTTGCTTCGACGAGGTGTCGGGCATCTCCTTCGATCAGAAGGACGGCGTCAACATCATGAAAGGCTACATGGCCTCGGGCCAATTCAGCCGCGGCAAAGACAACATCCGCGCCGAAGGAAGCTTGGTGATGGTGGGCAACTTCGATGTGGATGTCGAACAGCAGCAGCGCATCGGACATCTGCTGACGCCGCTTCCGACCGAGATGCGGAACGACACGGCTTTCATGGACCGGCTCCACTCCTTTGTTCCGGGATGGGACTTCCCGAAGTTGAAGCCAAGCGAAAACCTCACTGACCATTTCGGACTGGTCAGCGACTTCTTGAGTGAATGCTGGAGCAAGTTGCGCGCCGGAAGCCGCGTGAACTCCATGCAGGGACGCATCTATTGGGGCGGCGCTCTGAGCGGGCGCGATATCGAGGCCGTTAACAAGACAGTCAGCGGCATGTTGAAGCTGCTGTACCCAAATCCTGACATGAGAGTCGCGGATGAGGATTTGGAACTGGTAGTCCGGCTTGCGCTGGAATCTCGCCGCCGCGTGAAAGAGCAGCAGAAGCGGGTGTTCAAAGCGGAATTTCGAAACACCCATTTCAGCTACACGCTGGGAGCCGAGGGCGTGGAGCAGTTCGTGTCCACACCGGAACTGCACAGTGACGAAGCGATCGAGAGCGATCCGTTGCCTGCCGGACAGGTCTGGGCCGTCGGCGTGGGTACACCGGAAGCCGGCGCCGGGCTGTATCGGCTGGAGGTAGCGTCGGGTCCTGGAAACGGAGTTCGCATTCTTAACCAACCGGCTCCGCCGCAGTTCAAAGAAAGCGTGAAGATCGGGGAACAGAATCTGTATTCACGGGCCAAGGAGTTGGTCGGGGACCGCGATCCTCGGGAGCACGAGTATTCCGTTCAGCTTAGGGCGATGGACGCGGACAAGTCGGGCGCGGGGCTGGGGCTTCCGGTTCTCGTAGCGCTCTGTGGTTCGCTGCTTGGCAAGAACACGCGTGGCGGCATGATCGTGGTCGGAGCGTTGAACCTGGGCGGTTCGATTGACATGATCCCGAACCCGGTGGGGATGGCGGAGCTTGCTGTTGATAAACAAGCGCAGACACTTTTGATGCCCGTAGCCGCGCGGCGTCAGCTTAACGACCTACCGGATGAAATGTGGACGCGTGTCAGCATCGAATTCTACAAGGACGCCGCCGACGCAGTGTTTAAAGCGCTAGTCGACTAGGAACTGGTCAGCTTCGACGCGAGCTGTGATCTGCCGACGTGTTTCTCTGACCTCGGCAGCGCGGTTTTCCGCGTCCTGTGCTTCCTCATATCGCCCCAAATCGTGCAGACAGCAAGCGAGGCTTTGCCACGTCTCCCGTCTCCAAGGAGCGAATCTTGTCGCCGCTTGCGCGGCGTACAATGCCTCATATTTTCGCTGTGCGTGCCGCATCAGGCGTGCTTCCGCGCAAGCAAAACGCCAGTAGTCCGGGTACAAGAATGCGCCGGTGGCGAGCTCCACCTGTGCATCGTCGAACTTGTCCATCCGTTCAAAAAGGTGTGCCGAGTAGTAGAAGTCGCGAGCTTCCCGGAGATCCTGGTTGTAAGTGATGCGGTGGAGGAACCAGACCTCCTCAGGGTACTCGGTGATGTATGCATTCTCCGGGATGTCCAATAGCCCGTCGAAGATCGTGATCGCCCTTACTCGCTGTAGACGCACCCGACTGATGTCGGACACCCTAACTTGAGGCCCCTGCTTGTCGATCCAGTTCAGCCAATGCTCGCAGAGCGCGGCCGATTCTTTGTGGACTCCCATCCGATCCAGGCAGTAAGCCTGGACATAGATCAAATACAGGCGGTCGGAAAGATGCAGCTTCCACTCCATCACCGTGGAGATCTGGTCCCCACAGCGCGCGTAAGCACCCATACGCTGCAGAACATTGCACAACTGAATGCGAAGGCGGAGATCGCGTGGGTTCAAGGCCACGGCTTCTTTGAGCAGATCCCGCGCATGCTCAAAGTTCTTAACAGCCAGCGGCCAGTCGCTTAAGGTGATGCTGTCCGCATACTGGGCGTGGAGCGACGAAACCTCGAGCAAGCTGTTCGTGTCCCGTGTTTGTGCAAGACGGATCCTCGCCGTTTCTGACGCAGCATCGAAGAGATTCAATTGTGTCTGAGCGATCAACAAGTTGCCTATCAGACCGGGGTCGTTCGGGTATGCCCGTAATCCCTCTTTGGCGGTCTGCATAGCTCTGCGAAACTGGTGCAGTCGAATCTGAGCTAGCGACAGGTTCACGTAGTAAGCGTCCGGCTTGTGCTCCGCTCGGCACATCGCCTTGAGAACGATGGCCGCCGCGCGCGGCTCGCCCATGGCTGTCATACAGGATGCGAGGTTCACGCAGACGAGTTGACTGAAATAGTGGTCGGGACAAGCCTCCGTGAGATCCGCCTGAAATGCAGATTCCCAAATTTTCCGAGCTTCTGCGTAAGCATTGGTGCTCATTAAGATCTGGGCTTCTTGGATGAACTTGTCGACGTGTTCTTGTGCGACGATAGCGTACTTCCCGTCGGTACTCCTGATTGCCGTTTTCGTAGAGGCGATGTGCCTGGCAAACTCGCCCGCTCCGACCAGGGGCATGTCGTACCGCAGGCCCGGAGTGTACTTTCGAACCGTGACGCCCCGCCGCGCACCCGCCTCGGCAAGGGCCCGTTCCAGTTGTTGGTAATCGTTGGGACGGTTGGCCGGTGACTTCTCGAGACATGCCGCAATCAGTTTCTCCACACCGAACTTAGTCCGCTTCAGAACACCTCCAAGCTTTCGAGGCGACTCGAACAGATGACCGAGTTGGATCTGGTCGGAGTTCCCCAAGAATGGAATCTGCCCGGCTTCCCACTCGTACATGAGGACGCCAAGGCTGTATATGTCGGATCTGTGGTCGACCTCCGGACTTTCTGCAATTTGTTCTGGACTTGCGTAAGCCGGTGTAAATGGCGCCCTTCCCGCCTGGGTCAAATCAGCGCCCCCAGAAGCGTTCCTCCGACTCTCCTGCTTGGGTGTCGCATCAGCGGAAGCGATGGCCTTCGCAAGACCCCAGTCGCTCACGTACGCGATGTTATTTTGGTCGAGCAGGATGTTGTCCGGCTTCAAATCGCGATGGATGATCTCGCGTGTACGGTACGCCCACGCGAGTGTGCCCACAACTCGGGACATGGTGTCGAAAAAGAACTGCGGTGAGTGATCCCGAAGTTGATTACGAAGGGAACCTCTCGCCATCCAGGGCGAACATACAGCGGGAAGGCCATTCACCTGAACGGCGCATAGGCACTCGACAACACCTTCGCAAGCAGAAACCGTGGCCCAGATTCGGATTTCGCGAAGGTAGCGCTGCCAAAACGACTCCTTCAAGATCAAGTCCGATCCGATGATCTTCAATGCGAAATGTTTGCCGCCTGCAGCAATACGTAGGCACTGGCCCATTCCGCCGCCGGTGACGTAGTCAACGACGAACTCCGAGCTGCTCAACCTGAGGTGAGCGGCAAGTTCCGGGATGACGAGAGTCTGGCCTCTCGCAATCACGATTCCCCTTCCTTGTCACGCCCAAGGATCTCGTCGAGTACAACTTCCGTGCTTTCGCCGGAGACACCGGCTTCGGCGGCAAGTAGGCGAGTCATGTTCCGATGTGCTTCCGGGTTGAAGAGAGGTTCACATAGGAGCTGCCTCTTTACGTCGCGGTAGTCGGGTCGGGTTCGCGGGACGATCTCGTCGAACGCCCCCTCGAATCCCACCCACCCGCGCTCCTGGAAGGCCCGGGAAATCCTACCGTAGCTTTCGCTTCCGACAGTCTTCGGACCTGGAATGGACGGCAAACCGCGAACCTCATTCATCAACTCCAAGGTCACTGAATCCTGCGGAGGATGCAAGATGGCATGAACGAACCAGGGTACCGGCGGCTGGGCTTCGTGCTTTGATCGCTGCTGAGCAATGTACTCAAGCTCGTTCTTCGCAACTTCGCTGTCGGGTTCAAGCTCGAGCGATTGATCGAGAGCCTGCTCGGCTTCATCGAGTCGGCCAAGATCGATCAGCTGCACACCGAGGCCCCTCAAGGCGCGCGCGATCTGGTCGCTCGGCGCCCACTCTCGGACTCTGGTTGCGCGGGTATACGCATCCACGGCTTCGGAGTGTCGCTTCAATTTAGCGAGCACTACACCCCTCTGACACCAAAGTTCCGGGTGATCGCCTTCCAGTTTGAGCCCTTGTTCAATGTACTCAAGTGCTTGCGCAAGCCGGTTGCGCTTCGAAGCGATCGCGCCCAGCATGTAAAACGCTTTCGAATACGAGCCAGTTACCCACGCCAACGGCTTGGACGGATTCGGATGGAAATTTACGTACGCGAAGAACTCCTCACGATCCCAAAAATGTATACTTACCGACTTAGCGTTCTCGTTTACAGGACTCCACCCAGCCGGCATGCCTTTGATCGCTGCAACCAGATGCTCTGTCGCGGTGTCCAGGTCGCCGCCGGCGACCATCTGTTCTGCAAGCTCGACGAGGTTCTGGTTCTTCATTTTCGTACCATCAAACTGAGTGCGCTCAGACCCGGAAAACTCTTACCCGGCTCTCATTGCGATGCGCCGATCCGTTTTTCCTGTGCAACGAACTTAAACGTGGGACGATGCCGTTCTATTAGAATAGTTTCGTTATGGCAAGGCTTGCTGTCGTTACGAATCCGCGAAAAGTCCGCGCAGAGCAGCCGCCTTCAGATCTCGGTCGAAAGCTTCGAAACATTGCTGAAAAGATCGCGGCCTCGGGAGAGCGGCCGCTAAGTCGCCGAGAGATCGAACGCGAAATCGCGCAGCGCCGTGGCGGAGTTCGTTAGCGGCGAATGATTCGAACCTTCCTGGACAGCGGTGTCGTCCTCACCGCTGCCCGTGGTTCCGGGCGAGATCAGGAACGCGTGTTGGCCATCCTTGAGGATGCCAATCGAACCTTTGTCACTAGTCCGTTCGTTCACCTCGAGCTTGTTCCCAAAGCTACATACAACAAGAAGCGCTTGGAAAAGGCTTTCTACGATGAATACTTCCGTACGGCCGAATGGGTTCGCGGATTGGAAGAGATCGAAGCGCTTGCTCAGATCGAGGCGGCTAAAGCGGGATTGGCTGCCATGGACGCTCTTCATGTAGCAGCCGCGCATGTGGGTAGATCCGATGAATTCATCACGACAGAACGCGTTGGCAAACCCATATATCGATCTGCCCTCGTCGCCGCGGTCTACGCTTTCGCCTGAAGTTGAGGTCACGTCGCACTCGTGTCTCCCGCCCACCGCAGCATTGCCTTCAGGCTCTCAATTCGAGATTTACAGCTTTCAGCTGTCTTCTTCCACGCCTGGCTGGTCTTCGCTTCTTCCTCGTATTCCAGCAGCGTAGTCTGCCAGAATGCGATGGAGTCCATTAGCTCCTTCATCAAGAGTTTTCGATCTCCTCTTACGAAGGCCTCTATGTTCGCAATGGTTTCCGCTTCGGTCCGACCGTCGAACGCTGGCGAATAGTCGGGATCGTGATCGTCAAATGTGCCGGGCCAGGCGATCAGAAAGTCATCGGTTCCATTTGCCGCGACCTTCCAAACCACATCGCCGTGCTCCAGCGCAATGTCGCGTCTCAATACGTTCCCGCTCTCGCCGACGGTCTTGTCAACGGCGAGCGGGAACTGAACAACCAAGCCGTTCACGTTTGTGAATCGAGTGGCTCGGGGCTCACCGCGCTTCGTTCGCCGCATGACTATCGTATATTCGCGCTGAGTGGATGGCGGCGGAGCCGCGTCCCTCCGAGATCGCAGCTCCGCCGTTGCAGTCTCCAGAAGCCTATAAAGCTCGTCGTCTGACAGCGATTTGTAGTCCCACATTTCTTCTTACAGACCCCAATACACCCTTCCTCTGTACAACCGAGCGGTGGAGATCAAGGCTCCGACAAGCATTTTTGAAGTTGTTTTCTCACCTGAGCGTCATTCGTTGAAGCGAGCCTACTTTCGAGCCGGTTGATGAGACCGGGTCCGGCACCCGGATCTGCATCTCCGTCCCGACCCAGTTCAGCCACGAGCAGACCCAGCCGCGTCATCGCCGTTAAGTTCGCTCTCCATTTGCCGATTGCGATTCGAACGCGTGCTCCGATTGTGATCTTGGCATGCTGGCAAGCGCCGGCGTGTTCCCAACGGGGCTGACGACAAGCAGCAATGTTCGGTGTTATTTCAGGCAACACTGGCACCTCCATTTCGAATGGCGGTGCCAGTCCCGATTACGAGTGCGGTCCCGTCGCTAGCGATCTGCGCCCGGCACTCCGGCCAGATTTGGCGTACGCAAGTAAGCCAGTGTTCGAGTTGCTCACGAAACTTTCTCGGCCTGGGTACTCGACTGAGCCCAATTGAGCGGACAGGCCTTCAGGTCCGAACAGAGGAATGCGTTGATCGCCCTTTGCTGTGAACGATCGGTAGCTAAGCCACATAAACAGATCCAGAACAGCCGGTGAATGCACGAGCAGCTTGACTGCATCGAGATCTGTTGGAATGCGGTGGGCATTGATCTCGCTATAGAACTCCTCGCTGAGCACGATTTCGTTCTCGAAGTCTTCCCCCAGCGCGGCTGTCTCGGTGTCACGGCTGTACCAGAGTTTGGCAGCACGCAAGAAGTTGAATCTTCCTTTCGTAATGATGCGGGCCTTCGGGCGTTCTTCGTCGGTACCGAAGAAGATCGTCGCGCCGAAAATGCGCTCGAATGCCTGGATGAGTCGGCGGTACTCTTTCCCACCTTTCTGCATGCCGAAGGTCTCAAGCATCTCCGCCGCGCTCTTAAAACGGAGAACCGGGCTCTGCTGTTTGACCGCCATGGTTGCTAGAAAGATGGGTACGATGCGGTCCTGGCCGAACGGCACTCCGAAATCGGGATGTCCGGTCACCTGTAAAGTGAAGCGCCCGTTCCGGCGCTCGTACAGTAGTTGCCCTTTCGGCAGTTGCCTGACCGGCAGCCCGCAAAGTACAAATGGACGGGACGCAAAGCAGATGCTCTGGTTACGGTTTTCGCGCTTTTCGCGAATGAGCGAAATGCTTTCGGCCTGCCGCAGTTTCTGTCGGGAAACAATCAGGTCCGGATGAGCCCGGCGCAACAAATTGCCCGCCTGCTGAAGCGAACCAAACCGCTGAGACAATTTCCCCGCGGCACACTTCTTCTGATTCTGAAGAGACAATTTCACCTCGCGCAAATCTTGCCGGCGGCTTTGCCACCGGGCTGATTGCGAAGCGATTTCAGGCTAGATGAGGGGGCTCAAAGTTAAAACGTGTTCCGTTCCTACGGTTCCTACTTTCGAAACGGATTTTCGGCAAGTTGCTGATTCTCCAAGCGATTCTATGTTCAGGATTATTCGCCTTGTTCGCATAAGTCGTTGATAATCGAATCACTACGGAATTCCCAAGCTTGACACGGGGGTTCGACTCCCCTCTCCCGCTCCATGTTTTCAATGGTTTACCTTGATTCGGCTGCCTTGCAGATTTTATTATCGAACTAATTGAACTCTCCACGTCCGCTCAAGTTGCTGAATCCACAGCTGTGTCAAGCCAAAGTGCCCATTGCACCGGGCTGGCATTACTATCGCGACCTGGTGCAAGTTGTCAAGCCAAGCGCGTGGATGGCAAGAGGCCAGTTCGTGTTGCCGTTTGAGATTTGAAACTTCAAAACACGGTTTGAAGAAACAACTCAGCTCGTGATGCGATCGGCCGATAGCCGCTCGCTTGGAAGCATCAGTTAAGAAGCGGGGTCCGCTAATGAGCTGGGCTCGTATCAGTCCGCAAAACGCGACATTTTGCATTCAAACTTGGTGTGCGGAAACACGTCCGAGATCATTCATTCCTCACGGGGAAATGGTCTATCGCCGCGGCTCCTGCCTTGCTGACGACTTCATCTTGCGAGTCAGTACCGCCTGAACAACCGATCGCGCCGATAACCTTCCCTTGTTCAATTAGCGGGATTCCTCCTCGCGATGCGATCATTCCATCAAAGGCGAGTAGATAATTAAGCCCCATGATTTGGATACCCTCCTCGAAGACTTTCGTTTCGCGCCGGAAGGTCGCGGCTGCTCGCGCCTTGTGTTCCGCAATCTGTATTGAGGCAAGCATCGCACCGTCCATTCGTTGAAAAGCGACTAAATTGCCACCGGAATCAGCTACTGCCACGTTCATCTTTCAGTTCCGCTTCTTGGCCTCCGCAATGGCGGCGAGAATAACGGCCTGCGCCCGATCAAGCGATATCGGAAGCCCATAGGGTACATCGAATGGCATTTCCTCGGGGATAGCATCGAGAGGATTGGGCGATTTCATCAGCGCATCAGTGGTGTTGTTTGTGTCGTTCGACATGCATGCCTCCTAACAGCTAGTTACGTTCACATCCGCTATCTAAAGTTCGGAGAGGGCCTGATGCACCATGCTTACGGAACAAGCCCCCTCGCCAACCGCTGCAGCCACTCGCTTAACACTTCCAGCCCTGACGTCGCCAACAGCGAATACTCCAGGAAGGCTGCTTTCAAGCATCTGTGGTGGACGGGAAAGAGGCCAAAAGGGGCTTCCATCTGGTTCAACAGCCACCACCAGATCGCGTCCGGTGAGGATGAAGCCCTTCTCGTCCAGAGCGAGTGAGCCTCGCAGCCAACTGGTGTTGGGCGACGCGCCAGTCATTATAAAAAGGTGGTGAACGGCCGCCGAACGCCGTTGCCCGGTGCATTTGTTCATCCATTTCACTTCTTCCAAGTATTTGCTGCCCTCAAGTCCGACCAATTCAGAGTTGCAGAGCAATTCAATGGATGTATTCCCGCAGATGCGTTGCACAAGATACCGCGACATCGACTGAGCCAAGTCGGCGGCCCGCACAAGCATGTACACCTTGCGTGCTGTCTGTGAAAGGAATACGGCGGCTTGACCAGCTGAGTTGCCACCACCCACAACAACAACGTCTTCGCCTTCGCACAATTGAGCTTCAATACACGTAGCACCGTAGTGGATGCCACGGCCTCTAAAACGGTCCAACGCCGCTGCCGCTGGCGTATTGTAAGAAGCGCCGGTCGCAATGACAACGCTCCGTGCAATGAAGACCGTTCCATCGTCCATCACGAGTTCGTAGGGGCGTCGTTCGCAACGAAGCTTGACAATCGCGCGTTCTAGGGCCATCTTCGCTCCAAATTTCCGCGCTTGTGTGTTCGCGCTCGTAGCGAGTTCTTGGCCGGAGACCCCTGTCGGAAAACCAAGATAATTCTCTATCTTTGAACTGGCACCCGCTTGCCCGCCAGGAGCGTGACTTTCAATCAGCAGCACATCAAGTCCTTCCGATGCCGCGTAAACTGCTGTCGCGAGTCCCGCCGGGCCAGCGCCTACAACGATAAGATCATGAAGCGTCTTGCTGTCGATATCGTTATTAAGCCCAAGGCGATCTGCCAGTGCCAATGTTGACGGATTGCGCAAAACTAAGCTTCCGTTGCAGATCACGATCGGGATTTCGCAGGCGCCGATTGCGAAGCGATCGAGAAGGTCGCGAGACGCATCATCCAGGTCTAAATCCACGTAAGTATAAGGATGACCATTTCGACCCAAAAATTCGCGAAGTCGCAATGTGTCTGCAGAGTGTCTCGAGCCGATGACAACAACATTCCCCAATTGCCTTGTGATTAACATCTGCCTTCGCAGTATGAACGCTCGCAAGAGGGTTTCGTTTAGACGCGCATCGCGAGCTACAAGGACGCGGAGGTCTTCGGGTCGAAGCTCTAAGACTTGCCCTGGGTCCACAACACGCGAGAGAACGATAGTTGGATGTCCTGCGATCATGCCTGCCTCGCCGGTGAACATACCTGGGCTCAAGTTCGTCACGAATCGTTCGCCGTGGATAGTTGGCTGAACTATTTCCAGGCTGGCTGATAGCAAAATGAAAAACGATGCACCCACATCGCCTGGCTTATAAAGAATTTCGCCTAGGTCCGCGTTTCGCACTCGCCCGTAAGATCTCGCACGATTGATATCGGCATCCGCGAGGACTGGGTAAGTCTGGGTATCCCCGATGATCGGGCTGAGAGTTGGAGATGCGGACATGGCTAAGACCCCCATCGCGAGCTCCGCGAATAATCGTCGATGCAATCGAGACTTGATTGAAAGTCGAGTATCATCATGTCCGTCCTCTTTTCATTCCTAAGAATTGTCGTTTGGCTACGATATCGGTTTCGTAACTGGCTTGGGCACATCGCGAATGGCGAGATTGCCGAAGGCACCAAGCAGTCCTATCGCAAGGGCAATCAAACTCGCTGATTGAGGAATCATGGAATCCAATCCCAGTAGGTAGTCAAGCGAGAACTGGCCCAAGCCCGAGAACGATAACGCCAGCGCCCCGGTCAGATATAGTAACGGCAGCTCGATACCATTTGTCGACACGAAGAAGCCGTGTCCCAAGTGAACCGAAACGCCCGCGACCACCATCACGGACACCATCAGCGCGGGACCAATAGGACCGGCTAAACCGAAAGCCACAAGCAATCCGCTCGAGAACTCGATCCCTCCAGCAACCAATGCGAACCGAACACCGGGACGGAACCCGAGGCTCTCAAGAAAAGAGCCGAAGCCAGTAAGACCGGGGCCTTTGAACCAGCCAAAGAGTTTTTGCGAGCCATGGGCAGCCATGGAAAAGCCCAACACTAACCGTAGAATCAACAAACCTGTGTTCACATCATTCTCCTTTGATTGTCTATTTGAACGTACTCTGAACAGCTAACGCGCACTCACAACGGCAGCTAAGTCGGACGAAGTGGCCGACCGGGCAGACTTAGAGGGGGCCGACCCGAGTACGAACTCCTTAACTAGATCGGCAATCTCACCGGCTGCCGTATCCAGTGCGAAGTGCCCAGCTTCCAGAACATGCACTTCCGCGTCGGGGACATCCCTGTGATAGGCTTCCGGCTCTGAGATGTCGAATGAGGGGTCATACTTCCCCCAGATCACCAGGAGCCGCGGTTGATTTCTGCGCATCCAAACCTGCCACTTCGCATATGAACTCACATTGGTCCGGTAATCGTAAAACAGATCGCTTTGTATCTGCGCTTGACCCGGTTGATGGAGGAACGCGCACTCGTCTGTCCAAGCATCGGGGTCGTAAAGCTCAGGGTTCGGATCATGTCCGAGATGGCGTGTGCGCGTCGTTTCTAAAGACATCAGATTCGTTCGAAGCGCCTCCTCGTTTGCTGCGCGATTGGCCCAAAAGGCTCGGCGAGTGGTCCAATTCTTGCCGAGGCCTTCGTTATGAGAAACCGCGTTCTGCACGATCAAAGCTTCAACGCGATCCGGGTGAGCCAAGGTCATTCGAAAGCCAACCGGTCCGCCGTAATCCTGCATGTAAAGCGTGTAGTGGGATAGCCCAATCGCTTCAGTCAAGTGGTTCATGACTTCCGCGCAGTGATCGAATGTGTATGTAAACGTCTTAGGGTCCGGCCACTCGCTATGTCCGAATCCTGGGTAATCTGGCGCAACCAAGTGATAGCGGTCCGATAGTCTGGCAAACAGTGGCTCAAACATGCGCGATGAAGAGGGGAATCCGTGCAAAAGGAGAAGAGCGGGTGCGTTCTTGGGCCCTGCTTCTCTGAAGAAAATGGAAAGCCCATCAACCCGTGTTGTTCGATATTGAGTGGCGTACTGCATTCCTTGTTCCTTTCTCGTGCTCTGAGAGTGCAATTGGAGCGAAGTAAGAAGCATCCAGCCGAGAAGTCGTGCCTTGGTGCCGCGTAAAGGCGGCTTCAGTTTCTCCATCGAAGACTGACCTCAGGTGCTGTCCCCAGTTGGTCAGATGAATATTCAACGACTGGTTGGGTTCCACGGTGTTCGAAAATCACTACGAGCTCGACGGGTCTTCCGAGAGGCAGACTGGCTGCTCCTCATTAATGGAAGTGCGTCACCGGCTCCCATCAACCTGGTAGCGGGAAAACGATATCGTTTTCGATTTATCGCTATCACCCCGGCCCCGTTTCTTGTAGTGACCCTCGATCGCGGAAGCCAACATGAAGTCTGGCACGCGATAGCAAAGGATGGAGCTACACTTCCGCCGGAGCAAGCCGCCGTCGAAGCCGCGGATGTCCAGATGTATCCAGGCGAAACTTACGATTTCGAATTCCAGTCCCTGTCTGCCGGCGAGCTTCGCCTGACCGCCTCCCAGCCCTTCTTCAAATTACGAACAGCAATGCTAATTCAAGTAAGAACGAACTAACTCATGAGCCCACGCTCGTGAATTTCAAACAGCCAACTGGCTACTTCGAAGCTCATCGGGGCCGTGCCCCAAGCTGTTCAGCCGTTCATTCAAATAAGAAATCGTGAGCATCACTGGCAGTCATACAAACCACCGCGCTAACGCCAAGGAATAGATCTGCCCTTCTCGTAGTGTGTTTGCAAACATCCGGGAGCACTCTCCGGATTGAGCCTGGATCACGGGCAACCCGGACAGTGTGTTCACGGTGTCGACCGCACGAATCGTGCGCTGCTTTGCCGGCCTGATCCAATCTGGCGCCCAATGAGGCGGCGGCCCAAGAGCAGAGCAGCTAACACCAGCACGAGGAGAGCGTAAGAGGGCTCCGGTACTGGTAGTGGTGCGATTGTGTACATGGATGTGAATACAGCCGGGTTGCGGTCCTGAAAAAGTCCGGTTGCTGAGCAGGGGAACGACGTGCACACAGCAAATGCGGTGCGGGTCAGACTCACGTCTCGTGTGTTGATCGGGGTCGCAATGCCACTCAGGTTCGTGAAGCTCAGAGGCGAGAAGTCTATCGCGTAACCACTCGGCGTTCCACTTATGACGCTGAGCGTGGTAGCCAATGCAACTGGAGAGTAGTTCTGCGGATCACTGAACGAAAAAGATACAGATGCGGTGTTGCCGCCTAAAGGTACATCAGGGAGTGTGAACGTGCCGGTCAGGATTGATCCTGCGTGAAGAGGCGAGAGGTTGAAGCTGATCGTTTCTATAGTAGCGGCCAGCGTCAGGCTAGCGCCGGTTAATGCAAGTACGGCGAGAACTGCGGATTTCATTAAGTGCTTTTGCCTTTCTGGAAACTAGTCGCCAATCATGGCAGAAAGGCGAGGTTTGTATGCGAGGAGTGGAGCCTCGCGGGAGCTAATCGACGCTCGAGGGGTGCTGCACGAAAATTAGCCGAAGCAGGAACAGGTTGCCGTTGTCGAAACAGAATAGCATTCTGGTCTGTAGGGAGGATTGTGGCAGGTTACGGGCTATCCGGAATGTATGGTCCGCCGCCTTGCCGCAAGCAAAAAGTGAAGTGACAGGTTGGTCTGCGCAAATGTATACGGCCTTTGTTGGAGTGAGATGCTCCGGGCCAGGATGGAATGCGCTGCGCTGTTGTCCCATTTAACTGATCAGTCGTTTTGGACTTTTTCCGGATGCGGGGTTAACAGCGCCGGTGAGACCGTTGTGCCATCTCATTGTTCGCCAGCAGACCTGGCAGGAAACGAAAACCTTTTTCGTAGCAGTAGCTGGGCTCGATATGTGGGAATTGCGGATGAGATTTCCAAGCCTGGCGTTAGCCTGGCGTCATATGGAGACCAGTCATGCGGGAGCGCTGACCACTAGGGCTGGTCGGTAAACTTCACTGGTCGTCAGTAGCGCCCAGGCGATGCGCGCCAGCTTATTGGCGAGTGCGACACCGACAACGTTGTAATGGGTAAGCGAGGCGAGTTGTGTGAGCCACGTACTCAGACCGGAAGATTGTTTTTCTTTGAATTGCAGAACAGCGCGTGCACCTTGCACGAACAGTTTCCGCAAATAGCCGTTTCCTCGTTTGCTAATGCCGAGCAGCTTCTGCTTGCCGCCGGTGGAATGTTCTCTCGGAACTAAGCCACCCAAGCTGCGAAATCACGGCCCTTGCGGAATGCCGCTCCGTTACCGATGGCGGCAATCAGTGCCGTTGCTGTGATTGGCCCTATGCCGGGGATCGCGTCGAGACGCCGACACACGTCGCTCTCCTGCGCCATGTGCCGAATCAGCGCATCTGCCTCCTCAACTCGCTCGCCAACTGCTCGAGTTCCAACTTCAGCTGCGCCAGCAGCAACCGTACTACTCCCGATAGCTTTGCAGCGCCATTTTTCAAAATCGTGGGTAACGCCTCCTCTAAATGACACCTTCCCTTCGGCAGAGTGATGCCCGCTCCAGTAATAATCCACGCATCTGATTGACCACGGCCGTGCGTCGCACTACCCAGCGCTCGCGTACTCGATGTAATGACTGCATGTCCAGTTGATCGTCAGTCTTGATCGGGACAAAGCGCATGCTGGGCCGTTCCACAGCTTCTGCAATTGCCTCGGCATCAATGAAGTCGTTCTTATTGGTTTTCACGTACGGCTTCACATACTATGCCGGGATCAAACGCACGTCATGACCTTGCTCTCGAAGTGCCCGACCAAGAAAGTGGGAACCTCCGCATGCTTCCATCCCAATCAAACAGGCCGCCCGAGTCGCCGTGAAGCTTATGTTCCAGCCAGTGTGGAACAGAGGCGGCGGACCATCCCATTAACTGAACTCGTGCTGAGTAGAGTGATTGTGATTTCTCAGGATTAGCACTTTGCATTTGTCTAGGTCGGTAAAAGAGCCTCGAGCTTTCGGACGGTTGAACAGCCCAAGTACTAAGGGCTCTGCCTTCGCGCCCGCAAGAACAGAGATCTCCGGTTTCGGACTGATACCCCTTCCGCTATGCTCCTTCCCCAAAAGGTTCGATCCCCAATCTCGTCCGGTGGTTACCCCGCTCTCGCCGGCGAGGCCTCGAGGGTGTTGGCGCAACACCCCAGCCAACTACTCAAGAACCAGGAGCACACTTATGTATCTCAATCGCATCACTCTGATCGGCTTCACCGGCCAGGAGCCCAAGACCTTCGCGACGCAAGCCGGAAAGGAGATCACCCGCTTGTCGATTGCCACGACTCGACGCTATCAACAGAACTCAGAATGGAAGGAGAAGACACAGTGGCATGATTGCGTAGCCTACGGCCGCCCTTGCCCAGTACGCAGCCAATGTTCCGAAAGGGACACATCTCTTTCTCGAAGGGGAACTGACCTACCGCGAGTACGACCGCACCATCGAGGCTGAGTCCGGGCCGGTGAAAGTGCAAGGGCCAGTCACAGAGATTGTCGTTGAATCGCTTAATGTTCTCGATCGCAAGAGAAAAGAAGAGAACGAATCGGAGGGAGCCGCTTAGCGGCTCCCTCCTTGCTTTTTACAACCGGATCGCAGGCGAGAAGCGCGTTTCCCGTCAAGTTGGCGGCGGATAGTTTCCATTTAGCCGACTACTCTGGAGCATCTTGCGAGATACGCGATCATACGAAGTGGTGCAAAACGGTACTTTGGGGGGAACGCCGGAGGCCATGAAATCTGCAACCCGCTTCGAAGTTGGCGTGATGTTTGCAATGTCCGCAATATCAAAGGACTGGCATTGGTTTGGTCATTACTTTAGCGTTGTGAATGTTCCAGGCTGGGAGCATCCGCTTGCGGCTTCTGTAATGGACGCTCTCGTCATCTGCGATAGGGCGACGCCGGGGTACGCGCACACTTTCGTTACACGATTTGCCGCTGTGGGCGGAAGAGAGAAGTACAGGCCTCACTACGAACAACCGCTTCAGCAACTCGCGGAGCTGCATGTTGTTCTTCAGGTTGTCTGTTCGATTGGCCTGGAGAAGCCCAATTTGCCGTCGACCCTGTCGTAGAAGGGAGCAAAAAAAGCCCGGAGATCACGGTTCTCCATGGAGGTGCCTTATATGGAATCGAAGTCAAGGCTCCGGCGCTGCTGGCGCACATTGAGGCGCGCAACAAGAACGCGACTCAGGTGCCTGCGCGCGCGTTCCCGCCAGAAATGCTCAAGCTGCTCAAAAGTTCGGCCGAGGGAATGACGCTGCCGCGTGATAATCCTGTGAAGGATTTTCTCCTGAGCGCCGATGCGAAGTTTGCTGCGTTCAAGCAGAAGAGAGATAAGTTCATCGGTGTACTCGTATCGTCTGGGATGACCATATATACGAGCCGATTTCGTCGCTGTTGCATGAATCGTCGGGGCTTCTGACACCGAAGTCATTTCACGTCGACTCAACTGGAACGCCCGTTCGCTATGTAAACGTAGATGGCGTGTTCCTCATTCGACACCTGCATCAATTGGTGCGGGCTGCCGGCGACCAGCCGCTTATTGACGGATGCACACACGCGCTCGACTACGGGATCGACGAGGAATTCCCATTCAAAGTATTTGTTCAAAACCCAAACCAAAGCGACGTGCCGGAGGTGATCCAACGCTGTCTTCAGGGAATTGCCACCCAGCGTGAGATGGGTGCTGAATACACGCCCAAAGATCTCGTTTGGTGGACTCCGGCCGAGCCGAAAGGTTGCGCAGAAGGGAATGCGCTACCATCCGCGATTTGCGGACGAACCACGGGCAATCAGGAAGCTGAGCCGTTAGCGGGTACATCGCGCAAAACGGCGCAGCGTTGACAAAATCCTCGTCACTGGCCAGCAAACCGTCAGCCAGATACCGACCGACAAGTCCAATTCGATCCACTATCTCGGGTTGCACATCAGCGAGACCACCTCTAACCACGGCACACCTGTTGACCTGTGGCATGATCGACAGGACGTTCCGCCATGAAACGAGCCCTCATCCTCGCTCTACTAACCTCCGCCCTGTGCGCTGCTGCCGAACTGCCCACAGCCAAACCCGAGTCCGTCGGCTTCTCCAGCGACCGGCTTCAGAATCTGCATACGCTCATTCAGAACGAGATCGATCAAAAGCAGCTCGCCGGGGCCGTGACCATTCTCGCCCGTCACGGCAAGATAGTCGATTACCGCACTTACGGGCAGCGCGACACCGAAAAAAGTGTACCGATGATCAAGGAGACAATCTTTCGCGCATACTCCATGACAAAGCCCCTCACGGGCGTCGCCATGATGATCCTTTATGAACAAGGCAAATGGCTTCCTTGGCGTCCCACCTCCGAATACATCCCCGAATTCGCCCATCTTAAGGTCTTCAACGGGTTCGACTCATCGGGCAAGATGATCCTGGTAGATGCGGAACACACGCCGACGCTGGGAGAAGTCATGTCTCACTCAGCGGGTTTCTCTTACGGCTTCACTCAATCACCCGTGGATGCGATGTACCACGAGAAAAAAGTTTTGCAATCGGCGAGTCTGCACGAGATGATCGAGAAGCTCGCCACTATTCCGCTGAACTACCAACCCGGCAGCCGATGGCAGTACAGCGTTGGCATGGACATAGAGGGCTACATTATCGAGAAGCTATCGGGCCACACTCTGCCTGATTTCATGCGCGAGCACATCTTCGATCCGCTCGGCATGAAGGATACCGGCTTCTTTGTGCCCCATGAGAAACGTGCGCGTTTTGCTGTTAACTACGGCGCGAAATCGGACGGGCATTTGGAGCCTGTCAATCCCGGTGCAAGCACGCCCACCGATTACAGCGAACAGCCCGGCATGCCTTCAGGAGGGGGCGGATCGGTAACAACCGCCGAAGACTATTACCATTTCGCGCAGATGCTCGCCAATGGCGGTGAACTCGCGGGCAAGCGCATCCTCTCGCCAGAGACCGTCAAGCTGATGTCGTCCAATCACCTCCCGTCCTCCTTGCTCACTGGGCAATTCGCCGGTGGTCAGCACGTGATGCGGCCGGGTTTCGGCTACGGTTTCAATGTGGCTGTGGTGTTTGATCCGCCCGCAGCCGAATTACCTGATGGCAAGGGCACGTTCTTCTGGGACGGAGCCGCCGGAACCTGGTTCTGGGTCGATCCAACCAACGACGTAGTCTTCGTGGCCATGATCCAGCGCATGAGTTCGCCCGACAACCATTCCATCGAATACAAAAGCCACGCAGCCGTATATGGCGCGCTCATCGATCCGTCGAAGTAGTTGATTACGGCGATCGGTAACAACTCCGGAACTCATCGCGAAACTTTCGGTCTTGCGCAGGTCAGTCCTACTCGGTCTGATTCCGATACTCCGAGCTGGTTTGGATGCCCGGCACACGGGTGACACGCCTGCTGGAGTGCTGTTTCGGATACGAACGAAAGTCCCCTTCTCAGTGCCGAGGCTACAGCGAGTGCCGGCCCACAGGCAGTCTTCTTGCAAATGTTATATTTTTTCAATCGTTTCACAAGGGATCATGCACACGCTCAATCGGAGACTGTTTCTCATGGGAGGGGCTGCTGGGTCGGCTTTCCTCACCGGCACGCGATACCTATTCGCCGATCCGCTTGGTATGCCGATCGGCTGCCAGACCTATCCAGTGCGCAAGTCGATCAGTACTGACTTCGCCGGCGCGATGAAGGGATTGCGTGCAGCAGGGTTCACTCAGATTGAGCTGTGCTCGCCCTACGGCTACGCCGATTTTTCGGGCCTCCAGCAATACAAGCCGCAGGAGTTGCGGCGCATGCTCAGCGACTGGGGATTAGGCTGCATCTCCGCGCACTGGGCGCCGACGGAGCTCTTTCAAAAACCGGACGAGAGCATCAACTATGCGAAGGAGTTCGGCATGACCCAGATGGCCATCGCTGCACTTGGACCGTTCAACGCGAAGGGCAGCGAGACAGTCGATGACGTGAAACGCTACGTCGAGCCCTTCAACGCCTTCGCTGAAAAAGCCCACGCCGCAGGCATCGTCGCATTGCTGCACAATGAAGGCTTCGTCTCCAAACACATCGACGGCAAACCGGTCTACGACATGATGATCGCCGAGCTTAATCCCGCCACCACCAAGCTGCAGTTTCAGGTCTCTACCTTGCAGGAGGGATACGACCCAGTGACCTACTTCCAGAAGTACTCGGGACGCTACCTCTCCATGCACTGCCAGGACTGGGTGAAAGACACCTCCACCAAGTCTGGCTTCCGCCAAGTTCCGTTGGGCAAGGGGGTCGTGGATTGGAAGGCCGTGTTTACCGCCGCAAAAACAGGTGGCGTCAAGAACTACTTCGTCGAGCTTGAAGAAGATCCGGCGCTGATGCCGCCGAGCGTGCCTTACCTGAAATCGCTGACCGTCTGAAGCCGGGAGTGATCTCTCGAGCGGAAGCCGTTCTTACGAAATAGCTGCCAAATCATAAGTTTGAATCCCGATAAGTGGCCAGCATCTGCCGTAGCGCGTCGCCAACGAGCAACCGGGAGCAGCCGCGTTCTTCAGAACGTAGCTCATGCGGCCTACTCTCAGTTCCTCAAAGCGTTGTAGTCGCGTCTTAGCAACATGGAAAGAAGGGAATCCGTGATTTTGAGTTCTCGAAAACGAATTTGGGCAATCGCAGCGCTGCTCGGCTCCACGTGGGGTCTTACGGGAACTGCTCATTCTCAAGCTCCCGCGCCAGTGACGTGCTCATCAACACGCAAGAAGGTATCCTGATCCGATCCGACGTGGTCCCCCGGAGGGTGTCTCGTATCAAGAGGACACACTGGGCGGGATTTCCGGCTGGTGGTGTCGCCCCGAAGGGGCAAGAAGCGGCCAGGCTCTTTTGCATCTCCATGGCGGATGGTTCACCTTCGGTTCAGACTGGCCCAGCGAACCCAGTTCCACCGGGCAGATTGCAGTGGCTCGGCACCTCCTTCTATAGCTCTTCGTACGAGATTCGGTGTAGCGGCGAAGGTGCGAACTTCAACTGCGAACATAAGCATTAAGAGGTTGATCGGCAACTGCACGATCAGCAATGATGCCAGCATCATACAGGCAATGCCTGCGCCCCCCGTGGTATGGCTGTATGAGTCTATGTGCGTAGAGATAATAGAAGGGGTGTGACAACGGCCATTCGAGTGGATTTGGACACTCGAAATTGGACGGATTACGAATGAGTAGTCCCCTTTTCGTCTGCTATCCGAACAGGTACACTCTAGCCGAACACGCGCGGGTAATCAGTCATCGGAACACCCTGGCAGAATGCCGCATTGTGTTCGCACATCTTGGGACGGACTTTCGAGACCACAACGGAATTGACTTGTGAATGGAAGCCCCCATCACCGTTTTTAAGAATCGAGGCGTCTTCTGCGCGTTCGGGATCGGCTCTCAGCAATAGGCAGTGCGGAATTGTTTTCCCCGTGCGCATCGCATTTTGAGAGGGCTGTATCCTCGTTGGCGCGTAGTGTTGAATCTGCGAATTACAGCAATGGCGATCCTTGAATGAGCTACAAACCTCGACCGTATGAAAGCCGTTGGCTAAGATTGCGATCTGACCCACATCTCGTGCTGAATTTCGATTGCACTGACTAGTGCTGTTCCACGGTACTCCGCCATCGGTGCACTGCGGTCGCTAGTTTATCAGCCATCTCAGGATGCTCGTGCCTCAGGTTGTGCGTTTCTCCCGGATCAGCGTCCAAGTCGGAAAGGAAAAGTGCGTCGTCACCCGTCAGTGGTTTGTTACCAGCAGGCGTTCCGTCATGAGTTACACCATTGAGAACGACTTTCCATTTGCCCTGTCGAACTGCCAGTTGCGGCCCCTCCGCCCAGAAGAGGCTCTCATGCGGAGATTTCGCGCCCTCCACAAGCACAGGCCAAATGTTTCGCCCATCCATCGTGCGGTCAGCAGGCACGGGCACTCCGGTCAGATGACAGGCCGTCGGGAGCACATCCGCGGTCATCAGAATCTCTGTGCAGTTGCGACCGCTGGCGATCTTACCGGGCCAATTTACGATGGCCGGCACATGCATACCCCCATCGAAGGTACTGAATTTGAAGCCGCGAAAGTTTCCATTCCGGCCTGCCGTTGCGGTGTGTTGCCCTAACCCGGCGCGGCGTTCGGTTGTGGCTCCGTTATCTCCCAGCAGGAAAATCAACGTGTTGCTTCGCTTGCCCGTGGTTTCCAGGGACTGCATGATCCGTCCCACACCATCATCGGCAGCGGCTAGCATAGCGGCATACATTTGACGCTCTTTCGGCAGGTCTGGAAATCGCTCGAGATACTTAGCCGGCGCATGCATTGGATAATGGACGGCGCTAAAGGCGGTATAGAGGAAAAGCGGTTTGGCGGAAGGATCCTCGATGACCCGCACCGCTTCGTCCGTAATGCGCTCGGTCAAATACTGCCCATCCTCAAAGATCTCCGCCCTGTCGCGCCAGAGGTCATGGAAGTTGGCGATCGCCGGTTCGCCCCAATAATAACGATGCGAATAGTAGTCGACGCATCCCTCGTGGAAGCCATAGAAGGAATCGAACCCATGTGCATTGGGAACTGTCTCCGGTGTGCTACCCAGATGCCATTTCCCTGCAAGCGCCGTCCGATAACCGGAGTCGCGAAGCAAAGAGGCAATGGTCTTTTCACTTGCCGGTAGTGGATGCCCATTCGAACCCACCCCATTGCGGAGAGGATAGCGACCAGTCATTAATGCAGATCGGGCCGGCGCGCAAACGGGAGCATTGGAATACCAGTTGGTACAGACCGCTCCGGTGGCAGCCAGTTTGTCAATATTTGGCGTCTTCACATCCTTGGCGCCGAAGAACCCAAAGTCTCGGACCCCGAGGTCGTCGAACATGATGACAATTATGTTCGGACGTGGTTTGTCCGCCGGTTCTGCGGCGAAGGTCTTACTGGACGCCGCCACTGAGGCGGACGCGACAGCGCCGGTAAGCAACGCTCGTCTAGAAAACGGAAGAGAGCTCATGATGTTGAAGGTATCGGTTTGACGAGTAACTTAGAAGGAATACCGCAGTGCAAACTGCAGAATTCGATTCGGCGTTGATGTTGCACTAATGACGCCAGTGGCCGGTACGTTCAAGGTCGCATTGGGTCGCGCGAACTGCGGGTGGTTTACGATATTGAACGCCTCTGCTCGAAACTGCAGTTGATGGCCTTCATTCGGGACCAGAAAATTGCGATGCACAGCTAGATCAAGATTATTCGTTCCAGGCCCGCGCAGCACGTTCCGCCCGGAATTACCAAACGTGTAAGTGGCAGGAGTCGGAAAGCAGGTAGGGTCAAACCAGCGCTGCAAAGTCGGTGAACTGGCCGCGCCATTGCAGGTTCGATTAGGGAACGAGACAGTACCAGCGTTCGCATTGTCAAATGAGAGCACTGGCGTAAAAGGCAAGCCACTCTGCGCCTGATAGATGGAGGCCAACGACCATCCGCCAACGATCTTGCTGATAAATCCGGTGGTGACTAAGCTCTGTCCCTTGCCGAACGGCAATTGCCAAAGGCCACTGAGCACGAAGCGGAGCGGCACGTTGTTATCGGCCTGCGCACGCTGAGAGAAATATTGGTAACTGTTCTGCAAAGTGTTGCCCGACCCGCACGTGTCGCATAAGTCTAGAGCAGGGTTTTGCAGATCAATAGCATTCCCGTAGGTGAATGCGGAAACGAACGAAACACCCCAGCTGAATCGCTTCTCGAGCCGGGCAGAGAGTCCCTCGTAGTAACTTCGACCCCAGGGAGACAGTCGCTTTACGGGCGCCACCGTGTAAGGCGCCAAGGGCCGACGACTGGTCGGCGAGCCAGGCCCATTCACCAAGGGCTGATTGGCTTGAGTCATATTCCATAGGTGCAGTCCGGAATTGCCGACATAGTTGATCTCAGCCAGGAGATTGCCCTTCAGTTGCTTCTGCACGCTGAGATTCCATTCCTGCACGTACGGGTTTGTCGCGTTCGGGGACCAACTAACCAAGGTAGTGGTCGCCTCTGGCAAGAGATTGAACTGTGAAGCTGGAATTGGACTTGGGCGCGGCAAGGATGCGTTCGAAGACAGTAGGAATGCCGTTGCAGGGTTGACCTGATCGCTGATTGAAGTGATGCTGCCGTAGCCGAAGAACGGTGGATTAGAGGTAAGACGGTTTGTTACACCCATGCCTTGGTCCTGCGCATAAAAAATGCCATATGCGCCGCGCACTACCAGGTTGCCCAACTTTGGGAGTGTGTACGCGAAACCGATGCGCGGAGCAACGTTGTTGAGATCTGTATTCAAAAGCGTTCGCGACTGGCCGTTCAATCCTGCAAACACGAGCTTGCCGTAATTCGGATCGCCGGGCTCCAGAATGAAATTCCCCATCCGATTCTGCGTCTCCGTGTAAGGGAAAAACACTTCGTAGCGCATACCAATGTTCACGGTAAAGGTTGGCGTCACCGACCATTGGTCATTGAAGTAACCGCCGGCATACTTTCCACGCTCAATCGAGTTGGCGATAGAACCAGTGGACACGGTACTGGCCAATCCGAGAAGAAGGTCCGCCACGCCACTTCCCGTGGTCGACCGGTTTGTCAGGCTCTGACTGTAGACCCCGGTGAAGGCAAAGGTGCCGCGGCCACTGGATGCGGCCATTGTCGATGGTCGAATTACCTGGAAGTCGGCGCCCATCTTCAATAAGTGTCTGCCAAACGTTTTGGAGAGATTGTCTGACAAATCCCAAACACCCGAGGATTTCTGCAGCGGAGCGTTGTTGCAACACGTAGGCTGAGAGCCGAGCGACGCATACCCGGTCACATTTATTATGGGAATGCTGCTCTCTATTGATGGATCCAAAGTGCCAGGGATAATCTCGTTTCGTGCCTGTGTCGCATCCTGGGCCAAGGTCAGGCGGGTCCACCCGAAGCGGGCTTCGTTCACCAGTGTTGGAGTGAAGGTCCGGGTATAACCAAAGCTGACTCCTTCAGAGTTCAAGTTCTGATTGACGGGTGTCTGGGCCGGAAGCGGCAACGCTGACTCCGCAAAGACCGTACTCCGGCTAATTGCCAAGCGTCCAAACAGGGTGTCGCGTGAAGAGAGTTGCATGTCCCCCCGCAGGATGGCATTGTGCGTTGTCTGCCGCTGTGTCGGATTGCTCGTGTAATTATCAGCATTTCCAGGGGCGTTCGGCAGCGGATAGTAATTCAAGAGTGATTGCCCGAGCGTATTGATGAGGGAGATTGGAATTGTGTTGTTGGCAAACGGGAGCCGTTGACCGTTCACCAGCGACACGGGATTGTAAATCGCCGTGTTTCCGAAGCTGCCGCTCCGGACCGCAAGGGAGGGAACTGTCGATAACGCTGCTGTTTCGCTCCGGTCGCGCAGACTTTCATAGGCTCCGAACAGCCAGGCATGGTTCCTCACGAGAGGTCCACCCAGCGAGCCGCCGAATTGATTCTGAACCAGCAAAGGCTTATGCCCATTCGCCGCGAAGTAGTTGGCAGCATCAAGCTTGCTGTTCCGCAGATAGTCGTAGGCCGTTCCGTGAATCTGATTTGTGCCGCTCTTGGTCACCACGTTGACAACGCCTCCGGCTGACGCTCCGAACTCGGCCGAGTAATTACTGGTCTGAACAGTGAACTCTGTAATTGCATCAAGCGGCGGGCGAACCATATCGCGGCTCCGGTTATCCAAGCCGCGTAGGTAATTATCGTTGCGCGCTCCATCAAGCAGAAACGCATTTTGCAGCCCGGTGTTTCCATAGGCTGAGAAGCTATTGTCGCGACTGGAGGATGAAGGTACAGCGCCAGCCGCCAGATTGGCCAATTGCAAATAATTACGCCCATTCAGGGGCAGGCCTCTGATTTCCCGCTGCTCGGTAACTTGTGCCAAAGTTGCCGACCTTTGTTCGACAAGGGGCGGCTCTCCTGTCACAGTAACCGTGTCGGTTGTCTGTCCTGGAGTGATGGTGATCGGCAGCGAAACAATCTCACCCACGCGCACGAGTATTCCCGATTGGGACAGCTTTTGGAACCCGGGTGCGGAGACGGAGACTGAATAGGTAGCTGGCGGCAGGAAGGTCGCCGCTGCGACGCCGCTTCCGTTGGTAATTAGCGTACGGGCGACAGTCTGAGTGTCGGTGGTAATCAATTCGACCGTTGCGCCTGGAACTACGGCGCCTGAGCTGTCCAGAATGCGGACGTCCAGCTCGCCTGTGGATGTCTGCGCCAACGCGCCAAGGGCGAGAATCGGCAACAGAGTCAACCGTCGCAAAATGGAAAACATGGATCGGGACCGAACATGGGTGAGATAGCGCATAAGCATTGTTGCTTTCGAATAACAGCAGAACACAGCTTATCGTTCTCGCAATTTGAACCGTTCTAGCTTAGTTAGTCACCGACAGCTGCGCTTTGGTCCAGCGAGCGATCCGGGCATCAAGGACATCGAGCGGAAGAGCTCCACCGGATAGTATCTCGTCGTGAAAAGTTTTAAGATCGAATTTGGAACCGCTCGCAGTGGAAAGCTTGGGTCGCCGTGAATTAACGCTTAAGGTACGATTGCGGCGCTTAGGGCACGAAGATCACATAGGCCGTGAACGCCACGATGAGGCCACAGACCGCGATCAAAACGCCTGAAGCTCGCCGCTTCAGCAAGAAGAAGATGAGAACCATTCCACTGCCAGAAACCAGGGTCATCAGAATGGCGGCGAGGTCGATAATGACGGACCAAGCCTTCCCGCTGTCGCGTCCTTTATGCAGATCGTTGATGACAGCAACGAAGCCCATCCGATTCTCCGTGAGATCGTACTTTCCGGTCGCACGGTCAATGAATGCGTCTGCGACGTACCCGGGCCCTTTGAATGAGGCCTCGCACTGCTGATCGTCGACGCGATAGTCGCTGAGGGCGCCTTTGATGCCGTGCTTGCGGCGCAGATATTCCACTACCTCCAACCTGGAGATCTGCGCGGCCTGCGTGGTCTTGAACCATTGCGTGTCCATCTGGCCCGTCACATGCGCTGCCTTCTCGTGTCCCATGAACCAATCAGGATGGTTGAGAGTCAAGCCGGTCACCGCAAAGAAAAACAGTATGGCGAAGCTCGCCATAGACAGATAGATATGAAGCCAGCGGCCGAGTATGGCTACACGCCGGTTCCAACTTGGCTTGTGACGAGCGGCCGGTCGGCGAACAGCGGCTGCCGGCTTACTGATTGATCTTTCGGTAATCAAGGGAAGCACCTGCAATCTCTGTGTTGTCGGGCAGTTGGGTCTGCTTTGGGATGCCATTGAAATGCATGTCCTGACGAATAATCTGATGGGTTCCGTGTTCCCGGGCGACTTCGATACAGACTGTATAGACGCCGGCGTTCACCAATTGCCTTTGTTGTCCTTTCCATCCCATTTCAGCGTGTACTTGCCGGGAGGGCGTGTGGCACTCGAAACGGAACCGGTGATGTCAGTTCCCTCCGCCATGTTGCGAAGACTATCGTCATGCGACCACGCCCTTAACTCGGGAAGCCAGCGAGGCTTCTGATACCAAAGAGCAATCGTCCGGACGGGAAATCGATCCTTGTCCTCAATCCAGACCGCGACGTAGGGACGCCTATAGCGCGCCGCATCGGGCTGCCCTAGCTGCAGGTTGACGATCAATTCGTCGCTGGTGTTCCACGTTCCAGTTCCCGCAGCAGCAGCCGTGTGGGAAATCGCAGGTACGAGACGAATCGGATCATCGATGGCTACAAGTCGATTCCAACCCGGACTGCTGATCTGGTTACCGTCTGCCGTTACGAGCAGAAAGTCCACACCAGGAACCGAGGCCGCAACCCGACGGCTCTCATTCGGATTCAGAACCGAAAACGCCGTGGCTAAGGCGCCCGCTTCAGAGGGATCCGCCGACACGACCGTCGAGCTGATGATGTTGTCCGCCGTGAGTCCCGTGCGCGGATCCACTATATGCGAGAAGTGTTGGCCGTGGATGTCGACGCCCCGCCGATAATTGCCGCTCGTAGCCACTGCACGTTCCCGCAACATGAGCCGAGCGAAAGGCGGGCTGTTTTCGGCATCCGAATAGGGGTCAGCGATTTGGACACCTTCGTCCATACGTCCGCGGACGACCAGATCGCCACCAATGTTGACAACCACTGCCTGGACCTCCGCGACGGACAACGCCGCATTTGCCGCTTTGTCCACAATGTAACTTTTCGCGAACGAATTCAGCGCGAGCGGGGCATTATCGATATGAGTGGCCGTGCGCATGCCAGGATCCAGCCTCCAATGCTTCTGCCTTACCAGCGCCACTGCCGCCGATAGTTCCGCGCGCGTGGGTACCCTCTTCTGTGCTGCTGCTTCTTTCCAGACCCGCACGATTACTTCCGCAGATGCGTCGAGCGCCCCGTTTGTGCGCTCACGCCACACGTCGAAACGGTTCAGGACGTCAAGCAGTTCCGGAGAGACCTTGACGGGTGTCCCGGACGTTCGAAGCCAGCAGTTGAACTCGCTTTGCGGATCGTACGCACTCAGAATTTTGGCCTCGCGATCAATCTCGCGCAGCACTGCCTTCTCGGCTCTTTCAGCAGCCGGGCCAGATAGCGTCAGCACTTTGAGCTCGAGCGAGGTGCGAAGTACGTTCTCGTAGTAATAGGTGTACAGTTCATCGCGCGCGCTAAGCGGATGCGTGACAGCAACGCACAGCACGAATGTGGCAAGCGCCTTCGATACTGATTTCGTTTTCATGTTTGATGCCATCGAAATTAGTGGTCTTCTCTCCGGCGGTCGCCTTCCGGACGGGGTCCGCGAATTTCGTCGGTAGTGAGTTGGCCATCGCCGTTTTTGTTAAGCTTCTGCAAGGACGCCGTTGCCCCGGCAATTTCTGCGCTGGAGATCGTGCCATCGTGATTGGTATCAAGCGCGTTAAAGATTGGATCGAACCGTGCGAATTAGCATGGCCTCTTTCGCCGTCGCGCGCCGACCCTGTTGTGGCCTGCTGCTGTTGTGCGAGCTTCTGAATTTCGTCCTTAGATAGAAATCCGTCGTGATTGATATCCCCGCGGTTAAGGAGGCCCTGCATTCTGTGCGGCAACTCGTCTTTCAACAGCTTGCCGTCGCCGTTGCGATCGAAACTCATCAATGTCTGTACGAGCTCGGATGACTGAGCTGGGCTAGCAGAGTGATTGTCACGGTCCTCAGGGGGTCTTCGGAATTGAAAATTGGGGCGGACCTCCTCCGCCGTGAGTTGGCCGTCGCCGTTCTTATCCAACTTGAGCAATGCGGTGGAAGCATTCTTTAATTCAGCTGCCGAGATCACACCGTCGGCATCGGCGTCCAGCGTCATGAATATTTGGCTCGGGCGCCTGAACTGATGCTGCTGCTGTCCAAAACCGCTCGCCTCAGAGCCATCTTGGCCCAAAAGGACGCCGGCGCTGATCACTGAATGGGCACTAATAATCTGGTTTTCACGTTTGTGCTTGAAGAGACGAATGCTCCCGTACTCCGACTTCACCAGCTGGATCGCTCTGCGGGACATTGAAAACCCATACCCTAGGCACTTCCTGGACGCCACGCCAGCGGCTCACTGCTAACGGCTCTATCGAAGCTGCTTCGGCTTCAACTTCTCACGGTGCCTCGACCTCTGTTCGCCGGAGCACCTCCGATAGAGATCTAGCGTTTTACGGCAACTTGATAGCGAACATGTCCAGTTTTCGATTTGGCCGACCACTCGCGAACGAATATAGACCGTCGGCCGTAGCCGACAAACGGCCGTTGTTAGCCAAGCAATGGCGGACCTTGCGCAACTAACGTTCTTGGCTGATACAAACGAGCAGTTCAACTTAGCGAAAATTACTGTTAGTTGATAGTGCAACTGCTCAGCCGATGACCGCAGCCCCAAGAGCACGATTCCGTTTGAACACTAGTCCAGACAGTCGTGGATGAGGTTTATGGCGGAATTTAGGCATCTTCGCCGGCCAATTGATGAGGAGCACCCTGAGAGCTGAAGAGTGGTTGGATGATTTTTCTGGGTGCTTCGCGGAAACAGGGGATATGGGATTGCCATCGTCTGCTCGAGCAAGGAGAAGCCGAAATAATCGCGCGTGGCCATCCAATATTGCGCCTTCCGTTGGGAAATCGAATAGAGCGGCGATTGAGTTCTATCACCGGCATGGTTGGCGCTCACTCGGGAGTTCCCCCACGAGAGCGCCCAGAACACTGACCCGTATCTGCTGATTTAGTTTTGCCGATGAGACCTACTGCCCGGATTGCCCGTCATTCATCCCGGATTATGGGAGAATGATGCGGCAAACTTATCGATTTTAAGAGACACGCGAGGAGAAAATGACACATCGGACGACAGACACGATCTTGCACGATAAGGAGCTCTCGAACTCAAGCTATAGCCATGCCATAAAAGCGCCTATCGAGAAAGTGGATATAGCTTCTTGGCTTCTTGGATTACCCGAGGCAGAATACCGTCGCTGTTGCGCTCCTGACCACATCTCTTGTGGCACGACAAGGACGGACAACGACATTCCCATGTCGATTAACGTCGAGATGATTGGTAAGACGCTTATGATTCAGCACTACGTCGCAGAGATTGCTACGCCACAGTTGTGCCGGATGGTATCGACCTCCGACGCGTTCTCCCCCAACGGACGCACTCGCGTGCAAGTGATCTGGACTCTTAGTCTGAAGCAAGTCGACGATAGCAGTTGTGAGTACACCAACAGCGTAGTTGCGCATCCGACGGCAGAGTTCATGGAGTTCATTGCAGAGCATAAAATCAGCTTTGAGGAAGCCGCTGCAGCTCGCCAACATGATGGTGGAGATCACAACCGTCGCGAGACGCCGCTCTTTGCAGCAAGCATCGAAAGACAAGCTCTTGCTGGCGTGAAACGAGCCCCGGTCACCGCCTAAGTTTCTCAAGGGTCTGACGGTCGGCTAACTAGACAGTGAACGTTCAGCGATTGCCAAAGCGTCTAGTGTCCAGATAGCCCGTGATCCAGGAACAACTCGGAAAATGATAAGGCTTGATCGGTAAACCATCGCCCACAAATCAGTCCTAACCTTACATCCGGGGTCGCCAGCTACACCAGTACGAATAATAGCTGTAGAATGGCCACGTGTTCGCTTCTTTGGGCAGCCCGGAACCTACGCTCGATCCAATAGCTCGAAAGAAGCTTCGGATGATCCAAATAGCTGGTGTTGCCATTGTCCTCGGATTGACTTTCATCCTTTACGCTTCACTGCTGTATGGCAGCCTGCCGTTCTGGGTAGCGATCGCTGCCTTTCTTGCCCAGAGCTGGGCAGTCTCTGCGCTCATAGGCTGCGTTCTGCGCTTCCGGATAAAGCAATTGAATCCCGTTGACAGCCCGGATGCTGAGTCGGGCACTAGCGATGGTGACCGCTGACGGCCCATCGCTCACTGCCACCTGACAGCGGGTAGGAATCACTCTAAGCAAGCTGGCAAAACGCATAGATTTAGGTCTAGTCACGCGCGCCAGAACAATGGGAAGGTTAAAGGCACAGAGACTGCTTCTGCGTCATCGGAATCCAGGCGACTGCCGCGCACTGTGTCACCTTGATGGATCGAGGCAAAGAGCTGCAGAACGCCGCTTCTCAAGAGTTCCGAGCGCAAATTTCTGAGCTGTTTCGCTTTATGCCGGGTGAAAACCGCATAGGCCCGGTGGAAGGATTGGAAGCCCAAGTGAAAGCCAGTGGCACCCTGGCTGCTATGAATCATGCGAATGATGGCGCTGACTGGGAGAAGCGTAGTTCTCCGGGATCTCGGAGGCTGTGATTTGGATTTCGGGATGTTCCTGAATCATGCTCCCGATGGCCTCGTCCGTTTTGCCTTGGCGGCGCAGGGCTTCAACTTCATCGCTGATCATTCCGACGAAAGCCTGAATCGTAAACATCTCACGACCAAGACCAGCCGCTCTCGAAGCGCCTTCTGTGCTCTACCCCGTACTACGAAGCAAGTGCAGCAACTGGTCGACTATGGCAAACTACCCATCGGGGCATATGCTTAAGGGCGAGGTAAATTGACATCCGAGCGCGATGGTTACTTTAGCACTCGAATTACCCTAAGCATTTGCCAATCTTCCTCGACCTGAGCACCCGAGAGCTGAGCTCTGAGCGGCTGGTTCGTGCATGATTGCTCAAGAGATTGACTTCGGGCGTTTACGCTCCATAATGAGCATCGCCAGTGTAGAAGTGGACTGAATGATTAAAGCCAGAGCGATTAGAAGGATATAACCTTCGAAGTTCGACCCTTCAATAACACCTTTGAGCGCCTTGAACGCTAGCCAAAATAGAGGCAAACACCCAATGGCACTCAATTGCAAAAGTATCGGGAACCGGCGAAGCCAAACAGCAGCTATTGTGAGCAACGCCTCGCTGAGGATGATTCCTGAAATGATTTCTCCTTCAACGTAACCCGGGTGTTTAAGGCGCAGTCCCATTGCTCCAAGCCAGAGCCCAGCTAATCCAGTGAAACCACAGACCAACAACAAAAAATACCGAAGCTTAGATTGAAAGCGGAGCCAATGGGGTAGGAAGCTGAGGATCTGGAGTACATACCAGAGAGTTGTTTTTGATCGACTACGATGGGCTCGCAGCTGTTCGCGGAACTCTTCGAGCAAGTCTCCTGAAACAGTCTGCTTGTCGCGCTCGGGTAAGAGACACAGCAAGGTGCGCTCCAACCAATGCGGGGGGCGATCCTTATTCATGCGAATACCTCCAAGGGCCATGGCTTGCCTTGCCACATTTTTTCCAAAGTGGTGCGAGCCTCGGTTAACGCGGACGCGCCGCGGACGGTGAGCTGATAGTAACGCCGCGGACGCCCACCACGAGCGGGACCGCCTTCAGCAAGATGGGATGAAAGAAGTTTCTGGGTCTCGAGTCGGTCTAGTGTGGCATAGACTGCGCCGGCGGAAACGTGTGGGTCATCAAAACTCCACCAGCCTCTCGAATCAACAGCTTCGATTTACGCGTAAGCGATTAGCATCGAGTCATGATGACGGCTATGTTCGCGATGCTGGCGTACCTGCGGGCGTTTCTGGTCGCGCGGCACCGTTTAGCATTGGAGGCGGTCGCTCTTCGACAGCAACTTGCCGTGTACAAGCGCAAGCAGCCGCGCCCCAAGCTGAATCGATTCGATCGCCTGTTCTGGGTGTTCGTTCGTCGGATTTGGACCAACTGGGCCGAAGCACTCATTCTCGTCAAGCCCGCAACGGTGGTTGGTTGGCATCGCGCCGGATACCGCCTGTTCTGGAAGTGGCGATCCCGCCGGCAGCTACTGGGGCGGCCGAAGCTAGCCGAAGAACTCCGAGACTTGATCCGCCGCATGAAAAGAGAGAATCCGACGTGGGGCGCGCCGCGCATCCATGGCGAGTTACTAGCACTCGGCTTCGAGATCTCCGAACCGACCGTATCAAGATCTCTGCGACGCCTGAAGCGCATTCCGGAAGAGAGCAAAGCCAGCCAGTGGCTCGCCTTTCTGAACAATCATCGCGAGGTGATTGCCGCCGTCGACTTCTTCACTGTGTCGACCCTTTACTTCCGCAGCTTATATTGCTTCTTCGCGATTGAACAGGATCGCCGGCGCATTCTGTACTTCAACGTGACGTTCCATCCCACAAGCGATTGGATCGTGCAACAGCTGCGGGACGCATTCCCGCTTCCCTGCCCCTATGGTTATGTGTTGTTCGACCATGATGCGAAGTTCGGAAACGACGTCCTCCAGTTCTTGAAATCCAGTGATCTCAAGGCTTTGCGCACCAGTATCAGGAGCCCATGGCAGAACGGAACAGCGGAACGTTGGGTCGGCAGCATGCGTCGAGAACTGCTCGACCATGTTGTTCCGCTAAACGAATATCTCTTCGGCGGCTTGGGCGCGCATACATTTCCTACTATCATGCAGACCGGACCCACATTGCTCTGAACAAAAGCACGCCCGTCCCTCGAGTGATCCAACGCCCGTCAGCGGGTCAAGGCCATCTCACCTGTACACCACGACTGGGCGGTCTTCATCATCGGTATGACTGGTCTGAGGCGGCGTGATCCTCCCACGGCGCTTTCGATCTCAAGCTTGCAACACTGCCAGTTAAGGTTTGAGTTACTTTCGCGGAATACCGATATGCCGGGTTCCCAAAGTCTTAGGTTCTTCTGCCGCGGATCCGCTTACTCGCACGGTGTAGGCGGTGGAGTCTTGTATCAAATAAGCCTGCCCTGCTTCAACACTGAAGTCAATAGCCGGTCCACTAGTTTGGGCAACTTGTGAGCCGCTCTGCTCAGCAACAACGGTCAACGCTCGACCGGGCCAGGGGTTTCTCAGGTTGATCTGCCCTCGTGTACCAGCCTCCAAAACAATCAACGAAGGAACTCCATTTCTAACTTCCACGTTCACCTTGCTGTTGCCTGGGATCCATACAGTTCCATCGACGTCCCAGCTCTTCGGCCAGGCAGGGGCAATCCGCAACAAACCATCATAATCTTGCACCAGCGCTTCTTGGAGCGACGCCGCCAACACACCCAATTGCTCGACATAGAGTTCCTGTCCGACGAATTGAGCGAAGCCTGAAGGATATGCCTGATATTTGTCGGTCAGCTTCGTGAGAGCAGATTGCACTTCATCCGAAAGTCCGAGTCGTGCGGCTTGCAGTGAATCGAAACTCCAATCAGCGTTGAATTTGTTTGTGCGATTCAGGTAGGTGCGAACCGCCGTATCGTGAAGGGGTCCTGAATCTCCAATAAGCGAATACGGCCACACCGGCTCCAGTCCAATGTTCTCGCTGTTATGAACAGCCGCATCCAGGTCATACGATTGCGCAATAACATCATTGGGGGCGGTCCCGGATCTAGGTAACTCGGGCAATTGAGCACTCGCCGATTCCAGGCTGGAGACGAGTGGCGAATCTGTCTGCAGAATTCGTGCCGCGCTGATCATTGCTGGGAAGAATGCCTTCATGGCAGAAAGATCCGTCGTGGGGTCGTGCACATCCCATTCATTCTCGTGTGCGTTGGAAGGATACATGTGGAGCAATCCGTCCTGCCCAGCCTTGGCATAGGCAAGCAGAAAACGTGCAGCCGAAGCCATCACAGGATAGTTAGATTTTAGAAATTGGATGTCTTGAGTCGCCAGATACTGGCGCCAGATCCATAATGAGACTTCTGCGCCTGTAGAGAGCGTGCGAGCGTTATAGTACGGCTTCGATTTCTCGCTGCAGTTGATCCCAGGGGCCGGTAGCCATGTCTCGTTCTCATAGCCCTGGCCGTTGTATCGCATGGTCTCCGGAACGCATGCACCGGGCCGGCCGCCCATCTGGGCCCTGGTCCAGCCTTGAATCCCTTGTAAGTTCTCGCGGTATAGCGTGAAGTAGGGGTTATTCAATTCGGACAGCCCCGCCCCTAGATTCGCAGCTACCTGCATGCGAAGATTCCAGTGCCAGTAAGCCGAGGGCGACCATTTGTGTTCGTCGCGCATGGAAGAGAACAGGTCTCCGATGCCCGCTTGCGAGCCAGGGAATCGTCCAAGGCTCTCGGCAGCGGCAGCATAAAGATCAATGCATCTGAGATTTTCGAAGTATTCGGCAGCGCCATCTTTCGAAGTCATCTTCATCAATCCGGCTCGCCGCCAGAGATCGCTCCACCAACGCTGGTGGTCCGTGGCAGTGGCCCTGGATGCGGGCGTATTCTTGAACCTATTTGGATCTCCACCCTTCCAAGGAGTAGCCGCGATAAATAGACGAAATGAACCGTCCGGCTTCGGCAAGAACGAGAGCTTGACCGTTACTGCATCTTGTACTTCTGCGCGAACGTCTCTGGCATCGGCGCTTATGTTGGCCAAAGAGCCAAAGGTTTCGCCAGACGCGCCAGCCTCAGTTTCATCCTTCCAAGTCTCGGATAAGGTTGCGGTGTCTGTATGCGCAATTGCCTGCGGCCTTCTCGGCTGCCACAGATAAAGGAGAACTGTCTGGAGCACTCTGGGTTTGGCGCCGGTTACATCGACCACTGCCGTGTCGGCATCAGGCTGCACATACGTTGTCGCGGTCAGGCCAGCACCGTGCTCTTTGAATTCACCCCGATATAGATCAAGTCTACCGGTGTAATCGGCCGCCTCCGTAAGCTGCTGCAAGCCCGGTAGAAGCACTTGCCCAGGTGAAAGACGGCCTGGAAGAGTGTCGGCACGGTTTAACTGCAGGCGCAGGCCACCCTCCGACCATACGGCTAAGCCTAGCCTGCCATTTCCGAGCGGCATCGCTTCCTCTGGCTTGGTGTTCGGTCTTTGCAGGACGATGTTGGAGCGGCTAACAACGCCTGCTGTGTCGAACTTGAAATGGCTGCTTGAGCCATAGGTAAATGGCTGGCACATGGCGGCCAGCAGCAAGAACTTTCCACGGTTTTGCTGGCCGCGCTGAAATACTTTCCCCGTCGTTCGAGCTCTCAATTTCTCTTCCTTCTTGTGCACCAGGACTGCTGGTCTCCTAGCGGCATGCTTTCGAATCAAGCTGCGGAACCTGAACAGGAACTTTTCCGTCTTTGAACTCGGCGATCTGTCGCTCACGCAGGCTTCTGTGAAGATCAAGTTCCGTTTTGCTCAGCTCCGATTCGCCCAAGCGATTATAAAGTTTGCCAAGCCGGTAATGAAGCTCAACCAGCCGGGCATCCTGTTCCAGAGCCGTGCGAAACTCTGCGACAGCAAGACCTAGCTCCTGACGTTCTGCGTACACGGCCGCAAGTTGAGCATGTGCGCCAGTCAAGCTCGGATTAAGCTCAACAGCCTGCTTCAGTTCAGATTCGATTACGGCGCTATGAGATGAAGTGGTCAGAACAGTGTCTGCCTGTTTCAGAGCGGATGCGAGCGCATAATGCGCGCTACCGTTGCGAGAGAATCGATCGGCCAGCGCCTGTAGCTGTTCCACGGTTGCCGGCAGGGTCGCGGGAGACAAGGAGTTCACTGCAACAGCAATGAGGCCAAACGCCGCTGTGCCCGTGGCATCTTGCTCAGCCGCCTTCAGTAGAAGATGCAAACTCTGTGGAAGATCCCCGCTTTCAAACGCAACCGAGCCTAAGCCCAGATGTAGAAGCCTTAAATCTGATTCGCCTTGCGTCGGGTAACGCTGTAGCTCCGTTTGTGCTTTAGCGGTCTCGCCTGTAAGCAATAATGCAACTGCGTAGACATAGCTAGAGCTGACGCTGTGGGTCTTTTCCGCGACGCGGCGGAACTGCTCCACTGCGTCTTGCAGTTGGCCCGTACCTTCATAAGCCAATCCGAGAAGCTCGTGCGTACCTAGCTCATCGTTAATCGAGTGTGGCAAGCCTTCGAGTTGCCTTGCAGCAAGCGAATACTCTGCTGTCGCAAGGTGCCGCACAGCTTCGCGCCGAAGCGTATTGCCCCCGATACAAGGGTTATCGGGTTGCCAGGCTCGCCTGAGGCAGGAAACCTGCAAGTCAACTAGTTGTAAGTAGAGTTCAGACTGAGTTTTCGCATTGGAGGAGGCGGCGTAGCCACCCGCATCAATGCTGCCCCGGATGCCGGAGGTGCGAATGGATTGCGCTACGCCGCTCTTGGATTCGTCGAAACTACCCTGCGGCTTAGAGGCGCTTTTGAACGAACCCGGCACCTGGCTGAGAAGAATAAACCGAGAAGCCAGAAGCAGAATAGCCAGCACTCTCATACCCTGTTAATGACCAAGAGACTGCAATGCGCTTGTGAGCTCAGCATTTTCAGGGTGCCGTGCCAGGAACGTTTTCAGGAGTTCTTGAGCCTTTCCGATATCTCCACGCCCCTGATAAATGGAAGCAAGATTCAGGAAGGGCCGGTCATAGTCAGGAGCAATGCCAATACAACGTTCAAAATAGTGAGAAGCTTCGTTCAACTTCTGCAAACGCAGACAAACCACACCCAGATTATTAAGCGAAATGGGATCGTTCGGCCGTAGTTGAACAGCCCGCTCCAGCTCGACCCGGGCTTCTTGCATCATGTCGCGACCGGCCAGGAGCATACCGAGCGCAAAGTGAAATTCAGGATCCTCCGGTTCCGCTGCAATCGCGGCCTTGAGCTTTGCTTCAGCTTTCTCCATTTGTCCTCTTGAGCGATCGAGCATCACCAGGTTCTGAAGCGCTATCAAGTGAGTGGGTCGAACGTGAATCGCCTGCTCGAAATAGCGGTACGCCGTGTCGTAGTCATTCTGCTGCCCCGCTACGGCTCCCAGATTAGTCCACGCATCCGCGTCATTTGGGTCGAGAACCACTGCCTTTTCCAGACTGGCCTTCGCTTCTGGCAACATCTGCTTATTCAAGTAGATGGTTCCAAGATTGTAATGGGCGGGAGCATAGTTCGGATTGCGGGAGACTGACGCTTTGAAGCATACCAGCGCTGCGTCAGGATAGTCATTTTGAACAAAAGCGATGCCGTAGGTGAAGAAGTTTCGATGCGGCGCTTCACCATGGAAGTGCCCTGGAAACGGCAGCGCGAGAGAGAGGCGAGCCTGGGCGTTGCGAGGAATAGACGCAAAGTCCGCCAAAACTTTTCCAGGTTCGCTGCGGCCTTGATCGACCTTGAAGATGGATTGGTTAGCGTCGAGGAAAAGCAGGACCGGAGTTTCTATTTCGCGGCGACGATCGAAAAGAAAACGATAGAGAATGCTATAAATGCCCGCGGTAGTTGGGTCGGCAAGCAGAATCGGAAAAGGCATCTGATTGCTTCGCGCGAAGTCTTGAATGCCATTTGCATCTGCTGCCGCATGCAGCATTGCGATGTTTACGGATCGCCGCGCAAATAAGGGGGCGGCTTGACTTAAACTTTTCATCTGAGCCCTGCTTGCGTCGCAATCGCCTCCGATGATGACCAACAAGAGCGGATGGCCGGCAAATGAGTTCAACGTGCGTGTCCTTCCATCTAACGAGGGCAGCGAGAACTCGAAAGCGGGTAAGGGCTCGATCAGCCACGATTCGAAATGGTCCGGCAAAGCATGCTGCTCGCGTATTTGTCTATCGGCCTTCTGCTGCGGGGGCCGCTTGGCGAACGGTTTCCCGTTCCATTCGATTTGCCCTTCCCTGATAGTGACGTGCTGCTGGACGGGTAGATCCTTCACCTGCTGCTTTGCCCCACT
The DNA here is from genome assembly GCA_963814195.1 of uncultured Acidobacteriaceae bacterium. GTDB lineage: Bacteria > Acidobacteriota > Terriglobia > Bryobacterales > Bryobacteraceae > Bog-105. The sequence continues at coordinate 241,228 of CAWFBU010000002.1, forward strand.
CGGCCATTGCACGAGGACGCTGACCTTATCGGCATAAGAACCTAGACCAAAGCTGAGCGTCTTCGTATGTTGTGACAGGAACCCGCTGCCTGCCTGAACGAACTTCACCTGCTTGAGCGGTCCCGCCTCCACCGTGACGCGAGCTCCAATGGCATCCCGATTGCTTTTGTTCCCGTGTAGGACAAAGGTGATGGAGTTGCCAATGTCCTGCAGATCATTGCGGAGGATGCGCAACTGCGGCCCCGTTCTGTTTTTCAGAAGAAGTTCGAGTCGTCCATCTCCGTCGAAGTCGGCCAGTGCGAAAGCCCGGCTGTCGTCCGCGAAGTCTAATCCCAACGGACCCGAAAGTTCAGCGAAAGTGCGATTACCGTTGTTGTGGAAGAATACACTCCGCTCATAGCCATTCCATGAATAATCGGATCGAATCAACTCATTGATTGCATTCCATGCCAGCTCGTAATCGGCAGCTCCGCTTCCAGTGTCAAGAGAGCGCGCCACAATCTGACGCCAGAAGAAGCTGGCCAAATCTTCCCGTTTCGCCCCGGAAAGGAAGCCGTTCACAACATAAAGGTCTGTGTTGCCGTCGTGGTCAAAATCCCATGCGTCTCCCGACCACGACCATCGCCCGAGCCCCACATGCGCAGCGGAGGAAGAATCCAGCAGAGCACCCGGAGCTTGATTATGAAAAAGCGAGTTACCGCCTGCGTGTTTCTGATACGCGGTTCGCACAGACGGGTCCACTCCCGGCAGGAACACCTCTTGGGAGGTAACGCGCGCTCCTGCAGCCGAGAACATATCGGTTACGTACAGATCCTGCTTGCCATCGTTGTCGTAGTCGAACCAGGAAACACTCATTCCCGCCCCGAAATCCTCCACTCCAGCTTCCTTTGCTACGTCCTGGAAGGTACCGTTCCCATTGTTCCTGTACAAATTCTTTCGGCCAAAATCATTTGCAACATAAAGGTCGGGCCAGCCATTGTTGTCGTAGTCACACCAACCACATGCGAAGCTGTAGCGGTTGTTGTTCTCGTTCATGCCTGAAGCGAGCGTCACATCTTCGAAGGTGCCGTCTCCTCGGTTCTTCATCAAGAAATTGGGCGGTCCATTCTGGGCATCGTAGTAAGGCTTAGGATGTGTGTACTGACTCAGGCCTTGATAGTAAGAATAAAGGCAGAAATAGACGTCCAGAAATCCGTCGCGATCATAGTCTGCAGCTGCTACGCCAGTGAAGGTCCCCAAGGGAGGCTTGGCGAAGCGGAACGCATCTGATTTTAGCTCGAATCTGCCACTTCCCCGATTCAGGTAGAGGAGAGGTCCGTTGCTTCGCACGACAATCAGGTCCTGCGTGCCGGAGTTTGTGAAATCGGCGAAAAGGGCCGTAGACGTACCATCCAGCAAACCAAGCCCGGAGGCTGCAGTTACGTCTTCAAACGTGCCGTCGCCGCGATTCCGAAACAGACGGTTCGGTAGACCAGATGGCTGACACACGTAGAAGCCATCCCGGCCGTCTCCATCAAAGTCTCCGACCGCCACACCATTGTTGCCGTAAACATCGATACCGGAAGCGCCGTCGATGCTACTCCGCCAATAATCTAGTCCATGAGCAAATTGCCGCTGTGCTTCGATGTTGCCCGAAAGTGCGTTATCAGTTACATCCACAAAGCCCGCACCATTGACGCTGCTGCGGGTCTCGGTGGTTGCGAGCCATTGTTTGATCTGCCAATGACCCGTCCGATCCGCCTGACAGGTCAAGCGCCATGTACCGACGCGTTCCTCACGCGTGTCGCTGCCGCGCAGACCAACTAAGTCGTAGCGCAAAGCAATCTCAACGACCACCGGCGAGCGATTGGTGACGTGCAACGCCGTGATGAGAAACTCCACTGTCTCAAGCTGCTTGAAATCGCTAATGTACTCAGTCAGGCTCTTCAGAAAAGCGCTGCCATCTCTCTCGCGATCGGCCTGAAATTGCACTTCCTCCACGCGAATTGGATTACCTGCCCGAACTGCGTTGACGGTGGCTTTGTCGAACGGGACGAATTCTAAGTCAGCCGCGACTAGCGTTGTAAATGGACCGGCCAAGCCGGCCCCCCTACAGAGCGTTGCGCTCCACTCTGCAAGAAGCGCATCCAGATCGGCGGCATATCGTTCGCACAAGAATTGGTCAGAGCCCCCTTTGAGTTTGGTGGAAAACTTCTCGAGGCCGGGCGACAGCAGTCCGCGTGATTGCAAGAAGCAACTGCCACTGTTAGTTAGAGGAGCAGTACGAAGAAGAAGCGGTGTCCATGCTGTTGACGCAGTAAGGCCGTGCAGGAACGAGCGGCGGGAGAGTAGAGAAAGAGGCCCGTTGTGGAGACCAGGATGCAAGATAAACGCCACAGTTTTAGGAAAAGAGGGGTTGAAGTGTATTAAGGCAACTCTGCCCCTCTTTCCGTGTAATTCTAGAAGTTTAACTTAAGAGCCATCTGTATACTGCGGGGGCCGTTCGAGGTTGATGTGATTACGCCGAAGTTGGGGTTTCCAAGTGTTGCACTCGGATTTGCAAAGTTGGTGTGATTGAACACGTTGAAGAATTCGCTTCGAAATTGTAGCCGAGCCTTTTCCATTATGCTGAAATTCCGGAAGACCGAAAAGTCAAAGTTCCAGAAGCCTGGACCTCGTAAACTGTTTCGACCGGCGTTGCCGTAGGTAAAGGCAGAAGGAATGGCGAATGCGTTGATGTTGAACCATTGCGCAATCGTCGGGTTGTCAAGTATCGGATTACCGGTGACGTTAGCACGCTGAGTATTTCCTCCTCCCACATTCGCGTTGTCGAAGTTGATTGTCGGAGTGAAGACTGTCCCGCTGCGCGCTGAGAAGATTCCATTCAACTGCCAGTTGCCCAGAACCGCGCCGCCAAGTCCGTGCTCAAGATAAGGTTTGCCTTTACCAAATGGTAGTTCGTATCCAGGACTCACTGTGAAAACCAGCGGGACGTCCAAAGGTGAGGGTCCGCGTGAAGCGTTCAGGTTGTAGGGGTCTTGAATGCTGCAAGCCTCCCAGAAACTGGCGCATCCGATGTTTATGTTCTTCGACCACGTAAACGAAGTGATAAAAAACAGGCCTTCGCTGAATCTGCGGTCGAACTTCGCCTGCATCGATTCGTAGTTTGCGCGTCCCACACTTTGCAGCATCGCGAATGTCGAAACGCCAGTCGGGCTACTCATGTTCTGGTACGGCTGGCGTGGGTAGATAGCTCCCGGTCCTGGTAGAGCCTGGTTGAATGGCACCTGAATGGGCGCTCGCGAAGTGGCAGAGCCAACGTAGGCGAGCGAGACTGTAGAGTCTTTAGAGACCTGCTGCTGTATCTCAAAATTCCATTGTGAAGAATATGAGTTTCGCCAGTCCGAGGCGATAAACGCGCCCCCGCTCGGGAAGGGACTCGCTGGCAGTGTGGGGGTCCGCCCTACAAACGGGTTTTGAGCCGTAACTCCTGCACTGATACCTGCGATGTTTAGGTTGGACACAGACTGGCTTGCTCCGGAAGGCCATGCGCCGCGCGCGTTCTGTGCAGCTTGCAATCCACCCGACCAGTTGTCATAGAAAATACCGAATCCCCCCCGGAGAACTGTTTTGGGCGAGACTTGGTAGGCAAACCCAAAGCGCGGCGAGAAGTTCAGGTAGTTGGGCTTGGTAATGGTATTCCGAGGAAGATAAGAAACGCCAGCAGGCAAGGTGGCTGGTGCGTCCTTGTCGCCCTGTGCCAGCAGCCACTCGCCGTCACTCAGGTTCATCGTGGTCAGGCGATTATTCTTTTCCGTAGTCGGAGAAGTAGTGTCCCAACGCAGACCGTAGTTTAGGGTCAGCTTGCGGGAGATCCGCCAAGTGTCCTGCCCGTAAAGGCCAAACACATTCATATGCAACGAAACACCCGCGTTACCGAGTTGCCGCGTTGCGTTGTTAGGCAAACCCAGCAGCATGCTGGCGAGACTGTCGCCCCCTGAGCGAGTGGCCGGGTTCCAGGTCGCCTGCTGATTGAACCCCTCATTATTCTGCGCCCAGTTCGTATACATCCAGGTCTGGTAGTACGAAGCGCCAAACTTTAGATTGTGTTCGCCAGCAGTCTTCTGCACACTGCCTGAATACTGTGAGGTGTACATGGGGCCGATCGGTCCCCAGCCGGTCTGTACGGAGAAGTATCCAGACGGATTTAAGCCCGGGACTTTGGGAACCTTGATGCCGCCTGGATTGAGGCTGAACCCCGCACCCAATCCCGAGGCAGCAAAGGTAGCCTCCGGATTTAGTTGCTGATTTTCCTGCGGGTGGGCCAGCTCGCTAAATCCAAGAGTGACTTGACTGACCAGCGTCGGAGTGATGGAACGAACCCAGCTGATTCCAGCATTCTTTCCGTTAAATCCGGAGTAGAAGGACTCGTTCGGTAACGAGCTCGGCGAAGCACTGGTGGCTTCACTCTGCATGTAGTGGCCATACACGCTGTCGTGTTCGGTTGCCGCGAGGTCAACGCGAATGCCGCCCTGATCCTGGTTGGTCGTGCTCGGCTCCGTATTCAGATAGTTGTTCTGCGAGGCCCCTGAGTAGTTAGGGAGCGGAACAAAGTTCTTGATGTAGGCCAGCATCCCAGCATTAAATCGAGTCGGCGAGATTTGGTTGTTCACGAAAGGCTGAGAAGTGTTGGTCGCCGCGTTGTAAGTAAGCGGATCATACAACTGAGTCTTGACTGCGCTAAAGTCTCCGTTCAGCTGCGCCTGGGTGGGGACGACCGTAAAGTTGTTAGCCGCTTGCGTGTAACGATACCCGTCGTAGAACCCAAAAAAGAACAGCTTGTTCTTGATGATGGGGCCACCAAATGCGCCTCCAAATTGGTTTTGGCGGTAGATTCCGCGGACGGGTGCGAAGAAGTTGCGGGCGTCTAAATCGTTATTGCGAAGGAATTCATAGGCCGAACCGTGGAAGGCATTGGTGCCGGTCTTCGTAGCTATGTCGATTGACCCACCAATCGCTTGTCCGAATTCGGCAAGGTCCGTGTGCGTCTGTTCTTTAAACTCCTGCAGGTCATCAATCGAGGGACTGATGGAAAACGTCGTAAAGAAGGGGTCAGTCGCGTAGACACCGTCGATATAGAAAAGATTGCTGCGGTTAGAGCCGCCATTGATGGAAGGTGTCGTGCTGCCAGCTCCGATAGCTGGTGTTGCGCTTTGCGAGACCGTGATGGGTACCGTGCCCGGCGCCAACTGCAGGAGCTGTGCGAACTGCCGGCCGTTCAGCGGGAGATCGACTGTTTCTTTTTGACCGATAACGGTACCGAGGCCAGCGGTAGTGGTTTCAATAAGAGGAGCTGCGCTCGTCACCTCAACTGTCTGTTGAGCAGAACCGACCTGCAGCGCAATGGAGAGATTGGCGACCTGATCGATCACCAACGGAAGATTGGAGTTCCTGACAGGCGTGAACCCGTCCCGCGAAATGGTGACGTTGTACGAACCGGGCTGCAGTTGCGGAACGTTGAATCCACCGGAGGCATTTGTCTGGACTGTACGGTTCAGCCCCGTGGCCGGATTCTCAACCAAAACCTTGGCACCTTCTATCGGTGCTCCGGATGAGTCAGTAATTGCTCCAGTGATACTTGCCGTGTTGATCTGACCCCGACCTGGAATAGCAAGCGCCATGACCAACAAAGCGCTGAGCATGACATGACCAACTTGGCGCATGGCGGAGCAACAGACTTTAGACTGTGATGCGTTGGCTAACAACTTAGAAGCTGACATAGACCTCCGAAATTGAAGACACCCAAAGTGCTGTGATTATATGCCATCGATCTCCGCCCTACAATCGAGGTACTCATGTGCCGTTTACAAGGCTTTATTGGGACTAGTGTCTTCTTGTTATGGATGCTGAGTGTGAGTGCCGCGCTTACGGGTGGATCTTCAGCTTCTACACCGTCGTACGTGGATGAGACCGAAAAGAGCAAAGTGCGGTTCGTGACTCGCGCTAGTCACACCAGCCAGAAATACCTCATCGAAACCATGGGCAGCGGTGTTGCTGCGCTCGACTTTGACGGAGATGGCTGGATGGACCTCTTTTTCGTGAACGGCGCCAAACTGCAGGACCCGATGCCGCCGGGCGCTTCTCCCCGCAAGGACGAGCCTGCCTTCTGGAATCGGCTCTATCGCAATAATCACGATGGCACCTTCTCCGACGTAACGGAGCGCTCCGGTCTGCGAGGCTCTGGTTATGGCATGGGAGTCGCCGTTGCCGATTACGACAACGACGGACACGCTGACTTGTACGTCACAAGCTTCGGGAGTAACTCTCTTTACCACAACAATGGTGACGGCACGTTTACCGATATCACTGCCATAGCTGGTGTCACAGGTGCAGGCTGGTCAACGAGCGCCGGCTTCATTGATTACGATCGGGACGGCTATCTTGATTTAGCCGTGGTGCGTTATCTGCAATGGGATTTCACGATGAATATTTGGTGTGGCGATCGGCCCAACGACCTCAGGGCTTTCTGCCATCCTGATGTGTTCCGGCCAGCTACACATCTGCTGTTCCACAACAACGGTAATGGCACGTTTACCGATGTATCCCAATCTTCAGGGTTTGGACGGGTTGCCGGACATGGCTTGGGCCTTGCCTTCAACGATGCCGATGGCGATGGTTGGCCCGATGTGGCCGTAGCGAACGATGCTGTAGCTCAGCAACTCTTCCATAATCAGAAGAACCGCTCCTTTGACGAACAGGGCCTTACGTCGGGAATCGCCTTTGATGACGACGGCCGAACCTTTTCCGGTATGGGCATCGCCTTTGATGACTTCGACAATGACGGGCAGCCCGATATCGCAATCACGGATTTAGCTAATCAGAAATATGCGTTATTCCGGAACACTCACGGAATCTACAGCTACGAGAGCGGGTCGTCCCGGCTTGCAGACATATCTTTACGCCACTCTGGGTGGGGCGTTCAGTGGCTGGACTACGACAACGATGGATGGAAAGATCTGTTTGTGGCCCAGGGCCATGTCATGGACAATATCGAAAAAACCGAGCCCGGCATTCAATATCAGGAGGCTCCTCTCCTGGCGCGGAATGTGAACGCGCGGTTCACTGACGTGTCGAAGTACAGCGGCCCGGCTTTCGCCGAACCTATTGCCGCGCGCGGGTCCATCGCCGTCGACTTGAATAACGATGGCTTTCTCGATCTCGTTGTTACTTCTAATGACGGACCCGCCAAGATTCTGATGAGTCATGGCGGCAACGGCCAACACTGGCTGACAATCAACACCATCGGTACAAAGAGCAATCGCGACGGGTTGGGCGCGCGCATTCAACTGGTTTCTGCCGCAGGACGAGAGCAGTGGACGTATGTGACGCCCGCCGGCAGTTACCTTAGCTCGAACGATAAACGAGTGCACTTTGGACTGGGCTCAGAGACTAAAGCGCATCTGGTTAAGATCAGTTGGCCCAGCGGGGCCGAGCAGACACTGCACGAACTTGATGCCGATCAGATCATAGCTGTTCGCGAGCCGCATTCGTCGACTGAGGAAAGAAGATGAAGCAGCGGGTCTCAATTAATCTGAGATTCCTCAGTTTCACGGCGGCAACAATCCTTGGCGCCGCGCAAGGAACAACCGACCTGCCAGAGTCTTCGGCTCACAGTTGGATAGCGGCTGGTTTGGATGCGCAGCGAGCGGCCAAGCTGGCTCAAGCCCGGATTTTCTTCGAGAAGGCGCTTCGCATCGATCCTCGGAGCCCTGAAGCTAATCTTCGATTAGGTCTGCTGCTCAATCGATCGGGCTATGTCGCGGCTGCCAGAGATGCTTTTCGCGTCGTTGTGCAGGTTGACCCGCAAAGGCCCGAAGGTCACCTGAATCTCGGACTCACGCTGATTGGAGAAAACGTTGGAAAGCGAGACTGGCCGGCAGCTATGAGTGAGTTTAAGGAAGCCATCCGGCTTAGGCCAACGTTTGGAGAAGCGCATCGATTTCTTGCTCTCGCATTCGCCCAGGAAGGTAACCGTGAACAGTCCATTGCTGAGTTTCACCTTGCCCTGAAGAGCCTGGCGGCTTCGCCGGAATGTCGCCTCGAATTTGCCAAGGCGCTGGATGAAGCGGGTCACCTTGAGGAATCTCAACGTGAGTATCGGGAGGTACTTCGGCTACAACCAGACAACGCAGATGCTCAATTAGGGCTTGGCCAGATGCTCGCAAGAAACGCTGCAAGCGTTGAGGCTATCGATTGCCTGCGTCGGGCCGTGGCGAAGAACCCCGACCACGCGGCCGCTCAATACGCCCTTGCAAAAACCTTGCAGCGAGCCGGTCGTTTGCCGGAGGCGGCTGTTGCCTTTCGAGCAGCGGCTTCGGCTACCAAGCACCAGGAGAACGCAGTCCAATGCACGCGTTTAAGCAATGAAGGACTAGACGCTGCGCGTCGAGGCGACAACAAAGCGGCAGCCGACGCCCTACGCCGCGCGGTAGAACTACGCCCGGATGCAGCGATTCCCCATTACAATTTGGCGCTGATCCTGGCGGACGCCGGTGACTTGGTCGGCGCTAAGTTGCAAGCCCGGTTGGCCATCTCGCTTGCTCCCATGGAAAGTCGCTTTTACATTGCTCTGGCGCGCATCTGCAGAGAAACCGGAGATCAATTCTATGAGAAGTTGGCCCTCAAGCAAGCCGTCGCTCTTGATCCGGGAAATGCAGCCTCAAACAATGGGCCAGGTGAACCCGCGCCTGATGCGTCACTCATTCTGCCAAATGAGTCATACTTTTTCGGAGCCTCTGCCGATACCTCTGATGGGCACTTTGCCTTTGCGACGATATTGACTCGGCAGGGAGATTGGACCGGTGCCATTGGGGAGTGGCTACGATCACTAGCCTTGAAAGCTGACTCTGTCGATGCCAGGAACAATCTGGCGATTACCTACGCGCGAGCGGGAAGATACGATGAAGCAGAACTGGAGTTCTACAAATCTCTACAAACATCGCCTAGTTCTGCCCCAGCTCATTTCGGACTAGCCGTTCTGGATCTTGAGCAAGGTAAACCAGGTGCGATTGAGGAACTACAAGAGGTAATGCGTCTGCAGCCGGAATATCCGCAAGCTCAGAATCTGCTCCGCGCCGCTCTGGCCCATAACAAGCCGGACATTACTACTGGGACAAAGAAGCCATGACCAAAAAGCTTAGACACGCCGCTCCTCTTAGTGCAGCCATCCTGGCGCTACTCATTCCTGTGTTCGGAATTCCGCAAAAGTCTCCGGTCAGTGAAATCGGCGAGGGCGGCAATTCAATGGGATACGACATGGCGCCCGAAACGACGATCTCCGTAGTAGATGCCGCTGTAGCGAAACTGCCCGTGAAGATGGCGCCAGGACCTGTTCAACCCACCTGGGAGTCTCTGAAGCAGAACTACCGGGTACCGGAGTGGTTCGTCGGTGCCAAATTCGGAATCTTTATGCACTTCGGCGTCTTTTCTGTGCCGGCGCACATGAACGAATGGTACGAGAAGTTCATGTATGCAGGCGGAGACGATAGCACCCTCAACGCCATGCACAGTCACGAGAGCCTTCTCGCCTGGCATACTGAACACTTCGGTCCGCCGGAGAAATTCGGCTACAAGGACTTCATCCCGATGTTGAAGGCAGAGAAATTTAATGCCGATGCCTGGGCGTCGCTGTTCAAACGGGCGGGCGCACGCTACGTGGTACCTGGCGCACAACACCATGAAAACTTCGCTATGTGGGATAGCAAGGTAACACCATTCAATTCTGTGAAGATGGGGCCGAAGCGCGACATAATTGGTGAACTCTCAGCAGCCGTGCGCAAACATGGCATGAAGTTGGGCATAGCAAACCACGGCATTGAGAATTTTCAATTCATCAATCCGCCGCCTGAACTCGCAGCTCGCATGAAGGCTGCAAAAGTGGATCTCTTCGACCCCACGTGGGTGGACTTCTACAATTACGCCGACCGCAGTGACAAAGCTTGCGAGAGATTTCTGGTGAACTGGTATGAGCGTAATGTGGAACTAATCGACAAATACCAGCCCGATTTGCTCTACTTTGATAACGGTATCGACCAGCGCTATCTCGACCCGTTGAAGCTACAGATCGCGGCCTATTATTACAACCGGTCCAAGGGCTGGAACAAGCAAGTTTCGCTCACTACGAAGAAAGCCGCCTTCTCACCAACGAACAAGAACACGGAGACGATCGGTTCCATTCTTGATTTCGAAGGGCATACCCCGCGTGGCATCCGCACGGGCTCCTGGGAGGAAGACCGCTCGATTGGTAATAGCTGGGGCTATATCGACGGCATGCGCGTCAACTCTGCTGACGTCGTTATTTCCTGGCTGCTCGATGCGGTCAGCAAGAACGGCACTCTTTTACTGAATGTGGCGCCGAAGGCGGATGGGACGATTCCAGAAGATCAGCAGCAAGTCTTGCTTAACGTGGGTAAGTGGCTGGACACCAACGGTGAAGCGATCTACGATACGCATTCCTGGACGAAGTTTCGCGAAACTGGCAAGCAGGATATCTACTTCACGGTCAAGGGCAGCTTTCTTTACGCGACCATCCTGGGCAGTTGGCCGGCAGGCGATGTGGTCCTGACATCGCTGGCCGCGGGTCAAGTTCCATCAGGTCAGGTCACCTCCGTCACAATGCTGGGGAGCGCGGGCCAGTTGCATTTCACTCAGAACTCAGATGGTCTGAAGGTAACGCTGCCAAACGGACCGCCGGGCGAGATTGCGTATACGCTTAAGATCACTGGCTTGCAGATGAACGCGCCTACTTGGACCATCTCGGGAAATCCGATCTCGGAGGGCGGCTCGAACTGAGCCTTTCGAGAGATTTCAAGCGTTGGCTTCAGTTCCGTCACCCTTCGCCTGTGTGGGATGGTTGATAATTGACCGAAATTCGATCAACAGCATTGGAAAATTCAGTTCGACGACGGTCGGTATGTTGGACAAGTGAATCTGCCGATTTCTTACGAGTAGTCCGGAAGAGTTTATCAACGCTGGACCATTCAGCGGGATGTCGTATGGCCCGAAAACTTAAATCAGCCTAGTGAGGTCATTGCAACATGGGGCGATGAGACAATCACCAGACAATGAACAGAGGTCTAAATCCTTTCGAATTCATTGTCATTGCGACGGCCGGATGGATGAATCAGCGACAACGAGATGTTATCGATTATCTGCATGGGGAGAACCGTGTCTTACGCGAGCAACTCGGGGAACGGCGCCTGCGATTTACCGATGATCAACGTCGACGCTTGGCCGTTCGCGGCAAGAAGTTAGGTCGCAAACTTCTGAGCGAGATTGTCACTCTGGTAACGCCAACAACTTTGTTGGCTTGGCACCGAAAGCTCATTGCCCAGAAGTACGACGGGAGCGCAAACCGCAAACCTGGTCGGCCTCTAAAACAGAACGATATAGCAGCCCTGGTGATCCGTATGGCACAGGAAAATCGGGATTGGGGCTACCGTAGGCTGCAAGGTGGGTTGGCCAACTTGGGGCATGAGTGCGCTCGGAGTACGATCGCTGCTATCCTCCGACGGCACGGTATCGAACCGGCACCCGAGCGGAATCGAAAAACGACCTGGATTGAGTTCCTCAAACGTCATTGGGACCTGATCGTTGCGGCGGACTTCTTCACCGTCGAAGTCTGGACACGGAGAGGACTGAGCCGTTTTCTGGTCCTGTTCTTCATCGATGTGGAAACACGACGAGTAGAGATTGCTGGCATTGCTTCGCGAGCGAACGGGCTGTGGATGAGCCAAGTCGGGCGCCGGGCAACGGATGCGGTAGATGGAATCCTTAACGACAAGCGTTTTATGATCCATGATCGTGATCCGCTGTTTACGAATGAATTTGAAAGCATTCTGAGCAGTGTGGGTATCCAGTGCGTCAAGCTACCACCACGATCGCCGAATCTAAACGCACACGCGGAGCGCTTTGTAAGATCGATTAAAGAATCGTGCTTAGACCACTTGATCTTGTTCGGAGAGCATTCGCTCCGCCGAGCCATCCACGAGTTCTTGGCGCACTATCACCATGAGCGAAATCACCAGGGAATCGGCAATCGCCTGATCGCTTCTCGCCTCGATCAGCGCGTTACAGGTTCACTCGCTCGTCGCCAACGTCTCGGTGGAATGCTGAACTACTACTATCGTGCGGCCGCATGATCTTGACAAGATCCGAGTTTCCGGACCACACGGGAAGTGCTTGGCTGCGGTTCGGTCACGGTAGGGCGAGAGCATGAACTCGATGGTGTTGCCCTCGGAATCCAGAGCCCTATATAGATAGGTCCACTTGCCGCCCACTCGGATGTAGGTTTCATCCACTCGCCAGGACCCGTTCGGAGAGCCGAGATGGCGCCGCACTCGCTCGTTCAGAATCGGGGCATACCGCAAAACCCAACGAGCGATCGTGGAATGATCCACGCTCAGACCACGCTCCGCCATCATGTCTTCCAGATCGCGATAGCTGAGCGAATACCGCAGATACCACCGCACACACAGCACGATCACTTCATCTCCGAAATGTCGTCCTCGGAACACCGGTGGCCGGTTCTTCTGCACTCCGCCTACCTTACCGGCCCTGCTCTGCTGTTTGCGACACTACCAGCGAGGAGAAACAATATGAAAATAAAACTGACCACTTTGTACGTTGACGATCAGGAAAAGGCCCTGCACTTCTACACCGAAGTTCTGGGCTTCGTGATGAAGGCTGATTTCAGTCAGGGAGGATTCCGTTGGCTCACGGTGGCCGCGCCAGAGGACCCGGATGGCACGCAGCTGCAACTCGCACTGAGTAACAATCCTGCGGCGAAAGCCTATCAAGAGGCCCTCTTTCAGCAGGGTCAACCCGCGGCCCTCTTCTACACCGACGACATCAGAGGCGACTACGAGCGGATCAAGGGTCGGGGCGCAGATTTCACCATGCCGCCCACCGATGTAACGGCGTCCATCATTTCGATGCTGAAGGACACCTGCGGCAATCTCATTCAGCTCGTGCAACTCACACGCTCTTGAACGAGCTGCGCTGCTAAGTAGCCGGGTCCACGAAAGGGAAGCAAGAGAGTGAGCGATCGCGAGCGTTACACGCCGGGGCCGGCCAACGGCGCACGTGTACGAAAGGACGGGGAGAAGTGGACGCTTATTCTTGTCAGAGAATTGCATTACTCGCCGGAAAAGGTGTGGCTGGCGCTTACCGACCCGGCACACCTGCGCGAGTGGGCTTTTTTCGATGCCGACGAGCATTTGGATACGGCTGGTATCGTGAATCTCACGTCGTCGGGCACAGCCGCGACAGTTCAAACAAAAGTGATGCGAGTTTAAGCTCCCAAGCTGCTCGAGTATGGTGATCTGCGATGGGAGCTCGAAGCGACTAAGGGCGGCACGCGGTTGACCGTTTGGCACATCATCGAGCGCCGGTTCATCTCGTGGGGTGCTGCTGGCTGGCATATTTGCATGGATGTCCTGGACCGTCTTCTCAGCGGATTTCGCCTCGGGCGCACTGCTGGCGCAGAAGCGATGAGGTTCAGCGGCTGGCAGCGCCTGAATGCGGAATATGCCGAACAATTTCGCGATGGAAACGCGACCTTCCCGCTTAACGAAATTTTTTAACGCTAAGAAAGAAACAAGAACCGCGGAGTTGCCTTTATTAAGCCCGCCGCTGCGTGTCGATACGGGATGACCGGCACTCGGTTGCAAGTGATACCATCTGCGGCAGCAGCGAAAATGTCCCTGTTCAAGCCCACATGGGAAGAGCGTGAAACCTTAAAGAAAGCCGTTGCAAGATTTGCGCGCGATCCCGTCAAATCGCAACTGCTTTCCCGCCTTGACGCCGAGGACGCGGAGTACAGCCGTGGCAGCGAAGAATGGAATCACCTCAACTTCTGTGTCGAACAGCACCACCTCCACGCACAAACCGAACTGCGCAGGGACCCAAAAAAGAAATCCGCAAAGCTGCAAGTAGACAAAGCGGACGCCCTAGCGAGGAAGTTCCATCCCAACTTCTCGTGAGCCATAACGGCTACCCTGCGGCCGTGCCGGTCACATTTACTGCGGGGCATAGTCAAAGCGACAGAATGGCGTTCCTCGGGAATATTCGACACCATTCGGCTCCGGCGAGGAGCCTGGGGCTGCTTCTGCTCGGCCTTTCGTTCCCTTCCGTCGGCTTGGCCGTCCGGGAATTTTCGCGCGTGCACACCGCCTTTGATGTCCGAGAGCCTACGACCGCCCTCATCCAAACCGGAGTGTTTCGCTTCAGCCGCAACCCGCTGTATTTTGCCATGATGCTGCTCTGCCCAGGAACAGCGCTCGTAGTGAACTCACTAACGATGGTAGTGGTTTCCTTGGCTGCTGGCAGTGCCTTGTGCATTTAGTGATTCGACCGGAACAGGCCTACCTGGAACGGAAGTTTGGAGAGGAGTCCGGGTGTATCGGCGAACAGTCCGTCGTTGGATTTAACAGTTGTTCGTTGGCCGGCTCCACTATGGGGTAGTCCAGATCAGTCGTCGTTCGTCCGCGAGCGCAGCTTTTTAGCTGCGGATCTTTGCGATTTTGCCGTGAGCCGACGGACCTTGGAGCCGAGCGTGGGCCGGCTTGGAAGACGGGATTTCGGGACGACTTGAGCCCGGCAGATCAGTTCCTCGAGCCTGGCAAGGGTCGCGGCTCGATTGCCCTCCTGCGTACGGTGTACGCGGGACGTGATGATCACCACGCCATCTTTCGTAGCGCGATTGCCGGCTATAGCCAAGAGGCGACGTCGCACGTCATCGGGAAGCAGGCGAGATTGGCCAGCATCGAAGCGCAGTTGGACGGCGGTAGCTACTTTATTGACGTTCTGGCCGCCCGGACCGGAGGCGCGAACGAAGGTCATTGTCAATTCGGATTCTGGAATGAATATCGCCAATTGCTTTCTCCAGGATAGCCCCGACCGTTGTTGCACTAGGCGCAGCGTCGATCTGTCGTTGGCCGTCGACAAGCGAGTAATCGGAACCAGCACCATTCACAAGTACGAGATGCGCGTCATACGTCAAAGTGACAGAACCACCAACGTTCGTTCGGGACCAGATCCACGGAACACGGGCCTGAGGTGCTCGTGGGAACCGAACTGACGCTATATCGATGAGAAGTCGATCAGTTCGGCGGCTGCGTCTTAGTCTCTGCCAGCACGCGGCGGATCGCGTCGATAACAGCCGCAGGCTTCTCAAGCTGGATGAAATGCACGGAATCCGCGACGAACTCATCCCGTCCCCTTGTCGATAGGGCAGCGTAGGCGTGATGCCCGCTCGCGAGCGCCCGAAAAAACAGCGCCGCCTGATCACTCACATCCGCGGGCACACCCAGCGGAATGGGATGACTGCCGGCGGTCAGGACGATCAGCGGCATGTTCCCGTAGCGGCGCTGCGGATTGATCACTTCGCGCCCACTGCGGCGACCGTTTTCAATGGCAGAAGCCTGGGTTAGCAGCCTGTCGGGATCGGCGTTGAGACTAGCAAGTTTGGCCGTCAGAACTGAAAAGTCGGGGGAAAGCGGCTGGCTAGTGCATTCCTCGAACCTTGGCGTGCCTTGTTTCAGCGCTCCTTCGCGGAGGTCGGCGGCACACTGACGTAGGCGGGCGGCATCTGCAGTGGGCGCAGCACCGCCGTAAGCTGCGAACTTGGGCGCGACGCGCTCTCTGAGCGCATCCTGGTCGGGAATAGATGGATCCACCAAGACCATTCCGACTACGGCGCTCTGATGTCGATCGGTAAACCGTATGGCAGCGTAAGCTCCGGCAGAGTGCGCGACCATAACGTACGGACCGTCGATCTTCCCACCCTGCAATGCCCGCTCCAGATCTTCGGATTTGTGAATAGCATCCTGCGGCTCGGGGCTTGAGCTGCTGAAGCCGAGTCCAGCTGGATCCCACGCGCAAACCCGCGTTCGGCGTGAAAGTGCGCCTTGAGTGCGGTACCACACCTGCGACCAACCTCCCATACCCGCGGTCAACACGACAGTCGGCGAGCCCTGCCCCAGGCAGACGAGGTTGATCGCTCGCCCTCCCTCGATACGAACTATGTGCTGAGGCTGAAGGTAAGGAGCGATTCGCTGAGGACTCTCCGCTGGCGGTGAGCCTACACCCAGCGCAGCGGTTGCTGTCGCTAAAAAGATAACCGCCAGAATCGAGCTAATGATGGCAGGAAGTCTATTATTCATGCCGATGCATTCGCTGCGCTCGACAATGCCCATCTCGCAACCGTGAGGACGCCAGCATAGGACATCGGCTTGACAATGTAACCCTTGGCGCCCAGTGCTAGACAACGCGCCTTTTCCTCGTCCAGAGAAGACCATGTGAACATTACGACCGGGATGGACCTCAAGGCTTGATTGGCATTGACGGCTGCTAACAGCTCGATGCCACTGCGATTGGGCAAGTTGATGTTCACGAGGATCAGGCCCGGGCGGGGCGCATCCATTTACGCGCCTTTGGTGAAGAAAATCGAAAGCTTCTTCTCGATCAACGGCTCTGTGTAGAGTCACCGGCAAGCCCACTTCCTCGAACGCCAGGGTCAGTATATGGTAACTAGCGTCATCATCTTCCACCCTCAAGGTGATGCTCTTCGTCCATTAGTCAGGTTGCAGGCTGCTCATAGATCAGACGGCTGAGCGTTAACCGGCATACAAATAAGGGTATGGCTCATGTCTTCTTAGATCGCTTGCGAATGGATCCGATACGCATGTAATGTTCCTTCCTTAGAGCATGCCCCTTTTTGACTCTCGAAACGGAGGGCCGGGTGGCATACCGGCAGGACGCAGAAAGGTCCATTCATCACCGACGGCCATCGCTCGATGTCAGATATGTATATCGCCAATTCGGAGCGTACCCGTCTACGGGGGATACCGCTACTTTGCCCTGAGCTAACGGAGGTTGAGTGCTCGCCAAACGAGCAACCAGAGCCTTTGGGCAAACGAGAGCTCTGTCTGTACTGCTCTGTTATTCAGGTTATAGAAGGAGTACATCAAAATAGCATCTAACCCTGGGATACTTTGCATGAACAGTGCCTGCCTGAACTTGAGACTGACTCTATAACCAGACGGGCAAGGTTGGGAATAGCGCACTTCTGCGTGACCGCAAAGTTCGACGGCATCGAGGACAACCGTTGAGGTTGTACGTATCGGTAGCGCAATGGGCACCAGAACCCCGAGCCCATATAGACGCATCCATACTCTCCCCTGTTGTCGAGCATGGCGTGCCCTCGTCGTTTACCCACCGGATCTCCACCGGTCGGCGAAATGGATGCCGTAGGTTTTCGGCCAATAGCGATTTCTGACGCACTCGTACTCTATATCGCGCATTTGGCGTATTCTTTAGTGCCGAGTCACCCATTGTGTCCACTGTTGCCATTGCTGCCGTCCGAACTCAGCGGATTCACTCCCGCGCATACGTATACGCTCGGAGCGAAACTGCCAACGCCGAATGTCGCGCGGTCCTTTTCGCCAACAGAGCAAAACCTTGTGCTCGATTGGGTATATCAAATTCCAGCTAGGCAAAGCAGAGTGCGGCGGTTACTTGCGCCCTGCAGTGCTCTGCAGGATCTCAGGGGCCGTTGAGCAGGGCAAGAGTATTGGATAAGCTTTGACCTGCTATGAAGTATGACATTTACTCCTTCCGACTTAATGCCTGTGGGTCATCAAAACTCGACCAGCCTGTTGAATGTCCGCTACTTAGATGAACAGGCGTTTCGGTACAACAACCGCAAACATGTCAATGGCAATGATGTCTCTGATGCAGAGCGGTTCGGAACTCTGTTCTCAGATCGTCGGTCGACGGTTGACCTATACGGAACTAACCGCGAAGGAGGGGCAAAGGCAAGGAGTCGAAGAGGCGTTCTAAGCTTCGGCTTCCTCGACAGGGACGGGGGGGCCATCCTTCTTTCCTGTCGGATGCGCTGTTGTTTTGTGTTCAGCAGCGCGGCGTTGCATCTCTTCATGCGACGTTAAGAGTACTTTGCTGACAAGAGCATCGAAGTTCTTGAAGGATTGTTCGCCTTCGACTAGATCCTTATTTGGCGCTTCCGTCATCCTGTTATGATGTCACGTCTCAAGTGCTTACTGGAAGCAGAAGAAAGTCGCATACAAGATGGTAGGGATAGGTTGGTCCGGCTTTGGACATGAACCGATTCGGTAGGCATACCATTGAAAGAATGTCTGGGACGGACGTTCGTTTCTACGTGGAGATCAAGATTGCAGATTCGCTAGGCCAGATCGGTGGAGTCGGACGCGGTATTCGCCTTTCCGAATCTGATCTGAAAGAGTTAAGCTCCGATCAGGTATTTGCCAAGCTTCGCGAAGATTACGAGACCTGCCGCAACGATATCCTCCATTTACTCTCCTTTTCTGAGCAGACACCGGACGGTTAGAACGTTCAAGAAAAGAGTGATTTAATGTCTGTGATCCTGCAAAGCTGGCAAGACACAGACTGGAGGAGGAATCGCATGATCAGAATCACTCTTTGGATATTCAGAACAGTGCTGAAAGTCCTGCAGGTTAGCCCAGTCTACCCCGTTTACCATGGCTCGCATTCCTGAGCCGAAATCCAGTCTATTGGTCACGCTCTGCGGGATCGGATTTCTGGTCTTGGGGTCTGTCCTATATATGTGGCTTCGCTAACAAGCTTAGGGACCTTCCTAGATCGGTAGAGCTACCGATTGTTCAGCGAACAACCTTTCGGGTCGTCCCACTGTTTAGATAATGTCCGTTGCTTACTAATTGTCGGACGGCCTGTCTGCAGCAGGCCGTCTTTTATAAACTTTTAGATCCGGGCTAAACTTTCCGGCACCTCCAGCCGATAAACCATATGGAGCGAAAATGATGGATCTCCAAGTCTCACCGGGCTTCCTTCGCAGAAGTCCCCGCTCCACCAACATTTCAGTGCTGGCCAAAACACGGAGATCAAAACACGTCTAACTGTTGCTGTTCGGACCGGGGCAGTTCGAGCCTTAACCTTGCGAGTTTGTTGGTGGCTTTCGCAACTGACCGCATCTGCTTCAAGGCGTCGCGAAGGATTGCTAGCGACTTGTCATTCCGGTGAAGCTGGTTGATTCTCCGCCCAGCAAAGATGAGAGCGCCACGCAATGCCGTATTCGACTCTTCCAGCTCGCAAACTCGGCTTTCCATGTCCGAATCGAAATAAGTAGCCACACGGGGACTTCGTTTCTTGGAGTTTTTATGAACGAGATTGAGCTCTTCACCTCGCTGCTTAGATGATTAAAATGAGCCTCTCTATGGCGACGAGTTTCAGGCCATTTCATAAGCGAGCAAAGGTTCGAGTTCTACACGAGGTAGTTCTATACTTGCCTATTATTCGCCTATCTTTGATGAGATGGTCGTCCTCATACGCCCGAGTGTGCCTCCAATCAAGGCGAACTTATCATCCCATTTCTTGCTCCTAGTTTCGCGGTTGTATGCCGTTCGCTATAGAGGTGAAGTTTTCGGACGTGCGTTGGCGAACGAGATTGCCGCCGCGATAGACTCGTCTCGGCAGATGATGAGAAGAATCGGATTGATCGGAACGACCGGGGCTTGTGCGGCAGTGGTACTCGCGACCGGTATTGTGGTCGCGTGGGCGCAAGGACCTGGGAGCGGGCGAAATGCTCAGGCGCTATTTACCGCCCTGGATGCGGACAAGGACGGGACGCTGACCAAGGCCGAGATGGAATCTGGGTTCAACTCCTGGTTTACGGCTTGGAACAGCACTAACAGCGGAACATTGACGCACGCACAGATGCTAGTCGGCGTGAGCAAGTTGCTGCCTACGCCGCCTGCGAAACCTGGGCAGGCAAACACTTTCAATGGAGCGGGTAATTCGACGCCGATGACCGCACCGCAACCGGCCGTAGACGCCATGATGGCGGCGCTACCCAGCACGCCAGGCGCGAAGCCGTTGCGTCGGCGCAGGCTGCTGGTGATGGCGCATACGGGAGCGGGAGGGTTCGTTCATGCCTCCATCCCGCTAGCTGCGAAGGCGGCGGAAGCTCTAGGAAGCAGGGGTGGTTTATGGACCACGACCGTGAGTTATGACGCTGCGGATATTAATACGAACAACCTTCAGAAATATGACGCGATTTTCCTGGACAGCACGACTGCCTGCTTCCTTGACGATCAGGATGCGTCAGTAACGGCAGCACGGCGCTCGGCGTTCTTGGACTTCATCAGAAGTGGGAAGGGCGTGGCCGGGATCCACGCGGCGACGGACTCTTATCACACCGATTGCTTGGCCAATCAGGCGGCTGCAAAGAACGGCACTGGCGGGCTCAATATCCCGGCATTGGTTCTGACCTCGCAGTTAATCACTGAGGCCGACAAGGATGATCACGATGCTGTGAACCGGCAGGAGTGGACGGCATTGGCCGACGACTGGTTCCAAAGGCTAAATCGTAAGACCGGGAAGGTCAGCCAGGCCGATTTTGTCGCACACTTCAATTCTTTGCTGCCGCCACTGGACCAGCGTCGATTAGGTATCGAGTCTAAGCCCGTTCTGCAGTGGCCGGCGTTCAATGAGCTCATCGGAGGCTACTTCAAGTTCCATTGGCCCGATCCGCAACTGATTTATGTCAAGATCGACGATCCGAACAGCCCCCTGACAGCTATGTTCCATGGCAAGGAGTTCGAGGTCCACGATGAGACATATACATTCGAGCAGGAATCCTTCTCCCGCAGGAACGTGCATGTTTTAACGAGCATCGACTACGACAAGATGAGCCCAGAGGATAAAGCGAAGGAAGCGAAGCCGCGTACCGACGGCGACTATGCGTTGAGCTACATCCGGCGCGAGGGACAGGGGCGGGTGTTCTATGAAGGGCACGGCCACAGCGATCGGGTGTATGCCATGACGCCCATGCTCGAGCACGTTCGCGCCGGAATCCAATACGCAATGGGCGATTTGCCAGCGGATGACAGCCCGTCAGCGAAATAGTCCTCGCTGCTTATAGCGAGGGAACGAGCGTTGATCGCCAGAGCGTCTTCCCGGTAGTAACGAGGTTCGCCGACGATTCGAGTGATCTGCGAGAACACTTTGTGCGGGCGTTCGAGGAGGTGCGTGATCTCTCCTTGTCCAGTTCACAGCTCGAAAAAAGGTCACCGGGCAACCTCCAAAGACTCAACGCAAACCCAGCTTTGATCTACCTCGTATTGCCCGGAAACTCAAATGCGGTAGAGATCAGGCTGCGAACGATAGTAGTAGTTCAACATGCCACCGAGCCGTTCGCGGCGGCAGCCGGAACCTTTGGCTTGCGGGTCAAAGTTGGAACAATCAGTTGATTGCTAAGCCCCCTGATGATTTCTCTCTTCGTTAGAAAGCGTTACGAACTCGCGAATCGCTCGAGCGAATGCTCGCCAAACAGTATCATGCGATTCAAGCACGAGTCCTTATGGATCTCACAAACCGTTCCGCATGCGCATTCAGATTCGGTGATCGTGGCGGTAACGTGACGCAGTCGACAGAAGCTTTGGAACTCCGCAGTGAAGAGCGGATCGCGATCGTGGATCAGGAAGCGCTTGCCGTTTAGAATGCCGTCTACTGCACCCGTCACGTGACGGGCCACATGACCCATCCACAGACTATTCGCGCGCGCCATTCCCGCGATCACTACCTTTCGGGTTGACAACTCGATGAAGAAGAGGACGGGATAGCGCGTTAGTCATTTGCTTTTCGGCCCATACGCGGTCTTCATCATCGGTATAACTGGTCTCAAGCCGCGTAATCAGTCTGGGCCTCGCGCGAACTGCACACCTTCCGAACTATCCACCCGATCGAAGCGCCGCAGATACTCCAGGTCCTCGTGTTGGTTTGTATTGGCCGCTCAATCTGGCTTTCCAGACTGCCCCGGCTTCCAGCGATCACCGCTCACGATTCTAGTTTTGATGACCGACAGGGTCGCCGATTACTTTTCGAACTTGCAACCCACTCGTTAACAGCCTTCAAATCACCCGCAGACCTGGGTACTTACGAAATTTGCGGTCTGATGTCATCACTGGCAGTTCCTCAGACAGCGCCATGGCGATGATTGCGCGATCCCAGGGATCATCATGATCCCTAAGCTCCGGCAGAGTAAACAGCTTTTGTGCGTGCCGCGACGTAAACGAAAGAACAATGATCTGCAGATCGTCGATTGCTTGCATGACCGCGGTCTCGCTCATGGCGATCTTGTTCTTGCGACTCTTGATCGCGATTTCCATGATTGACATCGAGCTCAGGTATCGCTCCAGCGCAGGGTCGCTTAGGAATACCTCCGATCTCTTTGGCAACTCTCCGAGAAAGGCGCTGACGAACGGCTGAGTATCTAACAGAACAGCCTTTTTCAGCCGGACCATGCTTTCATTTCATCAGCGCTGAGCGGGTCCGCCCAGCTAGGATCCAAGATTTTCACCTTGTCCTTGCCCGTGCCAAATCTCGGTGCACGCCGGGCTTCCGATGGAGCCGCGATTTCGGCAATCACTCGGTTGTAACGGGTAATCGATATCCGTTCACCGTTTTTCTCCACTTGATCGAGCAACGAACCTAAATTCGCTTTAGCGTAAGCCGCCGAGACCATCTTCGCCATACATTTCCCGTTACGTATTGTACAACATCTTGTGCAACTTGTTTATTTTGTTGTTCGAGCAAGAAGACCGGCAGCGCTCGTTCGAAGAGCTGGATACAACATTGTCCTCGCTACTCGTGCGTTCAGGAGTGGTCGGATTGTGGCCCGTGGTCGCGCGCCAACAGTTTCTTGCCGAATCCCGCTGATTGACTCCCGCTGCGTTCCTGCACACATCTTCCTTCGTTCTCCATCTCTGCCGGGCACAAGCTTCGGGCTATTGCCGCGCCCGGCGCTTTGCTTTCCCACTCTTGCTGCGCACCCTTCGGGTTTGGACTCCTCTTCCCAAAGCGAGTTTGGGCCCCTGTCCAAAACAGTGCTCTCTTCAGCTTGGGAGCGGCGCCCTTGCTCTTCGGGTGCCCCGGCAGATCCGGGTAACGAAAGGACAATCTAAATGTACAAGAACAACATCGATCTCATCGGCTTCATCAGTTCCGATCCGGAAACCCGCTCCACCAGCAACGGCATCGCCGTCACTTCCTTCTCACTGGCTACCAAGAGCAGCTGGAAGAATGAGGCCGGCTCCTACGAAAGCCGCACCGAATGGCATCGCATCGTCGCTTGGGGCAAGCTGGCCGAATCTGCGGCCAAACTGTCCAAAGGCGCTCACATCGAAGTCGAAGGCGAACTACGCCATCGCACGTATTCGAAAGAAGTCGCTGTCGGGCAGAAAGCCGTCGCAGTTGATATCCCGGTCAGCGAAATACACGTCCGCATCTTACGCAAGCTCGATCGCTCCAGCAACCAGACGAATCCGAAGTCACCGAGGAGGCGCCCGAATAGGGCGCCTTCCGTTTTATTCAACAATCTAGCGGAGGCGACATCAAAGGCATGCACTCGGATCTCCATGCAGTGCGCAACGATCCATGGAAATGCGTTCTCGGAACGAAGCGTTCAAGAGGACAACAGAGTTTCGGTTTCGGGATCGAGCAGAATGAAGATTTTTCTTCGATTGGAGTCTTGCACGAACCAGGGATTTCTAGCCTGGAACGCCCGAAACCACTTTTCTCCTATTCCGATCGCATGCTCCAGCCCTCGGCAGACTTCCGTATGCAAAACATCCGGTTTCCCGCGAATCCGAATCTCAAGCGCAAACTGGCCCGGATGAACTCGTCGCAGAGTTCCGTTCGCTTTGTCATTGGTGCTTCCCGTTCCGCCGTTCATGCTCCGATCCCTTCCGCCGCCTGGACCGCCGATCCCCGGCTCACGACAAGAGCATCCCCAGACGAGTTGATTTCCGCAGGACAGTCCGGCCACAAGAGGCGAATCATTCTGAGCCATTGCTCCAGCTTTTGGCAAAACCGCCGCGGCCGTGAATATTCAACTGATCCCAGCTGACTGGCTAAGCCACGTTCGCCGAACAAGGGAATCGCTTCCCTGCCCTTGGTCACAAAGCACCGGTAAGACAACCACATGAACAGATCCAGTGCCGCCGGTGCACCAGCCAGAACTTTCACCGCCTCCAGATCCGTTGGAATCGGATGGTTCCTGATCTCTCGATAGAACTCATCGCTAAGGACGATCACGTTCTCGAGCTCGTCGGAAAGGGCCCGCTGTTCTAGATTGCGGTCATACCAGATCTGCGCTTCCTGCAAGAAGTTGAAGCGCGACCGTTGCACCATCTTGGCTTTGCCGGCCATGGTGTCCGTCCCGAAGAAAATCGTTGCGCCGAAGATCCTTTCAAAAGCGCCGACCAGGCGCTTATACTCTTTGCCTCCCTTCCCCATCCCGAAGGTCTCCAGCATCTTGGCCCACTCCGGAACCGAACCGTCTGGCTCTTCTGCTGCACAGCCAACGTGGCTAAGTAGATCGGCACGAGCCGATCCTCTCCGAACGGCAATCCAAATTGCGGATGCCCGGTGATCTGAAGTAGGAACGTCCCGTTTCGTCGCTCGAAGGGCAGTTCGCCCCGGGGTGGTCGACGGACTGGCAACTGAATTTCTGATTGACCCAACTTGTGTCTCGCAGGCACACGTCGGAACTCACGATCTTGCACTCTTCACCTCGCGTCAGCGCCGGTTTCCCGGCGCGCCTTTGGCAAAGAAAGTCGAGGTGGTCTTGTGGGTTTTCGAGAGCTTAAGAACTGATTGAAAAATTAGTTCAAATTAGTTCATTAAGAGACCAATTTGGCTAAGTGCCTGAGACTCCATGGGTGTTAACGAATCAGGATGACCGCCATGGGTGCATAAGTTCTTATTTCACAACTGAGGCCAAACTTCCCAAGCTCGATACGGGGGTTCGACTCCCCTCTCCCGCTCCATCTTTTCAATAACTTAGTCAGTCCGTAGACGCGCTGTGCCGACCGCTTAACGAACTAATTGAACTCCTAATCCCGGGTGCAAGCCGTTGCTAACACAAGCAAAAAGCTAAATGATCACCAGTGCCGCAGGCTGGCATACTCCAAGCGCACGGATTGCTTTGTATCGAAAGATAGATCTACACATCCGGACCACTCGCGAGCGAAGTGTCCACATCGGCGGATCAGAGCCTAACATGTGCGCAATGTGTTTGGAACAGGCAACACGGTGCTCCAGGGAACGAATGTGTAATCCACCGTCGATGCCGCTCTGATGGAGACACTAACGCATAGAGCGATCTCAGGTCGAGAGTTCATCAGAAGTGTGCGCCATTCCAAAAGCTGCCGGTCGTTGCGTTTGATAGATTTGCTGTGAGAATCTTGACCACCCCTCCGTCGCACCTGATTCGAAAGCAGCTTCAGCTCTTGCTGGCCAACTCGATGTTTGCCGGCGCCCCCCGGTTGTCATCTCTTCTTCGCTACATCGTAGAGGAAACCCTAAGCAACCGAGGCGACGGCCTAAAGGAGTACGCATTAGGCGTCACTGTCTTGGGCCGCAGCAGCAGTTTTGATCCGCGTCTAGACTCGATAGTTCGTGTTGAAGCGAGCAAGTTGCGCGCTCGCCTTGCTTCTTACTACAAGGGAGATGGCGCGGGTGATCCGATCTTAGTGGAACTGCGGCCAGGTTCCTATATACCGCGGTTTACTGTTCGCGGTGAACCTTCACCTTATGAGCCGCGCTCGCAGGCTGCGATCGCAGTTTTACCATTCGTGCCGTTGGGACCCGAAGCCGAAATGGGGTATTTGGCTGATGGGCTGGCTGAAGAAATCATTGACAGACTGGGTTGTATACCTGGACTGTCTGTAGTCGCTAGAACCTCGTCTTTTCAATTCAAAGCAAAGAACGCGACTATTCAGGAGATCGGGCAGGCCTTGGGCGCCGGATACCTGATGGAGGGGAGCGTTCGCAAATCAGATGGCCGCCTTAGGGTCATTGCTCGGCTCATCGACGCAAAGACGGGCTATCGCCTCTGGTCGCGTGCGTTTGACAAACAGCTCGATGATGTTTTCAGTATCCAAATAGCGGTTGCAGATGGGATCGTCGTTGCATTGAGCCTGAAAGAGGCGCTTCCACCTGGCTCTAGGGGTCGCGAGATTGCGGCCGAGCCTTACTTTCTGTACTTACAAGGACGCTTTCACCGGAATGAATGGACGCTTGAGGGTTTCGAAAAGAGCGTCGAGTGTTTGCACCAGGCTTTGTGTCTGAATCCGAACTCCTCGCAGATCCTAGCTGCACTGGCGGAAGTCGAAACGAACAAGAGTCTGTTGAGCGGAACTGTCTCGAACGCGAAACAAATAGAGCAGGCACGCGCCTACGCAGAGCAAGCGCTCCGTCTAGATAGCCATTGCGCTCAGGCTCATCTTTCACTTGGCTGGATCCATCAGCTATACGATTGGCAATGGCAGCCGGCGCAAGAAGAATACACTCAAGCCTTGGCCTTAAATCCGAGCTTTGCGGAAGCATGGCATTTGCGAGGACTTTCTCTGGCCATTCAGCAGCGTGTCCGCGAAGCTGACGAATCATTCAGGCGAGCAGTTGAAGTAGATCCACTGTCTCCCATCATCCGAACTCACACGGCCCTGGTCCCCTACTTTTCAGGCGATCTTGCCGAAGCTGAGTCGCGAGTGAGAGCAGTGCTGACCTCCCACCCGCAAATAGCCGAACCGCACTGGGTGCTCGGTTTGATACTTGAACGTCGAGGCGCGTATTCAGCAGCAGGCGATTATTTGCGAACTGCCATCCAACTCGGAGGCGACAACCCCGTCATCCTGGCCGACCTCGCATTCGTCTATACTCGTGTCGGCGGTTTCGAGTCGGCACGTCGAATAAAGTCGAAGCTCGAAGCCGGTTTTCCGCGGCCAAACCCGGCCGCAAGCAATTTGGCACGTGTTTGCTTTGGCCTCGGTGAACAGGAAGTATCGACAGCTTGGCTTGACGAAGCTTTCGAGGCCCGAGACTTCATGCTCCCGTGGGCCTGTGTGGATCCCCGCTATGAAAGCTTCTGGAAACACCCGCCGATGGTTCGGTTGCGTGAGCGCGTGAGGGGGACGAACCGCACTACCATTGCCGCCGTCACTTAACCGCTAATTCACGGTTAACGAACATTTAGGGCGTCGATCTTCAGCCATAATCGCCAAGTGCAAATGGCTGCGAAAATTCGTAGACATGCAGCGGCTTGGCTTTTCGCGACGTTGTTCGCGATGCATGCCCGGCGGGCTGACTCATTCCATTCACTTATCCCAAAAACGTGGGATGACGCAGAAATGAGTACCGTTGAGATTCCGCTGTCTCATCCGCAATTCTCTCCAAAGCACATAAACTCCAGCTTCTACTACCGCATGCCGGTGCGTCCCATTTACAAGTCGTACCCGGTCTACTATCCGGACAAAGAGCCGCCCGGCTATTTCCATTGGTTGACCCAGCGCCAACCAGAGTTGACTTGGGACCCTTCGACGCTTCATAGGCAGCAGGAATGGACCCGCGCGGGAGAAATAGTGTTTGACGCTCCCATCGCTTATGGCGCAATCGGTGTGGGACTAGAAAACAGTAGGGAGCTGTTTGTGCGCAGCCGTTCCTGGTATGAACATGTGCGCCCTCCTGTTTCAAAGGACGGTGTGCTTCCGTTCGTCCGTTACGTAGTTCGCGAGAAGGGGAAAGTGGAAGTCGGAATGGGCGCTTGCGCTCTGTGCCATACGCGGGTTCTTCCCGATGGTTCCGTTCTGAAAGGCGGCCCAGGCAATTTCCCTTTCGATGCTGCGTTCGAAGACACGATCAAGATGCAGCCGCAAGCCCTAACAGGAAACCGGGCTTTGATGGAGTTCTTGTACTGGAAGCCCTGGGCGCCTAACGAACTGTCTGCAAGACTGAAATCGCTGGACGCGAACGGCCTCGCCGGTCTCTTGTCAAAGCGTCCTCTAGGAGTGATGACGCGCCACCGCCTCTCAATCGCTACCCCGCTCGAAATTCCAGACCTGATCGGCGTAAAACATCGCGCATACCTGGACCACACCGGACTACAACTGCACCGCAACATTGGTGATCTGATGCGGTATGCAGCGCTGAATCAGGGAGGGGACGACTTCGCCAACTTTGGCGGCTTTGTGCCAATGGCTCACTTGCTGAATGGCCAGACGGTAACGCCCGAAGCTGGCGATCGCTATAGTGACGAGCAGCTTTACGCACTGGCTCTCTATGTCTACTCCCTGCAGCCACCGCCGAACCCTAATCACGAGAATGAGCAGACACGCAGGGGTAGTCGCCTGTTTTTGCGACAAGGATGTGGAAACTGCCACATGCCGCCACTGTATTCAAACAACAAGCTGACTCCCGCTGTGGGCTTTCAAGTACCCCTGGACCACCTTCGCCGCTTCAACATCTTGCCAATCGTGGTTGGAACCGACCCAGAGGCCACAATGGAAACAAGGCGCGGGACTGGCTATTACAAGTTCCGTCACTTCTTGGTGTTTGGTATCGTGCGCCGCTCGGACACAGTGGTTGGGTCGCTTCTCTCGAAGACTGGTTTGACCCAAAACGGTTGAATGATGACTATCTACCTACCGGCTTCGTTCCTCCCAACAAGACCCATGGAGCCGTGAAGGGACACAGATTTGGGTTGAACATATCAGAAGAGGACAAGGCCGATTTACTAGCCTTCCTTCGAACTTTATGATGAGCGAGGAATCCTTACATCGGACATCAATGATGAACAAGAGAAAGCACCTTCGTTTGACTAGGCCAGGCGCTCTGTTATTTTTCCTCGCCCTTGCGTCAGTCGCCCAAATCCAGCATAGGACCGCCTTTACGGGCGTCTGGAAGCTCAACTTAGCTAAATCCACGTATCAACCTGGAACGGCTCCGCGGAGCCAACTATTACGTTTTACAAACGAAGGCAAAAACATCGTATCCGGAGTCGGACATAACGGCACGCCATATGAGTGGGCAATTCCCTGGTCAAACGGAAAGGAGGTTCCTATTGAAGGCCGAAGAACATGACAGCCATTCAGACTATTCATAGCCAAACCCTTGACATGGTGCTTAAAGAAGAAGGAAAGACTGTGGCAACCGTCCATGATGTAATTTCATCTGATGGTAAGTCTCACAGAGGAGTAGTCACGAATTTTGATAAGGGTGGAATGAGCAATCAATTTCTGGAGTTCTACGAGAAGCAGTAAAGTTTCGAACTCAGAGTCGAGCAACGTGACCCTCGCATCCGATTGGCGGCCAGCAACTGCGAGCGAACGTGTCCGGACAATAGATGTCCTCCGCGGCCTAGCCTTGTTTGGCGTGTTGATCATCAACATTCTTTCTGACTTTCGAGTTCCCTTACTGGAGCACATCCAAAAACCCTTCTCGGACTCTCACGGCATCGATCGCGCCGTGGATGTTCTGGCTACGGCGGGTTTGGAATTTAAGGCGTTTACGATCTTCTCTTTCCTTTTTGGTGTTGGTATTGCAATCCAGATCGAACGGGGCGCTACTCGCAACGTCAATACAAACTACTTCTTACTGATGAGGTTCTTCTGGCTATTCGTGCTGGGCACAGCCCATCTGTTCCTTGTGTGGAACGGCGACATTCTGACGCTATACGCGGTTTGTGGATTGCTTCTGTTGCCGCTTGTCAGCCTACCTTCGGCAGTTCTTCTTTTGATTGGCACCGTCTTGATTGCGCTGCCCGAGTTGGTCTCATTCGGATTGAGGCTCCCTTCAAGTCCGGAAGCGGAGAATCTTGTCGTACAAGCCCGCCAGGTTTATGCGCACCAAGGCTATGCAGCCATTCTCAGGTTTCGCTGGCATGAATCCTGGTCGCTCATTGTCCCGCTGTTGATTATGGTACTCCCGCGGACGACGGGATTGATGTGCTGGGGCATGGCCGCGTGGCGTAGCGGCATACTGCGAGCACCGGAGCGGCATCGCCGCAAGTTGATTGTGGCGCTTCTTATTGGCGCGACCGTGGGTGCGGCAATTACTGCGAGCAATGTGGATACCGAATTATCCGGCAGCAGTTTTTGGCCGGCACTTCAAAAGGTGCACCTCGACGCGTCCATCCTGCTGGCCTTAGCATACGTCTCGGCATTATTGCTGTGGTTAAATCCGTGGCGTACTTTTCGTATGCCGAGTCTTGCAGCACTCGGTCAAATGGCTCTGACGAATTACGTGCTGCAGTCAATCGTGCTCGGCGGTATTTTCTATGGGTATGGGTTGGGTTTATTTGGACGACTGGGCTCGGCGGCGGCGGCGGGGATCGGAGTGGCGATTTTCGTCGCACAATTGCAAGTGAGTCGATTGTGGCTCAGGCGTTTTCGTTTTGGACCGTTCGAGTGGTTCTGGCGGTCGCTGTCCTATGGGCGTCCGCAGCCGATGCGAGTTGAGCGCGTCAACCATTGGCGTCCAGGCCCTAGGGAAAGCACATGATATTAGGTTCGTCTTACCGTCGGCACCGTTCTAGCATCATCAGCTAAGATGTTTGCCGGATTCACACCACAAGTTGAAGTGTTTCTCGTGTTATCCGCTCTCGCTCTATTTGGCACAGCAGCGTACTTCACCCGAGCAACACCTCGCCGCAACGCCGCAGCTTTGGTAGCGACCCTGGTGTTTTCGATACTCAATGTTCTTTGGGATATCGCGGCGTACAAGGCCACCTGGTGGTGGTATGTAGTAGGCAATCGAATGTTCGCGCCGCTTGCACTCTATCTTGCACAGGACCTTGTTTGGGGTGGTGCACTCGCCCTGGTAGGTTGGCGTATACAGCGCCGCTTAGGCGCGCTGGGTCTCGCCATCTTCGTCGCTCTGCTAAGCGTGATCGGCGGTATACGTGACTCAGTGGAAGCAAGCGTAACGAGGCTGCTTGTATTTGGGCCTAGTCCGCTCGCCCGCTTCATGGATGTTGTTTGCTGGGCTACTCTGTTGAGCGTAGCGCAATTAACGATGCGGCTAGTAGCAGGCCCGGCGACACAGGATGCACTTACCCGTAAAGCGGAAAGATCGGGCCGAGATTAGGGTAACCGCAGTTGCAAGAACAGCAGCGGACGCCATTGATGGAATCATCAGTTTGAACCAGAGTTCGTTGATCGTTCCACACGCGCTACTGAATTGCTGTGACTTTGCCGGCCTTTAGTTCGCTAGCCCAGAGTTTCCAACCCGGAGCAATAGTCTCTAGTTTGTTTAAGGTCGCTTCCGTATCCAACTCCGGTCCGTCGAGTGGAAACGTTTGTTGAATTTGTCGGACAAAATCCAGCCGGGACTGTTGATACACCTCTGCAACCCTCTGATCGAATGCACATTGAAACCAGCCATTGTTTGCCGGATCGCTACTTGCCAGTTCCGAATGCTGCTCGAAGTCTGACAAGGATGTGTAAGGGTGCGAGCCAGTCAATCCAGCCCGCCAGAAGAGTAGATTTGTTGGTAGTTCGTCAGGATGCATCGCCGAAAGGTAGGCGTAGCCAACAAAAGAGGCAAGCAATTCGTTCAGCCATTGCGTTGGTGCATAAATTCGGAGTTGCGGCAGAATCGTATGGCCGATCTCATGGGTCCCGATCCCGTCTGCGCCTTCGTTCAAAAGAGTGCGCCAACTCTTGCCAGTAGCGAGCAAAGTTTTCAGTAGCGCCGCCGGGGTGTCGTGTTCCTGAGGAAAAGGCATCCACGTTACGTCCTCCCATTTCGCCGGCATAGCGAACACTGAACGGTCCTTTGAGGGTACGTCGTACAGATCAACGGACGGCATCCCATAAGGACCGTCACCGACTACGGTCCGCCATTGAGACGGATCAAGTATTGCGAGTAAGAGAGGATCGAGAGTTACTTTAAACCGATGTTCATAGAATTCGAGTTCGCCGCCAAGTAAGGTCTGCAGTCGCTGCGCTCTGTTACGATATCCCGGTGTGTAATAAGCCAGCAAGGTGCCCGTAAGCAAAGGATCATTTAATGCCGCAAGCTTAGCGGTCCGCTTCTTGTCTATGCCTTTCACTGTGCCGGAGTCGTTCAGAGTGACGGTAATTGTTATAGGCTTACCCCGAGCCAGCTCTACCGGTTTGGGTTCTTGCATCGATCCATAAACGTTCATTAGGCTGCCCAAGCGCGGCGGTCGCCCGAAATCGGGTTCACCCTCAGAATGAGGATCGAAGTACACTACGACGAAGACAGGACTGCGCTGAAGATTCTGAAAGCTGGCAATTCCTGTTTCGTTATTCGCCGCCGCAATTGCAAATGGAGCCTTACTTTTAGGAGCATCCAAAACCAAGGCGTAAAGCTTGTGCTTTGGCGTAATGGTTTCTGTCCCCGTATACCTGATGTGTACTGCGAGTTGACTACCCTTGTCTGTTTGAGCGGGGACGACCACCGCCGACAATAGGCTGCCTGCAACTAGCGCAGCGAGAGGCAGAGGGCGCGAACTCATGGTTCCTCCATAGATGCGACACCAGGAGCTACGAACCGAAGTCTCGGCGCGTGCACTTAGCAGCATGTCAGGCGATGATACCAACCCCAGGTTGTCTGCCTAGGTGAATCGGGAGCCGACTCGCTGGATTCTGCCTCGGAACGGCTGTGCCTTATGCTGCGCAAAGATGAGCGGACAGTAGGAGGGCGCTCTCGGAGAACTGGCCGTCCCAAGTTGTGGCTGGTCGGGATGGTCTTATGACTCCCTCGTTTCGAATCATGGGCAGCCCGGAACTGAGCACCGCTTAGGCAGGATAGATGGCTCGTGACGGCGCAGGGCAGAGCTAAATGCAACTGGAGACTCTCTACTGCGCTTCCTGTGAAAGCAGATCGTCGCCGTCAGGACTGGGTCACACAAAGCTCCTGCGGTGTTCGCCAAGTTTCATGCTTTCCGTGTCGGGATCGAGCAGGATGAAGATTCTCCTTCGTTTGGAATCTTGAACGAACCATGGATTTCTAGACTGAAAGGCTCTGAACCAGTTCTCTCCAATCCGAATGGCATGTTCGAGACCATCACAGGTTTCCTGATGCAGATGGTCGGCTTTGCCGCGGATCCGAATCTCGAGCGTGAAGCTGCCGCGATCACTCGCGACAGAGCGAGCTTGCCTTGTCGATAATCTTCGACTGCCATTCTTCATGCGCCGCTCCTTTCTACCGGCTTAACGGATGAACCACGGTTGACGAGAAGAGCATCGCCTGTACGATTGATCTGGGCTGGGCAATCGGGCCACAGCAGGCGAATCATCTTAAGCCATTGCTCAAGTTTTTGGCAGAATCGGCGAGGGCGAGACTATTCAACTGAGCCGAGTTGATTGCTAAGCCGCGTTCTCCAAACAGCGGAATGGACTCCTGTCCGCCAGCGACAAAGCATCGATACGAAAGCCACATAAAGAGGTCGAGTGCCGCCGGCGCTCCGGCTAGCACCTTTACTGCTTCCAGATCGGTCGGAATGGGGTGGCTTGTTGTCTCGCGATAGAATTCGTCGCTCAGGACAATGACGTTTTCAAACTCATCCGACAGAGGACGTTGCTCGAGATTTCTTTCGTACCAAATCTGCGCCTCCTGTAAGAAGTTGAAGCGCGACCGCTGCACCAGCTTAGCCTTTCCAGCCATGCTGTCCGTTCCGAAGAAGATCGTAGATCCAAAGATTCTTTCAAAGGCTCCGACAAGACGCTTGTATTCCCTCCCTCCCTTCTGCATCCCGAATGTCTCCAGCATCTCGGCACCGCTACGGAAGCGAACCGTTTGACTTTTCTGTTGCACAGCCAAGGTAGCCAAGTAAATGGGTACTAAGCGATTCTGTCCGAATGGCAAGCCGAACTGTGGATGTCCGGTGATCTGCAAGACGAAGCTTCCGTTGCGTCGCTCAAAGAGCAGCTCGCCTTCTGGTGGTCTACGGACAGGCAATCCGCAAAGAACAAAGGGCCGGGAACCGAATGCCAGAGTCTGATTCTTCTCCTCGCGTTTGATACGGACCAGGCAACTGCCCTCGGCCTGTCGAAGCTTTTGCTTAGAAACAGCCAGCTCCGGAACCATCTCTTTGAGGACCACGCCAGCCGACTGAAATCCTGGTACACGTGTTGTGTGCTTTTCAGACACACGTTGACCCTTGCTTTCCTGCACTCTTCACCTCGCGTCAGCACCGCTGTCGGCGGTGCGCGTTTGGCAAAGAAAACCGAGGTGGTCTTGTGGGTTTTCGAGAGCTTAAGAACTGATTGAAAAATTAGTTCAAATTAGTTCATTAAGAGACCAATTTGGCTAAGTGCCTGAGACTCCATGGGTGTTAACGAATCAGGATGACCGCCATGGGTGCATAAGTTCTTATTTCACAACTGAGGCCAAACTTCCCAAGCTTGATACGGAGGTTCGACTCCCCTCTCCCGCTCCATCTTTTCAACGGTTTAAACCTGGGCCTCCCTGTGCCACAACGCTTAATGAACTAATTGAACTCCAAGCGCCTCACCTAAGCTGTTATGAACACAAGGTCATTCCTGATCGACTGCCACTTCGGCGGGCTGGCATTCTTGGGTTACTTAGCCAAGCAGCTTCCCAAAAGTTCCGGCATAGTGCATTGTTGACCTGGAACGAATCTGCTTTCGGCCACTCCAGCTTATCTGGCTTAGTAGACTCTTATGCTTGGTCGTAGCTCTTGCAGAACGTGCCTTGTAGCTTGGGGACACGACGGCTAATTAATCATGTAATGGGTGAATGGAACAGGTATCTAAACGAGGAGAGTCTAGCCGGGACTTCCAATGTCCGTAGCGATCTCGATTCCGGGGTTCTTTGTCAGCGCTCGGGCTAGCAGCACATTATGGCTGGGTAGTGAGACACAGCTGGCTTAAGGGGACCGCGCGCCTGGTAATCCGACTCGTAAACGTTGAGACTACACATTGAGTAATACGCGCGCATCGTTGTTCCGCCGAGGGAAAGCAGACTTTCTGCAACCCCGCAACGAATCATCCTTTGGCGCGATTTCGGCAAGACCGGAGCGATCACGGCGCTAAGACGAAGATTGTAGCGGGAGCAGTAGAGCAAAAAGCCGGATACTCTCACGGGCCGAACAGGTCGCAAGCCGGTGTTAGATGCCCAGTGATTGACATCGGAGCGATATCGAGATGCCTGAATGCTGCGGTGGATAGAGCCGCTGGCCCTCTATTCGGTTCTGAGAAGGAGTATTCAATTCAATGTTAGCCTTTTGCGACATCGGGCGATGACGCAGACATAGCGGTGCGCTACTGTTACCGACAAGCAGCAGTGTTGGGATGGCCGAGCTCGCCAGCAAACAACGGAGCCTCAACTAGTGCGGCAGGTGATCGAGAGATTTTCTTGCTTATCCCGAGTCTTAGAGGCCATGGAGAATCAAACTCGGAAGGCAAGGACCACTTGTCGAAGGAGAGCTGTCGAATGACGTTGCGCGCAATTTGACATTGCATTCCTTTGTTGAAAGCGCCTGAGTGTTCGTTTCGAGAGATTGGATCTCAGGAGCAATCAATGACTTTCAATCGCAAGTTCTTCCTCTGTGCCGCTGTACTGTCGGTTATTCCCTTAGCGTGGACTTCTCCGCGCACAAAGCCAGCACCTGATCGTCAGGTTGTGAGCATCCCAGCTGAAGGCGTGGATGTTGCCGAGATGTTGCTGGTTGCAGACAGTGCGCACTCACTCCTCTTTCTAAACTTCCCGAGGACCCAGAGCGTACAGGTTTTGGAGGTGACAGACACGTCCCGGCCAATGGAGCTCAAGGCATTCCAGTATGGCGGGCGAATTGCTGGTGGGCCGTTTCACCTTATTGAACATGTTCCCGAACTTCTGGGCTTTGCATCCGCTGGAAGGGATAGCATCGGTCATCCCCACACTATCTCTTTGGTCGATCTGTCCAGCAAGATTGACCAGCATGGGGCTGCTTCGGTCAAAGGCATGTGCGACTACATCACGGATGCGCATCGCGCGGTTACCTATGCACTTTGCGAGCACAATCTCACCGTCATCCGTACGTCTGAAGACAATGATGCCGGAGAGCGCTTATAGGAAAGTACCTTGGCACCTTAGGCCCTTCTTAGCGCCGCTAAGACCACCGCAGAGATAATTGGTACTTGCCAAGTATGATGGTGGCACGATCTAGCAACGGGCTGTGGTGTTAACGATTTCCTCACATAAGCTATGACCGAGCCACGATCTGTGGCTCGGTCGGCTTATCTCGTGAGTGGCATACCCTATTGATTTTTGCGC
The DNA here is from genome assembly GCA_963814195.1 of uncultured Acidobacteriaceae bacterium. Taxonomy (GTDB): domain Bacteria; phylum Acidobacteriota; class Terriglobia; order Bryobacterales; family Bryobacteraceae; genus Bog-105. Next base: position 277,366 of record CAWFBU010000002.1, read on the forward strand.
GCAGTACATGAGCATGTCTGACCTGAGCGCTATATGGTAGACCCCATAGCGCTAATTGCAGTTGTACCGACTTGCTCCAAGCTTGGTGCATTCCGTCGACGACTGACTGCGGGTGTCCTTTCGCCGCAAGAAACTTCCTCATCGTTTCATTCATGACAACTACGAAGGCCATTATGTCGCGAAAGGGGACGTGAGGCGTCGAGCGTACTCCATCAGTCTTATTCTTCTTTAAGCTTGTGTGACGCAACGCGATCTCGTGCTGATAGTTCAGCCAGTCCTGATCGTAGGGCCGGACGCAGGTATCAAGGATCCACTGACGAAACCGAAGATTACTTTGCGCAAGATACTCAGGAAGTGGTTCGCCTTCGGGAGAGCGAGAGTGCCGGGCAAGGTTAGGAATGCTTGCGATGATGTTGCTGCGCCAGTGGTGTACGATGTGCTCGGCTTGATCAGCAAGCACCTCTCCCGCAAGCTTCAGGTAGGCTTCGTCTCGGGCCGTAAAGTCGAGTGTTGTTTTCAGGTCGTCTAGTTCGCGCAACGTGAACGGCGAGGTTTGCACACTGGAAGCTCCGAAGGTATATCCTTGGATTCGATCAGAATCTTTGTCGTGGTTCAATGGATGCACACTCAGCTAGCTCTTGCCTGCGGTCACCGTGACGGCCGGTACAGCTGTCGAGTTCTGGTTATGGATCTCACCCGGGAGACTCGCCAGCATGAAAACAAAGCCCTCAGCCATGGTCGGGTGAGCATACAGTGCGTCGCGAAGAACCGTATATGGCATATTGCCTGCCATCGCTGTTTGCACGGCGGCAAGCAATTCACTTGCTTCGGTGCAGAAGGCCGTGAATCCCAAGATGGTATCGGAATTAGCGCCAATCAGGATCTTGAGGAAGCCGCGAGGCTCCGATACTGTCCGCGTTCGCAGAATTGCAGAAGCAGGCATTTTTGCAATCCGGTAGGGTATGCCGAGCTGATGCGCCTCCTTCTCGTTCAATCCGACTCGAACTAGTTCAGGATCGGTGAACATGCAAGATGGAATCAGACGTTCGCGGGTTGTACGCTGTAAACCGGTGCCAAGCAGATTGTTTCGAACGACCCGAAAATCGTCATAAGCAGCATGGGTGAACTGCGGAGTTCCGGCACAATCGCCCATCGCCCAAACTCCGGGTGCTGTGGTCTCTAACCTCTCATTCACTTGAATGTAACCATCTGGTCGCAGATCGACTCCCAGCTTTCCCAGCCCAATACCTTGGGTGTTCGGCGCCCGACCAGTCGCAACCAGCAGGTCTGTACCTTGCACGACCGCTTGCCCGGACGGAGATATGACGGTTAGCTGGACGTCAGTGCCGGGTGAATTCCCACGAACTTCTGTCACGGTTGTATTCAATAGCACCTCGATGCCTTCGTCGCGCAGGAGGTCCAGTAAAGCTGCTCCGGCATCTCCGTCCTCCTTACCGGCGACTTGTGGGCCACGTTCAATTACAGTCACCTTCGATCCGAATCTTCTGAAGGCCTGCGCTAGTTCTAAGGCGACATAACCAGCTCCGAGCACGACAAGGTGTTCCGGGCAACGTTGCAGGTTTAAGATCTCGATATGTGTCATTGCGTTCTCCGCTGAAAGCCCTTTTATCGTCGGCAGCACGGAACGTGTACCTAAGCTGAGGAACAACTTGTCTGCCGTGAGAGTCTGGGAGCCTCCACCGTTCACCAGCACTTCCACCGTACGATCACCGGTAAACGCAGCTTGCCCCATGATAAGTTCTACGCCGCTGTCCCGGAATCGCTCAAGGTGAACCGAGACTAGGTCATCAACCATAGCCTGCTTCCGCTTTTGGACCCCGGCCATATCGATCCTTGCCTCAAGAGCTGTAACGCCGAACTCGGCAGAACGCCTCGTCAAGTAGGACGCTACCTTTGCGCTATGGACGATGTTCTTGCTTGGTAGGCAGGCGACATTCGGACAAGAGCCGCCCACAAGTTTCCTTTCGACCAGAGCAGTTCGGCGACCGGCCTTCGCCATTGTCCAGGCGAGGTATTTCCCGGCCTCACCACTTCCGATCACGAGGACGTCATAGCTGGTTGACATTTCTGTAATCCTTTCGAAGAGACCGTAGATGGAGGGAGCTTAAGGCCTTCATCGCCTCGCCGGTATAGGTTTGGATTTCCAAAACACTTGTCCCAAGTATCTGAGAGCAGGTTATGGATGATAACCCAACGAGCAATCGAAGCACAAAACATCTCCGAAAGTTGGGGTGCGAGTTCTAAGACGTGCTTTAACCCAACGGGGAGCGCAATCTCTCGGGTGTAGCCGGGCGACCCTGCCGGAAGATAGCCAGAGTTCCCAACGGCGACCGTCAACACAACCCGGAACAGCTTCTCTTCATCTTCTTCGGCCGAATTCCAGAGACGAATCGCCTCATTAATTGCCCTCTCGGCTAGTACAGAACTGCCGGTGAGTAGATAAGCTGCTAAGAAAGCTCGGCCGAGAAGTTTTGTAACTGGGCAGGTGTTCGCGCGCTCAGTATGTTGTCGCTCTGCCAAATCGTGTGGCATACCATGCTCTCTAACGAAAGGTCAGCTGAAAACACTGCGCCGAAATTCGCCTGGCGTCGTGTTTAAGTAACGCCGAAAGACGCTAGTCATGTGAGATTGGCTGGAGAATCCGCAAGATAGCGCGACGTCAATAATGCTCGAGTTGGCTTGGCTAAGACGCTCCCGCGCTCGCTTCAAACGGATATCTAGCACGTACTGATGAGGAGTCAAACCCGTAGCGGCCTGGAACATTCGAAGAAAGTGGGCCCGGCTGTATCCGCTCTCTTGGGCTAGAGCTTCAAGAGTTAGATCCATGTCGAGACTGGCTTCGATTTTTGATCGGATTCGGTTCAGTATTCGAGGTAGGAGGCCTGCCACGCGCGACTTCGACCTCTTTGGCCTGCCGACGTCGAAGGTGAGATACCTTGCTGTGAGCGCATAGATAAGCGAATCGATGTAGAGCCGATCGGAGCGATCTGCTGCTTGCATCTCTTGAGTCAGCAGACCCAGAATGCACTCAATTGATCTTTCCTCTACGCCTGGTCGAAACGTCGGAATTTGGGTGACGCCATTGAGTTCAGTCGCAACACGGCGAATGAAATCATCCTCCAGGGCGCAGTGAGTGAATTCAGCCTGCGTATGCAAGCGGATGTCGGGTAATCTGCCAGCAGGCGTGATCATGATCGCCTTTGGCCGAAGTACCACGGTTGTGAACTCGCCAGAGAGGTTGCGGTATTCGAAGCGCGCCGGAGAGCTACGAGACATGGAGATAACATGCTTGTCGATTGCCGCCTCCCTTCGCTCTCCTGGAGAATACTGATGCCTTTCCAGCAAGACGCCGAGCGATTTGGAAGCCGAACTGGACCAAACCAGGCGAGCTGGCCCTAACGCAACCGAATCAAGGCATGATGCCATCTTGGTTTCCGTGCTACCGCGGAACCAGTTCACATTGTTTTCATATAGGCTCGTACGTAGATCGGACGAACCTGCAAACTCGCGAGCATAAGAAGGCTGAATCAACTGGGTGGTCATCGCATTTGGCTCCTGATGTACATAGTTTGAAGTCGCTTCCATGCGCGAACAACCTTAGATGGTCGGATTGTTCACTGGTTGAATAGTAAAGCTATCGAGTGCTACTTTTGGGGGATTGTCAGATCGATGTGCTTTCTTCCGAAGATACGAGCATCGATCGACCAAGCGCCAGGCCCAATCATGGCGATAGTGAGTCCGAGTAGACCGGGCACAATTGCCGCCCATGGCTCTTGAGTTCCTATAATGAGCGCCCAGCACTCGATCAATAGCGCTGCAGTCCCTGCAAGGGGAGTCCAAAGACCGACCAGAAGAAGCAATCCTGCAGCGGCAGCTAGGAGTTCAGGAATTAGGTATATGCCGTGACTTGTCTTTGTGAGGTGGCTGAAACTGAAGTAGATGAGCATCGACCCAGTTAGTGACCGCTGGATCAGCATACCGCCGCCGGGCCAGCCATTTGCGAAGTTGGAAAATAGGCGCTGCAAAAAGGGAGGGCGGATCCTTGGGTACTACGTTACGGGATTACTGGCATGTCCGAAACGCCCAAACGTGGGGGCTCGCCATCCGCCAAAAGTCGGAATCAAAACAATTGGAGCCTATTGCGAAAGATCGATCATTCCGCGCCGAAGCGCAATAGTAACCGCATGTGTGCGATCGTTCGCGCTCAGCTTCGAAAGTATACTCGTCACGTGGCTCTTCACCGTTGCCTCGCCGATCCTCAGTTGATTGGCGATCATCTTATTGGCATTCCCTGCCGCCACGAGCCGCAGTATCTCCAATTCACGAAGACTTAACTCGTCATCGAGAACATGGTCCGCAAGCTCGGCCGCGATCTCTGGAGGGATTCGCTTTTGCCCGGCATGCACGGCCCGTATGGTATGGAGCAGTTCACGGTGTACCTGTCCCTTCAGCACATAGCCTCTTGCACCCGCCCTTAAAGCGCGTAGCACTTGTACATCGCCTGTATAAGTAGTCAGGACGATGATTCTCGCCTCCGGAAACTCGGCAATAATACGGCCGATCGCCTCAGTTCCATTAATTCCGGGCATCTGGAGATCCATCAACGTGATCTCCGGACGATAGAGCCTAAATTTGTCCACGGCTTCGTTTCCGTTGCAGGCTTCCGCAACCAACTTCATGTCCGGTTCCGCATTTACGAGTGCCGCGATTCCTTCCCGCAGAAGAGGGTGGTCATCGACAGAAAAGATTCGAATTAATTTAATGTTGCTGTCCACGGTCTTTCCTCTTGCGAAATAACCCGATCGGAGAGTGGGTACGGTCTTTTTTGTAAGCGATGGCGGCGGAAACGGAGAGTTGAACCTCCGTGCCCGCTCCGGCCTCGCTCCAAAACTCCAGTGTTGCGCCTATTCGCTTGGCGCGCTCACGCAAACCGGGCAATCCCCAGTGTCCTTGACGTCCACCATTCTTCAAGACTGTCTGGTCTGTTCCACGCCCATCGTCACGGATTCGCAACCGGAACGCGTGACGATCGTACCGTATCTCAGCTTCAACCCGGCGTGCATTCGCATGACGATATGCATTCATGAGCGCTTCGTGTGCCACCCGCCAGACCTCGTTCTGAATGAGTGGAGCTAGCGGACGGGGCTCGCCTTCCACGACAATGCTGAATAGAGGCAATTCGTGAAGGTCCTCAAAAGACTTAGCCAACTCCTGACCTGTGGCCGCTATGGACTTCACGATGTCATCCTGATCTGCCGAAGCGCTCCGTAGATCTTGGATAGCCTCGCGGCTCTCGATGATCGCCTGTTCCGTTCTCTCGATTGCGCCATCCAGAGACGCTATCGCTTCCTCTGGACGGCTGGGCAACATGTTGCGAGCAGCCTGGAACCGGAACATGAGCCCATGAAAGCTCTGCAACAGAGTATCGTGCAGCTCGCGTGCGATGCGCGTACGTTCAGCAACGCGTGTATCGATGCTTGCGTTGAACTCTAGAGCGAGTTGCCGCATTCGCAATTGGTAAAGCGCCCAGAGAAACAACAACAACCCGCTGACACAAGCTAGACGGAACAAACTTGTCTGATACCAGGTTGGTGCAATGCTGAAATCGAGCGTCGCCCCTTTCTCATTCCATACTCCATCGTTATTGCACGCGATAACACGGAAGGTATAGTTCCCCGGTCCAAGATCAGAGTAAAAGGCCTCGCGGCGAGTTCCTGGAGTTTGCCAATCAACGTCATGGTTTTCCAGTTTGTAATGAAATTGGACCTTTTGCGGAACGACGAAACTCAATCCCGTGTAGTCGATCTCGAGATTGCGGATGAGGGGCGGAAGGCGAATCGGTTGGTGAGTCGGGTAGCTCTTCCGATCCGCGAGTAGTTTCTCGATGTAAACCGGTGGGGCGACCCGGTTGGTGGTTATCGCCGATGGATCAAACGTCTGTAAAGCTGTGTATTGTACAAACCATAAGCGCCCATCAGGTGTCCGCGCACTTCCGTTGAAAAGAGCGTAGCCCGGTCGTACGCCGTCCAAGATGGTTAGGACCCTCGTGCGCAAGTGGGCTTCGGGATCTTGCCACCAGCGCTGCACTTCCGTATCGCCTAATTGGATAAGCCCGCACTCCGTAGAAAGCCAGAGTGATTTACGATTATCAGAGACTTGGGCAAAAATATTCTCACAAGGCAGGCCGTTTCGCATCGTGAGTGTTCGTTGTGTTCCCTTTTTCCATGCCACCAAGCCGGTTTGTGTCGCCCCCAGCACCATTCCGTCGGAAGTAATGGTGAGCTGCCTAACTTCGTGGGGCGTGCTAGGGTGGGGATAAGAGAAGACCTCCAGTCGGCCCTGGTGATACCGGGCGAGGTCGCCACTTATCAACCCCAACCATATACCGCCTTCAGGGTCGGCCAGTACTTGGCGGGACACTGGCATCTTTGGAGCGGGAAATTCTTCAACCACCCTGAGGTGTCGAATGCGGATGAGGGCGCGCGGGGCCCTTTTTACCTCGGCCCACATGCTACCGTCAACATCCTCGGCCAATCCAGTGACAATCCCCAATGCTCGTCGGTCTGCTCTCCGAATCGATTGAAAGGTACCCTTTCGATAGACCCACAAGCCTTCATCAACCCCGACCCACAATCGGCCAGCACGGTCCTCCAGCAATGAGGTAACCTGACTCCCGGGCAGGCCTTTTCCCGCATGTATCGACGAGATTTTGTCTCCGCTAAGAGCGTCCAGGGATCCAGGTCTCGCAACCCAAATTGTCCCGTCACGTGAGGCAAGGACTCCGTCAACCTCGACTGAACTTGCCCCGTTAGGACTAATAGGCGCAGTAGTGACAACCAGTTGATGAAAACAATCGATGCCGGCTACTGTGGACACCCATATGTTGCCTTCGTGATCTTCAAGAATGTGTGTCACTTCGTCGCTGGATAAGCCGTCCGCCTTCCGGAACCGATCCACCTGACTGCCGCGAATGCGGTAAAGACCTTCGTCTTCTGTACCAATCCACAGTGTGCGTTCATGATCTAACAGCAAGCAGTCGACCCTGAGAGTACTACTGTCGAAGCCTGACGTCACGAAAGCTTTCCACCGATCTCCATCGAGTTGTTGAAGTCCGAGACCTGGACCGGGTGTTCCCGCACCAACCCAGAGAGGACCGGCTGCGGTTGTTGTGATCGCTCTCACGCCAGTAAGGCCTAGCTTGCTGCGCTCTCCTTCCAGTTTGTGGGTTGTGAACAAACCTGACTCCCACCGAGCCACTCCGTCATAGGTGGTCAGCCAAAGCGTCCCATTTGGGGCCTGAGTCAGAGAAGTACCTGCCCACATTGACACTCCCTGGGCCTCCCCGTAGCACGTTGTGCCCTGTTCGACAACAAAACAGAGTTTATCTGTAGCAAAGCTTTCGTTCTGACCTAACGAGAACCATACCTTCCCCTCCCGATCTTCTAGGATGGAATTTATAAATCCTCTTACATTCGGGTAGTTAACCAATCGATCGTTTGCCCAATGGCTTAGGCCGTTACTCGTTCCGATCCAAAGACTTCCATCCCGTGCGGCGGCCAGTGACACGATGAGCGAGGAAGGTAGTGAGTCATTGACTTCGGGGTCTCTAATGTAGTGGACGCCATCGTAACGCAGCAAGCCTATGTCCGTCCCGAACCACACAAAACCATCCAAGGTTTGCGCGATTGAACTCGTTGTACTTCCAAAGCTACCGTCGTCTATGGTCCACTTAACATGTCCGAATTGGCGAATGCTGTGTTGTGAATCGAGAGCATGGGCCGATGTAAGTGCCCACAACAGCAGCGGAAGTGAACTAAGCAATCGGACGTGGGTTTTCTTCTCAGACTGAAGTGTTCGCATCTCCGAACACCGGCTTCTGAGCTTTCCTATTGCCTGAGTGCTTTTGCTCATGCTCTCGTTTGCAGTGCTCTCTGTTTAGTGATGATGCCGTCGTAAAGCTCTACCTATCATATGGCTCGCACGAGAAACTCTTTTCATCTAAGATGCTGCGTCGGTCGCGATGACCCGGCCACTTGGGTCAAGATCTCTTTCCGATTGAGAGTCTCTTCCTTCAAAGTTCCGACGTTATCCGAACAGCCTGATACCTTACGGCTTTTGCATCTATCTTTCTCGGAACGGGCAGCGGAAGGCGTACTCGGCTATCCATTGTTGCCGTATGTGCACTGTCAGCGTATGTGTACGTGCCGCGTTCTTGTGTTAACCCTCTCATCAGGTGATCCGACGTGCGCGAACCCGGCCGCCAGACTCCAAGAGTTCTGCAGGACCGCCAAGCCGGCCGTATTCGGGTACTTCGGTCACTAGTGCAGCGCAACTAAAAGCGCTGACTAACTCACGTTGGTGGAAGTTGGACCGGCGCGAGTTGCATTACGAAAAGCGTTCTCTGGCGGACTGCACTTCGTGCCCGATTCGATAATGACATTGGAGATCCCGCGAAATGGCTGTACTTTGGTGGCTTATCGCCTCCGAGTATCTCTAGGAACTCCACAGATGTTGGACTCTCGGGTATCAGCGCTTGAGACCACTCCGGGTGTCGTTGCTGGGTCCACGTCACGATTGCCAATACCGAACCGGTCGAGTAAGCGGGTATATCAGCTCCGTCCGGCGATGTGCGCCTGGCCGAGCGAACCGCGACCGTGGCCGTTTCATTCCCGAAGACGGTCGCCATTACGCGCTCACTTGGATCAACGTACATCGTGACCGCACTCAAACCTAGTGGTTGGTAAGGCAGCGTTGATGGGAGTGCGGCTGCTCGGTTGTTGATGATTTCTTCCCCATAAACCTTGGCTGGTGAGATGGGCAAGGTGAATACATAATCGTGCTGGCGCAATGGAAGATGGCAGCCAGTGCACTCCTCCACAAACCGAGCGCTGTTACTGTAAGGCTTCAGCTCCGGGCCAACCCATCGTCCCCAAGCCCAGCCTTCGGTCCCAACAAATTTGTGTGCGTCCTTAACCATGAATCCGATCTGCAGGAACTTGCCGGGATGCACAAGATGGTCCGGTCCGAGTTCCTGAGTCCATCCCAATTTTGCGAATCGCGTACCGTCCGGCCAAGGTCGGATGTTTCCGTTGCGCATGGCCTCGGTTGCGATGGCGTTGCGAAGAATGAATCGGAACCCCTTGTCATCGTCACGCTGGGTGGTACTGACGAGCCTCCAGGTCTCGAAATCTGGATCGAAAGGTAGCCCATTGAATTCCGCCTGTATGAGCTTGGAGCCCGGGCGTGCTGTATTCGAGCTCGCGAACGCGCCAGAGTTTACGGTGTCTAGCACTGAAACAGCTGCCGCTGCAGCTGCGATGATAATTATCCATTTGCCCACCCGATCCTCCTCAAGGACAGAATTCCAGATGCTTCTACTCACAGGTCGAGCTCGACGTTGCCGTTAGGTTTCGAGCAGCAAAGTAGTAGGTTTCCGTCAGCTGGCGAGTCCAGCGGACAGGGCTCATATTGCACAGTGCCGCCGACTAACCCGGTTTCGCACATGTGGCAAACACCCGTTCGACACGACCACCTAACGGGAACATCGCAGGCTTCGGCGAGTTCAAGTAAGCTTTGATACTTTGCATTCCAGTGAACGGTAAGCCCGCTCCGTGTGAAGGCGACCTGCTGCCCGGACGCGGGCTCGTCCGCTGGAGCGTGCACAGCACGTTGCACCGAATTGAGGATCCCTGGGCTTAACGCCTCTCCGGGACCAAACGATTCCGAGTGAAGTTGCTCCTTTGCGACTCCCCAATCTGTCAGGCTTGCGCGGAGGTCTTTGAGAAATAGCGTAGGTCCACAAAGGTAGAAATCCGCATCCTTCGGAATGTTCAGGCCTACAATGGTCGAGAGATCTACACGTCCTGCCTTGCCATAGTCCACGCCCAATCTATCGGTAGGCGTTGGTCGACTGTAAACGACGAAAGAGTGGACTTGGGATAAATCGGAAAGAAGAGTTCGTGATTCGGCAGCGAACGGATGCTCGTTGCCGTTGCGAGTTCCGTGGATCCACCAAATTGGGCGCGTTGCTCGGGAAGCTGCAAGCGAATAGAGCATCGCTAGTAAGGGAGTTATACCCACGCCTGCACTGATCAGCACAACAGGACCTTCTCCAGCTTGCAACGAGAATGTTCCTCGCGGAGCACTGGCCTGTAGCATGTCGCCAGTCTTCACGCTGGTATGTAAGAATTGGCTCGCTACCCCGTTAGGTTCCCGTTTTACGCTGATCCGGTAGGAATCAGCTCCAGGTTCCCCTGATAGCGAGTAATTGCGCAACAATGCGTTTGCACCGGCAGCGGTCTGCAGTTTGATTACAAGGAACTGGCCCGGAAGTGCAGGCGGCAGGCCCTCTCCATCCGGAGCACCCAGCGTGAAAGACTGCACGGTTTCACTTTCCCGGTCAATTCGGTCGACACGCAGAGGTCGAAATCCCTTCCATGCAGGTTTTGGCGATAGCGACCTTGTAAGACCAGCGTTTCCGCTTCCCTGCTTGTCAGCCGCCAGAGCCCGAAGTGATTCTACCCACCCTGCGCTCAAGGCTGGGACTTTGAGGGCCCGATTGAGCCGTTCTCGCGCATGTCCGGGCAAGTACAATATCCCGTCGATATCGGCGACGGTGATGCGCTCCGGTCCGTCACTCACTTTTACAATCTCGTCACCTGCTCCCACCTCCCCCTCTTGCAACACTCGGAAGTAAAATCCTGGGCGATGTTGCGCGACGACCAGCGCCGCCATATCGGGTCGATCCATCCGCAGGCCAAGTCGATAGCAAGTGACACGAGGCTGAGTGACTTCGAATAACGCACTGCCAATTTGGTAGCGATCGCCGATACACACCTCGTCGTCTGCCAAGCCATCAACCGTGAAGTTTTCCCCAAATTGGCCAAGCGTGAAATCCTTTCGGCCCAGATACTGCTCCCAATAGCGATAAGAATCGACTTGATACACCATGACGGCCCGGTATTCGCCGCCATGTCCAGCGACGTCTCCTTGCCCGTCCCCGGCAACGTTCAGCTTTCGGACCAAAGCTCTTCCGGGCAGAGGATACTTCCATACCCCTGTGAACACCACCTTTCCCTGCCACGCGACGTCACGAGGCAATCCAACGTTTACTGAAATTAGTCGAGACATGCTGAACTATTCCGTGTGAAAACGCCGCTTAGCCTTCTAACCGGTGTCCAAAAAATCTCAACCTCTGCCATATGAAAGGCTATTCCCAAGAGCATGTGCGAGGTGAGCCGGAAATAGTAGTCGACCTGTTCTGGCTCAAGATCGACCAGCCTCCAGCAACCGGCCGCGGTCATGTTGGCTAGCACGCGCAGAGAGAAGCAGCAACGTTCCTCACGCGGCAGTTCGGACACGCGCTGCAGCAGCGGCAGCAGGAGCCCGGCTCCCGACAGGCTGAGCTCAGTCGGGTACCGGCGCACCTTATGCCTTAGAACCAGTGCTAAAAAGAACCCTCCGCTGACGTTTAGTTCATCTTGCTGTTTGACCATACTACGCCTCGGCAACCGCGGAAGGCTTATGCGTCTTCACACCGCTGGTCCCGCCGACGATGAGTTCAGTGGCAAGGGACAGGAAGAGCCCATGCTCCACGACTCCCACGATCGAATCGATTTCCCGCTCGAGAGTCACTGGGGCATCGATAGGACCGAATGCACAGTCAAGAACGTAATTCCCACCGTCTGTGATGAAAGGGCTGCCGTCCCCATTCATCCTCAGGGCGGGACGGCAATCGAGCTCACGCATGCGATCTGATGTCGATCGCCAACCGAATCTGGCGACTTCCACCGGAACAGCCCTATGGGCACCTAGTCGCTCGGCGAGTTTGCTTTCGTCGACAACAACGAGGAAGCGTCTGCTGGCGACGGCAACAATCTTTTCGCGCAGAAGGTTACCCGCACCCCCCTTGATCAAATGCATCGACGGCCGTGTCACCTCGTCTGCTCCGTCAATCGTGAGGTCCACATTCGGATATTCGGTAAGGGTCACGAGCGTGAGGCCGAGTTCCCGGGCGCGTAAACACGTTTTGTCAGAGGTCGGCACGCCCACGATATGCAAACCGCTTTTGACACGATCAGCTATTGCCTGCAGTGCAAACGTGGCCGTCGTACCAGAACCAAGCCCAACAACCATTCCGTCCGAGAGCTGCCGAACGGCGTGAAACGCAGCGGCCTTCTTCATTCCGTCGCTGGCTAGGACTGCGTCGTCCAATAGTGCATCGGAATTTCCCGCAACTGATGTGATGTCTGAGTCCCGCATGAATCTCCCTATTCCGTCTCCAGCCAAGTCAAGCAAACGATCGCATAGACATCGGTACGTTCGCAGATTGCTTCGAACTCTGCTTCCTTTGAACGTAAGCTGCTGCCGAATTGGCCATGGTAAGTACTGCCGCCCCGAGCATAATGAAGTCCTTTACGACGAGTCGGCCAGCCCCCGACAGGTACGGGAAGCCATGCTCTGCATCGCCCAAAGCCGGAACCCACGCCTCCGGAGTCGTGAAAAGAAAGGAAAGTGTTACGCAAGCCATTCCGATCAGCAAGAAGCTTCCAAAGCTCGCCAATTGGGGCCATACGGGATGGAGGGCGATCAGCAGACCAATGCCAACAATTGCCGTTCCGAGGAGCCGAGCGAACAGATAGGTGCCATTGCTCTCGTGCCAAGCCCGATGAGCAGGGACTAGTTCGCCCTCCTTGTTCATGTATTTGCGGTAGTCCGGCGCTGAGTGCTTATAAAAGAAGCTCATCATCGGACTATTGGCAACAAACGGCACAATGCTGTCGGCTTCGTAACCGGCGAACGTGATGCCGCCGATCCAAAGCAATACCAATATGAGTCCCCATCGCAACAGCGCCATACCAACGGTCTGCAGCTGCGCCACCTTCGAGAAAATCACTTCCACATAGCTCTGCTCGCCTGATATTCTGATCACGTCTTACCTCCTCAGCACTAAGTACACCGCGAAAAGCCCGCTTGATTCTTTTCAAAAAGAAGAGTTTTTGCTGATTGGTGTCCCGAGTCGCCTTGCTCTTGTGGAAGTGCATGCATTTTTGGGGACGACAATCTTTCAGTAGGCGAACTGGTGTTCGCGACGGCACTTGGGACCTGACAGCACTTTTCATCTGACAGCATATTGCGCAAAGAAGCGCCTCCAAACGTTTCGTTTACGCTTGCACTGGAGCTTGTTTGGTAGCATACGCTCGGTCTTCGCCCTCGTCTTCCTAATCAAAGACGCTCAGATAAAAGATCAAAGCCGCTAGATCTGAGCCATGCCACCGTCGACGAATAACTCGATTCCGTTCACATAGCTACTGTCGTCCGAGGCGAGAAACAGAACGGCCTTAGCAATCTCGTCCGTGGTTCCTGGTCGGCCCAGGGGAATGTTTCCGATCGAAGCCTTCACATACTGATCCACTTGCTCTTCGGTCAGTCCAAGGGAGATGTTGTATCCGGGTGTTGGGACCACACCTGGGCTGACCGCGTTAACTCGTATCCCTTGTTCTTTGAGATCGACACACCAAGTCCGCGCAAAAGAACGCACGGCCGCTTTAGTCGCGCTATACACGCTGAAGGCGGGACCTCCGGTGATCGACACAATGGAGGCATTGAGGATGATGCAAGCCCCAGGGCCCATCAGCGGCAGCGCTTTCTGCACTGTAAACAGCAATCCCCTAACATTCACATTAAACTGCTTGTCGAAGTGTTCCTCGGTGATCCGATTGAGAGGAGCAAATGCACCGGTGCCGGCGTTAGCAAAGACGATGTCCACCTTCCCAGTCTGTTCCTTTACCGTCAGATACAGCTTGTCGATGTCGGCCAGATTGGCGACGTCACTCTGCACGGCGGTGGCGTGACCGCCGATCTCGATCACAGCTGCATCCAACTCTTGTTTGCGTCTTCCTGTGATGAAAACATGGGCCCCTTCGTTTGCGAAACGTTTGGCAGTTGCGAGCCCAATTCCGCTGCTTCCTCCAGTGATGACCGCCGTTTTCCCCGCCAGTTTCTGTGACATTGTGAGCTGCCTCTTTTCGATGTTCAAAGACTCTTTGCCGGCCAAGCATAAAGAGATTACCGGTTGCATTTAGAGTAAATTGGGCCAGCGCGCGCCCGATTGCAGGAAAGTGCGCAAATAGCCGAGCAGTGTCGCGATTTGATACCCAACGGAATGCCCACCCAAGAATGGGAAGGGCGGCTTCTAGGGGTAGAGCCCATCGCTGGGTGTACAACATCACCTGGTCACAGTCGGGCCAGCGTCACCGCATCCAGATCGAGGCTGAGTTTGTTGGACAGGCAGTACGATTCCGGGCGGGACCTAGATAGGGTGAGGTGAAGATGGGCTTTGCTATAAGATCCTGCGCAGCCTAAGTGTATTAGCGTAGGGGCTAAATCCGTATGAGTCTCTCCGCTAGCATCCAGAGCCGATCAGCGTTGGCAAAGTCGAGAGCATAAGGTGCAACACCGCCACTAAAGTCTAGAGGACGACTAGTCACCACTCTGCCCTCGTTACAATCCTCAAAATATCGCCCACCAAGGCCCTCGAGTAAAGGAGACGCGGCCAGCAGCACAGAAGTAGCGGCGCCTTGCTGCGGCGTTTTCCGCATCTCCGGCGGCGTTTTCAGACCACCGGTATGCTTCTGCAGATTGGTGGCGATGGCTCCTGGATTTAGCGCGTTCGAAAAGATATTTTCTGTTGCCCAACGGCGCGTGATCGCAACGGCCAGCAAGATGGTGGCAGTCTTGGATTGACCATACGCTACGAATGGAGAATAAGGAATAAACCGAAAGTGCGGGTCGTCAAATAGCACAGGCGCGAACGTGTTGGCGCTAGAGCTGACCGAAACCACACGTGCTCCTTTTGCAGATATCAAAGCACTATGTAGTCCGACGGTCAGCGCAAAGTGACCGAGGAAGTTCGTCGCAAACTGAATCTCGTAACCCTGCCGTGTGCGCTCCAGCTCGGGAGTAGCCATGATTCCTGCGTTATTAACCAAGATGTGAAGCGGCCCGGTCCATGAGGAAGCGAAAGCACGGACAGAATCTAAATCAGCTAGATCAAGCTCACCAACGTGGACGTTAGGATTACCTGTCGAGGCGCGGATGCGCTCGGCTACTTCCCTCCCAGCGTCGTGTCGGCGAACTGCTAGTGTGAGTTCAGCTCCTGCCTGCGCCAGCGCTTCGGCCGTCTCGGTACCAATGCCGGAGGACGCGCCGGTAACAATAACGCGCTTTTCTGTGAGATCGATCCCACTAATAACCTCCTTCGCAGTGGAATGAAATCCAAAAGGAGTTTTGATTGAAGCCGCAGGCGTTGACATGTTGGTCCACCCGTATACCACGTGGAGTCGAGATCGATGGATCCATGAGACGGTTTATGGGCCAGCCGCCCCCGCGAGTTCATCGTCTTTGAAGAGAGATGGCGGAAGACTCCGCGCTCGTGGATACAGCTCATTCTTGCCTGCCTATCTGCCATAGCGTCCAGCGACGGAATAGGCGTAGACGTGGGATCGAAGCGCCGGAAGCGGGTCATCGGATAGTTCGATCCCGTCCACAAGGCGAGTGGGATCGAAGGCCAGTTTTCGCTCGGCCGCCGCGGAGTCAGGAACAATCGAAGTGACACTGATGATGCCGAGCTCGATCTTCTTCCGATCGTCTGGCCAAACGAGCGAACCATCAATCGTTTGATCACCCGGGCCGGCGAGCTGCAGCACTAGTCGGAAACGAATGGGAGCTTCGATGAGACGTCTCCTGAGATCATCGCGAAGAAAGTCGGGTGGCGTGGCGTCCGCCGCCTTCTCCAGATACTTAGGGCCATCGACAGGAAGAATCTGGTATCTTCCCGCACGCTTCTCTTGTTTGTCATTAACGAAGACCAGAGCATTGTTGCTATAGAAAGATTCTGCGGCGAAGCTGGCAGGCATCGCCGTAAGATCTTGAACGAACTTAAGCGCTCTTGGGTGGCTGCCCAGAAAGTTCTCGACAGGCCACGGATGTGGCTTCGACGAGTCAGTCGCCGCGATTGCCTTTTGCAGTGCGAGGAATTCCTCGCCTGTTCCAACCACGAAGCCATTATGCGAGATCGTCATAATATCCGTGCCCCTCCCAATCTCGAACCGAATGGCCATTCCTTGCGGGGCGGCGTCCGGCGAATTATCTGCCACGTTCGAGTTCGGTGCACCGTCCGAAAAGCGGACGGTTACGGGCACAATTTGTCCCCTGAAATGAGGAGCTCGCGAAATGGTGGCTGCCTCCGGAGCGGCCTGAAATGTTCCCTGGCACACAATGCCTTTCGCATGCGCATAACGCTGGTGTGCTTTTCCGCTAGGCCCTTGCGCCATCACTTCTGCAATCTGCTGTGAAAGATCCTCGGGCCAGGCCAGCAATTGAGCTTGAGCAGCGAATATGCACAGCACGGCAAAACTAAAATTTCGGAAAGGCATGTTATTCCTCGTCAATGATCTTCGGAGCGACAGATGCGGTGTTCGGCTTTCATTCCAGACCTGTTGATTGCCTTATTTCCGCGTTTGCGGCGGCCACCAATCCGGTGGGTCCGCCGCACAGTGTTTTGCTGCCGAAATTTGTTGCTTCCTAGCCAATGCGCGGTCTGTGGCCGTATAGCCAAGTGTCATGGCAACAACGATGAGGGCGCCGGGCAACACCGGGGGGCTCGGGACAGGGATGTCGAAAAACCGGCATCCTGCGCCGACCAGAAACGCCACGATCACGCCGATTAGGATCTTCATCTCAAGCAGCCGCGACTTTGCCTTGTGCCACAAACGCCAGCAGATCCTGGTTTACCCGGTCTTTCAGTGTTGAAGGTAATCCGTGAGGAGCACCGGAATAAATCTTTAGGATCGAGCCCTTGACGATCTTGGATGAGAGCAGGGCAGCGGCTTGAATTGGTACGATCTGGTCGTCATCGCCGTGGATGATCAGCGTCGGTACGTCAAACTTCTTGAGATCCTCTGTGAAGTCGGTCTCTGAGAAAGCCTTGATGCAGTCGAATACGGCTTTGTGCCCGGCAACCATGCCTTGCAACCAGAAGGACTCGCGAAGCCCTTCTGAGATCTTGACCCCCGGCCGATTAAAGCCGTAAAAGGGCAGACTGAGCTCCATGAAGTATTGTGCGCGGTCAGTCAAAACACCGGCGCGGATCTCATCGAAGGCCGAGACCGGCAAACCCATCGGGTTAGTGTCAGCCTTTAACATAGGGGTGGAACGGCACTGATCAGGACGGCCTTCGCGATGCGCTGCGTTCCGTGACGCCCTATGTATCGAGCGACCTCACCGCCGCCCGTGGAATGGCCAATGTGTATCGCGTCACGCACGTCGAGAACGGTCATGAGTTCCGCCAGGTCGTCGGCGTAGGTGTCCATTTCGTTGCCATCCCACGGTTGGGAAGATCGTCCGTGTCCCCTGCGGTCGTGCGCAATGCAACGGTACCCGCGTGCCGCGAGAAAGAGCATTTGGTCTTCCCAGGCGTCGGCGCTCAATGGCCAGCCATGGCTAAAGACAATGGGCTGGCCTTTCCCCCAGTCCTTGTAGTAGAGCTGAGTGCCATCTTTGGTTGTGATTGTCGGCATATTGTCCTCTTCTGGGTTTGGATCGCGAATGGTTGTTAAACGCCTGCGTAAACAAGCTTTGTAAACGCGGTCGGAGTCGTCAAGAACTGGCCCCACTTCGCATCGAACGCCGCGGTTGGCTTAGCGGCGACTGTTTCGTCCAGCGATCGTCCCTGCTTCTTCAGCGCCGCTACATTCTCTCGGATAGTGACAAGCATGTCCCGGAATTCCACCACTTCGGGTTTGCGTCCGATTGGGCCGTGTCCAGGAATGAAAATGGTGCTCTCACTGAATGTCGAAACGTTTTTTTCGGCGGCCTGGATTTGTCCGTCGATACTGCCGCCCGTAGAGTAGTCAATGAACGGATAGACGCCGTTCCACCACGTGTCGCCAACGTGAACCACGTCCGCATCAGTAAAGTGAACCCAAGCGTCGCTGTCGGTGTGCGCGGGTCCGTAGTACCTCATCCTCAGTTCCATGCCGCTGTGCCACACTCCGTGCTCGTTGGAAAAAACGTTCACGGGTAACGCCCCGGGCGGCGCCGCTGGAAAGGTCCATTGCCAACCCTCCACGCGAGTATCTACCGAAAGCCGCTTGCGTGTATTTTCATGCGCAGTGATCTCGGCACCGACGGAGTGAAGCCAAGCATTGCCGTCAGTGTGATCCGTGTGCCAGTGCGTGTTAAGCAATCGTGTGATGGGCTGCTCGTCAATCGCCGCCAATGCGGCAGCGATCGCGGGCCGGGACACCGCAAAGCCGGCTTCTACAAGTAGCTTTCCGTCCTTTCCGGTGAAGACTGCGATGTTGCCACCGGAGCCCTCCAGAACGCATATGTTCTGTCGAACAGCATGGGTTGTGATCTTTGCTTTGGCTGCTGCATTGACCATGGTGGGAACGACTCCGTCGTCGGTGGCGAAGAGCGCACGCCGGCTCAGCAGCGCCGTGCCAAGTGAAAGGCCGGCAGTACGTAAGAGGTCTCGACGGGTCTGTCCATTGACGCCATTCGGTTCATATTCAATCTCCTTTTGAATTCATCAACGCCCGCAGCCTTTTGTTTTCGGCCTCGAGCGCTTCTAGACGACGCTCAAATGGCATCAGCGCCTCCCCGATTTCTTCTTCCGTGAAACGTGGCGTGATGTGTCGGGGGCAGTTCCAGTCGAATGCCTCAACACGGATCACGTACGCTCGTTCGATGACGTCCTTGCTGCCGAGTTGGCGCAGGCGCTGCTCCCACTCACGCCCCGCTTCGCCCTCAAATATCTGAGCGTGGCCCAGAATCTTGAGGCGGGCCTGGGCTGGATAGTCAACCAGGATCAACGCCACTCGGTCGTCGCTTGCCAAGTTGCCGGTGCTTATGTACTGCTTGTTCCCATTGAAATCAGCGAACGCGATGGTTTGATCGTCGATCACCTTCAGGAATCCTTTGGGGCCGCCGCGATGCTGCACGTACGGCCACCCGTTCGCTCCTACGGTCGACATGTAGAAGGTATCCCGATTGCTAATGAAAGCTGACTCTTCGGGACCCAAACGA
Organism: uncultured Acidobacteriaceae bacterium; assembly: GCA_963814195.1. Taxonomy (GTDB): domain Bacteria; phylum Acidobacteriota; class Terriglobia; order Bryobacterales; family Bryobacteraceae; genus Bog-105. The sequence continues at coordinate 296,476 of CAWFBU010000002.1, forward strand.
TCAGGAGCTGGAGTCCCGGCCGCCAAACGAGCGTATTGCCGTCTGCTGCCATGTTTTTCCTGGAGCGCTTTGACTAGCGGGGTGAAAGCTAGAGCTCCGAAATTCCGTGCCATCCCTTTTCCCGCCGCCGCGAGGACCTCTCTAGCGCGTTAAATTCTGCAGCAAGAATTCTTCGATTCGGTTACCAATCTCTTCGCCGTGCGTTTCCAATGCGAAATGGCCAGTGTCCAGAAGGTGTGTTTCAACGTTCTTCAGGTCACGGGCGTAGGGAGCAGCTCCCTCAGCCGGGAAGATGAAATCGTTCTTTCCCCAGACGATTAGGGTTGGCGGCTGGTATTTTCGAAAGAAAGCCTGAAACTCGGGGTAGAGCGGCGGGTTAGTCCCGTATGAGAGCATCAGATCCATCTGAATGTCGAGGTTCCCTGGTCGATCCAAGCCGAACTGATCCACAAGCCATGTGGTCGGATCGAGCAGCGATTTGTCCGCTACACCTGTTTCGTATTGCCACTTCGTCGACTTTGGATCGCTCAGGAAATACAGGGCCTTTCGATTTTCCTGAGTTGGTTCCGCCCAGTACCGCTTGATCGGGTCCCAAAACTCAAGCAATCCTTCGTCGTAGGCATTGCCATTCTGGACGATCAGCGCTTGAACCCGTTCCGGGTGCATCAGAGCAAGGCGATAGCCGATAGGCGCGCCGTAGTCCATGACGTACATCGAGAACTTGCTGAGCCCAAGCGATGCCACGAAAGCATCAACAATTTCTGCAAGGTTCTTAAATGAGTACTCGAACGACTTGTGATCGGGCATGCTGCTCTGACCGTAGCCCGGGTAGTCAGGAGCTATCACATGGAAAGCACCCGCCAAGCGCGGAATCAGGTTCCGGAACATGTTCGAAGAAGTCGGGAATCCGTGCAGGAGAAGAATCACTGGGGCCGACTCTGGGCCAGCTTCCCGGTAGAAAATGTCCACGTCTTTCACGCGAATCGTCTTGTGATGAACTGCCGAATCCGTGCGTTTCTCCGGGCTAACTGCGGTTGTCATATATAGTCATCCTTTGCTATCTCGACTTGCGAACGAAGGTTCTGAGTCAAAGTTAGAGCAGGGTGCGAAGGCAAGCTTGCGAAATAGTGAGATTCTGCAGAGATGGTGCGAACAGTTCTCTGTTCCGGCCGCATACCCGCCACACTACAGCGAGTTGAGGTGTTGATGGACTCTGGAATTCACACCGAAGAGCGCGGTGTCAGTCGCAAAACGGTTAGTAGGCTTATCAAAGCGCTACGGCAAGAGCAATGACATCGTTCGTCAGCGGTTACGGCGGAGAGGCGGACCGAGTCGGCTAGGGCATGCCGAACACCTGACTCGTCAGTTTCGATGATATTGAAGCAGGAACTCCGATCATGCTCTCGTCGATCAATAAATTTTTCGCTCAAGATGCTTGCTTCAAGAATGGTGCGTGCAGTGCTCGGCCCACTTACAACAGCACATTGACTGTCCTGTCAAAAGAACGTTGATGCCCAGATCCACCCGGCTTTGGTTACGCCTGATCTCACTTGCTGTTTCGCCATTTGTTGTTCAAGCGGAGAAGAAAGCTTTCCTTCAACTGCTTTCCGTGCTTCTACCGGGCCGGAGCGGGCACGGAGTTTCAGTTGTCCATTTCCGCCGCTATCGCTTACAAGAGAGACCGGAACAACCCTCCGATCGGGTTCTTTCACAAGAGGGGAAAGCTTTGAGCGACGATCTTAAGCTGAATCGATTCAACATCTCTCAGGTGTAAGTGCCCGGTGAGACCTTCCACGACCTAGGATTCAGATGCAGAATCAGACTTCTTTCGTCCAACGGAGAAGAGTAGGAAAGCTGCCGGGGCGCAAATAGGCTGTTCAGAAATGCTGGTGCTTTCTTTTTTGTAAAGGAGCTTAACACCAGCAATGCGGCTGGATTGTTCAACGCAATTTCCTGCTCCGCGGCCACCAAGTCTGCAGGTGACGACAGCAACGAAATCTGGGCGACGATATGACGGCCGGAGGCAACCGATCGCGAAAGACTTTCGATCACCAAGGGCTATCGACCTGTCTTTGATCGGCTAATACACTACTATCTGACTGCTTGAATGCAGCTCCAAAGCAACTGCCTGAAACTACCAGACCAATTGTCAGCACCATCCCAAAAAGTTCGCATGTTTCTGCAAGTGTCCTATCACGAGGTCTCCTACTCTTAATCAGGTTGATCGATTCTACTCGAAGCAATCACGGCAGATAGGAAGGTCAGGAATGAACTTCGATACTTATGTGTACTCTCTGCAATCCGGTTACCGCGAACCAGAGATGCGAAAAGCCTTTCGTCATGCAGTTCCGCTGCGAACGATTGTGATCTATTGTTGTGATCCGCGGGCAGCGGAAGTCCCGGTAGCACTTGCTAAGACGTGGCCGGGTGAGGTGTATCCCGGCGAGCTGGTTTTTGATGCAGCCGGGAACAAAATTGGCTCGACTGCGACTATTTTCCCGGTCGTCGTCGCCGGAGGCCGAGCCATCGATGCGCTACGTTCCATCACGATCGGGCAACATCTGTTCGGCGTACAGAACATTGTCGTTGCACACCATACCTATTGCGGAACCACCAGCTATACGCCGGGTGGTCTAATCGAGTCTTTTCAGGACGAGCAAGGGGTAGACCTTTCGACAGTCTACGAGACAGAGAGTCTGGCCATCCATGACTTCGAATCCTCTTTACAGCACGACGTCAGCTTACTTCGTGCGTCCAAGGGAATACCTAAGACTGTGAACATCTTCGGCTATTTGTTCGACATCCATACGGATGGATTTACGCTTGTAGTCCAATCCGTTCCGGCTGAGCACAGTTCCGGAAGCCGAGCCTAGGTGTAGGTTTAGCTCTCCCCAGGGACGAGCGTGAACGATCAGCCCATGCAACTCAACGACGCATGTGGAGCAGGTGTGTGCATCGGTTCCACCTTGCAAAGCAGCTTAAAAGCCCAAAGGGAGATAAAGTTTATGCAGGCAACTTCGCTAGATACTGCGTTGGAAGTTCAGACCACACAGTCAGAGTCGGATACTCTTGCTAAGAGGATACGTGTAAACCAAGAGTACCTCACCACCCACCTTCGGAAGACTTACGACTTTATAGTTTGTGGATCGGGATCGTCAGGCTCTGTCGTGGCTCGGCGACTAGCTGAAAATCCCACTGTCTCAGTTCTGCTGATCGAAGCAGGTGGAAGTGATGATGTTCCGGCCGTGTCGTTTTGCCGGTCAGTGGCCCGTCAATTTGGGGAGCGAAAGGGATTGGGGATTTCAGGCCGAGCCAAATCCCCACCTCAACGGACGAACCATACCTCTCAATGCGGGCAAGCTTCTGGGTGGAGGGTCCAGCATCAACGTCATGATCTGGTCGCGTGGTCACCAGAAGGACTGGGACTTTTTTGCTCAACAGGCGGCAGATCCGGCATGGAGCTATGAGTCTGTTTTGGACCTATACAAGCGTGTCGAAGATTGGAACGGGCCAGCCGACCCGACTCGCCGCGGCTCGGGTGGGCCGTTGTTCGTGCAATCTGCACCTGATCCCAACCCGGTTGCACTCGCACTACTCGACGCGGCCAGGGCCGTCAGTCTCCCCAGGTTCGATAGCCCAAACGGCCAGATGGCAGAAGGCCGCGGAGGTTGCTCCTTGATAGACATGCGAGTCCGTGAGGGGCGGCGGCTCTCGGTGTTCCGCTCCTACACCTATCCCTACATGGACAAGCCGAACTTCACCGTTTTGACCAGCGCTCTAGTTACGCGGGTTCTGTTTGAGGGGCATCGCGCAACGGGTGTCGAAATATTTCATGATGGTCAGGTTCACCGATTTGGCGCTGGAAGCGAGGTGATTCTGTCCTTGGGTGCGATCCAAACGCCCAAGGTTCTAATGCAGTCTGGAATAGGGGAAGGAGAAGAGTTGCGACGCTTTGACATTAGTGTCGTCGCTGACGTGCCAGGCGTTGGCGCTGGTCTTCAGGACCATGCAGGGCCAGCCAGTTGTATGTGGGAATATTTGAATTCTCTCGAACCTCGAAACAACGGAGCGGAAGCGACATTCTTCTGGCCCAGCCACTCTGGATTAGATGCTCCCGATATGCAGGTTATCCAAGGCGAGATAGCGTTTGCCAGTCCAGAAGCAACCGCTCGATTCAGTCCACCTCCAAGCTGTTGGGTGCTATGGCCGGGCCTCGTCCGGCCGCGAAGTACAGGTAGGGTCCGCATAACTGGCCCAAACCCAAACGATCCGTTGCGCATCGATACTGGAATGCTGGAAGATCCGGAGGATATCAAAGCGATAATCCGGTCCGTGGAACTCTGTCGTGAAATCGGAAACTCCGCGCCCCTAAGTTCATATGTGAAGCGGGAAGTGATGCCTGGTCCACTGAAGGGACTTGAACTCGAAAATTTCATCAGAGATGCGGTCATCACAGTATGGCATCAGGCAAGTACTGCAAAGATGGGACATGATGCTCTCTCCGTCGTCGATAGCCGCTTGAGGGTTCAGGGCATCACGAATTTGCGGATCGCCGATGCATCGATCATGCCGAGAGTGACCACCGGGAATACGATGGCTCCTACCGTAGTTATCGGAGAACGCGCTGCAGAGATTTTGAAGGCAGACCACGAGATCTAAGCATTCGCGATCCATCACTCCTCCGTCATGTCGGCGGCCCATTCTTCATGGCTAACGTTCTTAGATGAATCTCGCCAGTGTACAGGAACAAAAATTAGGCAGAATGTCTTAGCAGTGGCTCAGTCGGTGAAGGCAGCATCAGTAGGCACTCCGAACCACGGGGCGCAGCCACGCACTTTGCAAACCGGACCGGTCTAGGTTGCCTGGCCAGTAAAGGAAGTGATGTGGAGTCGATCTTACGGTTGGATCGCGCGCGCGAAGATAACGAGAACGAGCCGAGGAGGCCGCCTGGTGGCAGCCTCCTGCCTGTAGAGTGGCTGGCCCCGCTGCTTCGAGCCCGTTCGCCGAGAAAAGGTGATGAACAAAAGAGAGAGAACGGCTGCTGTTCCCGTATCTACGGAGGAATTCTACTTTCGGTCTCAGGATCGAGAAGAATGAAGATTCTTCGTCGTTGCGAGTCTTGGACGAACCAGGGATTTCTGGTCTGAAAGGCTCGGAACCACTTCTCTCCAATTCGAATCGCATCCTCCAGTCCTTGACAGGATTCCTGATGGAGAAGATCGGCTTTTCCGCGGATGCGGATCTCCAGGGCGAAACGTTCAGTCTCCGGGGCCGAGCAGGTCCTTGGTGGCTTCCGTTGTGCTGGCTTGGCCCTGATCATGCTCCGATCCTTTGCGCTGGGGTCACTGCGGAACCATGACTCACCAGGAGTGCATCGCCAGCTCGGTTCATCTGAGCGGGACACTCCGGCCATAACAGACGAATCATCTGGAGCCACTGCTCCAGTTTCTGACAGAAACGCCGCGGGCGAGAGTACTCGGCGGACCCGAGTTGGCTGGCCAGCCCGCGTTCTCCGAACAACGGGATCGCCTCTTGTTTGGAAGCCACAAAGCAGCGATACGACAGCCACATGAACAGATCCAGCGCGCCTGGTGCGCCAGCCAGCACCTTGACAGCTTCGAGATCGGTAGGAATGGGATGGCTCGTGATCTCCCGATAGAACTCGTCACTGAGGACAATCACATTCTCGAACTGACCGGAAAGGCTCCGCCCCTCGAAAGTGCGGTCATACCAGATCTGGGCTTCCCGCAGGAAGTTGAAGCGGGAGCGTTGCACCATCTTGGCCCTACCGGTGAGGCCATCGGTCCCGAAGAAGATGGTGGCTCCAAAAATCCGCTCGAAAGCACCGACGAGACGCTTGTATTCCTTGCCGCCCTTCCCCATGCCGAATGTCTCGAGCATTTCGGCGCCGCTCTCGAAACGAACGGTTTGGCTCCTCTGCTGAACTGCGAGCGTGGCCAAGTAGATGGGTACCAGCCGGTCTTGCCCGAAGGGAAGGCCAAACTCTGGATGCCCGGTGATCTGGAGGAGAAAGCTTCCGTTTCGGCGCTCGAAGAGCAGTTCACCTCCCCGTGGTCGACGGACTGGCAGTCCGCACAACACGAACGGGCGGGAGCTGAAACCCAGAGTCTGATTCTTCTCCTCCCGCTTGATTCGAACCAAGCAGCTGTTCTCGGCTTGCCGCAGTTTCTGCTTGGAAACAACCAGTTCCGGAGCGATCTGCCGGAATACGGAGCCGGCCGGTTGAAATTCTGATTGGTCGGATGTGCGCCTGGCGGGCACACGACGGCCGTTGCTTCCCTGCACTTTTCACCTCGCGTCAGCACCGCCTTTTGCGGTGCGCGTTTGGCAAAGAAAATCTGGGTGATCTCGTGGGTTTTCGAGAGCTTAAGAACCGACTGAAAAATTAGTTCAAATTAGTTCGTTAAGAGACCAATTTGGCTAAGTGCCTGAGACTCCATGGGTGTTAACGAATCAGGATGACCGCCATGGGTGCATAAGTTCTTATTTCACAACTGAGGCCAAACTTCCCAAGCTGGACGTCGCGGGTTCGATCCCCGTCTCCCGCTCCATGTTTTCAAGTGTTTGAGAGCTTCTCCTCGTTCTCAGGTTAGTTCAATTTAGTTCGTTAAGCTCCCGATCACCTCGCGGAGACCGGTAGGAGTGGGTGTTGGCGCACCCCTCCTCGTATGGCCCGAAAACTCGAATCAGCGTGATGAGGTTGTTGCATGCGGGCGGTGGGACAATCACCAGACCATGAACAGAGGCCTAAGTCCGTTTGAATTCGTTGTGATTGCGGTTGCCGGGTGAATGAATCAGCGACAGCGAGATGTCATCGACTATCTGCGCGAGGAGAACCTTGTCTTGCGCGAGCAGTTCGGAGAGCGGCGCTTGCGGTTTACCGATGATCAACGTCGACGGCTTGCCGTTCGCGGCAAGAAGTTAAGCCGCAAAGTTCTGACAGAGATTGTCACTCTGGTTAAAGCCAGCAACGTTACTGACCTGGCACCGCAAGCTCATTGCCCAGAAGTACGATGGCAGCGGAAACCGTAAACCCGGTCGACCTATAAAACAGAACGATCTGACGGCCTTAGTGATCCGCATGGCCCAGGAGAATCGCGATCGGGGCTATCGCAGGTTGCAAGGTGCACTGGCCAACTTGGGGCATGAGTGCGCTCGGAGTACGATCGCCGCTATGCTGCGCCGGCATGGCATCGAGCCAGCACCCGAGCAGAATCAAAAACAACGTGGAAAGATTTCCTCAAGCGCCATTGGGACTCGATCGTTGCGGCGGACTTTTTCACCGTTGAAGTCTGGACACGTAAAGGACTGACCCGCTTTCTCGTTCTGTTCTTCATAGATTTGAAAACACGAAGAGTCGAGATCGCGGGCATCGCTTCGCGCGCGAACGGCCTGTGGATGAGCCAAGTGAGTCGCCGAGCGACGGATGCGGTAGATGGGATCTTTAACGGCAGGCGCTTTCTGATCCATGATCGTGATCCGCTGTTCACGAATGAGTTTTGAAAGCATCCTGACCAGTGCGGGTGTCCAGTGCGTCAAACTACCACCACGATCACCGAATCTGAACGCACACGCCGAGCGCTTTGTGAGGTCCATCAAAGAATCATGCCTAAACCGCCTGATCTTGTTCGGAGAGCATTCGCTCCGCCGAGCCATCCACGAGTTCGTGGCGCACTATCACCATGAGCGAAATCACCAGGGGATCGGCAATCGCCTGATCGATTCCAGCCTAGATCGCCGCGCCACAGGTTTAGTTTCTCGTCGCGAACATCTCGGCGGAATGCTGAAATACTACTATCTTGCAGCCGCCTAATCTTCGAAATTCTAGTTTCCGGACCATATGCGATCGCAAAGAAAGAAGCTCCTCGTTACGCCCTCAACGTGATATCGACATCGCGCCATACGACAGCGGTGATTAAGCATATGCTTACTTGTCACGCGGCGGGATGAGAAATCAAGAAGTCAGTGAAGGAGGGCGGCTATCTTCCAGCCGAACTAATCGCTTCAATCTCAGAGACAACATTGCGCAGTCCATTTGATTGTGCCTTCAGCAGTTCAGCAGCGGCTGAGTTCTCTTCGGCGCTGCTGGCGGTTTGCTGGGTTATGTGTTCCAGGCGAGTGAGGGAGGTGGAGATCTGCCCCATACCGGTGCTCTGCTCTCGGGCTCCCTGACTCATGACATCAACGAACTGCTTCAACTGCCCGGCGTTGGCTTCGATCAGCCTGAGTGTTACGGCCACTTCAGCTAGGCGAGTGGAACCGGCCGTAGAGTGCTCTTTGGATTCCTGAATTAATCTTGAGGTATCGGAAGCTGCGCCAGAGCATCGCTGCGCGAGATTTCTAACTTCCTCAGCGACAACGCCAAATCCTAATCCCGCCTCGCCGGCCCGGGCTGCCTCAATGGCGGCATTGAGCGCCAGTATGTTGGTTTGAAATGCAATTTGATCAATCAATTGGGTCACCTGCGAAATCTTTTCCGCAGAATGAGCGATATCTTCGATGCTGCTGGTAAGGGCTAAGAGCTTCGAGTTACTGGAGGCGATGCTCTGATCGACACTCTCCATTAGACCTTTCGCAGACTCCGTGACTTCGGCAGCACGACCAACAATGGAGCTGATTTGAAGCCCGGCGGCGGACGTTTCCTGAAGCATGGCAGCCTGGTCAGTGTTCAAGGAAGCTAAGTTGCTGCTACCGGCCTGAACTTCCGCTGCCGCGGCGCTCACCTGGTCTGAGATGACTGACAGTTGTTCGCTCACAAGACCTTGCACCTTAACCATGCGGTTCAAGCGAGCCGCTATGTAGCATGCAGGAACAACCTCAAAGACGACGAAGAAGGCATGGAGCAGTACGATTCCGAACGCAGCCTTGTAATTAAAGACGCTAGTGGGCATCCAAAGCCAGAAGAGGATGTGGTGCAAAGCGATGGTCAATCCAGCTGCGAGGATAGGCCATATATCTGCAAAAACGATTAGCAGCGCCAGAGCGGTGAAGATGTGGAAGTGCATCTCAATCATGCCGTGGCCGAGGTGGATGAGCAAGGCGCTGAACCCCATAAAGGCAGAGGCCGACGCGAGCGATGCGAGTTTAGAATGTCGCTGGACCGTGTAGAGAGCGACGGGACCGGTAAGGATCAGACTCCCAACGATGAGAGCGGTCCAGACACTGCTTTGGTAACAGGCAGCGACAATCGCCACAGCCGGAAGGTGCGCGGCCAATACCCAGATTGCAAACCTATTAGCCCATGCTCGCTGGGACTTCTCAAAGTCGCTCATTCTACTCACTCCTTGTATCTTGATATTTCAACCCGAATGGATCAATTCGTCTCTTCAGCTGCGCCGTGACCGCACAGCCATACGCAGGAAGAGGCTGCGGTTGGATTCCAGCTTTTAAAGCTTCCCAGATGGCTAAATCTTGATATTCGGCTTCCGGTCTGGGCTCGGCAGAGTAGCCGCCCGCATAGCGAATCTTGCCGCCGGGTTGTTGCAGGATCAGCCATGGGACTCCGTGCAACTGATAGTGACGAGCTATGTTTTCTTCCGAGATATCGGTGATCGTGAAACCTGCCTTCGAGAGTCGATGACTTAGGGCTGCATTTTTGCCGATGAGAAGCACGTGTTCCTGCATTCCGGCCTGGCGTCCTCGTTGGATCAGATATTCAGATAGTCTTCGCGAGCAGTCGCAGCGGCTTGACAGAAGGATGTGCACTGCTCGCCACTTCTGTGTTGGCTCGCCCACTTGCGAGGAGATCAGTTCTGGCAATGTGTCGACGTTGTCGCGAAAGGGGGTGTGGGCAGCGAGGCTGACCACACCGAAGGCGGTTGAGAGCGCGAATGAGACCAACGCGGTTCCTACGGCAAGCTGCCGAGATAACCGGGTGGACGGACTAGTCACATCTATAAGTGCGTAGAAGGACCCTGAGTTCTCAGAACTGTACTAGCCGGACGGGTGATTCTGTTTACTTCCGAAGCGTTTAGGCGAAATGATCGGGTGACACGCATTTAGGATCAGATCGTACCTTCGGCAAAGTTGCGGCGGAATGAGTTCGGGGCCGCCAGAGATCGGAACCGTGCGTCAGACAGCTTATCGCGTAAGTCTCTAGCCCGCACACGAATACTGTAGAAAGAAGTAGCACTATCGTGACCGAGCATATTCCTGATGTAGAGAAGCTGAAATTTCGGCCTGTCAAGCAGCAAAGCCACCATCGATCAGAAGAGAAGCCCCAGTTACATACCCTGCTTCCGGACCGGCGAGGTAAGCCGCCATGGCAGCAATCTCGTCTGCACGCCCGTAGCGCTTCAAAGCCATGAGCCCAAGCAAAGTTTCAGCAAATGGGCCGCTAGCCGGATTGCCCTCGGTATCCACCGGACCCGGTTGGATATTGTTGACCGTGATGCTGCGATCACCCAGGTCGCGAGCCAATCCCTTGGTGAAACTGGCTATAGCGCCTTTTGTCAACGCGTAGACCGACCCGCCCTGGAAGGGCATCCGATCGCTGTTCACCGAGCCTATCGTGATGATCCGTCCACCGTTGGGCATGTGTCGCAACGTCTCCTGTATAGCAGTGAAGACGCTGCGCACATTGACTGAAAGCGCCTTCTCGAACTCATCTACGGGGAAGTCCGCGATGGGGCCTAAAGACAGCACACCCGCGTTGTTCACCAGGATGTCGATCTTGCCAAATTCCTTCGCAGTCGCTTGTACAGCGGCACGTACCGCATTTTGGTCGGCTGCGTCAGCTTTAATCGCCATTGCCGTCCCGCCCGCGTCCTTGATCTCCTTGATGACCTGCTGCGCACGTTCCGGCGAGGAACTGTAAGTGATCGCGACCGCGGCGCCTCCATTCGCCAGTCTTCGGGCAATCGCCGCGCCGATGCCGCGGGACGCTCCCGTCACCAGTGCCGATTTTCCAGTCAGTGTTGCCATTCTTATTTCCTCCTCAGCCGGCTTTTGGTCCGGAGCATGATCCTACCAAGACGCCAGATGCAAGTTGCTTCCCGGCAATTTTGAAGACAGTAGTTCTGTTGCTGGACGTCTCGCGCATTCGTACCGCGAAGTCGGTTTCAGATCTGATCGGCGTTTCTCGATCCTAATCTTGACAGGAGCTGCGAACCCAAGTCGATGGACCCGATTGCATAGGGAAGGAGAACCAGAACGCCGGTAACCGCGATTGGCAGTCGGATCGTGATGTGCGAACCGGCATCACAGCCCGGAAATCTCCCACGCGTTGGCGCTTACGATCCAGTCGGCGAAGGCGACGTGCCGACCATCAGGCGACGGAACGGCATAGGTAGCCTTAATCGACTCCATCAGATTCGTGCGCACTTGTCCTTCGAGACTGACATAGTAAAGCACACCGCGATTGGTACCGTTTACCGCAACGTACCAGCCTTTTCCGTCGGCTGCCCAAACTACGCCCGACAAGTTCTTGAGCGTTCTGATCGTCACAACTTTCTCCGATGTCCCGGCACGTGAATCGAGCGGCACCAGCCGAATGCTGGCGATGCGCGGATCGTGATTTGGGATAGCCACCTGCGAGCCATCGGGCGAGATATCCCAGTCCCCCACGGTTGCAGGACCCCAGGTGGTTTTCGCCAACTCCCGACCCTTTCCACGCCCCGGATTCAGATCCCAAAATAAGAATTGCCCATTCTGAACTGTTCGAGTAACGCAACGGCCCGTAGCTCCAAGAGCGCAAGCAAATTCGCCCTGTACCGGCCGGTTCGCCAGAACGATTTGGGCAGGCCCGCCCTCCATCGGGAACTTCATCAGGTCCCACCGGTTGGTTGGAGTTCGCTCGTTATAGAAGATCCATTTGCCATCAGGCGTTATCCGCGGCAGGGCTTTGTAGCGATCCGAAAGTAGCAGCGGCTGAGCTTCGCTTCGATCGATCTCTTGACGAAATAGATCAAAGTTGCCGTTCCGAGAGGATTCAAAGATCAGCGATCGGCCATCCGGAGTCCAGGCATGGGGGAACTCATCGGCGTCGGTGAATGTCAAGCGTCGAATTCTGTCGAAGCGTGGGTATTGGTCCGTTGACGGTAAATCGGCGACGTAAATGTTGGGATGGCTATCTACGTCACGCACGGCAACCACTTTCTTACCGTCCGGAGAGGCAGAAATTTGTTTCAGTTCGTAGTCTTGATGGGTCAACTGCTGAGGCGGCTTCAGGAACCTCCCCGTCTGCGGATCCGTGCGTAGTTTCCAGAGCTCGTAATCCAGAGACCTCTCCGGGGTGTTACGGAGAAACAGAATACTGCCATCGTCCAGACCGCATGCCGATTCCATGATGAAATCCTTCACGGAAAAGAGCGATTGCCCTGAGTCCACATTGACCGATTCGTAGTCGCGACCGTACGCATTTAGCGCGAGGAAAGCGTTTGGAGTCGGGGCGAAATCAGCCGTTCGCACATATCGTACTCGCTGGAACGCAATCCTCTTTCCGTCGGGCGACCAGATGAGCGAGGTAAATGAAGTGGTGTCACCGCCATTCCGAATTACATGACGGTTGCCACCAGTTACGGAAACCACCGACAGGATCGACTCGTCCGTGCTGGTGAAAGCGATCCGAGATCCGTCCGGCGACGGAGCTCCGTTCTTCCCGGACGCCACTTCTTCCGGCTCGCCGCCTTCTGTGGGTATGACCCAGATGCCTGGTTCGTATTGATCCGGCGCACCGGTCAACGATCCCTCAAGCAGGATTTTCGAACCGTCCTTAAACCAAGCGATCCGATCAACTCGCAGACGTCTCGGCGTGTTCAGAAGTTGCGTGAGGCCGTCGCTAGTACGACGCCGGTATACAGCACCGGAGAGCGTCGTAAACAGCAATGTTTTCCGATCAGCCGAAATCGCGGTGGCGGTGACTCGATTCTCATTCACCTGGCGGGTTAACTGCAAAAACTGCGGCTCCTTCTGGGAGGAGAGCCTGTCGCGGAATATATACGTGGCTGTGACCGCAATGGCGGTCAATACCAAAACTGCCGCCGCCCGCCCGGCGAAACGTGTGTGCCAACCCCGCTTCTTCGCGGCTGCGAGCGAAAGCTGCCTTTCCACTTCGAAAGCAGATGGCCGATTGCCCGGTCTTTTGCTCAGCATCCGAAGCAGAAGAGTTTCGAGCTCGCCTGGGATACTCCGATCGAACGAGGAAAGCGGTTTGGGGTCAACCTGGGCGACTGCGCGGAGTGTCTCGATCACGGACCCGGACCGGAACGGATGCGTACCGGTTGCCAGTTCATATAACACCAGCCCCAGGGAAAATACATCGCTGGCGCTGGTCGCCTGTTCACCGCGAACCTGCTCGGGAGACATATAGTCGGGCGTTCCGCCTAATCCGGACAATCGCCCGGAGCCTTGATTACCTTCGCTATCCCATTGGCCCGCGATCCCGAAATCTAACACCTTGAGGATTCCGTCATCGCGCACCATCAGATTCTCCGGCTTGATATCGCGATGGATGATCTTGCGGTCATGCGCAGCCGCGAGTGCTTGCGCGATCTGCTGGCCCCAAAGAAGGATGTGCGCGACCCCCTGCGGCTTGCCACAAAAGTGGCGGAGCGAATACCCCTCCACTAACTCCATCGCGATTGCTGCCTCACCGGTCACGCGAATGAGTTCATACACGGTAACGATATGCGGGTGATTCAGGGCGGAGGCGGCTCTTGCTTCCCGCATGAGCCGCTCTACCGATCGGCTACCGGTAGCCGTCGCCGCGTTCAGAAACTTAATCGCCACTTTGCGGCTCAGCTCCGGGTCATCGGCTGCGTATACCTCCCCCATGCCTCCGCTGCCCAATAGCTCGCCGATTTCGTACCGTCCGAAACGGGTGCCGTTTCTGGATCCTGTGGTTGGAAGTGGCTCGTTTAGCTTAGTCTGCGCCTCCTCTAGCATCGAAGTGACTTCGTTCAGGATTTCCGGTTCGGTCTCGTAGGCAGCGAGAATGGATTGTCTTTCTTCGGGCGACACATCACTGGCCGCTGCATAGGCTTTCCATGCTAGCCGCCACTGCTCGTCAGTCATCAGGCGGCCGTGCCTGCCAGTTCGCTGGAAAGCCATCGCTTGGCAAATGTCCAAAGGTTCGCGACCGTTCGCGGGGAGCAACTCAACTGCTGCGCAATTTCATCTCCGGTTAGTCCTTCGAAGACACGCATCTCGATCACGGAGCGCAGCTTGGGATCGATGGCGCCGATTCGCGCGAGTAGTCGTTCTACGAATTGCACATGCTCCAACCCGGTTTGGGCCAGGTCGGGCATGTCGCGTAGCTGAATTTTTTCGGCCCGGCGGTAAAGCGGACGGGAGTGGTCGATGAGAAGATGCCTCATCACATGTCCGGCCAGACCTAGAAACGCGGCCTTCTCTTCATCGGCACGACCAACATTACCGAGCGCCTTCATCTTGACTAGGGCGAGGTAAAGTTCGTTGACGAGCAATGTGGGCTGCCAGGTATGCTCGGTGCGTTCGCCCTTCATTCTCGCGGCTGCCAGTTTCCGCAATTCCGGGTACAGTAATTCCACTAATCCGTCAGCGGCCGCTTTATCGCCCCTTCGAAAATCCGCCATAAGCCGGGCAAAAGTGTCTGGCTCGGGCGGTCCTTCGTACATGCCTGTCGGGCGCCATTTTATCAACCGGAGGAAAAATCTGCTGAAAGTTGCAGAATGCGAGCTCCTGCTCTCGCTTTCCCCTATGAGGCCAATTGCAGACGAGCTCGTTTGGAATATCGACACTCGGACACTCGCGCTGGCGAGCAAGAAAAGGAAGCAATGAACATAAGAATTCTCACACTATCGCTGATTCTCACCCTAGGCTCAGCTGCATTCGGTGAAGCGATGTATGGTCCCGCGGAAGACAAGCCGGAACGAAAAGGAAAGCCGGAAGTGCTCTACGTCTGGGCGGGGGATCAAGCGCACGAAGCACCGGATTTTCTGGCCGTCATCGACTTTGATGAGGAGTCCCGGGATTATGGACGTGTTATCACTACCGTGCCCCTTCCACCGCCCGGCAATTCGGGCAACGAACCGCACCACTGTCACCTGAATTCGACCAAGACCGTTCTGGCTTGCGGCGGGCTGCTCAGCCTGTTGAAAGGGCAGAACGGAATCTTTTTCTTCGACGTGAGGAACGCAAAGAAACCACGATTCATGTTTTCTGCAAAGGCTGTGGAATCGAGCATGACCGACGACTTTCTGCCCATTGAAAACGGCGGCTTTCTGATCACACAGATGGGCTCGGCTACGGGCATGGCTCCGGGCCGCGTTGCAGAATTCGACGGCCGCATGCATTTCGTCAAGAATCATTTTGGCCCCGTGTCGTTGTTTGATGAGTGGCCTAGCGATCCGCCGTTGGACGGGTTCAACCCCCATGGCATTTCCGCGCGTCCGGACCTGAACTTGATGATGACGTCGGATTTCATCCTGCCCGGAAGCACGCTAATGGGTTCCATGGGACCCGTCCTTCGGAGTTCGGTGCGCATCTGGAACTTTAGAGAGCGGAAGATCACCAAGACCGTCGAACTCTTTGCTCCGGACGGTACTCCTGCACAGGGCACGATGGACGTAAAGATGATCCCTAATGATCAGCATGGCTACGGTTATACAGCTGGCATGTTTGACGGACAGATCTATCTGATCGATCCTGTAGGAGGCACGGGCGTTCCGGTGTTTGATCTTTCTACTGTTGAACCTCATGTGAGAACATCAGTGCCCGGCGGAATGGGCCAGATCCTGGCCACACCGCAATGTGGCGATCGCCTGATTGTGGGTACCTTCATGGCTGGACAAATCGTCATGTTGGACACAACGGACCGCTTCAATCCGAAGCAGCTATCTGTTGTCAGCTTCGGCGCGAACGCGGGGCCGCATAACCTGGTGCTAAGCGCTGATGGCAGTCGCCTCGTAGTAACCGACTACTTCCTCAATGAAGATGAATTGGGCATTATCCACTATGAGGGCGACCACAAAGTTCATGTTCTCAACGTTACGCACCATAAGCTCACCGAAGACAAACGGTTTGATCTTGACTTCAACACCGCTTTCAAAACTGGTCCGGCACGTCCTCACGGCATCGCAATGAAGTAAGTCAAGTAAGTCGAGCACACACCGCCAACGATACGGTAAAGAAAGTCTTGGTTCCTAGCTCGCCACTGTGATGGCCTTTCACTAACAACGTCGGACATAAAGCTTTAACAGAGCACATGATTGTTCTTGTTAACGGCTAGGTCGAAGCCACTTTGCTTGCTGAGTGATTTACAGGAACGTATTGAATTTGGATCAGGACCGACAAGTCTGCATCGGTCCTTTGAAGCGTGAAATGCATTCCACCGCGGTGACTAGAAAAGACGGACTTGGCTTGGGCTCTCCTCACCAGAGCTGCTGACGCACTGCCAGGAAGCTGTCAGTTCATGGCAGCTACCATTTCTTGCCGTCATACTAGTTCTCCTATGCCACGCGATCCCGGCCTTGAGGAATTTGTACGTTGCACGCTTGGCGGTTTGCCTGGCGTCAGCGAAAAGTTGATGTTTGGCGGATGGGCATTTCTGCTTCATGGAAACTTACTCTGTGGCGCCCGGCGCGGAAGTCTCATGCTTCGCGTCGGTCCCGATAACGAGAGTTGGGCGCTTACCATTCCGGGTGTGAATTCCGTATTCATGCGCGGGCGTCAGATGCGCGGTTACGTCCGCGCTGCCGCCGAGGCTTATTGCGACGATGGCAACCGTCAACGTCTCCTCAACGCGGCAATCGCCTTCAACCTTTCCCTTCCCAAGAAATAGGCGTTCATCTTGCCATATCCTGTGATTACGGGATGCCCTTGCAAAACCTTGCTGTCAGCCTGAGATGTATTTAGGTAGACACAGGGCCGACAAGTCCGTTCTCTGATTCCTCAACCTACTTCGTTGGCCTAAATCTCAGCACGGTTCGTTGGCCCAGAGGATTATAAGAGAGTAAAAGGGGAAGATCCTACGCTTTGTTTTTCGTCGGCTCCGATTCGCCGCTTGGCTTGCCAGAGACTGGGCTGCGATGGTTGTTCGTAGATATGAATAGTTTTCTTCGCTTCCTGCGAGCAGTACCTGAAGCCGGATTTTCCGGGGGAAACCGGTAGTTGTCGCACCGGTCATGGCTGACTCGACGTCCGCCATTGCAGCGAGTTATGAAGCGAAGGCATTTGGAATCAAGACTGGCACTCCTATCTGGGAAGCTAGAAGACGGTGTGCATCTCTGGAGGTAGTGCAAGCACGGCCGAAGGTGTATGTGGAAGTCCATCACTAAATCAGAGCTGCTGTGGGATCCTGTATTCCAATCGACTCTGTTCTCTCCAAGGACGAGGTAGCCTGCAAGCTGGATCGCGTTCAGGTGAAGCCCGAACTTGCCGAGCGGCTTGCCTTGAAGATCAAGGATGCCATACGAGAACGGGTCGGAGATCAGCTCCGATGTTCCATTGGAATAGCCGGACACGGCTACTCGCCAGATTAGCTTGCGATATGCAGAAGCCGGACGGCTTAGTCGTGCTGCATCCACACGAAATGCCGGCGCCGATCTTACAGCTAAGATTGCAAGACATCTCAGGGATCTGTCCAAACATGCTCGCCCGCCTCCATCGTGCGAGCATCTATGACATGCACCAGTTATGGGCCGCAGACGCGGAGCGTCTCAAGCGCATTTGGGGCAGCATCAATGGTCTTCGCCTCCATGCCTCTCTTAACGGGATATCGATAGAAGAGGCAAAGACAACGTCATGCAGTATGTCGCATCAACATGTCCTAGCTCCAGAACAACGAAGCATTGAGGCGGCTACTTCTGTGGTTCGCGAACTTTGCATCCGTGTTGCGCAACGGCTGCGAAACGAGAGTTTCTTCTGCTGGCGGCTTGACCATGAGATCAAGTAGAGTGACAAAGCAGCTACCACGCAGAGTGTCGTTTTGAACAGACCCAAGATACGCAGTTGCTGCCGAACAGCCCTATGGATCTCTGGAACAAGCTACCGAAAGGCAAACCCTGGCGGGTCTGCGTCGGCCTAAGAGAACTGATTCCCGCTTCGGAGCATCAACCGAGGTTGTTCGGGTCGGAAGCCCGGGCTGAGCTGACGCAAGCTCTGGATCGGGTCAATCAACGCTTTGGGAGAGGATCGGATTTCTTCGGTGCTTGTGCGAGTCCTAAAACCAGCAAAATTGCCTTCCATCGTGTGCCCAAGCCTTAGGAAGTGTAAGCCGCTGTTCAGTAGCTTCTTGGCATTCGCCACACACTTCCGACTCTCCGTCGATGGCTCAACTAGTCGCCAAGCTTAAGAATCCGATGGGTGAAAGTAATGGGTCCACCATTTGAGGATCTCTAGACAGTGCGACTAATTTTCTAGCATTCGAAGTTCTCGAAATGCCGGATAACCAATAATCAGATAGGTACCGCGAAGTCCCGCTTTGGCCGGTGATCAAGATTGGTAAACCCTAGCCGACTACACGGGTGCCATTGGATAACCGCGACCTTCTGGCAACGCTGCCTCGGCGTCAGAAACGCCTGACGGAAGTTATCCATCTGGTCATATTTGCCTCATGTAGATCGCCAGATTTTCGAGTGTCTTGGCCGTACCGGCGTCAATGCGCATTTGGAGTAAAGCGTCGCGGTCCTCTTTGGTTTTGCACTCAATGGTTATCGTCAAAATGGTTCTCTTTCCATCGTCGGTGAAGATGAGAGTACCAACGGAGTCCGGGCTGGACGGAAACATTCGCACGGTAAAGACGAGCTTCTCCGGGGGGATAATGTCTTGATAGACACCGGTGAACTCGTGTTGTCCACCGTCGGCAGCACGATTAACCCACCGAAAAGCACCGTTAGGACGCAAATCGATTTCGCAAAGGGCGAGCGGCTTGCCACTGGGGTCCCACCAGTGCGCAACGTGCTCAGCCTTGGTCCAAGACTCGAAGACAATCGGTCGAGGTGCATCGAAGATACGGCACATCACGATCAGAAAGTCGGTAGGTGTACTGACTTCGAAAGTGCGCTTTGCCGGGATCATTCTTCCATCTCTTTTTGATGGTTCCTCATCCCACGACCAGCTACGATCCTGCGGGTATGGGTCTCTCCCGGAGGATCATCCAGTTGATACCGAACCGATCCCGCACCTGACTGAATCGGCTAGCAAAGAACGTTTCCTGGATTGGCATCAAGACGTTACCACGATCGGACAACGCTGAATGTATGCGTTCTGCCTCGGCATCGCTTTCGACGATAAGGGACAAGTATGCGCTCCGCATTGGTTGAGCATTCGGGATGTCGGCTCCCATCAACTCGACACCGCCAAGGGAAATGCGCGCGTGCTGTACCGCGTGTTCCCATTCTGGGCTGATGTTCATTGGATGCGGCATCTGGCCGTGGGTCATCATCATGCCGATTTCTCCGCCGAGATGCGTCTCATAGAAACGAAAGGCTTCGGCGCATTCACCAGCGAAGTTCACGTACGTTTTCATTTTCATTATGGTTTTTTTCTTTCTTGAAATGGCTCAACTCGCCCTGGTCTCACAGCTTTTACAGCTCGGTGTTCGTTAGTGCCCCGAGTTCAGCGTGGTTTCACATTCCGCTGTTTTCTCCCGGATCTTTTCTCCTCCTTCTTCATTTGCACAAGGTAGTCGTCCAGGCTTTCGAACTTGTTGTCCCAGAACTGGCGAAAGGGCTCAATCCAATCCGCGATTTGCTTAAGAGGGAGAGCTACAAGGGTGCGTGGGCGGCGTTGTGCGTCGCGCTTGCGCACAACTAGGCCAGCCCGCTCCAGTACATCCAAATGCTTTGAGATCGTCGGCTGACTTAAGACAAACGGCTTCATCAGCTCTGAAACGTCAGCGTCCCCAGCTGCCAGGCGAGCAAGAATTGCGCGCCGCGTTGGGTCCGCGAGCGCGCCGAAAGCCAGACTCAACCGATCCGGCTCCGAACGCAATTCCATATTGCTATATTTCCATATGGCGATATATGCGTCAAGTACCATCTGCGCCACTGTACGTGCGGTTCGCAAAGGTAACGGAACCAGTCACTATTTTCAGGCCCGAGCGACCGGCCGGACGACGAACTTGTCGACCTTGTCGATCCCACGAACCGGTTTCCATGAACTTCGCGCGGAAGACTTGGTGACTTATGAACGGGCTCTGCCCCTAGGATCTGCGACTGATCGACCCTCCCGGCCAGCTTTTCCGGAATTTCTGGTTCTGTCGCCGAGCAGGCCGGGCTCTACCTCGAAAACTACGAGATACGTTCGCTTACGATCCGTCCGCCTTGTGAGCGCTGGCGGAGAGATTGCGGGTCATGAGGCCACCAGACGGGGCGAAACCGCGAGGGTATCTTCATTCGGACGTGATTTCTAGGTGTGCTCCGCCGCTGCGTAGGATGTTTACAGCGGCTTCAAGCGAGACTACTTCTGTGAAGGGATCCGACGCCGAGACAGGTCAATGGTTCGGAAGTGGGAGCCACTCACGGTCGGAACCCGGGTCCATGTGTTGGGTACGACTCACGCCCGAAATGCGCGGCGCACTTTCAGGCTTTCACTTGGGCTTATGTTTGCTCCACCTGGCCGAATGTTTGTTCCGGCGACAAAATCGAGGCATACTCCGCAAGCCAACCGGTAGATCCGGCACGTCAGCCTACCGATCCGTCGAAGGCTGGCTAAGCTTGCTTTGCGCCACTACGGGTTCTATATCGGCGTAAGCTAGCCAGAAGCCCATCATTTCCTCTGTGCTCGGCTCGCCCCACCGAATCGTCTTCGAGGGATCAGGATTCAGAGGATTGTTAGCCGAGTTATCAAAGTACGCAGTGGTCACAAGCTTCGTACCCTTAGGCAAGATAAACTGCTTTTTGAGAAAGTAAGTCTCCTGCCAGCGGAAGTCGAACCTAGGCACATTAAAGAGCAGTTTGTGACGCCCGTCCGGAAATATGGCTTCGGTCTTCATGCTCTTACCACGGAAATGCATGTGCGCCGTGTAAGCCACTGCCTGCACATCCTTAGGCAACGAATAACAAGACGTCACCTTGTGATTGCCATCTCCAGGTGGTACCTCAAACCAGTTGTTCCAGATCTCGTACTGCGCTACTTCGTGAGTGACCGGCTGCTTTGCGAAGACTAATCCAATACTCGTGCGATCCTTCACTTCCTGCCTCAAACGATTACTGTAGTGAACCTGAAACTGCAGATAAGAACCAGTCGGTATCTTCAAGGCATACCCGTTCGGCCGCGTTTCCGCTAGATGCCCCGGCAGGTAAATCGCTGGAACATGGTTGATTCCGCCGCTCGTAAAAGATTTAATCGCCGGATCCGACGAAGCCGCGCAGCCGTCATCTGAAATAGGAGCGTCCGGCTTCAAGTGGTTCACCTTGCCCGTCCGAAAATGAAACTGGTCCAGTTGCTCTGCTCCACCCTTGCTCTTTTCCCTGTTTGGAACAGAATCAGCGCTCACCACACTGACGGTTGCGTGATGAACCACCCGTCGGTCACCCGGCACAACCTCCGCTGCCTGTACCCATCGGTCTTCGGTGAAGTTCGTGGGCACATAGATGTATTCGTAGTCGTCCTGGTTGCCCGCCGCCACAGTCGTTTCCGGAATTGTTAGAACCAGATCCGGGCTAATATGCCATCCATCTTTGAACAGGGGCGCGGCCGGTAAGTCTTTCGGGTCGCCCTCTTTCGAACCACCCTTCACCCAAGCAACAATCGTGGCGATGTCCTCTGTGGAAAGTCTCGGATCATTCAGGTAATCGCCCACATGTGGATCTGCGTGCCAGGGAGGCATACTACGCTGCACTACAGCTTCCCGAATCGCTGCAGCCCAAGGTCGCGCCTCGTGGTAGGTCATCAGCGACATCGGAGCAATATCGTTTGGATGGTGACACATCACACAATTTTTGTAAAGGATTGGAGCAACGTCCTTATTGAAGGTGACGACTTGAGCCAATGCAGAACTACTCAGATTAAGAAAGAGGAAGAGGCAAAAAGTAAGAGTTCGCATAGACCCAGACAAAACGCGGTCACGAGACGGCTACTGAACGTTAGTCTACCCGAAATTCAACTTTCCCAACGTCGTAGTGGATCGGCTCACACATGCTGAGGCGACTCGGCGTTATTTCGAGCATTACTGGACTTGTCCACTCCCTTGTTGATAGCCTTGGGTCTCTCAGGACGAGCGTTTCTTGCGGCTGCAGGGGCATCCCTCGTTGCTAATCAGGTTTGATCTGGGGCACCTCGCCTGCCTTATTCCTATGTACAAGTGCCCCGCAACTCGGTCGCCGCTATTCCTCAACCCTTGGCGCCTATCAACGGCAAAGCTGAGTTCTGTCCAGATAGCCGACGAACAAGACAGAGTGCGCCCTGGTGGCACGAGTCGCTTCCGACTGTTGGCCATTTGCAAGCGCAATCCATCCTCGATCCTTCTAGAGGCTGACTCTCGTTCCGTGCAACGGACTCCCCGCCACCGCGACGCCGGGTTTGCCCCACGCTCCGCACCGTTACTGGCTTGGTTCCGCTGCAAGGAACTTCCGGAAAGCCTGTCGTGCCACTTCGCGTCCGAGTTCCTCCCCTTGCACCACCGAGTGGTGATAGTGGAGGCCGGCATAAATGCGCGCCCACTCCACTTCCTGCTCTAGTTCCCGGGTGCTGCGGAGCTCGTGTACTTTGTGGGTGACCGTGCTGCTCACAATAAAGATGAAATGCGAGCTGCCGAAATACTGCTGTAAGGAAGTGGCCATCGCACCTGTAAAACATCCTTGTGCCGAAGGATACTCCGGATGTGCCGGCGTGTTGGCGAGCGGTGTCCAGCTGGAGTCGGGAACCGTGGCCGGGTTTCCGTCGATGTCACCGTTACGAATGGCCGTGACCGGTCGCCAGAAGCTGTAGCGATATTTCGCGTTCCAGCATCCTATCAGGGCATCTGCAGAACTGGTCCACACCAGGGCAAACAAGCGAGCCGTGTCGGCTAGGTCCAGGGCGTCGGCCCCGGCCAGGTTGCGCAACGCGCGCGCATACTGCACGGAGGTATTCTCGGTCCAAAAAAGAGCGATCTCCGTTTGCTTCGGGGTTCGCACGCTGCTGTCGAGAGCACTAAAGTCTTCACCTGGTTGTAGTCGTCCGCCCACGCCGTACTGGCGAGGGAGAGCGGCGGCTCGGGAAAGAACTGCGAGGCACTCCGCATCGTGAACGGCATCATCTGGCCCATCCAGGGGGTGATCGGGGGAGCAAAGGCCAGCGGCGTGGGAATCCAAATGCCGGGGGTTGGCACGCTGGGGTAGGTATAGGGCACGTCCGCACCTTGCCCATTACCCGCTCGCACGGTCAGGATTTGATTCGCCGCAGAAGCGCCGGCTGCTATCCCGTCCGCCTTCCCGCTGTCCGGAAGCGCTGCTAGCCAGCCGTTGTAGGTGGCCGTGAGAGTAGCGGACTGGTCCGGAAAGTGAAACTGCAAGGTGGTGTAGGCGGCAGCGGCCACGGCGGCCTCCACCGAAGCGCCAGCCGGGGCCGGGAGGGGAGGCCCGTAGGGCTGATACCGGTGCTGGATCGCGTTCACCGCATCGTGCATGGCTAGGTGCACATAGGCCAGATAAAGGGCCATGCCGTTAGGACTGTTGGGCGGAATGGCCAAGTTGCCGAGGACCGCCGTCTTCACGGCAATGTTATTCCACTCGGTCACGGCATTTTGCGCGAGCGCCAGGCCCGGCACAAGGATGAGAGTAAAACCAATCACGAGCAAGGTTTTTTGTTTCATATCAGATTCTCCTGGTGTTTTGGAATGTGAGCTCAAGGCTCGAGAAAAGAAAAGCACGGAGGGAAGGCGCCGAGAGGATCGACCTGAGTCGGTCTACTCCTTCCCGTGAGGTTCTGGCGGGACCAGCGGGGGCGTTCTCCCGTGCCTTGGGAGAGGTTCCTGATCAGATTCCGCCGTGTTTCGAGAGAGGGATAGCGACTCTCGTTGGCGGCTTGGCCCCATCGCTCGCGGTTAAACCGGAACACTTTTTCGAGCGCTCTCACGAGGTGATGCGGGGAAATCTCGAGACGCTCTAAGGTAAAGACCGCTATGGCATCGCAGGCGAGTTCCAGTTCTCGTAAGGACACGGTTTGCTGACGCCGCTGGGCCGCTTCATAGAGGGACCACACATATTCATGCCCGATCTCATGGGCTACGAGCGCTTGCAGTTCCTCGGAACGGAGCAACTGTAAAGCGGGCTGTGAGATCAGGAGAACGGCCCGCCCGTATAAGCCCGTCCAAGCCTGGGGGACCGAGATGACTTTGATTTCATAGATACTTTCACGCCCATGGAGGCGAAGAACGGCTGTGAGATCTTTCAGTTTTTGTCGCTCACGTTCCGTCAGTTGCCTCACCTCCCCTTCAGCGGGAAGGGATTGGAGAACTCTGTTCTTCTCCTCAGGGCCAACGGGTGCGGGTCGGCAGGTGTCCCAGTCGACGGTGTGCGGGTCGAGCGAGAGGAAATCGGTACACCTTGGGCTCGCACTCCACACCGGCCCGGAACACAGGAGCAAGGTGAGAACAGGGGCACGGCCCAGAATCTCCCGACGTACTAGACTAGGGATGCTTCGCGCCCAGCGGCAGGCCCTTCGCAGGTGCATGGTCCGAGCCTGCCGCCAAGTCGCTGAGCAAGTCCTTAGCAATCGGTGAGGGATCGCTAAGGATTTTCAAAGGAACTGGTGAGAATGCGCTATGTTGATGACACCAGATGAGTTGTACAACTTCGGTTCATATAGCCTAGACCTCTCGTCCAGAGTTCTCGCTCGTTCCGGTGAGGTGGTCAATCTCGCTCCAAAGACCTTCGATCTCCTGGCCTTGCTGGTGAAAAGCAACGGACGCTTGCTGTCCAAGAGTGAACTGATGGCTTCGCTGTGGCCCGACACGTTCGTTGAAGAAGCGAATCTCTCGTTTCAGATCTCGAGCCTCCGAAAAGCACTCGGGGAGGACCGTGTTGAATGGATCGAGACCGTTCCGAAGCATGGATATCGGTTTCGGGGGGAAGTACAGGGGCCGGCACGGCACGACATGAAGCGTTTGCGGGTCGCCGAAGAGCACCTGCCGCCCGGGAAGAAACGCCGGCTTTGGGCCATCGCGGCCGTGATGGCGTTGGCGGTAGGGTTGATCAGCGTGGCTGTGATTCGAAGAGCCGTGTGGTCCCCGCGCGAGTCGGAAGGCAGTTCCCCCACGGTTCCGCTGACCGCCTATCCGGGATTCGAGATGCAACCAAGCCTTTCACCGGATGGCAGCCAAGTGGCATTTGCGTGGAATGGACCGACCGAGGACGACTGCGACATTTACGTCAAGCTCGTGGGGCCCGGGCGACCGCTGCGCCTCACGACCAGTCCCGCCTGGGATGACAGTCCCGCCTGGTCGCCGGATGGACGGCTCATTGCCTTTTTGCGCTTCAACAACCCGGTCAGCGCAGACGTGTTCGTGATCCCTGCTTTGGGCGGACCCGAACGCAGGGTGGCAACCATCAGCGTTCGACGCCAGGGAACGACCCTGTATTCTAACCGTGTCAAATTCCTCCAAACGGCTGGAGACCTTGCTTGGACCCCGGACGGCAAATGGATTGCGTTTGGCGGGCGTCCCTCCGATGAGGAGGATCCTGGTATTTGGTTGATCGCAGCGGACGGCACGGAGAAGCGGCGTCTCACCAGAGTCAGCGGACAAGATTTCGGTGACTGGACCCCATCGTTTTCACCGGACGGGCGCACTCTCGCGTTTATACGCGAACGATCAGTTTCAGTCAGTGCGGTTTACGTGCTTCCCTTGTCATCCAACATGACTTTGGCGGGCTCGCCGAAAAGGGTGACACGCGAGGCGGCGGCTATCCAGGGGCTTGCCTGGGCGCCGGCCGGCAGCGGTGTGGTGTTCTCATCCGGAGGTCATCTCGGCCTCTCACATCTGTGGAGAGTACAACTCGCGGCAAGTTCGGCCGAGCACTTGGATCCGCCTCAACTCTTGTCCTTCGGAGAACACGCGACCGGGATTAGTATCTCCCGAAGCGGTCGTCTCGTGTACGCGGCCCAGTTTAGAGATGCAAACATATGGCGACTCACGCTGGGTGGACAGACTCCGCCCAGCCCTACGCCCCTCGTGCGTTCTACGTTGGACGAGGGAATGCCCGATTATTCACCGGATACGAAGCGGCTGGCCTTTGCCTCCACGCGGTCGGGCACAGAAGAAATTTGGGTATCCGATGCGGATGGCTCGAACCCGATGCAGGTGACCTCGGTGGGAGGGCCGCAATGCGCGAATCCACGCTGGTCCCCGGACGGACGATTGATTCTGTTCAATTCGCGGCGCGAAGGGTCAGCCGATCTCTATTTGCTTTGGCCGGAAACGGGCGAGTTACGCCGCATCACGGATGATCCTGCCGAGGAAATTGAACCCCGTTGGTCTCGGGACGGCCGCACAATTTACTTCGGCTCCAATCGTACGGGACGCCTCGAAGTCTGGAAGATGCCC
Organism: uncultured Acidobacteriaceae bacterium; assembly: GCA_963814195.1. GTDB lineage: Bacteria > Acidobacteriota > Terriglobia > Bryobacterales > Bryobacteraceae > Bog-105. The sequence goes on from CAWFBU010000002.1 coordinate 322,943, forward strand.
GCAAGCGGTGGGGCCGCCGTTCGCATCACGCAACACGGCGGACTCACGGCCAGCGAGTCGCCCGACGGCCGCTTCCTTTACTATGCGAAGGAAGGTACACCGACTTCCATCTGGCGCGTGCCCGTGGGGGGCGGGGAGGAGAGATTCGTTCTGGAGGGCTTGAGCTATGCCTTGAACTTCATAGTCGCAGACCAAGGCTTATATTTCCTAGCTCAGGGTGATGCCCCTTCCAAGACCTCCATCGACTTCTTCGAGTTCGCGACGGGAAAGAGGAACACGCTACTCAAGATCGGGAAGCAGTATTATGTCGGCATGGCATTGTCGCCCGATCAGAAATCGCTGTTGTACTCGGTGATCGATCACGCGGGAAGCAATCTCATGCTCGTCGACCATTTTTGATAAACCGGGGCTGCTTTCCATCGGATGGAGGTTGAACCGGGACTAGCCGTGTGGCAGTAGACTCCGCCCTTCCTGCGCTGGAGGCTGGCGGGTGTTAGCGCGTGTGCTTCTGGAACCAGAAGGCCATGGAACCACGACGAGTACAGATCCGAGAGCAAAGTTTCCGGGTAGCTCCTCAATGACGGGCTAACCGGAAACTGAACTGCTGAGTTTGGCGACATCCACCTGATGAGCACGGGTCAGGTAATTGGCGTATCTGTCGGAAAAGACGCTAGAGCACTCGGACGGTCGAACAGCCCAAGGCGTAATGGCTCTGCCCTCGCGCCCGCAAGACCAGGGCCTCCGGTTTTGGGTGATACCCCTTCCGCTACGCTCCTTCCCCGAAAAGCTTTGCTCCCCGAGCTTGTCCGGTTGCTACCCCGCTCTCGCCAGCGAGGCCTCCCGCGTAGTGCAAAGTCTGGCCGCCCACTCGCTTTAAAACCGGCATGGCGCTTTCGGAGAAGTCCGCCGTCGCTTGCTGAACGAATTCATGCACTCGCTGGCGAAGCGGACCGAGCGCATTTAGCAGCGGAAGCCGGTCGATGGATTGTGGGTCACGCGCCATCGCGGCGGCCCCATGTGCGAAATCGGTTGCTTGCGAGGCAACCTGCTTCCGGAGTAGCATCAACGCCGCGATGAGCACGGCGACTACAAATAAGTAAACGAGGGCCGCAGCACTGGTGCGCGAGACGACCACGCGCGTGACCCTCCATGAACTCGGTCAACGGGTAGAGCATGTAAGAGAGGAAGATGGCCAGTACAAATATAAAAGCGTTCCGCGGATCTGATAGGCCGTATATAGGAGCGCCAGAATGAGCACTGCTGTCCAAGTGGCGCGAGCTGCTGATGGACTAAACGCAACCATTGTCAGTTCGAAAGCCTCCAGCTCTCTCCCAGGAGAGACGCTCTCGATTCTCGATTCGTAGGCAGTTCCGATGCTAGGTTAGGATCGACTTCTTTTCCGCACAGCGAAGATTCTATACGTAGACGACTCGTTCTATGGATCGACGCCAAGTCTTCCCGAGAGCGACATTGTCGTCCGTAATCGGACTTGCAGTTTGGTAACCAAGCTGCCCACATTACCAAGGCACGTTTGTGTCGAATCTAGTCGAGATGTCTAAAAGAAGCGAACCAAAAGTTCGCAGACGCACATGGAAGTGGCTATGGACCTCGTTGGTCATTCTCGTGCTTTTCATTTTGATCGTGGGCAATGTGCTCTTCCACTACGCTCGCCCAATTCTGAAGAGCCGCATTGAGGAAACTCTAAGTACACGATTCCACAGCCGGGTTGAATTGGATGCCCTTGATGTGTCGATCCTGCGCGGAGTAGAAGTGTCGGGTGGAGGCCTCCGAGTGTATCCACCGGACAACATCATCGCTGGCGGAGCGACACAGCCATTGATTCGCATTGAGCATTTCCACTTCGTTGCAGGGATACTGGGCCTTTTCATCAAGCCGACCCATGTGCGGAGAGTGGACGTAAATGGCCTCGAAATCAAGATTCCGCCTCGTAGTATGCGTTCCAACCAATCTGCCGAAAACAGACATAAGACTGAGATCAAGATCGTCGTTGAGGAAATCGTCTGTGACAACTCCCGACTGATCATCGGGGCATCGAATCCGAAGAAGATTCCAAAGGATTTTGAGCTGAAGCACATCGTTCTGTACGACCTCGGCCCGAATAAGCCTTGGAAGTACGATGCGGTGCTCACCAACCCTGTGCCACGCGGGGAAATCCATGCGGCCGGCGCTTTCGGGCCGTGGCGGATAGAAAGCGTTGGCGATTCTTTTGTCGGTGGCAATTACACTTTCAGGCATGCCGATCTGAGTACGATCAAAGGCATCGGAGGTGTTCTCTCTTCGACGGGCACCTTCAAGGGCCAGCTCAACAACATCGTGGTGGAGGGGATTACCGACACCCCGGATTTCTCGCTGGCTACTGCGAATCATCCCGTTCCCCTACACACCGAGTTCCGCGCGATTGTAGACGGAACGACAGGCGACACCTTTCTGCCGATTGTGAAGGCACAACTGCGGAATTCAACTTTCACAACCAGCGGCGCCGTCGTCAACGTTAAGGGTCAGGGTCACACCGTCGATTTGGCCGTTGACGTTCCTTCAGCAAAGATTCAGGATTTCCTGGACTTAGCCGTCAGAACCGAACCAGCTGTAATGACGGGAATCATCGCGACAAAAGCAAAGCTGCACATCGAAGCCGGAAAGGAAAGTGTCCCGCGAAAGCTGGCTTTGGACGGCCGCTTCTCGGTTCAGGATATCCAGTTCACCAATCCGAAGGTGCAGGACAAAGTAGACATGTTCAGTCTGCGTGCCCAAGGCGAACCGAAGAAGGCGAAGCCCGGGGCAAAGGAGGTGAGATCTGAGATGGCAGGAACCTTTCGAATGAGAAATGGAGTGCTCAGTTTTGCCGATCTTTCGTACGCTGTGCCGGGCGCAGGCGTGCATCTTGGAGGTGTGTACTCACTGGACGGTCAACAGTTCGAGTTCCATGGGAAAGTGTTCACAGAAGCATCAATCTCGCAGATGGTCGATTCACCGCTGGCATCCGTGGTGCTAAAGGCCCTCTCGCCATTATTCAAGAGCCAAACCGCAGGCGCGCAGATACCGGTGAGCATCCATGGCACTGAGTCAGCGCCGAAGTTCGGACTCGACGTGCTTAGAGATCACTGAGGGGCTTCCACCGAATGAAGTATAACTAGGTCGCGCATGAATCAATATCCGGCTGCGGAGAATCCGGTTCTTACGCTGCAGCCGAGAAAAACATCATCATTGCCCTGAACGGGCAAACACCTGATATACATACGTGCCAGTACATTCGCGGAGCATCCTAAGTCACAAAAACCTAGAAAGAGTCCCTGAGGGTTGAGGCGTACTCGGGTGGCAAATCCCTATCGGTAGAGTACTTGATACGAAGGTGTGATGGCGAGCAACCAACGTTGCCTTTTACTGTCGATACATGAGCCACAGTAGGGCAGAAGAAACGAGCGCTCTTGTTCAACTGTTCGACAGACGCATCCTGATAGGTGATGATTTACTGCCGCAGAGCGTGGGGGGAGCCGGTGATGCATGGCGCACAGGCCGATGAATCAATTGACCCCGCTCCGCAGCAAGCTACCGGCGAACATGTCATTCCGATTGATTGCGCCCGGCGAACAGATGCTGCGATCATCGGAAAGAGCCCCAAAATCTATGAACTGCTGAAGCAAAGCGAGTTAGTTGCGCCTACCGACTGCACAGTGCTGATACTTGGGGAGACCGGTACTGGGAAGGAACTGGTTGCTCGTCTCGTTCATGGGTTAAGTCCTCGGCGGAATCGGCCCCTGATCAAGGTGAATTGTGCGGCAATTCCGGGCGGGTTACTCGAAAGTGAGCTTTTCGGTCACGAAAGAGGGGCCTTCACCGGCGCTGTAAGTCAGCGTATTGGGCGCTTTGAAGCAGCCCATAACGGGACATTGTTCCTCGATGAGGTCGGTGACATTCCGCTGGAACTCCAGCCGAAGCTGCTGCGGGTCTTGCAGGAACAGGAGTTCGAAAGACTGGGAAGCGGACGAACTCTGCGGACGAACGTCCGACTGATCGCCGCGACTCATCGCGATCTCGCGGGCCTGGTCAGTCAATCCAGATTTCGCGAGGACCTGTTTTACCGCCTCAATGTGTTTCCTGTCACTGTGCCGCCCCTCCGTGAACGAGTCGACGATCCTACCGATCTGGCGTTGCACTTCACAAAGATTTACGCACATAAATTTGGACGACAAATAGACACAATCGATGCCGAAGTCTTGCGAGCAATACAGCAGTATGCTTGGCCAGGCAATGTTCGGGAGCTTGAAAACTTCATTGAGCGAGCGGTGATCACCTCGAGTGGACACACCCTCCGTCCTTCACAAGCGGACTTGATCCGCCTAACCTCGCAAGCTTTCGAGAATCCAATCAAACTGGTTGACGTGGAACGTGCTCATATCTCGCGTATTCTCGATCAGGTGAGCGGCGAGTTGACAAAAGCGGCTGCTCTGCTCGGCATTCCCCGCACCACGTTGTTTTACAAGATCCGGCGCTTGGGAATCCATCCGCCTCGACGCCAAAGAAAGGGCGCTGTCCGACTCGGTTGAAAGTCGATGCCTAGACGAAGCCTTTCCAAGGTTCGACACGAATTAGGTCAACAGGACAGGAGTCTGGAATCTAAAGTAGGGCAACACGAGCGAGAGGTGCCTGCCTCCTACTCGAATCCAACTGAACTATGAAGTTTCAGTCGATGGGTCGACGAGATAGTTCCAGGTGTCGACGCTGTGTGCATCACGACTCTGCAGAACAACTTGCTTGCGCCTTCAAAACACACTTGACAACCGCCTACGGCGCGCGCTCGCCGCGCTGGCAAGGGAACTGCGTTGTGGAATGGTGCACGGAGGGCGCAGCCCGAAGTCACCCTGGAAAGGATGTTACAAATGGCAAACCAAGCAACCGCAACAGCGGAACCAACCACAGAGCAAGCGCGCACAGATACTAAGACCGGCCCATCACAAGGTCAAGTTGCTCGCCGGAGCATTCCGGCTCTTCTACCGCTAGGTCCGCTGGATTTCTTGAATCCGTTGTTCCTGATGAACCGTGTTCTTAGCGATGTCACGCGTTCCGGCTCAGATGATCAAGCATGGATGCCGGCCATTGAGGCAACAGAGCACGACGGAAACTACGTTGTACGGGCGGAGTTGCCCGGCATCAAGCCCGAAGAGGTGAAGATCGAAGTGAAAGGCAACGCGCTTGTTCTCGAAGGAGAACGCAGGCTCCAGCGCGAGCAGAACAGTGGCGGCGTCCACCGGACCGAAATCCGATATGGACGTTTCTATCGCGTCGTTCCTATGCCGGAGGGCGCAAATGTCGAGCAGGCTAGAGCCCGCTTCGATGACGGCGTTCTCGAGGTAACTGTCCCATTACCTGAACAGCAGAGCCGCAGGCGGGAAATTCCGATTGAGGCGAACTCGACAACTCAGGCAGACAACCGTTCGACACCGTCGAGCTGATAAAAGGGAGAGCAGATGACATTAGTTCTAGCGAACAATTGGTGGTCACTTGTCTTACGCGGCCTGCTGGCGCTTCTGCTGGGACTTTTGACTTTAGCCTGGCCTGGGATAACTGTAGGAGCGCTTGTGCTTCTCTTTGGCGCATTCGCTTTTCTTAACGGGGTTATGAGTATCGTCGGCGCGTTGACCGCGTCTCGCGGCCATGAACGCTGGGGTTTTCTTGTGGCAGAAGGCGTCGTGGGAATCCTGGCCGGGATCGTCACGTTTGGGTGGCCCGCGATCACCTTATTGATGTTGATCTATGTTATTGCCTCCTGGTCTATTGTGACGGGAGCCCTCGAGATCGCGGCGGGCGTTCGCTTGCGAAAGTCGATTTCGGGTGAACTGTTCCTGGCATTAGCAGGTGCCGCTTCAATTCTCTTCGGCATTTTGCTGATGAGCTTTCCTGTGGCGGGCGCGCTCGTCATGGGCATTTGGGTGGGCGCTTATGCTCTCATCTTCGGAGTCGTGCTGATCGGCTTGGGCCTGCGTCTGCGGACCTGGACGAGAAGCTCCCTAGGACCGGCAGCGCTCGGGATCTCCTAGGAGGGTGTCGAGCAACAGCAATAGAGCCTCGAGATCTTGGTCTCGAGGCTCTATTTATTTTTAGGAACTCGGTCGTCAGCCTTTTGAAGGGGGTGGGAACTTCTCGAACATATTGGAGACTGCCTTTTGAAGCTTCTTCTCGTCTTTGTCCGGTTTGCCTGACAAAGTATCTGTCGCAATACCCCGCCAAATCAGTTTCTTGTCGGAACCATCGAAGATATCCACCATCAAGGAGCCAACCGGTGTCTCCTGTACTGTCGTGGTGGCCATTCCATCTCCAAACCCGCGCCACCGCCATCCGCCTCCGAATCCGTCGTACCAGGTTTGCACCGTTTTCTGGGTTCGCGTCGAGCCGTAAGCAGCAACAGCAGCATCACCGCCACTGTCTACCTTTGTCCAGCCTCTTGCTGTCAGCTGTGAGTCGACGGCGTTCGATATCCGGTCCTCCCAAAGCGGATCTTCGACCGAAACCTTGATCCACGAGTAGGTCTTGTAGCGACTAAAATCCACCGAATGGCTGTAATCAGTCTTAACGCTTGCGAAGACCAGAGCTACGCAAGCTAGGAACAAGGAGAGTAAGCCCAAATAGGGTTTCATATAACTAGGTACCTCGGCTTCGCTTGTGCACATACGAGACCATCCCTTAGCGAATTGAAGGGTCTGCTCAATGACGGGCCAAACGTTACCGTCTACAGCCCTAAAGAGGTCCGGTTCCGTCGATCTTCGGAAGCATCGGGTCTAACTATAGACGCGGCAACAAGGGGCTAGGAGCGGCGCGATTGGCAGGAAAGTTGCGCAAGGAAGAAGTGAGAAGCTCAACTCGTGGTCGGCTTACTCTTGGGGGCTCCTCGAAACCATTAAGCGGATATTCGCGGGTCGGAGATAACGTGAACATTCCAGACCCGGAACTCAGAAAGACTGAAAAGAAATGCAAATTGCTCGCGGAAATACAGGAAAGCTTCCAACATGTTATCTACGATCTCGAGCGAAGATACGGCGCTGTGGTCCGTGCCCAGATGATCCGGCCTGTGGTTGGTGGCGGCGCAGCGGAGGAGAAAGTCGTGCTTACAGAAGTTGAGAGGGATAGCAGCTGCCGGAACACAGACACCGATCCGCCTGTGTCGCAGCAGGCGCGGTGAGGAATCGAAGCTTTGTTTGGAAAGGCCGTGGTGGTGATCCCGCGGCCCCGCTTTAACCGGCGACGTGCTGCCTTGCGAGCAGCGCCTCGCGAAGGCTTTCGAGATCGTATCCGCCCTGATGGCGAACGCCGTTGACGAAGAACGTCGGGGTGCCACGCACGCCGCTTGCCGTGCCGCTCTCGATGTCAGCACGGACGTGTGGGAGTTGGCGATGCGTCGCCAGATCGTCACGAAACCGCTCGCTGTCAAGGTCGATCTCTGCCGCGATTGCGAGCAAGTTGGCAGCGTCCAGGCGTGGCGAATGCTGGAACAGCAGGTCATGCATTTGCCAGTATTTGCCCTGCGCCCCGGCAGCTTCGGCAGCTTCCGCGGCCGGCTCCGCAAATGGATGGATTTCGATCAGCGGAAAGTGCCGGTAGGCGAAGCGGAGGTTTGTATCGAACTCCGCCAGAAGCACTTTGCCGACGGGATTCGCCGCCTTGCAGTGGGGGCACTCGTAATCGCCGTACTCGACCAGTTCCAGCGCCGCATCGCGCGGCCCCAGGATGTGGTCGCGGGCGGTTAAAGGCATAAGTAGTCTGTTCACGGATACACCTCGCCGTCAACGCTGCAAATCGGATGCCAATTGCCTGAGCGAAACACGCCGGCATCGCTCCGAGCATGTCGCCCGAAGGTGATCTCGAACGCTGGCACGCCGATTGCACAAGTCAGAGCATGCCACGGAAGGACCGCAACACACCCGACATCAGGATGGATCCGAGGAGCCGCACTCCGAAAGCCGCGGAGATGGCCAAGAGACGGCGAGGCCCCTCATCCGGCGACCAGCGGCGACGGACCGAATTTAATCGCGCTGATGAGACCATGAAGGGGCACTCAAAGGATTCGGTATGAGCCCGCCGCTTCGAATTCGCCAGCCGGAATAGGAGCCTGAGTAGACCGAACTGATCGCGAAGTTGAAGGGCTTGCGTTGTCCTCGAAGCTCATGTGACTTGGTCGTCCGCAATCAGAAGGATTCTATGCCTGATGGTGGCGAAGAAATCACTTTAGGCGATCCGGTTCGCGCACGGGCCATTTCAGCCTCTGAGCGCTTGTTCTAGAGCAGAGAGTTTCTACTCAGGCAGCAAGTGCCGCCGCCGGCCAAGGCTCCGCGCAACCGCAACAACCGTTCTGCCCGTGCTCCGGTCTTTGCGATGGGTTCAGGCGCACGGACGAATAACTCGCTCGTGTCGTGGTTCAAAGGCAGGTGCTTTCAACGTCTAGTAATACGAATTTCGCAATTGCACATGCGAACTAATGCGATCAGGTAAACGGATATCCGCCTGGGGAATTCGACACTGTCGGCAGACAATTCGTGCACAATACCGACCGCCGAAGGACGTAACAAGACAATTTGGAGTAATTACGGTGAACAGTGGTACAGCTCCGCCTTTCGGGAGTGATAATAGGGACGCACGACGCGGAGGTGTTCCGTGGCTCCTGAGCAAAGCTCACGGCGAGAAGCGACTGCGAAACCGTCTGAACGATTACCAGCACAGGCGCGCGATCTCCTGCCCATCGCCATGCACACGAGGCACACGGGTTGGGTGATTTGGGATTGGACAACCGGCACCTTGCAGTGGAGCGAGAACGGCAAGCGTTTGATGGACTTCGAGTCGGACGAGGAGGCAGGGTCGGCCGACGCCTGGCTGAGGCGAATTCACCCGCAGGACCGGGCAAGGGTCGAAGCGCACAGGCACGAGTTCGTCACTGAACAAGTCAATGGTTTCGACCTGGAATATTGGATCGTTTCAACGAGTGGTGAAATTCGGTGGTTACACGGGCCGAGCAAACTCATCTACGACAATTGTGATACTCCGCTCCTCAGCGTCGGATTCATAACCAACATCACGGAACGAAAGCGATCCGAGCAAGAGCTGAAAGAATGTGAGGCCTGGCTCGCCGACCAGGGCGAAGTATTGGAGGCCGCGCTAAGCGGAGCAACACTCGAAACGGCTCGTGCTCTCTTGGTGCGAGCCGCGTCTAACCGGCTGGGTCACGACGCGCGAGAAGCCTTCTATGTCGCTAACCCCGAAGGTACAGCGCTAAACCATTTTGTAGGTATGCCGTCCGCATATGCTGAGGCGGTGAACGGGTTCAGAATCGGGCCAGAATCCTTGGATTGCGGTTTGGCTACGCACACGGGATTGCCTGTCCTCACCGCTTACGTGACCCAGGACCCGCGGTGGAGACCATGGCTCTCGCTTGCCGAGTAATTCGCTTATCGAGGCCGCTGGAACTTCCCGATACACACCACGCTGGGAAAGTCAATCGGCACGCTCGCATCTACTCGAGGGACCGACGGCAAGCCATGCCGGAGAAAATTGAGTTCTGTGCGATGGTAGCTCGGACGGCAGCCCTTATCATTTCTCGATCCAAGGAGGCGGAGATGCGCCGTCATGCCAAGAAAGCTCTGCGCGAAGCGGAAGATCTCTTCCGGCTTTTCGTTCAAAATGTTCGCGAATACGCGCTTGTGCAAAGTGACCCCAAAGGCATCATCACAGCGTGGAATCCAGGCGCAGAGCGACTCTTCGGATACCCTCCTGAAACCGTGCTCGGACGAGCATTCTCCGACCTACTAACCCCAGAAGACGTTGAAGGCGGTCTTATTCGCAACGAACTACTGACACTGGCGGCAGGGAACCGAATTGAGGATGGCAGATGGTTCGTGCGCCAGGACGGCACACGCTTCTGGGCGCTTTCCATAAGTGAGCCGATACGTGATGAAGAAAGCAACTTCGTCGGTGTCGCAAGAATCATGCGGGATGAGACCGCGCGACAACACGGCGCGGAACTTCTTCGCGAGAAAGAATCGCAGGTTTCGGCCATCTTCGAACAAGCGGCGGTTGGCCTTTCTGAACTGTCACTGGATGGGCGCTTTCTCCGCGCCAACCATGAACTCTGTCGAATTCTCGGTCGATGCCGCGACGACGTGTTGCAGCTCAGCTTCAAGGATGTAACGAAACCCGATGACATCGAGCACAGTCTAGCCTGCGTTCGAAAGGCCATCGAGACCTTGAGGCCGGTGTCGATTGACAAGCGGTATTGCCATCCCGACGGCACAGCAGTGTGGGCCAACAGCGTCGTTACACCATTAGCTGATGAACAAGGCCGGCCTCAAAGTCTGCTTGTGGTCACGGCCGACCTGACGGAGCGGCAGCGCACCGCCGAAGCACTCCGAGTTTCGTTAGCGGAGAAGGAAGAACTGCTCAAGGAAGTTCATCATCGGGTTAAAAACAACCTGCAAGTCATCGTAAGTCTGATCACGATGCAGGCTTTGCAGGTCGAAGATGAAAAAGTCCAATCGCTGTTTGAGGAGATGCGCAATCGCGTACTGGCCATTTCCTCGATACACGAGCTCCTGTATCGAGCCAAATCATTCGCCAACATCATGATTGCTGATTATGCACGCCAGCTCGCGCCGGGGCTTGTCCGCTTCTACGACCTCGAAGAACGCGTCAGCTTGGAGATTTCTGGCGATACAACAACTCTTGAGCTTGAACGTGCCGTACCATTCGGCATGCTCCTGAACGAACTGGTCTCAAATGCATGCAAGCACGCGTTTCCCGCTCCGCGAGGCGTTATCAAAACCAGCGTTTGGTCTAGCGGTCCCCTCGTCCAATTGGTTGTGGCCGACATTGGTCAGGGCCTTCCTGAACGATTGAACTATCACCAATTATCCTCAATTGGCCTCACATTGGTGCATGCGCTCGTCAGGCAATTGCGGGGGACGATCGAGGTCCGATCGGTCGGGGGTACAACTGTGACCGTGCAATTTCCCGCCAAAGCCGAGGCAAGTGAGCAGTGAATCGGCAATGCCCATGCCAGACAATGGCGGATTTTGATTGTGGAGGACGACCAAGTCGTAGCGATCGCAACCGGGGCGCTTCTTCGCTCGCTAGGGTATGAGGTAGTCGGAATGGCGGACACAGGAAAAGACGCTGTGGCATCGGCCGAAGCTACGCGCCCGGACGTTGTGCTTATGGACATCAGACTGCGTGGAGAGATCGATGGCATCACGGCGGCTCGATTGATTCAGGGGCTGCTTCGACGTGCCAATTGTGTTCGTAACAGGGTTCGATGCCGACGACGTACGGCAGCGTGCTCAGGACGTTGGCGCATGTGGCTATGTCACAAAACCATACCGTCCTCAGGATCTAGCAGGGGGTTATCGCTGCCGTGCTGCCGGAAAGAAGGAAATTTTGAGTGAGTTGTCACTAGACAATTAATCTCGGTTCCGAGAGAAGTTTGGAATGCGCGAATGCTTTGGGTCTGCCTTGAAGCTCAGTGCGGCGATGCCTTCCGTACGACGATTGGTCGGCGGCAGCTGCTCAGTGTACAACTCGTGTCGCGCGCGGATGTGGGTAACACTGTACTGGGAAGTTCCTCGTGTGGAGTGATGACCTGAGGACGGTTTTTCCCGGCGAGAGCGAAATGGCGCGCAGAATGCGTTCATTTGACTGGGCGCGGTCGGAGCTGGGATTTCCGCAGAACTGGCCACGAAATCTCAAGACCAGCACGCGCATCATGCTGACCTCCCGACAACCGATGTTCGTTTGGTGGGGCGAGCGACTTATCACTCTTTACAACGACGGCTATGCAGGTTTTCTTTGGGACAAACATCCAAAGGCACTCGGTCAGCCGGCCTCGGCTGTCTGGCCCGAAATCTGGGACGAAGTGGGACCGAGAGCCGAATTTGCGATGCACAGGGATGAGGGAACGTATGACGAGGCTTTGCCCTTCATCATGTATAGGAAGGGCTATCCGGAAGAGACGTTCGTCACATTCTCGTATAGTCCGATTCCAGACGATAACGGCGGCTTCGGCGGAATCCTGTGCCCCGTCACTGAAGAAACCCAGCGGGTCTTCGGTGAACGGCAACTCGCCCTTCTTCGGGAATTGGCCGCGAAAGGCGGGGGAGCTCGCACGGGACAGCAGGGTTGCGATTTTGTAGCAAGCGCAATCCAGAGCAATTTGATAGATCTGCCTTTTGCGCTTATCTACCTCTATTGACTCGGAGACCCGAACCGCTCTGCTCCGGATGACAACTGGCCTGAACCGTGGAAACAAGGCCGCACCGGAAGCTGTTCCCGCCGACGCTGAATGCATTTGGCCACTCCACACAGTGTTGCGGACTCGTACACTTTTGTTGCTCTCGGATTTGAAGGAGGCTTCCCGTTACCTCCCTCTGGCGCGAAAGCGATATCGGATCACTCAAGCGGTGGCGATGCCGATTGTAAACATGGATACGGCGCCCGGTGGAATCTTGATCGTCGGACTAAACCCGCTGCGTACATTCGATGACGCGTACCGACACTTCTTGGAACTGGTCAGCAGTGCAGTTTCCGCCGCAATCACGAATGGCCAAGCCTACGAGGCAGAGCGCCGTCGCGCTGAAGTGCTAGCCGAGGTAGACCGTGCAAAGACAGAGTTCTTCAGCAACGTTAGCCATGAGTTTCGGACACCGCTCACTTTGATGCTGGGCCCCATTGAGCAAGCATTGGCGAACGCTAATGGAAGCAAGCAGAGCGGCGCTGCGACCATCATGCGCGAGGAACTTAAGCTTGTCCACCGAAACGCGCTTCGCCTGCTGAAGCTCGTGAACACCCTTCTCGACTTTGCGCAAATTGAGGCGAAGCGGATGGAGCCAATGTACGAGCCGACCGCATTGGATACCTACACTGCTGAACTCGCCAGCGGTTTCCATTCCGCCATCGAAAGCGCCGGACTCAAGCTGATCGTAGATTGCCCCCCACTGTTCGAACCCGTCTACGTCGATCGAGAGATGTGGGAAAAAATCGTCCTAAATTTGTTAGCCAACGCTTTCAAGTTCACCTTTCAAGGCCACATCAAAGTAGGGCTGCATTCACACGCCGAGTTAATCGAACTCACAGTGGCTGACACAGGTGTTGGCATTCCGGACGCCGAGCAATCACACATTTTCGAACGTTTCTACAGGGCTCCTTCTATGCGTGTACGCACGTTCGAAGGTACAGGTATAGGGCTGTCGTTGGTCAAGGAACTGGTCAGACTCCACGGTGGGGAGGTCACGTTTGAGAGTCATGCAGGCAGTGGCACCACTTTCTTCATTTCGATCCCGAGGGGCATGCGGCATCTGCCTCGCGAACACATCGGCACTGAGCGAAGAGCGAACCCCGTAAGCTCCGACGGTGCTGCATTTCTAGAGGAGGCGCTACGTTGGTCGGTCTCATCGCAAGAGAGCAGCGGACTAGAGGGGGATCGGCGATCGCCTCACGCCAAATCGCCGACGCCCCATGTACTCGTTGCCGACGATAACGCCGACATGCGGCAATATATTGCCCGTGTACTCGCGGACTGCTACCAGGTCAAGACGGTCACTGACGGTGTAGCTGCACTACAGGCGGCCCGAATTGCAGCACCGGATTTAGTGCTGGCGGATATTATGATGCCGCTCCTTGACGGCTTCGGACTGCTGCAGGCACTCCGAAACGATGCACAGCTGGCAGATGTTCCCGTCGTGCTTCTTTCGGCACGAGCCGGGGAAGAAGCGACCGTTGAAGGAATCAAAGCAGGTGCCGACGATTATTTGGTCAAACCCTTTGGTGCACGGGAACTCCTGGCGCGCGTTGGTGTCCAACTCCGGCGCAGGAAGGCCGAGGAGGCGCTCAGGCGGAGTGAGGAGCGATTCCGCCGGTACTTCGAACTAGGCTTGATCGGTATGGCTCTTACTTCTCCGACCAAAGCGTTCGTTGAAGTCAACGACGAGATTTGCAACATTCTGGGGTACAAACGCCACGATCTTCTGGGACAATCCTGGGCGGAATTGACACATCCAGATGACTTACTCTCGGAGATCGCGAATTTTGGTCGCGTTTTGGCCGGGCAAGTCGACGGGTATTCCATGGAGAAGCGCTGGATTCGCATGAACGGCGACATTGTTTACACCACCATCTCGGTGAAAGTACTACGTCTTGCGAACGGCCCTGTCGATTGTTTCTTAGAGCTTCTGCAAGACATCACGGAACGCAAGAAGGCGGATCTCGCATTAAGCCAAGCGCGTGATGAATTGGAGCAGCGTGTCCTTGAGCGCACAAGGCAGCTTGTACTAGCGAACGATGAGCTGCGGCTTGAGATGACCGAGCGTAAGCGCGCCGAGACATTGATCAGACAGCAAGCCAATCTGCTGGATCTGACGTACGACGCCGTTATCGTTCGCAATCTGAAAGGGGAAATCGGCTATTGGAACCGCGGCGCGGCCGAAATGTATGGCTGGACCGCAGGAGACGCTATCGGCAAGACTTCTCACAGCTTATTGCGAACGCGTTTCTCTCGCCCGCTGCGAGAGGTTGAGGATGAAGTACTCACGAAAGGACGGTGGGACGGGGAGCTCACTCAAGCTCGAGCGGACGGAAGAGACATCGAGGTAAACGGCAGATGGGTTTTGCAGGGCGATGAGCAAGGCACACCTTCGGGGATACTGGAGATAAACACTGACATCACAGAACGTAAGAGGGCCGAACGCGAACTGCGCCGCAGGGAGGCGTATTTAGCCCAGGCGCAGGCACTGAGTCACACGGGTAGCTGGGCGCTGAACATTGAGAATCGAGAACTGTTCTGGTCGGACGAACATTTCCGTATTCTCGGTTTGGACCCCGCACCGACGGCGCTCACCTATCCGCATGCCCTACAGGTGATTCATCCGGATGATCGCGATCAAACTCAACGGGCACTGGAACGAGCCATTCGGGAGGGCACTCACTTTGAAACAGATTGCAAGATTGTACGGCCTGACAGCACTGTTCGGTACATCCACAGCTTGGCCGAGCCGGTGTTCAGCAAAGACGGCGAACTCACCGAGCTCGTTGGAACTATTATTGACAACACTGAGCGTAAGCAAGCTGAGGATACTTTGCAAAAAGCGCGCCTGGAACTGGCCCATATGGCCCGGATCACAACCATGGGGGAACTCGCAGCCTCGATTGCCCACGAAGTAAATCAGCCGCTTAGCGCCGTGATTGCCGATGCCGGTGCTTGTCTGCTGTGGCTTCAACGCTCTCCCCCCGACATCATCGAGGGAGTTGCTGCGACGGAACGCATCATGGAGCAGATCATTCGCGCGAGCGAGGTTCTATCCAGAATTCGATCGCTGATCAAGAAAGGCCCGCCACAAAGTTTAGTCGTCTATATGAATGACCTTGTCACGGATGTACTGTCGTTAACTAGGTACGAAGTACTTACACACTCTATAACGCTTCGAACCGACCTTTCGACCGATGTGCTTCCGGTTCGGGGCGATCCCGTGCAGTTGAAACAGGTGTTAGCGAACTTAGTTATAAATGCAATTGAGGCGATGCATGCGAACCCAGAAGGGACACGACACCTTCTGATCGCTTCGCGCAATGACCCTCCTGACAGGATTGTTGTTAATGTGCGCGATTCTGGTCCCGGTCTTGATCGCAACCTCATTGAGGAACTTTTCAAGCCCTTCGTCACCAATAAACCCGACGGGCTTGGCATGGGGCTAACCATAAGCCGCTCCCTCATTGAAGCACATGGTGGGCGGTTATGGGCGAGTGTTAACGAGGACACAGGGGCGACTTTCCAGTTCTCTCTACCGGCTCTGAACCTAGGTTGATATGGGGGAAAATGCCGCCTGGGTGTATGTAGTCGACGATGATCCGGCGCTTCGAACCGCGTTAGAAAGCCTTCTAAGAGCGGCCGGATTTCAGGTTCGGCTTTTCGGTTCGGCAATAGATTTTCAGAGTGCCCTCCTTCCTTGCGACCCGTGTTGCCTGCTGTTAGACATTCGATTACCCGGGACCAGCGGACTTGATCTTCAGGATCAGCTGATCGACGCCGATATGCACGTGCCGGTCATTTTCATGGCCGGGCAAGGGGAAATATGCGATTCAGTTCGAGCCCTCAAAGCCGGCGCGGTGACTTTCTTAACAAAACCCTTGCTTCCTCACGACCTTTTAAACGCGATACGAGAGGCCCTCGACCGTGATCGACTCGCAAGGCTACATCGAGTTCACGTACAGGATGTCCGGGGGCGTTACGCGACCCTCACCCCTCGTGAACGGAAGATCATGGAATTGGTTGTTGCCGGTAGGCTCAATAAGCAAATCGCAGGGGAGCTCGGAATCAGTGAAATAACCGTGAAACAACACCGCGGCCGAGTCATGAACAAGATGGGAGCTCAATCGGTTGCCCACCTTGTCCGAATGACCGAGAACCTGCCATCCAACTAACTGGACTAGGTGTCACTTCGTGTCTGCTACGAACGCCCAGCCCGCGGCTCTGCTATCCAGATTGAGCTATCGAGTGTCGGGCTGATGTAGGTTCCAAGAGTGGTCTTTCGACTGTAAGTACTCTCGGGATAGAATTTGATGCTCTTGCTTCCAATCGCATATGTCGAATCGAAACACATAGTAGAGATCATCCTCCAGGGAGACTGTCAGAGTTTTCTCGTTGAAGCCGGGGCCACATAAGACGATCTGACTACCGGGTTGTAACTGAACAACGTAGCCTAGTTTCCCCGCTGGTTCCTCAGCAGAAACTATGCGAACGGCGGCAATCTTACTGCCCAACACGATAGCGGGTCGGCTATGATTCGATCCCGCAAGCCTGGTTCGCCTAGGATGCACTCCCCGGCCTTCAGTGACCGTTGGGCTCGTCATCTCGTCTTCCAACCGATAGCGGGTCCATGTCCTCTGTTGCATAATCCACCTTAATGTGACGCTGTCGGATGAGCACGTGGTTTACAGCTCCCGACGAGCTCTAATTTAATCCTCGGTCGCCCTATGTGCCAAGACATACAAAGGTATGATGGCGCACTGTAGCCGATTTGCTTAGATTGGAAGTGTGCCTGTTCGTGACCGCCACCATGGCACTCTAACGGCACGAAAGATTGATATCTATGAAATCCCAGAATCTGAGTTGTGCTCTGCGCAGACGAAATGTGCGATTCTCGCTGGAATCGATGAGGACTACCAGCACATCGTTAGATCTCTAGAAACGAAGTACGGCGTTGCTGTCCGGGTCCAAACTGTCCGTTCGGTGGTCCGGGGAGCGGTAGGCACTGAAAAGATCCTACTATCGGAAATGGAGAAAGACGATTTTCCTCAGTCATCCAACAAACAACATTCGTAAGAACCCGAGAATCAAGGTGAGACAAAGTCGGGATTCGCTCGGTCGTTACCAGCTAGATCCGTTTAGATCGCCACCAACAGCGCTCGACAGGTCTGGAGACGGACTTCGCACGTGGCGAACGCGTCGACTACGCTGCCTAAAATTGCGATCAGGTCCGCAGAACGCAAATAAGGGTTTTCGCTATCACGCCGGACCTCCACTTTTAACAATCACTTGCCACTCGCTCTTTCGCGCATTTCCGGGTTGTTATCTGCACAGGAGCGTCGACATACTAAGTTCGAAGGTTTTCGAGCGGCCCTGCTTCTTCATCGAATCCGCTTTCCTGGGATTATTCCTATTTGGTGAGGAGCGTCTTTCAAGATGGGGACATTGGGGTGGGGCGTTTCTGGCGTATTTAGCAACGCCGTATTGTCCGGGTCGTCAAGCGACGTGCCACTTCATTGGAGAATCTGGAAAGTGAATGAACTTCCGATGCAGCGTTCGTTTGCCTTCTTTTGTCAAAAACGAGGCTTAGCCTACAAATGGAACGCTCCTAGCATCGAACGAATTTTGTGCATCGGATGCTTCAAATTCATTGATCTCGCCCTGACCTGCCCGTAGAAACTGTTCCAATCGTAACAAGGATTTCCGATTCTCACTAGCTGTGTTCGAAGCTTTCCTTCGCTGCTCATGTCAGTAGTCTTTTGCACGGCGGCGGGACCGGGTCAAGGCCGAGCGCAGCGAGCCCGACAGGGTTGCCTTGACCCGGTTTCGCTGTCGTGTTACTCAGGATGGCAACGGCGACGGAAGCGCTGCTCCAACTCGCGAAGTCATTCGGTGTTGCATATCCTAATGCGCTGTGTGGGCGTGCTTGGTTGTAATCGGTCCGCCAGCTTTCGATGATGTTCCGGGCCTGCCGCAGGCTCGTGAACCAGTGCGCATTCAAACATTCGTCGCGCAGTTTGCCGTTGAACGATTCGATATGTCCATTCTGCATGGGCTTTCCGGGTTCGATGTAGTCGAGTGTCACGCTCTTCTGCTGGCACCATCTGCGCACCGCATCGCAAACCAATTCAGGCCCATGATCGACACTCAGAGCATCGGGCACTCCGCGTTTCTCAGCCAGTTGCTCCAGTATTCGCAAAACACGTGCGCCCGGCAGACTGTCGCTCACGAAGTCCATACCCCAGCGTTGATTCGGACGCGTAATCCCTGTCGGCCTGGGTTTCGAACACGGAAACCGTTTTCGTTTCCGCCGCGGCACTTGCAACCGCAACTCCTTCGTGATCTGATGCACCCGTCCGTGCCACGCTGAAACGCCTTCGCGCTTCAGCGACGCTGTCAACCGTCGACAGCCAAAGCGCGGACGCTCTGCTGCCAACTCCGCAATGCGCTTGGGTAAGCCATCCTCCGGCTTCGCTTTCGCTTGGTCTCAATCGCTAGATGATGCGCCCGGAGTCTTCGGCGGTTTCCAGGATGACCACAATGCCCTGCTGGACTATGGGAATTCGGATTTCGATGTTCGCCACAATTTTGAGTTCGACACGACCTATCAGATCCCGAGAGTTCCACATTTGTTTAAAGCAATTGGATCCGGTTGGCAGATCAATGTAATTGGAACCATCCGGAGCGGCTTCCCTTACAGCGTGTCCTGTGGTTGCGATCCTCTTAAGGTTGGTCAGGCGAATGGTCGCGCTGACGTAGTTCCCGGCGTGCCAAACTCACCTGCAAACTTCAACGTGCCTTCTAACCAGTTAAACCTTGCTGCTTTCGTTGCGCCGGTTGGGCACTATGGAGACTTGGGCAGAAATGCTCTCACCGGCCCTGGAGCGGTCAATTTCGATACTTCTCTGTTTAAAGACTTCTCCATCACGGAACACCAGAACGTCCAATTTCGATCTGAGTTTTTCAACATCTTCAACCATCCCCAATTTGGAAACCCGAATTCAAGCCTAAGCAATCTGCCATTTTCGGTCAAACGACCAGCACCCTTACTACCGTCGAAGGATTTCATACAAATCGTCAGATTCAGTTCGCTCTCCGTTACTCGTTCTAAATGCTGGGGCTAGCAATCAATGAGACGGCGTGAATTCATCGGGGCAGTCATAGCCGCTACCCAAGCTACAGGGTCCGCGGCTGCTCCAAAACAGAGCCACCTTTACTTTGTTGATGGGTATCATGGTGGCGTTAGGGGCCATATGCCTGCCGGTGCCTGGCGCGATATTCTTACCTGCCTGCGCTCTACCCCTTCATTGAAGCTCTGCTTGGATATCGAAGCAGCATCGTGGGTGCGCCTAGCCGAAGACGATCCTCAATCGTTCGCTGAACTTAAGGAGTTGTTGCAGCATTCCGGGGTACAGCCTCGGGTCGAAATGGTGGGTGGCACCTTTTGCCAGCCGTACGGTTGGGCCCTAACGGGCGAGAGCAATATTCGCCAGCTTGTATATGGGTTGGAGATTACACGTAAGTCTTTCCCTGGACTTCCTGTAGATACCTATGCGGTCCAGGAGCCATGCTGGGCAAGTTGCCTGTCGCAGATACTTGTCTCGCTCGGATTCAAAGGGGCAGTGTTGAAGAATCCAAGCACGGCTTGGGGCGGATACAGCGTTGGGGTAGATGCAGAGAGCGTCAACTGGATCGGTCCAGATGGAACATCTATTCGTACGGTTCCCCGTAATGCTTGCGAGCAACTACTAGATACGTGGCGAACCGAGGCGCAGACCGGCTCCGAAGAGTTTGCCGCGAAGTGTGTTGAACATGGGATCAGTCATCCTGCCGGAATGTGCTTCCAGGATCTCGGCTGGGCTGCCCGACCTAACGTTCATGGCGAATATATTAGCTTCGTGACATGGCGGGAATACCTGCATACTGTTGCCCCTGAAACGAAGCTAAATTGGAGGCTTGGTATCGAAGGAACCCGCTGTGCTCTCCCTTACGGCGAGAAAACGATACAAGAAATTGCCCGTCAGGTACGCTCAGCAGAAAATCGACTGATCGTTGCGGAAAAGATTTCGTCTATGGCCGCAATCTTCGCTAAGAAGCCCTATCCTCACGGGGATCTACGTACCGCGTGGGAAAAGACGCTCTGGGCCCAACACCATGATTCCTGGATTACTGCCACAACCCGATCGGGCCTAAATGCGTGGGCGTTTCAAGTAGCGTTGGAGACGTGGGATGCGGAGAACCTATGCACCGAGATCATCGACACATCTCTGAGTCGCCTGGTCGAGACCTCAAAACCAATGGACGCAATCGACAGTCGCCGAACTCCGATGACAGTCTTCAATGCTCTTTTGCATGAGCGGAATAGCCTTGTTGAGGAAAGTCCGTGTTCGCGGAAACGTGCAGCCAGGTGCTTTGTCACCGGACGAGAGTATCGGACCGGCCGTCTGCAATTTCTTGCAGCGGTTTCCGGTACTGGCACCGCTAATTATGTTGTAGAAGCGCTGCCAGATGATGTGCTCCCTCCTGGCCCTTCCTGAGTTACCACCAGGAACGGGTCGGACACCGTTGTGACTGTCGAAAGTGATTTCTATGTGATCCGCTTCGACCCTCGACGTGGTGGCATAGTTTCAAGCCTCTTCGCGAAGCACTTGAACATAGAACTTTGCAGGGACGGCGACCGCTGCTTTCATAAAATCTGCGGTTATTTCATAGAAGACAAGAAGTGGCGGAGTAGCATCGACCCGGCGACTGTGGAAGTCTTGGAGAGCGGTCCAATTCGCGTCGCTCTTTCCATTCGTGGCTTAGTCGGCGCAGTGCCGTTACTACGTATGTCAGCGTAATCCAGGGAAAACCCAAAATCGAGTTTCAGACCCAGCTTCGATTTGCAAAGGATCCTGGATCGGCGACCCTTGGGAAATCAAGCCTGAAGACAGGACGAAAGGAAGGCGGCGTTCGGAATACGATGGCCGATTGAAACTCCTCGTCCATTTCCCGGTTGCAAGTCCTAATAGCCGAATCAATAAGAATGCAGCATTTGATGTATGCCGGAGCGAGAACACCGACACCTTCTTTAAGCTGGGACAGCATCAAGCACAATATCGTTGTTAACTGGGTAGATGAGATAGCTGAATCAAATGATATCGGTGTGGCCCTCTTTTCGGATCATACAACCAGTTACGCGCATGGTGAAGACCACCCGCTTTCCTTATAAATGGGATGGGGTTGGGATGGCGGGTATTGGTGGGGGAAATGCGCGCTCAATGGTTTACAGGAACTTCGCTACGCGGTAATGCCGCACGCAGGCAATGGAGAAAAGCCGGACTTTGGCAAGAAACTGCCGCTTGGTCTGAGCCTCTGCTCGTCGAGTTATCTGGCCCCTCTGCAAACCGTTCTTAGCATCTAGTTATTACATCAAGTAGAGGTCTTCAGCTTTCCTCGATCATTGTGAACGGACGTGATTTGCTAGTGCGCCTCTTCAATGCCGCAGCCTCTGAAAGTGAGCATGAAATAGCGTTCGGAGTTCCTCTTAAGCGGGTGGAAACGGTTGAATTGGATGGTGCAGCGCGCCAACGTTTAGATCTCAGGAGATCACAATCGGGTCAACATGCGGTCCGAGTTGCGATTCCACATCTTGGATTCAAAACCCTTCGCTTGTTCGACATGGTCAACATTTGATAATCCAATGGCTGCAACGGATGTGTTGCAAAGGTGGGCATGCAGTCTGCTGGGCTTGCGCGTGCATGAGGCGAAACCGACCGGCACTGTTCAGGGGAAGGCATTTCGAAGCCGGGATCATCGTCTCGTGCGTACGCTGGTATCTTCGGTTAAGGGCTTAGTTTTCGGAATCTGGAGGAACTAATGACAGAGCGTAACGTCAGCGTCGACCACGTCAAGATCTGGCGCTGAGTCCAGAGATACGCCCCAGAACTACACCAACGCTGCCGGTCGGAACTGCGGGTGACGAACCGATCGTGGCGAGTGGACGAGACCTATCTCAAGATCGCCGGCAAGTGGACCTATCTATAGAGGGCGGTTGACTCCAGCGCTGACACGATCGACTTTCTGCTTTCTCCGAAGCGCGACGCGGGATGCTGCCAGGCGCTTCTTCCAGAAAGCATTGCAATTGCAGGTCACTGGGAAGGGGAGATCGTCCGCGTATACCCAATCATCCCCAGTTGAAGGAAGCCAGGCGCATGCTGAACCTGTCCCGTGGCAACACCGAAGTAAGTATCCGTGAGGTTCTGGTTGGCGTTATAGCGAGCGGTGACATGATCGCGTGAGGATACCTCCCAATCGACTTTGATGATGCCAGTGTTTTCTGTGAGGGGGTTCGACACTGACTCGGCATATTGTCCGAAACGTGGATCAGTTGTAGGGAGCGGACCATTAGGCAACGGGAGTGCATTGAATGCGCTCTGTATGACCGGCAGCGCAATGGCCCGGACTGCTGCGGTTGGTACTTGCGCCAGCAGAATATTGCCGCTACGCTGCCGCACACCTTCGTAATCCGCAAAGAAGAAAAGCTTATTGTGGATGATTGGACCTCCAAAGGTTCCTCCAAACTGATTCAAGCGGTAGGCGGGCTTGTACCGGGGCATGGAATTGAAGTAGTCTCGCGCGTCCAACTTCTCATTTCTGAAGTACTCAAAAAGACTTGCGTGGAAATCGTTGGTGCCGGACTTAATGATCAGATTGATGACGCCGCCTTGGGTCTGGCCGTATTCAGAAGAATAGGAATCGGTGTATACACGAAACTCTTCAACCGCGTCTACGCTAGCTCGGGACACACGGCCGGCACTTGAGCCATACGTGTTATTCATATCGTCGTAGTCAACTCGGCTCGCATTTCCGCCATCGAGCAGAAAGTGCAATCCACCTTCGTTACTGAAGGTTCCCTTTCCTCCGATACTCACCTGATTCCACTGCCTGTTAGAACTGCCCCGAGTACCAGAGTCAAGAGCAACGAAACACTACGGCCATTGATAGGGAGATCGTGAACCTGCTGCTCAGCTACAACATCGCCAAGAGTGGTAGACGCGGTGTCAACCAAAGGCGCTTGGCCACTCACTTCAACTGTTTGCTGGATCTGTCCGGGCTGAAGAGTTACGGTGAGCCGCATTCGATCGGAAATGCGTAAGGTGAGATCCGTGAGTATCTTTGTGCCAAAACCAGAAGCTGATACCGGTGCGATCGTGGGGGTAACGTGACGCAGCCGACGCCCACAGTCGACAGAATGCTTTGGAACTCCGCAGTCAAGAGCGGATCGCGATCATGGATCAGGAAGCGCTTGCCCTTTAGGATGCCGTCTACAGCATTCCGTCACTTGACGGCCCACTTGACACATCCACAGACCATCGCGCGCGACGCACTTCCCGCGATCGCTACCTTTCGGCTTGACAAACTCGGTGAAGAAGACGACCAAATAGCGCGTTAGTCCTTTGCTTATCCAGACCTCGGTGGTGAAGAAGTCGGCGGCTACGATCAACTTCCCATGCCGCTTGACGAACTCGTGCCAAGTTGTTCTTCCATTCAGCTCGGCCCCACTCCGGAACCGAACCGTCTGGCTCTTCTGCTGCACAGCCAATGCCGCCAAGTAGATCGGTACCAGCCGATCCTGTTCGAACGGCAAGCCAAATTGCGGATGCCCGGTGATCTGAAGTAGGAAGGTTCCGTTTCGTCGCTCGAAGAGGAGTTCGCCCCGGGGTGGTCGACGGACTGGCAATCCGCAGAGCGCAAAGGCCGGGAGCTAAAAGCCAATGTCTGGTTCTTCTCCTCGCGTTTGATTCGGACCAGGCAACTGCCCTCGGCCTGCTTGAGCTTTTGGAAACGACCAGTTCCGGAGCGAGTTGGTTGAGAACTGAGCCCGCTGACCGAAATCCTTGTTGACCCAACTTGTGCCTCGCAGGCACACGTCGGCCGTCACGATCTTGCACTCTTCACCTCGCGTCAGCGCCGGTATGCCGGCGCGCGTTTGGCAAAGAAACCGAGGTGGTCTTGTGGGTTTTCGAGAGCTTGAGAACCGATTGAAAATTAGTTCAGATTAGTTCGTTAAGGAACCACTTGGACTAAGTGCCTGAGACTCCATGGGTGTTAACCAATCAGGATGACCGCCATGGGTGCATAAGTTCTTATTTCACAACTGAGGCCAAACTCCCAAGCTGGACGTCGCGGGTTCGATCCCCGTCTCCCGCTCCATAGATCAATAGCTTGGGAGCTTTTCCTCGTCCTCGGGTTAGTTCAATTAGATAAGTAAGCTCCAGAAGTTCGCCCAAGCGAACCCACTCGGGTTCAGCTTTGGTCAGATCTAGCTTGGGAATTATCCCCTCCGGATTGGTGGGACTGTTTTCCGATGGGAACAACCCACCGTCATTCTGGCCGGTATTCGTAGACCCCATCGATCCTCCAGAAGCCCTTTAGTCCCTGCTGTGAGCGCCACCTGCCGAAACCAGCATCAGGGACAATGCAGGTAACTGCCGATTTGAGGCGTTTCAACCAGACAGTTTTTAAGGGTTCGCCTAACGTAAGAATGGCGCGGCGACTCGCAATTCGAACCGGGGTTGTTCCCCTAGTACGACCGAAATGCCTGCGCCCAGCACTGCCGCAGCGGCTCTATCTCAGTACGGGCGGGCAGCGCGAGCGCAATCGTCATTTCTCGCTGCATCCACACCAGGCACTTATATTGAACAAAGTTCTCGAAGCGTAAATCGAAGGCCAGATCCTCCGTCCCCTCTATCGACGCAATCTTGAAAATTTGTAGAGGAACCGTGAGCCCGCAATGCAAAACTTTGCCCAGCGCTTCCTTTGCCGTCCAGAGGACAGACTTGATGGCATCCGGAGCAACACCGGCACTCGTCACCTGGCGTAGCTCTTCAGGCACAAAGTGCTCATCCATGTCGGTATGCTCAGCGTCGGCACGCACTTCGACATCAACGCTCATCGGGTGGCCTAATGGAAACGCAACCGCAACTGCCCCGCGCTCGCAATGGGAAATCGACACGCTCCACCCCGGCGCGATCTCGCCCGCGACTACAGGTTGTCCAAACACTCCGCTCGTGATGTTGACCGTTTTTGGATCGAAAGCTCCGGTCAGTTCAGCCAGCGCCGCCTTCGCGAGACGCCTGCCGGCCGAGTAACTGTCTCTTCTTCGCTGAGCAGGAATACCTTGCCAGCGAAACATCTCTTCGGTACTCAGAATGTCCTGTAGACCGCCTTGCCCCAGAGATAGCTCAGTCGTATGGGCAGCCACTGCGCAGCGAATCAACTCGCTCTTGCGTCGCATCTCGATCGCTTGGCACCACATCGCTCAACCAGACACTTCCCGCATGTCTCTACGCCAATCTGCTCTTTAAGGATCTATGTCGTGTCATAGTACTAACTCCTGTTCTGGTAGTTCGCGACTCTCTACGTAGGCCTAAGATTTGCCTGAAAGGACTCACACCTATCCCTTAAGCATCGTATGTAGGATATTGACGCAGCTTTGTAAATCGTTCACACTCCACTCATCAGCAGTAACTTTTTTGGCGATTGGTGTTCATTTTGGATCACTATTCTTGGCTCGCCGTTCAGGTGCGCCCTAATTTCGAACAACCCGTTCTGCGTTCGCTGACCGGCAAAGGTTATGAGACCTTCCTCCCTACCTATCAGGAGGTGCGTCAGCGTAGCGATCGCATGAAAACTCTAGCCGTTCCGCTGTTTCCAGGGTATCTTTTCTGCCGGACCGACGTCCGGCATCGTCTTCCCATTCTGACCGTGCCCGCCGTTAAGGACATCGTTGGGTTTGCAGGTATCCCGGCCGCTATCGATGAAGATGAAATTCAAGCTGTTAAACGACTCATCCAGAGCGGCTTACCACTAGCGCGATGCGGCTTTCTGAAATGCGGACAGCGAGTCATCCTCGAGCGCGGCCCGCTTGCCGGTCTGGAGGGCATCCTCTCGGAGATCAAAGGTAAACATCGCGTGGTGGTGTCCATCTCTATGCTGCAGCGTTCAGTCGCAGCCGAGGTGATGGACGATTGGATCCGACCCGTTTCTATCCTGCCCGCCCTTTCCACTCAGGGTCACTCATTGCTCGCACGATAGACGTCTTCAAACAGATTAGCTAAATCAACTTTTTCAGCCCCGCTACTCGGCGGGGCTTTTCCTTTGCTGAGCCAGCAATCAGTCGGAAGATTCTGAGTTTAGCCACATTACTATCCAATTCCCCTGAGCAGTTGTCTGATGAGAATTCTTCCTCACGAGCCAGTCTTAGTAAGTGCAGTTTCAAGCGTGTTCTCATTTGTTCTTATTCCGTACGGTGGCACTTACTCCGTACCTAGTCGATTGACAAACGTCAGCGTGTCCGACAAAGCTATGTACATACGGACAGCAACGCGGTGACAAGCCCTTTGTAACGGGTTTAGCGGTAGCTCTATCCACACACGGCAGAGCACTGCTTTTAGTTTCGTCCGGCTACTCTCTTCGGTCAGCAAGTCCTGACCTTTCCTTAGGATTTCGGATGCGTTATGCCATTTATCAACGCTAGAAAACGAGTCGAGTTTTTTCGCGTTTCAGAGGACGAGTTTCGGCACATGGAGGAAGCCTCCAACTCGAGCGGAGCCCGGAACATTTCGGAGTTCGCACGCTTTGCTGTTCAGAATTTTGCGGCTCGGGATCAGCGCGTCGGACACGACGACATCAGCCCGATATATCAGCGTCTCGAAGAGGTGGCCACGCTTATGCGTCAGGTACACGTGTCGATCGAACGAGTGACGACGCAGCCCATTGCACAGTGCGCCTGCGGCGCGGCTCCGGCCAGATCCAATCCAGTCAAGAAAGAGAAATCAGGTAATTGACATGAACATTCGGACCTCATACCTACGGATCGCGAGAGGCCAGTGCGCACTCCTGGCGCTGGCTTTGCTGGCCGGTTTGGGCGCTTCCGCGGCACCTCCGCTCGCGGTAACCAAGTCACTCATCCTCCCAGAGAACGCCTACAAACTTGAAACCGGCGATCAGCTCTCCATCCATGTCACCGAAGTAGACGAGTTCGACGGCAAGACATTCGTGCTTGATCAGGATGGCAACATCAACCTGCCGCTGATTGGAACGTTTTCAGCCAGAGGGCTCACCATCGAGCAGATCAAAACCTCGCTATCGGCCAAACTGCAGCTCTTCGTCAAGCAGCCGGAACTGACAGTCTCCATGGCGCAGCTTCGGTCCTCACCCGTTTTTTTGACCGGCGATTTCAAAACACCTGGCGTTTTCCAGATGAAGGGCAAACCGTCGCTACTCCAGGTCATCGCCGAAGCAGGAGGACTGACTCCGGACGCTGGCGATCACATTCGAATCACCCGGCGCATGTCCACCGGCCGTCTCCCACTGCCGCACGCACGTCAGGATTCAAACGGGACGACTTACAGCGCAGAACTGATGGTGGGCAAGGACCTCAGCCAGCTAGGCCCCGATGAAGACATCGAGATCAAACCATTCGATGTGATTTGGGCTGATAAAGCGCCGCTCGTTTACGTGAATGGCGAAGTCGGCAAGCCAGGCGCTCAGCCTCTGTCGGGCCAGAAAACCATTCCCGTGACCTTCCTGCTCGCCGTTTCCGGAGGGCTGCGTCCCGAGGCTTCCAATCACGTCCGTGTCTTGCGCGTTCGCGAAAACACGCTGGTCCGGCAGGAAATCGAGGTCGATCTGGAGAAGATTTTTCGGGGCAAAGAGCCTGACTTCGAACTGGTTCCCAACGATTCCCTTTACGTTCCTCGCGATAATAAGCGGCTCTTCTGGACCCGCACGGCGAGTATGGCGCTTCCGCTCACGATTCCGTGGATGCTGGGCGCTTTCTAAAGTTTTACGAGATTTCGCCCGATCGGAGTATCATGAGGCCCAATCATCAGAGATCGATTCGAGGAGCGGTGGAACCTGACGCTCCTCCCTACGACTATCGTCGGCTGTTCCAGCGGCACTGGCGGAGCACCTTGCTCCTCACAGCTGTAGGACTTGCTTTATCGCTAGTCGCTCTCGTCTGGCAAAAGCCGGTTTACAAGACACAAGCGTTACTAGAAGTAAACTCCCTTAGCGCTAACTACCGCAACAGCAGCGTCGAGCCGGTCGATAAGAGCTTTGGCTCCGATGGAGCCGACATGCTGACCGAATCGCGGCTGCTCGAAGACGGGCCCGTCATGCAGCGGGTGGTGGAACGTATGAGCAGCAATCTTTCACGTTGGCCCAAGACTCCTGGCGATTCGCTCGCAGTCATTCGCTCCCACGTGCGCTCGACCGGTAATCTGGACGAGGAAGCCCGCGAAGCCATCGATACGGCAGCCGCTACCTTTTCCGCACGTCCGGTGAATGGAACACGACTCATGGAGATCAGCTGTCAGGCGACGAATCCTGCCATTGCGGCCGAGTTTCTGAACGGCGTCGCTGAGGAGTTCATCAAGCAAACCACGCAATCGCGCGCCCAGGCGGCCCAGCAAACTACCGAATGGCTGAGCAGCCGCCTTTCTGCCCAGAAGGACAAGTTGAAAGAGGCAGAAGCCAAGCTTCACCAATTTCTGCAGCATTCCAACGAGTTCTACGGCACTCCCGAATCCACCATGGACGACCCGAAGCTGAAGCAACTGCAAGCTTCGCTGGCCACCGCGCAAGCTCAGCGCATCAAAGCGCAAGCCGCTTATGAGACTGCTCTCAAGAGTAATCCGAATGCAGTGCCCGTCATCAACAGCGATCCGACGGTGCAGACACTTCGATCCAAGCTCCAGGATTTGGACGAGCAGAAAACAGCTCTCAGTAACTTTACACCGAACTATCCCAAACTGAAGCGGGTGGAGATCAGTGCCGCCGAACTGCAAAAGGCTCTGAATGACCGTATCCAACTCATCATCGAGCAACTCCATCAGGAGTACACAGCCTCTGTCCGCCAAGAAGACCTGTTACGGCAGGCCTTTGTTGCCCAAGGTAGTCAGGTTGCAGCGCGCGCCGGCGTCGCTGCCGATTACGTTACCCTCAGCCACGAAGTTGAGAACTACCGGACACTGTATGAGGGTCTGCTCCGTCAGGTGAATCAGAGTCAGATCGGCGAGTCTTTACCGACAACTTTGGTTCAGCTTGTTCAACCATGCGAAGCACCGCGTCTTCCGTACCAGCCTAAACCGGGCGCACTGCTGTCCATCGGCCTCATGGCTGGGCTCGCGGCTGGCCTGGGTGTGGCGTTCTATCGCGAAAAGAAAGACAACAGTGTTCAACATCCTGGTATGGCGAGCGCTCTGCTGAGCCTCCCCGAACTCGGAGTGATTCCCTCTATGAGGTCGGTCTCTTCCTTCCGTCTCCAGCCCGTCTACCCGCCCAACCGCGGCCATCTGGCGATCGAGGGTCCTCAGGAACCGAACTTCCTCCTTCCGGCGGTCCAAGACAATGAGGTAGCACAGGCAGCCTGGGGCAGCAGCGCACCAATCCTCGCAGAATCCTTTCGCAAGGCTCTTACGTCTCTGAAGCGGGAAGCTGCCCGCTCGTCCGGAGCAAAAGCCATCCTGGTCACCAGCGCCCACGCCGGCGATGGCAAGACCACCATGGTCACCAACTTGGGTATCGGTCTGGCCGAAAGCGGCGCCCGTGTCCTGCTCGTCGATGCCGATTTCCGTCGCTCCCGCCTGAGCGCAGCACTCCTAATGGAGACCGAGAAAGGCTTGTGCGAACTCATCGAGGGTTCCACGCCCGTGAATGCTTACCGTGACGAAGAGCTTCGGAAACCGACAGGGATTCCCAACCTGTTTGCGCTTCCCTGCGGTAAGGCTCAGGGCAATGTCTCGACCCTTCATTACTCAAAGCGTTTGCCTGAAATCATGCAGCGCCTCAAGGATTCTTTCGACTTTATTCTTTATGACGCTCCTCCGGTTATGCCTTTGGCCGATTCGCGCCTGATTGCCCAGATGGTCGATGGAGTTGTGCTGATCGTCCGCGCCGGCAAGACCAGCAAAGCAGCTCTACAGTCCGTGAAAGCCGTTTTGGCCGACGACGAAGTGCCCATCCTGGGGACCATCTTGAATGCCTGGGAGCCGAGCCGCACCGAATTACGAAACGAGTACAGCTACTACCTGTAGTCGCCAGTTCGATTCATCACCAGCTACAACCCATGAAAGTTGTCTTTCTCAGTGCCTCCGGAGGTCTGGGCGGCTCAGAAACCGCCCTCCTGGCCATGCTCAAAGGCATTCGGCAAGTAGATCCCTCGCCGGAACTGCACGTCATTGCCGGACAGGACGGGCCTCTGCTCTCGCTCTTGTCTCAACACGACGTCACCGGACACGTACTGCCCTTCGGCCAGGCATTAGCACAGCATGGAGAGAAGCGCCGTTCTTCCACCGCGCTGAGTGGCCTTCAAGCGAGCGCTGCCTCTGCCCAGGCTGCAATGCAATACACGTTCGACTTGCGGAAACGCCTGCACCAACTTCAGCCCGAGTTGGTTCATTCCAATGGCATCAAAATGCACCTGCTGTCAGCATGGTGTGCCCCGGCCTCGATCCCGGTAATCTGGCACATTCACGATTACGTTCAGTCACGTCCTCAGACCAGCCGGTTGTTGCGCGTGAGCGCCTGGCGTCCCTCTGCAGCCATTACCAACTCCTACAGCGTTGGGGACGATCTGCGCAGGGTGTGCCCTGCCCTGCGCGCCCGTACCATCTACAACGCCGTTGACACCGAGCGTTTCTCACCTTCAGGAACAACTCTCGATCTTGATAGCCTCTGCAGCCTGGAATCGGCAGCCGCCAGTACGGTTCGCATCGGCCTGCTCGCCACGTTCGCCAAGTGGAAGGGCCATCGCGTCTTTCTGCAGGCTTTGGCCCTGCTGAAACGCCGCTTACCTATTCGCGCTTACATCATCGGCGGTCCAATCTACCAGACCACGGACAGCCAGTGCACGGTCGAAGAGTTGCGGCATTTCGCCGCCGAGCTTGGGATCGCCGATCGGGTGGGCTTCACTGGTTTCGTCCAGGACACCCCGGCAGCCATCCGGGCCCTGGACATCGTCGTCCACGCCAGCACCGAGCCCGAGCCGTTCGGTATGGTGCTGCCCGAAGCAATGGCGTGTGAGCGGCCAGTCATTGTCAGCTTTGCGGGAGGTGCACGCGAGGTGGCCGGTATTCACCCCGACAATCCTGTGCACCAACCCGGCGATTTCGCCCAGCTCGCCGCCCAAATGGAGAGTCTTGCCGCCGACCCTCTCCAGCGTGCCTTTCTCGGCCAGCGCGGCCGTACCCAGGTAATGTCGCGCTTCTCGGTTGGGCGTCTCGGCGCGGAACTTCTCGGTTTCTACAGCGAGGTGCTCTCACGGAAGAAAACTCAACCTCAGCACGTCGCCGCTGTGCACGGCTGGCCGCTCGAAAGTGAGGGCCGGTGAAGATCCTTCATCTCAACGCCGGCAATCTGTTCGGCGGTGTCGAGTCGCTCTTGTTAACGGTTGGGCGTCACGGTCATAGAGCCGTAGCCGAACACTTGTTCGCCGTCTGTTTTGAAGGCAAATTCAGCCAGTGCCTGCGTGCCGAAGGCCAACGCGTGTTCCGCCTTCCAGAAGCACGAAGCAGCCGGCCCTGGAGCGTCTACCGGTCGCGCCGTGCCCTCCGATCGCTGCTCGCAAAGCAAACCTTCGATGTGGTTGTCTGCCACATGCCTTGGTCGCTCGCTCTTTTCGGTTCTGTCTGCCAGCAAGCCGGGGTGGCCCTGGTCTTCTGGGCTCACGACATTCATCGCGGCGATCACTGGCTGGAGCGTTGGGCTGCCCGGCGCCGCCCGGACCTCCACCTTGTTAACAGCCAGTTCACAGCTGTCGGACTCGCGCGCCTCTTCCCGCAAGCCCGGCCTGCGATTGTTCATTGCCCCGTTGAACTGGTTCCGAGCATCGCTCCAGAAACCCGCGCGGCCATCCGTGAAGCCTCGGGCGTGCGCCCCGACCAGACCGTTATCATCCAGGTGAGCCGGATGGAGCCCTGGAAAGGACAGCATCTCCATCTACAGGCTCTTGGCCTCCTGGCACACCGCCGCGATTGGGTGTGCTGGATGGTAGGCGGCGCACAGCGGCCCCAAGAGAAGGAATACCTCGACGAACTTCGTGGGAGCACCCAGCGCTTAGGAATTTATGACCGAGTCCATTTCCTTGGGCAGCGCAGCGACGTTCGCCAACTCCTGGCCTCTGCCGATCTCTACTGCCAGCCGAATGCCGCCCCCGAGCCGTTCGGTATCAGCTTCGTCGAGGCTCTCGGCGCAGGACTGCCCGTCCTCTCCTTCGCAATGGGCGGAGTTACTGAGATCGTCACAAGCGACTGCGGCACCCTGGTCCAACCGGGTGATGTTGGCGCACTTGCCGACGCTATCGCCGGCCTGCTCTCGTCCCCGGATCTTCGCGCGGAGATGGGGAGCAGAGGGCCTGTACGCGCTCAGGAATGCTTCGATCCTATGCGTCAATTACGACTGCTCGACCAACTGTGGATTGAAGCGGTTCGCCGCCGCGACCGTCAGCATCTATCGCTAGACTCCCGGCGGCATGCAGTCTGAACTGGCGAACTCATGGTAGCTCTTCTTCTGTGTATCCTCGCCGGTATCACCACTTCATGGGCCGTTCGGCGCTCCGTCGTCGCCGGCCTGACCGCGGTCCTGGCTTGGGGTTACGTGTACGGCATTGCGCGCGCCAACTTCCTTGCGCCCCTCGCCCACTTCATCTTCGACGTTTCTCTTCTTGCTTTCTATGCCGGTTATCGCTGGACCCTAAGTGACAGCGAACGAGCCTTGGTTGCGCCCGTCAGGAAGTGGCTGATTCTCTTTACTGCTTGGGCGGTGGTGGTCTCTCTTTTTGTCCTGCAGCACCCGTTGATCGAGGTCGTTGGGCTCAGAGGCAACCTGTTCTTCTTACCCCTCTTGCTTGTCGCCGCGCGACTCAGCAAGGACGAGTGGCGAGAGATGGCCGTTTCTGTCTCGCTCCTGAACCTCGCAACGTTTGCCCTCGGCAGCGCTGAATACGTTTTCGGCGTGCAGCGCTTTTTTCCCCCGAACGCAGTGACCCAGATCATCTACAACAGCAACGATGTGGCCGGTTATCGCTACCTGCGAATCCCGAGCAGCTTCGTTACCGCCCACGCTTACGGCGGAACAATGGCCGCCACGCTCCCGCTGCTGTTTAGCGCTCTAAGTGCAGCTGGACAGACATGGAGGCGCTCGTTGCCGGTCATTGTCGGCATCCTCAGCGCCATGCTGGGTGTTTTGCTCTCCTCCACCCGGCTCAACTTCGTGATTGCAGCCGCCCTCGTCGCAGGCGTTCTGCTGGCAGGAGGGCTACGCGGTAAAGCACGGGCATTGCTGCTGGTCAGCGTCGCGGTCATTGGCCTTTTCGCGGTGTCAAACGATCGCGTCTCCCGATTCAAATCTCTTGGCGATAGCGCAGCAGTGACCACGCGCATCACCGGCAGCGTCAACCGTACTTTCTGGGAAATTCTGCTCGATTATCCGCTGGGTAACGGCATGGGCGGCGGCGGTACCAGCATTCCTTACTTTCTTCAGGAACTTATCCATAAGCCGGTTGCCCTGGAAAGCGAATACGCCCGCATTCTCCTCGAGCAGGGCATCCCTGGCCTCGGTCTGTGGCTCGCGTTTGCCGCGACCGTGGCATTTGCCTCCCAAGCTTTTCGCCCTAGTCCCATGCGCCCCGGCCGCGTTGTGTTCTGGCTATACAGCTGTATCTCGTTTTGTACAGCAGCTATCGGTACGGGCATGATGACCGCGATTCCGCAAACCGCGTTCCTCATGTTTTACGCCGGCAGCATCCTGGTGACACCTCCCATCGACGCTGATAGGAACGATGACGAAGAAAACACAGATGACGTGCCTGCGCTTCAGGACCACACTTTGACAAACTCCATTCCTACCCTCCGGCCAAGCGCTCCTCGCCCGTCGGAATCGGTGACCCGATGACCCGTACTGCCCGCTTCCTGGAAGGCCTCGTCTTCGGTTACCTCTTCCAGATCGTGGTCATGGTGACTGGCATCTGGCTCACTCCTTTTCTCCTGCGCCATCTCGGCCAGCACGACTACGGCTTGTGGCTGGTCGGGCTGCAGCTGTTGAACTACGTCTCGCTCGTCGACTTCGGAGTACTGGCCATTTTCCCGCGCGAAGTAGCGCGTCTTTCCAGCCCGGGGGAAGCGGCTCTACCCTTGGCCGACTTAGTCCGAAAAACCACCAAAATCGTCCTCGGCCAAGCACTTCTCGTTGGCATCGGTTCCTACTGCCTCTGGCTGACCGTCCCGGCGAGTTGGGCCGCTCTGCGCGCGCCACTCGGTTGGGTCCTGGCGTCCATGGCCGCCATCTATCCGTTGAAGCTGTTTCCTGCGCTACTCGAAGGGTTCCAGGATCTCGGCTTCGCTAACCGCGCCCGGCTTGGCGCCTGGGCAGCATCGACAGCTCTTACCATCTACCTCGTCTCGCAGGGCTCCGGGTTGTATTCGCTTGCTGCGGGTCTCATCCTAAACCAGGTCGCCTTTTCCGGCATAGCCGCTTTGCGCCTCCGCTCGCTCCGTCCCGATCTCTTCAACGGATTCTTCCAAGCCGACAAGTTCGGGTGGGCTGACTTCACACGCGGCGCCTGGGTGAGCATCGGCCAAGTCGCGCAACTCTTGCTTGGCGGCATCGATATGGTCGTAATCGGCAACGTTCTCGGTCCGGAAGCGGTCGTCCCTTACGCCTGCACCTCCAAGCTCATCATGGTGCTGCAACACCAGCCGCACATCATCGTTCAGGGCGCCATGCCCGGGCTCAGCCAAATGAAAGGCAGTGAATCGCGGGAACGCATCCGCGCGACCTCTACCGCGCTCAACATCTCTATGCTATTGCTCAGCGGATGGCTGGCCACTGTCATTCTCAGCATCAACGCCGGCTTTATCGAGTGGTGGGTGGGAGGCAATCAGTACGCGGGTAATGTCCTCAGTCTTGCCTTCGTAGTTACCATGCTGGCCCGGCACTTCACGCACACCTTGGGCTACACATTGTTCTGCTTTGGATACGAGCGTTTGACCAGCATCTCCGCCCTGGTGGAGGGGCTCGTCAATCTCGCCCTCGCCTATATAGGAACCAAGTATCTGGGCCTGCCTGGCATTCCGCTCGCGACTCTCGCCGCGGCCCTCTTTGTCGCACTGCCGTTCTCGCTTCGTGGCCTGACGCGTGAACTCCAGGTGCCTGCCTCAGTCATCCTGCAGCCCTTCCTGCCGGTCGTGTTACGCAGCGCCGTGCTGATCGCGCTCGCCTACGGTGTCTCCACACTCTACATGCCGCACGGCCCCGTCGCCCTTGCCCTCACGGGGCTAGGATCTTCACTAATCTACGGCTTGTGCATGCTCGACTACGCCCGCCGACCACCGCTGGGCCGCTACATCGAAGCTCACATTCCGGCCGTGCGCTCCTGGTGGTTGCGGCCCTCGCCTGAACTTCCCGGAGGATCCGAGGCATGACCACCCCTCACATCGCCATCGACTTCTCGAGCCTAGACCAGCTGAACATTGGCAATGGCCTTTACCGCTATGTGGTCGACTTGGTCCAGGGACTCGTTCGGCTTCCCGTCGAGGGGCGCTTCACTCTACTCGGTTCTCGTCCGGAGCCGGTTGAGGAACTGGGCGACACTCTGTCCCGAGATCCGCGCTGGCAATACGTACCTATCGCTCACGCCACCGGGCGAGGCGGCTATCTGCGTGACCAGTATCGGTACCCAAGCCTCTGCGGGCGCCTAGGCATCGAACTCCTGCACGCCACACACACATCCCTACCGGTCTTTATGCCTTGCCGGACTGTCGTGACCGAGCACGACCTAATGTTCGACCTGTTTGACGAATACCAGGACCAACGGCAGGGCCGCCAGCATCGTTTGTATCGCCTGGCCTCACGCCGCGCTACCCGCATCATCGCCATTTCTAGGACAACGGCCGACGACCTGGTCCGGCTGCATGGCTTTGATCCAGAACGCATCGATGTTGTTTATCACGGCAGCAGCTTCTGCGGTGCTCCGCCCCTCGTGTGGCCACCTTCCCAGGAGAATGCCCCGTTCTTGCTTTCGCCCTACAATTTGGAGCCGCGCAAGAACATGACGGGCCTGCTCGCTGCCTTTCAGCGGCTGCGTGCCCGATTTCCCCGCCTCCAGCTCAAATTATTCGGCCGAGCTGCCTGGACGCCCGAGCGCGAACATGCATTCGAGCGAACCCTGCTGGAACTCGGCCTCGCTTCGCACGCACTCGAACGGCTTGGATTCGTCAGTGACGACGAACTTCGAAACCTGTACCGCACCTGTCGCCTGTTTGTCTTTCCCTCGCTCTACGAAGGATTCGGTCTACCTCTTCTTGAAGCTATGGCTAGTTCCGCCTGTGTGGTGGCACGAAATCAATCAGCCATGGCCGAAGTCGTCGGCCCGGCAGGCGTGCTGGCCGACACCACCAATCCCGATCTGTTTGCCGACGCGATTGCCGGTATTCTCCAGAACGAACCGCTCCAAACGTCTCTTCGCTGGGCCGCTTACCGTCGTGCTCAGCTGTTCTCCATCGAAAGAATGGCGACCCAAACACTCAGGACCTATTACGCTGCCTTGGAACTGCCCGCCCCGGCCGTTCTCACCTCGGATGATGCTGCGCTCGACTCCACTTCCATGAAGCCCGCTCTTTCATGCACGACCTAGACAACCAATTGCCTGCCATCTTGCTTGGCCGCCGGAAAATTGCTGTTGCCTACGGAGCACGCGCTTGTTTCGGAGGGCTCGGGCACGCCGCTGCCGGTACCCTGACTCAATTGCGCGATCTCTGCACCGATGTCACGGCGCTGGGCCCCGGGTATGACGAGCCTTGGTCCGTTCCCGGCGGCGTCCCCGATCTTGATTGGTGCATCTCTCCCGATGTCCGCGCCTCCCGGCTGGCGCGCACCCTTTGGCTCCGCCGGCAAGTGGGCCGTACTGTGCTTCTGGAAGACCGGCGTCTCGGCCACTGGGTCCGAAACCAACTTAGAGATGCCGGCTGCGATCTTTTGTACAGCTTCACCCAGATCGCCCGCGAGTCGCTCGAGTGGGCTCGGTTTTCCGGTATCGCCTCCGTCCTAGAAAACCCCAACGGCCATATCCGCAACTTCGCCCGGGTGTACGAGGAGGAGTGTCAGCGCTTCTTCAGTCATTCCTACACCGGCCACCCGCATAGCGATATGCTGGCCCGCGTCGAAGAGGAGTATACGCTTGCCGGCCTGATCCGCGTCTATTCTACGTGGGCGCGCGAGAGCCTCATCCAGCACGGTGTTCCGGCAGAAAAGATCTGGGTCCACCCGCATACCATTGACACCGGCCGCTTCGTTCCACCCCTGGTACCCAACCCGCCTACAGGACCGCTCCGCCTCTGCTTTGTCGGCAGCCTGTGCATGCGCAAAGGATTCTGGTATCTCCTGCGGGCCATGCGTCTGATCGGTCCGGATGCCTGCTCGCTCCACATCGTCGGCGCCACCGGCGGCCGGCATTCCGCTAACCTTTTCCGCACGGAACGCGAAGGGCTCCAGGTCACCGACGCTCCCGGCAATCCGGTTCCCGCCTACCAGGACGCCGAGGTATTGGTCGTACCCACTCTGGAAGACGGCTTCGGCTTTGTCGCCGGTGAAGCCATGGCGTGTGGCCTCCCCGTCATTGTCACGGAGGCCTGCGGAGCCAAGGACTGGGTTACTCCCGGACGCTCCGGCTGGATTGTCCCGGCTCGCGATGAGTACGCCCTCGCCGCTGCCATTGAGCAAGCACGAGCCCGCCGCTCCGACCTTGCGCAGATGGGCCGTTACGCCCGCCAGGATGTAGTCGCCCGTACCGAAGCACTTCAAGCGCTCGCGCGTCCTATCGAGTTTTAGAAATCTTTTGTCATGCCAGAACAGCGCCCTTGGCACATCCTTACGCCGGAATACCCACCCCAGCTTGGCGGCGTAGCCGACTACACCCAACAGGTGGCGTCTGCCCTCGCCTTGACTGGCAGCCCGGTTCACATCTGGGCTCCTGGCGAACCGTCGCACGATATTTCTGGCATCGCGTTACACGCGCTATCGCATGGCTTTCCAGTCTCCTCGCTGCGCACCATGTCGCGCTTCTTCAACTCCCATCCGGGCCCACACCGCCTCCTCGTGCAATGGGTTCCGCACGGCTTCGGTTGCCAGTCAATGAATCTTCCGCTCTGTATTTGGCTGCTCAATCGGGCGCTTGCCGGCGATCGCGTCGACGTCATGGTGCATGAGCCGTTTCTGCGCTTTCACGAAGGTTCCTGGCGTCAGGACATCGCAGCCGGAGTGCATCGCGTCATGGTCACACTGCTCCTTCGCGCCGCCACGCGCGTCTGGGTCTCCACCCTCGACTGGGTCTCGGAAATCAAGCCCTGGGCGTTCGGCCGCGAGCTCGGCTTTGACTGGTTGCCCGTACCCAACAACATACCCGTGTCGGCCAGCGCTGGAGAGATCGCCGCGATTCGAGCCCAATATGGCGCGCCCGGGAAGCCGCTCGTGGGCCATTTCGGCACGTTCGGAAGCGGGGTCCGCCAGATGCTTCAGCCGCTGCTCGCCGGATTGCTAGCCGAAGGGAATGCCCCAATTGTACTGTTAGGACCCGGTAGCCTCGAGTTTGGCTCCACCCTGCTCGGCCAACTTGCAGCCTCGTCCCTTTACGCGACCGGAGCCCTCTCTCCCCACGAGCTTTCCAACCATTTGAGCGCTTGCGATCTCTTGCTCCAGCCTTATCCGGATGGAGTCAACGGCCGCCGCGGCTCAGTGATGGCCGCGCTCGCCCACGGTCGCGCCGTACTCACCACCGAAGGTCGCGCTACCGAATCTGTCTGGAAGGAAAGCGGAGCCGTCGCGCTCGTTCCGGGAGAACAACCCGCCGCCTTGGCTTCGGAACTCCGCGCCCTTCTCTCCAACCCGGCCCGCCGCGAACAATTGGGCCGTGACGGTCGACTTCTCTACCACCGACGGTTCGGACTCGAACGAACCGTGGAAGCCCTGCTGCAGCCCGCTGCCTGACCCGAGTCAACGACATGCGCATTCTCCTCGTCAACTCGCACGATGCCTTGGTCGGAGGTGTCGAACGCTATCTGGAACGTCTTCTGCCGGCACTTAGTTCTCGCGGCCATAGCATCGCGCTGCTCTTCGAACATGCGCCCAAAGCGAACCGCCTGGAGCCCGAAACGGCTTCCCTAAGCGCTCTTGTCCCGGACGCACCCGCCTGGCATCTCGGCTCTACTAACTTGGCCAGCGTACTCGGGCCCATTCGAGACTGGGAACCCGACCTAGTCTTCGTCCATGCGCTACGCAGCATCGAACTGGAAGAACGGCTCCTGGCCAATTACCCCTGCTATCTTTTTGCGCACGACCACTACCGCACCTGTCCAGCGGGTGCCAAAACCCATGCTTTTCCGGTGCTTGAACCCTGCCGGTTTCCAGCATCCCCAACCTGTTTAGCGCTCCATCTAGTGCGCCGCTGCGGAGGACTCAACCCGCTCACCGCGCTCCAAGACTTTCGACGCTGGCAACAAACCCTCAACTTGGCCCCCCGGTACAAGGGCATCTTCGTCGCGAGTACCTATATGGCCGAAGCACTAAAAGCGCAAGGGATCGAACTCTCTCGACTCGTGCTCGCTCCTCCGCCGGTTTCCCTCGACTCCGGTCATGATCTGCCGCCCGATCCACGTCCCTTCACCAATCGCCTTCTTTTCCTTGGACGTTTGGAAGCGGTAAAAGGCGCTGCCATCCTTCTTGAAGCCCTGCCCGAAGCCGAGCGCCGCCTTCACCGCTCCCTCGAACTGATTCTGGCTGGTGACGGACCACAGCGCCCGGCACTCGAGCGTCTCGCCAATCAGTACCATGGGCGTGTCCGATTCCCGGGTTGGATCGATGTTCGCGAACGCTCCGCCCTCTTTCAGAACTCCGATCTCCTCATCGTCCCGAGCCTCTGGCCCGAGCCTTACGGTCTAGTCGGCTCCGAAGCCGCCGTCTGGGGTACGCCTGCGGTCGGCTTTCCGGTTGGCGGTATTTGCGAGTGGCTGCAACCCGGCATCACTGGTGAAGTGGCCTCCCCAGGACCGCTCTCGCCTTCGGCCTTAGCCGTCGCCATCGTGCGAGCTCTCCGCGATCCTGCTCATCATCAATCTCTCCGGCTCGGCGCCTGGACCGCCGTACGCCGTCGAACGATAGTTCCTCATCTGGAACTCCTCGAGAAGACCTGGCACGCGTTCGAACCGGTCATGGCGCTTTCTTCCGTTTCCTGATTCGCACTACGCAACCATACCGTCCCGCCCAGGGACTTGGCTTCCTCGCATCCTATGCTTACCGCCTCGCACCCGGACGCTGGCGCTTTCGCGCCCCTCTCAACCAGTGCACAAGGTTCTGCTGCCCCGGCTCTCCCGCACGTCGCCATCGCCATCGCCGGCGACTACGCCGAGGAAGGCTGGGTCAGTATGGACTTGGTCGCCGACATGCTGGCGTCCCATGTGCCCGGACACGCACCGCTGTGGCACTCTGAGCTGTTGCGACCGCCCATGGTCCGGCCGCTCTCTCAATTATCCTTTGGCCGCAGAGGGCAGGCCATCGCCTGGAATGCCGATCGTCTGTTGAATCGCTTCCTGGCCTACCCCCGCTACTTGCGTCGGCGCCAACGCGACTTTTCGCTATTCCACATCACCGACCACAGCTATGCCCACCTGGTGCACGCCGTCCAGCCGGCACGCACAGTCGTTACCTGCCACGATCTCGATGCCTTCCGCTGCCTGCTCGACCCGTCCCGCAATCCGCGTCCGCGCTGGTTCCGCGCCCTCGCTGCCCGCACCTGGTCAGGTCTGCTCGCGGCCGATCGCATCCTCTGTGTCAGCGAAACAGTTCGCGAGGAACTCCTTAGCGCCGGAGGTGTCGACGCGCATAAAGTTTCGGTCGTCTACAACGGCGCTCATCCCACCTGCCGTCCCGAACCGGACGGCGACCTTGACGCGACCGTGGCCGCCCGCGCGGATCTTTCCTCGTTCGGCCCGGTCCTGCTCCACGTTGGTAGTACCGTTCCCCGCAAACGCCTCGATACTCTGCTCGGCGTCTTCGCCGGCGTCCGGCGGCACCACCCAGCCGCAACTCTGGTCCGCGTCGGTGGTCCACTCACTTCTGAACAACGTGCGCTCGCGGCCCGCTTAGACGTGCTCCACGCTATCCGCGAGATGCCCTTTCTCGATCGACGCGAGTTAGCTGCCCTCTACCGCCGTGCCGATCTCCTCCTCCTGACCTCCGAAGCCGAGGGCTTTGGGTTACCCCTGGTCGAAGCCATGGCCTGTGGCTGCCCTGTGGTCGCCAGCGATCTTGCAGTCGCACGCGAAGTCTGTGGCGCCGCCGCGATTTATTGTCCGGTCGGCGACGTTTCTGCCTGGACCGAGTCCGTTCGCGATCTCCTTGCCGAACGGTCGAGTTCGCCCGATCTTTCTGCAAGCCGGCGGCGCCAAAGCCTGTCGGCCGCAAGCCGCTTTAGCTGGCAGGAAAACGCCCGCCAAGTGGTCCGTATTTACCAGCAACTGCTTTAACTCTCGCCCTCCTCAACCCATGTACGCAACTAACTCGGCTGTCCAACTCAATCGGACTGCGCCCGGTTCGGGCCCGCGCCTCTCTGTGCTGCAGATCGGTAAGTTCTATCCCCCCGAACGCGGCGGGATGGAAAGCCATCTGCAAACGCTGTCTGAGGAACTGCGCGGGCACGTCGACCTGAGCGCTCTCGTTTCCCACGTCCAGAACCGGACCGTGCAGGACCAGGTCAACACCGTCAACGTCACGCGTCTGGCCCGGCTCGGCGTCCTCGCGGGTGCCTCGCTATGCCCGTCGCTTCCTCGCCACATCCGGCAAGCGGCCGATGCCGATATCGTGCACCTGCATGTGCCCAACCCGACAGCTGTCGTCGCGTACCTGGCCAGCAGGCATAAGGGCCGCCTGGTGGTGACTTATCACAGCGATCTGGTTCGCCAGCGCCTGCTCGGGCCCGCCTTCGAACCCGTTCAACAAGCCCTGCTACGCCGTGCCGACGCCATCATCGTGGGTTCCCCCAACTACCTGGAAACCTCCCGCTCCCTTCGCGACCATCAGGACCGCTGCCACGTCGTGCCGCTCGGAATTCGCCGGCAACATCCTCCCGTGCCTGCCTCCGCTATTCATCGCCTGCGCGAGCAGTATGGCGAACGTATCGTTCTCGGAGTGGGCCGCTTGGTCTACTACAAGGGCTTCGACGTCCTGATCGACGCCATGCGCGAGGTCGACGCGCACCTTCTGCTGGTTGGCGTCGGGCCTCTCCGCGACGCTCTCTCCGAACAGATCCGCACGGACGACCTGACCAGAAAGGTGACGCTCCTCGGCGCGGTGTCCGACGCCGAACTGCAAGCCTGTTACGCTGCCTCCGACGTCTTTGTCCTGCCCTCGGTCACTCGCACCGAAGCTTTCGGATTGGTGCAGGTCGAAGCCATGGCCGCCGGTGTTCCGGTCATTAATACCAACCTCGATTCCGGTGTGCCGTTTGTCTCACTACACGAGGTCACAGGCTTGACCGTGCAGCCTCGTGATTCGAGCGGTTTGGGCGAGGCCATTCGCTATCTCTTCGAACATCCTGCTCAACGGATCGCCTTCGGCAAAGCGGCCCGGCAGCGTGCCATCGCCGAGTTCGATGCCACCGTCATGGCGCGCCGGGTGCTCGGCATTTACCGCACTGTTTGCGGCCTCCCCGCGATCGACAGGCAAGTTCTCGAACTCGACGTGGCGACGGTCTAATCCATGCGCATCGCCTTTCTTGTCCACGACCTGAACCGTTCCTGGGGACACAGCCGCTATGTCGCTGAACTGGCCGAGCGGTTTAGTCAAGAGCACGAAGTTCATGTCTACGCCAACACGTTTCAGCTTGATAGCGGGCTGGCGCGGGTCGTGTGCCATCACATTCCGGCCTGGCGCCAGAACGCATTCACCACGATCCTGACCTTCCTCATCACGGCTACCCTTTGGCCCCGGCGCGGATTCTCTATCGTCCATAGCCAGGGGCTGTGCGGACTCGGCTGGAACGTCGTCACCGCGCATCAATGCAACCGCGAATGGTTTGAAGCTCGCCGCCGTCAGGCCGGCCGGCTCGGCTGGCGTGAGCGTCTCTTTGCCGCTGTTATAACCGCGCTCGAACATCTGGGCTACAGGTTCAATCGCAGCCGCCACGTAATCGCCATCTCCCAACGCATCGCCTCCGACCTTCAGCGCCACTACGGATGTCAGGCACCGCTCGCCATGATCCACCATGGCACCGATACCGCCCTCTTTCGACCTGACTATCCGGCCGAGCGCACTCAGCTTCGTCAACAGTGGGGCGCGGCAGACGACCAGTTCGTCTTTCTGTTTCTGGGTGATCTCCGCAAAGGAGCACGCCAGACCATCGAAGCCATGCGCCACTTCTCCGAAGCGAAACTCGTCCTGGTCTCCCGTTCCGAGCCCGCCGAGTGGCAGCGCCTGGCGGCCTCGGCTGGGCTTGCTGACCGCGTTGTTTTTGCCGGCCCGACCGAGCACGCCGAGCACTGTTACGCCGCCGCCGACGCCTTCCTTCTCCCGACCCCCTATGACCCGTTTGCTCTGGTTGCCTCCGAAGCTATGTGCGCATCACTCCCGGTCGTTGTCAGCTGCGCGGCCGGGGCCGCCGAACTCATAAACGACGGCCACAATGGGCTGATCTTGCACGATCCGAACAACGTCGAAGAGCTCACGGAGCACATGCGCCGTCTGCTGGGTAATCCCGCCTGGGCTCGGGCCCTGGGCGAGGCAGCGCGGCGAAGCCAGGAGAACTGCACGTGGGACCAAGTCGCGCGTCACACCATGCGCGTCTATCGGCAGCAACTCGCTCGCGAACGCCGCTCCGCTGTCTCAGCAGTCCCGGAGGAAGGTCTTTCCCGATGAGTGCCGCGGTCGTTCCTCCCTCGACGTCTCCCTTCGCAGCCGCCGATGAAGTCGCCCCTAGACAGACCTCGGCACGACGGCCGCGCGTCACTTTCCTGGTTAACAGCCAACCACAAGGCGCCATGGGCATTCGCGCTCGCAGCTTTGCCACCCTGCTTCCTGACTTCGACATCCAGA
This sequence comes from uncultured Acidobacteriaceae bacterium, assembly GCA_963814195.1. Classification (GTDB taxonomy): domain Bacteria; phylum Acidobacteriota; class Terriglobia; order Bryobacterales; family Bryobacteraceae; genus Bog-105. The sequence goes on from CAWFBU010000002.1 coordinate 367,356, forward strand.
TCGTCTATCGTGACCTCGACAAGATTCGCGCGATTCGAACCTTTCTCGCTGCACTCGGCCTCCACCGGCCCGAGAGCATCTATGTCTTTGATATGGCTTTTTCGGGTGTTCTTGCGGGGGCCTTGTATGCCCGCCTTCATGGCGCCCGTTTGGTGATCGATACGGGTGACGCGATCAGCTTTTTAGCCGAATCCACCGGCGAACGCAGCTGGCTCGGACGGCGGCTGACCAGTTGGCTCGAGCGTGCTTCTCTCGCCTGGGCCGACCGTCTAGTGGTTCGCAGCCATTTTCACCGTGAGTATCTTGCCGCGCAGCCAGGTTCGCAATCCCTCCCTGTCGATGTCATCCCCGACGGCGTCGATCTGCAAGCGTTTGCGCCCGTTCCGGCACCTCGCCTCTTGCGCGAAACCCTCGGTCTCGGCGATTGCTGGACTGTTGGGTTTGTAGGCTCGATCACCTGGAATGAGCGCTGGCAGATGTGCTATGGCTCCGAACTGATCGCCGCCCTGGCCCGGCTCCCTCATTTGCCTGTCAAGGGTGTTGTGATTGGCGATGGCAACGGCCTAGTGCGCCTGCAGGAGATGGCTCGCGCGCTCAATGTCACGGATCGGATCGTGTTCCTCGGCCGCATCGCGTACGAAGCTCTCCCGGCATACCTCCGTACTATCGACTTCTGCCTCTCAACTCAGACCGACGATCTGGCTGGCCAGGTACGCACCACTGGCAAACTGCCGCTTTATCTTGCAGCTGATCGATTCGTGCTCTCCACTCGTGTGGGCGAAGCGGCCCGCGTTCTTCCCGAAGCCATGCTGCTCGATTACGCCGGCACCAAGGACGAGGCCTACCCGGCCCGCTTGGCTGCCAGGATCGAAGAACTGATCACCTCTGGCCTCCCGCTCGAAATGGCCGCCCGCCTGAGTCCCGCGATCGCCCGCGAACACTTTGATTACCCGCTCCTCGCCGAGCGTCTTCGCCACTGCCTTCGCGCACTCAGCGCTGTCTCCCATTCAACAGGAGAAGGGCGTCACCGCCGCTGAGCCCATGGCCCATGCCCAGTGTGATAATCCTGAGCGACTCTCTGAATCACATCAGCCCGCATTGACCGGCTGGCGCGGTGTCGCCATTTTGCTCGTCCTGCTGTACCACTTTGTCGATGCTCGTCCTGTCGATTGGAGCCACAAGCTGCTGTTTCGGTTTGTCACGGCAGGTTGGACCGGGGTAGACCTTTTCTTTGTTCTCAGTGGCTTCCTTATAACTGGCATCCTATGCGACACACGAAAAGCGCCGTTCTACTACCGCGCCTTCTACATGCGGCGCCTGCTCCGGATTCAGCCGATCTATTTACTTTGGATGAGCTGTCTCCTCCTGTTGCTTTCTCAAACCTGGATCTTTGGCGAGTCCATCAGCGGCCGGCAGATCGCTGCCATCTACGGGATGTTCGTCAACTGGTCGCTCTTATGGTTTCCACATCAGGAAGTAACGGGCATGGCCTGGTCCTTGTCGGTGGAAGAGCACTTCTATATTCTTTGGCCGTTTTTAGTTAGACGTTGCTCCCACCGACATTTGGCAGCCATTCTCCTTTTGATTGTTTTCGCCGCGGGGTTCATACGTACGCTCGCCGTCTTTTGGAGCGCACCTCAGGCGTTTATCGATTTCAACACCTTTACCCGCTGCGACTCGCTGGCGATAGGTGGATTGCTGGCCTTAGCCCAACGTACACCTCTTCTTTGGGAACGCTGGTCCAGTGCTGCTCCCTCCATTTTGATTGGCGTAGGTATCTGTCTGGCCGGCCTATCTGCCTGCCAGGAGTTTCAGTTGAACCCGGCCTATCGTTCCACTCGAACACTGGGATACAGTCTCCTGGCTGTTTTCTGGGCCAGCGTTCTCACTCTTGCCTTGCAAAAAGGCAACCGAGCCAACCTAGCTCAACGGATCGGTCAATGGCGTCCTCTGCAGTGGCTGGGTCGGTACAGCTACGCGATTTATCTCTTCAACCCGGCTGTTCTCGTTTTCCTCCAGCACCACATGTGGTCCCATTGGCATCTGCCCGCCTCTTCGGCGGCTCAACTCCTTCTCCCACCGGTGCTCGGCATAGGCTTGACACTTTCTCTTGCTGTTCTTTCCTGGAAGCTAGTCGAGGAACGAATGCTGCGTTTCAAAGGGCATTTCAGTCCTTGGGGCTCTTTGCCTCCGGAACTTCCGAGGAGGAAGCGGCCATGGTCGCCTCCTCTCGCCTCCCCCATCCCACTCAGTAGGGACAATTGATGTTGTTCGGGCTACCCGGCGAGCAAGTCTCCGTCGTCAACCGGTTCCAGTTTGCCTGCGGCCAGACTGACTGTGCCCAGGAGGCCAACGCGTTCACCGTTCCCTGGCTCACCCCGTAATACCGGAGACGAGGAATCGTATAGGCAATCTTGCTCCCGAAAGAACCATCTGAACCGGACTGTGGCGATTCCGAAGAATTGGCCCAACCACCGGCATAGTAGGTCGAAGCCGGAAACGATCGCGCTGCCACCAGCCAGTTCACCGCATACGCTTCCATCAGCGAAGCTCTCGGAGCCGCGGGCGTGTCTACCCACATCGGCTGCCAGTCGGGATGCACCAACCGGCTTAGGTCGTTCGTTCCGGGATTCCAGCCCGTCTGGTTGTTAGCCGGACTGCCCTGGAACTTCGCCGATAGCTGCAGCGCTTTCTTCAACCAAGTCATCTGCAGCATTCCGTTGGGGACTTGGCTCGAGCCATGATCCAGATTCTTCAGGAATCCATAGACATACGGCCAGTCGATGGGTGAACCGCCTTCCTGGCGCCCATTTCCATTGTTCAGAACGAGCTGCAGGTGATACCAGACATAGCTGGTGTAGTAAGAGGTGACTTTCTGACCGTTGCCCACCCCGGGCGATCCCGCAGGAATATGAAGCATGTTAGGCGAGGTTAGAAACGCCTGATTCGTTGGCCAGGCTCGCGCGTCGGCTCCCGATGCTGTAAAGTAGCTCTTCCCCAAGCCCTCCAACTGATTTTGCTGGAGCATCTCCCAGAATTTCACCAGATGCCATAGCCCGGTTGAATACACGTTGCGCGACTGCTCGGCCGTCCATGGGCCGTCGCCATAGCTGGGCCACATGGTCATAAACCCGTTTCTGTCTGCATCCCATTGCTCAATGTCATACCGGGCGGCAGCGTACATAGCGCCATCGCCGGGCAACAGCTCGCCTCGAATCTTCTTGTAGTCCGCGTAGTACGCACTGCCGGCGAAACGGTCCCCCCAAGCATCGAGCGGATGGATGCGCGGCAGCCAATGGTTCCAATCCGGCAGTTGCATCGCAATTGGCAGCTCGCGTGTATTCAGATATCCGCTAGCGGCAAAGTCCTGCGCTGTCCCGGCAGGAGCGATCAGCGGCCGTAGAGCAGAATCAGACGCGAGCACCGACGAGAGCCCGGCCCCTGCCGCCCACTCGCTGGCTGGCTTGGCATCCAAACCCGGACCGGGCTGGTAAGGCGGGTTCCAAGGTCGTGCCTGCGCCGGCGCCGGCGCCTGCAGAGTGCGGATGTAGCTGGCAATCTGCGCAGCCTGTGTGCTGTTGAGCCCGTGCCACAAAGCGCGTTTCTGTATCGATTCGTTGGAGTAGTTGAAGTACTTCAGGTCCCGGCCATCTGCCGTATGACAGTCTCCACAATGCGCCCTTAGAGAGAACGGGGCTCCGCTTGCCTGCGGCTGCGCAATCGCAGCTGATTGGTACAACGCCTTCCCCGCCGTTAGGTCTGCTGCCGTTGTCGAGGGCGCCGTCCAGCTCGCCGGATCGTCGTCCCGGAAATTACTCGCCGCCAGTGCGTCACTTCCGTCCTTCAGCCGGAAGTTGAGCCGGAGAATGCGGAATCCGTTGCTGTTCCCGTCCGTCGCGTTAAACCGGAAAGCAATTGTGTTTGCACCGCTGACCACTGTATTAGCGGCCAAGGGCACCGTCAATGTCAGGGTTCCGAACCCGCCGCCGACTCCGCCGTAGGCAGCCGCCGGACCTTCCAGGCGAGTATCCGTGCCGTCGAGCGGAATCCAAGCCTTGCCGTTCACCTGCACGCTCGCCTGGGTTTCATACTCGAGTCCGTGCACCTGGAGTGCGAGTTGCACCGAGCTGAAATCGAGGCCCGACGGAACCGTCGCGGTTACCGTCTTCGTCGTCCCGTTCGCCCCCAATACCTCGATCGGCAGAACAATGGGGCTCGTCGCCGCAGCCAGGGGCCGCACCGCTCCCGACGTACCTAGCAGCAACAAACATCCCAAAACGGGCAGCGTCCAAGCGCCCCGTTCGGGTCGAACGCGTGTTCGAAAGAAAACTTGCGATCCCCCCTCTAGAGAATGGCCAGAAGCGCCGAAAGAGTTAGAGACAGCGTGGAACAGATTACGGACGAACCGCGAGAAGAGGGTTGTTTGAGCGTGCATACATGTACAAATCACTTCGACACATTCCTAGTGAACAGAGACATTGATTGTTCTTATTACTCTATTCGCTCCGATTATCCGAGCGCAGCATCAATTCCTCAACTTTTCCAAGAAACTACTCAAAAAGTACTGGATCGGATTGCCGTTACTGATGGGCAAGTGTCGCTAACGTACCAGCAGCTCTCAGAAAAATCGACTGCTATCGCACACGCTTTACTCAACCGCGGTCTTCAATCCGAAGAGCCTGTCGCCCTCCTTCTGCCCCGTTCGGCTGATCTGATTGTCGCTATGTTGGCGGTTCTACAGGCTGGCGGCACATATGTTCCTGTGGATGAATCCTGCCCGGCGCAACGGCTGCGCTGGATCCTCGAAGATACTGGTACCCGTCTGGCTTTGACCAGCGCGTCTGAGTTCGCACGTCTGGCCGGTTGTCCGGTCCAAGCTCTCGATCTTCTGTTCTTGGCGCGGGAAGCGCACAGCGCCACACCCGCCCCGGCTTTCCCGACGATTCGCTCCGACCAGCGCGCGTACATCATGTACACGTCCGGCTCCACCGGTACTCCCAAAGGCGTCGAAGTTCTGCACCGGGGCATCGTGCGTCTGGTTCGCAACACTAATTACGTTCACTTTGACGAGACAGATGTCGTCGCTCAGGTCGCCAATCCGGCCTTTGACGCCATCACCTTTGAGGTCTGGGGCGCACTTCTGAACGGCGCCCGCCTGGTGATTCTGCCTTCGAGCACAGTACTCTCTCCTGGCTCGTTCTCGCAGGCTCTCGCTACACAGCGGGTCACCACCATGTTCCTGACCGCTTCTCTCTTCAACGTCATGGCGGCCACCGTTCCCGACGCGTTTCGTTCCGTAAGGACGCTGGTCGTCGGCGGCGATGCCGTTCCTCCCGAAGCGGCTCGCCAAGTCCTGCGTGTCGCACCGCCGAAACGGCTCGTTAACGGCTACGGACCGACCGAGTGCACCACGTTCAGCCTCTATCACCTAATCAAGGAAGTGCCCGCCGATGCGCTGTCATTCCCATCGGCAAACCGATCGCCAACTCCGAAGCCTATATCCTCGACGAAGCTTGCGCCCCGTTCCCGCCGGCGAACCCGGTGAACTCTACCTCGGCGGAAGTGGGCTGGCTCGCGGCTACTGCCGCCGGCCCGAACTTACGGGCGAACGCTTCCTTCCCCATCCTTTCGATCCGACTCCAGGCGCCCGTCTCTACAAGACCGGCGATCGCGCACGCTTCCTCCCGGACGGCAATATCGAGTTCCTCGGACGCTTCGACCATCAGATCAAGTTTCATGGCTTCCGTATCGAACTCGGCGAGATCGAGGCCCGTCTCCGCCAGCATCCCGGGGTGATCGACGCCGCTGTCCTGCTACTACGCTCAGCCGGCACCGATGATCGCCTGGCCGCGTACGTTCGTCTTCCACGCCAGGCACCTTGCAAGAACCCGACCTAAAGGAGTTCCTGGCCCGTGAGCTGCCGGTCTACATGATCCGGCGCATATTCAAGTCCTCTCAAGTTTGCCACTCACGGCTGTTGGAAAGATCGATCGCGCCGCTCTGCCGCGTCCCAAAGTTCATTCCTCTGCTCCGGCCACCACCGCTGCCCGCGCTACCGCGCTCGAGACTCAAATTCGGGACATCTGGAATCAGGTCTTGTCGATCCCCACTTGCGGACTCGATGAGAATTTTTTCGACTTAGGCGGCACTTCTTTAACTCTTGCGTTGGTTGAACATCGCTTAAAAGAACTTCCTGTGCCCACCTTCTCCGTCACTGACCTCTTTCAGTACCCGACCGTGCGCACCCTGGCCGGCTTCCTAAGCCGGTCCGGTTCAAAGCCGGCAACCGCGCCTAATACCTTAACCCGCGCCGAGCAACAGCGCTCAGCGTTCCGTTCCGCTCGCCCTGTAACAGCGAGGGCGACGTCCCGGACTGCGAAAGGCTAACCCGTACCGATCTCCGATCTGCTCAATCACTATGGACACCCAACTCGATCCCGTCCTGGACGGAGTGGCCATTGTCGGTCTCTCCGGACGTTTTCCCGGCGCCGCCACTCCCGCTCAGTTCTGGTACAACCTAAAGCACGGAGTACAGTCCATCTCCCACTTCTCTGTTGACGAACTGGACGTCCCTGACGCTGCCGCTCGGGCGCACGATTCCAATTATGTCCGCGCACGATCCGTGCTGGACGGTATTGACCAGTTCGACCCCGAGTTTTTCGGTATTTATCCTCAGGAAGCCGAGCTCCTCGATCCGCAGCACCGTGTCTTCCTGGAATGCTGCTGGGAAGCCATTGAAGATGCGGGCTACGACGTTTCCCGGCTGGAACAGTCCGCTGCGGTTTTTGCCGGCTGCAGCCCGAACAGCTATTTCCTCACCGAAGTTTGCCAGGACCGCGCCTACGCCCTGGAGTTCGCCGCGTCTTATCAGGTAGGCCAGTACACCGCCATGCTCGGCGCCATTGCCGACACGCTTGCCACTCGCGTGGCCTATAAGCTCAACCTGCGCGGACCTGCCGTCACTGTTCTCAGCGCCTGCTCTACTTCGTTGGTTGCGATCTGCCAGGCATGCTCGAGCCTGCTCACCTACCAGTGCGATTCGGCCCTTGCCGGTGGAGTTTCCATTACCCTGCCCCAGAAACGCGGCTACCTTTACCAGCCCGGTGGCATGGTCTCACCCGATGGTCACTGCCGTAGTTTTGACGAGAATGCCAGCGGTACGGTCTTCGGCTCCGGCGCGGGCGTTGTCTTCCTGAAGCGCCTGGCCGATGCCGTTGCCGATCGTGACCACATTTACGGAGTGATCCGAGGCTTTGCCACGAATAACGACGGCGCCTCCAAAGTTGGTTTCACGGCGCCCAGCGTTGAAGGACAAGCGAACGTCATCGCCGCCGCCCAAGCCATGGCGGGCGTCAGCCCTGACTCGATAAGCTACATCGAGGCGCACGGCACCGGCACGCCGCTAGGTGACCCAATCGAAGTCGCCGCCCTGACCCAGGCTTTCCGCAGCTCCACAGAGCGTACCGGCTTCTGTGCACTGGGCACCGCTAAGCCCTTTGTCGGACACCTCGACGTGGCGGCCGGTGTCACCGGACTGATCAAGACCGCTCTCTCGCTCGAACACCGCGAGATCCCGGGCCTGCTTCACTTCGAGCGACCGAACCCGAAACTGAATCTCGAGTCGAGCCCGTTCTACATCAACCGCGAATCGGTGCCCTGGGTTTCCTCTGATGGCCCGCGTCGCGCAGGCGTCAGTGCGTTCGGCGTAGGCGGGACCAACGCTCACCTAGTTGTCGAAGAGAGCCCGGTTACCGAGCCCGCGACTCCGAACGCCCGCGGCGCCTACCTCCTCCCAGTATCGGGACGCTCCGAAAAGGCCGCCCAGCAGGCTGCCGAACGGCTGGCGAACGCTCTCGAGGCGCAACCGGAAACCTCTCTGGCCGATGTGGCTTTCACCCTGCAGACCGGCCGTCGCCTGTTCCCCTTTCGAGCGACGGTGGCTGTCAGCACCCATGAGGAGGCCGTCGCCGCCCTCCGCAAAGCTGCCCAGACTACCGTCCGGACGGCCGAAGAAGAGCCGACACTTTGTTTGATATTTCCGGGACAAGGCGCTCAGTACCCCGGCATGGGCGCCGAACTCTATCGCACCGAGCTAGTGTTTCGGGACGCCTTCGATACTTGCGCCGAACTAGCCCGCCCTCATCTCGGCTGCGACATGCGGGACGTGCTCTTTCATTCTGCCGGAACTGATCCCGCCGATAGTGCTTCGCCTCTCCACCAAACCCGCTTCGCACAACCGGCTCTGTTTTCTGTCGAGTACGCGCTTGCCCAACTCTGGATGAGCTGGGGTCTTCAGCCCGCGAGCATGATCGGCCACAGCGTCGGTGAATTTGTTGCCGCTACCTTGGCTGGTGTTTTTTCCCTGGCGGATGCTTTACTCCTGGTCACCCGCCGCGGCCTGCTGATGCAAACGGCCGAACCCGGGGCCATGCTTGCCGTTCGGCTACCCGAGAGCGCTCTTCTGCCCCTGCTCGATATTGACCTGTGTGTCGCCGCTGTGAATGCTCCTTCTCTGACAGTCATTTCGGGCCCGACTACCCGCATTGCCGAACTGGAGGCTCGCTTGGCCGAACAAGGAGCCGGCTGTCGTCGGCTCCGCACCTCGCACGCCTTCCACTCGGCCATGATGGACCCGATCCTCGACGAGTTCGGAACCGTCGTCGCCCAAGTCAAGCTGTCACCACCGCAGATCCCCTATATCTCCACCGTGACCGGAGATTGGATTACCGCCGGGCAGGCTACCGACGCCCAGTATTGGACGCGGCATCTGCGTCTGCCCGTCCGCTTCTCCGATGCCGCAGCCCGCGCTCTAGGCGAAGGCTACTCCGCGTTCCTGGAAGCTGGGCCTGGCCAGGCGCTTCAAACGCTCGTGCGCCAACAGCCCGCCTTCTCGGCTGCTCGCCACGTTGCGGTGTCTTCTCTGCCCGATGCTAAGAGCGGAGCTGAGACTCTGCCAATTTTACGCGCCCTCGGTGCACTCTGGTGCGCGGGCGTCACGCCCGACTGTACCGCCCTCTACCGGGGCGAAAAGCGCAGCCGAGTGCCTCTACCGACGTATCCGTTTCAACGCCAGCGCTTTTGGGTCGACACCGTTGCGCCCGTGTCTGTTAGCCATGCGCTGTCCGCCCCAGAAACTGTTCCCGCGCAGGCAACCGATCTTCAACCAAATGGAAGGGAGAGCCTCATGAAGGATGCTCCGATAACAACACCAGCCCAGCCGTCTGCTGCCAATCGTAAGACGCGAATCCAAGAGGCTCTTCTCGAAATCTTGGCCGACCTGTCGGGCATGGCGCCGGAGGTTCTCGACCCGGTTGCCAGCTTCCTCGATCTTGGCTTTGACTCGTTGTTCCTGACACAGGTCGCCCAAGGAATTCAAGGCCGGTTTGCCCTCCAGGTCACTTTCCGGCAGCTCCTGACCGAACTGCCGTCGATCGGAGAAGTGGCCGCTTATTTGGATCGCCAGTTGCCCGACTCGGCCTTTGCCGTTCCGGAGCCCGCCGTTATTCCGGCCGTCTCCGCCGGTCCACTTTCTCCCGCGTCGGCGTCCATTCCCTCATCGGTCGTGGCCTCCAATCAGGGCGTCGAAGGCCTGCTGAAGGAGCAGCTGCACGTAATGCACCAGCTGATGCAGGAACAGATGAATCTCCTGCGTCAGGGTGCGGCAAATCCAGTAACGGCTCCGGCTGCCTTGTTGCCTATCGCGTCGCCGGTGCCGAATCCCGTCCCGGCAGCACCCGCGTCCACACCTCCGGCCAAGAACGAGAAGCCCGAGTTCAAGGCCTTCGGGCCCTACAAGCCCATCCAGCGCACGAGCGCCGAGATCACCGCGCAACAACGCCAGGGGATCGATGCTCTCATTGCCACCTATACGACTAGAACGCCCGGATCCAAGGCTTACACCGAGAAGTACCGCTGCGTGCTCGCCGATCCTCGCGTCGTCTCTGGTTTCCGCGCCGAATGGAAAGAACTCATCTACCCGCTAGTGGTGGAAAAGTCCCGCGGTTCGCGGCTTTGGGACGTCGATGGAAACGAATACATCGATGTGCTGAACGGCTTCGGACCTATCGCCCTTGGCCATCTTCCCGATATGGTGCGTGAGGCCGCACAGGCGCAGCTGGAGAAGGGCATCGAAATCGGACCGCAAACGCCACTGGCAGGCGAGGTTGCCTCGCTTTTGTCTGAAGTGACCGGTTGCGAGCGCGTCACCTTCTGCAATACCGGATCCGAGGCCGTTATGGCGGCAATGCGTCTAGCCCGCACTGTCACGGGACGCAAGACGATCATCTTCTTCGCCGGTGACTACCACGGCAACTTCGACGAAGTGCTGGCCAAGAACGTTGGTTCCGCCGATGCTCCTCGCTCAGTGCCGATCGCACCCGGCATCCCCGCCGAATCGGTTCAAAACGTTAAGATCCTGGAATTCGGCACCCCGACCGCCCTGGAGTACATTCGCGCACACGCGAATGAGATCGCCGGTGTTCTCGTCGAACCGGTACAGAGCCGCCATCCCAACCTCCAGCCGGCAGACTTCCTCCGCGAACTCAGACGCCTCACTGCCGACTCCGGTGCGGCCCTGATCTTGGACGAGATCGTGACCGGCTTCCGCATCCATCTAGGCGGCGCACAGGCCTTCTACAACATTCACGCGGACCTGGCCACGTATGGCAAGGTACTCGGCGGTGGCTTCCCCATCGGCGCCATCGGCGGGAACCGCCGCTTCATGGACGCGCTCGACGGTGGCGCCTGGTCGTACGGCGATAGTTCGTTCCCGGAAGTCGGGGTTACGTTCTTCGCGGGCACGTTTGTCCGGCATCCACTTGCACTCGCGGCCGCCAAAGCTGTCCTAACGTACATGAAGGCCGAGGGTCCAGGTCTCCAAACGGCGCTCGGCGAGCGGGCCACGCGCTTCGTGGGACAGCTGCAGCAGCACTTCGACGCCTATTCCCTGCCGGTGCGCATCGAGAACTGCGGAAGCATCTTCTACTTCAGCTTTCCGCCGGCTGTCCGCTTCGGCACTCTCTTCTACTACTACCTGCGCTGCAACGGCGTTCACATCCAGGAAGGTTTCCCGTGCTTCCTCACCACCGCCCATACGGACGCCGACCTGGCACACGTGGCCGATGCTTTCGCCAAAAGCCTTGCCTTGATGGCGGCATCCCGACTTCTGCCTGACCAAGGAGGACAGCGTCCCACCAAGACCAACACTTCCTTGTTGGTGCCAGCCCCTAAAGAAGCGCCGGTGACTCAATCGCAACTCGAGATCCTGGTTTCGGCGAAGCTCTCGGAAGTCGCAAACTGCAGCTTCAACGAAGCATTCACCGTTGAGCTGTCCGGCCCTCTCCACTCCTCCGCGTTGACACGGGCGCTCTCGCGTCTGCTTGAACGGCACGATATCCTGCGCGCCACCTTCGACCTCGAACACCAGAGCATTCACTTTACCGCTCGGCCCAACGTTCCAGTCATCTCTCTCGATTTCAGCAACGAGCCCGATCCCCGGCTTGCCCTGACGAACTTAATCTCGGAAGACGCTGCCACGCCTTTCGATTTGGAGAACGGCCCTCTAACCCGCATTCGGATCGTTCGGCTCGCCCAGGATTGCCACATTCTTGTCTTCACGTCGCACCATATTGTTTGCGATGGGTGGTCGACCAACATACTTCTTGAAGAGCTCAGCCAACTCTATACATCGGAAGTCCGCGGCACCTCGCTGGATCTTCCCGAAGCTCTGTCCTTTGCTGTCTACGCTCAGGGCGAAGCCGACCGGCTGACTGGAGCCGACTCTGCAGCAGTCGAGAAGTATTGGACCGGTCAGTTCACCGACATACCTTCCCCGCTCGATTTACCCACCGATCGCCCGCGGCCCTCTGTTAAGTCTTTCGCTGGGGCGACTGTTCGTCGAACTCTGGGGATCGAGGCGACCCAAACCATCCGCCGAGCCGGCGCCAGCCAAGGATCGACGCTCTTCGTCACGCTTCTTGCCGGGTTCCATGCACTGATGTCGCGCCTGAGCGGTCAATCGGACATTGTGGTCGGCATTCCATCCGCCGCACAATCTCTGCTTGACGGCCAGACCCTGGCGGGCCATTGTGTCAACCTGCTGCCGATCCGCGCACAAATGCCTGCGAACGTCTCCTTTGCTGAGCTGCTTCGCAGCGGCCAGAAGACTCTCTTTGATGCCTACGAACATCAGCAGTACACCTTCGGCACTCTGGTTCGCAAGCTGGGCGTCCTGCGTGACCCAAGCCGCTTACCTCTCGTGGAGGTGCAATTTAATCTCGAACGAATGGGTGCAAAGCTCGGCTTCGATTCGCTCCGTGCCGAGGTAGATTCCTGCCCCAAACGCTTCGTCAACTTCGACCTGTTCCTGAACATCGTAGAGAGCCCCGAAGGCTTGGCTCTCGACCTCGACTACAACACCGATCTGTTTGATCGCGAAACCGTTCTCGCCTGGCTCAGCTACTACGAGCAGCTTCTGTTCGCCGCTGCCGCGAACCTGTCTTCTCCCATCGCCAGCCTCCCGCTTCTGACCGCGGAGCAGACGGCCGAGCTGGTCTTTGATCGCAATAGAACCGAACAAACCTATCCCTCAGACGTCACAGTCCAGCTGTTATTCAACCGGGTCGCCGAACAGTTTCCGCAGCATACAGCCGTCATTTCGCGGGGCGTCTCGCTCAGCTATGCAGAACTGAATCAGCGCGCCGACCGTCTCGCCAGCGTCCTGCGCCGAACCGGTGCGGGACCGGGCTCGCTTGTCGCCCTTTTTCTGGAACGCTCTGCCGATCTAGTGACTTCGCTCCTGGCCGTCCTCAAAACCGGTGCCGCCTACCTGCCGCTCGATCCGTCGTATCCCAAGGCTCGTCTCGATCTTATTCTTGACGAGGCGAAACCGGTCGTTATTCTGACCGAGGAAGCGCTTGCCCCAACACTGACGGTCCCCTACAGCCGCATTCTCTGTCTCGATGCGGAAGCACAGGTGCTGGCTAAATCGGAGAGTCCCCTCGCTCATCACGCAGGCTCACCCAATGACCTTGCGTATGTCATTTATACTTCCGGCTCGACCGGCAAACCCAAGGGAGTGCAGGTCGGGCATCGGGCGTTGATCAACTTCCTGTGGTCCATGCGCCGCGAACCGGGCCTCGAGTCTACCGATCGCCTGCTCGCCGTCACGACCATCTCCTTCGATATTGCCGGCCTCGAACTACTGCTTCCACTGCTTACCGGAGCCACTGTCATTATTGCCTCCCGTCAGGACACCTTCGACGGGCAACGACTCCGCACCCTAATTGAACAGGAGCGCATCTCGGTCCTACAAGCCACGCCTTCGACCTGGGTTCTTCTTCTCGAAGCTGGTTGGGAGCCAAGCAGCTCACTCAAGATGTTGTGCGGCGGCGAAGCTCTTCCCGCAAGTCTTAGCTCCAAACTGACACTGAATCAGGGTGAACTCTGGAACATGTACGGCCCCACCGAGACCACGATCTGGTCGGCGGTGTCTCGCGTGCTACCCGGCGCGCCGGTCCGCATCGGCCCACCCATCGCTAACACTCAGTTCTACGTTCTCAACGAGAGCGGTCAATTGCAGCCATCCGGGGTGCCTGGTGAACTCTACATTGCCGGGGATAGCGTTGCCCACGGCTACTTCGAGCGGCCTGAACTCAATCGACAGCGGTTTTTGCCAGATCCTTTCCGGCTTGGAAATCGCATGTATCGCACCGGCGACCTGGTCCGTCAGCTCGCCACGGGTGAACTCGAGTTTTTCGGCCGTCTCGATGATCAGGTCAAGATCCGTGGGTTCCGTATCGAACTGGGCGACATCGAGGCCGCTCTCACCACCTGCGAAGGAATCAAAGATGCAGCGGTGGTGGTGCGCGAGGATCGGGGCTCTAAGCAGCTGGCAGCATTCTGCGTCGCTGACACCGACGCGCCCGACATCCTGGCCTTGCGCTCTCAACTGAGCACGACACTACCGGCCTACATGGTGCCCAACCTTTTCTCGTTCATCGAGCGGTTGCCTCGCACGCCGAACGGCAAGCTCGACCGCCGCAGCCTCTCGCGTATTCCGATCGAAGCGGCAGCGATCCAGGAGCAAAAGGTTCGCCGAGCGGCCACTAACACCCAAGAGGAGCTTCTCGTCGCCATCTGCCGTGAAGTCTTAGGTGTTCAGCAAATCGGTATCGACGACGATCTGTTTGCCATCGGTGCCGATTCCATCCAGGTCTTCCGCATCGTGGCGCGCGCCAGCCGTCAAGGTCTGCCCGTCGCCGCTGCCGATGTACTCACCCATCGCTCCATCGAGCGCATTCTCGCCAACCGCGCGGATACTTCGCTGGTCTCAGTAGGAGCCGGTCCTGAACCGGTCCGCAAAGGTCCCGGCACCATTGCACGTGTCGCCCGCCAATCGGTGCGCGTCGATCGTCAAAAGCTCAATACGAACTGAGCATCTGCAAATCAGAACTACCCGAAAGAAGGGAACATTATGGCTGCTCTTACTACTATCCCGAACTCAGAGGCTCTGGCACAAAATGAGGAAGCTTACCTGTTTCCTTGCAGCGTCGTGCAACGCACCTGCTGGTTTCTGGATCGTCTGTCCCCTGGCTCTGCGGCGATGAACATTGCCGTGCGCTTCATCCTGGAAGGACTGGTTGAGGTCGACAAGCTTCAGCAGGCCTTTCAGGAGATCGTGTCGCGGCATGAATCGCTGCGCACGCGTTTCCTCGAGCACGAAGGAGAGCCGGCTGCTCTGGTGGAAGCCCAATCGCATTTCGTCCTGAACGTCGTCGATCTGCAACATCTGCCGCCAGACGCGGTAACTGCCGAAAGCGAGCGTCTGGCCGTCGCAGAGGCGCAAAACGGTTTTGACCTCACAACCGGACCGCTCTTCCGTGTTACGCTCCTGCGCACGGGCGCACTAACGTCCGTGCTACTGATTACCCTGCACCACATCATCTCCGATGGCTGGTCGGTGGGTGTTGTGACCAACGAACTTGGCTTGACTTACGAGGGTCTGGTCGAACATCACGACCCGAATGTGCCGGAGTTGGAGATCCAATACGGCGACTACGCCTGCTGGCAGAAAGACTGGATCGCGAGCGGTGGAATGGGTTCCGAGCTCGCAGGCCTTAAAGAGAAGCTTGACGGCTTCGTCCCGATTTCCATTCCCACCGACTTCGAGCGTCCAACATCATCCACTGGTCTCGGCGAAATTCGTTCCATCCTGCTGCCGCGTACCCTCACCGACCAGCTCAAGCAATTTAGCGATCGCAACGGCTGTACCCTTTTCGTCACTATGTTCTCGGCCTTCGCGCTGCTGATGAGCATTGAGACGGCACAGACTGACATCACGGTGCGCACCCAGACGTCCGGGCGTGACCGCGTCGAACTGGAAGCCCTGATTGGCTGGTTTGTGAACTCCATCATCTTGCGCACAGATCTGGGCAACGATCCGTCATTTGCCGAAGCCGTCCTCCGCAACCGCGACATTGTCCTCGGAGCCCTGGCTCATCAGTCCATTCCTTTCGAACTAATGATGAAAGAGATCCGCCCGAAGCAGAGCTCCTCCCGCCAGCTCCCGTTTCAGGTGAACTTCATCTTCCAACGCGATTTCGTCCGTCCGTGGCAGCGTGGAGGCGTGCGACTAATCCCGATTCCTTCGAAGTCAGCAGGGACGTTTGTCGACCTCAACTTCTTTATGGTAGAGCGCGAAGACGGCTGGCGATTATCGGTCGACGTCAACAAGGATGTGTTCCGCCCGGAAACCGGCGAGCGGTTCCTGCAACGATTTACGGGTCTACTGGAAGCCGTCGCTGCAAATCCTGAGATCCGCCGCTCGGAACTCGTCGGCGCACCAACGCAGCCCGCTCCTTCGAGCGAAGTTCCGCAAACCGCCGAGATATCGTTCAACAATTACGTTCCCCCGCGGAACGAATACGAAGAAGCCATCATCGAGATCTGGAAGAAGGTCCTGAACGCGGAGGTCGTCGGGGCGTACAGCAACTTCTTTGACCTGGGTGGTCACTCCCTGCTCGCTGTCAATATGCTTGAGCAACTGCGGCGACGCTTTGGGCACTCCATGCAGGTTACCGAGCTATTCACCGATCCCACGCCTGCCGCGATGGCCCAAGTAATTTCCGGTGAAGGAATCTACTCGGATAATCGAGCCATCATCCCGATCCAACCAGAAGGCAAACAGATGCCGCTGTACATGATTGGCGGAGACCACTGGTTTCGACCGCTCGCTAACCACATCGGTCGGGATCGTCCCTTCCTCGGAGTACCACTGCTGCAATACCGGCACCTCGATCTAGGCACCATGCGAGCACAGGTCGCGGCGGAAGTCTCGGAGCTGCTCTTGTCTCAAGACAGCAGTAAACCGTTCCTGCTCGGCGGCTGGTGTGCCGATGGCCTCACTGCGTTTGAAGTCGCCCGTGCGCTCGAGCGGTCTGGCGCGAAGGTCAGCGGAGTCGTTCTGTTCGATGCGATGAATCCGGAATACTATGGCGAAGTGCGCGGGCTGCTCCACTCTGCCGGCCGAACGCTGCATAGCCTGAATGCAATCGTTCAAGCGAGTTCGAGCCACGGAGTGATTGCGTCCACGAGGACTCTGGCGAGCACACTCGGAACCGCCCTGAGGCGCGCCGGTAAACGCCTGGTGGATGCGCAACGCTCAGCCCCGGTAGATACCTCTGTTCCGTTCCCTCTCCTGGTTGTTAGGCCCGTAGGAGGCGTGCTCGAGGAAGCTGACCTCGGCTGGCAGAGAGCTACCCGTCGTCCTGTGCAGATCCTGGAGGTTCCCGGCGACCACAGCTCCATTTTCAAGGAGCCTCAAGTCAAAGCTGTGGGCCACCTCCTGCGTGATGCGCTGGTCGCGCTCACCACCTAATATCGGCCCTGTCATTTCGACCCTCATATGCGCTTCTTCGAAATCTTAGTCTCGGCCATGTCAGCCGCCACCGTCGTCCTCGTTGCCTTTTCTCGTAATGGACGTTTGGCGGCTTTCGCGTCGCTTCTGTGCGCCGGATCAGTAGCTGCCCAACTGCTGCTCGAAGGATTTCGCCTGCAAGCCGTGCCGCTGTACCTGTCTGTTTGTGCCATTTCGTTTCTGCCCTGGGTCGTACCGGGCGTTTCTGTAGCGGGGCGTCTTGCCTTTGCCGCGGCCGCACTTGCCTTAGCCGTCGCAGGAACCATCGCCTGCCTTCGCTACCCGGTCATCCGCTTCGCGAATCCGCCCGGCCCTTACGCTATCGGCACGCGTACCTTCTATCTGCAGGATCCCCAGCGGTTGGAGAAATACGCGTTATCGCCGCAAGGGCTGCGCCGCTTTGCTGTTCAGGTCTGGTATCCGGCGTCCCCCTGCACGGGAGCACCCGCGCCGTATCGCGACCGCTCCACGCTTCGCTGGAAGTCCGCCCACCTGCGCTGGGTGAAAACTCACGCCTGTTCTGACGCGCCGTTCACCACGACATCGCGCCCGTGGCCTGTCGTTTTCTTCAGCCCATCATCGGGCGGCTACCGCAGCCAGAACACTTACCTTGCAGAATCGCTCGCGAGCCAAGGCTATGTCTTCTTTGGCTTCGATCACCCGGACACCTCCTCTCGAATCGCCTTCCCTGATGGGAGCCTCGCGTACAGCCTTCCCGATACCTGGCTCAGCCTCGAATCGCGCTCCGCACTGGCCCGCTCTCTCCCGAAGACCGAAGCGCTGATGCAGACCAATGCGGCCGATATGCGCTTCTTTCTCGACAAGCTGCAGTCGGCCGTTCCCAGCGACCCTTGGTATTCCATCACCCAGCATCTCGACTTGTCTAAGATCGCCGCTGTCGGCCACAGTTTCGGTGGCGCCGCGGCCGCCGAAGTCTGTCGTACCGATGGACGCTTTCGCACCGGCGTCAACATGGACGGTTGGATGTTCGGTGAGGTCAACCGGACTGGGGCTGGCAAACCATTCCTGTTCCTGGTGGCGGGTGGCTCGCTGGCGCAGCCCGATCCTGGTCCGTTCCCCGACAACGAGGCCGGCCTTGGGCGGGAAGGTGACAAGCAATTCGTCGAAGCCGCCGAGCGCAGCGTGGATCACTGGGGTGGAGCCGTCGTTCGTGTTCGTGGCACCTCGCACACGAGCTTTGCGGATATGGCGCTCATGATCCGACCCAGCTTTTGGCAAGAACCTGATGTCCTCAACCCAGCCGCCGCTCATCTTCTGATCAGCAACCTGATCACCGGGTTCCTTACCGATCAGCTTCACGAAAAGGTCGGCGCCTTCCCGGCCGCGCTCGCCCGGTACCGCGAGCAACTCGAGGTCTTCCCCACTCCCGCGCACGCCGGCCCCGCCGCTGCTGCAGCGTCTACGCTTTCCCAAACTATCTACGGAGCACTCCAGTCCCATGAACAACGCAGTCGCTGATGTCCTCAGCCCGGTCCAGACCAAAGCAGAGATTCGGCTGAGCGCCGATACCCTGGCGCATTCCTTCGACCGGGAGCCTACGCCTTTCACCCACACCCTCTCGGACCTCGGCATCTTCCGAATGCCGGCGCTTTATCGCCTTGCCGAGAAGATGAACGCCAATCAGAAGGATTACTTCATTGCCTATGGTGCTCCCACCGCCAGCACTGGCTTTTTCAATGTCCCCATGGTGGCGGGTAATGCTGCAGACGCTATCGAACATCTCGACACGCGCCCCTGCCGCATTCTCTTGAAACGCGCCGAGAACCACGATCCAGACTTCCGCGATCTGATTCATACGCTGTTCAACCAAGTCCGCGAACTGGCCGGCGGTTTACCCGGCGAGAAGATAGTGCGGCTTGAGTCCGGCCTGCTGATTACCTCCTCGGCCACTATTACGCCGTTTCACTACGACGAAGAGATCGGCTTCTTCTCTCAGATTGAGGGCGACAAAATTTACCACGTTTATTCGCCGCGCGTGGTCGCCGAGCAGGAGATGGAGCGCTTCTGTTTGCAGGGTGGCGGCGTGCTCGCCCCTCTGTCCCTGGAAGGCCGCGATCCGGCGTCGGAACATGTTTACCACCTGAAGGCTGGGACTGGCTTCCATCAGCCGCGTTGCGCTCCACACTGGGTCGAAACCGGCAGTTCCCGCTCGGTCTCTTACACCTTCGTTTTCGAGACCGAGCGCACGCGCTCGCAGGGCCGTACGCGCGCCTTCAATCACTATTTGCGGCGCATGCGCGTCACCCCGTCTGCGGTCGGAACCCATGTCACACTGGATAGGGTTAAGTCGGGTGTCATGCAGGGTGTGATCCCCATTCGAAAGAAACTCGGCCAAGCTGTGAGGAAAATTCGCTGAGTCTTCGACCACGCGCTCTGGCGCTACCCGGCTTCTGCCTCGCCCTTCTTTTTATCCTTGGCGCTTACTATTACGCGCACAGCCAGGCGGGCGCCGATTTCCTGGTTAACACGGACCGGCCCGTTCAGGCCGATCTGCTCTACATTCTCGGGGGCAATTACTCGGTGCGCGTACCGGAAGCTGCCCGGCTCTTCCGCGAAGGGTTCGCGCCACGCATCCTGGTAGCGCGCGAGCCCACGGATCAGCACCCCCCGCGGGAAAACTTCACTGATATCACGATCCGCATGCTCGTGGAAGCGGGAGTGCCCCGCGACCGCATCGTTCAGCTAAATCCATCGAGTGGCGTGCGGAGTACCGCCGACGAAGCCCGTGTTCTACGCCTCTACCTCAAAAGCTATCCAGCGCATCGGGTCTTAGTCGTCACCAGCCCGTTCCATACCCGCCGCGCCCGCATGGTCATGAATCGCGCTGTACCGTCCGACACCCGAGTGGCTCTTATCGCCGCTCCCGGCGACTGCAACAACTCGACATGGCAATCTTCTTCCGATTGTCGTCAGCAGGTCGCCCTGGAGTGGTTGAAGCTCTACTACTATTTCTTCACGTTTTGGCACTGAGCCCAAGCTCAGCTTTCGCTCGCCAGTTTAACCATCAACAGTTCTCACCAACCTGACCCCCTACCGAACCTAGATAAGGAGTTTCTTAATGACGAATCAGTCGTTCTATACCGGTGCTGCCTGCGACAGACAAGCGCTATCTCCGTCTCCTGCTTTCGCCGAAGACCAGGCTACCGATTTCGCGAAGAAGTTCAACCGTGCCAGCTATCAGTTCAGACACGAATTAGCTGACCATCCGCTCTTCCGCCTGCCGGCCCTGATCGACCTAGCGGGGCGCATTGCGTCCAAGCATGTCTACTTCGATATCGGCGACGCGCGGCCGGAAACGCGTTGGGAACAGATGGGCAAGCTCGCCCTCTCGCCCGAAGAACTGCTTCGCCGCATTGAGCACGAGAAAGCCTGGTTCTTTATTCGCAATGCGGAAGTCGCGCCCGAGTACGCGGAGGTACTCGAAAACTGTATGTCGGAAGCCGAAGCCCTGGCCGGCTATCCATTTCGAAAAGGCATGAAGCACCAGGAGATGATCCTCTTCATCACCTCGCCCAAACGAGTGACCACCTACCACATTGATCGCGAATGCAGCTTCTTACTCCAGGTGCGCGGCTCCAAAACCATTCACGTATTCGACAGGGCCGATCGCGATGTTCTGCCCGAAGACGAAATCGAGCGCTTCTGGACCACTGATCACAACGCCCCTAAGTATCGTCCGGAGTTGCAGGGACGCGCCACCAGTTACCTCCTGAGCCCCGGCAACGCAGTTCACATTCCGGTCAACTTTCCACACTGGCTCGAAAACAGCGACCAGGTCTCGGTGTCCATTAACATCAACATCCAATTTCCGGATCACCACCTCGCCAACGTCTATCGCGCCAATCACTTTCTCCGGCGGCTCGGAATGCGTCCCACGCCCCCGCAGCAATCGCCCCTCCTCGATTCCTGCAAATCCGCGCTCATCACGCCGCTCCTGGCCGCGAAGCGCGCGATGGCCAGATAGCAATCCCGCCAATGAACCGCGATCTTCTGCAACGGCACGCCCCGACCTTCCCCTCACAAAGCGAAGTTGTACGGGCTCGTTCCTGGTACACACTCCACGCGCATGGTGTGGGCACCCGCCTTCAGCCTCCGGACTTGTATACTTCCCGGGCATTACCTATGGACCGCAAACCCGCGGCTTCAGCGCAAGGCTTTCCCGCACAGACTGCCCATTGACCGTCAACTTCGCCGGATCGTTTGCGACCAGATGAAACTTGTAGACATCCGTCTCGGTTGCCTGAACGCGCTGCGCGCTTTCCTTACATGCTTGCCCGTCTAGCATCGCCCGCGCCAGCACGACACACCGCGCATCCCACCGCACCTGCCCTCGTCTGTCAACACTGACACAGCAGCACACGGAGCGCGCCGATCTATCCACATGAGCAAACGCGTAATCCACGCGGTTGCCTCAGCCCTAATCCCATGGCCGAAGATCTCAACAACACGCGGCCAAGCGATTGCCCGGCGTTTTATGATGCGATCAAGCGAGCAATCTTGTATAAGCTCAGGGACGATTCGTGATTTTCCCCCGATCTGTCTGTGGTCGTGGACATGAACAACGTTGGGATGTCTGAGACTGCCCGCAATCTGGGCCTCGGGCTCAAGAGCGTGACACTTCGGGCGCGCCAAGCCGTTGCCAGCCTCCACAGCAACGAGCCGAGCGTTTCCGCTAATTTGAGGAGCGATACAACTTCGCAGCAGATCTAAGGCTCTTTAGGCGACTTTCTTCCGCATTGCATTTCGTTGCTCGGATAATTGTGCAGCGCGGACTCAACCACCTGTCCAACTCGAATCCAAGGACCGGCCGATATCGGCGCATGCTGAGTTGGATTCTGTTCCTCGCAATCCACCCCACCTCGCCCAATCAGCACAGAGGTAACAACAAAACGACTGCCAAGTAACCCGGCTCAAGATGAGCGTGGTTAGCGGTCGTGTTGGCACGTCTCGATCATAAAAAACGAGAACCATGGGCGAAGCAAGCTGCATAGCGGCTCTCCTTTCATTCCTTATTAATCAGATTCCGACGCTTAAGGGGTGTTATGCGGCCACTGGTAACTCGGAAGACCTGTCGAATTCCTTTGCGGCTATTCACCTTGGGCCGGCCTATTTCCGCTCCGGCGTTGCACGCTCGACTTCTGATCGGTACGCGGAACTAAGGCTTCCTTTGCTCTTAGCGATTGGGAGCAAGGTTGGATAGAACTGAACAAAGGTGGTATCCACGGCCGCATGGGCGGCATGGCAGCTATAACAGTCAGCGGATGTCGGAATCATCTTGCCGACCTTTCCATTGTCGAAAGCGAAGAATCCCCACTTACCAGGAAGGTGTGCTTCGTCTTTCACATGTACTTCTATACCCATTACGGTGCTTTGGAAGTTCCCCTTCTGATTAATTGAGCCCTTTCCCTCTGCTCCTCGGAGTTCGAGCACGAGCATTGTCTTATCAGGCCACGTCCCAGTCTGAGCAAACGATTTATAAGCCTCAGGATTCACGAAGACGTTATCAAACATATGATGGTCGCCCATCTGCAGAGCTGGGCTATAACTCATGTCGAAGCCCGAGGTGAGATACACCCACTCGCGATAATGCTCAGGGAACTTTAGTTGAGCATCGCCCGTGTAGTGAGGACCCGCGTCGGAGATAATCGCCGTTTGGTTTGGCTGAAACAAGACGAGAGAAAGAAGAAGTGCGAGCTTCGGCGCAGTGAGCATAGAACGAGTGTGATCACTTAATTCACGGAGCGCTAGACCGCTCACTGCACATTTTGGTCGATTCGCTGCATTCCGTTCATTTCGTCTCGAAGTAGAACTACGATACGGATATGGATGCGATTGCTCCACGGCCGCTGGCGCGATCACCGTTATGGATGGGCAGCAGTTTGATTTGGCTCGGTTTCGGCCTCATCGATGCGGCACAGACGGTCTTTGTAATGCGCGAGGAAGGGATGCACCACCCCTGGACAAAGCTCTTCGTGGTGACGGTCCTTTTCTGGCTCCCTTGGGCTCTTGCGACGGTTCCTGTGATACGCCTGGGACGACGGTTTCCCGCGGTGCGATTGAGATCGTTTGCGACCTGGGCCGCTCACCTTGCGGCCTGCTCCGCCATTGGCCTGCTCTTCACGCTATGGACAACGTGGCTGGAGACTTTCTTCAATATCTACGCTGGCTCGTTGACTTCGGGAACATTTTCGGAGCTTTGTTCGAAGAGGTTTCTTAGCAACATCTTTCCGTCCGTGGTGCTTTATGTAGGCATCCTTGTAGTCAGTCATCTGGTGGAGTCGAAAGCGCGCTTGGCTTATCAACAGACAGAGACCGCGCGACTCAACGAGCAGCTCTCAAACGCCCAGCTCACTGCTTTGCGGAACCAAATCGAGCCGCATTTCTTGTTCAACGCGCTCAATGCCGTATCGGGTTTGGTACGTGCGGGAGACAGTGATGCGGCAGTCACAATGATTGCCGGGTTGAGCGATTTCCTTCGCCAAACGCTTGAGGGCTCAGCCGTTCACAAAGTGCCGCTGAAAGAGGAGATTGATTTCGTACAGAAGTATCTCGAAATTCAAAAGGTAAGATTTGCAGAGCGTCTTCAGATCAGCTTCGATGTGCCGGGCGATCTCTTTCAGGCGCAGGTTCCGAGCTTGATCCTGCTGCCAATGGTCGAAAACGCCATCAAACATGGCATCGCAGCGAGAATTCAGGGTGGCGCGATCCACATTGCCGCATTCTGCTTAGATGCGAATCTCACGCTCAGGGTTTTGAATGACGGTCCCGGGCTGGGTTCAGCCTCCATTCGCTCCGGGATTGGGATCATGAATGTCCGAACTCGCCTCCAGGCTTTATATGGAGACGCCTTCCGTTTCAGCGTGCGAGATCGCGAAAGCGGGGGCGTGGAGGCCTCAGTTTCTATACCCCTCGCGCTGGTCAAGGATGCTTTGGCTAGCTGATGCAAATGGCGGAGTACTCCCGAAGAACACGCGTGTTGATTGTCGACGATGAGCCTCTGGCCCGGAACAGTCTCCTAATCTTGTTGAGGCGTGACCCGTCGGTGGACGTCGTTGGGGAATGTGGATCTGGCGCCGAAGCACTCACAAAAATTCGCGGTTCACGCCCAGATCTAATCTTTTTAGACGTGCAGATGCCCGAAGTGGACGGCTTTGACATCCTCGAGATGCTGGGGACGGACGTGCCCCCAGCAATTGTTTTCGTCACCGCTTACGATTGTTATGCGCTTCGAGCATTCGAAGCAGGAGCGCTCGATTACATCCTGAAACCTTTCGACGATGCTCGCTTCAAGCGAGCGTTAGAGCGCGCGAAGGGCAGAATTGCGGCCGGTGTGCACGAGCCGCCGACTCCTGCATCTCTGGTCATCAAGAACGCCGGGCAGGTTACGTTTGTCAAGATTTCGGAAATTGATTGGATTGAAGCTGCGGACTACTATTCCAGCCTGCATATGGGAACGAAGACTCATCTCTTACGCCGAAGCATGGCGGATCTTGAGCAGGAGTTGGATCATAGACTCTTCTGTCGTATCCACCGTTCAGCAATTGTAAAGCTGGATCGGGTACGGGCTCTAAGGCTTAATGAAAGTGGCGAATATGATTTGCTGCTTAAGGATGGGACAAGACTCCGAACGAGTCGCCGTTACCGCAAACACTTGCAGTCTCTGCTTGCAAGTGTGAACGCCGGCGAGAAAGATCCTCTTGACCCACTTCCAGTGAGTAAACGCAACTTTCTGGATTGAGGGGCGAATTGGAACCAACTCTTTGCCGCTCTCCTTAGGCCTCATTGTGAAGATATAGGCGCGACGCCGCCCTAGGAAGCGGCTACTGCTCTGCTGTTACATGAGCCGGCGTTCTACAAACAAGATCGTTCAGCCATCAGCAATAGTCAGGTCAAGATGATCTGACGCGCTTCTCCCTCCGGGTCATCCACCATTCGGCAATCGTTATCCCAGAGCATGGCTTTATTCGTTTTCGGGTCGGACGGTTCCCAAGGGATGCCGGGTATGTTGGGCTTGCCACTCGCAGCGAAAGCCGCCCAGGAAGACGCCATCTTTTTCGCAAGTATCTGGGCTTCGGGTGTGTTGCCGGTTCCTTGTTCGCAACGCTTGGTGTTGTCGAAACAGAATTGCAGTTCGGCAGTATGCCAGGCGCCCGGCAGGCCGTCGAGCATGGGAGTCTGCCATGTGAAGTAGTAAGCGTAGGCGGGCGCGGCGTGGAGGTCGTGCTTCAGCTTGGCCATTTTTACAACATTGTTTCGTAAGGACAGCCCATTGAGTCCGGGCCTGCCAGAACAGATGTACGACAAGGTTTGTACCCTCTTATCCGGGTAAGCCCGTTTCAGTGCGGCGATGATAGCGGTGGCCTTCTCTTCCCCGTATGTCTTGGACAAATTTGCGTGCCACTCCTGTTCGGTAGGACGAGACGACATCTGATTGCCTTCTTCGCTGACTGAACCGATGAGCATGGGTACCTGCTTCGACACTTCCGGAGCGGCATCGAAAAACGACCGCATGTTAATCACCTTGCCATCAACACAGGGTGACCAGCCGACACGAGGCTTTCCGGGAGCTCCGGGTTCAGCGGGTGCGCCAGGAGGATTGATTTTGATAACCGCGGCATTGCCTGCGGCCATAAGCTTGGGCCATTCCATTTTCTGTAGCGACTGGATGTCGTTCGAGGCAAGGCCAAGATCTTTCATGACCAAGCGGGCGAGCTCTTGTTGTTGCTCGCGCGTGGGGATGTTGCCACCGCCTCCGGATTGGGCTGAGGCTCGATGGAACAGACCTGACGCGGATGGCATGCCCATCAGAGTTGTGACCTTGGAGCCGCCACCGGACTGACCGTAGATCATCACCCGATCGGGATCGCCGCCAAAGTTCTCGATATTGTTACGAACCCATTGGAGAGCTGCGACCACGTCCGTCATTCCTACGTTGGCAGAGTCTTGATACGCCGCTCCGCCAATCTCGGCGACATCAAAGAAGCCCAGGATATTCAAACGATGATTCACAGAGACCTGTACGACGTCGTGATGGCGCGCCATCTGGGCGCCATCATGCGAGGGCAGCTCATAAGAAGAACCGAAGCTGAACCCGCCGCCATGCATGTAGAACATCACAGGACGCTTGCCGCTCAGGCTCGGTGTCCAGATGTTCAGCTTCAGCATGTCCTCGCTTTGCCATCCGTCATCCCAGTCAAAGAGAAAGGTCTGCTCGATGCTGGTCCATGGGTGCAAAGTTTGCGGGCAGTTGGCGCCGTAGGCTAGGGCCGGATACTCGTCAGTCCAGGGCGCGGGCGGCTTTGCAGGAAGCCAGCGGTTTTCTCCGGCCGTTGTCTGACCGTACGGTACACCTTTGAAGGTGAAAACTCGATCAACGAAAAATCCTCGCACCTTGCCATACTGCGTTTTCGCCACGGCAGAACGCGGGGTGGAACAGTTCCCGGATTCCTGGTGAGCTCCTGTTTTTGTGCTATCCGAGGCGAAGGCTGCTGGTGCACCTGAGGCGGCCAGGCTTGCGGTCGCTGCCAGACGCAACGCGTTTCGGCGGCTGAGGATCGTAAGATCGAGCGATTGAGGCATAAGCTCCTGTCCTTTATCTGATACAAATTGAACGGCCGCGCCGTCCGGCAGGGGAGTCACTGCGGAATCTGATCAGCACGGGTGCCGATTACTGTATCGCAGTCTTACCGGCACTCCACAAGCGCGAGAAATCAGAAGAAGACGCGCATCCTTGATGAAATTCCTGCGGCTCGCGACCCGACCAGCCTGGGTGCTCACCGAACGTCCATCTCTCAGCCACCATCAAACTCAGCGTGACCTCATCACGCGGACCCAGTTCCGTGCAAAATGAGAAGATTCCGTCAGGAGGAGGCGGCACGGAGTTTGCGTATAGGGAATTGCCGAGGGCGACAAACTCTATCGAAGAAGTTGTGGTGGAGAGACTAAGATATGCGAAAAGGGTTTACGAGAAAACCGCAACCGGACGACCCCGCCACGCGAAGCAAGAACTACATAACGCCAAGCGGGTTGCAGCGCCTGAAAGATGAGCACCGGTTTTTGCTCACGAGGGAGCGCCCCGCCGTGACGGCGGTGGTGTCGTGGGCTGCCAGCAACGGTGACCGCAGCGAAAACGCCGATTATCAGTACGGCAAACGGCGGCTGCGCCAGATCGATGGGCGGATTCGCTTCCTGACGAAGCAAATCGAGTCCGCGGAAGTAGTTGATCCGGAGGCCCCCAGAACGGGGCAGGCCGCGACGAAGGCATTCTTCGGAGCGACCGTGCGTTACGCGAATGCTGCGGGAACGGAGCGAGTCGTGAGCATCGTAGGCGTTGACGAGATCGATCTTAAGCGGAACCACATCAGCTGGGTTTCGCCTCTAGGTCGCGCTTTGATGAAGTCGGCGGCGGGCGATAACGTAGTTCTCCATGCGCCGAGCGGCACAGAATACCTGACCGTGCTGGACGTGCTTTACGAGCGCATCCCGGTGGAACCGTTCCGTGAACCACCTGGAGCTGAGTCCTCAGCAAAAGGACTCCCTCGCCAAGAAGAATTCACTGATGACGAATCTTCGCGAACCGGAACATGAACATGCCAGGCCTCCTATACAGATTCGCTGTAGCGGCCCGGGGCAGCTGCCCGAAGTTCGACCTGTCGAGGACTTGAAGGCAGATTTACTCTGAACGCAGGCTTTCCAAAGGGTCTACTTGAAGAGCTTTTTGTGCGGGAAAGTAACAAGCGGCAAAGCCGATACCAATCAAGATAGTTGCGACTGCGGTTAAGGTAAGGGGGTCGTAAGTACTGACCCCCCAAAATTGGCTCTTAACTAATCGCAAGAGCAGTATGGCGGAGATGACGCCAATGGCTATTCCAGCGATGACGAAGCGCATGCCGCCCGAGATCACGAAACCGCTCACCTGAGAATTGGTTGCTCCCAGGGCCATCCGAATGCCGATCTCCCGGTTCTGCTGAGAAACGGTATAGGAGACAACGCTGAAGATCCCCACCGCCACCAAGACCATGGCGATACCGGCGAATACGGAAAAAATCTCTAATGCGAAACGTGGTCGAGCGTATTGGAACCGATCTAAGGCGTATTCCATCGTGAATGTATCTTGTGCACGGACGTCTTTGTCCAAGCTGAGAATCGTGGCTTCTAATTGCTTGATCAGTGGCTCGGCATTGCCTTCGCTGCGGAGATAAATCATGTATTCGCCGACTCCGGTGGTTCCAATGGGCGCATAGGCCTCCGGCAGCACCTCGCGGACACCGTGATTCTTCAGATCGGTTGCGACCCCAATGACTTCGAACCAGGGCTGTTTTACCGGATCAGGCAATTCCTGGAGCTTGACCAATTCCACTTGCTTGCCGATGGGATCCCGGTTGGCAAAATACTTCCGGGCCAATGCTTCGTTGATGACGACGACCTTGCGGTTATTCAGAACGTCATCTTTGGTCAAAAAGCGGCCTTTCAGAAGCCGGGAGCCGACCGCTGGAAAAAACTCCGCATCGACAAAGCCCATCTGACCCTTCGACTTCACAGGTTGTGTCTCACCGGCTATTTCGAATGTCGTCTCGATGCCCCCAAATGGAGGGAAATCAAGCGCAGCCGAGGCTGTGGAGACACCTGGTAAGGCGCGTAGCCGGGCCGTTAAGTCGCGAGCAAACTGGACCTGTTTTGCTGTCGTCTTGTATCCCTTACCCAGTGAAATGTCGCTCACAACCAGTTTCTGAGTTTGACGGAAGCCCAGATCGGCACTGGTTTCGAGGAGGAAGCTGCGCATTAATAGACCCGCCCCCGCTAGCAAGACCAAGCCGAGCGCCACTTCCGACACGATCAGGATTTGACGAAGACGTCCGCGACGGAACCCGCTATTTCCTCGTCCACCAGCCTTGAGAGGTTCGACTAAATTGCGGGCAAAGGAACCCAAAGCCGGAACAAGACCAAAGACCAAGGCTGTTAAGACGGCCACGACAACGGTGGCGCCTAGCACGCGCACGTTGAGAGTTATGAGCGCCTCGTCGGGAAAGGTACTGAGAGGGATAGCAGCCACCAGCAGCTTCAATCCCAACCAGGCAAAGAGGCAACCTGCCACTGCGCCTGTCATGGCGAGCACAATGCTCTCGATCAGTAACTGGCGAATGACGCGCCAGCGGCTAGCACCTAAACTGCTTCGAATAGCGAACTCTTTCTCTCGCGCGGTAGCTTTGGCAAGCAAAAGGTTGGCGACATTGGCACAGGCAATCAGCAGGAGAAGGCCAACAGCGGCCAACGCGGTGTAGAGCGTCTGCGTGAAGCGTCCGACTACATTCTCAACGACTGTGGGCACTCGAACGGCAAACTGTTTAGGGTATTGCTTTGGATAGCGCTTAGAGATGTTGTGAGCCAACGGATCTAGGTTCGCCGCTGCGACCTTCGTGGTGAGACCGGGTTTCAATCGTCCGATCAGTGAAAAGTAGCGCGCCGAAATCGGGTCGCTGTCGGCGGGATCAAGAGTCGTTGGAATCCAAAGATCGACACCCCAGAAGGCAAATCGCTTCGGCATGATCCCGATCAGCGTTCGAGGCTGCCCATCGATGATAAATGAGCGATTCACGATGGAAGCGTCGGCCACAAATTCCTTTTGCCAAAGCTTATAGCTCATGACGAAAACGGGTGAGCTTGCGGGTTTGGCGTCGGCGGGCGTGGCCGCGCGGCCAATCAAGGGAGCCACCCCTAGAAAGGGAAAGGCATTACCAGTTACATAGGCAGCTTGCCAGGATGCGGGGGCGCCCGAACCGGTGTAAAGAACACGGGTCTGGTAGACACCTATGGCCTCCGAAAAGATGCTGTTCTGTTCCTGGTAGTCAAGGAATTCCGGAGGCGTAAAGGCCTGCCGCCCATAAGGCTGATCGTTACTTGCGTCGTGAATCTCGAGGGCAACCAAGCGTTGACCATCCTTGTAAGGAAAAGGCTCCAGGAGAACGTTATCGATGACACTAAAGATGGCAGTCGTGGCGCCAATGCCGAGGGCAAGCGCGAGCACCGCAAGACTCAACGAGCTACGGTCTTTCCAAAGAACGCGTAAGCCGAAACGAATGTCTTGCCACATGCAACAAAGCTCTTTCTAAACTTAGAATCGGTTTATATACGGACCGACCGGCTCGAGTGTTCCAAAGAATTTCGTTCTTTAGCCTCGAACTAGACAGGGATCTCCTTAACGAGCATCACAATTTGGGACGGCGGCAGCGTAGCATAAGAGCCTATATGCCACTTCCCTCAGACGAGAAAGTCATTGTGTTAAGTGAAGAACTGCTCAAGCAGTTCGAAGCAATCTTTGGAAGCCACCCCGGTTTCCGTCCCGCACACGCTAAAGGCACTCTGCTTGCAGGGAACTTTATACCCTCTTCCGGGGCGACCGCGCTCACCAACGCGCCCCATATTACCCGTCCTTCAACTCCTGTTACCGTTCGCTTCTCAAACTCGACCGGCATCCCCGTTTTGCCCGATAACGACCCGAACGCTAATCCACGCGGTCTTGCGATCCGCTTCCACCTGGGTGAGCACGTTCACACCGACATAATTGCGCACTCGACGGACGGTTTTCCCGTCCGAACCGGCGAAGAGTTCCTGGAGTTTCTGACGGCGATTGCGTCCAGCAGTACGCACTCAGGACCCGGGCCATCGCCCGTAGAGCAGTTTCTCGGTTCACATCCTGCCGCTCTTGCCTATGTGCAAACACCGAAGCCGAATCCGGTCAGTTTTGCAACCGAAGCTTACTACGGCGTGACAGCGTTCCGCTTTACCAATGCTGATGGCAAGAGTTGCTTCGGACGTTACCAGGTGATTCCTGACGGCAGCACACAACACCTCGATGATGAGACAGCCAAGAACAAAGGAACCGATTACCTTTTCCAAGAACTTACTACCCGCGTCGCAAAGGAGCCCATCAAGCTGCATGTGCAGGTTCAAACGGCATCTGACAGCGATACAGTAAACGATGCAACGCTTCACTGGCCGGCCGATCGCCCCATCGTGACGTTTGGAACGATCACTTTGACCGACGTCTTGGCGGAACAAGAAGCCGAGCAGAAGAAGATTATCTTCGATCCCATACCGCGCGTCGATGGTATCGAGCCATCAGACGATCCTCTGCTCGAGCTGCGAGCTGCTGTTTACTTGATCAGCGGACGGCGGCGCAGGAAGGCTTAGGTGCTATCGGCACTCATAATTCGCTTACCAGTTCCGAGATGATTCCAGGTGGAAAAGCCCCGAATCGATTCTCCACGAATACAAAGATCGCCGGCAGTTTGAAACCATTGCAGGCAGAAGCTCCAGCTTTTGCTGCAAAGTCAGCGGACTGTAGCAGCACTTTTTCAGACGTCCGATTAGCGCGCGAGCAGCGACGTAGGTAATCCCAAAGAAAGGGGACGGCGTCCTACACTAAGCAATCCCAAGCTTCTTCTGCATCTCTTCGAGCGTGACGCCCTTGGTCTCCGGATAAGTGAAATAAACGACTGCAAACTGCACCACCATCATCAGCGAGAAAAACACAAAGGGCGCACCTTTGTTCTTGGATGCCAACAGGGGAAACACGAGGGAAATCAATGCATTCATAATCCAGTGCGTGAAGCTTCCCAAGCTTTGCCCTTTGGCACGAACTCGATTAGGAAATACTTCGCTGATGAATACCCAAATCACCGCACCTTGCGAGAAGGCAAAGAAAGCAATAAAGCCGACCAGCAGCCAAACCAGTAGGGATTCATAGCTTGACGTGAGGAAAACGCCAGCCACTCCCGCCAGACAAATCGCGCAGCCAACTGAACCAATGAGCAACAGCGTTCTCCGGCCGACTTTATCGATAATGGACATTGCCAGCATGGTCGCCGCAAGATTGGCAAACCCGATAAGCACAGACTGCAAGTCGCCGGAAACCTTGCTGAACCCGGCTTTGGCAAAGATATCGTTCAGATAATAGAGGATCGCGTTGATACCGGAGAGTTGATTGAACATCCCGACGGTGATCGCAAGAAAGATGGGAATGCGGTACTTCGATTGAAAGAGAGGTTCGTTCTGATGGCCGTGATCAGCATCAATCGACTGAACAATTTCCTGGAGTTCGCCTTCCACATCTTCTTCGCCGATATCCTGCAGCACCTTTCGTGCATCGTCGACCCTTGATTTCTGTGCGAGCCAGCGCGGACTTCTCGGAATAGTAAACAGCATCACAAAGAACAGAGCAGCCGGGATCCCTGACACGCCTAACATCCAGCGCCAGTCTTCCGGTCCAAACTTCGCCAACCCGATCAGGAAGTTCGAAAGATACGCCAGCAAAATGCCGGCGACCACGTTGAACTGAAACAGGCCCACAAGGCGCCCCCGCCACTTGGCAGGCGCGATCTCGGCGATATACATCGGACCCAGAACAGAAGATCCGCCGATGCCCAGTCCACCCAAGAACCGGAAGGCGATCAAAGAGTACCAATCCCAGGCAAACGCACAACCAACAGCTGAAATCAGGTACAGAACCGCCATGCCCCGCAAGCTATCTCGTCGGCCGTACTTGTCACCAGGAATTCCGGCGACGAGCGAACCTATCACCGTTCCCACCAGTGCCACCGATACAGTGATCCCCAGCGTCTGGGGCGTAAGCTGAAACGAATTCGTAAGCCCGGCGGTGGTACCTGCGATAACCGCGGTATCGAATCCGAAGAGCAAGCCGCCCAATGCAGCCACGATGGTGCTCTTAATAAGCGAGCCGGTCAATCGCACTAGTTGCTCCCGGCCGTGCGTCGGATGGGATTCTTCAGCATGTCGGATGCGGTCTGATGTTCGGCGAGAACCAGGGAGCCAAGCACACCGGCACGTCCGCCCAACCCGGGAGGTTGGATGTATTGGTCAAGTCCAGCTGCGAGGCTCGGATGTCGAATGTAGCCGTTCATAATCTTGGCAAACTGATTACGAACGAGCGGGAAAAGGTGGCTCTGCTGCATCACTCCACCGCCCAAAATGATTCGTTGAGGCGAGAGGCTGACCGTTAAGTTCATGATGGCGAGAGCCAGGTAACGAGCTTCCAGATCCCAGGCTTCGTGCTCGGGAGGCAGTGTCAAAGCGGGCGCCTTCCACCGCGCCTGCATAGCCGGACCGGAAGCTAAGCCTTCCAAACAATCGCCGTGATAGGGACAAAGACCGGGAAAAGGATCTTGTTTCCAATCATGCGGCAAGTGGAGATGACCCATCTCCGGGTGCACCAGACCGTGCACAACACGACCGTGCGTCATAGCACCACCGCCGACACCCGTCCCAATGGTGATGTAGACGGCATCCTGCAGCCCCTGGGCGGCCCCCCACCTTGCTTCGCCCAGCAGCGCGGCATTCACGTCCGTATCTAAATTGACCGGAACCCCGAGTCCCCGGCTCAGAGTACCCGCCAGGTCGAAGTTCTCCCAACCTTCCTTCGGAGTGGAGGTAATGTGGCCGAAGCTTGGGGACAAAGGGTCAAGGTCCACAGGTCCAAACGACCCCACACCAATCGCAGCGGGCTCACGATCCTGTTTTCGAAAAAACTCGATGACGTTCCCGACGGTAATCTCGGGTGTCGAAGTAGGGAACTGCGCTGTTGTTAGATCGTCCGGACCGGTTCCAATTCCACAAACAAACTTCGTGCCACCTGCTTCAACACCAGCAAACATGCTCTTGAGTATATGCAAACAGCATGCGCCGGAACGTCAATCAGTGGCTGGTTCGAATCCAGGAATCAATCTTGTGGGCGAGAGAAAGAAAGCAACGCCGCGTCTCAACTTAACAACGCCGCCTTCCACGAAGAAGAACGTCCCAGAGACAAGGCCGTTACGATCAGGCGCGGAGTTCGCTCAGTGTCTTGCCGACCGCGCCCGGACCAAAAGGTACACGCGCTTCCCTTAAGCTCAGTCCCACTACCTCGATGCGATTCAGATTGGCTGTCCCAATGCCAACCGCCTCGGCCAACTTCAGGGAATTATCTCCGCGAATGAATGGCCCGGAACCACGGTCCGACCGCGGATCGTAACTCATCACAGCCATGCCGACCGCGTCGACACAAACAGGGTTCCGGCCGGCGATAATCACCCCCGGCGTCATCCGTTCCAGACCCTTTAGCCAGGGACCTTCCCCGCCCCGCACCGTTTCAACGCCGTCGACAATGGCAAGGTCGATCGGTCTGATGCCCACCTGATCAATGGCTACACGCGGCACCCGGTAACCTGGGTCGCGAGGCGAGTCAGGGTGAAGTTCCGCGTCGACTCCGGAAGGCGCCTTGGTCGTACCGGCGTGTAAAACATCGCCGCGCTCTTTGGTGGCATTCTCATTTCCACTCGGCCCGCAGTCGCTTCCATACAATGCGCATGGTGTGTTGCCGAAGTTGTTTTTCATCGACATGGTTACACCGGCGATCCAATGGTTCTTCAACTTGGCCAGGGATGCATATACATCGCAATCCACGAAAGCCTGATTGACGTGATACGCCGGATACATGTACCCGCCCCAGGGCACTTTCAGACGTACGTATTGCTTATAGGCACCGAGATTCTGCACGTTCTGCCACTCAACCTTCGTTCCAAGGTTGCTGATGCCGTTCACGTCGAGGCCGTAGCGCGCCCAAAGACCGAGGTCCTGGCTTCCCGGGAAGAAGCTCTCCAGGATCCGCACCCGACGCGCTCCGGCTTTCGCCAGAAGATGAACGGTGTCCGCAACGCTTCCTGCATCGGTGCGATACGGCAGATT
This sequence comes from uncultured Acidobacteriaceae bacterium, assembly GCA_963814195.1. Classification (GTDB taxonomy): domain Bacteria; phylum Acidobacteriota; class Terriglobia; order Bryobacterales; family Bryobacteraceae; genus Bog-105. Next base: position 402,031 of record CAWFBU010000002.1, read on the forward strand.
GGGATCCAAAGGGAAATTCCGGGGATTGCCTGTCAGATTGACCTTCAGGGCGACGGTCTTGCCTCGCACGAGTTTCTCAATGCCGCCGATCTGATCGAACGCCTGAGAGAGTTGCGGGCCGAAGGAGTGGTAATCACGACACCTTACGATCGCTACGCTGCTGGCGGGCGCCGAGCTGTTTGATGGCGCGGACGAACTTCTAAGCTTGGTAGATCCGAAAGTACCTGCTGCTAGAGTGCCGGCGGCGAGAATTGCTTCTCGTCTCGTGAGATGAGCCATTCAACGACCTCTTCTGAGTTCATCGTATACTCTTCGACGCCGGAGTGCCACTTCGCTCCCCGCGAAGCAGCTTCTCTTTGCGCTGCAGACTCCAGCGATACCCACCCGCGTTGCCATCCGCGCGTATGACCCTATGGCACGGAATGACCAACGCAACCTGGTTACTCGCGCATGCCCGTGCCACTGCGCGCACGGCCTTTGGCTGACCGATTGCAGACGCCACCTCCGAATAAGTCCGAACCTCACCCGCCGGTATCGCCTGCAGATACTTCCAGACTTTCATTTGGAAAGCGGTCGCTTTGACATCAATCGGCAAATTCGCCGGTGTTGTTTGATGCGCCAGGTACTCCTGCAAAGCGTTAATCGAATGGCGGAGCAACTCCGAATAGGGCTCGCTCACAGCATCCAGAGTTGCCACGGGATACTCAGCCCGCAATTGAGCCACCAGAGCCTCTTTGGTATCTCCAATTTGAACCGAACACAGGCCTCGATCGGTGGCTGCGATAAGAATCTGTCCCATTGGCGTAGCAATGGTGGCGTAGGAGATTTCAATTCCCTTGGCACCCGTCCTATATGAACTCGGAGTCATGCCCAAGTCGCTGTCTACGCGCTCATAGACACGACTGCTCGAGGTGAACCCTGAATCGTAGATAGCATCGGTAACAGTGCTGCCACCGCGCAGATTCCCTTTCAGGGCTTCGATCCGGCAAGCTTGTACAAATTCCTTTGGGCTGATGCCGACCACTTTGGTAAATGTGCGCTGAAAGTGAAAAGGACTCACCCCGACGCGGCGGCTTAGCTCAGGCAGTTGCATTGATTCTCCGCTCCGGCAGTTCTCCCGAATGTAATCGCACAGTTTCGTGATTGCTTCCGTGTTTTCGTGCCGTTTCTGTTCCTGCATTTGCATCCCTGCTGTAGATCCTAGCGGCCCGATGCTCCCGGCGCTATCCGATTCTTGCTCACTACGGGTATATTGATTGTCGTGATAAGCAACTGTGTGGGCAGACGCACAGCCCTAAAGATCCTTACTGTCGTGCCTTCCTGCCTGGGCGGCAGGCTTGCGAGCGCTGCATCGAAGACGATGTACCTTTCGTTAAACAGTGTCCTGCTGCATAACCGCGTGAAGTGGCCCGAGTTTCCTAAGCTTGCGGCTTCTGTCGGATTCCCAGGGTGCGACGTAATGCTCTCGTCAGCGATGGAACAAGGCGCTTCTGCCACAAAGGATTTATTCACCAGGCTGAAGCTGAAACCCGCCATCATCGACTTCCCGGTTGATTTCAGGAAGGACGACGCCATGTTCCAAGATTCCTTGACCAAACTGGACGCAGCAGCCGCGTTTGCTGCTGCAATCGGCTGCCCGCGCATGATGACATACATCCTTTCCTCCAGCGACACGCCGAAAGAGCAGCTACTGCCGGTTTACCGCCAGCGCTTTACCGATAGCGCGCGCATTCTGGCCCGGCATACCGTCCGGTTAGGACTGGAGTTTCTGGGGCCCTTACATATTCGCAAAGCGAAGCCGTACGAGTTCATCTGGCGCATGAACGATATGCTTGCTTTCGCGAAAGAGTGCGGCCCTAATGTGGGTCTCTTGCTCGATTCCTGGCATTGGCACCATGCGGGAGCGACCACCGGCGACATCGTCGCTGCCGGCCGCGACCGGATCGTACACGTACACTTTAACGACGCGCCGGATCTTCCGCCGGACCAAATCAGAGACAACCAACGGCTGCTCCCTGGCGAGGGCGTCATCAATTTAACAGGCTTTCTGCAAGCGCTGCAAAAGATCGGTTACACCGATGCGCTCAGCGTTGAAGTCTTCGGCCGCATGGATCAGGAGTCACCGGAAGTAGCAGCCCGCGAAGGTTTGGAGGCGTCAGTGGCCGTCTTTCGTAAAGCGGGCATACCGACGTCCTAACGGAACAACTTCATTTGCGATGCCGGGGTGGTTGTACGTTTCACCGGTTTGTCGTCGTTAACCGTCCTGCCTCCGAGTGCCGGTGAGATGTTCCTCTCGTGCTCTATGACACGTGCGAAGTTGGCTTCCGGAGCTAGGTTTTGCTCTACTCGTCGGACCAATCCGTCAAGACGTTTGAAGCCGTCCACCTTTTCAGAATGTCCCAGCTTCGCTGCGTCAAGCGACCGGCGCAAAACACTCAGAGATTCGTCGTAGGTTTTCAGCGGGACAGGAAATGGGTGCCCGTCCTTTCCGCCCAGGGCAAAGGAGAATCGTGCCGGGTCAGAGAAACGGCTGGGAGCACCGTGGATAACTTCGGCGATTAGCGCCAAGGTCTGCAAAGTACGCGGCCCGAGGTTTTCGACTAGCAGCAGCGAAGCAAAGTCGCGCAACTGCCGTTCATAACTTACTGTCAGCACCGAGCCCAGACGTTTCAGATCCACGTCGCTGGCGCGCACATCGTGGTGCCGAGGCATGGTCAATCGATGCATCATCAGCTTCTGAATTTCGCGTAAAGTTTCTTCAGGTGGAGAACCCGCTACCGTCAGCAAAGCGGTCTGCGCCGGCTTCGCTCGTCTGTCGACCAAGTTCAAAATTTCACCGCAGTTTGCTCCGATAATGCCGGTATGCGGTTCGCTCGTAAAACCATCCGAACGCGCGAAAGCACGCACCTTGCCGGAATGCCAGTGATAGCGGCGCGCCAGTCCGGTCGCTTCGTTGAGGCCTTGCTGCACGACGGCCCATTCGCCACTCTGGCTGACTACGAAGCCGTGCAGATAGATCTGAAACCCGTCGCCAATCGCATTGTTATCGATCTTTGCGGTCAGCCGACTGGTCCTTACCAGTTCACTACCGTCCAACCCGCGCTGCTCTGCGACCGCCAGCAACTCAGCCGGTGTTCGCCGGGACTGCTTGCCCCGGCCGCCACAGAAATACAGACCGAGTTCGTGCGAACGCCCGTTTAATCCTCGCTTTAGTGCGCCGAGCACCGACGTCGTAATACCAGACGAGTGCCAATCCATTCCCATCACGCAACCAAGAGATTGGAACCAGAACGGGTCGCTGAGCCGCGATAGAAACTCCCCCGTGCCGTAATGGTGAACAATACTTTCTGTGATTGCGGTTCCCAGTTGCTCCATGCGGGCTGCCAGCCAGGGAGGCACGCGCCCTCCGTGCAGCGGCAAGTCTGCAAAACCTGATCGCTTCATTCCTATCGTCATGGTAGCTATCCTGTGACATTGAACGCTTACGACGAATACATATCCAGGCGAGAACATTGGCACGCGACGCTCTTAGGGCAGGGTCGCCTATTCATCCGAATCGGAAATTGGCGTCTTGTACTCGGCATCATCGAGGTCTTTCTTGCTTACTTAGTCTTTGGCCCGCATAGCGTGCCGGCTTGGACGCTTTTTCTTCCTCTGCTCGCCTTTATTGCATTGGCGTCGTGGCACTCTCGCGTGCTCAGGCGCAAGACTCTAGCTGAACGCGCGATCGGCTTCTATGACCGAAACCTTGCACGTCTTGACAATCGTTGGACCGCCAGTCCTGCTACGGGTGAGCGCTTTCGAAATTCAGAACACGTCTATGCCGAAGACCTCGACCTCTTCGGCAAGGGCAGTCTCTTTCAGTTTCTGTCAACGGCCCGAACCTATGCGGGCGAACGAATGCTGGCGAACTGGTTGCTCCATCCGGCAACCAAGGAAGATGCAATTGGACGCCAAACCGCGATTCGCGATCTGGCCGCCAGGCTTGATCTTCGAGAGGACCTTGCTCTTCTGGGCGAAGATGTTCAGGCCACACTCGACTTGGAAGCAATCGAACGGTGGGGAACGGCTCCCGCTATTGTATTCGCGCCCATCCTCCGTGTCATCGCAGCCATTCTCGCTGTTGCCAGTCTCGCGTTTCTGTACGCGTTCTTTGCTCAGAAGGCACAACTGTGGCAACTTCTTGCAATTTGGGCACTAGATTTCCTGCTCATCTTCACCCTCCGGCACAAAGTCAACAGCGTTTTGGGGAATGCCGAAACTCCGGGACACGGCCTGCAGGTCTTCTCCCTCGTTCTGGAGCGACTTGAACGCGAGTCGTTCGAATCAGTACACCTGCAGAGGTTATTAGCATCCGTCAGGACGCAAGGCACACCGGCCTCAGCGCGGATCAAGGCTCTGGGCCGCTGTATCGACTGGTTCGATTCAAGCGACCACTTGCTGATCAAAGCCGTACGTCCTATCATTCTTTGGCGGGAGCAGATCGCCATGGCTATTGAAAGCTGGCGCAATCAATCCGGATCACAAATCGCGGCGTGGCTGGAAGCTGTAGCCGAGTTCGAAGCTCTCTCCTCGTTCAGCTCCCTGGCCTTTGAACGACCGCAGTGGTGCGACGCCGAACTCTCCGATGCATCGCCGCTTTATGAAGCGCGCAGCCTGCAACATCCACTCTTGCCGCCGGCGCGCTGTGTTCCTAATGACGTCGCATTCAATCACGAGTCCCGGCTGCTCATTGTCTCGGGCTCCAACATGTCTGGCAAAAGCACGTTGCTGCGCGCCGTCGGATTAAATTGCGTCCTGGCCTGGGCCGGTGCACCAGTGGCGGCCACCAAACTTCGCATCTCTCCGCTTCAGCTGGGTGCTTCCATTCGCGTGACCGATTCACTGCTGGATAACCGATCCCGATTCTTCGCAGAGATCTCACGACTACGCCAGGTAGTTGACATGACTCGCCACGGCGAGCCCGTCTTGTTCTTGTTTGACGAACTGCTGAGCGGCACCAATTCCCACGATCGTCGTATTGGAGCCGCTGCAATCGTCTCCAAGCTCGTCAAAGACGGGGCCATCGGGCTTATAACAACTCACGACCTGGCGCTCGCGGAGATACAGGCAGATCTGGGAAGTCTTGCGGCCAATGTTCATTTCGAAGATCGGATTGTGAACGGTCAAGTGGAGTTCGATTATCGATTGCAACCCGGGTTGGTTACACATAGCAACGCGCTGGAATTGATGCGTGCGGTCGGTCTTGAAGTCTAAGTGGGGCCTAGGACGCACCAGTGGCTCCGGTACGGCTCGCAAGAGACGGTAGACGCGGATATGAACCACTCGGGGCGACTCTGTTGTGCGCGATCTACTGAAAAGCATGTCAGCTGAACTGAAAGCGCTGTTTCAAGAAGTCAAGAATCGTGCAGACCCAAATTGTGCACAAATAAGGGGACGCTTCTTCAGGATGGGCGTGGGTAGCTTTGGTGAGGGCGACGTCTTTGCGGGGTTAACGGTCCCCCAACAGCGAGAAGTCGCGAAGCGGCATCTCCGGCTGACCTTACCGGAGGTCCATCGCCTGCTCAGGTCGAAGACACACGAGCATCGCTTCATCGGTCTCGTCATCCTGGTTCATCAATACCAGCGGGCGGCACCCGAGGCTAAGCCCGGACTTGTCGAGTTCTACCTTGCGCACTTGGACAGCGTCAATAATTGGGATTTGGTGGATACGTCGGCTCCCTACATTCTTGGCGAACATTTGAAAACGTCCGATGACCGCATGCTAGACGAGATGGCCAGATCGGTTGTCCTATGGAGGCGGCGCATCGCCGTCATCGCCACTTTCGCTCTTATTAAAAGCGGGAATGTCCAACCAACCTTGAGAGTTTCTAAGCTCCTACTGGGTGATCGCCACGATCTTATTCAGAAGGCGGTGGGCTGGATGTTGCGGGAGGTCGGACGAAAAGACAGGCAGCTGATGCTTACTTTTCTGAAAGATCATTACCCCCAAATTCCGCGCACCACTCTGCGCTATGCAATTGAGCATCTACCGTTGGAGCAGCGGAAGGCGGCTCTTACGGGAGTTTTCACCATCTGAGTCGGTATGCGGAGCATCTAATGAGACGTGGCTGCTGCCGTCGCCTCAACTCTCCCCGTTATCGCACCGGCGCCCCGTTTGTGGACTCCGCGTCGTGTTCTGATTACCAAGTCCGCACGTCAGTTTGAGTACGCAACCGCCGTCGCAGAACGCGCGGCAGCATTGGGAGCATCGGTGGTCGAACTGAAAGCAGACAGGTTGCCTCCGGTGGTTGCAGGTGAAAGTCGGACTGCATACGCTGAAGCCAAAGGCACCCTTGCTCTGGTGACTGCGCCGGCAAGCGCCTTCAAGCTGCAACCCATTCCGCCCAGTGCCGACTGGCAGTTTCACTTGGCTCAAGGCTGTCCTGCGCACTGTCAGTATTGTTATCTCGCGGGTTCGTTAACTGGGCCACCTATCACACGTGTATACGCGAACTTTGAAGAGATTTTGAATAATCTTCATCACTACTTAGGGAAAGGGACAATCACGTCGCGTTCAGCGGTACGCCGGGAAGAAGGGACAACGTTTGAGTGCTCCTGTTACACCGATCCCTTAGCGCTCGAGCATCTGACAGGTGCTCTGGAACGTGCAATTACTTTCTTTGGAGCTTGGCATGCAGCTGTTCAACTTCGCTGGACGACGAAATTTGACAATGTTGCTAGGCTCCTTCGGCTTGCTCATGCCAAAAGGACACGGGTACGATTTTCTGTTAACGCTCTATCGGTCGTCCGAAATTTCGAGGGTGGAACTGCTTCGCTGGCCGGTCGCCTCAACGCAATGCGGAGCATGGCACAAGCAGGATATCCGATCGGTTTGACTATCGCGCCTATTATGGACATTCCGGAGTTCGATGCATCCTACAGCGACCTCTTAGAGAAGGTCGCTTCAGCGCTCGACGGCATTGCCGACGTTGACCTAACGGCTGAACTGATCACCCATCGCTTCACGCCGGGCTCAAAAGACGTGCTGCTGGACTGGTATCCGAAGACTCCGCTGGACCTGCGCGAAGAGACACGGAGTCAGAAGCGAACGAAGTTTGGGTCTTTCAAGTACGTGTATCCAAGTGCTCGGATGAAGGAAATGCGATCCACGATGGAGCATCTTATAGAACGAATCCTACCGAACGCGCACGTCCTGTACTGGACCTAGAGAATCAATGAAGAGTTTCTGCAGCTAAATCAACTTCTAAAAGCAAAGAGGCTCGCGAGCCGGAAAACCGACGCGCGAGCCTCGTGTAAAAAGAAGAGAAGCGACTAGGCGTTAGCTGCCTGTAGGCTGTGCTTCATATCACGGATCACTCCGTGTGCTTCCTGGACACCTGCAAACTGCTTCTGGACAACGGATAGTACATTTGCCGGAAGAGTCTTGCTCAAAGCTTCTTTGTAGTTCTTCATGGCGGCGTCTTCGCCCGCTTCGCATTCAAAGATCAGAGCCTTGTCTTCGTCCTTCGACACGGCCTCTTTGATGGCGATCCAGCCACGGTGGAAGCTTGCTGAAACGTGACCACTTGTGGCGGGCTTTTCGCCCAACGTTGACACCAAAGATTGCAACTCTTGGGCGTAACCAGCGCGCTGTGAAGCATACTTGCTGAAGAGAGATTTAAGCGAAGTGTCTTTCGCTTTTTCAGCCGCCGTCTGGAAACCCTTCTCGCCGTCTTTACAGGTCTCAATGAGGTCATTCAAAATGCTTGCGACATCTTTATTTGTTTCGATTTCTGCCATGTGTTCTCCGTTGGTTGGACACAGGTAGGGCTTAAAGATTTCGTACATTTTCGGTGTATTGGTCGAATACACTCGACAGCTGAACGCCGAAGCAGGCGAGGAGTTACGCTAGGGTCATGGATTTCTCCACGCTTGGCGTCGCCATGGGGTCGGCGTGGCTTTCCGGCATAAACCTATATGCCACTGTTCTGACCTTGGGATTACTTCAGCGCTTTCATTTTGCGCAACTGCCGGGCGATCTGGCTCTTTTGAGCAAAACCTGGGTCATCGCTGCTGCAGCAATCCTGTTCGCGATCCAATTTGTAGCAGATAAAATTCCAGCGGTCGATTCGTTATGGGACGTGATCCACACGGTAATCCGTGTTCCTGCCGGAGCCATTCTCGCTGCTACGGCGTTTGCCCACTTCGACCCTGGGATCCGTTTGCTGGCTTTGCTGATTGGCGGAGGGGTAGCCTTCTCCTCGCACACGGCGAAAACCGCAACTCGACTGGCGGCCAACACCTCGCCGGAACCCTTCTCGAATATCATCTTGAGTTTGCTGGGTGATGCGCTATCAGTGCTGGGGACCGTGCTTGTCACTTGGCATCCTGTGGTGCTGCTTGCGGTCATAGTTCTAGCCGTCGTGCTTTCTTTCTGGATCTCACGCCGCATCTATTCGAGCCTGAAACGGTTATTTGGAAACGGGAAGAAGCCCGGCTTCATGCCGATCAATTGACTGGCGGAATGAAAAGTTCGAGTCGGCCCTTTGCAGAAGGCTCTGTTACGGGGTTCCTTCATGAACCGCCTACCGGAGCCAGTTCATCTATGAGCGGCTCCATGATCCTTACACATGGCGCTGGTTTGAACTGCGAGTCTCCGCTTCTGGTCTCATTTGCTGACGCCATTAGCATGGCTGGGCTGACTGTACTGCGTTGCGATCTTCGCTTCCGTCAAAAGCGTCTTTCTGGGCCTCCGCATCCGGCTGGTGCCGCTGATGATCGCGCCGGATTGCGTGAGGCGCTCGAAAAGCTTTCCAAAATCAGCGATCCACCGCTGTACCTGGGTGGCCATTCGTACGGAGCTCGCCAATCATCGATTATGATGACTGAACCTGAGCCGCCGTCCGTTCGCGGCCTCCTTCTTCTCTCCTATCCCTTGCACCCGCCGCGCAAACCCGATCAGCTTCGGACGGAGCATTTCCCTCTCCTCCATACGCCTTCATTCTTCGTTCATGGCACTCGTGATGCTTTTGGCTCTCCAGACGAAATGCGAACTGCGCTCCAACTCATTCCAGCATCTACACCGGTACGGCTCGCTCTCATGGAGAAATCCGGCCATGAACTTTCAGCCCATCAAAGTACCCGTATCCATCTCAGTACCCAGGAGTTCTTTGCCTTTCTCAGCTTGCTTCCCTAATTTCTCTCAAAACATTTTGACTCCAGTCTGCTTTTCACAGGTTTGTAACCGATGGGATATGGAAAATTCAACTAACGCGGAGATGCTAATCTCATGCGGAACTGGTTGTGCGCATCTATGAGCACCGGATTCGACTCTGAACAATTCGAGAACGGGCTCTCCTTCACTGGGCGGGAGTGCCGGTGAAGCGATCAAAAATTCACCTGGAATCCACGCCGGAGTCCTGGTGTAACTTTCGTACAGCGGCATCGTTGCATGGCCATACTTCTTGCTCCCACGAAACCCTGGCTTTCATTTACAAGCTGGCTAAAAGATGTACTCCCATTAGAATTGGGCTGCATCGCGGAAAACTCCGATACCGAAAAGCAAACGGGTCGGAACTCGATTTAACCCGGGCCTGGTGGACTCCACCGGCCGCGCCGCGAGACGCGTGGATCTTGGAGACCCAGCACATCGAAAATCGCTTCCACAAGCAAGCATTTGTCTCGCTGACGGATCACGACAGCATCGAGGCACCGACAAGTCTTCTGGTCCTGGAAGAATGCCGCAACATCCCGATCTCGGTCGAGTGGACTGTCCCTTTCGGTCCGACTTTCTTTCATCTTGGCGTTCATAATCTGCCGCCGGATTCAGCGCGGGATTTGATGGCGGCAATGGCTGACTTTACAGCCCGGCGCAAAACCCTGGACCTTGCGTCGCTCCTGCAAACCTTGTCTTCACACAAGGACACGCTGATCGTCTTCAACCATCCTTGTTGGGATGAGAATCGCATTGGGCAGGAAGATCACCTTGTTTGGTCCGCCCACTTCGCCTCCCAATATAAAGATTTCCTGCATGCATTCGAATTGAATGGCTTACGTCCCTGGCCGGAGAATCGCCTGGTTCTCCAGATGGCTTATGACATGAACAAGCCTGTGATTTCGGGCGGCGATCGCCACGCCTTGGAGCCCAACACGATACTGGACCTGACCGACGCCACCTCTTTTGCGGAGTACGTTCAACAGGTCCGATCCGGGTACACTGACGTCCTTTTGACCGAGCAGTACCGTGAGCCCTTCCAGCTCCGCATCCTCCAGAGTCTGCAAGAAATCATGGGAGACCACGAGGCGCACGGCCGCGGGTGGCGGCGCTGGAGCGACCGGGTGTTTTATCGCTGCGATGATGGAGTCGTCCGCTCTATGACTACTTTGTTTTCCAATCACGTGCCAGGAGCAGTCCAGATTTTTGTTGCCGGTCTGGGCATCATTCGTCACCGTAGCGTGCAGCAGACGGTTCGCTTTGCGTTCCCAAGGAGTCAGGAGCTGGCATTGTGATTGGTCCTCGTGTCGCTTTCTTTACCGACAGCTTTCTGGAGGTAAACGGCGTGGCTCGCACCAGCCGCGAGTTCGCCCGCTATGCGCAGGAGCACGAATATCCTTTTTTCTCCGTTCATAGCGGACCAGAAACACGCTCCTGGACAATCGGCACGCTGGAGACGCACGAACTCAAGAACAGCCGCTTCATTGTTCGCCTTGAGAAAGATTTGGCGCTCGACCTGCTTTTCATTCGTCATCGCGCCCGCCTGCTTCGGCAACTAAGAGCTTTTCAACCTGACATCATCCACGTCACGGGGCCGGGTCACATGGGACTGTTGGGGGCCATTCTGGCTTATCAGCTGAAGGTGCCGCTGGTGGCTTCCTGGCACACCAACTTGCATGAGTTCGGGGCACGGCGTCTTCGCAACCTTCTTCGCTTTTTCCCTGAAAAGTTCCGCCGTATGGCGGGCAACTTCCTTGAAGAAGTGACTCTCGATTCGGTTCTCTGGTTCTACAAATTCGCGCGTTTACTCTTTGCTCCGAATCCGGAGTTGGTGCGAATGCTTGAAAGCAGAACCCAGCTTCCCACATACCTGATGCAGCGAGGTATAGACACCGCGCTCTTCTCTCCTGCGCGTCGCAAGCGCATCACCGATGAATTCGTTATCGGCTACGTGGGAAGGCTCTCCTCCGAGAAGAACCTGCGGCGCCTGGTTGAATTGGAGCGGCAGCTTGTCTCGCGGGGCATCTGCAATTATCGCTTCCTGGTCGTGGGCGACGGGGGAGACCGGCAATGGCTGGCTGCTCATCTGCAGCGCTCGTTGATGCCGGGTGTACTCTTAGGAACGCCGCTGGCCGAAGCCTACGCCAGCATGGATGTGTTCGTGTTTCCTTCCGAAACCGACACCTTCGGCAACGTTGTCTTAGAGGCGCTAGCGTCCGGCTTACCTGCGCTCGTCAGCTCCGGAGGCGGACCCAAGTACATCATCAAGCCCGGCGTCGACGGCTTTGAAGCGGACGGCGTGAGCGCCTTCGCAGACCGCATCATGGAACTCTACAACGATCCCGCACTACGCGACCGCATGTCGAGAAACGCACGCGAGAGTGCCTTTGCCTACTCGTGGGATGCGGTTTTCACCGGTGTCTACGACCGTTATGACGATTTCCTTGCCGCTACCAAACCTGAGCATGTAAGGACCCGTCGTGCTGCGCCGGTCTTTTCTCACTGATCGTCTCCTGACCTAATGAGTCTTACGTCCGTATTACGGGAAATCTTCACCAATCCAACCGACTTGCTGCTACGCCGTTGGAATTGGAAAGCGGCACTGTTCAGCTCTTTTTTCAGGAGTATCATCTTCCTGATTGCGAACCTCGCAGCCGGGTGGCGAGCCGCTACTGCGGCCATGGTTGCCGAATTTCTGTTTCGAGCGGCAACGGCCGGCTTCTATGGTGCGCTCACCCAAGCATTCTGCCGGGTGGAACCAGCATGGAAAGCCGGCATGGCAGCGATGTTCTTTGTGCCTCTCATTTCTCACTCCCTCGAGTTCGGCCTGCATTACATGCGCGGGACTCCACGACTCTTCACGAGCATCATCAGTTCCATGGTGTTCACAATGCTCTCAACGCTGTTCAACGTGTATGCAATGCGCCGTGGTGCTCTGTTGGTTTGCCCCGATGCTCGACCGGCGGTCTCCGACCTCCGGCGGATCCCTCAGCTTTTAGGCGGCTTTTTGGCCGCCGGTCCGGTGGCGCTCTATGGTTGGGCAAGACAACTCAGCAAGGCTGTCTCGTTCGTTCGCTAAAACACCAAGAGGTCGATATCGGGGACGGCCTCTGCAGGAGCCCTGCGCGACTATTTTGTAATGCCCACCTGGCTCAACATCCACGCATACTCAAACGCGGTATCTTTCAAGCGGTCATACCGACCGGATGCCCCGCCATGTCCGGCTGGATCCATCTTCACTTTCAGCAACAGAGGATTCGTGTCTGTCTTCAAGGTTCTTAATCGGGCAACGTACTTCGCGGGCTCCCAATACATCACCTGACTATCGTTGAAACTGGTTGTTACCAGCATCGCCGGGTAGCCACGTTTCTCCAGGTTGTCGTAGGGGCTGTAAGTCTTCATGTAGTTATAGGCGGGCAGCTCATTCGGGTTTCCCCATTCCAGATACTCACCTACCGTCAGCGGAAGCGTCGCGTCCATCATCGTGTTCATCACATCTACAAAAGGAACAGCCGCATGCACCGCACGGAACAAATCCGGCCTCATGTTTACGACCGCGCCCATCAGAAGACCGCCTGCGCTGCCGCCTTCGATAACCAGTCGATCAGGAGAAGACCATTTCTCTTTGACCAGGTACTCGGCGCTGTCCACAAAGTCTTGGAAAGTATTTTTCTTCTTCATCAACATGCCGTCGAGACGCCAGCGCTCGCCCATTTCGTCGCCGCCGCGAATGTGCGCAATCGCATACGACATCCCACGGTTGAGTAGACTTAGACGCGTCGCCGAGAAAGTGGCGGACATCCCGATCCCGTAAGAACCGTAAGCATAAAGGAAGAGCGGACTCTTCCCATCTCGCTTCAGGCCCTTCTTATAAACAATGGAAATGGGAACCTTGACCCCGTCCCGCACCGTCGCCCAGAGCCGCTCTGTTTGATACTGCGCCGGATCGTAGCCGCCCAGGACCTCCTGGCGCTTGAGCAGTTTGCTTTGTCCGGTCTGCGGGTCATAATCCAGCACACTCGGCGGTGTAATGAAACTCTGATAGGAATAGCGGAAGGTTGTCGAGTCGAAATCCGGTGTTTCTCCAGCGTTCGCAGCATAGACGGGTTCCGGGAAACTCAGTTTGCTCCACGTACCTGTTTTGAAATCATAGAAGCGCATCTTGTTCAAGGCTTCCGATTTTTCAACCGCCACGGCGAAGTTCCTGAACAGGCTGATCGATTCTATGAGGGTTCCCGCCGTATGCGGGATGAACTCTTTGGCATGCGCGATGTCCCGATCGTTCTCTTCCAAGGTGACCACGCGAAAGTCTACGGCGTCTTTGTTCGTACGCACGTAGAAGAGCTTTTCGCGATGGTCGACGTAGTACCGGTGACCTTTCTCGCGCGGCAGGAACACATTGAACGCATCTTGCGGATGATCGGCACGCAGATACCGGAACTCTGTTGTATCTTTGCTGCTGGCCTCCAGGAACAGATATTGTTTGTCACGCGTCCGATCGACGCCGATATCGTACAGCTCGTCTTTCTCTTCGTAGATAGTTTGTGTCTGGTTGTCCTGGAGACTATGCCGCAGTAACTTGTCCGACCTCTTAGTCACTGCATCCTCGGTCGTTACGAAGAGAGTCTTGTTATCCGCAGCCCACTCCACCGCCGTCACGCGCTCTACTGCATCGGGGAGAAGCTGCCCACTGCGCAGGTCCTTCACCTGGAGCGTATACTGCCGGAACCCCGTAAAGTCAACCGTGTACGCCAAAAGGTTCTGATCATCACTCACCACTGCTGAACCGATACTGACGAACTTTCTGCCGTTCCCCAGCTCATTGACGTCGAGCATGATTTCTTCAGGCGCCTCCATATTGCCTCTACGGCGACACAGAATGGGATACTGCTGTCCTTCCTGCGTTCTGGAGTAGTAGAGATAGTCACCGCGCTTGACTGGAACACTGAGATCTGTTTGCTTGATCCGGCCCAACATTTCCGTGTACAGCGCATCCGAAAACGGTTTCAGATCCTTGGTCATCGCCTCGGTATAGGCATTCTCCTCCTGCAAATACCGGGTCACTTCGGGGCTCTTCTTTTCTCTTAGCCAGTAATACTGATCGACCACGGTAGCACCATGGCGTTCCTCACGGTGTTCAATCTGCGGCGCCACCGGCGGCTGAACACTGTTTCCACTAGGCGCACCTGCTTGTGCACCGCCTAATAACATCGAAGACAAAATAGGCATCAACACTCTCTGACTTATTCGCGAAAAGAAGAAGGCTTTCACCAGCACCCCAAAATCTAGACTAGCCTGCCTTGGCTGAGCATCGCCTGCTCGGCGCTATGCAACCATGAGCGAGATGCGCGCCCGTCTTCCGCTATTCACTATTTGGATTCCCGTGTTGCTACTGGCGTTGCCGTTTGGCGCACCGGCCGCAACGGACCAGAAGCCTTTCAGTGTCCCGGGCGTTGATGCACCCGAACTGGCACCCCGCGGATCGTTCGCCGTGGGCGTCCGGACTGTGCAAATTAGCCATCCCAACCAGCCCGACATCTTGAAATTCGACAAGCAGACAGGCAAGGCGCCGCTTTATGACCGCCCGCTTACTCTGGAAATTTGGTACCCGGCCGTTCTCCGTCCGGGCCAGCAAGAACAAACCACTTATAGCAGCGCCATCCCGAGTCGCGGACCGAACCCAGATCCAGATCTCCCCACCACGTTTGAGATCCCAGGGAAGGCTCTGCGTGATGCAGCACCCCTGACGGGGTCCTCGTTTCCTCTGGTCATCGTCTCTCACGGTTATCCCGGCTCGCGAACCTTTCTCAGTTATCTGACAGAGAATCTTGCGTCCAAAGGCTACGTCGTTGTGGCCATTGATCACACCGACTCGGTTCTAGGCAGTGTCCTTCCCTTCCCCAGCACTCTTTTAAACCGCTCAAACGATCAGCTCTTTACTGCCGAAGCAATACGGAATCTTGCTGCCAAGCCCGATCACTTCCTTCACGACGTCGTTGATTCCGACAATGTCGCGATCGTCGGTTACTCGATGGGAGGCTACGGGGCTCTGATTTCAGCCGGCGCAGGAATCAGTAAGACAAGTCCGCTGCTGCACTTTGTTCCCGGCGGCTACCTGGATGCTTGGACCGCTGCTAGCCAGCAGTATGAGCAGATCGACCGCCACACGATAAAGGCTGTTGTTGCCATTGCACCGTGGGGCGAACAGCCCCCCTACTCGGCATGGTCTGCTGAAGGTCTGGCAAGCATAAAGATTCCAATGCTCTTTATCGCCGGGGACCACGATGACGTGGCCGATTACGCAGATGGCATCAAACCGGCTTTTGATCTAGCGATTCACTCGCAGCGTTATCTACTGACTTACGTCAACGCAAGGCACAACACTGGTGGGAATCCGCCACCCGCCGGCTTATCTCTTAACTACAGTGTTATGCAGTTCTTCGACGAGCCGGTCTGGCGAAAAGAGCGGATTACTTCTATCAACCAGCATTTCATCACTGCGTTCCTCGATCTTTACCTGAAAGGAAACGGGAATCGGCGCGCTTATCTGCACTTACCCATTCCGAACTCGAATGAAGGTGTCTGGAAAATGCCCGCGGGCGCTTCCGACAGCGGAGCATTCAGTACGGGCAAAGATCCAGAGGGCCATCCATTCTGGACGGGCTTTCAACGCCGCTGGGCACTGGGATTGCAGTTCCTCGAGAAAGCGCCTGTTCCCTTGCCTTAAGCTTATGGCCGATGCATTCGCCGCGTGTTCCGCAACGTTCGGAAGGAATTTTCAATGCCCGTGAACCAGTTGTAATAAATGACATACCAGAACGCGGCAACTCCGTCGCTTACCCCAATTTTCTTCCCCTGTTCATAGGTGCGCCCGTAGTAACTAATCGGCACCTCATAAGTCGCACACCCCAATTTACACACCTTAGCGGTTACTTCGATTTCAAACCCGAATTTAGAGGAAGTAATGATCATGTCGCGAATGATATGCCCGCGGAATGCCTTGTATCCGGTCTCCACATCCGAAAAGTTGACATTCGTCAGCAGATCTGAAAAGAAGGTCAGGAACTTATTGGCCAAGAAGTGATAGAAGTATAAGACCCGGGCAGCCTTGCGAACTAAGAATCGCGAACCATACACCACGTCAGCGACGTTGTTCAAGATCGGTCGGATAACGTCGATGATTTCTGCCGGATCATATTCCAGATCTGCATCCTGCACAATCACAATCTCTCCGGTGCTCGCGGCAAAGCCTGTGCGGAGAGCAGCCGTTTTGCCGCCGTTAGTCGTATGTCGAATCCAGCGAACTACGCTGTATCGAGAAGCCAGCTCGGCAGCAACGGTAGGTGTTGCATCTGCAGAACAATCGTCGACAACGATAATCTCCCTCAGATACGGCACTTGAAGGAGCTTTTCAACGACCGCTGCCAACGTAGCCTGCTCGTTGTAAGCCGGCACAATTATAGAGAGCTTGGCATCATCTGCTGCAGTTCCTATACTCATTGGTCGGTTTTGATTTTAGCGAAGCGTGTCCCTTTCGTCCGTCACAATGCAAAAAGGCCTTAAACCACCTCTCGGCAGTTTAAGGCCTTCTTCTTGTCTGCGACTGACTCGCGACCTGTCCGCCCTTTCCCTTTGGATTTGGCGCCACCGGTCGCGGGCTGCGCGTGCTTTTAAGGCAACGCGCGGTAGAGAGCGGCCAATTAGCTGGCCAGAGCGATAGGGCGAACGTTCAGACCCGGTATCACAAGCGTCAGTACATCCTCAACCCGGCTCACAAAGTGGAACTGCATTTCTTGCCTGACATGGTCCGGCAGATCCCGCAAGTCCTTCTTATTGCCGAGCGGCGCAATCACGCGGTTGATACCCGCGCGCCGAGCCGCCAACACCTTCTCTTTCAATCCGCCGATCGGCAGCACGAGGCCGGCAAGCGAAACTTCGCCTGTCATCGCAATGTCGCTGCGCGCCGGAAGTCCGGTATACAGCGAGGCCATCGCGGCCGTCATAGTTACGCCCGCTGACGGACCGTCTTTCGGAATCGCACCCGCAGGTACGTGGATGTGGACGCCATTGTTCTTGATCGTATCGGGATTCACACCCAGATCCGCCGCATGCGCCCAAATATAGCTCTGCGCAATCTTCGCCGATTCCTGCATGACTTCGCCAAGTTGACCAGTCATCGTAAAGCCTTTGCCTTCCGGCAGCATGGCACTCTCGATATAGAGAACGTCACCGCCGGCTTCGGTCCAGGCCAACCCTGTCACTACGCCCGGAGGCACGGTCTTGCGAGCTAGTTCTGGCAGGAAGATTTCAGGTCCTAGCAGGTCGCCCAGGCTCTCCGGTGTTACGACAGCGCGGTCGGCCTTCCCTTCGGCCAGCTGCAGAGTAATCTTGCGCGTTACGCGGCCGATTGCCTGCTCCAAGCGTCGCAGTCCTGCTTCCCGTGTATAGCCGTGGATGATCCCGCGGAGCCCTTCGTCGGTAATCTCCACCTGTTCATCCGTCAAACCCGTTGCCTTCATCAGCTTTGGAATCAGATACCGCCGCGCAATCTGCGTCTTCTCTTCTTCGCTGTAGCCGGAGAGCCGCAGAATCTCCATGCGGTCCAGCAAAGGCTGGGGAATCGTGTCGAGTGAATTAGCTGTCGTGATGAACAACACCTTCGACAGATCGAAAGCCATATCGAGGTAGTTGTCGCGGAACGTCTTGTTTTGTTCCGGGTCTAGAACTTCCAGGAGTGCTGCCGCCGGATCGCCACGGAAGTCGCGTCCCAGCTTGTCAACCTCGTCCAGCAGTAGAACCGGATTTAGTGCACCGGCCCGCCGCATCGCTTGAAGCAACCGGCCTGCCATAGCGCCGATATACGTCCGTCGATGTCCCCTTAATTCCGCTTCGTCGTGTAAGCCGCCTAAGCTGAACCGCTCGAACTTGCGTCCAATGGCACGTGCCACCGATTGCCCGAGGGATGTTTTACCCACACCCGGCGCGCCCACGAGGCAAAGTATCGGAGCCTTGGCCTCCGGATTGCGTTTCAGCACACTCAGGTGTTCCAGAATGCGCTCTTTAATTTCCTTAAGGCCGAAGTGATCTTCATCCAAAACCTGTCGTGCATGCGCAATATCGAGATTGTCTTCGGTCGTGCTATCCCACGGAAGATCAAGCACAAACTCGAGGTAAGTGCGCGTTACCTGATAGTCTGGAGCACCCGAAGGCAGCCGTTCCAGCCTTGCCAGCTCACGCTCAAATTCCTTCTTGGCCTCTTCAGGCAGAGTAATCTTCGAGTAGCGCTCTCTAATGAGCTCAATTTCGGCCTTGTCGCCGTCCTTATCGCCCAATTCCTGTTGAATGGCACGCAATTGCTGCCGGAGTAAGTACTCCCGCTGCTCTTTCGACATCTCGTCGCGAGCCGTCGAGGCGATCTTCTGGCGCAATTCCAGAACCTGCAGCTCGTGCGCCAGGAACGAGTGAATCAGACGGAGCGCATCCACACGCGTCTCAGCTTCCAGCAATTGCTGCTCGCGAGCCACGTCGAGGCTGAAGATGCTGGCAAGCAGATAGGCGATCTGCAAAGGATCGTTATTGCCTGCTAGCATCCGGGTTAACTCCGCAGCCGATTGCGGCTGCGCAAGCCCGATTGCCTTGGCAGCCAGTTCCAGCAACGCGCCCGAGAGCGCTTCCAGTTCTGACCCGCCATCCTCCGGTAGAGCAAAAGCTCGATACTTGGCCGAAAGGTACGGCTCCATTGACTCGAGCTTCATCACAACAACGCGCTCGACTCCAAGCACCAAAATCTCTACCATGCCATCGTTCGGTCGCGAGGACTTCCGGATGACGGCTTTTGTGCCGATTGTATAAAGATCGTCCTGCTGCGGCGACTCCACTTGGGCATCGCGCTGGGCGATCAGGATAATCTCTTTCTCCTCGGTCTTGAGCGCAGCTTCCACGGCTTTGACGGAAGTACTCCGCCCAACCGACAGCGGCAACATCAATCCCGGAAAAAGGATCGTGTTCTTCAGCGGCAAGGCCGGAAGAACTTGAAAATCTCTATTAGCCATGATTCTCAATAACTGCTTTCTGTGCCTTTGATGCAGACCGTTGCCTAGAGGCTGCGATTTTCTGCGTATGCACCACTCAACTCTCTACATCGACAAAAAAGCCCGGAACCAGGGTTCCCGGTTCCGGGCTTTTTTACTCCACTAACTTCAAGCTACTTAGGCTGTACAACCTGGAAGATAGTCTGCCCATTGGCCACGATAGTCAAAAGGACTGCCTTCCCGTCTGCTTGCGACATCAGCCGCTTGAACTCGGCGACGGTCGCGACCGGCTTACGATCAACGGCAGTGATAATAAAGCCCTTAGTGGCCACTTCTGCTCCCGGACCACTCTGGTCGACATCAGTCACCACGACACCTTTGATGCCGGAAGGTGCATTCACCTGCTGTGCGATCTCAGGCGTCAGGGCTTCCACCGTTATGCCACGCGAGGTGACAGATCCGGTTGAACTCGTCTCATCGTCTCCCTTGGCACCGTCGTTGTCGCCATTCTTGGCTTTATCGAAGTCAATCGTTCCCGGCCGTTGGCCTAAGGTGACCTTCACCTTGGTCGGCTGGCTGTTCCGCATCACGTCCAGGGTTACTACGCTGCCCGGAGCTTTCGAAACAACATCCATGGTCAGATCGTCGGGGCCTTCTACTTTCTTGCCATCGATCGCCGTAATGACATCTCCCGTTTGTAAACCGGCCTTCGCGCCCGGCCCACCCGCGGTGATATCACCTACAATGGATCCCTTTGGTTCCTTGAGACCAAAGAACGGAGCCTGTTCCGGAGTTACCTGCCCCAGTGTGACGCCCATGTAACCGCGTGAAACTTTGCCTGATTTCATCAGCTGCTCAGTCACTTGTCGCGCCATGTTGGAGGGAACGGCGAAGCCGATACCGATATTGCCGCCTTCACCACCAAAGCTCGACCCGCCGGACAAGATCGCCGTGTTCATCCCGATCAGTTCGCCGTTGGCATTGATCAGGGCGCCGCCGCTGTTACCGGGGTTGATCGCGGCGTCTGTCTGGATGAAGTTCTGCAGATAGGTGCCACGCTCTAAGGCGCGACCCTTGGCGCTCACAATACCCATCGTCACGGTATGGTCTTGCCCGAAGGGATTGCCGATCGCGAAGCACAAATCGCCAACGCGGGCCGCGTCTGAATTTCCGTACGACAGAGTCGGTAAACCCGTCGTGGGGATCTTGATCAGAGCAACGTCCGTTTGCGGATCAGCACCAATCAGCTTGCCTGTGAAGTCCCGTCCGTCCGACAGACTGACCTTCAATGTGGTCGCCTTATCGATCACGTGATTGTTGGTCAGAATGTAGCCGTCATTGCTGATGATCACGCCCGATCCCAAACCACCCTCACGCCGGTCCCTCGGCTTGGCCCCGCCGCCCTGTCCACCGAAAAATCGTTGGAAGAACGGGTCTGACATCATAGGGTTATTCCCCTGTTGCTCCGACGCCTTTACGATGCGCGTCGAACTAATCTTCACCACCGCCGGCGAGGCCTTCTCAATCATGTCGGCAAACGAGTTCGACAGACTGCTGATCTTCTGTGCGGCGGGACTCGAGTCAGCTCGAGCGGTTACCGCCAGGGGCGCATTGGAATGGGTGGCGACTGCAAAGGCTGCGATTAGCCCGCCACCAATAGAAGCCGCTACCAGCGTCAGAATTGCTGTCGAGCGGCGAAATTGGACCACATTTGACATGTCCTTCAAAAATCCTTTCCTCCGGCAGCTAGCTTCCTTCACTCAACTGCCACTCTCATCATTGGACGTTGTAAACAAACTTTCGATTTACCAACCGAACGGTTTCCTCCCGTCCGGCCGACAAATCCAAAAGCTTAAACCGCTACTGCTTCTTCTTTCTTCTCCGGGAGCACGGCCGTAAACGCAAGTCCGCGTCCCGTATCATCAACTGCTACCCGAACCGTCTGACCGTCCCGAACTTGGCCGCCGATCATACGTTTCGCTAAAGGTGTCTCAATTTCGCGCTGAATCGCACGCTTGAGTGGCCGCGCACCATAGGCCGGATCGTAACTGTTGTGAACCAGAAAGCGCCGTGCTTCAGGTGACAACTCCAGGGTGATATGCCGTTCCTCCAACCGTGCTCGCAATCCATCCAGCTGGATCTCCACGATCTTCTCCAGGTGAGATTCGCTCAGGGCGTGGAACACGATAATCTCATCCAGCCGGTTCAGAAACTCCGGCCGGAACCCTGCCTTCAACTCTTCTAAAACCGCTTCTTTCATCCGGCGATACTCCTCGCCTTCAAAAGCGCCCCGGTACTCCAGAATCCGGTGACTACCTATATTAGACGTCAAGATGACTATTACGTTCTTGAAATCTACGGTTCGACCTTGGCCGTCGGTCAAACGACCATCATCCAGCAACTGCAGCAATGCGTTAAAGACGTCATGATGAGCCTTTTCGATTTCGTCGAATAGCACTACCGAGTAAGGACGGCGTCGCACAGCTTCGGTGAGTTGCCCGCCCTCGTCGTAACCGACATATCCAGGAGGCGCGCCGATCAGGCGTGAAACCGTGTGTTTCTCCTGGTATTCCGACATATCGATCCGGATCATCGCCTTCTCGTCGTCGAACATAAATTCTGCGAGTGCTCGCGCCAGTTCCGTCTTGCCGACGCCGGTTGGCCCCAGGAATAAGAAGCTGCCGATTGGCCGCCGTGGATCTTTCAACCCCGAGCGGGCCCGAATAACCGCCTCGGCCACGGCCAGCACGGCTTCGTCCTGACCGATGACTCGCCGATGCAATTCGTCCTCCAAGGCCAGCAGCTTCTTCATCTCGCCTTCCAGCAGCTTGGAAACCGGAACGCCGGTCCAACGGCTCACCACTGCAGCGATATCTTCTTCATCCACTTCTTCTTTCAGAAGCCGCGGGCCGCTAGCTTGGCCGGCAATCCTCTGCTGCTCAGCTTCCAGCTGACGCTCGAGCGACGCAAGCGTCCCGTATTTCAGTTCAGCCGCCTTATTAAGGTCATAAGCACGCTCGGCCTGCGCTATCTCGATCTTCACGTTATCGATCCGCTCGCGCAGTGTACGAACTTTTTGTACCCCTTCTTTTTCGGATTCCCATTGGGCCTGGAAAGCCGTCGACTGAGTTTTTAACTCAGCTAATTCCCTTTCAATTCGACCCAGCCGTTCCTTGGAAACGGCATCCGATTCTTTCTTTAGAGCCTCACGCTCAATTTCCAGCTGCATCGATCGGCGCAGCAGCTCATCCAGCTCACTGGGCATGGAATCGATTTCGGTCCGCAGTTTGGCTGCCGATTCGTCTACCAAATCAATGGCCTTATCGGGCAAGAAGCGATCTGTAATGTAGCGGTTGGAGAGAACCGCCGCCGCGACCAGAGCGGTGTCTTTGATGCGCACGCCGTGGTGCAACTCATACCGTTCGCGAAGCCCGCGCAGAATGGAAATGGTGTCTTCCACGCTGGGCTGGTCGACCATGACGGTCTGGAAGCGCCGCTCCAACGCCGCATCTTTTTCTATATACTTTCGATACTCGTCAAGCGTCGTCGCTCCAATGCAGTGCAGTTCACCCCTCGCCAGCATCGGTTTAAGGAGGTTCCCTGCGTCCATCGCGCCCTCCGCCTTACCGGCGCCGACCACAGTGTGCAACTCATCAATAAAGAGGATGACCCGGCCTTCGGACGATTGCACCTCTTTAAGGACCGCCTTTAATCGCTCTTCGAACTCGCCACGGAACTTGGCGCCCGCAATGAGCGCCCCCATGTCCAGGGCAACAACTTGTCTATCTTTCAGGCCTTCCGGAACATCGCCCCGCACGATGCGCTGGGCCAAGCCCTCGGCGATCGCTGTTTTCCCTACGCCGGGCTCTCCGATGAGCACGGGATTATTCTTCGTTCGGCGGCTGAGGACCTGAATTACGCGCCGAATCTCTTCGTCGCGACCGATGACCGGGTCAAGTTTTCCCTTGCTGGCTGCTTCGGTAAGGTCGCGTCCATATTTCTGAAGAGCTTCGTAAGTTGTCTCCGGATTCGGACTCGTGACGCGCTGGTTGCCCCGCACTTCCTGCAGGGCCTTCATCAGCTGATCGCGTGAAAGCTTGAATTCGCGCAGCAACTTACCGGCAAAGCCGTTATCTTCGGCCGCAGCAAGAAGAAAATGCTCAATCGAAACGTAATCGTCTTTTAGGCGTTTAGCCTGTTCTTCGGCATCGCTGAGCACCTTATTTAAGCGCGCCGTGACGTAAAGCTGATCCGGACGAGTGCTGGCGCCCGAAATCTTGGGAAGCTTGTCTACTTCCTGCTCCAGCCGCTGGTGGATCGTCTCAACGGGTACATTCGCGCGTAACAGGATGGAAGGGGCCAGCCCTCCTTCCTGTTCCAACATCGCAAGCAGCAGGTGCTCTACATCAACCTGTTGATTGCCCCGGGAGGCTGCCAGACTCTGGGCTTGACGGATCGCGTCCTGGGACTTCTCTGTGAGGCGATTAAAATCCATCTCTTCGAAACCTTCTTGAGTCCAGAGTACACCTTATCGAGTACGACTGCAATAATCTTAGTGCCTTTTACTCAACCACATTTGGGACTGCGAATTCTCTCCTTGACCCAGCCGGCACATTCAAAACGGCCCTCTAGGTAGAAGATTTCTCTCCCGTTTCCGCATTAAACGGTAAATTATTCTTATTTGTAAAGATATCTGGTAAATTCTGCTGTACTTCGCCGGATTACTCTGGTACTTTGTACTTAACTCGTTTCTTAAGAGGTTCCAAGTACTAGAAAGTTGGAGCCTACACAGTACGAGCTCGAGTGTGCATTGGAGGATCAGCTTTGTCCACTACCGACAACACAGTCAATACTTCTGAGGTCTGCGAACGAATCGTTAACCTCATCCTGGCTGGTGATTCCCAGGGCGAAGAGCTTCTTGTACTCCACTTTTTCGCGTGGTTTGCGCTACCTGGCTGCCAAGCATTGCCCCGAATATGCGGACGATTGCTGTCACGACACGATCCTCACCGTCACACGTCAGATCAAAGGCGGTCAACTGAAGACTCCGGCTGCCCTGCCCGGCTATATCAATATCGTTCTGAAGCGCACTGCCTGGAACAAGAAACTGGAATCAGAGCGCCTGGGCGCGAACGACGAAGTATTTCACCACTGTCGTACAAACCAGATCCGATGACCGCTGCGATCCCCAGCGAATGCTGGAAATTGAGGAGCGCGCCCAGATTCTTGCGCGACGGTTTACGCTCCCTGAAACCGCAGGAGCAGGAAATTCTCACCCGCTTCTATCTCAAAGGCGAAAAACCGGAATACATCTGTGCCGCAAATGAAGCTCACCGAAACCCAGTTCCGACTAAATAAGAGCCGAAGCAAGCAGAAGCTCGAATCCTTCACCAGCAAGCGGCTTCGCTCCACTTTGCGGCCTACCCCAAAGCGTCGCGATGCGCGCAGCTGCATGTTAACACACCCAACTTGTATCAGGCGCTCGGCAGGTTTATCACAAAATATGCAAGCTACAAAATATTGTCTTCAGGAGAATATTCTATCCATCGAACAACATTATGGAGTAGGCCGAGGGAATGTCTGTATGTTCCAGCCGGTACGGTCGTTTCCGTACTTGCTGATACAGCCGATACCCAATTTGTCGAGGTAGAGTGGAATACAAAACGGGTACTAATGTTCAACGTGGACATCCGGGAACGCGCCCAGATCCACTTTAAAGCCCAGGGTTAAGATGGTAAAGTTTTCTCAGGGGTTGCAGATTATCCATGTTGAGCTTTTTGCACAGTCTTCTTTGTCGGGCCAAACAATCCGTTCGCCAGGAGAGCCGCTTCGTTTTTAAGGCGCTCAGCTCTCCATTCCTTGCTTCTTGACTAAGTCGTCAATTCAAGCGGCGAACGAACCTTACGTCTTCTTACACTGTCGCTGAGCGGGTCAAGTGACCTTTTGCAAGGCGGTGTTCTTCGACTGCGCGATGCCAGTCAACTTCCGAAGATCCTTCCGGGCACCCTCGGTCACACCAATATTGATAGGCCCGAGCCGAAATTTCCCCTTCACTTCCCGCGAAATCCGCCACGTCGTTTCCAGCCGGAACCGTCGATCCGGTAGTTTCGGAGTCGTTTGCGCCCAGTACTGTCGTCCCGGATCCGCGATCGCCGCCAACAATCTGCGGCACCGGTGATTCTCCGGCTTCCCCGGCCGTTACGGTGGTCATGCCCGCTCCCGCTCCCGCGCCAGCCCGAACGCCTGACGTATCGACTCCTCTTGCGCCAACCGACAGATTCGCGTTAGCGGCAACTGTATCGTTAATGCTCAGCCCACGACGTTTACCGCGCCCGCCCGTGCCGGCTTCCGCTGAGTTTACATTCTCAGCGTTAACAATCTCGTCTTCGGGGTCTATCGGTAATTCATTCAACTTGGGATCAACCACTTCTTTACTCCTCAGTGACATTTGATCCGTTAAACACGAAACTGTTAACACGTCTTTGTACCAGGAATCCTATTTTTTAGGATTAACTAGTTTTGACGCTGCTAAGATTCAGTCCTAGGCCCGTGTTTCAGAGCAAGGCGCCAAGGAGGCGATCGCCCTGTCACCTAAAATCGCACCATCCCAGGTCCCTCTGTCCGTCCTGGTTGTGGAAGACAACCCGGTGGACGCCCGAATGGTAAAGCTTGCTTTGGGTGAGGTGAAGGATTGGCCGCTAGAGATTTCTGTCGTGGAAGACGGCGATGAAGCCTTTGATTTTCTCCTGCAGACCGGCCATTACGATCGAGCTGCGCGCCCTGAACTGGTGGTTCTCGATTTAAATCTTCCCAAGCGAAATGGGACAGAAGTTCTGGAATTAATCCGCCAGTCTCCAGGGTTGCGCGATTTAACAGTCGTTGTACTAAGCTCGTCGCCCCTCGACGTCATTCGAAACCAAGTCGGGGAGCATGTAAAACCCGATTGTTATTTCACAAAACCGATCGATCTTGATCAATTTCTCGCTATCGGCAAAGAAATACGCGCATGCTACTTGCGTGGTGTCAGCGCCAGCTAGCCTTCCATTGAGGTCCAAATTGTTCTAGCTGCCTTGTCCTATTTGCGAGCAATCGGCTCTAATGGCGTCCGGGCACGCCCCGAGAATTCTTCGCTCGCACTCCTTGGGACAGATTTTCCGAAGAAACTCTCAAATAGGTACTGGGTCTGACGAATTTACAAGCTCGTAAGCTGCCCTTCTTTGGAACTGGTTGTTGGCGTTCGGTTTCGGCGTAGAACGGTTCACGACAAGGTGATCGGGAATACTGTGAACCCCATCTAGTAAGCCCTTAGCTCAAGGCCTTTGCACTTGCCAAAAACGTCAAAGCGTCTTCTAAGAGACATGCTGAGAAGCGAGTGAAACCAACGGTTTGCGGGGTGAGAGGCCATTCCATTTCGGCCTGCACATGCTGGCTACCCTCCTAGGTTAAGCAAATTACATTAAACCTGGTACGAATCCTATCGTACTTTACCAGTACTACTCTGGTACTGAAAAACGGGGTAGGAGCTAGTACATTGAAGGACGTCTCGGCGGACTGCTTCGGATTTCGTCGAGTGGTCGCTAATGAAACTATTTCACTCAAGCTGTCTCGCCTTCTTCTTATCTACGCTAGCAGTCACCACATTTGCCCAGCAGTCCGTGAACGTAACGATGAACCGTTACAACACCAGCCGTTTAGCCGCAAACACCACTGAGTCTGTCCTCAAACAAGGCAACGTCAACACGGCCCAGTTCGGTAAATTATGGTCCTACCCAGTCGATGGGGTGATCTTCGGACAGCCGCTTTACGTTCAAAAGTTGACCATAGGCGGCGCTAGCCACAATGTCCTGTTCGTCGCCACCATGAACGACGTCATCTACGCTTTCGACGCCGACAGCAGCAATACCACCCCTCTCTGGATGAGAGATTTAAAAACCGGAGGGGCAACTGCGGCGCCGAGCGAGTGGACCACCGAGATGGGTAACTCGGTCGGGATCATCAGCACGCCGGTCATCGACACTCCTTCCGACTCCGGATCCATGTATCTGGTGGCCGAAACTCTCGAAAGTAACGTCTGGACGTACAGAGTTCACAAGATCAGCTTGACGACCGGGGCTGACGTTGTGCCCTCGACGATCATCAAAGCCACAACCAACGGTGTGACTTTCGACCCTGTGCTCGAAAACCAGCGAACAGGCTTGGTGCTGGTAAATGGTCAACTGATCGTTTGCTTCAGCGCCCGGCCTCCCGATACGACACCATTCCACGGCTGGATCATGTCTTTTGATGCGACTACC
Organism: uncultured Acidobacteriaceae bacterium; assembly: GCA_963814195.1. GTDB lineage: Bacteria > Acidobacteriota > Terriglobia > Bryobacterales > Bryobacteraceae > Bog-105. Next base: position 429,552 of record CAWFBU010000002.1, read on the forward strand.
TTAGCCAGGAAAGGCGCTTTCGTGACGACAACATCGGACGATGGGGCGGGAATCTGGGGAAGCGGTGGCGCGCCGCCCGTGGACTCAGCCGGAAATGTCTATGCTCTGACCGGCAATGCCTTCAACTCGGCGACTGGCTACAACGGAACGACCAATTTCAGTGAAAGCCTCCTGAAGATGACAGTGAGTTCATCGACAGGAGCGCTTTCGCTGGCAGATTGGTTTACGGCCTACAACTGGGCCGATCTCGATGTTAACGACGAAGACTTGAGCGTGAACTCACCGATGCTGCTGCCGAATACCGATCTCATCGCCTTCGGCAGTAAAACAGCCGACGTGTATGTGGCGCATACGGGTTCTCTGGGACACCTGCAAAACAACAACTCTCAGCTGGCTGCGTTTTTCCACGTCGGGCAACCGCTACAAACAAGCTTTAGTGATGGCGACCGCATGATCGGGCTCGCTTACTGGGTTGCTCCGGGCGGACCTACTTTATTTGCCTGGCCAGCTTTGGATAGTCTTCACTCGTACACGTATAACCCGGCCAACGGCAGCTTCACTGAAACCAGCTCTAATCCTTTGATGGGCTTTGGAGAACCGGGAATGCCCATCTCCGTTTCTGCTAATGGAAGCACCGCTGGAACGGGTGTTGTTTGGTCAACCATGTTCTCCAGCAGTGGCCGTGCTGTGGGACAGGCAGGCGTCTTGCACGCTTTTAACGGAGAGAATCTAAAGGAAGAGTTGTGGAACACTTCCATCAACAGTAATCGTGACAACGTTGGATCGCCCTCGAAGTTCGTCATACCCGTTGTTGCCAATGGACGACTCTATATGGCAACATCCTCGAACGTTGTACAGGTTTATGGATTGCTTCCCTCCCCTCCCACAACCACTGCAGCCCACGTTGTTAGCGTAGATTTCGTAGGTAACGGAACACCGATGGCTCCGACAGAGGCAGCCGGTGTTGTTCCCAAGGGCAACTGGAATGCGGCCATCGGAAATTACCGCATAACGCCGCTCCCTCTAACGGACGAGAACGGCGCCCTCAATGGGGCCACCATGACCTGGAGTTCCGATACGACCTGGAGTACAGCAATTGCCGACTCGCCAGGCAGCGGTCGCATGATGAAGGGCTATCTAGACACTGGCGGCTCAAACCATACAAGCATTAATGTAGCCGGATTACCCGCCTCGGCAACCGGCTATGACGTGTATGTATACGTTGATGGTGACAACGGCGCTAATACCAGGAGCACAACGTTCACTTTGGCCGCGGGTAACAGTTCGAGCATGATCAGCGCAACTGATTCTGCCAACGCGAACTTCGGAGGCAGCTTCACGGTCGCTTCAAACAGTCCTGGAAACGTCGTAAGGTTCAGTTCCGTTCAAGCCACCTCATTCTCGCTGACCGCGACACCCGGAAATGCTTCTGACGGATTGCAAAGAGCTCCTGTCAACGGCATCCAGATCGTTCCGTCGGGAGCGGTCGCCACGACTTACAATATCTCTGGCCAGATTACGTCAGGGAACGGCAGCCCTTTGGACGGGGTAACGATAGCTCTGAATACTGGAGCAAGCGCGATTACCGACAGCTCTGGAAATTACTCGTTTGGAAATCTTCCAGCCGGCACGTATACGGTGACGCCGACCGCGGGAGGCTACTCATTCCAGCCGGCCAACCAGTCCTTCACTTTGGGAGCTGGGTCGAGCACGACCAAGTCTGGAGTAAACTTCTCTGCGAGTGCCTCTTATACGGGTTCGGCCCGCGTAGTTAGCATAGACTTCGTAGGAAATGGCACTCCGATGGCCCTTACCGAGACGGCCGGTGTTGTGGCAAAAACAAATTGGAATAGCGCTGCCGGAAGCGTGCAGGCCTCCGGGCTTTCATTGACTGATGAGACAGGAGCCTTAAACGGAGCGCTGGCAACCTGGAGCTCCGATACAGCCTGGAGCACGCCGATTAGCGACTCTCCGGGTAACCTCCGCATGATGAAGGGCTATTTGGACAGCGGCGGAACCAATCAGTCCACAGTTACTGTCTCTGGTTTGCCGGTTTCATCGACTGGCTACGACATCTACGTCTACACGGACGGGGATAACGGCAGTGGGACCCGGAGCGCTACCTACGCGTTGAATGGCGGAGGCACCGCCTATACGCCCGTTAGCGTTACGGACGCAGCAAACACAAATTTCACTGGCACTTTCACGCCGGCTTCCGGTTCGGTCGGTAATTACGTCAAATTCGCCGCCGTTACTGCGACGGCCTTTACGCTGACAGCTACGCCTTCGACCGCATCAGACGGATTCTTACGCGCCGCGATCAATGGCATCCAGATCGTGCCGACCGGGGGCGCTGCACCAACCTATTCTGTGACGGGTCAAATCACAGCTTCCAATTCAGGTCTGACTGGAGTTTCAGTCGCGCTCAACAATGGATCGACAACTACAACCGACAGTTCCGGAAACTACTCGTTTTCGAATCTGCCGGGTGGAAGCTATACAGTGACTCCCTCGCTCTCCGGTTACACGTTCAATCCAACGAGCCAGACTTTTACGTTAAGCGCTAATAAAACCGGTGTGAACTTCACGGCAACTTCCAGTTCCTCGGGAGGCGCACACACCGTCAGCATCGACTTTGTCGGTAACGGCACCCCCATGGCGCTAACCGAAACAGCCGGTGTGATTCCTAAGACGAATTGGAACAGTGCCACCGGTAACTCCCATCCGTCCGCTCTCGCTTTGGCGGACGAGACAGGTGCTCTCAACGGAGCAGTTGTGACATGGACCGGTGACGCTGGTTGGAGTACGCCGATTGTTGATGCGGCGGGTAACGCGCGCATGATGAAAGGTTACTTGGATGCAGGTGGGACGTCGCACTCGACAGTCACTGTCTCAGGGTTGCCAGTCTCAGCTACCGGCTATGATGTCTACGTTTACACCGACGGAGACAACGGCTCGAATACCCGAAGTACAAGTTACGTGCTCACACCTTCGGGTTCCGCTGGAACCACAATTACAGCTACAGACACAGCAGGCACAAACTTCAACGGAACTTTTTCGCCCGCGGCTAACTCCAGCGGCAACTACGTAAAGTTCGCCTCTATTTCAGCGACCTCTTTCACTCTCGTTTCCACGCCCGGTACGGCTTCAGACGGCACTCTGCGGGCACCTGTAAACGGAATTCAGATTGTTCCTTCTGGGATGGCAATTGCCACTTATCGCATTTCGGGCCAGGTTGTTGCCGGCGGTTCCGGATTGGTTGGAGTAAAGGTGTCCTTGAGCAACGGGACAACTACAACTAGTGATAGCTCCGGAAATTATTCGTTCGCGAACCTGGGCGCCGGCACATACACTGTCACGCCCTCCGTTAGTGGCTACACGTTCAGTCCTACAAGCTCGACATTCACATTGAGCGCGACTACGACAGGGGTCGCCGGGGCAAACTTTACGGGAACCTCCGCGTACACGGGCATTGCCCGTGTGGTGAGTATCGACTTTACGGGCAACGGTACGCCGATGGCCACCACCGAGAGTGCAGGTACGGTTCTGAAGAGCAATTGGAATGGAGCCTCTGGCAACCTGCAGCCTTCAGCGCTTCCGCTAGATGATGAAACGGGAGTCCTCAACGGAGCTCTCGCGACCTGGAGTGCGGATGCAATCTGGGGCACTCCGATTGTCGACTCCGCTGGAAACGCTCGAATGATGAAAGGCTACATCGATAGCGGCAACACCGATTCGTCCACCGTCAATGTGTCGGGACTGCCGGCCTCCTCCGCCGGTTATGACATTTACGTTTATACCGACGGCGACAATGGATCAGCAGCACGAGCAGCAAAGTATCAGATTACGGCCGCGGGAAATACCGTTAATCCGGTGACTGCCACCGATTCTGCGAATACGAACTTCGGCGGTACATTTACAGCCGCAGCGAATTCGGCCGGCAATTACGTGAAGTTCGCGGCTGTAAAGGCGACCGCCTTTACACTGACAGCAACCCCGAGTACCGCCTCAGACGGAACGCTACGGGCCGCCATCAACGGAATACAGATTGTTCCCGCTGTAGTGGTCGCTCCGACCTACGCTCTATCCGGGCAAGTAACGCTATCAGGCTCAGGTCTGGCTGGCGTGTCTGTCGCGCTCAGCACTGGTGCGCAGGCGACCACGGATGCCATGGGGAGGTATTCCTTCCCCAACCTATCTGGCGGCAGTTATACGGTGACGCCTACGGCAACGGGTTACACGTTTACCCCGACTAGCCAAACGCTTACCCTCAGTGCGAACCAGACAAGCGTAAACTTCACGGCTTCCAGCACGGTCCCATAAACTAGCCTTGACAGGAACTGCCAGCCGAACCGAGAGCTTTTCGCTCTCGCCGGCTGGCGTTGCCGCGACCATCGTCACGGCAACGCGTCTTTCTACTACAGACTTCGGTGGAACACGAACACTTGCCGCGAATGGGCTGGCAATTATCTGAATCTTCCCGTCCCAACTGCTACAAGCTTCACGTCCGATCTCCGACCCCGTTGCTGGATCCCCGAACAGATCTCAGGCGTCCAGCAATTTTTCTTGCTCGCTTCTCTGATCCTGCTTTTCAATCAATTCCGCGTCTCGAATGCAGTATGGCGTTTCCGGAATGGCGCGGAGTCTCGCCTCTTCGATCGGCTCCTCACAAATGACACAGATACCGTACGTACCCTCATCTAACCGCTGTAGAGCAGCACGCACATTTTCAAGCGACCTAAACTCACGCGTACTGAGTTCCAAGGCGGCCGTCTTTGCCTCCAGCGTGGTTACCTGATCAATCTCATCCTGAACATCGCTGCTGAAAGCGTCTAGCGAATCCTCGCCGTGCTGCCGCAGGACGGACTTGAGTTCCTCCTGCCGCGCCAGCAATCGTTTTCGAATTTCTTCTAAGTCATCCATCAACCGCGAGTATAGGACCTTCCCTTTGGAGAAAATTCACTTCCGATTCCGCGACTTGCTCCCGCAGCCATTGCGCAAGCCCTTTCATCTTTAGAGGCGAATTCGCTCGCGAGAAATGCGGAATCTGCAAAATGACGATCGTACGCCCGTCGATCTCCGCTCGCCAGCGGGACCATTGGTAAGTTCCGCCCGGCCCTAGCATGGCCGTCTCCTGCACCAGAGCCCCGACGATCTTCAAATCAACCAGCAGTCGGAGCGAGGCCTTGCCCACCAGAAGAAGCAATCGCGCTTGATGATCTTGGATTACGGTTCTCGCGATCTCTCCGGCGTACATCCAGAGTTTGCCACCGGTGATCGCATTCAGCTTTACCAGGTTACTCAGGTTGCGGGTACGCCACGGGACAAGGAAGGCGCTGGTTACCCCCTCCTGGATCCATTGCTTCAAGCGAGCATCAGACCCAAAGAAGCGTTCACAATTCTGCAGATAAGCATATTCGCTCTTCAGTTCAGTTGGGTTGGAAAACGGCACATTCCATTTGTCTCGCGAAGTTGGATCCACGTTACGTCCACTCCTCGGAACGCCGGGATTCAAACTGAAGTAAACGATTGGTGATTCCCCGTAGTGGCGCCCCAACAATAAGCACCACCCCGCCTGGAACAAGTCGGCTCCGAACTCTTCCCGCAAACTCGCATCGAGCTGCTCCACCAGCCGGTTAATTGTCTGCTTGCCGCTGTTCACATCACCTTTTGCTTCGGTCACAATACTGATATCTCATTAGGTAATCCATGGCATGCAAACCCGATATCCTCAAAGACGTTCCCCTCTTCTCGCTGCTCGACGACGAGGAATTAGCGGTCCTAGCCGGACAGGTGGAGCTCCGCACCTTCGCCGCTCGTCAGCGCATTTACAAAATGGGCGATGCTTCGGGCCGCGCCTACGTCGTTGTTTCGGGACTTGTTCAAGTCAGCACCGTCGATGAGGATCATCAGGCTGTAATCCTCGACGAACCCGGAAAAGGTGAATTCTTTGGATTTGCTTCCATGATCGATGAAACACCGCATCAGACTAACGCGATCTCGCTTGTCGAAACGGTTTGCATTGAGATTGACCGTACCGATATCTCCATACTCCTACAGAGAAAGCCAATGGCCGGTATGGATCTTCTGACGATTTTGGGCCGCCAGTTTCACGCCGCTCAGGAGCTTGTTCGTCTCCGCTCGACACGCAATCCAAACGAAGTCATCGAGGAAGAAGCGACGTTCGGAGACCATCTCGCTGATGCCGTGGCCCACTTCGGCGGGTCCTGGGCGTTCATTATCTCTTTCGGCGTTGTTCTGGCCGTGTATACAGCTGTAAACATTCTGTTGCGAGGCGCAGCATGGGACCCCTATCCGTTCATTCTGCTCAATTTGTTCCTGTCCATGCTAGCTGCTATCCAGGCACCCGTCATTATGATGAGCCAAAACCGGCAGGACACCAAAGACCGTCTGCGTGGCGAATTGGATTACGAAGTAAACCGGCGTTCTGAATCCGAAATTCAGGGATTGGCTCGTAAATTGAACTTGATAGACGAAAAGATCGACGATATCGAAATGTTACTGCGCGAAAGACCGGTTGCCAAGTAGCATGGGAGCAAACAAGCCGCCGCTCAATCGACAGATCGTCTTGTCTTGGCTGCGCCATGATGGTGGGAGCGAATGCCTTCTGCCCTCGTCATTGGAAGTGGCCCGAATGGATTGGCAGCAGCCATTCATCTGGCACGCCATGGGTACCAGGTCCAAGTTCACGAAGCTAACGAGAAGATTGGAGGCGCAGCCACTTCCGGCGCTCTCACGTTACCCGGCTTTGTTCATGACCTCGGCTCAGCGGTTCACCCCACCGCTGTCTGTTCTCCCTTCTTCCGCACCCTGCCGCTCCAAGAATACGGTCTCGAGTGGATTTTCCCGCCCGCAGCTTTAGCTCATCCGCTTCAGGGCGGACGAGCGGTCATCGTGGAACGAGATCTTGACCTCACTGCAGACTCTCTCGGGGCCGATTCCGCCGCCTACCGACGCCTGTACCGGGGCTTCGTCAGCAACTGGACAAATCTGATAGACGACATCCTTCGTCCTCAACCTGGCGTCCCTCATCATCCCTTGTTACTGGCGGAATTTGGTTTCCGTGCCTTACAACCGGCCTGGTTCCTGGCCCGATCGGCATTTAAAACGGAAGCAAGTCAGGCCCTGTTCGCCGGCATGGCTGCTCATTCGTTCCTTCCTCTGGAGCAGCCGCTCAGTTCCGCCTTCGGTTTGATCCTCGGCGGGTCGGCCCACGCAGTGGGATGGCCGATTCCGAGAGGTGGCTCGCAATCGATCACCAACGCGATGGCCGGCTATCTTCGCTCACTCGGCGGGTCCATCCATACCAGTTCTCCGATTGAATCAATTGAGCAAACGCCGCCCACAGATGTCCTCCTCTGCGACATAACTCCCCGCCAGTTCCTCCGCATCGCAGGCAGCCAGCTTCCGTCCGGTTACGCGGATGCGCTTCGGAAATACCGCTATGGACCAGGTGTCTTCAAAGTGGACTGGGCTCTCCGCGAACCTATACCGTGGACCGCGAAAGAATGTCTGCGCGCAGGAACCGTGCATATTGGCGGTACGCTCAGCGAGATCGCGGCTTCTGAGCGCGCTTGTTGGAGCCGCATGCCCTCGGAATTGCCGTTCGTGCTGCTAGCCCAGCAGAGTTTGTTTGACAGCACAAGAGCTCCGGCCGGTCAGCACACCGCATGGGCTTATTGCCACGTTCCCAACGGATGGGACGGCTCGCACCTCCAAGCCATTGAGGGCCAGATTGAACGCTTCGCACCGGGCTTTCAGGATGTGATCCTCGCCCGGGCCACTCGGAATCCTGCGCAAATGGAGAGTTGGAACAGCAATCTGGTGGGTGGAGACATCAACGGCGGTGCAGCCGATTGGCAACAGTTCATTCTTCGGCCGACCTGGAGACAATATGCGACGCCCTTACGTGGGGTGTATCTTTGCTCCTCGTCGACCCCGCCGGGCGGCGGCGTTCATGGCATGTGCGGATTCAACGCTGCCGCCCAAGCTATTCGCGTGCATCGCCACCAGGCGAGCAGCCGCCGCTTTTCAATCAGCCGCTGACTTTCTCTTTAGCGCAAACCATGGTCATCGTGACTTCACCTTTCTCGGTGACAACATGACTGACCATTGTCAAAGTCTGACCATCCTGGGATAGCTCGTAGCGATCACGAATCTGCTCGTCTTCGTTACTGCGGGTCTTCATATCGGTGTTAACAACCAGAGCATCTCCGTCCCAAAAGATGCGGCTGACGGCGTCCCGTCCATTGATGACGTTTTTAGATGGGGTTCCGTCGAGCAGGTAAATTGCATCGATAGTCGATGTCCGTTCGCCTGTTGTCTGGACCGTGTGGACATTCATCGTCACGCCGCGTTGATCGATAACACGGACCACAATGTCCGGCATCTTGAAAGAAGCGAAATTGCTTTTCTCTTTCTCCATGCGCCAACGTCCCGAAAAATCAGTATGGGCCGGCTTGGGGTCTTGATTCTGGCTCGCCTGATAGGTCCTGCCCTGGACCTGAGAAAGCAACAGGCAAAAGCAAATAAAAGTGAGTTTCATTTTCGTAACGCAAAGAAAACCAACAGGATCAGGACCACCGCTAAGACAGCGAGCACGGAAAGAAAGATGATCAGGTTGCGGTTCGCCGGAGCGGGACTTGGGGCCATCATTGGGGGAGGAGCCTTCATCGGCGGCGCGGCCGGAACACTCATCCCGGAAACTCCTGGGCCTGCAGCAGGTGGAACTTGAGGCGGGGGCGGAGGTGCGACATGAGGCAAAGCCGAAGGAACCGCCATTCCGGGAAGGCTCATCGGCGCGGAGGCAGAAGCACCGCCGCTGGGCGTAGGACCGGCACCTGCCGGAGCTGGCTGCCCGGTGATCACTTTTGTGTATTCGCTCGGCCCGGCACTCGATCCGCCGAGGGCCGGCGTGGAGTTGGTTGGCGCGACGGTTGGAACGGCTCGGCTCTGCGAACCGGACGTGGCGAGCGGATCATCTAGGCCGGTGCTTGCGCGCTCACCGAGAGCGGACTGCGGGCGCATCGGTGGCGGCGCGCTACTGGCCGCGCCAAACATACGGGTGAACTCACCTTGCGCCGGCGGCGACGCGGGTGCGGGCATGCCCAATTCATTTTTAGAGGCGAAGAGATTATCGAAGTCATCTGCCGATTGGTGAGCTCCCGGTGTTACCGCCGGCGCTGGTGTATGTTCCATTGGCGCCCTGCCAAAAATTTTTGTGAACTCGCCCTCCTCCCTCTTTGCAGGAGGGGGTATTGGCGGCGCCACCGGCATCGGGGTATTCGGCCGCTGTACGGTCCTGGACGTCCGCTCGGTCGCGTTCGACCTGGGGGGCAATCCGGTGCCCGAACTGGTCTTGAAGAACTTTGTAAATTCACCCGGCTCATCCCCGCTCTTGGTCTCCGGCGCCGAAACGGCGGGCCGCATCGGGGAAGCTAGAGCTGATGTATCAGTACTTGCCCCATTGGATAGCGGGACGGGGCCCGTTCTCCTCTGAACTTCTGGCTTCTTGTCGGGTTCGGGTGCTTTGACGGAGTTATCCAGTTCGAACTGCAGCCACTCCCGCAGCAACAGGCAGCGCGGGTCGGTCTCTGTGACAACAAGCCAATCGCGGGTGTCTTCCCGCACGTCGAGGATCATGCTTCGTACAGCAGGCGACCGCACCAGCGCCGCTGAGAGAAGCCGGTACAACACGACCTGCTCGTTGGGATCGTCGTTGCTCGCCACCGATGGACAAACACCGAGCGGCCGCTGGCTGACTCCACCGCGCGATAGGTCTGAATTACGCCAGGCAGGATCTGCTCGCCACCCTGGTACTTACCTCCAAGAAACTCTAACGTGTCCATCGACGTTCCGACTCTCTGATTCTGACGTTGTTTCCCGCAGTTGCCTCTATGATAGAGAATCGGGAACCGCCTATATTGTGAGGAATCTTTCCAGAATTGTGTGGTCTGAAGGCATGTACCTGGGGCCCCACCATTTCCAGGCACAAAGCCGGTATTTCGAAGAGACCATTCATTTCTCAGCCGCATCTCTCTGGTTTGCGCCATTCGGCTTTGCTGGGCTATGAGCTCAGTACCGAAGCGCTCCGCAACGCTACTTTACTCCTTACTCACGCACGCGGCGTCTTCGAAGACGGTCTGACCTTTGACATGCCTTCTTCCGATCCTCTGCCGGAGCCGCGATCGGTAGAAGAAATCTTTCCGCCTACTGCGGATACACTTCTTGCCTACCTCGCCATACCCAATCGAAGCACGTCTGGTGCCAACACTCTGCTCGACGCCAAGGCGCAAAACGGCAGCCGACGCCCTACGCGGTTCGTCGCCGAAGAGCAGGTTGTAGCGGACGAGATTTTGGGCGGCGATGAAAAGCCAGTTCAATTTGGCCGTAAGAATATTCGTTTTCTGTTTGAGAACGAGAAGCGAGAAGGCTATCAGGTCCTCCCGATCGCCCGAATACGCCGTGATGGCGCCGGACATTTCGTCCTCGATGAAAAGTTTATACCGCCGGTGATCCGGTTCGGGGCAAGTCCCGCTTTGCTGGAGATTACGCGGCGTCTGATTGACGTCTTAACCCAGAAGAACGTCGCGTTCACGGGCTCAACGCGCGGTTTCGACCGGCAGGCCAGCGGAATGTCTGCGCAGCAGATCTCCAGCTTCTGGTTCCTTCACGCCGTAGATAGTGCGCTGGCTACACTACGGCACCTCTACTATTCCAAGCAGGGTCATCCGGAAGAGCTTTATACAGAACTGCTGCGCCTTGGCGGAGCTTTGTGTACGTTCAGCCTTGACTCGTCGGCTGCCAATCTACCGGTCTATGACCATTGGGAGCTTCAGGGGTGTTTTGAAGGACTCGACCTGCACATTCGCGAACATCTGGAACTGGTTGTTCCTACCAACTGCATCACCATCAAGCTGGAACAGGCAAACCGTTATTACTATGAGGCCGACCTGACTGACCCGCGCATTTTCGGCAATGCTAAATGGTTCTTTTCGATTGCCTCAACCAGCGGCGAGGCGGAACTGATTACCGGGACACCTGCCCTCGTCAAGTTTTGCTCAGCGAAGTTCGTGCCTGAGCTGGTTAAGCGAGCGCTACCCGGCTTGCGTCTGACGCACGTGGAAACTCCTCCGGCTGCGCTATCGCCGCGCATTCGAAATCAGTACTTCACCGTCAATCGGAGCGGGCCCTGCTGGGATCATCTGCTTGAAACCCGCCGAGTTGGCGTTTACGTTCCTGGGGATATTGCGGGACCTGAGTTGGAACTGCTCGTGCTACTCGACAAGTAACAGGCATCACCATGGCGACTCTCCCCTTGCCGTCTACAGCTATGCCAGAGCCGCCCCGGCGTGCCGACAATCTTGCGCTTGTCTTCCAGGAAGTACTAACCGCGATTGTGAGGCTGCGGGCAAACCGGCAGCGTGTTGGCGATCCGGAGGTGTTTCGAAGCCAGGTTCGTAACGCTCTGAAAGCGGCGGAGGCCGACGGCCTGCGACGCGGTTACCTGGTCGAAGACGTCAAAGTAGCCACGTTCTCAGCGGTTGCCTTTCTCGACGAGTCCATTCTGAACTCGCAGAATCCGCTCTTCGCCGATTGGCCGCGTCAACCGTTGCAGGAGGAACTATTCGGAGTTCACATGGCGGGTGAGATCTTCTTTCGTAATGTCGACCGACTGCTCAGCAAACCCGATTCAGCACCCTTGGCGGATCTGCTGGAAGTCCATCAGCTTTGCCTGCTTCTGGGTTTTCGCGGACGCTTCAGTGCCGTCACAGGTACTTCCGAGATCCGGTCCATCATTGCTCAGCTCGAAGAGAAAATCCGGCGGATCCGGCTCGGCTTGGCCCCGCCGCCCGCACCTCCACCAGTCGAAGTGGCCAGAATTGTACGCGACAAATGGCTGAGCCCACTGCAAGTAGCAGCTATCGGCTGCATCGCACTAGCGATAGTGCTTTTCGTTATCTATAAAGTTCTATTGACCTCTTCTGCTGGCGCGCTTGGAACCGTTCGCGTATGAAGGTTTCCCGGACAACCGCACTGGCGGTTGGTCTTCTTATCCTCTGGCTCGTCCTCACTTGGCGGCTAGGCAGCATGATGCATCTGCGGCCTCCGGTCCTTTACTATTTTCGGGGCGGTCTCTGGCTGATCGGGATCGCCGGCTTTGCCGGCTACTTCTTTCTTCGCCCAAAAACAAAGCAAGATACCAACAGCGTTACGGCCGAGATTGATTTCGGCTTTAACGAAGCCGCCAAACGGTTGCGGACGGCGCGGGGCATCAAACATTTGAACAGCCTGCCGACGGTCTTCCTGCTGGGAGACACGGGTTCGGCGAAGACCAGCTTGTTGGCAAAGTCGGGCCTGGAACCGGAACTTATCGCGGGAGCGGCTTACCAGGAGTCCTCGATCATACCCACTCGAGTGCTGAATATTTGGTTCAGCAACGATACCTTGTTTATCGATCCGGCAGGCGCCATCGTAGGAGACCCCGGGGTCCGTCAGCAACTGTTCAAGAAGTTTCTGCCGGTCAGGCTGGATGCGGTCGTCTCGGGAAAGACGCCGCCGGCCCGCTCCGTTGTTTTTACGGTCGACGCAGAGACTTTTCTGCAAGCCGGAGGGGCAGAGGCTCTGGCCGCTAAAGCCCGCGCTTTCCAGACCATCCTGAATGAACTCTCGGGCGAGGTGGGCGCTAGCTTCCCGGTCTACGTCGTATTCAGCAAGATCGACCGGATCCCCTACTTCCGCGATTTCGCCGACAACCTGACCGAAGCGGAAATTACTGAGATCCTCGGTAAAACGCTGCCCATTGTGCAGCCCGGAGGTCAAGGCGTCTACGCAGAGGAGCAGACGCGACGCCTGACGGCCGCCTTTCAGGACATCTACTACGATCTTTGCGATCGCAGGGCGGGCATTCTGGCGCGCGAACATTCCGCAGAGCGACTGCCCAATATTTACGAGTTCGCGCGCGAGTTCGGAAAACTTCGTTCGCTGCTCGTCCAGTTCCTGGTAGATCTCTGCCGGCCCAGCCAACTCGGGACAACGCCCTTCCTGCGTGGCTTCTACTTCACGGGTGTACGGCCAGTCACCGTAACGGATTTATCGCCCGCCACACCCTCGAGCACCGCGCCGCCGGAAGACGATCCCTTGGATGCGGGCGCTACGCGGATCTTCAATCCGCGTAGTCGACAGGCGGGATTTGTTCAGCCAAGCGGAACCGGGCTACCTGTAGGATCGCGCAAAGTGCCCCAATGGGTATTCCTCAGCCGCTTGTTTCCTACCGTCATTCTGCGGGATTGGACAGCGACGAATGTTGCCCGGGAAAATGTCAAAGTCAATCTGGCCCGGCGCGTCCTGCTGGGCGTCGCAGCAGCTTGTGCCCTGCTGATGGGTCTCTGGTGGACCGTCTCGTACTTCAATAATCGCGCCTTGGTGCGGGATGCCGTTGAAGCAGCCCGCGCGGTTCCGGGGGCATCCCTTCCAGCCGGGCAACTGGCGTCTCTCGATTCGCTACAACGTCTGACCCGAGTCCGAAAAACCCTGGAACTTCTACGGCAGTTCGACCGCGACGGAGTGCCTCTGGAGTACGGCGCCTTCTTATACGCAGGGGACAGTCTTCGACAGCCGCTTCGCAGGACTTATTACGCGCTGTTCAGAAAGATTCTTCTTTCCCCAACGCAGGAGTCGCTGGTCGCGATCTGCAGCCATCCTGAAACGCAGGAGTCTCGCGGGTACAGCTATCTGTACAACGCCCTCAAGGCGTACCTGATCACCACCGACCACCATGAGAAGAGCACGGTAGAGTTTCTTGCGCCCACGCTGCTTGAACATTGGACGAAAGGTGTCCAGGTCGACCCCGAGCGGCAAGATCTGGCACGAAGCAACTTTGAATTTTATGCAGGTGAATTGCAAGGTGAAAACCCATATCCGCAGCTCGCGCGACCGAACGAAGAAGCAGTTCAAAGTGCGCGCGCTTTTCTGAAGCGTTCCAAGCAGGAAGATCGCATTTATCAGGCCCTGCTTGCGGAAGCGGGGCGCGGCCAGAAGCCTTTTGTGTTCAACACCGAATTCCCGGGTTCCGCCGAAACGGTCATCAACAAATATCAAGTCGCACCAGCTTTCACTAAGGGCGGTTCCGCAGCGTTTGCGAAGGAATTGGGGGACCCGGCTCGCTACCTCAGTGGGGAAGAGTGGGTGCTGGGTGAACCGATCAACGCAGCCCAGGATCGGCAAATGCTGAAGCAGGCGCTCTCCGACCACTATGCCCGAGACCTCGCTAAGACATGGCGCGAGTTTCTGGTAGCGACCAGTGTTGTGCCGTACGGCGGCTTAGCGGATGCAGCCAACAAACTGGGCAAGCTGAGCAGTCCTCAGTCTTCTCTGCTTCAGATCTTGTGTGTTGCTTCTGAGAACACCAAGGCGTTGAGCCAGGCATTCCAGCCTCCTCAGTTCGTCACACCCCCAGGTTGTTCGAGCAAATTAGTGGGTCCGGCCAACTGCAAGTTACATGCAAGCGCTCATCGGGCTCGGCACAGCGCTGAAGGCGATTGGACCGCAGGACAAGGCAGATCCAAATCTTCTTACGGCGGCAAACACGAGTGCCAGTCAAGCCGAGATCACGGTCCACACGATGGAGTTGAACTTCCAACCGGATGCCGATGATCCGAAATCGACCGTTTTAGTGAAAACTGAAAACCTCCTGCGCGAGCCGATCACTCGGGTGTCCCCGTTCTTAAAACCCAAACCCGACGCCATCAATGCTGCCGCTGGTGGTCTCTGTCGCTCGATCCAACCCCTCCTGAGCAAGTATCCTTTCAATTCCGGATCGAAAGTTGACGCGAGCCTGGACGAAGTCAACGCTTTTCTTAAACCGAATGATGGTCAGCTTTCGCAACTCTACAACACAACTTTGAAGCAGTTGTTAACTCCGTCGGGTTCCGAGTACCTTCGAGCCACCGGAGCGCCTTTTGCCGTGACGGAAGGATTTCTTCAGTTCTTCAATCGCGCAGCACACCTATCGCAGGCCTTGTATAACAACAATGCGCCGCAGCCAACTCTCTCGTTCACGATGCAGGCCATCCCTGCTCCCGACGTGAACCACATCAGCCTGCAGATCAATGGTCAGACTCTCAGCAGCGACTTGAAGGCGGGAGCTAATTCCCAGGTATTTACTTGGCCTGGAACGTCTCCTTCCGCAGCTCTGGATGTGAAATTTGGCGATACGGAGTTCAATATCTCCCACAGCACGGGGCTCTGGGCTATTTGGCATCTGCTGGACGAGGCAAGTGAGCGCACGACAGAACGGGAACCAGATGTCTGTGCAATGGACTCTGAGAACCTCTGCCGGACCGACCCTGATCAAAGGTCATCCGGCAACTGTGAAGTTTGCGCTCGATTCACAAAGCTCCCAGATCTTCAGACGAGGCTATTTCAGCGGAATGTCATGCGTCAGCAAAGCAGCTCAATAGCTTTGTCGCCGGATCTATCAATACTCGGCGACGATGACGGTAAGCTCTTCTTGTAAATCGCTTCCCATTTCATACCGGTTGAGCTTCAAATCTCGCGGCGAGGGCTCCAAGGGCGAAAGCTGATCGAGATCCGGACCGCGATAATTTCCGTGTCGGAAGAAATAGGATTTAGGACGAATAAGATAGCGGTACTCTCCGTCGATCGAGACCAGCAGAGGAAGAGGCTGCCCGTTCCAATGACCTGCCGCACGCCACGATTCGTCCATCAAATACGATGACAAGGCAAATTTCGAACGGCTGAGTGCAATGACCTGGCCGCCTACACCGACCGATCGATGAGGAGGCAAGACCTCCACGGGCAGAGAAGCCGGAACCACCAGGCAGGGATCGCAAAGGCCACTTCCTTTCAGGGAAGCACTGCAGGGAATCACAATCCGGGAGGGGGAGAGTATTCTCCGCGTCAGCTTCATGGAGGCTGCTTGCGCAACCAGATCAGCGCCATCGGGATCTCGTAAAAGCATTCCGTACTGCCGGCCCAGCTCCGCGATCGCCGTACGCTCCTGCTCAATGCCTTCAGCCCGAGTCAACGCTCTCCTCCTTTCTCATGGTCGCATTGGCTTCCGCTACCCTAAAAGTTGACGCGTCCGCCGCTGGCTTTGTTCTATTGTGATCAGCACCATTTCCCTCTTCCGGACGGGCACAAATTCCCTCTCACGAAGTACCGGATGGTGCGTGAAGCCTTGTCGGGCGATGAGCGGTTCCGGCTGCAGCCCGCGACACTGGCGGTGCCTGAAGATCTCCTTCGAATTCACGACGAGGAATTCGTTCAGCACTTCCTGAGCGGCACGCTCTCCGAATCGGCCATGCGGCGGATCGGTTTCCCTGCCTCCCCACAGTTGGTGACACGCACGCTGGCGAGTGTGGGCGGAACCTTGGAAGCTACCCGCGCAGCTCTCAGTAAAGGCTTCGGAGGGACATTGGCCGGCGGCACGCATCATGCTTACCGCCACGAAGGATCGGGTTTTTGCGTCTTCAACGACCTTGCAATCTCGATAGCGTGGGCAAGATCGGAAGCGGCCATTCGACGGGCAGCCATCGTCGATCTGGACGTGCACCAGGGCGACGGAACGGCCTCCATCTTCTCGGACGATCAGGACGTCTTTACGCTCTCCCTCCATGGCGACCGGAACTTCCCATTTCGGAAGCAGGTGAGCAGGTTAGACGTTCCGCTTCCCGATCAGACCGGCGACGACGAGTACCTTCGCGCTCTGCGGCCGGCTTTGCAGCGGGCTCTAGAGTTCAATCCTGAGATTGTTTTTTACCAGGCGGGCGTAGATGCACTGGCCACCGACAGCCTCGGCCGACTCTCTTTGACACCCAAAGGTATGGCGGAGCGCGATGTGCTCGTCATCAGCGAAGTACGGCGAGCCAAGCTGCCTTTGGTAATTACATTAGGAGGCGGATACTCGAAGCCGATTGACTGTACCGTCGCGGCACATGCCACCACCTTCCGAACCGCTGCCGACAATTACTTTTGATGCGACCTACTTCTTTGAGAATGATCAAACTGCTGCCGGTTATCGCTCTGCTCGCGATCCGGGCGGCCTACGCTGCAGACGTTCCGGAATACGGGTACAAAGTAGTTCACGTCTACCCTCATGATCCCGAGGCCTTCACGGAGGGACTGTTCTATTTGGACGGATACTTGTTTGAAGCGACCGGGCTGGCCGGAAAATCGTCGGTCCGCAAAGTGGATCTCAAACGGGCAAGGTTGTTCAGTCGGAGGAAGTTCCGCGACCCTATTTCGGTGAAGGCATCGTTGCGTTTAAGAACTCTTTAATTCAGCTGACCTACACGAGCGAAACCGGTTTCATTTACGACCTCAAGACTTTTCGTAAACAAAAAGACTTCCATTATCCTGGCCAAGGCTGGTCGCTCACGTCTGATGGCAAGCGAATCATCATGGACGATGGCACGCCGGAGCTTCGCTTCTGGAATCCTGATTCGTTGCAGGAGACCGGTCGAGTCACTGTAACAGCGAACGGAGTTCCGCTCGAGTACATCAATGAGCTCGAGTGGGTAAAGGGCGAAGTGTATGCAAATGTCTGGCACACAGACCGGATCGCCCGCATAGACCCCGTCTCAGGACAGGTCCGCGGCTGGATCGACCTGACCGGACTGCTGCCCAAATCTGATTTCCGAACCGGGGCCGAAGGCGCAGAACAGGTTCTAAACGGAATCGCCTACGATGCTGCCCATGACAGGTTGTTCGTCACTGGCAAGTATTGGCCAAAGCTGTTTGAGATCAAAATCTATCCCAAGCCATGCACTAGGTTTCGCTACTCGTCATTTGCAGGTCCACGCGAAGTAACTCTGCAGGACGGAGCACGAGCATCAAGCAGCGCGATGCAATGGAAGGAACCGCCGCCCGGCACGCCGAAGCGCAAATCGGTTGCGTCTGCCCGCGTACCCTGGCCGTTGTTGAGTGTAAACGGAACCAGAGACCAGGCTGGAAAGCGCGCAAAATAGCTGAAAAACCGAAAGCTCTCCTGTTGTTTCAGTGCAATCCCGGCTGCGGATTGAGGGGTTTGTAAAAGGTCTGCATTTCCTGCAACTCCGGTTCACCGGAGGAGAAATGGGTACGAGCAGGAAGGCATTCTCGATCTCGACAACGCCCCGCCAACGAAATGGATTGAAAGCATCCGGAAGCGCGGCCACCGCAAGGGCTGCTGCTCTCCGTACACCCGGGACTGCAGGATGCAGTAGCACGAGCGTGAAGCACCGCGCGCCCACATTCAAAAAGAGAGATCGAAGCAGAGGGCCGCTATGGCAACGCCATTGCCGGTGGAAGATCGGTCGCCAATTTCGCCGCCGACCAGGTTTGCCAGCAGCGGCCAGAGTGCCGATATTAGAAGTACGGCAAGGAAAAATCCATCGTAGAGGCCATTCAGGTCCAGATGAAACCAGCGGGAGGAGAACGGCAGCAGAAAGCGAATCCCGTAAGTGTTTGTCCAATCGAGCAGCAGATGGCTTGCGACCCCGATACAAGCGAGCAACCAGGCGCGTTTCCAGGGAAGTCGCTGCCGGAATAGGGCGGCGACGACGAGCGCCGATAATAACGCAAGTACGGGAAGGAACAAAAGGGTATGCGTGTAGCCGCGATGGGATTCGAGGTAGCGGAGCGAGCCGCCCGCCACAGTGACAATGTCGAGATCGGGTGCGTTTGCAGACAGCACGAGAATGGCGGTTGCACGAGGTGAAAAGCGGCGCAATCCAGCCTGAGCCAGGGCGAGCCCGGTGAGTGAGTGGGAGAGGTTATCCACGCGCGAACTGAGGTAGCTACGCGCATACCGGTATGGACGCCGCGAAAGCCAGTTCGCGGGCGTGATATTCGGGCGGCACCAGGAGCGTCAGCGCGCCGGGAATAATCTCTGTAGTCACTGGCAAGCGACCGGCCAGTTCGCCGTCCACCTGCACATAGACAGGCTCGCCCGTCGAACCCTGGCAACTGACCTTCTCGCCTCGCAGGACGGTGCAACCTTTGATGTGATGAAGGCGTTTCAGGGCTACTCCCAGCAGATACGGCAAGTACTGCATCGCGAGTGTCCCGCGAAACAGCACCACCTCAAAATCGTTGCGCAGAAGTGAGGCGCCGCGTGCGATTTCCAAATCTCCCCCATAGTTCCGGACGCGGCTGATTAAAGCAAAACTCGCCTGATAAACGGCTCCGTCCACGATCACTTCAAACTCGGGTATGGTTCGCAGCACTTGCGAGAAACCGCCGACGTAGTAAGCAAGCTTTCCGGCCGCGGCTTTCAGATCGAGATTCAAGCGCGAGACGATATCGGCATCCAGCCCGACACCTGCCATACACAGGAACCCTCTGGGATCGCCATTTCCAAAGCGCAATGCGCCGGTAGCAATCCGGTATGGCTTCAGCCGGCTCATGCATCGATGCGGCGCGCTGGGCATCCATGGGCAAACCAAGCTCGCGCCCCAGTACGTTGGCGGTTCCACCAGGAAGAATAGCCAGCGGCACATCGGTATTCAACATGCCATTCGCCACTTCGTTCAATGTGCCATCACCCCCCGCCGCCAGAATGAGGTCACAGCCGTTCTGGATCAGGTGCCGCGCCTGGGCTGTTGCGCTGCCGGGTCCGGACGTGGGGACCACGGTCGCCTCAATACCCTGCTGGGCGAGCGCCGCGGTGGTACGTTGGAGCAAGTGCTGGTGACGCGATAGGCCTCTTGCAACAGGATTGTAAATGATGGCTGCGCGTTTAGCCTGAAAAGATTCCAACTTTTCATTATAGGGTTCAAGGGATGAAAGATTCGCTGGTGACACGCGCGGAAGAACTGCGTCGAAGAGCTGGAACATCACGAATATCGTTATTACGTGCTCGACCAGCCCGAAATCTCGGATGCTGCTTACGACGCGCTAATGCGCGAGTTGCGCGACCTTGGAGAAGGCTCATCCTGATCTGCTGACCTCCGATTCACCTTCGCAACGAGTGGGTGGCCAGCCCCGGGAAGGGTTCACGAAGGTGGCGCACAGTTCGCCCATGCTGAGCCTGGACAATGCGCTGAACGAGACTGAGCTGCGAGAGTTCGACGCTCGCGTTCGATCGCTGCTGAAGGATGAACCTTATCAGTACGTTGCCGAACTGAAGCTCGACGGGTTATCCATGGCGGCCGCCTATCAGGACGGCCGTTTTCACCAAGCCTTAACGCGGGGCGACGGTCGCATCGGCGAGGAAGTGAGTGCGAACGCGCGGACCATCCGTTCGCTTCCCTTGCGCCTGAAAAAGAATGTGTTGGAGAACGAGACCCTGGAGGTACGGGGCGAGGTTATCATGCAACGGCGCTCGCTCGATCGTTTGAATGAGGAGCGCGATGACGCAGGCTTGCCGCGCTTTGCGAATCCGCGAAATGCCGCTGCCGGCGCCTTGCGCGCCCTCGATCCGGGTGTGACGGCTGCTCGACAGCTCGAATACTACAGCTACTTTCTTTTGCGCGAAGGCAAGCCTCTGTGCCCCAGCCATTGGGAGAGTCTGGAGACTCTCGTAGCTTTGGGATTCAAGGTCAATCCGGCCCGGCGCAAATGCAGCGACCTTAATGAGCTACTCGAATTTATCCACGAGTGGGAAACGAAACGAGAAGGCTTACCGTACGAAACCGATGGCGTGGTGGCCAAAATCGACTCGGTTGCGCAACAAGACTCATTAGGTTGGACGGCGAAAGCTCCGCGTTGGGCGATCGCCTTCAAGTATCCGGCAAGGCAGGCGTCCACCCTGCTCGAAGACATCGGCGTCCAGGTCGGCCGTACCGGCACGCTGACTCCGGTAGCGCATTTAAAACCGGTAAACCTGAGTGGCGTCACAGTTTCCCGCGCGACACTCCACAACGAAGATGAGATCGCAAGGCTGGGCCTGGCCATCGGGGATACAGTACTGCTCGAACGTAGCGGGGACGTCATCCCGAAGATTGTCAAGGTGTTGGAGGAGGGCAAGGACCGGCGTCCTTTCCATATGCCGAAGACCTGCCCCATTTGCGGCGGTCATGTGGTGCGCGAAGAAGGCGAAGCGGCCAGCCGCTGCATGAACACCAACTGTCCCGCGCGATTGCGCGAATCCCTGTTGCACTTCGCTTCACGCGGCGTGATGGATATCGATGGAATGGGCGACGCGCTGGTAGATCAGCTCCTGACGCGCAAAATGGTCGCCAACATCGCGGACTTGTATTCCTTAGATGAAGCGAAACTACTGGATCTGGATCGGCTGGGTAAGAAGTCCGCAGCGAAGATCATCGCGAACATCGATCGTTCCAGGCAGCAGCCGCTGAGCCGGGTTCTGAATGGACTTGGCATTCCGTTTGTAGGCGAACGAACCTCGCAGCTCCTCGCCGATCACTTCGGTAGCATCGACGCGATCGCCAAAGCAAGTTCAGCCGAACTGCAGGAGGCTGACGAGATTGGCCCGAAGGTCGCGGAAGCGCTACGACAATTCTTTGAGGAACCCAGGAACATAGAGCTGATCGAACGGCTGCAGGCCGCGGGGCTGCAGTTGACCGGGACTAAGAAGACTCGCCAGGGAGGTATCCTGACCGGCAAGACCTTTGTACTCACGGGTACACTACCCACTTTGAAACGCGAGGACGCTAAGGATCGCATCGAAGAATTGGGAGGCAAGGTGGTTGGCTCGGTCAGCAGCAAGACTCATTACGTTGTTGCAGGCGAAGAGGCCGGTTCGAAGCTTGAGAAAGCGCGAAGCCTACAGGTGCCGGTGCTGGACGAAGCCGGACTATTAGCGCTATTGCAGGATGAAGGAGAAACAAACTGATCGAGACTTCAGTCGCGACATCTGCGCACGGACTCGCGGGCAATTGGCAACATGCAGTGGGGCTGCTGCTCTCGTGGGGTCCGCAAGGATTGTTTCTGCTGGCTATCTTGGACTCCGCAGGTCTGCCGGTCGTTGGTGGGGTGGACGCATTGCTCATTGCACTCGCCATTCATTCGCCCGCGCAATCTTACCTGGCTGCGCTATGTGCGGTCGCAGGGTCGCTCATCGGCAGCTCCATTCTCTTTGCCATCGCGCGCAAAGGGGGCGAGGTGTTTTTGGCTCGCCACATCTCAGGTAAGCGCGGCGCACGTTTACATTCCTGGTTCGAACGATACGGACTTATTACGGTATTCATTCCGGCCCTGTCACCCATACCGATGCCCATGAAAGTTCCCGTGTTCTGCGCCGGTGCTCTAGAAGTCCATTGGAGATACTTTCTAGGCGTAGTCGCAGCAGCCCGTCTCATTCGCTACTTTGCGCTGGCTTACCTTAGCTCACGCTTTGGCATAACGACCTTCGGCGTGCTCCGTTCTCACTGGCCGTTAGTCATTTTAGTGGCAATCCTGCTGGGCGTGGTCGCCGTCGTAATACTCCAGGCGATCGAACGCAACGACGCTGCCACGGCCGAGGCTGCTTCCGCTTAGATCTGAACGGGAACTGCAGGCGAGTAGTATGGTGTCATGTCACGTATGACCCGGCGCGGCTTTGTCGCGCAAACAGCGGCTCTTGCTTCCTTGTCGAGGCCGTTACTTGCTAGAGACCCTCTCCGTAAGTCGGATCTCGGTTTCCAGATGTACACTCTTCGTAACATCATCACGAAGGATCCCGTGGCCGTCCTGAAATCCGTTAAGGAAATTGGCTACAGCGAAATTGAGGCGACCGACTACGGAAACAGTGAAGCCGTTTGGCAAGCGATCAAAGACAGCGGCATGAAGTCGGTTAGCGTTCATGTGAATGGACCGAGCTTTGATAATGAAGAAGAACTAAAGCGAAAGTTCCCCGACTTCAAAAGGCGTGGCTTTCAGTACGTTGTGTACCCCTACGTAGCGCCGGCTTCCCGAGGCGGAGTGGATGTCTATAAAGCGTTGGCTGCCAAGCTGAATAAAGCCGGAACCCTGGCCAAAGCGAACGGGCTTTCGCTCTGTTACCACAACCATGCTTTTGAGTTCGAAGAGATGAATGGCACGACACCCTTGCAGATCCTTCTCTCGGAAACCCAGAAAAGCACTCTCGGGTTGGAAATGGATATCTTTTGGGTGAGCGTGGCCGGCCACGACCCGGTTGAGATGCTAAAGACTTACTCGGGCCGCGTGCCGCTGCTTCACCTGAAGGATAAAGCTAAGGGGCAGGCTGTGCAGTTTAATGAGAAGGTCCCGCCGACCACATTCAAAGAGGTCGGCAACGGGTCGATTGATATCCCTGCCGTTCTGAAAGCAGCTAATTCCGCCGGAGTGAAACACTACTTTGTGGAACAGGACCAAACCTCGGGAGATCCAGTGGACAGCCTGCGCCAGAGTTATAAGTACCTGAGCTCGCAATTCGCAAGCTAAAACGCTTAGACGCCTAAGTGCCGGGAACGACTAAGCTCGTTCCTGGTACGTTCCTTCCGATGTACTAATGCGAATACGTTCGCCTTCGTTGATAAATGGCGGCACCTGGACAACTAATCCGGTTTCCATCTTCGCCGGTTTCGTCACGTTCGAGACGGTTGCACCCTTGATTCCCGGTTCGGTCTCCATTACTGTCATCTCGACACTTGCTGGAAGTTCGACGCTGATAGCTTTTCCCTCGTAAAATTCAACGCTTACTTTCAGCTGAGGAATCAGATACAGCACCGCATCGCCAAGCACTTCCTTAGTGAAGTAAGTCTGCTCGAAGTTCTCTGTATCCATGAAGTAATACGATTCGCCGTCGTCGTACATATACTCCATTTCGCGTTCATCAAACGCGACACGCTCCACCTTGTCTTCTGAAGAGAAGCGGTGCTCCATCATGGACCCGGTCCGGATATTGCGCATCTTGGCCTGAACAAAGCCACGCAGGTTGCCAGGGGTGCGGTGAACCATGCTGAATACCGAGTGAAGCTCGTTATTGAACTTCACCACCATACCTGGACGCAATTGTGTTGCTGCAATCATGGAAACTTTTAGTCTAACAAGGGAAGTGCTGTATGCCTGCGCTTTACTTAACTGTGCAGATCTTCCCCGAAACGTTGGAAGGCAATCGCCACAGTCCAGCTCGATCGGCTTGCTGGGATTGCGATCTTCCTCCCTCCGCAGTCTTCAATCGGCCGCTCGGCGCCATTCCCCACAGCATGACAGCCGCATTGTTGGCACGGGGAGGGATCTCAACACATTGTTCGGTCATACGAATCAGCGAGAGATGGCCGAATTCCATTCTTTGTGACTGCCATGCGTGGGGACACTGGTCGGATTTCACGGAACCCGGTGTAATGCTGATGGCGCATGCGTCGGGAGACCATTGCGTCCGCGCAAGCAAGCGCGCATTTTCCTCGTCGTACCACCACGGATCCAGGTTCTGATAACCGACCCCCGGCAGGTATGGATCTGCCCAGAGAAACTCGTAAGCGACACCCGGCCCCGTAGTTATCATCTGCCGATCTTCGATCGCCCATCCTTGCAAAAACTGGGCACTGTCGCTGTTTGGGTCAAGAGCAATCAGAGCGAGGGCCGCGACATGGGCTTTCCAATCCGGATGGTCTACTTGCGCAGGCTTAAGGCTGAGCAGGAATTGCACGGGAAGAGAGTTAAAGAATTGGGTATCCTGCTGCCTGATCGAATTACCTCGGCCACGCCCAAGCGCCAGCAGGATTTCGACTGCCGCATAAACCTCGTCCGCGTTGTTGAGAGCTGTCGACCGTAGCAGACTCAGGTAGCGGTCGCGGTCGAGCTCAAAATCGGGGTTTGCAGCACTTTCGAGGACGGAATCCCGCATTCTTGCCAGCGGACCGGTTCCATTTTGCGGGCAGTCCGCCGGCGAGACCGGAGTGGCGGATTCAGCAACCTCCAAAGCGTTTCGCACCAGGGCAGCCTGGCGACGCTCGCAAGGGTGTGACCGGATCCAGCGGTCGGCTTCCGCGGCACTCGACTCGTCTCCGGTTATCCGGTAATAGAGAGCAAGTTCAAAGCCTCGTTCCGACGAATCGGTAACGTTCTTGACTCTCGACTCGAAGTTCGTCCAACGTTGCGTCTGCCGTTCCCGATCGCGCTTTAGCCGCTTGATGCGTTGATCGGTAAGCAACAACGCCGGTTTGTGAGACTCCAGTTGCGCGGCTTCGATCGGCAGAAATAAGAGACACAGGGAAACCAGAAAAAGTACAAAGCGCAAACCGGTATTCTTTCATAAGCACCACAAACGCGCCTGGACCTTCCACCAGGGCGGAGTTGGTGTTTTGCTACGCTGATGGTTCTACCGGATGCAAACAAGACGGCACCGGCCAAGCACCTTACATGGCGGCGCGGGTAAGTGAGAGTTATGTTCTACGCACGTACCCATTTCGTGAATCCGATTTGATAGTCAGCTTTTTCACTCGAGATCAGGGCAAGCTACGGGGCGTGGCCCGTCGGGCTCGCAAACCCAAAAGCACTTATGGATCCGGTCTTGAGCGTCTTTCGCTTATCCAGCTTTCCTACTCACAACGCGAGACCCGAGAACTCGTGAATCTGAACAGTTGCGACTTGGTGCAATCGCAATTCAATCTCGTCTCAGACTTCGACACCAGCCTTGTGCTCGATTACATCGCAGAAGTCTCCGAGCACTTGCTTCCCCCGTACGAACCGAACGAGCGCTTCTTTCGTCTGATTGCCGCCAACTTGGACCATCTACATCGTCGCTCTCCGGGGGCAATCTGGAGTTCGATCCTCTATTTTTCGCTGTGGGCAACACGCCTCTCTGGCTTTCTACCCAATCTCCAAAGCCATCCCGATCGCAACCTGTCGACCGCTTCCCGGGATCTTGCAGCCGTCATGCTTAGGACACCTATTGCCGCGCTCCCCGAACGGAATTGGACAAAGGACACGGCTCTAGATCTTCGCCGCTTTCTCATCTCTCAAATGGAACAACACGTGGAGCGGCACTTCCACACCCCGGCCCTGCTTGAGGGGCTCTGACCTATATCGCATGGACACCTTCCAAGACACAATCTTCAAATTGAAACGTTACTGGGCCGACCGCGGCGCGATTATTCAGGAACCATATGACTTGGAAGTGGGCGCGGGCACCATGGCGCCTGAAACCTTCCTGCGCGTGCTCGGTCCCAAGCCTTACCGGGTGGCCTACGTTCAACCGAGCCGCCGTCCCGCCGACGGCCGCTACGGAGAAAACCCCAATCGTCTCTACAAGCACCAGCAACTGCAAGTCATTCTGAAGCCAACACCGCACGACGTCCTGGAACAGTATCTCGGAAGCCTGGAGGCCATCGGAATCGATCTTGCCCAGCACGATATTAAGTTCGAAGAAGACAATTGGGAAGCGCCTACGCTGGGCGCATGGGGCGTTGGCTGGCAGGTGATGCTGGACGGCCTGGAAGTGACACAGTTCACCTATTTTCAGCAGTGCGGCGGCATGGATCTGGAACTGGTGCCGGCGGAAATCACCTACGGACTGGAGCGAATTATCGCCTTTCTGCAGAATGTCGATAGCGTGTACGACATCGAGTGGGCGCCGCGGATTCAAGTATTCCGATGTGCGTCTGGCGGACGAGGAGCAGTTCTCCGTCTACAACTTCGAAATGGCGGACGTAGGCTTCCTCTGGAAGGAGTTTGAGCTGCACGAACAGGAATGCCAACGCTTGCTGCAGCTGTTTCCGAAAGCCGAAAATAGAGCCGCTTTCCGGTGCTGCCCGCTTACGACCAAGCACTGAAATGTTCCAATCTGTTCAATCTGCTGGATGCGCGAGGCGCCATCAGCGTCACTGAGCGAGTCGGTATCATCGCCCGCGTCCGTAAGCTGGCAGTCGGGGTTGCAGAGGCATGGGTCGCGCAGCAATCGCCCGACAGAACAGGCGGTTGCCTAGATGCCGATTTTCTCCTGGAGATCGGTACCGAAGAAATTCCGGATTGGATGATCGCGGGCGCGCTGACAGATCTCCGGACCAAGTTTGCAACCGCCTTTGGTGCCTTTGGCGTGCAGTCCCTTCGAACGGAAGCCACGCCCCGTCGACTCGTGCTGATCGCCGAAGCGATGGCCGATCATGAGCCCGATACGCAGACCTTAGTGCAAGGACCGTACTTATCCGCCGGGCCCAAAGCCGCCGAAGGATTCGCTCGCAAGAACAATACAACCGTCGAGCAGCTGGACACAAACCAGGACGCGAAGGGCGACCGTTACATATTCCACCAGCATGTCAAGGGACTGGCGGCACTGACGGCTCTTCACGAGAAGCTTCCGGGCATCATTGCCGGCATCCACTTTCCGAAAACGATGTATTGGACGGGGCAAGGCGGGGTGCGTTTTATCCGGCCCATTCGCTGGCTGGTCGCGCTACTTGGGGAAGACATCGTCCCGTTGGAAATCGCAGGTGTTCATTCCAGTAACACCACTCACGGCCACCGCATCCTGGGCTCCAAACGCTGCCGTCACCATCGAAACTACGAGCAAGTGCTGCGCGAGAACTTCGTCATTCTCCGAGCGGAAGAACGTCGCACTCGAATCGCCTCTGAGCTCGGCGAGGACGTCCACCACGATCCAGAACTGCTTGAGACGCTGACTTATCTGACCGAGTATCCAACGGTCATTCACGGCACCTTCGACGAGGCGTACCTGCAATTTCCGCGCGAGATTCTGTCGACCGTTATGCGCCACCACCAGCGCTACTTTTCGGTATTACGCCCCGATGGTTCGCTGGCGCCGAAGTTCGTGGCGGTGACGAATACCGACGGGGACTCCGCCGGTCTGATTCGGCAAGGAAATGAGCGAGTGTTGCGCGCGCGCTTCAATGATGCGCGCTTTTTCTGGGAAGTCGATCAGCGACAGAAGCTTTCGGATCGAGTGTCGGATCTGGCCAAGGTAACGTTCCAGGCAAAGCTCGGCAGCTATAAAGATAAGGCCGAGCGCATCGTCAAGCTGGCCGCCGAGATTGCGGCCATGGTGTCGGCCGACGTGAACACGGTCTCACGTCGCTTGCCTGCTCTGCAAATGCGACCTGACCACCGACATGGTGAAGGAGTTCACTGAACTGCAGGGAGTTGTTGGCGGGCTCTATGCGAAGGCACAAGGTGAAGGTGAAGGCGTAGGGCAAGCCATCTACGACCATTACAAGCCAGTCAGCATGGAAGACTGCATTCCCGCCACTCTGGAAGGGCAGGTCGTCAGCCTTGCCGACAAGCTGGATACGTTGCGCGAGTGCTTCCGGGTCGGGCTGATTCCAACCGGATCAAAAGATCCTTTCGCCTTGCGCCGTGCCGCGCAGGGCGTAGTCAAAATCCTGTTCGAAGCTCGCCTCGCCTCTGCCATTGCTGCCGCTGGTCGAGGAAACTTCCGGAACTGGTTGCCTTCTTGAAGGAGCGCACCAGCTTTTATCTGCGCGATGTTCGGGATTTCGCATACGACGAAGTCAACGCCGCGATGGCGGCACCCTTCAGCACATTTGCTGATCTGGCCGATCGGGTCGACGCCCTCCACTACGTCCGGCCGACTGAAAACTTCGAACCGTTCGCCGCCAGCTTCAAGCGGATCAAGAACATTCTGAAGCAGGCCGGGTCCGTTTCATACGCGCGCCGTCGATACCAAGCTGTTTGGTAGTGAGCCTGAGACCGACCTCTATCGGTCCTTTCTCCAGGTGCGAGAAGAGGCCGCGCAAACCACCGAATATCGCGAGAAGCTGGCAGCTATTGCCTCGCTTCGGCCAAAGGTGGATCTCTTCTTCGATAGAATTCTTGTGAACGATCCCGACCCTGCGATCCGGCAGAACCGTCTAGCGCTTCTTTACAGCTTGCTGACTGAGTTCTCCAGCATTGCCGACTTTTCGGAAATCGTCACCGAGGGCGTGAGTTCCTGAGTGGCGAAGACAACTTTTGATTCCCGAGTAGGAGACCTGATTTGACAAAGAAATACGTTTACTCGTTCGGCGGTGGCACGGCCGACGGCGACGGCAAAATGAAAGACATTCTCGGCGGCAAGGGCGCTGGCCTGGCTGAGATGTGCAAGGCCGGTGTTCCCGTTCCCGGCGGATTCACCATCTCGACTGAAGTCTGCAATCTTTTCTTCGAAAACGGCAACAAGGTCCCGAAAGAAGTCGACGAACAAATCCATGAGGCTCTCGCCAAGCTGGAGACCTTGATGGGTAAGAAGCTGGGCGGCGTGGATGACCCGCTCTTGCTGAGCGTCCGTTCCGGCGCGAAGTTCTCCATGCCCGGCATGATGAACACCATTCTGAATCTTGGCCTGAACGATAAGACCACTGAAGGTCTCGCTAAAAAGACCGGCAATCCCCGCTTTGCCTACGATTGCTATCGTCGCTTCATTCAGATGTTCGGCGAAGTCTCGCTTCACATCGAGATGGAGAAGTTCGACCACATCTTCGACTCTCGCAAAGCTAAGATCAAGGCCAAGCTGGATACGGCTCTGACCGCGGACGATCTAAAGGCCGTTATTGCGGACTACAAGAAGCTCGTCAAAAAGGAAACCGGCAAGGAGTTTCCGCAGGACGCGTTGCAGCAGCTGATGATGTCCCGCGACGCCGTGTTCAATTCCTGGAACACGCCGAAAGCCATCTACTATCGCCGGATGGAGAAGATCCCCGATTCCATCGGAACCGCTGCCAACGTGCAAGCCATGGTGTTCGGCAATATGGGTGATAACTCCGGCACAGGCGTCGGCTTCACACGGAACCCATCCACCGGTGAGAACACTTTCTATGGCGAGTTTCTGGTCAATGCGCAGGGCGAAGACGTGGTCGCCGGCATCCGCACGCCACAGCCGATCTCAGAACTTGAAAGCGTTATGCCTGCCGCCTACCGCCAGCTGCGTGAGATCACCGGCAGCCTGGAAAAGCACTACCGCGACGTGCAGGATTTCGAGTTCACCATCGAAGATGGCAAGCTTTACATGTTGCAGACCCGTAACGGTAAGCGTACCGGTCCAGCCGCCGTCCGCATCGCTGTCGATATGGTGAGCGAGAATCTCATCAGCAAAAAAGAAGCCGTACAGCGTGTCGCACCGAATCAACTCGATCAATTGCTCCATCCCGTACTCGATCCCGCGTTGCGCAAAAGCCTGGTCAAACTCGCCACTGGTCTTCCTGCTTCTCCGGGAGCCGCCGTCGGTCGCGCTGCCTTCTCTTCCGAAGATGCAGTTGAGCTTGCGAAGAAGGGTCCTGTGGTTCTGGTTCGTAAGGAAACCACGCCTGACGACATTCACGGCATGGACGTCTCCAAGGGCATTCTGACCGCGGTTGGCGGACTAACCAGCCACGCCGCCGTTGTGGCTCGCGGCATGGGCCGGCCTTGCGTGGTCGGTGCCGCCGCCATCTCGGTCGATGAAGGACAAGAAGTTGGCGAACATCGTTTCTGAGGGCAAGAAGCAGATTCTGAAGCAAGGCGATTGGATCTCGCTCGACGGTACGCTCGGCGAAGTTTATCTGGGCCAATGCAAAACTAGCGAACCCGATCCGAAATCGCATTACTTCGCCACTTTTATGCAATGGGCCGACGAGTTCCGCGGCAACTTTGGCGTACGCGCCAACGCCGACATTCCACGGGATGCAAAGCAGGCCCGCATGTTTGGAGCCGAAGGCATTGGCCTCTGCCGAACCGAGCACATGTTCTTTGCCGAAGATCGCATTCCGTTCATGCAGGCTATGATTCTGGCCCGCGACGAAAAGACCCGGTCGAAGGCACTGCTGAAACTGCTGCCAATGCAGCGGAAAGACTTCGCAGGCCTCTTCGAATCAATGGACGGCTTCCCGGTGGTGATCCGCACCCTCGATCCGCCGCTCCATGAGTTCCTCCCGAAGCGCGAGAACGTGATGGTGGACCTTGCCAAGCTTCCGCATGCCATGCGACGAGAGAAGAAGGAGATGTCCGCCACCTACAAAGTTCGCCGTTGGCGAACTCAAGAAGTTCCTTCCCGAGTTGCTGAGCCGCGTGGAAGAGTTGCATGAATTCAATCCGATGCTCGGCCATCGCGGATGCCGTCTCGGGATCACCTATCCCGAGATCACGCAAATGCAGGCCCGCGCCATCTTTGAGGCTGCTGTGCTCGTCGCAAAGAAGGGCGATCAAAGTCATTCCTGAAGTGATGATCCCTCTCATCGGCAGCGTCAAAGAGCTGGAGAATCAGAAAGCTATCGTGGTCAAGGTCGCGGAGGAAGTTCTAGGCGCAGCCGGAATGAAGAATCTGAAATACTACGTCGGGACCATGATCGAAATTCCGCGCGCTGCCTTGACCGCTGACGAGGTTGCTCGCGAAGCCGAGTTCTTCTCTTTTGGTACGAACGACCTGACTCAAACCACGATGGGGCTTTCGCGCGACGATTACACGAAGTTTTCCAAGCATTACGAAGACCTGAAAATCTTCAAGGCCGATCCTTTCGCAGTCCTAGATCAGGACGGCGTGGGCAAGGTGGTGGAGATGGCCGTCAAGCTCGGCCGCAAGACACGGCCTGATCTTGGAAGTCGGAATCTGCGGAGAGCACGGTGGTGAGCCGAGCTCAGTCGAATTCTGCTATCGCATTGGCATGAACTACGTCTCTTGTTCGCCTTATCGCGTTCCGATCGCCCGCCTGGCTGCCGCACAAGCTGCGCTCGCCCGTGAAAACGAACCGTCCGAAATCCAACGGACCGCCTAACGCAAGACTGCTAACGCTGGACGGTATTCTCATAGCATGGCTGCCGTCCAGCCCATTCGCAAACAAAGTTACGAGCAGGTTTACCTCCTGCTCAAAACCGCTATTCTCGGGAAGATCTGCCTTTCCGCTAGATATCGGGGCTATTTGCGTCTCCTTTGCCCGCACATCCTCGGTCGTAACAGCGAAGACGAGATGCGTGTTCTCGCCTATCAGTACGGAGGATCCAGCGCCAGCGGATTGGAACCTGTCGGCTCACCAGCGAACTGGAGATGCATCTCCCTAGAGAAGCTTACTGACGTGCGATTCAATGAAGACCGCTGGATCGTACCTCCCAATTACTCGCGATCGCAGTCCTGTGTAACCGCCGTAGAGTTCAGGGCTGGCGGCGACTTGTCAAACGGAAGCAACTAAATCCGCAACCTGGCACTTCGATGCTGGCGTAAATTCCCAAACCCTTATGGAGGAGAGTGTAGTCCTTTCCAAAGCATTCAGAGCCTAGTATCATAACGGGTCAACAGTTATGTCCCAACGTTCGCCCACGTCTCCGGTGATTGACCCGGAGATGCCCGAACCGCTCTCCATGAAAGCGGTCCTGAAGATCTCTGGCATGCGCAGGCTCTGGTATGCCCAGATCATCTCGGTCTTCGGCGACTTCCTTGCCCTGTTCGCCATTATTGGCGTCCTCACATTCCAACTGCATGCCACACCCCAACAGGTGACTGGGATCCAGATCTCGTATCTCTTGCCTATCGCCCTTCTCGGCATGGTTGTTGGAGTTTTTGCCGATCGATGGCCCCTCAAGGCCACGCTGGTCAGCAGTGATTGCCTGCGAGCGGGCTTAGTGTTGCTCTTGCTGTTTGCGAAGCAGATGTGGCACTTTTACGCGATCCTTGCCACCATCAGCATTGTTTCCAGCTTGTTTGCCCCCGCGCAGGGCATCGCCCTCCGTTCTGCAGTACCGCTGCATGGGCTCCGGTCAGCAAATGCGCTGATGCAGCAGGTCATGTTCGGCATGCGGATCGTCGGCCCGGCTGTCGCGGCGTTCCTTGTATCGTCCTTTGGCCCGGTCAGCTGCTATCTACTCGACTCCGCAAGTTTTCTCGGCTCGGCGCTCCTGATTATGTCTGTCGCCCTACTGAAACCCGAAGATGCTTCCTTGCCTGGTGCATCGGATACCGCGAATAGCAACGCTCATCCCCTCGCGCGGTTCTGGGCTGATATGAAGCAGGGTATCGACTTCATCCTTCATCATGCCGGGTTGCTCTTTGTCATCCTTGCACTCGCTTCCGGCATGTTCGTGCTTGGCTGCTTTGGTCCGCTTATTGCGGTGTATGTGCGCGACGATCTGCATTCGTCCACCCAGATCTTCGGAATGGCCAGCGCAACCATAGGCGTCGGCATGCTGATTGGCATCAATGCCTTGAACTCCCTGGCCAAGAACCTCTCCAACTCCATTTTGGTGTACGCGGGACTTGCCGGCATCGCGGTCGGCCTGGTCATTCTGGCCGGGCTTCCCCTCGTCCCCGCAACCTTCGTTGGCAACTTCATCATTGGGTTCGCGGTGGCCGGCATTATCATCCCGTCGCAAACCATGATCCAGAGCGAGAGTCCGCCTGCACTGTTGGGTCGCATCGGATCTACGGTCATGTCCATCATCTTCACCGCCCAAATCTCCGGCCTGGTCCTGAGTGGCGTTCTGGTCGATCATCTGGGTGTTCGCGATGTTTTCGCCGGATGCGCCGTACTGCTTGTCGTTCTCATTGCGGTCGGCCGAATCTGGATGGAGCCGAAGACTGTGGCTGTTCAGGCGATGAACTAGCTGGAAAAAGGTCGAATCTCCGGTCGAAATACTCTTCTCCGGTAAAGGTCTAACGTCCATCATGTCGACAGCAGAGATGCAGT
Organism: uncultured Acidobacteriaceae bacterium; assembly: GCA_963814195.1. Taxonomy (GTDB): domain Bacteria; phylum Acidobacteriota; class Terriglobia; order Bryobacterales; family Bryobacteraceae; genus Bog-105. The sequence continues at coordinate 463,082 of CAWFBU010000002.1, forward strand.
ACCGGATGTTCGGTAGGACACAAGAAAAGGTCTCCGCCATTGGATTGGGCGGCTGGCACATCGGCTTTTCCCAAATCGACGAGAAGCTCGGCATACGGATTATCCATTCTGCAATGGACGGCGGCATCAACTTTCTCGACAATTCGTGGGATTACAACGAGGGCATCAGCGAGTTGCGCATGGGAAAGGCCCTGAAGGAGAACAACTCTCGCTCCAAAGCCTTACTGATGACTAAGATCGACGGCCGAACCAAGAAGGAAGCAGCACGTCAGTTAGAGCAGAGCCTGCAGCGATTGCAGACCGACTGTATTGACCTGGTGCAGCACCACGAAATCTTACGTTTCGAAGACCCGAATCGTATCTTTGCGAACGAGGGAGCCCAGGAAGCTTTGCTGGAAGCTAAGGACGCAGGCAAGCTCCGTTACATCGGCTTTACAGGACACAAGGATCCTCACATTCACCTCTACATGCTCGAGGTGGCCAAAGAGAATGGCTTCCAGTTCGATGCGGTCCAGATGCCTCTCAATGTGATGGACGCCCACTATCGCAGCTTCGGCAAACTGGTGCTTCCTAAGCTCGTCGAGGAGGGTACGGCAGTGCTGGCCATGAAGACCATGGCGAACGGGTCGATTGTCAAATCTAAGACCGTGACGCCCATCGAAGCTCTGCACTATGCCTTGAATCTGCCAGCCTCAGTCGTCATTGCCGGTATGGACAGCATGGAGATGTTGGATCAGGCGTTCGAGGCAGTTCGCACCTTCAAACCTTTATCGGAACAGGAAGTTAAAACTCTTCTGGACAAGACCAGAAAGGCCGCAGCCCAAGGCGAATTCGAGCCGTTTAAAACATCGTCTATTTACGACGCTACGGCTACCAATCCATCCTTCCTGGGTGAGGAACCAGAGCACATACAAGCCCTGATTCCTGCCTGATTTCAAACCGCTACTGAGTCGAGGTCGTGGAAGGAAGCGGCGCACCATCAGGCCGATCGTTCCACCACCAGAGCGGCGGCAGGGGTGATGCTTTCGGCAACACGCGATTCAGCGTCGAGCCATCAAACAATTCGCCATTCTTCATCACGTAGTGAATGGAATTGGTGTTTCGAATATTGTCTAACGGGTTCTTGTCCAGAACGATTAAATCCGCCAGCTTGCCCACTTCGAGACTTCCCAGATCCTGATCGAGACCAATCGCCTGCGCTCCGTTGATCGTGGCAATTTTGAGCACGTCATGCGACTTCATCCCACCTGCTGCCATGGCCCACATCTCCCAATGGCATTGCAGCCCCTGAAACTGGCCATGACCACCGAGACCCACGCGTCCACCGGCCGCCACAATCTTCGCCGCCTGGGCTGCCAGTTGCGGATAGATCTGCTCGCGCGCCTGAAACCACGGACGCCGCGAAGTCCTCAACCAAAGCTCGTTTGGCGGGAAGAATCTTCTGAGCTTCGGATCGTTGTACCAGTCTTTCTCTTCGAAGAACGTGTTTTCTGCCCAAGGCCCGCCATACGCCACCAGCAAAGTAGGCGTGTAAGTAATCTTGCTGCGTGCAAACAGCTCAACCACATCACGGTAGAGCGGAACGATGGGTAAAGCATGTTCGTTCCCGCTGAAGCCATCGATGGCGTGCGTCATGTCAAGCTTCAGATCAAGCGCACCCTCCGTAGTGGGCATCAGGTGAAATTTTTTACAAGCCTCGATTACCCATTGCCTCTGCATGCGATTTCCGACCGTATAAGACTTGATCGTATTCGTCCGATAGTAAGTCGCGTACCAATCCAGAAAATGCTCGGCATCCTCGGCCGATTTGAAGTCCGTACTCTCAAACACACCCGGGCCCGTGTTGAAAGCTCTTGGGCCGGGAATCATCCCGGCATCAATCAGATCTTCATAGGCGAACATGTCATTCGTCGAAGTCTGTGGATCGCGGCCTGCCGTAACGCCATAAGCTAGATTCACCAGCATGGGCCACGCATTCATGTCCAGAACGCGGCGTCGAATCTCCATCCAATGGGCGTGAATATCGATCAGCCCCGGCATCACCGTCGCGCCGCGAACATCTTTGACCGTCGCGCCCGAGGGGATGGAAACCTGCCCGCGCCGCCCGATTGCGGTAATGCGGTTGTCAGTGATCACAATGTCAGCATTGGGAATCACCTCATCGCCGCGCATCGTGATAGCTGTCGCGCCGCGCAGGGCGATCACCCCGGACGGCTTTGGGCGCGGTACCTCCACGGTGAAGTTCGTACGCCGAGGCTCCAGGTCCTTCGCACTCGAACCGGCCTCACCGCTCTTCAGCAGCGCGACATCCGTATTCAATTCGAAAGTCGTGGCACCCAAAGCCCAGCGAATCTGCTGGCCCTGCGAACCCCATTCAAACGAATCGGCTCCCACCAGCGATAACCGCCTCATAGCGATGCCGGGCTTCCCTAAATCGATCGTCGGCGTGCCTCCCACATGCGGCACCGGTATCAGCCATAACTCCCGGTTCAACAGCACCAGCGCCATATCTCCCTTTGGATCGATGCGCACATCACTGACGGGCGGCGGTTCCGGAAGACCGTCTGGATTTGGCCCCACCACCTTCATCAGAACTCGCTCGTCGCTTCCATCAGGGCGCACAGACACCAGGCCTTTCGGCCCGTAAAGATACAGCCGGTCCTTCTCCGGCCCGAAGTGTGGGCGGCTAGTGCCTCGAGACGGCAGCACGACTCGCCAGTCGCCACGATCGGCTGGAAGGTTGATCAGATCGAGCCCTCCCTGCAGCCGCCCAAACTCCGACTCCATCTCAAACCGTTCACTGGTGGCCAGGTGCAGCGCGTACAATTCCTTCCCGTCGGGCGAAAACACCGGGTCCCGGTAAAAGGCGTTAATCTTGGTCAGCGTTGTCGTCGCCCCACCAGCGGCCGGAACTGTTTTGATGGCTCCGCCGTTTGCGGTCCACGTGACATACACGAGCTTCTGTCCATCAGGCGACCACGACGGCTGATATTCGCCTTCCGTGGTCGTCGTCAGCCGTTGAACACCCGTCCCATCCTGATTGGCTTTATACACATGTCCAAAGGAGGAGAAAGCGATCTGTTTGCCATCAGGTGACCAGGCCGGCTCCATGATCAGTCGGGACTGGACCGGCTTGTTGTCTTCGATTCTTGTCGTGAACTTCAAGAGTGGCCCAAGGTCCTGGTGAACATGCGCTTTGAAGGCGATCGGTTGAGCGTCCTTTTGAGTCCCGTTCGCAGGTACCCGCCAGATCTTACCTCCGTAACTCAACACGAGCGCACTGCTGTCGGGAGTGAATCCGTATCCGGGAAGAAGATCCCTGGTCGCGCGCGATTCCTGGTCATCCCGCTGCACCGAAGACGCTAACCAACGGTCGTCGCCGGAAGAGAGACTTCGGACTCGCAGCGCCGTCTGTTGCTCATAGCGAGTGGCATACACCAGGAGCTTGCCGTCGGGCGACACCTGGGGCCGGAAGGCGCTTCCAGCCATTTCTGTGATCGTGTCCTCGTCGCCGGTCACCAGGTTTCGGCGCACAATCTGCCACAACGGAAAGTTGACGTTGTAAGTGAAGTTCCGCTTCCTGCGTGCAAAGTAAACGTACTTGCCGTCGGGCGAAAAACTTGCCCCCAAGTCGTTGTTCCAGTCGTCGCGAGGCGTGTCCGGCTTTGCTTTCGACTTGGTCATTTGCAAACCTGGACCTGCCCCGTTCTTGTGATACATCCAGAGCTCGTTTGCTCCCAGATGACTAGCAGTCTTCGAGACGGCAACAAACTGTCCGTCCGGGGTCCACGCCGGGGAAGCGAACTCGGCGCGCTTCTCATCGCTTAGTTTCCTCGGCTGTGTTCCATCCGCTTTCACGACCCAAAGATTTTCACTGCCATCCCGATCGCTCAAGAAAGCGATCTCGCTGCCATCCGGTGAAAACCTGGGCTGAGTTTCCATTGCCATGCCGGTTAGGAGAGGTTTCGCGTCTCCGCCCGCTATTGGCAGCGTATAGATGTCGCCCAGCAATTCGAAAACGATCGCCTTACCATCCGGCGATACGTCGAGCGAGATCCATGTGCCTTCATCAGTGTCGAAGTCGATGCTCCGTTCAGCCTTGAGTGGAAGCGCCTTAGGCGTCTTAGGCTTCTCCGGTTCATCCGCAGCTAAGGTAACGGTTCGGGCGAACAGCAGGAGGATAAGTAAATTACGCATGGTTGTGATGGATCCTCAACGCGGAAGGAGCACCCATTATGCAACACACTCCCCGCTTCTTCCCTTCGAAATTGCCTTAATTGTCCGATGAATGTTACACTACTGCAATCCGGCAGTCTCCCGTATTCCAGCAAGTTGCTTCTGTAATTTGCCGCTAGGTTTCTACCCCTGTCCGCTTGAACCAGCCACTTTGTAAGTGCGTTTTCAACGCCGGACTTCAGGGGGTATCTTGTTTCGCAAATTCATTCAATTCAACCTTGTTTTCTGTTCGCTTTCCGCGGCTCTGCTGGCTCAGACTTCAGGCAGTCTTACCGGAGTCGTTTTCGATCCCTCCCACGCTTCTGTAGGCGGGGCCAATATCTCTGCTGTGAACGTCGCAACCGGCCAGAAACGTCAGGCCACCTCCGATTCTGGAGGACGATACACAATTCCGGACCTGCCGATCGGCACGTACAACGTGACGGCCGAACAGAAAGGGTTCGCAACCAAACTAACCGGCGATGTCTCCATTGGGGTCGCCCAGCAGGTAACTGTCGATTTCACGCTTTCTCCGGGGACTATCACCCAGGTCGTGGAAGTAACCGGCGAGGGGGCACCGATAGATCAGGCCACCGGAACCACTTTCAATAACAAAGCAATTGTCGATTTGCCCATTAACGGCCGCGACTATGCTCGCTTCAGTCTTCTCACTCCGGGTGCCGCCGCGTCATCGAACTACATCGCGATGCTGACCTTTAATGGTGGCCATAGCATTCACAACCAGTTCCAAATCGACGGTGTTGACGCTACCCGCGTCGATCAACCCTACATGGCTAATGGCTTTGAGCGAGGAGCTCGTCTGTTAACCGGTAGTTTGGAAACGATTGAGGAGTTTCGAGCTCAAACCAGCACCTACGCGGCTGAATTCGGTCGCGCAGCGGGGTCTTACATCAACATCGCAAGCAAGAGCGGCACCAATGAGCTACACGGAACTCTGCTCGAGTTCTTCCGCAACAATGCTCTGGATGCCCGGAACTTTTTCAACACCAAGCCCTCGGCACAAGCGGAGTTCCGCTATAACGATTTCGGCGGAAACGTGAGTGGCCGCATCATTAAAGACAAGACATTCTTCTTTGCGAATTACGAAGGCTCGCGCCAGCGCATCGGCATCACAGGTAGTGGCACGGTGCCCAGCGCAGCCCTGGACGCCCAAGTGCTCGCCAGATCCCCGGCACTCGCACCCATCCTTAAACTCTTCCCGGCCGGCACCAGCCACACGTCTGATCCTTTGATCGATAACCTCACCAGTGTTGCGACTTCTAAGGTTCGCGAAGACACGGGCAGCGTCAAAATCGATCACGCGATTAGCGACTCCAATCATCTGTACGTTCGTGTCAACGTTAACGATTCGCACGTCTTCGGTCCTCTGTTTGGCGTGACGGCCAGTGCCCTGGGTGTGAACGATTTTCAGAATGTTCCCATTCGTACCTCGAACGTCGCCATCCACGATCAACAGATCTTTAGTGCTCGATTCCTGAACGAATTCCTGATCGGGATGCAGCGCTGGGGCAGCAAGATCATTTCCGACGAGCCGTATCCCACCGTCAGCATCACCGGGCTAACGGTCTCGCCCGGCACCCGCGGCCGCACCAAAAGCAATAACACCAGCTATCAACTGAGCGACACCATGAGCTTCACCACCGGCTCACACAACTTGAAATGGGGTTACCAGATGTACCGCGTCCAGCTGGATCGCCAGAGCATCAACACCTCAACAATCATCTACACTTCCATCGCGGACTTCATCAACAACTCCGCTTTTTCCGCAACTCAATCGGTGGGCAATCCTGGAACGGCTACCCGCGGCTATCAATATGGGGCATTCGCACAGGACACCTGGCATCTGTTCAGGAACGTCACGGTAGATTATGGCCTGCGCTGGGACTTCGACGCCGTGCCCTTCGATCCGGGCAGCCATCAGCAGACCTTCAGTCTGGCCACCAACACATTGGCGCCTCCCGGCACACAGCTCTTCAATCCCAATAGAGCCGATTTCTCTCCGCGTCTTGGGGTCGCCTGGCAGGTCAGCAATCGCTTGATGATTCGGACCGGATACGGCATCTTCTATCAGGCTTATCCCACAGGGCTCGGTGCGAACATCGTCACCAACAATCTGCCCGGCAACACGTCACTCGTGCGGAAGTCTATCCCGAGCCTTGCTTATCCGCTTACGCCGTTTCTATCCCAGGGATCTCTGTCGCTGCCCACCGTCTATGGCTATGATCCGAATCGCCACGACACGTATGCGCACCAGTGGAACTTCACGACTGAATGGGCTCTGTCCAAAACCATGGGTCTCAGCCTCGCCTACGTCGGAGATCACGGCTTGAATCTTCGGCGCCAATTAAATATCAACTATCCCAGCGCGATCACAAATGCCCGGCCCATACCTGGCTTCTCCAATGTCAACATCGAATACAACAATGGTGAAAGCAGCTACAACGGTTTCCAGGCTTCGCTTAAACAGAATTTCAGCTCCGGACTGCAGTACAGCCTGAACTACACATTTGCACACGCCATTGATGACGTGCAGGATTACGGTATCTGGTCAACGGCTCCGCAGGACAACAACAACCTGCGAGCTGAGCGCGGCAATAGTTCAGACGATATCCGCAACACCGTCTCTTACAACATTCTTTACGAGCTTCCCATCGGACATAACAAACGCTTGCTCGGCAATGCCAAAGGCGTTCTGGGTACGGTGGTGAGTGGATGGCAGCTTTCGAGCGTAGGACTGATCCGTTCCGGTATCGCTGCTACGGTCGGCATCGGAGTCAACACTTCCGGGAATACCAACACCACTAACCAGCGCCCGAACTATGTTGGCCTCGTGAGTCAGTACGCAGCCAACGAGTCACCGAACTTGTTCCTTAATCCGGCAGCCTTCGCAATACCCGCGACTGGAACCTACGGTAACCTGGGCCGCAATACCTTCTACGGGCCCGGTTATGCCCAGGAAGATGTTTCGCTAATCAAGAACACACCGTTAGGCGAAGGGCGAAGGACCTTGCAGTTCCGAGCCGAAGTATTCAACGTGTTCAATCACCCCAACTTTGACGAGCCACAGCTGACCTTCAATACTTCCACCTTCGGCGTCATCCTGAACACCTTCGGACGAACCCTGGGGAGTGGAGTGAACCGGGACATCCAACTCGCGCTCAAGCTCAACTTCTAAAACCCGAATCTGCTGGCGGAGAATTTTACCGCCAGCAGACCACCTATTTCTTCGGCGGAATCCACCAGCGATTTCTCATGCCGCAGCTAAAGCTTTTGCTGCAAACTGCCGAAGAGTCCATCGATGAATTGCAAACGTTGCGGTAGTAACGACGTGAACCGCTCCCGAAGACGGGGCATCTGGGACCGAATTCAGTCCATTCTCGGCAACTGGCCCTATCGGTGTGAATCCTGCTCTTACCGGTTCGTAGCTCCGCATCGCCACCCGGCTAACGCTGAAATGAAAAGCAAGACGAAGCCAACCCATCAGGCGCCGGGGGAACAGTTCCGGACCTACGCCGGTTCAGAACAGTCTCACCAAAGCCCGGATATGCTGTTCAAGACCCACGTCGAGAAACCCCACGCCAAGATCGTTCTGCAGGCCGATACGCATGAGCAACTCAACCACATTCTCATCGCATTGAACAATGCCGTCAATTCGTATCAACGCACCGCAGATGACCGGCAGCATTCTGATTCCAGAGCCGAATCAGCCAGCGCTCAGAGATAACCCACACACTCTTTAACTTTGCAAAAGAGCTAGGAATTAAGTCGCAGGACTACCCTCGATTGATCCAGCGGCGTTCTTCTGCTCCTCGGCTTCCTGCTCCTTAACGAATTCGAGAATGTCGAAGTGCCGTACACCCCGCGGCCCGGTTCCGTTTGCCGCATCGAAGCTTGCAAAAGCATCCTCGCTGGCCCCGTAATAAGGGAACGTATCGCGAGACAAGTAGAGAGCCATCGTAGCCAGAAACCAGTAGCGCGCCCCTGAAATCTTTATGTCACCGCCCGCTTCTTTAGCCTCAATTTGACTCTGGCTCAAAGCATCCACGCCGGCCTGATCCATTCCGTTGACGGCGTGTACCTCCAGCAGAAGGTTGAATTCTCCCTCTTCTACACGCTGCACCAGACACTGCCTTAACTCGACAGCGCCATCATTATGGAATATCGATCCCACTACCCGGATCACCGTAATGCTCCGCTCTTTGCGCATATCTATTTGCAGCGGCATAATGGACTCTTCACTATAACCCGGCAATAATGCAGGCCTATAAACCCGGGCAATTGCGGTTTCAGTAGAAATTTTCCGGTTACACTAGAATTTGGTCCCGAGCGCGGAGGTTTTACGTTGAACTTACATCCCCTGATAGCACTACTGCTTCAGGCACAAAGCACAGTGCCGGAGTTCCGGATATCCGACATGTTCAAACCTCTGGGCTCGCCGGCAGAGGCCGAGAAACAGGTTGCGCTACTCACTTTCGGGATCACCGGTGCCATCTTTGTAGTGGTCGCCGGATTAATCGTTTATACGATCTTCCGTTTCCGCCGCAAAGTCGGCGACCACTCCTTCCAGGAACCGCCACAAGTTTATGGAAGTAATCAGATCGAAGTCGCGTGGACTGTTATTCCTATCCTCATCGTCTTCGTTTTGATTGGCGTGTCGGCCCGCGTTATTGCCGGTACTCAAAATGCCAGCCCTCCGAAGGACACTCTGCACGTCCGGATTGTCGGTCACCAGTGGTGGTGGGAAGTTAAATATCCCGATTACGGCTTCATCACCGCTAACGAAATCCATGTTCCAGCGGCGACCCGCGGAAGAGTCGCCACTTACCTTCAGCTCGAGAGTGCTGATGTGATCCACAGCTTCTGGATTCCTCAGCTGTCCGGGAAGACGACGTCATTCCCAATCGCACAAACTATATGTGGCTCGACGCTAAGAAGCGGGGCGTATACTTTGGAAACTGTGCCGAGTACTGCGGCACTCAACATGCGAATATGCTGCTCCGTGTCATTGCGGATGATCCTGCCGAGTTCAAGCAGTGGACTCTCGAGCAGCAGAAAAAGCAGCCTCAATTGGCAGCCACCCAGGCAGTCACGTCTCCTGCTCCGCAGATTCGACCCATCAGCAACGCGCCTAGTGCTTCATTACCAAACGCAGCAGATGCTGCCACAGCCAATCAAGCGGCGTTTGAATCTCTTTCCTGCGTCAACTGCCACATGGTGCAAGGCACAGCTTCTGTAGGAAAGTTTGGCCCGGACCTGACCCACTTGATGAGCCGCCGCACTATCGGCGCCGGGGTCATCGACAACACGCATGACAACCTGCGCAAGTGGGTTGACAATCCTCAGGACATCAAGCCAGGTTGCCTGATGCCCAGTCTTAAACTAACCGACCGGGAACTCGATCAGGTCGTTGCGTACCTGGAGACGCTCAAATAATCGAATGGCGACAATAGATTACCCTATTGATCGTCCGAAAGAGGCAGAACGAGAGTTCTCCTTTTCGGAGACTCTCTATAAGTGGGTCGCAACGGTTGACCACAAGCGTCTCGGCCTGCTCTACATCCTTACTGCGCTCCTATACTTCATTGTCGCCGGCATTATGGCGACGGTCATCCGGCTGCAACTCGCATTTCCCAACGGTCACGTAGTCGATCCCGACACGTACAATCGCCTCTTCACCATGCACGGAACATCGATGGTGTTCCTGGTCGGCATGCCTATGATTGCCGGTTTTGCTAATTACCTTGTACCGTTGATGATCGGCGCCCGGGACATGGCCTTCCCGCGCCTCAATGCCTTTGGCTACTGGATCTTCCTCTTCGGCGCACTCCTGCTTTATTTCAGCTACATCGGTGGAGGAGGATTAAGCGGTTCCGGATCCGCTCCAGACGTCGGCTGGTTCGCTTATGCGCCATTAACTGAGCGCGCTTTCTCTCGAGGAGACAGTACCGATTATTGGATTCTTGGCGTCCTGATCTCCGGCATCGGCAGTATTGCCAGCGCGATGAACGTGATCGTCACTTCCATCACCATGCGATGCCCCGGCATGACACTCAGCAAAATGCCACTGTTCGTTTGGACGATGCTCGTGGATTCCTGGCTGATCGTCATTGCGCGTCCCGCCGTTATCCGCCGCGCAGATCATGCTGCTGCTCGATCGCGAAGATGGGCGCAAACTTCTTCAACACTCAGAATGGCGGCTCCGCTGTCCTCTGGCAGCACTTCTTCTGGATCTTCGGCCACCCGGAAGTCTATATCCTTATCTTCCTGGCCTTCGCTGTTCTGAATGAGGTCATCCCCGTTTTCTCCCGCAAGCCGATGTTTGGCCGTCAGGCTATGGTGGGCGCACTCGTCGCCATCGGTTTCATCAGCCTGGGCGTTTGGGCGCATCATATGTTCGCCGTGGGAATGAGTTCGTGGTCGAACACTTTCTTCGCTGCTTCTACGATGATGGTCGGCGTGCCCACCGGCATCAAGATCTTCAACTGGACAGCCACCATGTATGGCGGCAAACTACGTATGGCCACACCCATGCTTTTCTGTTGTGGCTTCCTTCTCCAGTTCCTGGTAGCAGGACTCACGGGCATCATGCTCGGCATGGCCCCATTCGACTGGCAGTTGACCGACTCTTACTTCGTCGTCGCGCACTTCCACTTCACCCTGGTCGGCGGTCTGGTCTACGGGATTTTCGCCGGGATCTATTACTGGTTCCCGAAGGTCACAGGCCGCATGGCCGACGAAAGCTGGGGCAAGCTCCACTTCTGGCTCTTCACCATCGGCTTCAACATGACTTTCATCCCGCAGCACTTCCTCGGGTTCCTCGGCATGCCGCGCCGTATCTATACTTATCCGCCCGGCCGCGGTTGGGAAATCTGGAACTTGGTCTCAAGCGTCGGAGTTCTGTTCCAGATTGCCGGAGTGCTTGCATTCGTCTACTGCGTTGTTATCTCCTGCGAAAGGGCGAAGTCGCCGGCGACGATCCCTGGGACGGCTGGACCCTCGAATGGGCCACCACTTCGCCGCCGCCTGAATACAATTTCGAAAAGCTGCCGGTTGTGCGCAGCAGCCGCCCTCTTTGGGATCTGAAGCACCCGCAGGACCCAGACTGGAAGTTTAATCAATAATGGCTGACGCAAATACGCTCGCGGCCAACGCCGCTTGCGATGGAGCAGGAGTGGAAGCTCCCCGACCGAGGCACCGTCGGCATCATCTTTCTCATCATCTCCGAAACGGCGTTGTTCACGATCTTTGTCGTGGCGTATCTGGTCTACATGAACCGGAGCGTTACCGGCCCGTTTCCGCGCGAGAGTTCTCGAACTGCCGATCTTCTCAAGTATTTGCCTGCTCTCCAGCAGCCCACTGTAGTCTTCGCCGAACAAGCTTTGCACAAAGGGAGAATCGGGCGCATTCAAGCTGTGGTGGGTAATCACTATCGCACTGGGCCTCGAATTTATTACGGCCACGGGCATGGAATGGCATCACCTTGATCTATCAGGATAACCTCACCATCAGCACCAATCTCTTCGGAACCACCTACTACTCATTGGTTGGCTTGCACGCCACCCACGTCATCGTCGGACTTGTCATTCCTGCTACTGGTCATCATCGTTACCCTGCTCGGCTTTCCTATCCAAACCCAGATGCGCCGAGTCATGTTCCTGTCCTGGTACTGGCACTTCGTCGATGCGATTTGGGTGGTGGTTTTCACCGTTGTTTACGTAATCGGCAGGTAAGGAACACCGAATCTATGGCACACGAAACTCATCACGGCGAAGCGGGCGAACAGACCAGCGAATCTCACATTCAGTTGCCTGCGCCAACTTTCTGGCCCATGGTGCTCGCCTTCGGAATCACGCTGCTCGGCGCCGGTCTTGTCACACATTCGGTTGTCAGCATGCCGTCGGCCTGGTATTACTGCATTCGGCGTGAATGGCTGGTGGCACAACGTGATTCCGCATGAGGAGCACGAAGAGGTGCCGGTCGATATCATGCTTCGTCCTGCTCCGATTCAGGTCGAGACACGGTCCGTCGTGCATCTTCGTCCGGGCGAAGAGCAACATCGCAAAGTTGGTTCCCGAACGCGTGCAGCCCTATTCTGCCGGTCTTTGGGGTGGCCTGGCGGGTGGCGCCGCGATGGCTGCTCTGGCTTGTCTTTACGGCCTCGTCGCTCAACACAGCATCTGGTATCCGGTGAATCTCCTCTCGGGCGTCGTGATTCCGTCCATGGGAGACGCCTCGATTGAGCAACTTCGGGCTTTCAACCTCGCGCCCTTCCTTGCCGCTTTGGCCGGCCACATCATCATCTCCATCCTGGTTGGTATCGTGTACGCCGTCATGCTGCCCATGTTCCCGAGGGGCGCTTTCTTCTGGGCAGGAATTCTCATGCCCCTCTTCTGGAGTGGGCTCGTCGCAAGTATCTTAAATATCGTCAATCCGGCCATGAACGAGCGGATCAGTTGGCCTTGGTTCGTCGTGGCTCAATTGGGTTTCGGCCTGGTAGGCGGTTACGTTATCGCGCGTGCTACCAGCATCGGCACCATGCAGTCCTGGACTCTCGCAGATCGCTTATTCGTCGACGCGCCGGGGATGCGGGGACACGAAGGCGAGGATCGCGAGCACTAATGCGCAACGTAGCGCTTCTAATTACACTCTGTGTTGGATTCATCGCCACCACGGCCTGCGAACCTTGGGGCAAACCAGAGGCCCCGGAGCAGGCGGATGCCGATATTACAGACTTCAAGACCCTTTACACCAAAAATTGCGCGGGCTGTCATGGAGCAGAGGGCAAGAATGGGCCGGGACGCATACTCAATGATGCGCTCTATTTAAAATTCATCCCTCGCGAGGAGTTGAAGAAGCATTCTCGTCCATGGCCGCGCAGGCGGAGCTATGCCAGCTTGGGCACATAGCCAGGGCGGTCCGCTGACCGACAAACAAATCGATGCGTTGACTGACGGAATTTACGCTGCCTGGGCAAAGCCTGTCGACCTGCATGGCACCGAGCTTCCCAGTTACAGCGCAGATATCACCTCCGGCGATGCCACCCGCGGCAAAAAGCTCTTCGCGCGCAATTGCTTCATGTGTCACGGACCGGGTGCCAAGGTCGGCTTAGTCAACTAGTCCGTCTTACTTGCAATTAGTCAGCAACCAGATGCTGCGAACGTCCATCGTTGTGGGACGTCCGGATTTCGGCATAGCCATGCCGAACTATCAGCACTTAAATGCTGGTCATGCCTTGTCCAATCAGGACGTGTCTGATCTGGTGACCTATATCGCTTCGCTGCGGCCCGCCAGTGAGGTACCGGAAAACATGCATACGAGCGAAAACACCAGTACCGCAAACGGGTCCGCTACTGGCGAAAAAGGAAGCGGCAACGGCCCCGGCAGCCCGCAAAAAGATCAGGTCGAGGGCAACAAACACGTCAACAGCAGTCAAAGTGGAGGAACCATTGAGCAGCGTAAAGAACAACACTAGAGCAGAAGAACGCGGGCAAGCAAATACTGCTGGCGGATCCCGCCCGGCGGGACTGGTTATTCACCGCCGGTGTCGTGCTCAACGTCGCTGCAGGCGCGCTGCTGGCCGTTCCGCTCATCGGCTTCGTCTTCTCCAGCGTCGTTGAAAAGAAAGATCCGCGCCAGTGGATTTCACTCGGTCCGCTCGAAGCCTTCCCCGAGAAGAGCACCCGCATAGCCACTTATCGCAATCCGTTCACTCGTCCCTGGGATGGCGAAACCGCCGATATTCCCTGCTGGGTGCGACGCGTTCAAGGCCAGCAATTCCAGGTGTTCGCCATCAACTGCACCCATCTGGGGTGCCCGGTGCGTTGGTTCAAAGAGTCAGGCTTATTCTTGTGCCCGTGCCATGGCGGAGCTTACTACGAGGACGGCGGGCGTGCTGCCGGACCACCGCCCCGCGGCCTTTTCCAGTACAACTACAAAGTGGAAAATGGCGAGTTCTGGGTAAAGGGCGGCGAAATGCCTACGCTCTCTAACCCTGTTTAGTCATCCAAATAATGGATCCCCAGAGTAAGTAAGGAATGCAATGAATTACCTTCGCAACGCAGCGGTGTGGCTCGATGACAGGCTACACATCACAGCGCTCTATGCATCCACCGCCGGCCACGAGGTGCCTGCTAGCGCCGGTAGTTGGTTCTACGTCTTTGGCAGCGCAACGCTGCTTTGTTTCGTAATTCAGGTCATCACGGGAGCCATGCTCTCGCTTCGTGTACGTTCCTTCCACCAATGAAGCTTGGACCAGCCTTCAATACCTGAACCATCAGCAGTTTTGGGGCTGGTATCTGCGTGCCGTTCACCAATGGGGCTCAACGTTCATGGTCGCCATGATGACGCTGCACATGATTCAGGTTTTCCTCTTCGGAGCGTACAAGTATCCGCGCGAGCTCACCTGGGTAACCGGCGTCTTCCTATTCGTGATGACGCTTGGAATGGCCTTTACGGGTCAGGTTATGCGTTTCGATCAGGATGCGTACTGGGGTCTGGCGATCGGCGCGTCCATTACCGGCCGGGTGCCGGTCTTTGGAGCTCAACTCGTTCATCTCTTGTTAGCCGGGCCGATTATCGCGGGCGAAACGCTATCGCGCTTCTTTACTCTGCACGTCTTCATCATTCCGGGCCTGCTGATTGCGATTATCAGCATGCATCTTCGCCTGGTCTTGACGAAGGGCATCAACGAATATCCGAAGCCGGGCGTCCCTGTTCACCGCGCCACTTACGACGCCGAGTATGCCGAAATCCTGCGCAAGGAAGGCGTTCCTTTCGTTCCTAACGCCGTTGGCAAAGATCTGATCTTCTCCGCCGCCATGATCGTCGCCATCCTTGTGGTGTCCTTCGTATTCGGTCCCAAAGGCCCGGGCGGCCCGCCTAACCCGACGCTCGTGAACACCGCCCCGCGTCCTGATTTCTATTTCCTTTCCATCTTCGCCGCGCTCGCCCTGCTGCCGGATTGGATGGAGGTCCTGGTTCTGTTTGTAGCTCCCGCAATTATCGGGCGTATGGTTGTTCGCTTTGCCCTTCTTCTCCGGGACAGGCGAAAAGAGTTACAAGCGCCGGCCGGTAGCTGTGCTGACCGTGTTGTTTTTGACTCTCGTCATCGGCACCCTGGCCTACATGGGGGAGACCTCGCCGTGGTCTCCGAAGATGGATGCTTGGAGCGGCGCCGCCATCCCGGCCCAATATGTCCAAAACCGCAGCCCGCTGGAAGTACACGGCGCACTCGTTCTCCAGAACAAGCAGTGCCGGAATTGTCATTCGCTTGGCGGCGAGGGTGGACAGCGGGGACCGGCGCTCGACGATGTCGCCACGCGCCTGACGCGTGATGAGATGGTCCGCCAAGTCATTCAGGGCGGAGGCAACATGCCGGCGTATGGCAAGAAGCTTTCACCCGCTGAAGTGGATGCGCTGGTCTCCTTTATGCAGACCCTAGACCCGGCGGATCGCCGACCGGCTCGCAAGTCCGATGAGCCGCAGAACAAGTTGCCCCGCGACATCGCGACCGTGCTTCCACCCGTAGCGCTGAAGAGGTAGCACAGCACCCGTTGGAATCGCTCTCAATCGCGGCTTTCTCTTCGTGGTCTTTCGACGCTCCGGTCTCTAGCTGCCCTGTTGCCACCCTGGCGATCTATCTCCGGGGCTGGCTCGCCGGGCGTAGACTTCTTCATGGACAGCACGATTTTCAGCGTCTGTGGAGTTTCGTAGCGGGCCTCGCCGCCATCTTCCTCGCGCTCGAGTCACCACTTAATTCCTTCGACAGCTTCTTCCTCTCGGCCCACATGACGCAGCATCTGCTGCTGATTATGGTGGCTCCTCCCCTGCTCCTGCTCGGCCAACCCACCTGCCCATGCTGCGTGGTCTGCCGAAGCCGTTTGTCAAGGAGGCCCTCGGGCCGTTCCTTACTGCGCGTTTTCTCCACCGGTTCTTCCACGTTCCTAACCTCATTCCCTTCGCCTGGATGGCGGCTTCTCTCAGCACGATCCTCTGGCATACGCCGCTCTTACGAACTCGCGTTATCGTCTCCCGCGTGGCATGGGCTTCAGCACGCTACCTTCTTCTGGACAGGTCTGCTCTTCTGGTGGCCGGTCATCAAACAGGGCCCGGCGAAACCCCGGTATCCGGAGTGGGCGTTTATTCCGTATCTGCTCTTCGCCGATATAGTCAATACGGGCCTCTCCGCTTTCTGCGTCTTCTCCGCAAAGTCTATCTACCCGAGCTATCAGGTCGTTCGACTGTCCGGTCTCAGTGCCGTCAGATGACCAGGCACTCGCGGGCGCCATCATGTGGGTTCCGGGATCGCTCGTCTATCTGATCCCTGCCTTCGTACTGGCATCCCGGTTGCTCGCCGTCCGGCCTTCTCCGCCTGAGTTTCTCGAACCTCAACGGGTGCCGTGCTCGGTCGCGGCCTGCTTCGCTGCCCCAGGCGAAGCATCTTCCTCGACTACGGCGTGGCGCCCAGTGGCTGATGCTGACGCTTGCAGTTCTCGTGATCGGCGACGGGTTCTTCGGTCCGCAGGTCGCTCCGCTCAATCTGGCCGGCACCCTTCCCTGGATCCACTGGCGAGCGCTCTCGGTTGTAGCTCTACTAACCTCGGCAATCTCTTCTGCATGTCGTGCCCGTTTACTCTTGTTCGCGACATGGCGCGCAGAGTCCTTCCCACTCGCTGGCGGTGGCCTCATTCGCTCCGGAACAAGTGGCTTCCCGTCGGTTTGCTCGCCGTTTACTTTTGGGCGTATGAAGCCTTCTCGCTCTGGAATAGCCCGTGGGCCACGGCTTGGATTATTACCGGTTACTTCGCCGCGGCAGTTCTGATCGACGGCTTCTTCAAAGGGGCCAGCTTCTGCAAGTACGTTTGTCCGATCGGCCAATTTCACTTCGTCACATCGCTCGTCACGCCACGCGAAGTAACCATCCGGAGTTCGGCCACATGCCAGTCCTGCCGCACTCACGATTGCATTCGTGGCAACTCGACTGCGCGCGGTTGTGAACTCGATCTGTTTCAGCCGCGCAAATTCAGTAATCTCGACTGCACGTTCTGTATGGATTGCGTGAAAGCCTGTCCTCACGACAACGTCACACTGCTGCGAGTCTTACCCGCCGCCACAATCACCAAGGATCCCTATCGATCCTCCCTGGGCCGGCTGTCCAAACGAACCGACTACGCTCTACTCGCTCTGCTTATCATCTTCGGCGCATTTGTAAATGCTGCGGGGATGGTAGAACCAGTGATGACGGTACAGCATCGCTGGCACGCGCAACTGGGACCGCATGCCATGCCGCTCATTGTCGGCCTGTTCGTCCTCGCCGGCGCCCTGCTGGTGCCCACCGTGTTGGTGCTGGCCGCCGGGCGGCTGAACTCCTGGGTTGAACCGGGGAAGCCGGCGCTGCACTTCGCCCGCCGTTTTACGTTCGCTCTTGCACCGATGGGTGCCTCGATGTGGGCCGCCCATTTGCTGTACCACCTGACAACCGGCTGGAACGCAGCTGGCCCGGCACTTGCGCGATTAGCGGGCGCCGGCCAAGCGATCAGCACGCCGTACACTCCGGCTTGGCTCACACCTCTACAAATCACAATCCTCAACGCCGGATTGCTCCTGACGCTCTACGTTTGTTGGCGGATTTCATCACGCCTGACAGCGCCCACGCGACGTGCCACCGCCCTCTTCGTGCCTTGGGCCGCACTCGCCTGCAGTCTCTATTATCTCGGCGTCTGGATACTGCTTCAGCCCATGCAGATGCGCGGCATGATGATGCATTAAGCTAAGGCGTTGAAGAGCTCCCTACATCTCTGTTTCCTCCTGCTGATCGCCGCCCAAATGGCAACGGCGGATGGGGGAACAGTACAACTCCAGAAGGCTGTAGGCCCATTTCTGGTAACCGTGTTCAGCGAACCGGTACCGGTCCGAGTGGGACGGGCCGACCTGAGCGTATTGTGCCAGCGCCTGAGCGACAAAAGCCCGGTCCTGGACGCCAACGTTCTCTTTCACCTCCGCAGGCCTGGGGGTGGCGAGATCGTAACCTATACGCTACCGGCAAAACACTCCGTCGCTTCCAACAAGCTGCTCTATGCAGCCTCGGTTGACTTACCTTCGCCGGGCTTTTGGCAGCTCGGGGTAGATATTGAACGCGAGCATGTTCTGGTCTCCACTTACGGAAATCTGAAAGTCTTAGATAAAGAACCGCCGCTCGTGACTTACTGGCCGTACTTCCTGATGCTGCCCCTGCTTGTCATCTTGTTTAGCGTTAATCGCTGGCTACGGCGCGGCCGTCGCAATCGTTATCAATCTCAGCTTAAACGCAGCTGACGATGCGGAGACTCGCGGCGTTGTTCTTTGCAGGCGCCGCGTTCTCATCGGGCTTTACATCCTTCACGATTCCACTCTTCGACTGTGCCGGGCGACCTTGCATTGACATTTCGATCGGCCCATCGCGTGCACGATTGTTGATCGACTTGGCCAGTCCGCAATCTTATCTGACAAAGGCGGCCGCTCACGCTATGAATCTGGCCTGGCATCCCATGTCAGATGAACCGCCTGGGTATCAGGAGACAAAAGCATACCCGGTGGTCGCAGGCACCGTTTCCTTGAGCAAGCACAGCTTCTTAATCGTTACGCCTACGTTGGGAGACGCCTTGTCGAGCAACTCCCGAACAGTGAAGAATCTCCAGGAGCAAGGCGCACTCGCAGCTGACATGTTTGCAGGTTTCGTCCTTCAGATCGACCTTGTGTCGAAGCGCATTGAGCTTACCGACTCTTCGACGGCTACTGTCCTAGCCCCTGCGGAACGCTGTTTCAAGCGAGGATGGGCGACTTTAGTCCAACGCTTCTAGCTGCACGGGGCTTCTCCTTGGCCGGTAAGCCTCTGCAATCAAGGATTGACTCTCTCTACGAAGGAACAGCCTTCCTTGCACCGGACCCTGGCTGGCCCATCTTTGTTCCGAAACACCTGGACCGACTCGGACCCGTTATCCACTACAACGGAGATGAACTTCGTTCAGCTGGCACATCCGAACTCGCCTTCGCAGGAACCTCGCTGCGCTCCATTTCGGTCTTCACCTCAGAATATGGCGGCGTCCAAGGAGCGGAGTTCAATGCAGCCATCGGGCTCGGCGTTTTGCGTCTTGAGGTGTTCAACTTCGATTTCATCTTTTCCCGCCTGTGGATCGCAAGCTCATCGACGGGTGTAAACCATCCGACACGCAAATGAAACACGAAGGGGCGAAACTTCTCCGATGAGAGCTGCTCAAATTGCTAGGAAGGTATCAAGTTTATGCCAAAAGACACACACAAGAAGGCTGCTGAGCACCACGAGAATGCCGCGAAGGCGCACCACACTGCTGCTGAGCATCACGAGAAAGGTGACCACGAAGCGGCTGCCAAGCACTCGGAGACCGCACACGAACACTCTTCGAAGGCTCATGACGCTTCCAAAGAAGCTCACAGCAAGACAACCAGTCACAAGAAGTAGCTTCAAAAGTAGGGCGGTTTCGACCGCCCTAGCACCGCGCCGCTAAGCGCTTCTGCCCGTGCTTAGGAGGGTTACCTCTTGGGCCCGTTCCTCATGCCGTTCCGCTAGATAGAAATCTGAACTCAGGTACAAGCGGTCGAAGAATCTGACAAACACTTTCAGTACGGCCAGAGTCGGAATCGCCAGCACAAGCCCGAGTAGTCCGAATAAATCGCCCGCAATAATCAACGCAATGAAGACCAGCATGGGATGAAGTTCCAGCTTGCCTCCGATAATGCGGGGAGTAAGGACGTAATCTTCTGTCAGCTGCGCGATGATGAAGACGACTAGTACCCCCGCCATGCGCCCCCCTCCTGCGCCATCCAATGCCGCAAACGCCAAAGCCAGGATCAACCCACTGGTCACGCCCAGGTAAGGAATGATGCCGATAACGCCGGCGATTAAGCCGATGCCAGCCCAAAGGGGAACTCGCATGATCAGCAAGCCCGTGCTATAGATTGCCGCCATGATGAACGCGATGAGGAAGCGTCCTCTCACGTAGCCGCGCAGAACATCTCCTACTTCCTCCACCAAACGCACCCCAGCCTGGCGGTGGCGAGGCGGAATCTGTGCCTCAATCATCTTCTTCCAACGGTCAAGATCCAGCAGCAGATAGTAAACGAAGAACGGCACAATAACCAGCCCGATGGCTGCCGATCCCACGTTGACCAAGCCGAGCAAGCCCGTTGAGAGCCAAGTGCCGGCGCGGGACATCAACGCTGTAGGCTTCTTCTCGAAGTCGGAAAGAGAAGACTGCAGCTGGTTGAACATTTCCGGGCTCAGCCGTTGCTGAGCGAAATCGACCAGAGTTCTTGCTCGGGCAGCGGCAGCCCTTAAGGCCAAGGGCAGCTTCGAAAACGATTCCAGCAGTTGGTGATAAACGCTGGGTAATAGAAAAAGCAGGACGGCGAGCAGGACCAGAACAGCTATGAGGAGAGTCAATAACACGGCAGACGAGCGCGATTGCCCGGTTCTCTCGAGCCGTGCCGCCAGCGGCTCCAGGAGAAACGTCAAGGCTAAACCCAAGAGCAGCGGGATTAGAACACTGCTGCCGAGAGTCACGGCGAGATACAGTAAGATCGCCACGAAAACGGCAGCAGGTACATAGCCCACCCACCAGAACGGCGTCTTTTTTTTACTTACGATTGCTTGCATGTAGTCAGAAGAAGGGGCCTCTTCACTTTAGCCCGACTAGTACTACTCAAGGATCCTTTTACCACCCGATTACATCACCTAGGACTATTTCATTGAATAGGGTCGAAACGCTTCCCCGTGCATTCCCTCTATATGACAGAACAGTGTCGGCACACCATTGTCTAAACCTGTGCGGGTACGGTTCGTAACTTATTTCAGGAGACCTTTAGATGTCAATTCTTGCTTGGTTATTGCTGGGTCTAGTCGCCGGCTTCATTGGAAGCAAGCTGGTTAACAAGCGCGGAGAAGGCGTATTTCTCGATATTATCCTGGGCATTGTGGGAGCTGTGGTCGGGGGTTGGGTTTTCTCAATGTTTGGCGGTTCCGGCGTCAATGGCTTCAATTTCTATAGCCTCTTTGTCGCAGTGCTGGGATCGGTCCTCGTCCTCATCATCTATCACGCGCTTTTCAGGCGATCCGCATAGCTTGGCTGTATCTTCACGGGGGCAGGATTCGTTTCTGCCCCCAACCATCCCCCCTGATCACCTACCAAGCTCGTCAGCTAGTACCGCCATAGCCGCATTTCTTCCATTCATTGCGATTACACTACCCCCGGGGTGTGTGCAAGCGCCGCATAGGTAGAAGCCGGGCATTGGAGTTCGAGCACTTAAGCGTTTGCTCCACAAGTATGACGGTAAGCACTCACCTTGGAAAATATGACCGCCGGTCAGGCCCACATGCTCTTCGATGTCGGGTGGACCAAACGCCTGCACGTCTATAACCGCCTCGTCCATGTTGTTGCAGTAGTCCGCTATAGATCGAATTGCTAATGCTGCCGCAGACTGTCGATGGTCGTCCCACGTTCCGCAAGCATACTTATACGGCACGTATTGTGAGAACACACTCATGGTGTGCGTACCCCTAGGAGCAATCGTCGAATCGTGGACGCTTTGGAAGTAGAGTTCTGTCCAGAGGCGTTCCGGTAGGTGCCCTGCACGTGCCGCTTCGTAACCGGTCTTCCATTCGTCCTTCGTTAGGGGTGTGTTGACCTGCCCGAAGTGATGCGGCTCTAGGAATCCAGGGCGCGCTCGAAAGTTCGGCAAGTCTCTCAACCAGACATTCAATTTGAGAGTGCAGCCGGTAATGGGAATCGATTCGACGCTTTTACGCCATGCTCCTTCAGCATTGTTGCCCAGCAGGCGGACACTTGTATAACCATCCGTGTTCGAGATAACAGTCGGGGCACGCAGCCAATCACCACCCGTGGTTCGCACTCCTTCGCCGGGAACAATCTCGGCAATCGGCAAGCCAGTCAGAATAGCGACTCCCGACTCCAAGGCGGCTTGTGCGATGAAGTACGACACCATACCCATCCCACCTTTTACATAGCCCCAGGTCCCGGCGAATCCACCCAGACGCCCTGACGCATGATGGAAGCGGATCGCAGCGGTTCCGGGGTCGAACGGGCTCGCGTTTGTGCCAATCACGCCTTGCCCCAGATAAGCCATCTGGAGCCGCTCGTCGGAGAGATATCGTTCCACAAACTCAGCCATCGACCAGCGGAAAAGCAAAGCCTGCGCTTCTTCATCGTTCCCGATCCGCTCTTGCAGCTGTTCCGGCGTCGGAGCGTCCCCGATCCACATGTCCTCGTCGCCATCCGGCCGAATAGCATCACGGAGCCTCCGAACGACGTCGCCCATAGCACGAAGTCCGTCGCAGTCGGCCGGCGCGAATCGGCGTACTTCAGGCTCGCAGCGCTCGTCGTCGTCATAGAGCTGAATGCTCGAGCCATCAGCAAAGGGAACAAACAGGCCGTTACTGGCCGGTGTCCATTCATATCCGAACCGCGGCAGATCCAATTCAGTAATCACCCGGGGATGGAGTAATCCGGCCAGGTAAGCGCAAGGCGACATCCGTACGCCGGGCCATGGCTCTTCACGGGTGCAGGCTCCGCCGATCCGTTCACGGGCTTCCACCACCAGCACCCGCTTACCGGCTTTCGCCAGATACGCGGCACATGTCAAACCGTTGTGCCCTGCTCCTACAATCACGACATCCCAAGTGCAAGCAGCAATATGAGCGAGCTTCGTATCGCTGGAAAATGTATATTGATCGATGCTCAAGCTTGCCGCATCATCCGCTCAGAAGTGGATCTCTTGAACCTTACTATCGGACCGCAGCTGCGGACGCCATCTCTGCCTTCGCAGGCACGTGTACCTTCGCCGCTTTGGCTTCGATCAGGAAGTGTCGTCCACGAGTCACTTGGACATCCTTGAAACCACATTTGGCCAGAACCTTCGACATTCGGCTCGCTGTTTGGAAGGATTCGCGTTTACCCCAAAGCGAAAACTGCTTTTGAAACCAATGAAAGCTGAGGCTATTCGCCACGATGTACAGAAAGAAGAGCTTACCGCGCCAATTTCCCTGCTGGGCAGCCTGCCAGGGCATGTGCCATGAATGCAAGGTCACCCATAAACGTCCATCCGGTTTCATCACTCGCTGTGCCTCGCGGAGGGTTAGCTCGATATCAGTGTAAGCAAGTGAAACCCGCGCGATAACCAAGTCAAAAATGTCGTCCATATACGGCAGTTCTTCAGCCCTGCCACAGCAAAACTGGACATCTGAACTTAGAGTTTTGCCGAGCTTGAGAACGGAGAAGTCGATATCCAGTCCGAAGGTAATGTGCTTGGGATAGGCAGCGATCATGGTCTGCCCGGCCCCGCATCCCAAATCGAGGACACGGCTGCCATCGCGTACCTGCGGCGGCAAGATGTGAGCAGGGTGCTCAGGATCAAGAGCAATCCGCAATTCGTCCAGATGATAAGTCTGACTCACCTCGCTTGAGCTTACCGCCGTTAGTTCACCAGCACAAATCATACAGCCGCTCGTTGTCCGCCAAGTTCCTCTTCCCCAGAACGGTAATATACCAAGGGCAACGGACACAATTCTCTGATGTAGTGAGGTGTAAACTCCACATCCCTCAGTACTCCAGGCAATGTGAGTTGGTACGTTTAATGTGCTTGGCAGCGTTAGTGAACCGGAAAAAACGTCGGCCCGCAGGCTAGTGAATGTCGAGCGACATGTTCACAACTTCGAACTGGAATCGCTCAGGCGGAAAGCTGGAGATCGGGTTCGGCGTCATAGCGAACCAAGTTTGATAGGCAGACTGCGCGACCGTGTTGTTCAGATAGAAAAGAAACTGATCGGAACAACATCGCATGGGCGGCATCTGGCGAAACGCCAACCGTAGGCCGACAGCTTTGGCCAAAGTAACTCCGCCCGTTGCCACAGCCTTATCCTCCAACAGCGTGACAAAGCTGCTGCGCCCGGCATGCGGCCAGACATCGTTACTCAGCAGGTTTCGGAGTTCGAGTCTGGCGCCGAACGTGATTTCACACTGCCTGATCCATTCGATCACGGCATCGCCCCAATGCCAGTGGCTAAGCAAGCCTCGGTACCGATCAACCAACTGGAGAGCCATGTCCATTTTGCGGCGTTCGACTTGCTCCTGGTCAGCCAGTTGATCGGCCGCGATGACTGGCACCAGGTCCTCCTGCTCAATCATCTGAGCCGCGGTGCTCACCATCTTGTCCATGCGCTGATGATCAGGCACAGTCTTCACCAGCAACGGGGGCAGTTCATGCGTCTTGCCTCCCGGCACTTCAACAAATCTTCGATCGCCCACTATAGTCATAAGCAGCCTCGCTGATCCAGTCCGACAACCAGGTCGACAGTTAAGTTCACTATTCCAAGGGGGCAACGGCGATGTGTAGCAGTCGCCCTTTTCAGACTTCTACCAAGTAAGTGAGCAAAAGTCTATAAATGTTTCAACGCTCTTACAATTTTGGCAGCAGGCAGGAGCTTCTGCCAACGATACTTCCTCACCTTCGGCAGAGATCGAGTACTAATCGCCCCAGATTCATACGATCGACAAGTTCCTGGCCCAAGATTATGAGCTGGTATCAAAACGGAGCCTAGTCCTGCATCTGCGGTACCGGTTTAGGACTGAAGAGGAGTTGCATGAAGAAAGATAAGAAGCCGCCTCACCAACCAAAGCCCAGACCGACACCGGTCGCGGAACCTCCAGCGAGCAACAATAATCCCCATCCAACTGAGGGCCCACAGTTCGGTCAACCACAGCCGAGTCCCGATCCAACTACTTTTACGGTCCAGCACGGCTCCGACGATGACGCTTACAAGGTCATCGACGCCACGCCCCAATCGCCCCGACCTTTTCCGATTGTCAAAGATCAACCAGAGCCGGTGGTGAAATTGGCCGATGCGTTCGGTCCGAACGGTGCGAAGATCGTGAGCCAGATCGAAAGCGCCGGGCAGGTGGTCTTTCACGCGGTAGGGGATACGGGCAACACCAAAGGTCCTCGCGACCAAAACACCGTCGCCGATAAGATGCTAAGCGACTATCACGAGATCGACACACGCAACATCCCGTCGTTCTTCTTCCATCTGGGTGATGTTGTGTACAGCTTCGGCGAGTCGCAGTACTACTACGATCAGTTTTACGATCCGTATCGCGACTACCCTGCACCCATCTTCGCTATTGCCGGCAATCACGACGGTATGGTCGCGCCGAAAACAAATGCCACCACATTGGAAGCGTTTCTCGAGAACTTCTGTCAAGCCGGGAAACCGCCGCACCGCACACCCGAAGCTGGAGGTCTGATACGTACAGCCCAGATACAGCCCGGCGTCTACTACACGCTGGAAGCACCGTTCGTGAGAATGCTGGCACTGTACAGCAATACGCTTGAGGATCCAGGTGTCCTCTCTTCAGAGAACGGTATTTTCCCCTACGTCACGGACGTACAGATCACCTTTCTCAAAACAGCGTTAAGCCGAATGGTGAAAGAGAAGTTTGCCGGTGCGGTGATCATTGCGGTTCATCACCCACCATACGTAGCAATCACCGGAGGCGGCATCGAAATCGGCAAGCATGGAAATAGCGTGAAGGTTCTCGAGGACATCGATTCAGCCTGTAAGGAAGCGGGCTTTTATCCGCATGCGGTTCTCTGTGCGCACGCTCACAATTATCAGCGGTTCACACGCTTTCAGGGCGATCGTGAAACGCCATTCATTGTGGCCGGCAATGGGGGCCATGGTATTGCGCCGCTGACGCGTAAGGGCGAACCGACTTTGCGTGCGCCAGCACCTCAGCCCGCGCTGTCCAATGGTTCAGATTCGATAACGCTCGAAAGCTACGACGACCAGACATTCGGGTACTTACGTGTCGTCGTCGACCCAAAACAGCTGCGAGTCGAATATCATCCTGCCGACGACGGCGCCCGTTCCAAAACTCCGGACGACTTTGTGACAGTGGACATCGCGTCACATAAGTTGATCCACTACCAGCCCCAGACAACCACCTGAGTACCGCTGGCTCGTTATGCCGACCGGACGTGTCGCAGAACGCGGTTCCAGTACATCACGACACCGGTGACTGCCAGCAGCGGAACGGTTAGACCCGCCAAAGCCCAGATTACTTTGAAGGCAAGCCCCCAGTAAGTTCCGAAGTGCAGTGGAACTTGCAGCCACAGAAACCAATCGCCAAGACTTTGATTTACGCCGTAGCGCCAAGTCTGAAGGTGACGGCCATCCCTCGGATCGAAATACAAGATGTCGGTGTATTCGCGGCCTGGCGCGTCTGTGCGTCGCATGAGAACTTCGAACGGCGCTCTACGGCTGTAAGGAAAGTTGACTCCCGCCAAGGTAGTTCCCGGGTCGATGCGCTCTGCAACCGCGATCAGGATCTGCAAGTCGGGCGTGCCAACCGACGCATTCACATAGGGCTGCAATCGAACGGAAGGAGGCTGAGAGCTTACCAGAGGCGAGAGCTTGTTGACCAGCGAAATCACCTCTGCGGGCCAGCCGAAGTAAATGCCCGAGATGGCCCAGAAGGAAAGGATGGAGAGAGCCCAGAAGCCAACGGCCCGGTGGAGATCGTAGTTGACTCGACGCCAGTTCCGCTTCCAGTCAACAACCAGGCCGCGCACCCAAAGCTTCACTCCCGGCCACCAGACTACGATTCCTGTGATGTTGATCGCCAGCAGAAAAGCGGCTCCAAGCCCGTTCGCGATGCGGCCGTATCGGCCCACGAGCAAGGTGGTGTGAAGGTCGCCGACAAAGTCCAGCCACGACCTCCGGTGTGCCGGCACGGGCTGCAACTCACCTGATTGCGGATCAGTTCGTATGAGCTGCCGTCGGCCGAGACCCTGCACGGTTGTGAGGAAGTAAGGCTCATCCCTGGTGGGGACCATGATGGCCAGAACTCTCTGACGGGGATACGCGGACCGCACCGCCGCCACGACGTCATCCGGCGTCATCCTTGCGGAAGGCACATGGCTCGCCGGCCAGGCCCGGACGCCTGCAAGCCTTTCCAACTCAACTCGGAAGACAAGAATGGATCCGGATAGGCCGATCACGATCAAGTAGAGAGTCAGCACTAGTCCGACCCAGAGGTGGAGTTGAAAATTGATTCTCCAGAGCAGCAACGATCGTGGCCGTCGCACCAGCTTCTGGATTAACGTCATGCGTGATTACCGGCGCGAGAACACCTGCACGGCATGAGTGACTCCTTTGCCGCCTGCCGTTGTATCCGATTCAGAGGTAAGCGTCTGATCATCTGCTGAGATCGTCATCTTGCCCTCTGCCTTCGGTCTGTTCGCGCCTTCAATGACGGCCTTGTAGGAGAGAGGTCCCACCTTACTAACACGCACCGTTCCCATCTTCTGGCCTTTCACATCCTGCACGGTTCCGGCCTCGCCATTGAGATGAACCCCGATGAACTTCATGCTGACCAGATGGATCCCGTTAATGGGCGTAGAGTACGCAAACTCGAAAGCATCACCCGCCGGATAGATGCGCAGGGTCAATGGCTCAATGTCCACTTTGCGGCCGTCAATCGTCTGGCTGGAAAGCGTCCAGGTGCCGATGAGATGTTCTACCGTTGCAGCTTGCGCAAGAGCCGTGAGCAAGAAGGACAGGAAGCACTGCAAGACTTGGCGCCGCATAGCTTTGCAGCAGGATAGCACTCCCGGAAGAGTTACCGGGGCGGTATTGACTTGCATGGGTAAGGACCGAACTCGCCAATGACTCGACCTGTGTCGTCCGTGTTATCGCAAATGATTACCCGGAAGCTATTGCCGTCAGCCGCAACACGAATGATGATGTGACCTTCCAGACTCTTTAGCTTGGAGAGGAATTGATTATTAACGGTACGATTGGCCGTCATGACGTCGGTCGCGTAAACGTCGCGTTCGCCTTTGTAAAGATGTTGGCTGAGCATGCGCCGAAGCGGAAGGATGCTCGGGTGAGCGACGTACCACGTCGGCACGATGAAGACGCGAGGCTGTAGGAGGCGCACGAAATTCCGTCCCACCGCGTCGAAGTAAGCGTGATGGTTCGCAACAGCAACTGATACCGGACCGGAGGCCCGAGCGACAGGTGTTTCGATGTCGCGCCACGGTTGATCAGTCTCTTCGGTGTCGCACGTCAGGTCGCCGCCGGTGAAGTAACTGAAGTTGCCCAGGCTTATACGAACCGCAACGGAACACATGTTTTCAGTCGGCAAGTCTTCCGGACGCTTAGGGTCACCGGGAAACAAAGACTGCTTGCCGGTGCCAATACCCGTCCAGACCTCGCCGTTGGCTGCCAGGTTGCGAACTCAGAAGTTTGAGTACCGCTGAGGTTCGCGTGTCAATCGGATCTGGTCCGCGCTGCCTACCTGCAGGCGTTCGCAAGCCTCACCCAACCGGCGGCGGGACTGAATGTAGTTGAGGTAATTCCGTGCGAACGGCGCCTGCTGAGACACAGGGTAGATGTAGTCGGGGAATGCTCTGTCGATCACCTTGCGGATGGGCAGTTGTGCGTCGACGTCCATGACCCCGTTAATTGGTAATCGCCCTTAGTCGAACGCGGGTTGTCCGGTCCGAGATCGCCCAGATGATCGGGGTGAATGTGAGTTAAGAGAAAGTAGTCTAACTCGCGCCGCGCTGCGGGCTGCATCTGACGTTGAATGTAGGAAGCGATCCACTCGCCGGGACGGCGCGAGGCATCCGGCTTTTGGGCCGACGAGACCTCCAGATCATCTTCCGTGGTTCCGGCATCGATCAGAATCGTTGTGGCATCCGGGCAGAGGATAAAGGTGGAGTTACCACGGCCGTAAGCGAGGTGGTGAATGTCGAGCGTGCCCGGTTTCCATGGCTCGAAGATGCGCGGGGCCGAGACACCTATCCAAGCCGTTGCTTGCAGAAACGCCCGTCGATCCATACAGAGTTGTGAGTGCCAGGGCTAAGCTTTTCGCTTGCGTCGGGCCGAAGGCCGCACTTCTTCGTCGACCAGAGCGAACTGGAGTTTGCGCTCGACAACATCCGCGCGATCGAGTCGAACGCGAACGGGATCGCCGATCGTATATTTGCGCCGGCTCCGTTCGCCGATGATTTCCCGATTGTTCTCGTGGTACTGAAATCGATCGCCGCCGAGTGTTTCCATGGGAACCAGCCCTTCGACAAACAGTTCGGCCAGTTCCACAAAGAAGCCGTGCTTCGTGGTGCTGATGATCAGAGCATCAAATTCGTCGCCCACACGGTCCTGCATGAACTTCACTTTCTTCCACTCGACAAGTTCGCGTTCGGCTTCTCCAGCACGGCGCTCGGTGAAGGATGTGTCATTGCCCAAGTCATGGAGCTGGGACTCGTCCATGCAGTGGAGCACCTCCATCCAGGAGACGCGAGAGGACCCGATGGACAATCAGATCGGGATAGCGCCGGATGGGCGATGTGAAGTGAGTGTAGGAAGAGGCCGCCAAAGCGAAATGCCCCACGTTCTGATTGCTGTAACGCGCCTGTTTTAGGGAGCGCAGCATCAGGTAGCTAAGGATCCGTTCTTCCGGCTTGCCGGCGATCTTTGCGATCAGCCGTTGATAGTTGCGCGAGGTAAGGTCGAAGTCGTCCTGCGGCAGAACCACGTCCCGGCGCGACTTACGGCCGTCGCGATGCTTCTGGGTGATCGGGAAACGCTTGGCCGGGATGGCGCCGACACCAAGCGAATAGCCGAAATGAGCAGCGATCTGCTTCGAAATCCAGCACCCGTTTGCCGTCCGGCTTCTCGTGAATGCGGTACAGAGTGGGGATGCCGGCTGTTTCCAGATGGCGAGCCACCGCTTCATTGGCAGCCAGCATGAACTCTTCGATCATGCGATGAGCGATGTTGCGATCGGCCCGCGTGACGCCGGTCATCTGGCCCGACATGTCCAAGATAATGTTGCTCTCGGGCATGTCGAAATCGATGGAGCCGCGCTTGGTGCGTTTGCGATTCAGCACCAGCGCCAGTTCGCGCATGAGTTCAAAGCGATCGACCAGCTTGCATAACGTTCGCGCATGGCCGCGTCGCCTTCGAGCACACGATGAACATTGGTGTAAGTCATGCGCTCGGCGCTGCGAATGATGCCGCGCGTGAAGTCCTGGCTGACCACATCGCCGGCGTGGTCCAATCTCCAGCAGGACGGACAAGAACCAGACGATCTTCGCCTGGGTCGCAGGGAGCAGATGTCGGTAGACAGTTCGACCGGTAGCATGGGCACCGCGCGATCAGGAAAGTAAACGCTGGTACCACGGAGAACGGCTTCGGTATCGATGGGCGTCCCGGGCGTGACGATAATGGCTGACGTCGGCGATATGGACCTGCAGGGCGTAGTTGCCGTTGCCGAGTTTTTCTACCCAGACCGCGTCATCGAAGTCACGGGCGGTTTCGCCATCGATGGTGACGATGTCGAAGGAGCGGAAGTCCCGGCGGCGAGCGATTTCGTCCTCGGGTATGTCATGTGGAATTGAGGCGGCCTGCTCAATAACAGCCGGGGGGAACTCGTGCGGCAGATGGTGTTTCCGGATGATGATCTCGACATCGACACCGAAGTCATCGGCAAAGCCCAGCACTTCGACAACTCGCCCGACAGCGCCGGCTCGCCGTCTTCGGGAAACTCCAGGATTTCGACAGTTGACGATCATGCCGTCGAGATCTTCCGGCAGTCGCGATCTCGCGCAGGGTGACTCCGACGCGATGTTGACTGGCGCGCTTCGGCGGGATCTCACAGCCCTCCGGGATTTCAATCCATTGCTGCACGCGCTCGTCGGAGGGGACGACAAAATTGCCTCGTTTGCGAATGCGAAACTCACCGACGACGGTGGTATGAGCACGGCGGAGGATGCGCAGAATAGTGCCTTCCCCCCGGCCCAGACCTGTTTGACGAGTGACGTGTACCAGGGCACGATCACCATTCATGCCCTTGGCGGCTTCATTTGGCGGAAGAAAGATATCGCCCCCAGAAGGCTCGCCCGCAGCCACGTCGGGCACCAGGAACCCAAAGCCGTCGCGGTGGATGGACAGGCGACCTACGAGATACTCGGCGTTCGCCCCGGTCGCGATAAAGTGGCCGGAGCGCAGTTCGACCAATAGCCCCTTGTCGGCCAGACGATCGAGCGCCTGTTCAAGCTGATCTCGACTTTCGCCGGTCAGGCCCAGTTCTTTAACCAACTGTTTATAGGTAGCCCGGGCGTGCGGCAGGGCGCGGATGTGATCCAGCAGTGTTCGATCGTTCAGGTGCGCACGAGCACCTGCTTTCCCCTTGGCCACATCCGAATTATAAGAGGTCGGCCACTCTGTGCCGGAGGTTGAGGCTTGCCGCGGCGCAGGGTGACAGGAAGGTGATCGCATCAGTCTTTGGAGGCAAGTAGAGCGGCCTGTTCGTCCCGGCACGATGAACGACTCAGGCTTCTTCTTGTTGCAGCATTAGTTGGTAGCAGTAGTTCGTCTTGATGGTGGGCCAGGCGACGTGATCGCGGTCGCGGGCCACCATGTGATGAGCCACGCGGCGCCGAATTTGCTCCATTGAAAATTCGAAGCCAAACATCGCTAAGTCTTCCAGATCAAAGGGTAAATCCTTGTTTTTACAATGGGTGTAGAAGCGGGCGAGTTCTTCTAAGTTCGTGGCTTCGAGCTTGCGGCGGGCGGTTTGGAGAGTGTTCAAGCTGGCCAGTTCGCGTTCGCGGTGACGATTGAGGCGGGATTCCTGCAGAGCCAGATTGGCGAGCGGCTTTGCAATTCAAACTGGACTTCCGCTTCGATGAGCAGGGCGCGGATGTCTTCGGGTTCTTCGGCGTGGGTGTCGCCGAAGCGTTTTCGGCCGAGCGCGAGGAAAGCGGTTTCCAGAGTTGGGATGCGGAGGATTCGCCATTCGATGTGGGCGATGTTCTGGGCGTGGAAGCGTTCCTCGTCTGTCGCGGGTTGGTAGCGCTCGTCAATGCTGGTTAGGTGGGCTTGGTATTCAGCCACGTCGTCCGTCGGCAGCAGAACGGTACGGCCGGTCAGGCCGGTCTTCAGGGCGTTGTGGGACGAGATCTTCCTACCTTCCGCGGATCTCGGGCCCGTTGACTTCGCGGCGTTGGCCCGGTTCGCGGCCTGGCGCGCCGTTAGTTTTTCTTTGTTCATGCAAGCACTCCTGGAGAATCGTTTCGATTGCACAGGTAGCATGGCGGATCGTTCAGACTGTGCGCCTTTTTTGGCGAATGGTGGTGGAAGTACTTGCGGGCCGCACGATTTACGGCGAGACGATTTTCAGGTTCATCTGTGAACGCCCAACGCCAGTAGGTGCAAAGGCGAGGAAGTTCACCACCGGGCCAGGCTGACGAATCAGGCGCAAGATAGATCAATCCTTTGGGATGAGGCAAGATTTAGAACTAAAACGTCACGCCGGAAGAGTGGAGAGTAGAGCTGATCGTGACGTAGAAGCAGATTACAGGCGAGAGCGCGCTTGTCGTGATTCGACGAAAGCCTTCGAGACCTGACCGGGAAAAGCTGTTCAGGGTCGCTCTGATACTTCGGCCAAAGTAGCGGAGCGAAAACCTTCGGTGCGAGCACGCTTTAGATAATCTTCTAGGCCTTGACCTCGTTTCGGCGTGAAGGTACGGTCTAAGACCGTAAGCAACTCGATGCGATCCACCCGGAAATTTCTGAAATCTGCACGTGTTTCACACCAGGCAGCTAGAGTCCAAACACCGGACCAGAACGCCAGGGCAAGCGGGCGCACGGACCGCGGTTCCGCCTTTGCTTGGGCCTCTCCTAAGTGCCTGTAGTGGAACTGCACCACCATACGACTGGTGCAGGCTCGGTGCAGCACGTCCAGGAGAAGACGAAGTGACTCTTGCATTTGGTACGCAGGTGCATATAGAAGGACACTATCGAGTTGAGCAGCCAACTCGGCAGGCAGAACGGCTTCGATTCGCGCCAATGCCGATGTAGCCGCATCCGCGGTCTGGCGTCCTGCCCACGCACGCGCGAGACGTGCTCCGAACACCAAGGCGGTGAGTTCCTGTGCAGTGAAAAGCAGCGGGGGCAGGTCGAAATCGCGCCGGAGTGTATAGCCCACTCCGGGCTCCCCTTCAATAGGCTGTCCCGCCACCTGCAGATCGCGTACGTCGCGGTAGATTGTGCGCTCGGAAACCTCAAGCCGCTCCGCGAGAGACCGAGCCGTTTTGAGGCGGCCCGCACGTAGCATCTGCACAATTCGAAAGAGGCGATCCGCGCGACGCATAGGTCAAGTTAGAACCCTAACAACTCGAAGGAACCGTTTACCTGGAGTGGAGGCCGACGTGGTTTCCCTCGGAATCTGTTATCACAGCATAGAAGCCGAGGCTCGCACCGATCGCAGTTCGAGGAACGAGGAGTGCACCGCCGTTTTGTTGAGCGCGCTCTAGTACCTGGTCCAGCCTGCCGTCTACATTCAGATAGACTAGCGTGCCATCTGCTACAGGCCTTTGATTCGGGCGATTGACTAAGCATCCGCCCACACCGTCGTGGCCAACAGGAAACATTCTGCAGGGTTCGACACCAGGCCATGGACGAAGCTTTGCGTCGAGAACGGCCTCATAGAAAGCAGCGGCGCGGTCGATGCTCACTGTTGGGATCTCAAACCAAGTCATGGCGTTGCTCTCAAATTTGCTCATAGGGCTACCTCAAAAGAAGAAATCTGGACTGCAAGAGGATTGTAAGTAAGTGATCCTGACAACGTACTGTCAGTGTTCTTCGATGTGATTTGAGAATGTGAGTGAGAGATTACTTCGAGGCCATCCTTGCCGTTATGTCCAATCCTTCCAAATCAAAGCTGAAGGTTCCGCATGCATTCGTACTGGAAGCTCTCGCTCCACTGCATCCTGAAATTTGCCGGATGTTTTCCGGATTCGCTGTCTATAGCGGCGAGCGATTGGTTATGATGCTCAGAGACCATGTGAGGTCTCCCCGGGATAACGGCGTTTGGCTGGTTTTATCGGAAGGCACCGATCCCGCGGACGAAAGCCTGCGGCGGGATTTTCCTTCAATCCGCAGCATTGAGCTGCTGAGAACAAAGATCAAACATTGGCTCCTTATTCCCAGCGACGATACTCGGTTTGAGACTTTGGCCCTGCTCGCGTGCGATCTGATTATCCGCCGAGACTCGCGGCTGGGCAGAGTGCCACAATCCAGGCGATAAGACTTCACACTGTTCCGGCGCATTGCGGCCGGGCTCGTAACCTGAGCCGGCTCCTCGATGTCAAAAACCCGGTCTTTTAACGCAGAAGCCGAGCCCTGGATATGAGGGTTCGTTAGGATCAAATCGTTTTTGACGGCCGAGTGTTTACGTTACGACCTGCGTGAGTTGTCGGCAATCTGGACAATGCTTCTTCGGCTCTGCCCATGTGCGTGATATCCGGATGGTCCGTCATTTGACAACAAATCGATAGCTGACAAATCAGCAATCGCAAGATGCCTTCGGACTACACAGGGTTATGCAGGATTCATTCTCGACGCAATCTGAATGCGGTTAAGAAAACTCCTCCAGTCCTTGCAGCACGTATTTACTTTGATGTGCCGTGCGAGACTTCAAAGCGTTCGCTTTCGAACAGCAACGATTGTAGTGGAGGTCGGTTCGAGCAAGAAGGAGTAAACACAGTCTTATTCTTTCCGTATCGACCGCATTGATGGCCTTCCTCGAGCTAGAGCTCCCAAGCCCATCATGCCGTGCAGAGTTGAGACGGAGCCTATGCTCGGCAGAATACATTTGAAAGTGCAACAAGCATATGCTCTAATCGCCGCTTACAGCTGCGCTGTCGGAGTTCCTCTGCGTAGCGTGCGCCAAAAGCATTCCGCGCCGTAACGATGGCCTAAGTAGCCTTCTTACCGAATGCGCAACTTAGTAAGCAGGATAGCGCCACGCACAAAGATCATTCCGAGACGGCACCCTTCCCGTTCGACACTGTTGTCTAGGTACCGGTACGCGAAGAGCAAAGAAAAGATTTTTTAAAGCAGATGCTGCCGTAAGCACACCCTTAGACGCCGATCCTTTAACTAACACGGATTTACAGAGATTCGGTACTAACATTCACGACAACAGTCACAGTACCCAGTTTCACTTACCAAGCTTGCGAACTAAGACAAAGATTTATAAACCTAAGCAAGATCCGTAATCTTAACTCGAAAGTTCATTTAAAGTCCGTATGCAATTGTCACATCTTAAAAGACCCTTTCAATCAACAGCTCTCCTGTCGTTCATTGCAGCCTCCTCTCTGCTCTCCAGTGTGAAGGCCGCCGAAACCATCATCCCCGCATCCTCCCTAATGTCGACTAATAGCCTTTATACGAATAACCTGGGCAGCGTGGTAGTCACAACAGACGGCGGCAATGCTGCTAATGTCGGCGATCCAAGCGGCCGCAACGATGATGGCTTTAGCGGCCCCATCAATCTTGGCTTTACCCTCAACTACTTTGGGAATAGTTATAGTTCTTTCTATATCAACAACAATGGGAACGTCAGTTTCGGATCCGGCATTTCTGATTACATTCCAACAGGTCCCACCGGGGCCTCTTCGCCTGTCATATCGCCGTACTTTGGTGATGCTGACAGCCGTGGAGCGAACAGCGGAGTCGTGCACCTCGCTCAGAGTTCCGGCCAAGATATCGTGACGTGGGACCACATCGGTTATTATGATTCGCACGACGATCGCTTGAACACGTTCCAACTTATCTTGCGAAGCTCGGATTATGCGGTTCCGACCGGTGAAGGACAGATTGGCTTCTACTACACGACAATGGGTTGGGAGAGTACTGACACCAGCCAGGTAGCCGCTATTGGCTTCGGAGACGGAGAGGGTAACGGACAGGTCCTGCAGGGATCCTTGCTCCCTGGTACCGCAAGCCTGACCCAGAACAAGTACATCTGGTTCAATTTGGATGCTGGAGTTCCTGTAACTGCTCCGCCGCCGACTACTGGTCCAACTGATCCTACTGGTCCTACTTCGCCAACTCCGGAACCGGGTTCCATCGCATTAATGGCGACCGGTCTAGGTGGTGTTATCGTCATGCTCCGCCGACGCAAACGCAGCTAAGTCTTCTCGGTTTTTAAGGCAGAGGCAGGTGCCGACGTGGAAACTGCCCTGCCCACGCCCCAAAAGACCGAACGAGACTACGCTAACCTCTCCAACACAACAGAGGTTGGAAAAGGAAGATGACCGAGTGAACCAGCTCCGATATCGAAAGAAGGGAAGGAACGTCATAGGAGTCGAGTTAAAGATCTTTTAGTGAGCGAGGATTTTGGAACTGAAGACAGTCGGACATGAAGTGCGGTTCTCCTTCAGATGACAACTCGACGTGCAGAGATCGTGTCTAAGGCCCGAACGTTTACGTTTTCACCTTGATTCTGAATCGTCGCCATTTTGACAGGACTCAGCTTCGCAGTCGATAGCTCCGCGCTGGTCGGCAGGTATCTATGGATTAGATTGCCGTTGAGAAGGGGCCTCCCCGTTTCCGTACCTGGCTTACAGCTTTCGCGAGGGTTAAGACAGGGACTAGCCATGACTTGCCGGCGCTTATTGCGGCCAAAGCCTCGGGCGTGAGCAGACCACAGCCGCGGAGCCAACTTTCCAGCACCCGCGACAGGTATAGCGACGCCTCGCCCAATCCGACACCCTGCCCTGACGTCCAGGCCCGGATCGGTGCGTTTCAACCGGAGCATCGCTGTTACCAGTGCTCGATAAAAAATCCTGCTTGCTTCGATCTATAGCAGTGCGTGGTCCCTTGTGTATAGATGTCCTGGCGAGATCTTCGCCGCAATAGCCTGAACCGTGAGTACTGCTGGAGGTTCATGCACCGGTTGCTCGAGATCTTCAGCGCCGAGCACTACGAGAGCATGCTTATCTCGTTCTTCTCCCATCGCCAGCCGCGTGCCATCAAGAACCCGGCAAGTTCGCCGCAGTCTAATTGGCTCGGTTCAGCGGGAGCTCTGGTATATACTTACGAGCCAGACCAGAGGAGGTCTGTGCCAATGAACTTGAAAATATTACAAATCGCTGGGCAGATAGCGATGTTCTGCAGTGTCTTACCGATCTGCGCCCTTGCACACGATTCATGCACAATGGAAACGTTCAAAGGTGCTTACGGCCTCACAGCCACGGGCTTCGTTCTTCCTCCCGCTTCATTTGCAGCGGTACCAGGATCATTCGCGTCGTTTAGTAACACGGGAGCGCTGCTTCCCGAAGTCGCTGTCCCGATCCAAGGCGTACAGCTTATCACCTCTGACGGAAAAGGCAACCTCATTGATAAAGAGTCATTGAGTCTTGGAGGCAGCCCTCTTGGAACGAATCCACCGACTACGTTCCCGGCAAACCCCAATTGGGTGTTTTCAAACCACTACGGAACCTATACAGTCAACGCAGATTGTACCGGAACTGCATTTCTTACAAATCAGAACACCACCACGACCGGTATGGTGAACTTTATTAGCCTCGCATTCGTCATTGATCACGCGGGCACAAAAGTTCGCATGGTGGGTGTTCCCTCCTGCCCTCCGGCCCCCATGGTGAGCTCGTGCACTTACGATAGCGGCAACATACAGCGCGTCGTCACGAGTACCGGCGAAAGACTAGATTCGGCGGAACGGCTCCTTCCGTAACCGAACCGACGAATCTTTAGCATCATAGACCGAATTCGTGTATGCGGCTATAAGACTTAAAGGCCTTAGACAGCGCATCCGTCACGTTGCCGGTCGATCCTTCCTTCAACTAAGCTACCTGAATGTAGTAGATCTCGATCTTGCATCGTCCAGGGTGACCAACAGATCGCAAATAGGGGCTAGCCTGAGATCAGCCCTCTATCCCGACGCGGATTACTACTGAAATGCCCTCCACGTTGGCGATCCGTTGCACTTCTAAAGAGGGAGCCGCTAAGCGGCTCCCTCCGTTTCGTGGAGGTCTTTTGTCTTGCGATCGAGAACTCTGAGAAATCAACGACAATCTCCTGACGGGACATTGCACTTTGCCCGGTCCGGACTGGGCCTCGATGGTGCGGTCGTAGTCGCGGTAGTTCAGTTCCCCTTCGAGGAAGAAAGTTGATCGTGTTGGAAGATGGGCTGCGTAGTGGGCAGCGCCGCCGTAGAGAACACAATCGTGCCATTGTGTCTTCTCCTTCCACTCCGAGTCTTTGCTAAGAGCGTTTGGTGTTGCCTTGTGCCGCGATCTGCCCGAGATCGTTGATCGCGACGGCGGATGAGAGGGTCATTTTGCTTGCTTGTCGGTCAGGGCTCTGATTGCTGCCTCACGAACTGGATAGCGAGGCATCGATTTATCCGATTCGACGTACCCGTCGTCCTGTGCCAGTCGATTTAGAGCGGCCGTGGCTTCTGGGGTGTGAACATGGGCGAGTCTTTGGGCTACGACAACGCGGGTCCAAGGATCTTTATCGCTTGCTCCTGCCACTAGGGCGGAGAATAACATCGCCGCTGAATCTAACTTCTGAAACTTCTCGAGGTTTCTCTGCTCACTCATTCCGGCCAACACGCGATAAAGACTGCGTCGGGTTTCGTCATCAGCAGATGGAATTCTTTTAATTACCTCAGACAGTGCCTGATCGCCACCTCCAGCCACAGCATTGATGGCCATGCCACCTGTTTTGACGGACTTCAGCAGCACTGGTAGCGGTGAGGGATCTCTTAGGCTGGTCACTGCCTGAATGAGATACCCGTGATGATTTGAGAACTCTTCTGTTTCAGGAGCCGCGCCCGAATCGGTAACGCTGCTCTCTGTATCCAGCAACTGGTTCAAAGCTGATACGATTCTGCTCCGAGCATCAGGATTAGTCCGCAATAAAGCCAGCAAGCCGTCCGAGACCGGAAACTCAGTATTCGGATCCGTCGAAGATAGCTTCGTTAGGTCGTAGAAAGCGCCTTCCCTGGTACTCCAATTGACCGATTGGAATTTACTCAGATCGTTATCGATCACCCGGGATGGTACCTCTGCTTGTAAAGAGATCGCCGAAAGAAGAAGTGCAATCATGACCAACACTCGAGTTTTCATTGGGCGCCTCCAAAAACTTGTCCGAAACTCGCGGACTAGCGTTTTGGTAGAGCGCGCACAGCCCCGGTCGAGATGCCGCCGTCGACCAATAGAGTTTGTCCTGTGATGTAGCGGCTTTCCTCCGAGGCGAGGAACACCACCGCTCCATCCAGATCACCGGTTTGACCCGGGCGCTTCAGAGGGATGCGATCACTGAGGTAACTGACCCACTCCGCATCCTCGTACATCACCTTGTTCTGTTCGGTGCGGAACCAGCCGGGCGCGAGACAGTTCACCGTGACGCCGTAAGGACCCCAGTCATCGGCAAGACTCATGGTCAATTGCTTGATGCCGCCGCGGCTGGCAGTGTAGGGACCGAGCCCTCCGTAGCCATTGACACTGGTCACGGAACCGATATTCACGATGCGGCCGTATTTCCGGGCGACCATAGAACGGGCCACGGCTTGGGCTACAAAGAAGCTGCCGCGCAGATTGGTGTCGAGGATGAGGTTCCAGTCGTCCCACGTCACGTCAAGGGCGGGTTTACGGACGTTCACACCAGCATTGTTAATGAGAATGTCGACAGGTCCGAAGGCTTCGGCATCCGCAGCCATGCGCTTGATGCTTTCCGGATCCCGGACGTCCAGCTCCAGAGCGAGAGCGCAGCGGCCCATCGATTTTATTTCAGCTTCAAAGGCGGTCAACGTATCGCGGTGGCGACTGGTGAGTACCAGGTCAGCGCCCGCACGAGCAAGAGCGCGCCCGAACTGTTGACCTAAACCGCGGCTTGTGCCCGTGACAATGGCGATCTTTCCTTCCAGGTTGAACATGCGCTCACTCACAGGCATTCGACTTCCCCGGCCTTCTCCGGTGTGAGGATGACTTTCAAGAGTCCCTGCTCCCGTGCATGCAGACGGTCAAACCATTGCGCGCCCTCCTGCAAGGGGGCCACGACGCTGATTAAAGGCTGAACATTGACTTTGCCGGTAGCCAGCATCTCAATGCAACGAGGATATTCGCCGGCCGAAGCTGCGGAACCCTGGAGCCTTAGTTCCCGACTGACGACAGCCTGCAAGGGGATCTCCGCGGTGGGGACCACGTTGCCGATGAGGGTAACGGTTCCCCCTTTCGAACACTTTCGACCGCGGTGCGGATGGTGGCTGTGCTGCCGACGGCCTCCAGGGCGACATCAACGCCTGCTCCGTCCGTGAGGCGTTTGATTTCGGCTACGACATCGGTGGTCTTCGCATTCAATGTCTCCGTTGCACCAAGTTGCATTGCCAGATCCAGGCGCGACGCGTCGACATCCACGACATAGACGGCGGCGCAACCGGCGAGCCGGGCAGCCTGGAGCACGAGTAAGCCGATGGTTCCAGCGCCTACGACGACCGCTGTACTGCCGGCGGCGATGTCCGAAAGGTCGACCGCATGAACTGCGACGGCCAGCGGCTCGACCATGGCGGCATGCTCAAAGGAGAGGGAGTCAGGG
This sequence comes from uncultured Acidobacteriaceae bacterium, assembly GCA_963814195.1. GTDB lineage: Bacteria > Acidobacteriota > Terriglobia > Bryobacterales > Bryobacteraceae > Bog-105. The sequence continues at coordinate 503,823 of CAWFBU010000002.1, forward strand.
AAGGCGTAAACGAGACGCTTAGGGACGGTGACGTATTCCGCGAATGCTCCGGCGCGACGGAAATCCGGCGTGGAGACTCCAAGCACCTGACGATTGTTACAAAGATTGACCTGGCCACGGCGGCAATATTCACACTCTCCGCAGTAGATGGTGGAATCGAACGTGACCCGCTGGCCATTGTGAAACTCGGGGCTCTGGGCACCACTGTCCCGACCGGCGGTGACCACGGTTCCGGCGGCTTCGTGGCCCATCACAATGGGCGGGATGCGTCGTCCAGATCCGCCGTCGTACCCATGCACATCACTGCCGCAAATTCCGCATGCTTCTACTCGGACGAGCACGTCGTCCGGGCCGGGGCGCGGCATGGGCACGTCCACCAGTTCCAATCGGTTGTATTCAGAGAGCAGCAGAGCTTTCATGTCTGGAATAGTATCGAATCGAACCGTCTGCCCCCGCTGTGACCTCCAGAATGTGATGAAAATCGTAACCTTCCAGCAGTCCGGTGCGCCTCGTATGTCAATTGGATCAATGCGATCCGGCATACTTTAAATCGGTATGCTTGTCGAGCAAGAGCTGATTGAGAAGGCGAGGACCGGGGATCCGACTGCTTTCAATCAGATGGTCTCTAGCGTACCGCCGGAGAATCCTGGGGACCATCTCGCGCTTAATCGGCCGTCCAGAAGATGTTGAAGACGTTGCACAGGAGGTATTTGTCCGGTTGTACTACTCGCTCGATCAGCTGCGGACGGCGGAAGTATTCGAGCCGTGGCTGTACCGGCTGACGGTCAATGCTTCCTATGATTATCTTCGAAGAGCCAAGCGACGGAACGAATCACGCATGGCGGATATGAGTGAGCAGCAAGTGATGATGGCGGATTCGATTGCGAGCGGACGCCAGGAGAATGAAGATCGGCAAAAAGGCCAGGTACGCGAGTTTATGGACGCCCTGTTCTGTCATGTTTCGGAGGAGGATCGCCTGCTACTAACCTTGAAAGAAGTGGAAGGCTTGACCTTGAAGGAACTGGAACGGATTTACAACGTGAACGAAAACGCGTTGAAGGTAAGATTGTTCCGGGCGCGTCAAAGAGTTTTGAAGGCGCATAAAGCAGCGGTGGCCAATGGTAAATTTTGAAGAACTCGCAGAAGTGGACAAGCAGGACAAAGCGCCGCAAGGCGTTCCCGGATTGTCAGACCGCCGTCGAGGAAGAGAGAGAATGCGATGAACGAAGAGCATTTCCAAGCTGAAAAGTTCGAGTTAGATGACCTGTTCGAGCAGTACCGGGCCGCTTGTCCGGAGGTGGAACCGGGAGCGAATTTCATGCCGGTCTTATGGCAGAAGATCGAGGGGCGACGGAGTCTCTGGTTTCGCTTTGGCCTGTTAGGGAAGAATGCGCTGGCGGTTTCCGCCGCACTTTGCCTTTTGCTTTTGGCTATGAATCTTTCCGCTCCCCCGCAAGTGGCTGCGAACTATGCGGATGCGCTACTTTCCGACGACTCCACTGAGCAAGTAGCCTTCAACGAGCTGATGCGTCCGATGACACCAGACAGTCCGGTTCCTGCGGCTGCTCATTAAGCCATGAAGAGGAGCAATCTCCCGGCAGTTCTAGTCGCGATTCTGCTATTTGGCTTCGGCGCGATCGTAGGCGCTTTGGCGCATCGCTACTACAGCCCGAGCGTTGTCGTGGCCAATAGTCCGGAAAGCTTTCGGCAGACCTTTATTTCGGAGATGCGGTCCAAACTCGAGTTGACGCCCAGCCAGATCGAGAGTCTACAAGTGATTCTGGATCACACCAAGGAGCAAATGAAGGCTGTGCGTGCGCGTACCCATCCGGAAATGGTTCGGATCCGGCAGGAACAGGTTGATCGCGTTAAGGCCATCCTGACTCCGGCACAGATTCCCGCGTACGAGAAACTGCTGGCTGACCGCGACCGTCGAAATCGGGAACAGGAAGCACGGGACCGTAAGGAAGCCGAGAAGCGCAAAGAAGCGAAGCCATCGGCCAATTGACGAAGGACTTGACCCAGAGAAACCGGCCGGGCACGTTACAATGGTGTCTCGGTCCCTCGTACGAGCGTACCGGCTACATACGATGACGGAACTTGTTTTAGGAGCTTTTCGCTATCGCGAACTCATCTGGGCGTTGGCCATGAAGGAACTAAAGATCCGTTATAAGCGATCTGCTTTGGGCTTCCTTTGGGCGCTGCTGAATCCGCTCCTGCTGATGATCGTTTACACAATTGTGTTTTCGACCATCATGGTCATGAAAATCCCTCATTACGCAATCTTCCTTTTGAGCGTTCTAATTCCCTGGACGTTTTTCTCTCAATCGATGTCGTATGCCGCAGAGTCCATTGTCGGGAATGCGGATTTGATTAAGAAAGTCCGAGTTCCGAAATCTGTTTTTCCGATTGCCGCAGTAGTTTCCAACGTCATCAATTTTCTGCTCTCATTAATCCCGCTTGCTCTGCTGGTCATTGCTCTTGGGCATCCGTTTTACGCGACCTGGCTGTTCTTGCCTGTACCGCTGCTCGCTCTTACGATTGCGACTGTAGGCGCCACGTTCTTCTTCGCTACGGCTAATGTGTTCTACCGTGATGTCGCGCATATCCTGCAGATCATTCTTCAGATCTGGTTCTACGTCACACCAATCTTGTACCGAATCGATTTCTTCCCCCCGAACTATCGATGGTTATTCAAGCTGAACCCACTCATCTTTGTGATGAATGATTTTCGAATGAGTATCTACGTGGGACGGCTGCCGGAGATGAAGTCGGTATTTGCGTCCTTCGTGTGTGCGTTCCTTGCATTATTTCTCGGGCTGGCGATCTTCCGTAAGTACGAGAGTGAATTTGTTTACTATGTCTAGTGCGGACTTAGCGATTCATTAGCCATGAGCGCAGTTATCAAGGTTAGTAACGTCACTCAGCGATTCCGGATTGTGCAGGAGAGACCGGACACTGTCCGCGAGTTGTTCTCGAAATTCTTCAAGAGCCGAACGGCATACCACGACTTCGAAGCCGTGCGAAATGTATCGTTCGAAGTTCACGAAGGTGAAATGCTGGGCGTTGTGGGCAGCAATGGCTCAGGAAAGAGCACGCTCCTTAAAGTAATTGCGGGCGTGTATCTGCCCACTTTAGGCAGCGTCTCCGTGCGTGGTTCACTCGCACCTTTGATCGAGCTAGGCGCGGGATTTCACGGCGAGTTGTCAGGACGCGAAAACGTTCTGATGAACGGATTGCTGATGGGCTTTTCTAAACGAGAGATGCGCGCTCGTGAGCAGAGCATTATCGAGTTCGCCGATATCGGTGACTTCATTGATGCTCCGGTAAAGCAGTATTCGTCGGGAATGTATATGCGACTCGCTTTCGCCGTTGCGACGGAAGTAAATCCCGACATCCTCGTCATTGACGAAATTCTGGCGGTGGGAGATATGGCGTTCCAGCAGAAGTGCTTCGAACGCCTGGAGCGGTTCCGCAGTTCGGGCAAAACCATTCTCTTCGTCACCCATTCGCTTGAGCAGATTGTCAAGAACTGCGACCGCGCAATTTATCTCGACAAAGGAGTGCTGGTTGCAGACGGTACGCCCGAAGACGTGGTTGACTTATACACGCAAACGACCATGCACGAACACCCTGAGCTGGCACTTACATCAACGTAGAGCGATGTAAGTTCGAACTCGAATCAGGTGTAGGTGCGGTTCGGGCGTTAGTCGAGCGCGAGGATTGTGGCAGGGATTTAGTGAATGAGCCTTACTTCCATCTGCTGAAGTTCGCCCGCGGCCATCGCGCGGGCATGAGGCGTTTGGGTTAAGGCACGTTGCAGCAGACTCATGCTGGGGTTGTAATCGGGGACAATCTCTTTGAGCGTCAAAAGTAATTCATTGAAGTTCCGGAAGTTACAGACGTAACGCAGGCGTGCCAGATAGAGTTCCATCGCGCTCCAAGGAACACAGCATCCAGCGAAGATCTTGATCTTCTCGTGGTAAGTGGGAAGCATGTCCTCCTCCCCCAGATTCAGTTCTTCAAACAGCTTTTCCCCGGGTCGAGCGCCGGTGAATTTAATCTTTATGTCTTCGTCCGGGCGGAGCCCTGACAGAAGAATCAGGTTGCGGGCTAAGTCGAGGATTCGGACAGGTTCACCCATATCGAGCACGAAGATCTCGCCACCTTTGCCCATCGTAGAGGATTGCAAGACTAGCTGAGAAGCCTCCGGAATGGTCATGAAGTAGCGCTTCATGTCGGGATGAGTGATGGTGATTGGCCCTCCGGCCGCGATCTGCCGTTTGAAGATAGGCACCACGCTACCGTTGCTTCCCAGCACATTCCCGAAACGCACGGATACATATTTGCCGCTGCCGTTCTGTAATGACCTGACGATTAGCTCTGCAATCCGTTTGCTGGCACCCATGATGTTCGTGGGACTGACCGCTTTATCGGAGGAGATCATTACGAAGTCTTCGACGTTACTTCGGCCGGCGGCCAGAGCGACGTTCAATGTGCCGAACACATTGTTCTCGATAGCTTCGAAGACATGTGCCTCCATCATGGGGACATGTTTGTAAGCGGCAGCGTGATAGACGATGGTGGGGTGGTAACGATCGAAGACTTCGGCGAGGCGCTGAGGATTCTGGATACTACCGATTTCCGGACAGAAGGTTACGTTCGGGAAGGCCGCCATCATTTCCTGTTCGAGGTGGAAAAGCCCGGTTTCTGAAATTTCGAAACCGATCAGCTTGGCGGGTTTGAAACGCGCAATCTGGCGGCAAAGTTCGGAACCAATCGAGCCGGCCGCGCCCGTGACAAGCACTGTCCGGTTCTCAAACTTTGCACTGATTCGGTCCTGCTCCAGCCTCACGGGAAGGCGGCCCAGAAGGTCTTCTACTGCGACGTCGCGGATTTGATGGACGAGATCATGTTCTTTGATCCTGTCCCCGAGGCCTGGAACGGTTTGATACGCAATACCGGCGGCGTTGCAGCATTTGAGTATGTTGATCATCTCGGCGCCAGTCGCCGAAGGGATAGCGATGAGGACCAGTTCCAGGTTGTGACGTTGAACGAGGGTGGGAAGCGCGGCTCCGGTTCCCAAGACAAGCGAGCCGTGGATGGTTAAGCCCGTCTTTCTAGGTTGATCATCAATGAAACCGCAAACTCGATAGAGAAGGGCGGGGTTGGAAAGCAGTTCGCGGTAAAGAGCGACTCCGGCTTCGCCCGCGCCATAGATGACGGTACGCTTTCTTTCCTCTCGAAAGCGCCGAGCATTACCAAGTTCGATTAATAGTCTTACCGCAACCCGCAGACCCGCCGCGAGCGCCAAACAAAGTAGAAATTGAATGAGATAGACAGACCTGGGAATGCCGCTTGTCACGAGAATCAAGGCGGCAGCAGAGAGAGAACTCGCGACTATGTTGCTGAACACTAATCGGGTGAAATCCCGGAGTGAGACATATCGCCACGAGCTGCGATAAACGCCAAAGAGAATGAAGGTGGCCAGTTTGATGGGAATCCAGAATGACAGGGCCAGTAAGAGCAGAAATCTGTCAGCAATCGGGACTTCGAGATCAAAGCGAAGGAGAAAGGCAACAACTCCCGCAACGAACGTGGTTGCAATCTCGATGGTGAAGACGATGGGACGGTGTAAACGGAGGAGACGCTTCACCCAACGGTGAGCGTCCGGCAGAACATCACTCGGGAACATTTAATGCGCTTTCTTAGCTGAGCCGAATTAGGATGGGACAACGAGGGCATGTTCGAGCGACGCGACGATGCGGGCACCAGCTGCGGTGCGAACCTGGTTTACTACGTAAAGCTGATCTTCCAATGAAAGACTGCTGGAGCTTGGCAGGCAAATGCCGCGCTCAAAAAAATCCTCGGACACAGTACCGCCGTATCGGAGGCAGTCCGAGTACAAAGACTGAAGATGCATTGGCTTCCAGACTGGCCGTGCTTCGACATGCACGCTGTCGAGATCGGCAATCAGGCGATCCCTTGAGCATCCAAACGCGACAGGATCAATCAAAAAGCAACTGAGCCAGTTGGCGTGCCTGCCATACGGAGCTTGCGGCATCAGAGTAATGCCGTCAAGATCAGAAAAGGCGTCGCGGTAACGGAAGGCGATGTCTCGGCGTTGCTGAACACGCCTGTCGAGAACATTCAACTGTCCTCTTCCAATTCCGGCAAGAACATTACTAAGGCGGTAGTTATAACCAATTTCCGAATGACTGTAGGAAAGGCCCGGATCTCGCGACTGCGTGGCCCAGAAGCGAGCCTTATCTACTAACTCGCGTTGACTGGAAACAAGCATGCCCCCGCCAGTAGTAGTAATCATTTTGTTTCCGTTGAAGGAGAAGGCGGCCATTTCCCCTAGGGTGCCGGCGGCTTTGGACTTGTAGGTTGCACCCAAAGACTCTGCCGCGTCTTCCAGGATCGGCACGTCGTATGCCCGGCAGATTTGAGTAATCAGATCCATATCTGCACATTGGCCGAAGAGATGAACAACAACCACGGCCTTAGGCAGCCGATTTATCTCGGCAGCGGCCCGCATCGCTTCACTTAGGAGGTTCGGGTCCATGTTCCAGCTATCCGATTCGCTGTCAATGAGAACTACTTCAGCTCCCAAGTAACGAATGGGATTAACGCTTGCGACAAACGTGAGGTCCGAGCAGAATACAGTGTCGCCTGAACTTACTCCGAGCGCGCGTAACCCTAAGTGAATGGCGGCTGTCCCACTGCTAACGGCGACGGCTTCTACGTTAAACTTTTCTCCGAACTCCCGTTCGAAAGCATTGATGTGGGGACCGACTGTCGAGAGCCAATTCGAATCGAAGGCCTCACGTACAAATTCCAGTTCCTGGCCCTCCATGTGAGGAACAGAGAGAAGGACACGAGTACGGTGGTGTGGCGGATCGGCTGGACTGATTGATTTCTTCGGTTGAAGGATACGGGCCGGCACCCCGACCGCGGTAACGCCTGCGGCTGTCGATTTGAGAACTACCGCACCTGCGCCGACGACGGAAGACTGCCCGATCGATACGAGCGGCAGCACCGATGCGCCTATACCGACGTGGACATAGGACTCAAGCGTTACACCTCCGCCCAGTGTTGCGGAGGGAGAGACATGGACGTGATCAAGAACGCGGCAGTCGTGCTCGATAACCGCGGCCGTATTAATGATGCAGTTCTTGCCGATACTGGCACCGGAGTTAATGACAGCCTTCGCGAGAACCACTGAGCCGAGACCGATGTCGGCAGATGGAGATACAACGGCAGAAGGGTGGACCAGATTGACCGGCCGCAAGCCCATATCTAAGCCCCGCTGGAAACACCGAGCACGCAGTTCGTTATCGCCTACAGCCACTACAAAGATAGACTTGGTATGGACGGCGTCGGGGATTTCGAGCGGGTGATGAACTTTCAATCCCTGGAACTGCCTGACCTTGGCGGCATTGTCATCCACCAGGATGAAATCTGCATACCCCGAGGCGCGCGCGGCATCAATGACGGATCGAGCGTGACCGCCCGCACCCCAGATGATTAGTTGTCCCACTTTTAGTTATTGAGGTTGCCCGTGAACTCGGGCATGGTAGCGTGACCCTGCTGAGTCACATTCTTCTGGGCGATGACCTTGTAAAGCGTTAAGCAGAGTATCTTAAGATCCAGTCGCAGGGAGTGATTTTCCACATACCAGACATCCAGCTCTAACTTCCGTTCCCAGCTAAGATCGTTCCGCCCATTGATTTGCGACCATCCGGTGATTCCAGGCTTGACCTCATGCCTCCGGCTTTGACGGGAAGAGTAACGCGGGAGGTACTGCATGAGCAGAGGCCGAGGTCCGACCAGACTCATATCTCCGCGAAGTACGTTCCAGAGCTGAGGCAGTTCATCGAGACTAAGCTGACGCATGACTCGCCCGAAACGAGTAAGCCTTTGTGCATCCAATGATGGATCAACGCGGGACGAAGTTGCTACAGACATGGTGCGAAGTTTGTAGAGAGTAAATGGCTTTCCATTTAACCCGGGCCTGAGCTGGCGAAACAGCAACGGCGAACCTTGTAGAAGTCTGGACAATACTAACGTCGCTACCAGGACGGGCGACGTCAGCCCTAAGATCAGCAAGGCTCCGATTACATCCAGGGCTCGTTTTATGCTTAGCGCTAAGGTCGACGCCTTTGAACTTGACGAGTTCGGGGCTGTGGCTGGCATGTTGGGTCAGGCGAAGTTCGTGTCGGGCCGCCGTAGAAAGACGGTCCGGAACCGATCATCGATTTCATTCAGGGAGCAAATTGTCGAATACGCCCACGAATCGCTTGTGAAGGATGCGCTCGTCATACATCTCCAACACGCGGGTACGACTTGCCACTCCCATTGCCTTCGCCTTTTCCGGGTGGTCGACGAGCTGGGATACAGCTTCCGATAACGCGTGTGCATTCCGAGGCGGAACAATCAGTCCGGTTTGCCCATGTACCACAGCTTCGCGCGATCCACGAATATCAGTGGCCACAACGGGAAGTCCACTGGACATTGCCTCTAGAACAGATTTCGGGAATCCCTCTCGATAGGAAGGCAACACAAAGATATCGATGGCTTGCAAGTACCGAGGAACTTCGCTTGTGAATCCTGTAAAGATGAAATGCTCGGACATGCCCTGCTCCTGAATCATCTTTCGAAACGTTTCGCCGAAGCGGTCCCGGTCGCTAGCAAGCGAATCACCAATGACGAGAAAGCAACCGTTCTTGTTTTGCTGCAGGAGGGACTGCGCCATAGAGGCAAACTCCCGATATCCCTTTTCTTTAACGATCCTGCCAACGATCCCGATGACCGTTTTGCCCGGTGCGATCCCGAGGGAGGACTGGATGTTCTCTCGCTCAGCGTCCAGCGCAGGTTTAAAGATCTCCGAGTTCACTGCGTTGTAGATGGTTGTGGTGCATGCCGAATTCTTGGCGATTCCGGTTCGCAGCGCGGTTTGCCGGTCTTCCTCCGAGACAAACATGAAGTGAGTCGTTACTCGACCAAGCAGCCATTCGATGGCGACTAAGGGGATCCTAGCCCAAAAAGGAGAGTTATCGTGGAAGTAGAAACCGTGGACCGTGTAGACAATGGCAGGAACACCCGCTAGGCGGGCAGCGATGCGTCCCACGGCCGCACCAATTGGGCTGTGAGTATTCACAACGCCGAACTTGTGCTTACGAATCAGACGCCAGGCCTGGAAAATAGGCCGAATGTTCACAAGAGGATTGAACTTCCGCCGGATATCTAAGACGTGAGTCTCAAAGCCTTCCTTTTTCACGTTCTCCATGCATGGGCCGTTCGAACACGCCACGTGGACAACATATCCTTTTGCCTGGAGACTTCTTAGCCAGGGTTTCACGATCAAGTCGGCCATGGTATCGACGTTCACTATGGCCAATACTCGTCCCCTCGTGACGTTATCCTGCAAGGTCATCATGTACGATTTTCAAGACTTCTGAAGACTCATTGCCGCTAAAGGAAGACATCGGGCACCGCTTCATGACACGCTCGCAACTGTCTTGTAGACTGCGTCGTAACCTTGGGAACAGGCCACGATCGAGAAACGTTTAGCTTGCTCAAGACTGAGAACCGATAGTTGCGCGCGGCGCTCAGGATCCTCGGAGAGCCACGTGATCTTGGCAGCCAGGTCCTTCGCATCTCCAGGCTCAAAGGGAAGTGCCGCTCGCCCCACGACTTCCATCAATCCATCCACCCGAGAAACGATGCAAGGCAGCCCACCAGACATCGCTTCTACCGCCGCAAGGCAGAAACCCTCCCATCGGGAGGCCTGCACAAACAAATCGGAATCGGCAATGAGCTGCGGCACATCTCTACGTTCACCCAGAAACTTAACGCGACTCTCGACTCCAAGTTGTTCAGCCAGAGTTTCAAGATCATTTCGTAGCGGCCCGTTACCTGCGATGATCAGATCGACATTGTCAACGAAGGATAGTGCCCGGATGGCGGTAGCATGGTCCTTCACTCTCGCCAAACTGCCGACCATTAGTACTCGCAATGTCGGTGTTTTAGCGCTGAAGCAGCGTAGCCGTCGAGGTTTGAATTGGTTTTCATCGATACCGTTCGATACGACAGTGAATGCCTGGCCGTCGACCTTCAGGTGATGAGCAAGTGCTGTCCTGGTCGCTTCGCTGATGGCAACCACCGATGCGAACTGCTTGAACATCCAGCGATCTATCGGACGAAATAGCGAGACTCGGCGTCGGTTGTTGGTGCTGTGTTCCGTTGTCACGAGAGCACTTTTGCAACCAGAAATCCGCGCCGCAAGACACGCCCATAGTTGGGCCGGGAAAAGGTGAACATGTATCAAGTCATACGGGCTTGATTTCATCAATCGCATGAGTTGAAGAATATGAAGTGGTGAGTATACAGAGCCCGACCCGCCGATGTGAACTGTCACTCCGACGCTGCGGACATCGGCTTCCAAGGCGCCGCCTCCGCGCAGCACATATACCTCAACAGAGTTGCCGGCATCCACGGAAACGGCACAGAGATTCTTTAACAGGGTCTCCGCCCCGCCTACGAAGAGGCTGTCGATGATGTGCAATATCTTCACAAGAAGAAGCGTTTCTGAAAAAGGACAGGAACCCTAGTCCGCGGTTAGCACGGTATCCGCTGATCCCGAAGAGGGATAACCGTTCAAGGTAGAGCTTGGTATTGGAATGCGAGGAAGTTTGACTCGCTGTATGTTACCTCTTCGACCTCCCTGATCGTGTTCCTCTAAATAGGACGCTACAAGGAAAAGAAAGGCCAGCCACATGGTCTTTGTGTGGCCGTAAGTCATCATCGCGGAAATGATGAATGCAAATAGCGCAGTCTGACTGAACTTACTCCTGGTACTTAGATACTTGCCAGAGCAGCAGATGCGATATATGAAGAACAGCAGTACGGCAAAGGCCATGAAACCGAGAATGCCGTCGCCAGCCAGAGTTCGAAGAAATTCATTGTGCGGATTGCTGGAATAGTAGCCGTTCCCTACGATTACCGACTTTACACTAGATATCCAATCTGCCAGAGCTCCTTGATACAGCTCGACTCGCCCTGAATGCCCTTGTTCCGATTCGACTAGATCGGACGAACGCATCAGTACGTGACTGAGTTCCTCACGACGCCACATTGCAGCACCAGCGAAGACCGTAATAGCTGGAACCACGGCTCTAAAGAGGCGGGTCATCCGCAGTCCTCTACCCGCAATCGCCATGAGAGCCAAGACAATCGCAACAGCGAGCGACAAGATCGCTGTTCTCGAGATGAACAATAAAGTAGCCCCCAGGATAATCATCAAAAGGCAGCGACAAACCAGTTTGGGAAAGAACCGGCGACTTTGCTCGATTCGCCAAACAAGCGGCAGGCTGATGACAGCACACATCAACATTCCAATGGCCGTCATGTTCGGATCAACGTAATTGGTGGCGTCTGCCGAAGTTCGCTCGGCCGTATCTGCAAGAGCGAATCGCTGAGCCACTCCAAACCCCAGCACCATGTTCAGGTATAAAAGCAGACAAGCCGTTATTGCGGCCAAAACAAGTAACGCCTTCCGGATCAGATCCAGGTGTGTATAGATTAAAGGAGGAACGATACACATCAGATAGGCATAGCCCAATGCCGTGCCAAAAGCCCGATTGGACGACTCCGGATCAAAGCTCAAAGCGGTACTGAGAGCAATGGTCACCAAGTATGCAAGTAGAGATAGTTGTACACGAGCGTAATCGCCATAGAGCCTTTTGAGGGAAAGATCAATGAGAAGCAGCGAAGTACAGCAAATCCCGCAGAACAGAACGTACTCCAACCGCAGCCCGGCGACTTCCAATGGATAGGGACCGGTGGGAAGAAATGCGAGGTATAGGATTAGCATCGTCAAAAAAGCGAAGACTTCCACCCGCCGGTAAAGGCCCAAGCTCTTTGTGTTCCGAGGGTGCATCACTATCTGGTAATCGGTTTCTCTATACGGCAATAGAAGTGGCGATATTTGTTGAGTGCCTGGACGAATCCGGTCGGGAGCAATGAAGCGGCAAGAAAAGAGTAGAAGCGGGACTGATACGGATCACTCCGCAGAGCTTTTGAGAGCATCCGTCTTCCTTCCCACGCCTTTCCACGTTTTAGATAGGCGAGCCCGATTTTAAAGAACAGATTGGCGTGCGCTCTTGCCAGAAGGCGGGGGTTGCTGGTTGGCAAGTGACCGAAGCCGCTCTCAAGGACGGCCAGGTTTCCTTCCAGTATCGCCTCAACAGAAAGACCCTGCAACATGTTTCCGGAATGCCTCCGATACGCGGCGAGTGGCTCGTCCACGTACTCGATCGGAAATTTTGCTGCGATCTTCAACCACATATTCCAGTCTTCTGCAATGGCGCACGAGTCGTCCCAAAGGCCCACGGTGAACAACACATCCCTTCGAATCATTGGAGTGGGTGAGGGTATGAAGTTGCCCAGAAGCAAGGGCTCGATCACATGACCTTGGTGCGGCTGGACCAAAGAACTGTAGCGATAAAGCACCTGATCGGGAGTGTTTTCAAAGTGAAGGCAATCGCAGTAGCACCACGCCCCACCAGAGTGCTCAAGGGCCGAGACTTGCTTGGCGATTTTCTCCGGCAACCAAAGATCGTCTGAATCAACAAAGGCTATGTATTTGCCACTTGCTTGTCGAATGCCGGCGTTACGGGCAGAGGGCTGTCCAGAATTCTTCTGGTAAACGTATTGGGCATTGGGGCACCCCTTTACTACATCTGCAGTTCCATCAGAAGAACCATCATCGACAACGATGATTTCGAGCGGAGAATAGGTCTGCGCAGAAACGCTCTGAAGCGTCTCTGCCAAGTATTCCTCAGCATTGAAGGCTGTAATTACGACTGAGACGAGAATGCGACTTTCACATTGCATGTCTGGATCCCAATCGAGCTGAACAATTGCTCAAATCTTCGGTGGTATGTATGATCGCGCAACGCACGCTTGCGGCCCGCTTCACGAATCTTGTTCCCCGCATCAGGATTGTTGCTGTAGAAAAGCGCCTTATCAACTAATGAGTCAGTGTCGTGATAGACGAGTACTTCCTTATCCGGTTCGAAGCACTCAGCTAATTCGTCGCTGAACCCAGTTAAATAAAGAGCCCCACACATTGGAGCTTCGAATTCACGAAGATGAAGGTGCCGAATGAGTTGTTTGGTGGGGTTATGGCCGTCATAGACGTCCAAAATTCCCAGGCTAAGACAACTTCTACTGTAGAGTTCAATCAGTTCTTGATCAGGAACTGGATCATGTACGTTATCCGGGTAGCGCCGGCCCAAGCCTACTCTGATTCCGTGCTCAAGAGCCTCCGCACGCCACCGGTTTCGCGTATTCCGGTTGGAAGCGGTCGTTGCACGAACTCGGAAGAGGATCCGCTTTGCTTGAGAACGGAGCACAGTGCTGGCACCCCATCTCCAGCCAGGACCATAGGCATGAAGATCGACTCCTTCGTCCAGTAGGTGCCGTACTATCCGCGCTCTTACTCCATAATTTCCGCCAACAAAGGATGCATGAACATCACGTGCCACAGATACGGGAGAGTAATATTTTGGATTCGAAGCCATGGGCCACCAGAGCGGATTCGCTCCGACGGCACGGAATTTCACTCCCGCATCCTTTTCCGCATGCAGGTTGAAGTCATACATAGGTGCGAGGCGCGCGACCAAGTCGAATTGGTGAGCGTTGTTGCACGAGAAGTTGCACAGAGGAATCCCGAACCGTTTAAGTTCTGCAAGGCCTTGCGCGTCGACCATGCCATCAATCAGATAAAGAAATATGAGATCGAACGGGTTTCTCGCGTGCTCCCGTCGGAAGGTGTCAACAAGCTTAGTTGTAAACTGCGTGACGAGGGAAGGACTTTTTGAGACGAAGGCACGGCGACCTTCGTTGGCGGAAAAGAAGAAGATGTCATGACCTAGATCGACCAACGGTTCATGTAAATTCCTCCACCAAGTCTCGTTTAACGGTAGAGCGCTATTTGCGCTCGCCTCAAGGACCTGAAAGATGCGCATCCGGCGAAACTACTTCGACCATTCCACCAGTCCGGTGCCTGTGAAATGACCGAATCCTGTGAAGTCTAACTTTGGATGCCGTATTCCTGCCCAGATCTCAATCATATTCAGCAGCCGTATATCATCAAACGCCAGGATCGTACCCGGCCGTAGAGGCATGGCTGCACAATTCTGTAGAAAACGTTGCTCAAAAACGCCGTTCTTGGGACCGTCTACAAAGATGAGATCCGCTTCCTGAAACAAGTTTGCATAAGTTCTCGCGACTTCGGGCTCGCTTAAATCTGCGAGGATTTGGGTAAGTCTGCCGTTTTCGAAGTCGGACCCTCGCAAATAGGTGTCCTCGCGGTCCGGACCGCATTGAGCATCGAGGATCTTGTCCCAGGCGATTATGTCAAAGGTGGTCAAGCGCCCGTTCGAAGGCAGAGACTCGAGGAGTGCAAGGGAACCTAGTCCTGTATATGTACCCACCTCAATGACATTGGCCGGTTTGATTTCCTCGACCAACGCCTTTAACAAGCGATAGTGTTCGCCTGGCCAGTTGTCAGTCCACTTCGGGGCACCCCTCTCTGGCAGGAGCGTCGAGTCTGTGCCCCGGCAGCGATTGATGAGTCTTGTACTCAAATCCAACAGCCGGTCGTTGCAGAGACCTTCCCTTGTGACTGCAATGGCACTAACCATAGAGGCGCCCTGGAGGCGCCATTGAACGCCTCGAAGATCCATGTTGGTGGCCTTAAACGCATACTGGAAAAGAGGCCGCGAGATTTCCAATCCCCTTCGGGCGACGCTTTTGACTCTGATATTCAAGATCTATCTCTTTCCTACGGATACCGGCTCACATTCGCCGACAGATGACTGAACTATGCCGAGGTCCGCTGTTATGTGCTGCAGTAGGACCTTAGTGAAAAAGCCCGGCGTAAACTGGCGAGCTTGATCGCCCGCAAGATATCTCCGGATTCTTTGCTGATAGGCGAGAAACTCAGATTCGCTTATACTGCACAGGCGAGCAAAAAGCTGTTCATGAGATTGGTACTTTCGTCGATCGATGAAACAGTCCTCGGGAATCATCTCGGCCACGTTCGGCGGTCCCAAGTAGACGGGAACGCACCCAGCACGGAAGGCGTCAAAGATTTTTTCAGTGGTGTACCCGTTAGCAGAGTCAGTGTTCTCGTAACAAAATGCAAATCGATATTGACTAAGGGTCGCCACCTTATCTGCGCACGGGCCTCGGTAGCACTGATTAACCTTGAAGAACGGGCTCACCAGCAGATTCAACGGCGCAGAGAGGAATTGCTCCAGTCGCGGTGCAGTGTAGGGTCTAAGCCGATGAGGCCAGCCTGCGCCATACAATGCGAACTTATCAGGGTGGTTCGCGAGGAACCAATGAACAGTCTTCAAGCGCTCCGAATAGAGCTCCTGACTATTTACGGAAGCCTTAAATCCAATAACAGTGGCGGCAAACGAACGGCTTTGAAACGTCGGCAGGTCCGGCGCGACACCTAAGTTATGGGCATAACGTAAAAGGAAGTATTTCTCGTTATCAACCAGGTCATCATCCCAAGTGAACACTTTGTCGTAGCGTTGATGCTCGGAATGAAGCCAATTCTGTCGAAAGGTGACCGGCGGTTCCAAAGTGATTAGATACCTTTTTGCCTGATGAAGCGGTCCGGGCGTCCATTTTTGGACGTTGAAGTCAACGACAATCTTCGATTCACCTACTGGATGGATATCTTCCGTTGCGAAGACAAATCCAAGCCTCTCTGCCTCTTCCTTAAGCACGACAAAACAAGCATTGGCCCGATCTCGTATCTGTCCCGGATCCGATGCGAAAATCCGGTTCCGTTGAAAGACCTTCGATCCAACGGCCAGAGTCAAAGGTATCGCCATAGCCAAACCTCAAATCTCGACTTCCTGAACTACCATCTCGGGGACCACACTTGGCTTGAAACTCTCGACAGTTGGCGATTTCGGGTACAGAAACCAGCAAACGGACGCGATGTAAATCACCTCGCAGCCTAATACACCAATCGCAGCAAAGACGGTGACGTCATGAAAAACGCGCTTGGCAACCCAGTTGCCCAAGACGACCGGTACACCCAGTGCGATTGAGCGAGAGAGCGCAGCGTAAGGAAACCGAACTCCGTACAGTTTTTCGGCCGAACACGACATACAAATCAAGACTGTCAAAGCACCGAACACCAGACTGGTAGCGAGACCTTCGATGTGACCGAGTTCACTCATGAGTAGGGCCATCGAGAGCAGAGTTGTGCAAGCTCCTATGAGGTACGGGACGGCTAAGTGCTTTGTGTTTAATGCCGCATATGAGAAGCCTACGTAGAGCGACGTCATCATCTGTAGGGCCTTCACCATCCCGCCCCAAATTCCAACCCAGGCGTAAGCTACATAGGCAGGGGCGATAAGCAGTCGTGCCAGTAGAGTCGTTCCTGAACAGGCCAACATCCCAAAGAGGACGATAGGCAGGATGGCAGCCGATGCATAGGCATTCCAACTAGCAGGCCAACAGTCCCTACTCTTTAATGCAACATCACGCGTCAGGGTCGGCAAGTAAACGTCTGAGATCAGCCGGTCAACCAGCGCCATTGGCGAAACACCAACCGTGAAGCCGACGACAAATAGGCCGAGAATATGTTCGCTGGCAACGCGTACAAAGACATATCGGTAGCCGTCCGTCTGAACCCATGACAGACAAGTCGCAATCAGGAGGGGTGCGGAATAACTTGCAACGGTCCATAGATCAAACGTCGAAGCTCTTCTTAGCTCCCCGTTGCTAGAGGGATTGTCTCTCTGAAGGCGCTTAATGAACAAGATAGACAAGCATCCGCCGGCAAGTTGCCCCAGAGCCACTCCTACAATCCACATCTCGGCTGTAGATGACGTAAGCCAACAAAGCAGTCCAGGTATGGCGACCGCCGCGCAACTTGTAAGACAGGAGAGTGTAACGAAGGTGAATGGACGCCCAAGATAGTTGAAAAGTTGACTACCGGCATTACTAAGTGCCAAGCCCAGGACGGCGAGCCCGACTAAGGGTCCGGCCATCAGTGAGGCATGTAAAACGCCCATCACCGCCAGCAGTTCGGAAACGATTGCCGCGATCGAAGCAGCAGCAAGTGAGTAGAGTAAGGGTTTCTTTAGGTGTTCAGCGAGATCACCATCGCTATGCCAGTCAATGGCCTTACGCATAACGTAAGAACTGACAGGCGCAATAAGGGCCAAGGTGAAAAGCGAAGTCAGGGCTAATAAGAGAGATAACTTCCCAACCTGCTCCGGTCCCAGCACCTCCGTATATAACCGAACGGTGATCACGGCACAGATTGCGTTCAGTAATCGACCAGTTGTTAGTACGACTATTCGAGGCACTTTATTAGCTGGTTCCTGTTCCGCTTCGGGATCGGCGGTCGCCAACCACGCGAGCCGGAATACCTAACGCAAGTGCAAACGGAGGGACATTCTTGGTTACAACCGCACCAGCACCTATGACCGCGTGAGCTCCGACGTGCACGCCCGGAAGGATGATAACGCCGGCTCCAATCCAGGCAGACTCACCAATCTCCACTTCGGAGTGCAGACCGGTATCTCGCATATCATCCGCCATTCGATCGTGCTGCGTGGTTAGAATCAGAGTCCGAGTCGCCAGCATGGCGTTCTTTCGGATGGCGACCCCGCCTGCCCCCATGATGCTAACGTTCGGTCCCAGAGAGACATCGTCCTCGAAGTACGCCAACTCAGGACGCTCGATCAAAAACCCGTGACTTATTACAACTCTGGATCCGCAAAACTGCAACTTTTGCTTCCACCTGGCGTTACGGACGCTTGTCACCGCCCGCTCAATCCACTCCAATGGAATGTTAGACAACACTCCTAGCAGTAACTCTTTGGCAGAGGCGCGCTTTACCACTGGATACGAAGGCGTCGGGCTTAGTCGTTCTGCTTTTACGCTGTTCTCGAGAAAATCCACGACACGCCTAAGCTTGAGGTAAAGTGCGGTGCAAAGCACGACGGCACACTAGGCTGTTCGTCGCTAAGCAAAACCCAAATGGGTGATGACACCTAATGACCGACAACATCCTTTTTCTCGGGAGTGATGCGGATGATATCGTCCTTAACTGAAAGTTCATAGCCCGGCGCGAGATCACCTACGAAGCTTCGGACAGCCTCGATTGTTGGGTAATCATGCGTTCCGTCGAAACACCTTGCATCGTCAATTAGAATCACGTGGCCGCGGTCTTTTTGGCTAAGAATGCTCTCCAGTTCCTTCATTACTGGAGTCTCAGCTTCACCTTTCGCGGTGAGACCAGCGGAATAGTGCCCATCCAGCCAGAAAAGACAGGGCCTTGACTCAGCACTTATGACCTCTGAAAGCGTGGCTCCGCTGTCGCCCTGAATGATTTGGACGTTGGGGTACATCCTAAACCGTCGAGTAGCGTGTTCGTAGAAAATATCTGCTAACTCGATTGAGACAACTCTCTCAAAGTGATCCTTCATGGCGTAGACCATATCCCCGAGATAGGTACCTGTCTCGACTAATATTGAGGTGCCAAACCGGTAGGCATGGTCTTTCAGAACTAATTCTTTGACAATGTGAGGAGGTGGAACGGGACAACCGGCCTTTTCCCAAGCGAGGATTTCCTGTTCCGCCCGAATCCGCCGCTGAAGGTCTCCGAGTCTGGAATCCAACAACGAAATCCGAAGCCGCCTTTTCAGATCAGAAAGGCCGGCTCGATAAGGTGAACGCCGTTGCATCAGCATTTAGTCTCCGCTCCTTGGGCAGCACCCTTTCGTTTCCAGGCCTCCCAGACGAACGGGTAATCATAAATCAAGGTATGCGTCTCAGATAGCTGGTTCCTGATCTTATTCCTTCTCGCCTCGGCATCCGGAACATTCTTGTGAAACTGCACCTGAATGATCCGACAACACTCGGTAAGCCTGGATTCGATCATCCGATCTAAGAGCCTATATTCAGAACCTTCGATGTTGATTTGTATGAGATAGATCTCAGACAAGTGGTGCTCTACAACAACGGCACAAATATCCTTCAAGTCAATAAACTCTCGCGAGGAAGATGGCGCAAATTGACCGGAAGCATCACTATGAACGCCAAATTCAATTCTCTCGTCACCATCGCTGAGTCCGTAGTGATAGGTCCGGACCTTAGGCTGATCTTTGAAGCGCGCTACGAGCTCTTGATGAAAGGTCCGTACCGGCTCAAAGATGTAAATGTTCGGATTGTATCGGGAAATGATCTTCGAAGACCAGTTTCCTTTGTATCCTCCCACCTCAAAGACAACGCTATCCGAATCGAGCGAATGCTCGAGAATCAACGTCTCATCGCCTCGATCATGAAACCATTCATCAAAGACGTCCGCGTTTCGCACGACATGCTTGCGAATGCCGTAACGAATTGATCTGACAATAGGCTTAAGCCGCTCAAGGAATTTCGGACGGTTCTCCGGCCCAGGTGAAAGTGAGATCGGAAGATCAAGGGATTGTTGTTGCACGGCTAGGTCCTGTTAAGCTCGCCCGCTGTTCAGTAGTTGACCTCTGCCTTTGACTACATCAACTGCGTAGACAGACATGGAACTAAGCACGAATACGAGCAGTCCTACCAGAAGAGTTATCGCGAGCCGGGCTGGCCCGGACTTCCTCTCTGGAACTGTCGCTGGATCAAGCACTTGAAGTACAGGAGCTTCCTTCGCCTCATCGATCCGTGCTGCCTCATACTGCTTGGCCAGGACCTCATAAAGGGCCTCATGATACTTGAGGTTTCGCATCCTACGCAGATACTCCAAGCTGGCTTCCGGTAACTTCCTGGCCGACAACTCGAAATCTGAGTCGCTGCGGTTACTGGTTTCCAACTGGCTGAGTTGTGCTCGGGCCGCGGCGATTTCCTGCTGTATCAGCTGCACTTGTGAGTTCTGGTCTGTCGCATAAGACCGCATAGACTGTAAGGCGATTTGTCGACTTGAGATCTCTGCTCGTAGCTCCGCGGCCGCACGAACGAGTGATTCGGTTTGTCCGCTCGGCACGATTAAGCCCGTTTTCATTTGAGAGTTCTTCAAATCCAGTTCAGCTTCGTTCATGGCGCTCTTTTCGTTGCTTAAGGCCTGGTCAAAGAACATGCGCCGATGAGCCGCGTCAGTAATCGCAAGCCGGGAATTCTGTTTGTACAGTTCGTCTACAAATGCGTTGGCCAGTTCGGACGCCAACCTAGGGTCCCGATCTTCTACTGAGATGACGATAAAAGATTCTTTGCTCTTTGAAATGGCTACATGCTTCATAAGAGCCGAGCGAGTGTCCGAAATGAATTTGAGATGGTACTTCTCCTTAAGGTGAAAGCGAGAAGCAACCTGTTCGGAGATGCTGCGACTTTTAAGAATTCCGATGTAGAGGTCGGCCGGATCTTTCAAACCTAGCTGCGCCGCAATGCTGGGCCCAGCTATACCGCCCAGCATTCCCGCGCTAAATGCTGCCAACGACGATTGAGCCTGCTGAGGTGGCAGGATCACGGCTTCGGCTTTAAAAGTATTTGGGAGTAGGGTCACACAAATGGCAGCTACAACCATTGAAGCGACGGTTAGGCCTAGAATAAGTTTGCCCTTCGCAGCTAGAATCCTGAAGATGTGAATAATGATCAGGAGTAGCGATTCCTGGTCGGCAACCTCGGGTAATTCAAGAACCTCCTGGTGCCCTATGAATTGCTCGCGCATGCCGCGCGATCCGTTATTGGCAGAGGGCTGAGCTCTAGGATCGTTAACGGTTTCTTCGAGCTTCACTTGTTCTTCCCGGTGCATGACTAAGATCAGCTACTTCAGGACGTTGACCGCAGCAGCGCCTATGCCGAAGTTACTGAGAACCTGAGACCAGTCGAGCAAACTACGCAGGAGCGTGGTCTTCAGAACGTTTGTTGGCATCACCAGCGTATCGCCGGGGTACATCCGTAATGAATCGAAGTTTGCCGAAAACAAGTGAGCTCGGGTCTCTCTTGAGACCACGGAGCCATCAGCGCGAATAACAAAGACTCGGCCGCGGTCAGCGTAACGGGATGGCCCTCCGGCATCATGCAAGTAATCGCCAAGCCTGAGATCGGAGGCATAAAGGAAGGCTGCCTGGTTGTAGACCATTCCAACCACATTCACGGTGGAAGGAGTATGCGGGATGAACAGGCGATCTCCATTCTCTAGCGGTATTTGGGGAAGGGCGTTGACCCCGGTGCTGTCGGGCTCGACGTCAAGCACGATCCGGCCACTTGCGGCTGTCTGGCGAAGCCGTGCAACCAGTGCGCGTTGATCCGAAATTGAACTTTGCGCTGTTGCCGTCCTTTCGACCGAGACGAGTCGACCTGAAAGATTGGCAGCGCTTTGATTGATATCGCGGTCCAGTTGATCGAGGAAATCGGAGTAACGCCGTTGCTGCTCCCTACGGGTGGATTCTCGGGTGAACTGGGCTCCAAACAAGTAAGCATTCGGAGTCAAGCCGCCGGCTCGGGCAACCACATCGCGAAGCGTTTCGCCGGGATTTACTGAATAAATTCCTGCAGTTTTGATTTCGCCTTCGATGCGAATGTATTTTGTCTGCTCTGCGCGTGGTATTGCAACGTCAGCCTCAGAGAGAATAGTCACGATGTCGCCTGGCTCTAAGGTCAGGTCAGCCAGTGGATCATGGTCCAGAACAGCTTTGCCCAGATCGAAAGGAATGATGTGGGTGCTGAGGTCGCGAGGATCAAGGCGTTCGATGGAAGCGTAGCTCCAATCGATGGCAGGGGCCATCGGCTGTACGTCATTCTTTCGGTTGAACTGGCGAATTACCAGACTGCCCGAATTTTCGGTTGCCGCTGCCAAAGAGGCGTCTGCATTTGTACTGCGGGCTTCCTCGCGAAATGATTGCTGCGGCGCTGCCATCCACCCGACAGGCTGGTCAGACGGTCTCTCAGCCGAGGCTTCTTGTTTCTGCTCTTTGCTTATCGACTGTCGATCTTCCGGTGTAAGTAGTTCGTTGTGAAGAGTCCAGTATCCCCTTGTGAGAAGTGCTTCCTTACTTGGAATCAACTCACTAATCTTCATTCCGGGATGCCACGGCATCCGAACGGGATCGGCAACGTTTCCTTTCAAGGTGACGGTCCGGGAAAACTGAGGCACGACCGAGAGAACGCGGAAGATGTCCCCGTTCTGCGGGTGAGTTGCTTCCAACCCGCGTTGAGATAAGTCCACGTCCTCAGAATGAAGAGTCGCGTGGTCATCTACCCGTTCGAGAATCGCTCTCTTCCCGGAGGCTACGGGCGTTAGGCCGCCGGCAAAGCTGAATAGCTTAGCTAAAGAACTGTCATCTTTCAGTTCGAAAATGGCCGGCGATTCTACGCTGCCGTCAATGGCAACACGCGGGCCTGCTTCCGGGATGAAGATGACATCGCCGGACATGAGCTGTACGTCGCTCGATTTATCGCCTTGCAGAAGAAGGTCGTAAAGATCGATCGTTGTAATTAATCTATTGCCGCGCTTTAAACTGATTTTGCGCAAGGATCCGCGGTTTGAGGGTCCACCGGATGCAAACAAGGCATTCACCAGGGTGCTGAGCGAGCTTACAGTGTAAGTGCCGGGCCGCCTTGCTTGGCCCAGGATGAAGATCTGCATCGATCTCAATTGCCCCATGTTCACATTCAAGTCGAAGTTTCTGTAAATGCGTCCCATGGCGTTTCTGACTGCATCCTGTAACTGCCCGAACTTCAATCCAACAACATTGATACGGCCGACTTGCGGTAGGAAGATATCGCCGGTTGGATTTACAGTTAGTCTTTGACTGAAGTTCACTTGACCCCAGACACGCAGATCGATTTCGTCCCCCGGACCGATCGGGTATTCCGGACTGGCTGCTATCTGATTTATGGGAGCGAATGTGGAGGGCACGCGATCGAACAACGAGGCACCGTAAATCGGAAGGAGGTGACCAGTCGACGATTGCACGTATTTCTGGAACTCTGTTAGGGGCTCCACCGTCCGGAAGCCGGGCGTCTGCTGCTGATCTTGTCGCCTGTGTTCACCCGAAAGATCAGAGTATGTTGGGGCTTCGAGTGGATACCGGATCTTGGGCCGGACATAGCTATCCGGCAACGTCGACTGCGAGTCCCTCGACTCACATTCCAGCGCTGTCATACCTTCCGGGCACTTATCCGAGGACGGATCGGGGTTGACCGCCTGGGGTGATGCCTGCTGTGATTGTGCGCGTTGGAACAAGGCGTAGGGATTGGTTTGCGCGTGAAGCGCCAGCAAAGCCCAGAGCGGAAGAGAGGTCCGGATAATCCGATCCGCTGATTGTAAAAGATAACTACGTCGCAAAGAATACCTGGATCAACTATGGATTGGATTTACTGTTAAGAAAGGGCCTAAAGATGATTTGGAGCGAGCATAGTAAGTCTCTCCGGGGAGGACCAAGGACCGGGATGTAGTAGCGCTCGTAATTGGTTACGGTAGTCACCATCCACTGGGGACTCAGACTCACTTGCGTTGTAATTGTTGCGTCCGTCTGTGTTCCACCGCCAGGCAGGAACCCGAGGCCCGTCTTGATCTGCCGGAAGCTGGCTTTCACCGATGACCTTCCAGAAAACCAGTAGGTACTGGAGCCCGAATAAGCCCTCGCATCGCGTCCTACCCAGCTGCCCAGAATATTTCCCCGGTTTGTGTACGCATCGTGGTACTCACCATTCCAGTAGATGAATCTTCCGCCGTGATCCTGGTCGTACAGCAATGTAGAGTAGGTCTCAAGCCGGAAGTCGAGCCGTCTTAGGCCCGGTAGTTGGGACACATACAACCCCGGTCCCCAGGCTGCCCTTCTCGGGTTGTCAATTGGGTTAGGGTCGTCGTCCGCATAGGAATCGGAATAGATGGTCAGGTATCGGCGCAGACCCGGCACTCGATAGCGGAAATCGAATCCACTGTGTCGATCGCCGGGATCATTGCTGGCACCATAATTACTTCCCCCGGTACTCACAGTGCTTGTGAAGTTACTAATGATGTTCCCGAACGTAAGAGGATGACCAACACCTCCAAAGAAAGAGGAGCGCGTGAATCCCACTTCGAGGTTGTCGGTCAAATCCAGGCTGATCTTCTGGGCATTTACGTAGGGACGTGCAGGCCATTGATGACCGGACAACTTACCGATGATTATTTCAGTCCGTATCTTCCCGAGGTAGGAGAACACACCAGGAAGGATCAGCGGGCGAGCCTGGGCAAACCGCAGACTATAAAACGGCGTAGCGTTGTTGCTGAAACTGAATGCGCTTTCTTCTCCTGGTCCCCACCACAGATTTTGCTTGCCGAAAGTAATGTTTTCAAACCCAAGCTTCACTCCCGCATACATCTCCTGAGTTTGAAAGCCGTTCGTAGTCGGCAGAGCAACAGGCTTCTGCACAGGATTGCCATCGGCAGAGGCTATGAATTGCCGTACGTCAAGAGGTTCGGCTGGCCGTCCGGGCGCGTACTGATACTCTCCGCGGAAGTAGGCAAAGAACGGGCCGGACACCGCGTAAGTCGAGAATCCGGTAACGTTGTTGAATCCTTGGTCGTAAGGCCGACCTAGATCGTTGTTGATGGTTTGCCCAAAGTGATAACTGTCCCTTAAGGGCTTACCAACAATCCCCGTTGTACGGCTGTAGAGTGACTCGAGGCGAATGATGTTACTCGATTCCCCGTCCTTGTCGAGCTCCTCCCGGAGGCTGGCGATCAAGCTCATCGCTTCGTTATTCAGGGCAGGCCGATTGCGCATCGAATCGCGAGCACTTGCACGATTAAGTGCCTCCGCGACCAGTTGACGGCATTCGCTTCGGATCCAGGGGCCCAAATCAGAGACTTGGTCTGGCATGTAGCCAAGTGCAGCTAATCGTTTCATGGCCGGGTAAATCCAGCTGTCAAGAGGAATGTAAGGTGAACCCGTGGACCAGCTCTGCTTCGAAGCTTTCGTCGAGGTTAGGAAGGCGGCGTTAGGTGTCCTCAGCTTAAAGGTTGGCGTCGCTCCCGTCCGGTCAGTCATTCGGTCATCGTGGTTGGCGCGATAGACAAAGCGGCCGATCAAATATCCGGTGGCAGCTCCGATCAAGATATCGGAGGGGAAGTGATGAAACCCAGTCACACGGGCGGCACTGACCAACGTGGCCAGACCATAAGCACTCCATTGCGTCAGAGGGCCTGGATATTCTTGAGCGAATACGGTAGCGGCAGTCCAAGCCAGCGCTGCGTGTTGTGATGGGAAAGAGGAGTTCAGCGGCGAAGAATGTTCGAAATAGCCATGTGCGGAGCTCACGTCGGGACGTTCTCTGGAAGTAACGATCTTTAGCGCCTCCGTTGCAAGGAATGTGTCGGCAAGAGCCCGCACTGATAAGCGTCCGGTTTCCCGGAGATGCTCGTTATGAGTAAACAAACCGATTCCGTAGGACCCGACGGCTGCACCGGCGAAAACAGCTAGCCCACCATTCGCAACGAGATCGCTCGTGCTCCTGTTAGCAGGGTTGGTGTGAATAAGCGTCATCACGTGATGATCGGTACCGAGCAATAGCCCTGTCGTAGCGGCGAGCGGAACAATCCAACGAAGGTCTGCCTTCCTGAAGGCCCGGGGACTGGAAGCAATATGTTTCTCGTCTTCCCAGACATCGCGGGGGAGTGACAGTATGGATCGGGCCTTTGCTGCGTGCGACAGGAAGTAAGCGTCGGAATCGGTGTAAAGAATGCTTTCCTCTTGACCCCTGGCCGTGTTGCCCGCCGGAGGCTGTTCCGACGCAGGATTCTGAGCATTTGCAAGACTACCGAGCGGAACGCAACAGATTGAAATTGCAACAAAGCGTAGGCGAAAGTAGCGCCACCAACTCATCACGCCGGAAAACAACAAACTTCTAACATCCGAACAAACCTGATTTCAACGCTTAACATTCAAGAGCGTTTCTAAACGTTCCACCTCTGCCTGCAAGCTCATAAGGCGGGTTGTGAGTTCCATCGTCCAACGGTATGAACTATTGCCGGCGAGTGATTCAGATTCGGGAGGTTCGATCAGTCTTCGCATCGTATCCAGCGCAAGATCCCCGATGCTCGCCGAACCAGTCTGTTCACGGGCGTCCTGCAGAGCCTGATACTGCTCTTCGGAAACCCGGATCCTGATGAGCTTTTTCGATTTACTATTCATGCGAGAGCTCACAGCAGGAGACCATTCTTCAAAAGCAGTGACTAGCTAGCGTTTGCCGCAGGTATCAAAGAACTCATCAACAACGATCGGGATAAGAGACCACCGGCGTCTTTTGTGAAAGACCAGTCTGGCGGTTTAGAGTTACTTAGGCGACGTAAACGCGACTTTCATCCGAGCAACTTCAGCCTGTAAGCTGGACAAACGGCTTTCCAGATCAGTCAAGCACGTTAGTAAATCCTGATCATTTACCGACGCCGGGCGGTTGGAATCTATGATGTGTTTCATAGCATTTCGCGCCAACTCGCTTATATTTCGCGTCCCAATTCGCCGGCAAGCTTCCCGCAAGGACTGAAATTCGCTTTCACTAACGCGAATGTTCACCGGCTTGGTCCTGTTTGGAATCATAAGTACATCTTGAGAGGATGCGAACAACCAGAATCACTGGCCCGCTATGTGGGGAAGCGCCGCTATCCGATCCACTTCACTTTGTAAACTTGCCAGCCGCGACTGTAACTCCTGCAGCCAGAACTTGGTATTTCGACCCTGTAATTGGGTCGACTCGTGGCTGTGTGCAATCACGTGCATCGCTTCTCTTGCAAGCTCACTAATCGTTTTCGAGCCACTGCGCTCGCACGCCTCTTGGAGCTTTTGCAGTTCCTCTTCCGAGACTCGGATACACACAGATCTGGTTCGAGCCCGAAGCATGTCTCTTAGATAACCTGAACGGCATTGGCTTCAATTTGCACTGCAACGCTTCTCTGCAGGAGGTGC
Organism: uncultured Acidobacteriaceae bacterium; assembly: GCA_963814195.1. GTDB lineage: Bacteria > Acidobacteriota > Terriglobia > Bryobacterales > Bryobacteraceae > Bog-105. The sequence continues at coordinate 530,807 of CAWFBU010000002.1, forward strand.
AACGAGACTACCAATTGATCCTGATTCTTGACCTTCTGAATGTAACCTTCGACATCCTTGAAGGCACCACTGCAAATCCTAACTCGCCTTCCTTCATGGAAGTAAGGGCATGGCGAGGCTAGACCACTTGCAACCAGCCGCTTCAAGGCTTCGATGTCCTCTAAGGGAATCGGGGCGGGATCATTACCGAATCTAACGACCTGTACGCATCCAACGGACCCGAGGACAAGCGATTTTTGCTCCAATCCGAACCTACAAAACACATAGCCGGCAAACAGCGGACTCTTGATCTCCTTAACACGATCAGCCCAGCGGCGACGCGAAGAATAAGTAGGAAGAAAGGCTTCCAGCCCTCGCCCGATCAAGCTTTGAGAGGCAATCATCTCCTGTTGGGCGCGTACGCGGACTGCGTACCACAGGTCATGATCTAGTTTTGTCGTTGGCTGAAAATCAGACAGGCTTCGCCCCTATTACTTACATTTTTGGCTTGTAGTTGGGAACTAACTACGTGGGTGCTTAGGGTATTCTTGAAGCTCAGTACGACGACCTACTTCATGAGTACCCTGAGTACTACGGAATCTAGTACGACACAAAAGTAGCGCATTTAGATCATTCTCGTCAAGGCGATCAGAAAGCAAAAGGCTGATTTCGCGAAAGTTTCAGACTTTATGTGGAAAGCTGTCTCAATTGAGAGATCTATTAGATTTATTTAGTGTGAAGGACCGAAGTCACTGAACCGAGGAAATTCTATTACTGCGGATTTGAAGCGGGTGGAAAAGGACGGGGAAGATGAAACTGGCGGAGGAAGAGAGATTCGAACTCTCGGTACCCTTTCGAGTACAACGGTTTTCAAGACCGGCGCATTCAACCGCTCTGCCATTCCTCCGCTCACTAGTCTATCTAATCAGTTCCTTGACACAGTCTGTGGATTCTTCGCCGGTTACTGGACCGCAATCGTTAGCTTCTGAGTCTGAGTTTCTCCCTTGTCGTTGGCCGCCGTCAGCGTATAGGTGGTTGTCGTTTGGGGGGCGACTTCTACGCAATGCCGAGCGGTTGGCTTTACCTCTTCCGTGGGAGGCGGGTCGAGCTTCAAAGTCTTGGCGTTCAACACGCCGTAACAAAGCTGGGTGGTTTCACCACGTTTCAAATGGCCATTATCTGCGCTGAACACGGTGAACTTGATTTCACCCGATCCAAAAATCTGTTGAGCTACCTTTTGCTGCTGTTGCTCGTGCTTTGCCTGGAGGGACTGCTCGGCTTGCTTTGCACTTTCGTGGCGCGAGTAGAAGGTCCAAGCCACGTAGAGGATCGCCAAGACCATGGCGACAGTGGTGTAGGGAAGAATTGCGCTCAGTCCGCGCTTGGGTTTCTGTTCCGGCTCAGGGCGCGCGTCGGTCAATGCCATAGTCGATATTTGCACACGATTGAAGGCGCAGCTATCGATTTGAGCCGTCAGGAATGACACTTACCTCAATAGCCGAAGGAGTATTCCCCGAACGGTAAATTCGCTCTGTGGCCGTCACGAAATCCGTCGCATTTGCTTCCGGAATATTCACGAAAGTCTGTGGGTTCCGATCAACAAGTGGAAACCAACTACTCTGAATTTGGACCATAATGCGGTGGCCTTTTCCGAAACAGTGGTAAACATCAGGCATTTCGAACCGGATCAGCGTCGGCTCACCGGGAACGAAAGGTTCGGGCTGCTCAGAGCTGTTCCGAAATTTGCCCCGAAACGGCTCACCGCGCAGTAGCTGCTCATAGCCGTCCGGATGCACATCGATCAGCTTGACGACGAAGTCCGAATCGGTACCACTGGTTGAGACATAAAGTGAGGGCCGCACGGGACCGGCGATAGTAAGGTCATGTTGCAGAGCATCGGTCTTATAAGACAGGAGGTCAGGACGATTCTCTACAAAACGCTGATCCGTGACCATATACTCCTTCGGAGTTTCCAGAACCGGTTTGGAAAAGAAAGGGACAGGACGCGAGGGGTCGCTGATGTACTGATCGAAGGTGGTAGGTTCGGACGAACGTTCGAAGCTTAAGCGCTTCCCTTCTCTCAGATTCAGCGATTGACGAACTACCCGTTGGGGAGGCCATGCGGATTCCTTGCACCATACATTCTTTCCGGTCTCGAAGACATACGCCAGCGGGAGGTTGGGATCAGGTCCGTCCTTCAAATAGTGAACGAAAAAGGGTAGTTCGATTTGCGAGCGAAAGAACTCACCGGTTGCGGAGCCAAACGAAAGCTCGCCGATCTTGCTACCGGACGACCGTGCCCATCCACCATGCCACCAGGGACCCATAACCAGACGAACATCGGTTTGCGGTGATTGGTCCCGAATGGCCCGGTAAGTTTTGAGGGTTCCGGAAAGATCTTCCGCGTCGAACCAGCCGCCGACGATTAAAACTGCCGGTCTGACGTCTCTTAAGTGAGGCGGCACGTTCCGAGACTTCCAGTACTCGTCGTAGGTGGCGTGGTTCTTCACATCAGTCCAGTACACGTTTCCCGTCAAATTCTTCAACGGGCCACGCTGAAGAAAGAAGCTGTAGCCGTCGTTTGTTCCGTAAGGAAAGGGCGGCGGATCGGCCGGAACACTCGGGTTCCGTTGCGGTCCGAAATCGGTATAGAAGCTGAAATTCGAAAGCAGGAAGAAGGCTCCATTGTGGTAGGCGTCGTCGCCGTGGAAGAGATCGGCCATCGGAGCTTGAGGAGACGCCGCCACCAAAGCCGGATGGGCATGAATCAGTCCAGTACTGGTGTAGAAGCCCGAATAAGAGATACCTTTTAAGCCGACTTTCCCGTTGTTATTTGGAACGTTATGAAGCAGCCATTCGATGGTGTCATACGTGTCTGTACTCTCATCGATGGCGTTGGACCTTCCGGAGCTATCCGTCTCGGGGCGTTCCTCCACAAATTTGCCCTCAGACATATAACGCCCGCGGACATCCTGCAGGACAAAGATGAAGCCGCTTTGGGCCAACTCCCGACCGAGGTTTGCAAACTTATTGGGACCATAATGACCGATGCTATACGGGGTACGGCTCATTAGGAACGGATAGCGGTGGGTTGTGTCTTTCGGCGTGTAAACAGCCGTGAAGAGATGGATACCGTCGCGCATCGGTATGGAGACTTCGCGTTTGTTGTAGCTTGCCGCGTAATCGAAGCCGGGTTCTGCCGCCCAGTTCAGTCCACAGAACACTACGAAAATGAGAAAGCACCGGGCAGACATAAACGAATGGTAACGTTTCAGATTTGCCGCTATAATGGCAAACAAACGGCGAAAGACGATGCTCGACACCGAAGAACAGTTAGCCCGGTTGCGTCAGCGAGTAGCGGCGATCGACCGGAAATTTGCCGAGTCCAGGCTTCGGGCCGAGGTTCCCTTCCGTAGCGCAATTCCGCTGTCAGAGCACCTGAACGATTTGGAGTTGGCCGGTGAAACGCTTCCAGTGGCCGCATCGGTGTCACGTTGTTCGGGTCGCTTTATCGAGTCGTGGTCGGAAGGCGAAGTTGTAACCAACGAACATGGTGCACATTTCCAGATGGAGCGATTCTATCCCGGGCACCGGCAACACGGGTCAGCGGATGTGGGTGCCTTGGCTGAGCTTCCGTCCTCTTTCCTTGACGCGCTTAGCGAAGGAACAGTTCCGGCCATCTCACCATTACGCTGGGCCTTCCTGGACACCGAAACCACTGGACTTGCCGGCGGTTCGGGGACCTATGCCTTTCTGATCGGCGTAGGTCGCATTACCGAAGACGGATTTCGTGTCAGGCAGTTTTTCCTGCGCGAATACGCCGAGGAGCGCAGCACATTAGCGGCCCTGCGAGAGCATCTGGAACAGTTCGACGTCCTGATCACTTATAACGGCAAGAGCTACGACCAGCCGCTGTTAGAAACGCGCTACCAGATGACCAGGCAGAAGCCTCCGTTTGCCGGATGGGCCATCTGGACCTGCTTCACGGTGCGCGCCGATTTGGAAACTGCGACTTGAAAATTGCAGGCTGGTGCAACTGGAACAGCAGATTCTGGGAGTGATCCGGGAAGGCGACTTGGCCGGCGAACTGATTCCGTATGTTTACTTTGACTTCTTCGATCCGCGATGCAACACGCCTGGTGCCGATATTTCACCACAACGCGATGGACATCTTAACGCTGGCATGTCTCACCGCCATTGTTCCGGCGGCCTTTGGCGCCACCGATTGTGAATCCCTCGCGAATTTGGGTGTGTCGCATGGCGCTGACCTGGCCGGACTGGCGCGCTGGCTGCTGGCCGGAGGCGAACACGAACAGGCACTTGCCCTGTTCCAGCGTGCCTTGAAGGCCGGACTATCCGATTCCCTGCTCTTTCGAACCTTGTGGGACATCGCCACCATTGAAAAGAAACTGAGCCGGCCGGATGCCGCACTGGCCATATTCGTGGAACTTGCCGGCTGCCGGAACGAATTCCGCGTGCGCGCCTTGGAGGAGTTGGCGAAGTTCTACGAGCACTCAGAGAAGAATCTCGTCATGGCACTCGACTTCACTTACCAGGCGCTCAGCTTTACGGCCACCGCAGCGCTGCTGCAAGAGAGAGCGACGCAGAAAGGGCAAGCGCGGAAGGACCGCCTTCACAGACGCCTCGTCCAAACCGCGCGCGCGCAAACTGCTCTAAGCAGGACATTTGATTTCGGTCCAGTAGCGGTCGCGCAGCCGATGTGCAGCGGGAGACAGGGCCTGAAACCATTCGCCGCGCGCGAGCACTTCGGGCTCGGGATACAGAACCGGATTCTCCCTCTTGATTGAGGCAATAATGCCCGCGCCTGTCGCGTTCGTCGTGCCGCCATGGATTTCTCCCGGACGATTCTGCCGCCACGTCAGGCTCTAGCAGGTAATCAAGAAACGCATAGGCCAGTTCTTGGTGTTTGCTCTCGCGCAAAATACAGGCATTATCCGCATACAGAGCGAACCCCTCCTCGCGGAAAACTGAAGGCTAAATGGGGGGATTGATCCATTGCCACTTGCGCGACCTGCGCCCACATCTGTGCCGCCAGCACATCTCCGGCAGCCACCTGATCGCGCACCTGTTCGCTCAGGTAGGCGCGCAGCAGCGGTTTCTGCCGAACCGCCAGATCGCGTGCATGCCTCAACTCACTCCTCATTCCCAGAATTAATCGATCGGCCCAAACGTTTCAGGCAAGCCCGAACACTTCCGCCGGGTCGTCCAGCATCGTCACGCGCCGCTGGTACGAATCCCGCCAAAGATCGGCCCAGGCTCGCGGAGCAATCGGCGGCTGCCTGGAGTACAGAATCCCCGTCGCACTCTGCATATAAGGCACGCACCAATGCGAGCGACGGGATCCCATTCAGGCGCACGAAAACGATTCTCGAGATTATCCAGATGGCGTAAACGGCTCCGGTCGAGCCGCAGCAGCAGCTTCAATTCGCGCATCGGAGTCAATAAAACTATTCGACGGAAACACCACGTCCCATCCGGAGTTGCCGCTCATTACTTTCGCCAGCATCTCCTCCGCACTCGCATAAACGCCATACCGGACATGGCAGCTGAAGCGACATTCAAAATCAGCGACGGTGTTTCTTGCAACGTAGTTGTCCCAGTTATAAACGTTCAGCCGCCGCCTGCCGCCGCTGAGGCAACCATTCGCGCCGGTCAGGCCCATCAGGAAAATGCGTCGATTAACGTGGAGTGTCGGCAGATCTCCGCTCCCATCCGTTCGCAATCAGGATCAGCATCCCCAGCCCGATGGTGATCAGCACCGAAACGGCATTCACTTCCGGATTTACACCTTTCCGCGCCATCGCGTAAATCACCATGGGCAAGGTTTCCGAATCGACTCCCGCCACCATGCTGGTGATGACGTAATCATCGAACGACACTGTAAAGCAGAGGAGCGCCGCCGCCCCGATTCCCGGTAGCAATAGCGGAAGCGTCACAAACCGGAATGCGCCCCAAGGCGTCGCGCCCAAGTCCAGCGCTGCTTCTTCCAGCGTACCGTCGAACGTGCGCAGGCGAGCAAGCACAACTGTCACCGCATAGGCCAGTGAAAAGCCCACATGCGCCAGCACCACTGTGTGCATCCCGAGATGCCAGTCAAAAGCGCGGAACATCAGTTGAAAGAACACCAGCATGGCAACGCCTGTCACGATTTCCGGCGTGAGGAGCGACAGATAAAGCACGTTGGTCACAATTGGTGACTTGCGCTTCCACAGTGCGTACCGCCCAGCGTTCCCGCTACTGTGGCGAAAATAGTCGCGGCAAGCGCAATCAGCAGACTGTTCCACATGCTCTTCAAGAAGATCGGATCACTGGTGCGGCCCGGCGATACCACTGCCAGCTGAACCCATTCCAGATCGCCATCTTCGAATCGTTAAAGCTGAAGACCGCCAGGGGCAGCAGCGGCACATAGAGGAAGAGGTAGAGCAGGCTTGCATAGATGGCCAGATGACCGCCGCACGGGAAACTGTTCACAGCAGATCCCGGCCCGCCGCTGAATCTAACCGGCGGCGAGCAGCGTCAACGCAAGAAACATCACGGAGACCGCGGCGCCGAATGGCCAGTCACGGGCGGTGGTGAACTGGTTCTGGACTAAATTTCCGATCATTACCGTTCGCCCTCCGCCCATCAAGTCCGGAGTGAGGTACGCGCCAAGGCAAGGGATAAAGACGAGGATGGAACCTGCCGCGAAACCCGGCCGGCTGAGAGGAACCGCTACCTTCAGGATGGCCTGCCATGGTGTCGCACCCAGATCCTGCGCGGCCTCCAGCAAGCTCGGATCGAGTTTTTCCAGCGTGGCGTATAGGGGCAGCACCATGAAAGGCAGATAACCATACACCAGGCCGAGCACGACAGCGCCCGTATTGAATAACAGGGGCAAGCGGTTGATGCACGATGCCGAGTGTCAGGAGCGTCGTGTTGACGATGCCGGTGTCTCGCAGAAGGAACATCCAGGCATATGTCCTGACAAGGAAGCTAGTCCAAAACGGCAGCATCACCAGGTTCAGCAGCAACGTCCGATGGTCGGCCGGCACGCACAATGAAGAGTGCTAGCGGGAAGCCGAGTAGCAGGCACAGGACGGTTGCGAGTGCCGCGATCCAGATCGATCGCCAGAGAATCTGCAGATAGATAGGCTGCAGGACGCGCGCGTAGTTATCAGCCGAGAATGCGTAAATGACTCCGCCGTAAGCGCCGCGCATCAGGAAACTGTAAGCGCAGACCACCAGCAGCGGCATCACTACCAGTAGCAACACCAAGGTGCTCGAGGGGGCCAGGAACAGACGCCGGAGGGCTTTATCCGCCGTCATGAATTCTTACCTCATCGTGTTGGTCCCACCAGATGTAAGGACTGTCCCCAATGGCCAGATTGCAGTTACTCTCGGCAACAACAAGCGCCTGCCTGAACCTTAGCTGAAGCCTGCGTCGACTGCCCAAGAATGTGACCGCCTCTACCGTAGCTCGCTCCGCCCGCGTCCCAACAACGACCGGTGTCATGGAGACGTGAATGCTTTCGGGACGCACGCCCACGTTGCCGAGCCAATTGATATCGCCCAGAAAACTCCGCTACAAAACGCGAGCGTGGCTGCCGGTACAACACCTCCGGTGGACCGACCTGGAGCAGGTAGCCGCCATTCATCACGGCAATACGGTCAGAGAGCGAGAGCGCTTCTTCCTGATCATGAGTGACCAGAAGGAAAGTGATGCCCAACCGCCTCTGCAGACTTTTTAGCTCAAGGCGGACCTGGCGTCTTAGCTGCGGGTCAAGTGCCGACAGCGGCTCATCGAGCAGAAGAACTTCTGGTTCTAAGACGAGAGACCGGGCGAGGGCCACACGCTGCTTTTCGCCGCCGGAAAGCTGCTGCGGATAGCGCGACTCTTTTCCGGCCAGTTGCAGCAGGCTTAACACTTGGTCGACTTTCTCCGCGACCGTTGCTTTGCCATTGTGGTTCCGGGCATCTGCACGCCGATGCTTGAGCCCAAATTCAACGTTGGCCCTGCACCGTAAGATGCGGGAAAAGAGCGTAGTTCTGAAATACCGTACTGACATCGCGGAGATGCGGCGGAAGACTCTGCACTTCTTTCCCGTTCAGCAGGATGGTGCCCGCTGAAAGTTCCTCCAAACCCGCAATCATCCGCAGAGTGGTTGTCTTGCCGCATCCAGAGGGTCCAATCAACGAGAAGAACTCGCCGCGAACCAGCTCGAAAGAAGCCTCGGCTACGGCCAGGTGTGACGAGAATTGTTTTCTGACGGAGCGCAACTCCAGCACGTTACTCACTTCAGAAGACGATCCTGGTTCGTTTGGGACAATGTGTCGTACCTAATATGAGAGTCGATAAAACATTTTTGCTGACCCTTGTAGCCGTCGGAACCATGACCGCGACGACGCTGAACACCGCGCCAGAAAAAGTCCAACCACCCGAAACAATGGTTCGCATGGTCGTTCGCCTGATAGCTCCAGGTATTAAGCCCAATAGTTTTTCGGCCCTTCCGAAAACAATTTATCGAGGTGGTTCGCACTTTGCCCGGATTGAGGATCCGCCGGATTCACGGCAACAGATTCAGAAGCTTACTATCATCGCCGAACCCGATGCTTACAGCGTCAATCTCATCGATAAAAAAGGGACGCACGCCATTGATCAAGGAGGCCAAGGCGATTTGCATCTGCCCATTGTTCTGCCGTTCGATCCGAAACATCAGCTCTCCAAGCTGGACAAGCTCGAGTTCGGAGACGAATACGACTTTTTCGAGGACGCCGGGGCTAAACCCGAGAGCGGTCCGCTCATCAACGCTAAACCGACGGATGCATTGCGACTGCCGACACCTAACGGTGACGCGCTGCTCATCTTGCGGGGCGGCACCCACACGCCCGTCATCCTGAGTTGGTCAACGAAAGAAGGAACGTACAAATACGAGTACATCGAGTATTCTGAAAAGCCGTTCGACAAATCGCTCTTCACCAAGCCAAGTGGAATTACGTATCGTGAGGTGCCGCCCGACAACTCCGGTGAGCGCTGACTAAAAATCCAGCATTGCCTTATCGGAATTTCACATCTAACCGGAGTGAGTACAGAGGCAAACTTAAACCGAAGGGACGTTCTGATGGCAATGGGCGCAGGATTGGTATCAACAACTGGTAGTTCGGGTGCACCGACGCCGAACGACCGATTTTACCGCACGCTGGGCCATACGGGAGAAAAGGTATCGTGCATTGGCATGGGCGGCTTCCACCTGGGAAAGTCCGATACTCCGGAGTCTGTCGCCATCAAGCTGATTCACTCAGGCATTGATCGTGGCATCAACTTCATGGACAACTCCTGGGATTACAACAAAGGCGAAAGCGAGAAGCGCATGGGGAAGGCGCTTGCCGAAGGTGGTTACCGCAAACGCGTCCTCCTGATGACTAAGATCGATGGGCGCACCAAAGAAGAAGCTAATAAACAGATCGATGAGTCTTTAAAACGATTACAAACCGACCACGTCGATGTTCTTCAGTTTCACGAGGTCATCCGCTTCGACGATCCCGATCGTATCTTTGCCAAGGGCGGCGCGATCGAAGCATTCCTGGACGCAAAGAAGGCGGGCAAGACACGATACATCGGCTTTACCGGTCACAAAGATCCTGCCATTCATCTCTACATGCTGAAGGTAGCCGATAAACATGGCTTCACTTTCGATACCGTGCAGATGCCCATCAACGTCATGGATGCCCACTTCCGCAGCTTTGAACATGAGGTGGTGCCGGAACTGGTGAAACGCAATATCGGCGTTCTGGGAATGAAGAGCATGGGCGACTCAACCATCCTGAAGAGCGGCAAAGTCAATGCGATGGAATGCTTGCACTACGCACTGAGCCGTCCCACATCCGTGGTCATTACCGGCATTGAGAAGCCTGAGATTCTCGATCAGGCCTTCGAAGCGGCACACAGTCTGAATAAGGTCACTCCAAGAGCAGATCAGCGCGATACTGGCGCGGACTCAACCGTTAGCCGCCAACGGTGAATGGGAGCTGTTTAAGACCAGTTCTCACTTCGACAGCACGGCCAAAAATCCAGACTGGCTCGGCAAAGAAAGTCCGCACGTCAGAAGTATCGCACCCCCGGCTTAGCCTGCTACTCTGAGGCGGATGTTCGTTCGACGCCTTCTTTCAATTTCAACTTCGTTACTGTTTTTAGCCCCACCATTCTTCGGCTTCGCCACCGATACCCCGAAGCCGAAGTTGATTGTCGCCATCATTATCGACCAGTTTCGGTACGACTACCTGACCCGCTTTCGATCCGATTATCACGGCGGTTTGGATCAATGCTGACACGAGGCGCTAATTTCACGAACGCCTTCTACGCGCAGGTGCCGACGGTAACGGCTGTCGGACACAGCATCCTGATGTCTGGCGCTATGCCATCGGTCAGCGGCATTGTTGGCAATTCCTGGTACGACCGGGACGAAGAGAAAGTGGTCACCAGCGTATGCGACTGGGATGAAAAGCAAGTGGGCGCTGGCGACCATCAACCGCAGCAGCAGGCTAAGTGCACCGACTGCGGATCCGGCATCTCCTCGCAGATTATTGGTCAGCACGCTGGGCGACGAGATGCGCACGGCTCATCCCGATGCCAAGGTGATCGGAGTCTCCATCAAGGCTCGTGGTGCCATTCTTCCTTCGGGACATCGGGCTGCGGGCGCCTACTGGTTCGACGACGAAAGCGGCAACTTCATCACGAGCACGTACTACATGAAGCAGTTGCCCGCCTGGGCCACCGCATTCAACGATCGCAAGCTTCCGCTTCAGTACGTAGACAAGAAATGGGATGGTTTTCCAAAGTGGGACTTCCATGCCCCACGTGGTAGCGGCACGCCCTATGCAGGGCTTCCGGCTAGTCCTTGGGGGAATGAACTCATAGAAGGCTTCGCAGAAGAAGCTCTGGCTGGTGAGCAACTGGGGCAGCATAACGGAACCGATTTGTTGACGGTCTCGTTTTCGTCAAACGATTACGTGGGCCATCGTGTCGGTCCCGACGCACCGGAAGTGCGCGATATGTCCATTCGCACCGATCAGCTGTTGGCCAAGCTGTTTAAGCGCATCGATGATAGCGTCGGCCTCAAAAATACGATTGTCGTCTTGTCTGCCGACCACGGTGTAGCGCCCACCCCGGAACACTCCGCCAGCGAAAAGATGCCCGGCGGATACCTGGTAGCGGATATGGAAGATGCGGTTGGAAGTGCGCTGAATCGACGTTTCGGGAAGGCCAACTGGATCATCCCGGGTGGAAGCGACACTGCCCTCTACATCAATCACGAAGCGCTCGCCAAAGTGAAAGGTCCTGATGGACGAGCCTTCACCCGATCTGAAATTGAAGAGGTCGCCCGGGAGACTATCCTCAACATTCCGCAATTACATGTTGCTCGTGTTTATTCCCGCGAACAACTCGATAACGGAGTTGCCGGGGATGCTTTCGCACAAGCCGAAATGAACGGTTACTATCCCCGAAGAAGCGGTGATATTTTTCTGATCTTCGAGCCCAACTACATGTCTGGCACTAGCGGCACGACTCACTTCTCGCCGTACGCTTATGACCGCCACGTGCCAGTTTTGCTGATGGGGCCTGGTATTCGCGCCGGAAAATACGATGCCGCTATTACGCCGAACGATGTCGCGCCGACGCTCGCGACAATGCTTGATATTCAGACTCCTAGTGGCTCGTCTGGGCGAATGCTGACTCAACTACTGGATCACTGATCGTATTCAGCTTCGGTACCAGAATCGCGACAGAATCGGCCGGTAGCTCAATGGAGCCCGGCCTCACCTGCCAGCCCTCTTCCGATCCGATGACGTGCTCAGGCGGCGCTCCGATCGGTACCGCCTGCCTGTCGGACGATAAGTTGATAACCACCTGGACGGCTCCTCTCTGAATCGTGAGCCAGTTCGCATCGGAACTACATTTGATCTGCATCCGATCCAACCGGCCGTCAGTGAACGCGGTATTTGAGCGGCGCAGTTCGATCAGCTGCTTATGCCAATCGAGCATGTTTGCGTGCTCAGCTTGTCTGATCTCGTCCCATTTCAACTTCGAGTTCTCGAAGGTGACTTTCTCCTGTGGGTCGGGTATGTCCTCCGGCTTCCATCCGAAGTAGCTGAATTCTTTCTTGCGCCCTTCGGAGACCGATTTTGCCAGTTCCGGATCTTCGTGTTGTGAGAAGTATTGGAACGGGGCTGAGGATGCAAATTCCTCGCCTTGGAATAACATCGGTACAAACGGCGAGGTTAAAACGAGCGCTGCAGCGATCTTTTGACGACCCACGCTCACCAGATGCGAAAGTCGTTCGCCCTGTGCGCGATTTCCGATTTGATCGTGGTTCTGGGCGAAGACCACAAAGTGATGACCCGATAAGCCCGTTGCGGGTCGTCCGTGCACGCGGTCGCGATGGACTGAATAGTTGCCGTCGTAGACATAAACGGCCTGAAATGCTTTCACCAGGTGTTCGATAGAACCGAAATCTTCGTAGTAACCGTTCTGCTCCCCGGTCAGCAGAGAGTGAAGCGCGTGATGGAACTCGTCGTTCCAGTGGGCATCAATTCCATACCCACCGGCTTCGCGTGGCTTCACGATACGAGGATTGTTCAGATCGCTCTCTGCGATCAGCACCAGATACTTGCCGATTTGCGAAGACAATGCGTCAACATCCTCGGAAAGCTGCTCCAGAAAATGTAGCGCCGAGCTATCGACAAAGGCGTGCACGGCATCCAGGCGCAGACCATCGAAGTGGTACTCGCGCAGCCACATCAGGGCATTGTCGATGAAGAAGCGCCGCACTTCGAAACTGCCTTTGCCATCGAGGTTCACCGCCGCGCCCCATGGTGTTTTGTACTTCTGTGTCAGGTACGGCCCGAACTGGTTGAGGTAGTTCCCGACCGGCCCAAAGTGATTGTAGACAACGTCCAGAAGCACTGCTAAGCCCTTGGCATGGCAGGCATCCACAAGTGTCTTCAAATCGTCGGGCGTTCCATAGACATGATGGGGAGCGAACAGATCGACGCCATCGTAACCCCATCCCCATTCTCCTGAGAACTCGTTCACGGGCATGATCTCCAGATGAGTCACACCGAGCTCGACAAGATAATCCAGCTTTTCAATCGCCGCTAGAAATGTTCCGGCTTCAGTAAAGGTCCCGATGTGCAGTTCATAGATAACGGCACTCGAGAGCGGGCGCGGATTCCAGCGCTGATCAGTCCACTCGAAAGCGGAGTGGTCCACTAATCGGGAAGGACCATTTACGCCCTCGGGCTGCCAGGCGGATCGGGGATCAGGAACGGGATCGCCGCCATCGATTTTGAAAAAGTAATCGGTTCCGGTATTCGCATGCTCCACTGAACCGCGCCACCAACCACCCTTGGTCTGCTCCATGGGGTGGTCGTGTCCATCAACGTATACGTCCAGCGACTTAGCGAGCGGTGCCCAAACTTCAAAAATGTGCATTAAGTTCTCCAGAACAAAGCAACGGGGAAATCTTTCAACAGGTCGGCCACCTGACTATTCCGTTCTTCTATCACCGATCCGGTGAACTCGTTTCTCCACCTGCCTTCAGGGAACGTCAGCGCTGTGTTTCCCCACTGATTGTCCAGAGTCCAGACCAGTCGAGGTACAAGCACAATGACGTTTGCGCCGCGTTGGAAGCTTACCGCGTGCTCCGCCTTTTCTCCTTGAAGACGTAACGGCTGATAGTCAGCGTCCGGCCCAAACCATTCTGGATGATCTCGCCGTAAGCAGGAAACCCGGTGAGTTACCAGCAGCTTGGGCAGGCCTTCGTCGCTCCGCTCCATCACTTCGACCGCTGGTAAATCAGGTAACTCCTTCAGCAGAGCACGCCGTTTCTGATAGTCCACCGGACGCCGATTATCGGGATCCACTAAGCTCATATCCCAAAGTTCACATCCCTGGTAAGTATCCGGAATGCCAGGGCACGTCAGTTTCAACAAGACTTGCGAAAGGGAGTTGATGCGTCCGGGGTCAACCAGCTTTCCGGTAAACTTTTCGAGATCCTCCTGAAAAGTTCTGTCTTTGTAAATCGAAGAGATAAAAGCCTTAACCCCGTCCTCGAACGCCTGGTTAGGAGCCAGCCAGTTAGTCTGCGCCTTGGCTTCACGAGAGGCTTTCTCCACATAGGCAAGTAACCGCTCCTCCTCGATCGGCCAAGCCCCGATCAACGTCTGGTAAATCAGGTATTCCGTATTGGGATCGGGCGCATCATTCTGTTTCGCCTGCGCGTTCATTGCGCTCCATCGCTTCAGGGTTGCTTCCCACTCCGAAGGCATTTCCGATAGCAAATGGATGCGTGCGCGGACGTCTTCGCTGCGTTTCGTATCGTGAGTCGACAAGGCCAGCATCGTTCGTGGAATGGTCTGCTGAATTCCGGCTGCATAGGTATGAAAGCTGTCGGGGGAAAGCCCGAAGCGGCCCGGATCGCCACCAACCTCGTTCAGAGAAGTTAAGCGATTGTAGTTATAGAAGACGGTATCTTCAACGCCCTTGGCCATGGCAGGGCCAGTGAATTGTTGGAACCGCATTACGAATTCGTGTTCGTGGTGTCCGCCGATCTTCAGAAGCAGGATGTCCCGCATGAAGTCGAACAAGTCGGTTTCCAGTTCCGGACGATTCGCCTTCGCCATCTCGACGGCTTCATGAACGTAACGCTCGTCTTCGCCTCTAATCTCGTTTCGTTCGGGAACCACGTAGGTGCGATACACCGGGAAACACGCTACCAGTTCCCGTATGGCGCGAATCACATCGTGCCGCGTATAATCGCGCTTATCGCGATGTGCTTTGCAGATCTCGACCAATAGTGTAGTCAGGCGATTGACATCGCTGCCCAGAAGATCGCGCAACACCCGGTGCTTCTTGTCGCGGCACATGGCCGGATAGTCCGTGGGCTGCCCAGTGAACTCTGTATAAATGCGATTGAGTTCATCCTCGTTTGCAGAACTTACGAAAAGCCCGCTGACTTCGTTCAAATAGTCATACCCGGTGGTGCCATCGATCGGCCACTCGGTGCGGAACTGCTCACCTGGCTCCAGGATCTTTTCGGCCAGGATCCACACGTCCGGCGCTCCCTGGCGCAAGCGCTCGAAGTACTGTTTTGGATCCAGCAGGCCGTCCGGGTGATCAATTCGGATTCCATCCAGGACGCCCTCACGTAACCAGCGAAGGATCAAGGCGTGGGTATCCGCAAAGACATGCGGATCCTCCATTCGAAGTCCCACCAAAGTATTAACGTCGAAGAAACGCCTATACACAAGGTCCTGCTCTGCTGCACGCCAGAAGGCGAGACGGAAGTTCTGCTTGTCGAGGAAGTGATCGAGACTGTTCAGATCGCGGTTCATCTCCCGCAGCAGACCGTCGACGGAATCGGCAATGAAGGGCACTTCATGAAAGAGCCGGTCAAGGAGACCACGGATAACTTCTTTGTCGCGGTGACGCTGGGCGAGACTTGCGAGGTCCGTCGCGCTCGCCCGGGGCAGTGCGGTATAGGAATCTGCAAGAAACGCCAGGTAATCAGAACCCGTCATCGCAGCGGCATCCATCAAAACTCCGGCGAGCGACTTAGGGGCAACCGGCAGTTCCTGATCGAAGTACTTCGTGTAGAAATCGGCACCGCGCCGTTCTACCGTAATTTCATGGCGCGCGAGAACCCTTCCATAGTGGTCACCGAGAATCGGAACCAAAATCTTATTGCGGACGCTCTCATCCGGCGCCTTCCAGTTAATATCAAAATACGGGGCATACCGGCTGGAAGGACCGTTCTCGAGCACGTCCCACCAAAGACGGTTCCGCCTTCCGGCAATGGCCATGTGATTTGGAACGATGTCCAACACCTGACCGAGCCCAACCTCACCCAGGTGCTTGCAAAACCGGTCGTGGGCGTCGCTGCCCCCTAACTCTTCATTAACCTTATGGTGATCGACGACATCGTATCCATGCTGACTGCCGGGCGCTGCTTGCAGGTATGGTGAGCAGTAGACGTGTGAGATGCCAAGTGCATAAAGATAGTCCGCGATTTCAGCAGCCTGATCGAAGCCGAAGTCGGCATGCAGTTGCAACCTATAGGTTGCTGTCGGGATTCTAGCCATTCGATGTAAGATCCTGAACCTATCGCTCACGTTTCGCCTCGGAGTGATACCGGGAGCCTCGGCCTGATGAACATCTGGTTTCAACAAATGGCAGCTATATCGTTCGGAAGAAGTATATAGTCATCGCAACACCCACCGCAATGACGATGGCTCTAATAAGCTCCGGACGAACAAGTCTCGCAAGAAACGGGCCGACATACCCGCCGACAATTCCGGCTACCACCATCAGTAGCGTCGGCCCCCAAGCCACCTGGCGCGCTGAGATGAAAATCAGAGCTGCTATGCCGTTCAGAGTCGCAGCCAAAACGGCCTTAAGTCCATTCATCCCATGGATGTTCTGCATGCCATAAAGCCGGAACGCTGCCAGGAACATAATGCCGATACCGCCGCCGAAGTATCCTCCGTAGACTGAGATTGGAAACAGCATGAGTAGCATCATTGCTGTATTCACATGCACCCGCCCACGCAGAGCCTTACTTACCGATCCTCCGAATGCAAACAGGAGCGTCGCCATCAGCAACAGCCATGGAGCCAGATGGCGAAACGTCGTATCGGACGTAAATAGCAGGAGCAGAGCGCCCAGTGCTCCGCCAGATAAACTGACCGCAAGCCATACGCGAAAGCTGACCTCCTCAAGTTCTCGAATGTCGTTTCGATAAGCGAACGCACTGGCAGCAGAACCGGGCAGCAGCGCAACGGTACTGGAAGCGTTTGCCATGACACTCGGAACGCCGGCCAAAATCAGAGCAGGAAACGTGAGGAAACTGCCCCCGCCGGCAATGGAGTTGATCACACCCGCAGCGAAAGCAGCGAGCATTAACAGGAGGATGGTCACAGGTACTTTATAAACAGTACTTCGTTCCCGCGTTCGTTATAGATCAGTTCGTCGGCTATCTTGCGGATCAGCATAATTCCGAACCCGCCAGGGCGCAGGCCCATCTTCGATCGGAATTCAATATGACGCAGCGGATCTTCGACTGGATTATTCACAGCCGCATGGCTGAGTGAACTCCAGGAGAAGCCGGAACCAGCATCCCTCAGCTGCAGCAGGATAGAGCGGCTGGTTCGGATATACGTGAGTTCAACGCCATATTGCACTTCCGCTGTGCAGCCGTGTTCCATTGCATTGGCAAGCAGTTCATCCATGGCCACACAGATTCGTTCACAGAGTTCGGATGCTAAGCCCGCCAGCATGTGGGCGCGGAAAAAACTCACGACCCGAGGTTTCAACTCCAGGTCAGGGGCGATACGGAGGCAAATCCAGTCAGGCGAGGATGATTCAACGGCAATGCCCGGAACATTCTGAAATGCATCCTTTGCGCTGACAAAGCTCATTTGCAGGAACGTTCGAAGGAACTTTTCATTACCTAACCTGAAATGATACCGTCAAAGCAGAAACGTATGAGACTGCGTGCCTGTTCCTTGTTTTTTCTGCTCACGCCCGCCCTCACCTTCGCGTCAAAAAAAGTGGTCTCGCCTAATACTAGCGCCAGTAACGACCAGATCGACGTGGTGGCCACGATCTTCATGACCGAAGAAGAAGTGGCTCAAAAACTGGGCGCTGATCCGGGCAAAGGAATCGTGATGTTGGAAGTGCGCGTGATACCGAAGACTGACACACCTGTACAGATCAGTCCGGACGATTTCATTCTGCTGGCGCACGACGATGGGGAAAGAGCCAAGCCATTCGACCCTGCGCAGATCGCGGGTCAGGGCGCAATGGTAGTAACTACTGCCACTGCTAAGACGAAGCAAACCTCGGGATTTGGCGGGTTCGGTGGAATGATCGGCGGGGGATCGGGATCTTCTCCGGGAAATTCCAAACCCACTACATTGAGCAGCAAGATGGATCCGAAGAGCCAAGGAAACGACAAGTTACTGGAAGCGCTGAAAGCTAAGCAACTCCCACAGAAGGAGTCAATTCAACCGGTCGAAGGGTTTCTGTATTTTCCGCTCGACGGCAAGCACAAACTAAAGAACTTGGCCGTGCTCTATCGAGGCCAGGCTGGCAGCCTGAACCTCGAGTTTGAGCACTAGATCTTCAGAGGCTGAAGTAACTACTTGGACTGTTCGATGGAGGAGATCTTAACCATGTCTCCGTCCATGCTGCCGTCGATCTTCACCATTTGACCGGCATGTTCGATAGCCATCTTCTTCGAGGCATCGTCGAACTTCATCACCTTGCCATCCTTGACCAGCACCGGGTCGGATCCACCCTTGATGCACATGTCAACAACACACTTCGTGTTTTTGGCACTTACCGAATCGTGCTTGGCGCCACAATGCGCATCCGAGATATAGCCGGTCATCTCATCTGCCAGAGCGGCGGTGGAACAAAGAGAAACTGCTAACAACGAAGAAAATAAAAACTTGCTCATGGAAGTTCTCCCCAAAATGTTCTGTCCGGTAATGCTACTAATGTGGACAACTTAGTTTACGACGAATCCAGTGACGCCAAAACGCTTAGACTTCTAGAATCACTGGAATGATCAGCGGACGCCGCTGCGTCTGCTTGTTTAGATAGCGTTTCAGGTCGGCTCGAATCTTTTCTTGCATCACTCCGCCGTCGCTCCGCTCTTCCGCGCTGGAGGTCTGCAAAGTACGAGCAACCACATTGCGAGCTTCCTGCAGTAACCCGGCATTTTCACCCGATACAAAGCCGCGGCTAATGATCTCGGGCGTACCCTCGGTCTTTCCGGTCAACTTATTGATCGCGATGATCGGCAGGACGAAGCCATCCTCCGAAAGGTGCCGGCGATCGCGGATGATTAGATCTTCCACCACATCGTCCAGCGAACCCGAGTCGATACAGACACGGCCCACCGTGATCCTTTCACCCCGGCGCGCTCCCGTATGGTCAATCTCCAGCGTCTCGCCGGTTTCCAATACGAAAGTCTCTTCCATGCCCGCGAATCGCAGATGCTCAGCCAGTTGGGCATGGCGGGACAGTTGACGATATTCACCGTGAATGGGGATGAAATATCGCGGACGCACCAGGTTCAGAAGAAGCTTCAGCTCTTCTTCACTGGCATGTCCCGAGACGTGGATGGGCGGTTTCATGGTCCCGTACACCAGGTCGGCTCCTCGCCGCGCGATGTGGTTCATCATGCGGAAAATGCCCTTTTCGTTGCCCGGAATGATGCGCGCGCTGAAGGCGACGGTGTCGCCCTTCTGCAAATAAAGATGTTTATGGCTATCGACCGCGACGCGGGACATAGCCGACATCGGCTCACCCTGCGTTCCTGACACCACGACAGCCACCTTATTCGGTTGCATGGACATAATGTCCTGCGGGCGAATCAAAGTACCGTCCGGTATGGTCAGCAAGCCGAGATTGTGGGCGATCTCCGTGACGCTCAACATACTGCGTCCCAGGAAAGCTACTTTGCGCCCATACTCGCTGGCCAGTTCAAGAATGGTTTGCAGACGGTGAACGGAACTGCTGAAGCAGGAGATAACCAGCCGCCGCTCGCTGCTGTTGAACAGCTCTTCCAAACGTGGCCGAACTGCACGCTCGCTCTCGGTAAAACCGGGGCGATCGACGTTCGTCGAATCGGAAAGCAGCAGGAGAACACCGCGCTTCCCGTATTCGGCGAAAGTATGCAGATCGAACAGCTCGTTGTCGGTGGGCGTGGGATCAATCTTGAAATCACCAGTGTGGAGAATGACGCCCAATGGCGTGGTGATGGCAATCGCCACCGCACTCACGATGGAGTGCGTCACGCGAATGAATTCGATCTCGAACGGCCCTAACGTGAGACGATCGCCAGCCTTGATGGGATGTAGCTTGGCGTCGTCGAGCAGGTCATGCTCCTCCAATCGGCGTTCCACGAGGGCTAGCGTGAATTCTGTTCCATAAATGGGAAGGTTCAGAATCGAGAGCAGAAACGGGATGCCGCCGATGTGGTCTTCGTGGCCGTGCGTGAGAAGAAGTCCACGGACTTTATCGGCATTTTGCTCGAGGTAAGTGAAGTCAGGAGTAACGATATCTACTCCGAGTAACTCATCCTCCGGAAACATCATGCCGGCGTCGATGACGATGATGTCGTCCCCGTAACGCACAGCCATGGAGTTCATTCCGAACTCGCCGAGGCCGCCGAGAGGGATGATTTGAAGCTTGCGATCGGACATTATCTAAGGTCTTGGTCAGCGCAACCGTGCGCCAGATGGAAGAAGCTCAAGGTTACCACGCGATTCAGGTGTCCATGTGATCGGATACCGCTAGGGTGCGCGTCCCCGAACAGCCGCACCTGCCCGCTCGACCCAGGTTTCATAAGAATAGCGGGACTGATTAGCTTCCCAAACGGACTCGGGAATGGCGTGGAGCAGATCCCGGTCGACCGCAGGAATGTCCGTGCCGAGTGCACGGGTTCCACCTTCGTTCTTCTCACTCTTAAAGTTGGCGGAGGTGAGGTGATGTTGGCTCGCCCACTCGGAAATGTGCGTTTCCGGCATCGCTTGAATCGCATCTTCGTTCAAATTAGGAAAATGTAATTTTTTCGACAACCAGAGCGCGACTGGCTTGGTGATGAAGTAGGGACGATGTCCGCCATCCGGGGTAAAGCCGTATTCGAGCCGGCCCTTACTCCGATTAGCCAAGTCGGCGAAGAAGTCCGGCCCGTGGTTAGGAATGTCGACCACCGTATCGGCTGTGCCGTTCCAAACGAGGGTTGGCGGACTGAGAGAAAAAATATCAGCTCCGCGATCCGGGAGAAATTTAAGGGACTGGTACGGGATAGCCTGGCACATCTTCCCGCTCGAATCCCAGTAGCCATTCGGGCCGTCGAGGTCTCCGCCAGCGACCAGCACGCAAGCGTGGGCACGGGTCTCAACAGCGCAGGCGAGGGACGAGATGAACGAACCCATGGAATACCCGAGAATGGCGATGCGGCCGCGGTCCACATCCTTCCGTTTGCGCAGATAGCTGACCGCATGACGAATGTCGTCCACCATCAAGCCGCCCATGCGACGACCCATGTCTTCGGGCTGAAGCAAGTTGTCGTGCTGATTGGTGCTGGATTCCCGAAGTTGATTACGCTCGAACTCGCCAATCGGATCGTAGGTCAGAACAACAGCACCGGCCCGCGCATACAGGATTCCGGCCCAATACGCGTACCAGGAGGACTTGTCGCCCCCGTGGCCGTTCACGATGATCAGAGCGGGCCCACGCTTCACAGTCGGCTTCTGCGGGTGATAAACGATAGCCGGAACTCTCAAATCGTAGGCTGTGGCGTACGAAACACGATCCGCCAGCACACCGGGTGCCGCTGAAAATGTCCCGTATTTCTTGGCTGCAACGGTCGCTGTCTTCTTTTGAATGTGGAGCGCTTCTTCAATCTGCTGACGCGCGGAGTGACTGGCACCATTCAGAAGAGAAACTGACAGGATCAGAACGATCAGAGGACTGAAGCGATAAGAACGCACCCGGACTCCATAGTAACGTCGAGCTATGAAGCGAGTTTGCATCCCTTTTCGGCATCAGAATCGGGTTGTTCCTTACATTCGGGCCGTGGAAGCGGCAGGTTGTGAAGCGGTAGCTGTTTCGGTAGCGAGTTCACCCACGCTGGACGACGTCCATGGATTGGTGCTGATGGGTGGTACAGACGTGAACCCGAAGCTTTACGGGCAGGTTGCGGAACATCATGTCGACGCCCCGGATGACGAGCGGGATGCGGTGGAGTGGCAGCTGTTGAGCGACGCCTTGGAACGCGACCTTCCCATCCTTGCAATTTGCCGGGGCATGCAGTTGCTGAACGTCCACCACGGCGGCACACTCATTCAGCATCTCGGCTCCGCGCGCCATGATGCTGAGTTTGAGGACAAAGCAACTGTGGCGCATGACGTGTTGCTTGAGCCTGCCAGTCACCTGGCGCAGATCATGGGCACGACCCGATTGGCCGTCAACTCGCGGCACCATCAGGCGGTCGACCGGATTGGGGAGGGGCTTCGGGTCTGCGCTCGCGATGCCGAAGACACAGCGGTAATCGAAGGCCTGGAGCAGCCGAATCGCCGTTTTCTGGTGGCCGTGCAGTGGCATCCTGAAGACCAGGCGCCGGGAAGCCCAGAACAGCAACGCCTGTTCAGCCGCTTTGCCGGGGCTCTTTAATCCAGAGCAGGAGCGGTGAACCGATAGCTCCCGGACTCAACATCAAAGACCGCAGAGTCGCCATCCATACGCACGAACTTTACGCCTTCCGCCGTGCTCGCGTCCTTGCCGCCCTCTTTTACTGACGTCTGTTCTTTGGCGGGAACCCAAATGGTGCCGGTGGTGTTTGCAGGAATGGTGACATTTAGGTGGAGCGATCCGTTCTCGCGGGTCCACTCGCTCTGAATTATGCCGTACAGAGATTTGTGCGACGCTTTCACTTCCGTCAGCTTGGGCGTGGGGTACGGGTGAATCAAAATGTGCCGGAAACCCGGTTGTTCCCGGTCCGGGCGAATGCCGGCCAGGTACTCGTACATCCAAAGCCCGAGATCGCCGATTTGCATCACGTGATTGCCGGAGTTCATGGAGGGCTCTGCGGTGTTCCCGTTCCAGAGCTCCCAGACCGTGGTGGCGCCTTGCGAGACCATGTAGCCCCAGCCCGGGTAGGTTGGTTGCGTCGCAACCTGAAGCGCGATATCCGGACGGCCATTCTCGGTAAGGGTGCGCATCAGCCATTGCACGCCGACTAGTCCGGTGGCCACGTGACCGTCGCTTTTCGTTTCGATGTTGTCGACCAGAGCGGCAAAGACACGCTTCTGATTCTCCGGTTCGACCATCCCGAAAGCGAGCGGCAGTATGTTGGCCGTTTGAGTTCCGTTGCCGTAGACTCCCGTCTCGGCATGGAAGTATGCCTTGTTGAACGCTGTTTTGATCTCTGAAGCGGTCCGCTCGTATTCGGCAGCTTCGCTTTCCTTGCCGAGCAGGCGACCGAATCGCGCCATCTGCTGATTGATGAGATAAAAATACGCGGTTGCGAGCAGAGCGCCGCTGGTCTGGCGCGCGGGATCTTTCGAGTGAACGAGCTTCGGATCTTCCGGTGGCACACACCAATCGGCGTATGTATCCTTACCAAGCAGGCCGTCCTTTAGAAAGCCACGCATATGGCCGACCCACTTCCGCATTGGCCCGTAGTTCTGTTGCATGACACGCAGGTCGGCATACTGGTCGTACAGCATGGCCGGTACCTGAATGAACGTGCTGGGCCAGGTGACGTTATCGGAATAAATCGTCCAGTAGTTCGGCGCGACATCCGGAACTACCCCGTCGGCATTTTGTGAATCGGCCAAGTCCCGTTCCCACTTCGAGTAAAAAGCGGCGACATTGAAGAGATAAGATTCACTCCGGCAAACGACCGAGCGGTCGCCGAGCCAGCCTTGGCGCTCGTCGCGCTGAGGACAGTCGGTCGGGATGCTTCGATAGTTGCCGCGAACACCCCAGAAAACGTTGTGATGAATCTGGTTGAGCATGGCGTCGGAGGATGTGAAGTCAGCGGTCTGCTCCATGTTGTCGTGGACGACCCGGCCTTCCAGAGAATGAAGATCGGGGGTACCCGGGTAGCCTTGCACTTCCACAAAGCGAAAACCGTGGTAAGTAAAGCGAGGCTCATAGGTCTCTTCGCCACCTCCGCGCAATGTGTAAACATCGGTCGCGCGGGCTGAACGAAGATTCGCAGTATAGAGTTCCCCGCCCTCGGTCAAGGTTTCGGCATGGCGCAAAGTAACGGCTGTTCCTGCAGATCCTCGGACGTGCAGGCGGCACCAGCCCACCATGTTCTGGCCCATGTCGTAAATAAATACGCCGGGGTGGATCTCCGTTACTTTCAGGGGCTGGATGGTTTGTACGACCCGCAGCGGCTCGGCTTCCTGAGGAACCAACTCGCCTGCCGGAGCGGCGACCAGATCCACGGGTTTCCAACCTTTCTGTTTGAACCCCGGCTCGGCCCAACCGGGCTGCTCGGCGCGAGCGTCGTATCGTTCGCCGTCGTATTCGTTATTCGCTCGAATGGGTCCGTCTGTAGTAAGCTTCCAGGTCTGATCGCTAACTATGCTGGCCGTCGATCCATCGCGGTATTCGACGTCGATTTGGACGAGAGCTTTGGGGTAGCCGAAATTGCGCGTCGGGATCGGATATTTCTTCCGGGGTGCCCAGAATCGGCCGTTACCGAGCATTAGACCGACCGCGTTTTGGCCGGGTTTCAGCTGACTGGTGACATCGAAAGTGACGAACTGAACGTGTTTGTCATAGTCGGTGAGATTGGGCGAGAGAACCTGATCGCCGACCTTGGACCCGTTCAAATAAAGTTCAGAGAGTCCCAGGCCCGAGACATAAGCGGTGGCATGGTCGATTTCCTTTTTGATGCTGAAGTCTTTGCGGATCATCCGTCCGGGAAGTGCGCGGGCATCCTCATACCCCACCTCGCCCCATGGCGCCATGCCATACATGCCCAGGTCGGTTACCCCGGTCCAGTGACCGTCGCTGACGATATCTAGGGGCGCAGCACCTTCCAAGGTCACGTGGAACGCCGCAATGGTGGCGACCGGCTTGGTAGACGCGTCGGGAACGATCGTGATGGTATTCGACCCGGATTTCAGGTATCGCTTGATGTCCCAGATCTCGGGGAGAAGACGTCCGGTCCATGACCCACCAGCTTGTCGTTCAGAAACAGATCGAACCCCGGATCGGTTCCGACTACCGCCGTCGCCGTCTGGATGCGAGCAACGTCCGGCACCTCTAACGTTGTTTGGAGATGGGGCGAAGTGCTTCGGATCCAATGCGCTGGGAATAGATAACGAAACGAACTGTCCGGGTCCTTGTAGAGGGTCTGCTCGTCGTGTCCGATCCACTTCGCCTTCCAGGCAGTTGAGTCCAGGGCTTGCGACCAGAGTGCGGGCGAACTCCAGGAGGACGGTTGACCGGCGGCGTCCCAAATCTGTACCTTCCAGTACGCTCGGTCACCAGAAGACAGTGGCTTGCCGACGTAGGCGACCTGAATCGAACTGCTGGAGGACACCTTACCGGTATCCCAGAGATCTCCCTGTTCTTTCAACAACTTGGCAGCGGTTGACGAAACCAGAATGTGGTAAGCAGTTTGACGGATGCCACGCGCATTCGGGTCGGTTGCGGTGAGAATCCAGCTCAAACGGGGATTAATCACCCCAATCCCTAGCGGGTTAGTCCTGTACTCACATCGCAAGTCACCTGGTTGCGCCGTTGACGCAGCCATGAAGTGAACCGAGGTGAAAAGGAGCACTGCTCCGCACAGCGTCCATGGGTTCGTTTTTGCACTTCGTCTCACGGACCGAAAGCATATCCTAAGCTCACCGAATTCTCTACTCCCAAGGGGCAATATTCTGCGAAAAATCCTGATAAGCGCCCACTACTCTCTGACGGTACGGGAGGAAAAGATGGAGCATGAGAGCGTTGTGGTTCGTGATCCTGGGATGATACCCGAGGCTGTTCCGGTGCTACCGGTACGGGATCTCTCTGAAGGCATTAAGTTTTATCTGAAACTTGGCTTCACAATCGAGGCAGAGAGTGGAAAGCAGGCACTCCTCAGCCGAGGAAGCTGCATGCTGGGGTTAAATACCGAAGGAAGGCCGGCGGCGGAAAATTCGGACGAGGCGTTCTTTCCTGTTGATTGCGCAAATGCCTTCCAGCAAGAGCTAGCTGCGTTCGAAATCGCAGTTTCGAAGCAAAGTGGCGATCGGCCCTGGCGTATGCGAGAGGTCGCGATCGTGGACCCGGATGGAAACCGGCTTCGGTTTGCGGAGAAGTTCCTCGACGGCGTGTACTCTTAAGCGGCCCTTAGCGGCTACTTAGAACTGGGGGCCGGGATGGTAGCTTAGACAAATGCGTCGGCTATCGTGCTTTGTGCCTTTGATCCTGCTTCTGCAGAACCAGACCGCGGTGTCACAAGTGACCACGCCGGCCCCCGCTAAATCGACTGCGACGAAGCCATCCACTACTAAATCTTCAACCAGTGCTAAGCCTTCGACTAGCCGATCGACGACTGCAACCAAACCGAAGCCTGCTACGCCTATGACCCCGCCACCTTTGACCACTGACGAAGAAAAGACGATTTATTCGCTTGGGCTGTCGATCTATCGATCGCTGTCGCAGTTCAATCTCACTCCAGCCGAACTGGAGCTGGTGAAGCGCGCTCTCAACGATGCCCAGGCTAATAAGCCGGCGGTCAACATCACCGAGTTTGGACCGAAGATCGAGCCATTGGCGCGCGCTCGGGCGGCGAAAGTAGCAGAGCAGCAAAAGACCGACTCGGCGGCGTACCTGGCCAAGGCGGCGGCGGAACCCGGTGCCGTTAAGACCGATAGCGGCATGATTTACAAAGAAGTGGTTGCCGGGACAGGCGCGTCTCCTCTTCCTACCGATACAGTAAAGGTGCAGTATCGCGGAACCCTAATCAATGGGACCGAGTTCGATAGCTCCTACAGCCGCAATGAGCCAGCGCAGTTTGGATTGAATCAAGTGATTAAGTGCTGGACCGAAGGCGTCGGAAAGATGAAAGTAGGCGGCAAGGCAACACTCATCTGCCCTTCCAATTTGGCCTACGGGGACCAGGGACGGCCGGGTATTCCCGGTGGCGCGACCCTGATTTTCGATATAGAACTGCTATCCATAGTGGGTAAGTAGCAAGCTTTGCGTGCGCTGCGATATAGTGCAGCGACATGCATCGGCGGCTTCTTTTGTTGTGCACGTGTGCGGGGCTTGCGGCGCTCGCGCAAAATCAACCTCGTCTTCAGTCGCCCCAAGTGAACTCGTACGGCACCGTTACCTTCGGACCAAACGGACAAATCCCCTTTGGCCGCACTAGCAGCCACGACCAGAACATGTCCGGTTTCCGAGATGCACTGTTAACAGAAGTCCTGCCCCAGGTGGAGAAGCTCTACTGCCTAAGAACCGATCGCGACTCACGAGCGATTGCGGGACTTTCCATGGGTGGCGCGGAATCGCTGTTCGTGGGCTTGAACGCGCCGGACCGATTAGGGTGGGTGGGCGCGTTCAGTTTTGGTGGTTTGAACGAACCTTTCAAAGACGAATTTCCGGCATTAGGCGCAACCGCAAACAACGCCATTCAGCTGGTTTGGATTGCCTGTGGAACCGACGATCGTTTCATTGAGCCAAACCGCAAATTCCGCGAGTTCCTGACGGCTGCAGACGTGAAGCATACGGATGTTGAAACACCCGGTGCGCATACCTGGATGGTTTGGCGGCGAAACCTGGCAGCGTTTACTCCACTGCTCTTTCAGGATTCGAACGCTACGTCCACAAAGTGACGAGCTGCGTCGAGAACAAAATTTTGATGAAAACTCACTTGGGTAGACTGACCTTCACGGTCTTGTTCCTGTCGATCGGCTTTGGTGCGCATGGGGCCGAAGGACCGCTCACCTGGGCCTATGGAACACAGGTCCCTCCCTCCGCCGGTAGCCCCACGCCGGCACCGGCAGCCAAGCCTGACGAAAGCTTGAAGCACCTTCCGGGAAGTAGCGCAGGGTTTACACAAGCCCAGATTAGTGACCGCTTCGGACCCGCGGATTGGAATCCAGGAGACCATCCGGAAATGCCGCCGGTGGTGTCCCACGGCAGAAAGCCGGATATCTGGGCCTGTGGGCTCTGTCACTATCCGAATGGGAAAGGACGACCGGAGAATGCCGGAGTTTCCGGCCTGCCGGTTTCGTACTTTGTCCACCAGATGGAAGACTTCAAGAATGGCCTTCGCGCCAGCGCAGATCCGGGCAAGAAGAATACCAACCTGATGATCGCCTATGCCAAGGCGATGACGCCGGAGGAAATCAAAGCGGCGGCCGAGTACTTTTCGGCCATGAAGTGGAGTCCCTGGATCAAGGTTGTCGAAACGACAACCGTTCCAAAGACGCGCATCTCCGTAGGCATGTATCTTCCGCTGGACAGTGGCGAGAAGGAACCGATTGGGGAGCGCATCATTGAAACCCCGGTTAATCCCGAGGCGACTGAAGGGCTTCGCGATCCACGGTCAGGCTTCATCGCCTATGCGCCGATCGGAAGCGTGAAGAAAGGCGAAAACCTTGTGAAGACCGGGGGTGGCAAGACTGTTCCCTGCGCCAGTTGTCACGGACCGGACTTGATGGGGCTTGGTCCGGTGCCTGGTATTGCGGGGCGTTCGCCCAGCTACACCGGCCGGCAGTTAAACGACATGCAGCAGAACACCCGAAAGGGCGAGTGGACAGAACTGATGAAGCCGGTGGTTAGCAAGTTGAGCCCAACCGACATTCTGAATATCGCGGCTTACACTGCGTCATTACGACCCTGAGAGCGGCGGCGAAACGGCAACTTCGATGATTGCAAGAATCTGGCATGGCTACACGAAGCCTGAACATGCGGACGCCTACGAAGCGATGCTGAAACCGGAACTGCTTCCCGGCATCAGCAAGGTGAATGGCTTTCGAGGCAGTTACCTGCTGCGCAAACCAGCCGGTGAGGAGATTGAGTTCGTCACGGTTATGCTGTGGGATTCGATCGAGGCGATCCAAGCCGTGGCGGGAGCCGATTATGAAACGGCCGTGGTCCCGGCCGAGCGACGGCAATATCTGACGCGCTATGACGCCAAGGCTAGCCACTACGAAGTTGCTTGCACCCAGCAAGGTGCTACTTCTCCTTTTTGATCCACGGCGTTAGAACCGTATAGACCGGAACAGCAGTTGGTCTGGCTTTCCGCTGACGGATGAGCCTGCGATAGAGGAGATGGGTAATCGAGTTTTGGACCGATCGTTTCGAGAGGCCGATTAGATCGGCAAGCACCGCGTGACTCATGGCAATCGACTCCCGTCCTTCGCCGTGAGTATGTCGGTAAAGCTGAAGGTAAACCAGGAAGGTAGCGGCCGACCGGCTATGCGCCACCAGATCGCGCATCAGAGTGTCAATCAGGTACGGGTCCGCTTTCATGCTGTAGTACCTAATGCTATAGCACCTGCTTCAGCCTACTGTGCCTTGGCCATTGCTTTGGGATCAGCCGGAGTGTCATTCTAACCAGCATGATCAAGCGCATCAAGTTTCTTGGCATCCCGGTCCGAGACCAGGACCGCGCTCTCGAGTTTTACACGGATAAGCTTGGCTTCCGAGTTCTGACCGACCAACAGTTTTCTGAACAGCAACGTTGGATTGAACTTTCGCTGCCCGGCGCTGAGACCGGTATCGTTCTCTTCACCCCAGAAGGCCACGAAGATCGCATAGGGACTTTCGTAAATACATCCTGGGAGGTCGATGACGTGGAAAAGACGTATGCGGAGTTGCAGGGCAAAGGAGTTCAGTTTGCCGGATCTCCGCAGAAACAACCTTGGGGCACCT
The DNA here is from genome assembly GCA_963814195.1 of uncultured Acidobacteriaceae bacterium. Lineage (GTDB taxonomy): Bacteria > Acidobacteriota > Terriglobia > Bryobacterales > Bryobacteraceae > Bog-105. The sequence continues at coordinate 560,250 of CAWFBU010000002.1, forward strand.
TCGTGATATTCAAGGATCCCGAAGGTAACCAGATCGTTTTGTCAGCGCGCTAGTTGCGTTCGTTACTTGCGATTATTGACCAGCATGTTAGCGAACGAGAAGTGCGTTGCGTGCCGCCGGGATTCCGCTTCACTAACGCAGGCAGAAATTGAGGATCTTAGGCAAAGTGTACCGAGTTGGAAGGTCGTGGAGCGCGAATCGATTCAACGGCTGGAGCGGGCGTTTCGGTTCGATGACTTTGCGCTGGCACTGCAGTTTACAAACCAAGTCGGTGCGGTGGCGGAAGCAGAGGGCCATCACCCGGCGATACTGACCGAGTGGGGCCGCGTGACGGTTACCATGTGGACACACGCCATTAGCGGTCTGCATCGGAATGACTTCGTCGTCGCCGCGAAGATTGATCAGCTCATACCTGCGCCTCGGATGGAAGCTGAATAGCTTGTAATCTTACTAGCAACGCGATTATAATCGCTCGTCATGTCCTTCCCCAAATGGCTGTTCCTCCTCTCTCTCCCTCTTGCCATCCAAGCAGCAGACCCCTGGTTAGGCACTTGGAAAATCGATCTTGCGAAATCTCACTTCGAGAACCTCGATCCGCCCACAGACTTGAAGCTCGTGATCTCGCAGCACGGAATCAACACACCCTTGCTTTCGCTATGACGAAAAGCGACGGAAAGGTAATTAACGAGAGCATCACACAACCGACAAAGGGCGGCAAAGTAGTGGGAGAGGGGGCCACCGAACCTGGGACCGACCTGGCTATGGTTGAGGTGCCGGATGCCCACCATTGGATCTACAAGTATTCAAAAGCGGGCAAGTTGGTATCGACCAGGATCGTCACGCTTAGTCCCGATGGCAAAGTTCACGAAGCCAAGATGACCAGCATGCAAAAAGGCAAGAAGGTGGTCGAGGAAGAGTACATGGTCAAGGTGGACGCTGCACCCAACATGTAAACGTCGGCAACTGAGGCAAAACGTCGTGGGCGTTCACCCGCTTACGTATGTCTCAATCTCCCGAGGAGCCGTTAGACGCGGCTTCGGTAGCAGCGAAATAGCGGTAAGTTCGTTTAGAAAAGAATGCGCGCCGAAAGCTGGAACTCGCGCGGAGTCCCGCTGCCAGTGCCGATGGTGTTAATTGCCGAGACAATCTGGCCGAAGTTTCCGGGTGACGAGATATTCGCCAACGGCTGCCCGTATTGCGCCCGATTGAAGATATTGAAGGCATCTGCGCGGACCTGAACCGCAAGATGCTCAGTGAATGAGATCGATTTTGACAGCCCAACGTCCGCCTGCCACAAAGAAGGTCCGCGAACAAGGTTACGACCGGCATTACCAAAAGTTCCCGGGAGCGGCACGCTGAAGGCGTTCAGATTAATCCAGTTGGTCGCGGTTGGGCCGCCTGCCGGAATGAGCGAGGCTCCCGAAACCAGGTTGGGCCGCTCTGCACCGCTAGTGCTGAAGCCATAGGGAACGACACTGTTCGAGCGATCGACGGTGACGTTGACGGGAAGACCGGTACGCGACGTTCCGATGCTGGTAAGCTCCCAGTTTCCGAGCAGGGTCCGGAGCGGCCCAGGCTGGCTCAGAAAGCGCTTTCCGATCCCGAAGGGTAGCTGATAGACCAGCGTGACGTTGAAAACCTGGCGGACATCGAAGTCGCTCGCACCCTTTTCACAGGCCCGGCAGAGGACGTTTTGGGGTGTGTCGGATTCGCCGCCGCCGATGCCATCATCGTCGATGGAATGCGACCACATGTAATTTGCCGATAACAGGATGCCGTTCGCGAAAGGACGGCGGACATTGGCGTTGAGAGCGTGAAACGAGCTGTTGCTGTCGTTGCCGCGCCAGGAAACGGCTCCAAAGGCAGGATAGGGACGAACGCCCGTGGCGGGGTTGATGACGTTTACGTAAGTCGTCGTCAGGATGTCGGTTCCCTTGTTTCCCAGGTAGGTGAGCGTGCCGAGAATACTGCCCGGAAGAGTCTGTTGGACAGAGGCGGTCCAGGCCGAGACATAGAAGTCCTTACGATTCCGATAATTGTCGCGCGGGCTGAGAATGCCTTGCGTGAGGGAGAGAAAGGGCGTGAATGGATAGGAAAGGTTGGGTATCGATGCGCTTCGCGTCAGGCTGTACCGGGCGACGTCATTCGCGAGCGGTAAGTTCTGATCGTCTTCCTGGCCGTCGTCATGATAGAGGCCGAACCCGGCGCGAAACACGGTTTGACCGTGGGCCCAGGCAAGCGCTACGCGCGGGTCGAAATCGTTATAGCGTGGCTTGCTGAATTCGGCATTGTTGGCGCAATAGCCTTGCGGACCGCAAGTCTGGAAGTCGAACGGCACAGCACGGTTATCCACTTCATGGAACCGGTTGAAGAAGTTGTAACGCAGACCCAGGTTCAGAGTTAATCGGTCTGTGACTTTCCACTCGTCCTGGACGTAGCCCCAGTATTGAGCCTTACGCAAGCGAAGCAGCGGCGTTAAAGAAACGTAGGTTGCGCTATCCACGACGTTGTTGAGAAAGTTGTTCTGCGCATTGCCAGTTCCAGAGGCTGCGACAAAGTTCAGGGTTCCAGTCGGAGAGTTGCCCTGGTTCAGAAGAACCCAGCGCGTCTCATAGCCGAACTTCAGCGTATGGCGGCCTTTCTGCCACGACAGATTGTCAATCAATGACATGGACTTCGCGTAAGCGTCAGATGTGTTGCTCGCTGTAAGGGAGCTAAAGCCAGGCACCGAGACCGTGGTGGGCACCAGAGTCTGGTTTCCTGTGTGATACATCTGCAGATTCGCGCCGAACTTAGCTTCATTCAGAAGGGTTGGCGAGAAGATATGAACCAGATCGACAACCCCATTTTTGAACCGCGTATCGGCGAGAGCACGAGCATTCAGGTTGCCGGTTAAATTGTTTCCTACCGCCTCATCTGCGTTGTAGCGAACGAATGCCGTCGTTCGGGAAGTGAAATGCTGGTCAATGCGAATCATCCCGGCATCTTCGTTGTCGATGTTGTTCAACTCGGCGACATAGTTGTAGATGTTTGGATTGGCAGTGGGAGAGGTACCGTTCGGATAAGCCGCGAGAATTGGAGCAAGGGCGGGTGACGTACTCAGAACACGGGAACGAAAACTTGGACTGGGAACAACGCCGATTTGCGGTTGCCCCAGGCGCTGGCGAATGCCTTCGTAGTTCGCGTAGAAGAACGTCTTATTTTTGACAATCGGCCCTCCCAAGCTTGCTCCAAACTGGTTCAGTAAGAATGGATTCGGACTCGCGCCGTTATTAAAAGCGCGAGCTTCGATGGCATCATTTCGGAAGAATTCGAATGCTTCACCGTGGAAGGAATTAGTGCCAGCCGGTGAGGCAACCGAGACTTGACCGCCCGCCGTACCACCTTCGACATCTGCACCGAAGTTCTGAGTTTGCACTTGAAACTCGTTGATGGATCCGAGCGGAATGTTCAGCCGCACATACTGACGCTGTTCCTGGTTGTAAACCGCCGTAGCGTCGACGCCGTCCAGCGTGATGTTGTTGTCGTCCAGACCGTGACCCGCGAAACGTATGTTGCGCTGGTCACCCGGTCCATTGTCAACCGCACCAGGAACGAGCGCGGTTAGCCGAGCCCAGTTACGCCCGTTGATAGGAAGCTCCTGAATTTGCGTGTTCTCAATGGCAGAACCCACGGTTGCGCTGGAACGATCTGCCTGTACCAGCGATTCGACGACGGTTGTCGAGTTACCGGATCCTTTGGCGAGACTTAAAGTAGCGGTCAAGGTACGCGTTGCGCCAATCTCCTGGAGAACTCGGGCGGCTACATAGTCGGTAAAACCAGCTTTCGAAATGGTGACTGAATACGTGCCGATGGGAAGTTCGTTTAATGAAAAGGTGCCTTCGCCAGCCGTAAAGGTGCGCCGCGTTAGTCCCGTGTCGGATTGGACAGCAGCAACCGTCGCACCCGGAATACGATGACCCTGCGGATCAGTAACGGTACCCGTCAAAGATGAGGTGTCAACTTGTGCTTGTAACTTAATTGTCTGGAAAGAGAGCAACAGAGCTGCGACCAACAACGGGTGCGCGAACAAACGCATTAGGAAAAGCTCCTCAGAATTGAAACCACAGTGTTTCAAATCTCTGTTGCAGTTTGATGATTGGATAAGTGATTAGTTCTACGGTCCCGAGGAGGTTGGAATGGATGCGTCTGAGGAGGCGGCTCTGGCCTCTCAGCGAGGATACTTCGTGCTCTAAGACAAAACAAACAAGCTCCGTTTGGGGGCAATCCTCCAAACGGAGCCTGGTCAACGGTCAATCCCGGCTTAGATCAATGAGAGCTTTCGTGTTGGTGACGATAGTCCCAATAGCTCTGCTGGTCACGCTTGCTGCTTTTGTTGAAGTCGTGATCCTTCTTGTGGTTCTCCTGTAAGTACTGGTGATACCGTTGGTTCTCATCGGAGTTCCAGGAATGGTAGTCCTTGTGCTTACTGTCGTAATACCGTTGGCTACCTTGGTCATCGTGATGATCTTGTGCATAGATTGCAGGCGACAAAACGAGCGCCAGTAAGAGAGCAGTACCTGTCAATAGATTCTTCATAAGCGGGAGCTTTCTAGATCCTTCTGTTAAAGTGACTGGCTTTTGCCAGGTATTGTTTCAGTCGCGTAAGTTCGTACGTACCTAGTACAACCGATCGGAACCTGCTCCGGTTTAGGTTGCATTGCCCCGCCTCATGCGCCGTTCTCAAGAATCTGCGAGCAGTGGTGTCCTACACACGCGAGACACGAGCGGCGTAACACCCGGGTTTTGCGAAGTGAATATGAATGAAGGCTACCTCTGAGTTATCAAAGATTTTCTGAATGGCCGGTTCCAGGAGGGTACCTTCCGTTAAATCGGCAGCGCGCATCATGCCCGCCTGGTCAAAACCACGGAGCGAGAGCATCCGAGAACGAAACATCACCGGCACTTTATCAACTTGAAGCTGAGCCTGTTGCCTGTTCTCACGCACGAAGATGGCATGACTGGCACGGAAAGGGGAGTTCGCGGCGTGATGCTCATAATGAACCAAGACGACGCGCTCTCCAACCTCTGCGTCCTCCAGCGAAATCCGGCAGGGGAATCCAGGCTTCGTAGTCGCTGTCATATACGAACTGCTTGCACGCTTTCCAACTCGGAATCCGGCAAACGAAAAAGAGGTTGAAATTGCTCTTCAGATAAGGCGCTGATCAAGAATGACATGGGTGCTCCTTACCCCAAGCTAGGAGGTTTCAGAACGCACCGATATCCGATTCTTGCGCTTCGGCTCGTTTCTACGGCATCACTTCAGGTGCACCACTACCGGTCGTTCAGGCCGCCATCCACTGCCAGAATCTGACCGGTGATGAAGTCAGGCGCAGTAAGGAAAAATTGGACTGCTTCCGCAACCTCAATCGCCTTTCCGGACCGCCTCATCGGAGTTGCATCGATCATCGCTTGCGTACGGGCATCTACATCGTCGAACGAGATAACTCCGGGGGCAACTGAGTTGACGGTGATGACAGGGGCCAGAGCTTTCCCTAACGCTTTTGTCATCATGATGACTCCTGCTTTAGAGGCGCAGTAGTGAACATGGTCGGCCCAAGGTCGAATGCCACCCAGCGAACTGATGTTCACAATCCGACCCGCGCCAATCTGCTGCATCTGCCGGGCGGCTTCCTGACAGCAGAAGAAAGTCGCCTTTAAATTAACGTCGTGGATGTAGTCCCAATCGGCCTCTGTGATGTCGAGCGGATCGAAACGGGTAAAGCGGGCGGCATTGTTGACCAAACAATCCAGCGGACCGAATTGTTCGCGGATCTCGCCGAACATGCGCTGGATTTCTTTCACATCCGACAGGTCGGCTCGAAACAGAGGCGCATTTCGGCACGCCTGCGATACCGCGCGGGCCTCCTCTTCAGAGTTGTGGTAATGAATGGCAACGTCAAAGCCGTGCTGGGAGAGATGAAGAGCGATCGCTTTGCCGATGCGTTTCGCAGCGCCGGTAACCAGAACTCTAGGCACTAACTCTGACGAACTCGGCAATGGCAGCACTGGACCGGGCAAGGTCTGCTTCAGAATGGACGGCCGAGAGGAAAGCGGCTTCAAACTGGGACGGCGGAAAGTAAACCCCATGCTCCAGCAGGTGGTGGAAGAATGCTCCGAAAGCCGAGGCATCGGACTGCTTGGCATCGTCAAAGTTCCGCACCGGACCCGGATGGAAGAAGTAAGTAAACATGGAGCCGACACGGTTCACGGTCATACCTTCCGGCACCTGCGAGGTGAGCGTTGCGCCCAGCTGTTCAAGAATTTCGTAGGTTTCCGGATGCTGTTCCAGATGCGTCAGCATAGCAATACCGGCGCTGACCGCGAGCGGATTGCCCGATAACGTGCCGGCCTGATACACCGGACCACTTGGAGCTACTTTACGCATGATCTCGGCTTTACCACCGTAGGCCGCAATGGGCAGTCCGCCGCCCAGGATCTTGCCCAAAGCCGTAATGTCGGGCGTTACACCGTACAACTGTTGTGCTCCACCGCGACTGAGGCGGAAGCCAGTCATGACCTCATCGAAAATCAAAACTGCACCGTACTGCTCTGTTAACTTTCGTAGACCTTGCAAGAATCCGGGCTGAGGTGGAATCAGTCCCATATTGCCGGCGACCGGCTCGACGATCAGGGCAGCAATCCGATCTCCCTGTTCACGGAAGACCGATTCAACCCGGTCGAGATCGTTAAAAGGGATCGCAATAGTTGTTTCGGCGAACGCACGAGGAACCCCGGCCGTATCCGGGAGGCTCAGCGTGGCGATCCCCGACCCGGCCTTAACAAGCAAGGAGTCGACGTGACCGTGGTAACAGCCTTCAAATTTGATGGTGAGTTCTCGTCCGGTGTACCCCCGAGCCAGGCGTATGGCACTCATGCATGCCTCGGTTCCGGAGTTCACCAGGCGCACCATCTCTACCGAAGGCACCGCGTCGATAATCAGTTCAGCGAGTTCAACTTCGCGGCCCGTGGGAGCGCCGAAACTGGTACCCAACTCCAGCACTGCCTGAATCGCATCCAGAACGAACTTGGGACGATGCCCAAAAATGAGCGGGCCCCAGGATCCGATGTAGTCGATGTACTCATTACCGTCCACGTCGAAGAAGTGGGATCCTTCGCCATGCTGGATAAAGCGAGGCGCTCCGCCGACCGCGCGAAAGGCTCGTACAGGAGAGTTAACTCCGCCCGGAATACTGCTTAGAGCACGGCGAAGAAGCGCTTCGGACTGAACGGTGTTCATACCCGAGTGTGGCCAAGAATCAGCTTACGGAAAAGAAAGCTCATGAAAATCTCGTGCAGGGTCGTGTTGACGTTTCGAACCAGTCGCATCTTCAGGTCGAGATAGGGCTGTGTTCCAGAGAACAGGTCCTGCATGATTTCGCAGAACTTCGGACTCCGCTTCATGAAGTTGATCATGCGCGATGGAACCGCTCCGAAGCAAACGGCACCGCAGAACAGACGCTTGGCCAGGCCGGCGCCATAGGTAAGATCGGAACCAAAATCGCCGGCGATCATCTGCTGGTAGACCGCGGCCTTCTTTTCGGGCTCGGTTCCGTTCAGCAGCACCTGGCTGGCGAGATCACCCGACCGAATCGCGTAATACAGACCTTCGCCTGTAATCGGATCTACCAGGCCACCAGCATCGCCGACCGCAATCCAGCCATCACCTGCGAGCCGATTATTACGCCAACCTCGAGACTCGAGGGCCGGCAGCATATGCCCGTAGAACTTTGCATCTTTGCGGGAGATGCCCTTCTCGTCCATGTAACGTTCCAGCCGCACGCGCAGACATTGGGCCGATTCGCTCTTGCCACAGATTCCCACTGAAAGATGACCCGCGCGAGGAAACACCCAGATGTAGCCCTCAAGATTGGGTAGGAACTGAATGTCAATATGTGGCTGATCAACCGGCACCCAATACCCGAGAGCGTACATTGTGTCCTGGGCAGTGTATTGTGTACCGACATCCCGCAAGGGATTGCGCGCGCCGGTTGCTATAACGCAAGCGTCAGCCTGGATCCGGCCTTCACGCGTTCGGATGGTCCACCCGTTTGCATTCCGGTCAAGGCCCATTACGCGCGTCTTTTCAATCTCGGCACCTGCCGCTTCCGCGCGCCGCAGCAGCATGCCATTCAGATCGATACGCGAATAGATGACCAGGGGACGCGTTAACGCCATCTTGTATGCACCCGACTTGGGAGCCGCGAGCAGAGTGTCGGTAACTAGTTTCTTAGGTGTATCGTTCTCGATCAGGTAAGGGTATTGAGAATAGGCCTTGTAAGTAATGCCCCCGCCGCAGGGCTTCTCCCAAGCCAATTTTTCATCCAGGATAATTGTGCGAACACCCGAGCGCGCCAGGCGTTCAGCGGCGGTTGCACCGGCGGGTCCGCCCCCCAGAACAGCAACAGTCTTCATCGGTTCTGTCCGCTCGCATCCGTAGTTGTACCGTGCGGACTGGGCAGGGCGTCAGGAGAGGATTCAGGGCTGGCCGGAACCGAGGGATGACCGGGCGGGAGCGATCCTCCCACGCTATCGTGACCCATTGGCATACCTCCCGAGATCGGACCGCCGCCGGGAGAGTTTAGTTTCACAACCACCCACTTACCGTCGCGGCCTTCGAGCGTATACTTCATTGTCATGCCATGGTTGACGGTGGAGTCTCCCTTGGGGTGAATGGCGACCGTCGCATAAGCCATGTTCTTGTCGAAAGTAACAGCGGTCGTGTTAACGTCGAGATCGTTGACGTTCAGGCCGGTCTTACTTTGCAGTCGCTCCACGATGGCAGCCTGCACCTTCTCTTTACTTTTCATGCTGTTTCCGCAACCGATCAAACAGATGGCTGAGAGAAGCAGCGCAGCTGGCGCACGTGACACGATCCGATTATAACGGCAATCCTTTAAGCCAATTACTTTTGCGCTCATTTGAATCAGAAGAATTTCGCGGTTCCGCGGCGTGCCTGGAGGACGGCTTAGAGATTCAAGCGACCGTCGCCATCGCCCCGATTGAACTGCACCATGCCACTTTCGATCGGTGTTTTGCTGAGGACCTTGGTCATTTCCGGTGAGACCGCGACCTGAAAGCGGGACGGTCCCGAGCGAAAGCCAGCGGCCACGAAAGCCGCTTTCCACACCGTCATCGATTGGTTGGTAATAACCAGATCGGCACCTTCAGACCCGAGGGCGCGATCGACCAGAGCAGCTACGGTCCCATAGTGGTCCGGAAGCGCTGCGCAATCGAGAACTGAGGCCACCAGGAGATTACCGAAGTAGGCGTTGTTCTCCATTTGTTTGAGCATGGATGATGCCCATCCCACCGTGCGCCCACCGGCGGTAACGCGATGAATACGAAGACGCTGAGAGTCGGCCCGGTAGAGTTCGCGCAGCGTTTGCAGATCTCGTCTTACACCAAATCGCAACGTCGGCGCAAACGCCTTCCAGATTTCATCCGCCCAGTCGCCCCACTGCGTTTCAAGCTGGATTGACGCATCGCGAGCAAGTTTCACCTTGCTTCGTTGCACCAGGGCGCCGCCCAATGCGCCGAGCCCGGAATACGCGGCCAGCCCGGCTGCCATGCGCTTCCACGCGGGCGATTGCAAGACAGGCATGGACGTCAGAAATCGCGAAGCTTTATGGATGCGGAAGTAGAACGGAACGCTTTCCAAGCCCCAGCCAGACGCCTTCAAAAGGCGCGGCAGCGGATTCCCCTGGTCGCCCATGCCGACCACGAAGCAGTTGCGATTGTGGCTGAGAAACTGTTTCACCATCTGCAAAGGCAACATGGCGAATCGATTGTCAACAATGCTTTCGGAGAGCGGCGATTGTATGTTGGCGACCGTGAGGGAAGCGCCATCCAGCACAGCCGGATACTGAACCAGCAGATAACCTCCGCGGGCTTCCTCGCCGTCCATGGCCAGGTAATGCTGTCCTTGGATTTCGCCCGTTTTGGGAGCTTCATCCGCCTCTTCGGGCAGCAGGAAGGGCGCCTCGTGACCATGCGTGATGCGCTCATTAAATCCCTTGGCGGCATTCACATTGGAGTGACTAAGAGGCTGAAAATGAATTGGCACGTCCCCTCAATATAGACAAAGAAGCAGGTGTAGAAGCCGAGACTTGCGTTAAGTGGCGCCGAGAAAGAGCTTGCCCCACAACCAGCGTGTCTGCAATGAGAGCCACTGCGGTGAGGAGATGGTCGTTAAGCCCTGCCGGTTCTCCAGATGCTGAAGAATCGTGCCCAGCGGAACAAAGTAGCCCGGTTTAGCTGCCAGGCGCTCCATCAACCGAATGAACGTCGGGTTCAATTTGCCGTCCTGAACGAATTGATGGCCGAAGTGTGTGTACATGATGCACGCGCCGCCCGAGGCTTCGAGCCGGTCCTGATTGTTTTCCTGAACTGCTTTCAGGAACTGCTCGCAGTTATGGCCGTCGGTAGAGGTGAACCACGCCCGAACGTACGGGCGGCGCGGATCATAGTACGGCACGGCCGCGAACTGGCTGAGCGTATCAATCTCCGGGAAGACAAAATTACGGCAATAGCCGATGCGCTCACGGCAAACATCGCCCCAAAACATAGGGTGGCCGGGTACGTGACCAAAATGTTTGTTCCGGGTGCGCCCGCGCGTACTCAGGTTGTAAACCTGCTTATGGATGCCATCGAGCCGGGCCGGCCCCCAGTACATGGCGTCGCCGTTGTAATGGTTCGCCATGGTGACGGGATCATGCCCGAAATAGCTGCGAAAGGCATCGAGCGCCGCAATGGTTTCTTCGCGGGTGCAGGAGTGCGGTGCGGCGTTGTGGAACCCAATTTCAAAGCCGATCCGCTGCAATTCCTGGCAATGTGCCCGAAACGCCGGATCGGCACAGGTCGTGCCATCAGAATTCGTCTCGCGAAGAGGTCCGACGGGCCAAACAGCTTTGGTCGTCCGGAACCCGAGATCTGCCAGGAAGGAGTAGACCAGACGGCTGTGCTCTTCGGTCTGGGCGTCCGGATCATCAAAAATGGTGAAGGCAAATTTCTTGCCGTCAGGCCAATTCATGCCTGGTTGCTGTGAACCGCGAGGTAATCCGTCATTTGGTCAACGCTGCCAAAGTTTTCCAGGGTGAAGTCGTCCTGGGGGATCGATAAGCCGAACTCAGCCTCGTACCAGATCATCAGTTCCATGAGCCCGGCTGAATCCAGCGCTCCCGAAGTGGGGATAACATCGCCGGTTTTCAAGGATCGCGCATCGCGGCCGATCGATTTGGAAAGTTCTCTGACTTTCGCCAGAATCGCCGCTTGGGCGTCTTCGTTCTTCATTCGTTTGAAATCCTTTTGGGCTGTTTCTGCGCTTAGACTAATGCGCGTCTTTAGGCAGATAGATCCGGCGCTGGGGTAATGACTTCCGGCGGCCGGCTCAGTTCTCGAAGCATTTGAGCGACGTCAAAGCCTGTCAGAACACGATGGTCGTAGGTCGCTCCCAGATGACTGGTACCATCCGCGGCCGCGCCGACGTGCGCCACGATGAATGAGCAATAAGGCGGAAGAATCGGCATGTGGCGGGCCACCGACCAGCGCGCCATGCTGGTGAAGGCCAAGGTCGTCCCCGATATTTCTTCGGCCCGTAACGACTTCTTCATAGCTGCGATTTGCAGGGCCATCAACTTGTCGACGAATTCCTTCGCGGTCATTGTGTCGGCGTTCTGAACCGTCACCATATATAAGGTTGCGCCGGCCTGAACCGTGAATCCCAGGTTCACGTGCTCGTAGAGATGGCGGTTGTTGCCGGTGATCGTGGAGTTCACCAGCGGGTATTCCCGCGCAAGACTCGTGAGGCGGAAGGCCAGCAACGACAAGAGCGGATCGAACATCAGCTTGTGCGTCTTTTGAAACGCACCCGCATAGTCGACCCAAGGCCGTGTCTCGTAAGGCAGTTCCAGGTAGCCCGGCACAGCGGAATCGCGGTGCCAGAGTACGGTACGCAGCATTCCCCGCTCCTGGGGACTCAACTCCTGAGTTTTCCCGGCCACCGGTGGCGTGCCTTCTGTTGTTTCCTGTGGGACTGGGGCTGCGGACGGCAGTTTCAGACCCTTTGCTTGAATGTGGCGTTCGACGTCTTCGGCCGTCAGCCGATCGCCAGAATGGTCAACCGCACCCGGGTCCAGATGATATTGACGCAGCAGTAGCTGAGCTTTCAAGCTGATTCCTGACCCGGCAGGCTTGGTTGATTTAGCTCCCGCTGTGCCATTCTGGGCGGCCGCACCGGCAGGCTTTATTTCTTCGCCGGCCGTGTCGCCCAACCACATGAGGACCGAACCTACCGGTACCTCTTCGCCGGTCTTGTGGCAGATCTGCAGGACGAAGCCCGCTTCTTCCGATTCGACAGTGAAGTTAGCCTTATCGGTCTCAACTTCCGCTACCAGAGCTCCTGGTCGGACCTCGGCGCCGACTTCCACGGCCAGGTGGATCAGTCGGACAGAATCGTCGTTGTTATTGATGCGAGGAGTCAGGATTGCTCGGGGCATGTTCAGTCAGTGGGCAGCAAAACGTCGAGTACGGCGTTCATGAGTGTGTCCACGCTGGGAACAACCTGCGACTCCAAACTTCGTGCGGCAGGAATCGGAACGCCAGGCGTGCCGACGCGGTGAAAGCGACCGCGATACCCGGCAGCAGCCAGAAGAGCACCGATCTCAGCCCCGACACCAAATTCCGTATGGGCCTCCTCAATCACAAGAACGTAATCGCGCTTTAACAGATAAGGCACAATCGTCTGCCGCGGGAATGGACTTAACAGACTGGGCGCGACAATCTCAGCCGTGAGTTCTTCTTCGGCCAGGCGTGCCACCAGTTCTTCGGCCATCACAACGGAGTATCCGTACGCGACAATCGTCAGATCCGGGTTTGCCGGTCCATCGACGATCGTCGGGAAAAGAGTAGCCCCAGCATCGGCAGCTGAGGCCGGCAACTCTCTGTAGGTCCCCGGCTGGCAGGTCATTCCGTACAGCAGCTTGTGCTCGAAACAGATTTTCGGATACGGCCATTCACGAACCGAACTCTCCACCAAGGCAGTCACATTATGCCGGTGACTCGGGAAGAGAACGGTCATGCCTGGGATCGCGCAGGCTAGATTTTCCGGCGACTGACTGTGGGTGGGCCCGTAGCCGCGACGTCCGCCGCTCGGTGTACGAAGCAGCAGGGGCACCTTCGCCTCTTCAAACATGCCCGGAAACTTGGCGGCATGATTGTAGAGCTGATCCATCGCAAGCGTCAGGAAGTCGGCGAACATGATTTCCACGATGGGCTTGAAACCCGCCAATGCCAGTCCAATGGCGGCTCCGGTCACGCCCGCTTCGCTGATGGGAGTCGAGATGACTCGTTCCGCATACTTTGTAGAAAGCCCAGCCGTTACTTTGAACGCGCCACCGTAGGGATCGTGAAGATCCTCGCCCAGCAATAAACATTCGGGGTCGGAGGCCAATAGGCTTTCGAGTGCGGCCCCGATTGCCGATCGAACGTTGCCCGTGGATACCGTTTCCGTGACGTTCCTGGGCTGCTGATTCACCATCTGCTTCCACATGGGTGGAGGCAGTTCGGTTTCATCGGGCTGCTGTCCGGCCCACTGCAGAACTTCTGCCAGAAACTCCCTGTTGTGCTCGTCGATTTCGGAACGGCGAGCAGCCGCGAGTTCGTCGCCGAGACGCATGAGAGGGTCACGCGTGCGAATGCGCTCCATCTCTTCGGCCGGCCGTAGATCATCGCCCTTGCTATGCGGACCAAGGCGGCACGTATCAATCACGAGCATGCCTGGTTCACCCGTCCGGCGCATTTCACTCACGACATCCGCAACATCGAGGAAGAAGTGGGGATCGGCATCGTTCAGCCTCCAGGTCCGTAGACCAAACGCCAGCCCCCGAGATTCAATGGATCCTCCAACGGTGTGAACTGTAGGCGTTGTCTGCGCGATTCCGTTGTTCTCAACCACAAACAACGTAGGCACTTGCCAGATGGAGGCCAGATTGATGCTTTCGTAAAGCATGCCTTCGCCCGTGGTTCCATCGCCGACAACAATGGCTACCACTCCGGAACTGCCTCTCATCTTGCGTGCCAGCGCCATACCGACACCGATGCCCGTCATTCCGGCCTGAACACCGTTGCTGTGGAAGCCCCGAAAGGCGAGATGCTGGCTGCCGCCCACGCCACCACAAGTGCCGCCTTGGCGACCCATGATTTCGGTGATGAGACCTCGAACGTCGCCAGAATACGTCAGGAAATGGCCATGGTTCCGGTGGTTGGATAACACCACATCATTGGGATCCATCAACGCCCGCACGACGCTCATCTGGCAAAGCTCTTGACCGATGCAGGTGTGCGTTGTACCTGATAGCTGGCCTTTGCCGAAGAGGTCGAGCAGAGCTTGCTCTACGCTCCGGATAAGACTTCCGAAACTATATAAGGCATCGCTATTCAGGGGGAGATCAGGTCGACCGTCCTGATTTCGCGCGAATGGCTCCTCCACGCGCGTAAGTATCCCCATCGAGCCGTTTACAGCCATTGTCCCGAGGATAGCATTGAAAACTCATCTTCAAAGGACAAGCCTTAGTAAGAAATTTCCGACTTTTTCAGAGCTTCTGAACGCAGTTTCTATAACCTGAAAGCAGAGACTGCCGTGCCGTTATTCGCGTATTGCTATTTGGTTTCAATTAGCTTTCTTCTGTCCGCCGCCGCCGCCGCCACATTGCCTGTCGGCACCGAATTGAATGTGCGCCTGACTACCGAAGCATCCAGCAATCACAAATCTGGCGAACCCATTCAGGCCGTGCTGGCGGTGCCCGTTTTCGTGGATGACGTAGCTGTACTAGATTCCGGTGCGATTCTGACAGGCAACACAGCCGATGTAAGAGCCTTTAAAGCAGCCAATGAAAGTGATCCGCAGCAGCACGCGAACCTTCGCCTCCACTTCACACGATTGAAGACCGGATCGGGTATTGATGTTTCCCTCTCGTGTGTGTTGACTGCCGTTGACAATGCCCGCGAGACAGTCGACAGCACGGGCCTTGTGATAGGCATCGACGAGTCCCAGACCTTCGGATCTCAAATTGATCGCGGTATCAACAAACTTCAGGAGAAATACGGCCAATTCGCGCAGATTCTCGGTCAGGTGAAGGGGGCAATCGTGAAAGAAGTCGATCCCTCAATTGACTTTAAACCCGGGGTTGACCTGAAGCTCAAGTTGACGCGTTCGCTGGACCTGCCGTCCTCAACACCAAGGCGGAGCATGGCATCCGTTGGGCCAGCCGATGCTTTGGCGAACTTGGTCAATTCCGAGCCCCTGCGAACGGCCGCCTTGAAGCCCCCGGAGCCGTCCGACATGACGAACATCATGTTCATCGGAACTCTACAGGAGATACAAACGGCCTTTCAGAAGGCCGGCTGGTTCTCTGCCGATGCCCTGAGCCAGGCCTCGAAAATGGAAACGGCCCGCGCCATCATCGAGGACCGGGGCTACAACGAAGCACCCATGTCGATTCTTACGCTGGAGGGGCGCCCGCCGGATCTGGCTCTCCAAAGACAGAATGATACGTTTGCCATGCGACATCACATCCGCATCTGGCAGCGCCCGCGCACCTTCAATGGCAAGCCGGTATGGATCGCCGCGGCAACTCACGACACCAGCATCACCTTCTCGCCACAATCCAAATCGTTCACGCATGGTATCGATCCGAACATCGACTTGGAACGATCGAAAGTTGTAAGCGATATGTTATTCACCGGTGGCGTGAAGGGAGTTGCCCTGGTGGAGAGAACTAACCTTCCTACAAATCCGTCGAACGCCACGGGCGACCGGTTGATTACCGACGGCAGAATGGCTGTGGTCGAGTTCTAGAGGCTCCTTCTCTCAATTCATTTATGCTGGAGTACCGACATGGCCAGCATGACCGCACCGTCTTTGTTGCGAAGCAGCAGAGACTACAAATATCTCGATCCATTCATTACGCTCTTCGTCACCGTTCTGCTGATCTCGAACCTGGTGGCCCCGAAGTTCTTTGCTGTTGGACCGCTGCGCATCAGTGCTGCCCAGATGCTATTCCCAATCACCTACATCTTCGGAGACATCTTCACCGAAGTCTACGGTTATGCAGCCTCTCGCCGCGCCATCTGGTATGGTTTCTTCGCTTCTTTTCTGATGGTGGGTATCAGCTACGTCGCCGTCATTGTTCCACCGGCACCTGAATATAAGGACCAGGCTGCCTTCGAGACAATCTTCAAGCCAGTGGGCCGTATCGTTGCTGCCAGCCTGCTGGCTTACTGGTGCGGAGAATTTGCGAACTCGTTTACGCTTGCGAAGCTGAAGCTGCTGACCAAAGGCCGGTATCTCTGGACCCGAACCATTTCTTCAACGATTGTGGGCCAAGCCGTTGATACAAGCGTCGTGATGTTCGCAGCATTCTATGGAACGCGGTCCCTGTCTGTCATCCTGAACCTCATCGTTTCGGGATATCTGATCAAGGTCGTCTACGAGACGCTCATGACGCCGGTCACGTATGCGGTTGTGAACTTCCTGAAGCGCGCCGAAGGAGTGGATCACTTCGACTATCAGACCAACTTCAGTCCCTTCGCGCGAGGCTCTGTAGCCAGCGACACTTCATCCGAGGTCGGCGGGTGGCCTCAGCAGCTTGACCGTTAAATCCAACACTCGTCCGCTGCGCACCACAGATAACTTGATTGTGTCTCCGACGCGCTTTGCCGAGATGGCACGCACGAGTGCATCCTGACGATCGACCGGCTTGCCATCAATAGCAACAATCAGATCGCCGCCGATACCAAGCTCAACGTTTCCGACATCCACCACCTGACGCGCACCGCGGACCCCGGCCGCATCTTCAGAAGTTCCGCGGCCCACTTCCTGAACCAGCAGGCCGCCCTTGCGCGGTAGCTCCAGCGCCTCTGCTAAATCGCCGGCTACAAACTCGGTCGTAATGCCAATTTTGGGTCGCTCGGTCACGCGGCCCGCCTGGTAATCGGCAAGAAGGGCCTTCGCCCGATTGATCGGCAACGCGAAGCCGATCCCGAGATTGGTCTGGCCGAGGATGGCCGTATTGATACCGATAACCGCACCGCTGGAGTCCAGCAGCGGGCCGCCGCTATTGCCGCCGTTAATTGCGGCATCGGTCTGAACCATGCCTTCCAGACGCTGTTGGTTCTCACCTTCGATCGAGCGTCCGATAGAGCTGACCACACCGACGGTCAGGGTTCCTTCTAAGCCGAAAGGATTCCCTATGGCGAGCACCTTCTGGCCAACCTGCAAGTGCTCCGAATCGCCGAGCCGCAAGAACTCTGCCTTTTTCTTTAGGTCGATTTTGATGAGTGCCAGATCGTCCGACCGGTCCGTATCTAGGGCGGTCGCAAAGTATTGAGACTGATCCGAAAGCGTAACTTGCAAGCGTTTGCTGCCCGATACGACATGAAAGTTCGTCAGTATGAAGCCCTGGTCGTTGATGAGAAATCCAGACCCGAGGCTCTGGGAAGCTACGGGCTGATAAAAGAAGTCTCGGCGCACCGTGGTGCTGGTAATGTAGACCGTCGCCTGACGTGCAGTCTTGTAGATGTCGATATTATTTTGTTCGTCGGCCGAGAGCCCGGCGCCACGAACCGACTCGGGTTCATACCACTTGGAAGCACTGTGAAGGAAAGGCGACGCCAAGGTCCGCACATTCCAGCGCGTACCCGAAGTAATTGCAATGAAAATCACAGCCAGGACCGCACCCATGAACATAGAGCGTAGCCTCATGCCTGGCTCCGTAGTTGCTCAAATATGCTCTGTACCTGCTGCTTCGTCTCGTCGACAGAAGTGCCGGTCTCGATGATGTAATCGGCAAACGCCCGTTTCTCAGTTATCGGCATTTGCATCTTCAGCCGCGCTCGCACCTGATCCTCACTCACGTTATCTCTCGCCATCGCCCGAGCAATCTGCAGCTCTTCGCTACAGTCGGTCAGAATTAGACGGTCGAAATAGGAAAAACGTCCCGTTTCAATCAGGATAGCTGCTTCCACAACCGCGATGCCGTGTGGGTGTTGGGAAGCAAACTGCGCAATCAATTGCTCCTCCAGGCGGAAGACTGCAGGATGAACCACGGCATTCAGTTCGGCCAGGCGGCCCGGACTGGCAAAGGCCAGACGCCCCAGCTTTCGGCGATTGATCAACTGGTTCTCATCGAGTATCTCGGGTCCGAAAAGCTTGAGTGCGGGCGCGTAGGCTTCACCTTGGGGAAGCAAAACCTGGTGCCCCAATTTATCGGCGTAGATGAGAAAACAGCCCAGGCGCTCGAGTTCTGCCGCAACGAAAGACTTACCGGTTGCGTAACCCCCGGTGAGACCGACCTTCATCGGCGTTCAGGCAGCAGCAGCGGCGGCCGAATGTTCAGCCAGGGTGATGGTATTCGCCATCAGCATTGCGATCGTCAAAGGACCGACGCCACCCGGGACCGGTGTATAAGCGGAGGAGAGATCCTCCATGGCCTGGGGATCGACATCTCCCACCAGCACGCTACCCGTTTTGCCGAAGCTCTCCAACCGTTTGGGCTGATGCTGAAAAAGCTGCTGAGCGAGAGCTCTATCGGTGACACGATTCATGCCGACATCCACAACAACCGCACCAGGCTTAATGTGATCGGACCCCAGCATGGCTGGTCTTCCGATCGCCGCAATCAGAATGTCGGCGCTTCGGCACTCGGCGGCCAGGCCCTTGGTCTTGGAGTGGCAGATGGTCACGGTCGCGTTCTGGTGCAGCAACAGCAGTGCCATTGGTTTCCCAACGATGTCACTGCGTCCCACCACGACAGCCTTCCTTCCAGCTATGTCGATGTTGTATCGCTTCAGCAGTTCCATGATGCCTGCGGGAGTACATGCTCGAGGCCACGGGCGGTTCAAGACCAACTGGCCCAAGCTGAACGGACCGAAGCCATCGACATCGCGAGCGCCATCGACAAAGCGCGTGGTGATGGCTTCCGCATCGACTTGCGGAGGCAGGGGCATCTGCACCAGAATGGCGTGGGCCTGCTTCAACTCATCTCCGCGTGCTTCGAGGAACTTCGTCAGTTCGAAGGTCGACAGGTCACCGGGAGCACGAATTTCAATGCTACGGATGCCCAGTTCCTCTGACGCTTTCAGCTTGTTGCGGACGTAAATGTGTGAAGCCGGATCATCGCCGACCAGAACCACTGCTAGGGCTGGAGTCGTACCTTTGGCTTTCAAAGCCTCGACGCGAGGACGTAATTCGTTGAGAATTTCGTCTCTGATTTTCTTACCGTCGAGGACAACACCGCTCATGCATTCGTGAGAATAGCAGAGGGGGGACGCCGATCGACCACTTGCATGGCGGCAAGAAAATGTTTAACTGGGCTCAGGCTGTGCTCGCCGTAAACAGAGGAAAACGATACCGGACTTTCTGAGTTTGGCGTGCGGTAATAAATGCGATCGGCAAAGGTGCGCCGGCCTTCGAAGTTATCCGGATAATCGCGGACCACATCGGTCACCATATGCAGGATGCGCAGGAAACGTGATTGCTGGAATTGCGGCATGTACATCATGTGGCTCTGGCGCTCGTAGCGCACCTCATGAATGAATTCAGCGAGAGTCGTGCCGCGCGTCAAATTCAGAATGGCATTGGGTTCCAGACCGTGACGATCTCCGCCGGCCACTACAGGCAGGTTGCGTTCCGCACCCCATTGGCGAACCAGGTCATTCTCGGCCAGTGAACGCAAACCATTCGCTTCAAGCGCATGGATAAAGGGAGCGGCTTTGGCAAGCAGATTCCGCAATGTTTCGCGATGGCGATGTTCCCCGATGCCTTTCTCGTCCCATAGCGGATGGTTCAGCACAACCAACAGGTCAGGATTCTCATTCAACCCGGCGAGTAACTCGAACAGTCGATGCTCCGACGGGAACTCCGAGTAGGCATTCAGATCGGCCATCCAGGTTTCCGCGGTTTGCGAATTGAGATTGTGGATGCCCAGGTGAAAGAAGGTTTCACCGAACGGGATGCTCCACTCGGTCGAGATCGGCGCTTTTCGAAATTGCCGAATCACTCTCAGCAGTGAACTGGCTCGAATGTTGTCATGATCGGTGAGCGAAACGATGGCAGGTAAATCGAAGTACGAGTGAATCTGTTTTTCCTCAAGCCGGTAGGCTTGCCGCGGCGGCAAGGGAGGAGTCCAGAAGCCGTTTGCAAAGTTAGGCTTGTCTTCGATCGATTTCTGCCCGTTCCGGCGGCGCAGAAAATCACTTCGCACGCAGATCAATTTAGCAATGACCGGAGGCACCACCGACATGCTTTCTTCCGAGCAGGTCGTATGGCTGTGGATGGAAACTCCAGCTTGGAACTCCTTCGCAACCGAAGGCTCTTGCCAAGCTAACTGTTGGGTAGTGGCTGCTGTAACAGACATTTGGTTTCAGTTCCCATTACCAATGTCCGGAGTATCGGTTGCGATTCCGTTTGAAGTTCATGAATAGCCGATGAAAAACACAGTCGGTCGCGAATGTTTCTATTAAAACCACCTGTTTTCGTTAAGAAAGCGCCGCTAGCTCTCGAACGCAGCTGAGTAAGGTGGCGTAGACGGACTTGCCGTCTGCGCTTTCCGGAGCAGTGCAAATACGAGTAATTTTTCTTTGAGAATATTCTTTTTGATTGCGCTCTGGCTTTCTAAAGAATGGTTTCTCTGAGCAACAAGCTTTCGTTCCTGGGCGCAATCGTCCTATGCCTGGGTCTTCCCCTCACCGGGCGTGCACAGTCAGCATCCGGCTTCCAGAGTGAAAGTCCTGAGGATTTTCGAATAGAGGTGACAGGCGCAGCCTGGGTGGTGAACTCCGGCGGCTACCTTTCGGATAAAGGCTCACCGGTCGATTTCGTATCTGATCTGAATCTCAGTCAGCAGCGTTCCACCTTCTACGGGCTTTTCGTTTTCAAACCGGCTCGTAAGCACCGCATCGTCCTGGAGGGTACTCCGTTCAGCGAGAGCGGAAACAATACGATCCATCGCACCTTCGTCTACAGCGGACGTTCGTTTGACGTAAGCGATAACATCCAGTCCTCTGCGAATTTGAACTACTTCTTTGCTGGTTATCAATATGATCTGCTGAGCAATCCTTGGGGACACCTGGGCGTTTCTGTAGGCGGCGCCTACGTTTCGGCCTACGGTTCAATATTGGCCAGCAAGGCACCACCTCCCGCGACCGGTACTCAAAAGGTAGGGCTACCCCTGGCAGGCGTCGAATTCCGGATCTTTCCCATTCCTCATCACCGGCTCCTTGAGGTGGATGGAGGTTTGAGAGGCATGGATTTCGGCGGGTACGGCTACTTTGCGGAAGCGGGCGCCAATGCCGGCTTGTGCTTCGGTCCGGTAACCTTCCAGGCCGGCTACCGCGACGTCAGTTTCGACCTGCACAATACGGGTCTCAACGCTGACGGCGTGACTGCCCGCTTAAAGGGACCCATCTTTTCCGGCATGTTCCGCTGGTAACGCGAGTTCGCTAACTCGACGGAGCGGGTTTCGGCCCCATCTGAGACCATGTAGCGAGATGGCTCAGGCTCCTCACTCTAAGCGCGTCCGGTTCGGATCCGGGCGTAAAGGCGAGCGTCTGACGATGTCAGCACGACTGGCGCAAGCACCCGAGACGGCACGTTTCCTCCGTCGGGCCGCACCGGCTTTCCTGCATGAAATTTCCCGTGATTACCGCCGTGAGAGCAGTCCGGCTCCCGGTAGGCCTGATCCTCGCAGCTGGTCCGATACCGGCCTGCACGCCACCTGGCTGGGGCACAGCACCGTGCTGCTGAAAGTCGACGGGTTCACCATCATCACCGACCCGGTTTTTAGCTCCCGCATCGGACTCAAAGTTGGACCGATGACCATCGGAATCAAGCGCCTGGTGGATGTCGCTCTGCCTCTATCAGAACTGCCCCACATCGATCTGATCCTGCTCTCCCACGCCCACATGGACCACTTCGATCTGCCGAGCTTGCGCGGCCTTGAGAGTAAAGCTACTCAAGTGATCACGGCCCATCGCACGTCCGACCTGCTGCGCACGCGTCACTACGGGAAAGTACACGAGCTGCGGTGGAACGAGACGGCCCGGCTCAATCACGGTTCGGTTACGGCGTTCGAGGTTGCCCACTGGGGAGCCCGCATGCGCAGCGATGTCTACCGTGGCTACAACGGCTATGTCTTGAAAATCGGCCGCTATCGCATTCTCTTCGGGGGTGACACAGCCTATACAGAGTCCTTCAAGCGGTTGAGAACGTCGGAGCCGATTGACCTGGCCATCATGCCCATTGGCGCGTACGATCCTTGGATCCGCGTCCACTGCAACCCGGAGCAAGCGTGGTCGATGGCGAATGACGCCGGGGCAGAATTCGTTTTGCCCGTTCATCACCAGACTTTCAAGCTCAGCAACGAGGAAGCACATGAGCCAGTCGAGCGCATCTTAGCCGCAGCGGGTGGAGCTTCCGAGCGCGTCTGTCTGCAGCGCATTGGAGCGGAGTTTCATACGAGTTGATTTGCGGGCTCTACTGAGGAGAGCGCAAAGCTCGCGAGAAAAGTATACGGACCACCTCGAAGCCGGGCGTCCCAACGATTTGCTGGAGAAATATAGTCCAGGGTTCGCCGGCCTCTTTCACAAGAACAGCGGTTCCGCGAATCCTTCCGACAAGTTCGCCGTAGGTGTAATCCCAATATCCGAATGAATCGAGATAACGTGAGCCCGGTGCGTTCTCAGCAGCCGGCAGCGAACCTGCCAGACCTTCTTCCACCGACAGCTTGAGCCAGTCGTCACCATCGGCGTGAACCAGCAGACGGCAACGTGTAAAGTCGGGAAACAGCACAAAGCGCGCAGGGCCGTCGTTCTTCGGAATCAGTGTTGTCGTGCCGGGAAGCGCGAAGTAGCTGGTCAGCGGCATGTCCTGATACTCATGTAAGCCACGCAGAACTCGTACGGTCGACCGTTCTTTCAAGGGCTGCAGATCCAGGTGGTGCAAGGTTCGGTGCCGCAACAGAGCGAGCGATTCGGGCGTCGATAACTCATCCGTGAAAAGAACGGTACGCTCCAGATATTGTCGCGGGGCGTTTTGAAACAGCAGGTTCAAGCGTTGCGCCATGGCTGACCTTCAGGGTAGCGAGGGCAATTCCGCTCAGTTCACGCATTCAACTCGCGAATACGCACAATCTCGTTGATCTGAGCTTCGTGAAACTGCAAGCGTTCCAGCGGCGTTAATGAGAGGAACCAACGAATAATGGTGAGGTCCACACCTTCCGGGCTGTAGTCCGGAAGAGGAGCCGGTTCATCGCACAAATCCGGATCTGCCATTTGCCGTCAGCATATCGTCTCTGACCACTCCCCTAATGCCCGGCTGGTGCCTGGCCGGGTCGAGCCCGTTTGGCGAGCAGAACCAGGGGAATTGCCAGAAAGCTCACCCCGGCAAACAGCCAGATGATATCGATGTAAGCCAGCACGGCCGCTTGCTGTCCCATAGTTTGCGCCAGCGTGCCAATGGCCTGCCGTCCCGCCGTGACCACGTCCGATCCGCCGGCCTGAAAGCGACGCTGCAGGCCATCCACGTAGGCCTGATAATTAGGAGCTCCTGGATACACATGCGCCGACAGGAAGTTCTGGTGTATCTGCTGCCGCCTCTCGAGCATCGATGAGAACACAGAAATCCCCACGGAGCTTCCCAGGTTTCGCATCAGGTTGACCATGGCCGAGACCTGGTTGTTCTCCTCGACAGGGATATCGATGTAAGAGATCGTGTTGATCGGAACGAACAAGAAAGCCAGGCTCGCCGCTTGGTCGATGCGCCACCACATGGCCGTGTGAAAATCGATTCCCAACGTAAGATGAGACAGCTGTATCAGGGTCAGTCCGCTCAGTGTGAATCCGAAAGCGATCAGGTATCGAGCGTCGACCTTGCTCACCAGAAAACCCACCATCGGCAGCAGCATTAACAGCGCAAATCCACCAGGGGTCAACACCTCGCCCGCTTTCTGGGCTGTATAACCCAACAGGGTCTGCAGAAATTGTGGAATCAGCACGGTCGTTCCCAGCAGCACCGCGCCCAGCAGAAACATAAGCAGGTTGCAAGCGACAAAGTTCGAGTTCTGGAACAGCCGCAAATTCACGACCGGGTGAGGATGACGCAGTTCCCAGAAGATAAAGACGATCATCGAGACAGCCGCAATAATTGAGAACGACACGATGAAAGGCGAACCGAACCAGTCGTCTCGCTGTCCTTTATCGAGCACCACTTGGAAAGAGCCAAGACTGGCGGCCACCAGAAGGAGCCCGAAGAAATCGACTCCTGTTCCTTCGGCCTTCTTGCGAGAGCGCTGCAGCCACGGTGGATCGGTCACCATGAAACTCGTCAGCCACAGGGAAAGCAGACCGAAGGGAACGTTCACATAAAAGATCCAGCGCCACGAATAATGGTCGGTGATCCATCCGCCCAGAGTCGGACCGATAGCCGGAGCCAGCACGACAGCCATGCCGTAGATCGCGAATGCCATGCCGCGCTTCTCTGCCGGTAAGGTGTCGGCAAGAATGGCCTGCTCAGACGGACCCAGGCCACCGCCCGCCGCGCCCTGCAAGACCCGGAAGAAGACCAGTAATCCCAGTGAAGGCGCAAAGCCGCACAGAAAGCTGCTGATCGTGAACAATAAGACGCAGGTCATATAGAATCGCTTGCGTCCAAATCGATCAGCAAGCCACGCCGAAATCGGAAGAATAGCGGCGTTTGCCACCAGGTAACTGGTCAGCACCCAGGTGCTTTCATCTTGTCCTGCGGACAACCCACCCGCAATGTGCGGCAATGCGACATTCGCAATGGACGTATCCATCACTTCCATAAAGGTCGCGATGGTGACCGTCAGGGCGACCAGCCAGGGGTTATGTCCGGGGTGCCAACCACCCGCGGATTCCTTCTTCGAATCCGAAGTCTCAGCTTTCTCCGCTGTTGTGCTCATTTCCTCGTTTCAGTCTTCTCCAAGGCTTCACCACACCGCGGCCCAAGCAGATGAACATGTTTCAGATGCGAACCTGATGCATGCTCGATCAAAAAAAGGAGGACGCCCACCTGGATGCCCGTTATCAAAATCGAAAGCATCATCGAGGCGCCTATCGAACTCTGTTTCGACCTGGCGCGAGACGTGGACTTCCACCTGGTCTCTACCGCCCGGTCTAACGAGCGGGCGATTGCAGGTGTTACCAGCGGGCTGATCGGTCCCGGCGAAGAAGTCACCTGGGAAGCCACACACCTCGGAATCCGGCAGCGATTAACGAGCCGCATCACTGCCTTCGAACGTCCGCTCCATTTCCGCGATTCCCAGGTAAGAGGTGCGTTCCATCGCTTCGATCATGATCATTTCTTTCACAGCCTCTCGTCTTCTAAAACGGTTGCGACCGAAGTTTTCGATTACCAATCGCCCTTGGGACCCTTCGGCCGACTTGCTGATATCCTCTTCCTGAAACAATACATGCGCCGATTTCTGGGTGAGCGTCATCGCCTCATCAAAGCGACGGCGGAAGCACGGCATCGTGGCAGCGACTCAAAGTAATCGATCTGTTACGGATTCCTCACACAACAGGCTTTACCCGCAGTTCATACTCTCCGAAGCGAGGCCAACATGAAGCATTCAGTCCCGGGTTCACCCGGCGCGCCCCCCAGAGCCGATCATGCCGATCTGACTCCACTTCCCTCCCCTTACAAGCAAGGCGAGACTATGCGGCGTCCTCCGCGTAACAGCTCACAGGCGCATGCTGGAATCGCGCCGCTGACGGCCTTTGCGAATGCCACCCAAAAGTTCGAACCTCTGCCCCGGCCGCTGGGCCATCCTCCCTATCACTACGACCTGAGTAGCACCAATCCGGAGATCAACGCCGAGGCTACGAAACTAGGCAAGCTCGTCTTTCACGTGGTCGGTGATACCGGTGGCGTCAAGAATCCTGACTACCAGGCGGCCGTAGCCGCGGCTATGAAGGGCGACCTGAATAAGCCGGCCGGTGAGGCACCCATGTTCTTCTACCACCTGGGAGACGTGATCTACTTCAACGGGCAAATCAGCGAATACTACGCCCAATTTTACGAACCTTACTATCACTACAACGTCCCGATTATCTCGATACCTGGTAATCACGACGGAAGTCCTGCCGATGCAAGCCAGACATCGCTCGACGGCTGGGTCGATTACTTTATGACTCCCAAGCCGCGCATCAACCCGGAATGTCAGGATGCACCGCGCGCCACCATGTCGCTGCCCAACGTGTACTTCACGTTGAATGCTCCGTTTGTCACGGTGATCGGAATGTATACGAACGTTCCGGAAGGCGGCTCTATCGATTCCGTGCAGCAGCAATGGCTGACTCACGAGTTCGCGACTGCACCCGAAGACAAAGCCCTGATCGTGGCGCTGCATCATCCCATCTATTCGTTTGACGATCACCACAGCGGCAGCTCCCGCATGGCCGACGCCGTGCAGCATGCCATCAATGACTCGCGCCGAGTGCCGAACATGGTGCTGGCCGCCCACGTCCATAACTACCAGCGCATCGAGAAGAACATCCTTCCCGATTCACCCACACCCTTCCTGGTCATCGGCAATGGCGGCTATTTTCACCTACATGGCATGAACATCGACCCGCCAGCAGCAGGCAAGGCTCATAAAGTGCAAGATCCGAATACCGGTGCGCACCTGATCAACAGCAACCATACGAATCACGGTTACGCGACTCTCACTGTGGACTCCGAAAAGATCTCGGGTGTTATCAGCCTGGTCGAAGAAACCAAGCACAAGGCGGACCCTAAATTCGAGACCTTTTCGTACACTGCAAAGCCGCTGAAGCTCGCGGACAACGCTGTGATTAGCCTCTAAACAGACGCTCGCCTACTTCCATGCCGTGCGTTCATCCAGGAAATCCGCCATCCGGGAAGCGGCCGGCGGATCAAGGTTAGCCAGAACTGCCACCACCGTGTGGCTTTCTGGATAGATTCGCAGCTCGCCGTTCATGCCGGGCGCTCCTCCTCCATGACCGAACCGCTTGCCCTGCGGCGTGTTGTCCACCATCATGCCGAAGCCATAGGACCGCCCAGGCGGCATCTGCCCCTTGTCCGTCTGGGCGCTGGTCATCATCTCGAACAGCTCGGGCTTCACTAGCTTTCCGCTTGACAGCGCCTGAGAGAAGCGGAACAGGTCGCCTGTAGTGGAGTACCCGCCGCCCGCTGATGTTCCGCGCCAGGGCAGCGTGTCGACATTGCTGACCCACGTTCCATCCTTGCGCATATAGCCGGTCGACCGGCCGTCGACTTTCTCCGCCTCCGGCAATGAATCCGTGTGATCCATACCCGCCTTGGCGAAGATGTTCTTGCGCACGTAATCGTAATAGGTCATACCCGAGACCTTCTCCACAACACTGCCGAGCAGCACGAATCCATAATTCGAGTAAGCCCACTTCGAACCCGGCTCAAATTCTAGGCCGCGCGACCCGTAGAGCTTCACGTAATCATCCAGCGTTCGTAACTCCAGCCGGTGCTTGTCGAACTCAGGGGTGAAAATATCGCCGGTTCCCCCCGTGTGAGTCAGCAGGTGCCGTATGGTGACTTTGGTGGCCACATCGTGGTTCGGATAATCAGTTAAGTACTTGCCGAGAGGTGCTCCCAACTCTACTTTTCCCTGCCCCACCAGCTGGAGTATGGCGGTTGCGGTGAACATCTTGTTCATCGATCCGATTCGAAACCGGGTGTCTGGTGCATTGCTGATGTGCTTCTCACGGTCGGCGAGGCCGTAAGCTTTCTCCAGCGCAATCTTGCCGTCTCTGGCGACCAGGATCACGCCTGAGAACTTATCAGCGATGGTCAACTCGGAAGCCTTGCTGTCGACTGCTTTCACAGCCTCTTCAAAAGGAAGCCTTGGCTCTCCCGGCTGGTCAGCCGGCCTGGGAACGATGTTGATGCCGAATTGCTGGACCACGGGCGTATCTCCGTCGCTCACTCGCAATGTCAACTTCCCGAAATTGCTGCCTTCCCTTTCTTTCACCAGGGCTTCCAGATACAGCGGCTCGCTTTTGTCTACTCGCAGAAGATTGAAGCCGCCCGTCTGTTCGCGAAATCCCAGAAGGCGATCAAGCTTATCTTTCTTCTCTGGTTCATACTTCGCCAGGTACGCAGTCACTTGGGAACTCTCTCCCGAATTGAAGGCCTTCAACCAGGCACTTAGAACCTGACCCGCCCGCGATTCGGGAATCGGGGCCTCCGCGCCCGGAAGAACAAGCGCCACTACCAGCAGCCAGACAGCAAATCGCATACATCCCTATACGCACCAGTTCGCTTTTCCGACTATGGATAATCGTGGGAGATCTTATTCACGCCATGAATATCAGCGCTTTCGATCTCAACCTGCTCCCCGTTTTCGAGGCGCTCTACGAGGAGCGTAGCGTCAGCCGCGCGGCTACCCGGGTCGGACTCAGTCAACCGGCGCTGAGTAACGCGATTCGTCGCATGCGCGAGGCATTGAACGATCCCTTATTCGTGCGTACCGGCCGCGGCATGCGTCCCACACCCCGGGCTGAACGATTGGCAGGCACCATACAGGCCTCCTTGGCTCAGGCTCGTGTCGTCATCTCCGACTATGCCGCCTTCCAACCATCTTCGGCGCAGCGAACCTTCCGGATCGCGATGAACGATTACGCGGAATGGCGCTTCCAGCCTGCTCTCGCACGCGCCCTGAGCCCACATTCTGACGGATTGCGTTTACAATTCCGCCGATTAGAGGCCCTGTTCACGATGCCGGAGCCCGATCTGCGAAACGGTTCCGTGGACCTGGCGATCGGCTTTCTTCCCGATCCCCGAAACCTGAACGAAGGAACGCTTTCGGAAACACTATTCGAAGAGGGCAACGTCGTCATCGCGCGCCGGCGCCATCCTACCTTCAAGAAGCGAATAACGGCGGAGCAGTTCGCAGCCTTCGATCACGCGGCCGTTATTTATCGCAACGAACCTTGGGGTTTCATCGACCAGGAGTTAGCCGCCCTTGGTCTTCGCAGACGTCTTCGCCTCGCAACTCCCCACTTTCTTAGCGTCTTACGAACCGTTGCCGAATCGGACCTGGTGGCGTGCGTTCCAGAGACTCTGGCGCGCGAGTTCCAGGACAATCTCCGGCTCTCAATTGCACCGCTTCCCTTGCCACTCCCTCGGTTCACGACACGAATGGTGTGGTCGGGACAGTGGCGCAACGACTTGGCGCACGATTGGCTCCGCGAGCAGGTCCGTCAGGCTGTCAAGATCGCGCTGCGAGCGAATGTCGCAACTAAACGCGAAGCGAAAAGCCGCTTTAACCCGGGTCGCACGCGGGCGTCACCCTAGGTCTGTACGAAACAGGAGTTCCATACGTTCCTTCCGCTACACTCTGTTTACACATGGGCACCTCCGGGTTCGTAGCTCCAGGTGATGGCTACTTCGCCCGGCGCACACTCCGCCGTCACGCCCGCGTCTTCCACCTTTGGGCACTAGGCGTGGGAGCTGTCATCTCTGGTGACTTTTTCGGTTGGAACTTCGGTCTGGTCGAGGGTGGTTTTGGAGGCATGCTCGTCGCTCTCGCAGCCATGACTCTGCTCTTCCTGGCTCTGTGCTGCAGTATTGCCGAGATGTCAGCGGCACTACCTCATACCGGCGGGGCTTATTCTTTCGCCCGAACGGCCACGGGTCCTTGGGGCGGCTTCATCACGGGTCTCGCTGAAAACATGGAGTACATTCTGACTCCGGCCGTTATCGTGGTCGGCATCGGCGGCTATTTGGGAGCCTTCTTTCAAACTCCTCCCGCTTGGGAGCCGGCCTGGTGGCTGGCCTGCTACGCCTTGTTCGTCATCTTTAACATCGCCGGTGTCGAACTGTCGTTTCGTGTTTCGGCCGTTGTAACCGTCTCGGCCTTGGCTGTCCTGCTGGTCTTCTTCTGCGGTGCCGCTTCCCATTTTGACCTCCACCGCTGGGCTTTGCAGGGTGGTGACTGGCTGCCACACGGTTGGTGGGGTAGTCTCAAAGCTCTGCCGTTTGCACTTTGGGTCTACCTTGGGATTGAGCAGCTTCCGCTCGCCGCAGAGGAATCGCACGACCCTGTACGCGACATGCCGAAAGGCTTGTTATGGGGTCTCGCAACACTGGTCGTATTTGCTTTCCTCACCGTTACGCTGAACTCCGGCATCGCACCCGGCACCCAGGCTGTCGGGATCTCGGAAGAGCCTCTCTTCCTGGGATTCCGTACCGTATTCGGCGATGGCGCAACCGCCAGATTGCTCGCGCTGGCCGGCTGCGCCGGACTAATTGCCAGCTTTCACGCCATCATCTTTGCCTATGGTCGCCAGATTTTTTCTCTTTCGCGAGCCGGCTACTTCCCTCCCTGGCTTTCCGTCACTCACCCGCGACACCAAACACCGGTGCGGGCTCTGGTCGCCGGTTCGGCTCTCGGCTACCTGGCCGCACTAACCATCCATTGGGCCGGTCAGAAAAGTCAGGTCGGCGCCATCCTCCTGAATATGGCCGTCTTCGGAGCCGTGATTGCGTATGTGCTTCAGATGCTCTCGTTCATCTTGTTGCGGCTTCGCTTTCCCGCACTGCCTCGTCCCTACCGAAGCCCGCTCGGAATCGCAGGGGCGCTCTTTGCCGGTCTAATTTCCCTGGCCACCTTCTGCATCCTTTTTACAAATCCGAATTACCGGCCGGGCATATTCGGAGTCGCCGCGTGGTTCCTGCTAGGTATCGCCTACTTTGCACTGCACGCGCGCAAACGCCTGATTCTATCTCCCGAAGAACAATTTGCCGAGGAGGTCCGGACAGCCGGGTGGGCTCCACTTACGCCGCGATAAACCAGACGCGTTATCGCTTCGACAACCTCAAGACGCTGCTGGCGAAGGCAACGCCGGCGCGCTCAGGTGACGAACTGGCCGGCATCGCGGCGAACTCTCCCGAGGAACGCGCGGCTGCCCAGATGGCGCTCGCCGATGTACCCCTCCGAAGGTTTCTCTCCGAACCGCTGATCCCCTATGAGACCGACGAAGTCACCCGCCTGATTTTCGACGGGCACGATACATCCGCTTTCGCTCCCGTTGCGTCGCTCTGCATCGGCGACTTCCGCAACTGGCTTCTGAGTGAGGCGGCCGACACACTCGTCTTGACCTCCCTGGCTCCCGGCCTTCTTCCCGAAATGGTGGCCGCCGTCTCCAAAATCATGCGGCTCCAGGATCTGGTGACCGTCGCAGCCAAGATCCACGTGGTTACCCGGTTCCGAAACACCATCGGCCTTCCCGGCCGTCTCTCCACGCGTCTGCAGCCGAATCATCCCACTGACGATCCCGTAGGCATCGCCGCGAGCATCATTGATGGACTCACTTACAGCAGCGGCGACGCCGTCATCGGCATCAACCCGGTTTCCGACAACGTCGCGGGCGTCATCGCTCTTACTCGCATGACCGATCACATCCGCGAGCGTTTCGAAATCCCCACCCAATCCTGTGTGTTGGCTCACATCACCACCCAGATGCAAGCGATGACGCAGGGAGCGCCAGTCGATCTCGTATTTCAATCGATCGCCGGTACCGAAGCGGCTAATTCCTCCTTCGGTATCAATCTCGCCTTACTCAAAGAAGCGCGCGAGCAGGCACTCGCTCAGAACCGCGGCACAATCGGCAACAACGTGATGTACTTCGAAACCGGCCAGGGTAGTGCGCTTTCCGCACAGGCACACGGCGGGGTGGATCAGCAAACCTGCGAAGCTCGCGCCTACGCTGTCGCTCGGCAGTTCCATCCCTTGCTGGTCAATACTGTCGTAGGCTTCATCGGTCCTGAATATCTCTACGACGGCAAACAGATCCTCCGCGCCGCGCTGGAAGATCATTTCTGCGGTAAACTTCTCGGCCTTCCCATGGGTTGCGACGTCTGTTACACCAACCACGCCGAGGCCGACGGTGACGACATGGACGCTGTACTCACCATGTTGGGAGCTGCCGGCGTGAATTACATCATGGGCGTACCCGGGGGCGACGACATCATGCTGAATTACCAGAGCACTTCGTTTCACGACGCGCTC
Source organism: uncultured Acidobacteriaceae bacterium (assembly GCA_963814195.1). GTDB lineage: Bacteria > Acidobacteriota > Terriglobia > Bryobacterales > Bryobacteraceae > Bog-105. The sequence goes on from CAWFBU010000002.1 coordinate 592,373, forward strand.
TACCTACGCAAGATCCTGAACCTTAAGCCCGCCCCTGAGTTTGAAGAGTGGCTGCAATCGAGGCAATCCGAACTGCCTGGCGCTATGGCACTCCTCGAAGCATGATCTTCCCCCGGCTGCAGAACTTTACCTCCGCGCGCGTCAGTCTCGGGCGTGCTGGCCACAGCCTGCCTACCGATCAACTGTTGAATTTGCAAGCCGCGCACGCCCGCGCCCGTCAGGCAGTTCACTCCAAACTCGACATCATCAGCGTGGCTCGCGACATTGGTTCGTTGGCCTCGGACGTTCTGCTCTTGCGGACTGCCGCGCCTGACCGCGCTACTTATTTGCGCCGCCCCGATCTCGGACGACAGTTGCATCCCGAGTCAAGCCGTCTCCTAACGGGTCGACGCGCCTCCTATGACGTGGCATTTGTTCTGGCCGACGGGCTCTCGGCACTCGCTCTAGAACGCCACGCCTCGCCCGTGCTCCATGCCTGTCTGCCGAGACTATCCCGCGATGAATGGAACATCGCTCCCCTGACCATCGTCGAGCAGGGCCGCGTAGCCATTGGAGACCAAATCGGACATTTACTCGGAGCCTCTCTGGTCGTGGTTCTCATCGGCGAACGTCCCGGACTCAGTTCCTTCGACAGCCTGGGGCTCTACCTCACCTGGAAGCCGGAACCCGGCATGACCGATGCCGGTCGAAATTGCATCTCGAATGTCCGCGCGGAAGGACTCAGCTACACAACCGCGGCTCATCGCCTGCTCTATCTGATGAGCGAGTCACGCCGCCGCAAACTGTCCGGCGTAGCACTGAAGGAAGATGCAGGTCGATTGGCTCTTTCAAGCGACCGACCGGCAGTTTTGTGAGCCATCTCTCGCTCGCGGCTTGTACGACCGATTTTCTACGATGAAGAGATTACATGCGTTTCCGCCTCGCACTTGTCCTTGCTCTTTCACTCTGCCTTCTCGTCCTGGCTGATTTCTTGATTCGCCGGCAGTTGAAACCAGTTCCACCGGCCCAACCGGCAGACCTTACGTCCCCACCTGTTGCCGGAAAACCCGCGGCTCAAACCCGCTCCGGTTTGGAAGCGACGGATATATTTGCCCACAACCTGATGCTTCGGAAGGGTCCTAATTTCCGCTTCTATGTGCGCTGGCTGCGGGGCACCATGGCTCGCACGAATCGCAATGTCAATCCATCTTTTGATGACCCGGAGTCGTTTTCAATCGAGGTTCAGGCCGGCGTCCTACGCGCCAACATCGGCGACCTGACCAACTTTATGAATGCCAGCGCCATGAAGGATTCGCCGCTGAAGAATATCTCGATCACCGGTGACGGCGAAAAGGTAAAGCTGAAGGGGACAGTCCACAAGATCCTCCCACTTCCGATCGAACTGGACGGCATCATATCGGCCGCTCCGGGCAACCTGGTCAAGGTTCATGTCAACAAGATCAACGTCTTGAAGGTTCCGCTGAAAGGCATGCTCGGCCTGTTCCACGTCAATCTCGCTGACATGGTTCATCCGAAGGGAGTTCAGGGGATCAACATCGTGGACAACGATATCTTCTTCGACACACAGAAGCTATTACCGCCGCCACGGCTTCGCGGTCAACTCACAGCCGTTCGTATCGCTAATCCCGATCTGGAGGAGGTTTATGGAAACGCGGCTAAAGAGGTAGACACGGTCGAACAGTGGCGTAATTTCATCCGGCTGCGCAATGGCACCATCGACTTCGGGAAGCTGACGATGCACCACGTCGACCTGATCATGATCGACGTTTCTTCGGACAGCTGGTTCGATCTCGATTTATCGAATTACCAGACCCAACTAGTCAATGGCTACACGCGCATGACACCCGTAGCTGGGCTGCAAATCTTCATGCCCGATTTGGACAAGATCCCGAAAAAGAATGTGCAGGATATCAACATCCAGTGGATGAAGAATCGTAATTTGCCACCTCCGCCCGATGTAGTAAAGAAATAATTACGTGACAATGCAGAAAGCGAATGTAATAAGTCCGCGCGGGATTGTTAAAGCAAGGGCGACTCGTAGCATTACTTGTTTTTAGACGTATTCTTCTTAAATTTCGGTGATATTCCTTACGGAGTACCTCATTGGATCATGGATCGGGGTCATAACGATCTTTTCTGTATGTTGTTGGCTTCTTATACCTCTATAATCAAGACGGACGAAGAAAGGACTACCCCTTCTACATGAAATTAAATCGAAATATACTTGCAGGTTTCTTACTCCTTCCCGGACTGTTCCTTGCTCCTTCCCTGAGGGCCGCAGCAATCACAGGCCAGGCAAATATCGGCGGAAATGTCACCGTTTTTGACGGTACAATCCAATTCGCACCTACTACAACTTCTACTGCCAACGCGACCGAAACCGGATCCTTCGCGGGATTCACCGCTGGCACCATTCAATCCTTAACCGGCGGCCCGATCACCGGCACGCTGCCTACCCCGATCGTCGACTTTGCCACATTCACAAGCGGAGTGGCAGCACCGGTCAACTTTGATCTGACATTCATTGCTCCCGGTGTGGGAACACAAGCCAATTGCGGCAGTTCATCCTTAGGCGCTGCTTGCACCCCGACCGGATCGCCCTTCACCCTGTTCCAGTTGACCAGCAACACCATCCTGGTCTCGCTCCAGATGAACGGAATCGGATACACCGGCTCTAGCGCCACTGGCTCTTCTCCGACCACGGCGATCTTCTCTACCCAGACGACCGGGACCATTCCCCAGATCTACGGAATCCTGGCAAGTGGCGGCGCCATCTCCGGTATCACTTATTCTGCTTCTTTTGTTGCCACTAACAGCCCCACGGTTCCTGAGCCATTCTCCGTCGGTTTGATGGCTATTGGCTTAATTGCTGCCGGTTTGATCGCACGCCGGAAGCCGGCCCGCGACTAACTTTCTAATCTTTCGTCCGTTAGATTTAGTACTACCTCAAAAGAGGACAGTCGGATCCCTCCCCGGCTGTCCTCTTTTTACTTTCCCTTCACAAACACCGCTGGCAGGCACCGCCGTTTCTTCTGAACATAACCTCTGTTTTCCATTGCCGATCAGAATTTACGTTACATCCAACGAACTCTGGAAAGCTTATCTGGCTCAAAGGGCGTCTTGATGGTCCACCTTCGTATAACGAAGGAAGCTCCCTTCGATTCTTTTCAGCGGCTCGAAACAGGACGATTTCTTAACAGATGTTTTTGTACTTGGATCGTGGAGCCGTGGCCCGAGGACGCTGGAGTAGATCCCCAGGTCACTAGGGTTCTCGCGGAGTCCCTTTCCGCTTGGAGCGTTCTCTTTCTGGGCGGGCCAAGTTGCGAGAGTCGATCGAATACATGGCACCGGGTGTCCGAGGTCACCTCGGTAGCGTCATTGAAAAGTAATATTTCAAGACTCTGTTGGACGCGAGACACAGCTCTGATTAGGACGATGTTCGACCAAGCCGGTTTCGATTGGTCGCAGCGTACTCAGTTTGGCCTCCTTTTTCCAACCGATACGAAGGTTGAGACGCTTGAGCCGAAGATCGTCGCAAAGGCCATCGCAGACGAGGCGATTGACTCCATCAGCCAAGCTGTTGGATACCTAAGACCGGGAGACGATGGCGATTTCGCCGAACTCGGCTTTTCGCACGAACTCGCGCGCCAGCAGTGGGTGACTGAATTGACCGAAGCCTGCACGCGGGCCGAGATTCCGATCGATTCCAGCGAGCTTTCTTAAAGCGCCTTTTTCGCGTCACCCGCGCCGGAGTCTTATCGCGTTGCACCGCAGTCCAAAATCCGGGTATAATCCGCCAATGCCAGGACCTGAGAAGTCTCTCGTCGGTCGCCGCAGTTTCCTTTCCAGCGCCGCAGTCTCGTCCGTAGCGGCGGTTGCCGCGTCCGCGCCTCCTGTCGCAGCAGCGCCTGAAAGGCCCGCTGATCAGGAACCTGCAACCACCACCAGCAAGGTCGAAGTCCAAACCACCGAACGTCCGGGCGCCGATTTCATGATCGACGTCTTCAAGTCGCTTGGCTTCGAGTACCTCTGCGCCAATCCTGGTTCTGCCTTTCGCGCCATTCACGAATCCATCATTAATTACGGTGGAAACTCGAAACCCGAGTTCATCACTTGCTGCCACGAGGAATCGTCCGTTGCCATGGGACACGGCTACTTCAAAGTCGAAGGCAAGCCGATGCTGATCTTTGCGCACGGCACAGTTGGCCTGCAGCACGCGTCCATGGCAGTTTATAACGCCTTTTGTGACCGTGTTCCCGTTTTCATTGTTCTCGGCAATAATTTGAACGCAGCCACCCGCCGCTCTCCGGTTGATTGGTTGCACAGCGTTCAGGATGCAGCAGGGTTGGTTCGAGACTTCACCAAGTTCGACGATGCACCTGTCTCGCTTCCGCAGTTCGCGGAATCCTCCATTCGCGCCTATAAGATCGCCATGACGACTCCGTCGGCACCCGTTGTCATCGTGGCCGACGCAGAACTTTCGGAAGTTCCCATCGCAGGCCGAAGCGACCTGGTCATCCCGAAGCTGAGCTCCGCAATACCACCTGCGGGTGATTCCGCCTCAGTAAACGAGTTGGCACGCATGCTGGTTGAAGCACAAAGCCCGGTGCTTGTTGCCGGGCGGCTGGCGCGCACTCAGGCCGGCATGGCTCACCTCGTGGAATTGGCGGAACTCCTACAGGTACCGGTTGTGGATAGCGGCTTGCGCATGAACTTTCCAAGCCGGCATCCTCTGAACTTGTCGGGGAACTCCCGCAAACTCGTGGAAAACGCCGACTTGATTCTCGGCCTCGAGGTAGGTGACTTCTACGGCCTGGTCAATAGCATAAGCGGCCAAATGGAATATGTCTCTAAGCCGATTTCGAAAGCTAAGTTAGCCTCCATCTCGGCAAGCGATCGTTTGGCAAAAAGTAATTACCAGGAGTTTCAACGCTATCAGGCGTTAGACTTCGATGTCGCCGCGGACGCTGAAGCCACGTTGCCATCCTTGGTCGAAGCCGTCCAGCGGCAGATCACCGGAGACAAGAAACGGCATTTCGAAGAGCGTGGTGCGAAGATCGCCGAACAACACGCAGCCATTCTGGACAGAACTCGGTTAGACGCTTCGTATGCCTGGGATGCCTGTCCCGTTAGCGTGGCACGGCTTTGCTCGGAGTTGTGGGCACAAATCAAGAATGAGGATTGGTGCCTGGTCTCTCAATCGAATCTGTTTGTCAGTAACTGGCCGCTACGACTCTGGAACTTCGATAAGCCGTACCGTCATATCGGTGGTTCAGGCGGCGCCGGAATGGGCTATGGTGCGCCTGCCGCTGTTGGAGCGGCCCTTGCCAATAAGAAGTACGGACGATTGTCCGTGAACATCCAGACCGATGGCGACCTGATGTATGCACCTGGTGTTCTCTGGACGGCCGCCCACCACCGTATACCCCTGCTAACGGTAATGCACAACAATCGCTCCTATCACCAGGAGCAGATGGAAGTGCAGATTGTCGCGAACCAGCACAATCGCGGCATTACTCGAACCCACATCGGCACCCACCTCAATGATCCTCCGATCGACTACGCGCGGCTGGCTCAAGGCATGGGGATGACCGGCATCGGTCCCATCGAGAAGCCCGAAGACTTAGCGCCGGCATTGCGCCAGGGCATCGAGACAGTGAAGCGAGGCGAACCCGTCCTCATCAATGTCGTCACCCAACCTCGATAGGCTCTCTATGAATACGACATCGCTGCCAAAGCTACTTATCGCGTTCTTACTTTCGGGCGTCATTCCTTGTCTGGCTCAATCAAACGGAAGTAAAGCCGGTGATGCCGAGAACGGGAAGAAGTTGTTCGTTGCAGACGGGTGCTATCAATGCCACGGACGCCAGGGCCAGGGCGGAGCGGTTGCTCCTGTGGGCGCTTACGGGCCGCGGCTCGCGCCGTTAAGGATTCCGCTGGAGGCCGTGAAAATCTATGTGCGTCATCCGAGCGGCTCCATGCCGCCTTACACGTCAAAGGTACTTTCCGACTCAGACATAGACGACATCTACGCCTTCCTGAAAACCATCCCTGCCCCAAAACCGGTCAAAGACATCCCCCTTCTGAATCAGTAAGTACCGCTTCCTCGTTCGGCAGCGATGGTAAGTCATGGTCATCCTTGCGGACGATATCAACGCCTCAACCTAAGTCCTTCAACTATCGCGACAGCGCCAGGATGTATGCTTATCTAACTCGTCGAAGAAAGTCGACTAAGCGCGATGACTAAGTCCGTCAATCTTCTTGCACCTTTTCTTTTCCTTTTAAGTCCGGCACCTGGCTTGGCACAGCAGGAGTACGTGGGCACCTTCGACCTTTACAATGGCTTCGCCTGGTTTGATAGCCCGAGTGCCAACTTGACCGAACGCGGCTACCACTTACAGGCAGGAGTGAATGTCAGAACCTGGCTCTCTGCCGGGTTTGACTTTTCTGTTGTGCAGGGCAATGTCACGCTGGTCCCGCCATTGCTCAAGCCGTCTCTACAAACCCAGATCGGCGGGCAACTCGAGAGACTCGCACTCGCCGGGCTACTTCCCCCCGGTTATCAGGTCGCCGTCGGCACGGCCTCCACAACGCAGACATTCGCGGCCGGTCCGCAATGGGAGTTTCGTCGCTTTCGAAAAGTCACCTTCTTTGCGCACCCGTCAATCGGGGCGATCCACGAGACCGCCACGCCGCATCCAACGGACGCCTTGACAACTGCTATCGTTCGACAACTCGCGCCGGCCGGCACAATCAAGGATTGGGAGCCGTTTTACGGTCTGGGCGGAGGATTCGAAGTGAGGATTGCTCGTCATGTCAACCTTCGCATTCAAGCTGACTACGTCCACAACCAACTCTTTTCCAACATCCTGAAGGATTCGCGCAATACCGTGCGCCTATCGGTAGGCCCGGCCTTTCACTTCGGCCGAAACATTGTGCGCTAAGGCAATGAATCGATTTCAACCAGTAGCTGCACTCGTCACCAATCGATGACTCGATCGCAGCAACCTGCTTTGCTTCTGTTCGCCATCGGGATGATAGGGCTCGGCATCCTTGCTCTCGTCTACGGTGATTTCGCCTTAGTTTGGCAGCCCGTTCCCGCGGGGGTACCTGGCCGTATGGGTCTCGCGTACGCTTCTGGTGTGCTGATGCTGCTGGCCGGTCTTGGACTGCTCTTTCGGACCACCGCAGCTTTCTCTGCGACCGTCCTGTTCTTCTACTTGTTGGTTTGGCTGCTCCTGAAGGTCCCCGCTCTGGTTGTAGCGCCTGGTTTAGAAGCCGTCTGGTTAGGGTTCGGAGAAATCGCCGTGCTTTTCACTGGAGGCTGGATGCTATTTGCCAAACTGTCCGAGCAACCGTCCGTCTCGATTCTAAACTTAGCCGCAGGCAAGAAGGGTATCAGCATCGCAATCTATTTGTTTGCGGCTTCTCTTATCCCGATCGGGCTTTCGCACATCCTCTACTCGAAGGAGACCGCCGCCTTCGTACCGGCTTGGCTTCCTTTGCGAGTCGGATGGGCATACCTGACAGGACTCGGACAAATTGCCTGCGGCCTGGGCGTCCTATTTTCGGTCTACCCGCGTGTAGCGGCCTATGCCGAGGCCGGGATGTTGAGCTCGTTCACCATCCTTGTTTGGGGGCCCGCTATTCTGGCCGCTCCGCAGACTCGAATGCCATGGACAGCCTTTTTCATCTCATGGGCGATCGCCAGCGGCGCATGGATCGTCGCGGCCAACCTGCAAACGAGAAAGCCTTCTCAGCAAGTTCGAGACCTGAAAGCTTCGTGACCCATGCCTATCACGCCACCACCGAAAGGCCCTCGTGAGTAATCTCCAGAGTCTCAGTGGCGATTCCATTGCCCTCTGTCTGAAGCTCTGAGACTGACCATTTCACCGGCCACGCATCCTTCACATTGAATCGCAAAAGCTCCTGTTCGGAGTCGCTCAGCAGCACCACAGACATGTTCTTCCGGACAACGTCGCCCTGCAGTGCCTGCTGCATCCAAGCCCATAAGCTCAGGTCGGAAGTGAGCCCGCGCTTCAGAACAGTATTCTGGAAACTGGCTTCGCCCGGCAGCTTTCGTGACCCCGCCGTCTTATCGTTGCCGCTTCGATACTCTACGACAGAAATCCCGGCTTCAATGCCTGACACTTCCGAAAAGCTGGTCGCCGCGATCCCGTCGATCTCCACTCGAAAATGCCCCGCACTGAAAGGATCCACTCTGGATGAAGTCGGCACCGGACGAGTATAGCGGAATCATGCGCCAGACCGTGGTGCGCAGGACCACAAATCTCATGAGATTTCTCCGGCTGGGAACCGACCAACTAGTACGTCCGTTGGGAGAGTTGCGTTTTTAAGTTCGGAGACAATGAATGAATGTAAATGCGGCGTCAAACGCCTCTGATCTTTGGAAACTGATGCAGTCATCCCAGACAGCCTCAGCCAGCGGCGTTTCGTCAATCACAGGCGCAAACGGAAGCAGCTCTGTTACGAGTGCGTCCGGCGATGGTTCTTCTCTATCCTCAGCGGCAAAGCTGTTCAGCACCTTGCATACGCTCAGCGAGTCCAACCCGGCAGAGTTCAAGAAAATCTCAGCCCAGATCGCCGCTCAGCTTCAACAGGCCGCCTCAAGCGCCACCGGCACTGCGCAGGCCAGTGCTTTGAACGAACTGGCTGCTGGCTTTCAGAAGGCAGCGCAGACCGGTCAGTTCAGTGATCTGTTTTCCCAATCCGGTTCGACCGCTTCCACCTCCCATGCCGGCGGACACCATTCCCATTACCATTCCCATAACGATGGGGACGGAGACGCTACATCCTCTTCCGCTTCTGCGGCCGGGCAGAGCACCAGCGATCCTGTGAATGCCATCTTCTCGCAAGCTCTCAGCCAAATTCAGACTGACCTGAAGTCCTCTCTTTCGGCTACTGCGGTAAGCATTTAATCTCGTGATAAGCGGCTGTCACCATGCGTGACTGCCGCTCACCCCACAAGCCGCGTTTCAAGTGGCGTAAAACTGTAGAGTGATCGACCATCCCGATCTCTCGGAACTCGCCGCCTTCTATCTCTACGACTCCGCTGTGCCGCTCGCGCTGGAAGTGCTATCGTCTTCGCAGCGTAACGGCTCCACCGTCCAGGAAATCACATATAACGGGGCCGACGATCAACCCGTGCCGGCTTACCTGGTTATTTCTTCCGCAGAGACTCCCGTCGCCGCGGTGATCTGGGGTCACTGGATGATGCCCGGTTCTCCCTTTATGAATAAGACCGAGTTTCTGGACGAGGCCATAGCGCTGGCAAACAGTGGGGTCGTGTCTCTGATGATCGATTCTCCCCTGGTGCGGCCGGGCATCGTCGATGATGCCGAATCGTATCCGACAGCCTTCCGGCGGGATGTGATTGACCTCCGGCGCGGCATCGATCTCCTTCAAACCCGTCCTGGTATCCACTCGCATCCCATTGCCTACGTGGGGCACAGCTTCCACGCCGCTACCGGGGCGATTCTCGCTTGCCTTGAGACCCGCATCGCAGGATCTGTCCTAATGGCCGGAGCACTGGACGCCAATCGCTTGCTCACCACAAACGCCCCGCGAATCGTGGAAGAGCGTAAGTCCATGCCCGAAGACGCCCTTAAGCAATTCATTGACCGGACACCGTGGATGAATCCAGCAAGTTTCCTTGGCATTGCTCAGCACACACCGATCTTCCTGCAGTACGCAGACAACGATGAGTTCGTCACGCTCGAAGACGCTCAAGCGTACGCAGGACTCGTCAGCCCACCAAAACATGTTCAGTTTTATGCGGGCGGTCACGAGTTAAATGCATCGGCACGGCACGACCGAATCGCTTGGTTACAGCAGGTCTTGTCGTTGTCCACAATCAACTGGCAAGCCATCGATGGTGTACCCGCTCTGTCGTGATTCAGCAACGACAGGAAATTTGTGTGGTAAGTAAACCAAGTAGCAGCAATTAGCATCTTGGTTCTTTACGCCATGCGCAAACAGCGTTTTCTTCCGTGTTCTCTGGCCCTTTTAGGGCTCTGGCTCGCACCGGGCGCGCTGTTGCTAACGGCGCGCGAACCTGCCCACCGGATCCATTCCGATCTGCGAAGCGAGAGGGCGTCTATTCTCCGCGACAGTGTCTCCCCTCGTCTCGCGGCCGCAACTGATCTGGGCAGCGTACCCGCAACGACACCGCTGACCCACATTACGCTGCACTTCCAACTCACGCCCGCGCAGCAAGCCGACCTCGCGGCTCTGCTCAAGCGTCAGAACGATCGCACCAGTCGCGACTTTCACAGATGGCTGACTCCGGAACAGTTCGCCAGCCGCTACGGCCTCGCTGAAAGCGATATTCAGAAGGTCACGCAGTGGCTGCAGAGTAACGGGTTCACCGTTGAGGCAACCGCCCGCAGCAAAACCTGGATCGCCTTCTCCGGCATTGCGGCAGACGTCCAGAACGCTTTCGGCACAACCCTCCATCGCTATTCCCTCGCCGGCGTTGAGCATGTTGCGAACGACACGCCCCTGAACCTTCCAACCGGTCTCAACGGGATCGTCGCCTCCGTTCGCGGGCTTCACGATTTTCATCCGAAGCCTCATCTGGCTGTCGGCCGTGCGAGTCGCCTTGAGCCGCGATTCACGTCCAATCTCTCCGGCAACCACTTCCTCACGCCAGATGATTTCGCGACCATCTACGATTTGAAACCGCTCTATAACAGCGGTGTCAACGGGGCCGGTCAAAAGATCGCAGTCGCTGGCCAGACCGATGTGGACCTTGCCGATATCCGAACATTCCGCTCGCTGTCCGGTCTGCCCGCCAACGATCCTCAAATCGTTCTGGGTCAGACCACCGATCCCGGAACTTCAAGTGCGGACCTCAGGGAGGCCGATCTCGATATCGAGTGGGCGGGTGCCGTCGCGCCCCAAGCCACCATCGTTTACGTCAATTCATCCGATGCGTTTACTTCCGCTTTCTATGCCATCGACAATAACCTCGCTCCCGTCCTGAGCCTCTCCTACGGCGCCTGTGAAGCGGATTTTACGGCCGGAGAACTGACTACTCTTTCCAGCATCTTTCAGCAGGGCACAGCCCAAGGCATCACAACGATAGCCGCCGGTGGTGATTCCGGCGCTGCTGATTGTGACAGCCCTACTTCTCCCACCGCTAATCCTCCGGCTTCTGCCACACACGGCCCCTCCGTCGACGCGCCGGGCAGCATCCCGTACGTCACAAGCTTGGGCGGCACCACGCTTTCGGAAGGATCCGGAACATACTGGAGCAACACGAACAACAACAGTAATGGTTCGGCGCTGTCCTACATCCCGGAAGTCGCCTGGAACGACACAGCCCTCAACGGGTTTCTCACGGCCAGCGGTGGCGGCAGGAGCGCCTTCTTCGGCAAACCTTCCTGGCAGATCGGTTTGAATGTTCCAAACGACGGGTTTCGCGACACGCCGGACGTCTCGGTCAGCACCTCTGCCGACCACGATGGCTATCTCATCTGCAGCGGCGGAACCTGTGTGAACGGCTTTCGCGACTCCAGCCAAAATCTGAACGTAGTGGGAGGCGCGTCCATTGCCGCCCCAACCTTTGCCGGGATTGTCGCTCTCCTGAATCAGCAGACAAAGACCAGCCATGGGAACATCAACCCTGGACTGTATTCGCTTGCTTCCCTTTCCATCAATGCCTTTCACGACATCACGGCAGGCAATAATATCGTTCCCTGTACAGCAGGTTCTACGGGCTGTCCGGCTTCGGGTAGTTTTGGTTTTTCAGCCGGCCCGGGCTATGACCAGGTCACCGGGCTTGGCAGCATCGACGCTTACAATCTGATCTCGCAGTGGGGTTCTGATTTCAGCGTAACCGCCTCCCCCAACACGCTGACGGTCAATCCCGGTAGCTCAGGAAGCATCAGCATTCAGGTTGCGAAGGTCGCAAACTTCACAGGCGTCGTGAGCTTCACTTGTACGGTTCCCAGTGCGCTGCTCAGGACAACGTGCTCGATCCCGGGTACCGTCACAGGTTCCGGCACTGCGACCCTCACAGTCTCAAACACGGCTAGTGGTTCGACCAACCCTCCTGTTCATCTGCCCGGCTCCGGCCCCTGGTGGATGCTGGTCGCCGGGTTAACCGGGGCGAGTCTGTTGTACACATTTACGGCCAGGCGTCGAGCCCCATTCGCTCTGGCTGGTCTCACCGTCGCACTGTTGGTCGCTTTGACCGGCTGTGATGATGGCGGATCCAGTTCAGTCACACAGACTCAAACCATGCCATCGGTAACTGCGAACGTAACAGTGACAGCGACCAGTGGTATCGAGAATCACGCGACGACTGTCTCCGTCACCGTACCTTAGCTGTCGCGCAACACACTCGCAGGGTCCAAACGCGAAGCCTTCCAGGAGGGAAGGGCCGCTGCCAACCCGACAACCAACAGCACGAGCGTGGCCCCTGCGCCATAGGTCACCGCATTCAGCGGCTTGACACCATAGACCAGGCTCACCGCGAATCGGCTCAAAGCAGTCGCGCTACTTAACCCAATCAACAACCCGGTAAGGGCCAGCCACAACGCACGGCCTGAGACCAGCCCGATGATGGATGTGCGGCTCGCACCCAGCGCCATGCGCAGACCTAGCTCGGTTCGCCGGTCGACCACGTAGTAGCTGAGAATGCCGTACACTCCGCTGATCGCCAACACCAACGCCAATAACGCAAACCCGGAAGCGAGTTCTGCCCGGAAGCGCGGCGCCGCGATCGAATCCTGTACCATCTCCCGGAAGGTTGTAAATCGCAAGGCCAGGAACGGCGCCAGATGCAGCATCGTCTTCCGTACTGCCGGAATCAGGTGCGTCGGCTCCTCGTCGGTCCGCACCAGGACCTCCAGTTCATTGTCGTAGTAAGGATGCTGCTGGAACGGCATATAGATTTCGGGATCCGGCTTCGAGGCCGGCGAGTCCTGCCGCACATCGCTCACCACGCCCACAATTGTCATCGGTTTCGGAGAATCGAGGCCACAGTAGATCCTGCGGCCGATAGGGTCTGCCGTCCCGAACGATTGCCGTGCTAGAGATTGACTGATGATGGCTGTAAAAGGTGCATCGTATTGGTCACGGGCATTGAAGTCACGGCCCGCCATCAGGCAGATCCCGATGGTCTCAAAGTACTGCGAGCTGGCGAGCGCAAAGGTCGCATACGGCGCGTCCTGGCGCATATTCTTGAAAGGGTCCTCGCCCGGACGGACGTGAACACCTTCCACCAGGTAGCTGCCGTTAGAGCCGTATCGTCCGGTGGGCAGTCCCATCACCACGGCAGCGCGGCGCACGCCTGGTAACCGGCGCAGATCCTCCAGGCCGCTCTCGAACGTTCGGATTGCTTGCCGGTATTGCGGCATGCCTACGGCCGGCATGTGCGCATACATCACCAGCACGCCTTCAGTTCGAAAGCCCATGGGCGTTTGCGTCAAGGCCAGTAAGGACTGGGACAACAACGCCGCACCCACACACAGAAGGGAGCAGATGGCGATCTGCGCCACGATAAATAATTGACGCGATCGATGCGTTCCTCCCGTTGCGCTTCTGCTGGGCGTCTGCTTCATCACGTCGGCCAGGTTGGTGCGGCCCAGGTGGAAAGCGGGCGCCAAACTGCAGGCCATCACTGTGAGAAGCGACACGGCCGAAGCAAACAGCAGCACGGAGAACCGGACGTGCAGGATGCCCGATGCGTTCGGAATGCTTGCCGGCAGCAACGGGTACAGCCCACGCAGCGCTCCATACGCCAATGCAATGCCCAACACAGCAGCTGCCACGCCCAGCAACGCGCCCTCAGCCAACAACAACTGGAACACCCGCCCGGCATTGGATCCGAGCGACACACGGATGGCCATTTCGCGTGTGCGTGTTGCCGCGCGAGCCAGCATCAGGTTCATCACGTTGGCGCACGAAATCAGCAGTAATAACCCTGCCGAACCGAACAGAAACCACAACGTCGCACTGACTGGCGCAGTCAATTGCTCCTGCAGCGAAACCGCGCGAAACGTCTTGCCCTTGTTCGAATCCGGATGGGCAGCCGCCATGCGCGCGCCAACGGCGGTCAGTTCTGCCTGCGCTTGCCCCAGGCGCAAACCATCACGCAGCCTTCCGATCGCCCGGTAGTTGAAGGCCGTCCGATTCTGGTTCTCCGGATCGTTCGGACCTGTGATCCACACTTCGACCTTTTCCGGGAAAGCTGTCCTGCCATCTAGCAGTCCCACAATCGTGTAGGCTTTGTTGTCGACCGAAACCGCCTGGCCCACGGCACGCGCGGCATCTCCGAAATGAGCTTGCGCAAAGCCCGTCGTCACCAGGGCCGCGGTAGTCGCCTCACTTGCTTTGGGCAAACGTCCGAGCGCCGGCTGTACACCAAGCACATCGTAAAAGGCGGGATTGACGAAAGCCGTTTCGGCGAAACTCGTCCGGTCTTGCAAACGGACGCCCACCTCGCCCCCGCCGTAGATTCCGATAGCGGTAAAGCTGCTGGTTGCCGATCGCAGGTCCAGGTAGTCGCCCCCGGTCACGCGCTTTGTCAGCTTGCCTTTAGCCGGCCACTCCGTGTTGATGGCTACAATCCGATCCGCCTTCGGAAGCTCCATCGGCTGCAGCAGTACCGCATCTACAACACTGAAGAGCGCAGTAGTTGCGCCGATTCCCAATGCCATCGTCACAATGGCCATAGCGGAGAATCCAGGGGCTTTCGACAGCGCGCGCCAAGTCTGTTGCAGGAGCATTCTTGAACGACTTATACGTGGATTCCGTCGCGAAGTTCCTTCCAACCCGGGTCGGCAGAGATTGAACCGGTCAAGGCAGCGCAGGCGTAGGTAGCCAGTGATATCCGCGATCGCACCAGATCAAGGGCCGTCCGCCGTGCTGTTTAACCCGCGACACCAGCCCGATCAAGAGCGCATGGTCGCCCGCGGGTATGGATTGCTCCAGGATGCACGCAAAGCTCGCCACTAACCCGCCCAGCAGCGGCACGTTATTCCATTCAGAAGTCCACTCGACGCCTTCGAAGCGGTCCTCTTCATTACGGCTCGCAAACCGCTTGGCCAGGTGCTGTTGATCCTCTGCCAATACGTTGATCAGGAATGGCGCGTGCTCCGGCAATTGCTTCAGCAAGTTCGCACTATTGTCGATACACACCAGCACCAGCGGCGGATCCAGTGATACCGAGGTGAACGAACTCACCGTCATGCCGTATGGTGCGTTGTTCGCCAGCCGGCGGGTCACCACCGTAACGCCCGTAGGAAACAGTCCTGCCACATGGCGGAACTCGGCCGCCGTTACGCGCTCATCCTGCGCTTGCGAGTCGTTCACCTCGGTCGCCATTTTGCGTCCGGCTTCCACTTAGGCCGGCCCTCCTGTTGAGCCACTTGGTAGCCCACTTCCAGCAGCACGTCTAGATCCTCCACCGCGCCACTCAGATCCCAGTCCGGCTTGACCACATCGGAAGTCTGATGATAATCCTCCTTGATGTAGTGGGATCGACGCTCTTCTCCATAGCTTGCCGGCTTACCAACAAAATCGATGCCCGGACTGGTTTCAATCGAGGGCACACCGACACGTCCAAACTCATAATGGTCCGACCGGAAATAGAAGCCCTGTTCTGGAAGCGTATCGCCCGTCACCACTCGCCCTTGCCGCTTCACAGCCTGCGCTGTTAAGTCGTCCAGTGTCGAGTTCCCGAGCCCTACGATACTAAAGTCCTTTGTGCGCCCCCAACCCCAATCGCTGAAGTAATCGAGGTTGATGTCTGCGACGGTTGAGTTCAACGGATACAGAGGATGTTCAACGTAGTATCGGGCGCCCAGCAAGCCTTTCTCTTCGGCGGTCGGCCATAGGAACAGAATCGTTCGTTTCGACCCGGGCTGCAGCGCCTTGAAGGCTTTGGCGATCTCCAGGACACCGGCCGTGCCCGCAGCATTATCGCTGGCTCCATGAAAAATCTGGTCGCCTTCTTTGCCGTGGTGGTCCCAATGCCCGCTATAGACGACGTACTCATTCTTCAGCTTCGGATCGCTTCCCGGCACTTTCGCTAGAAGGTTAGCGGAGTCGATGCGACGCACCTGGTTTGTGATGCGAAACGTAGCCTGCCCGTTCAGCGCCATCGCCCGAAACCCAGGCTTGGCTGCCGCCGTTCGAAGCGTCTCCAGGTCTTGTCCTGCAGCCTGGAAAATGTCCTTTGCTTTTGCCAGGCTCAGCATCGCTTGCGCCTTAACGCGATCGCGTTCCGTACCGTCCCGCAGCACCATATTCTCTCGTTGAAACGTCGCAAATTGGTAGGCTCGGGCCTGCTGTGTGGAACTTAAAAAAATGACCGCCGCGGCCCCGTGTTTGAAAGCGTTCTCCAGCTTGGTTCCCGTGCGTCCGTACACGCTCAACGCTTTGCCCTGAAACTTACTCTCATCAGCCACTGGCGGGTCGCCACTCACGACAAATACCGCCTTACCGTGGACATCCATGCCGGCGTAGTCGTCCCACTGATACTCCGGTGCAGTGGCTCCATATCCGGCGAATACTAGCGCTGCGTTCGTGACCTCTACGGCCGGCTCCGGCTGCGCAGACCAGGCCACGTACTCAGTGCCCGAAGTCAGCGGCACCGGCTTGCCGTTCATGGTCAGTTCCATCCTGCCTTGCGACCGCGTTCCCCACAAGCGCACATTCTGTGTCCATCGGCCGTCCGTGCCCGCCGGTGTTAACCCGATCTCTTTGCACTGCTGAATCAGGTACGCAACGCTCTTCTCTTCGCCGGCCGTGCCCGGGAGCCGACCCTCATACCCATCGCTGGAAAGCTCCTTGATTGTGGTCAGCAGTCCTTCGGCCGTAATCTTTGAAGCTGCTGTTTTCAAACTGGGCAGCACCGTCTCGGCCCCATGCACCAACCCAGCCACCGCCAGCAGGCACGGGGCGAAATATCGTTTCAACATGTCGTCTTTACACGGTAGCGGAATCGGTTCTAATCACGAAGTCCGGATAATACTTCAACAGGATGGCCGGCCAGTCCCAACCGTCTCTCGCCAGCCTTGCGGCCCCATACTGACAGAGCCCCCAGCCATGTCCTTGTCGGGTTCGCGCGGCTGTACGGCATGGTTCACACGCCACGGGCGAATACCGGACTCCGTCCATGACGCCGCCGTTCGTCCTGCCTCCACAAGCCCCGGAGTAGAGAGACAGTGCCGTGTGGCCGCACTGCCGCAGCACGATTCCACTGGTCTCACAAACAGCCCGATCGACCGCACTGCCCGCTGGTGCGGGGGAGCGCAGGAATTGGCAGTGCGTTGTATCGCAGCAATCGAACGCACCATGACGGTGCCGTCCCTCGCGTGAGCGCAGAAAGGACCGCGACGCAACCGCTTGTGCAGCAAGTGCAGCATACGCTGTGTTCGACACCGCCAACTCGGCCCCGACAATAGATCCCGTTGCCGTCTCGCAATCCATTGTGATGACCGGCCGAAGAACTTCGCCGTCACCCGTCACTCGCAAGATCCCGCGATAGGTCCTTCGTATGACGCCCGGCACCTCCAGCAGGAACTCGACGGGTGCGTTGCCGGGTCCGCTGATATCGTGCCGGTCACTATCTTTCGACAGCGCAAGAAAGTTGCCGCCTTCGACTTGCCAGCTTTCCCGGCGGTCTGCGCAATGCAGACGCGCCGTACCCATTGGCCGAATCACCAGGCTCCGCGGGAACAGCAGCTTCATCACCCAAAACGAACGCTCAATTGCATCTGGTTGAGGCAGGCAAACTCCGGCTGCACTCCACACCAGCGAACGGCGCGTCATCATGCCAGATTCGTGGCAATCGGTCGCAATGCACGCGCCGCCCTCGCTCCCGTTGTATTGTGCTGCATCACCAGCAGCGCATGCCGCGGATCTTCCAACGGATAAACCGCAACGGCATAACCATCCCCTGCCCCCGATCTCTGATGTGAACATCCTGCCGTGCCCGTCTTGGCATAGCACGCCCAGTCGCAGTCTCGCGCCGTGCCGGAGCGAGCACATAACGCCATGCCGCGAAGTACGGGACCTACACTCGAGTCCTTGCCCTCACGCGTCCATTTGGCGAACGCCTGGACCACCGCCCTCGGAGTCTGCGGCCATCCCCCATCCAGACCGACCAGCCGCGACGGGCTCCACTCTCGACCTGCCGGATCCAAACCATACGAGAGACAAAGGAGATCTAATGCAGCCCGGTCGAGTTCCCGAGCTATCTGCAGAAAATACACGTTACACGAATAGGCGATTGCCTCGGGAAGCTTCAATCGCCCATGCCCGTCCGATTTCCAGCAGCCTTGTTCCAGGCCTCGACACTCGACCACCGGCGGTGTCTGCCCTCTTCTCAAATAAGCCGTCGCAAGAAAGGGCTTCAGCAGCGATCCCATGTTGACGGCTCGGTCAGCATCCGCATACTCTGCTTTCGACACGCGGCCGTCGGTTGCTGCAATCCAGGATAGTGTCGCAGCGCTGCCCCCGGTTACACCGGCAGCGGCGACCGCAAACTCACGCCTGGTCATGGCTTCGCCATCTTGTAATGGATCGTTTCCCCAACTGTTGATCCCGTATCCGAAGAAACGATGGAGGCTCGTTGCAGTCGGCCTAAGCTATCACCCAGGCTAGCCACATTCGATGAGAAGAAAGCCGGTGTACTAGCCGACAAACCTGGTTGCGTTGTTTGGCTCGTCTGATCCAACACTGAGAACAGTCTCTTGTACCTCGGCCATTCCGCCTGATGATCGTACACGGCCAGATACGTGACGCTACTATCGACGTTGACACTTGGCTCTCCTTGCGTCAGCGAAACGCGGCTCAAGGTTACGATCTTGCCCGTGACCGAGACCGAAAGCGGATCGAGACTTCCCGCTTGCAGGGTGTTGCTGACCTGGGCCAGAGCCTGGTCCAGCGCTGCCCGATCGGGCTTCTGACACAACAGCACCACCGCGCTCTGCGGCATCACGAACACCTGGTCGCGCAGCACCGCCGTCATTTGCACATGGGCCAGGGCGGTCGGCTGCATCGTGACCAGCGCCTTCAGCAAAGGCGTAATCGGCTGTTGGGATGGTCTCTGAAACGGCGGCTCGTCGATGCGGATCTCCAGATCGCCCTCACTCCCCACTACTCCTCCCTCGACGGTCACTCCAGGCGCCGGATCGAAAGCATTACCGTGCCGCCCTGGCTTTTCGCCGAGCACTACCTGCTCTACAGCGCCTGCAATCTGATCGGCCTCCGGATTCTTCCATGCCCTCAGGAGCGAACCTCCGCCCTGCGGCGCATAACCGGTTACTTCATTCAGCAGACCGGTTGTTGGCGTCACAGGCGTTTGGCTCTGGCGCAGTAGTGCACGTTCTTCCTGAAAACCGTCCTCACGTTCAAACAGGTCCGCTACTCCACTGGCAAACGGTTTCAGTTCTGTAGCGTTGCGATGCAGCCAATAGGTCCGGTACTGCGGAGTGCGCAACAGTGCTGGCATGTCGTATACCAGGCGGAGATCTCCGGCTTCGCTTCGTTGTCTTATAGCCGCTGTGAACCATTCCTCGCCAGCCAGCGCCGGAGCTTTTCCTCCAGCAAGCAGCACCAGGGTCTGTGCCATGCGTTCTTCATCAGTCGCCAGCACGAGCCACCCTTTATAAGCGGCGAAGGCTACCTTGCGACCGCTCTTTGCATCTGCCTTTACATAGAACGGAACACCCGCAGCCTCGCGCGATTCATAACCGGCGCGGTTCCGCCAGAGTTCAGTATTCTCAATGCCGGTCTGCGGCATCTGCGTCAGATACACGAACGACACGTCTGAGAAGTTGTAGAACGCGAAGCCTGAGCGTGTTCCGGCCATCTGATCCGCAAAGTTCATTCCAATGCGAATGTCACCGGCGGCCTGGAACTCACCACCTGCTTGAGCAAGGCGTTGAATCAGACGGGAGAGCGACAGCTCCTGGAAGTTCCTGCTCGCCAGCCATTTCTTCTTTTCCTCGGATCCGTTCCACTCTGTTAAAAGCCGGTGGAAGTCTTTGGCCTCCACATAGAGCAGAGCGCCGGAAGGCAACAAGGAGGCTACCGGGCGGGTGTCGGCCATCTGCCCGTGCACCCAGACGCTCGAAGCCGCAACGCCTATCGCCAAAACGGGAATCCACAACCGCCGCTTAAGTCGGTTCATCGGATTGCCTCGTCCACTGCTGGCAATGATGTCAGCTTGGGCCTTACCAATCGATGCTGCGTCACATCCTTTGTAACCACGGGCAGGCGACTTCCGTTCAACTGGCTCAACTTCAGGGCAGCCGATGCAGTTTCGCGAGCTTTCGTCAGCGATGCTTTCGCGGAATCGTCGGTCTCGCTCGCGATCAAACGGTCGTAGAGCGCAATCGCCTGCCCATACCTCTCGCGACCAGCGTAGACCGCGGCTGCAAGCAGTTCCGCATGCCGGTAGCTTGCGTTGCGCGCAGGCGGAGGTTGTGTGACGCTCTCGAGAGCGGCTACGCCGACGGCGTCTTGCCCATTGGACAAGGCAGCATCCGCCAAAAGCCAACGTGCCTCCTGCAGCTTCGGATCGATCGCGATGGCTTCTCGATACAACTTTTCCTTTTCGCCTAAGTCAGACGAAGACCGCGCCGCATCGAGTCGGGCTTCAACCGCGAACGGCTGTTCGGCTTCGTTCGTTGTTAAGCTCTTGTGTGTTAGCAGTGACAACTCATCTGAGCCCACTTGAGGAACACCCAAATTGCGCAACTCCCGCGCAGCTCTGACGCGGAGTTCGTATTCGGCGAATCCCGAACGCCGCACCGCATCAATCCCCTTTGCATCCCCCGCCAGACGTGCGGCCGCGAATTCTGCTTCTTCGTTCCATGGCTCTGCCTTGTGCCATTCATCTGCGTAGAGCAGTGCTTCGGACTTTAAGCCGGCTCCTTCAAGTTCCGCCACCGCCGTCTTCAGGTTTTCAAAAGGCGCGCCGACGGTCCAAGTCACGCGGCGGACAAGCGACAATCCTTCGCTATTCTTCTTCTGCGCAAACCGTACCTTCGCGAGTCCGAAATAAGCCGTTGCTGCAGGAGAGTCCGACTGAAGCTCCCGCCCGTACTCGAATTCCTCCATCGGAATGGCCAGGTCGTTGCGTCCCATCCGCTGCAACTCGGCGGCTACCTGCAAGATCTGTTCTCCGCCCGGCATCGTCTCGGGCTGTTGCTTGTAGGCGGTTAGCAGTTCGGTAAGGTGCCCGGTCAAGGCGCCGGACTTTAGAACCAGATATCCCGGGCGCTCGGAAACGGGCTCGATCTGTTGTAGACGCGTCCACACCTCCGGCCATTGCCGCTGCCCGTCAAGGTACCGGATGAATTCCAGTTCGGCCTGTTGTAGCTCAGCCCTGGCTTGCACCGCAGCATCACCCGCGACTTCCGCGGCAGCTTTGGTTGCAGCGGCAATTTTGGCTTCATAGAGCTGGCTCTTTGCGGCATAAGTACGAACATCCGGACTGGCGATCATCTCTGATAACGCCCCTTCCGCACCGGGCAATTGCGCGAGTTCAATCACCCAATGGAGAGCCGCAGCGCGATCTGTAGCGCCTTCCAACAAACCTTCTAACAACGGACGGAGTTCGTACGTGCCATTTCGCTTGATGTAAGTCCGCAGCAGTCCGTCCGCGTCGGCCCGAAGATCAGGCATGGCCTCAAACTGGTTCACATGGCTGAGGAGAACCTTCGCCTCCGGCCAGTACTCTGGCGGCAATGGGCCTTCCTCAATCCGGGCGGTTGAGAGTTGCAGGGCTTTACGCCACTGTTCCACCGCTCTGTCGCGACGAGATCTACGCATCTCAAGAACGCCAAGGCGGTCGTAAACATCAACACGCTTAGGATTCAGCTGGAGTGCAGCCTCATACTGAACGCTGGCCCGGTCCCATGATTTACTTTCAGCCATGACGTCGCCCAAGTCCCGATAGCTGCTGGCAGCGGCCGGCGCAGCTTCCAATTGCTGCTCGCGATACTCTTCCGATTCGGGATCGTTGCGGGCATCCAGATACTCGCTGTAACGGCCGGCGTAATAGAACCAATCCGGCCCGCGCAAAGCGTCCTTTGCACCGCGTCCTTTGAGCTGATCGCCGACTGTTCGGGGTCCCAGGGAACTGACGAACGCTTGTTGAGCCCACGCCGCAGGAGTCGCCAGATAAAGGCCTGCCAAGGCTTTGTAGCTACTGGTCCAGAGAGGCGAAGCTCTACGCCCACGGGAACTGATAGCCGCTTGAACGATATCTGGCGAGGCGGTAGCCACAAGGTGCTGCACCACTCCGTTGGCTCGGGCCGCGTTCTGCCCGGCCAGATCGTACAGCCTGTAATTTAGGTCTCCACCGGCACTGATGAACAGAGTTGCGAAGTCGGCCCCGCTGTAATTCAAGAGACGTTGCTGCGACGCGACGTCACCTGCGTTCGTGTAAGCCTGATAGGCCTGCTGTTCTATGCGTTGATGAGCTCCGGGTATGCGGCGGCGTAGCGGCGCAATAGCCTCTAGTTCCTGCCCTAGTTGCTCGAAGAGAAGGCGCGAGGTCTGCAGCCGATCCAGCAACTGCACATCCGGTCCATTGGCTTGAGTCTTCGCCTGCGTCAGTAAGTGGTCCGCCTCGAGATCGCGGAGCCCGGCCGCTTCGGCAAAAGCCGTGGCGGTGCCCTGGGCAAGCCCGCCGGGTTGTTCCATTTGTTGGACGGTCGTCGCCCGTTCGGCGGGTGTCGAAAACCGGTCGATGGCAAGAGCAATGGTTCTTAGCAGCGGCGATCGTCCATTTACTTCCTGCACGCCTGCCGTTACAAGCTTGACCGCCTCGTCCGTGCGATGTTGTGCCACAAGAGAATCCACCTCAACCGCCAGAGCTTGCTGGTTCCACTCGGGCCGGTCTTTCAAGAGAGGGCGCACCTCCTGAAAAAGAGAGTCGGTCGCCTCGTACAGATGCCACGTGTTAGCCTGCCGCATCGCCGCTATATACCCAGCCGGCTCTTTAGGGTTCGCTTCAATGGAAGCAGCCCGTAACAATCGGATGGCTTGCGCGGAGTCTCCTAGACGCGCATGCGCTTCAGCCTCGGACGCAAGGTATTGACCATCGTGATAACTCAACTCGTACAGCTTTTGATAGGTCTGAATGGCATCGGCGAAGCGCAGCAAACGCATTTGCAGATCTACCTTGGCCAGTGGGATGTCGCTACGGTCCGGACGAACATAGCCGGCTTTGTCGTAAGCTGCAATCGCTTCCTGCAAATGTCCCAAGTCCTTCTGAATTCGGGCGAGGACCAGCGGCCACCGGTAGTCGCGAGGTGAATCGTGCACCGACTTTTCGTAGTACGTAACCAGACGCGGTGCCAGTTGGTGTGCTTCGGCATAGCGGCTGACCTCATCCGTGAGCGCTGCGTCTTCCGGATACGCGTTCATCACTAGCTGATACTGCTCCAGTGCATCGGTGAATCGGGCGGCGGTCGTCAAGGCAAGAATGTATCCACGCCGGAGTGCAGCAATACGCGCAGTCTTTTCCTGCGCGGGAAGCGTTGCTTGCGTCATATCGGCGAGCGCAGCAGCATAGAACTTCGTCAGCGCTGCGGTGTCCCCTTCCCGCGCGAAGGTAGAAGCCTTCTCCGCCAGGTAGTCGCCGTTATAGCGATCGTCCTGCAGCAACTGATCGAGCAGACGGCGCGCGTCGGCATACTGGCCTGATGATGTCGCCTTCTCGGCTGCTTCGCGCTTCAACTGCGTGCGATACGGTTGCTGTGCCCGGGCGGCAGCCGCCTCGAGCAGTTGAACTGCGGGTCCCGTTTGTTTTGCGCGCCACTCGTAATCAACAGCGGCCCGGATGATACCCAGGCGGTTCGGCTCATCGTTGGAAAGAGAACGATACTCACGTTCCGCAGCAGCAGCGTTGTTGTGTGATTCGTAGAAGCGTGCCAGATCGAGCCGGGCAGTCAGCTTCTCAATCGGATCCGTGGTGATCGCGATGGTGCGTGCGAGTGCCCGGGCAGCCACATCATCGAAGCCAAGCCGGCTTGCAACGCTCTGGACCTGCGCTGTCTCCTCTGTAGTGTCTGCCGTTGATGCAAGCTTGTTCAGTAAGGCCTCTATCTCGGTGCGCCGGTTCTGCGCCTCTAGAATCGCGATCCTCAAGGCAAAGCTGCGGGTCTCAAAGGGATCACTAGCCAAGCCGGCCGTCTGACTTTCCACCAAGGCGCTGGTGGCTGGTCGCCGGGCCAGTGTCAACAGGCGCCTTTGTGCAATCTCCGACGCACCGTGCAGCCACGCATTCGTATATTCCGTGACCGCTTCCTTGTACTTACTTTGGTTCTCATCGATAGCACCGGCTTCGTAGGCAAGTAACGACGGATCATCTAATCTCTTCCTACCCTCGTCGATCGTTCGCAACGCGTCCTTGAACTGGAAGTAATCCCAGAAGACAGTTGCGGTTGTCAGGTAGGCGTCGGCTGTACCAGGACGGACCGAAGAGGCTCGCGTCCACCAAACCCGCGCTTGAGAATACTGCTCCCGATCAGCCAGAACCTCGCCCGTCCGGACCAGCGCGTCACGATCAGCGGGGGCCGCCTTCACGTCCTGTTGAGCCAGCTGCACAGCCAACTTAAAGGCATCGGGAACCGATGGACCAAGCGAGCGTTCAATTGTTGCTGCGCGATCGTTCGCCGCCCGTTCGCCTGGAGCGAAAGATGCCAGTTGCACCAAGACCGGCGCGGCGCCTTCGTACTCCGTCAGCCAACTCTGGGCTTCGGCCCGAAACTCCAAAGCGGCCGTGTTCTTCTCGGCTACGGCCTGGTCTACGGGCGGCAGCGCCGCGAGAATCTCCTTCAACTTGCCATCCCGCGTGAGGTACTCGAAGTAGAGACTCTTCAGGCCCGGATCATTGCACCAGTTCTCGCGCAGAAGCTTGTCATACGCATCGTAATCTGCTGTCTCTTTCGTACTGTAAGCGCGCAGGAGATTGGTAACGAACTGCATATTGTGCGGAAACCGGGTGTGGGCGTACAAGTTCACTTGCCGGTAGAGCGTAGGTGAGTTCGGGTTCACTTCGTTGAGAAAGGATGCGAGCTCAGTTCCTTTGAAGGTATCTGCAACCTGCTTCGCCAACGCCTCGTAGGCAGCGATTCTTCTGCGGCGCAGGTAAACACGAGCTAGCTTACTGGCCCAGGATGGGTCTTTGAAATGCGACAGTGCTGCGCTGTAGGTCCGCTCCAGATCGTTGTCCAAATGATTTTGCTCAACAAACAAGGCCAGCCGCTCGTAGAGCCCCGGGTCATCAGGGTTACGGTCGATCTCTCTTCTGAGTAAGGCCAGTGCGTCGGGCAGCCGATGCAGGGCGACGAGCCTGTTTACATAACGGTCGAGGACGCGGACGTAGTCAGGGGATCGAACCGCACCAGCGGCTTGGCCGATAGGCAGATGCCCGCTCCTGTCCGCCAGCGTTCGAAGCAAATCGTCGTAGAGCGATAGCTCAGGATTTTTTCTGTCCTGGTGGGCATAAGCGTCGGCAAGCAGCAACGCGGTTGGTACGTACTGCTTTGCATTGACGTTGCGAGGCAGCCAGCCTGGTACGTCCCGCAATAAAGCTTCGTCCTGCCCATACAGCGCGTAGGCACTGAACAGCTCCGCTTCGAGTTCCGGCAGACGTGCGGCCGCCGGAAACTCAGATCGTAAGCGATCCAGCAGCCGGGAAGCCGCAGCACGATGAAAGTAACTGGAGGCGGTTCGAGATGCGTTCGCGTATTGGCCTTCAGGCTCCGTTGTGTTCAGGGCGACGGTGAGGACGCCGTTAAGAAATCCCGGGTGACGGTCCATGCTCGCAATGTTCTTATACAGGCTCAGGTCACGATTGGCGAAGCTGAGTGGTTGTTCGGGAACCTCCAATAGCAGCGCGATCACACCCGCCAGTCCGGTCTCTTTGTCGCTGGGAGTGGCGGACGACAGCTCGGTCAGCAAATAGGAGAACCGGGCCGATTCATCGTAGTCCTGAAGCCGGAAGAAGAGGGCCGCCATCGTTTTCAGCTCGTCGGCTGTCCAGGTTGTGATAGCGGCTTCCCGCCGTCCAGCAAAACGAAGCAGTTCAGCATCGGCAGCGGGCTTCCGATTTTCAGCTTCGTAATAGAAGACAATCTGCGAGACCGGGCCAAGAGCGCTGGGGTTCGATGCAGCTGCCGCCTGGGCCTGAGCGAGGAAGGATCTTAACTGATGCGCATTGGTAAGCTCCTCGAAGTAGCGGTTGCGAAGCCCCTCGGGCCATAGAGGAGAAAAGCTCTGCGCGTACACGGCCAGTGCGGCAGCGTTCCCGTTGCGAACCGCGGCCAGCTCAGCATCTGTCGTCACCGCCAGTTGCAAATCGTTCGGGAAAGCGGCTTTAAGTCGCGCGGCAATGGCTGTGGCGTTTTGGACGTTGCGGTTCTGCAAAGACCAATGTAGATAGGCTTGGTAGGGCTCAACGGATTGCGGATAACGGGCGATCCAGGCGTCGTAGACTCGAGCTTGTTCCCGGGAATCGAGCAGCGCATCGGATGCCACCTTGATGGCACGCTGGAACTGATCGGCGGACGCGGCAGGTAAACGGAGGATCGTTTCCACTTCCTGCTGCGGTTCGTTACGGCGCTCGTAGAAATCGGCTAAGTCAGTAAGACCCGCGCGTTTCCAATCGGCTTCGGCGGCGGCGTAATCAGCTGCTCTTTCTTCCTCGCGTGCCCGCAAGCCGTAGAGCTCCGGGCTGGGCTTCCCCTCGATGAGATGGGTAAGAGCATCGCGGGCTTCCGCCGGCGGGCGAACGTGTAAGATGGCGCCTTGCGGCAGGTTCATGCTTCGGAACAACGCAGCTTCGACCGCGCTATTTGCGAGAACGTCTGCGGTCCACGGCGGAAGCGCTGCCCGACCGACGACCACCAGTGCGATGAGGGTGAGCAAGCTAAGGAAGTATTTCAATCGGCACCTCCTGCTGGCTCACGTTATGAGCAATGTCTTCGGCCGTCACGTGAACCGAGTAGCGGCCAGCAGGCAGACCAGCCGGTATGGCCAGAGTGCCGGTACTGGCTTTGTCCGTTGCGGTCCAGTGAAGTAAAAGAGGTTCGGCTCCATACAGCTGTGCCGTAATGGTGCGGGTGGTTTCTGAGGCCCGAACCCGCAATGCGATTTTGTCGCCAGCCCGTGCACGTGTAGCCGCCAACTCAACATGCAGAGCAGGGGGATGGCTAGAGATGACAAACGTCTTCTGCTCGCGATAGACATGGCCATTGCGATCGCGCAGGATGAGGCGGACCGCGTGCGCGCCATCGGCCAGATCTTCCGGTGCGAGAAAGCGCGTTTGCCAGATGTCTTCGTTATGCAGATAGCGCAGCGGCTTATTCAGGCCGAACGGAAACATGGCGATTACGGAAGAGATGGACGGGTCGGTGCGAACTCGCAAGACTGGATCACCAGGACGGATCAGGCGCGGGCGCAACAACGCTCGCGGCGCGGCCAGGAATGAGGTATACGGAGTGACGAAATGGTATTTGCGAGAGAGTCGGATGATTTCATCGATCGTTGCTTTGTCCTCGCCTTCGCGGTCGATCTTCTCGAGCAGCGCATCCACCCGAGCGCGCGCCCAGGCGACAGGCAGGTAGGGATGGTCGGTTGCGGTAGCGGGAAAGCGCGCTCGGACCGACTCGTTGTTGATCGTGAGGCGGGCATCGGCGGGCTTGGCATATTGACCGACCCAGGACGCTCGCGAGCCGGGAAAGTTGTCGGACCCGATCCGGTAGACCAGGGACGTCTGCGGCTCCGGTGATACCGACAGAGCAACGCTGGTGAGAGGCGCGCGCCCCAGTTTCGAGAGGAAGCCCTTCAACTTGAAGTCCAAGGACTCGGTTGAGTTGACCTGTTCAAAGACTCCACCATGATCGGTGAGGCGGCGCAGGAACCGGAGGTTAGCGTCGTCGCCAATCGCAAGTGCATAGAGGTGGGGACGACGGTTGGCAGCTAAGGCACTCCACGCGCCATCGAACCAGGTAGCGAGCTTAGCCGGTGCGATGATACCCTCGGTCATGTCTCCGTCGCTGAGCAGTACGAGGTAGGTGTTTTCGGTCGATTGTGCGAGAGCCGTTTGCAGGGCGGACTGGAGATGGGTGCCGCCGCGCAGCTTGGAGGCCCGGACAAACTCAAGCGCTTTAGCGACTGCGTCCGGGGTTGCCGGCTGCGGCTTGGGAGCGAACGGAGCGACGGTGGAGTTGAAGACCAGCACGTTGAAGCTGTCCTGCGGGCTGAGAGAACGGAGCGTGCCTTCGAGCGCCTGAAATGTCCGTTCGAGCTTCTCCCATTGCATGCTCAGCGACGTATCAAAGAGGACGACCACCGTGTGAGGGCTCTGCTGCGACGTTTTCGATTGCAGGATCAACGAAGCTCCAAAATATCCGGGCTCCTCTGGTTCCCCGGAGCGATAGAAGGTCGGGTGGGGAGCTTTGTCGTTGGCCACGGCATACTTCAGCTCGAGGTCGCTGGAGAGATCGACGTCGCTGCCCTCGAATACAGCTTCTACGGAACCCTCATCGGGCTTGGTCACTTTCAAGGGATAGGCGCTGCCGACGCTTTCGAAGGATGAGATGGACTGAGCGCTCCGAACGCGGACAGACAAGGAAAGATGAGCTACACGAACGGCTGCCCCGGCAGGCTTCAAGGGGAAGATGAAGTCGCTTGCAAGCTGCGTCAACGGTACCGTTTGCCGGTACTCGGCTTCGATGCGCTTGTAGCCGTAAGCGGGGATGGGAACGATCTTGACGGTGAAGCCGGTGGCGTGTTTCTCGTTCGTCTCGCCGGTTTCGAGCAGGCCCGGGTCGATCTGCTGGTTGCGAATCTCATTGTAGAGTTCACCTGCGCGTTTGCGTTCGAGGATGACTCCGGGAATGCGAGTAATGTCGTCCCAAACCGCAAAGTCGGAGACAGCGGCGTCGCCCGGGAGGGACAAAGCGTAGGTGCCTTCGAGAACGCTGTCGGTCTTGTTCTGAAAGACTTCTTTCAGAGAAACGATGGCGTGCCCGTTGTCGATGACAATGCGGACATCCATGGAATCGATGGCCAGGATGGACGCGTCCGGAACGTCCTTACCGGCAGGCGTAATGGTGCCGGTATCGGCTGTGCAGATGACAGCCAGCAGGAGAAGGACGAAAACTGCCTTCACGGCAGCAACTGCTTCTCTGAGATCTGGACCAGGCCGTTGTCAGTGCCGATGTATAAACTTCCGCTGTAGTATTCGAGGGCAGTCACGTTCAGGGATGGGAGGCCGTCGGCAAAGAAAAGCCAGCGGGGATCGCCCGGCCGGAGAACGGCAAGGCCGCGGCCGGAGGTGCCGGCATACAGAGCGGCGGACGTGGCGAGCATGGCGTTCAGGTTGACTTCCGTCCGCGTCTTCGCAAACGCCGGAAAGGTAGTTACGACACCGGCTTTATCGAAGGCGATGACGCCCGATCCGTACGTGCCCAGGTAGAGCTTTCCGGAGAAGACTTCGGAAGCGGTGATCCAGTTCTGGTGAAGCTGGGAGTTGGCCGTCGTGAAGCTGGCTTCCACCAAGCCGTTCCGCACTTCCGAGATGCCGCCCAGAGTGCCGGCATACAAGGTTCCGTCGAGTTCGGCCAGCGTATAAACATGGTTGTTCACCAGACCATGAAAGGCGAAGATGCTCGCTACTCCGCTGTCGACAAAGCTGAGGCCGGCGGGCGTTGCAACGACGGTCGAGCCTTTGGAGAACAACACATCGGTGACCTGGCTGGCGATGAGGCCGGATTCGCGGTCGAGCACCTGGCGCAGCTTCGTACTTCCGTCAAACAGCGCGAGCCCGTTGGCTGTGGCGACGGCTACGTTTCCGTTACTTTCGCGGATGCGATTGATGCAGAAGAGGTGGTCGTCCTCGCGATGATCGATACCGCGGACTGAGAGGATGTCCAGTCCGCGATCGAAATAACCGATCCACAAGTTGCCGTGACCGTCGTGGTGCAGAGCGGTGATGTGCTGCGGAGGGCTCTGGTGAGTGATTGACTCGGCGACTTCGGCGTGCTGCGGATGCGGCCGTCTGACTTGCAGAGGAATCGAAAACGTTCCCTCGTCGAGGGTGGCAACCTGCAGACTCCCTTCGTGTTCCGAGACGGTTCGGGCGAAGAGACCCTGGCCGAGTTGACGCGTAACTTTGCCGCCGACGACCTCCGTGACTCCGAGCGGGGTTCCAATCCAGGCACTATCGCCGCGGGTTGCGATGGAGAGGACCTGCGGATCGGGTAGGCCTGTAAGGACATGGCCGGCGGTTCCACCCTTCCATTCCCAAGCTCCCTCCGACCGGGTGCCCACCCAGACGCGGTCTTCGTCTCCGGCCAGCGCAGTGACCTGAGACTTAGCGAAGGACGGATGGAAGAGGCGCAACACCTTTCCATCCGTGACGTATAAACCGGCCGTTGGTGTACCTAGCAGCACCTGACCATTTGGCAATGGCAGCAGGGCCGAGATCTTCCGCAGCGGATCGAGTGACGGCAAGAGCTGGCGAAAGGCCTTTCCATCAAAGATCAGAACTCCAGCTCCCTCAGTGGTGATCCAGAGTTCCGGTTCGCCCGCCCCTGTTCGAACGGCCATGCTCAGCAAAGCGGCAGGCGGAAGATCGCGACCGACGGTCCAGACGCGGCTGGAGGAAGCGAGTGAGCCGGGCGCAAGCTTATATATGTCGCCGGCGAATTCCAAAGTGGAGTTGAAGTCAGTGGCCGGGAGAACCGGCTCAAAGCGAGCGGCCGATGCCCGCCACGGCGCGACAGTGATGGCGATCTCACCGGCATGAGCAGCGGACGCGGCACCGGCGTCGATGGCTTTCTGAGCAGAACGCCAGATAACAGCAATATAAAAAGCAATGGAGAGGAACGCAACAGCCGCGAATATGACGATTCGCCTACGGCTTACATGGACCACTGTGATCCATATAGTAGCGGTTTAGTTGTGAGTCAGCGAGGAGCTGAGTCCGGTGTCTCCGATCTGCTGTAAGAGCTTGGCGACGAGTCCGGTCCAACCAGTCTGATGGTTGGCGCCGAGACCTACGCCGTTCTCGCCGTTGAAGTATTCGTGGAAGAGGAGATGGTCACGGAAGTGAGGATCCCCCTGAAACAATTTGGAGTCGCCGTAGATGGGACGACGACCGTCGGAGCCCGGAAGGAAAAGCCCGGTGAGACGCTGGGACAGTTCCTTAGCGGCGTTCCACAGATTCATCTTCCGACCGGACCCGCTAGGGAATTCGACCAGGAGCGAATCGCCGTAGTAATGGTGGAGGCGCTGGAGGCTTTCGATGAGCAGGTAGTTCATGGGAAACCAAATGGGCCCGCGCCAATTGGAGTTACCGCCGAACATTCCGGTTTGTGACTCGGCCGGTTCATAGTCGACACGGAACTGTTTGCCGTCGAGCGGCACGATATACGGTGCGTCTTTATGGAAGCGCGACAGAGAGCGCACGCCGTAAGGAGAGAGAAACTCGGACTCGCTGAAGACGTAATTGAGAATGCGCTGCAGACGCTCCTTGTTGACGACCGAAAGAAGACGACGCTCAGCCATGCCGCCACGCTCAAGAGGAGCGAGGCCGGCGATCAGGTCCTGGCGGTTTTCGACGAACCACTTCATACGCTTTGTGAAACCCGGGAAGCATTCGAGCAGTTCGAAATCGAGTGTGTCGACGGCGAACAGCGGAACCAGACCAACCAGTGAGCGAATGCGGAGGAGTTTGTGATTGCCGTCGCCGAAGTTCAGACGGTCATAGTAGAAGCCGTCGCGTTCGTCCCAAAGACCGCTGCCATTATGGTGATTGACCGCATCGGCGATGTACAGGAAGTGCTCGAAAAACTTACTCGCCACGTCCTCATAGGCAGGGTTTATGGCCGCCAGCTTCAGGGCCATTTTCAACATGTTGAGACTGAACATCGCCATCCAACTGGAGCCGTCGGACTGTTCGAGCAGCCATCCGGTGGGCAGGGGCGCACTACGGTCGAATAATCCGATATTGTCGAGGCCTAGAAAGCCGCCTTCGAAGATGTTGGCGCCTTCGGAATCCTTGCGATTTACCCACCAGGTGAAGTTGATGAGCAGCTTGTGGAAGGCACGTTCGAGGAAGCCATAGTCGGGCTTGCCTTTGATACGGCGATCGATTTGAAAGACGCGCCAGCAGCCCCAAGCATGGACGGGCGGATTGACGTCACCGAAGGCCCACTCGTAGGCCGGCAACTGACCGTTCGGATGCATGTACCATTCGCGAAGAAAGAGCAGCATCTGGCTCTTGGCAAAGCCGGGATCCGCGGGCGCGATACCGACGGCGTGAAAGGCGAGATCCCAGGCGGCGTACCACGGGTACTCCCATTTGTCGGGCATCGAGATGACATCGGAGTTAAAGAGATGCACCCACTTGGAGTTGCGGCCCGTCTTGCGTTCCGGTGCGGGCGGCACAGGTATAGCGGGATCGCCATCCAGCCAGGTCTGGACAACGTAGTGGAAATATTGTTTAGTCCAAAACAGTCCGGCGAAGGCCTGGCGCTGCACCAGGCGCTGTGGGACGTCCAGTGCGCCAGAGAGACTTTCGTAAAAGGCATCGGCATCGGCTAGACGCTGGTCAAAGATCTTGGGCCAAGCGGCACGAGAAATAGCGCGAGAGTCATCGGGACAGAGACGGAATAAAAGGACGCGTTGTTCGCCCGGGCCGAGAGACAACCTATAATGGGCGGCGGC
The DNA here is from genome assembly GCA_963814195.1 of uncultured Acidobacteriaceae bacterium. Taxonomy (GTDB): domain Bacteria; phylum Acidobacteriota; class Terriglobia; order Bryobacterales; family Bryobacteraceae; genus Bog-105. Next base: position 625,106 of record CAWFBU010000002.1, read on the forward strand.
TTTCGTGCCGGTCCTGGCAGGATTGACGGCGTCAGCGCTGCCGTTGACGACGTAGCGATGGAATGCATCTTTGACATAAGGAGTTCTGGGCGGGCGCCCCCACAGAAGCTGCGAATCACTCTCGTTATTCGTGAAAAGTGCTTCCCCGCCCTCCTCCAGAATCCAAAAGTAACGACCCATCTTGCTGTGGGTTGCTTCGAGCAAGTTGGGTGCGGACCAAGTGATTTGGGGTTCGACGGGCGACTCTTCATTGGAGCCCCAACTCCACGTGTTTCGGAACCAGAGCGTGGGGAGGAGATGAAGAGGGGCGGTTTCGGGTCCGCGATTGATGGCTGTGATGCGAATCAGGATGTCGTTAACATCCTGCTTAGCGTACTCGACGAAGATGTCGAAGTATCGGCTCTGGTCGAAGATGCCGGTGTCCGTGATTTCGTATTCAGGGTCCAGGCGCGTGCGGCGGCGGTTTTCCTCGACCAGGTGGTCATAAGGGAAAGCGGCTTGGGGGTACTTGTACAGAGCCTTCAAGTAAGAGGCGGTCGGCGTGGCATCGAGATAGTAATAGAGTTCTTTGACGTCTTCGCCATGGTTGCCTTCCTTGCCCGAAAGGCCGAAGAAGCGTTCTTTGAGGATGTGGTCATTACCGTTCCAGGCGGCCAGAGCGAAACAGAGAAACTGATGGTTATCGCAGATACCGAGCAGGCCATCTTCGTTCCAGCGGTAGGTTCGGGAACGGGCATGGTCGTGCGGCAGGTAGTCCCAGGCGTCTCCATTCGGGCTGTAGTCTTCACGGACGGTGCCCCAGGCACGTTCGGAAAGATAAGGTCCCCAACGACGCCAATAGCGGGAGCGGGCCTCCGCCGCTTCCAAGCGACGCCACTCGAGTGAATCCGTATTCGTCATGCAGGCTCCATAGTAAACGCGCACGATTGAGTTTTGTCGACGCGCGGACGGCAAGGCCGTTTAGGCCAGTACGAAACGAACTGTCCAGTCGTTGAACACGCGCAGACGGCAAGACCGTCTACGCCACCACACAGCAGTCACTGATTATTCGAATTTAGGGCTTTCAGTGCAAGAATGAAATTAGACTTGGAGGCCTAGTTCTTCGAGCATGTCCTGGTTAATGGTGCAGACCGGACATTCACAGCCACCGCGTTCATTGGGACGAGGGAGATTTCCGACGCCGGTTGGTCCAATGTGTTCGGTACCGCTCTGGCTTTCGAGAGCTATGACCTGAAGCCAGTGTTCGAAGGTCATGCGCTGGATACCGCCGCCGCCGTAAAGCAAGGCCTGCTTATTGGGCATGGTCCACAGATACTCGGCCGGTACTCCTCCGCGAAAGTTAAGGCGACGATAGACCAGTTCCGGTTCCGGATCCATCTTGGAGGCGATCTTGCGAAGTTCTTCGTTGTCCGGATGGAGAACGGTGCGCGTCACTTTGTTCTCAACCCAGACTTCGACCCACTGTTCAAGCAGCGGGATCATCCGCTGCTTGCCGGATTTCTTCTGGCCCTTGAGGATTGACTTGGCGGCCATGGTTTAGTCCTGGTGGTCGTCGACGAGGCTGACGGGAAGAACGTGACCGCTACCGTCTTCGCGTTCCTTTTCGAGATCCTGGAGAGCTTCGAGACTGGTGCGCGTCAGGACGAAGTGGGGGCGACCGGCATAGCTTTCGTATTCCGTGATCCACTCGTACTCTTCGGGTATGCCATCGAGGAAGTAGATTGCGCGTTTGATGACCGGTTTGGGTTCCGGCGCGTTGAGAATCATTTGTGTCAGGTTCTCGCTACGTGGCTGGAAGAGAGTAGAGGTCTGGCCATCGAGAACCTGGACGGTGATGCATTGGATAAGCGAGGCCAGCGGACGCGGAAGAAGCTGGACGGCGCCTTCGGTGGAATCAGCCGTTAACGACTCTTCAGAGGGTGATTTCAGAGGCGGAGCTTTCTCCAGCTTGCCAGGGCGAGGCGTGGTCTGCTCGCGCAACTGGGCCTTTTCCGCGTCCAGCTTGTGTTCGAGGCGCACCGATTCGACGGCTTTGCGTGCGCGCTGGTAGGCTCGCTCGGCTTTGACATGATAACGATTGAAGCGCTCAAGGATGGCGTGCTGCTCGTCGGTCCACGCGGTGATGTCGGGCTGTTCGCTGGAGAGCTTCTGGTGGATCTCGTTGTAGTTGCGAAGGGTGCGGCGCATCAGCCAGTCGGCGATGACGGCCTGCAGGACCCACGAGATGTGCAGCTCGGTTTGAGGCTGGTAAGCCTCGTGCCAAGTGGCCTTGAGTGCTTCCCAATCGGCGGGATCTTCGTCCGGCAGAACGATGCGTGCCTCCACTTCGGGGGGGACCCGGCCGTTGACGACAGGGATGGACACAGTACAGCCGTGCTTCACCGTGTTTTGACAGGCCTTGTTCTTGCCCTCGGGGGTCCTGGGACCGGTTGAATGATTCGTGTTAGCCGTGGATCTGTTCGCGCGATTGATGGAAGTGACCTTTGGCGTTTTGTTTGTATTTACATCCGACATCTGATGGGAAGATGGCACAGGGCGTTTTCGGGCGGGTGGCGGAGCAGAGGTAAGTTGTTGATAGTAAGGCAGATTGAGAAAGTTGGGAGAGGCGTGAACGGCGGTGGCGGATGCGTGCGGTGATTCACATGCGATCCCCAAGCACCCCGGGACAAGATAGTTTTGGAGGGAAGAATGACACAGGAAGCACCGACACCAGCTCGACTGGAGGCGTTCTCCGATGGCGTGATCGCGGTCATCATCACCGTCATGGTGCTGGAGATCAAGGTGCCGCACGCAGATGGGTTTCCAGGACTGCTGGAGCTCGCGCCGGGGCTTGCCATCTATTTGTTGTCCTTTGCGTTCACCGGTATTTACTGGCTAAATCACCAACATGTCGTACGCCGTGCTCAGAAAGCCGGCCACGGGATGCAGTGCGCCAACCTGGCGTTTCTGTTCTGTCTCTCCTTACTCCCTTTGAGTACTGCCTATGTGGTTGACAAAAAGCTGTCGGGCTTTGCGGTGGCGCTGTATGCGGGCTCTTTGCTCGTCGTGGCGCTTTCGTTCCTGTGGCTTCGTCTAACGGTGCATGCCCACCTCAGCCGTCACGATGCCCTGTCGGAGGAGGATCAGCAGGGATTCCGGAATCACCTGGTCAGCCTGGTGTTGTACGGAGCAACCGCCGGTGCCGCGGTCTTTCATCCGAAGTTGGCGTTGGCCTTTCTGGCTTTGCTCACTTTCCTTTGGACCCTTCCCAATCTTTCGCTCCGTCAGGTGAAGCGGCAATATGAGTAAGGCACCGAGGGGGAACAGCGCTACGCTACTTCTTGCCCAGTGCCGGTGATTAGAACGAAGAGGCAGCGAGGGCAAAGCAAATGCTTACCCGGAAACTCAACGTCCACACCTCAGATCGCTTCGATGAAGTTCGTCGTTCGAAGAAGCCGATCAGATGGCGTCGCGCGGGGTTTTCCCACCAAGCGCGTCAATGATGTTCCATGCGGCTCGGCGTTCGATTTCCAACCTGGCAGCCCGAGTTGCGGATCCAAGATGCGGGGTGAATAGCGTTCGATCTACGAAACGTAGGAGGCGATCAGGAATGTTTGAGGTTCGATCGAACCGGCTCAAGTCTTCCATCTCAAACACATCAGCCGCGTAACCGGCAAGCTGCCCCGACTCCAGCGCATCGGCCACCGCGTTCTCGTCAACTACCGAACCACGCCCGACATTAATCAGATAAGCACCGCGTTTCATTCCGGCGAGAAAAGCGCCATCGATCAGGTGGTTCGTGTCTCGAGTGAGCGGCAGAAAGGGTAAGAGGAAATCACTCTGGGCGGCCACATCTGCCAGAAGATCGCCACCCGGCTGGACATCGTTCCAGAGCACACGACAGCGAAAGCCGGAAATCAGACCTTCGAAGGCGCGTCCCACTGCACCGTATCCGATTAGCCCGACGGTGGCACCGGCCAGACTCTGGCCATAGAGCGTTGGTCTCCATCCCTTGAAGTTGCCGCTACGGACGTGCGCATCTCCAGGCAGTACGTTGCGCGCCAGGCCAAGCAGCAGCGCCAAGGCGAGTTCTGCTGTAGGCCCGGTCAGCAGATCGGGCACGATGGTAAACCACACGCCCCGCTTCCGACACGATTCCACGTCGAAGTTATCAAAGCCTTTCAAGGCGGCAGCTATGATTTTCAGTTTCGGACACTGGCTCAGAAAGGCGGCGTCCAACGAGTCGGTCATGAAGACCATCAGGGCATCCGCTTCTCTCGCATGATCCAGCAGGACGCCGGTTGACCACGAAGCATCAGTCCGATTTACAATTACGTCAAAATCGTCCGACAGGAGTTGCTCAATTTCGTGATGGATGGGCTGGGTGACTACGACTCGAGGACGGCTCAAGCGTAGACCTCAGTAAGGCGCAACGCTTTACGCAGGCGCGCGCTGGCGAAGTCGACTAATGCGACCAACAGGCCAGTGATGAGAATGTATCCCATCATCTGCCGATAGAAGAACAGTTGCATGGAGTGAAACAGGGCTTCGCCTACGCCACCTGCTCCGATGAGGCCGACCACCGTTGCCGCGCGCACGTTCCATTCCAGCCGGAAAAGGGTATGCACGGCCAGCGTGGGAAGTGCCAAAGGTAGAAAGGCAAACAGAGCGGTAGAGGTACGTGAGGCGCCGGTAGCAGAGATAGCGCGCACTGGTTCTGGCGCAAGATTCTCAAACGATTCAGCGAACAAGCGGCCCAGAGAGCCGGTGCAATGCATGGCCAGTGCCGCTATGCCGGCAGGCGGCCCCAAGACACTAGCAGTGACAAACAGCAGCCCCCAAACCACTTCCGGTACCGAGCGCATTCCTTCCAGGATTCGGCGGATTGGGATGGAGAGATAGGCAGGCGCCAGATTGCGGGCCGCTAAAAGGGATAACGGCAGAGCCGCCAGCAGGGCAAAGAACGTCCCGCCGAACGCGATCTCCAGCGTTTGAAAGATCAAGAGCGGTAACTGGCTGAGTGCATCACGGGAGAGTTGCGGTGGCAACATTCGCCTATACGACTCGATAGCATGATCGAGTGCCAACATGCCGGGCCAGTTGTAACGGAGCGCTATGGCCATTAACGGAATGACTGCGATGAGTAGTGCCGGCCTCTTCTTCACGTGTTGCGCAACAAAGTCGAGAGCCGCGATGAGGACGATGAGCATCAGGATCAGAGTGCAAGTGCGGTGGTAATCGAACTCGTTCAAGGTGCCGATGAGTTCTACGCCGAGACCGCCACCACCGACCGCACCCACAATGACGGCAGCGCGGACGGCACTTTCAAATTCAAAAGCGCCGTAGCTTACGAGGTCCTTCAAACGTAACGGCAACAGACCCCAGAGTGCGACTGCCATCCGAGTGGCACCGGTTGCCTGCAGGGCTTGCACCGGCCCGCGAGGCGCGGAGCGCAGGAGGTCGGCATAGATTTTTCCGATGGCCGCGCCATAGAAGACGGCAAGGGCGATCATTCCCGGTCCTGATCCAATACCGAACAGGACGACGCATAACAGAGCGAGCACAATGTCGGGAATGGATCGGACCGCAATCAGTGCGGCATAGAGCGCGTAACTGCCAGGCATTCTCGCGCCGACCCATGTTCCGATGGCCAGGCCGGCTATCAAGGCGAGAAGAACGCCCGCGGCGGCAATCTCTACGGTCTGCAGTACGGCGGGAAGTTCGGCGCGGAGGTAGTGGGGAGAGAGGTCCGGTGGAAAGAACTGCTGAATGAAGTGGAAAAGGAAGATCAAACGTTCGCTCCCCAAAGCATCGACGCCGGGGTTGTTTCGATCAACTGACCATCTTGCACGGAAATGATGCGTGTGAAATATTGCTCGGCGAGATCGGGCTGATGCAGCGAACAAATCAGCGTGACTTTCGTTTCATTGGCCAAAGCAACAAGCAGGGCAAGAATCTGTTCGCTGGTTCTAGGATCCAATGAAGCAACGGGTTCGTCGGCTAGCAGCAAAAGCGGCCGCTGAACCAGAGCTCGCGCAATGGCGACTCTTTGATGTTGTCCGCCTGACAGGGTGGCCGTGCGTGAATGCAATCGATCTTCCAGGCCGACGTGGCGAAGAGCGTCGCGAGCCGTGTCCAACTCTGCCTTCATCGGCCATACGAGAAAACGTAGTGCGTGGAGAGCCGTCCATCGACCAAGCGCTCCGGCCATGACATTCTGATGAACCGAAAGCGCGTCAATCAAATCGTGCCGCTGGGAGACGAAACCGATCTGGCTACGCAGGCGACGTAGCGCCGCACCACGCGTTTTGGCGATATCGATCCCATTTACTCGAAGGCTTCCGGAGGTGATGGGAGTGAAACCGTTGATGGCACGCATCAGGCTGGTTTTGCCTGAACCGCTGGGACCCAATAGAGCGATCCGTTCTGAGTGGGTGGCCTTCAGCGAAACGCCATTCAAAATTGTGTGTTTACCAAAGCGGATGACAAGATCGCTAATGTCGAGTACGTCACTCACAGCATTTTGAGTTCGGCAGCGATCGTCCGGATGTCAGAGTATTCGGCATCATCGGCACGTTCGAAGGACTTTCCGCGGAGAATCGTCAGAATGGCGTCATCCTTACCTTGTTTCAAGGCAAGGAACGCCTGGGCAAACTTGTCGCGCGATGCTGCATCCACGTTCTTGCGGGCCACCCAAACGTAATCGACGAAAGGGTGGGAAGTATAGAGGATACGCACCCGACTGGCGTCAACTTTGCCGTCTTTCGTCATAGAGGTGTACACCGTTTCGTCCAAGGCACCCGCATCCACGGCCCCAGCTTCCACGGCCTTCAGCGTGGCGGCATGGCTGCCGGTAAAGCGAGCTTGCAAACCGTGATCGACGTCTACGCCGGCCTTCTTCAACTCTTGATAAGGGATCAAATGACCGCTCGTAGAGTTGATGTCTCCAAAGGCGAATCGCTTTCCCTTTAAATCGGAAAGGCTTTTGAACGAGGAACCGGCAGGGGTGACAAAGACCGAGTGAAAGTGCTTGTCGGCGTCCCGCTGCACTAGCGGAATGACCCCGTAGGTCTGATGTGCCTTCACGTAAGTGAGCGCACCCAAATAGGCAAAATCTAAGGAGCCGTTCCCAAGGCCTTCTACTGTGGCGTTGTAGTTGGTTGGGATCAGCAGATCTACCGGAGCGCCGAGAGTCTTCGACAGGTAATCCCGAAGCGGCGCTTTTTCCTCTATCGAGACTTGGGTAGCGCCTGCGTCGGGAATCATACCCACGGTGAGTTTACCGGCACTCCGAAGCCGTAACGGGAACAAGGCTGCGGAGGCGACGGTGCCCGTAAGGAAAGTACGGCGCGACGGAATGATTGACATGGCTATCCCTACAATATAGATGGAGATTGGGTGGGGAGTGACTCAGGGGGAAGAAGCGGATATTGGCCTGGTGTTCAGATACCGGACAGTAGAGCCTTCAATGAAAATTGTCCACCATCATAATGTCGCTCTCCTCTCGCTCTACGGTTACGTAAAGGATGTCTCGTCCATCCGCTGAAACGGAAAACGAGGGCCCGCTCTGATTGACGTGGGTGTTCTTCGGCAATCTGAAAACGCTTGTTATCCGGTTCGTGTGAGAATCCAGGCAGTCGATCACCGGACCTGTTGCAGCTTCCGGGTCGATCAGACAAAGACCGTTATTGAAGAGGCCCCAATAGTAGGGAAATCCGCGATTGGTGACTGATGTCTCTGTGCCGCCGCCGTCAATTGGTTTTCTCCATATGCCTCGTTGCCCCCATTTGGTGTAGTAGAGAAACTTGCCGTCGTGAGACTCGAACGCCTCAGCGCCCGTGTTGTTAGTCACCTGTACGGCTACTCCTCCGCCGGCGGGCGCCTTCCAGATTTGAGAGACCCCACTGCGATCCGATTCGAAATAGATCCATTTGCCGTCCCGGGACCAACTCGCCATGTTCTCGTCCGAGGCCTCTACCGTGATTCGACGAACCGGGCCTCCGTTCGCGGGCACAACATAAATGTCACCCTTTCCTTCAGTCGGCGAGTCGAATGCGATATATCCGCCGTCGGGAGACCAACGAGGCGTTGCGGCATCGATCGGAAAGTTCGTCAGCTGCACCGGATTCGAGCCGTCTCGGTCGCACACCCAAATCTGCACCGTTCCGCTCCGGGACGAAGTGAAGGCGATACGACTACCGTCTGGCGAATATTGTGGATTCGTGTCCATGTGCGTCGAGAAGATCAATCTCGTTGGTGACACGGGCGCGTCGTCAGGTTCGCGATGGATGAGTGACGGGCCGTCAACACGAAAGATGTCGAGATCTGCCTGGGTAGACTCCACGAACGCGAGTCGGTCACCTTTCGCGGAGATCACGGGAAAGGCAGGGTTATACCCGGGCAGCTCGATTGGATCGATCACTTTGTTTCCCAATGCGAAAGTCCACAGGCGCCGTCCAGAGGCGAATACCAGCCTGTGACTGTCCGAAGTCCACGCCAAGCCGGCAATCATGTCATCTTTGTTCCTAGCCAAGAGTCGAGGTTCACCGGCGGGCAACTTATTGTCTGATAAGGGGACGACATAGAGTCGGGCAGATGTAAAGTATTCCGAAAGGGTACGCGCAAAGGCCAGGCTACGTCCGTCCGGAGATACAGCAGGAAGGACATCACCCCAGCTCCGACTCGGTGGCGAAGTTAAAGCCTTCATTTCTCCGGTATTGATCGAAAGCAGAAAAATGGTGTTTGGTCCGGCGGGAGTTCGCCCTACTACCGCAAGAGATTCTCCGTCTGGAAACCATCCTAGAAGCCGATCATTTGTACCTCCATCTTTGGCTCTCCACGCTACTGGTCCTGTAAGGGATTGACCGTCTACCCATCGTTGAAGCTTTGCAATTACTCGTTCCGGACCTCCCAGGGCTGAAATGACGACTACCTCGGTATCGTCTTGCCCATCACGGCAAAACGCGATATGACGTCCGTCGGGAGACCAGGCCGGACTGTATTCGGGCCGAGGATCGTTGGTAAGCCGGATAGCCCTGTTTTCCCCGACCAGCTTGACATAAATATCTAAGTTCTCGCCGTTCTCCCCATCCCACGAGAAGGCGATCTGGCTGCCATCGAGCGAAAAACTCGGGGTCATTTCACGACCACGGTAACTGGTTACGGGAATCACGTGTAACGGCGCAAGCGGCGCTCGCTTCCTGAGCAAAAGGAACCAACTTGCGAGACTTATCGCGATGACAAGGGCAGAACAGGCGGCGATGATCAACCAGTCTCTCGAGCCTCGAACTCGAGTTGGAGCCACCAAGGGTTCCCCACCAGGTGCGCTAATAACTTCCGGCGGGCTATTTACCGCGGGGGATCGCTCCACCGGCGCTCTGAATCTATAACCATGCTTCGGGACCGCCTCGATCCAACTGTTGCCTTCCTCACCTAGCGCCTTGCGCAAAGAAGACATTTGAAACGAGAGATTGGCTTCCTCGACGAAAGAACCATTCCACAAAGCTTCCATTAATTCTTGCTTGGTCAGCAACCGGCCGTCGCTCCCGGCCAGAAAGACCAGCAGGTCAAATGTCTTTGGAGCGATGGCAACAACCACTCCGGAATTTGTCAGAGTTCTCGATGCCGCATCTAGCCGGTATGAACCAAAGATGTATAAGCCGTTCGATGCATTCGACATGACGCTCTAAGAATTTGCTTCGCAGATCCTAGGCGAATTCTCACCGTTCGCAAAGGACGCGAGCAACACTCCGGACTGAGGCTTACGCCATGGAACTCTCATGGCGAAGTCTACACAGTTTAATACGGTTCTGTGCGGCCCGTACGATCGTGCTGGTCGCGCTTCTGATACCCCTAGAGGGCGCAACGGCGGATTGTGTTATCCGGGACTTGAATGCGGCGCTAAATCTGGATTTGGACGCCTGCCGACCGGAACCCATCACCGTCGCGGAAAAGGTTGAGGCGTTGAAGTCGTTGCCTCCGGACGGCGCGGTCACGCAGCTTGGGGGTAGTGAGCTACGCAAACTCCAGTCGCTAGGCGCAATCCTCCGTGCACACCGGCGAACCGATGTTTATGAGCTAAGGGTGATTGCAGTTCCCCAGGCTTGGACGGGTCTGTACAAAAGAGCAGTTCTGTTGATTTCCTTGCCCGCCTTGACGCTGCTTAACGCGGAGGAGCTCCAGGCACTTTCCGCGCATGAGATCGGGCATGAGTATGTCTGGCAACAGTTCGCAGCCGCAAAGGCTCATGATGATGCGAGACAGCTTCGCGAGCTGGAACTCATATGTGATGCGATTTCGCTCGCCACGCTTGCGCGTCTGGGCATCAGGCCGGAGCGGCTACAATCGGCTACTGAAAAGCTTTTTTGGTATAACCGTGAGCGCCTCGGTGTACCTCTGAATGAGCGCAATTACCCTTCTCTCACGGAGCGTAGACACCTTGTTGAAACTATGACGCGCACCCGGTTGCACCGGTTCACGCCAGAGGGTCAGAGCGTCAGAGGGCGGTAATGTCGAGTACGGCTTTGAAGAACATACGGCCCGAGAGCGAAATGAACGATTAGCCGACTTCGCCGCGCTGCGCTGCCGCGATCGCGTGGTCCGCAGCACGATAGGCGAGCGCTTGGATGGTGGCCGTCGGTTGCTGTCGGGCAGCGGTGACAAAATTACTGCCGTCGACCAGAAACAAGTTCGGGACGTCATGCGTTCGGCTGAATGGCATTCACTACGGACGTTGCCGGATCGTGACCCATGCGACAGGTGCCCATGAGGTGACGGCTCGGCATGTTGTCGACCATTTCGACTGATTGACACCAGATCTTTTGAGCGCCCGCTGCTTGCAGGATTTCTATCTGCTTCGACTGTATCCACTTGATGGTGGCGAGGTCGTCGGGATGGTAGTCGGAGGTGATGCGAAGTGCGGGAAGGCCCCAGTCGTCTTTCATATCCGGATCGAGCGTAACGGTGTTCTTCGTTTGCGCGAGCGAACTGGTGTGCGACAGAAGCGTCATGGTGCGGTTGAAGTAGGTTGTAAAGAGCTGTTTGTACTCGGTGCCCCACTTCGGGCGAATCGGGAGGCAGACCATGCAGAGCAAAGCTGGCGGGCAAGAAATCGAAGCGGGCGTCAATCGCGCCGCCGCCATAGAAGCCACGCGCGGGATCGGCGCGTAGTGGTCGTGGATGAGCCGGGTGACCTGAATACTTTTGTGCTCATTGAGAGGATGCTCGAACAGGCCCTGGACCTCGGCGCCGTTATCCCACATCAGATACTTCCCGACCAGGCCGCTGGAGTTCGCGAGGCCGTCAGGGAACCGTTTCGACTTTGACATGAGCAAGAGCTTGGGAGTCTCTGCGCCGTTGGTGCAGACGAAGATGGCTTTGGCGCGCTGGAAAACCTCGCGGCGTTGCTTGTCGAAAGTAGATAGCTCCGGTGACGCGGCCAGTGCTGTCTGTCTCGATTTTGCGGACGTAAGAGTCCGGTCGAATTTCGCATCGGCCAGTCTTTTCGGCCATGGGAATGACGCTGACCAAAGTGCTTGATTTAGCTCGCATTTCGCAGCCGAACGATTCACAAAAGCCGCAATGGGCACAGGCTGACGCGGCCGCGATAGGGTTGGGAAAGAATGGCTACCGGGGCTGGAAACGGATGCAATCCGAGTTTCTTCGCGGCGCGTTCAAACAGGACGCCGGATGATTTGACGGGCATAGGAGGAAGCGGATAGGGCTTGGAACGCGGCGCTTCGAAAGGATTTGCTCCGGCAAGCCCGGAGATGCCGAGATCGTACTCCGCCTTCGTGTAATAGGGTTCCAGATCGGCATAGCTAATGGGCCAATCGGCCAGAGCAGCGCCGCTTACGTTGCCAAACAAGCTTCGCTCGTGAAAGTCACTCTCATGGAAACGCCAGTAGTTGGCGGTGAAATGGACAGTGCCACCGCCCACCTGCCGTCCGTATTCAATCGCCTTGAGGAGCCGGGCCTGCTCCGCTTCCGACTTGCGGATAGAGAATGGGCTGAGTTTTCGGATCGTTTGTCAGGCCTGGCCGGAACGCGTACTTGATCTCGTCGTGGGAGTAGTCTTTCTCGCGCAGGTAAGGACCTTGCTCCAAGACCACGACTTGGAATCCGGCAGTGGAGAGTTCTTTCGCGACTACGCCGCCCGCGGCACCAGCGCCGAGCACAAGGAAATCAACGGCGTCGGTGGTGCGAAATGAAGGGCCGCTCACTTCTCGGCTCCGGCTTGGCTGCCTCTTCTGCGTCGTAGTAGCCGAAGGGAGGCTGATAGGCCATGCGGTTATCGAACCCGATCTGCTGCCATCCGACTCCGCCGCGATTGCCGCCGTAACTCGGGTTCGCCCAGGAAGCCTAAGACCGTATGGGTGCGAAGCAATTCGAAGAAAGCGGAAGGTCTCAATGGCGCGGATAAGGGACAGCTGACTGTTCGGCGGTAAGTGCAGCAATGCGAGTCGAGTTCGGGAAATAACTCCTGGCGCTTTTGTTGCAGCTCGAGCATGCCGGTACGATAGGTGTCGACGTCTCCGCGGCAAATGTCGAGAGAGCACGGTCGATGAAGTAGATGACGCCTGCTTCGCGGGCCCCCGGGCCATCGATGGACGGAGGGAATGATCTGAGCGGCGATGGCTTCGATCTCTCCGGCAGTGGCGGGATCGAGAGTTTGAAATTTCGCCGTCGATGACTGTTTGACCGCGTTCGCGTGCTGAAGAGCCGACGCGACTTCGGGCAACCCCGCCAGCGCAGTACACGTGGAGAGCCAATGCCGCCGCGTGAAATTCATGGGATGGTAAACCATCATGGCATGGGTACGGTGTTCCGCGGTGCATGGAAAGTCAGAGCGGTTTGACTGAGCGCAGAAAGCGCAGGCGGCAAGACCGCCTACGCCACCTGGCTCTTTCAGTGTTTGATTTGATGCGATCTACTCATTCGGCATGCCGACGTGTTTTCGTGATAGCTCAGTGCGCAAGCGTTCGCGAGCCGGGTCCGTTAGATCGGGTCTTGGCTGTGGGAGCGGGCTGACAATGTCTTCAGCGGAATTGCCATCGGTCGTAACGGGAACGGCTTGAAACCCGTGGACTTCTCCCATGTTTGTCACGCCGAAGCCGATAATTTCTCCGTGATTGTTGATGGATTCGGCCAGGAGAAGGTACAGACCGGAACTGCCGTTTACGAGCATGTTCAGGTCGGTCAGGGTGTTGTTTTGCCAGATATAGGGGCGCGGGTTGAAGTTCGCGTCCAGCGAGGCGCCCACCACGATGCCGCTGTCATTCACGCCGAGGGCCAAGCTGGCATAATCACCGTCCAACGTTCCCAGATCTACGACCTTCTTTACTGTGGGCCAGAAGGTAGCGTGAAAGGTCGTGTTGTTCGGGAGCTCTGAGTGACCCACCGCCTGGCCCAAGTTGTTGAGGTTGCAGGCGTGGTTACCGGCCAGTCCACCAGCTCCGCCCAGGCTGGGAAGTTCGTGGGGTTGACCGTTGGCCTCCCAGAACATAGCGTGGACCTCGTTCAGGTAGAGCAGACTATTGGGATTGAAGGGTGCACAACTGCCCGAAGCGCCTGCAACCTGGCCCTTCTCGTTGATATACGCCGCTACACCGTACAATTCACCCGGCGTCGATAAGGCATGGGGCTCGCCGTTTTTCCAGACGACAGGTTCGAAGCGGTGCACGGAGCAGTCGGGGTCCTGAGTGGAGGTCTCCGCAAGACCGGCGATTTCGCCTGCATCGTTGATGTTGAAGGCAGAGCCGTTTGGCCCACCCAGAGTCGGCAATGAATGCATGACACCGTATCGCCAAAGAAACGGCAGGCACGCGGTATTAGAAGGCGGAAATTCAAAGGCAGTGAAGCCACAGAAATCCTCTCCATTTGCGTCCATGCTCTGTGCGCCTCCGACGACCCGGGCGCTCGCGTTCACGCCGAGGCCCATGCTGTTGGGTCCTCCTAATCCCGGGGTGCCGAGATCGAGGTGCGCACTGCCCAACCAAAGGGTGGCGTGCTCTGTACCATCCTGGGCGGCTGAGCCGACGGTTAGACCGTTGTGGCTGATCATGAATGGCGCGCCGGGCGGTGGCCCCAGCGGACCCAAATCAATGATGTCGTAGCGAACATTTGCTGAGCGATGCTCGGCTGAGAGGTCAGGGTCTTGGGCCATGATCTTCGCAGATATGGCAAGGAATAAGAAAGCGTTTGTCGCGTGGACGCGGCTTGGAATTAAGTAGTTCATAAGGTGGCTCCTTCTGTTGCAGTTCGGTTGAACTGCATTCTCCGAGCGTTAAAGCGCAAACGAGGGCCGAGAACTATCAAGGCAAGACAAAATTTCCGGCTATAATCTGATGGCACCAGAGAAATGAGCGGGAAAGAGGAAGGACCAAGTGCTCGTCAGTCCGATTCCGAGGACGTTACTCAGCTTCTTCGCGCCTGGCGTGATGGTGACCAGTCAGCCCTCGAAAAGCTGACGCCGATTGTTTACCAGGATTTGCGGCGTCTGGCACGCCGCCGTTTGTTGGGAGAGCGGGCAGGACACACGCTACAACCGACAGCAGTCGTCAACGAAGCTTACATGCGCCTGGTGGACTATCAGCACGTGGAGTGGCAGGACCGTGCGCATTTCTTTGCCGTATCGGCGCAGTTGATCAGGCGAGTTCTGGTGGACCATGCTCGAAGGCGGAACCTGAAACGGGGCGGTGACGTGCGGCACTTCTCGCTGGAACTAGGGCCCGAAATTGGCTCGGGCCGTTCAAAGAACCTGATTGCACTAGATGAGGCGTTGAACGAGTTAGCGCGCATGGACCCGCGGAAGGCGAAGGTGGTGGAGTTGCGTTACTTTGGCGGATTGAGCGTCGAGGAATCGGCAGAAGCATTGGGAATTTCGGCCCCCACCGTTATGCGCGATTGGAGCAGCGCCAAGGCATGGCTCTACCGTGAGCTTACGGTGGCGGATTGAGTGAGTCCTGAGCGATGGAAGCAAGTCGATGGCTTGCTGCAAGGGGCTTTGCGATTGCAGCCGGAGGATCGCCGCGCCTTTGTCGCAGCAAGCTTGCCAAGGCGATCAAGACCTGGAGCGCGAAGTTTCCTCCTTACTGGCGTCGCACGAAGCCGCGGGATGCTTTTTAGAAACCGGGGCACTTGAACAGACTGAACCGGCTCTGGCCGTGCCGCGAAGAGAAAACTGAACTTGCCGGCAGCACGGTCTCGCACTACCGCATTATCGAGAAGTTGGGCGGCGGCGGCATGGGCGTGGTTTACAAGGCCGAGGATACGCGGCTACACGCCCGGTGGCGTTGAAGTTCCTTCCCGAAGAACTGAGGCAGGATCCCGCAGCGCTTGCTCGCTTCCGCCGCGA
Source organism: uncultured Acidobacteriaceae bacterium (assembly GCA_963814195.1). Classification (GTDB taxonomy): domain Bacteria; phylum Acidobacteriota; class Terriglobia; order Bryobacterales; family Bryobacteraceae; genus Bog-105. The sequence goes on from CAWFBU010000002.1 coordinate 640,440, forward strand.
GGCGCGAGCCGCTTCCTCGCTCAACCATCCCAACATCTGCATTGTTCATGACATTGGTGAGCAAGCTAACCGTGCGTTCATCGTAATGGAGTATCTGGAAGGCCGCACGCTGAAGCATGAGATCTCAGGCCGACCTGTGCAGCTGGAGACTTCTAATCGCGCTGGCTATGCAGATTTGTGACGGTCTGGAGGCGGCACACGCAAATGGAATTGTCCATCGCGATGTCAAGCCCGCGAATATCTTCGTTAGCCCGAACGGCCACGTCAAGATTCTCGATTTCGGAATCGCGAAGATCCAGAACACGGAAGCCTTCGAGCCCCGAGACGAAACGCCTGCAGGAGATCGTATCCGATCCGCACCAGCTCACGGCTACCGGCTCAGCAATCGGCACTCTCGATTACATGTCACCCGAACAGGTCCGCGGCGAGCCCTTGGATTCGCGTTCTGACCTGTTTTCGCTTGGGGCGTTGTTATATGAGATGGCTGCCGGAATTCCGCCGTTTCGAGGCGAGACCCGCGCCGAAATCTACGATGCGATTCTCCATAAAAATCCAAAGCCCTCAGGGAGATCAATCGCGCTTTACCGAAGAAGCTGGAACAGATCGTCAGCAAGTGCCTGCAAAAGGACCGCCAGCGCACGCTATCAGCAAGTCGCAGAGATCCAGGCCGATCTCGAACGACTGAGACGGAGGACAGACTGGCTCAGACGATTGCGCCGGGCGCGCGCTGGGCTAGGACTTGCTGCTGCTTCAGTTTGCCTGGCGATGGCAGCTTATCTTGTTTTGCGTCCGCCGCCTGCGCCCCGCGTATCGGGTTATGTTCAGCTAACCGATGATGGCCAGGGAAAAGGAGCGCCGGAGGGCGCCATGGTCACCGATGGCGCACGGCTCTACTTCGGAGAGGGGTCCGGTATGTGCGACCGCCATCGCTCAGGTCTCTGCGTCCGGTGGCGAGACATCAGCACTGCCCGGGGCCCCTCTCGGCGAATCCCGAATCCAAGATATCTCCCCAAGCCACACCGAGCTGCTGGCTTCCAGTTACATGGGCTTTTCGCAAGAGTTTGGGTGGCCGCTTTGGGTTGATGCCGCTACCAGGGGGAGCGCCACGCCGCGTCGGAAATATCCTGATGAGCTGCGCAGCCTGGTCGCCCGACGGCCGCGAAATCGCTTATGTAACTGGCCGCGACTCTCTACCGGGCTCGGCGCGATGGAGGCAACCCGAAAAGGATTGCCAGCCTTCCTGGGACGGCATTCTGGTTACGCTGGTCGCCGGATGGAAGCCGTTTGCGAATGACCATCGGCAACCCGCTTTCCCGCTCCGGAGCGCTTTCGTTGTGGGAGGTCTCCGCGAATGGCGCGAGTTCCCACGCTCTCTTGCCGGATTGGGATCGGCCGCAGGGAGCCTGTTGTGGTAACTGGACACCGGACGGCAAGTATTTCGTCTTTCAAGCCATCCGTGAGAGCAAGACCGAGATTTGGGTGATTCGAGGGCAGCCCGGACTGCTGAACTCACTTGGAAAGACCGATCAACCGGTGCAACTTACTTCCGGGCAGTTGGATTCCATGACGCCCCTGCCCAGCCTGGATGGCAAGAAGCTTTATGTTGTCGGCCAAAAGCTGAGGGGAGAGACCGTACGTTACGATTCGAGGTCGCGTCAATGGGTGCCCTATCTGGCAGGCCGTTCGGCGGAGTTCTCTACCTTCTCGCGAGATGAGCAATGGGTAGCTTACGCGAGTTCCCCTGACGGCAGCCTTTGGCGCAGTCGAATCGATGGAAGCGATCGACTTCAACTCACGTCCTTACCGATGAAAACGACAATCCCTGCGTGGTCTCCCGACGGCAAACGGATTGCGTTTCTGGCCACGACACCGGGCCAACCATGGAATGTCTATGTGGTTTCTGCAAACGGCGGTACGCCTGAACTAGTCTGGCCGGAAAAGCACAACCAAGCCCGGGCTACGTGGTCAGCAGATGGAAACTCTATTGCGTTTGGCTCCTTTCCCGGCCCGGAAGCCGCCGACGGCATCCGAATCCTGAATTTAACGACGCGCAAGCTGACCAAGCTGCCGAATTCTGAATGGCTTCTTATCCCTACCTGGTCGCCGGATGGCCGCTATATCATCGCTCGTCACTCGGATCATCACGTCATCAAGCTCTTCGACTGGCGGACACAACAGTGGACGGAACTGGTGCGAAGGGAACTGAACTGGTTCAATTGGTCGCGGGATGGGCGCCATGTTTACTTCGAGCAACACGGAAGTCAGCATGCGGTAATGCGAGTGGGTCTGGAAGATCACAGGGTGGAAGAGGTTGTGAGTCTAGAGAATGTGAAGCGCACCGGGGCTTTAGGGAGCTTTTGGTTTGGACTCGCGCCCGACGATTCGCCCATTGTCTTACGCGATACGGGCACGCAGGAGATTTATGCACTCGATTGGCGGGTGCCGTAAGCGAGGTCATGGGCGCGAAGCAATTCTATTAAGAGTTCCCGTACGGAAAGTTCGAGATGCGCTCGTTGACAGTGCCCGAGGAAGGGCGGCGACATCATGGCGCGACGGGTGTTTATTTGCTGGCGGCGGTTCTCGAGGGACCCGGTACGGCGCCATAGAGGTCGAGCTTGAGCGCAAAACCCACAGTGCGCAACACCGCCTCCGTTACGCCCTCGACGGATCCGGTGGTTTCGGCCAACAGATCATAAACCTCGAAGCTCGTGAATGCGTAGAGAATGCTCAGGTGATACTGTCGCTCCTCGGGATTGAAAGCGGATCCGCGATGGGTTTCGAGCACGTTTACGATTCTTTGGATCGCCGTTTTCTTTCGCTGATCGCGGCGATTCAGCGCGGTGCCCAGGTCGGGGTCGATGGCGCGCAGTCCGTGGATCCGCCGGACTAACACCCTGTCCTTCGACCATAGATTGACCAAGATCCGCAGGTACTCGCCGATCATCCAGGCCGGTTCTGAAGAACTCATAATGAGGCGCATGTTCTTCATGCCGGCACTTTGGGCGATTTCGTCGAACAGCGCCTCGATCACGTCGACCTTGGAGCCAAACAGATTGTGGACGGTCTGCCGAGTTAATCCGCTCTCCCGGGCTATAGCCGCCATCGTGAACTGCAGGAAACCCTCGCGTTTGAGAATTGATTTTGCTGCTTCAACCACTGCGATGCGGTTACGCTCAGAGTTCTCCTGACGCTTGCGAAGGTCGTAGGGACGTTTACAGTCGTCGGGTTCCACATAAGCTTTATAGCCGGTCACATTTCATTTGACACGATGTCAAATGATCTGCACAATGGAGGTGCACATGAGTCTACAGGCAGCCGACCGACGCTCGCCACTACTGCTGACCGGATTCGGGATCTCGGTGCTGATCGCCATAGCTGTGGTGCTGCGGAGGTTGTACGCTTTTGCCAATCCGAACCCTGCCGGTCCACCTCAGCTGGTGGCGCTCGATCAGGTTTTCGAACAGCATCGCGGCCTGACGTTGGCGCATATCTTGCCAGCACTCCTGTTTGTGATGCTGGCATCCTTCGCGCTCTTGCGAGGAAGCAGCACTGTGGTGATGCGGATGCTGCTATTCGTTGGAACGGTGGTGGGCGTTACGGCGTATGGGATGAGCTCGTATGCCGTGGGTGGCCGGCTGGAGCAGGCCGCCGTTCTCGTTTTTAATAGCCTGTTTCTGTATTGGTTATGGCGCGGTTACCTGCGAGGTCGCGTGGGCGAGACGGAGGAGGCGCGCCGGTGTTACATACGAGCTGTAGCAATCCTACTCGGCATAGCCACTACGCGGCCGGTCATGGGATTCTTCTTCGCTACAAGCCGCCTTACAGGGCTGCAACCGAATCAGTTCTTCGGGATAGCCTTTTGGATCGGATTCGCGATGAACACGCTGGGTGTGGAGTGGTGGATTCGCGCGCAGCGCCGCAACGCACAGCAATGGGAGCAGTTATGACGCCGACTGAACACAATGCGGCGAGCGTGCCTGAATCGCATAAGGGGCCACCCCTTTGGCTGCTCGCAATGCTTTACACGGTGCTATTCAACGCCGGGTTATACCCGGTGACGATGTTAGCGGGTGGGCAAAACTGGCCTGGACCGTGGGAGTCACAGCAGCACGTCCTGGCGTATTTCCAATCGCATCATGACCCGGTGATCTGGTGCGTGTTTTTGCAGTTTGGGGCAACGGTGTGTCTGGGGCTTTTCTGCGTGTGTACGGTAAGCCGGCTGCACTTCCTCGGCATTCGCGCCGCGGGCGTATGGATTGCGCTGCTTGGGGGACTCCTGACGGTTGCAAATGGGATGGTCGCGGGATTGGCGGCCTGGACTATGATTCGGCCCAATGTTGTGCAACACAACGACGTACTCGTGGGGTTGTTTTATCTTTCCTATGCGTTAGGAGGACCGGGGTTCTCCGTGCCGATCGGACTATTCATGGCGGGTGTGTCGGTGACGGCCGGGATTACGCGAATGATCCCAAGCTGGCTGGCGTTCTTCGGTCTGATTCTCGCGAGTGCCGGTGAGCTGAGCTGGTTTCATTTGATCCGGCCAGAAATGTTTTTTCTGTTTCTGATTCCGTTCGTGCGGTTCCCTGGGTTTATCTGGCTGATCCTCATTGGCTTGCTGCTACCGCGCCGGGCGCAAAGGCGCGTGTTGGTCGGTTAGGCCTCAGCCATTCGAAGGTGGCATGGTCTAGCTGCGCGATCTCGCTACATCAAAGCTGACCTTTTTCCAACTCAACGATGGGCGCATCCGGGCCAACAACAAGGACGTCGTTTTCCCTCCTTCAGGCTTGAACAGCCCCACTCGATGCGGCGCAGTCTGGTTTCCGGCTTTTTGGCGGATTGGATCCAACATATCCATTCATTGCGTGCGAGCGGTGTGATGTCTTCCCATGCCGCTAAGACTTCCTGGTCGGCGGTAAGGGCTTTTTTCAAATCGGCAGGCAGTTGGTGCACCACACCGCTGGAAACTTTGGTTTGCGACACAGTCAGTTCTCGGTTAACCGGCGATTTCTTCCATCATGGTTTCACAGCGTGCTCTCGCTATTAGAGGGTTAATTCTTCCGACGAAGAGCTGCACGACTAGGAGGTGCCGTACTAAGATCCCAACAGATAGAGAACTGCATGGGCTTCTTCCAGGGAAATAGGATTCTCATCACGGCGCTTGTTATGACTGGCTTCAGCTGTGGAGTCACTTACGGGCAGGTGAAGCCGGAAGAGGTAACCTTCCAAAGCGGAAGTTTTCAGCTGCACGGATTTCTTTGGAAGCCTGGCGGCGAAGGACCTTTCCCTGCGGTACTCTGGAATCACGGCAGCGAGAAATACCCCGGCGCCCAGCCGACGTTGGCCGGGTTCTACACGAGCCATAACTACGTCTTCTTTATTCCGCATCGGCGAGGGCAAGGTCGCTCGCCCGGGAACTATATTCAAGACCTGGTGGGCCAAACTCCTCCTGCTTTCCGTGGGCGGCGTCTTGTCGAGCTACAAGAGGAGCAGGTGAGTGATGTTCTTGCCGCGCTAGCTTTCTTGAAATCAAAAGGGTACGTCGATACTAATCGGATTGCTATTTCGGGATGTTCTTATGGAGGCATCGAGACTTTGCTCGTGGGCGAACATGATCTCGGGATTAGAGCTCTTGTTCCCTTCGCCCCGGGCGCTATGTCGTGGGACAAGAACCCGGAGATTGCCGTTCGGCTTCGGCGAGCTGTTCAGGTTGTGAGCGTGCCGGTGTTCCTGCTTCAGGCTAAGAACGACTACAGCCTTAGCCCGAGCCATGCCTTGACTTCAGAAGCCAGCAGTAAACATAAGGACTTTCGTTCGAGAATCTATCCGGCATTTGGCGATTCTGCTCACGATGGGCATTGGGGTTTCTGTACTTCTGGGAGCAATGTGTGGGGAGCCGACGTTCTTCGATTCCTGGATGACAGTTTGAAGGCAAAGCTGCCATAACCTGCAGATGGGTGCTGCTAACCATCCTTGTAGTTCACTTGATCTACGACGGGAGACGGGCGCCTCGCTGCACCAGCAACTCGGCAACGCTGTCCCGGCGGCAGTTCATGGCTCGCCGGAGAGGCGTGATTCCTTTTCGATCCCGCGCTTCGATAGCAGCACCGTAATCGAGCAACATCCGAGCAATCTCCAGGTGGCCTCGCCTGGCAGCCATGTGCAGGGAAGTCGATCGTGTGATGCCCGCGCACGCGTTCACGTCCGCCCCCGCCTGTACCAGTGCCCGTACAATCGGCGGACCGGCATCGGAGGCGCATTCGTTTGCCGCGTAATACAGCGGTGTATGACCGCCATGATCCTGGATATCCGGATTTGTGCAGAAACGAAGCAGTAAAGAGACAACTTCAAGGCGACCTGCGCCCGATGCAAAATGCAACAGTGTTCTTCCCGAGAAATAGTGGGTCGCCAGGCAAGGCTGACGTTCCAATTCAGCAGTCACGAAGTGGATCAACCGCACGCGGCCGGATTTGATCATCCGCCCCAGCAGCCCAACTAATATCGAAGAACGCGAGGCAAACCGCTTTGCGAGTGCGATGGCGTCCTGATCGTGCCCGGCGACGATCGAGGTTACAGCATCATCGACGAGGCGCTGTTCCGTCCAACGCGCGGCGAGTTCCGGATGCTCCGGCATGGTGCACTCCTGTGCCATGACATAGCGAGAAGTGTGCGCGAAAAATTGGCGTAGTGCTCGTTGCGCCGGCTCATCGAGCGAGGCCGCTTCAAGTGTCTCCCCCATATGCTTCAGCCAAGCGGCTTGTTGATGGAATCCAATTTGAAAGCGCGCGTGTGACTCGCGCAAGCTCAGCCACCAGCGCTTCTGCGTGTGCTCGTCGTCGCCGCCTAGGAATTGAATGAGAAAAGCAGCGAACTCTTCAGTGGCGCACCTCAGACTCTTGCCCGGAAAGAGCGGCCGCAGGACGGGATCCTTGCCGACCCGCGCATAGAATTCGGCCGATAACCGCTTGCAACCCGCTTCGCCGCCCAGGGTTTGCAGAAATGCTGAGCGCATCTACTGACATATTGTATGCTTTCGGCTGCAGGTGCTGCGAACGCGGCTTACGGTATGCGCGAGGCAGACGCCACTAAGCCGCGGAGCTCGGGATTCACAGAAGAATGGTCTGCTGCGTGAGTATCAGCGGGATACGCGTGCGGGCAAAGCGGCGCCTTTGCGAGACGACCGTATCTGATCTAAGAGACTTTTGGTGTTGGCCTGCTTGCGATTAGTGTTAACTTTCGAATTCCCTGACGCGGAGGAGAGATCCAAGACAGGCGCGGTAAACACCAGGTCGTAGTTGGTTCCACTGAATACGACCAGCTGATAGGTGCCATCCGCATTCGTGGTCGTGCTTCGGTTGAAGAGACTGTTGGGCAAGTTGACGACTTGTTGAGTGCTGGCCGTAACAGTGGCGCCGCCCACCCCAACGCCGTTGAAGTCAGTGACCTGACCGGAGATGGATACGGTTCCCGGGATGTCTGGAAGCGGAACGTCCTGACCGGCATCGCCGTTGACGGGAACGGTGAGCAGTTGGAGGAAGGTCAGATTCCCGGCGGTTTGGAGCGAATCGGCCGGCAGGAGCGGCACGCTGACGGCAAGTTGGTAAACACGGGCCGTAGGCAGGAGAAGTTGGTATGCGCCGGATCCATCGATAAGCCCGGAACCGGAGCCGATCAACTGGCTGGAACTTGGGTTTAGCGGGTCGCCTTCAAAGCCAAAGATGGTGGAATTTGGGGGGAGGAAAAAGGAGCCGGGCGAGAATACGGTACCGGAAAGAGCCGCAAGCGGCGGCGCACTGAAATCCATGGAAGTGTCCTGGCCGCTAATGGTGACGGTTCCAAGCGCGGCAGAGGACGTTTGAAAAGCGTCGTCACTCACCGATGTCAAATACGCCGTGTAGGTGCCGTCAGAAAGCGGAGTTTGATAGGTTCCATCAGGCGCAAGCTGCAAGCTTCCGGCAGAACTGTTCAGGTTGTTCGGATCTGAGTAGAAGGCTAGGAAACCGGTAGGAAGCCGGGGGTCCAGTCCGGCGATGGTGCCTGTCAGTTGGGAGACGACGCTAAATGTCACGTTGATGTCCTGGTATGTGTCTCCAGAAATGGTGATTGGAAAAGGATTGGTGAACGTCGCGAAATTAAACTGGTCGGACATGTAGGACACGCTGAGCGTGTAGGTGCCACCGGGAAGAGAGATTTGATAAGCATTGCTCGTGGGATCGATGCTGCCGAAGTAGACGCCGCCGGCTGATTGCGCTGTGACGTACCCGAACGACAACACAATTCCCGTCACTGTTCCAGAAAGATTGAAGGGAGCGGGCGCCGGATTCAGCGCCGCGTTAACGGTTACGTTATTCGTGGCGTCAACACCCTGGATCTCCTGGTTCGAAAGGGTTTGCGCAGGGAGTAGCCGGCCCAGGCAAAGAGCGGCCAGCACGCAACAAAGTGCGAGTTTGTTTTTCATTTATATCCCTCTTTGGTCGAGTGAGTATAGACCGATTTTGGGCCGAACTTGATTGATCTAGCGCAAAGTAAACGGTAAAAGAAGGCTTCGGTCCGGCCTCGCCGATTTAGCGCTATCTGAGTTGTTGGCGAGATGGTGGGCGGAGGGAGAAGCCGTGCCTCGAAAGGAAACGTCGGCGGGTTGATCTTTCATGATTCGTTAACGAGAGCAGGCTATGATCCAGAAACCCGTGACTGGAGGTCGAGCGTGCCTTTCGGAGTTGTTCTTCTTTGCTTGCTGTTGACTACTGACCTGACCGAGGCGAAGCAAGGCGACGGCGGACAGGGGAAAAAGACTTACGAGGTTCAGGGCATCGTTGTCGAAGCAGGCTCGCAAAGCCCTGTTCCAAAGGCGCTCGTGGTTCTGAGCCAAGGCGAGGAGCCCGCTCTGGGTACCCATACCGATGAAGGCGGCAACTTCGCTTTTCACTCCGTGGTTCCTGGCGCCTACGTGATTTCAGCTGAGCGTGGCGGCTATGTAGCCGATCCAAAGCTCCGAACGCAACCAGTTACGGTGGGTTTGGAAGAGCCGGCCGGGCCAGTTACTTTGCATTTGATTCGGACTGGTGCTGTTTCCGGGCATGTCCTGGACGCCGATGGCGCACCCATAACTGGCGCCAGCGTTGAACTCATGCCGATGAGGATTGGGAAACGACGCAGGGCGGCAGTTAGTTACGCCGTAAGCGATGATCGCGGTGCTTACCGCGCGTACAACATCCCGCCGGGTCGATACAAGTTACTGGTGACGTATTCGCCGAGACATGGTCAGCCGGTGAGGATGCAACACGAGAAGGATAAGAGCAAGGATATCCCGGCTGACACATACGGACCGACGTACTACCCCAATACACTGGACACGGCGCAGGCGGCTGCCGTTCAGATCGATTCCGGCGGCGACTTGCAGGGGATGGATATCGGACTACAGCATACGAAAGCGGTTCGGGTGAGGGGACGGGTTAGCGGTCCCGACGATCAAATCACGCCCTTGATGATGGTGATCCTGGCACCGGCAGGCATGGGAGAACCAGTGACTGCGCAGGTGCGTCCGGATGGCAGCTTTGAACTGAACGACGTCGCGCCGGGCAAGTATTCGTTGGGAGCAGCGGGTTTTCTGCAGCAGGGGAAACAGTTGACAGCTAACCAGCCGCTTGAAGTGGGCGAAAGCGATGTGGATGGCGTGCAGCTTTTGCTGGGTCGAGCGCAAAGCGTGACCGGGGTATTGGTGACGGGAGCAGGCAGGAAACTTCCACCCGGGCTGATGGTGGTTCTGGAAGCGAGAGAGCCGGCAGAAGAGTTGAGAGGCAGGAGCGGCGGATTTGCACAAGTGAACGAGAACGGGACATTTGCCCTAGAGAATGTTGCACCCGGTGACTACGACCTGATCGTGGGCAGTGCGAATAAGGGCGATGATCTCTACGTGAGCAGCATTCGCGCGGGAGATGCGGACTTATTCGCATCGGGCATTCACATCGGGGCCGCAGCCGTCCCTGCTATCGAAGTGACGATAAAGGCTAACGGCGCGACGATCGATGTGAAGGTTGTGGACGAGAAGGGGACGCCAGTTCCGGAAGCACGTGTCCTGATGCGGCCCGATCCGCCGCGCAGATCTCAGCCGGCGCTGCGCGCGGAGTGCCAAGCCGATGCATCCGGGAAGTGTACTTTGAGCGGGATTGCGCCGGGAGACTATCATGCTTTCGCTTTTCGAAGAGGCGACTCGGTTGATTTTCGCGATCCGGAGACAGTCGCCATGCTGAAGGATATGGGAACGGTGGTTTCGTTGGCGCAAGGCGAGCAGAAATCCGTCAAGCTGACGGTCACGCAATTGGATGATCAATGACGGCGGGCGCAATCTCGTTTAGTAACGCTTTTGCAACCACGGAATCCAACTATCCAGGAGCTCAAAAAGCAAATGGAAAAAGAGCACGTAACCGGGAAGATCGATGAACTGAAGGGCAAAGTCAAGCAAGGTGTGGGCAAGGCCACTGACGATCCAGGGTTGCAGGGCGAAGGCTTGGTCGACGAGTTGAAAGGTAAGGTTAAACAGGGATTCGGCGATCTGAAAGAAGGCATCAAAGACGCTGATAAGGAAGCTGGTTCCGATATCCATCACAAGTAGGCCAAACCGGAGCGTAAGCCGTTTGGCCGCCGAGTCTAAGAACTGCTGCGCATCCTTCGGCCAGCGCATCAGTAACTCGCATCGCCACTAACCGGAGCGGCAGCACCTCATTGACTTAAATCCGCGTGCGGGAACCATAGTCCTGCATGCGGAGTCAGTACTTCTCGAGGCAACAGTCTCAACGAGTATTCTCGTACAACGCTCATTCCGCTGCGGCTGGTGAGCGCGGGCGGTGACCACGGGGGTTCGCGCATGACCACTTCGCAGTGAGACAACATGCGCAACAGGTGAATCAGAAAATGCTGTTCTGCGCGTGACGTAGAGTGCTCGCTTATGCCCCGAGATCTGAATTACTTCTACTCCGGTGATTGATGCCGACACGGGATCACTTCCGGCAAGTGGGGCGATGTGTCGTTTTACTCGTATCCAACACCTCGCCCGATTCGTTGGAAAGGGCAGTTTTTCGCGCGTATAACGGCACGAACGGTAGTAAGGAACTCTACTCACGCGACGGGATTTTGGTCGAGATCAAGCCGGGAAATTGTTCGGTTCACTACTCCGACGGTGATCGGTGGACGAGTGTACATCGGTGTGAAGAGAGCAACGGATGTGCATTAGGTATTAGCCACCAAGCAATTTTCCCCTAGCAACCGGCTGTCAGAGACGTCATCCAACGTGGCGATATGTATTACACAGACAAAAAGCTTCAATATCCAGTACGCGTCGAGAAGCCAAATCCACTGTTTGCGAAAGCTCTTCAGCAAGCAATCGGTGGTATCGAAGGCGAGATCCGCGTTTGCATGCAATATTTTTTTCAGGCCTGGGGTGCGCGCGGGCCGGTGAAGTACCGTGACATGTTGATCAACACCGCGACGGAGGAGATCTCTCATATCGAAATGCTGGCGACGGCCGTGGCCCTGAATCTGGAGGGTGCGCCGGTCTCTCTTCAGGACGAAATGGCTGCTCAGAGCCCTGCCGTGAATGCGGTACTCGGCGGGATGGACATGCGCCAGATTCTTTCGACCGGCCTCTCTGCCCTGCCGTCGGATTCGAATGGCGTTCCGTTCAATATGTCGCACATTTATGCGAGCGGTAACATTGCGGCTGATATGTACTGCAATGTGGCCGCCGAAGCAACGGGACGTGCGCTGGCCGTGCGGTTGTACAACATGACGGACGATCCAGGCATGAAGGACATGCTTTCGTTCAACATTGCTCGAGACACGATGCACCAGGAGCAGTGGCTTGCTGTGCTTGAGGAACTTGGCCCGTCACACCTTCCGATCCCGAACAGTTTCCCGCAATCACAAGAGAAGTCAGAATTCGCTTACAACTTCTTTATCACCACGACCGATGGCGTCGGTACGCAGGCGGATCAGCCATGGACTGCCGGTAAGACGCCGGATGGCAAATCACAGTTCTCCACGTTCCTCGCGCGTCCGTTGGGCGAGGAGCCGAATCTCGGTTTTGGACGCCCGGATACCTTTGGTCAAAAGGAGCAGGCGCCGAACTCGGTGGCCGGCGTGATTTCCAAAGGACGGGATATGGTTGAGCGAATCATCAAGTAAGATCGGTTAACCGGCAGAGCGTGAGGAACCACAGCCATCCGAGTGATCCCTATGTTGGTTGCTGTCACCCACGCTCCTGTCATTTCACCGAGTTAAGGTGGAGCGAGTAGCAAACTCGCCCCGTTAATGTCCAACTGCCTCGCCATTTGAACCAGAAATCTGTCGTGTGAAAATGCCTGGCAATTGGAGTGCCTCGATCTGAACAAATCACCCAATATTCCTGGAGTTCCACGGTAGCTTGCGAGCCGTGCGCCACGTGGATGGTTGAGATTACCGCCTGGTAGGACTGTGCTTCCAGGTGGGAGATGTGCTCCATCCACTCATCTTTCCCCTCGTCCGTACTAACATTTCTGATGGCAGACCCCTCTGTCCAACTCACCCGCAGCTTTTGATCCGTTAAGGTCGAGAGGACGGTGATGTCCTTTGCGCGCAGAGCCGCAGCCAGCGCTTTTTCTTTGGCTCGAATCGACGACGATTGATCAGCGTCGACAAGGAGGATCAGCTGAGGAACCATGCGACACAGTGACGATGAAATCATTCGAAGCGGCTCGCGCTGTTACGGCAAAAGGTTGTTGGAGTTGAGGACACCGTTGCAGCCATCTTTGTTCCCGAGACGCAGTGGAGAGACAAGTTGGGTAAACGCGCTAGGCTGATTCCGTTCTATGGCAACTTGGAACCCTGCGGCCTACGAGAGGTATTTTGATCTGAGAACTCGGCCGTCTCTCGACTCGTGCAACGGATGCCTCTTTCACCGACTCGGATCATCGATCTTGGATGCGGTTCTGGGAACAGCACGAAGATCTGGGCGGAGCGTTGGCCTACAGCGGCAATCGTGGGTTTAAACAATCCGGCGGAAATTATCGCTTTCGGCACAGGCGGCTCAGCCGAACGGAAGGTAGACCTGATCTTCTCCTCTGCTGTGCTGCAATGGGTTGGCGACCAAGCCCGCATCTTCACGCGTTTGTCAGAGAAGCTGGCACCCGGAGGCGTTTTGGCGTGTCACATGCCAGTTTACGATGGGATCCCGAATTGAGTAATGCGAGACATGGCTGCGAGCGAACGTTCGCATCGGTGGTTCCCTGACTGAAGAGCCGAAGAATGGTGCCCGTACAGCTTAGCTAGCTTAACCGGACTCCAAGGAGCTTGATTGTTTTGAAGATTAGGTAGCGGGGACGCGATCCGGAGTTTGTCACTCCTGGCTGCTGACGAGAGAGAACATGGCTCCGAGGGGATCCTGGCCCTGGATGATCCAGCTGCCTCCTGGTACTTGCATGGGACCGTTGATCACCTTGCCGCCCCCGGATGTGACACGCTCGATAGCCGCCTTTATAGAATCAACCATGAAGTAGAAGCTCCAATTGGATACGGGGATCTGGGGAGGCTTAGTCATCATGCCGCCGTCGCCCATTGGCTTCTGGTCGCCTTCATCGAAAATGCGATAGACTCCCATGGGCCCCATGTCCATATCACTGACCTTCGTCCAACCAAAAAGCTTGTTGTAGAACTCAAACCCCGCTTCAAGATCGGTTGTGTAAAGCTCGTGCCAGCCGATAGTACCGGGGGTTGGCGGTGCAGGGCGCTCCGGGGTGGGCATACCCGGATTGGGAGTAAAGACCACAATGGCAGCGCCTTGGGGATCGGACATGACGGCAAAGCGAAGCATGCCAGGAACGTCCGTCGCGGGCTTCCATAACTTGCCACCGGCTTCGACGATCTTTTCGATATGAGCATCGACATCTTCGACGGCGATATAACCAACCCACGATGTGTGTCCAGGAATGTTTAACATGCCCGCGATGCCCACGTCACCGAGATTGAAGGTGGTGTATTGCGACCCATCAGCACCCGACATCTCTCGGGTCGTCCAGCCGACGACATTAGAGTAGAATGCGCCGGCCGCTTTTGTGTCGCTGGTCATTAGTTCGTACCAGCCGAATTTGCCTCGTGGAGTAAACATGCGACAGTTCTCCCTGTTCAAGCACCCGCAGGATCAGATCCTTTTGAACCTTACTTTGATAGCAAGGCCCGTAGATGTTGTCAACCAGCTATGAGATCAGTCTGCGAAGGATGCGAACTGGTGGGTGGGGGCAGACTTGCCTTCGGGATGCCGGGCAGGAGCCGGATGGCCGCCATGCCTGAATTGCCGCGGTGAACAACCCATCACCCTTCTAAAGGCTTTGCCGAAAGCGCTTTGCGATTCGTAACCGAGAGACAGGGCGATGCTTGCGACGGAATCGTTTGAATTCGTCAATTTGTCACTCGCTATCAGCATTCGCCAACGTTTGAGGTATTCCATCGGTGAGGTTCCGACTGACGCTTTGAACTTCAAGGCGAAGACCGATCGCGACATACCGCTGCGTTCCGCCAGCGAGTGCAAGGTCCATTGGTGGGCTGGATCCTCCTGCATGGAGACGATCGCACCGTTCATCTGTTTATCGCTCAGCACGGAAAGCCAACCGGTTTGGTTTCCGGTCCGTTCGGCCAGATGCAATCGCAGGGCCTGAACCAACATCATGGTCGCGAGTTGTTGCGCGATCAAAGAGGCTCCAGGCTTTTGCTCACGCAGTTCCTGCCTCATCCTTTCCAGAGACCAACGTAATTCTGCCTTGTCGCTTTCCGAACGGATATGCACGATGGGAGGCAGTTCCTCTAACAGGATGCGGGCTTGATTGCCCCCAAGGGTGAAGTGTCCGCCGACACCGAAACAATCGCCGCCGCCATTCCACTTTGCGATACGACCATTCAGAGGAGTTGCAAATAAGGCACTGGCATCTACAGGGGTCAGAGTCAGATCGCTTGCAAGCCGAAACGTCACGCCGCGCGGCAGCAGAAAACAGTCGCCGGGTTGCAGATAAAGTGCGTCGGGAACACCATCGACGGCCAGCCAGCAATGGCCAACGAGCAACGCATAGCATTTAATGCCGTCATGCGGGCCGAACTGGATGGACCAATCTCCGGCCAAGTCAAAGCCGCCGGCCGAATAACTGCGGGGTTTGAGCACCGAGAGCACCGCTGAGAGTGGATCCACAGAACCTCCGGACGATTGAGCCAAAAGTACGGACTAGTGGCTTAGATCGTATCAACTGATACGACCATCTTGAGTATTGCAGGAAGGGGATGCGCCCTGACTGACGAAACAAAGGAGAAGGAAATGCGTGTTTTTCTTACCGGCGCCACTGGCTTTATCGGCTCGGCCATTATTCCAGAGCTAATTTATGCGGGTCATCAGGTGCTCGGACTGGCGCGCACGGATGAGGGCGCCAAGGCTCTCTCGGCGGCAGGCGCCGAAGTGCATCGAGGGAGTCTGGAAGACTCAGAGAGCTTGCGCAGCGGAGCCACCGGGGCGGATGCGGTCATTCATACAGCTTTCAATCATGACTTTTCGAGGTATGTAGCGAACTGTGAAGATGACCGGCGGGTAATCGAGGTGCTGGGTTCGGTACTGGCAGGTTCCGACCGGCCGTTGATCGTTACTTCTGGAACAGGGATGGCAAACAATGCACCGGACCGGCCTTCGACGGAAGATGATGGGGCGGCGAGCTCCGCAATGATTCCCCGTGCTGCGTCAGAAGAAGCGGCGAACTCAGTAGCAGCAAAGGGCGTGCGCGTGTCTGTCGTACGCCTTCCACAGGTTCACAACACTCTGAAGCAAGGACTGGTCACTTACGCCATTGCGATGGCTCGCGAGAAGCGTTTGTCGGCGTACGTAGGAGACGGGCTGAACCGCTGGCCGGCCGTTCACGTTCTGGACACGGCCCGTCTCTATAGGCTGGCACTTGAGAAGGGCGCAGCAAACGCCACATACCACGCTGTCTCTGAAGAGGGCGTGCCTCTGCGGGACATTGCCGATGTTATTGGCAGAGGGCTGAAAGTGCCGGTGGTTGCGATGTCGCCTGAGGAGGGGGCAGCGCATTTTGGTTGGATGGCGATGTTTGCTGGCCGTGACGCCCCGGCTTCCAGCGAACAGACGCAGGAGCGGTTAGCGTGGCGCCCGACCGGGCCTGGGCTGATTGAAGACCTCGAACAGATGCGCTACGTGGAAGCCTGAACTGCCGGCAGCGTGCGTTCGCGTTCGCGGCGAGCGGTTTTGCGTGCAGAGTGAAGACCGGCGGCGCGAGACGTCATTAGGCGTTCGTGCCGCCATCAACCGTCAGATTCGCTCCTGTTATGTAGGATGAATCCGGACCGGCCACGAATGATACCAACGCTGCGACCTCTTCGACCTTGCCGTAGCGGCGAAGTGCAGTTGCTGCTTTTTGTGGCACTGCCCAGTCGCCGGAGGCTGGATTTAAATCAGTGTCGATTGGACCTGGCTGGATATTGTTAACGGTGATGCCGCGCTCTCCAACTTCTCTCGACAACGCTTGAGTAAACATTTTCACGGCTCCCTTAGTAGCCGAATACGCCACGAGACCCGGTGTCATCACTCGCTCTCCAACGCATGAGCCGATCATGATAATGCGACCGCCATGCTTGAGATGTTTCAGCGCGACTTGGGTAGCGAACAATACCCCCCGCAAGTTGATGTCAATGATGCGATTGAACTCTTCCGGTGATGTTTCCTCAAACTGCTTCGGAATGGCGGTACCAGCATTGTTCACCAACACGTCAAGACCGCCGAAGGTGGACACCGTCCTTTCCACAGCGGCCTTGATCGCGTCAGCATCGACGGAATCCGCCCGGATGGCCAAGGCTTTCCCGCCCCCGACCTCAATCGACTTCACTACGGCCGATGCAGAACAGGCATCTTTCACATAAGTAATGGCAACGTTCGCGCCATCTTCTGCGAGACGCTTCGCAATCGCGGCACCGATCCCACGCGATCCGCCTGTGACCAGAGCCACTTTGCCTTCCATCGAGTTAGCCATCTATCTGCACCTTTCCGAGAAGTGTTCTCACTAACGATACCTATGGAAAGGTCGAAAGGAAATTGCTTTGTAGGCTGAGGCGCTATGCTTTCGAGGCAGAGGTGAACGTTGGAACTGAGGCACCTTCGTTATTTTGTGGCGGTAGCTGAAGCACGAAGTCTTAAGCTTGCGGCACAAGAGAGATTGCATACAACTCAGCCATCTCTGAGCCGGCAAATCCGCGACCTTGAGGCGGAAGTGGGCGCACCTCTCCTCATACGAGGTTCTCGTGGTGTTGAACTAACTGCAGCAGGGAGGGTGTTCTTGGATCATGCCCGGGTAATGCTGTCGCAAGCTGAGGCCGCGCTCCAATCGGCGCGCCAGGCAGCCAGTCCCTCGAAGCCTTCGTTCGCTTTAGGCTTCATGATCGGTCATGACTCGACCTGGGTTCCGGAGGCCCTTTCTTTGCTACGGGACAATCTGCCGGACATACGTGTCGTTATTTCGACGCAAAATTCCCCACAATTGGCTGCGGCTCTTTTGCAGGGCAGAATTGATGTAGCGTTCCTTCGCAAAGAAGACGGCAGCCCCGAGCTGGAGTTCATTCATCTGATTGACGAGCCGTTTCGGGTTTTTCTGCCTAAGGATCATCCGTTCGCAGCGCAGAAGACAATCCGCATTCAGGACATTACCGGTGAGACATTTCTGAGCGTATCCGGGGCTGCTCTCAGCGTTTCGGGGAAGCCGCCCGCACTGCGCCTGGCCATCGACAGATTTTTAAAAGAGAGTGGAATTGAAATCAGGCCCAGCCACGAGGTGGACAATCTGGGCGGCGTGATGTCACTGATTGGTTCGACCAGAGGCATTGCGCTATTACCTGCGTACGCGACGACCTTTCTTCCCGAGTCGGTGACAACCCGTCCACTTGAGGGTTTCACGCCAAAGATCGATCTCTCTGTCGGCTATCGAAAGGCCAACGCATCTCCGACTCTGAAGTCGTTCCTTTCACATGTGGGCGAGCTAGCCGCCCGAATGCGAAGTAGCAATTTGTGAGAGCAATTCAAGACAGGCGATGCCTTAGGTAAGGCTGCATTCTCCTGGAAAGATCCGGCGCTTGCAGTTCGAAGCTTCCCGAATCCGCCGTTCATGACCGAATTAATTGGCCGTATTCCACCGGTTGTCTCAGGCCTGATCCCGACTATAAGGGATAGCCATTAAACCGCCTCAACCTGGGCAACCTGGCCCTGGAATCTTCCATCTCTACAGGCGGAGGCAGTTATGAAACGCATTCAAAAATTCGCAGCGATCAACGTCCTAGTAGCCCTTATGGGTGCCAGCATTCCAGCGGTTGCTGCGCAAGACGGCTATGACGGTCATAACCGCGGAGGAATGCAGTATCAAACTGTTGACCACCGCGGTGACCGTGATTGGAATGACAACCGAAACCGAGATTTCCGCGGGGACGATCGTGGAGATCGCGACCGCCGTAGCTATGACCGACGTGACTACGATCGCGGGTACCAGGGTGGACCTGTTTACCAGTCCGCGCCAGTTTACGTTGGACCCAGCTATGAAGGCGGCTACTACCGTGACAGCAATCACACGGGCCGCACCGTTGCTATCGTCGGAGGCAGTGCGGCGGCAGGAGCCTTGATCGGAGCCGCTGCCGGACATGGACAAGGCGCAGTGGTTGGAGCCCTGATTGGGGGCGTTGCCGGCGCTGCCGTCAGTGCTGCGGCCAACCATCATCATCGGTATTAACCAGACCTCGATTCAGACTGAAGGGAACGACGAGAGCCGTTCCCTTCTCTTCATCCAGTGAAACTCAAGGCTGGTAGACGCTAGGCAAACTCGCAACACGCCTTTCGGACGTTACGATGGAGTCTCGGAATATCGCACTTCGACCGTGCCAATCCAGATTCTGGCGTAACGGGGGACACACTGAGATATCGCAATCGAGTGCTGGTGCTGGTGGCGCTGCTACTTGTCATCACGTACCTCGATCGTGTTTGTATCTCCGTGGCGGGTCCGCGCATGCAGGAGGATCTTGGGCTGGGTCCCGTGGCGTGGGGCTGGATTACAGGGATCTTCACAGTTTCTTACGCCGCCTTTGAAATTCCCAGCGGGATCCTTGGTGACCGAATTGGGCCACGGAAGGTACTTACACGGATCGTTTTGTGGTGGTCGATTTTCACCTCAATGACAGGCCTGGTTTCGGGTTACTATCCGTTGTTGCTGACCAGGTTCCTCTTCGGCGCGGGCGAAGCAGGCGCATACCCGAATGCTTCGGTGGTCGTCGCACGGTGGTTTCCGATGTACGAGCGCAGCCGTGCCTTTGGGATAACGCTTATGGCGGCGCAATTGGGTGGTGCGATTGCTCCGCTGATGGTGGTGCCGATTCAGGCGCACTATGGATGGCGAGCATCCTTCTACTTATTCGGATTTCTGGGTGTGATCTGGAGCGGGGTTTGGTTTGGGTGGTTCCGCGATTCTCCGGCCGAGAAGCGTGGTGTTCCCCAAGCGGAGCTGGAGGAGATGCGAGGACTGGCGCCAGTCGCACATCACAAGTTTCCCTGGGGCCTCGCTTTTCGCTCCAAGAATTTCTGGGCGACGATGGGCGTGGCGGTTTGCTATGTGTATACCTTCTATTTCTTCCAATCGTGGTTTCACACATATCTAGTGAAGGCGCGCGGATTCAGTGAGAATCACCTTCTGCTCTCCTCGTTGCCATTCCTAGTGGCCGCGGGCGCAAATTTTGCTGGCGGAGTGGCCAGTAATACACTCGTCCGAAACTTAGGGCTGAAGTGGGGCCGCTGCTTGATTGGCGCAATCGGACTGAGCGTTGCGGCTCTGTGCCTGGTCGCCTTGTTGTTTACCGCGGGCCAACTTGGGGCGATGATTCTGTTGTCACTGGCGTATGCGGGGATTACATTTCAGCAGCCAATCATGTTTGCAGTCTGTCTCGATATCGGTGGTCTGTACGCAGGGGCGATGGCGGGAACTATGAATACCGCCGCACAACTTGGCTCACTTGTTTCATCACTGGCCTTCGGTTACCTGGTCGGCCGATATGGCAGCTACAATCTTCCGTTCGTCCCCATGGCATTACTGCTGCTGGCAGGCGCCTGGCTGTGGCTCCTAGTTGATCCTACTCAGCAGCTTCATCAAGCCGACATTCCCGGGAAAATCGAAGGTGTTGCTGTGAATGCTTAGAGACCAGATCCGGCGGCAGTAATCCGTTGGTAAGATGCTTGTTCGATGAACCGACGAGGTTTCCTGCTCTCCCTAGGCGCTATCGCTGCAACCGCCGAAGACGCCCTTCCTGCCGAGCCCACACAGCAGAAGCAAGTTCTACCGATCGAGCGCTTCCAACCGCGCAGCATGCTGCATGCGGAGGAAACCAAAGTACCGCGCGCGGCTTTCCCGGTAATTGATCTGCACACGCACATCACATCGGCGGGAGGCCTGAAGGGTCCGGGCGAGATTCACTTCGCCGCTTCAGCAGAGGACTGCCTGGCGGTTATGGATCGCAAGAATATTCGAACGATGGTGGACCTGACAGGAGGCTATGGCGCTAATCTTCAGAAGGCGATCGACAGACTGCAAAGCGCGCATCCCGGCCGCTTCGTTGTGTTCACGGAACCGGCCTGGAGTCTGGCCGCCGACGCAAATTATTCCAAGACGCAAGCTGATCTGATTGAGGACGCTCACCGACGCGGAGCGAAGGGCCTTAAGGTCCTGAAGACTCTGGGACTCTACCTTCGTGAGAACGTTACCACGGGAAAGCTGGTGCGTATTGACGATCGACGCTTCGATGCGATGTGGGACGCGGTCGGGGCCTTGCAGATGCCCGTGGCCATTCATTCATCCGATCCGGAGGCATTTTTCTTGCCGGTAGATCGCTTCAATGAACGCTGGGAAGAACTGAATGCGCATCCGGATTGGTCATTCCATGGACGAGATTTCCCAACGAATCGTGAGCTTCAGGAAGCGCGCCGGAATGTGATGCGTCGCCATCCCAAAACTCAGTTCGTTTGCCTGCATGTGGCGGATGCAGAAGATCTGCCCTACGTTTCTGAATGCCTGGAGAGCCATCCGAACATGCACGTTGAGATTGCAGCCCGCATTGGAGAGCTTGGCCGTCAGCCCAGGGCGGCTTATCAGTTTATCGATAAATACCAGGATCGTGTACTGTTCGGAACGGATGCGGTTCCGGGCGGGAAGGACACGCCGCAACAGGTGTTCGGCGATGAACTGTACCAGATTTATTACAGGTTTCTGGAGAGCAAGGATGAATATTTTGACTATGCGCCGGCGGCCGTACCTCCCCAGGGAAGATGGAAGATCTATGGACTTGGCTTACCTGAATCGATTCTTCGAAAGATCTATTCGGAAAATGCGGCACGACTGTTAAACATCTCCGTGTGAATGTTACAAATCGCAGAGCGCCAATCTACAGCCGAGTAAGTCGACTTACTTGTTATCTGGGCTCGATGCTCGCGTGCCTTTCCGATTGCCTGATTCACTGGCCGCACGATAGCCTGCTTTTTTGGCTGCCTCTTCTGTCATGAAACGACCCAGGCTTGTAGTTCCGTAAGCCGGTCCTTCTTTGTGAAACACGCGCGTTGCAGTGTTGACCCAAACCAATCCTTTGGCCTTGGCATCGGCGATTTCCTCCGCAGACGGATTGTGGTCTGACCTGCCACTCTGCGAATCGCTCGCCGGCGCGGTTGTTACGATCTTGTGCGCCGCTAGCGGCCACGGTCCTAAGAAGTAAATGGAAGAGAGAACGAGGATGATCAGACGAGCAAAAAAGTCCGGTTTCACGAACACAGTATAGACACATATCTGCACGAGATTGGTCATGTTTAACGTGCGTTTGTGAGAAGTACGAGGACTAAGCACCTGCCGCTTAATTTCGAGGCTTGGCAGTACCGTAAATGCTGAAAATGTTGGGGCTTTGTGCTTACTTCAGAAGAAACTATTCGCGTCCTGCAGTGCTCTTTTCAACGGGGCGCCTACTTACAGTGGTGACCAGTTGAGAAAGGAATTATATGTCCGACTTTAATACTTTGGTGAGCCTGTTTCATAACCAGGAGCATGGCCAACGCGCCTTGCAGGATCTCGAAGCGGCCGGGGTTCCCGCGAATTCTATTCAGACCCTAAACGGGGCGAGCCAAACGTCTGCACCTGAACAGGCCCTCAGTGAACTGCGGGCCTTGAATCTTCCCGCTTCAGATCTACAGATGCTTTCAGAAGGACTGAAGAATGGTGGAACTGTTTTACTCGTTCGCGCAGCCGGGGCGGAGGCTAGAAGAGCCGAGGATATTTTCGAGCGGCATCACGCAGGCAAAGTAGACGAGCGAGTCCTCACAGAGGAAACGGCGGGAGTGCAGCGGTTGGACGGAGCCGGGAATTCGATGGCGTCGATCCCTGTGGCGGAGGAGCAACTGGTTGTCGGTAAGCGCCAGGTGCTGCATGGCGGAGTAAGAGTGTTCAGCCGAATAGTGGAGACACCGGTCGAGGAACAGATTACGTTGCAAGAGGAACATGCACGCATCGAGCGGCACGCCGTGAACCGTCCAGTTTCAGAAGCCGATTTAGCGCGGCTGAAGGACCAAACAATCGAAGTGAAAGAAATGGGGGAAGAGGCCGTAGTCTCCAAGTCGGCGCGCGTGGTGGAAGAGGTGCTTGTAAGCAAGGAAGCCACAGAACGCACGGAGCGGGTGACGGACTCGGTTCGGCATACGGAGGTAGAGGTCGAACCACTAACCACCTCTGCGAAGGCAGGGACTACGAAGCAGTAAGCGAGAGAAAACAGATGACTGAGAAGGTAAAAGTTTACGAAGAGAAAACATCCCGGAGCAATCCGGTATGGATGTGGCTACTACCTTTGCTGTTGCTGGCCTTACTGGCATCTGTGTGGATGGGACGGCGCCACAAAGAGAGCAGCCTGGCGACTGAAGCCGCTATGACGAGCGATGCGCCGAAGCCCGATGGTAACCAGGGGAATACGCCTTGGACCGCCGGTACAATTGCAAACTCAATCCGGACGAACGGCCGGGTGAGCTTCAGCGATACGGATGTACACTTCGCAACAGGAAGTGCTTCCCTGGCGAATGACTCTCAAGCTGTACTCGACCAGACTGCCAAAGCTTTGACGAACAACTCCGATTGGAAAGTGCGGATTGTCGGGCATACTGATTCGACAGGATCGCCTCAGCTGAATGACCGCCTTGCGCAGCAGCGAGCCAACAGCGTAGTGGTATATCTAGTTGCTCATGGAGTACAGCAAAGCCGGCTAAGAGTCGACGCAAAGGGCGAGGCAGAACCGGTGAACACAAACGCAACGAACAACGGACGAGCAGAGAATCGCCGGGTGGAGTTGATAAAGGACTAGTTGCGAGTGCAAGACTCGTTCGACGGGGACGGATCAAGCAAGATCCCTCCCTGTTGAACCCGAATCTACTTAGCTATGAGGAAGCCCCAAAACCCAAAGAACCTAGTTGTGGCTGGACTGATCGTCTGCTTGCTACCAAGGTTGTTGCCGGCAGATCCCGTACGTGTTCGCTTCCCCCAAGGCTCAGCGCATGGATTCGTCGAGTTGAGGACGCTAGATGGGAAGCGGCTAGCTGTGGGTGACATGATTCAGAACGTCCGGGGTGATCGAGTGACCTCCCGGTTAGCTATGCGATTTCGAGATGGTTCGGTTGATGATGATCTGACCGTGTTCACACAACAGAAGACCTTTCATCTGGTCAGCGACCATCATATTCAGCGCGGGCCCTCTTTCCCTCACCCCATCGATGTACTGATTGATGTCGAGCGCGGTGTCGTTACGTCTCACATGAAAGACGGCAAGGTTCGCCAAGATCGGATTGAGCTTCCGGACGATCTGTCGAACGGTCTGCCTCCGAATCTGCTGATGAATTTGGATCCGGCTACACCGGAAACAAAAATCTCGTTTCTGGCGCCTACGGAGAAACCACGGCTAGTGCACATCTCCATCAAGCCGCAAGGGGAGGTGCCTTTCATCCTGGGCGGGGTGAAACGGAAAGCGATCGATTATCAGCTGCATATCGAACTAGGCGGCCTGACCGGCGTTGTGGCACCACTAATCGGCAAGCAACCCGGCGATTACCATATCTGGATCTTGCCGGGGAGTTCTCCGGCATTCATCCGGGAGCAAGGTGCGCTTTACGAAGGCGGGCCCGAATGGATCGTGCAACAGATCAGCCCGAGTTTCGACCGCTAGGTTGTGAACGAACCAGCTCCTAAGTTCAGCGCGGCCAAGTTCGTCTCTGCACGTTTGCTATTTGGCACTGTCGCGACTACTGCGTAGCTTTGGCCCACTCGGGGAGCATTTGCCGGGGAGCTTTGGACAAGGCATCCTGCAAGACGAGCCTCAGCTCTCGATTGTGGGGATCGAGGGCAAGGGCCTGATGGAGTTCGGTCAACCCTTGCGTCCACTCTCCAACTCGCAGCAGGGCCATGCCGTAGTTCGTCCGCATACCGGAATGTTCGGGACTTAGCAGGACAGCTTTTTGGTAGAGGGCAATGGCTTCTTTGAGTTTGCCGCTCTTCTCGAGCGCTGCGCCGTTGTTGTTGATCTGCAGGGCTTTGATTTGGTTCTGCCGCTTGATATCGCGGTTACGCAGGAGCTCAGCGAGTTGCGCTCGGATGGCGGCGGCATCGACGGGGCGGTGGAGTTGCTGTAAAGTGCTTTGCAAAGCATTCAGGGTCGACTGATCTTCCGGCGCCAGACGATGAGCGACCTCTAAAGGCGCAAGAGCAAGGTCGGGCTTGCCGGAGTGGAGGTACTCAGACCCCAAGCGATACTGAGCAACGGCCCCCTCTGGGTTAAGTTGCACGGCTTTCCCGTAAGCGGCGAGAGCTCCGGGATCATCGCCATTCGCCTTGCGGGCAAAACCCAAATCGGACCAAGCCTCGGCATAGTCCGGACGCAGGGTAACAGCTCGTTCAAGATGCCTGGCTGCGGCATTGAAATCATCTTGGGAGCTGCAGATTTTGGCGCGCAGGTACTCAGCATCGGCGGCGTCCGGTGAGTCAGCGAGCAGAGGAATGGCGAGGTCGAGATGCCGGGCGGCGGAAAGAGTGTCGCCTTGCTGCAGAAGGATGGCCCCCAAGTTTTCCTGGGCCACGGCGAAGGATGGTTGCAGCGCGACTGCTTTCTCAAAAGCCTGACGAGCTTCAGGAAGTTCTCCCGCCTTGTTGTAAGCTTCGCCCAGCGCGTTGACGGCCTCAGAGGACTTCGGGCGCAGACGGACCGCTTCGGTCAGTTCCGTAACAGCGTTCTCATTTTTGCCATCTTCCGAAAAGAGACTGCCGAGGAGCAGATGAGCGTCGACGTTTGCAGGATCGCGCTGCAGCAGGTCTTTCAGCACGCCGATAGCCTGCAAGTGATCGCCATTCGCCGCCAGCTTCCATGCTTTTTCCAGTGGCGCTTCCTGTGCCTGGACTCCCACGCAAGAAGCGATAAGTAAGTAACGTAGACCGGACAGCAAGCTTCTAAGTCGGCAGACCATAACTAACTACTTGGACGTGTTGAAGCGTTGGACGCGTGTGATGCCGGAGCCTTCCGTAACTTCTATCAGTCTATCTGCCGGTGTGTCGCCGATGCGCTCGATTGCGCCTGTTGGCCAACGGATTTCGATGGCGACGGACTCAATGGGTCCCAGCCCGAAGTGCAGCCGCCGGTCATTGACTGACAGATAGGACGATTGCGCGATAACCTCTTGCGCTTGCGTCCTGTCGCCATAGTGAACGGTTACCCGCGCACCGATCGCACTCCGGTTGGATTGACTCCGAGTCAGCTTAACCTTGATCCAATGCCCACTGCCCTGTAAGTCATTACGTAACAGCGACGGGGGTTCATTTAAATTCATGATCAGCACATCCATGTCGCCGTCATTGTCAAAGTCTCCAAAAGCACATCCGCGGCTGCAGTGCGAGTTCGACTCCGGAACCTGCCCCCGAAATGAATTCTTCAAAACGCCCTCCCCCCAGATTCCGGAATAGAATCCGGGGAACGCTGTATGACTCGCCCGGGAGGCATTCTGCAGTTCAGGATAAATACCGCCGGTAACCCAGAGAACATCGGCAAGACCATCATTGTCCAGGTCTTGAATGCCTACACCCCAACTGATATAGCGCGTTTCCACTCCCAGACCTGATCGAAGCGTATCGTCCCGAAACTCTCCCTTCCCATCGTTCGCATAGACGGCTGGCGTGTCAGCCGCAAAGTGCGTCTTGACAATGTCGAGACGCCCGACGAAAGCAGATCACCCACCGCCAGTTCCCATGCCAGCCTGCTCCATCCCGTCCTCGCTTAGAGCCACGCCGCGTTCCATCGCCTGCTCTGTGAACGTTCCGTCGCCGTTGTTGTGAAAGAACAGACTTGGAGTCGAATCGCATGCCAGATAAATATCCGGCCAGCCGTCGTTATCGAAATCAGCCGCCACTGCGGTTAGTCCATAGCCGCCCGCAACTGCCCCGATCCCGGACGCCGATGTAACATCGGTGAAAGTTCCGTCTCCGTTATTGCGATAGAGCGAATGCCTGCCGTAAGGGAGCCCGCGCGGGCCGCAGAACACGCCCTCCGCATTACACTCCTTCGACTTCCCAGCCCGCGGCACCGACTGAATATCGAACGTCAAGATAATTCGAGACAAACAGGTCAAGCTTCCGTCCCGATCATAGTCGACAAACGTACAACCGGTTCCAAATCGTGACTCGCTATCCAGCAGACCCGCCGCCTTGGTTACTTCCGTAAACGTGCCGTCGCCATTGTTGCGGTACAGCGCATTCTGCGGCCATCCGGTGATGAACAGGTCCTCCCAGCCATCGTTGTTGTAATCGCCAACAGTTACTCCGAAAGCGTAGCGGTTTCCAAAGAACCCGGCTTTCTGAGTAACATCCATAAAAGTGCCATCGCGATTGTTCTTATAGAGCCGGGTGGATGCGTCCGCCGGAGGATCACCGAAGCGGGAGCCCGAAAGGACCAGAATATCCAGCCAGCCATCGTTATCGTAGTCAAGAAAGGCAACGCCGCTGCCCATGGCCTCAATGACATAGTCGGCGCGATCTGGGTGGCCCTCAATGGCGGGATTCTTCAGACCTGCCTGCAGAGCAATATCAGTAAAGCGGGCGAGGAATGGAAGTCCGGATGCTTTGCCGCGCGGAAGAGCGTTGACGTGGCGGGAAGCCATACCGCCGTTACTCCGGCTGGGCGGTTGACTGAAGAGCGGGCGCTGCAGAAAAACCGCTAGCGCCCGCAGAAGAGTACGACGTTTCAGGATACCTATAACTCCAGGATAGCTACTTCGCAGCAGCTATGTGAGTTAGAAGATTAGTCTAAGTCCTATTTCGACCTGACGACCAGCCTGATTGCCGTATGTAGCGTTCTGTGCGCCAAATTGTCCAGCGGGCGCGCCTTGATAGAGAGCCTGTCCGAAGTATGGGCTCGCTCTGAGACGTATCGGGGTCGGACCGGTTGAGCTTGTTCGTTGCATTATAGGCAGTCATTTTTAACTGCGCCTGCCACTTCTCCGTAATGTGGACGTTTTTAAGGATACTGGCGTCCAGATTGAGGAAGTTCGGACCCGTAAGACAGGAGTATTGCAGGGGATTGGTGCGTAATGTATAAGCCGCCCGCTGGGCAGGGCCTGAAACGCTGGCGGATTGAAGTAGTACCCAGCTCGGCACATTTTCACAGGGATTGCTGACCACGACAGATTGCCGAAGCGCGGATAGTCGCCGGTATTGAAAGTCAGGACGCCGGTCAATTGCCAACCGCCGATATGAATCGGCAGTCTGCGGCATCGACGAGAGGATAGCGTTTACCTTTCCCCAAAGGCAGTTCAAAGCTGCCCGCACTGGTAAGCCGGTGATGAGGCTGGTCACTGGCCTGCCACGTCAGATGATCGGTAAACGTGTCCAGATCATTGAAGTATTGCTGATACTTCTCGCTTATGTAAATATACCCGAGCAGGAAGTTATAGCCCTGGCTGAATCGCTTTTGAATTCGCACTTCAAAATCCTGATATTGTTCACCCGCGCCAAGAGTTCCGAGTTGGTACAGTCCTCCGTACAGCGGGTACGGTTTGAGCAAAGAGCCCAGAGTGACGGTTGGTTGATTGTACAGCGGTCCGGGAATGAGTGTGGTGATTCAGGTAGTGATAGAACGGGTTCGCAACCTGGTTGTTCAACGTGTTCTGATATTGCGTTTGAATCCGGGGATCAATCGTATTCAGCGACTTAGTGAAGTGCTGGTCGCCGAAGTTTCTGAAGTAAGTGACTGTCGCCACGAACTGGCCCGGCAAACTGGTGCTCAACCGTCAAATTCAGCCGGTGGTTATACGCTTTTTGGAAATATTGCGGATACCAGATCAGGTCTGTGCCACCGCGTCCCAAGATTCGTGCCAACAGCCTTTCCGAGTGGCGCGAATAAGGGATTAGTCGCCGGATAAGGATTCGACAGAGTTGCCTGGGGGACTCCATTCAGATGCGGCGCGGTCGTTTGGATGGAGGTGAGCCCAAGATAAGGCGGCTCAAGGAAATTCAGAGCTTCGTAGCCCGTCACCCCGGGAGGCGTGCTGGCGAAATTGAACTCCGTCGGCACCGTGTACATGGCATACCCGAACCGGATGGCTGTCTTATCGTTAAGCCGGTATGCGAATCCGACCCGGGGCTGCAAGATTGAGCTTCTGCGTCTGCCACATCCCCGGGTTTGAGTTACTCGTAAAGTTCCAGATGCCGTTGTAACTTTCATAGTTCGGTCCGACGATGGCTTGTACCTGCGCCGGCATCTGCGGGGGATTCGCGGCAATCGCGGGATCGGCAGTAGCCAGGCTGAGTCCACGCGAGAGATTGTGCGCCGGATCGTGCCAGGCGGTTTCATATTCGTCTCGAAGACCGAGGATGATGGTGAGCTTCCGGGTTACCTTCCAGTCGTCGCCGATATACATACCGAAGAAATCGGTTAGCGGATTTGGCGCGGGGCCGCCAACCATCTGGGAAGAACTGTCGAGTGCTCCTAGCAGGAAGCTCGCAAAGGCGTCTCCCGACTTCATCAGATCCGGGCTGTTAAAGGTGTTAGCGGTCGAGCCCCTGGGTGAAATCGAAGTGCGATGTTCCGCTCACCAGCGTCGAACCGCCGGCGCGCCGATATTCGAATCCGGCCGTCAGATAGTGCGAGCCTCGCTGTTGCGACGCCTTCACACTGAAGCTTTCCGCGGCTGGCCTTTGATTCCAGACGTAACCGGTTCCTCCAAAGCATTGCCGCCAATGTTGATGCTCGGATAGTAAATCGGAACACCAGTTGAGACGTTCTGATAGCTCTTGTAGAACGTATTTCCGTTCGGCCAGATCCCGTCCCAGCCATTCTGTAGAGAGTTGGAGGCGAAGGCGTCCACCAGGTTGTACCAGTTGCCGTGAAAGTTGATCACAGTGCTGGGAGAAACAGACCAGACCGCATCACCTACAGCCTGGTTCGCGCCGCGGTCACTCCCTTGCGGAACAAATAAAGCGCGAGTTGTTCGGAGTGGGATTGCCCGTGAGATCGGTCGTGTGATAGCGCCCGTACAAACCGGAGACACGCCATTTGTCATTGATCACATAATCGATTCGATCGGACCAGTTGTAGTAGTCGTAACTGTCCAGATAGCCTCTCTGGAAGTTATTGCGTGGTTATAGCCAGTGTTGCCCTGATTCGGATCCCAAAGATACGAGGCCAGCTTAGCGGAGAGAGGATCGATGCGGTTGGCGGGAATTCTGTTGCCGGCAAAGGCGGTTCGGGTAACAGCGCCCGTAACCGGATTCACGACCGTACTGAACGGATCATAGATAGTGCGCTGTGAACCATCCGCTGCCAGGGTTTGTGAGAAATCGCCCGTCCGTTCCAATGGCGTCGGAATGGTGCTGGTGTAGCTGCTGGGAGAAGCGATCTTCCAGTATTCAACGGACGAGAAATTGAAGATCTTATTCTTCCAGATTGGATTGCCCAGCGTGCCGCCGAACATATTCTGCCGTTGAGCATTTTGCGTGAAGCGGGTACGGTCAGCTTCGGCGCTGAGCCAGGGATAACGCCCGAGATAGAACAGCGATCCATGCCACTCGTTGGTGCCGCCCTTGGTGGTGACACTGATGATTCCGCCGGCGCTGTGGCCCGACTCCGCTTGCACGCTGTTCTGCGAGACGATGGTCTCCTGGACGGCATCCGTATTAGGCGGATAGGCGTTTTTGTGGCCGATGCCGATCGGCGCGCCGTCGACCAGAAGATCATTTTTCAGGTTGGTACCTCCGCCGAGGTCTACGCTATTTGCGGCCCAGGAATTGAAAGGCTGCATTTCTCCGCGGGTGTTGATGGCTGCCGGTTCCAGCAGGGTGAGCTTGAAGGGGTTCCGGTCCAAGCGAGGCGTGTCGTTCGCCATCTTGGTGTCGATCGTGAGTTCCTGGTTGCTGGAGTTAAACTCGACAGCTGCTGGTGTGGCTTCAACTGTAACGCTCTGGCGCAGGGTGCCCGGCTTAAGATCCGCATTGACGGTAACGTCGCCGCCAGATTGAACCTGGATATTCTCCTGTGTGAAGGGGCCGAAACCTGTCAGGCTGATCGAGATCCGATAAGTACCCGGGTCAACGTTATCGAAGATGTAGATGCCGGCTGCGTCTGACTGCCGAGTGACATTCACTCCCGTATTCACGTTGGAAAGAGTTATGGCGGCTCCAGGCAGAACGGCGCCGGAATCGTCAGTGACTAATCCACGAATCTGACCGCGGAACGACTGTCCTAACAGCAAGGAACTGCATAAAACAAAGACTACGAAGATTGTTGCAGCAGTTAACTTCCTAAACTTCATGGTTTCACTCTCACGGGTAGTTATTTTGATTTAGTGCGTACAGAGCATATCAAATGGATGACTGAGGAGAGAAGGGGTGTGAGATTCGCTACGCTATGCTGCTGCACGCTGCGGATGACGCCGGTAGGGTTTAGAGCCAGCTTAGGCTCTCGGGATCGTCTCACGGTGAACTAAGACGAGCCTGGTGGGATGGAGACAGACACTTGCTGCGCAAGGCGGGCCGGGCGCGCGTCGGTGTTTAGGGTTTATTCCGGTTTGAAACGGAAAACGGTGTAGGGCAATTTGCGCGTGCTTTGCCCCTTGTTGAACTTCGGCGTTTCATGAATATGGGAGGCCGTGATGTAAATGGAGCCGTCCGGTCCCTCGGTGAATGTGTCAGGCCATTGCAGACGCGGATCCGAGACGACGGTCTTAACCGAACCGTCGGTTCCAAGTTGGGCGACCGCATTATCCTGCAGATCACTCAGATAGAGTCTGCCGCTCTTAGTCATCCAGAGACCGTCAACCGGGAAGGTCGTGGCAACGGGCTCAACCGCCGCGGCTGCATTAGCCGGATTGTCTCGCAAAGCCGAGGTTTTGACGCGATAGAGATGTTTAGCCGTGAGCGCCTGGAAATAGAGGTAGTCTCCAGCCGGGGACAGCGCAATGCCGTCAGAGCTAAATGATGGCGGCTTGCCGTCCGGGCCAATCACGGGTTTGCCATTTATAACGATCTGCTGTCCCTGCTCCACCTTCACCTGAGGGATGCCATCGAGCGCGCGATGGGCTTTGCCGGTTGATAGATCAACAATTACGATGCCTCCAGGTCCGCTGTCCGTCATGTACGCGGTATGAGTCTGGTCGTCGATGCGCACGTCGTTGAGATAGCTGGCAGGCTTGACTACGTCCGGTCCGAAAGAAATTACGCGCGCTACTTTGTTCGTCTTGAGGTCGATTTGCACCAGTTTCGGTCCGGTTGGGACCACGCTGGCAAGCAGAGGAGCGGCCGGATCTACGATCCATAAGGAATCACCATCGGCTACAACGCTCTGAACGCAAACAAAATGTCGAGCAGCAGAATCGGGCTTTGAATCCCAGCGATTCCAATCCTCATCGGGATACGGCTTCACCGAACCGTCCTTCATCACTTCGACAACCGCATTCAGATACTTGTCGGACCAGCGGGGATAGTTGACGAAGAGACGTCCGGATTGCGACATGGTCACGCCGGTGAGCTGAAAGTTCTGGTCGTGGAACACTTCCGTAAGGTTCGGAGCTGGTGCCGAGGAGGCGACGCTACAAATTAAAGTCGCTGCCAACGCGACAAGGACCGAATGCTTGGTAATTTGAGACATTAGAGGTAGGGAGAGTAGTACATCCTCGTCAGTGCGACGAGTAGGCGTTCGAAGCGTTACCTGGGAGAATTCCAGAGATGACGCGATCGGCCCCAGTGCACCTTATCTAGAGAAAATGTCAACACTTCGAGAACGCATCCGCCGCGGAGAAGAGATCCTGAAGCTTTATCGCGGACGGAGTGGCAACGATCGCTACGCCATGGCGGCAGACGCAATTGCAGACATTCTGCTTCAAGTTGCACAAACCCACGCTGAGGCCGTGCAGTTGCTTCAATCTGCTGAGATCGACTTCCGGAACACCGCGGAAGGCGAGAGTTTCCTAACAGAGGGCTAAGTAAGAGATCAGTGGGCGGAAGCTCTAAGGCCCTCTGCCAGTTGTTCCAGAACGCGTTCCCGGTCTTCACTCGAGAGTTCTTCTTCTAAACGACGAAGGGCGAGACCAACGACGTCCCGATGGTGAAGTTTGGAACCAAGAGCATCCTCGGCACTCAACGAAAGCCAGAGATCGTGCAATTTCTCGACATCCTCAGGCCAGAGGCGCGGCGGGTGGGGACCGAGATTGACGAAGGTGGAGGGACGATCGGGCGTAATAATCTCGAGAGAAAATGCGTGTCTCGGTTCCGGTAACTGTTCCCACGCCAATCCGATGCGACGGGCAAGCTCCTCGGAACTCATAGTGGGAGACACGCCGGTCACAAGTCGCGACACCTTCAATTGAGAAGCAGTTTGTACCAGGGCGCTGAAAGGGTCGATGGAGGGAACTACAAGCAACTCGACCGGCTTGCCTTCTTTTTCGGCCATATTGACGACTGCGGTAAACAACGCCTTTTCGTCGGCGCCAAATACCTGTTCACCGGAGAGTTCATATTCGCTATCAGGAGCCACAATCCGGACGGTCATCACGACGATGTCGTTGCGCCTCAGGTCGGTCTTCTGAAGGGTCCGCCGGAGGTGCTGCATGTTCTTGGGGCTGCGAACTGCGACGACCACACAGCCAGGCCGCGCATGCAGCGAACCGGCCTCCACTCGAGGCTGCTGCTGTAGCCGGAACTCTTCGAGGTGGTGATCATATTGGGCTTTATGGGCGCGGCGGTTGATTTGTTCAGAGATGGTGAACAGGAGGAAGAATGCCACGGTGAACGCAATGCCATATTCGGTGGCGTACTGCTTTGAGAATAGGTTCACTATGGCAGTGATGAGCAAGACGAGAGTAGTAGCACCTAAACCGATGGGAATCTCGACTCGCCCGATATGTAGATTGAACGGAACTTTATACTCCTGATCGTGGCGTTGGAAACGCAGGACAAGCACGCCGATCGCTTTGAAGGCAAAGCTCCAGACCACGCCAAAGGCATACGCCTCACCCAAAAGATTTACGTCGCCCCGGCTGAGCACGATGGTAAGGATCTGGAGGGCGGTAACGATGTGGATGATGTGGAACGTAGTGCCGAACTTGGGATGGAGCTTACGAAACCAATCGAGGAGGACACCGTCTTCTGCGACCCGATTCAGAACGCCGTTGGCTCCGATCATGGAGGTATTCACAGCGCCGGAAAGGATAAGGACACCGACGATCACTACGAAGATATGAAAGAGCAGCCGCAGGAGCGCAGGACCGGCCAGATTCATGGCGAGACCGCCAATCAGATTGTCGATGTAGTTCGCCCGAACGTTGTCCGGAATGATCATGACCGCGAAAAGCGTGATCAGTCCAGTTGAGACGATGGCGTAATAGCAGACGATGTTACCAGTGATCTGCAGGTTTTTCAGCTTCGGGGAGGCAATTTCCCGGTAGACCTGGGCCAGCGTTTCGAAACCGCTCATCGACAGCAAGGAATGTCCGAAGGCGATGATGATCACCATGATCGGAATAGTCGGCCAGCGGGTCCCGTAGAACCATCCCATCGAATCTTGGTTAAGAACGACGTGGCTGGGGATGGGCGAGGGAGGAAAATTCCACTTGCCTTGCAGGATGATGGTGAGCGGGCACCAGACAAGCAGGATGGCCACCATGATGGTGGTGATCTGCATGATTTTCAGCGCCGCCCCGCTGGACTCTTCTATGCCGCGGATGTTACTGCGCCAAAAATAAAGCGTTACGACCGCACCGAAGAGAGCCGCGAAGTAATCCGGGCGCAGCTGGAAGGTAATGTGCGCGATCCCAAGTATTTCATTGATTAACCGCCCCAGATACTGGCCCGCGCTGACGCAACTAATGGGGCCCGTCAGGATGTAGTCGAAAACCAGCGCAGAGACTGAAAGCCGAGCCATAGCAGGGCCCATGCTGTCTCGAACGACAACATACACGCCTCCACGGACAAACATGCCGCAGCTCTCCATGTAGACGGAGCGCACGGCAAAGCTGAAAGATCATGACGCCGAGGACGTACCAGGCAGCGGATTTGCCGATGGCGTGTTCGGCGATGCCACCGGCATAGAACATGGAAGAGGCCAGATCGCTCAGGACGATCGCTGCCCCGCGCCAGTAACTTATGAAGGAGAGCGCTACTGTAGTCGCAACGACGACCTTCAGGTTGGAAACAGTCTTCGAATTACCGGCCATTACAAGTGTTGACAGAACCTAGTATCCCTTAGGCACCCGTGGCGCATGGCGCCGGGCCGGGATGGCAGGAGCGGATGGTACTGTGAAGAAACTTGTCTTTGACTCTCCGGCCGGTACAGTTTTGGTAAGCCCCTGATGTTTTCTCTTCGTTGCAGCGCCCGCGCTTGCGGTGCGACGCTCGATCTGCACGATCGAGCCTTATCCTGCCCACGTTGTGGAGATCTGCTGGAAGTAACGTTCGACTCTGTCCCGGCCGAGCCAGCGGCCCTGAAGCGGAGATGGCGAGAGCGGCTTCAATCCTGGGCACCCGAGGATGCAAGCGGCGTGTGGCGCTTCCGAGAAGTATTGCCGCCCTACGAAGCGGACTTGGTGACGCTGGGGGAGGGCAACATACCCCTGGTCCAGGGAAAGCGCTCCGCTGCGTGGGCTGGAGTTACTAACCTACAGTTCAAGCACTTGGGCTTTAATCCCACCGGCTCGTTCAAAGATCTCGGAATGACCGCCGGCATGACGGAAGCAAAGTTTATCGGTGCGAAGACCGTGGCTTGCGCTTCAACGGGGAACACCGCGGCGGCTTTGGCTGCTTATGCAGCGCGCGGCGACATGAAGGCTCGCGTTTACCTCCCGGCAGGGCAGGCTTCCACCAATAAGCTGGCCCAGGCACTCGATTATGGAGCCGAAGTTGTACAGATTGAGGGCAGCTTTGACGATGCGCTGAACAACTTGCTGGCCAGTGAAGATCCTTCGCTGTACTTCCTGAACTCGATCAACCCATTTCGCATCGAAGGTCAGAAGACGGCGATGTATGAACTGCTAGAACAGTACGACTGGCAGGTGCCCGATTACCTAGTGATCCCGGGCGGCAATCTGGGTAACTCTTCTGCTTTTGGGAAAGCGCTGGCAGAGTTGCAGCGCTTTGGCTTTATCGAGAAGCTGCCCAAGATGATCATCGTCCAGGCCAAAGGCGCTAACCCACTGGCGCGCATGTGGGAAGCCGGCAGTTCCGAACTGACCGCGGTAGCCAAGCCGGAGACGGTTGCGACGGCCATTCGTATCGGCAACCCCCGATCGTGGCGTAAAGCGCTTGAGGGGATTCACCTGACCGGCGGACTGGTGATGGATGTGACCGACGAAGAGATCGGGGAAGCGAAGCGGGCCATTGGGCATGACGGTATCGGATGCGAACCGGCTTCGGCTACCACGCTGGCCGGCATCAAGAGACTCGTGGATAGCGGACGGTTGGACAAGGATGCGACAGTGGCTGCGGTGCTGACCGGACACGTGCTGAAGGATACCGAGTACATCATCAAACACCAACTCGAACAGCCCCGGCATGCCGTTTCATAACGAGGAGTTTGAGATCGCAGTGCCGGCTTCGATTGCGAATCTGGGACCGGGCTTCGATACTCTGGCCGTTGCCGTTCAACTCTATTTAAAGCTGCACGTCACAGCGGATGCGGGCGAAGGGGAGTTGCACTTCGACTTTGGGGACAAGCCTCTGGACGGAGAAAACTACATCGAGCGGGGTTTCCGCTTCCTGGCGAACCAGCGCAATGCCTCGTTCCCTTCCCTGACTGTTCGTGTAGACAGCCAGATTCCGATGAAATCGGGGTTGGGCAGCAGCGCGGCCGCTACCGTCGCGGGACTTCGCCTGTACGAGGCGGTAGCCGGGCCGCTCTCTCCGCAAGGACTTTTGAATTCGGCTTGCGCTTTAGAGCATCACCCGGACAATGTCGCGGCTGCGCTGTCAGGTGGCCTGACGTGCAGTTGCCAGTTGCCGGACCGATCTGTTGCGGCCGTAAAAGTGATATGGCCGCCGGAGCTGAAGTTCATCGTGCTGACGCCGGAGTACGCGCTGCCTACCATCGAATCGAGGCAAGTGCTTCCAGAATCGATATCGCGCGAGGACGCAGTCTTCAATCTCCAAAGGCTAGCTTTATTGATCCATTCTTTGCAGGCACGTGAATATACGTTATTACGGGAAGCGCTGAGCGACCGGGTTCATCAGCCTTACCGGCAACATCTAGTGCCCGGATTGCAGAAGGCGCTGGCGTTAGAGCACCCAAATCTATTAGGTGTTTGCCTAAGCGGGGCCGGACCCTCGATCGTGGCATTCGCCGACAGCCATGTGGACGAGGTGGCGAACCTGTTGGGCCGGGAGTTTGAACCCGAAGGCATTCCGTATCGCATACGAATCCTAGATGTTCACCCCTGAAG
This sequence comes from uncultured Acidobacteriaceae bacterium, assembly GCA_963814195.1. Taxonomy (GTDB): domain Bacteria; phylum Acidobacteriota; class Terriglobia; order Bryobacterales; family Bryobacteraceae; genus Bog-105. The sequence goes on from CAWFBU010000002.1 coordinate 677,455, forward strand.
TTCAAGTTCAGGCATCTTCTTTACTCAGAAGAGTTGAGCGGCTAAATGAGGCTGGCCGAGGTGGCACTCCTGGTGAACCGCCTTTACAGCTCGTTCGAGGCCATCCAGCCGAACCACAATGCCGATGGTAATTTCGCTGGACCCCTGCGCAATGGCAATGATGTTGATTCGCTCCCTCGAAATGGCGGTGAAGACTCGTCCGGCTAAGCCCGGCATACCTCGCATGCCTTCGCCCACTACGGCCAGCAACCCCACATTCTCGTCGACTTGAATCGGCTTCAAATATCCATGGGCTAGTTCAATGGAGAGATTGGATCCGAGGGCCTCCAGTGCACGATCGAGGTCATGTTTCCGGATCAGGAAGCAGAAACTCTGCCGGTAACTGGAGCTGCTGAAGACCAGCACCTCGACATTTGCCAATGCCAAAGCGTCAAGTGAGCGAGCCATCATCTTGGTTCCGCTAAGAACCGCACTGGCCGGCTCCATGGAGACCATGACGACGTCGGACATAGAAGTGACTGCGCGGACGCCCTTCGGTTCGTCGAAGCTGGCGACAATCTTGGTGCCAGGCTTGTGCGGTGCAAAGCTATTTTTGCTCCAGACTGGAATCTGTTTCTCAGCGATCGGAGCTAGGGTTCTTGGATGGAGAACTTTCGCTCCGTTGTAAGCCAGTTCCGCAGCTTCAGCATACGTAACCTGATCTAAAACGGCCACATCAGACACGAGCCGGGGGTCAGCCGTCATGATGCCATCCACATCGGTCCAGATCCAAAGCTCGGCCGCATCGAGAGCCGCTGCCAAGATCGAGGCGGAGAAGTCGGATCCACCGCGGCCAAGCGTGGTCGGCCGACCATCCTCCGTCGCACCGTTGAAGCCGGTGACAATCGGAACTTTACCCGCCTCCAGGATGGGCAGAAGACGTTGGTGAGAGCGTTGCCTGGTCTGCTCAGCTTGCGGCGAAGCGTTACCAAAGAGCGCGTCGGTCACGATTACTTCGGCCGCGTTCACGGCTTCAGCCGGATTTCCGATACTGTTCAGATAAGCCGCCAAAAGGACGGACGAAAGGCGCTCGCCGATGGACAGAGCTTCGTCCACGGAGCGAGGCGGGCGCTCACCGAGCATGGCTACGCCATTTGTGATGCGGCGAAATTCGGCGATGAGGGCCTGTACGTCATCCGCGGCTGCCCCCGAGTTGTCCGAAAGCAGTTCGCCACAGGCTGCAAGATGCCGGTCGGCTAACGCCTGTAAATTATGATCTACGGCTGCTCGATCGCCCAGTTCGGCTCGGCGCAGTGATTCCAGCAGAAGGTCGGTGACTTTCGACATCGCGGAGACGACGACCACAACAGGACGCAACCGGCATTGTTCGGAGATTATTCCGCCCGCGACCTTCATTCGTTCCGCGCTGCCCATGCTGGTGCCTCCGAACTTCATCACCAGTAAATTATTCATTGCAAACAACTCTATTCTCTTTCCTGGAAGATGCCTGCCAACCGTCGCTTTTTAGTCGAAATGTGCCCAGAATGCAGAGATTCTGGAGATCAGCTTGCGTCCATCCCTCGTTTGTGTAATTATTCATAGTGTTGAATAAAAATTCAGCAGGAGGTGAACTAATGGCAGCACATCTTTACCAGCCAGCATCCCACGGCGTAGCAGCAGGTCTTCGCCATGACTTGGATCTCTCAACTGACCAGCTCCAGGCTGTGCTTGAGCTTACTCAACAGGTAAAGCAGTCACGCCAACGTTTTGCTTCGTCGCTGAAGGGCCGCTACCTTGCCCTACTATTTGAAAAACCATCCTTACGCACCCGCATGACCTTTGAGTTGGCTATCAAGCAACTGGGCGGCGATTGCGTGGTTCAGATCGGCATGATAGGCGATCGTGAGCCCTTGAAAGATATCGCCCGGAATCTCGCCCGGTGGACGGACTGCATCGTAGCGAGGACATTTGCACAAGAGACTGTTGATGAGCTCTCTCGGTGGTCAGGGATACCGGTGGTCAACGCGCTCAGCGATCTTTATCACCCCTGCCAAGCTCTAGCCGACGTTTATACCTTGAAAGAGCACTACGGGCGGCTTCGCGGTTTGAAGCTTGCGTATGTAGGCGACGGGAATAACGTGGCTCACTCCCTGCTTCTTTGTGCGAGCCGACTGGGGATTCACTGCTCCGTTGCCACGCCCGAGGGCTATGGACCGAACGCGAGTATCGTTGCGCAAGCGTCCGAGTTCGGTCGTGAATCCGGAGCCACCGTCGAGATCACAACCGATCCGGCGGCCGCTGTTGCTGGAGCGCACGCCGTGTATACGGATGTTTGGGCGAGCATGGGGCAAGAATCGGAGGCGGAAGCTCGTCACAAGACATTCGCGCCGTATCAGGTGAATGCATCGCTGATGAGCCTGGCACGTCCCGATGCCGTCTTTATGCATTGTCTTCCTGCCAAGCGAGGCCTGGAAGTAACCAATGAGGTATTGGAATCCAAACAATCGGTCGCCTTTGATCAGGCTGAAAACCGGCTGCACGCTCAGAAAGCGTTGCTCCTAACGATCCTGCAATAGAGCAAACAACTCTCAATCTAATCCGCGCTCTCCGGTAACGCGCACGAATAAACTCCCCAGGGGCGGCGTGTGCGCTTTTACGTCGCCGGCCGACGTGTGTCCGCGCGCCCGTCAAACCCCTTTTGAATCGAAGGAACTTGGAATCACAACTATGAAAAAAATAACAGCTAAGAAAGTTGCGCTTGCGTATTCAGGCGGACTCGACACCTCGATCATTATTCCGTGGCTGAAGGAACACTATGGCTGCGATGTGGTCGCGGTTTGTGGCGACATTGGACAGGGTGGCGAAGAACTTGACGGTCTCAAAGAGAAGGCGTTGAAGACGGGCGCTTCCGAAGTCCACGTAGAAGACATGCGCGAGGAGTTCGTCACCGAATATCTGTGGAAGCTGGTTCGCTCGGGCGGGGTTTACGAACACAAGTATCTGCTGGGAACGTCGATTGCGCGGCCGTTGCTGGCCAAGCGGCAGGCTGAGGTAGCGCTGCAAACCGGTTGTGATGCTCTGGCTCACGGCTGCACTGGCAAAGGCAACGATCAGGTTCGATTTGAGCTAACTTACAAGGCGATTGCTCCTGAGTTACCTGTCATCGCCCCATGGCGTGAGTGGGACATTATTTCGCGAGAGGACGCGATTGAGTATGCGAAGGCGCACAACGTGCCAATCGCTCAATCGACGACAAAGATCTACAGCCGCGACCGGAACATCTGGCATATCTCGCACGAGGGCGGCGAGTTAGAAGATCCGGCCAATGCTGCGCCGGATGGCATCTGGATGCTGACCAAGAGTCCGGCCGATGCACCGAATAAGCCGCTCGACGTAACGGTTGGGTTTGAGAAAGGCGTGCCTGTGTCACTCAACGGGCAGGTACAGACGAGCGCAGTTGCTCTTCTGGAGCAGCTGAACGAGATGGGTGGAGAGCATGGGATCGGTCGCATCGATCTGGTGGAGAACCGCTTTGTTGGTATGAAGTCGCGTGGCTGCTACGAGACGCCAGGAGGAACGATCCTGATGGCGGCTATACGTGAGCTGGAGTCCCTAACCTTAGACCGGACGACGCTGCACTACAAACAGAAGCTCGCTTTGGATTACGCCGAGATGGTTTACAACGGACTCTGGTTTACGCCTCTGCGTGAATCGCTTGACTCGTTTTTCGCCAAAGTTGCAGAACCTGTCACTGGCGAGATTACGATGCGGCTCTACAAGGGAAATCTAGAGCCAGTAAGCCGGAAAAGCCCGAACTCCCTCTACAACCTCGACATTGCGAGCTTCACCATGGGCGAGAGCTATGACCAGACGGATGCCTTGGGTTTCATCAATATCGTCGGACTTCCCATCAAAGTGGAAGCGGCGCTTAAGAAGTCCCACAAGTAGCGGTCTTACCGGAAAAGAGCATGGCTATGAAGCTTTGGGGGGGCACATTTGAGACCGGACCGTCGGAAGTCTTCGAGGAGTTCTCCGGATCGCTCCACTTTGATCACAAGTTGATTTTCGCGGACATTGAGGGCTCGCAGGCGTTCGCGCGAGCCCTACAGAGTCAGGGCATTCTGACCGCGGAAGAAACCCGCCAATTAGTGGAAGCCTTTCGCGAGATCGGAGAAGAAGCCAAAAACCCGGAGTACCTGCAACACGCTACGGACGAAGACGTTCATACTTTCGTGATCCGCAAGCTGGGCGAAAAGGTGGGCGGACTGGCGGCGAAGATTCACACAGGTCGCAGCCGTAACGAACAAGTGTCGCTGGATATCCGCCTTTATCTCCGCGCGGCCGCGGACACAATTCTGCATGACATCGGCGCCCTGATGGATGCGCTGCTTACCTTGGCCGGCAAGTACCCGGATGCGATTGTGCCGGGTTACACTCACATGCGTCGCGCGCAAGCTGTGCTCTGGCCGCATTACCTGCTGGCTTACTTCGAGATGCTGTCTCGAGATGCCGAACGCATGAGGCAGGCACGGCAGCGGATCAATGTTCTGCCATTGGGCTCAGGGGCGCTCGCAGGCAGCGGGTTCCCGTTTGACCGGGAGGCAATCGCGGCAGACCTCCACTTTCCGGCCATTACGCGAAACAGTATGGATGTTTCGGCTGACCGAGATTTTGCGCTGGATTTTCTCTACGCGTGCACTACCATCATGCTCCACCTGAGCAGGTTGTCCGAAGATTGGATTCTCTACTCAAGCGAGGAGTTCCGGTGGATGAAGCTGGGCGACGGAGTTACGAGCGGCTCCAGTTTGATGCCGCAAAAGAAGAACCCGGATTCGCTGGAACTGATTCGAGGCAAGTCAGGCCGCGTCATCGGGGACCTGACGGCGCTGCTGGTGATTATGAAAGGTCTGCCGCTTACCTATAACCGCGACATGCAAGAGGACAAAGAGCCTTTGTTTGACGCATTTCATCAAACGTCAGGATCTCTGCGCATGGCAGCGACGGTGGCGGCCTCCGTTACGCTATACCCTAACGTTCCACTGGCCGCGGCAGAAGACAGCTGGGTGGTGGCGACGGATCTGGCGGAAGAGCTTGCCCGTCGCGGCGTTCCTTTCCACCGGGCACATCAACTAGTAGGAAAGCTGGTTCTGGAGAGCACGAATAGCGGTAAGCGGCCATCTGACTGGAACGACGAAAGCCTAGCTACCTTTGCACCGGAATTTTCGGGCGGCATGGCGGCGCTGCTTCATCCGCTAGCGGGAATGAAGAGTCGCGAGTTGCCGGGAGGTACAGGGCCAGCCGCAGTCCAGCAAGCACTGCTGGAGGCCAAGCATCGCCTTGAAGAACTTCGACCTCAGAACAGCAATACATGAACAAGAGTTTCCGTCAGGGCCAGATCCTGAAGACGATCCGTACCAAAGAGATTTACACGCAAGAAGAGCTGGCGAGAGAACTTGGAGTTCTGGGAATCCAGACGACTCAGGTGACGTTATCGCGGGATATGCGGGAGCTTGGCCTGGTCAAGACGGTGGAGGGCTATCGCCAGCTCTCCACCGAGCCAACCGGCCCGGAGTTGGGCGATGTGGTCAACGAGTACCTACAAGACATTCGAGTTGCCCAGAATCTGGTTGTACTTCGCACTTCGCCCGGCAATGCAAGCACCTTGGCCGTGAGCATCGACCGGGAGGAAGCGGGCGACGTCGTTGGGACGGTCGCCGGGGACGATACGGTTCTGGTGGTCACGACCGACACTCAGGCAGCCGAGGGATTCCGCAAACGAATGCTGGAGATGATCTCAAGTTAGAGGCGAAAGGTTTCGAACCTGAATACCTTAGTGCCGGTGGCCGCACGACTGTCGCGTGGCTGCAGCCGTGAGCCGGCAGCCGGTATCGCTAAATACGCAAGGTACGTGCTCAAACTGAATGGTCGTGTGGTTGATTCCGAAATCGCGCAAGACGTTGACCAATCGCCGCAGAATATTCTCACTCGCCGATGGCGGCATATCGTCAATTAAGACATGAGAACTGAGGGCATGAGTACTGGAACCTAAACTCCAGATGTGCAGGTCATGAACGTCCAGCACACCCTCTACTGCACTCATCGCCTCCGTTACGTCACTAAGGTTAATTCCGCGCGGCAATCCTTCCAACAGGATATTCAGAGACTCGCGAATGATGTCCCAAGCGGTGTAGATGATGAAAACGCCCAGAACAATCGAGAGAATGGGATCGATCAGCGTCCATCCTGTGAAGTGTATGGCGACCGCACCAATGATGATTGCAACCGCTCCGACTGCATCGCCCGCCATGTGGATCACAGCAGCCCTGATGTTCAGATCCCCTTTGTTGCCGCGTGTGAGTGCGAAGACGATAGAGCCATTGAGGAGCAAGCCGATCGTGGCCACCCATATCATCGTCCGGTCGTTCAATGGCTGAGGAGAAATCAGCCGCAATACAGCCTCATAGAGGATGAAAGCCGATACGGCAAGCAGCGTTACGGCGTTGATAAAGGCAGCTATTACACCAGCCCTTTGGTAGCCGTAGGTCTTCACGCTGTTGGCTGGACGATCCTGCAGAGCAAAGCCGAGGGCGGCCAGCAACAAAGCAAGAGCATCCGTAAAGTTGTGCCCCGCGTCGGACAGCAGCGCCAGACTGTGTGACTGAAGCCCGGCTACAATCTCGAGGCCCGTAAATCCAAGGGTCCCGACCAGAGAGGCGTACAGGAACCATCCGGTACTGGATGCGTGATGGTTATGATGATGCGCCAAGTTCGGCTGCCTCCTCTTCTTCCAGGTTACGACAACATACGGTAAACGCCACCACAGGCTCGTACCCGGGGTCGGTTTGCTGGTTTTGCGAACCACCCCGCCTTGTGGGCTAAAGATGATCCGGAGGCTTTTCGCCGGGCTTCAGCAACGATGGGATCTTCTTCTGACTGTCTTGTGTAGCCTTATCCGCTTTCTTGCGATCCGCGGCCTCCTTTGCGGGCATCATCGCCTCTCGATCCTTCTTTTCCTTGGCGTCTTCTACGCTTAGATCCGTCGAGCGTTTACGAGAGTCGGCGAGAGACAACTCCTGGCTGTCGCGTGTCGTATCCATCGCCTCTTCCAGAACGAACTTGTAACGCTCAAAATCGTGCGGTGGCGTGTCATTGATCTTGGTCAACTGGTCGAGGAACCCTTTTTCCGCGTCGACCACGGCCAGCATCCCTTTATCGATGGGCTTGTTGTGACGGAGAGCGTCGTCGGAAACAGAATCTATCGCTTCGATGATCTTGTTGTAATCTTCCAGAGCATTGTGGATGAAAATACTCCGGCCCGGCTTGTCCTTGCCGAGGTAGTTTTGCACAAGGTCCATTCTCTGCTTGGCAAAATGAATGTATAAGGCCAGTCGATCATTGGGCTCTTGTGCGAGACGAATCTGTTCGACTTCGTTCGTGGTGAGGAAGTCGCGATCCTGAGCGTTGACAAGAATTGCCCAGGCGATCAGACCTATGAGAAGACGTCCTGTCACTTTCCTAGCGCTCCAGCGAGTAGCTTATCGTGAATTTCGTTCAATTTGCGGAGCGTGTACTCGGCCCAACCGCGCTGTTCAACTCCGATGTCTTCCAGTAAGGTCTGCATTCTGCGCTGCAACAGAGCGACTCTTAACTCAGGCTTTTTGTAAAGCTTCGATTTGTGTGTGATCTGCAGCGATGCTACGCACTCATTCAAGGCGTTGGTCATTTCTTCGAGTTGCGCATCTCCTTTTTGGACTGCACCCTCGCCGTAAGCGTTACGGGCACTCTCAAAATCCTCATCGGCAACGGTCAGAGCCCGTTCGGAACGCTTTACAGGGTCATGCTCCGACTTCAGATCCGGTGGAAGCGCCTGGACAGTCAGGGTCAAGCAAATCCCAAGGACAAAGAAACCGAGGGCGCGCTGCCGGGTCACCGGTTCACCTCATGCTCCAATGTTTTACTCCGCTGACGAGCATTGAATTCCTGGTCGGGGAACTTGCCTCCACTTAGTTCGAGAAAGCGTTGGTAGCTGGCAATGGCCGGCTTGATCTGGTGAAGCTTGTCGAGTGAAATCGCTCGATAGTAGAAGTCGCCGGCCGTCTCAGCGTTTAGCGCGTGCAGGCGATCAAGCGCTGCGATTGCTTGTGGGTACTGTTCACTTAGAACGAAAGCAATGGCTGCCTCGTTCCAGGCTTCAACGGAATCCGGTTTAATTCCCGCGGCAGCTAAGAACTGCCGCGCTGCATTTTGGTAATCATGGTGGTCCCGGCGAATCCGGCCCACTACCATGCGCAGCTCAAAGTCGGCTGGCGAGTCCGCCAGAGCCTTCTCCAGCAGCGGAGCTGCCAACGACTCCTGATTGTTCTTGAGGTACGCGGAGGCTAATGCTACGCGATTGGCGGCGGTCGGCGATTGAGCAACAGCAGCCTGAAAAGATTCTACCGCCAGATCGGGCTGCCCGTTCGCCATGTACAAGCGTCCCAATTCTTCTTCGACAGCCGGGTCCGGGGGCGCTTGCTTTAAGAGCGGAATGGCATCTGCCGCCCTATGTGCTTTCGCATAGGCACCGGCCAATTCCACCAAATATGACCGCAGCTTGGGATCAAGCTCGGCAGCTTTGTTGTAATGAGGAAGCGCCTCGTCCAGCTTTCCTTGTTGTTCCAATGCTTGCCCGAGACCCAACTGAGCCAACGCCAGGTTTGGGTCACGCTGCAGGACCTGTTGGTAAGACGTTTCTGCGCCGGGAAGATCCCCCTTCGCGAGTAACGCCTCGGCCAAATAGCGCTGCGGGCGAGTCTCATTGGGCCTTTGTGCAGCTGCGTCTGCCAGGAGAGTCGCTGCATCTGACGCTTGTTTATTACGTAAAAGCAACATGCCCAGATTCAACTCGGCTTCGTATAGCTTGGGTTTAAGCGCCAGAGTCTTCTGAAAATGACTGATCGCTTGTTCATCCTGATGCAACGAGCTTTCCGCAAGAGCGAGATTAAAGAAGGCTGTGTAATCTGTCGGATCGTCGGCAGTCAGCTTAGAGAAAATCTGCACAGCGGCTGCAAAATCGCCGTGATCGAGCGCCTGCAGGCCAGCTTTCTGAGCGTCTTCCTGTCCAACAATGAACAGAAGACATGCCATTACGAGCGCCCGCACGAAACTTGATCCCTCTGGCCCATTCTACTCAGCGACGATCAAGCGGGTATATAGGTTTATTCCGGAGCCGGTCTAGTTTTGATTGCGCTGTGGGCAGAGGCAAACTTCGTGACTAGGCTATTTTCTCTTTACGAGCATATGTGGTCGCTTCTTTATGCAAGTGGCTAAGGCTGATTCCCTCGATGGCTAACGCAACAAATCCGATAACGATCAGCGGTAGAGTCACAACGGCCCAGAAGATCAACGAGAATCGCTTCGCCGGGGCAGCGACCATACCGAACATGATCAATGTTCGCGCGGTTACCCACTGGAAAGAACCCAGATTGCCAGGAGCTTGCGGCACGATGCTGCTGAGGCGCAGCAAAACCAGCATAGTGAAAGATGCAGTCCACGGCACAGGTAAGTCACTGGCACGAACAATCGAGTAGATGGGAATCATTTGCCAGAACATGTACAAACCGCTGATGAGGAACGAGAAATACAGATACCTGGAGTGGCCGATGAGATGAAGATCTTCGATCAATGTGTTCAACCAACGCGGCCACGCCATCCCAAAGAAAAGAGTGAGTGACTGCTTCTTGGCGTACATTGCGTAAGCGAGCACTAAGGTGAGGATCACGATGAGTACCCCGAGAATGTAACCGCCCTTCAGCAGCACTCCCGGCAGATGCCCCATGCGCAGACAGAACCCAAAGCACACCATGAGCCAGATGCCATCGAAGATCCGCTCAATAAGAGCAGACGCGAAGGTCACAGAAATCGGGATGCTTGTAGTTTTCGAAAGCAGAAAGCAACGGATCAGTTCGCCGGCTCGCAGCGGTAAAGTTTCATTCGCGAACAAACCCACATAGATCGCTCCAACGCACTGAGCAAAAGACACTCGCTGAATGGGGGCGAGCAGCAGTTTCCACCGCAACCCGTGAAACAGATAGACGATGACGTCCGACACGACAGCAATCAGCACCCAGTGCCAATCCATCTGTCCCACGTCGTCCCAAATTTGTGTTAAGTCAGCACCGTTGAGAACCCAGGCAAGGCATATCAGCGACAACAGGTTCGTGCCAATGATGATTGCCCACGACCTGAACTTGCGGTTGCGCTCAACGGACCCGACTGGCGCGATCTGCGTGCTCAAGTACCCTCATGATAACTCCCCGACAGGAAACGGCAATGGCTTTATGGTTACACATACAGGCCCATGGCCATCTTTGCTTTCCGGACGGTGTCTTCCGCGAGCGGCAGAACCCGTTCCCTGCCCTGGGACAGAACCGATCGCACATACCCGGGATCAGTGGTAATCTCCCGGTATCGTTTCTGTATCGGCTCAAGCCGCGCAATCACAGCTTCAGCGACTCGCTTCTTGAAATCACCGTACCGGAGACCCGCGACGGAGTCCTTTGTAATTGAGGGATCACAGGCCTGCCCGATCGAGAGTAGGTTCGCAATCCCGGGGCCCATGTTATCCACATCGACCGCCGGGGCGGAGTCAGTAGTGGCGCGCAGAATCTTCTTCTGAATCACTTTGGGTTCATCCAGAAGAGCAATCGCGTGGCCTGAGCCGGTCACCGACTTACTCATCTTCTGCGTGGGGTCATCGAGTCCCATGATGCGTGCGCCTACCGTCGGCAGACTGGTGGCCGGCATGACAAAGGTTTCGCCATAGAGCGAATTGAAGCGAGCGGCTATATCGCGCGCAAGTTCCAGGTGCTGGGTCTGGTCATCTCCGACGGGAACGACCGCTGCCTGATAGAGCAGAATATCAGCGGCCATCAGAACCGGATATTGCAATAATCCGGACAAGATCGTCTCCTGCTTTTCCGATTTTGCCTTGAACTGAGTCATGCGATATAACCAGCCCAGCGGCGTGACGCACGTCAGGAGCCACGAAAGCTCAGCGTGCCCGCTGACCGATGATTGAACGATAATGGAAGACTGCTGAGGATCAATGCCGGCAGCCAAAAACAATGCAGCAGTCTCATTGATTTTGGCCGACAACTCCTCTGGCTTCTGATAAGCCGTAATGGCGTGCAGGTCCACGATACAGAAGATACTTTCGTATTGGCCTTGGATTTCGGTCCAGTTTTTAAGCGCTCCGAGATAATTACCTATATGGAGATTGCCGCTGGGCTGAATGCCTGAGAGAACGCGTGCTTTCATTGCTTGAGCAAACCTCTATCGTACGGGATGAATTCAAAAACAAACGACAACAGCCCAACAAGTTCCACCATCAGCATTGAAAAGCTGGTCTACGGTGGAGATGGCCTCGGCCGGCTTGACGGTCAAGTGATTCTGGTTCCGCTGGTCTTGCCGGGTGAATCGGTCCAGGTAGAAGCGCACCGGGTAAAGAAGGGCCTTTTGCGTGGTGCAAAGCCCGAAATCGTCACAGCTGCACCAGAACGGATCCGTCCGCGCTGCGAATATTTCGGGACGTGCGGAGGGTGCCAATACCAACATTTCGATCACGAATTGCAGCTGGAACAAAAGCGCACTATTCTGCTGGAGACTCTCGAGCGTATCGGGCGGCATTAAAGATCCGGGCGAGATACGTACGATCAGCGCTGATCCCTGGAATTACCGCAATCGGATACAGCTGCACTTTTCGGACCGGGAGATGGGTTTCCACAAAATCGGTTCGCACGATTTGTGTGGCATCGACCACTGCGAGATCTCGTCTCCCCTACTGAACGAAGTCGTCCGAAAACTGCGGGATGCATCTCGCAGGCCGGAGTGGCCCAACTTCCTGAACGCTCTGGAGGTGTTTACAAATGAGACCGACGTCCAGCTGAACGTCATGGATTCAGACCGTCCCGTCGCCGCTCGTTTCTTTGAATGGTGTGCGGAGATCCTGCCGAATTTTGCTCCTGGTTCCATCAATTACGAAGCGGCCGGCTATACGTTCCGAATCAGCGGAGGATCGTTCTTTCAGGTAAACCGATATCTTGTCGACCGCCTTGTCCAGGAAGTCACTGCAGGCTTCAAAGGTTCGACTGCCATCGACCTTTATTCCGGAGTCGGCCTATTTACGTTGCCCCTGGCTCGTCAGTTCGAGCGCGTCAGAGCTGTCGAGCGCAGTGTGGCTGCCATACGCGACCTGGAGTTCAACGCTAAAGCTCATGGCCTGGAGATCGACAGTGAGAAAGGCAGCGCCGAAGATTATCTCCGACGCATACGAGAAACGCCGGACTTGATTCTGGCTGATCCACCCCGAGCCGGACTGGGAAAGGAAGCAGTCGCCGAGTTGATCCGCCTACAAGCTCCGAATCTGGTTATTGTCAGCTGCGACCCCACAACGTTAGCTCGTGATCTGAAAACATTGTTGTCGGTTTATTCGATCGAGACTATCACCCTGGTAGATCTGTTCCCGCAAACCTACCATTTAGAGACAAGCGTGAAACTGAAGATTCGCTAGCTTCGCCGGAAAAGGTAGCGCAAGCCATTCCACTTCCGCACGATCAACTCACTTAACGTAAGTGCGATGGCAAGGGCAAGCGCCATCGGCCATAGTTGAAGAGTCGAGTACAGGACTCGGCCTCCTGAGTCGAATACCGAGTCAGGTGCCGGATTGAAGCGTCCTCCCGTAAAGGTGGAGATCTGGCGCAGCAACTGCGGATCCGATCCACGATCGCGTGCTTCCGCGTCCTCGCGGTACAAGCCTAATTCTGGGAACGCTTTGCTTTCAACGACCGGCCTGATTCGGAATAGCCCATGGAGCGGTCCGGTCCGCAGAGAGCCCGTGTAAGACTTGGGGCCGGTCTTCTCCAGCGTCAGAGACTTTTCGAAACCTTGGGGACCGATCGCGAAGATAGCGGGGGTGGAAGAAGGCTCCGGTATGCCCGAACCGAGACGATAGGTAACCTCAATCCGTTCATTTGCCGCATCGAATCTGGCTCGCGCTTCGGAGCCTTCGGAGTGGTTGAGAAGATCACGGCTAACGTTGATCCAGAACTTGTCAAAGCCGGGCCAGGAGACCCATTGCTCCGCCCACCGGCTCTTGGCGTCAGAGCTAAAGACGGCTGCACTTCCCAACCCATACTGCCAACGCACATACAGCGGATCCTTCTTGGTCGCGTCGATCGAGAGGACAGTGTCTGAGGTCGGCTTCGCCGTGAATCGCGCGTATCCTTTTAAAGCCGGTGCACCCTCGATTCCTACGCCATCGAGGATCTCGGCCATGTGATCGACAATTGGAGTCAGAGGCTTTTCGACTGCCGTCGATCCGCTGTAATCCTGTACGTCCTTCAAGAGGATCTGTTCCAGGCCCTGCGGTTCATTGAGGAAGTAGCTCTTGCCGCCCGAAGTCGCGGCCACTTTTTCCAAATAACTTCGGTTCACGTCCTGGCCCAGGCCCACGGTAGAGATTGTGATCTGATGTGCACTCGCCTCTTTCGCAAGATCGAGGCTGTCGCCTTCTTCCGAGATTCCATCCGTTAGCAGAACGATATGTTTGAAAGTTGCTTTGGACGGCAGTACTCGGCGATAGGCCTCCGCAAGCGCCGGTGCGATTTGTGTGCCTCCGTCGGGTGTGATTCCAGCAACCAGACGCTTGATCAAGGATTTATCCTCAGCATGGCGAACCGGGACAGCCCATTGGAAAGAGTTATCGAAAATCAGCACGCCAATGTAATCGATGGGGCGTAGATGGTCGACAACGCCGATGGCCGAAATTCGAGCGAGTTCAATCTTTCTTCCTTCCATCGACGACGATTTGTCGATGATCAGGGCTACGCACGTACCTTCAGGGGACTTAGGGGGTGCAAGCTTGGCGGGCAGCGTACGGTCCAGAGCGTCGAGTTGTTTATCCTCTTTAAAGACCTGACGCTCTCCGCCGATCAACAGAAGGCCGCCGCCGATTTTTACGTACTGTTCCAGGTGCTGTTTAACCGACTCCGGTACGGAATTTAGGTCCAGATTATTCAATACGATCAGTTGATAAGTCTCGAGATCGCCAGCCAGATTACCGGCTTCACGGGACACATCGAAATCCGCTTCTTTGAAAGCGTTTAGCAGGTTGGTGTCCGAACCCGCCGGATCCTGGGAGACATATAGGAGCTTCGCTCGCTTCAAACTGATGGCGCTTTCAAAAGAGGTCTCTACTCCTTGGGCCGTACGAAGCTGCCCGGAGATGGAGGTAGCACCGGTAGAGTTGAGCCGCGCATGGACACGGACACTATTGCTTCCTTGCTCCAGTTGAACCGGACTCATGCCAATGTTTTTGCCATCGGCCATGAGCTGCACTTCCGCGCTCACCTTTGCGGGTGAAGTCACCGTCAGGTCAATAGGAATCTGTTCGCCGGCATAACCCTCCTGAGGAATCGAAACAGAATCGATGCGGAGCACCCTGGCAGTACTTCCCGAGAGAAGGTAGGTGTCAACGGGTACGTGCAGATGCTGTAGTTCAGCCAGCGCACGCGCGCTGTTCCCCTTGTTTTCGTTGCCATCACTAATCAGGACCAGACGCGCTACATAGTTCGCAGGCAAGGCAGAGAGGCTGGCGCTCATAGCCGATTCAAAATCGGTAGCACTCGCGGGTGCCCCAGCAGATGGCTGAAAGTGATAACCGCCCGCGGTTTCTTGAGGTTGCAGAGCACGGGTTCCATCACCGAACGGTACAACCCTCAGCCAATTGGCGCCTCGGGCCCGGTCGATCTGGTTCACAATTTGCGAGGCGTGCGCCAGTTCATCGGGACGGACGCTGCTGGAAGTGTCGACTAATGTCGCTACTGCCGTTTTCCCTTGGGGCAACGTCATAGTCGGCTCGCTAAAAGCCAGCAGGATAGCCGCGAAACTCAACATCTTTAACGAAAGGTTTACCCGACCCTTGGCTTTCGGGAAGAGAACGAGTAACCAGATGACAAGCCCAACAGGACCGGCCAGTAACCAGGGATGGAGAAAGCTCATTGGGCGACCAACTCCTCCTCTCGTTCCGTCTTCACGTTTGCGCCTATGGGCTTTCTACTGTGAGGACGAACCAGGCTGCTTGAACGCTTAAAAAGAAGCCACTCAGCCAGCAGTCCGGCGAAAGCCAGACAAACAAGCCAGTGCCACAGATCAAAAGAGCTCCCTGCCACTCCTGCAGGAGCCGGAAGGCCGGTTGCCACTCGGGACGCCGCGGGTGTCCAATCCGTTTGAGCCACATCGGGGAGAGTCAAAGCGAGTATCCGGCTCCGACTGGACGAGACGATGTGAGCGACTGTCGGTTTATCTGCGAAGAGTTGCAATGTCCTCTCATGAACTGTAAACGGCAGAGTCACTCCCTGGTCGGAGGTGACCTTGACCGTGCTCGCGGGCTCGTCAGGCTCCAGTTCGACGGAAGCACTTCCGACGTGACCAGTCTCTAACTCTGCCGTTCGAACGGCTTCGGGCGCCATCCACTCCAGGAGGTTGGCAAAGAGCAAGGGAGTAGTTACCGTGAAACGAAGTTGGCCATCGAGCGGGTCAAAACCGATTGCACCCATCTTGCCGGTATTTGGTCCCTCAGGCCGGAGAATGACCACTGGTCCCTCTCCCGTATTTCCGGGCATGCTTGCCAGTGCAAGATCGTTCGCTTGTACGTTGAAAATTCTGGCCTGCTGAATGCGTTCGGTTCGCGAGTGCAGTCCTGCTGCCATGAGTGCGCTCGAGTTCCACTCCTTGATTGTTCCTTTACTCACCACGTCTTTGACATGGAAGGGCGAGCCACCCTGGGGTGGATTGATCCAGAGACAAGAGAATGAAGAGCTATTCGGATAGGAGATACCGTCCAAAATAACCAGATCGGGTTTCGGTCTCAGATTTTCGAGAGAGCCCGATAGCGACGCTGGGTCCAAAAAAGTAGCTACGATGCGCTTGTCGGCCGCTAACAAAGGCCGTAGAACACCGGCACGTTTCGTATAGGCAGTGACAGAGTACGCGTTATTCCCCGCCAACCGGAGCGCCGCGCGATTGTCCTGGGACAAGGCGTCGTCGCCCTCAATTTCTGCAGTAAGCTCTCCTGCGGTATTCGTGACAAAGTTATAGTCCGCGATAACTTCCCGGCGCGGGGGTAGCACAAAGGCACGTACTGCGAACCGCGTCCCCGCAAATTGGGTTCGCAACCGAATCTGTCGTACGGACGAACCGTAATTCATCAGTGCAACTTGGGCATGCCAGGAAGGGGGATCGCCCTCGCCATGACGAACATCCATTCTGCGAATTCCGCAATTCGCTCCGTGTATCGGAACGCTCAGGATCCGCAGGTTTGCGGGGATAACCACGGATTGTTCCGTGCTGGCGATTCGCCCCGGCCCGATATAAACGATTTCACCGGCCACACCGCCAGACCAGCGTTGCGCCTGTTCGGCGTACTTGAGGGATTGCGTTAAGTCAAGAGCCGAAAACGAACTCACGGTCTCGCGCAGCGCAGTTTGTGTTTGCTCGCGGTCAGTGGTGAATACAGTCGCCGGCGCCGCTAGGGCGTCAGCCCGCACAAGTAAGACCCGATCCTGGGCAGGCAAAGAAGAGAGATATTGAGAGGCATCGGCCAACTCTCGGCGCAGGACGGTTCCATTGGAGACTCGAGCCGCGGACCACGAAGAGGTATCGATGAGAAGTACATGATCGCGGCCGGCAGCAGGGCGGGTTCCCCACTGCAACTGAGCAATCGCAAGCAAAAGAAGGAGCAGGCTCACCAGCTGCAGGAGGAGGGACCATGGCTGGTTCACTTTCTTGCGGCTCCGCTGCTCCGATGCTGATTTGGCTGACACCCAGAACTGAAGCGTCGAAACCACCTTGCGCCGCTTGCTGCGATCAAGAAAGTAAAGCGCCGTGATTGTTCCACCCAGCACGCCGAGCAATCCAAAAAACTCGCCGGCCGTTAAGTTGAGAAAGAACATGACTGCCCCCGGCTTAACCGATCATTCTCATTGGACCAAACATCGCCTCTTCCAGGGCCATGTGCGTTGAGACGCCTGCGTACCGCCCATGGTTGCGCATGGCTACTTTCTGAATGGCAGCAGCATAGGCGTCGAACGCCAACGTGTACTGTCGGCGCGCTTCCGCATCGAGCGAGATGCGCACCTCCTCGCCGCTCTCAGCGTCTACTAATTCGACATCACCCTCCTCGGACGGCTGCCGGTCTTCCTCGCCCCATAACTGGACCAACATCAGCTCATGCCCGAAATCGGCCATGTGCTGCAGAGGCTTGATGGGATCGCTGGCCCCGAGGAAATCCGAGATCATAATCGTAAGTCCACGTTGCGGAAATCGGTTTAAGAACTGGCGTGACAAGTCCATAAATTGGGTTGTGCCACCAGGCCGAAGTTCACGCAAGTAAGTCTCTACGGGCTGGAATCGATGTCGCCCACCCGTGCAGAAAAAAGGATCTTGCAGACCCGACCCGAAAGGTTGAAGCAAGATCGTGTCAAGACGGACCAGACCAACGTAAATAAGGGCGGCAGCCAACTTTCTTGCGTAATCGAATTTGGTAGGGTCGCCGGAAGCCGCTCCCGTGGTCATTGATTGGCTGGTGTCGAGAAGCAAGCGCACCGGAACTCGCGGCTCAATCTGAAAAATCTTAAGGATGAGTTTGTCGAACCGCATAAAGGCTCGCCAGTTCACAGAACGCAAATCATCGCCAGGATGGAAACCTCGGTGATCGAGGAACTCCTGTCCCGGTCCAGCGAAATGAGAGATGTTGTGGCCACCGACTAATCCTCGAAAGGATTTTTGCCAGTGCAGTGTGAGCCTTTCCAGCCTCTCCAGAAACTGACGGTCGACCAGCGGTTCCGGCATAGTGATGTGACTCGAGCCAAACCCGTCTCGTTATGCTGCGCTTAGGTGTTTTAAGATCTTCTGCAGTACCGTCTCTGTATTCTCGCCATCGGCATGGGCGTCGAAGTTGAGAATGATGCGGTGTCTTAGAACAGCCGGTGCAACTGAGATAACGTCGTCGATGCTGAGATGCATCCGTCCATGGATCAGTGCGACTACGCGGCCGCATTCGATGAGGGCCTGGGCGCCCCGAGGCGAACTTCCGTAGCGAATGTAGCGAGTTGTCACATCCGGCACTTTGCCCGAACCTGGTTGAGTCGCCATGATCAACTCAATGGCGTAGTCCTGCACGTGCGGCGCTACCACGACGTTCTTGCAGATGCTCTTCAATTCCGCGATGTCCTGGCGACTAAGCACCTGACGAACATCTGCTTCATCGCGCTTCGTTGTCATCTCAACAATCCGGCTGAGATCGTCTCGCGACGGATAAGTGACCAAGATCTTCATTAAAAAGCGATCCAGTTGCGCTTCCGGAAGAGGATACGTGCCTTCCATCTCAATTGGATTTTGCGTCGCCATCACGAGAAACGGCAGATCAAGCGTATAGGTAGAAGTACCGCTCGTGACGGTCCGCTCTTGCATGGCTTCCAGGAGCGCCGATTGAGTCTTGGGCGTGGCCCGGTTTATCTCATCGGCCAAAACCAGGTTCGAGAAGATTGGTCCCGGTTGAAAGCGAAAGTTCTTGTGACCGTGCTCGTCTGTCTCCATTACCATACTGCCGACGATATCGCCGGGCATCAGGTCGGGCGTGAACTGGATTCGAGAATAGCGCAAATCCAAAACTCGGGAGAGTGTGCGGAGGAGCGTCGTCTTACCGAGGCCGGGAACGCCTTCGAGCAGGACATGACCACCGACGACGAGACACACTAAAACGCCCTGGACAACGTCATTTTGCCCAACAATGATCTTGCTAATCTCTTCGCGCACGCGGCGGAAATCGCTGATGGCTCTGTCAACGGACGCTGAGTCTGCAGTTAATGTCTCGGGCATTTTCCAATCATTCTAAGCAAACACTGCAGCGCGGCAGCTATCTTTCACGACCTTGCTCGCCAGAGTTTTCACTCGAGGCGAACGTCATATTTGCTGGCTCAATCTGATGTTTCTCGCAGTAGGCCAAGTAAAGCTTCCCATAGCTATCCAGAATGTAATCTGACTCTGAATAGCCCAGAACCTGAGCCGTCCTGTCGATCCAGCTTCCCGGGCCTTCCAACTCCAGGTAGTCACCAACGGGGGTTTCATCGAGAGTCACAGCGCCTTCAGTTGCTGCGTCTTGAAATTCCGTTCTAAACTTCTCGTAGCGGAATGACGGTTGAAACCCGATTTCGGTTAGTATCGCATGAAGAATTTCGTGAGACCCGACAGACGTCTCAAGCTCAGGACGACTTTTGTGAGGTCCGGCAACATTACGGCCTTTCCAGGTAATCACCGCACGGCTACCCACCTGCCGCAAGCGCAACATCGTTCCGCCCTTTTTCAATGCTTGGTCGGCAGTGTCGTAGAGCGTATTTGATTCGAAGATCCTAGCCTTTGAGACGTTGAAACCTGCGGCTAGAAGCCGGTTGCGGATTGTCTCCCGATCGGCTAAGCGAATCTTGACTTCTGTTTCTGTCGGACCGTGGACCAAATCCGATTCTCGCACTCGTATACTAAAAGTGCATCACGGCAACGCGCCTGTAGCTCAGCTGGATAGAGCAAATGACTTCGAATCATTAGGCCGGGGGTTCGAATCCCTCCGGGCGCACCATTATCTACGCCAAGCGTCTCCCGTCCGAACTAACTACGATACGTTGGCAGTTACTGTAGCCTTGCGCTCCAGCTTGCCCCAGCCGACGATTCGTCCACGAATCGCAAAAAGAATGCTCTTTCCTAACACGTACAACATGATCTGGCGATAGTAGATGGTTTGGAAGAAAAGCAGCGACAGGTCCCACGGTGCAAGCCCCTCAAGAGCATAAGCCAGAAAACCGGTGACGAGTTCGAGCGCAAAGAAGGCAAGGTAATAAAGGAGGACGATCCTCCAATCTCCTGCGAGCAAGGACAAGATCATCGCGATCTCAGCAAAGGGGGCCAAAGCGGACAGAAATAGCTGAAAGATCCAAATGCTCGGTAGCGCTACAAAGCCGAGTGTTCCGTATTTCGGGACAAACAACGCGTCCCGATGCTTCCAGCAAGCTTGCAACGTGCCGAAGACCCAACGAAAGCGTTGCTTGACCAAGCTTCGCGTGTCCTCAGGAGCCTCGGTATAAGCAATAGCGGCCTGCTCGTACAGGATTGTGTACCCCATTCGACGAATCTCGAGTGTCAGGTCGGTATCTTCTGCCAGTGTGTCGTGCAGGAATCCACCGCATGCCTGGACCAGGGACTTCCTCCACGCTCCGACTGCGCCTGGGACCACCGTGATCGCGTTTAGATAGCCCAGAGCACGCCGATCGAGGTTGAAGCCGTAGATGTATTCGATGGACTGAAATCGCGTGATCCAGCTTTTGCGATTTCCCACGCGGGCATTCCCACTCACGGCCCCTATCTTCGAATCCGCGAAGTGTCTGGCCAGGAGTTGAATGGTTCCGCTCCGGAAGAGGGTATCAGCATCCACCGCGACCAAAACTTCGTTTTCCGCATTGCTAATGGCGTTATTTAGGGCGGCAGATTTGCCCGCGTTCGCTTGGGTAAGGATCCGAACTTTTGGATGTTCCCCGAAGTGCTCATGTAAGACGGAAAGCGTCCGGTCCTTGGATCCATCGTCGACAACGATAATCTCCATATCGTCGTACCCGTTCTCCAAAACAGACCGGACGGTCCGCTCGATAACGGCCTCTTCATTGAAAGCAGCAATGAGCACCGACACAGGCGGTCGATAATCTGGATCCAAGATTCGGCGACGAGCAGAAAACTTCTGGAGTATCGCAAGGAATCCGTACAGTAGAGATCGCGCTAACGAGGCAAAGATCGCCGCAAGAAACAAGAGACCGAGGATTTGCCGGAAACGGGCCTTCGCATCCAGACCGCCGCCTTCGATCCTCGCTAATCCGAGTTCCTGGGGGCTGGCTTTCGGCATAACGGCACTGCGGTCCCGTCCGATCAACTCTCCGATCGTGACGAATTGATAGCCTTGTCTCCTGTAGTAGTCGATGATGTGCGGCAGGGCCTGGACGGTCGCGGCACGGTCGCCACCCGCATCATGTAGCAGAATCACATGCGTCGCGGCGGTATCGTGTTCCGCAATCGAAGTATCGATTTCGGCTTTCGTCTCGTCAAAGATCGCCTTCTCTGTGATTCCTGGCTGCCAGTCTCGCGGATCAATGGTCTCGAGGACCGTAGCGTAGCCGTATTGCTGTGCACGCCTGATCGGCTCGATTTCCTCGGGGGTTGTCGGTTCACTATCGGCGTTATACGGAGGACGAAAGAAAGTAGTTGAGACTCCAAGCAGATTTTCGATGATCCGCTGTGTCGTGCTGAGTTCAAGTTCCGTACGTAGCGGCGAAGTTGTTGCGATGTTGGGGTGCGTATAGGTATGGTTTCCGATCTCATGACCATCCGCATATTCGCGCTTCACAAGTGCGGGATATTTCTCGGCATTCACTCCAATTACGAAAAAAGTAGCCGGTGCTTTCAGCTGCTTGAGAATGTCCAGAATCTCCGGCGTATAGCGGTCATCCGGCCCATCGTCGAAGGTGAGGCAAAGGAGTTTCCGATTCACCGCTCCGGTGTGAGTCACGACGTACGGGGTCGGATACGCATGGTATTCCTCCGAGTAATCTTCCTGATCCGTAGGAGGCCTGTTGACAACGCGGCTGCCACTCTGCGGAGTGGCCGTCACATGCAGGATCTCGCCCGATCCATATTGCCGGGGAGCACCCTGGTCTGCGAAAAGTGGGTCGAGAAGGCTGGTGTTGAACTGTTCGGGAGGCCAGGAATCTCGTTCCAGCACTCGCCAGAGACCGGGATCTTCGGCGCCGAGCCGCCACAGACCGACGCCTCTGAATGCCGCGTCGTGCACCGCTTGCACCATGTTGAGTCCGCTCACCGCATCTAAAAACCAGACCTCGTGTGACTGCCCGCCGAGCGTGTAATGCAGGACGGGGTTCCCGCTGTCTATGTCCCATTTCGGGTCCGACTTGCTCTGGGCTGCAGCGGTCATTACATCGCTGAACGCTACTTCCTGTCCGCCATTTCCACCAAGCTGCCAGTCATAACCGTAGTTTCCAAACCCCGCTATGATTTTCGATCCGGGTATCTTCTTCGCCAGCTTGTCCAGCTCGGTCTCGAAAAAATCCTCCGAAGCCACCGGGCCTGGTTCGGAAGTCTCGTAATGTTCGTCGTAGATCATCGGAACGATGTAATCTACTGCGTCCGCTAGGTTCTTCAGATCGTAGGCCTCGTCCTCCACCGGCACCGCCTCAGAGACCACATACCCATCCTGGTGAAGGATTTTGCTCACCTGCCGCGCAAATGACACGAGAGCAGCACGGTCTCGCGCACCGACCTGCTCAAAGTCGATGTTCAAACCTGCGAAGTGATGTTCCGCGAGATTGTTTCTGATGCTTTCGATGAGGTTGCTGCGCCGCGATTCGCTGTTCAAGATTTGATGCACGTCGCCGGCTTGCCAGTCTCCGCTACGGAAGTTGGTCAGCACGGCGAAGATCGGGAGGTTTGCCTGTTTTGCGATCGCAATCACAGTAGGGTCACTCTGATCGTCGATGTCGCCTTTGGCGTTCTGCAGGACCAGCCACTCCGGCAAAAGATGTGTCAGATGACTGATATGTAGTCGTAGGGACACCATGCTGCCGGGGTCCCAGTTCACGTAGTAGCCCCAAACAAAAGGTTTATCGGGGCCGCCCTTGGCAGCCGTTCTCGGGTGGATAACCGGGGACAGCGAACGGACATACCGGACCGGCTTTAACGGTTTTGCAATCCGGTAAGGCACATTTCTTGGAATGCGCCGTCCGCCTGTCAGAGTATTCGCTTCCAAGGTGACCACGGGAGCGACAGCCGGCAATCCTAAAACCGGCAACTGCGGGAGGCTGATGCCCACCAGCAGAAACACCACGATGACCATCGCCAGGAACAAAACACCTATCTGCGTAGCCCGCCGAAAGTACAGCCACCGATTCCCGGACGGATCATGGAATACAAATGATCGTGGCTCCTCCACAAACATCACCCCCTACCTCAGTAGAGTAGCGAGCAACTCGATCTCATTACATTCATGTAGCAGGCACCATGTAAGCTCATCTTTGGTTATGGCGGGAATGCGTTATCGATTGCTGGGTAAGACCGGCCTGAAGGTTTCAGTCGTTGGTTTCGGTGCGTCACCGCTTGGCAATGTCTTTCAGCCTGTCGAACTGACGCAGTGTAAACAAGCCGTGGACGCCGCTGTGGATGGTGGCATTAATTTCTTCGATGTGGCTCCTTACTATGGCCACACACTCGCAGAAGAGCGACTCGGGGATGCGCTGCTCGGGAAGCGGCAGTCGGTGTATCTCGCCACCAAATGCGGCCGTTACGGAGTTGCTGATTTCGACTTCTCTCGCCAACGAATCCTTACCAGCGTTGATGAGTCATTACGCAGGCTGAAGACGGATTGGGTGGACCTTCTGCAAGCTCACGATATTGAGTTCGGGAGTGCCCGGCAAATCGCCGATGAGACAATTCCGGCCCTCCAGGCTATTAAGTCTCAGGGAAAGGCGCGCTTCATCGGCATTACGGGCTATCAGCTTCGGATGCTGGCCACGCTCGCCGAACCGGGAACGGTGGATACGGTTCTCTCCTATTGCCGTTCGAACCTACTCGTTGACGATATGGATGCGCTCCTCTCACCTACCGCCATGCGCCTGGATCTTGGCCTGATCAACGCCTCACCACTACACATGGGCTTGCTCGCGCCGGCCGAACCGCCTGCCTGGCATCCTGCGCCGGAAAACGTGAAGCAGGCAGCCCGAAAGATCGTCGCCCTGTGCGAGAGTTTTGGGGTGTCCGCGTCGCAAATAGCCCTGCAGCGATGCGTGCAACATCCTTATGCCGCAACAACCCTCGTTGGCATGGCTACGGCCGACCAGGTCGAAGACAATCTGAACGCTCTGCAAATCGAGGTCGATCCTGTGTTGTTTGAGAAGATCCAGGCGCTTGCCACGCCGGTAAAGAATTTCGTTTGGGCGTCCGGTCTGCCAGAAAACGCGGATTACCCAAGGCCCGAACCAAGCACCGAGAGCACCCAACTATGAGAGCACTGCAAGTTACCCGCCCTGGGTTCGTAGAAGTAGTTGACGTGCCGCAGCCGAAACGGGCGGACGACGAGTTCTTGCTTAAAGTTCAGATGGTTGGCATGTGTGGTTCCGATCTGAACACCTATTTGGGCAAGAATCCCATGGTCAGCTATCCCCGCGTGCTTGGCCACGAGATAGCGGCGGAGGTTGCAGAGGTACCGAAGTCTTCGGTAGTTAAGGGGCGCGAACAGGTACAAGAAGGTTCAAGCGTCACGGTCTCGCCCTATACCGCCTGCGGAGAGTGTTCATCCTGCAAACGCGGCCGGCCAAACGCCTGCGTGTTTAACCAAACCTACGGTGTGCAGCGGGACGGCGCCATGACGGAATTCATCAGCGTGAAAGCCGAGAAGATCTATGCGGCCGAGGGCTTAAGTCCGACGGAACTGGCGATTGTGGAACCACTCACGATCGGCTTCCATGCAGTGGCGCGCGGTCGTGTGACCCACAGCGATACGGTTGGAGTTTTCGGTTGTGGCGGAGTCGGCATCGGAGCCATAGTCGGGGCGGCGCGCCAGGGAGCCACGGTGATTGCGATTGACGTGGATTATGAAAAGCTTGAATTGGCGAAGGCATCCGGCGCCAGATACGCCGTGCACTCCAAAGACGAGGACCTGCACGAGCGGCTGCAGGAATTAACGGGCGGTCGCGGACCGGATGTGATGATCGAAGCCATCGGGCTGCCGGCTACGTTTCGGTCAGCCGTGGAAGAAGTGGCATTCACGGGGCGGGTTGTCTACATTGGCTATGCCAAGGAGCCGGTAGCGTATGAGACTCGTCTGTTTGTGCAGAAGGAGCTCGACATCCGCGGTTCGCGCAATGCGAGCCCGGAAGATTTTCACGATGTGATTCGCGCGCTACAGGAGAAGGCTCTTCCCGTTGACCGTGCCGTCAGCAGGATCGTGCCGCTCGAAGAAGCCGGCCAGGCGCTTCAAGAATGGAGTGCGAATCCCAGCCGCTTCCAGAAGATTCTAGTCCGTGTCTCCGGCCTCAAATAGATAGATGATCCGTATCGATTCCCATCAGCACTTCTGGAAGTACAGGCCTGAAGACTACGACTGGATCACGCCTTCCATGGCTGCGATACGGCGTGATTTCCTGCCTCCCGATCTCCAGATGGAGCTGCAGGGTGCGGGCCTCGATGGATCGGTGTCTGTACAAGCGCGGCAGACCCTGGACGAAACACACTGGCTTCTTGGCTTGGCCAAGGACTTTCCGCATGTCATACGAGGAGTGGTCGGTTGGGTGCCGCTCTCTTCGCCCGACGTTGACCGCCATCTTTCTGAATTGGCATCCCACCCCGCCCTGAAGGGAGTTCGCCACGTCGTTCAAGATGAACCCGACGATCAATTCATCCTTCGCAAAGATTTCAATGAGGGCGTATCGAGGCTTCTTGAACACAAACTCGTTTTCGACATTCTGATTTTCGAGCGGCACCTGTCTTATGCGTCCATCTTTGTCGACCGGCATCCGAATCAAATTTTTGTTCTCGATCATATCGCCAAACCCAAAATTGCCAAACACGAGATACAGCCTTGGGCTATTCATCTTCAGGAACTCGCCAAACGTCCGAATGTGTTTTGCAAGCTGTCCGGGATGGTCACCGAAGCGGATCACAAACGTTGGCAGAAGTCGGACCTTGCGCCCTATTTCGATGTCGTGCTTCAGGCTTTCGGAGCGAATCGCCTCATGTTCGGATCGGATTGGCCGGTCTGTCTGCTCGCCACCACCTATGAGAACTGGGCCAATCTGGTGAAGGAAGAGGTCGGGTCACTCAGCCAATCGGAGCAGGACGCCATCTTTGGGGCTACTGCGCAACGTGCTTATCGCCTTTAGCCGTTTCTGGACACGATAAACTCTTCCCCAACACTCCATGCCCGTCACATCAAGACGAGACTTCCTCGCGTCGGTACCACTCGCGATCAGTGCCGGCTCCGGGGCGACTGCCCCTCCCCTTAGCGCCTCAGATGATCGAATCGACTATATTCTCTGGTACAAGCAACCCGCCAGCGTGTGGACAGAGGCTCTACCGGTCGGCAACGGCCGGCTGGGCGCAATGGTCTTCGGTGGCATACAGCAAGAGCGGCTACAGCTGAACGAAGACACTCTCTGGTCAGGAGCACCCTCCAACTGGAACAATCCCGAAGCCAGCAAAGCACTTCCGGAGATCCGACGCCTTGTGCTAGAGGAAGCCGCATACAAGCAGGCTGACGCTGAATGCAAGAAGATGCAAGGCACCTACAACGAATCGTACGTTCCGGCGGGAGACCTGCTCCTGACCATGGATTCAGCGACGGGTGCAACCGGCTATCGGCGGGAGTTAGACCTCGATACGGCCATCGCCACCACTTCCTTCACGGCTTCGGGCTCAACCTTCCGACGCGAAGTATTTTCTTCCGCAGTCGACCAGGTCATTGTTGTCCGGCTCGAGAGTTCCATCCCGGGGCGGCTCGATTTCACATCGTCACTCGAGAGTCCTTTGCATTCTTCCGTGACGAGTGAGAGGCACGACATGCTGAGACTCAGTGGGAAAGCGCCCTCTCACGTCGTACCCAACTACGTTAAGAACGACCCTCCGATCTCCTACAGCGAAGTCGAGGGCAAGGGAATGCGTTATGAGTGCTGGGCGCGGCTGATTCCCGAAGGCGGCAAAGTGTCTGAAGCGGGCAAGGGTTTGAACGTTGAAGGCGCAACCGCCGTCACAATCCTCCTGACCATCGCTACCGGTTTTCGATCGTTCGACCAGGAACCCACTCTACCTGCGGCAGACATCGCCACCGTCTGCCGTCAACGGCTTGAAGTGGCAGCTAAGAAATCGTATGGCCAGTTGCGCTCCGATCATGTTCGAGACCATCGCCGCTTGTTCCGGCGCGTGACACTGACTCTGGGTCCGAATTCCGATGCCCAACTTCCCACGGACGAGCGACTGAAAGCATTCTCCTCGAACCCGCGCGACCAACAACTCCTGGCTCTCTACTTTCAGTACGGCCGGTATTTGCTGATCACCAGTTCCAGACCAGGCACTCAGCCGGCCAACCTGCAGGGCATTTGGAACCCTTCCGTTCGTCCTCCCTGGAGTTGTAACTGGACCGCCAACATCAATGTCCAGATGAATTACTGGCCGGCCAGACTTGTAACCTGACGGAATGTCATGGTCCCCTGTTCGATCTGATCGAAGGCTTAAGTAAGACCGGGCGTCAGACCGCAGAAGTGAACTACCACGCGCCGGGCTGGGTCTCCCACCACAACGTTGATCTATGGCGTCAATCCGCCCCGGTCGGCGACTTCGGTAAAGGCGATCCAACCTGGGCGAACTGGCAGATGAGCGGGCCATGGCTCTGTGCCCATCTTTGGGAACACTATCGGTTCACCGGTGATCAAACGTTTCTGCAGAATCGCGCCTATCCCTTGATGAAGACTTCGGCCGAGTTCTACCTGACCTGGCTCATTGAAGACAAGAAAGGCGGACTCACGACGTGTCCCTCGTTCTCGACGGAGAACAACTTCAAGACTCCGGACGGCGAGAAGGCTGTGACGAGCGCCGGCTGTACCATGGACATCGCGTTGATCAAAGAGCTCCTCAGTAATTGCATTGAGGCGGCGAGCATCCTTCATCGAGACCCGGAGTTCGCCAGCCTTCTGCAATCAAAACTCACCTTGCTGCCGGCCTACAAAGTGGGGCGTTTCGGGCAATTGCAGGAATGGTCGCAAGACTTTGAGGAGGCCACCCCTGGCCAGCGCCACATGTCTCACCTGTATCCGCTTTATCCCGGTAACGAACTGACCGCCCGCAAGAACCGAGAACTCTGGAAGGCCGCCCAGGTCTCTTTAGAGCGTCGGTTGGCTGCTGGCGGCGGCTACACGGGATGGAGTCGAGCCTGGGTCATCTGCCTATGGGCGCGACTCGAGAACGGCGATATGGCTCACGAATCGCTCACTCGGCTGATGGAACACAGCACCGGACCAAACCTGTTCGATACTCACCCGGCACCAGGAGGCGCCATCTTCCAGATTGATGGCAACTTCGGTGCTCCCGCCGGGCTTGCCGAGTTGTTGCTGCAAAGCCATGAAGAGGCCATTCACATTCTTCCCGCCCTCCCGAAAGCCTGGCCCACCGGGCAAGTCACAGGTTTGCGGGCTCGCGGTGGTATTGAGGTCGACATTTCCTGGTCGGAAGGCCAGGCCAAGAGCATGCGTTTGCAAGCGGCTCGCGCAGGCATCTATAAGATTCGTTCCTCGTCTTCGTTCCGAACCGCGGCGCCCGAGCAAGAGCGGATGGCTTCCCCATCTCAAAATGGCTTGACTGAACTGCAGTTGTTAGCGGACCGCTCCTATCAATTCACCTTCATTTAGGCGAGAACCCTATGCTGAAAACCGGAATCTTAAATCCCTCAATCAACTCGCTCCTTAGCCGTGTGCGTCATACGAACACACTGGTGATTGCCGACCGCGGCTTTCCTTTCTGGCCCGAAATCGAGATCATCGACATCTCCCTTGTCGATAATCTTCCGCGAGTGCTCGACGTGGTTAAGGCCGTACTGGCCAACTTCGCAATCGGTGCGGCGTTTATGGCGGAAGAGTTCAAGACCTCGAACGACAGCGAAACCCAAACTGCCTTCGTGAACGCATTAGCTCCACTAGCTATTCAATTCGAACCTCACCCCTTGTTCAAGACGCGAGTGCCGAAAGCCATTGGCCTGATTCGAACCGGTGACACTACGCAATACGCCAATCTCATTATTGAGTCCGCATAGCATAAACTCATCTTTCAGCAAAGCTGATCTAAACATGATAAATCCCGGTCTACCAACACAAGCCACGGGGACCTCTTCTTCCGGCGACACAAGTATGTTCGCCCCGCAGCACGCGCTGCCTTTCTTCCTGGTTACAGCGCTCTTCTTCTTTTGGGGCATACCAAACAACCTGAACGACGTACTGATTCGGCAGTTCATGAAGGCGTTCGAGATTTCGAGGTTTCAGGCCGGCCTGGTGCAATCTGCTTTCTATCTGGGCTACTTCCTGCTTTCGTTTCCGGCCGCATTGATCATGCGGCGCTTCGGTTACAAAACGGGGCTGCTCATTGGCCTGGTGCTCTATGGAACCGGATCCATTCTTTTCTGGCCTGCAGCTCTCATGCAGAGCTATAACTTCTTTCTCTTTGCTCTGTTCGTAATTGCGAGCGGACTGGCATTTCTGGAGACTGGAGCAAGTCCTTTTATCGCCCAGATCGGCAGTCCAGGCACGATGTCCCGGCGCTTGAACTTCTCACAAGCTTTCAATCCTCTGGGCGCAATCCTGGGTGTTCTTGTCGGGACAACTTTTATCTTCTCCGGCGTGGAACTCAGTGCTTCTCAAGTACGCGACCTCAAGGCTTCGGGTCAGTACGCGGCCGTGCTGCAAGGTGAAACCATGCGGGTCATTACGCCCTACCTGGTGCTTGGTGCTTTGGTCTTCTTATGGGCGTTTCTGATAGCCCGTACTCGTTTCCCTGCTCTGGGAAGCGAAAGTGAGGCCGGCAGTGAGGATCAAGGGAGGCTTGGAACTCTTTTGACGAACTCCCGTTTTCTTCAGGCCGTCTTCGCTCAGTTTTTGTACGTCGGAGCACAGGTCGGCACCTGGAGTTACTTTATCCAGTATGTTCAGGATTATGTTCACCAAAGCGAGAAGGTTGCGGGCTATTTCCTCACCGGAACTTTAGTCGCGTTTGCAGTCGGGCGATTTACCGCAACCTACTTTATGAAATTCATCGCACCCAACAGGCTCATGGGTGCTTACAGCCTCGCCAATATCCTGCTGGTTGGCATTGGCATCCTGTTTCCCGGTTGGATGGGACTCTGGGCTATCTTCCTCACCAGCTTCTTCATGTCTTTGATGTTCCCGACCATCTTTGCGTTGGGTTTGCGGGACTTAGGACCAAACACGAAATTAGGAGGATCGCTCCTAGTGATGGCCATCATCGGAGGAGCGGTATCAACGCCCCTGATGGGTCTCTTGTTCGAACGCACCAGAAGCATGGCCGATGCCATGTTGATTCCGCTGCTCTGCTATGTGTTTATAGCTTATTTCGCTTTCTTTGGCTCCCGCGAGCGCCGCAGAGAGGTGATCCAGTCCTGACCCGCCGGCCCCAGGAGGAGCCCAGCGTCGGAGAACCTCTTGCAGTTCGTCGGTCCGCAAGGGTTTAGAGAGGTAATCGTCCATACCACCTTCCAGGCATCGTTCCTGGTCCCCGGTCATGGCGTGCGCAGTGAGCGCAATGATTGGAGTTCGCTTACTCTCGCTTTCCAGTTCAAGCTGCCGAATTGTGGCCGTTGCTTCCAACCCGCCCATCCTGGGCATCTGAACGTCCATCAGGACCAAATCGAACTCCTGGCTCTTGATTGCTTCTACGGCCTCGTAGCCATCGTGCGCACAAGTTACTCGGTGTCCCTGCTTTTCCAGCACGCGGGAGATCAACTTCCGGTTGACCGGGTTGTCTTCCGCGACCAGGAGGCGCAACTGAGAGTGGGTCAATTGCTGAGCGGGCGCGGGAGTCTGCTCATTTTCCGCTTGCGAAAGACCAAGCATGGTTAAGAATAGGTGGTGAAGATCCGCCTCGCCTATGGGCTTGACGATCGTATTCCCGATTCCCAGGTTCCGGGCACGGGTTTTATCCGCATTCAAGGCCGCTGGACTCAACATCATGGCGACATTCCGAGAGGTTCCGAACTCTGCGCAAATTGCTTCGGCGGATACGAATTCATCAAGGTCGCTTAGAGGTCCATCCAGCAGTACGAAAGTAAAGGGATTTCGGCTAGCAGCCGACTCTCTGATCAAACGGATCGCCTGATCTTCTCTATCGGTGGAAACCGGAAACATCCCGAAGCCCTCGATTAACTGCATCAGTATGTCGCAACTGATTGCGTTATCGTCGATCACCAAAACTCGCAAGCCCTTCAGTTTGTGGTCGAAGGAAACCTCTAAATCGGACGGCAGTTCTTCTTGCGAGAGCGTGAAGAAGAAGCTGCTGCCCTGCCCTTCTTTGCTCTCCGCCCAGATTTCACCACCCATCAAGCGGACCAGTTCGGAGGAGATCGCAAGACCTAGACCAGTGCCGCCATAACGTCTGGTGACCGATCCATCCGCCTGCACAAATGCTTCGAAGACAGAACTTAACTTTTCCGGTGCAATGCCTATGCCCGTGTCGTGCACACTTACCTTCAGCAGGTCTTTTCCGAGGCCGGTACCCTCCATCTCCATTCGGACCTCAACATGCCCCTCGTCAGTGAATTTGATGGCGTTTCCGATGAGGTTGATGAGTATCTGGCGCAGCCGGGAGGAATCGATCAACACTCGTCGCGGAACCTCCGGCGATATTCGCAGCAGGAGTTCCAGATTCTTTTGGGCGGCTCGTACGGCGAGTGACTTGACAGCCTCAAACATCTCATCTCGCAAGTTGCAGGGGAAAGGATTAATGGAGAGCCGTCCCGCCTCGATTCGCGAGAAGTCGAGAATATCGTCAATTAAAGTCAGCAACGCGTCCCCGGAACTCTTTACAGCCTTCAGATACTCGCGTTGCTCCAGCGTCAACTCGGTACCTAACGCCAGTTCCGTCATGCCAAGAATGCCGTTCATGGGAGTTCGGATCTCGTGACTCATATTGGCGAGAAACTGACCCTTGGTTCGACTGGCTTCTTCGGCAGTCAACTTAGCCCGTTCCAGTTCAACCGTACGCTCCGCGACGCGGCGCTCTAACAATAAATATGACTGTTCAATCCGGACCGCAGCATCGTTGAAGGTGAATGCCAGGGTTGCCAGTTCGTCCTTCCCGCTCACGGCAATGCGATGCGAGAAATTCCCGGTTCCAAGCGCGTCGGCCCCTCGCTCCAAAGCCCGCAGCGGAACTGCAATGCTGCTCGTCACCATACCGCCAAAGCCGACACCGGCTGCTGCAGTGATTAATCCGCAAAGCGCCAGGATCAAGAACGCTCGCTGCTTTGCTGCCAGCTTGTCGGCCATTGAAGCGATACGAATAGATTGGGCCTGCTCGCGAATGCTCGTGGCGACCACGGCCATTTGGTCGCACTTTTCCCGAACCTGATTTTGGGAGCGTAGCTCTACAGCGTGCCAGTCGCCAGAATCCGCGAGCCCTAGAAGAATCTCGATATCATCCGGGATCGATATCTTGAATAAGTGCATGGTGCTGATCGCGGCCGTCTGATCGTGCGGCTTCACATGGCTCGATTGCAACGCATTCAATGCAAACTCAACGTCGCGCAGGAAAACACCTTGAAATGACTTCAGATCTGCGTGCAGTTGAGCGGCACTATGTCCCGCAAGCGCAAACTGCAATTTTTCCCGGAAAGCCAACACATCGTTGTTGACCTGCAGAATAGCGATTACTTCCTGGCTATGCTGGTCCAGCTCATAGGCTTGGTGATCGTAGGCCCGCAACTGCCAGACAGACACCAGGACCCCGACGAAGATCAGTCCGATGAGAACGCTGAAACAACAAACCAGACGTGTACCGATCCGAAGCCGCCGTAGCGATTCGGCGCCTCCGTGAGATTTGAAGCCTCTGATCCTGGTAAACACGCGAAAATGTGTAGCGGAAAACCCGCTCTTTCTTAAGGTCCTGTTAACTAGGTAATTTCCGGCGAAGAATTTCGCTAGAAATCTACCTTTTTAAAAATGACTGCAATCGGAAGAACAGTCTCGATCTTGATAATCGCCTGTCTGACGCTCATCGGGTGCCGTGTTTCCTTTTCCGGGATCAGCGAACTCCGCGATGGCGGGAGAGAACGCCGATTGGAACTTATCTTCTACGATTCCAACGCTGTTTATCAGGAGAAGATCCTCAGCACTTTCGCTAGCCAGAACCAGGCAAGTTTCAGCTATGTTCTGAGCACCGAGACGGTTAACAGCCAGCTCGAGATTTACCAGAATCTCTTCGCTCGGCATGCAACTCATCCCGATCTGTACGAAATCGATGTGATTTGGCCCGCCATCCTCGCCAACGATCTGATCGATCTCACTCCATACTTTAAGAACGAAATAAAGGAATTTGAGCCAGAAATCCTCCGGAACTTTACCGTTGGAGGGCGACTGGTTGCACTTCCGATTTTCGTTGACGTCGGCGTGCTGTACTATCGCCCCGATCTCCTGAAGAAGTACGGATTCAGCAGTCCGCCCGTCACTTGGGCGCAGATGGACCAGATGGCCTCGGTGATCCAGAACGGCGAGCGAGCGGCCGGAAAGCGTGATTTCTGGGGATACGTTTGGCAGGGCGGTTCGTTTGAAGGGCTAACTTGCAATGCAATGGAATGGCAAGCCTCCGAAGGAGGTCCCCTGTTTCTCGACGGCCGCGGAGTCATTCATGTCCAAAGTGCGTCGCTGCGCTCGGCCCTGTCTCGCGCAGTGTCATGGATCGGAAGGATATCGCCGCCGGGCGAGCCGTACTATCGCGAAAGCGACGCGTCAAATCTCTGGAGCACTGGAAATGCAGCCTTCATGAGGAATTGGATCAGCCTTTATGCAACTTCCAAGGTTCCGACCGGCAAGGGCACGACTGTGAGTATCGCTCCTCTCCCGGGCGGTGCCGGCGGTCAACGGGGCTCTTTGGGAGGCTCGGGGATGGGTATCTCTAAATTCAGTGAGAACCGGGAGTTCGCGATCGAGGCTCTTCGAGCACTGGCCTCCGAAAGGAGCGACCGACTGCGGGCCAAGTTAACCAACACGATTCCTACAAGAACCGCCATGCGCAACGATCCTGAGACTATGGCCCAAACAGCTCTCCCGGGTGACCTTTCAAACCGCGTAATAGGCGGCCTGATTTCCCGTCCTTCAGTGATTGCCGCAGGACAGTATGCGCTTGTCTCGCGGGCTTACTATACTGCGGTGAACTCGGTCCTGAAGCGGCAACAAACTCCTGACGAAGCTTTGGCCCGCTTGGAACAGACACTCCGCTCTCTTGGGGGCATCCCGGAGCGACCCTAGCTGCCAAATCTCCCACGGGAAACTTTCTAGCTCCGGACGTGTCTACATTTCAGGAGAGTTACTTATGAATAAAGAACAGGTTTCCGGCAACGTAGATCAAGCGACAGGAAAGGCCAAGGAAACGGTAGGGAAGCTCACTGACGACCATAAGACTCAGGCTGAAGGCGTTGCTGACCAAGTTAAAGGTAAGGCCAAAGAGACTTTCGGCGACGTGAAACAAACAGTTCACGATCACACGAAGTAATCGCTTCCTACGCAAGTCTTAATCGCAATTCCTGTTCCGGCAGGCCAGTGGAAAGGGCATCATCACCCTTTCCATTCTGGGATTTCCGGAATATCCGTCAATTCTCCGAAATTGTAGCGAGGATCAGCTTCGGGTCGAACCGCCAGACTTTTCCGTTCCGCAAATCGCACAACCAGACGTTCCCTCGCCCCGCGCGTACCGCGTCTCCACCCGGCCCTACGAACTGCTGCGCTACCTTATTAGTCTCGATATCAATCCTGGATAGCGGGAAGTCGAACGCCGTCACCCAGACAGAACCCTCACCTACGGCGATATCGCCGCCTTCTCCGGGTACACCCACTTGGATGGTAGAGACGACCTTGTTATCTTGCGGATCCACTCGGGTCACACTTCCATCGGCTTGGTTCAAGGTCCAGACACCGCCTGCTCCTACCGCCAGAAAGCGCGGTCGTGGCCCAACCTTGATTTGAGCGGTGACAAGATTTGTTGCCGGGTCGACCCGTATCAACTGGTTCGCCTCCGTACAGGTCACCCATACGGCCCCTAAGCCGAACGCGGCAGTAAAACAGCCCGTCGGCAATGGGACCTCCGCAACGATTTTGTTGCTCATCGGATCGATCCGTGCCAGTGTGCTGTTCGCTTTTGTCAACAGCCAAACACTGTCACTGCTTACGGCGATTCCACCTTCAGAGTCTGCAACGCCAGTCTTGATTGACACACCGACCTTCCCGGTCTTAAGGTCGACGCGGGTCAGATTACCGTCTCCGCAGTTCGGAACCCACAAACTGCCGAAGCCAATACCGAGGCCAGAGCAGGGCTTGTTCAACCCGGTTACTTCCGGAAGCATCTTTCCCGCTTTGGGGTCGATACGGACGATCGCGTTTTTTGGCTTGTTGGAAACGTATACCAATTCGTCGATGGCAATCCAATCGGGTGCCCCACCGACCACAAACTCGGCTTCGGGCTTTAGCTTTGCCATAGGAATCTGCACGCCGGGCGCAGTCAACCCCGTTTTTTTAATCCGCTCAACTCGGGGCTTCTTCCCACCGCTTAGGTTGGAACTCTGGCTGGCATTCGCCGTACCGGTTGGGTCCTGCGGTCCGGCGAAAACCTGGGCCGCGGAAAGCGTAAGACAGAGAAAGAAACAACTGTACATGTGAAGCGGAAGTATAGCTAAGCGACTTCGACCTTTCAAACTCCTGGCCAACTTGACTTACAGGCTGGGTGGTGATGGAATGAGAGGGCCTCCAAAACCTAGGTGTTTTCAGCTCTGTTGCTGCTCTGGTCTGAGTTCGCTGCTCTCGCCGAGTGATGAATTGAGGCCTTCGGAAAGCTAGTCGCTTTCATGTTTTCGTGCCCACCACTGTTGTGAGCATGTCACTGGTTCTCTTCTTCATCACTATCTATGGTTGGCTTACGCGCGGCATCTTGCAGGCTTGCAGTATCAAATTTAATCTTCCTTTCCACCATTCTAGGAGCCTCGGCAACCCCGGAACCTTCTCCCAAGTCAGCTGATTTCTACGATTCCAAGATTCGACCGGTACTGTCCACTAACTGCTACCCCTGCCACACCGCTTCTCAGCTCGGCGGACTGCGTGTAGACAGCCGTGATGCGCTTTTGAAAGGCGGCGGCCGTGGCCCCGCCATTACGCCCGGAGATGCCGAGAAAAGTCTGCTGATCAAAGCCATCCGCCAGACCGATCCTAACCTCAAAATGCCGATGGGCGGCAACAGGCTGGACGATGCAACCATCAAAGACATCGCAACCTGGATCAACGCCGGCGCTGTTTGGGCGGCGCCTTCCGCCACCACCCCTGCTCCCGCCGGTTCACCCGCCGCCGCTGAGTTCTTTGAAGCGAAGGTGCGTCCCATTTTTGCGACGAACTGCTATACCTGCCACACCAACTCGGCATCGGGCGGTTTG
Organism: uncultured Acidobacteriaceae bacterium; assembly: GCA_963814195.1. GTDB lineage: Bacteria > Acidobacteriota > Terriglobia > Bryobacterales > Bryobacteraceae > Bog-105. The sequence goes on from CAWFBU010000002.1 coordinate 713,762, forward strand.
CGTGTAGACAGCCGCGAGGCGCTAGTGAAAGGCGGCGGTTCGGGTCCGGCCATTGTTCCAGGCGATCCCGAGAAGAGCCTTCTCATCAAAGCCGTAAGGCAGACCGATCCGCATCTTCAGATGCCCATGGGCGGCAAACTGAAGGACTCGGAAATAGCAGACCTCATGACCTGGGTCAAAGCGGGCGCTGTATGGCCGTCTTCCGGCAAAACCGTCGCAGCCGGCAAATACGTGATCAGTCCGGAGCAGCGGCAGTTCTGGTCGTTCGTTCCTTTGAAGAAAGTCGCGGTTCCTGAGGTGAAAGATGCCGCGTGGGCCAAAACCGAAATCGACAAATTCATTCTTGCCAAACTCGAGTCACAGAATCTTAAGCCGGTCCGTCCTGCTACCAAGCTGGAATTGATTCGCCGTGCCACTCTCGACCTGAATGGCGTTCCACCCACACCGGACGAGATCTCTGCATTTCAGAAGGACGAATCGGCCGATGCCTTCGCCAAAGTTGTGGATCGTCTGCTGTCTTCCCAGCACTACGGCGAGCGTTGGGGGCGCATGTGGCTCGACGTGGCTCGTTATGGCGAAGACGATTACCGCAGCCTCGATCCGATGCGGCGGGGCTATAATCCCTACCCCTACGCTTATATTTTTCGAGATTGGGTCGTCCGCGCCTTCAACGACGATATGCCTTACGAGACGTTCGTAAAGGCGCAATTGGCCGGTGACTTGATGGACGAGAAAGACCGCGCTCATCTGCTTCCCGGCACTGGCTTCCTCGGCCTCGGTCCCTGGTACTACGATAACGGGGCGGTGGAAGTCACTCGCGCCGACGAACGTCATGACCGCGTAGACGCGGTTTCACGGAGTTTTTTGGGCATTACTGTAGGTTGCGCTCGCTGCCACGATCACAAGTACGACCCCATCCCGAGCTCGGATTACTATTCGCTGGCAGGAGTCTTCGCCAGCACGACGTATCACGAATATCCCACTGCTCCCAGCGCCGAAGTTGAACAACTGATGCAGTACACCAAGGAGCTGGAAAACAAGCAGAAGCTGGTCTCGTCTATCGAAAACAATGAGACCAGTGACATGGCGCACTCGCTGGCCCTTCAATCGGCCAAGTACATGCGAGCCGCTTGGCGCATCACCGGTCAGCCTAAAGACGAGCTTCCGACCGTCGTGGAAGAGGAAAAGCTCGATTACGAACTCCTCGATCGTTGGGTGCGCTTCCTCGCGAAGCCTCCCAAGTTCTACCCTTACCTGAAGGACTGGCAGGCCATGATCGCCCGCGGAGGCACGGCCGAAGAAGCCGGGAAACTTGCCGACAGCTTTCAGAAGAAGCTTGTCTCGGTAATGTTTGCCAAGGATGAAATCAAGCAGGAGAACGAGATCATCGCTGCCAAGTCGTTCCCCGGCACGACGCCGCCGAAGCGGGCCAACAAACCCAACGAATTCATCACGAATGACGATTTCTGTCCCGGTTGCGGCTTGCAGCTGAAGACCATGCCGCTGGACGATACGAACCTGTGGACGGATGTCTTCCAACGTGAGCTGACCAACGACGATGAGGTGGTACAGTTCGGCGTCCACTCCAAACCGGGTTTACTCGCTTTCCGCGGCTGGGCTCTGCACAAGCGCTTGGGAGGTGAGAAACGCGATTATCTTGAGGCGCTGGAGAAGGACGTTGCTGATCTTAAGAAGAAGACTGAGGTTTCGTACCCGTATCTGCACGGCGTAGAGGAAGCGTCAAAGCCGGTCGACTTGCAGATCAGCCTGCGTGGCAATCCCTACAACCTTGGCGCAGTGGCCCCGCGTCACTTCTTGAGTGTTCTCTCCGGCGACAACCCGGAACCGTTCAAACAGGGCAGCGGACGTCTTGAGCTTGCCGACGATATTGTCCGACAGCCGCTGGCGATGCGGGTTATCGTCAACCGCATCTGGAAAGAACACTTCGGTACTGGTTTAGTGGATACTCCAAGCAATTTTGGCGTAACCGGTGAGCGCCCCACCAACCCAGAACTCCTCGAGTATCTCGCCGTCCGTTTCCAGGCCGACGGGATGTCGATCAAGAAGCTTACCCGCGAAATCATGCTCAGCAGCGTTTATCAGCTAAGCACGGAGGTCGATCAGCACGATCTGGAGGTCGATTCCGGCAATCGCCTCTACTGGCGGGCGAACAAGAAGCGGATGACGGCCGAACAGCTTCGCGATTCCGTCCTGATGGTGGCGGGCAATCTCGACGATTCCATCGGCGGCCCGTCGAAGGATCTGACACCTGCTTATACCAGGCGTACGATTTACGGGCGAGTCAGTCGTTATCGGCTGGACGAATACCTTCAGCTTTTCGATTTTCCCCCGCCCAACATTAGTGCTGAGAAGCGGTTCAGCACCACGGTCCCGTTACAACGGCTATTCCTGATGAATAGCGACTTTATTCAGTCGGAATCGGAGTTATTGGTGAAGCGAGTCGACGATGCGGGCGATACCACCGCAAAAGTCCGTAAGCTGTACCAGCTGATTTACGGCCGCGATCCTTCCGAGAAGGAGATCGAGCTCGGCCTGCACTACATCAAGTCGGAACCCATGCAGGAGTACCTGGAACAGAAGGCTGCCGCAGCAGCCGAAGCCGAGAAGGCCAGCCGGGCTGCCGCTGACAAGAAGGACAAGCCTGGTTCTGTAACGAACGTTGCTTTGAAGGGACCCGAAGCCGATGGTGTTCCTGGCGGAGCGGACAAACAGGTGCCCTCGGCGCCCGGTAGTGATAGTGAGATGGGTGAAGGCATGATGGCCGGAGTCAAAGACTCTGCAGAGCGTCCCAGTCACACGGGCAACTCACCCAAGGAAGTGAAATACAAGCCGACGGCCCTGGGCCGCTACGCCAAAGTTCTTCTCAGCTCCAGCGAATTTATTTATATCGATTAATCAGGATCTAAGCCCAACAAATATGTCGTGCAATCGAAGAACAGCCCCGCAAACCCGGCGCGAAGCCCTGTGCCGCATGGGCAATGGGTTTGGCATGATGGCCTTTGCCAGCCTGGTAGGCGAATCTCTGGCTAAAGCTGGGATGACCACTGCTGCGGACGGAACTGCCAGTACACCCTTCAAACTCGATTATCCGCAAAAGGTGAAGCGGGTCATCTTTCTGTTTATGAACGGCGGCTGCTCCTCTATCGACAGCTTCGATCATAAGCCCGGGCTCCTGAAATATGCCGGTCAGCCGCTGCCCGGTGGAACCGTCTCAACCGAGCGGAAGACCGGCACGCTGATGCCGTCTCCCTTTGAATGGAAAAAATACGGCCAATCCGGCATCGAAGTTAGTGAGCTATTTCCCTACCTGGGCGAGGTAGCCGACGATATCTGTTTCGTTCGTTCGGTCTACACGGACATCCCGAATCACGAGCCGCCGATCCTGATGATGAACACTGGGTTCAGCCAGGCCGGGCGCCCCGCTATCGGATCGTGGCTTACGTATGGTCTCGGTACCGATGAACCAGAATCTGCCCGGTTACGTCGTTCTGTGTCCAGACGTTCCCACAACCGTCGGGCCGCCACTCTGGAGCAACGGCTTTCTTCCTGCCATGAACCAGGGCACGTTCATCGCCGATAAAATCACTGAGAAGCAAACCGCCGATACGGTGATCGGTAAGGAGTTCGATCCCAAGAAGCTTATCAGCTTCATCAACAACCAGAAGTTTTCGCTTACGGAACAGCGGAGGGAACTCACCCTCCTCGAGACAACTCGAACAGGTCCGCAAACCCGATCCGCAGGTCGACGCGGTTGTGAAATCGATGGAAGTGGCCTACCGCATGCAGACCGAGGCGCCCGAAGTATTTGACATCCGCAAAGAAACGGCCGCTACGCAGAAGATGTATGGTCCTGGCAGTACAGCGCGCAGCTGTCTTATGGCCGTGCGTCTGGTCGAAAAAGGCGTTCGCATGGTCCAGGTCTATTATGCAAAGGGAGATCCGTGGGACGCGCACGCCGACATTCAGGCGCATCGTAAGAATGCTAAGGATTCCGACCAGCCCTTCGCCGCCGTTATCAAGGACCTCAAGACGCGAGGCATGTGGGACGACACACTCGTCGTCATTGGGTCAGAGTTCGGCCGCACGCCGGTGAAAGAGATCGGAGGTGGTGGCGGCGGTACCCAAAACGGCCGTGACCATAACCCGTTCGGCTTTACCGTCGCCTTGGCTGGAGGAGCGGTAAAAGGGGGCACCACCTACGGTGCTACCGACGAATTCGGTTTCAAAGCCGTAGAAAAGCCGATGCATGTCCACGATCTGCACGCCACAATTCTGTATCTCATGGGCATCGATCACAAGAAGCTGACCTACCGCTACAGCGGGCGAGACTTCCGTTTGACCGACGTAGCCGGCAACGTAGTGAAGGAAATTTGCGCCTAGTCGCGATTAGTGGACTTTGACTTCTCGAGGCCAAATCGTAAAATCCCGGTAAGCCACTCGGGCCGGTGTATGGCCGAGTTTTTTTAATCCCTCATTCAGCTCGAGCAATTCGGCGCGCCCTAGCGCAAGGCTGTGTTCGTAAGGTTGGTACGCCGTACCCACCGGATAATCCAGATACGGTTGTTGCGCCTGTTCGATGTGGCATCCCAGAACGAAGGTCACTATCTTTCCTTCCGTAAAGTTCACCAGCCGCTGGATACTGGCGGCGAATTCTGGCAAGTCAAAAACATACAATCGCCCCGGATACAAAGAGTCTCCGGTGAGCAGTACTCCTGTCCGGCGATCATAAAAGGCCAGCGCGGCCTTCTCATGTCCAGGCAAAGGGACCACGTCCATCACGCGATCGCCCAGATCCACCGAACCATTCGCCTCCGGCCATTTGGAAATCCCAAACGCCTTTGTTGCGCCCTCCACCGTAGGCTCCACGAATTCAGTGCCCGGCTTACCGCGAAACTGAGCATCTCCAGCGATGTGGTCGCCGTGACCGTGGGAGTGCGTTACCAGGAGCGGCATCGTACCGCGATGATTCTTCTCCTCCCATCGACCCATCACCTGCGCGACGATGTGAGCGGTCTTAGCCGGACCGGCGCCCGTATCCAACAACAGCGCGCGTTCCTTGCCGAAAATCAGATAGAGAAAAGGTTTTTCATAGTTCGTACACCCGGACTCCCGAATGATGAAGAAATCGGGATTGAACTGATGCACCTCCCAATCCTGCAACTCAATGCAGTTTGGTCCGCCGGTAGCCCAGTGAAGTGGGATCTCACCGGCCTCGACATGCCCGCCATCCGGCTGCGGGATTTGTCCGAAGGCAATGGAGACTATCCAGCAAAGCAGAAGAGATCGTTTAAGATGCATAAAAGCTAAAATGAACCACTTTGAACTGATCGATGGCAGGGGGATTCAGAAGCCGCTTCCCAAGAACCTCCACGCGTTCATCCAAACCTACTTGTCCTTCTACTTCCGGGCGAACCTGCCAGCCTTCCTTCGAGCCGGATCCGAGTTAAACGTCCTGTGCGGCAACGACCGCATGATTCCCGACATTACGGTGATGCGCCGCGATGCGCAGTTCAGAGACGGCGACCTCGCTGATCCTCCCCTCCTCGTGATCGAAATCCTGTCCCCCGGCCAATTGGTTGGCGACCTTTTCAGCAAGGCAGACCGTTTGTTGCAGGCGGGAACCAGGACCTGCTGGATCATTTGGCCGGAGAATCGAAGCGCCTGGATCTACTCACTCAGTGGACTTAGCGAAGCAAAAGAAACGCTAACGGCGGATCTCATCGACGATCACGGTGTAACTGCATCTTTTATTCAGATCCCCACCTCCCAGATGTGGGCCGAACTCGACGACTAACTCGAACGCGCGGGTACTTAGCTGCCAAACTCTGCCATGGCCTGCTCCAGGCGATCGCCCATAGCCGCAGATTCTAATTCCCGAATGACATTCTGCAGCTCATGCGCGCGCGGATACCCGTCCGCATCCCGAATCGACGACGATATTGGCAAATCCAGCGCCAGATGGGAGCGCTCCAGCCTCGTATCACGAGCCAGCAGAACGACTCGGCTGCTCAGATAAACAGCCTCGGCGAGATTATGCGTCACGAAGATAATCGTGGTCTTTGTCTGGCTCCAGATCGACCGGATGAGCCGTTGCATTTCCGCTCGCGTCGCTGGATCGAGCGCACTGAAAGCCTCGTCCATCAACAGGATCTGCGGTTCCATGATAAGCGCCTGCGCTATCGCCACCCGCTGCTGCATGCCGCCCGAAAGCTGGTCCGGATACTTGTGCGCATCGTTCGGGCTCAATCCGACTCGCTGGATATAGTCCAGGCTTGCCGCTTTGATTGCCGCTCGTCCGCCGCACCACCTCGACTCTGCGATGGGACCAAACGACACATTCTGTAAAACCGTCTTATCCGGAAAAAGTGAATACTTCTGCGGGACATAACCGCGCTCCCGTCCCGGGCCAGTGACTACTTTGCCGTTCACAAGAACCTCACCGGACGACGGAGGTTGAGAGCCGAGAATCAAGCGCAGCAGGGTCGACTTTCCACAACCCGTCTGGCCGACAATGGAAACAAATTCGCCCTCTTCGATCACCAGATTCAGGTTTGAAAACAGCGGATGTTCGCCGCCCTTGATCGGGAAGCGCAAGCCTACATTCTGTATTGAGATCAGCTCAAACAAGTCATCACCCTTCCCGGAACCACGGGTTCGTCCATCGAATGAAGAGCCGGAAGCTCTGGTCCACGACAAAGAGCAGTAGTGCCACCCAAAGCACGTAGGGAATGATCAAATCCATTCCCATATGCCGCTGCAATAAGGCGATCCGGTAAGCCAATCCGTCGGTGGAAGCGATCATTTCGCCCGCAAACAGGAAGAGAGCAATGGCCTTGAGATTCAGTCGCATACTGTTCAAGATCCGCGGCCAGATCTGCGGCAAAATGACCCGGTACGTTACTGCCAAGTCCTTCGCACCGAGCGTAAAGCCCTTGATCACCTGCTCGGCCGGAACAGACTTCGCCAGGTTATAGCTATCCAGTACCAGGGTCGGAGCGACCCCGATTACAATCAGCATGATCTTAGCCGCTTCCCCAATCCCGAACGCGATAAAGAGGATGGGCAAAACAGAAAGCGCAATGATCTTGTCGAAGAAGAGGAAAAAGCGCAGCAGCCCGCAACTGATCCACGGGAATGCCCCCATATGCACGCCTAGCAGCGCAGCGGGAAACAGCAGAGCGAGGCTGATAAGGAACCGTTGACCACTTGCCAACGTGTCGTTCCAAAGCATGCTGGTCCGAAATCGCTGCAGAAAGGAAGCGCCCGGGGCAACTTCCGCATCCTCATCCGCCGGAGTGAGCGCTGCATGCACAAAGCTAGTGGATAGCTGCGCAATTGTCGGCACGATCCGGTCATCGGGATTGTCCAGGTGCCGGATGTGTGCCGTCCGAAAGTAAAGGAGCAGGCACAACGCAAATAGTACCCATGACACCGTAAACGCCGCCGACTTATTGGGAAAAGTCAGAATCCTCAGCATCAGAGCCCGCCTTTTGCCGCCGCTTGCATAAAGCTGACATCGAAGCGCATACGAATTCGCGCCGCATTTCCTTGCACCGATCCGTCCGGATATTGAATGGCTACATCGTCCGGGGACTTAGTCCCCTCTCCGAGTAACTTATGAGTAAAACAAAACTGCCGAACTAACTTCATCTTGTCCTTCAACTCAGAAGAAGTTCCCAACTGCAGCGCTTCCGATGGCTGGTACATCATGTGCGTGGTGCCCAGTTGCTCTTTATATGAAGCGAGCGTATCCTCCGAGACGGCAGCCACCGCCTGTAGTACCTTGTCGGCTCCAGACCCGCTCATTTGGGAAAGCATTTCGTACCAGGCGCCGGTCACTGCTTTCGCAAACTTCTGCCCGCTCCCATCGGCCTTCTTCAGAACATCGGTCCGAACTACCAGTAAGTCGAGGATCTCTCCGGGAATCTTCGAAGAATCAAACAACGTTTTGACGTCCTTCATCTTCGCGATCTGTGAGACCAGCGGCTTCCATGTCACTACCGCGGTTTCCGATGGATCATTCATAAAGGCGCCAACAATGTCACGATCGGAAGTATTCACCAGCTTCAGCTTCTTAGCTTGCGCCTCCATCCCGTTCAGCACATAAGCCCGCTCCAGCAGATACTCGGAGACGGTCTTCTGGACTAACATGACGTTCTTGCCTGGCAGGCTAGCCAACGAGTTGCCACCCCGCGCCAGCAGAGCATCGTTACCGTTGGAATAATCCCCGATGATTACGGCTGTCGTATCGACACCCGAAGCCGCCGGCATATCCAGCGCCTCCATGTTGGTCATCGTGCAGGCGTCGATGCTACGGGAAGTAAATGCGTCAAGTGAAGGCGCGTAGTCAAAGCGTTGCACCTTGATGGCGACGCCGTACTTGTCAGCCCATTTCTTCAGTAGGCCTGACTTGGCCATGTACTGGTACGGATCCCAACCGACATAGACAGACCAGCCCACCGTAAAGGTGGGCTTCTGGGCGAAAACCGGTATCGCGAAAAAAGAGAGGAGTAAGAAAAGAGAGGAAATGAACCGATTCGACAAGTGACAGTCCCGCTTGGTTTAGAACCAGAGGCGGACGAGGCCTAACCGGTGGAAGAATTGCAAGTATAGCAATTCAGGCCAGAATCGGCATTACAACCTTGCCTGCTACATCCGTCAGGCGGAAATGTCTTCCCTGAAACTGGAAGGTCAATTTGGTGTGGTCAATCCCCAGGCATTTCAGGATGGTGGCCTGCATATCGTGGACATGAACCGGATCCTTCACCACGTTATAGCCGTAGTCGTCCGTCTCGCCATACGTGATGCCGGGTTTAATCCCGCCCCCGGCCATCCAAACAGTGAAGCATCTGCCGTGGTGATCGCGTCCGTAATCCGTCTTGGTCAAGCGCCCCTGACAATAAACAGTTCGGCCGAATTCCCCGCCCCAAATTACCAGCGTGTCCTCGAGTAATCCCCGCTGTTTCAGATCTTCTATGAGTGCTGCAGACGGCTGATCTACATCTTTACAGCGCTTCGGCAAAGCCTCCGGCAAGCCGCCATGATGATCCCAATCGCGATGGTAGAGCTGGATAAATCGCACCCCCCGCTCTGCCAACCTTCGCGCAAGCAGACAGTTCGCCGCAAACGTACCGGGTTTCTTGACGTCCGGCCCATACATCTCGAACGTGTGTTCGGGTTCTTTGGAAAGGTCTGTCAGTTCGGGCACGGAAGTCTGCATCCGATACGCCATTTCGTATTGCGCGATTCGTGCCTCGGTCTCCGGATCGCCAAACTCCTGGGCTTCCAGATTATTTAATTTCCCGACCGCGTCCAGAAAATGACGACGGTCAGCTCCCGAAAATCCTTTGGGGTCTGACAAATACAGCACCGGATCGCCCACGGATCGAAACTTCACACCCTGATACCGGCTTGGAAGAAAAGCCGTCCCCCATAGCCGGTCATACAAAGGCTGGCCCGTGCCTGATGAGGAAATCATCACGACGAAGGCCGGTAGATCCTGCGTTTCGCAGCCCAGACCATAGGAAACCCAGGCGCCCATGCTCGGCCGACCTCCCAGACGGAAACCCGGTTTGCGCCATCGTCACTGCCGGATCATGATTGATTTCTTCCGTATTGACCGTCTTGATAAAAGTCAGGTCATCGGCGATCCGCGCCATATGGGGAAGCAACTCACTTACCCAGGCGCCCGATTTCCCGCGCTGCTCAAAAGCGAATTTCGAGGGAACGATGGGAAAAGTCGCCTGCGAAGCCGACATCCCGGTCAGCCGTTGTCCACCGCGTATCGACTCTGGGAGATCGGTGCCCTGAAACTCCGTCAGTCGCGGCTTATGATCGAACAACTCATACTGCGAAGGGCCGCCGGATTGGAACAGGTAAATCACCCGCTTCGCTTTGGGAGCAAAGTTCGGGAATCCCGGGAGTCCAGCTTGACCTTTGGTCGGCGTCGCAGCGTGCACGTCTTTTCCGACCAATGAAGCAAGGGCAGCAATCCCTATGCCCGTCGATTGCAATCCAAAGAAGTGTCGTCTTGTAATTCGCAGATCATCATCTGCATCGCAGCACTGCATGGTCCTCATTCCTTTGTGATCGCCGCATCCATATTCATCATCAGGCTGGCGATCGTGGTGTAAGCCGCGAGTTCACCAGTATCCAAATCAGCATGGCGGGGCGCCTCACCGTACTGTAGATACTCGTCTGCCGCTTTTCGATCGTCGCGATACTTGACTTCGAAGCCGCGGAACGCTTCCAGCAGGACCTGACGCTCAGCATCCCTCGGTTGTCTTGCCATTAAGAGAGCAAATCCGTAGTTGAGCCGCGAAGGTATGGAGGCGCCGCCCTCCAGCATCATTCGCTCCGCCAGCTTCCGGGAACTCTCCAGGAAGGTCACATCGTTCATCAGGTCCAGGGCTTGCAAGGGCGTATTAGTCCGGTTCTCGTAGACGGTGCAAACCTCGCGATTCGGCGAATCAAAATTCGCCATGAAGGGTGGCGCAACCGTACGTTTCCAGTAGGTGTAGAGACTCCGCCTATACAGCGCGGGCCCTTTATCCTGGACGTATCCGTCGCCACCGGCAAGTTCCTGCCACAACCCGGCCGGTTGATATGGCTTTACCGACGGCCCGCCGAGTTTCTCGGCCAGCAAACCGGAGGCGGCCAGTGCCGAGTCCCGAATTACTTCAGGCCCTAAGCGCATCCGCGGCCCTCGCGCCAGCAGCCGGTTATCCGGATCTTTCTCCAGCAGTTCCGGCGTGATCTTGGAAGCTTGGCGGTACGTGGCGCTTGTGACGATCAGCCTTTGCATCGCCTTCACGTTCCAACCAGAATCCATAAACTCCACCGCCAGCCAGTCCAGCAGTTCCGGATGCGTGGGCCACTCGCCCTGTGATCCGAAATCGTCGACGGTCTTCACGATCCCGAAGCCGAAATAGGATTGCCAAAATCGATTCACAGTCACGCGTGCTGTGAGCGGATTTATGCGGCTGACGATCCACTTTGCCAAGCCCAATCGATTCTGGGGCCACTCCGGCGGCGGCTGCGCAAGAATGGCCGGAACACCCGGTGTTACCTTTTCCCCTGGTTTGTCGTAGGCTCCGCGTTGCAGCAGGAACGATTCGCGGGCCTTCGGATCCTCCACCATCACCATCACCGTCGGGATCGACTCAGAAAACCGGTCCCGCTCCATTCGCGCGGCCAGCATTTGCTCGCGTGCCATTTTCAGTTTGGCGGAAGCACCGTCCGCGAGGAAAGCCAGCCGCATCTTTGCCGCCTGCTGAGGAGTACGCTCATTCACCGGTACTGCTGCGATCTCCGCCACCGTGCCGGCACTAGAAAGGGCGGCCGCTTCCTCGCCATTCAAAGCGCGGCCATAAATCCGAACGTCTCGAATCTCACCGCAAAAGAACTTTCCACCCGCTGCGCCGATACGGATCGGCGTCTTTTCTGGCACATGGAACGGCTCATTCTGTTGGTCAAACAGCACGTTGGTTTTCTGCTCGACGCCATTGACATAGATGTGGACGCCGGCGGCCTTGCGCTTTCCGTCATAAGTCACCAGCACGTGTTGCCACTCATCCGCTTTCAGTTTCTCCACGGTTTCCATGCGGATGCCCAAGTCGGTCCAGCGAAGTGTGTCGTAGAACCGCAACTTTCCATCAACCAAATGGAGGCTCTGGCCGGTACCCTCCACATAATCTTCCGCCCGCGAGACGATACCGCCGTTTAGATCTTTAGGCTTGATTGCAGCCGAAATGCTGAACGGATCCAGGTAATCGAAGTACGCTACCTTCTTGTCACCCGCTGTATCGACCGAATGCTTCCCATCCAGCGAAACGCTAGCCGTCGCTCTGAACTGCATCCCATCGAGTACCGTCCAGTCGATCGATGAGCCAGCGGATCTTATCCCCTGCTCCCACTTACTTTGTTCGGTTTCAGAGGTCTTCTGCAGAGCTGCGTACTTGGCTTCGGCCGCACTCGCCGCCAGTTCCAGATCGCGGAGCTTTGCCTGTTGCGCCGGCAGCGGAGCCTTCATATACGGCTCCTCGTTCCCGTAGTTGAAGGAGAATCCTTTTTCATTCGGGATGTTGTTGAAGTACGCGAACAACCGATAGAAGTCTTTCTGCAGAATCGGGTCGTACTTATGGTCGTGGCACCGAGCACAACCCACCGTCAGTCCGATCCACACGATGGAGGTAGTCTGGGCCCGGTCGGCGACGTACTCGACCCGGTACTCTTCCGGAATAATGCCGCCCTCGCCGTTTGTCCGGTGATTGCGGTTAAATCCGGTAGCAAGCTTCTGCGAAGCGCTCGCGTTTGGCAATAAATCACCGGCTAGCTGCTCGACGGTGAACTGGTCGTACGGCATATTTTGCTTGAATGCATCCAGCACCCAATCGCGCCAGCGCCACATGTCCCTAGGCCCATCTGTCTGGTAGCCGTTTGTGTCTCCGTAGCGGGCCGCCTCCATCCATCGGAACGCCATGCGCTCGGCGTATCTTGGGGACGCCAACAGCCGGTCCACCACTTTGTCGTAAGCAGACGGGGAGGAGTCATCCAAAAAGCTCTGCACTTCCGCCAACGTGGGCGGCAGGCCTGTCAGGTCTAGGGTGACGCGCCTGATCAGGGTCCGCCGGTCCGCTTCGGGTGAAGGTCGCAGCCCTTCCCTCTCCAACCGCGCCAGGATAAACCGGTCAATCGGATTTCGCACCCACGACTTGGCTTGGACCTCCGGGAGAGTGGGACGCTCAGGCGGAATAAACGACCAGAACGGCTTCCATTTCGCGCCCTCTGCAATCCATTGCTTGATCAACTCAATCTCATGCGGCTTCAGTTTGTCGCGCCCCATATAGGCTGGGGGCATGCGTACGGCCTGATTATCGGAGCTGATTCGCCGGTAGATCTCGCTCGCCTCGGGATCGCCATCCACAATTGAACGATGTCCGCCGCGCACCTCAACCTTCGCGGTAGCTTCCATATCCAATCGCATCTTCGTTTTGCGATTCGTTGCGTCCGGCCCATGGCAGGTAAAGCACTTATCGGACAGAATCGGGCGTATGTCTCGGTTGAAGTCAACGGCGGCATCCGCGTGTGCGGCGGAACCGAACGTGACAGCCAGAATCGTTATCACTCGACTAATCAAAGAACCCAAGTGGCGTGCCGTATCGGGCAAACTGTGCCGCATATGACCGTTCACTGAGCCTATCAGAGTTTTGTCTCTCTTTTGGCCGTATTCTGTGGATTTTAGACCAAGTCTATCCACCCTGGACGGGTGGTGCTTAACATGGCGTGGGAGTTGGGCAGCTTGTCGGTGCGGCAGTTCGGAAGGTCGCTCTATCTGTGTCTAGACTGACCGGTTGTGTTGCTGGTGCCGATCTGCGCAATAAATTGGTTGAGTCCGCGCTTACTCCGGCGATGCCGAGGCCCCAAACGCAATGGCATCTGCCCACGAGCGCAAAGACACGACCTCACCGTTTCTTTCGATTCATTTGTTGGGCTGATTGGGGTTTTGAACGAAAAAGAATATTAGTATACCGGAGATATGCTCGAAAGGGAATTCCTCTGCCAAATTGCTACACAGAGACAATCTCGTTGAGACACTCATCCTACTTGCTGGATGGTTGCTGGCCCTCATAAATCCAAGCAGGTTGAAACCTGGTGTCGTCGCAAACTGGCAGGTCCATCTCAAGGAACGGTCCGTTCAAGCAGAAAAATGGAGAACTTTCTGTTTCAGATAAGTCATCGTCGGAAATCGCGCAGCCCAAGACTTAGCAGTCTATACATGCTGGGACTTGTGCTCTGGCTTGCAGTTGGCGGCCGCATAGATGCCGCGAGGACCGACGACTTCCTTGCCAATTTCGGATATCAGACCTGGCAAACCGAGAATGGGTTACCTCAAAACTCCGTCCATGCCATTCTCCAGGCCAGAGATGGATACCTATGGATCGGCACCGAGGGTGGTTTAGCGCGCTTTGATGGACTCAAGTTCGTTGTTTTTGATCCGCAAAGCACGCCGGGACTGCGGAGCAATTACATCCGCACTCTGCTGGAAGACAATACGCAGTCTATATGGATCGGAACAACCGCCGGGCTCACGCGTTATAAAGATTCGAAGTTCACCGCCTTTTCAACTGAGCAAGGCCTTCCGAGCAACGATGTGGCGGCGCTGTGGCTCGGTACGAACGGGGAAGTTTGGGTATTAACTGCGGAGGGGCCCGCACATTATGAGAAGGGACGCTTCTCGGGCCGTCGCTGGAGCGGCATCAACGGGCGGGTACTTACTGCGTTCGCCCAGGACAACCACAAGCAACTATGGATCGGAGCAAGAAACGACCTGCTCGCGATGGACGACGGCGGGCAGGTCAGATCGACGTATTCGTTAGCCTCGGCAAAGAATCAAATTGAGGCGCTCTTGCTGGATCGTTCTGGAACACTGTGGATTGGCACCAGCGAAGGACTCGAGAGGTTTGAGGGAGGTGCTATCCGCACCGTTCCACTCCCCGGCGTACTGCCCAGCAAACGTGTAACTGCCGTCTATGAAGCCCCCGAAGGAGTTATCTGGGTGGGCACTGAACGGGGAGCCATCCGACTCAAACACAGAGAGACTCAACGTCTTCTATTGCCCGATCAGTCATTGGGCGGGCCGGTGCTCTCCATCCTGCAGGACCGCGAAGGCAATGTTTGGATGGGAACAGACTCTGGCGGACTCACTGTTTGCAGAGACCGAAAGTTCAGGACTCACGCCGGAGGAACAACGCCTGGGGAAAACCAGATTCGCTGTGTGTTTCAGGACCATCAAGGCAAGATCTGGGCCGGAACTAACGGCTTTGGCTTGCAAGTGTTCCAGGGCGACAAGCAGTCATCGATCACTACACGCGATGGCCTATCCAGTGACGTCATCCTCTCTCTGGGCGAAACCGCCCAGGGCGAACTGCTGGTGGGCACGCCCGATGGAATCAATGTTCTGCACCGAAACGGTGTCGAGGTTCTGACGTCCGCTGATGGATTGCCAGACGACTTTATCCAGTCGATCTATGCGGACAGTGGGGATTCGGTATGGATCGGAACACGCCGCGGCGTCTCCCACTGGAGCAACGGCAAACTCACAAACTATACAGAGCGGGATGGATTGCCGAGCGATTTCATTGGCAGCATCTTACGCCGGCGGAATGGCGAACTCTGGATAGGAACATTGCGCGGCGCTGCTGTTATGAAGGGGGATAAATTCTCTTCTCGTCCGTTCGCAAATGGAATTACACAAGGAATCGTAACTTCTCTGCACGAGGATGATGCCGGCTCGCTGTGGATCGGAACAGGCGAAAACGGCTTAGCCCGGCTAAGCGAAGGAAAGCTGTTCTACTTTCCTCGCGAACTGGGCCTACCTAATTCGGTCCTGGGCATTCTAGAAGACGTTCATCACTGTTTGTGGCTCTCGTCTCCCAATGGATTATTTACGGTATCGAGCAAAGAGTTAGACGCCTATGCAAGCGGGCACGCCCATGCCGTATCAGTACTTGCTTATGGCGGGGCCGACGGCCTGCGCGTCAACCAATTCACGGGTACCGGTCATCCGGCTGAATGGCGAGACCATAACGACACACTCTGGTTTGCCACCGCTAGAGGCTTAGTTTCTATTGACGCAAAACATGTCGAACCGCGCAAAGTAGCGCCCCTCGTCGCCATGGCAGCCGTGACGGTCAATGACCAGGCAATGATGCCGAAACAAGTCTCTGACATTCCGGCCGGGCTGACGCGCATCGCCTTCGAATACGACGGTTTGAGTTTCATGGCGCCGCAGCGGGTCACATTCAGGTACCGTCTGCAAGGGTTTGATAAGGACTGGGTGGACGGCGGCACCAGAAGAATCGCATACTACACGAATCTCTCTCCAGGTCGATATGAGTTTCAAGTGATGGCTCGAAATATCGACGGAGTCTGGAGCAAAAGTCCCGCATCTCTTCGGTTTCGCCTGGAACCGCATTTTTATGAACGCTGGTGGTTTCTGGTACTGCTAGGATTCATCGCGGCCAGCCTCATCTATATGGGCTATCGCTTGCGCGTTCGCTCTGTGCAAGCTCAATTTCATGCCGTACTCGAAGAACGTGCTCGCATTGCCCGCGAGATTCACGACACCCTTGCGCAAAGCCTGGTCGCCGTATCGTTGCAACTCGAGCTCATTCACCGTCTGATGTCTCATTCCATTGAGTCGGCCGGCGAAGTACTAGAAGAGACTCGGCAGCTTGTGCAGGACAGCATTGCCGAGGCACGCCGCTCCATCTGGAACTTGCGCTCGGACGAGGCTGCCAAAAACGACCTTCCCTCCCGGCTCTCGAAGATGCTGGAAAGTGCCACGGCCAATAAGCCGCTCAATTCGTCTTTCCAAGTGACGGGCGCCTACCGGCCGCTGACTCCGCGGGCGGAAGATGAAGTGGTAAGAATCGGGAGCGAGGCGATCACCAATGCCGTGCGCCATGCCAATGCAAGCAAACTCGACGTCACCTTGAGCTTCGATTCCAGCAAAGCCTGTCTGACCATCGTGGATGATGGCCAGGGCTTCGCGGTGGGACCTCGACTGGAGAGTCCGGAGGGGCACTATGGACTTCGCGGAATGCTCGAGCGTGCCAGGAAGATCAATGCTACGTTGTTGGTGGACAGCAAGGCCGGCGGAGGAACGAGGGTGCAATTGGAGTTGCCGATTCAGTGAGCAGTCTCATCCGAATCATGGTTGCTGACGATCACCACATTGTCAGGCAGGGTCTAACCGCGCTCCTGAAGACTGTGCCGGATTTCCTCGTCGTCGCCGAAGCTTCGCACGGCCGCCAGGCAGTAGAACTCTACCAGCAGCACCAACCCGATGTGACGTTGATGGATCTGCGCATGCCGAATCTGGACGGCACCGGAGCCGTCATAGAGATACGGCAGACCTATCCGGCAGCTCGAATTATCGTGTTGACTACTTTTGACGGAGACGAAGATATCTTCCGAGCTCTGCAGGCGGGCGCCAAAGGATATCTTCTGAAAGGTATGTTCGGAGAGGATCTGATCGAAGCTATTCGAGCCGTGCATGCTGGCAAATCACGCATCCCCTCGGCTGTGGCAGAGCGCCTTACAGAAAGGATGAGCGGCCCAGGCCTGACAGGCCGCGAACTTGAAGTGCTAAAGCTCATTGTCGGGGGCAAGAACAACAGGTTAATAGGTTCTGAACTTGGAATCTCTGAGGCCACAGTGAAGACTCATATCAACAGCATTCTTAGCAAACTCGGGGTAAACGATAGAACGCAAGCGGCTACGTCTGCTCTTCAGCGCGGCATCGTGCACCTGGCTTAGGCTTCATCATGAAATTCCTTCTGAGGGCAATTCTGGTTGTTGCAACCGCTTTAGCAGTTCTGGGCGGCCCGGGTGCAAGCAGCTGGAAAGTGGCTTCCGAAACAGAACTCAGAGCCTTGATTCCCGCTCGTGCGCCCGTCGAATCTGAACGCATCGAAACGGAGTTCCGAACCGCCTCAGGCATCGTAAACCCCTTGGGCAAATACATTGCGGGGGTAGTTCTCATTACAGCGGGCTACGCAGCTGAGGGCAAGTATTCGAACTTCTTTATGGTGCAGGCGCCATTGAAGATCGAGTCACTTTACTTGCGCGAAGGAACATATGTGTTCGGGTGGAAGAGAAAAGGCGAGGATGCACTTGCGGTGAATTTCTACGAAGCTCGATCCGGCCATCCACTCGGAACTGTCCAGGCTGAGCGAACCAGCCGCGTTGGTCGCATTGATTCCTTTCGAATCTCACCTCCCGCAGAAAAGCCGCAAATCCACATCGGCAGATTTGCCATGAAGTATCAGATCGTGGACTGAAATTTCCTACAGTCAGTTCAAGCTTGGGATACGATCGCCCTCACACCGGCGAAGCAGGAAAACTCCTGCTCTAAAGTCTGGAGCTTTCTTGTTAGTGGCATGATGCAGACCGCAAGTCATCCGAAAGTTTGAGCTCTCCCTCGTCCCTTGTGCTCATGACAGCGGCGTTCGATCTGCCGTACTCTCCTGAAAGCACTAGAAGCTTGGGATCGAACCATAACATGCCGCACATCAACCTTCCTGATTTTTTGCCCGGAATCGCAAGTGCATTTGCTTTCCGCCCCGAAACGGCAAAGCCAATGCGAGAACTCGCCGAGGTCTTACTCAGAGGCGAAAGCACGCTTTCCCGTGGTGAGCGAGAGATGATCGCAACATTTGTCTCCACACGGAACGACTGCTTCTTCTGTCAGACGAGTCACCGGGCCGCCGCGGCCCATCACCTCCATGGCAACTACGACGTTGTCGATGCGGTCCGTTTTGATTATCAAAATGCGCCCATCGCAGCAAGGCTGAAATCGTTGCTGGCGATCGCCGAAAAGGTTCGGCTAGGAGGCAAGCACGTTACGGCCGAAGCCATTCGCGAGGCGCGGACGGAGGGTGCTACCGATCTCGAGATTCACGATACGGTGCTGATAGCCGCGGCCTTCTGCATGTACAACCGTTACGTCGATGGATTGGCGACTAATGCGCCGCCGAACTCCGATGCTTACGAAGAAATGGGAGCGCGCATGGCTTTTATCGGCTATACGTCGAATGTTTCGAACGAGGCAAGCCGGTAAGCAATCCAGGCAGACGCTCATGGCACATACTCAGCTTCCCGAGGGCATAGCTTCTCACCATAAATACGGAAGCGCGCCCAGCATGAGAACCCGTTTTTTTCTAAATACCCTACTATTGCTGTGCCTCTCCACGCTGGCCGAGGCCCAAGACCCGGTAGGTGCCATTGAAGGAACCATCCGCGATAGTTCTGTGACGCCCGTGAAGGCCCATGTGGTTGTCCAGAATATGGATAACGGATTCAGCAAGGAATCCAATACCAAGACAGACGGCCTCTTTCGAATCGCCCAACTCCCAGTCGGACGCTACAGCGTCAGCGCGAACGCACCTGGATTCGCCAGCGTCGTGCGACCCGTCACGGTTGATATCGGTCAGACCGTTCGTCTCGACATGCAACTTGGCTTGGCCATTGTTCGGTCCAGCATCACGGTGAATGACGAAATCTCCGGGATTGATCTATCCACGAACACTTTGGGCGCCGTGGTCACGGGTCGCGAAATCCTCGATCTTCCGCTGAACGGCCGCAACTTCACCCAACTCGGCCTTCTCCAGGCAGGCGCGGCTCCCCTTACCAGCGGTCTGGCGCAAGCTGGAGGACCACTGCGACAAGGCGAAACATACGCCGTCAACGGAACTCGTCCCGAACAGAACATGTACATTATCGACGGTGCGCAAAACGTAAACCGTATGGACGGAGGCTTCGCACTCAAGATCCCGGTCGACGCTATCGCAGAATTCAGAATCGTCACGCAGGCTGCTGCACCTGAATACGGCGGTACTGGAGGGGCAACTACCGCACTTGTGACTCGCTCCGGTAGCAATGCCCTGCACGGATCGTTCTACGAATTCATCCGCAACGACAAGTTAGATGCCCGTAATTTCTTTTCCTCCTCCGTCGAGCCTCTAAAGCAAAACCAGTTCGGTACCACTGCAGGCGGACCGCTGAAGAAAGACCGGCTCTTCTTATTTGGCTACTTCGAAGGATTTCGAAACCGTCAAGGCCTTACTACTTCCTCCGTCGTTCCAAGCGTTCGGCAACGAGCAGGGGATTTTTCGGAACTGAAGACGCCGTTGATCAACTTGGCCGCTGGCGGCATCCCTCTGCCCGGGAACAAGATTACGGCAGGCGTCAGTTCCATCGCAGCAAACGTACTCGGCCTATATCCCCTGCCTAACGCCGGCACGAACCTGTATCGAGCAACCGTAGTGGGCACGAACTACTCCGATCAAGCGGGCCTTCGACTCGATTACAACACCTCCACTACGGACCAACTTTCAGCCCGCTTCTCTTACTCGGGCGGTTATGACTTGAGCCCAGTGTCGGTTCGCGGAACGCCGATCCCTGGGTTTCCGACACGTAATGACCTAAAGACTGACTCTGCCGAAATCTCTGAGACTCATACTTTTTCTCCCACGCTTACCAACTCCTTCCAAGCCAGCATTCTCCGTTACCTTTTCTACTTCGATTTGCGCTTAAATCAGACTCCGCCCGCCGCGCTAGGGTTCGGTTATCAGTCCGCGAATTCTGCGGGACAAGGGCCGCCTTTCTTCAATCTCCAAGGCTATTCCCCTGTTGGTGGCGCGATCACCGGACCCAGGGACTCTGTACAGAACAGTTTTGAAGAACAGGACGGCCTTTCGTGGATCAAAGGTAAGCACTCTGTGAAGTTCGGAGCTCAACTACTACGCACGCAGTTGAATATGTTTCAGGCGATCGCACCCAACGCTTTCTTCATCTTTGCTTCCAGCTTTCCAACCAATGATGCGGTAGCCAATCTCATACTGGGCTCGCCCGTCACGTTCTATCAAGGTCTGGGCGACTTCCATCGGGGCTTGCGCAACTGGAACGCCGGAATCTACGCCCAGGATGAATGGCGTGTCTCGTCTCGGTTCACACTGAATTTTGGTCTCCGCTATGAACTCGTTGCCCCGATCACAGAGGTGCAGAATCGGCTTAACGGATTCGTTCCCGGCGTTCAATCCGCCGTTTATCCGAATGCGCCCAGAGGCGTGCTCTTTCCGGGTGACATGGGCATTCCGGCCGGTATCGCACGGGTCGACCACGCGTTCATGCCACGTATCGGCTTCGCATGGGACGCCGCGGGCGATTCCAAATGGGCCATCCGCGCCAGCTATGGCGTTTTTTACGATCAGTTTCAAAACGGGCCCGGCACAGCGTCGCAGGGGCCCATCAGTGCCGTGCCTTGGGCCCAGTTCAACCAGTACAGCGGCTCCGTTCTTCGCAGCTTTGCAAATCCCTACGCCGGTCATAGCTATCCCGCGCCCCGCACCTTTGTCTCGCCTTCCACGATCTTTGGCCTCGATCCATCAGCGCGTGCGCCGTACTCGCAAAACTGGGCTTTCGTCGTCCAGCACTCGTTATTGCAGCGATATTTGCTCGAACTGCGATATGTGGGGTCAAAGGGAACACATCTCCCCCGCAACATCGAAGCGAACCCGGCTGTCTATGGCCCCGGAGCGACCTCAGGAAATGCTGATCAACGAAGAATCTATGCGGGCTGCCCGCCCGGAGGCCTGCCCTGTCAACTGTCTACCGTGGGCTTACTCTCAAATATCACGAACTCTACCTATCAGTCGGCTCAAATCACTCTGTCCCGCCGCTTTTCCAATGGGCTCGCATTCAACCTGAGCTACTGGTTTTCGAAATCGCTCGATTACCTGTCGTCGATGAACCTCGCCGGTTCTTCCTCCCAGCCGCTCGCCGGGGCCAACGATCTCGCACAAAATCCGTTCAACCTGGCAGCGGAACATGGACCCTCCCTCTTTGATGCGCGTCATCGTGTGGTCGCCAGTGGCTCCTGGCAGCCGCAAATCTCCGGATCCGCCCCAGTTCTTGCGCGCCGCGTTCTGAATGGCTGGGAGTTGAACGTCATTGCGTCGCATAATTCCCCAACGCCCTTCACCGTATACGATTCAACCAACGTTTCGCTGCAGGCGAACAGTCCACCCATCTCCGGTACCAGTGCGAGCCGGTCTGACTTGGTCGGCGATCCGGACACCGGTCTGCAAACCGTCTCGAGTTGGCTGAACATTTCCGCTTTCCGCCGCCTCGATCCTCTGACGCAAGCCGGGCAGTTCGGCAACTCGGGCCGCGACGTCGCGCGCGGTCCTGCCTTCACGAACTTTGACGTCTCACTAACGCGAGCATTTCACCTAACAGAACGCATGCGACTTCAATTCCGTGCCGAGTGCTTCAACGTTGCAAACAAGACTAACCTCGGACTACCGATAGCGGATCTCAACTCGCCTAACTTCAACCAGATCTTAACGGCCGGTTCTCCGCGGCTACTACAATTCGCACTGAAGCTGACATTCTAGATGAAGACCGAAAACGACTTGGCTTACCCCGGCTGGCGCGTTGCTCTCGCCTCCGGGTGCTGTGTGTTTGTCAGCTTCGCTTCATTGCTCGTATATACGTTCGGAGTCTTTCTCAAACCTCTGGCCACTGAATTCCACTGGTCGCGGGAAGCAATTTCCACTGCCTTCGCGATCGCGGCCCTCTCGGTCGCGGCTTGTTCACCCTTCATAGGTATACTGCTCGACCGTTTTCCTGCTAGAAATGTGTTTCTGCCCTGCCTCGCGGTCTTCGGCTGTTCCTTTGCGTCTTTGTCCTTGTTGACTCCTCATCTTTGGCACCTCTACGCCATCTTCATGGTGCTCGGAATCGTCGGGAACGGAACTGCCCAACTGGCTTATTCACGTGCGGTATCAACATGGTTTCAAGACCGCCGCGGGGCAGCGTTCGCAGTGCTGATGTCTGGCGGAGCCGTCGGGGCTACGGTTCTTCCGGTACTGGCCGAGTCGCTCATTGTGCGCTTTGGCTGGCGCGCGGCTTTCGCTCTCTTAGGTCTTATGGTTTTAACCGTGGGCCTCGCTGCCGGATTTCAAATTCGTGAACGTCCTAATACCTCACGCGATAAGCACAGCGAGCAAGACGGTAGGTCAATTCCTGAGGCCCTTCAATCTCGAAGCTTCTGGTTGATCATCGCCGTCTTGTTCTTGCTCTCGATAGGGCAGAACGCCTCGATAGCGCATTTGGCTGCTTTGCTCACCGATCGTGGCGTTCCTGCGGCAGCGGGTGCGCTCGGAGTATCCGTGCTGGGTGCTGCTACGCTCACGGGCCGTCTGATAACCGGTTGGCTGCTCGACCGCTACTTCGCACCACACGTTGCATTTTGCTTGATTGCGCTATCCTCCCTCGGCATATTGCTGTTATCCGTGGCTTACTCTGCGCAGCTAGGCTTTACCGCTGCCGCGCTCATTGGGCTTGGCCTAGGAGGTGAGGCAGATGTCACGCCCTATCTGCTCACCAGGTATTTCGGACTCCGCTCATTCAGCTTTCTATATGGACTGAGTTGGACTGCGTACGCAATCGCGGGAGCGATTGGCCCTGTCATCATGGGCAGAGCTTTTGACGCTTCCGGCTCATACGCATCGTTGCTGGTTCGCTTGGCTGTACTCAGCATTGCAGCGGGGTCTCTCATGCTCTTATTGCCGCGATATTGCGAGCTCGGATCACCGATAGAGCAACACAAGAAACGTCAATCTGTAGAAATCTAGGAGGCCCTACGTCTCTCAGTTTTATCCGGTGCGATGCCAGTGGCTTTTCGCCCGATCGAACGAGCCGGAGGGATTACGACGTCGGTGACCTCCATTCGAGCGAAGCTCGCACCTGACTTCACGACGAATTTGGGAAAGCAGATGTTCGCGACTGTTCAGAAGCTGCGAGTCGGTTAGGCTCCGGCTGCTCACAAGACACGGGTACCGGACGAATCGAGTATCACGAAAGCCACTGCTGTTCTAAACCCAATAGTGGGAAGAAAATTGGATCGTACTCTGAATTCTGGTCATAAACACAAAGCGCGACGAGGCACCGTCAGCAGATTCAGTCTAAATCGGAGCAGTTAAGCCTTAAACTCTGCTTACTGATTCCGTGTAATACATTCTTCACGTAATTGCTTTATGATCGACGCGATGAAGGTTTTGATGGCTGAAGACAAGCCACGCATGGCGGAGTCGCTGGGACGAGCCCTCCACCGGGAAGGACATTCTGTCTTATTTGCCTATGACGGCGAACAGGCGTTAGCAATGGGGCGTGACAGCCAGTGCGATGTCATCTTGCTCGACGTTATGTTGCCCTTGATAGATGGCTTTACGGTGATCAAGACTTTACGAGCCGAACATAAAACCACACCGACCATCATCCTGAGCGCGCGCGACGCGATGAGCGATATCGTTAAGGGATTAGATTGCGGTGCAGACGACTATTTGACGAAGCCTTTTGCACTGGACGTACTACTCGCCAGGATCCGCGCCGTGGCGAGGCGAAGTCCCATCACAAGTCCTGTGGACTTGTCTTATGAGGGGCTTGTACTCGATAGCCGTACCCGCGAACTACGCCGTGGTTCACGCACGGCATCTTTGACTAGAACCGAATTCGCCCTGGTCGAGGTTTTAATGCGCAGAGCCGGATCCATAGTGATGCGTGACTCCTTGATCGAGGCGGGCTGGGGCCTCAGTTCGGACGTTAATGAGAGTACTTTGTACGTTTTTATTCGTGCTTTGCGAGCCAAAATTGCTGTCGGGGCTGAGACGCAGTTGCTTCATACGGCCCGCGGCGTCGGGTACACTCTGCGTCCGCAATAAACTTGAAATTCCAGTTTTCTCTTTCTCTACGACTTACATTTTGGTTTTCATCGATTTTCCTCCTCGGCTTCATAATTTTTGGAGCTGTTATGTGGGCCGACCTCGACTGGTCTTTAGATAAGGGTCGAACCAGAACACTCACAAACCGCGCTAAGAGGTTGACTGAGTTCCTTTTGAACTCACAAAACGATTCCGTTCAGCAGAGGCAAAACGGATTTGACCGTTTCGCTCAGGCTACCCCGGAAGGCGATCTAATCCAGGTTTTTGATTTGAAATGGAACCGTCTTTACCCTGGTCCGGATCGTTCCGCGACTCCATTCCCTTGGCCCACTTCAATCCCCGACGTTCCTGATTTCATAGGCAAGACGATTTTTCGCGGGCGACATTACAAAGTCTTCGCCAGGACACTTACGATTTTTGGAAGGCCGTTGCGTTTGTGTATCGCCGGTCAACTCGAAGATAATCGCATGAACATGGCGGAATTTACCCGGGGACTTCTCTGGGCAACGCCTGTCCTGCTCGCACTTTCCGGTGTGTTTGGGTACTTTATCAGCCGGCGTGCATTAAGGCCAATCGGCCGTCTCATCGCCTCTGCGCGATCCATTCAGATCGGCAACCTATCCAAACGATTGCCCGTTTCGGCGACGGCAGATGAGTTAGCTGACCTGGCAGAAACATGCAACGACATGCTTGCAAGGTTAGAGACTGCAGTGGGCCAGATAACTCGCTTCACGGCTGATGCGTCGCACGAACTGCGGAGTCCGTTGGCCCTTATCCGTACAGTTGCGGATAGCGCCCTGCGAACGCCCGGCCTAAATCCCGAGATAGCGTTTGCCTTCCAAGAGATCGTCGGTGAATCCGAACAGGCATCGCGACTGTTGAGTGACATGTTGACCCTTGCCAGGTCGGATTCCGGGCATGCCGACACCGCTTTCGAAGAAGTCGATGTTTGCGCTCTGGCTCGAGAAGTAACCGAAAAGATGCGCGGTTTCATTGAGGAAAAGGGACAAACTCTTTTCGTTCAATCTCCGGACCAGCCGATCCTTATCAATGGTGACAGCCCCAAGCTTAAACGTTTGCTTTTTATTCTGATCGACAATGCGACGAAATACACGCCCTCAAATGGAAGCATCAGCGTCACTGTGAAAGATACCCCGAGCGGCCCTTGTGTAGCGGTCAGAGATACGGGCATCGGCATATCGCGTGCTGCACTTCCTCATCTCTTTGAGCGGTTCTACAGAGCGGAGAGCGCACGGGGTGGCCAGGAAGGTACCGGCCTAGGTTTGGCTATCGCCAAGTGGATCGCTGACGTCCATCGGGCCGTTATCGAGGTTGAAAGTCAACCTGGCAAGGGAAGTATTTTTTGCCTTATCTTTTCGGAGAAGGGGCTGAACGGACAGCATATTCCTCACAATAATGAATGTTCCATGACCTGAGTCAATCTTTAGATTGTCTTCAGATTGGAATGCTTTAATCCGGAAGAAGCCGCTCGCCCCAAGCTTGCGGACCACCTCGCTAACGCTTTTCTTTCGGAGATTTTTCTTATGCGCCACGCTTGTTTGCTGGTGACCCTGATGATGTTTGCGGCTGTGCTTCCCGTGTTCAGCCAAACAGATAAAGCCACCCTGACCGGAACAATTACTGATCAGAGCAAAGGTGTCATCGCGGGCGCCACTGTTCACATCAAGAGCTTGGCCACGGACATGGAACGTTCTGCTCTTACAAGCGACTCTGGCACTTTTACCATCAGCCCGCTTCCCATCGGCAGATACGAGGCCTCCGTTGAAGCTCCTGGGTTTGAACCTCTGAAGATTCAGGCCTTCAGTCTTGAGGTCGGTCAAACCCGTACCCTGAATGCTGCGCTGCAGTTGGGCTCAGTGAGCACTGAAGTTTCCGTGGTCGAAGCTTCCCCTGCCCTCAATATGTCGTCTGCGGAGATTGGTTCAGTCGTTAAGGGCAGCCAAGTTCAGGATTTGCCGCTCAATGGAAGAAGCTGGGTTCGTCTACTGACGCTGGTTCCTGGAGCCATCGATAACGGCAGTGGCACCGAGGATCAAGTTCGATTCGCCGGTCTCTCACAAGAGGACAACAACTTTCATTTTGATGGAGTCGATGCTACTGGGATCAACCATCAGTTTGAAAAGGTCGACCTGCGGCTCCAACTCTCAACAGAGGCTATCTCTGAGTTCAGAGCTAGCAGCGCTCTGTTCAGTGCAAACCAGGGTGGGTCTGCCGGTGGACAAGTCGAGATCGTTTCCAGATCCGGTTCGAATGCGTTTCGTGGTTCTGCTTGGGAGTTCCTCCGTAACAGCTTCTTCGACGCGCGGCCGTGGAATGCAGCCTATCTCCCCGCACTCAATCTGAACAACTATGGAGCCAATTTTGGCGGCCCGGTTGTTAAAAACAAACTCTTCTTCTTCGTTAACTGGGAGTCGCTACGGCAAGTGTTGTCACAACCAATCTCTGGATTCGTTCCTAATGATGCCTTTCGCGCTCAGGCCGCACAGAAATTCCCTGCACTGGCAACTATTCTAAATGCCTATCCGAAAGGCAATGCTCCCTCCAAAGATTCAAATGCACTCGCCTGGTTTGGATCTGGCCGGAACACCGTGAACGAAGATTCAGGTTTATTTAGAGTCGACTACACCATCAGCGATTCGACCCAGCTATTTGTGCGGTTCAACACTGACCATTACTCCGCCACCTTTCCAAATGGGATTGGCCTCGGCACGGGCGGCGGACTGGTGTCTGCTTTCAATTCGCTCAATACGCCCAACGCGGTAGTGGACCTGCAGCACTCGTTCAATCCGAGACTAATCAACGACCTGAAGCTTGGATTCAATCGGGCGGAGTATTTGGAAGGCGGCAACAATATTCTCCCATTTGGTGTTGCCATCACCGGCTTCGCGACACTTTCTCTTCCAAGTTCGTCGAATCGCAATGATAATGCCTACAGCATCGTGGACGACGCTACGTGGGTCAAAGGCCGGCACACGATTAAGGCCGGTGTCTCATTCCGCCGCGTACAGGAAGACAAAGCATCTCCAAACATTGATCAAGCGAACTACACCTGGACGAGCGAATCTTCGTTCTTGAATAACTTGATGAATTCAGATTCCTTCAATGGCCTGGTGCCTGAAACAGGGCAAAGACAGACGGTCTATTCCGGCTATGTTCTGGACGAGTTTAAGCTCCGGCCGAACCTAACGTTCAACCTCGGGCTTCGATATGACTTCTTCAGCGTGGACCATGAACAGTTTGGGCGCGGCATTGTAGTTGACCCTTATTCCTGCCCTGCTCTTGTCTGTCCAGCGGGATCAGATTGGTATTTTCCAAGCACCAAGAACTTCCAGCCCCGCGTTAGCATCGGCTGGTCCCCTGAAGTCTCCCACGGTAAAACGGTGATACGTACTGGATACGGCATCTTCAACGGCCAGGGCCAATTTGGCCATCAAGGTGGTCCGATAGGCAATATCACCAACAAGTACACGCTTGATCAAACGAAAGCGCCAGGCCTGAGCTATCCGGTGACGCCTTACCTATCCGCCGCGAGCAACAGCATCAGCTATAGCGCACAGGATCGCTATCGGAAAGATCTCTCCGTCAGTGAATGGTCGTTATCTGTTCAGCAGGAGGTACTAGCCGATACGACAGCCCAAATCGCTTATTACGGCAGTGAAGGCTCTCACCTCTGGACCCCGACTGTTGTGAACGTAGTCAATCCGCTGACCAAGACCAGACCCTACCCGACTTTCTCGAGCTTGACTTACAACACAACGAACGGGGTCAGCAACTTCCACGCGATGCAACTCGGATTGCAGCGTCGAATGAGGAGTGGACTGCTAGTATCGGCGAGCTACCAATGGTCTCACGCGATCGATGATGGAGCAGTCGGCGGCGCCGAAGGAAACTCCCCGCAAAACATCTCCTGCCGCAGCTGTGAGCGTGCCTCCAGCAGCTTCGACGTACGCCAGTATTTCTCATCGAGCGCACTCTGGCAGCTTCCTATTGGCCGCGGCCATCATCTGCTAGGCAATTCGAATCGCATGGTCAATGCTTTCTTCGGCGGATGGCAGCTAGGAATGATTGGCACTGCTAAAACCGGTCTTCCACTCAACGTCACGATCAGCCGCCCGACCAACACGCTATTGGATCAAAACAATGCGAACCAGCGCCCCAACTATGTTGCCGGCCAGCCCCTCTACCCGGCCAATCAGTCGCCTTCAGAATGGCTGAATCCCGCGGCATTCGCGGCGCCGGCGAACGGCACATGGGGCAACGCGGGTCGCAACTTGGTGCGCGCGCCCGGTCTATGGCAACTAGACACTTCAATGCAAAAGCGCTTCCCGTTTACCGAAAGAGCTGCCGTCAGCATTCGCGCGGAAGCCTTCAACATTTTCAATCGAGCACAGTATGGAACACCAGTAGTCGCGTTGAGCGAGAGTGCGACAGGCGCCATCACGAACACCAACTTCGGCGTGATCCAGAACTCTTACAACTCGAGTCCGACGGGCAGCGGTACGCCTCGGGAGATTCAATTGATGCTGCGGCTTGATTTCTAATTCGATCGAGCAGTAAGGAGAACCACATGAAAAAGCTCTTGACGTTTACCTGCTGCGCGTTCGCAGCCATTGCCCTCGCCAAAATGGCACCCTCCTCGTACTCGCCCGGCACGCGTGTGCAGGTGTTGGCCCATAACGCCTATCCGGACCACGGGAAATATGCGGATCGCCTGGATCGAGCAATCGCTGCCGGTCTTCCATTCGTCGTAGAAGAGGATCTAGCGTGGACGGATGGGAAGTCCCTACTGATCCACGGCAAGAAGAATGCCGCCTCAGACGATCCAACGCTGGATACCTACTTCTTCCCTAAAATCAAGCCGATCATGGAGCAGGCGTTAAGAGAAGGCAACAGAGGAAATTGGCCGCTTATCACGCTGTATCTCGACATCAAGAATGACCCGGCCGAACATCTCGAAGCCATCGATAAAATGCTCGACCAATACCAGGCCTGGCTAACCACTGCCATTAAGACTTCGGATATGACGAAACAGTCTCCCTTGGATCTAAAGCCGCTGATGGTCTTAGTGGAAGATAAGCAAAACGACAATCTGAAACAAAAGTTTTTCTATGACGATCTGCCCGTGGGCGGAAAGATTCGAGTATTCGGCTCCGCTGCAAAGCCCGATCCGAATCCGGGGAAAAAACTCCCCAAGCAGGAAGCTATCGATCGCATGTCCAGCATAGATCCCGAGCAGATCGTAACCGCAAAGGCAGACAACTATCACCGCTGGTGGGGAAGCGACTGGGCTTACATCGAAAAGGGTGGTGAGGGGAAAGCTGGCGATTGGACTAGCGAAGACGAAAAGCGATTAAAGCACTGGGTCAGCTATGGCCATCGGCTTGGTTATTTCGTCAGCTTCTACTGTTTGGACGGGTTCGATAACTCGGAAGACTAGGGATGGGATGCTGAGTACAACTTTGGCAGCCATGACGCTGTAATGAAGCGTTGGCAGGCAACTGCACGTGCCAAGACAGACTTTATCTCGACAGACCAGTATGAAGATCTCGCTAAAGCTATTCACGCCGAAACTAAATGAGCTTGGGCGCTAGACTGCGCAACCGCACCCGGCCCGTCACAATCCTTATGAAGATCAACAACTTTTCTCTTTTATTTCTGCTCTTGCCTGTTGGCCTGGGGGCTCAAGAAGTCCAGGCGCGCTTCGCCCAGAATCTCGTGACGGTCACTATGGCTGCGCATCCCGAGCTTCAGAAGATGGGTCTCCATGTGGTGCCCCCGGGTGGCGCGGACGATGTGATTGTCGCTTGCAGCGTTCCTACCAAGATCGGCAAGAAGTCGTCGCCGGCGGATCTCGAAGTGGAGCACTCCGGCAAAGCTGCCGTGAAGACAAACACGGCCGAGAGTTTCTACGATCTGGCCCTACCCTTGAAAGATTCGAACGGGCGCGCCATCGGCTTAACTGTTATGGAGATGAAGTTCTCCGGCGCGACAAGCGCTGACGACGCCGTACAGAAAGCCGAGGTCATTGAGAACGGTCTTGAACGGCAGGTCTCGAGTCTCTCGGCGCTCTTTGCAGAGGCTCCTTCTTCAGCTCCCGTTGTGCTTCTGCGATCCACGCCGCTGCCCGACATCCAGGGTGACTTTGATCACTTCGCTGTCAATTCTGCCGACAATCGGCTCTATGTCTCCGCCGAAGTTCATCACTCCATTGAGGTTTTCAATCTGCATACCGGCGAGCACCTCCAGAGCGTTCCAGGCGTCACCACGCCCCATACACTCGCCTTCGATGTCCCCAGTAAACGCCTTTTTGTTGCTGACGGAGATGACAATTCCTGCCGGATTCTCGAAGGGCAAGATCTCCATGAGGTTGCTCGAATTCCGCTCGAACCTGGGCCTGACGCCGGCGTATACGATCCTGACGCTCGCATCTTCTACGTCGGCAACGGCGGCCGTAAGGCCAAGCAGACCTACTCGTTCATCACCCTGATCTCTACCGCCGACTCAAAGGAGATCGGTCGCATCCGCTTGGAGTCAAGCAACCTCGAAGCTATGTCGATTGATCATGCGAAGAAACTGCTCTATGTGAATTTACGGGACCGCGGCCAGATCGGCGTCGTAGACCTGCAGAAGAAGGAAGTTCGCGAGGTTTGGTCGATTCCCGGTCTGAATCTGAATACGCCCATGCAGTTCGACTCGCAGAACCGTCGGCTTTTCGTAGCGGGCCGCAAACCCGGGAAGCTTTCGATCATCAACACCGATACCGGTCAACTGATCACGACTATGGATTGCATCGAGACCGCCGACGACATGATCTTTGATCCTCGTGACCGCCGAATCTACATCTCGGGTTCAGGGGGCCTCACAATCATCCGGCAACAGGGCGCCGACTCTTACAAAACTCTTGAACAATTTCCGACTAATGCGGGAAAGACCTCAGCGCTTGTTCCTCAGCTTGCACAACTCTACGTCATCCATACGAAAACGCCAGAAGACAAAGCAGCGCTTCAGGTTTACAAGGTGAACGAGTAGCGGCTGTCCTAGAGCGATGACCGGTTTAGCGTGAGCACGTAAGGCAGCATAGAATTCATCGAATCAGGATCGCCTCCCATCGCGAGAAGCCTGCCGACCAGCTTTCCCCTATACGGAATCAACTTAATATTGACTGTGTGGGCGCCATTCCGAATCGCATCGGACGCTTCTATGAACCCTGTCGTTGTGCCCACGAAAGCCATTCCTAGGGAGTGCATATGAGTAATCTTCTGCGGAGGTTTGTTGCTGATTGCTAGTCGGCCCACCTCTCCTGAATCGATTTGTAGGTTCACGCGCATCTTAGCGCCGCCGTTAATAAGCTCGCCTTCCCAAGAACCAATGAAATCATACGAAGCCGCAAAGGGAGAAGGCTTCGGCCCCGCGTCCTCTGGCGGGAGCGTCTCTTCGGCAAAGTAAGTCGACAGGATCTGATTACATACGCGATGTGTAAGGTCTTGTCCATTGGATCGATTCGATAAGGCTAGCCAGGCAAGATTCTCGGACGGGAGCATGCAAAGAAGGGTTGCGACCCCGGGCTGTCCACCAGTCTTGAAGATCAGGCGGAGACCCGATTTGAGATGGGCTGAGAACCAACCGAAGGTGGTCGCAACGCCAGAGGGCCCCGTAAAGACCGGTCTGTGGAGCTCGTCGAGCCATCTAGGATTCAGAATCTGCGTTTGTCCACTCGGCTCGATCTGCATATTAAACATCGCAAACTGCGCAAGGTCCCGAGCGCTAGCGTAAAGCTCCCCCGAGGCTGGCGTTGATGTCGTGTAGTAAGGAATCCGGCGTCCTGAGCCGTCATACCGCTCGGCAGCGCCTGGAAGCCGGGCCACATCGGTGTCAAAAAAGCTGTCACTAAGCGCCAACGGCTTCAGGACTCTTCGCGTCATGAGAGTTCCGAAGTCCTTCCCGGTCAGGCTGGACGCGATTGCGTCTAAGGCCGCAAAACCGATGTTGCTGTATTCGTAGACCGACCCAGGCGGATACGCGAGCCTTCCGTAGTTCCTCAGTAGAGCATCAGGGCTCGGTGCGAGCGCGGCTTCGTTCCTAAAGTACCCTTCGAACATCGTTGGTAAACCGGCGGCGTGCGCTCCCAGGAGTCGTATGGTTGCCCCGCCGGGATCCCCGTCGGGAAGCTCGATCTTGGTTTTCGCAAGGTGCTGATTAGCGGAGTCGTCCAACGAGAGGCGCCCCTCTGCGGCGAGTGTAGTCAACATCGTCGTCGTAAACGGCTTGGTGATCGAAGCTAAGCTGAAAGGCGTACGCGAAGTTACCTTCTGACCAGCTTCCCGATTAGCCCAGCCAAAGCCTTCTTCCCAAACAATTCGTCCTTTATGTGCCACGGCCACCGCGACTCCAGTGGCCTCCCCCTGGGAGATCGCTTGAAGAATGTCGTTCCGGACCGGCGTAAACTGAAAGCGCGTTGCAGAGAATCCGGGGCTACTTCTACCCTCGCCTTCCTTTCGAGTCTCGAGAGCAGTGCCAATCGACCCGGACAATAAAGTGCTTAGCGCTTCACGGCGGGTAGGAGGGTTCATGATCGCGCACCTGGGGCGGCAATTTTCAATGGATGCTCATGACGCGCAACTGCAAAACTCCTCTTCTCCTCGCGGCTAAAGCAGGACTTCCGGAATACTATGTGATCCCGGCAAGTCGGTCTCTTTGGTGTCAGGGATGATCTCCTATATACGTCCACAGGTAATACCATCGGGGCATTCAGATCGTTTACGCGCAACAAGCCCGTCATGGAAGTACCCACTTTGAAGTGCCGCACCCGACAAAAGGTAAGCATGACAAACACAGAGCGAACTGTTGACGTCAACAATCGACTAGCCTGTGAATGTTTTCCGAGGCGCTGCTATATCTACGGGCGCTTGAAAATGCCTATTCAGGCGCATCTCTCGGGGAAGAGACCATGAGATTTTCCGGGGGAGCGAGATATTCCACAAGCCTGGCAAAAGATTGGGCGGACGGACAACACCCGACGAAAGAAGCAGCAACGACCACTCGAGAACTAGCCCGTACTTGCCAGTTTGGCGAAGTTTTCAAACAAAGGTCCTTAATCGCAAGGTTTACAAAATCCGTGGCCGTGATGCGGTCTGCTGACCGCTAGCCCAGAGTAGCGGCACTGCCACAAGTTGGAGCGCTGTCGAAAAAACGACGAGGCCGACCATTGAGCGGGAGTACAGCAAGCCCATTGCTGCGCTCCCAACAAACCAGGACAGTCCAAACACTGTATCAAAAACTCCAAATGCCGTTCCACGACCCGACGGAACAATTTGCGCCAGAAGAGCTTTGATAATTGAACCCTGAGCGGCCAGTCCAACGCCCCACAAGCCGACACCCACGATAATCAGAGACGAATTCGCGAAGAATATAAGCGGAGCTGAGCAGGCCGAAAGTGAAAATCCGATGAAGGCGGCGAGGGTGCCTGCCCTGTCTAGCAGCCGGCCGAGCACAAGAGAACTAATCGCGCCGACGGCCATCGCCCCGGAATACAGGACGGGGACCAGGGCCTGATCGAACACGCCCGTCTTGCGGAAATGGTATGCAATCAGGGAAAAGTCAGCGAACCCGGCCGCAAAACATGCGGCTGCCGCGGCATACATCCAATAACTGCGCGGATACAGGCGTAAGTTGGTTGCTTTCGTTGACGCTGGCTCGACCGAGAACTGTCGGTTGTAAAGCAGCTTTGCCGTAACCAGTACCCCTAGGCACAGCAGTGCCGGAATCAGCAAAAACGCGAATGCTCGCTGATAGGTTCCATGAGCGTAGAGCACGAACGCCGTGATAAGCGGTCCAATTGTTGCTCCGGTCTGGTCGAGCGCTTCGTTCAGTCCGAACACCCATCCATGGCCAATCGAATTCCCTGCCTGTGCGAGGAGACCCTCGACCACAGGTCGCCGGATGGCCCGACCCGTTCGTTCTGCGACCATGAGTCCCGCAGCCGCTGGCCACTCCCCGGCAAGCGCCAGTGCTGGGACGGCGAGCATGTTGATGGCATAGCCGGCGAAGATCGGACCAGTACTTGCAGGTTCTGTCGGCTAAGTGACCCGAAATGGACCGCAGTCCATACCCAAGCAGTTCCCCGAAGCCTGCGACAAAGCCGACAACGGCGGCACTCGCTCCTAGCGACCCGAGGAACGGACCAGTTACGCCGCGCGCTCCTTCGTAGGTCATGTCGGCAAATAGGTTAATGATTCCAAACGCAAGCACGAACAGCAGTGCGGAACGTTTCAGATCTACTTGGCGTTCGTTGTTCATTTGGCACACTCATCATACTCAGGTTTCGTCATCGAGGTGTGATACTCTCGACAGGCGAATGAGCCTCACTCAGATCCGCTGTATCTGTAGGGTGCTAACTAGGCTGGCCGTGATACCGCTCCTCGTCAATCCCCGGAGTTTTAATCTATTGACGCTTGCCCGGTTTATACGCCCCGGTTCCAGTTGGCGTCCGCAGATGGGCGCTCTCGCCAAATGCCACGATCAAATCCGGGCTGATCATGGGACAGAGACGTGGAAGATAAAGACCTTTACTCAGGATTAATTCGGCTGCACGTATTGCACCACGCTTGCGAGGGAGAAGTATTTGGACTGGACATGATCGAGGAACTTGCACGTCATGGATATAAAGTCAGCCCCGGAACGATTTATCCCCTTCTGCACGGGCTCGAAAAACGCGGCTACGTGAAATCAAAGGACTTTCGGTCAGGGAAGGTAAGACGCCGCCTTTAC
Organism: uncultured Acidobacteriaceae bacterium; assembly: GCA_963814195.1. Lineage (GTDB taxonomy): Bacteria > Acidobacteriota > Terriglobia > Bryobacterales > Bryobacteraceae > Bog-105. The sequence goes on from CAWFBU010000002.1 coordinate 748,861, forward strand.
CGGGCGACCCCAGCAGGTCGCAAGGCGCTGAAGGCTGCGAAACAGAAGGTCCGCGAACTTTTTGGGGAGCTGATCGAAGGCAAATAATGAATGGTCCAATGCGATACTTGTCCCTATTTGTTTTCTTGAGCTGCATTGCATATGCTCAGCACTCAGATCAAACGTCTTTGACAATCGGGCAGGCAGTGAACCAAGCTGCTCAGTTTCCTTCTGTTGCAGCCGCGCAAGAACAAGTGAACGCCGCAGCCGCCGGCATACGGTTGGCGCGAACCAACTATCTTCCAAGCGTGAACGCCGTCGGGCAAGTGAATCGTGCAACCCGAAACAACGTGTTTGGGCTTCTGCTGCCACAGACAGTCATACCAAGTATGTCCGGCCCTGTGTTGGGTACCAACGACGGAACCAACGTATGGGGTAGCGCTGCGGGAGTTCTTGTATCATGGGAGCCTTTTAGCTTCGGTCGGCGGCATGCTTTAGTTCGGTCAGCGGAAGCGACAGAGACTCGGACTCAGCTTTCAGCCGAGAGGGTTAGATTCGAAATTCAGACCAGCACGGCCGCTGCATTCCTGACGCTTCTTGCAAGTGAACAGACTGTACAAGTTGCACAAGCGTCCGTGGATAGAGCGCAGGTTGTTGTCAAAGCCGTGAAGGCGTTAGTAGACGCCAAGTTGCGTCCCGGAGCGGATTCGTCTCGGGCAGATACGGAGCTGGATGCCGCTCTAACGCAGCTGTTACAGGCAGAACAATCAAGAGAAATCGCCAGGACATCGCTTGCTGAGCTTACGGGAGCGAATGTGAAAACTTTTGCAGTGGTTCCGGGTCATCTGTTAGAACAGATGCCGCAGACCGCTGCCAGCGAAATGACCGATCTGTCGAAGAACCCTGCAGCCCGAGAACAGGCCGGGGTTATTGCGGAATCAAAATCCAAAGTGGAAGTTTCGCAGCACACATATAGGCCTTCGCTCGATCTACAAGCGGCAGCATACGGCCGCGGTAGCGGTGCTTTGACGAACGGGCAGACGCTGGGGGGAACGGGTGGTCTTGCTCCTAATTACTTCAATATCGGCGCTGGATTTACGGTCAACTTCCCGCTTCTGAGTCTTCCCTCACTCCGGGCGCAAGAGGCACAGGCAGCCGCGCTGGAGCGGTCTGCCGCCGCCACCTACCAACAGGTCTTAGCCGATCTTCAGGCCCAATCGAACGCCGCTCAGGCAACGTTGGAAAAGGCTCGCCGCATATCCGAAGAAACACCGAAGGAAGTAGAGGATGCCCGGACCGGTTTCACCCAGGTGAATGCTCAATACCGTGCTGGACTGACGACGATCGTTGCGTTAGCCGAAGCGCAGAGACTCTTAGCTCAGGCAGAAATCGATGACTCGCTCGCGAAACTCGCGGTGTGGCGTGCCAGGTTACAGGTCGAGACCGCGCAGGGAGATATCTCCAATTTTCTGAGAGAGGCCGGCCGCTAACAACATGCGATTAGTTTTGGCAGCACTGACCAGACCGTTAACCGTGATCGTCTGCATCATCGCCATTGCGCTCACCGCGGTCTTAGCCATCGACCGCATGCGCGTGGACATCTTCCCCACTGTAGGCGAGAAAGCAATCTATGTTGCCCAGCCGTATAGCGGTATGGATCCGGCGCAAATGGAAGGGTTCTGAACTACTACTTCGAGTACCACTTCCTCTACATCAACGGGATCCAGTACATCGAAAGCCGAAATATCCAAGGCGCTTCGCTGATGAAACTCGTTTTTCAGCCTGACACGGACATGGCGGACGCAATGGCGCAGACCGTTGGCTACGTCAATCGAGCACGCGCTTTCATGCCGCCTGGCACGGTACCGCCCTTCATTACTCGTTTCGATGCGGGCAGCGTTCCCGTTGGACAACTCACATTCCTTGGTCCCAATCGCACCCAGGCAGAGATTCAGAATCTGGCGCTTAATCGTGTTCGGCCCGTCTTCGCCACTTTGCCCGGCGTCTCTGCGCCCCCTCCTTTCGGTGGCAACCAGCGTTCCATTGTTGTAACGCTCGATCCCGAGCAAACTGAGAGAATATGGGGTCTCGCCGGAGGAGGCAACCGCCACCGTAAATAAGGCCAGCGTAGTTATGCCGTCCGGCAACATCCGCATCGGCGACTTCAACTTGTTCGCAACCAGTAACAGCACTCTCGGTGCGAACCTTGATGCGCTCATGGGCACTCCGGTTCGAACGGTCGCAGGTCCAACAGTGTACTTGCGCGACATCGGGACGGTCGCCGACGCAACGGATATTCTCACCGCCTATGCGCACGTAAATGGAAAGCGTACGGTATACATTCCGGTCACCAAGCGCGCCAGTGCATCCACCTTGGGGGTCATCGACGAAATCAAGACTGCACTTCCTGACCTGAAGAAACTACTGCCGGAAGACATGGATATCCGGCTCGATTTCGATCAGTCTCCCTATGTCACCAACTCTCTGCGAGGCCTGCTGTTTGAAGCTGCCATTGGTGCAGTGTTGACCGGTGTGATGGTGCTTCTCTTTTTGCGCGATTGGCGGAGCGCCATCATCGTCGTTCTGAATATTCCCTTTGCCATTCTCAGTTCCGTCGTCTTGCTTTGGGCAGCAGGGCAAACCATCAACATCATGACGTCTAGGCGGACTTGCTCTGGCGGTGGGCGTACTAGTGGATGAGTCGACGGTCGAGATCGAGAACTTGCACTCCCACATGGCGTCAGGTATTCCACGCGCCAGAGCAGTCTTAGAAGCCACACGTCTCACCGTTGTTCCACGATTTTTGTCCATGCTGTGCATTCTTGCCGTGTTTCTGCCGTCGTTCTTCCTTGCGGGAGTCGGCCGTCAGCTTTTCGTGCCTCTTTCACTCGCAGTGGCCTTTGCCATGATCGCCTCCTTCTTACTATCGAGCAGCCTGGTTCCGGTCTTATCTGCCTGGATCATGAAGGAGAAGCTTCAAGAGGAAGAGCACGCAGGCCTCTTCGGAAAACTGCACGAAGCCTATACGCGATATCTAACATCTACCTTGCGTTTTCGTTGGCCTCTTGCGCTTATCTACCTTGTCGCTTCGACGACATTTATCTGGCTGTTTCTTCCCCGCATAGGAACGGAAATTTTCCCGAGGTTGCGGCTCCACTGCTTCAACTTCGCTTGCGCGCTCCTACAGGCACTCGTATCGAGCAAACCGAACCGCTGGTTCTGAGGGCAATCGACGTCATTAAGCAGGCCGTTGGGCCGGATAACGTCGCAATTACAAGTGATTATGTCGGGACACAGCCAGCCAGCTATCCGGTCGACCTGATCTACCTGTTCACCGCCGGCCCTCAGGAAGCAGTCGTACGGGTCGGATTAAAAGCCAACGTCAAGGGCGACGAAACGCTCCGCGAACACATTCGATCCGCTCTGCGGAGAGACAGTCCCAATCTGCAGGTTTCGTTCGAAGCCGGAGACATCATCAGCCAGGTTATGAGTTTCGGGTCTCCGACGCCCGTGAACATTGCCGTCCAAGGACCGGCGCTCGAAGATGGCTACACCTTCGCAAGGAAGATTCAGGGCGAACTTGCCAGATTAAGCTTCTTGCGGGATCTTCAGTTCGCACAAGCCATGGACTACCCAACTGCCCATGCCGAAGTCGATCGTAACCGCGCCGGGCAATATGGGCTGACCATGTCGAACATCGCACAATCTTATGTCGCTGCCACAGGATCAAGCCGCTTCACATCTCCGAACTATTGGCGCGATCCGAAATCCGGCAATGCGTTTCAGATCCAGGTGCAATACCCCCCGGATCGGATGCAATCACTGCAGCAGATGCAGTCGGTTCCCCTCATGCTGCCGGGGCATACACAGCCTTACTTGGGTGATGTCGCCACTATAACTACCCCGAGGGTTCCCGGTGAGGTTGACCGTTACAACGGCCAGCGCGTTATCGCACTAACCGCCAACCTGCACGATGTGCCCCTTGGAAAGGCGCTCGCCCCGATACAGGATGCCATTCAGCGAGCCGGAACACCTCCGCGCGGCGTGAGCGTGCATCTGCATGGTGAAGCGCCTGGATTGGAGCAAACTATTCGAGGTCTTCGCATCGGCCTCCTGCTGGCTGTGGTTGTCATCTTCCTTCTTCTGACAGCCAATTTCCAGTCTTTCCGGCTTTCGTTAGCGGTGATCCTGACCACACCTGCCGTGCTTTGCGGAGTGTTGATCATGCTGTGGATCACAGACACCACGTTGAACGTCCAGTCGTTCATAGGTGCCATTATGGCGATTGGAATTGCTGTCGCTAATTCGATCTTGTTGATCTCGTTCGCCGAACGGCACCGATTGGAACAGAAGAGCTCGTCAACCGAAGCAGCACATCAGGGAGCGAGTTCTCGGCTAAGAGCAATATTGATGACCGCTGCCGCCATGATCTGCGGGATGCTCCCCATGGCGCTTGGTCTGACTGAGGGTGGAAATCAAACGGCTCCGCTCGGTCGAGCCGTTATCGGTGGTCTGCTGTTTGCCACTTTCGCCACGCTAACGGTTCTGCCCGCGATTTATTCCATCCTTCAGCAGAAGGCCGCCACTACTTCCCTGTCCTTGAATCCAGACGATCCCTTAAGCCAATACTATGAGTCACAGCATTCGTAAACCGATTGCGCTATGCGTTTTACTGGTTTGTACACAACACTTCAGCAACGCACAGACAATAAAACTTACAAAGGTCGTGTCGAAGCGGGTTGCGCGCACGACGGAGTTGCCCGGTGAGTTCTACCCCTTTCTCAGCGTAGAACTGCGTGCGAAGGTAGCTGGATTCGTAGATAAAGTGCTCGTCGACCGTGGGAGCGTTGTCAGGGTCGGACAGTTGCTCGTCCAGCTCAGCGCTCCGGAACTTGAAGCGCATATCACCCAGGCGCAGGCACAGGTGACCTCGGCGGAGTCCGATGTGGCTCAGGCTCAAGCCCAGCTTGCTGCAGCACAAAGCAATCTTGAGAATCTGCAGCAAGCCGCGAAGACGCCCGGCGTGGTTGCTGAGAACGATCTCGTCCAGGTGAAACACCAGACCGATGCGGCTGAAGCGCTGGTTCGATCCCGTGAAAGAACGAGTGAGTCGCTCAAAGGCAATCTGAGATCTCAACAGGATCTAGCTTCCTACCTGCGAGTAACCGCACCATTCGACGGTGTCATTACAACGCGCTACATCCATCCGGGAGCCCTGGTGGGCCCTGGCTCGGATGTGCCGCTGTTACAAGTTGATCAAGTCTCACGTTTGCGGCTTGCGGTGGCGGTACCCGAGGCAGATGTAGCCGGAATCGAAAAGGGATTGAAGGTCGATTTCAAAGTGCCTGCCCGTCCGGGGCGTACCTTTTCCGGCGTGATCACACGACCGGCGCGCGCGCTCGATATCAAGACACGTACCATGCCAGTGGAGCTCGACGTAAACAACACGAATGGGCTGCTTGCACCGGGCATGTACCCTTCTGTACTGTGGCCAGTCGAGAGTTCCCGACCTTCGTTATTGGTTCCTCCAACTAGCATCGTGACCACAACAGAGCGAGTATTCGTAATCCGCCAAAACAATGGTCATGCTCAGTGGGTCAACGTTAGCAAAGGACCAACGACAGGTAATCTCGTCGAAGTGCAGGGCGACCTCAAAGCCGGCGACGAAGTGGTGGACCATGCGACTGACGAGATCCGCAACGGCGCTGAGTTGAAAGGCACCGACTCCTAATTTTTGCACCGGACGTAACTTTAAAGAAGCGGCATGCCAATGGCGGCATCACTTCGCTATGAAGCTTCGTAAGACCTGCGCACCAGGCGCAACGCTCATTCTTGCGAACAACAGAACAAAGCCAGACGTTAGAACCACGGTTAAGCCAGCAGATTTGCAGATGCTTCCAGTACTTTGCAGATTGTCGCGGCTCTGCAATACCTCTGTAACAGTAATGCGGCAGCATCGAACGTAGGGTCTGGGTCTTTGCTTCGTCATCTCACCATCATTAGCCTTGTCGCGTCTTCATTGTTGTTTTCTGCACGAGATCTGAATGCTCAGGATCGGGCGGCTATCAACGGTACTGTTTTCGACAGTTCAGGGTCGCCAGTACAGGGTGCAGCCGTTCAGATCACAGAGCGTTCCACCGGTCTCGAACGGCGAACCACTAGCAACTCCAGCGGGATCTACTCCTTCAACCTTCTTCCCGTGGGCCGATATCAATTGACTGTGAACGGCAGGGGTTTCAAGCCGTTAGTGGTCGATCGTGTGGACGTTCAATATGGCCAGGTCCGTACCGTGGACACCACGCTGCAAATTGGCACCGCCACAGAGACTGTGAATGTCGAAGCTTCCGTCGAAGCCCTGAACCGCACTTCTGCTGAACAGGGCATTGTGATCGAAGCTCCTCAGATCGCCGACATCCCGGTGAACGGCCGCAACTGGGCCACGCTGATGACCCTTGCTCCTGGCGCTATAAACTCTGGTTCCGGTTCGCAGCGCGACATTCGCTTCAACGGTCACTCTCTTGATGACAGCAATTTCACTTTCGACGGCATCGATACCAGCGGCGTCCAGGAGCAAACACAGAAAGCCGAAACCCGCCTCAACATTTCGCTCGATTCCATCTCGGAGTTTCGCGTCAGCACCGCCAACTACACTGCCGAAAGTGGAGCCGCCGGCGGCGCACAAGTCAACGTCGTCTCCAAGTCCGGGCAGCAACGAGTGGCACGGGTCGGCCTTTGACTATCTCCGCAATGACAAGCTCGACACGCGCTCGCCCTTCGACCGCTTCCCAAATACCCGCTTTCCGCCTCAATCAGTTCGGAGCCGACTTCTCCGGACCTGTCATCAAGAACCGGGCTTTCTTCCTTCTCAACTTCGAAGGTCTCGAGCAGAGCCTGGGTCAAACCTTCAGTTCCTTCGTACCGAATGCTGCCTTCCGCGCCGCTGTGCTGAGGACGTCGCCCGTCCTCACACCGGTCATCAATGCTTATCCTATTGGGCAAACCCCCGTCGATGAATACTCTGACCTGCGCACCACCGGGGTCAAGAACACAGTTCGCGAGGACGCCGGCCTGTTTCGTTTGGATTATCGTTTCAGCGACAGCAGCACCGGCTTCATTCGCTACAACATCGACAACGCGCTCCTAAACAGCCCGCAGGATGCGCTCGGCACCGTCAATCGAGTTCCGGTCGTCCCACAAAATCTGGTGCTTCAGTTCCAACACATCTTTTCGCCGACGCTTATCAATGAAAGCAAGTTCGGTCTCAACCGGGTCAACTATCATAACCAGATCTTCGGCACCGCGCCCATTGAGGTCTCGTCGGCAAACTTCGATCCGCTGAGTGACAATCCAGTCGACGTGGAAATCGGCACCACCTTTTCCTACATCGACAACCTCACAAAGATCCGGGCCGTCACACGCTGAAGGCCGGCGTTGAGATTCGCCGTATCCGCCTGAATAATGCCGGCAACTCTACACGCACCAGCTCCATCAGCTTCTCGACCCCCGAACAGTTCATCAGCAATACACCTGACAGCATCGGCCTGCTGGAAGGCGAAGGCGTTCGCGGCAATCGCCGGACGTTTGCCATGGGCTACCTGCAAGACGAGTGGAAAGCCACTCCTAACCTCACCGTGAATCTCGGGTTGCGTTATGAGTTCTATACCGTCGCGAAAGAAGTCCTGAATCGCTCAGCGGTCGTGGATATCGTTGGTTGCGGCGGTTACTGCCCTCCCGGGACGCCCTACTATGAACCCAACTACAACGATTGGGGACCACGCCTCGGCCTTGCCTGGACACCATCCAGCCCGGGCGGCAAAACAGTAATCCGCACTGGCTACGGCATCTACTACGGCGCTAATCAGAACGACGACTTCAGTGATCCGCTCGAGAGCGCCGTACCGCGTTACTCCATCACTTCGAGTGACAACCCGGCTATCGCGTATCCCATCCTGCCCTTCATCACACCAGCATCTGCTCTCTTCTCACCCAAAGCTATCGACCGTCATCGCAAAGATCTCTCCTATCAGGAATGGAATTTCTTAGTCGAGCAGCAATTGCCCGGCGCCTTCCAGATGCAAGTCGGCTACCTCGGCAGTGCCGGCCGTCATCTGTTTGACCGCTACTCCGTTAATCTGATTAATCCTGCAACGGGCCAACGGCCGCTGCCCCAGTTCTCGCAGTTCGGCTTGAAAGCAAACGACGCCAACAACTCCTTCCAGGCCCTGCAAGTCTCTTTGATCCGCCGCCTCACCGCGGGCCTTCTCTGGCAAAGCCAGTACCAGTGGGGGCACGCTATAGCCGATGGTTCACTCGGAGCGGGCGAAAGCATCTCATTCCAGAATCAAAACTGCCGCGTTTGCGATCGTAGTGATTCCTCCTACGACACGCGTCACGCCTTCACCACTAATGCCATCTATCAACTTCCGGTTGGCCCGGGCCGCCGCTTTCTGAATGGCCGCGGCATCGGCAGCCAAATTCTTGGAGGCTGGGAACTTTCGGGCATCGCGACGGCCGACACGGGCCTGCCGGTGAACATTACCGTCTCTCGTCCACGCAGCGCGTTGCCCGATGGCAACAATAGCGGACAGCGCCCCAATCTGGTTCCTGGCGTCCCAATCTATCCCGCTAATCAGTCAATCGATAACTGGTTTAATCCTGCGGCCTTCGCGGTTCCAGCGGCCGGCACTTACGGCAACTTGGGGCGTAATATCGGGCGCGGTCCGGGCTGGTATGAGATCGATACTGCCCTTCAGAAGGTCTTTTCGCTCACCGAGTCCCTGCGACTGCAATTCCGCGCCGAAGCCTTCAACGTCCTTAACCATCCCATCTACGCCAACCCTCCGGGCAACATCTCCTCAGGTTCGTTTGGCGTGATCACCAACGTACGCAACACCGGAGCCGTCGGTACCGGCACTCCACGCCGCATTCAACTCAGCCTGCGTCTCAATTTCTAGTTCCTCGTCCCTGACGTTTCAGCCGAAGCATCGGACTGCGGTGATCTCCCCGTGGAACCCTGTCAGCATGCGAAGGCAGACGTGCGGACCTATCCGTCGTGTGATCTCGTTTAGTGCCACGATAGCTGACATTGCACAAACGGGACCAAGAGTTTCTTGCTTCCTCTGAACCTCGAGACGAACAGATTAGAAGTCATCCCGTCCCGGCCTGCGGTCTATCGTTTGAAAGGGCCGTGCTGACACCTGATCAAGGCAATTAGCGGGTGGCAACGAATAGGTGGAACTTCTATACGCGTCAAGTAAGAGGCTGTAGTAAGGAGGTCGTTGTCTCCACACCAGGACACATTGCCCGCAGTCCCCCCACGAGTTCTTCGCCCGCGTGCACGAGCTCTTCGAGCGGCATGGGCGGCAGGCGGTCAATGATGAACCATAGGTTGGTACTGTCGTCGGTGAGCGCAGTTCGTTTACACTGTCGCCAGTTCCAGCGGCGACACGTAACTCCTCGATCATCACGCCAAACGATCTCGCCTGGCTCCGGGTATTCGACAGTGGGAGCGCCGTCGCGGACAGTGTCGAACGGCTCTGTGCCTACCGCAGACAGCAACTGTGGAATCCCTTCGTAGCAATCGAGGTCCTCACCGCCGAAAGGAGCTCCGAAGCGAACGCTCAAAGCATTGTAAAGGTCGACAACTGGTCCAATTGCGGGCAGCGTACCGGTCTTCTCAACCCTTTTCCACAACGCCTCAACAGAACTCGGAGTCTTCTTCGGATTCGCTCCAAAGCGGCGGAAAGCCGTGCGCCAGGACTCGAGATGGGCCTCCATCCAAACAGAAGGCTTCAGAGGACCAGCCTCGGGAGGTAGGGCAGAACGATGAAAATTCAGCGCAGTGACGCTGAGAGCACAATAACCTGGGTGCTCGCGCCAAACTGCCGGAGAAACGAGGGGTACAAAGGCATTCGGCATGGTCTCCATCAGTAGTATCATACTGACCGTAACGGTCAAAATAATGAACAATGCGCTTTCAGAACGAACGATTGCCACGGTTGCACGACGCGTGGGCGCCCTGCGGAAAAAACAACGGCTATCGCTTGATCAACTCGCAGTTCGTGCCGGGGTAAGCAAGGGAAGCCTTGCCAACATGGAAAAAGGAATAGGGAATCCGAGCGTTGCGTCGCTATGTCAGGTGGCCGCTGCGCTCGGGGCGTCGGTAACGGACCTGCTGCAAATGTCCAGTGGCCGAGAAGCCGAAGAGTTTAGCCTCCAAGAAGGAAAGACGCTCTGGCGGGGACCCGCTGGCGGTAGAGCCCAGCTACTATTCGGCACTCGTGGTCCTCAGATGTTTGAACTTTGGGTTTGGACCTTGTATCCCGGCGAACGGTACGAAGCGAAAGCGCACGCTTCCGGCACGCAAGAACTAATCTATCCGCTTTCCGGAGCAGTAGGAGCGGATCTGCGAGGGAGCCGAGTGATCGCACGGAGTAGACACGGGCTCTATCTGCGCACAGATGCTCCGCACGCCTACTTCTGCGAGGGGAACCGGCCCACCAAGTTTCACATGGTTGTGCTCGAGACACCTGAGTAGCGCAGGAATGCAGCCGGATCAGCTCAGTGACAGAGACCTCTCAAGATTGTGTCTGGCGCGCCACGACAAAAGCGCCAACCAGGGTGGCATGCATCTTAAGGTCGAAATGTTGCGAAGCCGTTCCGCAGCTCTTGAACAAACAAGTCTGGTTGTTCTAGAGCCGCAAAATGCCCACCTCTAGATAGTTCATTGAAGTGGACGAGTTGCTGAAAGCGAGATTCAGCCCAGCGTCTCGAGATACGAACCTGCTCTTTTGGAAACATGCTTATGGCTGTTGGAATCGTCATAGGAGGAAATGCCGGGGCGCCTGCCATCATCAACTTCGCGCTCTCCCAGTAAAGTCGCGCAGAGGAAGCGCTGGCGTTCGGCAACCAATACAACATGACGTCGTCGATCATGTCATCCAAGCTGAAAGCCTTTTCCGCATCAGCCCCGCTGTCAGAAACGTCCTGGAACATGGCGTAGATCCAAGCTGCTTGGCCGATCGGTGAGTCCGCCAGTGCGTACGCGAGCGTCTGTGGCCGAGTTGCTTGCAGCTTTGCATAACCGGACAGCACATTCTGATAGTAATGAGCGCTTTCGATCATGGCTCGCTCATCGGGTGTAGCTTGGGAGATCTCGTCTTCCGTGGGCTGGTAGAGAACGAAATTGAGATGAATACCTACCAGACCTGGAGGCGCTTTGCGTCCCAGGGCCATCGTCACAGCCGCACCCCAATCGCCCCCTTGTGCGGCCCATGTTTTATATCCAAGTCTGGTGACAAGTTCAATCCAGGCATCAGTTATTCGATCGATTCCCCAGCCCGGTGCGTCCGGTTTTCCGCTAAAGGCGAAGCCCGGCAAAGACGGCGCAATCACATGGAAGGCCTGTCTCGCATCTCCGCCGTGGGCCGCGGGTCTGGTTAGCGCCTGGATAACGTGCCGAAACTCTAAAACGGAACCCGGCCAGCCGTGCGTGAGTATTAAAGGTAAGGCATCGGGCTCGGGAGAACGAACATGCAGGAAGTGAACATCGATGCCGTCGATCGTCGTACAAAACTGCCCGAACCTGTTCAGCAACGATTCACATCTCCGCCAGTCGTAATTCTCGAGCCAGTAACGGTGCAGTGTTTCCAGCTTTTGAAGTGGCGGGCCTTGGCCTGTATCATTCACATTCTCCCGATCTGGCCAGCGTGTTTGCATCAAACGCTCGCGAAGATCCAGCAGCTTCGATTCCGGCACGGCGAGGTGGAAGGGTTCAATCTCGTGGGACATATGTTCGCAGTGGGTCAGCAACCCCAAGAAGACCATAGCACACTTTGTGACCTTTGGTCACTTTTATCGGAACAGGTAACGCGACCGATGGTAACTTTGTTTCACGGCTAGAGAATTATTCCTTGTGAAGACCCCATCGACGAGTCGCGCCTCCGAACGCCGTGAACAGCGCAGAGATGCCATTCTCGAGACTGCGAGCCAGCTGTTTGCTCAACATGGGTACGAGAATGTTACTCTTCGGGCCATCGCGGAGAAGCTTGGATACGCGCATGCGGCTTTGTACCGTTACTTCCCGGACAAGTCTTCTCTATTGGCAGAGATTTGCCAAGAAACCTTTAACCAGATGTTGGCAGAAGTAGATCGCATTTGGAAGAAGCAGAGCGATTCGGAAAAAGCACTGCTTGAGGTTTCGAGGGGCTTTGTGCGCTTCTGTTTGGCTCACCCGCACCACTTTCGCGTCGTATTCCTAGGTCCGGAAAACCGGAATGGTGTGCGTTCCGGAGAATATATCGACGCAATTGGCAGGCAACTCTTCGACCGCCTCGTGCAGATCTTCATAGCTTGCTCTGAAAACGTCGGGCTAAACACGAGCACGCAGCTGTTAGATGCCCAAACCTGGTGGGTGTCGTTATTTGGCACCACTCAAGTCCTCATCACCTCGGGACCGGTAGCAAGTCTCTCAGACCACGACAAGATCGTCGAGAATCATATCCAAACGATGTGGCTTGGTTTCAGAACTTCCGCCATCAAGTCAGACATTGTGCGAACGTCAAAACCTGCTCTCCGATCTAGCAGATCAAGACTCAGCTAACAGAGTGCGGCAGAGCGCTGCTCAGTCTCAACGCGCACCTAGCGAACTACGAACCGCAACTCACCTGGAGTTTCCACCTGCGAGGCTACAGGATGTTCGAATGCATCGCCGATCCGATCGCCGCACGGATTCTCCAAGTCTGGATGCAACACCACGCGGTATTCGCCCCGGGTCCACGCCGAGTCCGGTGTGAATATCCATCTCGTCTCGAAGGTCCCCAACTGCTCGGAGCCTGCGACACGACGCCCCGAGGCATCCACCACGGCCAGTAAATGTTCGGCTTGGCTATCGATTGCCTCCGGAAAGCGAATACGGAGCGACGAGCGTTGGTTTAGCTGCCGCTCTTCGATCTGCCACAGGCTCACGTTCAGCGGTCCGCACCGGGTTCCGTCCACTCGCCAGCGTTTCACCCCAATGTTGTTAAGCGTCAGTACCACTCCGGTGTACCCTGCAAGCGGGGCACCAAACTCAGCATGTCGCATTGTGCCAGTCTTCACACGGCCGGGATCGAACAACACTGTCAGCGTCTTGCGATCAGGAGACCAGAGTTCCTGTTGCAGGAACACGTTAGGATGTGGGCGTCCATCTTGGTCCCGGAGTCTAAGGTGCGGCAGAACCGCACCTGTCTGTGGTTCTGTAAACTCCATTGACAATCGAAGGGCGTTCACTGGAAGTCGGTTCCCACTCGGAAAGACTTGGATCACGCTCTGCTGCCCTGTCGCACCCAATCCCACTACCGCGACCAGCGCCGCTACCCATGAGAGCCATCGCATAAAGCCTCCCTGGTCTACTTGCGAACCTGATCCGGAAATCCTTCGTCGATCTTCATCTTGTTCTGAACGGGGAGCGTATATTGCCGTTGGGCACCCGTGTACACGTACCCTGGCAGCAGATACTCGGAGACATCCATATCGGAAAGCCTGAATCCGAGCGCCTTGTTATAAGTCATTAGCTGCGTGTGGCCTGAGGCCGGGTCGCGCCGCAGCGTCAGAAAGTAACCATCATTGAAGTTCACGACACGGAACGCGGGAGCAAGCGGTTCTGTATTGATTGCAATCGGCCCGCGCGAGCCATATGCCACCGGCGTGGTCAACCCAGGGCTTTGGTTCGCGTGTTCGATCTCGCTCATCGCTATCACTTCCGACCCCATATAGAGATTCACGCTCAAGACGTAGTCACCCAGCTTGCCTGTGTTCAAATCCTGCGCCTGAAAGGTCAACAGGTTCACCGGAATGCCTGCGTCCCCGAGTTCCGCAATGGTCTTTGCCCTGACGTGGGCATTCGTTTGCAAACTGTCCACCGGAATCACCACCAGCGGCGTACACAGGTACGCGGCAATCAGATAGTCCTGGCCATCCAGTTGCGCAAACGTCATGGCGCGAATAGGCGCCCGTGTCTCGATTTGGTTATGGCTAGTGTGATACATCTCCACGGTTACCATGTTGCTTCCACCTCGGAACGGATACGGAATCATCCGCAGCGTGGACGAGAAGGCTTGGTTCGAAAGCCCGGCCACATACAGTTTTCCTTGGTGCCACTGCATATCGGTTACCGTAAAGCTTCGTCCGGGAATGTGATCCCACAAAACGAGTGATTTGTCCGGCTGGTCCCGCAATTCGATCGAGGTCGCCTGCAAGTTCTCAAACTCGAGCTTCCGAATTCGCCCGTTTGGTGTCGCCACCACGATTACCGGCTCGCCCTCCGCACGCGCAGTCAACGCCACATACGCTTCGTTCGATTGCGGCCGTACAGCCAAATCCGTCAACTCGAAATCATCTCCCCCAATCGCCGAGCGAATCCCCTTCTCCGCCTGCCGCAAGTTAAACAGTTTTCCGTCGGCCGGCTCGGTAGGGGGCAGTTCGAATGCGTAAATCCGACCCGCTTTCCAATCCGCCACGAAAAGCGTGTCGGCCGGCCCGAACGCAATTCGCGAAATCGATTGCAAATTGGCAGCCGTAGCCGCAGGACCTAACGCTGCAGCGGTCATGATCAGAAGCATCCCAAGCACACGAAACATAAGCTCTCCCAAGAAAAGTTGCGCCCTACACCGCTACCCTACGCTGCCCCGGTGGGCTTCGGGAATATCGGAAACAACCAAAAACTTATCAATCCTGACCAACTGCCTCACTATCGGTATAGGTACGTGGGCTTCTGGACACCCGGGCGCCGCACTGCTTAACTGATCAAAGGGGTCTCTATGCTCGACACATCGGTTGCTTTGGCAAACCATCACCTTCCACCTAGGCTCAACGGTCCTTTGATCAAACCGAAGGACGCCAACTGCGCCCGAAGAACTCATCCGGCGCTCGGGGTAAAAAGGCTCTCGCTTCGCAGCTTATTCGCAGGCAACGGTTGCGCCATCGATCACTCCGAACCGCATCGACTGCACTTTCACGTCGCGATTCTTGTTACCGGCGGAGTCGATCACCACATGGTCGATTTCGAACCGGTGCCATTACAGGCGAATGATCTCCTTCTGCTTCGCGCCGGCCAAGTGCACGCCTTCGGCAAACACCCCACCATCGAAGGCGAGATTCTCACCTTCACGAATGAATTCCTAGGCACGCTGGAACAATCTTCCTCCGTCCGCGAGATACTCGATGCGCTCTTCGGAGTCGGCCCTTGTATCGGCTTCGGCGGAACGTCTGCTGCTTACGTCCGAAAGTGGTACGCGGAATTTGCGGACGAACTTGCGACCCGCACGCGTCCTTTCGCTCAGCCGCGCATCGCCTCTGCTTTCGGCCTGCTCGCTTATCGCCTTGCCTCGCTGGAAGAGTTCAGGCCCCACTTTGAGGGAAGTCAAACCGCACTGCCGCGGCTCGTCCGCGAATTTCAGACTCTGCTGGAAAACAATTTCGTCCAGCAGCGCGAACCGGCTTGGTACGCCGCTCGGCTCAACGTTTCCGTCCGCACTCTAAACCGCCAACTCGTGCGCACGCTCAAACACACGGGCAAGGAACTGATCAAAGGTCGCGTCCTTCTCGAGGCCAAACGCCTCCTCGCCGACCCGGATATTCAGGTTAAAGCTGTCGCCTATGCCCTCTGCTTCGATGAGGTGGCTAACTTCTCACGCTTCTTTCATCAGAACATGGGACTCACACCCAAAGACTACAAATCGAACATGCCGGATTGGCCGCACTAAATCGTTGCCTGTTCGGCGGCACGAGCGCGGCATTTCTGCAGAAATGTTTTCTGAAACTCGCCATCTGCCAATGCTGCGGGTAGCTTCTGAATCTTGCCGTCTGAGATCAGCACGCCCGTCCGGGCGCCCCACCTGTCGGAGAGCGCCGGCTCCACAATGCGCTGCGCTCCCTTGCTCGGCGCAGGCAGAGCCCAGTAGAACAAACGCATCCACAGCGGTGTTCCTCGGCCTCTCGTCAGGCCGGTTCGGTTCGGCCCCGGATCCGCCGCTCGAATCACAATCTTGTCCTGTGCCAGTTCGGCAGCCAGGGCAGCCGTCAAGACGTTCAGCGCTGCTTTCGAATTGACATACGGCCCATAGAGCTTCTGAAAGCTTTTAGGACGAATCAGTTCATCCCAGTTCAGCATTTTGACGTTCAATGACAAGCCCGCCGAAGTGCTCACCACACATGCCCCGTTTGCACTCTTCAGCCCCGGACGCAAAAGATCGATCATTTGGAGCGGAGCCAACGTGTTCACCTCAAAATGCAACTCGTTCCCGTGCCCGGAAAATTGCAGCGATTCCGTCAGAACACCGGCATTATTGAAAAGGTAGTGAATCGTCGGATAGTCTCGTAAGATTTCGGCACATACGCGGCGGATATCGGCGTGGTTCGCTAAGTCCACCACGAAGACAACCCAGCACCGCTTCGGCATACTGCGTCATCAGCGTCGTTGCAAAACCTTTCGCTTTCTCGAGATTCCGATCGACAAACACCAGCCGAATCTTTTCAGCGGCAATCAGCTTGCACATCTCCGACCCCAAGCCTCCTGAGGCGCCCGTCACAACAGCAATCTTTCCCGGCATCGCGTAGTTCGTCTCAACACTAGCCGCCAGGAGTGAAGAACGGAATATCACAACCTGCCAAAAAGTTGTCAGCTCTGGCCAGGCTTATGCTCCTGCCTTCCGTAGAGCCAGCAAACTTCCGACTTAAAGCAAAATTTCCGACTTAGAGAATGTTGCAGGTGCGATCAGTTTCCCTCGTAAGACCTGCTGCGAACTCCGGCATGGCCGCGGGGCGACAAGAGCGATGGTCATTAAGTTGCGAGTTCTCGTCCTCATCTCTGCTGGTCTCTAATTTGTCTTTACCGTTTCAGCAGTCCTTCGGCCATAAACCATAAAAGCTTCTCAGCGCTTTAATGGCCTGGTTCGTGGCTGAGCGCTACGACTCTCTAATTCGGTACGAAGTGCATCACTGCTGCAAACACACGATGAGCCCTCAAACTGAAAACATATGAACATTGCAAGAGAACGTAATGCTTCAAGCGAAGCGCCATATAGTCGCTTCGCCGCAGGCGCCCCGATCAGCATGGGTAAGCACGCTTCCATGTGGACGCTTGGGGCTTAGACGATGTTCAAAACACCTTCATATAATTCCAAAGAACCTCGACCAGAGCCAAGTTCGACTCAGGATGAAGAAAGCGGACAGCGACCACCGCTGGGGAAATATCCCGGTTGCATGGCTCGCCGTTGCGCTTCTTTACCTGCTGATGGGTCTCACATTCTACTTAATCTGGAAAACGACCAACCCAGAGTAATACCGGTCGAAGCACCTGAAGGTCACTAGCAGTCGAACTTTCGCAAGCCGCTCCAGCTTTCCGGCTCCTCTTCGGGGGACGCCATTCCCGGAGAGTATTCCAAACAAAAGTTAGCTCTTCGCGTAACCAAACACCGCCGGACGAGTATTGCAAGAAAGAACTATGGCGGACCTGCGCGAGGCGCTACGACAGCTACGGAAAGCTCCGGGATTTACAACGACGGCAGTCATAACTTTGGCCTTAGGAATCGGAGCGACTACTGCAATCTTTACCTTGGTGCACCAGGTATTGTTGAAGTCGCTTCCGGTAACCAAACCGGAAGAGCTTTGGAGGATAGGGGACAAGATCCGCTGCTGCAACTGGGGTGGCTATGTCCAGGGTGATGACGGAAACTTCTCGCTGTTCTCTTGGGAAACCTACCAGCACTTCCGCGCGAACACGCCGGAGTTTACCAGCCTAGCGGCACTACAAGCGGGCAATGCACCGCTTGGGGTTCGTCGAGCCGGCGCCAGAAGTCAAGCAGATACGCGCAATGGGGAGTTTGTCTCTGGCAATTTCTTCAAGACTCTTGGCGTTCAGCCGTGGATCGGCCGTCTGATGAACGACTCGGATGATGTAGAAGGCGTCGCGGCCGTGGCGGTGATGAGCTATCACATCTGGCAAACCAAATACGGTTCTGATGTCTCGGTGGTTGGCGCCAGTTACCTCATCAACGGCCACCCGTTTACGGTGATAGGCGTAGCTCCACCTGGATTCTATGGAGCGAAACTCGCGGGTTGGGGCATGCCGGACTTTTGGATGCCGCTTGCAACCGAGCTATTGATTGACGGAGACACGGCACGATTAAAGCGGCCCGGCAGCAACTTTCTCGACTTAATCGGAAGAGTGCGTCCAGGAGTAAACCCGAAGTCGCTTGAGGCAAAGCTGAGAGTAGAATTCCATGCTTGGCTGGCTAGCCATGTGCCCGATATGGAGCCCAGAGAAAAAGAACTCTGGCGTCAGCAGACGCTTCATTTAATCCCTGGCGGGGCGGGAGTGGCGGCCATGAGAGATCAGTATCAGGATGGATTGAAGCTGCTACTCATAGCGGCGGGCTGCGTGCTGCTTGTAGCTTGTGGCAATCTGGCAAATCTGATGCTCGCGCGCGGGTTGAAGGAGCGTTCGCAAACTTCTCTGCGCGTCGCGCTTGGAGCTTCGCGAAGCCGACTAGTCCGGAAAGCACTCGTCGAATCCGTGACGCTTGCGATCGTTGGTGGATTTCTAGGGATCGGCTTGGCCTATGCGGGAACAAGACTGATTCTGTACCTGGCTTTCCAGATCGGTGGACCCAATAACCACGTGCCGGTCGATGCCTCACCGTCCTGGCCGGTGCTGCTCTTCACTCTGGCACTCTCCATCCTGACCGGAATGGTTTTCGGAATAGCTCCTGCGTGGATGACTTCGCATGTTGACCCGGTGGAAGCACTCCGCGGCAGCAATCGTTCTGTCGGCGGCGGGGGATCGCTAGCGCAGAAGTCATTGGTAGTGGCGCAGGCGGCTATGTCACTGGTCCTGCTTGCTGCAGCAGCGCTACTCGGCCAGAGCCTACGAAATCTGGAGCACCAGAATTTCGGATTCGAAAACCAAGGGCGATACATCGCCTGGATCAATCCATCGCTGGGCAACTACAAGCCGGAACAACTGGAACCTATGTTCCGCCAAATCAACGATTGCCTGCTTCGCATTCGCGGCGTCCGGATGGTGGCGCCGGCGCTCTATGCACCCATGACAGGCGACAGCTGGAACGAAGGTGTCCGTGTGGCAGGCAGGCCCGAGCCTAATGCGAAAGAAGACACGGGAGCTGGGTGGGCCAGGGTCATGCCTGGGTTTTTCGAAACACTCGGCGCAAAGGTCGTGCAGGGCCGACCGATTGGAAATCAAGACACGGCGTCCACAAGGAATGTCGCCGTCATTAACGAGGCCTTTGCTCGAAAGTTCTTCAAAGGCCAGAACCCGGTTGGACAGCACTTTGGAGTGAACAAGATAAAGTACTCCGGAACGTTTGAAATCGTGGGCGTTTCGGGGGACATGCGCTACATGACTTACGACTACAAGGATCCGGTACGCCCGATGTTCTGGGTGCCGGAAGCCCAAACAGTCAAGTACGACGACCCGACGTACGTGAGCGGCGAAATCTCGTCCCACTACCTCTACAACGTTGTGATCTGGGCTCCCGGCAACCCGCCAGGCATGGAAGAGCACGTACGCAAGGCATTGGCGAGCATCGATCCGAACCTGGTGCTCTATGGCGTCGACCCTTACTCCAAAGTCTTGAGCGCAGATTTTCAGCAGGAAAAGATGATCGCGACCCTCACAATGCTCTTTGGCGTGCTGGGCTTGGTACTAGCTGCCATCGGGTTGTATGGGGTAGTGGCATACAGCGTGGAACAGCGAACCAGCGAGATCGGCGTTCGCATGGCTCTGGGCGCTAATCGGACAGGAGTGCTCACCATGGTGCTGCGCGACGCGTTTTCGCAGTTGGGTGTCGGACTTGCTCTTGGCATTCCATCAGCCATCGGCGCCGGCAAGCTGATGAGTGGTCAATTGTTTGGCGTGAAACCTTGGGATCCCAACATGCTGACACTCGCCACCTTTCTTCTCTGTATAGCGGCGCTTCTGGCTTCCTGGATCCCGGCTATGCGTGCAGCGGCCGTGGAGCCCATGAGCGCTTTGCGTGCCGAATAGCCGGATTCAGCCAGAGCCCGAAAAGAGCCCGTCCTTTATTGCACCGGCACCAGCGACCATTTCTGATTTGGTGCGCCCAAACAGCTCCACTGATGAATGTAAGCACCATCGCTCTGAGATACTCCTTCCACATCCATACACTTGCCGCTGTGCATTGCCAGGATCTCGAACGTGCCGTCGCCCATCGATTGCAGATTGAAGATTTGATTCGTCCCGCCTACGAACGAATCCTGAACCAAGTAAGCCCCATCTTGCACCGCCGTTGGACCGCCGCTCACTTCCAGCTGTAGCCCGCTATTCTTGACTGTGATTTCGTAGCCGCCCGAGACAGGTATGAACTGAAACTTCTGGTTCTCGCCGCTGACGCAAGTCCATTGATGAACACGCGCACCGGGTGCGGTCGAAACAGCCTCAATATCCGCGCACTTCCCGCTGTTCTGCGACACCAGGTACACCCAACCGGTCGGAATAGTGGAAGCGCTTGGGGGCGTGGTGGGCGCAGTCGGGGTGGTGGGTACAGTAGGCGCCACAGTCGAAGATCCGTTCAGGGCGGCTGAACTAAGGGTCAGATTGCCAGCTCCGCCAGTCATGGTCCAGGTCACTCGCAGTGTCTGGTTGGCCGAGGCCGCCTGGTAAGTGAGCGTGTAATCCCGGTAATACGAACCGGTCGCGACTGTCGTCGTATCCGAATATGGCACTACCGAACCGTCCGACAATGTCGCCTGCAGTTGTCCGGCGCTGTTCCACCCACCGACGTGAACCGTCAGCGTCCGTTTGTTCTGGTCCGCCGGAACTACGAGCGCGTATCCGTTGCCAACGCCCCACAGATAAACCCCTGATCTGTCGCCATTTGCCTGTGCGATCGGGGTGCCATCGGTCCAGCTTTGGGTCCGCATGTCGTCGTTGTAGTTCGACACGCCCTGGTTCCCGATGATGCTCATCGTAATCTGCGACGTCACTTGCGCTTTGTGCGCGTTGTCGCCCCAGTGACTCCAGTCAGTCGTTCCATCCGTAGTTAATGAGATCGTTCCCGGAGTCGTATTAACGGAACCCGAAAGGACTCCTGTGATTACCTGAACCCCGCCTTTCAAAGCGGCCGAACTGAGGGTTAGGTTGCCAGTTCCGCCCGTCATGGTCCAGGTCACTTGCAGTGTCTGATTGGCCGAGGCGGCCTGGTAAGTAACCGTGTAATCCCGGTAGTAAGAACCGGTCGCGACTGTCGTCGTATCCGAATATGGCACTACCGACCCGTCCGACAATGTCGCCTGCAGTTGTCCGGCGCTGTTCCACCCACCTACATGAACCGTCAGCGTCCGTTTGTTCTGGTCCGCCGGAACTACGAGCGCGTAGCCGTTCCCAACCCCCCACAGGAAGACCCCCGACCGGTCGCCGTTTGCCTGCGCAATCGGGGTGCCATCGGTCCAGCTTTGGCTACGCGTGTCGTCGTTGTACTTCGATACGCCCTGGTTCCCGATGATGCTCATCGTAATCTGCGACGTCACTTGCGCTTTATGCGCGTTATCGCCCCAGTGACTCCAGTCAGTCGTTCCATCCGTAGTCAATGAGATGGTCCCAGGCACCGCGTTCACTGAAGCAGACAGAATACCGGAAGCCACGGCACCCACTCCGTTTAGCGTGACAGTGGCTAGACCCGTCCCGGTATTGGAGTTCAGAGTCCAGTTATCACTGAAATTGCCTGCCGAAGTCGGAGCGAATTGCACTCCAATCTGCCGCGTCTCTCCCGCCTGGAGAACCGTACCCTCTGCTAGCTGAGTAGTGGCTGAGAATTGGCCCAAACTCGGAGGTTTGCTTTTCGTAATGATCAGGGAGGAAGCGCCACTGTTAGCAACGGTGAAGTTCAAAGTACTGGTGCTGTTCACGCCGATGCGCCCGTAGTTCAAGCTTTGCCCATTTACAGTCAAAGCGCCCGGCAGGTTAGAAGCGGCACTCAGATTGATCACGATAGTGCCGGCCGTGCTCACCACCTGTAGAGAATCGGTGTAACTGCCCGTCGCGGTCGGAGCGAATTGCACCGTGACCGTAATGGCCTGCCCTGGGTTCAGCACCGTATTGGCTGGTGGGGCACCACTTACAGTGAACGGGGCTTTAGGCCCGATTAGGTTCTGAATGGAGAGCGCTTGGCCTCCGTCGTTAGATATTGTCAAGCTGCCTGCCAGAGTCCCGCCGGGCGAAGTGCCTCCCAGGCTCAAGACGGACGGGAACGCTTGCAGGTGCGCCTGCGGGTTCACTCCATTGCCCACCAGGCTGAAATCCAGCGCTCCCAAATTGGTTACGACGTGCAAATTACCGCTTTGTAAGCTACCGGCCGTGGGAGTGAACTGAACTCGAACGGCGAAAGTTGCGCCTTGCGCCAGCGTGGCCGGCAGGGTGATCTGACCGACCGTAAAGACCGGGTTGCTCGTGGTTACAGACTGAATCGTTACCGCCGTGCTCGCGGTCAACGTTACTGTCGCCGAAGTAGACTGGCCTGCAATCACCGATCCGAACTGCGTTAAGGGAGCACTGAGGGCGACGTTCGCCGGCACACCGAATCCAAGCAGGTGACCGTCGCGCGTTCCGACATAGATTCGAGCAGGTCCCACACCCGGCGGCGTGAACTTCGAAGCCTGTCCTACTGGAGCCGAGAATCGCAGATTGAACTGCCCGTTGATCGGCGTTGCATCATACGCCATCAGTTGAGCATTGTTGCCGGTCCCGTCGGGCACTTGGATAAGCCATACCAGCGCACTCCCGGACGTAGTGCCATCGCTGGTTACGACCGGAGAACTGGAGAAACTGCCGAACTGTTCAGTCGTGGTTGCTTCCATACTGATGGCCGGCTTCCCTGTCCCATCCAACCCATATCGGAACGATCGCATCTGCCCTGCGGTGGGGCTGGGGCTGCTACTTGATGTTGCCGATACGACGAACACATGGCCGCCGTCCCCTGGCCAGACGGCCGGCCGGGACCAGACGCCGCCGTACGGTCCGATGCGCCCCAGCGCGGCATCTGCTCCACCCGGTCCCATGCGTTGACCTCCGAGGTCGTCGCGGTTCAACAGGTACACATACCCTTGCTTGCCGCAAAGAACTAATAAGTTTGGATAGGCGGCTGTTCCGAAGTACGCACTCGGAAGGCCGACTGGCGCTCCCGACCCTAAATCCGCATCCCAGCTGTCGAGGGAAGGCGAGTCATAGGGAGAGAAAAAATTGTCAGCCTTTAGGCTGCCGTTCGGCTGCACGGCCAATCGAACGACGGATTCAGCAAGGCCCGCAGGCGCTGCACCCGATGCATAAGTACCGTTCGGAGTAGAGGAGTATCCATTGCCCGTGGCGAAGAAGAACCGGCCCGCAACATCGGAGACCAGCCCTCCGCCGGCCTGCCAGATGCCTCCTCCATCATTTCCGGGCGAGACCGTCCAAAGTGCTGTCCTCTGACCCGCCGTTGAAATACCAGCCACCCAGCCTTTAAACGGATGGATGTCGCACATGGCAGCAAACGCGACATACACCACGTTGTTCATCAGCAATAGTCCCGCGCGGTTATTCAGGAGTGTGCCATCGAAGGTGCTGTTTGGATCGTTGCTCGGCGTGCCTGTTACTTGCACTGGGAAATTTGGCCGCTCCGCCCCGCTGGTCACATCCACAGCATGTAAGAAGAATGCTCCCGGCCCGCTGCTTGCGATTAGATAAGTCTTGTTCACAAAGTAAGCGGTCCCGCTGGTGTTATCGATGACCGGCGTTGATGTGATGCCCAGCGTAGGAATAAGATCTGAACAGCCGTAATCGGACGCATTCCAAGCAGTCCCTACGTTCCGCGACCATTTGACAGAGCCGGTTAAAACATCCAGGCCATAGATCCAGTTCGCTTCGGTCGCCACAAACACGATGTTTCCTGATACTAAGGGTTGGGCATAGACCTGTCCCACGATAGGAGTATCGAAGATCTTGCCGAAGAGCGAACTGCCCACCGTGGGTGGAGCCAGAATGGACTGGCTAGGATACCAACCGGTCCGTAAGTCGTCGTTTGCATAAGTCGCTTTCGTCTGCGCTAACAATCGATCTGCCAGGCAGGTCAAAAGCACGAGACTTACAAAGGCATTACTAATTTTTTTCATAGGGCACGATTACAGTTAATGACCAGCTCCTTGCTTCACTTACTCGGAAACGACCACGTTACAAGTTGTTCCGCCATCTTCGTATTCCAAAATGCACACTGTCAATACAACCGAAGTCCGTCCCTTTTTGCGGAAAGGAGTTATTCGAGGTCAAGAACTAGGACGATAATCTGACCTGTCAGGAGAGTCCTTAAACTTACGCGAACAAATGCGATTTAAGATAAATTCCGGTTATAAGCGTGTAAGTAAACGGCAGCATCAGCAGACTTCGCTTTGAACAGCAAGTGTCCACGGTACAGGTACTGTTTCAGTAATGCTCCAAACCAGCGAGAATAGTTCGCTTGGGCAATTCACGGCCTGCTTGACGCGTCTCGGAATCTGGCAAGTCATTAAGTAGCCGCTATAGTGGTGGCTGAGATTACCGGCATTTCCTGGTGTCAATGACTCTCCCATCTGGCATTACATCGACTCATCAGATCCCTGCCCGACGTGGCGCACAAGTGCTTTTAGAAGTACTGGAGAGCGAGGGCGTCGAGTACATCTTCGGGAATCCAGGTACAACTGAACTGCCTTTGATTGACGCTCTGTTAGGACCCACGCCGATTCACTATGTTCTGGCCTTGCAGGAGGCGAGCGTAGTGGCGATGGCGGACGGTTATGCGCAGGCCGCAAGGCGCCCGGGCTTCGTCAACCTTCATACGGCAGGCGGTCTGGGCCATGGCATGGGCAATCTGCTCAACGCCCAGGTTTCGGGGACGCCTTTGGTGATCACGGCCGGTCAGCAGGATTCCCGCCACGCGTTGATGGATCCACTGTTGTTCGGCGACTTGGTCGGCATCGCCACTCCCAGCGTGAAATGGGCACGCGAGGTTACTAAGGCGGATCAACTCCCAATCCTTGTTCGTCGTGCCTTCCACGATTGCAAAGCGGCTCCTTCCGGCCCGGTGTTTCTGTCGTTCCCGATGGACATGATGGAAGAGATGACGAGCGTCGGTATCGCCCGGCGTTCCAGTATCGACACTCGAGCCGTGGCAGGCTCGCTCGATCGACTGGCAGAACTGTTGGCTTCTTTTGCGGCAGGGCGGCTTGCGCTCATAGTTGGCGATGAGGTTTGGTCCAGCGAGGCGAACGAGCAGGCGGTAGAGCTGGCCGAAATGCTCGGCGCACCGGTCTACGGCTCGTCGTGGCCGGCACACCTGCCGTTCCCCACGGCGCACCCTCTTTGGACCGGCAATCTCCCGACCCGAGCCACCGACATTGCAGCCGAGCTGGCACCTTTTCAGGGAGTGTTCGCGCTCGGTGGCAAATCGGTAATCACCATTCTCTATACAGAGGGTTCAGCGGTTCCGGAAGGATGCCGCGTGTTTCAGCTCTCTTCGGACGTGCGTGACCTAGGGCGCTCGTACGACACCGAACTTTCTGTGCAAGGCGACATCAAAGCATCATTGGACGTCATCCTTCCTCTACTCCGGGAACGATTGCAAGCACGGCGAGGAGAACTGGATGCTGCCGCTGAGGCACACGGCGCGCGCATGCAAGCGCGTCACCTATCCGTGCAGCAGCATGCCGAACAGGAAGCGGGAAGACCAGTGATTACTCCCCTTGTTGCGGCGCGCGAAGTTTTGCGCGCAGTTGGCCCCAAGACTCCGATTGTTGACGAATCCATAGCCACATCGGGTTTTCTCCGATCACTCCTTCGCGACGAGATTGTACGCAGTTACGCCTTCTTGCGTGGTGGCGCGCTGGGCTGGGGTCTTCCCGCCGCGGCAGGCTACAGTCTGGGGATTGGCCGTGAACCAGTCGTGTGCCTGGTGGGCGACGGCGCTGCGCTGTACTCGCCACAGGCACTCTGGACGCTTGCACACGAACGCTTACCGGTCACAGTTGTGGTGATGAATAACCGGGAGTACAACGTACTGAAGAACTACATGAAGGCGCAAGCGCATTACCTTTCTTCCATCAACAACCGTTTCATTGCGATGGATCTGGTAGACCCGGCCATTGATTACCTGGCACTCGCAGCCTCCCTGGGTGTTACAGCGCAGCGAGTGGAACGCGGCATCGATGTCGCACCGGCGGTAAAAGCAGGAATCGCTTCGGGTCAGCCCAACCTGATTGAGGTCATGATCAGCACGAATTAAAGGGCCGCAGCGCGCGGGTCAGTTTTCCGGTACCCTGAACGAATGTCTTCCGTGGAACCGAGTTTCGAACGAGGGCGGCCGAAGCTATGGGCGGCGCTGCTCTGTCTGATACCGGCGCTGCCGGGCATAGCGGCAGAGATCTCCCCGACAGACTATCTGGCGCATATCAAATTCCTGGCATCGCCCGAGTTGAAAGGCAGATTGACAGGAACTCCGGAGCTACAAAAAGCAGCAGAGTATATTGCGACGCAGTTTTCCCGAGCTCAGGTGAAGCCCATAGGGAATAGCTACTTTCAGAATTTTGAAGTAACGGCGCGAACCGGCCTGAGCGACCGTGACGCGTTGGTTCTTCGTGAGGAAGGACGGCTGACAGAGCTACGGCAAGGAGTGGACTTCGTGCCGCTGAATCTGAGTGCGAACGGTAAAGCTGAGGGAGCCATCGTCTTTGCAGGCTATGGAATCACGGCGCCTAAGCTCCACTACGACGATTACGCCAATGTTGACGTACGAGACAAGATTGTCGTGATACTACGTCATGAGCCGCAGGAGAACGATCCGACCAGCGTATTCGACGGGAAGAATCTGACAGAGCATGCCTTGTTTTCAAGCAAGGTAACGAACGCAAAGCTACATGGCGCGAAGGCCGTCTTGATTGTCATTGACGTTCCTAACCACAGCGCTGATGGCGACAAATTGGCCACGTTCGAGCCGCTGACCGCAACGGAGGATTATGGGATTCTCGTTGACCAGATTTCAGCCGAAGTTGCCGACCGATTGTTGGCTCCGTCGAAGAAAGATCTTAAGCAAGTGGTCAGCGAAATTGACCGGGAACTGAAATCCGATGCGTTCGCTCTTCAGCCAACAGCCACCGCCGCAGTAACCGTCGAGTTGAAACAGGAGAAGCGTACGACGAGCAACGTGGTCGGATACTGGCCCGGGCAGACCAGCGAGTACGTTATTTTAGGCGCGCACTTCGATCATCTCGGGCTTGGTCAACAGGACTCTCTGGCTCCCTCACAAGTCGGATCGGTTCACCCTGGCGCGGACGACAATGCTTCGGGCACCGCGGGCGTAATCGAACTCGCGCGGTCACTCAGCGCCGGCAATGCCAACCGGCGAGGTTTCTTATTCCTGTGTTTCGCGGGCGAGGAAGAGGGACTCTTGGGGTCTGCGTACTATGCGGCGCATCCGTTAAAGCCGCTTTCGGATGCGGTCGCGATGATCAACATGGACATGATCGGGCGGCTTCGCGACAACAAGGTTTATATCGGGGGAGTGGGCACTGGAACAGGATTCAAAGCGCTTGTGGAACAGGCCAGCAAGCACGCCTCCTTCCAGGCGGACGAATCAGAATCGGGTGGCTACGGAGCGAGCGACCACACCTCTTTCACCGCCAAGCAAGTGCCCACTTTGTTCTTCTTCTCGGGACTGCACAGCGACTATCACAAGCCGAGCGATACCTGGGACAAGATCAATGCGGTGGACGCAGTCCGGGTTTTGCAAGAGGTTTCGGAGATTGCCCGAACGCTCGCAAACGAGCCGGACCGTCCGCAGTTCGTAAAGGGCGCGGGGAGTCCGCACGCGGGCAACCTGGATTCATCAGGTGGAGGAGGATATGGACCTTACTTCGGCAGTATTCCTGATTTCGGCGGTCCGCCGCATGGAGTACGGTTTTCCGATGTACGCGAAGGTTCACCAGCGGCGAAGGCGGGTCTGCGTGGGGGCGATGTACTCGTGGAGTTTGGGGGCAAGCCGATCGACAATCTGTACGACTTTACCTACGTCCTGCGGCAATCCAAGCCGGGCGACAAGGTGCAAATCAAGGTGCTTCGAGATGGGAAGCCTGTGGTGGCGGATGTCACGTTGACGAAGCGTCAATAGGGACTTGGTTTGGAGATTGGTCGGGGCGAGAGGATTCGAACCTCCGGCCTCCTGGTCCCGAACCAGGCACTCTACCAGGCTGAGCCACGCCCCGAACCTTCTTAGTCTAGCAAGTCTCGATGCTCAATCGGCACGTTTCAATTCGGTTGTTAAGCCACTAATTCCCTTGCGCCGGTAAATCTCTGCCAGACGCTGCTGTTCGGGAGAATCAATCAACGCCCGGCGCAGAGCAGGGTTTTTGGTGGCTGCCGAAATGTCGGCGCGGCTCGGGATCCAATGATCACCGTTCACAAATTCTACGTCGCTGACGAAGGCCGTTAAGGCCTCGATGGCGACCGGTTGACCGGCAGCTCTAAAGAAGCGTAAAGTTGCGGGCTCGCTGAGTGTGCCGGTCTCGACGGGTTTTAATTGAATTGCAACAGGCATGGAACCGGCCAAATACTCTTTGCCGTGCTCATCGCGTACGATCCAGCCGACCTCAACGCTGCGAACTGTTTTTTGCGAATCATTTTTTACATCGATCTGAGGCGATGAAATATTGCCGTCGGCGATCCGGACCGATCCTCCCGTGGGCCGGACGGGAGAACTGGCGAAGTTCATCATGTCAAGACTGGAGGTGGTGTGCCGCGGGCCGGAGGTTCCCGGCAAATGCGAGACCTCTAAGCCAAGCGTGGGTTGCTGGACATCCTGAAGGCCGAAATTCAGTTCTTCGCGGATCTCGGCGAGCCGTCCCGCCTCGAGTAGACCGGCGACGTACTGGCGCTCACGCCGGGCCTGCAACTCATAGATGATCAGGGATCTCCGGCTGTTGAGCTTGTCCGGACCATACGAAGTAAAGTCCTTAAACAGAGCACAATCGAGCGTTACCTGCACGGTCGCGCCCTGCATGGCAATGGCGCCAAAGGGCTTTCGGAGTTCGAGATCGAGGCGCAGCGGAAACACGTCTCCGGGCTGCGCATGCAAGCTGGGTACGCTGAGAGACGCTTTACCGGCGGGGGCGAGATCTTGCGCTTCGATCCGAAGAGTTAGACCGGTAATCGACTTCGCGGAGGTATTTCGCAGCAGGATAGAAGCATGCAGATCGAGCGTGGTTGAGTTGCCAATCGCCCGTGCGGTGCTGGGGCGGAGACTGAAGGAGATGGGCAGGACCGGCGAATCTCGCGGGAACTGAACGTCGAGCCACTGCGCGTTATCGCTCTGCGCCCATGCAGCGCTCGACGATAACACCAGCGCGCTGAGTAAAGCGAAAAGCTGCCGGTGTTTACTGCCCATACACGCTTGTGATGGTGACTAAGCCCGTACTCTCGTCGACAAAACGTGCTTCGACCGAAGAAGTGCCGGACATGGAGACGGTCGCCGAGCGCGGGTGCATCATCGTCAGTGTTGTACCTTGCGACCTGACCGCTATGCCGCTGGGCGACGAGCGAAGGATTGTGCCGGTCCCCTGGTCGGCTTCGCCAGCCAACCAGGATCGGAGGGAAGTGAAAAGATGCTGAGTTTGCTCGCCGGGAATGTGAGTGGTCCATCCTAACGTGAAGACCACAACCAGGGCAGCACCGAAGGCACAGGGGACCCAAAGCTTGCGGCTCTTATGGACATGATCGATGCAGCGAGCCGCGGCGACTCCGACCGTGATATTTCCGACCATCTCGCGTTCCAAGCGCGACCAATCCGCGATGGCTTCAAAGCTGGTCAGGGTTTCCGATTCAGCCTCACGCCGCAGTTCCTGGCACGCGGAACGGATGGCTTTGACCTGTCCTTCGCAGGCAGGGCAGTTGGCCAGGTGCTGCTGGACCTGGAAACGGCGCGTCCAAGGAAGATCCTTGCCCGCGAACAAAGCCAGGACGTTGGCGTCCGGATGTTCGATTTTCTTGGTCGTGTTCAAAGTCAGGACCATCTCCTTGCATCGAGATACCGCCTGAATTTTTGCCGGGCATTGGCAATGTGGGAACGCACAGTCGCCATGGAGCAGTTCATCTGAAGCGCAACTTGATCGGCGGGCAGATCCTCGACATCGCGCAGGAGGAGCGCGGTACGCTCGCGCACAGTTAAGGTTGCCAACCCTCCATCCAACTGCAACTTTCGCTCGCCACGGAGAAGAGACTGTTCCGGACTGTCGGAACCGGAGGTCCGGGTTTCAGCGATGTCATTCAGATCCGTTACAGCGAACTTTTTATTTTTGCGAAGAAAATCGATGGCAGTATTGGCCGCAATTCGTGACAGCCAGCCGCCGGCTTTCTCCAGATCCTTCAACTGGCCTTGCCGCTGCAGAGCCTTGATAAAGGTCTCCTGCGTCAGATCCTGGGCGTCGTCGACGTTCCCGACAATGCGGTAAATTAGCAGAAAAATACGGCGCAAATGCTGCTGAATGAAGCGGGCCTGGTCGTCGGTGGCCGAATCGAGCTGAGTGTCAGAGAAAAGCGGCGGAAGGGGCTCACTCACAAGCGCGTCCTCCAGCATAGCGGCCTTGCGGCCGGTCGATTCGATGTGCTTCCGATGGTAGAAATCCGTTTCCATTCCGCCTAAGGGAATGACGTGCAACCTCCGAAAACGTGCATGACGGCGAGGCCATCGAAGTACTCTTCAGTGTATATGAGATTTCTGGGGGAGAAAGGCGCTCGCGGAAGCGCCGGGAACTTCAGGCAGCGAGATCCGGATTAGCTTGCGGAGGGCCGAAGCGGAGGTCGCGGTCGAGTTGAGCGGCACGCTGACCTTGTAGAAAAACTTCTACCTCGTGAGTTGAAAAATCGAACCCATGCTCCTGGGCGTCGAAGGGTAGCCCTTCGTGCTGGGCGGCGACATAGACCTTGGCGGCTATGGTCAGGTCTTCGCGATATCGGGTCTCGCGCTCACGCTGGACGCTGCGCAGTTCGGCGACGTCTTTCTCGTGACGGCGGTGCAGCCGGTTCTCCTGCAGTTGCAAATTGCGTAGTTGCTTTTCGTATTTCAGGGTAGTTTCCAGTTCGATGCGCACGGCGCGTTCGGCGGGCTTCAAATGGTGAAACGCCTCGGCGAACTCTTCGCGGCCTTTAGTCATCAGGGCCATGATGAGGTGCGGGATGCGCTGCAAGCGCCAATCAGTATCGGCGAGGGCCTGGACCAACCCGAGTTCGTAGTCGGTACAGGGCTTGAACTGCTGCTTGTAGCCGAGGACGTGTGTTTGGTAGGCGTCCAGATCGTCGTTTGGTAGCACGACCACGCGGCCGGTGAGTGCGCCGCGCACGGCGTTGCGAGAAGAGCGGGCCTTCCCGGCGTCGGTGCGGGGGCCGGTGGACCTTTCGGCGTTCTTCCGGTTAGCAGCGGTTCGCGCGGTGACTTCAGCTGCGGTGACTTCAGTTGAGGTGGATTGCATTTCGGGCTCTCGCGTGAAGTATCGGTTGACGCCCGAACCGGCGGGTGCGGCGAAAGGGCTTAAGCGATTGAGAGTGCGGGAGAAGAAATTTTTTCGAATTTTGTGACCCGTGACGAGCGAGCCACGGGAGTCTCAGAAACGGGAGGCCCGAATCCATGTATCCGAACGGGCCCAACTGGTCTCGAGGTCCTTCGCGACCTCCATGTCGGGTCTTCCCTGCCCTTCCAGAGACATCTGCAGACCGAGGAGGGACCAGCCGTTATGCGGGTGCTTCTTCAGTTCGTCACGGTAGACACTCTCGGCGTCCGCAAAGGACTTGCGTTCCACTAACGTAGCACCGAGCCAATGGCGAACGGAGAACGGCAAGGCTTCGGGTTCGTCGTAAATCATGGCGTCTTCGTTCGCAACACCGCGCCGGAAGGACGCGACGGCGCTGTCCAAGTCGCCATTACTGCGGTAGATTTCGCCTTCGAGAATGCCGCCGAGCGCGGCGAGGACGTGATCCGCCGAGTTGAATCGGAACATCCCTTTCGATGTGGCGGCGGCAACGAGCAAGTGCTTCAGATGAGTGCGGGCCAGGTCCTTTTCACCCTTGCGAAGCCGGGCGTAACCCTGCCCGAACTCCCAAACCGCCGCACCGATCTCGTCCGTAGGTTTGCTGATTTCCAGGACCTCATCGAAACGGCCGAACCGGATGAAGGCCAGGATGGGATAGACATGATCACCCACGGTTTTGTCGTAGTCTCGGGCGGCTTGCATTGCGATGGCCCCCTGGCCGTCCATGCTTGCTGCAAATACGAGCATGTGGAGGTTATGAGATGGATAGATTGCGAAGCCTTCCCCGACGGCCGCCTTCTGGTCGGTATGCCAAGCCTGAAGGTTCGCCCGCACGGAATCGCCCCAGCGGCCGATTTGATTCCAGGTGTGAGAGGGCATGTGATTGATGTGACTTGCACCGGGGATGGCGTTGCCGATGCTCGCTGCGCAAGCTTCGGCGCGGGCCGGTTCGGTCGTCGCTTCTGTGAGGTGAATGTAAAGATGACACGTCCCGATGTGCCGGCTATCGCGGGCGAGGACACCTTCGAACACGGCAAGGATCCGCTTCACATTCGGTGAATGAATATCACGCGAGCCCCGGCGAGGCTCCAGAAGGAACAGGGACTCGCCGTAGAGCGTCGCGATGTCGAGGTCCGTTGGGTAGCGCTCATGGACTCTTCTCATCGCCTCTGCGTACGCTAAGTCCTGGTCACGCTTGTTGGCCGGGTCGAAGTGTTCGACGTAACGAACGGACATGGCTTCGATCAGGGCGCGCTCGACGGCGTTGGCCTGTTCAGGGCCCAGCTTTCGCGCTTGCTGGATGGCAGCGAAAGCCATGGGGGACTCTTCGGGTTGCATGGGCCCGTTCAGGAAGGAACCCCAGGACCAAGCTTCACCCCAAAAGCAGATTGCGCAGGTGGGGTCGCGTTTCTCCGCTTCTTTGAATGAGCGCATGGCATCCCACTTATCGAACGCATACATCAGCTGAAAGCCCTGGTTGAAATAAGCTTTGGCTTGCGGGTTGGATGAAGAGATGGGACGCGTGAAGTTTCCCAGTTCCTTCGGGAACAGAGCGATGGGATTGTCCGGGATCTTGGGAGAGGTGCTCATTCCGGAGTGATCATGCTGGGCTTGCACGATCTGGCAGGCGATCACGAGGGTGAGTCTGGCCAGATACTGGATCGCGCGCCGTCTTGGGGAATCATGCACGATGGTGATGGCTTTCCGGGGATATGCGTGGCCGTAGAAGCGAGATCAGCCTATCAGATTTTCGACGGGAATGAGTAGAGTGGGGCGCGCGGGCAAAGAGCAGTGTAATGCTGCAAGTGATTAGCGGTCGTTTTCTCGGATGCGCCTCGGGCAGAACTTTCAGTCTTGTCGCTCCGTTCTGACAAGCCGAACATGCAGGATGTTGCGGTTGTGGCTGAGCGAGGATGCATCTTCCGCAGGCGATCGGTCGGCGCAGGAGTTCTTTTGGCTTCGGTGACCCAAACGGAACCAGAAAAGACGGCCCGCGCGGGCCTGCGCCTGTTGTTTCGCATTT
This sequence comes from uncultured Acidobacteriaceae bacterium, assembly GCA_963814195.1. GTDB lineage: Bacteria > Acidobacteriota > Terriglobia > Bryobacterales > Bryobacteraceae > Bog-105. The sequence goes on from CAWFBU010000002.1 coordinate 782,456, forward strand.
GTCGCTCTGCTGTTCAACCTACTTCTTGCCGTGATGTTTTTTATTGTGAGGGACTTTGCGAGCGATCCCAACCTTCATTGTTTAATGGCGGGGGACTTCAGATGACCGGTATGATTCTGCTGCTCGGGGGATGGGTTATGACGGGTCACGTTCCTGTCTTTTGTAGTTCCGCTGGTTCGGCTTTGGCCGATTCGGTCGCAGCGTCGACACTGGTACGCTCTGCTCGGGACCTCGATGGTGTGGCCGCCCCTATTGTTAGCGGTTGTCCTGCGCCAATCTCCGGCGGCTTTCGTTTCGCAGATTCGGGATTTGTTCGGGACATTGAGGTTTTTGGAGCTTCTTGCTTTGTCGTCTTGCGGCTGTTATTTAGTTTTGCTCTGGTGGCATGGCAGCAAGAATGGGCGTCACGGGAGGGTGCCGGGGAAGGTTAGGTTGAGGGTTGGCCGCGATTGCTCAGCCCGCAGGCTGAAACGGGAGGGCTACTTTCCCGGAGGCCGGTTGGTCGGGCGACATGCCCATTGCTTTCCCGGGTCTGGGCAATATTGGCCTAAGCTGTGGATCGCTTCCACGAGTAGCGCGTTTTTCGGACAAGTGGACTCAGGCAAACTACGGATTGGTAGACTCTTCGGCGGGCACAGCGGATTGATAGCTCAGTGTCAGCTTTCGAGCTTGACCGATTTATACTGCCCAATCAGGCGATGGTTACTTGCCAGGGACTGCCACTTTGCTTCGGGTGATCATAACTGCCTGGAAACCGATACTGGGCCTGAGAAGCGGAGTGAAACGTAAATCGACAGTTCAGAAGCACTCGCGTTCAATCGATCTGTCCTGACGTTCATCACAATCCAAATACTTGTTTAAAATAGCTTCTTCAGGCAACCCGATTGGCTTCATTTAGACGAGGCAAGAGATGCCTTCCTGGCTTCGAGCCGCCCCGCCTCGTGGCATGTTTGGCAGGTCAGGTTCGAACCTGCGGCAGCCGCCGGCGACTCGATCCATTTCTTTGCGATGGCAGCGTAGGGCGTTCCGGGCATGGTCGCCAGTATCTGTTCCAGGAATTGCGCCGATTGCTTCGAGTGACCTGTCCGCTCAGCGGATTGCGCCATTCCGGCGAGCAACTCCCCTTTCAGGTGCAAAGGAAAGTTTGTTACGTTAGCTTCCTGGCGCTTCCATACCGCACCGTATGCTTGGTAGGACTTGTTCCAGCCTTCCTCGCGGTAGCGTAGCGGCAAACGATCGGAAAACGTGGCGAAGGCCGCACCCTGGGTAATCATCACCCCGAGGTCAGCAGGGTCCAGTCGTGAAGCCTCTGCAAAGAGATCGAGTGCCTTCCAGTATTCCCGGTCGAAATCGTTCGTACGCCCCGCTTCGGCGGCGGACACGGCGCGGTCGAGTGCAATCCCCGCTTTCCACGCCGTTAAGACTGGTCTGTCCTGCGGCCGTTCTGCCAGAAGGATCTCAACGTTTCTCTCCCCTCTCTGTCGCCTCCCGTCGTCGTTGGCCATAAACCCGGCAAACAGGTCCTCGCGCACGATGGTGGACGAACGGAGCCTCGAATCAAAAGTCTGCACTTTCGGAGTTTGTGCGATGGCAGAAACACCGAGTAGACAAACGAAAAGAATTTTCATTGGCATACCATCATTCCCTTTTGTCCGCAACGGCGCCTCGTCAGCTGCACGCCTTTACACAGCATACGGAGTTTCTGACTAACTGGCTTGCAAGTTGGGGCTTGCTAACCGTTAGGAGGTTAAAACCCGAGCTCTTTCAGGATGGCCTGAAAACCAGGAGTGCTCGACAGAGATGCGAATCTCCAGTCGTGTTTCAACAGAACGAGGCGTGACGAACGAGAACGAACGCATTGCTCCAGGCACGCCAGCGCAGCCTCAGGGCGATCGAGCGCCACATATATCAGTGCCCGAGCATGCAGCATTGTGGCTGGATCCTGACCGGTAGCCTGCTCCAATCGCTGCAGAGTGCTGAGCGCTAATTCCGAACGGCCCCACGCGAGGTAGCAGTTCCCGATGGTGCCAAGCGCCGGCAATTCCTCTTCAGGGGTGGTTGTTACTCTCCCGAAACTGGCCATCGCTTCGGAGAACCGACCCGCCCGCTGCAGGGCAAGGCCTAATTGCCATTCTGCCTCCCGGTGGTGGGGATCGATTTCGAGCGCCGCTTGGCAATATCCGATCGCTTCGTCACACCTGCCCTGAATGCGCATTAGAAGGCCAAGGTCAACTTGAACCTGGCGTCCCAGCGGATCGAGCCCCGCTGCGCGTGCGAGCAGACCTTCCGCCTCATCAAAATGCCCTAAGAGTAGGAGGCAGATACCGGCCCTATGCAGAATATCCGCCTCGCCTGGCGCGAGTTCCATAGCCTTTCGGAAGCTTCGTTCGGCATCTTTCCATTTCCTATCGTTGAAGCCAAGCAGAAGCGCATTCGCTGAGTGAACTTCCGCGGAGGTGCTGTCGGCTTCGAGCGCTTTCGCGATCGCGTAGCGAGCCTGTTCAATGTTGGCGTCGGAAGTTTGACCGCGGTGCGCGAGAAAGTTCCGTGAAAGCGCGAGGCCTGACCACGCACGGGCACTGCGTGGGTTTATTGCGAGCGCGCGTTCATAGAGGGTGCAGCTTTTCTCCGCCGCCTCGACTGAATAGGCTGTCCGATGCTGACGTGCCTTCAAACAGAGGACATATGCTTCCTCATCTTCATGCACCAGGGGCACTGGCGGAGCCGTCAGGTGGAGTGCAGTCAGGATTGCACTAGCGATCGTTGCTTGAATCGCAAACAGGTCGTTCATTTGTCTCTCGAAGGTGCCTGACCAGAGGTGAAGGCCGGTGGTGACTTCGATGAGTTGTGTATGGATGCGTACGCGCCCCCGCGAGTATCGGACACTGCCTTCAAGTACGACCTCCGCGTTAAGCCGGCGCCCCGCCTCGCGGACGTCCACCGCTGTAGCCTGAAATTGGAAACTGGAACTCCGGGCGACCACTCTAAGTCCTGGAACTCTGGCGAATGCAGAGATGAGTTCGTCCGTGAGCCCCTCGCTGAAGAACCCGGGCTCTTCGCTCGCGCCCACGTTCACGAAAGGAAGCACAGCAATCGTGTTCTGAACCGGCGACGCGCTGGCGCGATTCGTCGCCAGTCGGGATTCGAACACGGGGGCGTAACAACCTTTTCGGTATGAGATTCGCAGTTGATCGGTGCTGCCCTCTGCTTCGTAATACCTTTGAAGGCGGTCGCGCAATCGAACAGCTTCACTGCGGACGATTGAGTCGCTTTTCGGATCGAAGTTTTCCCCGCGTCCATAGACTTCGACTCCGATCAAGTATTCCTTCAGTTCCGCGGCGCTCCCGCTTAGAACCTTCTCTACGGTAAATTCCAGGAAGCGTATCAGGCGGTGAGACAAACAAAATTCTTTGCTGGAGCGTATTCTGAGGAGTTGTTCGCTTACTATCTCGCGGTCGGCTTTGAATGCGAGTTGCTTAACGTTAGCTGACCCAGCGGCACGAGCGAGGCCTGTACTCGTCACCGAACCATAGTATCTCTGAATTGCCCCGGTGCAGCGTTCACCAATCCACTTTGCCGTAAAGGCGGCGATGGTGGGATTGATCCCCAGAGCGTTGTAGTTCGACGGAAAGCGCTTTATCGGCAAAGTGGCTGATCCACGGCTGTGGTCCGCCCACCTTTCGACTACTTGCGAGCAATAAACTATTCCCCGGAGGGATCAATCGACCTGCAGATATCATTCCTTGCGTCGTCGAAAGATACGGGACATTTGTGGCTCACCATAACAGTCTTTCGCCCGTTCTGAAACTCCCAGCGGTACGAGCCTTTTGGTGAAGCAGAAGTCGATGCAGGCGCTATCTTTCAGATCTCGCGGCTGGTGCGGGATAGCGGCTCAGGCAAGGTGTGGCGTCTGGCGCCCAATTGTGGCGAACGACTTCGGGGTGACCCTCATTCCCTCGATCCATGTGCATCTTACTATGAGAAACCAGACGTTAGTCGAGTCGACTCCGGGTTGAGAGGGCCTTATCGCTCCCGCCCCTAATTCACAGCCCACTGACATCGCTCGCCTGGGATTAGGGCGCTTCCGAAACTCCTTCAATCCGATGCCATAATGAGTGAGCAAGGCTACAGGTCGGGCACATTCATCCCATGTCGATCTTCGAGCGGCACAATGTCAACATCGTGGGGACTGGTAGCAAAACGATGCTGCTTGCGCACGGATATGGCTGCGATCAGATCATGTGGCGCTTCTTGGTCCCTGGGTTTCGAGATGATTATCGAATTGTTTTGTTTGACCATGTAGGCGCAGGCAAATCGGATTTGTCGCATTACAGCCGTGACAAATACGGAACACTGGACGGGTACGCACAGGACGTCCTGGACATCATTGATGCTGTTTCGGGAGAGCCCGTTATCTTTGTGGGGCACTCCGTCAGCGCGATCATTGGAGTCCTGGCAGCGAATAAGAGGCCCAGTGCTTTTGATCGGCTGGTGTTGGTAGGTCCGTCGCCCTGCTATATAAACGATGATCACTATGTCGGCGGGTTTACCAGAAGCGATATCGACGGTCTGCTGCAGACCCTCGATGAGAATCATCTTGGGTGGTCGAAAGCAATGGCGCCCGTCGTCATGAAAAACGAAGATCGACCGGAACTGGTATCTGAGCTTGCCGAAAGCTTTTGCCGGACCGACCCGGAAATCGCCAAGCACTTCGCGCGAGTCACGTTTCTTTCGGATAACCGCGCGGATCTCCCATTGGTGAAAGTTCCGGCGCTCGTTTTGCAGTGCTCTGAAGACAGCATTGCGCCCCAGTGCGTTGGAGAATTTGTCCATCAGCATCTTCCCGGCAGCACGCTTAAGAAGATGCGGGCGACCGGACACTGCCCGCATTTCAGCTCACCCGCCGAGACCATCGAGGTCATTAAGAATTACCTCAACGCTTGAGTGGAGACTGTCACGAAAGAAACCCAGCCACCTGAGTTTGTTCTCGACCAGAGCGCCGAAGAACTCTATGAGATGGCCCCATGTGGTTATCTCACGACCACGATTGATGGGCGCATCGTCAAAATCAACCGGACGCTTGCGGAGTGGCTCGGGTACGAGCGCAACGAATTAGTCCGGGACAAGATAGTTCAGGGCAAGCGGTTCACGGACCTGCTGACTGTGGGCGGACGGATTTTTTACGAGACCCACTTCAATTTGCTACTACGGGTGCAGAGAGCGGTCGACGAAATCGCGCTCGACATGGTTTGCAAAGACGGCCGCATTTTGCCCACGTTGATCAACGCTCGTCAAAAGCGTGACCCTTCCGACGAGCCGATTTTCAACAGCTTTACCGTCTTTAACGCCAGGGAACGGCGCATGTACGAGCGGGATCTGCTGGCGGCTCGCGATTTGCTTCGAACGACGCTCGCCAGCATCGGCGACGCGGTAGTCGCAACGGATGCCGAAGGCCGTATCACTTTTATGAATCCGGTTGCGGACGACGTCAGCGGGTGGAAGGACAATGCGGCGCTCGGAAAGCGGATTGAGGATGCGGTGATTCTGGCCCGCGAGGATACCGGGGAAAGGATTGAGAACCCGATCATGACTGTCCTGCGAACTGGCGTGCCCGTAGGCCTGGTAAACCATACTGTTCTGATTTCGAGAGACGGACGGCACATTCCCATTGACGACAGCGCATCTCCTATAAAAAGTGCGAGCGGCGAGGTGATTGGTGGCGTGCTTGTTTTTCGCGACATCTCACCGCGCAGGAAAGCGGAAGCGGAACTTAACGAGGCGCACGAGCAACTCGAGAGACGTGCTGATGAACTTCGCCGGTCCAATGAAGATCTTTCGCAATTCGCTCATATTGTTTCGCACGATCTGCGGTCACCGTTGAACACCATAACGCAATATGCCCAGCTGTTGGAGCGCAGGTACGGCAGTCAGCTTGCTGGAGGCAATGAACTACTTCATCACCTAACAAGCGCCGCAAAGCGCATGAGCAGTCTGATTGAAGACCTGCTGCTATATGGGCGAGTTTCAGAGGGCGGCACGCAAGCCATCACGGCGGTTGACGCGAACGTTCCACTCAGAACGGCGATTGCGAATTTGCACAGCGTCGTCCGCGAATCTGGGGCGATCATCACACATGACGCTCTGCCTGAAATTCTCGTAGACGAAACAAGCCTGGTTCAGCTTTTCCAAAACCTCATCGGCAATGCAATTCATTACCGTAGCGCGAACGAGCCGCGGATTCATGTCACGTCTTCAGACCAGAACGGGCAATGGTTGCTTTCCTGTAAGGACAACGGCATTGGCATTGCCCCTGAATTTCACAGTCGTATCTTCGAGCCCTTCCAGAGACTGCACGGGGCCGATCGTCCCGGGAGCGGAATCGGCTTGGCGGTTTGCAAGAGAATCGTCGAACGGTACAAGGGCAGAATCTGGGTTGAGTCCGAAGTGGATCAGGGCTCCACATTTTTCTTCACACTTCCGAAAGCTCTTAGCGCGCCGAGTTCTCTGCCAACGCGAGTAGGGAAGAGTAGCCCACTGTTTGACGCCTCAGGCTTACCCTTGCCATAGTTAGTTCGATTGTCTAGCGCACCTTTTGTGGATCGCGAGGCCGTCTGGGCCGCCTCTAGTAACCCTGGTAGCGGGAAGCTCTCTCCCAGTTCTCCATGGCCCCATACCCGCCTGTGACGCTAGGTTCTATCGAGACGGGCGCGGCAGGTCAGGCGGAGAGCAGAGCACACTTCCCGCAGCGCCGGTTTCGATTAGGCCGTATCCTGTGAGCCGTTCGCGTCTGCGGCGGACGCGGTCACCGATGCATATTCAATCGTGTTTCGCTGTCCCATCACTTCACGAAGGCTCGAAAGCGGTCGGCTCAGGTGTGCGGATAGCGCCATGTTGCCCTTGATTAACTTCCAAAACGCGACTGCTGATATCCATCACCGGCAAATCATGACCGGTCAATTAGGAGAGACGCGGAGCGTCCGCCGCGCGAGCGGCTACTTGACACGGCCTACTGTGAAGGACTCCACATGGACGGTAGTCGGCGTCGTAGAGATTGGAGCAACGCGCGTTTTTTCGTCTGAGTGGTTCCGCATTTACCGCATCATCCGCGCGGATTGCTCGACGGTGAACGGAGCGGCAGGAATGACCAAGGGCCAGCATCACCGATAGGTGAGTACAGCAACCGAAAAAGGCCGCAACTGCAGTGTGTTGCCGGATTGCTCACTTAAGCGAGCCTGGTCATCGCCGCTCACCTCGTCTACAGTGGCAAGCGACCCGCTATTCACCTCAGCAGGCAGGGTCACGTCGACCGCATTATTGGCTCTGTTGACTATCAGCAGCTTTTTGCCGCTGGGCGTGACAAAGAGCTGGCATTCGATCTGGCTCATGGGGCTAGCTGCGGATGCGACGAGGCGATCACCGGGATGGAAATTATTCTTTAGCAGCGCTAACACCAAAAATCGGGCATTGGGTTTACCGTTAGTCCAGTCCATCATTGACACAGACGGGAATTGTGAGGGGTACCCGACCAGCTGGGACTCTCCAATAACGTCGATTCCAAGTCTAGATTCTTGAATGAATAGGTAACTGTAAAGAGCACCGGCAGCGTTCCAGTAGCGCTGAGGAATGTTAGTCGGTAACACCTTGGAGGTGCTCATTTGGTTGATGTCGGTGGGCAGAATGACGCCAACCTCATTGGTAGCTGTTTTCGTATCCGGTGAAAGGCGTTTACGAATAGTTTCGATGAAGCGGATGGCAGCTAGGAACCCGTTCGCCTGATTGAAGAATGTGTACTGCCAGTTGTCGATGTTCTCACGAGGATCTGGGATCGAGTAGAAGTGATAGGAGATGTAATCAAGAGGAATCCCGGGCTTGTGGTTGGCATGGTTCAGGAAGTACTCGTACCATTCAGGGTCTTTCGAGGTGAAGGCTAGCGACAAGCCCACGAACTTGGTATCCGGGCTGACCTTGTGGATAGCCTCTACAATTGCATCGTATCTTTTGGTGTAGGTTTGTGGCGTCGTGTTGTGTTCCCTGTCGGGTTCATTCAGCACCTCCCAATACGGAATTCTGAAATGGTACCCAGAGTTGTGGGCCTTACCAAGCTCATCCGTAAAACCGCCCTTCGTGTACCAAGCGACTAAGCGAGCGAAATATTCGGCGATCTGCTTCTCAGATGCATCTACGGGTTCAACGCCTTGGCTGTAGTTCCAGAAAACCCGATTGGGGTCGCTGGGATAATCGACCGGCTTATCAGTTTTGAACATCCAGGCAGGGATAGTAGAGAAGTTCATAACGATCGAATGACCTTCAGTCGCGCTAAGAAAGTCTTTCGTATAGGGATCGATCAGCGAGAAATCCCAGGATGTTGTTCCCTGTGTCGGGGGATCGAGTTCGGCTACAGCGAGCTTGGGATAAGGTTCCCACGGCACGTATCTAACGTAGTCTGCCCCTAACGTTCTAAGGGCGGCGAAGGTGGCGTCATGTATCGGCGAACCAACTGCCAGCAAGGGATTCACAACAACTTGCAACGTGGGCGTGGATTTAGAAACAACAATAGTCTTATTTAAGTTGATCGTTATCGTGTTCGGTTTGAGAAAGGGGGATTGGCTATAAGCGGTCGGGAAGAAGCCGGCGAAAACCAAAACATAACGAAGAATGCTCGGATGGCGGTACTCGCCTGATCGACGCAAAGATCACCTCCTCACAGACTCCAACTCTAATACCATTTCCAGTTTGTAGGCGAATCGCCATATCTGAACTCAGCCGGTCATTGATCGTCGTAGCGGCCTGATTCAACGGTGAAGTGAACAAGATCGGCAAAGACAGTGGCGTTGCTCATGCTGAAATTCGCAACCTATTCACGACAGCCGGGAAGTCGAAGATCTGAACGTTAGCTCCGGGCTAGTAATACCCGGAGCCATCGAGGCGGAGTCAAGCGTCAAGGCGTAAGAGGGCGGTCAGCAGAGTGCCGCCGGCGTTTCCTTCTTTTCCGAAGATTCGTCGCTGTACGTCGATGACGATCGGCAGGGCGCGGCGGAGAACCTTGACTCCCGCCGGGGTTATTTCGATGCTCTTGGCGCGGACGTCCGAGGTGCTGCGGGGTCGCAGGACCAGACCTTTTGCCTCTAGGGTCTTCAGCACTTGTGAGACCTGCATGGCCTGGATGTTGCCGAATCTCGCCAGTTCGGATTGGGTGACCGCGTTGCCGGAACGGCCTAGCCAAGCCGCAATGATCATAGTCATGAACTGCAGATGCGTCAGGTCGAGCGAGGCAAGGGCGCGGTCAAGCTCCCGCAAGTAGCGATGGACGACGCGCCACATGACGAATCCTACGGCGTTCTCCGGTGCACCGAGCGAGGCGGTTGCGAAGAGATCGTTCAGTGCGCGTGGATCATTACTCATTTGGGAATTATGGCCTGTGTTGGCGAGACAATCTACGCCTTTATTATAAATATGTTTATGATATGGTTGTCTTGAAGGAGTTCTTATCCCATGAGCGATTTGAAGTTGAACGTTGCTTTCTGGAATTACGATCGCACCCGTGCACTGGCCGATGGCACGGTCAAGATCGATGGAGTGGATGCCAGTTTCTCAAGCGCCCGCATTGTTACGGAGATCTTTGAGGGTATGATCCGGAAGCGCGATTTCGATGTGGCGGAACTGGGTTTAACTTACTTTCTACGTACGCTCGATCTGGACGATCCGCCGTTTATTGCGCTTCCTATCTTCGTGAACCGCTGTTTCCGACATTCGGCTATCTATGTGAACACCTCGCGCGTGAAGAAGCCACAAGATCTCGCGGGCAAACTGGTGGGTGAATTAGCGCTCTATGGGCATGATGCGGGCGTTTGGCCCAAGGGCATTCTGTTCGACGATTTTGGGGTGAAGCCGGAACAGTGCCGGTGGATTGTGGGCGGCCTTGACTGGCCGATGGATCCGGTTGATTTCGTTCCACACCCGCATCCGGCGAACGTCGATGTGACCATAGCGCCCAAAGGCACGGATCTCGGGGCCATGCTGGAGGCAGGAGAGATCGATGCGCTGATCTCGGCCGACGTACCGAAGTGTGTGCTGAACCATTCCCCGAACGTGGGGCGATTGTTTCCCGACTACCAGCACGTGGAGCGCGACTACTACCGGCGCACCGGCATTTTTCCGATCATGCATACCGTGGTTGCCCGCAAGGACCTTCTCGCGCAGCATCCCGGTCTTGCCCAGGCCGTATACAAAGGTTTCTGCGACGCAAAAGCTTCTGCGATGGAACAGTTGAAAACAGGTTTGATCTTTAACAATATGGCGACGATGGTGCCCTGGGTGAGCCGGCTGATCGAAGAAGACCGGCAGTTGCTGGGTGACGACTGGTGGCCTTATGGCGTGGAGGCGAATCGCGCAGCCGTGGACACTTATCTGCGGTACCACTTCGAACAAGGTCTTTCGAAGCGGCGGCTGACGTGCGAGGACATCTTTGTGCCGGAGTTACTCACCACGTAAGGCGAGCCGGCACATTGCAGGCGCGTCAGGAGTTGACGCCCGAGGCCAGGTATCCGCCATCGACGGCGATACACTCTCCGGTGATAAAGCTGGCGCCATCGGAGGCGAGAAGGACGGCCGCTCCGACCAGTTCTCGCGCGTCACCGAACCGGCCCATGGGCGTTCGCATCAGAATCTCATTGCCGCGCGCGGTTCCTTCGAGCAGTTTGGAGTTGAGCTCTGTCGGAAAAACGCCGGGCGCGATGGCGTTCACAGAAATGCGATGGGGCGCCCACTCACAAGCCAAGCTACGGGTGAGAGACAGGACGGCAGCTTTGGAGGCGCAATACGCGGCAACCTCCTTGAAGGCGAGATACGAGCCCAATGACGCAATGTTGATCACGCGCCCATGGCCACTTTCCTTTAGCGGCTGAAACATGGTTTGACAGGTATGCAGCACGCCGTTCAGATTGGTTTCGAACAGTCCGGACCATTCCTGGTCGTCGATGTCAACCGTGGGCTTACGAAATGTCACGCCCGCCGCGTTGACTACGATGTCGATGCGGTTGAAGATCTGAAGCACCTCGTCGCGGAAATGCTGGATGGAAGACCGGCTGGTGACATCGACAGGAAAGTGAGCCGTATTGCGTCCCGTTTCGACGATGGCTTCGCAAGTAGCGCGCAGGAGATCCTCGCGGCGACCTCCGGGGACGACGTGCGCGCCGTGTTGCGCTAAGCCGACGGCTATGGCGCGACCGAGGCCCGAGGTGCCGCCAAAAACAACGGCGACACGATTACTCAGATCAAAGCAAGTCTTGTTCATTGCGGAGGAGGAGCCGATTTAGTTCGAGATGCACGCATTATTATAAAAGACCTTCCGCAAACCTGTTTTGTCGCGGGCGGGCAAGGCTTATTCGGCTTCTTTGCCGATGGCCGGTGCGCCGAGGGAAAGGCCGAAGTGCTTCTGCAGAACGAGCGCGACGCTGCCGCGCAGACGCACCATGGCTCCATCTCGCGCGGGGATGATGGAGACGGGTAGAAAAGAACGCGTCTGCTGACGTGCTTCGCTTTTGAGCTTGGGTTCAAAGCGATGCCAGGCGGCGGTGAATTCACCGACCAGAAGGATGGCCTCCGGCGCGAGGCCGGCGATGATCATGCGGAGGCCGCGCGCCAGTTGCCCGGCCATTTTGTCGATGGCTTTGCCGGCAAGCACATCGCCTTGTTCGGCCAAAGAAAGAAGTGCCTGGAATTCTAAAGTCGACTGCTTCGATTTGTTGGTTCGAGCGGTGGATTCGGAGTAGTAGCGAAGCGCGGCACGTTCGGAGGCGAGCACTTCCCAGCAGCCGTGATTGCCGCACGCACAGGCCGGGCCGTTGACTTCGAGCGGGAAGTGACCGAATTCGCCAGCCATGCCAGAGGGCCCACGCACGAGGCGGCCGTCGGACACGATGCCGACACCGATGCCTTCTGAGACGGTGATCGCGACGAAATTGCGAACGGCGCCGAGACGCCCGGACCAGAGCTCGGCCAGTGCGCAGGCATTGGCGGCATTTTCCAGGGCGACTTCGAGGCCGGTTTCACGCTCGATGGGAGTTTTGAGATCAGTGATAGGCCAGTTCAGGTTGGGAGCGAAGACAAGTTCCTGGCTGGCCAGGTCGACGCGGCCGGGCAGACTGATGCCGATGCCTTCAAAGGGACTGTCGGACCGCGCTTTCAATAAAGGACGCAAGCGAGCGACGATATTGCGGATGGCGCGCTGCGGGTCCGGCGGTGTGGAGATCACTTCCTGAAAACTGAACGTGCCATTCACATCGCTGATGCCGATGGCGGTTCGCAGGGGACGAATATCGATGCAGATGATGCGGCGCCGCTGGTTCAGCAGCAGTAAGGTGGGCCGCCTTCCTCGCGGGAGACGACCGGTGGTTCCTTCGACGACCCAGCGATCGTCAATCAGTTGTTCGGTGATGAGGGAGACGGTACTGCGCTGTAGACCCGAGAAGCGGGCGAGGTCCGCGCGAGAGATGGGTTGTTTGTCCCTGATCAGGTTGAGGACGATCCGGCGGTTGATGTGGCGAGCAGTTTCACTCGAGGCAACAGCCAGATCTCCTAAGTCGAGTCGCAGCATTTGTAGTCTGATGAAACTATAACCAGCACCGGCAATCACTGGAGGGTGAGGCCGGTTCATCAGACTACCGCGCCAGGGACACGGCAAAGGCCAGTGCCGTTAGAAGAACACGCGCGTTGCGAATCGGAATTGCCGCGGATTCGCGTTGGTGGCGGTTGCGGTAACGAAGCCGTACAATTGACTCCGCTCGAGACATCGGCGTTCGGATTGGCGAAGTTGGGATGGTTTAGGATGTTCAGGGCTTCGGCGCGAAACTGAAGATTGAAGCGCTCGCGGATGGTGAAGGTGCGAAATAAGCCGGTATCCATATTGAGAAATGCCGGGCCGCGGATATTATTTCGGCCTGAGGTGCCGAAGCGTTGCGGCAGATTGGCAGGAACGTTGACCTGGGCAAACGCGGCGGTATCGAAATAGGGATGGCCGACGCCGATGCCACCGTAGATGGCGACGTTTGATTTGACCAGATCGGGAACTTGGGCGCTGCCGGCCGCATTTAAGTTATTGCCGGTGCCCTGGATGACATAGATGGGCGGGCCACTTTGAGCACTGAAGATACCATTCAAGGACCAGCCACTTAGTAAGTGACTGGCAATGCCGGAGTGGAGCCAACGATATTCCCTTGCCGAAGGGCGAGTCGAGGGTGAAGAAAGTCTGGAGGTTATGAGTGTGGTCGTAGCTCGCGGGTCCGCTGATTGAGATTCCAGGCTCCAGGCCATTGGATGCGGGGGTTGGCATCGTTATCCGCCCAATCGATGGCTTTTGACCACGTATAGACAGCCCGATTGCGACTGGAGAAGCGCTGGGTGAGTTGACTTGCAGACTGTCGTAAGTGGTGGTTTTGAAAGGCTCAATGGCATTGATATCGCCCAGCAATCCGAGCGAAGCCGCCAGGGGGCGGCCGCGTTGCCGATGGGCAAACCTGCTGTAGCGGGCGGGCCGGCATTGATGTTGACGAATTGCATCTGACCTACGGCGCGAGTGCCGACATAGGCGATTTGCGCGGTGGTGTTGGCGCCGAATTGATGTTGAATGGCGAGGTTCAAGGATTCAATATATTTGCGCTCGACGTTCTTGGGCAACGTGGTGGTGCCGGTGTTCGCAGGAAGCGGAATGATGCGTTCCCGAGACTGGGGAACTGACCGTAAGTAGCCTCATCCAGGCCCAACCGAAAGGTGGTGACCGGGACAAAGGCATTACTGGGGACGGGCATTTGCCAATCGTTGATGTTCGGGTAGGCGTTTCGGAAATCAATAAAAGGGCGGGGATCGGCTGAAAGGCCGAAGCCAGTACGGAGGACGGTTTTTTCAGTCACGCGATAAGCGATGCCGATACGCGGAAGAAACAGGCCGGTACCAACACTGGCGCCGGTATCGTCGGGCACATTGCCTACGCCGCCGATATAAACGTTGCCGTTCGAGGGATCGAAGCGAGGGACACCGCCATGGTCAGTGTGTGGCCAAGGATAGCACTCATAACGCAAGCCATAATTGACAGTCAGCTTCGGATTGACCTGCCATTGATCCTGCGCATAAGCTCCATACGCCAGCATGCGGAGTGAGTTGGGATTGACGCGCTGGGTAAATTTTCCGGCGGCGGAGGGCAGGCCGAGCAGAAAGGCAGCCCAGGCGTTAAACAAGTTGGCGGAGGGACCGTTCTGGAGAGCCGCGGCCTGGCCGTTGAATTGAAAGCTTCCGCGCACGGTTTGAAATGTGCCGCCTTGCGCCTGAAAGTGGTTGAGCTGCTGGTCCTGAAACTCGAACCCGAAGCGCAACGTGTGGGCCGCTTTCGCCCAACTCATAGTTGACGTTCGAGACGTACTGATTATCGCGAAACAGAAACGGACTGCCGGTATTGGAATTGCCGAAATTGGCAAAACCACTGATGGCGAAGAACGGGATGCCGCCTTGCAAGGGACTGGAGCCGTTCGTTCCTGGGATGTTTAGAGTATCGAAGCCGAAGTTAGTTCCGATGTCGATGTTCTGGGCACCAAGCCTCTGCCGCGTGTAGCCGACATTGGCATCGAGCAAGAGAGTGGGGCGAATGCTATAGGTAAGGCCGGCGCCTCCGATATGGATCTTGGCGGTGGCGTTGCCGTGCTGCCCGCCGTTTAAGGAGTCACCACCTGCTGCTCCCAGCGGCGGCGGATCAAAGATAGTCGAAGGCACATACTATAACGACCAAAGTATGCCTTTTCGGTGACATGGTGGTTGATTTTGACGTCGATATTGTCCCGATCGGTGGTGCCCATCCCGCTCGCCATGTAGTTATTGACAATGTACCGCCGTTCGCTACATTGGGCTGCGGAATCAGCGAGGTCAGAGGGCCGGCGCGGGATCGATCCTGTTTACAGGGATCATGTTGTTCGGAAAGCGCTGCGAAGCGCGGGATTCGCATTGGAGGCTGGATCGTAGATGGTGGTTCACAGTGCCACTGAAATCGCCGCGCGCAGAGGTACAGTCGGGATAGGGAGGAACTGTGCGCCGAACCGGAACGGCGGGTTGTCCGTTCCCAATCGACAAAGAAGAAGAGCTTGTTTTTTCCGTTGTAGATTTCGGGAAGCCAGATCGGGCCACCCAGCGTGGAGCCGAACTGGTTGAGTATGTCTTGTGGGATTCTGGGGCGTGGTCTGAAAGAAGTTTCGGGCTTTGAAGTGACTATTGGTGTCGAAAATCCAGCCGCTGCCATGCAGCGCGTTGGTGCCTGATTTGATAATGACGTTGACTGCCGCCCCACCGGCAAGTCCCTGCTCGGCGTTAAAAGCGTTAGTCACTACATTGACCGTTTCAATGGCTTCGGCGGGTGGAACATAGGCGATGTTAGTCGGCAACCAGGGATAAGTAACACTGGAGCCGTCGATCATTGTATTGTTCTGGAGACGCGAAACGCCATTCTGATTGAAAGAAATAGCGCGCTGGGGATTAGCCGCAGCGGAGTTCGTTCGCCTTGCATGGATGTGCCGGGAACGATGGTCATCAGGCTTTGGAAGTTACGACCGGTGCTTCCGGTAATGGGCAGATTGGCTATCTGACGTGACGTGATGTTAGTGGTAACGTCAGCGCGGTCAGTCTGTAAGACCTCGGCCGATCCGGATACGATGACAGACTGGCTGACATTGGCAACCTGCAGCACGGCGTCGACGCGGCGAGTCTGATTAGGCGCAACCGTCACGTTATCGACAATGGCACTGGCAAAAGACGAACTGGAGATGGTCACCCTATAGGTACCCTGCTGCAGTTCGCTTAAGAGATAGACGCCCTCAGGGTTGGTAGTGCTCTTCTTGGAGACGCTGGTGTTGACGTTCAGGGTTTCCACCGTTGCATTGGAGACAGCCGCTTTGCTGGCATCGGTTACATTGCCGGTGACGGATCCATAAAGCACTTGACCATAGCCGACAGGGATGGACGAGAAGCCGGCGAGAAGAATGAGAAGACAATGCGTCAACCATGGATGACGTTTAAACATGACGGACTTCCCTGAAACGAAAGAACGACGATTTCGTTCGTGACTCGCATTATATATACTTGAAGCGAAAAAAAGTCAAGGCGGCCTTAGCTGAAGAATGCAGATAACCGACATACGCGCGTACACCGTAACCGTTCCTCTTGGCACCGCCCTGCGACATGCAAACGGATGCCATTGGGGCCGCTTCGTCCGCACGGTTGTGGAAGTGGAGACCGACAACGGCCTGGTCGGCTTAGGCGAGATGGGCGGAGGCGGTGAATCTGCCGAAGCCGCGATTAAGTCGCTGCTTTCTTATCTCCGCGGCCACGACCCGTGCCGGCTCGAAGAGATGCGTTTTCGGATCGCGAATCCGACCGCTTCGCTCTACAACAACCGGACACAACTGCTGGCTGCTCTGGAATTCGCCTGCCTCGACATTCTCGGTCAGGCATGGGGCGTCCCAGTGCATGCAATTCTAGGCGGCAAGCTACGCGATCGCGTGCCGTTTGCCTCCTACTGCTTCTGGCAGTACCCGAAGGATAAGAGCGGTGAGGGCGAAGTCCGGACAGCCGACCAACTGGTTGCGAGTGCGGCTGCACTGAAGAAGCGGTATGGCTTTACCAGCCATAAACTGAAGGCAGGCGTGTTTCATCCGGATTACGAAGTGGAAGCATTTCGGGCGTTGGCGCAGACTTTCCCGCAAGACAATGTGCGCATTGACCCGAACGGTGCATGGTCCACAGAGCAGGCTATCCGCGTAGGGCAAGCTATCGAAGACCTGCGCAATGATTATCTGGAAGATCCGGTCTACGGCCTGAACGGTATGCGGCGGGTACGCCAGATGGTGCGCATTCCGCTGGCTACCAACACAGTTGTTGTGAACTTTGAGCAGCTCTCGGCAAATGTTCTGGACACCGGCGTTGACGTCATCTTGCTGGATACGACTTTCTGGGGAGGCATTCGACCCTGCATCAAAGCAGCGGGCGTCTGCGAGACGATGCAACTGGGAGTGGCAGTGCATTCGTCGGGTGAATTGGGAATACAACTTGCCAGCATGCTGCATCTGGGCGCCGTGATTCCGAATCTCTCCTATGCTGCCGATGCGCATTACCATCACTTGACCGACGACATCATTGAAGGCGGATTGATGTCGTATGAGGATGGCTGCATCATGGTGCCCGGGAAGCCAGGCCTGGGAGTAACGCTGAACCGGGAAAAGCTTCGCGAGTATCAGGAATTGTATCGAGAACTGGGCCCGTATCCTTATGACCAGGATCCACTGCGACCGACTTGGGCGCCGATCATACCCAACGACCGGTGGGCCGACCCGAAGGACGAACGGCGGCCGGAACTTCGCGGCGCAAACTCCTCTGGAAAGGAACGTAAGTTGTGAGGGTGACCGCGCTACTTTGTTCGCTGCTTGTTGCGGCGCTACGGATGCACGGAGAAACCGGCGAAGCGGCGTGGCTTCGCTACGCGCCGATTGAGGATGCAAACGTAGCGCATATCTACGAGGGGCTACCGGCGGCAGTTGTGACATTAGATTCAGTTCCGCCAGCAGCAACGGCACAATCCGAATTGCTGCGCGGGGTGCATGACATGCTGGGCCGAACAATGCGCATCGAGGAACAACTGGGACCGTATGACTGCGTCTTACTTGGCAGCTTCGCAGCGGTTCGCAGTGTGGCACCGGAGATTTTGCTGCCGCAGCAACTGGTGGACGATTCTTACCTTTTGAAGATGACTGCCGTGCGCGGGCATAGGGTTCTGCTGGTCACGGCGCCGAACGGCCGCGGCGTGCTGTACGGGACTTTTGCACTCTTACGGAAGATTGCATTACACGAAGAAATCTCCGATCTCGATGAAATGCAGAGTCCGCAGGCACCGATCCGATGGACAAATGAGTGGAACAACCTGAACGGAAGTATAGAACGCGGATACGCGGGGCGATCGATTTTCTTTGCCGACGGAAATGTAGTGGCCGACCTCAGGAGGGCTGGTGAATATGCCCGCCTGCTTGCGTCGCTGGGAATCAATGGCTGCACGGTTAACAATGTGAATGCCGATATGCGAGTGCTGACGCCGGAATTCATCGGCCAACTGGTGCGAATCGCGGACGCGTTTCGTCCGTGGGGTGTGCGGTTGTCGATCGCGGTCGATTTCAGCAGTCCGAAGGCGGTGGGGCACCTGGAAACGTTCGACCCTCTCGACCCAAAGGTGGGGGCCTGGTGGAAAGCGAAGACCGATGAACTCTATCGCGCGATTCCCGACCTGGCTGGAATTTTGCTGAAGGCGGACTCAGAAGGCCGCGTGGGTCCGTCGACCTACGGCAGAACGCATGCCGATGCCGCCAATGTGATTGCGCGCGCGTTGAAGCCGCATGGAGGTGTGTTGGTCTACCGAGGGTTTGTTTATGACCACCACATGGATTGGCGGAACCTGAAAAATGATCGCGCACGGGCTGCATACGACAATTTTGCAAAGCTGGACGGCCAGTTCGATAACAACGTACTGGTTCAGATCAAATACGGGCCAATTGACTTCCAGGTGCGAGAGCCAGTGTCTCCTCTGTTCGGAGTATTAACCAGGACCAACGAAACGATCGAGTTTCAAGTGACGCAAGAGTACACAGGCCAGCAGCGCCATCTCTGTTTTCTGCTGCCGATGTGGAAGGAGATTCTCGATTTCGACATGCGTACCGACCATCAGCCGTCAACCGTCAAAACGATTGTTTCAGGCAAGCGGTTCAGCAGGCCGACGGGAGGTTTTGTTGCGGTTTCAAATGTTGGACTAGACCAGAACTGGCTCGGAAACGATCTGGCAATGGCGAACCTGTATGCGTTCGGACGCATCGCATGGAATGCGGAGTTGGATTCACGGCAAGTGATTGACGAATGGACCCGGCTCACGTTCGGCGACAACCGCCAAGTTGTAGAGACGGTAGACAACCTGCAGCTCAGGTCATGGCGTGTCTATGAGCAGTACACGGGGCCGCTGGGCGCAGGCGGTTTGACCGATATCATCGGAGTTCATTTCGGGCCTGGCATTGAATCCTCGGAGCGCAACGGATGGGGCCAGTGGCACCGGGCAGACCACGACGGGATCGGCATGGATCGCACAGTTGCCACTGGAACCGGGTATACGGGCCAGTATCCCGACGAGGTTGCGCGTCAGTACGAATCATTGAAGACTGTTCCGGACGATTTACTGTTGTTTCTGCATCACGTGCGTATACGACTATTTCCTGCATTCCGGCAAGACCCTGATCCAACATATTTATGACTCGCATTACGATGGAGCGACAGAGGCACAACCTATCCGGACCAGTGGCGACGTCTGCACGGGCTTATCGACGAGGACCGTTACCGGCGGTACTGCAGCAACTTAACTACCAGGC
Organism: uncultured Acidobacteriaceae bacterium; assembly: GCA_963814195.1. GTDB lineage: Bacteria > Acidobacteriota > Terriglobia > Bryobacterales > Bryobacteraceae > Bog-105. Next base: position 801,889 of record CAWFBU010000002.1, read on the forward strand.
GGGACACGCGGTAGTGTGGCGAGATGCGGTGTGTAAATGGTTCTATCGAATGTCGAAGATACCCGATGTGCACGGACGTGTGGGGAACCATCCGAATCGCATCGAGGCAGAAGCGATGACGCTGGAGGGGTATACCGAAGCCGAGGTTAGTCCATGGGAGACGGCTTCGGGCGGGAAAGCTGTGGTGTGTGGGACGACCCGGTGCACAGCAGGCACGCAGTTTGCCGGGAAGGCCGGGTGGTACGACGTGACGGTCGACTACTTCGATCAGAATAACGGTGCTTCGAAGTTCGAGTTACTCGTCAATGGGCAAAGGGTAGAGCAATGGTCAGCCGACAAGTTATACCCCACGTTCAAGCCGGACGGGCATTCGAGTACAAGACGGACAGTGCCCGATGTGGCGCTACGGCCCGGAGACGAGATTCGAATTGTCGGGTATCCCAACGAGAAGGAGCAAGCTCCGCTTGATTACGTGGAGATAACGGCCGCACGCCTATTTGAGCCTATATACTCTAGAGTCGAATGACGGCTCGGAGTGTTGGTATCGGAATGGCGGTGATTCTCTCCGCCGTATGTGCGGCGCAAACACCTGCGCCCGATGGGCTCATTTCTCCGGAAGTGCACGCCGACAGGACCGTGACCTTCCGAGTGCGTGCTCCGAAGGCCACCGAAGTAACGGTGTATGGCGACTGGATGCCCGTGGGCCATCCGCAGCCGCTGACGAAGGGCGACGACGGAGTCTGGACCATGACGACTGCACCGCTGGAGGCGAATGGACATCTGTACTGGTTCAACCTGGATGGTGTTGCGGTTCCTGATCCGATCAATCCGGTTGTAAAGCTTCGCCAACGATCGTCCGCGAGCCTGGTCGAGGTTCCGGCCAAACCTCCGGCTGCGTGGGAGGTGAATGAGGTGCCGCATGGGAGCGTGGTGACCCTGTGGCAGAGATCGACGGTGCTAAACCGCACGGAACGCATGGTGGTTTATCTGCCGCCCGATTACAACACCTCCTCGGGCCGGTATCCGGTTCTGTATCTTGTGCACGGGAGTGGTGATGTGCCGGAATCGTGGGTGAATGCGGGCCGCGCGAATTTCATTCTGGACAGCCTGATTGCGGGGCATAAGGCGAAGCCGATGATTGTTGTGATGCCGGCGGGCCATGCGACGCCTTACAATGCACCGCGGGGAGGAACACCTAGCAACAACGAAGTCTTCGAAACGTATCTGACGAAGGAAGTGATCCCCTTCATCGAGTCGACGTTCCGGACGGCACAGGGTTCCCAAGGGCGAGCTTTGGCGGGGCTATCGATGGGCGGTGGTCATACGATCTACACCGGGTTTCGTCATGCCGATATGTTCAGTGCTCTGGGGATCTTTAGCCCGGGTTTACCGCGTGATTCTGACCTCGCCTTGAGTGATCCGAAATCGGTGAAGTTGATTTGGATCTCCTGCGGTGACCAGGACAATACGGTGCATTATGAACGAATCAAGCAGTGGGCGGAAACACTGAAACCGCAAGGCGTGGATGAATCGTTCCACACTTATGCGGGCGCACATACCTGGCCAGTCTGGCGTATGAGCCTTACAGACTTTGTGCCGCTGGTGTTTACGCGCTAGCCCAGTTGAGCGACGCTACCGAAGGGATGATCAAGCTAGCGTACTCCGCACTTTACGCGGCAGCTTGGCGAGCACGATGTCATAAGCACGTCGAAGATGATGCTCGATCTCAGCGACGGTGAGGGCAGTTTCGTCCTCAAGGCCCACCCAACTGGCCCGCGCCAAGTAAGGAGCCGGGATTATGCCGATCCGCTCCGTCAGGTCTGCGAAGTCTTCGGTTGAGCACTTGAACGAGAGCCAAACCCGGGTGGGCTCCAAGGCGGCGACCGCAAACATCTTGCCTCCGATCTTGAATACCAGAGCGTTCTCCCACTGCACGGCCTCGGTTGCATGAGGCAGGCTCATGCAGAATTGCCGGACCCCTTCGAGTGTCATGCTGCACCGGCCTCCATTTGCATGCTGTGCTCCACGTCTCTGAATAGGTTCGCAAACGTGATGAGCAGATCCTTAATGCGTTCACCGGGAAGGATAAGGGATACGACCTTAGAGAGCGTGGCAGCCGTGCAGCAAGTGATCTGGCAATCAAAGATCCGGGCGATGTTTTGAATTAGTACTCATGATCGGGAGAATGGTCGTGGTCCGTCTGATCACCCGCAGGTCTCTCCGGCACGACAAATCCACCTACGCCTGCACGGTAACCGTCGAGACCAGTGTTCAAGAGCGATCTATCGCCGGACGGGCACGACCAATTGGAGCCATTGTTGATGTCGCCGGTCCCCTTGTAATGAGCTATCTCGGGGAACTTGCAGAGCGGCATAGTTCGAACGACGCCCATATAGGGATTGTCGTTCAGGAACTTCACCGCGGGAATGGCGTCCGGCGCGACATCCTTCTCAACCCAGCCTTCCAGCGCGCTCAGGAGATCGAAAGAGTTCGGTCCTGGCCCACCCCCGCAATGGTGCATTCCAGGTTCCAGGAAGAGTCGCGCACCTCTTTGCAGGTGCTCATAGCCGCGGAAGATACTGGCCGCGTCTTGGTAGAAGCGGATGGTTGCGAACGGCGATACTCGACCATCGCTGTAGCCCTGGTAGAGGATGAGCTTGCCGCCTCCCGCCAGAAACGGCCCCAGAGCGCCGGGTTCATCGCCATCCAGTCCTTCGGTGCGGCGGTCCAAGAGACGGATAGTTGAGTCGGTCACAACACCAGAGAAGCTCACGGGGAAATCGGCGTTGCTGTTGAAACCCGGATTGCGGTAGACCATAAAACGCAAGACGTTGTCAGCTGCGAACCAAGAGATGGGCGGGGAAGCGCCCCAGGGCTCGGCAGCGTGTATATCTGAGGGTGGGCCGGCACCTTCCACGTCGGTTGCAAGGCTGGAGTCGACCAGATCGGTTACAGGGCCGCCATAAGACGCGATGAAGCCTCGTTCATCGGTTGCTGCGGACAAGTAGTTGTGAAGGACGCCGAGCTGATCCTCTGTAAGACAGCCGGTGCTGGCGCCGCTCCCACACAGAAGAGATTCAGCCCTAAAGTTACATTGAGCCGGATTCTGGACCAGCCCATCCTTGACCCCGTCCAGGGAATCGCATTGCTCGAGGACCTTCTGGTCGATGAGTGACAGCAGACCAGGATCGATGTAAGCAGTGGACGATTTGAGAAGCGCCTTGGTGGTGCTGAATAAACGTATCGTTCTGCCACGGTAATCAAAGGTGGGGTCTCCGGCGATGATGCCATCGAAGTCGGCCGGGGTATCTGGTGGCTTCGACGAGTGCCTCGCGTCCGCCTCCCGAGCAACCCTGAAAATAAGAGTGCTGGAGTACATGGGAGTACCAATTCTGAATGAGTCCCCTGCTCGCCGCAGCGACGGTATGGACCGCACGATAGTAAACATCCACGAGAGCGTCCTGATCCGGTTTGCCGTTCGGGTCTAGAGCCCAGCCTGCTTCGAAGACACTGCGGGTGGACTGGTGACCGTCATCGGTCGCGACAAGAGCGTAACCTTTGGCTAGAGCTCCGAAGGGTACTCCACTTCCGAAGACGAACCCACACAGACCGCCGCAGCCCGCGAACAAGGACTTGCCATTCCAGTTCTCAGGAAGCAGGATGGCAAAGTTGGCCGCCTTAGCGGTCTTGCTATTTGTGACCACGGTTCCAGTGAGCTGGCAATAGCCAGGAGAGGTGGCGGTGGAAGTTACGGCGAGCGCGCCTGTAGGTTGCGGTCCCAAATCGAGATTTGCATTGGTGATCGGAGCAATGGTCATACCCACGGGAGCAAGAAGCTGTACTTGAGCCGCCGTGCAATCCAACAGGAGGCGCTGGGCAGCGTTTGCCCGGGGCGGCACGACGGTCAAGAGAAGAACAAGCGGGAGTAAGCCGGTCAAAGTGAGAGATCCGGTTCTTACGATTGCAGGCATAAATGCCTCCGTTCCACGCCGAAAGACGTTATCGCGAAGGTAGTTTAAGGGCTCCAGTGCGTCTGTGCGGCAGCGCGCATATAATGACGAATTTAAACCTTACCAGCGGCGGAATCGGACTCTTATGGCCCAGGTCGGAAGGTATCTCCTGTCAGCTTTGCCTAGTGGAGAGTATGAACGTCTGCTTCCGGCTCAACGGCGAGTGACCTTCTCTTTGGGGGAGGTCATTTATGAGTCCCAAGCGTCTTTAGAGTACGTTTATTTTCCAACGACTTGTGTCGTCTCTTTGCTCTATACGATGGAGAATGGCTCGACCGCCGAGATGGGCCTCGTCGGGAACGACGGCATTGTAGGTATCGCGTTGTTCTTAGGTGGCGATACAACGCCCAACCACGCCGTGGTTCAGATTGCCGGACAGGCCTACAGGATGAACGCGAAAGTACTTCGTAAGGAGTTCGCCCGAGGTGGTCCGTTCCAGCAATTGCTCCTTCGTTATACGCAGGCACTCATTACTCAAATCTCGCAGACAGCTGTTTGCAATCGTCTGCATTCGGTGGAACAGCGACTGTGCCGGTGGCTCCTGTTAAGCCACGACCGAGTAGCGTGTGATGAGCTGCCCATGACTCAGGAGTTTATCGCCAATATGCTTGGCGGAAGGCGCGAGAGCGTCACGGTCTCAGCTGCGCGGCTTCAAGCTGCCGGGCTGATTCACTATTCTAGAGGTCACATCCAAATCCTTGACCGGTGTGGCTTGGAGGCACAGGTCTGCGAGTGCTACCAGATCGTCAAAACGGAATTAGATCGACTGCTTGATACGAACTGAATGCTGATCTCATCCGCCGCTACACGTGTTATTTGATAAGCGCGTAGACACGCCGACGGTGACGGGGATGGTCGAGATGAAGGCCACGATTTCCGATGTTGATTTGCGCACTTGCCGGACTGAGCGGATACTTCGTATAAATGCTTGCGTCTATGTGCCGACAGCAGTACAGTCTATGCGGAGGTGTCGGCAATGAAGGGCAACAGGATGTGTATGGCTCCGATCATTACGGTCGTTCTCACCTTTTTGGGCGGCTCGACCATTTCCGCGCAGGATAAGTACACGGTGAAGGTGCCGGGCGGGCTCGCGTTCTCTGAGTTCAGGGGATACGAAGAATGGCCGGCAATTTCCATTAGCCGGAACGATAAGGCCGTCGCTGTGATCGTGGGCAATCCCGCGATGATCGACGCCTACCGGGCCGGCATTCCCGGGAACGGTAAGCCTTTTCCGGACGGGGCCAAGATGGCCAAGGTTCATTGGACCCCGAAACAGAACCAGTTCTTCCCCGATGCCACGGTGCCGGGCAAACTCGTGAACGTAGACTTCATGGTGAAGGACAGCAAGAGGTTCGCAGACAGCGGCGGATGGGGATATGCCGTGTTCGATTACGACGCTGCGTCCGATACTTTCAAGCCCGGCACCTCAGCGAGCAAGCCGCCGCAAGCCAACGATGCCAAGTGCGGGGCTGCTTGCCACACGGCAGTGCAAGAGCAGAGATTACGTTTTCACTGAGTACGGCGCGAGGTGAACTACAGGCCGAGTCGAAACTATGATCGGAATTTGAATTAGGTCGTCTACACCCTTACTTCATCGACGTTCGCCGAAGTACAGCGTGTGCCCTTGATCGTCCCTAATGACGAACTCGCGTGTCCCCCAGGCGGTGTCGTGCACGTCCCTTACGAGAGGTACTCCGTTCCGCTGCAACATGGCGGCGGCAGCCGAGGCGTCATCCGTTTCCAGATAGAGGTGGAAGTGTTCGCCGTTTTCGACAAACTCGATGGAGGGGTCCTTGTGGTCTGAAAGCTTGAGGTGAAAGAGCTGATTCCCTGCCCTGATCCCTGCGTAGAAGTCTTGGTATCGGAACTCCAGCTTTAGTCCAATTTTAGTTGTGTAAAACCGTATGGATTCAGCCAGGTCGGTAGTCCGAAGCTGCGCAACGGCGCCCGTTATCAGCATTTCTCCTCCGACAAGCTGGTACTAGCCGACCGGTCGGCCAACCCGGGGCAGCCGTTGTGAGTCCGCAGTTAGCCGAGAATAGCAGCCCTTAATAGCGGAAGATGGCAGCGACGGGCGAGCCGTGGGGCATCTTGTGATTCCCAGCTACGAATACGTTTCCCGCATGGAGAATGGTCTGGATAGCCGCGTCGTTAACCAGATCCTGATCATTTCCGGCGCCTTTGGCACGGCCACTTACTTCATGAGTAGCTTCGTCAAAAGAGCCGGTGGTCGTAAGACTGTCGGAGACAACGAGCGTTAGAACACGCCCGTCATGGGCCGCCGTTACGACATCTTTCAGCCGGTTTGAGGCTCCGCCACCCACCTTGTGGTCGTACTCGGCGAGTACGTCATCCACCCGGGAATCATAATCTCGGCGCAGCGCCAGCAGAGCACGGGCGTGCATTTCGCCGGACTTCAGGCTATTCGGAGCGCCCTGCACTCCTTCCTCGATCAAGTTGGAATAGGAATTGACAGTCTTGTATAGGGACAGCTCATAATCGACACCGACCGTCACCAAAGGTTCGGTATGACCCTTCAGACTTTCCGTCACGCCCCTGTCGATCTGTTGAAAGAAGTGCGTCAGGTACTCTTCTTTCGTTTCACGTTCGGTGTTGGTGGTTCCGACAACCGTTCTCGCGCTGCCGGCACTTGAACCTGCCGACGCACCGTTCACGCGTGCATGATCGGGCTTGGCCGAGTTCATATAGGCATCGAAGCTTGTGGCACTGCCGCGCCCGATTGGGATCTCTTCTGAGCTGGAGGTTGTGCAATGCAGGAGCCGGACATCGTTTTGGCTAAGTGCCAGAAGATAGAAGCTCCGGCCCACGGTCAACTCCAGCAGCAACGGCCGAATCCACAACTCGTTTCCGAGTACTGCTTTGGCTGGGACTTCACTTTGGAGGGAGGTTACGCGAAAGACGTCGGCCGAGCGCAGAACGGCGATCGATTTTCCTGACACCGACGCTTCGGAGGCAAGAGCCTGGAAATTGGAAATCGAATCCAGCAGTTGACGGCCTTCAGCACCCCAGATGGCAACTTGGTTCTCCAGACCAGCCATCAGTTCGCGCCATTGCAGGGCACTGACATTCCCAGCCTGCCCAATAGGCGAAACCGCCAGCGGCATGTAGACGCTCACACATGGCCCTTTGGCCGAGAGTATGGGCTTCAGGTCTTTGATGGCTTCAAGTCCGGCCGCATTAGCCTTCAACGTATCCATACATGTCAGACCCGGCGATGCACAAAGCTGTTACAGCCTTGTTTTTCCCACACTTACTGTCAAGGCACAGTGGTTTGTTGTGCGCCGGTATGGACCGCCGAGACGTATCCCGCGGGCTGGAGCGTGAAGAGAAACGTGGCGCCCTTACCCGGGCGGGCGTCTGCCCAGATCTGCCCGCCGGAACTTTCCACAATGCGTCGACAAATGGCCAATCCCAACCCTGAGCCGCTGAGCTCACGCCCATGAAGGCGGCGGAACGGTTCAAAGATGGCTTCGGCCAGCTCCGGTTCAAAACCGATGCCATTGTCAGCCACGGAGAAGAGCCAATGGGCTCCCTGATGCTTTGCCTGGATGGAGATTTCGGGCGAGACACCTGGCCGCGCATACTTCAGAGCATTGGAAAGCAGGTTCTGGACCAGCTGCACGATACCGTCTTTGTTCGCCAGGACGCGAGGCATGACGCCGACGCGAATGTCAGCTCCCGTCTCAGCGATCCGGGATTTCAGGTTATCGAGTGCGGTCTTCACGACGCCCTCCATTTCGAAAGCATCCTGGGTGACCGATCTTGCGCCGGTTTGAGCGTACTCCAGCAGGGAGGAAACCAGTTTGCTCATCCGTTCGGTTGCCGACCGAATGAACTCGACGGTTTGTTGAGCATTCGGCACTTCCGAGAGGTGAGCCCTGCGAAACAGCAACTCGGTGTGCATCGTGATGGTTCGCAGGGGTTCCTGCAAATCGTGGCTGGCAATGGCGGAGAAGCGCTCCAACTCCCGATTAGAGCGCACAAGCTCAGAATTGAGACGGTTAATCTCGAGGGCCCGGTGCCGCAGCAAGGCTTGTGACATAGCATCCCGGATCTGCGCGGCATGCAGAAGCTCAGCCGTATTCCACGGCCCGGAGTGACTGCGGACCTGCTCCTGCCAAAGTTTAAAGGAGCGCTTCGGACCAAGTGGGCCTTGAGCGCCGGATGCGGTACCAGTTTCGTTCGGATTGCCGGCCCATTTGACCACTTCCACCAATTCCGGCCGAAACCAGATGACGGCCTCAGGACTGCCGGCGAAGAGTTGTAGAGCGAGAACACCGCTGGCAACCGATGCAAGCTCCCGGCCCGGCTCAAAAATTTCAGAAAGCTTCTCGGTTGACCAGACCTGCTGCCAGGGTTGGTGTTGCAGCCACGTCCGCAGGTGCTCGATCTGTGCTGTCGCGGGTGTTTTGCCAAGGCAGAAAACCTTGCTTGCGGTACAGAGCGCCACGCCTCCGGCGTCGATTGCGCTCAGGAGGTTGACGGGCCCTGATACCAGTGCCAGCGCAAAATCGCCCGATTCCTCCAATCGTGCAGCGAGCTCGGTGCTGACCTTCTGCAGGCCGTCGGCGTAACTCTTCCGCTCAGCATCTTCCTTGATTCCAACCTGAAGACCCAGCAAGCGAGTCAGGATTTCACCGGCGCCGCGGGCCTCCTCACTCAAAACTTTGGGAGACCGATCGTGGCACGCGACCAAACCCCAGAGCTTGCTTTCCCGAATGATCGAAAAGGAAAGGGAGGCCGTAACGCCCATGTTGCGCAGGTATTCCAGATGGTACGGGGACGTGGCCCGAAGGGAACAGTAACTTAAGTCGAGCGGCTTACCGGACAGGGGATTTAGATTAGGAATCAGCTTCACTGGCGGTGCGTTTACATTAGCCGTGATGCGATAGGTGCTGGCAAGGTACAGCTTTCGAGCTTGCGGAGGAATGTCGGACGCGGGATACCGGAGGCCAAGGAAGGTTTCGAGGTCGTCGGAGCGAGATTCAGCAATCACAACCCCGGACTGGTCGGGCAGAAAACGATAGATCATGACCCGATCGAAACCGGTCACCTCGCGAAAGTGCTCGGCTGCGGATTGACAGAAACTCATCAGGGTGTGACAGGCATCCAGGTCCGCGATGGTCTTGCGAACCGCTATCTGAAGAGTAGAAGCGGACTGGGCTTCCGAACCCGCGCGCAACAACTCCACGAACAAGACTCCATCCCAGCGATGAACTGCAGCGGTCCACTTACGACCGTCCGGGAGCGAGACCGTCGCCAGAAGGCGATTAGGCGCGTCCAGCTTGGATGTCAGAAGATTGTTGCGGAAGGCTGCCGCCTCTGTCTCGCCGAACAAAGCCTCGAGTGTGGTTCCGAGCAGGTTTTGTTGGGTTATTCCGAACTCATTGCATGCGTTTTCGCTGAACTGGATGACTCTAAGATCGGGTTCTGCGAGGACTAATAAGGTTCCGAAACTCTGAACAGTGCCCGGAATGTGGATCGGCTCGAGTTCACACTCGCCAGCAGCGAAGGTACGCGGATGGTCGACTGACAATGAATCCCCCTTTGCATTGTAAGCTAAGCTACTCTTGCATTGGTTGGCCGCTTTGGGGCGGTAAGGCCTGGTTATTTGACGAAGTTTAGCTTTCTCAAATCCGCAGAAGGCAGCGGCTGGTTGAATTGCGTTTGCGGGAAAGATTCTTTCACCTGGCCGTCGACGAGGGCAACGCCAAAAGGGGGATCGACAAACGGGAAAGCCTTTTTAAGTTTGGCTACTTCCAGGCTGGTGCCCGCTTTCAAATGAGTATCTCGCAGGAAATCGGCTGCATACTGGAAATCGTGTGTCGGTATGGCGACGATTTGGGTGTCCGTCCATTGCAATGTCGACAGGTACTTCGAAGCCTGGTCGCAGTGGGAACATTCGGGATCGTAAAAGAATAGGAACACTTTGCCTTGCGCGAGGTTCGCGGGCTTGCCATCGACCACGATGGGAACAGGAATCTGAAGGTGGGTCAAATGCCAGGAGTTAACTCCGTAGCTAGCGCCTGCCGCGGCCAGCACGCCGGTAAGCAGAAGGGCCGGTATGCGATAGCTCCGGACGGCGGATGACCAAGCAAAGGCCGCGACGCCCAGCAGCAGCATGATGCCGTCACCGATGAAGAATCCGGGCCCGACGGTTCTTTTGATGAGCGGGAAACAGCTGCACTCATGTCCAACCAGTTTGTTGTAGTAGACCGCAATCCAGCCGATAAAGAAGACGAGAAGAGCCGACCCGAGGAAGCCGCCCAGCTTCCGGTAGCGTGGGGTGAGCAGCAATAACGCGGTAAAGACTTCGAGCGCGCCTAATGCCACAGCTCCCGCAGTTCCCCATCCGCCTGGGACCTGAGCCTGTTCCAACAACTCGCCGGCCTGGAACGGGAGCAGGACCTTCCAGCCGCCGGACACGAGATAGATGATAGCCAAAAGAACAGCAGAAGTGGTGGCAGCGAGAGTTTTCCAGCGCTGACCAGACTCCTGGACCAGGATCGGCGATTCGGCGGCGAAAGTGTTCTCCATCTTTGTTCTAATTGTATTCCTAAGAATGCATCGTCAGAAACTCCGTCTTTGCGCGTTCACGACTACCGTGATTGCGTTCGCAACAGCTGGATACTCCCGAAACCTCGATAAACAAGTTGCAAAGATCACAAAGCAGGCAATCCTGATCGACACTCATAACGATTCGCCCAGCTTCACTGTGGACGGGTCGGACATTGGAAGTTCGCCGAAAAACTATACCGACATCCCGCGCCTGAAGCAGGGAGGCGTGGGCGCCGTTTTCTTCTCGGTTTACGTGGCCGCGACGAATGTGGAGGGAAATCACTCAGCTAACCGGGCGCTTCAGATGATTGACACGGTTCAACGGGACATCATCGATCGTTACCCGGATACATTCGTGGCAGCGTTCACGGCAGCCGACATCGAGCGTGCACATAAGCAGAAGAAGATAGCTGCCCTGATGGGCATTGAAGGCGGGCATGCCATTGAAGATAGTCCCCGGCTGCTGCGAGATTTCTATCGGCTAGGGGTTCGTTACATGACCCTTACCCACTGGAACACGAACAGCTGGGCCGATTCTTCGGGTGACATTACGAACGACAAGGTACAGCACCACAACGGCCTGACGCCGTTAGGTAAGGACATCGTGCACGAGATGAACCGGCTGGGCATGATGGTGGACATCTCCCACGTGTCGGATAAGACTTTTTACGACGCTTTGGAAACCAGCAGTGCACCTTTGATTGCTTCTCATTCGGCTAGCCGCGCAATCACAAATGCCCCGCGCAACATGACTGACGATATGATTCGGGCGCTTGCGAAGAAAGGCGGAGTGATCCAGATGAACTTCTACTGCGCATTCCTGTCTCAGAAATCGGCCGATGCGCCGAAAGAGGCTCCGGTACGGGCTACGCTGGACGATCTGCTGGCCCACATCGATCATGTTAGGGAGATTGCCGGGGTGGATGCGATCGGGATCGGCACCGATTTTGATGGCATCACGTGCGCACCGGTTGGCCTGGATGATGTCTCAAAATTCCCGAACCTGACAAGAGCGCTTTTGAAGCGAGGCTATTCGGAAAGCGACATTAAGAAGATCTATGGCGGAAACACGCTGCGACTGATGAGAGCCGTTGAACAAGTCGCGAAGCAAGCGCAGGGACGCTAGCCGAGCGAGCCTACGCTACTGCGACTCTTTGGCCTTGGCTTCCTGCCAAAGCTGCTCCATCCGTTCGAGGCGAAGATGCTGCGATGAACCGGCCCACTCGGTCATACCCTGCTCCACATGCCGGAAGCGATTACGAAAGCGCGCATTGGCTTTCCGCAAGGCCTGCTCACTATCGACGCGCAGATAGCGACCGAGATTTACAACTGTGAAGAGGAGATCTCCCAATTCATGTTCCAGATGGTCGTGATTTCCTGTTTCGCGGGCAGCCGCGAGTTCTTCGGCTTCCTCGGCAACCTTTTGCAATACACCCTCGATGGTGGGCCATTCGAACCCGACTTCGCCAGCTTTACCGCTGATCTTCTCTGCCTCGACCAGGGCCGGCAAGTTGCGTAGGACTCCATCCAGCGCTGATAGAGAGGTCCCCGGATTCCGTTCCGCCTTCTCGGCTCTCTTGATTTCGTCCCAACGCTTTTTAACATCTTCGGCAGTCTCGGCTTTTGCTTCACCAAAGATATGCGGATGCCGCCGGACTAACTTGTCGTTGATGTCCTGAATAGAATCGGCGATGGTGAATAGACCGTCGCCGGCGGCGATTTCAGCAAGGAATACCGGCTGCATCAACAAGTCACCAAGTTCATCCTGTAAAGCGCGCCAGTCCCGCTGATCGATGGCGTCGAGCACCTCATAGGTCTCTTCGAGGGTATGCGGCTTGATGGAATCGAAGGTCTGCTTCTGGTCCCACGGGCAGCCGCCGGGCGCCCGCAGGCGAGCCATGATGCGGAGCAATTCGACAAACTTCTGGCCAGCTTCCTGAAATCGATCGGTCACGCCCCGATGGTAGCGAGAAGCCCGAAGCAGTCTGTCAGAATACGAATCAGAGTTTACATGGCAGACCTCGAAAATCCTCCTCTTCCTCCGGCTAACTTTCTTTTCCTGGTCGAATCGATTCTTGTGCAGGCGCAGATGCAGCTTGGGCTGATCAGCCTGGGGGAACCCGGCGACGAAGAACCAACGCCCGACCTGGCGATGGCTCGGCATTCGATCGACTTGCTGGGCATGCTGGAAGAGAAGACCAAGGGCAATCTGACGGTTGAAGAACAGCGCCTTGTGGAGAACGGATTAACGGAGCTGCGCTTCCGTTTTGTGCAGATTGCCGATGAGATGAAGGCAAAGTCGCAACCATCGTCCATCCTTGATGCAGCAGGCGAGAACGCCAAGGATACTGGTCCGATGATCATTACTCCGGATGGCGGCAAAGGATCGAAGACCGAATAGATGCTGGCCGCTTTCGAGCACGCGTCAATCATCGTGCTCGGGTCGGGCACAAGTGTTGGCGTCCCGATGATCGGATGCCACTGCAAGGCCTGTACTTCGGAGGACCCGCACGATAAGCGGCTCCGGCCGTCGGTTCTCCTGAAGCTGGGCTCCAAGCGGATTCTGGTGGATACTTCACCGGACTTTCGATACCAAGCGCTGCGCTTCGGCATCGATCATCTGGATGCGATTCTCTACACGCATGCGCACGCGGATCATATTTTAGGCTTGGACGACGTTCGACCTTTCAACTTCCTGCAAGGTACGGAGATTCCAATCTATGTTTCTGAGGCCACCTGGGAGACGCTGGAACGGACGTTCCGCTACGTCTTCGATAATTCCCCGAGCCTTTCCAGCAGGCCACGCCTCACTCCCCATTTCTTCGATGATGAGGTATTTTCGGCTGCCGATATTCCGTTCCAACCGATCCGCCTGAATCATGGTCGAGGCACCGTGCACGGCTTCCGCTTCGGGGATTGCGCTTATCTGACCGACCACAATGGCATTCCACCGGAAAGCATGCAGAAGTTGACCGGCCTGGATGTTTTATTCCTGGACGCGCTGCGGCACAACCCACATCCGACGCATTCAACGGTACACGAATCGTTGCAAACGGTGGATCTGCTAAAGCCGCGCCGTGCCTTCTTCACGCACATTTCTCATGATCTGGTGCATGCGAAGGTAGAGGAGCAACTGCCGCCACAGGTCCGCATGGCATACGACGGGCTTGAGATTCCCATCGGCTACGGTGACCGCCTATGAGCGCTTCGGCCATCTTCCGATCGTCCGAGGAAGCGCGAAAGCGAAGCAGTCCATGCGCATTGGCGATTGGGAATTTCGACGGCGTGCACCTGGGCCACCAATCCCTGCTGCGAGCGACCGTAGAAAGCGCCAGGCAGAAAGGTGTGGTACCAGCTGCCTTGACCTTTGACCCGCACCCGACCACCATTGTGGCTCCTGAGCGGGTCCCTCTCAAGCTCTGCAGCCTGGACGAACGGCTGCGACTGCTGGAAGCGGCAGGCGCCCGGCAAATTACCGTACTGCCGTTCACCGCCGAGATGGCGCGACTCTCCCCAGAAGCCTTTGTGCAGCAGATATTAGTGGATGCTCTTAAAGTCCGGCTAGTTTTGGTGGGTGAGAATTTTCGCTTCGGGCACCAGCAGGCAGGCAATGCGGAAACACTTAGCACCATCGGTCAACAACTCGGCTTTGAAGCACGCCTGTTAGCACCCGTGTTCTGGCGGGGTGAGATTGTGTCGAGTTCCGCGATCCGGCGATATCTGAACAAGAACGCGATCTACCGGGCTAATCGCCTGCTGGGTCGCTGCTTCGCTGTAGAAGGACCGGTGGTTTCAGGATTCGGGATCGGCTCCAAACAAACGGTTCCCACGCTCAATCTGGAACCCACCCCGGGCCAACTGACTCCGCGCGGAGTGTACATCACCGAAACGTTCGACGTGGACTCCGGGCGCAACTGGCAATCAATCACCAACATCGGAAACCGACCGACCTTCAACGGACAAGCGGTGACGATTGAGACATTCCTGCTTAGTCCCTTCGAGGAACCCACGCCAAAGCGGATTCGCGTTGAGTTTCGTCGCTTTGTGCGGGAGGAGCGCAGCTTTCCGGATGCGCAATCCTTGCGAGCGCAGATCATGCGAGACGTCGGCCGCGCCACAAGCTACTGGCGACGTGTGGCCAACAGAAGCAAAGCAGCTCCTTCGATATACTGAGGGCGTTTCGTCGTCAAAACCCCAGCGGAGTCAACAGCATGCAGCTAACCGAAGGCAAACTAAAACATCTCAATGCACTTTCTAATGAAAAGGGCGTGATCGCTGCCGCAGCCATGGATCAACGGGGCAGCCTGCGAAAAAGCATCGCATCTGCTAAGGGAGTGAGTCAGGATCAGGTGACAGACGGCATGATGGAGGAGTTCAAGGTAGTCGTCTCCAAAATCCTGACGCAACATGCCAGTGCGATCCTACTCGACCCCGAGTTCGGCCTTCCTGCAGCAGCGGCCCGCTCGCCTAAGGCCGGTCTACTGCTGGCCTACGAAGAAAGCGGCTACGACAACACCAAACCGGGACGCCTGCCGGATTTACTCCCGCATTTGTCGGTCAAACGCATCAAGGAGTTGGGTGCGGACGCAGTCAAGATTCTGATTTACTACACACCCTTCGACACTGCCGACGTTAATGACATCAAACACGCCTTCATTGAGCGAATCGGTGCGGAGTGCGAAACGTACGATATTCCCTTCTTCCTCGAGTTCGTCGGCTATGACCATAAGGGCGGCGACGAGAAAGGCCTGGAATACGCGAAGGCCAAACCGGAAATCGTGATCGGGGCAATGAGGGAGTTCGGGAAGCCGCAGTACAAAGTGGATATGTTGAAGGTCGAAGTTCCCGTGAACGCTCACTTTGTAGAAGGCAGCAGCGTGTTCAAAGGAACGGCGGCCTATACGCGCAAGGAAGCACTGGACCTGTACAGGAAGGCCGCCGAAGTTGCGGAGAAGCCTTTCATTTACTTGAGCGCAGGCGTGGGGAACGCGCAGTTTGTTGAGTCGCTGAACATGGCCGCCGAAGCCGGTACAACTTACTCGGGTGTCTTATGCGGCCGCGCTACCTGGCAGGAAGGCATTCCCGTGTACGCCAAGCAGGGCGCGAAGGCCCTGGAGGACTGGATGGGAAACGAAGGCGTAAAGAATATCGAGGCCGTCAACCAGGCGATTGTGGGCGCACACTCCTGGCGCAATAAATACGGAGTTGCAGCGCATTCCTAGCGACTGAACGGCTGAATGAGCTTTGCCTCTATTCCTGACGCGATCGAGGATTTCCGTCAGGGCAAAATCGTTGTAATTGTTGATGACGAAGACCGGGAAAATGAGGGTGATCTTACCGTAGCGGCGGAGCTCGTCACCGCCGATCAGATTAACTTCATGGCTACGTACGGGCGAGGGCTCATCTGCCTCGCTCTGGATGCCGATCTTTGTACCCGGCTAGATCTGCAGCCTATGTCGCCTGTGAACACGGCTCGGTTCGGCACGGCTTTCTGCGAAGCGATCGATGCGGCGGACGGCGTAACGACGGGCATCTCTGCGTATGACCGAGCGCACACAATCCGCGTGGCGATGGACCCCAACACTCGGCCGCAGGACCTTGCTCGCCCAGGTCATGTTTTCCCCTTGCGGGCACGACCAGGGGGTGTGCTGGTCAGGTCGGGCCAGACGGAAGCGGCGGTGGATCTGGCGCGGCTGGCGGGACTGTCCCATGGGGGCGTGATCTGCGAAATTATGAACGAAGACGGCACCATGGCGCGAGTGCCGCAACTGCTGGGCTTCTGTGACCAGTACGGGTTCAAGATTATTTCTGTTGCTGAACTGATCCGTTACCGAACACAAACCGAGAAGCTGATTCAGCGGGACGCCACGGGTTTAGTCCGTACACGATTTGGCGAGTTCAGATCGGTTCGTTACATCAGCACACTGGACGGGGAAGCCCACATGGCACTGGTGCATGGAAACGTCTCCGGGCAGAAAGACGTGCTGGTACGGGTGCACTCAAGCTGTCTTTATGGCGATGTCTTCCACTCCATTGACTGTGATTGCCATGAGCTGGTTGCGGCAGCACTCGCGCGCCTGGCGAAGGAGCCATTCGGAGTTTTCATTTACCTGCATCAATCGGGGCCGGGCCTACAGATCCATGTTCGCGATGGACAGCGGCATCTCGCCACTCATGGTCTCCACGAGCCTAGTCTGACAGCTACGGACCGGCAGCCGCTGCAGCATAACGCTGGAGTCGGGGCGCAGATCCTCTCCGACCTGGGGCTTTCCACGATCCGGCTGCTGACGAACCATCCGCGCAAGTTCGTGGGGCTGGAAGGTTTTGGCATTCAGGTAACCCGGCAGGTCGCCTTTTCGGAGCGTGACAAGCAATAGTAGCGGAAAGCGGCAAGTACAATAGTCGGTTTCCATGTTGCGATTCCCTGTCGCGCTTTTAGCCGCCGCGGCGCTTCTCCCTGCTCAGGACTGGTCACTCGGGTTTTTATATACGCGGCCTTTGATGTGGGGAACCACACCGACTCAACTGGCATGGTCGAAGCACGCGCATATGCTCGGCTTCCTCTGGAATGCAGGAGGCGGCAGCTTTCACGATCTTTACGTCTATAACGCCGATAGCAAGAAGTTGCTTCGCCTGACGGACCTGGAAAAGCTGAAGGACCCGATTAACGATAGCGAGGCCGAACTCGATCCGCACCGGAAGAACTACGTTCCGCCCCCTGGAGGTGTAACCGCGTTCGAGCTCTCTGAAGACGGCACGCAGGCGGTATTCGCTTATCGCGGCGATCTTTTCCTGGTGCCGACCGAAGGCGCCCCAGTCCGCCGGTTGACCAAGACCAAAGCAGCCGAGGCCAATCCTCAGCTCTCACCAGACGGGTCGCAGCTGGCCTACAGCAGCGGTGGCCAGATCTTCGTAATGAATCTGCGCCATGGGTCACTCGAGCAGCGGACCGATATTCATGCTCCAGCGACTCTAACGAGTTTTTCGTGGTCACCCGATGGCAAGTACATTGCGTTTTCGGCGCGCACAGGCGCAGGCCGTACGATGCCTCTACCGAACTACTCAGGGCAATTCGTTACCGCTGCGCCCTTTCCGCGAGATGTCGCCGGCGATTCACCGGTACCCGTGCGCCACTACGTGATCGACTCGGCCGGAGACAATCCGCCTCGCGTGCTCGACACAGGAAAAGGCTTTGGCTTCCGTCCGCCTCGCTGGTCAGAGGACTCCCACCATCTTTTGATCGTCAACGGGAGTGCCAACCTGAAGAGCCAGGAGATTCTAGTGATCGACACCAACACAGGCAAGTCTCGTTCCGTGTATCACCAGACCGATGAAACATGGGTGGAGAACGCCGATGCGGGCTGGGACCCAACTTCGAAGCACATCTGGTTTATTAGCGACCAGTCGGGCTTCCAACATCTCTACGTCGTCGATATTGATGGCACAAACACGCGGCAGATCACCAAAGGCAACTGGGAAATTCATAACGATCCTTTTTCGAACAGACCGCAGTGGATCGGTGATTCCATTTACTATTCGTCCACGCAGAAGAACACGGCAGAAAGGCAGTTCTACCGGGTGCCGGTAACGGGGACTGGCAAACCGGAGCAGCTTTCCAATCATGAAGGGTTGAATATCGGTTGGATGTCCGAGGACGGGAAAGAACAGGCGATGATGCAGGCCGATCTGAAGAATCCCTTCGACCTATACGTCAATGGAAATCAAGTGACGCGCTCGCCTCTTCCGGAGTTTTACAAGATGGGCTGGGCGGAGAGCAAGTTCGTCTCGTTCCCTTCCCTAAGAGACGGCAAGACGGTGGCCGCACGACTGCTTCTTCCGGCTGGTTATAACCCGGATGACCCGAAAGCGAAGCCCAGGCCGGCGGTTGTCTACATCCATGGCGCGGGCTACGCCACTAGCGTCCTAAAACAGTGGGGCAGCTATCAGGAGCTTCGATTCGTCTTCAACAACTACCTCGTACACGAGGGATACCCGGTTTTGGAAATGGACTACCGGGGCAGTACCAACTATGGCCGGGATTGGCGTAGCGGCGTCTATCTGAATATGGGCGGCCCCGATCTGGAGGATGTACTGGGCGGAGTCGAATACTTGCGCAAGTTGAAAAACATTGACATGAAGCGCGTCGGCATCTGGGGCTGGAGCTATGGAGGCTTCATGACGGCCATGGCGATGTTTCGCGCACCGGAGACCTTCAAAGCCGGGTCTGCCTTCTCGGGTGTTTATGACTGGGCTAACTACAATGCCAATTACACAGACCAGAGATTGACCACGCCGGACGAAAACCCGGAAGCCTATGTGCGGAGTTCACCCATTCACTTCTCGCAGCGGTTGCAGGGTCACCTTCTCCTGATCCACGGCATGGGCGACACCAATGTGCTGTTCCAGGATGCCGTACAACTCTCAGAGAAGCTGATCCGGGAAGGCAAGTCGTTCGATGAAATGTTCTACCCGGAAGAGAATCACGCCTACGTCAGGGACGAGACACTGATCGATGCGTTCACGAGAACGGCAGCACACTTCGACCGGTACTTGAAAAGCAAGTGAGCTTTCGACTCCCGCGACTCTACCCGATCATCGATACCGAAGCGCTCCGGCGGCGCGAGTTTTCGTCGATAACGATGGCCGAAGCTCTGCTGGAAGCTGGTGTCCAGATTGTACAGTTCCGGCATAAAGATCCGTGGACGGAACCGATGTTTCAGGAAGCTCAGGAGATCTCGAAACTGGTGCGATCGGCGAAGGCGACGTTCGTGGTGAATGATCGGGCTGACTACGCGGTGCTGATGGGAGCGGGCGTTCACGTGGGGCAGGACGATATGCCGCCGGCCGCTGTGCGCCGGGTGGTCGGAAGCGCCATCATCGGATTTTCAACTCACAACCGAGAGCAACTTATCCGCGCCGAGTCAGAAGACGTTCAATATGTCGCACTGGGCCCGATCTTCGGAACTGCTTCCAAGCGCAACCCCGATCCGGTTGTAGGGCTGTCCGGGCTGAGCGCGCTGCGGCCTCTTACGAAAAAGCCGCTCGTGGCGATTGGTGGCATCACTCTGACAAATGCTAGAGACGTACTAGCAAACGGAGCGGATTCACTGGCACTCATTGGCGGCCTGATACCTGACGAATGCAGCCGAGAGCGCGTCCGGGCAATGGCAGAGGATTGGCTCAGACTACTTTCCTGACCGTAACTCGTTTGTATTGCGCGGCCTGAGGCAGTCTGTTAGCCTATCGATATTCATGAGCTCGAGCCTGACCCGCGTAAAACCCCTATCTGCCCTGCTCGAACAAGCTGCACACGGAGATCTGAAGCGAACACTCACGGCCAAAAGTCTGATTGCCTTGGGCGTCGGAGCTATCATCGGCGCCGGACTGTTCGTGAGAACAGCTGCAGCTTCTGCTGAGGCAGCAGGACCTGCGGTGACGGTCTCCTTTATTGTCGCGGCCATTGGATGCGCTTTTGCAGGGTTATGTTATGCCGAATTCGCGGCGATGATCCCGATCGCCGGCAGCGCTTACACATATGCGTACACAACGATGGGCGAGTTTGTGGCCTGGATCATTGGTTGGGCGCTGGTCCTGGAATATGCTCTCGGTGCAGCGACGGTCGCGATTAGCTGGAGCGAGTATCTGAACAGTTTATTAGGCGGGCGGATCCCGTTTGAGTGGTGTCACTCCCCTATGGAGACCTCAGCTTCCGGTGTTCATGGCATCTTCAACGCGCCGGCGCTGCTGATCCTGCTACTGATCAGCTTACTTCTGATCAAGGGAACCGCGGAGTCTGCCTCCGTGAACATGGTCATCGTGATCGTGAAGCTTGCGATCGTGGTCTTATTCGTTGCGCTCGGTTGGCAATTCATCAATCAGAGCAACTACCACCCTTACACGATTCCTGCGAACATGGCGGGCCACGAAGGCTACTTCAAACACGGTTGGGGCGGTGTGCTGGGCGGAGCAGGTATTGTGTTCTTCGCTTTCATTGGTTTCGATGCTGTCTCGACTGCGGCACAGGAGACGAAAAATCCCAGCAAGGATATGCCGATCGGTATTCTTGGCTCGCTGGCCCTGTGCACAGTTTTGTACATCCTTTTCGGTTATGTTCTGACGGGCGTATGCAACTGGCAGGAATTTAAGACTGCTGGTAAAGAAGCTTCGGTCGCCTATGCCGTGCAGCATTACATGCCGGGTTACAACTGGCTGGCAACCGCCATCACGGTTGCAATTCTGGCGGGCTTCTCGTCGGTGATTCTCGTGATGCTGTTGGGACAGAGCCGAGTGTTCTATTCGATGGCGAACGATGGCCTTCTTCCGAAGTTGTTTGCGGAGGTCCATCCGAAGCTGCGCACTCCCTATAAGTGCAATATGATTCTGTTCGTCTTCGTGGGCCTTTTTGCCGGGTTCATCCCCGGCTCACTGGCGGGCGACCTCACTTCAATAGGAACGCTGTTTGCCTTTGTGCTGGTGTGCATCGGTGTCTGGATTATGCGCAAGTCGCAGCCGACACTGGCCCGTCCTTTCAAGACTCCACTTGTGCCAATCGTGCCTATTCTAGGTATGATCGTTTGCGCCGGCATGATCGTTTCCCTCGACATCCGCACGCAATTGACGGCTCTCGTCTGGATGCTGATCGGGCTTGCAGTGTATTTCCTGTATGGGCGATCACACAGTAAGTTGAATGTGCCTATGATCCATGAGCCGGTCGGCTCTCCCGGATCACGCTGATTCAGATTCTTCGGTTCCGGCGTCTTACAGCACGTGAGACTTCTATCCATCGCAATCCTTGCGATAACCTTGCCGTGTACTGGTGCTTTCCGTGTATTGGCGCAAGGTCCGCCCTCCAGCTACGTACTGCAGGATGTCCGAATCATCGACGGAACCGGAAAAAGCCCAGTCAACCACCAGACGATCGTGGTCCAGAACGGCAGGATCGTCAGTATTACAAGCGCCCGCTCGGCTCCAAAGCCCGAGGGAGTTCCGGCACTTCACCTTTCCGGAAAGACAGTTATGCCCGGGATCATCAACGGGCACGGACATGTGGGACTGGTAGATGGAACCAATACGGGCCCGTCCGAATACACGGGCGTCAATGTGATGCGAGAGCTCGTGCAATACGAGTCATTCGGTGTGACGACGGTGATTTCCCTTGGCATGAACAAGGATCTGGGATACAAGCTTCGTTCAGAGCAGGAGAAAGGAAATGAACCTGGTGCGACGTTATTAACCGCGGGCCGGGGTATTGGAATTCCAAAAGGCGCGCCGGCTATGAAGGTTGGACCCGATCAACTGTATAGGCCGGCAACACCGGAACAAGCACGAGCGGATGTCCGGGAAATGGCTTCGCACTCGCCGAACCTGATCAAGGTATGGGTTGATGATGACCATGGAAAGCTGCCGCTACCGAACCCTGCTGTTGACGCGGCTGTGATTGAAGAGGCGCATCGCTTAAATCTCCGCGTTGCCGCGCACGTCTATACGGAGGAGAATGCGAAGCGGTTGCTGAAAGATGGGGTGGATATTCTGGCGCACAGTATCCGTGATAAAGAACTCGATGCTGACACGGTGAGCCTGATCAAGCAGAACAAAACGTACTATATTCCGACCCTGCAATTGGAGGAATCGTTCTATGTCTATGCTCAGCAACCAAGCCTGATCGAGATGCCTTTCTTCAAGGACCATGTCGATCCCCGGTTGCAGAAAGAATTGCAGTCGAAGTCTTACCGGGAGAAGGTAGACAAAGACCCGGCAACACCAGTACACAAAGCCGCCCTCCAGACCGCCGAAGCAAACCTCAAGAAGCTGCAAACGGCAACGGCGTTGATTGCGTTTGGGACCGACTCCGGAGCTAACCCATACCGGATTCCCGGCTGGGCGGAGCATCGGGAACTCGAGCTCATGGTGCAAGCCGGATTGACTCCTTTGCAGGCGATCCATAGCGCGACGCAAGTCACTGCACAGATGCTGCACATGGACGAAAAGACCGGGAGCATTCAGACCGGCAAACAGGCCGATCTCTTGGTACTGGACGCCGACCCCGCGACTGATATCGGCAACACGAAGAAGATCTATGCAGTGTTCCACAACGGGCGTAAAGTGGACAGGGAGAAGAAGTGATCTCTCAGCGCCTCGCAGGATAATAGAAGAGCCATGGCTATAGCGCCCGCGTCCCTTCCGGACAGCATATTGATGAATGAAACGAATGGGGCGCTAGACGGTCGCGAAGCGCTGCTGAGAGCGGCGAGACTTCTTTTTTTATCGCGGGCGCTCGATGACCGGGAAGTACTACTCAAGCGTCAGAACAAGATTTTCTTTCAGGTAAGTGCAGCCGGCCACGAGGCAATCCAAGTGGCGGCCGGCCTGGCGCTTCGTTCAGGCCGCGACTGGGTGTTCCCGTATTATCGAGATCGCGCGCTGGCGTTGACGCTGGGCATGACGGCCGAGGATATGCTGCTGCAGGCTGTGGGAGCGGCACGCGATCCAAGTTCGGGCGGACGGCAGATGCCATCGCACTGGTCGTCGCCAGCTTTGAAGATTGTCACTACGTCTTCGGTAACCGGAACGCAGTTTCTGCACGCAGTCGGTTGTGCCCACGCGAGCTCGTATGACCCGGAGAACGCGGAAGAAATCACGCTGGTCTCGTCAGGAGAGGGCGCCACTAGCGAAGGCGAGTTCTGGGAGGCAATCAATGCCGCATGCCTGGAGCGATTGCCGCTCATTTTTCTGATTCAAGATAACGGGTACGCCATCTCGGTACCGGTAGAGCGGCAGACTCCCGGCGGAAACATTGCACATCTTCTAGAGGGTATGCCGGGACTGCTTCGCCTGGAAACGGACGGAACCGACTTGATTCAGGCGTACCGGACTATGCAGGAGGCGGCCGCCTATTGCCGCGCCGGACACGGACCTGCACTGGTGCATGCCAGCGTGACCCGGCCCTATTCGCATTCGCTTTCGGACGACGAAAGGCTGTATAAACCTCGGGCGGAACGGGAAGCAGAAGCCCTACGCGATCCGTTACGACGCTTTTCCGAGTTCCTGATCAACGGACAGTGGATCTCCCGGGACGAGCTCGCGGCTATTCGCTCTGCCGTGGAAGCCGAAGTGTCCCGCACCGCCCAAGAGGTACTTCGGGACCCATCGCCGGCTCCAGGAAGTACCTTTCACTATCTTTATTCGCCAGCGGTCGACCCTCAGTCGCAAGCCTTTGACGCGCACCCTGACTTCAAGGGCGATCCAAGAACGATGATCGACTCCATCAACCAGACGCTAAGCGAAGAGATGGAGCGAGACAGCCGGATCGTAGTTTTCGGGGAAGACGTGGCGGACTGCAGCCGGGAAGAAAATCTTTCGGAGGTGGCCGGCAAGGGCGGTGTTTTCAAGGCAACCGTGGGCCTGCAGCGACGATTCGGAGGGAAGCGTTGCTTCAACACGCCGATCGCTGAAGCGGCCATTGTGGGACGCTCAGTGGGGATGGCGGTGCGGGGTTTGAAGCCCGTTCCCGAGATTCAGTTCTTCGACTATATTTGGCCTGCCATGATGCAACTTCGGGATGAGGTTGCGAACTTCCGCTGGAGATCGAATAACGGTTTCGCCTGCCCCCTGGTGCTGCGCGTGCCCATCGGTGGATATTTGACGGGAGGGTCGATCTATCACAGCCAATGCGGCGAGGTGTTGTTCACGCACATTCCCGGTTTACGTGTCGTGTTCCCGTCGAATGCGCTGGACGCGTGCGGACTGTTGCGCACCGCGATTCGAAGTGATGATCCGGTGCTGTTTTTAGAGCACAAGAAACTGTATCGAGAACCGTATAACCGTGCGCCGCATCCGGGTCGCGATTTCACCATTCCGTTTGGTAAGGCGAAGGTGGTGAAGGCGGGACAAAGCCTGACGATTCTCACTTATGGGGCGCTGGTTCAGAAATCATTGCAAGCGGCCCTCCAGCTGGAGCAGAGACGCCGCGGAGTTTCTGTCGAAGTCATCGATCTACGTTCGCTCTCTCCTTACGACTGGGATGCGATTGCTTCCTCCGTCAATAAAACGAATCGTGTGTTGATCGCGCATGAAGACATGATCTCCTGGGGTTATGGCGCAGAACTGGCGGCGCGTATCGCTGATGAATTATTCACCGCGTTAGATGCGCCGGTGGGACGGGTTGCAGCGCAGGACACTTGGGTGGCTTACAACCCACAACTCGAGGACGAGATTCTTCCCCAAGTGGAAGATCTGATTCGTGAGGCCGAGCGGTTACTAAATTTCTGATGCTCTCTTCGCACGATTTCTGGCGAGAGGCGATCGGCGGATTCGGTGCTGCGGAGCTAAGGATTTCTAATCGGCAAAGGACGCCGACGAGGTATGTGCTGAGTCATTGACGCCAACTCCGGCATTCCGCATAAGCCCGCAGCAAACTCGATCTGCGCAAACAACCGTAATTCTGCATCCGGTACGGCATCGATTTTCAAGGCGGCTTCTTCGCCCGCAGCCCGGGCCATTCTGAAGAAGATGGTTTGGTACATCGCACCCGAGGGCCAAAACGCTTTCGATGCAGTGTTCGGATTCTTCACATCGATGTCTTGCCGATAGCGTGAATGGGCATATTTTAAAGGTTCGCTGAAGTCCCGGGTCTTCTCGGCCCGCAAGAGAGCCCACCCGTAATCCATATCGTCTGGTCCGCCGCCCATCACGAAACCTCCTGGCGCATTGGAATCGCGCGGTGGCATCTTGGCGCGCTCATCCTCGGCCTCTTGATGTATCGATCGCATGCCTTCCGGGTAACGCTTCGATGCCTCCGCAAGCTCCGGATGCGCTTCAATCAATGGTCCGGCACGATCCCGATCCAATTCCAGGATCAGATCTAAGTACTGAAAGAGTTCAAGCGCATGGATGGACGTGAACTGCGCATCTTGAATCTGCCCGTTCACGCCTGAATCCGGGGTTATCAGTATTTGGTCGATCATCTCCGTAAGTGTGGCCAGTGCCTCAGCACGAGGGAGAATCTTCCACCATGCTCGAAAGATAAATTGAAATTGGTCCAGCCGGATTGGAGAATCGTGACGATTTGCTCGCCACACCTCGACGGCGCGGCGCAACAGCGACAGCCGGTCGTCATCGCCGGTAACGTTTGAAAGCAAATATTGTATTCCGTCGAGAGGGACATCGGCGAGAGGCGCATCGTGCAGGACGTACGTAAGCAGGTACCCGGTGTGCCCGTGCTCGATCAGGACACGGGCGAGCCGATCGGGAGTATAGTGCAGGCTTTCCTCACTTGAATTCGGCGGCAATTGCGAGAGAAGCTCCGGAGCCGTCGCCGCGACAGCCAAGCGACTGAGTTCGTCAAAACCCAAGTGCTGATTCTTTGGTAGCCCGTGGCTGGCGGCCAAAGCTGCGTTCAGCGTACCTCTGGCCTGCGCTGGCGACACCACCGTCTGAACCCGCGAAATCCGCAGCAGTGCCGCCTTGCCCACATCGGGCGGACACGACTCCGCCCTCAACAACGCATCGGCTATTAGCTCAGTCGCATTCACAGGCACATTCTAACGACAAACTGCATTGGGATAATCCCAGATGCCGCATCAATCAGAGGGCAGCATATTCGAGCGAAGTGTGCCAATCTAAATTCCGTTGATGAGTGACAGCGAGAACGGACCGCGACATTCGATCGAGCAGATTGCCGGGTTTCAGGCGCTCAGTGATTGGTGTCGCGGTTGGCCGTGGTTTCACGATGCCGAGATCATCCGCCTGGATCTGCATAGGCAAGGGAAATCAGATTGTGCGTTAGGGTGCTTGGAGGGTCTCGTCCAACTGTAGGACCAAGAGCGAATCCGAAGTTTGCCGTTCCTCCCGAAGATGTCACAGTGACCTTTGTCCTCCAAGAAATTGATGACCTGGAGCTATTCCAGTTCAGTCAGCAAAACGTGATGACCGATCTCTCGCTAGAACGATACGGTGATGTGTATCGGATTCCGATTGCGCCTTGCTACGGGTTGGCTGGGACGATTGATGTTCGAACGATTGAGATCGAATTTGAGCCCGCGCCCCAACCTAGGTGAGGCCGAACTTTTGTTACGATTGCGTCAGAAATTCCATCGTTCATCGCCGCCCAGCCAACATCGACACACTCCCGCTTTGTGTTAGCATCGAGTTGGCTAGCTAGCTATCCGGTTTTGGACTTGCTCCACTGAATAGTTACCGAGTCAAAGCCTGCATGTCATTGCAGTAGTCGGGGCGTAGCGCAGCCTGGTAGCGCACCTGCCTTGGGCGCAGGGGGTCGTGTGTTCGAATCACACCGCCCCGACCAACATCACTTTTCAGCGGCATCTCAGCCCGCCCATAGCCGGTATCAATCGTGATGAATGAGGTGAGGCAGAAGCGTGAGCAAGCGAGCGGTTGTTACCGGTGCATCAAGACACTTAGGCTTTCATGTTGCGCAAGCGGCGCTACAGGCCGGGTTTGAAGTTGAACTGCTAATCACTTCCCGGAACACCAACGTGGAGCGTCTTCTCGCCGCTGGTGCGCACTTCACACTCGTTAACTTCGACGAGCGGACAAGCTTTCGTCGGCAGTTGGAATGGGCGGACGTGCTGTATCACGTCGCCACACCTGATGCCATTCCCAGGAACGCCGGGCCGTCTTCGGGTGAAGCGACTCGCTCTTCGGAACAGGTTCTTAATGCGGCCGTGGCAGCCGAGGTTCCGGGGATCGTGGTCACAAACTCAGCTGCTGCGGTGTATGGCAGAAATGCCGACCCTCAGAGGCTGCTTTCCGAGCAAGACCGTCCCGATTTCACGGCAGATCTTCGAAACGGGGAAGATCTGAATACAGAACAGATCTGTGATCGCCTGATTCGTGATCATGGCGCAGATATCAGGCGGCTATATGCCTGCTGGGTATTCGGTCCGGCCGATACCCGCGGTAGCCTTCCACAAAAGCTGGTCCGAAATTATCTGACGCGCGGGCAGAGGTTCTGGTTTAAGGGTGGATTGTCTATCAACGCGGTGGAAGAGGTGGGGCAGGCCCACGTTGCGGCCGCGCTGAATGGCGACCGCTGCTGTACTTACGTGTTGGGGGGAGAGAACCTTTCCTTTCGACAGTTCTACTCGCAGCTTGCGGCGTTGTCCGGTCGCCCCGCCCCACGAGTTCGCCTACCGGCATGCCTCGCATCAGGCAGCGGCCGGGTATGGGGCGCTTTGCAGCAGAGAGCAAACGACGAATCGGGAGTGGATCCGCTGGCGGCGGCCCGGCTCGCCGGCACCTATGGCTGGTACGATTCGTCGAAAGCTGTTCGCGAACTCGACTATAAGATTCGACCGGCCGAGGAGGTTCTCGAAGCCGGCATTCTTATGGAGCGGAAGCGTGCTGCCGGGACCACCGCCCTGTTTTATCGAACCGGTGCGCGCCAGGTCTCGAGAGCATCAGAGAGGTGGACAGACGGAACGATCTTATTGACAGGAGTTCCAGGCTGGCTTGGAAACCGATTCATAGACGTTCTCATGAATGGTGACCGAACTGGCTTCCGGTATCCGGCGCGCAGAGTGCATGTGTTGGTTCAGGCCCACCATGCTCCGCTACTCGATCTGCCCGAGTGCTTCCGGGTTTTCACAGCGGATCTAACCCGGCGATCCGATCTATCGCAGGCGCTCGCCGGCGTGCAAACCGTAGTGCACCTCCATGAGACGAGAAATCCCAGGCGGCTCGAAACATTGGAGAAGGTAAACACGGAAGCGACGAAGAACCTGGCCGATGAATGTATTCGTGCAGGCGTGCGACGCTTTCTCTACTTGAGTACGGACGCGGTCTGTAGGGCAAACGGAGAACGCATCTTCGATGAACATACACGGCCGGATCCAGTGGATGAGTATGGGCGCAGCAAGTGGCTCGCGGAAGAGTATCTTCTAGAGAAACAGCGGGCAGGTGAGCTCGACGTCACCATCCTGCGAGAGTTTTGGGTCTTTGGACCGTTCGCACCGGCAAGGCAGGAGCAGTACTTTGCAGCGCTGCGAAGGCCGAGGCAAGTGGTCCTGGGGAATGGTCATAATCTTCGCAGTGTTTCGCACGTGGACAATACAGTAAGCGCGCTACTGGCAGCCGAACTGGCTCCTGCTTCCGTGGGAAAGGCTTATTGGATCGGCGATGCGAAATGCGATTACACCCTCGATGAAATCAATGCGCTGCTATGTGAAGCGCTCGGTTGGCCGTACCGTCCCGTGTACCTGCCAGCTAAGGCCTGCGCGGCGGCACGGGTAGCGGATCGATTGCTGAATCGATTGGGCGAGCTTAATTCTTCACTCCACGAGATTGCAAACTCCGATCGTGATCGCGCCGGACGCACCGATGCAGCACAGCGCGACTTTGGATATCGTCCGATCATTTCTTTCCCCGAGTACGTTAACGAGATTGCCCGACGAGGTCGCCCGGAATCCGCAACAAAAAAAGCCTATGCGGGATTGTTGTGAGTGATTGCCGGCATACGAAGCGTGGGTCGCGGCGAAATTGCTGTTGATCGCGCGCCGACAGCGAGGCAGTAGCCGTCGATGTGCCATCAGGCTAGGACCATCAGAACTACCTAGGCCATTGTTCGCCAACGCGCATCTAGTTAATGCTGGATCAGAGGTTATGCCGATGGCCCGGAAGAGTTGGTCGAACGTTTTCTTTTCTTTGAGTATTCTGAGTGGAACTTTGGCGATTCTGCCTCATAACCCGCTCAAGATTCTGGAAGGAGTGGCCTTGATGTGTTGTTTAGGTTGCGGTTTGGCGATGCGACGGCCAATGTTCAGCAAACCTCGGCACAGATGGGGGACTACTACTTTTGAGTTCAGTACAGAAGCAACCAACTCTTCTCATCAAGTGCGCTAGCCACTAGGAAGGGATCGCCAGGTAATTTCCGTAGCCAATGATGACGGTCGAAAAGACCAGAATTGCGAGCCCTAACGCAAGCAGGCGGATGGCAGTGGATCCGGCACCTTTCCACTCCCTCAATCCGAGACCCCAGAGCGTGCTGAAGATCACGATGCTGGCCATATGGATAGTCCAACTGGAAAAGTGATAAGCGCCCATCTGCGTTTCGCCCATGGTGTAGAAGAAAAACTGCATATACCAGGTAACGCCGGCAAGAGCGCATAACAGATAATTTGTCAGCAAGGGCACTCGAACAGATTCTGCGATCAGCGTGCCAGGCTGGTGGGTCAGGACGGCGGCGGAAGGTCCATTCAGAGCGCTATCTTCGCGAGCGCCGGAACCTGCATCGGTATCGTTTGGAGAGGCGGGGAGAGACAACGCGAGGTATTCGCCTCCCGTTTTGTTCTTGAGGTTCAGGTAGACGGTCCAGATAAGGTTGGTTGTGAAGCCGCCGAGCAGCACGATCACGAGTACCGGTAGTCCCTGCCACAGGGCGGACGTTCCATGTTGGACAGTCAACGTCCGTATGGGCTCACCTGATGCCAAGCCATAAGCAAAGCAGGCACTCATGACACCGGAAAGCGTAGCTACACCAAATCCCTTTTTCAAGTTGAATTCTTTGATCGCAGAGGTCTGCAAGGCTGCGGGCATTGATCGCTCTTTCACTACACCTGCGTACCCGGCGATCGCAATTCCCAGCAGGCAGACGAAGATACCAAGCAAAATAACCCGACCTGATGTTGTACCCGCTACTTGAGATGCAAACGTGCCATTAAAGACCGGGGGCATTAAAGTTCCGAAGGCAGCGCACAAGCCCATCACGATGGCCATGCCAAGCGAAAGGCCGAGATAGCGCATGGTTAGACCAAAGGTAAGCCCTCCGACTCCCCAAAGGAGCCCGAAGGTGTAACACCAGAACAGATTGCTCCCAGGCGTGGCCGACAGCACCTGAGGAAGATCCCTCGTGAGAAGTCCGGCCAAGATCCAAGGTGCGAAGATCCAGCTGAACACTCCACCCACCAGCCAGTAAGTTTCCCAAGACCATCGCTTCACCCCGCGATAAGGAACGTAGAAACTTCCAGAGGCAAGTCCGCCTAGCCAATGGAAGAAGACGCCCAGCGCGGGGTTCGGTGTCATGAGGGCTACTGTATCAATCCAGGTGGAACACCTCTTCGAACGGGGCCATGGCCTGGTCGGGAAGGTTTCCGTCGGGCTGAAGGAAAAACCCCGCCATGTCTCGCTGCCAGCGGGCATTGATCTCACGCTCGGCCATTTGAGACCGAGCGCTCTCGAAGTCTTCGGTCTCCAGATACCCGATCAGAAGACCATCGGGACGGAGAAAGAGCGAGTAGTTACGCCAACCTGTTTCACGCAGCGCATCGAGCATCTCCGGCCAGACCGAAGCGTGACGAACTTTGTATTCTTCAATGCGCTCCGGCCGAACCTGCAGGGTGAAGCAAATGCGCTGCACTAGATTACGCCTTAACGGACGAACGCCTCATGCAAGCCGCCATCGACGGGAATGATGTGACCTGTGGTCTTGGCGCTCTCTTCGCTCGCCAGCCAGACGATTGCATTGGCGCAGTCGGAGGGCAGAATCGGTCTGCGGGTGAGAGTGCGAAGCGCGTAGAATTCGGCGAGCTTGGTACGCAACTCTTCGGTTGTTTCACTTTCGGAGAATTCGATGCGATATTTCTGCAGCGAGTTGATGACGCGATCGCGGGGGAACATCGTGGAGCCTGCCACAACGGTGGCCGGCGCTATGCCGTTCACTCGAACCAGCGGACCAAAGCCGACTGCCAGTTCCCTGATCAGGTGGTTCAGCGCAGTCTTACTAATGTCGTAAGCCTCGCTTCCGTGCTTCGGAACGATAGCGTTGGCAGAACTGGTAAGCACCATCGAAGCCGGAAGCTTCTGGTCGCGCAGGATCCACTCCAGTTCCTTCATCAGGAAGTAATTGCCTGTTACGTTGATGGCGAAAGTCTTGTTCCACTGCGCCTCGGTTAGTTCCCCACCGGAACCGGGAACCGGATAGATGGCCGCCGTATTAACAATGGCGTCCAGGCCGCCGAAATGAAGGACTGCAAACCTGCCTGCCTTGGCGATGGTTTCAGCCGAACTCAGATCAACGGCCGTATGCGTGACGTTCTCGCTCGAGGAGAGCTTGGCTACTTCGGCGGCCACTTCCTTTGCGCCCTCCACATTCTGATCGGCCACGACGATGTGCGCACCCTTGCGTGCCAGCAGCAAAGCGACTTCCCGGCCGATCCCACTACCACCGCCGACCACCAGAACGATCTTGCGGCTGAACTCGGCTTCGGCAGGCATACGCTGCAGCTTGGCTTCTTCTAACGCCCAATACTCAATGCGAAAAGCTTCCGAACGAGGTAACGCGACGTAGTTCTTGTAGCTGACGAAGTGAGTAGACTGCTCCGGCTTTCGAGCTTGCGGATACGGATGGTGCACTTCACCGGCGTCGAGAGCATTGGCACCCGCCATCACATGAATGGCGTTGATGAAGAATTCCGTGGTGATGCGAGCTTCCTTTTTATTCTTCCCAAACCCAAAGATTCCCAACCCAGGGATTACTACAACAGAAGGGTTCGAGTCGCGAAGCTTTGGAGAATCCGGGGTGGCCCAATCCTGATAGTAGGCCGCGTATTCGTGCCGGTAGGTTTCAGCGCGTTCGGCAATCAGGGCTTTCAGATCGTCAACGCTCTCTTCGCCGGGTTTCCAATCGACAAATAGAGGGCAGATGCGTGTCCGTAGAAAATGGTCCGGGCAACTAGTTCCGAGAACGCCCAATTCGCGCGCCCACGCCGAATCGGCGAATTGCAAAGCATCTTCGTGATCGGTGTAGTGTGCGATGACGCGGCGGTTAGAAGAGACAATGCCGCGCAGGGCCGGAAGCACCGCCGTAGCAACAGCATGCCGATCGTGAACCGGCTTGTTGATGGAACCTCCGAAGATGGGAACGCGCGATTTCTTCTGGTGCTCCATGATGAACTCGCCCATTTGATCGATGGTTCGAATGCTGTTCAGGTAGCATTCCCGCTGGGTGTTGCCCCAAGTGAAGAGGCCATGACTTCCCAGCAGAACGCCGTCGCATCCAGGGTTGTCCTTCACGATCTTTTCCAGTTGCAAGGCCAGTTCAAAGCCCGGGCGCTGCCAGAAGAGCCACTGGATATTCCGCCCGAATCGCTTGTTGAACTCTTCCAGCTTGGCCTTGCCGTTGGAGCTGGCCGCAAGCGCAATCGCCCAATCCGGATGAAGATGATCCACATGAGGAAAGGGGAGGAAGGCGTGCAGCGGAGTGTCGATGGAGGCGGCTACTTTGTTCTGTCCGAAGGCCAGGAGCGGATAGTACCCGACCATCTCGTCTTCCTGCGCTTCACCGCGATAGAGCCCCTTCAACTGCTCCAGGCGATCAAGATAAAGCAGTGCAAAGCCAGAGTTGGCGATAGAACCAAGGTCACCGCCGCTTCCCTTCACTGCCAGTACGCGGGCAGGTTGACCCGTGAGCGGATCCGGCAACTCCAGCTTGGAACTGGTATTGCCTCCGCCGAAATTCGTGATGCGGAGGTCGGCACCCAGCAAATTGGAACGATAACGCAGCAGGCTGAGTTGGTCGTCGCCAAATTCGGCTGCCTTCTTCTCGTCCCAGAGATCTTTCAGATGCACGGTTTCTGATGTAGTGGGCATGACATCTCCTATCGTAATGACGCGGGTTGTTTCAGTTTCTATCTCGCCGGGGGCTGCCACGGCGAGTCACTTCAGGCGATTTGACGAAGCCGTTATCACGCATAAGACGTGACGGAAGCCATGTTACGCGCACCACGCTCACGCTCAATCCTGGAAAGATATCCGCTCTCGCGGAATGCTTGGAGCGGGTTTTCGGGAAGGCCCTTAGAACGGCGCCACTCCTGGATGACGGGACGAACATCGGTGGCGAAAGCGTCCTGCAAACACGATTCAGCAGTCACGAGATCCATGCTGTTCTGGGCAGCTTGGAGGGCAGCGTAATCTACCAGCGCAGCTTTTGAGAAAAGCTCCTGAGCCATGACAACGGTCTGGATCATCGCTTCGATTTTGCCCTTCAAGTTATGGCTCTGATCGATCATGTATGCGATATCTGCAACTGCGCCGGTTTCCCATTCGAAGTACCCGATCTCATGAAAGATCCGAAACACCTGGTAAGGATCGATAGAGCCCAGTGTTAAATCGTCGTCGGCATAGCGCCGATCGTTGAAGTGGAATCCGCCGAGCATATTCTCGGCCAGCAGCCAGGAAACGATCTGCTCAATATTCTGCGCCTGATAGTGATGGCCGGTATCCACGAGCACCTTGGCCTGCGGCCCAGCGGCGCGGGCGAAGAGCAGAGCCATACCCCAATCGCCGATGTCGGTGTGATAAAAAGCGGGCTCGAAGGGCTTGTATTCCACAAGCAATCGTTGCGAAGGAGAGAGGTCCTGGTGAGCGGATCGGAGCAGTTCTTCAAACCATTGCTTACGACGCCGAATGTTGGCGGTGCCGGGATAGTTAGAACCATCAGCGAACCAGAGAGAAACGTCGCGGCAGTGAAGCCGCTCGGCAATGGCGATGCTATCGCGCGTGTGCGCCAGCGCGCTGGCCCTGGCCGCCTCATCCGGGCTGCCAAAGGAGCCATGTTTGTAGATCTGATCCTGGAAATAGTTTGGATTGATGGCGCCCGGCCGGACACCATACTTGTTGGCTAACGACTCGACTGCCGCCGAATCCGCGACGCCCCCGGGCAGATCCCAGAGCACATGAAGAGCAACGGTAGGACAGATGCCGGTTAAAGAGTGCACCTGCCCTGCGTCGCAAAATTTTTCTTCCAGACTCGTAGCGGCACCTGCCTGCAGGAACTTACCGAAGCGAGTTCCCGTATTCGCGAAGCCCCAGGAAGGCAATTCAATGCGGAACGCTTCGTTCGCGCGGAAAATCTTCTCGGTGAGAGCAGCGTTCATGGCTGAACGCTATTCTATTCCCTCCCCGTCACTTCAGATTGCGATTAGCTCCGGCTACCTGTTCTAGATCGCTAATCAGGTCGAGCGCCCGCGCGTTATTCGGGTCGAGTGTGAGCAACTGTTCCAGCAGTCGCGAGGCGAGCTTGTACTGACCCAGACCGACTCGAGCCTGGGATTGCAGCAACAATCCGCGCACTCGTTGTGACCGGACCGGGTCGGGTTTGATGCTGGACGTTTGCGGCACCGAGTCGGCATGCTCGCGAGCGATGCGGCGTCCTGTAAACCAAAGCTCTCGCAGAAGCTTTCGCGACTGCTGACGTTCTCCGATGCGACCAAGTGCGAGCGCGACGAAGAACGTGGCCTCGTTGAAAGCCGGCCGCGTGCTTGCGGCGTCATGCTGGACAGTCGCTTTCTGCCAGTATGTTTCAGCGGCGGTACGATGGCCGCCTGCGCTCACGGCTTCACCTAACCAGAAGTGAAGCTCAGCTGACCTGGGTGCCCCTTCGGAACCATCGGTGGAGACGGCGTGGTTCGAGAGCGCTAGCAGGAAGAGATCACGAGCGCGCTCGTGATCATCGTTGGCCAGAGCTTTACGTCCCAGCTTGACGAATGTTCTTACATACTCCGCGACGTCGCCGGAACTTTGCTCCCACCCCTGCAAGATGTCTGAGGAGAACAGCGAGAGTGCATTCTCCGGTTCGTCATGCGTGTTGTAAAGAGTCGCAAGT
Organism: uncultured Acidobacteriaceae bacterium; assembly: GCA_963814195.1. Taxonomy (GTDB): domain Bacteria; phylum Acidobacteriota; class Terriglobia; order Bryobacterales; family Bryobacteraceae; genus Bog-105. Next base: position 837,094 of record CAWFBU010000002.1, read on the forward strand.
TCAATGGCAAGATCGGCGCGTCTTGCCGCCAAGGCCTTTCGCTCCTGGATCTCCTGGAAGCGCAGAGTCGGAGGTACGCCGAGACGCCGCCAGAGTTGATCGCGCTCCAGGAGAACACGTCCATCACTTGGGTCAAGAGAGAAGGCCTTATCAAAAGCGTCCAGCGCCTTTTCGTGCTCGCCCGTGACATTGAAATAACCAAGAGCCAGGTTGCGCCAGACCGTCGGGAACTGGTCGTTCAACTTCGTCGACGATTGCCAAATCTCTAAGGCCTGCAGGGGCAGTCCGTAGTGATAGAGCAGGCAACCGAGATGGTACTGGGCGCGCGCATCTTCCGGTTGCAACGCAATCGCACGCGCCAGCACCATCATCTCCTCGAGTCGATGCGGGAAGCAGAAGTCAGGGCTCGAGGCGGCTGCCGCCTGGTACTCGCGATGGGCAGAATGGAGGTCACCCGACTGCATGTACAGCGCGGCCAGAGTGTAGTGAATCATGGGTAACGAGCCGTCCCGAGCAAACGTGTCGGCGCCGGTTAGCAGTTCAATCGCAGGCTCAAACAGGGCTGCCCGAGCGTAATCAAACGCCAGGTCAAGGCGGGTCTGATTGTCACCCGGTAAAGGACGGCCGGCGAGATGACAAGCCCAAGGGTCCAGGGGGTCGAGAGTCAGAGACTCGCGGACTAAATGCTCGGCTTCGGCCGCGCGGCCAAAACGCCGGAAGAGTACGACGGCGAGGCTCCGGGCATTGTTATTGTCCGCGTTCAGACGCAGTGACTCATACAAGTACTTGGGCACGACGCCGAAATTCCTTCGCTTGCATTCGAGTTCGGCGGCCGCGTGGAGTGAGGATGCACGCCAGGCGAAGTCCCAAGTTGCTCGCTGAAACGCCGCAAAAGCTTCTTCGTCACGCTCCTGAAAACGAAGCGTCAGCCCCAGGTGATAAAAGAGCTCGCCATCCCGGCCATCCAACTCGCCCGCAGCAAGAGTTTCGATGGCGGCACGAAAGCGAGACTCGGCTTCTCCAAACTCGCCACGTCGCAATTGCAAAAGGCCGATCGCGAGGTTGGACGGCGCGTGATGCGGATCGCGACGCAAGGCCTCCGACCAGTATTCTTCCGCCGAGTGAGCCGCGACAGGTTGATGCTGCACCCGTAAACCAGTCAGGTAAAGCTGTTCGAGAGTCTCTACTTTGCGGGGAGGCTGACTATCGAAAGGTTTGGTCAAGGAATGAATAGGAGGTTGGGCCAGTGTTGCAGAATCCTCCCGCGAGCCCGACGGCAAAGAGGAGATGAGCTCCCTGCCAGCGGAGGTTAGGATTTTCAACGTGACGTTTACGGGATCGATTTCGACCGGCAGACTTGCTTCGTTCAGAAATGGATGACCCGGAGCGAGGTCAGCTGTCCAACGATTCAGGGTGGTTCCTTCGGTCTCGAGTAACACCAACGCATTGGGGAAGGGGCGTGTGACAGTTACTCCAACGGAGATGCTCCCGCCTAGAGACATGCTGATGGCAGCATCGACATTGGCGTTCTGAACGGGTCCAATGGCGGTAAAGGGATACCAGAACTGACTAAAGGATCTGCTTTCCCCCGGCGCCAGCGTGGAGACGCGGGGTGGAAGACCGGAGTACATGCCGGCCCGCAGCTCAGCATATCCGGAGCCCATGATGGACTCCACACCGGCAGCAGCGCGCCCTTCCGTCACTTGCAGGAGACCTAACTTGGCGATTGGACAGTAGGCGCCCGAGAATCCCTCCTGCATGCGGGAGTGATGCTGCGGGAAGAAGATTAACTGTTCAGCACAGGTCGGAAGACCGGCCACAGCACTCCAGTTAAATGGCTGAGCAAACTGCGTTCGATTGAAGATGCGTACCTTCAGTTCGACATAGGCGCGGCCCGCATACAGACAAATGCCGTGCATTCCGCGCATTCCGGAGGCTCGATCATAGACGCTGCACCAGACGGTTCTCGCGCCATCCGCCTGTTCCTCGATGTAGGTGTCGGCCGGGGAAGTGATCAACCTCCGAGGATCCGTTGGAAACTGAATCTCCAGACCGCCGCGGTAGCGGTTAACGGATTCATCAACGCGAAGAGTATCTTCGCGATATAGGAATTCGCGGCCGCTGGATTTATCCAGAGCCAGGTGAATACGGCCACCCAGCTCCGGCAAAATCATCAACCGCAGGAACTCGTTTTCGACGTGAATCGCCTGCCACGTTCGAATTCCAACCTGCTGGCCGTGATACTCCACCAGCGGAAGCGGATACGCTGCTCCGAAAGCAGGATTTCTGTTGGGCTGGGGAAGAGAGGATGTCATCAGATCGGCAGCTTCTGACCAGGCCCTCACAGGTCCTGCGGCCGAAGGTGGAGCCGTGGGCAGAGAGAGAGGCTGCGGTGGGTTTTCGAGAGGCGAAGTTGACATGGTCGAGTAGTTAACTGCTAGTCTCTCAGGCTTGCCGTACGATAAACTTTTCCCCTTGAACAAGAAGCCGGAAAAGGACCTGCGGTCGGGCTGCGGATCGGGCAATTGGGACCGTTTACCTATTCACCGGTTGGCGGGGAGTACGGATTTTGAAGCTTTTCGTCGTCGATGGAGATGGTCGCTTTGGCTGGCAGTGATCGTTGGGACTGGCTCTTTCGCTTCGGCAGCTGCGAACCAATCTTCACAACTGGCGAACGTGCGCCTGCAGTTCCTGAACCCTGGCGATGACGCACGCATCGCAATGCGCTGGTGGTGGTTCGGCTCTTCGGTAGAGCAACCGGAACTCGAACGAGAGCTGAGGGTGATGAAAGCGGCCGGCGTGGGCGGAGTGGAAATTCAACCGGTTTACCCGCTGGAATTAGACGAACCGGAGAAAGGCATCAGAAATCTGCCTTATCTTTCCACCGAGTTCCGCAAAGATATCGGATTTGTCTCCGATTTGACGGCAAAGCTAGGCATGCGGATGAACGTGACGCTTGGCAGCGGCTGGCCCTTCGGAGGCCCGCACACTCCCATTATCGAGGCGGCAGGCCGATTGCGTATTGAACGGATTTCGATTTCGGCGACCGATACTTCGACCGCAATACCGGCGCTCGAAAACGGCGAAAGTCTGATTGCGGCTTACCTGGCGAACGGAGAACGCCGCCAGATCAGCGCAGTGGGTGCACAGCGCCTCGACGATATTTCGAATGGTCGAGTTCGCTTTCGAGCTGGCAGTAACCCGCGTGTTCTGGTCTTCTTCGTCGCGAGTCATACCGGGCAGCAGGTTAAACGGGCTGCGGTGGGAGCAGAGGGCTATGTTCTCGACCACTACAACCGTGCAGCGATCAATCATCATTTGAAAGAAGTGGCTGAGCCTCTGCTGCAAAGCTTCGGCGATAGTCGTCCTTATTCTGTGTTCAGCGACAGCCTGGAAGTATTTGGTTCCGATTGGACTACAGACTTCCTCCCTGAATTCAAGCGCAGGCGCGGCTACGATCTGAGTGAGCACCTCATCGCGCTGGTGGCTGATGACGATCCGGACGCGCGATCTATTCGACACGATTGGGGCAAAACGTTAACAGCCCTGGTGGAAGATAACTACCTGAAGCCGGTTCGCAATTGGGCACACGAGCATGGAACGCTGTTCCGATCGCAGACCTATGGTGAACCTCCAGCAATTCTTTCGAGCAACGATCTCGTCGATCTGCCGGAAGGTGAGGCAGGAACACGCTGGCGAACGTTCAGTACGGCCCGCTGGGCCTCATCGGCCAGCCACATTTACAATCGCCCTGTAACCTCTACAGAAACCTGGACATGGCTGCACTCACCGGCTTTCCGAGCCACACCCCTTGATATGAAGGCCGAAGCCGATCTGCATTTTCTGCAGGGCATTAACCAACTGGTGGGACATGGCTGGCCCTATTCGCCTGAGCGCGCGGGTGAACCGGGGTGGCGGTTCTATGCGGCTGCTGTTTTCAATGAGCACAATCCGTGGTTCCAGGTGATGCCGGAAATCACGGTTTACCTGCAGCGGCTCAGCGCGCTTTTGCGCCAGGGCAAACCATCGAACGACATTGCGGTCTATCTACCAACAGACGACGCATGGGCCAACTTTAAGCCCGGGCATCCATCGGTCGACCGTCAGATGGAGACCGCGCTTGGACCTGACTTGATTCCGCAGATCCTCGATGCCGGATACAACTTCGATTTTGTGGACGACCGGGCGCTGGCTTCCCTCTTCAGTTCGAGTGCAAGACTGCCCTGGAAAGTTGTTGTCGTCCCTGGCGTTGAGCGGATGCCCTTAAGCTCTGCACGATTGCTGAACAAGTTTGTCCAGGAAGGGGGAAGACTCATTGCCACCAAGCGGTTGCCGAGCCTGGCTCCCGGCTTCCTCGAGGCCAAGGCCGATTCGCCGCAGGTGGCCGAGATGACCCACCGATGGAGATTGATTGAGCAGGAAAGGGAGCTGGGCGAAACGCTGAATCAGTTATATAGACCCGATCTCCACGTCGGCAAATCGGTGGCCAGCGCAATTGGTTTCATCCATAGGAAACTCGACGATTCAGACATTTATTTCATCGCTAATACATCCAATCGCGATGTGAGAGACGAAGCCACTTTCAGAATCAGTTTGCGCGGTTGCGAGCGCTGGGATCCCTTTTCCGGTGATACACGGCCGATGCCCACCAGACGCGAGGGCGACTTCACTATTTTGCCTTTGCAGCTTGCCCCTTACGAATCGGAAGTAGTGGTCTTCAGTAACTCCATCAGCGTGGGGAAAGCGCAGTTCGAAAAGCGCACCTCCTCTTCGGAACTTCTGAACGACTCCTGGAAACTCACCTTCAGCCGCACTCAGAAGATCGCCACGTTTGCGACTTTGCATTCGTGGGCAGACGATGACGAGACGAAGTTCTACTCGGGCGAGGTGATTTATGAAAGAGACATCACCATCCCGAAAACGGCGACGAGCGTCAGTCTCGATTTCGGGCCCGGAACGATCGTCGAGCCAAGCGGCCCAGCGAATACACCGGGAATGCGCGCGTTACTGGAGTCACCTGTTCGCGAATCAGCGCTGGTTTTCCTGAACGGAAAGAAAGTCGGAAGCGTGTGGCATCCGCCCTATGTAATCGATCTTGGCCGATCGTTCCACGCGGGATCAAACCACCTGCGGATCGTGGTGGCGAATACGGCGATCAATGAGATTGCGGGCATGGCTTTGCCGACCTACAAGCTTCTGAACTTGAGGTACGGAGAGCGCTTCGTGCCGCAGGGTTATGACGGTATTGCACCGTTGCCGTCGGGCATGCTGGGACCGGTACGGCTCAATATAAAGTAAGTGCAAATGATACTTGCTGACCTATCCGCCATCCCGGGGCGGAAATACCCGGCGCGGCGTCAGACGAAACACCTGGTGGGAGGCGCAAGCCCGATTCAGGCGACGAACTTTTCTCTGGGTCACGTAATGCTTGATCCGAATGGTGGCCAAGTTCCGTGGCACAACCAGGAGCAGGAGGAGATTTACTTCATCATTGAAGGCAGCGGCGAAATGTGCCTGGGCCAGGAGCGTCAGGAGATCAAGGCGGGGCAGGCAGTTTACATTCCACCGGGAATCTTTCATCAACTTACGAATACCGGCGTCGTACCAATGAGGATGATGTACTGCTACGGACCCGCAGGTGACGTCGCGCATTGGCGCCAGGAACTAGCCGGAACACTTCCGCGCGCGGGCCAGCAGGCACCTCCCCTTCCCGCAGGTGCGCAACCGCAACATGTCGATCCGCCGAGCGAGGATGACCAGTAGTATGAGTGGCTTAACGAAACATCGGCTCGGGATCATCATGAACGGCGTCACGGGACGCATGGGCTTGAACCAGCATCTACGGCGCTCGCTATACCCCATCGTCCAGGCGGGCGGACTCAAGTTAAACGACTCCGAAGTGATCGTACCGGAACTTCTCCTGCTCGGCCGGAACGAATCGAAGTTGCGCGAGATTTCACAGGAGTGCGGAGGCATTCCGTACACGACTGACCAATCGGCGGCTCTCGGCGACAGCTCCTACACCGTTTATTTCGACGCGCAGACGACGGATCGCCGGGCGCTGGCCGTTCGCGAAGCAATCTGCGCCGGTAAACATGTCTATTGCGAGAAGCCGATCGCACCTGACACGGAGACCGCACTAGATCTCTACCGCCTGGCGCAAAGGACCGGTGTAAAACACGGCGTCGTGCAGGATAAGCTCTGGCTCCCCGGTCTGGTAAAGCTTCGAACATTGAGGGATCTTGGATTCTTCGGGCGCATTCTATCGGTTCGAGGGGAATTCGGCTATTGGGTGTTCGAGGGCGATAAGGTTCCGGCGCAACGACCCTCCTGGAATTATCGGGCCGAAGACGGCGGAGGCATCATCCTCGACATGCTTTGCCACTGGCGCTATGTTCTTGACAATCTTTTCGGCGATGTAAAGGCAGTCTCGTGTCTGGGTGCGACGCACATTCCTGAGCGCTGGGATGAACACGGCGTCAAATACAGTTGTTCTGCGGACGATTCGGCTTATGCAACCTTCGAACTGGAGGGCGGCGTGATCGCTCACTTCAATTCGTCGTGGGCAGTGCGTGTGCGACGGGACGACTTACTTACCGTCCAGGTGGACGGAACACATGGATCGGCAATGGCGGGCCTGCGCGACTGCTGGATACAGCACTGTGGCGGCACACCGCGGCCCACATGGAATCCCGACATCCCGCAACCCATTCAGTTCTTCGAGGGTTGGCAGAAGGTGCCCGAACAACAATCGTTCGATAACGCTTTCAAAACACAGTGGGAACTATTTTTGAAGCACGTGGTGAAAGACGAACCGTTTCCCTGGAATCTACTCGAAGCCGCCAAAGGCGTACAACTGGCAGAGGCGGGTCTCGAGTCGTGGCGGCAGCGAAAGTGGATCTCGATCTCGCCGCTACCGGTTGTCGACTAATGCTCGAGTAGACCCGCGGCCTGTTCTAGACTACGACTTGGCACCCGGCAGGACTCTCAACACATAACAGCGCTACATGAATCAATCAACTATGCTTCCCAAGTATTCCGTCGGTGTGGGCGACCGTTTTGCTCATCAGGCTAAAGCGCAACTGCAAGCGTGCCTCCTCGCCGCGAATGCAGGTGTTGAGGTAGTGCCTGTCTGGAATAAGTCGAATCGCGAACACACGATTATCGGATCAGAACCGGCCAGTACCCGTTCGGCGGCCGACCAAGCGGTGAAGGATCTGGGTTGGACGAAGCCTTACTTCGTCGACGCCGACCATATCAATTTGAAAACTGTGGATCGGTTCCTTGAGCCTTCTAACTTCTTCACCATCGACGTCGCGGATCTGATTGGAAAGCCGGCCGATGCGAAGGCCGTCAAAGCCTTCGTCGACAAGCATCCTGAACTCATCGGGACTGTAACGATTCCTAGCGTGGAGAAGTCGTTTCAGACCGGCCGGCAGTTTGTCGAATCTGTGGCTAACAACTTTCTGAGCGCGGTGCAGGAGGCGGGACGAATTTATCGATACATCGCTTCCCGGAAAGAAGCCGGAACATTCGTCACGGAAGTCTCGATGGATGAGACCGACGCACCGCAAACTCCTGTGGAGTTGCTTATCATCCTCGCAGCCATTGCAGACGACGGTATCCCGATACAGACCGTGGCGCCCAAGTTCACGGGACGGTTTAACAAGGGCGTAGATTACGTGGGCGATGTAAGGCAGTTCAGCCAGGAGTTTTCAGATGATGTTGCCGTGATCGCCTTCGCCGTTCAGCAGTATGGACTCCCGGGCAACTTAAAGTTGAGCGTGCATTCGGGAAGCGATAAGTTTTCCATCTATCCACCGATTCATTCAGCGATCCGGCGGCACAATGCCGGCGTGCACTTGAAGACAGCGGGCACAACCTGGCTGGAAGAACTGATCGGGCTGGCAGAGTCAGATGGCAACGGTCTCGAGCTTGCCAAGGAAATTTACGCCGAGGCCTACAGCCATCGGGATGAGCTATGTGCGCCGTACGCCAGCGTGATTGACATCAATCAAAGCAAATTACCGTCGCCAGAAACGGTGAACGCATGGAGCGCCCAGCAGTACGTCTCCGCGCTCCGGCACATTCCTGAAGACCCTTCGTATAACAGCAGCTTGCGGCAACTTCTGCATGTAGGGTTCAAAGTAGCCGCCAAGATGGGAGACCGGTACTTGAAGCTTCTCACAGAGTCTGAAGAAGTCATCGCACGAAATGTAAGCAGCAATCTTTTTGATCGTCATATCAAACCGCTGTTCCTGGGAGTAGAGGCATAATGGCAACCAAACTATTTGACCTGAGCGGCCGAGTGGCCGTCGTCATGGGAGGAACTTCGGGCATCGGTCGAGCCATTGCGATAGGACTCGCCGAAAGTGGTGCCGATGTGGTGGCTACCGGCCGTCGCGAACAGAACGTAGCGGAGGTCGCGGCGGAGATTGAAAAGCAGGGTCGGCGTACGGTACGCATGACGGTAGATGCCGGTGAGCGGACTTCGATTGACGCGTTGCGCGACGCGGTGATGAGGGAACTTGGCCGCGTGGATATCCTGGTCAACTCAGCAGGACAGATTTTCCGGAAGCCAACAGTCACTATTACGGAAGCTGAGTGGAACAAGCTTGTCGACATTAACCTCACAGGCACTTTGCGTGCCTGTCAAAGCTTCTATGAACCTCTTAAGGCAAGCGACCAGGGCCGCGTCGTGAATATCGCTTCACTGAACTCGTTCGTCAGCTTCTTCGAGGTGGCAGCGTATGCGGCGTCTAAATCGGGCGTGCTCGGTCTCACCAGGAGTCTGGCAGTCGAATGGGCCAGGGACGGTATCAACGTCAACGCGATCGCGCCCGGAGTTTTTCTGACAGAGCTGAATACAGGACTGCTGACAGGAACGGATCGCGGACGCGAATTACTCATGCGCACACCAGTCCAACGTTTCGGCAAGATAGAGGAACTGGTCGGAACGGCAATCTTTCTTTCGAGCGCGGCTGCGAGTTTCGTGATCGGCCAGTGCATCACTGTCGACGGCGGATTCCTGGCCTCAGGCGTTAACCAGTAGAATAGAGCTCTCTTGGCTAGAACAGTTGTTGCCATTACCGGTGCGTCCAGTGGGATCGGTGAGGTTTTTGCCCGAAAGCTGGCGTCTGAACACGATCTGCTGCTGATTGCGCGCCGTGAGGATCGGCTTCAGGCCTTGGCTGGCGAACTCGAAGCGAAGAGTGGGACCCAGGTGTCGATCCTTGTTGCGGATCTAACCAGGGATGCGGATCAGGCGGCCGTTGCCGAACGGTTACTGGGCGAAAAGCGTCTGGTTCTGCTGGTGAACAACGCCGGTTTCGGCACGAAAGGGCGATTCTGGGAGGCAACTATCGAATCCCAGGAGCAAATGCATAGCCTGCACGTGATGGCAACCGTGCGCCTGACACACGCCGCTCTTCAAAATATGGTGGCGAAGAACGAAGGAGCCGTCATCAACGTATCTTCGGTTTCGGCCTTCATTCGAAGTCCCGGCGCGGTGAGTTACGGGGCGACTAAAACCTGGATGACTACTTTTACCGAAGGGCTTTACCTGGAGTTAAAGGGCATCGGTTCGAACGTGCAGGTACAGGCTCTGTGCCCGGGCTTCACGTACACGGAATTCCACGACGCGATGGGTATGGAGCGCAAGATCCTGGCCGGAGGCAGTTTATGGATGTCTGCCGATTTCGTCGTAGAGGAATCGCTCGCCGGATTACATAAGGGGAAACTCTTCGTCATCCCGGGGTGGCGTTACCGCTTGATCGCGGCGTTCCTATCCAAGCTTCCAAGCGGTTTACGCTTGCCGCTGGAGGCTGCGGCCGGTCGCGCGCGGCTGCGACAGCTGGCAGAGCACTAACACGGATTCGTTCTAAACACTTGAACACGCCGGTTTTTCTTCCGTTCCTGCTGTTCGCATTGCAGCTGTTCGCGACCGTCGCCATGACGGGCATTATCTGGTTCGTCCAAGTAGTTCATTACCCACTATTTGCGCTGATCCCGGACCCGCATCACGCCCAGTACGCTGTGCAGCATCAAAGGCGTACCGGCTTGGTTGTGGGACCACTCATGGCGTTGGAACTATTAACGGCGCTTCTCGCTCTGTTCTCGTCACTTCGCCCCTCCTTTGTGACAAGAGCGGGCTCGTATGCAGGTTGCGCGATGCTAGCCGCCATCTGGCTGGCTACAGCCTTTGTGCAAGTCCCGGCTCACAACCAACTGCTATCCGGGATGAAGGAAGCCACTGTTCGGAGACTGGTGGTTACCAATTGGATTCGGTCGATCGCCTGGACCGTCCGAAGCATATTGCTGATCAGCTCCGTTGCGCGTTTAGCCTAGCTTGTCCGTTATAAGGCACAACTATCGCTTGGCGCCTGCGATGAAGACTTACTACAAAGCTCGAGAAGAGCAGGGCGACTGTGTAAAGCGCCGGTGTCGCAGGTTCCGGAACATCGGAGGCCGTGCCGTACAAGCGAATGCTTATGTCGGATGCGGCATGACCGGCCAAGACCGGCGATGAGAAGCTATCCACGTTCTCATTGCTAACTATAGACGTAATTCCGTTCTCGCCGTCTGAGACGCCATCGTATGTGTATCGTATGGAATTGCCACTGAAAATCGCACCTATGTCGTAATAGTGTCCGGACTCTAGAGTGAAGGAGAACGGATTAGACAAGATATAGGAAAGATCTCCCGTCGCGCTCACGTTTAGTGTCTGGGAGTACAACAAGCTACCAGCGTCACTTCCAGGCGGCGCGACATCACTAAAAATCACAAACTTGAGCTGCCCGTCCTGCAAGGGTTGCGCATTGATTGCAATCTGGCTGATATCGATATTAGAAGAGCCAACTTGCAGATAAGCCGCGACGCCCTCCAAAGAAGAGGTGCGGATGGTGGTCGACAGCGGCGGGCGGCGTTATCGAAAAGCAAAGACGCAGAGTATCCGGGTAGGCCCAATATAGCGGTGATCAGTATTCCAAGAGAGAGTCGATTCACTATCATTAACTTTCGGAAAGAACAACGTCTTTCTGCTCCTTCACAGCAAATTCAGATTCGAAAGATGCTCCAAGGGGTTGGCACTTGGCCATCCTCATTGGTCATCCGGGTCAGTCGGGGCTCGCTTGTCGTTCAAGAAGAAGTTGGCGTTGAGAGCGGAATTGACTACGTGATACGGTCGTGGCGGAAGGCTGAAGTCAAAGAATTCCGAAAGATCGTTATCGGCGCGTGCATCCGCGAAGTTCAAGATGCCCTCTTTGATGCCGAAGTTGTCTTCCATGAAGCGCAAGATGCTTCCGAAATCGTGCCGCACATTGTTGATGTAGTGCTTGGGAGTATAGGGCGACACGACGATCAACGGTACCCGGAAGCCCAATTGATAGCCGCCCTGCGGATAAGGCAAATCGGTGGGAGCCTCATGATCGTACCAGCCGCCCCAGTCATCCCAGGTGATAATGATGGCCGTATCTTTCCAGTAACCGGCGCCATTGTCGCAAGAGGAACTAGTGCCGATTGCATTGACGATGGATGCAACCCAGGAAGGACCGCCGCCATCATTCGAGTTTGCGTGATCAGAGTTGGCTCCGGTCGGAATCACCCAGCTTAGGGAGCGCAGGTTACAACCGGCAATATCCCGTAACACATCCGCGGGCTTAAGATCGACGTTATCGTTCCAGGCAGGGCCGACACACTTGCCCCCTGGACCGGTGGATTGACAAATATGTTGGATGGCGTCAGGTGCCGTCCAGATGGAACCCGCACCTGGCGCATAGTAGCGCCAAGTGACCGACGATGGTAGAACGTCCGGGAGCGTCTTGTGCTCAAAGCAAGGGTAAACCTTCTCGGCCCTGTCTTCGACCCCGCTCGGACCGATCAATTGCACAGTTGTCGTTGAGTCAGCAATACAACCGGCGATGTTCGTTAGTCCCGAAATCCCAGAATTCGACATATTCTCAGCGGCAAAGATTCCGGCCGCATCATCTTCCGCGCTAGGAGCTGAAGTAGCGCCGAATATGTATTGGTGAGCCGGGAAGCTCGGACCCTGGTTGGTCTGAAACATCAGATTCGCCCAACCATACTGGGTTGCGAGATCGAGGTACGGATCTACTTGGCCGGCAGAGTTATCGACATACCGGAACTGTGGCTTACTCAGGCAGGTGCCGCCACAGTTTACACCGGCCGCGCCATCCATGCGGCAAACGCCTGTGGAAGGATCCGGATTGCACATGGCAGTAAATCCGGTGTGTGCATGGCTAAGGTCATATTTGTTCGCAAGAGGGACAGTGGCCGGCTGAATAACTCCGCCAGTGGATGTTTTGTCGGCCCAATTCTTAGTCTGAATGTCATACTGTTCAGCCCTGGGGGACGCGTTACAGGAAGCGGCAGTGCCGTAAGGTGGCGAGCAGAGTCCCTGGAAGAGATTGTCAGGAGTGCGATTCTCCTGAAAGACTACGACGATATGTTTGAACGGGCTTACCCGGTTTCGGACAACTGTCGGTAGTTGAGCTGATAAGAACGGGCTTATCGATACAAGTAGCCCACAAACTGCAACTTTCATCCATTCTCCTCGAGGTCGCGCGAAGTACCTCTTGCTGGATTAACGTGGGCATTGGCGGTTGGTTTACATCGATCCGAGCCTTTGCGCTCAGTTAGTCTCCTCAGCATTGGAACCGAGGCAGCGTTGCGAGTTGTAACGATATGGCACGCCTGCAGGCGCAGCACAGAAGATACTCACGCAGTTTGGAGCGGATCTCGCAAGAGAACGAAAATAGGAAGCGATGCCCGAGATTCTTGCTCAGAATCTGTGATCATCCACTCAATTGCCCAAAATTCGGATTTTTCCAGATAACCCAAGGCCGATCTGGCTGCCCCATACCGACTGCACGCCGTCTGGCTTCCAAATCAGATTCCAAACTGGACCGCCGCTCAGTGTGAGTTGTAAGCCGTTGCTGTCGAGATCGACACCCAAGTTCAACGGAAACGCTCCAACCTGCAGAGTAGGGTTAGCCGGACCTGGGCTGGTGTTCGCCTGACCCTGAATCGAAGCAAATGGCGACCACAGGTGGAACGCGCCTATAGTACCCAACGGATCAACCCAAGTGCCCTGTGCAAAACAGGCGATCGTGAAGGCATTGCCTTTAGGATCGGTGATGCCGATAGGCGATTGGAGCAGACATCCGGTCGCAAGCTCGACGTGCCCATCATCCTCACTTCGCTTGAAGACTCCCTGCACACCGACGGCGAATGTATCCTGCGGATTTTTGAAGAGACCCGTGAACTGACGTTGCGTTTGTGCGATCTGCTGCCAGTCCACACGAAGCGTACCGCGGGTGGCCGAGGCAGTAGTTGAGGGCGCCGTGATCTTGTCCGGAAGGCCAGGAACACTGATAAGTTCGGTAGGACCAGGTGCGTTCAATGGAGGGAGTCGAAGGGGCGGCAGAGTCAGTGGAGCCAAGAGCGAAGGAGATGACGAGATCTTTGAGACGGATCCCACCGAGTTGGATCCCGTAGTTCCGCCCCGTATTCCCAAAACGTTCACCGCGACCGACATGAGCGGATACATGGCATAGCGTGTCTTGGGACCAACCTCACCATCTACATCCAACTGATTGGCTGCCTGGTAACGGCGCACAGCCGCGTCGGTCAGGTTACCGAAAGCACCGTCAGGAACGAGAGTTTCGCCTTCGCGATTCAGTCGATCCTGAATGGCAATTACGTCGGGCCCGGTGCAGCTCTTTCTCAGGATACGGAGTGGCATACGGTTCGTGGGGCATTTGGCTCGCCAGTCCTCACCTATTCGCATTAGGCCTGAATGGCGCACTGCGGTTGAAACAGATGGTGAACGGAACGATTCGCGTAGCACGATGAGGATATTTGTCGATACCGTCGGTGACGGCTGGTCCGCTTTGCAGAGGACACCGGAAAAACCTAGCTTCCGACTGTCTTACTCATAAGGCGGTGCGGCGGCTTACTTTCTGGAACCGGTGTGTCCCGTAACCTGAGAGTTGAAGCTGACATCGTTACTGGCAGTTCAACGAAAGTAATTTCTTACTCCTTGCGTCATTTTATCCTCTGCGTCTCTTTACTGGCTGCAGCCTCCTCTCTGAGGGCTCAAAGTGGGTTCGTTCGTTCGTCGGGCCAGCCCTTGCCGGGTGCCACGATAACGGCAACACAGGCTAACCAGAACATCTCGACCGTAACCGATGAGGATGGCCACTATGTCTTTCCCCCACTCGCTCCCGGATCGTGGACGGTGTCGGTCGACATGTTTGGTTTCGACACACTAAAGACCGAAGTCAACTACGAATCGGCCAAAGGACCGGTGAACTTCGATCTTCAGCTGAAGCAGCCCAATTTCATGCGCCGGATGCAGGAAGCTGGAGGAGGATTTGGCCGTCAACCAGGTGGGTCAAGCCCGGGAGGGCCAGGCAACCGGAGCAATCCTGGATTCAGCGGTAATCCCCCACGTAGTGCGTCGGGTACGCGGGGCGGGGGCGCGAGTGGCCGTGCAAACGGCGCTCGCGGAGGGCAGCAACAGAATCAACTTGACGCAGAATTGCAGAACGAGCTGAACGGGGACCAGCAGAACGTGGCGCGCACGCCTGGAGCAACAGGCGCAACAGCCGACTCGTTTTTACTTTCTGGAAGCTTGAGCCCCGGTATGGCGGAAGGCAGTCAGGCAGATTCGGGGCCAGATATGCGCTTCTTGGGAGGGGCGCCCAACGGTATGGGTGGTTCGGAAAACGGCGCGGCACCGGGATTCGGAGCTCAATCAAGTAATGCAGGCGGCTTTGGCGGACCTGGCGGTGGTCCGGGTGGGCCTGGAGGCTTCGGAGGCGGGGGTGGCCCTGGAGGATTCGGCGGACCGGGTGGATTCGGGCGTGGCGGACGGGGCGAAGGTGGACGGCGGCCCGGGCAAGGACCTGGCGCCACATTCGGAAACGGGCGGCGTCGTAATCAAGGGATTCATGGCCAAGCCTCGTTCACCCTGGCGAACTCGGCGGTCAACGCAAAGCCATTCTCGATCAATGGGTTGGATATTCCGCAGGCCGCCTATGCCCAGAGCCGCTTCAGCTTCATTGTCGGTGGGCCGCTAGTTATTCCCAAAATCATCAACGATCGGAAAACTCAATTCTTTCTTACTTACTTCGGAACACGTGCGCGCAATCCGGTGTTGTTCACCCAAACTGTTCCGACGCTCGCACAGCGCAACGGAGACTTCTCGCAGTCCACTCAATCCTTGGGTACCTCGGCCACAAACGTTCCTGTCACTATCCTGAATCCGGCGGTGAACCAGCCGTACGCGAACAATACGATTCCAGTTTCGTCACTGAATCCGATCGCCCTGGCTTTGCTCCGCTTCTATCCACTTCCGAACCAAACCGGAGCCGCCAATAACTACCAATTCTCAACGGCTCAGGTGTCGAACACCGACAATGCTGGCCTACGCGTTCAGCGAAACATGACGACTAAGGATCGACTTTCCGTCAATTTCCAATACCAACGCAGGGATGGAACGACGGCGCAGCCATTCGGTTACTCCGACCAATCCAACGGATACGGTTTGAATACGCAACTTCAATGGACCCGCAACTTCTCAGCGCGCTCCATTCTCAATACGCAGATTCGATTCAACCGGAACTACTCCCAAATCACCCCCTATTTCTCAACTATTGCCAACATTTCGGCTCAGCTAGGGATTCCGGGGATCTCCAGCAATCCTCTTGATGCCGGACCACCCGCCTTAAATTTCACAAATTTTTCTTCCCTCTCGGACGCCACGCCCACATTGAATCGGAACCAGGCGCAAGGCATCACTGAAAGCTTCAGCGTTATGAAAGGGACACATTCCTTGAGTGCGGGATTTGGGTACACCCGGGCAGACCAGAGCGCCCGCACCGATCCGAATGCGCGGGGCACCTTCAATTTCACCGGCGTAGCTACCAGCGCCATCAGCAGCACGGGCCAGGCAGTAGCGGGGACAGGATACGACCTGGCTGACTTTCTGCTGGGGCTGCCGCAGTCGAGCTCCATCCAATACAGCGGATCAGCAATTACTTCTCACAGAATCAATGGATCGGATACGGTCAGGACGAATGGAAAGTAAAGCCGAACTTGACCTTGGTTCTCGGGCTTCGATACGAGTACTTCACTCCCTTTGCCGAAAAATACGGACGGGCCGCTAATCTGGCGATCGGTACCGACTACTCAAGCGTGACAGTGGTGACTCCTGGGATCTATCCAGCCGGACTGATCGACGGAGACCACAACAACTGGTCACCCCGTCTGGCGCTGGCGTATCGGATTCCGGGCAAGCGAACCACCTTAATTCGCGCGGGTTACGGGATCTACTACAACGAACAGGCTTACGGGCAGTTCACCAATTTGCTGGCACAGCAACCGCCGTTCGCCACTACAAACAGCGTCAATACCAGTAGTGCAGATATCCTTACGCTGCAAAGAGGATTTACAACGACAAGTCCTCGGGAAATCACCAACACCTTTGCAGTCGACAAGAACTACCGAACGCCTTACGCGGGCACTTGGAATTTTTCAATACAACGGGATCTCCCGGGCGGGTTCTTCGCAGAATTAGGCTACCTGGGAACAAAGGGAACCCGGTTGGATGTGAGGACATTGCCTAACCAAGCGGCCCCCGGGAGTGCCCTGACCACGGCTGCAGGTACACAGCTTGGTAACGCGGTGGGTTTCACCTATGACCAATCGGTCGGAAACTCGATTTTCCACTCGGGCCACGTCCGGGTTGTCAGGCGATTCAACAAAGGCGTTTCATTGAACCTCTTTTATCAGTACGCGAAATCCATCGACGATTCCTCAACGTTCGGCGGAGCCGGCAACACGGTGGCTCAAAATTGGCTGGATATCTCGGCGGAGCGCGGCCTTTCGAGCTTCGACGTGCGCCATCAGCTCACCGCATCCTTCATCTGGACATCTCCCGTGCAGGCCGAGCAGCGCTTTGGAAAGCTGCTGAAGAGCTGGCAGGTGAGTGGGAATATCACGGCCCAGACCGGAAATCCGTTAACCGCGCGCGCTCTCGGCAATTCACAGCAATTGGCCCAAACCGGGGGAATGGGCCGCGGCCGGGCTGAAGCGACGGGCGAACCGCTGGAGTCCGGCTCAGGATTCTTCAATCTCGAACGCATTCACGATTGCTCCCACCGGAGCTTACGGCAATGCGGGGCGCAATACGATTCCGGGTCCTGGCCTCTTCAATCTGAACGTGGCCTTCGCTCGATCCTTTGACCTTACTGAGCGAAAGCATCTCGAGTTCCGGATTGAGTCAAACAACGTCTTCAATCACGTGAATTATACCGGCTACAACACAGTCGTCAACGCCGTCACATATGGCCTACCCTCCGGCGCTGGTGGCATGCGCACGTTGGACGCCGTCGTCAGATTCCGTTTCTAGGACTTGAACGCCACATGAGACTTCTTGTTTCGTTTGCTGATGCCGCTGGTGGTCTTCCCACAGCAGCGGGCCACTTTTTCGACAACCACAAGCATCGTGACCGTGAACGTCACTGTCACCGATCGGACGGGTAAACCGATCGAAACATTGACCAAAGAAGACTTCCAGATCTTTGAAGATGGCAAATTGCAGAAGATCTCGGCCGTTGATCTGCAGCGTCTTAGCTATGCCCGTCTGCCTCCTCCCACCCGAGAGGCAAGTCCTCCCCCGGTATCCAAGGGATACAACCCGGAAACGGAAAAAAGCATGTTGGGAAGCGCAATGCAGTCGAAGTATCAGGATCGCCGTTTAATGGTCCTGCTGTTCGACTTCTCCTCAATGCAGCCAGCCGAGCAGATCCGGGCGAAGGATGCCGCGATCAAATTCCTGACCACCCAGATGACCTCGAGCGACACGGTCTCCATCATGACCTATGGATCCGAACTGAAAACCGCGCAGGATTTTACGTCCGATCGCGACTTACTGATTGCAACCATAAATAAATTCCGCATCGGCGAGTCAAGCGAAAACGCGAGCACAGCCGACAGCGGCGCCGATTCGCAGGACACCAGCGGCACATTCGTGGCCGATGAAACAGAGTTCAACATTCTGAATGTGGATTTGAAGCTGGCCGCGCTGGAACAGGCGGCTCGAACCTTAGGCCAGTATCCCGAGAAGAAAGCGCTGGTCTATATCTCGAGCGGAATTCAGAAGACGGCGTGGATAACCAGTCGCAATTGCGTGCGACTGTCAATACCGCCGTGCGGGCGAACGTCGCTTTTTATCCTATTGATGCGCGCGGGCTGTCCGCTTTGGTTCCCGGAGGAGACGCTTCACAGCAGGGCGCAGCCGGCAATGGGCTTTATAACGGATCCGGGCCAGCGCACTTAACGGGAAAACTTCAACAACCAACAGGAAACGCTAGCCTCGTTAGCCCTGGATACAGGCGGCAAAGCACTTTTGGATTCGAACGATTTAACCGAAGGGATACGGCAGGTTCAAACAGATTTTTCAACCTATTACGTCATCTCCTATGTCAGTACGAACACCACTCCGGATGGCAAATACCGTCGCATTCAGGTGAAACTGGCGCCGCGCGTAGCCGCCTTCAATGCCAAGATCGATTACAGAAAAGGCTACTACGCCAATAACACGTTCACTCGGATGCGCGATTCAGAAAAGGAAGCACAGCTCTCCCAGGCGCTGCAGTCCGATAATCCGGTGACTGATCTTCAGATGGCCGTGGAAGTGGATTATTTCCGGCTAGAGAAAGCGAAGTATTTTATTCCCATTTCCGTGAAGATACCCGGATCGGCGCTGGCGTTTCACAGTAAAGGGGCGAAGCAGGCTACGGAACTCGACTTTATCGCCGAGGTTTTCGATTCCCGGAACAGACCGGCTTCCACAGTCCGCGACACTATTCCTTTAAAAATCAGCGATACTGTCGCCGGTGAAGTCGTTCGCAAGAACATTCAATATGATACGGGCGTAACGCTTACACCTGGAACTTATAAACTCCGCTTCCTGGCGCGTGAAAATGGCGAGGGTAAAGTGGGGACTTTTGAGACACACTTCACGGTGCCCGACTTATCTGCGGGCAACAAGCTTCGCGTCAGTTCGATGGTATTGAGCTCACAGCGGGGGCCGGTTGGCGAACAGGTAGGGGGCGTTAAGAATGCCAAGAAGCTGGTGGAGACGAATCCGCTGATTGATAATGGACAGCGATTGGAACCCAGCGTTACGCGAGTCTTCCGACCTAGCCAGACGATGCTGATCTACGCCGAGGTTTATGACCCTACCATTCCTGACTTCCTTCCGGAGAACTTTCGACGCGCGAATATACAGGCTAGCTTTGCTCTTTACAGAAACAACAGCAAGATTTTCGAATCAGCTCCGGTGCGCGCCAATCGCCTGAACGACAAGCGGGAAGGGACTGTCCCCGTTTGGTTGCAGGTTCCAGTAGCAAAGATCCCGCCCGGCAAGTATGAGGGTCAGCTGAATTTGATTGACCAGTTCGGGAAGAAATTCGCTTTCCCCAGAACGTCACTTGCCGTGATTACGGACGATACGAAGAAGGCCGCAAACCCTTAAGAAGCTACCGGTTTTAGTAGGTTCACAGACGGCTTCTACCGTTTTCAGAATCGGTAATTTGTACATACCTTTTCAAATTCATTTCATAAGTCTGGTAGGATAGCCCTATGCAGATTGGTTATACCTGCTTTGGCAAAAGGCTGTCGTTCAACACGAAGCAAATTGCCGTCGCTGTGGGTTTGATTGCGCTTCCAGTGACCGTAAGGCTCGAGAAGGTGACGGCAGCTGTTCCGACCGCCAAGCCCGTCTCTAAGCAGCCGATCACCCAGACAGTTCCTCCAACCGCCGACCCACGTACGACTCGGCTAAAGAAGTATTTCGCCAAGCTCGGTTGCCCGATCACGTACCTGGCTGAAGATTTCGTTCAGGCAGCTGACGACAACCATCTTGACTGGCGTCTGCTGCCCAGCATCTCGGTCATCGAGTCGGGCGGCGGGAAAGCTTACCGGAATAACAACATCTTTGGCTGGGCGAATGGCGACCATCTTTTCCCGACTCTTCGATCGGCGATCAACGAGGTCGCTTTCAAGCTCGGCAAAAGCCAGCTATACCGAAACCGCGATAGTGAGGCCAAGCTGCACATCTACAATCCGGATGAGACGTATGCCGACAGTGTGAAAGCTGTGATGAACCAGATCAGTCCGGTAGTGAATTTGAAACCGGCCCGCCGCATTGTGGCTCGTACAAATCAATTCGCCTACGTAAGCGACTAAGCGTCATTCTCGTTCAGCGGGCACAATAGACCGCGGCGGAGTTCAGGCCTTGTTGGGGAGATTGTCGTCGAGATACACCAGGTAGAAGGCGACGAGCCTATCCGTGTCGAGATTAATCACCTCGATAACATCTCCATTGCTATGGAGAATGGCAAATGTCTCCCGATTGCTCGAATGAATGAATGGAGACGACCGGAATCTTTTTTCCCAAAAAGGATGCGTGTCATCATCTCCAACTTGCTCGACGTTCACGGCAACGAGCGGGATCTTGGTAGCCTTCGCGATTTCGATGAGACGGCTGACCAATATGGGTGTCGAGCGATGGAGCCACACTTTCGGTGGCGTCATGCCCAGGCATTCTAGATTGACAAAGGCATTTAGCCGGGCTGCCTGCTCTTCGGTCTCTTCCTGAACGAACTTCCTGGATCCGAGGAGTCCTTTTTTCTCCTGAGCAAAGGCGACGAACTTGTAGGTATGATGGCGCGGCTGATCCTTGAGGGTTTGGTAGAGCGACGGAAGCAACGATGTTCTGCTCCAGTCATCGACGATCCCCTTTCCATGTTCAGCAAAGTCGAAATGTCCGCCGACGAATCGTCTCGTCAGTACCTCCCTTCAAAGTACAAATCACATTGGTTGTCTTGCGACTGACTTCCTGTTCTTCGACGGAACATCTGACCGACTCAATAGTGCGCGGATTGCCTCCTGCCGCTTGGAAGGGGCCACTAGTCCGGAACGGAGCCGTGGGTTGACCGTCGCCGGTGGCACGAGATTGAGTCTGAGCTTGGCGGCAGCGAGGAGGCTAACGGCGAGACCTGCTCCAAAAGGGCTGAGATAAGAAATCTGGAAATGTAGGATAAGGTGGTCTTTTGTCGACCCTTCCTGGAATCGCCGCCTACTGTGGGACAGTGATAGCGCAGCCCAAAGCTTTGGTCCGAGGATTGGGGACCGGCTTTCCGGCAAGAACGGCGTCCAGAGCGTTTCTCAGGCCGAACTCAGTAACTTGCGCGCGTTGCTTGCCATAATCCTCCACCCGATTATCGATACGGCCCCTGTACTGAAGGGCGCCATCGGCTGAAAGCACGGCAGCTTCAGGAGTCGTAGTCGCACCCGTCAGAGCAGCCAGCGATTCTTTCGGATCGAGGAGGTACGGGAAGGTATAGCCGAACTCTCTTGCATGTTTGCAGACTTCGTCGGTTGAGACGGTGGCGTCGCCTTGCACGGCGTAAAAAGCCACGCCGCGGGATCCGTAAGTCTGCTTGATTCGTTTCAGCTCAGGAACATAGCCGTTGCTGAGGGGGCAGTCAGTGGTCAGAAACAACAGAACGATCGCGCGTTTGTCCTGCCATTCCTTCTTCGTGTGCAACTGTCCCTCCGTGTCCCGGAACGAAAATACAAAGCCATTGGGGTCACTGGAGGCGATGCCGAATGCAGACAGCGCCAGAAGGCCAGCAATCGTTTTTAGCAGGGTACGAGATTGCATTCTGCAGGTACACCCGCGCCCAGCGTTCGGTGGCAGAAGTCGCCAAAGCTCTCCGAGTCAAGTCGTTGTTCCTTGTAGGAAGACAGGACCGGCCTTAATTTGGGAATAATGTCGTCGCGTTTGACGTTGGTTGCAAAAACAAAGCCAAGCCGAGTACCCAGGGAGGATGCACCCAGGTAGATGGTGTACATGTCGACGCTCGCGCCGACGATGCCAATTTCGGCAGTATAGGGGCGGGAGCAGCCATTCGGACACCCGCTGGTTCGAAAGTGCACCACTTGCTCTCCAAGTCCGGTTGCGTTGAGTTCGTCCTGGAGCTTAGCTACGAGTGCAGGCAGAATACGTTCCGACTCGGTGATCGCCTGGCCACAGGTGGGAAGCGCAGGGCATGCGATCGCGTGGCGAAGAACCGGAGGCAGCTTCTCTGCTCCGATTAAGCCGCAGCCGTCCAGCATGGACGTAACGGCAGCGCGGTCCTGATCTGAAATGCCGCACAGATAAAGATTCTGCTGGCAGGTCAGCCGGACTTCCAGTCGAAAACGCGAGACAATCTCCCGCAGCCCAGACCTGAACCTATGTTTGTCACTGAAGTCGCGCACCCGACCGCTTAGGATGCGAACACCGACGAACCAAAGCGGCTCTTCACGCTCTCCGGTGCTTTGACGATGCCACCCAAGGTAGTCTTCCCCGCGAGACCAGACCAGTGGAGCAGGTTCTGCCAACGGACGGCCGACGCGAGTTTCGACTTCCGCTTTAAATTTGGGAACGCCCCAGGAATCAAGAACATACTTGAGTCGCGCCAGTTTTCGATTGGTTCGGTTGCCGAAATCGCGATGAATGGTGACGATCGCCGAACAGACTTCAAGTAGCTCCTCTTTGCTGGGACCGATACTGCAAATCGGCTCGGCCAGGCGCGGATGCGAGGTTTTGACCCCGGCACTCTGCCCTAAGCCCCCTCCCGCGAGAATCGTGTATCCGGAATCTCTCCGCGGCAAAGTGAGGAACGACCCCAATATCATTGGCGTAAAGATCGGTGGTATTCACGCCGGGAAAGGCAAACGCTATTTTGAATTTGCGCGGAAGATAAGTGGCTCCATATAGAGGTTCGATCTTGTTCAGCGTTGTCGCACGAGCACCATCCATCCAGATCTCGAAATACGCCGATGTTCGTGGCTTCAGGCTACGGGAAATAAACTCAATAACCGGCTGAATGTTTTTGACGCTCCGGCGCTCTCGAACGGCGCGGGACAGGAAACAACGGTATTTCTTACGACGTCTCCGCAGGCGGCCAGTGTAGAAAGATAGCTTTCGTTCAGTCCCCGGATCAGTTCGGCGAAGCTTCGCCTTAGGGATGTAGTGATACTGAATATCCTGGCGTGTGGTGACGCGCAAGCGAGCCGTCGCCCAAATTCAGCCAATCGGTCCAGCGTCAAATATTGTGCAGCCGTAAGGACACCGCCAGGGACACCTACCCGAACCATGTCGGAAAATTGTTTAGGGCCGGACTTTCGCAGACGTCACGGTCATCCTGTTGATAGATACCGTGGAATTTCAAGACCCCAATGGAGGATTTCGAGAACTCCGGGGAGCCAGTTTGCAGCTCGTCAGCCAAAGTTCCACGGAGAAAACGTGCGTCTACCTTAGCCTGCTCAGCAGCAGGAAGTACTTTGTCCATCTGAATACTACAGTAACGCGAAAAGCAGCCGCTTTTATCGACCAAAACTGCTGGCTGAACGCCGTCCGGGCCCAGCCGGAACGGGAGGTGGAGGTGGCTCCTCCACGACTACCTTCTTGGGGCGTGCATCAAGGCGTGCATTAAGTGTTTGCTGGAATACCTTCGCGAACTTTGGCGTCCCAGGCTCATGTCCACTTTGTTCCGCCACTTCTCTCTCCGTCACTTCCTGGGCAATCGGGAGATATTTCTGAAGATAGTTCCGCAGGCGTTCGCAAACAGTGCGCTGATTCGAGCGCATCAGAGTCGCTAAGATCACTTCTCCCGGCACTTTCGAAAGCAGGGCGTAAGCTGCCGACGGCCGAGACAAGCGGGCAGCAGCTAATTCTTTCTCGAACTTCACTGCTTTGTTATCCAGTTTCACAGCATTGTCGAGAGCTGCCTTATCGATCCCAAGATTAGTGACTAATTGTTGCCGCTCTTTGGGAGACAACTTCTCCACCAACAACGAGAGGAAAAGGGTATAGGTATCGACGCTCAACCGGAGGCCAAAAGGAACAGCCTGTTGAACCTTGTGGAGCTTGGCAAACCTGCGAGATTCAGCTTCGCGCCGGTGAGTGCAGGAGAAATCAGATGTAGCAGCTTCTCCTCATCGAGCGCCTTCAGGATCTCTCCGGCTGACGGGTCAGAAGCTATTTCTTCGAGCTCGCGAGCGAGCGCCGCCTGCGGGATCTTCTCTTCTAGCTTGGCCTCACGGACATTTCTATACTGATTAGCGGTCCGTTCGTCGAGGGTAAAGCCTAAACGGGTGCGGAAGCGGATCAGCCGGAAGAGGCGTGAAGGATCGTCGTACAACGTGTGGTTCGAGGCCACGCGCAGCTCTTTCCTTGCGAGGTCGCCCAGGCCATTGGTCGGATCCAGCAGCAGGCCACGGGAGGCTCCGCCCAGCGAAAGAGCGATGGAATTAACCGTGAAGTCGCGGCACGCCAGATCTTCGTGGATTGTAGAAGGTGTGATTTGAGGCTTGGCGGCAGGTTTCGGGTACTTCTCCTGCCGCGCCATGGAAATGCTCCCGCTCACACCGCCGGGAAACCGCAATTCTGCGGATTTACGCGATTCGTCGACAGAAAGAATCTCGAATGCCGCTCTTTGCCTGGGCCAACGATTTCGCGAATTTGACCGCGGGTCCTTCTACCGTAAAATCCAGATCCCGGATCGAGAAACCGCCCATCATGTCGCGCATGGCGCCGCCCGTCAGGAACAGGTTCAGACCGGCCTGCTCGGCCGCTGCACGGACTTCGGCTACCGCTCTTGTTTGATCACCGCTCAGATGGCTATCGAGCATGAACATGTAGTCACTCATAGCTACTTGGCTCCTCGTCTTGGCATGTCCGTGGCCGTTTTGCCTGAGCGAGCTTGGCTAAAGCGCGCGGGTGATGCTGATCGACGGTCTCTTTTAAGTGAGATCGCATTACGTGTGTGTAGATCTGGGTGGTTCCGATATCGGCGTGCCCGAGCATGGTCTGCACGCTGCGCAGATCGGCGCCGCCTTCCAGGAGATGGGTGGCGAACGTGTGGCGGAGCACGTGGGGACTAAGCGAGTGGAAAATGCCCGCTTCTTTGCCGTGCACGCGCAACAATTTCCAGAAGCCCTGCCGCGTCATGCGGGTGCCGCGTGCGGTCACAAACAGGAACGGCGAAATTCTGCCGTGCAGGAGGGCCGGGCGCTGCGAGAACGATATTGTTCGACCGATTGGAGGGCTTTGGTGCCGACCGGCACCAGCCGCTGCTTGTTGCCTTTGCCGGTGACGCGCACAACGCCTGCGGATTCGTCCAAATCCGAGACTCGAATCTGAATCAATTCGGAAACGCGGAATCCGGTGGCGTACAGCAGATCGAGCATGGCGTGGTCCCGGAGGCCCAGGGTTTCGGCTCGAACCCGGCGCCTCCAGCAGGCTGATTACGCGCGTGCGGTCGAGGAATTTCGGAAGCGAGGAGCCGATTTCGGGGCGACAATAGTTCGGAAGGATCGGATTGAATTTCGCCTTCTTCCACCAGAAATCTGAAATACCCGCGCAGAGTAGCGACATGGCGAATAATACTGCGGTTGGAAATATGCAGATCCGCAATGATCAAGATAGCCGCGCAGAGTGTCCAGGGTAATGGCTCGACGACCAAGAGTCACCCATGAAAGTTTGCGAAACTGCAGCAAGTCCCGCCGGTAAGCGTCAAGGGTGTTGAGGATAAGCCCTTTTCAGTGCGGCAAAAATAGAAGATAGGAGCGCGTCAGCGCGTCGAGACTTTGAGCACCCTCCACTCCGCCAATGATACAATAATCCCGAAATTGTTTAAAGTATAGACAATTTCACCCACAACTTTGTCCGGAACCAGCGCTAAACGGGTTGTTTTATATCGCTTTGATCGCCAGCCTACAGAAGGTTTCATAACTGCCATACGCTTCGATATGGCCGAGGCGTTGAGGTGATGACGCTGGAAGGCAACCTTCAGCTATTGACTTACAGCGAGGTGAAGGCCATGTGCTTTGTGTCAGAAAGCGGACCGGCTAACCTCTTTTCAGAGAACACGAAGTTCGAACGTCGGCCGAAAGTGCCGGGACTGTGGACCCGATTTGAACTCCGAGACGGAGATCATCTGGACGGAGTGCTCTCCCACAATCTTGCGGAGTGGCCAGAGGCAGGTTTTCTTGCCATTCCTCCACGCGCGGGTTCATTGCGTCAGCGCGTGTTTCTACCCCGTTCGGCGTTGACAAAAACTGAACTGCGGGGCATCATCGGCAAGCCTCCAGCTCAAGCCCCGGTCTACGCCGGCCTTCACAGACCGTTCACGGCGACGCCGATCAGATGAAGATGTTCGAATAGTCAGACATCCTGGCTAGCCGAGCGATGCAGACAAGAAGTCCGGTCATTTTGGGGAGTGCACGGGGATCGGCGCCGGAGCTTCGGACGAAAGTGAGGGGCGATCCGCCGCGGTTTCCACCTTTTTAGGCTCCGGGACAAACCAACGGGCCGGTTCGAAGCCGATGTACTTGGCAATGAGGAGTCGGCGGGGAGGAGGGCGGGTTTCGGCTCCACTTTGGAGGCATCTCAGGTGGAATTCATGGTCGAGGATTCGTTTTAGAACCACGTCCTCCAGGATTTCAAGCAGATCGCCCGGCACCAGAGCTTCTTTTCATCCACCAGCAGTTTCCAGGCGGCGTAAGGAGTGGAGGCATCCACGTGCGGCCCGCTTCGTAGTCTTTGAGCTTCACAATGACTTCACCGCCGGTATGCGCCGCCCATTTGAAGTTTTCACGAGGAGTTTCCCTGATCCTGTGAACGCGATATCGGGGCATTGACTACTTCAGTCTAACGCGCGACCACCTTACCTAAGAGCGCTTTGCGGAGAAGCGCCGTTCCGTTTGTGACAATGTTGACGGGAGTCGATACAAATCGAAAGATGAGAAAGTATTGGCCGCTCCTGATCCTGCCGTTAGTTTTGATTTTGTGGTGGGTAGTCGAGCAGCGGGATTCTGTACCGGTCGTGCACTTCGCCGAGGTAAGCCGCTCGCGGGTGGAGAGCACGGTGCCGACTAACGGTAAAGTGGAGCCGGTAGACTGGGCCGCGGCAAGGGCGGAGATTGCCGGCGTGGTGCAATCGGTTCAAACGTCGCGTGGCGCCAATGTGAAAGCAGGACAGCCGCTCGTGACGCTGGACACTATGGCAGCGCAGGCCGAACTGGCGGCAGCACTGGCTAAGCAGAAAGAAGCGCAGACCGAAAGCCAGATGCTGGCCGCGGGCGGAAAGCCATCTCAACTCTCAAGCGTGAACAGTTCTATCTCAAGTGCCCAGATCGCGGTTGACGTCGCGCAGCGAAATTATGACGCTACCCAACGTCTTGCCGCCCAAAATGCTGCGACGAAGGTGCAGGTCCTGGAGGCGCGAGACGTGTTGGAGCGAGCCAAGCAACAAATGGCGGGTTACCAGGGCCAGAGATCCACACTGGTCAGTAACGGCGATATTGACGTGGCGAGAGCTCGTGTACAGGATGCCCAGGCGGAAGTCGCGTCGGCTCAACACAGGATTAGCTTGGGCACGGTGCGCGCGCCTGTCAGTGGAACGGTCTATCAATTCGACCTGAAAATCGGAACCTATTTGCAGCCTGGCGATCTGGTGGCCAACATAGGCAATCTTGACAAGGTGAAAGTGACAGTTTATGTGGATGAACCTGACTTGGGGCGCGTGGCTGTGCAGAACCAGTTGTCATCACATGGGACGCGCGGCCGGGCCAGAAGTGGGTCGGCAGTTGTTGAGAAGCTTCCGACGCAAGTCATTGCACTTGGTACTCGCACGGTAGGCGAAGTGACGACGGTGATCGATAATCCTGACCATGACCTGCTGCCGGGAGTGACCGTGAACGCGACGATTGTCTCGAAGACAGTAGATAACGCCGTGGTGATGTCGAAGGCGGCGTTGCGGAATCTGCACGGCACGCCCGGTGTCTATAAGCTGGCCGGAAATCAGATCCGCTGGACTCCAATTAAGACAGGTATCAGCGACGTGAACAACGTTCAAGTTTTTCTGGGCTGCAGCCCGGCGACAAGATGCTGGATCGCGTGGTGGAGCCGAGCGATGCCGAAATGAAAGATGGCCTAAGGGTAAAGGCCGCTACCGAGTAGCCTTCTTTTTCAAGTGGTTTAGGGTATAGACTTGCGCCAGGGGCATCCGGGTAGCGGGTTCTATATTGACCGTCTGGTTTTACCTGGCTGAAGCGAGCTTGTGATTTCACGAGTCTGATACGGTGAAGCGAATGGCACTAGATCTAGAAACCTTGCGTAAAGAAGTGCAGGAGTTCCTTGAGGAATCGGACATCCCAGTGTTCTATGGCTATCGCCAGATGCTAGATGCCATTAACCAAGTGTCGTGGGATGTGGACGTACATCCCGACTTCCGGGAGTTTGTGGCCAGCCGGGCGGAAAGCCGGGGCCAAGATTATGATCTTTTCCTATCGAGCTTTCTCGTTGGATCAAATCGACGAGGCACTCGATCAGCTGGAAGACAGTTCGCTCAGTCGCGAGGAGAAGCGCGGTTTCGAGAACCGATTGCGTCAACTGCAGGGTTACGAGGGATTCACCTGTTCCCTGGAACTTTCGTTCAGCATTGAGAGTGACGTCTACACGTTCGAGTTGCACACGGACTGGTATGCAGCGATGAACCAGATTCTGGCTGAGCTGGATGCGCTAACGGACGAGGAAGAAAACGGGCCCGACGAAATCGCTCGGCGGATACTTCTCAAGAAGAATTGATGGCAGAAGGGACCGCGACGCGCAGTTGGGTGCGCCCGGCTGCACGATGGGCTGATGCCGGTCGGCAGATAGCGAGAGATTCCGAGCGACTGCGAGACGGAGTTGCAGGTTCCGCGAATGGTGGCCATCCGTACTGGATGGCGCGAGGTTATGCCGATCCGCCGCGCCGAAGCGTTTCTGAATCCCCAGCCTGGAGCAGCTGCACGATCCGCTGCTGATGAAGGATCTCGGAAAGGGCCGTGACGCGAATCCGCAGCGCCATCCGGTCGCAGGAGTCCATCCTTATATATGGCGATTACGATGTTGACGGCACCTCGTCCATCGTGATTTTGAAGAAGGCAATCGAGATTCTGGGTGGCGATGCGGAGTACTACATTCCTCACCGGGTGAAAGATGGATATGGCATGCGAAGCGACGTGATCGCGCGAGCTGCAGAAGCGGGCATCCGGCTGATTATCAGCGTCGACACCGGGATCCGGGCCCTGGAAGTAGTGCGTCACGCCCGGGCGATCGGAATAGACGTGATCGTTACGGACCATCATTTGCCGGAAGAGGAACTGCCGCCCGCTCTGGCTGTGCTGAATCCGAACCGGCGCGATTGTGCCTATCCTTATAAGGACCTCTGCGGGGCAGGGGTGACCTTTAAGTTAGTCCAGACGCTGATCGGTCGCAGGAGTTGCCGGTCCAACGTCAGCGTGCGTTGCTGGATTCCTTCTTGAAGCCCGTTGCGATCGCCACGGTAGCTGATATCGTGCCCCTGACAGGAGAAAACCGCGACTATCGTTCGCCGTGGTCTGTCGGGATTGAACAATGTGAGAAATCCGGGCCTTCGCAGTCTCCTGCAAGTGGCAGGCTTCGAACAAAATGAAGTTCCTTCCGCTCATCAGGTAGCATTTCGACTCGCACCCCGCATTAACGCGGCAGGCCGAATGGCCACGGCTCGGGATGTCGTCGAACTTTTCCTGACGCCAGACGAGACTCGAGCTCAACAACTCGCCGAAGAACTCGATCTGCTGAACCGGGAGCGCCAGCAAGCGGAAAGCGAAATCGTCGAAGCAGTGCTGCAAAAGTGTTCCGAAGACGACGCCGTACCGGGGGACATGGCGGCTCTGGTGTTCGCCGGCGAGGATTGGCATCTTGGGGTCCTTGGGATCGTTGCCAGTCGACTGGTCGAGCGCTTCTGCCGCCCCGTATTC
The DNA here is from genome assembly GCA_963814195.1 of uncultured Acidobacteriaceae bacterium. GTDB lineage: Bacteria > Acidobacteriota > Terriglobia > Bryobacterales > Bryobacteraceae > Bog-105. The sequence goes on from CAWFBU010000002.1 coordinate 867,022, forward strand.
GTGCTGACCCAATCAAAGGATGCGACTGGAGAAGCCAGCTTGACCGGTTCGGGCCGCAGTATCCCTGGCTTTCACCTGCTGGAGGCACTGGAGAGTATGCCCGAATTCTTTATCCGGTTTGGGGGGCATCGACAAGCCGCTGGGTTAACTATGTCCCTGAACGACCTAGAGCCCTTTCGCACTCGCTTTGCGGCTTTTGCTTCCGGTTGTCTCACCGAGCACGACCTGCGGCCGCAATTTCAGGTGGATGCGGAAGCCTCCTTCGCTGACCTGAACGACAGAAGCGTTCACCAGATTCTGGAACTCGGGCCGTTCGGCTGTGGTAATCCCGCTCCCGTCTTTGTAGCGGCGAACGTCGAAGTGGCCGGACCACCGAAGGTTCTGAAAGAAGGAAAGCATCTTAGCGTCCCTCTCCGCCAGAATGGACGGCTAATGATGTTGAAGGCCTGGAACTTCGGTGATCGGATAGGCTTATTCGAGCCGGGAACAGTGCTGGACGTGCTGTTTCAAGTTGAAGATGATCCTTATTCCCGTAAACGCGGTTACGGAAGCTGGTGTTTGTCACTGAAGGACGCCCGGCGCTGTTCTACAAGCTGAGTAAGAAAAACACAAAAGGCCTCCCGAATGTTCGGGAGGCCTTTCGAGACGTTGCGCCTTACCTCGAGAGGCTTAGCTCTGCACGCTCTTCTTGCGGCGGAAGAAGGCTCCGACGCTCACAAGACCCGCGCCAACCAGACCCATCATGCCCGGCTCAGGAGCTGTCGAGCTGAAGAAGGCGAAGTGCGAGGTGTCGTCATCGGAACGGTCATAAGCAGACTGACTGTAGTAGTAGGTATTCTTTGAGGCATCATAAGCGAAAAGGCCGAATGCATCGTTACCAGGGGTGAAGGTATAAGTGTTACCGGCTGTTCCAAGGATCTTGGCCTTGCCGTCGGTGTAATAGCCGATGTAGTCGGTGTTCGAAGCTACGCTTAGGATGAGCGACAGGGTCACAGTGCCGTTAGCAGAGAAAGTGACATCGTTAGCCGAAGACTTGGGGCTGTTCGAACTGGCCAGGAACTTTGCACCAGGATCGAGGGCAGTTCCGTTGTTGCAAGCGCCACCGCCGTAAATGCAGTATCCAACGTTATAGGAATTGCTTGGCACATCATATGAAGAGTTATTCCAGAAAGGATTACCGGAATTGTCCAGTGCCGGCTGAGCGTAAAACTTGCCGGAAGAATTTAGAGTAAGGCCCATGGCGCTCAACGAGAAAACAACGTCGTTGTAGTCATTGTCGCCGCTAACGGTGTCTTCGAAGCCACCGAAGTAGGTGTTGGTGGGTGTATGGATGGAAGTGGCGAACATGTTAGCGGAAAGCAAAAGGGTGGCGCCAACGAGACTGAGATTCTTGAAATTCATGGTATTTTCTCCGGTGCAATAGCTAAGAATTGTTCGTTTTATTTCGCGTCCAACAACTCTTGCTTCTGCAGAATACGAAGATCTGGAGAACATCAAAATATCCCGTACTCGCGTGACTACCCGACTAACTACCGTTGTCGCGAACACCACCTTAATACCGCAAAAAGGGGCTAATCAGAGATCGAACCTTGCTCACCAGCATTGAATCAGGGCGTTTCAATGGGTAATTCAGTTTGCTCGGTTGCCAGATGTCTTAGTACCAAGGACGCGAGTATCCCCGGTACTTTCTAACACAAAGATTTCTAAATTAATTCGTTGTATTTCGTCTATGCCCTCTTTTTTGGCTTCTAATGCTCTGCCTATTTCAGCCGAAAGAGCGGCATAGTGCGGGATTTGTATTTTTTGGCGGCGCGACCGAGTAAGGTATAGGGATTATGGTCAACCCCGATCCTTTGTTCCAGGCTGCCAAAGATGTCAGAGAACGAGCTCATGCTCCCTTCTCCGGGTTCAAGGTAGGAGCGGCCATCCAGGACGAAGCAGGCCGGGTCTTCACAGGCTGCAACGTTGAGAACGCGAGCTATGGCTTAACTCTTTGTGCTGAACGCGTAGCGGTATTCAAAGCCATCTCCGAGGGTGCAGCCAAGCTCAAGCGTGTCCTTGTTATCACTGACACCGAACGCCTGACACCACCGTGCGGAGCGTGTAGACAAATCCTGTGGGAGTTCTGCGGCAACGCGGAGTTGACGATGGCGAATCTGGACGGAAAAACCGAGAGTCTGACCGTTGCAGATCTTCTGCCGAGGCCATTCGATGCTTCCAACCTCTAAGCTGTCGTTCCTGATTGTTATGGCGCTGATGAACACTGTAAACGCCGCACCGAACCCGAAACCAGCCGATTGGATTATAAAAGCCAAGTACCTGGTGACCATGGACGCCAGTCGCCGGGTCATCAATGATGGCGCGATTGCTATTGAGGCGTCCCGTATCGTGGGCGTAGGGACTCAAGCGGAGATCGGCACTCAGTTTCAGGCAAAACATGTCTTAAACAAACCGGAGGCTATCCTCGCACCTGGCCTGATCGACACCCATACTCATGCACCCATGTCGCTCTTCCGCGGGATAGCCGACGACATGCGTCTGGACGACTGGCTAAAGCTTTTCATCTTCCCAGCGGAGGCTAAGAACGTAACAGCAGAGTTTGTTCGTTGGGGCACCCGGCTGGGGTGCCTGGAAATGCTGCAATCCGGCATCACAACCTACACCGACATGTACTACTTCGAAGACGCGGAAGCCGAGGTGGCGAAGGCAGCAGGATTACGCGGTGTACTGGGCGAGACGGTGATCGGGTTCCCCGCTCCCGATCATAAGACGTGGCAGGACTCCATCAAGTGGACCGAAGATTTCATCAAGCACTATGAGCATGATGACCTGATTACACCGGCCGTAGCGCCCCACGCCATCTATACGACTCCGAATGAGGCGTTACTTGCCGCACATGATCTGGCTGCGCGACACAGGGTGCCCTTGCTGATTCATTTGGCGGAGACGCAGCAGGAGCGCGACGAATCCTTGACGAAGAGGAACCTGAGCCCCACGCGAGTCCTGGAGAAGCTGGGGATTTTAGACGGTCAGGTGGTGGCAGCTCATTCCATCTGGGAAGACGACGCCGATCTGGCCATTCTCAAATCTCACGGTACAGGCGTGGCACATTGTCCTTCGAGCAACACTAAATTGGCGAGCGGCATTGCGCGCGTGACTGAGATGCTGAAGCTTGGAATCAACGTCGGGCTCGGCACGGACGGATTCGCAGGAAGCAACGATACGGCCGATCTGCTCGCAGAAATGAATCTGGCGGCCAAACTCCAGAAAGTCATTCAGAAGGACCCAACAGCACTGACGGGCGAACAAGTGATGGAGATGGCGACCGTCGGTGGAGCGAGAGTCCTGGGGTTGGACAAGGAGATCGGATCGCTTGAAGTAGGTAAGCGCGCCGACTTGATTACGCTCTCGGTGACTCGAGCCAACGCTCATCCCTTGTATAACGTTTACTCTTACCTTGCTTACGCGGTCAAAGCTGGCGATGTGGAGGATGTCTTCATCAATGGCCGGCAGATTGTGAGCGCGCGTAAGGTTCTGACCCTAAACTCAGAAGACATCTACGCTAAAACGGATTTCTATAAAGGCCAGATTCTGGCTAGTCTGAAGAAGTAGTCAGGTTTCCGTAGGCCGCACGGGTTACAGGATGTCGTTCTGGGACGAACGACCAAGTCATTTCCGAGCCCCAGTTTTCCTCTACTTCGGTCCAGGCGATGCGAAATGCTCTGTACCGATAACTATGCGCATTCTAAGATCTGGCTCAATGGCTTTACTCCTTACAGGTGCATGTCTGTTAGTAAGTGGACGATCCTACGCGACCACAATCACGACGACAAGTACGGCAACCTGGAAAAGCTCTTCCTTCATCACGGGCGGAAGCTACAGCATGTTGAACTTCTACCCCGTGCTGCAGCCGTCTTACAATACGGCAGCCGGCATAACCCTGACTCCTTCCGGATCAACAACCGCTTTCAATTTCACCGGACTCGATAACGGCAGCTATTACCTGGCGGGCGACACGGTGAACAAGACTTTGATGAGTTCCGTGGATGCGGGCGCGTACATCAACATTGCATTCCCGACAGCCGGTGAGAATGCGATCCTGGTCGGATCCACTGCGTCGACGAGTCACCCGATGACGTTGACTCTCTCCGACGGTGAGAGCTTTACAATTACGACCGGCGCGTTCGGCTTGTCTGCTTCCCAAACCTTTTCGTGGGCAACGCTCTCCGCCGCGCCTGGATCGCAAGCCCTGATCAGTGATTTCTGGTACGCGGCGAGTTCCCTGCCCCAAGACCCGGCATCGGGCGGCAGCGCTCCTGCCCCTACGCCGGAACCGGCCACTATTTTGCTGGCCTGTGCCGGTGGAGCATTGCTGCTGTTCGGTTCCCGGAAGGGGAACGGGGAGCTAGCGCAAGGCTCCTGATAAACCTGGACAAGCTACTCTGGTAAGCGTCCCCGCATGCTACCGTAGTGGCTGATTCATGGCCTGGTTCACAAGACAGAAGCCTTCGTTCGAGGAAGAACCACCCCAAGATAGCGAGCGGAGTGTCCGCACTGAAGGTTTGTGGCAAAAATGCGATGCCTGTGAGCAGATCATCTGGCGGAAGGCAGTGGAAGAGAATATGGAGGTCTGCCCCAAATGCGGTCAGCACTTCCGGATTGGCGCTGCCGAACGGCTTACGCAGTTGTTCGACGAAGGCAAGTACACAGCTCACGACGAGAGTCTGCAATCGTCCGACCCCCTGCACTTCGTTGACTCGAAGTCTTATCTAACCCGGCTGGAAGACACCCGCAAGGCGACACAAATGCCGGACGCAGTGATCTGCGCGAGCGGTTTGTTGGACGGAATACCGCTAGAAATCTGCGCCCTGGAACTGAAGTTTATTGGCGGCAGTATGGGCGCTGTGGTGGGTGAGAAAATCACCCGCTCCATTGAGCGTTGCATGCAGAACAAGACTCCGCTGGTGATCGTTTCGGCATCCGGCGGCGCACGGATGCAGGAGGGTGCGATCAGCCTGATGCAATTGGCCAAGCTATCGGCAGCCCTGATGAGACTCGATGAGGCTAAGCTGCCTTACATCAGTGTTCTGACCGACCCGACAACCGGTGGAGTCACGGCCAGTTTCGCTATGTTGGGCGATCTGAACATCGCTGAACCAAAGGCACTGATCGGCTTTGCGGGCCCGCGGGTGATCGAACAGACCATTCGTCAGAAGCTGCCTGAGGGATTCCAGAGAAGCGAATTCCTGGTGGAACATGGCTTTCTGGACGCGGTAGTCAAGCGACAAGACCTGAAGCCTTACCTGGCAAACGCCTTTCGGTTTTTCCTGGCTTAGTTAATCAATACCCAAGACATCACCGGCCCGGCGCGCTCTTTGGACGCTGCGTGCAGACAATTGCAACCTGCTCAGCGAAAATAGAAAGAGATGTTGCAACTCACCGGAGCCGGAAAGCGGTTCGGACATAAGCTGCTGTTTGAGGGACTGGACTGGCTGATCACGCCAAAGGAGCATGCGGGGCTGGTTGGCGGCAACGGCACGGGCAAATCAACTCTGCTCAAGGCAATCGCGGGACTAGAACCGTTGGATTACGGCTCACTGACCACTGCGAAAGGATTACGCGTCGGATACCTCCCGCAGGATGGTTTGACGGTCAGCGGCCGCACCGTGTTCGCTGAATGCATGAGCGTTTTCGCCGGCATCAAAGATCTCGAGCAAGAACTGGAAAGCCTAACCGGGCGCATGAGCGACCTGGATCCGATGGGCGAGGAATATGCGGCAGTAGCGGAGCGCTTTGAGCGCGCCGATAGCGAATTCCGTTCTCGCGACGGTTACACAATCGAATCACAAGTAGGCGCGGTTCTCTCCGGACTCGGATTCCGGAAGGAAGACTGGACGCGGCAAACGGAAGAGTTCTCGGGCGGCTGGCAGATGCGTCTGGCGCTCGCGAAGTTACTGCTGGAAAAACCGAACGTTCTCCTGCTGGACGAACCAACGAATCACCTGGACATTGAGGCTCGCGACTGGCTGGAGACATACCTAAACAACTACGAACACGCTTTTGTCCTGATTTCGCATGATCGCTATTTCCTCGACGTCACGGTGAAGAAGATTGTCGAGATCTGGAACAAGAAGGTTCACTTCTACACCGGCGGCTACGAGAAATATCGAACGCAGAAGGCCGAGCGACTGGTTCAACTGGAGGCCGCCTACAAAAATCAGCAGGACAAGATCGAAGCGCTGGAGTCATTCATCAATCGCTTTCGAGCGCAAGCCACAAAAGCGAAGCAGGTGCAGAGCAGGATCAAGGAACTCGAAAAAATCGAGCGCATAGAACTGCCGCCCGAAGAGAAAACAATTCACTTCACGTTCCCCCAGCCGAAGCCGAGCGGCCGGGTGGTGGCGCAGATGAAGAATGTCTCGAGGGTTTATGGAACCAAGACAGTCTTCAGCAATGTTGATTTCACAATCGAGCGCGGCGAGCGTATTGCACTGGTCGGAGTCAATGGTGCGGGTAAGTCAACGCTTATCAAACTTCTTGCAGGCACGGACACTCTCAGCACCGGCGAATACACTTTAGGCCACAACGTCGAGCCGGATTACTTCGCGCAGGATCAGTATAAGCGTCTCGACACCGATGCCAGATTATTGGACGACCTGACTAACGCTGCGCCTCGATCGACCCAGACCGAGTTGAGAAATCTGCTCGGCTGTTTTCTCTTCAGCGAAGACGACGTGTTCAAGCGAATCGGAGTGCTCTCGGGTGGTGAACGCAACCGTTACGCGTTAGCACGGATGCTGCTGCATCCATCGAACTTTTTGCTGCTTGATGAGCCGACCAACCACCTTGACATTCGCGCCAAAGACGTACTGCTGGAAGCATTAGAGAAGTTTACCGGCACCGTGGTCTTCGTTTCACATGACCGCTACTTCATGGAACATCTGGCGACTCGGGTTTTTGAAATCGCCGATGGTGAAGTCCGAGTTTTCCCGGGCAACTACGCCGATTACCTTTGGCGCAAGAGCGGAGGGCATGAAGAGAGTCCCACGTTGAAAGACGTTCTCATCGGCGTGCCGCCCGCGATTCCTATTGAGATGCCGAGCCCGGCAACTGCTTCCGCGAAGCGCGTCAATCCGATGAAGATGAAACAGATGCGAGAGCAGGCACAGACCCTGGAAAATCGGATCGCGGAGCTGGAAGCTAGTATTCAAGGAGCGGAACTGCAATTGTCGGACTTCGTCGATGCCACACAAGCAACGCGCCTATCCAATACGCTGGAGTCACAGCGCGCGGAACTCGAACGGGTAATGGGCGAATGGGAACAGGTGACCGAACAAATTGAGGCAACGGCCTAGATTGACAAGTGGGATGGCGTTTAAGCGACTCCATCCCGCAATCATGTATTGCTACTTCTTGAATCCGCCCTCAAATGCAATCTCATGCAAAGGCTTCCGATCATTTGGAACCTCTCGGGCTTGCATTTGTTCAGGCAAGATTGATTTGTCGCCAACCCGGCCAATTGCGATCGCAGCTTCGACTCGAAAACCGACCGGCACATCCAGGTCCGTGAACGCTTTATTTATATCGAGACCCACCATGCCATGGGCGTGCCACCCGGAGCGCCACGCCTGGAGCGCCAGATAGCCCCAGGCGCAACCGGCGTCAAAAGAATGGCTGTGCGACGGAACCGGTTTATCGGAACCGGGCACGATCATGACCGAATCGGAAACAACCACCAGAAGCGCGCCAGCGTTCTTCGCCCAAGATTGATTAAAGGGAACCAGCAGATTGAAGAACTTGTCCCAGTGCTCGGTACCTTTGCGCGCATACAGGAAACGGGCCGGCTGTGCATTGTACGAAGAAGGCGCCCATCGCGCGGCGTCGATCATGGTCAGCAACTCGTCTTCTGGAACAACCTCACCGGTGAAAGCTCGAGGCGACCAACGCTCCAGAAACATGGGGTCAATCGGGTAGGACGCCTCTCGGCCATTTGTCTTGGTAGGTTCTTGCATGTTGTTCTTCCAGTGTGTCATTGGTCAATGGAAGAGAGATCGTGCCAAGATAGCTGAAAATGCGAATTGCGATTCTTGCTCTCACCTTGAGTTTTGCAGCTTGGGAGGCATCCTCAGTGGCAGCAGCCAACATGCCGCCAGTCGCCGACCAACAGTTGGCTCGCGAGATCTACAAGGAGATGATAGAGAGCCGATCAGGTTTCTCAACGGGCCCAACAACTCCTATCGCCGAGGCCGTGGCGGCACGAATGCGCGCGGCCGGATTTCCGGACTCCGATATTTTTGTCGGTGGCGCGAGCCCAAAGAAGGCAAACGTGGTGGTTCGTTATCACGGCACGGGCAACGCCAAACCAATTCTGCTACTGGCGCACATCGATGTGGTGGAGGCCAAGCGGGAGGATTGGAGTGTCGACCCCTTTGTCTTCTTGGAGAAAGATGGCTACTTCTACGGCCGAGGTACCTCGGACGACAAGGCGCAGGCAGCCGTGTGGGTTGCGAATCTGATTCGCTACAAGCGGGAAGGATATCGCCCTAATCGCGATTTGATTATGGCGTTAACTGCTGACGAAGAGGGCGGCGGACCATTCAATGGAGTCGACTGGCTCTTGAAGCATCATCGCGATTTAATTGACGCCGAGTACTCACTCAATGAAGGAGGGCGCGGTGAAACGAAGGATGGCAAGCGTATCTCGAACGACATCGGGTTAGCTGAAAAGACCTATGCGGATTTTCGTCTTGAGGTACGCAACAAAGGTGGCCATAGCTCGCGGCCGGTTCCTGACAACGCCATCTATCACTTGGCCGGGGCTCTGTACAGGCTGTCCAGTTTCTCGTTTCCTTTTCAGCTGAATGAAGTGACACGGGCTTATTTTGCGCAGATGTCCAAGATTGAGAAGGGACCGCTTGCGGCTGATCTGATGAAGGTGAGCGAGGGTTCCGAAGATGCCATGAAACGGGTAGCAGCTTCGTCGCCCGGCATGAACTCTATGCTACGGACTACTTGCGTCGCAACAGAACTGGAAGGCGGGCATGCGCCGAATGCGCTACCGCAATTGGCTGCGGCGAATGTTAACTGCCGCATCTTCCCGGACGACTCGGCCGAAAATGTAATGGCCAATCTGAAGAGAGTTGTCGCCGACGATCAGGTGGTAATCAGTATTCGAGTGAACGAAGGCAAAGCGCCGCCGTCGCCGATGCGTCCCGACATTATGAAGGCGTTTAATCAAGTGACGGATACGATGTGGCCGGGCGTGATTACGGTGCCGAGTATGGCGACAGGCGCTTCAGACGGACGCTACTTACGCGAAGCCGGAATTCCTACCTACGGCATCCAGGGGTTCTTCGGCGATCCAAACGACAATCGCGCACACGGGCGGGATGAGCGTATGTTGGTGCAGTCTTTCTATGAAGGCCAGACGTTCCTTTACCAGCTTGTGATGAGGCTGTCTGGTACTGGGAGCGGGAGTTAGGCCAAACTATTCAGGCGGGACTTGAGTGTCGTTGGGCTTTTTCTTCTGCATGTCGTCCCAGCGACGGACCAACTCTCGCCATTGGTCGAGGGTCAGAACCGATCGTACCTGCGTGCTCATCTCCAGGAAAACGCGTGTGGAGTTTGCTCTTGCGTTAGCGAGACGTTCCAGAATCGGTTTGGCCGCATCCGGGTTCACCTCGGCATCATTGAAAAGATCTTCCAGATCACCTTCAGCTTTACGGGCATTGTTTCTGGCGTCCAGTAACCGGCCTCGATAAGAGCGAACGATCTGGCGAATTTTCTGCGACTGGTCCTGGCTCAGCTTCAGATCCGAAACAACCGGACTATTCCACCACGGAAAATCAGGCCGGTTTTGAGCTATGACACCGGACGGCAGAAGAACTAGTGCCAGGGCGACACACCAAACCCGCATGAAGCTGTACGGCATTACTCAAATAGCCCTTTCAAGGGTGCAGCCGGAAGCGGCTCCGGACTTTGCGAAAGACGACTTACCTCCTGAGCCAAATCGCTATCGGAGATTGTGTCCTCCTGAGGCGTTACTGCCTGCTGATGTTGAAAGACAAACAATCCTCCGCCCAGAATGATAGCGGTCGCAGCAGCTGAAATCCACCTAGGTCTCAATAGGAATGACCAGACGGGGACCGACTGTGAGATGCGCCCGTAAATGCCGCGCCGCTGAGCGGCCAGACGTTCGGGCGTTACGTCTGTGGTCGATAGCTGCTCGCGCTCTATCATCACGCGATTGCTCTGCAAAGTATTCAGACGCTCGCGGCAGGTGGCACAATCGGCGGCATGGGAACCCGCGAGATCTCCCATATAAAGCAGCGTGATCAGATCCTCATCTGATAAGTGAACAGACTTGACGCGATCGACACTCATGTCGTGCCCTCCGCAGGTTCAACTCCTGAAACCGAATCACAGAGGGAAGAGCCGGACCGGAGTCGTACCTCGTGAGCCGGAACGTGCAGGTCCTTTAGTTCTTCGCGAAGTTTGCCAATGGCACGAAAAAGATGAGCTTTCACGGTTCCAGGATCTAATCTTAATATGGCGGCGATTTCATCGAGCGGCAATGCATCATAGTGGCGCAGAGTGAACACGGCGCGTTGCCGGTCCGATAATTTCTTGAGTGCACCCTCCAGGCGAAGAGCAATTTGGCTTGAGAAAACCTGGCGCTCGGCGTCAGGACTGGTGGTCGCGGCCATATCGAGGATCAGTTGCTCGTCCTTAGCTTCGGGACGCCGACCCCATAATTTCCAAGCTTTGGAACGCAGACGGTCAAGACACGTATTCACCGCAATTCGCGTCACCCATTTACCCGGGTTATCCAGTTCTTCGGCTGCCTCGGGCGACTTGCTGAGGGCCTTGTAGGCTTTAAGGAAAACGTCCTGAGTAGCGGAATCGGCCTCATCCGGGTCTTGCAACATTCGCCGGCAAAGGAGGTAGATGCGCCTCTGCTCCGAGGCCATCCAGCTCCCAAAATTGCTCAGCTCCATTCCGACGTGGACGCTAGCCTCCAGATGCCCCGCCATTGTCACCATCATAGGCTTCTACTTTCAAGACGAAGTGGCCAAACAATGGTTTACAAGACCTGTCCTTGGTCCTGTTTACGTGGCTAGAACTCGCAATTTTCCCCGGGGTAACTAAATCAATCTAGCATCATCCATACTACAGATGACGGTTCGCTGCGGCCGGTCGACTGAGTTACACAAGGAAGGGAATGCCACTTGGCTGCCCAGCGAAATATATTTGCAAGCTTCATACAGGCCGGGTTCGAATGCTCCACCCATCGCTACGAAAATCGTCGCCTTGATTTATTAGCGTGTACCAAGCACGACGATTATGCACTAGAAGACTTTAGCCGGGTGGGCCGGTTCGGAATTAAAACAGTCCGTACTGGAACTCGGTGGCACCTCATTGAGCGATGTGCCGGAGTCTATAACTTCGAATCACTGGATCCAATCCTGTACGCGGCCGAAAACAGTGGGACAGAGCTGATTTTGGATCTCTTTCATTTTGGGTGGCCGGACCATCTAGACATCCTGGATCCTGCTTTTTCGGCTCACTTCGGGAACTTTGTCCGGGCGGTAGTGCGGCACTTGAGGCAGCATCGTATACAAGTCTGTGTTGCGTTTTCTGTAGTAAACGAGATTTCATTCCTTTCCTGGGTCGCGGGCGATATCGGCGGTGTGTTTCCACACCTTGTGGGTGAGGGCGGCAGGATGAAAGCTATCCTTGTACGAGCCGCAGTCGTTGGGAGTGAAATCCTGCTCAACGAATTGTCGAGGGTCAGACTCACTGCTCCTGAGCCGGTGATTCACATTGTGGGCGATCCGGCTATTGAAGGCGATGAACTTGAAGCTGAGAGATTTCGTGTGGCTCAGTTTGAGACCTGGGACATGTTGTCCGGCAGGATGTGCCCGGAGCTGGGCGGGCGCCCCGAGTATTTAGACATCGTCGGTCTGAATTACTACGACCGGAACCAGTGGGTTCATCACCAAGAGCCGTTGCGGCGCACAGACGCGCGGTATCGACCGTTTCGCCAGATCATAACCGAAGTATGGCGGAGGTATCAAAGACCTCTGTTCATTTCTGAGACCGGGACGGAGGATGAGGATCGACCTGGATGGCTTCGTTACGTGTGCGACGAAGTTGAAGCGGCAGAGCACGAGGGGGTGCCGGTCGAGGGCATATGCCTTTATCCGATTCTGAACCACCCCGGATGGGAAGACGACCGTCACTGCCACAACGGATTATTTGACTATCCGGATGAGAACGGTCACCGGGAAGTATTCCAGCCCCTGGCTGACGAAATTTTATGGCAACAGGAGAAGCGAAAACATCGCGCCAAGAGTTTACATGACCTTCAACCAGCTTGATCTTATTTGTTTCTCGCATCTCCGGTGGAATTTCGTATTTCAGAGGCCGCAGCATTTGATGAGTCGCTTTGCACGCAACCGTCGAGTCTTCTTTTTCGAAGAGCCAATTTGGGAAGCGGGCGAACCTCGGCTCATCCAAACTGTTTCCGACGGTGGCGTCAACGTGCTTACTCCAGTTTTACCGCCCGACCTGCCACCTCGGACGGTAGATACTTTTAATCGTCAATCACTCCTAAGCCTGCTGTCAGATCAACAGATCACAAGCTACATCGCTTGGTACTACACACCGATGGCTATGGAATTTACGAGTGTGCTGGATCCGGCCTTAACGGTCTATGACTGTATGGATGAGCTGAGCGCGTTCGCTGGGGCACCTCCATCGCTGACCTTGAACGAAGCAGCACTGTTCCAGCAAGCTGACCTGGTTTTCACTGGGGGCGCCAGTTTATTTGCGTCTAAGCGCAAGCAGCACGATTCTGTTCATCAGTTTGCAAGCTCGATTGATACAAACCACTTCAGTAAAGCGCTTTCGTTTGAAACTGAGCCGGCCGACCAAGCAGCTATCAGTCATCCTCGCCTAGGTTATGCCGGCGTGATTGACGAGCGGATGGATGTGCAGTTGCTGACTGAGGTGGCGCGTGCGCGTCCTGAGTGGCAGTTCGTCCTTCTCGGTCCCATCGTAAAGATTGATCCGTTATCGCTACCGAAACTCCCTAACATCCACTTACTTGGGATGAAGAGTTATGCAGATCTTCCCCAGTACTTCTCCGGCTGGGACATAGGACTTCTTCCTTTCGCACTCAATGACGCCACTAAGTACATCAGCCCCACGAAAACACCTGAATACCTGGCAGCAGGTCTGCCGGTGATCTCAACAGCTATACGTGACGTTGTTTCTCCCTATGGAGAGTTGGGGTTTGTCCGGATTGTTAGCGGACCTGGTGAGTTTATCTCTGCGGCTGAGGAAGTACTTGACTCGCTAGCTGGACCAGGCTCCAGAACTGAAGTCGATCGCTTCCTTGCCAAGTCCTCTTGGGACAAAACGTGGCAGGAGATGGAACACCTGATGAAAGACAAATTCGAGGCAAGACAGAAAACACCGGGAGAGAAGACTCTCAGCGGAACCTCGTTAAGAAACAGCATGAAGGACGCTATCTGATGTTTGATTACCTAGTCGTCGGGGCCGGTTTCGCGGGCTCCGTTGCAGCCGAGCGGATGGCGGCTGTTTACAACAAGAAGGTGTTGATTGTCGACCGGCGAAACCACGTCGGCGGCAACGCGTACGACCATTTGAATGAACAGGGCGTGCTCGTTCACCGTTATGGTCCGCACATATTCCATACCAACTCCGAGCAGGTCTTCCGGCATCTCTCAAAGTTCACTGACTGGCGGTCTTATGAGCACCGAGTCTTGGCTTCGGTCGACGGAAAACTTGTACCCGTACCGATCAACCAGGATACGGTGAATTTACTCTATGGTTTGAACCTGAAGACTGAATCGGAAGTAGAAGCTTTCTTCGAATCCAGAGCCGAACCGCGCGCGTGCATACGAACCTCAGAAGATGTCGTAGTTAGTAAGGTAGGCCGCGATCTATACGAGAAGCTATTTCGCAACTATACTCGGAAACAATGGGGCAAGGATCCTTCAGAGCTTGACTCGTTGGTCACAGCCCGCATACCAGTTCGAACCAATCGCGACGCGCGATATTTTACTGACCGGTACCAGGCAATGCCGAAACACGGATTCACGTCGATGTTCCAAAGAATGCTCGACCATCGAAACATATCGGTTGAACTTGGTGTGGATTACCGCGACGTTATCAAACGGTGTAAGTTCCGGGAACTAATTTATTCCGGTCCGGTTGACGAGTACTTTGACTGTTGTTTCGGGCCTCTACCTTACCGATCTCTTCGCTTCAAGCATGAGACGTTTAGCAAGGAGTTTATTCAACCCGTTGCCGTTATCAATTATCCTAACGACCACGATTACACACGCGTTACTGAGTTCAAACATCTAACCGGGCAGAGTCACAAGCAGACTAGTGTTGTCTACGAATATCCGTCGTCCGAAGGAGATCCGTACTATCCTGTTCCGACTCCGCAGAACGCAGCTCTTTATAAGCGGTATGCAGAGCTTGCTGCGTCAACGGAGAAAGTGCACTTTGTGGGAAGACTTGCCACTTATCACTACTACAATATGGACCAAGTCGTTGCACAGGCTCTGACGCTCTGTAAGAAGCTAGCCACCGCGCCAGGATTTACCGCACAGGCTGCTGCCGCAGCGACGTTGTCTTTACCGACTCGGCCGGCTTTTGGGGTGTAAACCCCTCAAGCCGCCTGCCACAAAACTTCCGCTAAAGGCCAGTCTTGGTCGGTCCAGCCATTCACCGACAGGAACCCGCTTTTTTGAGCCAGCATTTCGAGCTCCGGAACAGCGAACTTATGTGAAGATTCCGTCCAAATGGATTCACCAGAAGAGAAGGAGTACATCTCTTTTAACGATGGCACCAGGACGTTCTGATCACGAAGCGAGACAAGGTGCATTTCGATCCTTCGATCCTCAGAGTTCCACCTGGCTTCGTGACGGAAGGAACGGAGGTCGAAGTCACTTCCCAGCTCGCGATTAATCCGGGCCAAGAGATTCAGATTAAATGCGGCAGTGACACCGGTTGGATCATCGTAAGCGGCCAACATCGTACTCACATCCTTCTCGAGGTCTGCACCTAAAAGAAGAAAGTCCCCTGGCTTTAGTTGCGCTCGCAAACTTCGCAAGAACATAGGGATGGATTCTCGGTCCAGATTGCCTATTGAACTGCCAAGAAACAAGAGCAGGAGAGGCAATCTTCCGCTTCGTTGAGATGAAACGCGTGCGAGGCCGTCTGACCAGTCAGCACAAGTAGGGCGAACTGCGCAAATGGGACTGATTTCCCGTTCGCAAGCGTTCAGGGCGGCCGCCGACACATCGATCGGAAAATAGCAAAGCTCAGCATTGCGGCGAGAAGCCGCTCTCAATACGTGTGCTGTTTTCTTGCCACTGCCACTGCCGAGTTCCGCAACAGCAAAAAGCGGACCGCAAACGGACGAAATCTCATCAGCATGGGAGACGAGTATACGTTCATCTGCCCTCGTTAGGCCGTATTCAGGCAGCACCGTTATCGCTTCGAACAGAGCGCTGCCCAGATCGTCGTAGAAAAACTGCGGAGAAAGCCTCTTTCCGTCGGAAGCGCCTAGACCTTCCAGGACGGAAACAGCGAGATCACTGAGAGTATCTCGATTTTCAACGTACTCGGGCGCGAGAGTCTGGGTAATGCTAGCCATGAGTCGACTTATTCTACGCAGCGGAACGTGGCGTACATGTAGGGATAATCACGCCGAAACCAGTTCCGGAATGACCTCCTCAGCAACCGAGATGCCGTTCGTGCTGAACCACCCTTCATCACGAAATGTTCTCCATCAAAGAAGTTAGAAGAGTAACCGGGATAGGTGCTGCGCGGCTGAAAGCCTGGTAGAGGGCCAAAGGCAGAGCGGGTCCACTGCCAACCATTGCCCACTAATTGACTTACACCAAAAGCGCTATCGCCGCCCGGACTTGCAATGATTGGCTCAGGATCCCATCGCCTGAAATTGAAATTTCCAAGGGTTGATACAGGTTCTTCGTTGCCCCACGGATAGTCTCGTTCGGCTCCGTTGGGTGAACCATAAGCGGCCCGATGAAATTGTTCTTCAGTAGGAAGGCTCTTGCCTATCCAGGAAGCGTAGGCTTGGGCCTCGGCCTGGGTTACGTAAACCGGCCAATCCAGCGGCAAGGGAAGCTCCTTGAACATACCTCGATAACGGAACTCAGAACCGCGCTGAACCCAGAAGTGCGGAGCTTTCGCGCCGGCTCTCACGAAGCGCAAATACTCATCGTTAGTCACGCTATAGCGCTGGATTCGAAACTCCTCGACCTTACGTTTGATTTCGGCAAACTCGTTGTCCCACCCGAAGGAACCATCCACCGGTCTGCCTAGTGTCGCTTCACCTTCGGGTATGGTGCACCATTCCTGAGGTGGGGGATTAGAAGTCACAAAGGACTCCTCAACAGAACCGCTATTCTTCGTCGAGTAGTCGAAGTTGTGAAACATATACGCCAGGGTTTCGACGTGCATCAGCCGATGTTCCAAGGCCATGAGCATCACGTCCTCCGATGCCCGTTCCAGATTCCTATCGACGTGCTCACGACAGCGATCCGCATAGCTCCGAATCTCACTTAAGCTAGGCCAATCTGTAGGCTTATCGGTCGGAAGGCTATTTGAATCAGGGTCAATCCCCGCCTGGAAGAGCGCGTCAAACTCGGGATCGAGCGATTTCAGGCCGAGACCCTCCCGGCAAATCTGAATCGAATCGAATCCGTCTAAATGACCGAGATAGAAGATGACCCGATGGCGTTCAGCAATAGGCCGATGGTAGAGTGCCTCGTCACTGAGAATATGAAAGAGATGGTCGCTTTCAGCTCGCGCCTTCTGGAAATCCTGTAATAGCTTCGTTTCGGTTTGAGCAAGCATAATTGTGTAAGTTTCGCCTCAGAAGGTGCCAAACGAAACAACGCTCATTTGACGCAAAGAGACGCCTGGGAGTAGCAACTTTCTTCCCCGATTAGTTTTAGGACTGAGCTAAGAAAGTTCGTGCGAGCGTAAGGGCCTCCTCATAAGTAATTATTTCGCCTTCCAATTGAGCCGTTTCAACGGCCTCCAAGGCTATCTTGAAGTCCGGTCCAGGTGTGTAGCCCTCGCGCACCAAGTCCTTGCCGGTAAGGAGTTTCGGTGGTTGTAGTTGTTCATCCTGCAAGTTCTCCAAAACCGATCGAACAAAAACGTAGGCGTCAGTGCGGCCGTTACTGGCGAGACAGTCGAGCCGGTGTAACTCGAGATGTTCTGAAAACTTCGGCAATCTTACAAACCGCTTCAACGTACTTACGCGCATTTGTTTGACGTCCTTGAAACGCATGTGGTTGGCGACCAGCGAGGTGATCTGGTCCGTGTCGTCGGCCGATAGCCGAAGCCGGTTGAGTAAGTCACGGGTCATCTGTGCTCCAACTTCCGCATGGCCGTCAAAACGTATGCGATCGGCAACTCGGAAAGTAGGAGGTTTTCCGATATCGTGCAGGAGTACGCCCCAAGCTAGCGTCGGCGGGGGATCCTTAAGCTCATCAAGCATCATCAGGACGTGGGTCCAGACATCACCTTCCGGGTGGAACTCCGGAGGTTGCTCAACCCCATGGAATGCTTCTACTTCCGGCAGTATTTCGCGGAGCAGACCAGTTTCGGAGAGAAGTTCAAAGCCATATCGGGCGCCGCCTTCAGTCAGAATACGAACTAATTCGTCGCGAATACGCTCAGGAGAAACGCTCCGTATCAGGCCGTGAAGTTTAGTGATTGCTGACTTTGTTGCCGGGTCGAGCGAGAACTTCAGCCGCGATGCAAAACGTACTGCCCGCAATAGCCGTAAGTGATCTTCGTTGAATCGTCGCTCCGGGTCACCAATGGCGCGTACGACTCTAAGCGACAGATCCTTTTGTCCGTCCACGAAATCCAAGATTCGTCCTGAAAGAGGATCTTCGAGAAGACCATTGATCGTGAAGTCGCGCCGCTGAGCATCCAACGCCGGATCAGTCTCAAACTGCACCAAATCAGGCCGGCGCCCGTCAGAGTACGCACCCTCACTCCGAAAGGTTGCCACCTCGACGTGGATATTCGGCTCACTTTTCAACAGGACGACGCCGAAATGTGCTCCCACGACAGAGGCATCAGGAAAGATTTCCAGCAATGCGGGCGGAGTGGCACTGGTGCAGACATCGTAATCTTTTGGCTGTATTCCGAGCAGCCGATCACGAACACAGCCACCGACTAAGAACGCCTGATGGGAATGGACTTGAAGTGTTCTGATTATATGGATTGCGAAAAGCCGGCGCTTTTCGACGGTCTGCAGATTGAGCTGATCACTCAAGCACGCGCCTCAATCAGGCGTGTCGGCTTTTGCTTTTAAGCTCACTCGTGATTTCAACGGGCGCTTCGAGGTCTTCGCTCGACACATCTACCACCACTTCCCCATTGGCTGCGGCAAGAGCAGCTTGCGCCTCAGCTTCCATTCGCTTCAGTTCCTTCTTCGAAGGCGGCGCTTGCTCATGTCGATAATCATGGTCGTGATAGCAGGTCCGGCAGCGCACTTTGGCGGCCTGACCATCGACAAGAGAGACAATGGAATGATTCGTCAGACGACGACACTTGATGCAGTGATCATCTATGACATCGCCTAGCCGCTGTTCACTCATAGTAATGCCGTTAATGCGGAGTATATCAGGAATCTGGATGTCTTCACACTTACCGGTACTCGGCAACAGGGCTACAAAAGCACGCCAGCGGCTCTGTTAAACTGAAGTTTCTTACCTCATTGGCCAGGTAGCTCAGTCGGTAGAGCGCAGCCCTGAAAAGGCTGGCGTCGGCGGTTCGATTCCGTCCCTGGCCACCATTCATCTTCCTTTAACAGTTAAGGTTTTCGACAGGCCAGCTCAATGCCGGTTACCCGTTCGTTCGCGCGGCTTTTTTGACTCGAGGCGCCGATTTGATTTCAGATACCGACTTTGTCGATTTCTGAACGGGCTTTTTCAGCTGCGCCAGACTTCTGCGAAGCGCGTCCGCAATGTCGACCACGTCTGCACCGGCCTTTGCTTGAACTGTCGTACCACTTTCAGCAGAGCCGCTTGTTCTATCCGCAACGAGGTCTTGCAGCTTCTGGTAATAGCTGTTCTTGTATTTCTCAGGTTCGAAGGTGGTCGTTAGTGAAGTTACAAGTGTCTGTGCAAGGTCGAGTTCTTTCTTCGATACGGCGCCCATGTCCGCTTGAAACTGCTCATCGAGATGGACTTCCGAAACGTAGAACATCGTATGCGCAACTAACCCGGTCTGGCCGGGTCGTAAAACCATCACATGGTCCCGACCGTGCATCGAGATTTCCGCAAGCGCTACGACATTCGTGTTTATCAACGCCTTGTAGAGGAGAGCATAGGCTCTTTCTCCCACTTCTTCGGGAACTACATAGTAAGAAGTCTCAAAGTACAAAGGATCGATCTCACTTAATGCGACGAACTCTTGTATTGAGATCTCGGAGGAGGTTGGGGCTTTTAACTTCTTCAGCTCATCCGCAGGAATCTCGACGAATCGATTCCTTTGCACTTCGACTGCTCTGGTCACGGAGGATGCCGGAACTTCAGCGCCTGTAGTTTGAAATCGACTGCTCTGCTGAATGCCTACCAACGAATCGTTCTGGGCGACAGGGCTCTGAGTAACAGGAACAAGTTCTGGACGGGCTGCGGCAGCTTGCTCTTCCGGGGGACTACTCTTACTGTAAGAGCCGTCGTGATTGCCTGATGAACTCAGCCGCGCGACTCTCCGCAGCGGAACGCGCTCCGCCCTGGCGGCACGAAAGAGACGAACCGGAACCGAAATAAGACCGAATGTAAGATGGCCGCGCCAGACAGTGGAAGCCATTGCTGTGCCGTAAAATGGATTCCGGAAGGCTTCGCGCTGTTTCGTATTTTACCGAGTTCAGAAAGCCAATCTGTAGCAACATTCGACAGACCGACGTCCATGAGGGTGAACAAAATGACCGATGCACAAAGCCGTGGCCTGAAGTTTGCGTATTTCATCCTTGGAATCGCACTTCCAATCCTTGGCCTTTCTCTCTGGGCCAGAAACCAGGAGAACTCAAAAGTGGAAGTTGATAAAGCCCACGATGTAACCGTCGAGGATAGCTTCCCGGCGAGTGATCCACCTTCATCCTGGTAATGCGCTCCCTCGCTTCGAGCTTTATACTGATGGAGTGAGTCTCAAAGAGCGCACCTTTTCCTCGGAAGCCCTAAGCCTGACGGTAGTCGCGGCTCTTTTGCGACTCATTCCGCACCCCTATAATTTCGCGCCAATCGGTGGCGCGTCTCTTTTGAGTGGAGCTAAGCTAGCCGGCTGGCAAGCCTTTGCAGTGCCGCTACTCGCAATGATAGTGACCGATCCTCTGCAGAGCTTTTTGCTTGGTCATCAGGCTTTCTCATGGATTACGCCAGTCATCTACTTGAGCTTCCTGATCAGTGTGCTTCTGGGGAAAACATTCCTGAGGGGTGAGCCGGGACTATCAAGGATTAGTGCAGTAGCTCTGCTCGGTAGCTTGCAATTCTTTGCATTGTCAAACCTGGCTGTGTGGTGGCAGTCCGGTTCAATGTACTCGCACACTCTGATTGGGCTTACGCAATGCTACGTAGCCGCGCTTCCATTTCTTGGCCGGACCATCTTGTGAGACCTCTTCTATGCGGGAGTGTTCTTCACGATCTACCAACAGGTGAGGGTGCGCTCCAATAGATCCCTTGCGGCTACAAACCAGTAGAGGTGCAGAGGAAAGCGCACCGGCCTCTTTCCCCGCCCGACCTGAAGTTATACGCCTTCGGAACCGTGTAGCTTGACAAGCTTGTTGTAGATGCCAAGGGTCAGGAATGTGGGAGCCCAATGCCCCACGAAGTTGGCTTTCTTCTCATCGCCAATCAACTGAAACACCAGAGAAGTTCCAATCGAGCCCAACGCAGCCCACAAGAACAAGTCCGACGGAAGCTTGGCAGTCTGTTGTTCAATAGTGCGGGCAACCGGCCCTTCTCTATGCTCCTCCCGTGCGCCTGGACGAGGTTCGTTTGTTGTTAGATCTTTGTAATTCACGAAGAAATCTCCTTCACTCTCAAAATGGTCGTGCTGTCCTACCTAAAGCTATCCTACTTTTCGTGAGATTCAGCTGTAGGTAAATTGATTTCTTTTCAGAACTACTTATTCGTATCGGAGTGCTTCTGTGGGGTTCAGTTGCGAAGCGCGGCGGGCAGGTAAAAGGCCAAAACCGACGCCCACGGTGAACGAAACGGCAAACGCCACGAGGACGGACAGCGGCGAGACGGGAACGTGAACCTTATTGGTGATCAAACGGACGCTAAGCGGAATCAGCAAGCCAATGAAGATTCCGACGGCACCGCCGGCCAAGCTGATGATTGTGGATTCCACCAGGAACTGCAGTAGGATTTCCCGGCGTGACGCGCCTACAGCCATACGCAAGCCGATCTCCCGGGTTCGTTCGGTGACCGTCACGAGCATGATGTTCATGATGCCGATGCCCGAAATCAGCAGTGCGATCGTCGACACGATAATGAGAACAATCGTCAACACAGTCGCAATGGAATCGGCCGTGTCAAGAATTGCCTTCAAATTCTGGACGTTATAGCTGGCGCCTGGCCGGTGCCGTTGGTGCAGGATCTCCGTTACTCGTTCAGTCACTGCAGGCACATCAGCCGCGTCCCGGACTTGAAGATATACGGGCTCAATCCGCTCATATTGAATGAAGTACTTCATTACGGTGATAGGAATGAGGATCGTATCGTCGGTCATTTCTCCCTGGCCCATGGTGCTGGTCTTCTCCCGGAAGGTTCCGATGACGCTGAACTGGAGGTCGTGTACTTTGATGGTCTGTCCGAGGGCGGCATCCAAGCTGCCGAAGATGCGAACGGCAAGAGTGTTCGTCAACATTGCAACTCGCGCACGCAACGCGATATCACTCTCATCGAAGCGGCGGCCATTGAGAATGACTAAATTACGGACGATGGCGTAATTCTCATCAACGCCGTCGATTGGTACTTCACGTACTTTGCCGTTAACAACAATCTGATCATGGCTGGGCATGACCGAAGTCGCTGCCACGATCTCATTTCCAAGGCTGTCCCGTAAAGCTTGCACATCAGACAACTTCACGAAATCTGCTTCGACCTTGGCGCTGTTCTGGCCACCTGCTTCGTAGTTGGCGTAGACCAGATTGGAGCCCACGCCCCGAATCTGATCCAGAATCAAATCCTTACTGGCCAGCGAAATGGTGACCACCAGAATGACGGAAGCGTTGCCAATGATAAGACCAAGTGCGGTCAGGAATGTGCGGAGACGATTCGCACGCAGGGAGTTGATGCTAAAACTGACTGCCTCGGCGAGTTTCATAACTGGCGGGCGTCGACTTCAGAGATCACTTTCGCGGCCGCCTCTGAGATGGGAAGCACCTCGAGGACAGCAGTCGGACTTATTTTCAGCCACCCACCTGTTTCAGAAGGCGCAGAGCGTCTCCCTTAGGCGGATCGTCCACAGTGATCGAAGCCTTTACATACTTCTGAAGCAGTAGCTTGGCTTCATCATAGTTTCGTTTCTGTTTGATGAAGGTATCAGCCCGCGCAAACCACACGGTAGGGGCGTTGGGAGCGGAATGTTCGGCCTGCTCGAAAACTGCGTCGCTTTCCCCAATCCTCCCCTGATTCGCCAGAAAACGGGCCAAGGCGATCATGTGCCCGACTTGGTGCGGTGCGATTGCAACCGCCTGACGGAATCGCTGCTCCGCTGTCCCGAACTCCCGCCGGTGCTGAGCTAACTTGGCTTCCACGTAGTAGCCTTGGGACGGATCGATGGCTGCAATCCGGGCAGCAATCTTCTCGGCCTTATCAAGACCGCCCCCAAGAAAACCAGGCGCCTCGACATAGTAATCAAAGAGGTCAGTCAGGGCGTCGCTGTCCTTAGGACTGAGCTCGACTGAGCGTTCAAAAGCTTGGCGCGCCTTCGATGCCCAGGCAGGGGCGCTCAGAGGATTCGACGTCTCAGCGCGCTTCCCATAGGCACGGCCTAGCCAGTCTACGTACTCGCCATCATTCGGCTTCTCGCTCACCGCCTTCTGAAGGAACTCGGTCGCCTTCTTGAAATCACCGGTCATGAAGTAGTCACGACCGATAAGAAAGTTAACCGCCGGATCCTGAGATCGAGGATCCAGAAGACCTAGAGAAGCTTCGTATTCTGTATGCTTATAAAGTTCTTCCGCATTCCCAAGGTCCTGTGCAAGCAACGGCTGAGAAGCGGATTGCAGAATGAACAGACAGAACATAGCGAGCCAAACGAATGGCCTCCTGCTACGAACTAGCTGCTCAGTAATTTCGCTAACCATAAAAGCCCTGGTTGGTAGGATGCTTCAACTATCGATTTCGTTGCAAGTGCGTCTGACTCACCCCTGAGAACAGCTTCCCGAGCCCTCCTTTATACCTACTGTTTTCCTCGACTTGACCTACTTTTAGTCGGGAGAGCGGGCGGAGGTTTCTATACAGTGACGGATGTAGTATCCTGAGGGCGAATTCGTCGTAAGGAGAACTTTAGATTACTATGCTCGCCCGGTTGCGACCGTCAATTCTAATTGCCTGTATCGGCCTTGTAGGTGCATGCTCGGCTTGGGCGCAGACAACAACCTTAGAAGGCAATGTCACGGACCCGAATGGACAGGCACTTAAAGGCGCTGTGATTCAGCTGAATCGCACCGACATCAAAGGTCACTATTCGGTGAAGTCCGACAAAAAAGGTCACTGGCTTTATACCGGCTTGCCAATGGGGACTTACGACGTCTCCTGCGAAGTTGACGGCAAACAGATGGATCAGGTGAAGGGCGTCCAGTCAAAATACGGCGATTCAACGACTGTCGATTTCGACTTGCGCAAGGTCCAGCAGCAGCAAGCAGCCGCAGCCCAGGCGAACAACAGCGGCCAGCTGACGCAGGACCAATCGCGCGGCATGAGCAAAGAGCAAAAGGAGCAGTATGAAGCCCAGATGAAGCAGCGCGCAGAGGCGATGAAGAAGAATAGCGCCCTCAACGATGCTTACAATGCGGGTGATGCTGCTATGAAGCAAGCGCAGGCCGAGCCGGACAAGACGAAAAAAGGTCCGCTGTATCAAACGGCTATTGACAACTTCAAGAAAGCGGGAGAGCTGGATGCAACCCAGGTTGCAGTTTGGGATGGATTAGGCGAAGCCTACAGCGGCTTGGCTGCAACCCAAACTGGAGACGATCGTATGAAGTCCTACGATCTGCAATCGAGTCCTATAAGAAAGGCTTGGCAATCAAGCCTGATGATGCGGCCGTTTACAACCAGATGGGGAACATCTACGGAGCAGAAAAGAAGATTCCGGAAGCGACCGAAGCTCTGACTAAGGCGGCACAGCTTAACCCGCAAATGGCGTCCAAGGCCTACTTCAACATGGGCGCTAACCTCGTTAACACTGGGAGTGCGGACAAAGCTTCAGAATTCTTCAAGAAGGCCACCGATGCCGACCCAAACTATGCCGAAGCCTGGTATCAGCTCGGTAGTACATCGATGATGAAGGGCTCGGTTGACCCGAAGACAGGACAGCAGACTTATCCTGCGGATACCGCGCCGGCTCTGAAGAAATATCTGGAGCTGCAACCCAGCGGACCGCATGCGCAGGAAGCATCGGCTATGCTCCAGGCCCTTGGCGAGCAAGTTCAGACCAAAGTCACTGTTCCGGGCGCAACCAAGAAGAAGAGCAAATAGTCTTTTCATAGTTGATGTCGGTCAGGGCGCCTCTTAGAGGCGCCCTTTTCTATTACGAGTTGGTTAGTAGCATTAGTTTTAGATATGTATCGAGCCATCCTGGAAATCCTAATCACGATTCTCGTTGTGGCGATGGCACGAGCGCTGCTGGGCAGCGTCCTCAAGGGAGTCTCCAGCGCTGCCCGCAATGCTACCAGCAACTCGGATCCAGGCTCATCCGGTCGTTCCAGCAGCCGCTCTTCCTCCACCACTGCCGGCACACTACACAAGGATCCTGTCTGCGGCACATATGTTGCCGAATCAACCACGTTCCAGCGCCGAAGCGGTTCCGAGCTGTTCTTTTATTGTTCGGAAGCTTGCAAATCTGCTCATCGGATTTAGTTCCACTAAGCAAGCAATAACCCCGACGTTACTCCGCCACCCGGACTGAAATGCGTAAATCGGGAGCACTACTCCGGCAATCTAACTTTCAGCAGAGCTTAAGCGGAGCTTCAGCGTGGATAGGGGGATTTCATTGGATCGTCAAGCGCTCATCATTGGTGCTGGTCCCGGTGGGCTTACAGCGGCGGCCTTATTGGCAAAAGCCGGATTGCGAGTCACCGTATTGGAGCGACTTCCGCATGTAGGCGGACGAACATCTACCTTCCAATCGCAAGGCTTTCGATTCGATCACGGGCCGACTTTCTTCCATTATCCGCAGGTTCTGGAGGGCGTCATGCAGACCCTCGGATACAACCTCTGGCGTGAACTTGACCTTCGTAAGCTCGATCCTCAATATCGGCTAGTGTTCGGCAAGGGAGGGGAGATTCTGGCTTCCCCGAACGTCGCACGGATGGAGCGGGAGATTCAGAAGATCTCTCCTCAGGACGCAGGGAACATGACCCGCTTCCTTAATGACAACCGGTACAAGCTGAGCAAGTTCAAACCGTTTTTAGAGACTTCGTTTGACAACTGGCGGAGTACGATAACTCCCAAAATGCTTCAGCTCCTACCCACGTTGAAGCCTTGGCGCTCTCTGGATGCGGAACTTAGACAGTTATTTCAGTGATGAACGGGTGCGGCTTGCCTTCTCTTTTCAATCTAAGTACCTGGGAATGTCACCTTTCGAATGTCCTGGGCTCTTTACGATTTTGTCGTTCCTGGAATATGAGTATGGCGTCTATCATCCGATAGGTGGATGCGGAGCCGTGACCACTGCACTTGCTCGAATTGCTCAGCAGCTTGGTGTCAGAATCCAGCTCGATGAACCGGTACAGGAGATCCTGTTTGAGGGTCGCCGGGCCGTTGGCGCAAGAACAAAAGCGGGTGAATATCGTGCCGATGCCGTGGTGATCAATGCCGACTTTGCGCGTGCGATGTCGCGCATGGTGCCTGACAACTTGCGACGGCGTTGGAACGACGGACAACTGGACAAGAAGCGTATGTCCTGTTCCGCATTCATGATGTACATGGGGATTCGCGGCACCTACAACAACGTCTCTCATCACACGATGTACGTGGCCAAAGATTATGCGAGGAACATGGAAGAGATCGCACAGAAGCATGTGATTTCAGACGATCCTTCAATCTACATTCAGAACGCTTGTGTTACCGACCCAAGTTTGGCGCCTGCAGGTAAGAGCACGATCTACGTTCTTGTCCCTGTGACTCATCAAAGTGACCAGCGCATCGATTGGAAGGTCGAGCAACCGCGGTATCGGCAATTGGTCCTTGATAAGTTAAAGACGCTGGGGATGCCGGATCTCGAATCGCGGATTGAATATGAACGCGTATTAACTCCCGACCAATGGGACATAGAGTTCGAAACACATCGAGGTTCGGTGTTCGGCCTGGCGCATAGCTGGTCGCAAATGCTGCATCTTCGTCCCCGCAACAGGTTTGAAGAGCTCGATTCGGTGTACCTGGTGGGAGGCAGCACGCATCCTGGAAGTGGTTGCCGGTCATCTTCGAATCAGCTAAAATAAGCGCGCGGCTGCTGCTGCAGGATCTGGGAATATCTGCGCCGTGGTCCAAGAAGCTTTCAGCAGTTGCTGTGGCTGGGGTAGCGTAGCGTTGGCTGCGTCGGCACGCCTGGCGGCTCGTATGCAGAGCTCGCTGGCGGTCCCGCATTCCACTGCATCCGCAAGCGGTTACGTGCTGCCAGAGCCGCTCAGAAAGTATGGTCGCAAGTTCCCATAAGAGACCGGCTGGAGATGTTGCGGGAGTTTCGCCATCTGCTGGCGGCAAATGCGGGCGGCCTTGCTTCGCTAGGATCCGGGCGACATGCCGAGACTGAGGCGGACACGTTAAGTGCGGAGGTTTTGCCGTTAGCGGAGGCAGTTCGTTTTCTGGAGCAGAGGCCGACCAGAATTCTTAAGATCAGTGGAAGCACCTCAAACCGATCCCGGCCGCTGTGGCTTGGCGGGGTGCATCTCAAGTGTTCAGCGGGATCCTTGGGGAGTGGTGCTGGTGATCGGACCTTCTAATTATCCATTATTCTTGCCTGGAGTGCAGTCATGCAAGCTTTAGCCGCCGGAAATGCCGTGTTATGGAAGCCTGGCAGCGGGGCAGGACCGGTTTCCCTCGCAGTGTCGAACTGCTTGTTCGGGCTGGTTTGCCGACCGGCTTAGTGAGCGTGACAGACGAGAGCCCAAAGTCGGCTCAAGAAGCGATTGCCGCCGGTGTCGGCAAGATTGTCATGACCGGATCGGAAGCCTCCGGACGATCTGTACTGCGTTTGGCTGCTGAGCATTTGGTTCCTGCAACGGTGGAACTATCCGGGTGCGATGCCATGTTTGTCCTGAGTGACGCCGATTTAAGTCGCAGCTGTGGAGGCATTGCTATTTGGATTGCGATTGAACGGGAGTGGGACCTGCATTGCACCCCGCCGCGTATTTCTCCAAGCACGGCATTGCCGATTCATTCCGGCGTGAACTGGCTAGCGAAGATTCGACTAAGTTCCAGCGGTGCCAGCTAGCTCCCGGACGGCAGAACTTAGTTTGGGACCTGAAATCCGATGCTCTGAGCAAAGGCGCGACACTGTTAGCCGATGGGCTCACTGAAAGCGAATCTGCTTAGCACCCATGGTTCTCGACTGCGTCAGGCCGGACATGAAGGTCATGCAGACGGATGTATTTGCGCCGATCATCGGATTATGCCGGTTTCAGAACCCGTCCGACGCCCTGGCTATCGCGGCTGAATGCCCTTACGCGCTAGGCGCCACCGTGTTTGGAAGCGCGAAGAACGCGCTGCTTTTAGCAGAAAGGTCACAGGTGGGATCGTCGTGATCAACGATATGATTGCGCCTACCGCTGATCCCCGAATTTCGTTTGGTGGCCGGCACCGCAGCGGTTTTGGGAAGAGCCGTGGACCCGAAGGTTTGCTCGAAATGACAATCTCAAAGACGATCGTGCAACAGACGTCGAAGCGGTTGCGGCATCTGGAGCCGCCGCACGCGCATGCTCGAGAGATTTTCTCGGGCTTTCTGAAATGCGTGCATGGACGCGGCTTTGCTTTTCGCGCTCGCAGTTTATTCAAGTTGGGCACGGCGCTTACAAACAATTCGATTTCCAAAAAATCATGAGCATGGAAGAGACGATTGGCATCATTGGTTCGGGTCTAGGTGGCTTGAGTGCCGCTTGCGTACTAGCCGCCCGTGGCTATCAGGTAAAGGTGTTCGAGAAGAACGACTGGATCGGTGGTAAGGCGGCAGTTCTGCGGGAGGGCGGTTACCGATTCGACATGGGCCCGACCATCCTCATCTACCCGTCGGTTCTGCGGAAGATCTTTGCTGAAGCTGGGCGCGACATGTCGCGATATCTGCAACTGGTGAAGCTGGAACCACAATGGCGTTCTTTTTTTGACGACCGTAGCAAGCTGGATTTGTACGGCGACCTGGCCGACATGAAGGCCGAGCTGGATCGTTACTCGCCCGGTACGAGCAAAGGGTACGAGAAATTTGCAGGTACATCGGAAGAGCTGCATCAGATTTCAAACCGGTTCTTTTTCTGGCGTTCCGTGGGTTCCATGCGAGACACCTTTGAGACCGGATCTGCGATGAACCTGTCCCTGCTTCGCGATGTGAGTCGCATGCGACTGGGTCATACCGTATCAGGGACAATCCGTCGCGATATAAAAGATAAGCGCGTCGCCCAAATGCTGGACCACATGGTTCAATATGTGGGATCGTCACCAGAACGCACGCCTGCCATTGTTTGCGCCATTGGACATATGCAAGCGAGCGAGGGCGTCTGGTACCCGATGGGGGGCACTCGAGCCATTCCGGAGGCGTTGATCAGCTGGCGACGGAATTGGGCGTCACTTTCCGCGCGAACTGCCCAATCAAGCGGATCGTGACCGAGGCAGGATCTGTGCGCGGCATCGAGACGAGCCTGGGTGAGATATTCCGTTGGCGGCGGTAGTCTCAAATGCGGACGCGGTGCGGACGAATCGTGAATTGATTGGCGGTGAGACAGCAAAGCGGTTTGACAGGCGACGACCATACGAGCCCGCGTGCTCCGGAGTCGTAATGTATCTGGGTCTCGACCGCCAATATGAGCAACTGGCGCACCACAATTTCGTTTTCTCTCGCAATGCGGAGGAGGAGTTCCACGCGATTTATGACGAAGGCGTTCCGGCGCCGGATCCCACGGCTTATTTGTGTGCTCCTGCGGGAACCGAGTCCGCAGTTGCTCCGGCGGGCGGCGAGGCGCTTTACATTCTCGTGCACACTCCCTATTTGCGTCCGGGGCAAAACTGGAGCGAGATGTATCCCGCTTACCGCCGCCTGATTCTCCAGAAGATTTCAAAGACGGCTGGGATCACGGATATCGAAGTCCCATATTCGGGTGGAGCAACACCTTACACCGCAGGATATCCATGAACGCTATGGCGTTCTGAACGGTGCGATTTACGGCATCACGAGCCATGGCCGACTGCAGGGTGGCTTCAAGCCGGCTAACCACAGCATGGATGTCAAAGGGCTATATCTCGCGGGAGGCGCTGCTCACCCGGGCCCGGCATGCCGATGGTGATGATGTCGGGATGGATTGCGGCTGATCGGCTCGACGAGGACGGCAGTCGTAGAAAAATAGCCGATGGCTCGTGCCGCTGCAGTATGAGGCAGCAGGTGGTGCGGTGAAGGGAAGCTTCCCAACTGCCGTCCGATTTCCTCTTGGCTGTTAAAGCCTTCCATGGTATATGGGTTATTATATTCGTCGCCATTTCCAGGGCCTGCATCTTCTCAATCCATCCAAGGCAGAGGGACTGGAGGGCTGGCCGATTCTGATGTGCATGAACCATCCTTCTTGGTGGGATCCGCTGCTGGCACTTTATCTCAGCCGGCGCTTCTTTCCGCAGCCGTGAGCATCACGGTCCCATTGCCACGAGGGGTTGGATAAATATCAATTTTTTGAGAAGCTGGGCTTTTTTGGGATCAACCCGAAGACACGAGCCGGGGCGGCGCATTTCTTACGGATAGGGCGAGCGGTGTTCGGGCGGGCCGATGCGTGCACTGTGGGTGACAGCACAAGGGCAATTTACAGATGTGCGTGTGCGGCCGCTCAGTTGCAGGCGGGCGTGGCGCATCTGGCGCATAAGCCTCCGAGCTTGTGATGCTACCGATTGCGCTTGGAATATTCGTTCTGGCTGGACCGCAAGCCGGAAGCGTTCGCTTGTGTAGGCGATCCAATGTTGGTTGAGGATGGAGCGCGCACGCGGGCACGGAATGGCTGCGAGGTGTTCTCAAGGTCGCTAGAGGAGACGCAGTCGCGATCTTTCAGAGACGTAGAAAGTCGTAACGGCGAGAAGTATTTGAAACTATATTTCACGGCAAATCCGGAGTAGGTGGCATATATGATCTCTGGCAAGCCCTGAAATCCATAGCAGGAGCGCGACCACTACGTTCCTTGCCGAGAACATCACTCAAATGACACTAGTCGTATTAGCCTCCATCGCCTTTAGTCTTGCCTTCCTAAATGCATTCCTGTTTCTGCGCAACCTTTTCCTGTATGCGCCGCCTCCCGACCCATGCCCGGGAATGTGCAGCCGTCGGTCTCGATGTTGATCCCCGCGCGGAACGAAGAGTCTTGCATCCGTTCTTCCGTCTTGGCAGCGCTGGACAGCAGAGGCGTTAACATAGAGATGATTGTTCTTGACGATCACTCAGACGATAAAACCGGAGAGATTGTTAGAGACCTGCATGCGATGGACAACCGTGTGCGACTGGAGACTGCTCCGGCCTGCCCTCCGGATGGTGCGGCAAACAGTTCGCCTGTTCTGTCTTGTCTGGCTTTGCTTCGTACGACATTCTCTGCTTTGTCGATTCGGACGTGCGGCTGCGACCCGGACGGTCTGGCCCGCATGGTGGCGTTCTTGCGCAAGAGTAACGCCAGCCTGGTAAGCGGGTTTCCTCATCAGGAACTGGGAACCTTCTACGAGAAATTGCTTCTACCCCTAATGCATTTCCTGTTGCTCGGATTTCTTCCGCTCGACTATATGCGAAAATTTCGAGCTCCTTCCTTGGGTGCCGGTTGCGGGCAGATCTTTGTAGCTGAAAAGGCGGCTTACCTTCAGGCCGGCGGACATGGCGCCATCCGAGCGTCTCGGCATGACGGCATCAAGCTGCCGAAAGCGTTTCGCCGCATCGGATTGCATACGGATTTATGTGATGCGACCGATGTTGCAGATTGCCGGATGTACCATAGCGCGGACGAAGTATTCTCAGGCCTTCTGAAGAACGCAAACGAAGGGATCGCGGCTCCGGTACGA
Source organism: uncultured Acidobacteriaceae bacterium (assembly GCA_963814195.1). Lineage (GTDB taxonomy): Bacteria > Acidobacteriota > Terriglobia > Bryobacterales > Bryobacteraceae > Bog-105. The sequence goes on from CAWFBU010000002.1 coordinate 898,572, forward strand.
ATTTTTGTGTTTACCGCGCTGCTCCTCCTGGGGCATGTTGTTCCGGAACTCCTGGTCATTCTTACTGCATATCGGCAACAGTTCGGCCAGGTATTCTGGCTTAGCGCCTGCGCCACAATTCTTTCTCTCTTAACCCGTGTGCTGGCAGCCTACCGTTTCCGGCAGCCATGGATAGAGGCGTTTATGCACCCGTGGGCGATTCTGGTCTTTCTCGCTCTGCAGTGGAAAGCCCGCTACCGAGATTTGTCGGGCAGACCGGCAGTCTGGAAGGGTCGTAGCTATCAGACTACCTAGAGGTGAAATGAAACAGGGAGACCTTGCACCTGATTTCACTCTCTCTTCGACTGAGAGTGAACGCGTCAATCTTTATGCAACCCTCGAAAGAACGCAAGTTGTTCTGTTCTTCTATTTGAAAGCGTTCACGCCTCTTTGCACTAGCGAGGCCTGCAGCTTTCAAAGCAGCTTGCCCTCGTTCCAAGCGGCCGGTGCGGCTGTGTTTGGCATAAGCCCCGATTCGGAAACCATCGCACGCCAGTTTAAAAAGTTGTTCAGACTGGAGTTCCCGTTATTACTCGACAAAGACGGAAACGTTCGTGAGTCATTCAAAGTCCCTCGATTATTGGGATTCATGCCGGGCCGATCCACGTATGTGATTGGAAGAGACAGGCGGATTTCAGGAGTCACACATGCCCATACAAAAGGTCATTTACATGTTGAGGAGAGTTTGCGATTTCTCTTAAGCTGATCGTTTTCTTGTGCTGCAATCTGGTCGTCGTTGCAGCTTCAGAGCTCGGCGGGTTTAAACAAGCTCGAGACCTCTATTATCAAGGCATTTATGGCGACAAGGGCGCCGGCAGCCGAGCCGATACGCTCTTTACCAACCTGCATGAGCAGAACCCTAACGAGCCTTTGGTCACCGTGTACTTCGGCAGCATGAGGCTGCTGGAAGCGGAACATACCTGGGCTCTATGGAAGAAGAACTCATTGTCCAAGCAAGGTATCCAGCTCATGGACGCAGCTGTAGCCGCTGCTCCGCAGAACTTGGAAGTTCGGTTTGTGCGCGGTGCCACTGAGCGGGAATTGCCGGGCTTCTTCGGTCGCAAGCAGCAGGCGAAGGACGACATCAGGACGATTGTGAAGAGTCCTGCTTTCAAACAGCCGCTCTCTTTTGAGCCGAGGTTGGTTGCTGCGAGCTTGTACTACTACGCTCTGGATTGCCTGGATGCCGGCAATCGCACGGAGGCGCTGAACGCTCTCCGTAGATCGGTCGAGGCGGCACCAGATAGTCACGCCGGCCGCCTCGCAGCGGAGAAATTGAAGGCGCTACCATAGCTCCATTCATGTGGCACCGCCGAAGTCTTCTGAAAGCGTTCGCGCTCTCCCCTTTTGCTTCAACGGTCTTAGCGCAGGATTCAGATAAGCTTCCCCCTGCCATTGCCGCCTTAAAGAGCCGCAAGTCTGAAGCCAAACCCATTACCGTGGCTGAGCGTAAAGACCGAATGGAACGCGCCCGCCAGTTGATGAATCGACATCAGATTGACGCAGTCTGCATTGCGGGCGGCACGACCCTGAACTATTTCACCGGTATCCATTGGGGTAACAGTGAGCGCCTGTTTACGCTTGTTATGCCCCAGAAAGGCTCACCGTTTTACGTAAGCCCGGCTTTTGAGGAGGGCCGTGCCCGTGAACAGATTGCAGCCAGTCCGGATGGCGACAGCTGCCGTGTCTTAACCTGGCAGGAAAACGACGATCCCTATCGTCTGGTGGCGCAAGGTCTGAAGGAGTCGGGAGCGGCGACCGGACGCGTCGGCATTGAGGAGCGGGTGCAATTTGTCTTTGCGGACGGCATCGGTAAAGCCAGCCCTGCTGCCAAGATCGTGAGTGCTACGCCCGTAACTGCCGGTTGCCGCATGATCAAGAGTCCGGCTGAGATCGCGCTGATGCGTTTGGCTTCACAAGTAACCTTGGCCGCCTACGAGGCGGGATGGCGATCGCTCGCTCCAGGCATGACCCAAAATCAGGCTCGTAGCCTGATCGAAGCGGCGTTTCAGCAGCTCGGGTTTACCGGAGACGTCAGTGTGCAGGTGGGTGAGTATTCCGCGCTGCCGCATGGTTCCCGGACTCCACAGGTGATTCGCGAAGGTCAGATGATTTTGATTGATGACGGCTGTACGGTTGAGGGTTATGCGTCGGATATCAGCCGAAGCTTCGTGCTAGGAAAAGCTTCCGACAAAGCTAAAAAGGTGTTTGAGATCGTTCATCAGGCTCAGGCTGCTGCCTTGAAAGCTGCTCGCCCAGGTTTACCCGCCGGTCAGGTGGATGCTGCTGCACGCAAGGTAATCGAAGACGCGGGCTACGGTCCGGGCTACAAGTACTTCACGCATCGCCTTGGCCACGGCATGGGAATGGACGGCCACGAATGGCCGTACCTGGTGAAAGACAATCCGTTGCCGCTCGAGGCGGAAATGGTTTTCAGCGACGAACCAGGAATTTACATTCCGGGCGAATTTGGGGTTCGATTAGAAGACGATATGCACATTACCGATAACGGCGCAGAATTGTTCACGCCCCAAAGTCCTTCCTTGGAACAACCCTTCGCAAAGTCATGAACTGGACTGCAATCGGAAGTGTATTGATGGCGCTGGCCGTTACGTTCGGCGCTTTTGGAGCACATGGATTACGTAACCGACTCGACGCTTACTCGATGTCTGTCTACGAAAAAGCTGTTTTCTACCATTTTGTGCATGCCCTCGGCATCCTGCTCACGGCTTTACTGGCTCGAACAGGCGGTATCACCATACCGGCCCAGACCCGCGTTGCCGGCTTACTCTTTATCGGAATCCTGATCTTCTCTGGGTCGCTCTATGCCCTGGCAATAAGCGGCGTGCGCACGCTCGGTGCCATTACTCCTATCGGTGGGCTAGCTTTTATCGCCGGCTGGGTTCTGCTGGCCTTTGAATCCTTCCGAGCTCAGCGGCCCTGAGCTCGTATTTCTAGAAGGGTTCGGGAGCCCAGGCCGTCCGGCAGCTCATATTGGTGTAGGATCTCAGCCGCGAAATCGTAATCCTTAGCCTCCTGTAGCTCGTTCTCGACGTCCGGGCCCTTGTAAAGCAGCAGACGAGTTCCCTTCCTTAAAAATCGGCCGAACAGGTCCAGGAGTTTCGGAAGCGGGGCGACCGCGCGGGCGGTGATGATGTCAAAGTGCCGGGTTTGGGCAATCGTCTCAGCCCGTTCGCTCAGCACTTCCACATTCGTCAGGCCCAACTCCTCGGTCGTATCGGCTACGAAGCGGGCCTTCTTCCCGGTGGATTCGGAACATACGAAACGGACTTCGGGCAGCACAAGAGACAGAGGCACGCCCGGGAAGCCGGCCCCGGTACCCGCATCTAAGATTTTCTTGGCGGGTTGGAAGCAACGCCAGGGCGCAACACAGTCGTAAACGTGTTTTGCGGCTGCCTCCTGGGGAGAGGTGATGCGGGTCAGATTCATGTACTCATTGGCTTGGCTAATTGCCTCGAGATGACGGGCCGCGAGTTCAATCAGACGCGGACGGTCGGGAAGGTCCATCGGCAGGACACGATTTAGTTCATCCTCAAACGGGGACACTTCTCATGATTACAAAGGCGTACGAGAAGATGGAGGGGAATGCTAAGAGCAGGAATCGTTGGTCTTCCCAACGTCGGGAAGAGCACGCTATTCAACGCCGTCACGCAATCGAGAAAAGCGATGGCGGCCAATTACCGGTTCTGCACGATTGAGCCGAATACAGGTGTCGTGACGGTTCCGGACGAACGGCTGGAAGTGCTGTCTAGGATCAGTAAAGCTGCGAAGATTGTGCCGGCCGTTTTCGAGTTCGTCGATATTGCGGGCCTGGTGAAGGGCGCCAGCAAAGGCGAAGGTTTAGGGAACCAATTCCTCGGGCACATCCGCGAAGTAGATGCACTGGTCCAGGTGGTGCGATGCTTTGAAAACTCGAACATCGAACACGTGATGGACACGGTAGACCCCGTGCGTGATATTGAGATCATCAACACCGAACTAGTTCTGGCCGACCTGGAGTCCGTGGAGAAACGCAAGACAAAGACTCAAAAACTTGCCAAGAGCGGAGACAAAAAAGCCGTTGCTGAAATTGAGTTGCTGGATAAGTTGGAAGCTCATCTGAACGAGGGCCGGACCATTGCCACAATGGATCTCTCGCCTGAGGAACAGGCGCTACTGAAGGGTTTTTTCCTGCTCACAGGTAAGCCGACCCTCTTCGCTTGTAACGTGGCAGAAGAAGACCTCGCTCTGGCGGACAGCAACAAATTCGTCAAGCACGTACGAGCATACGTAGAGACTCACCACCAGACCAGCGCTGTGGTCGTCTCGGCCGAGATTGAATCGGAACTGGTGACGTTGTCGCAGGAGGAGCGCGATGAATATCTGCAAGGGCTAGGCGTGACCGACACTGGCGCCAGCAAACTGATTCAGGAGGCCTATGGTCTCTTGGGGCTGCGAACCTACCTAACGACTGGCGAGAAGGAAACCCGAGCCTGGACCATCCACGCAGGTGACAAAGCTCCGCAGGCAGCAGCCGTGATCCACTCTGATTTCGAGAAAGCCTTCATATCCGCGGAGTGTGTGAGCTATGAAGACCTGGTGGCTTGCGGTTCACTTGCGCGCGCTCGTGAGTTGGGAAAGCTCCGCACGGAAGGCAAGGAGTACGTTGTGCAGGATGGGGACGTAATCGAGTTCAAGACTTTCGTTTGACTTTTGGCGGGCGAGGTGCCGTTCGTAGAGCGGCCACCTCAGCTTCGGTCAACTCGCGCCACTTGCCGATGGTCAGTCCATCCAGAGTCAAAGGGCCGAGACTCACTCGAACAAGTTTCAGAACTTTGCTACCGACCGCCTCGAGCATTCGCCGGACTTGCCGGTTGCGTCCCTCGCTAATCACAATTTCCAGAAACGAATACTTCTCGCTGTTGCGGAGGTGTGTGACTTCCGCTGGACGGGTCGGGCCGTCGCTTAACATTACGCCGGCTCGTAACTGATCAAGTTGCTCCGAAGTGAGCACGGTCGAAGACTTAACCATGTACTTCTTCGGTACATGGTGATCGGGATTGGTCATCAACTCGGCCAGATCGTTGTCGTTTGTCAGGAGAAGCAGCCCTGATGTATCGAGGTCGAGACGGCCGACGGTTCCGACGAACTCGTCGACGCCCGGGATCAATTGATAGACTGTCGGCCGGCCTTCCGGGTCTTTATACGTCGTGAGATAGCCTTTCGGCTTATAGAGAAGAATGTACCGCCGCTTCACCTTCTGCAACGGTTTCCCGTCGAAGAGCACCCAGTCGCGATCCGGGTTTATCCAGTGGTCCGGCGTTTGTATGACCTTTCCGTTGACGGAAACGCGTCCGGTGCCTATCCAGTGACGAGCCTCCGAACGAGAACCAAGACCAGCTTTGGAAAGAACGCGGTCCAGAGTTTTTAGAACCGGCTTCTGGGGCCCTTTAGCGGTCGGCTTCTGGTTCATCTATTCGGATCAGGGGAAGCTTTCTGAATGTCAAAAGCTTCATCGTTGAGACAAAGTTTGTTGGGCCCCTGCCAACGCAGGCTTATCTGGTCAGAGCGCCCGTCGAGCAAATATCGGCCGACCTTACCATCCCGAGAAACGACCGTAAGATAAAAACGTTTGTTCGTCGCTTCGCCTTCAAAGTCGCGGTTGTAGGGATCGAGATAGCTCCAATCATAAACTTTCTCCACGAAGGCAACTCGCCGGCTGTCGGGCGACCAGACTAAGTCGGACAGGAACGTGTGCCAATGGCTGTACCCGGAAAACCACCAATGCTTTTTCTCCATCGGATAAACCAACGTATCGTTCAGCAGGAGGCTGTAGTTGCCTCCTTCCGGCGTCACGAAGGCGACTGGAACTTTGGTGGTGGCCAGCACCTGGTGATCGGGTGACCAGACCGGTGGAAGAGGGTGATCTCGCACCATCAGCGGGGCCACAATCGATAAAAGAAGATGCGCAATGGCCATCTCTCTGTTTGATGCAGGCTCACCGACTTTGATTGCAGCCTACTCGGTCGAGACTCGAGCAAGAGGTTGTTGCGACTAAAAATCAGCGCGAATCCGGAGACTGAAACTACGAGGAGGAGCTAACGCTGTGCCCGAAAGAAGACTCGCAAAATTGATTAGATTCACCCGGTTCGTCAGATTAAGTCCGTCCGCCTGGAATGTAATCGAATGCTTTTCACGCTTCCAGACATCTACGCCTAGCGAAGTATCCAAACTGAAAGTAGGCCGGACCCGGCTTCGGTCGAAATTCACCCGGCTTACAACGCTTTGTCCGAATTCAGCCAGCACCACCTTATTCGAGCCGGGCAATTGATTATCGGCCGGCAGACCACTACTGTAATTGGCACTCCATGCCGTCCACAGGCGCGGGTGGATCTGGTAACGAATGCGCGCACTTGCTGTGTTGCGCTGATCCTGCGATACCGGAAATCGATCATGCGAGTTGATCAGCTCAGCCGCATTGTCATCCAGAAATAAACCGCCCGTAATCGGATACTGGGCTACGCCAATCGTGTTGGCGTAGCTGAGGAAGCCGGAGAAGCGGCCCCACCTGGGGACGTCCAATTTCACTTCGGTACCGCGAACAGTCGCGTGCTGATAAGAGATTGGAAAGCTCACGCCCGTATTCAGCAGCAGGTCGTCGTCTTCAAAGTTGTTAACCTTCCGCAGGAAATAATTCGCGTCCAGTCGAATTCGCTTGCCCAACGCCTGCGTCAGGCCGCCTTCATAGTAGTTGCCTCGCGAAGGACGCAGGTTCAGATAGAAACCTTCGCCGAACTGTTGTGCCGCAGCAGCCGACACCAGAACGTTCTCAAACGGAGGCGTGCCGAAGGTACGGTCATACGAGCCATGAAACAAAGTGCCGGTCGAACGCAGCATCCAGGAAACACCCAGGCGAGGACTCCAGCCGGTCTCGTCCACTAACAGGCTGTAATGATCGAAGCGCAAACCCGCATTGATCGTGAGGTTTTTGTAACGCCAGGTGTCTTGCACATAGGCAGCCTGCTCCCGATCCGGATGTCGCTGCTTGAAGACGAAGCTCGCCGGCAGATTCTGGTCGAAGACCGACTCTTCACCCAAATTGTAGTTTCGGATCTGATACCCAAACTGCTCGTGGATAGAAGCATAACGAGCCTCGGCGCCCGCCTTCCACTCGTGGCTTTTAAGATGCCCTGAGAGATTTCCGCTTAGATAACCTTCCCGAAAGCTGCGATTCTGCTCAGCCAGGATTGGATCCGCAAGCGGGTTAGACCAGAGCGCCGCCGTCACATCCCTCACGCTGCCGCGGAGCGCGCCCAACAGAGTAGGCGAGAAGACATGCTGATACGAAACGCGCCCTTCGCTGGCTTTGTTCGTGCGGTCCTGGCGCTGCCCCACCGCCTGCTGCAGGAAGTCGTTGGGAACCAGGAACCCGGTCTGTTGGTGAGCCGCCGAAACACGGACGCGATCGGCATCTGAAAAATCATGTTCGATGTTTGCGTCGAAGGAAGCGCTCGAGCCGTGATTGGTGAAGTTGTTCTGAACCGGAGGATCGAGATATCGATCCGTCAGGAAGCCTTCGGCGCTTAACGTGGCGGTCGTCTTCCCTGCCACATACTGACCCGACAGGTAGCCGTTTACTGTCCCGAAGCTTCCACCCCCAACAATCGCAGTCCCGTGAAAGCCAGGTGAGGTATTCCGTGCTGTCGTTACCTCGACCACCCCGCCCAGCCTGTTTCCGAACTCTGCCGGAATGCCGCTGGCATAGACTTTCACGGACTCCACCTCATCCGCGCCGGTCGGTCGCGAGAAAGCCGGCGAACGATTCTCCAGCATAGGAAACCCATCCACAACGTACTGCGTATCGTACTCCGATTCACGTGGATGCAAGATGCCGTTGGCCTCCAACGTCCAACCTGGCTGGGTCACAATCAGATCGATCAAGCCTCGCCCCGGAGTGCCTCCCCGTCGTTCAGCAATCTGCTGCGAACCGATGTACTGAGCTGAGTTGGTCTTCCCCGGATCGATGAGAGTATCGGAATCTTCTACCGTGACCGTAGACGTCACCGGTTGCAGGCTCAGCGTAACCACATGGACGACCGGAACTTCTGAGCGAATCTCGATCAGTTCGGATACCGCTTGAAAACCCGACTGCGTAATGGCCAAATGATAGGAACCCAGGGGCAAACTCTTGAAGCTGTACTTTCCGTCCGCCATCAGCTGCACGGTTTGGTGACTGTGCACAGCATCGTTCACCAGATCCGCTGTGGCATTTGCGGCAGCCCCGCCGGCCGGATCTTTTACCAGCAGGCGCAACTCCGCTGCGTAGGTCTGTGCGGCGAGACCACAAACCAGGACCACAACGAATGCTACGCGTGAAACCATGAGACCTCTTGCAGAGAAGGACGAGACCGCAGACTTTCCTTGATCACACTCTCGGCCTCGTCGAGTTCGTTACCCGAAAGTGTGAGCCGTGGGCCGCGCACGCGTTGGTTTCCCATACCGACACGCTCCTGCACCAGCTTTATTAACTGTACAAACTTTGGGACCGTGTCCATACGCAACAGCGGCAGAAACCATTTGTATAACGCGAACGCATCATCCTTTTGACCGGCCATCGCAAGCTCAAATAACCGCACCGACTCTCGCGGAAATGCGTTCACCAGCCCGGCAATCCAACCTGTCGCGCCAGCATACACGGCTTCCACAATGGCGTCGTCCACGCCGCACGCAATCTGCAGACGGTTACCGGCCACTGCACGTAAAGCGGTCACGCGCCGCACGTCCGTACTCGACTCTTTAATCGCCTGCAGATTTGGATGACTGGCCAACAGCTCCGCCACGTGTCTCGGCAGAAAGTCCGTCGTATACGCAACCGGGTTGTTATACAGCATGCATGAGATCGATACGGCGGAAACGACTGAGCTAATGTGTTGTTGCGTCTCGCGCCAATCGCCTATATAGACGTACGGCGGTAACACCATCAATCCGTGACATCCAACCTTCTCTGCCTGCTTCGCGATGTCGACCGCATCGGCAGTACTCAGGGCCGAAATACCTGCGACCACAAAGGCCTCATCTCCGATGGCTTTCAGGCAGGTTTCCAGAACGCCCATCTTCTCGGCGAAGGTCAGCGTCCCGCCTTCTCCCAACGAGCCCAGCGCCACGACGCCTTTGCACCCGCTGTCAACCATCCAGCTACAATGCTCTGCTAAAAAGCCGTGATCCACTGCCAGATCCTGATTGAACGGTGTTGTGATCGCAGGCAGAACGCCCTGCCATTCCATGGGTCTCATGCGTCCTTTTCTCCTTCAAGAATGAAGCTTCCGATACGGGCTGGAAAGGTCGGGGGCCGAACGGTATCAGTATTCCAGCCAAATAGCAGGCGAACCGCGGGCCCGCAGACTCTTCCTTGACAAGGTCCCATGCCGCATCGCGTTTGCAGCTTGGCCGCTCGAAACGAAGGCATGTCTTGCAAACGTGCCAGCGGCACGTCTTCACACCGGCAGACGATCGTCTCGGGCCGGGTAAGCTTCTTTATTTCGGGCCGCAGTGCGAAAGCCGCGTTGAGTGCATCCGCAAAGTGCCGTGCTTTTCTACGCGCCCCGAATAGTCGTTCCGCGGCGGCGTTGTGGCCTGCCGCAACATAGCCCGCAATCTGCCCCTCCGCTAGAGATAGATCAACGCCGCCAATACCCGTGCACTCGCCCGCGCAGAAAACATCCGGCACTGAGGTTTGTTGCCACATATCGACGGATACTCCTTGTTCCGTAATTGTGCAGCCCAGGGCCGCAGCCAATTCAGTATTAGGGCATAATCCATAGGCAATCGCGGCATAGTCGCAAGGCACGGTCGAGCGTCTCCCGCCTTGGATGAAGGTGACCTCTTCCAGCTTGCCCTCGCCCGCGGCTGTGGTAACGGCAGCCCCCATCCAGTAAGGAACAGTTCCCAAAGCCGTCCTGAGCACGACGGCTTCCTTTATCTTCTCGGGATACCGCCATAAGCCCGCCGCAAACTTCGCTACCGACTCACGGGAGGCCTGTTCCGCAATGAGTACAATCCGGGCTCCCCGCTCCCTCAGGTGGGCTGCTACGGCCAGCAGAAGCGGACCGCTTCCCGCCACAACGATCCTCTTGCCCGCGACCGGCATACCGGATTTGGCCATGGCTTGCAACCCACCCACACCGATGACGCCAGGCAGCGTCCAGCCTGGAAATGGAAGAAAGAGCTCGCGTGCGCCTGTTGCCAGAATCAGAGTGCGAAACTGCGCCCTTCGCGTACGGCCCTCCTGTTCCACAATCAATGTTCGAGATCCGCGTTGCGCCGAAAGCACTTGCGCACCTGTGATCATCTCGACCTTCGATGCCGCAAACCTTTTGAACCACGTTGATCCATAGCCGCCACGCCAGATCTGTCCACCCGGCGTCGGGTTGTCATCGAGCACCGTTACTGATCTGCCGCCTTCACTGGCGCAAACCGCTGCTGCCATACCAGCGGGTCCGGCGCCAACTACCAGAACGTCCGGGGTCACCACGAAGTGCGGATCACCATTCCTTCTCGCACTGGCATTTGACAGGTACGGCAGTCTCGCCGCTCATCGACGGTGGCCTTGCACTCGAAGCAAATGCCCATTCCACAGAGCGGACCACGCGGTTCGCCCGTGACAGATTTCCGGAAGCTTACGTGGCCTGCAATCAGGATTGCTGCCGCCGCGCTAAGTCCTGCCGGTACCTGATACGAGGTGCCGTTCACAACAATCGAAACACGATCAGACATGCGGGGCGAAGCTCCGGTCCGCTCTATACGGAGTGCGATCGATCGCGGAAGGGCGACTCATCACTTCGTCCGCTAATAGGCGAGCCGTTGCCAGCGAAGTCGAAATCCCCAACCCCTCGTGGCCCGTCGCCAGGTAGACATGTTCATACCCTGGACACGATCCGACTAGTGGCAGCTTGTCGGGAGTTGCTGCGCGAAATCCGGTCCACGTCCGGATCGCCGATAGCTCCCGCAAACCGGGCATGTACTCCACCGCACGAGCCAGCATTCTGGAGAGCATTTGCTCTTCAATCTCCGGCTCTTCCGGACCAAACTGGCGCGACGATCCAATCAGAATTTGCCCGGTCATCCGGGGCTGCGCATTGAAGGCGACCGAATCCGTTGTCGTGGAATGTGCGCTCTTCAGGTAGCCAAGCTCGATGAGTTGATGTCTCAGAAATCCAGGGTAGCGGTCCGTGATTAATAGATGTCCTTTACGCGGCGCGAGCGGTATGCCGGGTATCAACCTCGAAGCGGCCGTGCCTGTCGCAACAATCGCCAGACCAGCCGATATGCTCCGGCCATCTTTCGTCGTTACTCCCGTATCGGAAACACTCGTGATAGTTGTACCGAAAATCAGCTCGCTGCCCTGGGACAGGTACCGCGTCGCACAAGGCGGATAGCAGACACTATCTGCTGACATCAGCAGCGCGCCAATCAGGTCGCTACGCAGATTAGGCTCTGCCTCTCGAACAGCAGCCGCGTCGAGAATCTCCGCTGGGACGTTACGTTCGGAGTAGAAACGGTGCTTGCGTCTCACTTCGTTCATCTCCTCGTCGTCTGCGGCGACCCACATCGACCCGCACGGAAGGTATTCGGCATCGGACGGCAGTTCTACGGCGAGTTCGCGCCAAAGCTGCTGCGAATAGTGCGTTAGAGCGAACTGCTCGTCGGAATCGTCCATCACCGCTAGATGGCCCATCCCGGCTGCCGTCGCACCGCCGCCAGCAAACTCTGCTGCTTCGATCAGGGCAACGGAGAGACCCTCGCGAATGAGTTGACGTGCGCAAGCCGCACCCACAATGCCTGCTCCAACCACTACGGCATCGTAAGTTCGACCAGGCACTTCGCTCATTGTATTAGGAAGTAAAAAGGGCCGGTGCTCCGAAAAAACGCCGGCCCTTTCGTCGAGAAAAAAGATGCTCTCTTTAAGCGTTTAGAACGCTTTGGCGAATTTGCTCGAGGAAACTGCCACAAAAGCTAGGAAGCCGCCCAGAAGAAGCAAGAAGGAGGACGGCTCCGGGCTGAGAAGGATCGAGACAGCAGTTGGAGTGGCGGTCACATTGAAGTTTGCCGGGTCGGAATATGACAAGCTCGTTTCGACAAAGCTTCGGAGAGTCAGGATCGGGGCCGCCGTTGTACCCGTGAAGGCCTGCGGTCCCTGGAATGAAAAATAAGCCTCATTCAGCCCAGTTCCGAAGACCACGTCGAAGAGTCCACCGCTGGAAAGCGTGTTGAATCTTACTTCGGCTGGCGAGCCTGATACGGGAGCACCGTTCAAGACGTAGGCGAAAGCGAAGAAGGGAACATCAAAGCCCAAATTCGTTAAAGTGCGCGCAACTTGCATCTGGTTTGCGTCCGCGGTTCTGGGATGAGAGGACAGCGCAGTGCCGGAAACCAGCGCGCCCGTCGGGTAAAGCGGACTCCCCTGGGCAAGTCCGAGAGAGATTAAAGATGAGAAGAGCACGAGTATGCTTTTCGACATACTCGCATCTTAATTTGCGATTATTTCAGTCGAATCAACGCCCTATTACACCTGTAACTAACTGAAGAAGTTGATCTTCTGAGCGCCGAAATTTGTAAAATTCGGAAAAACAGATGTCAAATTTGCATCATCTATACCGAACCACGAGCAGAGAGTCGCCCCGTATTGATCGATCGAAGTCGTCGGGATCCATCGACCGCGCGTATCGGTGTCATTCGGCCCACCAAGGGCGAATGTCGGGAAAGCCCCATAGATGTCTCCGCCTTTTACCGCCCCTCCCATCACCATATGGTGGCTGCCCCAGGCGTGATCGCTTCCGTCGCTCGAAGTAGGCTGGAAGGTTCTGCTGAAATCGGATTCTGTAAACGTCGTCACGTTGTTTTGTGTGCCGAGTTCGGTCATAGCGCTGTTGAAAGCCAGCAGTGCCGATGCCAGCTGCGGGTACAACACCTTAATGTATTCAACTCATTCGAGTGCGTGTCAAACCCTCCTAACGAACAGAAAAAGATTTGACGTCGCATCCCGAGTCCCTCGCGCACACTGATGATCTGAGCTACTTGTGCCAATTGCGCGCCGAGACTGGTCGCCGGAAACTTAGTGTTGAGTGCCGATGCTTTCGCAAGCGCATTATCAAGCTGTTGAGCATCCGCAAGGCTGTCAGAAACGATTCCGTCGGCGGCCTGAGCAAGCTTCATGCCCGTGTTCATGGTGAGCAAGCTTTGCAGCGCGGCTTTCCGTATTTGCGAAGCCGAGGAAGTGTTAAAACCCGCCAAATCAAGGGAGCCACCCGGGTTCACGGCTACTTGCTGGGTTGTGACACCCGTACCCATGATGCTGTTACCGGCCACCGAGAAGAAGGTCGGGAATTTGGATATGTTCTGGCCCGACGCGAGATCGGCGGCGCGTCCGCCCCAGCCCGTAGAGCCAAGACCGGTGGCATTGGATGTTTGCCACTGGCGCTGCTGATCGGAATGGGAGAAAAGGTTGGTAGGCACTGGCGCCTGCTGGTTCTGATACTGCGCGCGAGTCGTTGGTTGGACCAGACTGCCCACGTTCGCGACGACAGCGAGCTCTTTACTCGAAAATAGGGAGGCTAGCGGCGCCAGATCGGAATGGAAGACGTACGGTGCGTTGGCACTGCTCGAATACACCGGTGTCGTAATGTTCGCAGCGGAAAGCGCCAGCTGACCGCGGATCGATGTATAAGCTTTGAAGTTCACATCATCGGCCGGGATCACCATATTATTGGAGTCGTTCCCTCCAAACAGAAATACGCAGACGAGTGCGCGGTAGTCGGAGGAGCCCGATTGCGCCAGAGCCGGGAGCAATCCAAACGGACGGAGGGCGAGCGATCCGACAGACGCAGCGCCGATCTTAATAAATCCTCTACGTGAAAACATTGTTTTTCAGCCTTTAAATGTAAGATCTGGTTTGTTTTGGGTTTAGGTTGTGAGACGGCTAGTCGATAATCTGATACTCGGCCGAACTCAGCGCGATGTAGAGGGCCGCCTTGGCCTTGTCTGTGGGCGCAGTGACGGCGTTCATGGCTTGATTGATAGCGGTTTTCAAAGCATCGGACATCGCACCATGGAAGAAGACGGTGTTGATCTGGGTCAAAAGGTTGGCAGGAGTCGCTGCAGCGGTGACGAAGGATGCGAGATTAAATTTGGTTCCAGCATCAAATTGTCCGCCGTAGATAGCAGAATTCACAACGTTGATGCGGTTGGAAGAAGATTGAGTGGAATAGATCTGAAATTCAGGAGCCACTAGCCCGTTGCTCGTGCGGTAGAACGGGGAAAAGTAGCTGAACACGCTCGGTTGAAAAAAGAGCTGCTGGCCGAGAGAGGCAATATAGTTGGCCGCAGTGGTCGCGGATGTCACTGTGCCGTTTAATCCCCTAAGCAGATTCAACGCCAATAAGACCGGCTCTCGCATGTGGCCATAAGTGGAGTTAGGCAAGCTGTTCGGATCGTCTGCCGCGCGCGCCTCGGGGTCCGACAGAATCGCGTGGATCACAGCTTTCATGTCACCGCGTACACCCTGACCGTTGTCGACGAAGACATCTGATACGCGCTGGATATAAGCAGGACTCGGATTGCTGGTCGTGAAGTTCTGGATCAGTTGACGTGAAACAAATGGAGGAAGGCTGGCCTGCATGAAAATAGCGTGAATCGCCTGCTTTAAATCGACTTCGGCCGACTGCCCTGCAGGAAGAGTGAAGCCCGGGAAGAGAACTTTTGGCGTCATGTCATGATTGCTTTCGGTCGCAACCATCGGAAGCAGGTAATTAGCTGGGTTGTGAGAGTTCGAAGTCGTACCTGGAGCAGGGGCGTAAGTCCAGCCGGTAAATGCCTTCGCAAGCGCTGTGACAGTAGCCTGCGTGTAACTGGGAATCGGAACGCCATTGGAATCTATCACCGGAGAGCCGTCCTGGTTAAGCTCGGTCAGTCCCAGAGTGAAAAGCTGCATGATCTCGCGAGCATAGTTCTCATTGGGACTCGTTCCCCTGGCGGCATTCCCTTTGTCGTTGTTCACCATGTTCAAGTACCGACCCATGGCCGGACTCAGCGTAACGTCCGTCATAATCTGCTCGTAGTTGGAGAAAGCATCGGCCTGAAACAATCGCATAAGAGGCGGAAACGCAGAGGCGTTGTTGATCTCGACTTCCGAAACCACCCAGATCTTGCTAAGCGTAAAGGCAATTCGCTGGCGCAACTGATCCGGCCCCGTCAATGCATTCTGAAAGAACTCAGCCTGGACAGGCTGCATGTTGGTGTTGTTGTTCCCAGCCGCGTTGTAGTACGCCTGGTCTGTGTAAGTAGAAACGGCTGCTGCCAGTTGACTCTTGAACCAAGGCTCAAAGCCTTTCATTTCTAGCACCAAACACTGGCTTTGCGTTGGGCCCCAAGTGGCTTGCTCCATAATTCGATTGACGGTACGCGACGGCAACTGAAAAGGAACGTGGACGATCGGGGAAGTTTGGGCAAAAGCAAGCCCGGAGATCAGAACGGCGATCACGAGCGACAAGGAAAGCGGCAGTCTGAGTTTCATCTAAAGCTTCTAACGCCATTTTCGAAGTACGGTTTACTAGTTTGTACTAGGAATTTTCTTTTAGACTGGTCAATTTTGACGAAAAGCAGGCTAGCGCGGGGATTGTCACTTGTTTGATAACGGCGGACTAAAAAACCACGGTGCTTTGGACACTGATTCCGATGGGATTACAACCAGTCAAATAGGTTCGCGAGCAGAAATCAGGGCAATTGCAAGCAAAGCAAGCCCTGCCAGCGCAAAATCGGTCCGACGACCACTTGCGGAATGATGCTTACCGACAGCCTGTATTCCGATCACGTATCCCCCGACCAGCAGAACGTTTCTGGCACTGTTCGGCCGGCCAGTGCTACGACATCTTCGACGCCCGGACGCGCCATCGATGCCTACCCTTAAACCCGATGAGCATTGGATCACACTGCCACCAGTAATTCCTTGCGATAGAGCAAACGATATTTAGGCCACGTAGCGGGACGGAGGTCAGAGCAGAAGAGCCAGGCGGCTTTTAGACCGCTGGGGAAAGCGCGGTGCTAGAGTCAAACATCTGGGATCACTGACGCCGTCTATCCCGGTTCAAAGCCCTATGAGAATTCCAGCCGCTCGCTTGCTTGCTTTGCTTTTCATCGTTCTGCTACCGGTCTATGGACAACGAAAGAACCCTAAAGCAAACGCGCCCGATGCCGGCGCTTCACAGAAGATCGACGAGGAATACACGAAGCTGATCAAAGAGTACTGCAAGGATCCGCGGATCACCACCGAACTGGTGGACCATATGCCGGCTTCCGACACGGTGCCTTCGCCGTTGAAGTTTCTCGGCCGGATTCCCGGCAAGCCCGGCGAACTGACTTATGCCAAAGACATCAATCGCTATTACGAGGCGCTGGCGAAGGCGTCGCCGCGCGCGAAGTTCTGGAAGATCGGGCAGACGGAAGAGGGCCGCGACAGGTGGTGCTGGCCATTGCGGATGAGGCGACCATCAGTCAGCTGGACAAGTACAAAGAGCAGCTGGCGAAGCTGAGCGATCCGCGCAAGATCACCGAAGAGCAGGCGCGCGAAATTATCCAAACGGGCAAGCCGATGTACTGGGCGAATAGCGGCATTCACTCGCCGGAGACGGGCGGGCCGGAGATGCTGATCGAACTCGCCTACCGGCTGATTGTGGAAGAGACGCCGTTCATTCAGGCGATTCGCAACAACGCTGATCACGTTCATCACGCCGGTGGTGGAGGTGGATGGCCGCGAGAAGGAGGTCGACACCTGGTATTACGGCAAAGAGACCGGCAAGCCGCGGCCGCCGCTGATGTACTGGGGCAAGTACGTGCAGCACGACAACAATCGCGACGGCATGGGCCAGTATCTGCAAGATCACCCAGAACATGATGAAGGGCATTCTGGAGTGGCACCCGACCGTATTTCACGATCTGCACGAGGCGCAATCGTATCTGTATATCTCGACCGGCACCGGCCCTTACAACAAGTCGCTCGATCCGATGCGATGAACGAGTGGTGGCTGCTGGCAGAGACCGAAGTGATGGAGATGGCGAAGCGCGGCGTTCCGGGCGTGTGGACTTATGGATTCTATGACGGCTGGGTGCCGAACTATCTGTTCTGGATGGCGATCACGCACAACTCGTTCGGCCGCTTCTACGAAGTGCAGAGCTATGGCCCGGCAGTGCAGGATCAATTTGCAGTTGCCGCCCACGACCACAGCCGTGAATGGTTCCGGCCGAATCCGCCGCTGCCTCGCATCAAGTGGGGACCGCGAAACAACACGAACATCCAGGAATCGGCGCTGCTGCTCGCGATGCACAAAGTGGCGCAGGGAACACGAACTGTATCTGGAGAATTACTGGATGAAGAACAAGCGCGCAGGTGGAGAAGGGCAAGAACGGCCCGAGTCTACGCCTGGCTAGTGCCGGCGGATCAGCGTGCACGCGTGGATGCGGCGGACATGGTGAATGCGCTGCGCGCGCCAGGGACTGGAAGTGCACCAGGCCGAGCTCGACTTTCAAGGCGGGCACAGCCAGCGTCGCGGCGGGCGATTACGTGATCCGCGCCGACCAGCCCTATCGCACGCTGGCCGACATGTATTTAGCGTGCAGAACTATCCGCCGGCCAATCCGCGCCCCTACGACGACACCGGCTGGACCATGCAGTACATGCGCAACGTGAAGGTGATCCCGGTGACCGACAAGGCGGTGCTCGATCGGCGCCGATGACGCTGCTGACCGCCGATGCCGAAGCCGAGGGCGGCGATCGACGGCGCGGGCGACGACGCTGGTCATCGAGCACACGACCGACAATGCGCTGATGACGTTCCGGTTCCGGAATGCCGGACGTGAAGATGCTGGCGGCGGAAGACGATTTCGAGCTGAACGGCCGCAAGTTGCAGGCCGGCTCGTTCATTATTCCCGAACGCCGATCGCGCGACAGCTGGAGCCGCAGTTGAAGGACTTGGGCCTGAAGGCCATGGCGGTCGCGACGCTGCCCACAGTGAAGACTCACGAGATGGAGGTGCCGCGCATCGGCTACGTTCACTCCTGGTCGCGCACGCAGGACGAAGGCTGGATGCGCGCCGCGCTCGATCACTACGGCGTGCCGTACACTTACTTCGCGGATCAGAAACTGCGCGAAGGCAATCTGCGCGCGAAGTATGACGTGATCATCTTTCCGCATATGGGCGGCACATCGCAAGTCGCAGCTGGCCGGCATCCCCATGACCGGAACAGATCCGATTCCTTACAAGAAGACCAAACTGACGCCGAACCTGGGCGCGAGTCGATGAGAGCGACGACATCCGCGGCGGCATGGGCATGGAAGGGCTTGGCGGAACTGGCGAAATTCGTCCAGCAGGGCGGCACGCTGATTACGGAAGGCTCCACCAGCTTCGCTGCTGGCCGAATTCGGTATCGCGGCGGGCGTGACCGTGGAGCACCCTGCCACGCTCTTTGCGCGCGGCTCCATCATGCGAGGACGATCACCGATGTGAAGAGCCCGATCCCTATGGCTTCGATCAGAAGGATCTGCCGGTCTACTTCAATCAGGATCCCGTGTTCAATGTGCCTCCTGCGGCAGCCTCGGGACCTTTCGGCGCTGGCGGAGGCGGTTTCGGTCGGGGTCCGGACTTTTCTCAAAGTCAGAATGTAACACCCATGGCTGTTCCTCTGCATATTGCTCCTCTGGACGCGTCCTCAGTTGCCGAGACATCAGAGCCGAAAGGTGAGGCGCGGCCTGGCTCCGAGGCAAGGCCGAGCGGTAGCAATCGCCGGACAGGAGCCGCTGACGAGCATGTTCTTCGGCCTCGCGTCCTGATTCAGTTCCCTTCGAAGACTAATGAAATGCTGTTGTCGGGGACCTTGGCGGGTGGCGAAAGCATCGCAAATCGCGCACTCGCAATTGATGTGCCTCTAGGCAAGGGACACATCATCTTGTTTGCCTTGCGCCCATT
The DNA here is from genome assembly GCA_963814195.1 of uncultured Acidobacteriaceae bacterium. GTDB lineage: Bacteria > Acidobacteriota > Terriglobia > Bryobacterales > Bryobacteraceae > Bog-105. Next base: position 917,624 of record CAWFBU010000002.1, read on the forward strand.
TTGGCGCTGGCAGACGCAAGGGACCTACTTCCTGGGATTCAACGCGATCTTGAACTGGAACGATCTCGATGCCGGCAAAGGAAAGCCGCAAGCCGAAAGCGTGACACCGAGCGGCGAGCTTCTCCAGTAGTTAGCGCTCGCTCACAAGCATAAAAGCGAAAGCTATCTCCGCTGGATTGGATAGATAGGGTCCATCGTAAAGAAAAGCACACATTGAGTCCGTAGCCAGCTTAGAAATGTCCACACCATATGAACATAGGTTGCGGCGGAAGCAAATAATCTCAATCAAAATGAGATTGTTCCGTTGGCGGATACTGATGCTGTGACCGGCGCCCAGTCTACGGGCGCGTCAGCTCGTACATGTAGATTGCAACCCGGCGTGCCTGTTCCGGCTGGCGCTTGAGGTTGATGCTTTCACCGGGAGCATGCGCGCCGGCACCATAAGCGCCCAAGCCGGAGATACTTGCGACGTAAGGCGCGACGAAAGATAGGTCACCGGCTCCCCGGCGGCTCGGATCCAGTGGCTCCATCACGTCCATACCAAGTTCGCGGTTGACGGTATTCAAACGTTGCAGAAGTTCCTTGTTCCTGGCACTCTCTGGCATCGACGGATAACCATCCTTGAATACGATCTCGGCGGAGGTCCCCTGAAGATGCTCACTTACAATGCTTCGCATCTTGCTCTGTGTGTTCTTGTATTGTTCATCGGTGACAGTGCGCATATCCCCCACGGCTTCTGCCTTCGCCGGAACGACATTCACTTTACCCGCAGCCGTTCCGCTGGCGGTCGCCGGATCGTAAACCGCTTGCGTACCGCCCACCACCAATCCCACGTTGTACGTCAGACCCGTGTCGTGTAGCTCCTGGTCGAAGCGATAAAGAATACGAGACATCTCGTAAATCGCGCCATCACCCACGCCTTTATTGAAGATGCCGCTGGAATGCGCAGTCTTGCCGGTAGTAGTCAAGACCCACTGATAAGCGCTGCGTCGCGCGATGCTGGCTGCGTCGTGCCCACCGTTTTGCACGCCGCCTTCAAACTCCAGAGCGGCATCGCTGTTCTTACCTGCTTCGATCAGGTCTCGGCGTGCAATGGACAGCGGCTCACCCGGACGTTCTTCGTCGCCCGTCAGAAAGGCAGTGATACTGGTTCCGTCCAGGGCATGGTTCTGGTTCAGGGCTTTCAATGCACTGAGCATAATGACCAAGCCGCCCTTCATATCCGCCGCGCCCGGACCCAGTGTTTTGCCGTCCTTCTCCTCAAACGCTTGAAAGGGGCTGTCCGGCTCGAACACCGTGTCCATGTGACCAATTAGAAGAAGCCGCTTGCCGTGCGTACCTTTGCGAGAACACACGAGATGACCCGCGCGCTGGACTTCTTCCATCGGAATCCAGCGGCAGGAGAACCCGAGCGCTTCAAATTCAGGTCGGATTACCTCCGCTACTTTCCGAACACCCGCGGGATTCAGGGTTCCACTGTTGATATTTACCAGTAGCTTCAGTAGCGCTGCCGAACTCTGTTCATCGGCCGTGACACTGGCGGCGATCTTCTTTTCTTCCGGGCTTAAAGCTTGGCCCAATGCGGTTTGAATCAGGACGCCTGAGAGTAAGGCCGCCCTGATCATTAGTTTGCAATTCATTTTCATTACTGAGGGAGACTGAAAGAGACAAGCCAAGTTTCGGCATTCGAACCCACTGCGATTACCACGAATTGCCGGCCTTGATAGGTGTAGGTCATGGGTGTGCCTGCGGTACGTACGTCCAGCTTGCATTCCCAGAGATCTCGGCCGTTCGTACTATCCATGGCATGGAAAGCCGCATCACCACCACCAACAAAGATCAATCCGCCTTTGGTCACAATGGCGCCCTGCACTCCCGGTGCTCCCAGCTTCGCAGGCAATTTTACGCCCTTCAGAGCTTCATGGGAGCGTAAGCGCTCATCGTCACCGAAAGGAACTCTCCATTTCAGTTCCCCCCGATTCAAGTCGATCGCAACCATTTCTCCATAGGGCGGCTTCAAGAGTGGAATGCCGTTGTGAAACGTAGCGTTCGTCTGCCCTTCCCGGACATAATCGCCATCGGTTTCGGAGGCGTGCGGATTCGCCGCGGTTCTATCCGGCTTGGCTAAGCGGCCGATCGCAGCAAGGTTCGTCGTCTTCACGTAGAGCGTCGCGGTTTCTGGATCGAACGCTCCGCCACCCCAGTTCGCTCCGCCGATAATGCCGGGGAGCATCATTGTGCCTTCAAAACTGGGTGGCGTGAACAATGGACCCAATCGGAACTTCGCTAATTCTTTCTGTGCTTCCGCCTTCAACTCGGGAGTCGCATCGAACGCGTCGTTGAGACTTACGCCCTGCGGTGAAATGGGCGGCGGCTTTGTGGGAACGGGTTGCGTCGGCCAGGCATGCTCTCCCGGAACATCGCTCGCAGGCACCGGCCGCTCCACAATGGGCCATACCGGTTCGCCCGAAACGCGATCGAACACAAACGCAAAGCCCTGCTTCGTCAACTGGACAACAGCATCAATTCTTCGGCCGTCAACCTGCAACGTAACCAGATTCGGCGGCGATGGCGGATCATAGTCCCACAACCCGTGGTGCACCAGCTGATAGTGCCACTTCCTCACACCAGTCTTCGCATCCAGGCACACCAGTGATTCTCCGAAGAGACCAGCACCCGGACGCCGTCCGCCATAAAAATCGTTACTGGGCGTACTCACGGGTAGGTACAGCAGGCCTCGCGCATCGTCCAGTGTCATCGGTGCCCACACGTTGGTATGTCCCGTGTATTCGTTGGCGCCATCGAGCCACGTTTCACTACCGAACTCACCCTTGCGGGGAACAGTGTGAAAGCTCCAGACGAGCTTGCCGGTTCGCGCGTTGTACGCTCGCACATCGCCCGGAGGATCTTTCTTGAAAGCCAGGCGGTCCGCAACACCGTTCCCGACAATCACCAGTTCGCCATAAACCACGGGAGGCGAAGTATTTGTATAAAGCTTCGGATCGACATCCCAAGCCAATCCAGTCAGCAGATCAACGCGCCCATTGTCCCCGAACGGCGAAACGGCGGCCCCTGTTTGCGAGTCAAGTTCGATCAGGTGCGAACGGCTGTTCAGCAATATCCTTCCGCGTTTCGCTCGATTGTCAAACCAGTACGCGACGCCCCTGTGGACAAATCCGGTTCCATTCGGAACCTGGCCATCTTCGTAAGCTTTGGGGTCGTAAACCCATTTCGGTTTACCGGTCGCGGGATCGAGAGCAACAACCCGGTTGTAAGCAGTCGGGAGAAACAGCGTATCTTCCACCAGAATCGGAGTAGCTTCGAACAACCCCGGATGCGTTCCGAATGCGGGCAGTGGCTTCTCGCCGGTCTGCCACTCCCAGGTAAGCTTTAGCCGACTGACGTTGCTGCGGTTGATCTGAGTTAACGAAGAATACTTCGAGCCTGCCTGGTCACCACCGTAAAAGGGCCACCCAGCGCTGGCAGGAGCAGCGGACGCACTTGACCATAAGCACAGAGGTAACAGCAGCAATACGCATTCACGTCGAAGCAAATTTCTAAACACTACCGATCTGCCTGGCAACTTGTTCCGCAGAACGAAGCGTCAAGGCAACGAAAGTCAAGGTTCCATTTGTGCAGCCTGCGCTCGGCAGTGTGGGTGAGCCTACGACGAACAGATTCTCGTGGTCATGTGTTCTGCCGAAGCTGTCACAAACGCTGATTGAAGGATCAGTCCCCATGCGGCAGCCACCCGCCGGATGGTCCAGATAACCGCCTTCACTCTTATTCAGAATCTTGCCGTTATTGTTGGCCGCCAGTTTCTCGAAGATAGCGTCGAAGTGTTGCCTCGTGTAAGATTGACGCGCTAGTGTTGCGGAGTCGAGCCGATGCTCAATCTTGGGCAGCGGATCACCCCACCGATTTCTGGAGCTCGTATCCAGCATCAGAGAACTGTCGCGGTCCGGATGAACATCGTAATATCCGCGTACCCGTGCGGCGCCCCGCTGCGCCCGCCTCTGCCAATCGCCGAGTAAGTCATCGCCTAATAGCAACCGACCGTCCTTATCGCGCAATCGGGGTTCCCGTCCGGCACTGCTCTCCCAAATGCGAAGATCGTGCCGGATATAAGTGGTCTCTGGTTTACAACGGAAGAACTGGCGAGAAATCAGCGCATGCGTCTCGTTCATGCCGGGAAATATCTTGGCGTCGAGTTCGATATTGGCAGTAATGAACTCGTGTCCGCACATATAACGTCCCACTAAGCCGGAGCTATTAGCCAACCCGTTCGGAAATTTAGAGTTTTGCGAAAGAAGCAGTAAATGAGAACTCCAGGTATACCCGGAAGCCACCACAAACAGGGGCGCGCGAAACTGGATTTGCTCATTCGGCCGATCGCGATGAACGGCGGTCGCGGCTGTGATCCTGGATTCACCATTCATCTCTAGACGTCGCACCAATGTGCGGTCATGCAGAGCAAACTTCTTATTTGTGAGTAATTGCTTGTAAGTGAAGTCCGGAGAGTAACGCGCGCCCGTTGGACAGATCAGACAGGTGTTGCACCGAATACACTGCGCGCGACCGTCATAGGGCTTGGTGTTCTTGGCCTGCGGTGTCGACCAGAAAGGAATGTCCGTCTTCTCCCCCCAGCTCTTCAACTCGAGCAGGTTATGAGTGAGAACCATGGCCGGCATGGGATATGGTTCGGATCGCTTGTCCTCCGGGAGGGGACTTGGTTCGCCTGAAACACCAAGACGGCGCTCGGCTTCACAATAGAACTTTTCGAGTTCCTCCCACTCGAGTGGCCAGTCCGTATACAGGCCGAACATCGACTTCAGTCGGAGGTCTTCTTCGGAAAAGCGGTTGCAGGTGCCGCCCCAGTGTAAGGCCGAACCGCCCGCCGCCATGGTCCGGGAGATGACCCCCGAGGCTTTCTGATCCGGTATGAAGTCGCCCGGCCACGCGTTCTCGCCATAGACGATGCTCCGGCGACGGTGCTCCATTCTGTTTTCGAAGTCGAACAGGCGATCGCCCGCTTCCACAACATTGATGGAGATATTCGGCCGTAGTTCAAAGAGCTTCTTTGCCAACATGGCAGCCGTGATGCCGCCGCCGATGATGCATACATCACTTTCGAACGTTGGCATTACGCGGACTTCCGCAAGGGCGCGGGAGGCTGTTCAGAGCCGGCTAAACCTCTGCACTCATCTCGTCCGATGGCGGCTGAGTAGCAGAGGTCATTGGCCTCACTGCTACGGAAGTAGAAACTCATCAGATCCGATACAACACTCTTCCCGTCTGGAACTCGCGGCAATTCCTTCACCCCGGCCATCTGCAAAGCCCCTTCAATCGCATCCCGGGTAAGTGGTGATTGAAGCTCCGAAAGTTGCCTTGCATAGGTTGCTGCGGGCGAAGGCGGCTTAGGGGTCACGTGCGTGAACCCGTAACCATGGTCGGTATCAGCTCCTGCCCGATAGTCCCGCACGTACTGTTCGAAGTTGGCCGCGGTGGACTCTGCGCCCGACTTGCCCAGCGCCGATGGAAGTACGAGAGAAGCTAACTCCACTAACGTTTTGCGTTGTCGGGAAGTAAAGGGATCAGTTGCTCCAAAAATCCGAGAAGCTCCCAGGGTAGTCACTCCCAGCATGCCCAGGATCCGGTGCAGCAGTGTACGTCGACGCATCAATCTCGAAAGTGGAGTATGGCAAAATATTTCGAACGCGTCAAACGAACGCCGTTGGGACTGCCTTGAGCCGGAAGGCGATGACCCTTCACGCCGAAAGCCAGGCCACAGCCGCGGGATCCCTATTTAAGGGAGCCGTCGGGCACGCAAATGTCGTACGCCGATTTGATATCGGAGTTGTCACGGTACATCTTCACAAACGCCTCGTACGCATCGTCGTGTTTCGGCTCAGGCCCGTTCGATCCGTGGATATGGATACTGAAGAATTGTTTGTTCGAATAACTACGGGCGTGCGTCGCTTCGTCTCGATCGATCACTGGCACCGTGACAATTTCGTCCTTAGTGAGGCCATGGGATGAGACCCACGCCTTGTGCGCGGCGACCGCAGCCATAAAGCCTCGAACACTGCCGCTGGCGGTGATCTCAGAAATACGTACCGTGGCTAAACGTCCGTCGCAGGCGAGCGGAGCGGGTTGTGCTTGAATCAATGCGGAGCAAGCAAGAAGTGCGGTAATAAAATGCAGTTTGGTCATGATCTACTGAGGAGCGATGGTAACAGGCTGCTGTTACATCCCTTTGAAGGATCAGTAACGTTCGAGTAGATCTTTTCCGCTGACACCAGCCATTAAACCAAAGCGCTTGGGCACCCCAATGCAAAAGTACTTACTAGTTTTTCAAGTAGTCAACTGAGAAAGCAATGGCTCCGAACCACCAACTTAAGAAGATTTTCAATGTCCACAACGTATTGCTAACAAGATGTAGTCAACATCATTAAAAGCACCAAAAGCAGGCTTTCTGTACCAGATAGCTTCAGTGGTTCAGCTTCCGTTGATCGATCAGATATCGCAATCCAGTCTTGAGACTGGAACCGCGGGCAGGAGTTGAACTGCAACAGCTACCCGCCGGTTTCGGCGGCCTCAACATCCCGCAAGGCCACGACAACATGATCGACATTTTTAAAGATGGCTTTCCTCGCTCGGCGGAGACCGAATCAACCTACGTGCTGAACCGGATGTGACTATTTCACTGGATTTTTGTGTCCCAGGTGAGTAAAACCAAAGCCGGTCGAATATTTAAGTCCGTAGCCTAAAGCACGATCAAAGCCAATGTGGGCAGACCATATGATACCTGCGCAGAGAAGAATTGGTGTCGGAACAAGAAGGCCGACACTAATGCAGCATATAGCTCCAATGTATGAGTGCGCCGAATTGTAGGCGATGGCGCCAAACTTCGGCCCCGCGAGATAGCCAAAAAACGAAAGATCGGGCGCAAGAAACCACAGCGCAAATGTTCCCCAACCAAGACCGAACTTCGAGTAGGCCGCGCAAGTCGCGATTAAAACAAACAGACCTTCGAGCCGAAGCACAATACGAACCGTGCCGATAGCTGAACCTGACATCCGAACTCCTTTAGCCTTACCAAGAGACGAAAACTCTCTTCGGTTTCATCGCCGTGGACCGCCGCTGTGTTTACCAAAGACCCTGAGCTTCGACCGGTCATTCCCTCCGACTGCGGTCAGCCCCGCATCGAAGAATCGGATCATCCAGGCGGGCTCTCGTCCGGGTCGTTGATTCATTGAATACCGATGGCGGCTTGGAACATCGCGGAGCCCTAGGCAGTGGCAGCGGCAGCCACGATGAACGCGGCGAAGGCGCCGGCACCTATCTTTAGCTTCCGATATTGGATAAACAAAAGGTGAAGATCAGCCAGCATGCCGCCTCAGCGAGACTTAGCGTTTAAGCAGGCCCCTGGTTCAACAGGTGAAATGCATGGAAGCCAATCAGCAAAGCCATCAGCCCGAAAAGAACCTGACCGAGCGCGTAAAGCGGTATTCAGCCGTAATACAACGTCGTCTCGGGGCCAACGACGCGCTTTCCGCGCGCATGTTTGTACGACGACATCAACGAGAAAATGCATCCCACCGCCGAACGTCAGCAACCCGCACGCGGATAAACCAGCTATTTATGCATGAAGTCTTCCAGCCTTTGGCGTCGGAGCCGCCTTGGGCTTGCTCATCTTCGCCATTTGTTTGAGCATCACTTGCGGCGCTACCCGACTCATAACTTTCAGGACATTGCTCAGCCCCGGGCGAATCTCAAGCTTCCCCGCTTCGATCTCTGAAATGGCTTTTTTGGCAAGCAGCTTCACATCCATCCCCTTTCGGCCCTTCATCTCTTCCGCGAACTCGCCTCGAAACAGCGGCGTCTCGGTTGCTGGGGGCGCCAACTCGACCACCGTGACATTCCTTCCGTCGAGCTGCACACGCAAGGATTGGGTGAAGGAGTGGAGAGCGGCTTTCGTGGCGCAGTAAACCGGCGCTATTGGCATAGGAATAAAAGCCAGTCCTGACGAGACGTTGACGATCAGTGCTCCCTTTCGGGTTTTGAGGTGCGGAAGGAACTGCTGAACCATTCGTATCGGCCCGATTAAGTTAATGTCGATCTCGCGCGTTAGTTCGCGCAGGTCGTGGTCCTCATTGAGTTGCAGGTTGCGCATGATTCCGGCGTTGTTGATGAGGGTGTCGAGCGCTGGAAAGCGCGCCGATACGCTCTCATGCAGCGCCGCAATAGCCTTGGAGTCGCTCACATCGCTCTGGAAGGTGTGCACGCCCGGCAAATTCCGCTTAGCAGCGGCGAGCTTTTCCGGATCACGGCCCGTGATGATGACTACGTTACCGCGCTCGATCAGCTGCTTTGCCAGCTCGAAGCCAATCCCACTAGTCCCGCCGGTTATTAATACTGTTCTCTTGTTAAGTTTCATCGAAATGTTTCTTGCCTCTCGTGTTTTGTGCCAATCCGTTCACTTGCGTCTTGTATTAGCCCCATGCTGATCGTATGATTGTTACGTTCGATTGGGAAGTAGGCACCCAAAAGTTCTATAGTTACCGAAAGGAGAGTGAATGAATGGCGATGAAAAGTCGGGTTTCGCACCCTCCCGAAAAAGACATCTGTAAAATCCCACCGCCCGAAGATCTTGATCCGGAGCTGGAAGAGATCGTGCGCGAGATTATCGGGCGGGTCGCCGACAAATGGACGATGCTCGCCCTTGAAGTGTTAGAGGAGCACGGCTGTCTACGGTTCACAAGGCTGGGCGAACTCATTGGCGGCGTGAGTCAAAAGATGTTGACCAAGACCCTTCGCCAGATGGAAGCGGACGGTCTTGTTTCTCGTACTGTTTTCCCGCTGGTCCCGCCCAGAGTCGATTACGAGCTCACAAAACTTGGCCACAGCCTCGGAGCCGCTTTTTGCGGTGTTTGGATGTGGGCGGAGGAACATCGGCAGGCCATCATCCAGTCGCGTAGGAATTTCCAGCAACGTCGCGCGGTTGAAGATTTAAATCCTCGAGTCTGACGTAAGAGGGGCTTCGACGCTGCTTGTCGTCAGCAATCGCGAGCGGTCTCTTGGTGTTCCTTGACGTCCATACGCTAGATCAGCCCGTGGGCGCATTCTCACGAACGCCCTTTCCCGCGGTTAGAACTGTACGTAGCATTGGCGCCCCCAAAGCATTCCGGGAAACACTTGATCACCACGGAATCGTTGCGTTTTCCCAGCGCGTGAACGTACCTGACGGGCCGTCTGGGCCGAGCAGCGCCACCCGCACCACCTCGCGGGAGCCATCCTCGACAGACGCTGTGCCCTGATAGTTGTTGAGATTCGTCTTTGTAAAGCCCGGTGAGACTAAGTTGACTTTAATCTGGGTGGACTGCAGCTCGACCATCATCGCCAGCGTTATAGCGTTGAGGGCCGTTTTGGACGCGGAGTAGCCGGGCCCAAAGGTTGAGTGGTAAGGCCCGGCAGGGTCCGCGTTCACGGTCAACGAGCCGACGCCGCTCGACACGTTGACGATACGGGCGTCCGACGACTCGCGGAGCAGCGGCAGCATCGCTTGGTAAACGGCCAATACGCCGAATACGTTGGTTTCCCAGATGGCACGTACTTCGTCGAGGGACACATTGCTGGGGCGGGTCAAGTTAGCGTATTCCTGAACAGTCATGCCTGGTCGCAGGCCTGTATTCGAGATAGCAGCGTTATTGACAAGCAGGTCGAGGCGGCCAAACTCTTTGCGGATGCCCTCCGCCGAAGCGGCGATAGAAGCCCCATCCGTTACGTCGAGCTGGAGCGCGATGGCGCCCGGCCCAATCTCCTTGACCGCAGCCTCGCCGCGCGCGAAGTTGCGCGACCCGACCAAAACCGTGACGCCGTTTGCTACGAGTTCCTTTGCTACCTGTAAACCGACGCCTTGATTAGCCCCGGTGATCAGGGAGACGCGTTTGTCTTGCATAGGTATTGCTCCTTCAAGGGTTGACATGCGCGGTTGAAACTCTCATAGTTGAGTGTAGCCTCGCATAAGGCATTATTTGAGTACCCACTCGCATAAGTCAAGCCCCAAACAAACGCGGTCCATCCAAGCGCCTCAGCGAATTAACGGCAAGTTGCGCGTGGCCGCCATATTAGAGTCGGCAGCGACCGTCATCGCAGAGAAAGGCTACGAGGCCGCCACAATGGCCGAAATCGCCAGCCGCTCGGGCACCAAGATCGGTTCGCTGTACCGCTTCTTCCCCAATAAGGAAAGCCTCGCGGACATGATCGTCGTGAACGCCCGCGAAAACCTCGAAGTCGTCTTCGACAAATTTGATGCCGGGGTGAATGCATTATCCGTTCAGGCGCTTGCGGACGATCTCCCGGCCCTGCTTTTGGAGCAGGTGTTCCCCAGGGCCGCGCTTGTAAAACTTCTTGATGCCGGCCAAGACTGGACGGTCAAGCGAGAGGAATTTCGCAGCGCGGTCCTGCGGCGCGTGGCTAAGACACTCACGCTTCACAGCCCAAAGTTGCCGGAAAAGTTAGCTGACGATGTCGCGCTTGTCATACTGCTCAACACAAAGGCAGTCGCAACGCACCAACAGTTGCGCGACAGCGTCCTGGATGAGTTTCGTGATATGACCCGGCTTTATCTGCGAAGCAGATTAGGATCACCGGATCGCCGCCAACCCGGCGACATTGAAGCTGCGCAAGCGCACCGTATCTGAGACGTATGCTTTCGGAACGTATGCTTTCGGCAACTACGAACCGCAGATCCTGCTTGACTTATTCCCATCCCCAGCCCCGTAAAGAGTTGCCCTCTGCGAAGGCAAATCGTGAGTCCCGTCAGTCGGGTATAGGCGCCTATTTATCTCTCGTTCGCACCGAGGGATAGATTTCAGATGTCCCGAATCCATGCCTGAGGTGATTGGTCGTTGTGAATCAATGATTCCGAATAGATCCGGCCTTAGAAAGATGCCCGATGCCCGTCGCATTCAGAATCTGTACGAGAAAACGGTGCTGTTTCTCTCATACATAGAATCAAAACATGTGGCTCCCCGACATGGATTCGAACCACGATTAACGGCTCCAAAGGCCGCTGTCCTACCGTTAGACGATCGGGGAAATGGCGGAAGCAACAATCAAGTTCTACCAGTCCGAGTACGGAGTGCCTTCAAGCGAGTTTTTCTCCGAACCGCTCTTGCACGTCGAAGATGCCAGGAGAACTGTTGCTTCCCCCGATCGGCGTTATCTTCCATAATCACGCGCCAGGTGGTGTCGGAGTTCGTGATCGGATCCTGCGGAACCTGTCGCAGATAGCCCTCGATGACCAGGGTCTGCAGCGATTCAGGTGCCTTCTGCTTGTCGACCGTGTACTCGTCGATCATCGTCGCGGAGCGTGAACAGGTTATTCTTCAGCACGCTTTCCTTGGCGCGGATGATGGATTTCTGATAGATCGGCAGCGCAATGGCCAGCAATACCGAGATAATCGCCATCACCACCATCAGCTCAATCAGCGTGAAACCACGCTGCCAGCGGTTCGGCCCCGCGACGTCAGCTTTACCAGTCAGAATAGGGCGTTCCATCGCTAGCCTTATCCATGGATTTCGTAAAAACATCGAAAACATTCTGGCCGCCCCACGAACGTGGAGTCGGGGTCGTCCTGCATGCTGCGCTTTCCCCAGTCGGTGTCCCCGGTATAGGGATCTTTGGGAATGCGGCGCAGGAAACGCTGCTTCCCGCTCTGATTCAGGCCGCTGATCTTATTCGCCAGGGGCACGCCTTCGACCAGAATCTCGAGCGTTACCGGATAGCAGGCGGCATCCTGGTTGGTCGATCTGCAACTTTCCTGCATCGCACATATCTTTATATTTGTCGATCGCGTGCCGCATCTCCAGCAGGTCCTGCCGCAAGCTCCTTCTCGCGTTCACGTCGCACCTGAAGCGAGCCAGCGGAACAGCCATGGTCGAAAGAATCAGCAGGATGCTGAAGGCAACAATGAGTTCGACCAGGGAGAATCCGGCCTGCGTGCGACGCGGCTTCGAAACCGCCACGGAAGGAAGGTCGAGAATGTCGTCTGCGCGGCAAGAGCCTTAAGGAACTTCGGTACTGCATACAATCAAATTCACTCAGAACTCGGCGGTGGATTCGAGCCCACCGGATTCGGCGGTCCGACCGGCCGCCGGACGGATTGAGGTGTAACAGTCGGTGTAGCCGGGTTGTTTGTCGCTGGCGGAGGTACCGGCACCGCTGGCGAAGGCGACAGCGGCGAAGCGGTCGTACCAGCAGGTGGAGGAACGACCGTCCCAGATGCGGCAGCAGGCGGCGGCACGGTCATGGCGGGTGCCACGCCGGGCGTTGCCGATGTCTCTGGCCGGCGGTCCACTCGAATCACACGCTCTGTTCCTGCAAACACGCCAACGTCGCTCGTGTTCGTGTTGTCGGCAGTCCGGACAATGTGCGGGATCATTGCAATCAGTATTTGATTGTCCGTGTTGGTCTTAGCTTTGGTCCCGAAGATATAGCCCAGTATCGGCAGATTCGACACGCCCGGCAAGCCGGAGATCGTCGAGCTGTCTTCCTTGTCTGAAAGGCCGCCCAACATGCTCACTTCGCCATCCTTCATGCGAATGTCAGCCTCATCGGTCTGCTTTCCGATAACCGGCTGATCGACTCCGGCAATGCTAATACGCTGCAACACGTTCGAGAGTTCGACTTTGATGTGCATGCTGATTTCTTCCGAACCGTTAACGTGTGGCTGGAACTCAATCTGGGTTCCAACGTTCACCTGCTGGAACTGGGTCGTCGCGTATGGAACTGAACCCGTATTAACCACCGAACTCAGTGACCCGGACACATACGGAATCGAGCTACCCACCAGAAAGCTAGCCTTGCCGCCATCGGTCGCACGGACCTGTGGACGCTGCAGAATTCGGGTGTTCGCATCATTTAGTAACGCCTGCACCACCGTGCTCGGAAAACTGGTCGAGTAGTCCGCGCTCGCAAAACGACCCGCCCGCGCCAGCGTGAGAAGACCCGAAGAACTCGTTGTAGTCGTACTGCCCCCGGTTGTCGTGGTTCCGGTCGTGCCCGTCCCGGTCGTGGATGTTGTTCCAGTAGTTCCCGTTGTGCTGGTGGAAGAACCCCCCGAGGTGGTCGAAGTCGTTCCCGTCGTAGTAGGCGTGCGCGGCGTAAACGTTAACGGCTGGTTGAAACCGCCCGTTCCCAAAATGGAAGCGCCGATGGTAGTCGATCTTCGTCTTGTTGACCGACATAACGATCACGTCGATCACGACCTCCGCCTTTGGATGGTCCAGGTCATGCACCAACTTTTCCACAAGCGCCATGGTGTCCACAGAGCCGCGCGCGATGATGGCGCTCTGGCTGGGCACCGAAAACACGCCCGTCTTAGGCGCGCGCCCGGTCCGTACCGCATTAAAGATTTCCGTGAATTCGTTAGGTGTGCTGGAGTTCTGGATGTAGAAGACCTTTACAACTTCGTCCTGATACTCCTGCCGTTTGGGATCCGATTCCTGTGTCACAAAAATCGCGTTCCGGCTGATCGGTTTCCAGAAGGTATGCGTCTCGAGCGCAATATAATTCAGTGCTTCTTCCAGCGAGACGTTATTCAGATCGAGATTGAAGTTCTTGCCCGCAACAGTCTCAATGCCCGAAGGGTCTTGCAGCACGTTAATCCCGGCCAGCTTGCCCACACTCTCATAGAGCACGCGAATCGGCTGATTATTCATCTTCAGGCTGCTGATCTGGCCATTAATGGGACGCAGGATCGGGCGGGCCTTCCAGCGAGTTGATCCGCCGTTCGGTTTCCTGGCGCGATCGTTGCGCGGGAGTCAGAATAACTGCCCCGGAGGTCCCTGGTCCCGCTGCTTGATCATCGCGGTCGTGTCACGGATATCCTGCAGCGCCATCGAGGACGAGGGATCCGCCAGAAACGCCTTCTGAAATTGGGCCAGCGCCTCGTCCAGCTTGCCGGCGTTTCGAAGCGTGCGCCCTTGTATCTGGTGCGCTTCAGCGGAGCGCCCTCGCATACGCTGGTCGGCTAACAAATAGGCGGCTTCACTCGGATCAGCCGTTACGGCCTGATCGTAGTAGCCAAGCGCAGCATCGTAATCTTTCAGCGGACTCTGCTTTCGCGCCCAGCTTCAAGCAGCTTATCGCCTTTTCGATTGCGGGCCTCAAGGGGAGGACATCAGCAGCAACAGCGCGCACACCGCTATCAGGGAATCACGAATTCTAGACCAAAGCTTCACGTTAAGGAGTACCAGCCCATGTTAGACTACAAGCACAAAACGATCTAAAACGGCCTGTTTCACGCCCGAGTAAGGTACGAGATAGGGGTCGCCCAGACGTAGTTGTCGCCAAATAAAATGTTCCGCAACCAGACACCTTCCTCTCGGATTCGTATGGATGACGAGAACGGAGAGCTTAGCGTGCAGAGTTCACCAACCTCGTTTCCGAGCGGCCGGCACCACCGGATGTTGCGGACGCGAGGGCGCGGGCTGGGCACCTGCCTTGGGAAGCGGGCGTCAAACCCCGTTGAGTCATCACTTTGGAAAAGCCGAAGCAATTTAAGATTTTGAGCGACAATCGTTCCGCCGGGCACGATTTCTTCCTCCTGGACCGCTATGAAGCGGGCATCGTGCTGACCGGCACCGAAGTCAAATCCGCCAAAAGCGGCAAAATTCAGTTGAAAGAAAGCTACGCCGAAGTCAATGAAAACGAGGTGTGGCTGCTGAACGCCCACATCAGCGAGTACTCGCACGGCAACATCATGAATCATGCCCCGGCCCGAAAGCGCAAATTGCTGCTGCATCGCTCGGAAATCGATAAACTGCGGGCGGAGACGCGCGAAAAAGGACTCACCATCGTCCCGACGAAGCTGTACCTGAAAGGCGGCAGGATCAAGCTGGAGATCGCCACCGCGAAGGGTAAGAAGTTTCATGACAAGCGCGAAGCCATCAAAGCGAAGGAAATGCAAGCCGAAGCGAAGGCTGCAATGGGCAGACGTGCGCGCCAGTAGCTGGCGTTCCAGTCGGATAGATATTAAAGAAATTTGAAAACGGATAAAGGCTCCACTAATCAACCCATGCAAATCCAATTCGATAGTTCTCCGGCCGAGAAACTGGAAGCTGATGCGCTGGCTGTGCTCTGTTTTGAGCCCGGATGAACGCACTGAGACCAATGCCGTAACGGCGACCGGGGTAAAGGATCCGCCGCTGGCTCTCCAGTCGGGATGGCTGGCCGAACTCCGCCAGAGCGGCGAGTTTACGGGCAAGCTGTATGAGATCGCCATTTTGTACCGGCCAGAGGGCGTGGCGGCGAAACGGCTATTGTCATGGGCGGCGGGAACGAAGTCCAAGTTCACCTCGGTGGAGGCCCGGCGGTTGGCTGGCGTGCTGGCCCGCACCGCAAAGCCAAAGGTATACGGCATCCATCCTAGCCTGAGGCACGATCCGGATAACGAAACGCCAAAAATTTGCACTGGGGCCGCGGAAGGCGCGCTGATCGGAAACTGGGAGCCGGACAAATACAAGTCCGATCCGAAGAAAAACGAAAAGCAGGTGGAGACCTTCACCATCGTGGTCACTGGCGGCGAGGGCGATGGGTTCCGCAGGAGGCGATTGAGCGGGGCCGCGTCATCGGGGAAGCGCAGAACTTTGCGCGCGATCTGGTGAATGAACCGGCCAATAAGCTGACTCCGGAGAAATTGGCGAATGCGGCCCAAAGCTGCTGCGCCGAACTCAACATGACCTGCGAAATTCTCGACCAGGCCGCCATGGAAAAGCTGGGCATGGGTGCGCTCTTGGGAGTCGCCCAGGGCAGCACCAATCCGCCGTTTCTCATCGTGATGAAGTATCTGCCGGCGAAGGCGTTCGGCAGTGACCACCTGGCCCTGGTCGGCAAAGGCGTCACGTTCGATACCGGCGGCGTCTCTATCAAGCCCTCCGACGGTATGGAGAAGATGAAGTACGACATGGCTGGTGCGGCGGCCACCATCGGCGCCATGCGCGCCATTGCCCAGTTGAAGCCCACCTTCTGTCACGGCCTACATTCCTGCCGTCGAGAACATGGTGAACGGCAATGCTCAGCGCCCCGGCGACATCGTCACCTCCATGGCCGGCAAGACTATCGAAGTATTGAATACCGACGCCGAAGGCCGCTTGATTCTCGCCGACGCCATCACCTATGCCAATCGCAACGGCGCCACTCATCTGGTTGATGCCGCGACTTTGACAGGTGCAATCGGGATCGCGCTCGGTCATCACAATATCGGTGCATTCACCAATAACCAGGAGTTCCTTGAATCGCTTCCTGCGCGGCGCCAAGGCGGCCGGCGAGAAAACCTGGCAGTTGCCGATGGACGAGGAATATAAGGAATACTTCAAATCGGCCTTCGCGGACCTGCCCAATATCGGCGGCCGCTACGGCGGATCCATCACCGCGGCGTGGTTCATTCGCGAGTTTGCTGACCCCACGCCCTGGATCCATCTCGACATCGCCGCAACCGCCTGGATGGACGATGGAAAGGCCTGGATTACTAAAGGTCCTACCGGGGTCGCTGTTCGGTCGTTTGTTCAACTTGCGGCCGACTGGGCTAGCTGAGACATAGATCAGCCTCACCGCGGTGCCGAACTAGTTCCTCCGCTGTCGCGTGAACAGATCGATCACGTCAGCTTTCGTTCCGGGCGGCACCGTCGGCGCTATGTCCTGGTTAAGCCGGCTCTTGGGCGTGTGCGTGTTGGCAAAGTCCAGGCTATTCTTAGAGACCTGACCACTCGGGCTCGTCTCGGTCCACTCCACCTTTCGCATGAATGGGCGGTCTTCCCCCTTGCGGTACACATCACGCACCCTCACCTCGACGCCGGTGCCGCTGTTGAGCTTCTGCTCCCAGTAGTTCTCCAGCTTCTTGAAAGTGCCCCATTCGTTCTGGATAAAATTCTGCGGTCCCAGGTTTTCAGCCGTACCCGGGGCCCCGAACCGGTTGCCGATCAAGTGCCCCGCATCATCGCCGGTTCCGCCCGTCAGCTTGGTTTGCGCATGGGCATTGCGGTGCTGCATGACTTTACCGGGAACGCCCAGCTTGCCGGCGGCCTCCTGGTAGAGGTAGCCGCCCTCTTCATACTTCCGGAACTTAAAGAATTTGCTGATATCCGGCAATTGCCCGGTGACGACTCTGGCGATGGCGTTTTCCCGAAGATAATCGTTGGTCATCTGCCTCAGCCTTGAGAGTTCCGCACCGGCATTCGCCGGGAACAATTCCATCAACTGCGACAGCTTCTGCAGAATAGGCGTCAGGATCTCGGCCGCGCGCTTTGAACTACCAGCCAATTCGATCGCCTGTTCCACAATCCGGGTGTCCTTACCGAGTTTCCCGAACTTCGCCAGTTCACCCACGAAAGGAACCATGCTTGCCCCGCTCAGGGCCGCACCCAGCCAGTCGCCACGGTCTATGGAAAGCAGCGTGCTAATCCCCGGGCTGACCGGCGTGGGATCGACAATCCCGGCCAGATCGAAACACACTTGCGCCAGATCGAGCAACAGCGAATGCAATGCTGCTTCTTCATAGGCTGCGGTGAGGACTTTCGTAGGTATGGTTGCCATTCGGGCGTTTTGACGCCCTCACCCCCGAAAAGTTTCGGGCGTGACGCAGCCTCCGGTCCGGCGGCTATCGTACACTCACGACGTAGTGCCAGACATCCCTCAGAAATCGAATAAGAGCCTGCGCAAACCAGTCGAACCTCGCTGGACTGTTGTCATTGCCACTCTTGCCGTCGTCGGTCTCTACAGCGCCTTACCGGAACACTTGACACTGGGCCCCAATGGTTTCGTCGCGGCGGTCGTCGTGGCCCTGCTCATTCCTTCTCTGATAGCCCATCGCACCGGACGCGTCGGCCTAAACACCATTCTCGGTACAGCAGTGCTGGTCGTCATCACCGTCGCCCAGGTCTGGGCGCTGGTCGTCCTGATCGGAGGGATTCCCGCCAAGCGCCAAACCGCGGGAGAACTCATGCGCTCGGCGATCTCGCTTTGGGTCAGCAACGTTCTGGTGAGTGCCTGCTGGTATTGGCGTCTCGATGCCGGGGGACCCCACCGCCGCGCTCTACGGGATGTTCATACCGAAGGCGCGTTCCTCTTCCCCCAAATGGTGCTGCCCGATGAACTGAAAGGGATGGCCGAAAACTGGAAACCCGGCTTTATCGACTACCTGTTCATCGCCTTCAACACCAGCACAGCCTTTTCGCCGACTGACTCCCCGGTCTTGTCGCGCTGGGCAAAGATCGTCTCGATGTGCCAGGCGTCCATCTCGCTGGCAACCATCGCCATCCTCGCCGCCCGGGCCATCAACATCTTCTGATTCTGTCCCAGCGCGCCAGCCGGAGAGATGATTCAGGTTCCCTTCCAGTCTTAGCTGAAGGCTAAATTTCTGATCCCATCCAATTGCTAGCTGAAGGAATTTCTGATCCCACCCAACTCCTAGTCAGAGGGATCAGAAGGTGGCGTAGACGGTCTTGCCGTGTGCGCGTTTTTCTTCGATCTCCCCAAAACCCTAAGAAATTTGGCTCAAGTATTCAAGCCGACCAGTACTGTCACCAATCGACTTCTCCTGCACGCCCACAATATCCAGCAGCGAAAGATAAAGATTCGTCATCGGCGTACCTGCCTTGTAGGTCAGGTGACCGCCCGGCTTCAAAGCGCCGTTACCACGCCCTGCCAGCAGCACGGGCAAGTTCTCGTGACTATGCTGATTTCCATCCGCGATCGCGCTTCCATAAACAATCATCGAATGGTCCAGCAACGAACCATCGCCGTCTTTAGTCGCCTTCAGCTTGTTCAGGAAATACGCAAACTGGGTCGCATGGAATGTGCTGATCTTCGTGACTTTTTCGATCGAGTCCGGATTGCCGCGATGGTGCGTCAGCGGGTGGTGCGGCTCGGGCACCCCAATTTCGTCGTAAGTTCGCAAGCTGCCTTCACGCCCGATCATGAAAGTAAACACGCGTGTCTGGTCTGCCTGCATCGCTAGCACCTGCATGTCGAACATGAGTTTCAGGTAGTCGGCAAACAACAACGGCACGCCCGCGGGCTTGTCTTCGGTCGGCACGAAAGCGTTGGTCTGCTTTTCCGGCGCTCTCGATCTGCTTTTCCACTTCACGGACCGAATAGAGATACTCGTCCACTTTGCGGCGGTCGGCAGCTCCCAGCGTCCCATTCAGCCGCTGCGTATCTTCGCAGGCCAGATCAAGAATGCTGCGTCGCGAACGCAGGCGGCGTTCCTTGTCAGCCGGCGAAAGCTTTAAGTCGTCCGCTCCAAAAAGCCGCTCAAAAACGGCCCTAGGGTTGATCTCCGGCGGCATCGGCGACGTGGCATTTCGCCACGACATGCTGTTCTGGTAGGCACAGCTGTAACCCGAATCACAGGCGCCCACAATGCGCGTGTCTTCGCACCCCAGTTCCAGAGAGGCCAGCCGCGTCTTGGTACCGATCTGCTTCGCAGCAATCTGGTCCACCGACATACCAACCTGAATATCGGAACCTGCCGTTTTCTTCGGGTGGACGCCCGTTAAAAAGCACGCACCGGCGCGGGCATGGTCGCCCGGACCATCTCCCAACGCATTGGCATTGGCATGGTCCAGTCCGGACAAGATCGAGAATTCCCCCGCAGCGACTCCAGGGGTTTCAGAATGCGCGACATCTCGTAATCGCGGCCGGTCGTCTTAGGCAGCCAGTCAGCCATCGTGGTGCCGATCGGCATGTAGGTGAACACCAGCCGCGTGGGACTCTCCACCGCAGCTGCAGCGCTCGATAAGGCCGGTACCATCGCGTCCAGCAGCGGAAGGGCAATAGTTGCTCCCACTCCACGCAAGAAGCTTCGGCGCTGCAGGCGGCTATTTTTGAGATACATAGACAGTTTGGTCCCCTCTTCTTTTCTGAAACGGTAAACTGCCTACAATCTGTTCCACCAGCGTGGAAAAACGGTAATTGTCTGCAGCTAGCTTGGTTGAAATCTCTTTGAGCGTAGGCCGATCATATCGCTCCAGGCCCCGGCCCAGCGCATATGTCAGCATCTTTTCCGTCACGCATTTGGCAAAGGCGTCCTTCTGGTCCATCAGAACGGCCTTCATTTCGTTCGGTCCGTGGAAGGAACGCCCGTTCGGCAGCACGCCTGCCGAATCGATCGGGAACTTGCCGTCGAGCGTACGCCAGTGCCCAATCGCATCGTAGTTTTCAAGCCCGAACCCCAGCGGATCCATCCGCGAGTGGCACGAGCGAACAGATGGGATTGGCGCGATGTTGCTCCATTTGCTGGCGCAGAGACATGGAGGTACCCACAGCCGCTTCATTCAACGCTGGGACATTCGGCGGAGGCGGCGGAACTGGGGCGTTCAAGAGATTCTCCAAGACCCACTTGCCGCGCAGCACCACCGAAGTGCGGGTCGCATAGGACGACGCCATCAGAACGCTTCCCTGCGTCAGAACCCCGCTCCGCTCGGTCCCGGTCAGGTCCACCTTGCGAAACTCAGGACCGGAGACACCAGGCAAACCATAAAAGCGCGCCAGCTCTTCGTTCACATAGGTGTACTTCCCGTTCAGGAAATCGAGAATGCTGCGATCTTCCCGGATGACATTCGTGAAGAACAACTCAGTCTCCCGCTGCAGGGACATGCGCAGATAATCACTAAAGAGCGGAAAGCGTTCCGGATCAGGCTTGGCCGATTCCAGCGCCCGGAACTGCAGCCACTGACCGCCAAAGTTCTTCACCAGAGCTTCACCCTTTGGATCCGATAGCATCCGGTTGATCTGCACCTTCAGTACGGCAGGCGAGCGCAGCGTTCCCTGCCCGGCCAGCCGCAACAGTTCGTCATCCGGCATGCTGCTCCAAAGGAAATAGGACAGTCGCGACGCCAGTTCGTACTGGCTGACATAATGTCCCGAATCACCTGCTTCCACCGCCGGGTCCTGCTCCATACGGAACAGGAACTTCGGAGAAATCAGGATGGCCTCCATGGCGGTCGAGAGCGCTTCGTTGAAGGAACTTCCGTTGCTCCGCTCGCTGGAGTACAGCCGCAGCAGACGATCCACTTCGTCCGGAGTCACCGGCCGCCGGTAGGCGCGTCGCGAGAAGTCGGCCAGAATCTTGCGCGGGCAAGCAGGCGTGTGATGCCCGTCCAGATGGCCGCACACAAACACCTTCTTCAAACTTACCTGCGACGGTCGCATCACTTCAGCAAACGGACCGATAATCTCCACGAAGTTGATCTTGAAGCTAACATCGCTCATCTTCGGAAGCTTCGGATGCTTGGCTTTCTCCTCGAAAGCTGCCTTCTTTGTCTCGTAAGCGGCTCTCATCTCAGGCGTAGCATCGGGCGGCAACGGCTTCACCAGCGACTCAAACGTCTTCGGAGGAAGAGGAGGTTTCGTGGTTGGATTCGGTCCACCGTATTTCGCCGGCAATCCCTCAAACAAGCGCAGAGCCGAAATCGCGATCTCATGCTCTCCCTCGTTTACGTGAAGGGTCACTTCCTGGTCCATGCCCTCCATGCCCGTGTCGGTGCTCGAAGCCTGGAACTTTAGAGTCTTGACAGCCTTGCCGTCCATCCACAGGACAACATCGAACGGCTCGGAAGGAGCCGGCCGGTTGCCAGAAGGTGAAATCCGGAACTTGTAATCGGCTTCGGCCGGGAAACGATAACGGGTATGCAGCGACCCTCGCAGGCTCAACCCCGTCAGATCGTACTCCTTCATCGTGTAAGGAATCTGCTGGTCGGCTCCGGCAAGCTTGTCATCATCGCTGCTCAACGCAGGCGGCTGGTACTTGTAGACCGTGGGCTTCAGAGCGGGTGGGCCTTCCAGTGCTAAATGAACCACGTTCTCTGCTGCCGACAGGTACTTGCCCATCAGGACGGGAGGCAGCGACAGCGCGTCGCCAATATTGTCGAACCCATAACCGGAATCGTCCTGTGGAAAACCGTCCGCAACCGGATCGTCCACTCCCAACAGATCCCGAATAGTGTTGTTGTACTCACTCCGATTCAGGCGCCGCGCCGTCACACGACCTGGATCCGGCTTCAAAGCTGCATCCTGCCGGTCAAACTCGGACTGAATCCACTGGGTAACAGTTTTAACCGTATCGTTATCCGGCCGTGGCATCCCTTTGGGCGGCATTTCCCCAGCTTGTAGCTTCCGCAGAACCGTTTCCCAACGTTCCCGCTCGTCTGCAACAGTCTTAGGATCGGCGGCTAGCGCCTGCAGGTTCAAGCCGCCGCTCTTCAATTTCGCGTTATGACAGCCATAGCAGTTCTTGGCCATCATCGGAGCAATGACGCTGTGGAAAGGCTCGGGGTTTGCAGCGGCAACGGTTCCTCCCGAAGCACCGGATTGCATCGCTACGGAAGCAGGCTGACCGTTGAGGGAACTAGAGGCGAGGGAACTCGAGGCCAGCAGAGCGATCGTCCAGGAAAGAAGAGCCCTCGTACCGACCACAGACTTCGCGACTTTCGCCCGTGTACGGGCTTGTTCGGAGAACAAGCCATCCATCGGACCCCATCTAGACCCCATAAGCCCCATTATCCTTACAATTATGAGAACAAACCAGTTACCGGTGCTGGTAACAGGTTACGGAACGGTAGACGGCGCCGCTTGTTCCACCGCGCGGGCAAGCACCAGCCGCGACTCGGCGGGTTCCCCCCTTATCATCTCCGATCTCACAACGATCTGGAAATAGTCCGGCAAAGTTTGGTGGTCCGCGGTACCGAATTGCCGCATCACCTCTTCTACCCCTGCCGACGCTGTCATAAAATCGATCGCTCCCGCGGTACCGTACGTGTTCACACCCGCTGAGATAAACACCTTCGTCCCGGGCGATAATCCCGGCAGCACGCTGAACAATCCATACGTCGAGGTAATCTGATGCGTCGCCGGGTCCACCTCGCTCCGGAAGCGGGACGGCTCCCCTGCCCTCGGCTTCAGGTTCAAGATATTCCCATCGTTGTCATTCACCAGCGGAGTCGCCCCCAAATCGATCTTCTTCTGCATGTCATTCGCCCACGGCGACCCCAGAAAGATGACGTTGCTGGCCCGCACGTCCGAATAAGTCAGCGCCCGCGAACGAATCACCTCCAGCGAAACCTGCGGCGAAAGCAGTGCCGTAATGCGTTGCATGGCGGCCACTTCGCCCACCCCGGTCCACCCGTCGCTGAAAAAGAAATTAGGATTCTTCCCCAGCACACCCTCGTTCAGGTTCAGGTCGGCTGCAGAAATGTTGATCCGAGCACCCGGCGGGACGCTGATCGGACCACTATACGGAATCAGCAGACGCGGTCCGGTATTCTCGCCGCTCCACAGGAACACAGGATTCGAATACGAAACCACGCAGTCGACGCCCGGCTTCAGCAAGACACCCCAGACCGCCGCCAGAGGGCCGGAAGCCGCGCTTTCTGACCGCGCCGCCCGCTTCACCTCCGGTTGCCACATGCGCATGGACGCTACGACCGCCAGACAAACCAGGACCCCCAACGCAAACGCCAGTCCCGTCATCAATGGCGAAGGCAGAAACGAGCGCTTCTCAGGGGGCACGTCAGGCGGCCTCTCCTCTTTGAAAGCAGTCTTCGCGATCTCCGGTTGCCTCTCGGGCACCCTCACCGCGACTGCTTCCCCGGAAGCACTCCCCGCAGTCACCGTCTCGATGTGCGGGATGTAGCCGCCGCGCGGGATGGAAAACCGGATCAGCTCATTTGCGCCTTCCACCTCGTAGTAAGAGGTCAGCAGCTTGCGCAACCGATGTGCCTGTACCCGCACGATGTTGTCGATCCGGCTGTCAAAGTCGTTCGGACGCCCAAACACGTCCATCGCTACGGTCGTCTCCTTGATCTGACTGCCCTCGCCTTTCAAGGTTCGCCTGACCAAGTACTCCAGCAACTGCCGCAAGCTCACATTCTTACGGAAGCGCTCCGATCGCAAAATCCGCTGCAGGGCGGCCTCGGTCTCTGTTCCCCCCGACTGGGGCGGAACTACGTCGGGAGTGTTGTCTATTACCAACCGGGGCACCTGAATTGCGGAATCGGAAATCCCCAACATTAAATCATGGTCATGGAAAGCGCGAGCCGGATAAAGGTTGGACTCGCCGCCATGAGACTCGCGCTAGTGTTCCCGTTCCTGTACACACTTGCTCGCTGCAAGCACATGGCCTACAATCAGGCGGGCATATTACCCGGAAGGCGTTCGCGATGAAATACAAACTATTCCTACTCACTCTTTTATCCGCAGCGGCAGCGCGATCCGCCAGCCTTCAGAATCCGGATTTTACAACCGCTTCCTACCTTGAAACTCCCCTAAGTTACGCTCAAGCCACTTATTACAGCAATGTAAGGGCCATTAACAATCAGGGCGCGGTTGCGGGCGATTATGCGAACAATCCCGTATTCGGAAGCGCTCCAGTCTTCGGCTTTATTTACCAGAACAGCACCTTCTCGTCTTTCCCCACACCCGGCAACTACGCTACAGTCAGTGGGATTAACGACAGCAATGCCGTGGTGGGGACCTACGATGTTCCTCAACCCACTCGTAATGCTCCGGAAGTGTATCGAGGCTTTGTAATCCAGTCGAATGGCGATCTGACGGTGCTGGCTTTCCCTGGTGCATACTCCACGTCAGCGGCCGCTATCAATGACACTGGCACGGTTGTTGGGTCATATACAGACACTTACGGCGGACTGAGTCACGGATATATCTACACCCCGGATGGCAAGTACACCAGCGTTATCGCGCCCGGCGCGTTCGGGATGACCTTAACCGGGGATACCACCCTGAGCGGGATTAATAACGCTGGCCAGATTGTCGGTTTCAATGTCGGAACGTCCGAGAACACCTACGCGTTTCTCTACGAGGGCGGAACATTTACCAGAATCTACGGCGGCTCACCTGCTGATATTAATGACTCCGGAGCGATTCTCACAGTCGGTAACAACGGCTCCGGCGTGCTCTATCCGGACGGCAACTTCGCCACGATTCAGGCGCCCTCACCTCTTACAACGACAGCAAGCGGGCTGAATGACGCCGGGCAGATAACCACATTTAACGCCATCCTAACGCCAGTGCCCGAGCCGGGATCGCTGCCGTTCGCGGCGACGGCATTAAGCCTTTTCCTGATTGAACGCGCGGGCAGATACCTCGGGCGCGTCCGATCACCGCGCTGAAGATGGCGACAGCTGCCGCGTCGTCCATACTAAGGACCGCATGTGGGCGGCGCCGCTTTCTGCTCTAGACTTGATGACAGCACTCCATGAAAACAGCGCTCCTGACACTCTCTATCGGCTGCTCGGTCGTTTTCGTCTCCGTCGTCGGCTTCGCCCAGACTGCTGGTAATGGGCCTTACAAAATTCTGCAGACAGTAAAGACGGGTGGCACTGGCGGTTTTGATTACGTCTATGCGGATTCAGCCGGGCGTCGGTTATACGTGCCGCGCACCGGGGCGGACGCTTCTCGCATCGACGTTTTCAATCTCGACACCCTGGCGTCCGCAGGTGCCATCCCAAATACCAACGCCCGCGGTGTAGCCGTCGATCCCAAAACTCACCATGGCTTTGCCACCAGCAAACCGGTAGCGATGTTCGATTCCACTACCTTGGCCATCATCAAAACCATTGACGTCTCCGGCAACCCTGACGGCATCTTGTTCGATCCGTTCAACAGCCATGTCTACATCCTGAGCCACAGCGCTCCGAACGCTACCGTCATCGATTCGAAAGATGGCTCCATCCTTGGCACCATCGACCTGGGCGGCGCACCCGAACAGGCTGTGGCCGATGAAGCGGGTCACATCTACGTCGATATTGAGGACAAGGCGAACATTGCAGTGGTCGACGCCAAAACGATGGCCGTCACCGCGCAGTACGATCTGGCAGGAAAGGGAGGCACCTGCGCCGGCCTCGCCATCGACCGCACAACACACGTGCTCTTCGCCGCCTGCCGCGAACCACGGACGATGGTAATCCTCAACGCCGCAGACGGTCATATTCTGGACACCCAGCCGATCGGTATGGGAACCGACGGCGCCGTGTTTAACCCGGCTACCAAGGAGGTTTTCAGTTCGCAGGGAGACGGCACATTGACCATCATCAAGGAGACTAGCCCGACTGCCTTTGCCGTCGAACAAACTGTAACCACACCGAAGCGCGCCAAAACACTAACGCTCGATTCAAAAACGGACCGCCTTCTGCTGATCACAGCAGAATTCCTGGCGCCCCCACCCACGCCGGCGGGAGGACGCCCCAGCCGTGGTGCTATGGTGCCGAATACCTTCTCTATCGTGGTGGTCGGAAAGTAACCGTTACTGTCTTCTCGGAAGAGACGTAAACTGAAAGCGACTCAAACAGGAGTTTCACCATGCCAACTTCATGGCAAACCACGACAGACCATCTCGTCTGCCGCTGGTCGGACCTCGTCGAACGCCATCCTTACTGTCCGCTTTGGATTACCGGATCCGAACGAGATGCACGCAGCCCCCAACCCTCGTCGGTTCCGGATCTAAGATCCCTCAGTTCATTCGGTGGAGGCCAGTGGTACTTGTTTGATTTAACCGCCGCGACTACTGAACCGCCGGTACAACGCGAAACGTAACACTACGATTAAAGCTGCGGTCGCGCTCAGACGACCCTGTTCGCACCGGCTCAGAAGTCGCGACTCCGCGAGCAATCAGCCGCTCCGCCTCAACACCGGCGGCGATGAGTTCCGCCTTGACCCGTTCGGCGCGCTGACTCGACAAACGATTATTCGATTCGCCCGAGCCGATCTCATCCGTGTGCCCCACCACCTGTATATGCACGTCGGAATTGGCCTGCCGCGCCGCGTGCAATAGAGAACTTACGATCCGCGCAATGCCGTCCAACTGATCGAACTCAGCCGGATTCAGCTCCGCCAATCCTTGAGAGAATCGAACCACCTGGCTCTCCAGCGCTCGCTCGTCCTGCCTCGCTTGCCTTCGCGCCACGAATGCCGGATCCAGCGACTGATAAGGCTCCATCCGAAATTGAACCTGCGACAAAGGGATACCGGCTTGCCTGAGCAAAGCAGCGGGATCCTGCGCCAGCTGGTCGCGCAACCCAAACACCGTGCGCTCCCGGCCTTGGCTTTCCACCCGTGTCACCACAATCCCCGGCTCTTTTTCGAGCTGTCCGATAAAGCTGTTCCAGCGCCGGTTACTCTGCACAGCGAGGTAGGTCAACACGGCCACAAGAACAATAGCCATCGCGGCCACTGCCCAGATCAGCACAGGTTTACGCCGCTTAGCAGGCGACCCGCCGAGCAGACACTTTTCCAGGATCGGCCGCGTGCCCGTAAAGGGCGCGACATCCCCCTCAAACGACTTCAAATCAGAACCGAAGTTGCCTTCTATCTCGTCGAGGGCGCTGCGGAAAACACTTCGTAGTTCCAGCGGGGGCGTGCCATCCACTGCACCCGCCACCATCGCGTCGGGTCCATGTTGGATCCATAGCTTCAACGATCCGGCATCGATCGTCTCCAGCTCCGTATGTTCCGATCCGATGAAAGAGTCCCTCACGAACTCCTGGATCGCCGTGAACATGGAAGAGATCATGTCGGGATCTTTGGTCACAGCCTCCCGGGCCGCCTGATTCAACAGAATTCCCGTCTTCCCATGAATTAGAAAGACTTCGCGAACCGAGTACAGCAGGCTTCGTGACAGCATGATGTCGCTGAACTTCCGGCCCGTTCTTACGGCTTCGAATCTCCACCGCAGCGACCGCACGGAGAGGCTCTTCTCCGCAATCTGGTTCATGCTTTCACTGAAATCGCGAAAAGCATCAGCGACCGCTTTTCTCACCGCTATCAGCAGGATTGGCTTGATGGCATCCACCACCACCTCAGGCTCCCGCTTCAGGATTCTTCTAATTACCTGCTCCAGCGACTTCCGCACCCGGGCATTCGGCAGAACCTCGCTCAGATCCTTAGCCCGAAGTTCCCGGTCATCCAGGCGCTTCGTCAGCTTGATAATCTGCGATTGTTCCGCGCCGAAGATCAAGCGCCGAAGCTCGTCCAGTTCTAAGTCGCCTGAACCGCCCTGTTCGCTGCCAGTCGGGGACGGCGGTGGACTAGTCGCCGACTCGGGCATCTCAGTTTTCCGCAACAGGCAAGTGCAACTCGTCGTTGATGCGCATCCCGATCTCTGTTAACAACGTGCCCAGCATCGTCCGGTCCGTCTTTCCACGGTTCAGCTCCAGGAACCGCTTTTCCACCAGAGCCGTAATCTCCATCTGCAAAGCACGCAGATCATCCGTCAACGTATGCGACTGATTCAGAATCTCCTGCCGTATCGCGCTCTCCGTGGCTGCGGCCTTATCCTCTAGATCCCGTAACTTTCGATTCAATCCATCGCCGACCTGTCTCAGATCGTTTGCGCTTTGCCCGAGCGCGTCAGCACGTTCGTCGCGTTCTGTTTTGATCCGTGCGTACAAGCTCTCCAGCTCTTTCTTCAGATAGCCTTCCAGAGTCTCAAAGCGGCGCCGCGTGCTCTCTCGAAGATCCGCTGACTCTTTCAGTAATGTGGCTTCTAACCGCGCGAACCGTGCGTCGTAATCGCGCATGTTCGTCCCAAACAGAATCTCGCGGATCTTGTCGATGTTGCCCGGTGTACGATCCAGCTGCCCGACCCCGGCGTTCTGAAAGTCGGCCGATCTTCCCGCGCCATCGCCATTCTCGGGCGAATCATGCATGTTGTGCTCTTCTGTTGAACTCATAGACAATCTCCTACTCTCTGGAATCCGGCTCTGCGCTTACATCCGGCATCGGCCCTGACTTTCAATGCCGCGGTTCTGCTGCGCGAGCGAAACAGGTGCGTACTCGAACATTCAATTGCGGCGGTGAAAAGGGTTTGCTCACAAAGTCGGTCGCTCCGGCTTCGAAGCTCTCGCGCGTCGTCTCTTCATCGCCCGAAGCGGTCATCACAATCACCGGGAGTGTTGCCCATTCGCTATTGGCCCGGAGGATGCGCAGCACATCGATTCCATTCGGCGCTGGCATGGCAAGATCCAGCAGCACCAGGTCCGGCCGGTTCTTCTCAATCAGTGCCAGTGCTTCCTCGCCGCCTGCAGCCTCGGTGACTTGGTAACCCGCCTTTACCAGCACACGGCAAGCCAGCACGCGCATATCATCGTCATCGTCCACAATCAGGACACTCAAATTTGAACTGTCCAGGCGTGCCGTATCGGAGTCTGGTGTTGCCGCCTGATGCTCGCCGCCCGCACGCGCCAGAAGCATCTGCTCACAGCCTTCAAATGCGCATCGGACTTCCATGTTGGATCCGGCCTTCAACACTATCTCCTGCGCGCGGCGTTCAATCTCGGCCACGAACTCATCATCATGGGTAGGATCGTGATGCGTCAGGAAGAGCTTGCGCACTCTCGCCGCAATGGCCACCTGAACAACGTAGTCGTAGGTGCAGTGTCCCCAATTCTTCTTCGATTGATACTCTTCCGGCGTGTATTGGCAATCATGAATCACAACGTCGGCATCCATCATGAACAGTGCATGACGCTTATCGTTGGCATGCAGAATCGTATCGATGGAGCCATTGGTCGTATTGCCGGTCCACAACGTAGTCGAATACGGCTCGTGATCGCAGAGATACACAACGTTTTGGTCATCCGCCTCCACCCTGTAACCAAGCGTGACCGCGGGATGGTTTAGATACTGCGTTCTGACACGCAGACCCTCAATCTCATAAGAGCCTTCCCTCAGTTCAACGTATTTGATACTCGCAGCCAACTGTCCCAGTTCCACGGGGAAGTAGGTATACTCCATTTGCCCCGCGAGCACTTCAGGCAGCGAACGGCCCGATCCTTCCGGTCCACAAACGGTTAAGGTGTTCCCCGGCACAAACGCAGGAGCAAAGAATGGAAATCCCTGAATGTGGTCCCAATGCATGTGACTCAGCAGAATGGTCGCGACGATCGGCTTCGGGACGTTCGCCATCCAATCGGCTCCCAGCAAGCGAGCGCCTGTACCGCAATCGAAGACAACGCGCTTTCCCGAATCGGTTACTAATTCCACGCACGATGTATTCCCGCCGAAGCAGGTAGTCCCTGATCCGGGAGTCGCTATGGAGCCTCGAGTACCCCAAAAACGTAGTATCAATTTATGCCTCCATCGGACTGCCGGCTGTGCTCCACTCGACCGAGCTGAGATACTGCGTCAATTCGTTCATACTCTTGTGAATGGTTGCATAATCTTGCAGCTTAGCTGCTTCTTCTATTCGTCCACCTACCTCTGAAATCAATTGAAAACCATAGCCAGCCCCGGTTCCTTTCAGGTTGTGGCCAAGCTTCCGAACTGTTTCATAATCTCCTGTCGCAAGTGCTTGTGCAAGCTTCGGTACATCCTGCCGGCGCTTTTCCAGGAATCCGGGGATCAAGTCCTGCAGCAACGGATCCACCATCACCCGCGCAGGTAACTCAGCCCCACTCTTAACAGAACCAGTCGGAGCATGCTTGCGTATGGCGCTCAGCAGTGTCGTCCTGCGAATCGGTTTAGTCAGGTGATCCGTAAAGCCTGCTTCGAAACTCCTGGCATACGCCTCCTCAAATGCATGTGCGGTCAATGCAAGAATCGGTGTGCGACGCCCTTGCTCCTTACTGCTTCGCCGCATCGTACGCACGGCCGTATAGCCATCCATCTCAGGCATCTCCACATCCATCAGAACCAGGTCATACCCTGCCGCTTCGAACTTATCGACTGCAATGCGGCCGTTTTCGGCCACATCGACAACGCAACCGCTGCCCTTCAGATAAGAAACAATCAGGAACACATTATCTTCCGAATCGTCGGCCAATAAGATGCGTAGACCGGGTGCTATGGATTCATCTTCTGTACTTATGCTTGGCTCCGATACGCGCTCGCGCCGTACTTGGTCCCGGTTCTGCGCTGGGAATTGATTTGGCTGGAGCGCAAACTTCGCAGTGAAATGGAAGCAACTGCCGGATCCCATCTCGCTCTCCACCCAGATCCGTCCTCCCATCAAGGCAATCAACTGCCGCGAGATGGATAAGCCCAGACCAGTGCCGCCATACTTCCGCGTCGTCGAGCTATCCGCCTGAGAAAAGCTTTCGAACACGGTCTGCAGTTTATCGGCCGGTATGCCAATGCCCGTATCTGTCACCACGAAGTGCAAAGCGTTCGCCTCGCTCGAGGTATGGTCCACAGCAACGCTGATTTCAACTCCGCCGTTCTCTGTAAATTTGATGGAGTTGCCAACTAGGTTGAGCAGCACCTGCCGCAGACGGTTTGGATCTCCCACCAGCGCGGCCGGAACATCCGCACCCACGCTTTGGCTCACCACGAGTCCTTTCTTCTGCGCCCGCACCTGCACAATATCGACAACATTCGTAACGAGTTCCACCAGGTCGAAACCGACTGACTCTAACTCGATCTTCCCGGCCTCTACTTTAGAGAGGTCGAGAATATCGTTGATCAGCACCAGCAGGTTCTCGCCCGCACCCTGAAACACCTCCACAAACTTCCGCTGCTCGGCATTCAGAGGTGTCCGTCGCAAAAGATCAGCCATCCCCAGAATGGCGTTCATCGGTGTGCGAATTTCATGGCTCATGGCAGCCAGAAACTCACTCTTGGCGCGCGTCGCTTGAACGACCTCTTCGTTACGTGTCTTCAGCTCCTCATTCAACTGCGCAAGCTGGCGGCGCATACGCTCGATTCGTTCAGCCTGCAGTTGCACATCGTGCGCGCGCTGCAAGGCCATCGTGCGTTCCTGTTGCGCATCCTCGGGCGACTCGAGTGTCAATACGAACTTGCCGTCAATCTGCATCGCGACTGCCTGCAGATGCCGGTCCCTGCCGTCGCGATCCCGCTCTGTCCAAAGGTCCGATCGCATCCGTTCCGACTGGCCCATCCCCGACAAGGCTTCGTCAAGGAACATCTCTAAGACCGGAAAGGTTTCGGCTACGTCGAATGCATCGGTCTCTATCTCTTCAGGAACGATGCTTCGAAACCACTCGGGGCCATTGCCCAGCAAGCGGAACAGCCCATCCTCCCGTCGCTCGAAAATCACCAAATGCAGAGCATCAAGGATGCCTGCAGCGATCTCGCTACCCGGGACGACGGACCGCATTCTGTAAGCTTCCCTCCTCCATCTTCAGCGTCAGCCTTGCCAGAGTCAGAAACGCTTCTTCGACGCCCTCTCCCGATTTCGCGCTGGTTTTAAAGAGGCGCCAGCCTTTTTCGGTGAGATCGGCAAGCTGCAAGTCCTGAATCTCCCAATTGTCAAGCTGGTCTAGTTTATTGATGGCCACGACAAAAGGCAAGTCGCCAATCTGCGTTCGGATTCGCTCCTGAATGCTGACAGCTACTTCAAAGGTCTTTTCTCTTGTTCCGTCGACAACCAGAAAATAGCCCGCCGCGTCACGCACGTAGGACAGCTTCACGGGAAGATTCTCTTCCTCTCCGGCCATGTCCCACAGCATCAACGTCAATTCCTGCCCCTCGACCGTCACCACTTTCTTGTCAACCTTCACGCCGATGGTTGTGTGATATTTGTCGCTGAACATCCGCAAAACAAACTGGGAGGTAAGACTTGTCTTACCCACTCCGAAAGACCCGAGCACACAAATCTTTTTCTTAATCATGGGTGGGAGCCGTTGCGTAGGAGCGCTGCCTGAACATCGACCCATCCTACAGAAGCAGAATCGAAACCGCTGCTTCCCCGGGTGCCTGGTCGTCTGCAGGATCTCGGCTACGTAACGTGCCTTACGGCCTCGAACTCATTTCGTCGGAGCTTAGTGGTGGATCCGCGAAGCTCTCTCCCGTTTCGCTCACACCTCTTCGCAAATGCAACAATCCCGCCCATTGCGCAGTCTGGATGACTGCCCAGTGGACGGGATCTTGAATCTCAACAGGCTGGTAGCTTCAGCGTTGATCTATGGAAAACTTGCTTTCCGAATCAGAAGTCGAGGCACTGGCGCCCCAGACACCTTTGTCCGCCTCCGTGTTAGAACTGCCCCAAACGCCTTTGCTCCCCCACACGCCTTTAGAACCCCAAACAGCCTTGAAGCCGGAAACCGAACTGCTTCCCCAGACTGCCCTGGATCCCCAAACTGCTTTGTTCGCGTCGACAACTACAGATCCCCAAACGGTCTGTGTACCCCACACACCCGGAGTTCCGCCCACTGCTCTGCCTGAAAAGATGTCAGTGTCATCCCAGGTGGAAGAGGGATCAAAAATCAGATAAACGTTTCCAGAGGTCGCATCATACTGAGCGGTGGGAGACATCGCTGTTCCGGTCGCGACATCATGGTTCGAGAGCGCTGCCGCCATGTCCAGGTAGCCGGCGCCGACTGTAAGGATGTCGTACTGACTCACGAATGTCTGACCGGTCACATCGTCAACTGCCGTACTGGTTTTAGGAAATGTTTTATACGCTGTCTTCATCAGCCGCGACTTCACTTGGTCTGGCGTAAGCGATGGGTCGCCCTGCACTAAATCCGCCACCGCTCCACTAACAGCCGGCGTCGCCATGCTGGTCCCATTCAGCATCAGAAACTTGCTCGAAGTGGCGCTACTCCAGGTGCGCTGATAGTAGGACAAGGGAACAGCGTTTTGTGAATCGCTGGCAAGTGTCGATCCGGGCGCCAGAAGCGAGACTACGTGATTACCCGGAGCCATGATGTCCGGCTTCACAACGAAATCGATCGCCGAGGGGCCCTTCGAACTATAACTGGCCACGAGATCATCCGTCCTCGAATAGGTGCCCATTGCCTTCATAGCACCAACGGTAATCACATAAGGATCGTTTCCAGGCGATTCGATGGTGCCGTAACCGTCGTTCTCTACCGAGTTGTCGCGACCATCGTTGCCTGCAGCGGCGACAACCACGATCCCGGCTTTCCAAGCCGCTTCGACAGCTTGGCAGAGCGGATCTTGTTTATAGCTTTCGTAAATGGGCCGGCCCAAGGAGAGATTGATGACACGAATGTTGTAGCGCTGTTTAAGAGCAATGGCACGCTCAATGGCCTCCAACACCGAGCTGTCCGAACCCCGACCGTTGGCATCCAGAACGCGCAGGTTGATCAGCGAGGCATTTGGAGCTACTCCAACGATTGACCGGTTGCAGCCGAGACAAGTTGAGCTCGCGCCATTCGCGCCGATGATTCCAGCGACATGCGTGCCGTGACCATATTCGTCTGTCCCGTTTCCGCCGACGAAATCTTGCGTGTAGACGATACGAGGCAGGACCCCGAGCGTGCTGAGGTCGGAACTGAGGGCGATTCCACTATCGATGACGGCGACGCCAACTCCAACGCCGGTCAGCTTCGCCTGCCAGGCGGCCCCCGCGTTGATAGCCGTGGTTGAATAATCCAGCAATCCGATCAGCGACCGATCGGGTGAGATATAGGTCACGTTCGGATCGCTAGCGAGCGTGGGCAAATCCGAACCTCGAAGCGTGCAAACAACCGCGTGCAGGACATTAAAGACCGTGTTCACTACGCCGCTGACTCGTCCCGTCGTTAAACTCAGCACGGCGCCAACCTGCCCGTCATTCTGAGCCGTGGTTGACGGCGCTTGTCTATATTGGAGATGACCCGCACGTTTGCATTAGGATCTACATTCTGCAGATCCGGAGAAATCTTAGGTGCATCGGCCAGAGCAAGACAATTAAAGCCGAAGAATAAAAGCGTTGTAAGCAGACCTTTGTTCATAGCGATTCGTTGAGATTCAAGCTCTTTATCGGCGGGCTGTACTGGATCTTTAGCCGCGAGACAGCGAGTTCGTACTAGGCCCTATACTCTTCAATCCCGATGGCCGATATGTCCTTTGAAGAGCGTTCGGGTGCTTTCTCCGCTATGGCCTCGATGACAAAGGGACTTCTTGCCGCAACTATTTTGGCCGGATTGGTTGCATTCCGGATGGACGCGAGTCTTGACCCGCTCCAAACGGTCAGGCAATATGTCCATGACACCTGGACTACCGAGAACGGTCTATCC
Source organism: uncultured Acidobacteriaceae bacterium (assembly GCA_963814195.1). GTDB lineage: Bacteria > Acidobacteriota > Terriglobia > Bryobacterales > Bryobacteraceae > Bog-105. The sequence continues at coordinate 952,628 of CAWFBU010000002.1, forward strand.
CAAAATTCCGTCTTGGCCGTCGCGCAAACTCCGGACGGTTACCTATGGCTCGGAACGGAAGAGGGCCTTCTGCGGTTCGACGGCGTCAGCTTCTTCAAATTCAATAAAAGTAATGTACGGGACCTGAAATCCAATGAAGTGGATGCCCTGCTCGTCGATCGTCAGGGCGTTCTGTGGGTCGGCACGCGCGGCGGCGGTCTGCTCTCGTATACAGAGGGTGTTTTCCGAAGTTTCACGGCAAAAGACGGCCTCTCTAGCGACTCGGTGCAGGCGCTCTACGAAGACGCGAGCGGTGACCTTTGGATTGCGACCGATGGCGGTGGACTGAATCGCCGCCGCAGTGGCAAGTTCTCTGCGCTCACCCGTAAAGAGGGACTCCCGGACAATAACTTGTTTGCGTTGTGCGGGGATCTTGAGGGCGGAATGTGGATCGCCACACACCAAGGCTTGAGTCACTGGGCGCATGGTCGCTTCGCCAATCTCAGCACCAAAGACGGTTTGCCCGGAAACGATATTCGCTCCCTGCATGTCGACGCCGATAAGAGCGTTTGGATCGGTACCAACGGTGCAGGTTTAGCGCACCTCACCTCGCAAGGTATTTCCACTTACAGCGTGAAGGAAGGGTTGCCGGATAATCATATCCGGGCCTTGTTCCGCGATTCAGCCGGTTCCCTGTGGTTAGGTACTGGTGGAGGAGGAATCAGCAGACTGCGAAGTGGCCAATTCGAACGCTTCGGCTCCCGCCAGGGCTTTGCCGGAGACGACGTCTGGGCAATCAAGGAAGATTCTGAGGGAAGCCTTTGGATTGGGACGGCTGGTGGCGGCCTTCACCGGCTGCGTAATGGGTCATTTTCCACGTTTGGTGCACCGGAAGGCCTCTCCAGCGATGTCGTGTTGGGAGTCTTTGAGGATCGCGAAGGCGCACTTTGGGTAGGCACAGGTGATGCTGGTGTTAACCGCATAAAGGACGGCAAAACCACTCAGTTCACCACCCGCGATGGCCTTCCCGATAATCAAGTGTTCTCCATAACTCAGGATGCTGGCGGCGATCATTGGTTCGGCACACGGCGCGGCCTGGTCCGATTCAGCGAGGGCCACTTCACCTCCTATGCGGGCCGAAGTGGGTTGCCGAACGACTTCATCCTGTGCACGTACACTGACAGTAAGGGCGACCTTTGGGTCGGAAGCCGCCTTGGGCTAAGTCGTTTTGATGGCCAACAGGCAACCACTTACGGCACAGCAGAAGGCCTTTCCGATTCTCACGTCCTCGCTATCTATGAGGATCGGCGAGATCACACCATTTGGGTGGGCACCGGGGGTGGGCTGAATCACCTGGTAAACGGGCGCTTTCGTTCCTACACGAAAAAAGATGGACTCTCCAGCGATGTCGTCTGGGCGATTCATGGGCAGCCGGACGGAACTCTTTGGCTGTCTACCAATGGCGGAGGCCTCAATCGCTTAAAGGACGGAACTTTCAGTAGCTTCAACACGCAATCCGGGTTGCTTGATGATGCACCGTTCGAAGTTGTCGAGGACGCGCAGAACAATCTCTGGATGAGCTCGAACCTTGGAATCTTTCGGGTGGCCAAGGAAGCGCTCGGCGCGTTCGCCAAAGGAAGCCTCTCGCAACTACCCTCCCGCACGTTTGGCCTTGCCGACGGCATGCGGACCCGAGAATGCAACGGCGGATTTCAGCCGGCCGCCTGGCCGCTACGGGACGGTCGACTCGCTTTCGCGACCATGAAAGGAGTTGCCTTTGTCGACCCTGCGCACCTGATTCGCAACCCGATCGAGCCTCACGTCTTATTGGAACGGATGGTCGCCGATAAACACGAAGTATCTGGGGCAGCAGTCAAGAGCGTTCCTCCCGGAAAAGGGCAACTCGAATTCGAATACACGGCCACCAGCTTCATCGAGCCCCAGAAGATCCGATTCAAATACCTGTTGGAGGGATTTGATAAGGACTGGACCGATGCGGTCACGCGACGTACCGCCTATTACACGAATATCCCACCCGGTGATTACAGGTTTCGGGTCATCGCAAGCAATGCTGATGGCGTCTGGAGCCCCATAGGTGCCTCCATCGCCTTTAGTTTACGCCCCCACTTTTACCAAACCCTGCCCTTTCGCGCCGCCGTCTGCATGGTGATCCTCGCCCTCTTTGGCGGCGTTTACCGCATTCGGATGAACCAGTTACGCGCTCAGAAAAGGAAGCTTGAAACCTTAGTCGAAGAACGTACGAAGGCCTTGAGTGGGAGCGAAAGAAAGTTTCGCCAACTGGCCGAGAACATCCGCGAAGTGTTCTGGATGATGGATCCTCAAACCGGCGAATTCCTATATGTCAGTCCGGCGTTCGACGAGCTTTGGGGTTTCTCTTCGGATCTTGTCCTGCGGAACGCTGAGGCTTGGTTCGATCGTGTCCATCCCGATGACCGCGAGCAGCTCCGCGCCTCCTGGCAGCGACAGCAAACCGGCGCCCGCTCGGAATGTGAGTACCGGATTATCCGCGGAGAGCGTACGCGCTGGGTGTGGGACCAAGCGTTTCCGGTCCTGGGCGAAAGCGGTGGCATTGGCCGCATAGTCGGAGTGGTGGAGGACATCACGGAGCGCAAAGAGGCGGAGCAGGTCTTGCGCCGTTCAAATGACGAGCTAGAGCAGCGGGTGCTTGAGCGAACCATCGAGCTGAAAACTGCAAAGGAGGCAGCCGAGGCCGCCAGTAAAGCTAAGAGCGAGTTTTTGGCCAACATGAGCCACGAGTTGCGCACTCCGATGAACGGAATCATCGGCATGACGGGTCTCGCGCTCTCAACCGAACTCAACCCGGAACAGAGAGAGTATCTGGAAACAGTGGACTACTCGGCCAACTCTCTGCTCGCCATTGTCAACGACATTCTGGACTTTTCGAAAGCGGACGCGCGCAAGCTTACCTTACACGTGACACCCTTCGATATTAGGGAATGCCTAATGCAATCACTCGCTACCATCTCGGCAAATGCAGCTGAGAAAGGGCTTGTTCTTCTGCATTCGGTCGACGCTGCGGTGCCAGCCTGCTTAAAGGGTGACTCTTCCAGAGTGCGTCAGATCCTTCTCAATCTGTTGGGGAATGCGGTCAAGTTTACTTCTCACGGAAACATTTCGGCGAGCATCGAAGTTACGCACCAGACGGACTCATCGGTGGTGCTGCAGCTTTGCGTGAGCGATACCGGAATCGGAATCCCGCCGGAAAAACAGGGCGTCATCTTCAATGCCTTCACGCAAGTTGATGGATCCTTCACTCGCCAATTCGGTGGAACAGGCCTGGGCTTGGCAATCTGCTCGCAACTTGTGGCGCTGATGGACGGCAAAATCTGGCTGGAGAGTGAACCCGGCCGCGGAAGCAGGTTCTATTTCACTGCCACATTCGGCAGGAGCCTGAGCGCCGGAGCACCTACCGCGCAATCTCATCTCCCGAGTGTCACTGCTGAAACAGTAAAGGGACCCACCGAACCGGGGAAAAACTCACTCCACGTCCTTCTTGCGGAGGATAATCCGCTGAATCAGCGGCTGGCGACCAGGCTCCTGGAAAAACAAGGTCACCGCGTGACGCTTGCCCGCAATGGTCGCGAAGCACTGGACATTGTGCAGCGAGGAAACTGGGATTTTGATGCCGTGCTAATGGATATTCAGATGCCCGAAATGGATGGTCTGGAGGCGACTAAAGAGATTCGACGGTTGGAATCTTCCTTGAATATCCGCATTCCGATTATTGCCCTGACCGCGCACGCCCTGGAGAGTGATAAGGCGTTGTGCCTCGCAGCCGGGATGGATCGCCATCTGACCAAGCCGCTCCAGCCTGAGCTGCTATTAAGTTCGTTGCATCAACTCGCGGCACGTGACCGAGACTGCGCCGCGTAACCATCTGCCTTGGCGTGTAAACGCGCCCAGACTCTCGTGTCCGTTCGATCCAGTCTAGTCCGGGGGCGGGAGTGTGTTGATATGCGGTGCCTGCTCGCCATCTCCTGTCGCATCGCTCCCGGTCTTTTCGGCCGATGATTCAGGCGGCGCTTGCTCTTCGCGGGCCGCCCGCTCCCGACTAAGGAACTTTGATTCCATTCCGGCCGCGGCGTCGTTTTCTCGCGGATCGACTTCTACGGCGCGAGCAACGCTCGCAGGACTAACCGGCGAGCGTTTCAGTTGATCCTGCAGCTCTGAGATCCCCGCGTCCGGATTGGTGCTTTCTCTTGCTTTGTCACTCATGGAGGTTAGATCTTCGCCTCCTTCCAAAGGAACGCGAGAAGCTTCACCTGCTTAACCAATCGCTCTTTACTTCTTGCCCCGGGCTGTCAACATAGCTGAGCAACACGGAGTCTGCGTAGGTTTGAACTCCATCAGTTCGACGCGCGTGAGATCGGGATCGTACAGATTCAGCTGCCACTTGCCGTCACGCCCGATTTTTGGCTTCTCCGGCGGCGTCGACATTCGGGCCACTACCTCTTTATCAGGTCCATTGATGTCCTTGACCCCAAGTGCAAAATGATTCATCACGCCCCGAGTCTTGGGAGTGGGATGCTCAACGCCCAGCATGTACTCCAGCCAGTCGTCTCCGTCCGGCACCCGCATGTCCACCCACCTCACCTCGTCGTCCTTCATGCCTCCGTACCACATCACGTCGAAGCCCAAAATGTCTTTATAAAACTTGTCTTCGGAGGCGCGATCATGCACCACAAAGCCTGCATGAATCATGTGGTCGGAGACACGGGTATCCGGCAGCAGCTTCCCAAATTGTTTTTGATGAAGTGAGCCCGGCATATATTGGACGAACTCAATTCGCCGGCCCTCCGGGTCATTCACCATGAAGCTGAGGTTCTTATCGAGGCCGGGTTTCAACGCGTCGGGCACCTTGAGGCCCTTGCCCGCGAGATAGTCCCGCATCTTGCGCGCGTCCGTCGTCTCAAAGGCAACATGCGACAGCCGGTCCTGGTCATCGCCTTTCAGACCGGGGTAGATCTCGACATATTGGTGATCGTTGATCTTGTAATAATTCAACATCAGCCCGCCGGTTGGCTTGTCGAGACTGAAGTGCTGATATCCAAGAACGTGACCATAGAAGTTTTCGGCCTTATCGATATCGCTCACGAAAAACCCCACGTGCGCGATACCCACAATCGGGGGCCGCTCGGCGGCCCCTTGCGAGCGTACGGCGCGAGGCAAGAGTAGCGTTCCCGCAACCAGCACCGTCGCGGCAAGAATCCATCTGTTTTGAGTCATAGCTTTGTCGAAGAACACCGGAATCCGTTGCGTCACTGGTCTCATTTAGAACAGCAGCTTCAGTGCCAGCTGCATATCCCGTGGCGAATTCACTTGGTTCGAGATCACCCCCGCTTGCGGTGAACCGATCACCGTATTGGGGTTGTCGAACTGCGGATGGTTCAGCACATTGAATACCTCAGCACGGAACTGCATATGCAGTCGTTCGTGGATCGGAATCTCCTTGAACAGCGACACATCCAATTGCACTGCACCCGGTCCGCGCAGATACGGCAAGAGACGGCCGGTATTGCCGTATGTAAACGGCGCTGGTGTCTGGAATGCATTGATGTTGAAGTAGTCATTCAATCTGCTGGAGATGGCGCCCGACGTATAAATCGGACCGCCCACGTAGCTTGGACGCTCCACATTGCTGGCCCATCCATAAGCTGAGTAGTTGTTGAGAGTATTCGATTGAGTCGTCAACCCCAGCGGTGCGCCCGTGTGTATATTGAAGATCCCGTTTAGCTGCCATCCACCGACGATCGTGTTGGCCCAACCGTTGTGATTCAGCAGCGGCTTACCGGCCCCAAACGGTAATTGCCAATTGCTGTTGATGGCCAGATAATGCGGCGTATCGAAGTTGGCCACTGAGCGGTCCGCCCGCCGATTATAAGAGTCCTGAATGTAGCCGGCACTGAAACTCTCGCCCGGGAATCCGGAGTAAGTATCCGACGGCAGGACATCATCAATCAGCTTCGACCACGTATAGGAAAGCAGCATCCCGAATCCATGAGAAAAGCGCCGTTCCAGCTTCACCTGCAGAGAGTGATAGATTGAGTTGCCGTAGGAATTGCTCTCCGCGTTGACGTTTTGGAATTGCGGAAAAGGCCGTAGCAATTGTCCTTGCTGCACAGTCGGTGCGCTCAGCGGCCCGCTAGCCACCAGCCCGTAATAAGGATTCGGCACCAGATTAAGCAGCGCATTCCCTAACGACAGGTATTGATCTGGCAACTGGTTGTAGGCGGTAGGGCTGTAAAGATGAACGCCGTGGCTGCCCGCATACGCAACGCCCAGCAGGAACGATCCAGGCAGCGTGCGCTCGATACCGAAGTTCCACTGCTCGGAGTAGAGATTCAAGCGGGCCCGGTCCATCGTGTTCAGATTCTGCCCTAGCAAGGTCAGCAACCCCTGGCTGCTCCCCGGAGCGCGCTGAAAGCCGTTCGGAAAAGGATTATCCAGCGTATTCACCGGGTTCACGCCGTTGATCGTACTCACCCAGCTTGTAGAAGCCGAGAAGCCCGTATACGGAGACATGTTCCCGGCGAAGGCCGCGCCGTTGGTAGGACCGTAGAAGATCCCAAAGCTTCCGCGAAAAACAGTCTTTGCATCAGGCGAGAAAGCAAATCCAAAGCGTGGTGCAAAGTTGGTCCGATTGTTCTGGAACTGGCCTTTGGGCAAGCCGTTCACGCCCGGGAACTCCAGTCCACCCCGCAGCACCACGCCATTCGGTGCAGTGGTCAACGTAGTTCCGTTCCAGTCATTGATCCGGTTGTATTTCTCTGACCACGGAGCGTTGAAGTCATAGCGCAATCCAATATTTAAAGTCAGCTTAGGGGACACCTTCCAGTCATCCTGGAAGTACCCGCCGTAGCTGTGATAGCTCACAAACTCTCCAGGCGCGCTACTGGTGATGCTTCCGCTGTCGCCTGTCCCAAACAGGAAGGAGGCAAATCCAACGCCGGAGTTTGCGCTCGCCGCAACCGGATTCGGCCCTTGCGTGAACCGGGACGAGAAGTTATAACTGTTCGAAGCTGGACCCGAGCGTTGCGACCATCGGTTCTCGAACCAGTCCGCACCCATCTTCAAGGTATGGGCACCCATCACTTTGGTCAGGTTGCCGTAATCGGAAAAGGTGTCATATGACTGATTTGTGTACTGGCAATCACCGATGAAACCACCGCCCGTATCCGGCGTCGCAATCGTCGCGCCCATGCCGCTGACCGCAATGCTCGGAAAGCACGGCGTCAACCCAACATTATTGAAGTAGGAGGGGAACCCAACCTGCGTCGGATTGAATCCCAACGCCGGATTCGCTCGTCCGAGCCAATAATGAAGAACACTCGAACTCAACTCCAACACTGTGGTTGGATTGATTACATAGTTGTAGTTCACCGTTCCTTCCTGGTTGTGCGAGTTGTCGGTCCCGTTTGTAGGCTGGCTGTACGCAAATAGCGGATTCGTCGTGCCATACACGTCCGGCCGCTCCACCAGTCCGTTATTCTTCGACCACCGCACAAACAGCTTCTGATTGTCCGTAATCTTCTGGTCGACACGAATCGAGTAAGTATCCTGATTCAGCGGAGCCGATAAAGTCGACGTGAAATTGTTCGCGCCCGTCAAGGCGTTGCCCGTCGTATTCGGTAGCGGCAGGTACGGAACGAGTCGCGCGGAAACGGGGTTGATCTGCGAAGGCAGCATTCTATTCCCAGGTAGCGGAGTCCGCGAGTACTGGCCATTAGCCTGCACTGTCGAGTTGGGATCGTAAACGATAATCTGCTGCCCGGCCTGATTGAAAGTCTGCGAGAAGTCGCCCTGTCTCTGTAGGGCAGTTGGCATGGTGCCTGTCGCCGTATAAGCGCGAACCCAGCGAAGCCCCTCATACGAAAAGAAGAAAAACGTCTTGTTCCTACCGTCGTAGAGCTTGGGAATGTAAACCGGCCCGCCCATCGCCGCGCCGAACTGATTGAAACGGATCGGCGCAATCTTCTGCCCGGCTGCGTTCGCAAAGAAGTTATTGGCATCAAAGAAGTCGTTGCGAAGGAAGTCATACAGGCTGCCGTGCACGTCATTGGCGCCGCTTTTGGTCACCACGTTGATCACACCGCCTGCCGTATTGCCGAATTCTGCCGGCACGTTACTCGTCTGGACTTTGTATTCCTGCACTAGATCAATGGGCGGATAAATGCCCGGCCCGTTAAACCCGGCGTTCGAGTTCCAGCCGCCGTCCAGCAGAAACATGCTCACATTCACACGCGATCCGTTGATCGACAAGAACTGATCGTTGTAATTGCCATACGCCACCTGCGTAAAGAGGTTTGGCGCACGCACACCCGGCACCAGCTGCGCAAAGCCGTAGCTGTTCCGGCCATTCGTTGGCAGGTCGATAATGCTGTTGTTCCCCAGAACAGTACCTAGGGAGGACGATTCGGTCTCAATCTGTGGACCGCTTTCCGTCACTGTCACGGTCTGGGACGCCTGTCCGACTTGCAGCACCACGTTCTGAGCCACCGATTGGCCCACGTCCAGCGGAATCCGGCTTACCGCAAATGTACGGAATCCTGCCATGCTCGCCTCGAACTTATAGGTTGCCGGCGGCAGCAGCTGAAAGGAGTACACTCCTGCGGTATTCGTTGTGGCCGACCGTTTTTCATTAGTGGCCTCGTTCACGATTGTGACCGTGGCGCCGTTGACCGCAGCTTGGCTGGAATCTAAAACTGTCCCGGTTATGGAGCCGGTGGCCGTCTGCCCCATCAGAGATGAGACTGCGACGCCCACTATAAGACAAGGCACGAGTAAACAACGAAATGACTTCAAGGTCCCCCCACACCGCCGGGAGAAAACGGCGGTCTTTCCGGATCCTAAACAGGATTTCGCCGTCTAGTAAGCATCTAGACGTTGTGTAACGGTTACGAAACGCTGTTTCGCACGCATCCTGCCCGTATTAGTCCTGGGAAAACGAGCTGTCCATAACGGTGTGGAACGCATACTCCCAGCTAAGTGCTAAGTTGTGGTCCAATCCGCAGCGAACCACAATTTGCATTGCCGACGGAAATTTCGCATATCCCTGTTCCTTCAGCTTCCTGGTCAGCACCCGCAAACTGTCGCCGGAACGCAAAAACTCCAACGCAGCCTGTGGACCCGCCGAAGTGATGCCGGAGAGGATAATCGTCTGCGCCTCGCCCATACCCGGCGGCTGGCTCGGCAGAATCGTGATCAAACCGTAGGCTTGCGTCAACATCCCGTGCTCGTTATGCAACGGCCGGAACGTCAGTTTGCTCGACCCATCCGTCACGCCGTCGCTGACGACCTCTTCGCCATTCACCGGGTCGTAGTGGACCGACAACGGCGCGTTCATCAGGAAGCGCGCAGCCAGCGGACTGTAGTTTGGCGATCCGATCAGCAGAACATTTCGCCCCCGCAGGACGAACGCCCGCAGATTCGATTCCGGCACTACCTGCGGCACGGCACCCGCGCGTGAAATCAGCTGCACCGCCGAGCTCGCCGCCAGCGAGTCTCCGAACAAAAACACGTCCTGCGTTCGATGCATGAAAAGCTTCCCCCCGCCATCTGCCATTTGCAGCCCGTCATACCAGCTCGAAATGTCTTTGGGAGCTGTAATCAGATGGGGCCCAATCGGCGGAAGCTGCCCGTCCTTGTACGAATGCAGCAGCATAGCCGGCGGAGTGGCAACGCAGATCTCAACCTCTTCTCCCGCCCGCAGCATCTGGCCCCAGAGCTGCCGCACGCTCGGGTCAATTCCGTTCACTGCCGTTACCCGTACCGGGCGAAACAGCAACCACATCCCCACTCCACCAGCGCTTAACACCAGTGCCGTCACTAATCCGGCCAGGAAAGGCCGCCAGAATATTCGGCTTCTCGTTTCGGGCACATCGATGACAGCCGGCACCGGCATCGAGACTTCGATTACTTCGGGCGTCTCGGCAACCATCTCACGCAGGAACTGCGGATGATAGCTGCCCTTCGGCACCTGGATTTTCAGCTCAGCGTCCACCTCCTCCAGTTCGTAATATTCCTGGAGCTTCTGTCGCAGTGCGTGGGCTCGTGTGCGAACCGAAGAATCTTCCGAAGGGGAGTAATTCACCGGACGACCCAGCGCTTCCACCGCAATAGAATACTCGTTCAGTTGGTGCGCATCGCCGGCAATGTCCTTCTCGCAGATATATTGCAGAAAGCGTTTTAGCTGATCACTCCGTGAGAACGTCTGGCTCTTCAACACTCGTTCCAGCGCTTGACGTTTCTCTTCGGGACTGATGGTTGCAGCAGGTAGGGTAGTCACCACTGGGTGCCTCACTTCTTGGCAATTATTATGTCAGTCATTTAGCCGCCCTTTGCTCTGGACGTCGACCGGCTTGCTGAAGCATCTCGTCTGTCCTGTCTGCTACAGTGCTCTTCGTTATGGGAAACATCTTCCATCGCTTCGCAATCGGCTGCTCATCCTCAGCCGCTTTGTTTGGGCTCCTGTTCTGTTCTGCACCGCATCTCTCCTCGGGTCAGGCCACCCCGCCCACCGTTCCGGACTGGGCTCAACCGGGTTCCCCCACCCACAAGCAGGTTCCACCCCCGGCTGATTTTCACCGCCCCACCAAAACTCTGGAATCACCCCTCGGCCTCTTTCAGGGCCAGTCGGATATCGGCGCGGCCGTCGTGCCGGGCAGCGCGAGCTACGATCCGGCGACTAGGCAATACACCATCAACTCTGCTGGCTATAACGTCTGGTACACGCGTGATGAGTTCCGCTTTCTTTGGAAGAAAATGTCCGGCGACTTCTCGCTCGCAGCCGACGCCACCTTCCCTGATCCCAACGGCTACAACGATCGCAAAGCCATCCTGGTCGTTCGTCAGACGCTCGAGGACGATTCCAAGGAAGCCATGGTTGCCGAGCACGGCACCGGCATGATTCACCTGGCCCAGCGCCCCACGCAAGGCGCTATGATCACCGACATGCAGTACCGTTTCGGCGGCGGGTTGGCCAAAGTCATGGCCAAACGGATCGGCCTCGAAAAGCATGGCGACGACATCGCCATCTTCATCAGCCTGCAAGGCGAACCGCTCCACCAGTTCGGTCCGCCCATCACGCTGCACTTCGACGCGCCGTTCTACGTCGGCATTGGCTTCTGCTCTCATCTGCCCGACAAGTCGGACACCGGTGTACTCTCAAACGTGGTTCTGGAAAACTCGGCCGGCAAGGTGCATTAGCGTGTTGCGCGTGCTGCTCACCTGCCTGCTCGCCGCTTCGGCTTTTGCCCAATCCGGGAAGCTCGGCAGCTTCACAAACTCCGATGACATAGGCGCTCCTCCGCTCAAAGGCTCAGCCGAATTCGATGCAGCCAACAGCCAGTACAAAATCACCGGCTCCGGTACCGACATCTGGGCGAAATCCGATCAGTTCCACTACGTCTGGCGCGAGATGTCCGGCGACTTCAGCATCAGCGCCACCGCGAAGTTCCTCACCGAAGGCATCGCCCATCGCAAAGGCGTCATCATGCTGCGTAAGAGTCTCGACCCCGATTCGCCCTTCGTGCAACTCGCCATTCACGGCGATGGCACGCCCGCTGTACAGTTCCGCAACACCAAAGGCGACAACGTCAATACCGTCGACTTCCCCATCGAGGGCCCAGGAACCTGGAAACTGAAGCTGGCTCGACAAGGCACCACAGTTACGGTTTGGATCGCCAAAGACGACGCGCCCTTGCGCGAATTAGGACATACCACCAACCAGCTCGGCAGCCCTATACTCGTGGGACTAGGGGTCAGTTCGCACACGCAGCAGGCGGTCAACACGGTATTGTTTTCAAACGTAACGGTCGATTCCTTGCCGGCCTCCGGCACTCACGGCCAATAGGCTTTACCATTCATGAACAACCACCCCACCATCCGCGCGCTCTTCCTCCTTGGCCTGCTCTCTGCCGCCGCCTTCGCCCAATCCAGTACCTTGGGCCTCTTCACCAACTCAGCCGACATCGGCTCCCCTGCCATCAAAGGATCTGCTGAATTCGCCGACGGCCAGTATCGAATCACCGGCTCCGGCATCAACATCTGGGGCAAGCACGATCAGTTTCGATACATCTGGCGCGAGATAACCGGCAACTTCACCGTCACGGCCACCCTGCGCTTCCTCGGTCAAGGCTCCGAGCACCGAAAAGCCGGCATCATGGTGCGTCAGTCGTCGGACCCGGACGCGACCTACGCTGATGTCCTCATTCACGGCAATGGGATGCCAGCCCTGCAATGGCGCAGCCGACCGGGAGAAGACACCAACACCTTCGATCTTCCTACCGACGGACCGGGCACCTTTATCGTCAAGCTGGTTCGCACCGGCGTCAAAATCTACATGTACATCGGCAAGGAAGGCGCTGAACCGCAGAAGATCGCCAATACCGAGGTCTCGTTCCAGAACCCCGTGCTCGTTGGGCTGGCCCTCTGCTCACATCAGCCGAATGCCTCGGACACGGTTGTGTTTTCAAACGTTTCGATCGACGAGCAAATACCGCCTCCCGTAAAATCGCGTTAGTTGGAAACCGCTATCGGTCCGTAGCCAGTACTAGCGATGAGGTGCTTGTAACCGATGAACAGGCCCAGCTGGTGTTTACCCTAGTCTCCTTGCAAAGAAGTATGGAAAACGTTCGCCTTCTCACTGTACGGTGGTTTCAATACGGCTGTTGTCGATAAGGAGAACTGCGATGTCCCCACCCCATGGCCAGCCTCGGACCTATAACATCCTCGTCCTTGAGGACTCCGTAGCCGAGCACCTCATCCTACAGGAGTCTTTTAATTCTTGTGGACATCATTGCTCCCTCAAATTTGCGACCACCTTGGAAGAGGCGGCGTTCCTTCTCGATGCGGATCACTTCAGTTTGGTGATCGTCGACATCGAACTCGGGTGGCAGGACGGACTTGATTTCGTGCACCGCCTGCGTGCCGATCCAAACCTTTCTTGCATTCCTGTTATTGCCCTCAGCGGCATGAAGAATGAAATCAGACGAGCTTATTCGGCCGGCGTCAACGCATTCATTGAAAAAGCGGTCGATTGGACTGTGTATCAGGCCAAGATGAAGACCCTGATGGATTTCTGGGTTTTTACTGCCGAACTACCCGAGGCCGATACGAGTATGCAGAACCTCGATCCATGGCCCGTACGCTCCAGCCGAGCGCAAACGGCTGTCTAGGTTGGCTACCTTACTCGGGCTTCAGGGAAGCCGCCACCAGCAGACCGAGCTTCATGAATTCATCCAGATCCGTAGGCTTCCTGAAATACTGCACTGCCCCGAATTGCGCCGCCCTGTCTCGGTCCCGGACAGCATTGGACGAACTCACCACAATCACCGGTATGTCTTGGCAGTGGGGCCGGAGACGAAAGATCCGCAATAGATCGAAGCCGCTGCCTTTGGGAAGGTTAAGGTCCATCAACAAAATATCCGGACAGACCGATCCCAACGAGATGCTTTCTACGTACTCCCTGGCTTCCTCGAAGTCAGTCACTACCTGAAGCACATGCTGCAGTTCGCTGGCGCTCAAAGCCTCTCGAACCAGTTCGACATCCGCAAGATTGTCCTCTACCAGCAGGACCTGTACTGTTCTCATTCCGCCCTTGTCAACGTAAACGAAAATGTCGATCCTTCGCCCAGCCCGCTCTCGGCCCATATACGGCCCCCACATCGTTCGACAATCCGCTTACAAATCGCCAACCCGAGGCCGGTGCCCGCATATTCGTCGCGGTGAAGGCGCTTGAAAAGTCCGAAAATATGTTCTGCGAATTCCTGTTTAAAACCAATACCGTTGTCCCGCACAGAGATGATCCACTCTCTGTTCAGTGGCTGCGCACTGATGCTGATCATGGGATTGCTATCTGGTTTAGAGTATTTCAAGGCATTCGACAGAAGATTCTGAAAAAGTTGCGGTAGCTGTGTCCCCTCGCCCATCGCCACGGGCAGTTCCCCAATTTCGATGCTTGCGTTCTTAGCGTCAATTTGCGCGCGCAGCACCTCCAACGCTTTGTCTAAGCAGGATCGTAAGGGCAACGCTTCTAAGGTCGGGCTCTCCCCCTGCACGGTTCGCGCGTAGGACAGCAGATCGTGAATCAACTCCTCCATCCGGCGTACACCTGTGCTGATGAAGTCGCTGTAAATCTTAATTTGGTCCGGGCCTGCCTTCCCCAGGCGCTGAACCAAAAGCTGACTGTACGCGTTCACCATACGAAGTGGTTCTTGCAGGTCGTGGCTTGCCACATAAGCAAACTCTTCCAGTTCTCGATTGATCCTCTCCAGTTCCTTTCGCGACTGCACCTGCAAGGTCATATCGTGGGCCACGCAAACCACCGCGCGGATGCTCTGGTCCGGGTTGCGGAGCGGGTTGAAAGCGACGTTAAACCAATGGTCCTCTGGCTCATCATCCCCGTCCGCATCATAACGAAGGAACCACTCGTCTGCCAGGAACGGCTCCCCTACCTCCATCACCTGATGAAATGCATTCCAGGCCGCGGCCGGCAAGTCCGGAACCACGTCTGCAATCTTCCGCCCGAGGACCTCCCGCCGCTGCACGAGCTTCTTGTAATACGGGTTTGCGAGCTCGTACACCAGGTCAGGCGTTCGAAGTACGCAAATCGCGACCGGCGCTTGCTGAAAAATCTGGTCTAAATGCTCGATCGCGTTCCGCCGCTCGCGATGAATCAGCAGCGTCCCCCGCAAGCGTGCCAGCAACTCGCGCGCCGTAAACGGCTTTACAATGTAATCGTCGGCTCCCGCTTCGCGACCTTCCGCACTGGCCTCTTCGCCCGCCCTCGCAGAAAGAAACACCACCGGAATCGATTTGGTGAGCGGATTCGCTCGCACTTCCTTCAGCAACCCGAAGCCGTCAAGTTCCGGCATCATTACATCGGAGAGGATCAGATCGGGCGGGTCTTCGACCGCGGATTGCATCGCCTGTCGGCCATTCGAAGCAACCGTCACCTGATATTCAGCCGCCAGCAGCCTTTCCACGTACCCGCGCATGTCGGTGTTATCGTCCGCCAATAGAATCCGGCCATTCGAAGGCTTCTCGGAGATAATCCGGGAGGTAACCCGATCGACCTCTGTTGTCGACGGCAGCCATCCCAGGGCCTCTTCCAGGTACGGGTTTGCTTTTGACGAATGTGCGTCCGTCTCGCCTGGTTGTGTGCCCAGCTCTTCCGTAGAAATTTGTACAGCGCCCAACGGCAGAGAAACAGTGAACGTACTGCCCTCACCCACAGCACTCGTTACCCTGACCGCGCCTCCGTGTAGGCGCACAAGTTCCTGCACCAGGGCTAGGCCGATGCCCGTCCCTTCATAAGTGCGCCCGCGCGCGCCCGCCACCCTATGAAATCTCTCGAACAGCCGCGGTAGCTCGTCCTCAGGAATACCGGTACCCGTATCGGAAACAGAAAGCACCGCGCTTCCCGCCTGTTCCCGCAGCTGCAGTGTCACACTTCCTTCAAACGTATACTTCAGTGCGTTCGAAAGCAGGTTGAGCACGATCTTCTCCCACATCTGCCGGTCGATCTGGATCGATCGCGACAGAGCGGCGCAATCGATAGAGAACTGCAACTGGGCTCGCTCCATAGCGGATCGAAACGTCGATGCGAGTTCCGCGGTGAAGGTCGCCAGATCCGTCGCTTCAAAGTGAGCCGACATGCGGCCCGCTTCGATTCTCGAAAAGTCGAGCAGCGCATTCACCAGCTTGCGCAGCCGAACCGCGTTGCGATGAACCACCTCCAGCGTTTCTCGATCCACCGGCGTCGATGCTTCTTCGCCTCTTGAAAGAAGGTCTTCAATGGGCCCGAGCATCAGGGTCAGAGGCGTGCGAAATTCATGACTGATGTTCGAAAAGAACGTCGTCTTGGCGCGATCCAGCTCTTCTAGCGCCTTCGCTCGCTCCCGCTCCTCCTCGTAAGCTCTCGTATTCGTCAGTACCGACCCGATTTGGCCCGCAACTAGCGTCAGAAAACCTTCGTACAAGTCTCCATAAGGGCGATGTGGGTTCAAACCGGCTACCAGCACGGCTGAGTGACCCATCTGGCCCGATGCATTGATGGGCAGCAGGACCGCCTGCTCCGGCGGCCGCTCCCACGCCCCGGAGGGGAACAGAACATCCTCCGGCAGGTCCACCAAAGTTACTTGACCGGTCTTCAGCGCCTGCGCAATCGGCCAGAGTTGCGCGTTCTCAAACGCTCTCTCGCCCGGACTGTCCGTCTCGCCCGAACGACCCATGAGCGTCGCTCCCCCTGACCCATGCTTCAAGAACAGCAGCGAGAATGGTAGATCGTACGGATTGGTTGCAAGCGCCGCGACGCTGTTGGCGCAAGCGTCTGCCATTCTCGAGACGTTGATGGTGCGGGCCGCCAGTTCCCGCTGGGTTGCTAACTGCCGTGCACTGATGATTCGTTCAGTTTCGTCTGTGTTGGCACAAAAAATACCGGACGTTTCTCCCCGGTCATTGGGAATGGGACTGTACGAAAACGTGTAATAGGTCTCCTCGGGATACCCATTGCGCTCCATCATCAGAAACAGCGCTTCATCGTACGTACCCTGGTTGCGGGTGATCGTCGAGTGAGCACGCGGCCCAACCTGGTCCCAGATTTCCTGCCAGACAATCGCGGCGGGTATACCCAGCGCGCGCGGATGCTTTCCACCCAAAATCACCCGATAGGGGTCGTTATAGAGATTGATGAGGTCCGGCCCCCACCACACGAACATCGGTTGCTGCGATGTCAGCAGGATTCGAACGGCGGTCTTCAACGACTGCGGCCAACTATCAGGAGCACCCAGCGAAGTGTGCTCCCAGTCATAGGCCCGCATAAGCGCTCCCAGTTCGCCTCCGTCCGCTAAGACAGAGAACCGCTGGCCCACATGGTCCCGGTCGCTCTCTTCCAACTTGCTGAATCCACTTCCCACGTCTTCTAAATTATTCCCCATCCGCCCAGAGGACCGGCAGGTGGCGTAGACGGTCTCGCCGTCTGCGCAAGCTGGCCACCACAAACTTCCCCGTGAAATCCCAACTTTGGACAGTTCATTGACGAAGATGTGCCGTTGACGATACTTTCGTACAGCGCTCCCTTATGAACCGCACCTTCTCTCGAGAGCATGCCTCAGAAGCGTCGCTGATATTAAACAGAGGCGAGGTAAAAGCTGAGACTTTTGAAGAGTTCCTCGTCCAATCAGCTGCCGATGGCCATATCAACCTCATTTTCGAGCGGGGAATGTATCTCCTAGCCGAAGATCTCCAAAAGGTGTTGAGTCTGTTCGAGGAAGCGAAAGTTCCGTTCGAACTTATTGGCGGCCTCGCGGTGAATGCGCATTTGATGGCAGCGCAGGAACGGAGCCGTTCCTTTTTGACTCGCGACATAGACCTATTGGTCAAGCGCTCCGACTTAGACCAGATCGTTGAAACGGCAAAGCGCCTGCGGTATGAAGCCAAGCGCATGATTGGCGGTTACGCTTTGATCGCACCAGGACAAGACCTTGCAGAGTCCATCCATATGCTATTCGTCGGTGAGAAGCCGAAGTCAACCTATCCGGCCATCAATCCAGACCTGAATCCGGTAATCAAAGGCTTGTTCGGATTGCAGATTCCTGTGGCTCCGGTCCGAGATATCGTGATCTTAAAGCTGAACTCTCTTCGCATCAAAGACCTTCTACACATCCAAGTGCTTGACAGTGTTGGCTTGATCACTCCAGACATCGAGGCCAGCCTGCCCGAAGTACTTCGACAGAGGCTCGGAGAAGCTCGCGAACAATTCGCAGCAGAAGAAATTGAGTGATAGTTCGTCTGCAGCCTCTCCTCTAGAAAGCTGCAACCACCACTGTCGAAGCCCTTCCCGCCCCTCTCCCAAAACTGGGTCACAGCCAACTTGCTAAATCCTTTCAACAACTTAACTCTCTTGCCATCCGAACGCATGCTACTGTTTAGCCGCGAATTTCAACTGGAGGAGGGACACCGATGTCCACACGCCTATCCGAAGCAAAGCTGAAGGCTAACCGCGAGAACGCCACTCATTCCACCGGCCCGAAAACCGAAGAAGGAAAGAAGATCTCTTCCCACAACGCCCTGAAAACCGGGCTCACCGGTCGAACCGTCCTGCTACCGACGGATAACGTGGCCGACTACCAAGCCCACCTGGCCAGCATCGAAGAACGCTACCAACCCGCCACGGACGAAGAACGCTTCCACTCCCAGAACATCGCCCACATCGAATGGCGAATCCTCCGCATCCCGACCTTAGAAACCGCTTTCCTCGCCCTCGGCCGCAAGCGCTTCGCTAACACTCACACCGAAGAACCGGAAGACATCCGAGCCATGCTCATCGAAGCCGAAGTGCAACTTGAACTCCAAAAGCCACTCGCGAATCTAGCTCTACAGGAATCCCGCCTCAATCGTCAGCGCGAACGCGAGCTCGTCAGCTTGAACACCCTCCAAACTGCCCGCCGCAAAGTCGAAGCTGCCAAATTAGAAGAAGTCGCCCGCTTCTACACCCACTGTAAGGACAAGGACTTGCCCTTTGATCTGGATGACTTAGCGATGTTTGGCTTCGAATTTCCGATGGAGCAAATCCAACGCCGCGTAGCCCATCACCTGGTCGCTCGCGACCGCGATCACGTCGCCTGGCCCACCATCAAGACCCATTACTGCTACGAACTCATGCAGCAACAAGCCAGCTGAATCTTCTTCTGAACTCATCCCCGCGTACAATGAACCATTTCCATGCGACAGAACTGCTGCCTTTGGCTCATCTCGGGACTCCTCCTCTTCTCTCCACTCGCTAAGGCGCAGGAGATGGACCCCGATTTCGCCGCGTCCGTCAAACAATGGACGACGCGCCCGGAGTTCATCAGTCCGCTGGTTGACCATCTCCCAAAAAGCGCCACCGTTCCCTCGCCCGAAGGACGTCCTGGGCCATCACATCGGCGTACCCAATCGGCTCACCTACTACGCCGAGATGGTGGGCTACTACCGAGCCCTCGCATCGAAATCCCCGCGGGTGAAGATCGTCGAGATCGGCAAAACAGATGAAGGACGCGAGTGCATCGTCGTCTTTGTCGGCTCTGACGAAAGCATCCAGAACCTCGAAACTTATCGCCGCTACCTGGCGCAGCTCGCCGATCCGCGTAAACTCAGCGGCGCCGAGGCGCGAAGCAATCATCGCCAAGGCCAAGCCGATCTATCACGTCATGGGCGGCCTGCACAGCGCCGAGACCGGGCCGCCGGAGATGCTGATGGAGCTGGCCTACCGCCTGGCGACCGAAGATACGCCGCTTATCCGGAGCATTCGCGACCACGTCATCGTCTCCATCACGCCGGCCGCGGATCCGGACGGCCGCGACCGCTACTGCCGACTGGTATTACCGCTACAAGATCAACGAGAAATCCGAGACCGATAACCTCGGCGGCCCGCCCTACTGGGGCAAGTACATCTTTCACGACGACAATCGCGACATCAACTACTCTCAGCTCCCCATGCAGCACCTGCTCACGTTGGTATCTGCAATGGCATCCGCCGATCATGCATGAACTGCACGAATCGGAGCCTTTCATGTACACCTTCAGCGGCCAGGCGCCGCAGAACCCGACGCTCGATCCGATCCTCTATGGCGAACTGCCGTGGTTTTCCAATTTCGAGATGGCGCAGATGATCAAGTACGGCATGCCCGGCGTCTGGACCCACGCCTTCGTCGATATGTGGTCGCCTGGCTATCTGGGCTTCATGTCGTCAAACCACAACGGCATGCTGCGCATGTACGAGACCTTCGGCAACGGCGGAGCGAACACCATGCATCGCCACATCGACACTCCGCCCCCGGGTGGCGCACCGGCGACCGGACCGAAAATGACGGATCGCGAATGGTACCGTCCCCTCCCGCCCTACAAAGAAGTGGATTGGTCCATGCGCAACAACACCAACTACATGGAGACCGGCGTCCTCAGCGCACTGCAAATGACGGCCGCTTTCCCGCAAGTAGTGCTGGACAACTTCTATAAGAAGAGCCGCAACTCCATTGAGAGCGGCAAGACTGAGCCGCCCTATGGCTACGTGATCCCGGGCGATCAAAAGGACATGACCCGTGTGGACTTCGTGGTCAACATTCTGCGCATACAGGGCATCGAGGTCGGGCGCGCAACCACCGAACTGAGGCTGAAGGAAGGCGTATTTCCCGCTGGTTCTCTGGTCGTCAAGCGCGATCAGCCCTATGGGCGTCTCGCGAAGATTCTGCTCGAGAAACAGGTCTATCCCGATGCCACGCTGCGCACCTACGACGATGCCGCCTGGACCATGGGGCTCATGACCCACACCACCATCGTCGAAAGCGCTGATCCGAACGTCTTGCAACACACCGGTCGAAGCTTATCAGCCCGGCTCCTCCTTCGACCGTTGAGCAGAGCGACGGAACGTGGGTCATCCCGGACTACGGCTCCGCAGATATGATCACCCTACTCGCCCGGTTGAAGGGCACGGAGGTCAGCATTGCGGAAAGCGCTTTCACCTACGGCAAAAAGCCGATGCCCGCAGGCTCCTTCCTCGTCAAAGACAAAGCGCAAGGTGGCTTTGGAAGCCGCGCGGAGTCTCGGCCTTGAAGCCATCTCCGTAGGCCCGGTTCCCCGAATCAATTCTCATCCCGCCGGCGCGCCCCGCACGGCCATGTACAGCACCTGGGGCAGCACGCAGGATGTCGGCTGGGTGCGCTACGCCTTCGATCAGTACCAGATCCCGTACGATCTGATCTACAAAGAAAGGGTCCGCGCCGGCAATCTGCGCGCCAGCTACGACGTCATACTGATCCCGAATCAGGGCCGCACCGCCAAGGGCCTGGTCTTCGACATCGAACCCAAGAAGATTCCGCTGGCCTATACCAAGACAGACAAGTTCAAGTTCTTAGGCGACTACGGATCCTCTCCCGACATTACCGGCGGGATGGGCCTCGAAGGAGTCGTCGCGCTTCAACAGTTCGTCAAAGACGGCGGCGTTCTCGTCACGATGGGGGTTTCGAGCAGCTTCCCTCCGGAGTTCGGTCTTACCCGCCGCGTCGAAGCCGGTCGTACCTCGCCGCAATTTTACGCACCGGGACCGATCGTTCAGGCAGAAATCACTCACCCCGAAAACCCCATCTTTTATGGCTACGACGGCAAGATGCAGTCGGTTCGTTGGGCCGGCGGGCCACTCCTTACCGTGTTGCCGGCAGACAAGGACGATGTGCTCATGCGCTTCCCCGGAGGTGATGAGTCGGTCCTCAGCGGGTTCATGAAAAACGCGTCCGAGATCAAAGGACGTCCGGCCATCGTTGATGTTCCGGTGGAAAAAGGCCGTGTCATCCTGTTCGCCACGAATCCCTGCTATCGCTGGCAGAACCTCGGAGAGTTCCGGATGCTCTTCAACGTCCTCATGAATTTCAATCATTTAACCGGCCGTTCCGGTACCTGAGGACTGAGGCACCACAGCGACGTGGTGCTTTTAGGGCTACACTGGAAGCAGGGAGTTGATCCAGTGAAAACCGAAAAGCCCGATCCTGATACCCTCGTATGGTTTGACGGCGACTTCGTCCGTCTTGCCGATGCGAATGTAAACATCCTTACCCACGCCCTGAACTACGGAACAGGCGTGTTCGAAGGAATCCGGGGCTACTACCAGCAGCACGACCTATTCCTGTTGCGAGCGGTAGAGCACTTTGATCGGTGGAAGCGAAACTGCGGCATTCTGCGGATCCGTGTGCCTGCGTCCGCTGGCGAACTGACCGAGATTACTGCCGAACTTTGTCGCCGTAACAACTTTCGTTCCGACGTTTATGTCCGCCCGCTCGCCTATAAAAGCGCCGCCCGCATCGGAGTAGCGGCCGACGAGAACGATTCTTACGCCATCACCGCTCTCCCCTTCGGCCAGTACTTCGGAAATCGCGGCATCAAAGCTGGCGTGGTTTCCTGGAGGCGCGTAGACGACAACGCCATCCCCGGTCGCGCGAAAATTTGCGGTGCTTACGTCAACAGTGTGCTCGCTGGCGATGAAGCGCGCCGCAATGGACACGACGAAGCCATCTTCCTCACGGCGGACGGCCATGTCGCCGAGGGCGCAGCCTGCAACCTGTTCATGGTGCGCGACGGTCGGCTGATTACGCCCCCGGTGACCGACAACATCTTGGAAGGGATTACCCGCGCCAGTATCATCGAGCTTGCCCGTAAGGAGCTGGGAATCGAAGTAATCGAGCGCTCTATCGACCGTAGCGAACTCTACATCTGCGACGAGGTGTTCTTTACAGGGACAGCCGTGGAAGTCGTCCCCGTGGTCGAGATCGATCATCGCCCGGTCGGAACCGGAGAACCCGGGACAGTCACCGAACAGCTACGAACGCTCTACTTCGACGCTACGCACGGCTTCCTACCCGCCTATCGCCGCTGGCTGCAACCGGTCCACGACCAGGTCCTCCTATCCCGCCAACAGGTGGCGTAGACGGTCTTGCCGTCTGCGCAAGCGCCCAACAGTCCAGGTGCAAGGTTCCATAGACAGTCTCTGCCCTCTGCCGCAAGCCCCGCAAAGACCCTCCTATCGAACACAAAAACCATTCAGGTATCCTTGTCGGCGGAGGTAGCTCCATGCAGCTACGTGTGCTGGCTTTCGTGCTCGCCGGGGGTAAGGGAACCCGCCTTTATCCGCTGACGAAAGAGCGGGCCAAACCTGCCGTTCCATTCGGCGGAAGATATCGGATTGTCGACTTCGTTCTTAGCAACCTGGTCAACTCAGGAGTTTTCTCGATCTATGTCCTAATTCAATTTAAGAGTCAGTCGCTCCTGCAGCACCTGCGCGAAGGTTGGGAGGTGAGCGGCCTTCTTCGGAATAACTTCATCATTCCGGTGCCGGCGCAGATGCGGTCGGCTCACGAGGACTGGTACCGCGGCACAGCCGATGCGATCTCTCAGAATTGCAATCTGATTGAACAGGCCGACCCGCACGTGGTCGTCATTTTCGGTGCGGACCACATCTATCGGATGAACATCCGGCAGATGATCGAGTTCCATGTGGAGAAGCAGGCCGGCGTCACCGTCGCCGCCATCCCCGTAGACAAGCAGTATGCAACCGAGTTCGGCGTGATTGAGGCGACCGCTGATGGGCGCATTGTCGGGTTTCACGAAAAGAAGGCCGACGCGCCCACCATGCCCGGTGACCCCACCCGTGTCTACGCTTCCATGGGCAATTACATCTTCTCCACCGATCTACTGATGGAGGAATTACGTAAAGACAGCGAGAACCCGAAGAGCTCACACGACTTCGGTAAAGACATCCTGCCGGGTCTCATTGGACGGGCCGATATGTTCGCCTACGATTTCCAGACTAATGTCATCCCCGGTGACCCGATCGGGGCCCCGCAATACTGGCGCGACGTCGGCACCTTGGATGCCTACTACGAAGCCAGCATGGATCTTCGCGCCGTTTCGCCCGAACTCAACCTCTACAACCGTCAATGGCCTTTGCGGACAGCCGGTTACTTCGATGCGCCGGCCAAGTTTGTCTTTGACGAGGAAGGGCGTCGCGGCTTAGCGATCGACTCCATCATTGCCGGCAGTTCTATTGTCTCCGGAGCCACGGTCAAACGCTCCATCTTAGGGCGCGGAGTGCGTGTTCATACCGGCGCAATTGTTGAAGATTCGGTCATCTTCGACAACTGCGACATCGGACGGCATGCGAAGATTCGGCGCGCCATCCTGGACAAGAACGTCAAAATCCCGGCCGGCGCCGAAATCGGCTACAACCACGAGGAAGACCGCAAGAAGTGGCATGTCACCGAGAGCGGCATCGTGGTCATCGAAGGCCACCGCTCAACAGTCGACATTTCCGTGATGCAGGTCTGACGACTTCTCTGGTCCGATCGACAGCAGCAAGGCGACCGCGACTACCACCGAGCAACCCAGAACGTTGTACCAGAGATAAGTGATGTGGGTGAATAAAGCCGCCGAGAAGATGGCGGCTTCACCCGCTAGAACTCCCACGAAAGCTGCCGTCCCCCGCACATGACGGCAGAAGAATGCCAGAACAAACACCCCCAGCAGCCCGCCATAAAACAGCGACCCGACAATGTTGACGCGCTCGATCAGCGCACCAAAGCCGCGCGCACCCGAAGCCGCAAAGGTCACCGCATAGGCACCCCAGAATAAGGTCAGCAGACGCGACGCCCACAAGTAGTGTTCGTCGCTCTTGTCGCGCACCAGAAAGCGCTTGTAGATATCGATCACGGAAACCGTAGCGAGCGAGTTGATCTCGCCCGAAGTAGATCCCATGGACGCCGAGAAGATCACTCCGATCACCAGGCCGATCAGCCCCACCGGCAAATAAGCCTTGATAAACGAGAGGAAGATGTAGTTGGTGTCGTCGAAGCGCTTCCCGCCTTCAAGGTCCGCGACTAGCCCGAGCACCGCGCCTCTGCTCTTCTCGAACTCGGATTGCGCGGTGCGAAATCCCGCAATCGCACCGGCGCTCGGCTCAGGATGACGCAGTGCATCTGCCGCTTTGAATGCCGCGTCGCGCCGTCGTTCAAAGGACTGCCGGTAACGTCCTTCGACTGCCGTCCAGTTTGGAGATTTCGAAGCGCGCACCGCCTCCGCAGGCTGATAGATCGCAGGCGGTGGTGCGAATAGCGAGACCACGAACACCATCGCTCCGATGAAGAGAATGAACAGCTGCATCGGAATCTTCACGATCGCATTGAACAGCAGACTTAATCGGCTCTGTGCAATCGATTTGCCGGTAAGATAACGCTGCACCTGGCTCTGGTCGCAGCCGAAGTAGGCCAGTGCGAGAAAGCCGCCGCCGATCAGGCCGCTCCATACGTTGTATCGGTCCGCGAGATCGAAGTGGTAATCCACAATCTGAAGCCGTCCGGCGGCTCCCGCCAGATGCAGCGCATCCGGGAACGAGATATTGGCTGGCAGAGACTGAATCGCCACCACCAGGCTGATCAGGAGCGCAATAAAGATCATCGTCATCTGCTGGACATCGGCCCAGGTCAAGGCCTTGATTCCACCGGTAGTCGTGTAGACGACCACCAGCAATCCGATCAGGACTGCCATCAGACGATCGGACCAGCCCAGTACAGCCGAGAGTGCCACGGCGGGTGCATAGAGCCCGATGCCCGCCGCAAGCCCGCGCTGCACCAAAAAGATAATGCTGACCAGAGCCCGCGTCTTCGCATCGAAACGACTTTCCAGGTATTCGTAGGCGGTATAAACCTTAGCGCGATGGAAGATCGGAACAGCCGTCGCACACAGGATAATCATCGCGATGGGCAGCCCGAAATAGAACTGCACGAAGCGCATACCGTCCACAAACCCCTGCCCCGTGGTCGAGATGAAAGTGATGGCGCTTGCCTGGGTCGCGAGAATCGAAAGGCCCATGGCGTACCACGGCATGGACTTGCCCGCTAGCAGGTAGGTGTTAACTGTGGTGCTGCCTCGCCCGCGATACAAACCGTAGCTGACTAGCGAAATGAGCCAGGTGAATAGGACAACCCAATCGATCGTGCTCACAGAAGAGCACTCTTTAATCCCGCTATCTTCTCGCGTACCACGGCGCCGAAGGTGGTTTCCGGCTCCCGTGCACCGCGGCCGACATGAACCTCGCAGAAATCGGCATCATTCCGGATAGCGGGCAGAAGCGTGCGGCCCAGACCGATGCCTAGGATGAAGCGAATGTTCGGAGCGGCGAAGTGTTGCCACTGCTTAGCCTGCGCCAGGTTGATCCCAGCATCGTCATCTCTCACTCGAATCAGGATGCGATCGATCTGCGGAAACTTCTTGAGCACGGAGATAGCAGCAAGCGGGACCTGCAGATGTTCGAAGGCGCGATGAAAAGTAACCGCCATACCGGGAGCGGCGCTCAAGATCTGCCCGAGCGCACGCTCATCGACACGTCCGCTCTCGAGGTATCCGATAACCAGCCCTTCGATGGGAAATTGAGCGATCCGATGCGCCATGTCGGTGAGCCGGTCCAATTGCTCGGCGTTGGCGATCGTCATCGAATCAGTCTCGCGCAGCATCACGCGGACAGGAATGCGAACTGCCGGAAGAATGCTTTCAAGCGACTCCAGCAGAGGCGTCAGGCCGCCCTTTTCCAGCGATCGGACAACCTCTAACCGGTCAGCACCGCCCTGTTCAGCCTCGATTGCCTCCTCGCGGGACGTCACGATGATTTCCAGACCTTTGCGGCTAAGGCCAGTCGAAGAGGCAAGGCTGGGATCGCAGGCAGTCATCAAACGGTTCAGCCGCATTCTAGCGTGCTGCCTCGCGAAGGCGCATTCAGGCTAGTCGTAGTGAAAGAGACGGGTAATCGCCGTCAAGAGCAGCACCGCGGCGGCAAGATAGATGAGAACTCCGGCGTACACGCGTGACCATCTACCTAAAAATGGGGGCGGCTCGTCCAATGTCGGACGTTCCGATGCAGGTGTTCCGGACTGGTCGCTGAGAGGCTCGGGCATAGGACCGACTTATCACTCCTCAAATGATAGGGCAGGTACGATTGGAAGTTCTATTTGGATTCTCGATAGTAGCCTTTCCACTGCGGGCAGTTTACTCTAAGAGTTCAAAGATAAGTGAGGGCTTAGCGTCAGCCGGACTTCCGGCTGACAATCTTCGCCTGGAATAGATTAGTATCTTGGCAAACCAAAGCAATTGGCACGGCATTAACGTTTTAATTGTTGACGACGAGGAGTCGCAACGCGCACCCTTGGCTGCCATGATTTCCGCCTGGGGATTTACGGTAGAAACGGCCAGCGACGGCCAGGAAGCACTCGATAAGCTGGCCGTGTACTCGGCCAACGTAATCGTCACAGATCTGATGATGCCGCGCATGGACGGCTTCGAACTCATGAAGCGGTTGGGGGCGGATGGCAACATGCCGCCGGCTATCGTCCTCACGGCTTTTGGCAACATCGAGACGGCCATACAGACGATCCACGATCTGGGTGCTTTCTGGTTTCTTGAAAAACCGATACAACCGGCGGCTTTGAGAGTTCTTCTCGAACGTGCCGCCTCGCAAAGCCAACTGGCAGATGAAACCGAACGCCTGAAACGGCAGTTATCCTATTCCGGCGTCCTGGTTGACATGGTGGGAACCTCGCCGCAGATGCAGCAGGTCTTCAACGTCGTCCAGCAGGTGGCACCGAGCAAAGCGGCTGTGCTGGTGGTTGGTGAGAGCGGCACCGGGAAAGAACTGGTGGCGCGCGCGATTCACCAATTGAGTCCTCGCCGGGCCGGTCCGTTTGTGGCGATTAATTGCGCGGCTATGCCTGAAACACTGATGGAAAGCGAGTTGTTCGGGCACGAGAAGGGCGCGTTTACCGGTGCGTTGGAGCGTCGCGCGGGTTGTTTTGAGCTGGCCCAGCATGGAACGCTATTGCTGGATGAGCTGGCTGAAATGCCGCCCGGTACCCAAGCCAAGCTGTTGCGCGTCCTGGAAGACTCGCGCGTGCGCCGGCTAGGCGGAAAAAGCGAAATCTCAGTAGACGTGCGGGTCATCGCGGCCACCAATCGCGTCCTCGACGATGCGCTGAAAAAGGGCGACCTTCGCGAAGATCTTTACTACCGCCTGAACGTCTTTCAAATATCATTACCGCCGCTGCGTCAACGTCTCAGCGATCTGCCGGTACTTTGCGACACGCTGATCGAGCATTTGAACCGCAAGCACGATTGCAATGTGACAAGCATCAATCCGGACGTGATGGAGGCCTTCAAGAAGTTTGCGTGGCCGGGCAACGTACGCGAACTCCGCAACGTCCTGGAACGCGCCGTCATTATGGCTGGCGAAGGTTCGATCCAGATGTCCCATCTCCCCTATGATTTCGGCGTCTCGGTGGGGTCTCGTCCGCCAGCTCAGATTTTCGAGCCGGAGAGCGTTCGGCTTCCCGTCGGAACCACCGTCGGAGATGCCGAGAAGGCGCTGATTCACCTCACGCTCACGCACACCAAGAACAACAAAACCCGAGCCGCGGAAATCCTTGGCATCAGCTTGAAGACGCTCTTCAACAAGTTGAAAGAATACGGCGCCGAAGCGGTCGACGGAGTCGCTTAGTTCCCGCGCCAGATCAGGGGAATTCGCTCCCCAGCGTGTTACGCTGAGGGTTCCGTTCCCCTCATGAGCCTTGCCGTTTCAGATCTGCGCAGAACGCCCCTTTGTGACACGCATTGCCAACTGAACGGCAAGATGGTCGAGTTCGGCGGTTGGCACATGCCGGTGCAATATGCGGGCGTTCTGAAAGAACATCACGCTGTTCGCAAAGGCGTAGGGCTGTTCGATGTTAGCCACATGGGCGAGATCGAGATCTCTGGCCCTGACGCGGAGCGGCTGGTCAATTTCGTCTCGACCAACAATGCAGCCAAACTGAAGGTCGGTCAGGCGCACTACTCCGGCCTGCTTTATGAGCATGGCGGCTTCGTCGACGACATCCTGGTTCACAAGGTTTCCGATTCTCATTTCTTCATTTGCGTGAACGCTTCCAACCAGGAGAAGGATTTCGAGCACATTGAATTATGGAAGCTGAGAGGCAACTTCGACGCCCAGGTTGATTTTGCTAGCGATCGCTACGCGCAGCTGGCAGTGCAAGGTCCGAAGGCTTTAGCAACACTGCAGAAGCTGACCTCGACGGACCTGAACTCGATCAGTTATTACTGGTTCCAGGACGGTGAAGTTGCTGGTGTGCCTGCACGGATTGCACGAACTGGCTATACCGGCGAAGACGGCTTTGAGGTTTACATTGCGCCGCAAGCTGCCGTCAGTATCTGGAACACGCTTCTGGAAGCCGGCAAAGAGTTTGAGATTGAACCCTGCGGGCTGGGTGCCCGCAACACGCTTCGGCTGGAAGCGAAGATGGCTCTCTACGGCCATGAAATAACGGCGTCCATCAACCCGTTCGAAGCGGATCTGGCTTGGATCGTGAAAATGGACAAGGGGGATTTCGTAGGCCGCGAAGCGCTGGCAAAGGTTTTGGAGCAGGGACTAACGCGCAAGCTGGTAGGGTTTGAGATGCGTGGCCGCGGCATCGGGCGAGACGGCTACGAAGTTCTGGTCGACGGACAGCCTGCGGGATGGGTAACGAGCGGCGGCCCTTCCCCGACGATGAATTCCAATATCGGCCTCTGCTACCTTCCTGTGGAGCAGGCCCGTCCCGGAGTACCCATCCAGGTTCTGATCCGCAATACGCCGGTGGACGCGGTAACGGTGCCGACTCCCTTCTACAAACGAGAAAAGTGATGACCTATCCAGATACTTACAAGTACACGAAAGAGCACGAATGGGTGCATGTGGAAGGCGGCCAGGGCACAATTGGTATTACCGATCACGCACAGCACGAGCTCGGCGATATCGTATTCGTGGACCTGCCGAAAGTCGGCGCGCAAGTCACCAAGGGACAGACATTTGCATCGGTCGAGTCGGTGAAAGCAGTGTCCGATATTTATGCACCGATTTCGGGTGAAGTGTCTGAAGTGAACAACTTGCTGCAGCAAACGCCGGAAAAGTTGAACGAAGATCCGCATGGCGATGCCTGGCTCATCAAAGTAAAAGTGAGCGGCAACGACGAAATAAATGAATTGATGGCGGCCCCCGATTATCAAAAGTATGTAGGGGCTGAGTAGTTAGTTCCCTTCCCCCCTTTGCACCGGGCGTCTGTAGCACCTGTTGACGCCACACCTGTTCCGGAGTTAAACGTTCTTTGCGATATTTACCAAAGTCAGATGCCGAACGACGGGAGATGCTCTCGACCATCGGCCTCGAAAAGCAGGAAGATCTTCTTCGTTACATTCCGAGCGATATCCGTTTCGACAAGGGTCTCGCTATCCCGGACGGCAAGAGTGAGTACGAGATCGTCGACTACTTCTCGCAACGCGGACGGCAGAATGCAACTCAGTATGCTAGCTTTCTGGGAGCCGGCGTGTACCAGCACTACCGGCCAGTTATTGTCGATACGATCGTTTCGCGCGGTGAGTTCCTTACTTCGTACACCCCCTATCAAGCTGAAATCTCGCAGGGAACGCTGACCTCCATCTTCGAATTCCAGACTATGGTCTGCCAGTTGACCGGCATGGAAGTGGCCAACGCTTCCATGTACGACGGCTCATCGGCTGTACCGGAAGCCGCGCTCATGTCCGTTCGCATTACGAAACGGGACAAAGTTCTGATTGCGCGGTCGGTTCACCCTGAATATCGCGAGACTTTGAAGACCTGCACGCAGCACCAGGGCATGCCGGTAGAAGAGATCAAGTACACCGCCAAAGGTGGATTGGATCTGGACGATCTCAAATCCAAGCTGGATGAGAACGTCGCCGCCCTAATTGTTCAGACACCTAACTTTTTCGGGATTCTGGAGCAGGTCAATCAGCTGTCGCACATTGTGAAGAGCAAGGGCGCGCTGCTGGTTGTGGTGTTTAGCGAGGCTGTAGCTTTAGGTCTGATTGAGCCTCCTCGCGAAGCGGACATCGTGGTGGGTGAACTGCAGAGCTTCGCGATCTCCCCCAGTTACGGTGGCCCCTATGTTGGCATCATCGCCACACGCGATCAGTACATTCGGCAATTGCCCGGCCGCCTGGTGGGTGAAACAACGGACCTGGATGGGAAGCGCTCCTACTGCCTGACGCTCGCGACCCGCGAACAGCATATCCGGCGCGAGAAGGCGACTTCGAATATCTGTACGAACCAGGCGTTGCTTGCTCTTATGGCCACCGTGTTCATGGCGCTGTATGGCAAAGAGGGCCTGCGCGAACTGGCGCACCAGAACTTGTCGAAGGCCCATTACCTGGCCGAAAAACTGCCCCTGCAGTTCGACGGGCCCTTCTTCAATGAGTTCGTCGTTCGGACGAACGGAAAGTCGCCGGAACAGGTCAATGCGGATCTGCTGGAGAAGAACATCGTCGGTGGCCTGCCCCTGGATCGTTTCTACCCGGAACTGAAGGGCTGCATACTCCTGTGCGCAACCGAAATGAACAAGCGCGCAGATATGGATACTGTTGCGCAGGCGTTTGGAACGCATTAAGAAAGGCTGACTTCCATGATCAAGAAGGTTTCCAAGCACATCGTTCAGGAAGAGCCGCTCCTATTCGAGATGAGTTCGCCGGGCAAGGTCGGCTACCAGCTTCCGCCTCTCGATGTACCCACCGTGAATGCTGAACAGGTTCTCGGCGCGGACAACGTTCGCGAAGAGATCGAAGATTTCCCGGAAGTGAGCGAGTTCGAGACGCTGCGGCACTTCACGCGGCTCTCGACGTGGAATTACGCGATCGATCTCGGCTTGTATCCGCTCGGCTCCTGCACGATGAAGTACAACCCGCGCGTGAATGAGTTGGTGGCTCGCACCGAAGGACTGGCCTGGGCGCATCCTTATCAGCCCGAGTCGCTGGCTCAGGGTTGTCTGGAAGTGATCGACACGCTGGAGCGTGCACTCGCAGAGATCACCGGTATGGATGCCGTAACTCTGCAGCCTGCGGCCGGCGCACATGGTGAGTTCACGGGCATCCTGATGATCCGCGCGCTACAGGAAGCACGCGGAAACGCGCGAAAAAAGATTCTGGTTCCGGATTCTGCCCACGGTACAAATCCGGCGACTGCCATGATGGTCGGCTACTCGGTGGAGAACATCAAGTCGAACGATCGGGGCATCGTGGATCTGGCGGTGCTCGAGAAGGCGCTGACGGATGATGTCGCCGGCCTGATGATCACCAACCCCAACACGGTTGGAGTATTCGAAGAGAGCATCTCAAAGATCTGTTCGCATGATGCACGAGAAGGGCGCCTTGGTTTACATGGACGGGGCGAACATGAATGCCCTGGTGGGCGTGGCGCGTCCCGGAGATTTCGGGGTCGATGTGATGCACCTGAATCTGCATAAAACGTTCTCGACTCCACATGGCGGCGGTGGTCCGGGATCGGGTGCCGTGGCGGTGGCCAAAGTATTGACACCATTTCTGCCGAGCCCACGGCTCAAGCAGGAGAATGGCGCGTGGAAGTGGAACTACGATCTGCCCCAGTCCATTGGCCGGGTACGCGCGTTCTACGGGAATTTCGGCGTGCTGGTGAGGGCCCTGGCGTACATTATGGCGCATGGTGGCAATGGCTTGCGGCAGGCCACGCTTGACGCACTACTGAACGCTAACTATATTCGAACCTTGCTGGAGCCTTACTTTGAGCTTGCCTACAAATCCCCAAGCATGCACGAGTGCGTGTTCAGCGATGACCGGCAGGCGAAGAAGGGTGTTCGCACCGGTGATATCGCCAAGCGCCTGATCGACTACGGCTTCCATCCATACACTGTCAGCTTTCCCTTGATCGTCCGGGGAGCTTTGATGATTGAACCCACCGAGACAGAGAGCAAACGGGAACTCGATCTTTTTGCCGATGCCATGATCTCCATCGCGAAGGAAGTGGAAGAGACACCGGAGTTAGTGTTGAAAGCTCCGCACTCTACGCGCACACGCCGGGTGGACGAGGTGTCCGCCGCAAGGAAGCCAATCGTTCGCTGGGCTCCGCGAACCAACGCCAGCCAGGCAGCCGACTAGCTTCGTTCAGTCAGCGGGCAATTCGCTTCGCCAGTAGAGCGCTGAGCTCTCGGACTGTAAGTCCGGACTGCTGCACGACCGTGACACAGTTCCCGCGCGGCGCCCATACGTCTGCCGACGTCGTCCTGAATAACACGACCACGGGAACGCCCACTGCAGCGGCGAGATGCGTGATACCCGAGTCATTTCCCAGATAGAGGCGCGCACCAGAGAGCCATTCGGCAACATACCGTAAGCTATCGAAACGATGGGCTTCGGCCAGCGTCTCCTCAGGCCCGGCGAGCCACTCTACTTCGATAGCGAGAGCCGTCGCAACTTCACGGAAACAAGCAAGAGGCCAGTTCTTGCTAGCACTGCCCGAGAACGGATGGATAACGATTGTCTTCCGCGCAACCGGTGCCGAGTTAAGCCTGATTCGGGGAATCTCGCCAGCAGGCGCGCCGACCTGAGCGCAGAAGAAATCAGTAGCATGGACTGTCCCCGCGGGAGAAGGAAGCGCCTGATGAAACTTACACGGCACGCTCAGCTCCTTCATGGCAGACCGAAACTCGTCGCGGTTGGTTCCATACCAGCTGACAATCTCGTCGAAGGTCTGCAGCCGATCGCGCAAGACAGGGTCCATGGGCCGATCTCCGAGGCTGACCATGTCTAAGCCGGTCGAAGAGAGCGCGCTCACCCGATCGGCAAAATCAATCAGGGGAACCACAGGCGTTGGAGCCCAGATCTCCGTGTAGTCAGTTCTGAGGAATTCCAGTGCCGGAAAGGACAGAATGCAGTCGCCGATGGCGCCGGGCCGGATCAGCAGCCGCCGCATGCCGAATGATTAGAAGCCGTATAACTGGTGAGCATTCCCGCGGAGAACCATCTTGGCCATTTCCTTGGCACGATCAGCCGTGATCTCGCCGTCCCGCATCATTCCCGTTAAGGCGATGCCCAGATCCTGCCGGCCAAGGCGCGATCCGAGCCACGCGGTCTCCTCCCAACCGACGTGCTCATACATCGGGCTGGCATCGGAACCGTACAACACACGTTCAGGCACAGATTCCAGATAGAGTCGCAGGGCGCGTGCGGACTCGGCCGGATAGCTTAGATATGAGAACGCAGAGAAGTCCACATACACGTTGGGCTTCAGAATGAGGGCGGCGGCTTCCCGTGCGTAAGGCCACGCCCCATGAAGCATCACAAACTTCGTCCGGCGCAGGGCCGGGTCGTTGAAGAGCGACTGGAGCGGGATAGGATTGGCATTGCTGGTCTGGAAATAGCTACCTGCCCCGATAGAGCTGTGAATATGGATGGGAAGTCCGAGTTGGCCGGCTTGTAAGCAGATATAGCGGAAGAGGAAGTCCTGCAAAAGCTTGTAATCGTCGGCCGTCGGCTCTGAGGATTGAGCGTAGATCGAGTAAACTCGCTCCGCACTCTCGCGCGGCGGATGACTGATCTGCAGATCGCGCAAGTACGCAAACTCAAACTTCAGCGCAACGGCGTTCTTCGACTTCCAATTGGAGAGTGTATGAGTAATGAACGTAAGGTATTCATCCAGGTTCGGCGGCAGTTGGGTCATGCTTCCTTCGCTCATATAGCGCTTCAGAAGTACCTCTTCGTTGGTGACAAAAGCCCTGTGTTCAGGGTCCTTGTTCTTGAAGGAAGCATTGTTTAAAGGGAACAGGAACATGTCCACAAACGGAACCCACTTGAACCGATCGGACGGCAACCCGGCGCCCATAGCAGTCCGGTTCGCCAGCATGATATCCGTCTTGGCCTGATTCAGGACCCAGGACGGGTAGAGGTCGCCTTTGTCTCTCTTCATCTGCTGGCGCGAGCGCTCCAGCTCCGAAAGGTGAGCAGTCTCTGCATCAGCGTACTTGTATCCGAAGAGGGCGCTCCATGCTTCAGGAAATCTGGGACTGTCCATCCGCAGCGCCGCCGGAATTGCCAGATCGCTTATGGCATCTGCCGGAAGAGCATCGTAGTCGTGATCTTCATCACCAGGACGCTCCATCCTCATCGGATGAGCATGGTTGTCGATGGCAGGCATTCTCGAGATGTAATCCTGCAGAGCAGAATCAACCTCGATTTCAGACGGAGCCCGGCGGGAACAGCTCGCAGTTAACAAAAAGCTGCCGGCTGCCAGCAGCGCCCAAGTGCGATTCATCCTGTGCCGTTATCGGATGTTGACAGGAAGAACAACGTCCACGGTCGCCGGACGGAAACACATCTGGTTATTGCAGGCCTGAAAGTGCAGCTTCCCTTTGACGTCCAGTTTTCCAGGCTGAGTATTTGGGGCGGCCTTGAAATCAGTTTTCACAGCGAAGTCGCCCGTATAGACAAGCAGTTTGTCCGGGCCGACCTGTATCTCCTCAGCAGGTGGATAGTGGATCGACGACACCTGTAAAGGGCCGGGCTCCCATTCCAGGCGTAGTGGAATCAGAAACTCGCTACGCGGCTTGTCGCTATTAACATGCGAACCGGATTGAATCCTGACCTTCGTCACTTGCGAGATAGAAGCGCCGGGGCTGATGGTGATCGGCTCGGGAGGACTAACGATGACTCGCTTGTTCTGCGCCCAGACGGAACAGGGCAGGAATGAAAGCCCGATTAGTGCTAGTTTCGCTTTCGTTGAGCAGATTCTGAATGTCGGTGAGGTACTCATTTTTGCCGGCCAGCCCAACGTGCGGTGCCAAAGCGAATTTACCATCCCGGTCAATGAGGAATGTTGTGGGAAGAGAATCAACCCCGCCATACAGCTGACTGACCGAGTCGTTGCCTAGCAGCACGTGGTAGTTAATCTTATGCTCGCTGATGTAAGGCTTGACTGCTGTCCAGCCATCCTCATCCATAGACACACCCACGATCTCCAAACCGCGATTCCGGAACTCCTGCTGAAATTCGACGAACCAGGGGATCTCAAGGGCGCAGGGTCCGCACCAGGTGGCCCAGAAGTTGAGAAGCACGATTTTGCCATGCAGATCGCTCAGCTTCAGCGTCTTTCCCTCTGCATCCTTCAAAGTGAAGTCAGGCGCAGGTTTTCGATTCGCCGCCTTCGCATGAGTCACGCTTCTCGCGTGACTGTCCGTTGAGCAGGCGGAAAACAGAAGAACACCGGCGGCACAGAGGGTCGCAGTAACAGTCCGCTTCAGCATCTACCTTAGTGTATCGCTCAGCAGGCCCAACCGGCGGAAGCGGCCTTCACAAACCACGTAGTACGTGCCTTTAACCAACGCTGAGCGAGGCGGCTACGCTCTTCCCCCGCGTTC
Organism: uncultured Acidobacteriaceae bacterium; assembly: GCA_963814195.1. Lineage (GTDB taxonomy): Bacteria > Acidobacteriota > Terriglobia > Bryobacterales > Bryobacteraceae > Bog-105. The sequence goes on from CAWFBU010000002.1 coordinate 988,441, forward strand.
GAGCCGGACAACAGATAGGCAGCGGTATCGCAGAAGCTTTCGCAGGTGTAGTGGCTCCAGTGGCGACCGCCTTTTGGCGAATTCCAGGCAGAGAGCTTCGCGATAGAGGACGATTCACCCAGTTCGCCGCGGGCTTTACCGTCAAGCTCCTTTAAGAGAAGATCTCCGAAAGAGTTGCGAACGGGGTTGCCGAGTCTTACCCAGACGAAATGGAACAACTCGTGGATCAGAATGGCGCGAAACAGGGCTGGCTGCTGAAGTAACGCGAGATCCAGGACGATTCGCCGCTGGCGAACGAATGTGGCAGCGTAAACTTCCTTGCCGCGAGTGGCACAAGAGAATAGTTTGCCTCCCGAAGTGGATAGCTGCGGAAGCAACTCAACCTGCACTGGATTACCGGAGAGTTCAGGGACCAGTTTGGCAACGCTTCGAAGTTCCCTGGCGAACCTAGCCGCCAGGGCTCGATTATTACTTTGAGGCTGCTGGAGGAGGAGCGGGCTTTTGGAGGGACGGGATTTTAGGAGAAGCGGTCGCGCCGCTACTACCACCGAAGAAGTCTGCATCCTGAACCTTGACGTCGTACTTTTCCAGTTGCTGCCGGAGCAAGGCCTGGGTCTTTTCAGTCTGTTGCTTCTGAATAATAGTGGCCTTTACCTGTTCGAGAGGCAGCTTCGTACGACTGTCCACCTTGAAGATATAGAACCCGTTAGGAATGCGGAAGGGTTCCGACACTTGGCCGGGCTCCATCTTGGAGATTAGATCCTTGACGTTCTGGGGCACATTCGGGCTGTCCATTGTGAAGGAGCCAATTTCGCCACCGCGGCCGGCGGTCTGCTGATTATCCGAATCGGTCCGCGCGAGTGCCGAAAAGTCTCCACCCGCCTTGATCTTCTTCTCGATGTCGTTCGCTTTAGCTAAGGCATCGGCTTCGGTGCGCTGAACACCTGCTGCATTGGCGGGAGTGCCGGGAGGATTGAAAGTTACCAGGATGCCGCTCAGCTTTACCTGGTCGAATTCAGAGGGATGGCCGTCGTAGTAGGCTTTCGGGTCCGCCGTCGCGCCACTGGAAGCTTCCTGGGTTATGAAAGCTTGCGTCAGAATATTAGCCCGGCTGATTTTGAGCTGCTCTTTCCACGGCGACTGCTGATCCAGCTTCATGCGAATGGCCTCATCCGCGGTCGCGTCTTCCATGTAGATCTGGCGGATGAGCTCTGCCAGCTTGTTCTCGTATCGCTTGCGATCTTCCGGTTGGATCGCTTTCAAGAGGTCGACGGCCTGTTTAGCGGTAAGAGGTTTTCCGCCTACGGTGGCCACGACTCTATTGGGATCCTGTTGCGCGATTGCTTCCGGTCCCCTGGGCGTTAGTCCGGAACTGCTCGCTGGAGCAGCGGAGGGCGAGGTTGTTGATGGCTGGCTGGGTGTCGTGGCCGTACTGGACGGAGGCGCAGACGCGGATTGCGATACCGCAATGGTCGGCACAGCCGCGAGCGAACAAAGGACGGCGGGAATAAAAAACGCACTACGTTTCATTACGGATAGGTGGTAAACACTCCAACTCTAACACGCAAATCGCCGTTGGAGGTTACGCGCCTCAACACCCGTCCGGCGGGTGCGACTTACTTTACGTAGGCCTTCTTCAGGTTTGCTGCCGCTTTGGCTTTTGCGTTGGCACTGATCTGAATGTTGTTCACAACCTGGGTTGCGCCGGCTGCATGGGCCATCCGGGTGGCCGACCCTTTGTGCTGAATAACATCGGTCTTGCCTTCCCAGGTCACAACTCCACGCTGCACATGGAATTTGAAACCATCTTTGCCAATTTTCGACTTGGCCAACTTCATGCGAATGGTGGCATCGATTTGAGCATCGGGGACATTAACGGCATGGGCTGCGGCGGCCGGCTTGGTGGTGGTCGCAGCGTTTGCTGGAACGAAAGAACAGACAAGCAGGAACGGCGCGGCAAGAAGCGTAAGGAAAAAGCGTGGCATCGTAAGCTCCAGACTGGGTAAACAGACTTCGTCAGTAATCAGTGCTGTTTCCCGCGGAAAATTCGCACGCTGGGTTGAGTCCACGTCTCAGTTTTACGTAAACAATGCAAGGGTGGCGTAGACGGTCTTGCCGCCTGCGCGCTTCCAGTAGACAAAAGAGGCAGACGACGAGATCGTCTGCCCTACCTCGCGATTAGTTACCGCTCGTGACCGTGTTCGTGACCACCGTCGCGATTCTCGCGACGACCACGTTCGAAGTCGTGGTGTTCTTCCCGGGGACCATCGAAGCGGCGACCGGCATAAGGCGCTACGTACACCTGGCGATTCGTCCAGGTACGTTCCCACGGGCGATGGTCGAAGAAGATCGCGTGTTCACGCCACCCGAAGCCCGGATTTGCCCAGCCATAGGGCGAAAAGCCAAGACCGATCGTCACAGCGGGCCCGAAACGGATTGCTCCTCCGACAAAAAGGCCGGGACGCGGACGCCGGTAGACAACTAGCGGATCGTAATAAGGAACGTAGTAGGCGCCTGGCGAGACTGGGTCAATCTGGATCACACCAGGACCGGCGTAGGTCACGCGCTCATACTGATTGTTCTGGAGGTAGCCATAGTTGTAGGCCTCCTGCCGCATGCGCTGCACCGCATCCATAACGTCGTTCCGCTGAGCGAGAACGGCACTCCCTAACTGCTGCGCCCAACCCGGATCTTGAGCTAACTGATTCAGGACGGAAGGGAACGGAATCAAGGCAAGGACGCTCGGATCGAACGGGAGTCTGTCCTGTGCCATCGCTTGCGCCAACTGATCACCATGCAGATACTGATGCTGATTGGCCCAGGCAGCAGCGTCCTGGAGTTCATTCCAATAGGTAGAAGCCGTAAGAACCTGAGCCAGTAAACCATCGGGGTAAAGCGCAATCCGGGAGACCAGCTGATCCAGTTGCTGCGGCGGCATCATGACTGGTTGCGGATACCCGTTCGGCGGATACTGTCCCGCGGGGTACGGCTGGCCCTGTGGGGGGTATTGCCCTTGCGGCGGATACTGCTGCTGCGGGTACTGTTGCTGAGGATACTGCTGTGCCGGCGGCGGATATTGCTGCTGGGGATACTGTTTCGGCGGATACTGCTGCTGTTGCGCCGGATAAGGCGATTGTTGAGGGGCGTCCTGCGCCATCACAAAGACCGGATGCAACGCGCAACCTGCAAACAAGAAGGTAGTTGCAAGACCCACAGGATGAATACGCACGTGGTTATGACTCCTATTAGTGAGACGTGCTTTTCAGGACAGAAGATACCATCGCAAGCATTAACCCCTGTTAAGGCCTGCTCCTGTGTTTCAGGACGCCCTTACCAGTCGCAGCGCAGTCCAAGCTGGATGATTCGACCTTCCAGAGTGGTTGAGACCGGCAGCAGACTGGCAGGCGTGGTGATAAATCCCGCCGAGTTCACCTGATTGGTGGTGTTAATGGTCGTGATGTTCGGGTGATTCCCGATGTTGTTCGCCTCGGCCAGAAACTTCGGACGGATGCGGTCCCGGATGGTAAACAAAGTTCGGGTGTAGCGTGCATCAACTTGGTATACGCTGGGCGCGCGGGCGGTGTAACGTCCCACGTAGAGCGGCCGCGACACGGAACCGGTAATGCTGTCTCCGTTAAGAACCTGGTTGGCGGTTAGATTCTGGGCGTCGCCGGAGGAGAGATTCGCTAGAATCGCGAGCTCGTTCCCATTAGCAAGTTGACGCAGAAGCCAATTATCGATTTGGAAGTGCGGCGCAATGTAGGCGGACGCCGTAAAGGCGTGAGGGCGATTGATAATACTATTCCCACGATCGCGGCTACGGCTGGTCGTGTCCTCGATCGGCAGGTTCTGTTCAAAACTATTCACGTCCGGTGCGTCACTGATGGAATGTGACCAGGTATAAGAAGCGTCCACCTGCAGGCCCTTTGCGAACCGGTGGACATACTGAGTTATCAGAGCATTGTAGGAGGCAATCGCGCCTACATCCTGCAGCATGATGTTGTTGAACTGCGGGTACAACCGGCTGGAGCCGAACACCGGCCGTCCATCGGCGAGAAAGCGTACAGGGTTAGTGAGATTCAGGTTGTGTAGAAACACCTGGTTCCGTGCGCCGGTATTGACGTACCCCACTGTGAGGGCGTCGCTGCCGCTCAATTGTTGGGTGATTTGAAAGCTGCTGTTAATCGTGTAAGCGTTCTTAAAGTTTGGCGTGATTGTTGTGATGTCCGGAACCCGCGTGATGGCCGCGCCTGAAAGATTGGGAACGTTCGGGAAACTGGGGGCAGAGGCCGCGGTCGGGCCAATATTCGCGATAAAGGCGCTGCTGCTGCCATTATTCGAGAGCGTGTTGTACCAAAGATTGGTGGCCGGCGCCTCATAGAAGATACCGGAACTCGCTCTGATGACCGTCTTTGGCGATAGAGTCCACGCCAGTCCCAGACGCGGTGCGAAGTTGGCACCGGGAGTCCGAAAGCTGCGGGAATAAAGGAAGGGCTCATTCGCCGGTGCATCCGGAGTTTGGAAACGGTCGTACCGGACGCCATAGGTCACGAGCAGGTTGGGGCGCGCCTGCCAGGTATCCTGCGCGAAGACATCCCAGAACAGAGAGTGATAGCCGGCTCCAACCGTTCCAATGCTCGTCTGGAAGTTGGTGTAACTAACTGGATTTGCGCCCGATTTCGCCAGCAGGTAGTTGTTAATTGTCGAGAACTGGTAGAGGCTGAAGGTGTCGCCCAACTGAACATCCAGAATCTGTTCGAAGGCACCCCCGAACTTCAGGGTGTGGCTGCCTTTGATCCACGTGACGTTGTCGTTCAGGCTAGGCGTTTTTTCGGCGAAGACATCGCCCACTGCATTCGAGCCGTTGAAGTAGGCAACGCCCGGAATATAGATCACCGGGCCAGGTCCGTTCAGGGAGTTCGCGACATGCTTCTCATTTCGGTAAGGGTCGGAAAATCGCAGCTCATTCAGCAAGTTAGGCGAAAAGGTCGAGAGCAGTTGAGCGCCACCGATGTATGCGCGATCGCGGAAGTCGGAGGCGGTGTCGAGGGCATAGAGTCCACCGACGTTGGTATTGAATGGATACTCGTTGCGGAAGTAGTTCAGCCGGACGAAGAAGCGATGCTTTTGGGTAATCTGCCAGTCCAGCCGGAGATCGGCGAACTGCGCATGCTGAACACTGGGCGCCGTTGCCAACAAGGAAGGAGAGAGGCCGAGCTGGGATGCCGATGAGGTGCTGATGGTGTTCGGTTGCGGCAGGCCGCGCGTCAGGTGCTCGTAAGCGCCGAAGAAGAAAAGCCGGTCCTTGATGATGGTCCCGCCCGCATTGATATTGAAGTCATTTAAGGTCAGATCGGGTTTAGGCTTGGTACCCAGCAGGATCGGTCGTGCGCTGGCATCGGTAGGACGGCCCTTATAGAGGAATTCCCCGTGAAAGGCGTTCGTTCCCGAGCCCGTTACCACGTTGTAAACGTCTCCCGACGTCATTCCGAACTCAGGCGCAAAACTGCTGGAGATGGTTTGAATTTCGCCCACATAGATATCTGCGATCGGAAATAGCCGCACACCGTAGCGGTCCGTTTCGGTATCGACCATGCCGTCCATCTGGTAATTGATACGGTCGAGCAGACCGTTGGTATTCACGGTGCGCGGGATGCCGAGTTCGGCGTTGGGGTGGCCGCTTACTCCTGGCTGGAAGATGATGAAATTGTAAGGATTGCTTGAGGTAAGAGGGAGGTTATCGATCTCCACATGAGTGATGGTCCGGCCGATATTGACGCGCGATGGGTCGACGATGGGCGCGCCTCCGGACACCTCCACTGACGTACTCGTGGCCCCAACCCGAAGCTGGCCATCGATAACGGCAACGGTACCCGCATTCAACACCACCTGGCTGTGTCGCTCCGTGGTGAAGCCTTCTTTACTCAGCGTGACCAGATACTCGCCGAGCGGAAGATTTGGAAGTACGTAATAGCCGTCATCCGTACTCACTTCCGAACGCGTGAAGCCGGTCGCAACATTGTCGACGGTCACCTTGGCATTGGGGATAGCGGTGTCGGTCTGGTCAACGACCCGCCCGCGGATTGTGCCGTTAATGGCCTGACTTTGTGCAGAGCAGGAGCCGCTCCAGCCAAGCAAAACGCAAATCATTCCGAAAACAACCCCATACCTGTGTGCGCGCCGCATTAGAAACCTCAGGCCTCCCCGAATCCGATCAATGTAGTAGAGATTATACGCGGAACTTGGACCGGCGATTACAGAATCTGCGAAAGTAGATTATTCCTATTCATGCTGGACGTAAAGAATCCCCGGATTGCGTTCTCGTTTTTGGCGGTAGCTGGTGCATTGGCATGTACCCTCGCGGTGGCAGGCGGACAAAGCGGTCCTCCGCGGGAAGCAGATCCCAATGCGCTGGATATTTACCTGGATCGTGGTGGTGCCGGACTATCGCGCTGGTTAGCAGCGTTGCAGACGCGCGCTAGCATTCTAATGGTGACGGCTCATCCCGATGACGAGGATGGCGGAATGCTGGCCAGCCAAAGCCGGGGACTCGGAGCGCGGGCTTCGCTCCTGACGCTCACTCGCGGCGAAGGTGGCCAGAACGCGATGTCTAACGATATGTACGATGCGTTAGGCCTGGTTCGCACGCAGGAGCTACTGGCGGCAGATCGATACTACGGCGTCCAGCAATATTGGGGACGAGCCATCGATTATGGCTTCTCGAAGACTCGGGAAGAAGCACTGGACAAGTGGGGTTACGAACGCACCCTTTCGGACGTAGTGCGGGTGATCCGCATGACGCGCCCCCTGGTCGTCACTTCAGTATTTGTCGGCGCTCCGACGGACGGGCATGGCAACCACCAGGTTTCGGGGCAGATGGCCCAGGAAGCCTGGGTAGCAGCAGCGGATCCCAAGCAATTTCCGGAGCAGCTGAGCGAAGGACTGCGCACGTGGGCGGTCCCGAAGGTCTATGAACGAGTTCCTTTCTTTACCCCGACGAAGGACAACACAATCTACGATTATGCGACCGACAAGTACGTCCCTCTACGCTTCTATGACTATGTGAGTAAGACGTGGCTCGCCGAAAGGCCGCGGGCGAACGTCACCATCGCCGAAGGCGTTCTGCAGCCGACCCTTGGACTCACTTATTCGCAGATCGGCCGGGAAGGCTGGGGATTTCAAAAGAGTCAGAATGGCGGCGGCACTTTACCTCAACCCTCGTTCGTGTCCGTCCCGTACCACCGTTATGGCTCGCGGATCAAAGGCACGGCAGACCAGGAGCAGTCGTTCTATGACGGCCTGGATATCTCCCTCCTTGGAATTGCAACGCTCGCGAAGGGTGATACGGGATTTCTGGAAAGCGGACTGAAGCGGCTGGCCGAGACAACGTCGAAGGCATGCAACAGCTACCAACCCGGGCACCCAGCGGCGATTGCCCCGGATCTGGCGACCGGATTAAAGATGGTCCGCGAGCTTCGGGCCCAGGTAGAAGGAAGCAAGTTGGCCGAACCGGGCAGAAGCGATGTCGCCTTTGAGCTGAAGAGCAAAGAGGATCAGTTTGAGAAAGCGCTGACTCTTGCCCTGGGATTGACGCTTGACGCAGTCGTCGCTCCCGAGAAGGATCCCACCGGCCCGTTTGGCGGGACACCTCCTACGTTTGGAATCGCCATTCCCGGGCAGAAGTTCAAGGTGCAATCGACGTTGGTGAATCTGGGAGCCGACGCTTTAACGGTGGAAGATCTGAAGCTGGCCGGGACCGACGGAAAAAGCTGGACCATTCGCCCGGACGGGCAACCTGGCGCGGCGCTACCCGCGCAGAAGGATTGGCGTTTGAAGTTTTCGGTGACAGTGCCCGACGATGCCAAGCTCACCCGTCCTTATTACACGCGTCCGGATCAGGAACAGGCCTATTACGACCTGATCGAAGCGCAGTGGCGCAACCTGTCGTTAGCGCCTTATCCGCTTAACGCAACGGCAAGAGTTGTTTATCAAGGAACGGAACTTCATCTGCAAAAAGTCGTGGGTGCTAACAGCCGGGTGGAAGGAATCGGCATGCTGGAGAACCCCCTGCTGGTAGGGCCAGCCATTTCCGTGACGGTCTCACCGGCAGCCGGAGCTGTACCGCTGGATGCGAAGTCCTTCGAATTTTCCTGCATCCTGCACAGCAATGTGAAAGGGCCTGCGAAGGGCACCATCAAGCTTCAATTACCCGAAGGTTGGCAGGCCACTCCGGCCACGATTCCGTTCGACTTTACTTCGGATGGAGAAAACCAGACGGTGTCGTTCCAGATCGCTCCCCACGCCATTCATCCCGAGAGCTACATCATTCGCGCGGTCGCCGAATATGGCGGGAAGACCTACGAAGAGGGGTACCGGAGTGTTGGTTATCCCGGTCTGCGCGGATACCCGATTTACCGGAACGCCGTTTACAAGGCCAGAGGCGTGAACGTGCAGACTGCTCCGGGCCTGAGAATCGGATTTCTGCCGGGAACCGGCGATGACGTGCCGCGGGCGCTTCGTGATCTTGGACTCGGAGTGCGGGTTCTATCGGCGGGCGAGATCGAGAGCGGCGATCTTTCCGGCCTGGACGCCATCGTGCTGGGAGTGCGCGCCTATGCCGTAAGCCCGGAGCTACGGTCGGCGAACTCGCATCTTCTTGAATATGTAAGGCACGGCGGAACGCTGGTTGTGCAGTACAACGTGCAGAATTTCGACCGTAATTATGGACCTTACCCGTTTTCGCTGGGACAGAATCCCGAGCGTGTGGTGGATGAAGATTCCAAGGTGGTTATCCTGGACCCTTCGAATCCGGCCCTGGTTTGGCCTAACCGGATCTCAGCAGACGATTTTAAGGGTTGGGAAGAAGAGCGAGGGCACGGATTCCTGCAGAAGTGGGATCCGCAGTACAAAGCGCTGGTGGAGACGCACGACCCAGGGCAGGATCCGCAAGCGGGCGGCTTGTTGGTGGCCCGTTATGGCAAGGGATTCTACATCTACGACGCGTATGCGCTCTACCGGCAGCTTCCGAGCGGCGTACCAGGGGCATACCGTCTGCTAGCTAACCTGGTCAGTATCGGTAAGAACCCGGAGTGGAAGTAGGACCGGAAGGTTTTCGAACCGTCGCTCTGCACCGTGCGTCTAAAAGCGCGAGAGGGTTTATGTCCAAAGCAGTTTCGTCCTTAGTTTTACCGCTGGCGTTGATGATGGCGTCCGTGATGTCGGCCGCCTCGCCCGGCAACTTCCCGGACCCCGCCGTCGACGATCAACTGGCGGCCAGTTCGAGCAAGCAGACGGCGGTGCTGGCAGGAGGATGTTTCTGGGGCGTAGAGGCTGTTTTCGACCGCATCAAAGGTGTGAACGAAGCGGTTTCCGGGTTTGCCGGAGGCGAAAAGTCGACTGCCCACTATGAGGTGGTCAGCACCGGTAGGACCGGGCACGCCGAATCGGTGAAGGTTGTTTACGATCCCTCGAAAATCACTTACGGCCAACTGCTGAAAGTTTACTTCTCAGTTGCTCATGACCCTACCGAATTAAATCGGCAAGGTCCAGATCACGGAACACAGTATCGATCGGCTATCTTTTACACCACTGAGGAACAGAAAAAGATTGCTGAAGCTTATATTCAGCAGCTGAATGCAGCCGGCATTTACCAGAGGCCGATTGTGACGCAAGTGGCACCGTTGAAGGCCTTTTACATGGCCGAGGATTACCACCAGAAGTACCTTCAGAGCCACATGGACCAACCGTACATCGTTTATAACGATCTACCGAAGTTAGCGGCTCTGAAAAAGCAGTATCCCCAGATGTGTAAGCGCTAGGCTTTTGAGCCGGCCCTCATCTTGGTTATTTAGTGATGACTCCGCAGGCGATGCGCTTGCCTGCTGCACCTGCCGGATCGGTCTTCATATCGTCGGCCTTCTCGTGGATCACTAGCGCGGTGCCGCCATTTGTAAAGACTGAGTTTGGCTCCGTACCCAGGGTGAGGTTGGAGGCGACGACAGTAGTCCTAGCAGTACCAGTGGGGAGAACAGTGAAGTTCAGCATATCGCCAGCGTGGGGACCCTCCGGGTTTTGCAGGCCGTGTTTTTTGCCTGCCGGATTGAAGTGACCTCCCGCCGAAGTAAAATCGGGGCCATCGCATTTTGCGGTCTGATGAACGTGAATCGCGTGCTCTCCGGGCGGCAAGTCTTTTAAGTTGAGGCGGATATTGATTCCCGGACCCAAGCCTTTTCCTGCCTGCGAAAGAATGGCAGTACCGACGCTTTGCCCTGAGCCATTCTTCAAAGCGACCTTAACTGGAGGAGCGGCGCCGAGAGTAACAGCTGTAGTAACTGCAAGCAAACTAATATGGATATATCTCATAATTATGTTGTTTAGCACAAATACGTTTTTTTAATGAAAGGTTTGAATCCCTATTGACCACCCCGGTGGGCGAGGATTAAACTTCAGGTACCTGGAGGTGGCCTTTGTACCGTACTAAATCTGCATTCAACGCAGGTTACCCCAAAACTACCCTGACATTGCCGAAAAATACAGCGGCAATTCAAATCTGCCCGGATACCCACGGGAAGATACGCTTAGGAACTCTGATGCAGCTGCCGAGTGGAGCGCGCTTAGAGGTAATCGGCGACGGTTTCGACGAAAACACGGCGCGTGTGGCTTGGGAAGGCAGTTCTTACTACATCTTTCTGGAAGAGAGTGAGAGACGGCCCCTCAAGGCGATGGCTTCTCACGCCGGCTAGCGATTGTGCGAGGGGGTCCAGAAGGGCTCCTTTGCTGCTACAAAATCAATCTTCAGGTTTGGCAGAAAACTCTTCAACCAGTCCCCACACTCTTTCATCCCTTCTTGTTCCGACGGAATGTGACCCAAGATAATCAGGGCCTTTCGTTTACCCTCACTGACAGCATCCGCCACGTACTCCACCGTCTCCCACTCGGGCGTCTCGCCGATAACCAGAACTTCGACATCGGGTCGTTCCAGCAGCTCAATCTGACGAGTTGATCCGGCAGCTCCTGGCAGAAGAGCGACTTTAGTTAGCTTCATGTCCTGCTTTCCCACCACCCGCATCACGTTGATGGCGAGCTTCGTTTTTAGTGTCAACGCGAGATCGTCGAGGGAGGTCTCAGGGAGAGTCAAAACCCGCTGGTTCGGCCAGCCCAGTTGACGCGTCATTCCAGTAAGGATGCCATCCGGATTGCGCCGGTGCCAGCCGTCGTGAAAGCGCCAGACGACCAAACCGTGAGCCTGAATAAAGGCCTGCTTCGCCTTGAGGACGTCAAGATCAGCCAAGGTGTCGCGATGATTGTAAAAAGTTGGTTCGTGAGTAATGACGAGGTTGTCGCCGGCGGCTGCCGCTCGTTCCAGAACGTCATAGGTTGCCATCATCGTCACGGCAATTCCCTTGACCGGCTGATCCGGATCTCCCGCCTTGAAAGTATCCACAGTATCTGCAGAAACGGGGGCGCCCACATGCTGCTGAATAAGCGCAATCACCTGCCGCGCGGTGAGAGTTGTCTGGGCGAACGAAAGCGTGCACACGCAGAGAGTTAGCGCCAAGATACGAAACGAACGACTCACTAGAGAACTCCCTTGGTTTCATCGATGGTGATCAGCCGGTTGGGCGACAGTCCCTTGAAATGCTGACGCTGTCCACTGGGCCACTCGACGTCGATCACAGAAATGGCGGAATCTTTTCCCAAGCCGAATGTTAGAGTTAGGTCGCTTTGAGAACAATAGCTGGATCCGCTATGTACAGTTTGCCATTGTTTGCCTAACGCGCTTTGAAGGCGGACAACGGCGCCGAGCGCACTGCGATTCGATTTCGACCCAATGAGCCGGACCGCCAACCAATTGTTCCGATTTCCGCCGTCGTTCTGGTAAGGGCAGGGGCGCCATTGTTTGTGCTGACCAACATATCGAGATCGCCATCGTGATCGAAGTCGGCGTAGGCGGCGCCCCGGCGCAAGATCGGACGGCGAGAAATCCGGGCCGAATAAGTCGTGGCATTTTCGAATTTGCGCTCTTCCCAGATTGCGAAAGAGTAGGGGCGACTCGCTGAATTTGACTTTGGGCTGAATACGCTCGATATCCTCTTCCGTGTGGCCGTTCACAGCGAAGATATCGGGGTAGCCGTCCAGGTCGTAGTCAAAGAAAAAGACACCAAAGGTAAGGCTAAGGAGGCTGGCACGGCCCACGCTTGAACTTGGCGCTTCATCGACGAAAAGACCGGTACCTTCGTTGTGATAGAGACCGAGCATCTGATTCGAAAATTCCCCACGAGCAAGTGCTGATGCCCGGAACGGTCGTAATCGGAAGCATCGACACCCATGGCGCCGCGCGCGACACCATCTTCTCCATAGGCGACCCCGGCGGCAACACCTTGCTTCGGTGAAGGTGCCGTCGTGATTGTTCCGGAATAGTTTATTCGGTTGCGTGTCGTTCGAAACAAAGATATCGGGCCAACCATCGTTATCGAAATCAAGAACGGAGACGCCGAGCGATTTGCTGGTCGGGTCGGCAATACCCGCTTTCTTACCGACCTCTTCGAACTTACCGTTACCGAGATTATGGAAGAGCCTGGAAGGAGCGCCCTTGGAACGATTCGGGCGTGCAGTAGGATTTGTCGAACCGTCCATGGAGCACCAGATGTCTGTTTCAGGCTCCATGGAGTGTAATTGGCGACGAAGAGATCGGCTTTTCCGTCACGGTCATAATCGAGCCATGCGGCCGACGGTGCCAAAGTTCGGCATTACGGATTCCGGTGGCGGCCGTAACGTCGCGAAATTTGTGGCCATGCCCCTCATTGTGGAAGAGGCGATCGCCTTCAAGGGCGGTGATGTATATGTCGGGAAGACCGTCATTGTCGTAATCGGCCACCGCAACACCCATTCCATAGAGTTCTACGTCGAGACCGCTGCCTTTCGTTATGTCAGTGAAGGTGGAGTCTTTGTTGTTCCGGTAAAGTGCCGGAAGAGTGCGGGCGGAATGGGGAACGAAGTCGTGTCCATTGATGAGCAGTATGTCCTGCCATCCGTCGCCATCCAGGTCAATGAAGGCGCAGCCGGCGCCCATGGTTTCGGGTAGGTAGCGCTTTCCGGAAGCTCCATTGTTGTAGTGGAAGTGAAGACCGGAGCGGGCTGCGATTTCGGTGAAGTTGATGGGCGTTGTTGCGGTACTGGCCAAGCGGTCGATAACGAGAGTGAGTGGCAGAAGGGGTAAAAGGAACGCGACTTTCTTAAACACGACTGGGATCATTCAAAAGGTGACTCGGGACTACCTCCAGTTTATGGGCTACTGTTCCATGATGAAGGACTGCAGATTGTATGATTCAGGTGCAGAAAGACCATGCCACAGGATCGAGAGTTTCCTTATGAGACACGCCTCAACGTTCTTCACGGGCCGCTGGAACTAATCGACGAGAAAGTAGTTGCCGAAAGCTCGACTTTTGACTGGTTCAACCAGACGCTCTGCAAAGTGAATGACTCGGTCGTTCGAGTTGGCGTCGTCAAAGGTGAGTATCACTGGCACAAGCATGATAACGATGACGAGTTCTTCTATGTGATCGACGGCCGATTATCAATCGATCTTGCAGAACGAACGGTTGAGCTTGCACCGCGCCAGGCTTTTGTCGTACCCAAGGGAACAATGCACCGCACGCGGGCCGAAGAACGAACCACTATCCTGATGGTCGAGAATCAAGGGATCATTCCGACCGGCAGCTGATACCCGCTCAGGCCGAGCTATCTTTTCTGCGGCTGCGCAAAGATCTTCAGGAAGATCGCCCCGGCAATCGCGGCGACACCGAGAACCGTCGCGATTCCCTGCAGGCCGGAAGCCATTAACCTACCCCGGTGCGCTGAGTGGGCAGTATCGACAATCACGCCTCCTGCAATCTTGGTTGCTCGCCCAATCAGCTCCAATTTGGTGGCAGCCGGTAGGTCCTGCGTTGGAATCTGCCGATCGAAGTCGTCCAGTGCTTGCTGGCAAAGCTCTTTGGTCTCCGCTCTTTCGCCAACATTCTCGTCGCGGAGGATGGCGCAGCAGGCTTGCACAATGAAGTCTTCGCGCGCGGCTTCTTCCTGGGGATCCGGGCGATTCAGCAAGGCGGTGATGATTTGTTCCGCAGCATCAATCCGGCCCCACATCAGGTCGAACTCCCGCCACTTGCGATCGAGGAATCCGCCAAACGAGCCGAGCAGTTCGCCCATTAACTTGTTGCCGGAACGACGGGTATCGAAAACAACTCGATCGGCAGGACTGATGCGAATGACATCCACGGGGCCGCCCTCCCCAAGCGGGATGCCGAACGTGATGGGAAACACGACCGAGTCGTAATTGTCGAACTCGCAATGAACGCGGTTCATGGCGGTCTCCAAGTCCGGATCGGGATTGTGACGGAGCTTTGCGTATTCTAACTGGCTCTCCTTTATCGTCTGAGAGATGTAGCCGGCGAGTTCCTGGGCTATGCCGTCAAGCACCCTGCCGCGGCCTTCATTGGCCGTCAAGAGTTCCATCGCGCGCTTCTCGGCTTCCTCCTCCAGCAGCGGTTGAGCGATCTTCCGGTTGTGGTCGAGGCCCACGATCCTCAGAAGGTCCTCATCCGTAATCGTCAGGACAACGGCGAGCCTGTTGGGCGGAGTGGCAGTCCGAACGTTCGTATGAAAGTTTTGCGCATTTGCCGCATTGATCCAGGACAGAATCGGATTCTTTTCCGAGGAAAGGTAAAGCTGATCCTTTCGATCGCACAGGATGTCGGCCGCTCCCCGATAGGCTGCAAGCAGATCGTTATGCGGCGTTAAATGAAATTTCTTTCTCGTTTCGACGCTATTGAGATTCTTCAGGATGTAGTCGAGCCGCCTGATCAGATAGCTAAGATCGAAGGCGCCTAGAAACTCTTTCGCTCCGGCCTCGGTTTGTATGGCATGGGGATAGCGCAAATTGCGCCAAGCCCGGACCAGCGCGCGAACGGCGCGTGCGCTGATCGCATCCTCCTCCAATCCGAGGGCGCGGCTAACGACGTGGGAGATTTCATCGGTCACGCTCGAGACACGAAGATTCCAATAGAACGGCGCGGGAGGACTGCCGGCCTGCGTTTGTCGAATGATCCGATCAATCCGGTCTACCAAGCGGTTATGTTCCATCACGCGCTGAATTTCTTCACGTACGGTCTGATAGCGAGGAAGAGACGTTCCCGCATCGAGGAGATTGACAAGGGCACTCGGCTGCTTCGACGTTTCGGGCCCCGGCCCGGATTCGGGGAAAGGATCGATATAGATGACCTTGCGGGAAACAGGAACAGCCGCGCGCCGCGTAAGCAACTCATCGACAACAAAGCTGATGGGCTTGTTATGCAAATAGCCGCCGTCCGCGAAGTAGCGGTTATGGAACTCGCAGGAGTTGTTTGTGTAGTTCTGGAAGAAGGGATTCCACTGACCGTTGGTTGATTGTGCCGAACCGAGAATCGGATCGATGTCGGCGAGCGAGACCGGCTCAAAGGCCAGCGGAAACGACGAAGTGCAGCGGGCGGCGAAGGCCAGGATCGGATTGTAGGTGGACGTGAATTGATTGAGAGTTTCGCCGTCGTCGAAGCGGAAATGAAAAGCGTGCTTGAAGATGTGCTCGTTGGCTTGCTGGAAAGAGAGCCGCACGGGCACGCTCATCCCGGCGAGGTCGGTGGCAGTGACCCAGACATCGCACTCCGAGACGAGCGCCTTCGATGTCCCTTCTTCGTCCATTTTCTCGAGCGCTTTATAGAGCAGAGCGTACATGCGTTGGCTATTCAGCAGCGAGCGTTCGGGTTTCGGTACCTTCTGCAGATTGCTGTTTAGCCCAGACAGTGAACTCCCGTCATTCAGAAGCGTGGCCATATCGGCTTCGCCTAGCCAGAGGTCATGAATGGTGGCAAGGCTTTGCCCGGAGGTCAAGGCTTTTCCCAGGAAGACAGAGTTAATTCCGCCTGCCGATGTGCCGGAGAGAATGTCCACAACAAACCGGGTAGACGCGTCCGGTATGCCCGATTCGACGCGGCCGGCCAGATAGGCCGCTACCTTCTTGTAAACCTCTTCGGTCGATTGAGTCTTGAACGGCCTGGCATCGTCGCAAGTCGAATGAACGAGGCGCAGCAGTTCCTGTGCAACTCCGTTTTCGTAGATGGCAAGCGAACCTCCACCGAAGAACACAGCACCGAAACGAACTTCCTGAATGTAATTGGGTTGCGACATGGGATGAGTCTCCGGGCTATTTCGACTACCTGTTAGTGGACGACCGGCAGAACCACATGAGACGGCATCTTGGGAGAACAATAAATGCGCTGGGTTGCCGGAACATAGTCATCGCGCCTGGCCTGATAGATGCTGGGCAGAAAACGCTGCGGATTGCGATCGATGACTGGGAACCACGTGGATTGCACTTGCACCATCAGGCTATGTCCTTTCAGAAAGACGTGGTCGTGAGAGCGAAGCGGAATGGACCATGGCACGGGCACATTCGGCTTCAGGGGGGTTGAGTGCTCAAAGCTTTGAAGGTAACGTCCGCGGCGAACCTCCATCGCAATCGGAAGCTGATATCCATTCAGTGAGTTCTTGTACGCCGGCTCTTCACCCGCCTTGGTCTCCAGGGCGCTCTTTTGATCCTTCTCCGGATACACGTCAATTAGCTTCACAATGAAATCGGAATCGGTTCCGGATGTGGAGGCGAACAAGTCGGCCGCGACCTCCCCTGTCACGGTCAGATCGTGGTCAAGTGGTTCGCTTAAGAAGCTGAGGACATCGGGACGGCCATCTACAAATCTTTGGTCAGCCGCTTCCCACGTACGCCAATCGGGCGCAGGGTAGGTGGGAGAAATCGGGCGAGCCCGGTAGGGAACAGGGCTCGCCGGGTCGGAGATGTACTGTCGAAATTCGACATCTTCCTTGCCGGGAGGCGTAAAGGAGAGCATTCCATCGGCATGTAAGTAAAGGTTTGTTGGCTTAGCGTTCGCGGGCGGCCAGCTTTGGTAGGTGTGCCACGTGTTTGACCCGCTCTGAAACGTCGACACCTTCCATGCAGGTTTTTCGCCCTGCTCATGAAGGTAGTGGCGAAAGAATGGCGCCTGGATGTTCTGGCGGAACTCAAGGCCGGTCTTATGTCCTCCGAATGGAATGAGGCCTATACTTTCACCGGATGCGAACCCCCATTGGCCATGGGACCACGGTCCTGCGACCATAAAATTCGTGTTCTCCGGATCGTGCTCCTCGGCGTGTCGAAAAATCTGCCATGGTCCCCAAGGATCCTCCTGATCCCAAAATCCTGCGACATTCAGGTTAGGCACGGTCGAGGAGTGTAACTGGTTGACCCACGCTTCCTTTTTCCAGAAGTCATCGTAATCCGGATGCTTCATCAAGTCGTTCCAGAAAGGCAGACTGCCATGCGCGTATTTCTCGTTCAGGTTGGTTAACGGGCCAAGCTTCCGATACCACTCATAGGTGTCATAGCGGTCGAAATTGAAATCGGTGTTTTTGTTTTTGTCGGCCTGCTCCAAAACCGAGTACTCGAAGGCATAGCTTTCTCGAAGAGCACCATAGCGATGCATGTCGTCATTCATCCACTGGTCGACAGGCGCGGCCTGTTCGCTGACGGCTTTCAGCGCGGGATGCGGATGGAGTAGGGTTAAGCCAGCTGTGAGGCCGTCATAGGAGACGCCATAGATGCCGACTCTGCCGTTATTTTCAGGGACGTTCTTTAGAAGCCAGTCGATAGTGTCGTAGGCATCGTTCGTCTCATTGGCCTGCTTGGGATCGCTCGCATCATATTGCGAGGTTAACTTAAAAACACCTTCCGACTTAAAACGTCCACGGAGGTTCTGAAGCACGAAAATATAGCCATCGGCAGCCAACTCTTTCAACCTATCCGGGACCCAATCAGGGCCCTCCTTTGGCACTCTTCGGTCGAACGTTTCCTGAGTTAGAACACCATAAGGCGTGCGTTCCAGGAGAATGGGGAGCTGTCCCGTTTGTTTACTTGACCGGATGACCACCGTTTGTAAGTGGACACCATCCCTCATCGGCACCATAAGTTCCTGCACGCGATAGTTGCTGCTGGACTTGGTGGGAGAAGGGATTGGAGGAGGATTATCTTGCGCCACGATGACGCTGGTACAGCAGCCTGATGCTAAAGCAAGCGTGAACAGAAAGCGGAGGCTCATGAAAGGAGACGATTGTAAGTGACCGGTTGCTTGGCAGTCAATCTAAATCGCGACGTTGTCCACCAGGGGGGTCGAGCGGCGTTTGAATGGCGCTGCGTCGGTGACAAAAGCTTTTTAGGGATCTCTGATGACAGCCAAAGAGACAGTTACCTTGTGCAGATCTGCATAGACCGCCGGTACTACGGATTACTCTGAGTGGGACTATGGGTAGGCTAACAACCTAGCCAAAGCTGGTAGAATTGCCACGGACCACACTGATCCAGACGACTGCTTTGCGCCTTGCAATTGGAGAAAGTTCTATGAAATTACTTGGTTGGTACCTGAGCCTGGCCCTCCTGGCTGGGCCGGCAGTAGCCGCTCCGTCCTATTACACGATGGCCTTCACCGGTGGCATTCCCACCAACTCGAATGGAGGTCTAATTCCATTGGCACCAGAATCCGGATCCTTCACATATGATTCAACGGCCGGATTCTCCAGCTTCGTCATTCAATACCTGGGTGAAACGTTCGATATGACGTCTGCCGTGAACGCGGCAGGCACTCCTACGTCTACCTTGAATCTCCTCACCGAGAATGCGACGTGGACTTCCGCTGAAGTAACCCTCAATAATGTAGTCGTCAGCAACATACAGTTATCGAACAAGATCACTGGTTACGCTGCTCTTTTTCCTGGCTTCTCGTTGGGTGATTTAGCTCGCTCGGGAGCTTACACATTGAGTTCGTCGGTTACGCCACCTCCTCCCCCGCCTCCGCCGCCGACAGTTCCGGAACCCGCTGCTGGCTCGCTCGTGTTGGTGGCAGGATTAGGATTATTGGGCTTACGCTGGATGCGTCGCGGCAACCGGTTACTTGCAAACGAATCCGTCAAGCTGTAGTCCGTGTAGTGAAATTTGGGTCGAGGTAAGCTTCGCAAAATTTGAGGCTTACCTTTGACTGCGGTTGAATCATTCCCAGATTGTGGAATGCTAGCATTCTCAGCCTCCTGAAACGTACCTCGCGACTCTCCCCACCGCATCTCACCCGGAACGCCTGTCCGAAGCTAAGCGCGTGCTCGACTTAGTCCCCGGTCTTCCTTGCTCTCCTTCAGGAGTAAAGTTCCATTGAATGCCCGAGGTGTGCTCCCCAAACGGCACATGGCATTGGAACGGCTCAATCGCCGGCGTCCGAGTTGTGTCCGCCCGCCCCTTCGGAAGGCGTAGCAGAGTGCACAAGAGAAGCCGCCTGCGTCTTTGCGCTTGTGCAGATGCGGATCAGGCATTGGCGCCGGTCCTGATTTTGTAAACGGCACGTCAAGAGGGCACGGAACGCGTGGCTGATCGTTCGCCCGGAACGCGCAAAACGGACAAGCCCTGGGGAACCAGGGCTTGTCCGTTGGCAGTTACTCTTCCAGTTGAGGTAATTTAGCGACTACTTGCTGGCGGGAGTGTCCTTGACCTGTGGCTTAACGAACAGAGTTTCGTCCAGCTTGGGGTTCACTTCGACCTTCTCGATGATCGTCTGCTCCGGGGGAACCGAGGGATCCTTTGCGCCGAGAGCCGTATGCGTGACCGGAAGCACCCTCGTCTCGAGAACATACGGGATTTGAAGGCCTTTCACCGCACGAAAATCTCGGAAGTAGACTTCCACCGGATGGTCGATACCGTCGAGGCGACGCGGCTGGCCCTGGATCTTTTGTTCCAGGAAGGTCTGGGCATCGATCCAAATGTTCGTCACATCACCATTCTTCAGGGTTAATTTCAGTTTGTAGCCGTCACGATTCTCAACTTTGTCCACCCCGGCGAACTCGACTTTGGTTCCCTTGGCTGCATAATCCACAAGT
The DNA here is from genome assembly GCA_963814195.1 of uncultured Acidobacteriaceae bacterium. Classification (GTDB taxonomy): domain Bacteria; phylum Acidobacteriota; class Terriglobia; order Bryobacterales; family Bryobacteraceae; genus Bog-105. Next base: position 1,008,442 of record CAWFBU010000002.1, read on the forward strand.
GGTCCATCCAGATCGGCTTGTGTCGAGGCCATTTTGATCTCATCGCTGGTGTAGGGCTCGACAACCCGGCGGTTCAGAAAGGGGCGCAACTTCCAACCGGTGGAACCGTCGTAGACCTGAACAGCGGTTTGTCCGGCGAACTGCAATTCAAAACGCATCTTACGTGGACGCTTCAGCTCCATGACAAAGGGCAGAAACACCTCCTCGGCCGGTCGCGGTGGTGGCTCCTCCGTCTTAGCCTTTCCACCGGTCGGAAGCGTGTTGATGGAGGCACGTTGATTTCCGCCGGCACCGAGCTTTCCGGCCAAAGACATGGTCTGGACAGAACGCCAGGCCTGTAGTCCGCCGCGCGCCTCGACATTCTTATTCACGATTTCGATAGCGGAGAGAGTTTTGCCTGGCGCAGGAGTGTTATCACCAGCTGCTAGGACTAAAACCGCAGAAGCCAGAGGGAGGCACACGACCAGTGATTTTCGGAGCATGAGATACGTTCCTTACAAGATCTGAAATATTTACCACGATAAAGGGAAATTGGTCGGCTTCCTTTGCGCTTCGTCAAGCTCGACCGTTAGAAAAGACCTATTCCACCTCAAGGCCTTGGGCATGGAACTTGCCGATCACGATGTCGACCCGGTCGCCCCGCTTCACCTTTCGGCCTTTATTCGAGAAAGCCATCCAGTATTGCTTTCCAGTCAGGGCCGCGCTTCGCTGACGCAACAGACCCACCTGTTCGAGAGAGGGAACGACCAGACTGACGCCGGCGGCCGGATCGATTAAGGAAGGCTCTGATCTCTGATCGTTGAGCTGCTGTGCTTTCGCAGCGTCGATCACGTGATAGGAGAACCGGACGATCTCCCCTGATTCAACAGACCGCACAATCAGGTTATCGACACCCCAGACCAGGCCATAGTAGAGTCCGGCACGGTGTGAAACACGGTTGGGTTGGTAGCGGGAATGAGCAGCGGTTGAAAGTGCGTGGGCGGCAGCGGGGGAGCCCGCAGCGGCAGAGGTCGCGTTAGCAGGCGCGGTGGCAGTGGCCGTCGCGGAGGGAGGCTTGGCTGTTTGCGCATTCAAGCACGGCCCGAAAGCAGTGCCGGCTAGCAATGCCGCGGGCAGGAAGATATGTTTGCTCGATTTTACGTTGATATTGAACATGTCTGGTGAATCCTTTCTTTAAAGATCAAGCGGAGGTTGGCGCTAACGCCGGCCTCCGCTTGGTTTACTTCTTACTGGTTGGCGTGACCGATCAGGTTTCCGGTCTGAGGACTACCGGACGCACTGTCGGTGAAGGTGATAGTGCCGGCGCGATCCACACCCCTCGTCGAGAAGACGTTGGTGAATCGCACGGACACTGTGCAGGACGCTCCGGGTGCCAGGTTGGCGCCGGTACAGCCGTCGGCTCCCGTGCTGTTGTCAAGGTTGAAGAAGTAGGTCAATACGTTGCCGCCGGAGATGGCGACATTGGTGATCGTCATCGACGTTCCGCCCGCCGGTTGCGTGTTGGTTAAGGTGACCAGCCCTGTATTCGTCACGCTCAAAGCACCGGTAGGTACCGTGATCGTGAGCGGATTCGGGTTAATCGAAACCCCAGCCTTGGTAGCGGTGCCGCCACCCGTGAGGGTTGCCGCCCCACTTGCACCGGTGTAGGCGACCGTCAGATTTCCAGAGAAGTTGTTGACAGTTGTCGGAGCGAACACTACACCGATGGTGCAGGACCCGCCCAGGGCCAACGTAGTGTTGGTTGGAGGCACGCCGCAGGTTCCGCCGTCGCTTCCTGAAGCTCTTGTGAACGGAAGGCCGCCAGGGAAGGTAATGGTGAGACCTGCCAGCGCAACGTTTCCAGTATTCGTAACCGTCACGGTTTGTACGCCGCTAGTTGAGCCGGTGGCCCAGTTACCGAAGGCCAGCGGATTTGGATTCATATTGATGGACCGGGAAACAGGAGCGCCGGTTCCAGTCAGGGTGACCGGCGAGTTGGTCACCGGGACGTTTGCCGCAATTGTGAGCGAGCCGGTATAGGCTTGGTTTAGTAGAGGCGTGAAGATCACGTTGATCGTACAGCTTGCAGCCGCAGGCGTTAAAGTTGTACCGCAAGTTCCGCCGGCTGTACCCGCTGGCCGCGAGAACGGAGCCGTGACCGTCACGATAATTCCGGTCAGATCCTGCGTTCCTTGGTTCTGCAGGGTGAGTGTCAACGGTGCACTTGCGATGTTCATTGCCGCGTTTCCAAAGACCAATGGCCCACCGGAGACGCTGCCGTCCGGACCAGCCGTTGGTACGAATTCGACCGCACCCACGTCGATCTTATTTCCTGCACGGGCCGGACGCGGATTGCCGAAGAAATCCGAGCTTGGGACCGGTATCAGGACCTCACTAATGGGCGCGACGTAGTCAATCGCGGGCGAACCCTTTGCCAGAGAGTAGTTCCCCAGAGTGGTTTTGGTGACCGGACCAGTCAGGGCCAATGGTCCCCAACTGATGTTGACCCAATTGTTTCCTTCATCCACCGTTGCCGAGGGAGTCAGGTTGAAGATTGGATTCGGGACCGTGGCGTCCGAGATGCCGGGTGGTACTTGCCAGCCACCGGATTTCAGCTCCGGAGGAGTTCGGGAACCGTTACAGTATTGGCTCAACACGGTGGGATTGGAAGCCGTGTTCGACGAGTCATAGCCCGTTACATCGGTCAGAACCGAATACATCGGATTCAAGGTGACCTTAGAGGTGTGGTCTTTCGGTCCTTTATCGCCGCGTACGCCGATATCCCAATAGCTGGCCGAGGGGCAGGCGCCGGTGCCGCCGGTGATGACAACGCCCGCGCCGTTCGGAGCAGTTGCATCTCCTGACGGTTGGCTGGGGGCCAGAGTGCTGCCGAAAGCGTTGTAAAGCGATACTATGTTCTGCTGATACTTCGCGTCTTGGGCGCCCACCCCGATATAGAATGAGCGATTTTGGAAGATCACGTTGTTATACAGCAGCGGGGTCGAAACCTTTGTGCACGAGGGATGCGCCAAAGGACAAACCACGATACCCGGTAAGGTCGTCGAGAAGACGGCGCTGTGCTGCATCGAGGCCAGACCGGCAGCCTGGGGCGGCGAGGTCGTGCCGCAGTTACTCGTGCAGGTGGGGCCCTGACTACTGGCGATGGGGGCTCCCAGGGTATTGAAGAGAACACCCGCCGAAGCCGTAGAGTCGTTGGAAACGATCGTATTGTTGACGATATTCACTACCAAGGCATCCTGTAGCGAGATACCGCCGCCATCCCATCCGGCCACGTTATTCGAAATGATGTTGTTGGTAATGTCAACGTTGTTCCAGCCGGGGCTGAGGAATGGAATAGGTGTTGCCAACAGAGGAAATGCAACTACCTCTGTACCGTTTACACCCTGAAGCCGTATGCCTCCGCCGCTACCGCTCTCGGCGCCATTGCCCATGATGAGGTTGGCATTGATTTTCAGGTTCGGACCGGTGCCGTCGCTGAGGCCAGGAGTACAATCCGCGTCGGCCGCGGTATTGCCGCACTCTAATCCAGCTGCCGTGAGGCCGTCCGGAGGAGCACCCATGACCATGATGCCGCCGCCATTGGTCGAAACCGTCGGATTCGTGCTTTGGTTGAACAGAATCGTGTTGTGCTCGATATCGCCGTTCCAGATATAACCGAGGTGCACGAGACCGCCGCCATCACCCGTGCTCAGGTTGCCGCAGACCCAGTTGAACTGGAACTGGTAGTAATCGGCTCCTGTACAGAAGGTAACCCCGCCGCCGCCCGCCGGTGTTGAGGAATACAGTTCGTCACCGATGGACGAGTTCAACGTCACCATGTTGTTGTGTACGTTGACATTGAGGTCGAAGCAGTAGGGGAGCTGGGCGTTTCCGACCAGAGAACTCCGGCAGGAGCCTGGATCAGAGTTGCCCGCATCGCCTTGCAGGTAGGCGTCCGGCGACTCGCCCTGACCGACGGTGATACCACCGGTCAAGGTTCCGGAGTTGTTATAGACGCGATTGTTGGCGATCTGCAGGTTATGCCCCCAGGCGTGCACGAAAATACCGCCGCCGCCCTGCGAGCTGTTGGTGATGGAAAGACCATCGATGCTCGAGGGGTTGCAGAGGAAGTTGCTCGGGTAATTGGAGCAATCCGCGCCTGAACCGGTGAGCAGCGTGGTACCGGCCGGGAAAGCCGACTCATTCCCACTACCAAAGGGATTTGCGGCTCCGTGGGTATTCACTCCCTTCCCAAGAACCGTGATACCGGCGCCTTCGTAAGCACCCATCAGAGTCGGTTCCTGCAGAAGTTGCGCCAGGTTACCGTTCACCGTGGTGTCCCAGCCTAGGATGCCTTCCAGCGGCAGGCGGTCGATTTGGGGATTATTTGGTTGGGCATTAAAGCCCGTCCAGCCTTTTCCGCAGCTGCTGTCGGTGGCCGGCTGTCCGTTGGGAGCCAGACCGAAGAGGCAGGCCACTTGTAGCCGCCAGGGATCCAGTTTGCCTGCCGGGTGGGTGTTAGCGTTGATCACACTCGACGCAGCACCGACACCCTGTAAGCGTACAGGTTTCCACATGAGGAGGAACTCATTGTGAACCGCCGGGTCGACGATGAGAAGATCGCCCGCGGTTGCGTTATCGATAGCAGCCTGTATGGAGTCGCCCGCGGCGATGTGAGTCGGAGCCTTGCCGCCGATGGTCACCGTGACGGTGTCGATGGACTGCTTGCCGTTCCCGGCGGTGATGATCAGCTGACCGCATTGCGCAGCAGATTGACCTTGCTGCGTGATGGGACAGTTCGGCACACCGGTCGGAACATTGACGACAATTTTGGAGTCGCTCCAGGAGGTGACAGCCGCCGCCTTACCGCCGATGGTGACAGTTCCTGTTCCCTGCGTAGCACCAAAGCCGTAGTGGCGTATTGTCGTCTTCTGATTGTAAGGAGCGGTTGTGGCAGAAGGCCCGGAGTACCCGTTGTTCTGAACCGGTTGATCACCGAGAGAGGTAATCGTGAGTGAGCCAGCGTTGGCGCCGGTCACCGCTGTGGCAGAAGCGCCAGAACCGCCGCCTCCCGAGATGGTAATGGTGGGGACCGAGGCATACCCGTTGCCACCATTGGTGATGGTGATGGTCGTGACTTTGTTCGAGAGGGTAGCCGTTGCGAGAGCGCCCGTACCGCCGCCTCCCGTAAAGCCGACCGTCGGTGCAGAGGTATAACCGGTGCCCCCACTCGTGAGGGTCACGCTGGCAACACTGCTGGTAATCCTCGCGGTGCCGGTGGCGTTCCTACCGACATTCGCGGTGCCGGTAATCGTAACTGTCGGAGCAGTCGTGTAGCCCGACCCTGGATTGGTGATCGTTATGCCTGAGACAGTTCCAGTGCAAGGCAAGAGTTTGCTTCCTGCGATCGTCACTGTTCCGGTCGCTGTTGTACCGCCGGTGGGAGGTGCACCAAAAGTCACGGACGCGCCCAGACAATATCCAGTGCCTGCATTGCCGATTGTCACGCCTGCAATGGAGCCTGAGATCACGGCTGTTCCGGCAGCACCACTGCCGCCGCCACCGGTGAATGTCACTGCGGGCGCCGAAGTGTAACCTGAACCGTGAGTGCTGACCGTTACGTTCCCAACAGATCCGGAGTTCGCAATCTGCGCGGTTCCGGTTGCTGTCACTCCGCCTGCGGGAGGAGCGCTGAATGTGACAGTCGGCGCAGTAGCGTAACCGCTGCCACCGTTTGTAACTGTCGCCGACTGGACGAATATCCCGCCGCCGGCCTTCGCTACCCACGGACCCTTACCGTCACCGTCGACCTCGCTAATGGCCGGTGTGGCATCCGGATAAGCGCAGTCCGGATGGTTGTAGCCTTCCGAGAAAGCTGACGTCGGTGTGACCGGCGTATCCATATATTGTGTTTGGCCAGGCATGAAGGGCAGCTCGTAGCAGAACTGGCTATAGCCTGGATTGAACAACGCATCCGGTGTTGTTCCTGTACCGGGGTCGTTCATACACATGGTCATCATGGTAGGCGCGTACCCAGTGGGGTTCGGAGGATTCACTTCCCACGTGGAGTAGTTCAGGCCGTTGTAGGCACCCCAGTGGTCGGCATAGACTCGGTTGATCTCGTTACCAGCCCAGTCTTTCACCGAGACCGGTAGATCCGGCGGAGCGAATTTTTCGCCGTACTGAGGCGAGAACGGATCGAACTCAGAGGTGAAGTCATCGGTGATCACGCCTGTGAAGTGAGCGGCTACGTGCGTAGAGGTGAAGATGTAGAACTTCGCCAGGGCAGACATCTGGTCACCCAGCGTGATCTCCTTGCGGTCGCACAGGTTGCGAGTTGCGCCGGCAAATGGCGAGACTTCCGCCGAGTTGGGGAAGAGGCTGATAAAGTCCGGCACGACGCGCGATTCACCAACGCACGGCCAGTAAGACTCGACACTGCCCGTATCACCCTCGTGACGTGGGAATGTGGTGGAGCCCAGATTCTGGGTCGGATTTTGCGCGTTGTTGCCGTTGTAGGTTGCGCCCACAGCAGCCTGGTCGGGAAGAATAAAGATGTTGCCCAGGCCGGCAAACTGCTGGACCACTGGCGCGATGTAGTTGTCACCGATGAGGATGTTCTTGTCTTCCTCCTTGACGAGTTCATAGCCGGGCGGCACGACCACTTCGACCACGTACTTACCGGCGGGTAGCATGGGCGCTCCGTTCCGATAAGGATCAGTTGTATCCGGATTGCCGATACAGATGGAGCAATTCGTTCCGGCGGGTTTTCCGGTCGTGGGGTTAATTGACGTCACGCTCGGGAATTTGTACATGCCGTCGTAGGGAGCCGGCTGGACCTGCGTCCAGTTGTGCATACCGTCGTAGCATTTATATTGGGAATTGTTCGGGAGAGTCTTCCCTGTTCCGTTGTAGACGTCCAGATAGTTCGGCTGGTTGAACAGCGAGAAGTAGAAGAGATCGCTCGTGGTCTGGCCCGGGCAGCTCATGTTGGGCAGGCCATCGGAACGGAAACCTTGCGCCCAATCATCGAAGCTACTGGTCTGGGTTGTGTCGACCAGCTTCAGCGACGTGCTGCCGTCCGGTGCCGTACCTTCTTGATACAGATTAATGGTCACGTGCGGAACTAGCGGTTCCCAACTCAACTGGAGTAGGAGTTGCGGGTCATCAAAAGGACGAGTAGATGCATAGACCACATGCCCGTGGATGCCGCCGTTTTCATGGTCGGCGTAGGGCTTTTTGCCGAACTCGATAAAGGAGTTCTGGCCTGAAAATCCCTGCCAGCCATAGGTTTCGACCCAGGGTGCGTCGATGCGGCCGGTGGACCCGCCGGGTCCGCTGGATCCGCCTGCAATCGGTCCGGAGGCGATGGATAATCCATTGCAATCGGCGTTGTCACAGTAAACGGATCCCGGTATTCGCAGATTGTTTGGCAGAGTAACGCTCTCTACCGTGTTGGCCATCATCTTCCCTATGCTGGACATTGCCGCACGCGGGATAACCCGACTGTCCGCACGATGCTGATCCATCCGCGGGTCCGCCCGCGTCGTAGACGACGTGCGTTCCTGTGCTCTTATAACGGGTCGTGTCGGTTTCCATCACGTACCAATTGAAGAGTGGAAACACCTCATTGAAGTTGGCGTAGCCGTCCAGGTCGGTACTGTTGAAGTTTGAGAAGCTGCCGTCGCGGAACCGAATATTGGTCGCCACCAAGGCAAGGCCGGGCTCATCTTTCTGAGAGACGCCGTCGCCATTCTGGTCAAAGAAGGTGCGGGTATAAAGGTTCGCCTGCCACTGAGTAGCGGCAATGTCGCCCATGTTGACCTGCTTACCGTCGGCCAGTCTTACCGGCGTGGAAAGACCGTCAACTAATTGGTCGTTCCACTGATCGAAGGTGGTAACTCGCCAATCGCCGTCGGGAAGACCCGAGATCGAGAAAGTTCCATCCTGGTTGCACTTCGTGAATGCGAAGTCTTCTCCATCCGGATCGCCGACGCTGACAAAGCATTGGCTGAACGAGAAACTGTCGCGCGAACCGCTGCTGTAAAGCCGCTCGTCCGGTGTGCGGCTCATGCGCTCCGTTGTGACTTTGCCAACAATCGAATTGCTGCAGGATTGCCCGGAAGCTTTCGCCGCCGCGCAGAACTCTTGTCCCCGACCGTTGATGATCTTCGGATTAGCAAACCCGATCGAGACGTGGAATCCGGCTGGACCATACTCCTGGAAGAAGGCTGGCTCGCCGACCTTCAGGAAGGAATCGTGCGCTTTCTGGCCGTCGAGAGTGTTGGTCTGCAGCCATTCTTCGCCACGCGCAATCCGGTCTGCTCCGGGCGTAGCGACTACGCCATAGCGGCCCGGCATCATATTCGCAATCACGGCCTGGCCGGCCAAAGGCGACAGAGTCTTGCCGTCTGATTCGTACTTCGGGCAGGTCACGATTGTTCCCGTGATACCTGTCGGACTGGCAGCACCCCCACTGCCTGTGTTCGTGTCGATAGCCGTTCGGGAACCCGGCGAGACGGGACAGGCGTCCTTCCCGGTCGCGGGATCGATTGTTCCAGCCAGACTATTGGACAACGGCATGTTGAACATGTCGTACGTCAGCTGTCCGGTGAAGTCGCCTGGACCGCCGGCGGCATCGAAGATGGTGATATTGAAACCTTCTAAACCGGGCTCGTTGGGAGCCAGCACGTCGACACCACCGCCCGAATCCTGCTCGCCATTGAGGGGAGTATCGTCCTCAAAGACAAAGACTGTCAGCTTGGAGGGTGGCAGCGGAGTCGGTTCCACGATTACAGTAACGTTTGTCTGTCCCGCAGCGATGGGTGCTCCGCCCATTCCGTGACCTGACGTGGGATTCGCATTGAGATAGTTCGCACCATCGCCTGCTAACACCGAGAGGTAATAGCGCTTGTTGGGATCGAGATGAACCTGACTCGGGTCATTAGGCGTCTGCTGGCTGGCATCCGTTCGGCACCCGCCGTTGCCCATATCGCAAACAGCGCCCTTACCTAAGAGTGTTTGCCCGGATTCGCAAGACACCGTCCCGACACATCCGGCTGCCACCAGGGGCATGTAACTGGTGTGGAAGTTGGTGCCGAGTGTCGAAACGTTCGTGGAGCCTGCCGATCCAGTATTTGTGGTCTTCGTAGGATCAACGTAGAACGTGCGGTCCTCTTCGATAATCCAGCGATAGTCGTTAGGGAGAGCGGCTTTGGTTTTGCCATCAATGAGCGAAACTGCCAGCTTTGTCGGTTGGGGGAAGTTCAAGGTTGCCGTAGCCGTCGTACTGCTTTGAGTACCTTGAGAATTCTTCACCTTGTACGTGAAGGTGTAGACACCCGCAGCATTGACAGTCGCGTTGAAACCTCCGTTGCCGTCGACTGTCAAAGTAAGGAGACCCGTTCCTTTTGAAATTGAAGTTGAGTCAACGACCAGCGGATAGCCCGCGCCATCTTTGGCGGCGGCTAAAAGTCCTGGCGGTTTGATGCTGATAGATGTCGCCAAGTTCGATGTGTAGCTGGAGTTCACAAGCTGAATGCCGCTGGCTGTTTCAATTGGAGCGGCACTCAAGGTCACTGTTGCCTGTGCGGCGGCGTTAGTGGCCTGATAAACGAAACTGTCGGAGCTGGTGGCATTCCAGGTGCCATCGGGAGTGTAAGTGAATGTTCCGTTCGCATTCAAGGTCACCGTACCTTTAACCGGTGCGGTCTTGATCTTCACGCCGTAAACATTGACGTCGTTGGCCATGACGCCCTTAGCCGGATCCGAGACCGTCAACGTCTGGTTTCCTACGACCGATGTGTAAGTATCGGCGTTCGCAGCTGCCGTCACGCTCGCGACGGCGGTCGGAAGGGTCGCGCTATTGACGCTGAGATACGCCAACATACCGGCATCGCGCTGGGTCGAATTCCCCGACAAGCCCAGGCTGCGGTCAAAGATCGGAAGGGCCTTTGAGGCTGCGGCGGGCGCATTGATCATCACATCGTACGTCTTACCCGCGGCCAGGAAGACTTCACTTTGCACGCGAGGAACGCCCGGCAGTTTGTTGCCGTCTTCCGCAATCAACGAGAACCCGCCGAGGGCACTCGCCCCGGTAGTTGCTCCCACAATGGACGGCACATGCATGCGTAAGCCGGCATTGACCAAACGCACCAATACCTTGCCCGTCAGCGGTGTCGCCGTTGTCGAGGCAGAGAAGACGGAAGCCGCAGCATTTGATTCATCGAAAGCGACTCCATTGAAGAGGTAATAGAGCGGGGTGTAGTTTACGGCTGGCGGGTAGCAGGTGTGAAGAGCACCACAGGCGCCCGGTTTACCGGACCAAACCGTTGTCTCTTTGAACCCGGACGTGTTCACCGCTGCAGTAACCGCGTTGTTCTGAACAGGATCGATTTCGCTGAGAAGCAAGGGAACATCCGCATCGTAAGGGACGCCCGGGTAGGCAGTGCCGGTCGCCCCGCCTGTTGGGGCTGCAGTGACGACGAGAATCCCGTATAAGCCCATGGGCCCCTGAATGGAAGGGTGCGTGCCGGACTCGATCAGGTATGTGCCAGGCCGAGGCGCCTTCCAGGTGAGCGCGGTTGTCGTTCCCGCAACCACCTCGGTGCCGAACGACTGCACCCGATCAGGCTGCTTGGGCGGCGTTCCGCTGGTTGTGGGATCCGCGATCGGCCAGGTAACAGAACCTTGCGAACCGCTGTGATCTGGACTGGGCACTCGGCTCGGCGCCACGCCTAACCCACCACCCAGCTGACCGACGATGGTCAACGAGGTGGGAATGCTTCCGCCCGCGAAGGTGAGATTGTTGGTCAAACTGATCGTCAGATCCTGTCCCGTCGGCACGGTGATCAGGACGGGAGACCAACCGGTTGCACCCGTATGCAAGGGACCGCAAGCGGCAGTTGATCCGGCCACCACCGCACCGCAGCTATAACCCCACATGGGGACTGCAGAACCATCGGGCAGCGTGGCGGTTGTCGGCCCAGCCGACAAGTTAATTTGTTGCTGTCCGAGGGCTGCCAGAGCTCCGCAGAGAAGCAATCCGGCGATTGTTATCGCCGATTTGAACGCAAGTATCCTGTGCTTAGTCATGATGATCCTTCTCTCGTCGCTTAATTCGATTCGTCGATAACAAATTCCCGGGAATCGACGAGCATCAGCATCATCATTCCGCCAGGAAATATGTTGTTGGTTGTAATTTCACGCTCGTTATGCGAGTGCCACATAAAAGCGAAGCCGGCTTCCGTTGATGGCGGGTTGACGACTGTTCCGGAGGGCGGTGTTGTACCGGTCGCACCTACGGCGCGAGTGGTGGCGTTCGGGCCGAGGTATGGGCTGCCGCCGTACCAGGTGCCGTTTGTCAAGATGTTGGAATCGGGTAGAGTGGCGGGTCCGCCTCCGGCAACATCACCGAAGGGAGCAGCCTGTAAAGGCTTGTTGTGATCCTGACACCATTCGAAATAGTTGAGAACCTTGGGATCTGCGGTGTTGTAGCCGTTTGCATCGGGAGTACAGGAGAGCTTAGCCGTCCCGTCTGTTGACCCCGGGTTATGCCCGTAGGCATCCCAGTTCAAGCCCTTGCCGGTCCAGTAGTAAATGCCTTCGAAAGCCATGCCTGGCGTTGTCGTGGTGGTGAAGAGCAGAGGTCCAGCCAGATTTGGATCTGTTGAATCGTTGGAGCTTAAAATCAGATTGCCATCGCGGCCCAGAATGCGCACGTGATTGCCATGCTCATGAAATGGATGCTGCCAACGCCCTTGGCCAATCACCCGAACCAGGACCTGCTCACCCGGATGCATATGCGGATTGCCGTTATAGGGCTGGTGTGGAAATTGGTAGGCATAATTGGGATCCATGTCGTCGGGCATCGAGCGGCCATTGATCATGAAGTACGCCGGATGATAAGGCTCGGTGGGAACCTGCAGGCTGCATCCCGCCGTTCCGGCCCCGCAGTTACCAGCTGCGGCAACCTGCGCCAGAGCTTGCGTGTGGATGTTGGGGTCCATCTCCGAGAACTGGAACAGATATTCGCGGTCGTAACAGGCCTTGGGGTGGTTGTAGGCGGCATGGGACAGCCGAAAGTCCTTCTCGCCATGAGTCTGTTCGGCTGTTACATTGCTCGCGAAAAGTCCGGAATCGCACGCGCCCGGGACAGCACTGGGAAGAACGATCACAGCACCATACAAACCCATTTCGACCTGCAGGTCACCTTGTGTGCCGCTGTAGTAGGAGTGCGTTCCGGGAGTGGTTGCTGTGAAGGTGTACGTAACCGAAGCGCCAGGGGCGGCCTCCTTAGTCAGCAGCCCGTCGACTCCGCCGGTAGAGGTCACCTGGAAACCCGGAAAAAGAATCGAGGTATTACCCGCGGAGCCAGGAAGATTGTTTTTTAAGTTGATGACAACGGCATCGCCCTGGTGAACGATGAGCGTTGGTCCAGGAACCTGCATCGTGGGACAGGTCGCTCCACTGATGGCCGCTGGAGCAAACCCGCTGGGGGCTACACTGCAGCCATATCCCCAGGAGTAGATAGCGCCCCCATCCGGCTGTGTTAGGAAGGCGGTTTGTGCGGTCAGGTTAAAGGTTGGACCGGTGATGCCGGGGGTGGCCGCCTGGGTACCAAGGCCCCATAGCGAGACTGCCAACGGCAGGAACAGTCGAATCGTTCTGTGTAGTTTCTTCATGGTGGTAGCCCTCATCTGCCGTTGCTTCAGAGAATGTGGATCTCGGTCATGAGTCCGCCGAAGTTCTCGGCATCGTTGGACAAGTGATCAAGATTTGGCGAGTAGAGATAGAAAACGCTGCCCGCCGTGTAACCCGTCGCGTCGAGAATGACGTCGACTGATTCGCCGCCGCCCAACGTGACCGAGTTAGTGTTGTAGTAGAGATTGTTACCCGCCTGATCCCGCAGAAGCTTTGCGTTGATTCCAATGACTTGCATCGGAATCCCGAGGGAAGCGAGCGTCTCGTTTTCGGTAACGTCCAGATCCGAGATCCGCAGAAGCGCTCTTTTGCCGGCCGGAATGTTGATGACCGACGGCAGAGGTTGAGAAAAGTGGTTAGCGCCGTCAGTGGTCTGTGTAGAAAGAGCGCCCGCGGTTACTGTGTCGGGATAGCTTCGGCCGTTCAACAGGAAGTACTTATCCTTCATGTCGGTGAACGATTCCGGATTGAAGGTCATTCCCACGAAGTGGAAGTTGGGATCGAAACCATGAATCTGGAGTGGGTACTCGACGTCGTAAGCAGTAGTGCCATCACCGTCGTTGTAGGCGTATTTGACTCCAGTTGCTACAGCATGGGTATTGATAGCGGGCAAAGGATTGCTGCACAGGATATCCGTGGCGGAGTTGCAGGCCGTGCGTAAATCTCCTTGCTGCTTCTGTAGCGAGGCAAATAGATCTCCGCTCGCGCGATTCTGACGAGGCCGTACATAGATCTGGCCCACCATGCCCATTTGCAGGTGCTCGGGGGGAGAAATGTGGCAGTGCCAGAAATAGGTGCCGGCATCGGGAGCCAGGTAGTAATAGGTGAAGCTTCCTCCGATGTTGATTGCGACTGAGGCATCAGGCACACCGTCATAAAAAGACGAAGCGTTGGGATAGCCGTGGAAGTGGATGGTGTGCTGTTCGAACAAGTCCGGCCGCATGATCATGCCCACGTTAGTTAACGTCAGGAAGAACTCGTCATCCTCGTCGATCGCCATCAACGGCGCCGGGATGTTGCCGTTCATAACACCGACGTCCATGATCGGGCGCGGATCAACATGCCCGTCCAGGCCGCCCGGAGGCAGCGGATTAGGACAGAAGGCAGTGGTGGTGGATACCCGGCCTGCAGTCTGGTTTGCCGGATCGTTCGCAGCCATGCAATCCAGATCCGGTGCAAGCCCGACCGCGCCGTTGTAATTGATTCCGGACGTAGCAGGATCGCCGGGCTGAAGAGTACCTGAGGGCATCGTGTTAAACACGTTTGGAAATTCCGTGCCAGGTTGACCGTTCGCAATATCTGTCAGCCCGGAGAGTGGTCCGAAACTGAACATGTAGATCTGCGTTCCATCACCCATCGTCGAGTAGCCGTCGCCTCCCGACACTTGCTGGCATTTGATGGCGCCATTCACGTTTGACTTGGGGACGATGTATGCACCGGTGGTGTCAAAAACAGTCGGACCGGCATACGACGGCTCTGCATTGTTGTTGTTTAAAGCCGATGGGTGAGTGATCGTGCTTGTTGGGCACTGCACCCGGAACGACTGTGCCCTGACCGACAGTGTTGCGATACAGGTCAATATCAGAATGAGAGAAAATCTAGCTGCGCCTCTAGTGGCCATCCATCCTCCTGCTTGTGTCCCTGCAAGCCCATAGCGCGACCACAGCTCGTCATCGGCTGATCACCGCTTCCCTGAAGACCTTTTAGGAACTTACTTGGGTATACCGGTTCGCCGAATCTAAGTCTTTGCGCGAAAGCAAAGGTCCGATCGCTTGGATGTCTTCGTTTTCTAAACAAACAGGACTACTTCAGTGCGGATGTAAGTAGCAGGTTTGACGGGGACAAGATTGAACGTACCCGCAGTTCACTGCCATTCCCATTGAAAAAGCTGCGCAAATTGAGGCAATTAGGGAGTTTTTCTTACCTTGCGGCCGGTTTCGGTGTTACGCGCGGTAAGACTTAAGGTCGCGTTTCCGAGATGAGTGGGGTGAAATAGCGGCTAAACAACGCTTCGGAAAGACAGGCTAACTTCTAGGTACTAGTCATCCTATTTAACAACTGGTACTCGTCCCTAATCTGGGAAAGCTTGCCTCAATCAAACCCTAGTGAACTCCACCTAGTGTAAATGATATACTCCGCCTAACGCTTTTCTATGAGTTGCTCGAACGATCGTCCATCCGCTCGGCTCGCGTAATCGAACGGCGTCGATTTGAATTGAGGTGTCTCCGTATGCGCCCTAGGACCTCTTGTCAGCCTGTCCTTCAATGCTCAACCCTTCCCTCGTACCTGCTCAGTAAGTTACTGGCAGCATGCGTTCTACTTGTCGCCTTTTCCGGGCTGGCGTTTTCCCAGGAGGCCACTATCGTCGGAAGCGTCACCGACCCATCTGGTGCTGTGATCCCCGGCGCCAAAGTAGTGATCACCAATACCGACAAAAACCAATCAACAGATGCGGTAACCAATGACTCCGGTAATTTCGTGGCGCCTAGTTTGACCATTGGCCACTACAGCGTAAAAGCTGAAGTGGCGGGCTTCAAAGCGCTTCGAACAGAATGACATCGACTTGCAAGTGGGCGACCGCTCGCGTGTCGATATCAAGCTGCAGGTGGGCGACACGAAAGACAGCATCACCGTAGAAGCCGAGGCGATCGCGGTGCAATCGGAGTCCGGCGAAGTCAGCCAGGTCATCACCAACAAGCAGATGACACAGTTGGCCACTAACGGCCGCAGCATCTATGCGTTGACAACTCTGGTTCCCGGCGCTTCAGGCAATATGTCCGATCTCAATATCCCCACGCCGCTGGCCGGCGACGCCGGTGTCAGCTTTAACGGCATGCGGCAGAACCACAACCTTTATCTGATCGATGGCGGCGAAGCGGCGGATCGCGGCGGCGCGGGCGGCATCGATGTCATGCCCTCGATGGACGCGATTGCCGAGTTCCGTGCGAACACTTCGAACTACGGCGCCGAGTATGGCCTTTCGTCCGCGGCGACGATGACTCTGTCGATCAAGTCGGGCGCCAAGGATTTCCATGCCAGCCGCCTGGGAATTTCTCCGCAACGATGCTCTGCAGGCGGGAAACTATTTCACCAACGCCGCCGGCAAGAGCACGCCGGAACTGCGTCAGCATACCTATGGCTTCAACGTTAGCGGCCCGGTCACCTTCGGCAAGCTCTACAATCGCGACCGCGACAAGACATTCTTCTTCTACAACATGGAGTGGCGCAAGCTGATCCAGGGCGGCCTCGTCAACCAGACTGTCCCTCCCACCAGTACATACGGCGGCATGTTCGCCACTTCCACCATCAACGTTCCCACCACCGTCAGCCCCGAGTGCTCCCAATGGCGGAACGCTGCGCGGGCGCAGGTCTCACGTCTGGGGTCTACCCTTCCCCAATAATACGCATTCCTACTTCGCTGCTGAACCCGAACTCGCTGGCGCTTCTGCAGGCCGGCATCTTCCCCGCTCCCAACAGCGGCGGCAATTTTCTCGGCGGCAACAAACTCCCGACCAACCTGCGCGAAGAAATCGTGCGCATCGATCATCGTTTCAACGACAAGTTCTCAATCTTCGGCCACTTCATTTACGAATCGCAGCTCCCAGACTTACGGCACGGCGCAATGGAGCGGTGACAACGTTCCCACCGTCGGCGACACACTCACCAACCCCGCCTATCACGCTGTCATTCATGCCACTTACTCCATCACGCCCACGATCCTGAACGAACTGGCGTACAACCAGAACGGCAACACGATCAACATTACTCCGACCGGAACCTACAAGCGCCCAGCAATCTCAAGATTCCTGAGCTTTTCCCGGCAACAACCTGAATCGCATTCCGGGCGTCCAACTGAACACAACGGGCACCCAATACGACGTCTACTGCCTGGCCCTGGCACAACAAGGCCGACGATTACCAGATCCGCGATGACCTATCCATGATCAAGGGCTCTCACCAGTTCAAGATGGGCTTCAGCTGGGCGCTCTACAAGAAGACCCAGGACCTGTTCGGCGACACGCAGGGCTTCTTCAACTTCAACGGCTCCTACACCGGCAACGATTTTGCCGATTTCCTGCTCGGCTACGCCCACAGCTATACCGAACTGGCCGTGCAGGATTCCGGAATCTGGAAGAACACGTCTCGCCGGCTGCTCTACATTCAGGACAACTGGCATGTCAACTCGCGCTTGACCTTGAATCTTGGCCTGCGTTGGGACGGCATTCCCCACACCTTCGAGCAGAACAATCGCCAATCGAACTTCTACCCTGAGCTGTACAATCCCGCCAAAGCGGCCATATTCTGCACCAGGTAGCGGCGGCAACGTCATCTCTCCCGAGCAGCCCGGGCTTGGGCGGCAGCCCCAATCCGATCCTCACCGCGGCAGGAACTCAGTTCTACCTGAACG
The DNA here is from genome assembly GCA_963814195.1 of uncultured Acidobacteriaceae bacterium. GTDB lineage: Bacteria > Acidobacteriota > Terriglobia > Bryobacterales > Bryobacteraceae > Bog-105. Next base: position 1,025,531 of record CAWFBU010000002.1, read on the forward strand.
GCATCGGCATCGCCGGCTCAGCGGCGTTCCCCGGGGCCTGGTCAAGGACTGCCTGGCTCAACTTCGGACCTCGCGTCGGGTTCGCTTACGATTTACCGGCGACCACAAAACCGTCGTCCGTGGCGGCTTCGGCAGTCATGTACGAACGCATCCAGGGCAACGACGTTTATAACGCCGGACCTAACGTTCCTTTCAGCTCCAGCGTCACCTTCAACGATGTTTCCCTCTCGAATCCCAACCAAAGCCTGATTACCGGCAATCGCGTGACGGCCCCCATCACGGTTGCGGGCATCACCGGTCTATCCAAGACTGACTACAAGCCTCCGGTCAGCTATCAGTACAGCATCGGCGTGGAACGCCAGATTGCGGCCAATTCGGTACTGAATATCTCCTACGTTGGCAACCAGAACCGGCACCAGAACGATTACCGGAACATCAACCTGCCGAATCAGTCTCTCTTACCCAGCCTGATCAACGATAAGAACAACTCTGCGTACAACCCCAACCTCTTCTACAACACTGTGCTTCCCTATTTGGGATTCGGAAATATCGTCTTGGCCGAGAACCCCAGCAACGGTCACTACAATAGCCTGCAAATCAGTTTGGCCTCTCAGATCAAACGTGACCTGAGTCTGAATGTTGCTTACACGCTTTCCCGTGCCATTGATCCCGCCACCAACACGGGCGGCGACCTGTATCACGTATCGAATCCTTATAATCGTGCATACGATAACGGTCCTTCCGCTTTCGATCGCACCCACGTCCTGGTCGTCAATGTCATCTACGACCTGCCTATCTTCCGGCATAGCCAAAACCAGGCCCTGAAAACCACGCTCGGCGGCTGGGAGATTGCTGCTATTGGCACCATGCAGACCGGAATCCCACTTTTCATCACCGAGGCTGGATCCCGCAGCAACAATGGTGTCTCCGACGCGACGAACCGCCCGAATCTGACCGGCAATATCACCTATCCCAAGACGGTTAATGCCTTCTTTTCGGGCAACTTCTCCGATCCTGCCTTTGGCCAGTGGGGCAACCTGGGCAAGGGCGCGGTTCGGGGTCCTGGCCGCGATAACTGGAACATCTCGCTTTTCAAGAATTTCGTGGTCAACGAGAGACGTGGGTCACGTTTCGAGCTTCGCGTCGAAACATTCAACACCTGGAACCACACTGAGTTCCGCAACGTCGGCACCAGCTACAATCCCGGCACGAGCAATTCCCAATTCGGACAAGTCACGTCCACCTGGGATCCGCGTACCTTCCAGCTAGGAGCGAAGTTCCTGTTCTAGGACGCTCGAGCACATTGGGGCTGTCGCAGTATGGCAACCCTCCACCTCGAAACTACTGTGGGCCGCTGATGCGCATCAGCGGCTCTTCCTTTTTCTGCTCGTGGAGTTTCTGTACCGTCGCAAATTCCTTCGCCGCATCCTGCTTACGTCCCAGTTGTTGATAGATACGGGCCAGCCGGTAATGAGCATCATAATTTGCAGGCGACGTTCTCACGGCTTCCTGAAACTCCTTCACGGCTTGGTCCAGCTGCTTCTCGCTCTGGTAGTAGATGCCGAGATCTTGATGTACCACGTGTAAATTGTTGTTTAACGCCTCGGCCTTTTTCAGGGCGCTGAGAGCCGTCTCGCGATGGCTATCCCGCAGCATCATGTCGCCCAGATAGGCAAGAGAAAGCGCGTGGTCAGGATTACCCGCAAGCTCAGCCCGAAACTCGCGCTCAGCTTCAACGTATCGGCGCTGCTTCCAATACAGGTAGCCAAGTCCGAAATGTGCTTCCGGCTGCTTGGGACCTGCCTTGACAGCCGCCTCAAACTCCGCAGTGGCTTCATTCTCACGGTCCTCTGCATCCAGAGCTTCAGCCAGCAACATGTGCACCGGAGCGGAATCAGGGTCGTGCTCCAGCAGAATTCGGAATATGTCCATGGCCTCGCTGGTTTGGCCGGCCCACAAGTAACATTTCGCGAGCAGATATTGAAGTTCGCCGTTGCCGGGCTGGGCGGTAGCTAACGGTCGCAGGGCAGCGGCTGCCTCCCGATATTCTGCGAGCCCGAAGTGGCTCATGCCAATGAGAGTTATTGTGCGCTCACTAGAGGGTTCCTTCTGAAACGCAGCGAGAGACTCACGGAACTTGCCTTGCTTGAAATACGCCAGACCTAAATTCAGGTAAATGTTCGGCAGCTTCGGATCGATCGACAGCGCTCGCCGATAAGCTTCCACCGCACCTTGGTAGTCCTCTTTCTTTGCAAGTTCCACACCGAGATTTGCTTGCCGAATGGCGGCAGGGTTGTGGCTCTGCGCGGAAGCAGAAGCAAGCAGGAGCAGACCGACTAACCAATGCTTCACAGTGACCCAGTACAAGTATGAGATAACTAGATCCTTATTCGGTCAGTGCAGAGATTTACGTGATGAACACAGAAACATCGGTTGCACTGGCCGTTCCGTCGAAACACGCGCTCCTGGTTCGCACTTTATTTCCGGCAACCATCTTTCTTAGCGCCTTCCTCCTCTTCCTGGTCGAGCCGATGATCGCTAAGATGATCCTGCCCTGGTTCGGTGGATCGGCCGCTGTCTGGGCTACCTGTCTCGTCTTCTTTCAGGCAGCTCTTCTGCTCGGCTATTGCTATGCCGATATCACGGGCCGCTATCTTTCGCCAAAGCAACAAAGCGCTCTCCACATTGTTTTACTCGCTCTCAGCCTGTTGTTTCTTCCGCTGATACCATCCGCCTCCTGGGTGCCATCGCCGGGTGCAGATCCGGTCATACGAATCCTCGGCTTACTCACTGCCACACTCGGGTTGCCGTTTGTCTTGCTAAGCGCAACCAGCCCGCTCATGCAGATTTGGTTTAAGGGCCTGCAGCCGGAGGCCGATCCTTACCATCTGTTCTCGCTTTCCAATCTCGCGTCGTTCCTGGCACTGCTCACATATCCGTTGCTAGTCGAGCCCAGGCTGTCTAATCATTCCCAGGCCATGCTCTGGTCGGGCGTATTTGCGGCTTTTACTCTGCTATGCGCGACGACTGCTTTCTTCAGCCGTCGCGCCGTGGTGCAGCCTCGTGCTTACCTGCCGCGGTCCAGCGCTCCCCTTCTTCGCCGACTTCATTGGTTAGCTCTTTCTGCTTGTGGCTCGATGCTGCTGCTCACCGTGACAAACCACCTGACCCAGAACGTCACTCCGGTCCCGTTGCTCTGGATTCTGCCGCTCGCCATATACCTGCTCAGCTTCACCTTGGTCTTCAGTCGGCGCCGCTTTTACCAACGCTGGCTGTTCCGCGGTTTGCTCCTTATCTCCGTCGGCGTCATGGCGTACGCAGTGTTCGACTCCCGCAACATCGACGGTGTGCAAATCAGCCTCCCCCTCTTTTGCATCGGGCTATTTATCTGCTGCATGTTCTGCCATGGCGAGCTGAATCGGCTGAAGCCTCAAGCCGAATCACTGACCGTCTTCTACCTGTTGCTCTCGCTCGGCGGAGTTTTAGGTACTGTTCTGATTGCCGTGGGCGCGCCTCTCTTATTCAGCGGACTCTATGAATTTCCTTTGACGCTCGTGTTCACAGGCCTCTTGGCATGCGCCACATTCTGGCGTGACGGATGGGCTTGGCGCGCTATCTGGAGTACCGCATCGATCGCATTGCTAGTCGTGGCGGTCTTCTCTATTCGCAGCTTGCAGTCAGATTCTGTTGCGATGCTGCGAGATTTCTACGGCGCACTGCGAGTCACAGAAGAAAAGGTCCCAGGCAAAGGGCCGCTGCGATCGCTCTTTCACGGCACCATTCGCCATGGCGTGCAGTTCCGCCAGCTTCCCTGGCGTAAGATCCCGACTACTTACTACGGCTTCAACTCCGGCGTCGGACTTGCGCTTCTGCACTGCTGCGTTGGGCCAAGGCGTGTGGGCGTCGTTGGACTCGGCACCGGTACTCTAGCGGCCTACGGCAAGCCCGGCGACTCGTTCCATTTTTACGACATCGATCCTGATGCCGTCGAAGTTGCAAACACCTACTTCACATACTTGCGCGATAGCCCGGCAGCCAAAGAAATCACGTTGGGTGACGCCCGGTTCTCGCTCGAGTCGGAGCCGCCTCAGAACTTCGATGTGCTGGCGGTCGACGCTTTCTCCGGCGACGCCATTCCCGTTCACCTCCTCACAGAGGAAGCCATCCGGTTGTACTTACGTCACCTGAAGCCGAACGGGATTCTCGCCATACATACGTCCAATACATTCCTCGTGTTGGATGGCGAGGTCAAGAGTCTCGCTGACCAGATTGCTTATCCGGCGAAAAGAATTGAGAACGAAGATATGGACACAGTCAAAGTCTTCGCGTCCGATTGGGTCTTACTCTCTCGAAACAGCGGCTTCATGAACTCGCCTCTCATTCGCCGCAAGGAGGGAAGTTTCGATGGTCAATCACATCCGAGGCCCTGGACGGACGACCACAACAATCTCTTTGAGATTCTCAAACCGCTGCAGCTCTTCTAAACTGGCAAGAGCAGCACATTCCGAGCACTGCATCACTTCGCAAGCTTGGCATTCAGATTAATAGTGCCGCCTGCTTCCACACTCAGCACGCGTTCCCAAACCTTACTTCCACTACTTACCTTGATCTTGTGATTGCCTGCTGTGATTGGCCGAGTGCTGGGAGTACTCCCAATGAAGGCACCATCGATTTCGATGTCTGCTCCGGGAATGTCCGAAGATATCGTAACCATGGCGATTGGATTAGCCGCGCCGGAGGATGCCGTGTTGTTGGTGGGTGGTAAAGAGTTCTTCATAACGTGGTCCTGATCTGTAAAGACCTCTAGAATAATGCCTTTGTTTATCGTTACGTCTTTTCCTTTGCGGAGCAGGAAAAATGGTGCTGCGGGCCAAAAAAGTACCGCAGCACCAGCTGTCATGACACCGGTCGATACGGCATGGCTACCGCCTTCGCGCTTGTTCAAGGTATAGCGAAGCGGAATGAATTCGCCATCAGCGGCCCGCACTTTGTCGATTGAGAAATCCAGCTTGCCCGTGCGCCCCATGCGCCGCTTCTCCTGCGCTTCAACGACAGTCCCAATCACCGTGCTGTTCTGCGGGATAACCACCTGACCTCCGACTTTGACGTCCTCGGTCGTAGACAATTGGACCTGCTGGCCTTGTTCGGCAGTAGCTGAGGAAATGGTTTGCTCTAAGCGGCAGCTGAGCTTAGTCCCACTCGGAATCTGGATCTGTTGTGCCAGCGTCACAGCCGCAATGCTGGCAAATGCTGCCGTAATCCGAACGATTCTGACTTGAGTAAGGAAGCTAGTCATGCCTCGATCACTATAAACCAACAATCGTCAGCTAAACGGGTTTTAGGCAACCTACTCGCTTCGGTGCGGAGCGAACTTGCTATCCGCTGCCCATTGCGGCCGCTCCGGCAGATCAGCCACCGCCTTCACCAGATTTGTGTAGAAGAGGTTAAACTTAGCTGCCGCTTCCGGCACCCAGGGTTGCTGTAGATCATCTGCCGGACTGTGATAACGCTCCGAGTACCATTGCCTGTACACCTTCTCTTCCGGGCTGCCTTTTTCATATCCAAATACAAAGTTCACGGCCGGCACGCCAATCTGCATGAAGCTGAAATGGTCCGACCTTCGCAATAGGTTTCGCTCCGGTTCCGGGTCTTCCTGAATGCGAATGCCAAGCGGCTGAGCTACCTGCTGAACAACATTCCCCAAACTGGATTCTTTCAGCGCCAGCGTTGTCAGAAGCTTCAACGGAAAGATGGCCCGGACTTGGTCCAGATTCAAATCGGCCACCAGTTGTTGCTTCGGGACTGTCGGATGAGCGACGAAATACTTCGACCCTAGCAAGCCTTTCTCTTCTCCCGTCACAATGCAGAACAACAACGATCGCTTGAGCCTGGTATGCGAATCGTGCAGGCCCTGCGCCAGATCCATCAGCAATGCAACATAGGCAGCATCGTCGAACGCCCCGTTATAAATGGAATCACCGCGACGCGCTTCCCCGATTCCATAACCATCCAGATGCGCTGTCAACACCACATATTCGTTCTTCAACGTAGGATCCGAACCAGGCAGCAGGGCGACTATATTGTCAGAGGAAAAGTTCGATTCTTCGACCGTGAGAGTTGCGGCCCAGCGACCTGCCAGATCGAAATTCGGCAGCGGTTGACCGGCATCAAGGTCCTTCTTCAACTCGCCGTAACTGTGCCCGGAGCCTTCGAACAAAATCTCCGCCGCCTCAGGATTCCACCGAAAGGCGGGTGGCGGCTGGTTGGAGGTTGCCGCGTTGTTGCTGTCCGTACTGGGCGCGTCCGCCAGCGACATGACGCCTGCATAGGGAAGCGGCCAGATCGGAGGCTCCGGACCGCCCAGGCTGTCGATACTCACGGTAGCCACCGCCCCTTCCGGAATCTTCACTGGCACCGGACCGCCCGCTGTTCGGATGCGCGGAACACCCATGGTAACCACCACCGCCCCCTTTACTTTCTCTTTGTCGACACTTGAGCCATCGCCCAAAAAATAGAGCGGCGCATAGATCTTCTTCGGCAGGTTAGGCCTTACGGCAATCGTCAACTGCCGGAACCAGGCAACGTCGACAGCTCCGCCATTCCGCTCGATTTTTACTGGTGAGTGCGCCGCCTGCAATCGGAGGGACCTTAGGGGCACCGCCTGCTTGAAACCGTTTGTCCCGGCGGGTGACAATCCAGCTTTTTCAAATTGCTCGATGACGAAAGCTTCTGCCTGCTGGTAACCTGCGCTGCCAGTCTCACGCCCCTGCATCTTGTCGCTCCCCAACACTTCGGTGTAAGCCCACCATCGTTGTGTCGCCGCATTCGGTGATGTCGCCATCGCCGAGCAACAGAACGATAGAAGAACGAGAGAACGCTTGCGCATTGCGTACATGCTAGCAACCATGTTGTGAATCGCGAATGCTATGCCATACTCCCTGACATGCCCCGACCGTCAGCCGTAGCAGCTTGCGCAATTCTTGCCGCCGTTTTCGCGGCCGCCCTCCACGCTGTAAGCGCCGACTCCACGCCGACCGGAGCATTCGAAGTCACATCGCGCTTAGGCCGAAAACTCTACGCTCTCCCGGACAGCGACGGTACGGTCCAGGCCGCCCACCAGGCTTTCGCCGCGAAAACCAATGATGCGACGCTGGCCCTCAAGCTCTCGAAGGCAGAAGCTGCGAAACGGCAATACCGCGAGGCCGTCGCGACCGACACCACCGCCCTGAAAACGTCGCCCGACAATGCTGACCTCTACCTGGAGCGAGGTCATCGAGAGTTGGGGCTTCGTGAATTTAAAGCCGCACTCGCCGACCTGACGAAGGCTGTGGAGCTTGATCCCACGCAGCTCGATTCCCACTATCATCAAGGTCTCGCTCATTACTTCCTAGGAGAGTTCGCACCGGCCGCGGCCTCGTTTCAGCACGCCCTCGATCTGGCCAAGTCTTCCGACAGTGTTATCGACTGTTCTAACTGGCTTTATGTCTCGCATCGCCGTGCCGGGCACCCGGATGCTGCCGCCGTCGTCCTGAAGCGCATCACTCCTGACGTGAAAAATACTGAGCCGCACCTCTTCTTTTATCTGCAGCTCCTTCATTTCTACCAGGGCAAACTCTCCGAAGCCGAGGTGATACCTAAACCGCCCACCGGTCCGGATGACATTGAAGGCGAGCTTTTCTTACAACACCATCAACTACGGTGTCGGCAATTGGCACCTTTACAACAACAAGGACAAAGCCGGAGCTCAGGAGTTCTTCAAGCGGGTAGTCAAAGGTTACGCCTGGAACTCATGGGGCTTCATCGGCTCAGAGCTCGAACTCGCAAGGAAATAAACAAAATCTTAAGCACCGCTACACTAACTAAAATCGAATGTCAGCTCGCCACTCTTCCTGGATCTCTCTCCTGACTCTTCAACTCGCAGGTCTGACGGCCCTCTGGTCCGCTTCGGTCGACCCCGGGCTTTTTGAACGCTTGCAGCCTCGCAACATCGGGCCGGCCATTATGGGTGGCCGCATCGCTGATATCGAAGGTGTGCCGGGGAACCCTTCGCTGGTCTATGTGGCCACCGCGTCGGGCGGTCTCTGGAAGACAACCAATGCCGGAACAACATGGATCCCGCTCTTCGATGACCAGCCCGTGATTTCGATCGGTGCGCTTGCACTCGATCCCCGCAACTCCGATGTCGTCTGGGTCGGCACTGGTGAGGCGTCAGCGCGCAATAGCGTCTCCTTCGGCGACGGCATCTATAAGTCTCTCGACGGCGGAAAGAGTTGGCGCAACCTCGGCTTGCACGATTCGCACAGCATCGCTCGAATTGTGATCAATCCGATCAACCCGGACATCGTCTACGTCGCGGCCTTAGGACACAACAGCGGGCCTAATGAGGAACGCGGTGTTTTCATGACCACTGATGGAGGGGAGCATTGGAAGAAGGTGCTCTACATCGATGGGGAACATGGCGCAGCCGACATGGACATCAATCCCGCGAACCCGAACATCGTCTTCGCCTCTCTGTGGCGCTTCGATCGCAAGCCCTGGCGCTTCGTGAGCGGTGACGAAAAAGGCGGCCTGTTCCGCTCCGTGGATGGCGGCTTGTCCTGGAAGAAGGTCACCGAGGGTATGCCCAAGACGTTCGGGCGCATGGGTGTGAAGGTTGCTGCCGGTAATCCCAAAGTCGTCTATGCCATCGGCGAGTCCGAAGAAGGAACACTGTTCCGCTCCGATGACTCCGGCGAACACTTCAAGATGATGTCAAAAGATCCCGCACTGGTCGGGCGCGGGCTCTACTACAGCCAGATGCGTGTGGATCCGACTGATGAAAATCGCATCTATAGCATCGGCATGAGTGCCTCCACGTCCATCGACGCCGGGAAAACCATCCATCGCATCGCCCCTAAAACTCACAGTGACTATCACACAATCTGGATCGATCCCAAGAACCCCAACCATCTCTGGATGGGCAACGATGGCGGTATCGCCGTTAGCTGGGACCGCGGAGAGAACTGGGAGTTCGTCGGGAACATCGCCTTGGGTCAGTACTACCAGGTAACTGCCGATAATCGGTTCCCTTTCTATAACGTCTTCGGCGGTTTGCAGGACAACGGTACTTATGCCGGTCCCAGCCGCAAGCGGCAGCCCGAGGGCATTCTCAATGACGATTGGCAGATGGTCAGTTTTGGAGACGGTTTTCACGTCGTGGTTCATCCCGATAACCCGGATCTGGTCCTCTCGGAAAACCAGGGCGGCGGCATCGTGCGCACTGACCTGCAAACATTAGAGCAGCGCGACGTCAGTCCCCAGCCACGGCGCAACGATGGCGGCCCGGTGAACGAACTCAAGTATCGCTTCAACTGGAACACACCCATCGTCGCCTCGCCGCACGACAAGAACACTGTCTACTTCGGAGGCAACATTATCTTCAAGTCGACCGACTTCGGGAATACATGGAATCCGATCAGCCCCGACTTAACGACGAACGATCCCGAAAAGCTAAAGAGTGTCGGCACTATCTGGACCGAGAACACCACTGCCGAATATCACTGCACCGTGATCCGCATTGCGGAGTCTCCGCGCAAGGCCGGTATGATTTGGGCCGGAACTGACGACGGTAACGTACAACTCACCTCCGACGGCGGAAAGAACTGGACGGACCTGACCCCCAACTTCCAAGGCGTTCCAAAGTTCTCTGAAATCGCTTCCATCGAACCGTCTCGCACTTCGGCAAACACGGCCTATCTCGCGTTTGAAAATCACTGGTTTGACGATCTACACCCGTACGTTTTCAAGACCACCGATGCCGGGAAGAGTTGGACCAACATCACGCGCAATCTTCCGGCGAATGCTTACGTCTGGGTGGTAAAAGAAGATCCCAAGAACCCCAACTTGCTGTATGTGGGTACTGAACTTGGCCTCTTCGTCTCGTTCACCGGCGGTAACGAATGGAGCCACCTGAAAATGAAAGGCTTCCCGACAAGCGAGCCGGTCCGCGACCTGACGATTCAGCCGCGTGAGAACGACCTGATCATCGCGACGCACGGTCGCAGCCTCTGGGTTCTCGATGACATCACCGCGCTGCAGCAAACGAGCGCCAGCATCGCCTCACAGCCCGCTGCGCTCTTTGCGCCCCGTGATACCCTGCGCTACGATTCCCGCTTCACGCGCTACGGATTCGGCAACAAACCATTTGCGGGACCGAACCCTCCCTACGGCGCCCCAATCACCTACTATCTGCAAAACAAGCTCGAACCGGCGAAGCCCCTGAAAGTGGAGCTCCTCGATGCCAATAAGAAGGTGATCCGCGAGCTGGCGAATCCACCCAGAGAGAAGGGCATGAATCGCGTCACATGGGATTTGCGCTACCAGGGCCCCGATCCTCGTCGTCCCAAGATGGAAGATGTCGATCCGGAAGAGGAGTTTAGCGGCCCTCGTGGTGGACCGCAGGTGCTTCCAGGTGAATACACCGTGCGCTTAACGGCAGACGGGACTATTATCGAAAAGCAGGTCAAAGTGTACGCTGACCCCACCGTTAAGGTTTCAGCCGCCGACCTTCAGGCGAATTTCGAATACGGACTTAAGTTGCGCGACCTGCAGACTGCCACCAATCAAGCTTTGCGGGCCGTCGATTCGCTGCACGATCAACTACAGCAGGTTCAGAAGAGCATGACCGCCCTGAGCCCCACGGCCTCCAAGGACCTGATGAACTCTCTCAATGAACGTCTGCAGCAGTTGCATTCGATGGAATTGCAACTCGCTCGCCCTCGCGACATCCCCGGCTACAGCATGGGGCCGCGCCTGGTTGATCGTCTCGGCGCCTTGGGCTCATCCCTCGATCACGTCCTGGCAGCGCCCACTGAGTACCAGCGCAAATATTACACCGAGTTGCAGGGTGAATTCGTCAGCGATGTCGGCCGTGTCAACACATTCCTGACGAAAGGTGTTCCTGAGGTGAACGAATCCCTGACGAAACACAACGGACCGACTCTCATGGGAGGCAAACCCGTGAAGTTCCCGGAGTGGCTTTCCCAAAAGAACAAGGCGGGCGAATAGTGCAGACCTCCTTGAAGGGCTTCTTGGCCCTCGTCTCCTTGTGCGCTGGAACAGCTTTCTGCCAGACAACCGTGATCCATGCGGGGACAGTCCTCGATGGGAAAGGCGGCGTGCTGAAGAATCAGCTCATCACCATTTCAGGAGGTCGGATTCAGAGTATCGCCACCGGCAGCAAACCCGCCTACATCGATCTCAAAAACCTGACTCTGATGCCTGGCTGGATTGACACTCACGTCCATATGGACTGGCATTTCGGAAAAGACGGAAAACTGGCAAAGCCAGGATCGGAAAAGCCGGAAGAGGTTGTGCTCTATGACGCTGAAAATGCATGGCTGACCTTGCACGGAGGCTTTACCACTGTACAAAGTGTCGGGTCCCAAGCAGATGCATTAGTTCGCGACCGCATCAACGGCGGCAGTCTCCCGGGACCCCATCTGCTCACCTCGTTCCGACAGATTACGAAGGACTCCGGAGACCCCGACGCTCTTCGCGCTCTAGTCCGCCAGACCAAGGCCGACGGGGCAGACGTGATCAAGCTATTCGCCACGTCAGGCCTGGGTGCTGGTGGTGACCAGACCATGACCGATGCCCAGATCGAAGCCACCTGCGGCGAAGCCAAAGCCCAGGGTCTCCGCGCGGTCGTTCATGCCATCGGCGATAAGGGCGTGCGCGCTGCGGTGCTCGCCGGTTGCACCTCCATCGAACATGGAAATTTCGCCAGCGATGAAACGCTCGCGCTCATGGCCCAGCACGGAACATACTTCGATCCCAATTTTCTGGTGCTTCATAACTATCTCGAGGCGCTCCCCAGATTCAACTTCACACCGGCGACTGCGGCCACCCTCGAGAAGGGCCTCGCACCAACAGCCGATGTTCTCCGCCGCGCTCGCAAGCTGAATGTCAAGATCGTGCTTGGTACGGACGCCGTCGCCGGTGCGCACGGCCGCAACGCGGAAGAGTTCGTCTATCGCGTGAAGGACGGCGGCGAGACACCGATGAACGTATTGCTCAGTTCCGAAGCCGTAGCTGCCGAATCCCTCGGGATGGGCAAGACGATCGGCACGATCGCGCCTGGGTTCGATGCTGACCTGGTTGGTATCGAAGGTGATCCGCTCGACGACATCACCGCCGTTCGTCACGTCGCTTTCGTCATGAAGGCCGGGAAGATCTACAAAAGCCCGCTCCCTCACTAAACCTAGCAATTCCAAAAAACAATATTCGGTGGCGTAGACGGTCTTTGCCGTCTGCGCTTGCTTCGGCCGTAAGACGTGAGCGCCGATAGGCGGACGGCAAGACCGTCTACCCTACCCAGGGGATGCTCTGGGAGACGCACTCGCATTTGGCCGGACAGAGACTAGCTGCCACATCAACCAACCCCAAGCTTTCGGATAATACTCTCCGCGTCATAAACGCACCCGCCCCAGATTCCGCCGCTTGCCTGCTGCAGCGCCGCCCAGAGTCGCGTATCCTCCGGCAATGCCGGATCGGGCCGCAAATCCTCTCGCGCGGTCCGCCGCTGCAATCGCCGATGGCCTTCTTCCGGATCGAAACTTTCCCCGTCCTCGCCGACGAAGTTCACATGCCCCTCCAACGTGTTCCGGTCAACGGTGATCTCGATCAGGTCGCCGTCCCGCAACTTACCGACTGGCCCGCCGGCCAGCGCTTCCGGTGAGACATGCCCGATACAAGCGCCCGTCGAAACCCCGCTGAATCGGGCGTCCGTAATCACCGCCACATGCTTCCCGACCGGCAAATGCTTTAGAGCCGAAGTAATCTGATACGTCTCCTCCAAGCCCGTGCCTAAAGGTCCGCGACAGATCAGCACCACAATATCTCCGGCTTGCACCTCTTGTTCTTGATTGCCGCAATGGCTCCATGCTCCGTTGTGTAGACCTTGGCCGGCCCGCGCAACCGGTAGACGCCGTCCGCGTCCACCACCGACGGATCGATAGACGTGCTCTTCACAACCGAACCCTCGGGCGCCAGGTTCCCGGAAGGGAAACAAACCGTCGAGGTCAAGCCCACGCGATCGTGCACGATCCGGCGAAAGGATCACATCGTCCGGGTCAATGCCATCCAGATCCGTCAGTTTGCGCCGGAATTGTTCGCGCCGTTCGCGATTGTTCCCACCAGTCAAGCACCGCATCCAAGCTTTCGCCGGTCGCAGTCGTTACACCCGTATTCAGCAGCCCCGCCCGCCGCACATGCAGCATCACCTCGGGTACGCCGCCCGCCAGAAAGACCTGTACCGTCGGATGGTTTCGCGGCCCGTTCGGTAGCGCATCCACCAGGCGCGGCACACTTCGATTGATCCGGCTCCAGTCAGCCACCGAGGGACGCGCCAAGCCGGCCGCATGCGCGATCGCCGGGATATGCAGCAGCAGATTCGTCGATCCGCCGAACGCTGCGTGCAATATCATCGCGTTCTCCAGAGAGCTCTTCGTCAGCATGTCTCGGGTCGTCAAGCCCAACTCGCCCATCCGTAGTACAGCCCGTGCGCTGCGGTTCGCCATGTCCAGCCATACCGGTTCGCCTGACGGAGCTAACGCCGAATGCGGCAGTGTCAACCCGAGGGCCTCACCCACCACCTGCGCCGTGGCCGCAGTTCCCAGAAACTGACATCCTCCGCCCGGCGAAGCACAAGCCCGGCACCCCGCCTCCGCCGCCTCTTCCAGCGAGATGATCTGGTGAGCAAACCGAGCTCCGATCGTCTGCACTTTGCCGGCATCTTCCCCGCTCTGCGGCATCAGGGTCACGCCCCCGGGCACCAGCACGCAGGGCAGCGTCAATGTTCCGGCGAGCGCCATCATCATGGCCGGCAATCCCTTGTCGCACGTCGCGATGCCCACCACGCCCGTGCGCGTCGGAAGCGACCGGATCAGGCGTCGGAAGATAATCGCCGCGTCATTGCGGTAAGGCAGCGAGTCGAACATGCCCGTCGTCCCCTGCGTCCGCCCGTCGCATGGATCGGTGCAAGCACCCGCGAACGGGATTCCGCCCCGCCGCTTCACTTCCCGTGCAGCCTCCGCCACCAGCAGTCCCACTTCCCAGTGTCCGGTGTGATATCCCAGCGCGATAGGGGTTCCGTTCTCCGCCCGCACCCCGCCGTGCGTGCTCAGGATCAGGATCTGTTTCCCGCCCATCCCTTCGGGCGCCCACCCCATTCCCGCATTCTGGGTCCAGCCAAACAAATTGCCCGATGGCTCATTCAACAGCATCTCGGGCGAAAGCGGCAGCAAACCCGCCGGCCCCGCCGCATGCGTTCGCACTTCAAAAATGTCAGGGTTCCCAGATTCCAGAACATCAAGCAGGTTCACAATAGTGAAGCTACTATGAACGCCATTTACCCGGGCTCGTTCGATCCCCTCACGAACGGTCACCTGGACGTTTACAACCGCGCCAGCCGCCTGTTTGAGCACGTCACGGTCGCTATTCTCAACAACTCTCAGAAGCATCCGCTCTTTTCTATTGACGAACGAATCGAGATGCTCCGGGAAGTGATTCCGGATGTCACGATCAAACAGTTTGGTGGCTTGCTCGTCGATCTGGAGCCGTCCGTCATCATTCGCGGTATCCGCAACATCACCGACTACGAGATTGAACAACAAATGGCCGTCCTCAATCGCCGCCTGCGCCCCGAACTCGATACTGTGTTCCTACTCGCCTCGCCAGAAAATGCCGCGGTCAGCTCCCGCATCGTGAAAGAGATCAGCGGCTTGGGCGGGGACGTCTCCTCTTTCGTGCCAGCCCCGGTCGCCCAAAGGCTAAAAATGAAGTTCGCCACACGCTAAATTAGAGGGAATCATGCAAGCACTCTCCGAAATCGCCGATCGCATATCTACCATCAGCGTGTCTTCCACTCTGAAGGTTTCCGCCGACGCCGACCGCCTTCGTCGCGAAGGTGCTGACGTGGTCGATTTCGGAGCCGGCGAACCCGACTTCCCCACCCCCGACAACATCAAGCAAGCCGCTGTAAATGCCATCGCCGCGAACTTCACCAAGTACACCAATGCCGGTGGAACGCCTGAACTGCGCGCCGCTATTTGCCAGCGTCACCGGGAAGATTTCGGCACCGACTACAAGCCCACCGAATGTATGGTCACCGTGGGCGGTAAGCATGCCATCTTCAACCTGATACAGGCGCTGGTCAACCCGGGCGACGAAGTCATCATCCCGGTCCCTTACTGGGTGACTTATAAAGACGTCGTGAACTATGCCGGCGGCACGTGCGTCTTTGTCGAAACCGATGAAGCAAAGGGCTTCGAAGTCACTGCCGACCTGATTGAGAAGCACATCACACCGAGAACCAAGCTACTCATCATCAATTCGCCTTCCAATCCCAGCGGTTCCGTGCTGCCCGATGCTGAGTTCCGCAAAATCTTCGAACTCACGTCCAAGCGCGAGATTTTCCTGATGACCGACGAATGTTACTGCCAGTTTCTTTATGAAGTCGAAGCCATTCTCGATTGCGTCGTTACCCGGCGCTAAAGAAACCGTCGTCGTCGCGGGGTCGCTCTCGAAGACCTACGCGATGACCGGGTGGCGCATCGGGTTCGCTCTTGCTCCTGCTTCCATCATCGGGGCCATGATGAAGTTGCAGAGCCATAGCACGTCAAACCCCACATCCATCGCGCAGAAAGCTGCCATCGAAGCGATGAGCGGACCCCAGACTAGCATTCCCGAGATGCTGGCCGAGTATCGCAAACGCCGCGATTTCGTCGTCGATCGTCTGCGCCAGATGCCCGGGCGTCACCATCACTACTCCCAAGGGCGCCTTCTACGCCTATCCGAATATCAGCGTTGCGTACGGCAGCGGCCGGGTCAAGAATTCCATGGAGTTCGCCACCGAACTGCTGGAGAAATCGTTCGTAGCGGTTGTACCCGGTGAGGCTTTCGGAACCAACGACCACATCCGCATCTCCTATGCAACTTCGATGCATGAACTCGAACGCGGTTTAGACCGTATCGCCAGCTTCATCGACAGTCTGCGAGCCTAAGGCGTGAAACATCTCGCCTGTCTCTGTCTACTACTGCTGAGTGTCGTTCCTGCGTTCAGCAAGTCTCATCACCTCCGGCGCTCTCCTAATGCGAGCGCCGGAGCTTTCGATTCGTATCTGCTTGCGCTCTCCTGGTCGCCTGAGTTCTGCCACGGCCACCCGGCCGACCCGCAGTGTACCGGAGGCAAGCACTTCGGCTTCGTCGTCCATGGGCTTTGGCCCGAGTACAAGGGAGGCGGCGGCCCGGAGAACTGCGGTACCCAGCCAGGTTTAGCCGATCCTTCGAAGATGCTCGACATCATGCCGACGCTCAAACTGATCGATCACGAATGGAAAACGCACGGCACCTGCAGCGGCCTGAGCGCCGATGACTATTTCGCGCTGATCCGGAAAGCTTACAACTCAGTGAAGCTCCCCGCGAAATTTGCCGCAACTGAAGCGCCGTTGCAAATCAAGAAGGACGTCGAAGGTCTGAATAGCGGCCTCATCGACAACGAGATCATGATCAACTGCACTAGCAACTATCTGCAGGAAGTTGAAATCTGTTTTACGAAAGCGTTAACGCCAATGGCCTGCACCGCCCCCAAAGATTGCCGTGCGCAGTCAGTTCATATCCCGCCGGTGCAGTGATTCCCCAGCGCTCGCCAAGCTTCGCCGCCCTACCGTCAAGATAGAAGGGTGATTGAGTTTCTCATTCTGTTCTTCGCCCTTCCGACCGTCATCTATATCGGTCGGTTTCGGGTGCACGCGCTCCCCCTGCTCTGGGTTCTGACAGCTTATTGCTTATGGGTCCTCTGGCAAAGCGGGGATCTTACAAGCGCGAAACTTACTTTCGCGGGGCTCTGGCGAAGCCTGCCATCGATCCTTGCGCTTTTCGTGCCGTTCGTGATCATTGTGACCGCCCTAGTGCACCGCTTTGCGCCCCATGACCTGTTCAGCTTTTTCCGCACAAAACCGGCATTTTGGCTACTGGTCATGATCGCCTACCCGCTGCTAAGCGTTTATCCGCAGGGCATCATCTACCGCGCCTTTTTCTTCGATCGTTATCGGTCGCTCTTCCCGAACGCCTGGCTCATGGTGGGCATGAGCGCGGTCGCCTTCGCGTACGTACACGTTATCTTTCGCAACTGGATAGCCGTCGGACTCACAGTCTTAGGTGGAGTGCTTTTCGCGCTGCGCTACGCCCAGACCGGCTCACTCTTCATCTCTTCTTTCGAACACGCGCTCTACGGATGCTGGCTCTTCACGGTGGGCCTGGGTCGGTCTTTCTTCTACCGGGCCCAATGGAAAGAAGATCTGCCGCAGTTTCGTTGATCCATCCGCATCAGATTGCAGAGACTTCGGGCTCCAGGCGCGCACTGCCTTCTGCGGCGCCCAAGAGTCGAATCATCTTGTATAGCTTCTCAACCTGAATCGGCTTGGTTAAAAACCATCCATGCCGGCGGCCATACATCGTTCGTTATCTTCGTCCATGGCATGCGCGGTAAGCGCGATAATCGGGGTTCTCTGGCGTCCGGTTCGTGCTTCGTAATTGCGAATCAACGTGGTGGCCTGATATCCGTCCATACCGGGCATTTGGATGTCCATCAGGACAACATCGAATCTCAGCTTTGAAAAGAGTTCCGCCGCCGTCTTCCCTTCGCTTGCAATCTTCACGACGTGTCCCTGCTTCTGCAGCAAACGTCGCGCCAGCACCTGGTTCACAGAGTTATCTTCCGCCACTAAGATTTCCAACGAACGAGTAGTCGGCTGCGGGTCGCTTTGCTCTACCCCGCTGCCATTTCCAATCGACTCGCCAAGTATCGTAGCCGTGTCGGCTTCGCCAGGACAGATACGGGACATGGTCTTGAACAGTTCCGAGGCTTTCAGCGGCTTCGAGGCATACGCATCGATCCTCAATTCTCGATTTCGCTGTTCGATGTCCAACTCGCCCATTCTTGTCAGCGCCACGATCGGCACATGCCAGTCGGGCCAATGAGCTCGAATGTTCTGGGCGGTTTCAAAACCATCGGTCCCGCCTAGCTCCGCGTCCAGGAGGATCAGGTCGATCTTGCCTCCCGAGACGGCCTTCAAAGCCTCGGGCCCATTCAATGCCACGATCGCATCCATGCCCACACTCCGGCAGAGCGCCTCCAGAAACTCACAGTCCAGAGGATGGCTGCAAGCAATCAAGCATCGCCGGGCTTGTCGTTCGCTCCCCTCAGCAACCGTCGTCTTTCCATCATCTGACCTCGCCCCAACAGGCTGGAATTCTGCTGTGAAGTAGAAGGTGGTTCCTTCGCCTGGAGCGCTTTCGAGCCAGATGGAACCGTTCATCATCTCAACGAGTCGCTTAGAAATGGAAAGGCCCAGACCAGTTCCGCCATAACGTCGTGTAGTGGACCCATCCGCCTGCGAGAACGCCTCGAAAATCATGCCCTGCTTTTCCGCCGCGATTCCGATGCCCGTATCGCGAACGGTAAACTGCAGTCGGCAAATCTCCGGAGACAGAGACTCCAGGCGCGCGCTCAGACAGACTTCGCCTTCTGCCGTAAACTTGATCGCGTTACCCACCAGGTTCACGACAATCTGACGAAGCCGCCCCGGATCGCCCATCAGAACAGCCGGAACTTCGCCCCGAATACTGCACGCCACGTACAGCCCCTTCTCATAGGCGCGCATTGCGATTGAGCGCAGAGCATCGGCCACGCATTCTCGAATGTCGAATTCAATGAGTTCGAGATTCAGTTTGCCCGACTCGATCTTCGAAGAGTCCAGAAGCTCATTCAGCAGGCATAAGAGAGAATCCGCCGACATCTTCGCAATGGAAAGACATTCGTTCTGTTCGCGGTTTAGGTCCGTATCCAGCACGAGTTGAACCATCCCCATAATCCCGTTCATGGGTGTACGGATCTCATGACTGATGTTTGCGAGAAATTCACTTTTGGAGCGGCTGGCGTCTTCGGCCCTTTGTTTCGCCTCCGCAAGCTGATCATTGATCAACAGAATCGGATCCGTCACCACCCGGTGAATCGTGACATTCACCATGAACGCGGTCACCATCAACGTCATCGCAAAAACCAATACGGCGAGCCACCGCTGCTGCTGCGATTGGGCCCGAACCTGATCCAGCTTCTGTTGCAGGTCCTGAGATGAGCCCTGATGGAGCGCTCGCAGTCGAGTCTTCAGCGCATCTGCCTGATGTGCCAGGTCCCGCATCCGAAACCGGACCGCTTCTGACGTCATCGCTGGCGCGTTCACAGCATCGGCGTAAAATGCCTGTGCCTTCCCCACATAGCTCTGCACTTCTACGGCAAGCTCTCTAGCCGTTTTGACTCGTGACTCCGGTAACTTGGGAATGCCCTCCACGGCACGCAGATCGCGAACGGCTTCCGCGCCTTGCTGTCCTGCGCGCTCCAGGCCGGAATTGTCCTGCATCACCACGGCATCGCTGAATGCCCGGATGCACGCCTGAAAAGCCGAGTCCGCGCCCTGGCTGTCCTGGGCCGCCGGAAAAAGTGCTCCGGAGGTAATCTTCAGTGATTGTTCGCGCTCGTAACCTTGAATCTGAACCAGCGCGGTTGAAGAAATATAGCCTAAGATGAAGATCCCGATGCTAAGCCAGATCTTAGCCGTGATGCTGAGATTCTTCACCTGAGTTCCTACTTAACTCGAACGATCTTCACGTCAGCTGTTATGGCCGACGGATCGATGTACCCAATAACTCCCCTTGTCTTCCTGACATAGGCGATGGCTTCCGCATCCGAGTTGACAGTCTTGGGAAATGCCCCTTGGCCGGAGAACACCAGGCTTCGGTAAAACGTCTGCAAAGCAAAATTGGATTTCCCCAGGTACTCCTTGAGAAAAGCCTCGTGGGTAGGACCGCCCTTCAACAAGACCGGCCGAACCTGCCCGGCGTCCTTCAGCGACCCTTTCGCACCCAGGAATACCGCTTTCAGGTCTTCTGCTGAGATGTCATTCATCCGGTCAGACGGATTGACAATAATCGCGATCTCCCGGGAATGACTTCTTCCGCCAACAGCAACGGGCAGCAGACTCAGCAAGATCGCAACAGCCAGACGTCGCCCAGGCATTAGAAATTAAATCCCATCCGAAGTACAAACAGGTTAGTCTTTGGTTTGAGACCATTCGGATTCTGTTGCGGGTAAAATCCGCTCGCTGAACTCGGGTCTCCATAGCCGTCCATGAAGTGGTCTTCTACCTTCACGTCAAAATGGCTGGCCAGATCGATGCGCGCGGTAATGGCCTGATCGAAGATGTGTCGCCCGGCGGGCAAGACGCTGAAAGAGCCGATGTCGCTCCGGTCGCTATTGGGATAGAAACGGGAGTGATAGGTTCCCAATTCCAGGTATTTTGAGACCCGGTAGGCGCCGGCTACGTACCAGGAAAGCCGGTCATAGCTGGAAATCGGAACCGGCACCCTGCCGGCCCCGTAGATGCCGGTTCCGTCCACTTTCATCACGTCGCGGCTGTACTCGGCATCGACTCGCAGACTGTGTAGTGAATACTGTGCCGAAAAAACCGTGCGGCGGTCCGGGTTGTCGGTTGCACTGTAAGGCACCCCGAAAACAAGATTGGTGCCCTCACTGGTGAATTGTGTCTCGAGAAAGGATGCGCCCAGAAGCAGGCCGGAAACAGGCGTTGTCCATTTCAGATCCGCACCTTCTGCCGCCCCGTGCAAAGCACTGGCGTTCAGCCGTTGTGCTCGCAACGTGTATACGTATCCACCAGTTCGATCATCAGGAATGCTACCGCCGTAGAGCGTGTAAACCAAATTTCCGAATCTCGGAATGGACACTCTGCCGTAAACATCGCCACCCGTATGCGAGAGAGACGTTTCCCGCAAATCGAGGGGATAAACCGATTGCGGCATGATCGCCCAGGTATGCAGCGATTCCACATCCTGAGTGTCGTTGTAGAGGCCAAGAACGGTCTTGATCTTCCCGACGCGGATCCCGAAGCTGTCGGAGAATCGATAATCTCCTAACGCCCAGTCAAGCTTGACCTGACCTCTGCCGAGCGTACCGATATTGCGGATGTAGGCCTGCGCCCCAATGCGAAATCGATCGGTCAGTCGCGTCGAAACGTTCAAGCCTCCGTCGGTGAAGGCAAAGCTGCCCGTGCTGGTAGGCATCGTCAGGTAGTTGTTGTCGTTTGAGTAGGCAAAACCCTGACTGGCAAAACCATGAACTTCGACCGGATGCCCCGCTACGTCGAATTGCGCCACAGCGGGCAAAGCCATCGCCGCCAGTGCAACGATACGCAATCCAAGATGCCCCGATAAAACTGTGATTCGCACGTGAGTAGAGGAGCGACCTTCCGTATCGCCGCCAACAGAAGAGTCTTCCCTCGTGCTCGAAAATCTCAACTAAGTCGGCGGCAAAGGGCCGCTGCTGCATCAGCTTAGGAGCAATTACCAGGACAGGCGCTACGTCTCGGGCTCCGTTTTGCCGGCGATCAAGTTAGGAGCGCATCAACTAAGAACGGGAGCCCGCGCACACCATGGAAAACGTGCTCGCCTTCAAAAATCTCTTGCTGCACCTTGGGTCCGGCCCCGAAAACCTCGTAAACCTTCTTCACACGCGCATAACTCTCTTGCGTCGCGCCTACCGGAAAGATCGGGTCACGATTCCCGCCCTCTGAAAACAGGGGACGCGGTGCGATCAGGCCCGCAATGTCGTAATTCTCGGCCCAATTCAGAATGCCGGGGACATAATTGTCGATACAGTGCGACACCGCCATGATGCTGTCGCGGAAAGTGTTCAGATACCCGCTCACCAGGGCCGCTTTTATTCGCAGATCGAGAGCCGTCGAGAAGAGCGTGCATGTACCTCCGCCGGAGATGCCCATGCAACCGATGCGCGTTCTATCCAGCTCCGGCACCGTCTCAATCCAGTCGATGCTCCGCATCACATCCCACACTCGCCAGCCGATCATGGTCTCGCCCAGCAGCAGCGCCGAACCTGCCGCCGGCTGACAGGCCGACGCTTGCGCACCTTTCTCGCGGGTCCGCTCATCGCGCCGGTGGCCGAACGCCATCGGCTCAATCGCGAAAACGGCCAGCCCGGACTCCACCGCCTGCAGCGCAAAATCATGCTGATAGCCCGGCTTGTTGCTGCGATCCGCTCCCTGCTCATCGATGCCGACGATGTCGTCCACACCGCGTCCATGTCCCGGAATCGCGATAACGGTCGCATACGGCGCTTTACCTTTTTTAGGGGTCAGCAGGTAACCCATCACCGTCACGCCAGGACGGCTCTGAAACTGAATTCGCTGACGTGTGTAGTTCGCAAACTGCCGCACTCCGCCCGTCTTTGCCGTGAGTGGACTTCTCTCGGGAAAACCTCCCAGCAATTCCGCCACTTTGGCGCGCAATTCTCGTTGCCATGCTTCCGCACCCGCCCGATCCGTCGCGCGAAACGTCAAACGCAGCGGCGCGGCTCGGTAGCGCTCTTGCGTCCACTTCACTGGGTCAAGATCATCACCGGCATCACTGTCTGCACCAGCTCGGGGCATCTTCACCTCACCGGCCTTCGCGATCGCACCCGCCCCCGCTGCCTGCAAGGCAAATTGCCGTCTGGTCGAACTCGCCATTAGCTCTGCTCCTCGCGCGCCGATTGGTAAAGCGCCCGAATATAGCCCATGCTGTACGACCAGGAGGCCTGCCTGCTGCCCGCCATGGGAGGAACGTGATCCGCAATCAGGTTGCCCCGAAAATCCACCGCCACCAGCGTTTTCATCAGCTTGGTCATATCCGTATAGCCGCCGTCGATGTACGTCTCCACAAAGTCCGGTATGGGCGAAGTCACATTGCGGAAGTGGATCTTCCACAGCTTGCCCGTGGCCGCAAATGCTCTTGCCGCGTCGTACACGTTCTTGCCGGTGTGTTCGCCTCCTTCGGCCCACGTGCCGCAACACAGGCAAACACCTATATTGGGTGAGTTTGCAATCTCCAGGGCCTGCATGTACCCGTCAAAGGTTCCGAAGATGCGTCGTGGGATGCCGCCCAGCACGGGGACCGGCGGGTCATCAGGATGAATGCCGATCCGCACGCCTGCTTCCTCGGCAACTGGCGCTATCTGCTTGATGAAGTACGTGTAGTTCTCCCAGAGTTCCTCTTCGGAGTACTTTCTTCCATGCGTCAGCGGCCCTTCGTAGACCTTCCCGTTCCAATACCCCTTGGCATCCTTCAGGTGGAAGGCTCGCGATTCCCCGCCGCCCCGCGTCGTTTCTGGCTTACTTGACCAGATGCCATTCGCCATGTGGGCGTAAGTGATGTACCCGATACCGGCCTTGCCCGTGTTCCGGATGTACTGCTTCAGCCACTCGATCTTCTCCTCACGTCCGGGCAGGTTCAACGTGACTTCTTCGATATTGCGGTTGTCGTTATTGGAAATGTTCCACACCTTCAGGCCCGCCGCTTCGATCCGGCTTTTAATCGCGACAAAATTGTCCAAAGTAGCGCGTCCGTTACCGGTCTGAACATTCACATAATCGATCCCCATCTGCCGGATCCACTTCAGGTCGTCGTCGCTGACCTTCTCGTCAATCTGCACCGAAATCTTGATCCCCGGTGGGAGCGGCTCCAACGGTCTGCTATCAGCGGCCCGTGCAAAGACTCCGGCCAGAGCCGCGGCGGAAAAGTTTCGGCGCGTTACGTCCATATTGGGTGATTCGACTCCTGGTGAATGATGATATCGCCCCTCCCGGAAATGCTTTTCCTAATCAGGTCTTGCTATATCTTGTGCGTACTCTTGTCCCTATGCTCTGTCGCTGGATATCCTTGTGCCTCATTACGCTGCCCCTTGCCTTCGCCCAAAATAACGGGAGCGAGGAAGGCTATCGGCGCTACCAGAACACCTGCTCCCTATGCCATGGAACGGACGGAACTGGTGGAGAGTTCGGCCCGAACATCTCGGTGCGCCTGCCCAAGCTCGATGATGATCGTCTGACCACCGTCATCCAGGGCGGCCTGCCCAAACGAGGCATGCCGGCGTTTCCCAAAATCGAAGGGCCTGCCTTGGCCGAACTGATCGGCTTCCTGCGCACGCTGAAGCCCAGGTACGCGGAAGTCGTCAAGCGAAAGCTCACCACTACCGATGGGAAAACCTTGGACGGTGCCGTCTTAAACGAAAGCACTAATGATCTGGAACTGCAGACCGGAGACCAGGCCATCCATCTCCTGCGCCGTTCCAAAGGCTCCTACCGGGAGGTCACCTCTCAGACGAACTGGCCCACTTATAACGGCGACATCACCGGCAATCGTCTCACTCCTTTACGGCAGATCGATAAGTCTAATGTCGGTAATCTGGCGCCTCGCTGGAACTTTACGCTGCCGGACGCCTCCTATCTGGAAACCACCCCCATCGTCTTTGCTGGAATCATGTACGTCACCAGCGCCAACGAATGCTATGCACTGGATGCTGGCAACGGTAGAACTCTTTGGCATTTTCAACGGCCCCGGAAAAAAGGTTCACCCGGTGGCGGCGGAATCAATCGTGGTGCGGCCGTCGCCGGCGATCACGTCTTCATGGTTAGCGATGATGCTCACATCTTAGGCATCAATCGCCTCACCGGGTTTCTCGATTGGGATACCGAAATGGCGGATTGGCATCAGAACTATTTCGCGACCTCCGCTCCGCTGGTCCTGGGGAATTTGGTCATTGCGGGCACAGCCGGTGGAGAACACGGCGCGCGCGGATTTCTGGCCGCCTTCGATCAGACGACCGGAAAAGAAGTCTGGCGTTTCTGGACTGTCCCTGCACCCGGCGAACCCGGCGCTGAAACCTGGAAGGGCGGTGCCATTGCGCATGGAGGAGCAGTTACCTGGTTCACCGGCTCCTACGACCCGGAACTCGATACTCTCTATTGGCAGACTGGCAATCCCGGGCCCGACTATAACGGAGAGGAGCGCGCCGGTGACAACCTCTACTCTGATTGCGTACTCGCCCTCGACCCCAAATCCGGCAAGTTGAAATGGCACTTCCAGTTCACGCCGCACGACACTCATGATTGGGATGCCACCGAGCCCCTTCTTTTGGTGAACTCCACCTGGCAGGGCAAACCCGAAAAGCTGCTGCTGACCGCAAATCGAAACGGCTTCTTCTACACTCTCGATCGCACGAACGGTCACCTGCTGCTGGCCAAGCCTTTCGTTCAGAAACTGAACTGGGCCAAAGAAATCAAG
Organism: uncultured Acidobacteriaceae bacterium; assembly: GCA_963814195.1. GTDB lineage: Bacteria > Acidobacteriota > Terriglobia > Bryobacterales > Bryobacteraceae > Bog-105. The sequence continues at coordinate 1,050,761 of CAWFBU010000002.1, forward strand.
GCAGACGGACGTCCGGCTCTTCTGGACATGGAGAAGATGGGTGGAGGAACCAAGGTCTGTCCGTCCCAGGACGGCGCTACCAACTGGTATTCAGCCTCTTACCTGCCCTCCACTGGCCTGTACTACATGCAGACCCTGGAGAAGTGCGACATCTATTCGCTGACCTCTGCCGAATGGCAAAGCGGCCAGTCGTACCTCGGAGGTTCACAGAGACCGGTGCCCGGCGAAGTTCCTCAGAAGGTCCTGCGCGCCATCGATCCGCAAACCGGCAAGATCGCCTGGGAACTCCCGCAAACCGGCCACGCAAACACCTGGGGAGGCACGCTCGTAACCCAGACCGGAGTGCTCTTCTTTGCAGACGATAGCGGACAGTTTGTAGCGGTCGACGCAGCTAACGGCAAATCTCTTTGGTGCTTCGACGCCAACCAGTTCTGGAAGGCATCCCCGATGGCTTACGAGTTCGATGGTCACGAATACATCGCCATCGCTTCGGGCCAGACCGTCACGGCTTTTGGCCTTCCGCAATGAGGATAATTTGCAAAATCTCCAACAATTAACAGCCCGTATTGCAAAGCTCGATCCGGCACGTCTAGCCGTACTCGAAAATTCCTCGACAAGCTGGAAACGCTGGAGCCAACAGTTAGCCTCGACCAGGCAGTTGACGAATTCGAAACAGAACACCCCGAACTTCTCCGGCTGCTTGCCCGGTGCGATCGATCCTCCATCTCAACTCGATTCAGAACCGCCGGTGCTTTTTATCGGTGCCCAGGTTCATTACTTGAACCTGGGCATTCACCTCTGCTGTACCAGACGCGATACATCTCCCACGACTGTCCTCCAAGTTGAGGTAAGTCGTATTTAGAAACTCGCGCGCAACGCAAACTGGACGAGGCGCGGATTGTTCTGCTGCGCAGTTACGGTCCCGAACGCCGTGTTGCCGAGACTCGTATTCGGATAAGCGAACTGCACGCGATTGAAGAGATTGAAGATCTCCGCGCGGAACTGAACGTTCGCCTTTTCGCGCGCGAACGGGAAATTCTTGAATGCAGAAAACGACCAGTCGGCAATTCCCGCTGTTCGCAACGTAGGATCATTTCGGCCTTCGTTGCCGAACGTATACGACGCCGGTTGAGCAAAGCAGGCTGTATTGAACCAGTCATTCAGCCGCGATTGCGCCGAGCCGTCAATCGATTTTTGGCATCCGCCCACCACGTTCGGCCGCGATCCTCCGCCGAAAGAGTGTGTGTTGTTTGTGTTCGTTGTAAAGTGCAGCGGGAATCCGCTTTGGATGGTCGTATTGCCCTCCACTCCCCAGCCCCCCACCGTGCCCTGCACAAGCGCATTGGAATGAGACAGGAACTTGCGCCCTTTCCCAACGGGGATGTCAAGCACGTAGGTCACTACCAGGCGATCCGGAGTATCGAACGATGCAAGCGATTTCTCCTGCTTTAGATTGTTCCAGTTCTGAATGTTGAGCGGGCCATTGCCGGCCTCCAGCCATCCGGTGACCGTATCAGTGTCCGAGATCAATTTCGCGTGGGTGTAAGCCAGTAGCAGCGAAGCCCCTCCCGAAAATCGCTTAACCGCTTTAACCTGCAGCGACTCATAGGTGGAATCGCCAACGCCCTCACCGGCGTAATTGACGGTGTTGTACTGCGGAAAAGGTCGCAGCAGTTGGCCATACTGCACCGTAGCAGGCTGCAGCGGTGAACCTGCGGCCGTCACAATGCCAAAAAACGGATTCGGCACATTCTGTGTCAGGGTGTCGCCCAATGACAGATAGCGGTCGGGAAGTTGATTGATCTGCGGCGAGTTGATCGGCAGATGAGTTCCCTTGGCCCCCGCGTATGCAACATCAAGCAGGAAGCCGTTGCCGAATTGTTGTTGAACGTCAAAGTTCCATTGCTGCGCATACCCGTAGCGGTTTCCGAGCTGTGACTCAGTCACGCTGCGTCCTAACAGGGTTTGGGCGTAGCTGGGATCGCGGCCCGGGGGTTGCGCGATTCCGGACGGGAATGGATTGCTGATATTCCCTGCGGGTACGCCAGTAAATACCGTTGCCAGATAGGGCGTTGTCAGACTGTTGACAGGATCGTTGTTCGGGCTGTAATCCCAAGCCACATCATTAGGAAGCCAGAAAATGCCGTAACCGCTGTGGATGACTGTCTTCGGCGTCAATTGGTAGGCGAAACCAACCCGCGGCGCAAACTGGTGCCAGTTGGGGTAGATATTGCTTCGATAGGAATCATACTGCGAATTGACCAGGTCGACGTTGCCGGGAATATTCATTCCGTGCGCCGCCAGGACAGAGTTCGGCTGGGTTGGATTGAAGAACGATAAGCGGTCGAAGCGTTCGGTCCAGGGACCGGCATGCTCCCATCGCACGCCAAGATTCACGGTCAGCTTGGGTGTCACATGCCAGTCGTCATTCGCGAAAACCGCTGCATAGAACTGCTGTCCTGCTACCAGTGCGGGAGTAGGCGCACCTCCGCTCGCGCTGGATGGATAACCCAGAAGAAAGGTTGCCAGGCCGGCCCCGCTTGTCGCCAGCGGGCTGGAACCGTTATTACCTGTCAAGTCGGGGTTGAACGTAAAGGTGCCGGTTGGATTGTTGGTCTGTGCATAGTTATGCGTCATCCGCATGAACTCCCCGCCAAACCGGAACGTGTGGCTTGCTGCAATCTTGGTCAGAGTGCCGGCCGCTCGATAGTTGTCGTTCCGATCGATAATGATGCTTCCGGCGCCGTTACTGCCGAAGGTGCCGGCCGTATCGAAACCGTTGATGATCATAATCGGGATATCCCGGGCTAACACTTGAGAATTCAGGAAGGAGGGCCACCCGAGCTGCGTCAAGTCATAACCCAGCGTTGTGGGAATGCGGTCGTACTTGAATCGTTGATAGCTCAAACGGACTTCCACGATGGTCGTCGGCGAGAACGAATACGTATCGCCCAGCACGAAATTATTGGTATTGAAGACCTCCGTGCAGCGATCCTGACAGATGCCGTTTTTGAAAGGATCGTTCGGCAGGTTGAGGTTGCCCCAGTAGCTGTACCGCGCACTGATGTGCTGCTTGTCGGAGACATTCTGGTCGATTCGTACCACGGTTTCGTTGTTGTTACCGCCGCCCGATCCATTACCCACCCAGTTCCCGACGCCCTGGGAATTCCCGGGCGCATTCGGCAACGGATACAGATTCAGATATTTCAGGGAAGTGGGGTTCAGCCGGCTCGTCGGGATCATGTTGCCCGCGAAGGGCTGGCGGCTGAACTGAGCTTGGCCGGCAGCGCACGCCGGCGTTCCCGGAGCACCCGAGCCACATGTCGTGAGCGGGTCGTAGATGTTACGGCCGGTTCTGGCCGCATAACCACTCAGATCCCCGGTTCGATCCTGGGCTGTAGGCACCGTTTGCGTCGACGATTGTCCTTGGCGCAGCCGGAAACCCTCGTAATCGACGAAGAAGAACGTCTTATTGCGGCCGTTCACCAGTTTCGGAATGTAAACCGGGCCGCCGATATTGAACCCAAACTGATTCTGGGTAAAAGCCGGCCGGGGCGTCCCGTTTTTGTTATTGAAAAACGTATTTGCGTTCAGGACTCGGTTCCGCAGATATTCCCACGCTGCGCCATGCAGCGCATTGGTCCCCGACTTGGTCGTAAAGTTAATCACGCCTCCCGCGAACCGGCCGTACTCCGGCGAGAGATTACTGGTTGCAACTTTAAACTCCTGCAGCGAGTCCTGCGTCGGAATCAGAGCGGTGATGTTAATATAGCTTCCGTTCACCGGCGCCCCATCAAGCCACGTCATGCTTTGGTTCGCCATGCCGCCGCCGATTTGGTAATTACCCCAGGCAAACGGATTGGTGCCATTCGGATTCTGCATGGCGCCGCCTTGCGGAACCACCGATGGCGCAAGCGCCACCAGGTTCATCGGATTCCGACCGTTCAATGGCAGCTCATTCACCTGCCGCTGATCGACCACCGTGCCTAATGATGAAGTCTCTGGCTGCAGCAGCGGAGTCTGCGCCGTGACTTCCACCGTTTGCGTCACATCTCCGAGCTGTAAAGCGAGGTCGATCTTGGCGGTACTCTGGGTTTCCACTTGGACCGGACTTCTGACCAGGCGCTTAAACCCCGACTGCGCGACTTCCACGCTATAGTCACCCGGCTGCACATTGATGAATTGGTAAAGACCGTCGGAGTTAGTAACCTCGGTACGCCGTTCATTGGTCCCGAGGTTCGTTAGATGGACCTGGGCACTGGCAATCGCCGCGCCGGACGCGTCAGACACATTTCCGACGACTGTCCCAAAGGTCGTTTGAGCGTTGAGAGACGAAGTAAAGCAGACCAACATGGCTGCCACTCCCAAAAGCCACAGACATTGTGTTCTTCGAAACATGCAACATACCCCTCAGTGTTATGAGCCAGCCACACCGGCTCTGGCGCTAGCATTATATGGCACGACCGGGGCGCGTGCGGCTATCCTGCCTTCGGGATTTAATCTTCCTTTCCTCGGTGATGATCACCCCCGGCGGACGCGCGTTGCCCGCTAGCATTGTGCTTTTTCAGCAGCGTTGGGACGTGTCGACGCCAGCTCGAATGCGGGTTAGGCTGCGATGACAATGTTGTTGAGCAGGTCGAGAGCCCCGAGTTGAGTTGAGTGGGAAAGCAGGATCAAGAGTTCTAACGATTCTCAGGCGAGCCACAATTGCCTTATGCGACGGTGATCTCTCCCATGTCAATCGAGACTAAGAGGGGTTCTTTAACGATCTGGTAATCGCCTTCGTAGGCGTAAATCCTACGTCTTGTCGGAAAGACTATACCGCTGACCTTGCGATAGTCTGAAGCGTAGTTTAATCCCGTCGCGCCTCCCAGAATGTCGACTGTATAATCATGCCGACGCAAAAGACCGTCGGGGCCGAAGCAAGAAATCTGTTCCTGAGTGTGGCTCTTGATTCGGTCCGGAAAGATCACCTTCAGGCGTCGCCATTCTTCTCCATTCACCTGAATGGGAGGGATCTCTTCGCTGACAAAGCCTTCGTATGTATAGAGGAACGGTGTCGTCAAATAGGTCCAAAGTGCCTCGCCTTGAAAATATGCGACGTGTAGGTCGTCCCAGGGCGTCTCCCGTTTCTGTCCTTCAAAGGACTTTTCTGGAGTCTCGCGTGACTGAATCACTGTTCCATCCGGACGTTCCATCGTCAACGCCGGCGGTTGAAAAACAAACCGCTTAGCCTGACCAGGAAAATCGGTCACAAGCCTCTCTTTCTTGACCGCCACGGTCATGACTATGTTCTTCAGGTAGTCACCTTGACCCTTGACGAACCAAATGGCGCCAGTAATGGATGCGCTCACTTGAATTTCGTTAATCTCGCGCCAGCGCTCCAATCCTCCATGCGCGGCAACAGCTGTTTGCAGTAAGTCATTCATAATGTTCTCCTCCAGGTACTCGTCATTGCGCGCTACGCTAGCGTTCGCGATTGCTCTAGCTCTGCCCGACGTAAAATGTTCGGTCCTGCCAAGTTCAACCTGTTCTCCTTTTTTGTGACGTGGCGAGCCTCGAGCGGCGTAGTAGCAACTCGCCGCTGAAGGCCGGTAAGTGGATGGAGTGTTTACTCGATCGGGAGAAGATAGGTCGAATGTTGCCGTCTGTGATCTGGTTTGACAACTAGTAACGAAAGCGGTCCGCATACTTGCGGGCAAAATCAGCGATGGTTCGGAAGCGACGGCCGGTGAGCCGTGCAAAGTTGTCGAATACTGCGTCGGCTCCAAGATCTTTCCCACTGCTCAGATCGGCATAGCTTTCGAAAACGCATTTCATGTAAGCAGGTTCCGCACCTGCGGCTAAGACACTTTGAAGAAACTCTGAAGGCGGTCTTGGTTCATAAGAGAATGGCTGTCCAAGTACCTCAGTAAAGGTTCGTGCGACTTCGTGGTAGTTCTGTGCCTCATACCCGAGCCGGTAAGTTTGGCCCGCGTGATGTTCCGGATCGGCCAGGCAGACTGCGGCAACAGTAGCGATGTCCTCGCAGTCCACCCAACTGAGCCGCGCATCTCCGACGTAGTGTCGAATCACACCATTCTTGACATAAGTCTCACCGCCGTAGCCAAGCAGGTTCTGCATGAAAATCTCCGGACGAAGATGAGTGAAACGGACGCCCGACCACTCAATGTAACGTTCTATGAACTGATGCCAACCATAGTGAGAAACCCTCGTATCGTCATCCCCGCAGGCGCCGAGATGAACTATATAGCCCACCCCAGCTTTCTTCGCCATGTTCACCAGGTCCTTACTCTGCCGCAACATGTCGACTGTATAGCCGGTAACCATAAGGATTCGTTCCACGCCCTCGAGAGCCGGCGCGAAAGTCTCGATCCTGTCTAAATCTAAATGCACGGCCGGAATACCCAGTCTCTCGCCTTTGGCGGGATTGCGAACCGCGGCGACAGTCTCCAACTCCGGGTTCTGGGCCAGAAGTGAAGCCACGGCACCCCCAATTTGCCCTGTCGCACCCATCACTAGAACACGAGGTTTGTTAGTCATCAGAACCTTATCTCGCTACCAGTTCGATCGAGTTACTTACAGATTCGGCCGCCAGTGCGATGACCTCCGCAACCGCCTCGGGTTTAGACAAGAATGGTGCGTGGCTCGAGGCGATCGAGTTGACGGTGGCGTTCATTCGTCTCGCCATAAATTGCTGGGCGGGCGGTGGGATCATTTGATCGTCAGTGCATATCAAATACCAGGAAGGGATGCTCTTCCAAGCTGGTGTAATTTCCTCACCGCCAAACGCAGCAACATTCAGCGGCTTCTGTACCGCTGCCATGACATATGCTTCGTTATCGGTGACATCCGCTGCAAACGAGTGATGAAACTTGTTGCGGTTTATCCAAAGATAGCCGTTGTTATCTGCTTCAATCGCAGCTGATCCAGGTGAGGGAGGCCCCTGTTTGCTTAAGGATGCTAGGCTTTCCCCCTCGTCCAGGCCAAATGCTGTGATGTAAACGAGCGCTCCAACGTTTTGTTGGTCGGTAGCGGCACCGGTAATCACCGCACCGCCATAAGAATGGCCGACCAGAACTGTCGGTTCTTCGATCGTGGACAGAAGGCGACGGGTCACCGCAATATCGTCGTTCAGGGACGTAAGCGGAATCTGCGCCGCGATCACATTCATTCCCTTCGCCCTGAGTAGGAGGATTACCTTGCTCCAACACGATCCGTCCGCCCAAGCGCCGTGGACCAGCACTACATTTGCTTTCTTCATCTGTTCTCTCCTTGTGTCTGCTTTTGCTGCTCAACGTTGATTTATGTGCGTGGCCGCGGTCAAACGTCGAATAGTTCGTTTGCGATTTTGAATAATCCACGCAGCGGTTTGCAGTGCTTAATCGTTATATACGCGTAAGTACTTTGCTTTCTTTAATTGACAAGCAAGCTTCGGGACGTTATAAACGGTGCTTCACCCCTGTTGAGCTAATTGCTTATGAATGAGCGCACGAGATGGAGCCCGACAACGCCAGCGGACTTAGCCGAGGTCAAGCGTGAATTGGAAGATGTCCTGGCGGCTTCACCTTTTGTTAACAGTAAGCGTTACCCTGCATTCCTTCGTTTCGTGGTTGAGAAGACACTTGCTGGGAAAGCTGATGAATTGAAGGAACGAACTCTTGGCGTTGAAATCTTTCATCGCGCGCCGGACTACGACTCGAACAATGACACCATCGTGCGGGTGACGGCCGGAGAAGTGCGGCGGCGGCTCACGGATTTTTACCATCGGGCAGGAGCGGACCATTCGGTCCAAATCAGCGTCCCGTTGGGTTCGTATGTTCCGGACTTTTTTCGGACAGACCGCCAAGCGCTCAAGACCGAAGTAGCGACGGCGGGAAACCCAGCCTTAGAGCGAAGTCATGCTCCGACGGTCGACCATCCTCGACGCTTTAGGCGGGCTCCTATGATGACTTCCATGACATTAGCTGCTGCGGCGGTGCTCCTTATTTGGTGGCGGCTTGCACCTCTGAATACCATTGATAGTTTCTGGCGAGATCTCGGATCAACGACCGTCATCCTTTCCCAGGGACGATCGTTACCTCAGGTACGCCTGCCGTGGTGCGGTATGGCGACAGCACGCATGACAGCGTCTGGGTTTCAGTGGAAAGCAACCTTGCTATCGCGCGCATCACTCGAACACTAGGTACTCAACACAGGCAATTCACCATACAGCCCGCCGCCTCCCTGACTTTGACTGATTTAAGGACTCACCCTGTCGTGTTGATCGGGGGCTTCAATAACAACTGGACGCTCCGCCTGACCGAAAATCTCCGGTTCCATTTCTGTCCGAAGGATGCAGGCCGATACTTCATGGACCGCCAGAATCCGTCAAGAATCTGGCAGTCACACAGCAACGCTGAGGAACGCGTCCTCGACTACGCGCTCGTAGCCAAATATCACGATTCTCTGACCGACAGCATGGTCTACATCATCGCCGGATTAAACAAGGGTGGAACAGACGCGGCCTCAGAGTTTGTCACAAGCAAGCGGTACTTGGATCTGCTAAAGCAAAAGATATCGAGGGGTTGGGAGACCCAAAACATCGAAGTCCTTCTCGAAACACATTCGTTTGGCAATAAAAACAGCGCGCCACAAGTTGTAGCAACGCATGTTTGGTGATTATCTTTTTGATCTGGCCTCAACCACGCTCGGAAACCCGCATACCCGCTTCAGAACCGCGAACCCTAGGCAACAACAATATCCGCAGCATGCCCAGGACCACCGTTCAACCAACTAATCCGAAGTGCATCCCACCGTCGGCCATCGTCTGTTGACCTGAAGACCGCCCCCTCGCTCGAAAGGTAAAACTCGCCAGGCACAGCCCTGGTCGCCGTGACTACCGCTGCTCGCCGGCCCGCTGCCATTGGTAAACCATTCTCGATCCTCTGCCAAGGGGAACCCACCTCCCGGCGATAAACAGCCGCATCCGCAGAATGTGGGTAGTGTGCCTCAAGAGCACTTCTCGCCGCGGACATGATCAGCGTACCGAAGCTAGAACTAACAGCAGCACTCCAACAATAAGAACCATCCAATCCCTCTTCCGATCGTCGCCAGCTCTCGCCGTCATCATCACTCTCGAAGAAACCATCACCCGCAGCGGAAAACAGTCTTGTAGGTTCAATTGAATCCACAACTAGCCGGTGGGTATCTCGGGGAGCACCCTGAACCGATTCCAGCCACGCTCCGCCTTTCTTGATGGTTCGCAGAAGAGCGCCGGCTTCTACGGCAACGTGCAGTTCCCCAGGATGCACAAGGTCTGGAAGAATCGACTTAACGTGATGCGTATACGGTCGCGGAGGAAAGCTCCAACGTTTCGCCCCCGGAAGCTCCGAGAGTGCTGCCAAAGCTTGCCAGGTCTCACCACCATCATCCGACCGAAGGACGGCGCTCGGTTCGCTTCCCGCATAGATCCGACCTGATCCGTCCGCACTGAGAGCCGTCACGTTTGACTCGCCCAGTGAGGCGCACTCCGCCCAGCTTGAGCCGCTGTCGGTCGTTTTGAATAAACTGGCGCCCAGCGTCCCGCAGTAAATGACATTGCGGTTCTGTGGATCAATGAGAACGCACTCGACCTTTCTTGGTCGCAGATGAGTCTCTCCGTTCCACGTTCCTCCTGATTCTCTGACAATAGAGATACCTTGCTCGGTAGCGAGATACACCGTCGTTGTCAAAGAGTTCTCTCCTCTTCCCGTCAAAGGTGGATCGCACACAAACTTTTACCGCGTCTTCTGATCGTCGACGCCACGTCTATGCCCTGTTCCGTGAAGCCCCTTCGACTTCTAGTATCTGGCCGGTGATGAAGTTCGCCTCATCAGAGACCAGGAAGGCAAGCATATTGGCAAGGTCTTCAGGTCATGAGCCTTCAGCGGCGTTCCCTTCCCGGCCTCACTAGAAACGACGAACGGACGAGCCGAATTCTACAAGCCGTGAAAATACCTCATCTCTGGCTATTGTTCTGGCCGCGCCTGCCTCCAGACCTGTAGAGATTTCCGCACTCCCATCGAAGACTAACTTCACTTACTCGCCGATCTAACCTTTGCGTCTCACTTACTCAGGCCGCAGCGGAAGACGAACACAGAAACGGGCGCCAAGCGTCGCTTTTTCTTCCAGCCACAAATCCCCACCGTGGTCGATGGCCGTCTGACGTGAAATAGCAAGCCCCAAACCAAGACCGTTCCTTTTACCTTCGCTAACGAACGGCTCAAATAGTCGCGCCTTTATTTGCTGAGAAATGCCTAAGCCCGTATCGTCGATTTGAACGACGACGTTCCGCTCCTGCCGCCGGCTGCTTACCTTCAGATCACCACCGGAGGGCATCGCTTCCAACGCATTGCTCATCAGATTCACAAACAGCCGCTCCACACGCGCCCGTTCCACGCAGACTTCCAAATCACTGGGCGTCTGCAGCGCAACGTGGACCCCCTGCGTTTCAGCCGCCGGCCCGAGCGCTTCCGAAGCCGCTTCAATAATCTCCGAAAGAGGACAGGTTTCAACAACGGCCGGTCGGCCTCGCGAGATATTAGAAAGGTCCTGCAGCAATTCCTGAATGCGTCGGGAGGCTCGATAAATACTACCGGCCAGACGCTTGGCTTGTGTAGGCGGCAGATCCGAATCGATCAACATCTCCGCGCCTCCATAGATCGCCGCTAACGGATTGCGCAGATCGTGAACGATGGAGCTCGACAGTCGCCCGATGGTGCTGATCCGTTCCTGACGAATCAGTTCTTCGCGAGCATGCTGAATGGAATCGCACATCTCATTGAACGTGTGCGCCAGCCGCCCCAGTTCGTCTTCGCTCTCCACCGGTACCCGGTAATCATAGTGTTGTCGCGCCACTTCCAGGGCCGCGCGGTCCAACCGCTGCACCGGCCGGAGAATCTGACGAGCCAGCAGGTACGTTAGAGTAAGCCCGAAAAAAGCTGCTGCGCCCCAGATCAGGACAACGTTGCGCTCGAGTCCGCGCAGCGCACTCTGCGCACTAGCCAGCGAGCGGATCACTCGAAGCTCGCCCACCGGATGCCCTTCCACACTGTTCAGCACGGTGCCGAGACTGATGTAGTCCAGCCCCTGGCTCGAGAAGCGCTTGAGTTCCCCGGAGTTTTGCGGCTGTGCCTGCCAATTCTTCAGCTGAGCCAGCACCATCGTAGACGCAACGACATGCGAATTCATCAGAAAAACGAAATCGCCTTGTGTCGAGTTCTTCAGGCTGGCCGCCAGCTTATCGTCCACTTCAAACCCCGCCAGCAAAACGTTCAGCAGCGCATCGGTGGCGCCCGCCTGCACGTACACCGGCGTCAGCACGACATAGAAAAGATGATCACCTTGCGCCACATAACCAGCCACCTGTTCGGGAAAACGCTTGCGCGCAGCTTCCAACGTGGACGCCGAAATCACGGGGCAATGGGCTTGGCTGCTCAGCGCTGCAATCTGCGTTCCCGTAGGACTTAGAACCAGGAAAATCGTCTCGCGTTGAGCAGTCCGCGACCAGAGTTCCTGGGCGCTATCCCGAATCGTTGCCTGGTCGCGCGTCAGAAAAGCCGCTCGCACGTCCGACATCGACGCGATAATGCGACAAACCGCAGCTAATTTCTCCGTGCGTTCCGTCCATAACGCGCGGTAAGCTCGCGAGCTCGTCCGCTCTTCGTTCTCGAGACTGCTTTCCGCCGCCCCCAGCGCATACTTCTGAACCACGAATGTCGTCACAGAGAACAGCAGAACGATCGCAATAGAAGTCGAAACCAGAATGCGCCACAACAGCGACAAACCCGCAAATGGGGAGCGAAGTCTCATAGGTCAGTCGGGCTTAGTGGTAGATGTCCGATTTCTCGGGCGGATAGTCGCGTCCATACTTATTTTTGTGTGGCGTCGGGATGTAGCCGGCTTCTGAAATCTTCACCTCTCCCAGGTCCGTCCCCTGGTCTGTCACCACCACCGTTTTCGTTAATGCATCGAGCGTCTCAGGTATAGTGCGTTCCTGGAAAAAATGCAAACGATATTCCCCGGCCGGAACGTTGAGCATCGAGTATCGGCCTTGCGCGTCGGTCAATGTAAAGAAGGGCGTCGCCACCACCACAATCACGGCCGACATGGACGGATGAATATTGCAGAACACGCGGACCAATCCCTCCCGCCTGAATAAGATCGACCGGCTCGACTCCGGAGGATAAAGTCCGATGTCGAAAAGCTGTCCATTGAAGTTAGAAAACGCGTTATGGAAAATGGGGTCCAGGTTTGGAAAGTCGACGGTCGTTCCTACCTGGATGGGCAAGATGTGCGGCTCAAAATGTTTGTTCTTCTGAACCATCCGAGCGTGCCCGGCACCATGTGCCGGGACCGTACTCGCCACTGGCGCTAACCAGACCACAGTACTCGAGCCTTCCGCCATACTTTGTTGATGCGCGGGGTCCGCAATCAGAATCACCCGGCCACTCACCGTCGCAGGAGCCGCCGCACGAATAGACACCCATAACAGCAGCAATGCGCGTACCGCTGACGTCTTCCATGCGAGCGCGCTCGCTCGATCGCCGTCCGCCCCGTTCTCCGCCCGTGCCCTAAAAACGGTAGCCGAGGGCCAGGTCATAACGGTTTCGAATCAGGTCCTCACTCTGCTTAACCCTGGTTCGCATCTGCAGACTTTCAAAACTAAACACCACGTTCTGGCTGACATGGATCATGACGTTTCCCGCATACGTCAGATTCTCTCCTGCCTGCCCAAATTGAAGATCGCGCAGCCGGTTCGCCTGCAGGCCGGCAAACAAGTTAAGCGTCAGTCGGCTAGTCAGGGGGAAGGAAAATTGATTCCATCCGCCCTCGCCTCGCACTGGAGCAGCCAACCCGTTGTCATTCACAACGAATCCGGGCGAGAGCGCGCCCAGACCTCCAAAGTTCTGGCCGCAAAAATACGTGCCTGAGATCTCCAACTTCGAAAACGGGGTCGCCAGCCAATCTACCGAATATAAGCGCGACGCAACACTCGTGGGCCCCGCGTGGCTGGTACTCGCATGGAAACCGAAGCCAACCTCCAAGCGCTTTTGCTCCTGCCAGCTCTTCCAGAACATCACGCGCCCTTCGCCTGCAGGCCTGCTCTTCTCCAGCTTGCCGGTGAGCTCACTGGGAACGTAATTATAGGTCTCGTCCGTTTGTAGCAGTGCCGCTTGCGCCTTGAGTCCGGCCGAGTTGCCAAGCCGGATGCGTTCTTCATAACGCAGTTGCGGTAGCCACAGCCACAAGTTCCCCGCGTCCGCAAGCGGCGGAATGGAAACTTCCGCCAGTGAGTTCGGCTGCCGCGGAGAGACCAAAGCTTTGTCATACGCAAACGCCAGCGACCGTCGCTGCCAGTCGAACGAAATGTCGCTAGTGCGAACTCGCAGCCAGTCCAGTTGCTCCGATGGTATGCCGGAATAGAAGTCCATCATCAGATGACCGTTGACCTTCCCATTGCCCGGCAGAGAAGGTCCACGGAAATCGAGTCCGATCATGGTTTGCCGCACCGTAGCGCCCGAGCTGTTCGTCGTAGAAAGAAACGGCGAGTATGTCGTATCCTGCAACAGACCGAGATGTCCGGTATTCGCGAAGGCGTTGAACAGCAACTGCCCGGTCAATGTCACTGGCAGCTTTTGCGAGGACTCCACTTTGGTCTGCGCCTGCTCCTCTACCCGGTTTTCCGTTACAGCTATACGCTCGTCCAGCGGAGCCGTCGCTGCCTCGACAGCCCCGCCCTCGTGCGCCGCCTTAATCTGCAGCTTTAAATCTTCAATCTCCTGAACCATCTGCCGGTTCTGTTTCTCGAGTGCATCCATCCGGTTCAGAATGGCCTGCAGCAGCACCGTCTCACTCGATTGAGACTGCTGGGCAGCCAGCGGCATCACCATTAACAACGACAGCAAGAATTTAGTCTGCATAGAGAAGACGCTCCAGTTCATGACGGACGTCAGCCGGCGAGTAAGGCTTCGGGAAATAGGCGCTGGCTCCCTTTTGAAATGCATTCGTTCGCGTGGCGGGATCGCTGTCGCCGGTCACCACCACAATCGGAATCCTGGCATAACGGCTCTCTCTCCTGATCTGTTCGATCAGTTCCAGCCCACTCATCCGCGGTAGGTGTAAGTCCGTGACAACCGCCGTAACATCATAGTCCAGGTTCGCCAGAATTTTGAGTGCATCCAAGGCGTTCGAGAGCAGCACGATTTGCATGTTCTCCAGCGAACCTAGCGCAATCTCAAGTGGTGTCGCGGTATTCTCACTGTCCTCGACGATCAGAACGGTTCTCAGCATGGCGATCAGTGACGCGAAAGCGGCCTGTGCGCGCCGCATAACAGCCAGCGGAACCGGCTGCATTTTCGTGCACGCTCAACACCGGACCCGTTGTGAGTGATTTGTTCACGAGCGCACAGGGCACGGGTGCGTGCCACCGGACAACAAAGAAAGTCGTCAGCCATTAGGGTGGCACGCGCAACACCGGGCCCGTTGTGCGCGGCACTTCTAAAAAACAAAGCGGTACCCGACACCATGGACCGTCAGAAAGTGGCGAACCGTGACCGGATCCGGTTCCAGCTTTTGCCGCAGGCGCACTACGTGTGCGTCCACCGTCCGTGTATTCGGATAAGATTCATAGCCCCAGACGGAATTCAAAATTACATCGCGCGTCAACGCACGGTCCGGATTCTGAACAAAAAAGACCAGCAGGTTGTACTCCGCCGGTGTGAACTTGAGTTCATTCCCCTGCCTGACAATCGAGCGCCGATCTAAATCGATTTCCACATCGGAGAACTTGATCACTCGGGGTTGATCAGGCGATGACCGTCTCAACAAAGCGCGAATGCGTGCCAGCAGTTCACGAGTCCCGAAAGGCTTAACCACATAGTCGTCGGCGCCGATCTCCAGCAGCAGCACCTTGTCTATCTCGTCGCCAACCGCGCTTAAAACGATAATCGGTGTCTTGATGCGCTCTTCCCGCAGACGTCGGCATACATCGAATCCACTCAGACCCGGAAGACGCAGGTCCACCAGTAGCAACTGCGGCTTCATCTCCAGCGCATTCTGAAGACCGGTGTCGCCGTCGGCCGCCAGAATAGGTGCGAAGTTCTCGCGCTCCAGCATTACGCCGATCGTTTCGCGTAAGCTCTCATCATCGTCAATAACGAGGATCTTTTGCATGGAAAAACTTCCGACGCTCGTTCGTGTGCTGGCTCCGGACGTAACCTTCACACTACCTCGCTTTCGCCTTCTGGCACTTGCGTCTTTTGTAAAAACTTTGTAAACACAATACCGCGAATTTGTATTTCCTTGCCGGGTCTCTCGGCAGCGTAAACATCCTGTAAAAGCCGCGCCAGGGCTATTCCCAACCACCGCCTTCGGGTTTACGCTCGCCTTGGGTCATCGCACCCGAAGGAGATTTAAACTATGCTCACTCGTTTTCCGGCAAGGCATCTTGCTTCGGTTCTCGCTCTCGGCATGCTCGCCCCCTTGGCTCACGCCCAGCGCTACTCACAAACCAACCTGGTGTCCGATACCGGAGTGGGCAGTGCAAAGAAAGATGCCAATCTGGTCAACGCCTGGGGCCTGTCACGCTCCTCTGGCAGTCCCTGGTGGGTTTCGAACAACGGCTCCAATACCTCTACTCTCTATGCCGGAGATGGCTCGGTCGCGTCACTAGTCGTCAGTGTTCCCGGCGGTCCCACGGGCACCATCTTCAACGGCACGCCCGATTTCTCGCTCAACGGCAAACCCGCCGCGTTCGTCTTCGTGTCTGAAGACGGGTCTGTTTCAGCATGGAATGGCGGCACGGTCGCAACGGTCGTAGCGTCGAAAGCCTCTGCTGTTTATAAAGGGTTGGCGCTAGGCGTTTCTAATGGCCAGAACTACCTGTATGCCGCGAATTTTCACTCGGGCCAAATTGATGTCCTCGATAAAAACTTCCACTACGTCAATCGCTCCGATTCTGACGACCGCGACCGCGACGACCAATCCTTCTCCATCGGGGATAGCTCGCGCGGTTATTCGCCGTTCAACATTCAGAATCTCGGTGGAACCCTCTTCGTCACTTTCGCGAAACAAGATGCTGCACGGCACGATGAAGTCGATGGACCTGGCAAAGGATTCGTAGCTGCCTTCACGACCTCCGGCAGGCTGTTGCGTGTCTTCGAATCTGGCCCCTGGCTCAACGCACCGTGGGGGTTGGCCCTCGCCCCGGGCGACTTTGGCCCTTTCAGCCATCAACTCCTGGTCGGCAATTTCGGTAGCGGTCAGATCGCCGCCTACAACCTGGAATCCGGCCGCTTTCAAGGACTCATGCTCGATGCATCCGGAACAACGCTCGCCATAGACGGCCTGTGGGGTTTAAGCTTCGGGAACGGCAAACAAGCGGGCGCCTTGAATGCGCTCTACTTCAGCGCGGGACCCAATGGAGAATCCAACGGACTGTTCGGAACCCTCACCGCGCTAGACGCCTTGGAAGGAAATAGCAAGTAGACTTCTCTCGCTCCTCCCGGGAGAACGGCGGCCGTCGGCGATATTGGGGTCATCACCGGCGGCACGCTCGACAATCATAGATGCCCTAAAAACACGTATCATCGCTACTGGCACAGGAGCCAATCCCATGTTCCAGTTTCGCGACACCGTTCTGCTTCTCCTCTCTATCTGCGCCACCTCCCTTGCTGCTCAAACACCCGCCCCGGCAGCTAGCATCAACCAGAGCCCCGACATCTCGTCGCGCCAGTCGAGCCGCATCGGGAAAATCCAGTCTTGCGTCTTAGAACTCGTTCTCGTGAAAGGCGAGCCTGTATCCTGCCGCACCCTGGCTCAACGCATGGCAGAACTCCATGCATCCGGAGTCAGTATCGCTTTGGTGCACAATGGCGTGCTGGAGTGGGCCGAGGGTTTTGGGGTCCAGCAAACCGGTGGCCATCCGGTCACGCCCGAAACGCTCTTCCAGGCAGGCTCGATCAGTAAGCCATTAGCCGCTATGGCAGCGCTTCACCTCGTGCAGCAGAACAAGCTCTCACTGGACGCCGATATCAATTCGGAGCTGACCTCTTGGAAGGTCCCGGCCCACAAAGTTGCACCCGGCGCGGTCGTGACTCTCAGGCAATTACTCACTCACACGGCCGGCTTCACTGTCCATGGCTTTCCCGGTTACGCGGCGGGCGCGCCGGTCCCAACACTCGTCCAGATCCTCAATGGCGAAAAGCCTGCCAACACTGGTCCCATAAGGGTGGAAACCGCGCCTGACACCAAATGGAATTACTCCGGCGGCGGCTATACCGTCATGCAGCAAGCGGTCGTCGACGCGACGAAGGAACCCTTCTTCAGGACTCTCCAGACCACAGTTCTCACGCCGATCGGGATGGCCCACAGCACCTACCAGCAACCCTTACCCTCGGATCTTCTGCCCACTGCGGCCACACCGTATAAGGCGGATGGCTCGCCCATCCCGGGAGGTCCGCACACCTATCCCGAAATGGCCGCTGCCGGACTCTGGACCACTCCTTCCGATCTGGCCCGCTACATTCTCGAAGTGCAGCAATCTTTGAAAGGCAAAGCCAACCACGTGCTCTCTCAGCAACTCACGGAGGAGATGCTCAAACCTGGCAAAGGGAACTGGGGCTTAGGTCTGAACATAGGCGGTGCTTCGAAGGACCCATACTTCTCCCACGGGGGAGTCAACGAAGGCTTCGAAAGCTTGTTCGTAGGGTATGAACATTCCGGCGAAGGAGCCGTCGTCATGACCAATGCCCAAGGGGGAACTCGGCTTGCCTCCGAACTCATGGCTACCATCGCCACCGCATATCAATGGCCTGACTTCCAGCCGAAACTCCGCACCACCGTGAAAGTAGCGCCGGCCACCCTCGCCCGCTACGTCGGCAGCTACCAAGTCTCACCAAACTTCATCCTGACATTTACGCTCGACGGCGATCGCCTGCTGGGGCAAGCGGGTCCGGAAAAATTCCCGCTCTTCTCCGAATCCGAAACGAAGTTCTTTCTCAAGGCAATCGATGCCGAAATCGAGTTTTTCCCCGGCGAACATGGCGATGTGCCTTACCTGATGCTTCACCAGGACGGCCAGAACGCCAAGGCGGTCCGAAGATAGTGTCTTCCTCGATCTACCGTCCGTTTGCAAGCGAACCGGCGGGACGGCGGCTCGGCAAACCGGCAACCCCGAAAGGAGAACCGCTCTGACAACGCCCCACCCCTTCCACGAAGGTGAACGCCGCATGCAGCAATTAGCCGGCGAAACCTCCATCGCAGATCGAAACGGAGTCATGGTGGGCAACCGCATCTTGCGCGGAGCCCTGCCCTTTCTTGCCCAGCAATCCATGGCAGTATTGGGCACCCGCGGCCCCGCAGGACAGCTTTGGTGTTCCGTCCTGTTCGGCCACCCGGGATTCCTTCAGTCCTCCGACGGATTCACCCTCGACATCGATCTTTCGCAGGCTCTCGTCCAGAAACACGACGTTTTCTGGGGCAACATCAAGCTCGACCCTCAGGTAGGCATGTTGGTCATCGACTTGGCTACCCGTCGGCGCCTCCGCATCAACGGCCAGGTCGCGTGGGCGTCCAGCAGCAAGCTATCGCTCCAGGTCAAAGAATCTTATCCCAACTGCCCCAAATACATCACCCGCAGAGAGGTAAAGCTGACTGCCTTCGACAGCCCCGGCGAGGACCGCTGGCAAGGCCTTCAGCTGACGGACGAACAGAGGGAATCGCTTAGGTCGGCTGATCTCTTCTTCGTCGCGACCGCCCACCCATCGCGCGGTATCGACGCTTCTCACCGAGGCGGCGCACCCGGCTTTATCGAAGTCTTGGATGCCCGCACTCTCCGTATCCCTGACTATCCCGGAAACAGCATGTTCAACACGCTCGGTAACCTGCTAGTGAATCCCAAGGCTGGTTTAGCCCTCCTCGCCTTCGAGCGCGGTCGCATTCTCCAAATGACCGGGCGCGCCGAGGTCCTCTCGAACCAAAGCGATCCGGCCCACATCACAGGCGGAACGGAACGCTTCTGGACACTGCACATCGAACAATGGACGGAACTACCGCTCCCTCCGGGCCTTCGCAACCAAGTCCACGACCTCTCTGCGTTCAACCCTGCTGTCCTGAACCAGGACTTTCAGGAACCAAGCGAACAGCGAGGACCGGAATAAGCCCGGTCAGAAAACGCCCCACCCCAAAACCCGGTCACAACAATCTCACCCAATCTCCTCAACAACTTACACGAAGTCCCTTCCGCAGCCGTGCTACTGTTTACCCGCGAATTTCAATTTGGAGGAGAACACCCATGTCCAAACGCATTTCCGAAACAAAGCTGAAGGCCAATCGCGAGAACGCGACCCATTCCACCGGACCCAAAACCGAAGAAGGAAAGAAAATCTCTTCGCACAACGCCCTGAAAACCGGTCTCACCGGGCGCACTGTCCTGCTGCCCACCGACGACGTCGCTGATACGAAGCTCACCGGGCGCACATTGAAGACCTCTACCAGCCGGCCACGGACGAAGAACGCCGGCACGTCCACAACATCGCCCACATGGAATGGCGGCTCCTGCGCATCCCCACCTTAGAATCCGGCCTCCTCGCCGTTGGGCGCAAGCGCTTCGCCAACTCCCACCCCGACGAACCCGAAGAGATCCGCGTCGTGCTCATCGAAGCCGAAGTCCAGCTCGAGTTCCAAAAACCGCTGGCGAACCTGGCCTTGCAGGAATCCCGCCTCAACCGCCAGCACGAGCGTGAACTCGAAAAACTGACCACCCTCCAAACCGCCCGCCGCAAGCTCGAATCTGCCCGGCTGGAAGAAGCCGCCCGCTTCTACATGGACTGCCAGGAAAACTCCAGGCCCTTCTTCCTGAATGACTTACATTTGTTTGGCTTCGAAATTTCGCTGGAGCAGATCCACCGTCGCGTCGCCCACCACAGGGCCGTGAAAGATCGCTTTCCGTGGCCCACCATCGGGGCCAACTACCACTTCTATGATCTGCAGAAAGGCGCTTAATCTCCTTTCGCGAGCCACGTCGAACCCCGAAAAACCCGAAATTCCTGATATCCTGGAGAAGTCTGGCGCCATACCTCGCCAATCACCACAACACGGAAACTTTTAGCCATTGAAAATAGGATTTGTTAGTCTCGGCTGCCCGAAAAACCTCGTTGACACCGAAGTGATGATGGGCCAACTGGTCGCCGACGGGCACGAACTGACTCCGCAACCTGCCGATGCCGACGTCATCGTCGTCAATACCTGCAGCTTCATCGATCCCGCTAAGCAGGAGTCGGTCGACACCATTCTGGAAATGGCCGAGTACAAGAGGACCGGCAAAGCGCAGCGACTTGGTGGTGGCCGGTTGCCTGGTCGAACGGTATCGAGCCGATATTCAGAAGAACATGCCGGAAGTGGACGCGGTGCTCGGCACCAACGAACTTGCGACAAAATCACGGCGCTGTGCGAAGGCTTGACGCCCCGCGTCGAAGCGCCCGAGCCGTATCTCTATCACGACCTGACTGCGCGGGTTTTCACGACGCCGAAGCATTCGGCCTACATGAAGATCGCCGAAGGCTGCGATCATCCCTGCTCGTTCTGCGTCATCCCGCAGTTCCGGGGCCAGTTCCGCAGCCGCCGTTTCGAAAGCGTCATCAACGAAGCTACACGGATGTTTCGCCAGCGGCGTTCGTGAGATCAATCTGATCGGCCAGGACACCACCTGCTACGGCGAAGATCTGGGCATGAAGGATGGCCTGGCGGAATTGCTCGCGCGCCTGGCGAAGATTGAAACGGATTTTCCGAAGTGGGTGCGCTGCCTATACGCTTACCCGAATCGAGTCACGCAGAAACTGCTCGACACGATTGCCGCGCACGAATCGCTGGTCAAGTACATCGATATGCCGCTGCAGCATGCCAGCGCGTGCGGTCCTGAAGCGCATGAAGCGCGGGGCCAATGGAGATATTTTCCTGAACCTGCTCGAGCGCGCATCCGCCAGACCATTCCCGGCGTTGCAATCCGCACCAGCATGATCGTGGGCTTCCCCGGCGAAACCGATGCCGATTTTGAGCAGCTGTGCCAGTTTATTGAAGCCGCGCAGTTCGACCGTCTGGGCGTTTTCTCCTACAGCGATGAAGAAACCAGCGGCAGCTATCAGCTGGACGGCAAAGTGGACAAGCGCACCATTCATGCACGCAAGCGCAAACTGATGTCGCTGCAGCGACGCATCTCCAAACGCCGCAACAAGGCGCTGGTGGGGCAGGAGTTCCGCGGTGCTCGTCGAAGGCCCGTCCAAAGAGACCGAACTGCTGTGGGAAGCGCGTCTCCCCACCCAGGCGCCCGAAATTGACGGGGTCTGCTACATCAACGATTTCGGAGCTGGCGAGACGGAGCCGCGGCCGGGCGAAATGCGCCGGTTCCGCGTCACCGAATCACACGATTACGATCTGGTCGGCGAACTGGTTGACGCTCCCGAGAGCCGTTATCAATCGCCGCAAGCCCTGACACTGTTTCCGATTCTGACCTCCCATCCCGCCCAAACACTTAGCAGCCGCTAAGTTGCCACTCGCCAAACCGGCTAAGCGATAAAACCCGGGAAGAGATAATAGAGGCCTATGGCGCAAACGCTGCACTGCCCCATTTGCGGAAAAGACGTACTGTTCACTGACCCGGAGATGCCTTTCTGCAGCGAACGCTGCCGCGAAATCGATCTGGGAAACTGGGCCACCGAAAAGTACGTGATCTCCACACCGCGCCAGAACGAACTGGAAGAGACTGACATTCCCGAGATTCCCGAAGGCATGGAGAATTGAACTTCATCGCTCTTACGCTGGCTACCTGGTTCGGCTGTGGATACTTTCCATGGGGCCCGGGCACGGTAGGTTCGCTGGCGGGGCTCGCGATTGCCGTCGCCGTGCAGACACAGTTGGGCGGCACGCGTCAGTTCCTGATCGGGATAACGCTGATCCTGCTGATGCCTTCGGTCTGGGCCGCCTCAAGAGCCGCTATCGTCTCGCAAAAAGAAGACCCCGGGCTGGTGGTTGTGGACGAGGTACTGGGGCAATGGGTGACGCTGATGGGGGCAACAGCTTACAATCCGGTTAGCTTTGTAGCGGCATTTGTTCTCTTCCGGGTTCTTGATATCTGGAAGCCCGGTCCCATCCGGCGGTTGGAAAAATTACCCAGCGGGTACGGCATCATGGCCGACGATCTGGCGGCCGGCGTAGTGGGAGGACTTATCTTGTATACAGGCGGGATTTTAAGACTCTATTGATTATGGCAAGCAAAAAGATTGTGGCGGACCAGTCCAACGGGCGGCCCTCCATTTCAACCGTGGAGCCTGCCGCGGTCATCACAGGTGGCGAACTCTACATCCGTGGCCATCACCTGGCTTCGGCCGGCCGCCCGCAGGTCCGGCTGGGCGATGCACGAGCGCACCTGGTAGTCGCGGGCGATTCGTTCATCATCGCCCGCATTCCCGATGCCGCCACGGTCGGTGAACTTGTCGTGGAAAGCGGCTCGCAAATCAGCGAAGGCCGTGAGACGCACCTCGGCAAACGGATCGCCGACAGCCTGCATCCGGTGGCGAACCCCGCGGTCGACCGCGCCGGCAATGTGTACAGCACCTTCAGCGGCTCGCGCGGCCAGAAGTCGCCGGTATCCATCTACAAGATCGACACCGACTACATTTCGCGGCCCTTTGTCACCGATCTGATGAACCCCACCGGACTCGCGTTCGATCCGAAGGTTTGCTCTACGTCAGCAGCCGCTACGAAGGCATGATCTATCAGGTGACTCCCAGCGGCAACATGTCGGTGTTCGTGGAAGGCATGGGCGTTGCCACCGGCATTGCGTTCGATTCCGAAGGGAACCTGTATGTAGGCGACCGCAGCGGCACTATCTTCAAGATCAGCCCGGCTCGCCAGATTTATGTCTTTGCCACGCTTGAGCCATCCATTGCGGCATACCACCTGGCCTTCGGCCCCGACGACGATCTGTATGTAACCGGCCCCACGACATCGAGCTTCGATTCCGTGCATAAAATTTCGAAAGCCGGAGAAGTGGAAACCTTCTTCCGCGGCCTGGGCCGTCCACAAGGGCTGGCCTTTGACGCGGAAGGGCGGCTTTACGTCGCGGCTTCCCTGGCCGGCCGGCGCGGCATTATTCGCATCGATCAGAATCGTCAGCCGGAGCAATTCCTCTCAGGCCCGGGCATTGTGGGGCTGGCCTTCACTCCCATCGGGTCCATGGTTCTGGCCACGAACAACTCACTGTTTCGGGTGGATGTGGATATCGCCCCCCGTCCCATGTTCTACGTCGTGTCCATGGTGAAAAAAGCCGAGATCATTGCGATCGGCACGGAACTACTCACTCCGCAGCGGGTGGATACAAATTCGCTGGTCGTAACCGAGCAGCTGAATCTGCTGGGCGTCGAGGTGATTCGTAAGCAGGTGATCGGCGACGATCGGGAGCGCCTGATGGAAAGCCATCGCAGCTGCTTGAAGCGCGCCAAATCGTGATTCTGATCGGTGGTCTCGGCCCGACCGAAGACGACGTGACGCGCGATGCGGTGGCCGCCGCGCTGGGCCGCAAACTGACGCTCTCGCTGGAGCAGGAATCGGTGCTGATTAACCGTTTCCGGCAGATCAACCGGCCCATGGCGAAAAACAATCTGCGCCAGGCTTATCTGGTGGAAGGCGCGGAAGCGATGCCCAACCCCCACGGCACCGCGCCGGGTCAATACATCTCGACGCCAAAAGGCGCGCTGGCCATGCTGCCCGGGCCGCCTCGCGAGTTGAAGCCGATGATGGTCAACCAGCTCATCCCGCGGCTGCGGCACGTGGTGCCGCCACAGGTGATCCGTGTTCGTAGTTTCCGCGTTACTGGCATCGGCGAATCGGATCTGGACACACTGATCGCGCCCGTCTATACCAAATACACGAACCCGGTCACCACCGTACTGTCCTCGCCCGGCGACTTGTTCGTGCATCTGCGCGCAACTGGGGAAACTGTCGAACAGGTAGACGAGTTGCTCAAGGAGGTGGGCAATCCGATAGCTGACTTGCTGGGCGACAAACCTATTCAGAAAACGCAGAGGAATCGCTCGACACCGTGGTGGGGCGGTTGCTGCGGAAAATTCGCGCAACCGTAGCGGTGGCCGAAAGCTGTACCGGAGGGATGCTGGCCGCCCGGCTGACCGACCAGGGGGGCAGCTCCGACTTTTTCATCGCAGGTTACATTACCTACACGGAGGCTCAGAAGATCGCCACTTTGGGAGTGCCCGCCGAACTCATTCACAAGTATTCGGCAGTTAGTGAACCGGTGGCTGCGGCGATGGCGGAAGCCGCTCGTGACAAGGCTAAGGCGACTTTTGCGCTGTCGATGACCGGTTACGCGGGACCTACGGGAGGAAGTGATTTGATCCGGTGGGCACGGTATATATCGGATTGGCGAGCAAGGCACCCACCACAGTCTTACGCATCCGATATGGTGGTGATCGTTATCGAACCCGTAGCATGGCTACCCAAGCGGCGCTGGACGTGCTGCGCAAACACCTCAACGGCTTGCACTAAGCGAGGGAAATTCGCCGCCGTTGTCCTGAGTAGCTTTTTCGAAGCCGGTACGTTGATCGTGGAAACGGAAATCTTTCGCGCAGGCTGTTTCGAGAAATCCCAGATGACGTCGTTCATCACAGCGTAGTTGTTGACCGAGACCTTGGCGCCATTCTGCATCACAAGCGTAATCGGAACTTGCGCAGGTTGCGGTTCGGGCGCTTGCAGCGGACCAGGAGCCGGGGCGTAAGCTTGCGGAGCGGGTGGCATGCCTGGCTGCACCGGAGCATTCATCTGCATTTGACTCTCACGCAGCTGCTGGATCTCGTAGTTCATTCGATCCATCTCCTGCGCCATTGCACCTTGCATCTGTGCCGATCTTGTGAGTGGTTTTCGCACTCAATGCCTAGCTTGTTCCCGGTACTCGGAAAGCTGTAGTACGAACTGTCATCTATGAAAGGAAGGTAAGGCACACCATAGAAACCGGAGTAGATCGGAGCGTAATTGCGCCGTCCATAGTTGTTTCCATGGCCATTTCCGTAGTTGCTGCCATAGCTGTTTCCGTAGCTATTGCCGTAGTGGTTTCCATACTGGTTCCCACTGGGTCTTAATGCGCCCGGCGCAATCCCCGTATACGATGCCGCGGGAGCAACCAAGCCGGTTGGGGGTGCGTAGGAACTGTGATACGGGAAGGGCGTGCCTCCCAGGTTCGGCGTGGCCGGACGAACTGCGTTGTGAGGAACCGCGGTTGCTCCCTGCGCGCCCCCGCCGTGGGCGTGCTGAGCATTCGCTGCCGGTAAACCCGCCAGCATCAGACTAGCCGCAAGTAAAATGCCGGTTTTCGCTCTCATTGCCGCCCTCCGCTCTTCTTCTCCATCTGTTAGATGGTAACGCCGAATCGATGGTTGCGAACGATTCCTCAGTACCGGGTTGTCATATCCGAGTTCCTCCGAACACATCCGCTGATAATAGGAGTTCCATGCGAATCGCGCTCGCCCAGATCAACAACACAGTTGGCGATCTGGACGCAAATTCCGCCAAGATCCTGGATTTGCACGCCGGGCCGAGCAGGCTGGCGCGGACCTGGTCGTCTTTCCGGAACTGGCCCTGACCGGTTATCCCGCCGCGCGATCTGGTCGAAAAACAGTCATTCCTCGATCGAACGGCGCAAGCGCTCGAATCGATTGCCGCTGCAATCTGCCGGTCTGAAAGCCGCCCTGATCGTCGGTTATGTCAGCCGCTCGCCTGCCAACGCAGCCATCAGAGCGCAAAACTCCGCCGCCGTTATCGAAAACGGCAAAGTCGTTTTCCACCAAACCAAGATGCTGCTGCCGAACTACGACGTCTTCGACGAGGCGCGCTATTTCCAGCCCGCCAAGGAACAGGACATTCTGCAGTTTCGCGGGCAGCGAATCGCTCTCGCCATTTGCGAGGACGCCTGGAACGACAAGCAGTATTGGGAGCGCCGCCGCTACAGCCGCGACCCGATCGAAGAACTGGTGGCCCAAGGGCGCCGAACTGATCATCACCATCAACGCCTCGCCCTGGAACATCGGCAAACGCAAGCAGCGCGAAGATATCTTCCGCGCCACCGCCGCCCGTTTCGGACTGCCGCAGTTGTACGTCCACATGGTGGGCGGCAACGATCAGCTGGTCTTCGATGGATCCAGCTTTGCCATGACTGCCGATGGGAGACTGGCGGCCACGCGGCCAAATCGTTCGAAGAAGATCTGATCCTTTTCGATACCGACACCGGCAACGGCGACGATCATGCCAATCACCTGATGGGCGACGAAGCGGCCTTGAACGCGCTGGTACTCGGAACTCGCGATTACATCCGCAAGTGCGGCTTCCGCAGCGTGCTGGTCGGCTTGAGCGGCGGAATCGATTCGGCGCTGGTCGCAGCCATTGCGGTCGAAGCGGTCGGCAAGGAGAACGTCTTCGGCGTCGGCATGCCCGGTCCGTACTCGTCGCACCACAGCCTCGACGATGCCATCGCGCTTGCTCAGCAATCTCGGCGTCCGCTTTGAAGTCGTCCAGATCAAAGCCGGCTACGAGGCGATGACGCGGCACGCTGGCTCCGTTGTTCGCCGGTTACAATGCCGACACCACCGAAGAGAATCTGCAGTCGCGCCTGCGCGGCATGGTCCTGATGGCGCTATCGAACAAGTTCGGCTCGCTCGTGCTGACAACCGGCAACAAGAGTGAGATCGCGGTTGGCTACTGCACGCTGTATGGCGACATGTGCGGCGGGCTGGCCGTGATCAGCGACGTGCCGAAGACGATGGTCTACCGGCTGGCGCGCGTTGCGAACAAGCTCTTCGCAGCGCGCGGCCTGCCGCCGCCCATTCCGGAAAACACATTCACCAAGCCGCCTTCCGCCGAACTCCGTCCCGACCAGAAAGACACCGACAGCCTGCCTGAATACGACGTGCTGGATGCCATCCTGGCTGGCTACATCGAGCGCTACGAATCGGTGCCCGAAATCGCGCAGCAAGGAGAAATCCCGGAAGAGCTGGTGCGCGACATCGTTCGCAAAGTCGACCGCAACGAATACAAACGGCAACAGGCCGCTCCCGGGCTTCGCATCACCGCGAAAGCTTTCGGCATCGGACGGCGCTTCCCTATCGCACACAGGTTCACTGAATGAAAACTCTCTTGTTTCTGGCAATTGCATCGGCTGGCGGCCTGCTTCCTGCAGGACGACTGCTCCGCAACCCTCGCCCAGCAGAAGGTGGGCAAACTGCCGGACGGCGGCTTCCTGCTGAACAGCGGCTGGACCATCCGTCCTGCCGGTGAACAGGTCCCGGTTGACACGTTCCCTATGAGCGACGGCCGTCTCGATCGAACGGCAAGTTTCTGCTGGTGCTGAATGGCGGCTACAACCCGCCTTCCATCAGCGTGATCGACATCGCGGCCAAAGCAGAAGTCGGCCGGACACGCTTTGCCGGATGCGTGGCTGGGGCTCGCCTTTGCTCCGAAGAGCGACACCGTTTACGTCGGCGGCGGCAGCAAGGGCGCGGTGTATGAACTCACACTCGATCCGCAGACCGGCGCGCTTGACCCGTTCTCGTGAATTCGCCATTCCTGAAGCTGCTGGCGTGAAGAGCGCGGCCTTCATCGGCGACGTCGCTCTCTCGCCCGACGCGCATCTGCTGTATGCCGCTGACCTGTACAGCGACAGTATCGCCGTTATCAATCTGCAGATCGGGCCAGCTGATCGAGCACTGGAAAACCGGTCGCCGACCTTACCGCATTCTGGTCGTTCCCGGCGGACGCCGACTTTTCGTCAGCAGTTGGGCCGACGGTTCGGTCACGCAACTGGACGGCAATACCGGCGCAGTTATCTCCACAACGCGCGTGGCCCGCATGCCACCGACCTGCTGTTGCTCAGCCAGGCGCCGCCAACCGAAGCGGGCCGCTCGGACGACGTGGCGCGACTGTTCGTCGCCGCATCCAACACCAACAACGTTTACTCCTTCGGAGTGATCCGCGACGGCACGCTGAATCCGCTCGAAACCATCAATCTTTCACTCACTCCCCTGCATCCGCTCGGCATGACGCCTTCCGCTCTGGCGGTCAGTTCGCAAGGTCAACGGCTGTTCGTCGATCTGTTCTGATGCAAACGCCATGGCGGTCGTTGACATTTCCCAGCCCCGAAGCGTTGTGAAAGGTTTCGTTCCGACCGGTTGGTATCCCACCGGCGTGACAACGCTGCCGGGAGATACGCTCGCCATTCTAAACGGGAAGGGTCTGGGCAGCCGTGCCAATCCCGACGGTCCCGTTCCGACGCAGCCAAATCAGCCGCTCTATCAAGGCGGTCCGGTCGTCTCGCCCGGTTATGTGGGACACATCCAGACCGGCACCGTCGCCTTTCTGCCGCCGATCGCCGACGACCAGCTGCAGCCAGTTCACCGCCACTGTCAGGCGCAACTCTCCTTATACCGACGATCTGATCTATGGCGCCCATCACTGACGAGCAGACAGCATTCTTCGCGCAAGACTGAAAACCATCCTTCGCCCATCCAGCACGTCATCTACGTCATCAAGGAAAACCGAACTTACGATCAGGTGCTTGGGTGATCATGGAAAAGGGTAATGGCGACAAATCGCTGACGCTCTTCGGCGAGCAGGTCACGCCTAACCTCCACCGCCTGGCGCGCGACTTCGTCTTGTATGACAACTTTTACGAGAACGCTGACGTTAGTGCAGACGGTCATAACTGGGCCGCCGCCGCCATCGCGCCCGATTACACCGTGAAGACTTGGCCCAGCGAATACGCCCATCGCAAGAGGGGTTACGACTTTGAAGGCGGAGAGCCCGCTAACACTCCGCCCGCTGGGTATCTCTGGAACAACGCCCTGCAGGCCGGCCTCACCATTCGCAACTATGGCGAGTGGGCTGAAAATATTCCGCTTGAAGTCAGTATCGGGCCCCGGCAGATCGCTAAATTCGCGACCCGGCACTCGCGCCGCATACCGACATGAAGTACCGGGGCTTCGATCTGGAATACAGCGACGTGGACCGCGCCAAGGAGTTCATCCGGGAGTGGAGGGACTACGATGCGAAAGGCCAACTCGCAGCCATCAGCATTGTGCGACTCGGCAACGACCATACATCGGGAACCAGGGCCGGGGCTCTGACACCACTCGCTTACAACGCCGACAACGACCAGGCCGTGGGTATGATCGCCGATGCCATCTCTCACAGCAAAGCCTGGGGCTCAACCGCCATGTTCGTCATTGAAGATGATGCCCAAAACGGACCCGACCACGTGGATTCGCATCGTGCCCCGGTCTTTGTCATCTCGCCGTACACGCAGCGCGGCGCGGTTGATTCGAACATGTACAACCAGACCAGCGTTCTACGCACCATGGAACTTGCGGTTGGTTTCCGTCCTATGACCCACTTCGATGCGGCAGCGCGTCCAATGTTCGCAAGCTTCAGCCGCCAGCCCAATTTAAAGCCATACAGCTTACTCGGCCCGGCCACGTCGTTGACCGAACGCAACGCCGGCAAGTCTGTGGGCGCCACCGAATCCGCGAAAATGGATTTCACGCAAGAAGATCGCGCCGACGACGATGAGTTGAACAGCATTCTCTGGCGAGCCATCAAGCACACACCGCCTGCTCCGCGAGCGCTCCCACCAGAAGTTCGCATTTAGCCGGTGATGCTGTTGTAGACCAGTCCATCGGTAAGCACGATCATCACCACCGCAGTCGTCCAGGCGATCGCATTCTGCCACCATTGTTCTTGTATGCTCCCATCAGGCGGGGCGTGTTCACCAGCAACAGCATGTAGACCAGAACAAACGGCAGCAGAATGCCATTCGCGACTTGCGAGAACAGAATGAATTTCAGCAGCGGCAAGCCTGGGATCAGCACAAACGCCGCGCCGCCGCCAATCAGCAGCGTGTAGAGCCAGTAGAAGATCGGCGCTTCCGAGAAGCGCTTGTCGATACCCGACTCAAAGCCAAGCCCTTCGCAGATGTTGTAGGAAGTGGCCAGCGGAAGAATGGCTGCCGAGAGCAGAGAGGCATTGATCAGCCCGATCGCAAACAGGAGCGCAGCGAATCGTGCCGGCGAACGGGCACGAGTGCGCGTCGCGGCCTGAGCCACATCGGTGATCTCCGGATGACCGGAGATGGTAAATGGTTGCGCCGCAAGCCACGACGATAAAGAACGCGATCACATCCGTGACAATGCATCCGAGAATCACGTCCAGGCGGCAGAGATTGTAGTGGCGCGCGATCAACGCCCTTCTCCACCACCGCCGCCTGCAGATAGAACTGCATCCACGGCGTGATGGTCGTTCCGATCAGGCCGACGATCATTACCAGGTAGGCCGGGTTGCTGCTCAGCGTCGGTAGGAACGTCTGCTTCAGAGCCAGATCCCAGTCCGGCTTGGCCAGAAAGGCGGAGATCGGATAGGCAAAATAGACCAGCGACGCAATGATCAGAATGCATCTCGACCGCGCTTGTAGCGGCCGCGCACGATCAGCGTCCACACGAGCGCCGCGCCCACCGGCACCACGAGATATTTGCTGACACCGAACAGACCCATACCGGAAGCGAGACCGGCGAATTCCGAGATGATATTGCCGAAGTCCGCGATGCCCAGAACAACCATGGTGAAGAACGTGGCGCGCAATCCGAACTCTTCCCGAATCAGGTCCGAAAGCCCTTTGCCGGTGATCGCGCCCATGCGGGCCGCCATCTCCTGAACCACAATCAGCGCGATGGTCGTGGGAATCAATGTCCAAAGAAGCTGATAACCGAACTGTGCGCCGGCTTGCGAGTAAGTGAGAATGCCACCCGGATCGTTATCAACGTTGGCAGTGATGAAGCCCGGGCCGAGAACGGCCAGGAACGCAATCATACGGGTACTGACGAGGGCGAGAATCGACCTCCGGCGTACTTGGGTCTGAGCCATAAGCCGTTAGTGTGCGGTTACCTCGGGAGTTGCCGGCGTGACCGGTTTAGTGTATTGCGCCAGCCAGTCGAGCACGGTGCTGTACCAATACTGGCTGTTCTGCGGCTTGGTGATCCAGTGTCCTTCGTCCGGGAACTGGACCAGTTTCGAAGGAACTTTCATCACCTGCAAGGCGGTGAACAATTGCTGTCCCTGTCCGATGGGAACGCGATAATCAAGCTCGCCATGTGTCACGAGGGTAGGCGTCTTAAACTCTTTCACGAAACTGCTCGGCGACCACTTCGCATAAGCTTCCGGATTCTCCCACGGGAAACCGCCGAACTCCCACTTGGGAAACCAAAGCTCCTCCGTTGTGCCCGCCTCGCTTTGCAGATCGAAGATGCCGGCGTGGGTGACCAGTGCCTTGAAGCGGTCTGTGTGCCCCAGAATCCAATTAATCATGTAGCCTCCATAGGAAGCACCGGCCGCGACCATCCGGTCGCGATCGATATAAGGCAAGTTGCCCACGTAGTCGGCAGTCGCCATGATGTCTTCGTACGCACGGCCGCCCCAATCCAGGTTGATGGCGTCCGTAAAGCTCTGACCATACCCGATTGAGCCCCGCGGATTCGGCAGAATCACAACATATCCGGCTGCCGCCAGAACCTGGGCATTCCAACGATAACTCCAGGATTCGCCCCAGTCCCCTTGCGGACCTCCATGAATCGCTAACAGGACCGGGTATTTAGCAGCTGCATTAAAGTCCGGCGGCTTTACGACAAAGCTATCGATCTTTGCACCGTCCGCCGCATCCACAGTAATCTTCTCGAGGGGCGTGAGTTGGTAGTCGTTTAAAATTCCGTCGTTAAAGTGGGTCAGAGGCGCAGCTGCCCCGCCCTTCGAGAAGGCCCGTTTGATCTCGGTCGGGTGTGACCCGCTCTGTTCGGCAAAGATCATGGTCTTGTCATCGGATGAGAACTGCACGGAACTGATCGAGGTAGGTCCCTGCGCAACGGTCCGGATCGCGCCACCTGCTACCGGAATCAACAGCAGCGGAGTCGACCCGTGGTCGTCCACCGTAAAGAAGATGCGCTGCGAATCGTGCGACCAAGTGTAGCTTTCCACCCACTTGTCGAGAGTATCGGTCAGGGAGTTCATCTGGCCGTTCGAGAGATCGAGCACAGCCAGCCGCCATTGATCGCTCTCGTATCCGCCCCGAGTTTGCGTCCGGTAGGCGATATACTTCCCATCCGGCGAATAAACCGGCCCTTCATCAGCGCCCGGACTGGTCGTAATTCTCTTGGCAACGCCACCCGCAGCCGGAACGGTGAAAAGGTCCGAATTCGTGCTGATTGAAGGATCCGGGTCTATGTTTGCGACGTAGGTCAGTTGAGTGCTGTCCGGGGAAAAAGCGATCGCATCGAGCCCTCCCAGCGAGAAAGGGGGCACCGGCAACGATCCCGGTGTCAAATCCCGCACATGGCTGCTGTCCTTCATTGATTGAACGAGGATGTGCTGACGCCGGGTGCCTGAGTACGAAGTCCAGTGACGATATAAAAGGGAGGTGTAAGTGCGGGCGTTCATCTTCGAAGCGGCTTCCGCATCAAGCCTGTTCTTATTACACGCGCTGTTGAGTTCAACGCCTGGTGCGGCCGTATTTGGAGCGCAGTCCGGATAAACGTCGCTCGTGAACGCCACTAGCTCGCCATCGGGCGAGAGCACTTCATTGTCGGCTTCTGTTGGAAGGGTGGTGATCGCCTTTTGATCGCTGCCATCGGCGTTCGCCGACCAGATCTGGGTTCCGTTGCTTCGGTTCGATAGAAAGACAATGCGCTTGGAGTCGGGCGTCCATCGCGGCCGCGTATTCGCGGTGCCGTCGTTGGTGATTCGTACCGGTGCGCCACCGCTGAGTTGCAACACGTAGATGGCTGTCGGTTTGGTGTTGCTTGCCATGTCGACGGTCTGCACGGTGAGGGCCAGCATTTTGCCATCGGGCGACAGTTGCGGATCGTCGAGGCGAGACAATTTCATCATGGCGTCGAACGTAAATGCCGCTTTCGCCGACAACAGATGGAAGCCGCAGCTCAACCACAGCAACACCGCCCAAAGGGCGCATTTTGGCATAAGCTTCATTCTATCGGCGCTGAATGGCTAAGCGGAAAGTCGAAGACCAACTTGAGGCGCTCGCTGCTCTGAAGCGGAGTAAACCGACCCCCGAGATTGTCGCCCAGCTGAAGAAAGCTCTTGCTGATCCAATCGGATTGATTGTTGGGAAGGCCGCCGACGCAGTAGCTACGTTACGCCTGGGTGAACTTGTGCCTGACATGGTGTCGGCCTACGACAGACTCTTTGAGCAGAGCGTAAAGCGGGATGCGCAATGTTCAGGGAAACTCGCGATTGCCAAAGCGCTGCGCCAACTGGATTACACCGAATCGGCTCCCTTTGTAAGCGGCCTCTACTACCAGCAATGGGAGCCCGTCTGGGGAACCGAAACCGATACTGCGGGTCCGTTACGTTCCGAATGCAGCCTGGGGGTCCTCCAGTGCACCGATCTGTTGCGCGACGACAAACTCTTACATCTCACGCGGGGTCTGACGGACGCTCTGGCGGCTGTGCGCCTGGATGTGGCTCGCGCACTGGAAGAAGTGGGAGGGCGGGAGTCGATCCTGTTACTGCGTTTGAAGGCACGGATGGGGGACAAGGATTCGACAGTAACCGGACAGGCCTTCCATTCGCTGCTTGGAGTGGAAGGTGCGGCGGCGATACCCTTCGTGAATGAGTTTATCGAGCAGAGGGGTTGGCCTGTTAAAGACCAGGAAGTCTCCGAAGCTGCGGCGCTGGCGCTTGGTACATCCCGCCTACGCGAAGGCTTGGAATTACTGACCACCTGCTGGAACAACCGTTTACACCAGCGAATCCAAGGAGAAGTGATCCTGCGGGCCATCAGTTCTTCACGCCAGGAGACGGCACTCGACTTCCTGATCGCGATCATTCGAGACGGCCGTCAAGTGGAGGCGATAGCTGCTGTCGATGCGTTAGGGCTGCACCGGGATTCCGAGAGCATCCGCGCGCGCGTTCTCGAGGCGATAGAAGAGCAAGACAATCCGGAGATGGCGGCTGCTTTCCAGCGGGCTTTTCGCTAGCCTGCCTTGCTACGATGGCAGCTAAGACCCTGCACTAACATGTTTTCGTTGATATGGTTAGACCCTACCGCGGATTGATGCCGCAAATTGCTGAATCGGCTTACGTCGACAGCAGTGCGCAGGTGATTGGGGATGTCCATGTTGGGGAACGATCCAGTATCTGGCTGAACGTTTCGATCAGGGGCGATGTCAACTACATCCGCATCGGAAACGAGACCAGCATCCAGGACAATACGGTCCTTCACGTGGAACGTGACATTTATCCGTGCCTGATTGGTAACCGTGTTACGGTGGGTCACCGCGCAGTGCTCCACGGATGCGTCATCGAGGACAACGTGCTAATCGGGATTGGGGCTGTCGTGCTGAACGGAGCAAGGGTTGGCGCAGGAGCCGTGATTGCGGCCGGAGCTCTGGTTCCGGAGCGGATGGAAGTTCCACCGAATGCACTGGTGATGGGAACGCCCGGCAAGGTGAAGCGTGATGTAACACCCGAAGAACGGGCCCGCTTCGCGCAGAACTGCCAGAACTATGTCAATCTGACGGTCATTTATAAGGAAGAGAGTTCTTGATCACAGCAGTTAAAGGCATGCGCGACATCCTGCCGGAGTCGAGCTTTGTCTGGAATCACGTGGAAGCGACGGCGCGCAGGATTTTCACCCGCTTCAACTACCGTGAGATCCGAACGCCCATCGTAGAGGAAACATCCTTGTTTGCGCGCGGAGTCGGTGCGGAGACCGACATCGTGAGCAAAGAGATGTACACCTTTGAGGACCGCGACGGTAGTTCGCTGACGTTGCGCCCGGAGAACACCGCATCCGTCATTCGGGCTTATATTGAACACCGGCTTGACCAGCAGCCTGGACTGCAGAAGCTTTACTACATCGGACCAATGTTCCGTCGCGAGCGTCCGCAGAAAGGACGTTATCGACAGTTCTTCCAGATCGGCGCCGAAGCGATCGGTTCGGACTCGCCGGTTATCGATGCCGAAGTCATTGAGCTTGTTGTAACGCTTCTGACGGAGCTGAACGTGACAGGCTTCGAACTTCTCATCAACTCCGTCGGCACAAAAGAG
The DNA here is from genome assembly GCA_963814195.1 of uncultured Acidobacteriaceae bacterium. Lineage (GTDB taxonomy): Bacteria > Acidobacteriota > Terriglobia > Bryobacterales > Bryobacteraceae > Bog-105. Next base: position 1,085,945 of record CAWFBU010000002.1, read on the forward strand.
TCGCGTGCCCGCTATAACGAAGCGCTGCGGCAGGAGTTGGAAACGATGGCCCCCAAGCTTTGTTCCGATTGCCAGCGGCGGGCTGTCACGAATCCTTTGCGCGTTCTCGATTGCAAGGTGCCGGAAGATCAGCCGCTGATCGATCAATTGCCCAGCATCTTGAACTACCTGAGTGGCGAGGATCGCGAGCACTTTCGGCGCGTGCGTGAGTTTCTGGACGACCGTCACATCGTGTATCGCGTCTATCCGCGCCTGGTTCGAGGACTCGACTACTACACCCGCACGACCTTTGAGATTACGCACGGAGCACTGGGAGCGCAGAACGCGATTCTAGGCGGGGGCCGCTATGACGGCCTGGCCGAAGACCTAGGTTCCAAAGTGGCAGCCCCCGGCATCGGCTTCTCTATCGGGGAAGATCGATTGGTGATGACCGTGGAAGAAGGCGGCACACTCGCTCAACAGGCCTTGGATCTCTATATTGCACCAATGGGCGATGCCGCGCTGCGACATTGCGCAGTTCTGGCCGGCGATATTCGCAAGCTTGGCGTCTCGGTCGAACTCGGGACCGATCGAAAACTAAAACGCATGCTAGAGCTCGCAAATAAGCTCGCTGCTCGCTTCACCCTGATCGTGGGAGATAACGAAGTCGTCACCAAATCTTATGCTTTGAAAGAGATGAGCTCCGGCGAACAAACGGTCTACGATCGCCGGGCTCTGCTGGTCCATTTGGCGCAATCGATCACGCGCCAGGCCAGTTGAGAACACAATCGAAATGTCAGAAGTAAAGCTAGATTTCCTGGGCGAGATGCGGCGCACGCATTCTTGCGGACAACTGAGGACCGTCGATGTCGGACAGAACGTTCTCCTGATGGGTTGGGTTCATCGCCGCAGAGATCTCGGCGGTTTGATCTTCATCCATTTGCGCGACCGTGACGGCATTACGCAGTTGGTGTTCGATGAGAGCAAGCGCCCTGCAGCGCACAAACGTGCGCAGGAGCTGAGTTCGGAATTCGTGATCGCCGTGAGTGGCAACGTAATCCTGCGAGCTTCCGACACGATCAATCCAGCGATTGCGACGGGCGAGGTGGAGGTCGCGGTTGAGCAGTTGTGGATCCTGAACACGTCGCGAACCCCGCCGTTTCCGCTGGAAGACAACGTGGACGTGAAAGAGGACGCGCGGTTGAAATATCGGTATGTCGATCTACGCCGTCCGCGGATGCAGCGGAACATCATCATGCGCTCGAAGATCGCGTTCGCGATTCGACAGGCGTTGTACGATCAGGGCTTTCTGGAGATCGAGACGCCTTTCATGACCCGTTCGACTCCCGAAGGCGCGCGCGATTACCTTGTGCCCAGCCGCGTTCAGCCGGGCAACTTTTACGCGCTTCCACAATCGCCTCAAATCTTCAAGCAGCTCTTGATGGTGAGTGGTTACGAACGCTACTTCCAGATTGTTCGTTGTTTCCGCGACGAAGATTTGCGAGCCGATCGTCAGCCCGAGTTCACACAGATCGATTTGGAGATGTCGTTCCCGCAGGAAGAACAGATCTACGAAGTAATAGAGCCGCTGATCTGGCATGTCTGTGGGTCTGCGGGAAAGCGGCAGATAGCCCATACCTCGCATCACTTACAACGAAGCCATGCGCAGCTATGGAAGTGACAAGCCCGATCTGCGCCTACCGCCGTTTCACTGCGTGGAGGATATCTTCGCAGGGCGCCGGTCTCACGTCTGAGGGGCTGCCCGCTGGTGGCGATTCACATCCCGGGTATCGGGCATTCAGCCGCAAAGAACGCGATGAACTGAAAGCCTTGGGGCAAGAGCGCGGCTTGCGCGTATTCGACGATGCCGAAGCGGCTGGATCGCGACTATCCCGAAGCAGATGGCAGCGTTACGTGAACGCGTGCAGCCGGCTGAGGACGACCTGCTTGATCCTTGCAGCTGGGCTGGAGAGAAGAAAGGCGCGCTGCCCGAGCGCACGGTTCTGCTGGCGTGCGGCCAACTTCGGTTGCACATTGCGCAGAAATATAACGATCGCCATAAACTGCTCGACCCGGAAGTCTTTAAGTTTCTCTGGGTAGTCGACTTTCCCGATGTTCGAATGGGACGAAGAGGACAGCCGATGGAACGCCGCGCACCATCCGTTCACATCGGTTCACGATGAAGATCTGGATAAGCTGACGAATGATCCGGCGCACTGCCGCGCCAAATCTTACGATCTGGTGCTGAACGGAGTGGAACTCGGTTCCGGGCTCCATCCGTATTCACCGCCGCGATGTACAGTCTAAGGTTTTCGCCGCACTCGGGTTCAGCGAAGAGGAAGCAAAACGGCGCTTTGGCTTTCTTCTCGAAGCGCTGGAGTACGGTGCGCCGCCGCACGGCGGCATCGCGCTGGGCCTCGACCGGCTGGTGATGATCCTGGCGGGCGAACAATCGATTCGGGAAGTCATTCCCTTCCCGAAAACAGCCAAGGGAACAGATTTGATGTGCGAAGCGCCATCGCCTGCGACCGATCGCCAATTGCGCGACCTGGGGATCCGGCTTAACCTTCCGCAGTAGACTGAATGATGGCGAACAACCGTCAAGCCGCGCATCCCGGTCGATGAGTAAACTGAAGTCAACCTATGGCACCAGTACGAGCGACTATCGACGGGTTTGTCTGTAGGAGCGGGTAATTTGGGAGATCGCTCGACGCGTGGTACGAATCCAGCAACCTGGGCACTTTATTCGCCGCGGAAACCGCGTCAAGGCGCATTCTGCCATGGCGGAATGGCGCTGCCAAACGGGACCGAGCAGATTCCGAGTGCCCGATGTCACCGTAATGCGAGGCAAGTCATGAAGGACAGATCCTAACCGAGCCGCCACTCTCATGATCGAAATTTCATCGCCCGAAGATCGGCCATCCCGGACTGAGCGAGAATTCAGGAGTATCTGGACCGCGGCGTCACTGCCGACGGGCATGTTGAGCGCCACGAGAAAGAGAATTTCGGATGGATCGCCGATCCGGATGGAGGAAGCGTCGATCGCAATGTGTGACGGAACCGACTTAGGGTTCCGTTCGAAGTCGACGGTAAGTTGACTAAGCCCTCATCGGCTTATCGCTGGATTCCCAGGTTCTTCTCGTTCCAATACTTGACCCGGCCGTCGCGATAGGATTCGACCGCCAAATTGATCAGACCTGGGCGTGGGCTGCGGTTTCCACATCCAGATGCGGCTTTCGCGCGTCCGCATGCAGTCCAGAAAGTTGCCGATGTGCGCCTGCATCATGTCTTTTTGCTCTACCGGAATCTTGATCTCATCACTTCCGAATTTGTAGTCCGGGAACGACTGCCGTCCCTCTCGTTCGGCACGCGGACCATCTCCGGCCGGACCGTGATGTTCGGGAGTCGAACCTTCAAAGCGCCCATGCTCCACCATAATGATGGTGCCTTCGTGGCCGCGGATCAGGCCCGGAATGTGTTGCGAGTTCGCCATGGAGGAACTCAGAACCAGCGAATGGCCCTCCGGCATATTCCGCCATCAGGTTGAACGTGTCCGGCACTTCGCGATCGTCCGTAAAGATGTACTTACCGCCCGATGCCATCACCTTGGTCGGGATACTGCGGCTTGTCCCAACAGATGTTCAGCGGCGCAACCACGTGGAAGAACAAGTCCGTCGCAATGCCGCCCGAGTAGTCCCAATACTTACGGAATCGGAAAAAGCGGTCGGCATCATAGGGGCGACTGGGCGCGGGTCCGAGCCAGGTCTTCCAATCGATGTAGTTCGTCACCCTTGCCATTCGGGCCGGCGTCAGCATCGATCGGCCAATTCCATTCGCCTTCAATGGAGTTCCGATGATACGAGCCCTGGCTCATGATCATCTTGCCGATCATGCCGTCGGCAATGGCTTTCTTGGCCTTCCACCACTGGTCCGCGGACGTGGTCTGCGAGCCCACCTGCAGCACGCGCTTAGATTCCCGAACGGTGTCGACCAACTGCTTAATTTCTTTGTTCGTGTGACACATCGGCTTTTCCAGGTAAACGTCCTTGCCCTGGTCCATGGCATCCAGCGCCACGCGTGCGTGCCAGTGGTCCGGCGTCGCAACGATCACGGCATCGACTTCAGACAGCGCCAGAACTTCGCGATAGTCGAGGAAGCCTTTGGCATTGTACTTGCTCGCCTGCTGCCTGCTTGCGCTTCTCATACACATCGCAAACCGCCACAATCTGGCAGGCGTTATTGTTCTGCGTCGGCAAATTTTTTAAACGACTCCGCGTCGATCGGAACCACGCCCTCCGCAACCGATGAGCGCGATATTGATGCGGTCATTAGCGCCCAGCACGCGGGACGGATTGATGCGGTTGGTCGTCTTAGCGACACCCTTCGTCGCCAGCATCGCTCCGGCCGCACCTAGTACTCCGGTGCGCTTGAAAAAATCTCGCCGGTCCAGGTCTTCTGAGGAACTTCGCAGCGCAACGGATTCGCGGTCCGCACTTGCTTCTGATGACATCGTGGTCTTCCTTCCAGGGGATGATCTTACGGACTCTTGCAGTTTACTCCTCTAGAGCCACCGTATGGGAAACTGACGGCAGACACGAATGCCTGTTTTGTCATCCGGGTCGTCTTCGCGCATAGCCTTCGGTTATGCGGACTTCCGTCATTTCATGGCGGCCCGTTTCCTGGTTACCTTTGCTTCCGAGATGCAGTCGGTGGCGGTTGGCTGGCAGGTTTACGAGATTACTCATCGGCCACTAGATCTGGGTCTGGTTGGTTTAGCGCAATTTCTGCCGGGCATCTGCCTGTTTCTGCTGGCCGGTCAAGCCGCGGATCGTCTGCAGCGAACGAAGATTCTGGCCTGCTGTTATGGCGGCTTCGCGCTCTGCTCCTGTCTGCTAGTAGCAGGAGCGCTGGTGGGCGTGCGATCAGCCTATCCCCTCTATGCCACCTTGCTGTTGAACGGCGTCGTGCGTGCATTTCACGGACCCGCCGGGCAGGCCTTTGTACCGTTGCTGGTGAAGCCGGAGCACTTCCCTAATGCGGTAGCCTGGAGTGCTTCCATTTTTCAGACGGCGACGATTGCGGGACCCATGGCCGGCGGTCTGCTGTACGGGCTGATTGGTCGCCCTACGCCTGTCTACGCAGCTGCCGGCCTTTTTTACATAGTGGCGCTCCTGTTTCTTCTTCGACTGAAGCATGTGCAACCACAGAGGACGGAAACGCCGGCATCGGCTTCCGTGGTTTTCGAGGGATTAATTTACATCTGGAAGAACAAGCTGGTCTTCGGTGCTATCTCCCTCGATCTATTCGCAGTCCTGCTGGGCGGCGCTGTGGCTCTCCTGCCTGTATACGCCCATGACATCTTGCATGTCGGAGCCATTGGACTCGGCATTCTGAGGAGCGCGCCTGGCGCCGGTGCGGTGATTATGGGCGTGGTGGTGGCCTATCTTCCGATCACGAAAAAGGCGGGCGTCACGATGCTGGCCTGCGTTTTCGCCTTCGGAGTTTTTACGGTGATCTTCGGGCTATCGCACAATCTGCTGATCTCTATGCTGTCACTCCTTCTCGCCGGAGCCGCTGATACGGTGAGTGTCATTGTGCGCAACACGATGGTGCAACTGTCCACTCCCGATAGCATGCGCGGCCGGGTGAGCGCGGTGAATGGCATATTCATTGGAGCTTCCAACGAATTTGGACAGTTTGAATCGGGGTTAACGGCGCAATGGTTGGGAACCGTTCCAGCGGTCTTATTTGGCGGGCTGGGGACCATGGTGGTCGTTATCACCTGGGCGGTGCTGTTCCCGCAACTCCGCCGGCTGGATCGATTGGTACCGGAAGAGCTTCCTGCCTAGAGCAACCCCGTTGGATTGTTTCAGCGTTAGTTGTTCTAATTGCTAACCTTTGAATGCATGCGAAGCAGCAAACTGGCCTGCAAGGGCCTCTGCCTATTCGCCTTCCTTCTTTTCACATTGGCAGGCGAGGCCCAACGGGCAGTTGACCCGGCGACCTTACCCAAGCCCACCGGATATGTAACCGATCTGGCGAATGTCGTTAATGGCGATAGCAAAGCTAAGTTGGAAGCATTCTGCACACGCGTCGAGTCGGAGTTGGGCGTGCAGTTTGCCTTTGTAACGATCGACACGATCGGTGATGCGGATATCCGCGATTTCGCCTTGAAAGTCTTCCGAACGTGGGGCGTGGGCGACCGCAAGACCAATCAAGGCGTTCTGCTTCTCCTCGCGACTAAAGATCGCAAAAGCGATCTGGAGACTGGACGCGGCATCGAGCCTTATCTGACAGATGGCTTTTCGGGAAGCACCCTTCGGGCGATGCGGCCGGACCTGCGCAGCGGGAACTATGGGGCGGCTCTGCTAAGCGCGGCGCACGCCATGGCGCGCCAGATAGCGCAAGGGAAGAATATCGCCTTTTCTGATCAGGATGCTCCTCCGGACTTGGGCCCTCGGAAGGAAGAGGACCGCCAACCGGCGAGATCCGGTCGCAGAGGGGGAGGATGGCCTCTTTTTGTCTTGGGTTCTTCGTTCTGCTTTGGCTGTTCGGAAGAGGAGGACGCCGCGGTGGCGGGCGGGGGCGGGGGCAGTTTTTTCACCGGCATGCTGCTGGGCAATCTGTTGGGCGGTGGACGCTCCCGGGACTGGGATGGCGGCGGGGGCTGGGGTAGTGGGGGTGGCTTCGGCGGCGGCGATTCGGGCGGGGGCGGAGGCTTCGGTGGCTTCGGCGGTGGGGATGCCGGGGGCGGCGGGGCCAGTAGCGACTGGTAGAAAATTGCCGTGAAAGGTTCGATGCAAAGGATGATCGATGAAAAGCTCTCGAAGTTGATAGAGCGTCTAAAGTCTTCGTTCGGCGACCGCTTGGAATCGGTCGTGCTTTATGGTTCCGCAGCGATGAATGACTGGCAGCAGGAACTTCCGATTTGAACGTTCTCTGCGTCCTGACACAGATTTCCCGGCGCGAACTGGCAGTTGTGAACCAATCTTCCAGTGGTGGAAGCAGCAGGCAATCCGGCACCCCTGCTGCTCACTGCGGAAGAAGTGCGAACGGCGACCGACTGTTTCCCCATGGAATTCCACGACATGCAGGAGCATCGCCGGATTCTTTATGGCGTGGACATTATCGCTGGTTTGAAATCGATCGAGTCGTTTTATCGGGCGCAGGTTGAGCATGAACTTCGGGCCAAGCAAATTCGTCTTAGACAAAAGCGGCCGAGGTGCTGTCGAAGCCGGACAAACTGACCCGTTTACTGGTTGATTCGCTTTCGACATTTTGTGTACTGGGCCGCCATGCACTCATCCTGAGCGGCCATGAGCCACGTTATAAAAAGCTGAAATTCTGCAAGGCCTCGAAAAGGCGATGGATCGCGACTTAAACGCCAGCAATGCGATACTGGCAATTCGTTCGTCCGCAAAACCCGGTACGGCCGCCGATATCGATGCATTGTTTGACAGTTACCTGGACGAAATGGGATCTCTGGTGCGTTTCGTTGATCAACTGGCTCGCTGAAAACCAAAGCGCCAAGCTACAACGAACGAGTCGGGACGAAAGAAGGAACAGACTATTAATGAAGAACTTATTGATCGTATTAGGGGTCGTCATTGTCATTGCTGTCTGTGTTTGGGGGTCAACTGATGGGCTCCCGCAATCAATTGGTGACGGAAAAGAATGACATCGATGGACGTTGGGCGCAGGTGGACAACGACATGAAGCGTCGAGCCGACCTAATCCCCAACCTGGTGGAAACAGTGAAGGGTTTCGCCAAGCAGGAGAAGAGGTTTTCGGGGCGATTGCCAATGCCCGTGCGGGGCTGTTGAGCGCAGGGAGCAAGGGCGATCGAAGCGGGGAAATTGCCGCAAACAATCAACTCAGTGGCGCGATTGGCCGCTTGCTCTTAATTCAAGAGAACTATCCGCAGCTGAAGTCAAACGAGAACTTCCTTCGCCTGCAGGATGAATTAGCCGGCACTGAGAATCGCATTGCGGTGGATCGTCGCGATTACAACGAGGCCATTCAGAAGTACAACACAGACATTGACCTCTTCCCGCGTAATATCGCGGCTGCCATCTTCGGTTTCCATCGCGACGATAACTACTTCAAGGCAAGCGAAGAAGAGAAGAAGACGCCGAAGGTTAAGTTTTAGGCCTCGGCCTCCTCGCTTTCATCCACATCGGGCAGGTCCGATTTGTACTGGCGAAGAATGTTGAGGCAAGGACCGCTGGCAAAGCCGGCCATTCGCAATCGCCGATAGACGCTCGTCAAATTTTTTTCGTCTTTCAGGAAAAGCGGCAAGTCTTTACCTCGGTATTTGCGCGCCAGGAACTGGTGAATCAGTTCATATTCATCGGCGTGTTCAAATACTTTGGCGACGGCTTGTTCGGCAGTCTTGCCGGAGATTTGTTTGCTGCTAAGGTCCCGTAGGACCCGCTGCTTTCCGAAACCCTGGTTTTGTAGTCGCGACGAGGCGAAGGCCTCGGAAAATTTCTCATCGTCGGCTAAGCCATACTCACGAAGTTTGTCTACCGTCGTTTGGACGAAAGCGGACGATTCGCGAGCGCGGCGCCGAGCTTTTGACGCAATTCGCCTATCGAATGAGGCCGTTGCGCCAGTACACGTAGAGCGTAAGTCCAAAGCCCTTCGGGATCCAGCTTTAAGGGGCCTCTGCGTAACGCCATCTTGTTGAAACGTTTGCTACTGTAGCACGCTCTAACGAATGTTAATTTGTAGGTGAAGGCCCTCACGGCCCAACAGAAAAGGAGATTGTTATGGAGGAGAAAAGCGGCTTCGGGTATTTCTTGTTAGGGCTCGGCATCGGCGTAGCAGCTGGTGTGCTCTGGGCACCGCGAACAGGAGAAGAAACTCGTCAGATCCTCGCCGATAAGGCGGGTGAAAGTGCTGACTATCTGAAGGAAGAGCCCAGGAAGGGACCGAGTATGTGCGCGGTCGGGCAGAAGAAGTAAAGCAGTCGGCTTCTGACTTTATGACAAGGGCAAGACCACTGTGGTGCGGCAGAAGGAAACCCTCAACGCTGCGGTCGAGGCTGGCAAACAGGCTTACCGGGATGCGGTGACGGATGTTAAGTCGACGGTTGCGCAGACCGCCGGGTCGGTGGCTCAGACCGCCGGGCAAGTCAAGAACGCTGCTGAGTCGGCCTAGTGTTGCCGTATCGGCAAGCAAGTGAGTAGTTCGTTCCCATGGATCAGCAGACACTCTTAATCATCATCGCGGTCTTTGTAGGTTTGGCCGCTATTGCGATGCTCATCCAGGCAGCAACATTGCTTGGACTGTTTTTTGTGGCGCGGGAGATCAAGGCAAAACTACTTCCCTTGATCAATCCCGCCATGGGAATTTTGGACGTCTCGAAGCGGACGCTCGCCAATGTGGAGACTCATGTGGACCGGATCGGAACGCAGAGTAGCGCCATTCTGGACGTGACGAAAACGCAGCTCGCGAAAGTAGATGAATTGCTGACGGATGCGAGCACACGCGCCAAGGTTCAGATGGAACGTGCGGAAATGGTGATGGACGACACAATGAGCCGTGTTCAGCAAACCGTTTCCGTTGTGCAGTCGGGAGTCATTCGCCCGGTCCGTGAGATCCAAGGCGTGTACGCGGGCGTCAGGACAGCGTTGTTGCATCTGGGTAAGTCTGGACGCGAAACGGTGGATCACGCAACGTCCGACGAAGAGATGTTTATTTGACTTTTGCGGCAGGCGCGTCTATGCGAGCCTGTTTCTAAGTCAATCGTAAGTGTTGAAACTGGGGAAGGAGTTGGAAGATGGTTCGCACCGCTTCCACGGCTTCCCCAGTTTGCTTTATCACCTGTGAATAAGGGTGTCGGTCGCTACGGACCAACTCCAGGTAGTTGATCTTCTCGGGGTTGATACCCATGATCTGGCAGCAAGTGGCATCCACGCTCGGAGGATGAGCGCCCGCGACGATCACTCCGGCGGTCTTTGACGTCCCCAGGATCGGACCATTTCCTTCCATCGCCTCAATGCCATCAACCAGGCAAAACTGCTTTGGAAACAGGTGATGAAGATCTGCAATGCACTCCGGGATGCCCGCCCAGTGAAGTACATTTTTAGGCCAACCATAGACGCCGCCGGGTACCACACCGAAGAGGTTCTTCATCGACAACGTTGCACCCGCCCAGTGGTGCGTCTTCATCTTTGGGAGCGAAACAAGCAGATCACATCCAAGCGCGGTGATCGGTAGATACAGCTCGCGCAGGCTAGAGTGAGGTTGCCTGAGCGTGACGCGTGAAACTTCGTCCAGATTCAGGTCGGTAAAGCTCCGCTCAAAATTGGAGACAACCGTAAAATAACCCACCGCTTCCGCCATGTCCAGCGTCATGCGGCGATGGCCTGGACCCTCCGCGATGTGCACGCTGGCAGCGCCTAAAGATCGAAAAGCGGATTGAACCGCAGCAACGAAGATTGGATTCGTATTGATCGGCTGGTGTGGGCTGAACTCGACCAGGTTCGGTTTGAGGAGGACGCGTTTGCCTTGCACGTTGACCTGGTGATCGATAAGGATGCGACGGATCTCGTTCTCCAGGTCGATGGAGTATGTGAGTGCCCGCAGTATAGAAACCTGATGGCGAGAGGGTTGGGAGAAGTTGGAATTGACTCGAGAACAAGCAGCTGCACACGCCAGGGTGCCGAAGAAGAAGTAGCGCCGGCTGATTTGCATAGCTTGTCTAGAGCGAGTGCGGCGAAACCAGCAAATTTCTCGGGTTATCCGCAGACAGCGCCAGCAAACGCAAGGCTATCTCTCTAGGTTGTCGACAAGGAAATGTTGTGGGAGGCGATAGTGCGGAGATGCCGTGTTTCGCAAGACCCAGCTGCAACCACGACAGACCTTCTCCGGACGCCGGATCGGCGATAAACTGGCGTGCCTTGGCGAAAGCGGGGGAGAGTTCTTGTCCGGGCACACCGCCGAGAGCAAGCAATACCAAGCCCGTCATCTCCGGATACGAGAATGGCTCCTCGTTGGCGAGATGGGCGCCTCCATGATTCCAACCACCGTCGTTGCAACGCCGCGATAGAAGATAGGCTTGCCCTTTTCGGCCCAGATCGCCAAAGGTCTTACTACCCGTCAGTCTTTCCAGTTGCAGGAAGGTGATAACAGCGATCGCTGTAGGATACACCCAGGCGGCGGTGCCCGGATACCAGGAACGTCCAAAGTGATTCACATCCTGGATCGGTTGGCCGTTGAGGCGCGACAACACACGGAAGAAGAGAGATTCGGAAGGCTGGATCTGTTTCTGCAGACAGTCGAATGCCTGCTGCCGCTTGGCTTCCGGCCACTGGTGGGGTAAAAGCGAGAGCGTAACAAGGCTTGTCAGCCAAGTACTAACGTCAACGGCGGGTTGAGGTCCCCAGCCGCCATCCTGACGTTGCGAGGCAATCAGCCACTTCGCCGTTCGTTGGCTGGCATCGCATTCGCCCCCGAGGCCGAGGGCGAGCAAGACAAAAGCCGAGGGTTCGGTCCAAGAACTCTTGCCTTGGAAGCCCCAACCCCCGTCGGGATTCTGCATGTCCAACAGCCTCTGCTGAAGGACAGAAGGCTGAAGAGCGGTTGCTTCAGCGGACATGCCGGGTGAACTAAGGCAGCATCTTGCGATTGCGGCGGCGTTTCAAGTAAAACACCATGAGCGCGCCTGCGGCGATCCAAAGTGCGGCTTGTACGGTCGTGTTGTCCATGAGTGTGCTCCTAATCACTAGTATGGGAAGCTGCTAGAAGTTCGCAAAAATTAATGCTTCATTGAAGCGAAGCCGCTAATGAGCTGAAGCATGCCGGGACCGGCCGTCACTACGACCAGAGACGGAAGGCAAAAGAAGAAAATGGGAAAGACAAGCTTCACGCCGACTTTGCCGGCCTTTTCTTCCGAAACCTGCTTACGACGAAGGCGGAGAAACTCCGATTGGGTTCGCAGCGCTTCCGCAATGCTGGTGCCGAAACGGTCAGTTTGTATCAGGATCGCAACCAGCTTCTTGATCTCATCCTCGCCGACCCGGGTAGAAAGGTTACGAAGGGCATCGGCGCGCGTGGTGCCAGCCATGATCTCCATGTTGACCATTGAAAGCTCTTCGCTCAGCACGGGATGGACGAAGCGCAGTTCCCGACTAACGTTCATAATGGCCTGATCAAGGCCGCAACCGGCCTCCGTGCAAATGACCATTAGGTCGAGCACATCCGGGAGCGCCATGCGAATCGAGTTATGACGTTTCCTGGCCAGCCGCCCTAACACAAACGCAGGAAGGACAAAGCCGAGGCCCGCGCCAGCAATGGGCAGGATGATTCTGTGTAGCGGGTTGTCAAGACGTTCCCGAAGCAGAAGAGCTCCCACCAGAAACAGGATGGCCAAGCTGATTTTGAAGCCATAGTAGGCGGCGACGGCGGACGGCGACCGGAAGCCCGCTTCGTTGAGATCGCGCCTGGCAATCTGGGTGTCCTGCGGAGAAATGGGCAGTAGGTTACCGACCGCCTCCAAAAGCCTGGTCAATTTGCTGGTCGACTGGGATTTCTCGTGCTGTCGAAGCTGAAGGGGAATGGCATCGGAGGTAGAGCTTTTCAGCTGGTCGAGCATCCGACCGGGGCGGACGTAATGCTTGTAGCCAAACGCGGTAATCAGCGCGGTTAAGACCAGGAAGACGAGAAAGAAAAGAATCATACGGCCCTATACCTTGATGTCGACAATCATCCGTATTACGAAGTACCCCACTATCTGGCCGGCGATCGCTCCGTAAACCATCCACTTACCGAGCGGGTTGGCAATCATGTCCGCGAGGTAATGGGGATTTCCCAGAGTTAGAAAGATAGTTACCCCAACGGGCATCAAGACCAGAACCATGCCGGTAACTTTGCCGTGAGCAGCTGCCGCTTTGACCGTGCCCCGGAGGCGGAAGCGGTCGCGGATGATTTCGGCCAGCTTGCTAAGAATTTCGCCGAGATTTCCGCCCGTCTCCTGCTGCAGAACGACGGCGGACACAAAAAATCGGACATCGATCAGAGGAACCTGTTGGATCAGCTTTACGAGGGCAACATCGAGCGCCGAGCCCAGCTGGATATCGTTGGCTACGCGGCGAAATGCTCCGCCCAAAGGATCGGGCGAATCGGCTGCAAGCATTTCCATCGCGACCGAAAAACCGTGGCCGGCTCGCATCGAGCGTGACAGAAAATCCAGCGCATCCGGAAGCTGACCCTCAAACGCCGCAATGGACCGGGAACGCTTTGTCATGACGAATAAAAAAGGCAAAGAACCGGTTAAGGCGGCGACCAAAAGCGCGGACCATTGGACATCAAACAGCCGAAGTTTGATACCAAGGAAGAAGCCTGCAGCTGTTGCACCCGCACACAAGCAGATCAGCTTCGTGGCCGTCCAGTCCAAGTTGGCTTGGGACAGCAGCAGGTCGAGGCGGTCCATTAATTTGTAGCGCCGCAAGAGGTCGTGGAGGATGTTGTCCTTGTCAGCAGCGCGCAACATGTGGGAGCTGCGCTGTTCGGCCGGTGATGCCTCCGCTTTCCGCAACATGGCGCGGATCTGGTTCTTCTGCTGCGATCGAAAATACGACAGTCCTAATCCAGCGCAGAGCAGGAAGGTCGCAAAGATGACGAAGAAGAGAACCGCAAACAGGACCATGGGATCAACGAACCTCGGTGATGTTCTGGAAGATCTGGGGAGACAGTTCGATACCAGCGGCTTTCAGGCGATCGCTGAACTTCGGGCGAACTCCGGTCGGCTTGAACTTCCCAAGGACCCGGCCATCTGCCGACATCCCGGTTTTCTCGAATAGAAAAAGATCTTGCGTCGTGACGAGCTCGCCTTCCATACCCAAACACTCGGTGATGTATGTCACTTTTCGTGTTCCGTCCGCCATACGAGAGTTCTGGATAAACAAATCGACAGCAGAGGAGACCTGCTGACGTATGGAGCGAACGTTGAGGTTGGAGCTGGCCATACCGATCATCACTTCGAGACGGCTGATAGCGTCACGGGGACTGTTGGCGTGGATGGTGGTTAAAGAGCCATCGTGGCCGGTGTTCATGGCCTGCATCATGTCGAGTGCTTCTTCACCACGAACCTCGCCGACGATGATGCGATCGGGTCGCATACGCAAGCAGTTGATGAGCAGTTGACGCTGAGCAATAGCGCCTTTTCCCTCGATGTTGGCAGGGCGCGTTTCCAGCCTTGCGACGTGCGTCTGTCGAAGTTGCAGTTCGGCTGCGTCCTCAATGGTCACAATACGTTCGTCGGCCGGAATAAATCCCGATAGCATGTTCAGGAATGTAGTCTTGCCCGCGCCGGTACCGCCGGAGATGATGATGTTGAGGCGGCCTTTCACGCATGCTTTCAGCAACTCCAGCATCCCTTCGTTCAGCGAAAGATTGCGCAGCAGATCGGCCGGCTGTAAGGGCGCTCCGCCGAAGCGGCGAATCGAGAGTAACGGCCCATCCACCGCTAGCGGCGGAATAACGGCATTCACACGTGATCCGTCAGGCAGGCGAGCATCGACCATGGGCGAGGATTCATCGATTCGGCGGCCCACGCGGGAGACGACACGTTCGATGATGCGCATGAGGTGCGCGTCATCCCGAAACTCGATCGGGCTGCGCTCCAGCTTGCCTTTCCGCTCGACATAGATCAGACGAGGCGTCGTCACCAGGATGTCTGAAACCGTTTTATCCCGCAGTAAGGGCTCGAGGGGACCGAGGCCGAACACCTCGTCCAGGACTTCTTCGGCTAACCGGTCCTTTTCGGTCTGGCTGAGCGGAGTGCGCTCTTCGTTGATCAAGCGGGCGACAGAGGGACGCATCTCAGGCCGGACCCGGTCAACGGGCATGGCATAGACGGCTTCCAGATTCACACGGTCCAGAAGCTTACGGTGAACAACGAACTTCAGTTCCTGGTATTGGCCAGCCGAGGCATCCCGTCCCGGGTTAGGGGTTGGGGTAGCAGCCGTGCGATCAGCTTTTGGGAGATTATCTGTGGCGACCATTCGTGCGTTCCTGTCTTATCTGCGGCTTAGGCGAATAAGCCGAATTTCTTTTTCGCTTTGGCCGGGCGGACACCTGAAATCTTCGAAGCCAAGAGACTGAACTCCTGGGCCAGGCGATTGTTCCGGGCAAGCAGATTGCCGCTTGAATAGGACTGGTACAGACCCATGTAGTCGTTTGGCAAGGCAGCGTAAATCGCCCGGCCCAAAACCTTCTCCAGTTCCTGCGTACTGATATCCATGGTTTTCGGCGTGCGATTCAATACCAACTGCAGCTTCTCGCCTTGAGCGAACAAGCCGTGCACAATGGACTTGAGGCCATGTAAGGCGACGACTTCGAGCGTCGAAACCAGCATCAGCTGATCGAGTTCTTCCAACACTGCGGTGGCGATGGAATTCAGACTGCGACCGAGGTCAAGCACGATCCAGTCATGTTGGGTGCGCATAAAACGCAGCACCTGGCGCAACTGGTCCTCATCCGGATGATCCCAACGCGAGTAGGCGGTGGGTGCGGGAATGACTGATACACCATGCCGCTCAACGAGCAAGGCTTTCCAGAGACTGGCATCCAGACGTGAGATGTTCTTCAGTGCGTCCAATAAGGAGTACGAGCTCGGTGACTTCATCAGAAAGCTAACTAAGCCCGAGGTCAGGTCGAGATCAGCGAGCAATACACTCTTCTTGGTTAGCGCGTGGAGTTCTGTGGCAACGTGGCAGGCAACGGTTGTGGCGCCGCAACCGCCCTTGGAAGAGAGGAAGCCCACAATCTTGCCGCGCGACGTCGGAGCGGTGTCGTGTTCCGGCCCTTCTAAGACCCGCTTGATGGAAGCGTGCAGGGCGTCAGCAAGCGGTGGGTGCAAGAATTCGGTGGCCCCGGCTCGCATTGCCGACAAGATGGTTTGTGAGTCTGCTTCCGAATGAAGCGCCATCACCTTCAGGCGAGGTGCTTGAACTCGCAGTTGACGGATCGCTCCGCTCAGATCGCCCGGAACAGTGGAAAGATCGAGCAGGATGGCATCCGGCTTGGTTTCGTTCAACCGGAACAGCAGCGAATTCCAATCGCCAGAGTGGTCCTGAAAAGGCGTTTCGTCGGTTGAGTTAAGAAGATCCAGAGTCTCATAACGCAGAGCCGGATCTTGGATATACAGGATCAGTTTAGGAGAGAGCATTTGGTTATCCGAGATAGCGTCCGACGCTAACAGTGAGGCCCGACGCTCCCGGCAGCGGTTGCAGGCGTGGCCGGACGAGCATAGAGATCCCGGACGGGGCTGCCGCCGACGGAGCAGCGGGTGTGGAGGTATTTGGTGTCGCCTGCGGAGTCACATTGGCAGCTGGGACGGTCGGCTGGGTCGCGCCAGAGCTGCCGTTACCGGGCGGTGGCTGCAACATGGGTATGACGGCCGGTACTGGCGTTTGCGGCGCGGCCGGGACAGCCGGCTGGTCCTCGTGCTTCAGAATTTCGAAGGGAAGCGTATCGACGCGCTGCAAGGGCAGCACATCCCCCGTGACTTTAGGACCAGGCTGCCGCAGCGATTCAGCCGGCGCGTGATCCATAAACTGCTGCGGCATGGGAATGATGGGCAGAGGAGTACCCTGCGGAAGAGGACGGACCAACTCCGGCGTCACCATAACCAGTAGTTCGGTGTTGCTCTTACTTACCGTTCGGGATTGGAAGAGCTTACCCAGGATCGGGACGTTGCCCAGACCCGGAATCTTGCTGAGCTGCTCCTGTACCTGGTTGTCCAGCAAGCCAGCGATGACAAAGCTTTGGCCGTTCTCAAGTTCTACTTCAGTCTGGACGCGTCGCGTAGAGAGTCCAGGAATGGTATATCCATTGACAGTCAAACCGTTCGAATAGTCGAGCGAGCTAACTTCGGGAGTAACGGTCATGCGAATGGTGCCTCGCGGTGTGACCGACGGGAGGAAGTTCAGACGGATACCAAACTCTTTGAACTGAACGGTGATTTGGCCTACGCCGGCAGCCCCGCCCTGAATTGTGGGGAAAGGGAATTCTCCGCCGGCTAGAAAGCTGGCCGTTTTACCGCTGACCGTCAACAGATTCGGCTCAGCCAGAATCTGGAGGAGGCTTTTTGCTTCCAGCGCCTGCAGAGCAGCGTTGATATTGAAGTGAGAATTGCTGTAGAGAAAGCTGATGAGGTCGGCGGCAGTGCTGGCGGATGCGATATTCGAACCAGCGTTGCTCAAAGCCGTTCCGAATCGACCGTTGTTGTAACCGACGCCGAAAGTAGTTCCCAGCTGCTGAGACGCGCTCCGGCTTACGTTGGCAAAGCGTACCTTCAGCAGAATCTGTGGTTCGGCGGGTGGCACCGCGACGCGCAATAAGTTGATGACCTTGCCCAAAGTTCCGCCAATGGAAGCGGCGCGATCGGCGCTTATCGGATCGCGCACAACGCCGCGCAAGAATACCGTTTTGCCTTCCACGGTCATGGAAACATCAGGTCCAACTTCACGGGCTAGCTCACCGCGAACGGCATCCACCTGGATCGTGCTGGCCAGAACATGGATTTCGTACTCTGAACGCGCACCTTTGGTATCCCAAACCAGCAGCGTGGTGTCTCCCGGCGATTTGCCGTTCAGAATGATTTCACTCTGGTTCACGGCGACCGCTTCGGCCATATCACCGTTCGTGATGGCAACACGCCGCACGGGACCCGATTGCTCTAAGACGATGGACTTATCGACCGTGACGCTCAGCTCGGATATGGCTGCGGCACTGGAGCAAGCTGCCAGCAGCAAGTAGAAGAAGGGAAATGCAAATTTCATTTGGCCGCCATCTCGAACTTTTGTTCGGTGTGCCGGTTGCCATTAAAGATCTCCACAGTAGCTACTTCCGGTCCACGGACGGGAGTGGGTTTCGGGACGACGCTTCGAGGCGCAGGCGCTGCAACGATCGGCATAGGTCTGTTTGCAGGCTGCGTGCCATTCCCAAGCAGTTTGGCAAGTGAAGCGCCGCTGGTATTTGAATCCTCTGTGTCGAGGGGGTTGCGAAGCACCAGTTGTACCCTGGTCTGTCCGCTCGCGAGGTTAAGGGTTTCGGCCTGGGACGGAGTTACCAGAAGGTTCACGACCTGAGCTGACTCTGGCTTACCTTCGATATTTCGCTCTACCTTTTGTCCGGCAGAGAGGACCTCTATGTTCTGCAGAATGGTCCGGCACATCGTTCCGGACTCACTGCCCTGAAGCGAACCAGCCCCGGAGACTAAAACGTCGACGCGCATACCGGGCGAAACGAAGCCAGCCAGACCAACCACCTCATTGACCGGCAGAGCCAAGGCGCGCATACCCACAGGGATCAGGGCCGCCAAGCCCGCACCAGCACCTTTATTGGCGAGGCGAGTCGAGAGAACCGGCTCATCAAGATAGATGGCAGAAATTACGCCACGACCAACAGCTTCGGGAATGGTGCGAAGAACTGTGGCGGGCACAGCGCCGCTAATCGTCACTTCCCGCAGGTCGCTTTCCTTCAACAGAGCGCCAACCTGCAGATCATGAGTGGCTGCCACGACCTTGGTCGTAGCTATCTGTTGCTGGATCGGCCGTTGCACGTGGGACAGGATCATCCGGTAGAGACCAAAGCTGGTTACACCGGCGACTGCCAACGCAAATACGAGAACTGTAATTAATCGTTGATTCATTGCCTTGAGTCAGTTGTTTAGTTCATTGCTTTGCGGGACGCTGCAAAAGCAAGGGTAAGAGGTTTACGACATCGAGAGCCGCCGAGCAGAGTTAGCTACGCAGCGGCTCCCAGGAGTCAGAGGGCATTAGCTAGCCGCGTTTGCGCTCGTCATCGTGCTGTTGATGCTGGTCCACATGCTGTTGATGGAACCCTTAACGCCACCCAACAGCGCGACCGCTGCGAGAGCGATGAAGGCGAGCAGAAGAGAGTATTCGACCAGATCCTGACCGTCCTCTTCCTTCCAAAATGCCAATAAAGCTGATTTAATCATTAGCTTCTCCTTTCTTGAGATTTAGTTTTCGAACTAACTATCAGGCCTGGTTGTCCAAGCTTTTCCACCCCGTTCGCTCGAACGGGTGAAACCTGAGGAACCGGCGCGGCCATCTGTGCGAGGTGTGCTGCCGGGCTCCGTTTGAAGATGACGACTGCGCCATCATCAAACAGCAATTTCCAATTCTTCGATGCCTTCAAAGCCGTCACCACCGGGAGTGCGGGACGGAGAACAACACCATCGACCGAGTAGCGGTTCAGCAATTCTTCCCAATCCCAACGAGCGTTGATGATGTGCCCATAGCGCTCCATCAAATCGGTTCCGAAGAAATCACTTCGGCCGTCGAGAAAGGAAGGCTGGTTCGGATAGAGGTTGTACACGAAGTAGCTCGCCCAGGTGTCGGTAGTAAATAGTCTGAGAAAGCCGGCATTCTTCACAGTCGAAAGTGCAGAAACCGGGAAGGAAACGGCGTGAAACTTTCCTTCGCAACACGGAAGCTCCGCTGCAAACGACCCAGCCAGGATGAGCAGGGCAGCGGCGGAGAAAACATGAAGGCGACCGGCGCGCTCAAAAGGGCGCATTTTGAGAGTCAACCTGGTAAGGCGGGCATGACAACTGGGAAAACGGAACAGGAGCGTTCCGCGCCCGATTACCTCCTGCAACATGAGCGCGATGGAAGACGCGCTGAGAAAGGCAAAGATCGGGATGTTTCTGGCCGAATAAATCGCGAGGTGAGCCCAGAAAGCGATGCTGATCGCGGTTGTGTAACGTTTGCGGATGCAGGCCCAAAGGATGGTCGGCAGGGCGAGCATCAACATGAGTTCGAACAGCAGGCCTAACGGGTTGTGGAAGTCCATCGATTTGAACTCACCGATTTGGCTCAGCAATTCCTTGTCACCGACGTAATGAATGATGTGGGCGTGCAGAGCCCAGCCGTACGGGTTTATGAAAGTAGCGAGGGCGCATGCAAAGGCGCAGAGTACGTAAGGACGAGCCCGATGGTAGGCGGCATCCCAGGAGTCCGCAGCGTGCAGAAAAGATCCGATGATTTCTCCGGCCGCGGCCAGCAGGAGCATGATGATACCGAGGAAAAAAGCGCCATGGAGGTTAGTCCAAAGGATCATCAGGAACGGCAGCGGAGTAAGCGCCTGCCGGCGGCCGTTCTTGAAAGAAAGCAGGGCGTGCGCAAAAAGAAGAACGAAAAGCCAGCTGAACAGGTGCGGCCGTGCGAGCCAGTGGATGGACGAAGCAGCCATTGCCAAGAAGGTGCAGACAAGCGAAAGAAGATCGTTATCCGTGGTCCGGCGGATCAGGCGAAAGAGTGTAACTGAGATCAAGCAGAGCAGGCAGACGTTGATAAAAGCGACTCCGCTTAGCCCTGCCACCTGATGAACGCCCGAAAGAGCTAAGTCCCACAGCCACTCCCACGCGTACCAGGCGTCGTGAGGGCGGGTAAACGAGAACAGATCGACTGTTGGAACGGAACGATGGTTCCAGATCCATTGACCCGTTCGTATGTGCCAGCCGGTATCGCCATCCGAAAGGAAAGTCACCGTACCGGTCATCAGATAGAAAAGCCAGAGAACCGGGAACAAGAAAGCGAAGTCAGTGAGCGATGGCAGCAAACGCACAATCCACCGGCTCGAACCTGTAAAGGTCGCCTCAATGCTTGGATTGGCTGGCGCGCTCATACTTCCTCTTGGTAGTGAGCGGACCGGCAGAGTTGTATCTCCCCAAATGGATCATTCGGTAAGAAAACGTCTGAATCGGAAAAATCCTAAGCCCTTGCAGGTGAGGGTCTTAGTTAAGAGTCACGAGGAAGAGTAAGGCGCCTAATGCGATAGGTAAAGCATGGGGCAGCCGCAGCGCGGCGGCACTCTTGACGTCCAGTTCCGGGCGAGAGTTCGCAGGGCGGCGAAGATGAAACAGGTCAGAACTTAGCAGCGACAGATTGAGCAAGGTGTGAAACAGGCGTCGCTTGTAGATCACCATGATCAGGGATATGAGTCCCCCGGCCAAAGCTGTGATGCAGAAGATTGCCAGCCAATCGCGAGGCCCGGCCAAGGCACCTACGGCCGCCATCAGCTTTACGTCACCTGCGCCCATGCCCCGCAAGCAATAAAGCGGAACATAGATAAGGAGGGCGAAACCCGCTCCGAGCGCTGCGGAACCGAGCCCGCCTGCACCTGCGTAGAACGTGTTCAAGCCTAGTCCCAATATCAGTCCGCAAAGGCTCACCCAATTGGGGATCCTCCTGAATCGCGAATCATAGACGCTTGCAAGTAAGACCACAACCGCGAGCGCAACCTGAAGAAGAATAGGCATTCACCTTACGCAGCTTCGCGATTCGCCTGAAATTGCAAACGGTCTCCGCGTTGCAGGCCACATTTTACGATCGACCCGCCGGCAAGCTCGAGCACGGAGTGTCCCGTAAGGCATAACGAAATTCGCGAGGGCACCAGATTAGAGACCAGCTTCAAAGCGCGATACTTGCGATCAAGAAAGATGACGTCGATGGGCATCTTCATCCCGAAGGTATGAACGGCTTCACACGGGGCGAGCCACAGGCCCGCGCTGTGGCTCATTTCCATTTTGTTGAGAAGACCACGCCGGCGATCGGAACTGGTCACAGCCACCTCTACGTGGGAGGCAATTTCGCAAGCGCGATCAAGATTCAGAATTCGGTAAACGGGTGCGGTTTGGTGCGCCATACTTTTCTGCCCCAAAAGAGATTGTCCTTGGGAAGATGTGCGGCGGACGCGACAAACGTCTCAGTCTTTTCTGATAGGTTTACTCAGATTCAGGAGGGTCGAGTCATTTCCTCCGGTACGACGTAACGGTCGAACTCCTCGGCGGTGAGATAGCCGAGTTTCACAGTGGCGTCCCGAAGACTCGAACCATCCACATGGGCAGTATGGGCGATCTTCGCCGATTTGTCGTAACCAACGATGGGGCTTAGGGCGGTTACGAGCATCAACGAGTTCGCGACATCGCGGTCGACTTGCGTCCGGTTAACCTCGATTCCGCCGGCACAGTGCTGCGTAAAGCTGCGGCAACTGTCGGCCAGGAGGCGTAAGGAATGCAGGAAGTTGTGAATAATGACCGGCTTAAAGACGTTCAGCTCAAAGTTGCCTTGCGAACCGGCGAAACCGATGGCGGCATCGTTCCCGAAAACCTGGACCGCAACCATCGTCATGGCTTCGCATTGGGTTGGGTTGACCTTGCCCGGCATGATAGAGGAGCCCGGCTCGTTCTCCGGAATAATGAGCTCACCCAAGCCACACCGGGGACCGGAAGCCAGCCAACGCACGTCGTTGGCGATTTTCATCAAGGACGCGGCCAAGGTCTTTAAAGCTCCACTGGCATAAACAAGCTCGTCATGGGCGGAGAGGGCTGCAAACTTATTGGGATGCGACCGGAAGGGGAGGCCGGTGAGTTCCGCAATGGTGGCCGCGGTTCGAACGGCGAATTCCGGATGCGCGTTTAAGCCGGTCCCGACAGCTGTTCCGCCAATCGCCAGATCACAGAGGCCAATGAATGTCTGCCGCAGGCGGTCCAGGTCACGATCGAGCAAGGCAACCCAGCCGGACATCTCTTGTCCCACTGTGAGCGGTGTGGCGTCCTGAAGGTGCGTGCGGCCGATCTTAACAATGCCGTCGAAATCTTCGGCTTTGGCGTTCAGAGTGTCTCGGAGTTCCTGAACGGCAGGAATCAAGGTGGCCTGCAGTTCGGTCGCAGCAGCGATATGCATGGCCGTGGGGAAGGTATCGTTCGACGATTGCGACATGTTCACGTGATCGTTCGGATGAACCGGCTTCTTCGACCCCATGGTTCCCCCGGCCAACTCAATGGCGCGGTTGGAGATTACCTCGTTCGCGTTCATGTTGGTCTGAGTGCCGCTTCCGGTCTGCCAGATGCGCAATGGAAATTCGTCGTTCCATTTTCCGGAAATCACTTCATCCGCAGCCTGGGTTATCAGGCGGGTTTTCTCGTCATCAAGCTTGTCCAAGATCGTGATTCACCAGCGCCGCTGCCTTCTTCAAAACGCCAAAAGCCCGAATGAGCTCGGGTGGCATACGGTCAATGCCGATGTCGAAGTGATGCAGACGAGCGCTCGGTTTGTGCGCCCCAGTAACGGGCAGAATCTACTTCAATCTGCCCCATGCTGTCGGATTCGGTTCTCTTGGTGGACATCCATTTCTATTGTGACAAGGGGTTGCCCGTAACATCCGGCAGAGCTTGTGCGCCAGAATGAGGATCAAGATGAAAACGCGATTTGGCCTTTGCGTAGTGATGCTGTTAGGGGTTTGGCACTCGGAACTATGGGGTGACGAGCCGTACCACAAGCCTTCTGACGATGTTCTGAAAGTGTTGAATGCAGCCTCCGACACCGGAAGCGGTGGTTAGTCCTACGGGCAAGACCATGATCCTGGCGGAGCGAATTCTTTATCCCCCAGTAGCTGAGCTGGCAAGGCCGACGTTACGGATCGCGGGCCTGCGCATCGATCCGGAGAACAACGGACCCCACAACAATATCTATCTTTACCGTACGCTGACCCTCCAGAAAATGGACGAAAACGCTAGCCCGGTTGCAATTGCAGTGCCGGCCGGTGCCGAAGTGAGTGCGCCGCTCTGGAGCCCGGACGGCAAGCACTTTGCTTTTACGAATCGAACAGACAAGTCGATAGATCTTTGGTTCGGCGACGGGGAGACCGGGCAGGTACGCAAAGTTGAAGGCGTGCGCGTCAACGCAGCGCTAAACAGTTTCGGCCGTCCGTCGACCCTTCAGTGGATGCCTGACAACCGCCGCCTGCTAGTCGAGACGGTCCCTTCCAACCGCGGTAAGGCTCCCGAAGAATCGGCCCTTCCTCCCGGACCGCATACGCAGGAAAGCTTTGGCAAAGCCGGTCCAGCACCTACCTATGAGGATCTTCTAAAGAACGCTTACGATGAGGATCTGTTCCAGTATTACGGAACATCACAACTCGCGTTCGCTGACTCGGTCACGGGCAAAGTGACGAACTACGGAACCACAGCCATTTTCGCGACAGCCGAGCCGTCGCCCGATGGTTCGCATGTGATGGTCGCTCGCATCCACAAGCCGTTCTCGTATTTTCATCCGATGATGGCGTTTCCCAAAGAGGTCGAGATCTGGGATTCGAAAGGCCGAATGACTTACAAGGTTGCAAGTCTTGGGCTGGCGGACCGGGTACCGATTGAGGGCGTGCCAACCGGACCTCGCGACTATCACTGGGTCCCTACGGAACCGGCCTCGGCCTACTGGGTGGAAGCGATGGATGGGGGCAACCCGAAAGAGAAAGTACCCCATCGCGATCGCATTATGATGGCCAGGCTGCCGCTCGCGCAAGGAGCGGAACCGCAGGAACTTGTGAAAGTGGAGCAACGCTTTCAACGCATTGAATTCGGGGAGGGCGGCACCTTTGCTCTGGTATCCGACTATGAGCGAAACAAACGTTGGGTACGGACGTACAGCGTGGACCCGAAACAGCCCGGCGCTGAGCCAAAGTTGATCTGGCAGCGGAATATGCAGGACCGCTACAAAGACCCGGGTACGCCGGAGATGAAAACGCTTGCAAACGGACGGCGTGCCATGGTTCAGACGGGGGACTCAATCCTGCTGACGAGCCTGGGTGCGACACCGAAAGGCGATCGGCCATTTCTGGATCGGTACAACACAAAAACCGGCGAGACGCAGCATCTGTTTCGCTGTGACGACGCGCATTACGAGGTAGTTGAGGCGGCTTTGACCGACGACGGTTCCAAAATCCTGACCCGGCGCGAATCCAGCAAAGATCCGCCGAACTATTTCATCCGAGAGAATGGCGGTGAGCCGAAGCAGCTTACGCATTTCAGCGATCCGGCGCCGGATCTACGAAAGCTGACTAAGCAGTTGGTTACTTATAAACGAGCAGACGGCGTTCCGCTTTCCTTCACACTCTACTTGCCTCCCGATTACAAGCAGGGCACAAAGCTGCCAACTGTCGTCTGGGCCTATCCGTACGAATACAATGACGCCGATACGGCCGGCCAGATTAGCGGCTCGACTCAGCGCTTCACGACAGTCGTAGGGGCATCGGAGATTTACTACGCTTTGCACGGCTATGCGGTTCTGGATAACGCGGCCATGCCGGTGATCGGCGACCCGACAACCGTAAACAACACGTACCTGGATCAGATCGTGATGGACGCGAAGGCCGCGATTGAGAAGGCTACCGAGATGGGCGTTACCGATCCATCTCGTGTAGGAGTCGCAGGACACAGCTACGGTGCATTTATGACAGCAAACCTGATGGCGCATTCGACTCTCTTCAAGGCCGGAGTAGCCCGGAGCGGTGCTTACAACCGCACTCTCACTCCCTTTGGTTTTCAAACTGAGCGGCGGACCATCTGGGAAGCTCCCGATGTTTACCTGAAGATGTCGCCCTTCCTTTCAGCCGACAAAATCAAGGGGGCGCTGCTGATGATTCACGGCGAGGCGGATGACAACACCGGAACTTTTCCGATTCAATCCGAACGGATGTACGCGGCCGTCCGGGGCAATGGCGGTACGGTGCGCCTGGTGACTCTGCCTTATGAGGCGCACGGCTATCGCGGATATGAATCGATTCAGCATACGCTCTACGAAATGTTGAGCTGGTTTGACAAATACGTGAAGGATGCAAACCAGAACGGCTTGAGCGCTGCTGTTCAATAAGGCATCACCAGTCGCCGGATTGTCCGGAGGAGTTCGCTCTTCACGGATGACGGCGGGCGGGTCTTCCCCTTTAGCTTCTAGGGAAGCGTGATACACTCCCCTAGAAGCTAGAGGGGAGCCGTGAAGAAAAAAGCGAAGCTCGATTTACCGCAAGGAACGCTCGACCTGCTGGTGCTAAAGGCGCTTTCGCTCGGTCCCATGCACGGGTATGGTGTCGGTCAGCGCATCCAACAATTGGCAGAAGACACCCTTCTGGTGGAAGAAGGCACGCTCTATCCCGCCCTCTATCGAATCGAGCAGCGAGGCTGGATTTCAGGCGAATGGGGCCTGTCTGAAAATAATCGTAAGGCTCGCTTTTACTCACTGACGCGAATCGGTCGTAAACAGCTGGAAACGGAACGAGAGGAGTGGGACCAACTCTCGCTGGCAGTCGCGAAAGTTCTGAGTGCCAGTAGGCTGCAATGAAACTTTTCTCTTTCTTGCGGCCGGACGAACTACATCAGGAAATCTCGGAGGAACTTCGCTTCCACATTGAGATGAAGACCGAAGACCTGATCCGCAACGGCCTGCCGCCGGCAGAAGCAAGGCAGGCAGCGGAGAAGAGCTTTGGATCCGTCTCTCGCGTGGCGGAAGCGGGGCACGACGTGAGGGGCTTAGGTCGATTGGGGGACATCTACAGCGACATTCGTTTCGCGTTGCGTTTGCTAGGGAAAAGGCCGGTGAGAACGGCTGTTCTGATTGCAACGCTTTCCCTTGGAATTGGCGCGAACACAGCGGTATTCGGCGTAGTTCACTCATTACTCCTCCAGCCGCTTCCCTTCCGCGACGCAGAGCGCCTGGTGGTGCTCCACCAAGCCAATCATGGTGCCAGCAGTGGGGTTTCGTATCCACACTTTCAGGACTGGCGGAACGGTAATCGGATTTTCCTCGAGATGGCCGTATTTGGCACGGCATCGGCGACGTTGACGGGACAAGGCGAGCCGTTGGTTGTCCTGGGCGCGACAGCTTCGAGCTCTTTGTTTCGCGTGCTCGGAGTTCAACCGATCCGCGGGAGACTTCTGGAACCGGCAGAAGACCGAAGGATAGCTGGCGCGAAGGCAGCGATGCCGATCTTGATTAGCGACCGGCTGTGGCGCTCTCGCTTCAATGAGCGCGAGAGTGCACTGGGAAAACTGATTCACCTGGATGGCCGCGAGTACAACATCGTTGGCATCATTCCTTCTGAGTTTGGATATCCGATGCAAAAGGATCCGATTGACTACTGGACGACGGTAGCGGTGGACGCGGATCCGGCGCTCTACGGAGGAACTATTTTGACCAGTCGGGGATACCCACGGTATGACGGTGTGGTGGCCCGGCTTAAGCCCGGAGTGAACCTGGCACAAGCACGAGGCGAGATGACAAGCCTGGCGCAAACAATCGCCAGAGAGCACCCGCATACCACGTCCGCAGACGACATAACGGTGACGCCCGCGTTGGAAGACGTACTTGGTTCAGGCAGCAAGTTAATGGTTCTACTGCTGTACGGCGCGGTCACTTGCGTGCTGCTGGTGGCATGCGTGAACATCGCAACCGTGCTGCTGGTGGATGTTGCCGCCCGGCGGCGCGAATTCTCCTTGCGCTCGGCTTTGGGTGCCTCAGTTCATAAGCTCGTCAGGCAGTTGCTCGTAGAGGCCGCTGTGCTCGGTTTCGGGGGGTGCTTAGTCAGTCTCCTGGTCTCACCTGTCGCGGTGTCTCTTTTCGTCGCTTTAGCCCCTCCCGAAACTCCGAGGCTCCAGGAGATCCGGTTGGATAGCTGGGCCTTTCTATATACACCCGCAATCTCGTTGGTGGCGAGCCTTCTATTTGGCTGTTTACCGGCGTTGTCCATCCGTGGCAGAGATTTGGCGGCGCCGTTGAAGGAAGCCTCCTACTCGGTCACGGGCCGAGCTTCCGGATTACGGGCAGGACCGGTGCTCATATCCGGCCAGATTGCACTCAGCATGGTGCTGACCTGCTCGGCCACTATGCTGGTGGTGAGCTTCGACAAGATCTTGCACTCACCGCGCGGGTTCAATCCGCAGCGCTTGCTTACGGCCTCGATCAGTTTGCCCGTTTCCGCATACGGCCAAAGTTCGAAGCGCGTTGAGAACTTCTACAACTCGCTTCTACAGAATGTGCGCTCGATGCCCGGTGTCGAATCAGCGACGAGTGCTGAGGTCTTGCCCCTCAGCGGTCGATCGAATGCGACGACGGTAGAAGTCGGGGCAGTCCACGAGCCTGCGAAGGCGGGCGTTGATCTTCGGTTTGTTGACAGTAATTACTTTGCAACCTTACAGATTCCGTTGCGGATTGGACGTCTGTTCACGAATCAAGACATTGCCGGGAGACCGGCGTGCGCCATCGTCAACGAGGCCTTTGTACGCAGATTCCTGCAAGGCCAAGACCCGCAGAGTACTGAGTTACGGCTAGGTTGGGGTGGCAACTCACCCAAACGCATCGTCGGTGTGGTGAGCGATATAAGACCTACCGCAACCTCACCTGCGACAAACCCGGAGGTGTATGTTCCTTACGCGCAGTTTCCTCTCAACGACATGTCGATTCTGATTCGTTCGACCGGAGATCCCAATGCGCTCGCAGCGTCTCTAGGCGCGACCGTCCGCCGACTGGATGCGACCGTTCCGCTGGACCGGGTGAGATCTCTGGAAAGCTATCTACTGCTATCCTCGGCGCCGCAGCGGTTTCTGATGTGGCTATTAGTTTCGTTTGCCCTCATGACAACGACGCTTTCGGCAGTTGGCGTCTATGGAGTCCTGAACGATTCGACTTCTGCGCGCACGCAAGAGTTCGGGATTCGGATGGCGCTAGGCGCAACGACATGGCGGTTGGTACGTCTGGTTTTGCAGCAGTGCCTGATTCTAGCGGTAGCAGGTCTCGTGGTTGGCGGTGCGATGACCGTCGCAAGCAGCAGATTTCTTGAGAGATGGCTTTACGATGCCGGTAGTTTGACGGCCGGTTCTTTCGCTATGAGCGCCGGAGTGCTCCTGGTTGTCGTGCTCGCTGCTTGTTGGATTCCCTGCCGGCGAGCAGCCTCAGTTGATCCTTCTCAGTCGCTCCGTATGAGCTAGGTCGGAGCGCTATCAATTTCGGTGACTAGGTTGGGGACTTACTACCTTCGTAGCAGGTATTGCTCGGATTAACGAGAACGAGGCTGTTCTCTTGGATTAAGGGGCACATAGCCGTTGAGCAGTTGCCGATTCCTGGGATTGCAATTGACGTAGTAGCCCGCCGATGTTCGCGCATCATAGACAGAACTGCCAGCGCGGCGACCATCACAAGCGCGTTCAATTGCACTCATGATCTGCGCCCGATTGCCTTCTCGAAAATAAGGCTTAACCGCCTTCAGCCCGTCACGGGCAGGGTCGGCTTTCATAGGCACGAAATGGCTGAAGTTACTTTTCTGGTCAGCGATTCCGCGCACCTCCTGAGGCGAACAGGCGGCCAGCATTCCAAACCAAAGGACCATTGCAGAGCACAGGAGCGATTTCATCGTTAACTCCAGACTAAGGGTTCGGTCACCTGATCTCAAATGTTTATGTACTCGACAGGCTTGTGCGGGAAGCGAACTGTCACGGCGCTTTCTTCCCGGCAAACAGAAAGGTCTGGAGATGATTCCAAGGACCGCCTTCGTAGCGCCACAGATCCACTCCGATTGCTTCAATCAGACGTGGTGTGAAGCTTGTCTGAAGCAGCGTCAATGTCCGATGAGCTTCGGCTGGGGCGACTTTGTTTTGCACGGTAATATGCGGCTTGAAATTCTGGCGGTCCTGCGCTGTGAGCCAGTTGGACCAGCCGTTGGCCAGACTGGCTCGCAGGCTCAGTAAGTCGGACGATTGGAGCGAGTACGCTACGCCACGGCCCAGACTGCGGAGCCCGGTCAGCTGGACGGGAAAGGTAGGTTGAACGCTGGCGAAAGCCGTTAATTTTTCCGCAATCTCATCCGATGAGTCTCTAGGCAAATGGTGGAAAAGGGTCACGTGAGCGTCAAGGAAATTCAGAGCGAGTGGGAAGAAGCGTACTCGCTCGGCAGTGAAGAAATCTTGACTGTCGGCGTCAAGTCGTAATGTCAGGATCAGCGGTCGTTGGTCGGAGCCTTCTACCAACCCCAAGATCCGGTTCCGCCCTTGAAGGGGCCGACCACGTCCGAAGTGATCCAGCCACCGTAAAAGTCGCCCTCCTGCGATTTGACCTGCTCGTCGTCGATCAGGCAGCTATCGACGCGCGAAGGGTAGAAGGCGAGATAATCCCGGATTTCCGCAAAGGCGGGCGTCGGGTCGGGATAGGACCACGCCGCGCGGCGGCTCTCAAACTTGCCAATGCGCAGATCCCAATAAACAGCACGGCCCTTGAACTCACAAAAGGAACTACCGTCGGCCGGAAACAAACAACTTTCTCGCACAGCCGAACGAGGTACGTACCAACTAGGCGGGTGACTTGTTTCCAGAACCCGATAAGCGTTTACACAATCAACGATCGTTGAGGCCTGAACGACAATGCGCACACGACGGGAAGATGGCGCGAGGCGTGGCGGACGAGGGTAATCCCATACCGATTCCTGACCCGGCCCGGGTTTGATTCTTTGCATAGTTGACGGTTCGAAATATTAGGATGTGGTTGAGGATCTGGGGGGCACTTTCTTTTACATTTCGGCAAACGATATGATGAGATCCGGGTTCCTTCCGCCATCCAGGAGAGCGGTTCCCACATGAGTGTTGCTGATCAAGGGTCCCCGGCTCCCAGTCTACGGCGATTACCGTTCACTATAAGAATCTCGCCCCAGCTTGTAAACGAGCTTTTAGCGAGGCGTAACCGGCCCGGTCACCCGGCTGAGATCAGTGGATTGCTATTCGGCCTCGTAGAAGGCGGCCTCGTGATTGCTCAGGCGCATCGCACTTTTGAGCAGGGCATTCGAGTCACTGGAGCGGGGGAACGCTCAGGCCAGGACCAACTATTTGAGCATCAGCTGACTGCTTCCCAGAAGTCGCCTGAAACGGCAGCTCTTAATTTGATTGGCTGGTATGCGATACGCGAAAGCGGAGGCCTTTCGGCCAGCGACCTCACTTACCACGACTGGTATTTTCCCCGCCCCAATGACATTGCACTGATCTTGAAGCCGGAGGGACCCTCAGGCGTTTCGCTCGAGATTTATTGCCGAACCGTGAATGGTTTGTTGTCTGATGAGGGACACCGAGTCGGCTTGGTGCGGCTTTCTGCATCGCCGCTGGAATCACCCGTTGAAGTGGTACCAAGACCAAAGATCCAGGACGACTTCTTCATGCGGGCCTATGAGTTTGGCGATGCACCGGAAGAAAAGTCACCGGGTTGGAAAGGAACACTAGCAGTTCGCTACCGCAAAGCGTTCTCCTTTCTTCGTCCTGCAGAAGATGAGCCAGGGTGCGATTCAGCGAAGAGGCAGTCACAATCGACACCTGGACCGGCCCCAAATGCGCCGGCCAGTTCAACTACTCAAAACCCGATCGTATCGACCGCGTTAGCTAAGCCGCAAATTGTTGAACGTTCAACTGCGTCTGAAGTACCCGCACCCCCGACACTGCCGGGCTTACCCTCCCAAGCCCTCAGGACGGCAAGTAACCTTCCGGCTCCGTCCGCACCAAGTCGCGCGGCGATTGCAACTAGTTTGCGTCTGGTCGACTCGCCGCCTCAAAAGCCGATTTGGCCGTCTGTCCTGGTAGTGTTTGCGTTAACTTCGGCGATCACGTTTGGGTTAGTCTATTTCCTGCAGGTTTCCTCGACACTACCCAAACTCCTGAAAGTATTTTCCTCAGCCCCAAGTTTGGGTTTGAAAGTTGACGTCCAAGGCGACCGATTGCTGGTGACTTGGAACCGTCAGCACCCGCTAGTGGAGCACGCCCGCGATGGGTTTCTTCTGATTGAAGATGGTGAGCAGCGCCGGCAGATCAGACTAGACGCTTCCCACGTAGCCAGCGGTTCGATTCTTTACCACCCGAACTCGGACGATGTGACGTTCCAGTTGGAAGTGCATGGATCGGACGGAAAACAGGCGATCGAGAGCATGCGGGTCCTAGATTCGAGTAAACCGATCAGGTTAGAAATAGTGCCGCAGTCTTCGGGCCGTTCGGCCGCCGACCTGAAAAGGTCCCCGATTCCGTTGCCCAGCAGTACCGGTTCTGTGCAGCAGAAGCTGCTTTTAGGAAGAGCTGTTGTGCATTCCGTATCGAATGAACCCAGCAGTTCCGTGGCAGATCAGAATACGGCATCATCGAAGGCGGCGTCCGACATGGGTGCCACAACCCTTAACCAAGCCGGTAGAGCCGATGAGGATGTACAGGCTACTCCGGAAGAACAATCTGCCAAAACCTGGGACCAGAGCACTTCGCCTACAAACGCAGTCGTCCCACCACGAGCACGTATGCCTCAGGCCTCACCGGAAAAGAATTCCCCCTTGACTACGCCCTCTCAAACCGAACCGGATGCAGCGAAGCCGCTGCCGAGCTCGATTTCGCCCACCCCAGTGAATTATCAGCCTCCCAGGCCATTGCGACAGGTACTCCCGAACGTCAGCGTTCTGCCAGCAGGAGTTCTTGCGCAGGCAAGTCAACTCGAGGTATTGGTGAAGGTGGATGAACGAGGACGCGTGACCGAGGCAACACCCGTTCAAAATGGCAGGCGCATCAATCCAGCCTTACTAGGGAGCGCCGTGACAGCGGCCCGCCAGTGGAAGTTCGAGCCTGCGACCATGCACGGAAAAGCGATCGCCAGCCAGCATTCGATCGTATTTCAATTCGCTCCGCGGCCCCAGTAAGCCCGTGCCGTCCATTTAGTTCTCACGCCATTTAATGCTGCATCCAATGCTGGGCTTTTGATCCGGATCGATGGGTCGATTGTGTAGCAGAGCCTCGATCGCGTTACGAACTTCGCGGCCGGAGACCGGTATATCGCTGTTTCGAAGGCTGTCATCCAGTCGGCCCCGGTAGACAAGCTCTCGTTTGTCGTCAAACAAATAGAACTCGGGTGTACAGACCGCATGATAAGCACGGGCGACTTCCTGTGACTCGTCGTAACAGAATGGAAACGTAAACCCAAGTTCGGCAGCCATTTCTGCCAGGCTTTCCGGTGCATCCTCGGGGTAGGCGACGGCGTCGTTCGGCGAAATAGCCATAATGCCTAGGGACTGCCCAGCGTAGTTTTTCCCAATGCGGGCAATTTCTAGCTGGGCGTGCTTTACATACGGGCAATGACGGCAGATAAACATGACGAGCAATCCCCGTTTATCTGCGAAGGTATCCAGATCGATCGTTCGTCCGGAGATTACATCGGTCAAAGAGAACGTAGGAGCAGGTGTGCCTAGCTCCAGCATCGCGGATTCAGTACGTGCCATGGCTTTCAATCGCAAGAGTAACAGGATGGGCGACGCCATTTAACTCCCGGTCACCGGCTTGTGCGACAGCGTTTATGATGCAGGAGATGGTCAAGCCGAGTTTCGATCCGGGATTAACTCAGCAATACAACGGTGTACTGAAAAGGGCTGTAAACCGGGATGGCAAATTTAACATCCGTCGCAAGGGTGCCACTTGGCATGATGCTCATCCCTATCTGTATCTAATCAACGCATCGTGGCCCAAGTTTCTGCTGCTTGTCTCGGTCGCTTTCGTTCTGATGAACACGATATTTGCATTTCTGTATTCGCTGGTTGGCTTTGAACATGTAAAGGGCACTGAAGCAGCCACCACTTTTCAACAATTCATCAATGTCTTCTTCTTCAGCGCGCATACCCTGACAACGGTTGGGTACGGCAATATGTGGCCGGTCGGACCTGCGGCGAACACAATTGCGGCCCTCGAAGCGCTTACCGGTCTAATGTCGTTTGCCATTGCGACGGGTCTGCTTTTTGGACGATTCTCCCGGCCTTCTGCCCGTGTCGGCTTCAGCGAGAAGATGGTGATCGCACCTTACGCAAACACTACAGCGCTCCAGTTCCGGGTGGTAAACCGGCGTTCCAATAATCTGATCAATCTGAATGTTCGGGTGCTGATGATGTCAGTGGAAATCGTGGACGGTAAACCGCTTCGGCGCTATGCACCGCTAGAACTGGAGCGCGATTCTGTCCTTTTTCTGGCGTTGACTTGGACTATCGTGCACGCCATTGATGATAAGAGTCCACTGTACGAGAAGGGCCCGGAGGATATGGCACGAATGCAGATGGAATTCATCGTTGTGATGGACGCTTTCGACGACTCATTCGGCCAGACCGTACACACCCGCTACTCCTATCGTTACGACGAAATTGTCTGGGGCGCGAAGTTTGTCTCGACGTTTGAAGTCGAGGAAAGCGGCGACTTGCTCTTAGAAATTGACCGGGTGGGAGATTATGAAAAGGTGATGCTGGAAGGTACAAAATCTTGACGGACCCCGATTGCATTTTCTGCCGCATAATTGCCAAGCACATTACAAGTAACGTCGTGTATGAGGATGATGAAGCAGTGGCGTTTCTCGACAATGATCCTCTGTTTCCCGGGCATGTTTTGTTGACGCCCAGGGAACACTATCAGACGCTGCCCGATCTGCCGCCTGCCTTGGCTGGACCAATGATGTTGAAGACTCAGATCTTAGCGCGCGCGGTGGAAGCGGCCGTGGATGCGGAAGGCACTTTCATCGCGGTGAATAATATTGTCAGCCAAACGGTGCCCCACCTCCATATTCACGTAGTTCCCCGCCGGCGCAAAGACGGGCTCAAAGGATTCTTCTGGCCGCGCCAGGGATATAAGGATGAAGCAGCACGGGAAGCGGTGAGGGATGCAATCGAGCGAGAGATTCAGAAACTGATTCGACAGGGTTAGTTGTTCGACCCCATCATCCCTGAACTTCTTGACAGAGCGTCCAACAGAACTTCGCGGTCTCGTTCAGCATGTTCCACAGCACTGTCCGCGGAAACCTTATAAACAATCAGACCGAGTACAAACTCCAGCGCGAGTACGCCGAACAAAGCCCAGTACGCATCGAGAGCCCACTCAGCCAAGTAGGCTGCCCCAACGAGCAGTCCCATACCGAGCATACAGAGTAAAAGCCAAAGCTGAAGTTTGCCTCCTGACGCCTTTCGCATGGTCTGGCGTGGATCGGAAGGACGCGCGATCAGAACAGAAGTCAGGTTACCGACTGCCAGAAAGAACGTAACCACGACGGCAACGGCGCTCATTGCGGTCAGAACCTCAACGAGCGAGGCGGACTGGCGGATGGCCACGGCGGCCAACATGGCGAGCAGCGCCTGGATAGAGAGAAACAGCGCGGCGGTGATGTTCTTGGCGCGCAGCACCGTTCGAAAGGGAACAGGCGCAATGAAGTACATGGCGACCGCGCTGCGATCTGTTCCGAAGACATTCAGCAGGAGAGCGTCGCTCAAGATGAGCACCCCATAGAGAGTTACAAAGGGCAAGAAGTTCTGATTAACGAACTGGCTTCCTGCCCGCGCGCTGTTCATCGCAATAGGCAGCACAATCAGCACGCTGAAGATACAGGCCATGCCGAACGCGATTCGGAAACGCGGCATCCTGACCAGAGATTGGAGCTCTTTCTGGACGAGGGCGGCTAGTGGATCACCCAAGACCTTCTCGGCCCAAGTCGAACTAGACCGCTGGCGCTCGAGACCGGCTTCACCAGACAGAATGGCAAGAGAGCCGGCCTGCGTTGTTTCTTCAAAACGGAGCGAGCGGACAAAGAACCAACGCGCCAGCAGGTATGTGACAAGAAGCCAGAACAGCAAAGCCGTAAGTTCAAGCAAGTCCCACATACCAATCGCCAAGGTCGCCGAAGCTCGCCAGGGCGTGAGGGGAAGGCGCGCAAAAGCGATGATGTAAGGGCGTAATCCTGATCCGAATCCGCTGCGAAGTAGAAACTGCGGAACAATTGCAATGGAGACCAGCAGCAACGAGAAGAGTTCACGAAATCGGTTGCGCTCGAACGAGTGCAAGACTAGTTCTCGCACGGCTAACGAGAACAGCAGGTTGATAGGAAGGAGCAGCAGAATCGCTAAGGGAGCAAGGAGCGGAAACTCCGGGTGTCGCATCAAGCCGATGGTTGCGCCAAACAGGATCAGAATGAGTTCCGGTGAGGCCGTCAGCCGCAAGATCACCTCAATGCCGAACAATGCGGCATTGGGGATGGGATAGATCTGGAGCTTGTTGAGTTGGAGGGACCAGCCCGTGCTCAGCGTAAACAGCGGCAGGATCTGCCAGGCTGCGCAAACGGCGAGTAACGCTGCGGGCAGCCATTCCCGGATTTCAGGTCCAGGTAAGGACGGAAGAACGAGCGCAAGTGCGGCACCGATGCCAAGGAACAAGGTGTACCAGAGTATGGAAAGGACACTGCCGAGAACTGAGGCGACGCCCACCCGCGGAAGGTGGTTCCTTACCGTCCGCCATTGCGCCCAGACTATGGCTGCAATCTGCGGTCCCATTCCTAAAGCCAATCAAGACTTTCAGCATGCGCACCAGCACCCACCAGCTTGACGAAGATCTCTTCGAGCGTGCTTCCCTCTGCAATAGCGGACTGCTCGCGAAGCTCATCGAGTGTACCTTGGGCCAAGACTTTGCCGCGATTGATGATAGCGACCTGGTCACACAGGCGTTCCACCACTTCGAGGACATGAGAGGTAAGGAAAACAGTAGCGCCGCCGCTGATTTGGTGAAGCAGGATGTCCTTCATCAGGCGGGCGCCCACAGCGTCGACTCCTTCGAAAGGTTCGTCCATGAGATACAACCGGGGACGGTGAATGAGAGCAGCGGCCATCGCAACGCGCTTGCGCATACCTTTGGAGTATTCGCCGATGAGCTTGCGCCGATTCTCCTGTAATTGGAGTAGTTCCAGAAGTTCCGAAGCGCGCTCGAGAGCTAGAGGACGGGCGATTCCGTAGAGCCGTGCCACAAACTCCAGATACTCGCTTCCGGTGAGATAGTCGAACAGCAATGTATCGTCCGGTACAACACCGATGTTTCGACGGATCTCGAGCGAATCTTCCGGCATACGCAAGCCGAGAACCTCGACTGAGCCGGAATTAGGTTGGGCCAGACCCATGAGGATCTTAATCGTAGTGGTCTTCCCTGCTCCGTTCGGTCCAAGAAAGCCGAAGAATACTCCTGCCGCCACAGTGACGCTCAGCTTATCAACGGCAGCCACTCCGTTGTAAAGCTTCACTAAGTCGTGGATCTCAATAGCCGGAGGAGCATTCATGCAGAACTAAAGCTACGGAGTAGCAGCGGCAGCAGTCTGGCCATGGATGGCGCTAAGCAAGGTCCCGGTCTGCCGCAAAATCGCGAGCTTCGCGCGCAATTCCTGCAGATCTGCTTCGTAAAACGCGATCCAGCGATTGCTCTCCTCAATGCGTGCTTGCTCCACCCGGCTTAGAGGCGTTCGGCCTTCGCCATTTTGGGCGAGCAACACCGTCAGCTCTTCCCGTGCGAAATCGAGTTGCAAACGAGAGAGGTCCCGCAGGCTAGCGGCTTTTTGCCATTGCTCATACGTACGGCGCGTATCAGACATGATTCGATTCCGAACTTGGTCCATTTGGATGCGAATCTTCTGCATGTCCGTATACGCCTGCTGTGCGTAGCCCGAGGCTGCCGTACCAGTTAGGATCGGGATCGTAACCGAGGCGCCCAACTGAAAGTTGTTCCGCTGGAATTTCTGAAAGTAGTTCACATAGTTGTATTTCGCGAACAGCGCGTACTGGGCAACGAGGTCAACTTTGGGAAGGCGTTGCGCGTTGAAGGAGCGCACGTCCATTTGCTTTGCGAGCACATTGGACTGCATCTGGCGCAATTCCTTGTTGTTCCGCATGGCTGTATCCGCCGCCTGATTTTCGGAGGGAGGGGAGGCGATGAGACTGAGCTGCGACTCGACCGGCTTTACGCGATCCGTAGCGGGATAACCAAGCGCCACCGCTAAGAGCATTTCGTAGTAGTCGGCATCCAACCGTGCGGCTTCCATACGTTGCCGGGAACTCGCAAGATTCAGTTGCGCGCGCTTTTGCTCAAGCGGCAATTCAGTTCCTTCGTTCACGGCTGCTGTCATCGTGTCCAGCACACTTTGTAAGCTAGGAAGCTGATGGCTGAGACTATCACCCTCGTGCTCTACCTGGCTGGCAGTCAGAAAAATATCGGCCGCCTGGTAGGCAACTTCCTCGGCTTTCGATTGCGCCCCCTGCTGGGCTCCGCGAGCGGTCTCGCGAGCCGACACAACCGCGTAGCTCTTGGAACGATCGAAAATCGCCATGTCCGTCTTTACCTGGAAAAGGCTCGGAGCGTTTCCTTCGATGCTGTTGGGGTAGCCGTAGGTGTAGGCGAGTCCACTTCCGCCATACACCTTGGGTCGAAACGGATCTTGTGCAACACGAACACTGGCCTCGGCGCGCTGTGTGTCTAAGCGCGACAGGGCCACGTCAGGATTTTGCTTGGCGGCTATTTCAAGGGCTTGGGGAAGGGTGAAGGAGTGAGTTTCAGCGCTGGCAAGAGTGCCGGAAGCAAGCGCAACTACGGTTACGACACGAGCTAACACTTCCTTATGCTAACCGGTGAAGCACCAAAGGCAAAGGCTGCCGCAATCGGATCGAAAGCGGCAGCCTCAAGGTTAAACCAGGATTAAGGATGAGGTGTGGAAGTGGGCCGCGGCGTACCTGGAGCCGGCTTGCTCGGCGTACTGCTGGTTGGGGTGGCGGTTGCGCCAGCGGGCGGCGGGTTTTTGTCGTAGAGCGAGATGATGTCCTGTGTGATGTCAACAGCGCTGGAGGCATAGAGCACCGGAGTATTCGGATTGCTGACATCGAGAATCATCGAGTAGCCATTATCCTTGGCGTACTTTTCGATCACAGCCATCATGCGTTGCCCGAGGCTTTGCAGAAGGCGCTGCTGTTCGCCTTGCAGTTCTTCCTGAGCATCCTGAATATCGCGTTCGAGACGTTTCTTTTTCTCGTCGATGTCGCGGTTTAGCTGATTTCGCTTATCCTCGCTCATCACGGCACCGCCCTTGTTGTACTGATCCTGAAGGGAGGTCATCTCACTCTGCCGGGTGTCGAATTCCTTCTTTCTTGGGGCAAATTTAGCGTCGAGTTCCTGGGAGGCCTTCTGGCCATCCTTTGTTCCGACAATCGCACCCTGAACACTGATAACTCCGACTTTGGAGGGCGACGGTGTCTGGGCATCGGCACCAAAGGCGAGCCCGGCGAACGTGACCATCGAGAGTAAACTGCGTCTCATTAACATCAAACTTCTAAATTCCTTCCGTAACTTCCTGATTCTCGTTTAGACCATATCCAGTTTGCAAGCCGGACTAAAACGTTCGTCCGACCGAGAATCGGAAGAGCGAATCTTTTCTCATAAAAGTTGAATGGCGATCCCAACGCCCGATTAGCTGGGACTGGTAAGCCTGATAGGTAGCGTTATTCGGGAAATCTGCCCGATTGGCCAGCCCTGGCGCACTCACATCATGAGTCAGAATTAAAGGGTTATAAGCCCAGTATAACCGAAAAGGTGCATTCACAACGGGCATCAGCACCTGAAGTTCCAGTCCGGTGGACATGCGAGATCGGCTGCGTATACGGTGGTATATAGGCGCGACGTCCAAAGTCAGACTGAGGAAACAGGCCGTTCAGCTGGTCACGCGATCCGAATTCAGGCCCAATTGATTGGGCAGCAGTAGCTTGTCGATGCCTACGTCGGTGAAGGTTGCGAGCGTGACAGGACCGAAGATCGGGATACGGTATTCGTAGTTGAACACGCCCGACAGTGTCGCCTCCAGGAAGCAGGATCTGGTAGGCCGGTGCGATCTTCATGACCGGGTTTAGCGAAACCGTCCCATCAGCATTCAAGGATCCGCTGCACCGTTCCGGTGCCGTCATTGATTCAGCACGGAGACCGTGGTGTTGGTAGGAATGTAAGCAATCGGGCTGATCGTATAAATATTGAAGCCGCGGATATCGTCCTCACCACCCATGAAATACCGACTGTACGGGGGGCGGCGTCTTGCCACCGTATCCGGCGATAAACCTGCCCGCGAAATGGAAGCCCATGACATTGCCTCTAAAGATCCCCTTCCGGAAGTAGGCAATATCAACCACCGGCTGCAGAGTATTGACGTTTCCACCGAGAACGCTCCCTGAAACTCCTAAGCTGGCATTCACTCGTAATCCCCGGGTCGGGATGATCGGATGATTAACGGTGTTATATGCGAACGTAGGCGTTACAGTACTGCTTGTGATCCCTGTCAGAGAGTTCGGGCCAGCGGCGTTCTGGAAATTGGAGTAAGTGAAGTAATCAGTCGCTGCGGTTGTCAGAGGCTTGACAGACTGAACACTATAGCCATAGGTAAGACCGACGCGCGCAAAACTTCGCTTCAGCGCATAACTGAGGAAGGTGGTAAAGCCTTTACCATTGGTTGTGTAGTTCAGAAGATTCTGCGCACCGAGCGAGTTGTAGTAAGACGTAAGGTTCTGACCAGCAAAGATAGAGGCCTGTTCGCCCTGGTTGTAGCTGTAGCGGGAGTAGAAAAGGGTAAAGCCCGCCTGAATCGGCTTGTCGAAAAGGTAAGGCTCGGTAAAGCCGAACGTGATGTTGGTCAGATAAGTTCCGACCTGCGCACCGAGGCTGAGGGTTTCGCCTAAACCGAGGAAGTTATTCGTGGAATACGAGAATCCGATAAAGCTTCCTGAGATACCCGACACGCCACCGTTTAACTGGATCGAATTCTTGCCGCGTTCCTTAACCTTCAGCAGCAGGTCCACAGTGTTCGTCTTGGTATCGCGCTTCAGGTCGGCGGCTTCTTCCGGCTTCAACGGATCGAAATAGCCGAGCTGATTGAGCCGAAGAATACTGGTCTCCCAAAGCTGCTGGCTGTATAAATCACCTTCGTCGATCAACATCTCGCGACGAATCACTTTGTCTCGCGTAGTAGTGTTGCCCTGGAAATCAATCCGGCGCACAAAGAATTGATGTCCTTCATCTACGTCGATCGTTAGATCCACCTGATTCTTCCCGGTAACCGGCTCCGGATCCGGCGCCGGCACCATATCGATGTAGCCGAAGTTACCGTAAAGCTTACGAAGCTGCTCAACTCCCTTTTGCAGCTTTTCAGTAGAGAACACGTCCCCCGGGGCCATCCGGAAAACCTGGCGTCCGATCAGGTCCGGAGTGCGGAATAGTTTCATACCCACAAAGTTGAAGTTGCGCAGGTAATACTTGTCACCTTCCCGGACAAACATCGTGATGTCTACACGCTTGCCCGGTTTATTCGGCTTAAAGAGAGGAATCTTGATGCCGTGGCCCTGTACGTCATAGACACGTTCAGAGTGATTGATTACGCGCGCCGTGAAGTAGCCGTTCGTCTGATAGAACTGGCGGATGCGGTCCGAGTCTTCGTCAAGCTTAGTGGAATCGTAAGTACGGGCAAACAGATTCTCAAACAGAATTGAGTGCGGAATTCCGATCGGCTTCAGGTTCTTCATTGAGCGGATGACTACTTTGTCTGGAAACGCGTTGTTGCCGTCGATGATGATCTTGCCGACCTTCACCTTCGGTCCTTCGTCAATCTGGAAAATGATGTCGACTCCGCCGGGCGGCACCTGCCGGATCTGGGGCGTCACCGAAGCATATTGATGACCCCGCTCGGCTTCGTACTCCTGAATAACGTTCCGCGCCCGCTGGACTCTCCCTGGGTCATACTGCGACTCGGGCGACAGGCTCACCTTGCGTTCCTTGAAGCGATCCAGGATCTCAGACTTGCTGATCGATTTATTGCCAGCGTAGTCGATAGTGTGAACAGTGCGGCGTTCCGTGACCACGAAGCGCAAAACGATGCCGCCCGCCGGCCCCTTTTCTTTTTCTACTCGCAGATCATCAAAGCGGCCCGTATTCCAAAGCGATGTGAAGTCCCGATGCAGCGATTCTTCGTCGTAGACATCGCCCTTCTTTGTGTAGATGAGTGCACGCAGGGTATCCTGCGGGACCTTACGTTGTCCGCGGAATTCCACTGCTTCGATAATGTTGTCGCCTATAACGACAGTCTTGGCCTCCTGAATACCGGAAGGTGGCGGGGCTTGTTGCGCCGGCTTCTCCGGGCTTACCGGCACATTCTCGAAAGGACTTTGCGGAGCCGGCTTGGGCCGGGGTGGCGTCTGCTGAGGAGGAGCCTGTGCTGGTGGCTGGCTGGAGCTTGTCGCTGGGGTCTGGCTCGCTTGATCGTCGGGATCGGATGCGACAGCGTCGTCATTGGCGTGGATGGAAAAGATGACTTCGGGTTTAGAATTCACGGCTGCCGTCAACTCGAGAGGAGCCGAAGGCTGGGCAACCTTAGTATTGGCGTCAACGAGATGAACGTCGGTAGCAAACGCCAGGCCCGTAGTGGCGACTAGCGATAAGCAGGCGCCGCATAAAAGCGACCGGGCACATATAAGCATGCGCAGGCGTGAAAGCCTGTGATGAATCATCTAAACGCAAATCCTTTCCATACTGCGGAAAATGCCCCTGACGTGTTCTCGACTGTACGGGTTTCAGGGCACAGCGAGAAGTGGCAGAGAAAGCCAAACCCCGGAAGTAAACTCAAACTCCCTAGTGTAGCCGATAGAAGCGGCGTTTCGGCATTCAACAGCCGTCAGGCGGGTGGCTGGCTGCACCAATTGAACAGTAGTTGCCACTCGGCTTTTTGGATAGTCAACGCGGCCTTGGCGAGAGGTGAGCCAGGCTGCTTACGAGCCTCATCGCACCACTCGATAAACAGGAAGGGGTCCCACTCTTTTTTCAGTGTGCAACTAAGGTTCGGATACTCGACAAGAATAGATGCAGCCTGACGGTTCAGTTCGGGAAAGATAGGATGCCGTCCAACCCGGCGGAACCAATACGAGGCGTTGAAACTATCAGGCTCGATACGATGCGCGATGGCGTGCCAGTAACTACCTTCCGGAGACTCGATCTCCTGTGACACCGAGTGGCTCGCTTCCCAGTGATTCAGGATCAGAAGAAGCCCGCTTACGGAGGCCTGGGCATCCCGGGCTCGCGGAAAGAGGACGGCCGCAGGAGTCTGCTGCAAGAATAAGATATCGGGGTTTGTAGCGGATGATGTCGCGCTCAGGGGCAGAAATGCCTCGCCGTACTGATCGAGAATCGCCTGAACGGCGGGGCTGAAGAGCAGGGATTCGCTTGGCATGGCAGAAAACCTTAGTTTCACATCGGGCCAGCTCAGACGGTTGTTTCAGAAGCGCAAGGGGCGAGTCTGTTGGGCGTCTGTACTGGAGCGGGGCCTACACTGTAGGAGATGAGCAAACAATATTCGACTCCGCCGCCGATGAGCATTGATCCTTCGAAAACTTTCTCGGCGACCATCGAAACTTCCAAAGGGACTATCGTCGTGGACCTCTTCGCCAAAGACGCTCCGAAGACGGTTAACAACTTTGTTTTTCTTGCGAAAGAGGGCTTCTACAATGGCACTCTGTTTCACCGCGTCATTCCAGACTTTATGATTCAGGGTGGAGATCCGGAAGGATCAGGCCGTGGTGGACCGGGCTATCGCTTTGAAGACGAGACGAAGGGCAATCCCAACAAACACAAGGTCGGCTCGCTCTCCATGGCAAATGCAGGCCCCAATACGAACGGCAGTCAATTCTTCATCACTCACGTTGTGACCAACTGGCTGGATGGAAAACATACTGTTTTCGGACAGGTTCGCACAGGTCAAGACGTTGTAAACGCGATCAAGCAGGGTGACGAAATCAAGTCCGTCACTATCAGCGAAGCTTAGGTCTGCGGATAGAATGACACGAGAGGAAGCCTGGGCGATTGTCTGCGAATTTGTGCAGAACGAAGGCTTGCGGCGTCACATGTTGGGTGTTGAAGCGTGCATGAGGGCTTATGCCGATCGCTTTGGAGAAGATCAGGAGCGCTGGGCGGTCACGGCTCTTCTGCACGACTTTGATTGGGAGATCCATCCAGCGGCTCCCGATCATCCTATGAAAGGTGAGGCCATCCTGATGGAACGAGGGGTGGCTCCAGAAATTCGACGCGCGATTCTTTCCCATGCAAACTACAGCGGCGTTGCACGAGAAACGCTAATGGAGCACGCACTGTTTGCCTGCGATGAATTATCCGGCTTCCTCACCGCCTGTTCTTTTGTGAAGCCCGGCAAGACAATAGCCGAGGTGGACGTGGCGTAAGTCAAGAAAAAATTGAAAGACAAAGCTTTCGCGCGAGCGGTTAGCCGCGAAGATATTACAAACGGCGCGGCTGAGCTGAACATTCCTCTCGACGACCACATCGCGTTTTGCCTTGAGGCGATGAAGGCGCGGGCAGTGGAGTTAGGCTTGGCGGGCGCAGTACCTGCGGCTACTTAGCAGAGTGGCCGACCGAAAAGGGCGAGAGGAATCTCGCCGTGCCGCTTCGCAACGAATCTGGATTGTGCGTTTCCTCAGTACCGGCTGTAGCGAGCTTGTTGTAATTGCTCCAGATCACGCATCAAAGCGTCACGTGAATTTGCC
>CAWFBU010000003.1:0-494943 GCA_963814195.1 uncultured Acidobacteriaceae bacterium
TCGCAGCACCTGTAATGAAGGCAATCTTGTTTGTGAACCGTTGTGGTGGTGCCATACTGTATTCTCCTTTTCCAATGACATACTGCTTCCGGGTGTGTCGTTCACCGCACGCGACGCGCGAGGGATTAACGTCACCCGCTAGAAACCTCTACTACCGGCGGTACTGCTCGTCTGTCACATG
This sequence comes from uncultured Acidobacteriaceae bacterium, assembly GCA_963814195.1. GTDB lineage: Bacteria > Acidobacteriota > Terriglobia > Bryobacterales > Bryobacteraceae > Bog-105. Next base: position 182 of record CAWFBU010000003.1, read on the forward strand.
CTCCATCCAGTAGACGAAGTTGCCGTCTTTCCTCTCCTGAATTGCGATGTGCGTCATGGCTGTGGTCGGCGTCGCGCCGTGCCAGTGCTTTTCTTCCGCTGCGAACCACACAACATCTCCCGGAAAAATCGGCTCAATGGGGCCGCCCTCCCGCTGAACCCATCCGGCTCCTGCCGTCACGATCAGGGTCTGCCCAAGGGGATGGATATGCCATGCCGTGCGCGCACCCGGTTCGAACGTGACACTCGCTCTCGCGACGAAAGCCGGATCGGGCGCGGTGATCAGGGGATCGATGCGCACCGTTCCGGTAAACCATTCTGCCGGGCCTTTCCCAGAAGGCTGCGAACCAGCTTTTTTGATTTCCATATTCTCCTTTAATCGTTCTCGATGACCTGACAACCTGCGTTTCTCCCCAACGGATTTCACACGGCGTATCCAGGCTTTTTGTAGAGTTTTTCCTCGTTCCCGACGATGTCGGTTCTATAAACCTTCTCGGCCCAGTCCTTCGCCGCGATCTCCTCAAATGCAACGGAGACGGATTCCTCTCCGTAGTTCAGCGTGCTCATCACACTCTGAGTCTCTGGTGTGCGAGCCTTCCTTTCTGCTCCTCGGTCTTACCCGCCCAAAGCTTAACGATGACGTGAGGCACCGTACTCCTCCTTGTAAGAGAACATCTCTTCCTCTGATTCAGCAGGTCCACTCTGAGCGTCGCGCCAAATTGGCATGGGCTTATGAGTAGAATTCACAAATGCTGCCACGTGATCTTTCTTCTCTGGCTAACGGCTGAAGGAGATACCCCACTGCGCTTTGCTGCCCGGGTAAAGCTGCGTTCTTCCGCAACGATGACGAACGTGGATCTCCTCGGTGCTGGCGTCAAAGCTTAGCGCTCTGCATAGCAAGTATCCCGATATCGTGCTCGATGTTACGACAGATGACAGCCGCCGCGACCTAGTCGCCGGTGGCTTCGACGTAGGCGTCCACTTTGGCGAGAATAGCAAGGCGCGGAACAAGGAGCCGCACACGGCCTGCGGCTTTCCCACTTTGTCCGGAAAGCCTGGCGAGTGTCTCTGCCACTTCCGCGAGAGCCGGCTGCAGACGTCTCAATAACTGCTCACCCGCTTCGGTGATTGCCACGCTCCGGGTCGGGCGGGCGAGAAGGCGGATGCCGACCTCCTCTTCCAGGTTGCGCATCGCGTGCTGATGAGCTCAAAACACTCTTCGAGCCACTGTTTTCTATATACGGGCACTTGGGAGCTGAAGCCAAGACCCAATCACACACAACAATGAGCTAACGCTGTTCGGGTGTATTCAAAACGACAAGCGATGGCGCGTGGTTAGTCCAGGCATAACTGATCGTGATGGTTGCCGCTTGCTCGATATTGTTCGGGGACGCGACGTCGACAGCACACTGGCCCCGAGCGGCAGCTCTTGGATTCCTGTTGAGCAAACGCGGGACGAGGGCAGCAAGAGATGGTGGACTGAATATGGGAAATCGATCAAAAATCAGTGGCGATTCATTCCAGCAATGGCAGATGACTTAGAGGATCCTCGAACTCTGTTAGTTCCTGTTTCCAGGCATGATCAACAACTGGGAGCTGATGTGCTGCACTACCTCGCGCGCTATACCCATCGCACCGTTATCAGCAACCATCGCTTGCTCAGTTTTGACGGCAAGGAAGTGGCCTTCCGTTGGAACGATTACGGCGCGTTCTTTTTCGGCTCGCACTCTGTGCCCGTCCTATCCTCCGAACCTGTCTCCCCTGCGCTTTTCATGCATAGCAACTTTCAAAACCCATAACGGGCGGCATCCCCGCAAACGCGAGCGGTTACTTCAAACGGTCCTATCGAAAGTGCCCGACAGATCCCTTGTACTTGTTCCCTTGTTCGTCTCGCACTTACGATACGAACCTATCGTTTTTCGCTACTAACTAATCCCGCCTGATACTCAGAAGCTCGGTCATTTCAGCGGCTTGCGCGATTCATCAAAGTGGCAGGTGGGAACCTAAGTCCGCAACTCGGCCGCGAAGAACCATCCGAAGAACGGCGATGCACGGGCCTTGACTCTTTTATTACACATGCTGCCGATTGGCTGCCCGATGGATGCAAACAGCCCGGGCTTAAAGCGATTAGATGCAGGAGGGATCAGGCTCGTTTTATGTGTTCCCGGAGCCACTGCTTGCAAAACGTCCAGTTACGCGCCACTGTACGCGGGGCGATGTCCAAGCGGGCGGCGATCTCTTCCACTGGCAAACCTTCAAAAACCTTCATCTCGACAATACTGCGCAGGCGCGGATGAATGGCGGCAAGATGCTCCAGAAGATCATCGATCTCCCGCAAGGTTACCGAGCTGTTATCGCCGTCGGAGACGTCGAAATGGGCGATATCGATTTTAGTGATGCGCGCCGCCAGCGGACGGGAGTGGTCTATCAGCAAGTGGCGCATCACGTGGCCGGCGAATTTGAGGAAATGCTCGCGCTCCGATCGGTCCGCCTGGTCCGGCTCCGGCAGCGCTTTGATCTTGATCAACTGCAAATAGAGCTCGTGAACCAGCAGCGAAGGCTGCCAGGAATGCCCGCACCGTTCAGCGGTCATCTTGGCGGTGGCGAGACGTTTAAGTTCCGGATAGAGAAGCACGAACAGTTGATCTGCTGCTTCGCGATTGCCGGACCGGAACCGAGCCATCAAATCGCCAACCGTCATCAAACTCTGACCGCAGGTCATGCTTTTCGCCTAAGTTAACATGTCTCATCCTATCTTGATGACCCTGGAAAACCGACGGCCCAGCGTCTCCGATTTTCTGGAGACCCTGGGCCGTATTTGGGAAGCTAGTTGATATTCAGCTTATTGGCAGGTTGTTCCCGGCCTTAATGTACGAGTGACTAAAGCCAGATCCTTCGCATCAACGATTCCATCATTGTTTAGATCGAAAAAGGGAATGGCGGACGACGGCAGTAGCCCTTTGATGACAGCCTCTATTGCGGCTACATCCTGGCAGCTTACTTGACCGTCCCCGTTGGCGTCGCCGGGCACATAGTAGCGGACGACAAGGTCCTGTTTCGCTGACGCCACTCGATTCTTGGCCCTAACGGAAAGCTCGAAGTATTGGGCCGAGGAGTTAGGAGGAATAGTCAACGCGAGCGTTCCGGTGTAATTTTGAGCCGAGTCCAAGTTTGTAAAAGCAATGGGCGCGCCATAGGGCTGAAGCACGTTGAAGGTCATGGCGAGAGCGGGGTCTTGAGCTTTGTTCGGATACCCGCTGGTGGTCACGTTGAAGCTCGCCGTTTGATTGAGCGGCACGTTCACTAAATTCTTGGAAGTGATAGCCGGGGCTTCATCCACCGTGACCGTCAGGTTTTGCTTGGCCGTTCCCTGGCTGGAGTTGGAGGTCAGGATGATCGGATAAGCGCCCCCTGTTCCGGCCGTAGGCTTGCCTGCGATGGTCGCGCCATCGCTGCTGGTCGAAAAAGCCAGTCCCGGCGGCAAGGCTCCGGAGGCCGAGATGGTGGCGGGCACCTGCGTCGCGATGGCAAATGAGCCGGCCGTGCCTGCCGCCAAGGGAGCAACGGCCCCGCTCGTGAAAGTGGGCAGCGAGAGGATGTTGAAGGTAAAAGTCTGCTGGCGAGTGTATGAACTTTTGTTGATGCCCTGGTAAGTGTCGCCGGGAATGCGCCATTCCGCGATGTATGAACAGGCGTAGGGGGCGGCTTGCGGTAGAGGCGCATCGCCGTTAAAGGTCAGCGTTCCATTGCCGGTAGCATGTCCGGTAACCCGCAAAGCCGTGTTTGCTGAATTAGGGGCATTGCAAGGGCTGCTCAGCGCTTGATTGTTAATCAAGTTGAAATCCGCAGCCGCATCGAGCGGGCTGGGCGTCGCGATGTATTGGTTCTGCTGCCCGGCATACCAGGTGATCGGACTCGACACGGTGAAAGCGGGATCTTCTCGCCGGTGTAGGAGTACTGAACGGTCTCGAGATGTTGGCATTTCGATAATGCCCCGATCGGCGACGAATTTGCACCTGTGCTGTGATTTGGAACGTCCGGTGACGGGGTTGGCGATGGGCCGGACAGATACTGTGGCATGCCGCTGAAGGTTAGGTTTCCGTTACCGTCGTCGCTGAAACTGACGGTGTTGGAACTTGCCGTGAACGGTCGTCGGTACCGGACGATTCAAAGAAAAGATTGGGCGCCACAATATGGTAAGCAAGCGAGAACGGTTGTTCGCCTTGCAGCGTCACCGACGTTGGGCCGTCGATGCTGAGAGTAGCGCTCCCGGCATTTTGGGTGAACGAAAGCGTCTGCCTGGCAGTGCCGGCAATGTTGGTGGCGGTGACCGTTAACGACACTGGTGGATTGCCCTTGGAACTCGTGTTGGTATCGACAATGATGGCTTGGCCCCGGCCGTTGTCCCCGAATCTGAACCCGGGGGGCAGATTGCCTTGCAGTGTAATGGCGGGCGTTGGAAGTCCGGTGGCATTGATGGTATAAATCTTCGTAACGCCAGGCTGGAAGGTTACGCTGGCTGAGGGATTTACCAGCTGCGGGCTGGCCGCCAATTGAACCGTGAGGTTCTTTCCGGTGGGATCTTTCACTTGCAGAGACGGCGTAACAAAGGAAGAACAGCGCCCTTTAGGCGAGATGTTCGAACCGAAGACATCAGCGGTCAGGAACGCCTTCGCTAAAGCGCTGGGGTTGATCGTGGTCAGGATGCATCCGCCGATGTCGGAGTACGTGTCGGACCCTCCGTTTTCTTACATGCTTGGTCACCAGAAACCGGTCGCCGAACCGTGCTGCCCACCATTGACGGCCTTGCCAATCCAGGTAGTGAATCACCGGCACCAGCGAGTTCACATGCGGCAAGCCGGGGGCGTTCTCCCGCTCCGAAAACCAACGCCCGTTCAGAGCGGCCGCTTCGGAGAGTCCGTTCCAACCGGCATATTCAAAGCTTCGCGTGTTGTAGGTCGGCTGTCCGGCTGCTGAAAGCAGGAAGACCAAATTGTAATCGCCCGGCTGCACCGGGGGGATGCTTTGCGTCGTGCTCAGAGGCAGGAAGGCGGCCGTCAGCGTCGCGGCCAGTTTGTACTCCCCAGTGCCGTCGCCGACAAACAACCGGACGTCCGGAGCCGTGGTCTGCAACGCAGTCAGATCAGTGTCGAGACCAGCGAGGTCAGCCAGGTTCTGTTCATTTCTTTGAAAGTTCATAATGGCCTCGATGCCGATCTCGAGAAACACGGCCAACACTCCGGCCGGTCCGCCGGTGGCTAACAGTCCCGGCCCGGCTGCGGCTTCGAAGGCTCCAGTGGCCGCTTCGGCAGCGCCTTCGGCAATTTCAGGAATGGTTGAATCCGCGGCTGTGTCCGCCGCCGTAAGCGCGGGCTCCGCTTCGGAGATGTTCTGACCCCCTTGAGCGGCTCCACGCAGATACTGGGCGTTCTCGAGGGTGCGCGCCGTGCTCGCGACCGTTCGATAAAAAGCCCGGTAGGCGTAGGGAAGAATAAACTGGCCTAACGTTCTACTGGAAGCAAAGATTTGTGCTCCCGCGAAGGAAGCTAGCCCCGCTCCAGCGGCAGAACCCGGAACAATCGCCTGGCTCCACGAATCATTCAGTGTGGAGCCGAGTTCCAACGACGACCGAAGAAAGAAGTCCTTTTCGTCGAAGGCGGAATTTTCTGTCTGCGGTCCCTCGGGATATTTGCTCAAAGCGGCGCCGTAAGACTTCTTCAAGCCGACCGCTAAAAAATACGATTTGGCGGGTACGGTCGCCTGGCTGAATAGGGCCACCGTCGCGGTCTGGCAATAGGATGCATACTGCGTGTTGAGATTGTAAGCGGCCGCCAGATCTGAGTCCACCGTGTACGCGCACGAGTTCTGATTGAAGAGATCTTTTTCTTTTTTGGCAGCCTGATACAGGCTGATTTCGTTGGCCCAAACCAGATCGCCGAACCATTGCAGAACATGCGTTTGATGGGTTGTCAGCTTGGCCGGATCGGCTTTGTACAAATTCTCCAGCTCGGCCAGAACAAAGCCAAGGTAATTGGAAATCAGCTTGGGATTGCTATTGTTCGCCAGGTCCGCAACCGCCGTGGGGCCGTCAGGTTCGGTGATGTGAAAAAGCGAAAGATACTCCAAGGCTGTCTCTTGCTCAAACTCAGTAACGTCATACTGCACCAGCGGCGACGAACACCAGTTTTTGATCAGGGAAGGACTGCGGTTCGGGCAATTCGACCCGGGCGCAGGCTGCCCGCCCACTGTGATGATGGATGACGATGAGGTCGTCAATTGCGTCTGCTGGGACGTTGACAGTAAATTGGTGAAACCCTGCGGCACAAGAGTCACGGTGCCTATCTGCAACGGATCAACGGGGATGTTATAGGTAGTCGAACTTTGAGCGCTGATGCACGGCCCAAACGGCAGCATCAACAGCGCCATAAAGACAGCCAAAGGCCGCGCCATGGCCGTTTGCATGGTAGTTGTAAGAGAGATGAGTGGTCGTTTCATAAGCCCCTTCATCTCTTCAGCGAGAACGGGGGCGTGAAAACTGCCATCTTCGCAAAAATTTTTTGCGCGGGCTCGCTGGTACCCGCCTCTTGCTTAGCGCTGGAAAGCCCAGATATTGCTGGCGAGGGCGGTTCCGAGAAAAGCTATATGCTTCTCATCCGGCGAGAACACGCCGTAGGTACTGACATAACTCTTATAGAGCCGGTGGGGATTCAAGCGATTATCGACATAGTACAAGTCTGCCGTCCGTGACGGGCCCTCCAGAATCTGAAAACGGTCCGTGGGGGAAGTGGCCAACCATCCGTTGCCGGAGGGCAATGAAGTAATCCCGCCGATAATCCCAAATTCTTTGATTTGCTCGGAATGCTCCCAGCGGCGAGCGGGGACCGGATCCAGGCCTATTTCCAGGAAACGGCCCGCGCGATCTCTATCGGGAATGATGACTTTAGTTCCGTCAGCCGAGAGAGCCCAACGGCCCAAGCCGTCAACCGCGAATGCTGTCCGCCCAGTTCACGTCCCTTGCCCGCCAAGGGATCGAGATCGAAATAATGTTGCTCATTGCCGTGCGTAGAGCGCAGAACACAGCCTGTTCCACGCCCCGGCAGACTGCACCGAAACTCATCGAGCGGTTCGCCCAGCGGAACCTCCACCGTCTGGCCGCCTTCCATCGAAGCCCGCAAAAGACGATGCCGAGAAGGGTCGTCGGGCTTGCCGGGGCTGGGACTGACCCTGTACATCATCAGCAGCCACTTGCCATCCGGCGTGACTTGCGGCATGTAAACGTCGCCCGGCGTGGAAATGAGCAGTTCGGCCTCTCGGCGGTTAACTTCTGGCGGAAGATCTCCAGGCGTCCGTGGCGATCCGACTCCAGGATCACTGACTGATTGTCGAGGGTCCAAGCATGGGGGAAGCTGTCTACTTCTTCCAGGGTCAGGCGGCGCGAGTTTTGCAGCATCGGATGAGGAGTTGGCCGCCACTCCCCTACGTAGATCTGTATGGGACGTTCCGTGCGGACCATAGTGATCGCCCTGCCGTCCCGGCTGCCCGTCAATTGCGACAGCACCGCGCCTTTCAAATGTGACAATTGTAGAGGCGTTCTGATGATATCGCCCGTTTCCGGGTGGGCGCGCAGCGACCAAAGGTTAAGAGCTTCGCCGCTCCGGTCGATGTCCTGCCGCAGAAACAAAAACTCGCCGCTATCGGCAAAGAACCCCGAGGTCAAGCGGAGATCCTTCACCTTCACCGATAAAGCTTTTGTAACTGGATCGTCGGAGACGAGATCGCTGCTATCGGAAGTGCGGGGTTCCCGAAAACGTCCCTGGAGTTGAATCCGCTCTGGCAATGGCGAAGACGGTGAAACCAGAGTGCTCTGTCGTTGGAGGACCAGAAGAGCATGGCGATTGTTTCGTCCGGTTTGCTTCGGAAGGCCAGCCGCGCTCCCGCTCCTTCCAGCGGACTGGTCCAACTTCGTGTTGCTCGTTCGGCCATGGGATGCGTTTCCGGTCATGTGAGAGCGCCACGGTTTCCGTGTTAGTCCACAGGCGCGCCGCCGCGCTGCCGTTGAGCGGGATAGTCCAAGCCTCAAAGTTTCCCCGTATCAGGCCGACGGCGAGCAGGTCCGCAGCGGAGGAAAGAACAACTGGTGAATCGAAAGGCCCTCGGGAGCATCCAGTTCCCGCACTGCCGACGTCCGGTTATCGCGTACGAATAAGCCGCCATCGGCGGTCGCATATCCCAAACGCTCACCGTCAGGCGAAAGTCCCACGACCGTTACATCGTGACCTGTCCATACTTGGTGATCTGCTCGAAGCGTGGTTCCTGCAACCGCCGAACTTGGTTGGAGGATTGGAACAACAGAAAGCCTCCAACAGCCAACAGAAAAAACAAGCCAACCGCCAGAAGAAGATAGTGGTTGGATCTCTCTAGCCGCTCCATTGCACGGCCACCTTCTCGGCGCTAGGGCGTTGTTCCGGGGCGGCGCTCCGCATTTGGGTTAGCAGGGGATGACGCCATTTGCCGAGTTCTTCGAGAACCAGCGCCAGGGAGTATACGTCACTGGCTCCGGTCACCTCCGCGCCCGACTTCTGCTCCGGTGCCATGTAGCGCACTGTTCCGACGGGTAAATGCGCTCCCTCCGCCCAGCGCGCGTTCACGAATGTTCTGGGCTAGACCGAAATCGAGCACCTTCACGTAACCATCGACACGGACCATGATGTTTTCCGGTTTGATGTCGCGATGCACGATGCTTTTTTGGTGAGCGGCCGCCAAGGCGCTTGCAATGTGACGACCGATTTGAATCGCTTGCTGGCGAGAAAGCTGCCGGGACTTCAGCAACGCTCGAAGAGACTGCCCTTCCACTAGCTCCATCACAATTGCGAGGCCCCAGTGGGTTTGAATGATCTCGTAAACCGTGACGATATTGGGGTGATTGAGCGACGAAGCCGCTCTCGCTTCGCGAATGATTTGCGAATAAGCCGCCTCATCCAAGGGCAGATCCGAGGGCAGAAATTTGAGTGCGACCCGGCGGTGCAGTTCTGTGTCTTGAGCCGAGTAGACTTCGCCCATCCCGCCCTGTCCGATTCGCTCGGACAGCACATAGCGGCCGATCACATCTCCGCTGCGGCGATCCGGTGCGGCGGAAATTAAGGGCCTAACGACAGCTCTTCAAAAACCGCGATGACCTGGCACTCTACACCCGGGTCAACCGTTGCACCTCGAACGTATTCAGCTCTGGCTTCCCCGTCCAGATTCGCTGCTGTTTCGCAAAGAATCCAGGCGGCTCGCCATTGTTCCTGCGTCATCCGGGCTCTTCCCCCTCCACGGCTGGAATCATTATTCCCATACCCTTAAGAGCGTGTCCAGGATTGCAAAACTGCCAAGAATCGGATCGGTTTCTAGCTTTTCAAGTTTCGCGCAGGTCATTGGAATGATTTGAGCGCTCCGTGAACCGTGCCGAGTGCGGCAGGCTCATTCCAAACTGCCGGTTTGTAGAGCGCTCACGAACTTTCCCACCATAGCTCGAAAAGCACCTGCGCGAGGATCCCGAATCATCATCTATTGTCTCTGAGAATGGCGCGATCGCTTGCAGCACTCGCTCGGTTTGCGCAACCCGGGGAATATGGCACGACGAGAAATTATGGATGCAGGAGAGGTCAGAAGATAGTAGTATCGGCGGCGGACCAACGAGATTAACCTTTCCGATTTGCTTGAAGAATTCGAATACCCACATTCGATCTCGTTTTAGATGTTGATGACTTCCGACCAGTTCACTTGGCAATGCCGGAAAATGGTTTCGTGCATGGCCAGTAGAATGTCGAGATGCACGATTGTGGCGCTTCTCGTAAGGTCCCAGCACAGCTGCGGATAAATACGCATTGTCTCTGCTGTGCTCTCTGACCAACTTATAAATCTTTGTCGCTTTCTTCAACTTCCGCCATCCGGAGATTCATCTATTTCCCAGGCTATCCTTTCCGCCAAACAACGTCACAAACAACTTTTGGGCTTGACATCTGCTTTACGCCACCTACAGGCGCAAGCCTTCCCGCGTCTGCGCTCTGCAGGAAATGTTTAGCCCCAAAAGGCGCATCGGTTCTGAACTCCACACAGCTGGTTAGTCGGTCTTGCAGTGAAGTGTCAGCTGGATACGCACCGCCAAGTTTCGAATGCGACCGGCGTCGGTCGCAATCGACTATAGCGTATATGCTTTATTGATGGAAGTTCACGTCCGCCAGGCGAAGCCGGTCGATCGTAAGCAACTCGCGCGCCTTCGGGAAGCGCTGTGGCCGGAGACTTCGGCAGAGGAACACGCACGCGAGCTCCAACCGATACTGGCTGGCGAACCTCCTGGGAGCATGCGATTGGTCAACTTCGTCGCGGAGACCGCCGATGGCAGGCTATTGGGGTTTGCTGAGGTCGACTTGCGATCGCACGCCGATGGCTGCAGTCCGGCACTGCCGGTCGGCTATCTGGAGGGCTGGTATGTCGCCGAGGGGGCGCGGCATACGGTATCGGCCGCCGCTTGCTCCGTACAGCAGAAGATTGGGCGCGGAGCCACGGATGTCTCGAGATGGCCTCCGATACATGGATTGACAACGAGCTCTCGCTGACCTGCCACGAAGCCTTGGGCTTTGAGGTTGTTGACCGGTGCGTCCACTATCGCAGAACGCTTTAGCTCCAGGTTGCCAAAGAGACCGGTAAGTCCCGTTGCATCTGCCATCGGCGTTTTTCGTTCCCTATCTCTCTGCGGTCGATAAAGCTCGTCACGGCAGCAACTTGCGACCCGTGCAGAAGATTGATCACTTGTTGTTGCAAGCAGGCATTCGTCATTACCCTCGATGCCCGTTTGCGGCCAATCTCACCAAAGCCGACTTATAGTCGAGCCAAGGAGTTGGCTCAAGAGGTTGGTTATCAACAGTCGTCGGTCGCGGCGGTTGTGGAAAAGTTTCTCTGAGGCCTGTTCGCATGCCGTTCCGTTATTTCATGGAGCGGAGAATCAGGAATAAGCACAAGAGAGCAAGCATCCCGCTGCTACGAGTATTGCCGACTAACACTCGATGTTTTCGTGTAGACCCTCGAGTAGCGGGATGTGCTTCGCTAAGACGAATTCTCAGAAGCTGTCGCTGAATCACAGCACGACCTCTATAAGTCCTTTGGAGATGCGAAGCCAGCTTGCCGAACGAAGCGTGGAGCGAAAGAGAGATGAAGCAGCAAGGCAACGTGGATCGTGATGAGCGCTACGCAGCGTGGGTAGGATTCGATTGGGGGGACCAGGAGCATGCTTGGTCACTGCAATGGACTGACACCGGAGAGCGGGAGCGAGGGCGCCTGGAGCAAACTCCAGAAGCTTTGGATATTTGGATCGGTCAGTTGATGAGACGCCTCGATGGTCGCCGAGTCGGAGTTGCCATCGAGCAGAAACACGGGGCAGTCGTCTGGATGCTTTTGAAATATGAATGCGTCGAGATCTATCCGATTCATCCCCAAGCCGCCGGGCAGTTTCGGCAAGCTCTGTACCCGTCTGGAAGTAAGAGTGATCCTGCTGATGGAGAACTACTTCTGGAGCTGCTGGTGCATCATCGACATCGCCTCCGTCCTTTGGAGCAGGATGATGAACCGACTCGACGGCTGCTGATGTTGGTGGAACAACGCCGGCATTGGGTGGAAGAGAAGAAGCGACATGGCAACCGGCTATCTGCACGCCTGAAGGTCTACTTCCCACAAGTGTTGAACTGGTTCGACGATATCGGAGCGGCACCGGTACTCGATCTGCTGACCAGGTGGCCTAGGCTGGACCAGTTACAAAAAGCGCAACGCAGAACAACTGGAAGCATTTCTTCTTCAGCGTCGGCGCACTTCGGAAGAAGCAGCGGCTTGGGCAAAGCAGGTCAGCATGGCTGTTCCTGCTGTCCAAGACACGGTGTTGCTGGATTGCTATGTCCTGGAAGTAACGGCGTTAGTAGCGTTGCTGAAGCAGATGCAAACGAGTATCAAAGCGTTTGATGCAGTCATTGATCGCATTGCCTCACGAGAAATCTAACTAAAGGGAAGAAGTGCCTCACGCTAAATGTTACTTTTCAGGTCTTCGAACAGGAGACCTTCAATGGGCACTAAACTTACCCATGCGTCACGAACTGAACTGGCTGATTCCTTGCGGCAGCGTTACCAGTCGAGCAGCGGCAAGACCAAGAAGCTGATCTTAAGCGAGTTCATTGCCAGCACCGGCTATCACCCGAAGTACGCGTTACACTTACTCAACGCAGAGCACCCGGCCTTGCCTAAGCGACCGCAGACTCGTAATCGGTCGAGCCTCTACGACGATGCAGCACGCCAGGCGCTCATCGTTCTGTGGGAAGCGTCCGACCGGGTCTGCGGGAAGCGGCTGCAGCCGCTGCTGCGCATCCTGTTGCCAGCTCTTGAGCGGCACGGTCACCTGAAACTCGACGAGGCGGTCCGGACCAAGGTGCTGACGATGAGTGCGGCAACGATCGACCGTTGTTTGCGGACGCCGCGCGATGCGACGCACACCAAGAAAACTCGCCGCGTCACACCGGAGATCCGCCGCCGCGTGCCGGTGCGAACCTTTGCCGACTGGAAAGAGCCACTTCCGGGCAGCATGGAAATGGATCTTGTCGCGCACTGTGGAGAAATGAACAAAGGCAGCTACGTCAACAGTCTCGTGCTCACCGACATTGCGAGCGGCTGGACTGAATGCGCACCGCTGGTGGTGCGAGAGAGTGGCCTGCTGATCGAGGTTCTAGAGCGTATCCGCATAGGTCTGCCTTTTGCTCTTCGCGCACTAGATGTCGACAATGGCAGTGAATTCGTGAACGAAGCAATGATCCAATACTGCCTCCGCAACGGCATCGAACTCACCCGGTCGCGCCCCTATCGAAAGAACGACCAGGCGTGGATCGAACAAAAGAATGGCGCCGTCGTACGCAAGCTCCTCGGTTACCGCCGGTTTGAGGGCATCGCTGCGGCGCAAGCGATAGGGCGCCTTTATGGCGCATCGCGCCTGTTCGTGAACTTCTTCCAGCCTTCGTTCAAGCTAGCGGAGAAACACAGGCAAGGCGCGCAGGTGAGCAAGCGCTACCATCCACCCGCGACGCCGTACGAGCGGCTTTTGCAAGCCGAAACGGTCTCAGACGCCATCAAGGCCAAGCTGCGCGAGGTCGGGATCGCGCTCGATCCACTGAAACTGCTTGAGGAAGTGCGAGCCATGCAAAGCCATCTGGTGGTACTCGCCAATGGGGGTAGACCTGATGTGCCATCAATGCAAGAGCCGGATCTGCCGGCATTTTTGGCCAGCCTGTCTAGCGCGTGGCGGGCAGGCGAAGTACGACCGACCCACTCCGAAGAGGCGCAACCACGCTATCTGCGACCACTCCGCGAAGTGGTTCCTCTCGCCACGGTTGCAACACGACAGTTGACGCCGCAATCGGAACCAAGATCGCAGAGAAACAAACCAACCGTCGCCACCACCGTTCGACCGTCGACGCCTCAGTTGGATGTTGAAGTCGAAAGGCGTTGCGAACTTCAGCGACAAGACTTGGCCAGACGACACATCCGGCGAATACATGCTTTTACATTGGTCTGGCCGTTGATTGAACGACGGCTCGAAGGCCGTCCAAACTTGAATGCCTCGGAGTTGCTCGATGAGCTGAGAGTCCAGTATCCAGGCCGCTTCCACCTCGGGCAACTTGCTGCGTTGACCCGTCGTGTCAATCTCTGGCGTGAAGACGCACGTGCTCGCGGCGTGGTGATCGGCAAGCGCAGCAATCGAACATCGGGGCTGTCACGCACCTGGCGAACGCGAGTCGATCCGTTCGAGGCACACTGGCCCGAGTTGTGTGAATGGCTTGGCACTGATCCTGATCAGACAGGCCTTGAGCTCTTCGCCAAACTAAGATCTAAGTATCCAGACTGCTACACAGCAGGCCAATTGCGCACATTGCAGCGTCGGCTCAAATGCTGGCGACAGGACGCGGTCAAGCGACTGATCTGCGAAATGCAAGACTTCACCCAAGATGTCGGCTCCGGGACTGGTTGTATCACGTCAAATATATCCCGTTGAACCGGAGCTTCTGGCGTCAGCGGCACCAGACCAGTTTTCGTCTTAGGGCTCATAGATAATGTCGACGCCGGCCAGCGAGTGATTTCGGAAGACTAAAGTGACGGAAGAGGAGCCAAATCGACAGACAAGTAAGCGGTGGAAATGACGGTCCGTGGAAAGCATGGAAAGCCAAGACCAGGCTTCCCACCCTTTCCACAGCCCTTGGAAATCGCCCAAAACCAAGCGATTCCCACATTCCACCGCTTCGTCGACGGTCTCTCCCATTCAAACTGGCAAGCCTAAGACCGGCCGGGAAACCATCAATCAGGGGTGGCCCAAATCAAGGCGCCGAAATGGGTCGAGTACAGTACAGTTGCCAAACGCAGCGAGATGGGGCAAAAGTAAGAATCCTCATGAGGCAAATAGTAAGAAACTTACGTGAGGCAACACGAACAGTCATCGCTGAAACCAGTCGCGATCATCCCTGTTGGGCGATAGCTCAGTCCCTGCCGGGCGCCGGGCCAGTCATGGCGCCTCGTTTGTTGGCAGCGATGGGAAACGGTAAGCGCTATCAGAATGCTCATCAGCTGCAATGTGCCAGCGGCATCGCTCCCGTCACTGCGGCCAGCCGCCGGACGCGAGTTATCCAATTCCGAAGGGCTTGTCCGAAGTTTCTGCGGCAAACCTTTCACGAGTGGGCGCAGCATTCGATGAAGAGCTGCCGCTGGGCGAGGGTCTATTACGATCAACTGCGGACCGTCGGGAAGCGCCATCATGTCGCCCTTCGCGCTTTGGCATTTAAGTGGCAACGGCTTCTGTTCTGCTGCTGGCGGGACGGGGTTGCGTATGACGAATCCAAATACGTCGCCAGTCTCAAGAAACGGAGCTCACCGCTGAGTGCCTGGCTTCCCGAATGACATGTGTACAACGTGTGGACGCCGCTAGCGGATCTGTTGAAAAAGTCGGCTTCCTCCGATTGACTTCTGAACTCAGAAGTCTACCCGCGATCCATCGCGATCTAAGGAGTTCTGTCTAGACGGCCGACCATACACCCGCAGCGTTGCGAAGCGGCCCCGCCTGAAGAAACATTCCTGGAGAGAAAAGACCTGGACGACACCCTGGCGCAAGTGGAGATCGGACAAAGGAGCAAATAGCGCAATGCGCCAGTCACCCGCACATTGAGACGCGTTGTACCGGATTGAGACTGACGAGATGGCTTGACGGGCGTACAGACGCCGCAGGCGCACTCTTTTTGTTGACACTCTTTTCTGCTTGCGTCATAATTCCAACTGGTTATATAACCGTGTGGTTATGATGAACTCGCAACAACTGGATGCGACCTTCTCGGCGCTCGCTGACCCGACTCGGAGAGCGATTCTTGCCCGTTTGGCCGAGGGGGAAGCCACTGTGATGGAACTGGCGGCGCCGTTTTCATTGACGCAGCCAGCTATCTCCAAACACCTCAAGGTGCTGGAACGGGCAGGGTTGGTAACCCGAGGGCGTGAGGCGCAACGCCGGCCCTGCCGCCTCGACGCGAAGCCATTGGCCGTCGCTGACGGCTTTCTTGAACGCTATCGAGAGTTATGGGAAAGCAGCTTTCAGCGGCTGGACGATTTGCTTGGGGAACTTAAACAAGAAGACAAGAAGAAGAGCGCTGCACGCGCAAAGAAAGGGAAAAAGCGATGAAGAATACAGGGACTTTGCAGGTAACGACTCCGACGAGCCGGGAAATTGTGCTGACGAGGGTGTTCGATGCGCCTCGGCATCTGGTTTTCGATGCTTTCTCAAAGCCTGAATTATTGAAGAGATGGTTTGGGCCCCGGGGTTTCTCGTTGGTAGTTTGTGACGTCGACTTTCGAGTGGGTGGCGGATTCCGATTTCTGCTACGGGGGCCGGACGGACGCGATATGGGAATGCGCGGTGTCTATCGCGAGATTACTGCGCCAGAGCGGTCGGTGCATATGGAATCGTTCGATGACTACCCAGGCGAATCGCAAGTAACGATGGTCCTGACGGAGACCGATGGAAAGACAACGATGACTGCTACTGTTCTGTATCCGTCCGAAGAAGTTCGTGACATCGTGTTGCGTTCCGGGATGGAGCATGGAGCGGCGGAGAGCTACGACAAGTTGGCGGAGTTGCTTCAGAGAGAAGCTCAGTCGGGTAGCGCGAGTAGGAAGCAGGAACTATCAAAGGTATGAGCATGAAGCGATCAGGGCGACTTGTTCGTTATGTGGGGGCCGCGGGTTTAGCGGTGTGTGCGCTGATCGGGTTGCTTGTGATCGGCGCACGCATTGCGTTCCGCACGGATCCGATTCCGAAAGATGGGGTCGTGCGGCGCGTCGTATCCCGGGACGGTACGTCGATTGCTTATGAAGTGACGGGGCGCGGGCCAGCGCTAGTGCTGGTTTCGGCGGCGTTGACGGATCGGAGCGGGAATCGCCGGCTTGCGGCGGAGTTGGCGAAGCACTTCACCGTGATCAATTATGACCGCAGAGGGCGAGGGGACAGCACCGATGTGCAGCCCTGGGGGGTGGCGCGCGAGGTGGAAGACCTCGAAGCGTTGGTGGATGCGAGCGGCGGTCCTGTGTTCTTGTTTGGCAGTTCATCGGGATCGGTACTGGCGCTGGATGCGGCGAGCCAACTGGGCGCAAAGATAGGGCGCCTATTTATTTATGAGCCGCCGTTCATCGTTGACGGAACCAGACCTCCCATTTCGCATGAGTTGTGCGACCGCGTGGCCTCACTTGCTGCACACGGGGAGACGAGTGCCGCGGTAAAGGCATTCTTTACGGACGGAATGGGCATTCCGGGCCCTGCGGTTACCCTGATGCGCCTCTTGATGCCGGGGTGGTCGCGGATGGAAGGTATGGCTCACACCATTCCCTACGACCTCGCTACGCTTTCGGGCACGCAGTCAGGAAAACTACTTCCGGTGGAGCGCTGGGCCCATGACACGATGCCGACGATGGTGGCGGTTGGTAGTCGAAGTGAAGTCTTCTTTCACACTGGTGCTCGGGCGCTGGCGGCCAGTTTGCCTCAAGGGACGTACAGGTCGCTCGATGGGCGGGATCACTCGGCTGTGCTCTTTGCACCAGCGGCGTTGGCGCAGGCTGTGGTTGCGTTTTTCGGCCTAGGCCAGACTTGAGATAGCCGCGCAGATCTTGTCGAGAACGCATCCCCGCGCGCAATTGCTGCGGAAAGGCCTGGTCGGCCGCTTCTCACCGATTGGCTACGTTCGTAGCAGCCTATTGCCTCCTGGGTACGAGTCATCCGGAAATTACCTCCGCCCTTTCGGTTGCGGCCCAATAGATCGCGCTTAACGGCCCAGCGTTTACAAATGCAAGTTGACAAGAAGTCGGCATGCCGGAACAGTAACGTTCCGGATTACTACCCTGAAGTCCCGTTTGCAACTGTGATCCGGACCGAAAAGCCTCGGCCGACTTCGCGCGGGTAATGTCCTCGAAGGCCGTTTATGGCCAATGTCAACATAGCGGGCATCCAACTGAAGTGACCTGACTTTGCGGCGCAGTCAGCATTGGGAACTAGGAACGCGCTAGTCGTTGATGTATCTTTTCGCTCCGTGCTTATGCAGATAGGTAGCCATAAACGCGCATGTCGCGGATGTGACTTGCGCGCGGTCCCGAAATCCCGTTCTCGTCCGTGATCGGGAGGCTTAGATAGCGTGGTGACTGCAACAATCGACAAAACACCGATCAACGTAGATGGTAACCCCCGTGTGAGGTGGCAGCGGTCAGGTAAGTTGCTACAGCTGGGTTCGTTGTGATTGCAGGATGGCATTGTAGTCGCAAACCACGATCGTTAGGTCGTCCTGTTGACTTGCAGACCAAGCGCTCACAGCGCTAAGAAGGGCAGCCGCCGCTTGCTCCGGCGAGTGCATTGCGCTTTCTATCAGAAGGTTAGCAATCCTTTCATATCCGAATTCCTCCTCGCTCGCGTTTGAAGCTTCGACAATCCCATCCGTGTACAGCAAAATACGATCACCGTGTTGCAGGTTTCGTGTAGTAGACGTATAGATAGCAGAGGACAGGAACGCCATCATGAGGCCATTCTCTTCGATCTGCATCACCTCCCCATGACGTAACAGGAGCATCGGTGGATGGCCTGCGGCTGCATAACGAAGCTCGGCATTTGTGGCATCGAGATAAACGTACGCCGCAGTAACGAATTGATTCTGAGCATTCCCGCATAGTGCCTGATTCACTCCCGCAAGAAGAGAAGCGGGATCATGCTGCTTATGGCGGTGAGACTGAACAGCTACCTTGACCATGGAGGCGATGAGAGCTGCGGGTACACCATGACCTGAGACGTCGGCTACTAGCAAGCCCAGACCCCCATTCTCAGTTTGCAGGAACTCATAAAAGTCGCCCGCTACCGAGGTCATCGCCTTGTACCGCGTAGCGACACAGAAGTGATCGGAGTTTGGAGATCCAGCAGGTAGTATAGCCATCTGAATGCGGCGAGCGATCTCGAGCTCCTGCTGTATCGAGTGCAGGCGTTGGTCGCGCTCGAGTGTTCGCCGGGCGGCAACATAGCCTAAACAGCAAAGGAGTGCTGCGAAACCATAGAATTCAACGGTGACCGGGCGTCCCAACAATTCTGAGATGTTGGTCCAGAGCACTAGCGTGACAAAGGCGATCAAGCCTGCTCGAAAAATAATCTCATCCCTCGTTGCCGGAGCTTGCCGCAATGTGAAGAACAAGAGCAATGATGACCCGGCAATGATCGTCACGCTATTTGCCCGGTCCAGTATTAACCATGGGAACCCAAGGAGCGCTGCGCCAATCAGAAGTAGGGCAGCAATGCAGACAGTGTTAACCAGGATGCGCCTCCTACGGTCTGCAGCTTCGGCTTCACCAAAGAACAAGAACGCCGGTATCGCGACAAAGAAGTTGAGAGCCAGTTGCAGCCTTGTAGGACTGTCAGAGGCAGGCGCCATCAGGTTGTGAATCCCTGACTGGAACCAAAGGCGAGCACCGTAGACGACCGCAAACCAGGCGAGGTAGGAAGGCAAGCGATCGAATCTCTTGCGAACGAAAGAAAACCCGACGATCACAAATCCGAGCGCGATTGAGGTTGCTGCCACAAACAACCGAGGCTCATCGTTGCTGAACATACGCAGAACTTCGTTGGCGCTTCCGCTGGAGTCCATTCCTACGGACAAATGAGTGATAAAGCCTTTCCTGAAGTTACCTCGGGCGTAGTGCGCTCGTGTCGCCCAAAGTCAGGCCCGATTGTACGACATCACCCTCGGAACAAAGATCTGAATATTAAGAGCAAATCGGAGTTGTTTGAAGAGGCGTTGGGTCACCGAGTTTCGGCCATCGCTCAAGCCATTAAGGGCTGAACTCCGGGTTCGTTCGGGCAACACAGAGTTCGCGGCAACGGTTTCGGATAGTCGCCAGAAATGCGGCAGTCGGACGCTGGCCAGAAGTCCGGTTCTGGGAGATTACCCGCCGGCGGAGTATAGAGGAATTTGGAACTTAGGGTAAATTGACGTCGGTTCTTGCAAAGTCTGAGTGAAAACAAGTTCCTAATGGCTCTGCCCTCGCGCCCGCAAGAACAGGGGCCTCTGGTTTCGGGTGATCCCCCTTCCGCTTCGCTCCTTCCCCAAAAAGCTTCCGCTCCCCGATCTTGTCCGGTTGCTACCCCGCTCTCGCCGGCGAGGCCTCGAGGGTGTTGGCGCACCACCCCAGCCAACGATTCA
Source organism: uncultured Acidobacteriaceae bacterium (assembly GCA_963814195.1). GTDB lineage: Bacteria > Acidobacteriota > Terriglobia > Bryobacterales > Bryobacteraceae > Bog-105. The sequence continues at coordinate 19,956 of CAWFBU010000003.1, forward strand.
AACCAACTAAGGAGCTCAATCCACATGTATCTCAACCGTGTTACTCTCATCGGCTTTACCGGCCAGGAGGCAAAGACCTTCTCTAGTCAGACGGGTAAGGAAATCACCCGCTTCTCAGTAGCCACCACTAGGCGGTATCAACAAGATTCCGAATGGAAGGAAAAGACCCAATGGCATGATTGCGTGGTCTACAGCAGCGCTGCCCAGTATGCAGCCAACCTAGCGAAAGGAGCTCATGTGTTGATCGAAGGCCAATTGACCTACCGCGAGTACAACCGCACCATCGAATCAGAAACCGGATCGGTCAATGTTCCGTGGCCAGTCACCGAGATCGTCGTGGAATCCATCAGGGTTCTCGATCGAAAGAAGAAAGACACCTTGGAGACGGAGGGAGCCGCTTAGCGACTCTCCTTCCAACCCCGACATTGCAGACGTGAAGGGCTTTTTTCGTTCCTAAATGTCCAAAGGCGCCGCGTCGATTTAGCGGGCGGTATCGTAAATGAAAATGTCAGATGAGCAGGCGCCTGAACCTTTGTATGCGGCCGTGCTGATGCCCGGGATGCTCGGCCCTCGGTTCGTTAAGGCGTTGGATTCGCCGAAGGGCAGTGTTCGAGTTGGCAGAACGCCGTATGATGGATCGTCCTTGCCGTTCATCGTAGAAGAGCTGATAAGTCAAGGAGCGATTCATTTGGCCCTTGATAGTCCTTCCTTCTACTTTCGAGCGGCAGACGCTTTGACACCTTCATTCAAGAAACGGGTCTGGAAGATCGATGAGCACGATAAATGCGGCGATCGCATCTATGCCTTCATGGCGCCGATCTTGAAAGAGGCTCAACTCAACTACTCGGGACACCATACATGGGGCAGCACAATGTTTTCGAGACTTGGAAAAGCGGTAGCGGAATTGTGCGACGAACATTTGCGCCCGTTCCTTCTTGGAATCGAATATCAACTTCAGATCGACATAAATCTTAGACGAATCCGTTCGCGACTCAAGGTTCTCAATCAGTACCTGTCTTCATCCGATTCCCGCGCTCACCTCGCAATGCTCAATATGATCTTCGGCGCCTATCAACGACATCCTGTTAACGAGCTGGTGCTTAAGCCAGCATCTGCCCAGCAGCGTGCCGAGGCATTTCAACGCTTCATTGAAGATGCCACGTACAGACAGCTGTCGACCGAAGCCCGGAGGTTCGGATTCTCACGCCTTGTCCGTCGGGCGATCAAAGAATTTGAGCGACTTAGCGAGTATCTGATATCCAGTTCGCCACTCAGACAGTTCATCTCGATGGGAGTTGGGGCTGTTGCTGCGGTTACAAAGATGCCTGCGCCGAGCGAAAAGCTGCTTGCTTCGCTTACTACGGAAGCGTATCTACCTCCAATCGTGTCCCTTAAGCAGCCGACGATGCGGGCAACGAAAGCGTGGCGAGCGGCGAGACCGCCATTCATCGCCTGTGGTACAGATCATGACGGAACGATTTGGATGGCTGATGACGATTCCCGATTCAAGGCGGAGCTAGGCGGATTGGACGAGTAAGTTCCAGTCGCGTGAGTCTCGCAACCATGTGTCCGATGCCGCCGTTAGAACCCCGGAAGTTCCGCTAGGCTTCCATCCCGCTCCCGACTGCTCTCAACAGATTGCCTGTTTGGGAGTCGTTGACGAAGCAGATGCATCATGCGCGACAGTGCTGGCCCAAGTGCTGCACCGCGGCGGTTGTCATTGTTTTCATTTTCCTTCCGACTGGATCCATGAGCTTCGAGAAGATACCGATGACATTATCTTTCTCTCCGCTATCCCACCATTTGCCTTTGTGAGTGCGCGCAGTTACTGTGCCCGCATACGACGGCCAATGTCCTTCTAGCCCCATCGTTGTAGGAATGTTGGGCCATAAAGGTGACATCGAAAAGAGCAAGGAACGCTTTGGAACAGCGAAGCCGGACTATGTGATGACCAAATTGTCCGAGGCCCTGGACTTCGTTGTGGCCACGTGCCGAGAGCGAATCCCTTTCCTAATAGAAGTCGTTTGACGGTTCTCCGCTAGAGAATTCCTGTAAGTGAGCCGTTTCAGGTAGCTTGGGCGTGACCTCAAAACACTGCAGTTTGTCAGCTTTCGATGTATCCGACTCAATGCTGATCGCTCGCTAGCGACGAACAATAGCAATCATAAAGGTGTTAGGCCTCACTATCGGCCTGGTAGCCGACCCTGGTTTAGCATCCTCGAATTCCGCTGTTGGTAGATAAATGGCATGATTCGCGGCATCCACACCCATGGTTCGAGCTCCGCGTGGTGTCTTGACACTTTGTACGATCGCAAATTTTCCTGGTGATGTTTCTGCCGCCACCGCAAGTACTCCGTCGCTGCAACTGGTAAATATTTGGTGTCCGTCAAAGTTGGTTGCGTCAACACCAGCTCCGATGGGTAGATCGGCCAGAACTTTCCCATCCCTGGTACTCATGACAATTAGCTTCTGCGGCTTACGACATCCGATGAAAAGACGTCCTCTCGACGCATCAATTGACATCCCCACCGGAGCGCCGCCCGGCGCAACAGGCCAGTGTGTGAGAACCTTCCGTGCTTTCATGTCTACGACTGCGACTTCGTCCTTGTCTTCTAAGTTGACGTAGACTTTGCCAACTCCATCCGATGCTAGGAACTCGGGCTTGCCACCCAGTTCAATCGGCGGCTCCATCTTTCCGGTCTTGGGATCGAGGTCTGGCTTGAGAGACATCAGTGTGCCGCCATCTCCGGACACGACAAGAACGCGCCCGCTAGACTTGTCGAAGATGATTCCGTCAGCATCGGGCTGGGCCGGAATCGTTCCAAGGACGGAGTAGCTTTTTAGATCGAATATGACGACCGCGCCGTCTCCCCCTCCATCACTGATGAATCCGCGTCCTGCCTGGGGCACGATTGCGACGCCATGTGCGTTCTTCTGCCCCGGTATGTCCCCAAGAGTCTTACCGGTTGTCGCGTCGATAACCATAGTATGCGTGGTTCTCGGAACGAACAACCGATGGTTGTTGGCGTCCACGGTAAGGTAATCCCAGCGCCCCTCGCCACCGACTTGAAAACCCTTTTCGACATGCCAGTCCTGCGCACGCGCGACGAGACTAGCCGCAGACAGAAATACGAATAAAGTTAGGAAGAGCGTTTTCCAATTTCTCATCTGGATTCTTCTGTTCGTTTATACAACGACTGGGCTTACCAGTGTTTTATCATCTTTCCACGGATCAATATCGCTAGGCAATCTCAGCCCAGACGATGACTGATTCCAGATCGAGCGGTTGTACCTACGATTTGAGTCTTGCCCCAACGTTCGAACACGAATTCCGTTGAACCCTTTCATAACCGACTGTAATGCAGTGCCGACATTAAGGATCAAACAGGTATGGAGGACAAAATCACGTCTCTGTGGCACGCGTCAACCCGACGCACGTGCGATCAAGTCCGACCAAAGACTCGTGCACGCACACTTTCAAAGCCCTTCTTACCAGCGCTGTTCCTGTGCGTAGGGTTTGCAATAAATCTGCATGCGCAGCGACTCGCTCCGGATCCGGCCGTTCTTAGATCTCAATTTTCGAGCAGCATTACAGGAACCGTCCGCGATAGCCGGGGCGAAGGGCTGGTCGGCATTGAGGTGCGGGCTTTAGGTCAGAACAACAACGTCGAGTTGAAGGTGACAACCGACAGCACCGGAACCTTTGCTTTCACTGGCCTCCCGGCCGGGATCTATCAAATTAAAATCGACGTGGCAAGTCTTCAACCGTTCGCTTCCGAACCCTTTAGAGTTGCTGAGGGCGCGAGACACGAATTGCCGATAGTTCCCACGCCAATGGCCACGAAGACCACAACGGTAAATGTAAACGCATCTCTGCAAGAGGTAGCTCAGGCACAGGTAAAACAAGAGGAAACGCAGCGCCTCTTAGGCTTGCTTCCCAATTACTACACCAGCTACATCTGGGATGCCGCTCCTATGACTCCGAAATTGAAGTTCGGGATGGCAATTCGCACGGTCACTGATCCAGTCTCGTTCTTGGTTGTGGCTGGAATTGCAGGAGCGGAGCAATACCACAAAACTTTCCCCGGGTATGGTCAGGGTGCGGAGGGATACGCCAAACGATTTGGATCCACTTACGCGGACACAGTCGCGAGCAGGATGTTGGGTAGTGCCGTCTTCCCGGTTCTTTTCCATCAGGATCCCAGATACTTTTACCGTGGCTCGGGAAGCGTTCGCTCGAGGTTCACTTATGCGGTAATGTCTGCTGTCATCTGCAAGGGCGACAATGGGCAGCTGCAGCCTAGCTACTCCCACATCCTCGGAAGCTTTGCTGCCGCCGGAATCTCCAATCTTTACAAATCGCCTCAGGACAGACAAGTCGGCCTCACGCTTCGGAACGGTCTCATCATCACTGCAGCCGCAGCCGGAGAGAATGTTATGCGCGAGTTCCTGTTCCGTAAGCTGACACGGGGCGTGCCTGTCTTTCAAAACGGCAAACTACAGGCTCCCGCGCCACGCTCGCATCTGCTCGCCGACGGCAGAAACCAGTGATACGGGTTTGTTTGAGTTGGGTTGTGGAGGGTTGTTGAGAATACGGAAATAAAGCCCCAAGCCCAGCTTTTTCTTGGAAAGCGCTGGTTTGCATAGTAGGGGGATGCACATCATCCTATGCGTGCGGTGGGATCTGCGATTCCGGCTGAGCTATCGTGACTTGGCTTCGATTGTGACAGAGATGAAAATTGCGGTCACATCCCCCACTATCCTGCGTTAGGTCGTTCGCTACACCGGAGAATCGTGCGACGCTGGAACCCGTTCGAGACTCGGACACTCTTTACCCTGGCCCGATCTTCGGGGCGGACGCACAGGGCTAATAATCTTGTGTCCCTAGAAGCGTTATAGAGCAAGTCGGCTTAGCCGACCTGCTCTATATCTAATTCAATTCGAGGACCGTTTCTTAGAGTCGCGGAAGCAGCGGCTTGCGAACTCGTCATGAGACGGAAGTGGTTTAGGGCTCACCATTGATACTCACGGGTGTTGATTCTGCTCCGGTTGTGGAACTAGTTGCCCAACCAGTAGTTGCTCCCCACATCGACCTGGTAGCCGAAGTATTTGCGCCCCACACGGCCCGAGCGCCCCACACTGCTCTGTCTGCATTGAGAACCGATGAGCCCCAGACCGACTGGGCACCCCACACTGCTCTAGCACCCCACACTGCTCGATCGGAAAAGACAGAGGACGGATCATAAAGCACAGTCACTTGCCCTGTCTTATCGTCATAGGTGGCAATCGGGGACAACGCGCTGTGCCCGTTCGGCACGTCGTTGATGGATGCGAAAGCTGCGCCGATGTCTAAATAACCTGCGCCAACCGTGAAAAGGTCGTAATAACTCGTGAAGGATTGGTTGGTGGTTGAGTCAACGACAGTGCTGGAGACGGGAAAGCCCTTATACGCAGTCTGCATCAAGAGCAGCTTGATCTGGTCCGGTGTCAGACTGGGTTTGGCCTCAATGAGATCAGCTGCTGCACCGCTCACAACCGGGGCAGCCATGCTGGTGCCACTCAACATGAAGAAACTCCCGGAAGTGTTCTTGGCCTGACCATTATTGGTGTTCGCATAATAAGACTGCATTACCGAATTGGCGGGATTTTGGGCAGCCAGCGTGCCGCCATTTGCAAGCAATGAGACCACACGGTTGCCAGGTGCCACAAGGTCAGGCTTCACTACGTGATCCACTGCGGAAGGGCCCTTCGAGCTATAGCTCGCAATCAGGTCGTCAGTGCGGGTGGGCGTGCCGCCCGTCTTCATAGCACCGACCGTGATGACATACGGGTCGTTCCCTGGTGCCGTTATGGTGCCATACCCTTCGTTGCCGTAGGTATTATCCCGGCCTTCATTCCCTGCCGCGACCACGACTACAATCCCGGACTTCCAAGCGGCCTCTACAGCTTGGCAGAGAGGATCTACGGTGTAGCTCTCGTAGACTGGTCTTCCCAGGGATATGTTGATGACCCGGATGTTGTACTTCTGTTTGAGGGCAATGGCTCGATCAATGGCTGCGATGACCTGACTATCGCTTCCCTTGCCGGTTGCATCCAGCACTCGTAAGTCGATCAGGTTGGCACCTGGGGCGATACCGATAAACTTTCGGCTGTAGGAGCTAATAGGCCCCTTGGCAATACTCGTACCACTTCCGTTGGAAGCGATGATTCCAGCCACATGCTGACCATGCCCGAAAGCATCCTGACCTGGCTTCTTTCCTCCTGTTCCCGTGAAGTCTTCGGTATAGGTAAGGTTCGAGATGTTGGCATCCGCATTGATCCCACTATCAATGATCGCCACGCCCACGCCCGTCCCAGTCCACCCCGCATTCCAAGCGGCAGACGCGTTGGCTGCGGCAGCTGTATTGTCGAGTTTATGCGCGACCTTGCGATCAACGGAGACATACTTCACGTCGGGGCGCGAGCCTAAGCTGGTTACTGCGGAAGCTGCCAGCCGGTATACACCCTGGTTCAAGGACTTAAATTCCGACACTGTTGTGCCGCCGAGCGAAGCGATGATCTGGTTCGTAGCCACCCCGACTGGGATACTCCACTGCACAATCACATCTACTACCGTTTGCGGGTCTACGGCTGCGGCGTCGGCTGACACCTTAGGTCGCTGGGCCGCGTTAGCGCCCAACGAAAGCGCTACTACTAAAAAGGCGGAAGCTATCTTCTTCATGGTTCCTCGTCTACGAACCACTTATCGACGCGAGGATAGAGAAGCTTTAGGACTTTCAAATTCAGTGGGACGTACTGGGAGTACTTTCTAGAAATCGCTATGTCTGCGGCGAGGAGGAGTAGCCGGCGGTGACCCCTACCACCTGGAAACACAGTGTGCACTGCCGCAGCAAAGAGAAGAATTTTCCGAAACAGCCACTCCTCTATTGATTAGCAGGATTTATGGCAAAGATTCGTTCAATGTTACAAACAAAACTTAAGGCGCTTGCGGCTACTACGCTTTTCGGTTCCTTTCTTCTTTCCGGACAGGAAGCTGTACCCTCCGCTACACCCCGACCCGCCCCTTTGGATGCAGTTGCCCTGGACTGGCAGAACGCGTTCTCCCGATGGCTGACGGTTGATAACTTCACCTTCAGCGCCCGATACCGAGGTATCACTGACACGGAGGGAGTTCATACCTACAGTCAAGCGCAGCAGCGAAGCCTGTTGGAAGGCTCGCTAAAGCTGGACAAGAAAGCCAAGTTCTCGGTTCACTTCCGCCTTTCCTCCGGGCACTACTTCGATTGGGCTTATGCCGACTTTGCTGGAGGTGGAACTGTAAGGGCAAACCAACTCTCAATTCCTTCCCTTCCGGAAGCTGATCGTCTAGATGCCATCAACTCTGGGTCTGAAGCTACTCGTTACCCCTCGGGTGGTTTTGCATTTCTGCCGCGGCAGCTTTACCTCAGTGCTGAACCAACAGATGGTGTGGTCTTGCAGTATGGTTCGTTGGGATTCAATCGAGGCGTTAACACTGAAATCACGAGCTATGACGAGGACGGCTACCTTGCCGGCGGTCGACTTCTGCTGCGAAAGCCGAAGCAGTTAGTTCTCGATGAGATATCGGTCACTTACGGGTATGTCGGCGACATCTTTACGCCAAATTTCTTTGAGCGCTACCAGCGTCTGGGGCAATCCAACTATCACCAATTCCTCGTTCGCAAGACGGTGACACCCTGGCTTGAAGTCTCCGCAGACTATACTCATCATCTCGTTGATACCTGGCGCGAAGCTGCCCTTCTGAAAACCAAATGGTCCAAGGCCGCTGATTCGATACGCTTCGAAGCCTACCAGCGTCCAAAGGTGCTTTTTGTGGACACAGACCGGTATAATTCGGGAAATGGTTGGGCCATCACCGCCGACAAGACGGTCCGGAAGATCATCAGTCTACAGGCAGGATTTGCCGATATTGACACGAACTATGACGTCTATTCGGCCAGCGGAAACAATGCAATTTGGGCATTTGCGCTGAACGGCGATCAGTACGGAATAGGGAAACGCCCCTTCGTCCGGGCAACCATCAAGGTACGACCCTACCTGAGCCTTTTCGGGTTCTACACGCATCTTGTTGATTTCAATTACGATCGCGATGGCTTCATCTGGAATCGGACTGCATTAAATACAGGCATTCAGATCGATTTCAAAAAGCTCTTCAAACTGGACCGGGCGCTTTAGGTCTGGGAGTCGGGCGGCGAGAGCAACGCACTCTGTCCAGCCGGTAGCGACATCCGTGATAACCCAGCGTATGAACAACACTCCTGGCCATGGATCCACAACAATGGACGACCAGATCGGTTTCCATGTAGCCGGGCGCTGGTCGTTCCAGTCGCCGACTTTACGCATGGGAATGCTACGGCGAAGCAAGGTCGCTCCCACGCCGTGCTTCCGCCTTGTACCATTGACTCGCTCGCGCGCCTCCGCCAGCATTCGGTCTACTGTGCAGCGCTGATCTTTAGTAGTTGCTCGCGAAGACTTTCTCCAACTGCAGGTTGCATTTTCTTAGTTCAGTAGATTGTGTGAAAATGGCGTTCTGTTTTGCTTAGATCGGTAGACGGAGAAAGGCACCGTCTTGGTGCGCGTCAGCTGAGCCGCTCGGCGCAAAGCATTATCGACCGTGGAGAAGCGTGTGGGCTTGCCGACTTCCGAAAGTGCCCGGGTGATAGTTTTCTCACGGCTCCGGCTGAGTTTGCTAGTGATTAGGCGATGAATGCAGGCCAGGTTTCTTAAATCTCTAAACTTGTTCTAGTACTAGGGCATAGCCTGAGCAACGCTTTGAACCGACGGATTGCATCGAACCGCAATACTCTCGAGCCGATGAGAGCAGGGCGGGTATAGAGTCTTCTAGGTTTTCTTTGCGGGCGCAGAAGGCGCAAGACCGCTCGGCAGGCTCTTGATCATGTTTTTTAAGCTGCACTTGGTTCTGCAGGCTTGTTGCCGAGCATCGCATACCGTTTTCTTTGGCGTTTGCAGGAGCGCATGGACCGGCGCGGATCGAGGGCCACAATAAAATGGGGAAACGCTGCCCAATCGACGGCGGGCTGCATTCCGTTCACGTTACTGGTCGCGGGGACAGGTCGCGTTTCCTCTGGAGGACAGACGATTTTCGATTGCAGGCGATGTCGGCTTGAAGATCCTCGGGCGCGGCGACCGGTACGATTCGAAGATATCCAGGAACGAAGACGTAGCTCCGGCCCGGTCGCGGCGCTTAACGTCGAGGCGGCCGGCTTACCGCATGGCCGGACATTCGCTCGGGCGCGGCAGAACGGATCCCGGTAAATGGGGTGGCCGGTGAAAGCAACAACCCCCAAGACATACCCGTAGTCCACTGCCAAATGCGATGCAGCAAGCGAGGGAGTTGCCGTAAACATGCAGCCGTAGAGTGAACGGCCTGCGATGATTACTCATCTGTAACGCCATTCTGACCAGAACAAGCTACCGCCTCTAATTCAAGCTCGGATTTGATAGTTCACACTTTCCGGGATCGTACGTCTTCCCTTATGTCATGAACACAAGATCAACGATCCTGGCCTTCGCTGCTGCCGTACTGCCCCTCATGAGACAAACGACACAGCCTTCGACAGGGCAGGCTGTGTTTGCAGATTGGAGCCAGGAGAAACCGGGAACAGCCCGGCAGATTACGGTGACCGATCTGCCGAATCCCGATCCGGCGCAATCGGTTCACAATCAGCCGCATCTGGTTCCGCGTCCTCCGAATGCATGGCCCGTTGCGCCTCCGGGGTTCAAGGTTACTCTGTATGCCGGCGGAGACAATGGGCCCAGCCCGTCCCCGGATCAACAGCACTCCGAGCAGCATGACACAAAGCTCCCGGAAACAGGTACGTTCCGGCAGCCCCGACTCATTCGCGCCGCTCCCAATGGCGATCTGTTCGTTGCCGATTCGGGCGGAGGAATGATCGTGGTCCTGCGAGGTACAACACACGGGAGCAAGGCCGCTCAAGTGGAACGTTTCGCGACGGGACTCGACCATCCTTTCGGCATTGCCTTCTATCCTGCCGCTGATCCCAAGTTTGTGTACGTTGCAAATACCACTTCCGTGGTTCGCTTCCCTTATCACTCCGGAGACCTTCATGCTTCCGGCCAGCCCGAGACGGTTGTTCCCACTCTGCCCGGCTACGCACAGCTTGCAGGCGGCGGACATTGGACACGGGACGTGGTTTTTAGCCGGGACGGTCAGCACATGCTGGTTTCTGTGGGCTCCGGCTCCAACGCTGATAATCCGGATGATCATCCGAAAGAGTTCCATCGCGCGAATGTCTTAGAGTACACGCCGGAAGGCAAGTTTCTAGAGGTATATGCCTCGGGCCTGCGGAACTGTGTAGGCGAGGCAATTAACCCGATCACGGGTATGCTTTGGTGCTCGACCAATGAGCGGGATGAGTTGGGCAACCATCTCGTTCCTGACTACGTGACCTCAGTCCCGGAGCACGGGTTCTTCGGATGGCCGTGGTATTACATGGGCGGTCATCAGGATCCACGGTTGCCGCAACCTTGCGCAGACGGCACTGGCGCGAACCCACAGGCTACTGCGGAGTCGCCGGATGCGAAGACTTGCACGCATGTTGATTTGCATGCCAAGGTGCTGAAACCGGATGTGCTAGTGCAGCCGCACATGGCCTCGCTAGAGATGACCTTCTATCCGGCCGGAGGGAGCTTCCCGCGGGTTTATGACGGCGATGCCTTTGCTGCGGAGCATGGCTCCTGGAACCGCGATAATCGCGTGGGCTATGAGGTGATCCGTATTCCGATGCATAGGGGAAAGGCCAACGGCAGCTACCAGGATTTCCTCACCGGCTTCGTCGTAGATGACACTTCCGTGTGGGGCCGTCCCGTAGGTGTCACGATCGGGAAAGATGGCAGTATGTTCGTCACCGATGACGGCAGTCGGAGTGTGTGGCGCGTCGCCTATGCGGGGAAGAATGGCGATCGCTAGCCCCAAATAGTCGCGCTTAGGGATGAGAACGCAGCGTGCACCCAGAGAAAGTCACGTTGTTTGTATCAGGATGAATTGCTCGCGGAGAGATGAGCAACCAGGAATAAGTCCGTTCCATGGAATCCCGGCTGGCGCTGCGGACGAGATTGGCCATCTCTAGTTGGGGGCGGGTCATCTACTCGTCTTGATCAGATCCTGGTCTGACTGTTCTGAGCTCTTGCAGAATTCACGCGGAAGTGTCTCAGGCATCGCCTTGAAAGGCTGCCGCCAGTGCTGCCAGCATCTCGGCGACTTCGCCGATTTCAGGTACAGCAAGGGCCGCCCTTCCCGCACCTCTAGCAATCTGGTGCAGCCGTTCCAGAATCAGTGTCCTTTCGGCTGCACCACTGATAAAGGGTTCTACACCTCGCAACATGGTAAAAGTCATCCCCGCGTTGATACCGGGGTGATCAAGAGAAGCAGGTAGCTTCACCAGGATCTTCCCGGTCTTGTCAAGAACGTGCATAAGGCTGAGAGCGGCTGACAACATTCGCTTCCTTTCCGATGCAGCGGGAGCGGTGGATTTCGAGTAAGTTTGTACGAGAAAGCGCAGAAGCATGCCGTACACTGCATTGCCGAGATCCAAAATCATTGCCGCCGGTTCCGCATCGATGAACACCTTGCTTTCAGGCTGGGCCGGGCGGCGCATCACTGGATTCTCGGCGACCAGGTAGGCTGGCTTAAAGCCGGGATCCTCTGCCAGGAAGTCGGCATACTCTTTCTTGGTCGCCTGGAATCGGCGGTAGTGAGAATCTTCACTATGGGCCGGTGATCCTTCGCCTTGTTCCACGATGAGGTCAATCGCGCGGCTGGCGCTCTCGATGTCTTTTATGGTTTCCACGCCATGCATTCTTATTGCTTCGGGGCCGATCTGGCCGCTTTCCGGCCCTACAAATAGGGATGGAGCGCCGGAGCGCGCTGCGAACGCATTGAGGTTCGCACGGATCGCCTCGTACAGATGGCTCACAGTGACATAATCCTGAGCGCTTGGCATCAATCCCTGGTAGGCCTGTTCTCGCTTTTGTTCCCCGGGCAGAAAGCCTTCCCCGTCCTCTTGTGCTACGCCGGTGGGACGTTCCAGAAAAATGAAATGATCGAGCGTCTCAAAGGAGAAAGGTGTGAGACGCAGCACTACGCCCGATGGGAAGTAGCCGGGGCTTACCGGGAAATTGGGCCGGGTGAGATGCGGCCGTCCTCCAATAGCAGCGGTAAGGTTAGACACGATCATCAAGTGCCCCATTTCCTCAATGGCAACACTCATAATCGTCTGACGCCACCGCTCGACAGCCTCTGCCTCTCTTTCGGAAAGCTCGGAGTTGGCTCCATCTTTCAGGCTGAACGCCGCATAAAGGTAGCTGCACATCAGCGTATGCTCAATCTCGGACGCCTCCGCGAGCAGGTGGAAGATCTGCTCTCGGGATCCAATGACGATATCGGGCTCATTCAAGGCTTCAGCTCTTTGTAATCCAGAGTCGCCAGGAATGTCGAAAGTGGGCAGCATGGCCGCAATCGTAACAGCAGCCCCAATGGCGGGGTGGCGCTACAGGCCAGGGGAGGTCGAGCCAAATATCAGGGACACCCAGCGGAGAATAGAACGGCGACTCTACAAATACCCTGCAAAAGCAGCCATATGGCTCGAGGCGCAATACTTCGACGTCAGCCCCTCCACTTACTTTGATGCCGATGCTAATCGAAACCTGGTTTTCGGAATCGCAAAGTACAAGAGAATAAGGTCGGAACCCCTGTTCGGTTGCGCATCGGTGGCGACGTCGCGCACGATATGCCCGACTGTTACGCGCCGGACGCACTTGTCAACTTGCGACACGGAAACATCGAGGCACAATTAGATTTGAAGTGCATCCGGGACGAAGGCAGGCAGCCGGAGATTGTTGGAGATTGTTAAGGTTTTCGCGAGTTCAGCTTCTCGAATAATTTAGCCGCGGAATGCTAGCTGCACCATGAGGCTACGGAAGGTGTTCAGTCCGCAAACAGATCGATGAGTGCATAGGCGATTCAGCATCAATCTAGAAGAATTTCTGATGAGAAGCGCGTTTGAACGAAGCCGCTAAAGCGGCAGACGCTTCTCGCGTGCGCGTTTCCGGAGAGCGCAACCAAGCTGGATGAGTTAGCAGTAGTGTGGTCACAGTAAAGGAGGTCCTCTGTGGCCCAGCTACGCCAAGTGATGCTGGACGAACTCCAGCGACGGAACTACGCTCCAATCACGATGAAGCAATACCTGCGGATCATAGACGAGTTCGCCGGTTACTTCGATCGACCAATCGAGAAGCTCGGACCGAACGATATTCGCGTCTATCAGGCGCACCTGTTTCGCGATCGGAAACTGTCATCCAGGACAGTACGACAGCATGTCGCTGCGCTTCGCTTTTTGTTTGTGAAGACGCTGAAGCGAGCATACATGCTGGAGTACATCCCGTTTCCGAAGGAAGAACGGCGATTGCCCATCATTCTCAGTCAGGACGAGGTGACGCGACTCATAACAGCGTCGGATTCATTGATGCACCGCGCGATGTTGATGACGCTGTACGCAACTGGTATGCGACGCACCGAAGCAGCAACGCTGAAGGTCGCAGACATAGACAGCAAGCGCATGGTGATCCACGTTCACGAGGGTAAAGGCCGGCGTGATCGTGACATTCCCTTGAGCGCGAAGTTACTCGAGGTGTTGCGAGAGTACTGGCGCTGGATGAGGCCGAGGACGTACTTGTTTCCCGGCACAGTAAAAGGATGGCGTGCGGACGTTCCCATTTCCCCGAAGATGATGTGGGAGGCATGCCGTGAGGCCGCTATCCGGGCCGGACTGAATCCAAGGATTTCCCCGCATTGCCTGAGACACAGTTATGCAACCCACCTGCTTGAAGCCGGCACGGACCTATACACGATTCAGAAACTGCTAGGCCACGCCGACTTGAGGCACACGCTGGTCTATCTCCATCTTTCACGTATTCACCTGCATTCGGCAGCAAGCCCGCTTGACACGCTCCAACTCGCCGACTCCAGCCTCGCTCGAAGATCGCGAAAGCTGCTGCCCCATGAGTCAGCCAACGGTTGAGTTAGCCGATATCGTCGGTGCACTGGGAAACGACTTCATTGTCCGCAACCGCTCGTGGCTAACCTGGCCGCAGGTCCGAGTGCTGCTCGCGATCCAGCGCTGCCGTACTGCCGCTCTAGGCGGTCACCTCGACGGTTGCTCCCGCTGCGGTCACCAGGCCATCTCCTATAACTCGTGTCGCAACCGGCACTGTCCGCGATGTCAGACCAGCGCGCGTAACAGATGGCTCGCTGCGAGATCGAACGAACTGCTGCCGGTGCCGTATTCGCATGTTGTATTCACAGTGCCTCACCAGCTTGCCGCCCTTGCTTATCAGAACAAGCGCGTCCTGTATAGCTTGTTGCTTCGCGCCAGCGCTGCAACCCTGCTGCAGATTGCGGGCAGACCCGCTCCATCTAGGTGCCGACATCGGCTTCCTCAGCGTTTTGCATACATGGGGCCAGAACCTGCAACATCATCCGCATGTTCATTGCGTTGTTCCAGCGGGAGGTATGGCCTTCGATCGGTCTTGCTGGATTCATCCGCGCGGGAGATTCTTTCTGCCCGTGAAGGCGCTGGGGAAAGTCTTCCGAGGCAAGTTCGTCGCCGGCCTGCGACGATCATTTGGTTCCGGCAAGCTGTCCTTTCATGGCGAACTCAAGGCGCTTGCCGATCCGCGACTGTTCCGCGCGTTCGTCCGCTCGCTGCATCGCACCGACTGGGTGATCTACGCGAAGAAGCCATTCCGCGGGCCAGAGCATGTACTGCAATACCTGGCCCGCTACACGCATCGGGTGGCCATCTCAAACCACCGTCTGGTGTCCTTTGACGGCCATCAAGTCACGTTCCGCTGGAAGGATTATGCACACGACAATAAACAAAAGACAATGACGCTCCGTGCGGACGATTTCCTGCGCAGATTCTTGCTGCACGTCCTGCCACGCAGTTTCGTGCGCATCCGTTTCTTTGGCTTCCTCTCGGCTTCCAAGCGCAGAACTCTGCTGCCCGTTTGCCGTGCGCTGGTCGGAGCCCTGCGGCCGAATAACACAAACGGAGTGTCGGTGGTCTCGGGATTGTTCACCTGTCCGCGCTGCGGTGGCGCGATGATCCTGATCCAGCAGCTA
Source organism: uncultured Acidobacteriaceae bacterium (assembly GCA_963814195.1). Lineage (GTDB taxonomy): Bacteria > Acidobacteriota > Terriglobia > Bryobacterales > Bryobacteraceae > Bog-105. The sequence goes on from CAWFBU010000003.1 coordinate 35,158, forward strand.
ACCGCACCGACTCTGCGTGTGCACGCAACTCAGGCGGGGTTCAATGACACCTCGTAGCTTCTATGCAACGGGACAACTGGTGATCTTTCGGCAGTACCTATGCCACCGGTGCGCCTCGCGTTCCGTGGGCTTGCCCCTAACCGCCACATGCTGCTCGCCTCACATCGCTTGATCGCGCGCCGATGAGCTTCGGCTACCAAGAATGGCGTCCTTCTCATCCTCAACAATCACGGCGACGGACTATTTGACGCACACAAACAAGCTTCAAAGCCCATAGACCAGAGGCGTTATCTACAGCGGCTTCCTTCAAACGGTCCTATCGAAAGCGCCCTTCACCGGGTGTGTCAATCAGCATTCTCGTTCGGCGCTTCCGATAAGAATCTACCGTTTCCCGTTCCCAATCCGTCGTAGCTTGAATATCCCATCCCTGCCGCAATTTGCGACTGCTTGCGGAGGATCGAAGGTGGTTCTCCCAAGCACGCACTTGTCACAATCCTCGATGCCCGCTGGAGCTAGTCTCGGCGCAGCCGAGTACCGTCACTTCGTGGGAAGTGAGAGCACGAATTCGATTGCCGCGTCTACCAGACGTTGGCGGTTGTCGTCCACGGAGTAAGCCTCCGGCGTGGCGCGGATGTAACCGCGCATACGACGACCGCGCATTACAACGGGATCCACACCCGGAATAGCTAATGCCCAGTTCTCGTGGCCGGGGCCCACGCGGAGCATGAGGCTTCCGTGTCGGGCGCCACAAAGTAATTTGCCATGCAGTAGAAAGGCCCATCCGCCGAACATCGATTTCTCGCTCAGCCCGGGCAGATCGCGAAGCGCTCGATGTACCAGTTCCTCAAGACCAGGATCGCGTGGCATAAGGGAACCAGTATGATTAGATAGAGACTGCCACTGCAAGTAAGACAGCGCAAGCCAGGGTGCAAGGGTTCTGGATCGTTAGGTGGCCGCAAGTTCGCTCTGCACTGTTATTGCCACTGTGCCTTAAGACGCGCTTTGCGCGAATTGACTTGCTCGTACCGCCCATCAATCGGCCTGTATGGATCGTCAGTCTGGCGATTCCCAGGTTGCATGCGCGTTTCCCATTACCTATTCGCCGAAGCGTGCACTTCTTCCGTCATCCGGCGCATGATGTCGGTGCATCGTTCACAGAAATCCTTGATCGTCTCCAGTTGCGTGATCGAGTATCTGCTGACCATGGCTGCCGATTCGCGTCCAAGCGCTTCATAGAAGGGTCGAATGCGGGCCATCGTCGGCGAATCGCAGAGCTGGATGAACACCTTGCGGCGGTCTGACCCACTTCGTTCGCGTCGGGCCAATCCTGCCCTGTCAAGACGGTCGACTGCAGCCGTGATCGCTCCGGTTGTCAGCCCCGTGAGGCGCGCCAGGTCACCCGCCGTGACCTCACCTGTCCGATCAATGTAGTCCAGGCATTTCAGGTCGGTTACCGAAACGCCCACGAGGTTGGCGATGGCCTCGTGAAACAGGATGCTACGTGCACCAAGTTCGCGGCCCGCCTCAAACCCAACCGCGTGCTCCAATTCTTTTCGCTTGCGGGACATTGCCATTCTTCCTTCAATGTATGATTATCTGAATAGTTAAGATAATCAGGAATGGAGATAATACACATGACTTCCAGAGCAAAGCGCACGCTCATCATCGGATGTGGAGTCGCCGGCCCTGTGCTGGCTGTTTTTCTGCAGCGGGCAGGGTTCTCGCCGGAGATTTTCGAAGCGACTGGCGGTCTCGAAGATGCAGGTGGCGGGTTAGGACTGGCCTCCAACGGGATGAACGTGCTCGCGGCGGCCGGCGTCATCGAGCAGGTCCGCGCAGCGAGTGTGTCGACCGGTGAACAGCGCTTTGAAAATCAATCTGGCAATTTGCTCGCGTCATCTGGGGGGACAGATCTTGGACGGTACGGGCAGGCGGGGGTCATGATCACGCGGGCGGCTTTACACCAGGTGCTGGTGAACCACGCTCTATCGGAAGGCATCCCCGTCCACTTCAAAAAGAAATTCGTCTCCTTGCGAGACGAACCCGGTCAGCGGATGGTTGTCTCCTTTGCTGATGGCTCGTTCGCGGAAGGCGATTTTGTGGTCGGGGCCGACGGCATACGCTCGCGCGTGCGGCAAGCCATCCTGCCTCATGCTCGCAAACCGCAATATACGGGCTTGATGGCACCAGGAGGCTTCAGCCCGTGCCTCGATTCCGGCGTCGCTCCACGGTCGAAGCAACCGGTCCACTTCATCTTCGGGCAAAGTGGCTTCTTCGGTTACTTCAACGTCGTCACAGCAGATGGGCCGCGCACGCTGTGGTGGAGCACAGCCTCGGCTCCACTTCCCGACAGAGATGAGATGAGCGCCACATCGCCTGCGGAGCTAAAAGCGCGGCTGATGAAAATCCACGGCGAATGGGCGCATCCGATTCCGCATCTCGTCCAGTCCGCAACGGAGATGATCAATATCGCGATCCACGACGTGCCCAGCCTGCCGGCCTGGAGTGCCGGCCGTACCGTTTTGATTGGCGACTCTGCCCACGCTGTCGCACCGCACTCCGGCCAGGGGGCGTCGATGGCGCTGGAAGATGCGCAGCTTCTCGCGAAGTTCCTACGCGAGTCGGAGGGCGTTGATGTCAGCGAGGTATTTCGACGCTTTGAAAAGGCGCGTCGGCCGCGTACGGATAAGGTGATCGCGTTGGGACGGCGCAATGGTCAGAGGAAGGAGTCGATGCCTCCACTTGCCTACTGGATACAACAGCAGATGATTCGAATTTTCGTTCCCCTTAGCCTTCTTAAGCGAGAGGATTGGCTGCTTGCCTACAAGATTGAATAGCAGGTCGACGGTGCAGAGATTGATCGCTCTCTGCAACGGCGGATGATTTGCAGGCGTCAGCAGGGCATGCTTAGACGGTCGCGATCGGATTCGACGGCGAGCACGTCCGCGAACTCATCCGGTGGTGCCGCGATTTGCTTTGATCAGGGCGGATCATCTTGTGCGCCGGACTATTTGCGGCGACCTTTGATCAGGTGACGGAAGGTCGATGCGATCATGGCGAAGTTTTCGAGAGTCGGCCCCGTGATGATCAATGCCGAAGTGCATGTGGTCATTCTCGGTGAGAAGAGCTTCTCGCAAGATGGAACGGCGTTTAGCGGTACTAATCGTCAAGCCACCGGCACCGTGCAGGCAAATAGATAAATAACGATGCTCTAAGTTCGGTACGCGGCGATACGGAAAACCTGCACTACAGCCGTGGCCATCTCAAGCTTTGGCTTGACGATCAGGTTCGAATGCCAATGGTCTTTGACGCGGCAGATCAAATTCTGAAGCCTGGACGTGTCGAACCAGAGCGGCCCAAGCAGCATACATTCAATCGGCAGGCCACGGCCTTGGCGGTTTGAAGTAGAGCAATAGCCCATACTTCCGCATCACCGCTAGCCCTTCTTCTTGCGTTCTGGTAAATCCAAGTTCTCGATTGCAAAGGATCTTCTTTTTCAAATGGTCGTTCGTGATGTAGAGCTTGAATTCATTCACGAGAATTTCAAGGACCTGAATGTATGAATCAGCCGCTATTGAATACACGATCCCAACGAAGGAGGTTACCCACTCCCTTGTCATGTTCAACGGCGTGACCACACCGGAATGAGTCATCCAACTCAACTCGGCATAATGAACGTGGTAGATCCTATCGAACGGCGTGCCGAGATCCGTGGCGCGCTTCATCATATTCTTCAAAGTCCAGTGATTCACCGTAGGCTTCTTACCTGTTGCTGGATTGGCCGGCCACATCGCCGTCGCTTCAGCGTCAATTTGCGCTCCAAACTTATCGATGAAATCCCTATGCGTCTCATAGTGAAACTGTGCGTCAGCGTGATCTTTCTTGAAATTAATAAGCCGACGAGCAGACTTCAGTAGTTCAACGCGCGAGAAAAGCTCAATCTTCTTGGCCGCATCGGGATCGTTGTTTATACACTTCATCTCGACGGCTAACTCAAAAATGGCGCGCGCCAAGAGGCTCAACGTCTGAAACTGTTTCGTATCCTTGATCACAATCATCATCTCCACATTGAATGCGGCTCGATGATAGTTCACCGTTAGATATCTTTCTCGCAACGTGGGCCGTAGTTGGCCTTTGATGATCTCGCGAAAGTCTTCGCGCTCTAATCTGTCAAGGTTTCGGAGTGCAGCGTAAAAGCTCTCAAGCCTATCCTCTGAGGTCTCCATAGGTCGTTACATTGGGTTGAGGGCAAAGCCTTTCCTCAACGCCTTGAAAAGTTGTTTGTAGTCGTCAGACCCGATCATATGTCGGGATGTCCGATTAAAGCCATACAGCATCGCATATTTGGTCGATAGCTCATACAGCAAATCAAGAATGGCGTCTATTTCTTCATTCTTTATTTCAGGAAGCAAGTTCAATCGGTGAGTGGCAACGACGTTCACCGACCGATGCGCAATGAACTCATTTCTGAGCGTCAGGATTTTATCGACAACGGGATCGAATTTGTGAACGCTCTTTATATCGTCCTCGATCTTCACAGCTTTGAAATTGTCCAATTCAATTCCCAGCTTCGATCCGTTTCCTCGGGCATGGATATTGATTAGCCCCAGAATACTCGGCATGCTCACGACGTCCTTGCGCGGATCAAGCATCGTAGCGATACGCAGAATCACGCCATCCTGGAGCGACCTTTGGACGGTATTCCAAAAGAAAACTGTTTGATTAATCTCGCGGATGTACTCTTCCGAAGATTCATTGATGTGGAGCAGAAGGTTCCAGTGATGGTACGCACGGCACGATTCGGTGACGAGGCTTTGGATCGCATTATCAAAACGCTTTCGCCTATCGATGATCGCGTATTCGGGAACCGTCGCGGCTGGTGTCATTTTTAATCCTTTGCCTACTCAGCGTATAACCTATTTACTATTCGCTCACCAAACCAGCCGATGCATTCCTGAGACTGTCTGTCCAATAGCGTCTCGAACAGCAGGATCGGGTTGGAAATCTCGATCATTTTCGGATCGCTCGCGCGAGGCAATAGCCAGTCCATGGTTTGAGTAATCGTAGTGACGGGCCTCGACTTTGCGTTTCCCTTACTCGAAGCATTTCTGCGAAGTGCAGGTCTTTTATGGTGCTCTAGCCGGTAAGCGCGCGGCAAAAGGTGTTTCCATCACCACTTCCGCCTTTACCGGGCAGTCTGGACTTTGCGTGCTCTGTCGAGAAAATAGTACTTGTTGACGGACGTCAACTCGCTGATCTCATGATCGAGTACGAGGTGGGAGCCACTGCGCGCGCGGTAGAGACCCGAAGCTCGATCGAGACTGCTTCGATGAAGAGTAGGTCCTACGTCAGCGAGAACAACGATGCCACATGAGAACGAAAACATTTGTCCTGTGAAGCGGGCAGCTGGCTGTAAGCCAGACAGTCTGGTAAGGAACGGGCGGAGAGATGATGAAAAGCGCTGGCCGGATGACAGCTACAGCCCGCGGGGACATTGGTGCTGGCTCTGTAAGCCCGACCGTGAAGCGTGGGTCCGGGATTTGCGTACAGATGTGTGATGACGTTCGTCCGTAGGGCGACGATCTCGATTGGGAGTTTGTTTTGTTTCGCACCTCGGGCATCCAGCCGGTAACTGGCAGGAGGACTCAATGGCAAGAAAAGGCAAACGAAGATGTGATCAGCTACCGGTCCTGCACCCCGATGCAGCCGGAATCGACATTGGCGCAAGCGAGCTGTTTGTCGCAGTTCCAGCAGACCGGGACACAGACCCAGTCCGCAGTTTTGCAACCTTTACGCAAGATCTCAACGCACTAGCCGATTGGCTTCAGCGTTGTGGAATCAGATCTGTAGCGATGGAATCTACAAGCGTTTACTGGATTCCGGTGTACCAGATCCTGGAGTCTCGCGGGTTTGAAGTTCACCTGGTGAATGCGCACCACGTAAAGAATGTTCCGGGACGGAAGACCGACGTATCCGACTGTCAGTGGATTCAGTACCTGCACTCGGTTGGTCTCCTGCGTGGCAGCTTTCGCCCTCCTGGCTCGATCTGCGCGATTCGATCTCTCTGGCGGCATCGCGCCAGTCTGATTCAGATGGCAGCCGAACATGTCTTACATATGCAGAAAGCGTTGGACCAGATGAATGTGCAGATCCATCGCGTTCTCAACGACATCACCGGTGTTAGTGGCTTGAAGATTGTCGATGCGATTCTAACAGGTGAAAGAGACCCTCTCACATTGGCGCGCCTCTGTCATGGCGGGGTCAAGAACAGCGAAGACACGATTGCGAAGTCCCTCGCAGGCGACTATCGCCTCGAACACCTCTTTGCACTCCGCCAATCGCTCGCCGCATTCCGCTACTACCAGCAATTGGTGATGGAAGCCGATGGCGAACTTTCCAATCATCTTGGTGGACTTGAGACAGCTACTACGGCGGAGGCTCAACCACCACAACGAACGAAGCACTCGCACTACCAGCGATGCCGGTATGAGCCGAAGTCCTTCGATCTTAGGGCAGAACTATACCGCATCTTTGGTGTCGATCTAACCAATGTTCCAGGAATCAGTGCCGTCACGGCACAGACCATCTTGTGCGAGATCGGCACGGATATGTCGCAGTTCCGGAATGCTTCCGCATTTGCATCTTGGTTGGGCTTGTGCCCCGAGAAGAAGATCAGCGGAGGCAAGGTGCTAAACACAAAAAGCAGACGCGTTCGGAGCAGAGTTGCTACTGCCTTACGGATGGGCGCTCATTCGCTCCATCACGCCAAAGATTACTTGGGCGAATTCTTCCGCCGCATCACGCGCAAGCTTGGCAAGCCGCAGGCAATCACCGCAACTGCGCATAAGCTGGCGCGCATCATCTTCCACCTCCTTAGTACGAGAGAACCCTACAACGAAAGTGTGTTCCATAAATGTGAAGAGGAGACTTTGAGACGGGCGGAACTGCGCCTCAGGAAACACGCGGCCCAACTCGGATTTGAGATCGTTCCCACTGTGAACACCTAACTGTTCCTTGGGAGTCCCCTTTGCAACTGTGATCTGGATCGTTGAGCTCTAGCCTATTGCGCGGTTGATGTCCTCGAAGGCCGTTTCTGGCCAATCTCAACATAGCCGACTTCCCGGACAAATGGAAACTTTTGTCTGTAGCTGTCAGGCTCTCATCCCAAGTCATCAATGCTCGCCGGCTGAACTGGGCGTGATCGGGGGCTGCGCATCCAGATAAGTGAAAGCTTGCCAGCGAGGTGGTCTACTCCCGAGGTGCAGAGCAGCTCAGCACACTGCTACTTAAGGGACAGAACATTGCCGTCCAGAAGACCATCAGCTTCATCTATCGAAAGTTATCGACCACGATGATGTCACTCTCCTGCCTCTCTATCCCGACATAAAGGATGGAGCGCCCATCGCCCGATAGGGAAAAGGAAGGGCCGCCATGATTTACGGGGTGATCTCTGGGCAATGTGCAGAAAGTCTTAAATATGCCGCTGGAAAAGTCCATACACTTAATTTCCGGACCGGCGTCAGCTTCGGGTTCGACTACACAAATGCCTTTGTCATAGAGTCCCCAGAGGTATGGTGACCCGCTACTGCTGACGAGCGTCTCCGTGCCTCCCCCGACAGGACTGCGCCAAAGACCTCGATGTTGCCATTTCGTGTAATAAAGGTAGCGACCGTCGTAGGATTCCAATGCTGAAGCAGCGCCGTTGTTCGTTACCTGAACCGCGGTTCCTCCCGTAGCGGGCGCCTTCCAGATCTCAAAGACTCCGCTACGATCCGACTCAAAGTAGATCCATTTTCCATCGTGGGACCAACTTGGCATGTCTTCATTCGAATTTCCCGGTGTGACAAGGCGCAGCGCGCCCCCTTGTGCGGCGATTACATAAACGTCTCCAATGTTCTTGATGCCAGCCTGAAGCGAATCGAATGCAATGTATTGGCCATCGGGAGACCAGCGGGGTGTGCCGGCTTCCGCGCTCCTTAAGTAGGTAAGCTGAACGAGATTCGAACCATCGCGATCGCAAACCCAAATCTGAGTAGTTCCGCTGCGGGATGACGTAAAGGCGATGCGAGTGCTATCAGGCGAATATTGCGGATTGGTATCCATTCGCGTAGAGGAGATTAATCTCGTACCTGCACTGGAGGCGGCACCGGATCCCTCCTTGCTTGTCGGGCCGTTGATCCTCCAGATATCGAGATCCTGAGACGTATCGACGAAAGCTAACCTGTCCCCCTTTCTGGAGATGGCCGGGAAATGAGGATTGAAGCCGGGCAAGGCGAGGGACTCTGGCATTTTTTGATCTAACCCGATGGTCCACAAAGACCCTTTGGCACGAAATGCCAGCCTGCGGGAATCCGAGGTCCAGGCCAATCCCGCAATTTCCGTTTCCTTTGCTGCAATGCGTTGAGGGGCACCCTGCGCCTTTTGACTCTCTAAGGGCTGGACATAGAGATAGGCGGGCATCGAGTAGGGCGTAAACGAACGGACAAACGCCAAATGGTGTCCATCCGGGGAAACCGAGGGAGAGTCGTCTCCCCAACTCCCCGGGGGCGGCGAAGTTAGAGGTTTCATTCCCTGCTCGTCCACTGACAAGAGAAAGATCGTATTGGGTCCGCCCTGCTGAGGCCTTGCTACACAGGCGAGAGAGAGCCCATCGGGAAACCAAGCCAGATGGCTGTTCGGGTATCCCATTCCCCGGTACCAAGCCAGTGGACGGTCGGATCTCTTGCGCCCTCCAGGCTCCGGGAGATTGGCGATCACCCTCTCCGGGCCACCGATAACCGATATCAGGACGATCTCGCTGCCTGACGGTCCATCACGGCAAAACGCGATTCGACGTCCATCGGGAGACCACGCCGGACTATATTCAGGCCGATGATCGGTGGTGAGCCGCAAAGCTCTGTTCTCTCCCACCACCTTGACGTAGATATCGAAATTCCCATCGACGGCAGCGTCCCAGGCAAAGGCGATCTGGCTCCCATCGGGCGAAAAACTCGGGTTAGTTTCCCGGCCCGGGTAAGTAGTTGCAGGAAAGGCGTGGAGGGCTATCCTCCCTACGGGTTTCCGGTAATTGGACCAACTCTCCCAAACTGCAAAGGCGGCAGCGACGGTTAGACCGACGATAACGGCAGCTTTCAACCATCGTGGCCGTCGGCTTGGATGAATCCCGGAAAGCGCCTGTGCCGCTGGCTCCTGCTGCCGTGAGCCAAGCTCGTTCCTCTCGGTGGAAGGGAAATATTCCACGGGAGCCGTAAACCGGTAGCCATGCTTCGGCACCGCCTCAATCCAGGCTGACCCTTCTTGGCCCAAGGCCCTTCTAAGAGTCGATATTTGAAAGGAGAGGTTTGCTTCCTCGACTGCCGTATCGGGCCAAAGCGCGTCCATAAGTGCCTTCTTGCTTAATAAGCGGCCACCGCTTTCGGTCAAAAATACGAGCAAATCAAACGTCTTAGGCGCTAGTGTGACTACCGCGTCAGAACGCGTAAGAACCCGAGAGCGAGCGTTTAGCCGGTAAGAGCCAAAGGCATAAAAGTCGCCTAACAGGCTGGACATAAGCTCCTAACAATTTACTTTGCAAATTCTAGGACAAATCTCGACGTTTGCAAAGGACTGGCGGGCATCCATCATCTCAAACTTCCGCCATGTACACACCATGGCAAAGTTCACATAGTGAATTTCGATCGCGGATTCTGCTGGCCCTTGCACTACTCGCGGCAGCGGTGGGACTCAGTGGCGGTGAACCCAAAGTGACTTGCTCTATTCCAGATGTGGAGGTCGCCTGGAGCATCGATCTGAATGCTTGCCTTCCGAAACCGGTCAGTTCAGAGGACCGGGAGAAGGTCGTGAGCGCCTTACCTGCGGCGGGCTCCCTCCTGCAACTTGGCAGAAAGGAACAAGGCAAACTGGAGTTGATCAAGCAGGTATTAGAGGTGCACGGCCGGGCAGGAGTCTATGCGATCAAAGTCATCGCTGTTCCTCAGATGTGGACTGGGCTGCACGAGAGATCGGTATTACTTATTAGCTATCCTGCTTTGACGGTGCTCCGTACCGAGGAACTCCAGGCATTGGTGGCACACGAAATAGGACATGAATATGTCTGGGAAGAATACTCCGAGGCCAAAATTCGCAGGGATCGCAGGCGCGTTCGCGAACTCGAATTGGCATGCGATGTTATTGCCATACGAACACTCTTGAGCATGGGTCTATCGCCGAAATGGCTCCAGACCGCTACGGAGAAGGCATTTTGGTATAACCGTGAACAATTTGGTGTGGCCCGGAATCAGAGTGATTACCCATCTTTGAAGGAACGAGGGCAGCTCGTTGAGCGCGGCCGGTTTCTGCTCAGGAACTAAGAGTCGCCAACGGGTTCGAGTCGAGCAGTCAGCGTGTATTCACTTTTACCTACCATTTGCCCCTCGGGTGAGGAGAACTAAGCGCTAACCTAAGTCTAAAGTCTAAGTTCAATGCAGGATTGAGGAACAAAGGCACTTTGCCGGGAAACGCGCATCCCGTTACTTGGCACAGCAGCGGAACGCCGACTTCACGGCAAAGGGGATTCCGTTCTCTCGGGTTCGTGCTGATTTTGGGTCCAACTGGTTTCTGCGTTTAGTAGAGACACTTATAAGGCCATGCGAATCGGTTCTGGCGAAGAAAGCTTTTACATCCCGTTTAAGCCGAGTGGGCGCCCCGCTCAAAGTTTGTAATCCGGTTCTTCTGCAATTTGGCGGGATCGGCGTTTTCGTTAAAGCTCCAAAGAGCGATCAGCGTTTTCGGGTCTAGATTTGCGGTTCGAGAACCGGATCGGCCTCTTTGATCGACGGGCACACCACATGAACCTAAAAGATGGGATCGGCATCGCTAGGGGCGAGCACCATCTCGAGCCGGCCCAGTGTTCAGTCGCTGATCCGTCGAGGATAGCGGTCGAACAGCATCGACCTAAGCTCGAAAGAGCCGTCCGACAATGTAAGCGTGACGAGGCGCGATCTGAACCAGGACGCATTGAAGCTCATTTGTCTCGCTGGTGCCACACAGTCGCTCGCAGAAAAGCCCAGGACGATACGCGGTGTTCGGCTGCGCCCGGCTGGTCATGCTCTTTTGAAGAAAGTCGAGAGACTCTGTGGAAGCCCGCTAATTATCGTCGATCAGACCACGAATGCTCATGTTGCCGAAGGAAGCATCGATAGGTTTGGCACGCCGATATTAGGTATCGCGCCTAGACAGACTCTGACCGAAGAACTAATCGTCCATGAACTCTCCCACATACGGCTCCGAGCACTTGGGTTCACCATCTTAAGGCCAGAGCCCGTGCTCGAATTAGCCCCATCGCTGCAACAGTTGGTCGCGGGAATTCAGGGTCTGGTGGAAGATATGTTCGATGCCATTGACCATTTCATCTTCTTCCCAGATCTTAGGAGTAGGGGTTATCGTCCCGAGTCGATTATTGTGGGCCAGTGGAACGAATGGTTTCGTGCGAATAGCCGCCTCGCTAAACTGTCGCGTCACGACTTAGTTGCTCGGTATTTCCGAGTACTAGCCGAAATCCCCGACAAAGACCAGGTCGCCCGAATCCGAAAGTATTACGAATTATCCAACCGCTCCGAGGAAGTATCCATTGCTACGCAGATGTTCGCGCAGATCCAAACACGTGACTGGACTCCCGAACGCGAGTGGACCCTATTTTCGTCGTTATCTAATCTCATGATGCAACCGCTTGCTACGGTCGACGCGACTGATTGGCACGTCGAAACCGGTGGCCGGCTCTCGTTGCGAATTGGTGTTTTTAAGGTCTCGCTCAGCAAGCCTACGCAGTAGCTGCTCTCTGTAAATTGTTTGAGTATGACCCCGACCCGATCTGGTCGCGCTGATGGAAGCGCTTGGTTATTGGACTGATGTCGTCACTCACAAAGTACCCGTTCTTTGTTAGATGCACTTCTCCCGCTTTGGACGGTTAAGGCGCATACCGTCGACGTTCTGCCGGGATCTTTCAATCAGCGCGAAGCCGACTATACGGCCATATGGATTTCCAGTCGCGACCGCGCTTACCCATTCCCAATGCGCTGACCGCCAACTTGGCCGGCCCACCTATGGGGTGGAGAACTGGACTAAGGCACGCTCCAAACGCTCGCCGTCCGATGAACGATTGTGGGTCTTCAACAGGAGAATGGCGACCATCAGGGCCGCGATAGTCGCGGTGGTAACGTTGCCGGCGATCATCTCGTCCGGGTAGGCGGCTTGCAGGTCGTCGCGAGTCAATCGCGACCCGATTTGTAACTTTCCGGTGTGGGTGAAGTCGTTCTGGTCATTCCAACTGGCCGCCTTAAAGCCCTGGAAGAAGTCGAATCCATGTTTTGCATCGATTGCGGCGACCATGTCGCCCATTTTGGGGAAAGTGAATTTACCGGCTTTTATCTTGTCCACCTCTTTGGGCTCCGCGCAGACACAGATCCACGCGGTCCGATAGAGGATCTCAAATACCGCCCGGACTAAGGCGAATGCGGAGCCGGACAGGCCGTGACGTGCCAGTAAGACTATGGCCTCCTGATGCTCGAGGGCGATGCTCGCATATGAGAGCAAAACCTGCGAGCGTGTGTCGAGTATCGTAATTGGCCCTACGATCGCGTCCCACGCCGAGTCTCTAGCCGCGTCGGCACGATCAAGCTGCTCCTTGAGCGTCATTCGCAGAGCGTAACATCTGTACTCAAGAATCGTGAATGCATTATCAGCAACGCTGACTACACGTCAAAGTGAAAGTGAATGAGCGGAGCAATCGTATTTCCGATTGAGGTGCTCTGTCCGGATCGCCCGTCACCTGGTGCAAGACGGGAAGCTAGCAACATGGACGGTCAATTTGATGGCTTCTGAAGCAGCTTCCGCATACTGCGGGAATAGAACCAGAAGTTGAAAGTCGTCGCAGCGCAGTAGACTGTCGCTACGAAAAGACCCATGCAAAGGAGTAGCAGAAGTCTTCCAGCCGTGTTCCACAGCGCGTGAAGCGAATGACCCACTAAAAAGGGGACGACCGCAGAGATATTCGCGAGGAGGCAAATCCGAATCCAAGGGTGCAGAGCCTCCATCGGTCGAGGCTCGACAAAATCTTATCCACGCTTCGCGACTCTGCTTCGTGCCGCGCAAGCAGTTCTCGTTCCTTCTTTGATCTTCCCCAGCCCGACAAAACTTGTTTCGTCCTTGGTGAGCAATTGCAATACGATTATCCCGGCAGTGCCGCCCTACTTTCAACTTCATCCTGGGTATCGGGCACTCAGAAATTGGACGCCATGAACCAACTAGTACCAGCGGTTGACGGTCCCAACTGACGGTTTTCCCGTGATCCAATCAGAACGGTATGACGTTGAAATCGCATCCTAATCCTGTCGTTCGGAACGATCCCTTCCCTACGACCAGCGCAGTCCCGACTCTAGTCCGAGCCAGTAAGCTTCAGCCATTTACCACGATAGTAGTAGAAAATGTTGGACGCCTTTTCACAAATTCCATAGTCGATCCCCTGATGATCAATGACGGTTGGTGGCTTAGGTCCTCCGTATGCTTTGTAGTCTTGCAAGATTTCGCTCCTGTCAGCCGCTTCTATTTGCATCCAACAAAACCGATCTGACAGGCGAGACTTTTCCAGCACCGAAGGTGTAATTGCCGCGCCACCACGGTAGACAAGGATCATCGAAGTGTTGGCTGACCTGACATCACACAAGACAGCCCAATCCGCGTGAGCGGTAACAAAGAATTTTCCCCGAATGACGTTTACGAATATTGGAGAGGGCGATTGCGGTACTTCACATCCCCTACGTTGAAGATCCACTCGGACCGAGTTCGGCAACATTGTGAAAGCTGAGGGGGGCAAGGGGGGCAAGACTTTAACACTCGCTTGGCTTTGAAGCGTTAACGGCAAGACCATGCAGCCCAGGAAGAACGGCAAGCAACGCATAAGAGGAACATAACAGCACTTCGTGGATTGTCGGCAAATCGGAAACTACTGTCCGGATTCCCGTCGTTCGGGCACAACTCGAATAGCCGTCAATGTGGGATATTCATAAACCCTTGCCCGTTACCATGGGCAATCGGCTCGACTTATCGCGACGCGACAAGCTCCCGATAGAGGTGGCTTCTAAACTGCCCTGCCTATTGCTGATGAATAGCGAACACAACAGCTCCGGTTGGCTTGTTCAGCTTTACTACAGCCGTCCCTCCCGGACTCCCTTCAGGGTGGAGAGTGCCCATGATCGTCCAGACATTTCCCCCAAGCGTGCTTTAAAAGGCCGCTCGGTCGCAATTTGCTTTTCTCCCCACAGAGCAGTGGCGACTGCTTCGGCGATTTTAATGGCTGTATTCTCGTCCGGCACGAATCCAGCGGTGGGATGTAGCGAAGTGCTCCTTTTAACGACCAGTCGAGGTCATTCCACAGCTCGGCTTCCGGACCCTTTTGCCCAAAGATGTTAGTCGAAAGAGCAAGCGTGAAAAGCAAAATAGGGCAGGTTTTCATAGCTAAATTGACATTCTGGCGCACTGATTTGTTCCAGCGTTGCAGCCGCCGAGTGCAGGTATACCATCGCGATAGCTCGCTATACCGCCCAGTGTTTACAAACACTGTTCCCACAATTGTCGGCAGCTATCCGGAATTTGAGACTAGTTCAGTCCGCATACAGAAGACGTTCACAACTCACACCGCAACATCTAGCGCACCCGTTTTCAGAACTCGACCGGCCTCCCTGCGGCCCTCCGGTATACCCCGGTAGGGCATCTCACACCATTCCGCTTTACCTACCCTGCCCGTATCAAGGCCCTTACGGGTGCTGCGATGCACAAGCCATTCCATCCGACCCCCGAACGTTTGCTGTACCAAATCCGTCATATGGCCATTGCTGTAGAGAAAGATATGGGCGGAGTTTAAAAGACTGGAGCTCAATGAATAGCCCGTTACCTGTCCGGCGTTGTTGATGCCATCACCCACGCTGGCATCTCGGACACATCCCCCAAGGTCGTTCATTTGTCCATTGCTATAAAGGAAAGCGTGCCTGGGCTTCGAAGGGCTGACGGCTTCAGATATACCTGTTACTTGCCCAAGATCATTGATGGCGTAACCGATAATGCCGAGTCTCCCGGTAGCGCACCTAAGTCTTTGAACTGCCCATTGCTGTACAGAAAGGCGTGAGCGCCAAGGGAACCCGTAATCTGGCCATTATCGTTAATCGCGTAAGCGTTCCCGCCAATATTCAAGTCGATCATCTGACCATTGCTGTACAGAAAAGGATGCAAGCTGCCGCTGGAGGTGCTCGAAGAGCCCACTACCTGTCCGAGGTTGTTGATGCCGTAGCCCATCGTAGACGCTCCTCCGGGCGTGCCTAGATCGGTAACACTGTACAGAATATCCGCTCGCAGCGATCCGAGCAGGAGAGCGCTCAAAAGGAAAAGACGGGAACGCATCGGCTTTCGCACCTCCGACAAGCAGGAGTTACCCTATCACAAGGCCCAGGGCGCTAAGGCCCGAGTGATAACTAAGAGCAAGCTCTGATCTCCGTTGTTTCCGACCTCATCCGCATACACCTCCGCAACGGCACATGCCGCTTCTACATGCCTCGATGCCAATAAGTCCAACCGGCCAAGCCCAACAGCGCCAGCCCAATCAGCGCGAATGTGCTCGGCTCGGGGACGGGAGTAGGGGTCAGCGGTGTCAACAGGTAAGCACTAGAGGAGCTGTTAGCAACAATCTGGCCGTTGTCATTGATTCCTCGTGCCAGGCTCAGCGCTATGTGCAATGAAGGGTCGATAAGACCATTCAGATCCTTCATCTGGCCGTTGCTGTAGAGAAAAGCGTGATCTGTATTAGCCCCGCCTATTGTCGTAGAAGAGCCCACCACTTCCCCCGCGTTATTAATACCGAAACCGCCGCTACCCGAGCGGAAAACTTCGCCGTCTAAGGTGCCCAAATCGCCTATTTGGCCATTGGAATAGAGGAAAGCGTAACTGCGGGTACGGAAGAGATCAACCCTGCCGGTCACTTGGCCCGCATCGTTGATGTTCGTGACGAAACTAAACTGACCAAAGACCTTGGTTTGTCCGTTACGGTACAGAGCACCGTTAAGACCGATCTGAGCAATGATCTCCCCGGCATCGTTGATGCCAATCCCCATACTGCTCTCGCCTAAGCCCAGATCCATCATCTGGCCATTGCTGTAGAGAAAGGCATGTGTGCTGCTAGTTGTGTTCGAATAACCGACCACTTGTCCAAGGTTGTTGAGACCGGACGCAACACTGGTGTTCGGGTACCCTGGCAGCGTACCCAGATCGGTCATCACGCCATTGTTGTGCAGAAAAGCATGATTTACACCAGAGCCGGTGGCAGCAGAGCCAACTACTTGCCCCAAGTTGTTTATCGAATTCGCGGCGCTAGACAATCCTCCCAACGTGGCTAGATCCTGCATCTGGCCATCGCTGTACAAAAAGGCATGTGAGCTACCGCTGGAGGTGCTCGAATAGCCTACTACCTGTCCCTGATTATTGATTGCAGTGCCAAAAGTAGACGTTCCTCCGAGCGTGCCCAGATCAGTAACACTGTACAGAATATCGGCGATTAGATGGGAACTGCCCGCGAGTAGGAATGAAAGGATTAGAAACGAAAGTCTAAACACGGTTTGTTACTCCTTTCCGGCGACTCTCAATGCATGGGGATACTATATCGCCCTGTAGCTCTCGCACCTGGTCCGAGAGTGGCTATATGTATCACGCTTGAGGGCTAGCCGTATGGAGCGCGAAGCGGCCTCGCTTGGGGGTGCCCCGGCAAGCACGAGCGGATCGTCGGGAATCCGGAAACTGAATGGTTTGCTGTCAAGTTGACGCGAACGCGCTAGGATTTAAAGTCCGTAACGCCGACTTATAGTCGAGCCAAGGAGTCGGCTCAAGATTGGTTATCAACAGTCGTCGGCCGCGGCGGTTGTGGAAAAGTTCTCTGAGGCTTATTACATTCCGTTCCGTTTTCCATCGGAGAAGAGAATCAGGGATAAGCATAAGAGAGCAAGCATCGCTGCTACGAGTAATGCAGACTAGCATTTGATGTTTTCGTAAAGACCCTCGAGCAGCGGGATGTGCTTCGCAAAGACGAATTCTCAGAAGCTGTCGCTGGACCACAGCACGACCTCTATAAGTTCTTTGGAGATGCGAAGCCTACTTGCCGAAAGAAGGGTGGAGCGAAGCGAGATGAAGCAGCAAGACAACGCGGATCGGGATGAGCGCTACGCAGCCTGGGTGGGATTCGATTGGGGCGACCAGGAGCACGTTTGGTCACTGCAATGGACTGACACCGGAGAACGGGAGCTAGGGCGCTTGGAGCAATCGCCAGAAGCTTTGGATGTTTGGATCGGTCAGTTAATGAGCCGCCTAGATGGTCGGCGAATCGGGGTTGCTATCGAGCAGAAACACGGGGCAGTCGTCTGGATGCTTTTGAAATACGAATGCGTCGAAATTTATCCGATTCATCCCCAGGCCGCCGGGCAGTTTCGTCAAGCTCTGTACCCGTCTGGAAGTAAGAGTGATCCTGCGGATGGAGAACTACTTCTGGAGTTGCTGGTGACTCATCGAGATCGCCTTCGTCCTTTGGAACAGGATGACGAACCGACTCGTCGGCTGTTGATGTTGGTGGAACAACGACGGCATTAGGTGGAAGAGAGAAAGCGACATGGCAACCGGCTTTCCGCACGACTCAAGGTCTACTTCCCACAGGTGCTGAACTGGTTTGACGATATCGGAGCGGCACCGGTACTCGATCTGCTGGCTAGGTGGCCCAGACTGGAGCTATTGCAAAAAGCGCAACGCAGGACATTAGAGGCATTTCTCTGTCGGTATCGGCGCACTGCAGAAGAAGCAGAAGCTTGGTCAAAAGAGGTAAGAGCGGCTGTTCCCGCTGTTCAAGATGCGGTGCTGCTCGATTGCTATGTCCTGGAAGTAACGGCACTAGTGGCGTTGCTAAAACAAATGCAAATAAGCATTAAGACCTTTGACGCGATTATCGCTGAAACCACTCGTAAGCATCCCTGTTGGGAAATAGCTCAATCGCTGCCGGGCGCCGGGCCGATCATGGCGTCTCGTTTGTTAGCAGCAATGGGAAACGGTAAGCGCTATCAGAATGCTCATCAATTGCAATGCGCTAGTGGCATTGCGCCAGTGACCGCGGCCAGCGGACGGACGCGAGTCATCCAATTCCGAAGAGCCTGTCCGAAGTTTCTGAGACAAACCTTTCATGAGTGGGCGCAGCATTCGATGAAGAGCTGCCGCTGGGCCAGGGTCTATTACGATCAGCTGCGGGCTGTCGGCAAACGCCATAATGCCGCTCTTCGCGCCTTAGCGTTTAAGTGGCAGCGGATTCTGTTCCGCTGCTGGCAGGATGGAGTGACATATGACGAATCAAAATACATCGCCAGCCTAAAGAAAAGGCACTCGCCGCTGAGTGCCTGGCTTCCCTAATGACATGTGTACAAAGTGTGGAAGCCGCTAGCGCCTCTGTGAAAAAGTGCGCTCTGAGCAGATTGACTTTCGAACTCAGAAGTCTTTACGTCCAAGTGGATTAGCGTCAACACAGCTTCTTCGTCTCCACTCCCGCGCTTCTGTCCCGATAGCCTGTATGGAGTCCTTAACCATGGGATGTAAACTTGGCAACATGTCTTTGCACATCGACGTACTGGAGCTGGACGCCTGCAGTGCTGTCGCCAAGGTGGAAGGGGCTTCCATTTTAGGTATGAATTTGAAGTTTGCTGACGGTCAGCTTCGAGGTCTCATCGAAAAGGGTGTCATAAGGCTTGTACTTGACCTGACGGGCGTAACGTTCTGCGACAGCGCTGGTCTGGGCGCGATTGTGCATACTTTTGGACTAGGCAAGGATAAAGGGAGCACCCTCAGGGTTTGCGGAGCCTCCGAACGGGTGGCAGCCCTTTTGAAGATGACCATGACCGACACAATCTTGCCCATTGATGTTGATTGCGCTGCCTTTTCTGCGGCTATCGCCTAGCGAGTTCCAAGCGCAATCCGGTAGTCCGAGATGAGTTCACCTTCCATGGCCGGCTTGAACGATACCCTTGCACTGCAGCAACAGATTGTACGGTTGCAAGCGCTGTTCGAGGCGAGCCGGCGTATTCATTCCACCATTCAATTAGACGAAGTATTGCGAAGCGCTCTCGACATTATTGTGCGCGAATTGGAGATGGAAGGTGCATTCTACAGCGCTTTTCCTTTTTCCGAAGGCCGTATCCAACCAAAATACTTGTTTCCTCAATCTGCGAACTCAGGTGGGAGAGGTTCGGTCTCGTTCCCGCTACGCGATAAGGCAGGAGCAACTATCACCGACCTGATTGTGATTCCGCGGGAGGGCATGCCGCTAAGTTTGGAGGAGGCAGACTTCCTGGATTCTCTGGCGATTCAAACCTCGGTGGCCATTGAGAACGCGCGCCACCATGAGAGGGCCCTGCAATTGGAGCGGGTAGAGTTCGACCTGGCGAACGCCCGTGCGATTCAAAGGAGTATGCTGCCGCGAAACTTGCCGCAGGTGCCCGGTTACACGATTGCACTCCGTTCGCTGTCCTGCTACGAAGTTGGCGGAGATTACCTTGATGTAGTTTCAAAATCGACCGGTGAGCAGGTAATGATTGTGGCGGACGTAGCCGGAAAGGGCCTTGCGTCGGCCATGATCGCGAGTTCGTTTAGAGCCGCTTTCCGGGCGATGGTTTCGAGTGGTATGCCGCTCGTCGATGTCGCTCTGCGATTAAACGCATTGCAATACGCCGAAGGCGAGGAAGCCCGGAGGCGCTATATTACTGCCCTGCTTCTTCACCTGGATCCGGCCAATAATTTACTGGAAGTGGTTAACGCCGGACACAATCCTGGACTGCTCTGGCTTAGCAAGGGAAAACAGCCGATACTGCTCGAAGCAAGCGGAACTCCAGTCGGGATGTTGCCTATCGTCACCTACAGGAGCGAACTTTATGAGTTTGGTCCCGGAGCTCGACTACTTGCCTATACGGACGGCCTCACCGAAGTGTTCTGCGGCGAGGAAGAGTTTGGCTCCGAGCGATTAGCTGAGACCTTCCTTACCGGGCCTTCGCACGACGGTGAGGCGATCCTCGACAGCATTTGGAGAGCGATTGGCAGCTTCAGTAATGACCGTGAACCGAGTGACGATATGACAGCTCTGGTGATATTACGCCAGTGACGGAAGGAACTGCTTGGGGAAAGACCAAACCAACACGATCGAATTAGCTTTACCCTCCCGCTTAGGTTACGAGAAGGTGGCGATGAACACCGCTGCAAGTGTCGCCAGACTGATGGGCTTTTCGGAAGACCGTATTGAGGACTTAAAGACGGCTGTTGCAGAAGCCTGCATTAACTCGATGGAGCATGGAAATCGGCTGAACGCCGCTTTAAAGGTCGGTGTTGTTCTGTCGGTCACCGGCGATTCTCTGGAAGTCAAAGTGACGGACCAGGGCAGCGGCGCACACGATGGTGTGCACGTTCCTGATATCGACAAGAAGATGTCGGGCGAGGAAAGTCCAAGAGGAATGGGCATGTTTTTGATTCAGGCGCTGGTAGACGAAGCGGAATGGCAGAGCTCTGGCGAGGCTGGCAGCTGTACGAAATTGGTCATTCATTTAAGGGAGCCGAAGAAATTGTAATGGCAGATAAGACCACCAACGTCAAGGTAAGTGAGGCGCGGACCCAGTCGGGATCGGCTGTTATTGTGATCCGGTTTCTGGGAGATATTACAAGTAGCTCGAAAGCGGTCGTCTTGGGGACCTATGAAGGGCTTCCCAAAAACACAAAGCACATACTTTTGGATTTCAGCAAGGTGGAATATCTGAATTCCAGTGGGATCGCGCTTGTCATTCAGATGCTCATGCAGGCGGCGAAGGCAGGGCAATCGATCCAGACTTTTGGTCTAACACCGCATTTTCAGAAGGTGTTCACGATGGTCGGCATTACCAAGTACACAAAGCTGCACCCGACCGAGGAAGCTGCCTGTGCGGCGTTCTCCGATGATCGCTAAGCACGCATAGGTCGACGACCATGGTGCGCCTTTCTGCGGTTCTCCTCGTCTTATCCGCGATGATCTGCGGCCTTGCCTCCGCACAGACCTTCAATTTTGCAGCAGATCGAGAACCCATTATCTCGCTCGACGGTCAGTGGCGCTTTCACACAGGCGACGATCCGCACTGGGCCGATCCACAGTTTGACGATAGTCATTGGGCGCTGCTGCGATCGGATAGAGACTGGGCGCAGCAAGGACACAAGGGCTACAACGGTATGGCCTGGTACCGTTTTCGCGTGAAAGGATTTCCGAAAGACCGTCTCGGAATTCTACTGCCAGGGCTTTTAACCTCCTACCAGGTGTTCGCAAACGGTCGTCGAATCGGTACGTTTGGGGAGATGCCTCCGAACGCCGTGCCGTATTATCCGAAAGCAGCCTTTTTCGATATCGCTGGTCCGCTGCCAGATGATCTCAGCATTGCCATCCGTGTCTGGCACTCTCCTCTGTTGTCAAGCTACTACGGCGGTGGCCCGCGCAATGGAGATGGACTCTTAGGCTCAGCTGAATTAGTTCGGAGATATCATCAGCTTGCGTTGTACCGCACGGTTTGGTCGGTGAACAACGATGTGCTTCTTGGGACTCTTTACCTCCTTGCGACGTTAGCCGCCCTGATTCTATTCGGCCTCCGTGCCACCGAATTCGAATACCTCTGGTTTGCATGCTTCGCGTTACTCAGCACTGGAGAGCGAGCCCTCAGTATCTATGGGCGTCTCAATCCGATGCCGATCTTGACTCATGATCTGATCTTCAACCCGCTACGCAATGGAATAGTTGTTACGATCATCTTGTTCTACTCACGCATCCTCAACACGCGACGGTCCTTATGGTTCTGGGTGGCAATACTGGCCGCACTTTCGACCGAGATTGTCTCAGTGTTTGTCAATAATGGCTTGATAAATTACATCCCAGCCAGCAGTTTCGGGGTTGGTATGTTCCTCGTTAGCTCCTCATGGCTCGTCGGCGTAACTTGGCACGGGGTGCAGGAAAAGGTGCAAGATGCGAAGCTGCTGATTTGGCCTGCCCTCTTTTGGAGCCTGGGCTCTTTATGGACCTGGACTGCCTCGATTCTCTTTATGGCTGGAGTTTCACCACCGTTCAGAGGCGCCTATCAGTTCATATTGTTTCCGATCACAGTTTACGATGTGACGGGCATCCTCTTTCAATTAGCTGCCATAGGCATTCTCGTCGGCCGATTTGCAAGAACCAAGCGCGGTGAAGAGGAATATGCGCGCGAACTGGAAGCGGCCCGCGCAGTCCAGAAGATTCTTGTGCCGGAACTGACGCCTTCTGTTCCGGGCTTTCAGATAGCCAGCGTCTATGAACCCGCCAAGGAGGTGGGCGGTGACTTCTTCCAGATCATTCCTCAGGAAAACGGCGTATTGCTCGCCATCGGTGATGTCAGCGGCAAGGGTCTGCCCGCAGCCATGACGGTCTCACTCATCGTCGGAGCACTCCGCATGGTAGTGGAACAAACATCCAGTCCTGCAGCCATTCTGGAAGGCTTGAACAGGCGACTGGTTGGGCGTGGCAGCGGTTTTACCACATGCCTCGTGCTCGCTATGCACACTGATGGAACCGGCCGCATCGCTAATGCCGGTCATCTTGCGCCGTACCGCAATGGAAGCGAGATGGAGTTCTCAGCCCATCTTCCGCTAGGGCTGAGCATGGAGACTCAGTATGCGGAAACGATGCTGTCACTACGGGAGGGAGACCGACTCACGTTCCTTTCAGACGGAGTGGTCGAGGCCCGCAATAAGGACGGTGAGCTATTCGGCTTTGACCGCACACGCCTGAGCAGCACCAAGCAAGCAGAAGAAATCGTCACCGCCGCTCAGCTCTTCGGACAGGAGGATGACATCACGGTGCTCACCATGCAGTATCTCGGAACGGCTACTGCGTGACGAAACTGATCTTCGCTGTTCTGGCATTCGCTCTCTGCGCGTCCGCACAGACTTTTAATTTTGCAGCAGATAAAGAACCCGTTATCTCGCTGGATGGTCAGTGGCGCTTCCACACAGGCGATGACCCGCATTGGGCCGACCCACAGTTTAACGACAGCCATTGGGCGCTGGTGCGATCGGACAGAGACTGGGGGCAGCAAGGATACAAGGGCTATAGCGGGATGGCTTGGTACCGTTTTCAGGTCAAAGCTGTTGGCACACAGCCATTGGCTGTCATCCTCCCTCCAATCTCGACGAGTTATCAGGTCTTTGCAAATGGCAGACTCGTCGGGGGCTTTGGAAAGATGCCTCCACGCGCAATCCGGTATTTACCCTTTCCGTCGCTCTTCAACATTCAGCAACGCCGATCGTCGGACATCACGATTTGTATCCGTGTTTGGCATGACAGCGTAATCGCTGCCTCCTACGGCGGCGGTCCGATCATGGGAGGCGGCCTTCTGGGTCAGCGTACCGATCTACAGAGAAGATATACTTTCGGCCTGTATGAGCGAATCTGGTCTGTCTCAAATGACCTGATTCTAGGAATTCTCTGGACAGTTGCCGGACTTGGCTCACTCGCGCTATTTCTCTACCGTCGCTCTGAACCAGAATATCTTTGGTTCGCAATCATGCAATGTGCGAATGCTGCAATGACCCTTCCGCTTATGTTGTATAAGGTCAAGAGCGTTCCAGTCAACCCGCTTGCAGTCTCTTTTTACGGCCTTCCCGGTCTTTCCGCAGCAGCCACCATCTTTTTTTATTGCGCGGTATTCAAACAGCAACGAAATGCGCTTTTCTGGGTGTTTGCACTTTCGCACATCTCGTACATTATTGGGGCTCTACCCCTTACCCTGGGGTGGCCAAATCCGTACTCCCCGGTGTTAGTCCTGCCATATCTGCTGACTCTGCTTGCGTACGGGTGGATCATCGTTTCAGGGTTAGGTGCTATCCGGCGTGGTCTGCCTGATGCACGCCTGTTTCTTATCCCAATCTGCCTTCAGTTTGGCGCTACAGCCGTGCTCGCAATCACGAGGTTTCAGCCCACGTGGATTCCGGGAGCGTTGCAAAGGTACGACCTTTTCTTGCTCCCGGTTGACTTCGATGACATCCCCAGTATTGTGCTTCTGGGGGTGGTTGTAGCGATTCTAGTAGGCCGTTTCGCCCGGACCCGTCAATCAGAGGAGGGCTATGCCCTAGAACTGGAAGCCGCTCGCAACGTTCAGCAGGTTCTTGTGCCCGAAGCCACTCCAGCTATCCCGGGCTTCGCCATCAAAACCATCTATCAACCAGCAAAAGAGGTGGGCGGTGACTTCTTCCAAATCATTCCTCAGGAAAACCGTGTGCTGCTTGCCATTGGCGATGTTAGCGGCAAGGGTCTGCCCGCAGCCATGACGGTCTCGCTTATCGTCGGAGCACTCCGCATGGCGGTGGAACAAACATCCAGTCCTGCAGCCATTCTGGAAGGCTTGAACAGGCGACTGGTCGGGCGTGGCAGCGGCTTTACAACGTGTCTCGTGCTTACTTTGCATACTGACGGATCCGGCCGCATCGCCAATGCTGGGCATCTTGCACCGTACCGCAATGGAACCGAGATGGAGTTCGTAGCCCATCTTCCGCTAGGCC
This sequence comes from uncultured Acidobacteriaceae bacterium, assembly GCA_963814195.1. GTDB lineage: Bacteria > Acidobacteriota > Terriglobia > Bryobacterales > Bryobacteraceae > Bog-105. The sequence continues at coordinate 59,794 of CAWFBU010000003.1, forward strand.
TAAGCATGGAGACTCAGTTTACGGAAACAATGTTGTCACTGAAGCTGGGAGACCGACTTACGTTTCTCTCAGACGGGGTGGTCGAGGCCCGGAATAAGGATGGTGCGCTATTTGGTTTTGATCGCACACGCCTGAGCAGCATCGAACCGGCAGAAGAAATCGTCGCCGCCGCTAAGCTCTTCGGACAGGAGGATGATATTACGGTCTTGACACTGCAGTACGTCGGTACTCTCTCGCCGGAAGAAACATCCGAGTGTGGTCGATAAGCGCAGCGGCAGAACTTACAAACTGCTCCTGAGCACTGGGTGGCGTTTGACTTTGCTCGCCACTTTGCCGTAAAACGCGCTTCGCGCGGATTTGACTCGCTCTGACGGTCGAAGTCGACATCTGGTAGGTCAGCCACGTAAGCTCCGCGGTTGGCCATCCCAGATCTGATGCGCGTTTTCAGTCCTAATCCGCGCACGTTCAGATTCTTAACATTCGTATGCCAGAGCAACTTCCTGTCTGGGCTCCTAAATTCGACAACAGTGTCGTGTGACCGCCATCAACGGAAACACGCCTCGAAACTAGAACATTGCACATCCGTATTACTCTGAGGTCGTGAGTGTTATCCACGTAGGCCATATAAAGAACAACATTCTCGGCCGATTTGGCCATCTGGTAGATATGTCGGACGTCAAGACTGCTTCTGCGGATCAGGAATAGAAGACCCGGCTAACGCGTTCTTTGGCAGCCTTCTCGATCGCAGAACTATCTGACATAGATGATGCCGCGGCTGCACAATGTGTAACGGACGGCTCTGGCGATAACGGAATCGACGCCATATACTACGACGCCGCAGAGCGCAATTGCTTATTGGTCCAAGCAAAATGGGTGTCTACTGGCAACGGCAGCGTTGAAGTGGGCGACGTACACAAGTTTGTGCAGGGCGTAAAGGATCTACTGGAGGCAAAGTTCGAGCGGTTCAATTCGAAGGTCAGCCCTCATAAGGATAAGATTTTTTCCGCTCTTTCCGACGCGACAGCCCGTTTTACACTCGTGCTTGCCTATACGGGCGAGCAATCGCTGTCAGCCGACGCCCGCGCGCCATTCGAAGATCTTCTGAGTGAGATGAACAGCCCGTCTGAGGTGATGTCGCTCCGAGTTCTTAACCAGGCCGAATTACATAAGATCGTGGCCGCAGGGGCAACGGGCGACTCCGTAGATCTCGAGATAATGCTTCACCAATGGGGAATGCTCCAGAGCCCCTACCTCGCCTATTACGGCCAGGTTGCTTTAGCAGACATCGCCTCATGGGGCCACTTCGGCACTGAATTGACGGCGAAAAATCTCAGGCAGTTTCGAGGGCTCACTGAGGTGAACGAATCCATTGCCAAAACGCTCGTGTTAAATTCAGACCGATTCTGGTACTTCAACAACGGGATCACTGTCCTTTGCGAAAGTCTTAGGAAAAAGCCCCTTGGCGGACCAAACAATGAGACCGGCACTTTCGAGTGTCGGGGAGCGAGCGTGGTCAATGGCGCTCAGACTGTCGGGACGATAGTTGATATCTCAAATTCCAATCCGGGCGTTCTCGGGAATGGCCGTGTTCTAGTCCGATTGGTCTCACTTGAGGAGTGCCCAGCCGGATTTGGTGATGACCTCACGCGTGCGATGAACACTCAAAACCGCATAGAGAAAAGGGATTTCGCCGCCTTAGATCCAAACCAAAAACGCCTGAGGACTGAATTGTTTCTGGAGCACCAGAAAGAGTATGCTTACCAAACTGGCGAACAACCACCATCTGGCGATGCTGGATGTACTCTAGACGAAGCCGCAATTGCATTGGCCTGCGCCAAGGACGATGTAACACTTGCAGTCCAAGCCAAACGCGAGGTAGGCATGTTGTATGAGGACATTGCGAAGCCTCCTTACATTACAATCTTCAACGCGTCAACGACGGCGAAGGCGATGTGGCACGCGGTCAATGTTCTCCGTATTTGCGAAAGGCAGCTCCGGAAGGAACAAGAAATTGCCGGGGGGAAGGAAAAGCTGATTGCCATCCACGGCAACCGGTTTGTTCTTCATATGGTTTTTCACATCCTAAGAGCCAAGTGGCCGAATTCCTTGCCTGATCCGAGTGAGTTTAGCAACCTCATAATGGGCGCGACCCATGACTCTCTGCTAGCTACGGTTCAGAAGGCGAGCCAGCATTACTCTGGCGCATATCCGGCTAGCCTCTTTAAAAACGCCAGTAAGTGTCGAGAGCTCAAGGAAAGCGTCGCGGAAGCTCTAGAAGCAGTTCCCCTCGCCTGAGTGCTTCGAAGCAAATCTTACATCCAGGTGGCGCTGAGATAGAATTCCAATCCGACCACCTTCTAGGCTTCATAAGGAGCATCAACGAACGAGTTTTCCTCTGGATCGCGCTACTTGCCCGTCCTTCTTAAAGCCTTGCGGATCGGTACCGGGAAGCGGGCCACTGGCTCTATGCCAGACAGGACGGTAAGGAACGGGCGGAGAGATGATGAAAAGCGCTGGCCGGATGACAGCTACAGCCCGCGGGGACATTGGTGCTTGCTCTTTAAGCCCGACGGTGAAGCGTGGGTCCGGGATTTGCGTACAGATGTGTGATGACGTTCGTCCGTAGGGCGACGATCTCGATTGGGAGTTTGTTTTGTTTCGCACCTCGGGCATCCGGCCGGCAACTGGCAGGAGGACTCAATGCCAAGAAAAGGCAAACGAAGATGTGATCAGTTACCGGTCCTACACCCCGATGCAGCCGGAATCGACATTGGCGCAAGCGAGCTGTTTGTCGCAGTCCCAGCAGACCGGGACACAGACTCAGTTCGCAGTTTTGCAACCTTTACGCAGGATCTCAACGCACTAGCCGATTGGCTTCAGCGTTGTGGAATCAGATCTGTAGCGATGGAATCCACAAGCGTTTACTGGATTCCGGTGTACCAGATCCTGGAGTCTCGCGGGTTTGAAGTTCACCTGGTGAATGCGCACCACGTAAAGAATGTTCCTGGACGGAAGACCGACGTATCCGACTGTCAGTGGATTCAGTATCTGCACTCGGTGGGTCTCCTGCGTGGCAGCTTTCGCCCTCCTGGCTCGATCTGCGCGATTCGATCTCTTTGGCGGCATCGCGCCAGTCTGATTCAGATGGCAGCCGAACATGTCTTACATATGCAGAAAGCGTTGGACCAGATGAACGTGCAGATCCATCGCGTTCTCAACGACATCACTGGTGTTAGTGGCTTGAAGATTATCGATGCGATTCTGACAGGTGAAAGAGACCCTCTCACCTTGGCGCGCCTTTGTCATGGCGGGGTCAAGAACAGCGAAGACACCATTGCGAAGTCTCTCGCAGGCGACTATCGCCTCGAACACCTCTTTGCACTCCGCCAATCTCTCGCCGCGTTCCGCTACTACCAGCAACTGGTGATGGAAGTGGATCTCGAACTCGCCAATCATCTTGGTGGACTTGAGACAGCTACTACGGCGGAGGTTGAACCACCGCAGCGAACCAAGCGCTCGCACTACCAGCGACGCCGGTATGAGCCGAAGTCCTTCGATCTTAGGGCAGAACTGTACCGCATCTTTGGTGTCGATCTAACTAATGTTCCGGGAATCAGTGCCGTCACGGCACAGACCATCTTGTGCGAGATCGGCACGGATGTGTCGCAGTTCCGAAATGCTTCTGCATTTGCATCTTGGTTGGGTTTGTGCCCCGAGAAGAAGATCAGCGGAGGCAAGGTGCTAAACACAAAAAGCAGACGCGTTCGCAGCAGAGTTGCCATCGCCTTACGGATGGGCGCGCAGTCGCTCCATCATGCCAAAGATTACCTGGGCGAGTTCTTCCGGCGCATCACGCGCAAACTGGGCAAGCCGCAGGCAACCACCGCGACTGCCCATAAGCTAGCACGCATTATCTACCACCTGCTGAGCACGAGAGAACCCTACAACGAAGGCGTGTTCCACAAATGTGAAGAGGAGGCTTTGAAACGGGCGGAACTGCGGCTCAGGAAACACGCGGCCCAACTCGGATTCCAGGTTGTCCCAGCCTTGAACACGTAATTGTTCCTTGGGAGTCCCCTTGTATCCCCAATTCCGAGCGGGTGACGCGCCCCTCGGAGAAAGTCTGCCCCGGTGTCCATGCAGGAACTTGACCCGAAAACGCCCCTTACGGCATCCAAGGCGGCATTGTTGTGGGCAAGTGATGAACTAGCCCCGCACGATGGAAATTGCAACCATCGCAGGCGGTGGCGAGATCGCAGTTGAGGTAGGTGTTTGCGTGACTTGATCCGATGAGGTTGCCTCAGCTGCCACTCAGACCATGGCCCCGCAAACCGGAATTGGGCAGATGGGCAAATCATAATTGATAACGCGTTTCATCCGGCTCCAGACATGGCTCGCGAAAAGATTCCCGTATATTCTGCAGCGGCATGCAATTGCCCATCAATGCCCCGACTTAGACTTTCTGGATCGACTTCGACCGAACGGTCCGGTGTGATTCCGTGCCCTTCGACTGACATACCATTCGGCGTATACCAGCCAAAGACGGGAAGCCGAAGCCAATATCCACAGCCGACTTTAGCGTTGACTGCGCCCAACACGTTCCCCGGAGTCTTTGTTCCAACAATTTTGGCCAGCTTGTTCTCAGACGCAAAACTGGCGACCATCTCCGCGGCGCTGTTCGTCCATTCATTAACGAGGAACACAACTCTGCCGTGAAACGGCTGAGGCCCGAGCCCTTGGGTCATCAAGAAAATCGATTTGTCACGGAAGGCAAAACGTCCAAGCGTAATCGCGAAGCCCATCCTGGTGGCCGGATAAACTACACGCTCAAATTCATCCCGCCTAAAACCTTTGCGCTGGCGATTTGGAGTCAGGCTGTAGCCGATGGCAACCCGGTCCGGACATAAGTAGCTCGCGAGGCGAGCGAAACCCAGACCGCCGCCGATATTGCCGCGCAAGTCTACAATCAGCCGATCACATCCTTGTGCCTTTAACCCAGCTATCGCTTTATCAAGTTCATTTGAAAAGCCCAGCCCCATGGCGCCAGGAAACCAGGTGACCCTCAGAAGGCCAACGCCGGATTCGATCATCGAGATGGAAAGGCTCTTGGGGGGAAGGATCGGTGGCAGGTCTTTGTCGCCCTTCCGTGTCGGAACTTCAATCACGATCTGTCGAGCCGCGGTGCCATCTGGGGCGGAAACCGAGAATTCGTGTGTGGCACCGGGCTTTAACGGAGGCATATTCGGCGGAGCATAAGCAACGCCATCAACTTGATGAAGAACATTACCGGGTTTGATGCCCGCGCGATCAGCAGGACCATCTTCGAACACGTCGAGAAAGAACCACCGCCGCTGGCCCCCCTGGGTGAACTCACCCAGCGTTGCATTAATCGTGTGCTGTGGCAACAAACGACTTGGCCGGTCATGATAGAAGCCAGTGTGGCTGCTTCCAAGTCCTTTGAGAACGTCTTGGACTCCAGCCTCGAATGCCTCCTCATCTCCGGTAAGCAACGTAGCCGTTCGTTCGTCGAACAATTTTAGCCAGGCGTTGTAGTCAATACGGGCAACGTTGAAGTGACTTTTGAGCACGCGCTTTCGTATATTGCTAAGAATGGTTTTGCGTTGGTTTTCATTCAATGTCATTGTTTTTTGAGGTTCCTCAATTTGACTTGTGGGGTGCCAGCGTGCCTTGGAACGTAAACCCTGCCCAGAAGTAAGGGAGGACAGATCCAGTAAACTGTTGCAGCATCTTCCGCTTAGCTTTTGCCAGCGCGAGCCCAGTTGGATCACCCGCGGCAAGCCGCGAATAAAATTGCTTCATCAGAAAGAGAGCCGACTGGTCCTGCACCGACCAGAGGGTTGACACTACGCCCTTCGCTCCAGCAAGCAGGAAAGAATTGGACAAAGTTGAAATGCCTTCCTCTCCCTGTATCGGACCAACCGCTGTGTCGCAAGCTGACAAGACAATCAGATTTGCGTCAACATGCATCATCGCGATCTCCGATGCATGAAGTAGACCATCTTCACCTTCGCTTGCGGTAGGCAACAGCACCAGGGATGCGTTATCCGGATCAGGGCTGTTGGCGAATCCATGAACCGCGATGTGGACGGTTCCGTAATGATTCTGGACGGCACGCTTGAATTCCAATTCTGTCGCTCGTTCTTCAAGAAGTAGCGTGTTCTTGCCGGCCAGTTCCGTATTGGCATCCAGCACTTCCTGCTTAGAATAGGGAAGGTCGGTAAGGCCCTTCTCCTTCTCGATCGGTCCTAAGCTGATCGGCTTCAATGCCGCCCGGGAGTATGGAATTCCACCAACACCAAGCAACGGGACCATAGACTGGTTTGACCGAGCAGCTACACGTGTCAGTAGATAGTAACTGGTCATAGACGGCGCGTAGGCGACTGTGTACGATTCGACCACATACTTCCCGACCTGATCTTCAAGCGCATCAAATGGAAGCAAATGGAGTTGTCCGTCGCGAATGATAATGAGATTCTGTTTATGCCCGGTTTCGAGAATAGGACGTAGTAATACATTAAATAATTCGCGGGCTTCCTGATGCGCAGGCAACCTATCGTGAACCGCCTTCAGGTAAGACGCGACCAGCGCGTCGATTTTGAATTCTGCCGTTAACGGCACGATCCGTGTTCCGTCGCGCGTCATCACAAGGCAGTGTGATCGCTCCTCGCCGACGACATACTCCAGGATCGCTGTGTCTGAGTTCAAGCTCTGCCGGACAAGGTCCATTGAGATAACTTCCTGGCCTTGGCGCTTCAGTATGCTGACGCCAGGTGTTACCCATCTCGATTTCTCAACAGTGAACAATTCATTCCTAAGACGGTTCAGGTCCGGCAGCGTCTTTGCAGACATCATCTGGAGCTGCAGCATTGAAATGCTGCGCTCGATGGCTTTCGCCTTTTGTGAATTTCGCGAGCCGGCCATCAGCAGATCGGCATTGATGCGGCCTCTCACCTGCTCCATGATTGAGTAGCCCTTTGCTTGATTGTGCAAATGGCTTACAACAAGATCAAAGTGCTCAGGGTAAAGGGTTCCCGAAGCTTTTATTAGGGCGGTCTTTTCCAGGATGCTGGATGAGTTAGCCAAGGCAGAATCGATGAAGGCGCTGGCCTTGTCGTACGTTTGATCAGCCTCAACGTACTTGCCTTGAGCTACCTGCAACTCTGCCAGCGTTTGAAGCCGTCGGGGAAGAGACCATTTATCACCGCTTGCTTGGCTGCTCCTAGCAGCTTGAAGGGCAAAGAATTCGGCTCTTCTCAAGATTTCCTTGTCGCCTGAAAAGTTCCGCAAGCGTAGTCTCGGGGTCGGCTTGCAATTGTCGGTAGCCTGGGCCTTGCAGATGGCAACGGACTGCTCCAGAGTCGGCAACGCGCGCCGCCCACATCACCGCGGGCGAGAGCTATTTGAGCCGCAAAGAAGAGAGTCTGCGCTTTCCATGCGCTTCGGTGTTCTGAACTGATCTCTTTCAGCATCTTGTCTATTAGCTTTTGCGCCTCGTCGTATCTCTTCAATCCCAGAAAGGCTTCTAATTGGGCCTCGTAAGTGAATGCGGAAATCCCGTGTCGGGAGTCTTCTTGGCCAGATCCAATGCTTGGTCGAAATAGGGAAGCCCAAGCTCGTACATCTTTGCCTCCGAGTAGGCCATTCCCAGAACGGTCGTGAACCGGATTTCGCCACCAATATCGTGCATGTCCGTAGCCTTTGCCGCCGCAGTGGCGACATTCTTGGCGGCCGTTTCCAGGTCGCGATCATAAAATGCCGTGACTCCAATTTGACCAAGCGCCCGGTTCCTCCATCGTTCGTCGCCCAGTTCGGTCGCTAATTCTTTGGCCTGCTCCCAGTCCAGCCGCGCGGCGCGAGTGTCAATTTCCTGATCGAAATCGGCTTTTACGATCAAGCAGAATAAGCGAAGCATTTTGTCCGTCGTTAGCAGCGGATTAGATCTTAGTTCGGTCGCCAGCCACGCGGTTGTTTGCGGCAAATTGCGCTGCTCACTAGTTGATCGGATGCGGCCTAGGTGCGCGAAAAGGGCATTTCTCTTATCGCCCATGGCGTTAAATTTCTTTTCAGCGCTTTCAAAAGCTGGGGCGGCCTCTGGCCAATTGTAAAGCTCCCCAAAGTGCAGACCCTTCTTCAGAAGTTCATCGGCTCTTGTCTTGTCGTCCCCCGATCCCTGGGGCAAGCCAGCACCTTTTGCCGTAATGAATACGTACGAGGTGAGCAAGAGAATGACAAGTCGGCCGACTAGGCCGAGCAAAGGTCTGCAAACCGAGGAAATTGGCATACAAATTAGACAGAGTCGAAAAAGCAACTTTTTCGGGCACCGCTCCGCAAGTTTATTTTTCGACGACGAGAGGCTTTCCACAATTCACAAGCGTGGGGTGCCTACGACAGGTTCTTTCTCAATAGGAGCTCTTACAGGAGGAATAAGGAGCAACGCCCCAAAAGTGTCGAAGCAGCGCCCCGATTCTGTCGCAGCCCTGCGAGTTCACTATCAAATGTTGAATAAGCGCCCCAATTATGTCGTGCGATTTCCCACGACACTGCGCGACTTGTGAATAGTGCTTGTCGATTGTCTAAGAGAAATATTTTCAAGCTGCTGCCCGAAAAAGGCGCATTTTCGGCTTTGTCTAATACGTGGGGGAATTTTAACGTTGAAGAACTTGAATGGGCGGATAAGAAAAAGTTTCCCTTTGGACGACGATTTTTCAGAGCTCATAGGCCCGACCGAGGTCGCCAAATGGCTGGGCGTTTCTGTCGCTTGGGTCAGGGACCATTCCACCCGCAAGGCTCCGCTCATCCCGGTCGTAAAAGTTGGCAAGCTTCTTCGTTACCGGCCCGGAGACGTCAGAGTGTTCCTCCGCTACCAACACTCAGACATGGAAGCCATGGGGGTCGAACCATGAGCGAGGCTCAGTTACCTTCAAGCGCTCGTCTTTATTCCACGCGACCTGGTCGTGAGCGAGGCCAGAACGGTTGGCTCGAAATCACAGGCAAAACCAGAAAGCGATGGCGGGGGCATTTTCATATCTACGAAGTGCAACCGGACGGCAAAGAGCACCGCAAGCACAAGACCCTGATTCTTGGACTTCGAAGTGACATGACGCGGAAGGAAGCTGCCGACGCCCTACGCCAGACCATCGCCGCCAAGTCCGAGCTCAAGACTGAAAAACAGCCCGCGATGACCTTCGGCCAATTTTGGCGCGAACGGTTCCTGCCTATGCATCAGCAGAAGTGGAAGGTCTCATCCCGGCAGACGCAGATCGACAACATTGAGCGCTACTGCGTCCGCCTGCTGGAAGACAAACCCCTCAGCAAAATTGATCGCTTCAGTTTGCAGATGCAGGCGAATCGTCTGGCCGAGAAGTTTTCGCGAAGCGTGGTGAATAAGTTTGTTACCTGGAGCCGGGCCATTCTAGAAGAAGCAGTTGACGAGGATCTTCTGCTTAAGAATCCGGCGAAGAAGTTGGAGATGCCGGAGACCCGGGAAGAGAACAAACGTTTCCTCACGCTGAAAGAGATTCCGGTCGTGCTGGGGAAATTGCCGTTCCGGGAACAACTAATCTTGCGCATGAGCTTGGTTCTGGGACTGCGCCCCGGAGAGCTGTTTGCTCTGCGCTGGGACGACATCGACGGTTACTCTTTGCAGCTGGATGAGAACACAATCGACGGCAAGGTGTACCCGAGGCTGAAGACGGAGAGATCCCGTGGCTTCGTTGCCCTTCCTGCGTCATTGCGCGCCGGTCTCGCAGAATGGAAGATAATGCAGCGGCCAGGTGCAGAGCAGGAATTTATCTTCACGAATGCGGATGGTGGCGTGCTTCGACTGGACAACTACAGAGCCGATGTCCTGCGGCCGGCATTAGATGGGATCACCAAAGAAACGGGAATCGAAGGAATTGATTTCCGCGCCTGTCGCAGAACGTGTGCGACGCACCTGAGTAAGCACGGCGGCATCAAGGAAGTGCAGGCGCATTTACGGCATTCTCGCGCCACAACTACCCTAGATGTTTATATTCAGGAGATCCCGGAGTCTGTTCGAGAAGCGGTGGAAAGTCTTGATTTGGTCTTCGCAGACGCGAAAACGAAAACGGAGGACAACAAAACCAAATGAGTTTTGCTCAGTATTTGCTCAACACGAAAAGAGCAAATCGAACTAAGAAAACTGGTAAACCCCTTTGGCAAGAAGGGTTTAGATGGTGGGCGCGGCAGGATTCGAACCTGCGACCTCCTGCGTGTGAAGCAGGCGCTCTAACCAACTGAGCTACGCGCCCTTAGTTAGGGGCACCCGTTTTAGGGGAAGCCAGGGCAACTCCCTCAGTGTAGAACACCCAGGCTGTCGCTGTGGACTGCTCCGGGCGCACAGATGACAGGATCGTGAGACGAAGCAGCAGTCGACGGTTGAGGAGAGCTAGTGAGACACGGCGGGCATAAAGAACACGAGAGCAGTTTGACGGAGACGAACCAATCCCGAGCGACTGGCTCGCAACAGCCAGCGCGCGATTTGTACTGCAACCCGGTGTACCACTCCGCTGTAAGGCATTTCGTCGCGTAGGCTGTCGAGGATTTTGGATTCTTCTTCTTCTGTCAAAAAACTGTCCACATCCAACACACCTGGATCAAATTCTTGACGTGAAGGATGGAACGATTCTTCGGCCATCATCGAAACAGTTAACACGTACACTGAATCATCCTTTCGGCAGGAGCAAATAATCCCATTTTCCGTAGAATTTTTCCCTGTCAGGTAAACTTGGGTTCGCTCGCAGATGGCTACTGGACTTAATACAACCCACTCACTCGAGCTCTTGTAGATAAGCTCGACGTCTTCTTCCATAAAAACTACGCCGTATCTATCCGACCACCTAGCCTTAAGAGGGTATCCTTGATGGAGCGCAAAGTCAAAATTACCCGGTTGCATGTAAGAATTTCTGCCTCCCCCGCCCACATCTCTACTATAAACGTCCAAAGCTTGTAAATTTTTACCGACAACGGGAAATTATTCTACCGGCGTATATCCGTTCGGTATACAATGATGAAAACTGCTTATTTTAATGCTTTTTGGCTATGGGCGCCCTTAGTAAGTCAGTTGTCAAACCGCTCGCACCTTAAGTAGCTTGTTAGTTAAAAATCTGACACTTTAGCCGTAACTCTCATGGGACAAAACTATTCCTTCCAGCTTCTCGCTCCGCCTCAGTCGCGATTCACCGACAGATTTGCTTCGACGAAGAATAGTGAGCAAGTTTATGACCAACTTCTAAGCTCAATGCAGAAGCTCCGCGGTCGGGTTTATCTGAAAGATCAGGCGATTAAGCCGTGGGAACTTGATGAGGAAGGTCGCTTCTACATGCACGGCGACGAACAAAGTTGGCACCTTCTTCTTCTTGACGATAAAAAAGAGGTAATCGGGTGCGCTAAGTATCGTGTGCACTCCAGCAATGTCGCTTATCAGATGCTGCATGTCTCGCAGGCAACTGTCGCAAAGCACCCCGTACTTGGTCCCAAGGTTCGGGCCGCTGTGGAAGCTGACCTGCGGCGCTGTCAGCAAAGCAACTTGGCGTACGTCGAAGTGGGTGGTTGGGCTCTTTGTGAGGAGTGGCGCAACACCCGCGCTGCACTCGAGATTCTCGTCGGATCGTTTGCCCTAGGGCAGCTTTGGGGTGGTTGTCTGGGATCTTGCACCGCGACAGTCCGACACTCTTCATCTTCTATCCTTCGCCGGATCGGCGGGGTGAACTACGAATTTGATGGCAGCCCTATTTCGGCTTATTATGATCCTGAGTACGGTTGTGACATGGAACTTCTCCGCTTTGACTATCGCGCTCCCTCACCCCGTTTCCTGCCGCTGATTAAGATTCTGGAAAACAGCTTGGCCAAATCAACCGTTCTGCATGGAGTTTCGAACGTGTATGCTCCTGGACGAGTTTCTGACTATATTTCCGAACAGGGCGGGTTCCTAAGGCTTTCGCCTGCTTTCGCGAGTTAGGCAATCGTGATTGAGGTACTGAGTGGGATAGAGCAGGCCCTCGAACTTTGGCGGAAGGCTCTCGGGCCCGACGCTGTTCTTACAGCGCCTCATACTTTGGCCGTAGCCGAAACCGCAACTTTCTCGACGCAACAACGCGTAGTCGCAATCCTTCTGCCCTCAAACAAGGACGAGGTCCAGGAATGTCTCCGCATAGCCAATGCGGTCAAGATTCCCCTTTACCCAATTAGCAGCGGAAAGAATTGGGGGTACGGATCACGTGTTCCTCCGGCCGATCAATGCGCCATTCTGAACCTCACCCGCATCAACAAAATTCTTGATTACAGTGACGAGCTTGGTTGCGTAACAGTCGAGCCTGGCGTAACGCAAGGCCAGCTCTACACTTTCCTTCAGCAGTCGAATTCCCGTTTCTGGATGGATGCGACCGGTTCCGGGATCGAGACCAGCCTGATCGGCAACATCATGGAGCGCGGATTCGGCCATACTCCGCTCGGAGATCGCTTTGCTCATGTCTGCGGACTCCAGGTAGTCTTACCCACTGGCGAGATGATTGAGACCGGTTCGGCGCGCTTCCGGAACTCCTCCACAGCAACTGTCAGCCGCTGGGGAGTCGGTCCGAGCCTCGACGGGCTCTTCTCGCAATCCAACTTCGGCGTGGTGGTCCGGATGACGATCTGGCTCATGCCAGCCCCACCGTATTTCGAAGCTTTCTTTTTCCGGCTCGAAAACAAAGAGAACCTGCCAGAGCTAATCACAGGTCTTCGAGAACTCCGTCTCCGCGACATTCTCCGCAGCTCTATCCATATCGGTAACGATCACAAGGTTCTGGCGGGACTTCAGCAATATCCTTGGGCAGAGACCGGCGGCGTGACTCCACTGCCTCCTTCGCTGATGGCAACGTACCGGAGCAAGCTCGATTTTGGCGCCTGGAATGTTTCCGGTGCCCTCTACGGCACCAAGGCCCAAGTGGCCGAGAGCAAAAAGCTCCTTAAGCAGGAGTTGCGGAAAATCGCTGGCTCGCTTAAATTCCTCAGTCTCGAAAAGCTTCAATTTGCAAAGCGATGGGCGAAACCCTTTCGGCTGATTTCCGGTTGGGACCTCAGGCGTACGGTTGAATTAGTGGAGCCCGTGCTGGGTCTGATGCGTGGCATTCCCACCGATTACTCCTTAGGATCCGCTTACTGGCGAAAACGAATCCCCATTCCCAGTAATCCCGACCCGGATCGCGATCGATGTGGACTTCTCTGGTATGCTCCGGTTTCGCCGGCGATTGGATCAAAGGTGCTAGAGCTTACCGGAATGATGGAGAATGTTCTCCTGGAATTCGGTTTCGATCCCCAAGTCTCCCTGACTCTCCTGACGGCTCGTACCGTATCGTGCATCGTATCGATTTGTTACGACCGCAATATTGCCGGCGAGGATGAGAAGGCACATCGCTGTTATCAGGAAGCTATCCGGCGGTGTACAGAACGTGGTTACTACCCCTATCGCCTAAGTATTGTTGGAACCGACAACTTGCCGGACGACCCTGCTTATCACGCAACTTTGCAGGCCTTACGGACGGCGCTGGATCCAAACCGCATTTTAGCTCCGGGTCGGTATGAGCTGAAATCTTCTTTTTAAAAGACCTAGCCATATCTCAAAACAAAAAGCCTGCGAGCTTCCTAAGAAGCCGCAGGCTTTTCGTGGACGAAGAAATGTAAGAACTAGTTTTGCATGCGGCGACGAGCAATCAGCCCTGCACCGATTAAGCCAATTCCCATCAACAGCATGGAAGCGGGCTCAGGAACTGGTGAGGTGGTCTGGAACGAGGCCGAATAGGTGATTCCGGTCACGGTGCCGCCACTAACCAATGTTGCGTAGATCTGGGGGATGGTGCCGTTCAGCGCGGTCTGGGTCGAGAAAATGCTTGTGACAGGAGTTGTACCGCTCGCTGACGTACCCGTGTAGCCAACACCGTTCAGCTGCAACGATGCAATGACTGTGTTGCTGCTCAGCTGAAACAAGGTGAAGGGTGAGCCGGCCGGTGTGCAAGCAGAGCCTAAGGCCGAACTGCTGCAACCTGCCACAGTGCCAACACCAGGAGCGATGAAGGTCAGGTCAAAAGTGATCGGTGCAGCCAGACCGGTCGTGAATTGAACGAAGCTGGGAATCGAAACCGCGCCGGTAGCGGGGCCGCCGGTCAAGCTCTGGATAGTACCGCCGATTAGACCAGTGAAAGATCCGGTTTCTTGAGCGCCCGTTGTGCTAAGAAAGGTCGGATCGAAGTTAACGAAGTTGCCGCCAACGTTTACATTGCCTGCAATGTTCGCTTGGCCTGTAATTGGGGCCGCGCTAACAGTGCTGACGAAAAGGAAAGCAGGTACGGCCAGAAGGCTGGCCATAATGGAACGCTTGAATTGCATATTTTTCCCTCCAAAAATATAAGTGTTCCGTGATGTCCCGAATAGGGATGACGCGTTGCTTTCTCCGGCTCCTTGCTTATAGCTACAAGGCTTAATGATTTTAAGAAGAACATTCGGGATCAGCCACTACACTCACAACTAACCCAGAGAAGCCACACGCACCCAGGAACGACCAATAGGTCTCTCCGTCCTAGCCAGGATAACCCAGTAAGTCCTAAGTACTCAAGCTATACCGCATGTACTTTCGATTAATTTAACTGCACTTTCCACGCCGCCGGAGCGGGAAATAGCAGCTTTTACGTCGTTTGCCCGTTCTGAGTAAGCGGTCTGTACTAGTACCCGGTCCACTGCTCGCCTGATCTTGTCAGGCGTCAGACCCGCCAATGTAAGTACCTCCCCTACTTTCAGGGCCTGAATACGGCTGGCAATAGCGGGCTGTTCGTACGTGATGGGAATCGCGACCAATGGAACACCTTGAGTAAGCGAGTCAAGAACGGTGTTTAAGCCGGCGTGAGTCAACGTAAGTGTCGCTCTTGCAAGTACATCCAGCTGTGGTGCATACGAGACAACTATCGGATCACCTGGGAAATCGGCCGTCGATTCGAGATCCAAGCCACCTCCGTGAGTCATCACCAACTGGACGGGCAGGGGAGCACAGGCTTGGGCAAAATTGCGGAACATGGTTCCCCTTCTGTTCTGCAGTGTTCCCAGCGACGCGTAAACAACCGGTTTACCGTTCAGACGATTCCATGGAAATGTGGGAGTCAAACGGGATCCGGTCCTGCGCAGCGGACCTACGTAATGAAAGTGCCCCGGCAATTGTTTGCGCGGAAAATCAAAAGCGGCGGGCTGCTGGCTGATCTGACAAATCGGTGAGTAGCTGTCAGAGGGATGGGAATAGGGAACTAGGGACCAACGTCTACGGTAAGAGTTAACCATCTCCATCACAGGCCGCATAACCAGTCCGGAGATGCGATAGCCCAACCAATTACGAGCCCGGTTTAGAGGACTGGGTCTGTAGCTCCAGCTTGTGAATGGCGGCGGAACGTCTAGTTCCTCGGTAAGAAGCAAAGCATTGCATACCGTGATGAACGGAATGCCGAGATGATCGGCAATCGCCCCGCCTGCGGGTTCGGTCTGATCTACCAACAGCACATCGATACCGCCTGAACGGATGGCGGTCGGCGCGTCCCGGCACATCATCTCTGTGGTTTTCCGAACGGCGTCGATCGTGAAACGAAGTGCCGAAAGACCCTGCCTCTTGGCCAATTCGGCGAGCGAGTCCGCCAAGGACCCGAGTGGATGGTCAGTCGCTCCGATTGGGATAAAGTCGAGATCTTCGGCGGATACTCTGGATTTGAGATCTGCCATGTGGAGGACTGTGACGCGATGTCCTCTGGCCATTAGCTCGCGCCCCAATGCTCCAAACGGATGAATATGCCCGGATACAGGCGGGGTGATGATACCGAAGTGAAGTTTGCGTTCGCTTACGAGCGTTTTCGCAAGCCGCTCTGAATCAGTTTGCACAAAGAATTAGGCAGACTGGGACTAGTCATCTTTTGATAGTCGTCCCTGATTGTAAGATTGGCCAGAATCCTGCGATACGCCGTCGGCAAACTGTGGTACGGAATGCCAGGAAAATAATGATGGAGTGCATGGTACCGGAGTCCGACAGGGGCCCACAACTCTGTCCAAAAAGCACCTGGGGTGTCAATCGAATCCCGCAACTGCGCCATGCGGTCCATAGGTTCCCCTTCGCTTTCATAGGCATGCGCGCCTAATGTCCGGACCGTATTCACAAAACTCAGAAGCGACGAGATAGCCAGCCACGTCCATAGAAACCGAAAGCTCACCAGACCGGAAGCGGCGCAGGCGAAGTATGCGGCCCAAGCTAAAAAAATCGGAATGCTTTCGCGTCGCACCCGATTTACCAGCTCGTCGCTAACTTCACGACGATACTTCACATTCATCGTCAAAGACGATGCGTACACGACAAGAGCGCGTTGGAATTTCGGAAAAACGAACCCAATGGGGCTTAGAATCACAAAGCGAAATAGCAGAATGACGGGGATCAAGAAGCTTTCCAACGCAAACAAGACCGTCATTACGCTTGACTGAGCGAAGGGCAGATACTCCGGATCCTTGGCAGTGCCGTACAAATTCACCTTGTGATGGCTTTGATGAACGCCAACGTAAACAAACGAAGGCATGAGCATCGGATATCCGGTCGCAAGATTATAGGCGAGCTCAAAGAAAGGCAGACTGCGAGTGGCTTGGTGGCTCAACTCGTGCACGAAGCAGAGGGCCCGATAAAAGCTCATCGATGAAACAAGCATTGCGATCGCCATGGTCCACGAAAAAGGCGGCAAGGTGAGCGCAGTGATCAGTCCCGCCCAGCCGAGCGAAGTGGAAAGAAGGAAGTCGATCCAGTAAATTGCTGGCTTCACACGGTGAAGATCGCGAACGAGGGGTTTGACAAGGCTGTCGTGCAGTCCTGACACTTCGGCCGAACTCAAACGCTCATAGATTGCTGCCGATTCGTTTACTGATGCTGCCATCAACGCAAGACCTCTGGAGGGATGTCGAAGTATATCCTATTAGCCGGCCCAAATGGGTGAGGCAAGCTTAACCGAGTGTTAGTTAAAAGATGAATAGGAGTATAAGCCGGATTCACTTCCAGACACTAATAAGTGTAAGGATTTGAGGGGACTTCTCGCGAAAGAAATTCGCAGGTTAATGCCGGAGAGGCCCTGCACCGGAGAGGAACAGGGCCTTCGACGTCGCAACCATGAACACCGAATGTTATCTTTCGGTTAACCTCATTATCCCGAGTGCCGTTAGCTGTGTAAACGAAGCAACAAAAGGGAATGTACTACACCTCTTTATAGACGTACGGAGAAGGTGGAGTTCGTTTCGTTTGCTCGAATACTTCTCGCACCGCCTCGACAACGGCCGTGGGCCGCTCAGCTTGGATCCAGTGACCGCAGTCGGGGATTTTCCGATGTTCTCCAGCGTCGTTCGCCTTCAGCCAGCTAGCGCGTTCTTCGAGTTCGAAACTAGTCGCAGTAGCCGCGGATAGAACGGTCGTCGGCACCACGCATTGATAAAGAGTTGATTCAGCCGTCCGGCAATTTTCCTGGAGTGCCGCCAGATAGGCCGAAATTGCCGAGAAGCCCATTGGCCGGCTCCAGTGCGACCGGACAATCGGCCAAAGCGGCCGGGGTAGCTGTTGGATCTCGCGCGTCAGTCTGCCCAGGAAGGGAACCGCTCCAGGCGCGGTAATCTGGGCAACCGCTTTCGGCACCAAGCTTCGTCCGACGATCACCAGCTTCAACACCAGGCGGATGAATCCGAAGCGCGCTAGAGTTGCACCTCGCCGGGCCAGTCGTATTCCTCGGCTGAGTCTACCCTGATCGTCCTCGCTGCAGCCGGCCCAATGACCAGTGGAAACGGGATCGATTAGCACCAGTCCGGCAACAAGAGCTGGATAAAGGTGCGCAAACGCTCGAACGATGAGACCGCCATACGAATGACCAACCAAGACAAAGGGTGCTGAGAGCCCGCCGGATTCAAGCACTGTTCGTAGTTCCTCAACAACGGCCTGGACCGTTCGGGGCGATCGAGCCGGGCTACTCCAGCCGAAGCCAGCCCGATCATAGCTGCAGACGTGAGCAAACTCGGCGATTCGATCCTGAACGAGGGACCAGCTCAGCGAACTCGCCGCCAGTCCGGATTCTAAGATCACGGTGGGACCAGCCGGGCCGTGTTTTTCAATCAAATGGAAGGTGCCGGCAGGGGTCTCAATGAACCGCCCCGGTGGGGGGAAGCGGACGGCATCCCTGCGCGTCCCTTGCCATTGGTATACAAACCCGACCGAGAGGAGGACTCCAAAAAGAGCCGGCAAGAGCAAGAACGTCAGCACGACTCAGTCAGCAATCATTAACTCGCCGGGCAGGATGGGCCTGGTTCTCGGCAACAAACCGAGGCTTGCTAGGCCACCCGCAATGCCGAGTGCGCCAACAAAGACGGCGGTTTTTAAAACATCGCTCCAGTGAGTCTTTGGCAGAGTTTTCCAAAGCAGCAACAGGCTGGTCTGAGCGATTGTCACACTCCAAACGGCTCCGTAGAAATATCGCCGCTCCCTTCCTTCGCCTTGCGTCGACCTCCCCGCGCGAGGTAGTAAGCCGCAAGTCCCGAGCAGCAGGACACCACCGAAAATCGGGAAGTACCAGCGATCGTAAATCTGCCGCAACTCCCATTTTCCGGTGATGCATGCGCGGATTAAACCAATCGCGTTCAAGGAAGCAAAGTTGACCAGAGCATTCCAGGCAAACGTATAGCAAACTCTCCTGTAAAGAGGATTGGGCTTATCTTCCGAAAAACGAAGGATGTACGGCTTTGGCTCCACTCCCGGCAGTTGGCCAAAGTAGCCGGCGGCACCTGTTCCGGCGAGCACAACACCGAGCCATAGAAGATTGTTCGTGCTGCCCCCGTGATCGAAGAGGTCAAAGGTCAAGGGGCCGGGCGCAAGCGAAAATACCCAGATCCAAATCGGCCAGTGCGCAAAGCGGTAATACACCTTGTTGCGAGACCGTATCTTGCGGTCGCTCGCGTACTCAACTTTAATTGCAATCGACATGCGTCAAATGCGCACAGGGCGAGGGAGCGCTACCAGTCGCTAGGAAATCGTTCACTCTTGGGACGGCTAAAAAGCTAACACCAGGCCCGTTGTGCGCGAGCTCCTTAGAAGATCGTACTATTTTGCTCGAAGCTTACCTGATCGAAAGGTTTTCGATCGGAAGACAGCCACTTTGAACACTCGTAGTCTGTCGTTCAGCAACGTTCCAATTGCCAAATTCATCTTCACCCAGCGATTTTCAGCACCAGAACCGTATCGATCGGGTCCCTCGTAATCCCGGAGAGATCGACAAGCATTGTGCCGTCCAAGTTGGTGATCTTTACGGGCTGACCGCCGGCCAGTACGGTCGCGTTTTCCACCTTTCTGGGCAGCTGTGGCATGCTCAGAATCGGATCAGGCCAATCCAGCACGTGAACGTACACCTTGTTCTCGCGCTCGGTTGTCACCCCCCACGGGCGAGGCGAAACCGGACCACCGCGTGTACCGTAGATCGATTCGCCATTGGCTTTGGTCCAGACTCCGACTTCTCGGAGTGTCTTGATGAACTCATCCTGGATGGTGCCGTCAGGTTTTGGACCAATATTGAGTAACAAGTTGGCGTTGTTACCTGCGGCCTTAGCTAAGTAGTGAACTACCTGCTTGGGAGTCTTGAAGCGCTTATCGGTCGCGTTGTAACCCCAGGCGCCATTCATGGTGTCGCAGGTCTCAAGGGGCAGGTCGCCCACCTTGGAGTTGCCGCTAAATCCTCCTGCATTCTGGCCAGGTAGATCTCGCTCGAACATCTGGAAGTCTTCGCCTTCTTTCGGGGCGAGGTGATGGTTATTGCCCACCAGGGCGGCCGGCTGCAGTTTGTGGATAAGGTCGTACGTGCGCCGCAAGTGCCAGTCTGCATCCGGTTTGTCCCACATGCCGTCGAACCAGATACCCGCTACGTCCCCGTATCTTGTCAGCAACTCGGTTAGTTGTGCATCCATGTACCGGAGATAGTGATCAAAGTTTCCGGAGGCAGGCCGGCCCGCATCATGACCTGTTCTGCCAAGCGGGAAATAGTCGGGAGAATGCCAGTCTAGATGGGAGTGATAGAAAAAAAGTCTGATGTCCTGCTTCCGGCACTCGTCAGCCAACGGTTTCAAGACATCCTTGGCGTAAGGAGTCGCAGTAACGATGTTCCACTTGTTCTGCTCAGTCGCCCACATCCCGAATCCATCGTGATGCTTGCTGGTGATGGTGATATACCGCATGCCGGCGTTCTTTGCCAGTGCGACCCAGGCGGCAGGATCATATTGCACCGGATTAAACTGCGGCGGAACCTTGGCATATTCGGCGATGGACAGGTGATCGTTATTCATCACCCATTCGCCCTTACCCAATACACTGTAGACACCCCAGTGAATGAACATTCCAAAGCGCGCGTCCTGAAACCAGCGGCGCGCTGCCAAGTTGGAGTCCGCCGGAATGTACGGAGTCTCTGCTTTTAGATGCGAGGACAGCAGAGCTGCCGCCGGAAGCTGGAGCAAGGTTCGTCTCTTCATCAAAACGTCAATGCTATACCACGGTGGGAATGCGTCGTGGCGCTCACATGTGCCGCTTTCCTCGCGGGTTGCGGATCCCGGGCTCCTCAACCGGCGACGGAGAACACCCGCCAACTCACGTCTGTCAAGTCGGCGGCGCAGCCAGTCTCGCTAGCTTCCGCCACCGACAACGAAGACCCGGAGAGCTACACGAACGTATTGATCCACAACGTCGTGATTATCACTGCGCAGCAGACCCGGATGAAAGTGAAGTGGATGCGGGCACGCATGTACCCCACGAAGCGGAACGTGCCGGCGTCCTTTGATGACCTGACGAGCTTTCGCCTGCAGATCTCTGAAGGGTTGATGGGAATGAATGTGACCGATTTGGCCACCCTGCTCAAGAGAGGATCTATGCGGGAATCCCCGATGCACAATCTGCAGATCTATGCCGAGGGTGGGCAACTCAGGATCACGGGTACTCTCCGCAAGATCGTGCCCTTGCCGGTTCAGTTGATAGCTGATATCACTGCCTCGCCCGATCACCGCACAATCCGGCTGCACACGGTTAAGCTGAGTGTCCTTAAAATCCCGTTCAAGAAGGTTTTGGGCGTGTTCCGGTTGCACACCGCTGATTTCTTTCACGACAAGCAGATGGACGGGGTGAAAGTTGTTGGGGATGATATCGATATCGATGTCAATCGCCTCATGCCGCAGCCGCAGGTGAACGGAACTTTGACGGAGGTGCGCCTATGGAAGACCGGCGATCTGATGGAATATTACGGCAAGCCACAAGAAGATGCCGTACAAGTAAAGCAGTGGCGTAACTTCATGCGCATGCGCGGCGGCACGTTGAGTTTCGGAAAGCTCACTATGCACAACACCGATTTGCTGTTGGTCGACGTCTCCCAATCAGACTGGCTAAACTTCGACGTCCTGCATTATCAGGAACAGCTCGTCAACGGTGAGACGCACATCACCGCTACGGCTGGCTTGCAAATTTTCATACCGGATATTAATAAGATTTCGGCGTCGAAACGCAACCACGACATTAGCCTGCAGTGGATGAAGAATCGAAACGTCACGCCTCCATCAGAGGTTCAGTAAAGCCTCACTCCGAAATCTTCAGCCTTCTTGAACACGACGCGCCATGGCTGCGGTAAGCCACAGCGGCGCAAAGCGCGTCATGAAGGCGCCGAGCGCATTGAGCCGGCCGGCAATGACCAGGGGCCGCCCGCGCTTCATGCCTCGCATCCCGATTGCTGCTACCTCCGCCGCGGTCATCACCATGTTCGACGAGAAGAGCTTCGTGGCGTCCATCTTCGCTCGTTCCGCAAATTCGGTTTTCGTGGGTCCTGGGCACAGGCAGGTAACAGTGACACCGAAATCTTTAGCTTCGTTGTGAACGGCGTGCGAGAAGGAAATGACGTAAGCCTTGGTGGCATAGTAGACAGCCATCAATGGACCAGGCTGAAAAGCCGCGGTAGACGACAGATTCAGAATGCGTCCTCGCCTTCGCTCAATCATCCCAGGCAGGAACAATCTAGTCAGGTCGGTCAAGCTAGTCACGTTCAGGTGCACCATGCGGGATTCCTGGTCGGCGTCGAGCTCCCAGAACTTACCCAGGAGTCCGAAACCCGCATTGTTGATCAGGACCTCTACTTCCATGCCGGATCGCACAACTTCCTGATACAAAGTGCGGGCGGCACCAGGTTCCGATAAGTCGATTCCTACGACAATAGCTCGTTTTCCGGTGTTGGATTGGATTTCGGTGGCGAGCGATTCAAGCTGCGGCACGGATCGAGCAGCCAGAATAACGTCGTAACCTTCACGAGCACAAAGAAGGGCGAATTGCCGCCCCAAACCTGTAGAAGCTCCGGTGATCAAGGCTGCAGCCATAACACTCCGATTGTGGCATCGGCACTTCAGAGGTAAAGCTGCAGCCGTGTTAATTTAGTGTTTGTTCGTCGGGCCCTTAGCTCAGTTGGTTAGAGCGCTTCCTTGACACGGAAGAGGTCGGTAGTTCGAGTCTACTAGGGCCCACCAATCCTACCTAAAGTTCACTTGTGGCAGGCTCTAAGTTTCGTGACGCCAAGCCAAACCAGTGCCGCGAGTCCCGATATCACTAACATCCCAGCCGAAGCTGGTTCGGGAATGGATGGTGTTGCCGTTGGAAAGACACCGGGACTGGCGACGAGAGTGAACTGACTTGCTTGAGCGAACGACGGGTCAATCGTGATGATGGGATCAATCAGGGCAGACGCGTTGGTGCCTCCTGCTGCAGCTTCGAAGAAAACGTAGAAAACGGAGTTGGAGGCCACCGAAGTACCGAGGCTGAATTGCCCGGTCTGCATGCAAGGCACGCCGGCGCCCGTCAGATAAGCACATGCGTTGGCGCTTGCGAAGTATCGGCCATAAAGATCTGCACCCGTGCTTGACCCCGAATAGATGTAGTAACTGGCGTAGCTTGCCCCGTAATACGACGCGTCATCTTGAGTGCTGGCAAAGCCATTAATCAGGATGGGTACGTTTACATTGGAGGGACCCTGCAGGCCAAAGAAGTAGCCGGTCACTGCTGCAGCCCCTGCGAATGTTCCTCCCACGGAAGCTTTGGCATATCCGCCCTGGCCGTTATCCACGATTGCCGTCGCAGTAGCACCACCAAGGCTGCAGGTCGCAGAGCTTTGATTGCCTTGACTGCAGACGTTTCCGCTAAGATCAGATACCGCAACTGAGGCTACCGTAAAGCCGAACGGAAGCGAGTCCGCAGAGAGCTGCGGGACGACAGACCACGCCATCAGCGAAGCTAATAGAGCAATTCGTAAACGGGGAAAACTGTTTGTATTGATAGACATGTTCACCTGGTCGGATAGGGTACCGGTCTCCTTAGGAGATCGAGTCTAACAACTTCCAGGAGGTCCGCCAAGTGACGGGTTTGTGATGTCACGCGTAACGCCGAACAATGTCGTTTTCCTTACCTCAGACGCACCTGCCTGTGATGTACTAGAGAGTAATGCAGATGCCGTGGTCTCGATCGACTCAGGTGGCCGCCGGCCTTCCCGAAGTCGAATCCATTGAACAATGCGCTTCTCTGATGAAGCAGGAGCTGTTGATTCTCTTCAAACATAGCCCAACATGTCCGGTGAGCTGGATGGCTCATCGTGAAGTGATGAAGGTTCGGACAGACCACCCCGAGTTACCGATGCACATGATCTCGGTGCGAAACAGGCGCGATGTGTCCCTTTTTGTTGCCGACAGGACGGGGATTGAGCACGAATCCCCTCAAATCATCATTTTTCGAAATGGCGACCCAATCGGCAACGCCTCTCACGATGAAGTAACGGCCGATTTCATTGAGCGCACAGCTGGAATACTGTAACGCAGTTCTTTCGCCGGCTCAGCCGGAGCAAACGACGCGTTGATACAGTCTTGCTGATGAGGATAAACAGCCGGACCGTTCTATTCACTGTTGTTTTGTCGAAAGCAATTCTATGCCAGAGTGCGGCCGCGGATTCGCTCCTGGTTCTATCGAAGGGAGCACATGCCCTTTCGATTGTGGATCCGGGAACCCTGAAGGTCGTAGCGAAAGCGCCGGTTGGAGAAGACCCGCACGAAGTAATCGCTTCTTCCGATGGTCGGTACGCTTACGTCTCAAATTACGGCGGAGGAGCGTATAACACGCTGGCGGTCATTGATCTCGTTGCGGGCAAAGCTTTGTCCTCCATTGATTTGGGTGCTCTGCGCGGTCCGCACGGTCTGGACTTTAGAGGTGACAAGCTCTGGTTTACTGCAGAAGGAGCGAAGGCGATCGCGCGCTACGATCCTGCCAACAAGTCGATCGACTGGATTCTTGGAACAGGTCAGGACCGCACACACATGCTGATCGTCTCCAGCCGTCTTGACCGTGTTTATACAACCAATGTCAGTTCAGGATCGGTAAGCATCCTGTCGAAAGTGAATAGGCCACAGCCCGGACCTCCTCCCGGCGGTGGCGGTCCACCCCCGTCCGGAAGCAGAGGTCCAATGAGACCTCCGGGTGGGAATTGGGAGCAGGTCGTGATCCCCGTCGGAAAGGGTGCTGAAGGGTTCGATCTCGCACCGAACGGCCGGGAACTCTGGGTGGCAAATGCCCAGGATGGGACCGTCTCAATCATCGATGTCGAAGGCAGCAAGGTAGTCGAGACACTAAAGGCTAACGTCCCGGGAGCCAATCGACTGAAGTTCACTCCGGACGGTAAGCTTGTCTTTATCTCGTCACTGGGGAAGGCAGGCATTGCCATTCTGGATGCTGCGACACGCAAGGAAGTAAAACGATTGAGTGCCGGGCATGGCGCAGCTGGTATTCAGATGCAACCGGACGGAACCCGCGCCTTCGTGGCATACACGGGCGAGGACTACGTCGGCGTTGTCGATTTAAAAACTCTTGAGATGGTCGGAAGGATCGATGCCGGGCCGGGACCGGACGGCATGGCTTGGAGCAGGAAACCCTAAACGGGGACCCGCCGCTTGATCCTTCTCCTTTCGGCGCTGAAAAGAGTTGATCCAAGACTCAGACAAAGACTCGCGGGCATTCAAAAGCTGCCGAGATTCTTTCATTGTTTGGGTAGCACGCACCCGTGCTCGATGCCTTCCTGACGATGCAAAAGGCTCGACGCTGTAGTCCTGAAAGGCAGCGTTCCCGAGCTAGTGGTGGTTGGTTGCATATGAGAAGCTTTGCTCATGGCTTTTTCGACGCAGTTTCAGGTGTTGTTTAGCGACATCGGAGGTGTTCTCGGAAATAATGGCTGGGACACAGCGTTACGGCGGCGTGTATGTGAACGCTTTGGCGTCTCCCATGAAAGCATCGATCCTCGCCACAAGTTACTTTTCGACAGCTTTGAACGCGGACATATCGGGTTCGACGACTACTTGAAAACCGTGTTCTTCGCAGAACCTAGGGAGTTCACTCTGGGGGAGGTACGGCAGTTCGCCTACGAAGCATCCGTTCCTTGGGAGGAGAACATTGCGTTCCTGCATGAGGTAAAGAAGATGAACGGCTTGAAGCTGGCGTTGATCAGTAACGAAGGGCAGGGGATTACCGAAAACAGGATCGTAAAGTTTGGCCTGCGAGAGCTGGCGGATTTCATGGTGATCTCACACTTTACGGGAATGCGGAAGCCGGACCCGGCCATTTGGCGCCTGGCTTTGAATTTGGCTGCGGCGGACGTCGAACGCTCGATTTACATTGACGATCGGCCCGTGTTTGCAGAGATCTCCGCAGAGATGGGCTTTGCGAGCATTCACCATACTTCTCTGGAAAGCACACGAGACAGATTAGCCGCGCTTGGATTACGTGTCCCTTAACGGAAGAGCAACTTCAGATGAGCTGCTCTTCCGCCGCTGGGAAAGCTTAACGGAGCTGATTATTTACTTCGTCCCAGTTCACTAAGTTCCAGAATGCAGCGATGTATTCAGGCCGCCGATTCTGATATTTAAGGTAGTAAGCATGTTCCCAAACGTCCAGACCAAGAACCGGCTTCTTGCCTTCCATCAAAGGGCTGTCCTGATTGGCAGTGGACATGATGTCGAACTTGCCGCTGCTGTCTTTCACCAGCCAAGCCCAACCTGAGCCGAAACGCCCTGTGGCCGCAGCGTTGAATTTTTCTTTAAACGTGTCAAAGGAACCGTAGTGCGCCGTTATGAGACTTCCGGCTTCTCCGGTAGGAGTGCCGCCACCTTTGGGAGTGAGCAGCTTCCAGAACAGAGAGTGATTGGCATGGCCACCTCCGTTGTTCCGGACCGCGGTTTTGATGGCTTCCGGCACAGAAGAAAAGTCGGTCAGCAATTCTTCGATGCTCTTGTTTTGAAGTTCCGGGGCACTTTCCAGAGCCTTGTTCACATTGGTCACGTAAGTTGCATGGTGCTTGTCATGATGCAACTCCATCGTGGCTTTATCGATATGAGGCTCCAGGGCATCATAAGCGTACGGTAGTGGTGGAAGTGTGAATGGCATGGTTTCCTCCTTCTAGTATCGCCAACTACTTGGCTGCGGCTTTGGCCGTTTTAGGTTGGTGTGCAATCACCAGGGGTGCAATCTTGGCGTAAGTAGACTGCGGCAGGATCTTTTTGCTGACCAGATCGGTCTTGGCTCGATAAGGGCGGCCGTCGATGATCTTCTGCGAGTAAACTGCGCCGATACCGGGCAGGGAAGACAACTCGTCCTTAGAAGCCGAGTTCAGGTCCATCAAATCAGACTTGGACTTGGTTGCCGTATTAGATTTGGTTGCCGTACTTGCTGCAGTGGAAGAGGACGCGGTGGGCTTACTAGTCTTTGTCTGTGCAAATCCTGTGGTGGTGATGAGCACCAAAGCGAGACCGGCGAGGAACGTTCGAAGAATAACTTGAATCTTCATTGAGGAAAACCTTTCGTTTTGAATGATACTGGAGCGTTTAGACTCGTTCGTAGACTGACTGGCCGGCCACAATCGTTTCGGTGACTTGCAAGCGCGACTCTTCTTCGTTCCACTCGAAGCGTACGAGGTCGGCTTTCTCTCCGGGCGTTAGACCACGCTGGCGCCCTGGAATTCGTCCTGCTCGAGCCGCGTTTGTGGTGGCCATGGTTATGGCATCGCGGAGCGAGACTTGACCCAGCCGAACAGCATTACCAATCGCATGATCCATACGGAGTGCCGACCCGGCCAGCCGGTTGCCTTCTCGCAAGACGACGCTCCCATCCTTCCGCAGTTCCACTTCCACCTGGCCGAGTCTATAGAAGCCGGGATCGCACATGGCCGGCATAACGGCATCGGTGACGAGCACCGAACGCTCGAGGCCTTTCACCCGAACCGCAGCACGGAAAAAGTTAGCTGGAATATGAATCCCATCGAGAACGAAACTCGCTGTGAGGCGATCCTCCACCAACTGATCGATGATGTAGTTCTGAGTCTTGGGCAACACGGCATGAGCAGCGTTGCCGAGGTGTGTCGACATAGTTGCGCCGGCCCTGACCGCGGTCGCGATCTGCTCTGAGTTCGCCTTGGTATGCCCGATGCTGCTGACCACTCCTGCCCGTGTCAGCTTCTGAATAAAGTCTGGCGTATTGTCCCATTCAGGTGAAACGGTGACGAGCCGGATGTTACCTTCGGCTGCCTCTTGCCACTGCAGAAACTCGTCGAAGTCGGGCGGGCGGACATGTTCTAAGGGGTGTGCTCCGCGAGGCCCATCTTCGCCGCTGATGAAGGGTCCTTCGATGTGAAAAGCCTCCATCGCAATCGCTTCCGGCCTGTCATTGCGCTCCAGTTCGGCCTTGGCGCGTGCCAGATTGCGCATTGCTCCAGTCATGCGTTCTTTCGATCCGGTAATCACGGTGGGGAAAAAACGTGTGACACCGGTCTGAAACATGATTTGAATGGAATGAGCGATGCGTTCGACCGAACTCTGCGGGTCGTTGTAATCGACGCCCGCAAACCCGTTCACCTGCAGATCGATGAAGCCTGGAGCAACGTAATCGGTGGTCGCTGGAGGTTGCAGAAGGTCGTCGACATTGGTCAGGGCACGATCAAACTCAATCTGCAGGACTGCAGACTTGCCCGCGACGCGTCCGGAAACCAACTTTTGTTGAGAGGAAGGTGGCATAGTATCTGACAAAACAGAAGATCCTTGTTTTTTGCACAGTTTACGCACAGGGGTCGCTGGGTAAGTGCTTTGCTCCGTGCGGTTTCAAAGGTGTTGAAAAGGCTACTTTAACTTCAGTATTCATTAGGAACGTGCGCAGTAGGTGCGATACAACCTAATTAGATCCGACGCGGGGGCGAGATCGGCAGATGTCTCGGGGGAGGTAACTGCTGGTGGAGCGCCCGCCAGGACCAACCAGTTTGAGGCGCCGTGCATGGCTCCTCAATACATCAGGGCAGAGAGCGAATGACCGGCAATGTCCACTGCACGGATGTCCCAGTTCTGCCCTGATTCTTCGTTTTCTCTGACTTCGATAGGGGCTTCCTAAGCAGGAACTGGTTCGCGGACGCCCATCACGTGAGTTAACCACCCAAATTCGTCGACCGTTTCGCCCTTTACGATCTCGAAATAGCGCTGCTGGATGCGTTCAGTCACCGGACCCCGAGTGCCTTCGCCGACTGTAATTCGATCAACGGAGCGGATAGGCGTCACCTCGGCCGCAGTACCTGTGAAGAAAAGTTCGTCAGCGATGTAAAGCATTTCGCGCGGGATGATGGTTTCGGCGATAGGTATATCCAGCTGGCGGGCAATCTGAACGATCGTGTCGCGAGTGATACCCGGCAATACCGAAGCACCAAGCGGAGGCGTGAGTAGCTTTCCATTCCGGACCACGAACAGGTTCTCACCGGAGCCTTCGCTTACGTAACCGGCTTCATCCAGTGCGATTCCCTCGGCGTAGCCGTTGACGGCGGCTTCCATGCGGATGAGCTGAGAATTCATGTAGTTTGCTCCGGCTTTCGCCAATGCCGGTAGCGTGTTGGGCGCTATGCGATTCCAAGAGGAAACACACACGTCGACGCCGTTCGCCATGGCCTCGTCACCCAGATATTTGCCCCACGGAAACGCGGCAATGTAAGTCTCGATCGGGTTAGTGCCAGGCAGCACGCCCATGTCACCATAGCCGCGCAGGATGATGGGGCGGAGATAGCAAGAGTCAAGCTTGTTCCCACGAATAACTTCGAGCATGGCGTCATTCAATTGCTCGCGAGTGTAGGGGACGTCCATTCGGTAGATTTTGGCCGAGTCGAGAAGCCGTTGAGAATGGTCCTGGAGTCGGAAAACGGCGGGACCCCGCTCGGTGATGTAGCATCGCACACCCTCGAACACTGAGCTGCCATAACTGACCACGTGGGAGAGGACATGGATTTTCGCGTCGTCCCAGGGAATCAGCCGGCCGTTGTACCAAATCTTCTCAGTGGTTTGTAGCATAGAAAAAAGTATAGCGAGCGTTTGAGGGCAGGCCTGACAGCGCGGCCGAGCTGAGCGAACTCAGCGCGAACGGTGATGTCGATGGTGACGCCCGTCACCCTTTTCGTGGCGGACAGATTGTAGCCATTGGTGTTCGGCTTCGATTCCCTGTTCGAGTCGTGAAGGCAGATAGAAGCGCTTGCGGCATTGATCGCATCGGAACGGCTTCATGCCCCACAGGATCATCATCACGTCGCGAAAACGCCAGGATCGCGAGCGATGGACCTCAGAGGATCGACAGCGGGGACACATGTTTCGGCAGCTCCAGAGGGGCTGTGTGAAGCATATCAATTCCATGACAGGCTGCTATTCCGTGGTAAGCGGACGTTCCATTAAATCGCGGATAGCGACCCGGGGATCTTTGTGCTCGTATAGCACTCGATAAACCGCGGAGGTGATCGGCATCTCCAGATTTTCCTGTTGAGCGAGCTGGTATGCGGCGCGGCAAGTCCCGACACCTTCGGCCACCATAGTCATGCTGCGCAGAACTGCCGAGAGCGAGGCGCCTCGACCGAGTTCGAACCCGACGTGGTGATTACGGCTTTGATCTCCGGTTGCCGTTAACACCAGATCGCCCAAACCAGCGAGTCCACTGAGTGTGCGCTGCTGGCCGCCTTTCGCCACGGCGAGGCGCGAGATCTCTGCCAGACCACGCGTAACCAGGGCAGCGACGCTATTGCTTCCCAACCCCAGCCCTTGGCAGAGCCCCGCACCGATTGCGATCACATTTTTCAGGGCTGCTCCGAACTCGACGCCAATTACATCTGCGCTTGTGTAGAGACGCAGTGACGGAGTGGCGAACGCATGCTGAATCTGTGCCGCGAGTTCCAGGTTCTCAGAAGCAACGACTATCGCGGCCGGTTCGCCAGCCGCGATTCCCCTGGCGAATGTTGGGCCGGAGAGCACGGCCACGCGGTGCGTTGCGTTGGTTGCTTCCTGCGAGAGAATTTCCGTCATTCGGCAGAATGTGTTTTCTTCCAGACCCTTGGTTGCGGTGACAAGAGTTGCATCGGCCGGAATGTGAGACTTGGCCGCTTGCAGAACTGGCCGCAACACTTGTGCGGGAATGACGACGAGGACGATGGCAGACCCGGCCAGCGCTGAGGGAAGATCCGGAGTTATCAAGATGTTGAACGGGAGCGGAAACCCCGGAAGATAGTGGGTGTTCTCCCGCATCAGGTCGAGAGCAATGGCGCGATGCGGGTTGTGTGCCCAAAGAGAAACGGTTGAAAAGCGTGAGGCGAGTGCGATAGCCAGCGCTGTCCCCCAGCTGCCTGCTCCCAGAATGCAAAGCTTCTGCACGGTTAAGCGGTCCGGCCGCTTCTGAACGAAAAAACTCGCTCCTCTCCCTTGCGAAGCCGCTCGATGTTGGAGCGATGACGATAGATAATCAGCGCGCTGGAGGCAATAGCGGAAACGAGAAGCGGCATTGGCGGATTGTTCATCAGCCAGTAAGTAATCGGAAAACTCAGCGCGCCCAGCATGGAGCCCAACGAGATGTGCTTGCTGAGAGCGACGGTGGCGACGAAGATGATCGTAATGATGATAAACGGAATGGGAGCGAGGAACAGAAAAACGCCGATATAGCAGGCCACCGCCTTGCCGCCCTGGAAGTTAAGAAAAACGGGATAGCAGTGGCCGAGCATGACCGCGAAGGCACTCAGCCCGACTGCTACGGGATCGTCGTCCGTAAGACGCGAAGCAATCCAGACGGCTACGAACCCTTTGAGAATGTCGAGCACCAAAACAATGAGGCCAGCCTTCAGCCCAGCGGTTCGTTGGACGTTGGTGGCGCCAATGTTTCCGCTGCCCATGGTGCGGATATCTTTGCCTGAAGTAAGTCGAATGAACCAGTAGCCGAAAGGCAAGCCGCCCAAGAGGTAGGCGATCAGGGCAGAGAGCACCAGGAGAAGAGAGCTAGCGGGAGCGGGCACTTAATAGATCTTACGAGGACCGGTTGCTAGCAGTTCGAAGGTATGGAGCTTGCGGTACACACCCCCGTCGGATTGGTAAAGATGGAAGTCCGCGACGGTGAATGGCGGGAACTCTACGGAAGGCAGCGCCTCCAGAGCCCGATGCAGCGGCGTCAGCTTTGCTTCGTGCCTAGTCCTCGCCAGCGTGAGGTGAGGATGAAACGGCCGGTCTTCCTTTGGATGGCCCAGCTTTGACAGAACGAAGTCCGTGGAGGCCGCCAAACGGGCCAGCGAATCATCTGCGCGGACACCCATCCAGAAGACATGCGGCGAGCGCAGATTGGGAAACCATCCGACGCCACTGAGCTGTATTTCGAAAGGGGGTGACTCGATGGCGGCAAGGCCGGCCAACAACTCGGGTAGTTTCTCAGGACTCCAATCACCAATGAAGCGAGTCGTAATGTGCAGGTTAGAGGATGGACTCCATCGAATTTGCGCCAACGGGCGGAGTGGAGCCAGGAGCGATTCCAGCTTGTAAAGAGTTGCTTCGGGAAGGCTGATGCCCGTGAAGAGTCGCATGCGCGTCCGCGTGTTACTGTTTGGCTAAGCAGCAGGGCGTCCTGCCTCGGCTGGCTAACTCAATTTTGGAATACTCGATTTCGCAGTTACTGGCGGAGACCCATCCTGTGAGCGAGGAGGCGTTTGCTCGCCCCGCCGAAACGCTCGCCCCGGAACTGCTCAGTGACATTATCGTGCACGGGAATACGGCGGGGATGATCGTGGAGACGGAAGCGTATCTTGGAGAATCAGATCTAGCCGCGCACGCCTCTCGCGGCAGAACCGCACGAACGGAAATCATGTTCGGAAAAGCTGGGCGGGCATATGTCTATTTCATTTATGGGATGTATGAGTGCCTGAACATAGTGGCGGACCAGGATGGGGTTCCGGGATGTGTGTTGATTAGGGCCGTTCAACCAATTGCAGGTATTGACATTATGCGAATGCGCCGGCAATGGCTTGGTAAGGAATGCGGGTTGGCAAACGGCCCGGGTAAATTAACCAAAGCTCTAGACATTGATCGGCGGCATTATGGAGCAGTGCTGACGCATGGCGATTTGGCGGTACGAAGATGGAAGGTGCGCCCAGAATATGAGGTGGCGGTTGGTCCTCGAATCGGGATCAGCGCCTGTGTCGACTGGCCGCTGCGCTTCACCTGGGCTGGGCATGGGTGCCTAAGCAGGAAAACAGGCAAATGAGACAAATCTCGGCAAAGTGCGCCCTTGCCGTAATGCTGCTTTCGAGATCGTCCCTGTTGCTACGCGGAGAGGCGGTGAGCGACTCAGTGAAGGCCGTTCTGCAGAGTGCGCCCGGCAAAGTGTCGCTGTATGCCAAGAATCTCGATACTGGCGCTAGCTTCGGGATTATGCCCGACGATCCTGTACGGACAGCCAGCACCATCAAGCTGGCCATCATGATCGAGTGCTTTGCGGAAGCCGCCGAAGGCAAGCTGAAGATGACGGAACCGATCGAGATTACAGATGAGGAGAAGGTCTCGGGAAGCGGGATTCTGCAGGAGCTTTCAGCAGGTGACAAGCTTCCTCTGCGCGACGTTATGGATGTGATGATCGTGCTGAGCGACAACACGGCCACGAACTTGATCCTGAATCGTATCGGGGGCAATGCGGTGAATGCCAGGATGGCGACCCTGGGACTAACGCAAACACGTTCCATGCGGAAAATTCTGGGAGATGGCAATAAGCTCAAAGCCACGGTGACTGGAGTAAGCGATGAGGGCGCAAAGCCAGAGAATAAGCAGTGGGGCATTGGACGAAGTAGTCCGCACGAGATGGTGAGTCTTCTGGAAAAAATCTACCGGCGGGAGTTGGTCAGCCAGACAGCATCGGACGAGATGCTGGCGATTTTGAAACACCAGCGAGATCGTGAAGGATTGGGCCGGGACATGAAAGAAGTTGAGATCGCGAGCAAGTCTGGCGCGCTCGAGCATTTGCGGAGCGACGTTGGGATTATTTATTCGAAGGGTGGGCCGATTGCGATGGCGATTACTGTAGAGGGCATTCCGGAAGTGAACTGGACTGCCGAGAATCCGGGGCTGTTGACCATCGCCAGGTTGTCGGAAGTCCTGGTAAATGGGTTGGGTGCAAAGCGTTGAGGGTATCCATCCTGCGGTGTTGCGTACTTCTGGGGCTTGCCGCCGCGCATGTCAAAAGTGCCGACCACCAAAACTACCGGACTTGGAATGAGTACGGTGGAGGCCCAGGTTCTGCTCAGTATTCGGCACTGGCCGGAATTAACATCAAAAACGTAAGTAAATTGAAGATCGCATGGACTTATTCGACAGGTGATACCAATCGATATGCATTCAATCCGGTAGAGATTGACGGCGTGGTCTATGTCATGGCCAAGAACAATTCGATTGTCGCGCTGGATGCCATCACAGGGAAGGAACTTTGGGTTTACGCGACTGATCCAACAACTCGGCTCATCACAAATCGGGGCATCAACTATTGGGCGAGTACCGATGGCTCCGACAAACGCTTGCTGTTCGCGGTTAACAACCAGTTGCAAGCCTTGGACGCTAAGACTGGGAAGCTGATTGAAAGTTTCGGCAAAAAGGGTTCTGTCGATTTGCGGGCCGGGCTGGGGCGCGATCCCGAAAGCATTGTGTTGGTGCAGTCGTTAACGCCAGGCCGGGTATTTGAAGACTTGCTCATCCTCGGGTCCGCCACCAACCAGGAATATGAGTCCGCGCCTGGCGATATCCGGGCGTACAACATTCGGACTGGCCAGTTGGTGTGGAGCTTTCATACCGTTCCTCATCCCGGGGAACCGGGCTATGAGACGTGGCCTAAAGACGCGTGGAAAACGGTGGGCGGTGCGAACGCCTGGGGTGAGCTTTCCGTGGATGCGGGTCGCGGCATTGTTTATGTTCCGACCGGCAGTCCGAAATATAACTTTTACGGCGCAGACCGCAAAGGCGCGAATCTGTACGGGGACTGCCTCCTGGCGTTGGATGCACGGACCGGCAAGAGGCTTTGGCACTTCCAGATGGTTCATCACGATATCTGGGATTACGACAACGAGACATCGCCCAAATTGCTGACCCTGCAGCATAACGGAAAGATGTTGGACGCGGTGGCTGTGGTCGGAAAAGAAGGATTTGTTTGGGTCTTCGACCGAGTCACTGGTGCTCCCTTTTGGCCGATTGAGGAGCGACCGGTGCCGCGGTCTGACATGCCCGGTGAAGAGACTTGGCCGACCCAACCATTCCCGCTGAACCCGCCGCCCTTTGCCAGGCAGAAGTTTACGGCCGATGACCTTAGCCCTTTCATCGAAGATCCAGCGGAGCGTGCGCGCATTCGCGACCAGGTTTTAAGCGCGAGAAACGAGGGCATGTTCACGCCGCCGGGTCTTCGCAACACTATCCAGATGCCCGGTAATAACGGCGGAGCAAACTGGGGCGGTGCCGCTATCGATCCAACGGCGGGGCTTCTCTACGTGGTCTCGAAAGATCTTCCAGCGATGTTGAAGCTCGAGCGTGAGAAAGAAATCAAAGCTCCGGCGAATGGCTCTCCGGAGGAGCAGGGTCTAAGTGTCTATCAAACCAAATGTCAGATCTGTCACCACGCGGACCTGAAGGGACAGCCCCCTTCTGTTCCTTCCCTGGTCAACATCGGAAGCAAACTTAATCGCGCGCAAGTGCAAAGCTTGGTGATTCATGGCCAGGGACTAATGCCTGGCTTTGGGAACCTGTCAACGACCCAGCTCGACAGCTTACTGGCATTTCTACTTCGCAAGGATCAGAACACCATGCCTGACTCGCATGCGGCAACAGAGACTATTGAAGCGGGTCCGGAACGATATCGCAGTGGCTTCGGCTTTATGACCACCAGTATTGGGCTGTCACCAATCAAGCCACCATGGACTTCGCTCACCGCTTACGACCTGAATCAGGGAACCATCTTGTGGAAGATTCCGCTGGGCGAGGTGCCGGAACTGGCAGCCAAGGGCTTCCACAATACCGGCAGTTACTTCCCTAAGGTCGGTCCGGTCGTTACGGCCGGCGGTCTGATTTTCACCGGGACGAGGGACCGAAAAGTAAGAGCGTTCGATCAACGCACAGGCAAGGTGCTTTGGGAAGCCGAAGTCCCAGCAGCCTTGGAGGGTATGCCGTCGGTTTATGAAGCAGCCGGACGTGAATACATTGTGTTCTGCGCGGCTGCCGGCTCTACGCCCCAAAGCACCCCCGAGCATGGCTCCTACGTCGCATTTTCACTGCCCGCGATACAGTGAAACTTCGACAGAAGGAGTCCGAACGTTGGCTATGAAAAGTGAAGCGGCAGGAGCGCAAGCAGGCAGGCGTGGGTTCCTAAAGAATGCTGGAACTGGTCTGTTCATGGCGACAGGCATTCCGATGTTAGGTGAGTCAGCCAAAGCTGATCCACCGTCCGTGGCGGCCGAGACGATCGTGAACGCCGGCGTCACGCGTCCGCTTTCCGACAGTGAAAAGGTGAAGCGAATCGCTTCCAACAGCTATCCGATCCGCTTCAATTTTAAGATGCGGAATCCGCCGGAGAGCGCCGAGAAGTCGCAGGCAGCAAAGGCTAGAAATGGCGAGATTACACTGCTCGACTACCCGGCTTTTACCAAAGAACACTTCCCGGGTGTAACAAAAATGGACGTGTGGAGTTCGCTGTTCGGGGACATGAGCGACGACAGCATGTATGTACAGACCCACTTCGAAGCCGGATCGAAGCAGCACATGCTCTGGGAGTTCGATCCCTCAACCTCATCCGCCAAAAAGTGGCTGGAAAAGTTCGCCGGCGTTTGTGTAAAGACGGGGACACAGGTACACCATATTTCAAACAATGCGCCGCGCGATATCTGCGATCTGGATCCGGAGAAGCGCAAACATGGGATCCAGGTAGCGAAAAATTGGCTGGATGGGGCAGCCATCCTGGGTGTGAAGTCAATGCGGGTGAACAGCGGGGGACCGCGCATCGCGCCTACTCCGTCGGCCGACCCAAGCTCTTACCCAAAGAACGATCAACTGGCGCAGTACATGACGAACTGCATCGAATCCTTCAAAGAGATGGCGGATTACGGCGGGCAGCGGGACGTAAAGGTGACATTGGAGAACCACTGGGGTTTAACTGCCAACCCGATAAATATCCGTATCATCATCGAGGAAGTAAACCATCCGTACTGCGAGGCGTCACCCGATTTTTGTAACTGGGAACACGAATATCTGCTCTATCACGGTCTAAACGACCTCGCGCCGTATGCACACACCAACGTGCACGCCAAGTATTGGAATCGATGGAAGAATCCGGACGTTCAGCGGAATGTTCGAATCATGTTGAACCACGGCTACACCGGCATCTTTGCCCTTGAGTATGAAGATGGACCTTGGGACGGTCTGGAAGGTGCGCAGTACTTGTACCGCGAAGTAATGGCAGCGCTGTAGATGAGTGATCCAATCCGGGTAGCGGTAGTAGGTCTGGGGTTCATGGGAGCCAAGCACATCGCTGCGTTTCAGGAGATAGCGGATGCCGAGATGGTGGCGGTTTATAGTCGCGATGATCGTAAACTTAGCGGCGACCTGAGCAGTATACAGGGCAACCTCGGGGGTCCCGGTGGTGTGTACGATTTCAGCAAAATCAAGAAGTACACGGATTTGGAGACTCTGCTCGCAGACAAGGACATCGATGCCGTCGATGTTTGTCTACCGACCAGCCTCCACGCCGCCTTAACGGTAAGGGCTTTAGAGGCCGAAATGGATGTCCTGGTCGAAAAGCCGATGGCCCTTGACTTTGAGTCTTCGCGGGTCATGGTTGCTGCGGCTGCCGCAAACTCCCGCATCTTGATGACTGCGCACGTTCTGCGTTTCTTCCCCGAATATCAGGCATTGTTCGAATTCGTCGACAGCGGCAGGGCAGGCAAAATTCGTATGGCGTCGTTTCGAAGACGCTGCGCAGCGCCCGCGTGGAGTGGATGGCTGAGCGATCGCGCCCAGAGCGGCGGAGGTGTTTTCGATCTGTTGATCCATGACGTGGATGCCTGCCTGCGCACCTTTGGGAAACCCGTAGCGGTCAGCGCAGTCGGCTTTGAGGATCTGGCTTCCGGCGTTGATGTGATCGATTCGCGCTTTACTTATGCTGACGGATTCTCGGTTGAAGTTGGTGGGGGTTGGCATCACCCGAAGAGCTTTCCGTTCTCGATGGAGTACACCGTGGTAGCAGAAGCGGGAACGCTCGATTTTCGGCATGAGACCCGTCCGCCAACAGTCTTCAGAGCGGATGGTTCCCAAGAGCCCTGGACTTTGGGATCACATGACGGGTACAAGGCGGAGGCCGAATACTTTATACAGTGCTGCCGGTCCCGGCAAATGCCTTCGATGTGTCCGCCGGAACAGTCGGCGCTCGCGGTGGGAATAACCAATCTGATGCTGGAGTCGCGACAGGAGCGTGGGAGAGAACTGTTATGCGAGCTTTAATTTCCATTGGGTTATGGGCGGCAGCTTTGGCTTTGGCTCAAACGCCCACTCCACAGTCAGGCCCGGGACAGAAACCTGGTCCGGCTATACCGCCGGGAACAGGTGTTCCGGGAGGAACAAGCCGCGTCGAGCAAATGGCTAAGTTTCTGGCCATTGGTGATGCCCCGGATCCAGCCGCTGTGGCGCGGGGCAAGACCGTTTTCATCGCCACCTGCGGCTTCTGTCACGGCGCAAGCGCTCGAGGCGGAGAGAGTGGACCTGACCTGACGCGGTCAGTACCTGTCCTGCACGACAACGGTGGTGACCAGATCGGGCCGATCATTCATGGTGGACGGCCCGCGAAAGGCATGCCGGCTTTTGCTTCGATGCCACAGACGCAGATCTCTGATATCTCGGCCTATCTGAGGTTTCAGTACCAGTCGGCAGCCAACCGGGCAAGCTATCAGATACAGAACATCAACACGGGTAACGTCGAGGCGGGGAGGGCTTACTTCAACGGTGCCGGCCGATGCAATACCTGTCACTCGGTGACCGGTGACTTAGCTGGTATCGCCAATAAATATACGGAAGAGGGTCTGCAATCGCGTTTCTTGTATCCGCGGGCACGCCGGGAAGAAAACACCGAGACAAAGGCCACCCCTAGCGTGACCGTCACTTTACCGTCTGGAGAGACGGTCGAAGGCACCCTCTCTCATCTGGATGATTTCAACGTTGCCCTAATGGATGCAAGCGGGGCCTATCGGTCGTGGTCATTGGGCGAAGGGAGCGGAGTTAGAGTCACCGTGCACGATCCGCTTGAGGCTCACCTCGAGCTGTTGAAAACCTATACCAACGCCGACATGCACAACATACTTGCCTATCTGGAGACACTGAAATGAGATTCGGTTTTGCGCTGATTGCCTGCGCCTTCACTACGGTTCTCCTCAGAGGTGCCGGCCTCGACTCGGAACGCCTGCTGAAGCCGAGTCCGGATACCTGGCCGACATTTAACGGCGACTACTCTGGCAGGCGATTCAGTCCGTTAACTCAAATCAATCGGGATAATGTGAAATCGCTCGCGCTGGCCTGGACGGCACGAGCAAACGCCGGTGGCTCCGGTGAGATTGATATAAAAGCGACGCCGCTGGTCGTGAACGGCATTCTCTACTACACTGCGCCCGATCATGCCTGGGCCATCGATGCGCGGACAGGACGCCAGCTCTGGCATTACAAGTGGGAATCGAAGGGCGGCATTCACATCGGAAATCGGGGGGTCGGAATCTACGCTAATTGGGTATTCTTCGAGACGCCTGACAACCATCTGATCTCTCTTGACGCAACGACTGGACGTTTCCGCTGGAGTGTCGAGATCGCGGACCTGGCGCAAGAATATTTTTCGACCCCGGCGCCCCTGGTGGTAGGGAATCACATCATTGTGGGTGTGGGCGGCGATTCCTTAGACGTTCCCGGTTACCTGGAGGCGCGAGATCCAGAAACCGGCGCGGTGCAGTGGCACTGGAACACTGCTCCGCGCCCAGGAGAGCCGGGTTCGGAAACGTGGCCCGGCAAAGAAGCCATGGAACACGGCGGCGGGATGACGTGGATGCCAGGAACGTATGACCCGGACCTGAACCTGATCTACTGGGGAACCGGTAACCCCAATCCGGTCCACGCGGGGCAGGGACGCAAGGGTTCAAACTTATGGACTTGCTCGATCGTTGCGCTGAATCCGGATACTGGAAAACTGGTCTGGTATTACCAGGTCTCCCCGCACGATACGCACGATTTTGACGCCGTGCAGACACCCGTCCTATTTGACGCGGAGATCGACGGCAAGCCCCGGAAATTGCTGGCGCAGGCTAGCCGGAATGGGTTCTTGTTTGTGCTCGATCGGACCAACGGCAAGCACATCCTGACCTCGCCCTATGTGAACGTGACCTGGGCCAAGGGAACCGATACGGACGGTCGGCCTGTGCCAGATCCGGAGAAAGATCCAAAGACCGACGGAGCGCTTGTCGCCCCGAGCGCGGGCGGCGGTACAAACTGGTACTCGCCTTCGTACGATCCACAAACCGGATTGCTTTATGTGAACTCGACGGAATCGTTTTCGGTCTACTATTTGACCGATACCGATCCAAAACCGGAAGGTTACGGGGGCCGCGATGCCGGTGTCTGGTCAACACATATGTTGAAGGCCATCGACCTGAAAACCGGTAAAGTGCGATGGAGCCACGATTACCGGGGCGGCGGTGGCAGCGTTTCCGGCTTGTTGACCACGGCGGGTAAGCTCCTGTTTGGCGGCGACACTTCCGGCCATTTCATCGCATTCGACCCGGCTGACGGGAAAATCTTGTGGCACGCCGGCGTCGGCGCATCTGTGTCGAACGGTCCGATTTCCTATGAACTCGACCACAAGCAATATGTCGTGGCAGCGGCTCAAGACACGATCTACGCCTTTACCTTGAGCCAATAAGATCAGACGCGTAGGAACCAGCGCCGACGATAAAGCCCGTAAGCGACTGCGTACATCAGCAGCATGAATGCGATGCCGTATAACAGAGCCGCTGTTGAATCGGAGAAGAAGTTTAGGAACGCGGCTCGGTAGATCAGCTCCTGAACAGAACGTTTGCCTGCCGAAGTTGCCAAGCGGAAGTCGCCGAGGAATTCAGCGAAAAGTTCTGAGACCATGTAGACGGTAATGGCATTCATGCCCATGATGGCTAGCGGCCTCACAGGACGCTTGTAGCCGCAACCATCTACAAACCAAAGCATCATTCCAAAGACAACGAAGTCGAGACCGGCCATGAAAATGGCAAAGGAACTAGTCCAGATGTGCTTATTGATGGGCATCCAGATGTCACAAACGAGGCCGACAGAAAGGAGCAGGTTGCCTATTACGAGGAACCAGGTCACTTTCTCGGCAAGCTGCCGCTGCCACCGCAGTAGGTAACCCCCAAGCACACCGAAGAGCGCAGTCGCAATCGCTGGAATCGTACTCAGGATTCCTTCCGGGTCCCAAGTTTTCGTTTGCGCGTAGTTGTGAGCGCCGAGAACGATGCGGTCAACGTAGTGTTCCAAGTTCCCCTCCACACTCAAGTTGCCAGTGCCGTACTGGGGGACAGTCCCAAACACGAGGAGCATCCAGTAGGCCGCCAGAAGACCTACGGTGAGGAGGATTTGCGTGCGAAAACCCGTATACAAATAAATAGCGGTCGCGATCAGGTAACAGATTGCGATCCGTTGCAGTACGCCTAGCAGACGCTGAGTCGACAAATCATACCGAGGCGCAACATACACGATCAAGCCCAGTACGTAAAGAACCAATGCACGGCGCGCTGCCTGGCGGAGCAGTCTAGAGCGCGGTACCCCGGATTCGATTTTCCTACCGAGTACAAGGCTAATTGCGACCCCAACGATCCAAACGAAGGAGGGAAAGATAGTGTCCGCGATCGTCCAGCCATTCCAATCGGCGTGTTTGAATTGGTGATAGATCGCATCGGAACCGGCCGTGTTGACCACCACCATCAAAGCCATCGTTAGGCCACGAAACGCGTCCAGCGAAACGAGGCGTTCAGAAGGATTACTCATTGCTGATAGAGCATTCTTACATGGCGCTGCAGGCGAGCCTTGGTAAAGTCGCAAGAGGCGATAAGTACGACCATGTGCAGGAGCATCAAGCCTCTATTCAACTTCGATCCGCCCGCTTCGGAAGACGAGATTCGATCGGCGGCTCTGCAGTTTGTTCGTAAGATCAGTGGTTTTCATAAGCCTTCTAAGACCAATGAAGCCGCGTTCGGTAAAGCAGTTGAGGAGATCAGCAGTGCTGCTCAGCGCCTGGTGACTTCACTTGAGACAAGCGCTTCGCCAAAGAACCGCGACAGTGTGATGGCTGAGGCAAGAGCGCGGTCGGCCCAGCGGTTCCCGAAGTGACGATCGGTCATCGAAACAAATTAGTATTCAAATCTGTTGACAAGTAAGTATGCACTTACTTACTATGG
The DNA here is from genome assembly GCA_963814195.1 of uncultured Acidobacteriaceae bacterium. Classification (GTDB taxonomy): domain Bacteria; phylum Acidobacteriota; class Terriglobia; order Bryobacterales; family Bryobacteraceae; genus Bog-105. The sequence goes on from CAWFBU010000003.1 coordinate 101,715, forward strand.
GGCAGTGGCGCGTCCCAAAGCTGTTCCGACCCCTGAATCTGATCCCGCGCCCGTGCGGCTTAGCGCCGACAAGCGACGCGAACAACTAATTCAGGTTGCAGTGGATCTCTTTGGACGAAAGGGCTTCAGTGGCACCACGACTCGCGAGATTGCAGCGGCGGCCGGTGTAACGGAAGCGATCATCTTTCGGCATTTTGCGACGAAGGAGCAGCTGTACACGGCAATCATCGATCGCAAGATCAATTCTGCCGACGCCACGGCATGGATAAACGAGCTTCGGACGGCTATGGATCGCGACGACGACAAGGCGGTGATCCAGCACTTGATCAAGGCCGTGATCGCAACGCACCGAACTGATCCAACTTTCGAGCGCCTCATGCTGTACGCAGCGCTGGAAGGGAATGAGATCGCGTTGATTTACATGCAGCGAATGACAGCATCGATCGTGGACACGTTCCGTCGTTATTTCGACCGACGTCAGAAGCAGGGACATTTGATTAAGATTGGCCCGGATGCGGCTCTTATGGCGATTGTAGGAATGGCCCAGCATTATGCCCGCACTAAATACGTGCACGGTGTGAAAAAGGAATGTCTCTCCGATGAGGAAGCATTAGAAACGTTCACTCAGATCGCGATGAACGGCTTGCGCACCAAGGAGCGAAAACAATGAAGCTGCGATCGTACAGTCTCTGCTGTGGCCTCATAGCCGTGCTTTGTTCGTGCTCGGCCAGGAAGGCTAGTGCTCCAACCGAAGCGGCAGCAGTCAAGCCAATTTCTGTGGTCGTTGCCAAGGCTATCGTGCGGCAAGTATCTGCGGCTTTCGATGAGACCGGCACATTTGTCGCCGATGAGTCTTCGGATATCGCGCCGCCGGTAGCGGGGCGGGTGATTCGCACGCCGGTCGATGTAGGCGCCTTTGTCAAACAAGGGCAGGTAATTTGTGAACTCGATCATCGCGACGCTGAGCTTAAGCTGCGACAGGTACGAGCGCAACTGGCCGAAGCGACTGCGGGCGTGAAACAAGCACAACTGCGTATTGGGTTGGGAGCGGGCAGCTTCGACGAAGCCAAAGTACCGGAAGTGGCGGCCGCGCGTGCGAATTACGAGTCGGCGCAGGCACAGGCAAAGCTGGCTGCTGCAGACGCACAACGTTACTCCAACCTGGTCGCTTCCGGTGATGTCTCGCGTAGCGCTTTTGAGAAGGCGCGCACGCAGCAGGAGACGGCCGATGCCCAAGCTAATGCCAGCCGCCAACAACTCGAAGGAGCATTGAACGCTGCACGCCAAAGTTATCAGGGAGTCTCCTCCTCGGAAGCTTCACTCGACGCTGTTCGTGCACAGGTCGCGCAAGCGGAGAAAGGCCTGGCTGACACTTATATTCGCGCTCCCTTCGACGGTTACATCAGCGAACGTCCAGTATCGGCTGGGGAGTATGTTGCGCTCACCAACAAAATCGCAACTATCGTCCGGGTCAAAACCCTGAAACTGCAATTGCAAACTCCGGAACAACGGGCCGCCAAGGCCAAATTAGGGATGGAAGTGCTGGCACGTGTATCCGCCTATCCCGATCGGGAGTTCGAAGGGAAAGTCTCGGCCATCAATCCGGCTGTCGATCCGAACTCGCGTGTTTTCATCCTGGAAGCTCGCTTCTCCAATCCTGATAATGCAGTGCGGCCTGGAATGTTCTCCACTGCGCGCGTCGTTCTTCCGGGCGGGGAGAACGCTGTATTTGTACCTCGCAAGGCGGTAGTCCGGGATAAGACCACAGATTCCAATCTGATCTATGTCGTCGATAACGGTCAGGCTCGCATGCGAGTAGTGTTAACCGGGGAGTCTGATAGCGACTCGATCCGCATTCAATCCGGATTGTCCGGTGGTGAACTCGTCATCACCAGCAATCAAGGCCAGCTGTTTGATGGCGCAAGCGTACAGATCAGTAATTCGACAACCTCGTCCTAATCATATCCGATGCATTCCTTAGCTCAACTTTGCGTCCGCCGACCTGTTTTCGCCACGATGCTGGTGCTCTCCCTCGTGGTGGTGGGGATCTTTTCCTATTTCAGTCTGGGAGTCGATCTTTTTCCGAAGGTTGACATCCCGACTGTGCAGGTAAAGGTGGAAGATCGCGGCGCTTCTCCGGAAGAAATAGAGACAGAAGTGACCAAGAAAGTCGAAGATGCGGTGAATACGATCAGCCAGGTGGATGAAGTGCGTTCAACTTCATCGGAGGGGCAGTCTCTGGTTGTCATCACCTTCGAACTCTCCAAGAACGGCGACGTAGCTGCCCAGGAAGTTCAAAACAAAGTTAACCTCATCGTCAACGATCTTCCGCAAACAGCCAAAACACCAGTTGTTCAGAAGTTTGACCCCGATGCGACACCGATCTTGCAGGTTGCGGTTTCCGCTCCTCGATCTCTGCGGGACGTCACACTGATAGCCGACAAAGAAATTAAGCAGAAGCTCGAGAATGCAAAAGGTGTCGGGCAGATTAGCATCGTCGGCGGCGCCCGGCGCGAGGTTCACATCCTGGTCGATCCGGATCGCCTACGTGCTTACAACTTGACAGTGAATGATGTGTTCAACGCGATGAGGCAGCAGAATCTGGAGCTTCCGGGCGGCAACTTGAACGCGGGATCACGGGAATTAACCATTCGAACCACCGGTAAGGTCATCGACGTGGAACAGTTCAACCAGCTTGCTATCGCCTCTCGCAACGGCTATGTAGTCAAGGTCCGGGACATCGGTTATGCGGAGGACGGCTATGAAGAGCCCCGAACTTCCGCACGGCTCAATGGTGTGCCTGCCGTGACCCTGGTTGTCTCCAAGCAATCAGGGGAAAACACCGTCGCCACTGCCAATGAAGTGAAGCAGCGCCTTAAAGAGATCGGTCTCACGCTACCGCGCGACATTAAGACGCAGGTTATCGGCGACCAGTCGGTGTTCATTCAAGCGGCAGTTGAATCCATCAAGCATCACCTTGTGGAAGGTAGTATTTTCGCTTCGATCATCATCTTCTTGTTCCTGGCCAACTGGCGAACGACTTTAATTGCGGCCATTGCCATCCCCACATCGATCATCTCCACCTTCGCCCTGATGGCAGCTATGGGGTTCACGCTGAATCAGATCACCATGCTGGCCTTGACACTGATGGTCGGCATCGTCATCGACGACGCCATCATCGTTCTGGAAAACATATATCGCTTTGTGGAAGAGAAGGGAATGAGTCCCTTTCAGGCAGCCATCGACGGGACGCGCGAGATTGGGCTGGCGGTCATGGCGACCACTCTTTCTCTGCTCGCGGTTTTTCTCCCGGTTGGGTTTATGGGCGGAATCGTCGGGCGATTTATGAGTTCCTTTGGCTTCACGTCGGGATTTTCGATCGCCGTTTCATTGCTCGTCTCCTTCACGTTGACCCCCATGCTCTGCTCCCGGTTCGTGAAAGCGCCGAAACATGTTCCCGGTGAACACTCTTCAAAAGATAGTGGGTTTTTCAAATGGCTCGACGGTCATTACACTCGCATGCTCACCTGGGCCATGGCTCACCGCAAGATGATCGTTGCTTTTAGCGTTCTGACCATTCTCAGCATCGTGCCGCTTTTCATGTTTGTCGGGAAGAACTTTCTTCCCGCTGACGACCAATCTCAGTACAACGTGCTGATTCGTACTCCGGAAGGAACATCTTTGGCCGCTACGACGCAGGTTGCAGAACGGGCGGCACAACAGATCCGCGCTCTTCCCGGTGTTGAAAGCACGTTGATGACTGCCGGCAGCAGTGCCGATGCGTCAGTCAACAACGCTTCCATTTACGTCAAGCTCACGGACACGGACAAGCGCAAGCTTTCGCAACAGGACCTGATGCAACGGACTCGCGTGTTGCTGCGAAGCTTCCCGCAGGAAATTCATACCGGCGTCGAATTAGTAAGCAGCATCGGTGGTAACCAGAGCAATGCCGATGTGCAGTACTTCCTGCAGGGGCCTGATCTGGACAAGCTTGCCCGCTACTCCGATGCGCTGCTCGCAAGAATGAAGAAGATTCCTGGCGTAGCGGATGCCGATTCTACCTTGCGTTCGGGCAAACCCGAGATCGGTTTAGACATCGACCGTTCCCGCGCAGCGGACCTCGGCGTGTCCGTCATGGACATAGAACAGGCTCTGAACACCCTGGTGGCCGGACAAGTCGCCTCAACGTTCAATGCTGGCGACGATCAGTATGATGTGCGCGTCCGGGCTCAGGAGCAGTTCCGGGGCAGCGTCGAAGGGCTCAGCAAGATGACGGTTCCTTCGGCGAACAAACGCAGTTCAGTCGGGCTGGATGAGGTAGTTCATATACGACCCGGTACTGGTCCTTCTTCGGTGAATCGAATCGCAAGGCAGCGGCAAGTTACGTTGACCTGCAACGTTCTTCCCGGTGCTTCGCAAGCTGCCATTCTCAGCGAACTCAATCGGGCGGCATCGGAAATCGGAATGGATCCCGACTACAGGACCGGCCTGACCGGAGCCTCTCGCGAATTGGGACGAACAGGGTATTACTTCATTCTGGCTTTCTCGCTGACCTTCATCTTCATGTACATCGTGCTGGCTGCTCAGTTTGAATCTTTCGTCCACCCAATTACAATCTTGCTCACTCTACCGCTGGCAATTCCATTTGGGATCGTGTCGTTGTTAGTGGCTCACCAGACGGTCAACATCTTTTCGGGGCTCGGACTGCTGCTGTTATTCGGCATTGTGAAGAAGAACGCTATTTTGCAGATCGACCACACCAACGGGCTGCGAGCCTCGGGTATGCCGAGATACGAAGCGATCATCCAAGCCAATCGCGATCGGTTGCGGCCCATCCTGATGACGACCATGGCGCTGGTCGCGGGAATGCTTCCGCTGGTTATCAGCAACGGAGTCGGATCGGCGACAAACCGTTCCATCGGGGTTCTGGTTGTCGGCGGTCAGTCTCTTTGCCTTCTGCTGACTTTGCTTGCAGTGCCAGTCTTCTACTCGCTTTTCGAAGATCTCTCACAATGGCCAGTATTTCGACAGTTTAGAGGCGCGCTGGGCGCTTTCCGGCGATTGCTTCCCCGTCGCAAGACGGTTGCCGTACAGCCGATTGCATCGCGCCGCCTTGACCAGGGAGACGTCGCTTGAGTTTGCCCAAGCCACTATTTGTGCTTCTCTGTGCGACCTGCCTCATGGCACAAAATCCTCCTCCCCCGGTTGCTCCGAACGAACCGCCGACTCCAGCTCTTCCTGCTGTTAAGCCGCTCAGTGTTCCCGCGCGCTTAGGGGTTACCGGTGAGGTAAATCTCAGTCTCGCCGATGTTGTACGCAAGGTTCTGGATAACGATCGCGATCTGGCCGTCTCTCGAATCGCGATCCAAGAGGCACTTCTCAACCTGAATGGCGCAAAGGGTTACTACGACCCGGTCTTCGGCTTGAATGCGTACCGGGTAAAGAACGTGAGTCCGGTGGCGTCTCTGATCGGCGGCGCCGCAAATGGCAAGCTGTCTCAGAAGCAGTTGTATGCCGATCCGCAGATCAGCGGTAATCTGCCCTGGCTGGGTGGCACTTATAAGCTCGATTTTGCCTCCTCTCGGCAGTCGAGCGACAGCACCTTTGTCACCTTGAACCCGCAGTTCCCGACATCCGTCAATCTGAACCTGACCCAGCCGCTTTGGCGAGGTTTGCGCTTCGATGAGAACCGTTATCGCATTCAAGTCGCCCGACGGAATATCACACTGACGACAGAACAATTAAAGCAGCGCGTGATTGAAACGGTCACGCAAGCGATTCAGGCATATTGGGAGCTCGATTTCGCGTACCGCAATCTGACGGTCCAAATTCAAGCTGTGCGCCTGGCTGAGCAGCAGGACTTAAGCAATCGTCGGCAAGTGAAGCAGGGGATTCTCGCTCCCATCGATGTCATCCAGACGCAGACCCAGATTTCCACCTTTCAGCAGAATGTCTTCACAGCACAGGAGAGCCTTACGCGGGCGGAGAATGCATTGAAGGCTTTGATGCTGCCAAGCAGGGAAGATACCTTGTGGTCCGTGGCCCTTGTTCCCATAACCGAAATTAAGCTTGACTCTTTGCTGCCTGACTTACAAGATGCGCTGAAACAAGCTCTTCTGAACCGGCCTGAGCTGGCGCAAAGTAAATTGAACATCGACGTGAACCGCCTGGATACGCGATTAAACCAGGAGCAGGCCCGTCCTCAAATCAATGCGGTAGCAACGTTGAGCGCGGCCGGTTTAGCGGGTCACCCGGTCCCGGTCGTTCCCAACCCCATTCTGCAGCAATTTGGCTTAGCCTCAAATGTTTTGCCCGCCATCTTCCCTGGTGGTTACAGCCAATCTCTGAACAATCTATACAACGGAACTTTTCCGACTGCTCAGGTCGGCGTTCAGGTCTCGCTTCCTATTCGGAACCGGACCGCGCTGGCGCAGGTCGCAGTCGGAGCGGCCGAGGGTAAGCGCTTGGCCCTGCAGCAACAAACGATTGAGATGTCAGTTGAAGCGGACGTCAGGAATTCATTGGAAGCGATTGCTGCTGCTCGGGCAAGACTGGATTCAGCTGACTCGGCCCTGCAATCTGCCGAAGCGCAGTATGCCAGTGAGCAGCGCCAATTCCAGGCGGGCACTTCTTCGGTCTTCCTCGTATTGCAAAGGCAGACTGACCTCATCGCGGCAAGATCACGCGAGATACGAGCCAGGGCAGATGTGGGTCGGGCGGCGGCGGATTTTGATCGTGCAACGGCGCGGACCTTATCGGCCCAGAACATCGACTTCCAGGCTCCCGGTAAGCAGTGACGATCTAAGCGCGCTTAGCTTGCTGCAGCATTCGAAACGCACTGAAGCCAACAGCTGGCACCAGGAGAAAGAGTAGGCCGGTCAGCAACCGCGACCTTGGATCCGCTGGCGCCTGAGGGGGTTGGTAATCCGGGTTTGGACCGGCTGTTCCAACGGTCGTAGCAATCTGCTCTTCACTTTCAGGGAGCACGCTGTTTAGGTCATAACGTGGCGCTTCGGCCTTCGGGTTACCCGAATATAACCAAAGTAAGCCCGGTTGGCTGATAAAGATCAATCGCCGCTGCGGTGTTTCGAAGCGAGCGTGCTTGATCGTCAGGGGAGCATTGTCGTAGTTGTAGATCCTCACTCGAATGTATCGTTGCCATTGCTCCGCAAAGGTGATGTCCAAGCATTCCTGAGATACCGAGCGCAGGAGCCTGTTGGTTCCCGCAAGCGACCAGTTCTTTTCATCCGGGCTGGTCAGAACTTCTGCTTGTCTTGAGAACCAGCCTGGATCAGTGTCGAATGTGATTCGGTCATAAGGACGTTCAAAGCCCAGATTGAAGTCGAGGTTAGCCGTACGAGTCTGGCCGTCCTGTGTGACAGAGGGCAAAAGAATGGCCACCAGGTCACGATGCGCGGGTGTCGTCCGTACAAGGTTGACTGAGGCCGAGCTAAGCCATTTAGGATCAGTCCAACCTTCAACTGCCACCCGGACATAACGGCGCGTCGAAGTGGGGTAGGAGATTGAGAGCCCGGCAGCGTGTTTGTCAACGGATGATACGTCGAAGATCGTTCCATCCCGACGAACGATTTCCCAGTGAAGCCGATCGTCGCTGGTTTCGACTCGCACTAGTTGTCGGAAGTTCTTCCTGCTTGTCTCGATCGAAACCTGGTCGTGGGAGCCTCCCCATTCTGTCTCCATAACGAATCGCACGCCAATGCCGGGGACAAACGCTTTGTCAGTCAGTGCCGCCGGCCTTTGGACTTGCTCCACCGCGCCCTGTAAAATTTTCAGCGCAAAAGGAATCTCGTTTCTATCCCTGATCAGCCGCAGATCGCGCAAGTGGGCTTTCGAGTCTTGGTACATGCTCGCGTTCACGACGACGTAGCTGAGGCCTTGTCCGCCTGCCTTGATCCAGCGGCGTGTAGCCCAGTCGTGGGGGTTGAAGGAGGCCTGCAGTGTGGCGCATCCTGACATCAAGGTAAGGAGGGAACAAATCAGCGCACGCTTCGTGTTGCGCACCAGGACCCGAGGACGTGTACGTCCACCGCCTGAGTTTGTTATCGCCGAGATCTTACGAGGACGTCTCATCTTTTCTTAGCAGCGACTCGATCATAGGACGAAAACGCGAGTACAGAAACGAGGTGCTTATCAGCAGTAAGCCAAGCGCGACAAACGCCGCGATCCGGTACACGCGGTCGAGTTGCCACACATCGAAGAGGTAAAGCTTAACGATGACAAAGCCGACCAAGGCCAGTCCTGAGATCCGGTTGATAGCCGTGCGGCTTGCAACACCCAAAGAAACAAGAGCTAAGGCATAGATAGCGAAAAGAATCGAAACTGAGACTGTCTCAAGGCTCAGGACCGATTCAGCCGGTGAGTTCCGTTGCACCCACTGCAACGTCTCCATCGTGAGCCCGGCCAAAAAGGATACGTGACCGCCGAGATATTCAGCAAGCGCCAATCTTGGGCTCGAGATGTTGCCCCAGCGCGCTGCCGCAAAACCACAAAGAGCCGAGAAGAGGAATGTAATGAATCGCCCGTTAAGGATCAGCGCAGTGCTTCGATCCTGCCAGTACAAAGTGCTGTCAAAAATGACGAGCCGGAGCGCGACCAGACCAAGTATGCAGCTTGCCGCGATAGCCACGCGCCGCGACGAAACCTTGGTACTGATCCAGGAAAGCGCAGCGCCCTGCACGGCCCACGCAATCGTAATGTGGAATCCGGTTAGCTGAATGGGTATGGCGAGGGTCACAAACACTACGGTCATGCCGAGTGCCAGCAACAAAGGTCGCGCTTGCACCCCATCGCGCAGAGCGTTGCGCTTTCGCAAGAGGAAGGCCAAACCCAGGTAAGAAACTGCGACGAAGATGGCCAACAGGCCCAGCCAATTGTGATATTCGCTGCGGAGCAGTAGATAGGAGAAGCCAAGATATACAGAACCGTTCGCTGCAATAACCGAGAGGCTCGGCGTAGAGGTAGCCTCGAAGCTCAACAAGCTTTCCGCGGCGACGTTGAACAGAAGAAACAATAAAAAGCCGGCAGTGACACCCGCAAACTTCGCCCCGGTTGTCACATGCTCGGCGTCGAGGAGGAACAGGCCCGCAGATATCCAGAACGAGGTGAAAGTTACGGTCAGATAAGTGGTGTGTTTCCGCCGAACTGACTGGAAAAGGCCTGCGCCAATCAGCGTCAGCTCTAACCCAAAGAACGGTCCTGCCGATTCCGGCCAGATGCCGACCATCTGTAGAGCTGCGATAAGCTGGCTCGTTGTCACGCTGATTGCAGAACCGGCATACGTGAACAAAGAGTAGTAGGCAAGAGCGCCGAGGGTAGCGGCTGCGCTCCCCCGGTGCGCCGGACTGGAGCCGAACCAACTGAAATAGATGGCGGTTGTTGCCGCAAGGGCAAGCAATTCGAGGGCAGTCCAACGCTTCTGTTTCACAAGCCGCATGGCTGCAAGATCAAGAACCAGAACGTAAGAAATCAGGAACCAGGAATGGTCCTCGCCATTGTTCAGGAGAAACGGAGTCGTGAATCCGCCAAAAAATCCAAGTACTGCTAACGCCGCTGAATCGTAGCGAAGCGCGAGCGCGTAAGCCAGCGCCGTCACACTTGCCATGAATGCGAAGGTAAGGTAGGCCGGAATCAGGTGATAGAAACCGAAGGCAGCGTATGCGGAAAGATAAACGATTGCAAGTCCGGCGCCCGTAATCCCTTGCGCGAAAACCTGCTGAGACTTACGCCAGAGGAAATCGGCCGCCGTTAAGGCCGCGAACCCCGCGACTAAGCCCAGAATCACTCGCGCATTTGGTCCAATCCAATCGTTATCTACGGCCCATTTAAAGAAGAAACCCACGCCGAGAATCAGAGTGACAACGCCCACACGATTCACGACCGTCAATCCGACCTTTGTCTCAATTTGAGGATCGGATTGATGCGCCGGCGCAGCTTGTTCGGAGGCTTCCTCAGCCCGGTAATGAGAAGTAAAGCTGTTTACTGTTGAAGGACTGGGCGTACTTGGAAGTACAGGAACATCCGCCTCTACGGGGTCAGCTGTCACAGTCCTCAATGCAGGTTGCGGCGCAACCGATCCGGTATCCTGTTTGTCCTCGAGCCGCTTCAGCCGATCGTCCATGTCGCGCTGCCGGCGAAGGAGTTCTCTCACTGCTTCGTTTAAAGCTTCAAACCGCGCTTCGTCGATCATGTCCTGGAGCCGAACATTAGGGAGTACAGCCATTCATAGCAGAGTTGATGGGGCGCCGGTTGCCCGAAATCAAGTGGATTCCACGGAGCTGCTGAATTTGAGTTACTCTACCAGAAAGACGAAAATATGTTCCGGTATCTGGGGCTGGCCTTCAAGAACAGCCTGCGTAACCGCAGGCGCAGCTTTCTTACCATCTCGAGCATCGCTGTCTCGCTGTGTCTACTTGGAACACTGATTTCTATCTATCACGCTCTCTTCATGGGCACGCAAACGCCAGGCCAGGCGCTGCGGCTTGTCGTGCGCAATCGGGTTTCGTTGGCCCAACCGATCCTGATTGCATATGAGGAGAAGATCCGTAGAGTGCCAGGGGTGAAAGAAGTCTCGGTTTGGAACTGGTTCGGCGGTACATACAAAGATGCGAGCCAGAAAAACTTTTTCGCTCGCTTCGCGGTGGAACCCAAAGCCTTCTTAGCTATACGCACGCAAATGCAAATGCCCGACGATCAGCGCGCCGCTTTCCTTAGCGATCGCACTGGTTGCATCATCTCTCGTGACCTAGCCGAAAAAATGGACATTAAGCTCGGTCAGAGGGTCACTCTTATAGGCGATATCTACCCGGTAACGCTTGACTTGAAGACAGTCGGAATCTTCGATGATCCTGACGCGAAGCTTTCGCTCTTCTTCAACTATTTCTATCTGCGGGATGCATTGCCGATCCCTCGCCGGAATTACATTGGCACAGTCGCAGTGCTTGCCGAGTCACCGGAACTGGTCCCGCGGATTGCCAAGACAGTCGATGAGATGTTCGAAAATACCTCCCCGCAAACTAAGACGGAATCGGAGCAGCAATTTGCTTTGAGCTTTGTTTCCTTCCTCGGGAACATTAAAGTCTTCCTTCTGAGTATCTGTGCAGCCGTGACGTTTACCATTCTGCTGGTCTCCGGTAACACTATGGCAATGTCGGTACGCGAACGAATCAAGGAAGTTGGCGTTTTGAAGACACTTGGTTTTACCAACGGTGCAGTGCTAAGCATCATCGTTGGCGAAGCGATGTGTATCGCGCTCGCGGGGGGTCTGATCGGCATTTTACTCGCGGTTTTTTTTACGGCGGGAGCAACAAGATCGGGTGCGGCCTCAATGTTTGCGGTGAATTCTCTGACAGTAACTCCGTTTACCGTCATTCTTTGTTTGGGAGTGGCTCTGGTGATCGGCTTCGTCAGCGCGTTCATCCCAGCTTGGAACGCCGCGCGAACGAATATTTTAGATTCGCTTCGTTATTCGGGCTAGGTTCAAATGGCCATACCCGTTTCCTACAATCTGCGAAATCTGGTGGTTCGGAAAACTACGACTATCATGACCGCGCTCGGCATCGCACTCACGGTAGCGGTACTCCTTGCTGTTCTCGGGCTGGTTTCTGGTCTTGAGAATGCCTTTGCAGCAACTGGCGACCCCCTGCACATTCTCGTGCTTCGCAAGAGGCGGAAATGCCGAACTCACCAGCTTGCTGACCCAGCAACAATTTCAGATCATCAAGAACTTTCCGGGTATCGCGAGCGGTCCTGGCGGACAGCCCTTAGCCTCGCTGGAGGTTGTCACTATCGCGAACATGCCCAGCGCTGACCGTCCGGACGGAACGAATATTACCTTGCGGGGTCTTTCCCAAGCTGGCATAGCCATGCGCAAGCTCAAGATTATAGCTGGTCGTTGGTTTCAACCGGGACAGCGTGAGGTCGTGGTGGGCAAGCATCTGGCGGATATCTATGAGAATGCTCATGTCGGCAAGCATCTGAAGTTCGGCCGGGGTGAGTGGCTGATCGTGGGTGTGATGGACGGGGGTAATACAGCCGTTGATAGTGAGATTTTCGGCGATGGAAACCAGATAGCCGCCGATTTCAATCGTCCGGATACTTACAGTTCAGCGCTGCTACAGGCAACTAGCGACGTATCTGCCGCTGCCCTACAACGTTCTCTCGAGGACGATCGCCGGTTGAATGTAACGGTCGTCAGCGAACGCGATTACTACGATGCGCAGACGGTCTCTTCGCGGCCCATCAAGTTTCTCGGGATCTTCGTGTGCATCATCATGGCAATCGGCAGTTGTTTTGCTTCCATGAACAGCATGTACGCGGCCGTTGCGAGGCGATCGAAGGAAATTGGCACGCTGCGCATCCTGGGCTTCACCCGAGGCAGCATTCTGATGAGCTTCTTTCTAGAGTCGCTGATGTTGTCCTTCGTTGGCGGCTTATTGGCTTGCGTGCTTGTCTTGCCGCTTAATAATGTCACTAGCCGGATGGGAAACTTCATAACCTTCAGCGAGATGACATTCAATATCCACATCGGGCCGGAGATCATGACCATCGGCTTATTATTCGCCCTTATTCTTGGAGCGATCGGCGGTCTGCTGCCAGCTCGGCAGGCTGCTCGGAAGGAAATATTGACGGCACTTCGCGAGGCGTGATCCGTAACCTCTTTGTTGTCCTATGGAAACTGATCTTAAAAGCCTACGGATCGATCGCTCGGCAAAGCGACTCGGAGGAGCCTCGCGCGATCAGCAAACTGATCGGTCTAGCCGTCGTTCTGGCGCTCTGTGCAGTCGGTGCTGTGATCGCCTACAGTAAGCTGACCGCAGGTGTACCCGTGCAAATCGTGCGGGTCGAATCGCCCGTTGTGGCTTCCTCGACCCCCGACCAGGTGATCCTGTCGGCCACTGGCTATATCATCGCTGCGCACAAAATCGAAGTTGCGTCCAAAGTGAATGGCAGGGTTGCTTGGATCGGCGTCGACAAAGGCGATCTTGTAAAAGCAGGTCAAGTACTGGTCCGGTTGGAGGACGACGAATACCGTGCGCAAGTGCAGCAGCAGCAAGGACAGCTGATGAATTTGCAGGCCAAGTTACAGGAGGCGATGAATGGGTCTCGACCGGAGGAAGTCGCCAAAGCACGTGCCGATGTGTCGCAAAGTGAAGCCGATCTGACTGACTCCAAAGTATCCCTGGAGCGGACTCGCGAATTGGTGAAAAGCGGTGTTCTCTCCAGGCAAGCACTGGATGATGCCCAAGCCAAATATGACGGCAACGTCGCAAAGGTCGCCAGTCTGCAGCGTACGCTGGACCTATCGGTGCTCGGTACGCGCAAAGAACAGATCGATCAGATAAGAGGGCAGATCGAGCAAGCCAGAGGCGCTCTGGCTTATTCGCAGACTCAACTGGATAACACCTTGATCAAGGCTCCTATCAGAGGAACCATTCTCGATCGCAATGTCGAGAAAGGCGAGTTCATCACCACAGGCTTTGTGGGCGATAAGGGTGCCAAGGGTTACATCGTGACCATGGCGGACCTTACTGATTTACAAGTGGAACTCGATATCAGTCAGAATGATTTCCCGAAATTGGGACCGCAACAGAAAGGCACTGTCACAACCGACGCCTATCCTGACAGGAACTACCAGGGCTTTGTGGAACAGGTTTCTCCGGAAGCCGACCGCGCCAAAGCTACTGTCCAGGTGAAAGTGAAGGTCTTAAACCCAGACGGCTACTTGAGGCCCGACATGAATGCCACGGTGAAGTTCCTCGGAGATGCGAAGGGAGGGGAGCATGCGTCGGGGAAGGTGATTGTTGTTCCGCAAGCATCAGTACAGAACGGCAGTGTCTTCGTCGTTCTCAATGGTCGGGCGCGCAAGCTGTCAGTGAAGACCGGCGGAGTCTCGGGCACCGGTGGCGTCCTGGTGGAGAGTGGATTAATCGGCGGGGAGGATCTGATTGCCAACCCTCCGGCCGATCTGAAGGACGGGCAAAGAGTGGTCGTCAAGTAAAGGATCAGTATCGATTATGAGCGAGACGGTTGTTCGCACGACAGCATTAAGCAAAGAATACGCGCGTGACGAGTTTCGGGTTATGGCGCTCGATGCTGCAACGATCGAGATTCAACGAGGCGACTTTGTTGCCTTGATGGGTCCGTCGGGCTCTGGTAAATCTACGCTGCTACACCTTATTGCCGCGATGGACAAACCCACCGACGGGGAGATCGAAGTGCTTGGCGCAAACCTGCGCCAGATGAGCGATAAACAGATTGCTCACTGGCGTAATGAGCACATCGGGTTTATCTTCCAATCGTTCAATCTAATTCCCGTTTTAACTGCCTTAGAAAACGTAGAACTACCGTTGAAGCTGACCCGGTTGAACAGAAAGGACCGAATCGAGCATGCTAAAACCGCTCTCAAGCTGGTCGGTCTCGAAGATCGGATGGGTCATCTTCCCAAACAGCTTTCGGGCGGACAGGAGCAGCGAGTGGCCATTGCCCGCGCGATCGTCACCGATCCTGATCTGATCCTGGCCGACGAACCGACCGGTAATCTGGACGCCGCAGCAGCCGAAGAAATCCTGACAGTCCTCAGCCGGCTCAATCAGGAATTCAACAAAACCATCATCATGGTCACGCACGATCCGCATGCTGCTCGGTTCGCCAGGACCGTCCGGCATCTCGAAAAAGGTCGGCTTCTTCCTCGAGAACCATTAACTGTCGACTGGGCGAGAGCCGCGGAGATGCGGAGTTAAGCTCGATTTTGAAGGAAAGAAGAAAGTGGTGGCCCCGGGGAGACTTGAACTCCCATGCCCTTTCGAGCGCCAGATCCTAAGTCTGGTGCGTCTGCCAATTTCGCCACAAGGCCACTAAAACACACTCTGCGCGAAGATTTCGCAACGTGGGCTGACTCGACTAGCGTAACATCGCTGTCGTCTTCGAACCCGGTTTGCTCTCCAGAAAAGCCAGGAACTCTTTCGGATTACGAGTCAATTGCGGGAACGTCGCGACTACGTGATCCTGCCCATCGAGGATGGCATAAAACGGAATGGACGCAGTGCCGAAGCGAGTGTCTTCCAGCTTCTGGTTCTTTTCAGACTCGGCATCGGTTCCATCGGTATAGAGGTCAACTACTACCAGGCCCTGTAAGGCCGCGGCGATCTCCGGACGCGGGAACATGTTGGCCTTCATCCAGTGGCAGTTCGTACACGCGTATCCGGTGAAGTTCACTAGCACAAGTTTGTTGCCTTCCCGTGCGGCAGCCAGAGCGCCTTCCAGGTTGTTCGTCAAATGGGGCGTCGTGCTTGCAGCTGTCCCAAGCGCGGGCGCTGTAGTCCCTTCCGGGATCTGAGCATCGAGATCGCCTAACCGGCCACCGAACAAGCCGGGAACTAGGCTCACCGCGAAAATCAGGAAGACGGCGGCGATTAACGCCCGTGCCGTTCCAAGGCGTTCGCCTTGTTTATTGCCCTCCATGGGAAGCAAACCCAGCAAATATAAACCAGGCAAGGCAAAGAGGACAATCCAGGCAGCCAGAAAGCGCTCGCGCGTAAGCCAGTGAGTTTGCAGAACCTGGTCGACGTTGCTCAGGTATTTGAGCATTACCGCAAGCACCACAAAGCCCAGCACGGTTTTAACGCGAGCCATCCATCCGCCGCTGCGTGGCAGCTTCGCCAAATAGCCGGGGAAGAGCGCGAGCAGGAAGAAAGGAGCTGCCAGACCAGTTGCGAATGCCATCATGCCCAGCACAGGTTGCGGCCCCTTGGCCTGCACCGAAGCGATGAGTAAAGGTCCGACAATGGGCCCAATGCATGCAAACGAGGTAAGCGAAAAGGTAAGTCCCATCAGCAGCGTTGCCGCGTACCCTTCGCCTTGAGAAACGGTGTTCAAGCGAAGTCAGCAAACCCGATGGCAGCCGCAGTTCGAACGCACCCAGAAGACTCAATCCGAACACGAAGAATACGATCGCGATGAAGCTGTTTACCCAGGGGCTGGAGCCCAGTTGCACCACACCAAACGGCCCTGTGATGGCGGTAACCAGGAAGCCCATTGCAGTAAAGAGGACAATGATCCCCAGGCAAAACACCAGCGCTTGTTTCCAACCGCCGCTGCTCCTGTTAGCGGCCTTCGACGAAGAGTTCTGGTTGAGGAAGAATGACACCGTGATCGGAATCATCGGAAACACACACGGCGTGAAGATGGCTGCCAACCCAAATCCGAAAGCCGTCAAAAGAAAGGGAAGTATCGGTTCGTCAGTGGTAGCGGCCCTTCGAAAAGGGAACCGCAGCGCTGGACTTCTCCTGCGTCTTAGGAGCAACAGGGGAAGGTGTCACGGCAGCAGGTGCCCCTACGGGGACCAACGCATAATCGGGACCGATCTTAAACGGGACGGACTTTGCGTTACCCGTTAGTTGTATATTCGTCGCGGCTGTTCTTGTTACCGGCGGTAAGCACTTTACATCCGTGCAAGCCTGGTAGCGAACCGTCGCTTCCAGCGGCGTATCACCTGAGGCAACTGGAGCCGTCAGTACTTCCAGGAGGAACGTCGTCGACCCGCTGTAAGTCTCCGTGTCGACACCGAAGTTCGCGTCAGTCTTGCGGACCGGTGTAGGACGGTACACGTTGAAGGCGGTAATAGCCGGGCTGGGATGCATTCCGATCTTGGTCGGATTAGGGCCGCCCGGCGGAGTTGTTGGCGAGTACAGATGCCAACCCTCAGCGATCGCGGCTTTGAGCTCCAGATAGATCTTGCTGCCCGGTGCCGACTGCTTTTGGCCCTGCGCTGGCGTGAGCGTCCACTGAACGGGATCTTCCTTCGCGCTCACCAGCGAAAGAAAACTCAACGTTAGAAGAATGCCGCGCCACATGGTTAACCTGCTGCTTGTGCTGATGCCCCTACGCCAATTTCGGATGCAATCCGGTCATTGATTTTACCTTCCGCGAATTCCTTGGCAATGCGTATGGCATTTCGAATCGCCTTCGGAGTGGATGATCCATGACAGATAATGCAGATGCCACGAAGACCGAGAAGTGGAGCGCCGCCGTACTCGGAATAGTCGACGCGACGCTTGAATTCCCTGAATGCATTGCGGGACAGGAAGGCGCCTAATTTGCGGGTCACAGTCGCGGTAAGTGATTCCTTCAGCATCTTGCTGGTCGCTTCTACCAGACCCTCGCTTACCTTTAGGGCGACATTCCCCACGAAACCGTCACAGACAATAACGTCGACAGAGCCGTTATAAACGTCCCGTCCTTCGACATTCCCGATAAAGTGAATGTCCGGAAGTGCCTTGATAATTGGCCAAGCCTCATGCGTCAAGGCATTTCCCTTGTGTTCTTCCTCGCCAATAGAAAGAAGGCCCACTCTTGGCTTCTCAACATGGAAGATTACCCGGGAATAGGCATCTCCCATAATGGCGAATTGGCCCAGCATCTTGGCCGTGCAGTCTACGTTCGCACCAACGTCGAGCATAACGGCCGCAGTGCCGATTCGGGTAGGAAAAGCAGAGGCAAGACCCGGGCGATCGACGCCGGGAAGCATACCCTGTACCATTTTGGCGGTTGCCATAACAGCGCCGGTGTTTCCTGCCGAAACTACGCCATGAGCAAGTCC
The DNA here is from genome assembly GCA_963814195.1 of uncultured Acidobacteriaceae bacterium. Lineage (GTDB taxonomy): Bacteria > Acidobacteriota > Terriglobia > Bryobacterales > Bryobacteraceae > Bog-105. Next base: position 119,332 of record CAWFBU010000003.1, read on the forward strand.
ATCACGCACAAGCCGGGATGCAACGCGAATTGAGCTGTCCTTCTTGTTGCGGAGTGCGCGGCCAGCGCTATCCTCCATGCTGATCTGTTCACTCGCGTGTTTGATCTCGATGGGAAGACTCTGCCAGTCCGAGTGACGATCTAGCTCTCGCCTGACAACTTCTTCTCGTCCTACAAGAATGACCCTGACATCCAGTTCTCTAACCGCCTGAATCGCGCCTTCCACTTCCGGCTGGGGAAAGGAATCGCCTCCCATGGCGTCGAGGGCTATGGTCACCATTTAAAAGGGTGAGTCTACTTTGCAGGGACCATCTGTGCGAGTCCTGGCGGCTGGGTAAATGTCAGACAAGACTAAGCTTCAACAACCTCGATCACTTCACGGCCTTTGTATTTCCCGCAATGCGGACAGGCGCGGTGCGATCGGATCTTTTCATGACAGTTGGGGCATTCCGCCATCTGCGGGATTGGTAGCGCATCATGAGCGCGTCGTGTTGACGTGCGGCGCTTAGAATGGCGGCGTTTGGGGTTCGGCATGGTTCTTCCTTCAGTTTCTCAAAAAATCTGGTTTACTCAAAGCCCGGAAGGGCTGCAATACAACAGAACTGTTACTTTACTGGGTCGATGGCACGGTCCCGCGTGGACGAAACCTGAGGGCCGTTAGACAGCTAAAAACTCAACCGTTGCTTACACGATCGATCGGAGGTTCTTTAAACCATTCCAACGTTCGTCTTCTATCTTATTGTCACAGGAGCAGTTACTCTGATTGCGATTCTGTCCGCAGGTTGGGCAAATGCCCTTGCAATCTTCACCGCACGTAAGCTGCATCGGCAACGCTAATAGGACTACTTCCCGCAAAACATCGTTCAGCTCGATGCCGTTGCCTTCATAAAAGCCAACCTCAATCGCCGATTCGTCAACTTCCGCTTCGCCTCCCCCTGACTCGCCCGTTGGTACATAGACCAAGTCGAAACTCTTCCGCACAGGCAATACAGTCGATTCCAGGCAGCGGACGCAAACGGCAGTCAGGCTTACATCCAGCCGGCCCGCTACTCTGATCTCTCCCAGCGAGTGGCTCAGCAGCTGGGCCGATCCTTCCGCTTTGAGGTTGGTCGATTGAGTAACCGAGTTATCAATCTCAATTTCGCCTGCTGGCAGGTCTACGTTGAACTGGACAGGCTTCTGCTCTAACTGTTGGAGGCTAATAAACACGACAAACTTCCCGCTCGTAGGGGCTGCCGGACGAAGAACTCGTCGGGAAGACTCAGTATAACAAGCGGTACAATCCACTCCACGTCTTAATTCAAGGTAAATACTTCCGTGTCGTAATTTCCAATAGAGAGAAGTTTTACCTGGCGCCCACTTCCAGGATATGCCCGAGTCATTGCTAACCCTACTCTCCCACGACTACCTCCCCTTCCGCCTGTACGCGGAGCACAAGAAGGGTGCCACGTCCGCGCAGCTTGCTGCTGCGTTTGCCCGTTCGGTGCCGTGGATCGAAGAGCGTATCGAAGCGACCCGCCTGATGGTGGAAAAGCAAGTTCGCGTTGAACTGGTGAACTAACTCGCCTGCGAAAGGCCAGTCTCTGTTTCTGGCGGGCTCTCAAAAGGCCTATCCTGAAAAGGAGAGAAATGCCTGTCGGGGGTGCGAAGCTCAGACCCCATGCTGGAAAGCTGCGCAGTCAGATATTAGTTCGTTCTTCGAACGGTGGTTCTTCGTTCGGTTGATAGTAAAGTGCCGAGCATTGATCGGCCAGTACGCCGCCGATCATCTCGATGTCTTCGCGGAAGGCGTCGCGGATCAGATCCGAAGCGTTGATGTGTTTCGTGTCGAAATACATGCTGTGGACATCGTTCCGTGTAGCGCCGTAGACTACGCGGCTGATTTTAGCCCAGATACACGCTACCGCGCACATACTGCAGGGTTGCAGAGTGCAATAGAGCGTGCAGCCACGAAACTCCGTTGTCTTCAGTTTTTCCCCTAATTTCCGCAGAGTTACTATTTCGGCGTGCGCCGTAGGATCGTGGCGCAATTCTGCCTCGTTATGCCCGGCAGCGAGAACTTCTCCGGCCCGGACGATGACACAGCCGACCTCACCCGCACCGGCGATTCGATCTCCCTCCCGCGCTTGCTCGATAGCGAGTTGCATAAACCGCTCATCCGCCGTCATTCCTGCTGCTGAGGCGCCCTCAAAACCGCCCACTCTGGTGTCCGTTGCCATAGATCAAGCTGATGGCTGATTTTGCGTCAATGTTAAACGCCTGCTTAACGCCTGCCAGAGGCTGGAACGGGGAGCACGAATGCGTTTGGCGGGCGTAAGAGTCTCCGTTCCAGCAGTTTTCGGCAGCAGAACTTGCTCGGCGAGGCTTCCGAGTGCAGTTGCGGTCTCGGGCATCAGGCCATAAAAGCGCGCGGCAAGATAAGCATCCACTCCGATCGTGATTTCAGCCCGGCCATCCACCGTAGCCGTTAAAATCTTCTTTGCCGCAGCTGGAACCGCATGCGCCAGTCCGGGGACTGAAGCGCTCAAGCTGAACCAGCGATATTCCTTTTCCAGATCTCCCACCACAATGGCGTTGGGGTAGGAACCCGTTCGAAGCAGGCCTGGACAAACGGTAGTAACGCGGATTCCCTTACTCTTCATCTCAGCGTGGAGAGTGGCCGAATAGCCTACCGTTGCGAACTTGGCAGCATTATACGGGGCCAGATGCGGAACCGGAATTTTGCCGCCGATCGAGGCGATGTTGACGATGGAACCGGCTCTACGCTCCAGCATTTGCGGCATAACGACGCTGGTCAGCTGAACGGCAGCGAAAAAATCGGTTGCCATGGCGTCGCGAAACGCCGCTAAGGGCTGCTTCTCGATCGGGCCGACGTGAATGACGCCCGCATTGTTAATCAGAATATCGACTTGGCCGAAACGTTCAGTGGCTCGGGCAATCAGTTTTTGGCACGCCGCTTCTTCCCGCAAATCGCCGGCAACTAGCTCCGGTGGCTCGTGCCCGAGCACGTTTCGCTCGCGCAGCATCTGCTCGGCCCGCTTCAGTTCCTCGGGATCTCGCGCGGCCAAGACCAGTTTGGCCCCCGCTCGGCTGAATTCTTCTGCTAGCGCCAGCCCCAAGCCGCGAGACCCGCCTGTAATCACCACAACTTTTCCGCGCAGCACCACTTTTTCCGGTTTCTTTGAAAGTCGCTTCAGAAGAAGCATTCCTAAAGCCGCCCCGGCGCCAACGGCCAGCACTGGCATGTTCGAATGGATGCGATTCTGGCCTCCGCTGCTGCCTCCTTGCATCATCAGGCCACCTCCAGCCTTCTACCGGCACCGCTATCGACAGCGGCCTCTGGCGCTTTCGCCTCGCAGTTGTCGCAACGGCCGCATAGCTCAGGCGCGTCATCACCGAAGTAGCGAAGCAACAGTGCGCGCCGGCAATCGGTCGTATCGGCGTACTCGCGCATCTGCTCCAGCCGTTCCTTTTTCCGTTCTTTCAGGCGTGCCTGCTGCTCGTCCGCGGCGGCAGTCGCCTGAGCAATATCGGACTTCTTAGATAGCCGTACCGCCCCAGATTTTAAATGCTCCAAGGCGCCTGCATCTTCCATTTGCTGCAGAATGCCGGTCAGCTTACGCGCGTTCAAACCCGTTCCTTCCGCTAGCTTTGCAGGGCTCATGGCGCGTTTGGAACTCTTCAGCACCTCCGCCACTTGCTCGAACGACTCGGCGTCCACTGTTCCCCGGCCGCTATGAAAGGCCTGGGAACCGATATCCTGCTCCCGGAAAAACAAGACGGCTTCGGAAGGCTCGCCGTCCCGACCCGCGCGGCCTATCTCCTGGTAATAAGCATCCAAAGAGTCCGGCGCGTCGAAGTGGTAGACAAAGCGGACGTTTTCTTTGTCAATGCCCATGCCAAACGCGTTGGTGGCGACAATCACCTCAGCATCCCCAGACATAAAGCGGTCCTGTACGGAATCCCTTTCGGCCGCTTTCAGGCCGCCGTGATAGTAAAGCGACTTGATGCCTTCTTCATCCAGACCAGCCATGATTGTTTCCGCTTCCTTGCGTGTTCCGACATAGATAATGCCGGGTTTCTTTGCCCATCTCACGCGATGAAGCAGGCCCTCGAGTTTTTTTTCCGATTTCTGGAAACGGTCAACACGCAGATAGATGTTAGGCCGGTCGAAACCGCCAACTAGGACCGAGGGTTCATTCATGCACAAACGGCTGACGATCTCTTCCCGAACCTCGCGTGAGGCGGTCGCAGTAACCGCCAATACCGTCGGATGACCGAGTTGTTCGACGACGTGACCCAGCCGAAGGTAATCAGGACGGAAATCGTGACCCCACTCGCTTACGCAATGCGCTTCGTCCACCACGAAAAGGCAGACGCCTGCTCTTTGTAAAGCTTCCAGCGTTGTTTTCTTGGCTAGTTGTTCCGGGGCCAGAAAAATGAACTTCGATTCGGCCTCTTCCACTCTTTCGAAGTCGTCGCGAACCTCAGACGCCTTTTTTGTGGAGTTGATGACCACGGCCGCTTCCTCAAGGCCGGTCTCCTGAATGGCCTCCACCTGATCCTTCTGCAAGGCGATCAGAGGTGAAATGACCAGAACAGCGCCTTCAAGAAGCAGACCCGCAATCTGATATATCGCAGACTTTCCCGATCCGGTGGGTGCGACGACTAGCGTATCCCGACCGCTGAGGACAGACCGGATCGCTTCTTCCTGCCCCGGACGCAGGTCAGTGTAGCCGAATCGGTGCTTCGCAGCTTCCAAAATCTGCTTTCTGCTTATCTCGACTTTGTCCTTCTCCACGGACCTCGGTTCGCTCGTCCTGCTCGTCGACTTAGACATCCCTGTAAGTAGTGGAGATTGCCGGCCCGACTACGCTGTTTCCCGAAAAAGCAGCGTTCCCGTAGCATTTCGGGGAGCCATCTGCACAGGTTCCCTCTCACTTGAAGGGTAGGCAGAAACCCTTGGCCGGCCGGAAGTACGACTTAACCCAGGCGCGCGTTTTCAGGAGCCGATGACAGGCCGGACGGGATCGGTCGCAACTTCCAAATGCACCACCCGGTAAGCCCGACGTCGAAGACCGTGAAGGCGATCGCCAGTACATCGGTCATCCAACTTACCCGCACAACCGGCATGAGCACTGTCAGAAAGCAGTAGAGCGCCTCGGCAGCGAAGGAAAGTTCGTAAAAGTAGATCCAGACCATGGTGTTGTTTGGCAGGCCAAGTGGTTGGGATTTCAGGACGCGGTGGATGGTAATAAGGAACGCGAGGCAAGCGGTGGAGGCGCCGGCCCAAAGGACCAGGGCCAGGGTAATCAGCAGCGCAGAATCCGAGCCGGAGTCGTTGCCTTCCACCAGAGTGCTCATCACCAGTCCGAAAATGATCGCGAAGAACAGTCCTGAAACAAGTCTGGTGGCGGCAAAGCGCCTGAGTTTCGCAACCTGAGACTTGATTTCTTCGAAAACATCCCACGCTATGAGGGGATAAACAATTGCGTACAGAAAGCGGGAATAGAGAAAGACACGGAAGTCTCCCTGGGAGTCTCCGCGGAGCGAGAGGGCGGTTACATCAAATAATAGAGAGAGTACACAGCCGAGGGTGATGAAGAGGTAAACCCGCTGAAGTTTTAGCAGCAGCACACGGGCCAGGAGAAATGCATCCACGGCGGTTCCTAGAATCTCCATCCAGTAGGTTGCTTGAGTTAACATCCGATAACCCTATTTGAACCTACTGGACCGGAAAATCCAGCCGCCGTGTCTGCTTTTCTCTTCGTCAGGTATTAGTTGATGAGAGCGATGACCGGAATCGTCTGAAGATCAATCGGCTTACCGGAAACAGCCTGCTCTTCATTGAGAGCGCCTGAAGTGGCTTCAATAACGACTTTCGCGAGCGCTGAATAGGGCTGAGCGGAAGGTACGGTTTGCGCCACGGCTGCCGCAATCTCGAGCTCTGTCAGAATATCGGAGACCGAAACATGAGCCTGGGCCGCCCGCGAGCGAATCTGCAGGGCTTGGCGACGCAGTGAACCATTCTTTTTGCTCTCCACGTGCAAATCGGCTTGGATGCTAGTCTCCAGCAGCACAATGGCGAGTGTCAGGTTGTGGATGCTGTTTGTGACGCTTGCGTCTTCCTGCGAGTTCCGGTACAGCCCGTAAGCGGCAACGGCTTGGTTATAAGCCTCCGCGGTTTTGTTGAACGTCGGAGTGTAGGAGGAGAAATCTCGAGCCACGGAAGCGCGTAGCGACGTGAGAGCTCCGTGAGCCAGTGTCAGCGTGTCGTACGTAGCGCCGTCAAATACATTAATCTGATTAGGATGCACTGCCGGCGGCGTACAACCAGTGGTGAATATCGATGCCATCAGCGCGAGTGCGCTTGTCGTTAATCCAATGCGTGTGTAAAGCTTCATGCTGCGCCCAACTTACGGGCGGCCCGGATATCTTCTCCGAACAGCGCCGGTGTAGTTGGTTGATAGCAATGGTGTTAAACGCTATAGCATGTTTGTGACCCGTATCACAGATCGGTTCCGAAATGGAACTGATTCGTTCAATTGAGCATCAAAGTAGTGGAGAAGTCCATATGATAAATACAAGCTTGATGCGTCGCATGCCGGGCCAGCATTCGGTCTTGACGCTCTTTGCCGCAGTGATTCTATTCCTGTTGGCAACGCCTGCTAAATCCAATGCACAGGCATTCGGTTTCGGAGTTTCGGTAGCACCGGCGTATCCGTACGGCGCTGGCTATGGGTACGCTCCTTATGCTTGTGCCTATGGCGATCCTTACTGTGGATACTCTGCCTGGGGCGGTTATCCGATTGGTGGCTTCTACGGAGCCTACTATGGATATCCCTTTTTCGGCGGCTATTATGGGTACCGCGGCGGATACTATGGTTATCGCGGAGGGTATTACGGCTATCGTGGAGGCTATTATCCCTATCGCGGCTATGGCGGTTATAGCGGCGGGTTCGGTCCTTACCGCAGCGGTTACGCATACAACGGCTATGTTCGAGGCGCCGCCGGTTATTCGCGCGGTGCGGGTTATGGCTTTGGCGGGAACGCCGCTCGCGGCTTTTCCGGTGCGGGCCGTTCCTTCTCAGGTGGTTCGTCACGAGGCTTTAGTGGTGGTTTTCATGGCGGGGGCGGCGGTCGCAGGTAATCTGCTGCTTGCGTCTACCTGCATTCCTGGCCCTGCAATTCAGAAACTTTCCAGATCGTCGGTAATTCCGGCGTAATGAGCATGCCCGAGAGCAGTCTATTTCTCCAATTGATTACTGGAGACCTGAACGCTATGCCGGACAATCGGTTGGCGGAATTGGCGGCCTACACAGCGCGTTTGCGAAATGGCGAGGTGTTCGGCGATCACGAAGTCTATCGCGATCTCATAGACGAACACCCGAACCTTGTCTGGCAGTTGACCAGTTTGGGTGAGACGAAGTATGTCAACAGGCGCTGGCGAGAGTACTTCTGTCGAGCTGAGGGTATGACTCCCGCCGAATGGAAGGCCGTGGTTCATCCAGATGACTACGCGAATTTCCTGGGCCGCTGGCAGGTAGAGAACGACGCCGGACTGCTCGATCCGTTGGATGTACGGTTGCGTCGCCATGATGGCGTCTACCGTTGGTTTTCTAAGCGCGCTCGCGCCGTACGTGACCGCCAGGGGCGTTTCGATTATTGGATCTTTACTGCCACCGATATCGATGAATCCAAACAGTTTCAGGTCAACCTTCGTCTGCAGGAAGAGCGGCTCCGTTTTGCTCTGAAGGCTGGACAAATCGGTATCTGGGATCTTACTCCAGAGACCGGTGAGCTCGAATGGGATGAGGGTTGTCGTGCCGCTTTCGGCTTCTATTCCAACGATCCCGTGGACTACGAGTGCTTTGTCCGGGCGCTTCATCCCGACGACGTGAGCCGTGTTCGTGCTTTGGTCGATGTGGCTCTCGATCCTACAGGGGATGGTCTCTTCGAAGCCGATTATCGAGTGGTAGGTCTGAGCGACGGCGTTTCACGTCACATCCACGCAGAGGGACGTGCAGTTTTCGCCGGGCAGGGCACTGACCGGAAAGCCGTCCGCTTTAGTGGAGTGGTGAAGGACATCTCTCCGCGCATCCGGTCGGAAGAAGCGCTGCTTCAGGCCAACCGCGATCTGCAGCAGTTTGCCTACGCGGCGGCGCACGACTTGCAAGAGCCCCTGCGTAACATTTCGCTGTCCCTGGGGCTTCTGAAACTTGCCCATGCGGTCAACATGGACGAGCCGGGAAAACAGCTTGTGGACACCAGCATCGAAGGCGCCAAACGCATTCATGGGATGGTTACTGATCTGTTGGCGTTTACCAGGGTGACGACCCAGTCGCTGCCCGTCCCCGAAGAGCCCGTCGACGCCAATCTCGTCCTCAGCCGAGTCGAAGAGAACTTGCAGTTGGCGATCAACGAAAGCGGTGCTCGGATTGAGGCCGCTTCGCTGCCTCGCGTGGCTGTTTGTGAAACCCACCTAGTGCAGCTCCTTCAGAACATCATCGGCAATTCCATCAAGTATCGAAATAGGGACCAACAGCCGATCATCAGCATCAAGGCAGAGCGGCTGCTGGGTTGGTGGCAGTTCAGCATCTCCGACAACGGCATCGGTTTTGATGACGTCCATGCACATCGCATATTTGGAGTGTTCAAGCGCCTGCACCATCGGCACCAATACCCCGGAAGCGGTATTGGACTGGCCATTTGCTCCCGTATCGTGAACTCCTATGGCGGTCGTATTTGGGCTACAGGCAAAGTGAATGAGGGTGCCACTTTTTCCTTCACGCTGCCCGCCCACTCTCAAGGCTAGATCGCCGTACTCTCTACGGTTTTGAAGCAGTTTCGGCCTTGCCGCGTTCTAACAAGCGATATATGCAAAAAAGAACGCTGGGTGGTCAGCTCACTGTTTCGGCTCTCGGACTTGGCTGTATGGGAATGTCGGACTTTTACGGCAGCGGTGATGAGGCCGAATCTATTTCTGTTATTCACAAGGCGCTAGATCGGGGTGTGACTTTCTTCGACACCGCCGATATGTACGGTGTGGGCCGCAACGAGGAGTTAGTTGGGCGTGCCATTCGCGGTAAACGCGACCAGTTGACGATCGCGACTAAGTTCGGCAACGTTCGAGGCCCGAAGGGCGAGATGCTGGGCATCAACGGTTCGCCAGAGTATGTCCGTGAGGCGTGTGAAGCTAGCCTGCGCCGGTTGGGCATCGAGGCAATCGACCTCTATTATCAGCATCGAGTTGATCCGAAGATCCCGATTGAGGATACGGTTGGTGCAATGGCTGATCTGGTAAAGCAAGGAAAGGTGCGCTACCTGGGTCTTTCCGAGGCTGCACCCGTCACAATCAGGCGCGCTCAAGCCGTTCACCCCATCGCAGCTCTCCAAACGGAATACTCCCTCTGGAGCCGGGATCCGGAACTGGAACTGCTACCGCTCGTTCGGGAGCTTGGAATCGGCTTCGTTCCCTACAGTCCGCTCGGTCGCGGTTTTCTCGCCGGAAGGTTTAAGAGCATCGATGATCTTGCGCCAGACGATTGGCGCCGGAATAGCCCGCGATTTCAGGGCGAGAACTTCGCCAAGAATGTTCGATTAGTCGGCGAGGTTCACAAAATTGCTGAGGAGAAGGGTTGTACGCCGTCGCAACTAGCCTTGGCTTGGGTTCTGGCCCAGAGTGAGGATCTGGTCCCCATTCCGGGAACCAAGCATGTGCGTTACCTCGAAGAAAACCTGGAAGCACTTAATATCCAGCTCACGTCCTCGGATCTGCAGCGGATTGACAGCATAATGCCCCTCGGAGCGGCTTCTGGCGACCGATATCCCGAAGCGGCAATGAAAGCGGTAAACGGGTAATTATCTGACTAATAGTCTCAGACTTTTCTGAGTTAAAGGCAAAAAGAGAAACCCTTTATACTCTCTTTGAATGACCTAGCCGATTGCAGGCTGGGTCACAGAGAGGTTAAGTGAATCGTTTACAATCGCTTAGGCGTACTGCAGTCAGCTCTAAATCCCGTGTAAGTCGACTTTTTTTATACGGTTGTCTTTTGTCGTCAGTGTCTTTTGCAGACTCGACGACAGTTATTTTCAGTCCAAATTCCGTTTCGGGTGGTCCATTCCCTACTAATGCGCTCACCTCAACAGACCATTCGACTGGGACGGGTCTTCGCGTCAGCCTGAACGCCGATGATGAAAATACATGTAGCCCTGACGGTCACGCTGATGTCTGCAGCAACACCGGTCTTCTGAATACGTTGGACGGTTTCAGCGTTAACCCGCGGGTGATGGTGTGTTTTTCTGGCGCCATAGATGAGACCACCATCTCCAAAGGAATACAGATCGTTCCGGTGAAGGCACCTTCTGTTTCCATACCACTGAATCAGATCGTCTATGATTCGGCTAATCACTGTGCTTACGGCAAACCCGATCACGTTTTGGACCAGCGCACAGACTATCTACTGGCGGTTACAGCCAATCTTCTGGATATATCAGGCCAAAGCGTGGCAGACGATGGCGGCTTCGGAGCCTGCCTCAAGAATAAAAAAGACAGCTACTGCCGATCGCTGAAGCCCGCTCTCGACAGAACTGGGTTGTCCGACCAGGCAGTATCTGCTTCTCTCTTCACAACCATGAGCGCCACGTCCTGGTTACAGGGCGCATACGCGAAAGTGGCTTCCTTACCGTCAGTAGTCCTACCTGCCGGCTTCCCCAGCACCTTTAATTTGGCAGACGTTCAGAAGCTAACCTGGAATCCGAACGGAGCTTCGCTGCCGCCCCAGGAGATTCCTCTGAGTGCGCTGAGCGGTGTGAAAAGCATCAGCTTTGGCCTGTTCTTAAGCCCCAATTACCTGAATCCTGGGCTGCCGTCTCCGGGCACCATCACCGTGGATCCAGATAGCCCGATCGGCTTTACCCCTATCTCCTTCCACGTCTTTCTCCCGGCTGAGACTTCCACGCACAAGGGGCCGTGGCCCGTTGTGATCTATGGTCACGGACTGAGCGATAACCAGTTTGGCGCGCCGACCTTTATGGCCTCGACACTGGCCCGACAGGGCTTTGCCACCATAGCTATGGAGATCACCGGACACGGCTATGGGCCGTTCGGGACTGTTACGGTTACGCCTAGCGCACCCGGTCCATTGGCCTCGACGGTCCTCACACCCGGCCGTGGCGTCCTCCTCCCAGGATCTTCCACCATTGGCGCACAGGATGGATGCATCGTCCCGGGTGCTCTTGCCATTCGCGATTGTGGCCGGCAGACTGCGGTCGATCTTTTTGCATTAGTACATGCCGTTCGAGACACCAATGGCCTCAACTTGGGACTGGATCCCAACCAGATCTTCTACGTTGGCCAGTCATTTGGCTCCATCTACGGTTCGCTCTTCCATGCCGTCGAACCTGGTGTCGCGGCCGCGGTCATCAATGCGGGCGGGGGTACGTTTACCGACATCGCCAGGCTTGCGATTACGGGGCGTCCTCTAGGGGCAGCTTATCTGGCGTCGCTTGGCTTGATCAAAGGACAAGATTTCAATGATCAATATCCGTTTCGAGATCAGGGTGTTGTTGTCGTGAACGGTAGTGGCGCCATTGAAATTCAGGCTGCCTTCGAAGCTGCGGAATGGCTTGGGCTGGTGGGTGATCCTTTAGCCTTCGCACCCCATTTCAAAACTTCACCCCTTCCTGGCGTTCCCGCGAAGAAGACGCTCTTCCAGTTCGGCGTTGGTGATCTGGAAGTGCCGAATCCCACTGAATCAGCGCTGGTGCGGGCGGCTGATGGTTTGGACAGCACGTGGCTTTTCCGCTTCGATATAGCGGCGGCTCAGTTCCCGTGTCTCGCGAAGCTGACTTCCAACCCGCCATTCCCCATCCTGCCCCATCGCATATTAAGCAACCCGACAGTGGGCACCATAGCAGATGAAACCTTGTTTTCACTAGCCGAACAGCAGCAGGTGGCCGGCTTCTTCGCATCAGGAGGGACTCAGAGTCCAGACCCGAACAGCTTCCTAGACTCGCCTAAAAACAGATCCGCCGGTTTTTTTGAGCAGCCTAAAGTGCTCCCCGAGCTGTTGAACTTCCGGCCACCTTTTCAATAACAACCTCTGAGGAACCGTCGATTGTCGACGGTTCCTCAAGCTAAATTTCAGGCGCTCACCCGTAGTCTAAAAAAGCCTCTTCATCATCTGGCCCACTCGTTGGATGCCATTGAATCGATCGGCCCGGCCCTCACCTGAAATCGATGGAGGCGCCAGAGCATTGCGGGCCGAAAGAATCTGATTCAGTCGTTCGGCGTAGCGCTTGCCGACAACCTTGAAATTGTGCTCCCGCCGTAGGAAGGCAGAAGCCGCACGTCCGACTTTTACGCCTTCGTCAGGATCATCTGCGAGCCGCCGCATGTACTTCGCTGCCTGATCCACATCAGGATCTGCCCATACCTGACCTTCCGGATGAACGTACTCACCGCTCTTGACTGGAACAAGTTGATAATCCACCAGGTACGCGTTGTCCCTGTGGGTAAAATCCACGTTGCCCGAATAGTTCGTCGCGATCACTGGTTTCGAAAGGTACATCGCTTCGGCGATACTCAGGCCGAAACCTTCTGAGCGATGAAGGGAAATAAAGCAGTCACATACGTCAATCAGTGATCGCATGGCCGGCTTTCGGAGTACCGTATCGATCACGTGAATTCGTGTATCATCACCCACTTCGCGTAGCATCTCCCAGAATTCCTGCTTGTGATGCGGATGGCGAATCGTCTTCAGAACCAAACCTACGTCGCTTCGATTCTCCCTTTCGGGAAACGCTGTGCGGAAAGCTTCCAGACAAGCGTGATAGTTTTTCCTGGTGGAAAACGAGGAGAAGTCGAACGAGAAGAGGAAGAGATAAGAACCCTCGGGAAGTCCGAAAGAGGCCCGGGCTTCCCTAATCGATGGCTGGGCGGCCGGTGCCTGGAACTCGATCGCTAACGGCATCCAGATAACCGGCTTCTGCGTGCGGGCCGAAATCGCTTCGTGAATGAATTTCGAGGGCGCCCAAATCTCGTCAACCATATCGATGGAGGTGAGCCATGCTTCGGGGAAATTGCTGAGCTCCCACTCCCAATAGCCGATGTTGTAGTGGTCCCTGAGAAACGGCAGACCCAGTCGTTCTCGCGCTAGAGGGAGCTGATCCGCGTTGATATGGAAGAGATTAACGGGATACGGATTACCGGCCTGGCAAAGTTCTTCGAAGCGCCTGTCTGCATGGCTCGCGATAATGCCGGCACTGAAATCGTTGATACCGAAAGGCACGTTCACTGCAGCGAGCGAATCGGCGCATGATCGAAGCTGCTCGCCCATTCCCATCTCTGCCCGCGGATACCCGATCAAATTAAAGCCGCGCCACAAGTTTGTACGTGTCAGGCGGCTGATCAGCAGAGGACTATGCAGCTTTGAGGACACGACCCCAGAGTTGCCCATTTGCTTGATCGGCGCGATGAACTCATCTCCAAGCTCAAATTCGATTTGGGCCCGGGCCAGAAACCACTCAATGAATCGTTGTCGACCCTCTGGGCCCGTCAAATCGAAAGTGTTTTGCAGGTCCTCTCGTTCCCCCCAGATCAATCGCATCAGGTTGGTGATCGGAACGCCAGGCTGTTGCTCGACATCTTCCGACGGAAGGTTTAGCGCTTCCACGAAGCTTCCCATCGAGTTCAGCTGCAACGCCTTGAGTAAAGGTAAAGCCTTTCGAACAGCAGTTCGCAGTAGGTCCCTGTTGTGGGACGTGAGGGCAGAGTTTTCGTCGGCTTCGCGCGCGCTCGTGAGGTGTCCTAAGCCGCGCAGGGTTGTCACGTTGTCACAGAGATAGACGGCCAATGAACTTCCGAGTGACGCTTCCAAGTCTCCGTGCTGCTGATGAGGATTGCAAAATTGTTGAACACAGTTAGCCCAGTGCTGAACCAAACGTTGATTCCGGGTATTCAAAGCCAGGGCGATGACCAACGACTCTTGATTGTCATTCCGGAGCAGCACTGCTTCGGATCCTGCTTGGAGCATCTGCTTAGCAACTGCGAGCCGTTCAGCAGGGATGCCCTCGTAAGCCAGTATCACGCTTCGAGGGTTGTCGCCTCTCCAAAGGCTTTGTATGAGGAGTGGTGCAACGGTAATCGGCAGGAGACTAGGGGAGATGAAAAACCGTAACCGTTGCAGAATCTCTAGGCCGATCGCGCCATCTTCGATCGAAGTCGCATTCGCGAGTCGTTCCGCAGCTCCGGTGAAGTCGTAAGTGAATGTAAGGTCGCCTGGAGCGAATCCTATTGCCTCGATTTCGGCGATCTTCTGCCTCAGGCTCAAACCGCATCCCTGGTGCAAAAAGACAAATGAGACTGAATGGTCAGCTTGTAACACTAAAGACACCTGCAAACATGGATCTTAGTCGGCCTGACCCAGCTGAAAACCGCGATTTGAGTACCCGACTCCAATTCAAAGTATAATTTACGGACGAGCCTACGTGCTGTTCTATCGATGACGCGAGCGGTTGAAATGAGACTCGTACTATGAGACTGAATCGCAACCTTCCTCGGCTGTGCTAGCAAATCCTTTGGCTCACAGCTCCTATATCTCGAATAAGCTGTGGCTGCACGACACAAACCTCAATATGCTAACTCGCACGATAAAGGCGGCTAAAATCGCCACAAACCTTCTGAATTATTAATGAAAACGTGCCAAGATCCATTTTTCGGTTAACGCAATCAGTAAACAGATGAGACCTTTAAAAAAGCTGGCAATTGCTATCGTCCGTCCCTTTTATAAGGCTCTGTTCGAAAGGCCCCTATGGTGGTTTCTTTCCAAAGTAAAAGCATACTTCTTTGAAGAGGTCAATCAGAGGTTGTCGGACCTCGAAGAGAGAGTTCGACCAGGGCGGATTAATGAGAGTACAGGTTCAAATGAACGAGCCCTCGTTGAACGCCTTCAGGGCATTGAGGAACGGCTTCGACACATTGACTCTGGCAGCGCCGCGCAATGGGATGCACTGGAACAATTACTTTTGGCGATGTTTCGGCAATCAAACGGACAAGCAGACGCCAGCATGGTCCTGACGCTGCCTTCAAAGCCCGCACCCTTAGATCGAGCACATGCAGCCAGTAATCTACGCTGATCTCCGAAGCTTGCAGGACATCTGCTATCAACGCCGGGGAATTGGGTATCACACGGCAGCTCTCCTCAGGGCGCGAAACGGCAGTTCTCTCAACAATTGGAAGCTGATCGGCCTTGTCGATTCCGATTTCCCAGACCTTCCATGCGATCTCGTCAATTTAGTAGACGAGATAAGTCCCTGCTTGAATCCTTGCCTCAATGGTGCGCCGGCGATCTTCATCGATGGGTCACCGATGACTCACGACACGCGGTTCAGTCTTCGCTTTCAAAACCATCCGGCGGTTCTTAAGGCCGCTGTACTTTACGATTTCATTCCTCTGGACTGGCCTGGATATCTGCCAACCCTGGCTCAAAGGATCGAATACTCAGCGAAGGTTGCCAGGCTCTGCAAATTCGACTTGTTCTTTCCGATTTCTGGCTATACGGCTTGGCGCTTAGCTGAATTAACAGGAGTCTCTGGAAACCGGGTCAAGGTCACTGGG
Organism: uncultured Acidobacteriaceae bacterium; assembly: GCA_963814195.1. Taxonomy (GTDB): domain Bacteria; phylum Acidobacteriota; class Terriglobia; order Bryobacterales; family Bryobacteraceae; genus Bog-105. The sequence continues at coordinate 134,950 of CAWFBU010000003.1, forward strand.
GCAAGCGTTCGTCAGTCTCTCTACGATGCTCGAACTCAAATAGTCGATAGTAAGTCGCCCTATGAGCAAGAAGAGCCTTACTTTGTAACCTTGGGGGGCGATGATCGCCGGAAAAATACCGATGTTGCCGTAAAAGCCGTACAGCACCTGAACTTGCTTTATGGGCGCCGCATCCCGTTGAAGGTGATCGGCCACTACGGTGTTAGTTATAAAGCTGATCTACTGGGGCTCGCAGGTCATGCCGACGGATCTGGGTTCCTGGAATTCTACCCGAACATTTCTGATACGGCCGTCGTGGAGTTGCACGTAGGAGCATTGGCCGCTATCTGCCCGTCAAGAATCGAAGGGTTTTCCCTCCCCGTTGCCGAGGCCGCAGTCTGTCGCTGTCCCGTTATATCTTCTACCTGCGCTGCTCAGATTGAGTTAGTGACACAGGAGGAAGCCCTCTTTCATTCCGAAGATTATCTGGACCTCAGTTCCAAGTTGGAAGCTCTGCTGAATAATCCGACGCTTAGAGAGTCTCTGGTCAGCGGGCAGGCTCACCTAGCTCAGGACTTTCACACAGATGAAGTGGGCCGTCGCTTGTGGCGAACTCTGGAGGAATCGGTCGATCAGTGGAATAAGGCACCGCGTTCACATAAGCCGCTGGTTGCTCTTCTGAGCCCGCACCCTCCCGACCCTATTGATGGAGCAGTCTATACAGCTGGACTAATGCGCGCTTTGCCCGAGTTCGCTGAAGCGAGTCTCTTCTCCGCCACAAAGAGACCGCTCGTCTCCGAAAACGGATTCGAAGACGCAGGCTTCGTCACGATCGCACCGCTTGTAGACGGCAGGTATAACGGCATCGTCTCTGTCCTGGGGAATGGTCCAAGTTACAGCGAGATCCTCAGGTTGTTTCAGGATTATGGAGGGCCTTGCATTCTCCACGACCTTCGGCTACATTCGACCTTCCTCTTTCTGTTGGGCGAGCAAAGATTCTGTCAGTTCTGCGGAGAGCAGTCCGGAGAGCCCCTTACGCAGGATGCTCTGCCGACCTGGATACAAAAGCCCAGTGCTGTCAGAACGCTTCTTAAGCATGTAATCAAACGTGCTCACCCGCTTATTGTTCGAAGTCCCACCCAGCAGGCGATGATCAAAGAGTGGTTCGGTCTAGACGCACACCTTGCGACCTGCTGTCCGACAGTCAGCTTGCGAGCGGACGAGATGACCGCCGAAGCTAGAAGGCTTTCGAGAGAAAGGCTCAATATGGCTGACGAGACTTTCGTCATTTCCTCATTCGGTCCTCCTTCTTCCAGAACTTCCGTTCAGATCGGTGTACTCGCTCTGGAACTCTTGCGCGGTTGGAAGATTCCGGCCGAACTTTACTTCGTTGGAAATCAGCAGCCGTTCGTCTTCGACATTCAACAAATCGCAGCTTTGTACGACGTGTCTCCTTACCTCCATATCGGCGAGGGATTTGCGAATGATCAGATCTACCGGACCTTTTTGTCATGCTCCGATGTCTCCCTGCAACTTCGAGACTATGAATTTGGTAGCTCTTCCAGCGCATTGACGAATGTCATCTGTGCCGGCGTGCCCGCCGTAGCCACCGCTGACATGGCCAACTCCTGTCAAGCGCCTTTGTTCGTGCAAACTGTGCCGGATCGTTTCTCTCCGTTGCAGGTAGCTGAACAGCTGGCCATGGCCTGGGAACGGCGGACAGAACGGAGCTCCCATCATGAAGAAGAGCGGTGCCTCTACCTCAAGACTCACAACTACGAATACAACGCCAAGCGATTAGTGGAATTCCTGGAGCTTCGATGAGTCTATACATGGACCTGAGTGAATTCCTCACGAATCCTATCCGTACGGGCATTCAGAGGATCTCTGGCGAAATCTGTCGTTATCTTCCAGCCAATGCCGTTGTCCCCATCCGAATTGCGGGCGGCCGGTACGTTGCGCTTCCCAAGGAACTGATCGGTGTCATCGGACGTTATTTCAAGGACGCAGGCGACGACGAGATTACTGAAATCCGCCGTATGGGCGCGCCCGATCGCGGATCGCCTGTTGAGCCCGCCGCTACCGATACTGTACTGGTCCCGGAGGTATTCGACAATGCCCAGAGGCTTGCCTACTTTCGAACCAGATCTGAGGCGGACCTGAAACAATTTCGATTTATCGTCTACGACCTTCTTCCAATGACCCATCCTGAGTTCTTCGTAGCGGAAGGAACCGTCCCTATTTACGCGTATTACCAGTTACTTCGGCGTGCCTCCCATTGCGGCTTCATCTCGAAATACACGCGCGACATGTACTACACTCGCCTCAAGCGCACCTCTCCTAACGGAGGAGTAGTCCTCCCCCTGGGCTGCGACGCTTTAGGTGCGAGGCCGGAGCATCCGGACCAGGATCGACCTCTCCATTTCAGCGTTCTGGGCACGATTGAACCACGAAAGAATCATCGGCTCATTCTCGACGCGTTTGAACCCTTGCTGGAACAAGTTCCTGGTCTCAGTCTTTCTTTCATCGGCCGAATGGGTTGGGTAGATCCAGCTTTTGCTCAAAGGCTGGAAGCACTCGCTGCACGCCCAGACTCCGGTTTCCGGTTCTTTTCCGCGCCTGATGATGATGCCATCCGCCGGCATATCCGACACTCCAGAGCGACGATCTATGTCAGTGCCGCGGAAGGCTACGGTCTGCCTCCGGTCGAAAGCCTCTGGGTCGGGACACCTGTAATTGCCTCGACTTCGGTTCCCAGTCTGGAACGTCTGGGATCATCGGGAATCCACTACGTAGAGCCGCTGAATGTGGTTAACCTCAGGCGCGCGGTGTTGGCCTTTGTCGATAACCATTACGCAAATCAAAAGGTAGAGGAGGCGTGTCGCATGAACCTGCCCACTTGGTATTCGTTTACAACTGAAGTGCTGGACTGGTGTTCACAGTAAGCGAAGGTGGGTTTGGCTGTTAGTGTTGAGATTGACCCGACTCGCATTCTATCGGTTCACCAACAGCTAGCCACTGACCGAATCCTGTTCCGGCATCCTCGGCTACCAACTTGACAGGGGAAATCGTGGGATTATAGGCGATCTCATAATATTTCCACTTTCCATCCCCTGCAAGCTCGGGGAACATTGCCAGAGTGCCTCCGTCTAAAGTCGATAACGTGAGTTTCTGATTCTCTGGCGACGGTCCGTGACCGACCGCTAAAACGAAGCATCCCCGCGAACCTGAGTCTATCGTAGTAAAGATTCGACCGGTGTTGGTGTCGCTTCCGCTCCAACTTCCCCAACCAATGCCGTTTGTGAGATCGCCTATCGCTGGATAGTAGCCCTTCAGCGTCCAACTTCCCTCGGGATGCCAACCGCCGGCGGTCTTAGCTGGAATGGCATGCCAAGGCACTGGAATCTCACTGATCCTCGCGTGGGTGCCTATGTGATCCTGATTCTTATCGCCGACTATCTGGAGCGACTTGAAGAGAAAACCCAGCTCTCGTTTGTCCTCGCCCACAGGACCTGCATTCAAAGTGATTAGCCTTAAGGTATTTATGCCATTTTCAACATAAGCTTCGGGTACGCTGAACGAGTAAGTAGCAGGCCCGGAGACGCTTAGTCTCGCAACATCTCTCCCGTTAAACCGAACGAGCACTGGCCGTCCTGGGAAAACCTCTCCTGAAAGCCCGAGATTAAACTCCTTAAAATCTTCTTTCCGATAAGATAGCGAGAATTTTACGGAGCTATCTTTCCTGGTCCAGGATCCGGCTGCTTCAGAGTCATTAAAGTTGCTCGACTCGTGCCGCAGGTCCTTCGCGAGAAGCAACATCGGTAATGTCATGGAACTACGTTCAAAGGAACCGGTCACGTACAATCCTGGCCGGCTATAGAGCATTCTGCACGGGCTAACACAGGGCGTCTTCACCTCGTCAAACATCACCTGAAAAAGGTGGTGCTCAGAAGGGCACTCATGACCGAATACAAATCCCCATTCCGGTTGCACGCAGAACCCGATTTTTGCTCGTTGCATTAAACTTGCTACTCCGCCCGCGGTTGGCCATTCCTCGGCATGAAATATAAGCATTGCCTCTTTAACTCCGGCGTGTTCTATGGCACTGGTAATCGGAAGAACGTCTGGATAGGACACTCGCCCTTGCTTTAGGCCAGGGATCAATAATAGGAGTGGAGTGAAAGCGCAAGCAAGGGTGGTCTGCATGCCCCTGCTGAAGGACGAGTCCCACAGCCCTGCTACGACAGCAGCAATTCCGAGCAGTGCCAGCAGCTGAAGCGAAAAGAAGAAGAAGCCGTTAAAGGTGTACATGGGACCGGTGATCCGCCAACTCCAGTACAGGAAAAGGACGATGATGGCAATGATCTCTGCGAGGAGAAATCTTAGAAATACCGGGAGTATTTTCCGGGCACTATAAGCTCCGAAAACCCCTAGCACGGCAAAGCATAAGAAGAAGCTCCAGTATGTCCGGACGAACGGGTCGGGATTTATCAAGTCAGAAAATGTTGCATCTGTGCGGGACAGGATGTTTTCTGGAGTGACGTTAAAACTTAAAAACGAAAATAGATAAAGGAGCGACTTGTGAACTGAATTGTGTTCTCCTCTGTGCGTGTGAAGGTACTCCCCAATCTGATGTAAGTTATTCGGTTTATCGAGGAGTACATCGACCAGAATTGGGAATAGGAAGACTAAAAGAATGACAAGGCTCATCATGAGCTTGGCCTTCTGTGCGGCCAAGGTACTGACGAAAGTGCCCCTTCTTAACTCTCGAAGAACGCAGATTGTAAGAGAAACCCCTGTAAGTACAGTGACGAAGAGTAGTTGTGCCACGTGCGCATGTAACATCATCATGCCTGCCGCGACCATAATAGGCAGATGGTTCCAGGCGCCGGTTGCCACGGAAGCGCAAGCTGAAGTTAGCAGCAGGAAAGCGAAGAGGACCATGTAGGGAGGCCACAAAGAAACAAGGGCTGATGCTGGAATTGCGGACTCTATGACGAATAAGAAAAGTACGCTTGCCAGAACTGCCAGTGGAACGAATAGAGCAGACCTGATGTGAGTTGAGAATATGTAAATGCTGCAAAACAGACAAAAGACGTTGAAGATTATCTCGGCCAGAACCTCCCCATTCAACGGAGCAGGAACCACGTGAAGGACGTTGTAGAACAGGATCTCACCAAACGCGAAAAGATAGAAGAAGAATGGTCCGGGATGATGGAAGTGCCACCGGGAGTAATTACCCAGTAACTCCTTGAAATGCTCAGCATTCTGCACCTGCAGAGCATTCGCAGCCACATCGCCCCACTCCACTTGAGGAAAGACGAAGAGCTCCCAGTTGATCGCTAAAACCACGGCCAGAAACAAAAATCCGGTAAGTACAAAGGCGACGTGCCGTTGAAGAAAGTCGGTGCTAGTGACGCCGTATCTCGACAGTAGTGAAGCGAACGCTGGTTTCTTGAGTAAATTCATTTTGCCGGCAACGAGAGTTGGCTCTCCTGTTAGGACCCGAATATCTGAATCGTTCGTTGGGAACGCCTATTCAACTTGCAGCTGTAACCGAAAAGGGTTTGCACCGCGATCATAGAACCAGTTCACACCTTCCTGAACCATCGAAACAGTGAGCGTATAGAATCCTTGCTGAGGCGGCGCGATGATCTCTAAGCGCATCGAGATCTGGTCGCCGGGATTAAGTGCCGTTGAATTCAGATAAGCACGTCCTCCCTCAATCGGGCTTCGTTCCTGATTGCTTGAGTACCATCGATAGCCAAGAGTTACTGGAGCGTTTGGTGTGTGTCCGAACCAGGGCTGGTTTCCGATGTTCCTCACCTTGAAATCCAGAGTGTAGCTCGATCCGGCTCTCCACAGCGTAGGAAGCTCATCGACCGCTAATTCTTGAGCGAAAGAAATTAGAGGATCCCCGGGCCCTGCAAATCTAGGATTCCTCCAAACCTGAGTGCCATCAAGAGTTGTTAGTGACTCTAGCGTTGCTGCATCCGGATGGAATTTGAATTTACAAGGCTTCTCGTGTTCTAGTATCCAACCAGCGGCTGACATCATCTCCAGGAAATCGCCATCGAGCTTCCGGGAGTGAGTGGCGGCTACAATCCATTGGGTTCTCTGGTTCAACAGTTCGATACAAGATCGGCAAATATCTACTTCCGCGCCTTGTACGTCAATATGGATTAAAGTCCAATAAGGTTCCATACAGACCAGATCCAGCATCGCGATCACATCGACTTCTTTCGTTTCCGCGAAATCTCTGCCCTTGTAATCTCCTTCAGAGTCGATGGGGCGATCGCCCCACTGTTCCGAAGCGGGGACGTCACGAACCACCGGCCATCGCGCCTTGCCGGACCTTACCCCTACAGCTGCTTCGTAAAGGTGGTGATCGCGCGAATCGAAGCCATTGTCATCGAAATGCTGACGAAGAAACTGGAAGTGTTCCGGATCTGCCTCGACCCCATACAGCCGGATAGATCGAATGCCCTTGCTTCTGGCAGCAGTGGCGCCAGCTATGATCCAGGGACCGAACCCAGCTCCCAGTTCCATGGCCACGAACTTGTCCGTTGCGCTGCGAACTGCCTTCAAAAGCCCGATCCACTCGATCGCCTCAGCGTGGAAATCTGCAGGTAGAGGAATACCGATAATTTGACCATCCAGCGCTTTCGCTTCCTTCCAGACCGAAGTCGTGCGAATTCTAGAGCCCACGAAATCAACGACAAACCCGGGTTGAGGTTTTGCCTCGGTGTCGATGAACTCCGAGAAGATGAGCACGTCATCTTCCGAATAGCCTGGAAATAGCTGTAACTCGAGTTGACTATCTGAGATTTCTCTTACTGACATTAATTTGTTAGGAAATGGTTACCTGAAGCAGAAGCGGCTTTGATCCGCGGTCAAAAAACCAAGCCACACCTTCCTGAACCATCGAGACCAGCAGAGTGTAGGAGCCCGGAACTGGAGGAGCCGTTACCTCAAGCCTAACGCCATCAGCCTCATTCGGCTTGATCACTGGAGATTTCAGCTGAGCGCGATTCCCCTCTAGCGGAAGCATTTTGCCGGTAGCGTCCAACCACCGGTATCCGACATCGACACACATGGGCTCTCCTTTGCCGCCAAACCAAGGCTGTGTGCCAGTGTTTTTCAACGCAAGATCGATCGCATAGGAGCCATTAGCTTGCATCCGGATCGTGTGCACAGGAGATGAGATCTCTTGGGAAAACGAAGTCAAGCGTTCTCCCGCTCGAAGCTCCTCCCCCGCCGTTCGCGTTCGTACCGTTTGTTCAGCAACTCGCTCCGACTTGCAGCCAGCTAAAGAAAGAAGTCCAGCCAACATGATTGCGACTGAATAATACTTCGTACTCCGCGATCTGCACATTTTTTAAGAATTGTACCGTCCGCAAGGAAGGCCTAATCAGGAGTGCTGTTTACGAAATCTGTCTGGCAGCTAAATCTTGCGACAATTGGCCGACCCACAAGCGCGCTTTTTCCAAGTCCCGCGCAAGATCCGCTGATTGGGAGCGTAAAGCCCGAAGCTCCGCTTCAACCGAATCCAGTTCTCGCCGGTGCCTCTCCTCAAGCTCCTTTGTCTGCTTTGAAAAGAACTCTTCCTTCGCTTGTATTTCGTTTTCGAGCTGTTCTATTTTATTGGTTGAGTGAACTTTTTCCGTCTCTAGACCCTTCGCCTGGATTACCAATGTTTGAAGTTGTGCTTCGAACCGACTCCTCTCCTCGCTGATGGCCTGGAGCTTAGCTTCGAAAGACGAAAGCGCCGCGGTTTGCTGGTCTCGTTCGGCGCTCATGCTCCGCACTTTTTGCCGCAAATCCTTTACTTCCTTCACCTCCGCCCAGGCGTCCGATAGGTCGTACTCAGTCTCTCGGAATAGCGCCTTGGAGGGTCTGTTACGGCTGATCGGAGGTATTGTGATGCCTATCGGGGGTGAGCCAAAGGTAGCCACAATCAGTCCATCTCCCGAGAAAGACTCAGAGACTGCATGCTCGCATACGATGAACGCGTCGTTTGCCCTGAGCCAGTCAAGACAGCGCTGATGGGTCAAAGGATCACCACTGATTGAATGGTGGTGAGTCGACAGAAACAGCCAATCCAGCCGACCACTTGCCACAGTTTCTTTCATCCCTTCCAAGAGGGCGAACTCCTCTCCTTGAATATCTGCGTGGAGAAGGTGAATTCGGTCCAGTGAGCGTTCCTTAATCAGGCCATCAATACTGATCGTTCTGACCGCTCGCACCAGGCCGTCCGATTCGGATTGAAAGTCGATAGTTCCGCCGTGGAGTCCGACGGCAGCCTCCAAGAACTCTCCAGAGACTCCATTTAGCTCAAAATTGGTCTGTCCTACTTTGCGGTTGTTCGGATCCGGTTCCACAAGGATGTTGTATGCAGCAGGGTAATGTGATCGAAACCACAAAGAGTAATAACTCCAATACGACCCAAACTCAATCATGGTAGGCGACGGACTGGTATTGCCTATGATTGGTAAGACAGTATGGAATAAAAGCTCCTCTTGGGGCTCGTGGTGCCCTCGAAGTCTGCGAATGATTTCAGTCATCCACTGGCCGTCATAGCCTCCCGCTATCACTCGCAATCCGTTGTGCATTAGTTGATACGCGAAGCCTTCCGGCCCCTGCACTACATCTCCAGCACCGGGTACTTTGGGAATTGGGTCGGTGTCTCTGCAGGACGTGGTCATCTCGATCCGCTTTCGCCCAAGAGCTCCAATGTTCGTTGAACGATTGAGTTGATTTCTATTTCCAAGTGTTCGCTGTGGTCCAGGCTGGGCGCCATTCACGGTAGATTTGTTGAGAGCTTTGTACTCCGTACTTTCGAGAATGTTCTTGAAGATTAAAGTGGGATCGCCAGTCGAACCGATTAGGTCGACTGCTCGTTTTAGTCCCTCCGGATCAGCGGTGCGCCCAAGACAGTTTTGATAAAGCGCCTCTACAAATTCCACCGGAGCCATTTCAAAGATGGCCTTCTGTGCTGTTTCCATATCGCCTCCTACCTAGTGGGTGCCGGGCCAAGACTTAGGTTAAACGGCTGAATATACTCGCGTCACTTCGGCTAGACACACGTACTCGAGCCACAAAACTACGCGCATTCCCTCACTTGGTAAATAGAATACTCACCCGATTTGGCCTTCACTCCGAGACCTGCCTGCCTCGGCATCAGCGTAGTGCAACATGCTAGATTGAAGGGATCTTTCTCATGAAAAGACGAGCTTTAATTACGGGAATCACCGGCCAGGATGGATCCTATTTGGCAGAGTTGCTGGTGTCGAAGGGGTACGAAGTTCACGGCATTGTTCGCCGCATTGCCCTTGAAGATCCCGAGCATCGGTTGGCGCGTCTTGCCGCTGTCCGGGATCGCCTCATTCTGCACGCTGCTTCCCTCGAGAGCTTTGCCAGTATTTACCAGGCGGTCGCCAAGATCGTTCCTCATGAGTGTTATCACCTTGCCGCACAAAGTTTTGTGAGTTACTCGTTTGACGATGAGTTCTCAACATTGAACGCAAACATCAACGGCACGCACTTCCTGCTGGCCGCCGTTAAGAATGTGGCTCCTCATTGCCGCTTCTACTTTGCTGGCTCCAGCGAAATGTTCGGGAAAGTTGAGCAGGTGCCCCAAAATGAGCACACGCCTTTCCATCCTCGCTCCAGCTATGGAATCAGCAAGGTGGCTGGTTTCGAGCTCACGCGAAACTACCGCGAAGCGTACGACATGTATACGAGCAGCGGTATTCTCTTCAACCACGAATCGCCCCGGCGCGGCTATGAGTTCGTGACCCGGAAGATCACATCCGGACTGGCGCGTATCGTGGCGGGCAAGGCGAAGCAGTTGAAATTAGGAAACCTGGATGCCAAGCGCGACTGGGGTCATGCCCGCGAGTATGTGCAAGCGATGTGGTTGATGCTTCAACAACCGGAGCCCGACGACTATGTGATTGCCACCGGTGAAACCCATTCCGTCCGGGAGTTCGTGGAAGCGGCCTTCTCGCATGCCGGCCTGGATTACCAGGACTTTGTAGTCACGGATGCTGATCTGTTCCGACCTGCGGAAGTCAATATACTTCTGGGTGACGCGACGAAAGCCAAGGAGAAACTTGGCTGGAAGCACAAAACGGACTTCACTCAACTCGTTCACGAGATGGTCGATGGAGATCTTCAGGCGATCGGCGTTGCTCCCGGCACACGGCCGGCCGTTTTAGCCAAAGTCGCGGCAAGCACGAGCTAGGCGCTAGCGGCATCAGTGTTAGCTGAAGCACTGGATTGCTAAACTGAAGGTTCCCTGGAGGTTGACCGTTACATGCCCGCACTGCCGCGCCGAATTTCGGCCACTGTTGATGTTGGAGGCGTCAAGGTCGGCGGCACTCATCCGATCGTCGTCCAATCCATGACGAACACCGACACCGCGGACACGGCCGGCAACGGTCAACCAGATCATGGAACTGGCGCGCGCCGGTTCGGAGTTGGTGCGCGTCACCGTAAACACCGACGAAGCGGCGCAAGCTGTTCCCGTCATCGTCGACACTCTGCGCAACTTCGGCGTCGATGTCCCGATCATCGGCGATTTCCATTACAACGGCCACCTGCTGTTGAAGAAGTATCCCGGCTTGTGCCCGGGCGCTTGCCAAATACCGCATCAATCCCGGCAACGTGAATATCGGCCGTAAGCAGGACGACAACTTCCGCGTCATGATTGAAGCGGCCATCGAGTACGACCGTCCGGTCCGCATCGGCGTGAACTGGGGGTCGCTGGATCGCTTCTGCTCACGCAGAATGATGGATGACAACTCGCGGTCTGCCGGATCCGCTCGACGCCATGGAAGTGACCATGCGCGCCATCGTGGAGAGCGCGATCCGTAGCGCGAACAGCGGCCGAGCAGTACGGACTGGCTCACGACAAGATCATTCTCAGCGCTAAGGTCAGCAGCGTACAGGATCTGGTGAGCGTCTATCGAGATGCTGGCGGCGCGTTGCGATTATCCGCTGCATGTCGGACTCACCGAAGCGGGTCTCGGTTCAAAAGGAATCGTGGCCACAACCGCCGCCTTATCGGTACTGCTGCAGCAGGGAATTGGCGACACCATACGCGCTTCTCTCACACCGCTTCCAAACGGCGACCGTACCGATGAGGTTGTGGTTTGTCAGCAGGTTCTGCAATCGCTCGAATTTGCGCAGCTTCACGCCGCAGGTGGCGGCCTGCCCCGGTTGCGGGCGCACCACCAGCACCTTCTTCCAGGACATGGCCGACCAGATCCAAAACTATCTGCGCGAGCAGATGCGTGACTGGCGCGAGAAGTATTCCGGCGTCGAAGAGATGAAGGTGGCGGTCATGGGCTGCATCGTGAACGGCCCCGGCGAGTCGAAGCATGCCAACATCGGCATCTCGCTACCAGGTACCTTCGAGACACCGGTTGCTCCTGTTTACGTGGACGGCAGACTGCAGACGCACGTTGCGCGGCGATGCAATCGTTGCCGAATTCCGTGCTCTACTCGACAAATATGTCGAGGAGCACTACGCCGTCGCTGAACCCGTCGCCGTTTAGCTATTTTTGAGCCAGGCGCTGAACTTCTTCCAGCTCTTTGCCCGCTTCGCTCCACTTACCCTGTGAACTCAGTTCCCGGTAGCGCCCCAGGTGATCGCGGATTTGCTGGAGACGCTGCACGTTATCTGGTGCGGAGGACTGATTCGCCGCGGCTGCCGTGTTTGGCGGTGACGCATCCGAACCTGTACTCGAATCACTGGGCTGCGCTTCGGTCATCGATGGCGGAACGGCTCCGCCCGACTGCTTGATTAGCATCGACAGCGCCTGTTCGTAAGTGTCTGCATAGGTCAGGCGATTGCCCATGGCAAGAGCAACCTTCTTCAGTTGCGGCATGCTCGCCTGGGAAGCCTGGATGTAAATGGGTTCAACGTATAGGAAGCTGCTGTCGATAGGCAAGCACCAGCGTTTGCCCCCGCAAAACCTGCGACCCCTGCTGATTCCACAAGCGTCAAGTCTTTGGAAATATTCTGATCCTGATTGATTCGGGCGTTGATCTGCATCGGTCCGTAGACAATGCTCTGCTTGCCCAATTGCTGAAAGATCAACTCGCCCAGATGTTCGCCATCGCAGCGGGCCGACATAAAGCCGATCAAGTTGTCCTTGTTAGCGGGCGTAAACGGACTTATAAGAAGAAACTCAGGCTCGGTTTCGCCGGGCAACGTGGCGACCACATAAGTCGGTTGAAAGGCTCCCGTGCTGTTGTCGCCGCTGCGTGCGCCCGTTCGGGCGAGGTCCCAGAGGTCCGCTCGATTGTAGAAGCTCTCGGCATCGCGCATATGAAAGGTCCGATAAATCTCGGCCTGTGCACTGAAAAGAGTTTCGGGGTATCGTGCGTGAGCACGAACATCGGCAGGCATGGCCGAAGCGGGCTTCAACAACTCCGGAAACAGTTTCCGATACGCCTGAATCAGGATGTCGCTTTCGTCGAACACATATAGATTCGTTTCGCCGGTATAAGCGTCGATGGTTGCTTTGACGGAGTTGCGAATGTAGTTGATGGACTGGCCGTTGGCAAGCTCCAACTCGCGCGAGTAGGGATGCGCATCGCGAGGTCATATAACCATCGGTGATCCAGACCAGACGCCCAGCCTTCGTCACGATCATGTAGGGATCTGCGTCCCAGGTCAAAAAGCCGGCCACCGTCTGTAGGCGATCCGAAATAGCGCGGTGGATCATCATGCGGCTGTGGTCAGTCAGGTAGCCGGTTATCAACATATTCAGATCGCTATAGTTCACGGCGGCCGCGATGCGGATCGAGAGGCGATACGGGGAAGCCGCCAATACCGGCGTAGGTCGTGCTGACAGGCTCCTGTCGAGCCGGACGGATAATTGAACTCCTGCTGCTTGGTATCGACAAAGACCGGCTCGTGCGCCACTTCGCCGTAGTAAATCTCAGGCTTCGTCAATTGCAGACTTTGGTGTGCACGACGGGCGGCGCATCCTCAATGAAGAGATAAGGAAGACCGTCGGCTGTTATACGGTTGGCCTCCGCCATCACAATGCCGTAACCGTGCGTATAAATCAGGTGCGGATTAATCCAGCGATTGCGCGCCTCGCCTATTTGTCTAATGTCGAGCTCTCGTGGCGCTACAAGCACCTGTCGCATTTGGCCATCGATCGTGTAACGGTCCACGTCGGTATCCATGTACACGTAAGGGCGCAGCGGCTGAATTTGCGAGACAGTGTCGTGGAACGCTCGCCAATCCCATAATCGAACGTTGTCGAGTAGGGCTTTGTGTTTGGCGTAGTCGATCGGAATCTCGGGTTGCGGCTTGAGGGTCATTTCTTTGACGCGCCCATTGAGTCCGTAAGCGGCCCGGGTCGCTTCGATGTGGTGCTGGATGTACGGCCGCTCGAGTGCCAGCTCATTTGGCCGCACATAAAGACTAGCTACCAGAGGAGGTAGCAGGAAGCGAACCGGAAGGATCAATAAGAGAACCAGAGCCAGTTTCGCGCGCCTCGCGAGAACGAGAATCGCCGCCAGGATCGCACCGAAGATCAGTAACCACTGCAGCGGCAAGGAGACGTGGTCAGCCCCCCAGTTCACGCCGACCAGGTAGGTGCCATGGTCTTCCAGCAACATGTCGTAACGTGCGAGGTAGTAATGAGCGGCGAGGGCAAAGAGAAAAACACTCGCAACCAGCCGCACAAAATACGAATTGAATAAGCGGCCCACCGAGATCTGCTCGAATTCGAAGGAGCGCGGACCGTCGAAAGTGGGGAGACGCTTGCTGAAGTTCTCGGCATTCGAGGCCAGGCCGTAGATGATGAGGGAGACCACTGCACCTACCAGCAGAACTCGGAGCAGGGTGTTGTAAAACGGCAGCGCAAACAGGTAGAAGTGCAGCGGCTTGCCAAAGATAGGATCAACAAATTCGTGAGTAGCCGCTGTACGAAGACCGCCAAAGTAGCGAACCACGGTCCAACTGTTCACGGTCATATTGGCGAAGATCCAGGCAAGCAGGAGCGATGCTGCGAGCGCGATTCTCGAGAGGAGACGCCGATCGAAGAAGCCGAACAGCGGCGAATTACCAGTCTCGCGCATACCGAGGTGATAGGCAGTCCAGAAGGCTGAAGCAAATAGAAAGACTGCCAGGGCGAGTGGGCCGGTGCCGTAGATCAGGAGATTGACGCCAGGTTTCGGTCTGCCGCAACTCCGACCACCAGGAGTAATCGATGAGCGTGGAGGCGATGTACCGCGAACCGATGAGGAGAATAATTAGTGCAGTGACCAAAACAACCAGACCACTGCGCCGAGGCGGCCTTGCGCCAATTGCACGAGATGACATGAGTCTCTTCTATTAGACGCTTATTGAAGCTGCCGGATCCTAATGTCTCGGTACCAGGCAGCGTCGCCGTGGTTCTGCAGGGTCACGGGGCATTCGCGCTTGGGTTGCTCGAGAGTAAACGCAGCGCCTCAGAACCCGGACCCCAGCGTTTCCCGAGCATGTGATTCAGCATTTCACTCGTCACCGTGACATCAACGACCTTTTGTCCGTTGAGCCAGTGCTGAAAGTGGTTTCCCTGAACGATCAGGCGGGACTGGTTGAATTCGCCAACCGGTCTGGCAGAGTCAGTTGACGGCGGGACCAGGCTGTAGAGCGCTCCGGTTTGATAGACGGCGCCCCGTTTGGCATCCGGATGACGCGCGTTATCGATCATCTGATATTCGAAGCCGACGGGATAAATCTGTGCGTGCGCACCGGGGCCGATCAGCGAGCGGCTGAATGCTTCTCTTTTTCAGAGCAGCGGCGACCTTGTTTTCAAATGTTGGATCTGCTGCTTTTTGTTCAGCGGTGATGATGGGGAACGCCTGGACCCGATATTTAACGCCAGCGTTACCGCCTTCCGAGATCTTCCATTGCCAATCAAGTTCAAAGTCCGCGAAAGCTTCCGTCGAAACCAAGTCCTCCGTGATCGTAGGGTTGGGTTTCGCTTTCAGGCAACCGTCTTCGATCGTCCAGGCATCGCCGGGTGGGGTTAGCTTGCTTGGATCGTTCCAGTGATCCATCGAGCGTCCATCGAATAAAGTAACCCAACCTTTCGATTCGCGGCTTGCTTGTGCCACCAGGGATTCGCCGGCCAAGAGAATAGCGAGAGCTAAAGTAGCGGTCGCAAGCAGAGGTAAGCGCACGATGCGAGTATATCGACCGACAGCGCCAACGGGATGAGCCAATACTTCGGCGCGCCGCTGGGACGGTCGCACAAAGAACCGGCGAGGCTGTGACCGTGAACAACAGGCGCGAAAAAGGCCGAGCGTTTCGGCGCTCGGCCCAGAACTTCTGGATACTGTCTGAAGAGAATTGTTTAGCGCTTACGCTGGCCCTTCGCGATCTTCTTAACTTTCTTCTTGTTCGATCCGCGTGCTTCGCCGGCGGCGCGCTTGGCTTTGGGAGCGGCCTTTTTGCGCGCTGCTCGCTTCAGCTTTTTTCGTTCTTCCTTATCATCTACGTGCTTAGTGTTCATTCTTCTACTTTGATTCCTGCGTATTTCTCAACGATCTTTTTCAGCCCGTATCCCGGGAAGCTAATAGTTAGTTTCGCATCCTCGCCATCGCCTTCGCGCCGCAAAACGGTTCCGCGGCCATATTTCGGATGATTGACTGTCGATCCGGAACGGAAACCGCGCGCTGGCTACCTGGGCGGACCAGGACGGACCGGGACGCTCCTGCCCGCGTGGCGTTGCGCTGGGTAGCGATCGCGAGAGCCGGCTGTTGGACCCCGAACCGGGCCGCGATCGCCAGGTTCCGGAAATGAGCCTTGCGCGGCGTGCGGTCGTCGCGGCCGGAACGCGGAGCTGCCGGAGCAGTTTGGCGGCAGGCGCTGCTTACCGCGCTCGGTGCCGTGCTTTTAGGCTATCTGGCTTGCGCGTAAACCCGGAGGGCGGCGGCATGCCGCGTTCGGCAAAAAATTGAGCGATGTTTTCGACCGAGTTATAGGTACGCCCGGTATACATGTTCTTCTTTACCGATTCCCGCACATCGGACTGCTCGGCGAAAAGATCCACTTCGTCCGTATGCGGCTTGCTGTAGGGCGAAAGCTTCTCGCGCAAAGCCGGCGGCACTTCGTTCAGAAAACGCGAGGGCAGACAGACTTCCGGCTGTGACCCTCCAAACCGGCGCCGGTAACGCGCCCAGGTGAGATACAGCCGCTTCTCCGCCCGCGTCATGCCGACGTAACAGAGCCGCCGCTCTTCTTCCATCGCGGCCTCGGAATTGAGCGATCGGCTGTGCGGGAAGATGCCCTCTTCCAGGCCGGCCAGAAAAACGTTCGGGAACTCCAGCCCTTTGGCGTTGTGGATGGTCAGGAGCGAAACGGCCGCCTGTTCGTCGACCGAATCCGCATCTGCAACCAGCGCGGCATGGTCCAGGAACTCGGCTGCCGTTTCGCCGCGTTCCGCGCCTTCGACGGCGGCATTGACCAATTCCTCCAGGTTGCCGAGGCGCGATTCTGCTTCCGGCGAAACATCGGATTTCAGCATCGCCTCGTAGCCCGTCTTGTCCAGAATGTCCCGCAGCGATTTCATGGACGGGCTTGCTCTCGGCCGCTCTTGCGAAGGTCATCGAATCAGCGCCAGGAATGACTTGATGCGCAGATTCTGCCCGCGCTGGGAAAAGCTTCGTCTTCCAGCATCCGCGGCAGCGCATTCCATAGACTGATCCCGTGTCTCGAGCGCGTACTGTTCGATCTGCTCGATGGTGCCTTTGCCGATTCCGCGCGCCGGAGTGTTGATGATGCGCAGCAGGCGCAATGGAATCCTGCGGGCTCAGCAGCACCTTCAGATAGGCGAGCAGGTCTTTCACTTCCGCGCGCTGATAGAAGCTGAAGCCGCCCACCACCAGGTATTTGCGGCCGTAGCGCCGCAGCGCTTCTTCAATCTGGCGCGACTGGAAGTTGGTCCGGTAAAGCACCGCTACGCGGTCGTTCGGATTCTTCGCGAAGCAGCTTTTCGATGGTGTCGGCAATAAACAGCGCTTCGTTCTCGCCGTCCGGCGCCTCGTAGTAGCCGATTTTCGAGCCGGCATCCGGAACTCGGTCCAAAGCCACTTGCCCTTGCGCTCTTTGTTGTTGGCCACAACCGCGCTGGCGGCTTCCAGGATGTTTTTCGTGGAGCGGTAGTTCTGCTCCAGGCGGATCACCACCGCGTTCGGATAATCCTGCTCGAAATCGAGAATGTTGCGGATGTCCGCCCCGCGCCAGCCGTAGATCGACTGGTCTTCATCGCCCACCACGCAGACGTTTTGCCGCGCCTGCGTCAGCAGCCGCATCAGCTCATACTGGCTGCGATTCGTGTCCTGATATTCGTCGATCATGACGAACTCGAAGCGCCGGTTGTAAAGCTCGCGCAGCGCTTCGTCGTGTTTCAACAGCCGGACGGATTCCAGCAGCAGATCGTCGAAATCGAGCGCATTCGCCTGCCGCAGACGCTCTTCGTAGAGTTCGTAAACCTTCGCCATGCGCGTCAGCTTCGGATCCGTCGCCGCCTTGTACCAGTCCAGCGGCGTTTCGTCGTGGCTCTTGCCGTGGCTGATGCGGGAAAGCATGCCGCGATACGGCATGAACTTTTCATCCAGCCCAATCTGCTTGTAGATCGACTTCGACAAGCGCCACCTGATCGTCGTCGTCGTAGATGGTGAACTGCCGCGTGAAGCCCGGCCGGATTTCGCCGAGGGTGCCGCCGTCGCGCCGCAGCAGCGGACGCAGAAGGAATGGAAAGTGGAAACGATGGGCGTGTTCGCGGTGGTCGGCGTTGCTCGAGCAGGCTGAGTTGACGCGCTCCCGCATCTCGTCCGCGGCTTTGTTGGTGAAAGTGACGGCCAAAACCGCCGGGCCCGGGACTTGTGGTCCTCGATCAGATGCGCGATGCGGTGCGTGATGACGCGAGTTTTGCCGCTGCCGGCGCCGGCGAGCAGCAGCAGCGGGCCTTCGACATGGCTCAACGGCCTCACGTTGTTGCGGATTTAGACCTGCAAGGAAATCCATGAATTACAGGGCGGGGGGAAGCGTTCTCAGAATAGCATCCGAAAATCGGCTCTGGATCCTGGTGGTTCTACCCTTTATACTGGGACATGCCGTCCGCAGTGATCGTTGACATCCTGAAGAGCTGCCTTTGGTTGTTCTGAGCGCGCTGTTTCCGATCGTCAACCCGCTGGGAACCAGCCCCATTTTTCTCAGCCTGACGCCCGGCTATTCCAGCGAAGCGCGCAGTCATCCTGTCCGTGAAAATCGCGCTCAACAGTTTCTGGCTGCTGACGGGATCGATGCTGGTCGGCAGCCAGATCCTGGCGTTCTTCGGGATTTCGATTCCAATGGTGCAGGTCGGAGGAGGACTGGTGGTGATCTACGCCGGCTGGACGTTGCTGCAGAGTGAGGAGAGCAGCCAGCGCGACACCGACCAGCAGAAAGAACATCACGCAACGACATTGCCAACCGGGCGTTCTACCCGCTAACGCTGCCTCTGACGGTCGGCCCCGGATCAATTTCGGTCGCCCTGACGCTCGGGCGCCACGCAGACACCGCAAGCCGTCTCGTTTGATCGGCACTGTGGCCGCGGTGGTCGGTCCGGCACTGGTGGCACTGACGATCTATCTCAGTTATCGCTTCGCCGAACGGCTGGCAAGTCTCCTCGGCGAGACGGCGATGAACGTGATTGTCCGACTGACCTCCTTCATTCTGCTTTGCATCGGCGTCCAGATCGTATGGGATGGCATTCAAGCGCTGAATGCTACCGCTCGCTAGACTTTCTCGCGCGCGGCTCGTCCGGCTAGTAGATTAGAAGTGAACCCTAAATGACACGCCGCGTCATTACCGCTGTCTTGGCCATCGGTGTGTCCTGCTGCCTGATCGTCGCGCGTGCTCTGCGGCGCGCGATCCCGTCTTCAGCCAGATCGATTCCATGGTGAAGTCTCTCGCAGACATATCCGGCCTTTCGGAGGTGCATCCGGTTCCCTATGGCCGCATGTCTCGCCGCCAGTTGCGTCAGTTTCTGAACAAGCGCATCAAGAGGAGCCTCAAGCCCGAGGAGATCTACGCCGATGAACTTGCTCTAAAGATGTTCGGCTTTGTCCCCGATGATTTCGACCTGCGCAAGTCCACCGTCGACCTGCTAACCGAACAGGCGGCCGCTTTTTACGACTACGATACCAAGAAGCTATTTCTGCTGGAGGACTCATCAGTAAATGCCGAGACCGTGACGCTGGCCCACGAACTCTCCCATGCTTTGGCCGACCAGCACTTCCACCTCGGCAATTTCATGGATGACACGCCTTCGAATGACGATGAAAATTTGGCGCATTCCGCGGTTGTGGAGGGGCAGGCGACGTGGCTGATGATGGCTTACAACTTTACAGCAGGCAGACCGGCCTCCAGTGCCCACGCCTGAAATGTTGTCCTCGGTGGATCGATTCCAAGCCGGTCCTCCATGGACGATTTCCCGGTGCTGAAGGATTCTCCTCTATATATCCAGCAATCGCTTCTCTTCCCGTATGCGGAGGGCATTGCCTTCTTTGACGCCGTATATCAGAAGATGGGCAAGCAAGCCTTCGCCATGGTTTTCACGAATCCCCCGACGGGTTCGGCCCAGATCATACACCCGGAGCAGTACTTCCGGCACGAGGCAGCGACGCATCCGGAACTGCCCGCCGTAGAGGGCGAGAAGGGCGCGGAGGAGGTAACGGAGGGATCAGTTGGCGAGTTCGACCACTCGATTCTGATCCGGCAGTTTGCCGGAGCGACGCAATCAAACCAGCTATCGCCGCACGTAGAGGGTGGCCAGTTTAAGATTGTGCGCGATAGCAAGACCCAGATGCCGCTGCTGACTTACTCGTCTGAATGGGACTCCCCGGAAACGGCGGCGGCTTTCTTTGCCCTCTATCCGAAGATCGTGATGGGGAAATGGAGGCATTGCGACATTACGACGTCGCACGCGCGGGTTCTGGCAGGGAGCGGCGACCACGGATATTTCGTCTGCCGGTTGAACGGGCGGACGGTACAAAGCGTCGAAGGGATCTCGAGTGTAACCGAATGGCAAAAATTGACGCTATCGAGCGAGGACGCCGCTACGTTACACTAAAACACGTACACACTTTAAGCCGGAGAAAGTCGTGAAGAAAGTTGCCGCATCGTTAACAACCCTATTCCTGGCCGCTGTTTCCCTGGCCGCCGCTGAGAACAGCTCGCTGCGGAAGGCTCCGGAACTCGCTTTTAGCATTCCGGGTCAGGGACAAAAACTACTCAGCCAGTACCGCGGCAAAGTCGTGGCGCTAGAATTCATTTTCACAACGTGCCCGCATTGCCAAGCTGCTTCGCATGTGATGACCCGCTTTCAAAACGAGCTAGGGGCGAAGGGTCTGCAAGTGATTGACGTTGCGGTGAATGAGAACGCCGATCTGCTGGTAGATAACTTCGTAAAAGACTACCAAGTAGGCTTCCCGGTGGGCTATGTTCCCAGCGCCCAGATGATCTCCTTCATGGGTTGGAAAGATGGCCGTTTCGTAGTTCCGCAACTGGTCTTGATCGATCGGGAAGGGTACATCCACTACCAAACCCCGGCTACCGAGAACGAGGACTGGGATAAGTTGATGAAGGAAGACGTGATCCACCAGCATATTGAAGAATTACTGGCGTCTCCCGTGAGTGCATCAAAGCGGTCACCGGCAGCGGCACGAGTCGCTTCCGCTCACAAACCCTCCTAGAAAAGAAATTTCGCGGTTTTCACCCGCGCCCGTAGCTCAGATGGATAGAGCGCTTGCCTCCGAAGCAAGAGGTCACAAGTTCGAATCTTGTCGGGCGCACCACTTCCTTTTCCGTTGATTTTTAGCCTTGCTGTTGCGTTCTCAGGCAGCGTTTTTCTCCTTGAAAAGCATGTCGTGAGCGATCTGGCTTGCGTGTTTCGCGTTGAGATAAGTTTTCACATCTTCAGCTGAAAAAACGAAGCCAAGATCGGCCGGATCGAAGGGCTTGTTCTCATGCTGGGCGGCGAGATAGAAGTTGGCAGCTATGGCTAGATCCTGGGCGCGCTGAAGGTCGCGCTCACGCTGGACGGTGCGCAGTTCGGCTATGTCTTTCTCGTGACGGCGGTGCAGCCGGTTCTCCTGTAGCTGCAGGTTGCGGAGCTGATTTTCGTACTTCAGGGTGGTTTCCAGTTCGATGCGGACAGCGCGTTCGGCGGGTTTCAAGTGCTGGAATGCCTCGGCGAACTCCTCGCGCCCTTTGGTCATCAGGGCCATGATGAGGTGCGGGATGCGTTGCAGACGCCAATCCGTATCGGCAAGGGCCTGGACCAAACCAACCTCGTAATCGGTCAGGGGGTCGAATTGCTGCTTATACCCGAGAACGTGTTTTTCGTAGGCGTCGAGATCGTCGGTCGGTAAGATCACGACTCGGCCGGTGAGTGCTCCGCGCACGGCGTTGCGGGAGGAGCGGACCTTCCCGGCATCAGTGCGGGGGCCGGTTGAATTTCGGGCGTTCTCGCGGTTGGCAGTAACGCGGGCGGAGGAAGAAACGGTGCTCATGCGTTCAGAATGCGTATTGGCGGTCTAACGGCGGGTGTGGATACAGCAGCATGTGACTGGCAGGGCGAGAGATAAAAAATCTGGGGAAGTTGGGAACGGTTCGGGGGATATTCGGGTTGTACGGGCGTAACCGCCGCAGTGCGTCAATCAAGCCGGACAGCTACGGCACCTCACTCGGGCCGGACAGCCACGCCGGGTGGTACCCAGGTGCAGAAGACCGCAGAGTTACTCCCGCACAACCTAGGATCGGCCTGCAGGCTGCCTGTAAATTGATTCAAAGCTGGTAAGGTCCTGGCAGCGGCGATTGCCATATTGTGGTCGACCTGACTGCTACGGGTGAGATAGATCAGGCGGACATGCTCCAGTTTCGTAGGGAGAGAAAACGGCAGCTCAGGAGCATGTGCGGCCGGGTTTATTTGACCCTCCCGACTGGTTTCGGCTGATAGGAAGTGAATCCTCACTCGTCCATCTGTCCGGCCATCGAGGCGAAAGTGGGAGGTGTCGAAACCGATCAGATTCGAGGCCTTCAGTGTCAGGGTGTTGCCAGCGGTCTGTTGCGGTGCTGTTTCCGGCTTATAGCCCCAGTCCGAAGTAAGAACCGGTACGACGATTCGCAAGTGCCCGCCCGGCAGAAGATCCATAAAGGAGTTATCGTTCGCCAGGTCGCCAGGCGGAGGCAGCGCTGCAATAGGGTGTACGGTCTTCCTAACACAACCCGTAAGTACGCCAACAGATAGCGCCAGCAGCAGACGAGGGATCAGGCCCTTACACCCGGACGGTGAAATGAAGCATCTCACAAACTTGAGACCCGCGGAGATGTCTGCAAAGGAATCCGTATCGAGATTTGCAACGTAAACACGTCTTCGATTTTCTCGTAGGCAGTGTACCGCCAGCGACGGACCCCATCATGGACATCCGCTTCGAGAGAGAAGTGCTCGACCAGCACTTTCTCCTGGAAGACGAGAACGTATTCTTTGAAACTGGAGATGGAAGAATACGCTCTGAACTTTTCACCCCGGTCATACACTTCAGTTTTCGGAGACAGCACCTCAAAGATCACAGAGGGATTGACTAGCGTGTCGGTAGCATCATCCTGGTAGCGCGACTCCCCGCATGTGAGGACCACATCTGGGTAGGTGTAGCGCCCGGAGGCCGGGATGTAGATCCGGGTATCGGAGTCGGCCTCACAATCAGGTCTCATCTCCCGGGAGGCGAGGAACGTCAGGATATTGGTTGCGATTCTCCGATACGCTCGACTCGCGCCGGCCATGGCAAAGACCTCACCCTTTACGTATTCATGTTTTTCGCTGGAGAGACGCTCCTGTTGAAGGTATTCCTGCTCGGTGACGAAGTTATGTTGCGTTGCCATGCCTGACGTTGGTTCGGCATACAATGTTAGCTTTTTCGCGGAGAGGTTTGATCGAGAGCAGTGAGGGAGATAGCCTAGAGCGGTCTCTTGAGGTAGATGACAGGGTCGCCGCCGGAGGCTGATTGACGATGCATATCGTCGACGAAGCCGAGGTCCGCGTAAAGCTGTTTCGCAGCTGCCATGGATTGAGGTTCAGTATCGAGGCAGGCCGTCTGGTACCCGGCTTTGTGGGCCCGGTCCATGGCAACTGTGATGAGTAGCTTGCCGATGCCCTGACCGCGGAAGGCCGAGCTCACAAACAGACGCTTCAACTCGCAGGCGTTTGGATGGGGAGACGAAGGAAGAGCACGATAAGCGATACATCCTGCTACTGCGGAGTCTTGTATGGCGAGGAGTAACTCACCCTCCTGTTCTGTATACGCGGCGGGCAGGCCGGCGATTTCGTCGTCGAGGCGGCTGAAACAGAAGAGAGCATGGCCGCCGCTGGTTCGGAGAAATTCTCGGTATGCCCGGAAGAGAGCGCGCGCCTGATCCAATGTGTTCGGTGACGATGTGGCGGTGACCGGCTCTATTCGGATCATCAGGTCATTTTAGAAGATTGTGTTGCGCCTCGGCCGAGGTAGGTTATGACAATCTTATGGTGTCCACGCCCGTTATACCCGAGCTCCAATTCCGATCCGCAACTTCAGCAGACCTCGAAGTGGTGCTACGGCATCGACGCGAAATGTTTCGCGAGATGGGGGGCAAGTATGCCGAGGGGGTGGTCCATTTCGAGGCAGCTTCGCGGCGCTATTTTGCAGAGGCTCTGGAAGACGGGAACTATTACGGATTGTTCGCAGAGAGGGCAGGGGAAGTGGTTGGTGGGGGCGGCATTCTGATTGCCGACTGGCCTGGGAGTCCGATGAACTTCGAGCCGAGCCGCGCCTGGATCTTGAATATCTATGTGGAGCCCCACGAGCGGCGCAAGGGTTTTGCTCAGGCGATCACTAAGCAGTTGATGGCGTGGGCCCGGCAAAACGGGTTTCAATCCGTTGCTCTGCACGCCAGTGAGCATGGCCGCGGCCTATATGAAAAGCTCGGTTTTCAAAGCACGAATGAGATGCGGTTGATGCTTTAAGACGCCACTTATTGTGAAGACGTGAGCTTTACCAAACCGCATGAGGAAACCTTGACTCGCGTGGTTACAACTGCGTTCGCCGCTAGCGCTAAGAAGAGCCGCGTATGCCTTGCGATAGCTTTATTGGTCAATCTAGTGGCCGTCGGCGTGGCTCGTAGCGCTCCCGCATATGAGATCAGAGGGCAGGTCCTCGATCCGCAATCGAATGTGATTCCGTCAGCCCGCATCACGGTTGTACAGCAGAATTCGGGACGGGCCCTCCCAACGGTACAAGCCGACCAAAGCGGCCGGTTTTTGGTCAGCGTGCCGGCGCTCGGGCCATATACCATCAAGGTCAACGCATCTGGATTCCAGGATGTGGCGAAATCGATTGCCGTCAATGGGGCTGAGACCTCCGTCATTCTTCAGCTATCCGGAGTCGCCGAACGAAAGGACTCGATTACCGTTACGGCCGATGTGATGGACGCGACCGTCTTGTTTCCAGATCCCGCGCAACGGGTCTACGTTCGACAAGAAACTTTGGATGCCAATCCAGGGCGGCCCAGACAGCGGCCTGCAACGGAATGAAGGGCCCGGAAAAAACAAGTTCATTACGGTGGCAGCCCAGCGATACTTCCGCTTCGGCTTCTGCAAGCGTCTGTTTCGAAGGCAGACGCGCGGGACCTTGACACGGGATTGCCCACGCCGGAAGCGCCACGTACAATCATCGACTTCCTCGCGACATGGAACCGCTTACCCTACCGCATCCAGGCACGAGCCGAATACAAAGAGGTTGGACGGAAGTCGCTGGGGGATGGCTTCAGGAGTGTGCCGGTACGGGAGTTTCGCGGCGCACTGGTGCGTTCGTTCCATGACAGCCGCATGGATCTTGGATTGAATTTCCTGGTTGCGAGCGGTTACACGGGTCAGACAACAGAGGTGATTGCCGCGCCCGGCCAAGAGATTGCGATGGAGCAAGTGGTGGGAGTACCGTTGCCCTCCTACATTACGTTGTCTTACACATATCGTTTCCGACGCACTCCTTAAACGGACGTCGGTAGGGCTCGCGCGGTCTGAGTGGTCATTCACCCCTCCAGCGCAAACCATAGCGTCAACCGCGATCTCCAGATAAGCTAGTTGAAATCAAAATTGTTGCCGAAGCAAATTGGTGACGCAGCAAGCTTGAGTCGAGGCGATGCACGGATATGAAAACGAAGTTTCGTCGGCTAACCAGATCGGTTTCGGTGAATCGGCTCCTGGTCGCAACCAGAAGCGTGATGTGGTTTATTTTGGTAACGGCTACCGGTGCCTCGCAAGAACCAGGAGCAACATCAGTGAAGCCGCCGAATGGCTCCCCATTGGAAGAGCAAGTGCGGCTTTTGCGCGAAGAAGTTGATGCGTTACGAACAGAACTGAAATCTCTGCGTCAGGAACTCGGTTCGCAATCGTCAGAAGCTCGAGCCGGATTGAGCAATGCGTTACAAACCGCGGAAACCGGTTCTACCGCTCGCCCAGGTAGCGCGGGAGGACCTCTACAAGAGGCTGATGCCAGCGCATCGGCGGATCTGGTTCAGTCCCAATTGGGACAACTTGCGCAGACGAAGGTGGAATCCAATTCCAAGATGCCGATTACTCTCTTCGGCACGATTCTTTCAACCACTTTCTACAACACGCGCTCCATCGATTGGGCTGACGAGCCGGTAAATGTGAATGTCGACCGTCAGGTACCCTCCAATACGGGTTCTTTCAGTTCTTCTTTAAGACAGAGCAGGCTTGGCCTACTAATCGATGGGCCCAAGCTGGGCAGCTTTAAAGCGAGCGGCGTCTTCGCTCTTGATTTTAATGGTGGGCAGACGGCATTCGGATCTACTCCGCTGTTCGGTCTCGCCAACATTGTCTATGCTTATGCTCGCTTAGAGAATGCGAAAACAGCCATAGAGGCCGGTCAGGATGAGATGATCTTCGCGCCTCGGAATCCGACCTCTCTGGTGGCATTTTCGTACCCGGAACTTTACCGCTCGGGCAACCTGTATCTGCGTGCTCCCCAGGTGCGGATAGAGCAAAGCCTGTCCGATTCTAAGCTCGGTCACTTGAAAGTGATCTTGGGATTGGTTGCTCCTGTGGGAACTTATCCGCAGTTCGATTTTCCGGGGGCGAACACGGCTCGACTCTGGCAGAGGCCGGCGGTGCAAGGCCGTCTTCTGTGGACGTCGCGTAATCGTACCTCGGAGAGCAGTGGCTGGGAAATAGGCTTCTCAGGGCATTATGGCCGAGTCGGTTTAGGCGCGTTCTCGGCTGCGAGTTGGGCGGGCGCTTTCGATTTCGACGTACATGCGAGGAGGTTCGGATTGGATGGAGAAGGCTACCTAGGACAGAACCTGCAGTCATTCGGCGGGGGCATCAGTCAGCCCGGGAAAACGCTTGGCGGCTATGCCGAGGCGCGCTTTCAGGCCAGCACCCGGCTTCGATTCAACGCCGGAGTGGGTACTGATCACCTAACGAAGTTGGATATCATACCAGTTCAGATCAACCGTAACTCCGCCGTGTTCGCGAATACTATTTTTCAGTTCACGCCCGAAGTAGGGGCATCGTTTGAGTATCGGCACATGATGACGCGAGGGTTCGACACCACCTACCGGAAGAACGAAAATCTCAGCCTTGGGCTAGCTTACAGTTTCTAGTCATGGCCAAACTTCCGGTGTTCTCGAGTCTTCGCATGGCCGTCTTCTGGACGATCACTGCAGCAGCCGCGGACGTGACAGGTCACGTTCGAACGATGGGAGGATCGGCACAATCCATCAAGATTGTGTATGCGGAGCCCGAAAACGATCACTCTTTGCCGAAAGCAGGCCACTACACGATTCAACAGCGCGGCAAGACGTTTGTGCCTCACGTGCTGGCAATACCGGTTGGATCTACGGTCAGTTTCCCCAACTCCGACCCGATTTTTCACAATGTGTTCTCGTTGTCCCGACCCCAGCCGTTCGACCTGGGGCTCTACCGCGCCGGTGATTCGAAGAGCAGAGTCTATACAGTGCCTGCCACATACCGGGTGTTTTGTAACATCCATCCGCAGATGACAGCTCTCATTCTTGTGCTTCCCACTGCCTACATCGCCCAAGCGGACAGTTCTGGCTCGTTTCACTTGAATTTGCCAGCGGGACCTTACCGACTAACAGCGTGGTCAGAGAAGGCAGAGCCTGTGACGATTGACATCAAAGTGGATGCAGATGCGGTCAGCGTCCCTGATCTTACTCTGGACGAATCGAAGTTTGTTGAAATAACACACAAGAATAAATACGGCCAAGAATATCCCCGCAACGCCTATGATCCAAACGCGCGGTGAGATCTCGCACTGTCCAGCCTGGATGAAGACTCCGTGAGTTTGAGTGATCAGCTGAAAAGAATACCGCTTCGTTGGAAAATGCTGCTGTCTTTCAGCGTGGTGTTGATATCGCTGATTGTGTCGATGCTGCTGTACGTGAACTATCAGGCGATTCGGTTCGTAAACGATCGCAATGCTATCGACCTGAAGGAAGGCCGAACTCGTATCGAAACCAGCATTGGGGACCAGGTGAATGTACTTCGGTTAACGGCTCAATCGGTGGCTTCCATGCCTCAATTGAAAGCCTTACTCAGCACAGATCTTCCCACGATAAAAGACTTCCTGCTGAGCTATCAGGCCCAGAATCACGGTCCGGATCGTTTCATTGTGCTCGACCCGCACGGGCGCCTGCTGGCAGATACGGATAGCAGCGGAAGTGATCCGTATGCAGACCTTTCAGCAACTTTACTGGAACCCGCACTAGCCGGCCAACCGGCATCCGGATTTCTCATGACGGAGGATAAGTTCTATCTGGCCTCCGCTGCACCTGCGGAAGCGGCCGGCACGGTATTTGGTTTTGTGCTGGCGTGCTCCCGTGTGGATGATTCTTTTGTTCGTAGTTTGGCCGGGGCAGCCAAGAACGAAGTAGTCCTGCTTGCGGATGGAGTTTTGCAATCAACTCTGCCGCAGGCGAGGCTGCCGTGGAGGTCGCGCGCGGAGTGGATCGCTCAAAGAGGTGACGATCCGGAGCTACGCTCCGTGAAAGTGGGCGGAGAGAGCTACGCGGCTCTACCGGCAGTCCTGAATTATCCTCACGCGCCTGCAGTGATCCTGCTGCAATCCGACGATCAAGCTCTGGCGCCGTACCGGCGAATACAATTTGGACTTGCCTTGCTAGGGCTGCTTGCAGCCACTGTCGCCATTGTCGGAAGCTTCATTCTCTCTCGACGGCTGACAGCGCCCATAGCGGAACTGGTCGTCGGCACTCGCCAAATCGCGGCAGGTAATTTCGATTTTCGATTGCCGGTGAGGAGCGGAGATGAGATCGGAAGGCTGGCCGAAGCGTTCAACAACATGACTGAAGGTCTGCGGCAAAGAGCGGATATGCAAAAGTTCGTCTCGCAGTCGACGATGGAGATGATTCAGACCAGCGGCAGTCGAGGAGCACCGACCGGAGAGCGGAAGCGGCTCACGATCTTCTTCTCTGATATCAGAGGATTCACTGCTTTATCGGAACACCAGGCTCCAGAGCGGGTGGTGGACATCCTCAATCAGATCCTGTCTCTGCAGACCGAGCCTGTGAAACGCTTCTCGGGCGATATCGATAAATTCGTGGGTGACGCCGTGGTGGCGCTGTTTGACGGCGAGGACATGGTGCTGAATGCGATACGCTGCGGCATCGAAATTCATAGAGCGCTGGAGGTATACAATGCCGGGCGCCCAACCGAACCACCGATTCGACTGGGGATTGGCATCAACACGGGCGAAGTGGTCCTGGGCAGCATCGGAAGTGAAGCCCGGAGGGATTTTACGGCCATCGGTTCCCATGTGAATCTCTGTGCACGCCTATGTTCGCTGGCAGGCCCTGGTGAAATCCTGATCGGCGAGTCCACCTACCTGGAGGTACGGGACTTTGTCGCGGCCGAACGGCTGGCACCTCAACATGTAAAGGGCTTTACAGATCCGGTCCATGTATATCGCATTACGCCCAACTCAGACCGAGATCTGCTGGTTGCGTAGTGGCGTAGGCGTTTGGCTTGGGCCGGGTGTGAATCGATAGGATCGCCCCATGTCATCTCACACGAAGCATTCGCTTGCGCAGATGCCGGAACAGTTATCGCTGCTGGTTGAGCAGGCGGAAGACATTCTAAGTAAGTTCACAGTCCTAGAATGGCGAGCATCTCTTGGGGAAGTAAAAACTATTCAGGCATGCCGTGGCCGCTAATTCGGTAGGACAGCCTTAGCGGTCAGTCTAGACGTTGCCGCGCTTCATTTCCTCTGCCATGTAATCAGTAGCTCTCCAGGCGAGGGCGAGGATGGTGAGGGTCGGATTCTTTTCCGAGGCTGTGGTGAAGGCCGAGCCGTCGACGACGAAGACGTTCTTCACGTCGTGCATCTGATTGAAGGCGTTGAGAGCTGAGCGTTTCGGATCGGCTCCCATGCGGCAGGTGCCATGTTCGTGAATGGCACTTCCGTTGGAGTCGAGTTGCCCCTTATCGAAGGAAACAATCTCGGCTTTGGCGGCATGCATGATCTCCAACATAGTGTTGTACATGTCGCGAGCCATGCGCTGCTCGTTTTCGCCGATGGAGTAATCGATGCGGGCCATAGGCACGCCGTAGCGGTCAAGCGGCGAACCCTGTGTAGTGATGCGGTTGTCCTTTTTAGGAATGGTCTCACCGAAGGGATGAAGGGCGAGCATGGCGGGATAGCGGGTTTTGACGGCCTTCTTGAAGTCTGCGCCAAAGCCAGGTATGCCGCGGGCGTAGGAGAGATCCGTCTGGGCACCGGTATTCCAGAATTGGACGCCAAAGCCGCGAAGGTAATCGCGCTTGCGTCCATCCCGGTGATTAAAGCGCGGCAAATAAAGATGTGCGCCACCGATACCGTCGTCGTTGTAAACTTTGCCGCCCATCAATTCAGGTGCAAAGCCGCGGATATGAATCCGAATCTGTTCGGATAAATAGCGGCCGATGACATCCGAGGAGTTGCCGATACCGTTGGGATATTTCTCGGACGTTGAGTTAAGAAGGATGCGAGTGGAGTCGACGCATGAAGCGGCAACGATGACGCGCTTGGCCAGGATACGACTTTCCTCTTTGGTATGACGGTGAAAATACTGGACGCCGCTGGCGAGGCCGGTGTCGTCAACGAGTACGCGAGCGGCTACGGCATTGTCAATGACACGCAGCTTGCCGGTTTTAAAGGCAGGCTCAATCAGGTAATCGGAGGAGTTGAAGAAGGCGCCCACGTCACAACCGACGCCGCAGGCTCCGCAGAAATGGCATTTAGGATGGCCGTTGTGCTCCTTCGTGAGGACGGCGCGGCGGATGGGGACGGTTTCGATGCCGATGCTTTTGGCAGCGCGCTTGATGAGATGCTCGCCGCAACGCAAGGGTGGCGGAGGTAGGAAGTATTTGCTGCCGGGGAGTGCATCACTATCATCATCCCCACCGCAAACGCCGATGAGTTGATCGACCTTGTCGTAATAGGGCGCGATGTCTTTGTAGCGAATCGGCCAGGGAATCTCCCATCCGTCGATTTCCGGCCCAGCGAAGTCCAGGTCAGAGTAGCGCAGGCTGACACGGCCCCAAATGTTGGTTTTGCCGCCGCGGCCCCAGACTCTGGTGAGATCGAAATCCTTACCGAGTGGAACAAGGTAAGGTTGTTCGTCGCGGTCGAGGCGAATGGCTGGCGGTTTCTGTCCGGCATCGAGGCGCTGTTGTATTTCCCAAGGCTTGACGTGGCTCCAAAACTCGCTGCGGTTGAACTTGCGTCCCGCGTCGAGCATGACTACGTTGACACCTTGGCGGGTGAGATTCCAGGCAGCCATGCCTCCCGCGGCTCCGGTACCGATGATGACGACGTCCGCGATTTCTGGGCTTTTCCGTACTTGCATGATGCTAACTACTCCGTGGTTTTGGTTGGATGGTCACAGCCGGGAAACTCACGCAGGAACGTGTTGCCATGCCAGCCCAGTTCGGTCTTGAGACCGATCTCAGTTTTGTAGTAGGCATCGACCGTCATCCCTTTGACTATGTCGAAGAACTGGCCGGATGGGGTATTCGCGTCGAGAGTCAAAGGCAGAAGGACGTCAATCTGCTGCTGATCGTGTAAGTCGGCAAAAGGATGTCCAAAGCTTTGCACGGCAAAGGCATTCAGGTCGGCTAAGCCGGCTCGATACTGTGGCGCTAGCAGCGGACGCGCTATGAGGGCCTTGTCGATCAGTAAGGCGACACCGGCATCTTTGGCGCCGGGCGTATCGGTGCGGGGTATGATGCACTCGGTCAAGGCTTCTAGCGTGCGAAACTCTTCCGGTTGGAAGAACGCAGGCTTGGAAGGAGACGGAGGCTTAACGGTGGGGCCGGCATGCATGTGTCCGGCCTGATCACTGGCCTCCTTGGTTTCCTGGGCGGCAGCAGCGGCCGGTAAGATAGCAGAAGTGCTCACCAAAATACGGAGAGCGTCCCGACGGGTACTCATAGCGATTCGACTCGAGCCTACTATATCGTGAGTTTGCCATGCTGTTTGGCATCGCATGGGGAGATTGGGCGCGATTCGCAGATTCCGATGTTTTTCTCTGATGCAAATGCTTTCGCCGGCCCACTGAATTGGATACGGCGCTGGACGACTGAAAAGGCCGGCTGAGAGATTCTAAGATTGTTCGCGACAAAAGCTCTCAAGATCCCACTCACTGCAGAGGCGTATGCCCAACTGCTTGCAAACAGGTAAACGAGTGAATGATGCCGCGAGGGGGTAACGGAAGCGAACTCACGGGCATGCAGAAGGCCGCGATCGTCCTGATCGCACTGGGGCCTGTCGACAGTGCAGCGATCCTGAAGCACGTCAGTGAAGAAGAAGCCGATCAACTGGCGCGAGCGACAGCGCAACTCGAATATGTAACTCCGGACGATGTGACGAGTGCGCTGGAGGAGTTCACCCAAAACTCGCACGCGGACCGGCTGTTCATCAAGGGCGGTTTGGATTACGCAAGCCGCATGTTGACGGAAGCCTATGGGCCGGCGGTGGCGCAAACTCTTCTAGAGAGATTAAGCAAGGCGCTGGGAAGCGAGGCGGTCGACTTTGCCAATTTTCGGAAGACCGATCCGCAGCAGCTGGCGAAGTTCATTCAGGACGAGCATCCGCAGACTATTGCGCTGATTCTGTCGCATCTGGATCCGTCGCAGGCGGCGGCGCTGATCAGCTCCCTGCCAGTTGACACGCGTACCGACGTGGCGTTACGGATGGCGGATCTGGACCAGATATCCCCCGAGATCGTGCGCAACATCGCGGGAGTGATCGACCAAAAACTACGGAATCTGGGCGAGCTGAGCCGGGAAGCTTATGGCGGCGTTCGAGCGGTCGCGGATATATTGAACCGCCTCGATGCGAATACGTGCGGCAATCTGTTGGAATCAGTCGAAAAGGACAACCCGCCGCTGTTTGAAAACATCCGGCGCTTTATGTTTGTGTTTCGCGATCTGGAGAATCTTGATGCCGCAGCGATCTCTCAATTGATAGCCCGGTCGAACCGATCGACGATCATCATGGCGCTGAAGGGCGCGAACGAATCTCTCCGACAGAAGTTCTTAGCGACCCAGTCGCAGCGTGGCGCGGCCATGATGAAAGAAGACCTGGAGGCGCTGGGCCCGGTGAAGCTAAAGGATGTGGATGCCGCGCAACAGGAAATCATCACACTTGCGCGCGAAATGGAGAAAGAAGGAGTGTTGAGCCTGAGCGGCACTGCCGAAGACCAATACGTCTGACAGGACTCTTGACCGATGCTACCGGAAGCCACAACTGACACGCTGAGCCTGAAGACGTACTCGATGCTTTCGAACGTCGAGATTGGCATTATGGCGGAGCTGGACCATCGAAAGATCAGCTTTCGCGACTTACTGGGTTTAGATATCGGCAGCGTTCTGGTGCTGACACGTCCGGTGGGCGAGAACATCGATGTCTACGTGGACCGGGTTCTCCTGGGGACGGGCGAGATTCTGGTTGTCGATGAGAATTTGGCTGTTCGCCTAGCGGACTTGCGGGACAAGCCATCCGGCGGTCAGAGTTCCGATGAACTAACCACGGACGAGCGGGCAGCATAGTTGAGGACGAGTGAGTTAGAGGCGGAGCGAGGGCGCGAGATGCTGACTCGAGATGCCGCCCTAAATCAGTTTTTCCAAGCCTGGACACAGGAGTTCGCGAGAGCCACGGCCGCGCCCTTCCGAGAGTATCCAACGGTGAGCTGCGGACGCGCACGGCACCTGGTGGCAGTAGATGTCAGCGGGTTTCTTTGGTGGCGGGCGACCTTGGAGGGAAGCCAAGGTTTTCCTCTGTGGGTGGGAGCGCACGAGAAGACGTGGTCAGCGGCGGGCAAGCTGAACTGGATCCGGCTGTTGGAACGTGTGCAGATTACTACCGTCGAGACCGTGAATCCTGAACTGGCGTACCCGGTACGAGCGGGCCGGGCTCAGCTTGTGCAAGAACCTCCGGAGAAGGAAGGCCTCTGTTACGCCGTGATGGGAATCAAACTGGCGCGAACGGAGTTGCCGGCGTTGCTGTTTGCCATAGATCCGCTGGCAAGGGAAGAACTGATCCTGGGCGAGGCGGCTCTCTCGAATATTCGAATACCGGAGCGCCTGCTCGACTTGGAACTGCCGCTTTCGGTGGCACTGGGCCGCACCCAGTTGCCCATCGGCGAAATACTGAAGATTACTTCAGGATCGGTAATTCATCTGCATGGAAGCACCGGCGCTGAGGTCGAAGTAGTCGTGCACGGGACTGTGGTTGCACGAGGTCACGTGGTTTCACAGAAGGGCAACTATGGTGTCCGCATTCACCAGATCATCAGCACGGGCGAACGACTGAAGCTTTGCGCTGAAGATTGACCAAGCTTGGATCGGGCAGGCTGGCCAGAGGCATCATTAACAAGCGGAAGTTCCGGGAGCGATTGTGAACCGTGAAGGACAATAAGCTCCATGCCGGAGATAGAAGAGGAGACTAGTCGCTTTCTTGCAGCGTGGATGCATGTTCGACAGATTGTGCAAGCGGCCAACTTTAATCGTTTCCATCGCGCAGGGCTTAGCGCGACTCAGTTCATGACCTTAAATGTCGTTCCGAACGGCGGATTGACTCTCACCGAACTGGCCCGAAGGCTAAACCTCAGTCCCGCCTCATTAAACAAGACAGTCGACTCTCTCGAAGATCGTGGCCTGATTCTACGCCGGAAGAGCGCCACCGATGCGCGCAAGGTGGACATTGTGAGTACGGCGAAAGGGAAACGCCTGCAAAATCAGGCGTCCGCCGAATTTCATCGTTTCATGGCCAGCCTGTTCGAGGCAATGCCCGCAGAGGAGAGAAAGGGCCTTCTCACAGGACTGGAGCGAATGGTTCAGCTCAGTCCGTTGAAAGGTGCCGGGAAACCAGAGCCCACTACTCCCCGTGCGGATGCCGCTTCTCGGGCGAAGCGTAGTTCTCGGCGATCTCCCGCGCAGTAATCTGGATGGCGCTGTTCTGCTGGATCATGGAGGCGATGTCCTCATCGCTTTTGCCCCGGTTGCGCAACGACTCAATTTCGTCGCTGATCATGCCGACAAAGGCTTCGATCGGAAACTGCTCCGGCCCTAGTTCGGCCGCGGCTCGCAGAGCTTTTTGAGCCTTTACCGCCTCTTCAACAGGATACATTTTGGGGACGCCCATGACCCAATCCTTTCGTACTACGAAGCAGTTATATCACAGGACGTTTGAAGCCAGCTTCGACTTCGGAGTTTTGAGGTATTAGAGTGATGCTGCGGCCACACGAACCGTAGTAGGCCAAGGCAGAGACAGCGAAGCCAACGAACCAAGCGTAGTCATAGAGCCAGCGCAGGCGGGGGATCGAGAGACCGATAAGGGCGACGAGGATCCCGGCCCCCAGAGAGAGAATTGCGCGCCAGTTGAAGCCATTGCTGTACTCATAATCACCACCGCGGCGGTACAGAGCGTCCAGGTTCAGGTGAGTCTTGCGGATCAGGAAGTAGTCAGTGATCATGATGCCTGCAATGGGTCCGAGCAAACCGGAGTAGCCGACGAGCCACCCGAAGATGTAGCTGTTGAAATCGGTGAGCAGTTTCCAAGGCATCAGGAGGATGCCAGCCACGCCGGTGATCATGCCGCCGGTGCGAAAGTAGATGAGGCGTGGGTTGAGATTCGAGAAGTCGTTAGAAGGCGAGACCACATTAGCGGCGACGTTGGTGTTGAGAGTTGCCACGAGGAGCGCGACCAGCGCGATGGAGGCGATGACCGGTTCATGGAATTGTCCGAGCAGCTGTACGGGATCCCAAATGGCATGGCCGAAGAGTACAACTGACGCTGAGGTGACGGCGACTCCGATGAAGGAGTAGATTGTCATGGCGCCCGGCAAGCCCAAGGCCTGGCCCCACATCTGAGCTCGCTGCGAGCGGGCGTAACGCGTGAAGTCAGGAATGTTCAGGGCGACCGTTGCCCAGAAGCCGACCATGCCGGTAAGAGAGGGAATGAAGAAGCGGAGGAACTCCGCGCTGGTTCTGAACCTGGACGGATTGCTGAGGACCGGGCCGAGACCGCCGGCCTTGCGAGTGATCCACCAAAGCAAGAGGAGCCCGATTCCGAGCATGAAGGGTGCACCGATGCCTTCGAGGAATTTGATCATTTCAATGCCGCGCCAGATGACGAACATGTTGAGTGACCAAAAGGCGAGAAAGCAGATCCACGGGATGGCAGGATTCGCGGTAGCGGCGGGGAAGAGAATCGTCAACATGGATGCGATAGCCTGGCCACCAATCCAGGTCTGAATGCCGAACCAGCCGCAAGCGACGACCGCGCGCAAGAGGGCAGGGAGGTTGGCACCGCGGACGCCAAAGGAAGCGCGAACGAAAACCGGAAAGGGGATGCCGTACTTGGCTCCCGCATGAGCATTGAGGATCATGGGGACCAACACGATGAGATTGCCCAGCAGGATGGTGCCGATGGCTCCTTCCAGCTCATGCCGCCGGCGATGAGGCCCGAAGCGAGCATATAGGTTGGGATGCAAACGCTCATGGCCACCCAGAGCGATGCGTAGTTGTAGATGCCCCAGGTGCGCTGCTCCGGAGCGACAGGCGCGAGGTCCTGGTTGTAGAGGGCGGGATCCACATCAATCGACTGCTGTTTGGAAGGCATCGCCCGACCGTGACTGTTGATGGTAGCGTGTTGCTTGTTTATGAGCAAGTCTCTGTATGTGTTGGTGCTTGGCACCTTATTTCTGGGCGGAGCGCAAGCTGAACCGCAGGCGATCGACCGTTTGGGAGAACCGTGGTGGAAGTCGCGGCACGAGGCGTTGGTAGATGCGGTGAAGCAGCACGCGGACACGCAACTGCTGCTGATTGGCGATTCGATTACCAACAATTACGACAAGGCCAAACTTCCGGACGAGAATTTCGAACCTACCTGGAAGCAATTTTATGAACCGAGGAAGGCGCTGAATCTTGGGTTTAGCGGCGATACGACCGCGAACGTTCTGTGGCGACTGGATCACGGCGAGCTTACCGGTTTGCGGCCTAAAGTCGCGGTTGTGCTGATTGGGACAAACAACACGGGGCACGCGGGCCAGACGGCCGAACAAACGGAACTGGGCATTGATGCCGTGGTTGCTGACCTGGAACAACGGCTGCCGGCGACGCGCATTCTTTTACTGGGAATCCTGCCAAGTGGCATCTCCCCGGACAAGTCGGCGCGCGACCGGGAGGTAAACCGATATCTGGCGAACTGCTACGGAGAGAACGACCGCGTAACGTATCTGGACATCGGATCGATTTTCTACGAACGAGGTTCCTTAAAGGCAGACGTCTTCTATGACCCGCGACTTCCGAAGCCTGGCAAGCCGCTGCATCCGGATACGGTCGGCCAGCGGTGGATGGCAGAGGCAATTGAGCCTACGCTGGCGAAATTGATGGGCGACGAGCCACGGCAGACGCTGGCTTCAATGACGGACATCAACACGGCGCTGATACCCGTGCCACGACTTGAGCAGGATTCTTATGACTGGTGGGCGCGACATCACGCGGAGTTGGTGTTGCAGAAGAAGATGAAGCCGCGAGTGGTTCTGATCGGAGACTCGATCACTCATTTTTGGGGTGGGCAACCAGCAGCGAATCACGTAAACGGACCGGTGGCGTGGCAGCGTGTCTTCGGTAGTTTGCCAGTCATGAACCTGGGCTTTGGCTGGGACCGGACGCAAAACGTGCTGTGGCGATTGAGGCAGGGCGAAGTGGATCAGCTGCATCCGGAGTGGGTCGTGCTGGCGATTGGGACAAATAATCTGGCGGGTACCGCGAACGCACGCGCCAACACTCCGGCGGAGATTAGGGATGGCGTGCTGGCAATCTGCCAGGAGTTGCATAGTCGATTGCCGCAGGCACGGCTTATCGTGATGGCGATCTTCCCTCGGGGCGCGGACGCCAGTGGACGCTTCCGCAAACAGATTGAGGAGACGAATCGATTACTGGAGAAAAGTTTGGCGCAGGATGTCAGCGCCACCTATCTGGACATCGGTAAGCGCTTCCTGCAGGCCGACGGTTCTCTTCCCGCAGCCATGATGTCAGACGGCACACATCCCAACGACGCAGGGTATCAGATTTGGGCCGATGCGCTGTTACGGACGGGCATTAAGCCATAGCCGCCCAATTGGGTTTATCATGTTAGGTCTAAACACGCGGCTATCAAGAAGAGGAGACTGCCCGATTGCGTACAGGAACGACCTTTGTGTCAACCGACGCGCTTCAAGAACATTTGCCCCCGTTGAGCGAATTCGAAGCACTCGAAGAAGCGAACCGCTGCTTGTTCTGTTACGACGCGCCCTGTACGCACGCCTGTCCGACCCACATCGATATCCCGGCATTCATTAAGAAGATTGCGTCAGGCAACCTGAGGGGTTCGGCGCGCACAATTTTCGATGCGAATCTGCTGGGCGCAACCTGTGCGCGAGTCTGTCCGGTGCAGGAGCTTTGTGAAGGCGCCTGCGTGCTGGGGCCTATGCACAAGCCGATTGCGATAGGACGGCTTCAGCGTTATGCGATGGACGATGCTTATGCGCGCGGACAGCAACCCTTTTCAAATGCTCCCTTAGCGGGAGGCCGGCGGGTGGCAGTGATCGGGGCTGGCCCGGGCGGGTTATCGTGCGCCGGTGAACTGGTGCGGCGAGGGCATCGAGCTACGGTGTTTGAGAAGCGCAAATTGCCGGGCGGCCTTTCTACCTACGGCATTATCGGATTGCGTGAGCCGGTGGATGTGGCTCTTGCGGAAGCGAAGTTACTGGAGGCGATCGGCGTGGAACTTCGGCTCGATCGCGAACTGGGCCGCAATGTGACGATGGCCGAGTTGCAGGCCGAATTCGACGCCGTGGTGCTGAGTTTTGGACTAGGCGCGACTCCGGACATGACGATACCGGGAGAAGAACATCTCGTCGATGGGCTGACCTACGTTGAGCAGAGTAAGACTGCTCGTGAGGCGCTGGAGATCGGGCGCGATGTCGTTGTGATTGGAGGAGGAAATACCGCTATCGATTGTGCGACCATCGCCAAACGGCTGGGCAGTGGCCGCGTGACGATTCTTTACCGGCGCTCGGAAGAAGAGATGAGCGCTTATCCACACGAGTATGAATTCGCGAAGCGGGAAGGCATCGAGTTTCGTTTTCTGACGCAGCCAGTTCGTGTGGTGGCCGAGGGCGGTCGAGTGAGCGGAGTCGAATGCATCCAGACGAGGCTCGATGGAGCGGATGCTTCCGGGCGGCGGATCGGCATGCCCGTGTCCGGTTCTAATTTTGAGGTGCCGGCGGACCAGGTGGTGAAAGCGATCGGGCAGAAAAAGCCGGTTTTGGCGGAGACGCTTGGGCTCGCGACGCAAGGCGGCTATGTTGCCGTCGACGAGAATTTTGAGACGAGCGTGCCAGGACTTTTTGCAATTGGCGATTGCATTCGGGCGAGCGGCTCGGCTTCGACGGTAATGGCAGTGCAGGATGGCAAGCTGTTGGCGCAGTCGCTGAATGCACGGTTGGTGCGGGTGGCGTAAGAGGCGCGATGGCAGACCTTTCTATCAACTTCGCAGGAATCAAGTCACCGAACCCCTTCTGGCTGGCGTCGGCGCCGCCTACGAATTCGAGCGGCCAGATTCATAGAGCTTTTGAGGCCGGCTGGGGCGGCGTGGTTTGGAAGTCGATCGGCGCCCCGGTCTTGAATGTGTCGAATCGCTATGGCGCGTGGCACTACGGCGGGCAGCGAATGCTGGCTATCAACAACGTGGAGTTGATTTCCGACCGGCCGTTAGAAGTGAACCTGCGCGAAATAGCCGAAGTGAAGCGGCTGTGGCCTGAACGCGCAGTGATTGTTTCGGCCATGGTGGAATCGAATCCGCAGGCCTGGGCAGAGATTGTACGGAAGATCGAAGATTCAGGCGCTGACGGGATCGAGTTGAATTATGGCTGCCCGCACGGGATGAGCGAGCGAGGCATGGGTAGTGCGGTGGGGCAGGTGCCTGAGTATTGCGAGAAGATAACGCGTTGGGTGATGGACGTAGCACGGCTGCCGGTGATTGTAAAGCTGACACCCAACGTTACTAATGTCGTGGAACCGGCGCGGGCGGCTGTTGCAGCGGGCGCGAATGCGCTGTCGCTGATCAACACGCTGAATTCGATCGTAGGTGTGGATCTGGATTCACTGGAAATTACACCGAGCATCGGCGGCAAGGGCGGTCACGGTGGTTATGCGGGGCCGGCGGTAAAACCGATCGCGTTAAACATGCTTTCAGCCCTGGGGACCGACTCCGTTGTGGCCGAATCGCAGTTACCCATCTCGGGTATGGGCGGTATTAGCACGTGGAGAGATGCGGCGGAATTCCTGCTGCTCGGGGCGAGCAGTCTGCAGGTCTGTACGGCAGTCATGCACTACGGCTACCGAATTATTGAAGATTTGACCGATGGCCTTTCGAATTGGATGGACGAGAAGGGGTTCCGAACGATCGCGGAGGTGACGGGCAGGAGTCTCCCCCGCCTTTCGGCCTTTCAGGATCTCGATCTTTCCTATCGAGCTGTAGCGCGGATTGATCAAGAGAAATGCATCAAGTGCAATCTCTGTTATGTCGCCTGCAACGATACGGCGCATCAGTGTATTGACCTGGTGAGCGCCAACGGGGAACTACAGCAGCCCTGTTCGTATGACGTTCGTTCCAATGGCAAGCGAGAGGCGGTGGACAGAAGGCCGCAACCGCGAGTGCGGGAGGAGGACTGTGTGGGCTGCCGGCTGTGCTTCAACGTGTGTCCTGTTGAGCATTGCATCGAGATGGTAGAGCTGCCTTCGGGCAGGGAGCCCGTGACCTGGAACAACCTGATGAAAACGAAACCGGAGATTACGGAAGGCTGGGAGGCAATGAAGGCCTATCGTGAGGAGCAAGGGATTCAGATCCACTGACACGCTATGGCCCTCCTGATTCAACACGGCGAGATTGTCACGGGCGATGCGCGTTACAAGGCCGACATCTACGTAGAGAACGAAACCATTACGCAGATCGGCGAGGGCTTGATCGTGCCGCCGGCAACTGAGAGAATCGATGCCTCCGGGAAGCTGGTGTTTCCTGGGTTTATAGACCCGCATGTGCACATCTATCTGCCGTTCATGTCGACGTTTGCCAAGGATACGCATGAGACTGCCAGCGTGGCTGCGTTAATGGGCGGTACGACGACGTATATCGAAATGTGCTGTCCTTCGCGGCAGGAAGATGCGTTGGAAGGCTATCGGCTTTGGAAGGCGAAGGCGGAGGGGCAGAGCGCCTGTGACTACGCCTTTCACATGGCTGTGACTCGCTTTGATGAGACGACAGAAAGGCAGCTGCGGGAGATTGTGGCGGACGGCACTACCTCGTTTAAGATCTTCCTCGCTTATAAGAACTTTTTTGGTATCGATGACGCCGAACTTTTCCAGACGCTGATGCTCGCGAAGAATATGGGAGTGGTGGTTACGGCCCACTGCGAAAATGCGGAGCTGGTGAGCCGCCTGCAAGAGCAACTGCTGGCTCAGGGAAAGACCGGGC
The DNA here is from genome assembly GCA_963814195.1 of uncultured Acidobacteriaceae bacterium. Taxonomy (GTDB): domain Bacteria; phylum Acidobacteriota; class Terriglobia; order Bryobacterales; family Bryobacteraceae; genus Bog-105. The sequence goes on from CAWFBU010000003.1 coordinate 176,086, forward strand.
CGGAGTGGCATGAGCCGAGCCGTCCGGAGTCAGTGGAAGCGGAAGGAACGACTCGCTTCGTAACGTTCCTGGAGAACACAGGAGCACGCGGCTATATCGTGCATCTTTCATGCGCGCCGGCGTTGAAGGCAGCGGTAGAGGCAAAGGCACGAGGAGTGAAGCTGTGTGTGGAATCGGTGGTGCCACATTTCCTGTTAGATAAAACTTATGCGGAACGGCCGGGCGTACGGGGCATGGAGTATGTAATGTCGCCGCCCTTGCGGGACAAGCGCAACCAGGACTCGCTGTGGCGGGCACTGAATGCCGGGCTGATCGATACGGTGGGCACGGACCACTGTCCCTTCGACAAAGGCCAGAAGATGCTGGGCGAGGCAGCGTTTACGCAGATACCGAATGGCATTCCCGGCATTGAAGAGCGCGTCGCGCTGATGTATACGTATGGCGTTAATCGCGGGCACCTGAACATCCACCGTTTTGTGGAGGCGCTGAGTACACAGCCGGCGAAGATTTTCGGATTGTTTCCCCGCAAGGGATCCATTGCGATTGGAAGCGATGCGGACTTGGTGGTGTTCGATCCGGATTACCTGGGCGTGATATCGGCGGCCCGGCACCATATCAACAGCGATTACAGCGGATTTGAAGATTTTGCGGTGGAAGGTTGTCCGGTGGTGGTCACCGTGCGCGGGAAGGTGCAGGTACGTGATGGGAAGTTCGTGGGTGAAAAGGGGCGCGGCCAGATGCTGCGGCGCGCACCGGCATGACCCTGGACTTGTTGAAAGAGCTGCGGGAGTTAACAAGCGACCCAAACGGAGCGCAGCGAGTCGCATGGACTGAGACGTGGTTGAAGGCAAGACGCTGGTTCGAATCGAAACTGGCCGGGCTGCCTGTCGAGCATCACTACGATGCCGCAGGGAACCATTGGATGACGCTTCAGGGAAAGTCAGAGAAGGCGCTGTTGCTAGGCGGCCATCTGGACTCGGTTCCAAACGGGGGATGGTTGGACGGGAGTCTGGATTTTCTGGCGGGCTTTGAAGTCTTGCAGCGCTTTGCGGCAGAAGGGCCTCCGCCGGTTACGATCCGCCTGGTCGATTGGGCGGACGAAGAGGGCGCAAGATTCGGACGGAGCTTGTTCGGCTCCTCTGCTTTCGCAGGCACGGCGTCGATTGAGGCGGACCGGGGACGGACGGATGCGCAGGGTGTGCGCATGGAGGATGCCCTGAAAGCATGCGGAATCAACGTAGACAAAATCGGCGAGGCGGCGGTGGAACAACGGAATGCCGCGGCTTATCTCGAATTGCATATAGAGCAGGGGCCAGTTCTTGAAAGGATGGGCCTGCCGTTGGGAGTCGTTCTGGGCACTAAAGGCGTAGAAAGACACGCTGTCACCTTTTACGGGCAGGAGGCGCACTCAGGTTCGACTCCGATGAATGCGCGTCGCGATGCGCTGGCGGCGGCGGCGAAGTTTGCGCTCGAGATACGTTGTATTGCGACTGCATACCCGGATGCGGTTTGCACGATCGGGAGTGTAAAGACATTTCCCGGGATTGTAACGGCGGTGGTGGGGCGGTGTGAAACAACGCTGGATCAGCGTGATCTGGATGCCGGAGTGCTGGCGCAAATGCTACAGAACGCGCGGGAGGCGAGCCACGATTTCGCTAAGCAAGAGAACTGTACGGCGGAATGGGGGCCCATTTGGAATATCGAGCCGATTCCGTTCCATCCAGAACTGATCGAGCTGTGTGACGAGACCATTCGGGGCATCGCCGGGCAGTCACATCGGCTGCCGTCGGGCCCGTTGCACGATGCGGCAGAGGTTGCGCGAGCAGGGATTCCGACCGTGATGATGTTTGTGCAGTCGCTACGAGGGATCAGTCATAACAAGATTGAAGATACTCGCGAAGAGCATATCGAGATGGCAGTGCGGGCGCTGGATGCGCTGGCGCACAAGACGGTGGAGTGGGTTCTAGGTAGATAGAAAGGGTTCGACACATGGAGCGCTCGTCGAAGGAGATTATTCAGGAAAACCGGGATTACACGATGTTTTCCTGGTCGGTGCAAAGCACGTCCAACCCGATCCATATAACCCGGGGAGAGGGCGTCTGGTTCTGGGATGGCGATGGCAATCGATGGTTGGACTTCAGTTCGCAACTGATCAACCTGAACATCGGACACCAACATCCAAAGATGTTGGCAGCGATCAAGGAGCAGGTCGATACGTTGTGTTTCGCCGGACCCAGCTTCGCGACGGAACCGCGCGGTGTACTCGGTAAAAAACTGGCCGAGGTGACGGGACTGGCGAAAGCCTTCTTCACGCTCGGGGGAGCGGAGGCCAACGAAAACGCCATGAAAATGGCGCGCCTTTTTACCGGACGCGACAAGATCATCACACGTTACCGGTCGTACCATGGCGCCACGATGGGCGCTATGACAGCCTCCGGCGATCCGAGACGATGGCCGGTGGAACCTGGTATGCCGAACATCGTACGGGTGTTCGATCCCTACTGCTATCGATGTCCGTTCGGCAAAGTGCCGGAGTCCTGCAGGCGAGAGTGCGTGAGCCATATAGAAGAAATTATTCAGATGGAAGGGCCGCATACGATTGCGGCGATTCTGGTGGAGGGCATTACAGGATCAAACGGCTTGCTGGTGCCCCCGGATGACTACTTTCCCAAGCTGAGGGCGCTATGCGACAAGTACAGAATCCTGCTGATTGATGACGAAGTGATGAGCGGCTTCGGGCGAACCGGCAAATGGCTGGCGACTCAGCACTACGGCATCAGGCCCGATATTGTGACGAGCGCGAAAGGCTTGACGAGCGGCTACATGCCACTGGGCGCAGTGGTGGTGTCTGGAGAGATTGCGGATTATTTCGAAACGCACATGCTGTGGGGCGGCCTGACTTACAGCGGGCATCCAGTCTCTTGCGCGGCCGCTGTTGCCAATCTTCGGGTGTACGAGGAGGAACAAATCTTCGAAAACGTCGAACGGGAAGGCAAGTTTCTGGCCGCACGCCTGGAGCAGATGAAAGAGCAGTACAGCTGTGTGGGCGATGTGCGCTGCAAAGGGCTGTTCAGCGTGATCGAGTTTGTGAAAGACAAGGCCACCAAGGAGCCGCTGGCTCCATTCAACGGCACGAGTCCGGAGATGGCAGCACTAGCTGCGTACCTCAAATCGCAGCACGTGTACGCATTTTCGCGCTTCAATATGTTGTGGATTTGTCCGCCGCTAGTTATCTCGCGGGAGGAACTGGCGCAGGGGTTGGACGTGATCGAAGGCGGCCTTCGGGTGATAGAGCAGGTAAGACAGCCGGAACTTGCCGCGAGTGCGGTTTAAGGGAGTACAGATGTCAGTTGCAGAGCAGGGCGTTGCACTTCGTACCGTGAATCATTGGATTGGAGGGCGCGCAGTGGAGTCGCACTCCGGACGAACAGGAACGATCTGGGATCCGGCGACGGGGGAGGCGCAGGCGCATGTCGGTTTCGCGAGCGCCGAAGAAATAGACGCTGCAGTGCAGGCGGCGTGGAATGCGTTTCCTGCGTGGCGAGCGACACCGTTGTCGCGTCGTGCAGAAATCATGTTTCGGCTGCGGGAACTGGTGGATCGAAATCGCCGGAAACTGGCGGAGTTAATTACGAGCGAACACGGCAAGACGATCGCGGATGCGATGGGCGAGGTAGCGCGCGGCCTGGAGAATATAGAGTTTGCCTGTGGCATTCCGAACCTGCTGAAAGGTGGATTCAGCGAACAGGCCAGCCGAGGCGTAGACGTGTATCAGATCCGGCAACCTTTAGGTGTGGTGGCCGGGATCACTCCCTTTAACTTTCCGGCGATGGTGCCGATGTGGATGCTGGCGAATGCTCTTGCGTGTGGAAATGCGTTCATCCTGAAGCCGTCGGAGAGAGACCCTTCCGCGAGCGTGCTGCTGGCTGAACTGATTGCGGAAGCGGGCGTGCCTGAGGGCGTCTTCAATGTGGTGCAAGGTGATCGAGTGGCGGTGGATGCTCTCTTGCGGCATTCGCTGGTGAAGGCTGTGAGCTTCGTGGGATCAACGCCCGTAGCGCGGGCGATCTATGAAACAGGTACGCAGTTGGGTAAGCGCGTGCAAGCGTTGGGCGGAGCCAAGAACCACATGCTGGTGTTACCTGACGCGGATGTGAGTATGGCAGCCGACGCGGCGGTATCGGGAGCTTATGGGTCGGCAGGTGAGCGATGCATGGCGATCTCGGTGGTGGTGGCAGTCGGTGACGTGGCTGATCCGCTGGTAGCAGCCATCCGGGAACGAATGGCCAGGATCAAAGTGGGCTCCGGTGCGGAAGAGGGAATAGAGATGGGACCTTTGATTACGAGGGAGCATCGAGATCGGGTCGCCTCCTACGTAAGCAACGCAACGAGCGAAGGCGCCGAGGTAGCGGTGGATGGTACGAGAGATCCGGTAACGCAACGAGAGGGATTCTTTCTGGGAACGTCCTTGCTGGATCGTGTCACGCCGGAGATGCAGTGCTACAAGGATGAGATTTTCGGTCCGGTGCTAAGCGTCGTGAGAGTGCCGAATTACCAAGAGGGACTCGCACTCATTAATGATCATCCGCTTGGGAACGGCACGGCCATTTTCACGCGTGACGGTGGAGCGGCTCGGCAGTTTCAATTCGATGCGGAAGTGGGCATGGTAGGGATCAACGTGCCGATTCCAGTGCCGGTCTCTTACTACAGCTTCGGGGGTTGGAAAGCTTCGCTATTCGGAGACCTTCATATGTACGGGCCGGAGGGCATTCAGTTTTATACGCGGACAAAAGTCGTAACCAGCCGTTGGCCGGATCCGAGCAGCAGCCAAGTGGATCTTGGATTTCCGCAGGTCCGGTGAGATGAGGAGGTGGCTGTCATGCCACCGCCCAGAAAGCTGTCGGCGTTAGAGTGCGACGGTTCCTTTCCGCATAGAAGGAGAATACATGGACAAACGCCTGGGCTCCTCCGCAGGAATCCTAGCGCTTATCGCTCTGCTGCTGCATACGTTTGGGCAGTCTGAAGGGCAGAACAGCGCAAAGCCTGCAGGAAAGGATGTGGCTGCCTCGTCGGGTTCAGCTGCCGATGTCAAAGATCTCCAACTTCTGGACAAGCAGGGTCCCTGGCGCGCTACCCAACAGTACTTCCATAGCGATCTGGTGAGTTCTGAAGGGCGGGCGTGCCAGGACTACCTACTTGGCTTGCCGACTCCGAAGTGTTCGCAACAGGGGCTGCGGTCGCTGTTCGGATTTGAGCCTGGTTTTGATCTGGCCAACCTCCGATTCCTTCTTGCGATGATTGCTGACCCGTTGCATACCCGGATGTCGATTGAGACGGATCGCGATCTGGATGCAATTCAACGTGCAGCCTATCGCTCGGGATGGGAACTGGCCACCCAGTGGCTTCCGTGGACGGCGAAGTCAGGGGGCGGGCAGGTCAAGTCTGCCGGCAAGGAAGGTTCAGTCGACCTTGAGACGTTTCCGGGAGTACTTGTTTTCCGACGTCATTTCGAACCTGACGCGCATCCGGAGCAATTGCTGCTGGTCCTGGTGGTTGCCGAGACACCGACGGCGGGGATCAACGGATTTCAATTCGAAGCGGCGCGCCGTACATTCTCGTTATTCGGTCTGCCCGAGAGGAGAGACATCTTTATAGCCGGCCCCAGGTTTTCCGGTTCGTTCCTATCGATGACACACCTGTTGGAAAGTTGGCCTCCACCTCAAAACTTCGTGGTGCAATCAGGCTCGGTTTCCAATTCCGATTATGCGCGGGCTATGCTGGCCGATTTCGCATCGAAACAGCGGGCCCAAAGGAGCACGCAAGGGCTCGCATCCTCCATCACCTTTCACGGATCGACACTGCCGAGCGTCGCGTTCGAACATCATTTCGCTTCTCTTGTCAGCAGATTAAACCTGCGCCCAGACCAAGCCGCCAAGCTGATAGAGGACGAGACCGGTTTCTCAGTTCCCACAGAGCCAGATGCCCGACGCATTCTGGGTGCGGCGACCGCGACTGACCCCAAGGCGGTTCCCGATCCGATTCCGGTCTACCGCTATCCTCGCGACATTGCGCAGGTCAGAAACAATTACAACGATGCTGCCTTTGCGCCTTCGGGAATGAAAGGCGACAACGGAGCGGTACCGGCGGTGGAGTTCTCGTTAAAAGACACGCAAGCCGGAGAGGACATTTTCCCCATGTTCTCTACGGGCCATACTCCGGTTTCTCAAAATGCTGAACTGCAGCAGACGGTCCAGTACCTGAAGCGAAAGAGAGTGCGAATCGCCAGCCTTTCGGCGACGAATGTATTTGACACGATCTTCCTGGCAAATGTTTTGTCACGGACCTGCCCGGATATACGGATCGTAGTGCGAGGGCCTGATTTGCTATTCGTGCAGGAAGCCTCGCAAGGATCGCTATCGGGGCTACTGGCGATCTCACCGTTCCCCATGTTTCCGGAAGGTGGGATCTGGAGCCATGCGGACACACACGACGAAACGGCGTTTTCTTCAGCTGACCAGATTGGCGAGTTCAATGCTGTGGTTACGCTTCTACAGCAGCAGCAAGAAAGCACCCATTCCCGCAAAACAGAGTTTCAGCGGACCGAAGTTCCAGCCATTCAACCGTACGAGCAGGCATTTGACGGCAATCGAGACTCGGTGATGTCCGCATGGCTGCTGCAGTTGGGGCCAACCGGGTGGCTGCCGATTGATTTTCTTCCACAGGTGAACCCCGTCCTGGCAAGCGCGACTAAGGATAGATGGTTCCACGATAGAGACTTGCCGGCGTCCCGAGCAGCTTCACTGAATGAACCAGTTCGCGTCAGAGTGGGATGGATTGGGCTGTGTGCCCTGTTTGCGCTATTCACGATCGCGTTCTGCGGGCGTTTGATCTATCTGTACTTCCAACCTCATAAGCTTGTCTGGAGCAACTTATGCATTGTCGACCTGCAGGGGTGGGCGTCGAGCCGAGGAATGCCGGCGGTTGTTCACCAGCGGTACATCTGCATGATCTGCTGCTTCTCTACGCTGGCATTCGTCAACGGTCTTCTTCTGTGTCCGATGGTGGCGATGAGTGTTCATCATCGAGTGACCGCGGACTTCCGGGTGACTTATTTAGTCGGGGCGGCTTTCGTAGCGGCGTGGCTGGTGGCGTTCTACCTAAGTGTTTCGATCCCGGTTCGGGTTCGCGGCACGGCGGGCTCTGATGCCCGGGTTGCGCCGGAGTCGATTGTGACTCGAATTGTTGTTCTCGCGATTCCGTTCATAGCGACGTTCGTTTGGTGGATCTGTTGTACGTCCGGAAATGCCGGGTATTTGATGTGCTTCCGTGTCTTCAGCTTGAGCGCACCGCTTTCTCCGGTGTGGCCTCTTTTGATTTCGGGATGTGGTCTGTTCGCGCTCTGTTACTTTCACTTGCGCCGCTTCACCTGGGCTTACCGGCGGCAACCACACCTGGATACTTCGCTTTTCGATCAACTGTTGCCGAGCGAATTTGGCCGTCTGAAGGAAGGTCTCGAGCAAACCCTCTACCGGCTTCCGGCTTTCGCCCGTTTCCCCGTCCTGCCTCGATCTCTGTTAGTTGCACTCGCGGTCATTCTGATCTTTTACGGCCTTATTCAGGAATATGGACTCAATTCTTTTGAGCCAAACGGGTTTACGCAGATTTTTGAGTATGTGCAAGTGCCTCTGGCGGTATTCACACTGGTGACCTTCAAACGATTCTTGCGCTCCTGGAGTTTGCTCCGAGCTCTGCTGGTGAGTCTGAACAGCGTGGTGCTGGGCCGATTCTTCGAGCGTGTTCCGGAGTTTGGCGGCAGCGGTCCGGTCTGGGTTCGCGAAATGAAGTTCGTCTCACTAGCCAGTGCCGTGAACTCCACCATCGCCCTTAAGAACCTGTCGCAAATCGGATTCGGTGTGAACTATGCGACTTCCTATCTGAACAGCCTGCGCAACTTTCTATCTGTTTCTGAGTGTGCGGCAGGAACCCGGCTGAAGTTCATCCGCCGATTCGATGTGTTTCGTAGGAAGGCAAACATGATCTCGGCCGAATTAGGTGTTTCTGTGATTCAGCCGTACTGGCGGGATAATGTGCTGCCCTACGTGGGGTCAGTGAGTACGGAGGCAGCGGCGAGCGCAACACCGAAGATGGCAGCTGGGCCGGCCCCTTTGCTGAGCTTGGCCGCTGCGGCAGGTGGGATTTCGGCGGTACCGAATCCCCTGTCGACTGCCGAGGCACGAGCCAACTCCGGACCGTCACCGATTTCTCCAGAAGCTTACGAATACGCGTCGAAATATGTGGCGTTGCAGTACTCGGTCTTCATCGGTTACGTCCTCTTACATCTACAGAATTTGCTGATCTGCAGCACAGTGTGCTTCGTGTTTATCGTGGTGGCACTGAATTCGTTTGTGTTTCAGATATCGCAGCTAGTCTCTTATGTTTTGATGGGCTCGTTGGTGGCGGCCGCAGTGGTTGGGTTGATAGTGCTGGCACAAATGGAACGAGATCCGATTCTGAGCAGAATGTCAGGCACGCAGGAAGGCGTGTTAGGCCGAGATTTTTACTGGCGCGCTATCGCGTACGGTGCAATTCCGGTTTTCAGCATACTGAGTACACAATTCCCTGCCATCTCGCGATTTGTATCGTCGTGGGTGGAACCGGCACTCTCAAAGCTGCAGTAATAAGAGCCTAGCGGAGAGCCAGAAGACTCTACTGGTTCATGGTGGCCAGATCTGTGGCCTGGGCGGAACCATTGGTGTCCGCGTCCAGGTATTCTATCCATCCGTCCATCATTTCGCTTTCGCTGGCACTGCCCCAGCGGATCGCTTTGGAAGGATCCGGGTTACCTCGCTTATTCGCAGAATTATCGAACTTGGCGAAGACTTCGATGCGACTGCCTGCCGGAAGGTAAATAGGTTCCTTCGCTCGATAGGTGAACTGCCAATTGAAGTCGTAGGACGGAACGGAGAGGAGGTCACGTTTGGTGCCGTCGGGAAGGGAAGCAACAATGCGCATGGACTTGCCCCGCAGGTGCATGTGCGGGGTCAGACTCGTGAGCAGGACAGGCTTATGGAACGTGTGGCATTCGCTGACTTCATGGTCTGGATCTCCTGCTGGAATGAGAAACATCTGATTGGATAGATCGATGCGGCGCGAGATTTGGCGCGGTGGAGACTTTGCCAGAATCAGACCGACACTGGTTGCGTCCGTCTCCGGCTTCTGAGTGGTGCGAGAGTAGTGAATCTGAAAATTAAGTGTTGCTCCGGCGGGGATCTTGCGGGCGGTGCCTTCCGGATACACGTCGGGTGCGCGCCCGGGAAGATAAGAGCTGATGAGGCTTTGCAGGTCGGAGCTTTTGGTTCCGGGGAACAGACCGTTATCGTCAACAGAACAGCCGTTGTCGATGACTGGCGCCTCCGGACGTACCCACTCTAAAGACCCCTGCTGTACGCGAATCCAGCGTCCGTACGCAGCCGCCGCATCGTCCGCCTTCTTGGCTTGAGCTTCGGAGCCGCTGCTCACGAACACATGAGCGTGGTGAACCACTTTGCGATTACCCGGTCTAAGCTCAGCTGCCACGATCCAGCGATCCTCTTTGAAGTTCGTGGGTACGTTGATATAGGTGTACTGGTCAGGGCCAGTTGCGTCTAAGTGCTGCTCCGGTATGGCCAAGACGATGTCGGGTTTACCGATCTTCCAACCGTCGGGAAACGCCGGTACGGGAGGCATCTCTTTGGGGTCACCTTCGAGCTTGGGCCCGGATACCCAGTCGCGAATGGTCTGGATCTCCGCATCCGAAAGCCTCGAATCGTTGCTCCAATGCCCAATGGCCGGATCGGCTAGCCAAGGGGGCATCTTGCGGGAAGTAACTGCTTCCTTCATAGCGGCTGCCCAAGGACGCGCGTCTTTGTAGGTCAGCAGCGACATGGGTGCAATGTCACCCGGGTGATGGCACGTTACGCAGTGCTGGTAGAGGATCGGTGCAACGTCATGGCTGAACGTGAGACGAGACCCAGGGTCCGAGGCGGCGTGCAGGCCGCTGGCGGCGAACAATGCAATGGCGGCGGGGAGAACACACGAGAACGAGCTGATTGGCATAACGTTGCCTGCTACTCCGAATCTACGGCTTAATAATGTCTCCCTTAGCTTATCGCTGTTTCCCGGTGGTTGCACCGTCCCGATCACCCGGGGTGGAAGTCAGGAGATTGCTGATGCTCCATCGCCTTCTCGTTTTGATTAGTTAACTTAAGAACACAAAAAACTCCAGACGTTGTGCCTCCTGCTTTCAGTTTTGATAGTATGCTCGCTGTCTTGCTGGGTCGACCTGTGTTGTTTTCAGAGGAGAGTTCCTATGTTTGAGTTATCTCGTATCAGAATCTTTGCTCTGTCTGTGCTGATCTGTATCGCTTCTGTGATCGTCAATGCACAGACAAACACTTCCACGATTGCAGGCGTGATCACCGACCAAACCGGTGGTTCCGTGCCGAAAGCAACCATCACTATTACCGACGCTGCCACGGGTCAGGTACGTACCGTTGAATCGTCGGGAGAAGGAGAGTATGCCGCTTCGCAACTACCCCCCGGGCGCTATGACATTAGAGTGCAAGCTGCAGGCTTTCAGACCGCGGTGTCGAGTAATGTCACCCTCGACATTGCGCAGCGGGCGCGTGTCGACGTTGTGCTCCAGGTCGGAAACACCAGTGCCACGGTGGAGGTGGGTGCACATGCGGATGTCCTTGACACCGACACCGCCTCTCTCGGGCAGACGATTTCGGCCAAACCAATCAACGATCTACCGCTTAATGGACGCAACTACCTGACGCTCGGGTCGCTATCCCCCGGCGTTCAGCCCCAAATACCTAATAGCCAGGCCGGCTCCGGTGCGAACCAAAGCTTTGTTGCACAAACAACGGGTCGTTCGGACCGCTCGATTTACGTCGGGGGCCAGCGCGAGAGTTCAACGAGCTTTCTCTATGACGGTGTGGAGCTCCGGAATCCCCGAGTTGGTGAAACGTCCATCAGTCCGTCACTGGACTCAGTCCAGGAGTTCAAGATTCAGCGAAACTTCTTTCAGGCGGAATTTGGAAATTCGCCGGGCATTATCAACGTAGCGAGTCGCGGAGGCAGCAATCAGTGGCATGGGAGCCTCTTCGAGTTTCTCCGAAATGACTTCTTCGACGCTAAGAATTTCTTCTCGCCAATCGTTGAGCCGTTCAAAAGAAATCAATTTGGCGGTAGTCTCGGTGGTTATGTCCTGAAAGACAAGCTTTTCTTCTTCGTGAACTATGAGGGCTTCCGGCAACGTCTGGGCCAGGTGCAACGCATTCTAGTTCCGGATCCCACATTGCTTGCGGGCAACTTCTCAGGACTGCCTACCGTTTATGATCCGCTTACTTATAATGCTGCGACGCAGACGCGTTTGCCATTCGCCGGCAACCAGATACCGTCCACGCGCTTCAACCAGGTCGCACTCAATTATCTCAAGTACATTCCAGCGCCGAATAGTCCTTTGATGCAAGGCGCCAACCTGGTAGGCACTCCCACCCAGAGTTTAGATGACGACCAAGACAACGTACGCGTTGACTACATCATCAATTCCAAAAACAGCTTGTTCGCCCGACAGAGTTGGGAAAATTCTCCGCTTACGCCCGCGTCGCTGCTTCCTCTTGGTGGCCAGCTAGTGAGTGAGTCCGGGGAGAACGAAGTTATTCAGCTGACCACGACACTTAGTCCATCGACAGTCAATGTCTTCCGTGCTTATCACAACTACGCAAACCTTTTTGGAACTCAGATTCCGACGAGTACTAATTTGGCCGCTCAACTTGGCTTTACTGGTCTATCCTCAAGCCCTTTGAATTTTGGTTTACCTCGGTCGGGATTACCGGTTATGCAACGTTTGGGGGAGCGGGGCTTACACAAGGAAACAAACTAAATAACTACGACTTAACCGATAGTTATTCCTGGATTGCGGGGAGGCATTCGGTAAAGTTTGGCGCAGAAATCCGAGAGTCACGCCTACTACTTGACTCCGATAATGGCGCTCGCGGAAGTTTCAACTTCAATCCAACGTGGACTGCTGCGTTCAATCCAAGTACTGCGCTGCCGGCCGCGAACAGTGGGAACTCTGTGGCCGATTACCTTCTTGGTTATCCTACGGTCGCATCGGGAGCAGTGGGCACCTCACTGACGCATTTCCGGTATTACACAACAAATCTTTATATTCAGGACGATTGGAAAGTAACTTCCGCCTTCACATTAAACGTAGGGCTGCGCTACGAGTATGTAACTCCACCGACTGCGCGAAGGCCCTGATTTAAGCCATGTCTCAGGCTTTGATTTCAGCACCGATAAGCAGCTATTTCCAGTGCTTGGGCAGACCGGCCATCCATCATTCAGGGCGATAAGGCAAATTTCGGACCCCGTCTTGGCTTGGCCTACAATCCCGGCTGGGCCAAAACTTGGACCTTCCGCGCTGGCGGTGGCATTTACTTCGATCAAACACAAATGAACGAGACACAATTCACGACGAACTCACCCCCACATACGGCCAACAGAGCTACAACTATACCGGTGCGGGCTTACCGCCGTCTCAACTAGGCGTGAACGTACTGCCGGTAACCGCGCCGTCGCCTATTACTCCGTCGTATCAAACACCTCCCGGCACTTTGCTCTTTGAGCACGATACCCGTGGCAAAACTCCGCGCGAGTATATGTGGACCTCTTCTATTCAAAAGAGCCTTGGCTCGAACTGGGTGCTCGGAGCTTCCTATGTCGGAACCGCCGGACGGTTTCTCTCCAAACGATTCAACGCGGATTCCAACACCGCCCCCGGCGTGCTGTATTCTGCCGTTCCTGCCGTACTATTCGTCGCTTCCCGAACCTTACTGGCATCCTCTATTCCTCCAAGGCCGGCAAAAGCAGCTATCAGGCGCTGCAGAGTAAAGTTGAGAAGCGCTTCTCTTCTGGCTGGAATGTGCTGAGCGCTTACACCTATTCACATTCCATTGATAACGATTCCGGCGACGCCAGCGGGACACCCAACCTGAATCCCTCCAACTTTCAGTTCGATCGCGGCTCCTCCGCATTCGACATTCGTCATCGATGGATCACCAGCGTCCTTTATGAACTCCCATTCGGCAGCGGTAAGCGCTTCCTCGGCTCCTCCGCAGGCTGGCAGAACGCCGTTGTGGGCGGATGGCAGATGAACGTCATCACAACCTACAGTTCAGGGCTCAGTACAACCGTGGCCTCCCCAGACCGATCCGGCGTTGTCTTCATCGCCCAGCGAGCCAATGCCACGGGCATCAATCCGGGATCGAACTTTTCCCTCAATGGACAGACCCTGTCGCCCGGACAGGATTTCGGCGGCAACAATAGAGGCCTTATATTGGATCAACCCGAACGCTTTCGCATCGACCGGACCGCTGCAACTGGGCACCTCCGGTCGTAACGTCATCACCGGGCCCGGCTCATGGAACACTGATCTCTCCATGTTCAAGCAGTTTCACCTGTACGAACGGGCCGCGCTCACGCTGCGAGGCGAGTTCTTCAACGTCTTCAACAACGTTCGTTTTGACTCTCCTAATCTAAGCACCTCCAGTCCGGCTTTTGGCACCCTCGTATCTGCCGAGCCGGCCCGCATCGTCCAGCTTGCTCTTCGGCTTCAATTCTAAGTTGCCGAAGAAATAGTTAGGCCTGGGAACGGCCGAAGCACTCTGCTGCTAAGGGTCGTTCCCACCCCAAAGCGGTTCAACTCACCTGCAGCGAAACCGCTTCTCCAGCCGCACCCACTCAAGCACGGTGTAAGTCACGAATAACGTGAGACACCTCACGACGAACATCAACTAAGTCAAATCAGTTTCCCGAAGTGCATTTTCAGGAGAGCTCCCGATGATGCTGAGCACTCATGTCCCAGAGGGAATCGGTAGTGTGCTCACTAATGTAAGCACGCTCTCACATGCGTCTATGAAATACAGGGAAATATTACGTTTCGGGTTATCGGTTGCGCTGGGGTTGGGTTTGACGGCGGGATCTTTTTTGAAGGCAGCTGATTTGAACGATCAACCACACAACGAGGCGCATGTCGCGCCAGATTCGTCCACTTCGTCTGACAATGTGGTTCGAACCGAAGGAAGGCTGTCCCGCTGGTTGGACATGAATACACTTTCCTTCAGCTATCGTTATCGCAATATGGCTGACAGCAATGGCTTTCACTTGTTTGCTACGGGACAACAAAGAAGCCTGGTTGACGGGCGCGTTAAATTGGATCGCGAAGGTAGATACTCGGTCAACTTCCATGTCTCTTCCGGCCGTTACTTCAGCTGGGCTTACGCTGACAACATCGGTCCTGGATTCGGAGACTTAGCTGGTCAGAGTCTAAACTCATTCACTCCGGCTCAAACAGCGAAGTTTTTCACCGCTATTGGCGCTGACCCTTTTACGGACAACATTGCTTCGCGTGGATGGGAGATGTACTTCCGTCAACTTTACTTCAGTGCTTCGCCCATCGATCAGATCGGGTTAGAGTACGGCTCATTAGCCATCGAGAAAGGTGCGAGCACGGAAGTGACTTCTTACGATGAGGACGGCTATCTGGCGGGTGAGCGACTCCGAATTCGCGATCCTAAGCACTTGTTTGTGGATCAGATCGTCACCACATTCGGTTACGTCGGCGACTACTTTACGCCCAACTTCTTTGCACGCGGTGATCGTTTGACCCAATCCAACTACCACCAGTTCCTTGCACAAAAGGGCATGGGGAAAAGGCTGCTGGCCTCTGTGGATTACACATCCCATAACAAGGTGGACACGATGCGGGAGGCCGTGCGCGTCAGCGTGCCGGAATCTCACGTACTGGATTCCGCTCGCCTGGAACTCTATCAGCGGACGAATGAGGTTGTGCTGCAAGGAGCTCGTTTCGGCACCGGCGCAGGTTTCGCTTTCACCGGAACTAAGACCATCCACAAAAGTTTTCAGCTCGAGGCCGGCTACTCGGCGATTGATGCAAATTTCCCGGTACTCTCTGGAAGCCGCTTTCTGGAATCGGTGGCCTACAACATCAATGCGGACACGATCGGGATTGGCCGCCGGCCGTTTGTTCGCGCGTCTGTGAAAGTAGGACCGTATGCCAATCTGTTTGGCTTCTATACTCACCAACTTTCTTCCAAGTACTACACCTTGAACCAGCAAGGCATGAACTTCGGTGCAACGATCGACTTTAAGAAGTTGCTTGAAAAGAAAGCTCACCTGTTCTAGACAGAGACCAGGGGCGGTCGTAGCCATGATCTGCGGCCGCCCTTCTCAGACTTGCAGACACCGTGTGCCGTCCTGCACGTATGAGCGAACTAGCAATGCAAGATGGAATTGCGACGTTAGTTGAAGTGGAAGTCGCCCTCGAGATGGAGGCGAAAACCGAAGATAATCACCGGACCGCGAGCCTGATTGTAACCGGGATTCCAGATTCGTTGCACATCGAAGGCACCGAATATCCCACGACCGATCGGCACATTGTAGTAACCTTCCAAGATTTTCTCTCTTCCGTAGTCGAGCCTTCCGTCGTCCAGCAGGTAACTCTGCCCACCTAAGCTGAGGTAAGTCCTGTGCGCCGAAGCAAGACCGTCGATTGCCAAAGCAACGCCCATTTTGTGCACCTTATGTTTCCATGCGCGACCGTCAAAGTCTCCGCCCAAAGCGAAAGTGCGGTCCGCTTCAGCAAATTGATAGCTTTCTTCAGTGCCTTTGGTCCAACCCACGCGCCCAAACAGTCGTATCCCTCGCGGCAAGCTGGTCTCCCCGTTGAATCCGACTCCCCAGTTAAGACTGCGTTTGATATGCGCACTGAGATCAGGCGTCGGATCCTGGCCAGAAATGAAACCACTGACCGCGGCTGGGTAGCTTCCCATCTCGCCGTGATCAAAAAAGCTGAGTGCGCGGATGGTGAACGGCTGTTTGTCCTGGAAGTTCGGATGAAGTTCGAATTCGATGTTTTCGGAACGGCTGCGCGAAACATTCCAGTCGATGTGTTGACCCGTATTGTTGGTCGGTTCCAAAGCTTCGGCAAAGCGGGCCGTCCAAAGCGGCGCATAAAGCTCAGCTAGTGCAGCATAGGTGTAACCGCGGGAGTTTGCTGCGATGTCGTAGGTTGCGTTGTTATCGATTGCGTAGTTAAGAAATTGCAGATGACTGTCACTACCGACTGCATTCAAGTCAAAGAAGTCGGTAAGGCTCATCTTGCCTACTCGTAGTTCCAGGCGCCGGTCCGGGAGGCTTGGAGCCAGACCGAGCGGGTTTCGAGTGGCGTCCACAATGTGACTGCTGAGCGGAATGATGTGGCGCACCATCGCGCGCGCAATGTAAGGTGCGGCAGAGGCGTTCGGGTCTGTAACTGCGTCCAGATTTCCCAAACCGCCCAAACCCAACGCACCACTAACGCCGGAGCCCCTGGCACTCTCGACGTCGAAGAAGAACTCGGTGTTCTTGAAAGGCGCATAGCCTGTGTAGATCGTGGCTACCCAAGTCGGCTTCGCCTGTCCCTGGTCAGAAAAGCTGGAAGGCCCGCTGTAAGCAGCCGGAAACGAGGGATAGACCTGACCCACTAGGTTGACTTGTCCAGAAAGCCAATATTTGTTCTCGGATTGAGTTCGTGCGTCCGATGCTGCAGGCTCTTGCGCTCGTGCGAGGGCTACCGCTACAATCACTGCGCAGATCAGGAAGTTGGTCTTCAAGAGACTGGCACCAGCGGCTATCATAAGCGGGAAAGTATCGATTGCGATTAACAATCAGTTACACGAGGCAGCTTTTTTGGGCGCTCTGTTTTTCCGCAGGCATTGTGGTTCCAGTACACCAAGCCGAAGCTCAAGCTGCGGACTCGCTTCGAAACGTACATAGGTTGTATGTCGGATCACTCGGTGCTTACAACGGAAGTGATGAGCTCCGCCGCGAGTTGACACGTGATTTGAAGAAGAGTGGTGTCTTCGAACTGGTGGCAACGCCAGCGCAATGTGACGCGGTTGTGGAAGGCCGAGGAGAGTTGTGGACCCGCGGCTACCATTCCCTGAGCCCTCGAGCCAGGAAAAACAGCGATTATGCAGAACCGCTCCTCAGCGGCTATCTTTCGATCAGGTTGCGTGGCAAGGATGATGAAATCCTCTGGTCCTATTTTGCCGATCCACCCCGGGTGTCCATTCATGAACTGCGTCGAGACCTTGCCAATGAGGTCGTCAGCAGACTAAAAGCTGAACACAACGAAGATAATACGGCTTTGGCACCGGTTCAGAACGGTAACGACGCTCAGACCGCCTTGCATGGCGGAGGCGCGACCTTTCCCTTTCCTCTCTATCAGGAGTGGTTTAAGAGTTTTCACGGGCGGCATCCAGCCTGGACATTTAGCTATGTGCCCAACGGAAGCGAGCAAGGCGCAATGGATTTAGCGGGCGGTAAGCTGGACTTCGCCGGCAGCGACATCGCCCCGGGGGCCCTTCCAGAAAGCATCCAGAGAGACAACGTGTTTCTGCCGAGTGTGGCAGGAGGGGTCGTCTTGATATACAACCTTCCTCGCTTCACTGGAGAGTTGCATCTGACGGCCGAAGTAATCGCGGACATCTTCTCGGGGAAGATTCTCGTATGGAATGACCCCAGGATTGTGCAGCTGAATTCTTCCTCGGCACTCCCAAAGGAGCCGATCCAGGTTTTCCACCGTGCTGATGGCAGCGGCACAACGTTTGCGTTTACTGATTACCTGAGTAAGGTCTACCCTGCCTGGAATCATGGCGCCAGCGGGGGAGCACGGGTGCATTGGACCGTGGGAGCAGGCATTAATGGGAACGACGAACTGTCAACGGCGGTCGCGGGCAAGCCTTATAGCATCGGGTACACGGAGTTCATTTATGCGTTCAACCACCATCTGAGCTTTGCGTCGGTCCGGAATCAGTCGGGACGTTTTGTCATGCCCGACCTGCTCAGCATTATGGCGGCTGCCAATTGGGCGGGTGACAAGCCTGAGACTCTTAGTCTCTCGATCGTAAACTCGCCAGAGCCGAGCGCTTATCCGATTAGCACTCTTACCTGGCTTGTGCTTCCACGAGTCTTGTCGCCCGAGAAGAAAACAGCTATGACCGCGTTCCTGGATTGGATGCTTACGTCCGGGCAGCGGCAATGTTCCGGATTAGGCTACGCACCCCTACCCAGAAACGTTGTGGATCGAGAAATGGGTGCCGTGCGGAAGTTACAGTAAGAGGGCGAAGTAAGGCGGGTGGAACAAGGACCGGACAGGCTTCTGGGCCAGGACTCAGAAATCGAACTGGTCAATGTTCGATTTGTTGAAGATGAATGGCACGCCGAGGATCATGTCGGAGCCCTTAATCTCAACTGCACCGAGGCGTCCAGCCGAAAAGGAATTCGCGCCGGGTTTAAGATCGCCACGCGCCAGCGCCGTTGCGGCTGTTACAGCGAGATAGCCAAGATCACGGGTTTTCCAAAGAATGACGGACGCAACAGAACCAGAGTGCACGTAAGGCTTGCAAAGGTTTGGGAGAGAAAGCCCCACCACGGTGACGTCGTCGCGACCCAATTGTTTTACTGCTTCCCCGGCTCCGGGTACGGCGGGCGCAGAGATGACGATGATCACTTTTACCTTGGGATAGACCTTCAGTATGGTCTGGCTCTCGGAGAATGCTTTATCGCGATCGTCATCGCTCGGGCGGAGAACGGCTAGCCGCATTTGGGGGTATTTCGCCCGGGCACGATCCTTGATGAAGGAGATCCACTGGTTCTGGTTGGCCGCGCTGAGGGCACCGGTTATGATGGCGAATTCGCCCTGGTTGTGCATGAGCCTGGCAGCTTCGTCCAGCAACGAGTAGCCAATGGCCTGCGGAGTAGCCTGGTCAACGAAGTAATCGCGGGCGTCTGGTGAGGCGTCGGCGTCCCACGTAACGACCCGTATGCCTTGCGCACGAGCCTTCCGAAGAACGGACGAAATGGCGGGTCCGTTTTCGACGGCGACTGCGATGGCGTCAACATGGCGAGTGATCCAACCTTCGACAACCTCGTTTTGTTTGGCGGCGTCAAGGCCGGTCGGGCCGTCCCAAAGGAGGTTGACGTGCTCATTGCGCGCCGCTTCTTCTGCGCCGAGACGGCAGCTGATGAAGTAGGGATCGCCCTTGGATTTGGGCATCATACCCACTGTGATTTCCGAATGGGCGGCCGCGTGCCCGGATAATCGGGAGCGAGTGACCAGATAGAAACATATGAAGGCGATAAGGGCTGCGGCGCCGACTGAAATCAGTCTCAGGTTCTTCTTCTGCGGATGACCCAAGGCGTTTGTGGCAGGCGTACTGGAGTGCAGGTTCAAAAGACGCTCAAGGGCAATGGTGCCGACCAGCAGCGCGCCCGTCAAAATGCCTGCGAGTTCGGCTGGAAGAGCAGCAAGGCGCAGGCCGTTCTGGACAACGACAATTGCCGCAATGCCGAGCAGACTTCCGGGGACACTGCCGCTCCCACCGAAGATCGAGGTGCCCCCGAGGACAACAGCGGTGATGGCAGTTAGTTCGTACCCGTTGCCTGCGTCGGATTTTGCCTGTCCGAGGTGGGCGACGTAGATGAGTGCCGCGACGCCAGCGGAGAGCCCGGAAAGCGCGTAAACAAGGACGAGACGACGTGCGACGGGCAAGGCAGCGTAGCGGGCTCCGGAAGACGAGAAGCCTATGGCCTGAAAAGCGCGGCCGATGGTTGTGCGATGCTGCAGGACGGCATAAAACAGGAAAGCCGCAAAGAAGATCAGAGTCTGAGGTGGGAGAACGCCAGCGATGTAACCCTGACCAAGGTAGAGAAAGGAAGCAGGGAAGTCGGAATAGTTCTTTGCACCGCCCGTAAGGCCTTCAGCGATGCCCCGAAAGAGCGAGAAGGTGCCGAGCGTAACAATCAAGGGCGTGACGTTGAGGACGGCAATCAGGGAGCCATTCAGGATGCCGCCAGCGATGGCTACGAGAATGGTGACGAAGGCCGCGGCCGGGATATTCCACCCCGCATCCTGATGAAGAGACCCAAAGGTAACAGCGCAGAGGCCCAGCATCGACCCGACTGAAAGGTCGATGCCGCCGGTGATGATGACGGGTGTGAGTGCAAGCGTGAGCAAGCCGATCTCGACGCCAAGACGGATGCACTCAAAGGCGTTAAAAACAGACAGGAAGTTGGGTGAGACGATGCTGAAGAGAAAGATCTCAAGGGCCAACGCAGCGGCGACGAACCACTCGTAACGAAGTTTGTTCAAGCGGCCGCACCAACCAGAGAAGCGTTTCTACGGCGCGAAGAAAGTCCTTCAACAAGCACCGTGAGGAGGATGATAGCGCCCTGAGCGGCCTTCTCCCAATAGGCACTAAACCCAAGGAACGTGAGGGCGGGACCGAGACAGCCGAGCAGGCAAACGCCGATGAGCGTACCAGGGAGTGTCGCCCGACCGCCGCTGATGGGCGTTCCACCGACCACTACGGCAGCAATTGCTTTGAGCTCGAGACCGGTACCGGAGTTGGCCGGCACGTCGGCGAAGCGTACAGTATTGAGGAGTGACGCTAGGCCGGTGAGTGCGCCCACGAGAGCAAAGGCACTGAACGTGACGAGCTGTGTGTCGATGCCCGCAAGAGTGGCTGCTTCCGGGTCGGAGCCGGTGGCGTATAGAGCGCGGAAGCCCGAGATGTTCCAGCAAGACCAGGCGAGCAGTGCAAAGATCACCAAAGCGCAGCCGACGATCGCAAACTGGCCGGCGCTCTGCGAATACCCAAACCACTGGAAGGTTGGCGGCAGACCTTGAAGCCAGGCGCCACCGGTCAGCCAGCGGAGACTTTCGCGCCAAGCCACCATAGTCGCCAAGGTGACCACAATAGACGGAATCCTCACGAACGAGATCAGGGCGCCGTTCACCATGCCGAGTAAGAGACCGCTGACGACGGTGGCAAGACAAACAAGGCTCATCGGCCAGCCGGCTTGCGCGGTGAGGCCGGCGACGACTGCCGTTATCGCGAAGATCGAACCGACGGAGATATCGATTTGCCCGAGCACTATGACGAGCGTCATGCCGAGCGCCACGATGAGAACAGGGACAGTGGCTAGTGCGAGATCGCGGAGGTTGGAGAGGGCGAAAAAGGACGGGGCGAGAAAAGCGAGTACGACGAGTATGGAGACCAGGCTGAGGAGGGCGGGTAGTTCGCGGCTTACGCGGAATGAGGTCATGCAGTGACTCCCTGGAGAGGGTCTGAGCTGTGTCCCAGAGCAAGTTCCATAATCGACTGTGCCGTGGCTTCTTCGCGCGCGAGGACGCCGGCGATGCGGCCGCGACACATTACGGCAATGCGATCACTCATGCCGAGTATCTCGGGCAACTCGGACGAAATCATGAGGATAGCCATGCCGCCACTGGCCAGTTTAGCGATGAGATGGTAAATCTCGGCTTTCGCTCCAACATCGATGCCTTGGGTAGGTTCGTCGAAAATCAAGATTTTCGGATCAGTAAAGAGCCAGCGGGCGAGAGCAACCTTTTGTTGGTTGCCGCCCGAGAGACCGCGGACAATGGTTTGGACCGAGGGCGCTTTGATTGCAAGGCTTGCCGTGAACTCTTGAGCGACTTGACGCTCGCGGCGGCGATCGACAAGTCCCGAGCGAGCCACGCTGCGCAGTCCGGCAAGACTGACGTTGCGGTCGATAGGCAGATCCATGATGACCCCATGACGGCGGCGATCTTCGGGAACATAAGCAAGACCAGCGGCGAGAGCATCAGACGGCGTGCGAATTCTCGCCCGATGACCGTCAACAAAAACCTCTCCGGAGTCGGCAGGAGTAATGCCAAAGAGCGCTTCTGCTAACTGGGTCCGGCCAGAACCTATGAGCCCGGCAAGGCCTAGAATTTCGCCACGACGTAAGGTGAAACTGACGTCTTGCACGCCCGAACGGAGGCACGTGAGATGGCGAGCTTCGAGCGCGATTGCCCCTGGGGTCGTATGAGTCGCGGGGAAGACCGTATCGATCTTCCGGCCGACCATCATACTGATCAGATCTTTTTCGGTAAGCGACTGCATGGAATGAGTGCCAATGCTCGAACCGTCGCGAAGCACTGTTACACGATCAGCAAGGCGGACCAACTCTTTGAAGCGGTGTGATATATAAACGACCGCAACGCCGGACGCCCTAAGGTTGTCTACGATCCCGTAGAGGTGTTCCGTCTCCTGTTCACCGAGAGAGGAGGTCGGCTCATCGAGGATTACGACGCGAGCATTCTTGTTGAGAGCTTTGGCAATCTCGACGAGCTGCCGCTCAGCGGGAGAAAGGTCTGCGACAACAGCGTGCGGACGGACGCGGGCCCCGACGCGCTCAAGGAGTTCGGCAGCCCGAGCATAGCGCTGGGTCCAGTTCACGCGATGCCAGGGACGTCCGGAGTCGCCGGTCAGCGCGATGTTTTCCGCGACGCTCAGCTGGGGAAAGAGCGCAGGCTGCTGATAAACAGCCGCAATGCCGAGTGAGCGTGCGCGAAGCGGATTGATCTGCTGAAGGCGACCTCCCTGAAGCCAGAGTTCGCCACTATCCGGCTGTATTGCGCCTGTCAGCACCTTGATCAGAGTGCTTTTGCCAGCGCCGTTTTCGCCAACCAATGCGTGAACTTCACCGGCAGCCAGAGCGAAGGAGACGCCCTTGAGTGCGCGCACCCCACCGAAATTCTTGGTTATGTCAACCGCTTCGAGAAGAGAAGTCACCAGATTTGAGGACCCTGCTATGCCAGGCAACGAATAGCATAGAAGATGCTCTCGCATTCACTTGAGCAGCCGCCTATTACAGTGTGTCTATGTGCCTCGTACCAGCGGCTCAGTCGGTGGAAGCAGCACGCTCGATCGCTCAAGAGCGGCTGCGCCACCTCCGGAATCCCACGCCTTCCGTAGGCCAGAGGTTGGACCGAGCCGGCCACTCTGTTGGCTAAGGGCAGTTTCGTTGTGAAGTCGCAGAGCGGAGGAACAATTCACACTTATACGTGGACCATGACGCGGCGGTCGCGAAACTCTTCATTGAGCAGCGGGCTGATCGCGTGACGAGCACATTTAGGACAGAGATCCTGCAAACTCATTTCATGCTACTTAGGTCGCCCGATCTCCGTTCGCCGCACTTCGAGGCGATCGGCTCTTTTCTGCACCTGAACTGTAGACTGAAAGTACCGAAATGGCACACGATCAAAACTTGAAATCAAGGATCCTGTATTGGATGCCATTGTCGATCGTAGTCTTAGCGAGCGCAATTGTCATGATCTTGTGGGCGTTCCTCGTGCCGATTTTCGAATCGCCTGACGAGACGCACCACTGGAAGAACGCTCAATATATTCACTCTCATTTTGCTCTTCCGCCTTACACTCTGGATTACCTGGAGGCCCCACAAGCTCCTCTGTATTACATTTTGATCTCTCCGTTTGCCTCCCCGGTGCGACCGCCGCCGATCCTGCAAAACCCAGAAGCCGAACGAATTTACGGTTTTCACTTCGACAACATGGTGCGGGTTCGTGTCGATTCGTTCTGCTTTCCGAATCTGTTCGCAAACTGCCCTGGTGATGCACATCGGTATTGGCCTATACGACGAGCTCGCTTAGCAACCATTGTGTTCGGATTGATCGCAATCTTGTTTACCGCATTCGCTGCGCAGGAGGCGACCCACAGTCGTGCGGCGACGGTAATGGCCGCAGCGTTGATTGGGTTCCTGCCGCAGTTTGATTTTCGAAGCGCTTCGATAAACAACGACACGGCACTTGTTTGTTTCTCTGCAGCAACTATTTACGTCATTGTCCGCATGCTGATGCGCGGCTTTGAGCTTGGTCCCGCCCTCTGCGGATCGGTCGCGCTTGGGCTTGCTTTCCTCTCCAAAATCAGTGCAGCCATCCTAGTTCCTGTCTTTGCACTCAGCATCGTCCTGACTGCCCCGAACTGGCGAACTCGTCTGAAGCGATTAACCTATCTCCTAGCCATTTGCGGCCTTATTACTCTGCCCTGGTTACTTTGGAACAAAGTCACATACGGCGACATTCTCGCCAGTAACAAGATTGCTCATATGGTTCCCATGATGGTCACCAGACGGCAGATCACAGATCCTTACTTTCGTACGACGTTTCCGGAGTATCTATTTGTCTCGTATTTCGGGTATTTTGGCTGGTTGACAATACGAATGGCCGCATTGATCTACAAGGGATACGCGGCCCTGTTCATAATAAGTATGGCCGGGCTTTGTTTTGTAAATGCAAAGCGCAAGGGTATGCTGCGCGTCTCTTTGGTAATGTTCGCCACCGCGGCGCTGAGTCTCGGCTTTCTGCTTTATGCCAGCTTGACGTACCCTCAGCCTCAGGGGAGACTTGTTTATCAGTCGCTGACTGCCATGATCGTGCTGATTGCTGCGGGTTTGAACGCAATGCCCCGTTTCAGCAGGTATGTCGCCGTGATCGTTACCGTTGGACTCTTTTCTGTCGACATGTATGCTTTGTCCAAAGTGTATCGGACGTACAGCGGCCCGACACCTCGGCAGGAGAGTATCGACGTGGAGGTAGCAGGCATTAAAGAGCAAACAGTTCCGGAGAGGGTCCTGGAAGGTCACTCTTACACTCAGTCTTTGAGATCTCAGCACAACGATCTAACAGGTATCGCGTTTGAGGTTATGCCCGAGACTTCAGTTGCCGCCCGGACAGCGACTCATGGGTTGCTCGTACTGTCGATCTCGACGACTCCAGGTGGCTCCCCTTTGGCACAGGTTCGAACACCGGCGAGCGCCATCACTGCGCAAAGACCTCTTGAACTGAGATTCCCGCCTTTAACAGATTCAGCAAACAAGCAATATTTCGCCTCTATCAGTGCGGAAAGCATGGCTCCGACTGACAACTACGCGATCCGTGTCAGCACGAAAGACCTCTATTCTAGCGGCTCGTTAACTGTCGACGGGCGCGCGACTGGCACCGACGCGGTATTCCGAGCCTTCTACAGTCACCCATGTTGGACGTGTCCACTGTCAGCCGCAGAGCTTACTGGCCCTCTACAATAGTCGCTTGAAGCATGCCTGTAAATCTTCCGGAGATTGCATCGAACATCGAATTACGCCCGGACGGCCTTTGGTGCGCCCGCACCGCATCCAGCATCTCGTACCCTGAGGACGGAAACCAACACTGCTTTACGATCGAAGACGGTTCGTTCTGGTTTAAGCACCGAAATGCCTGTCTAGTGGAGCTTCTCAGGTCTTTCCCGCCCGATGGTGCTTTCTTCGATATAGGCGGAGGGAACGGACATGTCGCGAAGGCGATCCAGGAGGCCGGTTGGGAAGTAGTGCTGGTGGAGCCGGGCCACGTGGGCGCCAAGAATGCGAGGAGGCGCGGCATACGCCAGGTTGTACAGGCGACTCTGGAAGACGCCCACTTCCGACCCGCCAGTCTGCCGGCAGTCGGTTTATTCGACGTAATTGAGCATATCGAAGACGATCGCAGCTTTCTTCGAAAAATCCATAGGTTGCTACGGCCGAACGGTCGAATTTATATTACTGTTCCGGCTTTTCAAGCACTGTGGTCTTTCGAGGACCAAGAGGCCGGACATTGGCGCCGATACACGGTGCCGAGCCTATCCGAAGCTCTTACCGCTTCGGGATTCAAGGTCGAATTTGCAACGTACATCTTTGAATTCCTTCCACTTCCAATTCTGGGTTACCGCGTTCTGCCCTACCGGTTGGGAATCGCGCCGAAGCGAAGCTCGGAAGAGAGGATGCGCACTGACCATCGGGAGGGAGGCAAGCTGCAAAGGCAAACACTCGCATTTCTAGAGCGGCGCGAACTGACTGGGATTGCCAATAGACGCCCCTCCCGTTTTGGTGGAAGCTGTATGATAGCTGCCCGTGCAGAAAGCCGGAGTTAGGGTTCCGGATCTCTCGAAAGCAAATCAATCTTTGAAAACGTTATTTCTTTTGGTGGCGATTAGAGTACTATGGACGCCATTTATTGGAAAGCGACCGAATCGCTAGTACTGCAAATGATGGCTTTGTAGCTGTCCGAGGCGGTATATTCGGCTGAGTGAGCTACAACTCGGCTGTTTAAGTTTAACTCGCGTTGTCCCTTTTACTGAAATCACAAGTAGCGCATATGGCCAGCATACCCTTCAATTGCGTCAGCAGAGTTGGTACCGAAATGCAGTATGTTCAGGAGGCTTTTGACCGTTTGCATATTTGCGGTGACGGACATTTTACAAAGAAGTGTCACCAGCTTCTAGAACAAGAGCTCGGAGCCCCTAAGGCTCTCCTCACTACTTCCTGCACGCATGCCTTGGAGATGTCCGCTTTACTCCTCGATCTAAGGGCTGGTGACGAGGTCATTGTGCCTTCCTTTACTTTCGTATCAAGCGTGAATGCTTTCGTTTTGCGCGGGGCCAGGCCAGTGTTTATAGACATCCGGCCGGACACTTTGAATCTCGACGAGAACCTTCTGGAGTCACTCATTACGCCAGCTACGAAGGCGATTATTTGCGTACATTACGCGGGCGTGGCGTGCGAGATGGATCGTATTCTGGAGATCGCTGCTCGCTACGGCATTCCTGTCATCGAGGACAACGCTCACGGCTTGTTTGGCCGCTATCGTGGACGTTCCTTGGGTACTCTCGGCTGTCTTGCCACGCAGAGCTTTCATGAGACCAAGAACTTCAGCTGCGGCGAGGGCGGTGCGCTGTTGATCAATGATCCCGCTCTCATCGAACGTGCTGAAATTCTGAGAGAGAAGGGGACGGATCGGAGCAGATTTTTCAGAGGACAGGTCGACAAATACACCTGGGTCGATCTTGGCTCAAGCTATCTTCCCTCTGACATTCTCGCCGCCATTCTTTACTCTCAGCTTGAGGTTCGTGACACGATTCAAGCCAAGCGGCAGGCGATCTGGGAACGCTATTACGCGGAACTTGGTGACTGGGCAATCAGTAATAACATCGGTTTGCCGTTTATTCCAGCTCACTGCGAGCAGACCTATCATATTTTCTATCTCCTTTTACCGAGCTTGGATGACCGCCAGCAACTTATCGCCCATCTAAGGCGCCGTGGCGTCCTGAGCGTTTTCCACTATGTGCCGCTTCATCTCTCGCATATGGGGAAACAGTTTGGTGGCTATGAAGGCCAGTGTCCAATCACTGAGCAGTTGAGCGATCAGCTTTTGCGACTGCCGTTATACAGCGCCCTTTCGTCTTCCGATCAGGGACGAGTCATCGAAGCGGTGTGTGAATTCGAGGTTAATAGCGGAGCGGCACAATTACAGGCCGTTGCTGCCCGGATATAAGGACCTGCGGACTATCACCAGAACGCTAACGCTCGTTTTGAGCTCAGGCGCGCATGCCGGCCGCGCGTTGGACCGAAAGGTCTTGCGCGGAAGTATCGACCCCAGCCCGGGCGTTCCGCTCTAATATCTTGGCTACCACAGCCGCCCGTGTAGTAACGCCCATTTTTACCATGATGATGCGCAAGAAAGCTTTGACGGTGTTAGGGCTGATATCCATACGTTTGGCCAACTCTTTACTGCTTAAACCCAAACAGATGCCGCTCAGGGCCTGAGTCTCGCGCTCTGTTAAGTGGAAGTCGATCGCTACTTCGCTTATTGCTTCCGAAGCGGTAGAATTTCGATGCAAGAGAATCGCGATAATGATACTTGGGAGACCTTCATTGCCGATAAGCGAACAGCTCTGACACACATACCGGCGTTTGCCGGCAGTGATGTACGTGACAACGTTTGACCCGTCTGAGTTCTCGGATTTACGAGCCGACTCAAGGATCTCCACCGGTAAGCGGGGGACCGGCTCCTGTTTGGGTATTGAATCGTTTGCGTAATTTAGGATTGAGACAGCTTCACGATTAAAGGCAATGGGAGTAAGAGAAGAGTCCAGAAGAATAAGTCCCACATCCGACTTACTCCATGATCGCTCTAATTCCGGGTTTGCTGCATTACCCGGAGATTGTAGCTTTAGCTTACCTTTAGAAGATCCCATAAGCCTTCAAACAGGGTAGCTTACTCGCATTCATCTTGGAATTAGGGCGACACTCATGGGCCAATTCTTGAATGCTCGAAGGGATTGCGGCTGAAGAGCTTTGTGGTTGCTTCTTCAACCGCAACGTCAGGTAGCACCTGGGTTCCCACTGACTATCGGCTGGCAGTTTGGCGAGGCTCTTTCGTTGCGGTCGCAAGTTCTTGGTCGATAGCGTCTTTCAGCATCTCGTAGCTCGCTGTTCCGCCCATAAACCGACCGTTGATGAAGAAGCTTGGAGTACCTGCAATCCCGAGGTTCTGAGACTCCTTTATTGAGGCTTTGACGACCTCAGCCTGAGATCCGGAGTCGAGACACTTGTCGAAGGCGGCCACATCGAGATTCAATTTACGGGCATCTTGTTTTAAGTCCGGAACGTCAAGCTTCTTGCTAGCGAACAGTGTATCGTGGAAATCCCAGTACTTGCCCTGGACGCCAGCGCAACGGGCAGCTTCTGCTGCTTTCTGAGCGTGCGGGTGCATAGGCAGTGGTACGTCCTTATAAGCGAACAGAACTTTTCCTTTGTATTCTGATTCGAGTCTGAGAAGAGCCGGAGCAACCTGCTGGCAATAAGGGCATTCATAGTCCGCATACTCGATGAACCGGACCGGAGCATTCGTTTCGCCCAAAGATGGCGTATTAGTAAGAGCGATATCGGCACGAGGAGGAGGTAGGCTCACAACAACCTTTGCGTTGCTGCGAAGCTGCTGCATATAGAGTGCTTTCGCCTTATCAAAGCGCGCCTGGCGAACATGGTCCAAGATTTTGCCACGCAAATTCTCGAAAGAGTCTTTGGTATCAACGCCTTCGTAGTAGACACGGAGCGCTTCGTCGCTCGGATCCTTCGGTAGCGTGCTCTTTACGTGCTTATCGAGCAACTGATCGACGGTGAGGCCTTCCTTTTGCGCTTCATTCTTTAGTAGAACATCCTCAATGTACTGATCAAGTACTTTGCGCTCTTCGTGATAGAAGGTATCGCGAGCTTGAAAAAGATTATCCGCGCGTTTCTCGTCAAACTCCCCGAACGTGATCTTAATGCCATTTACATCGGCAATCACCGTGTCGGGGGCGAGCGTCATAGTCTGGCTATTAGTAGCCGAGAAAGCAAGTGTAGTTAAGGTAAGAGGGCAAATAAGTAGGGATAACGCAAACCGCATATTGAAACTTCCTTTGATAAAATTCTGGTACTTCAGCCGAACGATACAACAATAAAACCGCCGGATACCGAAACTTCCTCGATATCCGGCGACCTTTTGAGTGGTACGTTAGCGATACAGCAATTAGAGAGTGGTGGGGATGTCGAGGCCGCCTGTGCGGCAACCAGGACACTGTGTGCCGCTACCTGAAGCTTGAAGGTTGAGGCAATCGCTGGTCAGTTTGGATCCTTCCCCACCGCTGAGCGGGGTGACGAGGAAGTTCGTTTCAGTGATCGCGACACTGCTGGTGTTGGTTGGGTGAGAGTGAGTTCCCCAAGCAACCATACCGGAGGCAAGGGTACCGGGCGACTGCGGAGCATTGCAGTAAGCGTTGCCAGGAATGCCCGCGGCGACAGTTGCGAGGAGCTTGATCACCACTGAGTGGGTCTGATTGATCGAGGCCATAACGGTGGTATTGTTAACGTTTTGCAGCAAATTGCCGGGTCCGTATGAAACCGGGAACGAGTGCAAACTATTGGGGCTTACCAAGCAGCTGCAGCAAGCGGCGAGTTCCTGATCCGGCGCGTACACGTAAACGTTGGCGCAGATATCGCCGTAAGTGTTCACGTTCGTCTGAATGGCATTGCCACCTGCAGAAGCGCCACCGTTGCTGATGTTGACCGTACCGTCACCCATATCAAGGTGCGACGCATAATTGACTTGGTAAGCATCGGGTGTGTTAGGCGAGAAAACCGGCGTGGCTGCGGGTGCTACCAGCTGTCCGAAAGCAACAGCAGGAAGCGAAAGGGCTGCGATGGCAGCTAGATTGCGAAGAATGTGCATTAAAGTTTTTTGAAACCTCCGACATGGAAGGTATCATGCACACCAGCGGCATACAACCCTTCTATTGGCGTAGTCCAAAGGCTTAGTACGCTGACGTTAGAATTGCGGATTGTAGTTGAATTCACTTATCCTTCTACCCTGACAGTTGCGTTTGAGCAATGAAGAAGGCAAAAGTAACGAAGTCTTGGAACTTACACAGAATAGACATATTTGAGCGATGCTTCGACTTAGGGAGTTCAGGCTATTATCTGATTTCCCTAGGGATGGCTAAACTGGTCTTCTTGCTCAGCGTGAGAGGCCAGCTGGATCCAAGCTGGGAGTAGGTACCGACTAAGCTGGATCCCTGCAAGGTTCCTTCGAACTTCATACCGGATCCAGGCATTTCGATTGTTACGAGGCTGCCATTTCGTATCACGTTTAAGTCATAAATGATGTGATTCTTGGGATTCTCAGCAGCGGATTTGCCCATTTCCTTGATATGGAACAGCACTGGGAAGTTTAATGCTGCAATCGATCCGTCCCAATCGCCATCCAGGGCTTGCGTACTGCTGCTCGCGACGGCGCTAAAATCGTCATCAGCGGCAGGTCCAGTGCGCGAGAGAATAAGAGGCGAGCTTGTCTGTAGCTGCGTATAGATGCCGCGGATCTCTGAGCCGTGCAATGTGCCTTCGAACTTCATGTCGGCTCCTGGCATCGCTATCTTCAGTGTCTCGTCTTCTGCGGAGACGAATATCAAGTAGTCCGAAAGATGCTGTTTGGGTATGTCGGTGGTGGATTTTCCGTGAATCCTGATGTGGAAGACTAGTAAAAGATTGTCTTTCTCAAGCTTTCCTTGCCAGTCCCCATCAAATCTTGCCGAGTGATCTGTCGGTTTGCTTACCAGTCGCTCCAGGACTACAGGAACACACGAACGCCCTTTACGGTAGGTTCCTGTTAGTCGCAAGTTCTCCAATTTGCCCTCGAAGCTGATTTTTGTCCCCCTCACCAGGAGACGAATCGTTCGACCCTCAATGTTTGTCGTTGCCGGCTTCGCTACGAGTCGCAGTTTGGGAACGTCAACTGTAGTTGTTTGACCAAGCTTGATGTGGAAGTCGATCGGGACGCGAGATTTCTCCAAGACCCCATGCCAGTCTCCATTGACTTCAAGTGCTGAGATCGGCGGTTCGCTACCTGGAATTTTCGTGAGAGTCAAAGGATACCTTGATCCAGTTTGCTCATAGACGCCATTGATTTGGTCGCCTTTAAGCTCACCAGTGAAGGTCATACCCGCAGATAGCATGCTGATAGTGACAGCGGTTCCGGTCCGTTGAACGTCCGTGGTAAGCCCGAAGCGTTGCTGACTCGGACTATCGGCAGTCGACTTGCCGTGCAGCCTGACATGGAAAATCATGTTAAGCCTTGTACCTTCTATCGTTCCCTGCCAATCTCCGTCGATGTTCGATTGTGCCGGCGTTACTGAAGCGCACCCGAGGAGCAAAAGCGAACCTAGGACTTTGTTGTGAAGAGAGATAACGAGCCTCCTCTTTCGACTGTAGCGTTGTCGCAGCCTGTTATCCGCTAAAAATCGCAGGTAGACAGCTGGCCAAAGGTGGGGATCCGCATGTTGGCCGGAATCATAAGCTAGCTACTGTCATAAACGGCAGAGCAGCAGACTTCTAAAGCGCCTGCGTATCAAAACTTATGGCAGAAGAGGTGCCCAAAAAGTCTGTGGTGTCGGGCGGCGAAGAGTAGTAGCAATGGGAAGGCCAGAAAGAGTGTTGCTGGCTCCGGGGCGCCACCTGAAGGACTGGCGACGTCAACATCATCCAGCGAAAAGAAACCGGTGTCGTTGCGGAAAGAGAATTGTAGAAGCGTCGTACTGGTTGTAGCGACACCGCTATAACTGTACAGCGAGAAAGCAGCTCCAGGCACATTGGTCTGGCTGACCAGGCTGGTGCCGCCGAAAACCGCGGAGAAGGAGTTGACGTAGGGCGGTGCCGGTTCACCGATCGCCTGCGCGAGCCAGAAGCTGATCGCGTATGACTTTCCAGGTGTAGTCGCAATCACCTGGCTGAGGGTCAGCACTCCTCCTATAGAACCGAAGTAAGCTCCACTGCTACCGGTGTGAGCGTCGGCGGCATCGACTCCGTAATAGATGCCCAGGCCGCTAGCTGAAGAGTCCGTGCCAGCGAGTGTCCAGCCGGTGAAATCGCCAGTTTCAAAACCGCCATTGGTCAGCACAGGAGCGGCTTGTGCTCGGAATACTGCTGCCGAGAAAAGTAGTAGAAGTGCGATCAACCCTATGTGTTTGTGCATAAGTGTCCTGATTTTTTATCTTTTCTATAAGGATAAGTGGAATGAGAGCCTTGAACCTTTGCCGCGCGCCCTTCATTGCGGTGTGGTAGTGAATGCTAAAGCGCTTGGCCAACGGCTTATGAGGTTGGCGACGTTTACGGAACCGAGACCTGTCGAGAAATCCCAACCTGGCGTCGCGCGATAGGCCGGCTGGTATGACGTGAGCGAGCTAGACAACACTCCAGCCATCCCGGGATTCGGACCGAAATAACAGCTATTGCTTCCGACACAAGGAATGGCTGTGTCGCCCCGGGTCACATCGTGGAAGGTACACGACGGATCAGGCATTGAAGCCGTCGCATCACAGGAGGGATTGCCTGAGGTGCCATACTCGGCCGCGGCCAAGGCGTAATAAACCGGGTTTGGATTACCCCAACGACTGCTTGTCTTCTGGTTGACCAATGCCTGAATACCCGCCATTGTGGGGGCACTTAGCGAAGTACCGCCGTAACCGCTCCAGGTGCTTGGATCGCCCAAGCAGGACCGGCCTCCAGCCCCGGGATCCGAGAAGCAGGCGACATAAACGTGACCCCAGACTGCGTTCGATCCGAAGATCGAGATGTCCGGAATATCCCGAACGTCATCGCTCGGATTGCCCACTACGCTCTGCCAGCTAGGTTTTGGATAACCAGCACAGGTATTCCCTGCTGCCGAACCGGGCACGGGTGAACCCGAAGAGCAATTGCTCGGACCGCCTCCGCTGGCGATAACATTCTGTGGTCCGCCGTTTTGGCAATACCCGCTCGCGCCGTAGGTGGTTGCGAAGCCATTGCTGCCGGCCAGCAGTTCACTGGCGCACGAACCATTCCAGCTAATCTCCGGAATATACGAAAAGGCAGAGCCAAAAGTCGGAGAGTTGGTTGCGCTCCAGTAATTCCCACTAGTACCAAAGTAACGGTCACCAAAATCGGTTCCACCTACCGCCACGTTGTAGGGAGTAGAGCTGAAGCCGTTCACTCCAATACCATGAGTTGCGACAGTTGCTCCACCATCATCACCGCCCGCCCCGGAATCTCCGGCCGCCACAAACACCGAAACTCCCTCTGCTACTGCCATTTGGTAAAGAGAGCTGATAAAAGCGTTTTGCGCACTGCCGAGAGACGCCTCCGCCATTCCATAGCTGATGCTGACCACTCCTGGCGGCGTGTCTCCGTTCGTCAGGAGATTTTGCAGCGCGATGAAGATGCCGGACGTGAAGGTTGTGCCCTCACAGGAAGCCACAACTACGGTTGCGCTAGGGGCTGCCGCGCTCGCCCATTCGGCGTCGATGGCCGCTTCTACGGCGTTCTCGTTTAAATATGGATCCGAACAAGCTTCGCCGGTGCTGGAAGTGGGGTGCTGTGTGATGAGTCGACCTTGGGGATAGGGTCTTGCAAGGCCGAACGCCTTACGAAATACATACCAATCACCGGTACTGAACATGTCGCTATCCTCCAAGACCGCAATGGTCTGCCCTTGCCCGGAGATGCCTGCTTGGAAGACTGGGGTGAAGTTATAAATAGTCGCCAAGTCGGAAGGAACCACGGCGTACCGGCCTGAGCTTGTTGTGAAATTCGGAACGGCTCGACCAAGCGGATGCGGCTTGAAGTCATTCATAGAAACGAGGCCAGCCACCGCCGGAGCGAGAGCCGCCGGTATATCGGGATCACTCATGTTGGCGTAGTGCTGCTTTCCGAGAACCGATAAATGATGAACCTCAGTATGGAAGGTCCGACGTAGTTGGGCCGCTGTGCCTGAAAAATCAACGACCAGATTGGCCGTTATGCCGTTTACGGTAAGACCATGCGACGTCAGCCAATTAAGCACGGTTGTAGTGTCCCCTTGCGCCAGGCCGAAACGGCTCCCGAACTCACTTGCAGATAGCCACTTGTGGAAGTTAGGCGACTGAGGATTGTATAAATCCTTCAGGAACTCTTCGAGGGCTTGCTGCTGATCAGGGGCACGCCGCAATTGCAAAAGCATATGCTCAAACCGGGTAGAATCGCGTACCGCTCCGCGATCGTTCAAGTGGTTGGCCTCAGGCCGCGTGTTCCCGGCAAGCTTAACCGTCTGACGTTCATCGACGCTATGAGTCAGCATTGTCGGGGCTTTGGGTCCCGCTTGCATTTGTCGGGTGAACAATACACTCATGGTCAGGCATATCGGAAGGATCAAATTTTGAAACCTGGTTGCACCTTGCATCAATTACTGATCCTGTCCAAGAATTGCCTTAGGCTAGTTTCCGTCCGCACTACTCGAGTTTCGGCTCAGCACCGGAAAGGTGTCAAGGCAATCCCCTTTGTGAACTGAAGTTCAAGTACTGCGACCAGCTGTCACAATCCAACTCCTTTTAAACACGAAAGACTGGCCTTTTCGCTAGAATCAGGACGTGAATGTTGCTTTGGAACCGAGAACGACAGCATTGAACCGGCCGGGGAATTGGTTCATTGGAGCTCTCGCTGTGGGCCTAGTCGCTCTAATCTGGCTGCTGACTAATCATATGGCGCCGCAATGGGATATGCACTACTACTTGGACATGGCGACCCATGGCTTGTCAGGCAATCGAGACTTGGCTGCTCCGTTTGCTTACCGCCCTGGCGCGCCGTTACTGGTAGGAGGTATTTCTCATCTGCTGCATTCAGATCCAGAGCGCACGTTCCGAGCCTGCAACGCAGCAATGTGTGTGGCCTTTATCGTTGGCTGCTTTTACTTTGCCCGATGGTTAGGCGCGAGTATCTTTGCTTCGACATTCTCCAGCATTTCTCTGGCTCTCAATTTCTTCGTGGTGAAATGGACGCTCTTTTCGGGGACAATGGTTGATATCTACGCTTACCCGTTCCTGCTAGCTGCCTTCGCGGCTTTACTTCGAAAGCGTGTGTACATATGTTTAGTCACCTGTTCGATAGGGCTGTTTTTTAAAGAGTTCCTCCTTGTTCCCCTTGCGGTCCAAACAATTTTGCTCCTCGTTGAGCACCGTTTGAAGGGGTGGAAAAAATCCTGGAAGCCGCTGCTTTTTACAGGCCTGATGCTTACTGGATGCTTTGTTCTCCCCCGGCTGGTTATTCCAGTAGCACGCACGTTCCAGGATATTGACCCTCTCAATGACGGATCCACGATCCAGCGGCTTTTTACTTACCCAATGAGCCGCAAACACGATTTCAACATCGCCTTTGCTTATTTGGCCGGATGGTTGCCAGTGCTCTTGTTGCTCTCCCGTTCGCGGGTGCAGCTATTATCCCGGCGCCTGCGTCCACATTTCCGGGTAATTGCGCTCTTCATGTTCTTTCACTTTGTGCTGGTCATGTATGGGGGCACCAACATCGATATCTACATTACCTATTGCGCTCCGCTCCAATTAATGGCCCTGGTCATTCTTCTGGATGAGGGACATGTCCGAATGTGGGAAGCTGGCTTTGTTCTGGCGGCAGTGATTGTTTTCAATCGGGTTTGGATGGCGGTACCGCTGCCCGAGAACGGAATGGATGCTTATCTCGATTTCTACGGTGGCTACTATATGCGAGTAACAAGGAGTTCGTTCTTCCGGATGGGAGAGATATTTACTTACATCTTGGTGCTTGCGGCCCTCAGGTCTTTCAGCAATCCACTGGGAGGCTCGAAGGCGATACAGACGACCTCCGTAGGAGTGTCTAGTGGTCTGGTGCGATGAGTCAAGTTAATGAGGTGTCAATCTCCGTTGTAATCCCTGTCTTCAACGCCGAGAAGAGTCTAAAGTCTTTAGTATCTGAATTAATATCTGCTCTAGGAGACCAGGTTTTTGAACTGATCCTTGTGAATGACGGCAGCCGAGATCGCAGCTGGAATGTCATCGAGGAATTAGGGACCGAGTACAGTTGGATTCGCGGCTTCGATCTAATGCGCAATTACGGTCAGCACAATGCTTTGCTGTGCGGCATTCGGCAAGCTCGTTACGAGATTATCGCTACATTAGATGATGACTTACAGAATCCGCCTGAGGATATTCAAAGCCTCGTCGACAAACTTGCGGAAGGCTACGACGTGGTGTATGGCACTCCGCTCCAGCAGACGCACGGGTTTCTTAGGAATGTCGCATCTCGCGTCACGAAGATGGCGCTGCAAGGGAGCATGGGTGCTGAAACTGCGCGCAACATCAGCGCCTTCCGCGTCTTTCGTACACGGCTGCGTGACGGCTTTGCCAACTACAGCAGCCCCTATGTCTCGGTAGACGTTTTGTTGACGTGGGCTACTCAGCGATTTACCGCCACCCCTGTACGACATCGCCCGCGCGCCGTCGGAGTCTCCAACTACACTTGGCACAAGCTGATTGTTCACGCCCTGAATATGGCGACTGGTTTCAGCGTGCTTCCGCTCCAGATATCAAGTCTCATCGGATTCGGCTTTACCCTTTTCGGCTTTTTAGTGCTGGGCTTGGTTCTTGTTCGGTATTTCGTGCAAGGCGGTAGCGTGCCAGGTTTCGCTTTCCTTGCCTCCATCATTGCCATCTTCTCCGGTGCGCAACTATTTGCCCTCGGGATTATCGGGGAGTACATCGCTCGCATCCATGTGCGCACCATGAGTCGGCCCCCGTACGCAGTTCGATCGAATACATTCGAACAACACGAATCCTATGCGCATTCAATTCGAGATCTGGTTCGATCCAGTGAAGTGCGGTGAAGGTCTAAGCCACGTCCTCAACGAGGGGCGGCAATGAGAGCGGGTTACCGAACTTTTCCTGAACAGATCTGTCCGGGCAACGCGTCGCTCGGCGAAGCTTATCTCTTGCCCTGGGACTCGGAAACATTCGGTTTTCCAGTTGCGACCTACCAGCCTATTGTTGAAAAGCTTAATGGCGAAGAGCAACTTCAGTTTAAAGTTTCTCTTCATGCCTGGATGGAGCAAAACGGAGTGCGACTCTGTTCTTGCTCGGTGCCGGGCGACGAACGGTTCTGGAAAGCATTTCTTCCCGCTAACAGTTTTCAATTCGTTGATCTAAGTCTGGGTGCATTTCAGAACGACCTCCGGACGCTGGCTCTTATGCGTTCCCGTGTCCAGCTGCGCCCTGCGGAAAGACAAGATTGGGAGATCGTCGAAAGGATCGCCATTGAGTCTTTCCAGCACGGCCGTTATCATGCTGACGTCCAGGTACCCGCTTCACTTTCCAACTTGCGTTACCGCCATTGGATACAGAGAGCTTTGACTGGCACCCAGCCCATTGACCGCGTCTATGTGTTGGAACGCGGAGGCTCGGTCCAAGGCTTTTACCACTTCACGGTGGAAGGCCAGAGTTCCGATTTGCGCTTAGCGGCGATTTCGTCAAGTCTGCAAGGATCTGGACTGGGATTTGAAATGTATCTCGCCGTCATGCATCAACTCACACGCCTCGGCGTGACTCGGGCCACAACGACAATCTCTGCGACGAATACGGCGATCCTAAATGTTTTCGCACGTCTTGGCTTTCGCTTCTCACATCCCCAAGCAATTTACCACTGGCACGCTGATGATTTTGAGTAGAAGGTGTGCACTGTAAAGGACTCAGCAGTGACAGACGTGCGTGCTGCCCAAGGTACTGTCCTGGCAAAACGTAGTTCAGTTGAAAAGAAGGAACTAACGCGGCCATTGCGGTGCATTCTGACCACGAAGACGCCGAGAAAACAACAAGTGCTCCCCAACCTAGCTAAAACGGAGTAAACTTCGCCTCCGGCCCGGCGCTCTTCGTTTCTTGACCTTAAATCCCTCGCGACCTTAAATCCCTCGCCTGGATCGCCCAACTAGGCTGCTTCGGCAGTCTCTGGACGCACGACGGTTCATGTATGTAAAGCTCAGTAGCCAGTTCGCTGTTCGAATCACCGGGCATCAAAAGTTCGGAGCGCCCTCGGGCAGGATCGCGTTCTCTGCCGATCTTGCTGACGACACGGGCAGTTCAGCTGAAGAACTAAGTCATTGGACCCGAGCGCCGGGATAGCTTTCAGAACGCAAGAAAGACCGGCTTTCTGGCCGGTTTCATTTTATAAAGAAACGATGCACGCTCTTCGTCATAGGACCTTTGGGCGAAAACATCCGTGTCTCCCCCGACCAAGGCAATCTCTGGGTCGGCCGTGGCCTCGTCCTAAAAAAGAAATTTAGTCCGTCTCCTTAGAGCCGGCCCCTTTCGTCCAAATTGCGACGACAGACTTCCCGAGCGCATAACCGATTAGCCGATCCAATACGGAAGACGTCGGTACGAGGAAGTGATTCCAAAAGTTAATTTGGTTCAGTGTGGGATTAGCTTGCCGCAAGAAAAGTCGGTTCCCTAGGGAAGCTAACATCCCGCAGGAATCAAGATAGAAAACAGATTGTTCCCGACATCCTTCGGGCGTACAACGACTAAGGGTCCGCCGTGTATAGCGGCGTTCGTGACCAATCGACTTGTCGAACTCTGTGTAGAGCCACTGGTGGGCCGGTGACAGAACAATCACGCAGCCACCTGGACGAAGTAGTCGGGAAGCGTACTGGAGCTCCTCGTAATCCTCTCTGATATGTTCTAGGACATCGATATACAGCAGCGTATCGAATTGAGCTACTGGCTCAAATGACCTTGTCGTCCCAACGACTATTTCACAGTGCTGTGTCTCGGTTTGGCTTCTCAGTGCGGCGGTCAGCCGCGCAGCCAGCTTGGGATCGGGTTCTAAACATGTCCACGACCGCATGCTTTGCGGTTTGAGAAAAGCTGTATTGGCTCCAAGACCAGCCCCTACCTCAAGAACATCTCCTCTTACGAAGGGCTGTATAACCCTGGACCAGTAAGACTTCCAATTCTCGGCGTGCGAAAACAGGTCTAATTCTTGTCCGACGTAATGCAAGCTGCTCATCTTGGATAAATCTGATCGCAACCGGCAACAAAATAGGGATAGTCCCGCAATGGCAAGAAGCCTAGTGTGTTGCGGCTAATCATGGCAGAAAATAAGACTGAGAGTGACGTGGCAAGAGACTGAAGGATCAATAAAAAAAGCAGTCCGGAAACCACGCTTGCCCAGCCTGGAATCGCCAAATTGGTCAATGCTCTTATAAAGATTACACCGGCCAGCAATAAGATGAAAATCGTAGCTGCCGCAGCACTCGCAATGAGCAATCGCGTGCTGACTATCTCATGAAAGGTAAATAAAGCAGAACATCCGTGAACAACCAATGCTACAAAATTCATGTGTGACTTTCCGCGCAGACGCACTCCTCGGTCCGTCCGAATGGTCGTATACCGCAGACGGGATTTGACGACCGCTGCCGCATAATGATTCCACAATTCAGGACATGCAATAAGAGCATTCAAGTGATAAGCCGGCAAGATGCTGAAATTTCCCATCCTGATGCCCCGACCAGTCAAAGCGTAGTGAAGTAACCTGTAGAACTGGTAAAAACTTCTAAAAACCAAACCTTCCATGCGCCGTCCTCGTTCAGCGAATACTGCGGTCGGAGAAGGCGCTTCACCAAGGCATTGAACAAGACGGCCAATATCCTCTGCGCGGTCTTCGCCATCTGCGTCCATAACCACAACGGCATCACAAGGAACATGCTGTTGGATGTAAGTGAGCCCAATAGCGATCGCACGTTGATGGCCCACGTTACGCCGCAGCGTCAGGGTTGATACCCATTTCAGGTGCTGTGGAGTGAACGCCACAAACCACGAACCTCTTGAAGCGGAAGAGCCATCGTCGATGAGCAGGATTCCGACCGTCGCGCCCGGTATTGTTTGGGTAGCCAAATCAATAGATGAACAGAGCAAGGAAGACGCTTCCCAGTCCTCAAAGACCGGCATTGTAATTACAATCCGCATGTTAGCCTTATCTCTTGATCACTACATAGGGACAAACGCACACAGTCAATTCACGAATGATGCTAGCGATCGCGAACCAAATAGAAGGGGAGCGCTCCGCTCCCAAGCACTCGAAATTCTTATCACCCCTACTGATTTTAATCTTCTCATTTGTTTACTTCTTCGAAGTCACTGTACGGGCTTCTGAAAAGCTCTTTTGGTACGACGAACTACTGACCTTATACTTCGCACGGCTTGACATACACACTCTTTGGCCCGCCCTTAATAGCGGGGTAGATTTCAACCCGCCATTGTTCTACGTTCTCACTCGGGCAACTGAGGGAATCTTTGGCGAGGGCCTAATTGCGACTCGCTTACCAGAGATGATTGGCTTTTGGCTCTTTTGCATATGTCTGTTTTTCTTTGTAAATAGACGCGCGGGTCATCTGGCAGGAACGATGGCAATGCTCTTCCCGATGCTTACTGGAGCCTTTTACTATGCTTACGAGGCGCGACCGCACGGGATTGTGCTCGGCTGCTGTGGCCTCGCCGTGCTGTTTTGGCAGCTGACGACTGAGAAGCCTGGCGCTAAAATCTGGTACTTAGGCTTCGGTTTTTCGCTCCTGGCCGGGTTCATGCTGCACTGTTATGCGCTGCTTCTGGTAATTCCCTTCGCCTGTACGGAGCTGCTAATGCGATATCGTTCGCGCCGGCCTTTTTGGACAGCACTTTTTATCCCGACGCTTCCCGCAATAGCGATGTATCTCCTTTATTCATCTCATACCAGCGAACAACAAGAGGAACACCATTCGCCCAATGGTTTCCTGCAAACTGGTCTCAAGTCACTCACTTTTACGAATTCTTGCTTGGACCGACGATCTTGATCATCTTTGTTGTTCTTGTCCTCTTTTCAACCGCTCGGGCTGGGTTGAATACAGACGTAAGCAATGCGCCTAAAGCATCTATACCGATACACGAGTTGATATTAGCTCTCAGTTTCTTGTTCATGCCGGTTTTCGGGATCCTTTTGGCGAAGGTTGTGCATGGGCCATTCTTCTCCCGCTATTTTCAGTCGGCTCTTGCCGGCGTTTGTATCATTTTAGGTTTTGGAATAGGTTCACGACGGACAATGAATTGGATAGCCGTGACAACGGTCGCTCTCCTCGTTGTTGTCCTTACGTTGGATGTGGGGCGTCTAGCCTGGCATCGGCACAACGGCTGGCCCGAACGCCTAGCAGAACCGAGCACAGGCTTAGAATTTGGCGGAACATCACGAGATCCGTTGGCTGCTGATCCACTACTTGCGAGTGCACAACACGGAGACTTGCCGATCGACATTCTCGATCCTCTGCAATATCTCTACTATGTTCACTATGTACCTAGTCTCTCGAACAGGCTATTCTGCGCTTTACCATCGCGCAACAACATCTCATTTAGGATTCTTCGCAATTTACGTGAGAGGTGCGGTCTGAAATTCAATCAAGAACTTACGTATTCAGAGTTCAGAGATTCACACAAAGAGTTCTTGGTTTACGGACCGTTCGGAGTGTTAGAACAACTGTCAGCTCTAGAAGGACCAAAGAAACATGAGAGATCTCTGATTGTGTCTGGATCTCACTTCATGGCAGACGTCCAGATGCCTAGTAGTAGTCATTGAGCCCTCACATGGCTAAGATCACAATCTGAAGACCCTTGTTTCGGGTATTCAGGGTCTTAAACTCCCCAATCTTTGAAGTAAGTAGTTGCTACTGCAGCTCAATCGCCGACTACGACCCAGAAAAGGATCCTCATATTACGGTTTCAGCTTGCCGTAAGTGACAAGACCTAGGCACAGGCACGATACTTTCTCAGTATCAAACGGCGGCTGTGACTAACACTGGCGAGTAATCGCACCATTGATTGTGGCTCTTCTAAGGAGGGAGCCGGACAGGGCTATCTCGACTTTGCCGGCCAGCCTACCGCGAGATTTCGCATCCTCCTATTCTTCTCGGAGCGCCTTTCAGTCTTCCCGCCGTTCCCCAACATGCCCTGGAGTCGGTTGTTCATCAAGTCACAACAGTTGCATCCGATATCCAGCTTCCAGGCTGAACACTAGCAATCAGCAAAGAAAAAACAGAAAAGCTAATTAGCTTAAAGGCTGACTGCAAAGCCCAATCTGCTCATTCGTCAGTGCTCGAAATTAAGCTTACGACGGCATCGGTTGCACCTTCAATGTTCCGGTCGGCAAAGTGATGCACTTGCACCGAACGTTCTAAGAGACTCTGGCGGAGAACGGCAATCACCAACATGGTCGAGGATGAATACAGCGAAAAAGACTCGATAAAAATCAGCTGACACAAAGCACGGGCAGTTTCCGACCGTTGCGACATCGTAAGCGCTAAACGAATCCGTTTTGCAAGCAGTGAAAATGAAGCCTTCCTCAAAGGCCAAGAAAGATGGAAGTACTTCTCAATAGGTGCTAGACGCTAGTGAAATACAATCAGGACTCTTCAAATGAAGTCATTTAGAATCTTGGTGAGCCGGGCGGGACTCGAACCCGCGACAACCGCATTAAAAGTGCGATGCTCTACCAACTGAGCTACCGGCCCGTCTGTGCGGGTGTCACTACCCATTTAGAATATCATTGGGCAACTGTGCGACGGCTACTCTTCCGAGGTGAAAGGGGACGCAGGCAGTCCCGCAGAGTCGAAGAGGTTGACAGCAGGCGAGTTGCTCCAGCCGTAATGGACATACTTAGGATGCTGAAGCGTGGGGCTAGCGACCAGAACAGTGCCACCGTCGATCTTGGCCTCAGCAGGGGTGAACTTTCCATCCTCTCCGGCTACTTCGAAGCCCTGGAGAGTCGAACCTCCTTTGGCCTGCAAAGCACCATCCGCGCCGCGGAACCAGACCCGCAGAGTGTTGCCCTCCGAACTGACTCGCTGGAAGAGAGGGCCGGAGTAGCAGATATTCTCGTGGTAGGCAATGGCGCGGGCCACCCGGGCGAGGCGCGCTCCCACCGCTTGCTTGTTAGCCGGATGAATGTTGTCGGGTTCTCCCACGTCGATCGTAACGGCCATGCCGGTGTTGACGAGATTGAGTGTTTCGAGTTGTGCTTCACGAACTGTGGGCCACAGCGCAGAAGGCGAGGTGTCGAAATTGGCGATCTGTACGTATAAAAACGGAAAGTCCCCTTGCTGCCAATGTGTCCGCCAATCGGAGATCATGGTCTGGAAAAGTCTGGCGTAAAGAGGAGCTCGAACGGCGTCGGTATTCGATTCGCCCTGATACC
Organism: uncultured Acidobacteriaceae bacterium; assembly: GCA_963814195.1. GTDB lineage: Bacteria > Acidobacteriota > Terriglobia > Bryobacterales > Bryobacteraceae > Bog-105. The sequence goes on from CAWFBU010000003.1 coordinate 219,454, forward strand.
AGATCACGCCTTTAATCGGGTACGGGGTGGCGGGAGCGACGAGGGCGTTGTACAGCCAAGAAGGGGTCCAGGAAGAAAGGTCGCCGCGCCAGGTATGTTTCGGTAGGGGTTGATGGCCCTGCCGAGCGGCTTCATCGCCCGCGCTGTCGGCAGCTTTTTGTTCCTGAGCATGAGACTGAGTGTCGGTCATCCGGCCGAAAGCCTGAAAAAGGTCGGCATGAGCGAAGCGTCTGCGAGCCAGACGTTCCATACTGGTCCACGCTTCAGCCGGAGTCCCGCCCCAGGTGGAATCGACCAGGCCGATGGGAACATGCTGGGCGGCCACCAGATCGCGGCCGAAAAAATAAGCCACTGCCGAGAATTTGGCTGCAGTTTCAGGGGTGCAACGCGCCCAGGCGACTTTGCCTTCGAACTCATTCGAGCGGGTAAGGCCGAAGCATGCTTGGGCACATAGAGAAGACGAATTTGGGGCTGGGTCGCGGCGCTGATTTCTTGGGCGCCATCCTTAATCACTGCCGAGCCGGGGAATCCATTGAGCGGCATTTCCATATTGGATTGTCCTGAGGCAAACCACACGTCGCCAATCAACAGATCAGTCAGACTGATCTCGTTAGACCCAGCAACTTTGATTTCGAAGGGCCCACCGGCAGCGTGCGGAGGAAGATAGACACTCCAATGGCCGAGCCGGTCGGCGGTTGCGGTTCCGTACTGCCGGCAAAGGAAACCGACACATTTTCGTCCGCATCGGCCCAACCCCAGATATGAATAGGCTGGACCCGCTGCAGGACTGCATGGCTGCTCAAAATCTGAGGGAGGCGAACAGCAGCGGGAGCCGGTGCAAAGCCAAAAGTAAAGAACAAGAGACAGCAGAAGAGTCATTCGCATGAAACAGCCAATATATCCTTAGATGTTTACTGAAGTACCATCTCGGAACGAGAGGAACCGGAAGCTGTTTGAGCGATTTACTTTTAGGTCTTTTTTAGCCATCCCGATGATTGCTGTCTGGGCGGCTCCGGCGTTTGCACAAACGGCCGTTCGATACAGCCTTGCATTTCCCAATGCCGATTCATCATGAAGCCGAAGTGAGGGTCGTGTTCAGCGAGGTGACACTCCAGTTTTGAAATGGTCATGAGCCGCTCGTCTCCGGGCCGCTATGCCTTGCACGAATTCGCAAAGAACATTTATGGTGTGCGTGCGACAGACGGCGCGGGACATCCGTCTGTCGATTAATCGGCCTGATCCTTACGGATGGAATTGACCGCGGTGCGGAATAAAGTGGTCTGTTCGAATATACCGTGTTCGGCGATCGCGCAGACGGCACTTATAACGGCATCGATGAGACTCATGCGCATTTCAACATGCCCGCAATGCTGGCTTGGGCGCATGGATATGAAAAAATCGCGGCCGTTGTACATTTCGACTTACCAAGCGAAACTGGAAGGTGGCTACGCAAATGCTTCCACAAGAGGATGGCGACTGGCGTGCGCCTAATTTCGAATGGTTAATGGATTGTCCCGTCGAAATCAGCGATCATGCGCTTCCGACCTGGAAGATTGAGGATGCAGTGTTCCGCCTGTCGCTTCATCATCAGGGAACCGCCGAACAGGCAGAGCGCTATGCACGCCTTTGCAAGGCCGTGGTGCTGGAAGAGGAAGGAATCTTCGGAGCATTGCCCAAGTATGACGGCGGCACCTATACATTCCTGGTAGATTATCTTCCGTATGTGGCGGGTGATGGAATGGAACATCGCGACTCGACGTCTATCACTGGCACTGGAAGCCTGAGCGGGACCGGGGCCACTGACTTAATCGGGACGGTCTCGCATGAGTTCTTTCATTCCTGGAACGTAAGACGGATGAGGCCCAAAGTCGCTGGAGCCTTTCGATTTTGAACGTGCCGATATGTCGGATGCACTTTGGTTTGCGGAAGGTTTTACCAATTACTACGGCATCCTAACGCTGCAGCGGGCGAGAATCTTGCCACTTAGCTCGTTCACGCAGAGCATGGGCGGCGCGACGGATCGAGTGTTGAATGCGCCGGGACGGCTGGTACACAGCGCGGTGGAAATGAGCGAGCTTGCTCCTTTCGTGGATGCAGCCGCTTCCATTGACCCAAACAATTTTCGCAACACCTATATCTCGTACTACACGTATGGGCAAGCGCTGGCACTCGGGAATTGACTTGGCGATTCGGGAACGATTCGCAGGGTAAGTCTCTCGACGACTGGATGCGAGAGGTTTGGCACCAACATCCGGATATTGAAAAGCCCTACACATTGCCCGATCTGCAATCTGCCTTAGGAGTGGCGGTCGGAGACAGGACGTTCGCGGACGAGATGTTCCGGCGATATATCTTCGGCAAGGAGGCGATGCCGTATGGCAACCTTTTAGCCCCCGCCGGAATGCTCTTGCGAAAGGCTCATGCAGGGGAAGCCTGGTGGGGGCGGCCGGAGCTGACCGACGGAGAGGACGGGGTAACACTCAAGAATGAAACATACAAGGGCACGCCGCTGTACAAAGCCGGACTGGGGCGGAATGATCGAATTCTCACAGTGGATCGGACGAAAGTTAAGACAAGTGCGGATGTGAAGAACGTTCTGACAGAGTGCAAGCCTGGTGAGGTGGTCCATGTGGAAGTTGCGGGACGGGCCGGCACTCGAAAGTTTGGAGTGCGATTGGCGGAAGATCCGCAGTGGGAGATTGTGACCTTCGAAAAAGCAGACCGCGAAGTTTCGCCACAAATAGAAGCTTTTCGGAAGGCTTGGCTGAGCAGCAAGGCTATCCACCCGCTGCCGGATATCAATTGAAACGTTGGAAAGAACTTTGGCGGAAAGAACATGATTTATAGACGACGGTTTTTAAATAATTCACTGCGCGCGTCGGCGGCGATGGCGTTACCTGCGATGGCACAAAAGGCACCAGGAGAAAGTGGCCGCGAATACTACGAACTGCGGCGATATCATCTGCAGTCCGGGCCGCAGGAAAAGCTGGCCAACACATTCGTAGCCGAGGCATTGATACCCGGACTTAAACAGACTGGGGATCAAACCAGTGGGCGCTTTCAATCTCTATCTCGGGCCGGAGACGCCGTCCCTGTATTTACTGATTCCGGCCATGTCGGCCGAGACGCTGGTGGGTGCCGAGCAAAAGCTAATGGCGGATGAGGAATTCATGCGTGCGGGTGCTGCCTTTTTGACTGCGCCCGCCAAGGAGCCCGCGTTTGAGCGCATGGAAAGCTCGCTCTTGATCGCTTTCGAGGGTTGGCCAAAGCTGGTCTTGCCGCCCGCGACAGCAACCAAATCTCCTCGTGTCTTTCAAATGCGCACATACGAAAGTCCCAGCACACAAGCACACCGGCGCAAAGTTGAGATGTTTCACAGCGGCGAGTTCGCTATCTTTGAACAGGCTGGTTTTTGGCAGGTCTTCTACGGTGACATGCTGATTGGAACCCGGCTTCCAAATCTTACTTACATGTTGAGTTTTCCGGATTTGTCGGAGATGAACGTCAAATGGAAGGCCTTCAGTTCAAATCCGGATTGGAAGAAGCTAACGGCTTCACCGAAATTCAACTACGAATCAATTGTTTCGAACATCACTAATCTGGTGTTGAATCCAACTTCGTACTCACAAATTTGATGAGTGCTCTGATTGTGGGTCTGGTGGTCATCAGTCTGTGGCCGAAGGGTGCACCTGGACCAAAAGCAAGTGATCGGCCGGAAGCCGATACAACTCAGGCGAGTGACCACCAGGTAGCGGGCCGTCCCGTGATTCGGCTGGGCCCTGTCACTGAGCCTTCGCTTACTTTGTATCCGGCTGCCCACACCAGTGCTCCAACACCGGCAGTGTTGGTGTTCCCCGGTGGAGGGTATCGCATCCTGGCTTGGGATCTGGAAGGTACCGAGATCTGTACCTGGCTGAACAGCGTTGGAATTACCGCAGTGCTAGTGAAGTATCGGGTAGCGGCGCCGGGCGGAGCATCCCAATATGAGCAGCCTTTACAGGACGCCCAGCGGGCCATGGGTATCGTACGAAGACACGCCGCGGAATGGCAGATTGACCCTCAGCGAGTCGGGGTGCTCGGATTCTCGGCGGGCGGTCATCTTTCGGCAGTGCTGAGCGGCCACGGCGCAGACCGAACATACCACGCCGTTGATGCGGCGGACGACCAGAGCGCGCGGCCCGATTTTACAATCCTGATCTATCCCGCGTATTTGGAGACCGTTTCCAGCGCTAGCCGTGCAACGCAGACCTTCATCGTGCAGGCGGAAGATGACACGTCTTTTATTGACGGCACGCTGACGTACTACAAGGGTCTAAAGGCAGCCGAATACCGACAGAGATGCATCTTTTCAGCAAGGGCGGCCATGGATACGGATTACGTCCATCACCCGATGCGGTGACAGGATGGCCTCGCCTGGCAGAAGCCTGGATGCGCAACGTTCTTCATGAGAAATAAGGTAGTCCTTCTTACGTCCCTAGGCCTTTCCTGGTTTCATGCGCACGCTCAGAACTTAGACGTCGTCCATCGAATCAAGACGGAAGCCTTTGCCCATTCGGAGGTGATGGACACCCTGTCCAACCTCACCGATCGGTACGGACCGCGCCTGACAGGATCGCCCGATTTCCAAGAGGCGGCGGAATGGGCGATGTCGCGTCTGAAGAGCTTTGGAGTTTCTAACGTTCACTCGGAAAAATGGGGACCTATCGGTCGGAGTTGGTCGCTGCAATCCTACACTCTGGAGATGACTCAACCGCGGTACTCCCATCTGGTGGCGATGCCGCTGGCCTGGAGTTCACCTACCCATGGTGTGGAAAGCGGAGAGGTGATTCTTGCGCCCATGCAGACAGCCGGGTATGACATCACCAAGAGCAAGGAATTTTTTGAGAAGTACAAGACGGAATGGAAGGGCAAGCTGAAAGGTAAGTTTGTTCTTAGTCTCGGAAGACAAGCAACCGAAGCCCAGCGAGCGCCCTTTGTTCCGGCGCTACACGGATGCGGAGCTGGGAGACCTGGCGAAAGCACCAACGCCGTTTCATAATCAGAGACATTCCGGAAGACGAGATTAAAATTACCGTCAGATCCAGAGGACGCAGAAAAGTACTTCCTCAGTATGTCACCCAAGGACCAGGATGCGTACGTCGATCAATACTTCAAGTTCATCGATGAAGTAGGCCGGTTCTTTCACGATGAAGGTGTCGCGGGCCTGATTCGGGAGGACGTACGCGCTCACAACGGGTTGCTGTTCGCCGAACAGGCTGGTTCACCAAAGGAGCCGAATGCTCCCACGTTTGTAGTGACGCAGGAGCAGTATTCGCGCATGGTACGGCTGATCGGCATGAAACAGCCGGTGGCGGTGCGAATGGAGCTGAAGCAAAAGTTTCGGATGCCGATGTGGATGGAATTAATCTAATCGGTGAAATCCCTGGAAAGACAAAGCCAGAGGAGGTCGTGATGATCGGTGCACACTTTGACTCATGGCATTCCGGAACAGGCGCGACAGACAACGGGGCAGGCAGTGCAGTGATGATGGAGGTAATGCGCGTCCTGAGCAAGTTAAGCCTGCCGATGGACCGAACAGTCCGAATTGCTTTATGGAGCGGCGAAGAAGAGGGACTGTTTGGGTCGAAAGGCTACGTGAAGGCTCATTTTGGAGATCCGAAAACAAAGGAAATGAAGCCGGAGCACGCCAAGTTGGATGCGTATTTAAACCTGGACAACGGGAGTGGCAAGATTCGCGGGGTGTACCTGGAAAATAACGATGCCGCGCGTCCTGTATTCGAGGAGATGCTGCGCCCATTTGCAGATCTTGGCGTGACGACTACAACCCTGAAAGGCACGGGCGGAACAGATCATCTCTCATTCGATGCCGTGAATTTGCCCGGCTTTCAATTTATACAGGATCCGCTGGATTACTCATCAGTCACGCACCACTCGGATGTGGACACATTCAGCCATGCCGTACCCGAAGACCTGATGCAAGCCTCGGCCGTGATTGCCTCACTGGTTTACGACATTGCTAACCAACCCAAACAGTTTCCGCGTAAGCCGATCCGGTAGATTCGGCTGGTTTTGAATGCCAACTAACCAATTAGCTTCCGAAAAGAGCCCCTATCTGCGGCAGCACGCCGAGAACCCGGTGCAATGGTTGCCGTGGGGTGAAGCTGCCTTCCAAAGGGCGCGACGAGAAGATAAGCCCATCTTCCTTTCCATTGGTTATTCGACTTGTCATTGGTGTCACGTGATGGCGCACGAGTCATTTGAAGACGAGGCCACCGCAGACGTCTTGAACCGACACTTTGTGCCGATCAAGCTCGACCGCGAGGAACGCCCGGACGTAGATCGCATTTACATGCTGTTCGTGCAAGCCACCACGGGTAGTGGAGGATGGCCGATGTCAGTTTGGCTGACGCCGGACCTGAAACCTTTCTTCGGTGGGACCTATTTTCCACCCGAACGCAGTACGGACGCCCGGGTTTCCGAGATGTCCTTCAACACTTGGCGCAAGCCTGGCAGCAGGACCGGGCAAGGATTGATGAATCCAGCTTGAGCGTAACTGAGCACCTTCAATCTCTTTCAAAAAGCGCAGCCGGCGGCGAGGTGCTGAATGAAGAGTTGTTCCGGCTTGGGTTTGCGCAACTGGAAAGAAGTTTCGACGAGAGATAATGGCGGTTTCGGAACGGCACCGAAATTCCCCCGGCCAGTTTCGCTTAACTACTTACTGCGATATCACGTCATCCAGAGTCGGTCAAGGGAGCATTCGGAAGCTCTGGAGATGGTTACTGAGACCTTGCACGCGATGGCTCGCGGCGGTATGCACGACCAACTCGGCGGTGGCTTTCACCGGTACTCGGTGGATGAACGGTGGTTCGTGCCGCACTTCGAGAAGATGCTCTATGATCAGGCGCAGTTGGTAATCGCTTATACGGAAGCTTTTCAGCTCACCGGAGACTCAGAATTCGCTGCGGTGGTGCGTGATGTTTGTGATTACGTTCTGCGGGATTTAAGCCATCCGGAAGGTGGGGTTTTACTCGGCCGAAGATGCTGACAGTGCCGATCCGGACAATCCAGAGGTCCATGGCGAAGGTTCGTTTTACATCTGGCGGAAGAACGAGATCGATCAGTTGCTGGGTGCCACATCAGACACGATCTGCCGGTATTTCGGCGTCCTCAGCGGAGGAAATGTCGAGAACGATCCGCATGGGGAGTTCACCGGACGCAACATCCTGTATCGGGCATTGAATCGGAATACCCGTGAAAGCTCTGAGGGAGTGCCAAAGGACTTAGCCGAGTCGATCCGGCTCCTGTTTGCAGCTCGCGAGAAGCGGCCACGCCCTCACCTGGACAACAAAGTTCTAACGGCTTGGAACGGGTTGATGATTTCGGCCTTGGCAAAGGCGGCGGGCGTGCTTCAAGAGCCTCAGTACCTGGCTTCGGCAACCCGAGCTGCCGAGTTCTTGCTAGCCCACATGTACGACCGGGACAATGGGACTTTGCTGCGGAGATTTTGCGATGGCGAGGCTGGAGTGCCGGGTTTCGCTGACGATTATGCTTTCCTGGCGCAGGGCCTATTGGACCTATTTGAAGCATCTGGGAATCCTGAATATTTCCGAATCTCTGTCAATCTGCTGGAACGGGGAATGAATCCGTTCGAAGACGAGGCAGATGGTGGATTCTTCAGCACCGCCTCGGGGGCTCCCGATATTCTGATGCGCCTTAAAGATGATTACGACGGGGCCGAGCCTTCCGCCAACTCGGTAGCAGCCGATGTGTTGCTACGGCTCGGTCACTTAACAGGAAATCAGGGATTTCTGGAGCGGGCAGAAAGAACTCTGCTTTGGTTTGCGCCTAAGCTGCGGACCCAGCCGACGATGGCTCCGCAAATGGCTGCGGCCTTGAGCAGATGGCTGGAGACGCCGGAGCAAGTCATCGTTCGATGTAAGGATTTAGACCGGGTAACGGAGGAATTTCTGACTGAGCAGCGGCGGCGGTTTGCGCCGTTTGCGAGCATAGTCGCCTTGACCGATGACGCAGCGGCGAGCCTGGCTGGTTTGGCTCCGTTCCTAGCGAATCTGGAAAGGCAGGGCAGCGTTACTGTTTACGAATGCCGGAATCTAGTTTGCGAATTACCGAGACAGATCGCTTAAAACGCGTCCGTCGGAACCGCTTTGAGCTTGATAAAATGAGCGGATGACGAACAGTACAGCGAAGGCCCGGACAACCATCCTGAGTGGAAAAGAGGTCGCTCTTGCAGGTCACGAATTGAAGATCGGTGATCAGGCACCTAACTTCAGTGTGGTGGATGAAACACTGCAGGCCGTCGACCTTGCTGGCACGGGCAATGGTACTCGCATCTTCAGCGTAGTGCCCTCCTTAGATACGCCAGTGTGCGATGCGCAGACGAAGAGGTTTGAGGAAGAAGCTGAGAAGCTCCCGAACGTGAAGATTTACACAATCAGCATGGACTTACCATTCGCGCAAAAGCGCTGGTGCGGCAACTTCGGCATTACAAAAGTCACCATGCTTTCCGACCATCGCAGCGGCTCGTTTGGCGAACAGTACGGAACATTAATACCGGAATTGCGAATTGAAAGCCGAGCCATTTTCGTAGTCGGTCCGGACAATTCTCTGAAGCATGTCGAGTACGTTAATAAGGTGGGCGACTCTCCCAACTTTGACGCCGCACTTGAGGCCGTACGCGGAGCGTCTTAAGTAGTCGTGGGTAGGTGGAGCAGCCAACGAACCTGATAGGATCCTGTGCTGCTCATAACTGCACGCGGGACCGCTTCTCAACTTAGAGGTTGAAAGCTCCCGTTTAGAGATTTTGGCCAGAAGCCGCTCTTGCGACACGCACTGCGGTTTCTGAAGGCGCTGCTGGATCGCGATTGGCGGGAGCCGGTTCCGGGAGAGTCGCTGTCAAAAACCAGAAATCTTCAATCGCTCGGACAACACTGATATATTCGCTCAGGTCGCCAGGTTTGGTAATGTAACAGTTCGCATTCAAAGCGTAGGCTTGGGCAATGTCCTCATCCGCTTGAGAACTGGTCATCACCAATACGGGGATCTGCTTGAGGGTTGGCGAAGACTTCACTTCGGCAAGTACTTCCCGACCGTTCATTCGTGGCAAATTCAAATCAAGTAGCACCAGGTCGGGACGGTTAACGCCCGTAGCATCGGCAGTGTGGAGGATCTCCATCGCTTCCACTCCGTCATAGGCCACCATCATGTCGACCGGCACGGGAGTGTCTTTCAGTGCTTCCCGGATTAAGCGGACATCACTCGGAGTATCTTCAACCAGAAGTATTTTCAAAGATTTCATTGTTTCGAGAGCCGCCGCCTAGACAAGAGCAAGTCAACTTCCAAACGCATCCTATAGGTATTTAACCGGGGTATATCACATGATCGGCAAAGATTCCCGAAAGCCTGTAAGAAATAGCGCATTTATGACTCGCGGCACTATGCAGCTTGGGGGCGACGGTTGACTTCGGATAAACGCTTTCTTATCATTACATTGCAGAAGATAGAGAGTTCCGGGTCTGACCCGGGCGCAGTGGTGGAGGGCTTTTGATCAAGCTAGATATCATCAACGAAGTGGTGAGCCGCACTGGCATTACGAAGACAAAGGCTGAGATGGCAGTCGAAACTGTATTCGAGACTATGAAAAAAGCACTCAGTGACGGTGAACGAATCGAACTACGCGGATTCGGCATTTTCAACGTGAGGCCACGTAAGACTGGTATAGGAAGGAATCCCAGAACGGGAGCTGAGGTTGCCATACCACCCGGCAAAGCGGTTCGATTCAAGCCGGGGAAAGAGCTACAAACTCTCCAGTAAGTGCGAGACTTATCCCGGCCATGTTAGACCGGACTTTTGACGAATTCGTGGAAAGGCCCAGCGAATCACAGAAACGGTCTCGCCAGCCTTGGCCCCGAAACTGGTGGTTGAATGTACTGCTTCTGGGCTTAACCTTTCTTTCCACCACGGTATTTGGCTTTGCCCTGCAACGAAGTTTCCAGGCTGGCCGTGAACTTTCTGAGGCAGACTGGTTTTTAGGTTTCCGTGTTGCGATTGCGGGAAGCCGTGCTGTCTGGGGCGGAATCAGTTACTCCATCCCGCTGATCCTGATCCTTCTCGCGCATGAGTTAGGGCATTACGCGATGTGCCGTCGTTGGCATGTAAAAGCAACTCTTCCTTTCTTCGGACCTTCGCCCACACTTTTGGGAACAGTTGGAGCCTTTATCTGGATACGTTCCCCGATATACCGGCGGCGGGCCTTGTTTGACATTGGCGTCTCAGGGCCCTTGCTGGGTTTTGTGGTGTTACTGCCATTTCTGGTAATCGGAGTCTGGAATTCCAAATTGTGTCCGGGTTTGCAGGTGAATAGCGAGTTCGCTTTTGGAACTCCTCTTCTGTTTCGGGTCTTGGAAGCGATGCGCTTTCCCGGGGCAACACCCGCCAATATCTGTCTTCACCCGATGGCCATGGCAGCTTGGGCAGGGTTACTCGCTACTTCAATCAATCTGCTGCCGGTGGGGCAATTGGATGGCGGGCATATCATTTATGCGGTGCTTGGCGAGCGAGGTCATCGACGGGTGTCCTGGTTAGTGACAGCAATTCTGGCGATCGCCGGGGTGCTTTACTGGCCTTGGTGGATCTGGGCAGTTGTGATGTTTTTCTTTCGACGTCACCCTCTGGTTCACGATGAAGAACCAATCGGGGCTGGCCGCCGGACGCTTAGCTTATCGGCGCTCATGCTTCTTCTGCTGTCATTTTCGATCGTGCCGGTCCGTGCGGATAACGAAGGCCGTCATGAAGATCTCGGCTACGATCATCACGTTTAACGAGGAACGGAATATCGCTCGCGTCATGGAAAGTCTGCGCTGCTGCGATGAGGTTCTGGTTCTCGACAGCGGCTCTATTGATCGAACCGTTGAGATTGCCACGAAGCTGGGAGCACGCGTAGTGGAAGCGTCCTGGCATGGGTATGCCGCCCAGAAGAATATCGCCACTGAACTCGCCTCGCATGACTGGATTTTGTCGCTAGATGCCGATGAGAGTGTCAGTGAAGCCCTGGAAGCGGAGATCTGGCAAATCAAGAAGACCGGTCCGGACGCTGCCGGCTATTCCATGCCAAGGCTGGCCCAGTATCTAGGGCGATGGATTCTGCACAGCGGATGGTACCCGGATCGAAAGGTTCGGTTGTTTGATCGCCGCAAGGCGCGCTGGGTGGGACGCTTTGTGCATGAGTCAGTGAAAGTGGATGGAAAGGTCGTTCATCTGCAATCGAATCTGCTCCACTTCACCTGCGATTCTTTGTCGCAACATTTAAGGTCGATGGACGGGTACACGACGTTAGCTGCACAGGAAATTGTGTCGCGCGGAATCAAGGTGAACATCAGCCGCATGCTCTTTGACCCGATCTGGACCTTCTTTCGAACTTACGTGCTGAAACTTGGTTTCCTGGACGGCGCCGAAGGTTTGGCGATTGCCTATATGGCGGCTACCTACAATTTTGTAAAGTTCTTTAAGGCACGCCACATGAGCCCCGGGCGAAGTCTGTGACCATCCTGCATGTCGATACGGGACGGGAGATGCGGGGTGGGCAGTATCAGGTGAACTTGCTTATGAATGGGCTCCGCTCGCAAGGGCACGAATGCTTGTTGTTGGCGAGACCGCAAAGCCCGCTGGCCCGAGTGAGCAAGGACGGCGGATTTTGCGTGTTCCCGGCCAGCATCCGGGAAATTTGGGTGCAGTCGCGCAAGGCGAACATCGTACACGCCCACGATGCCCGTGCGCATTCCTTGGCTGCCATCGCTTCTCAAAAACCGTTCGTGGTCTCTCGACGTGTGGCATTTCCTATCCAGAGAAGTCTTTTGTCCAGATGGAAATATGGGCGCGCTTCTCGCTTTCTGGCGGTATCGCAGTGGGTAGCCGGTGAGCTTGTTGGCGCCGGCGTACAGACTGAAAACATCGACTTGGTTTTCGATGCAGTGGGCGAGATCGAACGTAGCGGTGAATGGAGCCCGAGCTATCCGGTGGTTGCTCCGGCGTTCCGCAAGGATGCGGGGAAGTTGTCGGAATTGACGAAAGAGGCATGCCGAATCGCCCAAACCGAGTTGACGATGAGCGATGATCTGAGGCGTGATCTGCAGAAGGCGTCGGCTTTCGTATATCTCACGCAATCGGAGGGATTGGGATCGGCAGCACTGCTTGCAATGGAGGCCGGAGTTCCCGTCATTGCAAGCCGCGTGCAGGGGTTGGCGGAAGTCTTTGAGCAGGATCGATCCGGACTCTACGTAACGTGCATCGGTCCCGACAACGACCATAACCGCTGTGCGAAGGAAGTCGCCTCCTGTATCAGGCGTGTGCTTGACGAACCGGGGCTCGCGGGCCGATTAGTAGCCGCGGCCCGCGCCCGCGTGAGAGACCGTTTCTCGGTTCCGAATATGGTGGCGGGCACGATTCAAAGCTATGAGCGAGCCATTGCCGGATAGCCTGGTAAGCATCGCGCCGGTCCTGTTTGCGGCGGTGTGCGGGCTGCTTCTCGGTAGCTTCCTTAACGTTTGCATTTATCGTATTCCGCGTGACCTCTCTGTCGTGACTCCCCGATCCTTCTGTCCGGAATGCGGGGCGCCCATTGCGTCCTTCGATAATCTGCCGGTTCTAAGCTTTTTATTTCTTCGAGGACAATGCCGCCGTTGCCGAGCAAGGATCAGCCTCCGGTATCCAGTGGTAGAACTTACGACGGCTCTTCTTTTCGGGTTGGTCGTATTCCAGTACGGGTATAGCGCTGCCGCTCTCAAATGGCTGATTTTCGAAGCTCTGCTGGTGACGTTATTCTGGACAGATCTGGAGACCGAGATACTGCCGGATGAGTTAACCCTGGGCGGTACGGCGGTTGCTCTGATCATGACCGGGTTCGTGCCAGTTCCGGGGATCGCAGGCGATTTGGTCTCGGGCGGAGTGAATCCCGTTTGGGGCTCCTTCGCGAATGTGATTGCTGGCGGCATCTTCTTGTCGGTTCCGATCTGGCTGACCGCGTGGGTGTTCGGGCGATTGGTCGGTCAGGAGGCACTTGGGCTCGGAGATGTAAAGCTCCTGCTGATGCTCGGCTGTTTTCTGGGGCTGAACTACGGACTGGAAGCTTTTATGGCTGGGACTATTGCGGGAGCATTGCTGGGAGGCGTCTGGGCGATCCTGAAAAGGAGGAAGCCGCTGACCCAGACACTTCGTTTTGGGTGTTTTTTGAGCGGAGCTGCGGCTTTCGTGCCCTTGATTCACGATGTTGGACGGGCCTAGCTAAGCGACTGCAGAGTGCTTCCCTAATGTAGTATGGAGCTTTGATTCAATGAAGGAACTGCTTCAGGCGCTAACCCCCGGCGAGCGAGATTGGCGAATTGCGACTCAGCTTGACCCAAAGCGCTTACCAGCTCATATAGCCATCATTATGGATGGGAATGGACGCTGGGCTAAACAGCGAAACTATCTCCGGATCTTCGGTCACCGGGCCGGCATAGGAGCCGTCCGCGTGGCGGTAGAAACTTCCGTTCAGCTCGGACTGGAAGCGCTGACGTTATATGCCTTTTCCGTTGAGAACTGGAAACGTCCCCGACCCGAGATCGAGGGTCTTTGGTTGATCCTGAAATATTACCTGCAGCGCGAACTGCCGACCTTCATGGACAACGATATACAACTGGTTGCCATTGGAAGGCCTGAGTCTTTACCCGCAGCGGTTCAGTCCGAGCTCAATGCCGTAATGGAAAAGACAGCAAAGAACCGCGGTATGCGACTGAACCTGGCCATCAACTATGGAGGTCGGACAGAGTTGATAGACGCGATGAACTCAATCATCGAAAACGCCAAGCGGGAAGGCAACCTGGATTCACTCGAGATCACGGAAGAAAGCGTCTCGTCGCATCTCTATACAGCCGGTCTGAAGGATCCTGACTTGCTAATTCGCACTTCAGGCGAAATGCGAATCAGTAACTTTCTTCTTTGGCAGATTGCGTATTCGGAACTGTATGTTACGGACACACTGTGGCCCGATTTCAACAGGACTCACCTGCTGGAGGCCATCTTTGACTATCAGAATCGCGATCGGCGCTTCGGGGGATTGACTCGTAATCACGTGCTGCCTGGAGAGACTTCCTTCCGCCTGGAAGAAGAGATGCTGGAACTGCCCCTCGCATAAGCCTTCCCCAGGCAATCAGTTTGGATGAAGCGTTTACTTACAGCCCTGGCCTTGATTGCCGGGGCAATTTACCTGATCTGGTTTGCGTCCGTTAACGTCTTCATCGGGGCTGCGCTGACTATCAGCGTGCTGTGCTATTGGGAGTTCTCGGGCTTAGTCACGGGATTAGGTATAAGACGCCCGGGTATTATCGGAGCGCTGATCGGATGCGCCATCATCTTTTTCCCCGACAAGATCCTCTGGATCAGCTTTCTTTTCCTGGTGATTCAACTCATTCTGCTCTTACGCCGGGATGAGCTTCGCACAATCGTTCCGGAAGCAGCGTGCATGTTTCTGGGCGCCTTCTATTCGTTCGCTCCCTGGCACTTTGCGGTAGAGCTGCGAAGCAAGAGCGTTCACCTTCTATTCTTTGCTTTGGCATTGAACTGGGTGGGTGATTCGGCCGCTTATTACGTCGGGCGTAAGTTCGGCAAACACAAGCTGGCGCCTACTATCAGTCCAGGGAAAAGTTGGGAAGGGGCCGCCGCTTCCATTCTAGGCTCTTCGATTTTTGGCCTGCTTTACTTGGGAAACACCATGTCGCAGATACCCCTTTGGGCGATCATCTGTATGGCCGTGGTCGGTAATGTTTCGGGTCAGTTCGGCGATCTTGCCGAGTCCTCAATTAAACGAGGGGCTGGCATAAAGGACAGCGGTCACCTGCTTCCCGGGCACGGCGGAGTGCTGGACCGGCTAGATAGCAGTATGTTTGCAGTTCCAGTCGTGTATGCCTTGTACGTTGTAGGCACGTCATTTTAGCTTCTAATCGCAACATTTACCTTTTGTATTTTCTACAAAGCTAGAGCTGTTGTTCTTGCGGGCAGAAACTAATTAACAGCAAGCCGCATCATTCTAGAAGAACAGGGGTAAGCAGCTAAGTGCTTTATATTAAGCAGGTTAGCGCTTCCAAAAACAGAATAAGATTCTAGAAATAAAAGGGTAAGTGGGATGAAAATGTCGATCAAGAAATTGTTATTAGGTTCGCTATTTCTTAGTGGAACCATATTACTGGCGCAGGCCGCAGAGTCACATTGGCCGGTAACGCTGGGATTCAAAGCTGGTATTCCAGTTACTGACATGATGAGCGCTAGTAATACTTCGCTCTTTGGTGGAAATCAGCAAATTACAGGCTCAAATTACTCCAGTCATACACCGCGGTACATCCTCGGAGTAAGCGGAGAGTTCCACATTCCATATAACCTGCGTCTGGAAGTAGACGGACTCTATAAGAGAGGCGGGTATGACAGCAATAACGTCTTCTCAAGCGGCGTAGGCTATCGGCCGACAAGCTTCAATTGGTGGGAGTTCCCGGTGGTGATCAAGAAGAATCTGAGCGTGGGCCACTTCCGTCCCTTTGTAGATATCGGAGCGTCGTTCCGGCATATTTCAACCGTCAGTCAAACATCGTTTATTCCCGGTTTGGTCTTCCCATCGATCGCTGACAATACGCAGGAGCTTCACAACCGAAACTCTTATGGTGGAGTTGCCGGATTTGGGATCACTTTCAAAAAAGGCCCGTTCGAACTGACTCCGGAAGCCCGGTATACGCGGTGGTCTAACCAGGCGTTTGCCAGCGCGAATGGAGGTTTGCGAACCAATCTTGATCAGGGCGATGTTCTGCTGGGTATCAGTTTCTAAGCGATCATCCTAAATTCGACTTTAAGCCTCCGCTTCGGCGGGGGCTTTTTCGTTTCGCGATCCGGCGAGATGATAGTGTAGCTGGAAGATTGCAAAGATGAGCAAACAAATGGCGTTCTGCCTGGTTCTGGCCCTGACGACTTGCGGATCGCGGGCAGTTGCCGCAGATCGAGTTCACACCGACTCCGGCGTGGTGGAGGGTGTCGCGGGTTCCAGTTCTCAGATCCGCATTTTCAAAGGCATCCCTTTTGCAGCACCGCCGGTCGGGAAGCTACGATGGCAACCTCCCCAACCGGTACTAGCGTGGAAAGGCGTTCGCAAAGCGGATGTTTTTGGCTCGCGCTGCATGCAAGGTGCGATCTACAGCGATATGGTTTTTCGGGATCCGGGTCCGAGCGAAGACTGCCTGTATTTGAATGTCTGGGCGCCAGCGAAAAAGGCTAACGCCAAAGTCCCGGTAATGGTCTGGATTTACGGCGGTGGCTTCCAGGGAGGCGCTGCTTCCGAACCTCGCCAGGACGGGGAGAAGCTTGCGACGAAAGGCGTGGTGGTCGTCAGCATGAACTACCGATTGGGTGTCTTCGGCTTTTTCGTACATCCGGAGCTGACGAAAGAATCGTCTAACCACGCATCGGGCAACTATGGTCTGTTGGATCAAACCGCCGCTTTGGCTTGGGTTCAAAAGAACATTGCTGCCTTTGGGGGTGATCCGGATAACGTCACGATCTTTGGCGAGTCAGCCGGCTCCATGTCGGTAAGTGCTCAGATGGCCTCGCCGCTAGCCAAGACCCTGTTTCGCCGGGCGATCGGCGAGAGCGGCGCGATGTTCCCGCTGACGCCAACGCCGACCTCACTTGAGAAACGTGAGGAGACCGGAGTTCAATTTGCGCAGTCGGTTGGAGCTTCAAACCTTGAAGAACTTCGTGCCAAATCCGCCGATGAACTCTTGAAAGCTGCGCTGGCACTCAAAGATTATCGTTTCTGGCCTAACGTCGACGGGTATTTCTGTCCCCGAGACGTGCCGGCTATTTACGCCGATGGAAAGCAGGCGCATGTGCCTCTGTTGGCCGGTTGGAATACCGATGAAAAGAGCGCGGCATCGTTTTTCGGCAAAGATCCAATGACCAAAGAAGCGTATGAGGCTCAAGTGCGCAAGCTCTACGGCGACCGTGCTGATGAAGTACTGAAGCTCTACCCGGCAGACACCGAGGAACAGATGAAGGAATCCGCACGCGATCTTGCTGGCGATCAATTTATCGCTTACTCGACCTGGAAGTGGCTGGACCAACAGCTAAGCACGGGCGGCTCGCCTGTCTACCGGTATCACTTTGAGCAGGCGCCACCCCCCGAACCAGGGAGACAAAGCCGTGGTGCTTTCCACTCAGCTGATATCAAGTATGTCTTTGAGACTCTCGATTCCGAAAAGCTTCCCTGGACTGAAGAGGATCGAAAAACTTCTGACCTGATGTCATCCTACTGGACGAACTTTGCCAAGACCGGGGACCCTAATGGTGCTGGCCTGCCGAAATGGGAGCCTTACGCCAGCGGGAGCGGCTATCCATCGATGCATCTCGGTGAAAATCGGATGGGACACGATAAGCTTCGAGCGCGCTATGAGTTGCTGGACAGCATTGCCAAGCAACGAGCCAGCGGCCATGGGGAATCGTCCACCGCTCAATAAACCTCGGCTTGTCGCTAGTGAATCGTACGGGTCTTCCGATTCATGTAGTCCATCAACAGGTAATTTCCGAGCGTGTACGGGGTTGTGAAGTACGCTTTGCCGGAGCACATTTCGGTCACCTTCTGAACGAACTGAATGAGTCCGTAATCGCTCGCAAGCATGAACGTGTTAATGAGAATGCCGCGTTTCTTGCACCGGCCAACTTCTTCGAGCGTTTGACTGATCACGAGAGGATCAAGACCGAAGGCATTCTTATAGATGCGGCCATCCTCCAGCGTTAAGGCGGATGGCTTCCCGTCGGTGATCATCACAATCTGCTTCATGTCCTTCTTCTCCTGAGCGAGAAGGCGCTGGGCGAGGATCAATCCGTCGCGTGTGTTGGTGTAATACGGTCCAACCTGCACGCGGGCCAATTCAGATATACGCAGCTCCTCTGCCGAATCATGGAAGAGAACGACACGCAAGCTGTCGCCAGGATACTGGGTCTTAATCAGGTGGGCGAGCGCGAGTGCCACCTTCTTGGCTGGGGTGAAACGATCTTCGCCGTACAGGATCATGCTATGGCTGCAATCGAGCATAAGCACTGTCGCGCAGGAACTTTGATACTCAGACTGATGGACGTGCAGGTCTGAGTACTCAAGGTTCAGAGGAAGGCCAACGCCCTCGCGCTGCATTGCTGAGAAGAGCGTTGCGCTCACGTCGAGGTTCAGCGTATCGCCAAACTCATAAGCCTTCGCTCCACCGCTCGCGTCAATGCCGGTGGCCAGATCCCGCGTGTCGTGAGCGCCAAAGCTCGATTTTCCAAGCGAACCCAGCAGGTCTTTCAGCGTCTTGAATCCGAGGAAGTCGATTGCCTTATCGGTGACATCGAACCGTACTTCACCCTCGGGCCCGCCTTGCGAACCGGGCTGATTTGATTGCTCAGAAGGCTCCTGGGTGTTGATGTAACCGCCCTCTTCCAGTTTTTGCACCAGCCGCTCGATCAGCTTCTCGCGCTGCTCACCGGATAGCTGTTGTAAGCGCTGCTGCATCTCCTCAAGTTGTTCCGGACTGAAGAGTTCGCCATTTTCCAGTGCACGTTCGATCGCTTGCTTCAGTTCCTCCAGCGTGTGCTGGTTCATTTCCGAAAACTGCATGTAGGGATCGTTGAATCCGCTCTGCAAAAGATAATCGGAAAGAGCCCGCAAAAGGTCATCCATCCCAATGCCGAGATCCTCTTCAGAGAACTTGCTGTAGTTGACTCGTCGCATGAGGGGTACCTTTAGTTCAAATTACGTCGACCACCACCACCGCCACCCCGGCGTGGATTGAAGTCTCCTCGCCTGGATGAATCTTCACGCTCATCGCGCATCCGGTCATCACGCGAGACTCTTTCACCGGCGACGAATTCCAGTTCTTCGTTGCGGCTGATCCGCTTCTGGGCATACAGCCCTTCCAGGATGAACTCTCCCGCGGAAGCTCGCATGGCGTCGCTTTCACTTTCAGACAGGCCCAGCTTCTTCGTGAACGAGAGTAGTTCAGGAATCTTGCCCAGTTCCTGTACCATTCGGCTAGCCGGCATCTCATCTTCGAGGCGGAGTGAACCGCCGAGTTCAAACCACTGGGTAACCTGCCGTAAGTTGGTGCCTTCGAGGTAGGTGTGGAACACCTTACCCACCGCACTGCGGATCAACTCGCGGGCAACCGCATCGCCACCCTTCAACTCGCCTTCATATTCCAGCTCCAGCTTTCCCGTGATAGACGGAAGTGCAGCATAAAGATCGAGTATGCGCGGCACAGCTTCGTTATCTCTCGCCTTCAATGCTCGACGTTCAGCATTCGAGACAACATTCTCCAGAACCGAGATGGGGAGACGCTGCGAGACTCCTGAACGCTTATCGATACGCTTGTCGTCCCGGGCGATGAACGCAATCTGCTCCACGACCTCATGAATGTAAGGAGGCACTTCGATTGAAACGGGAGATTGCCGGCGCGTCCAGGCCTCTTGCCGCGTGATATCGATACCGTGAGCGACGGTGAGCGGATAGTGAGTCCGGATCTCGCTGCCGATGCGGTCCTTAAGGGGAGTAATGATTTTCCCGCGAGCGGTGTAGTCTTCGGGATTCGCAGTGAAGACCAGCATCACGTCTAAGGGCAGGCGCACCGGGTAGCCCTTAATCTGGACATCGCCCTCCTGCATGATGTTGAACAGCCCCACCTGCACTTTCCCGGCGAGATCAGGCAACTCGTTCACGACGAACAATCCACGATTGGCTCGTGGGAGCAGACCGTAATGTATGGTCAGTTCGTTGGAGATGTCCTGCCCGCTACGCGCAGCCTTGATGGGATCGATATCGCCGATCATATCGGCAATCGTCACATCCGGAGTGGCTAACTTTTCGATGTAGCGATCCTCGCGACTGATCCAGGCGATGGGCGTATTTTCACCCATCGATGCGCTTCGATCCCGGCATTGCTTACAAAGAGGATGCAGTGGATTATCACGGATCTCACAACCCGCGATGTAGGGCATCTCCTGATCAAGAAGGCTGGTTAACATGCGCGCCAGACGCGTTTTCGCCTGACCCCGCAAACCGAGCAAGATAAAGTTGTGACGCGAGAGGATCGCATTCACAACCTGCGGAACCACGGTGTCTTCATAGCCAACCACGCCGGGAAACAATGTTTCACCGCTGCTTAGTTTGGCCAGGAGGTTGGAGCGTAGCTCTTCTTTAAGGGTCCGATCAGGTTGGATCTGGTCGAAGTATGGGCTGGAGCGGAGTTCACCCAGTGTCCGGGGCAAGTCGGAGTAAGGCATTCAGTAGACTCGCTATCGATTTCAGTCAACAGTCTAGCAGTGAAATTCCAGACCCGTGTCGAAGTGCTGCAAATGCGTTTCGAGAGTTGTGATATCGTCGCGAGGTCGTGAGAACGCAGGAGTCTACTACAGCAAGTTATCAAGGGAACTGGCGCAAGCTGCAGCAGGTAGGCTTGAATGCGTATGAGGCTCGTTCTTACCTGGTGCTTTTGGGGCACCCGAGATTCAAAGCGCTTGAGTTAGCGGCACGTTCGCATGTGCCCCGGCAGAAGATTTACGAGGTGTTGGACAGCCTGGTTGAGAAAGGTTTTGCACAGGTCGTACAGGAGAAGACAAAGCTGTTTTCGGCTGTGGACCCGACGCTTGCGATACCCGGATATCTGGCCCGGCGCAGCAAGGCTCTCCAGAATGAGTTAACCGAGCAATCCCGCCTCGCCAATGGATTGATTGAGGATTTGCAAGGAGCTTTCCAGGGTGGCCAGGAAGGGCGGGGAACACTCGATTTTCTGAACCTTGTCAATGACCCCACCCAAATTGCGATTCAGTACCGGCGGATGCTTACGACAGTCTCGAGCGAGTATGCAGAGTTCTCGAGACCTCCGTTTGCCGTCGACCCGCTGGATGAACGTTTGGTGAAAGATGCCGGAGCGCGGGGAATTCGTTGCCGACTCCTGATTGAGGCCGGTCCCATCGAGTTGGAGCACCAGGAAAGACTACGCGAATACCGCGATTGCGGTGTCGATGTGCGCTTCGCGGAGCGCCTCCCATTAAAGCTTGCTCTCTTTGACGGGCGACGCGGGTTGGTTGCGCTTCTGGATCCCGTGCTTACGAAGCCTGCGTGGACTGCCGTGATCTTCGAACACGAGGGTTTGTCCGAAGCAATGGCCGGGCTGTTCGAAAGTTATTGGAATCGAGCTTCCTAGAGGATCTCTAATCAATCGGATGGAGTTCGTAATCCAACCCGATAGGTGACAGCGTCGGCAAAAGGCACTAGCAGGACCTCTTGCGACTTGCCGGATATGTCAGCGCTTATTCGGTAGACCTGCTCACCAAAGAATGATTGTGGAAGCTTGTCTTCGTAAGTGGAGATTTGATAATGACCGGGACTAACGGGCCTTAGTGAAACGGTGGCCAAATTCTGGATGTCCGGATTCAAAGTTTTCCCGAGCGCCAGGATTTGCGGACCTCGCAGCAGCACTAAATCATCCTGCTGCTCCTCATTCGCCTGACGAAATCCGCGATGGGTTTGAAGAGGTAGAGACATGAAGATCCGAACGGTGTCGCCACTCTTCCACTCCCGATCGATGATGACCACATCGCCGGCACTGCCTTTCAAATGAAGGTCTGCTATGTCGACGCGAAATTCACCCGCCCAGCCAGGAACCCGCAGGCGTATGGGGAATTGTGCAGTTTTCACGCTCGGCTCGACGTGAAGTTGCAGCTGTCCGCTCTGTGGAAATGTGGTTTCTGAGTAAATCTGGACAAGACCATGCTTTCGGAGCGTAAAGAAGGCGCGTCCGGGCGTGTAAAGGTTGATAGCGATGCCGTTGTCGTAGCGTCCCCAGACAAGCTGCGGCAGCAGCGCGAGTGCCTTGGCTTCGCTCAGCATCGAACGGCCCTCAGAGGATGTCACCTTTGAAGAGAAGCGTTTTGTACCGTTCAGTGGTACCTCAGGGCTGACGTTTCCATTGCGACCGTCCTGCCCGGCAAGGATTTGGTTGTAGATCGTGCGTTCGAGTTGATCACCATACTGCGGCTCCCCCGTGATGCGTAACAGCTTAAAACTGAACTGAAGCCAAGCCGCCGTTGCAAGTGCAGTTGTGGCAGGCTCATCGTTCGCCGGCAGGGGAGCACCGGCGATCGAAATGCGGCTAGTTGCCAATTGCTTCCAGACTGCAAGCGCCGGTTTCAGATAGGACTGATTGCCTGTGATCTCGTAAAGATCGGCCAGACCGCCGAGTGCGAAAAGCACGATCGCAAGAGCCGATTGCGAAGTAGTGGCGGTTATCTCGGGAATAGCGTTTGAGTTGGCGAGCGCTGTGCAGAAACCTAGATATTTCTTTTCACCAGACAGGCGATAAAGGCGAACGAACGGCTCCACAAGTCCGATCTGCGTTACAGCGAACGGCTGCTCCGATAAGTGTTGATGATTGGCATCGGCCGTTAACGACGCCATCAGAGCAGTGGCCACCGTTTGGGCGGTCGCAAGGGCAGTCGGTTCAGTGGTAACCCGGTAATAGGCAAGCAGTCCCAGAAGGTCCGCTCGAGTATTGACCAAATCAGCAATACTCAGCTGAACTTGCTGCTGCGCAACTGTGGTCTTCGCAGAAGATGCCACGGCCTCCTCCACTTTGTCCATTTGAGCACGTAATTGAAGATCGTGATTATATTCAAATGCATCGGCCGCCGCATCGAGGAACAATCCTGCAAATTCGCGGTCGGGTGAAGCGGATGCGGGCGCGTTTGCGCCGAGAGGTTGGATCAGCTGAGCAACATTGAGGTCGTCCAGGAGACCTTCGCTGTTGGCGCGCATGCGGCTGCCCAAAAGACCTGTCAGCTTCTGTTTGTCCAGCGCCAGCGCACGGAAGCGGTCCGGTACGGTTTTGCTAACTACCTGTCTTGGCCGGGCGAGGCCGACCGGGAGCATACACAGTAAGCAGACGAGAAGTCGGAGCAAGACACGTCCTGTTGGCATCAGTTTATCGTCTTGTCACCCTGCTTGGCTATACGGGCAGCTTGATTAGATTGTCCAATCCGCGCATCAGCACCGCGCAGGCGGTTCAGAGGATGTTAACTTGTAGTCGCTGAAGAACTTCGTCACGCGAAGTAAACTGAACGCCGCGTATGCCCAACATCTCGGCGCCTGTGATGTTTTCCAGACGATCGTCGAGAAACAGAGTTTTCTCCGGTGATGTGCCGATCCCATCCAGACATTGTTCATAAATTACCGGATCAGGCTTCACGACACCCAATTCGTAGGAGAGCGTGACGTGGTCGAAGACGTCCAGGCGGTCGGTCCTGGACTTCAGCGCTTCACCCAAATCAAGTGGCATGTTCGAGAGCATCGCGACCGACTTTCCTGCCTGTCGAAGTTCGCCGATCCACTTCCACATCACGGAGTCGTAGTGCATCCAGCTGGTCGTGTCCAGTTCAGTCAGTTCGTCGACGATCTTCTGATCGGGAGATTTCTCTCCATTTGAAGCAACCTTTGACCAGTATT
This sequence comes from uncultured Acidobacteriaceae bacterium, assembly GCA_963814195.1. GTDB lineage: Bacteria > Acidobacteriota > Terriglobia > Bryobacterales > Bryobacteraceae > Bog-105. The sequence continues at coordinate 243,017 of CAWFBU010000003.1, forward strand.
CAGCCGCTGTCAGAGCACCACGATCGTAAGCAATTCTCTCAGCCCAGTAGCGCTCGTCGAACACTGAGGGCTGCATACCTGCGAGAGCCGCCATCTGACTTCGTTCGGCGTCGGTTTGATGGAAAACGAGAACGCCGCCGTAATCGAAGATGACTCCGTCGAAGTCGTTAACGCGGACCATCGACCAACTGTTCACGCCGGGTGCGTATTTCACGGACAGCGTAGATGCGGCGACCTTGGCTCTCAAAGTAAGTGCGCATCAGAACCTCACCCATGAGACCTACACAGAAAAGCACTAATCCGGCAAGCCAGAGCAGACCGCCTGCCACCATCAACGGACCATGCTCGGCAATTACATCATGTCCACCAATCTTCTTGACAAGAATGCCGAAGAGGATCGCACTGCCGAGCAGAAAGGCGAACAGCCCATACTTCCCGAAGAAATGCATCGGACGGGTGAGATAGCGGAGTAAGAAGCCGATAGTCAGAATGTCAAAGAAGACCCGGAAAGTGCGGCCCAGCCCGTAGTGCGAAGCTCCGTTGGGACGCTCGATGTTCTTGATGGGAACTTCCACAATGCGTGCGCCATAGAAGCTTGCTAGTGCAGGTATGAAGCGATGTAGCTCACCATAAAGATTGATGTCCTTCAAGATCTCGGCGCGATAGGCCTTGAAGGTAGTCCCGAAATCATGAAGCTCGACGCCCGAGGCGCGCTTCATCAGCCAATTTGCGATACGAGATGGAATCTTTCGAGTGATGGCATTATCGACGCGATTTTTACGCCAGCCGCTCGCGATGTCATAACCTGCATCAATCTTTTCCAGCAGAAGAGGGATGTCATCTGGATCGTGCTGCAGATCCCCATCGAGCGAGATGATGATCTCCCCCTGCGCTTCGTCAAATCCGGCGGCCAAAGCTGGTGTCTGGCCGAAATTGCGCCGCAGGCGGAGAACCTTCAGGTGATGGTCGGTTTCGACGAGATTCGCCAAGAGATCAAAACTGCGGTCACTGGAGGCATCGTCTACAAAGATGATTTCGTAAGGACGCCGAAGCGTCTCCAGCACTGCCGTCAATCGATCGTAGAGGGGCAGGATTGCCGGTTCCTCATTATGAATGGGAATGACAATTGACAGCATTGTTGTTGACTTTCTAGTTTAGCGGATCTAAGCGATGACTTACGAATGGACTGTCATATTTCCCGACGTGAAGCGCCTGATAAGTGGTAGAATAGGACAATAATCACACAAACTAAGTCCTTTTGTTTGCAACGCTTTGCGACGTAGAGCTTAGTCTTCTGAGGAGTAGCATTTGGCCGATCAAGACGGGCCACCAGTAAGTGATCTATTCAACTCTGGTGACAGTAATAAAAACTTAATTCCAATCAACATCGAAGACGAGATGAAGAGATCGTACCTCGATTACGCGATGAGCGTGATCGTCGGGCGAGCCTTGCCGGATGTCCGCGATGGATTAAAGCCTGTGCATCGCCGAATTCTGTATGGGCTACACGAGATGGGGCTTTTGTTCAATCGCCCCACACGTAAGTGCGCCAAGATCGTTGGCGAAGTTCTGGGTAAATATCATCCGCACGGCGACGCTCCGGTCTACGACTCCTTGGTTCGAATGGCGCAGACATTTTCATTGCGCTATCCGCTGGTGGATGGGCAGGGAAATTTTGGTTCCGTCGATGGTGACCCGCCCGCGGCGATGCGGTATACGGAAGCGCGTTTATCGAAAATCGCGAGCACCTTACTCGAGGACATTGAGCAGGAAACGGTAGATTTCCGGCCGAACTACGACGATAGCGAGCGCGAGCCGGAAATTCTGCCGGCGCGTGTACCCAACCTGCTCATTAACGGCTCCTCCGGTATTGCGGTGGGCATGGCAACAAACATACCGCCGCATAACTTGCGCGAGATGGTTGACGCCTGCATCATGCTGTTGAAGAACCCCGCAACGCCCCTGACGGCCATCATGGAGAAGGTTCCCGGTCCGGACTTTCCAACAGGTGGATTCATCCTCGGACGTAACGGAATCTATGATTACTTTGTACGCGGCCGCGGCAGTCTGAAACTGCGGGCGAAAGCAGCCATCGAGAAGATGGGCAAAGGCGATCGCGAACAGATTGTCGTGACCGAGATTCCGTTTCAGGTCAATAAGTCCCGGCTCATCGAGCACGTGGCAGCGCTTGTTTCGGAAAAGAAGATTGAAGGCATATCGGATGCTCGCGATGAGAGTGATCGCGACGGCATGCGCATCGTGTTCGAACTGAAGCGCGGCGAGCAGGCCGAAGTGGTTCTGAACAACCTGTATAAGCAGACGCAAATGCAGGTGAGCTTCGGCGTGATCATGCTGTCGATCGTCAACGGACAGCCCCGGGAACTTGGCCTGATCGACGTGATCAAGCGCTTCCTGGAGCACCGGGTTGACGTTGTCCGGCGACGCACCGATTATCTGCTCCGGAAGGCTCGCGAACGGGAGCACATTTTGCTTGGTTTCCAGAAGGCGCTGGACAATCTCGACGCGATCATTACTCTGATTCGCGCCTCCGAAGACACCGAAGGACGCGCAGAGCTGAACTGATTGCTCGCTTCGAGTTCTCTGAGCGCCAGGCGAAAGCAATTCTCGAACTGCAGTTGCAGCGTTTAACGAACATGCAGCGGCAGAACATCCTCAACGAACTTGCCGAAATTCAGGTGGCGATTGCGCGTTACTTAGAGATCCTGGGTTCGGAAGAGAGTGTTGAAGGGCATCATTGTCGATGAACTCAAAGCAGTTCAGAAGGAGTTCGGAGACGAACGCCGGACGCAGATCATCGAGGACACCGGCGAGATCAGTCTGGAAGACCTGGTGCAGATGGAAGACGTGGCGGTGACCGTCTCGCGCGGCGGCTACCTGAAACGAACTTCCGTGGATACCTACGTCCGTCAGACTCGCGGCGGCAAAGGCCGGATCGGGATGGGTACGCGATCCGAGGACGTGGTGGAGCATCTGGTGGTTGCCTCCACGCACTCTTACCTGCTGATCTTTACCAACAAGGGCCGGGTGTACTGGCTCAAGATCTACGAGATTCCGGATGCTGGCACAACCGGCAAGGGCAAGCATGTCTCGGGCTTGATCAGCCTGCAGCCGGATGAAAGCGTGAAGGCGTTCCTGCCGGTGAAGGAGTTCATCGCTGACAAGTTCATCGTGATGGTGACTCGTCAGGGCGTCATCAAGAAATGTGAGCTGACCGAGTTCGACAATCCACTATCGCGCGGCATTATCGCGCTGGCGTTAGATGAAGGGGACGAACTGCTGGGCGCGACGATCACCACCGGCAAGAATTTCATCTTCCTTGGCTCGCACGAAGGGATGGCGAGCCGCTTCAGCGAAGAGGAGGTTCGGGCCATGGGCCGGCAGGCGCGTGGTGTCCGGGCCATGGATCTCGAGGAAGGCGATTATCTGATCGGTCTGGAAGTGGTCGCGAAGGACGGCCTAATTCTCTCCATCTCTGAACACGGATATGGCAAGCGAACCTCGATCACGGATTACCGTTTGACCGGCCGCGGACGCAAGGGCGTCATCAACATGAAGACGACCAGCAAGGTCGGCAAGGTAGTCGCGGTGCTTTGGTTCAGTGAGAAGTCGGACCTGATGATCATCACCAAAGACGGCAAGATCATTCGGACTGGAATCGGGGCTGATCCGCCAAGCGGGCCGTTCCACGCAAGGTGTCCGACTGGTGCGGATGGAAGAAGGCGATATGGTGGCCGCGGCTTCGGTGATTCCAGAGGCTGAGGTATCGGACGAAGTGGTTCCAAACGGAGAACTGCCGCTGCAATAACCAGTGCGGGTCCGGGCGGTTCTGAAGATCGTTCCGGACCCTTACCAAACGGTCTATCCAGTCGAACGCACAGTCTGAATTCCGCAGTAAACGCGCACGACAGAAGCGCCCGGCGCGAAAAGTTGTTTACCGCCTGACTTTGTTAACCGCTGTATCGGCTTGTGCGCTCTTAAGTGTTAACCTGCGAATATGGTTACGCTTGTGTCCTTGCAGGTTGCTCCACGTGTCCTAGACACGCAGCTCCTACAGGAGAAGCAGGAATCCCTTTTCGATCACCTGCGGCGGTTAGGTCGCGTAATAGTGGCTTACTCAGGCGGAACCGATTCTGCTTACCTGGCTTGGGCGGCCAACCGTGCGCTTGGCGAAAACGCAGTTGCGGTAACGGCCGATTCTCCTTCCATCCCTGCTTCCCATAAGCGAGATGCCGAGGAGTTTGCGCGCGAATGCGGATTTCGCCACGAATACATAGCCACCTACGAATTTGAAAATGCAGACTACGTCAAGAACGACAAAGACCGCTGCTTCCATTGCAAAGACGAACTGTTTGTCAGACTCGAAGGCTACAGCGCACAGCATGGTTAGCAGCACATCATTTACGGCGTCAACAGGGACGACCTGGGCGATTACCGGCCGGGCCAGCGAGCCGCCAAAATTCACCAGGTGGAGGCCCCGTTGTCGCAGGCCGGATTGACCAAAGCCGAGATTCGAGAGCTATCGAAGATGGCTGGGCTATCGACCTGGGACCGTCCCGCAGCGGCTTGCCTGAGTTCGCGCGTGCCTTACGGAACGCCGGTGACGGTCGACACAATCAAGACCATCGAGGATGGGGAAGAAGCCATTCGCGCGCTCGGGTTCAAACAGTTCCGCGTTCGCTTTCACGGCGAACTGGTGCGACATCGAAATCGCTCAGGAAGAACTTGCCGAAGGCACTGAACCTGGAGACGGCCGCGCAGTTTTACCGAAATCTTCAAGAAACTCGGATTCCTCTACGTAACGATCGATCTGGACGGATACCGGCAAGGTTCGCTGAATGCCGCACTGGCGAACCCCGCCTGATGCTCGTTAGCCTCAGGCTAGGCTTTGGTCACCACCATGCGCGATTGGGTCCCAGCCCATGATCTGTTTTTTGAAGTAGCTCTCATTTGTCAGTAGCGCGGGTCCGGCAGTCTGGAAGCCGAACGTTGGAGTCTTCAATGTTCTGCTTGCCTTGACGGATGGAATCATAGAAGCTTTTGTGGTGATCGAGATGCGCATTCTGGGCAGTGAAGTCGAAGATTGGGACTGGTTGGGAATGCTGGTCTGCAGCGTCGTCGCGGGATGCTTGGCCATCCACTTCGTTTGCAGACTCTTTCTGCATCGAGTCGGCAAAACTTGCGATGGTGTAGTCGAATTCATCAGGCCGCGGCGTACGATCGAGGTGTAGTCCGTGAGAAGCCGGAAGCGCTCATCACGCCTTCGCTGCCGACGAATTTCAAGCCAAAACGCTCCTGCGGCAGGCTGCTCTTGAAGTTCACCGTAGAATCACATTAAAGGCGGGATGCGCTTCCGATCTCGGGATAATCCAAGAGTGGCAAGCATCACATCCGGCACATCGCGATCCTTCCAGAACCGGGTGCCGCCGGTCGCAGTAGATGCGCGTGGGTCCGATGGAATCGGTCACCGTGTGAATGCCGGTCAGCAGATGCACAAACAGATCGCCGGCCACGCCGGTGCCGTAGTCGCGAAAATTTCGCCAGCGGAAAAAACGATGCCGGGTCCCACGGCATGCTTCGGGGCCGAGCCCTGAAACTGGTTCCAGTCGCAAGTGTCCGTACTCGCATCGGAGAGGAATCGAATACTCCCAGGCCCCAATGGCGGTGTTGCGGTCAAGCCAGGCTTCCACCGAATTCAGCTTGCCGATGGCTTTTGCCTGGAAAAGCTCGCGCGCTTTCTGATAGACCAGCGAACTGCGGTATTGGCTGCCCTACCTGGAACACCCTGCCGGTTTTCGCTTGCGCATCGATGATGACTTTGCCTTCTTCGATGGCGTGCACCATGGGCTTCTCGCAATAGACGTGCTTGCCGGAGTTCATGCAATCCACTGAGATGCGCGTGTGCCAGTGATCTGGCGTCGCAATGATAACTGCGTCAATATCTTTGCGCGCCACGATCTCGCGATAGTCCTTGTGGTCGTAAAGGTGTCGGGCCCGTAGACTTCCTTCATGTGTTTCAGACGACCGTCATAGCAGTCGCAGGCTGCCACCAGTTTTACGCCGGGAACGGCTACCGACCGCATGGCGTCGCCCTGACCTTGTCCACCCGCGCCAATCAGCGCAATTTGAATGTTGCCGTTTGGCGAAGTGTTTACATCGTATCAGGCGTCTCGTGCAGGTCCTTTTAGGCTCTTCACTTTCATCGCGACCGGATCCCACTCCACCACTGCGTTTTTCAAAGTAACTCAAATTGGAAAGAACCGCCGGAGCGGCAGCGCGGAAGCCGAACGTGGCGTTTTCCACAACCGGTTTACCGGTTCTCATTGCATTGGCAAAATTCAGATGATGGTCGAAATGATCGTCGTAATGCGAAGGCGGATTCGAAGGTTCCTGCCGCTCTCGTGGATGCCTGCCAGGGAGTTCGTGTTATCCGGATATTGCTTGCGATAGCGCTCCATGAACTCCTCCTGCTCGGCTTCTGATCAAAGGTGTCTGATGGAATAGCCCGGCTCGGTTGCCTTCGCGGCTGTGGTGAGAGTGACGCTCTCGTCTACCGTCATCAATCCTTCCGTGCCGGTAAACCGGAACCCTGAATTCTCTTCTGCGCCGCTGACGAAATTTACCCGCAAAACCAGGTTGAACGCCGGATGGCTGGCCGTCTCCGGATAGTCGAATAATCCGAAGAGTACATCCGGAACGTCGCGGCCATCGGTCCAGAAACGAAGACCACCAGTGGAGAAGATGCGCGTCGGTCCCGTCGCGCCGGTGATGAAGTGCAGCCCCGAAAAGAGATGCACGAACAGGTCGCCCGCGACGCCGGTTCCGTAGTCCTGATAGCAACGCCAGCGGAAGAAGCGGTTCGGGTCCCATTCGGTCTTTTTGGCCCGGCCCTGGAAGCGCTGCCAGTCGCAGGTTTTGGTGTCGGCATCCAGCGGCACTGTGTATTCCCAGGCACCCACCGCCGAGTTCCGGTCCCACCATGCCTCTACCAGGTTGACTTGCCCGATGGCGCCGCTCCGGTACAGTTCCTGGGCTTTGCTTGTAGACCAGCGAACTGACCCGCTGGCTGCCGATCTGCAGAATCTTGCCGCTCGCCTTCTCGGCCTGAACGATGGCGTGGCCGTCTTCCACATGCTGCACCATCGGCTTTTCGCAATACACGTGCTTCTTCGCCTTCAAAGCATCGATGGTGATGCGCTGGTGCCAGTGGTCGGGCGCGCCGATCAGGACCGCATCGATATCGGGACGCGCCAGAATCTCTTCGTAATTCCTGGTAGTGAACATATCGCGCCCGTAGACTTCTTTCATGTGTTCCAGCCGTCCGTCGTAGCAGTCGCACGCCGCGACAATCTTGGTCAGTCCGGTGGCGGTGGAACTCTTGGCGTCCGCCTGCCCCATCCCTCCGCAACCGATCAGGGCGATCTGAATCTTATCGTTGGCACTTGCAACGGCCCGGCGTCTGCGAAGCCGCCAGTGAGGACGTAAGTCCGGCGGCTGCGGCAGCTCCCAGGAAGCTACGGCGTGTGGTAGTCACTCCCTACTTTGTATCAGAAGATGGGGCGGGCTTGCTCTCCGAAGACTTGCTCTCCGAAGACTTGGTTTCGGACGACTTGCTGTCGGAGCTCTTGCTTTCCCCGGCTTTGTCGCTGGATGAGGAAGTTTTACCGCTGGAGTCCGACTTTTCCCCGCTGCTTGCATCCGACTTCTTGGCAGGCCCGTTGGCGCCGGAAGAAGTTGGCGTTCTTGGCGTAATCGGTAATGTAGAAGCCGCTGCCTTTGAACTGCAGTGCAGGAGCGGAGAGCAGACGATGAACCGCGCCACCGCAATTCTCATGAACCGTGAGAGGGCTGTCGACGAACTTTTGTCTAATATCAAACCGTTCGCCGCATTTCTCACATTCGTATTGATATAGAGGCATTGTTGTTTCAGGTCAAACTTGAGTCGCTGGCCAAGCCTTATTTAGGGCGTTTGTCAACAATGGGGTGTTGGCCGCCGCTGGCTACTGGACCGTTTCCATCATCGAGCAACTTGGCAACATTCGTCTTGCCGGTAACCAGATCAATGCGACTTGTTCAGCAGGTTATCTTCTGTGTTTTTGGGAGCGGTTCCGGGTATCGGGTTGCCGTCCTGGTCAAGCTCAGGAGAATTGTCGTTTTCCGCCATCTGCACGGTTGGCACCACGCCGGTATCCTGAATGGCCTTGCCCGAAGGCGAATAATATTTAGCCACCGAGAGGATGACCGCGCCGCCGTCGTCCATCTGAATGGTTTTCCGCAAGGCTGGCATCGCCATAGCTGCGTTCGCCAATCACTTCCGCGCGCTTGTCGTCGAGCAGTGCCGCGGCGGCAATCTCTGCTCCACCCGCAGTGGCGCGATTGGTAATCACAACCAGCGGACCACTCCAGACTTCGTCCGCAGGCTTTCGCAACAAAATCCTGCTTGGCGGTTTTCTGCCCTTGCAGATACGTAATCTTGCCCTCTTTCAGGAAGAGGTTGGCTAACCCGATGCCTTGCTCCTGGTCGCCGGTGGAACAGTGCCGCAGGTCGAGAACCATGTATTTGGCGTTCTGCGACTTTCAGCTTCTGCAGATCGGTCTTCGCCTCTGCCAGACGATTACCCGCCAGGCTGGAAACGTGCAGATAGCCTACTTCGACTCGGCAAGCATCTTGCTCGGCAGCGGCTGGATAAGGCCACGTTGGTCGCGCAGTCAGCGTAAACTTTTTGCGGGTCCGGGTTCCGCAGGCGCAAAACCGTGATATCGATCTTAGAGTTGGCGTCGCCCCGCAGGAACTGCTCCGCATAGGCCAGCGGCATATCGCGCGTGGCGACATTATTGATACTTTCGATCAGATCACCGCTGGCGATGTTCGCTTTCTCAGCCGGAGAACCGGGCAGTACGTCCACCACCGCTACATATCCAAACCGCTTTGCCAGCACCAGGCCGAGACCTGCCTTCGCGCTGTCTTCGCTCTTGGCATATTGCCGGTATTGGTCGGCATTCAGATAGCTGGCGAACGGATCAACCGATTCCAGCAGACCGTTAATAGCGCCCAGCGTGACGCTCTTCATGTCGGGTTCTTCGACGTATTCGAGCTTGATGCGCTCCAGAACCTCCGTATATACCTTCAAATGACCATAAACGTCATCCGCCGCCACGGCGCGGCCACTTTGTGCTCCAAGAAGCAGGAGGACAACTATGCATGTCGAGCTGCCGAGAAGGGTCCACTTAAAGCGTGAGTTCATCAAGAAGTCCAGAGACGGAGAACAATCTCAGTATATCCCCGTAAAACGCTAAACGGTAATGGACGCGTCATATTGCCTTGGTCAAGACCCGTCAGGCCGTCTGGAACCGCAGCCGGGCAGTGAAGTGGAACGTGCTGCCCTGACCCAACTCGCTTTCTACCCACAGATTTCCGCCGTGCATCAGGGCCAGTTCGTAAGAGATAGTCAGACCAAGCCCTGTTCCGCCATAGCGTCGCGTCGAAGAAGTGTCGGCCTGGGAGAAAGCCTCAAAAATGGTTCTCCTCTTGTCTGCTGCAATTCCGATACCGGTGTCTCTCACTCTAAAATGGACGATTGTTGCAGTGCTTTGCCTGGAGTCGGCCGATACTGAAACAGCAACCCCGCCCTTCGAAGTAAATTTCACGGCATTGTCGAGCAAGTTCAACAGCACTTGACAGATTCTCTTCGAATCCCCTGCCAGGTTATCCGGTATCTCGGGATCGATTGCGAGGCTGAATTCGAGTCGCTTTTCCTCGGCGCGGGGCTGGAGCGATCTGAACACCTCAGTGATCGTCCTCCGAAATGCAAACGGGACCCACTCGAGGCTGAGTCTGTGCGCTTCGATGTTCGAGAAATCAAGAACGTCGTTCACAATACTTAGAAGCGAATCGGCGGAAACTCTTGCGACCTGGAGATACTCGGCTTGTTCAGGACTCAAATCAGTTCTCAGAGCCAGCTCCGTCATCCCCATGATGCCATTAATGGGAGTGCGTAGTTCGTGGCTCATATTAGCCAGAAACTCCCCTTTGGCCCGGTTAGCGGATTCCGCAGACTCTTTTGCAAGAATCAGCAGCTCTTCGGTTTGTTGTCGGGTCTGAATCTCCTCTTCCAGAGATTGGTTGACCTTTGTCAGCTCGCTAGTTCGCTCCCGTACTCGCAACTCTAATTGTTCGTGTGACTGACGAAGCTTCGATTCGCTCTCCCGCAATGCGGAGGTCCGTTCATCGACCAGCGACCGCAATTTTAGTTCCCGGGACGCAATCTGATCCATTCGTACCCGATAAATAGCTCCGATAGTCGTGAGGATGGCGATCCCGACAAAGAAGAAGAATGCTCGAGTCTCGTATAGGTGAGGCTCCAGGTCGAGCACGGAGAGGCAAACTCTTCATTCCAGATCCCGTTAAGCCCGACTGCGCCCTGAACCGGTATTCGCCGTGAGGAATGTTGGTGTAATACGCGTCTCGCCGTGTGCCAGCGTCAATCCAATCCTTGTCGAAACCTTCCAGCATGTATCGAAACTCGACCTTGTTCTCGAAATGGAGATCCGGCGATGCAAACTCAAATTCCAATTTGCCTGATCCCGCAGGAACGTTGGCCGAGGCTTGCGATGAGTATTCGACATTGTTGATCAACAGGTGTTCGATGACCAGCGTGCCGCCACGCGGCGCGGGTGGTTGCTTTGGATCGGTAACTGCCACGCCCGCAACCGTCGGGAAATAGAGCTTACCGTTGGCGCCCACCCAGCCGGCGGGTTGGAACCCGCCATTACACTCGCTGCTCCTCATTCCATCCGCGGTGTTGAAGAAGCTGAGGCGTACGTCCCGTTTCGGAGCGCCATCCGCTAAACGATTTAGCTCGCTTTTCAGGACTTTCACAATACCCCGGTTAGAAGCGAGCCAAAGATAGCCTGTCTGGTCTTCAAGAACGGTACTAATCGTTCCTTCGAGCATTCGGTTGACTTTGTTGAAGGTTACTGTACGACCGGCACGGAATCGCGCAAGCCCCTTAGAAGTTGCGAGCCAGAGTACATTCTGTGGATCGCAATAGATGTCCAGGACGTTATTACTCGGCAGGCCGTCCGCAGTGTTGTAGGTGTGCAGCTTTCCGCCAGCAAGGCTCGATAAACCCGAAGGTGAGCCGAGCCACAGAGTTCCGGAACCATCTTCTTGGATCGCATGCACGATGCTGTCCGACAGAGCTTCTTTCGTGATCGTGCGGCCATCGTACCGGTTAAGCCCGTCTCGTGTGCCGATCCATATATCCCCTTTTCGATCTACATAGATTGCAAACGCAACGGGGCTGGATAGGTTGGCACTTTTTACGAAGGGTCGAACTGTGTCATCTACAATTCGGAAGATCCCCTGTTCTGTGCCGGCCAGAATGGCCCCGCTGGGGTCCTCGGCCAGTGAGAAAATGAAATCGCTAGTTAGGCCATCCTGCTTTGTAAAACGCTTAACCCGGCCGTTGTTGAACCTGGTAAGACCATGTTCTGACCCGACCCAGAGGTTACCCCGCCTGTCCTCGAGGATAGGCAGTGTCACATTGGCTGCAAGCCCGTCTTCAACCGTCCAGGTGGTAAACGGGGCTTCTTTCAAACTGATGATTCCGTGGCTACCTGTACCAATCCACAAATCGCCCTGATGATCCTCAAGGATCTTTCCGATATCGGTGCCCTCGAGTGCACTGGTCGCCAGCGAGGTGAATGTACCCTGCGCAAAGCGATTGATGCCACTGCTTCCAGTGCCAATCCAGATACTTCCCGCACTATCCTCGGCAAGCGAAGTGATCTCATTTCCGCTCAAGCCGTCTCTCGTGGTGAAGGTCGTAACAAGTTTCGATTCGATGCGGTTCAGTCCATTGGCCGTGCCGACCCAAACCCGTCCTTTGTGGTCAACCTTGAGAGTTCGGACATCGTCGCTGGCCAGTCCGTCAGATTGGCGAAAGCGGGAAACGATCTCGTTTTGTAGGCGGCTCAGACCTTTGCGAGTTGCCACCCAGATTGTTCCATCCCCACTTTCGCCGAGCGAGGTAATCTCGTTACTTGGAAGACCGTCGCGCGTTGTGAATTGCCGGAACTTTCCCGCTCCCAGGCGAAAAACACCGGAATCGTAAGTGCCGGCCCAGATCAACCCGTTGTGATCTTCAAAAAGCGTGCTGACAATAGCGTGGGAGGCTTCGGGGGGTAGAGGAGCCGCGGTAAACTGCCGGTTCTTGTAGACAAATAGTCCCCCGCTCTGAGTGCCCACCCAGAGGGTGTCTTGTTTGTCCACCAGAAGCGCCCGGACAATGCTGTCCTTAAGGCCTGAATTTCCCGCATCGAAGGTAGTAAACCGCACTCCATCGAATCTCGCGAGGCCTTCCTCCGTGCCAAGCCAAAGGTACCCGTCGCGCGTTTGAGCGATCGAGAGTATCGAGTTTTGGGGCAGTCCTTGCTCCGCCTGCCAGTTGCGGAGCACAAAATGGCGCAAGGGCTTAGCCGGGTCAAGCGCTGCCGAGCTTAGCTGGGGAACCAGGAACAGGACTCCACACAGCAGCACGTTCGCTAACCACGAGTTGGTCGCATTGTTACGCCTCTGAAGTTCCACGAACTGGACTTCTCCCGTATCACCTAGGTCGGCGGTTTAGGACAGAAGCTTTAATCCCTCCTAAGAATAGTGGGCGAGATGTCCTAAATCTCAGCCGAAATCTGTGGAGTTCTGGTTTCCGATGGTTAGAAAGGCTACCAGATATAAGCACGTGCGTCGTCGCGCCTTCTATAGCTGTCCATAACATGAACAACGCGAATTGCTTCACCTTCGTCGGGGACAACTGACCTAACGGGACATATAAGATCTTGCGATCGGCACGCGCGGCCAGATGGCGAAAAGCGCTTCGGGCAGGCTTGGCGGCGATAAGATCACATTCCGATCGACACTGTAATCGAGCGCCGCCATCAGCAGTTTCTCGGCTTTGGTCTCCGCCCATTCGTAATCGAGATCGTTCCACATATCAAACAAACGCCGTGGCGGCAGAGTCATCAGCAAGCCACCGTATTCGGCCCGGCCGATTCCCGGCCCGACGATATTTTCAAAGGGCGGAGTGGAATAGAACGCCATGTCGGATTCGTTTTGATGTTCACCCAGCCAGGTGGTGAGATAGGTATAGCGATCGCTCCGGTCCTCGTCGAAGATGATCACCACGGCCCCGACTTCACCCGAAAACTGGCCCGTCGCTTTCACGTAAAGTCGCCCTTCGTGCCAGTTCCGTACCGTTTCTCGCAAGTCGATTCCATCCAGCATGGAGGTAGTGAACGGCTCCACGCGGGAGCGTTCCTCGGCAATCTTGCTCTTTGCATACCGCTTCAGAAACCGGCCGTAGTTTTCAATCACCAAGTCTTCCGGCGGATAGGAGCAGATGGTTGAGCCGTCGGTTTGGCTGGCCCATTCGCCCTTGAATTTCTCGCGCTTGCGCTTTTTCAGGTGGCCGGGCGGAACATCTGCTTCATCCGCGGCAGACGACGGCGGATCCGCAGCTTACGTGTTCTGGAGCCAGACCTCTTCTCCGGAGATATTCAGCGGTTTCGATTCGGCGTCTTCGGTTTCCTGCACGGAGAAACGATTAGCCATCTGCCAGACTTCATAGGCATAGTTATCATCCACCAGGGATCGTGCACCAATGGTCAGGTCATAAGGTCCAGGCAGTAATCGACCGCCCAGGATCGCCAGATTGCGGGTGAACCTCGCCATGCTGAGCCGTTGCCAGGAACGGATGCTTTCACCGGTATTGATCGGTGTACTCGCCGTTCCGCTTCCCGCAAAAGCTTCGATTGCCATTGCGGACGGTCCAATCGGAAACTCCGATGTCCTGCAGCTCTGCGCTGTTCTTCATATTGTTCCTGATAATACGGCGGCTCGCTTGTTACTTCCGCCAGGCAGTCCGGATGCAGGTTGAACAGCTCTGCCCGGCTGAACAGGCGGGCTTTGCCTCGGGCGGTTCCTCCTGCGGCGCCTCCATAGCGTCCAGCAGCGGATCGAGCATGTTGAGAGAGACGATGACGCAGGTGGCGGCGAACGGGTCGGCGCCTTGTAGCTTCCAGGCCATGGCGGCCGCATGGGAAGTGAGAGCCGGAGTTCGCTCCTGCGGATGAACGCGGTATTCGGCAACGTAGCCTCTGTTCCGATTACCTCGACGGCCCACGGCTCCGCGTAATGATCATCGACGTGGGGACGGGTTTGCGTCGCGGGTTCCAGAAACACGATCTCAGCACCGATCTCGATTCCGGTTCGAATCGCCTCCACAAACGGATCACCCGGCTCAACCGGAATGTAAGTCGTATCTTTCTCTTCGTAGGAAGGATCGGAAATGACGATTACCGAAAGCTTAGGCATCCTTGCTATCGCTTTCTGGTAAACCCGATCAAGCGAAGACGGAAGTTCGACAGCCACAACCTTAGGGCGTAGTGCAAGTAGCAGTCGCCTTACCCGCGCTGCAAACTCGATCCTGCCGGGAACAACTGGCAGGTAGGTCAAGCTTCCTCGAACGAGGGTCCCCGCCATTGTGGGTTCAGCAAACATCCTGTATCAACTTTGCCAGACAATCACCGGAACGTGCTATATCGAATGGCTTCTTCACCGAGCACCGCTCGAACCGATACTCCCAGCATGCTCTTGACAGGGTGTCCGCTCTCTCCACTGAGCTTCAAGGCAAAGCGAGCGATATTCACACCATCACGGACTGTGTAGCTTTCATCTGAGGCGTGTGCCTGTTGTAAAAAATCGGTCACGTATTGGAGTACTTCATCAGAAGAGAAGGGGAGATTCTCTCGCAGAATGGCAAGTTCTTCCTCGCGTTCAGGGAAGTCGATCAGAATCTGCGGTTGCAATCGGGAATGAATGTACTCGGGCAGGTCGAATGTTGAAGAGTCTTCATTCATGGTAGCGACCATACGAAAATCGGGATGGGCTTTAATCTTGATTCCGGCAACGACCGACTCGACATAACGGCGATTATCAAGCAAGGGCGCCAGACTTGCCCAGCTTTTCTCACTCATCCGATTGCCTTCGTCCAGAATAGCGACACCACCCCGAACCATGGCCGACACTAGCGGCGATGCAACATATTTGATCCGGGAAGCACTTTCGATTACGGGAGTAATCAGCAGGTCTTCAGGTCGCGTATCGATCGTTGCCTGGAGAATATAGATTTCGCGCCCTAAGCTCTTAGCCGCGGCATAGGCCATGGTCGTTTTGCCAACCCCTGGTTTCCCTAACAGCCGCGGATTCATCGGGACATCACGTTCGTGGATAACCATCCAGGCCGCCATTAACTGCCGCATGGCCTCCTCCTGTCCGATCCATTTCACGGTGAGTTCGTCAGGATGTGCAAGCTGGATTTCGATGCCTTCAATTACAGTTTTCATGATTTACGCGAAGATTTTTCGGGCGACCTAACATTCATCGTAGAATGAGAATGCCTCGGGGATGAAACCAAGATTACTGCGACTTGCATTTGTGTTTGAGTTTCTCGTCGCCGTCGTCGCCATCTTTACCGCGTGGTCAGAAATAGGTGGTCAAGCCGCTCTTGATTCCATGACCTGGTTTTGGAAATTTGGCTTTAGCTTACTGCTCGCTGCGGCGATCGTCGGCTACTCCTCGGCTATTGCCTGGAGGAGAGTCTATGGACACTGCGTTCGGCCCGATGGCTTACCGGAATGTTACTCATCGTGTTTGCGATGGGAGTTGTTACTTACTACTTCCAATTGCAGGCTGACAGCGGAGATGGCGATGAAAATAGCACCATGTCCAAGACGGCCCTGCTTGTCCGGTCGTGTGCTGTTACCTCATGAGTACAGCCGAGTCCGAAGTTCCCTTTGCCTTCTTGCTGGATCCGGCAACCGGAGTAAGGATCAGCTATTCACTGCCGCTATTTAATGAAATAGATTTTCAGGTAAATGAAGGATATCGCCGCATTCCCCATGGGGGTGTGGAAGTAGGTGGCCTGCTCTATGGAAAGATGAGCTCGGATTCCGTAAGTATAGAAGCCTTCCGTCCTATCGATTGCGAGCACGCTTCAGGGCCGTCCTTTAATCTGTCTGAACGCGACTTAAAGAATCTGAAGGACGCAATCGTAGCTGCTCCGAGTGACGAAGAATTGCGGGGTCTGGAACCGGTAGGTTGGTTTATCGCGCACACACGAAGCCCACTTCGCCTGACCGAACGCGAGGCCGAGCTATTCCGGCGCTTTTTCCCAGAACCTAAAAGAGTGACGGTGCTGGTAAAACCGGAGCGATTTAAACCCACCCGATTCGCCTTTCTAGTTCGAGGTAATACCGGTTCAGTGAATCCGGACGGAGAAGCGGAGCGGTGATCCTTCCGCTGCCCGGCCGCGCTGGTAAGGGTGCCAACGAACCTTCGCCCGCGATACCGGCCCCGCAGACTACCGAGGGCGATTTCATCGGAAAGACGCTCGCGCCTGTAACGAAAATCGAATCGGGCAAAGTCCTGGATCCAGTCCCAGTCGAGGAATTTGCACCGGTCACAGAACCGGTCTGAAAACATTACCCCTCCGAATCCACCAGCGATGCCCTCCGCTGCTGCGCTGCCCAGGAACGCCGTCGACACCACGGACGCGCGTACCTCACCTCACCGGTTGCAGCCCACTCGCCCGGGAAGGTTGACCTTAGTTTTAGTTTTGGCCGCTTTGTTAGGATGCGGAGCCGGGTACTGGGCCTATCTTCAATTGCCGCCCCCCATCATCTCCTTGCGTGTACAGAAAGAGTCGAAAAACATACTTGTGGTGTGGGACCCGGCACAAACGCAATCTTCGCGTTATGCCTTGATGCGCGTCAACAACGGTCTTCCCACGCTACTTACGCCTGAGCAGAAAGCATCCGGCATAGCGCAAGTTCCGCTCGAAGGAGATTCCGTAAAGGTTGAGATTGTGGCGCAGCACTGGGCGAGGGAGTCGCGCGGAATCGTTCGTTTCATTCCTGCCCGCAAGCTGCCCTCGCAACCTGCTGTTGACGCGACTGCGCAATCGCCTCAATAACTCAATCGAGTTTCAGACGGAGATCGGTTCCCTTCATCTGCGAAGGCTGATCGGCGCCGAGGATTCCAAGAACTGTCGGTGCAATATCTTTCAACGCACCTCCCGATCGCAATTGCACATTGTCGTTACTCATATAGAGAAACGGGACGGGGTTGGTGGTGTGGTAAGTGTGTCCGCCCGTACCGCGTGTGTCGATCATGGTTTCCGCATTACCGTGATCGGCGGTAATGAGCCACGATCCGCCGTTACGCTTCAGCGCACTATAAATTTCGCCCAGGCCGGCATCGATCACTTCGCACGCCTGTATGGTTGGCGCCAGTTTACCGGAATGACCCACCATATCGGCATTAGCGTAATTCATAACGATGACATCGAAACTGCCGCTGTCAATCGCGCTGACAACTTTTGCTGTAATGCCGGGCGCATTCATTTCCGGCATCAGATCATATGTAGCGACCTTGGGAGAGGCGACCATTTCCCGTTCTTCGCCGCTTATATGGGTTCTCGTTGCCGCCGTTGAAGAAGTAAGTGACGTGGGCGTACTTCTCGGTTTCCGCTACTCGAAGATTGTTCCAGCTTGCCTTCTCCATTACCTCGCCGAGAATGTTGTCCGGGTGCTCCGGTGGCAACACAAACGGGAGCGGAAAGGCACTATCGTAACGCGTCATCATCGTATAAGTCAGGTTTTTCGGAACTGCCGCTCGCGAAGGCTTTTCCAGCGCTGCATCCGTCAAAGCCATGGTGATTTCACGTGCACGGTCAGCACGGTAGTTATACATGATGACGCTGTCGCCATCCCGAATCAAACCTATCGCCTGCTCCTGTTCGTCGACAATGGTGACCGGCTCAATGAACTCGTCAGTAATCTTCTTTTCGTAGGACGCGCGAATGGCAGCTATCGGATCCGTCGCTTTCGCTTCGTTCCCCAGAACCATCGCATTGAAGGCGCGCTCGACACGTTCCCAGCGCTTATCACGATCCATGGCGTAATAGCGCCCTGTGACCGAAGCGATTCGCCCGCACTGCAGTTCTCGCATTTTCTTCTGCAACTGTTCGACATAACCCAATCCGCTATCTGGCGGAGTATCGCGGCCGTCGGTAAAACAATGCACAAAAACTTCGGTCAATCCATGACGTTTGGCGAGTTCCAGCAACGCGTATAAGTGGGTCAGTTGCGCGTGGACGCCGCCATCACTGCAGAGCCCGAGCAGATGCAACCGGTGACCCTTTGCCTTTTCAACCGCATTCAGCAAGACGGGGTTGTTAAAGAATTCACCAGATGCAATCATCAGGTCGATGCGCGTTACATCCATATATACACCCGGCCGGCGCCCATATTCATATGGCCGACTTCGCTATTCCCCATCTGACCTTCTGGAAGACCCACAGAGGGACCGGACGTGTAGATCAAGGTATTTGGAAAATTAGCTTGCAGGTAATCGTAAGTGGGCTTTCGGGCCAGCGCGATGGCATTCCCCTCAGTCACGGGGGAGTAACCCCAGCCGTCGAGAATGGTGAGAACCAGCGGTGTCTTCTTGGTCATGACGCCTACTGACGGAAGGCCTTCTTGCCGAGATAGACGGCCGCGTCGCCCAACTCTTCTTCGATACGCAGTAGCTGGTTGTATTTGGCAATGCGGTCAGTACGGCTGGCGGAACCAGTCTTGATCTGGCCCGCGTTCGTTGCTACGGCAAGATCGGCGATGAACACGTCTTCCGTCTCGCCAGAACGGTGGGACACCATGGCCGTGTAGTTCGCACTGGCGGCCAGTCGCATAGCTTCCAGGGTTTCTGTCACCGAGCCGATCTGGTTCACCTTAACCAAAATCGAGTTACCAACGCCTTTATCGATTCCTTGCTGCAGGCGTTCCGAGTTCGTTACGAATAGATCATCGCCGACCAACTGAATCTTCTTTCCGAGAGCATCAGTGAGTGCTTTCCAGCCATCCCAATCGTCTTCGGCCATTCCGTCCTCGATGGAGATGATGGGATAGTTGCTGGCCCAGGTAGACCAGAACTGCACCATCTCGTCCGAAGTTTTCTCGCTGTTGTCCGACTTCTTGAAGACATAACGTGACTTCGCCTTGTCGTAAAACTCGCTGGCCGCCGGATCGAGTGCAATCGCAATCTGTTCGCCTGGCTTGTAGCCGGCTTTGGTGATCGCCTCCATCAAGACTTCCAGAGCTTCTTCGTTTGCCTTGAGGCTTGGTGCAAAGCCGCCTTCATCGCCCACAGCTGTGGAGTAGCCGCGCTTCTTGAGAACGCCCTTCAGGGTGTGGAATGTCTCGGCTCCCATGCGGAGCGCCTCCGAGAAACTGCTTGCTCCCACCGGCGCAAGCATGAATTCCTGCAAATCAACAGAGCTGTCGGCGTGTGCGCCGCCGTTGATGACGTTCATCATCGGGACTGGAAGGACGCGTGCATTCACACCGCCGAGATAGCGATACAGCGGAGTTACTTCCGATTCGGCCGACGCACGCGCAGCCGCCATTGAGACAGCCAGGATTGCGTTCGCGCCCAGCTTGTTCTTATTCGTGAGTGCCATCCAGCTTGATCATCGTTCGATCGACGAGGGTCTGGTCAGACGCGTCGATACCAGCAAGAGCGGCGGAAATATCCTTGTTTATATTCTGCGCCGCCCGGCGAGTGCCTTTTCCGAGATAACGGTCTTTCTCGTTATCGCGAAGTTCTACAGCCTCATGTTCGCCGGTAGATGCGCCGGAGGGAACGGCCGCCCGACCAATGGTGCCATCAGCCAAGTAAACATCGGCTTCCACAGTCGGATTGCCGCGCGAGTCGAGAATCTCTCGACCAATTACTTTTACAATTTCCATGCAGTTCGATTCTCACTGTAGCAAGGGCAGCGACTGATTCTCGCCTGCGGAACGCCCACTGTGCGAGGACAAAATGGGCTGCTAAGAGCCTGTAGTGTACGGTTTGAAACGGGTAAACGATTGGCCACGTACAATACGACCCATAAGCCAAAAGCAACCGGAGCCGGTACGATGTTTGGGCGGACATTCGTTAAGGCCGAACCAGAAAGTTGGGCTGCGGCGATCAACACGAAAAGGGAGTCGCGTAATGACTGCTTCACAAACGAACATCTCAATTCGCCAGTTCAGGCCGGGAGATGAAAGCACGTTTCGAAAACTGAACGAAGAGTGGATTTCGAGGTACTTCGTTCTGGAGCCCAAGGACGAGGCATCCTTCGCCGATCCGCAGGGAACGATTCTCGAACGCGGCGGGAAAATCTTCTTTGCCGTCAAGGATGAGGAGATTGTCGGCTGCTGTGCACTGCTTTCCTTAGGACCGGCTGAGTTCGAGGTCGCCAAAATGGCGGTGACGGAATCTTGCCGAGGTGCTGGCATCGGACGGTTCCTCCTGGAGCAGACGATAGAGGCAGCTAGAGCAGAGGGATCAACTCGCCTTTATTTGGAGTCCAATCAGAGACTCACGGCAGCCATCCGCCTGTACGAATCAGTCGGATTTCGGCGTCTGTCTCCCGAACGCATCGTCGCCTCACCGTATACAAGGGCAGACATCTATATGGAGCTGGTTTTCTAGCGGCGAGCTCGGCTGTCGGGCAAGAGAGATGAGCCGGGCCGCCGAGTAGGCCTTTGTAGCGGACAATTACTCCGAACTCGGAACGTTGACGCTGCGATCTGGATTGCCGTGCTTGATTGCTAAGTACGTCACCGCGTCCCAGGAGTTGTGAATGCCTAATGTAAGAAAAAGAAGACAATCGATCGCAATGGTAAATAGAGCGACGGTTGAGTTCCACGTGAGCAGGCAGGCCGCGACAAGCAGCGAAAGGTGCGCAAGAACCGGAAGCGCCGTATACCAGACCCAATCCTCTAAATCGGGCGAGTAGAGTGCATTGCGAGCGTGCAGAACCACACGAATGGAATAGATAAGGCCGGCCAAACCTATGGTTGCGAGGCAGATTTCGCAACCGGTCGCCTCTGGCCACGGCATCACCATAAATGCAGAGATGAAGAGGGCCATGCAGAATGAAACGACCGTAGGCGTGCCAAATGCACGAATGTCCCGCATCTCGCTTGGAATTCGAATCTGCGCGACGAGTACCATCACTACAAATTGCAATCCTGTCAAAGCTCCCGCCGCGGAACCGGTTACTAGGTAAAAGTTTTGCCAAGGGGTGAATGGTGAAGAGGCCACGGAACTCATCCAGTTTGCTCTGCGATCCACTATGACATCAGGGGCCGCAATCAACAGGCTTCAATTACCGTCTATGATCGCCTTTGCGATGATCGACCAGGCAGGTTAACCAGTGAGGGATGAGAGACGAGTCGCCGTAATAACGGGCGGAGGGCAGGGAATCGGGCGTCGCGCTGCGGAGTTACTTTCCGAGCGACAGTACCGGGTGGCGGTTGTCGATCTGCGAACCCCGGACGAGACTTTGGACAGAATTCGATCAAACAGCGGAGAGGCGTTCGGCTATACGGGAGACATCACCGAAGAAGCAGTCGTGGAGCTTTTTACCGAACAAGTGTACGAGCGTTATGGACGGGCGGATGTGCTTGTGAACAATGCTGGCATCAGCCTGATCACGGCGGCGGAAGAAACCACCACTAATGAATTCCGTCGGGTGCTTGAGGTAAACCTGATTGCTCCTTTCCTTCTGTGTAAGACATTTGGGCTCAGGATGCTGGCCGCCGGGTCAGGCTCGATCGTGAATGTCGCCTCTATTGCCGGCCTTTTCGCGGTGGCCGACCGCGCCGCCTACAACGCCTCGAAACACGGACTTGTCGGTCTCACGCGGACGTTAGCGGCCGAATGGGGCGGCCGTGGAGTTCGCGTCAACGCCGTCTGTCCCGGTTGGGTGAAGACTGAAATGGACTTCGCCGACCAGGCGGGCGGAAGTTATTCGGACGATGATATTACCCAGCGTGTTCCCATGGCTCGCTTTGCCTCGCCGGATGACATCGCGAGAGCCATTGCCTTTTTGGCCAATCCGGAGGAAAGCAGCTTTGTAAACGGGCAGGCGTTGGCAGTGGATGGCGGATGGACAGCCGATGCCAGCTGGGAAACATTACGCCTCCGCAAGCGTTAGTCCTCCTTCGCTTGCCCGGTAAGGCCATGACTACAATGGTCCATGGCGCAGATTGCACGACCTCTCACTCTCCTAGTGCATGAGGGTCGTTTCTTCGCGGCATCCTTCGCGAAATCTCTCATTCTTCTGTGCATCGCAGGATGCATCCAAATTCTTCTTGCCCAGAGTGGGGCTTCAACACCGAGCGATCAGCAGTCGAAGATCGATCAGCAGCCGATCCCGGGCACTCAATCACAGTCTGGTGGAAGCATCAGGGGCACAATCCGGGATGCGCACGGCGCGGCAGTGCCTGGCGTCCGGGTCACGCTCGTCCGGGCGGATGGGACTACCGTCCGGGTCGCGATGGCCAGCAGCAGTGGTGCATTCTCTTTCGGGAACCTGCCACCCAATCAGTACCGGGTTCAAATCGACGAGCCGGGTTTGCTTCCGTTTGCTTCTGCTGACCTGCAACTCAGCGCTGGCGAGGCTCGCGAGTTGCCGATTGTGACGCGAGAACTTCCACGAACCATCACAACGGTCGATGTCACGGCCAGCTTGCAGGAAATCGCACAGGAGCAGGTGAAGGCGCAGGAGGAGCAGCGGATTCTTGGTTTTCTTCCGAACTACTACACGAGCTATCTGTGGAACGCAGCACCCATGACGACCAGGTTGAAATTTAATTTGGCGACCCGAGCCGTGACTGACCCAGTGTCGCTCATCGGCGTGATTGGAGTCGCGACCGCAGAACATGTGAACCACACCTTCCCCGGGTATGGGCGGGGAGCGGAAGGCTTCGGGAAGCGTCTGGGAGCGGCCTACGGTGACGCTCTCGCAGGACGGATGTTCAGCAGCGCGATCTTTCCCACTCTCTTCCATCAGGATCCGCGGTACTTCTACAGAGGTTCGGGCAGCACCGGCTCTCGCCTAAGATATGCGGTACTCGCCACCTTCATTTGCAGAGGAGATGCCGGTGGGTTGGAGCCCAATTACTCGCGCTTGCTCGGTAGCTTTGCAGCCGCGGGAATCTCGAACTTGTACAAGGCCCCGGAAGATCGCCGGGCCGGACTTACACTTCGGAACGGTCTCATTATCCTGGCCGGCAACGCTGGGCTGAACGTCGTCCGAGAGTTCATTTCCAAACAGCTCACTACGTCTCGCTCGAAATCGGCCAGCAGCAAGCCCTAGCCTTCGGTCGAGATCTTCCCGGGCGGCTGACCTAGCTTAAGCCCAAGTCCGCCGAGCACATCCATGGGAAGCGGGAACACGATGGTGGTGTTCTTCTCGACTCCAATCTCAATTAGCGTTTGTAAATAACGCAGTGTGATTGCGGCTGGTTCGCGATTAAGCACAGCCGCCGCTTCGGACAACTTAGCGGATGCCTGGAACTCGCCTTCGGCTGAGATGATCTTTGCTCGCCTTTCGCGCTCGGCTTCTGCTTGTGCCGCAATAGCGCGCTGCATCTCTTGGGGCAGATCGACCTGTTTAAGCTGTACCCCGGAGACTTTGATCCCCCATGGTTCGGTGTGATCGTCCAGGATCGTCTGGAGTCTCTGGTTCAGGGCGTCTCGCTGAGAGAGGAGATCGTCCAGTTCAACCTCGCCCAGCACCGAACGGAGTCCGGTCTGCGCAGCTTGTTCTACTGCGAACCGGAAGCTTTCGACTTCAATCACGGCCTTAACTGCATCGACCACCCGGAAGTAGACGACTGCATTCACCTTGAGCGATACGTTATCGCGAGTGATAACGTCCTGCGGAGGAATCTCCCAAGTGACCACCCGTAACGACACTCTGGCTATTTTGTCGATGGGCCACAGAATCAGCACGACGCCGGGTCCTTTGGCTCTCTTCAGCACACGCCCGAGGCGGAAGACGACCGCCCGTTCATATTCGCGCATGATGTTCAGACAGCGCATGATCCAGATGACGATCAAAAACAGAAAGAACAGAAACGACGTGCTGAAGAGAGACATAGGGAACTGAGGATCAAACTAGCCTATACCCTTAGGGACACAGGACGCTATAGGAGACGAGAACTTCACGACAGCGCTATACTGAGGATTCCGAAGGGTGGTGAATTTTTAGTGGCTGAAGTCCACATACAGGACGGGGAGACTTTGGAAAGTGCGCTCCGCCGATTTAAGCGCAAGGTCCAGCAAGAAGACATTGTGAAGGAAATCAAGCGGCATTCGTTCTACCTGAAACCAGGGGAAAAGCGCCGCACCAAAGAGGCCCTCGCTCGTAAACGGAACCGCAAAAAGCGCCCTCGCGAGATCGAATAGATCGTTCGCTAGTTTACTACAGAAGCCCGCGCGTTCTTCGGAACCGGCGGGCTTTTCTTTTTCGGGCGAAGATACGGCTACGCCGTGCGCTCCATGAGTTCTTCCTGACAAAAAAAAAGCCGCTAGGGCGAACCCTGGCGGCTTTTTCGATCGAGGAGAGGCCTAGTCGCCCATGGCGCCGACTTCTTCCTGCTTTTCGACAGCAGGGGCAGCCGGTTTGATGGCCGAAGTGAGCAGTCCATCGATCGGCACGAAGCCTTCGATTTTCTTCTCGCCCAGAACGTGTTCGCGATAGAGGCGCTCCATCTTGGCGTCTTCTGCCTTCTTCTTAAGTTGCTCGTCGCGAGCACGGATCTTCTCTTCGCGCGCGGTCTTGGCAATGCCCTTGTCGTCGAGATCGTGCTGACGACCGGCATCCACGTCGGCTTGCACCAGCACCAGGTTATGCTCCTTGCTGGCCAGCGGAACAGCCTTGTTGCCGGCGAAGATTTCGTGCTTGCCCTTCTCGTCGTACCACTTGGTCAGCGTCGAGGTCATGTGCATCTTCTCGATGATGTTGCGCCAGCCCACGCCGGTGTTGTACGCGCAGAAGGAGATTTCGCCTTCCTGCGTCGCGTACGGAATGATGCACTGTTCGGTGCGGCGGAAATCGTAGTTGAACAGATCCTGGAACCACATGCCGGCGATGAACAGGAAGTTCCAGCGATCGCCGCGCCGCTTGTCGATGTCGTGCGAGTGCGGTCGGCCGTCACCTTACCGTAGCTCTTGCCGCTCATGCCGAAGCACTTGTCGAACTTGGCAATCAGATCAGTCAGTTTGAAGTGGGTCGGCGACTTGAAGGGATCGTAGTTGCGCAGCAGCGCCAGGGTAACGCCCACCACCGAGAGCCAGCGGCCGCGCGCCGCATCGTTCATGCGAGCGATGTCTTTCGCCAGCTGATCGGCATGCAGGAAAGCGGTGACCGGAACATACTCCTTGGTTTCCTTGTCGCACATGACGGCCATGCCGATACCGCAGTTCGGATGGCAGCCGCAGCTTAACTGACCCCAATCGGCGCGTCGGTCCATGGACCAGGTCGGCGAAATCGGAGAAGGTGCTCATGAAGCTGATCGGGAACCAGTCGCGGATCGGCTCGCCGATGCCGGTCTGGTTCTTCACGTCGTGCGCCAGATGCGAAAGCGTGTAGCGCTGAGCTTCGCGGCGTCTCGTCGGTAACCGCTTCATCGCGTCCCGTGAACGAAACCGGCTGGAACGAAAGGAACGGGATCTTTCTTCGGATTATCGAGCGCGAACTGGACCACGCGGCCCACCTGCTCATTATTGACGCCGTTGATGATGGTGATGACCGGAACGATGTCGACGCCGTTGGTCCAGAGATTCTCAATGGCGCGCAGCTTCACGTCGAACAGATTGCCGACAGCGCGATGGGAATTGGCGGCGTTGCCGATTCCGTCGAACTGCAGATAAGCGTAGCGAAGACCGGCTTCGGCGGCTTCTTTACAGAACTCCGGGCGCTTGGCGAACTCAATTCCGTTGGTCGCCGCCTGCACGCTGTTATAGCCCACTTTACGGGCGTAACGAACCGCATCCAGGAAGTACGGGCGAGAGCGTCGGCTCGCCACCGGAGAACTGAACCGACATCTGGCGGCGCGGCTTGATGGAGATCGCGTTGTCCAGCAGCTGCTGAATGTCTTCCCAGCTCAGTTCATGGACGAATCCAACCTGGTTGGCGTCCATGAAGCAGGGATCGCACATCATGTTGCAGCGGTTGGTTAGATCGACGGTCAGAACCGAGCCGCGGCCGTGCGTGATGGTGCTGGTGCCGTGATTGTGCAGCTTTTCGTCGGCGTGCGCGCGAATGTCGCGGCCCGGAAAGACGTCTTCCAGATGCTTGGAGAAGGCCGGATCGATCGACATCAGATCTTCAAACTGACCGTGGATCGGAGCATTCCTTCACCATCAGGATCTTGCCGTCGCGTTCGATGATTTTCGCCTTGATCTCGCCCACCGGCTGGTTCAGCAGGATTTTGTAATCGACTTCGCCATCGACAATGCGCTGGCGGATCTCGGGAATGCACCTCGGGCAGAGCGAATCGGTCTCGCGGGGCCAGCCTAGTGGTGGCTTTGACTTCTCATAGCTCTTCAGCAGCGGCTTCTCAGACCACTTCGGGGTGAAAGAAGGGTTCTGGTTGATCTGGTTGAGCCGGTCGAAGACCTGCCAGGCGGCATTCGCGCCAACCGTAACTGCCTTTTCGAAATATTTAATTGGTTTGTGCATTGCTCAAAGTCAGGGACTACTTTTCCTCCCAAGAATTACTGGTCTACCTGCATACCAGTCTGAGTGTTTTCAGTATAGAAACGCTTCATACCGATAGAAAACAAAAAGACGTCGAATAGCGGTCAACAGCGGCTGACTGGCATTAAGATGGGCTGAAATGTTTTGGGTAGATGCTGATCTCGTGCATATTCAGCAACTTAACCATCCGGAACTGACGGGGTTTTTACCAAGCTCGATAGATGCCCTCGTGCCGGCTGACCGAGAGCGTCAGCCCGAACAACTCGCTCACTTTCGCGTCGGTCAACATGTTTTCGCTCGGTCCGTCATCCAAGATCTCTCCTCGCTGAAGCATGATGACCCGACTAATCTCCGGCACAATCTCTTCCAGGTGATGAGTCACGAGCAGTAGCCCAATCCCGCTGTAAGCCAGCTCACGCAAGTTGTCGCGAAGCAATCGCTGAGCGGCCAGATCGAGGCTAGTGGTCGGCTCATCCAGAACCATTGTCGAAGGATTGTGAATCAACGCCCTTGCAATAAGGAGGCGCCGACCCTCGCCCGAGGAAAGTTCGTCCGTCCACCGGTTGGCGAGACCACTCACCCCCAGGCGCTCCATGCTTTCAGCAGCAATCCTCTCGTGTTCCTTAGTAAAGACCTGGTTCGGCCAGATTCCGACCGAACCGAAGAACCCCGATAACACCAGTTCGCGGCCCGTAATGTCCCGTGTACATTGGGTCATCAAATCGTTGCTGACGATGCCGAGATGCGAACGCAGATCGAAGATGTTCCAGTTTTCCTGCCCCAGGATACGCAGAAAGCTATCCGGGGCGAGAAGCGGATAGCATTCTCGAAGCAGAAGCTTAAGCAGGGTAGACTTTCCGCAGCCGTTCGGGCCCAAGATGGCGACATGTTCCCCGGAAGCGATGCGCAGATTGATTTTGTTCAGAGCGAGGCGATTGCCCCGCCTGACGGAGACGTTTTGGAAATGAAGAAGCTCAGGTTGCAAAATAAAAGAAGAGCGTAGCAGTTCGGCCATGCCCATCACGGCTCATCAGATTCGAGATCTTGCGCGTAGCTGCGGCTTTGAATTGGCCGGCGTCGCTTCGGCGTCGCCCCTCGAAGATTTCAGCCGGTTCGATCAATGGCGTAAGGCCGGATACGCTGGCACGATGTCGTATCTGACCGATCATCGCGGCGATCTTCGCCAGGAAGCGCGTTCTCTGCTGCCCACCGTTCAAAGCATCGTTTGCGTGGGCAAGCTCTACAACAATACCGGTCTAACAAGCGAGAGGCCGGACGATCCGAGCGGAAGCATCTCAAGGTATGCAGTCGGGGAAGATTACCACGATGTGATGCGCGCCGGTCTACGTGCTCTGCAGACTAAAATCGCCGACGCCTTCGGTGGCGCTTTGGACGCGCGTATCTGTGTGGATACAGCGCCTCTCCTTGAGCGGTCGTTGGCGCGTGAAGCAGGTCTTGGCTGGATTGGAAAGAATACCTGCCTGATTAATCAGGCCCAAGGGTCGTGGTTTTTCCTCGGTGAATTGCTTCTGTCTATCCCGATTGCACCCGACACTCCACCGGCGGATCGCTGTGGAACCTGCCGGCGCTGTATCGACGCCTGCCCTACGGCCGCCATTGTTCCTGACGATGAAGGCGGATCATTGCTTGATGCGAGGCTTTGCATTTCTTACCTGACGATTGAACATCGGGGCGAGTGGCCGGACGGCATAGCGGAGCGAACTGGGACCCATGTTTTTGGCTGCGATATTTGTCAGGAAGTCTGTCCTTGGAACAGAAAAGCTGCCATGACGGACGAGCCCGCATTTCAACCCCGAGTCGCAGAAACTTCTCTAGCCGAACTGGCTTCTTACTCAGCTGATGACTTCAAGCATGCCTTTCGTCATTCACCGATCTGGCGCACACGCTATTCCGGTTTCCTGAGGAACGTGGCTGCGGCAATGGGAAATGTTGCGCAACGGCAGGTTCTTGAGCCTCTGCGCCGACTGGCTGCTTCGGACGACAGCATCGTGGCGAACACGGCGCGCGAATCTATCGCCAGAGTGGTTGCCCGGGATTGTGAAGCCGGCTGGGATGAGACTGGGCCTGAGTACTGAAGATGATCAAATGGCGGGGTTCAACCGCGTGCCTCGTCGCTGCAGCAATCGGGTGCGTGCTGTTGGCCTCGGCTGACGCACCATCACCTAAGCTCCAGGATCCGTTAGAAAACCCGGGTTTTGTCGCGTTCTTCAACAACGAGTACGACGAAGCCATTGCTTACTTCTCCAGGCAGGTAGCTGCACATCCGAACGATCCCGCGCAATACAACCATTTGGCGCAGTCGATCCTGTATCAGGAGATGTATCGGAATGGCTCACTCGAATCGCAGCTAGTGAGCGGAAACAATTCTTTTCTTCGCCGTGAAAAGATGACCATCAACCCTGAGACCAGGCAGAAGTTTAATGACTGCCTGACTAAATCCTTCGCGCTCACCGCCGCCGCATTGCAGCAGAACCCACGCGACACACAGGCCCGCTATCAGCAGGGCTCCGCCCATGCCATGCGAGCCACTTATTTCTTCCTGGTCGAGAAGGCATGGATCGATTCGCTGAAAGAAGCCTCCGCCGCCCGTAAGTTAAACGAAGCAGTGCTGGAAGCTGATCCCAACTTTGTCGATGCCCATCTCATTCTGGGCGTCTATAGCTATGTCGTCGGAAGCCTACCTTTCTACATGCGCGCTTTCGGGGCGGTTGGCGGCTTTCACGGCGATAAGGCTGCCGGAATAGAACAACTCAAACTTGTAGCGACCAAAGGTGTCCTGGATAAGTATGATGCGCAAGTCCTGCTGGCTGTGCTTTACAGACGGGAACATAAGGCTCGCTTGGCTATCCCCCTTTTGCAAAACCTGGCTCAACTTTTTCCACGCAACGCGCTATTCCGGTTCGAACAAGTCCAGATGTATAGCGACTTGGGGGACAAGAGCGCGGCGCTCTCCATTCTGAACAGCATAGACCACTTACAAAGGTCGGGCGCTCCTGGTTATGGCAATCTGTCGCCGGATAAGGTTCGCTTTGTGGCTGGCAATCTCCATTTCTGGTACAACGACCTGCCTCTCGCCCTTGAGAATTTCAAGCAGGTGACCGCAGATGCCCGTAGTCTCGACCTGAACAGTGCACTCTTGGGGTGGTTGCGCCTCGGCCAGATCTACGATCTTCAAGGCAATCACAACCAGGCTATTCCGGCTTATCGGGAAGCTATCAAAGTCGCGCCGGATTCTCAGGCGGCCAGCGAAGCGAAGAATTACATTTCGAATCCATACCGCCGCAAACACAACGACGGGTGATGCTTCCTAGTCGAGAAAGCTGATCCCGAATCAACCTAGTGCCAGGTCGCGGTCCGGAACGTTTGCTCCTGGCCGTAAACCGTGAGTAGCGGGTGCTCGACCACAGCTCTAAATTCGTAATCTTTTCCCGCTTGGAGGGCCGGGACTTGTTGCTTAAAGTCGCCGGTAACCGACTGTGTGAAGCTTGCAGCAGCATTTGTCCAAGGTTCTGTGCGTTCGGAAAGATCCGTGCCGTCCTTCTTTACGCGGATCTGAAATCCAACCTTGACCTGCGGCACATCGCCGAGGCTTTCCAGTCTGCCGATCAGGGTCGCAGTGCCGTTCGTTTGGTCCCACTCCGCACCTCGTGTCGAGACGAGCGGTGGGTGCATAGCGGCTTCCACGTCCGTCAACTTGATGACAATCGGATCGGGCCAGGCACGATTGGTGTAGAGCCGCTGAGCCCGATACGCTGTCACGTGTAAGCCGCTGTCGTCCTGCGTGAACGTAGTCTTAGGCTTAACGTCGGGTTTGTATTCCACCATCTCGTCCGACTGTCCAAGGACCGACACGGTCGTCTTCGATGTGGCCTTCACCGAGCGTAAGGTGATGGTCCGCGCATCGCCGAGGCGCCAGTGTTCGTCACGCGTGATGAAAGCATACACCGTGTTCTGGCCCTTCCCTTTTGTGAACCAGACGTCTTTCTCGTTCGTGACCACCCACGGACGTACGTCGCGGATGGCTTCTCCGTTGACAAAGTTCCACAAAGCAATCTCACGTAGTCGAGCATCTTGTTCATCAGGAATCGTTCCATTCGGTTTCGGGCCGATGTTCAGCAGCAGGTTACCGCCTTTGGCGCGCGTCTCAATGAGGATGTCGATCAGTTCAGTTCCAGATTTATACTCCTCGTGCGTAGCCTTCCAAGGCCACTCGGTGCCCATCGTCAGATTGCCTTCCCACGCTCCGGGTAGTGCTACGCCGGGTGTGTATTGTTCCGGTGTTTCCATCACTCCGCGCGTAATCACAAGTTTCGGTTGGAGTTTCCAGGCGTAGTCGGTCAACTGCTCAGCTGGTCCATCGAAGAAAAAATAATCAATAGGACCGTAATTGGTCAGCAGTTCCTTCATTTGCCTTTTCGTGTACTCCATAAATTCCGGCAAATCCTGTGGATACACGCCTTTCACATGCCTGTCGATCGTGATGCGGTGTTGATGCAACCACCAAAAATCGTCTGGGGAGAAGTAAATCCCAATGGCAATACCTTGCTTGCGGAACGCAGTGATAAGGGGACCGAGGAGATCCTTACCGTACGGTGTGTGCATCACGCTAAAGTCAGTGGTCTTGGTGTTCCACATGCAGAACCCGGCATGGTGCTTGGCCGTGAACATCACATAGCGAAATCCTGCCAGTTTAGCCAGCCGCGCCCAATCGTCCGGATTGTACTGATCAGGATTGAAATAGTCCGGAAGTGTTTTGAAGAAGCGATCAGTGAAGTCGGGAGATGCTCCCACCAGCGAATGCGAGATAAGGCCGCCTAACGGACCGTCGACGCCCCAATGAATGAAGAGCCCGAGCCCTCGATCACGAAACAGCTCCAGGGCAGCCGGATCGTTTGTGCGGCTACCGATGGGTTTTGCAGAAGTATCGACAAACTGAGCTGCCAGAAGCGGCGTGAGAACGAGGGCGAGAGCGAACAGCTTCATGTGAGTCTTCGCATCATAGCTGTTTCGAATATTCCAGCTGCCGCCGCGGGAAGCTAGTGAGCATGTACTAGAAACCATGCCGCACAAGCTCCGTCGAATTTCCGGAACGAATTCTAATCGAATGCGTATAGCCCAATACGGATGGCTAAACGAACAACGAGACGCCGGTGGTGGTGGATTGCGGCACTACTTGGGTTGGGAACAGTCTCCTTCATATCGGTGAAAGCAATCGGGCACAAGCCGCCAAAGATCGATCCGGAAAAAGTGGCAAAGGTTCAGCGCGTTGATCTGGCACGTTCAGTAGTGGCGACCGGGAAGATACAGCCTCTGCGACAGGTAGAGATTAAATCAAAGGCGAGTGGCATTATTCAGACGCTACCGGTGAATTTCGGAGACTACGTGCGCAAAGGGCAGGTAATCTGCGAGCTCGATCGGAATGACCTTCTGCCGCGGCTGAACGAGGCGCGCGCTGCCCTCAGCGTGAACCAGGCGCAAATTGAGAGCGCTCGCGCCGATCTTGAGCGTTACAAAGTCGACGCGGCCAGCCCGGATGTTGATTTCTTAAAACGGGATTGGGATCGTGCTTTGCGTCTTTATAAGGATGGCTTGATTGCCAGCGACAAGCGTGACGAGGCGGAGAAAAACTACCAGTTGGCCCTGAACAAGAAGACGTCAGCGGTTGCCAATCTCGCGAGTGCCAAGGCTGCTATC
Source organism: uncultured Acidobacteriaceae bacterium (assembly GCA_963814195.1). Classification (GTDB taxonomy): domain Bacteria; phylum Acidobacteriota; class Terriglobia; order Bryobacterales; family Bryobacteraceae; genus Bog-105. The sequence goes on from CAWFBU010000003.1 coordinate 275,407, forward strand.
AGCAAGGCGCAAGCACAATACGACGAGCAGAGCGCCGTTGTTGCCCGGGCTGAGGAAGACCTCCGTAATGCGACGATTGTCTCTCCTATTGATGGCGTTGTGCTCTCGCGCGATAGCGAGGTAGGCGGCGCGGTCAGCTCCATCTTGACCATGGGATCCGGCGCAACATTGATCATGACGCTGGGCGATCTCAGTGAAGTTTACGTAAAGGGCAAGGTGGATGAAAGTGATATCGGCAAAGTGTATTTGGGCCAGACTGCCCGCATCACCGTCGAATCTTTCAAGGACCTGAAGTTTCCTGGCAGAGTGACGAAGATCTCGCCCATGGGCACGGAGAAGGACAACGTGACCACTTTTGAAGTCCGCGTTTCTATCTCAAACGAATCGCGAAAGCTGCGAGCTCTCATGACCGCTAATGCGGAGATCATTCTGGATGAGAAGAAGGCTGTCCTAACGATTCCGGAGGGCGCCGTGCTGTACGCCAAGAACAAATCAACAGAGGTGGAAGTCGCTGATCCATCCAACGAAACCGGCCGCAAACGTATCGCGGTGAAAACCGGAATCAGCAACGGCGCGCGCACCGAAGTGCTCGGCGGATTGCGCGAGGGTCAAGAAGTTCTCTTACCGTGATGCCGTACATTCAGGAGCTGTTCCGGCAGGTCTTCGAGAGTTTGCTGCGCAACAAGCTTCGGACCTTCCTCACCATGGCGGGGATTGCTTGGGGTATTGCGTCCATCGTGATGATCGTGGCTATGGGCGACGGCTTCAAGGAAGGGCAGCGCAACAATATGAGAAGCCTGGGAGAGAACATTGTCATTCTCTTCGGGGGCAGAACCGCCAGTCAAGCCGGCGGTCAGCGAGCCGGACGACGAATCCGGCTTACTTACGACGACGTCAAATCCATCCGGCAGGAGTGTTACTTGGTGGAACTGGTTGTCGGTGAAATTGAGAGCACGAACCGTGCAACCAGCCCTTACAACAGCGGTGCGTTTGATACAGACGGAGTCGAGCCAGCCTTCAACAAGCTGCGAAGCGTAGCCGTTGCCGAAGGGCGGTTCTTATCGGACGAAGACGATAAGCAGGGGCGGCGCGTCGCCATCATTGGCACAAAAGTAAAGAAGCAGCTTTTTGGCGAACGAACAGACGTCGTCGGTCAGCACATCGCGATCAAGTCGCTGCCTTTCGAGATCATCGGCCTTTTAAAAGAAAAGAACCAGGATAGTAGCTACGGCAGTCCTGACGAACAGAAAATTTTCATCCCGTACCAAACCGCAGTCCGCGACATTCCGCCGAAAGAGTCGTTTTACTTCAATGGCATTCTCGACGACATCATCTATAAGCCCCGTTCCCTTGATGCCTTTGAAGCGGCGCGCAAACAAGTCGTCAAACTGCTCGCACGCAATCACCGTTTTAGCCCTTTGGACGACAGTGCGATCGGCGTCTGGGATACCGTTGAGAACGCTCGGCAGGTGGATGCCATCTTCGAATCGATGACTGTCTTCCTATCTATGGTGGCGCTGGTGACCTTGAGTTTAGGTGGGGTGGGCGTCATGAATATCATGCTGGTCACGGTCACCGAACGGACCCGCGAAGTTGGCTTGCGAAAAGCGCTGGGCGCGACAAAGCAGCGCATCCTGATGGATTTTTTTGTGGAGGGCTGCGTGCTTGCCGTCGTGAGCGGCACAATCGGCTGGGGTATAGCGTTCGGCTTATCGGCCGCGCTGAAGACCGTTCACATGCCCGACGCGTTTCCGGGCCTACCCGTCACAGTGAGTACAACCCTACTTTCATTCGCCGCGCTGGCCCTGATTGCGATCACTTCATCCCTCTTGCCGGCGTGGCGGGCAGCTTCACTCACACCGGTTGAAGCTTTGCGTTCGGAGAGATAGAGCTTTATGAGACTGACTTCCATCTTCCGGGAATCAATGGCAGCGTTGTCTTTCAACCGGCAACGGAGCCTGTTGACGATGCTGAGTTTAGGATGGGGCGTCACCTGCTTCGTGCTGCTTTACTCCTATGGTGATGGTTTCGGGTTTGCTTTGACGACTGCCTTCAAGGCGGTTGGACAGGACCTGATTCTGATGTTCGGTGGACAGACATCGACACAAGCCGGAGGCGCAAGATCGGGGCGAGTGATTCGTCTCGAGCTAGACGATGTAGCTGCAATCCGGGACACCGTTCCGCTTGTGGCGGCGATTTCACCGGAAGTGATGCTTCGGAAGATACCGGTCGCGCATGGATATCGCTCGGATAACATGAGCATCCGCGGTGTCCTACCGGTCGACTATCAGAAGGTCCGCAATATGACGGTAAGCAGCGGCCGCTGGTTGACTTCGGAAGACAATATGCAAAAGGCCCGCTATGCAGTTTTGGGCGCGAAAGCTGCTGCGAAATTGTTCGGGGAGATTCCACCGGAGAACGAGAAAATCACCATCCAGGGCATGCAGTTCACAGTGGCCGGCGTCTTAAAAACGAAGCTGCAAATCTCAAATTACAATACGCCGGACAACGAATGTGTCTTCATCCCGTATGGCACTATGTCGTTGCTGCACGATGTCAAATACCCCAATGACATCGTCTGGTCGCCTGCCAATCCGATCTTCCGCGCCGACGCCGTCAAGCAAGTTCGCGCAACATTGGGGCGGCTACATCACTTCTCCCCAACAGACGAACGAGCCATCGAGATTATCGTGTTCAACGAGTTCATGAAACAGATCGACGAGATGTCGATGGCCCTTAAGGTGCTGCTCGGGTTGATCGGCACCTTAACCTTGGCAATTGGCGGTGTCGGCCTGACGAACATCATGCTGGTATCCGTCACGCAACGGACACGAGAGATCGGCGTTGTCAAATCCTTAGGCGCTACGCAACGTTCGATTCTCCTTCAGTTTCTCCTGGAAGCTTTAATCATCGTTACCTTCGGCGGACTGCTGGGCGTGGGCTTAGGGTTCCTCGTGACCACATTGGTCGGATCGCTCCCGTTACTTGGTCCCATTTTCAAGGACAAGACCGGGGCTGGCGATATTCACTTGCAGATCTCCACTTTCGCGATTGTTACTTCCACTGTCATGCTGGAAATCGTGGGCCTGGTGGCTGGTTTCCTCCCCGCAATTCGCGCAGCACGTCTGAACCCGATTGAAGCTTTGCGTTACGAGTGACAACGCGACGGAGCGCGCTCGCGCCAGTGGCATCATTGTTCCCTTGAAAGATTTGACCGTCTTCGACCATCTAAGGTTCGAACGATGGCTGAGAAGAGACAAATTCGAGAAGGTCTGCCCCATCCCCGCGGCGCAACTTGGGATGGAAAGGGAACTAATTTCGCAGTATTCTCTGCGAACGCAACGAAGGTCGAAGTTTGTATCTTCGACCCCGATGCCAAAACTGAAGTGGAGCGAATAACGCTCCCGGAGTATACGAACCAAATCTGGCACGGTTATTTGCCGGATATAACCCCTGGAACAATTTACGGGTATCGCGTTCATGGGCCTTACGCGCCGGATGCCGGACATCGTTTCAATCCGAACAAGCTAGTACTGGACCCTTACGCCTGCGCTCATATTGGTCAGCTGGAGTGGAACCCCGCCGTATTCGGTTACAAGATGGAAAGCGGGGACGACCTCACCTTCGATGAGCGCGACAGTGCGCCATTCATGCCGAAGTGCACCGTGGCTGACCCGTTCTTCGAGCGGGAAGGCCAAAGCTCCCGTCATCATTGTGTACCTTGGGATGACACCATCATCTATGAAACGCACGTGAAAGGTTTCACGATGCAGCATCCTAAGGTGCCCAAGAAGCTACGCGGAACGTATGCGGGTCTAGGCCAAAAGTGTGTTGTGGACTACATCAAATCGCTTGGTGTCACGACGGTAGAATTACTCCCTATCCACAAGTTCATTCAGGATAGCAATCTGCTGGAGAAAGGCCTAGCAAATTACTGGGGGTACAACACCATAGGTTTCTTCTCTCCAGATCCGCGCTATGCGGCCGATCGCGCTGATAGTTTGCGCGAATTCAAGGAGATGGTTGCCTGCTTCCACGATGCTGGTCTCGAAGTGATTCTGGACGTGGTGTACAACCATACGGCCGAAGGAAATGAGAAGGGGCCGACCCTATCCTTCAAGGGCATAGATAATGCGAGTTACTATCGATTGCTCCCGGATAATCCGCGATATTACATCAACGATACAGGCACTGGTAATACGGTGAACCTGAGTCATCCACGAGTGATTCAGATGGTGACAGACAGCCTGCGTTACTGGGTGGAGCAGGCCTATGTCGACGGCTTCCGATTCGACTTGGGCACGATTCTTGCGCGCGAACCTAATGGCTTCGACAACCGGAGCGGCTTCCTCAAAGCGTGTTGCCAGGACCCGGTGCTGAATCGAGTGAAATTGATCGCCGAGCCTTGGGATTGCGGCCCCGGCGGATATCAGGTGGGTGCATTTCCTCCCGGCTGGGCTGAGTGGAATGACAAGTTCCGGGACACTGTCCGGGATTGGTGGCGGGGTAGCGCTCCTGCTTCCGCCTTGACTATGCGGATGTGCGGTTCGCCCAATGAGTTCAATCATCAAGGCCGCCGTCCCTGGGCATCGATCAACTTCATCACAGCGCACGACGGCTTTACGTTGAACGACGTTGTCACGTATAACGAAAAGCATAACGAGGCTAATGGGGAAGGTAACAACGACGGCAGCTCCGATAACCGTTCCTGGAACTGCGGCGTCGAAGGTCCTACGGATGATCCCGAGATCAACAGGTTGAGGGCGCGCCAGATTCGCAATATGCTCGCGACCCTGCTGCTTTCGCAAGGAACGCCGATGATGCTTGCGGGCGATGAGTTCGGACGTACTCAACAAGGCAACAACAATGCCTATTGCCAGGACAGTCCCATTAGTTGGCTTAACTGGAACATCGAGGAGAAAGGTCAGTCACTCATAACGTTTGTTAAGAAATTGACCGACATGCGCCATAAGTATCCGATCTTACGGCGCAACCTTTTCCTGAACGGGCACTACGATGAAGATCTAGGCGTTAAAGACGTTACATGGATCAACGCAAATGGCTCGGAGATGCAGGATGCTCACTGGGGCGATTCCGATATGCGTTGCTTTGGAATGCTCCTGGATGGACGCGCCCAGACTTCAGGCATTAGGCAGCGCGGTCATGAGGCGACACTGCTGCTTATCATCAACGTTCATACTGACTTGGTCGAGTTTACGATGCCCGAGTGTGCTGGCGGTTCCAAGTGGAATCTTCTGGTAGACACCAATGTCACTGACGACCAAGTTTTTGAGGCGTTTGAGTTCGGCAGCAAATACGGGGTTACTGCCCACTCCTTTCTTGTGTTTGCTCTCGACGCCACTCCACTCGAGGTAAGTGTGGCTTAGATAAACTATGCCTGTGCCGAGGCAAATCCATTTTTGATTTACTAGGAATTGCGTTACACTTGGCGTTTCTATGGCGTTAATGACACACGCGGGTAGTGGCGGAACCGGCTCGGTCCCGGTTGACTACCCGCAGCTCTGCGAGCAGCTGGGCGAACTTCTATTGACCGAGACTGACTTCGTTGCCAACGCTGCAAATACGGCGGCATTTCTCGCTAACGCCATTCCCGATGTAAATTGGCTGGGGTTCTACCGAGCGGAGGGCAACGAGTTGATCCTGGGACCCTTTCGGGGTAACCCGGCATGCACTCGCATTCCGTTTGGTGCGGGAGTCTGCGGCAAAGTGGCGGAAACTCAGGAGAGTATTGTTGTTCCTGATGTGGAGGCGTATCCGGGTCACATCGTCTGTGACACAGCTTCGCGGTCGGAAGTAGTCATTCCGCTGTTGAACTGGGGCAAGCTCCTGGGTGTTCTGGACGTAGATAGCCCAACGCTGAATCGCTTCACGGAGGACGATTTGGAAGGGCTTGAGTGCCTCGCATCCGTTTTTGTTTCCTCGCTGGTCACGAACGATTTACCTGATCTGAGCGAAGCGGCAGCCACTTAAACTTTCTTACACTGAAAGTTGGCTGCTTCTTCCACTTATTCCAACCAGACGTACTGCGGGAACTGCGGGAGTTCTCTCGAGGCGGGCGCTTTAATCTGCCCGAACTGCCGAAAATTCACACATTCTAAAGAATTGGATGATCTGGCTGCTAAAGCAAGGCATGCCGCTTCGGTGGGCCAAGTAGCCGCTGCCCGGGATTTTTGGGCCTCGGCCTTGGGATTGCTTCCGCCGAATTCCAGCGAGTATCAGGCCGTCAATCGTGAGATTGGTCGTTTGAACGAGCGGTTAAATCCAAAGCCGGCAACCGATTGGAAGAAGCGCCTGGGGCCTTTGGGAGTCGGTATCGCGGCGCTGCTGAAATACAAGACCGCGGCTTTCCTTCTTCTTACAAAATTCAAATTCATCATCAGTATCTTCGCGTTCCTGGGCTTCTACTGGGCACTTTTCGGCTGGTGGTTTGCGCTTGGGATCACGGGTTCCATTTTTCTGCACGAAATGGGTCACTACATCATGGTTCGCCGCTACGGTTTCGCGGCGGAGTTGCCGATGTTCTTACCGGGCTTCGGTGCTTATGTTAAGTGGCGCGGGGCAGATGTCGATCCTGGAGTAAGAGCGCAAATCTCCCTGGCAGGCCCGCTTTTTGGATTCGTATCCGGCCTACTTGCATACGGCTTATACATTTCCACGGGACACAATGTCTGGTTGGCGGTAGCTCATGTCGCGGGCTGGCTGAACCTCCTTAATTTGATCCCCGTGCTGCTGTTCGATGGCGGGACGGCAATGCTTGCGCTTGGGCTTCAGGGGCGTTTGGCCGTTCTACTGGTCAGTTTGGCGCTCTTGTTTGTCCTTCACGATTTTCTGTTCTTGTTTGTTGCGATTGGAACTGCTTACCGGCTTTATATCAGGGATTTCCCGGCTGTCCCCCGGCAGAATATGGCTTATCTTTTTGTCAGCCTGGTGATCGCCAATGGATTCCTGAGCTGGTTTGCCTTAAACCAAGCACACGTTGTGTTCGAGCGCTAGACTGCTGATGATGTTCAACATAGCGAAAAGCATGATGGCTGGAGCTGTCGGTGGGCTGGTAGGGTCGTACGTGATGAATCAATTTCAGGCGCTAGTCAGCGCCGTTGCTACGCCGAACTCCACCGGAAAGAAGGAGAGCAAGCAGTCGGACGATGCCACTGTGCGGGCCGCTGGGGCGATCTCGAGGGCGGTCTTCGACCGTGATTTAACCTCTGAGGAGAAGATCTGGGCTGGTCCGGCCGTGCACTATGGATTAGGCACTGTGCTCGGAGCTGTGTATGGAGCCTTGGCGCTTGATGTGCCCGCTTTGACGGCGGGAAGTGGAATGGTTTTTGGGAGCGCCGTCTGGTTAGGAGCGGATGAGGTCGGTGTACCCGCGGCAGGACTTTCCGGCCCGCCGACCGAGACGCCGCTTTCCGGACACGTCAACGCACTTGCTTCCCATCTCGTGTACGGTGTCGTCACGGCGGTTGTCAGGGGCATTCTCGTCCGCGATTAGCGGTCGTGCCAGTACAGATTGACATCGGATCGTCTGACGTAATTCGCATCAAGCGCGACAGGGTCGCTTGGAGCACCGCGCTCGATCTGCAGTTCAGCGCAACGGGCAATGGCAGGGGCGATATACAGCGGTGCCTCCACAGTTCGCGTGCGAGAGAAACGGGTCTCGGAGAGCAACTCCTGCAGCCAGCGGCCATTTTGCGAAACGAACTGGTAGGAAATGTCTGGTAACGATTCGAGCCAAGTCTTAGGACTGCCCACAATTTCGGCTGACTGGAGCCGCAGCTTGTCGTCGTAAACTGCTGCATAGCATTCGTTTCGCCGGGCATCGATCAAGACGGCGCGCAGAGGTTCGGTGCCGTACGAAGCGAGGGCCTGAAGGTTCGAAATGCCGATTGCGCCTTTGCCCAAGGCTTCGGCTAATCCCTTCACAGTTGCAAGGCCGACGCGCACACCGGTGAAAGAGCCGGGGCCGCTCGAGGAAGCAAAGACGTCGCATTTTGCAAAACGAACTCCGCCCTCAGAGGCGTCCTGTAAGTCTTTGAAAAGAACATGAGAGAAACCATCTTGCGAGTGCATCTGCCGTTCCCAACGCAACTCTCCGTCCACTGAGATAGCTATGCTTGCGTGGTCGGTGGCAGTATCTAGCGCTAGGATGTTCAACGGAGTTGATACACCTTGTCGATCTCGAAAGCCTTGCCATTCGCGTTGATGGCTTCGATGCGAAGGTTCAGGGTATCTGCCTTACTATCCCTCAGAAGAATCTTAGGAATAGTCAGCGAACCCGATGAGCCGACTCCTAGTAGCCGCGGTCCTTCACCGCCGGCAATGACCTCGCCCCACCAAAGATACTGCATCGTGCGAGTTGAGCGATTGGATTTGGTCGATTTGATCTGGAACGGAACCGAAACCTGACCCGGGAAGTCATCGCCCGGAGGATCGACCAAACTGAAGGGAATCTTAGTGGCATCCGTTTCCACTTCCTGGATGGGAGGGTCGACAGATTCGAACCGATAGGAACGCATAGATTCCTTGTGTCCATTACGGGGTACTTGCAGGATCCAGTCGCGTTCGTTGTCTGGAGTCTGTTGACTGAACACTTCGCCGCGATAATCCTTCAGTTCCAGTTGTTCACCGGTTGCCGGATTGATCCAGAGCGGATTGTATTTATGTTTGGGCAGACTGATTTCGACAATGCCGGGATTTTGCGCATACGCCAGGTATTCAACCTCGTCTAAACCCGCTGCACGAGCGCCGGACACATCGAAATACGGCTCGAACTCCCAATGACGGGTGTCGACGATGATCTTCTGCCAGATCTGTACGGCACGAACGTTGGCATCGCTTTTTAAACTCTCGTACGAAATAGACGGGTACTCTCCGTTGGCTGTGCAGTTCCAGAGTTCGTGCCGAAAGAGTTTAGGATCGGTGGCATTCACGATGTGAATCTGAGGAGATTGTGTGAACTGGTGTTCGACTGCCCCTACATCCGGGCGAGCCGAGGCCTCGATCAGGAAATTCTCCCAGCCGTCGGGCAGAAGCGGTGATGACGAAACTGCGGCATCCGAGGATCGTGGATGTTGATAAGTGTCAAGTTTTCCTAAGCTCTCGGCGATGCCCTTTAGGAGTTCCCGGCCTCCAGCGCGCTCGTCGAAGTGCTCTATCCCCTGCCAAGTCGCATTCAGGGCTCCGTAACGCGAGATCAGATAGCGGAGCAGTGGCTCACGCGTCTCGTATTTGTCGAATGCTCCGTTCTTCAGAAAACTCGAATCGGCCAGGATCAGGTCCAGTGTAAATCCACGATTAGCCGCGGCAAGTATCTGGAGATCTAAAGCATCGAAGTACGCACGATTCGGCATTCCATCAGGGGTCAGCGGTTGAAGTCTGGACGAGCCGGTCAAGAGGGCAGCTCGTATATGAGTAAAGCCGTCGTGTTTTCGATTGTCCAGGAAGGTGGAGAATGTTGCATGGTCCAAGCCCAGGAGAGGCGCATCGGCGCTAAGCCAGAGATGCGGCTGCTTGTTGGTCGTACGCCAGTGGCGTAAGTTGGCAACGCTGATGAAACCGGGGTTGCCGCTGTCGACAACATTGAAGCTACCCTGCTGCTGATCGTAGCGTTTGATTAGGCTTGTAACGCGAGTAGTCCAAGTGCCGGGCTCGGTCGGACTGAACCGAACGATCAGGGTGTGATCAGCCTGCCAGAAGGCGTGCAGCAGGTACGTCTTGGCGGAAGGCGATCGAAACTCGACTGAGAGCAGGTCGTCTTTATAGGGAGACGTACCGGCCGGCAGCTCGCTATCTTGCCACTGATAGCGCTGGTCGCACGCGTAGAACGTACGGCTCCCAGTAGCGCAGGATACAGCAGAATCAGGTCGGGCAGGGATAGCGAAGAGAACGAGAAGGAGGGCCGCCTGTAGATGGCCCGGGCTACGCATACAGGACCAGAATAACTTGGGCTCTGAGTGGGGTATGCTGTTGCGATGCAGCCGCTACAGCCTGACCAAGCCCGACTTCTCCTGGATGCCGTGTACCTTCCGGCCTTGGCGAATGAACATCGAATTACAGCGGGAGTAGTGGGTGCTATTCCACTCGACAAAGGGGATTTCCGACCAGATGAGATCTCGCGGGGTGCTTTGGATGCCGCCTGGCACATTGTGAGCACCGAGATGCGTTTCATGGAAGCCGTAGCTGCCGGCGAGTTCGATCTAACTCCAAGACCCCGCCCGGAGTCCATTGAAAACTCGGCTGACCTAAATCACTGGTATACGGAGAAGTTTCAGAAAGCTCTTGCAGGCCTGGAGCCGCTCTCTGGTGAGCAACTAGCAAAGGTAATCAACTTCCGGAACATGTTTCAGCTACCTGCAGTGATGTACCTGGGCTTCGTGCTTCATCACACGGTTCATCATCGCGGGCAGCTCTCTACGTATCTGCGGCCCATGGGGGCGAAGGTGCCCGCTATTTATGGTGAGAGCTTCGATACGGCAGCCGCACGCAAAGCCGCAGAACAGAGTGCGTCGTAAATCATTTTGATTGCTGGCGGAGTGAATTGAATTCAGCGCTTATTTAATCCGGCAGCAGCTCGAAACGATTGTGAAGGTGACATCGAGTGGCAGACTTCCGAGACTATGTCGGCACCACGCTCTACTCCACCTGCCTCTTTGACACAAGATGAGAGCGAGGCGGCGGCCCCGAAAGTAAATGGCTAAGTTGGTCGTAGGCGATAACGTGTCGTCCTCGGGGCGCCGAATGGGCGGAAGACTCCACTGTGGACGGTACCGATTCAGCACATTCTGAATGGGAGAAGTCAGAATCTCGAACACGCCATAAGCAAGTGAGTTGCGAAATCACTGAGATCAAGCCCGGACGGAAGATCCATGGAACAAAGGGCGGGGGCACGAAGCGCTTCCCGATCCAGGGGAATCGATCCGAGGTTTACGAAAAGAAGACCGAGATGCTCAGCGACTGACCCGCCTGTAGGCGTATTGTTGTCGACCACCAATAGATCAATGCAGGCTCCACGAAGTGCGTCGGGACCACACTTAGAGACGGCGATTGGACAGGTAAAACGGAGAGCAGACAGGCCAGAAGCAAGGTCACATGCTTTAGGACAGGACGCCACTCGTCTCCCAGATACACTTGATCTCGTCCGTTCGGAGTCACTGCTCGAATGTGGCCCGGAAATTGTCGAAAGCATTACGGTGCAAGCCCTTGGTTGTTGATCAAGCGGAAGCGGCCGGCCGATCGGTTGCGGAACTTCTTGGCCGCCATCGGTGTCAGTGTCGAGCGGATTAAGCCTAAAGCCGAGCCCCGAAAACTGCGGTTATTCACGAGCTGAAACTACAGCCAAACCGCAGCCGCCATCCTTCGCAATGAGCTGGCGTACGGCGTCTCTCGAGTGTTAACCAGACCGATTCAGAACCTGATCAACCGATTCCGTAAGCATTGGAATTTGAGGCAGCTCTCGCGGTTGGACGATACTTTTTCTCCGCATGCCCAGATCTGTCAGCAGATTAAGGCGTTCGATTTTCCTCGGGATCGTTTGCCGGAATGCTTTCACTATGTTGGCCCGATTGCTTCTGATAATGGCGAGAATGTTTCGTTTCCCTGGAATGAGCTGAACGGGAGACCCCTCATATACGCAAGTCTCGGGACACTTCTGAATCGCCGCCACATGCTTCATCAGATTGCTGAAGCATGTGAGTCGTTGCCGGTGCAATTGGTGCTAACGCTCGGCGGAGGAGGCAAATCCGAGGAGTACGGCAATCTTCCAGGAAAACCTATTGTCGTTCCCTATGCGCCACAGCGGGAGGTTCTCAAGCGGGCCAAGCTTACGATCACGACTGCCGGCTTGAACACCACGTTAGAAAGCTTGAGGGAGGGCGTGCCTCTGGTAGCGATTCCTATGACGTCAGAACAGCCGGCGGTCGCTGCGCGGATACGCTGGACAGGTACCGGAGACTTCCTTATCCAACGCCAGCTAACGGCAGTAAAGCTTCGAGAGATGGTGGTTCGAGTTTTGGAGGAGAGGCGATACCGCGACGCTGCGGAAAGGATCAAGGCCTGTATCGAGCGAACCCGTGGTCGCGAGCACGCCGCTGAAATCATTGAGAGGTTGAGCGGCCACTCTGGGCAGGGAACGAAGGCAGCCACGGGTTGAAGATGAAAATACCGGCGGCTGCTCCTGGTGAACAAACCGCCGGTATTATTTGGACCAGCTCTGAAGGCTTAGAAAACGAACTTGAGCTGATATCGGATAGAGCGCGCTCCGCCGTCGGCAAACCCTGGCTGGAGGAAGCGGCCCTGGGCACTGCTGGTGACGTTCGCCGCAATCGTTGTGGTGCCGCTATCGAATGGACTTACGCTAGCGATGCCGTACTGGCGGTGATTGAACAGATTGTAAAACTCAGCGCGGAAGTCGAGATGATACCGCTCCGTGATGTTAATCACCTTCGTCAGGTTCGAATCGAAGTTGTTAAGTATCGGCGTGCGATACGCAATATTGCGGCCGAGATTGCCGGTGGCACAGGGCGTAACCAGAGAGGTGCAGGAGGGAACTCCTATGAACTCGGCGCTCAGGGCGGAGATAGGCAATCCAGTGTCCCCGTTAATGTATCCCGTTGCGCTCGTTGCGCTCGTGGCGCTCGGAATGGCGCGCACACCCGGTGTGCCCGCGGGATTGTAGTTGGGCCGATCGAGATTACCGCCGATGCCATCAGCGTCGACCCCGTTCGTGACATTGATGGGCGCTCCGGATTCCATCGTATAGATTCCGGAGATCTGCCAACCGCCAACGACGTGGCCCAGTAACCCGCGTTGGGTGCGCATGAAGGGAAGCTCAAACACCGAAGTGATGGAGACACGATTCGGCCGGTCGTAATAGGAGAGACCCCAGTCGTTGGTGAGACCGCCGTAAATGGAAGGCACAGCGCTACTCGCCTGATTGTTATTGCCGGTGGTACTGAAGATGTCGCTTCCGTTGTCGAGGAACTTGGAACGAGTGTAGGACATCGTGAAGAGTAGACTATCCGCAAAGCGGCGGTTCACGCTTAGCTGCGCGGCGTTGTACTTGGAACTTCCACCATTGGTCCGAATACTGCGGGGACCCTGAAGCGGATCCAGACGAGTAGTGTAGGTCTTACCCGAGACGAAATTGGCTGCACTGTAACCAACGGGGAACTGCTGCAAAGACGAGGGAACAAGCGGATTCAGATCTTCCGTTGCGAAGAGCCTGATACCGCGCGTGCCGACGTAAGATGCGTCGACAACGAACTTTCCGGGAAGTTCCCGCTGGAAGCCGGCCGACCAATGCATGTAGTACGGGTTAACCAGGTTGTGCAAGGCCAGCGTTTGACTCGAAAGCGGGCTGAATACACCGACAGATGGGAGGCTCTGGGAAAGGTTTGCCAAACCGCGGGGAGAAGCTGTTGTCGTGGTCGACGGAATACTGGTAGAGACGTTGTTCGGTGCCGACGCGACCGCATTGGACGCGATGTTGTTGAAGAACGAATCGTAACCCATGGAGAATCCTGCGCGAAAAACCGTTTTCTTGTTGCCGAGAAGACCGAAAGGCCCTGAACCGGATGGCGAGTAGGCAAGCCCAAGGCTTGGAGACCAATTATTCAGATCGCTGTTGACGTGGTTCGGCTGGCTGTACGGACCCGTGAGAGTGACAGGGTTGACATTGAATAGCCCGGTGTAAGCCGGTGTGCGGAGCGAGTTGATGGGATTGCCGAAAAACTCATAGCGAACTCCCGCCGAGACCGTCAGATTGTCAGTCGCGCGCCAGCGGTCTTGCAGGAAGTAGGCCTGGCGGAAAAGCTTCGGATAGTAGCTGGCGCTGCCGAAATCATGGCCTGCGCTGCCGCCAGAGCCGCCGAAGTCGTCGATGAAGTTGGCCAGACTAGAGTAGTTCGATCCGGCTGAGCCATAGGTTAGGGTTCCACGAATGTTGAAGGGAGCTGCCTGTTTAGAACGCTGATCAAGCAGATCGGTGCCGAAACGAAAACTATGCTTGCCGACGACGTAGCTCAGCGTGTCCTGCAGTTGATAGTTATTGGCGATGCGGCCTTGTGGCAGATTGCTGGGAACGCCGAAGGTGAGCGAACTCGATCCTAAACCGTTCAGCGTATAAGTGGGAATGTTGGCGGCCAGTGGGCTGGTCGCATCGAACGGGAAGAAGTAGTAGATGCGATTGTATCCGAGGCGAAGCTCGTTCGTGGATACGGGCGAGAATGTATGTGTTTCGGTGATCAGCCCGCTGTTCACCTCGTTCTCTTGAGACGTGTCGAAGCCATTGAAACCAACCGTTCCGCCGTGGGGCGACACATTGTGGTCGAACAGATAACGGCCGGAAAGCTGATCGTTATTACCGAAGCTGTGGTCGATGCGCTCGAGTAACTGACGGTCCTTATACGTGTTCGCATAGGAGCGCGTGTAAGTGCCCAGCTGGATGCTCTGGCCCGGTCCAATGGCCGCCGGGAAGAGCTGAGAGGTAGCATCTGCTCCAGCAGTTACCTGATTTAAGAGTGCGACGCGCGGGTTATTCGGATAAGCGGCCACTAGGGCGGCGCGACCTGCTGCCGAGAGCGACAGCAACTGCGTGGTGGCGGTCGCAGCCTGCCGTTCTTCCTGATAGGCGCTAAAAAAGAAAGTTTTGTTCTTGATAATGGGGCCGCCGACCGTGCCCGAGAAATATTGATCCGTTCCGGGCGAAGGATGTCCTCGCTGCAACTGTTTCGGATCGAGCTTCTCCAGGTTGGTCAGAGCGTCGGTAAACGTCGACTCAGCCAAATAGCGCAGCGTCCCGTGAAATTCGTTGGTTCCGCTCTTGGTAATCGTGTTGACAACTGCTCCGCCAGCACGTCCGTATTCAGAATCGAAGTTGCTTGTTTGCGCCGAGACTTCCTGAACCGCATCAGGATTGGTGATCTGAAACGCCTGACCCGCGACGGAGATGTCGTTGTTCTCGGTCCCGTCGATCAGAAAGTTGTTGGAGCGGCTACGCGCGCCATTCACTGAGAATGATCCAACACCCAGTCCATACCTGTTAGTGGTGACTCCGGGGAGGGTGAGAACGAGAGACACCGGATTCTGAGTCGGGACGGGAAGATTCGTCATACTGATACCGGCCACCGTTCCTCCACGAACCGGGGCCTCAGTCTGAATCAGGGCCGCTTCCGAGGAGACTTCGACGGTGCTTGAGAGAGCCCCGACTTCGAGTTGCCCGTCGATGGAAGTAACGGCAGCACCTACTTCGAACGCGGCAACCGAGAGAGCTTTGAACCCGGTCGCGCTCACCTTGATGGTGTAGTGGCCTGGGTCGACGGCATCGAAGCGATAAATACCGGAGTCGTTCGTCACTGCCGACCGAACCACCTTGGTGTCCTCATTATTAAGGTCAACGGCGGCGTTGACGACGGCAGCCCTAGTTGAATCGGTGATGAGCCCCGTGACGGTACCGCGGCTCGATTGCGCTAGGATGCCGCCCGGAGCACAGAAAAAGACAGCCAACGAAAACGCTGTGAAAGCACGAGCGAACACACTTCGGGTGTCTGGGTGTAACAAAATCATCAGGAAAGCCCCTAAACTAAAACGTTGATTTATGGTAACGCGACGGTAGCTTGGGCGTTCATCAAATTTTCATATCGGGTAAATAGCAGAATTAAAACACGCAATAGCCCTCCCAGGGAAGTTGCGATCGGAGGAACCTGTCATTTTGTTTAGAGCAGCTTTGGTCGTTTTGGCCCTTGTGCCGGTTTGCGGATTTGGCTCGGTCGTCTATACCTTTTCAGACAAGCAATTTGTTCGGGGAAGCTTCGGGTTCAGTGTCACGACGGCCAATTTCTTACTGATGGACCAGCCTGCCCCCTACTCTTTTGGTCCGAGTGAACTTTCGTCGTGCGACACCAGCGCGGCTTCGAATTACACGTGTGCAAGAGGATTTTTCGGGGGCAGCGGCAATGCGGTATCTGTCACATTGGCCTTGAGTGATCCGCAACAGGTTGGGTTTGGATCGACCGATTACATTGAGGACTTCTTTCTGGGAGCCAGCCTAGCGAGCGAAGGGACGACCATCGGTTCTTATCCGGGGCGGGGCGACTTCGTGGCGACTTTCACGGTGAAGCAACTTGCGGACCCGGTTCCCGCGCCCGAGCCTGCAACGTTTGCCGGTGTCTTTGCCGGATTGGGGACCATTGCCGGTTATGCGGCCTTAGCTGGTTTCCGGCGACGGAAATGGCTGCTGTCGGCTCGCCGTTGCAAGTAGAGCGGCGCGCGGTTGCATCAAGCTAGCTGAATCGCCGAGCCAAGTGCTATCCTGCGTCACAAGCTTTTCATCCCCGGATCCGATGATTGCTTGTCCAAAACAATCGTTTGCAACAAAGGACCAGGATGAAAATGACTTGTCGGTCGGGCCGGCTTGTACAGTCGACGCTAAGCATAGCTTTGTTAGGCACCTTCTTGTTTGTGTGTTCAGCATCCGCGGGAAAGGCAGCCGATTTCGCGGTCGGGTCAGCTTCGACACGAAACGGCCAGAAGGCGACCGGGTATATCAATGTTCCGGCCGGAGTCGACGCGGGCACACGTGTCCCTGTGATTGTGATCAACGGTGTCAACCCCGGCCCGAAGCTTGCTTTAATCGCCGGAGCGCACGGCACCGAGTATGCGTCAAGCGTGGCGCTGGCTCAGTTGGCGGATCGCCTTCAGCCGTCTGAACTGGCAGGGACGCTGATCATCCTTCCGCTGCTGAACGTGGAATCGTATCTGCAGAAAGTTGTCCATGTGAACCCGGTGGATCACAAGGGCGTTGGCGGCTATCCGGGGAAGCCCGACGGCACACAATCGGAACGAATCGTCGCTGCGGTTTATACACAGGTTGTGGAGAGGTGCGATCACCTGATCGACTATCATGGCGGCGACCTGGATGAGAATCTCCATCCGTATTCGTACTGGACCAACACGGGGAAGGCGGAACTGGACAAGATGTCACGGGACATGGTGTTCGCCTTCGGGCTGAAGATGATCATCATCAAGCAGGCGCGTGGGCGCGGTCTCGACAGCTCAGCGCTCGCAATGGGCAAAGCATCGATCACTGTCGAGGCCGGACGTGCGGGTACGACTGAGGCGGCCGATACGGGAGTGCTGATCGACGGAACGATAAACGTCATGCGTTATTTGAAGATGTTGGCGGGTCCGGTGACCAGCTCTCTGCACGATCCGTTGTGGATCAGCAAGTTAACGATCGTCAAAAGTGAGCAGGAGGGGTTCTTTTATCCCACGGTCGTTCCAGAAGCGTATATTCGCCAAGGCATGGCTGTGGGGTACATCACTGATTATTTCGGTAAGAAGACGGCAGATGTGCTTGCTCCCAGTACCGGTGTCATCACCCTCGTCTGCTCGGTCCCGACAATGAAGAAGGGGGATAACGTCGTGTATATCGGAGAGATTGGAGACGATCCCGAGAGAAACGGCGGTCACTGACTGGCAACGTGTTTTTGTAGAGAACTGTTCCCCGGTCTTTGAACAAGACATAGAGTGACTCTCTACCGTTTTCTGGTTATCGTTTTCCTGGTACCGGCGGCCTTCGGGCAGACGAAGCAAACACCTGCTGCCGGCACCGTACCTTCCAATGCCTCGGCAGCGCCAGCGCGCTCTTCTGGGACTGCGAATTCGGTCGTACCAGGTGCGTCAAGCGCAGGGATCTGGGGAAGCCGAACCATTCAGCTGAAGTATCTCGACCCCGAGCAATTACGTGGAATTTTTTCCAGCAGACCGTACGTTATGGAAGTGAACCATGAGCTTAGGCTCTTGACCGTGAATGGTCCGTCGACGTTTCTGGACGAAGTGGAGCAGACCGGAAAGCGATTTGATGTGGCGCCCCCCTTACCTGCGAACGTCGAGATAACCGTGTACTTAATGGCCACTCCGGCCCAGGCGCCTTCGGGTAAAGATCTTCCGGCGGAACTTCAGAGTTTTGCCAAAACGTTCGATTCTTCCATTGCGGGGCAGGGTCCGCGTTTGGCTGATTTGGAAACGCTCCGAGTGCGTGAGGCGCAGATTAGCGATGTGAGTTTCAGTGACCCGTCCCCGAATGGCATTCGTCTGGCCCACATTAGTGTTGGATCCGCCTTCGTGACACAAGGGGCCAAAGGAGATCTGATCAGCCTTAACGGCTTGCGCTGCTGGCTGAGCAAAACCTCGGGACAACTAGGAAATGAGGCCGATGTCACGGCAAACATCGATATCGCTGCCAATCAGGTCGCGCTGGTCGCTAAGGCTGGGATCGATAAGCCGATTGCCGTGCTGGTAAAGGCTAGTGTCTCGCGGTAGGCATCAGCGAAGTTGAGTAAACGCGTACGACCTCGCTAATCTTCCCCGTACACCGCGGATAATAGCTCGGCTGAGAGGCGGTGAACCGGCCGGAAGATAGGCAGCCCAGCTAAACGCAGCCCAAGACTCATCATCTTCAGGGTCTTCTCCAACAAAACTTGCGTCTTCCGTTGTTCCGGCGAGCGATCGTACACCCAGAACAAAATTACGCCCATTTGATACAGCCACAGCAGCCGAGGAAAATACACCTTGAGGTTGGCCGGAAGTTTTACTTTGGATTCCTTTACAGCCGCTTCAAAAAACTTCAGGTCGGTTTCGCGTATGCCTTCCGTTTCGCGGCTGAAGGGAGATAGAGGATGTTCCGGATCTGTATGCGCGGAGAGCGCGCCCAGGAGTTTTCGATAATCCCCGAAATATGTCAGCTTGCAACCAATGATCGCGTGGATGCGCTGCTCGAATGTTTTACTAGCGGCCAGCGCCTCATCAATGGCGACACCCATTTCCTGCTGCGCGCGTTCGTAGAATGCCATCACGATGGCTTCTTTCGAAGGAAAGTAGTAATAGGCCGCACCCACGGCTACTCCGGCGGCTGAAGCGACGTCGCGCATGGTTGCACTCTCAAATCCACGCTCGCGGAAAACAGCGAGCGCGGCTTCGAGGATGCGAATGCGGGTCGCTTCAGCCTTCTTGGTGTTCTCGCGGCTCATCTCGAGAGTCGCGCCGTATCGTTATGTTCGTGCGGGAACGAAAGTCGAATTGCCACGGTGTCTCATCTTTGCAAACACGAAAATGTTGAAGAAGTGCATACCCCCCAGGATCAACAACACCACGCCAAGCTTCTGACTTTCAATCTCGATGACCTGCCGCGTTGTCTCAAGCACTGCGTTGGTTGTGAGCGCGAGCGCTATGTAGCCGATGTTGATCAGATAGAAACCAACGACTAGCAATTGATTCACAGAGTCGGCCAAATCGACGTTTCCATGGAAGGCGTCGATCAGAAAGACGCGGCCGTTCCGATGTAGTGTCCGCGCCACCCAGATGGTGAGCGCGATGCTGATACCCAAATAGCTCAGGTAACCAAACAAAACATACATGATTATCTCCTTATCTCGCTTACTGATTTGAACGTGTTCAATAACTAGCTTATGGGAGATTGCCGCCGCTGTCCAGCATCTTCTGAACACGTTCAGAAATGGGCGGGACGGAAGGTTCCACTTGGTTTTGCAACCGCCGTTACGGTAGTAGTGATCCGCTGCTCTCCCAGTGGCGCACGAAGCCTTCGGCTTGCGGATGCCCGCTCTGAGAACCTCTCATTCGAGTCAGTAGAACCTGATGCGGATACCACTTCTCAGGCTGCTGCGAGGCATGGGCGTAACAGGCAGCGCTTCTCGCTGCTTCAATCTCCGGAGCCGAGATGTCTACGTACTCGGTAGGAGAGAACATCATCGTGTCGTCCGCCACTTCGTAGTAGTAGAAAGCCGATGTTTTTCCCAAAGTAAGCCAAGCGTCCAGCACGAGAAGAGAGATGGCGCGATGATCGCGGTGCTTGTCGATGGGCCATTGCGTGAACACAACGTCCGGTTTTTCAGACTCCCAAATTCGCCGGAACTCGTCGTAGTGTCGGGGGTCCACAACCGAACGGCCGTCGGTCTGTGAGGCGAAGGCAGGAGTTGCCTTGAGGATCTGACAGGCCTTTCTTGCTTCGGCGGTTCGGATGACTCCACATTGCGTCGCATCTCCGCCTTTACAGAAGCCCTCACCGCGGTTCAAATACAGCAAGACCACGGTGTGCCCCAGTGCGGAATAGCGAGCTATTGTTCCGGCGCAACCGCACTCGGGATCCCCGGGATGGCCGCCGGTGACCAACACCTTGAGAGGACGAGAGGGCTTCGGAGCGCGTGCAGACAAGGTTGTCGCCATAGCCGAAGCCAAGAGGGTACGCCGCGAGATCAGCAAGATTGCTGTTCAGGATATCGCGTTGGCCTGATCGTACAGGTCATTTGCGCCCGTCTGAACCGTAACAATCGGACGACGAGACTAAGTCCGCCATGAAGTCTTTGCCTTCCCAGTCCTGCACAGTTTCGCGCAATCGAGGCGGGCGGTCTCGGTAGCATGGAAGATGATTATGAGCACAACCACTGACGCGCTGAAAGAATCTGCTGCTGCGGCCGCGGCCGCATTGTTACAGAATGGCCAAGTTGTAGGCCTGGGTTCGGGTACCACGGCTTCGATGGCGGTAGACGCCATCGGCAAGCGCGTTTCTGAAGGTTTGCAAATCATCGGCGTTTCCACGTCAGAAAAGACCACCGCACAAGCGCAAAAGCTGGGCATCCCACTCGCGACGCTGGCTGAGCATCCGACCGTCGATGTGGCAATTGATGGAGCGGACGATGTGGAACTCAAATCTCTCAATCTGATTAAAGGTGGAGGCGGGAATTTACTGCGGGAAAAGATCGTGGCGGCTGCGAGCCGGCGGTTTATCATCGTCGTCGATAAGAGTAAATTGGTCGAGCGCTTGGGCAGCCATTCCCCTGTGCCGGTTGAGATTGTGCCTTTCGGCTGGGAAGCAACCGCCAAACGTCTGGAGTCGCTCGGTGCTCATCCCGTACTACGGAAGAATCCAGATGGTTCGCCTTACATCACTGATGGCGGCCACTACATTGTAGACTGCGCGATTGGACCCATTGCCTCCGCTTCCGATCTGGCTGTGCAGTTGGACGGCGTCGTAGGTGTTGTTGAGCACGGTCTTTTCATTGGCCTTACTTCGGAAGTGCTGATCGGCAATCCTGACGGTGTGCAGACCTTAACGAGAAGCTGACTTTTCAGGAGGCGGAACAGGGCGCGTATCGCTATACTCCCCGGCCAGATACTCGATCAGCTTTTGGCGGTCGGGCACCACCGCACCCCATCCCACCATCTTGTCTACTTCTTTTGTCCATGCCGCAGCCGATAAACGCTGCGACTCCACCAGGCGCAGACTATGACAGGGAACGCAGGCGGTACGCTCGATCTTCTGAGCGGCTTCCGTGGTCTCGGTGTCAGCTGCCCAGATAAATTTGCCGCAGATCAGCAGAGCCAGAACGATTTTCGACCAGGTCATGAAGCACTCTCCACCAGAATGCCAACCTGGTCGATGGCACTAAACAGATAGCCGGACGGATTCCAAGTCGGAACGATGGGCTGCACGCGTCCTGCGGAATCCGTAGCACGGGACATCACAGTGAAAAACCCGCTATCGGGTGGAGTCCAGTTGAACGACCACAGCCGCCAGGCAAACGGGAGATTTTGCGGAGAGAGCTCAGCAGCTTTCCAGTCGCGGCCGCCATCGGTAGATACATCGACACGCATGACTCGTTCCTCGCCGGCAGACGCGACGCCGCTCAGCCTTACGGTGCCCATCGGACTACGCGCTCCGTCGGCGTGGCTCATGATGAACGACTGTACGGGCATGCCTTCGATGACTTCCAAATCCGCAGGTTTGGCTGGTACGCCAGGAGGTCCCGGGTGGCGCGGAAAACGATACGCCGGATTCATGAAGAAGCCTTTGTCCTCCTCATTCGCAACTTCAATCGAGCTCACCCATTTCACCCAGCTCGTTCCGTCCCAGCCCGGGACAATCAGACGCAGGGGAAATCCATGCAACTCCGGTAAAGGTGCGCCGTTCATCTCTAAAGCCAGTAGTGTGGCGGGATGAAGTGCCTTCTTCATCGGAAGCGACCGGATGAAATCTGGCGTCTTCGCCACGCCGTTGTCAGCCCCATTCGTGGTGACAAAGCCGGCACTTAGATCGGCGTTCGCCAGCTTCAAGACATCGCTCAGGCGGGGGCCGCTCCACTCCGCATTGCCAATGGCGCCACGACCCCATTGGATGCCGGGGACCCTCGGTCGGAACAACCCGCGTGCGTTGCCGGTGCATTCAAGCGTCGCCGCAACTTTCTGTTGGGATAGCTTGCGCAAATCGGTTATGGAGAGCGAAGCAGGTTTTGACACGCGGCCGCCGAGTTGGACACGGAACGAATCCCGTGTAATCTGCGGTCTGGGCAGGTGTTGTCGAACAAAGAAAGACTCTACCGGCGTGATCCAGGTTTGAAAAGCCTCGCCCGGTGACTCTAGATCTTCGGGGCGGTCATTATGCATGAGCATTGGGCCCTTGCCTGCGAAGCCAAGCGGCTCTTGCGCACGGAGTTGCCGGCAAATCGTTCCTGCCAATATTCCGGCCACGAGTTCACGCCTGCTTGTCATCAACTCAGCATAACCAACTCTGGCGCGTACAAAGTGCGGGCGATCATCACCTGCACGAACTCGATTTCCGGTCATCGTATCCGTGGCATGCTTAGAGAAGTCACTGCTTTACCAAGCGGCTCCCATGCTGTTCCTTTACCTGTCCGTTATTGTTGCTCTGATCATTGGTGCAATCGCCGCCCGCATCGTAGCGGGCCAGAATAAGCCCTGGCGACCCACGTTTATCATCACCACCATCGTTTCGGGAATTATTTTGTTTATCGTGGCATTTAAATTCCTGGTTGATCACAACGTTCCGAATCACTAGGAAATGGTCGAGGCTGCGTCCATTCCCTATCGCCGCGATCGCAGTCAGTACCAAGGCAAGAAGCTGGGGTTCCTACTGCTCGCGATGGGGCTTCCCTCTGGCCTGCTGTACCTGCGGATTCTGCTGGGAACAGTCAGTGGCTATAGCCGAACCCTAACCCCGTTTCAGATTGGGCGCTTAACGATAATGTCGAACTGCGCCTTGGCTGCTTTTTTCGTTGTGCAGGTCTTCTGCGCGGCTTATATTCAGCGGCTGGTGCCGCCGCGCCAAACCCGTTTCGGGCGGTGTCTTCAATACTTCGCAGTGCTGGCCTTGTGCGTAGTTCTGTCGGTAACCGGAGCGATCCTCTTTGAAGCTTTCGGCGTTATCTTCCTGATGCGTACCCGAGGGCTTTGAAGGGAGCAATTGCGTCGCAGATGACCGCTGGCTCGGCCTCTGGTCTGCCACTTGGAATGGATGGATTTTGGGTCAGCACTGCCGTATCAGCAACCGTGCGAATGCCCTTGCTCGCGAGAATTTCTAAAACACGAGCGGGATAGGAGGTGCAATGTTCCAAAGCTCGCGCACAAACCTGGATGGTTCGCACCAGATGCATTTCGTTGAAATCTGATTTGTAATGCCCGGCGAGTCCGACAGCAAGGCTGCGGATGGTAGCGAAATAAGCCGCCAGGACCATGTATTGATCAGCCATCGAAGTCTTACCATACGGAAACATTGTCTTGTAAGCGTATGAAACAAGGTAGTGCTCAAGAATGTACTCGCGCGTTCGCAGAAACGGCTCGAAGTATTGGAAGTAAGCTTCGGTATAACGTTCGCCCAAATCTGCAATGGTCGAATCCGCCTCAAGCTCTAGCCCTTGGATAAATTCACCGTACAACTCGCGGTAGCGCTCGGAGGTGTAATCCAGGCTGACACGCCCCACCACCATCTCTAAGACGAGTGCCAGTTGAGCGCCGACGTGAGCCGACGTTTGGTTCAGATGCTCATCGAAGAGACTGGCCCGTATTGCATATTCAAAGCCTTCCAGGACCTCGGGTATCTGATGCTGGGTAGCATTGTCTTCCAGTTCCTGCATCTTGGAACAGAAGTAGCTTAGCAGCATCATGCGCTTGGCAACCGGATACGCCCGGTTTTGCAAGATGCCGAGGGCAAAGCCTCTTACGAGGTCGGAGTGTTGCGGTTGAGAACGGTGCGTCCGGTTACCCGCAATTTGCAATAGACGGCTGTCCATCAACCCGACAGGCGCGTGAAACTCTTGGAAGAGATCAGGCTCTGGGTTAAGCAAAATCAGGCGAGCCGCTTCCGGGCACGAGAGATCCAGCGATCGCTCGATCGCTCCATCTACCGGATTTACCACGCGAGGAAAGGTCGCGCATGCCTGTCCCAAATACTCCTCTCCCAACTTAGTGTGGACGCTACAAAGCTTGTCGACCAGTAGCGGACATTGAGCATCTTCCAAGACGATGGCGGCATGCTGGTGGCCCTTATTGGCCACGGTGATATTCACTAACTGACGTAACTTGGGACCGAATTCAGGATCCGCAAGCTCCTGGTAACGGTCGAAAGTCTGGCGGTCAACGCCGATGCCCCATCCTCGGCAGCATGTGTCTTCGCACGACGCACCTGTGCACTGAAATTCGCCAAACGACCGTGGTTCATGCCAGGTTTGCACTCCAGCGGGTGCCGAAATCTCGACGTTTTGAGACATGGGGTTACATGCAGGTCCTGTGAACCTAAGAAAAATCTCTAAAGTATCGGAAATTTGTGAGGAGCCGTGGTAACCAGCCACTCCAAATGCTCAGCGACAAATCGTTCGCGGTTATCGCCGGTCTAGGCTTCTTACAGCCGTGCCAGGCGAGTTTCGGAGTCGCCGAACTGGTCCAGTTTGACCCCGAAACGGTCCATCAGTGACAGATACAAGCTGCACATTTTCCGGTTATCATCGCCGTCGTTGAGATAGTTCAACGTGCGCCCGGTCTCAAGAGTTCCGCCTAGTCCGCCTGCGAGCACGAGTGGCAACCTGAAGTTGTCGTGCTTGCGACCGATCCAAAGGTTGGAGAGGAACATCAGGCACGTGTTGTCGAGTACCGTGCCATCCCCTTCTTTCATGCTGTCCAGTTTGGATGCCAAGTAAGCATACTGGCTGACATGAAAACGAGCAATGCGTTCATAGCCGTCGGAATTGTTGTTATGAGAAGCCGAATGATGCCCTTCTTTCACGTCGAGGAAGGGGTAATACATTGCCGAAAGATCGCGTGAAATGATCAGTGAGGCGACCCGGGTCTTGTTGGTTTGAAATGCGATTGCGATGATGTCGCACATCAAGCGGGCATGATCGCGTAGATCTTCAGGCAGGCCGTTGGCAGGGCGATCCATGAAGGCGACCGGGGTATTCTTTGCTTTCGCCGCATCCTCAGCATCGGACTTTCCTTTTCGCATCCCGTCGACACGCTTCTCCACCTCGCGGACGCTGCTTAGATACTCGTCAAGCTTTCCCTTATCGCTCGCACTGATCTTGCGCGAAAGGTCCTGGGCTCGATCCTTCACTCGATCGAGGATGCTGATGTTCAGCAGGCTGCCCCTGTTATCGAACAAATTGTCCCAGGCGAGGGAGGGATAGACCTCAACCGGGACTGGCGAATCCGGACTCTGCCAAGAAATATGGGAGCTGTACGCCATCGAGAAGTTAGTCTCGTGGTAACCGGTCATCGGCTGCTCGCATGCAAGAACAATGCTGGATTGTGGAGTGTCTTGGCCAACCCGGTTGGCGATCATCTGGTCGACGCTGATGCCGGAATGGATGATGGCGCCCTTGGAGATATGGGCCCCGGACAGCAGACTTCCCGTTTGCGCCGGATGAATGCCTTGGCCGGTGAGAGCCTTTACATAGAGGCCATCCACTACGTTGATCTTCTGCTTCAACGGCTCAAGCGGCTCCAGCGTTTTGCTGAGCTTCATGGCCGCACCCGCACCTTCGGCGCTCCAGTGATCCTCGTTAATTCCGTTCCCCAGGAAGACGATTCCAAAACGCTTCGGGAATGCTGATGCGGGCGGCGTATCGGCCAGCGCATGCAGCGACTCCAGCCACGGCAACGCCATCGTGCATCCGGCTCCGCGCAGCACGGTTCTTCGGGAAATGTTACGGCCGGAGTTCTTCGTCGACTTGGATTTCATTAGTTTGCTTTCCTGGGTTGTAACTGTGCTTGCAGCGTTGTGGGAGCTTGTTTGTTCAGAAACTGCGGACTGCTAACGATGGTTTCTACGAGGGAGCCAAAGCGGTATCCATCAACCGTCAGACGCGTTTGCATGCGTTCGACAAGCGACTCGTCCGAGAGTTGAAGTGACCTGTTCAAGGCATAAGCAAGCAGTTTGCGGCTCAGATTTCCGAGAAACTCGCTCTCTCGATGCTCCTGGATGAAAGACTTCAATCCGCTCAGCCCGTCGCCTTGAACGTCTCCTGGATATGTGACTTGCGTGTCGACTGGCCGACCCGCCATATCGTGAGTTCTGGCATCGCCTACCGGTCCATACCCCTCGAATGCCAGACCAAAAGAATCGAAGCGGGCATGGCAGGCGGCGCATACCGGATTAGCACGGTGCTGAGCCAGCATTTGGCGCACCGGAAGGTCCGACTTCGACTCATCGCTCGGCAATTCGGGCACGACCGGCGGCGGGGGAGGCACTCGGATTCCAAGTACGCGCTGCACAACCCAGTTCCCGCGCTTTACCGGGCTGGTCCTGAGACCGGGCGAATTTTGCGTCAGAAAGACGGCCATAGGCAGCAATCCGCCGCGACCGTATTGAGAGGCATTGTCGACCCGGATCCACGTGTTCACGTCACCTTTGATGGCCGGCATGCCGTAGTGCGCGGCGAGTGGTGGATTGACGAACGTGTAATTGCCATAGAGGAGATCGAGCACTGAGCGATTGTTCGAGATAGTGTCCTGCAGGAAACGTATGGGCTCCTGAAACATGGCCTCGCGCAGATCTTCGTTAAAGGTAGGAAAGCGCTGGCGATCGACGGAGTTGTTGGTTTCAAACTGCCGGAAGCTCAGCCAGTTCCCCGTAAATTCAGTGGCGAATCCGCGGACGCGAGCGTCGTTCAACATACGCCTGACTTGGTTAAGCATCACCTGGGGCTTGTGTAGATCGCCCGAAGCGGCATGTCGAAGTAGCTCTTCGTCGGGCAAGCTAGACCACAGAAAATAGCTGAGTCTGCTGGCTAAAGCATAGCTTGAGAGTGGTTGGCTTCCCAGAGGTCCGGAAGTCTTCAGATCCGCCAGTCTCACCGGTGATTTAGGAGCTGAATTTTCGAGGGCAGAGATATCCAGCCGATAGAGGAAGTCGGGCGACATCAATATGCTGACGATCGAATCTCGTACCGCGTCCTCGTGGGACAGCTCGTTCTTACTTCGAAGCGTACGGTAGTAAGCCAGTATGTCGTCACGCTCGGCACCCGTGATTGGGCGGCGGTAAGCTCGCTCGGCAAAACGGAGCAGCACCTGCAGATGTTTAGGCTCCGAATCTGCCCGCTCTTTTTCCAGACCGCGCAGTGTCGCGTTCATATGGTCAAAGTGATCCTGAATGGCACGCGGCGCAATCGGGTCATTCTCCGGATCGGCTGCAGCTTTGGCCAGGTAGGCGTCGCGCATGGAGGTAATTACTTCAGCGTCGGTAATTTCATGCCCGACGGGGCGTGGGCTTGCCGATTCAGCTCCCTTGCCGTCCACCTCTCCGCTCTGGTTGAAGAAGTATTGCGTCCAGGTGCGAGCTGTGAAGTTGGCAATGAAATCGAACTCGTTCCAGAGCCGGTTGATCTCTTCCTGGTCTTTCTCATCGAGAATCAAATCCACCAGGGGGGTGTCATCCCGATAAAATCCGACCACGCTGTGATAGCCCGCACTCAAGAGCCGGCCTTTGTCGGCCGAGTCGTCCGGAAAATAGCGGCCACGCTCAGTCACATAGAACGTGTCCGGGAATACCGAAGCAAAACGTTGAAAAGCCGCTTCGTACCGCGACCGTTGCGCGGCTGGGACGACAAGGTCCTTGTCGCCGGCACGAGCTTTTGCCGAAAGAGCGGCCCAGCGCGGAGCTGCTTCGTTGTGCAAGCCCGGGTACTTCGGAATCTCGGGCACCACCTCGGGCGGGTCGGTGT
This sequence comes from uncultured Acidobacteriaceae bacterium, assembly GCA_963814195.1. Lineage (GTDB taxonomy): Bacteria > Acidobacteriota > Terriglobia > Bryobacterales > Bryobacteraceae > Bog-105. Next base: position 303,450 of record CAWFBU010000003.1, read on the forward strand.
CATTGCGCAGATCGTGCGGATCGCTATCACGCCGATGCGAAGCGAACTGTTTCAGCTTCCAATTCAGCAGCGGCTGGGAGCCGGCCGGTAAGCCTTCCACAACCGGAGCGGCGAATTGCATAGCTGTGTGAGCTCGGATTCTAACAACAAAATCCCGCATGGCGACACATTGCGCACGTAGCTCGTCCGGCTTTTCAACGGCATGCAGCTTGCGATCCGGGGCCGGCAAGCTCTGCCACATGTCTTGCAGCTTGGCAATAGGCCCAACGCGGTCCTTCTCATGCAGAATCTGCCAGATCAAAGGCAGATACTTCGGGCTTACTTTAGCTTCTTCAGCCGTCGACGCCAGCGTGGCCCGAGGCTTCCCGAGTACCTTTCGGTACCGAAACCGCCAGGCGGCCGTAAAGTACTCTGCGTAGTCGGTCGGCTGTCGTTTGTAGAACGCAATAATTCGCTGGATCGCAAATTTCTCACGGTCGGTTTCGACCAGCATCGGATGCGGTGAGAAATCAATGGTTTCTGGCGTAAGCACCATGTGGTTTGCCACTTCGCGCGCAGCCTGGAGGTACTTATTCAGCAGGGCCGGCGACATGGTCAGCGATTCACCCGAGTTGTCGAATCCTGCAGGATTGGCCGGGTCCACCGGAAATTGCCGTGTTAGCTGCATATCCTGGCCGGTGAGATCGCGAATGGTGTAGTTGTACTCGGCATTGCTGAGCCGTCGGCCCAGCACCAGGCCCGGATCGCCATCGGTCCGTTTGATCTCTTCCGCCCGAACCGCTTTGATCCAGGCAATTACCTGTTCCCGGGCTTCCGTCGGGGGTGGCGGGATTGGCTTCGGTGGCATTTCCTTGGCCGTAAGCCGGTCCATTACGGTCGACCAGCGAGGGAAATCCGCCGTCACCATGCTTAACGATGTGTACGACTTCAGGTCGAATTGCGCCGCCGGGGTGGCGCCACTGTGGCATCCGACGCAATATTTCGTGACAAATGGCCGTACATTCTGGGTAAACTGCTGGTCCAGCGAAGGAGGCGTTTCGCCGGCCGCAGACAGGGCGGCGACGCCCAGGAGGGTTGGAATGGCGGAAAGCCGCACTAACGATATTCCATTCTTTTACGCGTGAGAAAGTCTGGGAACAACACCCCCACTATATAAAAGATTTCTATAAAGTGAACGGGCCGTTAGTACTTAGATCGCATAGGCAACACATCGGCCATTCCAGGACAAAGCGGCACTCGATCATTTTGTCGAGAGTTCACGTGCTTTCTGCTCCGCAGGAGCAATGACGTCGCTTTCCAGGCAACTTAACAGCATCGCGTCATTCGTGTAGTGAAGCGGCGGAATGACCTGTGGGTACCGTAGCAAATCAGAAAACATACCCCATTCCGATTGGGACCCGAGCAGTAACGGTCGAACAGGAACCGAAAGCAGCCGTGGAATGATGGCCGTCAATTCTTGCGGGACGCTTCGAGGATCCGTGAGGTCGGCAATGACGAACCGGGCTAAGTGGGCAAGAGTAGAAACGGTTTCGGTGAAATCGCGATTCGCAGGCTTCTCAAAGTCGAACAGGATCGGTAGGTAATCGTGGCTGCGGAGAGTATCCCGAAGAGCGTCGAGGGTGGTCTTGCGTTCAGGGGTGAAGCGACCGAGGATTAGGACGGCTTTGCTGGTGATTGTGTCGATAACATTGCGGATTTTGTCGTTGTTAAGGTAAATAGATGAACTGTGCAACTTCGAGGTTGTCAACCGTAATATCGGGCGGTCCGTTGGTAATAACTAGGCTGGTTTGAATTGTGTTGTGCAGGTTTACGTCCCAGACTGAGACCCCATAAATTTTGGCTTCAGTAAGGATGGCCTTTTCGAAATTAGTTGCAATTAGAACTGCTTGAGCTAGGTTCGCCCCACTTAGGTCCGCCCGGCTGAGGTTCGTTTCGCGAAGCCTCGCCTCACGGAGGTCCGCTCCGCTTAGGTGCGCCCCGCTGAGGTCCGTCTCGCTTAGGTCCGCCCCGCGAAGGTACGCCTTGTGGAGGTCCGCCTCGCGAAGGTACGCCCCGTTAAGGTGCGCCCCGCGGAGGTCCGCCCCGTTAAGGTGTGCCGCGCGGAGGTCGGCCTTGCGGAGATGCGCCTTGCGGAGGTGCGCCCCGGTGAGGTACGCCCCGCGAAAGTCGGCCCCGGTAAGGTCCGTTCCGTTAAGCTCCGCCCCGGTGAGGTCCGCCCCGGTGAGGTCCGCCACGCGAAGGTACGCCCCGTTAAGATGCGCCCCTCTAAGGCGCGCCCCGTTAAGCTTCGCCCCGGGAAGTTTCGCTCTGTAGACCACTGCCCCGTCAAGGTCCGCCCCCGTAAGGTCCGCCACGACGAGTTGCGCCTCGCTGAGGTCTGCCCCACGGAGGTCCGCCCGGCAGAGGTCTGCCTCGCTAAGGTACGCCGCGCGGAGGTCCGCTGCGCGAACGTCTGCCGCGCGAAGGTCTGCCTTGCGGAGACTCGCCCCGCCAAGCTGCGCCTCGCGGAGGTCTGCCCTGTGGAAGTCCGGAACAACGTTGGGGTTTTCGATTCGCCAACGGTTCCATTCTGATACGCTGTGGCTAATTAGCTGAAGGTGGTGTTCATTAGCCATTCAGCGAGGATACAGCGTTACCGATTTCGCCAGCACAACAGCCCGACCTGCAACACCAACAGCCAGCTGAGCCGCGCTCGCCAGGATCCGAAGAATTGCGATCAATGTTCCCGGCAACTGCTACAGGCTCGACGTGCCGCCAGTTTTCATGATCGCTGCGAGCGAGCGCATCCGGACCGCATCGGCTGGACTCTTCGCCTTCGCCGCGTCCTGATCCAGAGTGATTGCCATGCCCTTCAGACGGGCCATGGCCTTCCGATTACCGCGGGAAGATTCTACTTCGCTGATAGCAGAGTTCACCGCCGTAATTCGACTTGGGGCCAGCACATTACTGCGTGTGAGCTGGTCAAGGTAGGCCCGCGCGACCACAAAGTTGGCGGGCCAAGTGATCTTCGGCTGGTTCTGCACGTTCAGCTCATCGAAGTGGACCTGGTTGGCGGCGTCGATTTCGTTCTGCGTCAGGAACTTGTTCGGCACCAGCTTGAAGACGTCCACGCCGCGCGCGATCTCCGATCCGTAGATGTAGCCGTTGTACCAGTAGGTCGACCACTGGCCGCCCATGCGCGCGCTTGCGTGCTGATCGACCGGTCCGCGATCGAAGTAGGCGATTTCGAAGGGATGCGCGGCGTCGGTGAAGTCCACCACCGAGATGCCGCCCTGATACCAGGCCTGCACTACGATGTCGCGGCCCGGAATGGGAACCAGCGATCCGTTGTGCGCGACGCAGTTTTCGAACTCGGTCTGCGGCGCCGGCATTTTGTAATAGGAAGCCAGAGTCAGCTTGCCGTTCAGAGAGCGTGAAGATCGCGTCGGCGCCCCAGTTCATGGGATCGGTGGCGCGGCAGCGCGGCTGCCCGCCGCCGCCCCATTCGTCGGTGAACAGCACTTTGGTGCCGGCGTTGTTGAAGTTGGCCGAATGCCAGAAGGCGTAGTTCGGATCGCTCACCGCGGCGATGCGCACCGGGTTCACCGGGTTCGAGATGTCGAGCAGGATGCCGTTGCCGGAGCACGCGCCCGCGGCCAGGCCGAGCGCGGAGTAGACCGTGATGTCGTGGCACTGGTTGGTGACGGAGGTGGTCTGCGTGCCGTCGCCGTGGTTGCCGCCCTTCCAGAGACCGTTAATGGCGCCGGTCTGCGCGTCGGTAAAGATGCGCGGGCTGGAGACGATCTTCGCCTGCTCCGGATGCGCCAGCGGAACCTTGATGATGTCGATGCGGAACAGAGCGGTGTTGGGATTCTTGTCGCGGATCGCCGCCTGAGCAGCCGGCCAGTTCTTCTGCCTGGCGAACCGCTGCCGGTGCCGGAGATGTAGATGTAGACGTTGTCCTTGTCTTTCGGGTCGAGTCACCAGCGTGTGCGTGTGCGAGCCGCGGCAACTCTGCACGGCTGCCACTTGCTTCGGATTCGCGAGATCGCTGATGTCGAAGATGCGAACGCCGCGGAAACGGTCCGGACTTGGCGGCGGGGGAGGTCGTCGCACGCGTGGCGCGGGCTGTCCCGCGACGGCAGGCGGCTGGTGGTGGGGGTGGCGGGGGAGCACGTAGCCGGCCGGCAGCGGAATGCCCTGCGTGCCGCAGTCGATGCCGCCCGTTCATGGCTTCGGCTGACATGAACAGCAGATGGCCGTACACAGAGACATCGCCTTGTCCGCCGGGGCAGACCAGGGACGTCACGCAGCTTGACTGTTTGCGGGTTGTCGATGTCGTAGAAGTTGATGCCGTTGTAGTTGCCGACGAACAGATGGTTGCCGCTGAAAGCGAGATCGGAGTTAGTGGAGCCGAACTGGACCATGCGGGGCTGCGGAGGTTTTGCTTCAGGTTTCTCATCGGCTTCGTCCCGCTTGCGTCCGGCGGGCCCGTGCCAGCAGCCGCGTTGGCAGATTTCGGTTCCGGGGGCGGTTCGGGTTCCGGCGTCTGAGATGCCGTGGCATCATGCCAGGAGCAAAGCCAGTAGGTTTCGGCAGGGACGCAAGCCGCTCCAGACCGAAGGCGGCTTCGCCAGCGTCGTACAGTCCGGCCTTCAGCCCAATGCGCGGGTCATCCGACGGCGCTCGGGGGTTGGACAAGACCGTAGGCGTCGGCGGCGTGGCAGACGGGCTGGCTTGCCCGGGACAAAGCAATGGAAACATGGCGGACAAGGCCAGGGAGAGAGAGAGGCACGGCTCACGCGAAGCCGCAGGACTTGTTCAAAGGTCATTGTTTCTCCTGTGCAGCATGCCTTGCATGATGTTGATTTCGGCGCGCTGCGTGTTATCGACGTCGGTAGCGAAATCGAACAGCACGTTATCCTGTCCCGCTCCCGGCGTATCAAACAGATCCTGCACCATCACCAGAGCGCCCGTATGGTGCTGGATCATCCCGGTCAGGAAAAGGTGATCGAAGTTGGTTCCGGTGGCCTTCTCGAGCGCTCTCATCTGCTGTGCCGTCAACATTCCCGGCATGGCCGGCATAGCGCCCATGGCCATGTGATCCATGTCTTTCATGTCTCCCATGTCCGCCATTTCAGAAACTGACTTTCCGCGCTCCTCCAGCCACTGCTTCATGTACTTGATTTCGTCTGATTGCGAGATGCTGATCCGCTTTCCAAGCTCCAGCAGTTCTTTGTTGTGGCTGCGAGTAGCTAGAAGCGCTGTCATCTCCACAGCCTGCGAGTGATGCATGATCATGCCTTGCATAAAGCTGATATCAGCTGGCGACGGAGCCCTGGTCGGTACGCTCGCGGAAGCGGCTGAGAGAGTTTTGCTACTCTGCCCGGGAGCACCGGGCTGAATGATAGGTGCGGTGTTGGAGGAAGGCTTCGTTGCTTGCTGGCCCCACGCTATGGCCATGCTGGCGAGCAGCATAACGAAGGTGGGCTTGGCGGGAGTTGCCATGAGCAACTATACATCGTCACCTCCGGAGGGATCAATGCATTCAGAGAAGAAGATTGATTAATCGGGGCGCGGAAGGAAACTACGCCCGCTCTCTTGGATGCGGGCCTCGCAGCTTCGATGAAGAGCGGACTTCGAGCTCAGGCCATATCCGGCTGCTGATGACCTGAGCTCTGAAATTCTCAAAGATTGAGCGACTACTGATCGGTGGAACTTTTCTTCGGTGGCACAACGGCGTTCTTGATGCCCTTGGCTACGTTCTTTACCGCGTGTCCGGTGCCTACGCCCATCTTAGCCGCACCTTTTCCGACACCTTTGCCGAAGTCCACCGCACTCGCGCCGACTTCTCCGTGCTTGAGGTCAGATCCGGCTTCTTTCGTTCCTTCAGCCATCTTGCTGCCGCCTTCCGAGTAGCCGTTTTTTACGTTCTCACCCGAAGCTTTGAACTGAGTCGGAGCGGAAGCTCTCTTAACGCCGAGCGCGTCCATTGTTTTCGGGCCGATCTTCCCGTCTTCATTCAGATTCTGCTGGTCCTGGAACTTCTTCACGGCCGCTTTCGTGGCTGGACCGTTGATGCCATCCACCGGGCCCGGATCAACACCCTTGTCCTTCAGTGCCTGTTGCACGTCTCGAATCGTGGCATGACTCTGCGCCAGCACTGGGATGGACGAGAGAGCAAGACCCAGAATGGATGAAGTCAGAAATCTTCGCATGTGTATTCTCCTGCCACTTCTGCTTTGCAGAGTGGACTTCTTTGTCCGGATTCTTGAAATGATCGATCCCAACGCCGGACTTAGTCCTATCATCCTACGAAACTTGTCTCAAGCTAGAATTCTTAAGGCAATTTAAGCTCGCATACTCTGAAATTAGTGAATTTGAGGAGTCTTCAAAAGCTGGAATAAGTTGTTATAGTCGTCGGTCCAGATTCGGAGGTCAGGCCGCGAGTTGATCGGGAGAGAGTGCACTCGCAAAGTGGCGTTCTCAAGGAGTTGAGTGTTTGCGCTAACCAGGACCCAATCGGCCGCCGAGAGATCGAGGTCATTGTCTTCGTGGCTTCTAATGAGAATCGAATGCCAATCCACTGAGCGTCCTAACTTTTCGACCACCGGCGCAAGATCCAGGAAGTTATTCGAGACATGTATTGCTAGAACTCCCTCGGGAGTCAAGCGCTGCTTATAGAGAGCCATCGCTTCGGCAGTTAGTAAGTGAACTGGAATCGCATCGCTGGAGAAGGCATCGAGCACAAGGATGTCTAAGCGGGGTAGTCCGATTTCGCGCGCCAGCGATAATCGGGCATCTCCAGGAATGACTTGAATGGCCGCCTGGGACTCGCGGATATAGGTGAACAAGGATTGTGCGATGGCGGTTACCTGGCTATTCAGTTCGTAGAAGCGAAACTGATCTCCAGGCAGGCCATATACGGCGAGTGTGCCGGTGCCCAAGCCGACTACTCCTACTCGTTTGGGACGGTCAAAGCCTTCCCGAAGAAGGATCCCAACGCCCGACTCCGGTCCGTAGTAGGTGGTGGGCCGCTTGCGATTTGGCAGCAAAAGATATTGCGAGCCATGTTCGATCGTCCCATTCAGAAGCGTACGTGTCTGAGAGGGGCCGACTCGAGGCGACTCCAAGACACGAAGCGATGCATAAAAGTTCCGATTCAGTGCGATCGTGTTCTTGCGATACGCGGCCACATTGGCGCCAACGACCACAACCATGGATGCGACCACACCAACCCATAGCAGGCGCAGCGGCCAACCCGCTCCGTTCCAGGTAAGAAGCAGTGCGAGTAACGCGGTAAGGGCCAGTGTAACGGGCAATTCGTAGACGCCATTAAAAACGGCCGGAGCGACCAGTCCGACGAGGATCGCGCCCGCAGCCCCGCCTGCCGCGATCACAAGATAGAACGTCGTGAGGTTTCCCGCGTCAGGACGCAGCCGATTCAGCTCGCCATGGCAGAACATGCAGCACACGAAAAGACCAACCAGAAGAATGGGAATGGTGACCTGAATAGCTTCTACTGCATTCACGTTGTAAATCGAGTAGCCAAGCACTCCCAGAGCGAACGCAAGCAGGCGCAGCCATACGCCGCGCTGTAACGAGCGTCGAGCTCCGAAGGTGAACACGAACGTGAGCAGGTAGATCGACAGTGGCAGAACCCAGAGAAGCGGAACAGCCGCCACGTTTTCATCCAGATGATTCGTGATGGAGAGCAGCAGCATCGATCCGCAGGTTGAGAGCGCAAACCAGGCTAGTAGACGATCGGGCAAAATGTAGATCTTTTCGTATCGCGGTATGCCGGAGGATTCGTCGGCGTAGCAAGACCGCCAAGCGACGATGGCACACAGGATGGCGAAAACCGCGAACAGAATGGACCAGAGGCGGCCCTGCGTTCCCGTGTCGAGAGATGGCTCGATCAGGAACGGATAACTCAGTAAGGCCAGCAGCGATGCGACGTTCGAAAGCGCAAAGAGCTTATATGGAGTCTGGTACCCGCTTTTTGCGATCCAGTGCTGCAGCAGAGGACTGCTGGCAGAAAGAGCAAGGAACGGCAGACCGATAGAAGCGGCGAGCACGGTGAGAATGAGCACTGAAGGTTCGCCTGAGGTCGTTGTTCGCCAATGAGCGGCAGGTCCGATGGGAAGGAACAGCAGACACGTGGCCAGCAGGGCAACGTGAACCACGGTGGCCCAGAACGGCCGGAGGAAACGTGTCACGAGCAGAGCGTAACCATAACCGAGTAACAGCGTGGCCTGGTAGAAAACCAGACAGGTGGACCACACGGCAGCAGAACCACCAAACCACGGGAGAATGCGCTTTGCGGTGAGCGGTTCTATGGAGAAAAGCAGAAATGCGGATAGGAAGACTGTGCAACCGAAGAGAAGTCGCGATGCTAGGGGAAGCTCAGGAGAGGACAACCTCCAGTTTAGTTTTGCTACATTGTCGAGCTAGATGCCAGATATGCCGGACCTGGACGTTGACCTTCCCAAGGAACTGCTGCAGGCGCTTGCAGCAGACGATAGGGCGGCGGAGAAGTTTCGGAGTTTGCCTCCGTCTCACCGCAGAGAATACGTTCAGTGGATTGCATCAGCCAAGCAGGAGAAGACCCGCTTGGGACGAGCGGCAAAGGCGACCGAGCAATTGCGATCGTAAGTGTTTGGTGAATTTGTTTCAATGGCGCACCAACCCGAGCGTCATCGTCCCCGACTTGCGCGATCAGCGCGAGCGACCGATGGCTTCACGGAGAGCTTAACGGCGTTTGGGGATGATCTTTCGAATGGTGGGACCGAATAGAATTTTGAAAAGATCCACGACGGTGTCCCACGTAACCCGACGATCATGCAAGTCGAAATCAAAGAAGTGAACGGGCCTGCGATAGGAGTCGAAGAAGCCGCGCCAGGTGAGCAGTCCTGCCTTCAGGTAGCTGCGGAATGTTGAGAAGTCTCGCCGCAGAGCGATGTGGCGAAAGTTGAAGTTTGAAGGTCGGACGGAAGTTACCGGCTGCCCAATCAGATCCAGATAATGCAGCCATCCAACATCTACGCCGGTATGGGGAGCGGCATCGGAGGTGACGCTGTAACGGGGATTCGCTTCAATAAGTCTCACCTGGCCATCGCGAGTATCTCGCTTCAACTCCAGTTCACAAAGCCCGCTGTAGTTGATGGAGCGGAGGAACCGGTCACTGAGTGCATCCGCTTCCGGATCATCGACCGGCTCGACAACGCTGGCGGAGCCGAAGTAAATGGGGTCGGTTCTCAACTGCCTCACGACGCAACTGCCCAGGCGTTCACCGGTCCGGCTGTAGCAGGAAATGTAGCAAAGCTTAGCTGTGTCAGGTCCCTGTATGACTTCCTGTACCACCAGCTTCGGTGTGCTGGAAGCAACACTTGCGTATTGAGCGAGTAACTCCGGGAGCGAATCTGCCAATCCGAGCTTTTGTCCCCGGAGAGGATGGCCCGGCGGGAGTACCTCCCACTCGCGGCAATGATCCGGTTTGATTAAGCAGGGAAAACTGGCCGCTTCCCCGAAACGTCTCAGTTCCTCACTGGACGTGACATAGGCAGTTCGGGCTGTGGGTAGACCATGATCAGCTGCGATTGCGTATTGCCGCTCTTTGGTGGCGAGTAAAGCCTGTGTCGCTGTGGCAGTCGGCAGAAAAATGAAGTGGTCCTTCAGTTCTTGGGCATGAGCAGAAATCGCCGTTACGAATTGGTCGGCACTAGGGATCAACACCGGGCGTTCGCCCAGATCTTGGGAGAGCTGTTGCATGAACGCAACCCACGCAGCAGGTTCGAAATCGGGATTCGGACAAAGAAAGGTCTTTCCGTAAGCCGAGCGGAACCCGGTCTGGCGAGGTGTACAGTCGAAGGCGTAAGCACGCACTCCTCGCCGTAGCAGGTTGCGCATCAAACCTACTCCGGTCTGGTAGGCTCCGGCCACCACGACGGGGGGCCAGCCGGGTTGGGCTCTCTCTGGATTCTTCCTGACGGTGCCCTTCGTACCAGGACTAATCCCGGTGGCAGTACTCATGCAGTCCTAATGCTAACCTGTGGGCGCAGCCTTCATGGAGTCTCACGCGGGCAATGACCCTTGCAAAACGCTGCGAATCGCAATCATTACAGATTCGTGGACAGTTCCGGCCTGGATGGCTGAAACGATCGGGAGTCTGGTTGGTGCGTTCGGGATTCAGGTCGTTGTTTCTGCCGACTATCGGGAGCAGAGTTCCAAGCACGCGTTCCTTTTTGACCGGTATCGTGTCTGGGACAATAGCCGGCGACCTCCCGGAAAGAACCCTTTCGACCCCGTTGACCTCTCCCTCATTCCGGATCTTACGCGGAGCGACACTCCCGAATCGATCAACGCTGAGTTGGATGTTCTTCTCTGGTTGAGTGATGCTGCGCCGGAGTCAAATCAAATCTCGACGAAGTACGGCACCTGGTTCTTCTGTCATGGCGCCGGCGGGTTCAGTAGCAGTGCTGCTTATTTCCCGGAACTCGTTGCGCAATCCGCCCTTACATCGAGCTACTTGCTTGCTTTCGCCGGGGCTGGTCAAACTGCCGTGAAGGTCGCAGAGGCGCATACTGCTTCGGAACTGGGATGGTCGCTCGCCCGGCAGCAGATTGCCCCCCTCTGGAAGGCGGCGATGCTACCGCTCAATGCGCTCCGCCGGATGCAGCGAGGGTGGCCAGGGCCGCAGGAGAGGTTTAGTTGTGGTTCTGTGTCAGCCAGCAATACGAACCTCTTGAAGTTTGCAGCTCGGAATCTTGCCCGGACCGCTACCCGCCGCATGCGCTACGCAGGGACTGAACCGCACTGGTTCGTCGCCTTCCGGACCCGACCGGAGGAGTTTGTCTCCGGCACGGGAAGGTTTACGCCGAAAGACCTGAAAATCCTCGATGCCCCACATGGGCACTTCTATGCAGACCCGTTTGTCCTTTCGCGGGAAGGGCGAACCTTCCTGTACGTGGAAGATTATCTTTATGCCGAAAGGCGAGGCGTTCTCTCGGTGCTCGAGCTGCTGCCAACTGGACAGTTCGGCCCGGCGCAGCAAATCCTGAACCGGCCCTACCATCTGTCTTACCCCTTCGTTTTCGAACACGAAGGCGAAGTCTACATGATTCCCGAAACCCTGGAAGCGCACCGGATCGAGCTCTACCGCGCTGTGGAAATGCCTGCGCGTTGGGAGCTGGTGAAAATACTCAAAGACAATGTAGATGCGGTGGACACTACCCTTTGGATAGACAGGGGAGTGTTTTACTTTTTCACCAACCTGGGTCGTCCGGGCATTGGTCCGAACGATTTACTGTACGTTTTCACGACGGACTCGCTCACCGGGGAGTGGCGGGAACATCCGGCCAATCCGATTAGCCTGGATGTGCGGGCGGCGCGTGGGGCGGGGAAATTATTTTGGATGGGCGACAAGTTGGTGAGACCGTCACAAGATTGTTCGGTTCGCTACGGCTATGCCACGCAGTTAAATCACGTTGAGGTTTTGACGCCGGATGAGTTTCGGGAAAGCCCACTCTTTCGCATCGAGCCGGATTGGGCGCCGCGACTGATCGGAACTCATACAATAAACAGTGACAGCATCGTCGAAGTGATAGATGGTCAGGTTTACCAGACGAAGTTTCGAAGCTAAGTGGAGGAGTTGGAATCGCAGTGGGTCTGATTGACCAGTTCATGTTGAAGTTGCGCCGGGGGGACGGCTGGTTTTTCAGTCGCGCCCGCAGAGTAGCCAAGGGAATTGTCACGTCGAACTTCCCGGTTCCCCCGATTCTGACGCCATTTTTCCGCGCGATTTACAACCTGCATTACACGGTGAAGTATCTCTTCATCCGGCTGATCACTTACTTCTACTACGAGCCAACGTTCCGCAGTCGCTGCACCTCGGTGGGCAAGAATCTTCAACTCTGGGCCTTTCCGCACGTTGACGGTCACGCCAAGATTTACATTGGCGATAACGTCAGCATCTACGGCCATATGGGCGTGGGAAGTGGGCGAATCTTTGACGAGCCGGTTCTAAGAATCGGCAATGGCGTGGATATCGGGCACAACGTTTTCTTTACTGTGAATCAGGAGGTGATTGTGGAAGACCACGTGAACATCGCCTCGTTCACCAGCATTCTCGATAGCGACGGACACCCGCGCGATCCGCAACGAAGGGCCGCGAAGATGCCTCCGAGCGTTGACGAAATCAAACCAATCCGGATCTGTTCACGCGCCTGGATTGGGATGGGTTCTTTCATTATGAAGGGAGTGACGATTGGTGAAGGTGCGATCGTCGGCTCCAATAGTGTTGTCGTCAACGATGTTCCTCCTTTCTCGGTCGTGCTCGGGAATCCCGCGCGAGTGATCGTGAAGGACACACGGACCCCGGCTGCCACTGAACCCTCGCCCGAACTCGTTAAGGCTCTGTAGTTCCGCCGGTCGATCTTGAATCGCTGATTACAATGAGGCGTGTCAGAGACGCTTCCGAGAATACGTTTCAACCTCGACTTTATGCCCTCGTCGGACCCGGAACGACCCGGCCTTTACATTCGCGATCCATACCATTATTCCGACGCTACGCTGTTGGTTCCGCCGCCGCTGGTGCAGGCGCTGGAGTGTTTCGATGGGCAGCAATCGGTTTTGGATCTCCGCTCTGAATTAGTCCGAATTACTGGTGAGATCCAGGTTGGGGATCTGGAGAAGCACCTGTTTGAAGCATTGGACGAAGCCGGCTTCCTCGAGAATGATCGTTATCGGGCATTGCGTGCCGATCGCGAGGCTGCTTTTGCCCTGGAGCCGATCCGCGAGGCCGCCTTCGCCGATTCTGCCTACCCTGAAGACCGAGTGGCGCTGGCCGACTTACTGACTGGCCGCATCGGCGGACCCGAGGGCGACCCCCGTGTGCAGGCCATTGCCGCGCCGCATGCCAGTCCGGATGGTGGTTGGGCCACGTATCGCGCTGCCTACCGCTCCTTGCCAGCCATTGAGGCAGGGCAGGAGAAGACCTTCATCATCTTAGGCACTTCCCATTACGGTGCGCCGGATCGGTTCGGTATGACCCGCAAAAAATTTGAGACACCCTTCGGTCTGGCTCGGAACGCTTCCAGCTACGTCGATGAACTGGAGGCTGCCGCCCCGAAAGCGATCCGGATGGAAGACTACTGCCACGCGGTCGAGCACTCCATCGAGTTTCAGGTAGTGATGCTGCAGCATCTGTACGGAGCTGATGTCCAGATTCTGCCCATTTTGTGCGGGCCCTTCGTGAAAAGCGTCTACGAAGGCGGCTTGCCGGAACACAACGAAGACGTTCGACGCTTCTTTGATGCACTAGGCGAACTGAGTACGCGCGAAGGGAAGAAAATCTGTTTTGTCCTGGGCGTCGATATGGCTCACATGGGCCAGCGTTATGGTGATCCGCTGATAGCCCGAGCTAATGCGGGGGAGATGCTTGGGATCGAGCAGCGAGACCGGCAGCGCATAGCCCAGATCGCCGCAGGAAACCCTCAAGAATACTGGTCGCTCGTGCAAGAGAAGCAGGACGATCTGAAATGGTGCGGATCTTCACCCTTCTACACATTCATGAAGGTTAAGCCGGAACTACGCGGCGAACTGCTGGAATATCAACACTGGCAGATCGACGCGCAGAGCGTAGTGACGTTCGGGGCTATGGCGTTTCGAGCGTGAGTGACAGCGATTATTGCTGTCCGCCGCCCCACCAATAACCGGGCCGCGTGCGAATCTTCAAACCTGGGCGATTCACGGCAACTCGAATGTTGTGGAACCCTGGGTCTTTCTGCGTTTCCTTGTCCGGCGAATAACTCAACAGATACTGACTGTTCAGGTCCTTGCCAATATCGGTGATCGCGTTCTCGAGTGCTCGATCCGTAGCAAAATTGTAAACCTGACCGCCTGTGAAAAAACTGAACGCCTCAGCCGGAGTCTTCTTGAACAGGTCACGAATTCCTCGGTAGATAGGAGGCGCTGCGTTCAGGATATTCCCGGTCTGCTGTTGAACGACATTCGTATCTGTCCGCGCACCGTTGCCAATCAGGTTCGGCAATGCTTCAGGAGGTATGCGCCCGTTCTGGGGCGGGGGCAAATCCATTTTCTTCATCACTGCTGTAAGTGCCTTCGAAATGTCGACGCAGTAGACAATGACGTTGTCGAACTGCATCTGGCGCACTGTTTCCTGGAGATGGGCCTCACTGCCGTGATCTACGTTCCGGCTAAGAAGAAGTATCACGTGCCGGCGGCTGTTTCGGGGGTCGCGTTGTTTCAACATGTGATCCGCTTCGAGGACCGCATCGATCAACGCAGCACTCCGTGAACCAGAGGTCAGCTTCTGCATCGCGTCGTCGATCTTGTCTGGATCAGCAGTGAAATCCTGCAGATGTTGCATCCGATGATCGAACGCGAGAACAGCTACGTCGCCTCCTTCTCCGGTGACCAACCCGTGCAGAAGGATGCCGCTTTTCTTTAGCTTCGGCAGAACCGGTTCGATCTCTGAATTTGCCTGTACGGCCAGCACAACCGACATGGGCAGTTGTGTGAACTCGGCCGAGATGCGCTGCAATTTATCGTTATCGAAAAGCTCGAATTCTCCAGCCTGCAGACCATTCACATAGCCATGACCATCAGGATCAAGAACAGTGGTAGGCACCAGCACAAAACGTACCGTTGTGGAGCCGATCGTCGGCTCGGTGCTGCCTATCTCCTTCGATGTTGTCGCAGTGGGAGGTGTTGTTGCATTGGGAGTATCTGCACCAGAGGGCAACTTCTTTGGTGCCGGCCCAAGCTGTCCCGGCTGCGGGGGAGGCGCTGCTGGTGTCTGACCGGGAATGATCTGCGCCGGACAGAGCGCTGCGAACGTCAACAATAAGCAAACGGCGAACATCCGCCTATGACCCTGAATCATCATCAATGAGATGCCTTCTTAGCTCCCTGAGTTTCCAGTATCGCTGTCATCCATGTTCGGTTTGACCGTCGAGCAGCCGGACCATGTGAGGAATTAGATGCTCAACTACGGCTAATGAGAAGACAGCGCCCGCGGGCGAACCGGGCAAATTGACGATCACCGCTTTGGCGCGAGTCCCGACTAGAGCGCGCGATAAAACTGAAAAAGGCGTCTGCTCCAGACCACGCTGACGGATCAGTTCAGCAACTCCCGGAAGCTCCTTCTGGAGTATCTTACGAGTGGCTTCGGGTGTAATGTCACGCTCGGTGATACCGGTGCCGCCGGTGGTGAGAACAAGCGTGATGAGCGGAGATTCGGTCCACTGCTGCAGCTGACTCGTGATTGCCTCGGGTTCGTCCGGAACAACAGCGGTGCTCACAACAGGCCAACCGAGCGCAACGCAACGATCCGACAAAGCCGGACCCGAGCGATCCGGTCGCCTTCCGCTGGCGCTGGAGTCACTGACCGTGAGAATGGCTACGCGAATGGGCAAGTCACTCACGGACGTAAACACCGGATTTGCCGCCCGTTTTCTCCAGCAGGTAGATCTCGCGAATTGCGATTCCTTTGTCGAGAGCTTTGGTCATATCGTAAATGGTGAGGGCCGCGATGGCAGCCGCCGTCATGGCCTCCATCTCCACACCTGTGCGCGCTTGGGTTGCGGCCGTGGCACGAACGCGAATGCCGTCCGATTCGACTTCAAACGTAATGCTCACGTGACTTAAAGGCAGCTGATGGCACAGCGGAATCAAGTCCGATGTTTTCTTAGCAGCCATGATCCCCGCAATCCGGGCCACTTCCAGGGGATCGCCTTTTTTGTTTTCTGGCAATGCAGCGAGAACCTCGCGCGACATAACGACAAACGCGTGTGCGATAGCGGTACGCTGTGTTTCCGACTTTCCGCCAACGTCGACCATGGATGCTTCACCGGCCGGGTTGTAGTGAGTAAGTTGATCCCCCATAAGAGCGACGCTTACGGTTTTGCGATAACTCGGATCATGTCGCCAATCTCCCAGGTCTCGCGATCGTGGTCTGCCACCAGAAACACGTTCGCTTTGGCCAAAGCAGGCACATCGCTCGATCCCTGCCAAGGAAGGTGACGAAGATGCATTCCGTCCTGGTTTAGCAGCGCTGGTAAGAAGCGTGTCAATCCCAATCGATGGCGGAAAGGAGCCTCAAACCGGGCCCACAGAAGCGGAAGCAGCGGGACCTCTATTCCACAGAGGAGTTCGATTGCAGCTCGTGCGAAGAGTTGAAAAGTGATTAACGTGGAACCAGGATTACCGGGCAGCCCAAACACTGGTTTGTTGCCCAATGCGTTCTGGATAGTCCCGAAAGCAGTCGGCTGGCCCGGTTGTACACGCACCCGCTCGAAATGAAACTCCACACCGAGGTCCCGCAGGCAGGGCTTTACCAGATCGTATTTGCCGGCCGAGACTCCGCCGCTGATCAGGAGCATGTCATCGGCCAGCCCGAGTTCCAGTAGCGGCATCAACGCGTTCTTTGTGTCTCGCGCGACGGGCAGGATGTGCGCCGTGCCGCCCGCTGCCCGAACCAGGGATGCCAGCATGTAGGAATTCGAGTTTCTGATTTGGTGGGCTGCAGGCCGGCTCTCCAGTTCCACGATCTCGTCACCAGTGGCAAGGATGGCAACCTCCGGCTTTTTCACAACAGAGACATGCGCCTGTCCGGTCATGGCCAGAGTTGCAATGTGGCTAGCATCAAGCCTGGTGCCAGCCGGGATCAGGGTCGCATTCAAACCTGCTTCCGCTCCCTGGTCATTCACGAACTGACCGCGCTCAGCAAGCCCTTTCACGTGGACAGCGTCGCCCTCCCGCGTGACATGTTCCACCATGACGACAGCATCGGCTCCGGCTGGCACAGGTGCTCCCGTCATGATCTCCAGAGCCTGACCGGGCTGGAGGGTGACATGTTCATCCTGACCAGCACGCACTTCGCCCAGAATATGGAGCACACCCGGAGTATCGGCAGCCCGCAATGCGAAGCCGTCACGCAAAGATCGGCGGAGGGCAGGATAGTCGCGATCGGCAAGCGCGGCGAAAGCCAGAGTTCGACCGTGTGCTTCGGACAAAGGGATCGATTCGAGATTTGACTGGCGAGAAAGGCCTGAAACAATCTCGATGACAATTCGGCGAGCCTCTTCCCAGTCGAGAGGCCTTGGTTGCGGCGTTTCCGTCACGCTTTGGATTGTACCTTTGAGGTGGTGGCGGAAACGGTAATCAGAAGGACGCTCAGAATTACGGCCGCTTTGCTGTTTCTCTCTGCGGGCTCCATGCACTTTTTGCGGACAACCATGTTTGAGAGGATTGTGCCGCCTTACCTTCCTTTTCACCGCTTGCTTGTTTACGTGAGTGGAGGCGCTGAGATCGCGGGTGGGCTCGGGTTGCTAACTACGCGTTGGCGGCGTCCAGCAGTCTGGGGCTTGGTGGGAGTTTTGATTGCCGTCTTCCCGGCCAATCTCTACATGGCTGTCGGTTCCGTCCAGGTGACGGAAAACCCGATACCACAGGCAGTGTTGTGGGCGCGACTTCCCTTTCAGGCACTCCTCATCTGGTGGGTGCTGGCTTTAGACCAACGCTCCGCAATACCTCCGGCGAAATAAGATTCCACGGCTGTCGTCCTACCTTGGACGATGCGGAAATCTTATCTATGGATCGGAGGCGTATTGGCATTTTGGCTACTCTGGTGTGTTTTCGTTATCCAGGTCGTGGTTCCCGCTGTTCCGCGACACTTCACAATGTGGGCACAACTCATCGCCTTGGTCTTCTGTCTGTTGCCCGCCCTTGTAGCGGCCGTCTTCCTCTTTCTGCGAACGAAGAAAACTACTGATCAGACTTGAAGGTGTTGCAGGAAGAAAGCCGGCCTGTGGAGAGGCCAGCCTGAAACCAGTGGTCGCGTTGTGCCGAACTGCCGTGAGTGAACGATTCCGGACTTACTCGCCCGGTTGCCATCTTCTGGAGGCGGTCATCACCGACCGCTGCAGCCGCCCCTAAGGCAGACTGTACGTCGCTTGAGTTGATCAGTCTGCGCTCCTGCGTGGAATGCGCCCAGATGCCAGCAAAACAGTCGGCCTGTAATTCCAATCGCACTGACAGCTGGTTCACTTCGCCGGGGTTGCGCTGCTGGAGCGCTCTAACCTTGGGTTCGATACCAAGAATCTTCTGCACGTGATGACCTAGTTCATGCGCAACCACGTAAGCCTGCGCAAACTGACCCGAAGCTCCGAATCTGTTCTTCAGTTCGTCGAAGAAGCCGAGATCAAGATAGACTTTCTCGTCTTCGGGACAGTAGAAAGGGCCAATGGCATCCTTTGCCAATCCGCATCCCGACGGATAGGCATTCCGAAACAGAACCAGCTTAGCGTGGCGGTAAGGTACGTTCTCTGCCTGCGGGAGGACCGCCGTCCAGGTTTTTTGGACATCATCAAGAACGAAAGAAATGAACTCCACCTCCGGCTGTTCCGCAGTGTCACGGGAGCGGTCCGGAGCGGTTGGCTGCCGGACTTGGGAGGTCGGTGCTACAGAACCGCCTGAGAACAACGTGAAAAAATTTCGGCCGAAAATAAGGCTGAGAAGCCCAACCAGCAGGAATCCGCCTATGCCGAGATGCCCAAAGCCAAAGCCGCCAAAATTCCCGCCGCCTCCGCTATCGTCACGCCGATCTTCAATGTCACCACTTACTCCGCCCGGCGTCCATTCCATGTTTTTGTGCCTGTCCCTCTGAGGATAGACGGTATTTCAACGAGGCAGTTACGAGTGAACCCGCAACCGCCACTAGCCTCGTACTAGGCGTGCTACTTCTGGGCAGTTTCGGGAGCGGCGTTCCAGATATCGGTTTGCCACTTCCAACCTTCGGAATCTTTCTTCCAGCCTACGACGTACTTCAGCAACGTGGGAGATGTCGGCAGATCGGTGGTCATCTCAGCCGTGCCAACTTCGAGCGCCGTATCTCCCGCGATCTGGAGATCCACAGTGGTGAGCTTCAGAGACTTTACATTCATTGTCGTGATGGCTTGCTGCCAGAACGCTGTGATGTGGTCAAGGCCACTCAGGATGTCAGCGCCAGGAGGCAAAATGCGGGCGTCTGCAGTGTACACTTTGCTGAGCGCGGAAAAGTCTCTTCCTTCAACTACTTTCGTTTCGAAGATCGAATTTACCTGCTGAAAAGCTTCGTTGCTTTGGTTTAGGGCCATGGGACTTGATCAGACCTATAGTAGGACAGCTATGTCGAGCGCGAGGGGATCTTGGCGCGCCGTCTGCCCGGACACTCGTGTCAGTGGGCAATGGAAGAGTCGTAGAAATGGTCCACCTCGTTCTTCAGCTTGTGCATGGACGTTACATCGATGTACACCATGTGTCCCGCTGCAAATTGGCTGCGGGTTAGGTTCTGGTGCGCGGCCGCGTTCAGCCCCATATGATTGAACGTGTATTCGGCGGCAAAGTACGGCGTGGCGGCGTCGTAGAGACCTTCGGCAACATACACGTGCAGCGTCGGATTCTTAGCGAAAGCATGGCGCAGAGCCTGGCTCGTATCGGCGAACCCGGACCAGCCATTGACGTTGTAATCCCAAGCGTCGATTCCGCCCCCGAGCACGTAGTACATCAGGTCTGTCGTGTAGTTCAGTTCGGTCTTAACGTAATCACCGAAGTTGGAGGTGTAGGGAGGACGAATGGCCGCTTCGCTCGGATCGAACTCCGGCGTCTGTTCGGTGGCGGACGCACTGACTCCGGTGAACCGCTGATCCAAACGACCTACTGTTTTATCCTGGTCGCGCAGCAATTCCGTGTTGAAGTGTGAAAGATCAACACGCAGGTTCTGGTGCTCAATATACTGAGCGCTGAGCCCGGTGAAGTGGGCAAGCTTTTCTGCCACCGCGTGACGCTGATCGGCGGGTAAAACGTCGCCGGCCTGCAATGCCGCTGTATATTCCGTGGCCGCAAACTTTTCGGCATCTGCTCGAAAGTCGGCCAAATTCTTGGTTATCTCGGCCGGGAGCTTTTTGTGATAGGCGGCCGTCATGGCATAGGTGGGTAGGTACAAGATGTAAGGCAGGTCGTTGCCGGGCGCAAAGCCGGCCGTCTCGAAGTTAAGGATGGTAGAGATCAGGATGACACCGTTTAAAGCAATACCGCGGTCGACCAGGTATCCGGACAGGCCCGCGGCACGCGTCGTCCCGTAGCTCTCTCCAGCCAGAAAAATGGGTGAGGTCCAGCGTGAGTTCTTCTGCAGATAAAGACGAATGCACTCGCCGAACGCAGCAAGATCGCCTTTCAAGCTGGAATATTGCTTGCGCAAAGCCGGCGTTTCGGCGCGGCTGTAACCGGTGCCGATCGCGTCAATGAAGACCAGGTCGGTTTTGTCGAGAATCGAATCAGCGTTGTCTTCCAGTTCGAAAGGCGGCGCGGGCATGAACCCGTTAGGAAGCAATTTCACGCGCTTAGGCCCAAAGCAACCCATGTGGAGCCAAACGGTCGCTGACCCCGGGCCTCCATTGAAGGCAAATGTTAGTGGCCGTTTTCCTGGTTTGGCGTTATCGAGTGTATAGGCGACGTAAAACATGCGAGCCTGCGGTTTGCCCGCATCGTCTTTAATCACCATCCGCGTAGCCGTCGCCGTATAGGACAGCGCTTGTCCCCTGAGAGTCATCTTGTGGTGGGTGATGGAGACTAACTCATTCGCTGGCGCATCCTGATGGGCTTCTTTCGTCTCGGAAGCCGTCTCTGCTTGCTTGGGCTTGCTCTCAGTCTCCTGGGCGCATCCGGCCACTGCAGAAGCCAGCAACAGGAGCACCTGCCCTGCGGCGGTCAATTGGACCTTGGTCAAACGTCGATCTCCTTCAAGATTTTGTCAGTATGTCAGACGCAAGAGAAGTGTCACATAGACTGCTTTTACTTGCAGCCGGTTCGTGATTAAATAAAGTGATCGGCCCACCGATTGCTGCGCTCCCGCAGCATCCCATCCTACTTAGGAGCACACTGTTGGAAACTGCAGTTCTGGCCCTGGAAGACGGAACCGTCTTCGAGGGTACGAGCTTTGGTGCGCCTACTCAGCGCGTCGGCGAAGTTGTTTTTAATACCGCTATCACAGGCTACCAGGAGATTTTTACTGATCCTTCGTACTGTGGCCAGATCGTGGTGCTGACCAATCCCCAAATCGGTAACTACGGCTCGAATTTCTATGATTCCGAGTCGGCAATCCCTTACATCGAGGGTTTGGTGGTGCGGGAGATCTCGTCTGTCGCCAGCAACTGGCGCTCAGAGAACAAGGCTGAAAACTTCCTGGCCGCGAACGGCATCCCGGTAATTGCAGAAATCGATACACGCAGGCTGGTTCGTCTGCTGCGAGAGCGCGGAGCCTTGCGCGGTGTCATTGCTACAGGTCACCATGACCTGGATGAGCTTGTGAAGGTTGCCAGAAACTCTCCTTCTATGGCTGGCCAGAACCTGATATCACGCGTTTCCACAGATAAGTTATACCCGTGGACCGAAGGAATCGATCCAGTCTCCGTCTCCGACAAGCAGACCGAGCCTACTGATTCGGGGCGTCACGTGGTGGCGTTTGATTACGGCGTGAAGCGCAATATCCTTCGGCACCTTGTGCAAATCGGATCGCGTGTGACGGTCGTGCCGGCCGATACTGGCAGCGAAGACGTGCTTGCGTTGAAGCCGGATGGTGTGTTTCTCTCCAACGGTCCAGGGGATCCCGAACCTTTGGAATACCAGGCAGGAGTGATCAAAGAGTTGATCGGAAAAGTGCCGATCTTTGGCATTTGCCTGGGTCATCAACTCCTCGGCTTGGCGCTCGGAGGCAAGACCTACAAGTTGAAGTTCGGCCACCACGGTGCGAATCATCCGGTGTTGCACTACAAGACAAACAAGGTTGAGATTACTTCTCAAAATCACGGTTTCTGCGTCGATCCCGATTCATTGCGCGATGCAGACGTGGAGATTACTCACACCAATCTGAACGACAATACCGTGGAAGGTTTTCGGCATAGAAGCGAACCGGTGTTCTGCGTGCAATACCATCCGGAAGCGGCTCCAGGACCGCACGATTCACACTATCTGTTTCAGGAGTTTGCGGCTTTGATGAAGGAGCACAAAGGCTAATGCCGAAGCGTACTGATTTGAAGCGCATCATGATCATCGGGTCGGGCCCGATCATCATCGGCCAGGCGTGCGAATTTGACTATTCCGGCGCGCAAGCGTGTAAAGCGCTGCGGCAGGAAGGTTACGAAGTCGTCCTGATCAACTCGAATCCGGCAACCATCATGACCGATCCGGAATTGGCTGATCGGACCTATGTGGAGCCGCTCAGCCTGGCTTACGCCACCGAAGTGATTCGCCGCGAACGACCGGACGCGCTGCTGTCAACGGTAGGGGGCCAGACGGCTCTCAATTTGTCCG
This sequence comes from uncultured Acidobacteriaceae bacterium, assembly GCA_963814195.1. GTDB lineage: Bacteria > Acidobacteriota > Terriglobia > Bryobacterales > Bryobacteraceae > Bog-105. The sequence goes on from CAWFBU010000003.1 coordinate 325,800, forward strand.
TAGAGTTAGCGGAAGCGGGTGTTCTGGACGAATTCGGCGTGGAATTGATCGGAGCCAAGATCGATGCGATCAAGAAAGCCGAAGATCGCTTGCTGTTCAAGGACGCCATGCGAAAAATCGGTCTCGATATGACGCAGTCGCTTCTTGTAAATAACGTGGAAGACGGATTAGCGTTCGCCGAGAAGACCGGATATCCCATCATTCTGCGGGCCAGCTTCACCATGGGCGGGTCGGGCGGCGGTATCGCTTACAACCGGGAAGACATGATCGAGATTCTGGAACGAGGCATCGATCTTTCGCCAGTGCATGAAGTGCTGGTCGAGGAGAGCGTACTCGGCTGGAAGGAGTTTGAGCTTGAGGTGATGCGTGATCTGGCGGGCAACGGAATCATCGTTTGCTCGATCGAGAACTTCGATCCCATGGGCGTGCATACCGGAGACTCGATCACGGTTGCACCGGCACAGACATTGACCGATCGCGAATATCAGATGATGCGCGATGCTGCGCTACGCTGCCTGAACGAAATTGGCGTTGACACGGGCGGTTCGAACGTCCAGTTCGCCATCAACCCCTCGAATGGCCGCATGGTGATCGTCGAGATGAACCCGCGCGTGTCCCGGAGTTCGGCCTTGGCCTCGAAAGCGACTGGATTTCCGATCGCGAAGATCGCCGCAAAGCTGGCGGTTGGCTTCAGACTCGATGAAATTCGAAACGACATCACGCGCGCGACACCCGCTTGCTTCGAGCCCACGATCGACTACGTGGTCGTAAAGATTCCGCGATGGCAGTTCGAGAAGTTTCCTGGCGCTGAACCGGTCCTCGGTACGCAGATGAAGTCGGTCGGCGAAGCCATGGCCATCGGTCGTACATTCAAACAGGCGCTCGGAAAGGGCCTTCGAAGCTTAGAGACGGGCAAGTCCGCCGGAAGTGAATCGTTGAAGCCGGAGCTTATTGCGCAACGGCTGATTACGCCAAATCCTGACCGCCTACCCTACATCCGCTTCGCTTTTGAAAACGGCTACACGGTGGAGCAGGTCTATGAGATGACGTCCATCGACCCTTGGTTCCTTCAGCAAGTCTTCGAAACGGTCCAGTTGGAGAAAGGTCTGGACGGTCGCACGCTCGATTCCATCACTGCCCGGGAGATGCGCAAGCTGAAGCGCGACGGGCTGGGCGATACCCAGTTGAGCCTGCGTCTGAAATGTGAATCGTTACAAGTACGCGAGGCACGCAAAAGCCTTGGAGTTCGAGCTATTTTCAACCGCGTCGACACCTGTGCGGCAGAGTTTGAGAGCTTCACTCCGTACATGTACTCCAGCTACGAATCGGAAGATGAATCGGCGGCAACGACGCGCAAGAAAGTCGTCATTCTGGGCAGCGGTCCGAATCGTATCGGGCAGGGAATTGAGTTTGATTACTGTTGCTGCCATGCCTCCTTCGCGTTGCAGAGTTTCGGTTACGAGTCGATCATGGTCAACTGCAATCCGGAAACGGTTTCAACCGACTACGACACGAGTGATCGCCTGTACTTCGAACCTCTGACGCAGGAAGAAGTGCTGAACATCTGTGATACAGAAAAGCCGGATGGACTCATTGTGCAGTTTGGCGGTCAAACGCCGCTGAATCTTGCCATGCCTTTGAAGGCTCTGGGCTTGCCCATCATCGGAACCGACCCGAACAATATCGATTTGGCGGAAGATCGCAAGCGCTTTGGAGCGCTGCTGGATCGCTTGCAGATTCCCTCACCCCCAAACGGTGCAGCCACAAGCGTGGAAGAAGCTTGCCAGGTAGCGCAGACCCTGGGATTCCCTGTGCTCGTGCGGCCTTCTTACGTGCTGGGTGGGCGAGCGATGGTCATTGCCTATACCGAAGAAACCGTGCGGCGCTATATGCAGGAGGCAGTCAACTTTTCAGTGAAACGGCCTGTGTTGATCGACCGGTTCCTAGAAGACGCCACTGAGGTGGATGTCGACGCACTGTCCGACGGAGAGAATGTACTGATCGCTGGGATCATGGAGCATATCGAGGAGGCCGGCGTGCACTCCGGCGATAGCTCGTGCGTGCTGCCCGCCATCTCTCTTAGCGCTGAGACGATAAAGACCATCGAAGAGTATACGGCGAAGCTGGCCCGTGCTCTCAATGTGATTGGTCTGATGAACGTTCAGTACGCGTTAAAGGAAGGCACAGTGTACGTCCTCGAAGTCAATCCGCGTGCTTCCCGAACGGTTCCCTTCGTTAGCAAAGCGACGGGTGTTCCGCTGCCAAAGGTTGCTGTCGGCTTGATGTTGGGTAAGAAGCTGACCGATCTGGCGCATCTCACCTACGGCGTCGTAAACGGTGTTCTACCGGTCCCCAGTTTCTTCGTGAAAAGTCCGGTGTTTCCGTTCGCCAAATTCCCGGGAGTTGATCCAGCGCTCGGGCCGGAGATGCGGTCAACCGGCGAGGTGATGGGCGTTGGCGAGAGTTTCGGCGAGGCATTCGCCAAGGCGCAGGTAGCCGCGGGAACTCCCATCCCAGACAAGGGTGCCTTATTCATTAGCGTCAATGATCGCGATAAGCCGAATGCTGTTCCCGTGGCGGCGCGTTTTCATGAGTTTGGGTTCGACATCTTTGCAACTCGCGGCACAGCTTCGGTGCTGAAAGCGGCCGGCATTCCCTGCAAAACTGTTTTTAAGGTGAATGAGGGACGGCCAAACGCCGTTGATTTCTTAAAAGGCGGCAAGCTGAATCTGGTGATCTATACGACCACCGGTAGCCACTCGTTTCCGGATGAGCAGACCATCCGGCGCAACGCGGTGCTCTACCGCATTCCATGCATCACAACGATGAGCGGGGCTCGTGCGGCAGCCGAAGCGCTCGTCTCAAGACGTCGCGATCCGGTCCGCACGTGGAACCTTCAGGAGTTGCACGCCCGCCAGCCCTCAGGGCTACTGACGACTTAGTGGTGATGCCGGAAATGGCTGTTGCGGGTGAACGGTAGGAACTCCTGCAACAGGTTAAGTCCGGCATAGCCAGCAAGATTGAAAGATCCAAGAACCAAGCCGTCTCGCACGCCATTGTAGCCGTGGGGTTGCCAGCTATTAGTTAAGAAACCGGAGCCGAAGGCGCCCCCCACTCGGGCAAACGCGAACGAGGTAGATCCGTCATCTTTCTTCACAGCTAACGATTGTTTCAGCACGTTAACGAATCGGAGCACAAACCGTTTGTCCGAGGAAGGGAAATACCGAGGATCCTCATGGAATGCAGCTTCCAGTCCATACGTGAAGATTTGGAACGACAAGGTGGTGCCGTATAGCGAAGCCGTTCTCACTCCATACGCATCCCATCCCTGGCCCCACTGCTTGGGTACTTTACTAGCCTGATAGAAAGCGGCCCCGAAGGCCGAGGCGACGATTCCCTCCCAACCGCACTGCTGAAGAATGCGGTACTGAAACTTCTCTTTGTTCGTTAATTGCTTCGCTGTCATCGTGCTCTGAAGCAAGCCAGGCACCGCCGGAATTGTCGGCTGGGCTGGGTCCACGGGAAGTTTCTGAGACCAAACGGGGAAGGAAATAGCCAGAACGGCTGCAGCTGTGTGGAGGATTCGCTTCTGCAAACGATTAGTGTAGCGGTGAAACTAGAGATCCGGTTGCTGGAATAGTCGAATTCCGGCGATGCCGCAAGCTCCCGCCTTCACACATTCCGCTGCATTCTCCCAGGTGACGCCTCCTAGTGCGAAAACCGGAGTCCCGAAGCGGCAGGCGGCTTCGAGCATATCAAGGCCTTGGCCCTTCCCTTTGCGAGGAGAGTCAAAGATCGGGCTGAAAGTGACCAGGTCGGCCTGGGCGGCTTGTACCTCATTTAGCGTATGACAAGACCGCGCAACGATCAGCCCGGGCAGAGTCCGGCAAGGAGCAGATGCCGGTAGGTGCACTCCGTCCGCCCCGCTGGCTAAGGCAATATCAGCGCGCGAGTTGATCAGAATCTTAGTAGGAAGCAGCTTCTTGGGATCCTCCTCGCGCGCCTCGAGAACGGCCAAAGTGAATTCGAAGACTTCGCGCGCTTCCAGATCTTTTTCGCGAATCTGGATGTAATCCACACCCAGATGCATCTGATCGCGAATGATGTCAAGCAGCGGACGAAAACCTCCCACCGCCCGCCGGTCCGTGATGTAGTAGCGCTTCATCGAACGTTAACCGATGAAGTATAGAGCACCGGGCGGAATGGATACTTTCAAACGGTCGCTCTTACGCAACGTTTCCCACGCAAGCTGTGAAACCGTACACGAGAACTGATCGCCAAATCGAAGCCGCACGCCTCGCGAAGACGGCTCGGCACTCGACACTTTGACTGGGATTCCCGGTAGGAAGGGCAGCTCATTGTGATCGGAAATTTGCATATCAGATTCCCGGAAACAGACCGTGCCGTGGTCGTGCAATAAGTGGCCTCGCAGGTGCGGCCCGGGCACTTCTGCTTCGAAAATGCGCAAACGGCTGGTGCGGGCAACAGGATCAAGCGCCAGGATTTCCGCCGGCAGCAGGTTGAAGATGCCCAGGGCTTTGGCTACTTCTACGTTGGCGGGCGTCTCTACAACCGAGTGGCGCGTGCCACTTTGAAGAAATCGGCCCCGCTCCATTAGGCAAATGAAATCCGCGAGACGGAGACACTCTTCCACGTCGTGCGTGATCAGAAGAACGGGTATCTGTAAGCGATCTCCTGTTTGCTTCAGGAGCTGGTAAAAAGCCTCCCGCAGCCGGGCGTCGAGTCCCCGTGTCGGTTCGTCAAGCAGTAGAAGCCTTGGCGCGCTGACCAGGATACGCGCCAGCGCCGCGCGTTGTTTCTGACCACCGGAAAGTCGGGAGGCTTTGCGTTCAGCCAGCTCTCCTAGTTCGAAGCTTTCGAGCAGCTCTTTAATCTGACGGCGGCGGACCAGACCGCTGCCTCTCTCTCGGGGCGCGGCCTGCGCGGCGAACAGCAGATTCTCTCGTACGGTCATGTGCGGAAACAGAGCGTGGTCCTGAAAAATATATCCGCAATGCCGTTTCTCAGGCGGCAGATCCACGCGAGAATCGGCATCAAAGAGTATGTCGCCGTTCAAGAGAATACGTCCGGCGTCGGGCTTTACAAATCCCCCGAGGCAGTTCATCGTCAGAGTTTTACCGGATCCGCTGGGGCCCAGCAGGACCGTTACGCCTGGCTCTGCTGCCAGTTGAATGTTGAGCTCAAATGGTTCTGGCTCTGCAGCGCTTGCCAGACGCTTTCGGAGGACGGCGTCCAACCCCATCAGGCAACATTACTCAGTCGTGACGCTCGGGAAAGGAAGCTGCTGGGCCAGAGCAAAGCAATCGCGGTAATGGAAACGACAGCAACCAGGACGCGCGCAAGATGGCCATTGCCCGATTCAACGGCGTCATAGATAGCGACAGATAAAGTTTGCGTCTGCCCCGGTATATTCCCCGCCACCATGATCGTAATTCCGAAGTCTCCAAGCGATCGCGCAAAGCTCAGGGTTGCAAGTGCTGTAAGACCCCGCTGCGCCAGCGGAAGCGTAACTCGCCAAAAAGTCCGCCACTCCGAGGCGCCCAAGCTCCGTGCCGCCCACTCGTATCGGAAATCGACACTCTCCAACAGCGCGCGTGCCGCCTTCACATAAATGGGAGCCGAGTGCAGCACCGCCGCAACGACGGCAGCCTGCCAGGTAAATACCAGAGGTGTGCCGAACACGGCCTCATACAGCCTGCCCGGTGCCGATTCCGTCCAAGTAGAACCAGCAGATAGTATCCGAGAACCGTCGGCGGCAAAACCAGGGGCAGGGTAATGAGCGAATCGAGCAGTGACTTTCCCCGGAAGTCTCGATGCGAGAGCACGTAAGCCAGAAACGTACCCAAGACCAGCACCACTGCCGTTGAGAGCGCCGCTACCTTCAGGCTCAGGAACAGGGGGAACCAATCAATGGAGGGGAGGGTGGCATCCATGGCCGCGGCAACCTGATTATAGCGACAGGTAGTTTTCTGCCGCCCCATGTGCGTGGCGATTAACTGTTGAAACGATGGAACAGTGGAGATATGATCTCGGCAGAGCTTGTTTTGCGCCGCTCTGTCTTGATCGGCGTATCCGATAGGACTGGACGCAAGTCCATCAACATCGCGGCCTGGCCGCAAACAGATCAGGCTGTCCACGCAGACGAAGGGAGCGATGCCTGCTATGAACTACACCTTTCACATTCTGCTGTGCGGAGTGTTTCTTCTCCTCACGGTTGCCTTTACCTCTATCGCCACTGGCTGGAAAACCACGGCGACCATTACATTCACCTCCACAACGATCAGCATGATTCGGCGATCATCAATGCGCAGCGAGCAATCTGTAAACGCTGCGAAATGGTTGACAAACTGAAATACGGAACCTTGATCGCGACAATCCTTTATGCGGTGGCAATCAGCGGTGGCGCCATCATCGAGGCTTGGAACCGGCCGATTCTTGTAAATAGCTCGGACAATTCTACAGATAACCGAGACTGGATTCTCGGGTTAGTGGAGGGCCGGTGATTGGTCGGATCTGATCTTTTCGTCTGGGCGTCCTCCATGCGGTTAAACACGGCCCGCAAAATTGCGAGTATCGGGACGGAGAAGAACATTCCTGGAACACCTGCCAGTGCGTCGCCGGCAAGGACTCCGAATAGCACCAGCAGGGGATGCAGTTCGACCCCTGAACTCATCAGGTAGGGGCTGAGAACATAGTCCTGAAAAGTCGGAACACCAGCCAGAAAACAATCACCCATAAGATCCGCCGTTCCGGTGGCAATAAAAACCGTCAGCATAATCGCCAAGGCGGCAGCCGGTCCAACGACCGGAATAAACTCCAGAGCCGGCGGCGATACCAGCCAGCAACAATTCATACGGGATAGCGCATGACGTGAAGAACAGACCCACGCGGAGAATGAAGCAACCGCCAACAGCACCAGCGCGCGAATATAGCTCCGGAGGACATTGTGGATATCGTCCAGAATGTTCACCACAGTCGTGCTGATGCTGTCGTCGAGTACGTTCAGAAGCATCACGCTCTGAATCGCACGCGCGTCCTTCAGGAAGAAGAAAGCCAGGATTGGAACCAGAATGACGGGGATGATTTATCCAATCCAGAAAAATGCTGGAACCAGCCTCCTGAACAAACGGAACGATCATTCGACTCAAGATTCGTGGCGGCGCGATTTAGTATGGGATGACCTGTTCCCGCATAGGCTCCAGGAGACTAGGGAGCGGCAGTTTCGAGATATTCCCGCTACTAATCAGGTTGGGCAATCGAGTTACAAGGCTGATCGCCTGATTCGCCAAAGCCGGAATCAGATTCGATCCCACGACGATGAGGGAAACAATCAGCAAACTGTACACAACCGCCAACGCCAGGCCGCGACGGCGCTGGAAGAAACGTTCGACCAGGTCCACAATCGGCGAGAGCATATACGCAAAGAAGACCGCTGTGGCAAACACCATCAGCGTTGATCGGATATACCAGATAATGCAAAGGAAGAGAACGAAACACGAAAACGGTCCATGTAACCCCCAACGCCCGTCGATCGATTCCCATCATTGCTGCTGGTCCAGAACTTCGATTTTGCTGATATTCGCCCCTGTCATGCCTTCTGCTTAGTCTCGTTGTAGCCTATCAGCAGAACTCGACTTACTTGATATATTGGAGCCGCCATGACGGAACTTCTAGTTGAGCAGAAGCGTCGCATTCTCCATCTCACCTTAAATCGTCCCCACAAACGGAACGCAATCAACGCTGCTATGGCGTCGGCGATTGTGGAGGCTGTCACAAACGCGCAAGCTGACCGGAACATTGGGGTGATCCTCATTTCGGCACTTGGCAGCGTGTTCTGCGCAGGGATCGATTTGGATGAGGCAATCGAGATGGGGCATCAGCAGCTTGCGCGTATTCATAACCAGCTGTTCTCCATCGGTTCGCAATCGAGAAAACCGATTGTGATTGCGGTAAATGGGGCAGCCTTGGGCGGTGGTCTCGGTCTGGTGGCGCAAGGGCATATTGTTGCTTCGTCCAACGGGGCGGCATTTGGTTTACCTGAGGTGAAGATCGGCTTTTGGCCCTTTCTGATCTATCCATCGGTGGAGGCCGCCCTAGGGGCGCGCCGTACGCTGGAGTTAAGTCTCACCGGCCGTCTTTTCTATTCGCAGGAAGCCTTAGATTGGGGTCTCGTCCACAGCGTCTGTCCTCCTGTGGAGGTCTTCGACCGTGCTCTAGGATTTGCAATGGACGTCGAGAAATCCAGTCCTGAAGCCGTTGAAGCTGGGCTGGAGTTTGTGTTCGCAAACCGGGAAAAGAGCGGGGCCGACTTAGAGGCGTTGGCCTTGGAAGGTCGGTGCCGGTGTTTGAGCAGTGGAGATTTCAAAGAGGGTTTTTCAGCGTTCAAGCACAAGCGTAAAGCTCACTGGCCCAGCATGCCGAAAGGCTTCTATGAACAGCCGGAGTTGGTGACTGCTCTCAAGGACTAAGCCCGGCTTCGCATTGAGCTGGAGATTTCTTGGTTGCGGCTGGTTCTTGGCGCTGGAATTGCTGGCGCAACTCGGCAGGGCAGCTTCTCCGCCCTCTTTCTATCAAGACGTTCTCCCCATTCTGCAGAGTCATTGCCAATCCTGCCATCGGTCCGGTGAAATGGCGCCGATGTCTCTGGAAACCTACGCACAGGTCCGGCCCTTTGCCCGGCTGATTGCGAGCGTGACCGCAGCGCGTTCCATGCCGCCCTGGTTTGCCGACCGCTGCTGTGGGCACTTCGCCAACGACCCCACTTTAAGCGACGATCAGGTCCGAATACTCTCGGACTGGGCCGCTGCCAATGCGCCTGCCGGAGATTGGAAGCTAGCTCCTGCGCCGCCCGTCTGGACTGCTGGTTGGAATATCGACCGTCCTGACCTGATCCTGAAAATGCCCGCTCCCAAACGGCTTCCCGCATCCGGGGATGTACCTTATCAATACGTCATCATTCCCACTCACTTCAAAGAAGACCGTTGGGTGAGGATGTCGGAGATCAGGCCCAGTAACCGGATGGTTGTTCATCATGCGGTGGCCTACATTCGCGAGCCTGGATCAAAGTGGCTGAGCGGAGCGCCCGTGGGTACGCCGTTCAGTGCCGATGATCTGCCGGATGCTGCTGCCCGTCGCGATGCCATGTGGACGACGAGCGATATCCTGCTGGTTTATGCGCCGGGAAGCAACGCGGATCAATGGCCATCGGGTTACGCAAAGCTGGTTCCAGCAGGCTCGGATATCGTTCTGCAGATGCATTACACCACCCACGGTGCTCCCATGCAGGACCAGACTTCCGTGGGATTGGTGTTCTCAAAGGATCCTCCTGCCAAGCGCGTGCTGACGCTGCAACTGACGAATGACCGCTTCGTCATTCCGCCCGGAGACCCCGACCATCGCGTTGAGGTGCATGGCTCGATTCCGAATGACGCCTTGCTGCTCAGCTTCTTCCCTCATATGCATCTGCGCGGGAAGAGCTTCACTTATAACCTCACCGAGCCGGACGGTAAACGACAGACTCTGCTCCGGGTGCCCAAGTATGACTTCTACTGGCAACTCAGTTATCGACTGTCAACTCCGCTTTTGCTGAAGGCCGGCTCTACCTTACAGGCGGTCGCCACCTTTGACAATTCTCGAGCGAATCCGCACAATCCGGATCCGGACTCTGCCGTGCGGTGGGGAGAGCAAACGTGGGCCGAGATGATGGTCGGCTTTTTCGACGTCGCCGTTGATCCCGCTCTGAACAAAGCGCAGTTTTTTATGCGTACGGGCAACAGCCCCGTGCATCGGAGCAATCAGAACTAAGCCGCTCGACCGTGCTATCGATTGGGGAAGAACGTTTCAGGTTCGAAGGACCGGCGGACGATGGTGCGCAGTTCCTCCAGCGAACGAAATAGCACCGCTCCCAATCGCTTGCGTAAGAGCATTTCCTGCCGCCGTTGCTTCGGTCGGGCCGGCCACGACCCGTCTGCCTGTGCGGTCTGCGACAAGCTGATTCAACAACGTATTGCGTGATCCTCCACCGACAATGTGGATTACTTCAATGCTACGTCCGGATAGGCTCTCCAACAACTCCAGCACCTGACAATAGCGCTCCGCAAGACTTTGCAGCACGACACGCCCCACCGCTCCCACATCTTTGGGTACTTCCTGCCCAGTTACCCGGCAATATTCGGCAATACGTGCTGGATGGTTGCCCGGGTGACACGAATTGATCCAGGTCGATGATGCTGTTCGATCGATCGGGCACTGGCTGCGCGCTCCATCAGGTCGGCGTACGTGTACTCCTCGCCTTCCTTGGCCCACGCCCGCCGGCATTCCTGCAGGACCCACAGACCAGGGATGTTTTTCAAGAATCGGATGGTCTTTTCAACGCCGACTTCGTTCGTGAAATTCGCTTCCAGCGAGCCGTTCATTGATAATGGGGGTATCGGTTTCGATGCCCATCAGTGACCATGTTCCGGAACTGATATAGCACCAGTTCTGCTCCCTGCGGCGGGTACGGCTGCTACCGCTGAAGCAGTGTCATGTGACCCGGTTGTGAAAACCGGTGTATCGCGCCGCAAGCAGCATCGCTCCGCCACGTAGGGCAGCATCGAACCGAGTTCTACACCAGGATCCACGAGTTCTGGAAAGAAGTTTGCGCCAATTCCCAACTGTCGAAGCATGTCCGTTGCAAAACATCTCCGGGTGGGATCGTAGAACTGCGACGTACTTGCGATGGTGCGTTCGGCAGCGAATGTTCCTGTAAGGAAGTAAGTTGAACAAATCGGGCATGAACAAGAGCTTTGAGACGCTGTTCATCAATTCCGGGCTCTCTTTTTGAATGGCCCAGAGATGATAGAGCGAGTTGATATCCATGAACTGGATGCCCGTTTGCCGGAAGATCTCTGCTCGAGGCACGCGCTTGAAAATCTCCGTCGCATGCCCCGGCAGTACGCCCGTCCCGATAATGCCGCGGCATGTGCAGGAACTCTCCGTCGGCGCTCAAGAGTCCGAAATCGACTCCCCACGTATCGACGGCAAGCCCATCCAGATCATCGCTTGAACTTGCCCGCTATACGAATGCCTTCGCAGATCTCGTGGAATAGGCGCAAGGTATCCCAATAGAGTCCAGTCGGAAGCTGTACCGGAGTGTTCGGGAAACGGTGGAGTTCGTGCAAGTGCAGATGACCGGACTTGAGCTCACCGAGCATTGCGCGTCCACTTTCAGCGCCCAGGTCAAGCGCCAGGTAGCGACGGATCATCGTCGTGAGTATACAGTGGGGGATCTATATGACCGGCTGCACTCAATCCGCCTTTCACCGACGAGCGCGACAGCTGAAGACCTTCGACGTTATCGGCTGATGCTAGCGTCGACCGGCAGCAGCGACCTGCGGCCTTTGTCTGTTCCGACACTCCGTGGATATCTCCCATAATCGAGACAGCTTCCGCATCTTCAATGACCGCTGAGTTTTCGATCTCGAGAAGATCGGCCCAGCGGGCGGAGTATTGGGCAACAATGGTCGCATCGGTTGCTTCAAAGAGGTGATAAACCGCCTTGCATATCGGTTCTGAACCACCGCCCGAGCGTCTTGAGCCCTTCCGGCTTCGGATCGCCAGAGCCGAGCAAACGATCTGCAGCTTCGGCCAACTTGCCGGATCGTAGCTTCCACTGTGTAACGAATTTCACTGGGCGTTGCCCTCCTTGGGCGTCGTGTTTAGGACGTACTGATAGGGCTACGATGATAATCCAACATCGCTCGCTGCGCAAGTGGAGACCACCCCGGATCGCGCGGTATGGGTTGCACAATAACGCTGTCTATTCTTTCTCTCCCTCCCACTCGCCATAAATCGCGGCCACTAAATCGTCAAGAGCGCGCTCCGGGTCGGGAGCGACCAGCACCTCACGATTGAAGGCAGCAAATAGAGGCAAAGCAAACGGCGAGGGGCGGGGGAGGTCATAGATCTCCATCGGGGTTTCATAAATCCGCGGGCCTCAGCGCGCGCCCGCTGGGCGTCGCATTGATCCTCCAGCACTTCACGAACCGCTTCCCTGAACAGCGGGTGGTCGGGCTCATGTTCCAATAGTGTCTTGTAAAGCAAACTGCCATTCCAGGTTGCAGCGCGCGCTGAATGTTGCCGCCATGGTGCGTCGCGGAAGCAGTTGTCCAATTTCTGCAATATGGCGGAAGGAAGTGCCCAGAGTTTCAGTTGTGGAGAGCGTACGCCGCAAATCCTCTTGCCAATCCGCTGGGATTGAAGGTCGCGTGCAGAATCTCTGCATCGACCTGCGATTCGGGAATCGAGAGAAAGCAGAAAACTATGGTCGTCAAAATTAGCAACAACGCTGTTGCCATTGGCGAGCCGTGCACCCGTCACCCACGCAAGGGATCGATTCACAGCACGTCCAGCCACCACGTGCACCAGCAGCAACATGTTCCTTCCGTTGACAATTTTCTCCACCAGCACCGGTGAATCCGTGGGGACAGGCAGGGCATTCGAATGCCGTGCGATAAAACTGGCAATGCGTGAAGCGACATTGCTGTCCACTTTGTAGAACTTTCGAAGATATGCCTCTACGCCAGCGCCCCTCCTTCACTGAACTGGGCACGCAGTTCTCGGCGAAGTCGCAGTTCTTCGCTTGCCATTTGCGCCGTCAGCGCCATCTTGTTGCCCATCCATCGCGGAGTTTTCACCTGTTCGCCCTTGGCTGCTTCCACCACCGCGATGTTGCCCTGGATGCGTTTCAGCCGAACCGGTTTCCCGCCCATGATGAACGCTTCGTCCGGCTGCAGGCTCGCGATAAAGGCTTCCTCAACCGCCCCCAGCGGACGATTGCGGGAAGAGATGACACGGACCTCGTAATCGGTGCTGATAACGCCGACATTCAGGTAGTAAGTGCGCGCCGTCTTTGCATTGGCAACCTTGAACTTTCCATCCTGCAGAATGATTTTGCCGTAAGTGCCATAGGGGCCCAGCACTTTTCCTTCGCCGGCAAGGTAATGCAGAACATCATCGAAATCCTGCCGCGGCAGATCCAGATAAGGGCCGGCTTTCCGGATCAACGCAAAAGCTTCGTCGGCCGTCCACTCGCCTTCGATACTCATCCCGAGCAACACCTGTGCCAGCACATCCAGCGGAGCACCTGGGATGCGAAGCGCATCGAGGCGCCCCTCCCGAGCGGCCTCCCGCAAGGCCACACACTCCAGCAGATCGGGCAGGCTGAACGGCACCAACGCGCCCGCAGCAACGCCGTCCACTCGGTGACCGCTGCGGCCCAGCCGTTGCAATGCCCTGCTAACCCCACGCGGCGTGCCGATCAAGAGCACCTGGTCGACGCTGGAAAAATCGACGCCCATCTCCAGACTGCTGGAGGCCACCACCGCCCGCCACCGCCCGGACTTCAGTCCGTCTTCAATCTCCTGCCGGCTCTGCCGATTGATGGAGCCGTGATGAACGGCGATGCGGTCCTCAATCTCCGGCAGCAGGATATTCAGTGCCAGGCCAAGGCGCTCCACCGCCGATCGTGTAGTCAGAAAGATCAGGCTGCACTGCGCTGTTTTCGACCAGTTCCGCAACGGTAGGCGCAATGCGGAACGAGTTGTATCCGGCTGGCGGCAGCCAGGCTGCGGCAGCCGGAGGCACAATTTCCAGGCGATGTGATTTGCGTATATCGGCCGATGCGATCTCGCACGGTCGATGGCCGCAGAGCAGTTGCTGAATGGCTTCGATGGGCCACGCGGTTGCCGAGACGCCGATACGCTGTACAGGGCGCTTGACCCGATGTTCCAAACGCTCCAGGCAAACGGCCAGCAAGCGATCCGCGCTTGTTCTCCGCGAAAGAATGAATCTCGTCGATCACGACCGTGTCCGGATCGAAGCCCGTCTCGCGCCACGCTGCCTGGGAGAGGATGGAGCTTAAACTCTCAGGCGTGGTCAGGATCAGATGCGGGCGCGACCTCCTCTGCCGATTACGGTCGTTCTGGGCTGTGTCGCCTGTCCGTACTTCCATCGCGATCTGCTGACGTGCCGGAAGAGACTCATTTAAGGCCTCCAGAGCTGGACTCAGGTTGCGAAAGATGTCGTTATCAAGCGCTTTGAGCGGCGAAACATAGATTGCGCAAACCGCGTTCGGCAAGGCATTCTTGCTGGCTCGTTCAGCCAGGCGCGACAATACTCCCAGAAATGCAGCCAGGGTTTTGCCACTTCCCGTCGGGGCAAGAATCAGAGTGTTGCTGCCCGCCAGCGTGTACGGTAGCGCCTTCTGCTGAATCTCACTCAGCCCCGGATAGTGGGCCTCAAACCAAGCCGCAAGCGCCGGATGTAAGCGCCGGAGAATGGCGGCTTCGGTGCTGATCTTGGTCTGCCGCTTCGGAGTTGCCGCCGATCTTACCAAGGTGGTCTCACCAAGTCGATCTCATAGATAGATCTCACAAAACGGCCTAACGACGGCCCATCGCTTCGGCCGGCTGCTGAAGGGAGGCAGGATAAAGGGCTTCCACTCGCGCCAGGTCGTCGCATTCCTCCGGAGTCTTATCCTGCCGCCACCGCAGGATGCGTGGGAACCGAAGGGCGTACCCGCCCTTATGACGTGAGCTCTTCTGCACGCCGTCGAAAGCGACTTCCAGGACCACCTCCGGACGCACGACCATCACGCGCCCGAAACGGTCCGTCGACGCCGCACGCAGCACTTTGGTCAACTCTTTCACCTCGGAGTCGGTCAGTCCACTGTAAGCCTTGCCCACATTGACGTAGCGGTCGCCTGCCCGGACGGCGAAGGTGTAATCCGAAAGCACTGTCGCTCTCCGGCCGCTGCCTTGTTCGGCCGAGGTGATGACGACGTCGAGCGTTCCATACGGACGCTTCAGTTTTGCCAGGCACCGCTCCGTCTTGCCCGGCTCATAAATGCTCCCTCGCCGTTTCAAAAGCAAACCTTCATTACCTCGATTTCGGGCCTGCCGGAAGAACTCATCTATGTCGTCGTGTGTTTCCGGATGGTGCACCGGGGAAAGCAGCAGCGGTGTTACTTCAGCGGCAAAGGGCTCCTGCAGGACCTGGCGGCGCTCTTCAATCGGTGAATGGAATAGAATGCTCCCATTCCGGAGCAAGGCATCGTAAGCCATGAAGACAACCGGGATCTCCAGTTGCAGTATGGCCTTGACAGTCTTACGCGCCAGGCGCTGTTGCAGTACGTTGAAGTTCACGGCGCGGCCATCGCGCCAAGCCAGCAGTTCGCCATCGATCAGTCCGCTGCCGCTTAGGCCCTCAAAAGCGCGAACGATCTCCGGAAAAGCGGTGGTCACCTCCTCCATCCCGCGCGAGTAAATGCGGGCATGCCCATTCTCGAAATGCACCTGTGATCGAATGCCGTCGTACTTGTCTTCCACATGCCAATCCGCCGGGACGGCCAGATCCTCTAATCTCTCCAGCGGCTTGGCGAGCATGAAATCCATGGGATGGAACAGTCGCGCCTCAATGCCTTCAGTTCACCGCTGCCGGGCCGCAAGAGCCACCTGTCGCAAATCGCCAAGTCGGTTGTTTGCGTCCCGAATCGACTCCGGCAGGACTCCGCAAGCGAGCGCGACCGCCTCCTCCACCTGCCGCGCCATCAATCCGATTCGCAAACCGCGGGTCACGACCTTAATGAAGTACTTCAGCGTTAAGGGCCGGAATACTCGCGGTAAGCGGAGCCAGAATCTCCACCTTTCGCGCCGTCAGCCTTGCACGGAACAGTTGCTGATAGATCGTCGTTTGCCTGTCTGCAGCGTCAACGCGCTTTGGCCCCCGGCGTCGCCGCTGCCAGCAGCAGTCCGGTCGTTTCCCCGATGTCGCCCACCTCAGCCTGGCAAACGCTCAGCGTTTCGCCGTCCCATCCGGTTGCTGCCTGCAACGCGCCGCGCAGAATACTGTGAGCCGATAGAAAGCTTGCGCCTTCTCCTCTACCTCGAACAGACTGTGATTGCCGGCGCCTTCGGCCGCCGGTCCGGCGCTCAGGAACTGCACCGCCAAGCCCAGATCGTCATCATTCAATCCGCGCAGGTAGTCTGCCAGCAGGGCCACTTTCTTCAAGCCGGCTTCCATGGCTGGCAATCTCTTCGCATACTGCGCCAGTTCGTCCATCAGCCTTCTGCCTCGATATTACTCCGGGCGCTGGCTCTGTTGCGGAGCCGCGGCCGAATAGCCGCGCCGCTGCAGAATTTTCGCGAAGGGAACGGTATATCCATGGACCACATCCACATGCTTCGGCGTCGATTGCTCCACCAGCGCCAACAGTTCACCGAAGTCCGCGTGATCCGAGTAGGGAATCAATCGCTCGGCGCCGCTGCGAGACCGGGCATTATCTAGTGCCGCCCATCCGGACACATAGGCGAAACGAATATTCTTTCCACTGGCCTCCAGCACATTCCCGTGGGAGGGCACCACAACCAGCGCTTTCCCGGCAGTGGCTCTGGTGTCGTAAGGCTCCCAGCCAGGAAACTGTACCCATTTTCTTCATACACCGGAATAAATCTGGCAATTGCGCCGTGTACGGCCGTCGGAATTCCCGCCCCGCAAAGCACGTGACGATTTCCTGTCCGCGCCCCAGCGGGTATCCGACAAACGCGGGTGTGGAACCTTCCTGCAGGCACGCGCTCGCAAACCTGACGATTCGTTCGGCGGCATCTTCCCGATCCAGCAGATTGTAAATGGGAAGTCCGAAAGTTGATTCAATGATTAGTCGGTCGCATGGGAACGGTTCGGTCTGCTCGCCGCAAAATGGCCGACGCAGTTTGATATCGCCGGTGTAGACCAGCCGTTCATTGCGGTATTCCACCAGCAATTGTGCCGCGCCCAGGATGTGGCTGGCCGGAAAAGCCGTTAGCTGCGCCCCGTTCCATTCCATGCTTTCGCCGAATTCGAGCGGGTTCAGCTCCGGCTCTGTATCGTTCTCACTCAAACCCAGCCGCATCCGATAGATGCGCAGGGTGGTCGAGGTCCCGATCACTTGGCCATGGCAACCCCGCGCGTGGTCGCTGTGTCCATGGGAAATCCAGGTCGCGGCACACGGTTCTGTCTTGTCCAGCCACAAATCGATCTCGGGAAGATAAATGCCGCTTCCATGGAATTCAACCTGCATGGCTGTCCTTAACCGACAGCTCATAAGCTCAAAAACACGGCGCAAAGCCGGTCGATGAAATCCCGCACCTCGCTCTCGCGCCCCGGCGTGCCATTCACCATGACGGAGAAAGCGAGCAATGATGCTCGGTCGTCTCGATATAGCCGCTGAAAGCGTTCACATGAGACAGCGAGCCAGTCTTAGCTCGGACCCGCTGGGCTCCAGCCACTTCCGGAACCGGTGCTGCAGGGACCCGTCCCAGCCGCCGATCGGCAGAGTTTTCACCCACACGTCGCGATCCGGGCGCATCCACATGTACCGAAGTAGGTCGCGGTCGAATCCGGCGTAGTCAGGTCCTGCCGCGCTAGACCCGAACCGTCGTCAAGTCTGTATCCAGTTCCGGTGCGAGTAATGCCCGCCTCCGTCAGGAACGCTTCTCGCTCCTTTCGCCCGTTCTCAAGCGATCCAATCCCGGTGCGCACATACGCTACCTCCCGCAACAGCATCTCAGCATGAAGATTCTGGCTTTCCTTATTCACGACCTGTAAAAGCTCTGAAAGAGGCCGCGACAACCTTTCTCCAAGCAAGACTCCTTCAGCATTACGCTCGTCCGGTCCGTACAGAGCCCGGGCCTCTCCAGTCACTTCCAAACCGCGCTCTCGCAAGAGATCGACTAAGGCTTCCGCTGCAAAGAGTGCGGGGTCATCAACCGCGACGTCTTCTTGCCAGTGGTCTGACGGTCTGCCCGATCGTTCCGCTAGACCATCAGCTCGTTTGTTCCTGGCTGCCGCGAGAGCTTGATATGGAGCTGTCGGAGTTCTCAGTCAGCACGTGATTCTGAACGACAAAGTGGCTGAGCGAAGGGCGCAGTTCCAGATCGGCCAGTTCACCCGCTTCGGTCGGTCGAATAATGACCGCGACTGAGTTGTCGTTCAAAGATAGAGACGATACCGGGGCGCCATAGCCGTACGTGCTATCGTCCAACGTCCAGCCGTCCGGATAGCCGGCTCCGCCATAGCGGGTTGCGACCGCCGTCACGTCGCCGTCAACATGCGAACTCCCTGTTTCGACTATCAGATCGACCAACTGCCTGAGCGCCTCCAGCGGGTCGCTTTCCAGCGCGTCTACGGCGTAAGGCACGGTGCGGCCAGAGAGGTTGGGATCGCCTCCTCCCAAAATCCGCAAGTCTCTGATCGTGTCCTGCCCTGGGCTCCAGTCACCGCTCGTCCAAAGCTGCGTCCGCAGCCGATAGTCCGGACCCAGCTTGCAAGTGCCAATGCGGTCGTGTACAACTTCAGTGTTCGAAGCCGGCGTGAAGAAATGGGTCGCGCTGTCGCGGCCAGCACCGTACCCGATTTCCGACGTCGAAAAATTCAAATCCATACGCCCTCGCGCGATCGCGGGCGAGTTCTGCAACACCTTTGCGATGCTTTGGCCAGTTTCTTATCACGTCGGTTTCTTCACGCTGCCGGTGCCAAGCCGGCAGCGGCCAGAGCACAACAGAGCAGATGAGCCCTAGCGCCCATGCGGTCCAGGCTCCCCCGCCGCCGCACCCGTTGCCTTCGTCTGCTCCGGACTTTCCGCTAAGTTCGAACCATGGCCCATCAGCCGCGCCTCAAACATGATCAGGAGTGCCAGCATTGCCACCGCCACCGAACCGAACGCCGGAATGCTCATGATGTAGCGCGCCCCCCAATATTTGTCCACATAGCCAATCAGCCACGGGATGCTCATTGCCCCGGTCACCGCAATGGAGAAGATGCCGTTATAGAACCCTGGATGGTAAGAAAATCGATCGTCCAGAATCTGAGCGAGCAGCGGATAGATGGGCGCAAACCCGAGACCCACCAGCACTGTCGCTGGCCACACCCACGCCATGGAGGGAGCGAAGCTGAGCATGAGATAGCCGGCCATGGCGACCAGTACGCTTCCAAACAGCAGGTTGCGCCTTGTGGTGACTGGGAAGGAATCGTTTGATTACGACGCGCCCCAGAGTGAGTGACAGGAAGTAACTCGCCAAGGCCAGCATTGCGAGCACCGGATTTGCTCCCAGCCGCTGAATCAGAAACAGAGGCAGCCAACCGGCAATCAGGAATTCGTTGCCCGATTGGAAAAACAGCAGCAGACTGAACAGCACCGCCGCGATGCTTCGAAGATCCTGCAGCGCAGCGTGCCGGCGGTTCACTTCCGGCCGCAGCGGGAACGGCCGGCGCGCGACCGAGAATTTCCCGCGGAAGAACAGAACGAAAAAGATCAGCGGCACCGCCGCCAGCAGTGCCGTTTCAATCTGGACTGACCCCGCCAGGTAAGCCGCACCCACGATGAGCGTCGCGAGGGTGCAGCCGGCACCAAACAAGGCGCCCGCGATGTTGAGAGCGCGTGCGGGTGCGCCCGAGAACCATGGCTCAAGGACATGCAGCAGGGAAGTAGCGAGTGCGCCACCGCTAAAGCCCACAAAGCCCAGACCGGCCATGCGCCACACCGCCGCAACCGGTGGAATCAGGAGACACAGGCTGAACAGGCTTCCGGCACCAATCAGACAGGCAAGCAGCGCGACCGTCCGGATCGGAATCTTCAGCAGTAGCTTCTGTGCAGCCGAGACGGCAAGAACATAGCCCGCGTTGAAGGCCAGAAAATGGAGGCCGATGAGCTCCGGTTCGGTATCGATGTGATACTGCCAGGTAATCAGGAGCGAACCCAGCAGACCTACGAGTACGCCTAAGAGTAGGAAACCATTGATCCACTCACGTCCGCGTTCGAGCGATTGAAAGCCTGAGTTTTCTTCGTCCGAACGAGTTGACACTTTTCAAAGTTAGCCTATACAATCAGAGCATCACTGAGAAAGGAGGTGGTCCAGTCAACATGAATTCTGGTAGTGACTGTAGCATACAAATCCCGCGCGAGGTGGCCGACTTCTAAAGTCGCCGTTCTTACGTTCAGGTTTCGTTTCAGTGACGAGTCCGCTGTTCCTTCGGATCGGCCTTCGTCGCGCGTTACGTAGCTAGAGTATGGCCGCAAGGCTCCTGTAGAGGCTCCCGGTAGGAGATTAGAATCCTGCCTGGGGCCTCTGCGCTTTTCTGTTCAGTGCTAAACTGAAGTTTCCCTCCAACGTTTTCGAAAGGATCTACCAAATCATGAAATCTGGAATTCATCCCGCCTACGATGCAGTCAATGTTGTCTGCGCCTGCGGATCGAAATTCGAAACCAGATCGACCCACAAAGGCGACCTGCGGGTGGAAATCTGTTCTGCCTGCCATCCCTTTTTCACTGGCCGGCAAAAGCTGATCGACACCGAAGGCCGCGTCGACCGCTTTCAAAAGAAGGCGGCAAAAGCCAAGGAAATGCAGGCCGCAACGAAAGCAGCTGCAGATGCCAAGGCTGCCAAGCGCGTGAATTAGCTTCCCATTCAGGGCAATTCGCACGTCAGGCAGTTCGTTCGAGTTTCAGGCTAAAAGGTCGACGGCTTTCCATCAGAATGCCGTCGACTTCGCTCCCGTCTATTGGGGAGCGACTAATCCCTTCCGAATCGCAAACAGCACGAGTTCCGCTGTTCGGTGGATGTTCATCTTTTCCATCAGATTGGCGCGATGAACCGAAACCGTATTGACGCTGAGTTCCAGAAGCGTCGCGATTTCCTTGTTTGACTTGCCTTGGGCAATCAACTGCAGCACCTGTTTTTCACGGTTCGTCAAGCGATGCAGTTCATCGTCTTCCTCGTGGGCGACATATTTCAGACCCGAGCCGATAAAGCGCTTTCCTTCTGAAACAACTCTTGATGGCGCCCACCAGATCCACATCGATCGCGCTTTTCAGCAGGTAGCCCTTCGCACCTGCGTCCAGCGCATTGCGAACGTAGTTGTCGTCGGCGTGCATGCTGAGGATCAAGACCTGCGTGTCGGGAAGGTGCTTGACGATTTCTTTGGTCGCCTGCACTCCGTCCAGTTCAGGCATCGAAAGGTCCATCACGACCACGTTAGGCTTCAATTCATTCGCCATCCGGATTGCTTCTACCCCGTTGCTGGCCTCACCTACAATCCTCATACCTTCGTCATCTTCGAGCAATCGCCGAAAGCCGCGCCGGACCAGGCTGTGGTCGTCTACCAGCAGAACCGAGATCACTTCACTCATAACTTGATTTACCATTCCTTTTCGCGCTCTCCTCTATTAAACAAATCATCGATTGGCCTCATCTGGCAAAGGCATCGTTAGCGAAACCATTGTCCATGTGTTCGGAACCGACGTGACTTCCAGTTCTCCATGAAGTAATTCGGCACGCTCCCGCATGGCGATCAGCCCGAGCCCCAACTTTCCATTCTTCTTTTGAACAGGCATGCCTTTCCCAAAATCTTTCACGCGTACCGTCAATAATTCCGCCGAAAATTCCATACTGACTTCCGCCGTCTTCGTTGCCGAATGTTTGGCCGCATTATTCAGAGCCTCCTGGACGATGCGGAAGCAATGGATGGCGGGCTGGCCCGTTACTCCGTACCGGCTCCCCCGATACATGTGCCACGGTCTCAATGCCCGTTTGCCTCTGAAACACTTCGGTATACCACTCGATGCCTTTGGCCAGTCCGTAGTCATCGAGCACTGCCGGATGCAGCATCTGCGAAAGGCTCCGCATCTTCTCCAGCGTGTTGTGAGTGATCTCTCGTACTTCCGTCAACTCGGTTCGGAGCGGAGAATCGGCGGCAATGCCTTTTTTCTCTGCCCGCGTCAGCATCGTTGCTACCGCAGTCAGAATCTGCCCGAACTCATCGTGCAGCTCTCGTGAGACACCGAACGCAGAACTTCCTCCTGGACTGTAATCAGCCGGCCTGCCAGGATGCGCCGTCTGCAGCGAGAGCGATTGCAGCCGGCTAAAGATGCTGGCGATTCGAATAGGTAAGATACGAACTGGTAAGAACAATCGTTAGGATGCGTTCCTGCCAGAAAAGCATAAATATTCTTCTCCACCCCGTCGTAAATCGAGGCCACTTTCTGATCGGCGCGTTCTTCGGCCTCGTTGTTACGCTCCAGTAAAGTTAGAGACCAGCGCCGCCGTTGCAGTCTGCTGTGCGGATAGCCGTGTTGAGGCCAATTCTCGTGCTGCTGCTTCATCGCCGGACTTAGCCAACCGAAATACCTGATCCGAAGTTTCCCGCAATGCTTGTCAGATCTCGCAGCAGTTCCTGTTGCCTCTCCGGCCGGCGGATGACCGGAGCCAATCGCGCCTCTTCCTTGATTGAATCCTCTAAATCGGCTCGCAACCGCTCAAAATCGCACTGGTATTGGGAAACTCCGGATCGGTCTGAGGCCTGGACCATGTCCCGTAGCTTCAAGCCCACCGCGTTCAAGTCGTTCTGCACCTGTAGCAGTAGCAGCGAATCATGCCGATTGGCATCGATTGTCTGCGTCTGCAGCTTTCGCAGACCGCTCAGCTGCCGCAGGGAATACCATGACGAGCCGGCTACGGCAGAAAGTGTAATGAGAAATCCAAAAAGGAGCCGGAAGGTCGGAGATTTGCCTATTATGCTAATCCTTGACCATCGCCACACCTTCTTGTGACGAACCGGGGGCAGGTAATGTTGCCGGTAATCGCTTCTAAGTGCTTCCATTGCTGTAAAATCCTGCCTTTATACTGGGGAGGTTCCAAATTCGTAGTGACCTTAGATTAGGTGTTCTCTCCGATACCCACGGCCTGCTCCGTCCCAAGGTTGTTCACGCCCTAAAGGGAGTCGACCAGATTCTTCACGCAGGTGACCTGGGCTCGCTGGAGGTCCTTCGCCAACTTGAGACTATCGCGCCAGTTTTGGCCGTTCGAGGAAACGTCGATACGGGTTCGTGGGCAGACGACTTACCCCTAGTCGCCAGCGTTACCGTCCAGGGTGACCGGTTCTTCTTAATCCACGATATCTCTGACCTCACTCGGAACCCCGCACCTCCGGGCACTCGGGTGATTGTTTATGGTCATTCCCACAAACCTTCGCAGATGCAAAAGGAGGGCCTTCTTTACCTCAATCCCGGTAGTGCGGGCCCCCGGCGTTTCTCGCTTCCTGTGACTCTTGCCCTTGCGGCAAAGGATGGGAGTCAATGGACGTTTTCTTTCGTTGACCTGCTCACAAGCGCCTCGTAGTAGCGCTTGTTTTCGGGTGCTACACTCGGATGTGCAGAGAGCGGATTCTCGGAGTAATTCCCGCCCGTTTTGCCTCCTCCCGCTTTCCGGGCAAAGCCCTTGCCCCCATCGCCGGTAAGCCCATGATTCAGCACGTTTGGGAACGGGCGAAGATGGCGCACTACCTTTATGATGTCCTAATTGCCACCGACGATCACCGGATCGCCGACGCGGTTACGTTCGTTTGGCGGCCGTGCCCGTATGACCAGTTCCCAGCATCCTACCGGAACCGACCGTCTGGCGGAGGTAGCCAGTGCTGAAGATGGCCGAACTTTACGTCAACATTCAGGGCGATGAGCCACTGATTGACCCGGGGCGATCGATGCGGCCATCCTCTCGGTTCGCGAAGACGATGAGGTTGCGATGGGAACCCTGAAGAAGCAGATCACCGACCCTGCCGACGTAGCCAATCCCAATGTCGTCAAGGTGGTTACAAATCTGCTAAGGATGACGCAATTTATTTTTCTCGTTGCCCCATCCCGTACGAGCGCGAAGGCCCGTCAGGTTCACATACTTATTACAAACATATCGGCCTGTATGTGTATCGCAGCGAGTTTCTGTTGTCCTATCCCGATTTGAAAATGGGTCCACTAGAAAGCGCCGAACGGCTTGAACAGTTACGCGCTCTTGAGAACGGATTCCGTATTCGCGTTGTATCTACAGAGTATGAGTCACTGGGAGTAGATACTCCTGCGGACCTGGATCGAGTCAATCAGCTGTTTACGCTGGAAAGCTTCTTGTGAGTAAGTTACCTGCAAACGAAAAAGGCGTTGTGGGGACTTCGCGGTCGACGTTCGCCAGTCGTCGGAGTACTCCGTCAGAGTTAGGCGGATTTGTGGTGCACGAGTTTCCTTACGAAAATTGATGGCTAAATATATCTTCGTGACCGGCGGCGTTGTTTCATCCCTGGGCAAGGGTATTGCAGCAGCGTCGATCGGCTGCCTTCTAGAGAGTCGTGGTTTACGGGTCACCCTCCAAAAATTCGATCCTTACCTGAATATTGATCCGGGTACGATGAGCCCCTTCCAGCATGGCGAGGTCTTCGTAACTGATGATGGCGCGGAAACCGATCTCGATCTCGGGCACTACGAGCGCTTTACCCACGCTCAACTGACTCAGAGCAACAATCTGACATCCGGCCGTATCTACGAAAACATCATTACCCGCGAACGCCGGGGCGATTATCTTGGGAAGACGGTTCAAGTCATTCCCCACGTCACAAACGAGATCAAAGCCGCATGCCGCAAGGTGGCAGCCGACGTCGATATCGCCATTGTCGAGATCGGTGGAACGGTCGGCGACATTGAATCCTTACCCTTTATTGAAGCCATCCGGCAGATGCGACATGAAGAGGGCCGCGAGAACACTCTGTTCGTTCATCTGACCTTAGTGCCATGGATCGCCGCGGCGCAAGAGCTCAAGACCAAGCCCACTCAGCACAGCGTCAAGGAACTCCGGGCAATCGGCGTGCAACCTGACATCCTGCTTTGCCGGTCGGAACGTTCTCTCCCCGACGAGGTGAAGGAAAAGATCGCGCTGTTCTGCGACGTAGCAGTCCCGGGCGTCATCACGGCCAAGGACGCCGCCTCGGTTTACGAAATCCCGCAACTCTTTGCCGAACAGAGGGTCGACGAGATCATCTTACGTCTATTGAACGTATCCGCCGGGACTCGCGAACATGACCCGCTGGGTGGAAATGCTCGACCGAATGCAGCATCCCAAGCGCGATGTCAGTATCGGCCTCGTTGGTAAGTACGTCGAGTACGAGGATTCATACAAGAGCCTGAAGGAGGCTCTGCTTCACGCCGGTATTGCGCATCAGGCCCGGGTTAACATCGAGTGGATCGAGTCCGAGCAGATGGAATGGCCTTCCTGCCGCAGTTATTTGCGGCGCTTTGACGGCATCTTGGTGCCCGGGCGGATTCGGTAAGCGCGGTATCGAAGGCATGCTCCATGCCATTCGCTGTGCTCGCGAAGACCGGATCCCTTACTTCGGTATCTGTCTTGGCATGCAGACGATGGTCATCGAGTTCGCCCGTAATGTTTGTGGGTTGGCGAAGGCCGATTCAACTGAATTCAACTCATCCACACCTTATCGGGTGATCTACAAATTGCGTGAGTTGAAGGGCGTCGATGAACTCGGCGGAACTATGCGCTTGGGGGCCTACCCGTGCCGGCTTTTGGAGGGCAGTTTCGCCGAGCAGGCTTATGGCAAACCGAGATCAGTGAACGCCACCGCCACCGCTACGAGTTCAATCGAGAGTTTCAGCAAATTCTCACTGAACACGGATTGCGGCTGACCGGCCAGACTCCCGATGGCGTCTATGTTGAGATCTGCGAACTGCCTGATCATCCCTGGTATCTGGGCTGCCAGTTCCATCCGGAGTTTAAATCGAAACCGCTGGAACCTCACCCGCTGTTTACTTCCTTCCTGAAGGCAGCTCTGGAGTATCGCGAAACAAAAGATACCGCCAACGCCCGTGAGACGGATCGCGTGGTGTCGCCCGAATTTTCCCACGCGCAATGAGCCTGGTTGTACGAGCCGGGCAGGGAAGCTCCGCTGCCCCGCCCGGTGAAACTCAAACGACTGTCGACTTCGGCCAGGACATCCCTCTTTCCTTAATCGCCGGACCGTGCGTTATCGAAAGTGAACAGCATGCTCTGACACTGGCCCGATCTATTCAGAAGGTCGTCGGAAGTTTTGTTTTCAAAGCCTCCTTCGATAAGGCCAATCGCAGCAGTGTTCATTCGTATCGCGGACCCGGTTTACAGGAGGGTCTGCGAATCCTACGGTTGGTGAGAGAGCGACTCGGCGTGCCCGTACTGACCGATATCCACGAACCGGCGCAGGCCCAGGTTGCCGCTGAATCTGTCGACATCCTGCAGATTCCTGCATTCCTCTGTCGTCAGACGGACCTTCTTTTGGAGGCTGGAAAGACGGGGCGTATCGTGAACATCAAGAAAGGCCAATTTGTTTCGCCTACCGACTTCACGAATGCGGCTGAGAAAGTTGCCAGCACCGGCAATCAGAACATCATCCTGACCGAGCGCGGATCTTCCTTTGGGTACAACAACCTCGTCGTCGACATGCGCGGCCTCAAGATCATGGCTGAGAGCGGTTATCCTGTCGTATTCGATGCCACCCACAGCGTACAACTGCCGGGCGCATCCGGTCATTCCTCTGGCGGACAGCCCCAGTTCATCGCACCATTAGCACGCGCCGCGGTAGCGGTTGGGGTGAGCGGCATCTTTGTCGAAGTGCACGATCACCCGGAACAAGCGTTGTCCGACGGCGCCAACGCCCTCCCCCTGGAAAAGCTCGCCAGCTTCTGGGAGCAGATGCAGGCTATCGACTCCCTATGCAAACGCTTCGTTCACGTTTGAACCGGTAGTTGGACTGATCGATAACTGTTCTCGCACCATCGGGGCCACCTGGCGGCCGAGTATCTCGATAGCCCGCATCATCTTTTCGTTCGGTAAGGTCGAGACCCCCATCTGGAATGTAAGCCGCGAAAGCCCGCCCAGTGCTTCATTGATATACACGATCTTCTTGGCGACCGTGGCCGCGTCGCCGATAATCAAGGCTCCGGTCGGCCCGCGTGTCGCGTCGAACTGTACCCGTGTGGTCGGTGACCAGCCACGCTCCTTGCCGATCTCCGTAAAAGTATGCGCATAACCCGGGAAAAAGTCGTCTGCTGCCTGAGCAGTGGTATCGCCAAGGAACCCGATGGAGTGAAGGCCAACCTTTAACTTCTCTGGGGCATGACCGGCACGTCGGCCGGCTTCCCGGTAGAGGTCGACTAGCGGCCGGAACCGGTGCGGTTCTCCTCCAATGATCGCCACCATAAGGGGCAGCCCTAAGACGCCGGCGCGAGCGAACGAAGCGGGTGTGCCGCCCACGCCGACCCAAACCGGAAGAGGATTTTGGATCGGTCTCGGGTAAATGCCTTGTCCCGTCAACGGCGCACGATGCTTGCCCGACCAGTACACGTTTGTGTGGTCACGAATCGCTAACAGCAGCTCAAGCTTCTCGGCGAAAAGCGAATCGTAATCTTCCAGATTCAATCCGAACAGCGGGTAGGATTCGACAAACGATCCCCGCCCCGCCACGATTTCCGCCCGGCCTTGCGAGATGAGATCCAGCGTTGCGAACTCCTGGAAGACACGAACCGGATCTGCTGCGCTCAAAACCGTCACCGCGCTCGTCAGCCGAATGTTTTTGGTACGTGATGCCGCCGCTGCCAGAATAATCGGAGGTGCCGAATCCAGGAACTCCGGCCGGTGATGTTCTCCGATACCGAAGACATCCAGCCCAACCTGGTCAGCTAATTCAATCTCAGCCAGAAGGTCGCGGAGACGCTCGCCCGGGCTGATCGTGACCCCCGTCACCGGATCTGAGATGGAGGCCGCGAAGCTGTCGATTCCGATCTGCATTTACCTGCTTGGATGTGGCTATCCGGTAATAGTTGCCTTACCCTATCCACGTTTCGGCGGTCGCGTACGTCGTATGATGTGAATCGTATGTTGTCTCGACTTCAAAAGCGGCGATCCCGTCAGCGTGGCTTTTCGCTGATCGAATTGCTGATTGTTATCGCGATCATCTTGATCATCCTGTCCATTGCGTTGCCACAGATGAGCAAGTCCCAGATGCACGCCCGCGAAATGGGAGCGATAGCTACTCTTAAGACCATCAACACTGTGCAGACTCAATACCAGTCGACCTTTGGGCAATACGCCGGTTCGATCGGTGCGCTGGGCCCGCCTCCTTCCGATGGCACGGAAGGTGCGCAGGCCGCCAACCTGATTCCACCAAACCTCGCAACTGGAACTTCGGGCGGTTATAACTATACGGTCACGCAAACTCCTCTGGGCTACTCCGCCGTGGCTGTTCCGAAAGCCTATAACAATACCGGCAGACGCAGCTTCTATACGGATCAAACCGGTGTTATCCGCGAAAACTCTACCCAGGAGCCTGCTACGGCTAACAGCCCTGAAGTGAAGTAGCGGTATCATGCTGCCGGCCAAGGCAATCGCCTTGTGTTGCGCTCTCACGTCCATCGTTGCAGGTGGTGTCCCTGCGCCCACGGCGCGCGAGATCAGTGATCAACTGGCTCATCTGTCAGTCGACGCCAACCAGATCTATCACGTCCGTGATGTTCGCTTAAATCGGGGCGGCGTCAAGATTTACCTGAACGACGGTATATTGGCGTTCGCTAAGCCGGTGGAAGGCAAGGTCGTCGCGGCCGTGTTTACCACACGAGGCATCGAAGCCGGTGACGCAGAGGTACTTGCTTTCCCGCCTAATCGCAGCGAACGTACTTCTCTTGCCTCGTACACCAAAAGCCCTAACTTAAACGATCACTTCGGTACGGCTGTATTCTTCTTTACAGACTCGACCGTTCAGGACCTGCTCAAACAGTTGCCCGACCCGCCCGGCCAGAAGGCTCCGGAACTCGCAGAGACTCTGCTGCCTGCCGCCAACCCGATCCTGAACAATCTTTACCCTAACTTCGACCTTAACCTGGTAGACGCACTTCTTGATCAGCATCAGCCGGAAGAAGGCTTCTTCTTTGGAACGTTCAGCGGCCGTGATTTAGGACCCTTCAGCTTCCTCTTCGAACCGACCAACCCCGAGTCCGTGAGCCTGGGACAGATCAACGTTAAAGAGAACCGGTTCCGACTCTGGACGTCGTATGCGAGCACCCACGCGCCTCCGCAGCTCTCTCTTACCTCGCGGTTTAGCGACTACGCTATCCACGCAAAGATTGCCGAGGATCTGACTCTCTCCGCGACGGCAGAGTTCACCTATCGCTGTGATGACACGGACGGCCGTTCTTTGCGGTTCGACCTCTCTGACCGTCTCCATGTGACTGGTGCCCGAATCGATCAGGAAACAGCCGAATTTTTCGGCCAAAAGCCCGGCTCCTTCCTCGTGGTGGCGCCAAAGCCGCTCAGCCCGGGAACTCACCGAATTTCCGTTACGTATGCCGGCGGAGTTATTCGCCGCACTACCACTCGGACGTACTTCGTTGAAGCGAGAAATACCTGGTACCCACGGTCTGGGACTACGGCTGCGGTGTTCGACCTAACGTTCGAGTGTCCCGCCTCTTTACAACTCGTCTCGACCGGCGAGCTTATCAGTAACTCGGTCGATAAAGGCATTCGGAGCGTCCACCGTAGAACGCTAGTTCCCGAGAACATCGCCGGCTTTAATCTGGGCGACTATCGGGTCACTCGGACAAACTCCCGGCCGTATCGGGTAGACGTGTTCTACAACCGTTCTGGCGAATCTGACGAAGACCTTGGCCCCAGGGCCGCTTCGATCCTTCAGAAATATAGCGGGTGGTGGTCCATTTTGCCTTCGACCAGCCTGTCGGTCTCTCCAATCAGCGGTTATTTCGGGCAGGGTTTTCCAGGTTTGATTTATTTGTCGGACGTCACTTACGAGAAACCGGAGAATCGACCGGCCAACCTGAGGACGCCGCGAATGGAGTCGTTCTTTTCCAACATGCTGCTCCCGCACGAAGTGGCGCATCAGTGGTGGGGCAACCTAGTGCTACCTGCCGATTACCGGACGGGCTGGTTGACCGAGGCTATGGCGACGCATTCGGCGCTTGAGTATCTGGCCGACAACAACGGCGAGGAAGCACGCGCTTCGGTATTGGCCGAATACCGCAAGGATCTGGTTCGATCGCATGATGGAAAGGTCGTCGAGAGTCTCGGTCCCGTTGATTTTGGCGTGCGGCTCATCGACATTGGCGGCACTGAAGTGTGGCATACCATCGCTTACGAGAAAGGAGCCTGGGTGCTCAGGATGCTCCAACTGCGGCTCGGCGAACAGCGATGGCGTCAAGTTCAATTGGCCTTGCTGAGGGAGTTCACCTCTCGTCCTTTGACCAACGATGCTTTACGCAATGTAGCCGCCCGGTACCTCCCGCCGGACCAGCCGGACAAGGAGTTGCAGGTGTTTTTCGAGACCTGGGTTTACAGCACGGGAATACCGCGCTTGGCTCTGCAGAAGTATTCTCGCGGTTGGCAGCTCGACGTCTCGAACGTTACCGATGACTTCACAGTGGATGTGCCCGTTAGTTGCCACTCGAAATCCGGACGGGACGAAAACGTCCGCTGGGTTAGGGCCGTGGCGGGTGAAAATGCCCTGCCAGCCACGGAGAACAGCAAGGTCTGCAGCCTGCCCCGCCAGGACCGTTTCCTATACACCGAATAATCAGCGCACGGCCACCTTCGCGAAAAGATCCAGCATCTTCTGCTCGGACGGGGGCTGCAGAATGTTGTCTCTGGCAAATTCTTCTCGCAGAGGATAACTGCTCCGCAGAATCTCTTCCGCCGCTTTATTCAGGTCGAGGTCCGTACGGCGGAGCTGTATTGCCGGGCCTATTTGCAGCCAATAGGCACCGGGCTTGCCGAATGGCATGCCTACGCTGCCTGCATTCACTACCCGTGTCCCTCCTATCTGTCTTTCGAACTGCATGTGCGTATGGCCGCAAACCACTGTAGGTTCCTTGGTATCCCGAAAAACAGTCAGAAGTTGTTCTTCCGGTGTCAGCCGGGTGAAGATGTCGGAGTCGTTGCGCGGGGTTGCGTGGCAGAAGAACACTTCGCCCACCTCGGCCACTTCGAGCCGGATCGCCTCTGGCCAGGAAGCGATTATCTTTTCGTAGTCAGGGTAAAGCTGCTCAGCAATCCACCGCATAGCATCGCGATAGTGCTCCGGAACCTTGATTTCTAAACCTTGCATCTGAGCCAGGACCTCGCGATCGCCATTGCCTCGAATGAAGTAGATCGGTAAGCGCAGATCCAGTAAACACGCAAGGGTTTCTCTTGGCATCGGTCCAGGGAAAACATCGCCTCCGACGACCACGCAATCGACTGCAGAATCGCGCACGTCTTGAAGTACGGCTTGTAGTGCCGGAAGATTTCCGTGAATGTCGTAAAGGGCAGCGACTGTGTGGGTTTTCGTTTGCAAGTTGCAGCGCTCTTGCTTCATTCTCCGCTCGCAGTCTTGAGCGCGCAGACGGCAAGACCGTCTACGCCACCATGGTTCTTAGCACCTGTGCGGCTTGAATGTTGCGCCAGGGGGAGTTGGTTTCGCGGGCTTGCTGTTCGGCGACGGCGCGTTGAACATCCACGATTGAAAATTCGAACCCAATTTCAGCTAAGACGCTGTGGTCGTAAGAGATGTTCTGTTCGATGCAGTGCCGGTAATACGCTGCGGCTTCATCCAGCTGGGCTTTCTGTTCGGCTAGACGCTTCTGCTGCAGCGCGATGAGTAGCTTGAGTTCGCGGTCGAGCCTGCGTACCAGACGGGATTCCTGAAGGTAGAGGTTGTTGAACTCTTTCTGGTAGACGACGTAGATCTCGGAGTCGCTTACCGCGACGTTGTTCGCTTCCATGTGGTTTTCGGATTTGGGGGTGAGACGCTTGCGGCCCACTGAGTAGAGGCCGGCTTCGAGAGCTGGGATGCGCATGATGCGCCATTCCAGGTCAGCAATCATGGCGACGTGGGTGCGTTCATCGTCGTTGGCCGGTTTGTGAGCGCCGAGGATACGGGCGCAGTGTTCCTGGTAGGCCGCAGCTTCTTCGGTGGAGAGAAAGCGAGCGCGGCCGAGCTGGGCTTCGGTAACGGGGCGGGTGTTCATGCTTCGAGCGTGAAGGGTGGCCGTTCGCCGGGAGCTCTCGAAGAACAGCTATGTGTTTGGGAATTCGAGAGATAAAAAAGTTGGTTCAGTCGTGATCGACGAGTACCCTCGCGCTGTTCACTTCCGGCTTCTCTGTTGCGGAACCGGACACCTCTTGTCCCGGCACTGCGGCCAATTGCTACATTGCGTTCCTTTACGAAACGGCCTCCCGTTTGCATCAGATCTCGTATGTTCTCGAGCTGGCTGACTGAAGTTCACTTTACTTTCCGCCATTTGCTACGAACTCCGGCGTTCTCGTTTGTCGCGGTTCTTGCGTTGGCTCTCGGCATCGGCGCAAATACCGCCATCTTCAGCGGGGTAAACGCGCTCCTTATCGGACCTATGCCTTACAGCCAACCCGACCGCCTCGTGGTGCTCTGGGAAGACGGTACAGTCTTCGGCTTTCCGCACAACAATCCGGCTCCCGGCAACTTCTTTGATTGGCGAAGTCAATCTACTTCCTTCACCGACATGGCCGCGCTTCGCTGGGATCACACCAATTTGACCGGCGTAGCTCGTCCCGAGTCGGTCGCCGGCAAAGGCGTGACCGCGAACTTCTTTTCGGTTCTGGGTGCGCATCCGCTTCTGGGCCGGACCTTCACTGAAGAGGAGGATCGTGCTGGCGCCAAGGTGGTGCTGATCAGCTACGGCCTGTGGCAACGCCGCTTTGGATCTGACCCGCAGACTATCGGGCAGACTTTGCACATGGATGGCGTGCCCTACACCGTTGTAGGCATTATGCCAAGGGCTTTCGCGTATCCGGATCGTCGCTATGAATTTTGGCGCCCGGCTCATTTCACTGCAAAAGAAGCAGCAAAGCGTGAGAGCCATTACCTGGAGGCGGTGGGCCGCTTGAAGCCTGGTGTCTCGGTCGCCACTGCAGAAGCCGATCTGCAAGCGATCGCCAAGCGACTGGAGCGCATCTATCCTGATACGAATAGCCGAGTCGGCGCGGTTGTAGTTCCCTTACGCCAGCAAATCGTCGGCGAGACGGGCCTGGCTCTCCTTCTGCTGTCATTTGCTGCGGTTCTGGTCCTGCTGATTGCTTGCGCGAACGTAGGAAACCTTCTGCTGATCCGGGGCGCTGAACGTCAACGTGAAATTGCGGTGCGGGCCGCCATCGGAGCACGCACGTCTCAACTCGTTCTTCATCTGCTGGCTGAAAGCCTTGTCCTGGGCATTGCTGGAACCTTGCTCGGCCTTTTCTTCGCGGCCGGCGGGATGCGAGTGCTCCAGCTGCTCATACCGGAAAATCTGGTCAATTCCACAACGCTCACCCTCGATCTCCCCGTCCTTTGCTTCGCAATCACCGTGTCGCTGATCAGCGTCGCTATTTTTGGCCTGCTGCCTGCTTTCCAATCGGCCCGGCTCGACGTCAATCACTCACTGAAACAGGGCGGCCGCGGCATGTCGGGCTCTTCCAGCAATCTGCAGAGAGTGTTCGTCGTGTCGCAGGTTGCGCTCGCCCTTGTGCTCGTTACAGGCGCTGGACTACTCGTGCAAACGCTGTCGAATCTGCAGAATGTGGAGCCCGGTTTCCCAACTCACAATGTGCTGACCATGGTGTTGCCGCTTTCCCCACAGCAATACGACACGGACGCCAAACGAGTCAATCTTTATCAGCACGTACTCGAGCAAGTCGAGCGTCTACCCGGGGCGAAGAGCGCTGGTTTCTCATCGAATCCCCCTTTCACATCAGAGGGGAACACGACCGGCTTCCGCATTGCAGGTCGCGCGCCCACCCCTGACGATAAATTTAACGACGCTTTGTACCGTGAAAGCTCCGGGCATTACCTTCAGACCCTTGGTGCTCATGCAGTAGCCGGTCGTGTCCTGAGCGACAACGACGGACCTCAATCGCAACCTGTCGTTGTAATTAACTCGACCTTTGTTCGACGCTTTTGGCCCCACAGCAATCCAATTGGGGAGAAACTAAACCTGGATTCCAACGATCCGAAGTCTCCCTGGCGCACCATTGTCGGCGTCATCGCCGATGTGCGCGAACGTGGACTCCAACTGGAAGACAAGCCGGCAGTGTACATTCCGTTGACGCAAGTCTCCAAACCGGACGCCGGCTATCTGGTGGTTCGCACCACGAGCGAACCGACGAGTCTGAGCAATCCAATCCGCGCCGCTGTCGCCCGAGTTGATCCTGAACAGCCCGTGACCCGCGTTTCGACTCTGGATGAACTGATTCAACTCGGAATCCGCGATCACGCCGAGCAGACCCGCGTGCTTAGCATCTTCGCCGGGCTGGCGCTGTTCTTGGCCGCACTTGGTATTTACGGTGTCCTCGCGTATTCGGTCGCCCAGCGGCGGAAGGAGATTGGTGTTCGTATCGCGTTGGGCGCTGACGCGGTCAATATCACGGGGCTCGTCTTAAAGCAGGGAATGCTGCTTACGGCGTCCGGCCTCTTTGTCGGACTGGTTCTGGCTCTGGGATTGACGCGCGCTATGCAGAACCTGCTCTTCGGAGTGGCGCCTTTCGATCCGCTCAGCTTCTCTTCCGGTCTGCTTATCCTAGTTTCCGCTGCTCTCCTGGCGTGCCTTCTTCCCGCGTTCAAGGCGAGCAGGGTTAACCCGATCCTGGCTTTGCGTGAAGAATGAACGTCACCACACTTAAGCGGCTGGCTGGTTTGCACTAAACCGGTTGCGGCCTGCAGGACTGCAGGTCGGGACCAAGATACGGAGTAACGGTTATGCAGTCCACCAACCCGGCAAGGGGACCATCGGTCTTTCCCGCCTGTACCTTGGCCCGCGAACATGGCGTTCGCCATTCGATCGATGCAAGGTTCAATCCCAACGCACACAGGATTGCCTTTCCTGATAAACTCACGCCGTATCTGCTCAGCAAATCCGCCTCACGTCAAATTCGAATCTCGACTTAACGGGCGTAATATCCGCTTTTGGTCCTTACGCTAGCGTTGCCTTGCTTGCAACGAACCGTCACCTTTCGAAATGAGCCATCGTGTGGCTGACCGTTCTGGGAGACATAACCGATCTGATACATGGACCGAAGCTCATCGCTGATCTGGCCGAAAACGTCGTCCAAACGAGAAGCGAGCGCATCAAACCCGGCTCCGCCGCTCAACCGGGCGATGTGCTGCATCACGCGGATGCCGTATCTGTTTCTTGCGGTCAGCCTGCCATGCTCTTTCCTCGTGTATTGAATGCAATAGATGACCGTATCCTTGTTCTGCGCTGCTTCAATCACGTCCAACAGGTCGTGTTCGCTAGAATTCTCTTCGCCGTCGCTGAAGACGACCAGTACCCGTCGGCGCTCGCCCGCCGCCTTCATTGCCTCGACCATGGAGAAGTAGAGCGCATCATATAACGCCGTCCCTAACTCGCGATCTTCCTTGGGACCGAGTTCGGGGAACTGCCGGTCACCCTTCTGAAATCGCTTGAGGCGTTCCAGAATGGCAGATCCGTCGGATGTCGGACCACTTACCATTCGCAGATGATTGCCAAAACAAAGCGCAAAAGCCTGGTCGGATGGCCTTAGTACAGCCTTTAGGAATGTCTCAGCGTCCGCATCGTGCTTAACCAGGAAGTGCTCCTGGCTTCCACTTACATCTACGATGATGCCGAGGCTGAGCGGCAACTCCGCTTCACGAGCAAAGAAGCGGATCACCTGAGGCAACCCATCCTCCGAGACCTCAAAGTCGTCTTTGGTCAGATTGCGGAGGAGGGTGCCGTCCGTTGCCCGGACCACTGCCGTGACATTTACGAGATTCACCTCCGATTGAAAGGCCGGGGGCTGTTGACCGTTGCATGGAACACCAAGCAGCGTGGAGAAGACTAGTAGCAGGCCGTAGCGTGGGCGCATTGTCCAGGGAGTACGAATCTGGCGACGCCAGTGTTCACCGCCTACCGTTCGCTCGTTTCGTCGGCTGTGAAACGACGCTCGAACTCGGCAGACTGGCGGCGAGGCACGCTCAGCGAGTGCCAGTTATCATGATTGAAGTGCTTGGCCAGCAGCACGATTTGTCCGCAGTGATACGAGTAGTGCGCTACCTGCCGGTTGATGGCCTGCATCACCGAATGGGTTTCGCCCCGAATGGTCACGGTTCGTTGAAGCTCATCCTCCGAAAGCGATTCCAGTGCGCTAAACAGGCACTGCCAACCTTTCTCCCAAGTGGCAAGCATCGCGGCGCGGGTTGCAGGGGGATCCTCAAATTCGCTGTCCCGATTGCGTTCAGGCTTCTCGCCGTCACTTGTGAGAAAGTTCGTCCAGCGCGAGCGCATGTTTCCGGCCATGTGCTTGACGATCACGGCGATCGAGTTCATTTCCCCGTCCAGCACCTGCATCAGCTGTTCGTCGGCGATCTGTGCCATCGATTTGTCGGCCAGGTTCTTGTAATAGCGGAAGACCGCAGTGGAATCGTTCAGGTAGGAAGTTGTTAACTCAATCGCCATACAACCTATCTTGCCGCTTATTACGGTTGGCGCATACTCGCAAAGCTGGCCGGGTGGTCCAAAACAAGCGCGATTGTCTAAACTTGGAGTAGTTCACCGATGCAGATCCCTCCGTGGCCGCAAGCGCACCAGCGTGAGGCCGAACTGCTTCAGTTCGTCCTGGCAAGCCCGCAGTGGGGAGGCTTCCACCCGCTTGTTGGCGAAGTGGAGGAGAGCTTCGCCGCTTATCAGCACTGCCGTTTCGGATTGGCTGCCTGCAACGGGACAGTCACGCTCGAGGTTGCGCTGAACATCCTCGGGATCGGCGCTGGAGATGAGGTAATCGTCCCGGCTATCTCATTCGTGTCCACCGCAACGGCTGTGTCCCGGACCGGCGCTAAGCCCGTGTTTGTAGATATCGGCGAAGACTCCTTCAATCTCGACATGCGCTCGGTGGAGCTGGCGATCACGGATAAAACCAAGGCTGTTATGGCGGTTCATTTCGGGGGCATACCGTGCGACATGGACGCTCTGATGGACCTCTGCCGCCGTCAGGGCTTGCTGTTGATCGAAGATGCTGCGCATGCGCATGGCTCCGAGTGGAACCGGTTGCGCATGGGCAGCTTTGGCATCGTCTCTTCGTTTAGTTTCCAGAACGGGAAAGTGCTCTGCTGCGGGGAAGGGGGAATGCTAACCAGTTCCGATGAGGTGCTTGCCGAACATGCCCGCTCCCTTATAAACTGCGGCCGAATTGTGGGCGAGAGTTTCTATGCGCACCACCGCTTAGGCTCTAATTTCCGCATGACGGCTTTTCAAGCGGCCATTCTTCTGGCCCAGTTCGAGCGTTTACCCGAACAGATCGCGACACGTACCCGCAATGTTGGGCTGCTGAAACGCCTGTTGGCCGGAGTCGACGAGATTCGTTGGCAGCAGCAGCCCGCTGCCATGACCCAGTGCTCCTGGTACTTGTTAGTTGGAAGATTTGCTTCGAGTGTGGTGTCGCGGGAACAATTTATCCAGCGGCTCAGCGAACGCGGAGTTCCGTGCACGCCTTTCTATCCTCACACGCTTTATCAGAATCCGGTCTATCGCAAGACTGCCAATCATCGCGTCGAACTCTGCCCTGTGGCAGAAAAGCGCGTGGGCGACGGATTCTGGTTCCCTCACCGCCTGTTCCTGGCGAGCCCCGAGACAATCGAGAAGGTCGCGGCGGAAATCAAAGAAGCGGTGGCTATTGCCCGACCTTTGGCCCAGCTTCGCTAGTGCCGCCGGATGAGAGTGGCTTTACGGGCTGCCCTGAGATTTTAAACTCCGTGTCACCGGCGTGGATCCGGCCCAGCCTCTTCTCCACTTCTACTTCCTGGGTCTTTGGATCGCTGCGCAGCCGTTCGATGCGCTCTTTCTTGGCATCTATTTCGCGCTGCAGGTCGGCGTTTTCTTCTTGCAGCGTCTCAATCTGGTGGCGCTTGTCTGACAACGCAGACAGCCCTTGGGGGCCATGCAGCATGATGGTGGCGTAAGCGGCGAGTCCGGCCAGTGCGGCTACTGCCGCTAGCGGTCGAAGAACAGATGGTGACAGCAGCAACTACAAAACACTCCCTACATATCGTTATAGTCCTGTTTTAGGAAAAGAGCTAGCGGAAACGCGCAATCAAAGCCTCGCCGCCCGCAACCTGCCACAATTATTTTCATGTCTCATCTCGCGCGTCGCCTGACAGCCGCGGTTTCTCTGTGCACTCTTCTTCAAAGTGCCTCGTTCTGCTTTGCACAGGAAACGCCGTTGACGACTCTGCCCTACACACCGAGCCTGGAACCGAAGTTTATGGATCGTTCCGTCGATCCGTGCCAGGACTTCTATAAGTTTGCCTGCGGCAGCTGGAATAAGCTCAATCCCATTCCGGCCGATCAGGCGCGGTGGGATGTGTACGGAAAGCTCGCGAATGAAAACGGCCGCTTCCTGTGGGGATTACTCGAACAAGCTTCAAGGCCGAGCTCCTCGCGCACACCGAATGAGCAAAAGATCGGTGACCTGTTCCATGCCTGTATGGATGAAGCGTCCATTGAGAAGGCTGGCGCGAAACCGCTGGAGCCGGCGATGGCCAAAATTGCGGCACTGCAATCAGTGGATGACATCGCAGGGTTTGTCGCAGAGGAGCATCGCATCGGGGTCGATCACGGAACGCTCTTTGGTTTTGGTTCAAACCAGGATTACGATGACTCCTCGAAGGTCATCGGCTTCGTCACAGCTGCCGGACTAGGCTTACCCGACCGTGATTACTACACGAAGACCGACGCGAAGTCGACCGAGATCCGGCAGCGTTACGTGCAGCATGTCTCGAAGATGTTACAACTTCTTGGCGAGTCGGCACCCGATGCCGATACCGACGCAAACGGCATTATGGATATTGAGACCGAACTCGCCAAAGCCAGTTTGACGCGGGTAGAGATGCGCAATCCCTACAATCTGAAGCACAAGG
Organism: uncultured Acidobacteriaceae bacterium; assembly: GCA_963814195.1. Classification (GTDB taxonomy): domain Bacteria; phylum Acidobacteriota; class Terriglobia; order Bryobacterales; family Bryobacteraceae; genus Bog-105. The sequence continues at coordinate 364,623 of CAWFBU010000003.1, forward strand.
TGTCACCGGACGAATTGCGTCGCAGCACGCCGGCCCTGGATTGGGATGTGTACCTCCAAAAAGTCGGTGCGCCGCATCTAGGCGAGTTGAATGTCACAGAGCCTAAGTTTTTCACCGAACTTAACAAGCAATTGAGCGAACAGAAGCTTCCCGTCTGGCGGGCCTATCTGCGATGGCATCTGATCCATGCGCAAGCGCCGTTTCTTTCGTCTCGGTTCAACGATGCAAATTTCGAGTTCTACAATGCGTACCTGCAGGGCGTAAAGCAACCGCCGCCTCGCTGGAAGAAGTGCACGCGGCTGGTGGATCGAGAGCTAGGCGAGGCGCTAGGGCAGGTGTTTGTGGCGAAAACCTTCACTCCCGAGACGAAAGCTGCTGCTTTGAAAATCACTCGCCAGATTGAAGCTGAGATGGACTTGGACATCAAAAACCTATCTTGGATGAGCGAACCTACCAAGCAGAAGGCCTTGGAGAAGCTCGCGAGGATCATGAACAAGATCGGGTACCCGGACAAATGGCGCGACTATGGCAGCGTCGAGATCCTTCCGAACAATTTTTTCACCGACGTTCAGAACACAAGTGCCTTTGAGAGCCGCCGCGACCTGGACAAGATCGGTAAGCCCGTCGACCGTTCCGAATGGGGCATGACGCCTCCCACTGTAAATGCTTACTTTGATCCCCAGATGAACGACATCAACTTTCCGGCCGGTGTACTGGAGCCACCTCTTTTCGATCCGAAATTGGATTCAGCACCGAACTACGGAAACACCGCGGCTACAATCGGACACGAGTTGACCCACGGTTTCGACGATGAAGGACGTCAGTTCGATGCCCACGGGAACTTAAAGGATTGGTGGACGGAGGCGGACGCGAAGGCTTTCGAACAGCGTGTAGATTGCGTGCGCAACCAATATGCCGGATACGTGGTGATCGACGATATACACATCAACAGCAAGTTGACCTCCGGCGAAGACGTTGCCGATCTTGGCGGTACGCTGCTCGCTTACCTGGCATGGAAGAAGAGCACGGCCGGACAGCCACAACCCTCAGCCGATGGCCTCACTCCCGATCAGCGATTCTTCGTAGGAATGGCCCAGTGGGCCTGTGGCGACGAGCGGCCGGAACACAAACGCCAGAACGCCATTACCGATCCACATTCGCCCGACCAGTATCGGATTAACGGGGTGGTGTCCGACATGCCGGAGTTTGGCCAGGCCTTCGGATGCAAGCCCGGGCAGCCGATGATGCGGGCCAACGGCTGCCGGGTCTGGTAGCCGTCCTCTATTCGTAGAAGTTGCGATCCCAGGCGTGATTCTTCAGCTTGGCAAGCATTTGTTTGTCGAGCATGCCCGAAGCCGCCGTAGCGCGGCAACTGCTCTCGACTGTAGCGACGCGGCGCATGCCGGGAATCACACTCGAAACTGCCCGGTGAGAGAGGCAGAAGCGCAATGCCACTTCGGCCAGAGTTCCGGGATAAGTGCCGATGTCCTTCTTGAGAGCCTCCACATGCTCCACGACCTGACGCTTGCGGTCGCCTCGGAAGTAAGACTCGCGGAACTCACCAGGCTCGAACTGAGTGTCCTCCGTAATAGTCCCAGTAAGGCCGCCTTCATCCAAGGGCACTCTTGCCAGCACACCCACCTTCTTCTCCTCGCATAGCGGGAGGAGTCTGCGCTCCGGAGATTGATCGAAGATGTTGTAGATCACCTGCACAGAATCAATCACGCCGCTCGCTGTCACTTTCAGCGCAGAGTCAGGATCGTGTTCTGAGGCCGAGATCCCGAAGTATCGCACCTTCCCGCTCTTCTTCAGATCAACAATGGCCTGACGCCACTCATCTGTCTCGATCCAGGCATCGTTCCAGACATGGTATTGCTGCAGATAAATCTGCTCTACACCAAGATTACGCAAGCTCTGCTCCGTGCACTTAACAATGTAATCGTAAGGAAACACCTCTGAAATGGGTGTCGTCGGGCTTGCCGGCCAGATACGATTTTTCGGTGGAATCTTGGTTGCGATAAAGATCCGGTGAAAAGTTTCTTTCACAACCTTGCCTACCAGTTGTTCGCTGTGACCCTCGCCATAAGCGAGCGCAGTATCAACAAAGTTGACTCCGAGCTCAAAAGCTCGCCTGAGCGCGCGCAGCGACTCGTCATCCTTGCCTCCCAACCATTGATTCCCACCGATGCCCCAGGCTCCGAAGCCAATCTCGCTGATCTGCGATTCGGTGGCTCCTAATTTTCGATAATGCATGTGATGTTGTCCCGACGATCAGTGTAATTCCTGACGTAATCGGAGTTGCTCGGTGATGTAGACGTAAGCGCGACATCACATTCACAAACAAATCAGGAGGGGCCGCGATTTCGCTGGAGTCGAAACGTATTCTGCTTGTTCCTGAACAAGGACGCCGCTGCTTCAACGCTTTACTCTCAACCCAGGAGAAAACCTTGATCACAGCAAAGCTCATCCGAAAAGTAGGGCTCTCATGTGTCATATGTCTTGGAGCCACCGCCGTAGTGAACGCTCAGAAGCAGTCGGCCGTAGCCTCCGGCACAAAGCAAATAATCCTAAGTCAATCGACCCCTGGTGCAACAACAACACCATGGGTCACGGTATTAAAAACCACCTACGATACATCCGGCTCCGGAGGCGCCATCGTTGTTGGAACTTCCGCTGTGACCAGTCTGTTTAGTGCGGACGTACGTGCCATCTCGCAGGCGATTCTGATCGACAATACCGGCATCCAGGGGCGAGTGCTGATCGACTGTACCGGCAACTGTCAAGGAACCGCTCCAGCGGCCAAGATCGCAGATCCTGGTGTCATCACGCTGGACCAGGCTTATCACTACATACAGGTGATAAGCGCGGATACTTTCAATGTTGCCATAGACCAGACGGCTGCGGCTCACAGCTTTAACTTCTTCAGAGTTGGATTGAGTCCAGACGTTCACACGATTCAATTCCAGGTACGGTTTCAGGTCGATACATCGGCCTTGCCGGCCGGGCTTACTCTTGATTCAGTGATGGCCGGCGTTGGATCACGCACTTTGGTGATCCTTCCCACCCGGGTCGGCCCTCTGCTGGATGACAACGAGCAGTAGAAGACATCTCAGAGACCCTACTCCATTAGCCACCTCTAATCTCCAGCACTCGCACCAGTTTCTGAATCGAGTGCTGGAGGTATTTCGATCAGTTTTGCAAGCTTGAGAAACACCCCTCCTACTGCGCCCTTAGGCGACAACCCGTCCGCACCTCTCCTATTGACCCCCATCTTTCTCAGTCCATCAGATATTTCAATGCCTCGCGGATAAAAGATTCAGTAACTCCCGTCGGCCTTGGTTATCGAAGTCAAGGAGTTTTGTCTTTGATCGCGCGTGCGCCAGAATGAAAGAGCCACTGCGCCGGTAAGCGGCAGTGGCTCGGATGATCGCGGAAATTGTTTGCCTGCTACGGTCGGGCTAAGTTCTCGGCTTGCAGACCCTTTGGCCCTCGTAGCAAGATGCCGACTTTCGTCCAGCAACTTTTGAGCAGCTGGACGGTTTGAAACAGTGTCTTAAAGACGTTCTTAAAGGCCTTGAAGAGCGTTCCGTCGCGAGTTCGATCCCGCATGCAAACACGCGGGATCGTTATTGGCTAGCCCACCAATGATGTGACAGATACGATTGTTAACTCTTGAGCGGAGCCCGATTGGCAACAACCGTTGTTAGTTAGACCAGGCCTGAGCCGACATTTCTGAGTTCGGCGGAACTCCATCGGTGCGCCCACTGGACTTATATTTTGGAGTTAAGCCGGTCGTCAGCACTTCAGGTGAAGGTACTGTAAGCATGCGCCTGGACAATTTGATTAATCCTCGACGTTCGAGTTGGTTCAAAGTAGTTGATGTCGTTTCCCGAGTCGCCCCAATCAGATCGGCCAGCTCGAGTTGGGTGATCGGTATTTGATGTTCGGTCGTTCCTTCGGTGGGTTTCACCAAAGAACACAACTCCGCCAGATAATAGAGGATTCGATACTCGACATCGTGCAGACAAAGAAGTTCAACCTTATCGGCTAATTTCGACTTCTGCGAGAGGAGATAACCAATCAGTGGACCTACCCAGTCGTTCTCGGCCGAGAGCGCCCGTCTAAGTCCATCACCGGATATCCGAAGCGCTGTGACGTTGGTCAGCACTTCCGCCTCGGAGTGAAACTTCCCATCTTCGCTCGCCAGCACTTCTTCGCCAACCAGATCGTTTGCGCCCCGGACGGCTAGGATGATGCGGTCACCGACTGAGTTAGTGCGAGTCAATTTGACCAGACCGTCTTCGATCAGATAAAGCGAGTCTGCCGGTTGCTGTTGTGTGAAGAGGAGAGTTGAGCGTCGGAGGTCAGTCATGCGAGTGACGTCAGAAGCTTGCGAGAGGATACTACGTAAAGAGGACGCGGGAGAGTTCAACTTGATTACACCGTGACCCGATTATAGGAATTTGTGCGCGCGAAAGCAGCAAAAATAACACGGGGAAAGTATGGTTTACGTTTTTCGAGGTAAGTTTTTCGTTACGAGCCCTTACGCAATAAGTACGCGTACCTTTGTGCTACTTCGAAAACGTTAACAAGCTTACTAGAAGCAAGAGTGTCACGTATGTGGTTCAGGGTAGATATATAGCTGTCAACTGCACTTACAACTTCATCGCGGTTGGTCGTAAGTATGCTATCCCACAAAGTGGGCGAACTGAGTGCCAGTCGCGTCATGTCGGTCAGCCCTGAGCCATACACAGACGTAATCGGAAGATCCCCTTGTTGTGAGAGCGTAAACGCAAGAGCCGTCGAAGCTAACTGCGGGAGATGAGACGAGAACGCCACGGTGGCGTCGTGCCTATACGGATCCATCTCCAGCAATTGCGCACCCATCAATTCCAGCCAGGAAGCAAAAGCTTGGAAAACCGGAAGCGCAGGCTGGGAAGTAAGAAGATAGGGCCGGCCTTCGAACAACCCTGCTTCGGCATGTTCGGCTCCACGCTTCTCTTTGCCGGCCATCGGATGTCCGCCCACAAAGGATCCAGGGGGCAGAAACTTGTTAGCCGTTTCCACAATGGTGCGCTTGGTACTTCCAACATCCGTTACCAAACAGCCCGTACGCACCAAGGGTCCAAGCTGTTCGATGGTCTCCAGGATGTTATATACCGTGCCGGATAGAAACAGCAAGTCGGCCGCTGCAGCCGCGTTTTCCAAGGTACTAATTTGATCGATCGCTCCAATATCCAGCGCAGCTTGGATGTACGGTAGTACGCCAACACCTAAGATGGAGCCGCCAAAACCCGCCTTGCGGAGCGAGAGACCAAAAGATGCACCGATTAAGCCGGGCTCGATGATGGCGACCGTTTGGATCTCCGTCGGAAGTTCAGGCACTGCGTTCGACTGCCGAGGCCACCGCCGCGATTTGCTTCATCATGAGCTGAAACTGCTCGGGCCGCAGCGTCTGGGCGCCATCGCTTACCGCGTGGTCAGGATCGGGATGGACTTCCACAATCAATCCGTCTGCACCTGCAGCGACAGCCGCCCGCGCCATCGCCAAGACGTAATCGCGCTTGCCGGTGCCGTGGGACGGATCCGCAATGACTGGTAAATGGGTCAGCCGCTTCAGAACAGGAATGGCCGAGATGTCCATCGTATTGCGTGTCGCAGTCTCAAAGGTGCGGATACCGCGCTCACAAAGCATTACCTGATAATTTCCGCCCGACAAAATATACTCGGCCGAAAGCAGAAGTTCCTCAATGGTTGCAGAGATGCCGCGCTTCAGCAGGATTGGTTTGCGAGTCTTTCCCAATTCGCGGATCAGGTTGAAGTTCTGCATGTTACGAGCTCCAACTTGCAGGATGTCGGAATACTTCAGCAAGAGTGGGATCTGAACCTGATCCATCACCTCACTCACCACCAGCAGCCCATGGCGGTCTGCCGCGGCGCGAATCAGCTTCAAGCCGTCTTCGCCCAAACCCTGAAACGCGTAGGGCGAGCTGCGAGGCTTGAACGCACCGCCCCGAATGACCTGCGCACCAGCTGCGGCCACCAGCGCGGCCACGCTCTCAATCTGCTCTTCGGTCTCAATGCTGCAGGGGCCACCCATGGTCACCACGCGCGGTCCGCCGATTACTACGTTTCCGATGGTAATCACGGTGCCGCCCGGATTGAAATTGCGGCTCGCCAGTTTGTAGGGCGACACAATGCGATGGCATTCTTTCACCCCGGGCATAACTTCCAGAGCTGCGGGATCGAAGTCGTCCATAGGACCAACTCCGCCCAGTACTGTGTGACGAACGCCAGTGGAGCGATGAACAGTAAAGCCCATCTCCACGAGCCGGCTGATCACGTCTTCAGTTTCGAGTTCGGAGGCGCCTTCCCCCATGACGACAAGCATGCGGTTAGTGCTGCTCCCCTTCGATCTTTATCTTTTGCACGGTTCTCATTTCATCAATAATGCGCTCAAAGATGCGCTTAACCGCTTCGGCCGGCAGTGGACCCCCGTTGTGAGAAATCACGTTGTGAAACACTTGATCCTCTCGCTTCGGCTCATAGACGGCCATGTGCAGAGACTGCTTGATTTCGCCAATCCGCTCCACGATGGCTGTCCGTTCGTTTAGCAACTGCAGGAGTCTTACGTCAATCAGGTCGATAGCATCACGGCATTCGGAAAGCGTGTTGAAAGAGCAGTGTGTCATGTAGCGCGTAGCGGGTTTGTAAGTTGGCGAGTAAATTCTTCCAGCTTCTCGGGTAGTCGCCGGAGCGGTAGATGGTTCTCGATGAACTTGACGATAGCGCTGCCGACCACAATGCCATCTGCGATTTTAGCGACCTCTGCCACCTGCTCCGGTGTGCTGATGCCGAAACCCAAAGCCAGCGGAAGGCCTGTCATGGAACGGACACTGTCCACCAACGGCGCGGCTTGCGCAGACAAAGCGACTTGTTCGCCTGTAACTCCGGTACGAGAGACCAGATAAATGAAACCCGAGGATTGCTCGGCTACCAGCCGCAGGCGTCGTTCGGTACTGGTTGGTGCGGCCAGGAAAACAGTGTCCAGACCTTGTTCGCGCAGCTTGGCAACCGAAGCCTGCGCCTCTTCAATACACAGATCGGTAAGTAGCACGCCGTCGATACCCGCTTCGGAGGAATCACGCGCCAACTTCTCAAAGCCATACCGCAGCAGCGGATTCATATAGCTGAATAGCAGCAAGGGAATCTGCGATTCACGCCGGATCTCGCGCACGCACTCCAGCAGGCGTGCATGGTCATGCCAGCCTGTAATGCCCGGTGGGATGCTCGCTGGATCACCGGTCCATCCGCAATCGGATCGGAGAAGGGAACACCCAGTTCGATCAGGTCTGCCCCGCCGCGCTCGAGAGCGAGCACCAGTGATTTCGTGTGGTCTGGAGTCGGATCACCGGCCGTCAGATAAGCGATAAAAGCTTTCCGATTTTCCTGCTTGCAACGGTCGAACAGCGACGTGATGCGGGTAGTGGTGGACACGGGCATGGCGCTAGTCTGCCAGTTCCGGCATGTGTTCGCGATAGATATCGATGTCTTTATCGCCACGGCCTGAAACATTCACCACGTAGGTGGCCTCGGGTTCGGAAGGGGCGCGCCGCATGGCTTCGGCAATGGCATGCGAGGATTCCAGCGCCGGAATAATCCCTTCCAGGCGGGCCATCGAGCGTGCCGCGCTGAGCGCTTCAGCGTCATTGATGGAGACATATTCGGCGCGCTCGTCATCATGCAGCAGCGCATGCTCAGGACCGACCGAAGCATAATCCAAACCCGCCGAAACCGAATGGGTCAGTCCCACTTGGCCTTCTTCGTCCTGCAGCAGGTAGCTGAAAGAGCCATGTAGAACCCCGGAGCGCCGCCACTGAAGCGGGCCGCATGGTCGCCCAATTTGGTGCTCTTGCCGCCGGCTTCCACACCGATCAGCCGAACCGCTTTGTCCGGAACGAAGGGATAGAAGATTCCGATCGCGTTGCTGCCGCCGCCTACGCATGCGATCACGGCATCGGGCAAGTTGCCGATCTGTTCCAGCGACTGACGCCGCGCTTCTTCGCCGATCACCTTGTGAAAATCCCGAACCATCATGGGATATGGATGGGCGCCTAGGGCTGAGCCGAGCAGATAGTGCGTGTCGCTACGTTCGTAACCCAGTCACGCATGGCTTCGCTGATGGCATCTTTCAAGGTGCGGCTGCCATTGGTCACGCCGACAACGTTCGCACCTAGCAGCCGCATCCGGAAGACATTCAAACGCTGGCGCCGCATGTCTTCTTCGCCCATGTAGACGATGCATTCCATGCCGAACAGTGCGCAGACAGTTGCGGTGGCAACGCCATGCTGACCCGCGCCGGTTTCGGCAATAATGCGCTGTTTGCCCATCCGGCGCGCCAGCAGAATCTGACCCAGGCAATTGTTGATCTTATGCGCGCCCGGTATGCAGCAGATCTTCGCGCTTGAGCCAGATCTGCGCGCCTCCGCAGTGCTCGGTCAGACGCTTGGCGTGAAAGAGGGCCGTGGGCCGGCCGGCATAGTTATGCAGCAGATTCTGCAGTTCGTTTTGAAACTCGGGATCCTGTCGCGCGTCAGCGTAGGCCTTCTCAAGTTCTTCCAGCGGAGACATCAGCACTTCAGGAACAAAGCGTCCGCCATAGGGCCCAAAGTGGCCCAGGGCGTCAGGGAATGTGGCGGTGTTCATACGATTCTCATCATTTCTTGGGCGTGGTGTTGTTTGACACTGCGGTAACCGGCCATGGCAGCTTCAACGAAGGCTTTTAACCAGAGCCCGGATCTTTCCGTCCCGGAGTGGACTCCAGTCTCGAACAGGCGTCAACGCCGGACGGATGAGTGGCGGCAATCGCGTCAAGGACATTGCCCCCATGAAGTCCGCCAGCGACAATCGAGCGCGCTGGAAAGCCGGCTGCCAGACTCCAGTCAAACGGGATCCCTGAGCCGCCAAGGCGGACGCACGGACTATCCAGCAGATACGCCTCAAAGCTGGTCGTCGGGCTCTGCGGGCGTTCGCGGCGGCCGAAATAGCCCGCCAGAGCGGAGACTCGCGGGCAGTGCATCGGGCAGTTCACCATGCAGTTGCAGCACATCGAGTCTGGCAAGCTCCGCTGTTTCGCGAAGTTCGGCTTCCGTGGCGTTCACAAAAATGCCAACCCGCAGATACTCGCCCCTGATCTGCCGATCAGAACTTCTGGCCTGCTGCGGCGTTACGTAGCGCGGGCTGCTCTGGTAAAAATTGAAACCCAGCGCGTTGGCGCCCAGCTTCGACTGCCTCCTGTCCATCGGCGCTATTGGTGATTCCGCAGACCTTAACGATGAACGGAAAGTCGTCTGTCTTCATGCCGTTCGATTCAAGTATGACCGGCAGACCGAAGCAACTGCTGCAACGTGGACTTCGGATCAAGTCGAGCGCATCAGCGTTTCGCCCACCAGAAAAGCCGAGAAGCCAGCCTCGCTAAGAACCGCCATGTCCGCCGGCGTCGCAATACCGCTCTCGCTGACCCGAATAATATCTGAGGGCATCAGATAGCTGAGCCGCAGCGAGGTATCGAGCGAAACTTCGAAGGTGGTCAGGTCGCGATTGTTAACCCCGATGATGTGCGCGCCGGAATCGAACGGACTTTCTGCAGTTCTTCCGCGTTGTGAACTTCCACCAGACAGGCGAGCTGGAAGGACTCGGCCAGTTCCCGCAACGATTGCAATTGCGTCTCGTCCAGAATCGCCGCGATCAGCAGGATGGCGTCGGCGCCATTGGCCACCGCTTCAAACACCTGCACCGGTCAAGCGTAAAATCCTTGCGCAGAACGGGAGTGGAAACCGCAGCGCGGGCGGCATCCAGATCCTGCAGCGAACCCTGAAAGTATTGCTTGTCAGTCAGCACCGAAAGACACGCCGCACCACCTTGTTCGTAAGCATGGGCAATGAAGGCCGGGTGGAAGTCGGGTTGTAACAAGCCCTTGCTGGGCGATGCTTTCTTGATCTCCGCGATGATCGCGGGTTTGTGATTCCGTAGTGCCTCGACCAAACGGCCGCACCGGCGTTTTGCGTTCGTAAGCCTGCTGTTCCAGCGAGGCCGCACGGGAACGAAGTTCAGCGATTTCGTTGCGCTTCGTTTCTACGATGTCGGCAAGAATGCCGGATGACTGCTGGCCGCCATGACAGAGGGTGGAACCCCAATCGTAACAAGTTTGCAAGCCAGTTTTGTCCGGCGCGCGCGGTGCGCTTACTGGTCTTGCGGACGATCGGCGGCCGATGCACCAGACGATTGTGCTTCGAGATTAGTGATCCGCATCATCAATTCTGGATCGCTCTTCCTGTCGCTCGATCGTCTTTTGCTGCTTCTGCAATTTCATTCAGCATCATGGCCGGCAGCTGTTGATACTGCACTCCATCGACTTGGCCTGCCTTGTTGCGGAAGATCAACTGAGGATAGATGGCCTCGACTTCTTCGGCGATCAAGCCGTACTGAAGTGGCTTGGTGCCATCCTCCCCGGCCTGCTTATAGCGAAATTGAACCGGTCGCAGTTGGAAGATGGCATTGCTCTGGTCTCCAATGTCCTGAATGTCCTCTTTGTATCGCCTGGAAGACGAAAGGTAGCCCACCTTGCCATTCGGGTCCACCAGCATCTGAGCATTTCCTGACGAAATGAACGGGTTGCTTCGAATCGCCGGTATGTAAATGGAATTCTGTACTCCGGCGGTTCCGATCCGGATCACGCCGGATTCGCCCGCCACACCTGGATTGGCGATATCGACATTAAACGAACCGGTCGTCTGAGCGTTACCGGCCCCATTTCCAAGAGCGATGTTGTCCGTACCGGTGGAAACCATCTGGAGTGCATCGCTCCCTACTGCGACGTTGTTCAAGCCGGTTGTGTTGGCGGCCAGCGCGGAATAACCGACCGCAGTGTTGTGATTGCCACCGGTATTCCCTTCCAAGCTATGACTTCCCAGGGTTGCGTTGAAGGCTCCGCTTGCGCTGTTACTCAATGAATTTGTTCCGACGGCCGTATTTTCGTTCCCGCTCACATTGGCGGCCAATGCTCCTGATCCCACAGCGGTATCGAATGCGCCGGTTGAATTGACCGCCAAAGCGTTCGATCCTACGGCTGTGTTTTGCGCGCCGCCACTACTCGAGGCACCGACACCGATTGCCGTGTTCTGGGTCACGCTGGATGAGCTTTGGGTAACTACCGTTGGGATCGTCGGGATCGTTGGGAATGGCGGTATGGTCGGCATCACCGGTAGCGCTTGGCCCACGAAATAACCATTTATGTCGAGAATCAGATCGGTATTGCCCGTCACGAACACCGAGACGCTTCCATTCGTGCCTGCCGGAACAATCGCTGCATTCGCCGTCACCGCGCCGGTAAATGCATTCAACGTGGAAGCCAGCGGCATCGTCTGCCCGGTCGGCCAGAGTGTCAGATACTCCAGCGGGCCGTGGGGCACTACCGTAACGTTCAACGAATAAGCCAGTGCGTTGCTGGGAATGCCGCAGGCCGTATTGGCCGGCACTGGAATATCACGTGTGCCTTGAGCGGCCAGCGAAGGTCCCCCCAGTGGTCCCGGATCGTTGCGTGTATCGATGATGCGGCACGGAGCCACGCTGACCAGAGTCGAAATCGTTTGCGCGATGACGGGGATGCCAACGCCAGACAGCAGTCCAAGACTCATCAGAAGGCGGGGGAGCAACTTGGGGAGGAAAGACATAATCACGTCCTTAAAGGCGTGCCCCGAACCGTGATCTTCTCTCTCCTGAGCAGGCCTGACGTGTCACTCTGGGTGGAGAATTCTTTTCTAAAGAGGTGCTATGCACGAAACACTTAATCCCTACAGAAACTTCCTAGGTGCTCGCGATCCTCTGGAAGTCATGGCTGCTACCCCTGACACATTAAGAAGTTTGGCTGGCCAACTCCTCGGCCCTAAGATAAACCTGAGCTACGCTCCGGGCAAGTGGACCGCCCGGCAAATCCTTTGTCATCTAGCGGATTGTGAAATCGCCTTCGCTTTCCGACTACGCCAAGCCGCTGCGGAAAAGGACCACATCATTCAACCGTTCGATCAGGACGCCTGGTCGGCCCACTACGCGGATGGTGACCCAGCACAGGCTTTGGAGGTGTTCTCCGTTGTCCGTGGCTGGAATGTTGCATTCGTCAACAATCAGCCGGAAGGTATTCTCAACAAATCCGTGACGCATCCGGAGCGCGGGGCGATGACGTTCGGGACGATACTGCAGACCATGGGTGGGCACGACCTCAACCATTTGGGCCAACTCGAGACGATTGCCGGTCAAAACTAGATCCCTGCTCGACGGAACTGGCTCGCGAGGCGGGGGCGTACCGCTCTGGCCGGAAGTCCGGCATGTGCTCGCGCTCGCCGTTCCGGTAGCACTGGCCGAGATGGGTTGGATCTCCATGAACGTTGTGGACACCATCATGATTGGCTCCTTAGGTCCGGTTGCCATCGGGGCCATCGCGATTGGCGGATCTGCCTTTTATCCGTTTGGCATTTTCGGACTCGGCCTCCTTCTGGGTCTGGACACGTTGGTGTCTCAGGCGCACGGTGCAGGCGAGCACGAAGATGCACGTCATTCGCTGGTGCAGGGCGTTTACCTGGCCCTGCTCTTGACCCCTGTGCTGATGCTGCTCTTTTACGTCATCCCCGGCGTCTTTCCCCTCATGGGCATTGATGAGGCTGATATCAGTATGGGTGCAACCGTTTTCCTACGCGCCCTCAATTGGTGCACTCTGCCCTTGCTTCTATACGGTGCGTTCCGCCGCTACCTGCAGGCGACCGGACATGCAAGGCCGGTCATGTTCGTCCTTGTAACCGCTAACCTGATTAACTGGTTCGGCAACTGGCTCCTGATTACAGGACACTGGGGTTTCCCGGCACTGGGCGTGGCGGGCTCGGCGTACTCCACCGTAATGGCACGCATTTACATGGCCTCGTTACTGGCCGCCTGCGTCTGGTGGTTCGGGCGTGGCTCTCCCTTTGCCTTAGCTCCTTTTTTCCGGAACATCGACTGGGTCCGAATGCTGCGGTTGGTTCGCATTGGCTTACCCGCAGCAACACAAATTTTGCTAGAAATCGGTGCTTTCTGCGCTGCCGCGTTCCTCGCCGGACGGCTGTCGGCAACGGCGCTGGCGGCGCATCAGATCGCAATTAACGTCGCCTCCGTCAGCTACATGGTGCCGCTCGGCATCTCTTCCGCCGCGGCGGTGACCGTCGGCCACGCTCTCGGCTCTGGTGACGCACTCGTTGCACGCAGCCGGGGCTTCATCGCACTCGGCATTGCCGCGGCGTTTGCCATAGCAGCAGCTTCTTCGTTTGCCGTCTTTCCCGACCAGATCATGCGGCTCTATACAGATGACCCGGGAATCCTGGAGACAGGAAAAAAGCTGTTGCTCGTGGCAGCCGTGTTCCAGCTGTTCGACGGTTTCCAGGCAGTCACCACGGGTGCCCTGCGCGGCTTAGGTAATACCCGCGTCGCGATGCTCGCGAACCTGGGTGGCTATTGGCTCCTCGGATTGCCTGTAGGATATGTTCTCTGTTTCGGTTTTGGGCAAGGCGTGTATGGTCTTTGGTATGGCCTTACCCTGGCCCTCGTTCTGATTGCTTTACTTCTCGTCTTTTATTGGCAGCTACTGTCGAATCGAGCCGTCCTGTCGGTACACTCCTCTTCAAGCTGAAGCACTGCAGTACCTGCATGCTTCTGTGACCGCTTCCTGCAAGCCGGTAAAATCTTTCGGCTTTGTGATGAACTGCCTGGCCCCTAGCGCCAGGCACCGAGCCCGATCCTCGTCCAAGTCCGAAGAGGAAAAGACCACCACAGCATTGTGCTGTAAGGAGGGGTCCGAGCGGATTTCCGCCAGAACTTCCATCCCGCTCATCTTCGGCATATTGAGGTTCAGGAGAACAAGGTCGGGAGACGGCGAATCCTGAAAAGGCGGTTGGCGGCGCAGAAATCGCAGTCCTTCCTCGCCATCCCGGGTTCGATACAGATTGGATCCGAGCCCGAGTTCACCTAGAGCAATCTGCAGAAGGCGGTAGGCAGCATTGTCATCTTCCACGCTGAGTATGATTATGCCCATGCTGATGAAAACAGCGTTACTGATCTTACATCTGATCTGATACTAGTAAAAGTAGCGGTTCGTAACGTATACCTGGGCACCATGCTTTGAGGTCTGGTACGGAGCTGGTCCTACTGAAAACCTTGCACAAAGGTCCGCACCTCAAGCTGGACCTCTCCTCTTCGCTCAGAACATATGTGATTTGCTCCGGACGTTCGACGATGTGAGCGGCGGATCAGCGCTTTTGAGACTCGTTCCCCAGCTGTGAATAACGCTTGAGCATACAAGAACTTTCGGAGGACGGAGCCGGAAGGGTCAGACGAAAGTTATCCCGTGGTCCCGTACACTGGCGTGAGATTTCTATCATCTTCGGTCGACAGATACTTATTGACTTTCCCGCTCGTGACCCTACGAAACAAAGACATCGCCATTTTCGCCCTGCTTGCGTCGCTTGTATTGGCAGGCTCCAATGCCTGGTGCCAGGACGAGGCGCAACGCTACAAGACGGGACAGATCAAAGTAGGCGACCGGGTCTTGGCCGATCCGGTTGGTTTAGGCAAGCCGGATCTATGCACGGTGATCGCGACCAACGAGCTGACGGGCAATTATCGGCCAGGTTACACCAACCAGTACCAGATTCGCTGCGACCACCAGGCGTGGTCCTCCGTTCCCGCAACTGCCGAAAAGGTGAAGCTCGCCGGGCAAGCAAACGTTCTTACTTCCGGGGCTGTATCTGCTGCACAGCCACCTGCGGGATCGAATAGGTACGGCACTCGCAATCCACATACATGCGCTGACACCAAAGCTCCGGCTGGGCCGACGATCGACCCCGCCCACGCCCGGGAGTATCTCATTTGCCAGGCAGAACGCGTCTCAGGGGACATGCTTTACCTTGTGGAAGACGTCAAGGTCGAGGTGGGAGGTCCGACCCGCTACGACCCACGCACGCAGACCGGGTTCTCGCAAATGGATACACGGATCCCGCCGATTGCAATTCGCGGAAGCTTCCTTCAGTATCAATGCAGTGCGCTCGACGCAAAGTTCGATAGCCCGTTCAACAATCTCGGTAAGAACTGCAATACCTACATGAACCGGAAAGCGACCGGCTACTGCTACAAGACGACTTTCGGAGACTGGAATTGCAGTATGACGGATGTGATGACAGCAAGTGACGACAAACATTTCCGCGTTGCGCCGCCGCGTCCTTAACGCTTGGGGATCATCCAAGCGGATCTGCGCTGAAGACGGAATTTAAGAGCCGCCCCTCAAAAGCAGAATGCGCGCGGGCAGCGCTTTCTATCGATCTTTAGCTCCGTCAGTCAAGTACACTCGGCTGAGAATGGCTCCGTCGCTAAACCTGAATGATGTGATGTCCCGAAGAAGATTAGGCAGGATCTTGAGGCAGGGAATGGCCGCGTTCACTCCGTTGATGCTGTCGAACTCAGGACGAGCATCGCAGACGGCCGACGCTCAAGCATCCATTGGTCGCGACATGAGGATAGCCGAGGTCGAGTTCACCGAGTACACAGGCCATCGCCAGGTGCAAGCGGGCATCGACAGCCAGTACCAGGTCAATCCGCTTGACGTTTACGATGATCAAATCCGGCCGCCTTACCACGAGACTATCCCCGTTAATCAGTCCCGAATCGTCAAATCGATTTACCTCCGTCTCAAGACAGTGGGCGGCTTAGTTGGATTGTACGGGCCGCTAGAGCGCGACGTGGCCATGACCACGCACGAGGAACTTCGTTCGTTCCTGATCGGTAAGGATCCACTCGCGGGAGAAACGCTGTGGGACCAGATGTATCGCTCAAACAGGCACTCGCGGGGAAGCCTGTTTCTCATGGCGATAAGTGCCGTCGATAACGCCGCCTGGGATCTGCGCGGTCGTTACTTCGGAGTACCTGTCTACCGCTTACTTGGTGGGCCGAGCCGAAAATCGATCGAGGCGTATGCCAGTTGTCTCGGCTTTTCTCTCGATCCTGAAGCGGTCAGAAAACGATGCCTGCAGGTGCAGCAGGAGGGCTACCGGTATCAGAAGTGGTTCATGGCCTATGGTCCAGGATTCGGACCCGAAGGCATGCGCAAGAATGTGGAACTGGTTCGCGTCCTTCGCGAGACGCTCGGTGATGACGCTGAGATTATGTTTGACTCATTCAGTGGATGGGACCTCGACTACGCCTTGGAGTGGGCCCACCAGGTGGAACGCTATCGTCCGTTCTGGATGGAAGAGTCGACGCATCCGGAGAAGATCGAGAGCTTCGCCACATTACGACGCAGCACGACTGTACCGATCGCGTCCGGAGAACATTTCTACGGTCGATGGGAGGTCGAACGCTATCTTCAGGCGGGTGCACTTTCCGTAGTCCAAGCCGATCCAGAGTGGTGTGGCGGGATCTCCGAACTGCTCAAGATCGGTATCACCGCCTCGCTGCATGATGTGCGCGTGATCCCTCACGGTCATAGTTTGCATGCGGCGTTACATGTGATTGCCAGTCAATCGCCCATGACCTTTCCGCTCGCCGAATACCTCATCATCAAAATGAGGAGTTACTATCATTTTGAGAATCACCCGCTTACTCCGAACCATGCTCATTTCGCGCTTCCGAATGGGCCCGGTTTCGGTATCGAATTAGATCCGGCGAAAATCGAATCCAGCACCGTTCTCAGGTGGTCGTGAGTTTAGCGCCCCGCACTGCAACCGCGTTATGCCTTTAGGCAATTCCTGAGTTCGGCCAGAATGCCGCAATAGAACTGCTGCAGCGACTCGTGGCGGGCACGCGCAAGACGCTGGCCGGCATTCGTGTTGAAACCTTCTGCCAAGAGCAACAACTTCCTTGGGAAATGATCCAGCGCATAGAGGGCGTCGTTCAGTTCGCGTTGCGTGCCTTGCGGGTCGGAAGGTTCATAGATCTGCGAGCCGAGTCGCCCGGCCGTGTAAAAGCAGCGAGCTATGCCGATGAAGCCGATTGCATCAAGGCGGTCGGCATCCTGTAAAATCCGTCCTTCTAGTGTCCGGGGTTCGAGTCCAGCGGAATAGCTATGGGTCTCGATAGCGTCAGTCACGATATCGACGCGCTCTGGGTTCCAACTCAAGGATTGTAGAACCGAACGGGCGCGTACCGCGGCAAGGTGAGAAGCACGGCTTCGGTCTGGCGAGTTCTTGGGCACGTGCACGCAATCGTGCAGCAGAACGGAGGCCGCCAGTATTTCAAGGTCGCCACCTTCTTGCGCGTGAATCTGTTGCACATTCAACCAGACACGCTCGAGATGTGAGTGGTCGTGCGCGCCGTCGCCTTCCAATTCCACCGCGTGCAGCAGGCGAGCTGCAAGACCCTCATACGGATCGAAACGATTGGCAACCATGAAGCTCAGAGAATAGCGGACTCTCGTGAACGCTACTTTGAGCGGCCCCGGGAAACTGTTTGCCCGTAAGTTAGGTGCGAAGCGCCGTAGCCGTCAGCCGTTCTCTGATCCGGAAGCTTGGCCGCTCCACCAGAAGATACGAGATTTCAGCGCAGGCTACGATCCAGACAAAGTTGACGGGGAACCATCGTGTATACGGACCCGTAAATAGTTGCTGCCACAGATACACGCTGTACGATATCTTGCCGAAGTGGCGCAGTAACTTCGAATTCAGAACTTGCCCAAGCGGCGAGCTATGCCGAAACACAACGTAGAACAGGAGAACGGCGATTGCTACATTTTCCAAAGAGAGCCCTAGCGGGGTCGTGTACCTTCCGTCCCATCTATGTTCGGCGGCTGGGTCTAAGGCGAGAAGAAAAGCGATCGCCACAATCGGGGACGCGGGGTGAAGCGCAGTCTTCTTGAGACGCTGCCCGACCTCCAAATCGATCATGAGCGAGAGCAAACATCCAATCATGATCGTGTCCAATCGAGTATGCAGCATTGTCATCGTGTAGCCTCGCATCTCGGGCCAGGCATAATAGGTCACGACACGACTTATAGGCGATAGCAGAATTACTCCTGAGGCGATCCAAAGATTGGTTCGACGACTGAAGAACTTCATACTGAGCGGCCATAACAGATAGAACTGCTCTTCCAGCGAGAGCGACCAGGAGTGGCCGACGATCCAGATATCCGGTACCCGTATGTAGTTCCAAGTGTAGGTAGCAGCTACGGCCATGGTTGTACCCGTCACGTACACTTTGTGAAACAAACCGAGCATTGCGATGGCGAGCAGGTATACGTAGAAAGGAGGAAAGATACGGAGAGTGCGGCGAAGATAGAAGCGTTTGAGATTGATCTGTTCTTCCTGCCGGAGCTCTTTCAGCAACAAGTGCGTGATCAGAAATCCGCTGATCACAAGAAAGACAGCGACTCCCAGATTGCCGTTGCGGAAAGAACTGTTAAATGGAATCTGGTCTAAGAAGGCCGATCGGGTGTGCCCCAGAATTACGGCCAGAACCGATAATGCTCTAAGCCCATCCAACGAAGGAATGGAACGTTTCTTGTCCGGTTCCTGACGGCCTTTCTCTTGTTCTGCTCGCAGTCCTTGCCCTAGCGCTTGATCCATTTCGTCTTCAATCGTGCCATCCAGTGCTCGCAGGATGGCGGTATGAACTGAAACCGCGCTTTAATTCGTGGATCTTTCGTACCAGTTGAGGACACGCAGCGCCCGCAGCGTGTTCCAGCGGCTGGGTCGGCCGTCGCCATCCTCCAGCGCAAAGTGGACCTTGCCGGGATGCGTGTTCTCCAGTAGCCAGGTGCCGTCGGGCTGCTGCCTTGAGCGGAGCACGTCGATCGCTTCGTCGATCCGCGAGTCCGGCTTCCCGCCGACCGAGCGGAAGTATTCGAGGGCACGCAGCACGTCGTAGTGCCAGCGGATCGGAAACGAGAATTGCAGCCAGGCTGGGTTGACGATTTCGCCGGTGCTCTTGCGCCGGAACAGCTTGCGTTCGAGAAGGTACTCCTCACCCCGGCGGCGAGCCGCGATCGATTCCGCCGAGCCGCCGGTTGCGCGCTCATGCGCCAACAGTCCTTCCAGGACGTTGATCGTGGTCGCGAACGACGAGCGGACGGAACCGCGTTCCGCCTCGCAGTTCCAACCGCCGTCCTCGAGCTGCTCAGTAAGAAGGCGGGCGACGATCGCCGTCGACGTCCTGACCAAAGTAGGTGCCCAACGTGACGGTCCTGCCGTTGATGCAGGGCTCAACCTCGCCGCTGAAGAACGGCTGCCCAGCGTGCTCCCAACGGCAATTCGTCTTTGACCAGTGCCACCGCCTGGCGCACCCGTTCAGACGCACGGGTCGATCCCGAAATCGTGCAGCAGTTGAAGCGTAGGGAGCGTGGCGATCCAAGGCTGGCCGTGGTCTCGTCAGACTCATCGAAACTGCGGTGCGGGAAAGCACGCGCCTCCCGCCCATTGGCCGTCTTCACCCTGCAACGCCAGCAGTCTCGCGCCCCAGCCCTCGACTGCTACCGCGCGCGCTCCTTCGCGACGATCTCAGCCGGTGCATGGACCAGATCGCGAAGGACCTGCCAGCGGATGGCGGGATCTGAATCGAGCAGCCATTCCAGGATCTCCATGCCGCTTAGTTTATCTAGGCGGCGGCTGATTGAAGTACTTGGCGGGATCGAGAGCGATCTTCCGCCCGAGCGGCCACGCTAAGTTCTAGAGATGTCTCAGTTTCTAAAGCCAGCCGCGCCGAAGGAGGTGGCTCCTCTGCTTGCGGTCGCCACTGAGCTGCTCTTGGCCGGGCAACCAGCCGATGCCATCGCGCCTTTGCGTGAGGCAGCGTTGCTGCGACCCTCTGATCCGGTCATTCAGCATGATCTGGGCCTTGCGTGCCTTGAGGTGGGTCGCATACCCGAAGCCATCGCCGCACTGCAACAAGCCGTCGCCAGCGACCCGGGTTACGGCGATGCCTATTTTCGTCTGGGGATTGCCCGCGAAAAGCAGGGCGACGTCCAGGGAGCAATTGTGGCCTATGACCGCGCTACCGAACTCGAGCCATCGCTGACCGAGGCGTGGTTTCGCGCCGGCACCCTGGTTTATGAACTGGGCCATCGCGAAGAGGCGATCGGCTGTTTCCGTCGCGCCGCGGCTACCGGAGAAAAGAGCAGCTTCGGCCGTCTGGGTAAAGCGCGTGCGCTGCTAATCGAAGATCGCAACACGGAAGCCGAGAAGGTGCTGCGGAAGACGATCGCCCTCGATCCGGCGAATGCCATGGCGCATGATCTGCTGGGCACCCTGCTTTCGGAGCTCGGGCGTTTTGATGAAGCTCGCGAATGCTTCGAACGTGCGATCGCGATCGCTCCGCTGCTGGCGGGCAGTTATTACGACCTGGTCCGGTGTCGCCCTGTTACGCGTGATGAGGACGGTCTGCTCGAGCGCATGGAAGCCGCCTTGGTTGCACCGGGATTGGAGGTGGCGCAACGGCATCGGGTTCACCTGGCCATCGGTAAAGCGGCGGACGATCTAGGTGACTACGGGTTAGCTATGCAGCACTTTGACGCCGCAGATGTCGTGCGCCGAGCCTCTTCGCCGTTCGACTCGGCCACATTCTCAACGGAAATCGAGCGGCTGATTACTCGCTGCACCCCCGAATTCATCGCGCGTGGACCCGAACTCGGCAGATCTGATGCGCTTCCGGTGCTGATCGTGGGAATGCCGCGGTCCGGTACAACTCTCGTCGAGCAGATCGTCTCCATACATCCGGAGGTTGGGGCCGGCGGAGAGTTGAATTTTTGGAGTGAGCGCGGCCCGCTGTGGCATGGCGCCGGCTCGGCTGTGAACGAAAAGCCGTTCTTTGAGAAAGCAGCAGCCGACTACCTCACCGTGCTCCACTCGATTGCGCCGAGGGCGGCCCGGGTTACTGACAAGATGCCATTCAATTTCATCTGGGCCGCCCTGATTCACGTAACGTTCCCGCGCGCCACGATCATTCACTGCCGCCGCGCTGCGGTTGACACGGCGCTGTCGATCCATCAAACTCATTTCCACCCCAGCCTGGCCTTTCCTACTGGAGGTATCGAACTGGTCGACTATTTCCGCAGTTATCAGCGGCTCATTGCGCATTGGCACAGCGTTCTGCCGCCGGATCGATTCATCGAGGTAGATTACGAGGAGCTGACTCGCGCACCCGAACCAGTGATCCGGCGAATGATCTCGGCGTGCGGCCTTGCTTGGCACGACGCCTGCCTGCACCCCGAGAGCAATCCGCGCGCCGTGAAAACTCCTAGCAAGTGGCAGACCCGGCAGCCGATCTATCGCACTTCCTTGGACCGCTGGCGCCGGTATGAACCCTGGCTGGGACCCTTGCGCGCACTGATCGATGGAGAATCAAACCCAGGCAATCCTCAACAGTCGGGTGCAGGGCAACAGCCCACTGCACCGCAAAAGTTCGAGGGCGCCCAGAACGAAAGCAAACTCTAAGTACTTGAAACCTTAACGTAGACGACGGACATTTCACGCAATTGTCACAAGACCGTTACAGGACCTTTTTACCATCGTTCGTGCGGTGTGCAGGCGGTGTATTCGCGCACCAAGTTCGCATGATTAGGCGGGACATCTGGTCCAACAAACATCGAGGCCGGTTCGAGCGGATGGCTCAGCGCAATCGCCCGGTGTATGGCTTCCTAATCTGCCGGCCCAACTGCGTATGAGAATTCTGGTCATAGAAGATGAGGTAAAGACAGCGAAGTTCCTTAAGAAGGGATTGGGCGAGTCGGGTTTCGTCGTGGATATTGCGAAGGACGGTCTTGACGGTCTTCACCTGGCGTTGGAAGTTGGCTTCGATGCGATCATCCTGGACTTGATGCTGCCAGCCATGGACGGTTGGCAGGTACTCAGCCGCCTGCGTCAGTCGAAATGCCGGACGCCGCTACTTCTGTTGACCGCGCTGGACGCTGTGCATGAAAGAGTACGAGGCTTTGAACTCGGCGCGGATGATTACCTGGTCAAACCTTTTGCGTTCTCCGAGTTGCTTGCGCGGGTTCGCTCGCTGCTGCGCCGGGCCTCGCCTCGCCTGCAGGAGACCATTCGCATGGCCGATCTCGAAATTGACACTCTGCGGCAACGTGCTACCCGAGCCGGACAACGGCTTCATCTGACTGCCAAGGAGTTTCTCCTCCTGTCGCTGCTGGCCCGGCATGCGGGGGAGGTTCTGTCGCGTACCTTGATCGCCGAAGCAGTGTGGGACATGAATTTCGATAGCGATACTAACGTTGTCGATGTGAACATGCGGCGTCTGCGCAGCAAAGTGGATGAACCTTTTTCCCCGAAACTGATCCACACTGTGCGAGGCGCCGGTTATGTCATGGAAACCGAGCGCTAGTGCAGAGGGCACGGACGCGCCCCTGGGTTTAGGAAATAGACTCGGCTCCGGTTCGCTCGGCATACTTCATCTCGAGCCCGTTTTGAAAGTATTGCGTAGAGGCTGGGAGCGGCTTTCGCGCAGTTGGGAAAGTCTAGCCTTCCGGCTTGCAACCGGATATGCCCTTGCCGGGTTAGCTTTCATCTCCCTCGCTACGGCCACTCTTTACCTGGTGCTCGTCACGCAACTGGATCGAAGCACCAGTATGTTTTTTGAGGACAAGCTCAACGTAGTTCGTACACTGGTGCGCGATCGCCCGGCTGACTGGGATGCTCTACGCGAGGAGATCGAGCTTGAGACTTCGGCACGAAAGTATCAACACTTTTACATTCGCCTCCTCGATAAGCGCCGTACCCCGCTTCTGGCCACGCCCGGCATGGAGGACCAGTTAAGTCTTCAGCAACTCACTACCCAGGCGCTAAGCCATCCTAAGTCCGAGTTCGAAATGAAGGGAAAGCATGGAACCTCGTTTCGAATCGCCACCGCGGTCGCTCCCGTAGGACCGGCAGGCGCTTCGGACGACTTGATTCAGATTGCGGTCGACATCTCCCCGGAAAAGGAGCTGCTGGCAGGATACCGACGCTGGTTCTGGACCATTCTTCTGGCCGCTTGCATTTTCCTGCCCCTGATCGGACATCGAATTGCCCGGCAAGGCATCTGTCCAGTCGAGGAAATGGCCTCCACCGCCAGGCGCATCAGCTCGTCGAATCTCCGCGAGCGTATCGACACGGAAGGATACCCGTTTGAACTGGCGTCCCTTGCCGGCACCTTTAATACGATGCTCGACGGTCTGGAAGAATCCTTTGAGCGGATTTCACGCTTCTCGGCCGATATCGCTCATGACCTCCGCACCCCCGTTAATAATATTCGCGGTGAGGCCGAAGTCGCCTTGGCTCGGGCAAGGACCGTCGAAGAATACCGCGATGCACTTGGGTCATGTTTGGAAGAGGCTGTACGGCTGTCCAATCTTATTGGAGATCTGTTCTTTCTGGCCCGCGCAGAAAGTCCTTTGGAGCTTTTGAATCGACAGGCGACCGACGTCGCGCAATTGCTTACCCGTGTGCGGGAATACTATGAAGTCTCCGCGGCGGACGCGGGCGTTACGCTGACCAGCACCTGTTTAGGTGAACCGGTCATCGCTGCTTTAGATCAGTCGCTTCTGCAGCGCGCTCTTAGCAACCTCGTCTCGAACGCGGTGGCCCATACACCCCCGGGCGGAACCATCCTTATGAACGCGAGGGCTCACTTATCGAACCTCCACATTGAGGTCTCGGACACCGGAAACGGAATTCCCCCGGACGCGCTGCCGAGAGTCTTCGACCGCTTCTTCCGCGTGGAGGCATCGCGATCCCAAATGTTTGGCGGGACGGGCCTTGGATTGGCCATCGTGCAAAGTATTGCTTTGCTGCACGGCGGCAATGTTCATATTTCGAGCACCCAGGGCGAAGGAACTCGCGTCACCCTCAGCCTGCCTGTTTCGGTGTCGAACATGACGGAATCGTAATCTTCGCGTCATCTCGGCGTCCCCCTCTTGCGGGTAAAACACTAGAGGTACTCCCAATAGGTCATAGGCCTATTCCAGCTTGTTTGATGAGAAGTTCCAATTGGAGCGAACTATAGATGTTCCGAAAAAAGATCCGAAAAACCTCCCAAGATAAGTCTCAAAAGAAATCTCAGACCAACCGACTGCGCCCGCTCGCGGGCCTGATGGCTGCCGGGCTAAGCGTTCCGGCGTTCATGGCCGGTCAGTCTGTCCCGTTCCCGACCTATTACACCGGCCCGCAGGCGAACGGCTCGTGGGTGGTCAGCAGCGGCCAGGTTATTTCGCCCGCCGGCATCCAGGTAGACCTTGGAACCCGGGTCCGTGCGAAGGCCGTGGCGCTGAACCCGACTGCCAAAACGCACACAGCCGCCGTCCTCACGATGGGCGCGGCTGAAGCGGTTGAAGTGATCGATACCAGGACGGGCGTTGTTCTTCAGAACTACATCACGGACGGAAAGGATAGTAGCGGTAGCTTCAACGGAATAAGCTATTCGCCCGACGGTAAGTACCTTATCTTCAGCCAGGACAGTAGCAATGTTGGGATTGCCAAGGTTACTCCTCAGGGCATGCTGGAAGACAGCGCGCAGGTCAGCGTTCCGCCAAACAATTCCTTCATCAACTGCTTTCCGAACAGCCCTCCCGGCTCCTACGCAGTACCTTGCGGTACGTTCTACAGTCCAAAAACCTCTTATCCAGGTGGCGTGGCGGTCTCAAGTGATAACAAAAGCGCCTACGCGCTGCTGAATCAAAACAACACGCTCGCCAAAATCGACCTGACCGCGACGCCGCCGGTTCAGGGGACACAGATCCGCGTTGGTAATGCACCGCATAGCGTTCTGATCAGCAGCGACGGCAAAACCGCATATGTCAGTAACGAAGGCGGCCGGATCGCTACGGAAGGGGACTTCCAGATTTTCTCGGCAGGTACTGAAATTGTGGCGGACCCCGTGGTAGGCGCCGCAATTACCGGAACTGTTTCGGTTGTCGACCTAGCCTCCATGACCGTTACCGCAACGATCCCAACCGGTCTCCACCCGACTGGGATGGCCTTCCACGGTAAGGATTTGTTGGTCACCAATACCTATAGCGACACCATTTCGGTGATCAACACCAACACGAATAAGGTGACTCGTACAATCGACCTCGGGCTGCCGATTAGTATTCCCGGCGAAACCCAACCGGCTTATGGCGCCGCGCCAAACTCGATCGCCGTCGATAGTAAGAATAAGGTCGCCTTTGTCGCTCTTTACAACGCCAACGCGATTGCGGTCGTCAACCTGGTCAAAGGTGTCACGAATCCCGTCCTCGGCATGATTCCGGTAGCCTACGCGCCAAGCTCAGTCGTACTTGACTCGGCCGAGAATAAGCTCATCGTTGCGAATGACAAGGGAGTTGGGGCGCGGTATTCTTTCGAGACCGATTACGGTGTAACCGACTACAATACTCACCAGGACAATGGCACCGTTAGCATCGTTCCTGTGCCGACGACTCCGACCCTGGACGCGATGACGTCGGAAGTCTTCGCGAACAATCATTGGGATCTGACCCAGAACATCAAGACTGCTGCCGGTGGTAAGCCGTCTGTCAAGCCGGTCGCACTGCCGAAAAAGATCGGTGATCCTTCGCTGATTAAGCATGTGTTCCTGATCATTCGGGAAAATCGAACCTATGATCAGATCCTCGGCGATGTGGCCGCCGGCAATGGTGAACCATCACTGGCGGTGTTCGGTGCGCAAGTAACTCCGAACGCACACGAGCTGGTGAAACGTTTCCCTTTGTTGGACAATTTTTACGACCCGAGTCGCCAATCGGCTGACGGTCACCAGTGGATCACTGAGGCCATGGCGCCTTATGCTGACGATATTCAGTCACCTGACTGGACCCGCAGCTATCCCGGTGGAAACGCCGGAGATGCACTCGCTTATCAGAACAAGGGTTTCCTGTTCTCGGAAGCCGCAGCCGCTGGTCTGCCTGTAAAGATCTATGGCGAGTACGTCGAATACGATACCTTCCTGCAGCCTAATGGGAAGACCACCGAGCCGACCTGGACCGAGTTTTACAACGATGCGCTGAAATTCGAGGCTGGGCAGGAGAGTACGCTGTTGTACCAGAACACGATTCAGGCACACTCCTCGGTCCCCGCTGTCTCTAATCACCTGATCAAGAACTTCCCGATTTTCGATTTGGGTATTCCCGACCAGTTCCGCGTTGATCTTTGGTTACAGGATTTCAACGCTGACCTCGCGGCCGGTACAGTGCCCACATTGAGCATCCTGTGGGTCATGGATGACCATACCGGTGGCCCGCCTTCCCCGCAGGCGCAACAGGCCGACAACGACCTGGCCGTCGGGCGCATGATCGATTACATCAGCCACAGCAATGTCTGGTCTTCGTCGGCAATTTTCATCGAGGAAGATGACGCGCAGAATGGTGTCGACCACATCGATGGTCATCGCAGCCCCGGCTATATTGTCAGCCCGTACGCGGTCCAGAATGGACCTGCCGACCATACCTACTACACTCAGGTCAACATGACTCGGACCATCGAGCAAATTCTCGGCCTGCCCCCGATGAACCAGTTCGATCTCGTGGCGTCTCCGATGAAAACGGCCTTCGTTGAGGGCAAAGTGCCCGCCGCGAATTTCGAACCGTGGACGCATGTTCCCAACATCGTTGCACTCGACGCCGGTGTGAAACCAACGGCGGCCCTCGCTTCGAGCAGCCCTTCGGTAGTGGCTCTGCAGAAAGCTTGGGTCAAGAAGAAGGCGCAGATGTTCGCCGGTAAACTGACTAAGCCCGATGCCGAAGATCCGGACACCCTCAACCATCTGAACTGGTACTTCGCGACCGAGTTCAAACGACCCTATCCTGGCGAGACCAAGGTTCGCCCTCCCAGCGAATTTAATCGTCCAGCTCCTACCAAAGCTGACGTCGACGATAACTAGAACACGCTTCAACGACCGCCAAGCGCGCCCTCTCTCCGACACCCGGGGAGAGGGCTTTTTTTTCTTTTGCAAGCAAGTCCAAGTCCCAACGCCCTCCAACCAGGCGGGCGGACGTAACATCGCAATTTCCGGTAAGCTTGTCTACGCGCTCGGATGGCAGCTACTGTGGCACCGGCGCAGGACTGGTTTCTATGAAGACTGTGCGGGGAGTTCTCGGTAGAACAGCAGTTGCAATTGTGACACTTCTCCTTGCTCTCGTCCCCGCGGTGCGGGCAGATGAGTGAGCTGATTCCTTTGAAAGGAATCGACATTGTCGGCGACCTGCCACCCGGGGCACAGAGGATCACCGAGTGTGCCGCGGGCATCCCGGTTACGGCGGAGCATCCGGACGAGGCACAAGCTCTCATTCGCTGGCTTGCTTCACCGGCTGCACATGAAGTCATGACGAAGACTGGTCTGCTGCCGCCAACGTTCATCCTTGACCGACTGACACGACGGATACGCCATCCATATAAAAAACTGACTTTGCAGGCGTGCATACTTTGACGAGGACTTTCAGACCAGCAATGTTGTGAACCCGGTGGCGATTAGCGCGATCGCCCAGATCAGGTTGAGATTGAACCAGACCCGGCGAAGGCTTGCGAGACCAAGCTTCTGATAAACGAGCAACACTACGCCCGTGGTTACCGTAGGGTAATCCACCGTGTGTACTACGGTCGCCCATATGCCGCTCACAGTGCCTCTGTGGAAGACATGCTGATCGGCATAAGGGGCCGCCAGTATTACGGGGGAGCATTAGGCGACAGCTCGGGTGCGATGCTCTTGGATTCCGCGAGCGGCCGCAAACAAACACCCCATTGCCGGATTCATGCCGTGGTAGGCTTCCAAAAGAAATAGCGTGGACCAGACCGTGAAGCCCTCATTCATGGCAGCCGCCCTTCATGCGAAACAGTAGGAGTCTGAGGAAGCATCGCCGCCGTCCAAACGAATCTGGTGACCGCGAAGCCCGTCGAAATCGACGAAGAACCGGGGATCGATCTCCATGCCGCCTTCCGGCTTGGCATCGAGTTTCGCCATCCAGCTCCGGAAGCCTTCGGGATAAAACTGGGCATCCCAAGGAGTGTAGAGGGACTTCGTGAAACAATGCGCTTGCCGTCCCGGCTGAGCTCCATCATTTGCGGCGCACCATTTAAGGACCTCTTTGGTTGTTTGGGATAAGCAGCCTGGCGGACGATTCCGCCCAAGTGGCACCGACCCGGTTTTTGGCGGATGGAAAGGATCGCTGACCCCAAGTGCCACCAGAAGTCATAAGCGAGCTTCTGGGGACCGCGATCAGTTCCCATTTCCCAAGGACATTGAAGCTCTCGTGATCCATCATGAAGATTCCACCGGGCTCGTCGCCGTCCGGAGCTCCCAAGGCGCTGACCAGGATGGCGTCAGGGACGCAGTGAATGGCGTGAGGGGATGCGTAATCCGTGCGCGCAGCCACTGTCTCCGGCTCAATCACCTTCAAGATTTTCGATCGCGCGGATCGGGCTTCGTCTCGATGAGATTTGTATCCGCGAGGAGTGGATCCCTGGTACCACTAAATACCGCCTTTCCACATGCGGGTGCGGAGCGTGTGGACACCAGCAGGCGCTGCATGCGTTCCAGCCGAGATGATGTAGCTCGTCTCCGGAGTTCGGCATGTCCACTTGTCCGACCAGGTTGCCGTAACCGGATGATGCAGAATCGACGTAAGTGACTCCCAATGCGTCATGAAGGCCCTTCTCTTGTCCGTTAACCATCGCGACGAAGGCCAGCTTTCAGGCCGGTGCTTCCATGGGCACCTTGGGCGAAGCAAACGTGGGATTGGGTGCCATATAGACATTGCAATCTCCTGTTTTCGCTAAAGTGAAACCCTGACCCGCATGTAGGTAGCGGGAATCAACGTTCCGCTATCGGTGCTCTTGTTCTGCGCATTCGCCATCTCGACAAGTTGATTGTGAAGTTCGCTCAACTTGCCGCTTTCGCGAGCGGCATCCACGGCGTTCATGGTTGGTCCGTAGAATGCTTCGAACGTTTCAATGAAGCGCTGAGGACTTTTGTCGGGCGACGTGAAATAGAACGTGTCTTTGCCTACGGATATCTTTTCCGGGGGCACGCCGGCGCTGCCGAAACGCTCGATGATGTGGCTTTCGACGCCCCATGTCATCGGACTGACAAAATCCTTCGGAGGTGGAGGCGTAAAAAGAGAGCTGATTTTGAGCAGCTCCGAGACAAAGGTCGGGTCGCCGGCAATCCAGTTACCCATCACGATCCGGCCGCCCGGCTTGGTGACCCGCACCATTTCCCGGGCTACATCAAAGGGCCTGGGTGCAAACATGGCGCCGAACATGGAAAGGACGAGATCGAATGATGCGTCCGCAACGTCTTCCAGGTTGCACGCATCCCCTTGTTGGAACTTCAAGTTCTTGAGACCGGCTTCGGTGGCGCGTCGGTTCCCCGCTGCTACCAGGTTCGCTGCGATATCGATGCCGGTCACAGCGGCCCCTGTTCGCGCCAGCGGGATCGCAGTTGTACCATCTCCGCAGCCCAAGTCTAAACCTGCAGCGACGGCGTAACATCCAGGGACTCCACCGTGACTTCCCCTGCTTGGCGCATAAAAGCGGCAATCTCGGTGAAGTCACCTTTCTCCCACAATGCTTGATTCGGATTCATCTTTTCTCCCTTGCCCGTCGGCCGGTTCCTTGCGGACTTGCTTCCGGAAGTACAATGATCGAACGGTTCAGCGCATCCGTCCATGCCCAAGCGTTTTGTTTCGTTGTCCGGGAGGCCTGCGGAACCACACTTTTCTGCCTACGGGCCAGGGAACTTTTCAGGAAGTCCGAAGAACCGAATGGACGCATTCTCCGAAATTCTGAACGGTGTCAAGCTGAAGGGAGCTGTTTTCTTTACTGCCGAATTCTCGGCTCCTTGCGATTTCTTCAAACCTTCATCAAATCTGGCGCCGAAGATTGCTCCAGAGGCGGAACACCTTGTGCTCTATCACCCGGTCGTCAAAGGCGGAGCCGTGATCGAGCTCCTAGATGAACAGCACCTGGATCTCCTGCCTGGTGATGTCGTTGTGTTTCCGCATGGACACGCTCACCATTGAGCAGCGGCCAAGGGGCAGCTCGGCCCTGTCCGAACTATGGAATTTCAGACAAGATCAAGTCACGCGACTTGAGTCCGTTGCGCGCCGGCGGAGGCGGTGAAACTTCGAAGTTCGTCTGCGGGTACATGAGTTGCGACCCCTATACGAGTCGACCCATCCTGGGCGGCCTTCCACACGTGTTCAAGGTCAACATCAGAGCCGATGGCTCAGGGCAGTGGCCGGAGCATTCCATTCTTCATCTGGTCGACGAAGCAGTTTCCGGACGGATCGGGAGCGAAGCGATGCTCGCAAAGATTTCCGAGGCGTTGTTTGTCGATACGTTACGGCGCTATGTTGCCGGATTGCCGGAACGCCAAGTCGGATGTTTAGCGGGAACACGCGTGCCGTGGTGGGAAAAAGTCTCGGCTTGCTTCACGGCCGTGTTGCCCATCCGTGGACGATCGCGGATCTGGCGAACTCGGTAGGTATCTCGAGATCCGCCCTAGTCGAGCGTTTTACGCGGTACTTGGCAGACCGCCGAAGACATACCTTGCCCGCTGGAGGCTGCAACTCGCGGCGCGGGAAATAGAGAGAACCTCGCGAGGTGTCGCGGAGATCGCAGCGGGCGTCCGCTACGAATCAGAAGCGGTGTTCAATCGCGCCTTCAAGCGGGAGTTTGGACCGCCTCCAGGGCGTTACCGCAGCGATTACAGAAGTTCACTACAAAGTGCGAACGAAGGGCCAGAGCCAATCGCGATTGGCGGATGATCATAACTCCCAATGGGGATCGGACAGCGCCTCATCTTGACGTCTAGGGCTGTGTGTTGAGCGCGCGCAGGAATTCGTCGCGCACACGCCTGAATGCACCTGCAGCGTAGACGGGCTGATTTGCAAGCTTTGGATCGATCGGCTGGCCTTCGAATCGATCGCCCCTATATCTGGCAAAGAAGTGCATATGCAGATGCGGGAGAGAGTTCCCGTGAATTTCATAATTGAGTTTCACGGCGCTGGTACTGGCGGCTAGAGCTTTTGAGACCCGCCGTGCATCTCGCATGAAGACCGTTGCGACCGCGTCAGTGAGGTCATGCAACTCCACGGCGTGTACTTTCGAGACCAGGCACACGTAGCCCACGATAGGAGCTCTTTCCGGCATAGTTACCCAGGAAGTCTCAAGTTCCGCCGCGATGTCGAGTGGCTTGCCGCGTTGACAGATAGGGCAATCGACTCCTGAACAAAGAGCGGACCAGCGATCAGCATCGTTCCATAAGCTCATCGGGACATTCTTCTAAGGTTATCCACAACCTCGGGCATTGCGCGTAGCTGCCAAGCATAGGAGCTCGTTCTGAGAGACCGTTGCTAGGTTCGCTTCACTAGAAAGGAAGAGCTCGCCAGGGCGATACCTACGAAAAGAGGAAGTACACTCGAAAGAGCCGCCTCGCTTCCGCCTGCCGAACGAAGGAAAATGTATAGTCCGAGGCCGACGGCGACAAGAACGAGGCCGCCGATTCGCAGACCTTCCCGTCTCCTCTCGGCAGCTGACCTCTGATCTTCTCGATACATCTGGAGGGCTGCGTCGGCCCCGGCTCCTGGACTTTCCGCAATCTTCTTCAACATGTCGGCCTTGTAATAAGCTTCCCTCTCAAGCCGTCGCGCATTTGACCACAATGCGACTGCCACGAACGAAGACACTCCCAGGACTGCCACGCTCAGAAACGCGAAGACCGTTAACTCCCGGAGTTACGAAATCCTCAATCATGTTTGCTCCTTTGCTTAGCATCCGGTCAGACAACCCGACCATGCATGCGGTTGCGTTTTCTTCCGGCAAGCAGAAAGTGCAACCACCTTTGAAATGGTTGGGTCATACGCTATCGAGAACGGAATGGCAGCGTAAGATCATCACGCGAACGATGACGGCGTGGCCGTTGATCGCGTCTTAGCAGGCGATGTTTCCGCGTTTGAGGACATCGTCCGCCGCTCGCAAAAGCCATTGATCAACCTCGCCTATCGTTTCTGCCGGGATCGCAGCCGTGCCGAAGATCTAGCTCAGGAGACGTTCATTCGCGCCTATCGCTCCCGCAATGGAGACGCGAATCGGCTTTCTGAACTTGGCTCTTTGCTCTGGCGACAAACCTGTATAGAAGCGAACTCCGCCGCATACCGCTGAGTAACCTAGGCTTCGATGCGGCTCTGCAAACCCACGCATCGCCAGATCCGGAAGCCGAGTATTCTGCAGACTATGCACGAGAGGATTGTTCGGCAAGCCGTCGACACGCTTCCAGAAAATTATCGAAGTTCGCTTCTGGTGTTCTACTTTCAAGAGATGGATCTGGCACAGGCCGCAAATCCTGCGCTTACGGGAAGGCACGTTGAAAGGCGCGTCTCTCCAGAGCCCGTGACCTGCTTCGTTCCAAGCTATCCCGGTTACGTCATGCACGCGGTGCGCACGGAAGCGCAAGCGCCCGAACCGATCCCATTTCCGTGGATCCGCGCTCTTCCTGGTATCGTCGCCTGCCTAATCATGCTCTTGGCTTTGACAATTGATCTGTTTCTGGGGAAAGCAACCTGGAGCGTAAGCTTACCAATTGCCGCCATAGTAGCCTCCTGGCATACCGGCCTCAATTGGGTGACACTTTCATTTTTAATCTCGGCCGTTGCAATGCTGGTCACAAGACGGTGCTTGCGGGCTGGGCACTAGCAGGGTGCTTCGGTATCACCAAGAAATTTTGCAATAAGCTCAAAGTGGAAGGTGACATGCCCGTCTCTCATAAAACACGTTCCGGAATCGCTTACGCGTTTCTCCTCTTGTGCCTTGTAGCCACTGTCCGCGTTTCCGCTCAGGACCTCAATCAGCGCGTTTTGATTGTCTACGATCAGAGCCTTGCCGAATCGGAGAACGTCGCGTGGTTCTACGCCGACCAGCGCAACATCCCACCTCAGAATTTTTGCCCGATTGCTCCGCCGTCCAATTGGCTGCTTAGCGAATCCGATTACAACACGTTTGTTAAAAGTCCCATCCAGCAATGCCTCTCCACGATTGGTCCGGAGAATATCCTTTACATCGTTCTTAGCTACGGAACGCCATATCTGATCGATCGCCTACATGGTCCGTACGCGATCGACTCGTATGTGGCTGACATATGGGACTTCTACCCTGACAATTACGCCCCCATCGGGCCTGCGACAACTCATGGATATTACGCCGAATCCCAAGGCCAGGGCGGATTCTATCAGCCCTTCGTTTCATTTTCGGATTACCGGCATCAGCCCGGATCGGATTTGATCTACAGCGTATGGCGGCTTGACGGGCCGACTTCCGATATTGCGATGGGTTTGGTTACTCAGGCGATTCAAACTGAGCAGTCGGGCGGACCGGTTGGCTTAGCGTGCTTCGATCGCAACCGCGGGGACATGCCGCTACCCGATGTCGGCTACTCCAGCGGAGAATGGGATCTTCACCGGGCAGCTGAGTTTGCGTCCGCCGCCGGCTACCCGGTGATGGAGGATTCCAACCAGGAGGAATTTGGCACTCCGCCGGCGCAGAACTGCCCGAACGCTGCTCTGTACAGCGGCTGGTACAGCCTAAATAACTACAACGACGCCTTCACCTGGAATATGGGAGCGATCGGCTGGCATCTTGACAGCGCCTCTGCGGCTGATCCACGCGGTGGTACGAATTGGGCCGCGCAAGCACTGCAAAGGGGCATTACCGTGACAACCGGCGCAGTAAATGAGCCGTTTCTGGAAGGTCTTGTCCGGCCCGCCGGCACGATTCGAAACCTGCTGGAAGGCGCCAATGCAGGAGACGCTTTTCTCCGTAACACGCGTTGGCTGAAGTGGATGATACTGAACATCGGCGATCCTTTATATCGACCCTTTATCGGGGGCCGCTCTCCGTTCAATGCCACAACAGCGGCTGATTCGCTGGAGATAGAGCCCCGCGGCGTTGTAGGTGGCGAGCGATTCTCTACCGGCATCATTCACCTGGGAAGCCCGGCACCTGAGGATGGCGTCACGTTTGCCCTGAGTACGAGTGATCCCGGTGTCGCCTGGGTCGAACCCAGCGTGACCATTCCCGCGGGAAGCGACACCGGAACGTTTGTCATCGGAACCGTCGACACTACTGTCGGAAGTGCGGCGGTCATCACGGCGCAATCCGATTCCAGTCTCCTTCAGAACACAATCGAGACCGATCCTCTTCTGGGGGTTCTCTTGTTTGAACCAGGCAACGCAAACGCCATTGACCCAGAAATCGGCACTGTGTACCTGAATGATGTCGCTCCGGTCGACGTAGTTGTTAGCCTCACAAGCGAAGACACGCAAGTTGCCGCAGTGCCCGATAGCCTTGTCATACCGGCCGGTGCTTCGACGGCCAGCTTCCCCGTGTCCATCAGCCCGGTATCGACATTTACGGCGGTTCAGATCACCGCAACCTACGAAGGTGCAACCGTTAGCCAACAAGTCAGAATTTACCCAGCTCCCGCAACATCCACGGCCACGTCACGGTCGGTCGTGCGCTCGGTGACAACCAATGAGAAAAGGGCAGTATCGGGGCGAACCTCCGTCGGCCAAATTCCAATTCTCTACTGATCGGTTCGTACAGCTACTTCGGTCCCTAACGGGTG
This sequence comes from uncultured Acidobacteriaceae bacterium, assembly GCA_963814195.1. Lineage (GTDB taxonomy): Bacteria > Acidobacteriota > Terriglobia > Bryobacterales > Bryobacteraceae > Bog-105. The sequence goes on from CAWFBU010000003.1 coordinate 399,282, forward strand.
CTGGCGGCAAAACCGGAAGATTCCAGCCATCCAGAAAGCAAGTCAACCCAACCATCGACTGGCAGATGCTGCTTCTTCATCCCAAAGCCGTGATTGCCTCGACTGAAAATATGAAGTTCTGCCGATTTACGGGCTGAGTGCCACGCCATGTACAGACGAGCACTTGAATTTGGTGAGATGAGCTTGTCATCGTCAGCCATAACGATAAAGAGCGGAGGTGCATCGTCGGGCACGGGCGTTGCTGTTCGATACGCGGGATAGATAGGTGCGGCGAAATCCGGACGGCTTAGCGAATCATGCTGCATCACGGGCCCCATCACGGCAGCCCCTCCGGCCGAGAAACCGAGGATACCAATGCGATGAGGGTCCAGCGCCCACTCCGCCGCGTGCTGGCGGACGTAGCGAATCGCCTGCCTCTCATCCTCCTCCGCAATCCCCAGGGCCGCTTTCGTCGCGTCATCAAAGGCAGGTGGGTTCTCTGAGATGGCGTCGGCAGTCAATAACTGCTGATTCAGCTTCTCAAGATACACGCTCATGTCCGCCTCACTCTCGGGTGTCTGCATCAGGCGGTAGCGGAGAACAAAAGCCGTGATGCCCCGTTGAACGAGGATGCGGGCCAGGTCCACGCCCTCATAATCGACCATAAGTAAGCGGAATGCGCCGCCAGGGGCGATGATTACCGAGGTGCCGTTCGCCTTCCCGGCAGATGCCTTATACAGTGTCAGGCTGGGAATGACCACGTTGCGGACCATGCGATTCCCGTTCCGGGTTTCGATCTGTTCGTGCCAGGTCGAACTCTCTGAACCGCGCGGCGGGTTCTCCGGCCAGATCGCAAACACTCCGGCTGCATCAGACGTGAGCGGTTGGGGCGCCTGGGCGCACAGGCAACCGGCTATGGCAACCAGCAATACAGTAGAAGACCAGATTCGCATGAGCACCTTATATGCTACTCACGACGTCCGGACGCTATCTATTCAATTTCTACGCGTTAACACTGACGCCATCACAAAAGGAGGCAACGGAAACATTCACGACCGTCTTCGAGCAGATAAGTTCTTCGCCAAAGGCTGTGTTCATCAATGAGAAGGCCTTCTTGCGCGATGGCCGTGAGCTTTTTACAATGGCGAGATTGTTTTCAGATTGCGGTTGAGTAAGGAGTCGGTGGAACGCACGTCCAATTAAATGTTGCGCTTAATCGCAGATACTGTCCCAGTGGAGACTAGAGGATGAATAAAATTACACCGTTTCTGTGGTTCAACGATAATGCCGAAGACGCTGCCGAGTTTTATCTGTCGGTCTTCCCGGAAGCAAAGAAAGTGGAGGAACTGCGCTCAAGCGGCGTGGGTCCATGGCCAGCCGGAAAGATCGCGACCATCACCATCGAACTTTTGGGCCAGCAAATGACGTTCCTCAACGGTGGGACCGCGCAGGCGCTCACACCGGCTTTCTCGTACTCGATCGCCTGCAAGGACCAAGCCGAAATTGATCGCTATTGGGACAAGCTGCTTGAGGGCGGCAAGCCAATGGCCTGCGGCTGGCTGACCGACAAGTTCGGCCTGTGCTGGCAAGTAGTGCCGGAGAATATCGGGAAGATTCTGAAACATCCCAAAGCAATGGCTGCCATGATGCAAATGATTAAGTTCGACATTGCCAATCTCGAGACCGCGGTGAAGGAATGATGCGTTCCCAAAGATAGAATCCATGAAAGAACACGCTCCCCAGACGGTTGACGACTACATCGATGCGCAACCGGAGGCATTGCGTCCAAAACTGGAGCAGGTACGTGCGGCGATCAGGAGAGCGGTTCCGGAGGCAGTGGAGGTTATCGGATACGGAATGCCTGGCTACAAGCTTAACGGGAAACCCCTTTTGTACTTCGCTGGTTTCAAGCAACACTATTCCTTGTTTGCAGCCTCGGGTACATTCTTCGCCTCGCTCAAAGAAAAGCTCAAGGATTATGAGCAGCGCAAGGGCACACTGCATCTGCAATTGAACAAACCCGTACCGAGGGAGCTGATTGGCGAGATCGCAAAGCTGCGGGCAGCTGGGATATTAGCTACAGCCAAAAAGCAGCAGGAAGCCGGCACTCAGAAGGGAAGACGCAAGTCTCACGACACAAGCAACGGGCCTCAGTAGCGCAGCTGGGCGGCTACGACCAGGGATGACTTGTAAGAAACCGCGCAAGGGCGATCTCTCGTAACCAGACCGATAGACGTGACTGGTCGGATAATCGTCGCGCCTCCAGGCCCGATCCTCCCATTCAGCGGGATCGAGTTAGGATTGACACCGCAGAAGTAGCAAGCAAGGTGTGCATTAGCGCAAGCACCATCTGCGCCGAGGGCGTGACGCCTGCAAAACGTTTTGATTTCGTAAAGCTAAGCCGGACGGGCAATGTAAAAGACACTGCTAAAACGGCAATGGCGATCAGGAGAAATGTACGGTTGGGATCACTGGACATAAGCTTCACGACGGCGTAGGTGAGGGTAGCGAGCGTGAAGCCTCCAATCACTCCTGACAAGATGGGTAATGCGGTAAATGGCGGAAAGTCTCTAGGGACACCGGTAAATTGCACCGCTACCGCCGCGAGTGCGTATTCCAAGGCAAATGTTAGAAATACAACGGGCAGAGTCAAGGTGAGACTTGGCATTGCATCATTCCTTTCTTTCACTTAGGGATCGTGCGACGAGCATGTCGAAGGCTAGGTGGGCACGCCGATCGGCATCCTTATCTCGAACAAAGCGAAGAGACGCATGATGGCTGAGATAGATTCCACAGAGTTCCCATACGAATTGGTCGACATCTAATCCAGCACTAAAATGGTTGAGTTCGACGGCTCGCGCAACCTGTTGAGCGAGCAGATTACGCCAGAACTTTTCCATAGTCAGAAGCCGATCTCGAACCGGTCCTTCGCGATCGTCGAGTTCAAACATTCCCGCGGCGACTGCGCATCCGCCTGAAAGCCCGGCTTTGGCAGTCCAACCCAACCAGTTTTTTACTATCGCCTCAAGCCGTGGCAGGCCGTCCGCCACTTTCATTGCTGGCGCAATTACACGCTCACCGGCAATTCTTGCGGTGTTCTCAAGTAGCCTTAGCTGCAGCTCTTCTTTTGATCGAAAGTGGGCAAAGAGGCCGCTTTTCGACATTCCGGTTTCTTCTGCCAAGACGCCGAGTGTGACGCCTGCAAACCCACAGGTGCTCAGTAGATCGGTCCCGCATTCAAGGATGCGGAAGTGTTTAGACGAAACGTCCGTGCTCACGCCCCTACGATAGCACGATCGGTCGTGCTATTGTAGCTTAAGATGATTATCCAGCCACCGCCCGCACTGACCTTTCTACAGTTGATCTCTCCGATATTCGTAGCAGTCCTGTGGATTGCAGCGTTGTCACTGCTCAAGGAACCAGGCCGTCGAAACCTCAGTGCGCTCCTGATTGCCGGCGCGGGGGCCGCCTATTTGAATGGCGGCCTGGGAGTCTGGGAGTTTGCCTTTTGCGCTCTCCTGACCTCTCTAGCGTATTGGGGGCTGCACGATTACCGCTTCATCGGCGCAGCCTGGATGCTTCATACAGGCTGGGACATTGTTCATTACTTGTATGGCAATCCAATCGTCCCCTTTGTGCCCACTTCCTCAGCCGGATGCGCGGTTTGTGATCTGGTGCTGTCCACGTGGTATCTATCCAGCGCTCCGTCGATTTACGGCCTCCTCCGTATGCCGAAGGCTATTGGCAGCGGCAATCGATATTAGCCCGGTTTGGTGAACAGCTGACTCGAATCAAACGCGCACGTAACACATCCCCGATACGCCAGGCTCATCACCTAAGCTGTGCGCTCGCTTCGACGTTCACTGTTACGGTGTGCACAGCGTTTCTCGCCCCCGACTCAGGTTGGCCAATGCCGCTGAGGTCGAAACATCTGGAAGATACCTGTTGCTGGCCCGACCGAAATGTCCAAGGTAAAGTGAAGCGTTGCCAGCCAAAATCGATACGTGATTCCAAGTGGGCGGGTATCCAGGCTCCACTAACATCGGTGCGCACTTCTACTCTCGCCACCCCTGATTCCGCCCAGGCCCACCCTTGGATCAGGAACGGTTCTCCTGAGAGTAGAGCATCGTGCGGGGATGGGAAGACGACGACGCTTTCTGGTGCGATTCCCCAGACCGGCTTTGGTCCGGCAGGGGAGGCGTCGTTGTAGAAGCATGTCGTATACGGCCCCGGACTTCGATGATCTGTAACGGTCAGCGCACCTAACCATTTCACCGAATTCGTTCCGTACCAGCCAGGGACAACGAGTCGCACAGGGCCGCCGCGACCGGATGAAAGTGGCACGCCGTTCATGGAGGTGGCGAGCAGTACTTCACGAGACCGCGCTTTTGCCAGCGGAAGATCCTTCACGTACGGCTCATTCTTGAGATCAGCGAAGTCTCCAGACTCCAAGCCGTGTGTCCAAACGAACGCAGCTCCAACCGCAAGGCCGCATTGTTCTAAAACGTCGGCCAGCCGAACACCCCTCCAAACCACGTTTCCTACTCGACGCTTAGGCACAGTCGGCGTGAGCGGACTGCCGGCGCATTCATGCACTGACGTAACCTCGTGGTGAGGCATGGCTTCGAGGTGGGCAAGGCTAAATGAGCCGGATTGCCTGACCATTCCGCTGATGTCCAGGCGCCACTCGACGGGATCGATGGCAGCGAGTCCCATGTGCGCCAAAAGGAACAGGTACGTATCTTCGGTGATATACGACTTGAGACCATGCACGCCGCAATCGGGTATACGCAAGAAATACCCCTGGTGTGTCATCCGCACGCCGCATCTTGAGACGTTCATCCATAAGATCTTGGCACTCGCTGGGAACATCGGCGCAAACTAGAAGCGAGATCATTGCGTTCACTGTCGCTCATGCCCACTCCATTCCCCCTGCCGCCTCTCGCCCGCGCTCTGCACTTTGCGTCCTGGCTCGGGATCCGCGTGCCTATCCTGCTTGCGCCCATGTCCGGCGCCTGTCCGCCGTCTTTGTCCATCGCCGTCGCTGATGCCGGAGGATTGGGCGCGTGTGGTGCTCTGATGATGCCACCGGACGACATCCTGACCTGGAGCCGGGAATTCCGTGCAAAAAGCGAAGGACATTTTCAACTGAATCTCTGGATTCCCGATCCCTCGCCGGTCCGCAATATAGATCTGGAGCAATTGCAGCGCGAGTTTCTCGCCACTTGGGGACCACCCGTCCCGGCTGAAGCGGGGGACAGTCCTCTTCAGGACTTCGAGGCACAGTGTCAGGCCATGTTACAGGCGGCACCGAAGGTGATTTCATCCATTATGGGGCTGTACGAGCCAGAGTTCGTTTCCGAGTTGAAAACGCGTGGGATCCTGTGGTTCGCGACCGCGACTACGGTTGCAGAAGCCAAGGCCGCAGAGGCCGCTGGTGCCGATGCGGTCGTCGCACAGGGTTTCGAAGCCGGTGGACATCGTGGAGCGTTTCACGCCGATGAAGCGGAGCAACAATCAGTCGGTTTAATGGCTCTGCTGCCCCAGGTGGTCGATGCGGTCAAGGTGCCCGTCATTGCAGCCGGCGGCATCGCCGATGCACGAGGAGTGGCCGCGGCGTTATTGTTGGGTGCAAGCGCGGTGCAAATTGGAACGGGTTTCTTGCGCACTCCGGAAGCGGTGATGCCTGCCTCCTATGCGGACAGACTTGCCCACACAGAAGCTCATGAAACAATACTGACGCGCTCCTTCAGTGGACGACCCGGGCGGAGCGTCGCCAATGCGTACGTTCGTGCGGCAATGCGCGGCCCAACTCCCGCGCCCTACCCCATTCAGAGAGGACTCACTTCCAGGATGCGAGAGGCGGCTAAAAGGGACGGGGACGCCGAGCGCATGCAAATGTGGGCTGGCCAGTCCGCAAAGCTCGCCAGGTGCAAACCGGCTGGAGAGATCGTTTCAGATTTGTGGGACGGCTTGCTGGGTCTGCTGAAGGAAGCATCGAACACCTAGCTCAGTAGTGAAAACACCGCACTTGGGAGTCAGACTGGGTGCCTAGAACTGGTCGCAGGCTTCTGATCTCAGGAGCGCAAGAGAGACGTTTCGATGTCGATAACGATTTCATGAGGACGCCAACAGCGCAATTAACCAATTGGATAGCCGGTCGTGAAAAAGCCGGCAGACTCGTCGATGCAGACGGGCAGAGGGCGGTGCGGTCGCTCGTTTGCTGACGAGATCGCGAGAGGTAAGAAACAAGAATGGGAAGTCAGGTGATGCAGTGAGGCGGTGGTGCGCATGGGCAGGGCTCACGTTGCTGCTTACGACTGCATGGGCGGCAGTATGCGTCGCACAGAACAGTCCCAGCGGATGGACACCCGCCAATGCGCAAGAATTCCTGGTACGAGGATACAGACTTCTAGCAAGACGTCAGTTGCTGCCGGCCAGGCGGGACGCAGATGAGGCTTTGCGCTTGCGACCTGGATGGTTCATGGCGACCTCTCTGCGCGGGATGATTTCCTATGAGAGCAAGAACTACGCTGACGCTTTAAGAGACCTGGACGAAGCGATTCGCGAGGATCCGCAATGGCCGGCAAGTTATCGCTATCGCGGACTGGCGCTTTCCGCCATGGGGCGACCAGAACAGGCAATTCCAGACTTCCAGAAAGTGACTGAGTTAAAGCCATACCTCCCAGCCGGCTATAACCAACTGGGCTTGGCTTACCGGGACCTGGGTCAGTTAGAGCGGGCGAAGTTGAATTTCGACAAGGCCATCGAACTCAATCCAGACTACGTCAGGGCACGCGAGAATCAAGTCATTTTGGCGGGTAAGCGGAACGATCGGGCTGGACACTGGCGGAGATCGATTTGATCTTGCACATTCTACCGAGCGACGCTTGGGCAAAGGGGGCGAAAGCGGCGGCAGAACAGGGTCGGCTTTCAGAGTTGGAGGCGCCGGAAACGCCAACGCCCGACGCATTTCCAATAGTGATTTCAAAGATCGATCCGATGTACTCAGATGAGGCGCGCAAGGCAGCGGTGAGCGCCAGGGCGCTGTGCGCGCTGACGGTGGACAAAGAAGGCACGCCGCAGAACATTCGAGTGGTACGCGGCGCGGGGTTTGGTTTGGACGAATATGCAATGCAGGCCTTGAGCCGATGGCGCTTTGCTCCGGCTATGCGGAATGGCGGGCCCATTGCCCAGACGGCGCAGATTGAGGTGTCTTGGAATCTGATGATTGCCGGCCATGAGAATCAGTTTGCGCGACTCGATTTCACCCTGCCAGCGGGAGGAACGCGGCCGCAGCTGACACACGGGAAGGTTCCGGAGAATCCGAGAGGCAAGGGCGACGCAAGGCTACGGATGGCAATGGATGTGGGTAAGGACGGAAAGGTGCAGAGCCTTTCGTCGTTGGAAGCCACTTCGAACGAGTGGGCCGAAAAGAGTATGCGCGAGCTGAAGGCGTGGCAGTTCCGCCCGGCTACGGTAAACGGGCAACCGGTGGAGACGACGGGAGTTCTTGAAGTGCTCTATGCGCCGAGCCATCTGGTCAACTTCCATACAGACCGGCCAGGAGGCAGTGTACCGGGTGCGATGCGGCCGGTTGGTCCGGACCCGAACTGGCAGCCAAAGACCAGCGACGAGCAACTTGTGCGCGGATGGGCGCTCTTTGGAGTAAGGCAGTACCCAAGGGCCCAAACGGACGCTGAGGCGGTTCTGGCACAACGGCCGGAATCAGTGATGGCGAAGCTGCTATGTGGGCGTGCTGCGTACGAGCTGAAGGAGTATTCAGCCGCTGCACGCTACTTCGACCAGCTGATTCAGCACAAACCCGATTGGGCAGACCTGTACCGGTATCGGGGGCTCGCCCGGTGGCATAACGGCGAGCAGCAACTCGGCCTCGAGGATCTGCTCAAGGCAGTTTCCTTGGACCATTATTCCGGACCCTCCTACAATGCGCTGGGTTCGGCTTACACCGAAGCTGGGGAATGGAAGCTTGCGAGAACGAACCTGGATCTCGCGGTCGAAGTGGATCCGGACTCTGCGTTGGCTCGCGAAAGTCGCGTCAAGCTGTTTGAGAAACAGGGAGACCTGGCGGCAGAGCGGAATGAGATACGAATGACGCTGGCGTTATTCCCCGGTATTCCGTGGGCGATCAAGGCAAGCGAAGGTCTTTCGCAGAAGATGCGCTGAAGCCAAAGTGCTTTGGAATCCGCCCGAGCTTCTTATATTCTGGCTGGGAGTACTGCTCGGTCAGGAGGCAGCCAATGCTCCCTTGCATCGGGACTGTCCAGTACCTCCGGCGTCCAGAATTGGTGTCGAAGCTTCAGATTTAACCGGTCTTGATGCTCCGCCAGGAAAGCCGAGAAGGTGGGCTCTCCGTGGCTCGCAAGTAAATGCACCCATGCCGTCGTGATTGTCTCGTGAAAGATATGGACAACCTCGTAGTGGGTCGCGAAACGTCGAATACCGTCTCTGACGATCTGCAGCGCTTCCTCGAATTCGTGACGATTGAGAGTAAGCCAGGCGAATTTCAGATGATCGCCGTGACGAAACATCGATAGCGGTAGTTCGCAGCGATGAAAGGCTGAGAGGAATGCATCGTCACTCAAGCCACTGGAGGCGACGGTCGGCGGCATAACTGATCATACGACCCGATCAGTCCTGGGCAAGTTGGCCGTGCCGGACATGGCGATGAGAGAATCGGTTTCAGGTCTGTCCACGTGAGTAGGCCGCTAAGCGGAGAATGGACTCCGCTTCCAGGCAGGAGGAATTGTGCCGATCGATTATGAAAATATGCTGCAGTACAGTGTGCCGTTCCGCTGCCCCGAGTGCGGCGAACGAACCTTCCAGACGGACAGGATGCCAGACTCGCCTGCTGCTCTTGTCGAAGCCGAGTGCACCAACTGCGGCCACGCCCTGACCATAGAGGAGATTGAAGGGCAAGCGGCTACCCTGTCGGCCGATGTGATCCATGCGATGGTGGCAAAGTACCGGGGCGGCAAGTCGAAGAATACTTGAAGTAGATTTTTCTCGCCAAGAACTGGAAGAGGTGCGGCGACCATCGGGCTCTTCATCCGATCTGACGGTCGCCATACCTTCTCTCGGCAGGCAGATGTTATGAATCGAGTCCCTGAGTGGCTTTCCAAAGGGGACTGGTGCCACTTAGAACACGGCGAGTAGGAGCGAGCGCACTTGCTTTCCTACTCCCGCTCGTCTTGACGTTCGTCCTCTGTGTCCACGCCGGAAATCGTTCCGGTAAACTCGCCTGTTTCGGTGAACAAAACGGGGTTGTTCGAGGCGTCGGCTAATACTGGAACTGCCGTCTCGGTAAACGTCAGCAGGCCGGACGCATTCTTGAAGCGGCCGGTTCCTCCCGTAATTTCAAGACTAAGAGTGCAATGGCCCTGCAGAGCCGCGAAATCGATGCAATCGCCTCCCTGCCTGAGATTAACCTTCAACAGACTCCCGTCTTGGAAACGAAATATGCCCGCTCCCGACACGCTCGGGAAGTAGGCCTGATTAGCGCCCGAGCAAGTGCTCGACGCTGCTGGAGAACTGGCGACCGCCCGCACATCACGATAGGTGAAGGAGCCCAGCGGGCCGTTCCCAGCGACATCCTCTTCGGCGTTACTTGAATTGGGCTGCTGTAGATTGATCGAGCTGGGCGAACCATTACCCGAAAACGTCATCTTTACAGGCCTTTCATGCGCGTAAACGGCTCCTACACCGAGATTAAGCGCGAGCGCCATAGCTGCTGTGTGTTTCATATGTTCCCTACTTTCCGGAGGAGATCCTGGTGGGGTTTGTTCTCCTCTCGCCGGTACAGGCGGAAGCAGACGACAAAAGCGGCCGCGTTTCTGTTATATTCTTTGTGCCCATCGGGAGAACGGCTATGATCGACGCACGTTCTGCAGAAATCACCGGAATGCTAAAAGCCTGGGCGGGCGGTGAAGAAGCAGCCTTGGGCCAATTGGCGGAGTACGTGTATCCCGAGTTTCGCCGAATGGCCCGCCGGTATCTGAAGAACGAAAGCCACGGCAACACCCTCCAGGCAACTGCACTCATCCATGAGGTTTACCTCCGCCTGGTAGAGGTGACCAATGTCGAATGGCACGCGCGCGCGCAGTTTTTCGCACTGGCGGCGCAGATGATGCGAAGGATCCTGGTGGACGCGGCCCGCGGTCGGCGTTCGCAAAAGCGAGGCGGAATGGCTCCTACGGTGAACTTCGATGAAACAGCCGTCCTGTCACCAGCGACGGACCGGTCCATCCTCGCTCTGGACGAAGTGTTGACAGCTTTCTCACAGGTTGCCCCGCGCCAGGCCAAGGTGGTCGAGTTGCGTTACTTCGGCGGACTAACGGAGGAGGAGATCGTCGCGGCTCTCAATATCTCTCCCCGTACGGTAAGGCGCGATTGGGATCTCGCCAAGGCTTGGTTACTACGCGAGTTGAGCGGAAAGGACACGGTTGAGCGCCGCGGGTCCGCGAAAGAACACTTCTGACATTGCGACAGGCGGCCAAACGCGTGACGTCTTGGGCGGCCTGCGCGCGATACAAAGTATCTCGTGCCCGTCTTGTACTTGTGCCCCTCAGGTCGTACGATAGGAACCCATCGGTACCGCAGCTATGACCCCGGAGCGTTTCCAGCAGATCGAAGAACTCTACCATGCGGCTCGCGAGGGAACGGCCGAGAAGCGTGCCGCACTGCTGGAGCAGACAGATCCGGAATTGCGCCGCGAAATTGAGTCGCTTCTCGCACAGCGCAGCGATGGCGAGTTTCTGGATCAGCCTGCCGCCCAGAACGCCCCCGAACTGCTCGAAGATTCGGCGGTCATCGGATTGGCTGCAGGCGCTTACCTGGGGCCGTACCGTATCGAAAGCAAGCTCGGCGAAGGCGGCATGGGCGAGGTGTATCGCGCGGTAGATACGCGATTAGGCCGCGCCGTCGCCATCAAGATCACTCGCGAGCAGTTCACTGCGCGCTTTGAGCATGAGGCCCGGGCCATCTCCTCGCTCAACCACCCTCATATCTGCACGCTCTACGATGTCGGGCCGAACTACCTCGTTATGGAGCTGGTAGAAGGCGAAACGATAGCGGTCCGGCTCAAAAGCGGACCTCTTCCCTTGAAGACGGCTGTCCCATATGCCTCGCAGATTGCGGCTGCCCTTGTAGAGGCACACGCCAAGGGCATCACTCATCGCGATCTGAAGCCCGGTAACATCATTATCGCGAAGTCAGGCGTCAAAGTTCTGGATTTCGGACTGGCGAAGTCGGCCACGGAAGAAACGGCTACAGCGAGCCGCATGCTGATGGGCACGCCAGCTTACATGGCGCCGGAGCAAAGGGAAGGCGAGTCGGCCGATGCCCGCACAGATATCTACTCGTTCGGCTGTGTCCTCTATGAGATGTTGACCGGCGGCCGAATTGGAGCTCAGCAGAGGCGCATTCCCTCGCGAACGCTGGAAAGGATTGTAAACCGGTGCCTCGAAGAGAATCCCACGCGGCGCTGGCAGTCGGTTGCCGAGTTGGAGCGAGAGCTGGATAGGGCAACTGCCGGCATAAGCCCCTGGAAAACCGTTTCCGCCGTCGCCGTGATTTTGGCTCTTTTCGCGGCGGCATACCCCTATCTTCATCGCGCCCCGAGACTCACGGATAACGACACGATTGTCCTGGCGGACTTCGACAATAAGACTGGCGATTCTGTGTTCGATGACACTCTCCGCCGAGGGCTGGCCGTGGAGCTCCAACAATCGCCTTTTCTCAGTCTGCTTTCAGACAGGAAAGTTCAGCAGCAGTTGGCTCTCATGGGAGAGCCCAAGGAGGCGCGGCTGACTTCCGAAATAGCTCAACAGATCTGCGAACGAACCGCAAGTGCAGCTGTCCTGGAAGGCTCAATCGCACGCGTTGCGAGCCAATATGTAGTGGGCCTGCGCGCAAGCAACTGCAACACCGGAAACATTCTGGATCAGGAGCAGGCGCTGGCGCCGAGGAAAGAAGATGTCCTGAACTCGATCAGTCAGATCGTACGCAAATTTAGAATCAGGGTGGGTGAATCTCTGGCTACGGTGGAAAAGCACTCGACGCCGCTCGCCGAGGCTACAACATCTTCACTTCCAGCCTTGAAAGCTTACAGCATTGGAATGAAGGCGGTCTTACCCTCCGGGAATGAGGAGGCCCTTCCTCTCTTCCGGCGCGCTGTCGAAATCGATCCTACATTCGCGATGGCGTACGCCAATTTAGGGCTGTCGTACAGCGCTATGGGAGAGTCCGTGCTGTCAGCCGAGAGCACCACGAAAGCTTGGCGCCTGCGCAATCGCGTCAGCGATCGGGAAAGGTTTTTCATCGACTTTACCTACGACCGGGAGGTAACGGGAAATCTGGAAAAGGCGTACCAAACTCTCGAGCTGTGGGCTCAGACGTATCCTCGCGTTGAGCTACTAAGTCCACAGAGTTTGTTAGGCGGCCTGTCTACCCATGGGACCGGCCGATTTGAGAGAGTAATCAAGGCAGCCCAAGATGTAATCGCGGTCGAACCTGACTTCGCCATGGCGTACGGCGGTCTCGCATCAGCGTACTTTCTGACTGATCGCTTCCCCGAAGCGGAAAGCGCTCTTCACCGCGCCTCCGCGCGCAAGTTGCAAATACCGAACTTTTTAGTGATCCAATACAACATTGCGGTAATAAAGGGTTACGAGGAGGAGATGGAACGGGCAGTAGGTTTGGCCAGGGGAAAGCGCAGGGCGGAACACTGGATGGCTCACGAGGAGGCTCTCGCACTCGCTCGTTCGGGCCGCTTACAGGCTTCCCGACAAATTTCGCACCGAGCCGTGGATTTAGCTATCCAAGAAGGCGAACGTGAGTCGGCAGGAAGCTACGGGGCCTCGCGAGGCGTGTGGGAAGCGCTTTGCGGGAATGCTGCCGAAGGAAAAAAAAACGCCCTTGCGGCGCTTGAGCTTTCGAAAGGCCGGGACGTCCAGTATGCTGCCGGCCTTGCGCTGGCTCTTTCGGGAAACTTTTCCCAATCAGAAGCGCTCGCCGGCAACTTGGAAAAGCGCTTTCCGGAAGATACGTTCGCCAAATTTACCTACGTGCCGGTTCTTCGCGCGTTAGCTGCCCTGGGGCGGGGTAATCCATCGGACGCCCTGGAACGACTGCAAATGGCTTTCCGCTACGAAGTGGCGTCGAACGGCCTGAACTTCAATTACTATCTGGGCGGCTTGCACTCGGCCTACGTGCGCGGCAAGGCCTTGATTGCCGAGCACCGTTATCCGGAAGCGGCCGTCGAGTTTCAGAAGATTCTCGACCATCGCGGCATTGTGGGCTTGGACCCCATTGGTGCACTAGCGCACTTGCAGCTCGGAAGAACATACACCTTGGCGGGAGACAATGCCAGGGCGAGAAGTGCATACGAGGGTTTCTTCACGCTCTGGAAGGACGCCGACCTCGATGTCCCAATCCTCCGGCAAGCCAAAGCGGAATACGCCAGGTTGCATTGAACCAGGAATGGCAGACTTTGCGTCCCGAGAACGACCCTAGCCCGTGGCCTCCCAACTTCAGACTGCAGGAGTCTTCAGGTTCAGCGCCGTACGGATAATGATCACAAGGTTCAGCAACGTCATAAGCACCGTGGAAACGATCAGCTGTGGCGGTCGCCGCGTTTGCGCTTGAATAACGCATTGTACGGCGCCATCTCGCTGGGATCGATCAGCAGATATCATTCCCCGCAGCATTACCCATCCGAGCAATGCTGAGACTGCCAGTACCCCCATCACGATGGTTGCGCCTGAACCCATCGAGGGATCATAGCTTAAACTGACCAGTCTCAAGCAGATGGTTACTCTTGTGGAATCCTCTACCGGAACAGATTGACCTTAGCGAGATCGATGATTTCATCCCCTCGACCGCTTAGCACTGCTTTCAAAGCGAAGAGGCTAAATCCCTTCATCTGTTCATACGTGATCGTCGGTGGCATAGACAGCTCCTGCCGGCTGACAGGAACCTCGACCAGCGCCGGGCCATCGTGCTCCAGCGCGCGAGCGATCATGGGCCGAACCTGGTCGGCGGTGTTCGCGGTCAGCCCCAAGATGCCAACGGCCTCAGCCATCTGAGCGAAGTTCGGGTTTTCGAGATCCGTTCCGAAGTCGACAATGCCAGCGGCCTTCATTTCCAGTTCCACAAATGCGAGCGAATCATTCTTGAAGACAATGATCTTCACTGGGGTCTTCAATTGGCGCAGGGACAACATATCGCCCATCAGCATGGCGAGTCCACCGTCGCCGGAGAGCGTTATCACTTGGCGACCCGGGTAGCTTGCCTGGGCGCCAATTGCTTGCGGCAATGCATTCGCCATCGAACCGTGGTTAAAGGAGCCTAACAGTCGCCGCTTTCCGTTCATCCTCAGGTAGCGTGCAGCCCAAATCGTCGGAGTTCCCACGTCGCAAGTGAAGACCGCATCGTCGGCAGCCAGTTCGTTGAGGACACTTGCGACATGTTGCGGATGAATGACGTTGTCGTTTGAATGCGGAGTCGCCAGCTCATTGAGGCCTTTGCGTGTGCGTTGATAATGCTCGAGCGAGGCTTTCAGATGCTCTTCGTTGCCGTTTTGCGTGAGCTTCGGCAGCAACGCTGAAAGCGTCGCTTTGGCATCGCCGATGAATCCATAGTCGACTTTGGTGCGCCGCCCTAACTGTTCGCCGCGAAGGTCAATCTGTACAATCGTGGCGTTTCTCGGGAAAAATTCCTGATAAGGAAAGTCAGTTCCGATCATCAGCAGCAGGTCGGAATCCATCATGGCGTGATAACCCGACGAAAAGCCCAGCAAACCCGTCATCCCTACATCGAAGGGATTGTCGTACTCGATGAACTCTTTACCGCGAAGTGCATGGACGATCGGAGCATTCAATCTGCCCGCCAGCGCGATCAGCTCCTTGTGTGCTCCGGCGCATCCGGCTCCGCCAAAGATCGTGATCTTGTTCGATCGATTGAGAAGCTCCGCCAAGGTGTCCATCTCTTCGTCGGAGGGACGAACGCTTGGTTTCGGCGGCGGGAAGTGCAAGCGCGGCGAATCGACCGTCGCAGACTGGAGCGCGATATCGCCGGGAATCGCGATTACTGAAACGCCCCGGAGCGAAATCGCAGTTTGTATTGCGATGTCTAAAATGCGCGGCATCTGCTCCGGGTGGGAGATCAGCTCGCAATAGTGGCTGCATTGGGCGAAAAGATGTTCCGGGTGAGTCTCCTGAAAATATGTACTGCCGATTTCACTGCTCGGAATCTGAGCCGCGATGGCAAGCACCGGAACCCGGCTTCGTTGACAATCATAGAGGCCATTGATCAAATGCAAATTCCCTGGCCCGCAACTGCCGGCACACACCGCTAGCTTTCCCGTGAGGTGCGCTTCGGCGCCAGCCGCGAAGGCGGCGCTTTCTTCATGCCGCATGTGAATCCAATTCACGCCATGCTGCTTGCGTATCGCATCCGTGATTCCATTGAGCGAATCGCCGGAGAGACCATAGACGCGATTGACACCAGCTTTCGCGATCACTTCCACTATCAAATCTGCAATTCTCTTAGCCACGGTCATGCTCCCTTGTGTGCTGCTCGTTTGAACTCGAACCTGTAGATCTCAGCGGCTTGTCCTCGAGATTGTGTCCGTCGAGATCTTCATTAAGCGATCAATGGCCAGCTTCGAGATGAGGAGTCCGAAGGCCATCGCCAAAAGGATGCCGGCGGCAGTTGTCCCGTCCGCGATGGTTGCGCTGAGAACCTCCAGACTCAGATGAGAACCGTTTGTCAGCTGGACTAAACCGCTTGCCATCCGAAACAGGAAAACGCCCGGGATCAGCGAAACCACAGCAGCGAAACCCACGGCTGTAAACGGCATATGATGACGGTGAGCCACGGGAGTAAGAATCATGCCGACCGCGAGGCAAGCCACGAAAGCTCCCGTCGCCGCGCTGGAGTGCAGCACAACAATAGTCCACCATCGCAAGCCATGAGCCAAGATACCCACAGCTACCGGCCAAGGCAGCATCTGCAGAGGCGTGGAGAAGAAAACGCCGTAGGCTGCGACAGCGAAGCCTGCAGCGAGTGCGTCAAACCAGACAGCTATGCTGCGAGCAGGCGCATCGACCGGTAGAGACACTCCGAGAAGAGTAAGTCCAAGGAGCAGGCCTGTAGAGATGGCCACAACGACAAGTCCCGCGTAGATGAGGCGAGCTGCGCCCAGGTGAACCCGACTCCTTATTAAATCCAATGCACCATTCAGCACATGAGGTCCAGGCACCAGGATCATGCACGGGCACACAGCCACAAGGCGCAGTGTCGAGCTTAATTGAAGCCGCACTGCCAATCCGCCTACAACACCTGCCACTAAAGCGGCGCAGAACGGTTGCAGGAAGACATTTGCACTCACCTGCGCAAGGCCGCGCCGCAAAACGGCGCCGACGCCCGCGCTGACAAAGATCAGCACGGCGGAGAGTATATGTTGAAGTCCGAAGATTACCGCTAAAGCCACAGCACCGATACCGGAGGCAATCGCGAACAGTGCTAGGGAAGCTGGCGGCGCAACGGCGATAGTCTCGATCGATTTCGCTGCAGCGACCGACGAAAGGTAACCAGCAGAGAGATCCTCCAGTAAGTGCATCGCGGAAGACACCCGAGACATGTGCACGTTTGTTGGCGCGGCTTCTACAGACATAAACAGGCTGGCGCCCCCATCCTGGGCATGGATCTGCAGTTCTCCCCAACGCGGGATGATCCTGGCACGAATGCCGAGAGCGTTTCCGAAGCGCTCCGCCGAGCTCAAGGTCTGTTCTGTCGATTGGCCGTTAGTGTATAGGACTTCAACAAAAGCGAGGACTAAATTAGAACGCTCGTCCAACGTCATGTGCTGCTCACGTGCGAGTTCGCACCGTAATCCTGTCTATTTGGCAGATGCAGCGGCGACATAAGGGTGGACCATCTTAGCGGGATCAACTACGCGGTCGAATTCCTCTTCGCTGACGAAGCCAAGCTTCAGTGCAGCAGCTTTCAGTGTGAGGTCGTTGTCCATCGCGTAGTGCGCAATTTTAGACGCCTTGTCGTAACCGATCACGGGCGAGAGCGCGGTCACCAGCATCAGTGATCGCTCAACGTATTCCTCGATTTTTTTCAGGTTTGGACGCGTGCCTTCTATCAGAAACTTGCGGAAGTTTGTGCAGCCATCGCTCAGGATCGTGATGGAGTGAGTGATGTTGAAGACTAGCAGCGGCTTATAAACGTTCATCTCCAGATAGCCGCCTGCCCCGCCAAAGCCGGTTGCAACATCGTTCGCCATCACTTGGACGGCAATCATGGTGAGAGCTTCCGCCTGCGTGGGGTTCACTTTGCCGGGCATGATGGAAGAGCCGGGTTCATTTTCCGGGACTAGCAGTTCGGCAAATCCTGCTCGCGGTCCGCACGACATGAGCCTTATGTCATTTGCAATCTTGTACAGAGAGACAGCCAGCGTACGTAGAGTGCCGGACAAGTGCACGAGAGCATCATGTGCGCCCTGCACCGCAAATTTATTAAGCGCAGTAACGAAGGGCAAACTCGTGAGTCTGGCGATTTCGGCTGCCACGGCTACATCGAACCCCGGAGCGGAGTTGATTCCAGTGCCCACGGCCGTACCGCCCAGCGCGAGACGATACACACCCTTGAGGGCATCCTCTATCCGTTCAAGGTCGTCCAGGAGCATACCCACATAGCCCGACCATTCCTGACCGAGCGTCAGGGGGGTCGCATCCTGCATGTGAGTGCGGCCGATCTTCACAACGCTTTTCCACTCTTCGGACTTTGCATCCGTAGCAGAGCGCAGCTGCTCAATTGCGGGAATGAGTCGCTGTTTCACATTCGTTGCCACGGCGATGTTCATAGCCGAAGGGAACGAATCGTTTGACGATTGCGACATGTTGACGTGATCGTTGGGATGGACAGGTGCCTTGCTGCCGAGCGGTGTGCCGGCAAGTTGGCAGCAGCGGTTTGAGATCACCTCGTTCACGTTCATGTTGAACTGGGTGCCGCTACCCGTCATCCAGACGTGCAGGGGAAACATATCCCGATGCTGGCCGGCAAGGATTTCGTCGCAAACACGAACGATCAGCGCGTGCGGTGTGTCAGCGAGCCGCCCGGCCGCATAATTAGCATTCGCCGCCGCTTTCTTCAACGTCGCGTACGCGGTAATCATCTCGCGCGGAATCAAATCTGCGCCGATACTGAAATGCTCGAGCGAGCGTTGTGTTTGTGCTCCCCAAAGCTTCTCAGCCGGGACATCGACTTCTCCGAGGCTATCGGTTTCTTTTCGAACCTCCGTCATCTCGTGGCGGCTCCGTCGGCTGCTTCATTCCCGGCCTCGGGTACGAAATGCGTATCCGCGGCTTTCTTGAAGACCACGTAAGCTCGCTTCCAGGGCTGGTCGTTGGTCAAGCGCCACTTATGCCCTGTGCCGGTGTGATCTTCGGCTACCAGGACGTCTCCCGGATGTATAACGAAGGTCTCGCCACCTACGGTTGTGAATTCAAGCACGCCGGCCAAGGTGATGACGTACTGAGGAATGGGATCATTGTGCCAGTCGAACGAGGAATGTGCAGGCGTTTCTTTGAATTCGATTGATTCCGCCTGGACCAACTCACCTCCGCTGACACTTCCGCGTTGAACATGGGAATTTCCATCGGAACCCGTATAAAGACGATAAGCCTGAATCATGCTGTCGCGCTCTCTTTCATGGCCTGGCTGTTGATGTTCAGCACGGCCGCGGTGTCGTTGCGCACCTTACGCAACAATTCGGGATCATTGGACAGCGAGTGACCGTAGGACGGTAGCATCTCCTGCAACTTGCCAAGCCAATTTCCGGTTTTCAGTTGGTCTGCGAAGCATCGCTGGATGACCCTCACCATGATCCAGACCGCTGTCGATGCGCCCGGCGACGCACCCAGCATCGCGGTTAAAGTGCCGTCGGCGGCAGTGACGAGTTCAGTGCCGAACTCGAGGACTCCGCCATGCGTGGGATCCTTCTTGATGATCTGCACGCGCTGACCGGCCACCTCGAGTTTCCAATCGTTTTCGTTGGCTTGGGGATAATACTCGCGCAGCGCCGCAAACCGCTGCTCAGAGGTCTCGAGAACTTGACCAATCAGGTACTCAGTCAGTGCGATGTTGTCTCGTCCGACAGCTAACATCGGCAGAATGTTCTCAGGGTCAATGGAGCCAAAGAGATCCAGATAGGATCCGTGCTTCAGAAACTTAGTTGAGAAACCTGCATACGGACCAAACAATAACGAGATCTTTCCATCGACATGACGCCTGTCAAGATGCGGCACTGACATCGGAGGCGATCCGACCGAGGCTTTGCCGTACACCTTGGCATCATGGCGAGACGCAACGTCGGAATCGTCGCAACGAAGCCAGATTCCACTCACCGGAAACCCTGCGTAACCGTGACTCTCGGGATCTTAGATTTTTGTAGAAGCGGCAATGATCCGCCTCCGGCACCTATGAAGACAAATTTCGACCGCACATCCCGATGTTCTCCGGTCTTTTCGTCTCTGACCGTCACAATCCATGCAGGCCCGTCCGCCTCAGGTCCAGCACTCAACTAAAGAAGTGAATGGAGTACCCGTCCTTCTCCTTTAGCGACGCCAGAAGGTTGTCGGTCGGTGCCCATAATCCACATCCGTGCCAATGCGGTTGCGCGTGGCGGCCACTTGCTCGCCCGCAATCCGCGACCTGCCATAACCAGGGGGAACCAGTCTTCGATCTGCTTCTTGTCGTCTGAGAACTCCATGTCCTGGTATGCGTGATGAGCCGAGAGGGCCTCGAAGCGCTTTTTGAGAAATGCGCCATTCTCGCCGCCACGCACAAAACTGCAATGCGGAACGGGATGAATAAAGGACTGCGGATCTGTAATGGCTCCTTTCTTAACCAAAAAGGTCCAGAATTGGCGTGACAGATCGAACTCTTCATTCACGTCCAAAGCCTTTGAGATGTCTATGGTTCCATCGCTTCTTTCGGGCGTATAGTTGAGTTCGCAAAGTGCCGCGTGGCCCGTGCCCGCGTTATTCCACGCGTTCGAACTTTCTTGGGCTGCGCTCTCGAGGCTTTCGAAGATCGCGATCCTGGAATCGGGCTGCAATTCCTTCAGGAAGACCGCTAGCGTTGCACTCATGATTCCGGCGCCAATAAGCACCGTGTCGAATTGACCTTCTGTGATGCGGATTGCGGTATTCACGCGCTCCTCCTGCGGAAAGATGGTCGTGCTCCTCGGAACCACGACGATTGAGCCAACACCATCATCCAGCATTTTTGCCGCTTCCGTACAAGGTGAATTCACGGCAATAACTTGGCTTGTAGCGAAGCTTACATGCGAGCCCGCCGCGATTCCTTAAGCCGGGTCTGCGTTAGCGGAGAACGATGATCGACGAATTGGGTGATTGGATGGGCTCGCTGTTGATAACCGCGCGGCGGAGTCTTGCGAAGCCACTGAGCGGTAACAGCGTACATGCTGAGGCAGCCTCATATCACGGGTGAATTCAGCCCGGCCCCGGTTAGATCCATCTCAGACCTTGCTTTGTCAGTCTGTTTGAACCAGGATTGTCCTACATGCGCCCAAGAAATCCGTTGACATGAACCGTCGGATTCCGATATAACAGAATCCGACGGTGAGCCAGGATTTCGACCGCTTCTTCCCACTATCTACAGCAGCCTTGCATATTTTGCTATCCCTGGCAGGCGAGGATCGCCACGGCTACGGCATTATGCAGGACATCGCTCGTCAATCGGATGGCCGATACAAGCTTGGGCCTGGCACTCTCTATGACAACCTGCAGAAACTGACGAAGGATCGCCTCGTCGATGAGGTCTTCGCTGCTACTGGAAGTGCAGATTCACGGCGTCGCTATTACCGCCTGACAAAGCTTGGGCGTGAAATCTTGACCGCGGAGATCGAGCGGCTGGAGGCGGCAATGCGCGTAGCCAAACGCCATTTGGGATTTCGAAGGAGCACGGTGTGACCCGCAGGCTCTATCGCGGTTTGCTCGCGCTTCATCCTGCTTCGTTCCAGGACCGGTTTGGTGAAGAACTGCTGTGGATCTACGATCAGAAAGACTCTGCGTACAGTTCTTCTGCCTTGATTTATGATTGCCTTCTATCGGTCGTCCGTCAATGGCTGTTTCACTCAAGTGCCTGGACGTTCGGCGTTGGTCTTCTGATCAACTGTTTCGTCTTTCAAAAGATGATTGAGTCCATTGTTTTAGATCTGAAAAGAGTTCTTGCATCGTTGCTGTGAGCGGACCAATGTTGGAAGTTCGCAGCGTGTCCAAATTCTTCTCCGGGATACCAGCCGTGGACGATATAAGCTTTGTTGCGCGGCAGGCAGAAGTGACCGGTTACCTTGGGCCGAATGGTTCGGGGAAATCTACCACGATGAAGATGATCACCGGCCTGATCAGCCCGACGCACGGCACCATTCTGTTCGACGGTACCCCGATAAATAGCGATCCGATCGGCTACAAGCAGCGCCTCGGCTACGTTCCAGAAGAGCCGCATCTGTACTCTCACCTTTCTGGTTTGGAATATCTCACCATGGTGTCTCAGTTGCGGAACCTTCCGAAACGCCGGGCAACCGAGAAGATCACAGGTCTTCTTCACCTCTTCGCTCTGTTCAGTGACCGCCATGTCTCCATCTCTTCTTACTCAAAGGGTATGCGGCAAAAAGTGTTGCTCTCGGCCGCACTACTGCATAATCCCGACTTCATTGTGCTGGACGAACCCTTCTCAGGCCTGGATGTCACCTCCGCCCTGATCATGCGCCAACTTATCCAGGAACTTGCCTCACGAGGAAAAGTCGTTCTGTTTAGTTCTCACGAGTTGGAGATAGTAGAGCGGATCTGTTCCCATGTGCTCATCCTTTATCGCGGCAAGCTCGTCGCCGACGACTCAATTCAACGGCTGCAAGCTCTAATGTCTCTGCCGACGCTTGAGGAAATCTTCTCTCAATTGGCAGTCGATAAAGATACAACGGCAGTATCAAAGCAGATTGCTGACCTTGTGCTGACTTAGAGCGGCTTGCAGGCAAGTAACTACAGATGATTCAGAGACTTCATTTCAGGGTTCTCTATCGCGAGTTCCTCTTTCGAGTAATCGATTTCGATCTGCTAGCGCCGCAAGGAAACGTGAGCAAGCTTCTCGGCCAGTTCGCAGCGTTACTTGCCATCTTCAGTTTCTGGGTACTGCTCCCTGCTGTCATAGCGTCCGACGGCCCACCATCGGAAATGAATTTAATGATGACGTGGACCACTGAGCATCTTCTGGTGTCCACAACAATGCTAGTGACCGGCGTGTTTGCAGTTCTAAGTTGGGAAGCGATGTTTCCGGATCGGCGTGATCTCATGATCCTTTCTCCCCTGCCGATAAGGACCCGCGTAATGTTTGCTGCGAAGATTGCGGCCGTGATCACTGCCCTGAGCGTATCCGTACTCTGCCTCGACTTCCTGCCGGGCCTTCTTGCTCCTTTCATGTTCTCTGCCGCTGCGACCTGGCCTCCTCCTCGTTACGGTCCGTCTTTGCCGCCCATCCCGGTGACGGATTTGCAACGCGTGCTCGACCGGGACATGCTTGCTCAGCGTGAACCTGCAACGAATCAACTCTCGCTTGGTAAGGACGCCGGGGTCTCTATTGGTGTTGTTCAACGAGGTGTGCGCCGCACTATCACTTACGGAACTGCCAGACCAGATTCAATCTTCGAAATTGGTTCGATAACGAAAACCTTCACGGGTCTCTTGCTTGCTCGCGCGGTGACTGAAGATGGTATTGCTCTCCAAACTCCTGTTCGAACGCTACTGCCGCCCGGCACCGTCCGCAAGCCCGAGGGGGACGAGATCAGTCTGCTCGATTTGGCGACGCAACATTCGGGGCTGCCACGGATGCCGGATAACTTCCATCCCGCCGATCGGGCGAACCCTTATGTCGATTATCACGCCACCAATCTATATGAATACATCGGGAAGCGAGGCGTCGCCAAACCCGCTCACCCTTCGTATCTCTATAGCAATCTCGGCTTCGGCTTGCTTGGACAAGCTTTGGCCGACCACGCTGGCACAACCTATTCAAGACTACTGAAGGAGCAGGTTACTGGACCGCTCGATATGCGCGATACGGTCGTTTCTCCCTCGACTGAACAGTGGGAGCGCTTCATTCAAGGACATAGCGGCACTGGACAGCACAATCCCGTTCACTTTTGGAAGCTCGACGCCTTAGCCGGAGCAGGCGGAATCAGTTCCACCGCCGACGACATGCTCACTTATCTCGAAGCGCAGCTGCATCCGGAGAAGTATCCGGCATTGGCACCTGCGCTCGAAGAGTCCCACCGTCTCCATGCTGAAACAACGTCAAACCGCGAGATCGCTCTCGCTTGGCAGTTCGATACAAAAGACCAGGCTTTCGAACACGGCGGCGCGACGGCAGGTTATACCAGCTATGCCTTCTTCTCTCCCAAGGAAGATTTCGCTGCCATTGTCCTGATCAACACCGGCCCAAATTTGGCCCTTCCCGCCGACCAACTTGGCAATTACGTTCGCCAGCGGTTAACGGGCCAGCCGGCTGTTTCTCTGGCAAAGATACTCGTTCCCGGGAGAGCGAGCTTTTGGGTTACGGTGCGAGCCTTCTTTGCGTATTGGATCACGCTCTTTGCTTCTGGCGCCTTTGTGTTGTGTTCGGTCCTGACTGCGCAAGGATTAGCACAGCTCCTCCCCCGCCAGTTCTTTCTGCGCATCTCCTCCACGCTGCAACTGGGTTTCTTTTGCGTTTTCGTGCTGGGGTACTTTCTCCAGCCGCCGTTTGCGGGAATAAGTGCACTAGCTGACCAACAGGAGCGGCTGTCCTGGGTGCCTTCGTATTGGTTTCTTGCTCTCTTCCAGTCGCTCAACGGTGCCTTGCCGCCCATGCTAATGCCCCTGGCTCAAAGGGCCTGGATAGGTTTGGCGGTTTCCGTGGCCGGAGCTGGCTGCTCCTACACCATCTGCTATTTCTGGGCTTTATCCAAAATTGCGGAACAACCCGACATCCTGCCTGCTCCTAGACTTCTTTCGTGGCTCCCAAGCTGGGGGACGTCCCTGCAAACGGCGGTCGGGTATTTCGCCCTACGAACTTTGTTTCGTAGCCGCCAGCATCGAGTCCTTTTCAGCTTCTACCTGGGCATCTCTCTCGGTTTAAGCGTTTTCATCTCGCAAGCGCCTTTCCTTCGTGAAGAAGGGCAGTCGGAAAAATCGATTGCAGTCCTGAGTTTTCTGCTGATGTGCTCGGCCATCATCGGCGCGCGCTCGGTCTTTTCGCTTCCGTTCGAGCTCCGTGCAAACTGGATCTTTCGAGTTGTCCCCACGCCCCGGTCGCTCGAGTGCCTGGCCGCCAGCCGCCGTGGCCTGTACTGCCTAGCCGTTTTGCCTGTGCTGACAGTTATCGCGGGTTTATCGTTCTGCATGTGGCCCTGGCGAGCAGCAGCCGCACATCTTCTTCTCCTCGGGTTATATGGCATCACCGGGTCTGAGCTTGCATTGCGGCACTTCGGCAAGATTCCTTTTACATGCTCATTCTTTGCCGGCAAATCGTCTTTCCACATCGCCGCTTTGATCTTTCTCGCTTTTGCGTTTCGTCTGAATCAGGTGGCGGCGCTAGAACAGAATGCCTTTGACCACAAGACGCGATACGCGATTGCCGTCCTGATCCCAATCATCGTATTTGTCGTCGCCCGCTGGAGGAATAGGCACTGGAATAACGCTGGACACGGCTTCGTGACGTTTGAGGGCGAGGCTGAGCCAGTGATTGTCGAAATAGGACTTCACCGCGACGGAGTGTCCGCCGCAAGATTTGCTAATCTCCCATGAACTCTTCGAGATACCTCAGGCGTTTAATGCCGTTGAGATGCGCTTGATCGCTTCGTCGACCTCGGTTGTGCTCCCAAAACCGATTGTCACGCAATCGACCCCGGCCTTCCGGAAAGCGTAGTTGAGGGCTGCCTGGCGATCGTCGGGATTTTTGAACTGACCTTCGCCGACCAGTTTCATGCTGATGATTCCAGCACCTCCGGCTTTGGTCCGCTGCATATGGTCGACGACAAACGGCACGTCGCCTCTGTCATCAATGTCCTGCAGGGAAGGTGTGTCCATCCGAGTACCATTGTGATTCATGCGGATCATGGCCACATCCAGAAACGGATAGCCCGGGAAAGCGGCCAATGCCCGCTTTCCATGCACCGAAGCTCCATGCGCCAACATCAACTTCTGCTCTTTTGCCTCTTGGAAGGCATCCTGCAAGTGCTTTGTCTCTTGTGGCCAGTTAGGGCTCCGAACGCAATGCAGAAGCATGATGTCTACGTACTCTGCACCTAACGCAGCATTCAGGCGGTGGACGGCGGCCATTGGGTCTTCGGAATGGTGCACGTCGTACTTGGTCATCAAGCGGTACGAATCACGCGGAAGACCCTTGAGGGCGACAGATAACATTTCCGGCATGCCGTGATAAGCGTCCGCCGTTTCGAAAAAGCGAATGCCATTGTCATAGGCATACCGCACCAGGCGAGTGAACTCCTCCTGGCCCAGATGCCGCTGTTGAGCCCCGGAGTGGGTGCCCGTTCCGAATGCAAGGCGTGTCACCTGCACGTTGGACTTGCCCAGCGTGACCCAATCGGTGGCTGAAGCACTTTTCGAAACGGCGGCGCTGCAGACGGGGGTCAGCGCGGCAGTGGCCAAGGTGGTTTTTAAGAAATCGCGTCTAGATGATGACATGCGCCCTCTGCCGACACGCTAGCACAGGTACGCCGGATGGCCAAGTTTTGCAGAACAGGATTCGAGTCCTTCGGTTTTGGAGCTTGGGCGTGACAGGATGATCTGCGATGCCGATTCACGTCCGGGTTACACAGTTCGAGGAGATTGCAAGTCTGCGCGAGCAATATCGGCAGGAGATGAACTGCCAGATCATCCACGATTCGATCCACGAACGGCCGGGGTGGACGAAGGAGTACGGCCTGGAGATGGACGGAGCGAAGTGATGGGTTACGGGTCAGTGGCGGTGGGCGGACCCTGGCGTGATACATCCCGCGTTCTATGAGTTTTTCGTGCAGCGCGAACTCTCGCATGCGCATGTTCAACCTGTTCTCCGCCTTGCTGGGAGTATGCGGTGCGAAGCGTGATCGAGACGCAGAGTAACGACCGGCTTGTTAACGGTTATGCTGCATACTTTCGCGCGGAATGTGCGAGCAGATTCGATCCTCTTCGAAGATGCGTGTCAGACCTCGCTATAAGCCCCCGGGCGCGAGCTTCCGGCCGACCTCGGCGGAGGATCTCGAAGGCTGCTGAAAAGCGCATTTGGATGACGGCGCGGGCTGGGTGGTGACGATGGAAGGAGAGATCGCGGGAGCGGGCGATGTGCTTTATCACTACAATCCGCCCTATGGCGACATCTACATGAAGATCGCCGAACCGTTCCGGCGCAAGGGGATCGGAGCTTACCTGCGTTCAGGAATTGAAGGCGGTGTGCCGGGCTGGCGGGCATGTGTCGGGTGCGCGCTGCAACGTCGCGAACCTGCCGAGCAGGAAGACCTTGCAAGCGGCGGGATTTGTGCCTTGCGGGAATATCCTCACGGGCGATCTATCGGAGTACCTGGCTTCCAGTCGTTCTTAGTGAGTTATCTGAAAGCTTTTGCCTGCTGGGTCGGCTGCCTCATGAGATCGCAAGCTGCTCGCTAAGGGCCGCCTGCCGTTTGGAACCGTAAGGCCGCATAGGCCAGGCGGTAAGTGGCTTGAGCTTGGGCATCGTCGATAACGGCTTGCGTCTGGCCGAGTTGGGCTTGACTGAGCTCAACGATCGAACTCAGGCCCAGGTTGTAGCGAGTTTGTGCCAGAGAGAGCGCAGAATTGGCTTGCGTAACCAGTTGGGCGGTAACATCGACGCGTTGGCGAGCTGCTGCCGCGTTGGACCATGCCACACGGACGTCCCGTGCAATATGGTTGCGGAGATCGCGAGTGCGTTCCGATTCAATGCGGGTCTGCGCTTCGGCTTGCGCAACCTGGGCGCGAAAGCGGAAGCCGTTGAAGATCGGGACGTTGATGTTCACGCCGACTGCACCGTACCAATCATCGGTGAAATATTGGGCCGAACCAAGGGGCGTGTAACCAGAGACGCCCAATGCGCTTATTGTTGGTAGAGACAAACGCTTTTGTGCTGTGGCGTATTTGCTATCCGCGTCCGTATAGAGTTGAAGCGCGTGAAGGTCGGGACGATCTTGGAGCGCACGGGCGGTAGGCTCGTCCGGACTTGGCGGGAGGGAGGGCAAAGGCCCTGAATCGCCAAGCAGTCGGTAATCCGCGACCTTATCGCTGCCGAGCACAGCAGCTAATCCGGCGCGTGCATTTTCAAGATTGCTCCGTGCATCCACCTGTAGGAGCTTGGCTTGTGAGAGATAGACCTGGCTAAAGCTAAGATCGAGCTCGGATTTGAGCTTTGACGAGGTCAGCGCAGTTACCTGATCGACGAGCGCCTGGCGAGTTCTTACCGTTTGGTTAGCCACTTCGAGCGTAGTTTGAGCCTGCAGGGTCTGATAGAACGCCTGGTCGGCGGCAAGGATGATGTCTTCGGTAGTTGCCTGGACGTCAGCCGCGTGCGCCTTTGCGCGAAGGCGTTCGGAGGCGATGAGATTACGAGTGCGTCCAAAATCGGTAATCAGCTGATTGACCTGCACACCCATGCCCGCGTGCTGCAGCAGGCGAGACGCAGTGATCGACCCGGAAGAAAGGCGACTGCCCTCGTTCGCTTCGACCGCGGTGAGGTTACCAGTGACGTTCGGAAGTTCGGCCGAGCGAGTTTCCCGGACGACTTGCCCCTGGAGTTCAGCGAGGAGCCGAGAAATCTTCACGCGCGGATTGTTGGCGAGGGCTAATTGTTCGGCACGCTCGCGCGTGAGATCCGATTGTTGCGCAAAGGCGCACGTTACGCCCAGCAAGACTACAAGCCGCTTCATGCCCGTTTCCTTCGATAGAGCAGCAGATAGGCAGAAGGCACAAGGAAGACCGTGATGAGTCCGGACACGGAGAGACCGCCAAGGATAGCGCGGGCCAGTGGGGCGTATTGTTCGCTGCCTGGCTCCAGCGCGAGAGCCATTGGTATCAGACCGAGGATGGTGGCCAGAGTGGTCATCAGGATGGGACGAAGACGTACTTTGCAAGCCTCCGTAAGCGCCTCTTCAAGTGGCTTGCCGGCCGAGCGCAGAGAACTGACGAACTCTACAATCAGAATGCTGTCGGAGACCGCGATACCCGTCATCATCACGATTCCCATAAGCGACATGACGTTCAGGGTGGTGTGAGTGAGGAGAAGGAAAATGAGCACACCGGACAGCCCGGGCGGGATCGCGAGCAGGATGATGAAGGGATCAGAGAATGAGGCGAACTGAGCCATAAGGACGAGGTAAACGAGAACTACGGCGAGAATAAGGCCAATCCCAAAGCTGGAGAACGACTGCTGCATGTCGCGAACAGAGCCGGCCACGGCGATTCGTATACCGTGCGGTTTTGCCGTGCGATCGAGCAGGTGATTCACGGAAGCGCTGAGGCCGGCAAGGTCCTCGCCTCGCGGCGTAACATACACATCGAAAACACGGCGGAGCTGGTAGTGGTCTACTTCAGTGGGAGTGTTGATCGGGCGTAGGTCAACCACGGATTCAAGCGGTGTAGTGAACTTGCCATCCGGTGAACGCAGTGGGATCTGCCGAAAGTCGTTCATCGTGCGAATCTGATGTTCCGGATATTGAACCGTGAGCATGTAGCTGTTGCCCGACTTGGGATCGATCCAGAAGCTGGGTGCGACCATTGCGTCGGAGGTAAGCGCGGTTATCACGTTATCGACGACGTTCTTAGGCGTGATTCCTAAAAGGCTGGCGTTTTCACGGTTGATGTTGAGCTCGAGTCCAGGGTAGTCGAGGTCTTGAGGAATGAGAACGTCTCCGACTCCGGGAGAGCTTTTGAGAGCAGAGCCCAGATGTTGAGCGAGCGCGTAGGCTTGCTTTAGATCGTTGCCCGTGATCTGAATGTCGATGGGAGCGGGTTTGCCTTGGTTCACGACGGAATCGACCAGACCTCCGGCCTGGAAGAAGGCCGATACGTCGGGGAAGTCGACGGCAAGACGGCGACGAACGCGGTCCATGTACTCGTAGCTGCCGATCCTGTGTTCTTCCTTCAGGCTGACCTGAATGAAGGCGGTGTGCATCCCGGAGTTCGAGGTATAGATCGCGGAAAGATCCGGTGTGACGCCGATATTCGAGACGATCATATTCAAATCTTCCGGGAGAACGATTCGACGGATGTTATCTTCGATGCGCGCGATGTACTGGTTCGTAACTTCGATGCGAGTACCCGCGGGGACCTTCACGTTCACAACGAACTGGCCTGGATCGGTGCGTGGGAAGAAAGATTTGCCGAGCAATGGATAGAGTGTGAAGCTGAGCAGTACGAAGGCGGTGAAAACGCTGACGACAACGCCCGGGTGGTGCAGGCAGCGATGAATGGCTCGGTCGTATGCCGATTGCAGCTTGCCGAAGAGTCGGTCGAAGCCGGCGACGACGAGGTTAAAGAGCCCGCGACGCTGGTTTGGCTGGTCGTGATGGATGCGAATAAACTTAGCGCAGAACAATGGCACAACTGTCATGGCCACGACGTACGAAGCCGCAAGGGCGAGGACTACCGCGAGAGCAAGGGCGGTGAATAAAAACTTACTGACCCCGAACAGGAGCATGACCGGGAAGAAAACGATGGACGTGCTGACCGTAGCGGCCAGAACAGCCAATTGCACCTCCCGGCCGCCGTTTTCGGATGCTGTGCGAGGGTCTTCACCCATCTCCATATGGCGGAAGATATTCTCCAGGACGACCACGGAGTTGTCGATCAGGCGAGAAAGAGCCAAAGCCAGGCCCCCGAGAACCATCGTATTGATTGAGCTCCCACCTAAGTTCAGGCCAAGAAACGTGGCTAAACACGAAATGGGAATGGAAAGCAGAACTGCAACGGTAGCGCGCACATTCCCCAGGAAAAGCAGAATCATGAGTGCGGTGAGGCAGAGGCCAATGGTGCCCTCGTTGATAACGTTCCTCACGGCGATCTTGACGAAGATCGACTGGTCGAAAACGACGTTCGTCTTCAGGACATCTGGAATATCCAGCAGGTTGTGAACGGCCGCTTTGACCCCGTCGACGATGGTGATGGTGTTCGAGTTGCCGCCCTGCTTAAAGATCGGGATGTAGACCGACTCCTGGCCGTCCACCCGGACAACGTTCGTTTGCAACTGGCCGCCGTCTTTGGCCTGACCGATATCACCCACCAGAACATTGGCCCGATTGATAGTTCTCAGAGGAACGTCGTTGATCTGATTGACAATCGGCACCTGGCTATTCGCATAGATGTTGTAGTCCTTGGTTCCTACGCGAACGTCGCCGGCCGGAAGAATAAGATTCGACTCGTTTAACGAGTGCACCACGTCCATCACGCTCATGTTGTGGGCCTCAAGCTTGAGCGGATCGACGTAGACCATGATCTGTCGGTAGCGGCCGCCATAGGGCTGAGGAACGGACGCACCCGGCACGTTTGCAACCTGATTGCGTACGGTGAACTGGGCCACGTCTTTCAGTTGTGTCTCGTTCAGACCTTGGCCCTTCAGCGTTATGAGGCAGACGGGCAGGTTAGAGGCATCGAACTTCAACACCACCGGCGGGAGAGTTCCCGGTGGGAGGCGGCGAAGATTCGCCATGGCGAGATTTGAAATATTGCTGACTGCGGAGTCAGCGTTGACTCCCGGTTGGAAGTAAATCTTGATGAGACTGACGCCTGTAACGGATCGTGATTCGATATGGTCGATCCCGGAGCCGAGTGTGAAAAATCGCTCATAGCTGTTGGTGATGTTCGATTCAATCTGTTGAGGCGGCATACCGGAGTAGAACGTAGCCACAACAACCACCGGGATCTTCACTTCAGGGAAAAGATCGACGGGCATGCGGAGCATCGTGGTGACGCCGACAACTACGACGATCAGGCACAGCATCAGGACGAAGAACGGGTACCGGAGAGAGAACGAGGACATTACTGGTTGGTTTCGCCTGCGAGTTGGGGACGCACTTGCTGGCCGGGCCGGAAGCTGGTTTGCCCTGAGACGATGACGGAATCGCCTTTGGAGACACCGGAAAGGATCTCGACGCGATTGTCTCCTTCGATTCCGGTCACAACTGGGCACTTCTCGACTTTTTGGGCGCTATTTACAACCAGCAAATAAGCCTTGTCAGCCTCGCGAACGACAGCTTGGTCCGGAACATTCAATGCCGTGGCGTGCTGCTGCAGGAAGATCTCGGTTTCTGCAAACATGCCGGGGTTGAGAGCGAGATCGGGGTTGGGAACGTCAACTTCTACGGTCATGGTTCGCGTACTCATGTCGAGAGCCCGTGTGAAGCGCACGACTTTGCCGGTCCAGCTACGCTTCAGAGCCGTAACGTCGATGTGAACCTGAGAACCAGGCTTGATATATAGGACGTCGGACTCCGGGACGGGCATGCGCAGCCGGAGCAGATCGGCTTGCGCTACTCGAACTACGGGCATGGATTGTGTATTGGAGACTGTGCCGGCCTGAATGAGAGATCCCACATCCGCATAGCGTGCCGTGATGACACCGTTGAAGGGAGCGCTGACGACCGAATAATTTGAAAGAGTCCGAATGCGCAGTTGATCGGCATTGGAGACTCCGAGTTGCTGTTGCGCCGCTTCGGCAGTGGATTTGGCAACTTCGATTTGCGCTTCCGCGTTTTGATCTCTGGCTCGGGCATCGTCGAGTTCCTGCTGGGCGACTAAGCCCGGGCGTTGATCGGCCGCTTGCTGCAATCTTGTATAAGCAGCGTGCACAGCAGCGTGGGCCGACTCTGCGCGCGTTACTTCGCTGCGGGCGCGGTTGATCTCGGACTGGCTGTGACGAACCTCGGCCCCGGCACCGGCGACTTGAGCCTCCAGCTCGGGTACTTCCAGAATGGCAAGGCGCTGGCCGGTGTGCACACGATCGCCGATATCGACATCGATGCGGCGAATGTAACCGGAGACCTTGGCGTGGAGATCAACTTCCTGATAAGGGATGAACTGGCCGGCGACTCTGAGCCGGGTTGCAATGGAGCTGCGCACCACGGGTAAGACTGATGCGGCCGGCAACAAGGCGATTTGCGAAGAAGAAGCTTCGGTAGCTGGCTGTGTTGAGCAGCCGGCAAGAAAAAGTATGGGAAGCAGCGCGGCGAGATATCCTTGACACCTTTGCCAAACAGCTCGAGTATGCGGGCTACAAGCCGGCTTTCAAATACCGTCGGGAGGGGAGATTCCGCTACGGCGATACGGTAAGCCTACTGGATGATGCCCTTTCGAACGGCGTACAGAATGACCTCAGGGACGCTATGCAGATTGAGTTTGGCCATCAAGTTTCCGCGGTGTGTATCGACGGTATGTGGACTGAGATGCAGCAGCGATGCGATTTCCTTGGTGGATTTTAGTTCGGCCAGAAGCTGCAGCAATTCGCGTTCGCGCCCGGTGAGACTTTCGTACGGGTCGAGAATACCGCGCTGGCGAATCTGACGCACGTAATCGTCAGCCAGAACTCGGCTCACGGCAGGGCTGAAGAATGCTTTGCCCGCAGAGAGAGCACGGACGGCGCTAACCAAGTCAGACTCAGCAGAATCCTTCAACAGATAACCGCGCGCACCGGCTTTCAGAGCGCGTAAGACGTAAGCCTCATCAGAATGCATACTGAGGATAAGCACCGGCGTGCCGACCTTGTCCGCGGTAATGCGGGCGGTTGCTTCGATGCCGTTTAACAAAGGCATAGCTATATCGAGGACGGCTATATCGGGACGCAGCGATTCAGTAAGGCTGACAGCTTGGCGGCCGTCGCTGGCCTCCCCAACGACGATGAAGTCGCGCTCTCGCTCGAGAAGAAGACGCAGGCCTTTCAGCAGGATCGTGTGATCGTCCGCGATGAGAATACGAACTGGCATGGGTCTTAAGACGGAAGGCGGATGGACAAGATCGTTCCGCGCCCGGGTTCGGAGTTGATTTCCAAAGTCCCTTTGCGGTACCGAACCCGCTCCTCCATGCCAAGAATACCGAGGCCCTTCTCCCGGGGTGTGAATCCCCGGCCATTATCTTCGATCTCAAGAGCGAGCGTGCGGTTCAGTCCTGGGGATAGACGGATGTGAACAGCGGTGGCAGCAGCGTGGCGCACTACATTATTCAGGGCTTCCTGCACAACCCGGTAGATGCAAATTTTGCTTTCTTCGGTGACCTGCTCTTCGCTGACCGAATCGGCTGAGACTTGGACCGCAATGTTCGTCGTACGGCTAACCTCCCGGGCGTGCCATTGCAGCGCAGGTACAAGCCCAAGATCATCGAGCATGGAAGGCCGAAGCAGGAGCGAGAGGTCACGTACTGAAGCAACCGTACGTTCGGCAAGATGACGAAGGTCATCCAGTTGCGCGAGAGCTGGCGTCTGCTGTCCGCGTGAAAGCGTGGCTACCACGTTGCCGATCCCCAGGACAAGACCGGAGACGGACTGACCGACTTCGTCGTGCAGTTCGCGGGCAATGGCACGACGTTCGGATTCTTGCACCTGTACCAGACGCGAGGACAGCTCCTGCACCTCGTGCAATTGTTTTTGAGAGAGTCGGTCGAGGCGAAGCAGACGCCCGGACGTAAAGCCGGCCAACAATACACCGGCAAAAAGCGAGCCGGATATGAAGACAGAGAGGTTTCGCTCGAACTGCTGGAAGAGATCCGCAACTTCGCGGTTCCCGGCTTCGAGTTGGTGAGCATTGGCCAGGCTTAGCCGGTCGGCTAACTGGACGACCAGTGCGCGTTGGGGCAGCAGAACCTCTTTCATAAAAGTAATTCCGCGGTGCTGGCGTTGTTCCGCAGTCCAGGCCAATGTGGTCTGCAATTGCTCGAAGTAGCGGTTGCGTTCGACCGTAAATCTGTCAAACGGGAGACGGTCGTCCGCAATCAGTAAATGGACGTATTCTGCGCTCCTCGATTCGACTAGGCTGCGAGCTTTGCGGAAAGCCCGACGGTAGCTTTCGGCTTGCTCGGGATCGGTTTCCAGCAGTAAGTCGCGGATATATGTGCCCGAGGAGTAAAGCTCAGCCCGCAACTGCTGGAGAACCTGCTCGCGTCTCAGATACTCGGTCCGGATACGCTCGTTCCGAGTACCGATGGCCTTCGTAGTAGTGAAGCCATAGAAACCGGCGAGCGCAATTAGACAAAGGAGGCCGCCGAAGCCGAGCCAGAGCAGCCAGCTTGAGGACGTGTACCTCTTGTGCATGGCCACAAACTACTTGATCATGCGGCGTGCAGCTACTGCCTGGGCAGGATCGCTGAAACCGCGTTTACGGGATAAGCTTTTGCTATTCGCGTACTTCTCGTCCATCATCATCCAATTGTCCGGCAGGGTCTGCGATCTATTTTGGACCGCGAAGCGGATCTGGAGCTTATAGGAGAGGCTGTCTCGGCTTCAGAGGCCGTGATTTTGGCTGGTTTTCGATGCCCCGACGTGGCCATAGTCGATCTGCAACTGGCAGCGCCTTCGGGCCTGGAAACAGCGAAAGCAATCAAACAAGTTTGTTCCCGAGTTCGAATCGTCTTTGTGAGTCTAATGACTGCCGAGGAGTATATACAGGCAGCGAGCAAAGCGGGTGCTTGCGGGTTCCTACTCTATGAACGGGTCGAGGCAGAGTTAGCGCAGATCATCCGGTCGGCTTCGTAACTTGACCGACACTGTCAGCAACACGTTGACTCCTCAGATTGGGTCTGACAATCTACGCTGATAAGGTCGCTCATGGAGAACTTAGTCCTCTTACTCACTTTGCTTGCCTTAATATTCGGCTCCGGTCAAGAGAAACAACCCGACGGGCGCCCTCGTGCTTCGGAGATCGGCTTGAAGATCGGCGTCCTGCCAAGGGGTTCATTGAACGCGATCACGGACGTCGGCGGTGTGACGGTAGGACAAACCACGATCATCCAGGGTGCCGATATACGCACGGGCGTAACGGCCATTTTGCCGCATTCGGGCAATCTCTATCGCGAGAAGGTGCCGGGCGCGCTGTTCGTCGGCAACGGGTTCGGCAAGATTACAGGCTCCACCCAGATCGACGAACTGGGCGACATCGAGACGCCGATTCTGTTGACCTCGACCACGAGCGTAGCTCGGGTCGCCGACGCGCTCACGACCTATGTACTCAAGCACCCAGGAAATGAAGACGTGCTCTCGGTAAATCCTGTCGTGGGCGAGACAAACGATGGTTTCCTGAACGACATCCGTGGACGACACATCGGGGTTCAGGATGTGTTTGCAGCAATCGAGAATGCAAAAGGCGGCCCGGTGCAGGAAGGTGCTGTCGGGGCCGGTACGGGGACCGTGGCGTTCGGCTGGAAGGGAGGGATTGGGACCTCGTCTCGCCGTTTGCCGACGGAACTCGGGGGCTACACGGTCGGTGTACTGGTGCAGACCAACTTCGGCGGTGTCCTTACAATTGGGGGAGCGCCTGTCGGCCAAGAGTTGGGTCAGTATTACTTACGACGTGAGCTTCAGCAAGGCGGCAGTGGCACCGACCGCGGGGACGGGTCCTGCATGATCGTGGTGGCAACCGATGCACCGTTGGACGCGCGCAATCTGAAGAGACTGGGCGCAAGAGCGATTCTGGGCCTTGCCCGGACGGGAAGTGCAGCCTCCAATGGCAGCGGTGATTATGCCATTGCATTCTCAACGGCCTCCCAAGTTCGTATCAATACTAGAGATAAATCCGTGACCCGACACACGGAGGTGGTGACTAACGATTCCATATCACCGCTCTTCCTCGCGGCGATCGAGGCTACCGAGGAGGCGATCTACAACTCCATGTTCCGAGCCACCACAACGAGTGGGAATGGACACACTGTTGAGGCGTTACCGATCGATAAAACGGTCGAGATTCTGAGGAAGCACCGGCTGATCCCGTAGTTGAATTGGCAGGGATGAGGAATCTGCAAGCTTAGTGTGAAGGAGCCGCAGTGCCATGGCCATAGCGGGATCCCGACCGGCAGCAACGTCCTCATCTGCAAATACAGGAACGGACACGTCGGGCGGAATGCCTGACACGTCGAACGCTCTGCCATCAGAGCCTCGATAAACAGCGTTAGGCAAGGCGAAGGTCCAGCCATTTGGCAGATGGCGGTCGAGCGAATCGCAGAAAACACCTTGCGTGTTCTCACCTATCCGAATGACGTGCGGTGCTCTCTCCATCAGCGCCTGAGTAAATGTTTCTGCGGCGCTCATTGTGATTGGGCCCATCATTTCGACGACCGGTCCGCTGAATGTCGGCTGCTTGCCGGGCTTCACGAAAACGGGCTGTAAAGGTGTATAAACATTTCGCCGCGTGGCGTCCGAACGAGCCTGAATCGCGTACGCCATGTACTCGTGCGAGGTAAGACGGCCGGCAATCGCAAGCCCCAGGCGATCGTCGCCACCGAACGACAAGCGGACGTCGATGATTAAACCTCGAAGTTTCGGGTTTCCCAGAATTTGATCGAGTGCTCGGTTCAAAGCAACAAGATCGCTGTCATAGCCGCGCTTGCTTGCATAATCTCCGAATTGAAAGATGCGGAGATAACCGACATCGCCCTCTGTAAGGCCGTACTGCCAGGAGCCGTGACACATCGAAACTACCGGGTTGCGGAGATAGGCACGGTTGGTTACTGCTGCTAGTTCACGCCTTCCTTGTTTCGCGAAGCGGTCGAGGTTGCCCCGGATCACACGGTCTGTACCGGCGCGGAGAGATGGATCAAAGTTCCGCCTGATCTTTGGCGCCTCGAGGCCGGTGTGAATGTCGTTCAATGGCGC
Organism: uncultured Acidobacteriaceae bacterium; assembly: GCA_963814195.1. GTDB lineage: Bacteria > Acidobacteriota > Terriglobia > Bryobacterales > Bryobacteraceae > Bog-105. The sequence continues at coordinate 436,203 of CAWFBU010000003.1, forward strand.
GATCATTGCCGTCAAAATCTCGAAAAGTTGCTTCGGCGTTGTGTTCGGACCAATCTTTGCCCTTTGCTGCGCAACAACTCGGTCCCAATCTAGTTGTCGGGCCTCGAAGGAGATGTACTGCTCTGCAAAGGTTCGAGCGAAAACTTCGAAGTTGCTGAGCGGCCTGTTAGCCGTAGGCGGCGTGCAGGTCTGGGGCAAAGACGCTACTCGCGAGAGATTCACACTGATCAATCCCGCAGGGCGCCTCAGGCTCTTGTGCGCTTCGTCGCTGGCCACGATGTACACGTCTCGATTGTTTGCACGGAAGCGGATCTCGCCTCGCGTGTTCTCCTGCGAGATGCGTGTTGCTGAGAAACCCGGTACGCATGTGGCCTCTGTGACTTCAAACGACTGCAATGCGGGGCCGCGTATCTCATAGACAGATCCCCACCCTTCACCACGCCAGATACCTTCCGAGGACTGGGAGACAGCACCGATCGAACCGGCCAGGACCGCCGCAAGCGCGATCAGTTTAGGTGGAATCATGAAAGAAAACAAAGGTTACCGTGCCTTCGCCAGTAATCTGTACGCGCCCATTTAGAGGCCCGACTCTTAGTGATGACCGCCCACAATCCACGGCCAGCCCAGAATTGTTTATACCGGAGACTTCGTAGTTCACCCGTGTAAGCACTACCAGCGACTTATTTTGTTGCTGCGGTCGTCTAGGAGGAGGAGAGCGTAACCGAACTCAAGCTGACCAGCTTTGATCCCGATCATGAAGAGCGGTCGGAAGCTTCAGTGGGTTCGAAGACTGGCTCCCAGAAAAGAACGAGGAACATGGCAATTAGCACCGCAGAAGATCTGTTTATTGACTCGCTTAAAGATATTTATTCAGCTGAAAAGCAGGCCGTCAGGATTTATCCAAAGTTAGCCAAGGCGATCTCCTCCGATGAGCTGAAACAAGCTCTGCAGACTCATCTCGAGGAGACAAAGGGCCAAATCGAACGTTTGGATCGTATCTTCGAAGTTCTCGAGAAACGAGCCGGCGGGAAGACTTGCGAGGGTATGAAGGGGCTTATCGAAGAGGGACAAGAACACGCTGAGGAGATCGAAGCGGGTCCCGTGCGCGATGCTGCCCTGATCGGTGCAGCGCAACGTATGGAGCACTATGAGATTGCCGCTTACGGGACCGTAGTTGCGCTTGCCAAGGCCAGAGGCGAGAACGAGATCGTCAATCTGCTCAACGAGACACTCGAGGAGGAGAAAGCGACGGATCAAAAGCTGACAGAAGTCGCCGAGTCTGTGAACGAGGAAGCCTTATCTGCGGGTCAGGAACAGAACGCGGACGGGCAGACGGGCAAGCGCTCGGCAAAACATCGCGCGAAAGCCTAAGAACCGAGACCTTCAGCCATCTGGTGGAAACCGGATGGCTGGATGGCACCATCCTTTCTTCGAGTGCGTTGAGCATCGGCGCTTGCATGATCGCTGCCGCCAGTCTTGGGTTGGCACAATCGGAGGATCCCGAAGTTCATGCAAACCGGACGGGGTCGATTCGCAGTTATGGACCACCGTAATCGATGTAATTAGCGGGGCCAAGTCGATCCGGCCTCACAGTGCTGCTCGTAATGACCAGATAACTGCAGTTGCGCCCGACCTCACGCCGCCAGACGACGTCATTCGAGCGGATGGGAAGGGAAGTTCTGACTCCTGGCATGTGGGACATGCATAATCATCACCAGGAAACAGGCGTCGACACTCTGTATTACCTGTTGCCAGGGCGCTCCCCTGTTTCACAAACTGTCAGCCAAGGGTGTTTGGGAAACACCAACCATGGAGCTCTTCCAGACGTTTCCCGATGTCTTCTCCGGTGTTCCGCTGGTTCATGCTGGATATGCGAGCGATTTCTTACTCGCGCTCACGCGTGACAGCACTCGAGGTTCGCACCCTGAGTGACAAGACAATACGCAAGCTCCGTCTAGCAACCCGTCTGAGCCTTGCGTCTATCCGCCCTTTGCAAGCTCAGACTCCGTCCGATACAGCGAGCTTCGCCCATCACTGATGTCAACCAATTCCTAGTTTCTTTCGAAATAGGCTCGGCCTTGAAAATCCTAAAGCAGGATAGGCTAGAAAGGTTAAACTCTAGTTCTGTTATGGCGTGACCTCACGCAATTCAGACAAGTGGCGCGTTTCCAGGTTTAACCGTAGGAGGCTCAGCAAAGCCGTGATGATCAGTCAGTCAGCTATCCAGAGCTTCAGTTGTCGGCTCGCCTTCTGCTTACTGCTCGCTATCACGATGGCGGGTGAGGCGCCTGCGCAAACTCCTGGATCGCCTCCACCACACCCTAAAGACCTGCAAGTCGTCCTTCTCGGTACTGGCACTCCGAGGCCCAATCCGGACCAGCAGGGACCCTCGTTGGCAATCATAGCGGGCGGAAAAGCGTATCTCGTGGATGCGGGAGTTGGCATTGTGCGGCAAGCCAACGCCGCTTTTCTTCGTGGAGTGTCCCCGCTCCGACCGGCGGCGCTGGATGTTGTTTTCTTAACCCATCTTCATTCAGACCACACGCTTGGTTTACCGGACTTGATTTTGACCCCGTGGATTTTTGAACGGGAAAAACCACTACAACTCTATGGTCCTTCCGGCACGAAGGAATGGCCGACCACATCCTGGAAGCTTACGCCGAAGACATTCAGGTGCGGACCACCGGATTGGAGGGTGGAACACGACGGGCTTCAGAGTGCAAGCTCACGAAATCGTGCCGGGCGTCGTTTATCGGGATGAAAACGTTGTTGTGAAAGCGTTTTTCGTAAAGCACGGATCCTGGAAAGTAGCGCTGGGCTATCGTTTCGAAGTGGGGAGCAAGGTTATTGTCGTGTCTGGAGACACGTCGCCTGCAGAATCCGTAGTTGACGCCTGCGGCGGCTGCGATGCATTGATTCACGAGGTATATGCGGGAAAGGGGAAGATTCCCGGTAAGCCCTCTCTATCGGCTGACGATTGGATGAAATACGAGAGCCAATTTCATACCAGCGCAGCCGAGCTTGGGGACATCGCGGCAAGGGCTAAGGCGAAGATGCTCATTCTTACGCATTGGACTCTTCTCGGAACTTCAAAGCCAGAGGACATGGCGATCGAAATCAGGAAGATGTATGCCGGTCCGATTCTCATTGCCCGTGATTTATGCATTGTGACTCCTTAGAGTCTGCGGCAGCGTCGCCTGCAAAAGTCTGCTCACAGCGCCACTATATGCCTTGACAAGCATATGCACTAGGCGGTATATAACGAGTATGGAATCGGTGTTCGAAATCATTGCGGAACCGAATCGGCGGGCGATATTGAGCCTCCTGGTCTCGTCACAGCAGTCGGTGGGAGAGATCGAGCGTCAACTTCGAATGCCGCAACCGACCGTGTCAAAGCACCTGCGAGTGCTGCGCAATGCCGGTTTCGTGGAATCCACGGTTGACGCACAGCGCCGCCTTTACCGGTTGAAACCTGAACCGCTGCAAGAGGTGGATGCCTGGCTGGCCCCGTTCCGGCTTTTCTGGTCCGCGCATGTCGACGCTCTTGAACGCCACCTCGATTGCATCAATCCCTCAACAACAAGTCAGTCAACAACAGATCAGTCTGCAACCACGAAAAAGAAGAGAGGAAGAAAATAGATGGCCGATCGCGAACAGTACACACCGGGTCCCGCCAGCGGGGCGGAAGTACGAAAAGACGGAGAGAGTTGGACGCTCATTCTCGTGCGAGAACTGCGTCACCCGCCGGCACAAGTCTGGCAGGCGCTGACGGACCCCGCGCATCTCAGGGAATGGGCACCATTTGACGCCGATCGAAACCTGGGCGCCGTGGGGCCGGTGAAGCTCTCCACGGTCGGCGCGCCGGCGCAGCAAGTTTCCGAGAACACCGTCAAGCGGGCCGAAGCGCCGCGGCTGCTCGAATACAACTGGGGCGGCAATGAAATCCGGTGGGAACTCGAGCCGCTCGGGAGCGGCACGCGCCTGACGCTCTGGCACAACATTGATCGCCGCTTCATCTCGTGGGGTGCTGCCGGGTGGCACATCTGCCTGGACGTTCTCGATCGACTTCTCAGCGGAGATCCCATCGGGCGCCTTGTTGCTGGTGATGCGATGAAGTTTGGGGGATGGCAACGGTTGAACACCGAGTATGCACAGCAGTTCGGAGTAGAGAGTCCCGGTTGGCAGCCTGACCAATGCGCGAAAGAGTAGGGGGAAAAAGATATGCAATCGACAATGCAGAGGCAGTTCCACATCGCTGCCGAGACCATGTTCAAAGGCAAACAATCATCTACTGGACCGTCACCGCGCTCTTATGCCTGCAAATGGGCTTCACAGCGTATGCACAGCTACGCCTGCCACAGGTAGCAGAGGCGTTCTTTCACATGGGCTTTCCAGCGTATTTCCGCGTGGAGCTCGCCTGGGCCAAATTGCTCGGCGTGATTCTTATTCTTATGCCGGTCTCGGCGCGGCTGAAGGAGTGGGCCTATGCCGGCTTCGCAATCGTCCTTGCTTCCGCTATCATTGCCCACCTATCAGTTGGTGATGGTCCGGCAGCGTGGAGCTGGGCAGCGGGCACGGGTCTGCTTTGGGCGCTCTCCTACTTTTTCTGGAGAAGCCTCCCAGTTAACCACGGTGAGAAAACTCTCGAGTACGCTAAAGGCTGAAGATGATGCCGTTTGCGAGTTGGAGCCATAAATGAATAGGCCAGTTCCGGTGGAATCTGCCTCTGCCCTGATCGACAAGAGGATCGAGGAACTTGGGGACTGGCGCGGGAAGATGCTCGCAGCAGTACGTAAGCTGATCCATGATGCAGATCCGGAGATCATCGAAGAATGGAAGTGGAGGGGAACTCCCGTCTGGTCCCACGGCGGCATCGTCTGCACCGGAGAGACGTACAAGAACATCGTCAAAATGACATTTGCCAAGGGCGCTGCGTTGGCGGACCCTTCCGGTCTGTTCAACTCAAGCTTGGATGGAAACGTAAGGCGCGCCATCGACATTCCCGAAGGCGGCAAGGTCAACGAGAAGGCTCTCAGGGATCTTATCCGTGCCGCCGTGGCGCTCAATCTCGAAAGCAAAAGCAAGCCGAAGACTCAACGAGCGAGCAAGCGGCCGGCCTAGCTCCATCGCAAGTCACACTCACATTGCCGGTAAGCTTGAGATTGACAAGTGAGTAGAGGAACGGGACGCTCAGCTAGTAGCTTTTTTGTTGACGAAGAGCGAGGTGCAGGCAGAAGCTTGATCCTGTCCGCTTTTGCTTTTCGTGATTGACAGCTTGCCGCCGTTCTCTTCCAGACCCCAGAGTTCCTGCCATCGAATTTGTTTACCGTCTTCGAGTTCTAGGATGTCGAAAACGAGATTGTTCCCGTGCCAGGTTGCAGAACTTTGGAAAGAGTCGCCGTCGAGTCCGGTGTAACGAGTGGTTTTGCCCGTGGTCTCATACGAGAGCTGAAGCTTGCGGGATTTCCCTTTTACCAAAGTGGAAATTGTCACCATCAGATCTGGGTCGCGCTGGTCGATCAGCATTTGGTAATCCGCACCTGGTTGCTCTTTGGCATGGCACGTCTTGCTGAAACGAGACCATGTGCCCGAGAAGTCCGGGTGCTCCTGGGCGGGTAGCGCGAGAGGCAGCAGGAGTGTTATTGCGAGTGTCGCGAAAGACTTTGCAAGAACGCGTTTATTCATGGAGGGCTTGAAAAGGATAGCGAGGCGAGATTACGGCACCGTGACATTGATAAGTTCTTGAACGGGACTTGCCAACTATTCGGAGACGAGACCAGGGGTGAAGATTGCAACTTTCAACATCAACAACATCGAGAAGCGGCTTGCCAATCTCCGGGACTGGCTCGACCGGGAGCAACCTGACGTTGTTTGCCTGCAGGAGCTGAAGGCCGAACAGGGACGTTTTCCAGTCGAGGCCCTGCGCGCTGCTGGATATGAGGCCGTCTGGGTAGGTGAGCGTTCCTGGAACGGGGTGGCCATCCTGGCACGTGAACAAGAGCCGATTCTGACTCGTTTGGAACTGCCTGGGGATGAACGTGACCGTCAGGCCCGGTACGTGGAAGCGGCCATCCGCGGCGTTCTTATCGGATGCATTTATCTGCCGAACGGGAACCCTCAGCCTGGGCCGAAGTTTACCTATAAATTGGCGTGGTTCAACCGGCTGATCGCCCACGCGAACGATCTGATTAACGCTGGTATCCCGGTTGTCTTAGCAGGTGATTACAACGTTGTGCCCACCGTGGAGGATATCTATTCGACGCGATCATTGGACAAGAATGCGCTGGTTCAGCCGGCGAGTCGCGCGTCATTCCAGCGACTACTTCAGCAAGGGTGGACCGATAGCTTGCGTGCGGTTCATCCATCAGGGCCATTGTGGACTTTCTGGGACTACAAATTTGAACGATGGCCAGCTGACAAAGGAATGCGGCTGGATCATCTGCTCCTGTCGCCCCAGTTGTCACCAGCTCTTACCGATGCCGGCGTCGATAGATGGACTCGGGGAAAAGATAACGCAAGCGATCACGCGCCAGCATGGATAGCTCTGGACTTGTAATTGATCAAGCCAGAAACGAAAGGCTCGGCCGAGAAACTCAAGTTCTGGTTACCGGCGCCGGAGTTTTCGGTACGTTACAAAGTACAGCCAACCAACCGGAAGCAAGACGAGGGATCCCGGCTCCGGGGCCGTATTGAGAGTCCCAGACCCGGAGTTGGTGCCAAGGTTGGTCAAAAAGTTACTTGTCCCGCTGCCAGTCAGTTGGCCGTTGTACCAGAGATACGCTCCTGTGCCTCCGGTGACCTCCAGGCGCTGTGTAAAGAGTACGGCTTCCGGAGGAGACGATAGGTCTGCCTGCTCAAAAAGGTTGCCGACAAGTGTGCCGTTTGCAAAAGTTGCGGTGAACGTTCCAGTAACTGCGCCGGTCGAAAGGTCGGGATACGCCCTGTCGCTCCAGGTCATGTTCCCGAAAGGAAGAATGGACCCAGTGCCGCTGCCCATCAATGGTGGATTCGTTGCGTCACCCGATGCTGTGACGTTGTAAGTATAGGTAACGCTCAGTGTCGCCGCTGGGGCGGAAACGAGCGCGCAAAGCATACCGAATATACAACCCGCGTTTTTCATTACGGCGGTTCTCCTATTCGTGTTTCTTGCTGGTGGCGTGAGTATACAGGAGGAAGCGAGGGTGCCTCAAGGCAAAGTGCCGAATTCGGTACCGTCAGTACCTATGCTGAACGGCCCTTGTTCAGCACATGCCGTGCGATTACTGGATGCTCCAGATCTGGTTAGGTCCGCCGTTGAGCGGCCAGAGGATAATCCCTGTGCCTTCCTGCGTTGAGAAAGCCGGATCGTCTATTACCACCGACGCTGCTTTGTTGACGATGTTGAAGCCGGATCCGGCTGGTCTCAAAGACCATAACTGCGAATCGGCTCCGGTAAGAGGTAACTGCTGCAATCCCGTGCCTGGAGAAGCCGATCCGCCTGGATCGCTCAGATAGAGTCCGCTGGAAACATTCCTGATGGTGTAGAACCCGTTGCCGTCCGAAGTGAAACTCCACTTCTGATTGAGGCCCTTGTTGGACGACCATTGGATGATTTGAACGCCTGGATCAAGCGAGAAGTCAGGATCATCCAGCACCAGGTTGCTCGACTGATTGATCAACGTGTACTCGCCGTCCGCTAGCGGCCCGTCGGTCTGGTTCAAAAGACCAAAGACCGCGACGCTGTTGGACGTTCCGACGAAAACTTTGCCGTTTGCAATCGTAGGAACCATATATTTGTTTCCCGGGCCAAACTGGTCACGCCCTGAGCTGCCCTGATTGCTGTTGTAATACTCAGTCGCCAGGTCGGTGGCATCGTAGGCATGGAGGACTGCCGGGTTACTATTTTCGACTGCCCAAAGAATACTGTTGCTTGTTCCGCTGGCAGAGATACTCGGTGTTACGCCCGGATAACCAAACGTATTTGCCGAGGCAGATGTTGCGGAGGCTGTAAGAAGCGCGTTCGTAACTTGAAAGGCGCGTATGTTATTGCCTACCGAACCAAAATAGACAAAACTGTTGAAGTATGCAGGACTTGACCAGATACCACCCGGCAGGGCGGCCGTGAGTTGCTGGTAGAGATTGCTGTTGGAACCTGCCTGAAACTTGCCCATATCGTCCCGGTTCACTACGTACAGATTGCCGTCCTTCCCGGCGCCCACGGCAAGGTGAAAGATGTTGCCCGCAGAGTCCTGCTGGTCGGGAAGAAGCATAATGCCTCCGGATCCCAGGTCGGTATCCGTACTCGATTCACTCACCGAGTTATCCATCGTCCAGTAATCGGTGGCCGACAGCTTAGAGCCATCGAAAGAGAGCTTGACGAAGGCGTTGCCGAAATCACCGCCGCTGGGGAACCCATTCGCGTTCAGATTCGAATCGAACGTCCCGTTAGCAACGGAGACATAGATGTTACTCTGCGCATCGGCGGCAGGCGCGGCACCACTGTTCCAGAGCGCTCCTTCACTTCCGTTGGGAGCATAGTTGAAAACCGTGCGCTGCTGCAGAGTCAGCTGATCGTAGCCCATGGTCCAACCCGTGTACGGAACGATGTCGCAATGTGAGCCCCAGCTGGTGTAGACGATTCCGTTCAAGAGTAGAAGCCCGGCTCGATCTTTGTATTGTTTGGCGTCGAAAATCACCGAGCTATTGCTACTGTTCGCGCCCGTTCCGGGATAGGCTGCCGCGATTTCTGTCGGTCCGCCGAACTCTTCCGCGCCGGTGACGATATCGAGTGCGTGCAAACGGTGATGATAATTGCCTGACGAGTCCTTAGTCATGGCGACCAGGTAGATGGAACCATGTGCCCCCGCGCTCAAATCAATCACCGGAGTCGCAGTGATGCCTATCTCGGGAGTGACCTGCCCGCAACTTCGGCTGTCCGAAGTCGTTTCGCCCGGGTTGAGAAGAGATGTATGCCAGTACTGCGCGCTAGAATCGGCATCAAAAGCGTAGACGCTGTCGTGCTCGGTAGCCACGAAGACGATGTTGTGAGTTCCTGCTGTTCCCAAGGCTAAGCCGGATACGTACAAAGGCTGAGCATCCACCTTTCCATCTACCGCCAGAGTAAAGAGTTTTCCAAAACTGGATGTCTTTACATTGCCGGGGGTCAACTTGGTTTCCGCAAGATTCTGACCCGTCCGTAAGTTGTCATTGTGGAACGTTAGAACATTAACCTGAGCCGAACACATGCCCGCGGAGAAGATACAGATTCCCAGTAATTCTCCGGGGAGGGCTAGTCGCGTTCTCTGATACATGAAGAGTTTGCCTCCACCACATCAGAAATAATCTGATGACTACTCTAGTCTTATCAGGAAATGCTCGGAACGCTCGGTCGAAAGTGTGGTCGCCTACAAATCGTCTTCCGCTAAGAAGGTGCGCAGAATGCGTTTCGACGATCCGTGCTTAGAATTGTCATTGCCTCATGTCCGAGTTTCACTTCTATGAACCCGCCAAAGGACACGGTCTACCGCATGATCCTTTTAAAGCCATCGTTGCGCCGAGACCGATCGGTTGGATTTCTTCCTTTGATGGGGAAGGGCGCCTGAACTTGGCTCCGTACAGCTTCTTCAATGCAGTGTGTGATCAGCCGCCCATGGTAATGTTTAGCTCGTCCGGGGTGAAGGACACAGTCAGCAACGTGAAGGCTACGGGTGAGTTCGTATGCAATCTGGTAACGCGCGCACTGGCCGAAAAGATGAATCAGACCTCGGCCGCATTGCCACACGACGTGAACGAGTTTGAGATTGCCGGGTTGACCGCTGTACCCAGCCGAATCGTTGCACCGCCCAGAGTTGGCGAATCACCGGCGGCCCTGGAGTGCCGGGTTGTGCAGGTGATTCAGTTGCATGATCTGGAGCATCGACAGGTCGCTCAATATTTGACGATTGCGCAAGTGGTCGGCGTCCACATCGACCGCGCTTATCTGAAGGAGGGACTGTTCGACTTATTGGCAACTCACCCGGTTCAGCGGGCCGGTTACGTAGCCGACTACACGGAAGCCGTAGCGGGCTTTCAAATGAGACGGCCACAGTAAGCTCAGTCTTTATACTTCTGACCGGCTATTCGCTTTCTAGAGGTTCCTGGCCGCGACGATCGCTGCTGCCATCGCAAGCTTATGATCCTTGCTCCAGGGCGGTCCAATGGACTTTCTCAGCTGGAGAAAGTGGGTCTCAAGATCTTCTATGCCTAGCGCATCGCCGGCCGCAACAAACACCGTCTTGAGTGATACCAATGGACGACCCAGCCGCGCGCCTCGGCCGCAGCAGCTAGCGCCTTGCGGTACATCACCCAATCAGCGACGTTCTGCGCCCGGTAATCTCTGATCCGCTCCGCAATGGTCGGTGGCAGCTCTGGGCACTGGCGAAGCGCGACCCCTACTATCCGCCCGGGCACCGTGCTCGCGACAGAGTCGAGCGCGATATCCGCGTGCCGTTCCGCCGACACCCGCACGCGCTTTACCAGCGCGATCGCCTCATCAACCGGAAGCGCCTGCCCTTCGCTGTGGTGCGGAATCTTCGGCAGTCCCTCATCCACCAGTTCCACGCGACGACGGTCGAGGAGCGTTCCGTCCGCAGCAACCGTCACCAGAACTGCCCAACCGCCGTGGTCCGATACCCCGATGATCCCACCATCCTTGGGCATCATGTTTCCTCGCAGCGGAACTTCTTTTCGTACTCGTTCTGGCCGAGAGGTTCCATGAAACGCGGCATCCATGCGTTCACGCCAGGCTTTCAGCCTTGGAGTTGGTTGATTGCCGCCTGTACGACAAATCGACAAAGCCGTTCTTATACGCGACTACGTTCTTCAGAGACCACCTCTGCTCACTGGCGGCATCACCGAACAGGTAAAGTCCGTCACCCAAGGTGACCGGCGCTATCATCAGTCTAATTTCATCCACTAAGCCGAGCTTGAGAAAGCTCTGGCCTAAGTTGGCACCTCCCACCAGCCAAATGTTTCCGTAACGAGGTGCCAGTATCTCCCCCACCAATCTCTTGAGGTCGCCTGAGTAGAACTCCACGGTTTCCCTCGTGCAAGGCAGCTTTCTGCTTGTTGTCACCACCGTCGGAGTATCACCATAAGGCCAGCCGAGTTGCAGCGCATGCTCATAGGTATGAGAGCCCAGCACGTAGCAATCGATCGAGCTGATGACCTCAGCGCCGTCGCCGCCGGACACTCCTTTTTCATAAACATCGCCAGGACTATCCATCCATGAAATCGTGTTGTCTCTTTTGGCGATGAAGCCATCAAGGCTTGACACTACGTGCAATGTTACCTTCGATCTCATTGCGCTCGACCCTCCCGATGAGGCCGAATTGGGCGGCTTTTACGATGTTTCGCGATCCTCACCAGGTTTAACGTACCGTCGCTTCTCTTATCGAGTCAAGGTTCATGCCACACCAGACGGAGACCCGTACTGATGACAACTAGGTTGAGCCAACGAAAGGACTCCCAATCAGTGCTCTTGGTAACTGTTCTCCCCGTCGGCTAACATGATCTTCCGAGGAGAAAGAACTTTATGGTGCTGGTGGTCGGGGCCACGGGATTGGTAGGTATGGAAGTGTGCAGACGCTTGCGGGCGGACGGTGAGCAGGTGCGAGCCCTGGTTCGGGGTACAAGTGCCTCGGCGAAAATCGAAGCCCTTGGCTCCTTTGGAGCGGAACTCTGGCCGGGAGACTTGAAAGATCCCGATTCCTTACGCCGAGCCTGCCAGGGAGTCAATGCGATTGTTTCCACCGCTTCTTCCACTTTGTCGCGACAGCCGGGGGACTCGATTGCCTCCGTTGATGCCCAAGGTCAATTGAATCTGGTGAGTGCTGCAAAGTCGGCCGGCATCGAGCGATTTGTCTTTGTATTCTTCCGTCATCCCGTTGCGTTCACGTTTCCGCTGGACGAGGCCAAGCGGCGGGTCGAAGCCGCCCTCCAGCCCATGAACTTCACTATCCTCCAGGCGAGTTGGTTTATGGAGGTCTGGCTCAGTCCGGCTCTCGGCTTCGACTATCAAAGTGCGACAGCTCGCGTTTATGGATCCGGCACAAACCCAATTAGCTGGGTGTCGTTCTCCGACGTGGCGCGAATGTGCGCTCTGGCTCTGCGCCATCCTTCCGCCCAGCGACGCACCATCGTGTTCGGCGGTCCCGAAGCCTTAGCCCCTCTGGAAGTGATTAGACTCTTTGAGAAGGTGGGGACCAGGAGCTTTCACGTCGAGCATGTGCCCACTGAAATTTTGACTGCGCAGATGGAGAAGGCTGTGGATCCGATGGAGAAGTCCATTGCTGGATTAATGCTGTGCTTTGCGATGGGGCACGCCATCGAGATGAAGGAAATCGTGACTGAATTTAAGCTTTCCCTCAAGACGGTAGCCGACTATGCTCACCAGGTTTTAGCCTCTGGAGTGAGCGCGTAAACACCACCCCGGAAATGCGAACATGGGCAAGCAGGACGTCGCCTGAACGTGCTTCGGCCCGCCTTCCCGGATTTGACAGTCGTAAGTGATGACCAGGTAACGGAGGACGACAAAGTCACCACCCGTAAAAAGATCGGAGGTTCGTACTTGGGACAGCTAATCGACATCCTAGCGACTGATGGGGCGGTGAAGATCGACGTCATCGACATGGTTCGACTGCGCGCGACGGCAGATACGTCGAGCACTGGGAATAAACAACTTTTCAGCAGTTCTGGCGGCACTGCGGCAAGCCAACAAGCCCTAAATTGCCGGCACTCTGAACATCACCCCTCGTTGCTGATAAGGGACATCTTGCGCCGATCAGAGACTTTGAGCATCAGCGCGCAAGTGTAAAGGTTCTCCCGTCGCGAGGTGTTGGATTGTCGCCACTACGCTCAACCTTGCCAACGTTTCCCAAGGACCTTCGTCGATTCCGCAAAGGGAGCCTGGGCTGCGCAACGGCAGAATTGCGCAGCCGTCCAGGCGACCCACGGTAACTAACCGGGAAGGAGGGTAAGAGTAAACGTCTTCTGCACCTGTTTCCCGCTCGCATCCGTTACTCGCACAACTACGTTGAACGTCTGGGAGACCGAACTATCCCCCGTGCCGCCCGTGATGTCGAGCTGACCAGGTATCTCCGGATTGGGCGCAGCACTGAAGCTGGTAAAAGGCGGGATGGACGGCAAGCCGATTACCGTCCAGGTATAGGGAGGATTTCCTCCAGTCGCCTGGATGGTGGCAGAGTAGGAGGTACCTGGGTTGGCAGGGGGCAAAGACGTCGTAGCGATGGACAGCGTGCTCACGCCTTGGCTGGCAACAACCGGCGTAGCGAGCGACGTTTGCGCTCGCGCAACATCGCCGGTCGGACCAGCCAAACGAATCGTGACGATTGCCCTTTGCCCAGGCTCAAGACTGAAGGAGGGAGTCAAGGCAGGTGTCGGACCAGCTTGAGCGACAAAGCCCAGCGGCTGGATTACGGGATTGATGATATTCGCAATCGGCGTGTAGTGGGCCTGTACCGCGAGCGTACACCCCTGAGCCACTGGCGTGAGATAGACGCCAGAAATTATCAGCTGGCTCACAACGTTGTTTGGTAAGCCACTGAAATATTGGAGGTTTACGGTGTAAGACACCGCCGTGTTACCGGCATTGGTAACCGTATAATTTATGTCCTGGATAATGTCCCCACCGGCTAAGGCTGTGTTTGAAATAGCGGGATTTGAAATCGCCGGATTTGAAATCGCCGGATTGGAAATGGCGGGATTCGAGATCGCCGGATTCGAAATGGCCGGATTTACAAACGTTACATTCGAGATCGCCGGATTCGAGATGGCCGGGTTCGAAATCGCCGGATTGGAAATCGCCGGATTCGATATAGCGGGGTTTGAAATGGCGGGCGTGTAGACCTCCGCTGTCGTAATGTCCGGATTCGAAATGGCGGGATTTGAAGGATCACTATTCAGCGTCACGTTACTCGACAAACCGCCTGGAACGAGATTGTTATTGAGGTCCGTTTGCACGGCGTTCACAGTCACATTTGCACTTGCGTTCGATGACGTAATGAACACCGATCTCGAGGCGCTCGAAAGTGGCGGGATGCCGATCGTGAGATTAGTCAGCGGGTTCGGAAAATTACCAACCGGGTATTGCAGGAACGAAGCGGAACCCCCGGACGGTTGCGCCGCGATTGTCAGGCGGTAATAAAGAGTGCTGTTGGTTGGGTTTTCAACCGTGATCGGAAATTCGCGTGCGAGGGACGTCGAGAGCTGTTTGAAATTGCCCTTGGCTCCCATGATGATGCCCGGGCTTAGGGTAGCCGTATAGATGTCCTGATTACGGACGCCAGTCTGGCCCACCATACAACTTGGTGAGGTTTGGTTCGGGTCAAAGAGGCTGGCGCCGCCGCCGGAGCCCACTGGCGTGAAATTCTGCCAGTTTCCGTCCATGGGTTGCACCACGTTACGGTTATCCGTCCACACCACGTGCGTATGGTCTGGGTCGCCCGGTTGATTGTTGAATCGCCATGCCTTGGCAGCTAGGTCGTAAACAAATGTTGGCCCCGCAACATCGATGTAGTCGCCGACGAAGCCGCGCTGCCCTTCGCGAACAGCGGTAAGTTCGGCGCATCAAACTCCAGTTGTTGGATCTTGTCCGGGTCGTTCGGGAGCGTGATAGACTCGCCCGGACCCGGAGTGCCGTACTCATATTCAGACACGATGACGGATCCGGTAAATTGGGCGGGTGAGGCAGGCGCCGACTGAGCTGCTCGCAGGTCGACGGTGTGCCGCCAATTCGCAGGAGGAGTGGGAGGATCGACAATCTGGGTTCCGAATGTTCGAACTGCGCCTGTGGGTAGCTCACTCGTAACGTTGTAGTTGCCCGCCCCTGCAACAGTGAACACATCAACTAGATCGTCTTTGCGAAAGTCGTACCAGGCCACAGTCAGGTGCCCGCTCGAAAAGGCTAGTGCGGGCATGATCTGATGCCCACGGCCAGCATAGGGGTCTACCTTGACGATCTCTGAAAAAGTCATTCCAGCGAAGCCCGAACTCTTGCCGTTGAAGCTGGGAGTGCCCGTTACAAGTTGGATGCGAGCGTCGCCGCCGGCGCTGTCACTGGGTATACCTCGCTGAGACCAGGCAACGTACAACCGTCGAGCGTTGTCCACTGCAATGCTCGGGTAAGTATTGGTGCGAAACGTTACCCCGCTACTGCCCTGATCGAAAGGAGAGATAGGGGCTTCCAGCACGGGCGTCAGTCTGCTTCCGCCGTACTGCAGTGCGGCACCGGCTATCTCATCGGGATGGGTCGCATCTTTGAACACGCGCCAGACAATGTAAACATCGCCGTTAATAGGATCGATGGCCAGAGTAGCTCCCTGGTTGGTTTGCGTGGTTCCACTAACCTTCTCCGGGGTGGTCCACGTCGCGCCGCAATCGCTCGAATACGTCAGCATGATCGAGGACTGTTTCGAGCCTTCGCCGCCGTTGAAAAGCGTATAAGCGACATAAATCCTCCCCGCCGGTACCTTGGCTGAGGGTACAATCGAAGTTCCCGCCACTGTGCAAGTTGCCTGACCTCGAGGTATATCTACCGCCATGAAAGGCTTGTCCGCAAAATAGGCTGGAGAGGATGCGTCGCTGTAACTGGCAACGATATGCGTGTCGAGATAGCGAACGGTATTTGATCCTTGAAGATTGTTGTCGTCGACGTATCTCGCCAGGAAGATAGTGCTTTTCCCATTGATCTTCGTGTTCTGCCGATTGAACGCCAGACCGCTGTAGTAAAAGAGCCCGTTCGTACCAGCACGGACCGTTGCATCGGCCGCTGCGGTATAACCTCCGTTTGCACCGGGGTTCCGGGCCGATAAAGGCGACGACAATCCTGTGCTCGAGGTGTCTTGCGGATATCCCGGCACCAACGTGCTCTGCCACGAGTTCCCGCCGTCAATCGATGTGAAAAATCCGAGCCAGGCGTCCCCGGTGGGCTCGTCGTAGGGAAGTCCCGGCAAGTCAACGGTTCGGTAATCGTTATTCCCTGCTACCAGATGCAAGGCGTTGCGTGACGAAACTGCCATGGACGGCTCATTCTGCCGCTCCAGGAAGGGATCGCCCGTCGGCCACGTCGTGCCGGTGACCATATTAATACTCTGGCCAACTACTTGTGCGCTGGCCGGGTGCACACCATGCGCGGCCAAAATAAATGCAGTAATCCACAAAACCGGGCGTGTAAGCCCGCTTGGCCGTA
This sequence comes from uncultured Acidobacteriaceae bacterium, assembly GCA_963814195.1. Classification (GTDB taxonomy): domain Bacteria; phylum Acidobacteriota; class Terriglobia; order Bryobacterales; family Bryobacteraceae; genus Bog-105. The sequence goes on from CAWFBU010000003.1 coordinate 452,428, forward strand.
GCCGATACTTAGTTGACACGATATCCCCATTGAGTATAAGGTCGCTCCTCCTCGCCAAGGCTCCTCGAACGAAGCCTATCTTACGTTTTGACGCAGTTCGAGTACTAGGACTGCTGCCTGGAGGTGTATGACGGAATTCGAATTTTATCACTTACAGCATTCCTCCGGCAGTGCTCCCGGTTAAGGGGTGTTCGACTCTCAACGCGTGTAAAATCGGATTTGCTCGCGCGGGTCCCAGCGCTTACGATTTAGAAATTTAAGGAGTGGTGTGCAAGTCCGATCGCTGCTCATACGAAGGACTGACGGCTCAAGTCAGGTCGTCGCAATAGACAAACGAGTCCTGAGGATTGGGCGCGCGGCTGATAATGACGTCGTTCTGGTAGATGCCGAACGCAGTGTGTCACGATGGCACGCCAATATCGCCTCCGATCCGGATTTTCCCGCCACCCTGTACGACTTGAAATCCGCCAACGGTGTGATGGTAAATGGCCGCCCCGTAATCGGCTCTTTAGCTCTCAACGCGGATGACACCATAGCCATTGGCCAGTTTCTTATCACTTATCGCGAAGAGTCTGGTCAGGCCCCGTTTAGCATCAAGGCAAGCGGGGTTGACCTTCAGGACCTTCAGCGCGAGCCCGAGCTTCTCTCGCTGCGCCCAGAAAAACACGATGTCCCAGTCACAGCCGATCTGCGCAGCCTCGAACTGCTCTATGAAGTCGGGATGACTCTGGCGAGGGCGCAATCTGTCGATGAAGTGACCGGTTCCGCAGTCGACTTGTTATTCAAAATCGATCCTGTCCACCGGGCTACGTTGCTCCTTTGGAATCAGGAAACGGAATCTTTCGGTGATGCCGCCGTGCAGTTCCGGGGTGGCAGTCTGGTCTCCAGCACCGGTCCTTACGATCCGCGCGCAGTAGTTATGAGCCGCACGATCCTGGACAAAGTGCGCCGCGACAATCGACCCTTGCTAATCCGCGACACCAAGGCAGAAGCGATGCTGAGTTCGGCTGCGAGTATTGTCAGGGCCGGAATCCAGGCCGCTCTTTGTTCTCCTCTGAGTTGTCAAGGGCGCTTCCTCGGCATCCTCTACGCCGACAATTTAGTTGAGCCAGATGCATTTTCTGATACCGACTTTCGTACCTTCACGGCCATTTCCGCTCAAGCAGGTTTGGCGCTGGGAAACGCGATTACAAGCAAGGAACTGGTTAGGCGCGAGGTGCAACGGCAGGCCCTGAAGATCTACCTGCCGCCGCAGATTGCGGATCTGATCCTTGCCTCGGATGGCACATTGGACCTGTCCGGCAAACTACAGGAAATCACTGTCCTGTTTGCGGACATTCGAGGCTTTACTCGAATGTCGGAGCGAATGGACGCTCGCGAGGTGGTCGGAATGCTGAACGAGTTATTCACCGAGATGAGCGACGTCATCTTCAAGTGTGGCGGGACGGTGGACAAGTTCATTGGCGACGCTATCATGGCGCTCTTTGGAGCTCCCTTGCGGTCCGAAAACTCAACCGAGGATGCCCTTACGGCCGCTATCAACATGCAGAAAGCTGCAGCGAAGCTCAACCGGAGGCGGGCAGAAGAGGGTCTTCAAGAGATGTCGCTTGGAATCGGTCTTCATACGGGTCTGGCGGTGGTTGGCAACATTGGTTCCGCTGATCGCGTGCAGTATACGGCCATAGGAGATACGGTTAACGTGGCGTCACGCCTGGTGGATTTGGCTAAACCGAAACAGATCATCGCTTCCGAAAAAGTCCATGAAAGCACTTCAAGAAAGCACGATCTGGAGCTTCTCGGAGAAGTGAAGCTCAAAGGCAGAGAAGACAACGTGAACGTTTACACGGTTCGTTGGGCGGCTGCAGGGGAAGCGTCTATCGGTACAGCAGGAGTTTCTGCGAACGGTCCCCTCGGAGCTACTGCCAAGATAGTTTAGGGTGCATTCGGCCCCTCTTCTGCCAGTATGCTCTGTGATCATTGCCGGACCGAGCACGATCAAAACACCGGAAATTGCCCGACGTGTGGCGCTGCGATCGTGGCAGAAAGCGACGTGGCGACATACGTCCCGACAGCTGACCCGTCATCTGCGCCTGGTACGGGTTCCGAACCAGAAGCTGATTTCCTGACTCGTGTTGTTCGCACTCCCCTGCAGTCCGGCCCAGGCTCGAGTCCTTCCGGATCGCGACCGGAGTTAGGGAACCAAGGGGCGCTTCGATCGGCTCCCTTAGGTCCCCCCATTGCTGCCTGGTCATCCGCCGAGGCTGCAGCGGGGGTAAGTGAAACAGTAGCTCTGACCGTGGGTGCCGTGCTGGGAGGTCGCTACGAGATAACCGGTGTTCTGGGCGAGGGCGGCATGGGCGCCGTCTATAAGGCTCACGACCGCGAAGTTAACCGCGTGGTCGCAATTAAGTTAATCCGCCAGGAATTGGCAAGTGACCCGAACATTCTGGAACGCTTCAAGCAGGAACTTCGGCTGGCCAGGCAAGTCACGCATCCGAATGTGGTTCGGATCTATGATTTAGTGGCTATCGGTGGCTTGCGCTTCATCAGCATGGAGTACATCGACGGCCACGAGGTTTCCTATCTCCTCCGCGAAGGCCGCAAGCTGGATCCGAAAGAGGCGGCGCAGATTATGCTGCAAGCGTGCCGAGGGCTTGAAGCGGCGCACGCCCAAGGCGTAATCCACCGCGACCTGAAACCCCAGAACATCATGGTGGCAGCGAACGGCCGTGTCGCCGTAATGGATTTTGGTATCGCGCATTCGGCGGATTCGGGCCTGCCGGCCGATTCCCCCGGCCTGACGCGCGAGGACGGCCTGACCCAGCTCGGATCCTTGCTTGGCACTCCACGCTACATGTCGCCGGAACAGGCGCACAACCGCCCGCTCGATGCGCGCTCGGATCTCTATGCAATTGGAATTATCTTCTATGAGGCCTTAACCGGACGCTATCCCTTCGACCTCGCCTCCGTGAAGGAGTCGCTCCGCAAAAGGGGAACCGAACGTGTTCCACCCTTAACGGAGGTCGATCCTGCATTGCCAAAACGCCTCAACCAGGTCGTTTTGAAGTGTCTCGAAGGCAACCCTGACGCGCGCTATAGAACCACCTCCGAGCTGATTGCAGACCTCGAGGAGTGGCTCGGGATTCAGGGCCCGCACCGCTTTTACGCGACAAACCGTTGGACCCTGCTTGCTCTATCGCTTACGGTCGCTTCACTCATCCTTTGCGCGTTCCTTCTACGGGATCGCCTATGGCCAAAGGTCACCACCACGCATGTCCCTGTTAACACGCTTATCTCGGATTTTAAAAACACAACTGCACACCGGCTCTGGATGGAGTCGTCGAGCCGATGTTACAGGTTGCCATCGAAGGCGCATCTTTCATCAATTCCTTCAGTCGGGGCCAAGCCCGGAAGATCGCGATCGACATACAGCCCGGAACAGAGGCGCTAGACGAGCGGGCCGCTCGCCTGGTTGCACTTCGGGAGGGGATAGGCGTCGTCATCGGGGGCGGGATCGCGCGACGAAGCAACACCTTTCAGCTTTCTGCGAACGGCACGAACGCTGCCGGGAAGGTATTATTCGACGAAAAAGCGGATTTTAATGATCCCAATCATCTTCCGGAAGCAGTAGCTGACATCGGATCGCGCATCCGCCGCGACTTGGGAGATATCAAGTCTGCGTCCCAGCCCGCCGCGGCCGAGACATTTACATCTGCTACGCTCGCGAGCGCTCAGAAGTACGCAACAGCGCAAGAACTGTTGTGGGAAGGCAAGGGCCCCGAATCCATTGCCGCCTACCGCGAAGCTATAAGGCTTGATCCAAATATGAGCCGCGCCTACGCGGGGTTGGCCGCCGCCTTCGCCAATCAGGGCGAGCGGGGAGAGGCCCTCCAATACTACAAACTAGCTCTCGCGCATATCGATCGGGAGTCCGATCGCGAGAAGTTTCGGACACGCGGCGGGTACTACCTGTTCATGCGCGATTTTCAAAAGGCAGCGGAACAGTTTCAGCAGCTCGTAAAGGCTTATCCCTCCGATAGTGCAGGCTTCGCGAATCTTGCCCTGGCCGAATTCTACGCACGCAAGATGAACACTGCTGTCGAAATTGGGCGTAAGGCGGTACAGCTTCATCCCCACAATTTTCTCCAGCGCAACAATCTTGCGCTCTACGAGATGTACGCCGGAGACTTTCAATCAGCAATTAACGAATCGGAAAGCATCATCCGCGAGAACCCTTCGAAAGAGGAAGCCTATCTTTGTCTCGGTTTGTCTCAGCTTCAAAGCGGATCTCCGGATCAAGCCTTGGCCACTTATGAGCGCCTCGCGAAATTGAGTGCCTTGGGGGCATCAGAAGCAGCGTTGGCACTGGGCGATCTCGCCATGTATCAGGGCCGATTCACGGATGCTGTTCATCTACTAAGCGCCGGCATCGCTTCTGATCAGGCAGAGAAGAACGAGGGGCGCGCGGCTACCAAGCTGGTTGCCTTAGCGAGCGCTGAACTCAATCTGAACCGGCGTGGACCGGCCCTCAAGAGCGCGGACGAAGCTGCCCGTCTCAGTGACGACGCAAACGTTCTGTATGGCGCCGCCGACGTCTATCTACATTCGGGTAAGGCCCAGGAAGCGGCGTCCTTGTCGAAGAAGCTGAGCGCCCGCTTTGAACCTGAGCCCCAGTCGGTCGGGCTACTTATCCAGGGCGAAGCACAGATGTTACATGGAGACTTACACGAAGCGATCGCCTCATTCGAGCAAGCGCAAAAGCTGGTAGATACATGGCTGTGCAGGTACGATTTGGGACGCGCCTATCTGGATGCAAAACTGTACCCCGATGCGCAGAACGAGCTGGATGTTTGCCTCCAGCGGCGAGGCGAGGCGAGCGCAGTTTTTCTGGACGATAATCCCACAGTTCGCTATATCCCCCCCGTCTACTACTTTTCGGGTCGCGCCAAATCGGGCCTGAACAGTCCCACGGCAGCGGACGACTTCAAGACATTCCTTAGTATGAAGCTGAAGAGCGAACCGGATCCGATGGTATCGGATGCGCAGCGCCGGCTGAAAAATCAGTGACTGCGCTCTCTGCGAGTCGGTGCGGTCCTAAGCCTGGGCTGCAGCTAACAGCCTGATTCGGATGAGATGGTGCAGAACCAGGGCAGAGAAGGGCAGGTCCTCTTTCCCTTGGGTTGCCCTCGGAATGTTGTATGCCAACCTTTTCAAAGCGATCTTCCGAATACTAGCTCCAGTAATACCTAGAGACGGCCGAGTCTATCGGATTTTCTATCATTTAGATGACTGAGCTCAAACCGCCGCCGCCTACTGAGATCAAGCCGAATCGATCTTTGAGAGTACAATGTAAGAAGGATTCCGTTCGGCTCCAAATATTGCATGAGTCAAACAACAATGCCTGCACCCGGTCGGGGCCTACAATAGCGGCTTGTCTGTCCGCTTAAGATACGTAAAACTCCGTGAGGTGATGGTGGCAAAGAGCCGATTGCCGGAGATTGTTCTCCGTCATGAGAAGAGTTTACTGAGCGAATGGATGCGGCTTCAGCGTGAGCTTGGGTCGCATCGAACCGACCGGATCTCAGATTCACAATTACAAGCAAATTCGGCGCGCTTCCTCCGCAGTCTGGCCGATGGCCTTGAGAAGTCCGATCTGTCGGATGCTTATTCCATGCTCGATGAGATTAGCCGGCAACGAGCTATGCAGGGGTTTACGCCTTCTGAGACGACTAACTTCGTCTTCTCGTTCAAGCGCCCGCTGTTTGACCGGATTGGGACTGAGCTAGCTGGCGACGGACAGCTTTTGGCGGAAGAGATCTGGAATGTAACCGAACTGCTGGATAAGCTCGGCATGCACACCTTCGAAGTGTTCCAAAAGAGCCGGGAACAGGTAATCTCGCTCCAGCAGCAGGAAATGCTGGAACTCTCAACACCAGTTATTGAACTCTGGAAGGTGTGCTGGCATTGCCGCTGATCGGAACGCTCGACAGCGCGAGAACCCAGATCGTGATGCAGAATCTGCTGGAGGCGATCGTGGACAAAGCGGCCACCTCGCGATCATCGACATCACTGGTGTGCCGACGGTGGACACCTTGGTCGCGCAGCATCTGCTGAAGACGGTAGCCGCGGCGCGATTGATGGGTGCGGAGTGCATCATCAGCGGCATACGACCACAGATTGCGCAAACGATCATCCATTTGGGCGTTGACCTAAGTGGTGTGATCACCAAGGCCACTCTGGCAGACGCGTTCCACCTTTCCTTACAGAAGAAGCGTCTGATGATCGGAAAGGCCGAGAAATAAAAGACCCATGGAGCGCATTCCGATTTTGAAGTTGAACACTTTTCTCCTGGTCACGATCCAGGTGGATATGCACGACCAAATTGCGCTGGCGCTACAGGATGATCTCACGGGCCGTATCGTCCACGACCGCGCGACGGGCGTGCTGATTGATATTTCAGCACTCGACATTGTGGACTCGTTTATCGGAAGGATGCTGAGTAACATAGCCGGGATGGCTAGAGTGCTGGATGCCGAAACCGTCGTGGTGGGAATGGGACCGTCAGTGGCGATCACGTTGTCGAACTCGGCCTGAGCATGCCCAGAGTCCGAACCGCATTAAACGTGGATTTGGGAATGGAAATGCTTCGATCCTCACAAGCTGAAGGAACGAGCGACGATGGTCGTCAAGCAACTTGAGTTGCCGCTGGCTGTGCAGGACGATGTCGTCATGGTTCGCCAGGCCGCACGTAAGCTGGCGGTTGAGATCGGTCTGACACTAGTTGATCAAACTAAAATCGTGACCGCAGCCAGCGAGTTGGCCCGCAACACAGTGATTCATGGTGGTGGGGGGAGAGCGACACTTGAACTGGTACAGGAAGGAACTCAGAAGGGCCTGCGCTTGACTTTCGAAGATGAGGGGCCGGGCATCGCGGACATCGAGCAGGCGATGACCGACGGCTTCACCACCGGAGGTGGTCTCGGTTTGGGACTGGGTGGATCGAAGCGGCTCTGCAGCGACTTTCGCATCGAGTCGCGCCCTGGCTTTGGCACTCGCGTGAGCATTGTTCGTTGGAAGGGCTAAAGCTTTGACACTCGTGATACCAGTGGATGGCCAGAGTCGGGTCGCCGAAGTCAGGCGCGCATCCACCAGCATGGCGGAGGACGAAGGTCTGGGCGGTCCGTTGGTCGATCAGGTCGCAATCGTTGCTACCGAGATCGCAACAAATCTTCTGAAGCACGCGAAAAACGGAGAAGTCCTTCTTACCTCGCTGTCCGGCCCTGGGGGTGCAGGCATAGAAATTCTCTCAATCGACCGCGGCCCTGGCATGCGTAACGTGCCGCAATGCCTTGCCGATGGTTACTCGAGCACGCACACATCAGGAACAGGCCTTGGCGCGATTGGCCGTCTGTCAACAGAGTTTGATATCTACTCGCAGGAGAATCGCGGCACCGCCCTCGTGGCGCGCTTCCAGAACCCTGGAGCAGTTCGCAGCTCTCTCGGAGCGGTGCTGAAGCCGATCGCTGGCGAAAGCATCAGTGGCGATGCCTGGGCCCTACGGAAAACAGAGGTTGGATTCGCACTCCTGGTTGCTGATGGGTTGGGGCATGGGCCGTTGGCGGCGGAAGCTGCATTGAAAGCTCTCTCTGCATTCCAGTCCGAAGCCGACGTCTTACCCGCCGCTGTGATCCGTCGAGTACATAATTCTTTGCGTGGCACACGGGGCGCTGCCGTCGCTGTGGCGCATGTCAATCTCGCCGAACGTAAAGTGCGATATGCGGGCCTTGGCAACATCGGTGCATTGTTGCTTGGTAGCGGCAAGCCCGTTCAGATGGTTTCGCACAACGGCACCGCTGGTTATGAGTTTCCGCGCCTCCAGGAGTTCACCTATCCGCTCGAAGGCGAGACATTACTGGTAATGCATTCGGATGGTTTACAGTCAGTCGGTAGCCTCGATGACTATCCGGGCTTGCGACGCCACGATCCCTCGCTCATTGCAGGGGTACTCTATCGTGACTTGGGGCGACAGCGCGACGATATCTGCGTAGTTGTGTCACCGTTGCGAGGTTTTGAATGAGCACGGAACCTTCCCGTCTTCATTTAAAGCCCATCCTGTCCGTCGACATTAGGCACGAACAGGACGTGGTAACGGCCCGTCAACGTGCTCGTCAACTGTCCACCGTGCTCGGCTTTATCGCTCAGGACGTAACGCGCATCTCGACCAGCGTGTCTGAAATTTCACGTAATGCCTACCAGTATGCGGGTGGAGGCAAACTCGAATTCTTCATCGATATGCAAGCACGCCCGCAGTGTCTCTGGATGCAGATCGGCGACCGCGGCCGCGGCATCCAGGACGTGGAGACCATCCTGACGGGAGCCTACGTTTCGCGCACCGGCATGGGCGTGGGCCTTCGCGGCGCCAGCAAGCTGATGGAACAGTTCACCATCTCCTCCATTCCGGAGCAGGGAACGGTGGTCCGTTTCGCTAAGACGCTTCCCGGAGCACGGGTGATCGAGTCGCACGATATCGCCGCATTCTGCTCATCGCTGGCTCGCGTGCCCTCGTCCGGACCAGCTGAGGAATTGCAGCAGCAAAATCGTGACCTCCTGCAAACGCTCGAAACGCTACGGGTCCGTGAGACCGAACTCGGAAAGCGTCAGGCTGAACTGTCGCAACTGAATCTGGAGCTCGAGGAAACCAACCGGGGTGTGCTCGCCTTATATGCCGAGCTCGATGAGAAGGCACAATCGCTGCAGCAGGCCGATGCGATGAAGACTCGATTCCTTTCTCATGTCAGCCACGAGTTTCGTACCCCGTTGAACGCTGTACTGGGGCTCACCGCTCTTTTGCTGCGCCACACCGATGGAGAACTGTTGTCAGAGCAGGAACGGCAGGTGACCTATATCCGGGATGCGGCCCAGCAGCTTACTGAGATGGTGAACGACCTCTTAGATCTTGCTAAGGTTGACGCTGGTAAAACCGAGCTACGCCTCACGGTGATCGATGTCGGACATTTTCTTGGCGCCATGCGGGGCTTAATGCGGCCGCTGGTTTCGACTGAGTCCGTGGCCCTTGTCTTTGAAGAACTAACCGGCCCCCTGCTTATCCAGAGCGATGAAAGCAAGCTGGGTCAGATCCTGCGCAATTTGATTTCGAATGCACTGAAATACACTCCACATGGGGAAGTGAGAGTCAGCGCTGCGCTGTCGCCCGCTGACCAGGTTGTCGTCTTCCAGGTGAAAGATACCGGCATTGGCGTAAGAGCGGAAGACCAGGAACGAATTTTTCAGGAATTTACCCAAGTTGAACACCCCCTTCAAAAGCAAGTGAAAGGGACCGGACTCGGGCTGCCGCTATCGCGCCGTTTAGCATCGCTCCTGGGTGGAACTTTGACGGTGGAAAGCGCCGTCGGAAGCGGGTCTACCTTCCGATTCACGCTGCCGGTAGGGCTGGAGAAGCCTGCCGCGGGAGAGCCGTTCCAGCCGGCTGTTGCGCAGCCCGGCAAACACACCGTCATGTTGGTGGATGACGATGTCACATCGCTCTATTTGGCGCATCGCCTGTTTTCAGGTACAGATCACAACTTGGTTGAAGTAAGTGCGGCAACTGCACTTACGAGGGCAAAGGAGTTGTTACCTACTCTCATCTTGCTGGATCTTACAATGCCGGAACGCGATGGCTTCCAGGTTCTTGACGATCTGAAAGGCGATGCTGCCACGTGCGGCATCGCCATCATCATTCACACTTCAAAAACTTTGACTGAAGAAGATTACGGTCGTTTGGCGGGCCGGCACGCTGCTGTGCTGCCAAAACTGGTCGGGCAACGTCATTCCGGCCTCCAAAGGATACGCGACATTCTGGGTGAGGCAGAGCTGTTTGCTGCGGAACCGGAATTTAGTTAGAACTTGAAACACATGAGTGAACAGGCAGAAGTGTCAATCGTCAACGTCGATGATAATGAGCCATCGAGATATGCGAAATCACGTCTTCTCTCCCACGCCGGGTTCACGGTGTACGATGCCGCAAGTGGAAATGAGGCTCTCAAAGTTGTCGCCGACCGCAATCCCGACCTGATTTTGCTCGACATCAATCTTCCCGATCTGAACGGGATCGAAGTGTGCCGGCGCATCAGAACGACACCTGTCGGAGCTTCCGTCCTGATTCTTCAAATCTCGGCTTCCTCCACTACGGCCCCGCATGCTAAAGCAGCCTTGGACAACGGAGCCGACTCTTATCTGGCCGAACCCGTTGATCCCGACGTACTCGTGGCCACCGTTCGTGCGCTGCTCCGGTTGAGGACTGCGGAACGGGAGCTAGCCCAGGCTAATGACCGCTTACAGTCAGTGAACCGTGAACTCTTACGATCCAACGAAGACCTACAGCAGTTCGCCTATGCAGCGAGTCATGATTTGCAGGAACCCCTAAGGACCATAACTGCCTTCGTAAGTCTCCTGGAAAGAACCGCGATTTCCAAGCTAAATGCAGATGAAGGTAAGTACCTCGAATACATCGTTGAGGGTTCTCGGCGCATGCGGGCCCTCATAGACGATTTGCTGCAATACGCGCAAGTAGGAATGAGAGATTCTGCCTCGGTGCCTGTGAACTTGAACCAGGCTCTTGCTTGGGCGTTAGAGAACCTGAGTCAAACGGTTACTCAGTCAAACGCCATCGTGACATTCGAAAGCTTACCTGTCGTCCAGGGTGATGAAGTGCAGTTAGGGCACGTCTTTCAGAATCTGATAGGAAACGCGATCAAATACGCAAAAGCTGGAACAAAGCCAGAGATTCATATCTCTACCGCCCGGTGCGGAGTCGAGTCGGTCATCTCCGTTCGAGACAACGGAATAGGAATCGACCGTTCTCATCTACATGCAATCTTTGCCCCTTTCAAGAGATTGCATGGCAAAGAAATTGCCGGGACAGGAATCGGACTTGCCGTCAGCCGCCGAATCATCGAAGCGCATAAGGGTCGCATCTGGGTCGAATCAATCCCGGGTGAAGGCTCGACGTTCTCTTTTACCCTTGTGAGCACGACGCTAGAGCAAAGCAACAACGATTCGATGAAGCGTCAGCTCCGCACGCCCGAGGTACAACACTGAAGAAAGGTGCGGCAAGCTTCATCCTGCATGTGGAAGATGATGATGCAACTGCACTCTTGGTGAGCGTAGCCTTGAGTGATACGAACACGGAGTTAGAGTACATACGGGTCGCGGACGTCGACGCCGCTGTCGCACTGCTCTCGACCGACGAAGCGAGGGCGGGCACTACGTTGCCGAGTCTCGTTTTGTTAGATCTCAATCTGCCTCGGCGAAGTGGCTTTGATCTGTTAACGCTGATCCGCTCGACTAATCATTTGAAGTCCCTTCGTGTGGCCATCTTTACCGCCTCATCGGCTCCCAGCGATCGGCAACGGGCAGTGACTCTCGGAGCCGACGACTATCTAAGCCAACCTTCAGCCTATGACGAATACGTTGAGCAACTAGGCTCTCTAGTGAAGTCGCTTTAAGGCGCTTGCATTCAGTCACGATCTCCGGAGACACGCGGCCCGCACCCCATCGACCTGCGCTACCGGGTCTTATAGTCGTAATCGATGACCAGCCTGGCGGAGGACGACAAAGTCACCACTCGTATAACGATTGAAGGTAGGCACTTGGGTTAGCTAATCGGGCCGGGCGGTGAAGATTGAAGTCATCGCCACGGTCCGACTGCGCGACGGCGATACGTCGAGCACTTGGGGAATAAACGAGTCTTCGGCGGTTCTGGCGGCACTGCCGCAAGCCAACAACCCCTAAATGCGCGGCACGTTGTAGTGGAACAGCGCCGGGAAGAAGGTCCGCCAAGCCGTCCGCGAGCAGTCCCCAAAAATTTAGAGTCCGGCTCCCAACCAATGTTCCGCATACTGTCTGAAATGCGCAACTTCCTTCGTTTGGATTTTGGGATTATCGGTGGCCTCCAGCGCCGCTGCTGCCCAACATACGCACAGAATCTTACGGTTGGCTGTTGCGAGGCGCGGGCCGAACTCTGCAACTCCACGCGCGGGCCTGCTGTTTAGAACATCGGCTTCAGGACCGCCAAGAGATTTTCTCCTGGCGAGCCCATTGTCGGTTGATCGCCTGCCAGTAGGCCGGATTTTACTTGGAGTTGTAGCTTGTTAGTTCCAGTTAGACCGTCATGCGGAAACGCCCAGTCAGGCGACGAGCAAAGCCCGTCATCATCCCTGGAACAACTTCCTCCGGCCATTCGTACCAGTCAGTACGCTCATTATCGGAGGAGATTCATGAAAAGCATTCGACATCCATTCCTACTGCTCCTAGTGGCTCTTAGCGGCATGTGTGCAGCAGCGCAGTCTGTCGCTCAGAACCAGCCGTTGTTCGTCACGATAAAGTCCCTGGATGCCAAACTCTTCGACGCGTATAACCACTGTGATCTGACCACATTGGGAGGAATGGTTTCTGATGACTTGGAGTTCTATCATGACCAGACAGGACTGTCAGTGGGAAAGGCGCCTTTTCTTGCTGCAATCAAGCAGAACATATGTGGAAAGGTGGAGCGTCAACTGCTCCCGCAAACCCTGGAGGTCTATCCTCTGAAGGGATATGGAGCAGTTGAGATCGGGATCCATCGGTTCCACCACCCTGCTCACCCCGAAAACGGCATGGGCGATGCCAAGTTCATAACGCTGTGGCAGAACAAAAATGGCTGGAAAGTGACACGCGTGATCAGCTACGAACACAACCAAGGCTTGCTCGCGAAATAGATGTTTTGCCCGTGGCCCGCACACCATCATCCGTTTGAGACGGCCGGTCCTATGCTCCAGTTATTTCTTCGACGTCGCTCGGCGCCAAACCCCATCGAAACTGACGTTGAATCCGCCGCACTGCTGATTGTCGACGGCTCGAAAGGTTTCGGCCGGGACGTCGTACTTCAGATCAAGAATGCAACCGGGCTGTTCGGCCGCATCGAGGATATGCAGGAAAGGCCCTAAGGCAAGGGCCTCTCCACTGATCTCTCCGGAACTCACGGAGTGCGCGGCGTTTGTATAGTACGCCTTGCCCTCGACATGGATCTTGCCATGACCAGCGGGACTGCGCGTGAGAATCAATCGGTCACGGCCAGCGCCGGCATGGGTGTTCACCCAGAGACCGAGCCACTGTTGAGTGGTGATCGCGGGAGTGGTCGGGACAGGCGCCAGGCGATCAGTAGGAATCCAGCCGGACCAACCGCCGATCATGGCGCAAGACCAGGCGCCTTGCGTGGTGCCGGGCGCGACGAGATCACCTTGATAGTCGGAGGGTTTGGCGGGATCGAGGTATTGGGAAGAGCAGGTCCCGGCTGGGCGGCCGTGACCGCCACAATCAGAAATCCAGGGAACCGGCGCGTCGCCGCTGAAGACGCGCAGGCCATCGAAGGCGGCCGCGCCAGATGGTTTGCATGAAGTTGTTGGTGCGCCGGGCGGCATGGAACCGGCCGTGTTCTGGGCTGACGCCAAAGTGGAAGCGAGAAAGACCAGGGCTGGCAGTCGGATGCATTTCAGCAACACGTAAAAGGAAATGATGGCACCCACCTTCAGATTTGGAGTTCCTTACGGAACCGCATCAACTCGTCTGCGCCCAGAGTAGCGTATGACCTCTTCATCGTTTCTGCCGACTTCCGGGGCAGAGGCTTCTGCTGCGAGAGGCTGACCATCGAGACTAGTTTGCGCGTAGCAGTTCAACAGGATCGATTCTCATTCCGCGAATGATAGCGGGTACGGCGGATAACATGCTGATTAATACGATGCCCAGCAGCGGAACAGCAAGCGAGTCGATATCCCAAAGCTTCACCTCGTAAAGCAGCGTCCGGATTCTCGGTTCGAGCAAGAAGCCAAGAGCTGCCCCAACTAACACGCCCAACGCGACCATGCTGAGGATACCTACTGTAATCTGCCGTGCGACCTCCATTGCCGTGGCTCCCACCGCCATACGGATTCCGAGTTCGCGCCTCCTCTGCAACACCGAATAGTCAAGTACGCCATACAACCCGATACCAGCCAACATCAGGGCAACGCCCGCGAAGAACACGGCCAGTGCTGCCAGTAGACGCTCACGCACCGTTTGCGCTTCATTCAGTTCTACTTGTGTGCGCACATTGCTGACGCGCAGTTCCGGATGCGCCTGTGTTACTTCCTTGCGCAGCATTGAGGCTAGAACGTAAGGCTTCGGATTCCTCGTTCGTACCAGAAACGTAGCGTTCCTGGCTGCGTGGGTCGTAGGGGAACCGAACGGAATGTACGCGACCGGTGGCATGGGCTCCCGCACACTGCGGTATCGCGCATTCGCCACCAGACCGACCACTTGAAAAATCAGCTTCCCCCGGCTGAAAGACTTGCCCACCGGATGCAAATCGTGGAAGTACTCTTTCGCAAACGCCACGTTCACCAATGCACGGTTCTGGGTCATGTCCGTCGGCCGCAGATCTCTGCCTTCCAGCAGAGGAATCTTCATCGTCTGGAGCCAACCGGGCGATATACCGAGAAAAAGCGCCAGAACCGGCGAGGGGGCGTTCCCGCCAGTAGACACAAAGCCATTGCTGCTCGAACCGCCAAAAAGCGCCACATCCGCAACGCCGACACGTTCCACACCGCCCAGGTCGCGCAAGCGATCCGCCGCCTGCAACCAGACTTCCGCCGGCTGCTCGCTCTTTGAGACTGTCTCCAGAGTCAGAACCCGCTCCGAAGAGAAACCGGTCGGTTCGTTTGTGAGGCGCCGCAAGCTGGTGACAAACGCATCCGCCGCGAAATGCACAACAAAACAGAACGCAACTTGACTGGCGATCAAGCCGTACATCACCCACCTTTGGGAACTGGAATGATCCTCACCTTTGAGAGCCAGCGCAGGGTTAGTTGATGACGCACGCAAGGCGGGCAGCAGGCCAAATAACAGCGTCGCGCTGACACTTAGAACGGTCAAAACCGCCAATACGCGCCAATCGGCAGGGAGATTCAAACGCGCCGGATCGTCGGGAGGATTGATTCTCGCTAAGATCAAGGGCGCTGCCCACCATGCAAACAGCCACCCCACGGCGGTTGCCAAACCCGCTAACAAGGCGCTCTCAACGACAACGAGCTGAATAAGGCGCGATCTGCCCGCTCCAATCGAAACGCGTAGCGCCATTTCGCGCGATCGGGCTGCCGCCTGTGCGGTGAACAGACTTGCAATGTTCAGGCAGGCTATCAGCAAAACCAAAACAACGATCACTCCGACGCAGAGCAACGCAGTTCGATAATTATGCTGCAACGAGGACAGCCCAGCGGATGCCGGCTCAAGGACGATTTGCTGCTGAAGATATTTGGCCCGGCGCTCTGCAGGCCAACTTGTGAAACCCTTGGCGCGATCCCTTTGAGTGGTGGTCCAGATCGCTTGCAGCCGTTCCCGCACGCGGCTTTGCGAACCGCCTGACTTCATCTGGATGAAGGTGCGGAACCAGCTCCAGTCATCATGCGCTGCACCCTCATACATAGTGCATGGCAGAAAAATGTCGGTGAAAGTACCCGGTTCAGTGCCTGTAAAGCCCTTGGGAGCGACGCCGATGATTTCATATAAATCGTCGCCAAGCTGAAAGTGGCGGCCGATAACACTGGGGTCTCGGCCGAAGCGCTGCGACCAATAGTCGTACGAAAGGACAGCCACCGGAACGGCCCTCAGCTTAAAGTCATCGTGCTCCGTCAGCAAACGGCCCAGCGCCGGCTTTAATCCGAACCCACTGAACATCCAACCGGATACAAACTGTCGATTCGCCCGCTCCATGTCCGTCTGAGAGCGAAAGCTCAGATCCACACGATCCGCCCCGGAGGCGGCAATCAATTCCGCGTCGCCTTTAACAGACCCCCGCATGACTAGGAATTGGGGGTATTCGCTATATTCGCTGTCCCTCAAGGAACCGTCAGGGCCGATGCCCCGTAGAATCATCGCGTACAGGCGATCGGCATCTCGCACCGGTAATGGCCTCAGCAGGAGGGCATCTACCAGGCGGAATACTGACGCACAAGACCCAATAGCGAGTGCCAGTGACAGGAGGGCCGCCAGAGAGGTGATCGGACGTTTGCACAACTGCAAGCAGCCGAATATCACGTCTGCGCGAAGGGAATCAATCCAGACGTCGAGTTTTACATCAAGGCTCTGCTCACGATGGCGCAACAACGACCCGAAAGCCCTCCGGACTTCCTCCGGGTTGCGGCCTGTCTCGATTGCTTCTTCTATGTGCGCCTGGAACTCTTCATCGAGTTCACGGCGCAAATGTTCGGTTCGAAACAGATTCGTGAGCCGCGACCAGAGTGACATATCAAGCCATCCTCAACACGCGGTTTACTGCGCCGGTCACTGATATCCAGCGTGCTTCCTCTGCTACCAGTTGCTTCTTACCGGCAAGCGTCAGCTCATAAATCCGCGCCCGCCGGCCGTTTTCTTTGTCCACCCACTTCGCGCGGATCCAACCAGATTCCTCCATTCGGTGGAGTGCCGGATAGAGAGAGCCTTCTTCCACGCGAAGCACTTCTTCCGATGTCTCACGAACGGCCGACATGATTGCGTAGCCGTGCAGCCAGGGTCGGCGCGCCAGTAGCTTTAAAACTAGAAGATCGAGGGAACCTTGAAGGGCGTCGACGCGAGCCATAGAAGTCTTAGTATATAGAAGTCTATGTAAGACTGCAATACGCACTTTAGGCCCTGACCAATCAAGTGAAGCGGTTACAGTCTCCCCGACCTGATCGCTCTTCGGCGCTCAGTGTTCTATCCGACGTTATACACTGCTACCAACGCCGCTCTGCCGCAGTGGCCCTAAATAACCGCTATGTGGATTGTCCGACTGGCTCTTGCCCGACCGTATACCTTTGTCGTGATGGCGATTCTCATTGCCATCCTAGGCAGTACGGCCATTGTCACCATGCCGGTCGATATCTTTCCTTATATCGACATCCCCGTCGTAAGCGTTCTCTGGGTCTACACCGGCCTGTCTCCGGAAGAAATGGAGAAGCGCGTTGTCACTGGCTTCGAGCGCAGTCTTACCTCGAACGTCAACGATATTGAGCACATCGAATCTCAGTCCTATAGCGGCTACGGCGTTGTAAAAATCTACTTCCATTCCAATGTGAAGATCGATATGGCCGTGGCGCAGGTCACGGCTACGATGCAGACGGCCCTCCGCCAGATGCCTCCGGGCATGTTCCCCGCCAATGTCTTGAAATACGACGCTGCCAGCGTCCCCATCCTTCAACTGGGCCTCTCCAGCAAGACACTCCGCGAACAGGAGATCTTCGATCTGGGTAATAATTTCATCCGAACGCCCCTCGGCACCGTGCAGGGTGCATCGGTTTCGTATCCCTTCGGCGGAAAGCAGCGCTCCGTCATGGTCGATCTGAATCTGGATGAGCTCTACGCCAAGCAGTTGTCGCCGATTGACGTCTCAAATGCACTGAACACGCAGAACCTGATTCTGCCCGCCGGAACGGCCAAACTGGCCCGGACGGAGTATCAGGTTCGTGTGAATAGCAGCCCCATCATTCTGAACGAGCTGAACGATTTGCCCATAAAGACCGTGAACGGCGCCACGGTCTACATGAAAGACGTTGCTCAGGTTCACGATGGCTTTTCCGTCCAGAACAATATTGTCCGCACGAACGGCTCGCGAGGCGTTCTCATCACCATCACTCGTAACGGCAAGGCGTCTACCCTCTCCATCGTGAACGCTGTGAAAGCGGCCCTTCCCAGAATTCTCGCGAACCTTCCACCCGAGCTGAAAGTTGTAGCCTTGGCCGATCAGTCCCTCTTTGTGCGAGCTTCCATTCGCGGCGTTGTGCGGGAAGCTCTGATCGCAGCGGTCCTGACCGGCTTGATGATTCTGCTGTTCCTGGGAAGTCTCCGCAGCACCCTCATCGTCTGCATCTCCATCCCGCTCTCCATCTTGGCTTCACTCTCCATCCTTAACTTATTGGGACTGACCATCAACGTGATGACTCTCGGCGGTCTTGCTCTTGCCGTCGGCATTCTGGTGGACGACGCTACGGTCGAAATAGAAAATACGCATCGCAATATCGCAATGGGTAAACCGCTGATCCATTCAGTGCTGGATGGCGCCTCGCAGATTGCGGTCCCCACCTTTGTAGCGACGCTTTCGATTTGCATCGTCTTTGTGCCCGTTCTGTTACTCACGGGCACGGCGAAGTATCTCTTTACTCCGCTGGCGCTCGCAGTTGTTTTTGCCCTGATGGCTTCCTATCTGCTCTCGCGTACGCTGGTCCCGACAATGATGGCGTACCTGCTTGGCCCTGAGCTGCATCTCTACCAGACTTCGTTCAATGCGGCACCGGTTCGTCGCCCTAGTCTCCTCTGGCGGGTCCACCACATCTTCGATCTCCAGTTCGAAAAATTACGCTTTCGTTACCTGGGCCTGCTCAACTGGTCGTTGAATCATCGCGGTCCCTTCCTTACTGTCTTCTCTGTTTTCTGCGTCCTGTCTCTTGGGCTGCTCGCTTTGGTCGGCGAAGATTTCTTTCCTGACGTCGACTCGGGCCAGATGCGCCTTCACGCGCGGGGCCCAGCGGGTTCACGGATTGAAGAGACCGAAATACGTTTCGCCGCTCTGGAACGCGAGATACGCTCGGTCATTCCTGACAGGGAAATCGATACTCTCATCGACAACATCGGAATACCCAATAGCTGGCCTGCCATCGCGCAAGGCGATATTCCAACGATCTCTTCGGCGGATGGCGAAATTCTTATCTCGTTGAACAAGGAAAATCACGGCTCAACTCGCGATTATGAGGTCCTATTGCGCAAGCGACTGAGCCGGAACTTCCCTGACATGACGTTCTTCTTCCAACCCGCGAATATCACCAGCCAGATCGTCAATTTCGGAATCCCGGCGCCTATCGATCTTCAAGTCGTCGGTCGTGATGCGAAGGCGAATTACCAGATCGCCTCCCGCCTTGCTCAAAGAATTTCAGATATACCGGGCGCCGCCGATGTGCATGTTCACCAGGTCGTTGCCCAACCTGAGTTACAGTTGAACGTCGATCGCGTAAAAGCCTCGCAACTCGGCCTCACGCAGCGCGACATCACCAGCAGCATGCTCATCTCTCTCAGCGGAAGTTCTACCGTCGCTCCAAACTTTTGGATGAATTGGTCGAATGGTGTCAATTACAACGTTGGCATCCAGACTCCTCAGTACCGCATCAACTCGGTCGATTCGCTGCTGCGCACGCCCATTTCTACCTCGTCCGGCGCCGCCGCTCCCCCATCCGATGCCACATCAGGCACGAACGCGTTCGTCGCCAGCGCTCCCGGCGGTTCCTCGCAAGCGTATGGAAATCCCGGAACCGTCCCTGGTACAACCCAATTACTTTCCAACTTAGTCAGCGTGCGGCGCGCAAACACCCCCGTCATCGTGAATCACTACAATGTCTGGCCGGTCTACGACGTTTATGCCAACGTAGATCGCCGCGATCTGGGCGGAGTGGGAAGAGACGTGGAACGTATCATGCGTGACGAGGAATCCCATCTGCCTCGTGGCACTTCGTTCACCCTGCGCGGACAGATCGAGACCATGCAATCTTCTTTCTTCCGCCTCGGTGTCGGCATGATCTTTGCAGTCGTCCTGGTCTATTTGTTGATGACCGTCAACTTCCAGTCCTGGCTGGATCCGTTCATTATTCTTACCGCGCTGCCGGGCGCCCTGTCTGGAATATTATGGATTTTGTTCGTAACCCGCACTACTCTCAGCGTCCCCTCTCTGATGGGCGCCATCATGTGCATCGGCGTTGCTACCGCGAATAGTATTCTCATCGTGACATTTGCGAACGATGAACGCGCGACCGTCGAGTCAGCGCGCGACGCCATGCTCTCCGCCGGTCACGCCCGCATGCGCCCCGTAATTATGACCGCCACAGCGATGATTCTCGGTATGCTCCCGATGGCTCTCGGCCTGGGCGAAGGTGGCGAGCAGAACGCTCCGCTCGGCCGCGCCGTCATCGGAGGCCTGCTCTTCGCTACCGGTACTACTCTATTCATCGTGCCCATCGTTTATAGTTACCTGCGCACCAATCCTCCGGTCGATCACGAGCATCGTCTCCGTGAGCGTGAGGCGGAATCCGTGATGACTCCTTGGGCTCGATGAGATACAGCGAGTCTGACCTTCCCCGCACCGAGGATGAAATTAACGCCGAGGAGCGACTGCGGCACGAAAACCACGACCGGCTCCGCCGTGAAAATGAAGACCTGCGCCGGCAATTGCAGGAATTGCGTGCTTCGTCTCACGCCGCCAGTTCTGGTTCGGGTGCCGTCCCGTCGAGCTTTTGGCACCCTTCCCGAGTAACTATCTGGGCTCTGTGTCTGGCTACCGTCGTAGTCCTCGTCATTGCCTTCTTCGCCGGATACCTTCCTATGCATCAACGGACTTTGCTGATTGCGGACGAAGCTCGCGACCGCGAACAGCGTTTGCCCCGCGTCGCGGTAGTCACTGTGGGTCGCTCTTCTCGCAAGACGGCTTTGCAGCTGCCAGGTAATATTCAGGCCACGACGGAGGCACCCTTACTCGCCCGCGCCGCTGGCTATGTCAAGCAGCGCTTGGTGGATATTGGTGACCACGTCCATGCCGGGCAAACCCTCGCAATTATCGAAGCACCCGAATTAGACGAGCAAGTTCGTCAGGCGCAGGCAGCTCTTCAACAGGCGCACGCCGGTGTCGATCAGGCCACCGCCAATCTTCAACAGGGTCGCTCCGACTTAGAGCTCGCGCGCGTCACTGCCAAGCGCTGGGCCGATCTGGTGGGCAACGGATCGGTCTCTGTCCAGGAAAGCGATCAATACCAGGCTCAATACAAATCGAAGATAGCCGCTGTGAACGCACTGGAACAGGCGCTGGTGGGCCAGCGTAGCGGTGTCGCGGTGGCCGAGGCGAATCTGGCACGCCTCCGAAACATGCAGGCCTATCGCGTAGTCGTCGCACCTTTTACCGGTGTGATCACGGTCCGCAATGTGGATACCGGAGCTTTGGTCAACAGTGGCAGCACGCTTTTGTTTCGCATTGCACAAACGGCCACCCTGCGTACTTACTTGAATGTTCCGCAGATGTATGCAAGTTCTGTTCAACGCGGTGATGCGGCCTCGCTCACAGTCTCAAACTTGCCGGGAAGAAAATTCACCGGTTCCGTTGCCCGCACCGCCAATGCTCTCGACCCGGCTAGTCGCACACTGTTGGTTGAAGTGCATGTGCCCAATCCCGACGGCCTCCTCCTCCCCGGTATGTATGCCCAAGTTGAGCTGAGCAACACTCGTCCCAATCCGCCTCTGCTTATTCCGAGCGACGCTCTCATCAATTCTGGGCTGGGCACCCAGGTGGCGCTGGTGGGACCGAACCATCGCGTCCATTTGGAAACCATTGTTGCTGGTCGTGACTATGGCGACCGCATCGAAGTGATGAGCGGGCTTCGCGAAGGGAGCGTCATCGTCGCGAATCCAGGCGACATCATGCATGAGGGCGCCGAAATAGATCCCGTCCCTGTAAGCTCCACCAACGCTGAGCACTAAACAAGATCATGCGCGGCTCGCCGTAGATCTTTACCGTTTATAACTGGACCGCCGTGGTAAGGAATGAGCGGTCCAGCGCACTTCTGCCACTACGCCAGGACGGGTAGCGCTTTTCTGGCCTCACCGTCGGGATCGTTCTTCGCCACGCACGTGTCGTCGAAGATCATTGTTTCGCCTTTTGCAGAGGAGTACTTCGGCCACTTAGGAAGTGCGGCGCCGTTTGGATCGCCGGTCTTCATAAACTGCAGTAACGCACCCGCCATCTTGGTGGACAATGCTCTTGGCCTCGGGCCGCCCCCTGTGTGAGTCAGCATGAGGTCGGTGTTGTAAAACCAGAAACAAATATCGACCGTATGGAACGCGCGAATGCGATTGTCGAATAAAGGAGGTTGCCAGGTAAACCAGTCCACGTATACGGGCGCACCTTGTTTCGACTTCACATCCGCGAGAGCTACTACACTCTGCCGATTACTACTCGCCAGTGACCAGATCTCCACCGGCTTCTTGCCCGGAAACGCCTTCGCATACGAGTCGACCACCTCCTGCGCTTTGTCGCCGAAACCAGCGCCAAACCCTGCTCGGCCCTTCAGCTTTTCAACCACCTGCTCCAATGTGATCGACTCTAACGAAGAGTCCGTCCAGCTGGGGGACTGCTCGTTCTCAACGGAGCTGATAATCATCGGGACATCCGCTGCCGTCGGTGCGGCTTCCGGATCGTACGGGTGTTGCGGCAGAATGGTGCCGTCGACCACCGGGCTGAACCCGCGCTGCATTCCGCCGCCGCTCCCCGCCTGTCTCGCCGTCGCTTGCTGCGCGCGAGTGGCGATCGCGTAGAACTCGGGCCACGGCATGTTCTGGAGTTTCGCCAGTTCGTCCGGTCCCAGACCCGCTTCCTTAAGCACCGCCGCGCCCAGGCTTTCGGAGTACGCTTTCTCTCCTGCCTTTCGTGACGCGCCGCTCAACACGACAGCTTTGTGGAACAATCCTTTCGCCGTCGGCATCGCGGTCAGCGTGCATACTTTGGCACCACCGCCAGACTGCCCGATGATTGTGACGTTCGACGCATCGCCGCCGAAATGAGCGATGTTGTCACGCACCCACTCGAGTGCGGCCACAATGTCGAGCATGCCAACGTTGCCGGAAGCGGCAAATTTCTCTCCACCGACGCCGGCCAGATTGCAGAAGCCGAGAGGGCCCAGGCGATGGTTGACGGAGACAAAAACGACGTCCCCGAAGCGAGCAAAATTCTCACCGTTGTAGCCGTCCTGTTCCACCCCGTTCCCGCTGGTGTATCCACCGCCGTGGATCCAGAACAGCACGGGTCTCTTCTTGCCGTCGTTAACAGAAGGTGTGAACACGTTCAGGCGAAGACAATCTTCGCTAACGTCGTCGTAGTTCCAATGGTCCCGCCACGAGGCATACTTGTTCTCGTACCGATTCTCCATCTTTTGCGGGGCCGAATTACCCCACCAGAGCGCCGGGTACACATTGGTCCACGCCTTCGGCTTTTGTGGCGGCATGAAGCGGTTGGCACCGGACGTATCCGCGCCGTACGGCACGCCAAGGAAGTAGTAGATGTCCCGCAGGACATACCCTCTAACCTTTCCGTATTCAGTCTCCGCGACGGCGATATTGTCGCCGACCAGCAGAACCTGCTTGTCCTGAACGTTCGAGGTCTGTCTTGGAGCGCCCTCAACGGTCGTGCCGAGGACCATTCCGGCGGAACTCGTCCCAAGTGTCTGCACAAACCGGCGTCTGTTAGGTTTCATGGCTTCACTTCCTTAGTAGCTTCTAACGCGAAAATCCGTGTGGCCGAATTTCGGTTTCACCAGTGTATCGGGAGTGCTATCCCGCAGCTGCTCCGCTGGTCAGGATTACCACTAATCAGCTCAGGGACGCCTACTGGGCGCCGTGATATCGTGCGGCCGCCTGATCTAGGAAATTCCAGTTCCGGACCATACGCGGTAGTAAACGCGAGCCACTTGCCATCCGGCGAGAAGGCTGGATTACACCTATGGATTCTTGTATGGAGCAATGGGATTGGTTTCTGACTCTGTGCACAGTCGGATAGGTGAAGATGCGTTTCTGCTTATTACTCGCATCGTGCCCTGGCTAGTTGCCTACGCACATAAGATGGCAGGACGGTAACTCCCTGCTCAGAAGTTATCAATCATCCAGACATTGCTGTTGTGGACCAAGCCGATTATCGCGAGGTGCCGGTTGTCAGGCGACGGCATGCCTAAGCAGTGGTCCCATCTCGCTTCGCGGTCCCGCCAGACCATATGCGCCGTTCCCTCTAGATCCACATAGTTGAGCACCGCGCCTTCGGGCGACGTGGAACCACAGTAGAATCCCTTTCCATCAGGCGACCAATCAAGCGACGTAACATTCGGCCGTCCCTTCACCGTAATTTCCCGGTCGGAACCGCCAGACAGAGATACCAAGCGGATCGGAGGATCAACTTGGCCTACACGGACAACGGCGAAAGTGGACCCGTCGGGAGATATGCCCTCCTGGTAGTTCGCTCCGGCCCGAAGGGTGATCTCTTTGATTAACTTGCCTCCGCCTCCATACGGATTAAACGCCGTCAGGAATCTCGATTTCCCATCCGGGCTCGTTTCGGAGATGACGCATAAGTTCGCTGGAGCCCTGCTGCATTGGAGGTCTCCAGTCCCGATACTCCTTTCTAAGACCATCTGAGGCGGTCCGCCGTTTACAGACACACGCATCAAGCGGGCGTTATGTTCATGAGCAGTGGGAGTGGCTGCCTCCTCCCAATACACCACCGAGGTTCCATCAGGGCTGAGGCGAGGGAGCCATGCGGGTCTGGGTCCTACAACCAAAGGCTCCGGTGTTTGCGAGTTGATTGGCTGCTTGAAGATGCCGGGTTTCCCGTAAAGATCGGATTCAAGGATGACGGCTCGGCTATCGCCTGTCCACGCGGTTGCGATGTCGTTCGCCTCATCAATCGCCAATCGGCGTGGCAAGCTTTTGAGATTTCCCGAGGAGGCGAGTTCTCCCAGCCAAACCTGGCCCTGCCGTGTTTCCTTGCGGAGCATCATGCGGGTACCGTCCGCGCTCGCAGTCAATCCAACGACGTTGCTTCCGGCCCAGTTCGTCAGGCGTTTTGGCAGGCGTGCGGATGATCCATTCTTTGCGCTGGCAGAAATTTCCCAAAGGTTGGCGTCATTTGATCTTGATTCCCCACGCGAATAGATAACACGGCCGTCGCGCAGCCACGCGATATCCCGCAGCCACGGACGTAGCCATATGAATTCGCCCCGCACCAACGGATTACCTTCTGGAACGGCCAAGAGAGCGGCCCGGTTCATACCCTGTCGATCGCAGCTTTCGATCGTTTGGGGGTATTCGTCCAGGGGATGTTGTGCTCTGATGTAAGCCAGTCGTCGCCCATCCGGAGACCACTTCACAGACCAGAGCCACCCAGTCTCACCCAAGTCTAAGATCTTGCGCGCGTTACCTCCATCGGCATTCATCAACCAGAGCTCGCGTGCATGACTCAACGCTCGGCCCGGACTAAAAGCGATCTCCGTACCGTCCGGCGAAACCTGCCAACTAATTCCATCGGGTCGCAATTTCCGCTGAAAGTCACCTATAAGTGAGGCGATCCAAATGTTTGTCCGGCCATCTATCTCTACGGAGTGCCCGAGGACTTGTGCGCCGTCGGGAAACCAGGAATCAACATACGTGATGGTGCCGGCTGGCGCTTCCCCAGCAAGCCGGATAATCCGCTCTTCGCCTGTCGAAAGAAGCTTGATGTGAATTCCTCCTGACTCGGAATAGGCCACATATCGTCCGTTGGGCGAGATCGCCGCGCTCACCACTGTCCTGGTACTTGAATTAAACGTCACACGCTCTTGGCTCAACTCAGATCCGCGTTTGGACGGCCAGTGCAGACCAAACCACGCCATGCCAGCGGCCAAGAGAGCGAAGAGGGCGAAAGCCAGCGCTGGCGGTGCCCAACTCCGCTTCAAGCTGGTCACGGCGGCCCGTCTCTGCGGTTGCTGCGTAGTCTCCGCAACCGGTGCTACAAACTGATAGCCCCGGCCTGCAACAGTCGCGATGTAGCGATGATCCTTTGGACTGTCCCCCAGAATCTTGCGAAGTGTAAAGATGTTCTGGGTCAGATTTGCTTCTTCAACAACGCTGCCCGCCCAGACCCGCGACAGCAGTTCGTCTTTCTCAACTAAGCGGCCGCGATTCTGGACTAACAGAACTAGCATGTCCAGCGTCTTCGCGGCCATAGGGACTGAGTCGCCGTTTCGTCGCAGGACGCGGGCCTCCGGATCAAGTTCAAACGGTTCGAACGTATAGATCGGCATAGCTTTCAACCACTTCAGGACCGCAGCTAGGGAGATTTTACAGCGATTTGATAACTTTTGATTCCGCGCACAGGAATTTGAGAGGCCTTCGGACTGAACATCCGGGGCATGACATGCGTAGAAGGGATTCCTTTTTCAGCAATGGCTCTCGCTCTTTCCCTTGCTGGTCTTCTCTGCGAGCCCCTAAGAGCCAGAGCCAACACTCAACCTTGTCGCGCCAATCACACTAGTCCCGATGTAATCGTCCGCGTATATGGCGTCCCGGCACTCTCTAGTTGGATGCTACGATCCGCGGAAACGGAAGCCACCCGTGTCCTGCGAAGCACCTGCATCAACTTTCACTGGCAAGACTGCGGTGCGCATGTGCCGTCCGAGCCCTGTGGAGTGCCCGCGCCGCCGACGGAATTGATCATTCGGTTCCTCGGGAAATCGCTGGAACAGGCTGGCACAAGCGCACTTGGAATAGCCGGTTTGGCCGACGGTTCCTCGGTGGCATTCATCTTCTATGACCGTATTGTCGCCACACGAAGCCATACCAGAGTGATACCCGTCGTACTCGGACGGGTGATGGCGCACGAAATTACACATCTGCTGCTGCCTGAGGAGCACCATTCACAGCTTGGGTTAATGAGAGGACAATGGTCTGCCGAAGACTTGCGTATCACAAGTTCCACATCCTTTGCGCTACCCGGTCGATCTGTGCTGTTGATGCAAAAAGAGGCGACTAGAAGAGCAGTGCCACATTTGAATGTTGCAGGAAAGTGACCAGTATGCCACCGTACTTTTGGAGGAAGGCACTTCCTGTCTTGTTGGTCGGCAACTCGGTGAGTGCCCACATTAGGATAGACAAGTCGCCTTCTGACCGCTGACGTCGAGATGTGCTGCGGAACGATGTGGACTCTGCCTGAGCCTCTTGTACTGCACTTTTCGATTGTCGCCATTCATGGCTCATGCAAGCGCCTGCTCCCAGTCCGTTCGTTTGCGAGGCAGTCATGTTTCTGCATCTCGGACCGCCCCAGCGAGCAACTGAGCTAAGCTGTTGCTCCGGTGCCGGTCGCGCTTTTAGCGATCGTGTCTTCGAGCTTACGGAGGCGTCCCGCCATTGTAGAGGCGCGGCCTTCGTCACCGATGTCTTCATATAATTCGGCGGCCTTCTGCCACATCGCCCGCGTCAGGGTCTGTTCTCCGCGCCTCTTGTAAACCAGGCCCAAATCGAGATACGCGGCGGCAATGCCAGAAACGTTGCCGAGGCGTTCACTGAGATCCATGGAGCGGCGGAACATCTGCTCTGCCCGGTCGAGATCACCTTGTTTCAGGTAAAGCGTACCGACGTGGCGGCAGACGACGGAGGTTCCTCCCAGGAAGCCGCCGTTTTCGTTCATCTCCAGCGCACGGGAGAAAAGGGAAAAGGCCTCGGCCGTCTGCTTTCTGCTGCGAGCCACCATCCCCAGATGACTGTATTGTGTCGCGATCCCTTCGGTGTGTCCGAGTCGCTGTTCAATCTCGAGCGCGGCCCGGAACCGCTGTTCCGCTGGGTCAGGCAGGTTCCGAGCGAGCCAGAACAGGCCTAAGCCGCTGTGAACGCTTGCGATGTCCGGTGCATAGGTAAGGCGCTCGAAGATTTGGAGCGCGTCGGCATACAACGGCTCGGCTTCCGCTAGGTGACCTTCCCGCCGCAACAGGTCGGCGAGGCATTTCTTTTGCCGAGCACGGAAGCGAGATCTCCGGCTTCTTCTGAAAGTCTCAGTGCGGCGCGGTAGAGCTTTCGAGCTCCTTCCGTATCACTCCGGATGGCAAGTAGGCGGCCTAATTGCTCCTGGTCCAGTATGCACCCAAGACGGTCTTTCAGCCGGGTGTCGACCTCGAGAGCACGCTCGGCCAAGGCAACGGCAGAGTCGAGGTTGCCTTGCAGAAGGTCGATGTGGCTTAGCATGCGCAGACATTCGGGCCCGTAGGGCCGTCATCGGCTTCGGGGTCGGCGCGCGCTCTTTCCAGAAGCACGCGAGCCTGGGACAGCCTGCCGAGGCGGACCAGGAACACGCCATATTTCACGAGAGCTTCGGTTGAATCCCTCGAGACTAACGCTCGTGCGAATTCGGTCTCCGGTTCGACTAGACGACCAACGTCGGCGAGAGCCTGAGCGTTACGAAGCAGTGGATTTGCAGAAGCGGCTGCGGGCTTTCCACGTAGGTGGGAACGGCGTTCATCGCGCTGGGGCCACGGGACCGGTTACCTTTGGGGCCTTCTCCTCCCGCATGTACGGTTTGGCGCAACCACTTCGCAAGGCAGCGCTTCAGCTGTTGCTGGAGAACGACCGTGCTGTCGAAGGTGCCGAACAGCAGTTCTTTAGACGATTCGATAGATTGCTTGAACGCGAGCACCTTCGATAGCTGAGGGCCGGGGTCAGCGAGTTTGCCTGGATCCACGGCTTTGAACAGTACGATGATGTCGCGCATGGGTTGCTGCTCGTCGGCGACGAACTGTTGCGCGAGTCTGAATTCTTCCTCGACTCCGGAGGTGAAGCGATGCTCCGGTCCGGCCTCGGTTGGCGTGCCCCAGCGATCGTGGAGGAACAGCATGCAGTAATCGCATCTGCGCAGGTCCCGGTTAATGAGTTCCTGAGGGCGTCCCAGACCGGGGAGGGTGATTTCCCAGCCGACAGGAACGAACAGAATTCCCTTTTCTAGCGCTTCGGATTCGTTGTACTCGTGGAGGGTTTGGCGGAACAGGGAGCGCTCTGTTTCAAGTCCTCCGGGGGTGGCAATGAAGACGCGAAGGAGGGTGACCTGCTCGGGCATGGTTATCCGTTTATGTTAATGGGCCCGGGGATGCCTTGCGCAGAGACCACGGGAGTGTTCTCGCGCGATCGCAGCGTGGGCCGCATGAATATCGGGAAAGCAATTCGGCGCTTCGGCAGGCGTGAACTTACAGCGAAAGGATCTCAAGCAAAGTTTTTTTAGCGCAAGTGTCAAAAATAGGATCAACTTTACGCAGGAATGGTTAGGAGATTATTACATGTCTAACCCAACTTCCTTTACATTTACTCTCGATTCGTTCCAGATTACAGACACTCGCTCGCTTCACAACGACACCGACTATGTGAACTTCACGCTTTTGGTGAAATCCGCCAACGGAAGCGGGACACCACGGACCCTGCAGAAAGCGATGGGCGACGTAAACAACGGAACACACGCGGTGAACTTGTCGTTCACTAACATTCCTGTCCATCCGACGGATACAGTGACGCTGAACTATCTCATTGTAAATTCAGGCCATAAGACACCAGGCCAGGTACAAACAGCGCTGCAAAGCGCAGGTACTCAATTAGCGACCTCTGCTGGGACGGCCATCGGGACGGCCATTCTTCCGGGACTTGGCTCGGCTCTCGGCGCCGTAGCCGGCTGGCTGGCTGGCAAGCTTGTAGGCATCCTGAATGCAAATTGCGATGGCCCCGTAGCTGCTGAGCAGGACGTCTTTACTTACAACGATCTAATCGCGAAAACGGCGCGCGGCACATTCACGCACACCACGGATCACCCCGGGACCCACTCGGCAACAGGTTGCGGCCGGAACTCACGATACAAAGTGACGTGGCACATGGCCGCTGCCAGCGCCTTGGTTATAAAGCCGCACGACGCGGAAAGGATGGAAGAGCACGAGCGCGAGGAGGCAGTCACCACCAGTCAATCCTGACCTGTAGATCGGCTGGCTGAGAGGATGGAGCGCATGGCGTAGCCCTGACATGCGCTCCATCTCGCTGTCTTGCGACACAATAAAAGGCTGTCTTTACCGGAGAACCCCCGTTCGGCATTCAGCCGGAACGCGGCGTCCTGCTCCGTCCCGGACCGGCCGGCAAAGAACCACTGATATGCCTTCTAAGGGGCTGGATGACCTTTCAAAACTCCGCTGGGGCACAAGATGGACAATGGCGGATTCTTCCCGAGCAACGCCGCCACATCCTTTGCAACGGCAAGCTCCCTACAGAGCAACGGGAGGCCGCGAGAATCCTTGATGCCAAAGTTCAGCTTCTCCGTTTCAAAGTTCAGCTTCTCCTTTTCCTGGTGCGCCAAGCCAAGAGCGCCCATCCAAGCATTAACCTTGAACAAGTGCTAGATGCCGCCTCAAAGAACGTATTCCCGAAGATTCAAATTCTGAACTGGCTCGCTCGTGTCGAATGGATCGTAGAAGTCCTTCGGGCCGCCGCGCAAATTTCATAGCTTAGACTCAAACTCCATGCTCAACCAGGGCTATGCTTACACCACAATCATCAGTAGCAGGTATCACGGACATATCCTGCTCCGCCATCTGGCAAGCCTTTACCCCCACTCAACCCCACAAGACTGGCAACAAAAACTAGACAACCGCGAAGTCACCCTCGATGGATTGACAGCAACCGGAAGCGAATCGGTATCCTCGGGCCGAACCCTTGTCTGGAACCGTCCACCCTGGATCGAACCGGACGCCCCTCAGCACTTCGAAATCCTGTTTGAAGACTGCCATCTGTTGGCCGTCAACAAACCCAGCGGGCTGCCCACCCTCCCCGGTGGCGGATTCATGGAAACCACCCTCCTGCGCTTGGTGCAAAAGCAAACCCGTGATGCAAATCCCGTCCACCGATTGGGCCGAGCCACGAGCGGCATCGTCCTCTTCGCCAAAACACCGCAAGCCGCCTCTACTCTATTTGCGAACTGGAACACACCGAAGGTTCAAAAAATCTACCGGGCGCTGGCTCAAAGCCGTGCACATCACGATGCATACGAAATTCTTACACCCATCGGCCTCGTACCGCACCCGCTCATCGGTTCCGTGTGGGCCGCCCACCCAAGTGGTAAACCGTCCAAGTCACTGGCAAGGGTGATCTCACGCTCTATCAGCACCACAACGTTTGAGGTAAGTCTGAATTCGGGCCGCCCTCATCAAATTAGAATCCATCTGGCATCGATCGGCCATCCCCTGGTAGGCGATCCTCTGTACGGCTTAACCGGCCAGCCACTTGAACATCTCCCCGGCCTCCCCGGTGATGGAGGATACTTCCTGCATGCCCAACATCTTAGATTCCACCACCCCATCACCGGACAACAAATCAATGTTGAAGCAAGTCTCCCGCCCGGATTCCCATTTCATTAGTAGGCTAAGCGAATCAATCAGGGCGGCCTTGAACTGCGTGATCTCGCCATTCTGTGGAATAGGAACCAGAGGTCGTTAGCGTCCTATCGACACTGTCTCGGATTCAAGTGCCGACCATGCCTGTGTATTTATCCTCCGAGACGGTCCCCGGATAGGACGCTAATGACTTGCATGGAGTAATCCGTAAAAACATCATTGTCCGACCTGCCGACGATACGGACAGGGCGGCTCTCGGGCGGGCGAATACCTGGCCTTGCAGGTAATAGGCAGGCTTTATCCCGCACCGATGAAGTCAACGAGCCGTTTTTGGTGTGCGATTGAGAGGTGTGAGTTCGATACGGCGGAAAAAGATCTGAGCGCCTTCGGATTGGATCTGAATTCGCCCTGCGCTCGGAGTGACACGGTAGATTTTGTTCACAACGACACCATTCACCATATTCGTGAGCGTGTCCCGGTCAGCAATGACCTCCTGGCGATTCCACTCTCCCATTGGCTTTTCGACATCTTTGGGTCCGCGATAACCTAGCAGATCTTTCCATTGCGGGTCGCGTCCGAACCAGTTAAAGCGTCCCCGCTCGAGGGTGTGTTCGATGCCTTTTTCATCCCAATAGAACTGTTTGTCAAACTCGTGGACGTGCGCAGTCATGGAGGGGCGTTCGCGGCCTTCCACTACGATGAAATCGCCCGTCTCGCCCTCGATAATTTGGGACTCGATCGACTGTAGCCAGATTCCTTCATGCGCGCCGTCTTCGCCTGTTCCGTGCACGAGAATGCCGCTGTCACGAGCGTGCCCTTCTCGCTTGCCGAGGTTTGGACCGCCCCACCTCCACTCGACAACCAGATGATAGTCGCGATAAGCACTCTTGCTCGTCAAGCCGCCCCATTCCTCGCCCGACACCCCAATCATGCCGTTCTGGACACTAAAGACGTGTTTCGGGTCCTGATACTGCTCGCCTTGAAGCCAGGTGTACCAACCATCCAGATTTCTTCCGTTGAACAGCACGACTGTATGTGCGGGAGTGACGACGGGAGCGGAGGTCTGCGCTGATAAGGATAAAGCACAACACAGCGCCACGATGCTTCTCATAGGCTGATGATATCTAGCCCCGCGGGTATGAGCGCAATACCGTTCAGATATTGTCCGAGTAGGAACTAGACTCCGTCTACGGCCAACAGTCCCCCGATGATTGACAATTACAACGTGATCCTTGAAGCCCGGCTCAGGCCAGCTGTTATGAAGCTCAAGTAGCCCCTTCACAGGACGCGTAGGAAGACCGCTCCAAGGGTTCCCATGTTCCCGGGACTTTTCTGCGGAAGCCATGTGGAAGCAAACGCGGTAATATCCGCGCCTTTGTACCGCGACCTACCCGAATTAGCTATCGTTTAAACGCCCGAACTGACGTACCGCAAAACTCCGGAAAGACCTACGCTCGAATCAGGTGACAGGAGCGTAGTCAATGTGGATCGTTAAGTTAGCACTCCGAAGACCATATACCTTCATCGTCTTCTCACTCCTTCTTCTGCTGATCGCGCCGGTTGCGCTCCTGCGCACACCCGTCGACATCTTCCCCGCCATCAATATCCCGGTCGTTAGCGTTGTTTGGACCTATACCGGACTCGTGCCCACCGAGATGGCGAATAGGATCGTCTCCATTTTCGAGCGATCGCTCACCACTAGTGTCAGCAACATCGAACACATCGAGTCTCAGTCCTTGAACGGCGTGTCGGTAGTGAAAGTGTTTCTGCAACCCGGCGCGAACGTTGATGGTGCGATCTCAGAAATCATCGCCGAAGCGCAAACCGGTATCAAACAGTTCCCGCCTGGTATCACGCCGCCTCTCGTGCTGAGTTACAACGCCGCCACCGTTCCCATTCTTCAGCTAGGACTCGGCGGTAAGGGCCTCTCGGAACAACAATTGAACGATTTGGGCAATAACCAGATTCGGCCCCAACTGGCCACCGTGCAGGGAGCCTCCTTACCGATCCCGTACGGCGGAAAGGTCCGTCAGGTGATGGTGGACATCGACTCGAACCGACTGTTGTCGAGAGGCCTGACACCCAGCGACGTCGTGAATGCGGTAAATGCCCAGAACGTGATCCTGCCCTCCGGCACCGCTAAGATCGGTCGAACCGAATACAACATTGAGTTAAATGCGACGCCCGAAGCCATCGCCGCGCTGAACAATATCCCGATCAAAACCGTGAACGGGGGAACCATTTTCATGCGCGATGTAGCTAACGTGCGTGACGGGTACGCGGTGCAGCAGAATGTTGTCCGACAGGACGGGCGGCGCGGCGTGTTGATGACGGTGCAGAAGTCAGGCAACGCGTCGACGCTCACTATCGTATCGAAGGTCCGGGCGATGCTGCCGAAAATCGCTGCGGCTCTTCCGTCTCAATTAGTCATCCGCCCGCTCTTCGATCAATCGATCTTCGTCAAAGCCTCTCTGCAGGGTGTTCTGCGAGAAAGCGCCATCGCTGGCGTCCTGACCGCTCTCATGATCTTGCTCTTCTTAGGAAGCTGGCGCAGCACACTGATCATCGCAACTTCCATTCCGCTGTCCATCCTGACATCGCTTCTCATCCTGAGCGCGCTCGGCGAAACCATCAACATCATGACCTTAGGTGGCCTTGCATTAGCGGTGGGAATTCTTGTGGACGACGCGACAGTTGAGATTGAGAACGTCGAACGGCACATTGCAATGGGCGAGGATTTAGAACCAGCGATCCTGGCGGGCGCACAAGAGATCGCCATACCGGCCTTTGTGGCTACCATCTCCATCTGCATCGTCTTTGTACCCATGTTCTTTCTGACCGGCGTAGCGCGCTACCTGTTCGTCCCTTTCGCTGAGTCCGTGATCTTTGCGCTACTCGCTTCTTACTTCTTCTCCCGGACTCTCGTGCCTACGATGGTCAAGTACCTTCTGCCTGCCGAAGTGGCATCGCAGCGGGAAACAAAGCATAAGCGCGGTCTGCCCGTGCTCGGGTTCCTGCATGGCTTAGCCGAACGCGGCTTTGACGGTTTGCGAAACGCCTATGAACGTCAACTCGCCGTCTGTCTGGCACATCGAAAACTCTTCGGACTCTGCTTCTTGCTGTTCTGCGCCGCAAGCGTTGGCTTGCTCTTTAAGGAATTGGGACAAGACTTCTTTCCCACCGTCGACGCCGGCCAGTTCCGGCTTCATTTGCGTGCCAGCACAGGCACCCGCATCGAGAACACTGCCCGATTGACAGATGAGGTCGAGGGTGTCATTCGTCAGACGGTGCCGAAGGGAGAACTTCAAGGCATCTTGGACAACATTGGCCTGCCCACCAGCGGTATCAATCTCTCCTACAGCAACGGAGGCACCATCGGGTCCATGGACGCGGAAATCCTGGTCTCGCTCCAGCCCGAGCATCACCCGACTGCCGAATACGTCGATGCGCTCCGAGAGAAGCTTCCAACCCTGTTTCCATCCACGACCTTCTATTTCCAGCCGGCTGACATCGTCACGCAGATTTTGAACTTTGGCCTTCCTTCTGCTATCGACGTCCAGATTGTGGGCAACGACATCAATGCGAACTTCGCGGTCGCTAAGCAGTTGGCGGGCCATATGCGCTCGATTCCCGGGTCGGTGGATACCTATGTCTATCAACTGATGGACGAGCCCCGCTACTTATACACGGTAGATCGCAAGAAAAGTAATCAACTGGGCCTGATGGAGCGCGATGTAGCCACTAATCTCCTCACTTCCTTAAGCTCCAGCTTTCAAACCGCGCCGAATTTCTGGCTGGATCAGAAGAACGGCGTCAGCTATGCCATCGCTGTGCAGACGCCCCAGTACAAGATGAATTCGCTCAACGCAATTGGAACCATTCCTGTGAGCACCGGCTCGACGCAATCCACTCAGCTATTCGAGAACATCGCCACTGGCGTAAGAGGCGCAGAGCCCGCGGTGGTGAGTCACTACAATGTCCGACCGGTAGTTGACGTCTATTCAAGTGTGAATGGGCGTGACTTGGGCAGCGTGGCGAAGGAGGTGGACAAGTTAACGTCCGCCGTCAAGCTGCCGCGCGGAACAAGCATCGTTACACGCGGCCAGGTCGCTACCATGCGCTCTTCGTTCGTCGGCCTTTTCGCGGGACTCGCTTTCGCGATTGTGCTGGTCTATCTCTTGATTGTTGTCAACTTTCAATCTTGGCTGGATGCTCTGATCATCATCACTGCCCTGCCAGGCGCACTGGCTGGGATCTGTTGGTGCTTGTTCCTCACACAGACTACTTTGTCGGTGCCCGCGCTGATGGGAGCCATTATGAGCATCGGCGTCGCCACATCTAACAGTGTGCTGGTGATAACGTTCGCCAACGAACGGCTGGCGGAAACAAAAGACAGCGTGAAAGCCGCCCTCGAAGCGGGTGCGACACGTTTGCGGCCCGTGATCATGACGGCTACGGCCATGATGATCGGCATGATTCCGATGTCGTTGGGTCTCGGTGAAGGCGGCGAGCAGAATGCGCCGCTCGGAAGAGCTGTGGTCGGAGGGCTGCTATTCGCGACGATAGCCACACTGTTCTTCGTACCGGTCGTCTTCAGCCTGGTTCACGCGCGCAAGCATCCGGCCAAGTAACTTCCTCACGCTTTTGAAAGGAGCGATAAACAATGAATAACAAGTCGCAGCCAACGTCTCGCACGGGAATGGGAAGGCTTCTCTGGTTTGTCCTACCCATCGTGACACTCGCAATCGGTGCACTCTTCACGGTTCGTTCCAAGGCCGCTAGCGAAAGGAGAGTGGCGGCCACAACACGTAGCCTCGCGGTTCAACACGTCTCCGTCATCCATCCGGTACGCGGCAATCCCGTTACCGAGTTAAGTCTCCCTGGAACGACGGAAGCATTCATTGAATCACCGATTTTCGCCCGTACCAGCGGCTACCTGAAGCTTTGGACCAGAGACATCGGAGCCCACGTGAAAGCAGGCGAACTGCTGGCCGTCATTGAGACTCCTGAACTAGATCAGCAGCTTCTGCAAGCCCGTGCCGTCCTCGCGCAGACGGAAGCGAATTTGAAGCTGGCTAAGATTACCGCCAGCCGCTATCAGGATTTAATCTCGTCACACTCCGTCTCACAGCAGGAGGTCGATCAGTCTAATCAGAATACGGCCATGCTAAGTGCCGGCGCGCAGGCCGCCTCCGCCGACGTCCAGCGATTGACTCAGTTGCAACAATTTGAGAAGGTTTGCGCGCCTTTTGAGGGCATTGTAACGGCCAGGAACGTCGATATCGGCGATCTCATAAATGCCGGCAGCAATGGAACCGGTAAAGAAATGTTCCGCATCGCTCGGATCGACACCCTTCGCATCTTCGTTAACGTTCCCGAAGACTTCAGCAGCAGCGTCAAGCCGGGGATTCCAGCTACTCTCTCCATCGCAGGCTACCCCGGTAAGGAGTTTCCGGCCAAGGTCACACGGTATGCACATGCTGTAGAGGCAACCTCTCGCACCATGCGAATCGAAATCGATGTTCCGAACGCCAATGGCTCTCTGCTTCCGGGAACGTACGCCAGTGCCACGTTCCGCTTGCGGTCTCCCGTAGCGCCGCTAATTCTTCCGTCTAACACGGAGATCTTCCAGGCAAACGGCATGCAGGTGGGCGTCGTTGACCAACAGAATCGCGTGCAAATGCGCAACATCGCCATCGGACGCGATTTCGGCACCTCGGTCGAAGTCATATCGGGGTTGCAGACCAGCGATGCCGTGATAACGAATCCATCCGACTCACTCACCGCCGGAAAACAGGTTGCTTTGACAAAGTCACCGGCCCAAAGGTCAGAAGAGTAAGCATGCCTTCAATGACAAGTAAGATCAAGCTACAGGCGGCTGCCGTAACAGCGGCGCTGCTGCTCTCGGCGAGCTGCATGGTGGGTCCAAAATATCAACGCCCGGCAACACCCGCTCCTGCTCAATACAAAGAAGGCGCGAGTTCCGGCACAGGAACAACTAATCCGATTGCTTACAGCAACTGGTGGCTCGTTTTTCACGATCAGCAGTTGAGTCATCTGGAACAACAGGCCGATGCGGCGAACCAGGAGATCAAGGCATCCATGGCACGCGTGGAGCAGGCACAGGCTTATCTCAAAGCTTCGCGCTCGTACCTGTTTCCCACCGTCGGCGGATCTGGGGCCGCCAGCCGGAATCGTGAGGCTCAGAACCGTCCGAATAATGGCAACACCGGCGGCCGGGCGGCTACTTACAACGACTTTCAACTTTCTATGCTGCTCGGGTACGAAATCGACTTCTGGGGAAAGGTCCGGCATTCTGTCCAAGCTGCCGCAGCTACCGAACAGAGCGATGAGGCGAACCTGCATTTCGTTCGTTTAGTAGCCGAGACTGGCTTAGCCATCAACTATTACGGCATGCGTGAATTAGATGCCGAACACGAAGTACTCCTCGCCACGACCCAGGCTTTACAAGAGGCAGAGCAGTTGACGGAAGCACGCCGGAACGGCGGGTTGGCGAGCGACTACGATGTGTATCAGGCAAAGACCCTGCTTGATCAGACCGATGCACAAGCACAGCATCTCGAGATACAACGCGCTCAGTTCGAACACGTGATCGCAGTGCTCACAGGCCAACCGCCCTCCACTTTCTCGCTGGCTCGAAATCCTCTAACGGGCATTGCACCCGTCGTGCCCGCTGGAGTTCCATCTCAGCTAGTGGAACACCGTCCCGACATACAAAGCACCGAACGTAGCTTGGCATCCGCGAATGCGCAAATCGGCGTGGCCCGGGCGCTCGAATTCCCGCAATTTACAATTTCAGCCGCCGCCGGCTTCGAAAGCATAGATCCTTCGTCGCTTCTGACCTGGCAGAACTCGCTCGCGTCGTTAGGCTCAGGTATGTTGGCCCCAGTCTTCACAGGAGGTCGATTAAAGGCTCAGGTAGAGGAAGCGAAGGCCGGCTACCGGGCGACGCTCGCGCAGTACCAGGAGTCGGTTTTGACCGCCTTCCAACAGGTGGAAGATCAGTTGGCCGCTATCCGGATTCTCAACGGCGAAGCCGCCTCCACCGCCAATGCCGTTACTGATGCGCAACACACACAGCAGATTGCCACCAATGAATACAAAAGCGGTTTAGTGAATTATTTGAACGTGGTCAACGCCCAAACTACCTTGCTCTACAATCAGCGCGCACAGACGCAGATCCTGGGCGAGCAGATGGTCGCTTCGGTGAACCTTATTAAGGCTTTGGGCGGGGGCTGGACTGGCACGCCAAATCCAGCATCAAACTAAAAGGGTACTCTTTCTCTGGAAGACAGGATAGTGAATAAGCTGCGGGTGATCAGAAGCACCGCAATACGCAAAGAACTCTGCGCCCTGGCATGGTTGTTGGCGATTGCTATGTCCAGCAGCTATGGGCAGACAATGGAACGCTATGTCGTGACATCCTGGGCTCACCGGGACGGCCTCCCTTCCACTCTGATTTACGCGATCGCGCAGACCCGCGACGGATACCTTTGGCTTGGCACTTCTGACGGGTTGGTTCGCTTCGATGGCATCACCTTCGATCACCAGAAACTCATTGTGAACGCAGAACTGATGCTGGGTGCGGTCACCGCTCTGCGCGGGGCAAACGACGGCTCCTTGTGGATTGGTTCCGCTTCCGGGTCAATTACTCGAATGAGCGGTGCCCTTTTCCGGAAGTACCGATTGGGCGCAGCCGTGAAAGCAATTGTTGAACCATCTCCTGGGTACGTCTGGGCGGTAGCGGATAGTGGACTTTATCGATTCTCAAGCAAAGGGCAGGGCGCATTTGTGCCAGCCGAAGCTGTAAGTTCCGCGACAATCCTCTCTCTGATCGAAACCGGAGGCGGCGTAGTCGAGCTTGAGAAAACGACGGTTCCCAAGGACACACACAAAGTGACCCGGGGCTCCGCTTCGCGTAGCCGGAACATCATGTTCGGCGGCCGCTCCTTGCTGCTCAACGAAGGGAATGGCCGCGTTTGGCTCAGCGGCGGCACGTCCTCCAAAGAAGCGACTCACACGGTTTTTCTGCGCGATCGGCGAGGGTGTGTTTGGGCCGCGAACTCCGCCGGACTTATCCGCAGCAGCGCTGAAGGCACAAGCTCCCTGCCTGAACTCACCAGCCGCCTGATCGAGTCCTTGTTTGAAGATCGCGAAGGAAATGTGTGGGTCGGCTCGAACAACGGGCTCTTCAGGTTCCGTTATGGCAAGGTGTTGTCACTCAGCACGCGTCAGGGACTGACCGACGATCGCGTCTCATCGGTAGCGGCTGACCGAACTGCGGTGTGGGTAGGAACCCAAAGCGGACTGGATCGCATCGATAGCCGAGGTGTCCGCGAGTTCCTGAACGGCGTGAACGTCTTTTCAGTGAAAGCCGCGCGTGACCATCAGATATGGATAGGCACTCACGACGGTGTTTTCAAATTAGACGGCGGATCCAAACCTAAACTCATTGTTCCTGGGCTTTCCTCAGTGATAGCGATTGAGGAAGACACCGTCGGCTCTATGTGGATACTCGATACTGAGCAAGGTCTTTACCGATGGCGCGACGGCCTGCTCGTCGCGATCGGAAGCAAGCCTGATTTCCAGCGCGAAAGTATCTCCTGCCTCCGTGCCCAGAGCGACGGCAGCGTTTGGGTCGGCTTCACCTCGGGAGGCGTCAGCACTTATCGGGACAACAGCTTGCATGAGCTCTCTCTATTGTCAGGGGCGGTCAAAGGAACCGTCTACGATGTCTATAGCGAAAGTCCAAACATTGCCTGGCTTGCCACTGACACCGGTCTGTACCGACTGAGTGGGTATACATCAGTCCAGTGGAACGCCAAAGCTGGTCTTCCCGGCAATCGCGTCTTGTGGCTGCAGCCCGAAGCTGGTGATTGGCTATGGCTCGGCTTCAGTACCGGGATCGCGCGTGTCCGCCGGTCTGATTTGCTACATTCTGATACTGCCTCTCTCACCCCCGCTTCCTCCGATTTCTTTGATTTCGAAGATGGCTTACTCGCCAACCCGGTTCGCCGGTCTCAAGCACCCGCGGCCTTGGATGCGCAAGGTCGGTTATGGCTGACGACGTCAGCTGGACTTGCCATCATCGATTCGCGCCATATGCAAAAGACCAGCGTGGCGCCGACTGTCTTGATCGAACATATACTTGCTGATCATCGCGAGGTTCCAGTCGCTTCTTCGCTCCGTTTTCCGCCTTTGACGAAAAACCTGGAGATCGACTACAACGGCCTTAGCTTAACGGCTCCGCGCAAGCTGCAGTTCCGCTACCGGCTTGCAGGATATGACAAGCAGTGGCAGCAGGCGGGCGATCGCAGGCAGGCGTTCTACACCAATCTGCAGCCCGGAAACTATGAGTTTCAGGTGCTAGCGGCAAATGGAGAGGGCGTCTGGAATGAAACCGGAGCAAGCATCGGGTTTACGCTTCAGCCCGCCTTCCAGCAAACCGAAAGTTTCAAGATCTTGTGTGTCGGTGCTGCCGTCCTTCTCGCCTTGGGTATTTCCCGCTTCCGCACGCAGCGTCTGCGGGCCGAATGGAATGCCAGGCTGGAAACACGCTTGGCAGAACGAACCCGCATTGCGCAGGAAATACATGACGATTTACTGCAAAGCGCCATGGGCGTGAGTCTGCAGATTGAGTTGGTCGATAGCATGGTCCAGGAACCCGCTCTGGCAAAAGCGCATCTGCAGCGTGCGCTCACACTCTCTCGCGCGCTAATGCAGAAAGGCCGTGAAGTCTTGCGTGATCTTCGTGAAGAAACACGCGAAAGCACCGACCTCGCTAAGAGCTTGTCGGCTAGCATGCAAGACTTACAGCAGGAAGGTGGCCCTGTTGCCGTACTCACCGTGGAAGGTGCACGGCGCTCGTTGAACCCGCTCGTCGCCTACGACCTCGCGCAGATCGGTTCGCAGGCTCTCGCTAATTCGTTGCAGCACTCCGGGGCCAAGAGGATTGAGGTCCACCTAAATTACAAGGCGTCTGAGCTTAACTTACAAGTGGTGGATGATGGCTGCGGAATAAATTCCGCCATCGCCGAATCCGGCAAACCAGGCCACTATGGAATCGTGGGCATGCGCGAGCGCGCCCAACGCATCGGAGGCACTCTGAGCATTATCAGTCCTCGCCGGGCAGGGAACGTTCTTGACAGTATCCGTTCCCGCCCGGCATGCCTACAGGGGACGAAAGGAAAATGATTAGCATCCTCTGCGTTGACGACCATCCGGTGGTGCTCGATGGACTCTCGACCATCATCTCCATGCAGCCGGGGATGAATCTCGTCGCCACGGCGACAACGGGACGGGATGCCCTGGAAGCCTTTCGAAAACATAAGCCAAATGTCACCATCGTCGACCTCCGGCTGGGCGATATGAGTGGCTTCGATCTCATCAAAGCATTCCGCAAAGTCGACCGCACGGCCGGAGTGATCGTACTGAGTTCTTATGACGGAGACGCCGACATCCAACGCGCTTTAGAGGCGGGCGCGCAAGGCTATGTAGCGAAAGGTCTTGTCAGAGACGAGTTACTGACAGCCATTCGTAGCGTTTCGGCAGGTGGCAAACACATCCCATCGTCTATCGCTCAGCGGCTGGTCGACTATATGCAGGAAGACGCCATGAGCGATCGCGAAGTGCAGGTCCTGTCTCTGGTCGCACTCGGCAAGCGCAACAAAGAAATCGCCTCCGACCTATCAATCGCGGAGGACACCGTCAAGATGCATGTGCGCAATATTTTCTCCAAGCTAAACGTCACCGATCGAACCGAGGCGGTGACCGTGGCTTTACGACGGGGCATTCTCCACTTGTGAATGGTCTCCTGCGAGTAGGACAGTGGTAACGCTGACGAGAAGTATGCGCCAGTTAAGCAACTCTGCAGCTACGGAACGTGCACGGCAATAGGACCCTCTATAAGTGTCGGAGACGTCCCCAACAAGTCAAACCAGCAGAAGCGGACTGTCGCCGGCAAAGGGGGAACGCCGCGTTTTAGTCCTCTGATACAGTTGCCCGCTCACTGGGGGGGGCGAACAGCTTGATCCTGTCGATTCCTCCTGCCTGGTCCGGAAGAGTTTACTTGTTGCGATTACAGACGAGAAGGGGACTTGTCGGTCCGTATCTGGCTTACACTCTCCAAATATCGTCATTGCTGGCCATCTGTTCGATTACGAGTGCGCCACGATGGTCCAAAGATCTCTGCAGAGCATTCCGAGTGCGGCGATGCAGACGAAGCCAGCCATCACACGCAAGAACACGATCCGCGTAGGACTCACTCGGCGAACGCGCTCTCGTCCGAAGATCAAGGGCAGCGCGTGGAGCGGCGCACACGCGATCGCCGCTAACAATCCGCACGCCAAGGTGTCAAACGCGACCTGCATGTAAAGAATTGCCTGTTCCTGACTCATGCCGATCCTATGATCGCCGAATGCCTCGACATGGTTCCGAGTGATTGCCGCCTGACCCAGGGGGATCGGGAAGACGGCGGATCGAAGGGGAC
>CAWFBU010000004.1:0-546875 GCA_963814195.1 uncultured Acidobacteriaceae bacterium
AGAGGCTGAAGGTGATTTGCGGCGCCTTCAGGATGTGTTGGTCTACCCGGAATCCGAACATTCATCGCTCCCGGTTTCCGACGTTGCCTTGCTTCAAGGCGCAATCGAACTCGAAAATATTACCTTTGGCTACAGTGGGCTGGAAGCTCCTCTGATCCAGAATCTAGACCTGCGGACCGAACCCGGCGAGCGGATCGCGCTCGTCGGTTTATCGGCATGGCAAATCGACGGTATGCCGCTTAGTGGCAGGACTCTTTGAGCCTTGGAGCGGTGAGATTCTGTTCGACGGAAAACCCCGGAATCTAATTCCTAAAGCTATCGTAAGCGAATCGATCGGCTTTGTCGACCAGGACATCGCCTTATTCGGAGGGTCAATAAGGGACAACATTGCGCTCTGGGATGAGACGAAAGATACTCCCGCTATTCTCCGGGCAGCTAAGGACGCCTGTATCCACGAAGACATTCTGGCTCGGGAAGGCGGCTACGATGCGGCCGTGGAAGAAGATGCCCGAAACTTCAGTGGCGGCCAGCGGCTACGTCTGGAGATCGCTCGGGCTTTTCTGGAGACCCGCGAATTCTCATTCTGGATGAAGCTACCAGCAGTTTGGACCCCCAGACAGAAAAGAAAATTGATTTGAACTTGCGACGGCGCGGTTGCACCTGCTTGATCTCGCCACCGTTTGAGCACTATCCACAATTGCGATG
Source organism: uncultured Acidobacteriaceae bacterium (assembly GCA_963814195.1). GTDB lineage: Bacteria > Acidobacteriota > Terriglobia > Bryobacterales > Bryobacteraceae > Bog-105. The sequence goes on from CAWFBU010000004.1 coordinate 706, forward strand.
AGCTTATTGTTCTCGAGCGCGGCCATATAGTTGAGCGAGGAATCACGACGAACTCTTGGAGCTTCAGGGCACCTATGCAAGACTAATCAAAACCGATTAAACACGTGGACGGGGAATATCAATACGCAACGGATAGGTTGGACGCCCATCCTACTGAACGACCCAGAGCAGTGTTGGATCGTCGTGCAAGGCGGAGTCGATGTCTTCCTTATTGATAAACCGGGAGGCGCTCGAACTACCGTGATGCGGCTGATGGAAGGAAAAGCCTTTCGAGGACTCTCCTCTGTTGGCACTTTCACCCTTCTCGCCTGCCCGCTGCGAGACACGGTCTTGAACCAGCGGGCGGCGAGCGGCTCATCGGCGTTGCCGGGGAAGAATGGCTGGCTAATCTAGTCCACGCCGCAAGCGATTCCCCGTCACCAACTACTCATGCGGTAATTCGGCCCGGGGAGAGATCACAGCCGAAGGCAAGCCTCTGATTATTCGTCCCGCTCTGCCGTTTCTCTGGATTGAACAGCTGACCGGCGTATCGCGCTTCCGGGGCGAAGCGGAGTTCGGACTGGAAAGGGACACCTTGCTCCCACTACCTCTTGACTCCTGGATCGAAATCCCGCCAGGGGGTAGAGTTGCCGCTCACACGCAAGCTCCTGCTGCGATGATTTCCCAAGCGCTCGCCGGTGTGCGCTCACTGGAGAGTTTCGCCTTCCTCTCGCTGCTGAAGCGGCGTGCCGCCCACGAGCAAGAGCGCCTTCAACAAATACAAGCTCGCCGAAGCCATGACACGGCTGCCTTGGCATATTCGCTTCTTCAGCTCGGTGACGACGAGGAAGCCAACGGAATAGACGTGACTTTGCACGCCTTTTCGGCCGATCCGACAATGACAGTGGTGCACGAAATCGCCAAAGCATTGCGATTCCCATTGCACAGCCCGGCGGACCTGCATAGCCATGCAAGCCCGGAAGGCAAGCTGGGTGCAATCGCCACGGCATCGGGCGTGCGCACCCACCAAGTCTTATTGCGCGGTAGTTGGTGGCGCCGGAGCACCAATCCACTGGTCGGCTTTCTGGAAGAGGACGGCCTACCGGTAGCTATCCTTCCGCGCGGCAACGGATTTGAGTTGTTCCATCCGCAATCGCGGGTGCGAACGAGGTTACCAAGCGACAGGCAGAGCACTCCGGCCCTGGCGTTCTTTTTCTACCGTCCGTTTCCTCACAAGGCGCTGAACGCCTGGTCGTTGCTGCAATTCTCCCTTTTTCGTTCGGAACGCAAAGCAGTGACCGTGCTCCTGCTGGCTTTCTAGGTGGTGCACTCGGAATGATTGTGCTGATTGTTACGTGTGTTGGATTAGGTTATCCCGGGGCGGAGCGGACGCAGCTCTTTTTGCTCGTATTAATGGTCCTCTCGGCTTCTTCGCGACGGCCATCTTATCGCTCGTTCGCGGTATCGCTCTGTTACGTATCGAGAGCCGAATGAGCGCTGATGTTCAGGCCGCGGTTTGGGATCGCTTACTCTCCCTGCCCGCATGGTTCTTCCGAAACTTTTCTTCGGGAATCTCGCTGCTCGCAGCCTCGGTATCGATCGCATTCGCGCAGTGCTGACAACTTCGCTGCCGTCATCTGTTCTTTCAGTTATCTTTTCCGTATTCAGTTCGGCTTCCTTTTCTATTACGATTCGCGTCTTGCCCTGGTAGCGACTGCGCTGACTTTGCTCTTGGCCGCGTTCGGAACCACCAGTTCCTATCGTTCGCTAAGGTTGAATTCGAGTTAGCCGTAAGGCGGCGAATTGTCGACCTTAGTTCTTCAGTTCTTGAAAGGACTATCTAAGCTGCGTGTCGCGGGCGCCGAAGGACGGGCGTTTGCTCTCTGGTCCCGCCTCTTCTCCCGGCAACAAAGCAAGCGACTCGCCGCGCGTCGTGTCCAGGTAGGTCAGCGGTGTTCCGTGCCTTCCTTTTTCAGTTCCATGGTTATCTTCTACTGTGTGGCACCTCTCGCAGACGTCGCTTCGGCCCCTTTCGACGGGACGATTCCTCGCCTTATTTCGGCTTTAGGGCATTCTTTGGGTCAGCTCTACTCTTTACGTGGGCGCTGCAAAGCCCCATCCGCCGTCCCAGCCTATCAACGAGCACGCCCATCTTCAAGCTGCGCCGGAGGTCAACTCTCAAGGCTCAGCCGGGCCTGCTTTCCGGTGCGACCGAGCTCAGCCAAGTCGGTTTCAGCTACCGCGAAGGCGCGCCGCCAGTACTCAATGGAATATCCATATCCATCCGCGCCGGACAGTTTGTCGCGCTTGTGGGCCACTCGGATGCGGAAAGGGTACACTATGCCGGCTCCTACTGGGCTTCGAGAAACCCCAAAACAGCCCACTACCTTTGACGGACAGGATTTGGCAGGTCTCGATATCCAGGCAGTCCAAAACAGATTGGGTCCGTTCTCCGATCCAGCGGCTTAATGGCAGTGATCTATATCGCAATATCGTGGGAGACCTTCCCTTAAGCGTGAGTGATGCGTTGGAAGCCGCGCGTGTTGCCGGTCTGGAAGAGGACATTCGCAACATGCCTATGGGCCTGCACACCTTGGTCGGCGAGGGTGGTGTTGGACTCTCAGGCGGGCAGCGTCAGCGGATCATGATTGCTCGTGCCATGGTTTCGCGCCCGCCGATCATCCTTTTTGATAGGAGACCAGCGCGCTCGACAATCAAACCCAATTGCTGGTAAGTCAAAATCTGTCCAACTTCACGCACGCGTATTGTCATTGCCCACCAACTCAGTACGGTGATAACGCCGACCGCGTCACGTACTGCACCGCGGCCGCGTTGCCGAGGAGGGCACTTACGCTGAGCTCATCGAGGGCGACGGCCTATTTACGGATTTTGCCAAACGCCAGCTACTCGTGAAGGGGAAACGACCAAATGAGGAAAGTTCTGTATCTGATGGGTGTACCGACGACGCCGACATCGACTGGGTCGCGCGCCAAGGCACAGTGAAAAGCATCGAGCCTGGCACGCTTCTAATCCAGGAGGGCCAGCCTACCGAGTACCTTTACATCTTGCTCGACGGCTGTCTCTCCGTGAGTGTGAGGGGACAGCAGATCGCCAGTCTATACTCCGGGAGTTGGTGGTTAAATCTCTTTGGATTCTCGTCCTCCTCTGTCAACCATTGCCGGAGAGGCGCCCCCCCGGGTCCTTATGGTTCCGCGGATGGCGATGCAGCGGGAACTCGGGAAGATCCGCAAATTCGCACCAACTTCTACCGCGCTATCGCCATTTTCCTGGCAAACCGACTGCGGACCACCACGGGCGTCTAAGTGATGGAGCGCCCGCAGGATAATCAGGAATCTGAAGCCGACGAGATCAATATGATCGAATGGACAGCCTCGTTGGCAGTTGGCGTTTGAAAATCTTTTAAAGCGCCTCCAGAGATAGCCCCCGACAACCGCTGTTAAAACGCTCGTTTCAGGCAAAGTATCCGTTTGTTTGTGAGATTCGAAGCGCCGGGGGGTAGCTATTCACTTCAATGGTGCTTGATCTGTTGCCAGGAGATACAAGATTCAAATAGTAATCGCTCACACCCCCGACAACATAATTCCAACTGTTCGAAGCATTCCACCCTCGGTGTCTTTTCGTCACTCGATTTTTTACCTGGTTTTCTCAGACCACATCCATTCCCTTTCATTCCGCCACAAGGATTAGAGAGTATGGCCAATAAAAGTTATCATGCCGGCCATTGACGACCGAGCGTGTGGACGATGAGTTACGCGCGACCGTGACGTTTTTTGGCGAATTTCCAAAGTGCTCGGATCAAATTGAGAGCGAGCTAACGAATACACAATTGGGCCTGATAGTTCCACCATAACGGCCTACCGTTTACTTTGGGATTGCGAGCGGATTGTCGGCAATCCAGAAAGATCTCAGTTTGCAGTCGATAATCTGCGTCGATCGGCAGGAACCTCGATCAGGTTGCAGACGAGAAGGAGATTTCTCGTTCCTGATCCGGAGTCCACGGTCTTCAGGAGCGGTTCCTCCGAACAGCTGAAGGTCACCGCGAGCGGCGCGATTCATTTACATGGCGGCTCCTCAACGAAAAGTTTCTTGGGTGTCGCAATCCTACAAGTTCTCCGTCAGCAAATGCTTTAGCCTCCCTTTGTCAGGAGGCCGTATGAGTTAGGCAAGCAACCGCAATTAGCCAAGGTTTAGCATTCAGACCGCAAGACATATCAGAAATTAAAGCAATCGCACAGAGCTTCCGCGTATTTTGGAATGAACATCAAATCCATCAGCTGGAGTCGTTAATGACGGAAGACGCCGAGCTTATCAACTCTATTGGGATGTGGTGGCGCGGAAGATCCAATATCATTCAGGGACTCAGTTCATTTGACTCGACCATCTTCCGTGAACACAAGATTCATCACGAAGGACTAGAGATTCGTCCCATCACGCCGGATGTAGCGGTTGCCGTTCACACCCACCGATCGGATCCGTTCCCATTCCTGACGGATCGCGAGGCAGTAAGGTTGAATCATGGGTGATGACGTTTGTGAAACGGGAGGGTAAGTGGCTGATCGCGAATAGTCAAGGGACCCCGATCCACGAGCAGGCACAGAGGAATGATCGAATTCAAAGCTAGCCTTGATTACAGGATTAACTCCGTCGCACGCCCGGCTTCATCTCCGCAAAGCTTTGAGCCCGGACTTTGAACGCTATTGGCGAATACACGCCTGAAATGGATCAACATGTTTGTCGGACTTTGGTCCGCGAAGCTGGCAAAGTCAGCATTCATGTGCGCCTGGTCATAGTAGCCGAAATGGTGAGCGGTGTGAGTCCAGGATGTATTGGAAAGAGCTTTATAGGCAAGCGCCGCTTCAAATCTGGCGATTCGCGCGAACAACTTAGGAGTCAGGCCGATTTTCGGGAGGAAGCTACGCTCGAACTGACGTACGCCCAGTGCCGTTTTCTCAGCGAGTGAGGGCATGACGCCAACATTGCCAGAAACGACAACTTGACTTGCAATTGAGCTGATACCGTCCGCGTCGCATGCCCGAAGAGCTAGCCGCGACAACCATTCGTTCACTAGACGAACTCTCTCTTCAAAGGACTCTTCTCCGAGCCGCTGACGAAGATGAGAGGCGCTCGCTCCGAGTAGGGCGTGCGCTTCACCGTCGTGGTCGGCTAACTCCTCCATGGGAACCGAGAACAGAGCCCGGAAACCAGCTGGCTGGAACATGAGCACAAAGCTGTCCTGTATTTCATGCAGGTACATGTCCGCTCGGCGATAGGTCTGCGGACCGATCACTGACGCTGGAGGAGCTTTCTTAAACATTTTTCGTCAACATAGGAAACGTCAACTGGGTCGGCGAAGTCGAATTCGATCATCGATGCCGCTCGTGCGGGTACGGGGTGCACGATGGGCTCGCTCCGGTTGGTACCTGTCCGTTGGATATAGAAGCGAACGAAAGGCTCAAGCTGCTTTGCTGGCTTCGAGAAGCGCATCTCAAACAACGCTGCACCAACTTTCCTTCTTCACTAGCCTCTCGCCGGCGAGCGGGAACGCCGCCCGCTACTGCTTGACCAGCCAGCTTACCAAGTGTGGTACCAGGCGGCGCTTGGCCCGAGGATAGCTCCCCAAAACGGCAACGACACAAGAAGAAAGACGGAGAGCACGGCCGTCAGAGCATCAATCCGCGTTTTAACAACGTAGTCTCTCACCGCGGTCGCTAACACCAAGACAGCTAGCGATCCGATAACCGCTGGTCCGGTCAGCATCATTATGTGCCCCAGAAGGTGGGCAATCGACGCTGGTCTAGTCAGACGAAGATGCTTTCTCCTCTTCATCATTAATGTCCTATGTAATGATTCCTCGCTCATCATAAAGTTCGAAGGAAGGCTAGTAAATCGGCCTTGTCCTCTTTTGACATATTCAATCCAAATTCGTGGCCCTTCACGGCTCCATGGGTCTTGTTGGGAGGAACGAATCCGGTCGGTAGATAATCATTATTCAACCGTTTTGCGTCAAACCAGTCTTCGAGAGAAGCGACCCACCCGCTGTGTCCCAACGGCGCACGATACCAAATACCAAGAAGTGATGGAATTTTGTAATAGCCCGTCCCACGCCTCGTTTCCATCGTGGCCTCTGGGTCGGTTCCAACCACGATTGGCAAGATGTTGAAGCGGCGAAGGTGCTCCGGGGGTACCTGAAAGCCCACGGCAGGAGTCAGCTTGTTGTTTGAATACAGTGGCGGCGTGTGGCAGTTTCCACATCCTTGTCGCAAAAACAGGCGACTACCCCTGCGTGTCTGCTCATTCTCGTGATTAGGGTTCGGCGATGGCCGCAGGGAGTACACATACAGAGCCAGTGCGTAAAGCTGCTCGTCACTATAGCGATCACCAGCTTCGGGTGTTATCGTATGGCCGTTCAACAAGTGAGCGATCGGCACAAAGCCGCCAAAGTTGGCGAAGTCGTCCCCGCCCTGATTGAGCGCCGCATAGCGCATCAGATCACCGATGTTGCGATGCAGTTGTAATCCCGTGTGATCCAGGTATGCGCGATGTTGCACGCCGATCAGGTCTGGAATCTCGAGCGGAGTATTGACGGAGAGGCGGTGGCGCGTCATCACTCCTGGAGGACGCTTCGACAGCAGAGCGGCGAGGCTGTCCGCGTCCAACCGCTTCAGTTGTGAAGAGAGTTCGGAAGGCGCCCAGGGATTCCAGTACAACTCCTCCATTAGAATGCGGTTTTCTGTTACGGCTTGCGGCTGCATTTTGATCGTGTCTTCGAACGCAGCATCGAAAGGAAAATTGCCTGGGCCACCTTTCAGCACAGAGCCATCGGAAAGAACGCGCGAATGGCAGAGAGCGCAGGCGCCCATTCCGATCTCCACTTTCCCCTTCTCGCGGACTACGTAACGGACGAACGGAAGCACACCGTCCCTTGAAACAGGAGGGCGCACATGCTCATACCAGGAAAGGCTGCGCACAAATAGATCCCTACTGTTTTCTAGTCCCACACCGATTGCGCCATAAGCGATGGGAGCGTCGAAAACTACTTCACCCGCGCGGATCCAGTCTTGTTGCCCATGAAGTCTCGAAGGGTCCCAAACCAACTCTGGTTGGCGCTGTGCTAACCAGCGGAAATAGCCGGCCGGCTCTTTATCCGGATGGTAGACCGGGTACGACTTGTAAATTGGACGCACCGGCATGCGGTAGTAGAAGCTGGACGTTATGTGCTTCGGAGAGAACTGCGGATGAGAGAGCGGAATTTCAACGGTACTGATTTCTGCGTCATCCCACGTTTTCGGGATAAGTGGATGGAATGAGTCAGCCGCCCGCGCATGCGTCGCAAACATCGTCGCGAAAAGCCAAGCCGCTGCATGTATACGAATTTTCGCAGCCATTTGCACTTGGCGATTATGGCTGAAGTTCGACGCCCCGGATGTTCGTTAACCGCTAATTAGCGGTTAACCGACGGCGGCAATAGTAGTGCGGTTCGTCCCCACAATGCGCTCACGCAACTGACATATCTGCGGGTGTTTCCAGAAGCTTTCATAGCGGGGATCTACACAGGCCCACGGGAGCATGAAGTCTCGGGCCTCGAAAGCTTCGTCAAGCCAAGCTGTCGACAAATCCAGTTCACCGAGGCCAAAGCAAACACGTGCCAAATTGCTTGCGGCCGGGTGTGGCCGCGGGAAACCGGCCTCGAGCTTCGATTTTATCTGACGTGCCGACTCGAAATCGCCGACGCGAGTATAAACGAATGCCAGGTCGGCCAGGATAACTGGGTTGTCGCCTCCGAATCGGATCGCGGTTCGCAAATGATCGGCTGCTTCTGAATACGCGCCTCGACGTTCAAGTATTAAGCCAAGCACCCAGTGCGGTTCGGCTACCTGCGGGTGGGAGATCAGCGCTGCTCTCACTCGCGACTCAGCTTCGGCAAGATCGCCTGAAAAGTAGGGGACCAGGGCCGAGTGAGTTCGGATAATTGGAGAGAGTGGATCCACCTCAATTGCTCGCCTGAATGATTCGTCAGCTCCGCCGACGCGCTGCTGAATCGCCAGAGAAAGTCCTCGCAAATGCCATGCTTCGGCAAAGCTCGGATTCAATGCCAAGGCCCGATCGTATTCTTCTTGCGCCGGCTGCCATTGCCAGTCGTATAGCTGATGAATCCAGCCAAGCGAAAGATGAGCCTGGGCGCAATGGGCATCCAGACGGAGCGCTTGCTCTGCGTAGGCGCGTGCCTGCTCTATTTGTTTCGCGTTCGAGACAGTTCCGCTCAACAGACTCTTGTTCGTCTCGACTTCCGCCAGTGCAGCTAGGATCTGCGAGGAGTTCGGATTCTGGCGCAAAGCCTGGTGTAAACATTCGACGCTCTTTTCGAAACCTTCAAGCGTCCATTCATTCCGGTGAAAGCGTCCCTTTAAGTACAGAAAGTAAGGTTCGGCCGCAATCTCGCGACCTCTAGAGACAGGTGGAAGCGCCTGTTTCAGACTCAACGCAACGACGATCCCGTCTGCAATCGCTATTTGGATACCGAAAACATCATCGAGCTGTTTGTCAAATGCTCGCGACCAGAGGCGATAGCCCGTCTTTGCATCGATGAGCCGAGCAATAACTCTAAGGTGGCCATCTGATTTGCGAACGCTCCCCTCCAGCAGATATCCGGCGCCCAAGGCCTGCCCGATCTCCTGAACAGTCGCGTTCTTTGCTTTGAGTTGAAAAGACGAGGTTCTAGCAACTACAGACAGTCCAGGTATGAAACCCAGTCTGTCGATGATTTCTTCAGCCACCCCATCCGCCAAATAGGCTATTTCGGCTTCGGGTCCCAACGGCACGAATGGTAAAACTGCGATCGCAGCCTGCGGGCGCGGCTCATTAGGTGAAGGTTCACCGCGAACAGTGAACCGCGGTATATAAGAACCTGGCCGCAGTTCCACTAAGATCGGATCATCTGCGCCATCTCCCTTGTAGTAGGAAACAAGGCGAGCGCGCAACTTGCTCGCTTCGACACGAACAATCGAGTCCAGACGTGGATCGAAACTGCTGCTGCGGCCCAAGACAGCAACGCCTAATGCGTACTCCTTCAGGCCGTCGGCTCGGTTGCTTAGGGTTTCCTCTACGACGTAGCGGAGAAGAGATGACAACCGGGGTGCGCCGGCAAACATCGAACTGGCCAGCAAGAGCTGAAGCTGCCTTCGAATCAGGTGCGACGGAGGGGTGGTCAAGATCCTGACAGCAAATCTATCAAACGCAACGACCGGCAGCTTACGAAACGCATACTTTTCAGGAGTCTCCTCGAAGCCATTCTGGACGCGCCTATATGCTTCGAGTGCAGACCTTCAGGACGGGTCTACCAGCGCGGTTCAGGCATTCAGCCTCGCCTCCAATCGAAAGTATCCTGGCCACTCGAGACCTCGCTGGCGAGAGCGGGGTAGCAACCGGACAAGATCGGGGAGCGAAGCTTTCGGGGAAGAGCGGAGCGGAGGGGTATCACCCGAAACCGGAGGCCCTTGGTCTTGCGGGCTCGAGGGCAGAGCCATTAGACCTTGGGCTGTTCAACCCTCCGAGTGCTCTAGCATCTTTTCCGACCTAGATAGGCCAAATTGTCTGACCCGTGCTCATCAGGTGGATGTCGCTAAACTCAGCAGTTCAGTTTCCGCTTAACGCGTTAGCAAGAAACAACTCAGAATGACAGCGCCACAGCCTCAGAACAGCCATTTCAATCAAATCCTGCCGTGCTGCTGATCAAAAAGGCGCATGCGCCAAAGCCAGAGAGGGTAGCTGAGCGTGTCCGACATCAGCCCCGCTACGCTGGTAGGAGAAGCGGCCTCTGCCTGGCCCTTCGGATGGCGGTGGCGGGTCTCTTACCACAGGCTTCTGAGCCATGTCTGGAGTAAGCGCTAGCGTAGAAGCATATGCTTGCTGAGGATGACTGGCGTCTTCTCAACGCGAAACAGCACCTCCAAGGTGCCACGTTTCGCCGAAAGCAGTATTTGCAACGGAGTACTCACGCCGATCACGATCACTGTGCTGGCTGCACGGTGAAGTTCGCGGAATATCAAGCACAAGGCGTTCTGGCCGAAGGTTATGCTGTGACCGCTGATTATAAGCACGGTGAGGACTACAAGTGGGTTTGCCCAGAATGCTTCGCAGCCCTTCGTGATCAACTGCGATGGCAGAGTATTTAAATGGGCTTACGGCTCGACAACACGGAGCGAGGGAGGATCCCCACCCCGCTGCCGATGGGTGGGTGTTTTGCGCTCAGTGTGTGGATAGCGCGTTCTACGGGTAGGATCTGAGACACGTAGACAAGGTCAGGAATCTCTGGTTTCGGAACCGAATTATGAGTTGCCGAAGGTGCTACTGCCCCGGATCGACACAGGAGTTGCCCCGCATCTTTCTCCAAGAGCCTGGGTGAGGAGCCGGATTCAGACCAGGAGGCGATGTTTCTTTGAGAAGCGTACCTGCTCGATTGAGCTTTGCGATGAACGTGTGCGGGCAGCAAACGCCTGAATAGCCACCTAACTCGAACGAGAATGAGCCAACCTGCTTGCGTCTGATCTCGATTGGCTCTCCGTAGCGCTCCTGCGCTGTTGCAGGTCTCGGCAAGTGAAGTGAATCCTGCACACTGCCGGGAACCGCTAGTAGGTCTTCCCACCCCGTCAATCCTGTTTCTGTTTGCTCGGCAACATGGAGGCAATAACGCTCTGGTGGGAGGTTGCCTGTGATCTGCAACCAAGTGCCGACCAGGGGATCTACCGACCGCCGTTTGCCCTCACCGGGTCGCAGTAGTTTTACACGAGCGTCAAAGCCTCCGCGATGAATGCGGCCCTCCCAAGCGCTACCGGGCTGCTGGAGTAGATCCAGATCCACTGCCGGGACACCAGTCCGACTAGAAGTAAAATGCAGAGTTAGTCGGCCTCGGTCAAATCGGATGTTGCTGTCCGGGTATGAGTCCGCAAAGAAGCTTTCTTCGCCTCTCTGGACCCTGTCGCCTTTGCGCTGATAGACGCTACCTTGCAGACCGAACCAACTCTGGGTAACTCCGCGCAGTGTTAACACCACAGCGGGAACTGTGGTCGTCAACTGGAGGTGAACGCCGACTGCGCCGCCCTGCCCGTCCGGAGCTTCCCAGAATCCCGAAAGTAGTTCAGGATGAGGAACTGGCTCACCTACGAAAGGGCTGTGATAAGTAGGGGTCGGAGAATCTTGGGCCAGCAGTCTGCCAGACAGCGAGTAAAGCACCGCAATGACCAGAGTAATGCTTCCGAGCACGCCCACTGTCTCCGTTGCCCTCTGGTTCAGACACCAACTAAGCGCCCTACGTTCCATTGCTTGCCTGATCTTGTCCGAGTCATCTCTGTCTGATAGGCAATCTGAACAGTGAACTCTCCGCTACGCCCAGATGCGCTCAGTGTCCAGGTTGCCCGTCACCCGACAGCGATCCGGAACCACGTTCAAGGCCATTCCTAAACCCTTCCGGACCAGGGCGGATCTTTTCACCAGTGCTGTCATTCTCCACCATGGCTCGCATGCGGAGTCAATCGCAAGGCCTCGATCCCATTGCGCCGCCTAGATCGTGTGAGATGCCGACCTCTCCAAAAGAAAGCTGCCAGTGCTAATCCCTAACCGCTCGCGGCATTCAGATCGAGTTCCAGTTCCGGAACAGGAATCCACCGCTGACGATAAGGCCTCACGCGAACAGAAAGATTCGCTAGGAACAGACTACCCATGAGCTTCACCGAGATGCGCACTTGAAGCAGCAGCAGGGCGAACCCGGACATCAACGTGATTGGCTTGCTGGTTCGGGTTTCGTGGACGTTGCAACAAGCGTAACAGCCGCAACGACGGTCCAGGTCATGCCAATCATCAAGAATGAATAGTCGCCGGCGGGTACTCACATAGACTTTTGCCCATTCATCATGTTGGCACCAAGCAAGCGCATACAGAGGACTCAGGCACCCTTCTACTCGCACCGCAAGGCAATCACTGGATCAACCGCGGTTGCCCGCCGAGCCGGCACCAAACACGCCAGCATTGCCACCAACCCTAAAACTAGCGTCACAGCCAGCAGCGTCAATGGATCGCCGGCGCCGACGCCATATAACAAACTCCCCATAAATCGTGTAAGCGTCACCGAAGCCACTAAGCCCACGATCAGTCCCGCGCTCGCCAGACCCATGCTCTGCCGCGTCACCAGCGCCAGAATCTGCCAGCTCGATGCTCCCAGCGCCGACCGAATTCCCAGCTCATTTGCCCGCCGGGTCACTGCGTACGACATCACTCCATAGATCCCGACCGCTGCGAGCAGCAGCGCCACAGACGCAAAAGCAATGAGGGCCAGCATCATGAAGCGCCGCTCCGCTAATGATCCGGCAATAACCTGCCTCATCGCCCGCACTCTCCAAACCGGCTGATCGTCTGTTGGGCCGGCCACCGCCGCCCGCACAGCGGGCACCATTTTCAAGGGATCGCCTTTGCTACGAAGCGTCAGCGTCAACCCCGTTACACCGCTGCCCATAAACCTATCTGGCACTTGCAGCAAAGGAAAATAGATTTCATTCCGAATTTTGTTCGTATCATCCGAATCCAAGCCCCACTGCTTCACGTGCCCCACCACGCCTACAATCTGCACAGGCCCAACTACGGTTAGGCTGATTTGCCGCCCTATCGGATCGACACTCGGGAAGTTTTGCTTCGCCATCACGTCGTCAATCACCACCACAGGCGCGGTACTCAGGTTGTCACGCTCGGTGAGGAACCGTCCACGCAGCAGCGGAATTTGCATTACAACCGAGTAGTTCGGGCTAATGATATAAAACAGCGCTGACTTCATTCGCTCCGGAGGTGGCTGCGGTCCATTGCCCATCCAGAAATCGTTTTCGCTGTCACCATCGGTCAGCGGCAGCATGCTTGTTAGTGCTGCTGTTTGTACGCCCGGCAACATCTCCACCCTTTGCACCAGTTGCCGAAATGCCGTACGAATGCCGGTCGGGCTTGCCATTACCTTCGGAGACAATGCGACGTTCATCGTAAGAATGTTGTTCACATTGAATCCCGGATTCACCTGCAACAGCCGCCATACACTTTGCATCATCAAGGCCGCACCAGCCAACAAGATCACCGCCAGACAGGTTTCCAGCGCTACAAAAATTCCCTCCGTTCGATGCCTACTGCCGCCTGCTCCGCGAGTCCCTTCCTTCAATGAATCTTGCGGATTCGAGTTGGCGCTATGGATGGCTGGCGCCAAACCAAACAAGATGCCGGTGATAAACGAAACTGCCAGCGTCAATAGCAAAACGTGCATGTCGATTGCCACTTCGCCAGACCGTGGCAAGCTGGCCGGAGCGGCCGCCACCAACAAACTCGTTCCCCATCGCGCCAGCAGCAAGCCAACGGCCGCTCCACCCAGCGACAGCAACAAGCTTTCCGTAAGCAGTTGCCTGACCACGCGCCATCTTTCCGCGCCTAGTGCTGCCCGAATGGCAAACTCTCGTTTCCTTGCCGTCGAACGCGACAGCAGCAGATTCGCCACGTTTGCGCACGCAATAATCAGCACAAACTCCACGGCGCCCACCAACAACAGCAGAGTGGGTCGGATACTGCCAACCATGTCGTCCTTCATCGGAACCACTCCCGCCGAGTTCAACGCGTTCGTCTTCGGATACTGCTGTGCCAGCCCTTTCGCGATCGCCTCCATTTCTCCGCGTGCCGCCTGCAGACTCACCCCAGGCTTCAAACGTCCAATAACGCGCAATCCCGGGTGCGATTCCCGTGTTCGCAACTCCACCCCCCCCACTGCTCTATCGGAAGGTAAACCTGCGCGGTCTCACTCAAACGGAAGTTGGCCGGCAGAATGCCAATCACAACGCAATTCATGGCATTCAGTGTCAGCGTCTTGCCCAAGATGTCTCGCTGTGCGTTAAACCGGTCCTGCCAGAACTTGTGAGCCAACATGGCTGTGCAGCCAGTTCCTTGCCGGTCCTCTTTGGGGAGAAAGTTGCGGCCAAACAGCGGCGTCACTCCTAACGTCGGAAACAAACTCGCTGTCACATAGTTTCCCGACACCTGTTCCGGCGGCCCAGACCCAGTAAGGTTAAAGTCGTCATTCCTGTGCGCTCCCATTTCGCTAAAGGAATGGTTCTCTCTCCGCCAGTCCAAGTAGTTTGGATAGGCTACAGAACCAAAACCCAAATTCCCGCTCGTCTCATAAATATCCATCAGCCGCCCAGAATCTGGATACGCCAGCGGCTGCAACAGCACGCCGTTCACAACACTGAAAATCTCTGTATTTGCGCCAATGCCGATGGCCAGAGCCAGAAGCGCAATCGCGCTAAACCCCGGGCTCTTCAACAGTGTGCGAGTTCCATATCGCAAGTCCTGCCCGAGGCCACTCAGAAAATGACCGCCCTGTACGCTTGCACCTAATACGATTTCGTCCCTTACGTCCGTGCGTTCCACCTCACGGAACCCACTTGCGATCTCTTCCTGATCCAAAACCTCGCGTAGGGTCAATCTCTGCGCCTCTACATCTGAAAGCCCTGCCGAACGCAGCTCCTTATATCGGTCCTCGGCATGTTGCGCGAGCTCCTCGGCGATCTCCGCCTCACGCTCCGCCGTGAGTTTCAGCTGCGCTAGTTGTCTGCGAATTAGCTCTTTCCATTCAGGCATTCTCAACCCCCGTCACCCGCCGCATCGCCAAGACAAAACTCTCCCAGCCCTTGCGCTGCGCAGCCAAAACCTTCCGCCCCTGGGCGGTTAAACTGTAATAGCGGCGCCGTCGCTGCCCGGCCTTCTCCACCCACTTGCCTTGCACCCACCCCCGCTTTTCAAGCCGGTACAGCAGCGGATAAAGAGAAGCTGCGTGAAACTTAAGCGCACCTTGCGAACGCTGCTCAATCAGCTTTCCGATCTCATAACCGTGCCGAGCCGTACTGTCAATCAGCGACAGCAGAAGCAACTCCGCACTGCCTTTTTTCCATTCCGGACTAATGACCTGCGCTGCCATATGTGTGGCTACAACATATCACAAGAACACGTTGCGGCCGGGCCAGGTTAGAAGTTCAACAGCTCTCCAGCAAGCGGCAGGACTTCAGACAGTATGGAGAGAGTTGTCCAATCACCCACGAGCGATTAGCGATCGCATAGAGTCGCATAGAACACCGGCGTCACCAGCGACAACGCCGGACCTTCCACCGTAGAGATCCGCGAGAGCTTGCGGCAGCAGCGGCTCTATCACGTCGCCAAAAAGACCAAGGCTCACGCCGAAGTGTTTGTCTGTCTCGTGTCAGTGGAAACGCTCACTACAACTAAGATTGGTGCGCCCTCCTTGGGCAGCTCGATCAAAGTGGTAAAGCGGATCTCGGTCGCGATTGGAACAATGTCCGTCTTGTGATACGTCACGGTTCGGCTAATCGTCGACGGCTCCCCGGACTTCTCGGCCAAGAGCATCCCGGCGCACGCCAGCCCTAGCGCGATCTTGTGAGCGAATCGATTCATCGTGTTCTCCTTCTCTTAACTGGCCTTCGCAGCCAAGGCTCGTAGCCCTTGTTCAAATCCCTGTTCCTGAATAGCTGCGTCTCGTGCTTCGTTGTCGAACGGCGAGGTGGTGTATTGCCAATAGGCCATCGGATTGAGATTTACGTTCAGCACCTTGCTACGTTCTTCGGTCTTCAGCAGAAACTGGCGCTTCGGGATCAGCGTGCTGAAGAGCTCCACCTCTTTCTCGTTCAGGTGAAAACTACGCTGATATGTTTCGTGGTCCGCTCCCGGGTTGGCTAGCAGGACCTTCGTCGGACAGATCTCATTCACCAGGTCGAGAATGCCGGGTTTGAGCAGGTCGCCGGCAGACTGCCTGATGATGCCGATCCCGCCGTTGTGCTTGCCCCACGTCTTGCCGGCAGCCACCGGGTACTGCCGTGCTGTGTTGTTCGTGAGGAACCGCCACACCTCGTCTGCCCAAAGCTGCTTGTAGACGGTCTGCAACTCCGGGGCATAAACAACTTGTCTGATCCGCTGGAAGATATAGAACAACAATGGCTCCAGCACTTTCGTGTAAAGCTCGTCCATGCCCTGGAAGTCGAAGGTCTGGAAGTCCGCAAAGCTCAGCGTGTCTTCCGCGTTGTCGAAGATGGATCCATACTGTCCCCGGCCAATCCATGCCTGCAGATAGGGACGCAGTTGAGGCGGCAGACCAATCGCCAGATTGCCTACGGTCCGGTGTTCTGCTTCCAGAACATACATTCCTTCAATCGCGTCGTACAGCTCGCGATCCTCAGAAGCAGACGGCATGTAGCCGGCGTTTGTGATCAAGAGCCGTCTAAAGGCAAATAAGAACTGAAGATTGTCAGTGCTGTTCGGCAAGCAGAACGGGTTGATTCGGAACGATTAGCGTCCATCCCCAAACCGCATGTGAAGGTACGAACCGCCATGTTTGTAGGTGATCTGGCGGTAGCTGTTCCCGAGATCAAGAATGAACGTCCGAGGCTGGTGCTTCTGCGAATGATCGATGAGCAGATTGGCGAGGACTGACTTGCCGGTCCGCGGCGCTCCAAAGATGAGGGCGCCCAGCTTGTCGCCATGGTGGAGGTTGAAGTAGTATGGCGTTCGCTCATTTGTCTCGAGGACCACCAAGTGCTCCTTCCGGAGATGAGCATTCTGCTTCTCGCCTGCGTACGGTGCGAACAAAAACGACCGGTCGGCATAGTTGCGGCTTAACAGCCAGATCTTACGCAGACTGAAGACCTGGTTGCCCGAGATGATGGAGAGATAGGCATTGAGGGAGTTGTAGGTCTCGCGGAAGAGAGACCCCTCCTGGTTGCCGAGGATCTTGACAACGTCCGCAGCCGCAGTCTTCAGCTTCTCTTTCTGTCGCCATCCGTAAAGAATGACCGTCAGGCTAAACTCACCGAGATACTCGCCGGCATTGTTGATGCGAACGAGAGACTTCGTCGAGCTCTTCCACATCATTGGTTGCTGACTTGTCTGCGATCACGTTCTCCCGTTTTCCACGATTGAGAACCATGCTGACGATTGAAGGAACATCTGCCACCCATTGCGACCAGTGAAAGTGCTGCTGGGCGGCTCGGATTGTCAGGATGGCCTTGTCGTTTAAGACGCGCTTGAACTCGGAACAAAGGATGAAGTTCGTCTCGAGCGCGAGTAGCTCCCGCAGGACGTTCGGAAACGTCTGACCTGGTGGCTCCTTGAGGGACAGGACCTCGACGTCAGCGTCTCCCAGTTGAATGCCGTCTTCGGTGCAGGTCAAAGGCGAGCTGGTCAGGTAGTAATCGAGATGGCTGTCGTGCTTCAGCTTCTCCGCAGAAGCAATCTGGGGATCGAGATTGCAAAGCAGCCGAAAGAATTGAAAGGTGTCCTCTTTAGCGAGAAGCTCAGTGCCGAGCAAGTCACCGACGGTTCGCTGGAAGGAAAGAGCTTGACCGATGAGCGTAGCCCGATTCCGCTCTAATTCATGAGCAAGGACCCGAAGCACTTTTTTTTCGAAAGACTGCGCTTGAGGACATTCTGGTCCCCGATGCCGGTCGGTTCCAGCAAGATCACGAAGAACAGGTCGAGCGTGAAGAGACCCTCAGGCTTCGCTTCCAAGTAACGGCGCCGTTCTGCAATCCTCTCGGACGGCGGCGGAGTGACACACGGCTGCCTGCTCGATCGGTGACCTACCCTGCTTCACAAGTGATTCTCAATGGATTGGCAACCAATAGCTGTGTTCTATTCACAGCTGGCGATGCTTACATGAGAGACCTGGAGATCGCGGTGCCTCTGGACTGTGTGGCTGCTTGTGATTGCGCAACGCAACAGTCCACTCTTACCTTGTTGCAAGACGTCTTGAAGGCGGACATTACCGTCTCGGAACAAATCGAAATAGGAACAGCGCTCTCCGGACGCAAATATTAGACGAGACCTACCGCAGTTTTAGCGTTTGTGTCCGAGACGGGCCCTGTCGACAAATCTGTTCACTCGCGCAGGCGCTGGAACCGGCTTAGGATGACTCCGAGAATGAGCAGCGAGAGCCAGGGCAGCGGGACAAGTCAATTTCGACCGGAACGATGGCGCTTAGGAGTGTGCAGGTCATGGAGAAAAATAAAGAGATCGGTGCTGGAGGCCTGAGGCCGATGGAACCAGAGTTCAGCCCCATACAGCCAAGGAAGGATGACAATCAACCAACACCAAGGAACCGCGGCGCCTCCCAGCGTTTCGTAACGAATCATTCTTCGATTCCGTGCATCCACGTCGAATTTAGTTTCGGTCGGCCTCAGGCAGTTCGGCGATAAGATCGGTATCCCATTTTCCTCATATTGGGAGCGCGGGTATGCTTGGCAACGAGATAGGAGAGTTGACATCGTTCAGGGGCTTCGACAAAGTTCCGGCAAACACTTGGCAATGGTGCATTACTCGGCCGAC
Organism: uncultured Acidobacteriaceae bacterium; assembly: GCA_963814195.1. Taxonomy (GTDB): domain Bacteria; phylum Acidobacteriota; class Terriglobia; order Bryobacterales; family Bryobacteraceae; genus Bog-105. The sequence goes on from CAWFBU010000004.1 coordinate 19,111, forward strand.
CACCAGGTGAATCAGGAATCGATTTATAACGACGCGGACGGTGACGCGAGTAAAATTGTTTGGGCTCGCAGTAGGAACGGAGCTCGAAGATGAAACTCTTCACATACTACGCTGATAGACACATCTGGTTGGTGCAAGCCGATGATTACCCCCAGCACGTCGTGCCTTACCCGTTCATTGAACCGCCTACAAACTAAGAAATTCAGGCAAGAAGCTCCAGTGTCATCTGAGAAGAATAATGGGTTTTTCGATCAAGCCGAGGAAGGAAGCTCAGTTGCCGGACAGCGAACGGCGGCTAAACTAATACCCGTGCTCTATGGTCTATTGGGGGTTCTAACTCTGCGAAGAATCGTGTGCGGCTCCGCTTTATCCAGCTCGTATCTATCCGCTTGCGCCCTCTGTCACACACAAGCAGGCCACCAAGTGCGGGTTGCAGTCTTCGACAACTCGTTTGTCACTAAGTTTCTAGTATCGGTCGCACCCTTTCCCGTATTTTTCATGGTCATAGCATTCATCTACTTCGGTAAGTCAAGGACTGACCTGGACAGGAAATGAATACCTCGCAAAGCCGTTCTTTGATTGCTGCAGCAACAACTATAGGCATTGGACTTGGTGGCTTCTTCGACGGCATCCTCTTTCACCAACTGCTTCAGCTTCATAACATGTTGTCAAACTGGATTCCTCGTACAACCTTGATAAACGAAGAAGTAAATATGTTTTGGGACGGTGTGTTTCACGCGTTCTGCTTTATAACGACGGTCGCGGGTATCGCTATGCTTTGGAAATCGACTCAGCGCAGCCACTTTCTCGTACCTGATCAGGTGTTTATCGGAGGATTGCTACTCGGATGGGGCCTGTTCAACTTTGTCGAGGGCCTAATTGATCATGAATGGCTGAAAGTTCATCATGTGTATCAAAACGACCCGCATCAATTCCTGCTCTGGGATTCGGTGTTCTTAGCGTCCGGAATTTCTCTCATAGCGGTTGGCTGGCTTCTCATTCGCAACTCACTTCCGCAGATCACCGTCGGGTCAGCGAATCTCCAATCCTAAAGTAGGATTGCGCCGTTGAGCAACACGGGCTCGCCGAGGGTCGGTTAATCCGTGATCGGATCGGAAGAGAGCTCCAGCACTCTTTGTTCAATCGCGTAACGTGAACCGGAAGGTAGACCCCTGACCGGGTTCAGATTCCACCCAGATTCGGCCACCCGCCCGGTCGACAATTTTCTTGCAGATCGCCAGACCCATTCCCGTCCCTGCATATTCCTTGCCATGAAGTCTTCGAAACGCCTCAAAGATCCGGTCGGAGTATCTCGGATCGATCCCGATGCCGTTGTCCTTCACAGATATGACCCAAGCATTCCCCTCGCGAGCCGCCGAAATCTCGACTCGCGGAGATTCCGAACTCCGATACTTCAAAGCATTTCCAATGAGGTTTTGAAACAGTTGAACGAAGTCGGATTCGTTCACGTTGACTTCCGGCAAACCCGAGTACAGAACCACCGCTTCCGACGAACTAATTACGCCGGCTAGATTCATGAGGCTCTCCTCAATGGCAACATGCAGAGGCACAAGCGTGGTTGGGGCTTTGTTCTCGTTCGACGCTAGCGCGTACGCAAGCAGACTCTCGACCAGCATAGACATTCGCTGCACATCCCCTTGTACTTTCTCGACATACTCCATTGCTTCCTCGCCCGTTACGTTGGAAGCAAGCTTATTTAGATTCCTCGAGACCTGCCTCAGCGGGGCCTGCAAGTCGTGTGATGCAATGTGCGCGAACTCCCGTAATTCCGCGTTAGACTTGCGCAGCTCAGCAGTGTTAGCCATGATTTTGGCCTGAAGTTGCGAATTCAGATTGCGGACCTTCGTGTCGGCTTGCACGCGTTCGGACACGTCCAGCAGGACACAGTTCGCGCCGTCGAAGTCATTTGCCACGCGTCGTACGTAGATTTCTAGGTGCAGAACACGACCATCCCGACGGGTGAAGATGATGCGACGGGGAGTTTCTCCGCCAAGAAGCATTTCTTGACAAAGGTCTTCGGTGGGGGAAAAGCCCTTACCGGATAGCAGTTCGAGTTCGGAGTAGCCGAGAATCTGGCAACCAACCGGGTTGATCCGACGGAGCCTGCCTTGTGAGTCGATCTCCATCTGGCCGACCGGCATGTGCCGAAACGAATCCCGTAGCTGACTTTCGGTTTGGACGTGCTTCGTTACGTCGAGCGCATGCCCAAACACGTGTGGAATAAGGTCGGGATCATCACCCAAGCTATTACGGTAACTCCAAACCTGCTCCCGTCCGTCTTGGGCCTGCACACGCATTAATCCCCGATCAAACCCGAGACGCTGGATCCTCTGCAAATAATACGGAAACAGGGCACGAGCTTTGGGTACCAGGAAGGAATCAAGACGGCTTCCTTCAGCCTCCTCGGGTTTATACCCGAGCAATATGGCCGCGGCGGGACTGACCCAAAGAAGCACACCTTCAAGGTCGTGGCAGCACATTAATCCCGAGCCGTGCGCTGCGAATCCTCGAAACAGGCGAGCCTCAATACTCTGATCAGGTTCCTGGCCGCGGCGCTCCCGGCGATACAGCTTGTCGGTCCACACGCGCAGATTCAGGTTAGCATTGGCTGCCTACTGTAGTCCGATCATATGCCGCCAAGCACCCGCCGCCTGATACGTATCTAAGCGTCCGTTGCCCAGGTCCGAAGAGACTTGGACGGCGTGCGCGACTGATTGCGCGGTATTGTACTGATCGCATTGATGGCTGATCTGAAATAGCAGCGCCGCTGTGCCCGAAACAAGTGGTGCGCTGAACGAGGTCCCCGAGGCAGCCGCATAAGTGCCAAACGGGTAAGTGGAAACAACGCTTTCGCCCGGCGCAGCTACCCAAACTACTTGTGAACCGTAGTTCGAGAATGAGGAACGCTGGTCGTTGTTCGATGTGGAACCGACGCCGACTACCAGATTAGTGAGGCCCGCTGGATAAACAACTTCTTGTTGTCCGTCATTTCCCGCCGCAGCCACGCAAATCACGCCGTGCGAGTTCGCATAAGTGATCGCGTTTTGTACTTCCTGGGAGTAGGCAGCAAGATTGAAGCTCATATTTATGACCTGGACGTTTGCTGCCACAGCCGCGTAGATGGCACGGAGTATGTCCGAGGTGTAACCATGCCCGTCGGGTCCGAAGGCTTTCAAGGGAAGGATATGGCTGGATGGAGCCACCAGGTGAATGAGTCCAGAGACCATGGTTCCGTGTCCAAAGTCGCTATAACCGCCATTTCCGTCAACAACGGCTGCCGTCGATTGGTCAAGGTTGGCTGAGGTGTTCTGGTTGACCGACTTCGGCGACCCTGTAGACGGTGTGGCCAGAAGCAGGACGTCCATTTTCTCATCTGCACCGAATTGATTGCGGGTGAAGTCGTAACCAGGCAGGAGAACGTTGGCCAGGGCCGGATGAGTAGTATCAACCCCTGTATCGATTACTGCGACCGTACCACCGCCGCTAATGCTATAGCCATTTTGAGTGTCGAACAAGCGAATGATATTCGCGGCAGGCTGGTCCACATAACCGTGAATCACTGGGCGCCCGGCATAGCTCGTCGGAGTCAAGTCGGTGAGTGATGCGGGAAGGGCAATTCCGGGCATCACTGGGGACTGATCTGCCGAACTAGCCTGCAAATCGATCTCGGAACTTACTACGCCAGGCAATATCGATAGCATCTGGGCAAGGACAGTCGGTGAGAGGATATTCGACTCGACTAGAAAAAGACTGCCGTCCGGATCGCCCAAACTCCGAACTACGTTACATCCCAGCCCGCTGCAAGTCTGGTTGATGGCCGATGACCCGAAGTTCACGCGTACAATCACTCGGCTACTGGCTCGCAGCGGAACCGTGACAACAACACCAACCAATAAGCATGCAAGTAACAGTCGTCTCATTATTATTTCTCTCCAAATTCCGGGCTTTTATCTGGATGCACGCCCTTATTCGCATAATAAGGGCATTGAGAGCCTGAGAAAATACATTCAATGTTGCCGTCACTTCTTGAAGTGCGCGAACTCACTGTGAGCTTCCCTGATACGGCCGCGCCGATTGTCAAAAAAGCTACATTCTCGTTACAGGCAGGAGAGATTCTGGCTGTCATCGGGGAGTCCGGCGCCGGCAAGACAACATTGGCGCGCGCCATTGCAGGACGGTTGCCTGCCTCCGCTGGCGTTAGCGGACAAGCCAATCTGCTGGGAGTTGATCTATTGGGGACACGGCCACCTAACCTGAAGCCCAAAAAGAATTGGCCGATCGCTTATATACCGCAAGAACCTGAAGCGGTTCTCAATCCAGTGTTTCAGATTCATAAACAGATCGATGAGGTGCTTCGCGCTCGGAACATGCTTTCTGCAGCGGAGAGAAGGAGGTGCGTCGAAAGAGCCCTGGCGTTAACCGGACTGTCAAGAGACCTTGCCACGGCCTACCCACATCAGCTGAGTGGGGGTCAGAGGCAACGGGTGGTAATTGCCCAGTCACTAAGCCATGAACCAGCTTTGCTGATCGCCGACGAGTCTATAAGTGCTCTGGATAAGGTTGTGCAATACGAAATTCTGAGCGTTTGGAAGCAGTTGACACGGACGTTAGACTTGGCCCTGCTGTTCATCACACATGACGCAACCCTAATATCCGGCTTCGCTCAAAAAATGCTAGTCATGCAGAACGGCGCAGTCGTAGAATACGGCGAAACCGGTGCTTTGTTACGATCGCCGGCACACAGGCAAACGGAAAGAATTCTTCGAGCAATAGCGCCCTTACCGAAACCAACAGCACGATCTCAGCCTGCCGTTCTCACGCAAGCTAAGGACACCGTCGCTGAGGTGAAGAGTCTCACGAAGACGTATACCGCAGGTCGTACCGTCACACGAAACAAGCGGATTACGGCGCTCGCGGACGTGAACCTGAGTTTGAGACGAGGATCGATTATCGGTCTCGTGGGTAGCTCCGGATCAGGCAAATCAACACTGGCACGCTGCCTCGCCTTTGTCGAACTTCCGGACTCGGGCGAGGTGCTGATGGACGGGCAAGCCATAGCCCTGATGCCCTCGAAAATGCGCAGGGAATCCCGACGACGCGTGCAACTTGTGTGGCAACACTCTGCCTTGGCCTTGAATCCTCGCTTGCGGGTGAGTGACATCATAGCTGAGCCGGCGCTGCTCAACCGCAAATCTCCCCCCAACTGTATTCACCGCCTGGCGCTTGAGATCATGCGAAACTTAGGATTGAGTGCGGCACTGGCGGAGCGGACACCGTCGCAAATCAGCGGGGGCCAAAGACAACGCGTAGCGCTGGCACGAGCGCTGATGACCCGGCCTTCTCTCCTTATTCTGGATGAGGCGTTTGCCGGATTGGACCTTCCAGTACAGGAAGAGATCTCGTCTGTCCTTCTCCATCTGAAAGCGCGCGAAGGACTGACTATCATTTTCATTACGCACGACTTGCGGAGAGCTGCCGCCATAGCGGATGAGATCGCGGTTATACACGAAGGTCGAATCGTGGAACGCGCTGAACCCGGACGGTTATTCTGGAATCCACAGCACGAGGCTACCCGGCAACTCGTGCGAGCAACGGTTATGTTCCAGACGTGAGGCTAATCCCATACCTGACAGGGCGTTTCTTCCACTCGGTTTTGGTCTTTCTGTGCGTCTCTTTTCTCGCGATAGCACTAGTGAAATGCACACCGGGCGACTACTTCGATTTGGCGCGAGTGGATCCGCGTATCTCACAAGATGCCTTATCAGCCATGCGGTCGGAACAGGGACTAGATCGCGCTCTTCCTGTTCTTTATTGGAAATGGATTTCTTCGGTGCCTAGAGGGGAATGGGGATACTCGTTCGCTTACAATACACCGGCTTTTCCCGTACTCTTTCCTCGAGCGCTGAACACATTACTCCTGGCAATCACATCGACCTGCTTCGCCTGGATTATCGCCCTCCTCCTCGGCGTCACTTCGGGAATCGCTCCGCGAAGTACAGTAGCTTGGTTGACTAGTTTACTCGTTGTAGGGTTACTCGCCCTCCCCGAACTGGTAACTGCACTCGGAGTCCTGCTGGTAGCGGCGCGAATGAACCTGTTGAAAACAATGTTGAGCACGGAAGCGGGTCATCTTGCTTCTCGCTTACTGATACCTACGCTTTGTTTAGGCACCAGCTTAGTGCCGTTGCTGGTCTCACATGTTCGGGCGAGCGTAAGGGAAACTTCCGAAATGCCATTTGTCGCGGCCGCAAGAGGTTGGGGCATGTCCGAAGCTCGTCTGGTCTGGTGCTGGATCTTGCCCGCTTCCTTGAACTCCATAATCTCGCTTGGCGGACTCTCGATCGGCCTCCTCATGAGCTCCTCTTTCATTGTGGAGGCCGTTTTCAATTGGCCCGGCCTCGGGCTAATGATGCTTCAAGCGATCCGCGATCGTGATATTTTTCTGATTGTGGATGCTGCCATCATCGCGGCAGGCTTTCTTGTTTTAGGAAATGTTGTCGCGGATGCACTTCTCTATCTCAGCGATCCTCGCATCCGCACGCACTAAAATTCCGTACTTACTCCTCTGGTCGGTCTTAGTTATATCCGCGACCGCCGGCTTCTTCGCGCCTTATGACTATGACACCCAGAACAGGGCAACACCGTTTGCTCAGCCCAGCCGGATAAGGTTTGTGGATGAGAGCGGATCGATTCATTTGAGGCCTTTCATCAAAGCCGAGACCGCAGATGAACCGACCGGCCGTTCGAAGAACTATTCTCGTAATTACAGAATCAAATTCTTCGTTTCAGGCGCACCTTACCGCATCCTGGGAGTCACAAGTACTGTTCACCTCTTCGGTGTAGATGGCCCTCCTAAGATTTTCGTCCTCGGCACCGACGCACTTGGTCGTGATTTATTTACTCGCGTACTGTATGGTGGACAAATTTCATTGCTGGCTGGCGTTATCGCCACCCTGACATCCGTTATCGTCGGCTTGGTGATAGGCGGCTTATCAGGCTATTACGGTTCTTGGCTAGATGCCCTTTTGATGCGCATAACCGAAATCTTCCTGGCAGTTCCCTGGCTCTACCTCCTGCTACTTATTCGTGCAATTCTTCCGCTTAACATCGATTCTGTTCCGGCGTTCCTACTGCTAATGATTGTCGCTGGGCTAGTCGGTTGGGGTCGGCCGGCTCGCTTGGTCCGGGGCGTGGTCCTCAGCATACGCGATCGCGAATATATTATTGCCGCACGCGGATTCGGTGCTTCGGATTGGTATATTCTGCGCAAGCATGTCTTACCCGAGGCATATTCGATAGCACTGACTCAAGCGGCGATTTACATCCCCCAGTACATTACCGCAGAAGTCACTTTGTCCTTCTTCGGCTTGGGCGTCAGTGAGCCAGCCCCGAGCTGGGGCAATCTGCTGGGACAACTAAGAAGCCTTTACGTGCTTCAGAACTGTTGGTGGATGTTCGCGCCAGCGGTGGTACTGATTCTGGTTTTGTTGACCTTTCAGTGGTTCTTCACCGTGCACATTGAAAGCCTTAATTCCCCAACTTTATAATCTGGATTTAACTCGAACATAACCTAAGCTTGGAGTGAGGCTCTCGCTTTAGAATGTTTTCCCGACCGATATTGGCGAAAACCGCGCGAATTTGCTGCATGCTCCTGATTTCATCTGTCCCGTCATACAGCGACGCAAGCAATGATGCCGATTATTTTGTTACGTCGGGAGTAATCGGAAGGTGCGGTGGAACACTGAACGTTTCCAGGCGCTCCGAGCCCCGAACGCTCAATCCGCTTGTCGCAATGGACGGCACATCCAAGGAACTGATCGGGCTGCTGATGGCAGATTTGATTCATATCAACCGCCTTACCCAGAGGACAGAACCGGCTCTTGCTAAGTCCTGGAAAACCTCCTCGGACGGTCGGTCAATTATTATCTATCTTCGACATGGCTTGCGCTTTTCGGATGGTAAACCTTTTGATGCGGATGATGTCGTCTTCACGTTCGAGGCATACCTTGACGAAAAAGTTCACTCGCCTCAACGTGATTTGCTGATAGTAGGCGGATCTCCCATTTCGGTCCGTAAGATCGATCAATACACGTTATTGTTTTCGCTTTCGCTTCCATATGCCGCAGCAGAACGAATATTCGACAGCATAGCCATCCTGCCCCGACATGTGCTGGCAAAGTCTCGTTCAGACGGAGGACTAGGGTTGGCATGGACCTTATCAACTTCAGCGAAAGCAATTGTTGGACTCGGCCCGTTTCAGTTCGTTCGTTATAACCCGGGCCAGAACATCATCTTGCGACGCAATTCTTTCTACTGGAAGAAGGACGGAGCGGGGAATCACTTACCTTATCTGGATAACATCGTATCGACCCTATCCTCCACGTCGGAGGCGGAAGAACTCCGCTTCGAAGCGGGCGAGGTGGATATCATCTCACGTTTCGATCCGCAGGACTTTTCCGCTTTACAGGGCCAGACCGGGAAACAAGTCCGTATCTACGATGTCGGCCCGGGGTTAGAGTACAGCTTTCTCCTTTTCAACATGAATGATAGTGACGGGGGCGAACATTCTGCTCAATGGGCAAGTCAAAACTGGTTCTCAAAAACCGGCTTTCGGCAAGCGGTGTCACTCGCAGCCGATCGGGATGCGCTCGTACGCCTCGCCTATTCGAGCCGGGCGGTGGCCATCGATGTACCAGCGAGTTCCGGAAACCGAGCTTGGATGAACGCATCAATCCCCCGACCCACCCGATCTATCAGCGCCGCACGGAAAGCATTAAGCGCTGCTGGCTTCTCATGGACGAAAGAAAATCTTCTCAAAGATTCAAATCGTGAGATTGTAAAATTCTCAATACTCTACAACTCTGCCAAGCCGCAGCAAGAGAGGATGGCGTCAATATTACAGCACGACTTAAAAGAAATTGGAATACAGGTAAATCCAGTGCCAATGGATCAGGCAACTCTCGTCGATAAAGTGCTAAACCAGATGAATTACACTGCCGCGATCATGACGCTTGCCGATGGTGATGCCGATCCAAATACCGAGTTGAACGTGTTGTCCTCCAAGGGCACCACCCACTTGTGGAGATTACGCCAGAAGCGTCCGCCAGAACCTTGGCAGGTTGAGATTGATCGCCTGATGGCCAACCAGATGACCACGCTCAAGTACTCCGAGCGTAAGGCCATCTTCGACCGCGTTCTCTCCATTTTGTATCGTGAACAACCTATGGTTTATCTGCTGAGCCCGGACATTCTAGCTGGCGCCAGCACACGCATCGGAAATTTCCAGCCCGCTGTGCTCAGCAGCTACACACTCTGGAATGCCGATTCTTTGTTTATTCGCCCATCCAGGGAAACGGCTGCTGCCCGTTGACAGACTCTCCCGACTCCCCGCCGTCTTCCGGTTCCGGCGGCTTTCAGGAGGACGAATTACTGATTCAGCGGTGCTTGTTAGGCGATGAGGCCGCCTGGTCAAGGCTTGTTCGTAAGTACGCCAATCTAATTTATGCAATTCCCATACGTCGCGGCCTCGACCAGGAGACTGCTTCTGATGTATTTCAGTCCGTCTTCGCCTCTTTGCTGGGGGCAATGGCCGGTATCCGGCAACCGCGCGCTCTTGCAGGATGGCTCATTCAGACAACGGCACACGCCTGCGACAAGCTTCAGAATGAACGTCAACGGTGGCTCAATACCAGCGACGAGTATAGTAGATTCGCAAGTGCCGCATCGACTGCCCCTGACCCATCTTTAGAAGATCTTGAGCGCGAGAAGGTTCTTCAGCAAGCCATAGCTGCCCAGAATCCTGAGTGTCAAAAGCTGATCCGCTTGTTGTTTTTTAGTGATCCCCCCGTGTCGTACGAAACCGCTGCACAACAACTAGGCCTGTCTAAGGGTTCAATCGGAGCGACCCGGATGCGCTGTCTTGAGAAACTCCGTCAATCTCTTGCTGACAAGAGCTTCAGGTATGCACATGGATCTTGATCGGGAACAGATTTGTGCCGACATAGGTTTGATCGCAAACGTCGATGAACGCAGTGCTGCTCTACAGCTCCACCCCGAGTTATTCAGCAAGGAAACAGTACTGCAGCTGGCTGAAGCGGTCCGAATAGCTGTGCGCTCCAATCTGAACCTCGCGTCGTCTCTTTCTGAAACGGCCATAGCCATTGCAGAGTTTCTGGATGATCACGAGGCACTAGGGCTCGCCCTGCGCTCGAAAGCCAACGCGCTTTGGTTCCTGGGCGATTGCTCTTCGGCTGTAACGATGTTCGACCGAGCCGCAGAGTTGCTGCAAGGCTCCGGAAACCTCGCTGAAGTTGGGCGTACTCTCAGCAGTTCAATTCAATCCAGGGCCTTGCTTGGTGATTACGACGACGCTCTTCGAACCGCGGCGAGAGCTCGAGAGATCTTCTCGAGCCTTGGTGACACCTTTAGGATCGCGCGCCTGGAGATTAATGTTGCCAATGTGCTGCACCGGCAAAACCGTTACAGTGAGGCACTCGAGGCTTATCAACGGGCCTATGACAAACTACTCCCACACAAAGACGTTGAGGGTATCGGCGTTGCTCTTCATAACATTGCTGTCTGTTTGATTGCTCTGGACGACTACGACAGCGCGCAGCAGGCATATGCTCGCGCCCGAGAACTAGCCCGGCAAAACGACATGCCCCTTTTGGCGGCTCAGGCAGATTACAACGTCGCGTACTTGTATGCCTTGCGGGGAGAGTATTCTCGCGCCCTTTCATTGTTACGCTCCGTGAAAGAAATCTGCCGTGCAAATGGAGATGATTACCATGTCGCTCTATGCGACCTCGATGCCTCGGGTGCTTACCTGGAATTGAATCTGTTGCAGGAAGCGGTTGATTCGGCGGCAGATAGCCTGGAAAGCTTTCAACGACTCGGGATGCATTATGAGGTTGTCCGTTCGGAGTTAAATCTTGCTATCGCGCTTAATTTGCAGGGCAAATCACTCGAGGCACTTTCACTTCTAGCTCGTGCTCGCGAGGAAGCAGGGCGCGAAGAAAACGAGCTATTGGCTGCTCTGATCAATCTGCACAGTGGTATGACCTTACTGGACTTGAAGCGCTATAACGAAGCCAGTGATTTATGCCTTCAAGCTGTTTCGATCTTTCAAAACGCCGGCGTTCCGAGTAAGGTTATCGCCTGCTTGCTTCTGCTTGGTCGGGTCTGCCTCGCAACGAACGACGTTGCAGGCGCGGCAAACTATTGCAACAAAGCTCTCGAACTGGTGCATGAACTTGGCGCGCCGATGCTTGCCTATCAGACCGAATTTCTGAATGGCCGGATCTTGGAAGTCGCCGGGGACACCGAAACGGCGGCCTTGCAGTACGACGCCGCGCGATTACATCTCGAAGCCGTTCGCAATGGCCTACTTGGAGACGAAGTCAAAATAGGATTTCTGCGGAACCGAGTGGGTGTCTATACGAGGCTAGCGGATTTGGCCTTGAAGCGTGACGGCCCTGAAGGAAATCGGCAGGCTTTCGCCTACGTGGAAGCTGCTAAATCCCGCGCGCTTCAGGATCTGGTGCTCGCAGCAGAGTCGAACCGATTCAGCACGGACAACAACCCCCAGATTGCGCAGATCGCGGATCTCCGAGTTCAGCTCAATTGGTATTACAGCTTAATCGAGCGTGAACAACACGCCGCCGACCGCATTTCTCAGGAACGTTTGCAACATTTGCGCGAACAAGCCCGCGAACGGGAACACGAACTGCGGCGGATTTTACTAGAAAGCCCGACAGCAGCGAACTCCGGTCTGGAACAGGCCCACCCAGCGGATCTGGCAGATATTCAGCACGCCCTGGGAGCAGGCGCAACGCTGGTTGAGTACTTCACAATTGACCAACAAATTTATGCCGCCGTGCTTCGACAGAATGCATTTACTTTGCAGGCTGTGACCCAGGCGAATCAGGTAGCCCAAGCTCTTCGGCTACTGCAGTTTCAAATATCAAAGGCGCGCTTAGATAGCGCATACTTTGCACGTTTTGAAAACGCCCTCATACGCAGCACCCAGCAGCATCTGCAAACACTCTACGAAGCCCTTGTGCGGCCCCTCGAGCAATGGTTGACCACCGACGAACTTATCATCGTTCCGTATGGCCCACTGCATTCTTTGCCGTTCCCCGCTTTGTTCGACGGATCACAATACTTAGTTGACCGATTTACAATTTCCTATGCTCCTAGCGCAAGTTCGGTGGCACATTCCTATGCAGCGTCTGCGCAGCCGAACGAAATCGTCAGATCGTTAGTTGTCGGAGTTGAAGACCCCCTGATGCCGTCCGTAAAGGACGAGGTCGAATCATTGGCAGAACTGTTGCCGAATGCCCACGTCCTTTGGGGCGAACAGGCAACAGAAAGCAACCTGCGGCTTTACGGCGCAGCAAGTACTTACATTCACATTGCAAGCCACGGTTTCTTCCGCCCGGACAACCCCATGTTTTCTTCCATCCGGCTGAGCGATACCTATTTAACGCTGCAAGATCTCTACGGCATGAAACTCCCTGCGGAGTTCCTTGCACTTAGTGGTTGCGTAACCGGTCTCAATGTCGTCGAAGAAGGCGAGGAGCTTGTAGGACTTACGCGCGGATTACTGTATTCGGGAGCACGGACCCTTCTACTATCGCTTTGGGAGATAGATGACCGGAGCACAACCGAGTTCATGCAGTTTCTGTACCGGAGATTCCCCAGCAGGACTTCCAGCGCCCATGCCGTTCGCAATGCAATGATTGAGTTGCGCGCTAGCAAACCTCATCCATATTACTGGGCAGCGTTCAAACTGACGGTGAGTGCGCCCGCTCGCCATGCCCCCATCAAACTTGCCGCGTCTCAGTAGTTCAGTTTCATGTATTTCGGCTGATACACACCGCTCTTATAGGTATGACAAGTTCCGCTCAACCTCCGCAGGGCATCCACTTTCTCGATTCCGAGTGGGTCGACTTCATTCACGATCTTTTACCCCTCTCAAGGAAACGTGAACTGTATTCCCACATAGACGGCGACTGCTCGGAGTGTAGACGATCTGTGGAGTTCTGGCGGTCCCTTAAGCAGTCGTTGAACGGACAACCTGATCCACAGGCGCCGGCGCCTCTGATCTTGGCAGCACAGCAGATTTTCAGGTCCCGAAGCCCTTGGGCGTGGCTGCGTGCGTCCGCCGAGTGGGCCAAACAACTGTTCGATAGTATGCAGCAGCCTGCGCTCGCAGCAGGAGTTCGGGGATCGCTATCTGATGTTCGTCATTTGATATACGAGGCTGAGCCTTACGTGATCGATGTCACTGTGAAATCGGATCCAGCGCAGACCGGCCTGTGGCTGCTAGGTCAAGTACTGAACGGAAGAACTTCAGGGGAAGTCTCAGAAGAAGAAATTCATGTCGTCTTACTCAGCGGTGAAGATCTCGTGGCTAAGACCGTCGCAACAAGCAGCGGCGAATTTGAGCTTGCCTGCGAGATGTGTTCTGACCTCAGCCTCTTCATCAGCGTGCGCGGTGAGCGCGCTATTGGCATATCGCTCGCCGATTCAGGCAAAGCTGCGGTAGCTTAATCTCGCACTGCTTAGCAGATCAACCACCAGCACTAGCAGACTGAGCTTGACTTCGAAGGTTCGCCATCACCTGTGAGCACATGGCATGTGCTCGGGTGATCTCGCCGTGAAGTCGATCGATTTCGCGATCCGGCGTTTCGATTTCCTCTAAGGCACACCGAGCGTCGATTAGGGTCGCTGCCACAAATTCCAATGTTCTCGCGTTGTCAGCCTGCACACCATTAAGAGCGCGCTCTCCGGACAGAAATACATCGGGAAGTGAATAGGAATGACTCGCATATTTGCAGCTTTCCCAGATAAACACCGTCTTCGCCAGCATTTATGTAGGACTAAACTCACTTCAGCCCGTAGGCTCAACAAAGTGGAAAATCAGTCATTCTCAATTAACAGCACTTTCTCATACTGAACGCTACAACCCCATGGAGCGTCAACGTAGAAGGAACTTCTCATCGGTTCCTAAAATCTCATCCGCACCAGTTTTCCTGTTAGCCATAAGCGCCTTGCTCCAAGGCCAGATAAGCCAGGTGAATGGAACTATAAGTGGAGTGGTTTCTGACCCGGCCGGGAGTCCTGTTTCCAGGGCGAAGATCACAGCGATCGGGAGCGAAACCGGGTTCGAGCGCCATACAGCATCGAACGAACGCGGGGAATACCAGGTGCCTTTGCTGCCGTTGGGGAACTATCAGATCACGGTCGAAGCAACGGGCTTTGCTCTTTACACGCAAACCGGCATTAAGGTCAGGCTCGACGCCGCTAGTCAAGCTAATGTTGCGCTTCAACTCGCTTCCAGCTCACAAGCCATAACCGTTCAGAGTGACGCCACCATCCTCAACACGGAAACCTTCAATGTTGGCGGTACTATGAACGCCCGCTCACTCGAGAACATGCCCATCACGTCGCGCAACACGTTCAACCTCGCCCTATTTTCTCCCGGGTTTAACGGGACTCGCGACAATGAGTTTGGCAATCCTACCTTCGCCTTCGGTGGCATGCAGCGTCGTAGCTTCATCATCGACGGAGTAGACAATACTCAACGCGGAGGTCCCGGCCGTCTCGGCATCTTCTCCCCCGAAGATATAGCTGAGGTCAAGGTGCTGGCGAACGACATGGATGCCGAGTACGGTCGAACAGTGGGCGGAATCATCAGTATGGTTACCAAGGGGGGTACCAACACGGTCCACGGCGAAGGTTTAGTCCTGGAACGGCGACCCGGCTTAATCGCCCGCCCTTCTCTGGCGCCGCCGCCAAAGCCGTTTCAACAGTGGGCAACCTTCTCGGCCAATGTCGGGGGCCCCTTAATTAAAGATAAGTTGTTCTATTTCTTAAGTGCCGAGTATGAGCCTGAAGATGGTGCTAACCCTATCACAATCAGCCGCTCCAATGCCGCTGCCTTAGGCCTGCCGGCTTCTGAACTGACGACTGCTCCTTTCAAGCAGCGCTTTCAGTCCTATCTGGGTAGGGTTGATTACCAACATGACCCCAATAACAACTTCTACTTCCGTTACAGCGAGTTTCAAACACCTTCTAGATACAACACCTCGGGCGGTTTGCTGGAGTTGACCGCTGGAAACAACTTCAATGACTTCGATCACACCGCGTCAGCCCAATGGACCCGCATCGTTTCGCCACGCGCAGTGAATGAGCTCCGTTTCGGCTACTTGCAAAGGATCTTTAGCCGGCCCCCCGTCAGCGGCTCCATCGATCCCATTGTGGTGATTAGCGGTGTGGCGCAGTTGGGTTCCAACTCCAGCGCCGGGCAGCACTACAATGAGGCTCAGTTCAACTTTATAGATAACTTCTCGTATAGCTTCCGGAACCATGACCTGAAGTTCGGAACTGACATCGACACGATTGGGGTTGATTCCAACGACCGATTAATTCTGCAGTACACCTTTTCAAGCTTGAGCCAGTATCTGAATACGTTGAGGGGCGTTCCTGGGTCGAATTATTCGCAATTGCAGGAACAATTCGGCAACAACATCGCTCAACATCGAACGACGCCCATTAACTTTTTTGCTGAAGATCATTGGCGAGTTCGGCCAAACCTCACCCTTTCGTATGGATTGCGCTGGGAATATCGCGCCTTTCCGTCTCTGAACAGCAACGCACCGCTCAGCATTTCCCGCAGTATTCGAAATGACAACAAGAACTTTGCTCCGCGATTTGGATTTTCCTGGCAACTTATGCCACGAACCGTCATACGCGGCGGATACGGCATTTTCTATGACACACTCAATTTACGGAACATCTCACTCGTGGATCGCTCGAACGGCGCACAGGTAACTACTTACACCATCAATGGAAATGTCGCGGGGGCACCGCAGTACCCCAATGCGTTCTCTGGTCCCGTGGCCACCTTCGCCGTTAAGCCTACCGCTTACGGCTTCTCTCCCAAGTTCAGAACCCAGAGCGCTCAACAGGCGAATGTCCAGGTCGAGCAGGCACTGGCAAGAGACTGGTCTGCAACGGTTGGCGTTCAGTGGTACGGCGGCCGCCACGAACCTGTTCTAATCGATACCAACCTGGGAGTGCCAATCCGGACCCTGGCCGACGGCCGTCCGGTGTTCAGCAGCAGCAATCGCCCGAACAGCAGCTTTAACCAGATATTCCAGTTCGAGGCCGCCGGAAATTCCGTCTACTATGGCAGCTTCCTTGGTCTCTCGAAACGCTTCAGTCAGGATTTCCAATTAACAGCTTCCTATACCTTGGGTTGGGCTTTCAATGAGAATGACTCCGTAGGCGATAACGGAAGCAATCTGATTAACCCTACAAGTCTGCGTTCCGACTACGCCTTCTCGTCTAGCGATCAGCGCCATCGCTTCGTCCTACAGGGGGTGTGGCAGCCGCATTGGAGGGTCTCCGGCTGGCAAACGCACGTTGTTAACGGCTGGACGGTTGCGCCCAATGTAACTTTAACGACTGGCTTCCCCTATACTCCAACGGCCGGCAGCGACTTGAATGGTGATGGTGTAAACAACGACTATCCGCTATTTGCGCATCGCAACGACTATCGTGGTCCAGGCTTTACTGAAGTCAATTTTAGATTGAGCCGCACTTTCCCGTTGTATCGTGAGCGAGACTCGCTTGAGGTGATCGGTGAAGCAGAGAATTTGTTGAACTCGACGAATGCCTCCTGTACTGCAGGAGGTTGCGCAAGTGGCGTTAACACAACTTACGGGCCCTCGTTCTTGACGCCGCCGACGAACGTAAACTTCGGCCAGATCACATCAGCGTTTAATTCCCGCCAAATACAAATCGGCGCGAGACTACGGTTTTAGTGAACCTTCAATTTGCTGTCGTCATAGCGAGTTGTTTGCTCTGCGCCGGTTCGCCGACATTTGGCCAGCAGGGAACAGTGAACCCCGGCAAGGGCATGGAGTCTCCTGCCCGCAACCTAGTCGTGTTGTCGGTTGATGGCCTGGATTGGCGATATTTGCGCGATCGTGATGCACTCCACCTGCGCATTCCGCATCTTCGCCGCATTCTGGAAGGCGGACAAATCGCCGATGGGGTGATTGGGGTTTGGCCGACGATCACCTGGCCTTCACACACGTCGCTCATTACGGGCGTGCGCCCGGATCAACACGGCATTGAGGGCAACCGACGGCCCAAGGCGCAAGGCGGCGATTACTATTGGGATGTCAGTCTGCTGAAAGTACGTACCTTGTGGCAAGCCGCGCATGAGAAAGGTCTCAAAACCGCTGCGGTCACATGGCCGGTCACGGTGGGCGCCTCAATCGACTACAACCTCCCTGAATTTTTCTTGCGACGTCAGGGTGGATCGATGGACCTCAAGGGAGTAGCCTCAAAGGCCACTGACGGCCTTGTGGCCGAGATCACAAACCGCTTCCCCTCTTTCCCTCAGCAGTGGGTAGATGACCGGACACGCATGCAAGCCGCTCTCTATATATTGAGTGAAAAGAAGCCCAATCTGCTATTGATACATTTGGTCGACTTGGACTCGGAGGAGCATGACCAGGGCCCTTTCGAAGAGAATGCGAACGCAATCCTCGAACGTACTGACGAGTTGATTGGCGACCTGATGAGTGCTTTACCAGCGGGCGACACGCTGGCCGTGGTTTCTGACCACGGCTTTGAACGAGTGGATAAAACAGCTAACCCCAAGGTTCTCTTAGCGAAAAACAACCTGAGCGGCAATCTGGAGCCACTCGGAGGCATTCTTACAACGACAGACTCGAACGTAGCGGAGTTTCTGCGCCAAGCGGCACACGAGCCTGCAAACGGATTGGGTCCCGAGATAAACCGTTCCGAGCTGTTGCAATACGCACCTCGCCTGGAGCACGCCATCGCTGCTTTCCAGCCGGCTGAACACGTGATGTTCGGACCTGCCGTTGATGGCCCTTACTTCACACCTCCTTATGAAAAAGGCAACCATGGCTTCTGGCCCACCCGGCCGAATTACCGGAGTGTTTTCCTGCTTTGGGGCATCGGAGTTCATCCCGGTCGAATCGGTGAGGTCCAGATGACGAGTATCGCCACCCGATTGGCCGAGATCCTAGGCTTGCCTGCACTGCCGTGATTCGCCATATTGCCGGAGTCAGCGCTTAGAGTGGCGTCCGTACTCGTAGACGCCACCTCTAATCCTCAGCTGAACCTGGATACGACTACCAATTAAACTTCAGAACAACTTCCAATATTCTTGGGTTGCTGCTGAAGGCCTGACTTGAACTGTTGAAATTCGCGTTCGATACATTCACGAATTGCAACGTGCTCGAGTTCGCAGTGCCCACGGCCGCGACATTGTTCACCGAGCCGGGTACGTATTGTGGATGGTTCAGCAGATTGAGCCCCTCCCCTAACACCTGTAAGTTGTATCGTTCGTTGAAACTAAATCGCTTCATCAGGCTGAGGTCGATGTTGTCAATCGGGTTCGAAATCTGTATGTTGCGTCCCGAGTTGGCATAGGCTCCGTACCCGGCTTGGATGTAACGGGCATTTGGGTTCGTGGCTACCCATGCCACAACGGTATTGATCTGGGCGGTTGTAGCATTGATCGGGACCACAGTACCGGTCCGTGTCAGTCCATAAACGCCTGAGCCAACACCCGCTACACCGCTCGGGTTTACAATGGCGCGGTCTGGTGCCGAGTCACCGTTCAGATTGGAATCGATCCCGCTCTGAGGAGTGTAATACTCTCCTGTTTCATACGTGTAGACAGGAGCGAACTCCCAGTTTCCGGCGAGATTCTTCAGGAACCAGTTGCTCTTGCTCTTGTACCAAGGGGCGTCGTAGATAGCGCTGAAGGTGAACCGCTGTCTGTGGTCAAGAGCAGAATTGCCCCACTCCTGCCTCAGATTGCGCGAGTCCTGAGCGCGTCTCGGCGTGAGGTAGGTCGTCGCAAATTCACTAGTGCTGTTGTCGAGATTGTGACTCCACGTGTAGGCCGCCAGAAATTGGAGGCCGCCACTGAAACGCCGGGTAAGCTGCAGATCGAGCCCGTTATAAGTAGACGAACCCTGCGGTTGGTAGCTGGTGATCAGGTTAGTGAACCCGGCAGCCGCAAAGGCGGGCACGGTATTACCGAGGCCTCGGAGTGAGCCGACTGTAGTGGAACTGGCGGCTAAAGCAGCAGCTGTGGGTGCCGCCATATAAGTTGGGATGTTCTGAGTGGGGGTGATGTTGGTGTACTTGTTCAGCTGATTCTGAAACACCAGATGAACGCCTCGCGTACCGACATAACGTGCCTCAAAGGTGTAATTGTTCGCAAAGATGTGCTGGATGCTGAGAGTGTAGTTAATGGAGTAAGGAAGCTTTTGATCGGGCAGATACGCGCTGGTAACCTTCCTGGCATCTGAGGGGCTTAGCGCGGCGCCACCGGCGGCGTTTGGCGGGATGCCTCCACTAGCCAGGAAGCGAAGAGCATTGGCCGCAGATAGAGCGGGGTTCGCTCCGTTTGTGTAATCGATTGTGCTGCTTAATTCGGGCGGCGTCGAAACCGTTCCGATGTTATCGAAAAGCACGTCATAAGCTAAGCCAAATCCTGCTCGGATTGAGGTCTTTCCATCCTTGCCGGGCGAATAAGCTACGCCGATACGAGGCGCTAAAGCGTGGGGATCAGCCTGAGGTGCATGGAACGTCAGGACTCCGGGCACGTTTGCAATCGCGTTCAGCGACTGTAAGCGCTCGGAGTAAGGCACGGTCGTGTACTCATAACGTAATCCAAGATCGATACTCAAGTTCGGCCGAAGTCGCCATGTGTCCTGAGCGTAGGAATAGCTGGCAATCTGATCGCCATAGAACACCACACTGCCCACACCACGCTGGGCAAGGTAGTCCGGCACTTGATCAGAGAGATACCTAGCAAAGGTTGTGTACTCGTAGTCTCCCCTCGACCGCTGTGTGAATGAGGTGGGGGCGATATACTTCCGCAGTTCGGTCCCAACCTTAATCGTGTGATTTCCGATTGTCCACGTCAGATTCTCAATCCCGCTATATACGTTTGAAACTCCAGATTGAGGGAAGTTCGAGTTTGGTCCGAGTTGCAGATTGAGGTCATTAAAGACCAGATTCGGGAATTGATCTAATCCAGGGAAACTGAAGTTGCCAGCCGGCGAGTTGTTGTTGTTCCGGTGATAGCCTAATCGGAATTCGTTGGTCAGACTGGGCGAGAAGGTATGGTATTCCGCTACTGTGACGAGATAATTAGTCGTGGGTGCAACCGTGTAGAAGACCGGAAGGAGTGCACCTGTGTTAACGGCGTCCTGCTTGTTGTAAACGAAGCGGCCACGAATCTGATCGGAGTTGGAAACGTTATAGTCGACAGTTGCTATTCCGTAGTAGTTATTCGTAAAGCTAGCCCCGGCCACAGGTAGCACACCGGTCAGGACTGAAATGCCCCCGATTGCGATCGCCGGCGCACCAGGAGTCGCCACGGGAGCCACAGCGTACTTACTTGCGATGCCTAGGTTGGTTTGGTTTACCCCAGGGTTGCCGCTCAGGGCGCTATAAGCTGCGGCTGTTGGCGCGTAGACTCTTGTCGTACTTGTATTTGTCTGACCGGTAGGATTGTACTCAAAGCTGCCAAAGAAGAAGAGCTTGTCCTTAATAATCGGGCCACCAACATTCGCCCCCAGTCGGTTCTGGTCATATCTCGGGTTAGAGAAGATCCCCTGCCTAGCATACGATTGATCCAAAGCGTTCAGATCACGATTGCGGAGATAGTCATAAACGCTGCCATGGAACTGATTCGTTCCACTTTTCACGACCGTATTGAACTGTCCACCGGAGGAATGCCCGAACTCAGCTTGGAATTGATTCTGAAGCAATGTAAATTCCGCGACCGAGTCATTGGGAATGTAGACTTGAGGTCCCGTTACCGATTTGCTGTTGTTATCGACTCCTTCCACCATGAAGTTGTTGTTTCTTGGCCGCTGGCCGCCGATCGAGGGTCCCGTTCCAGCTCCTAGTCCGCCGCCGCTTGCTACACCGGCTCCCAGCAAGGAGAGATTGAGAACCCCTTGCCCAGTACTAACGTTCGGAAGGTCTGCCGTCTGCTTGGAGTCAAAGGTAGATTGGAGTTGAGCAGTGGTCGTATCGATAGCTGGGGCCGCCGCTTCTACGTCCACTGAGGTTGAGACAGTACCCGCGGACATGGTGATGTTGGCTGTCGCTTCAAGATTCAACTGAACCGCTACACCCCGCAACGTTTGCTTGGAAAGTCCTGGAGCAGAGGCCGTCACGTCGTAGCTGCCTGGCGGTAAGTTACTAATTCGGTATTGCCCGCTGCCGTTCGATTTTCCGGTATAAACGACATTCGTCGAGCTGCTGACTGCCGTCACCGCGACATCCGGAACGACAGCGCCTGAGGAATCGGTTACTAGACCGATCAGGTTACCGCTCACCGCCTGCCCGAAACACACGGCCGGCACGACCATAAGCAGACCAAACAGGAAGAACAAGGCCATGCGCCCATTGATGTGGTGGCGCCAATTTGATCCAAGGATCAAGGGAAAGAACAAGAGTAAAGAACCTTTCTAAGGGGATTGCTTTAGTGTAGGCCATCAATCCTCCAGGGACGTTCCTTGGCTGTTGAAAGAACGCAGCCTGCGTCAGTCTCTCAGAAAAAATGAGCAACTCATGCGACCAGGAATAAAAGAACAGGGAAGTTCGTACCTTCGGTGTGAGATCGCTTATTTTCAGCTATTCATGGTGCGGTGCGGCGGCCGCGATTCTGCTCGCCGGGTGTTCGACTTTCGTACATCCATTCGGTCTGGTGAAACGCACTGTTCCGCAGAGTGCCAGCGCGGCTACTCTGCGCTTTCCTTCTCAGGTAAGCGCCATCGTAAGTCGGTCCTGTATGGATTGCCATTCCAGTAAGACCACTTGGCCCTGGTATAGCTACGTCGCGCCCATGTCTTGGCTGGTCGAAAAGGACGTACAGGAAGGGCGAGATCACTTGAATTTCTCACGGTGGGATCAATACACGACGGAGGAACGACAGAGAGCCTTAGCCGAAATCGCAACCGTAGCAAAGAACCACGAAATGCCCCTGCCGCGATACACGATCATTCATCGCGAATCCAGGTTGTCCGATGCCGAAGCGGACCTTCTGTACAGGTGGTCGCGTGTGGAACGGAGGAGATTGAAGGCCGAGTTACCATTCGCATCCGTTCACTCTGCGCCCGCGAAAAACGCTCACTGATTTCGCGTGCGATCGGTCAACGAACTCGCAAGAAAACATGCGAAACGGGAATATTCTCCAGAGTGCGGCGGTAGTGCTGAGTGAAGCGACCTCAACAGAGTGGTCAAGGAGAAAGACATTGGCTCGTCAAATTAAAGAGAACGCAAACAAAGATGGGATCGCCCGTCGTGGGTTTCTGGAATGCATGTCTTGGGCCGGCACAGGCATGATTTGGACGGTGGGCGGAGGAGTACTTAGCTCGAAAGCGCTGGGCCAGATGCCTGAGCATCACATGGGCGGAACTGCGGGGTTTAGTTTTGCTCAGATCAGCGATAGCCACATCGGCTTCAACAAAGCAGCGAACAACGATGTCACCGCAACCCTGCAACAAGCTATCGGGAAGATTAACGGACTTGAGCATACGCCAGACTTTCTGATTCACACAGGTGACCTAAGTCACTTGTCGAAGCCGTCCGAGTTCGACACACTCGACCAGGTATTGAAGTCAGCGAAGTCTGGACAGACCTTCTTCGTGCCTGGCGAGCACGACATGCTAACAGACAACGGCCAACAATATCGGGAGCGTTACGGCAAGGGGACCAAGGGAGCAGGCTGGTTTAGCTTCGATCACAAAGGCGTGCATTTCATCGGACTGGTCAACGTTGTCGATTTGAAAGCAGGCGGCCTCGGGACGCTTGGTGCAGAGCAACTGAAGTGGCTTCGGGATGATCTTACTGGGCGATCTGGCAGTACGCCCATCGTGGTGTTCGCCCATATCCCGTTGTGGACCGTTTACCCCGACTGGGGATGGGGCACGGATGACGGCGCGACAGCTTTGTCCTATATGAAACGGTTCGGTTCAGTAACCGTGCTCAACGGACATATTCACCAAACTATGCAGAAGATTGAAGGCAACGTTTTCTATCACACGGCGATGTCCACGGCCTTTCCTCAGCCGCAGCCTGGGACAGCACCGTCGCCGGGTCCAATGAAAGTTCCGGCGGAGCGCTTAGGAGAGGTGCTCGGCATAACACACGTGAACTATGTTGCCGGCAGGCACACACTCTCGGTTGTGGATTCGACTCTCGCGATGGCAGCCGGATCACAGGCAAGTTTGCAGCAGGTGAGTGGTGCCACGGATGTGAAAATCGACAACTTCTCTTTTCTTCCAAAGGCAATGACGGTAAAACTCGGTACTACTGTCACCTGGACTAATCGAGATGACATTCCGCACAACGTGGTGAGTACAAAAAACGCATTCTCTTCACCCATTCTCGATACTGACCAGACATTCGCCTATCAGTTTCAGAAGCCGGGCTCCTATTCATACTTCTGCAAACTTCATCCGACAATGACGGGGAGCATCCTCGTGACGGGCGAGGCGTCCGGTAAGACATAACCAACAGAAACGCACTACACATCGGCTCTCGCTGCTATCGACCCGGCAAAGTTACGTGGGTGACAATACGACATTCAGGGAAACGCTGTGGGATCTACCTCATCCAATCTCGTGGCGTCGGATATCCCGCGACGCGGCACAAGCCCAAGTTCCCCTTATGAAGAAGAAAAGCACCCAATCTCCTGACGAGCTCGAAGTTACCGGAAACGCTGGTGAACTTCATCAAGTCTCCGGCGGAGACGTTCCGCCACTCACCACCCAGCAAGGAATTCCGGTCTCTGATGATCAGAACTCCCTGCGCATCGGTCAGCGCGGGCCCACCGCGCTGGAAGACTTTCACTTTCGCGAGAAGATCTTCCACTTCGACCATGAACGCATACCCGAGCGAGTAGTTCACGCGCGCGGATACGGCGCACACGGCTTCTTTGAAGCTTACGAATCCCTGGCAGATATCACGCGCGCTGATATCTTCCAGCGAGCCGGCGAAAAGACTCCAGCTTTCGTACGCTTCTCCACGGTGGCCGGGAATAAAGGATCCGCGGATCTGGCGCGGGACGTTCGCGGCTTCGCAGTCAAGCTTTACACGAAGGAAGGCAACTGGGATCTCGTTGGAAACAATATTCCCGTCTTCTTCATCCAGGACGCCATCAAGTTCCCTGACCTGATTCACGCTGCCAAGCAGGAGCCCGATCGAGACTTTCCGCAGGCGCAAACCGCCCACGACAATTTCTGGGATTTCGCCTCATTGATGCCCGAGAGCGCGCACATGCTGATGTGGATCATGTCGGACCGTGCCATCCCGCGTTCGTTCCGGTTCATGGAAGGGTTCGGTGTCCACACGTTCCGGCTGGTCAACGCCGAGGGAAAATCCACTTATGTAAAGTTCCACTGGAAGCCGAAACTTGGGCTTCAATCTGTCCTATGGGACGAAGCCGTAAAGATCAACGGTGCCGACCCTGATTTCCATCGCCGTGACTTATGGAATTGCATCCAGGCCGGCGACTTCCCGGAGTGGGAACTCGGATTGCAGTTGTTCGATGACAACTTCGCCAATGCCTTCCCGTTCGACGTGTTGGACGCGACAAAGATCATTCCTGAAGAAGATGTTCCGGTGCGGATCGTCGGCCGCCTGGTTCTTGATCGCATGGTGGACAACTTCTTTGCGGAAACCGAACAAGTCGCCTTCTGCACCAGCAATGTTGTTCCGGGTATCGACTTCACGAACGACCCTCTCCTGCAAGGACGCAATTTCTCCTACCTCGATACGCAACTGAAGAGATTGGGTGGTCCTAACTTTACACATATTCCGATCAACGCTCCGAAGTGCCCCTTCGCTAATTTTCAGCAGGATGGTCACATGGCGATGACGAATCCTAAAGGTCGCGCTAATTACGAGCCGAACTCCTGGGGTGGCGCGGCGGGCGGTCCTCGTGAATCTCCTCGCACCGGCTTCCGTTCTTTCCCCGCCCACGAAGAAGGAGATAAGCTGCGCATCCGCGCGGAAAGTTTCGCCGATCACTTCAGTCAGGCCCGGCAGTTCTATATCAGTCAGACAGCTGCCGAGCAAGGCCATATCGCCGATTCGTTCGTGTTCGAACTGAGCAAAGTAGAACGTCCGGAGATCCGCGAGCGCCTTGTCTCTCACCTTGGCAATGTCGACACTGAACTTGCAGGCAAAGTTGCCGAGGGTCTTGGAATGTCCAAAGTGCCATCGCCTTCGAAGCCCGCGAAGACTCCAGTAACAAACTTGAAGCCGTCGAGCGCCCTCAGCATCCAGGCGAATAGTCCGAAGAGCTTCAAGGGACGGAAGATCGGTGCACTGCTGACCGATGGCTTCGACGGTGCAACATTAGACGCTCTCAAGCAAGCGCTTGAAGCTGAAGGTGGAATGCTGGAGATCATCGCGCCGATGATTGGCGGCGTAACTTCGAGCGGCGGCGCCAGCATCACTCCTAACCAGAAAATCGGCGGCGGCCCGTCTGTTCTTTATGACGCGGTTGTCGTTCTAACTTCTGCCGCGGGAGTCGCTCAGCTTGCGAAGAACCCGGCGGCTAAGCAGTTCGTTGTCGATGCATTTACTCACTTGAAGTTCATCGGACATACAGACGAAGCAAAGCCCTTGTTTGAGAAGGCAGGTCTTTTGCAGGACCTCGACAACGGCTGCATCTCACTCACCGGTCCAAATGCCGCAAGCACCTTTGTCAACGCTTGCCGCTCACTCCGTTTCTGGAGCCGGGAACCCATGGTTAAGGGTTAGCCCCGCATTCGCACGACCAGGTTGTTTCTTCGGAAGCAACCTGGTACTTCCCTCCGATCGCCCTGCCTTACACCGTCCTTGGTGCCCATCCTCTTAAACACCCACTAGTCAAAGAAGTGACGATCCTCATCCGCAAGATGCGTCTTTGCGGCCGGAACATTGAACGTAACACCAAGACCCGGCCGGTCCCAGACATCGATAAATCCGTTTTTTATGATCGGGTCTGGCAAGCCGTCCACGATCTGATACCACCAGGCAGGCTGAGCGACAGGGTATTCGAAGGCAATGTAGTTTTGCGGCAAGGCAGCTGCTAACTGCACGTGTGCTGCCAGGCCGATCAGGCCGTCCAGGATTCCGTGCGGCGCCATAAGAATGCCGTGGAGATCGGCATACTCTGCAATCCATTTCGTTTCCGCTAATCCGCCCACGTCCTCCGGATCGGGACCGACGATATTCACGGCTTGTTTTTCAATGAGGTCTTTGAAGTTCTGCCGAAGATAGATTTGTTCTCCTGTGTGGATCGGAATCGCTGTACTCTGGGTGACTTCGCGGAAAACATCAGCGTTAGGGTATGGCGTGTAGTCACCGGTAATCAGGTCCTCTAACCACGTTATGTGCAGCGGTTCCAGTGCCCGCGCAAAAGTGATCGCGTCCTTCACGGTCCAGCCTGGTCCGCAATCAAGGGCCAGACCAATGGTGTCGCCCAGAACCTTCTTCATGGCTTCAACGCAAGCAATAATGTGCGCAAGCCCCCGTTCGGTCATCAGTCCGCGATCCGGGTGCGAGGTTCCAGTTCGGGGCTCGTCATACCAGGCATTCGGCACAGCGCGCATCATCGGGTCGTTGTGGAAACCGACGGCTTGCTTTATCAGGGTAAAGCCCTCTTTCGCTTCCTTTAGCTTGGCCGTATTTTCTGCGTAGTCGCGCGGATTTTGCCCTGTCATAGGGAAACGTACGCCGCCGTTGTAGGCACGGACGCGCGTTCGAATCTTCCCGCCCAGCAGCTTGTAGACAGGTACTCCGGCTACCTGCCCCGCTATGTCCCAGAGAGCTATTTCAATTGCACTGACAGCCGCGCCCCAAGGTTTAAAGGCGCCGAGCCTTCGAATTTTCAACATGACCGCTTCGACGTCTGTGGGGTCTTCGCCCAGAATATAGTCTTTGTAGAACAGCACCATCGGCTTTAGATAGGGTTTGGTGGATTCAGCCTGGCCGTATCCGGACACTCCCTGGTCTGTGACGATGCGAATAACTGGATTCTTGCCGATGACTGCGCACTTCAGGTCCGTGATTTTAAGCGATGCACGGCTACTGCGCCCGTCAGACGGCAAGGTATTCCTCTGCTCAGCTGAGAGCGAGTTACCGATTGCTCCCATTGACAGTGATGCCATGATTTCTCTTCGAGTCCAATTCGCCATAAATCTCTCGTTAGAAGATATCCAAGTGCGACGTGTGCCTCTGTCGTGCCCTGGATCCGGCAGAGAAGAACTCTCCGCGCACCGGCATCAACAGGCCTGGTACTCACGACCTCAAACATGCTACAGTGAGCCCCGACCAGCAACAGGAGGTTTCATGCACACTGCCCACTCAACACCCATCAAGAAGGCCTTCTTTACTGAAGACCTCGTGCAAAATCCTTACTCGACCTATCAGCGTTTTCTTGAACAAGGCCCTGTTCATTATCTGGATCGGGGTCCAGGCCCGGGGCTCTGGGGCGTGTTTACCTATACAGACTGCGCTTCGCTCCTTAAAGACCATCGCCTTACCGCCAAGCGTTCTGGTTCTCTGCTTCTGGCATTCCCCTTGGAGCAACAGGCCAATTTTGGGCCTCTCGCCCGAATGCTCGGTCAATGGATGCTGTTTCTTGACGCCCCGGAACATTCTCGCCTTCGTAAGCTGATGAACAAGGGCTTTTCTCCGGCCGTGACCGAAGCGTTGCGCGCGCCGATCGCAACAATAGTGAATGAGATGGTGGACTCATTTAAGTCCGCCTCTCAAGCAGAACTGATGCAGGAGATCGCCCATCCTCTCCCGGTTCGCGTCATCACGGAGATGCTGGGCGTACCCCACTCTATGCACCCGCAGTTCACGGCCTGGTCGGACGCCATCGCTAAGTTCATCGGCAATCCCAAGCGGACCCTTGAGCAGACGACCTCGGCGCAGGAAGCCATCCTTGAACTCACCGCTTTTTTTTGGGACACTGTTTCCCAGCGTCGACGCAACAAGCGAGACGACCTCATCAGCTTGCTGCTTGACATTGAAGCGGATGGCGAGGTGTTGACTGAAGAAGAACTTTACGCCCAGTGCGTCATGCTTCTCTTCGCCGGTCATGAAACGACCCGGAACTTGATCGGAAATGGCATGCTGACGCTCCTCCAGAATGCTGGTGAGGCATCGCGACTTCGCGAGGAACCATCACTGATTCGTTCCGCCGTTGAAGAACTTCTTCGTTACGAAAGCCCCGTTCAAAGCACCGGCCGCCTTGTTAAAGAGGAAATGGAATTGCACGGTGAACCCCTGGTTCCTGGCACGATCGTCTACCTTATGCTTGGTTCAGCAAATCGAGATCCTCAACAGTTCAAAGACCCCGATTCCCTAAATCTCGCGAGGCTGAATAACAGCCATCTCGCGTTTGGAGCGGGCGCTCACTTCTGCATCGGCAATCAGATCGCGCGCTTGGAGGCACAGTGCGCAATACTTGCCCTAATCGACCGATTCCCGCGCATGCAGTTGACTGAGCAACGTCCGCAATGGTTGCCGAACTTCGCTCTTCGCGGTCTGACCAGCCTGCCAGTTTCTCTGGTCTAAGGCACAGGAAGGACGCCCGCTCCCAAAAGTAACCGCCAGGCACTTCTTCAACTTGCAGGCGTCGACTCTAGGTCACGTGAAAGAGACGGCGAAAGAATAACGTGGTGCGCAGCCAGGCTCTTCGGAACGGATTTGGCTGGCTCTTAATCAACACAACTTCTCCCATCAGACTGCCGAGTCTCAAACTTACGTCTATAGTTACGGAAGGCTTACTTTCGCAGTTGACACTCAAAGTTTGATCGTCATACCGGGCAAACCCGGGCGCCTCAACTACAAGTGTGGCAACCGTCGGAAGCAGTGGACCTGCCGCAAAATTACCTTGCTGGTCTGTTTCGCCGTGTACGACCTCAACTCGCTCTTGTGCAAGCATCACGTGAGCGTGGGCGATCGGTTCACCGGCCGGATCAACTACCCTCACGCCAACAGCGCATGTGCTCTGTTTGCCGGTCTCCTGCGCATGTTCCTGATTCCGCGCTTGCGCATACACCACGGCTGGCGAGGTCAGCGCGGAGATGCTCAGCAACGATACCGGAAGGAGTTTCTTTACGGAGTTAGGCCGCATCTCATTGCGGAAGAGAAGGTGCCCATCAACGTCGTAGTCGATGCGAGCGCACAATCCTGCAGGAGATCTCTCCAGAAGCGAGGAGGCTTCACGGTACGTAAGTTTGGAAAAATCATGAACCATCCGGCTGCAGGATGGGCAAAACCGGGTACCCTCACTTCCGGCCATCGCATTCCAATTCGCCGTACACGGGTTGGGAATGGAGATTGCGTTCGATGGACCTAACTTCAGCACGTCATCACTCTACACCCGTTTCCAGCGGCGGTTGAGCTGGTGTCTTCACTCAAGCATGGGAGGATTCTGCATCACTTTGAAGGCAGCCAGGGTCCAACTGAGAGCGACGGCCTGATCCTTGCTTCCCTTAATAACCACTTGATAAGAAGTTGGCAATCGAGATACTCCGCTTTGGTTGAGGCGTTGGCGAAGTAAGGTGAGCGCTGACTTGCTTGTGAAGAATCGCACCGCTGCCGAGGCGCCGGCACTCGTAACCCCCGAGATTACTATGGTGCGGGCCTCCTGTCCGGATTGAGTCTGATTCGAAAAAACTGTAATCAGACCATAGACAATCTCGAGCTGTCCGTATTCATTCCTACGGGGCACGAACGACGCCTCAGGCTTTCCGTCGCCCGAACGTTGTTGAATGATTTCTTCCCCAGTCAATGTGTCTTCGCGAATGAAGAAGGGTGCGTTTCTCAGGATGCGTGCTGCGTAGGTACTGTAATTAGAACTGCCCACCAGAAAAACATTGCGATTGCGTAAAGCGGCAGGTCGTAAAGTGCTTTCGGGCAACAGATCGAACGTACCACCGGCGGCTGTAATCATCTGGGCCGCAAGAACGGCGGATTCGGCATCTCCGAATAGTGGCGAATCGCCAGAGTAGTACATATAAGGCTGCCCCAAACCGTCCGGGATTTTGAGTTGCGGGTACCACGGGCTATCCGGAGTGATGGGCCTGAACACGTCTCGCGCGGGGGCAGAGCGGTAGGGCTTAATAAAGAGCGACGGCGGAGTCGCAACGCAAATCAATACGTCGGAACCGGGACGCAGCAACGGACCCCAGAACTCGCCGAAAACTCTATCGATGCGGGCAGGCTGAACAGAGAAGGTTCGAAAAGACAGCGCCGCGATGATGCTCAACAAAACCAAATAGGCCCCAAAACGCTCAAAGACGTTCTTAGCGCGGGTCTCGGAGACGACTGGAGGCGGCAGGAAGACCAGCGGTTTTATCGCCTGCGACTTCACTTCGTAGTAAAGAGGAGAATATGACCCTTTTCGTAAACCGATTCGAAGAGTAGCTTCAGGCGCCTCGGATTCATAGAAATGCTCGATCTTGACACGCAGATCATGAGCGCGTCCCCGTACTCCTGAATCGGCGGCTGGAGAATAGTTGCGAGGACGACCCAGAGCTTCGGTGGCGATTGTGTACTCACTGATCTGGTCTGAGCGGCCCGCAGCTTCCATCTCACAGATATACCGGAGAAATTTCCGCAACTGGTCCGCGCGCGCGAAGGTTGAACTGCGAAGAACCAGGTCCAACGCCTGCTGCTTCTCGTCAGCAGAGAAAGTGCGCTCGGGAAGGACCTGCATGGCGTCCACGGATTCTATCACTCAAAGGTAAGCCGCGGTTCAAATGAGTTGGGCATGCCGAATTAAGCACTTACAGGCGTTACCTAACGTCTTGTGACTGACTTATAGCTTGAAAACTCCCCTTAAGAAAACCAATGATGCAATCACTCAGACACGCGGGTCTGGAACTACAGACCTAAGAGGGGCCGTTCCGCCAGATGTGGCGGAACGAGGAGGTCGAACCATGCAAGTTCTTCAAGCTTTGATTAAGTGCTATGCGGGCGGGATCAGGATGGTGGCGGTTGCCATGCTGGCAAGCCTCTGGTTGTTACCCATAGCCGCCGATGCCCAGATGATCGCGAGCGCGGAGATTACCGGTTCGGTGACGGATTCCAGTGGAGCTGTGCTGAACACAGCCAAAGTGTCGATCGAGAACTTAGACACCCATATACGCCAGACCAAGGCAGTCAGTTCGTCAGGTGATTACATCTTCCAGGCGCTCCCGACCGGTCGCTACCAGATCAGGATTCAGGCTAGCGGCTTCAAGGCCTTCGAAGTGCCGGAGGTTACCTTGGCAGCTGGCGACCAGGTCAGGGAAGATGCGTCCATGCAAATCGGCGCAACCTCGGAAACCATCGAAGTGCAGGGGCAAGCGCCGGCGCTCCAGACGGACAGCGCTACGTTCGGAACGCTGGTGACGCCGCAGGCAGTACGGGATCTACCTTTGAACGGCCGCAATTTCATGACGTTAGTCCAGCTAACCGCGGGCGCAACCGAAGGCTTGGCGAGCAATACGCTAAGCGGAAACAGGCCGGACGATCGCCGAATGAGTTCGGTTCTGGTCATCAATGGTGCCAGCGTCCCGAATTGGCTCCTGGACGGAGTGGACAACTTCGAACGAATCCAGAACGATATTGTCGTGAAGCCTTCGGTGGATGGCATCGCCGAAATAAGAGTGCTTACCAATGACTTTGATGCCTCGATTGGGCGATCGGCGAATGGGGTCGTATCTATCACCACCAACTCCGGAACCAACGCCTTTCATGGAACCCTCTACGAGTACTTTCGGAATGATGCCCTTGACGCGCGTAACTTCTTTGCGAGACGCAAGGCCGAATATCGGTTTAACGATTTCGGCGGCAGCATTGGCGGCCCTATAAAGAAGGACAAGACGTTTGCTTTTTTCGATTACGAACGTTACTTTCTCCGGCAGGGACAGACTTACACGGCGACGATTCCTACCGTGGCGATGAAGAATGGAAATTACAACGGCGTAGCCACGATCTTCGACCCCGCGACGACTGCGCCCAATCCCTCCAGCCCCGGAAGCTACCTACGCACTCAATTTCCGAACAACACGATTCCTGTCAACCGCATCAGCCCGATCGCCACCAACTTCATGAACCTGTACCCCACGCCTCAAACGAGCGGGCTGACGAATAATTACACTTCGTCGTTGAAGAAGACACAAAACTACGACACCTACGATATTCGAATCGACCACCATTTCAATGATTCGAATAACTTCTTTGCTCGATATTCCTACAACGATGGAACGACCTACACCCCCGGTGCTTTCCCCGTCGTGAACGGAATCGACCCCGGTGGAAACGCGGGTGTCTTCCCGGGATCAGCATTGCAACGATCCCAGGCGGTTCAGGCCAACTTCGTTCACATCTTTACGCCGACTCTTCTGCTGGAACTGAAGGCCGCTTTCCAGAGATTCGCCTTAAATTCGCAGCCGGTGGACCTCGGGCAGAACATAGCGACTCAATTCGGAATACCGGGTGCAAATCACGATTACGTCAGTAGCGGTATACCGCTCATGCAACCGGCCGGATACGAAACTTTAGGCGGCGCGTCCTTCATTCCACTAATTGAATTTGAGAATACATTTGATTACCAAGGCTCTCTTTCGTGGACTAGGGGCGCACATAACTTTCGGATGGGTGCAGCCCTCATCCGTCGTCAGGTGATCGATACCCAAAGCTCTTATCCTCGCGGTGCCTACAACTTCGATGGGAACGCGACGAACGATCCTTCCGGTGTTATTGCGGGTTCAGGCAATCCCATCGCGTCCTGGTTGCTCGGATTGCCCTCCATCGGACAGCTGAATCAAAACCTGACCTGGAACGGGTATCGCATGTGGGAGCCGAACGTCTGGGTTCAGGACGATTGGCACGTCAATCGAAAGTTAACGCTGAATCTGGGCCTCCGCTACGACGTTTTTACTCCTTTGACCGAGGTCCATAACCTGATATCGAACTTCGATCCGGCGACGAACATGATCATCCAGGCAGGCGTCAATGGAGTGTCGGACACCGCTGGAGTGAAGACTGATTATCATGACGTGGCTCCACGCTTTGGTTTCGCCTACCAGCCCGGAAGAGGACTGGTCGTCCGCGGGGGCTTTGGTATCGCGTATGTACCGGAAAACGCAAACTCGAATGGGCTTCTAAAGAACCCTCCCTTCACGAACGGTTACTCTTACATCAACGACCAAATCTTTCCGACTCACACGCTGGCACAGGGATTTCCGCCGCCCACGCCCGAAAGTCCGACTAATCCCACGACCGGCCTTATCGCCGTCGCCAGGAACTTCCAATCCACTCGTGTGATGCAGTACAACCTGACCGTGCAGAAGGAGTTCAATGGAAACGTGGTGAGCGCCGCGTACGTGGCAGCGTTAACGAGGCACGGCCTGCTCTCGCCAAATATCGACCAGCCACTACCAGGGCCAGGCAATGTCGATATTCGACGACCCTATTACGCGCTGTTCCCGAATATCTCCACCATCTCCTATTTTCTTGCTTCCAACAACGCCAACTACCACTCCATGCAGCTGGTGTTTGAGCGCCGGCTGCGCCGTGGGCTGACCGTGAATTCTAATTTCGTCTGGGCTCACGCACTCACCGGAGGAGCACCGGGGCAACTGGCGAATAACTGGCATTTGGAGCACGGCAGCACCAGTACAGATATCCGATTGCGTTGGACACTCTCGGCTGATTACCGTCTGCCGTTCGCAAGCAAATCTAATAAGTTCCTGAACGGAGTCGTCGGCGGCTGGGACGTGAACGCAATTGCGGTAGTCGCCAGCGGGTTGCCATTCACAATCACGAATGCAACCCCCCGCGAGAATATTTCCAGCGCGGCTACCCAGCCGGGTGGAGTAACTGTTTCCGATCGACCGAATCGGGTTGCGGGTTGCAACGCCTATCTTGCCAATGCCTCAGTTACGCACTGGCTCAATCCCGCATGCTTTGTCGCCCAGCCCCTTTATGCGGCAGGGAATTCCGGGCCCAATATACTTTACGGTCCTCCTAACCGGCATCTCGACGTCTCGGTGTTCAAAGGCTTCCCTATCAGGGAGGGTATGCAACTTCAATTTCGCGCCGAGGCTTATAACATCACCAACACGGCCAGCTTCGCGAATCCGGGTTCTTCCTTCGGCAGCAGTTCGTTCGGCGTTATCAGTGCAACCGTGGGCACTCCTCGACAGCTGGGATTGGTTCTGAAGCTCCTGTTCTGACCGATCATGGACAAAGGAAGACAAGCGTCTTGCATTGTAAGCGCTCCCAGAGATCTATACACCTGGCGAGTAATATGTTTCGCACAAAATCAGTCTGTTTGATTGGGAGGTTCTCATGCTAAAGCTCTCCAACTTGCATTTGTCTCGCGATAGCCGAACCGCTTTGGTAGTGGCCGGTTCAGTCCTGGGCGGACTTATGGGTGCGTCGCCTAGCGCTCAGGCGCAGCAGCCTCAAGAGGCCGCACAGACGGACGCACAGCGCCGGGCCCAGCACGATGCCGATAAGGCACAAGAGGAAGTGCGCCACCCGACGCTAAAGATCGGTTCGCAGGCGCCGGATTTCTTCCTGCCTGGAGTGGACGGCAAGCGACATCATCTCAGCGAGTACAAGAGCTTCCCCATCCTGGCCGTCATCTTCACGTGCGATCACTGTCCGACAGCTCAACTCTATGAGGGGCGCATCAAGAAGTTGGTGGATGATTACCGGCCCAAAGGAGTCGGCTTCGTCGCTATTCAACCCAACGCTGTGGCCGCCGCCTCGGCGCATGAAATGAACTATACCGATGTCGATGACAGCCTCGACGGCATGATGATCCGTGCCAAGTACCGGCACTTTAACTTCCCTTATCTATACGACGGGGATACCCAGGCTGTCGCCGAAGCGTATGGGCCCAAGGCGACACCGCATGTATTCCTCTTCGATAAAGAAAGAAAGCTACAGTTCGAAGGACGAATCGACAGTAATCAACGTGAATCCCTGGTAAAAACGCAGGACACTCGTACAGCCCTGGACGCTATGTTAGCCGGCCAGCCGTTGACTGTCACGTCAACTCCGGTTTTTGGCTGTGTGACGAAATGGAAGGACCAGGTGGAAATGAAGCAGCGTGAAACAAAAAAGTTCGAAGCGCTGCCGGTGAACCTTGAGATGGCCACGCCGGAGGAGTTGAAGAAATTGCGCAAGAACCCGACCGGCAAGCTCCTCATGATTAACTTCTGGGCGACCTGGTGCGGACCTTGTGTCGAGGAGTTCCACGACCTGCTGAATACGTTTCTCTGGTATCGAAGCCGGGGCTTCGAACTTGTTACCGTCTCTGCGAACTCACCGGACGAGAAAGACCAGGTATTGAAGTTCCTGCAAGGTGAACATTCGGGAGTCCGGAACTTGCTGTTTTCGTCTGAAGATACTTACGCCATGCAGGCGGCATTTGACCCTAAATGGGATTCTGGCGTGCCGTATACGATTGTGCTTGCTCCCGATGGTAGCGTTATCTACAAAGAGGCGGGCGAGGTTCATCTGCTGGATCTGCGGCGAGCCATACTGTCCCACTTGCCCGATATGGGCTATGTCGGAAGTGCAGCCTATTGGGCTAACAAGAGCGAGTAACGGGCATAACGGCATTCGGTTTCGGATCCTCCTCGATTCGAAGTTGCGACAAATTTCTTATGAGAAAACACCCTATCTTATTCGCGTCGGCGTGTCTGGTGGCGATCGCGGTTTTTGTACAGGCGAAGCAAGCCAGCACGCAGCCGAAAGAACCACCTATCAAGCGCAGTAAAGTCTCTGTTTATGACCTGAAGACCAAAGCTGTAAAGGTCCTCTATACGGCAG
Source organism: uncultured Acidobacteriaceae bacterium (assembly GCA_963814195.1). Classification (GTDB taxonomy): domain Bacteria; phylum Acidobacteriota; class Terriglobia; order Bryobacterales; family Bryobacteraceae; genus Bog-105. Next base: position 55,057 of record CAWFBU010000004.1, read on the forward strand.
ACCAGATGATTGAGGCACCTACCTGGTCACCCGATGGAAAGTATCTTCTGGTGAATTCAAAGGGAGACTTATGGAAATTGCCGGTCGGTACCAACAACCCGGAGCTGCAAAAGATCGACTTGGGTTCTATCGGCCGATGTAACAACGATAAAGGCATTTCGCCTGACGGTAAGCTCATCGCCTTATCGTCCGGTGCAACCGGCCATGGGTCCCAGGTTTACACCGTTCCTTCCGAGGGCGGTACGCCCAAGATGGTGGTATCTGAAACGCCGAGTTACTTCCATGCTTTTTCTCCGGACGGTAAATGGCTGGCCGTCGTAGCGCAGCGGGATAAGAACTTCGATCTTTTCCGGCTACCGGTCGAAGGCGGACCACAGCAGAGACTTACGATGAGCTCCGGTTACGACGACGGACCCGACTACTCACCCGATGGGAAGTGGATCTACTTCAACTCGGATCGTTCAGGGAAGTGGGAAGTCTGGCGTATGCCTGAAGCCGGCGCTGGTCCGGACGACAAGCTCGCCCAACAGGTTACGGAGAACGCCGATGAAGAAGACTGGTTTCCGCATTGTTCTCCGAATGGAAAGTGGCTGGTGTTTATCGCCTTTCCTAAGGGAACAGCCGGACATAATGGCCATTTGAACGTCAAGCTTCAGATGATTCCGCTGCCGGGGAACCACATCAGTCATGCCACTCCGCAGACCTTGGCGGAGTTTTTCGGCGGTCAGGGAACAATCAACGTTAACTCCTGGGCTCCCGATTCGACTAAGTTAGGCTTCGTCAGCTACGAACAGTAGTAGCAGGGTAAGGACGTTTGGGACGAAGGACATCAGGAGTTCTCGTCCCACTTCTGCTACTGTTACAATCCAACTCGCCTGAGCCAATGGGTCTTTCGCGGGAGAAGATGACATGGGATTTTCGGATACTCTGCTTTCTGAACCGCGACCAAATAGCGTCAACTCGGTTTCGCTACCTCGTCGCACAGCCTTCCACCCGTCGCCACTCGACTGGCGAGACGAAGTGATCTATTTTCTGCTGCCGGACCGGTTCAGCGATGGACAGGAAAGCAACCGCAGGCTCCTCGACTCAAAGAATCCTGCCGCCTTCAGGGCCGCCGATTTTGATTGGGCAAGTTGGTCGGATTCGGGAAGCGGACGTTACCAGGGCGGGTCGCTCCAAGGGGTTCTCTCAAAGCTCGACTACATAGCTGCTCTCGGCGCAACTACCGTGTGGCTTGGTCCCGCCTTCAAGCAGAGGGCAGCCAGGAACGATTACCACGGGTACGCCATCCAGGACTTCTTGGAAATAGATCCGCGACTTGGGACCCGTCAAGATCTGGTTGCTGTCATCGCTGCAGCCCATGCGAGAAACATGCGAGTGCTTCTGGACATCGTGGTGAATCATACGGGCAACAATTGGATCTACGACCTGACGCCCGGTCCGCTTGCAGATCAACCTCCCTATCGCCCATGGCCAAACTTCTATGGAAAGCGTCAGTGGCGAGATAAGAACGACCAAGCCACCCAAGCGGGAATAAAGGGTAGTGATGACGGGGTTTGGCCTGACGAACTTTGGGATGACAACACTTACACCAGGGCCGGCGAAGGCTCGCTCGGCAACGGAGACATCGACGATCCTCACGCGGAGTTTCGTCGCACGGACTTCGTTGGAGATCGCGACTTAAACTACGATGGCCCCGGAGTCCTCGATGTTGTCGCGCGCTGCTACAAATACTGGATAGCACTTACCGATTGCGATGGTCTCCGAATCGATGCCCTCAAACATATCGACGAGGAGAGTGGACGTAATCTTTGCGGAACGATCAAAGAATTTGCTGCCAGTCTCGGAAAGCTCAATTTCTTCCTGGTCGCCGAGGTTGCTGGAAGCGACGGCAATGCCGACCGTTATCTGGAGGTGATGGGATCCAATTTGGACGCCACGCTGGACATCGGTGAGATTCGTCCGACTCTCACCGCCGTCGCCAAGGGACTTTCCGCCCCTTCCGAATACTTTGATATTGTCCGGGCCTGGAACGATGAACTCGGATCGCATCGGAACAGCGGGAAGAAACACGTCAGCATCCTGGACGACCATGATCATGTCTCCGGTTCCAAAGTGCGCTTCTCGTCGGATGCTTCGAGCGATCACCAGGTTGTCGCAGGAGTAGCTTTGCAGCTGTTCGGCCTCGGCATCCCTTGTATCTACTACGGAACTGAGCAGGCGTTTGCAGGCCCGGAACGTAGCGAGCGCGAGAAGCACTTGCACGATTACGGAGTAGGCGATCCGCCTCCCGACAAATATCTGCGCGAGGCGATGTTCGGGCCGGACCACCCGCGTCTTCCCGGACTTGCGGGGCGCGCGGCGGACTCCGCCGGATTCGACGCCGGAATGACCGGCTTTGGCCCGTTCGGCAGCGCTGGCGTCCATTGCTTCAACGAGAATTCCGCGGCATTCATCCGGATCGCAGCCCTTATTCAGGTGAGGACGAAGTATCCGGCGTTGCGGTACGGGAGACAGTATCAGCGTGAACTTAGCAACTTTGCCGCCCCCTTCGGCTTGCCTCCTGGCGGCGAGCTAATTGCATGGTCACGAATTCTGGACGATGAAGAAATTCTTTGCGTAATCAATGGTCACGGGACAGATCCACGCGGGGGCGATGTGCTTGTCGACTCCGCGTTGAATGCGGCCAGTGCTGCTGGTGATCCCTGGAGTGGCGAGGCTCCCTACTTCCTCGTCATTGCGAACACAGCCCAAACGGCATTGGGTACGAGCTACTCCGGCACGCATCCGGTCGGTTCCAAACTCCCGGTTCAGACGCGGAATGGGACTGCTTTCGTATCAATCCGCGACCTGGATCCATCAGAGGTGCTTGCCTTAACCAATCGCCCTTGATGTTGGGCCGTCCATATCAACCAACTGGACCTGCCGGGTGGTTGTGAACTTCACCGAATCACCTGTCGTGACGGCGAGAGCCCAACATACACGTAGAAGAGCGATCGAAACCGAACCAATTGCTTTCTGTGTCTCCCCATTTAGCTCGGCGGCTTTCCATTTTGCGTATCCGGAACCGTCGGCCTGGAAGTTTCAGAGCGAGGGAGTGAATCGTGTCGAATCAAACACCGAACAATCAGTACGCCATGCAGGATCCCACCAAGCAGTATCCTCAGCCCAAGTTCGAGGACCAGGTCCAGTCTCCTCCTGGTCTGAGCAAAGACATGAAGCCAAAGCCGGATCACGGTGAGGAATCTTACAAGGGCTTCGGCAGGCTGAACGGACGGAAAGCTCTCATTACGGGAGCCGATTCCGGCATTGGGCGCGCCGCCGCAATAGCGTTTGCGCGGGAGGGTGCAGACATTGCGCTGAGCTATCTGGAAAGCGAAGAACCGGATGCTCGCGAAGTCATCTCCCTGATTGAGCAGGCCGGCCGGAAGGCTTATCCTTTTCCGGGAGACATCTCTCAGGAAGCTTTTTGTACAAAGCTTGTGGAACAGGCCGCGAAGAGCTTAGGCGGGCTGGATATCGTTACCAACGTGGCCGGCCATCAAATCGCCGTCAAGAGCATAGACGAACTCACGACGAAGCAGTTCGACGAAACGTTTAAAACCAACGTCTACGCCTTGTTCTGGATCTGCAAAGCGGCTCTGCCCCATCTTCCGGCGGGCGCCACCATCATCAACACCGCCTCTATTCAGGCCTACCAGCCATCGGAATCGCTGCTCGATTACGCTTCCACCAAAGCCGCGATCGTCGCGTTTACAAAATCACTCGCAAAGCAATTGGCATCCAAGGGGATTCGGGTGAACGCCGTCGCGCCCGGCCCGGTCTGGACGCCCCTTCAGCCGAGCGGCGGCCAGCCTCCGGAAAAGATTCCCGAATTCGGCTCCAAGGTGCCACTTGGACGACCCGCGCAGCCCGCCGAACTCGCACCGGTTTATGTGCTGCTAGCGTCTCAGGAATCCAGCTTTGTGACGGGTGAAACGTACGGCGTCACGGGCGGGAATACGCTTCCATAACGCCTATAACCAATTAGGCCGGCTGGGTTCGCGGTCGGCTTTCCTGTTAGTGAATCGTGTGCTGAGCCTACGATGAGGCCGCGTCCGCACAATCACGAATCTGCTTCACCGTGTGCTCAATTTCGTCGTCGGTCGTATAGAAATGCGGCGCGATGCGAATGCCCGCCTGCGGCCGGTAATCCACCAAAATCTCACGTCGCGCCAACTCTTTCGTCACCTCTTTGCCGTTCGGCACATCGAGAATCACAACCCCGCCGCGCTGTTCTGCTTCGCGGCAGGTGCGCACTGGAAGCCAGCTTCATCCGCCAAATCCATCAACAAATGGGTCTGCCGCAGCGACTTCGCGCGAATGGTCTCAACCCCGATTTCGTTGACGATTTCGTACCCGGACTTCGCCGAATACATCGCCGGAACGTTGGGCGTGCCGTTCAGAAAGCGCATGGCGTCGTCGGCAAATTCGATCGGTCCGGTCTCAAAGCCAAACGGCTCGCGATGTGCCTGCCAGCCGGTGGCCGCGGGCTCCAGCTGGTTCCACAAATCTCGCCGCACGTACAGGTAACCCGCGCCCGGCCCTCCGCACAGCCATTTCACTGAACCGCCGGTCGCAAAATCCAGTCCAGCTCCCGCACATTCACAGGCAGGCATCCGGCCGATTGATACAGATCCGCCACCACCATAGCGCCCACCTCATGCGCGCGCTTCGTGATCGCCGCCAGATCCTGCACGTACGAACTGCGGAACGCCACATGGGAAACCGAAACCAGGCGCGTCTCTTCGTCAATCGCTGCCAGCATCGCTTCCAGCGGCAGCGTCATGCCGTCGTCCGACGCGACCGAAACAACGCGCGCCCCTTGCCGCTCCAGTCCGTAATAAATGTAATCGTTCGAAGGGAAGTTCAGGCCATCGGTCACCAGCTTGTTGCGCTTCTCGCGCCAGTCAAAGCAGGATGCCACGATCCACTGGCAGATGGAGACGTTCTGATGCATGACCACTTCGCCCTCTCCCGCGCCGATGATCGACCCGATCAGATCGCCCACCGTGACCGGCATTTCCCACCAGCCTTCCTCCCAGGCGCGAATACCTCCGCGTGGCCCAGGTGTCGGCGAATTGCTGCAGCGATTCGGATGCCCGGCGAGGCATCGCGCCCAGCGAGTGGCTGATCATGTAAGTGGTGTGCGCGAGGATCGGAAATTCTTTGCGCCAGACTAGCAGCGGGTCAATCATTGTAAAGCTATCGTACGGCCTCCGCGAACCGCCAGGCAAGATAGAACAGTCCCAACGCTGGCAAACCGTAAACCAGAGTCATCCGGAATTCGCGAAGTGAATGCTGTGGTCAGCAAGAATCGCCGCCATCAACGCGGCGCCAAGCAGGCTCGAATAGGGATATCCCCACATGCGAAAAGCCAGCGGCTCGCCGGCGTGTGCTCGTCGGAAATACAGGTGAGTTACGAAGATCATCAGCCAGGTGAACATCGCGCCGAAACATCGAGATCGCCACCATCAGCGTGAAAGACGCACCAGGAAAGAAGATATTCAAAACCGTTGCGACCGCAATCCCGATCGACGATAACAGCAGCGCTGAGACCGGGGTTCCACGAGCGCTCAGACGTGCCGAAACGCCGCGGAGCATAACCCGCCCGCGCCAGGCTGAACATCATGCGTGTTGTGATGTACAACTGACTGTTCATCGCAGAGAGCGCGGCTATAACAATCACAAAATTCACCACACCCCCGGCAAATGGCACGTGGGATCGCGCAATCACTGTGACGAATGGGCTTTGCCCCTTGCCCGACTCCGTCCAGGGAACGATGGCGAGGATGATAGCCATGGTCAGGATGTAGAAGATAACCAGCCGCGCAACTGTGGAGCGAAACGCCTTCGTGATGGCGCGCTGCGGATCGTTTGCTTCACCGGCCGCCACCGCAATCATCTCGATACTTAGATAGCTGAAGATCGAGACGATTACCGCGACCCACATGCCCCAGGCACCTTTTGGAAAGAATCCGCCATGCGCCGTGTAGTTTGAGAAGCCGGTACCTGCCACCATCCAGCCGCCTAGCAGGATGAACACGACGATCGCTGTCACCTTAAGCGTCGAGAACATGTACTCGACCGCCCCGAAAACCTTGACGTTGAGCGAGTTCAAACCGATGAGAATTGAAGAAAACCCCACGATCCAAACCCACCCGGGCACAGCCGGAAACCAATACCGCATGTACACCGCAATTGCGGTTACTTCCGTTCCCACAGCGAAGACGATGCATGACCAGTACGCATCGCGAACCAGGAAGCCAGCCAGCGGTCCGATATAAAACTCCGCCCACGCACCGAATGAGCCGGGAGTAGGATGTGCCACCGTCATTTCGGCCAGGCACCCCATCAGCAGCAGCGAAATCAATGCGCCGATGGCGTAGCTGACAATCACCGAAGGCCCTGCAAAGCTGATGGCGAACGTGCTTCCCAGAAATAACCCGGTTCCAATCGCGCCACCGATGGCGATCATTGTGAGCTGGGCAGAACTCAGTCCCCTTCGCAGGCCCTGCTCACGATCCTGAATCGCATCGAAGCTTGCGGCGCTTACCGTTCCGTTCTTGCCCATTCAATGCGAAGTAGTCGCCTGATTCTAACTCACTACCCCGAGTTGTCTGGTTGGGCAGATCAAGACCTCTTGTCGCGTGCAGAGCGACGCAGCCTGATCAGTCGTGATGTTCCGCTATACTTTCCGAACTGGACGGTGTGAATGAGACTATTATTGATACTTGCGCTGAGTGTCACCGGGGCTGCAGAGACGATTCAATTTAAGCCCACAGAGTTTTACAACACATTCTCGGGTGCCCACAAACCGGCGCTTCGGATAAAGCCGGGCGACCACGTCGTAACCTTCACCATAGATGCAAGCGGTGTGGATGCCGCGGGTGTGCAGCGCGGCCAAAGGTCGAATCCAGAGACCGGACCCTTCTATATCGAAGGCGCGGAACCGGGGGACACGCTCGTAGTTCACTTACTACGTTTGGAGACCAACCGCAGCACCGGTTATTCGGCCTCCCTACTTGCCCCTTACACTGCAGACCCCGGCTTCCTGCGCCAGGACGCTCTACGAGAGCCGAAGCGGGCCACCTGGCACATCGATAAGCAGAAAGGCATTGCCTATTCGGACCCGGCCGATTTCAAGGGCCCTCGCATCGAGCTGCCTTTAAGGCCCATGCTGGGCTGTGTTGGCACCGCACCCGATAACAAGGCTGCCATCCCCACCAGCTTTCCGGATAACTTCGGTGGAAATATGGATTACAACGGAATGGGTGCAGGCGCTACCCTCATGCTGCCGGTATTTGAACCCGGCGCCCTCTTCTTTTTAGGTGACGGACACGCGCGGCAAGGCGACGGTGAGGTCGTGGGCAGCGCTATTGAAACTTCCCTGGACGTAGAGTTCTCAGTAGACCTCATCAAGCATCAGAAGATTGCCTGGCCGCGTCTCGAAACTCAGGACTACATCATGGTGCTCGGCAGTTCACGAGCGCTGAACGAGGCGCTTCAGCACGCGACCACCGAGTTGATGCGATGGCTCATGACTTCCTATGGATTCGATGAACGCGGTGCCAGTCTTCTCCTGGGGCAGGGCATGGAGTTCGAAATATCGAACGTAGTGGATCCGGAGTTCACCATAGTCGCCAAGATGCGAACGCGGTTCCTCCCCAAGCCAAGTTAACCGGCTTCCGTCACCTCGAAGCGGTAACTCGCTCGTCTAGATACTCTGAGAGCCAGGCTATCCATCGCTTGTACACATCTCGCATCCGCACCGGATCCGCAGGGCTGTGTCCCGGAATCGGATAGGCGAAGAACTGAGTGGTTACGCCCCGATCCTTCAACTCGTGATAGAGCCGATAGGACTGCGTGATGGGTACTCGGTAGTCGCCCGTATCCGAGAGAATCAGCGTGGGGGTCGTGATCTTGTCCGCATATGTGATTGGGGATTGCTCCACATAAGCTCGCATACGGCCACCGACATAAGGAGAGCCGCCGAAGCCGTCGGCTCGCCGCACGTTGGCATCCCCTAAGTTGTACTGATCGAGCCAGTCGGTCACTGCTGCACCTGCAATCGCAGCCTTCCATCCCTTGTAGTGGCCCAACAGCCAGGTTGTCATATAACCGCCATACGACCAGCCCGTAACAGCCACTCTCGATTCGTCGATAAAGCCTTTCTTCTTCAGCTCCGCAACGCCCGACATTACATCGCGCCCGGGCCCGTCACCCGCATCGTTCCAGATCGCGGCTTGGAAGCTGCTGCCGAGATTGTCACTGCCTCGATAATTAGGCTCGAAGACGACCCAGCCTTTAGCAGCAATCAGCTGTGCAAAGACGGAGAATGCTTCTTTTGATGCCGATCGAGGGCCGCCGTGCACGTACAGGACCAGCGGGTACTTGTGATCTGCATTGAATCCCGGCGGGTATGTGACAACCGCGTCCTGTTTCAGGTGATCCGGTCCCATCCATTCCATGGTCTCGGGCTTGCTCAGTTCCAACGCTTGCAAAGGTGCGTTGAAGTCCGTGAGTCTCACAACGTTCGCGCTCGCGTTTGCCAGGTAATAAAGCTCTGTCGGACGTTGCGGCTCGCTACCTGTAAACGCGATTTCGCCGGAGCGGCCAACCGCCGCGTCTACCCAGAAGGAGGAAGTTGCGCTGACCGGACCCACATTCAGCCGGGTCGCCTGACCCTTAAGCGGCTGGATCCACATGCCCGTCGTAGTGCCATCATTCGCGCCCACCAGCATCGATTGGCTGTCGGGCATCCAGATGGCACGTGCCATGTTGCGGTCGATAGCACGGGTTGCATTGCTACCTTCGCCCTGCGTGCCCTCGACGACATAGATATCGTTGCCCTTCTTGGTTTCGCCATCGCGCGGGAACCAATATGAGATCTTCTTCCCGTCAGGCGAAAACGACGGATACCCTTCGTGTTTGGCCCGGCCCGTTACGGGGTGGAAACGATCCGTCTCCACATCCAGAATCTGTAGCGAACTTTGATCTGCATCGCCCGAGTAAGGCGTAGTGATCTTTACAAAAGCGATGGACTTTCCGTCGGGCGACCAGGCAATAGGAGAAGCCGGCGAACCTGGCGGGTGGCTGATGGGAAGTGACCAGGAGCCGGAGGTGAGCCGCTTCGCCTCGCCTCCCTCCGCAAGGATCATCCATAGATGAGTCGGCATCGGCTTGCCTGTCACCAGGAAGTCGTTGTCGCCTACTTCGAAAGCATCGTCGAACTTGTCTGCTCCGGTTCGTTTGGGCATCTCATCACTGGCGGCGAAAGCGATAGCGTTACCGTCCGGCCGCCACGCAAACTGCTGGATGCCCGCTCCCACTGTGGTCAGTTGTTGCGAATCGCCGCCGCCCATCGGCATCAGAAAAATTTGGGGCTTGTTGTTCACATCATTAGCCAGATAGGCGAGGCGGTCACCGGACGGCGACCATCGTGGGAAGCTGATCCCTTTGCGGTCCCGCGTCAGCTTACGCTGGCTATGCGAATGCACGTCTACCAGCACAAGCTCGGCCTCGTTCAAGTCGATCTCATATTTGGGCCGGGTTACTACGATCACAATGGATTTGCCATCCGGTGAGATCTGTGGATCCGAGACTTTAACGATCTTGCCGACGTCGGAGATATCGAACCGCGCAGCTTGGGCACTGGCAGAGAAAATAAGACACGACAGAATGAGTGAGAACCTTTTCACTGGGCCTCCGTTTGGATCTGAGAATTCCGAGTCTCGCATATCGAGCGCATGCGTTCCAGTTCCTCAGCAGCACGCGACAAGCCGGCTCCGAAGATTGCGCGCGATCTAACCTGCTAATGGCTTGTTAACATCCGGACCGGTACTGAGGAACTCATCAACCGCCTTGCAGGCATTCGCCTCTCCATCCTCATTCTGAATCTCGGCCGCCACAGTGCTCGCCCGTTGCGCATGACGTGGTTCGTCGAGCAGCGCCCGTAGTGCTCTGGCGACGGTGGCGCCTCGGTAATGATTGCGTGGGATCCAGCGACCCACACCCAACTTCCGCAGCCGTTCGGCATTGTCCGGCTGATCGTGCGCCCAAGGCACCACTAGCATGGGTTTGCCCGCCCGTAAGCTCTGCGCCGTGGTGCCGATGCCCCCTTGGTGAACGATTGCGGCGACTCTGGGCATCACTTCCGAAAAAGGCACGTAATCAGCTACAAAGACCGATTTCGGTAATGGCGTCCGAAGGTCCGCCTGTTCTTTATGGCCCACCAGGAGAATCGCGCGCTCGCCCAGCAGTTCGATAGCGTTCAAGCTCTCGGCGAAGAACGATCCCGGCTGCATGACTGCAGATGACCCCAGAGTAAAGAGAATTGGCGGCTTATCTGCTTCCAGGAACTGCGCCAGATCGGCCGAAACGTGGTCCCTTCCTTGCTTTGCGGATCCCGGCATTCCTTGTCCCAATCGATCATAGAAAAGGAATCCGGTTTGCCTCGTCCGCACCGGCCAGTCAGGTTGCCCGGCTCCCAGATGGTGAGAAAACAATGCCAGCGATCCATGAGGAGAAAATTGGCCGCGCGTCACTGGGTTCAATCGCGCGAGCGGCAAACCGAGACGCTGTCGCAGCTGTACGATCGGGCCGCTCCATCCAGTGATACGCCGCTCAGCGATGCCGAGCAAAACGCGATAGAACCAAGGACCCAGCCAGTAGAAATATCGGAGCCACGGCGCAGGCGCCACAACAGCCGGATCGGTCGCCGAAAAAAACACAGCCGGCTGTAAGGCGACCGAGATCCATCGCAGCCCTAGTAGTTCGCCCACAATCGGACCCGCGTAGGCAGCTGCATGAGTCAGCACGAGATCGGCGTCACGGCAAGTTTCCAGCAGGTCTTTGAACCCTGCCTCAACCTGTGGAATCAGGTAATCGCGTATCAGGTATTCGGTCCCGAGCTTCGGGTCCCACAGCTTCGCTAAGAACTCCGGGCGGTCCAGTAACTCGCCTACATCCGGCCGCACTGCGGCAAACGGAATGCCTTCTGCCTCGACTTTGGCTCTGTAGACCTTCGATGTTGCGATGACAGGCTGATGGCCTCTTCTCTGCAGCCCGAGCGCCAGCGCCAAATAAGGATGAAGGTCACCCAGCGAACCAAAAGTATTTAAAACGATCCGAGCCACTCATACTTCAATAGCGCAAAGGGCGCGGATGCACGTCGCCGGACCTTGGGGCAGCGTGGTCGACCCCGCGACCGTTTTGCCCTACTTCCCCAAAAAAGGATTCGGCAACAGTGAACTGTCTGCCGAATTTCTGAACGCAAGGATTACCATCAATGTTTGGCTCACTCTGGCAATCTGGGCAGAGTTGGCCGTATGAAGCCATGCAGCATCCTCAAAATTCAGCCAGGCTCTCTGGTGACCCACTCTGGTACAAAGACGCCATCATCTATGAGGCGCATGTTCGAGCTTTTTACGATAGCAACTCTGATGGAATGGGCGACTTTAAAGGCTTAGCCGAGAAGCTCGACTATTTGGAGGACCTCGGCGTTACGGCCATCTGGCTGCTGCCTTTCTTTCCATCCCCCTGGAAAGATGACGGTTACGATATCTCCGATTTCCGTAACGTCCACCCAGCTTATGGCACCCTGCGCGATTTCCAGAACTTCCTGAAGGAAGCTCACCGCCGTAACCTCCGTGTCATTACAGAGCTGGTTATTAATCACACCTCCGATCAGCATGAGTGGTTTCAGAAATCTCGCCGCGCTGAACCCGGTTCCAGTTGGCGTGATTTTTACGTCTGGAGCGACACTCCCGACAAGTACGATGGCACCCGTATCATCTTTAAGGATTTCGAGCCCTCCAACTGGAGTTGGGATCCGGTCGCCAAAGCCTATTATTGGCACCGCTTCTTCTCTCACCAGCCTGACCTGAATTTCGATAGCCCGCTGGTGCGGCGCAGCATCATGCGCACGCTCGATTTCTGGGCCCAGATGGGCGTCGATGGCTTCCGATTGGACGCCATCCCCTATCTGTTTGAACGCGAAGGTACAAGCTCCGAGAACCTTCCGGAAACGCATCAGTTCCTGGCCGACATTCGCCGCCACATGGACACCAACTACCCCGGCTGTATGCTCCTTGCCGAAGCCAACATGTGGCCCGAAGATGCCGTCGCGTATTTCGGGAAGGGCGACGAGTGCCATATGTCCTTCCACTTTCCGCTCATGCCGCGTCTGTTCATGGCCCTGCGGCTGGAAGACCGCCTGCCGATCATCGAAATTCTGAACCGCACGCCCGCCATCCCGGAGACCTGTCAATGGGCCATGTTCCTGCGCAACCACGATGAACTCACGCTGGAGATGGTCACCGACGAAGAGCGCGACTATATGTATCGCGTATACGCGTCCGATCAGCGCGCCCGAATTAACCTCGGTATTCGCCGCCGTCTGGCGCCCCTGCTCGGCAACGATCGATCGCGTGTCGAAGTGATGAACGCCCTGCTCTTCTCTATGCCGGGTACACCGGTCCTTTACTACGGCGACGAGATAGGCATGGGCGACAACGTTTACCTGGGCGATCGCAATGGCGTACGCACTCCCATGCAGTGGAGCCCTGATCGAAACGCGGGCTTCTCCGCGACCAACCCGCAACGTCTTTACCTTCCGGTAAACATCGATCCTGCGTATCATTACGAAGCCATTAACGTCGAATCGCAGCAGGACAACCCCAACTCACTCCTGAGCTGGACCAAACGGCTGATCGCTCTTCGCAAGCAGTACAAGGCCTTTGGCCGCGGCACTCTTGAGTTCCTTAGTCCGGCCAACAAGCGAGTCCTGGCCTTCGTGCGCCGATATGAAGACGAGATCATCCTGGTTGTGGCCAATCTCTCGCGGTTTGCGCAAGCCGTAGAGTTAGATCTTCGGAAATTCACAGGCTTTACGCCTGTGGAGATGTTCGGCCGCACTGAGTTTCCGGTTCTTGAAAAGGATTACTACCCCATCACTCTCGGCCCCAACTCGTTCTTCTGGTTCTCTATGGAGAAACGAGCGGTTCCCCTCCCAGCCGTGCCTGTCACGGAAGAGTCGCCGCTTGCCGGCGCGCCTGAACTCGTGCTGGCCACGCCTGCCGCTGTCTGGTCTCCCGACGCTTACACCAGTCTTTCTTCCGCATTGCCGAAGTACCTGGCAGCAGCGACTTGGTTCATGGGGAAAGACCGCCACATCCGGTCCATCACCGTAGCCGATTGCATCCCGGTTACTGCGGGTAAAGCTGCATTGTTTCTCATCCGCATTGAATATGCCACCGGAGATCCGGAAGAGTACTGCCTGCCGATCACCTGCGTAACGGAGGACAGCCCCGAGCAGCCAGATAAACGCGCAGGGAACACCGTCCTCGCGAAGGTTCGCTTCCTTGCTGAAGGCGCGAAACCCAGCCTGCTGATTGACGGCTCCATCCACGATGGAACCAACACAGCCTTGCTGGAAGCGGTCGCCAAGCGCAAGCGCCTCCGCGGCGAGCGCGGCGTCATTGTGGCGCAACGCAATCGCCAGTTCCGCAAAATTTGGGGCAGCGGTCAACCTGACCTGGCACCCACACCTCTCCCTGCCGCCGAAGTAAACTCATCGGTCCGGTTTGGTGACCGTTTCGTCATGAAAGTCCTTCGCCGTGTCGAGCCCGGACCTCATCCCGGTGTTGAGATGGGCGAAGAGTTCGAGCGAGACGCTGCGACCGAATCCTACGTTGCGCCGTTCGCAGGCGATTTGGTCTACAACTCCGATGCCGGCGAGACGATTACGCTGGCCCTCCTGCACGGCTTCGTCCCGAACGACGGTAACGCTTGGCAGGCCACCATGCGGCATCTGGCAGACTTCTTCGGTCATCTGCGTACCGGTAAATTCAGCCGCGCAGATATCGAAGGGGTCTCGCCCACGAACTTCTTTGCCCTTTCTTTTGCCTTTTCCCAGCGCTCTCCTATCGCTGAGGAGTTGATGGGTCCGTACTTGGAAACCGTCCGGCAAATGGCGAATCGCGTTGCTGATATTCACCGGGTTCTGCTTAGCGACACAGCGCGGCAGGCCTTCTCGCCAGAGCCCTTCAATGACTTCTATCGTCAAGGTCTCTATCACGGCTACATTGGGCTGACCACACGTCGGTTGGAGTTCTTGCGGCAACGATTCTCGGAAATGCGTCCGGACGTCCAGGCGATGGCTTCCAAGGTGCTGGATCTCGAACCGGAAATACTTGCCAAATTCAAAGAAGTCTTTGAGAAGCGAATCTATTCGCTACGTACCCGATTCCACGGTCGTTTACATCTGGGCCACGTACTGATGGCAAAGGACGGGATCAGGATCTTCGATTTCGAAGGCGATCCTGCTCAGCACCTGAGTGAACGACGCATCAAGCGTTGCCCCTTGCGGGACGTCGCCAGCATGCTCACTTCTTTCGGCTACGCGGTCCAAGTAGCTACGCAGTTGTTCCTCCGTGCGAATACCGCCGAGGTCATCACCCAGCACGACTTGCGCATATGGAGTCGCTTCTGGTATTCCCATGTGGTTGCGACTTTCATCGAGGCCTACTGGAAGGCTGCCGGTAAAGCCGCCTACATGCCTGAATCGCAAGCCGATCAGGAAACCTTGTTGGCTATTTATCTGATGGAGCGATCCATGCTCGACATCCGGGCCGATATCGAGGACAAACCGGAATTTTCGGGAATGCCCTTCCGCTTCATCTTGCATCTCTTGAATGCTGGACCCGACTACTCCGACCAGCAGTAGGGCCGCCAGAAGGTTGGAAGCTACGCTGCGGCTGAATACGGTATTCACGTAGCCATTCCGCGGTTACACTCGATAGAGCCGGTGGAACTATGGAATCTTTTGAAGCGGCGGCTGAGGCGATTGTCACTGGTGACGCAAACTCGCTGAGAACTCTACTCGCCGGGAACCGGGACTTGGTTCGGGAACGTTCGGCTCGCAACCATCGCGCTACCCTGCTTCACTATCTGGGTGCTAACGGTGTTGAACAGGAACGTCAGACCTCGCCTCACAACGCCCCGGACTTGGCGAGAATCCTGCTCGATGCTGGCTCTGACGTAGACGCTGTTGCTGACATTTACGGACACAGTACGACCCTGGAGTTGGTTGCTTCAAGCGTCCATCCAAGGCGGGCTGGCGTGCAGACCTCGCTGATGGAGGTTTTGCTCGCTTACGGTGGAGATATCAACGGTGGCATCGGCGGGAGGCCAGTCATCGCCGCTTTGCGAAATGGCCATGGCCAAGCGGCCGAGTTTCTGGCGCGGCAAGGTGCTGCTTTAGATCTCGAAGGGGCAGCAGGCGTTGGACGACTCGATATCGTGCAGCAATTCGTCAGGGTTGACGGCAGCTTAATCGAAGGCGCGACCGAAGCCCAACGAGAGCTTGGCTTCGTGTGGGCCTGTGAGTATGGTCGAACGGAGATGGTCGCCTTTCTGTTGGACAAAGGACTTGACCCTCGGGCGGACGGCGGAACCGGACTTACTGGTCTGCATTGGGCCGTAACCGGAGGGAGGCTGGATGCGATGGACCTGCTTATCCGGCGTGGAGCCGCCCTCGAAGCGGTTAACCGATATGGCGGCACTCCTCTGGGCCAGGCAGTCTGGTCCGCAATCAACAGCGATGCCTCTTGCGACTACTTGCCAGTAGTCAAGACGTTGCTGCAGTCAGGTGCCAAAGTGGATTCCAACTTACTGGCTTACCTTTCGCAACACTCGGATCACCCGCAGATGGAGCGGATCGCGCAGGCTCTCCGCGCCTACTAAAAAGAAAACGGGCGCTTATTAGGCGCCCGTCTCGCCGCAATGCAGCGGCCTTTATCGATCGTTGTCTCGTGATTGTCCGAACTGAAGAGCCGGCAGCACCGGCGTTCCTTCCGCTCGTACCGAATCCAGATTGTTAGGATTCAAACCGAAAAACTGAAGAACAGTCGGCGCAACCTGCGCAGTCTGCACTTCAGCTGTTACTGTCTTGCCCGTAAAGCCAGGGTTCGAAAGCAGCAACATCACGTTGGTGTCGTCGTGTGCGAAGCCGCCATGTTCTTCCTGCTTCTTCGTACTTCCCGTATAGATCACTCCTACGTTAGGAGCGACGATGATGTCCGGCGTGCGAGGATCGCCTCCGTCTGCGGGCAGACCAGGTTTGTCAAGCATGGAGCGCAGGCTCTGTCCATAGTAAATCTGGCCCAGTCCGATCTGCGTGGCGTTCGCTTCCAGCAGAGCCACTGCCTTCTTCGTGTCCGATCCGGGAGTCAGCCACAACAGGGAAACGTCATCCTGGGTTGCTCCGATGCCACCCGGGGTTAACGGCGATTCTGAATCTGGTAAATAGCCGGGAAGGTTATTCGCGATGAGGTCTGCGGGAGTGGTTCCATTCTTACCGGAATGCCCGGGGATCGGGAAGAAGCGATTTGGATCTATAGGCGATTGGCCGTGTTTGGCAGTAATGATCACCAACGTTCTATCGTAGATGCCCTGATCTTTCAATCCGGCGACCATCTGGCCGATCGATTTATCGACAAACTCAATCTCGGCCAGGAGTTTGTCCGAAGGTGTACCCTCTGCATCCAGATATCCACCCTTCACGCCATCTTCGATCAGTTTCTGGCCGACACTTACTGCCTGGAAATTCATACCGAAGATATTCGGAACCTTCGTCTTTGCCGTACCCAAGTGATTCTTACCCTGTATTTGGTTCAGGATTGCATTCACCTTCAGCATGTCGTAGCACCGAATGTCCAGAAAGCTGTCCACCCACTGACTGACTACGGAAGACAAATCCAGATTGGCGCAGGATTCACCAAGCGCTGTAGTAACCTTTGCAACGGCTGCCTGGTTAGGGGCCAAGGTTACGTCGGAGTTGATCTCGGGCCCGTAAAAATCGTTAATGTTATTCCCATTGCCTGGTCCCGAAACAGACGAATAGGCCGGATGCTTGTCGGCCCATGCAGTATAACCGCCGTTTTGGTGGATGACTCCAAAAATAGTGTTGGAGCGAACAAAGTTCCACGGGTATACGGGTTTGCAACCGTTGTAAGGGTCGCGGGGAAGTCTATTGGGGTCAATGGAAGCGATCGTGCCATCGGTTGGTGCTGCACCGGGCGCGCCTCCGTTCAGTAGGTTCTGGTCTTTGTCGATACCCTCCTCGTATTCGGTCGTGGTGCCATTGGGTTTACCTGCTGTGCAGGTGCCCCCGGCAAGGCCATTTCCGGTGTCATTCACCGGCGGAGCAAGTACCCGATCATACGCCACGTCATAGTAAGTTCCAAAGCTGCGGGGAGAACCTCCGCTTACGATGGCGGTTAGCCCCGGAAACGAATCGGAGGGTTTCGACGTGCTTGCATTTCGATAGTTAATGCCGGTCGTGCCCAGGGCAGCCATGTTCGGGCAATACGGTTGGCCTCCATTAACGCCGGAGATGCCCTGTGCGCAGTTTAGATAATCCACAGCATGCATGCCATCGATACTGATCAGCAATACATGTTTGATTCCGTTCCCACCCTCATAGTCATCGTTCGATCCGCGTGGCGTCGCATTGGGTGCTGTCAGTGCACCGGCCAGCATCATGGCCAGCCATCCCTTGTGTCTCAGCATCGAAAGTAAAACCTCCGAACGAGTATGGCCCGCCTTCGATTACAGGCGCATGACAAATTCGGCCCGCCAGACTACTGGAAGTTTCTGTCAGGTAACGATTTAGTAAGTGTGCCGTAGCTTCCTGATTTCAGCCTCCATGCGTTCGCGCAACCTTCTCTTCCGCGGTTGTGAAAGACACTTACGTTACCATCCACTAAGAGAAAATGAGTCGCAGAATACCCCGTCGTTTTAGCTTCTTATTGTTCGTGAACCTTGTGGCTGCCTCCGGTTTGGCGATCGCTCAAGTTTCCGTCCCTCAAGTCCGCCCGGCTCGCCCCACCCCGCCTACGCGCGATCCTCACACACCCGGTTATGTGAATGCCAAGGACCTGCCCGACGGAGTGAATCCTCCGGCGAACGTTGACGGGGATTTCATCCTGGGCCCGACGCACAATCCGTCACAGGAGTCGATGATCCACGAAAATGTACCGCAGGGAACGGTCTCCGAATTCTTAATGGAATCGACTGACAGTAAGATCTACCCCGGTATCGCTCGCGAACCCAACACGTTTGGCACTGCAGATCCGAACGACCCGGCCAAACTGATTGTCACCACTAGTCACCCCGCTCCTTACACGCGCCGGGTAACCGTGTACGTGCCGAAACAATACGTGCCTGGAACCGCTGCCCCCTTCATCGTTGGCGCCGACGGTCCCGATCGGGTTCTGTTTACCGTGCTGGATAACCTCATTGCCGAACACCGCGTGCCTGTCATGATTGCGATCTCTATCAGTAACGGCAGCGGCGACGCTCAGGGTAGTGAACGAGGCCTCGAATACGACACAATGTCGGGACTGTACGCAGAGTTTGTCGAGAAAGAAGTATTGCCTCGCGTAGAGAAGCAGTTCAACGTAAAGTTGACGAAAGATCCCGAGGGTCGCGCGACCATGGGCGGCAGTTCCGGTGGTTCATGCGCTTTGATCATGGCCTGGTATCACCCTGAGCTTTACCACCGTGTCCTCACTTACTCCGGCACTTACGTTAATCAGCAGTGGCCTTCGAATCCCGACACTCCCCATGGCGCATGGGAGTTTCATGAGCACCTGATTCCGAACACAACACCAAAGCCCATACGGATCTGGATGGAAGTCGGCGACCGTGATAACTTCAGTCCCAATACCATGCGCGACAACATGCACGATTGGGTCGTCGCCAATGAAAACATGGCTAAAGTGTTAGCCGCGAAAGGCTATCATTACCAGTTTGTATTTGCAAGAAACGCCGGGCACACAGACCGCGCAGTGAAGGCGCAGACTCTGCCTGAAGCACTTGAATATATTTGGCAGGGATTTCCAGTTACAGAGCGGAAGTAGTCTCCCGCCGATTATCTTCGCCTGGAACTTGCATGAATCCGGCTGACAATCCGACAGGCAATCCACTGAGCACCTGGCGCGATCGAATTCAAGTTCATCGCCTTAAAGTTGAACTTAAGCAGGCTGTTCGGCGTACTTAATCCTGCGCTCGTGGTGCTCATTCAGGTATCAGCGCGTCAGCCGTGAAGACCTCGACCCAATCTGACGAACGTAGCTATCATTATCCGAAAGTCCTGGACTTTCTGCGTTATTCCTGCGCATTCCTGCTTTACATGTATGGCCTTAGTAAGTTATTGCACTTGCAATTCAACTTACAATCAGAGCTTGCGCAGCGGCCTATCGGCTCGCTTACCGGATACCAACTTACGTGGTATTACTTCGGCTATTCGCGCCTTTACGCTTCCATTCTCGGCCTTACACAAGTTGCCGGAGCCACCTTGTTACTCTTTCGCAAAACTACGTTATTGGCCGCTGTCTTAATGACCCCTGTCATGGCAAATATCCTGCTAATCAACATGTTGATTTTGGTCAACGATTATGGACCTTATGTAATCTCGGCGCTTATTCTTGCATCCATGCTAACCATCCTATGGTTTGAGCGGGCGCTTCTTGTCTCGCTTCTCTGGGAACATCAAGTGGCCGAGCCAGCAGCGTCTGGCCGAACTCACCGCTGGATTCGGATCGTCATAGTGCTGCTTGTGAGTGGAACCCTGATCTCAGGAATACTCATGCAGCATTACTTGCCCAGGTAAATCAGGCGCGAGGCTCTTTTAGCAGAACGTCAGCAAAAACGGAAAAGGGGCAAGACGATCCAGTCGTCTTGCCCCTTCTACCCGAAACAACGAGCGGTTTAGCGGCTTGCAGCCTTTACTTTAGTCGGAACAGTGGCGTGGCTCACACCATTCGTTCGTGGTGACTTGGCTTTATGTAGAATCGGCCCACCATTCTGTGTCGAACGACTCGACCCATTGCTGGCCGTCACGGTTCCGTTGCTGGTACCGTTGCCGTTCCGTGGGTTGGTGCCATTCTGAGTCAACTTACCCAAAACCACCGACCGCTTAGCGCCCGTAGCGAACGGCACATTAGAAGGACGGGCGTGGGCTGTCTCATAAGCCATCACCGCGAAGGCGACTGCTTCCTTGGCATCCACATCCAGACCAACCTCGGTCGTGTCCTTGACAGGTATCGGGTCTAGCGCCTTGCAAAGCATTTTCATCAAGGTCGGGTTGTGAGTTCCGCCGCCCGATACGAATACTTCATCCACCCGCATTTCCGGCAGCACGAAATTACGCACACCTACCGCAATACTTTCGGCCGTCAATGCAGTGGCTGTAGCGACCAGATCCTCACTGCTCAGCTCCGTATCCAGGAGCTTTGTTACGAAGTCCGCGCCATACTGCTCGCGACCCGCAGTCTTCGGTGGCTTGGCACGAAAATACTTGTCCCGCAGTAATTTTGCCAGCAGCTTCGGATCAGGAACTCCGGCTGCAGCCGTCATCCCGTCCTTGTCAAAATGTTGACCACCCGACGTGATACGCGAAATCAGTTGATCGATAACCATGTTGCCTGGACCCGTATCGAAGGCAATCACGCGATCGGTATTCGTGTTCGGAGGGATGGCTGTCAGGTTGGCGATTCCGCCAATATTCACCGCCACTCGCCCGCGTCCACGATGCCGGATCAGCATGTAGTCGAGATAAGGCACCAGGGGCGCACCTTTGCCTCCAGCGGCCACATCCCGCTCACGAAAGTTGGAGATTACATCGATCCCCAAACGTTCCGTGATAACGCTCGACTCTCCAATCTGGAAAGTGCTGGATACCTTCTTCCCGAGATACTGCGCGCCTTGGCCTTCGTGAAAAATCGTCTGTCCATGACAGCCGATCAGCTTAATAGTGTCGAGAGGAATCTCGGCACGTTCTGCTGTTTCCTCTAAAGCCTCTGCATACAGTTCGCCGAGTAAAAAGTTTAGGCGTGAAATGTCACCGGTGAAGGCATTGGCATTGGAAACCGCCAGCAACGCTTCCCGGATCTTCCTCGGATAAGGGACTGAATGACTCGTCAAGACGTTGATCTTCGCCTTGAAGCCCGAGCCGGAAATATCGATGATGGCCACATCGATCCCGTCGAGCGAAGTCCCGCTCATAATACCTGCTATTCTCATCTCTTTAGCAACTCTTGCTGTAACTCTTGAAGAATCTGCAAAGCCTCAATCGGTCTAAGCTGGTTAATTTCCAGACTTCGCACACGATCGGCGAGCCCTTGATTCACTGGCTCAAATAATTTGATCTGAATCGGCGTGTTATCGTCGCCCGGGGAGAGCCTTTTCGTTACCGACTGTTCCCTTACTTCATGATGCAATAAAACTGACCTCGCCCGCTCGATTACTTGCAAGGGAAGTCCTGCCAAACGAGCTACTTCGATACCATAACTACGGTCTGCTGGTCCTGGTTCTACTTTTCGAATGAATAAGATACGATCATCCGCTTCTTTTACAGCAACGTGTAAATTTCCTACACAAGAAAGTTGATCGGCAAGCCCCGTTAGCTCGTGATAATGAGTCGCAAACAACGTTTTTGCCCGAATTTGTTCATGGATGTATTCAATGATGGCCCATGCGAGGGAAAGTCCGTCGTAAGTTGACGTCCCTCGGCCAATCTCATCTAGTACCAGGAAACTATTAGCGGTGGCCGTATTGAGGATGGCCGCAGCCTCTGTCATCTCCACCATAAAAGTCGATCGCCCACGCGCCAGGTTATCTGCAGCCCCAATCCGGGTAAATACTCGGTCCACGATAGGAAGCAGCGCTGCATCGGCCGGCACAAACGAGCCAATCTGCGCCATGATCAGAATCAACGCCGCCTGTCGCAAGTAGGTAGATTTCCCGCCCATGTTCGGGCCTGTGATAACGCCAATAAATTTCTGTCCCGAGTGAAGGTAAACATCATTGGAGATGAATCGGGCAGCATCCCTTTCGAGAAGTTTTTCGACTACCGGATGTCGACCGCCTTCTATGCGCATTTCTCCGTTATCGGAGAAGCGTGGCCGTTTATAGCGGTTATCGACGGCCACTTGTGCGAGTGCTGAAGCAACGTCCAGTTCTGCGACGGAGTGCGGCTGCGTTCTTGATGCCATCTGCGTGTCCGGCGGTAAACTGCCGAAGTTCGGCAAAGAGCTCCCGCTCAAGCGCAAGATCTTTTCTTCCGCCGACAAGAACCTTGACTTCCAGCTCCTTTAGTTCAGGAGTAGTAAAGCGTTCCGCATTGGCAAGCGTTTGTTTGCGCTGATAATCACTCGGGACATGCTGCAGATTGGCGTGCGAGATCTCGATGTAGAAGCCGAAAACGTTGTTGAAGCGGACCTTCAGCGAATCGATGCCGGTGCTGGCCCGTTCGCGGGCTTCGATGGCGGCAATGTACTGCCGGCTGTTCTGGCTGATGTCGCGTAATTCGTCAAGGTCGGCGTTGAAGCCAGGTCTCGAATGGTGCCCCCGTCCGCGAGATCGATCGGTGGCTGCTCAGCAATGCCGTCCAGAATCTGCTGCGCGACTTCCGGCACGGTATCGATGCGTGCAGCAAGCCGGCCTGACTCAAATTGGGCCGCCAGATCAGCAATGCGCCGGAAGTTGCCCCAACGACCGGCCGAGCGACAGCAGATCACGCGGTGTGGCATTCCCGAGCGTCGTCTTGGCCAGCAAGCGTTCGAGATCGCCGATCGTACTCAGCATCTTGCGCAAAGTTCCGCGGACAATGGTTTTGCTCGCAAGCTCGCCGACGGCATCCAGCCGTGCTTCAATTTCGTCGAGTATCGCAACACGGGCTCAGCAGCCGGCGTCGCAAGCAGTCGGCCGCCCATCCCGGTCTGCGTCTTGATCGAGGATCGAGATCAGTGTTCCTTCGCGGCTCTCTCCCACGAACAGCGGATCCACCAGTTCCAGGTTCCGGATGGTTGCCGCATCCAGCACCATTGAGTCGTTTCGCTGGTAAAAGCTGGGCCGGTTCAAATGCTGAAGAGCGGATTTCTGTGTTTCGCGAAGATAGTGCAGCACTGCGCCGGCTGCCGAGACCGCCAGCGGCTTGTCTGCCAGACCGCATCCATCCAGCGAGAGCAGGCGGAAGTTCTCCAGGATCAAACGCCCTGCCGCATCGCCGCCGAACACCCAAGGCTCCAGCGCTGTCTCCAGGCACCGCGCGCCCGGTTCTTCGTTCTCCGGGTGCAGCACCTCGCGAACGTTCATAGCCTCCAGCGCCTGGGGCACATCGCTTGTCTCCATCTCCGTCGTGCGGAACTCACCTGTGGACACGTCGACATGAGCCACCCCGCTACGGCCGCCGCGGCTGAACACCGCCGCCAGATAGTTGTTCTCATGCGAGCGAAGAGTATCGGAAGCAGTCGAAGTTCCCGGAGTGACGACCCGTGTAATCTCCCGGCGAACGAGCTTCTTGCCCGGTCCGGCTTCTTCCATCTGCTCGCAAATCGCTACACGATAGCCTTTGCCTGATCAGCTTGCGAGATGTAGCCATCGGCGGCATGAAAAGGTACGCCGCACATGGGCACCGGTTCGCCGCGTTCTTTATTCCGGGAGGTGAGCGTGATGTCAAGCTCACGCGCAGCGACTACGGCGTCCTGCTAGAAACAACTCGTAGAAGTCGCCTAGCCGAAACAGCAGTAGTGCGTTGGGAACCTGCTGCTTGGCAGCCTCATACTGCCGCATCAGCGGAGTGGATGGTTCAGCACTCATGGATTTGAAAGCAGCCTAACGATGAGTCTTTCAGGAGGGGACAAGCCCGCGATTATAACCAATTTGCAGCGTGTTGCGGAAGCTAAACCAGAAGCCGCCGTAATCATTTGATCGATGCCCGAAATCACAGCCTGTCATGCATAAATGCCGCGCTTCTTGATGGCACTCGAGACACGCGTCAACGCCAGCATATAAGCCGCCGTCCTGTTATTCACTTTGTGCGCCTGCGCGTAGCTGACCACGTCGTTGAAGCTCTTCACCATGATCTCTTCCAGCCGCTCGTTCACCATTTTCTCGTTCCAGAAGTAACCCTGGCGATCCTGCACCCATTCGAAATAGGAGACGGTTACGCCTCCGGCATTGGCCAGAATGTCTGGAATCACGAAAACACCTTTCTCCGCCAGAATCGAATCGGCGGCAAAGGTTGTAGGCCCGTTCGCTCCTTCGCACAGAATCTTGGCCTGAAGCTGGTGAGCATTGCCTGAAGTAATAACGTTCTCGCGGGCCGCCGGCAACAGCACATCGCACTCCATCAAAATCGCTTCGTCCCGATCAACATCTTCCGCGCCCGCAAAGCCCCGTATCGACCCGGTATCCTGCCGGTGGCGCATCAGTGCATTGATATCAAGCCCCGCGCATTGTAGACTGCGCCGTCATACTCCACCATGGCAGATTACTTTGAAGCCGCGAGCTGACATCAGGCGGGCAGCCATCCCGCCCACATTCCCCATGCCCTGAATCACGACTCGGGTATCCTCCGGGGCCAGGCCAAAGCGCTTCAAGGCCTCGAGCGTCACAATCATGCATCCGCGGCCCGTCGCTTCCGGTCGGCCCAGCGAACCTCCCAGCTCCAGCGGCTTACCTGTCACCACTGCGGTCACGGTATAGCGTCTGTGCATGGAATAGGTATCCATGATCCACGCCATCGTCTGCTCGTTGGTGTTCACGTCCGGTGCCGGTACGTCGCGCTCCGGGCCAATGAATTCGCTGATCTCAGCGGTATAGCGTCGCGTGATGCGCTCGAGTTCGTTTTCGCTGAACAGGTGCGGATCGATAGATGACGCCGCCTTTGCCGCCACCAAACGGAATGTTGACCACAGCGCATTTCCAGGTCATCCATGCTGCCAAGGCCCGAACTTCATCCAGCGAAACATCCGGAGCGAACCGGATGCCGCCTTTCGCCGGTCCCCGCGCAATCGAGTGTTGTACGCGATAACCCGTAAATACCTCGATGCGGCCATCGTCCAGCATGACCGGAATGTTAACGGTTAACTCCATCGCCGGTTGGCGCAGCATCTTGCGCATTCCGTCTTCCAGCCTCAACAGGTCTGCCGCCTGATCAAACCGGTGCGACGCCGATTCCCAGGGGTTTACTTCCAATTCGACAGACGTGGTCGCCTCTACTAGCATGGCTGCATATCTCCTGCATTCAATCCGAACGTTGTCCTTCGATCCTGGAAGGCAGCGTTCACGTGAACGCCTTCCTTACAGTGTCATGAGATTTCCCGACTTGCAACTTCCGGGATGTCTGATTCCATACCGATAACTGAGTACTCGAAGCGCGCCCAATGTGAAATCACCCGGGCACTTCCTGCGTTCTACTGGAAAAGGGAACGGTTTCACCCGTGGCTTCGTAGTTCTTGAAGCATGAAACTGAGGCAAGAGCGCACCAGAGTCACCAGCCAGAACATAATGCCCAGCAGGAATGGCGTTGCAGAGTGGACCTTCACCATTCTCCTGCTTCTGTTCGGAACCACGACGCTCGCGCAGGCTTTTGTCATTCCCACAGGCTCCATGCAGGATACGCTCCTTATCGGCGATCACCTGCTCGTAGATAAACTTGCCTACGCTCCCGCCGGTCCGATCGGCAAACAACTCTTGCCTTACCAGGAGCCAAAGCACGGCGACATCATCGTGTTTCGCTACCCTCCCGACATCCATCAGACTCTTGTTAAGAGGTTAATCGGCATGCCCGGCGACAGGCTCAGGATTGATCGCGGCGTGGTTTATCGAAACGGCCTGCGCCTCAACGAGCCGTACGTGTTCCACAAGTATGCCTACGATCCGGAGCTTGATAATTTCCCCAATCCGTGCTGCCGTGCTGTTAAGGAACAGCTGGCGCAGCTTATGCAGCAGGAGATGTTGGACGAAAATGTGCACAGCGGCGAGCTTCTCGTGCCCGCTGGCAGCTACTTCGCCATGGGAGATGATCGCGATAATTCTTCCGACAGTCGTTACTGGGGCTTTGTGCCACGAGAGAATCTAGTTGGTAAGCCGTTCCTCATCTTCTGGTCCTACCGGGCTTCCACCGAAGATCTGATCGGCGACTCCGCCGGATCGATGCTGACACACTTTCTTGACCTGAGTCAGCATTTCTTCACCCGCACACGCTGGGACCGCACTCTCAAGATCGTACGCGGCTTTCCTGATTCTGATTTGCCGGATCATCCGTTACCGATCAACCCCGGCCTGCGAAACCCTTAGCGCAGCAGAGCCGGGTTAGTTCCGGCTACGTTCAGAGGCCCATTCCCAAATGGCGCCCAAAATAATCAGCTGTAGCTTTGTACGCCTCCAACCAACTCCGATGAAGCAGAAAATCATGAATCTCGTTCGGAAAAATGCGTTCCTCGAACGGAACATGGTGCTTACGCAGAGCCTCCACCAGCATCACCGTTTGGGCAAAAGGCACATTCCGATCGTCGTCGCCATGGATCAGCAGGACGGGAGATCGCCAAGTCCCTACCGACGCCATAGGGGAAGATTCAAAGGCAATGCGGAGGCTCTCGTCTCTGCTCTGTTGACGCGCAGGGTCACCCGATTCCGGCCTGCTTTTCAGGAACGCGCTCCAGTCGTGGACGCCATGAAAGTCGACACCGACGGCAAACAGATCTGACGCCCGGCTCAGTGCCATGGCCGTAAGATAGCCGCCGTAGGAACCGCCCCACACGCCAATTCTCTTCGGATCGACATCGGGCCGCGAGTTCAAGAAGATGCCGGCGCCCATCACATCGTTAAACTCACTCCCACCGCTCGCGCCGTAATTGAGAGCTTCTCTGAAATTCAGACCATAGCCGATGCCGCTCCGGTAGTTAACCGAGAGCACAACGTACCCTTGACTCGCCAGAAACTGATTCATGGCGTAAGCATTCGAGTAGTAGTACATGTAATGCGACCCCAGAAGCATTTGCCTGCGCGATCCACCATGAAAGAACACAAGAGCCGGATGGCGTCCGGCGGAGTTCTTCGGCAGAAACAGCTGGCCATGCAGCTCCATACCGTCTGCAGCAGTAACCAGAACAGCTTGCGGCGTCACGAATGAGTTGCCGGAGTACGACTCCGGTACCGTCTCGGGCGCCAGCGGTTGCGCCTTGCCGGATGCCAGTTGCACCATAGCGTGGGCCCGTTCTGATACTCCGGACTGGAGATAAACGAGATCGGAGCTGCCATCCACCGGCGTCGGTGCCCATTCGATCGAGACTCCTCGCGTCAATGGCTTCGCACTCGCGCTATGGCTCAGGTCGATCTGCCAAAGATGGCGACGATCGATGTCGTCGATGTTCGATGAGAAGTACAGCCGCTTTCGATCCGCCGAGACACTTACATGCTCCACCTCACCGGCGCCCGGAGTCAGAAGGTGTGGTGTCTGCGACTTTGTCTCGTCGACCGCCACGCTATACAGATGACACCAGCCGTCCTTCTCCCATGGAAAGACAATGCGGTCACCGCTCCAGATCAGCTGACCGTCTGAGACGACCGGATGAAAAACGCTGCCTGGCCCAGGATCGGCTCTAAATACCTCGCGTCCGGTGTTGGTGTTCAGGTCCACTACCCGGATGGACCATGGCTCAGCACTGCGGTGCGGTCCACGCAGTCCATCCGGTTCCGAAGGTGATCTGATAAACCCTATCCGTTTGTTGTCGGCCGACCAAGTTGGCTCCGAATCAAGGTCGGTGCTCGCATCCAGGTAACGTAGCGACTTCGTAGAAGGGCTGTAAACCCCAATAAAACTATGGTCACGGCGATTGCTCCTGAAAGCGAGCACGCGACCGTCTGGGGACCATCGCAGTTCGGAAGCTGTGCCCTTCTCAAGGATGGCAGCCGTGACATCCTGTCCCGTCGGCTTCATCGTGAAGACTTGTCCGGCCTTAATAAACGCGACGAGATTACCCTGCGAGGATACGGCCGGAGCCTGCCCGACCGTCAATTTCCTGGGCGCCGCACCATCGAGGGTAACGGACCAGATGGACTGATCGGGTCGAACCAGGGCCACATCCGGGTTGGGATTGTCGCCACCGTTCTCGAAATCTCCACCACGAGCGAACAGCACGGATTTGCCGTCCGGCGTCCAGGCGATGTCTGCGATATCTTGACCGTCGTCGTCTCCGAACGCCGTTAGCTTCCGAGCCTTCCACTCCGGTGCTTCGGCAAACCAAAGGTTACGGCGCCCCTGTTCGTTTAGCAGCCACACGACCTTTGCGCCTGCAGGTGATGGCACCAGAGAACTGGCAAATGGCGCACTAAGAACTTGCTCTAGCGTGAAAGCAGTCTGGCCAAGACTTACACAGACGAACGAGAGAAGGAGAATGAGAGTTCGCATTTTAAGGTTTCAGCTTAGAGCAGTTTCGTAATCGTAGCGTAGCCGCTCTTGCAGTCTGCGCCTCTCCCGGAAAAGAAAAAGGGGTCCAGCGGCGAACCGCTGGACCCCTTTCGTTTACTGCTTACGTGTCGCTTATTTGGGGCAGGCCAGAGTCTTCATCCGGTCAGCCGGAAGCGGCTTGGCATTCTTAACAGCAGGAGGCATGCTCGTGCTGCCGCGAGGCACCAGGTAAACTTCCACGCGACGGTTCTTGTCGGCTTCCGTCGTTGCTGAGCCCTTGCGTTCCTTCACGTTAGAAGTTCCGCACTGACCCAACCGCGTTTCGGAGGTCTGATCCGTTCCCACGAAGTCGTACTTGATGCGGGAAGGATCGATCTTGGCGCAAGTGCCGGTGCCGCCGCTCAGGACTGCAGCTGCGTTCAAGGCACGCTGTTCATCGAGAGCCGCTGCGGTAGCCGCTGCTGCACGTCGGCCCTTGGTCCGGCGAACTGCTGCGATCGTAGCGTTCTCATCATTGTCGCGATGGCCAACCAGTACGATGTCATAGTCGCCGCTGGAGAGCCGCGGAGCCGCATCGTCGATCAGAACACGCTTACCGCAGTTGTTCACACGGCTGTTGTTCTTCGCGTAGATCACGTCATCGAGGCGAACGAAGGTCGGTTGGCAGTTAACCGTGATGCTGGTCGACTGTGAAGCAGTCTTTCCGGCTTCGTCGGTCACGGTCAGGGTTGCCGTCACTGTCTTAGTCTGGCCTTGTGCGCCACCCTCAAAGTTCAGGGTAGAAGCGTCGAAGGTTGCGTTGGCAGTTGAATCGCCACTGACGCTACCCTCACTGACGGTCCACTTATAAGTCGGTGTTCCGCCGCAAGCAGAAGGCGTAACTGAGCCGGTCAGCTGTGCAGTGTGGGTGCCGGTCGTGTTGGCTGCGCAAGCCAAGGTGTTCGGGTTAGCCGTCACACTGGAAATCTGCGGACTGGAATCGTTTACCGTCACCGTTGCGGTCGCCGTTACAGGCTGTGCAGGAGGCGGCGTGGGCGGCTGTACCCAGCAACGTACCGGGAACTTCTTGGGGCGCTCCATCGGAGGAGGCGGCGGCGTCGTATCCTTCACCGTAACCTGCACATTGAAGCTACCCGTATTGTTCGGAGTGAACGTGAAGTCTGGGCTGTCGCTTCCCTGTGCTTGACCATTCAAGGTCCAGGAGTAGGCGAGCTTCTGGCTGCCTGTTGCCTGAATGGTGGCATGCAGGTTAACCGGCTTGCCTTGGCAAATCGTTCCTTCTCCACCCGAAATCGTCGGAGTGGGCAGCGGAGCCGGTGGCGGCGGAGCTGCTGGCATCTCCGGGCACTTGCTCTGACCCAGGTACCAGACCAGACCCACGGTCCCTTGGAAGTTATTAATCAGGTCCTTGGAAGGGATATAAAGACCGCCGTTGTTGTAGTTCGGAAGATTGTAAGTCGGATTCCGTGAAGTGATTCCACGAGCGTCGATTCGCAGACCGAAATGATCACTCAGGTGAAACTTAACGCCGCCACCGTAGTAAACACCGACTTGTAGGTTGTCATTCAGGTTGGCCGAACCGAAGATTGCGTTCGCCGTAGCGTTACGGGCCAGACCCTTGGCCGTATCGGTCGGCGTAAACTGGATACCGGCCACACCCACCGTCAGGTAAGGTTGCACACGCGAACCGCGTGGTTTTAAGTTCAGCACCGGACCAGCGCCGAACTCATAATTACGCGAACCGAAACTGTAGGTTGGTAACGGTCGTGTTGTTCCGGGATAAAATCCATTGCCATTGGGCGTACGGAATTCAACGTTGGCCTGTACGAACTCGAAGAAACCTTCGATCCCGAAATAGTTCGATGGGTTAACTGCTACCCGAAGTCCACCAATTCCGCCGGTCACTAAGTGAGTCGTAAGTCCGCGGTTAACCTGCCCCCAGGTACTGACACCGCCAAAGGGGTCGATCTCAACTATGTCCGGTAGGCCATCGCCACCCGAGGTCGAGCTCTTCTGAGTCTTATTTGTTGTGGTAGTGCTGTCTTGCGCAAATGCTGCTGACGTTAACGTTAGCGCGGCACACAGGACAGCGGAACCAATCGGCCTAAGTCTAAGCCAAGTATCCATCCTTCTCCTCCAAAGCAATGTACACACCTATACCGATTATTGATGATCAATTCGCATTTTGCATTACGAATATTCATCAAAATCTTAAACAAACCTGAAACCAGATAGAGCGTCCGGACTGATCTTAAGTTTCGCAGTCAGGAAAGGCTATCTAAATAGCTTTGACCTATAAGTGTTCTAAGCCAATCGCAGTTAATCCAAATGCGCTTAAACAACTGCGCCTTATACCGGTATATACATCCATCGGATGCTAGAAGTTCACGGCCAGGCATTGACAGCCATCCGTTTGGTGACGAACTTACAGCCGCCTGCAGACACACCGGTGACGTTTGATCAATCTATGGTAACTGATTGTGGCGGTTGGTGTTTACGAAATTTGCTAGTCCCGGTATATTATGCCCAAGTCGCTCGTCAGGGCATAAATTCGGTTAGAAGAAGACTCTGCCTTCCAGAGTTGACGAATGCGTGTCGGGGGTAAAGCGCTGACTATCTCCGACCAAGTTATGCCCGCATCCTTACTTTGATAAAGCCTGCCGTATTCCACAACGTAAGCTGCTTTTTCGGAACCCGAGAAAAGCACCGATGACACGGTTGAAACCGGAAGGCCGTTTGACACAACCGTCCATTTGCCGCCTTCGTTCATGGAACTGTAAAGCCCTACGCGTGTGGCAACTAACATTGGCGAGTTCTCGTCCTCTCCAATAGCGATGTCATTGATGTCCGACGAGGGCAGTGGAAACGGCATCGCGGTCCAATGATCGCCGTTATCTTTTGATTGGAAGAGGCCATTCGCTGCGCGCGCAATAATCGACGAAGCATTGGGTGCAAAGAACAGCGCTGTCACAGCCGAGGAACCCGGAATCTCGGCCAATGTCCAATGTTCGGCGAAGTCGTCGCTTCGCAGCAGACCCAGGTCGGTGGCTGCCAGGAATACCGTCTTGCCGCTCGCCTTGATTGAATACAACCCGCTTACGTCCGAGACGTAAACGAGCTTGGTGATCGGCTTTGGCTTAACCGGCTTCGGAGCGGTGTGAACAGTACGCGTTCGCACTGCGGTTTTGGAAGTTCCAGGACGCTTCTTGGCCGGCGTCGGAGTCTTCTCGGGTTCCGGAGCGGGTGGTGGCATGGTCACTAGCTTGATCGGCAATGCTTTCCACGTAACAGCCCCCATCGGCCGACTTATACATCTGGTTCTGGGTGGCAGCAAGCAGCGTCTTTTCGTCTTCTCCGACGCCCGCAATCGCTTTCAGGTGAACTCCTGCCAGGCTCTTCGAAGGCTTCATCGGCGTCCACGTTTCGCCCCGATCAAAGCTGGCGAAGATACCCGTCGTTTCGCCTTCCTGGCTTTCAATCGCGACCATCCTCTTGCCCGAAGTTGTCACAGCCCCAATGACTCGATCGACGAAACCGTTGTTAATGGGCTTGATTGTCTCGCCGCCGTCCTCCGTCTTTGCCAGTCCTTCTACGTCAAGTGCCAGGTAGACCCGCTGCGGCTTGGCCGGGTCAAACGCCAGCCAGTTGACCTGAGTGCGAATCAGGGTCTTCCACGTCGTGCCGCTACTTACCGACTTAAACAGACCCATTGTGGTGCCGGCATAGATCGTTGATGCCGTTGACGGGTCCTCACGAATAATGTGCGTCCGCCGCGAGGTGTTGGGAATGCCCGAGAGTTTGCGCCATAAGTCGCCACGGTCGGGGCTCGCATAAATTCCGCTACAGGCGCTAGCCAGAATGTTGGTCGGATTTGCAGGGTCGACATAAATGGAGAACACGTCGGAATCGTCGATCATCCCTGTGTGGATCGAGGTCCAGGTCTTGCCTCCGTCCGTACTCTTCCAGGGCAGATGGCTCGTCCCCGCATACATAATGTTCGGGTCCTTCGCATCGAGTGCCACGGCTGTCACCTGGGCCATCTCTGAATTATTCGGATCGGAGATGCGCGACCATGTCTTGCCCGCATCGTCACTCATCATGACACCGTTTTGCGTCCCGGCTAGAAAGCGTGTGGGTTGGCTCGCCGCAAAACTCAGAGCACGTACCCCATATCGCTCCAGACCTTTCACCGCTGCCCATTTCGTCCCACCATCATTGCTTTCATACAGACCGCCTCCATCGGCTGCGATCACTCCCACCAGGTAATGCTGCCCGTTCGCTGGGTCGATGAGAATGGACGTCAGTTCACTCAGGTGGCGCTTCGGAAAGTTAACAATGTGCCAGTTGACGCCCGCATCCGAACTCTTGAACAGGAGTGAATTCATCGCTCCCGCCAAGACCGTATTCGGATCGGAAGGATCCACTGCGATGCTGGTTGCGGTTCCGCCAAACGGGCCCGCGATTTTCCAGTCTCCAACCGTCTCGGTTGCTGATGCAGAGTAGGCAGCCAGGGCAACTAAACCGGCCGCCAAGGCGAACGTATAGGAAATACTTCTAATCATTTTCGGGGTTTTCTGTTTGAGAACTGTCTCCATTATTGTGATGCAAATCCCGCAAAGATATCCAAAGAAGTCGCCGAACTTATACTGGGATTGCCCTTAACGTTCCAACTCAGCTATCCTGGAAGGGTAATTTTCAACAGGATAGGTTTTTGAGGTAATGGCAAATACAGTCTCCTCGCTGAAGCGGGTTCGGATCACCGAAAGAAAGACAGCGGTGAACCGTGTCCGGCGATCGAGGTTGCGGCATCAGATTCGTTCGATGCGGCGCGCGTTAGATAAGAAAGATTCCGCGGCAGCCACCGAGTTGGTCCCTACCACCTTCTCGCTGGTGGATCGTGCAGCTAAGTGGGGCATCATCAAGAAGAATACCGCTGCTCGTTACAAGAGCCGCTTAACGCTTCGCCTCCGCAAGCTGACCACCGCTGCTGCCTGATTTTCTTCAATAGGGCAAAGGCGCTTGCGCCGGCCCGCTAGCCGTTAGTTCTTCCGACATTTTCAGCGTTCTTATTGCTTGTTAGACTTAGGGTTCATGATGAACCGGTCGGCTCGCGTAGGAGCGCTTTTTCTGCTGTGCGGGCTCCTATCCGTACAAGGCCTGCTAGCCAAAGAGCCGCTTACCGCCAGGCATGGCATGGTTGTGGCCCAGGAACCGATTGCTGCGGAAGCTGGTTTGGACATTCTCAAAGCGGGCGGCAACGCTGTCGATGCGGCTGTTGCGGTTGGCTTTGCATTAGCAGTCACCCACCCGGTGGCAGGCAATCTCGGCGGCGGCGGATTCATGCTCATCCGGCTTCAAAACGGCACAACCACCTTCCTGGACTTCCGGGAGTCTGCTCCGGCTGCTGCCACCAGGGATATGTACATCGGTCCGGACGGCAACGCGACGCACGACAGCATCTTTGGCTGGAAATCGGCTGGAGTTCCAGGCACCGTGGCAGGCCTCGCACTGGCTCATCAGAAGTTCGGCAGCAAGCCTTGGAAGGATCTGCTCTCACCCGCTGCCCAACTGGCCGCCGAAGGCTTCGTTCTGACCGAACCTGTAGCTGCCTCTCTGCGCGATGACAAGAATCCGCTTCATCTTGATCCGGAATCGCAGCGTGTTTTTCTCCGCAACGGCAATCCCTACAAAGCAGGAGAGACTCTGAAGCAGCCCGAACTCTCAGACGTCCTGGCCCGGATCGCAAAAGCCGGTCCCAAAGGCTTCTATGAGGGAGAAACAGCCCAGCGGCTAGCTGCCGCCATGAAGACCCACGGTGGCCTGATCACTGAGCAGGACCTTAAAAGCTACAAGGTGATCGAACGAAAGCCGCTCGAAGGCTCTTACCATGGGTTCGGCGTGGTGACCTCGCCACCTCCCAGCGCTGGTGGTGTCGGATTGCTTCAGATGATGGGCATGCTGGAGGGCACCGGCTATGAGGGTGACGGTCCTGACTCCGCCAAGGCAGTCCACATGGAGGTGGAAGCCATGCGCCGCTTCTACGCCGATCGCAGCGAATACCTGGGCGATCCCGATTTCTATAACGTGCCTGTCCAAGACCTCCTCAACCCTGCGTACCTGCAATGGCGTCGGAGCAGCATCGACCCGGCCAAGGCAACACCCAGCGACGCGGTCGCACCAGGGCTCAAGAAGAATGTGGAAGCCCGGCTTGACTGGCACGAGAGCGACCAGACGACGCATTACAACGTTGTCGATTCACACGGTAACGCCGTCGCTGTTACCTATACACTCAACAACTCGTACGGAAACGGCATCACCGTGCCGGGTCTCGGATTCCTACTGAATGACGAGATGGACGATTTTGCCGCGAAGCCGGGCTCACCGAACATGTTCGGCCTGGTGGGTGCCGATGCAAACGCCATCGAACCCGGCAAACGGCCGCTCTCCTCTATGACTCCCACCATCATCACCAAGGACGGCAAGTTGTTCATGGTCGTTGGGGCACCCGGAGGATCGCGCATTACCACCGGCGTTGCGGAAGTCATCTTCGATGTTCTGGATTTTAAAATGAACGCCCAGGATGCGGTTGATCTACCTCGCTTCCACGAGCAGTGGAGGCCCGACTTCCTATATCTCCAGAATGGATTTCCTGCCAAAGTCCAGGCCGAACTGTCAGCCATGGGCTACGCCGTTAAACCCATCGATGGCGTGGCGCGGGTCGAAGCGATCGTGGTTCGGAACGGATTGCTGGAAGGCGGAACCGAATCGCGGCTCCACGGCAAAGTAGCCGGCTATTGACCGCTCGTTCCTCGCCCCAGCGAAAGCGAAAGCAAAAACTATCAACATGAATCTTGTTTTATCTAGCCACCTGTTTGTCAGGCATCGGCTGACGACAGTTTGGCTCGAGCGGGTTTGGGCCGCCGGCTTTCCTTCAGTCGAAATCTTCTGCGCCCGTCAGCACCTTGACTATCGGGATAAAGCCCAAATCAATGAGCTCGGTCACTGGTTTCGCGATTCCGAGTTGAAGATCCACGCCCTCCATTCGCCCATGTACACCGACGAGGTTTGGGGGCGCTCCGGTCCACAGGCCGTCATCGATATAACCGAGCCGCTGAAAGGTAAGCGCATCGCTATGGTCGACGAAGTGAAGCGCGCTCTGGAAATGGCCGACGTCGTGCCATTCAAATTCCTGATTCAGCATCTCGGGGTCTCGGGCCAGGAGTTTGATCAGCGCCGCTTCGATGCCGCCTTCTCCTCCCTCGAAGAGATCAAAGTGTTCGCCGGCCAGCGCGGAGTAGAGGTGCTTCTGGAGAATACGCCGAGCGGGCTCGCATCGGCTGAGCGGCTGAACCTGTTTCTAGGCGAGACTCACCTGAACTTGAACTACTGCTTCGACATCGGACACGCACACATGACGGGCAGCATCGCGCACGAGTTCGAGCGCATGAAGCCGCGCATCCGCTCCACGCATCTCCACGATAACGACTCCGTAAACGATCTTCACTTGTTTCCCGGCAAGGGATCGATTGATTGGGAGAAGGCGATGCAAATGTTGGGATCCGGTGATGGGCAGTATCCATTGCTGCTGGAATTAAGAGAGCCCGAAGGATTGGAGCATCCCATTGAGGAAGCTATGCGGGCCATGGATTACCTGTTGGAAAGATTATGAGTGAGACTGTGAGCGCTCCGGAACCGATCAGCATCCGCAACATTCATCAATATGAAGGCAAGCGGGTTCAGATTCGTGGTTGGCTATACAACCTTCGCAAGTCCGGCAAAATCGTCTTCCCGCTCATTCGCGACGGCAGCGGCTTGCTGCAGTGCGTAGCGGTAAAGAGCAACCTTCCCGAAGAGCTGTTTGATCAGCTGAAGGGCCTGACCCAGGAAAGCTCGCTCATCATCACCGGAACGGTACGTGCTGAGCCACGGGCAATCGGGAACTTTGAGCTGGATGTCGACGGCGCTGAGGTGATCCAACGTGTCTCCGAAGAACATCCCTATCCCATTACGCCCAAGGATCACGGCGTCGACTTTCTGATGGACCATCGCCACCTTTGGCTGCGAAGCCGGCGGCAGCACGCTGCCATCCAGGTCAGGCACGAAGTCATCAGCAGCATCCGCGATTACCTCGATAATCAGGAATTCACGCTGGTCGATACCCCGATCTTTACGCCCTCGGCTTGCGAAGGCACCTCCACGTTGTTTGAAGTCGATTACTTCGAGGACGAGAAGGTTTACCTCACGCAATCGGGTCAGCTATATAACGAGGCCGACGCCATGGCCTTCGGCAAGGTTTATTGCTTTGGTCCGACATTCCGGGCAGAGAAGTCTAAGACCCGCCGGCATCTGACAGAGTTCTGGATGGTGGAACCGGAGATGGCCTACGCCGACCTGGAAGACGTAAAGCAGCTGGCGGAAGGCATGATGGTGTACATCGTGGGCCGCATTCTCGACCGGCGGCGCGAGCAGTTGAAGGTGCTGGAACGCGACCCGGCCAAGCTCGAAGCAATTCAGGCGCCTTTCCACAGCATGAGCTATGACGAAGCGGTCAAGATTCTTCAGGGCAAGGGCAGCGACATCCAATGGGGCGGAGACTTGGGGAATACCGACGAGACGCTTCTGACGCAGGATTTCGACCGGCCCGTGATGGTGGATCGCTATCCCTCGGGCATCAAGGCATTCTACTTTCAGCCGGATGCAGAGCGTCCGGAGTTGGCACTGGGAGTCGATATCCTCGCGCCCGAAGGCTACGGAGAGATCGTCGGGGGCGGCCAGCGTATCCATGATCTGCAGCTTCTGGAACAACGGTTGGCGGAACACAATCTGCCCCGCGAAGCCTTCGAATGGTATCTCGACCTGCGCCGCTTCGGGACTGTCCCCCATGCTGGTTTCGGCATGGGCGTCGAGCGATTTGTCGCTTGGATGTGCGGCCTGGAACATGTCCGCGAGACCATCCCATATCCGCGCATGCTCTACCGCACTCGACCGTAATCGCTAGCTGACTCACAATTACCGGAACTCCCAAACACCGGATTCGTGACAGGATAATACTCATGAGCACTGTTGCCAAGGCCTGCACTGCCAGCGTCATTCCCGGGATGCGTTACCGTGATGCAGTCAAGATGATTACTTGGTTGGAAAAGGCATTTGGGTTTCAGAAACACGCGGTGTACATGGCCGGCGACAAGGTTGGCCACGCGCAGTTGCAGTTCGGCAATGGCATGATCATGCTGGGTTCGGTCGACAAGGAATCCAAGGCTTCGTCGTTCTTGGCGCAGCCGGATGAAATTGGCAACCGGGAGACCCAATCGGCCTATCTCGTCGTCTCGGATTGCGACCCGATCTACGCCAGCGCCAAAGCGGCTGGAGCCGAGATGATTCTAGACTTAACGACCATGGATTACGGCGGGCGCGCTTTCACCTGTAGAGATCCCGAGGGGCATGTCTGGTCCATCGGAGAATATGATCCGTGGGCCTCACGATAGCCTCAAATCATGAGCAATCTGACTGCTTGCGTCCTTCTCATCTCCTCTGTCCTGGTCGGGGCTGAGCCGCCGAGACCGCACATCCTCGGCGTCGCTCATATGGGCGTCTTCGCCAGTAATTTCGAAAAGTCCCGAGCCTTCTATCGCGACTTCCTGGGTTATCAGGAGCCGTACGTCCTCCAAAATAAGGATGGCTCGCTGTCCATGACGTTCTTCAAGGTGAACGAGCATCAATACATCGAGCTCTTTCCCGAGAAGAAGCCCAACTCCGACCGTCTGAACCACATTTCGATCGAAACCGACGATGCCGAAGGGATGAGAGTTTATCTCGCCTCGAAGGGAGTCAAGGTACCCGAAAAGGTCTCGAAAGGGCGCATCGGAAATCTTAACTTCATGATTAAAGATCCTGAAGGCCACGACATTGAGATCGTGCAGTATGCGCCGGATGGCTGGACGGTTCGTGAGAAGGGCAACTTCATGCCGGACACGCGCATCTCCACGCGCTTGATGCACGTTGGTATTGTCGTGACAAACCTGGAACCCGAGATGAAGTTCTTCACTGAAGTACTGGGCTTCTCTGAGACCTGGCGCGGCAGCAAATCAGGCACTGTCCTCTCCTGGATCAACCTGAAGGTTCCCGATGGGCAGGACTACGTAGAACTCATGCTTTACAAAGTGCCGCCCACTGGGGCGGACCTGGGAAACGCGCACCATATGGCACTGGAAGTCCCGTCTGCCAGTGCAGCCGTTGCGGCGCTGAATGCCCGACCCTATCGGAAACAGTACTCACGCGATATTGAAGTCAAGACGGGCAAGAATCGCAAGCGTCAGGTGAATCTTTACGACCCCGACGGCACGCGCATTGAACTGATGGAGCCTGTTACGGTAGATGGGAACTCCGCGCCTTCTTCGACCGCAACGTTCAGGTAACTCGAGTAGGTTCGGCGGTGCCATCGCTGCTTCGGATGCCTGAGCTGCAATCCGGGTGGCTATGATAAGCTCCTCCGGGAACCAGGTTATAAAATTTGAGCAATTTTCTTACTTCACGAGTTCGCTGGCTGCTAATCTTCTGGATCTTTCTGATGAGTGCAGTCGCGTACCTCGATCGTGTCAACATCTCCATTGCCGGAAAGTCAATCGCCCGCGAGTTCGGTCTCAACAACAATCAATTGGGATACGTCTTCAGCGCTTTCCTGTTGGGCTATGCATTCTTTCAGGCGCCGGCCGGACGCATAGCGGATAAGCTGGGACCGCGGCTGGTGTTGATGGTTAGCGTCATCTGGTGGGCTGTGTTTACAGTGGCCGTTACGGTGCTGCCCACCGGAACATCAGGCGTTCTCTTTGCGTTGATTGTCACGCGCTTCTGCCTGGGCGTCGGGGAAGCAGTGATGTACCCGGCCTCCAACTGTGTCGTCTCGTCCTGGATTCCTACTGCCGAGAGAGGAATTGCCAACGGGCTGATCTTTGCCGGAGTCGGCTTCGGCGCGGGCGTTACTTCGCCGCTCATCACTTACATCATGGTCCAGTATGGCTGGCGCACGGCTTTCGTCGTGAGCGCTGCCATCGGGCTCGTCGCCGGGTCCATCTGGTTTGTGTTGGCGCGTAACCACCCGAGACAACATCCCTGGGTGACCGAAGCCGAAGCATCCTATATTGAGGCGGGCCTGCCGCCCAGCAGCAAAGCTTCCCAGAAACAGATGCCATGGATGGCCATCTTCTTGAATGCAGATGTACTAGCGATCACCTTCAGCTATTTCTCCTTCGGCTACGTGGCGCAGATCTTCTTTACTTGGTTCTTCATCTACCTGGGCGAGGAGCGGCATCTTGACCTGCGCCAAAGCTCTCTGTATACGATGCTGCCTTTTATCGCGATGTCGATTGGCTCAATCATTGGTGGCTCAATCAGCGACCGCCTTACAAAGGCTTATGGCAAACGCATCGGACGATCCGGCATTGCGGTCTTCGGCATCGGCCTCTGTGCGATCTTCATCGCACTGGCGACAAATGTCCAAAGTGCCCAGCTCGCCAGCCTCGTACTCGCGGGCGGTGCGGGAGCTCTGTATCTATCTCAGAGTTCTTTCTGGTCGGTCAGTGCAGACATTGGCGGCAAGTCAGCCGGCTCGGTGTCGGGTGTCATGAACATGGGCGGCCAACTTGGCGGAGCCCTGACAGCTTCGCTCACGCCGCGCATCGCTTCTGCCATGGGATGGAACATGTCCTTCCTGGTAGCAGCTGCACTCGCCGCCTGTGGTGCCCTCGCTTGGATCCTTGTCGATCGAAAGGTCCGTACGCCAGAAGCCGCTGCCATGCCCGTGACATAGAATTGTGGCTCCGGTGTTCAAATGATCCGAAGTGATCCGAACACCAAATAAGGAGCTGGTTCCATGTCGCGCAAACCAATCTCATACTGCGTCTTCGTCGTTTGCTTTCTCTTGTTCCTGAGGTACGGCGTCGGCCAGGTTACGACCGGCACCATTCTGGGGAGTGTTCACGATGCGAGCGGCGCAGCCATTCCCGGTGTCGATGTCGTGATCACCGAGTCGGCTAAAGGCACTTCGAACCAATACAAGACCGACGCTAACGGCGAATACAGTGCACAGTTCCTGATTCCTGGAACGTATAGCGTCAGTGCGACCAAAGAGGGTTTTAAGCGCTCGTTGTCTAATGACGTGGTGCTCGATGTCGACCAGAAGGCCCGTATAGACATCACGCTTCAGATCGGGCAGGTTAGTCAGACTTTGGAAGTGACCGCGGCGGCCCCGCTAGTCCGTTCGGAGAGCGCCGAACTCGGCGAGGTGGTAGCGCAAAGACAGGTACAGGAGCTGCCGCTGAACGGCCGCAACTTTGCGCAGCTCGTCGATCTTGTGCCTGGTGTCACACCCGGTCAGCCGGGCGAGAATCTTTCCGGATCGAGTTCTTTCAATCCTCGTGCCTCGTCCAACTTCAATGCCCTTGGCAGCCAGGCCAATACCAATGCCTGGCTGGTCGATGGCATCGACGATAACGAGTGGACGTTCAACACCGTCATGGTCCAGCCCTCGGTCGAATCGGTTGCCGAGTTTAAAGTCCTGACCGGTACCTATTCCGCTGAGTTCGGCCGCGGCGCGGGCGTCATTTCGGTCTCCACCCGATCCGGCTCCAATGGCTACCACGGCGAAGCGTTCGAATACCTGCGGAACAGCTATCTTGACGCGCGCAACTACTTCAATCCGTCCACCCAAAAGCAGCCGCAGTACCGCCGCAACCAGTTCGGAGGCGCCCTGGGCGGACGCATCATCAAAGACAAGCTGTTCTTCTTTGCCGACTACTACGGCCAGCGGTCCTTGAAGGGCATTATCAACCTGAATAGCGTTCCTAGCCTGGCGCAACGCACTGGTGACTTCAGCAACTATCGCAACGCCGGCGGTCAATTGATCCAGATCTACAATCCATTCTCCACGACTATCGTCAACGGTCAAACGGTCCGAACGCCTTTTGCCAATAACATGATCCCTACCATCCCTGCTGAATCCGGTAGGGTTGAACGTCGCCAGCATCTATCCATTGCCCGCCGGGCCCGGCAGCTTCAATAACTACACTTCTTCGGCCAACCAGGTCATTGACGACAATGGCGGCAATACGCGCCTCGATTACCGGTCTGAGCGACAAGGACTCCATGTTCTTCCGCTATAGCTTTGAGCAGTTTATTCAAGCGGCTCCGAATCCGCTTGGTTGGAGGACAGGGAACCTGCTGCCTCGCTACGCCCTCATTCGCCGCCAGCAAGTTCGATCTTGGGCCCCAGGTCGCGGGCATCCAGAACACTACATTGGCTGCTCAGGGCGCAGCCTTCAATGAAACCCATCTCTTCAGCCCCACGCTGTTGAACGAGTTCCGAACCGGTTTCTCCCGCACCAATCCGTTCACCTCTCAATCGGATTTCGGTCACCAGTCCGCCACCTCGCTCGGCATTCAAGGGCTGAATGTCTCCCAGTACGCCACGGGCCTGCCGAACATTCAGATCGGGACCTCGTGCGGTTCGGAGTTCACCTGTCTGCAAGGCGGTACGGCGTTCCTGCCCGCTAATCCACGGCAGACCAATCATCCAGTTTGAAGACACAC
Source organism: uncultured Acidobacteriaceae bacterium (assembly GCA_963814195.1). Classification (GTDB taxonomy): domain Bacteria; phylum Acidobacteriota; class Terriglobia; order Bryobacterales; family Bryobacteraceae; genus Bog-105. Next base: position 96,944 of record CAWFBU010000004.1, read on the forward strand.
TCTCCTGGACCAAAGGCCGTCACCAGATGAAGTTCGGTTTCCGGTATATTCGTCAGCTTGCTTCACCTTTTACCAACACGACTACGCGCGGCCAGTTCACCTTTAACGACAACTTCACGAACAATCCGCTCGATCCGCAGGGAAAGACAACGGGACCAAACGGCTCCGGCCTAGCGGCCTTGTTACTCGGCTATCCCAATAGCGGCAGCCGGAACTTTCTGCAGACGCCGTACTACATCTCGAACGGTGAATGGGCCGGTTTCTTCCAGGACGACTGGAAGGTAACCTCACGTCTGACCCTCAACCTGGGCTTACGCTATGACGTCTTTACGCCGGACACCGAGATCCGGAATCGGCTGGCGAACTTCAGTTTCAGTTCTTTGAGCTTTGTCTATGCGGGACTAGAATGGCGTCGGGCCAGCGCAGGCATTCAAACCCGCTACGGCGACCTCGGGCCACGCTTCGGCTTCGCCTATGACCTTACCGGCAAGGGCACCACCATCCTGCGTGGCGGCTTTGGGATTGTCTTACTTCCCTGATCCGTTCTCCGCTTCGGATGAACTAGGTCAGCAGCCGCCGTTCACAGTCTCGCAGACCTTCTCTGACACCACAAATCCGCTCGGGTACAGCCTATGCGACGCCTTGCACGCCCGCAAACGTAGGCTCTGCCTGCCTGCCGGTGATCAACAATCCCTTCCCGCAAGGCGTTACTACCGTACAACCCACCACGACCGCTCAGCTGAATGCCACCGCGCCAGCCGTCATCGGGCATGAACTCAGGAATCCGACGCCGTACATGGAGTCCTGGAACTTCGACATCGAGAAACAGATCGGTTCAGGGGCACTGGCCGAGATTGCCTACGCAGGCAGCCGCGGTATTCATCTGACCTACTGCTATAACCCGAATGAGATCCTACCCGGTGTTCCCGGCGTCAACTCCGCATCGTCACAGCAAAGCCGGCGCATCATTCAGCCGCTGAACAACATATCGACTTGGGCGCAATGCGACGAGCGCAACATGTCGAACTATCACAGCCTGCAGGCGAAGTTCACCAAGCGGTACTCAAAAGGACTGACCACGCTACTCGCTACACATGGAGCCGCTCGATGGACTACGGCGGGTCGGCTGCCAGCGGCGGAGGGTCAGTGGGTAATCCGCAAACAGTCACCAACCTGAAGGCGGGCTACGGACCTTCCGGCTTCAACCAGCAGCATCGATTCGTGGGTAGTGCGACCTATGAATTGCCCTTTGGACCGGGCAAGCCGATGCTGCACAACGGCTTGGCTTCGCAGATCGTTGGCGGATGGGAAGTGGACGGCATTGTCACTTTTGCGAGCGGCTTCCCTTTCACGGTGTTCCTGAATAGCGGCGTGAATTTCGGCGCGCCGAGCTGGCCGGACCATATCGCGCCCGGCAACGCTCCCCAATCCTCAGCCATCCCGCTGGTTCGACACGAGCGCCTTCGTCGCGCCTCCTCCGAATACCTATGGGAACTCGGCGCGCGGCGTTCTGAACGGTCCGGGAACAGCCAATTGGGACCTTTCCGTCCGGCGGAAGTTCAAGCTTCGCGAGAGCCTCAGCTTGAACTTCCGCATGGATGCATTCAACGCATTCAACACGCCTAACTTTGCCAACCCGAATGCAAACATCGGGTCGGCCACAGCCGGCCAGATCACCGGCACGATCATCGACAATCGCGATATGCAGGCGTCCGCGACAATCGTCTTCTAGCGACGGCCGGCTTTTAAGACCAGAGACGATCGTTTACGTGCAGGCCTTCGTCGTTCCACTTATCAGTGGGATCGAAGAAGCCAGTGCCTGGCGCAAGGTGCGCCTTCACTACTTCGTCGTTTAGAGTGATGCCCAGGCCGGGCTTGTTCGGGACGGTGATAAAGCCTTGATTCACAATTGGCTTATCCACGCCTTCCACGAGATCTCCCCACCAGGGGACATCCACCGAGTGATTCTCCATGGCGAGGAAGTTGTACATGGCGGCAATCGCGTGAACGCCGGCCATGCAGGCGACGGGGGTTCCAGCAAAGTGAACGGCGCATCCAATGCCACTCTTCTCGGCGAGATCAGCAACCTGTTTGGTTCCGAGAATTCCGCCGGCTGAACCGGGATCGGGGTGGAAGATGTCGACGGCGTGGTTGGCGGCGAGCTTCTCAAAACCCTCGTGAAGATAGATGTCTTCGCCCGTTGCCAGAGGAATGTCCACTTCACTCGAGATCTGCTTCAACAGATCGGGCCAGTACCAAGGCACCATATCTTCAAGCCAGGAGATGTTGTACGGCGTGAGGCGCTTGCCCAACCGGATGCATGAGTTCACACCAATATGCCCGAAGTGGTCAGCGGACAAAGGCACTTCCATGCCGACCTGCTCACGTACTACGGATACGTATTCGGCCATCAGGTCACAACCCTTCTCGGTGATCTCGGTGCCTGTGAAGGGGTGCGGGACAGGATCGCCAAATTTAAGCACCGGATCGCGCAACGGACGTGTGAGCGCGCCTGGAACCTTCTGGATCATGTCGACTCCAAGGTCCATCTTGAGCCATGTGAAGCCTTCATCCATTCGCTTCTTCAGACGCTGACCATAGATCTTCGGGTCGTCCGATTCGGTGGTGTCGCAATAAGCTCGCACCTTGTCCCGGAACTTACCGCCCAGCATCTGGTAAACCGGCACGTTGTAGGCTTTTCCCGCCAGATCCCACAGCGCCATCTCGATGCCGCAGACACCTCCGGCTTGCCTCGACTCGCCTCCGAATTGCCGAATCTTGCGGAACACTTTCTCGACGTTGCAGGGATTCTCACCCAACAGCCGGCCCTTCAACATCAGTGCATAGATAGCGCTCGAACCATCACGCACTTCGCCGAGACCGGAGATTCCCTGGTTGGTGTCGATCCGGATGATCGGGCAGGTCATGGGTGCTTTCACGACCGTCGCCACCCGAAGATCGGTAATCTTCAGCTCCGAAGGTTTCGAGGCAGTATTAGTGTTTTGGGGCAGAGCTTCCAGGACGCGGTCCGTCCACAAAGCACCAAGCGAGAACATACCCGCGGTCTTCATGAATTTACGGCGAGCAAGTGTATTCCTAAGCGAGCGGTTCATTTCCGATCCTTTCAAAACCTGGCGACAGTATTGCAGCATATCAAGCTTGGGTCAGCCCCACCACGTCTCCCCGGGGGCAAGGTGGGCACGAGCGACGCTCTCGTTGATTTCGACGCCGAGTCCCGGCTTGTCGCCGATGGTCAGGTAACCGTTCTCCCAGATCGGGCCATCGTGATGGACCAGGTCCGGCCACCAGTCGATCCAGTTTGCCAGCTCATGGATGCGGAAGTTTCGCATGGCGGATGCGGCGTGGGCGGAGGCGATGGTTCCGACCGGGCTCGCCGGGTTATGCGCCGCCGTCCAAATCCCATAACTCGCAGCAAAGTCGGAGATGCGTTTGGATTCGAGCAGCCCGCCGGATTTCGGAATGTCGATGTGGACGCCGTCGGTTCCCTGGACTTCAATCAACCGTTGAAACCCGGCGAACCCATACAGGTTCTCGCCCGTGAGAACCGGGACCGGCGACTCTCGCCGGACATAAGCCATCACGTCGGGATTTTCAGGTGGCACCGGGTCTTCAATCCACATCGGAGACGAAGGGGCGAGGGCCCTGGCCAATTGAATGACATCGCGAGTGTCGTAGTGCCAGTGAAGATCAATACCGAAATCGCCATTGGGACCGATCTCTTCGCGAATCATGTCCATCACACGGACGATATCCCGGATATCTTTGCCCGTCAGATTGCGCAGGTAAGGATCGTGGCCAGGTTGCTGGTATCCCGGATCGAGAGCGCGCGGAATGCCGTCTCCCTGAAACTTGAACGCCGTCCATCCCCAGCGCTCGGCTTTGGTTCGACGGATCAGGTCGCGCCAGGAGGCGAGATCTTCCGGATGAGACTTTGGAACCTGGGTGGTCCGATAAAAGCGCACTCGATCGCGAAAGCGGCCGCCGAGCAGGTTACAAACTGGAGTGCCCAGCAGGCGGCCGGCCAGATCCCATAGCGCGATCTCAATGCCACTGGCTGCCGTCACTGTTGCCCCACCGATGGCGCCCGCTCCTGCACTGTCGCGCAGCATCTTGGTGTAGAGCCGATCGACGTTCAAAGGATCTTCGCCCACGACGATGCCCTTCATCTTGTTAACGATCAGGTCTTTGACGCCCCAACCCCAGTAGGCCTCGCCAATGCCGTAGACGCCGGAGTCCGTTTCGATTTTCACCAGGTTCCAATCCCACGTGCCTCGCACCACCATGCACTTGACGTCGGTGATTTTCACTTTCTTTGCAATGGCCGCAGCAGCGTTGGCGTAGGCGGGTGGGAAGAGCGCAGCGGCACCAAGGCCCTGCAGGAATTGGCGTCGCGGGAAGTTTCGCATGCAAGGGGTATATCACAGGGCGAAGTAGTCAAATGAGAGAGGTCGAACTCACATGCGTGCTTCTTTATTCCTGCTTCTTCTGTCCAGTTTCATGAGTGCCGCGGCGAACTACACGGCAGAGAGGACCACCGAGGGCGGCGTGGAAGTGATTCGACTTTCAGACCGGATGCGCGGCGTGGAGGTGATGGTTGCGCCTTCGGTTGGGAACCGGGCTTACGCCATCAAGGTACACGGGAAGAACCTCCTGTACTTTCCCCTGCCTGATGCAGCGGCCTTGAAGAACAGCAACCCGCCAGCTTTCAATGCCATACCCTTCCTAGCGCCTTGGGCAAACCGCATGGCTGGTGCAAGTTTTTGGGCCAACGGTAAGAAGTATCTATTCAACCCTGATCTCGGAACGCTACGGCTCGACCCCAAGGGCATTGCGATCCACGGAATGCTGAGTGCGTCACCGCTGTGGGAGGTAACCAGCGCAGGAGCCGACCGGAAATCGGCGTATGTCACCAGCCGGCTTCAGTTCTGGAAGTATCCGGACCTGATGGCCAACTGGCCGTTTGCCCATGAGTACGAGATGACCTATCGTCTGGCGGATGGCGCAGTTCAGGTCAGTACCACGGTCCGGAACCTGAGTGCACAGCCCATGCCCATGGCTCTTGGTTACCATCCGTACTTCAACATTCCCGACGTGCCGCGCGAGCAGCAGACAGTTCATATCGGCGCTCGCAAGCATGTGGAAACGGATCCGCAACTGGTCGCAACCGGAGACCTGACGGCTAGCCAGTTGCCCGACCAGGTCTCACTCAAAGATCACACGTTCGATGACGGGTATACCGATCTCATTCGGAATAACGATGGTAAGGCGATCTTCTCGGTGCAGGGAGGCGGCAAGAAGATCGAGGTCGTTTATGGACCTAAGTACCAGGTGGCGGTGGTCTACGCTCCACCCGGGAAGGAGTTCGTCTGCTTTGAGCCGATGACCGCTATTACAAACGGCGTCAACCTTAATCACGATGGCAAGTACAGCGAACTTCAGATGGTAGCGCCCGGCGGCGTGTGGAGTGAAAGCTTCTGGATACGATGGACGGGGTTATGAAACAAGGTTTGAACCGCAGGAGCTTTCTACGTTCGACAGGCGCCGCCGCTTTGAGTGTCGCGAGCGGCCGCTTGGCATGGGCTGCTTTGCCCAAGATGAAGATTACCCGGGTGCGTGTGTATGAGCCGCCGAACCCGACGCCACTTTTCAATCAGAGCGATCTGGTGGTGACGATCGAGACCGACGCGGGCATCACAGGAGTGGGAGAAGGCGGATCGAGGGACACGCTGCAGCAATGCGCGGGGCGTCTGATCGGACGCGATCCGCAGCACATCGAGCAGTTGTGGCAGGACATGAGCCGGGCCTACTTCTACCCGCCGGGAAGAGAAAAGCAGGATGCGTTAGGAGCGCTCGATCTCGCGTTATGGGACATTCGGGGCAAAGTCCTGAAATTGCCCGTGCACGAAGTGCTGGGCGGAATGGTTCGTAACTTCTGCGAGTGCTACAACACGGCAGGCACTATTCCCGGCGTGAAGCCCGGAATGGGTCTGAAGGAACGGGCGCAGTTGACGATTGAGGCCGGTTACCGTGCGTTCCGGATGGGCGCGGCCGATTTACCAATCAACACCACCTTTAACACTCGCGAGCGAGTAAACCAGCTTTACGAAGACTGCGCTCACGTCAGGGAAGGAGTTGGTAAGAACGGCGACTGGGTTGTCGATTTCCACCAGCGCTTCGACCTGAGCGATGCGATCCGCGGGTGCGACATGATTCAGCAGCTTGCGCCGTTTTTCGTGGAGGACCCGGTGCGCGCCGAGGCTTTCAACGAAGATCTGCCGATTTTGCGGCAGAAGGTGAGCGTTCCTATAGCCGCAGGAGAAGAGTGGGGTGTGCGCTGGGACTTCAACAAGCTGGTGGAGAACCACTCCATCGACTACGTGCGGGCGACCCTGCCCAATGTAGGAGGCATTACCGAGATGATGAAGATCGCAACTCTTTGCGAAACACACTTCATCGGCATGGTTCCGCACTTCACGGGGCCCATTGCGACCGCCGCACTTGTGAACAGCCTGGGTACGTTTTCGGGGCCGGTTCTAATGGAATACAACTTTCAGGGCAAGACGCTACCGCATCTGCCTCTTTGCCTTGACTTCAAAGACGGCAAGCTCTATCCGAACGAGCGACCCGGGCTGGGCGTGGAACTCGATATGAAGTACCTGAAGCAGATTGCCGAATACACGCAGCCGATTACGGCGCGAGCGCAGACCTACTTCCGCCCAGACGGTTCGATTACAAACTGGTAATGACGACTACTGGTTGATGACGCTGCCATCCTGCCGACGAACGACGCCCCAGCCTCCGTTGTAATAGAGGCGGGCGCCCTTCTCGGAACCGAAGGGATACTTGAGGGCGGCTTTCTCATTGATCTCTACGCCCCAACCGGGCTTCTCGTTGGCGTAGACATAGCCGTCCTTAAACTCCGGATAACCGGTGAAGACTTCGTTGAGGCGCTCAGACGGGAAGGTCCATTCCTGCACACCGAAGTTGGACGAAATGAGATCGAGCGCGATGTTAGCGCAATGGCCGACGGGGCTGACATCGCCGGGTCCGTGCCAAGCGGTGCGAACCTGACAGGCTTCGGCAAGGGTTGCGATTTTTCGGGCAGGTGTGAGGCCGCCGGCCTGGGAGACGTGAACGCGAATATAGTCGATCAGCGACTCCTTCAGGAGCGGATTCCATTCGTGCGGGCTGTTGAAGAGTTCGCCCATGGCCAAAGGAGTGGTGCACTTGGCGCGGATTTGCCGGAAGTAGTCGATGTTCTCGGGCGACAGGACGTCCTCCAGGTAGAACAGGCGGAACTCCTCCATGTCTTTCGCGAACTGCACGGCCAAGCGCGGGGGAAGGCGTTCGTGCACGTCGTGGAGTAATTCAATATCGGGGCCAAGCTCTTTACGAGCGGCCTCGAACAGCGCAAGAGTACGGCGTGTATAAGGCTGCGGCTCGAAAATTTCGTCTTCCGGCAGGGTACCGGCGCTGGATGTCTGCCGGTCTTCAACATAGCCCGCCCGGCCCGCGCCATAGGCAGCCTGACCGGGAACGGCGACCTGCAGGCGGACGACCTTAATGCCACGCGCCATGATCTTTTTGGCGGAATCGAGAGTTTCGGAGATTTCAGATCCAGCAGCGTGAGAGTAGATCATCGCTCCGCGCCGGGTTTTTCCACCCAGTAGTTCGTAGACGGGCAGTCCGGCCTGGCGGCCTTTGATGTCCCACAAGGCCTGGTCGACACCGCTGATGGCATTATTCAAGACCGGCCCGTTGCGCCAGTAGGACGAGTTATACATCGCCTGCCAGAGGTCTTCGATGCCATCGGTTGGACGACCGATCAGAAACGGCTTAAGGTATTTGTCGACGGCCGCGACCACCAAGTCAGCACGCTGAGTAAAAGTGCCGCATCCGTAGCCGTACAGGCCATCCTGGTCGGTCTGGATCTTGACGACAACCAGACGGACGCCGGCAGGCGCGGTAGCAATGACAGAGACATTCTTGATTTTTGGGGTCGGCATCCCTCGCAGCAGAGGCGCGGCTGCGAGGGAGAGGAAGTGCCGGCGACCCAGCTTCCAGTTAGGTGACAACGAGGTTCTCTTTTCGATTAGGATTGGCGCAGACTTCTGCGCCGGAGAATGGCAACGAGCGACAGGGCCACACCACCGAGCATCATGGTCCCGGGCTCAGGAGCTAGAGCGAGTTGTCCCCGGATTTCACCCGCAGGGTTGGTGGCGTTGTGTATGTTCGCGTATGCCTGGCCGGAGTTCAGGCTTGCGATTAATGCGCTTTCGGCGCCGGCGGCCGTACCGCCGCTGGCAGTGATGAAAGCTGCGGTGTAGACGGCCGAGCTGGTGAGATCGAAGGTCATGGAATAGGTTCCGCTCGTGGTTGACGGGAACCCTGTGAAGGGAAGGGCAACCGCCTCATTGATGCCGATAGGACCGCAGCAATGAATGTGAGCTGCGACGGCAGGGCCGCCGACAAGCCCACTGAAAGTTTCAAACACCGATAGAGAATCACCGGAAAGAGTGACAACCGAGGTGCCGGTGGCAGTGGAGGCGACCGCCGGGACTTCGTTCGCCCCGGAAAGGTTCGTGGTGTACACAGTTGCTGCCGAAGTTGAGCGGATACCCAACGTAAGAGTTATAAACGAAAAGAGAATGGCTTTACCGAAGTGTTTCATGAACATACCCCGGAATGCACTATATAACAAGTCGTTTTAACTAGCGACCAGCTCAGGCGTGCGCTCCCCGATCTGCTGACGCCACAGGGCATAGTACAAACCATGCTGCATGAGAAGGTCGGAATGTGTGCCCTGCTCTACAATTTGTCCTCGCTCCAATACGTAAATACGCTCGGCATGCATGATGGTGGAGAGGCGGTGAGCGATCAAGATGGTCATGACGTCGGATCGTTGGCCGACCGAACGGATGGTGCGCGTAATCTCTTCTTCGGTGATGGAATCCAGGGAGGAAGTGGCCTCGTCGAAGACCAGGAGTCGAGGTCTGCGCAGAAGAGCGCGAGCGATAGAAAGCCGCTGCTTCTCACCGCCGGAAACCTTGACGCCGCCTTCGCCGATCATGGTGTCTAGTCCTTTATCGGCGCGCGCTAATAAGGAATCTGCCGCGGAGCGATGCAACACGTCGAGGCATTCGGCATCAGAGGCATCGGGCTGTACGAAGAGGAGGTTCTCGCGAATACTTCCGGAGAAGAGCTGGGTGTCCTGGGTGACGAAGCCAATCTGGGCACGGAGTTCATCAGGGTCGATCAACTCTCGCTCGATGCCGTTGTAACGAACTGTCCCAGACTGGGGGCTATAGAGGCCGACAAGAAGTTTGACTAAGGTCGTTTTGCCCGCGCCGGATGGGCCGACGAAGGCAACGGTTTCGCCGCGATTCATGCTGAAGCTGACATTGGTAACCGCGGGCCTGCTGGCGGTGCGATGTTCAAAGGTCACCCCATCAAACTCAAGAGACTCAAGCTGGAGCAGCGGAATGGGATGAGCGGGCTTGGCTTCCGGAGGGATTTGCAGGATCTCTTCGAGGTTGGCAAGAGAAGCTTCGGTCTCCCGATAAATGTTAATGATGTTGCCCAGTTCCTGAAGCGGTCCGAAGATGAAGAAGGAATAGATGAAGAGCGAAAAGAACTGACCTACGGTGATGCGCTGGGTGAAAATCAGGTAGAGCATCAGGAAGAGTATGCTGGTTCGCAGCAAGTTTACGGCGGTGCCCTGCAGGAAACTCAGGCTGCGAAGATAGCGGACCTTCTTCAGCTCAAGCTTCAGAATCTTTCCGGTTGTTGAGTTGAGGCGCCCCACTTCCTGGCGAGCCAAACCGAGCGTCTTCACGAGTTCGATATTGCGCAACGATTCAGTGGTGGAGCCGGCGAGCGCCGCAGTCTCAGCCACGATGGTTTTTTGGATGGCTTTGATGCGACGACTAAGAACGGAGCTGATACCGCCGAGAAGAGGGATGGTCAGCAAAAAGGCCGGCGCGATGATCCAATCAACGCGCAAAGCGTACACGGTGACGAAGACGACGCCGACCGTGGACGTGAAAAGAATATTGACGAAAGCGGTGATGAAGCGCTCAACGTCGGTTCTCACTTTTTGGAGCTTGCCGAGAGTTTCTCCACTGCGCTGATCTTCAAAAACGGCGTAGGGCAACGATAGAGATCGTTCCACGCCATCGGCATAGAGGCGCGCTCCGGTCTGTTGCGTGACTACGTTGACGTAGTAGTCCTGGAAATTCTTTGCGACGCGAGAAATGAAGGCGACACTCACAGCAGCGCCCAACAGGAGACTGACACCGCGGATGAACTGCGCAATGGTGTAGTCGTGAAACTTGGTTGCGTAGCGGTCAATGATGAAGCGGAAGATAAGCGGATCCAATAAGGAGAAGATCTGGTTGACCGCAGCTAAGAGCAAAGCCAGCAAGACCAAGCGCCAGTGTTCTTTCAAATAGTGGAGGAGAAGGGACATCAGTAATAGCCTAGTAGAGAGATGAACCTTACGCGCCGCACGGTGCCACCGAGTGCCGGTGCGGGCGGAATTGGAGTTCAAAACGACCCGAACACGGCCGACAAGGCGGCAGACAAGAAGATTGTCCGCCCCACCATCGCGGCTATTTAGTCGCTAACCTAGCGACTCAGGTCGGGAGAAAGATCGGAGCCAAGCAAGTCATCTAGAAAGTCAGGCGAGGCGGGATGCCCTGGTAAGCCGGCGTCGTTGTCAAATGAAAATTCGAACCCATTCTCGTCGTCGACCAGGATGGGCGCTGGCATAGAGGCTGCAGGTTCCGATAGCGGCGAATGTTCGTCAGTGTTCCGATGCCCATCCTCTTTCCGGAGACGAGCGTCCTGGAACTCTTTCAGTTCGGCGAGATCTTTCGCGTAGTACCGGCGAAGATGGCTCTCCTGGCTTTGAAGACGCTTGAGCGTGATGACTTCGGCAACGATGGTGTGGGCGTCGGTCAGCGAGGATCGGAGTTCGGTTGCGGCTTCGGGGAACAGTTCGGCGTACTTGCGGCGTCCTAGCGCCATGATGCCAGCTTCCAGTGCGGCGATGCGTTGCAGACGCCATTGGTAATCGGCCAAGCGCTGGACAAGGACGGATTCGACACCAGGTTGAGGTTGGTGCTGCTGAAAGAAGTGCTGTAAGTGGGAGCGGTAATGATCGGCGTTCTCGCCAGGGAAGAGCAGGGCCGGGCTGGCAGCGGCGACGAGCGCGGAGTAATCATTCTGAGCTTGCGTCCATGACGCCTGCGATGAAGAAACAGAAGGTGACGGCAGCGGAAGAACCCGGCAAGGCGCCGTGTTCCCGTTGCGAGATTTCTGTTTGCGAGCTTTGCGCTCCGCGGCTTTGCGTTGTTGGCGAGATGTCATGGTAAGGCCTCCGGACGGGATAACCGTAGCATCGGGGAGGCCGAAAACGAACTTTCCCATGTTGCGCGGGAAGGCTTAAGGCAATGATGTCATTCAGGTTAGAAATTTTTCGGAGATCTGTGACTGGATTCGGGAGCCTCGGCGCGATTAGCCCCCGGAGCCCGTCATCAAAGCACGCGTAATAGCAACAACAGTCGCGTCATCGGCCTGGCGAGGACTGAATATTGGAGGCGATGAGCGCCGCGGCCAAGCCTTTGCCGCATGCGTCGCCCAGAACGATGGATAAACGATCGGGCGAGAGCGGGAGGCAGTTGTAGAAGTCGCCGCCAAGTTCATGTACCTGCCGGCAGCGCGCGCTGCCATCCACGCAGGTTCGAGGCGGGCCGTTTCGAGCCGGGCAGGGGCTCTCCATAGAGCGCTGTTGTATCTCGCAGGCGGATGTCCATTCACTGGAGGAATCCAGAACCGGGTAGGCTGTCATCTTGGTCCCTCTGCAAGAATGTCGATCGGCGGAAAGCCGGTTCTACAAGGCCGGCAACAAATCTTTTTCAGAAGAATTTTCAGCGCGGATGTCGAGAACGCGGTACGGGTTTCGATTCCCTAGTGAGCGCCGACAGTGGCGCGAAACAGGAGAGAAAAGATGAAATACATTCTGATGATGAATGTGACACCTGCCGGGGTTGACACCTATCGTGCCTGGTCGGAGAAAGATGTGCAGTCACACATGGGCGCTTTGCACGCTATCGGCAAAGAGCTGACCGAGTCAGGAGAGTTTGTGGGGACAGAAGGGCTGGCATTCCCGCAACAGGCGAAGGTCGTGCGGGCCGGTAAAGACGGACGCCCCATCACCGATGGAGTGTTCCCGGAATCGAAAGAATTTCTTGCCGGTTACTGGATTGTGGATGTGGAGAATGCGGACAGAGCCTACGAGATCGCGGCCCGAATCTCCTCTGCGCCGGGGCCGGGCGGAGTGCCAACCGATATGCCGATTGAAGTAAGGCAAATCATGACCTCCAGGCCGGTGGACTTGCCGTGAGCGGGCCGCCGTTTATCTATGGATTGCATTCGTGAGGGGATAGAAGACATGAAATACATTCTGATGATGAACACCATGAAGGCCGAGTGTGGCGTACCAAGCTGGGACAAGAAGGATCTGCAAGCGCATGTCGCGTTCATGATGAGCCTGAACAAGGAATTGAAGGCATCGGGCGAGTTTGTGTTGGCGGAAGGCCTGTCGTTTCCAGGGGAAGCGAAGCTGGTGCGAGCAGGCGACGATGGGATGCCAATTACCGACGGCGTGTTCCCGGAAAGCAAGGAGTTTCTAGCAGGTTTCTGGATTGTCGACGTCAGTACGCCAGAGCGCGCTTATGCCCTCGCGGCGAGGATCTCGGCGGCACCCGGACCCGGAGGCGCACCTTTAAAGATGCCGATTGAAGTGCGACCGGTACCGAGCGGGCCGCCACCCGAGATGCTCTAAGAGTGTTCATACCCACTGAACACGGCAGCCAGCATGCCGATGAGCTCAACTGAGATTACTTTCGAGCACCTGTTGCGTGAGCTTGCGCCACAGGTGCTCGGGTCATTGATGCGGCGGTTCCATGATTTCGCGGCGGCGGAAGATGCTGTGCAGGAGGCACTGTTGGCGGCGGTGCTGCAATGGCCACGCGAAGGGCTGCCCGAAAATCCGCGGGCCTGGTTGATTCAGGTGGCAGCGCGCCGGATGACGGATTATCTGCGCAGTGAAGGGGCACGCCGCAAACGAGAGGCGAACCTGGCATTTGACGGCGAGACTCCAGCGGCCGCAAGCGAACTAGAGGGGCAGGCCGGGGATGACGACACGTTGACCTTATTCTTCATGTGTTGCCATCCTTCGCTGACTTCCGCGTCGGCGATTGCGCTGACGCTACGGGCGGTGGGAGGATTGACGACCGCAGAAATCGCCAGCGCGTTTCTGGTGCCGGAAGCGACGATGGCGCAACGGATCAGCCGGGCGAAGCGCACGATTAAGGATTCCGGCGTGCCTTTCCAATTGCCAAGCACTCGAGAGCGCGAGGAGCGGTTCAGGGCGGTGTTGCATGTCCTGTATCTGATCTTCAACGAGGGTTACACGACGAGTACCGGACCAAGCCTGCAGCGACTTGAGTTGTCGACCGAAGCGATTCGCCTGACTCGATCTGTGCATGTTTTATCTCCCGGAAATCCGGAGGCGGCGGGACTGCTCGCCCTGATTTTGCTGACCGACGCACGGCGGCGCGCGCGTACGGGCCCGGCGGGAGAATTGATTGCTCTGCCGGAGCAGGATCGAGAGCTGTGGGATCAGGCGCAGATTGCGGAAGGTATCGCGTTGCTAACCGCCGCACTCGGCGCAGGCTCCATTGGACCGTTTCAGCTGCAAGCCGCGATTGCGGCCGTGCATGATGAGGCTGAACGGGCCGAGGATACCGATTGGCCGCAGATTCTTGCTCTTTATGAGCTGTTGAAGCGCATGTCGGACAACCCGATGGTGATCCTGAATCATGCGGTTGCGGTTGCCATGGTGCGTGGTGCGAAAGAGGGGCTGGATCTGCTGAAAGCTTTAGATTCGGATGCGCGGCTGGCAGAGCACTATCGGTTGAATGCCGTCAGAGCTCATTTACTGGCAATGGCCGGCAACCATGAAACAGCCATGCAAGAATTTCGATTGGCGGCCGGCCGGACGACGACGATACCGGAACGGGATTATCTTCTGAAACAAGCAGCGCGGCTAGCGGACAGCCATAGTTGAAAAGGCGATCGCTTAAAAATTCAAAAGCGATTACCATGGTTCGCATGTGCCGGATCTTTCTTGCCGTTCTTTGCGGGACGTTGCTCTGCGCTCAGACTCAGCCCAAGAAGCCGCAAACCCTCAGCGAAGTGCTTCTGGAGCAGTTGCATACTACTCACGACCAAGAGGATTGGTTTGTTCCCATTGCGGTGGCGGTCGCGGATCTCACTCCGGAACAAGCGAGCTGGACCGATGGGAAGGGAAACCATTCGATCGGGCAATTAGTGAACCATCTTGCTTTCTGGAACAGCCGAGGGCTCGAGCGATTCAAAGGCGAGAAACCGGCGGCCTATAACGGAAACAATGACGAGACGTTCAACAGCTTCGACAAGAAGAGCTGGGCAGCTACGGTCCAGCGACTGGATAGCGTGATGAAGGCATGGGAGGAGGCCGTGCAACATGCCGATGACACTAAGTTGAAAGCCTCCGCTTCCCAGATTGCTCACATCGGGGCACACAATGCCTATCACCTAGGCCAAATTGTTTACATTCGAAAGATGCAGGGCTCGTGGAACCCGGCCAAAGGCGTTAAGTAGAAGAACGCTGCTCGTTGACCGTTTATGCGAGCGGCTGGCACGGCGAGTGCGCTTCGACCCAAACTGCTGTTCCGTACGCAAGCACTTCGGTGACGCCCTCCATCAGCTCATTGGCGTCATACCGCATCCCGATAATTGCGTTGGCGCCAATTTCGGCAGCATGAAGCAACATCAACCCATATGCCTCTTCACGCGCTTTTTCGCACAGGGAGGTGAATGCCGTGATGTTGCCTCCGATCATCGTCTGCAACGATCCGCCGAGCGTACCGAGTATGGATCGGGACCGCACTGTGATTCCCCGGACGACACCCAGATTTCTTTCGATACGGAAGTTACTTAGCTCAAAAGCGGTTGTGACCATCGATGGCGCGATCATTTGTATCCGACTATTTGTATCAAGGTAACGAAGAATGCAGGACCGATTACTTTTGGGATAGAATCCCCTGATACCGGAGGGAACTGTGCCCACTTACATCATCTTGTTCAAATGGACGCCGCAAGGCTTGAGAGAGGTCAGACATAGTCCATCTCGCCTTGAAGCCGGGCGGAAAGCGTTCGAGCCGGCCGGGCTCAAAATCAAAGAGTTTTACATGCTTATGGGCCAATACGATTGTCTGGCTGTGGCCGAAGCTCCGGACGATGCGACGCTTGCGAGGGCCGTGCTGGGTATTGCCTCACAGGGGAGCATTGTGACGGAAACCTGCAGGGCGTTCAGCGAGCAGGAGTATCGCGACATTATCGGCCGGCTGCCCTGAATGAGAGCCAGTGCGTAAGGCCGCCGGCTATGGATGCTGTTCGGCGTCAGGACAAAGGTTTGCCGATTTCCCAGTGGTGTCCGAACGGATCGACAACCCTTCCAACCAGCCAGCCGTATTGATTTTCCACCGGAAAAATTGTTTTGGCTCCGGCGCTAAGGGCTTTGGCGAAGGCTGCTTCGGGATCGTCCACGACCATCACCATCCCGACAGTGCCACCGCCCAGTGTTTCAGGACTGAAGTTCTGGTGTTCGGGCGATTCGTCGGCCACCCAGAACTCGGCCCCGTTGACGGCGAGGCGGGCGACCACGGCTCCATCCGGCGCGTCGATGCGATAGAGGACGCGAGCCTCAAAAGCGGAAATGTAGAAGTCAATTGCATCAGCACCGCGCCGCACAGAGAGCATGGGAGAGATGGAGGTTTGTGGCACGGGTCACTTGTTCTTATCTAGACGTAAGAAGCGGGCTGCGTTGTTGTATAGGATGTCGCGCTTCTGCTCGGGCGTGAGGTAATCAGCGTTCTGGATGATGCTGATGGAGTAGGCCATGAGCTTGGGCCATACGAGCTGATCCGTCCCGAACATCACGCGATCTTCGAAGCCTCCGTCGACGAGCCGTTCGATATATCGATTGACTTCCTTGAGCGGGTAGCTCCAGATAAGACCGGCCACATCAACGTAGACGTGAGAGTTCGCCTGGAGCAGGATCAGCATGTTCTCGATCATGGGATAGCCGGCGTGCATCACTTGGACGCGCAGCTTGGGATGGCGTGCCAACAGCTCTTCGAGGAGCAGCGGATCACCTTTAGAGCCACGAAACTTGGGCATGGCGACGTTGGCGCGGCCCGAACCGCCCGTGCCCATGTGGATGGCAACCGGGATATCGAGTTCCTCAGCGAGCGCGAAGTAGCGGTCGACGCTGGGATCACTGGGGGAAAGACCTTCGTATTGCAAGCCGATCTCGCCCATCACTTTGAATCCGCCACCGTCTTTGAAGTGCGTGCGAAGTTCGTCAAGCGGAACGCGGCCAGGGCCCATGCCTTGAGTAAAACTCGTACCAGAGATCACGCGCCCGGGCGCAGCGGCCTTCCACTTCTGAACGCTTGCCGGATCTCCGAATACGACGGCGGTGACGTTCATGCGTTCCATCTCGGCGAGCACTTCCTTCATGTATTGGCCCTTGGCAGCCGGATACAGTTTGGGGGTGCACTCTTCCTGCATCCAACCGAACGGAGCCTCTTTGGTGGCCGGGTCCGAGGCTGTGAATTTGGGAGTATTCGGGCACATGGGCATCGCCATGGGCCCAGCATCATCCATGGCGTGAACGTGGACGTCGATCACGGGAGGAACATCGGCTTTAGTGTTCTGAGCGCGAGAGGGAGCGGCTACCAGAAGCAGCGCTGTGCCGGCAAGACAAACGTTAAGGAAGTGAAGGCGGATGGGCATGAGATCTCCAAGCAAGCTTACTCGCGGGCACGGGGGCTACTCTTTACAGCCGCTTGCCCCTAGACAAGTAGCGAGGCGCACAGTACCGATCTCCGCGGAGGGGAGCATCCGGCCTGGTGAGGGGTCCATACGGATCGTTGAATTCGTCCATGAGTTCGTAGAGTCGAGCTCGCATATCGTCCACATCTCCGGTTTTCGCGCCGGTTGCGACCAAGTTTTGCATCTTCTGAGGATCGTTGGCCAGATCGTAACATTCATCGATGTCGAACCCATTGAAGACGTATTTCATGCGATCAGTGATCGCGATCCGCTGGGTGTAGAGAAACTCGCCGCCGTAAAAAGCGCAGAGGATTTGGGAACGCCAAGAAGTTTCCTGCGGGTCTTCGAACAAGGGTTGCAGGGCGCGGCCATCCTGAAACGGTAGGGGGCGACCGCCGGCCGCCTGTATATAAGTATGGGCCAGATCGTGGGTCTGTACCAGCTTGTTCGTTCGGGTTCCCGGCTGAATGCGACCGGGCCATCGCACAATCAGGGGAACGCGATAAGCCTCTTCGTAAGGTATCCAGCCCTTCAGCCACATTCTGTGAGCACCGGCCATATCGCCGTGATCCGTTGTGGCTACGACGATTGTGTTCTGCTCCTTACCGGTTTGCTTCAGCTCGTCCAAGATGCGGCCGATTTGAGCGTCTACCTGCTCGGTGTAAGCGTAGTAGTGGGAGCGGCCGGAGCGATAGTCTTCTTCACTGACATGGCCCCAAGTCTCCGACTCGCGACGATGAAGGCCGGGTTTTCCATCGAAGCGATCGTGGAAGCTTGCGGGCACCGGGATGGAGCGCGGATCATAACGATCGCGGTAGGCCGCGAGAGGCAAGTAGGGGTCGTGCGGCGCCTCGAAGTGCACCTCAAGATGCCAGGGCTGCTGACCTCGGGCGAAGCGCCTCATCATGCGCAGGGCACATTCGGCTCGGTAATACTCAGGCGTTTGTTCTTCCGCGCCCTCCTGGCAACCCCACAGCACGAAAGGTTCTGAGCCGGGCCACTGCATGGTTCGCGCCGGGGTGACCTTACGCTTGCCACTCGGACGCCGCACCTCGTCGGGATTGTTTTGGAGACGGTGAATCAATTGGGGATCACAACCGGACAGGTCGGCTACTTCATGGAAGCCGAAATCGAGGGGCGTTCGTACCCAGGATGCGTGCCATTTGCCGACGTACCCGAGGCGATAACCTACTTCACGCAAACGATGTGAGTAGAGAACGACATCCTGCTTCATATCGCGGTGGACCGAGGGCGGCGAATGAACCTGGTTGTAAACTCCATTGTTCCAGTGATAGGCGCCGGACAGAATCATGGCGCGGGCCGGGCAGCAGACCGCACAGGGGGTGTAGGAGCGCTCAAACAGCAATCCTGAGTCAGCCAGCCGGTTGAGATTAGGAGTACGGCACTCAGACCGCCCGGCAAGCGTGGCCCATTGTTGCTGATCGGTCATGATGTGCAGAATGTTGGGGCGATCCTTCGAGGCAGTGGCGCCGGAGGAGATACCGCCAGCGAGGGCACCGGCCAGGATAGATCGGCGATCGACGAGTTCAGCCATAGAGAGCGTGCGTGACCTCAGGATAGGTGAAGAGACGCACGCTTGCCGTATCGATCAATCAGAAGTAGAGTTTCAGCCCTAGCACCACGCGCCGGGCCAGTGCTGCCTGCGTGAAGAAACCGAGATTTGTGTTGGTTTGCTTGTTGGTCGGGTCGAACCGCACGCCCAGATCGATGGAGGTGAACTGGGTGTGGTTGAAGGTGTTGTAAGTCTCAAGCCGGAACTGCAGACGGCGGGCTTCATTCGCACCAAGCCGGAAATTCTTGAACAGCGACATATCGAAATTCTCGAGGCCGGGTCCGTAGATAGGAGCTTTGGAGGCATTGCCGATTCCATTCACAGAAAGGCCGGGGAAGGGTGCGGCGATGGCGTTCACGTTGAACCACTGCCCACTCGGTCCCGGCGCGGCAGGGTTGCCGGTCAGCACGACACGGCTGTCGTAACCGGTCACAGGCCGCTGGCCGTGGTAGTGCCCGACTGCGTGGTGGCGCCGGTTAGATCGGCGGACTGGGTGAGCGCATAAGGCAACCCCAGCGGCGCACCGGTCTGGAAGTTGCTGACGCCGGAGAATTCCCAGCCGTCGAGTCCAACTCTTGTAAATGCGTTGTTCCAGTGCTTACTAACACTCGGCAGGTTGTAAACATAGTCGACCGTTATCACGTGAGTGCGGTCAAAGCTTGCGGGACCGTAATCGCGGCTGCGATAGTCAAGGACCGGGTTGACCGTGCCGCCGAGCGTATCGACTAAATCGAGCGCCTTCGACCAGGAGTAACTGGCGTGGAACGTGAGAGTGCTCGAGAAGCGCTTGGTCAGCTGAACCTGCAGGGCGTTGTAATTCCCGAACCCGGCGAATTCCAGATAATTGATATCGGTGTAACCGCGGATCGGTCGTAGAAGTTTGAGTTCAGAGGGCTGGAGTTGGTCGTCAGGTCCCGACTGGACGGCAGGAAGTTGGTGCCGTACGGGGTCGCGTTCAGGTTTCTGGTATCGAGCAAGATGCCGCTGCTGATTGCCGGCGTAGGCCACATCGAGAATGATGCCGCCGCCCATATTCTGTTGAATGCCAAAGCTGTAGTTATAAACGGCCGGCGGCTTGAAATCCCGCTGCACGGCTGTGACGCTGGTGGGGCTCAGGCTGAGACGGCGTCGCGAGCAGATTGTTGATGGTGGTGTAGTTCGCAAAGCCGTGGTGACCAGCGGCGGCGACTGAACCAGCTGCAGGATCTGGTCGTCGTTAAAGCGATCATAGAAGATGCCGAAACCGGTTCGCAAGGCGGTCTTCCCGTTTCCGAAGACATCCCATGCGAGCCCAACGCGAGGAGCAGCCTGAATACTGGGATTGTTGAGGATGCTCTCCTTGTATTTCGTCATGCCCTGGAAGGGCGTGCCGGCCACGGTGGAGAAGGTTCCGATCTTAACGGCGGGAAGATCTGGCCAGTGACAGGGTCGCGGCCCACTCGTACGCCATTGTTGAGGAACGGCTGAATAAGCGGCGGCTGTAAGGCTCGGCATTATAGGCGAAGGCATCAAACGCGGCGAGCGTGTCGTTCGCGCTGTAGGTCGGCTGAATGAAATAAAAACGGACTCCTACGTCGAGCGGTCAATTATTCGTTGGCCTTCCAGCTATCCTGCCCATACCACTCGACATTGTTGTAGCGGCCATGGGCGCGCGGGATGACCGTTGGATTCGGTATAGCTATCCACCACCCCGAACAGCGCGTTGGAATAGGCGTAACCAGTATCAAGCGGGTTGGTGGCATCCCGATCGAAGGCAAAGTGCCGTTGAAAGAAGTGGCGCGCGCGGCATTGCGTGTCCCATGTTCCCAGAACGCGCCGAACTTCAAACTGTGTTGACCGAAGATGGCTGAGTAAGTTATCGGAGTAATTCCAGATGTTATTCGTTCCGAAGAAAGGATAACGGCCCTCAATCCCTAAGTTGCCCGACGTTGGGAATGTTGCTGTTGTTAAACGTGGCGTTGGGAATCAGGTTGTAGGGATTTGCTTGCGGGTAGAACTGAGGAATGGTCAAGCCGACCTTGGTGCGATTGTTTTGATCGAGTGCGGCGGAGGTGAGTGCGGCCACCGTTTGCTTGGCACGATTCACTCCAAAGGTGAGTTCGTTGACCTTGTTAGCGCCGAACGTGTGGATGAGCGTGGCGACTGCGCCGGCGCTGTGGATCTCGTAGCTGATGGGCAACTGAGGCCAGGTATCGGTTTGGCCGAGGCCAGCCAAGAGGCCGAATGCTCCTTGGGAGGCCTGGTAGTCCTGGATGAGGCGAACGTAAAAAGTTGTGCTGGGCGAGATGTTGTAATCAACTCGCAGCACGGAATCGCGACGCGGCTGCTTGTTGATGCTGACGCCAGTCCAGTTGTATTGGCCTCCGGGGCCGACGGTGTTGGGGAGCGGGAGAAGGCTTAACAATTTCTGTCCATTTGGATCGATCTGGCTGGGAGCCATGATGTTTCCGGGTATGGGCTGCCGGCTGGTGGGATCGAGGACGGTTACCCCGGATTGCGAGAAATTGCCCTGACGCTCAAGCACGGTTGGGAATGTCTTGGTGCTGATGGAAGACGGAATGGTGAGCGGGAGGAAATCCTGTGACCAGAAGAAGAAGAGTTTGTCATGGTTTCGATTGAAGCCAGTGCCGGGGAAGATAACGGGGCCGCCGACGAAGTAGCCGGGGTTGTTGAAGCGGTAGCGAGGCTTCGGTTGTCCATTGCGGTTGTTGAAGAACTCGTTGGCGTTCAGATCCTCATTGCGGAGGAAGTAATAAACTCCGCCGTGAAAGTCTTTTGTGCCGCTTTTGATAACAGTGTTGATGGTGCCTCCGGAGCTGCGGCCATACTCGGCCTGATAGTTGCTGAGCAGGACTTTGACCTCGGCGACGGCATCGATACTAGGCGCGAGATAAGGGCCGGTGAGTGAACCGGTATCCAAGCTGGTGATGCCATCGAGATTCAGGTCGATAGCACCGGCGCGCGTGCCGTTAATGTTGATGCCGACCAGATCATTCCAGCCCGGCGATTCGCGATTGGCGGTATCGATCACGCCGGGCAGTAGCCGCGTTGTTCCGATGTAGGAGCGGCCTTTCAGCGGGATCTCCTGCATTTCGCGGCTGGTGATAAGCCCGGCTCGCTCAGAGCTTTCGGTCTGGACGGCGGCTGTCTGGCCTTCCACGGCAACGGTCTCCGTAAGGGAACCGATCTGGAGGGCAATGGCTGGAACCGTAACGCGTTCAGAAGCGGTAACGCTGATGCCGGTCTGCTGAAACTTCTTAAATCCTGAGTTCTCGATGCTTAGGTTGTAGTTACCTGGCAGCAGTTCATTGAAGAGGAAACGCCCATCCGGATCCGTTTTCTGGGATCGCGTTTGACTTGTGTCGGTGTTGCCAATCTGAACATTGGCACCGGTGATGGGAGCACCGCTGCTATCGCTGACTGTTCCGGAAATCTGGCCGGTGAGGCCTTGTGCAAAGGCCCGGGAGCCGAGTTCGGCAATGAAGAGGACGGCAACGAAGAGTCCGATCGTGGCCGCACCGCGCATGGCGATCTGAGTCGACAGAGATCTCACTTACACCTCAACTTGGAAGGATTTCGAGCTGGAGAGGAACTATATCAAATTCACTATCGATCTGGAGTAGTTCAGGCAGAGTTCCAGACCAAACCGATGAGGTTGTAATCGCCGGACGCAATGCGCATGAAGAGGAGCATCGAGATTGCTACAGTACCGGAGGGATGCATAAGTGAAAAAGGGCTATTGGATCGTTTTCTACCGGTCGATATCGAATCCGGCTGCGCTCGAGCAGTATGGGAAGCTGGCGGGACCGGCGACAGCAGCGTTCGGTGGTAAGGCGTTAGTCAGAACCACAGACGTGACTGCATTCGAAGCCGGTCTGAAGGAGCGTACCGTTGTGGTGCAGTTCGATAGTCTTGAGAACGCTCTGGCTGCTTATCACAGCGAAGCGTACTTAGCTGCGAAGAAAGCACTTGGCGACGGCGCCGAACGAGACTTCCGCATCGTTGAAGGACTTGAATAGCGCCAGAGGCGTCTCTGCGAGAATCACAGGCGTGAAACTTGCGGGACGAATGGCGCAGATCGAAGTGGAATCGGCTTTTGACGTTCTGGTCCGTGCGAAGGCATTAGAGGCGACCGGACAGAGCGTGATTCACCTGGAGATTGGGGAGCCCGACTTTCCGACTGCGCCTGGAATCGTCGAGGCGGCGAAAGAAGCATTAGACCAAGGATGGACTCATTACGGTCCGACGCAGGGTTATCTGGAACTGCGTGCGGCAATCGCGTCGCACATCGGGAACACGCGAAGCATTGATGTGAGCCCTGAACAAGTGTGCGTTGTTCCGGGTGGGAAGCCGATCCTGTTCTTTGCAATGTTGGCGTTGCTAGAGGCGGGCGACGAAGTGATTATGCCGGACCCGGGCTTCCCGATCTATCGCTCCATGACGCGATTTCTGGGTGCGTTGCCTGTGCCCATCCCACTTGTGGAAGACAAGGGATTCTCCTTTGACATCGACGCTCTGAGGCGCGGGTTGACGGAGCGTACGAAGATGTTAATCCTAAATTCGCCACAGAATCCGACGGGCGGAATTATCCCTGAGCAGCAGATCCGTGATATCGCGGAACTGGTTAAGGAAAAAGATCTGATGGTGATCTCGGACGAGATTTATTCACGGCTGTACTACGGCGAGCCGTCGTTTTCCATAGCCAGCATTGCAGGTATGCGGGAGAAGACGATTCTTCTGGATGGATTCTCTAAGACCTACGCGATGACAGGTTGGCGATTGGGTTACGGAGTAATGCCGGAATGGATGGTGGATGCCGTGAACAAGCTGATGGTCAATTCGAACTCATGCACGGCAAGCTTCACGCAACGGGCAGGCTTGGCGGCACTCGAGGGTTCACAAGAGGGCGTCGCCACGATGGTGGCAGAATTCAGGCGAAGGCGCGATGTGTTTTGTAGTGCACTGAACCAAGTGCCCGGGTTTCGCTGCCATCCGCCAGCGGGGGCCTTCTACGCATTCGCGAATATACAAGGCACGGGCATGGATTCAAAGGAGCTGGCCGATCTTTTACTGCATGAGGCGGGTGTTGCTTGCCTGGATGGAGCATCATTTGGCGATCAGGGGAAAGGGTACCTGCGGTTTAGTTACGCGAACTCGCTCGAGAATCTCGAAGAGGCGGTCAGGCGGATTCGAGCGACTTCGAAGCGATGGACTGCATAGAACACCAGAACGAATCGAGTGCGTTTTGACTAGTGAATTGCGTCTAATCAGCAGGAGCGAACTTGATCAAAATTTCATCCAGCTTGACCACGATTGTCATGGTAGGTATGCTGGCCGCTTCCTTAAGTGGAGGCGTCGCGCGCTATGAGACGGCTGCGGAAGGAAGGGCCGTTGGCATCTCGACCCCACAACTGCCCGATCCCGGGAATACCGGAGTAACGAAGGAACAGCAGGAACAGATTGGTCAGCAGGCAGTAGCGGAGGTTTATAAGCAGATGCCGGTGCTGCCTGACTCCAGTTCGGAGACGCGTTATGTTCAGCAACTCGGCAACAAGCTGAAGGCGGTGATTCCGGCGGATGAATCGTGGCCTTACGAATTTCATGTCATCTCTCAGAAAGAAATCAACGCCTTTGCGGTGCCGGGCGGCCCGATCTTTGTTAATCTAGGCACGATTACGGCTGCGGACAACGAGGCAGAACTGGCCGGCGTCATTGCGCATGAGATGTCGCACATCTACATGCAGCATTCCATCAAGCAGATGAAGAAGCAGCAGGTGCAGCAGGGAATTGCCGGTTTACTGGGAGCGGTTCTTGGGCAGAGCAGCGGGATTGCAAGTACTCTGGGGCGCGTAGGTTTGGGGATTGGCAACGGGTTGATCTCCTTGAGGTATTCGCGAGGGGATGAAGCGCAGGCGGATGCGGTCGGCGCGGTAATTCTGTATAAGGCCGGATACCCTCCGGTAGCGATGGCTCAGTTTTTTCAGAAACTGGAGCAACAAGGCGGCAGCAACGGGCCGAATTTCCTGAGCGATCACCCGAATCCAGGTAACCGTGTTGCTTCCATTCAGCAGCAGGTGAGTCAATGGCCTCCGGTCCAGAAAGAGAGCAACACAGGATTATTCGCCCGGGTACATCAGGAAGCGCAAGGGATGCGGGTCTATACTGCGCAGGAAATTGCGCAGGGTGCCCAAAGCAATGCGTGGGCGAAACAAAATCAACAGAACGGAGCCGTGCCTCCTCACGCTCCTATTCCGCAAGCAGGGGTAAGTCAGGCGGTAGCGGGAACTGGAGGAAGTCTCGCTAGCATTTCCTTTTCTCAAGTGAAGCCGAGCGGTTCATTCCGCCCCCTGCAAACAAACATGATCAGTCTTTCGTATCCAGAAAACTGGCAAGTTGCCACGGACCAAAATGGTCAGGGGCTGACCATTGCGCCAAGCGCCGCTATGGCGGAAGGTGCAGTGGCGTACGGCGTCGTAATCCATAACGTTGCGAGCCAGGGCAGATCGTTGGATCAGCAAACGCAGAATCTCGTGGCGGGACTCGAGCAGTCGAACGTGGGTCTTCGTGCCACATCCAGCGTTCAGCGAATTCAGATGAATGGTAGAGAAGCGCGTTCAGTCGAGCTGTCCGGCAGTTCTCCGGTTCAGCAAAACGGCAAACCTCTGCGTGAACGTGATTGGCTGATTACGGTACCGCAGAGCCAAGGCGGAATGCTGTATCTGATCTGTATCGCGCCGGAAGTGAACTTCGCGCAACTGCGGCCGACATTCCAACGCATGCTGGACACTTTGCAGGTTCGATAGTGAGCCATTCAGGTGGCAAGTCCAGGCGACTGATGGAGCTTAGTGGGCTGGAGGAGCATCGCGCGAATCGAGATGACCGCCGGCCGCGAGAAACTGAGCAAGCCAATCCCCGGCTGAGTGGACGTCACTGGCGTACAAATCCGGTGTATCCCGAATGAGAGCGCGTTCGAGAAATAAGTGATACATCAGCAGTAAAGGCTTTTGAGAGCCAGCGTTCGCCTCGGAAGCACGACGAGCGTTCAGGAGAGCATCGTCGATGAGCGCACCATATTGTTGCTGAAGTGCGCGGCGAACAGCCGGGTCGGGGATCGGACCTGCCTTCTTTGCAAGCTGCGCTTTGGCTTCTGGAGCGCAGGGCCAAACTGGTCGCGTTCCAATTGCGCGATCTGCAAGTAAACGTTTCGTTTGCCAGGATCAACGGTCAGAAGCTGCTTTTGCAGGTCGATGGCTTTACCGTAGCGTTCTGCTCTTTCGCTGGTGTCGAGAGAGCGCTCTGCCAGGAATGCATCGAGTTCAGATAACGCCTGAATGGCGGCGGTAGAGGAAGGCGCCAACTCCATTGCCCGGCGCAGATGAGTTTCAGCACGTTCAGAGACATCCGCATCGGCCGAAGGGCGTACGTTGCCAGCCATGATTCCTCTCGCCAGCGCCAAACCAAGTTGTTGATTGGCCTGAGCAGAAGAAGGATCAAGATCGAGCGCCCTCTGATACGATTCCGCCGCTTCATGGAAGTGGTTTCCGGCAAGTTCGGCGTCACCTTGCCGGATGAGAGCGTGAGCGTCGTTGCCCTGGCCGAAGCATGAGAGGGCGACCGCGAAGAAGAGAGCAGGATTGACCATGCTCCCCAACAACCTTAACCGCATTGCGTTTCTCCTTTGCTTGTGAGGGCGGGCCGGCAGTATATCGAACTGCCAGCCGACTACATTCTGGTATTCAGCGACGATATTCGAAGTAGAAATAAGGATCAGGATAATATCCGCGATTTCGTTGATACTCCCAACGCTGCCGCTCACGCCACTCGCGCTCACGCCATTCGTGTTCGCGCCAGCGGCGGTCGCGCCACTCGTCGGCGCGGCGATCTCGCCAGTCGTTCCGCCACTCGCGACCATCCCGGCGATTGTCACGATCGTAGTAACGTCCGCCGTAGCGATACCCATCTTGAGCTCGTAAGGTGGTCGGTGCCACGCATGCTACTAAGGCTGATAACGCTAAGGCCCAAACCCCAAATCTCTTGCGCATGTGCAATCTCCTCTTCCGTAAAGGCTTTCCCTTTATCTGCTGAACAATTCGACGGAGTACACGGAGGCGCGTTGCTGGCCTGAAAAAGGGATATTCAGTTAATTCGTTTTCATCTCGCCACATGCGGCGGTGAAAATCAGAGTGGGTAGGTAAAGCATCTCAATGTCGTCCAGTCTTTGGGTCACTGTCTCAGGACAGATTCGGACTTTAAGGTTCGTGAAACAGACAACACGGTGCCTGGTGGTCACTGCGGCGTTTGGCGCGGTCCTGGTTCCGGCGCAATTCACAAAGACGGCAGCGGCCAAGCCGGCAAGCCGTGCTGAAGCGACAGCGATCATCGCAAATGCGCGCAGGATCCTCACGCCCGAGGGAGTGGAACGGCTCGAGAAAAGGCGGATCGGGGGCATAGAGCAATGGGTGTCAATCCGTGGCGTGGACCGAAGGAATCCCGTCCTGATTGTGCTGCATGGCGGGCCAGGTTACGTGGACATGCCGATGAGCTGGTGGTTCGGGCGGGGATGGGAGGAGTACTTCACGGTTGTCTATTGGGATCAGCGAGCGGCGGGGAAGACGCATCTTCTGACGGATCCGGCGACGATCGCGCCGACTCTGACACCAGCGCGCATGGTGGCCGATGCGGAGGAGCTGATTACGTGGGTCCGCAAGGATCTCGGGAAAGAGAAGGTGTTTGTTCTGGGCCATTCATGGGGCAGCTATCTCGGTTTGCAGATCGCGCAGCGCCATCCCGAATGGCTGCATGGGTATATTGGCGTGTGTCAGCTAACGGACGGGCCGGAGAGCGAAAGGCGCGGCTGGCGCTTCGCAATGGACGCGGCGCGCCGGACGGGTAATGCCGAAGCGGTGGCTGAACTCAAGGCGCTTACGCCCTATGCCGCGCCGGGCAAGCAGCTGTCAATCGAAGAAATCTACGCGCAGCGCAAGTGGCTTCAGTTCTTCGGTGGGACGATGGCCTATCGCAAGGACAACTCGGCCGAGAGTGCGCTTGCGGAACTCTCGCCAGACTACACGGACGAGGAGAGCCGGCGCGTCTGGGAGGGGAACGCCTTCGCGACGCCGATACTGCTGCCGCGGATCCTTAACCATGACATGGGCGTGAAGAAACTCGATTGCCCTTTGATTTTGTTCTTAGGCCGTCATGACTTCAATGTGAACGCGGAGGTCGCGGCCGAATGGTTTGCCAAGGTTAAAGCTCCGGAGAAGCATATCGTCTGGTTCGAACATTCAGCTCACCTGCCGATGACGGAGGAACCGGGTAAATTTCTCGTTTCACTATTGCGATATGCGCGCCCGATTGCCGAACGGGCGGGCGATGTGGCGCCTTGATCGTGAGAGACGAGCCCAGTCGTATTGCTGGCCTCAGAAGTCGACTGTCTCGCCGAGGCCGGCATATCGCCAGTTCTTTCCCCAACTCTGCTGGATCATCAGAAATGCCAATTCCCCGGTACAGTGTCCGACAGCCACCTTCTGGACATGGTACGTATCGGTAAGAACTTTGAGAGTGCCTGCGATCTGCTCGCGGGAGTCCTGCAGGAGGTGCAAGCCGCCGAACAGCATTGACACGGGTTGTGCCGGATGGGCTGTTGTGGCCGCTGCCAGGATGTTCTCAATGCCGGGATGCGAACAGCCGGCTATGACAACCAATCCACCGGGTGTCTCGAGCACCAGGGAGATCTCGTGCAGGCCGCGAAAGGCCGGCTTGTCAGAGACAAGCGCGACCAGATGAATGTGAGGCGAGATAGTGACCGGTTGATTTACGACCGTCATTCGGGTACCGGCCCAAGCCTGCCAACCGTTAGGCCGCGGCGAGTTGCTTCCGCCGAAATAACGCATCTCAGGCGGAAGGTCAGGGCGGGCATCGGTCGTGAGAAAGGCCGGCGGGAAACTCGCGCCGGTGAAGTAGGGGTCTTCGGAAACAAAGAGGGGAACCTTTGGATTTGCTGCCAGCACGTGCCGCAAGCCTGATGTGTGGTCTCCGTGCGCATGAGAGATGATCACCATGTCGAGGCGGGAAAGATCAATGTGCAGCCGCTCAACATTCTTGCGGAACAACTCTGCGTTGTCTCCGGTATCGAAGAGGATGCGCTTGCCTTCAAACTCGATCAAGGCGGAGTAGCCCCAGTCCAGATCAAGTGTGGTTCCGTTCCCAAACGCATCGTTCAGAATGGTCACGCGATTTTGCGCTGTGCACGAGGCCGACCAGGCGATGGCGAGGATAAAGGTGAGTAAGAGCTGACCGAGACCACGCGACCGAGAGGCTGATCGCGGCCGGTATTGCGATGGCGATACGAATCGAGTGAGCATGTGGGAGATCTTATTGGAGCACGATAACTGCAGGATGGACGCTACATCAGCTTCGAGAATTCCTGAGTGGCTTGCCTGCGGATATTCAGGGTGGGGTCGCCGTTCTTCCAAAGTTCCAAGAATTGAGCATAGGCGGCCTTAGCGCGAGCGGGTTCCCCAGCCTTGGCATTTGCCCGTCCCAATTGCAGGCGCGCCAAGGCAGCAACTGGATCGGCGAACATGATGCCCGGATGGTCCAGTATCTTCTGGAACTCGGCGGACGCCTGTGGATTCTGCCCTTCCGCCAGATAAGCCAAGCCCCGAAAGTAAACCGGATACATGTTGCCGAAGAAGCCGGACCAACTTCCCGAGATGGTGAGGTCAAATGGGGCAGACACGCGTAGAAGCTCAATCGCCTCGGCGGGCTGCCGATGGTGCAGAGCCGCGACAGCGCGAAGGATGGGCAGAAAGGTGAAGCGCACAGCCGTGTCTTCGGGATACAGTTTTTCAAGATCGTTCTCAAGATTCCGGGCGGCGGGAAGGTCCCCGGCCAGTGCGAGAGCCAGGGCCGATCCCCACTTGACGTCACGGCCAGTGGACAGCAGGAGGGCAGCCTTCGCCTGATGTTTGGCCGCGTTTTGATCTCCGAAAAGGCCATAGCGGACAGCGGCAGCGGCCGCATAGACTCCCGCCCGTTCGCGCTCATTCGCATGCAGCGCCAACTGTATGGCGTTGGCCGACAAGCGATCGGCTTCGTGAACCCGGCCATAGTAGGCCGCGATTGTTGCGCGCTCATGCTCCATCCAATCGTCTCCACCTAATTTGCCTTCGGTTTGTGCCTTGAGCCGCACCATGGCGGAGGTGTCGCCGTTCAAGAAAGCAATGTAATATTGGGCCACCAGCATCTCCGGCGTGTAGAGCTTGCGCCTGGCAGCGTCCTCCAGGACAGCGCTACCTTTGTCACGCTGTTCGAGGAAGATGTAAGCCCAGGCGAGATTCATATAGGCGGGTGGAAAATCGGGGTCGAGAGCGATCGCACGGTATGCGGCGTCGGCGGACTTCTGATAGCGAGCGAAGATCTGGTAAAGCCAGGAAAGGAACGCGTGAGGCCTGACATCCCGCTCATAAGTTCGGGCCCAGAGCTCCGCGGCCGCGAGTGCCTCTTCGGAATTCCTGGTCGCTTGCGTGTGATAGTTGACGGTGATGAAGAATCTCTCCGGATCGGTGGTACGTTCGCGGAGCTCGTACGCTCTCCGGATGCTTCGTTCGGAGAGCTCGCCTTCCCAGATATCGCCATAAGACCGCGCTAACAATGCGTGTGCCATCGCGAACTGTCCGTCGAGCGCGATCGCACGCCGCAGCAGCGGTATAACCTCAGCGGGTCCGACTCGGGAAGCCATAGTCCAAGCGGTGCTGTAAGCTTTCAATGCTTCGAGAGAAGGAGTAGTTGCTTCGGCCAGGGGAGCGTCATGCTCGCGGAGTGAGGCCATCGATTCTCCAGCGTGTGCCCGGAAGGTTGCCGCGATTTTACTTAGTTCAGGTAGGACTTGTTCCTTCTTCGCAAACTGAAGTTGCTCGCGATGGAGAAGCTTTCCGGAGCCGCAAGCTTTGGCACGGAAATCCAATTCATATTGATTGCCGCGCGATGAAATTGCGCCTTCTATGACAGCAGCACTTGCAAGACGCTGGCACACCCCTTGAGCCAGCTCGGGAGTGAGCCTCGCCTCGGCCGGCTGGTTCATAAGCCTGAGAGTTTGTGCAATGCGTTCGTCCGGAACCAAGCTCAAATAGGGGGACTGTTGGAGTTCCACTGAAAGCCCGCGGCGCAGTGTTCCGTCAAAGAGGGGATCTCGGGTGTTGTTTACAAAATCCGCCAAAACCACGGTGTCTTTCCCGGTGAGAACGGGAGTTTGAGAGGCGCGATAGAGCATCGCGCCCGAACCGGAAGCTAAGACGGTGATGGTTAAGGCCGCCGCCAGTCTCCAGCGTTGTCTGGTTGTCCAGGCCGATTTTCTGCTGAGCCGCTGGAGGTCGGTAACGATCTCTGACGCCTCCTGATATCGCAGGTCGGGATCTTTCTCCAGAAGGCGCGTGATGACGCGGTCCATGCCGGAGGACAGTGCGGGATTCAAGCTCGACGGCGCCGGAGCCGTCTCATAAAGCAGCGCCTCAATGGTTAAAACCGAGTTGGACCGAGTGAAGGGCCGGAGACCTGTCGCCAGCTCGTAGAGGACCAATCCAAGTGAAAACAGATCGCTACGCCTGTCGAGATCTTCACCACGGATCTGCTCAGGCGACATATAGATCAGCGTGCCTGGAACATCTCTGGTTCGCGTTGAGTTCTCAGGGACATCGGGGGCATGCATGAGTTTGGCGATGCCGAAGTCCAGCAGTTTTAAGCGTCCATCGGTAGCCAAAAACATGTTGGCCGGCTTGATGTCACGATGAACGATACCCCTCTGGTGCGCGGCCGCCAAAGCAGTGGCCGCCTGGACGCCAAGCTCGATGAGTTCGGCGTTGGATGCGAGACCGGCTGCAATTCTTTGTCTAAGATTCTGTCCTTCCAGCAGCTCCATCACGATCGCCGGCTGAGCGTTGTATTCCTCTACTTCGTAGATAGTGCAAATGTTCGGATGGTTCAGACTCGAGGCCGCGCGAGCCTCGGCTTCAAAACGCTCAACCGCTTGCCGATTCCGTGTCAGTCGTTCCGGAAGAAACTTCAAGGCTACGCGGCGCTTCAGCCGAAGATCCTCGCCTTCGTAAACGACACCCATGCCGCCGGAGCCGATCTTGCGGATGACCAGATAGTGCGAGACGACGGCACCTTCCAGAGACAAACCGCCGGAAGCTAAGCCGTCCGTGAGCGAGGAGTCGACCTCGGGGCCGATTCGGCGAGCTACTATATCGAGCGCCGGCGTCTCAAGAAAGCTCTGGGCCTCAGTATAGTGAGCAAGCAGGCTGTCCAGCTCAAAGCGAAGGTCGTGGTCCTCCGAGCAAGTCTGGTCCAGGTATGCGACGCGCCGATGACCGTCCAGTTGAACGGCAATGTGAAAGAGCTCGTCAATGCGCCGCCATCGCTCCTGCTGCATTGGTTACGTTTGCAACTCGGCGAGGAGCCAAACCTTAGCCAGCTTCCAATCGCGCATCACGGTCTCGATCGAAACCTGCAAGACTTCGGCCGTCTCCTTAGCGCTCAGGCCGCCGAAAAATCGCATTTCCACGACCACGCTTTTACGCGGATCGATCACAGCCAGGCGAGTCAAGGCGTGGTCAATGGCTTCCAAGTCGCGCCGCGGCTCCTGAGCGCAAAGGGTGGTGGCATCGATCGGAATCGGCTGGTGCCCGCTCCCACGCTTTTCGGAAGCGCCGGCTCGATAGACATCCACCAGGATGCGCCTCATCTGGCGTGCGGATAGCGCGAAAAAGTGAGCGCGGTTTTGCCAGTTGACGCGCTTCAGATCGATCATTCTCAGGTAGAGTTCGTTGATCAGGGCCGTAGGTTGTAACGTATCTGCGTTTCTTTCGCGGGCCAAACAGCGCCTGGCTGCGCGATGAAGTTCGTCATAAATCAGCGGCGTCAGTTGTTCCAAGGCCTGCTGGTCGCCGCGGCTCCAGGCCTGTAGCAATTCAGTGATCTGGTGAGTGGTTGCGGAGATCACTTTTTTTTGACACCTCTTACAGTTTCGGTCGCTTTTTCTCGCTTACCCAGATGCAAGCAACCAAGGCAAAGCTCCAAGGAGATTCTATGACTAAAAAGAGATGGGCGATAGCAGCATTTGTGATAACAGTGACGTTATCGGTGACGGCGGCGGCGCAAGACAGACCATTGCGCCGAACAGCCGAGCTTCCGCACTATAGCGTGCAAGACCTGGGTACGTTGGGAGGGGCGTACAGTTATGCCTACTCAATGAACAATGAAGGCGTGGTGGCGGGCGGCGCCGCTACAGCCATGCAGGACGGCGACCCAACACAAGCGGTATTTCAAGCGCCGCAAACAGCGGTCCTGTGGGAGCACGGGCACGTCCGGAATCTGGGTACTTTAGGTGGACCCAACAGCGAGGCCGGCGGACCGAATGCGTTCGGCGAGGCGGCGCTGCTTTCCGAGACGACAACGATGGATCCGCACGGGGCAGACTTCTGCGCGTTTGGTGATCACCTGCAATGTCTGGGCGCCATTTGGAAGAATGGCAAGCTGACGGCACTTCAATTGCCAGCGGGGGCTAACAACTCTGCCGCGCTAAGCCTAAACGATCGCGGCCAGGTCATCGGTTATGCCGACAGCGATGTCTTCGATCCCAATTGCGCGGCCACCGCAGGTTTTCGATTTCAGGCTGTCCTATGGGACCCAAAGGGGCTTGCACACCAGCTCTCGCCACTGCCAAGCGACACAGTCGCGTTCGGATTCGGCATCAACAAATCCGGCCAAGCGGTGGGTGCATCGGGTACGTGTGCCAATGCTACTCCGCCTTTTGTTCCTGCTGCTCCGCATGCGGTTCTTTGGGAGCGTGACGGTACTGCAGTGGATCTGGGTTCACTGGGCGGGGAGGTCAATGTTTCCACTGCTATCAACAACCGGGGCGACGTTTCCGGCACAGCGTTCACGGCCGACGGAAGTCCGCACGCCTTCATCTGGACGCGCGAAACCGGCAAGATGCAGGATCTTGGGACGGTGCCTGGCTTTATCGGCTTCGTGAATCCGTGCTGCAACACCATCAACGACCGTCGCGAAATTGTAGGATTTATGTTCGATTCCGACTTCAACTCGCGCGCGTTCTATTTCTGGAAAAACAGCATGGTTGACCTGAATAGCCTGCTGTCGGCACGAGCCCAGAAAGAATGGGTGCTGCAGGCGGCCCAATCGATCAACGAATCCGGACAGATTGCCGGCTACGGACTGCATGACGGTCAAGTGCACGCGTTCCTGGCAACGCCTAGAGAAGGCCGTAACGAGAACGATGAGTGCTGCGAGCGGCAGGACCCTTAAAACACGAGGGAGCAGCGCCAAGCGATTCATTCGAGTGGCGCTGCTCCTTGCACCAAGGAACTTTGCTCAGCAGTTATTCGGCTCGAAGAGCCTCCATCACATTGACGCGTGCTGCCCGCAGGGCCGGTATCAGTGAGGCCGTGATTGCCGCAGCGAGCAGTACGAACGCAGATGCCGCGATGGGCAAAACGCCCGGAACTCGGATTTCAGACAGAAGTGTTCCAGCCAAGCGGGCCAAAGCGAAACCGCCGATTGCTCCGAACAAGACCCCGCCGGCAGCTAAGATCGCGCCCTCCTTCAGGACACCACGTATCAAGTCCTGTGGATCGGAACCGATCGCCATGCGAATGCCGAATTCGCGCGTGCGAGCGCTTACTGAGAAGGCCAACACGCCCGCCACCCCCACGATTGCGATTGCTAATGCAACCGCGGCAAAGCCTCCAAAGACGATCGTGTTGAGGCGATCGGGAGTAAGTACCTCTGCCCGCACGTCCTGAAGGGTTGCCGCTCGCTCGATCGGCTGATCGACGGAGAGACCACGAACAATGCTTGTGATCTGTGGAATCAAGGGATGGGGGTCCGTTTGGGTATGGATGAAGAGCCGCCCTCCCCAGAGTTCCTGTTGGTCGAAGGTGTGATAGATCGTCAGGACCGGACCGGGCACTACGTTCTCGTCATCGACGTCCTCGGCAACGCCAATGATCCGGCGTGGCTGGTTACCGATGTCGATGAACTTGGTAACCGGGTCAGTCCACATCACGTGCCGATTCAACGGATCCTGATGCGGGAACATGCGTTCGGCCAAGCTTTTGCTGACAATCACCACCGGGTCACTATTTGAGCGATCACTATCGTTGAAGTCCCGGCCAGCGATGAGGCGAACTCCGATGGCCGGGAAGAAGCCCGGTGAAATAGTACGGAATCGCGCACGCGGATCGTCTTCACGGGGACCTCCGATGTGCCCATCGGCGGAGAACTGGAGACCGAACCCGAAGCTGCCGGCATCACGCCACGGGACTGCCATGCCGACAGCAACGCCTGTGACTCCCGGCAACTCTTTCACGCGTCGCAAGGATTCCTTGTAAAAGCCTAAGACCTGCGTGGGAGTACGGCCGTAGCTCATAACGGGCACGTTGATGGCAAGCACGTGTTCCATATCGAAGGGCATACGGGTCGCCTCCAGGGCAAGCAGGGTTTTCAGAAGCATGACGGCGCCGGCCAACAAGATGAAAGAAGCCGCAATCTGCGTGACTGCAAAGATCTTCTGTTTGCGGCCGCTAGATCCGGTGACTCTGAGACTTCCGCTGGCGAGTCCGTTGCCTTGTGCTGATGCGCCCGAAGGGAGGCGTGGAATGAAAGCAAGCAGGATCGCCGAGGCGATAGCCAGTCCTGCTCCCACCCACAGCATGCTCCAATCAATGGTCAGGTCTAAGGCGCGAACGGAATAGCGCGCGGCATAACGAGCAAGAATGCTGACCATGGGACGTGCGCTAAGTAAGCCCAGCAGGGCGCCCGTGCCACAGAGGAGAAGGCTTTCAGCCAGTAACATCTTACGAAGTGTGAACGTGCTTGCGCCGAGGGCGGCCCGGACAGCTAACTCACCTTCCCGCTGCACCGTGCGTGCAAGCATCAGGTTCGCGACATTCGAGCAGGCGATGAGAAACACGAGCGCGGACGCGGCCATGAGCACCAGGAGAACTGTTTTGGCTTTTGAAGTGATCTGGTCGCGCAAGAGCACAGCGTTGATGGTTGAATGGCCCTTCTTCGAATAGGCTTCCGGATGGTCCTTAACCATGCGGGCGTATACCGAACTCAACTCGGCGCGGGCTGAATCCAAGGTTGCTCCGGGAGCGAGACGGCCGAACAGTTCGGTCATGCGGTGAATGCGACCTGTGACCATGGTGGCGGATAGATGGTGGGGGCTGGTGACGATGTTCGCAATGAGTTCCGTTTCCGCCGGATAGGGAACACAGGGCTCAAGAACTCCAACAACGCTGGCCGAGCGCTCGCCCAGGCGAATGACTTTTCCTATGACGGTGGGATCGGCCTTGAGGGAGGTGGTCCAGAAACGATGTGTCAAGACAACGGCTCCCGGTGCATTGGGGCCGTCGTCGCGGGGACCGAGCAAGCGTCCCAGCACGGGATGTAGACCCATGACATCAAAATAGGTGCCTCCGACGACCCCGGCACGTACCTCGCGCGGTTCTCCGAGACCAATCATGGTGAATCCGATGGTGGAGAAATCGCCAAACTCGCTGATGCTCTTGACGCCGGATTGCAAGTCTCGGACTTCGGGCACGGAAAAGGTAGCATTCTCAACTCCTAGCCCGGGTGCGCTTTGACGGATGTAAATCAACCGAGCCTCATCCCGATTCACAAGGGGCCTGAGCAGTATGCCCCGGACCAATGCAAACATGGCAGCGTTGGCACCGATCCCCAAAGCTATGGTGAGAATCACTGTCGCTGTCAGTCCCCTACTGCCAAGCAACGAGCGGAATGCGAATTTAAAATTCGTTAAGTTAGCCACGTTTCTCTCCCCGCCAGTAGCCTGTTCAATCGCAGGCTGCTGACTCTGCTTTGCTGACTCTGCTTATACGTCGAATGAGAAAGTTCCGATTCGACATTATGCTCCGAAAAGCGTGGCAGTAATTAGGCAGTTATTAAGTGTCGAGAAGCTTACGAAGACGAATCGATGTCAGTTCGAAAGGGAGAGGTGCGGTGCAGAGAGGAAGCTACATCGCATTCAAAACGTGAGGCTTATCACGGATTAGTAATTTTTTCTAATAGCGCCATAAAAAGCTTGCATAGCCCGAAGGCTTGCATATAAGCTCTCCATATAACCTAATTCATTTAGTTCCGCGGATCAAAAATAGTTATAGGTGTGTCGATAAACGTGAATCACTGCCGGGGGACAGTCCTCTGCTGCGACCACGTTCCACTGCAATCTTCGAAGGCGAAATCTTTCGATTACCACTTAAGGAGGCTTATATGGTTGCGACCAGCCTAACCCGCGGGTTGATTTTGGCGCTATGGCTGTCGGGGGCTGGAATACAGCTCCAAGCCGCAGCAGGAGTAGAGAACGATTGGACGACCCCGGCTGGCACTCTGGAGGGTACCCGGTTCAGTACGTTGCTCCAGATAACAGATAAAAACGTCTCAGGGCTGCAAGAGGAGTTCAACTTCTCAACGGGCGTGAATGGATACATGGAAGGACAGCCGCTGGTTGTAGGCAGCACGATGTACCTGGTGGGGCCTTTCCCGAACCATCTTTTCGCGCTGGATCTTGCGCACCCGGGCCAGACACGATGGGTGTTTACACCTCGAGCAAATAGCTTTGCGGTGGGCCAGGCTTGTTGCGGCATCGTCAACCGGGGAGCGGCGTACTCGAGTTCCACTGGGAACTCGAAAAATGAAGACCTGGTGATTTATGCCACGTTGGATGATCAGGTGATCGCCGTCAATGCAGCCAATGGATCGCAGGTCTGGCGAATAAACCTGGGCACTCCACGAACCGGACAAACGATGACCGGCGCGCCGCTTGTGATTAACAGCAATGGCAAAGACGTAGTCATCGTGGGGAACGCGGGTGCTGAACTTGGAGTGCGCGGGTGGGTTGCGGGTCTGGATGCCGGTACCGGTGCTAAGTTGTGGCAGTTCTACAATACGGGCCCGGACACCGAGGTTGGAATTGATAACACGTTCGCCCCTTTTTATCCGAAGGATCAAGGGCCGAACCTAGGCGCAAACACCTGGCCGGGTACTCTGTACCAACACGGTGGCTCCGTAGCCTGGGGCTGGTTTACTTACGACTCAGTGCACAATCTGCTCTTCTACGGCACCGCTCAACCGGCGCCCTGGGACGCGGAGATGAGAGTAAATAACGGAGGCAGCAGCGACAACAAGTGGTCGTCGGCCATTTTCGCTCGAAATCCCAGTACAGGAAAGGCGGTTTGGGCCTATCAAGTAACTCCACACGATAACTGGGACTTCGATTCAATCAGCGAGAGCATTGTGGCCACCCTTGCCAATTTCAACGGCGGATCACCGTTCCTAGCCCACTTCGACAAAAACGGGTACGCGTACACTCTCGACGCGAAGACGGGGAAACTGCTGGTAGCTAAGCCTTTTGTGCCGGTGAACTGGTCGACAGGAGTCAACCTTACGACAGGAATGCCTACGGTCAATCCGGCGAAGAATACCGAAGAAGGCGTCGTCACGGAGAACATTTGCCCTTCACCGCTGGGTGGCAAAAACCATCATCCGGCCGCATTCTCTCCGGCAACCAAGCTGTTCTATGTGCCCGCTAACAACACTTGCACGAACTTCGAAGCTCTGAAGGTGAACTACATTCAGGCCACACCATTCATGGGAGCGCTACTGACCTTCTCTCCGAGTGCGAATGCAGCCACATTCGGGGGCGGACGATTAATTGCCTGGGACGCTACAACGGGGACTGAGAAGTGGGGCGTCCGCGAGAATTATCCTTATATCGGCGGCGTGCTCGCGACGCAGGGCAACGTTGTGTTCTACGGTACCGTGGAAGGCTATTTCAAGGCCGTCAATGCCACTACCGGCGAAGTGTTGTTGTCGAAGCAATTCGCGCAACCGATTTCCGGTAATCCCATGACGTTCCTAGGACCCGACGGCAAGCAGCGCGTGGCGGTTTACACCGGACTCGCTCGAACGCCTGTTTCCAGCGGTGATCCGTATGCGGGCGCTCTTCCTCCTGCACCGGCAACTATGCCTTCCGGGCCGGGCACGGTTCACGTCTTCAAGCTTCCCTAAATGACGACACGAATCTTACAGCGGCATCACGATATATGACTCAGCACTTAACTCAGCGCCGTAGCTTGCCCTTGTTTGTGCTTTTGCTGGCCGCGTCCTCTCTAGCGGTAGCAAGCGATGCAGGCCGGGAGTTGCGGGTCTGCGCAGACCCCGATAACCTGCCGTTCTCGAATAAACGGTTGGAGGGGTTCGAGAACAAGATTGCACAGGTTATCGGGGAGGATCTGCACGCCTCTGTGCAATACGTCTGGTTTTCACAAGGCCGGACGTTCGTTCGCGAGACGCTAAACGCAGGAAAATGCGACGTGCTCATCGGGGCACCGGCTGAGTGGGGTCAGGTGTTAACGACAAAACCTTATTATGCTTCCACGTACGTGTTTGTTTACTCCAAGGACAAGCACTCGAACCTCAGCTCCTTTGACGATCCTGCGCTGGGCAAGCTGAAGATCGGGCTGCCCTTGATCAGTGGTGAGGGAGCCAACCCACCCCCCGCTTATGCGCTGGCACGGCGGGGCCTCGCCAGGAACGTAATCGGGTACCCGGTGTTCACCCCGAGCAAGATCATCGACGCGGTAACGAGCGGCGAGATCGACGTCGCGGTGGTCTGGGGACCTTTCGGCGGTTACTTCGCCAAACAGCAGCCCGTTCGTCTGTCGGTGACTCCGGTCTCGGTGACAGATGACGATTCTTCTCTCCGGTTTACCTACGAAATTTCGATGGGGGTAAGACGGAGAGACACGGCGTTCAAGGAAGAACTAGAACGCGTTTTGGACCGCAGACAGAAGGAGATCCGCAAGGTGCTGGAGAGCTATGGGATTCCAATAGTCTCTTCCCCGAGCGGCGATTCCATGTCTGCAAACTCGATTCACTGAATAGGAAAGGAGACGAACGAGAAAATGGCTATCAAGATTCATGTAACGGCGCTCGCCTGCGCCCTACTATCGCTGGCGATGACGGCAAGCGCCCAGCAACTCACGCCCGCCGAAGAGGGGCGGCGCCTCTTTCTTGCCAACAACTGTTACGGTTGCCACGGAGGGCGTGCGGGAGGCTCATCCTTTGGCGCCCCCCAGTTCAGGCGAGAGCGACCGGAGCTCGGCGACTTGACTGAAGCGATCCGGGAAGGAGAGGACCGTGGAATGCCAGCCTTTCCTAATCTGAACAACACTACCGCTATTAACAATCTGTACGCTTATTTGCAGACCTTGGGCACTTCATCAGAACCGATCTTCAATCGCTGGTGGGAACCGATGCCGACCGCCGGTCTAACTCCGACGCGCGCACCTTTCTTGTATGCTTCGACGCGGCAGAAAACCGCTTCGATTGCAAGATCACTGAGATAGCCGACAGGCTCAGTTTTTGCGAGTACCGGACGGCGAATATCCGTCAGGTGCTCGCACCCGCCGACCGCTACGTTGCGATCGGCGGGTCTTTTTCGTTAGACGCGGGACCGCGCCCGTCCGCGTGCCTTACCAGCTGAAGCCGCCTGATGGCGGTGGCCATACCTGGAGCAATTGGCGTAGCAAAACGATCCGACCCAGATGGTAAGCATTGTGGGCGGCCAGGCTAATCAGTTGGTCTTGTACGCTCATTACTCGAACCGGATGCCCGGGACGAGAGGGGCAGCGGACAAGTGTCGGGAGGCGTGAAGCATCATCTGCAACCGCCGCCGCTTCTTTCGATCCTTCGAGAAAATGGTTACAAAGTTGCGACCAGGACTCGGCATTGGCTTGCGTCTCCGTAGGAAACGGGTCGCTGGTGCTTTTGGGATATGGTGTTTCGATACCGGATATCCAGTCGAGTGTCATTTGCTGCCAAAAGGCAAGATGCCACAGTTCCTGGTAAACGGTATGCGGTGCTCCAACTACGGGCCGATGAGCCACTTCATCGGACACGCCTTGCAGGATGTGAGCGGGTGCGGCGTGTGCACTTTCGGCTGTGAGTGCCTGTGCGAGTTCGTTCATCTAACCTAGACCGCAGTTCTTCTCAGTAAGCTTCATCCTTCCCACCTTAAGCGGCGGCTCTGAAAAGGGCGATATAATTCCGCTGCCCCGCCTGTAGGGTCTGGCAAGAATTAAAAGCATCGTTCCACGGAGAGTTATGCGCCTTGTTCGATTCGTTTCGGTTCTTCTTTCTGCAGTTGCTGCGTCCCTTGGCATTGTGCCCGTCGCGACAGGCACGCCAAACCCAAACATTCCAGCGGGTATTGCACGCGTGCACTTCTTCCGTCCAGATAACAATTACGCTTTCTGGACGGTTTACGCTTTCAATGACACGACCGCGGACACGGGCAACTACAACGGAGGGCCGATCCAGCAGACGGGCAGCGACACTTACGGGGCCTATTACGATGTGCCGCTAAAGCCCAACCCGCAGGATATTGGATTCATCGTTCACAACATTCAGACGGGGAGCAAGAATACGCCTGCGGATCTTCACCTGGATGTGGCGCTTTACAACGAGGCGTGGATCATCTCGGGCGACCCGACTGTTTACCTTACGCAACCAACCGCGGCCCAGCTACTGAACGCGAACTTTTTAAAGCTGCAGGCTTTCTGGATTGACAGGACAACGATTGCTATCCAGAGCGTGTATGCAGTGCCCGGGGCTACCTACTCACTGCTTAGCTCACCAACGGCCGGACTGCAAGCTACGGCCAGTGGGGTTATCGGTGGGACAGCGACTCCCCTTGTGTCAGGGAACGGTCTTTCCCCAGAACAATTGGCGCGGTTTCCTCAGCTAAAAGGGTATTCGACTCTGACATTGCCAACGACCTTGAAGCCGTCAGATTACAGCGCGCTGGTCAAGAGCCAACTGGCTGTGTCGGTGCAGAAAGGGGACGGCAGCCTTCTCTACGCAACTGGTGTGCAAGATGCGGGAGTGTTGGACGACCTGTACAGCTACCGGGGCGCCCTGGGTGTCGTGCTTAACCGTCCGGGCGAAAGAGAAGACTCTGAAGAACGAAGTTCCGGAGCTTTGGCAATCAAGGTGTGGGCACCTTCAGCACAGTCGATGAAGCTGCAGCTATTCAGGAGTGCGGCTGATGCTTCGCCTGCCCAGATATTGCCGATGACCGAGAACAACGGGGTCTGGACAGCGGCGCTGGACCGCTCGTGGCTGGGTGCATACTATCTTTTCGATTTGACGGTGTATGCGCCGAGCACGCGCGGCATTGTGGAGAACGTAGTAAGCGACCCGTACTCGATCGATCTGGCTTTGAACGGAACGAAGAGCCGAATCACCGATGTAGATGCAGCTGCCAACCAACCGGCAGGATGGCGGGATGACCGCTCGCCGGCGCTGGCGCGCGTGAACGACCTGAGCATCTATGAACTGCACGTGCGGGATTTTAGTGTGGGTGATTCAACCGTACCCGCCGAGCATCGGGGCACCTACCTCGCGTTTACCGATATGCAATCCGATGGCATGCGACATCTGGCGCAACTCGCGGCGTCGGGGCTGAGGGCCATCCACCTGCTACCGACGTTTCACTTCAATAGCGTCAACGAAGACAAGTCGACATGGAAAACGACACCAGACCTGAGCAGTTTCGGACCCGATAGCCAGCAACAGCAGGCTGCGGTAGCCGCCATCCAAGGCGCGGACGCTTATAACTGGGGCTACGATCCAGACCACTATCTTGCACCCGAAGGTAGCTATGCGGTGAATGCGGACGACCGAGTGAAAGAGTACCGCCAGATGGTGATGGGCTTGCACCGCGCCGGATTGAGGGTGATCCAGGATGTGGTTTTCAACCATACGAGCGGTTTTGGACAGGCTTCAAATTCGATTCTCGACCGCGTGGTTCCGAACTACTACAACCGCCTGGATGCGGATGGCGCTCTGGAAACGGGTTCCTGTTGCGCGGATACCGCTACCGAGCACTTCATGATGGGTAAGCTGCAGCAGGACGCCATTCTGTGGAACGCGCGCACGTACAAAATCGACGGATTTAGATTCGACATCATGAGCTTCACGTTTGTGAAGAATCTGCAGCAGATCCAGCAGGCACTGGCGACCCTGACGCTGGAGAAAGATGGCGTTGACGGCAGGAGGATTTACATTTACGGCGAAGGTTTTAACTTTGGAGAGACGGCAAACAATGCGCTAGGTGTGAGTGCATCACAGTTGAATCTTTACGGAACAGGTTTTGGCACGTTCAACGACCGGATTCGTGACGGAGTGCGCGGGGGAGGTCCCTTTGACGACAGTCGCGTGCAGGGATTCGCAACGGGATTGTTC
This sequence comes from uncultured Acidobacteriaceae bacterium, assembly GCA_963814195.1. Classification (GTDB taxonomy): domain Bacteria; phylum Acidobacteriota; class Terriglobia; order Bryobacterales; family Bryobacteraceae; genus Bog-105. The sequence continues at coordinate 139,836 of CAWFBU010000004.1, forward strand.
ACCGCTCCAAGTACCTACACAACATCGAACACCGGGCTGACGGACCAGAAAGCAACTTTGCTACATCGCTCTGACTGGATTCGGGTCGGACTGACAGGCAACCTGCGTGACTACAGCTTTACAGATGCGACTGGAAAGGTAATCACCGGTGGGCAACTCGATTATCAGGGGCAACCCACGGGGTACACCGGGTCACCGGTAGAAGCGGTCAACTACGCTTCTGTGCACGATAACCAGATCCTTTTCGATGCGATTCAGGCGAAATCTGCCGAGGGCGATTCGGCGGCCGATCGGGCGCGACGACAGGTGCTTGCGATGAGCGTTGTAGCGCTCGGACAAGGTGTACCGTTTTTCGCTGCGGGGGACGACCTGTTGCGGTCGAAGGATCTGGACCAGAACAGCTACGACTCTGGCGATTGGTTTAACAAGATCGACTGGACCGAACAGGGCAACAATTGGGGAATCGGTCTACCGATCGCCAGCCAAAATCAGAACCAATGGACGATCGAGCAGCCTTTGCTCGCCAATTCAGCACTGAAGCCGACCACGTCGGAGATCCAGGGGACGGCGGCAGCTTTCCAGGACTTCCTGCGTATCCGGCAGAGCTCTGCTCTGTTCCGCATGGCAAGCTCGGCCGAGGTACAGAAGAACCTGCAGTTTCTAAACACTGGAGCCTCGCAAATCCCGGGGCTTATCGTGATGCGACTTGCGGCAAATGGCGGTAATTACGGCCGGTATAGTAATGTGCTGGTGGTCTTCAACGCGACAAAACAGCAGCAGAGTTTTACATCGGCTGCCCTTGTCAATCTGCGGCTGCAGTTGCATCCGGTCCAACGGTCATCGAGCGACCCGACACTTCAGAACGCGATCTTTGATGCGAAAACAGGCACTGTGACAGTGCCTGCCTTGACGACCGCCGTATTTGCCGGGGAGAGATAGCGAGTTACAAAGAGCGCAAGAAGGTGAGTAGTTCCTGCTGTTGTTCCGCAGGGAGATGATTGAAGCGCTGAATGACGCCTCGTGCCTCTCCGCTATGCCGCTGAATGGCATCTTCGAGCGTATAGGTTTCCAGATCGTGCATGAAACGGGACTTGATGCGTAATCCCCAGAGGGCAGGCGTACGAAGCTTGTTTGCCGTATCCTGCGGTCCGCCTTGCACAATTCCATCACCGGTGCCGACATCGTGCAACAGGAAATCGCTGAACGGATGAATGATCTTGCTGCCCAGCGCAGCCGGTACGACATAAGCTCCGCCATTGATTACCGTGCCTGCGGGTAGGGTGACAAACGTTGAGACATGACAGAGTTCGCAGCCTGTTTTCTGAAAGAACCTGGCTCCGATCTGAGCGTCGGAAGTGGCGGCCAAATCGAGATCGCGGGGCGGGGCTTTCGTCCCCCGGATGAACTGAGCAAAGTGATCGATGTCCGCCAAGCCCGCGCTGTCGGGCGTATCTTCGGGGTCGGAAGTGACCTTGCATACCGACGTGACGTCTTTCGGGCGTAAGCGGCTGGTGATGCCCATTTCGTTCAGATAGGCGTCTGCGGCAAAGGAAAGCACGGTGGGCTGCTGGTCTTTCCACCCGAACCGGCCGATCCGCATTTGGCCCGGAGCCTCCAAGACCGGCAGCTGGACCGCTTCGCCGTGAATCTCTCCATTGCTGCGAGCAGGCTGGAGGGCCGCCACGGCCAATAAGCTTTGTTCGTCGATGGCTTCCACGAATCCATCGCCTAGTGTATTGAGCACTGCGCGGAAGCTACGAACGGTTTCCGAATCTGGAACATGTTCCTGAGCCGCGGCGCAGTTAGCGCGGTCATTCAGAATGGACCGGCCAGTGACGGCGGTAGCGCCATTGTTGATCAGCACCGTCGGATTTACAAAATTGCCGCTGGCATCTTTGTGACCGATGCGAATTTCCGTAATTTGGCTTGCTGCTCCGGTCACTCCATTGGCATGACAGGTCCCGCAGGACGTGGCGTTGAACAAAGGGCCGAGGCCATCCGATGCATCATGGTTTTGCTCAAAGCGTGCCTGGTCGAGCGCGAAGCTATCGCCTGCGGGTTCTTCGATGCCGTTACTGATGCTTTGCGAGCCGGGGTTAATGGCCAGCGTTGGTGTATCGAAGCCTGCTGGAGCTTCCTTAAAGGGCCGGTCTTGTGCGATTACCGCAATGCTCGCCGCTGCTGCCAAACACAAAGCAGCAACTGAAACTCTCTTCATGGTGTGAGCCTCCTCGCGTGTCGGTCCTCCATAAGATCGGTTGACGGACACCAGAGAGTACTCGCATGGCAAGCGGGTTATTCCAAGAGGTGTGTGAACATCACGTAAAAATTGAAAGGACCACGATTCGGCTTCGTTATGCAGCGATCGCGACGATGCGGTTGATTGATGCGGAAATCTGAAGCGTAACGCGCCGGCGTGCTTTCATCAAATCAATCATGAGTCGGGTTGGAATCTGGTTTGAACGTCACTTTGAGTTTTCATTTCCGGTAGAGCTTTTTCCGAATGTATGCGCGCGGTTGCGGGGTACTCCCGCCAGACTGGACGAGCTGATGCGTGAGCAATCTCACGAGATGCTGATCGCTAAAATTCATAGCAAATGGTCAGCGCAAGAACATGCCGGTCATCTGAGTGATATGGAATCGTTGTGGCTGGCGCGAGTTCAGGATTACGTTGTCGCTAGCGAGCAACTTACGGCTGCGGACTTGACGAATCGAAAGACTCAGGAAGCAGGCCACAATGGCCGGTCTGTGAGCGAGATCCTTGGTGAGTTCCGCGCCGCTAGAGAAGGGCTCCTGAACTATTTAGGTGGATTGGACGTCGCATCCCTCTCCCGCACCATCCCGCATCCTCGTTTGACGACGCCGATGCGACTGGTGGACCATTTGTACTTTGTCGCAGAGCATGACGATCATCATCTGGCACGGATCTGGGAACTGGTGAATGATTCCGATGTGGCTGGCTCTTAACGCCGGGCGTGACGTATGAATCTATCCTGAGAGCTGTTGTGACGGTCGTTTGCGGTTCACAAGGAACGCAACCACGGTAACCAAACCAGATCCGGCAAACAAGAGGTCGGCTAGGCGATCACTCAGCGTGATGCTGAAAATGACCATGGAGAGGAAGACACACCACCGTCCTAACAGCCGTGACCGAGACGCTCCCGATACGGTCAATCCCGACGGAGTTTCCTTCTGTTGAAGGCTGTAGCGAAGAACGGCTAACGCTAGTTCTCCAGAAACGAGCAGGACGAAGCCGGATAACGGCATAAGTGACCCGATTCCGAACGCCTGCAGCAGAGCGCCCAAAATCTCTCGATTCCGGTGGTCTGCCGTATGACTCGTCCGTATCCAAATAGCAACGAAGAGCGCGGCTGCGGCCAGCGCAAAGCAGAAATGCTCGTAAGTGCGGACAGCAGGCGTGTTTTTAATAAACCGCCAAACTACATTTTCGCGGTCGTTTGCATAGGTGCAAACGGCCGCCAGGAGCAAACCGGCATGGATGGCAAAATTCCAACGTTCTATACGTGTGATGGCTAGCTCCTTTTGAGAGTTTTGGTTCAACATGTTCGCTGACGTTATGAGTAAATGTACTCATGACTCGAAGATCTCTGCTAGTTTCTTTTTCTGTGACGCCCCTGTTGGCTACCGCGACACCAATGCCGGGTGGGGAGCAGGGAGGGCAGGAGCGGAAGAGCCCGCACGAGACAGTCAGTGTTGAGGTCGGCGGTAAAAAGGTTCAGATCACTTACGGTCGCCCTTCTTTGAAAGGTCGCAAGGCTTTCACGGGAGAGCTTGCGCCTAATGGTCAAGTCTGGCGCCTTGGGGCGGACGAAGCGACCAAAGTGGAACTGAGTGCCCCGGCCGTTTTCAATGGCACGCTTCAAGTGCCAGCGGGTTCTTACGCAATGTTTGCCATCCCAGGCACGTCCGAGTGGACCGTGATCGTCAACAAGACGGCTAACCAGTGGGGTGCGTTCAATTACAGTGAAGGGCAGGATCTGGGCAGGTTTAAGGTCCCCGTGAAGAAGGCAGCTAACGTTGAAGAGTTCACGATCAAGCTGGCAAAAGGCTCGGGCGATACGGCGACTGTTTCGATGATGTGGCAAGACGCCGATATCGAGTTTCCGATCAAGTTCTCCTAAACCGAAGACTGCCGGAGAGCGAAGTAGTACGGCGTAAACGCAGGCAGGCTGTCGAGGCGGATCCCGTCACTCGCATTTTCGATCCTTACTTGGAAATCCTGCCGGTGAAGGAGTTCGGAGAGCACAATCGACACGCCGGGCTTTAACTCAAGGAAGCCGAAGGCGCTTTCCGGCAACTGCACGTGCAGATGATGAAAGGTATGCGAGTCGTGGAGGTTTGCTATCGCGAAGAGGCGCTGCTGAGAAGCGCGGTCGTAGCGCAGAAAGGCATAGATCCAATGGCCGCTGGCTGTTTCGCCGGGTAGCCGCCCAAAATCGGGATTATAGGCATTCGAAGCATTGAGGCTCATGAACTGGCCGCTTCGAAACACTTCCATCCCGCAGGTTGTGATCAAACTCGAATAGAATTGGCGGAGGTCTTTCTGTTCATCGGACAGCTGGCCTCCGTCGAACGCTCCGCCGTTCACCCACTTGGAGAGTTCGGGCAGCGACCAGTAATCGAACAGTGATGTGCGTCCATCAGCGCCGCTGAAGCCCTCTGCTTCAATGGCCTGCTCGCCCACTTCCTGACCGTTATAGAAGAGTACCGGGCCCCTTCCGATGCCGAACAGAATCGCGGAAGCGGCACGGCCGACTTTTGCCCCGAGTCCGCTCCAAGCATAGGGCGAGGCAACTCGCACCTCATCATGGTTCTCGATGTAGTGAACACTATGGTTGAAAACGAAACTGCCGCCGAGAACTGTATCGATATCGTTGGCCCACTGCGAACCATCGTAAAGATTCTTGATGACGCGATAGACCTCATGGCCATAGACAGCGTTGAATCCGGCGTGAAGAAGACTCGGGAATAGCGGCTGTTCCGCGAGCGCGAGAACCTCAGGTGCGGTGGTCTTCACGGTTAAGAAGTCGTTGTAAGCTTCGGCCATGAAGAAGACTTTGGGATTACGGCGGCGAGAGCGCGCGATGGTCCAGGCCCAGAACTCCGGTGGAAGCATATGAGCCATATCGCAACGAAAGCCGTCGATGCCGAACTCCTGCCAGTGTGCAAGGACAGCGTCCATCTTGTGCCAAGTATCCGGGACAGGTGCAGTCACATCGGTTGCGTTGGGAAATGCGCGCTGCGGCGTGCGGCGGCCCGTGAATTCAAACCCGTAGTTCAGCTTGACGGTCTCGTACCAGTCATTGATGGAGGGAGTCCAGGTAATGACGTTGTTGCCTGTCACACGCCCGACTGTCATCTCGCCGGCAAAGAGTCCATCACAATCCGTTAACACGGCACAAGTAGGGCTAATGGGCTGACGATTTTCACGATTGTAGGTGGGTAGTCGCAACGGTGGACCGCCGCCGCTATCGGAAGGTCCGAGATAGAAGAAGTTGTTATCGGGCGCGAAGAACAGGTTAGGATCGTCTGCTTGTCCAAAGTTCAGGTCAGGCCTGATCTTTGAGTGATAGGCGCGGGAAACGTGATTGCCGACATAGTCAATGAGAACGGCTATTCCGGCGGCGTGGATGCGGTCTACCAGTTCGCGAAATTCCTGGTTACGTCGTGCGGGGTCGAGAACCAGATCGGGAGCAACGTCGAAGTAGTCCTTGATCGCATAAGGACTGCCAGCGAGGCCTTTCATCAGATCGGTGTCGTCGGCTTCCAAAGTCTCCGGCAAACCCGGTCCGTCGTAGGCCGTAGTGGTTGCGTGGCGGACTACCCCCATCAGCCAGATATGAGTGAAGCCCATTGCGGCAATCTGTTGGATAGCTGCTTCGGTAATGTCCGCGAACTTTCCACATCCGTTCTCGGCTAGCGTTCCGTCTCGCTTGCGTCGCGGGTTGGTGTTTCCGAACAGGCGCACGAATAATTCGTAGATGCGCTCGCGAGACGAAGCGTTGAACCGGGACGTGCGCTGCAGGGTCCATTCACCTCCCCTCATGGCCGCTTCTATGTAAGTTTCCAGAGCCTTGTCGCCCCAACCGGGAGGTAAACTTGGATCGCAACTGCCTATCAGCGAACCCCACCCATTGTTTTCACGCAGATTCTTCAGGTAGATTGCGATGCTGTACCGGGAGGCTGGTTGGGTTGAGTTAACCGATAATTCGAATTGGTTCTCACTGGTCTCAATGAAGTTGAGTTCCGGGCAATCGGACGAACGATCCATCCACTGCAAAGGCGACCAGGGGCGCTTCCAACATTGTCCGCCTTGCACCCAGTAGAGAACGTCTGCATCGAATGGCAGAAAGACTGTAGAGCCTTCAAAGCCTTGACCGTAGGGAACGATGCTGGACCCGGCTACGCCGGATACAGGTGAGGCGGTATCGTTAGAACCTTTGAGTGCGACGTACAGCGCATGCCCAGGGACCCCGGAGCACGTGACTTTGAGCTGGTACGTGCTACAACTCAGTTTGACTTGGCCTCCGTCGGCTGTTTGTAAAACAATCATCTCGGGGCCGGTCATACATCCATACTCGTTATTGCGCTCGAATTATGTCAACGCCTCTGTCACCCTTTGATCCCGTTGCTGAGATGTACCACGCCTTGTGGAATGACTGGTATCTGTCTTCAGCCATTCCCGCCCTTGAAAAGATGTTCTTCTCTCGCGTGCCAAGCGGCTCGCGAGTGCTGGATGTTTGTTGTGGTTGCGGCCATGTAACCAAAGAGTTAGTGAGACGTGAATACCAGGTGACAGGAGTTGATGCATCCGCGGGACTGATCGGAATCGCGAAACGCGAGATGCCGGAGGTGGACTGGAGAGTGCAAGACGCCCGAGATATGGACGTGCCGCAGGACTACGCGGGTGCGATTTCGACGTTCGATTCACTGAATCACCTGCCCTCGCCGGAAGATCTGGCACGGGTGTTCGTCAGCGTCAAGAAAGCTTTGAGACCGGGCGGCAGATTTTCATTCGATATGAATCTGGATGAGGCCTATCGGGCAGGAACGCAGCAATGGGTGGTGGAAGTTCATGACGCGACAGCGAGTCTGATCCGGGGCAACTATGACGCCGAGACCAAGAAGGTAGACACGGAGCTGATCTGGTTCGTTCGGGAGAAGACTGGCGACCTTTGGAAGCAGTACCGGAGCGTAATACGCCAACGCAGTTATACCCAAACGGAGATTCTGACGGCGCTTAGCGAGGCCGGCTTCACCGACATCGAAGCTCTTCCCGGGGAAGAAGCAGGGATGACGGATGGCTTAGGCATTGGACGTTTGTTTGTCTCAGCCGTGGCTTAGCTGCTGCTTAGGAATGCGGGAAAACGCGCACATCGATGCCTTCCGCAGAGCTGATCAAGCGGTCGAGCTCACTGCCGAAAGCGCGTTCCCACCAGCTATCACGGCCTTTGTGGCCGACGTAGATTTGGGTTATACCCCGATGGCGTGCGAAGCGGAGAATGGTGTCGACAGAGTCTTCGCCATCGAGTTCAACAATCTCGGCGCCTTTCTTCATGGCGAGTTCAACGCCCTGCTCTACTCTTCTGCGCTGTTCCGGTGACCAATCGGGGCGGTTCAGGTGTGCGGCCAGCAGTTCACCGTGAAAACGATCCCGGTTGCGTGCGCCACTTTCGATCATGCGTTCGGAATCGGCTCGCGGCGAGAGGCACACCATGATCCGCTCCTGCGTTCCCCAGGATTGTTCGATGCCATTGCGTTCCAGATATCGTTCCAGTTGCTTATCAACCACGTCTGCGGCAAGCAGGAGCGCGATCTCACGCAACTCGGAAAGCTGCATTTGAGTAAGGCGGTGCGGGGCCGAGGAGCGACCGTCTTCAGAGACACTCATACAGCTTTCGGGCGGAATATCCACGACGACAATCTCATCGGCGGTTTGCAAGAAGGTAAGAGGAACGGTCTGGGTAACGTGCTTTCCTGTAATGGCCTCTACTTGCGGACCCATTTCCTCGATGTGTTGCAAGTTGACGGAGGTGATGACGGAGATCCCGTTGTCCAGCAGAACAGCAACATCCTGCCAGCGGCTCTTATGGGCCATGCCAGGCGGATTGTCGTAAGCGAGACCATCAACCAGACAAACTTTGGGACGGCGTTGCAGGATGGCGCTCAGATTCATCACCGAAACTCCATCGACGTTAACAAGCGGAATGACTTCGAGGGTATTAATGGTCTGCTGTAAGTCGCTCGGCATGCGGGGCTGCATAGCGCCAACCACCACATCCTGGCCGCGCTCGTAGCGGCGACGTCCTTCATCGAGCATCCGAAAGCTCTTCCCGACGCCAGAGGCATATCCGAAGAAAACCTTCAGACGGCCGCGGGACTGATGCTCTTCTTCGCTTTCCAGCTGCTGAAGTAATTGCTCCGGCGTAGGTTTTCGTTCCATCAAAGCTGCCACGATTCTATTATCGACCGATTACAGAGCTGTTTCACCAGGATCCTGTTTTCCCTCCAAACCACCAGACGAAGCCCAGTGTTGCGGTTGTCTGGGAGCGGAGCGAAACGGCCAAGTTGTTGGTCAGGAAAAACGGTTGGTTGGTGAAATCGCGCCGATATTCCAGTTTGGTTTGAAACCCATCGGAAATCTGGTAAGCGGCCGTGCCAGTCACTTCCTTTAAGTCCTGCGTGATAAAGCTGAACAGGCCGCCTTTGTCCTTCAAGTATTCGAAGCGACCGTTCAGCGAGAGATCTTTCGTAAGTTGGCGATGAAGGTAGCCGGCCCCACCGAAAACTCGCGAAGGTGGTGAATTGGCGGCGACTCGGTTGATGACGTAATCACCTTCCAGTACGGCCGTCCACTTGCTTCCAAATCCAAAAGAAGCGTAGGAGTCGATCACATGCAGGCGGCCATCGTGACGGGTCGTTACGGGAATAATAGACAGCCCCGGCTGAGTGGGGAGCGTCGGAATGCCGGGATTCAAGTCAGGGACAACGTCACGCTGTTCCTGACCTTCGTAGTAATTGACGTTCCAGCTGACGTTGGATTTGGGTTTATAACTTACTAGGAGGGCCTGATCTCTCCAACCGTTGAAGCCTTCGCTTTCGTTGACACCGTTTACCAGCCAATACTGCAGCGCCAGTTTACTGTTCAGGTTATAGGTGGCACGCAGGCCTGTATGGTAGAACGGCAGGTAGTTGGAAAAGTAGGAGCGGGAATAGTTGAACTGGTCCTTTGTGTAGGTGCCCTCATAGCCGAGTGAGCTGGCAAACTTTCCAAAATCGAGCTGAAGTCCAGAGCCGATGGGAAGCACATAAGATCCGTATCCTTGAAAGATGTTGCGGTAGATCTGTGGTCTTGGCTCGTTCTGAGCGCCGCCTTGCAGGGTGTCCGTATTTTGACCGAACATAAGGTCGAACCGGAATCCAAATCGGCGATTCGCGTTGAGGTCCGGTGCGCGCTCGACAATGAGACCAATCTGGCTTAGAGAAAAATTGTCAGAGAGAACGTCGTTGGCTCGCAATAGATTGACGCGGCCTATCGGGTGGTTGAAGTTGTATCCGTTATAGAAGTCCAGATTGAAGCTGAACGTGGTTCCATCCGATAAGGCCAAGGGCGAGGTGGGGGCTTTGGCTGTGGCCGCAGTGGCTGCCACAACCTGCTGAGCTGGCTGAATAGAAGGCTGGGCATTGTTGGCTGGTGATTGGTTGGTTGTCTGTTCGGGTTGTGGTTCTTTGGGTTCTGAAGGACTCCGCAGCGCAACGGGTTCGCGACCTGCGCTTGCTTCCAGGGCGGCCAGGCGGCTCTCCAGCTTTTCAATTCTCTCGAGCATCAGACGTTCACGCTCTGTGAGCGGTGGATTGTCTGCATTCTGACCATTCGCAGGAATGACGAAAACGGAGGCCGTCAGACCCAGGTAGAGCAAAAGATTACTAATTGTCCGGAACACGCCTGTAAGAGCCTGTTGACTAGTAATTTGCTTCTAGGAACTTTAATGTAATGACTGGTCGAGCTTTATATTGAGCAGCAGAACGTTTACTCTTGGTTCGCCCAAGAAGCCGAGATCCCGGTTCTCCACAGAGGAAGCCACTAAGTTCTGCACAAAGTGCAGATCTTTTCCGCGAGCTTTTGCCACGCGTGACGCTTGGATCTCAGCATTGGCAACACTGATATCCGGATCAAGACCGCTGCCCGACGCGGTTAGAGCATCCGCCGGGATCGGTCCGTTGTAATCGGGATTTTCCTTCCGGAATTGGCCGGCGGATGTTTTGACCCGGTCGAACAGCTTCTGATTAGTCGGCCCAAGATTTGATCCGCCCGAAGCTGTAGGATCGTAGCCGTCGGTGCCTGCTGCTGAGGGGCGCGGGTGGAAGTATTCAGGCTTCGAAAAATTCTGACCGATCAGCTTGGAGCCGACCACCTGGCCACCCTTCTGAACGAGGCTGCCATCGGCCTGGTTTTTGAACAGCAGCTGGCACAGGCCCGTAACTACGCCGGGGTAAACCAAGCCGGTCAGGACCGTCACGACGAACATCATGCGAAGAGCGGGAAGAAGTTGTTGGAGCATGAATCTCTTTTCAGTTACTGGCCTGTCAGGCGAGGTGGAGCAGAGTCAGCACTTGGTCAATTAACCAGATGCCGGGAAAAGGAACGATTACACCGCCGACACCATAGAGCAGAAGATTGCGCCGCAGAAGGGCAGCCGCGCCGACCGGACGATACTTGACGCCGCGAAGCGCTAACGGCACCAGCACAATAATGATCAGGGCGTTGAAGATGACGGCTGATAGCACTGCGCTTTCCGCGGTGTGCAGATGCATGATGTTGAATTTGGCCAGAGCCGGGTATGTAGCCATGAACATAGCCGGTATGATGGCGAAGTATTTTGCGACATCGTTGGCGACCGAGAAGGTGGTTAACGAACCGCGGGTGATCAGTAGTTGTTTCCCGATTGCGACGACTTCGATTAACTTGGTCGGGTTGCTATCGAGATCGACCATGTTGCCGGCTTCTTTGGCGGCCATTGTGCCGGTGTTCATTGCCAAACCGACATCGGCCTGGGCCAGAGCGGGCGCATCGTTAGTGCCGTCGCCCGTCATTGCTACGAGCCGGCCCTCAGCCTGCTCACGCTTGATGTAGGCGAGCTTATCGGCGGGAGTCGCCTGCGCTAAAAAGTCATCCACGCCGGCCTCGCTTGCGATGGCGGCGGCTGTCAACGGATTATCGCCGGTAATCATGACGGAGCGAATGCCCATGGCGCGTAATTGCGCGATGCGTTCTTTCATGCCTCCCTTGACGATGTCTTTCAGATGAATGATGCCGAGTGCCCGCGGGCCATCGGCGACAGCAAGAGGCGTGCCTCCCAGACGTGAGATCCGATCGGATGTTTCTTCATAACCGGCCGGCAGAGTGCCTCCGAGATCCTTAACAAAGTTGGCGATTGCAGCACTGGCGCCTTTACGCAGCATTCGTCCATCCATGTCTACGCCGCTCATACGCGAGTAGGCTGAGAACGGAATAAAGTTGGCTTCGTGCTCAGCTACTTCGCGACCACGCAGGCCGTGTTTCTCCTTCGCGAGGACGACCACTGACCGGCCCTCCGGCGTTTCGTCTGCCAAGCTGGAAAGCTGGGCCGCATCGGCAAGGTCACGCTCCTCCACGCCGGGAAAGGCTATGAACTCGACGGCTTCCCGATTGCCAAGCGTAATGGTGCCAGTCTTATCGAGAAGCAAGGTATTGACGTCGCCGGAAGCTTCAACGGCTTTACCGCTCATGGCAAGTACGTTGTGCTGCATGACGCGATCCATGCCGGCGATGCCAATGGCGGAGAGTAGTCCGCCGATGGTCGTCGGAATCAGGCAAACAAGCAGCGAGACCAGAACAGCGACGGTTGGGACGGCGCCTGAGCCGGCGGAAGTAACTGCATAAATTGCGAATGGGTGCAGGGTGGCTACCGCCAAAAGGAAGATCAGTGTGAGACCAGCGATCAAAATATTCAGTGCAATCTCATTTGGCGTCTTCTGCCGTTCCGCGCCTTCAACCAGGGCGATCATACGGTCCAGAAAGGTCTCGCCAGGGTTGGAAGTGATACGAACTCTAATCTGATCCGAAAGAACCTTTGTGCCACCGGTGACAGCACTTCGATCGCCGCCCGATTCGCGAATGACAGGCGCGCTCTCACCGGTGATGACCGATTCGTCAACGGTCGCGATGCCGTCGATAACTTCGCCATCGCCGGGGATGAGATCGCCCGCTTCGGCAATGACTACATCGCCGGACCGCAGCTTGGAAGCAGCCACAGACTCGCGTTTTCCGTTGGGCAGCAAGCGCTTGGCGACCGAGTCGGTTTTGGTCTTTCGTAATGTGTCGGCTTGCGCCTTACCGCGGGCCTCTGCCATGGCTTCTGCAAAGTTGGCGAAAAGTACGGTGAACCAAAGCCAGATGGCGATTTGAATCTCGAAGCCGCGTCGTCCTGCGCCCGCAAAAATGTCTCGAAGAAGGAAGAGGGTCACCAGGGCAGCTGCTACTTCGACGACGAAAATAACGGGGTTCTTGGCGAGGCTAACTGGATTCAGCTTCACGAAAGAATCGTGGAGCGCGCGCCTGATGATCTCCGGATCAAGAAGCGGACGAGAACGGTTCAGCCGGGTAGGTAAAACCGATGTGACATCGCCCGAAGCGGATGGTCCGGGAGAGGGTGGGGAGATTTTCTGTGGTTCGATCGCAGTAGCCATGATGTGTTTCACTCAGCGGTCAACTTGCCTCAACTGAACAGCGGAAAGAGCAGGAGGGAGAGCAGCTTGCCGTCCTCGAGCAGAAAGTGTTCAACAATCGGCCCAAGAGCGAGGGCCGGGAAGAAGGTGAGAGCGCCAACCAGCACCACCGTGCCGACTAACAGACCAACAAACAAAGGTCCGTGTGTAGGGAAGGTGCCGCTGGTCGATGCCACGCGCTTCTTCATGGCCAGACTACCTGCGGCCGCGAGCATGGGAATCAAAAACAGGAAGCGGCCAATCAACATGGCCAACCCGAGCGTCAGGTTATACCAGGGCGTATTCGGACTGATGCCGCCGAAAGCACTGCCATTGTTAGCAGTCGCGCTGGTATAGGCGTAGAGGTTCTCGCTAAAGCCGTGCGGGCCCGGGTTGTTCAGGTTTGCGGTGGGTGGGCCCGGTGGATTCCAATAGCTTCGCGCAACAGCCTGGCCTTTAGCGTCTTTGGTTGGAGGGGGGAATTTGATGACTGAACTGGCGGCCGCGAGGATCAGAATACTAAAGGCCGTCGCGATTAAAGCAAGCATCGCCATCTTTACCTCTTTCCCTTCGATCTTCTTCCCGAGATATTCCGGGGTACGTCCCACCATCAGCCCGGCGATGAAGACCGCAAGAATTGCATAGAGGAGGATGCCGTACAGTCCTGCTCCGACGCCCCCGAAGATTACCTCTCCAGTCTCCATATTGAAGAGAGGAACTAATCCACCCAGGGGAGTGAAGCTGTCGTGCATGCCGTTCACAGCTCCGCAACTGGCGTCAGTGGTGACGGTCGCGAATAGAGCCGTGGCGGCAATACCGAAACGGACCTCCTTGCCTTCCATGTTGCCCCCCATTTGGCTAGCGGTTGCGCCCGATTCAACAGCTAGACGCTGAAAGGTTGGATTGCCCTTTGCTTCGGCCCAGTAGCAGACGAACACGCCGACTAAAAACATGACAGAACATGCGGAGAAGATGGCCCATCCCTGCCGACGGTCGCCAACCATCGCGCCAAAGGTGTAAGTTAAGCCCGCAGGGATCACAAAGATCGAAAGCATCTGAAGCATGTTGATGAGGGGCGTAGGATTCTCGAACGGATGAGCCGAATTGCCGTTGAAAAACCCGCCGCCATTCGTTCCGAACATCTTGATAGCTTCCTGAGAAGCGACAGGCCCTTGGGCAATGATCTGCTTAGCGCCTTCCAGAGTCTTGGCAATCGTATAGGGATGAAAGTTCTGGATGACGCCCTGAGAGCAGAAGATCAGCGCAAGGATCACTGAGCCAGGAAGCAAAATGTAAACTATCGCTCGCGTGAAGTCGATCCAAAAATTGCCCAGGCTATTAATCTGCTGACGGGCAAAGCCGCGAGTTACGGCGATGGCCACAGCGATACCCGCTGCTGCCGACGCGAAGTTCTGAACAGCCAAGGCAGCCATTTGCACGAGGTAGCTCATGGTTGATTCGCCCGAGTAGGCCTGCCAATTCGTATTCGATAAGAAGCTGACGGCGGTGTTAAACGCCAGATCCGGGGAGACCTGCGTCTGGCCGAAGCCTTGCGGGTTGAGCGGCAAGACGCCCTGTAAGCGCTGCAGGAGGTAGACGAAGATGAAACAGAAAACGCTAAAAGCGAGGAGCGAGGCGGTGTACTGGCTCCAGCGCTGCTCGGTTGCCTCGTTAACCCCTACCAACTTGTAAATCAGCGCCTCCAGCGGGCGGAGAACCGGATGGAGAAACGTGCGTTGGCCTTCGAACAATCGGGCCATGAAAAGACCTATGGGCTTGGTGATTGCCAGGATGACCAGAAAGAAAACAAGGATTTGGAGAATTCCGTTTTGAGTCATGACGCCTCCAACTAAAACTTTTCCGGCCTTAGCAAAGCGTAGATCAGATATATAAAAAGGAAGAGCGTGGTTGCTCCCCCGACTAGATAATCCATGGTTGTAGTCTCTTGTCTGGGTTTAGAGGCGGTCGCAGGCTTTTGTGAAAGCCCAGCATCCAGCGAAGAACAACAGTGCGATCAGAATGTAGGAAAGGTCGACCATAGGCGTTTGGAGCACTAGTGTGCGAGCGAGTTCACTCCCATGTCGAATGTATCCGGTCAGGGCTAAGGAAGTCATCAAGGGCGCGGGCGCCTTCGCTGGGCGGATCAGGCTGTGCTATTCTTCTTCTGTCTGACGTTTTCGTGACGTCAATGGGGACGTAGCTCAGTTGGTTAGAGCGTCGGCCTGTCACGTCGAAGGTCGCGGGTTCGAGCCCCGTCGTCCCCGCCAAGAACCTTCCCTTAGTTGTTGTGAACTGTGCGGCTCTTATGCGCCGCTTGTGAGTTCCGATGCGCTAGCTGTCACGGCGTCCTCGGGGTTAAGCCAACCCTCAGTAATCCCGCGCAGTACAAAGTAAACTCCGAACTCCCATCGAGCTCGGCACCCGGCTCATGCCCCAGTCCCAAGGTGCTGATTCCGTGCACCATAGCCCAAAGGACTTGCGCAATGGCGGTAGGATTACCCGGTACGATCAGCTCCTGCTGCTGTCCTCGCTTAACCACGTCTTCCAGGATTTGAAAGGATTTGTCGGCGATTTCTTTGCCGGCATCATCGACGTACTGAGGCTGGCCTCCCCCTCCGAACATCACCTCGAAATGGGCGCGATTCGAGCGGGCAAAGCGAACATAAGCGACTGCAAGTGCGTCGAGTTGAGAGATGTGATTCGGGCCGGCATTTCGGACTGCTTCCTCCAGCGCTTCCGTGAATTTTACAAATCCCGCCACCGAGATCGCAGCCAGCAGTGCCGATTTGTCCGCAAAGTGACGATACGGTGCCATACGCGAGACATTGAGACGCGATGCAATCTCCCGCAGCGTAAGAGCCCGTACTCCTTGCTCCGCGATAAGGTCCAAACTAACCGACAAAATTGCCTGGGGTAGGTTGCCATGGTGATATGTCTTTTTTGTTGACAAAGTAAACATTCAGAGTATAACATGTTGACAGGGTAAACATTTGAGCATTGGAATGCGAGGAGGAGAGATGAAGAAGCTATGGCAGGATCATCGGTGGCTCACGGCGACATGCGCGGCGATGATTCTACTTTTCGGGGCGAATCTGGTCGGTCTGGCTGTTGATCCGCGAGTCATTACCGGCGCTCCTGCCTGGTTGAAACCAGCGAAATTCTCGCTCTCTACGGCGATCTATGCAGGGACGCTCGTCTGGGTTATCGGGCAGATAAGGATATGGCCGCGTTTTGTCGCAGCGATGGGAACCGTCACGGCGATCACGCTGGTTGTGGAGCTGTTCATTATCAACTTACAGGCGTGGCGCGGCACAACAAGCCACTTCAACCTCACCACCGGTTTGAACGCTTCGCTGTTCTTAATGATGGGCATTTCGATTGCTGTACTCTGGCTCGCCAGCGTTGGATTGGCTGTGGCGCTGTTCCGACAGAAGTTCTCCAATGCTGCCTTCGGATGGGCTTTACGCCTCGGCATGCTGATCACCGTGCTTGGTGAAGCATCAGGCGGTCTGATGACGCGGCCCATGCCAGGGCAGACATCGGGCATCATCGGTTCGCATACGGTAGGCGCACCCGATGGGGGAGCGATGATACCGGGAACAGGCTGGAGCGCAGACCACGGTGACCTCCGTGTTGCACATTTCCTGGGCTTGCACGGAATCCAGGCTACAACTCTGCTCTATTTGCTGCTTGCGAGAAAGCGCCGACCCCAGACTGCAACCGTCTGCGTCACGGCCGCGGCCTACTTCTCAGCCTTCGTGCTGCTGGATTGGCAGGCATTGCGAGGTCAATCCATTCTGCATTGGGACGCCGAGACTATCGGGTCATGGACGGCTTGGCTGGTTACCTTCAGCAGCGCTGCTGTCCTGATTGAAATGCTGTCACAAGGCCGAAGAACTTCGCCTGATTTCGCGAGGCTAGTCTGACCTATGACTCCGGAACTGATATTTCGGCTTTCCAACTCGCTTGCACTTGCGGGGTGGATCTTACTGGTCTTCTTCGGCCGCAGGCGATGGGTTTCGGGTCTGATCACTGGGGTGTTTATCCCGGCTACATTCGCCGCCGTTTATATTGCGCTGCTGCTTTACCACTTTGGCGGAAGCGAGGGCAGTTTCAATACACTCGCCGGTGTAGCGGCGCTATTTTCTGATCCGTGGTTGCTGCTGGCAGGGTGGATACACTACCTCGCCTTTGACCTTTTCGTAGGGAGCTGGCAAGTACGGGACGCGGCGGCGAATGAAATCTCCCATTGGCTTATTGCCCCCAGTTTGATTCTGACGTTTCTGTTCGGGCCTGCAGGGCTGCTGCTCTATCTGGGGATGCGGGCGACGATACGCCGGCGAGTTTTCATTGCAGAAGGATGAGAGGTCATTCGTAGATACTAAAGGAATGAGTCCCGGTCAACCGCAGCCCAAATTGCAACTGACAAATACCGACAGTTTTCGCGAGAGCTATGCCAACAGCGTTCAGATGCGGGTGAGCTTATGGGATTTCTACCTTCTCTTTGGGACAGTAAATCAAACCACGCCGGACGCGGTGACTATTCAAAACTTCCAGGGTATTTACTTGAGTCCGCCCCAAGCCAAGGCGCTCACGAATCTTTTGACTCAGAACGTCAAACAATACGAAGCAGCATTTGGCGAGATTAAGCTCGAGCCCCATCAACAGGGCGAGTTCATCCAGTAAGCTACGGATGCCGACAAAGAGCCGGCCGCCGATGCCGAGATTGTCTCCGTTTGAGCTTGCACAGGCTAAACCGAGACCCGCACGAAATTACTACCTCCTTATTTTCTACCTCGTTTTTGCAGTACCGCTCTTCGCGATTCATTCGACGTTGTTGAACCTCCCTTATTTCTGGGATGAATTGGGACAGTTCGTGCCGACCGCTCTCGACCTTCTGAGACACGGACAGTTGGTTCCCACGTCGACGATCCCAAATGTCCATCCACCTGGCGTGGAGGCTTACCTGGTTTTGTTCTACAAAGCTTTCGGCTATTCAATTTTTGTGACTCGGATCGCCATGTTGGTGATGTCGAGCGCCGGGCTGCTTGTACTCTTCCTACTCGCCATACAGCTGAGCAAAGGCAGTAAGGGCGCACCCGCTTTTTTGCCACCGATCTTCCTGCTGGTGTCACCGCTCTTCTACACGCAAAGCATGATGGCGCAATTGGATATGCCGGCCATGGTGTTTACGCTGCTGGCATTGTTGCTGTTTCTGAAAAAGCGCCCAGCATGGGCGGCCGGAGCCTGCACGATATTGGTTTTGTGTAAGGAAACAGGACTCGTGGTGCCAGCTGTTTTCTTCTGCATCCTTTGCTTGCGCGGCCGAAAGCGTGAAGCCCTCTATTTTCTAGTCCCAGCCGTTTTCGTGTCGGCTTGGCTGGTTTGGCTTCATCACGTGACCGGATACTGGCTAGGTGACCCGGGATTCGCTCACTACAACGTCGATTACTCCTTGCATCCCGTCCGAATGCTGTTGCGAGCGCTGCGTCGCCTGTTTTACCTGCTCTGCTCCGAGTTTCGCTTCGTCGGAACGATTGTCATTGCGTTTACCCTGAAGCAGCTAAAAATTTTGCGAAGTCCGGATTGGACGATCGTTCTGGCGATTAGTGCGGGAACGATTGTTCTAGTGTCTGTTCTGGGCGGCGCGGAACTGGAACGTTATTTACTCCCAGTGCTTCCGCTGTTTTATATCGTTGTCAGCATCGCGTTGAGTTATCAACGGCAATGGGTGAGCCTGGCTGTGACGTTTCTACTCATCGCCGGGTTATTAGGGAACTTGTACTGGAACCCTCCTTATCCATTCCCGTTCGAGAACAACTTGGCGATGGTGGACTTTGTCCACCTGCAAGAGACTGCTGCGCAAGTTGCAGAGCAGTCGTTCGGTACCAAGCGAATTGCAACGGCATGGCCGTATTCGGCTGCTCTGAGGCGGCCTGATTACGGCTTTGTGAAGAAGCCCTTGAAGGTGGTGGAGACGAACGACTTTCGGTTTTCCTCGATTGAAAAGTTATCCCCGGCGCAGTTCGACGTTTTGATCGTTTATACACGGACGTGGTCGCCCGAACATAGCGTCATCGCTCTGGCTCCGATCCGTGAGTTTCTGACTCGCTACTACGGTTGGCAGCCTGAAATCAGTAGCGAACAGTGCGCCACGCTTGGTTTGAGCGAGGCCGTTTCCTGGGACTCTCGCGGGCAACGCATCACGATCTACGTGAGGCAGCCCACCGCGTCGTGATGACAGTTGCTGTAACGCCGAGAGTCAGCCCCAAACAAGTGGGGCGTGCGTGGTGGGCGGTTGTCTCGCTATTTCTGATTCACGGACTCGTCGTGTCGTCCTGGATCTCGCGCATCCCCGCTGTACAGGCAAATCTGAAGATCGGGAATGGACTGCTCGGGTTGACGCTACTCAGTTCGGCCTTAGGCGCGGTGACTACCATCCCACTTACCGGTTATCTTGTGAGCCGGTTCGGAAGTAATCGCGTCAGCATTCTTAGCAGTTGTTGTTTTTGCCTCACCGTTATTCTGCCGGGCTTAGCGAAAGGTGCCTGGAGCCTGGCCGCTGCCCTATTCGTCTATGGGATCTTCGCCGCGGCTATGGACGTCGCCATGAATGCACAAGGTGTTGAGGTGGAGCGGGAGCTTGGATCCCCCACCATGTCCCGATTCCACGGGATGTTCAGCTTGGGGGCCATGGCCGGGGCATTCGTGGGAGGCTTACTGGCCGAACGGGGCGTCCCGGTCTTGCAGCATTTTACGGGAAGTGCCTGCGTCAACCTTCTAGGGGTATTGGCAGTCTCACCTTTTCTGATTGCCGATCGCAAGGTGGAGAGTCACAAAGATCATCGGCTATCGCTACGTAAGTTGCCCAAGGTACTGATTGCCCTCAGCGCGATCGGTTTTCTGATGTTGTTAACGGAGGGAGCCATGGCCGACTGGACTGCGGTTTACCTCAGACAAATGCTTAATGCGAGCCAGGGCGTAGCTGCTCTTGGCTACGCCGTATTCTCAGGGGCGATGGCGATCTTCCGCTTTCTAGGAGACCTGGTAACAACATGGCTCGGACCTATGAGAACCGTGCGCGCGGGATGCCTGGTGGCGGCCGCAGGAACGGTTTATGCATTGAGTGCACCGTCGCCGCTTTGGTCTTTGCCGGGTTTTGCCTTGGCCGGCATGGGTCTTTCCGTAATCATTCCACTGATTTTTGGGTCAGGGGGCCGTGTTCCGGGAGTGAGCCCGGGAGCGGGTATTGCGACCGTTACCGGCATCGGTTATATCGGCTTTATCGTCGGACCGCCGACCATTGGCTTTGCATCACAGGTAATTACGCTGCGCTATGCCCTGGGCTTAATTGTTCTCTGCTGTCTCGTCGCTGCTTTACTGGCGGGCTATATGCGGCTGCTTGGTAAGACAGAACAGATCACCTGATGCCCCATGAATCGCCGTTCCGTTCTATCCGGCGACTCCGTTTGCTTTACCGTCAATTACCTGGTTCGGATCGCGACCGGAGTGGGCCCCTACGAAGTGGCAACTCTCGAGTTCGAGCCCAAGGATTTCGTTCGCTTCCAGACCGGTGCCGTAATAGTCGGGGAGATCCCCCGACCATTTCACGCTCGTCTGCCGAAAGGCGAGATCTTTGGCATGCTCGCAGTAAATGCCCGCAATGGAGTGATGATACAGCCCTTTCAATCCAATTCCCGGACGTAGATCGTAATAGCCGCCGGTCAACGTGGAGGTCCGTTCGATCAGTACTTCGACGTCGTCAAAGACGACATCTTCCAGGGGACTATCGGTGCCGCCGCAGAGATAGAGACCGCTTTCTCCATGGCAGATCAGATTGAGGAATCGTAGGCGCCGAACCGGGCCAACTTTCGTCTGCGGGTTGCGGGGCAAATTTGACACGTGAACGGGCTCGCCAGCACCCCACCACATGGCGGCTCGCAGCTCCGTGCCGATGACGAGATTCGAACAGATAATGTTCTCAATCAGAGAACCGTCCCGGTTCAGGATGCAGATGCCGCGATTACTGCGTCGTATTGTGCAACCGGTGATCGTGACATCCCGAATTGCAGCCGGTCCCTCCGGCTCAATCTTGATGGCTGCGGAGCTGGAGATCATACTGCAGCCTGTAACGTTAATGTTTTCGCAAGGCCCGTACTGGGTGAAGTTGCGAGAGGTCTTCAAGACAATACAGTCGTCGCCGGCCTGCAGGTTTGAATTGACGACACGCACGTCCTGACAATGATCGATATCGATAGCGTCACAATTTGGAACGCGCAGATCGTTGAGTATATTGATCCCGTCAATGAGAAGGCTGCGGCAGCCGATCAGATGCATGGTCCAGGTCGGTGCGTCGCGGATGGTGAAGCTATTCAAACGGGCGTTCTCGCAGCCCACGAGCAGAACCATGCGGGGCCGTCCGTGCGCTGTATCCTGCTCGGCGGTGGTGTACAAGGGATCGTATGGGCCCAGAAAAGGGAAAGTGACTTTGAAGCCGCCTTCCTGGACTTCCGTCAGATACGCCGCGAAATGACCATCAATGGTTCCGGTTCCGGTTATCTCAACGTTCGTAGTGTCCTTGGCAAATAACAGCGCTCCGAATTCAGCAAAGTCCTGGCGGTTTCCGCTGGCCTTCAATGTTGCGCCGCCTTCCAAGGAAAATCGGACGTGAGAGCGCAGCTGAAGATTGCCACTCAGGTAAGTGCCTCCAGCGGGAAGCAAGACCTGCCCACCTCCGGCTTTGGCGCAAGCATCTATCGCGCGCTGAATCGCCTCCCTGTCATTCGTAACGCCGTTGCCTTCGGCTCCGAACTTTCGTACGTCGAAAGTTTCGGTTCGGTCCGTACCCTTTCCCAGGACCACGACAGACAGCCCAAACCCAGCACTTAAGAAACCACGACGATTTACCATCACCTCCGTTGATCTTATCGGCAGGTCATTCGTGGGCGATTTTTGTAGCGCCGAAGGGCATCAGGGCGCGTGAGCGATCCTGTTCACGATCGTATGATCGGCGGCGACCAAGCAACAGGTCCTGGAGTTCCACAGTTCCAACCACTCGACCGGCGAGGGGGTCATAAACGGGCAAGGAGGAAGCGCCCGATATGGCCATGCGCTCGGCCGCTGTGCGGCAGGTGTCTTCGGCAAGAATATAGCTTTCCGGCTGGTCGGATGACGCAAACTGGTTTGACATTACGTCGCGAACGCTGACTGTTTCCAGAGGATCGACCCCGTACTCGCGTGTGAGGTGGTAACCGCGGCGGCTCAAACGCTCGGTAAGAATGGATCGGGGCATGATCAATGCGGTTGTTGTGTGGGCCGCGATGCAGGCAATTACCAACGGCAGCAACGCTGAGAAGGCATGAGTCAGTTCGAGACTGAAGACAATCGCGGTGAGAGGGACGCCCAGCGAGCCGGATAACATGGCACCCATTCCGACGAGTGCCCAGAGTGCCTGACCTGGGGCGTCGGCTCCAAGAAGATGTGCGCTGCCGGCTCCGAGTGCGCCGCCGATCATCAATAATGGCGCGAGTACACCGCCGGAGGTTCCGGAGCCCAGAGAGAAAGACCAGATGAGGGACTTGACGACGAGAAGGCCGACGATGAGTGCGATGGTCGGGTGACCTGACAGTAAAGTCGCGAGATTGTCATAACCGACGCCCAAAGCTGCCGGGAAGAAAAGGCCGCCGATACCGATACCGACTCCGCCGATTGCCGGCCACCACAGGGCGGGTATGCGCAACCGGGGGAAAAAATCTTCAAAGCCGTAGACCATGCGGCTCAACAAAGAAGACGCCCAGCCCACAACGACACCCAGCACGATTGCCGCACCCGAGTTTGCAAATGTCTCAGTTGCGAAGCTGAACGGCATAGGAAAGAGCGGACCGTGGCCAAGCCAGAAGACTCGGACGACAGCGGCCGTAGCGCTAGCAACCGCAACAGGAGCGAGACTGCGGGGCCGCAACTCGAACAACAGAAGCTCGACAGCAAGAAGAATTGCCGCGAGCGGGGTTGCAAAAGTAGCGGACATTCCAGCCGCTGCACCGGCGACCAAGAGTGTTGTACGCTCGGCATCAGAAAGATGCATGATCTGGGCGATTATAGAGCCAAAGGCGCCGCCCGTCATGATAATCGGTCCTTCCGCACCGAACGGACCGCCTGACCCGATTGAAATAGCCGCCGAGAGTGGTTTCAAGATAGCCAAGCGGGGTTGGACGCGTGCACCGCGAAGCAAGATGGCTTCTATTGCTTCAGGAATGCCATGACCCCGAATCTTCTCGGACCCGTAGCGCGCCAGCAGGCCGACAAGCAGTCCACCGATGACCGGAACGAAAATCGCCCAGTAACCAAGCGTATTCCCAGCTGGAGATGACAAGGCTGAGCTGAGGCGTTGGTAGTAAAACAGATTCGTAGCGAGGCCGATGCAGCGCAAGAGCAGAGTGGCAAGCAAAGCGCTGCAAGCACCAATGCACAAAGCGATTGCACAGAGGAGCAGAACACGGCTGTCTACCGTGAAATCGCGCCGAAGCGACGGATGAGACGTCACGCGTGTGCACCTGTCGAGGTGACCGCCTTGCCTCCTTGCGCAGACCGCCTGGTTCGGCGTACATGTTTGAGGGCTTGAACCAGCGCAGGCCCCAATTCGTCCAGTTCGCGGGCATGATGATCGGACAGGGAAAGCAGAATGCGACGGCCCTTGGGGGTTATCTGCAAAATGACTCTTCGTCCGTCCACAGGATCGGGCTTACGTGTCAGTAAGTCCTGCTTGACGCATCGATCAACCAGCTCAACCGTGCTGTTGTGACAAAGACCAAGACGTTCGGCCGCATAGCTGATAGTTACCGGAAAGCCGGGTTCACAGCCTGCGACTTGCAGGAGAAGCTGATGCTGCTGAGGCTGGAGGTCGGCGGCATGTGCGGCCTGCTCACTGAACAGTGCAAAGCATCGAAGTTGATAACGGAATTCAGCGAGTGCACGAAGAAGCGCAACCTCGTGTTCCGACTCCAAAGGCGAGCGGTTCACATAAGTATCGTATCACGATACAACTCACTTAGAAGCACTGTCGCCCAGATGCATAGGGGCGGAGTAGCCAGTCATCTCGAGATAGCCCACGCCGTTTACCGGTTGAGAACACAAAGTTCCCGTATAGCTGACAGCGCCTTCCCAATAGCTCGGCGAAAGACGGTCTCGACTGAACAGCTCCTGTTGTTTGAGTGATGTCCGTTCGGTGAGTTCCAATTGGAGGCTGGGGATGGCGATCTTCCAACCGACGGGATACTGCTGGCCGGATTCAGGACTGCGCCAGAATTCTTCGGGAGTGAGTGTGAATTGCGAAGCATCCAGAAACTTTGCCTGGCCCTTCTCGTTGACGAAAGTCCCGGACGAGAATTCATCTACCTGGGAACCTTTGCGCCGCAGACGATAGAGCATCAACTCCTGGCTATTACTAAGTTGGATAGCAAACCAGTCCCACCCGACCAATGTATTGTCTGGGGGCTCCGTGAAAAACTCATGATCCATCCAGGCGGTTCCTGCTAGTTGGTAGGTGACGTTTCTCCATTGCAGGCTACCGGTAGCCCCGAGTCGAGTGAACGAGATGTAATGAGACGCCTCGCCGGGCTCGGGCCCTTTAAGACTGATTCCGTCGCGGCCTTGTATCACGGGCTTTTTATCCGGCCGAAGGTCCAGCTTCAGACTTGCCGGATCCATCACGGCTTCGAGTTGTTGTCGACCATCGAGTGGCTGGAGCCAACGCACGCTCCAGTTTCCATTCCAGTAGCGGCTCTGCTGCAAGTCTGCCCCGGCGAGACCCGGGCCGGCACGGTTCAGGCGCTCCCGGTGAACAAAGTCATTACCGTCGATATCACTCAGGGCAAAATGCGCAAGATAAAACTCCTTCGGCAGCCAGGGTTCAGTAGAAACAAGCGTTTTGCTGACCTTGCCGGCTTGGCGAAAGAAGGTCAATTCGAATCCGAATCGATGACCATCAGCGGCGCGCAGGTTGCCTGTGTAGTACCACCATTCAGTCTGGAATTGGGGATGGTCGAAGTGGTCACGCGGAAACTCGAAGCGGTAACCAGGCTCCGCAGCTTTCCACTGCTGGGCCCGAGCGACCAAGGTGATGAGCAGGAGAAACAGAAACGGCTTAATTCTCATGGATCACCTCAATTGAGTTCAGGCGCGTGGCCGTACGGGCTGGATATAAACCCGCCAAGACAGTAGACACGTAGATACCCGTCAGAGCGATCAGGAGGAGGAGGACTGGCCAGTGGAACTGAATGGTCCATCCGAACGACTGTTTGTTGATCACGAAGATGAGAATGAGTGAAAGAGCAGTGCCGAGCACAAGCCCGACGGCATTCGCCAGCAATCCGAGCAGACCCGCTTCGCAAAGGATGATCTTACGGATCTGCGGTTTCGCAGCTCCCAAAAAGCTGAGCAGCGCAAACTCTCGCCGACGGTCGATCACCATGGCGAGAAGAGATCCTGCGACACCCATTACCGCTACAAACACGGCCACGGCCTCCAGTGCATACGTAATTCGAAAGGTCCGATCAAAGATTGCGATTGCCGCCCGTCGTAGACTGCTATTTGAAAAGACCAGAACAGCTCGGCCGTTAACCGCTCGATCGATTTCGCGACGTACCGCGTTGCGGTCAGCATCTGGTTTGAGATAGACTGCCAAATTCGAAATGGCTTGATCAGGCAAGTATTTGAGCAGCGTTTTCCGGTCTACTGTAATGAAGCCGCGTTCGGTGGAATAGTCGTAGTAGATGCCAAGCACTTGCAAGTGGCGGACTGCGCCCCCAAGGGGAACGGCTAGAGTTTGACCGACTTTGACGTTGTGTTTGTTAGCGAATGGTTCACTAACGACGGCGAAGTCTCCCGTAGGAAGTTTGGAAAAGATTTCGTCCCGGTCCTCGCCGGGTAGGAATCGTGTACTAGCTGCATCAGAGATATGGCTGGTTTGGCTGCCTGCGAAAGTGGCGGGCATGCCCTCAAAGATAATCGGGTAGCCACGGAAGCGATCAAGCGCAGCGATTCCCGGAACTTTCTCCAATTGATCGCCAAGCGCCGGGTCCATCGTGGGGTACTGATCGGAACCGGACCCTCCCGCCGGGCGCAGATAGAAGTCGGCTTTGAGCTGGTTATCCATCCACAACCAGACGGTCTCACGAAAGCTTCCGACCATAATGCCGATGGCGGCGGTCATAGCGACGGCTGTTGCGAGCGCCGCAGTCAAGACCGATGTTCTGCCGAGCGAGGCACGTAGGGATCTTATGGCCAGCAGTGCTTCTACCCCGAGCAGTTTGGCCAGCAGGCGATAAGTGGAAGCGGCGAAAAGGGACACGATGTTGGGTATGAGAAGCGATGTTCCGCCAACGAGCAGGATAACGGCCAGGTACGCCCACAAGGGCCTGCCATAGACCGGGCCTTGGAAGGACGCGACAACGCCAATCAGCAACATGCCCATAGCCCATGCCCAAGTCCGACGTGAGCGAGTGGCTGCGACGAACTCCTCCCGACCGCGAGCCATAGCCTCAATCGGCGATACGAGCGAAGCTTCGAAGGAAGGCGCTAAGGCGGCCAGCAGGGAGATTCCTAATCCAAGAGCCACCCCTGTTATCAACGCAGACGGAGTCAGTTGGATAGGCGAGGGAACGCTGCTCACATAAAGCGATTGGACAGTGCTGCCGATTAGACGCACGGCTCCAACTGCCATCAGGCGCCCAAGGAATAGACCGACGCTCGTCCCAATGATTGCGAATAGCAATGCTTCCGAGAGAAACCCCGCCGCCACCAGGCGACGTGTGCCGCCCAGCGCCCTGACAATGCCGATTTCGGTGCGACGACGAACAACCGAAATCGAGATCGTGTTGTAAATGAGAAAGCCGCCTACGACCAGGGCGATGTAGCTCAATACGTGTAGATTCCAGCGGAACGCAGAGAGCATCTTCCGATTTGCATCGGTCCGGGACCCCTGCGGCTCTACAGAAACGGTAGCAGGTAATTCTTTGTGGATGAGGTTGCGCCAGTACTCGAGTGTTTGCCCCTTGGGAACGACGACATCGATCGCGTCAATCCTGCCGGCTTTGCCCGTAACTTCCTGGGCTAGACCAATGTCCGCAACAACGATGTTGTTTGCCCCGAGGTCACCCTTGGACGGGATGACATCGGCGACTGTGAACTCCCGCAAGCGGTCATTGACGAGCAGTTTTACCTTCTGCCCGGGGCGAAGGCCAGTCTGTTTTCCGACCCAGACGGGTGTGCCGTCCAACTCCAGCGCAGGGTCATCCTGGGCCTCATTCGATTGCTGCTGCTTGCCCTGGATATCGTTCTCCTGGCGGTGCGCGATTAAGTCGACGCCGATGAACGGAATGGACTCGCCTTTGCCGTTGATCGATGCAAAGCTCTCGATGCGCGGATCGAATTCAAATGCATACGGCAGCTGGACCAGCTTCCCCAGCAGGCGTTCGTCGACACCACCTGTCGCAGTGATGACGAGGTCACTTTTGCCTGACAAGGACTCGACAGAAGAGTGAAAACTGCCCGCAGCCGATTGGCCCGCGAGGTCCACTGCTACAACAACAGCTACACCTAAGGCGATCGCTAAGAGCATCAACACAGAGCGGATAGGCTCCGCCAAAATCGGCCTCAGGATCAGCCGCGAGAAGAGAATCAACGGACACCAGCGGGCGCGTGCTGTTCTATAGCTGCGATCCGACCGTCGCGAAGCCGCACGATCTCATCCACGAGCGATGTACTCTCTACGCTGTGCGTGGCCATGATGATCGCCACGTTCAGTTGGCGGGCGGTGCGACTGAGTAAATCGAGAACCACTTCGCTGGTAGTGGTGTCCAGATTGCCTGTGGGTTCGTCTGCGAGCAGGATGCGTGGAGACCCGGCCAGGGCCCGAGCTATGGCAACGCGCTGCTGCTGGCCGCCTGAAAGCTGATGCGGAAACCGGTGCGCCAGCGATTCCATTTCAACCCAGCGAAGACGCTCAAGCGCAGTGTGACGCGCATCTCTTTTCTTCGCGAGCAGGAGCGGCAGTTCGACATTTTCGACTGCCGTTAAGGTGTGTAATAGCTGAAATGACTGAAAGATGAATCCGACCTTCTCGCGGCGCAACCTGGTCAGACCAAGGTCGTTGAGAGTCTTCGTATTCTGGCCGTCCAGCATGACCGTTCCAGAGGTTGGAAAGTCCATGGCGCCACACAGATTCAACAGCGTGGATTTTCCACATCCGCTTCGGCCGACGAGCGCGAGAAACTGTCCGGACTCGACTTGAAGCGAGAGGTTATCGAGCGCGAGCACCGCCGTGCCCTCACTCTCATAGCGCTTTGTGACCGATTCAAGTTCCAGCAAAGCCATATGCAACCAGCATCTCAACAGTTAAACTTGGAGGTGCTTGCCAACTATTCTTGTTACCGGCGGAGCTGGTTATATCGGCTCCCACACGCGCTATCTTCTTCAGCAGCAGGGATATAAAACGATCGTCGTGGATAACCTGCAGCGCGGTTATCGCGAAGCGGTTCCCCATGAGATCTTGCATCAGCTGAATTTGGCAGAAACAGATAAGCTAGCCCAGCTCTTAAAAGATGAGCGTGTAGACGCCGTGATTCATTTTGCTGCTTACATTTCGGTGGGCGAATCAACGCAAGTTCCTAGCGAATACTTCATCAATAACGTAAGCGGATCACTTTCGTTGTTCGACGCCATGTTGAAGGCGAATGTGAAAAGGCTGGTCTTCTCGTCTACCGCCGCTGCCTACGGCATCCCGAAGAGCGTGCCGATCACCGAGAACCAGCCTTACGCACCTATCAATCCGTACGGTGAATCGAAGGTGATGGTGGAAAAGATCTTAGAGTGGCTCGATAAATATCAGGAGATGAGAGCTATTAGGCTTCGTTACTTCAATGCTTGCGGAGCCGAGCCGGACGCAGGGCTGGGCGAGCGGCATGACCCGGAGACTCACCTGATCCCGCTTATCCTGAAAGCGGTCCAGACTGGCCAGCCGGTTACCTTGTTCGGAGATGACTATCCGACGGAGGACGGCACATGTATTCGCGATTACATCCACGTGAGTGATCTGGCTGAAGCACATATCGCGGCGGTGAATTATCTCTTGAACGGCGGTGCCTCAGATTGTTTCAATGTAGGCACAGGTCAGGGGCAATCCGTAAAACAGGTGCTTGCCTCAGTAGAACGAGTGACGGGCAAAAAGGTTCCTTTCACGATGGGGCCGCGCCGGGAGGGGGATCCGCCGTCGCTTGTGGCAGATTCGACTAAGTTGCAAACGAAGCTAGGCTGGAAGCCGAAGCGCGCGGACCTGGATAGAATCATCTCGGATGCTTGGCAATTTGCACAAAGTGTGAAATAGCAGTCGCGTGTTTCGGGGCAGGTCAGGTCTTTAGAAGGCCGAGTGACTTTGTTAAGTGGAAACCGGGAAACACACTTCCCAGCTTTCCGTTTCCCATCTGTTTACTCACCAGCTCGGAGAGCACGGTGCGGAAGTCAGTTGTGACGTTCAGATCGCGCTCCTCATAAAGATGCTCACGCTGCAAGCCCGGCCAGTCCCCATAGACTCGCCCTCCCTGCACGGGGCCTCCTAGGACGAACATACAGTTGGCGTGACCATGATCGGTTCCGCGATTGCCGTTCTCCTTGACGGTTCTTCCAAACTCCGACATGGACACAACCGTGATGTCAGCCATGCGGTCGCCCATGTCCTGAGAAAAAGCAGCGAGTGCCTCGCCGAAATCATGCAGCAGATTGGCGAGCTGGCCGGTGTGGGGTTGCGGACCGACTTCGTTGACGTGGGTATCCCATCCGCCGACATCAGTGAAAGCCACTTCTAAGCCCACGTCAGCTTTGATAAGACGTGCGATCTGCAACAGGCTCTGCCCCAACCGACCGTTGGGATAGCTTGCGCTGTTTGCAGGCACGTAGGGCGTTTTCTGAATGGCTTGCATGATTTTGATGGCCTCGAACGTTTCTCGGCCGGTGCCATTCAGAACACGGTCGGCGGTTGTGCCGTACATGGTTTCGAAGAGCGAGGAGGCGGAGGCGTCCTTTACCTGGAAGTCGCCGACACTATTGACGGCCAGCGCTCCGTTGTGGCCAGTAAGCGTCCTCGGCAGATCGGGGCCAAGACTGACGGCACGCAATGCGGAGGGCTTTGGTTCCGAGATGAGAGCGCGATTCAACCAACCATCGGCGGTTGCCTTCAGGCCCGGAGTGCCTGATTCCATGTAGTCCTGCGCATCAAAATGCGACCGAGTGGGATCGGGTGAACCGACGGCCTCGACAATTGCAAGCTGCCTGGCATCCCACAATCGCTTCAAGGGCTTCAAGGCGGGATGCAGACCGAAATGTCCGTCGAGATCTATAGCTGAACCGGCAGTTCCATCGGGTCGCGGGATGGCAATGCTAGGTCGTAGCGCATAATAAGCCGATTCGGCGTGAGGCACAACCACATTTAGACCATCCACCGCACCGCGTTGAAAGATGGCGATGAGGATCTTCTTGCGTTGCGCAGGAATCTCGTTCGCGAACGTTGCGCGTGAAAGCCAGGTTGGAACAGAGCCCATCCCGAACATGGCCAAAGCGGAATTACGCAAGAAAATACGACGTGAGTTCATTATTGTGCTCAAAGCTTTCTCAGGAACGATTCTGTTAATGGCGTTGAAACTCTGGTGAACCGAGAACAAGTCCAGCGACCATGCTCGGTAGCTTGGGGGCTCCTGCTTTTGCGTTGGAAGCCAGTTGCTCCTGAAGATCCGGATCCCGCATCATCTTCTCGATCGCGGTCTGAGTCTGTGCGCTGGGATCCTGCTGCAGAAGCGAGTGGGCGAGGGCCATTGGGCTCGACTCCATTTCGTTTTGCCAGATTGCGACGTCCACATGAATTCCCGGGAGGCGGTTGTGGGTGAGAGCCAGTCCGAAATTCATGCGCTCCAGAAGTCCGGCCGAACTAACCCAGGCGGCGTTTGAACTGGAATAGCCAGTAGGCTCAATCTTGCGGTACAACGGCTCGCCCAGCCGTTGCAGTTCGTTGCTTAGAGGCAGCGCTGAAGTGATTTCCGCCCCGGTAGCCCGGAGGGAACTGGCGACCATCTCGTAGGGCGTTTTAATCTTGGCGTTGTACGCGCCCTGCGACCAGAACTCAGGCGCTTCGATCATGACCCTGACTACCTCACGCAAGTTCCCGTTACTTCGCAGAAACATCTGGGACATTCGATTGACCAGCGACGGTGGCGGGTCGTCGGCAACGAAGCGCTTGGCAAGTTCCAGCGAAATGAAGTGCGCTGTGGAAGGGTGGCGCGAAAGGATATCAATGACCTGCAGCCCATCGCTCATGTTTCCACCCGGTTCGATGACGTGTCCGAGCACCACCTTCCGCCCCTTGTCGTGAACCTTGTCGTTGTACTCGAATTCGCCACCCTTTCGAGGGTTGGCAATGGTCCACCCGGTAAAACAGCGGGCCACGTCAATGACATCCTGTTGCGTATAGCCGCCGTCCACTCCGAGCGTATGAAGTTCCAGCAACTCACGGCCATAATTCTCATTTAGCCCGCGTTTCAGTTTTCCACTCTTGTTTGGGACTGAGTCTGGTGCTACCGACTGCCAGTTGTCGAGATAGAAAAGCATGGCGGGGCTCTTAGCCGTTTGCAGCAGAAGGTCATGAAAACTGCCCAATACGTAAGGGCGAATGGCCTCGCGCTCATAGGTGGCGACGGCGACCCGTTCCGGACCCTTGTTCACAGTTACGTTGAAATGGTTGAACCAGAAGTCGTCGAGTAGCTCATAAAGCTGTTGATTGCTGTAAACAGCACGCAACAATTTGCCTTCCGTGAGGTCACTGGCTATGACGTTGTAAGGCTGAACGGAACGCATCAACTCGCGCCTTAAAACCACGGGAGCAATCGCAAACAGCTGCTGACGTTCCTGAGGCTTCAATGCCCAGGCGAAATCAGTACGCTTTTCGGGCGTTATGGTGGCAAGCAGCGCCCGCTTTGCTTCAGGCGTACCGTGATGAAGCGTTTCTATCTGGTCTGGATTCAGTAAGTCGCTCAGTTTAAGTTTCTGCTCAAGATCTGAGAGGTCGTTCGCCTCGGCGAGGCTGGCCGTTCCGCGATCCTTTTTCGCCAGGTAACGCTCTACCAACCGCCCAACGATTTTGCGCAACTCCGGATCATCGGGAAGTTGACCTTTGCCGCGAGCAATCGCAGCTATCATCTGGGGTGGGGGATAGTTGACATAAGTGTCGCGGATACCCATCTGTAGGGTCTGTAGCGGCGCGAGGGCAGCAATGAGTGCGGGAGCTTCGGGGACCTGTTCGGGGTGCAGCTGAAGATCCAACCATCGCGCTAGTCCGGTGCACTGGAGTGATTCGAAGTCTCCGGGACGTGCACCAAATGTAAGCCGATCGAGAGCATGATGGTAGCGATCCAACTCCGAAAGGGGTTTGCTGAAAGCTGCATAAGCGGGAGGATTAGCAGAGGATTTGATTTTCGTCAGCCTGGGACCCGCGGCGAGAGAGCCGGCCGGGAAAAAGAACAACGCAGCCAGAACCGTCGTAGAAAGAACCAGATAAGAGTCTCGGCCCACACTACTAACGACGGGAAGGGACTCGGAAAGTTGACTACCCCGATGCTTACGATATTGCCCTCCTGCGCGCATCAGCGTATCTTTAAAGGGATTAAGTCGGATCTACTATGGCTACCAAGTTGACTGTGAACGGACGGCCCGCGACCGTCGATGCATCACCCGATACACCTTTATTGTGGGTACTCCGAGATGTCTTGAACCTACATGGAACTAAATACGGCTGCGGGATTGGACAGTGCGGCGCATGCACGGTACATCTCGGCGGCCAACCTGTCCGGTCGTGCTTAACACCGCTGTCAGCCGCTGCGAATGCCAAGATAACGACCATCGAAGGCTTGTCGCCGAACGGGACTCATCCGCTCCAGCTCGCCTGGCGGGAAATCGATGTTCCGCAGTGCGGGTACTGTCAGTCGGGGCAAATTATGTCCGCGGCGGCTCTCCTCGTGAAGCACCCAAAACCCACTGACCAGGACATCGATACCGCGATGAACGGCAATGTTTGCCGTTGCGGAACCTATGTTCGGGTTCGGGAGGCGATTCACAAGGCAGCAAGCATGGCGAGTGTCAAACCGCAGATCGTTAAGGGAGAGGCATAATCATGCGTGTTACTCGGCGTTCGTTTTTGCAGGTAAGTACTCTTACGGGCGGCGGTCTAATGATCGGTGCCTATCAGGGTTCAAAGGCCTTGGCCCAACAAGCACCGGCACAAGCTCCCTTACTTCCGAGTTCGTTCATCAAGATCGCACCGGACGGCACAGTAACTTTGGTGGCGCGCAATCCGGAAATCGGCCAGGGTATTCGCAACATGTTGCCGATGATGATCGCGGAAGAGCTGGAGATCGGCTGGAAGTCAGTCAAGGTCGTGCAGGCCGATCTGGATCCGAAGTACGGAATGCAGGTGACAGGTGGCAGCCGCGCGGCTTCTAACAACTGGATCCCGATGCGGCAGGTGGGAGCGGCAGGCAAGCAGATGCTGATCGCTGCGGCCGCCAAAAATTGGAACGTTCCGGAAAATGAGTGTTATGCCTCGAACGGACGCGTTTACCACCGGTCCACCGACCGTTCGATGGGTTATGGCGAACTTGCGAGTGCTGCCGCGAGCATGCCGGTTCCCGATCTGAAATCTTTGAAGCTGAAGGACAACAAAGATTACAAGATCATCGGGCATTGGACTCCCGGCATTGACGTACCGGACATCGTGGTGGGCAAGCCGCTTTTCGGGATCGATTTCACGATGCCGGGCGTGCTTTACGCAGCTTTCGAAAAATCCCCTGTGTGGGGCGGCAAAGTAGTGAGCGCGAACGTCGACGAAATTAAAGCGTTGCCGGGTGTTAAGGATGCCTTCGTCATCGAGAGTCAGGTGAAGCCGGGGCCAGTGGTGGATGGCGAGCCAGGTCGCGAGGGTGGCGTGGCAATCGTTGCCGAAACGTGGTGGGCTGCGCAATCAGCTCGGAAGAAGCTGAATATTC
Organism: uncultured Acidobacteriaceae bacterium; assembly: GCA_963814195.1. Lineage (GTDB taxonomy): Bacteria > Acidobacteriota > Terriglobia > Bryobacterales > Bryobacteraceae > Bog-105. The sequence goes on from CAWFBU010000004.1 coordinate 173,684, forward strand.
AGTGGGATGAAGGTCCGGCGGCCGCGCAGAGCAGCGAAGGCTTTGCCGCGAAGGCACAGGAAATCGCTAAGGCCGGCCCGGGGAAAAGCCTAAAGAAGGACGGTGATGTCGAAGAGGGCTTAAAAGGCGCGGCGAAGCAGTTGGAAGCGGCTTATTCGTATCCGTTTATCTCCCACGCGCCACTGGAACCCCGGAACTGCACGGCTCATTTCAAGGACGGCAAGATCGACATCTGGACCACAAGCCAGACACCAGCCAACGGTAGACGGATGGTAGCCGCGGTACTGGGCATCAAAGAAGAAGATGTAGCATTGCACCAACTACGGGCCGGTGGCTCGTTCGGACGCGGCTTAAATAATGACTACATGGTCGACGTGGCCACGATCACGCAAAAGGTGGGCGCGCCGGTAAAACTGGTCTGGTCGCGGGAAGACGATATGACCCACGACTACTACCGGCCGGGTGGCTTCCACTTTCTCAACGGTGGCGTGGACACAAATGGCAAGCTCGTAGCCTGGAGCAATCACTTCGTCAGCTATGGCAATGGAGAGAAATTCTCTCCATCGGCGGCCATTGCCCCCACTGAATTTCCATCTGGGTTTGTCCCGAACTTTTCGACGTCAGCGAGCATGATGCCGCTGCTCCTCCGAACGGGGGCGCTGCGTGCACCCGGCGCAAACTCGCAGTGTTTTGTGATGCAGTCGTTTATCGACGAACTAGCTCATGCGGCCGGCAAAGATCCGGTTGCCTTCCGCTTCGAACTGCTCGGCGAACCACGCAAGGAAATGGTAAAGGCGGCGGCTAAACCCAAGGTAGAGAACGAACCGGGAACCAAGCCGGCAGACGCAACTCATGTGGCGTATGACGTTGATCGAATGCGCGGTGCTCTCCAAATGGTGGTCGAGAAGTCAGGCTGGGGCAAGCGAACGCTGCCAAAAGGCACGGCCATGGGGGTGGCTTTCCATTACAGCTTTCAGGGATACTTCGCTCATGTGGCGGAAGTAACCGTGCTTCCCGGTAATAAGCTGAAGGTCAACAAGATTTGGGTGGTCGGCGATGTGGGTAGCCAGATCATCAATCCCAGCGGTGCCTTGGCGCAGGGTCAGGGTGCGGTCATTGATGGGCTGAGCGAATTGATGAACCAGGAAATCACCATGGAAAAAGGACGGGTGGTTCAGACCAACTATGACAAACATGGTCTGTTGCGGATTAAGCAAACGCCGCAAATCGAGGTCTTCTTCCTGAAGACTGACAACCCTCCGACTGGCTTGGGCGAACCGGCCATGCCACCTGTGATCCCAGCCGTCTGCAATGCCATTTTCGCCGCCACGGGCCAGCGAATTCGGACTTTGCCGCTTTCCAAGAGCGGCTATAGCTGGGCCTAGTTTCATGAAGGGAAGTGCTTGGAGCAGGCACTTCCCTTCCGTTGCTTTGTCTAAGGGTTGATGCGGACCACAACCGCTCCATGACCTGGCACAGCTGCTGAATACGTTCCGTCTGCCGATTCTGCTTTCGCCCCGGTCCAAAGATCTCGAATTGAAGCCTTGAACGAGGGGGGATATCCAAGATCCTGCCAGGCTACGCTTATCTTCTTGGAATTTGCACTTCGATTGAGAAGTGCCACCGCGCGCCCTCCATCGCTTAGTTGCTTTGACCAAACCTCCAGATCCCCATTTTTCTTTACACGATGCCCTTGAATGCCCAGCGGGTCCTGGTCGACTGCAATTAACTCTTTATTCGTCAGAATGGCTTGAGTTTCCTTGCTCATGTTACGGATATCGTTACCCGCGATGAGCGGAGCCGCCAGGATACACCACATGCTGAAATGGGCGCGCGCCTCCGACTCGGTCAGAACACCGTTTCCTACTTCCAACATGTCGGGATCGTTCCAGTGTCCCGGCCCAGCGTAGGTCTGAAGGCCATCCAACTGGTCAAGGATTTGAACCACACCATTTCCGCCCCACTTCTCGGTTCCGCTCCACTTGTTGATGATGTCTCCCGTCGACCGCCAAAGATTGCCAACGTCCTTAGCCCATAACCATGGCTTAGTGGACCCCCATTCGCATAAGCTGAAGACGATCGGACGTCCGGCCTTCGCGAGTGCGTCTCGCATGATGGCGTAGGAAGCTTCAGAGTTCTGGGTGCTGTGGTTACACCAGTCATACTTTAGGTAATCCACTCCCCATGCTGCATATTGACGGGCATCTTGGAATTCATAGCCGCGACCTCCGGGGCGGTTCTGACAGGTTCCGGTTCCGGCGTCTGAATAGATACCAAACTTAAGGCCTTTCGAGTGGACGTAATCGGCTACTGCTTTTATGCCGTTAGGAAACCGCTGGGGATCCGGAACAATGTTGCCTTCCTGATCGCGGCTGACCTGCCAACAATCATCGATAACGACGTACTCATAACCGGCCTGCTTCAGGCCGCTGCTCACCATTGAATCGGCGACTCCCCGGATCAGCTTGTCGCTGACGTCACAGCCGAACTTATTCCAGCTATTCCAACCCATGGGCGGCGTTCTGGCTAAGCCGTTATCGAGCGCCGAAGCGGGTATCTCAGCGGCTGCGATTAATAGTACGAGCAAGCTGGACGCTCTTAGTGGTTTGAGATGACTTACTTTGCAGAGCATATGGAGAGATTATCGAAAACGCTTTAGAGTCAGCCTGAGTAGCGATCTGGGAGTGAACTTCCTGTGCGCCATGAGTAGAAATTGTAAGGACCAGCTGATATAAGATAGACCCGCCCTGAAAGGTTGGTATTTATGTCCGCCCTGAAGTGCTTCTTTAATTCTTCAACGATCACCGTGTTGGCTGTCTCTTGTCTCGCCTGCCACCCGATCACTCTCCTGGCCCAAGAGCCGAACCGGGAGGCTGCCGGAGAAGTGAACCTGCTACTGCCAGATCTTACCCAGGCGATCTTCTTCGGTGGAATAAATGGGCGGGTTCTGCTGATGAGTGAGTTGCTCATTGTTGCCCTGGGCCTTCTCTTTGGCCTGGTTATTTATCAACAACTGAAGAACCTGCCCGTTCACAAATCCATGCTCGACATCTCAGAGCTCATTTACGAGACCTGCAAAACATACCTCGTAACACAAGGCAAATTTCTCGTTGGCCTCGAGATCTTTATCGGGATCACCATCGTCTTCTACTTCGGTGTTCTGCAGCACTTTGCTGCAACCAAAGTGCTCATCATTCTTCTATTCAGCATCGTTGGTATTTGCGGAAGTTTCGGCGTCGCGTGGTTTGGGATCCGAGTCAACACCTTTGCCAACTCCCGGACAGCTTTTGCGAGTTTGCGCGGCAAAGCATTCCCTGTTCACGAGATTCCATTGAAGGCCGGCATGAGCATCGGCATGCTTCTGATTAGTGTCGAGCTTCTATTGATGCTGATGATTCTGCTCTTTATTCCTCGGGACTATGCCGGGGCATGTTTCATTGGGTTCGCTATAGGCGAGTCGCTGTGTGCGGCCGCACTCCGGGTGGCCGGTGGAATTTTCACCAAAATTGCGGATATCGGGGCAGACCTGATGAAGATTGTCTTCAAATTACCAGAAGATGATGCTCGCAATCCGGGTGTTATCGCCGATTGTACGGGAGACAACGCTGGAGACTCGGTGGGTCCAAGCGCAGATGGCTTTGAGACTTATGGGGTAACGGGCGTGGCTCTGATCTCCTTTATCGTTCTTGCTGTGAAGGATCCTCTCGTGCAAAGCGAGCTGCTGGTTTGGATCTTCATCATGCGCGTGCTGATGGTGGTCTCGTCGGCCTTCTCCTACATATTGAATGGGGTCATCGCTAAACAGAGATATGGCAACACAGAGTCTATGAATTTCGAGGCCCCGCTCACCTCCCTAGTCTGGTTGACATCGGTGGTTTCCATCGTCCTCACCTACATCGTTTCTTATGCAACCATCTCCGATTTGGGTGGCGATCATTCCTTGTGGTGGAAACTCTCCACCGTCATCACCTGTGGAACCCTTGCCGGGGCGCTGATTCCCGAACTTGTCAAGATCTTCACATCGACGAGTTCTGGCCACGTGCGCGAAGTAGTTGCATCCGCCCGGGAAGGAGGCGCGGCGCTCAATATTCTGTCGGGCCTCGTTGCTGGAAACATGAGTTCCTTTTGGCTAGGTCTTGTCATTCTGACGTTGATGGGAGCGGCTTACCAAATCAGCAATCTTGGTTTGGATGCGTTGATGGTTGCCCCTGCCGTGTTTGCTTTCGGTTTGGTTGCTTTCGGATTCCTTGGCATGGGACCGGTCACGATTGCAGTTGATTCGTATGGTCCGGTAGCCGATAATGCCCAATCTGTATACGAGCTTTCAACGATTGAACAGATTCCCAACATCAAGCAAGACCTGCAGAAGGACTTTGGTTTTCACGTGGATTTCGAAAGGGCCAAAGCAAACTTGGAAGAGAACGACGGAGCAGGCAATACCTTCAAGGCGAGTGCGAAACCGGTGCTCATAGGAACAGCGGTTGTGGGATCCACGACGATGATTTTTTCGATTGTCATCGGTCTGACCCACGGTTTACAGACACCACTGCTTTCCAACCTTTCGATCCTTCATCCGCCATTCTTATTGGGGCTGGTGGCTGGCGGGTCAGTGATTTACTGGTTTACCGGTGCTTCGATTCAGGCTGTAACGACGGGAGCTCACCGTGCGGTGCAGTTCATCAAAGGTCATATCAACCTGGAAAACACGACCAAAGCGTCGATTGCGGACAGTAAGCGGGTGGTTGAGATTTGTACCCTCTATGCACAGCGAGGTACCCTCAACATCTTTCTTACAGTGTTCTGTGTCACGTTGGGATTTGCGTTCCTTGAGCCGTATTTCTTTATCGGGTATCTGATCTCGATCGCCCTATTCGGCTTGTATCAGGCCATCTTTCTAGCCAACGCCGGTGGGGCCTGGGATAACGCCAAGAAGATCGTAGAGACAGAGTTCAAAGAGAAGGGCACCGAACTCCATTCGGCTATGGTGATCGGCGACATCGTTGGTGATCCGTTCAAGGACACTTCTTCCGTAGCCATGAATCCGATCATCAAGTTCACGACTCTGTTCGGACTGCTGGCGGTGGATCTGGCAGTTTCTTTATCTGAGAGGCAGGGAGGACTGACTGTTCATATCCTGTCAGCTTCTTTCCTCTGCGCGGCTCTGTACTTCGCATTCCGATCCTTTTACCGGATGAGAATCGGCGCCTGATCTACGGCTTACCCGAAACTGACCTTTGCTCTTCTTTATAAGGAATGTTACTCTGACTGATCCTTATGGGCCTATTTACTACGAAATCCATCGAGGCGCTCCTGGCAGAAGTCGACGGAGATAAGGGCCTCAAACGAAGCTTGAGCGTGCTTTCGCTGATTGCGCTCGGAATCGGGGCAATCATAGGCGCAGGCATCTTCACACTTACGGGAGTTGCTGCCGCAACTCATGCCGGACCAGCACTGACCTACTCTTTCATTCTCGCCGCGCTTGGCTGCGCGTTGGCCGGTCTTTGTTATAGCGAGTTCTCGACAATGATCCCAATTGCTGGTAGCGCCTACACGTACTCCTATGCAACCCTCGGTGAGTTGGTCGCCTGGATCATTGGCTGGGCGCTGGTGCTTGAGTATGCAGTCGGCGCGGCAACGGTCTCGGTGAGTTGGGCTGCAACGTTCGACTCAATCTTGAACTCCTTCGGAATCGGTCTGCCACGTGCAATCACAGCGTCCCCCTTCGATCCCCAGCCCGGAACCATCAATCTTGTCGCGGTTCTTATCCTTTGCTTCGTCTCCGCGGTCCTCATCAGAGGCATCAGTGAGTCTGCGCGGTTTAACGATTTAATCGTCATCCTCAAGGTGACTGTTGTCGTCTTCTTCATCGGAATCGGATACTTCTTCATCAACCGCGATAACTATCATCCCTTCCTGCCGGAGAACACAGGGGAGTTTGGTGCGTTTGGCTGGAGTGGCGTGCTCGCTGGAGCGGGCCAGATCTTCTTTGCATACATCGGCTTCGATGCCGTTTCGACCGCAGCACAGGAAGCACGCAATCCGAAGCGAGATATGCCGATCGGCATCATCGGTTCACTCGGGATTTGTACAGTCCTTTACATTCTTTACGGGTTAGTGCTTACAGGAATTGTGAATTATAAAGAGCTGAATGTCGCCGCGCCGCTGGCCGTCGCAGTGGATCGCATGAAAGGGCTTCCCTGGATTGGTTTCCTCATGAAGTTAGGGTCTCTGTGCGGTTTGACCTCCGTGATGTTGGTTATGTTGTTAGGGCAATCGAGAGTCTTCTACTCGATGTCTAACGATCGACTACTTCCTAAGTTGTTCTCTGACTTACATCCACGTTTCCGGACTCCGTGGAAGTCGAATTTACTTCTACTCGCCTTCGTCTCTCTCGGGGCCGCGTTCACACCGATTGCGAGATTGGGAAATCTCACGAGTATCGGAACGCTCTTCGCGTTTGTTGTGGTCTGCATCGCGGTCGTAATCATGAGGAAGAAGGAGCCTGACTTGGCCCGTCCATTCAAGACGCCCTTCGTGCCGGTCCTCCCCTTTTTCGGCGTATTGATCAATATGGGACTGATGGCGGAGCTTGGAACAGTGACTTGGGCCTCGTTTCTAATCTGGATGAGCCTTGGATTGTTGATCTACTTGACATACAGCCGACGAACCAGTCTGGTTCAGGCAGGAGAATTGGCTCGCAGTTAACGCTACTTCTAGGCTAGGTGGGTCGAACTTTTGTTTAAAAGCAGGTTAGTTCGGCAGCAGGCGCTTTCTGGATCGATAGACCGAAAAAGCGAACACCTGTTTTATCCTGGGTATCCATGAATCGCATTGGTTTTCGAATAGGCGTCTTCTTTCTCAGTTGCGCCTGCCTGACATTTGCTCAAGACCGGTCCGTCAAGGCCCTGGTCGGAGGCACCCTCATCGATGGCTATGGTGGCAAGCCACTCTCGAACAGTGTGGTCATCGTGGAAGGCGAACACATCCGATTGATTGGGCAGGTAGGAACCACGGCGATCCCGACCGGGGCGCAGGTGATCTCTACCGAAGGAATGACGGTCCTGCCAGGCCTTTGGGACGTGCATGTTCATCTCATGCTGAGTGGTCACGCCGACTATGAGCATTGGGACAAGACATACCCGCCCCAGATGGAAAAAGTGATTATGCCGGCGTCGGCCAAACAGCTACTGCTAGCGGGCGTGACCAGCGCACGAGATCTCGGTGGTCCGCTGGAGGCGAGCCTGGGCGTTCGAAAAGCCATTCGAGACGGGAAGATTCCAGGTCCGACCCTTTACATTTCGGGACCGTTCCTGCAACATGCGGCATACCCGGGTACCGAATATTTTCGTTGGGGAATCAGCGGCGCCGATGACGCGCGATCGAAGGTTCGGAAGCTGGCAGAGGCGGGCGTGGACTGTATAAAGATGATCGATCAGGATCAGATGCAGGTTGACGAAGTGGCCGCGGTAGTGAACGAAGCGCATCAGCACAAGTTGCCGGTAGTCGCTCATGCGCATCGCCCAGAAGAGATTAGACGCGGACTTACGGCGGGGGTCGATGACTTCGAACATACAGGACTGGCAACAGCACCGGAGTACCCGGACGAACTGATGTCGCAGGTGCGGGAACGAACGGCCCGCGGGGCTGCCGGGCCCCTATTCTGGACCCCGACAATTTCCGTTCTTTACAATTACACATACTTGCGAGCCAACCCGGAATCAGCAGACGATCCGGCCTGGCATGAGGGACTTCCGGGATCTATCGTTGAGGATGTTCGACAGTCGCTGCTGCACCCGGAACGGCTTCCGTACTACCAAATGGTTCCAGCGAGAGAGCCGTGGTTGAAACATAAGTTCCAGCAATTGCGGGAGTCGGGGGCGGTGCTCATGATTGGGACTGATAGCGGCGTTCCCATGAACTTTCACAGTCAGTCGACCTGGCAGGAACTGGACGTTTGGGTGAACGAGATGGGTGTTCCGGCTATGGACGCCATTCGAGCGGCGACTTACTGGCCTGCCGTAATGATGAAGAAAGAGAAGGAGTCAGGAACTGTGTCGGAGGGCAAGTATGCGGATATTATCGCCGTTCGTGGTGACGTTCTGAAGCATATCGATTCCCTGCAGCGGGTCGATATGGTAATGAAACATGGCGTCCGCTACAAATAATCAGGGGGCGCTGCGGCCAACGTTAGTCTCGTTTTGCGGAGAACGAATCGATAAACCCGGGCGCTCGTCGGTTCCTGATGTGCTTAGTACGCCTCAAGACAGGATTTGAACGGTAGCAACCCTATGCGTTCTGCTACGAACCAGAATCCTGATCCGCGAATTCTGGAATAAACGAGTGAGGAAACCGGTACAGCAAGTCAAAGACGAATTGTTTGAAACCACGGTTTTGCCTTACCTGAATTCCGCATACAACCTGGCGAGATGGCTGACTCACAACGAACACGACGCTGAGGACATCGTTCAGGAGGCATTTCTTCGTGCCCTGCGTTCGTTCGATACGTTCACGGTGGGCCGTGACGCACGCGCCTGGTTGCTAGCCATCGTTCGAAACTCTTGCCGTACGTGGCACCGTCAAAATCGCTCGCGAGAAACCGCGCCGGATTGCGACATCGATGCTCAGCCTGCTTTGGCGACGTGGTCAGACCCCGAGGCCCTGTTAATCAAGAATGCAGATTCAAATCTGATTCACCGCGCGATGGAACAGCTGCCGTTTGAGTATCGAGAGATTCTGATCTTGCGAGAATTAGAAGAACTGTCTTACAAGGAGATTGCGCAGATCGTAGAAATTCCTTTAGGCACCGTGATGTCCAGGCTTTCTCGTGCACGAAAGGAACTTTACATCCGATTGGCTCAACCTAAGGCAGAGGTAGGTCCATGAGCGGCGAACACATTGGAGAGTTCCTGGACGCTTATCTCGATCAAGAGCTCAACGTAATCGCGGCCGCACAATTCGACCGCCACTTAGTCGAGTGTGATGCCTGTCGGGCTACTTACGACCGCTATCGAGCAACGCGTGACTCACTCCGTGGTCAGATGCACTACTTCCGCGCGCCGAAGCAATTTGAGGAAAAACTTCGCGGGCAACTATTTCCGTCTCGCCTGCCAGAACGTGTACAAACCAGCCGTAGATGGACTCCCGTTTGGGCGATTGCCGCAGGAACTGTGCTGGTTCTGCTCTTCACGGCATTGCTTCTGCAACTGATCCGCCGTCCCTCTTCCTCCGATATTCTCGCGGATCAAGTCGTATCCAGTCACATCCGTTCTCTCTTGGCCAATCACCTCAGTGATGTCGTTTCAACGGACCAGCATACGGTTAAGCCATGGTTCAGCGGTAGACTCGATTTCGCTCCGGTAGTTAAGGATCTCTCTGCCGAGGGCTTTCCTTTGCAGGGAGGACGTCTGGACTATTTGGACGATCGAACAGTGGCCGCGCTCGTCTACAAGCGCCGTCAACACTCGATAAACCTCTTTCTGTGGCCTTCGACAGCATCGGACTCGGCCTTCCAGACGAGTACTATCAAGGGCTACAATCTCGTGCATTGGCGGCGCTCACACATGGAGTTTTGGGCCGTGTCGGATGTGAACGCTGCGGATCTTAACCAGTTCGCACGTAGTCTGGGGACTTGAAGCCTCTAATGATAACGACCGAAGAGCATCGACTCAGGATCGGGTGAGCTTGTCAGGGAGTCGTTTGGGTAATACTCGTCTACGTTCCTGGAGTTGATCAGCTGGTGCTTCATAAAGAAGGCACGCGGACTCGTCTTCTGCGTCAGCATCGAAACGGCGAGAGGAAGCAGAAAATCGCCATACTTCTCAGGGTAAAAGGCAACCGATCCGATCAGGCGGGTATTCTTTCGACGCAACTCATTACGTGCACCGATGGTTCCATTCTGGCTCATCACGGCGCAAGTTTCTTCCCTTCCCGCTTCCTGGAAGGCCCGCAACGCACCGAGGGCTACCGAGTCGTTGATCGTACCGACCAGGATCCGCCTGGCATTCGACCGCGCCAGGTAGTTGTGGATGACGTCGACGGTCTCGGTGTAGCCGCCTTTGCAATCTATATGCAGACACATACTTGGCTCAAGCTGAGGAAGTTCGTCAGAAATTCCGACGGTCAGGCCCGTTAGCCGTGAGTTCGTCAACGGACCGGCCTCCGCATGACCGAGTAGCAGCACCTTGTCCACCCGGCCGTTCCATGTTTGTTTTGCCCAAGCCGCGAGAGCACGCCCTCCCAAACGTCCGGCCAAGTAGTTGTTGCCGCCAAAGAAAGTAGCACCCGGATGGGGCGTGTGGACGGCAATCATCGGGATGTGCGCCTGCTCAAACTTAGAGGAGATTACGTGCGCGACACGATGACAAACCTGGAATTCGATGGCAAGGTCGACCTGTTCACGAATCAGCCGCTCCGAGTTGCTTAGCGCTACTCGCGCATTCATCTGATTGTCCAGTTCGAACAGCTCGAGTTCCATCTTTGCAGCAGATAGCCGCAGGCTCTCGGTGACATCTCGGGCGAACAGAGACTTCTCGGTCATGGAGGCGTAGCCGATTCGAAAGCGCCGGTGCCGGCTGGTCGTGATCAAGGTCGCGTAGCGGCCGCATTCCAGGCGCTTGAGTAAACCACCCTGGACAAGCGTTTCAGCAGCCCGAAACACGGTCGTTTTGTTGAGCCCGGTTCGGGCGACGAGATCCCGAAGAAAGAGTGATTCCCCTTCAGACCTGTACGCCTTGATGATCTCGCACGCGCGGAGGATCGGTCCGACACTGTAAGGAGACGATCGTCCATCCTTTCGAGTGCTTGTGGAAGGGTCGCACAGAATCTGCTGCTCCACTCCATGTTTCATGACATGAAACGTATATCACATCATTTGTCAGTTAGTTTCCTGGGGCCGGACCTGTACTGAGTACGGCTACGAACTCATTTTCCTCGTGAAAGCATGGCGGCGAGTGCAGAAGATCGGCATTGGGCGTTTCATCCCGTGAAACAAACCAGAAGCCGCTCACTGGCCCTTCTCATCTTCGACGGCTTAGTATATGTTTCTCCGATCAGGAGTAAGTTCAGCGTACGAACACTTTAACCATGCCACCTAAGGATGCTTCTTCCACAGGACGTCGCGAGATTATCGCGAGTGCGTTCGCGAGCCTTGGTTTAGGCGCTATAAGCCCTGCGGCGCTGGATGCTGAGGCGCAGATGGATCGCAAGGCGCCCATTCCTGCCAAAGACAATCTAAAAATTACAAAGCTCGAGACCATTCTTGTTAAGCCTCGTTGGCTTTTCTTGAAGATCCATACCAACGCGGGCATCGTCGGCTTAGGTGAACCCATCACCGAAGGACGAGCCTTAACTTGCGCGGAGGCCGTGAAGGAGATCGAGCCCTATCTAATTGGCAAGGATCCGCGACCTGTGGCCAAGCACTGGCAGGCTATTTATCGTCACGCTTTCTATCGTGGCGGTCCGATTTTAACTAGTGCTCTTAGCGGCATTGACCAGGCACTCTGGGATATCAAAGGCAAGGCGCTCGGAGTGCCCGTGTACGAATTGCTCGGCGGCCCGATGCGGGATCGTGTTCGGGTATACGCCCACGCGAGCACGACGGATCAGATGAAGAAGTTGCAGGCCCAAGGCTTTTCGGCTTTCAAGACGGGTGTCGCAAAAAGCAAGGTGCGCACCAACCGCTACATAGAAACCCAGGCTGACGTGGAGTTCGCGGCAGAGACTTTCGCAGAACTTCGGCGAGCCATGGGAAAGGAGGTGGATATCGCGATCGATTTCCACGGCGCCATTAGCCCGGCTACCGCCAAGCTGCTGATCAAAGCTTACGAGCCGTATATGCCGATGTTCATTGAGGAGCCCTGCCAGGCACAGAATCACGATATTATGGCCGAACTTGCGCGCGGCACGGCTCTGCCGATCGCCACCGGGGAACGAGTCTTCACAAAGTGGGGATTCCTCGACGTACTTCAGAAGCGGGCTGCCACCGTTCTCCAGCCCGACCTTTGCCACGCCGGCGGCATTACGGAAGTACGGCTGATCGCCGGAATGGCCGAAGCATATTACGCCTCCGTCGCACCGCACAATCCTCTTGGTCCTATCTCATTGGCTGCCGGGGTACAGATCGCAGCGAGCATTCCTAACTTTCTCTGCCAGGAACAGGTGTCATTGGGCGAAGGCTATCTGAAACAGCCTTTCCGTGTCCGTGATGGATTCCTGGAGTTGCCGACCGGTCCGGGTCTCGGCATTGAGCTGGATGAGAACGCGATGTCCGATAAGATTGGGCACGATTGGCGCAATCAGCAATCCTATGACCCGGAAGACAACTCAGTGGTGGATTGGTAGCTACAGGAGACGAACGTGAACCTCAGCAGCGTAACACCCAAGCTGTTAGTAAGTACAGTGATCATCGGGATGCTTGCCGTTTCTATGAAGGCGCAATTAGCTACGGCGGAACTAAGCGGTTCGGTTGTGGACGGGACAGGAGCCAGCGTTCCCGGCGCAAAGGTGACGGCTATCGAGAAAGCCACAAATCAAGCGCATGAAGCCCTGGTAAATTCGTCGGGCGAATATAGTTTGGTCCAGCTTGCCCCGGGCGACTACAGCTTGACCGTTGAGGCATCCGGGTTCCGAAAGCTCATTCAAAATGGAATTACACTCCAGGTTGCGCAGAAGGCTCGCCTGGATCTGACCCTTCAACTCGGTCAGTTAAACGAAACAGTGGAGGTAACAGCCCAAGCTCCGCTGCTCGAATCGGAATCTTCGTCGTTGGGCACGGTTGTGAATGAACGGCTGGTCAATGAACTCCCCTTGAACGGCCGCAATTTCATTCAGCTGGCCACGCTTAGTCCGGGTGTGAACGGCGTTGGCTACTCGGCGAGCGGAACGATCATGAGCGGCACGCGACCCGACGATCGGCGTCCCGGAACGGAAATCTTCGCCAACGGGAACCGCGAAGGCTCAAACAACTTTCTGTATGACGGAGTGGACGATAACGAAAGGCTAACGCTCTCGATCGTACTGCGCCCGGCGGTGGAAGCTGTTCGGGAATTCAAAATTCAGACCAACCTATACAGTGCTGACATAGGTCGCAATTCAGGTGCGGTCGTAGACGTCGTTACTAAGTCAGGGGGCAACAAGGTGCACGGAAGCCTCTTTGAATACCTGCGCAACTCGGCCATGGATGCCCGTAATTTCTTCAACCCGGTCGGCACGGCATTTCCGACTTTCCGGCTAAACCAATATGGCGGGTCACTTGGCGGACCTGTGGTTCTTCCAAAGATTTACAACGGGAAGAACAAAACATTCTTCTTCGTTGACTTTGAAGGGTACCGGCGCGATTCGCAGCAGCTGCTTCTGGGAAACATCCCGACTTTACAGATGCGCAACGGGGATTTCAGCCAGACAGCAAAGATCTATGATCCTCTCACAACCCGAGTGAATCCTAACGGTACAGGATTCATTCGCGATCAGTTCGCCGGAAATCAGATTCCCGTGAGCCGCTGGGATCCGATTTCGGCAAAGATGATCAATGCATATCCTTTGCCTAGGAGTTCTGCGCTCTTCAATAACTATCTGTCAAACCAAGTTCAGAACCAGCGCTGGAATCAGGGCGATGTGCGAATCGATCATCAGATCTCCCCCAAGGACAATTTCTTTGCGCGCTGGTCGCCGCAGAACACGGAAACCATAGTTCCAAGCACCTACCCGGCTACTACCATTGCGGGAATCTCCCAACCGGTCAATCTTTCCGATGAAGGCTCGTTTGCAGGTACCGCCTACCAACCAACCCAGCACGCGGTTGTTAGCTACGTTCGCATCATCAGTCCCAGCCTGGTGAATGAGTTCCGGGTAGGATTCAATCGATACAGGCTCGACTATACAGCCAACCAGTTTGCGCCGAACGCTCAACTCGGAAACAAGTTGGGAGTTCCCAATGCAAACGCTACACCGAACGAGCAGAACCTGCCGATCTTCTCGCCCGCGAATTACCTGGGCATTGGGCAGACCCGTTCGCTACCCATCTTTCGGCGCGAGAACACCTTCGAGTACCTCGACAATCTGAGCTATACAGTCGGGAAACATAGCCTCAAATGGGGCGCGGATTTTCGGCGACGGCAGTTGACCATCTATCAAACCAACCAGGGGAATGGCCGTTTCAACTTCTCGCCCGCGTTAACCGATTCGCGGCAGCCTGCTGGAGCGGGCGGTGATTCAATGGCCAGCTTCCTACTTGGATACCCAACCTTGATAGCGCATGACTACACGTTGAACTGGCCGGGCGAACGCGGTCTTGAACTCGGGTTGTACGCCTCAGATGACTGGCGTGTCACGAAAAAGCTGACTTTGAATCTCGGTATCCGGTGGGACTACTTCAGTCCTTTTGATGAGGTCTCGAATCGATGGGCCAACTTCAATCTGACCACTGCAAAGGTCGACATCGCAGGACAGAATGGAGTCGACAAGTACGCGGGCGTGAAGCCTTATTACGCCAACTTTGGACCACGGTTTGGTTTCGCCTATCAAGTAGCGCAGAGCACCGTGGTGCGAGGAGGCTTTGGACTCTTCTACAATCCAACCGGTAGTGAAGGGAACAGCCTTCGCCTCTTCCGCCAGCTTCCGTTCGGGTCCACGATCAGCATCTCACCAGGTGACATCTTCGTAGGCCAACGTGTTCAGGATGGATTTGCACCGGTACAGCCTGTGAATCTCGCGCTGGCCAATTCACCTTTTGGCGCCATGTTTGCTGTGGATCCAAGCTTCCGTCCGTCCTATGCTGAGCAGTTCAACTTCACCGTTGAGCATGAGATTGCACCGGCCGCTCTCGTTATCAAAACCGCAGTGATCGGAAATCTGGGGCGGCATCTGTATAACACCTGGAACGCGAATCAGGCGGTACCTGGCGCAACCGCTCTCAATTCAAGAAGACCGTACTTCCCAATCAATCCGAATCTGAGCGATGTCAGCTACTTTGCCACCAATGGATTGAGCGAATATTATGCGTTTCAACTGACCGTCAACAAGCGTCTCAGCAAAGGCGTAAGCATGCTGCTCGGCTACACCTGGTCTCACGCTATTGATGATGTGCCACTCGAGTTTGGCGGAGGCGCAGCGGGTCCCCAACCGCAGGATCCCCGGAACATTAGTGCCGAACGCGGTAACTCGATTATCGATATGCGCCACCGTTTAACGATCGGTTACGTTTGGGAACTTCCGTTTGGTAAAGGCAAGACATTTCTCAACCGGGGTGGAGTCCTGAATGCTTTGATTGGCGGTTGGCAGACCAATGGTATCCTGGCCGTCCAGACTGGCCTCCCGTTCACGCCCGTGCTGCAAACCTCGACAACAAACACCGGCACGGGGAGCCGTCCTAATGTTCTCGGTGCGCCGAGTTATCCGCAAACGCTTCAGCATTGGTTCGATACCAGTAACTTCTCCACGCCAGCTCAATACACCTACGGCAATGCGGGCCGGGATATCCTATTTGGTCCCGGGCGTGTGAACTGGGATATGTCGCTCTTCAAGAGTTTCGTCATTCGCGAAGAGACCCGCTTTGAATTCAGAGCCGAAGCATTCAATATCTTCAATCACCCCCAGTTCGGGCTACCCAACCCCAACATCGGCAACCCGCAAGCGGGCTCCATTACGAGTACGGTCGGGAATCCACGCCAGTTACAGGGTTCTCTGCGGTTCCAGTTCTAACGACCTGCAGAACGAAGCGTTTCAGCCGCTGGTACCGGCTGTTATGAGTTCGGATTGAGAGAAACTGATGGCCGGCTTTCCTCATTCGACGCATCAAGCGCATTCGTGGGGAGAGAGGCCACCATCTCTCCCGGCCACCGACTATCACGACGGACTTTGGACGCAATCCGTCGTCGATGCATCCTTGCAGATCGCGACATAGCAAGATATCAATGCGGATACAGGTCGTTTGCTGGTGACACGCCCAAATGAAATTCCTCAGCTTGAACTCAGGCTGAACCCTGGGTTTATCAAGCGGCAAGGGGTACGGAACGAGATAGGGAATCAAGATCTGTATATCAGCCCCAAGTTGATTTGCCAAATGGGCCGTCTCGACTAAAGCTGTTAGCGTTTCGCTTTCAGTCGTGAACAAAATAATAAGCGGGAAAGCTCCTGATGATCCGTGGCTAGTTCGGTCGAACGTTTGATTTTGGTGTCGAGTTCTCCCGTCCTCTGAGTCGCCGTTATGTTCACATTTCACTGGCTCGCCCTCGATCTTCACGGTAGAGATCGGTAGCTAAGGGACGCATTAGCCTTACATAAAGAAGTCCTAAATACGGGCACTGTGCATTACACGACTGAAGTGCAGGCGTAAACTTGATAGGCTTTTCGGATGCGTCCTCAACCCCTGATTGCCGTTACAGATGTGGAGGCCAGCAGTCGGTGGTATCAGCAACTACTCGGCTGCAAGAGCAATCACGGGGGCCCGGTATACGAGCAGTTAGTCTCGAATGGCGAACTCATTCTTCAGTTGCACAGTTTCGAAGTCAAACACCACCATGGGCCCCTCGGTATGCGTGATCACAAGCCATATGGAAACGGGGTGCTGCTGTGGTTTGAGGTCGATGATTTTGATGCCGTTGTGCAGCGATCAACTGAAATGAACGTTGACATTGTGATCCCACGACATCGTAATCCTCCCGACGGTGATGGAGGACCGAACCACTGGGAGTGCTGGATGCGAGATCCCGATGGTTACGTGGTGGTGATCGCCAGCCCGTATGGGACAGCGGACGGATCGTGGCATCCGACTCAGAACCCTTTCAGCGTCTAAGTTCGCGACTTACTCGACGTAAGGCTCTCATTTGAAGTCATCTTCTGTAAGCCGCGGCCTGAATACCGTACAACTCTGAATATTGGCCGCCCTTTGCCAGCAACTCATCGTGAGTGCCCACTTCGGCAAGACGAGCTCCGTCGAGCACAACAATCAGGTCCGCCATCCGAACAGTGGAGAAGCGGTGGGAAACCAGAATGGTAATACCACCACTCAACCGATTCTCATCGCTTCGTGCGGCTGCGGCGTAGCGTTCGAATAAAGCGTGTTCGGTCTCTGCGTCCAGCGCGGAAGTAGGTTCATCCAGCACAAGCAGCAGCGGCTGGGCTCGCATGAAGCCACGTGCTAAGGCGAGCTTCTGCCATTGCCCGAACGACAGCTCTGCTCCGCCCGGCCAAGTGGGGCCAAGCTGTGTCCCAAGCCCGAAGCTGAGGCGGGCGATGACATCGGTAGCACCTGCGCGGTCCACGGCCGAAACGACGGCGGGTTCATCATCCAGTCTGGGAATGTCTCCTAAACCCACTGTGTGAATCGCCCGAAACTCAAAGCGAAAGAAGTCCTGGAAAGCGCCTGCCAGGCGAGAACGCCAGTCCGCCGCGGGAATCCTCGACAGCGGCACGTCATCCACCAAGATCGAGCCAACAGACGGCTCGTACATCTTGGCCAGCAGCTTAACGAGCGTTGTTTTCCCCGCACCGTTCTCGCCGACGATCGCTACTACGCCACCCGACGGCAGCATGAACGTAACGTCATCCAAAACAAGACGCGTTGTGCCCGGGTATCGAAACGATACGTGTTCAAGCCGGATTCCAGTACGAAGGGCAGCGGGAGCCGGCAGATCACCGGAAGCTTCTATACGGGCGGCGTAATCTTCCAGCCACGCGAGCCGTCGGGAACCGTCCATCCAAAAGCCCCGGAGAAAACCAATTTCGCCCACGGTTGCACCAATGTACGCCGACAATCTGGCACCAGCAGCGAGGACGAGGAGTACCTGACTGGCCGAAGCGTGCAAGTAGTAAGCGACGAATATCACGGCGGCCACGTAGCTCAGACCGAAAACCGCCCACCCCAGCGCATGCCAGAGAGCCGATTGCCATCGAACGGCGGCAATGGGCCCGTACCAGCGCTCCCAGCTGGATCGGCGCTCTTTGATCAGGCGCTCACCGATTCCTGTCACTCGCACCTCTTTTCCCGGCGCGGCAGTGGTAGCAACGGTGAACAGGTGGCGAGCCAATCGCCGGGTTTGCGCCACACCTTCCTGCACTGTTCTTTCCACCGCGGGACGCCACGTGGAGGTGAGGACGGTCGGAATAGCAAAGACGAAGAGGAGAACCAGAGCCGGATGAATGGACGCGAGCAGCGCCATGGTGACTCCCAAGCGCAAGACCCAACCCAGGGTCGAAAACAGCGACGCGTACATATGATCGAGCACGAATACCTGGTTGCGCAGCATCGACAGCCTGTCGAGATACTCCGGGCGCTCCTGGTGTGCAATGGTTGCTATCGATCCTTGCAGTTGGGCGACATGCGACTCGAGTGCGATGGTTACTTTGTCGCGGAATCTACGCTGGACGCGGGCGCTGACGGTGCGCAAAAACCAGGTCCCCGCGGTCGATAGAGCCAAGCCAATAGCGGCACCTTGCACCAGGGCGGGCCTGTGCTCCAAGACGCCTTTGCCCAGTAACATCAGCCACAACGCAAGTAAGGCATCCGGGAGTGCGGACAGCTGGGATAAGACGAACGACGCCAGCATGAGACCGGGCTGATCCCGGTACCCGAGCTTGCACAACCGCCACATCGAGGAGAGAGCGGGAGGCAGGGGCTCTATGTCAGAGACTTGTTTAGGAGAGGACATCGAAAGTTGCGCCCTCCTCTTCTCCCGTCGTACTGAAGCGTTGCGCCTGCAAGTCAAACATCGTGCGATAACGGCCGCCCAGCGCCATCAGTTCGTCGTGCGTTCCAAGTTCGATAACCTTGCCTTCTTCCAAAACACAAATGCGATCCGCCCGGCGCACAGTTGAGAAACGATGGGAAATCAGGATCACCGTGCAATGCCGTGTGGCGGTGAGCAGGCGATCGAATATCTCAGCCTCTCCTCGAACATCGAGCTGTGCAGTTGGCTCATCAAGCAAAACAACACCCGCTCCCATGCGTACGGCAGCAAGAGCCCGTGCCAGCGCAATGCGTTGCCACTGTCCTCCCGATAGGTCTGTGCCGCCGTCGTACGCCCGGGAAAGCACAGTGTCAAGTCCCGCGAGATTGGCAGCTCCGGCGGATTCCAGCGCCGCAAGGATGACGTCGTCGGGTGCGCCATTGGGCGCAACGTTATCCCGGAGCGGTAGCTCCAGCCGTAGAAAGTCCTGAAACACGGCAGTGACGCGAGATCGCCAGGAAGCGAGATCGAATTCACGCAGATCGATCCCGTCAATCTCAATCGCACCTTCCTGTGGGTCGTACAGTCGGCAGAGCAGTTTGGCGATGGTCGTTTTGCCCGCGCCATTTTGTCCGACAATGGCGAGCGATGAACCCGCCGGTATCGTCAGATCAAAATCCTGGAGCACCGGTAGGCTGGCGCCCGGAGCAGATTCGGCCGCCGGATAGCCAAATTTGACTTTGCGCAATCGGATCTCGTGCTTGGGCCGATGCGTCGGCAGCTGATTTCCGGACAGCAACGCGCCAACGGGACGCATGGCCGGCTGCAAACGCAGGACTGCCAGGACTGGCGCGGAAGCACCGTCCAGTGCCCAACTGAATCCGCCGAACGCAATCATCGATACTCCAATGGCGCTCTGGACATAAACCACGGCCTCGCCCAGAGTGAGTCGTCCGCCAATCGCCGAGTCTGCAAGCAGCCAGAACACTAGAAGGTTGGCTGATACCACGAGCAGCATGCTCCAGATAACGGGCCGCTCGCGCAAGCGTGTCGCTGCGTACTGTAGTTCGTGCAAGCGGGTGCGTCTCGCCTTGAAGCGTTCGATGGTCCAACTATCCAAACCGAATAGCCGCAGCTCTTTGCTGGCCGGCGGATCTACGGCCAGGCGGTAGGCGTAATCGGCATCTCGTTGCGCGCTGCGCACTTCTTCCGTGTTACGGTCGCGCCAAATCCCGCTCTCACGCAGGAGCCAGTGCGTTGCCAGCCAGGCAGCCGCCAGCAGCAGCGGTGCCCACCAGGCGTACACGGCCAGGATGACCGCGGACGCAAATCCACCAATCATTTCAACCAGCCCGCTGGCGATGAAATCCATAGAGATGGATAGGGGCGGCCCGGTCATACCGAGGTCGAAATCACTGGCGGCGGTCAGGTCGCTGGCTAATGCCGGATTCTCCAGATGCGCCATCCCGGGAGGCCGAATACAGGCTTCCGTCAGCCGATCGTAGAGCCACGCCGCAGTACGGTCTCCGAGGTTGGCGCCAACCGCCTGGTGAATCGGACTCAGCACCTGGAGCAATACAAAAACTGCACCCACCAGTGCGAGTGGCCTGCTTAAGGGTTGTCCGCGCTGAACGGTCCCTACCAACCAGCCCATTGCGATGCCGAAGAGAGCCGGCAAAATGCCCCTCAGCAGGACGCCCGTCCACCACGCGATGGCAAGACCGGCATCCGCCCGCGGCAAGGCAGCGAAGAACTTCCATTCCTTTCGACTGGTAAGTGCCTGCAGCATCATGGATGCTCACTCTCAACGTCAGCGCGGTTGAATCGGCAACAGCCGCAAGCGCCCGTATGCCACAAAGGCGGTAATCAAACCGACGATGAATGGGACGAGCGCAACCCCTCCCATGGGTAGGGATAGGATCGTCGCGCCGGCCATGATGATGACCAGTCCGCAGGCCGCAAGCGGGGTCAGCGAGGGCCTGATCCGAAGCAGTGCCGGGACGAGGAGGCCAACAGCCCCCAGCACTTCGGCCACTCCAATGAACCAAAAGAATGGACCCGGCAGCGAGGTGCCTTTCGTCATCACTTCGACGGGCATGACAAACTTCATCACTCCGGCGAACAGAAACAGAGCTGCCATTAAGATCTGTGCCATCCAAAGCGCTACGGATAAGCTCTTGCTGGACCGGGCCGGCCGGATATCCTCATCGACGTTTCTCGTTGCCGCTTGCATTTTCACTCTCCCGCAAGTAAGTCGTATGAGATTATCTGATTTCGACAAGCTTCGGCAAGCATCTTGCGTTCGCGGTAACCGAACGCGGGAGGCGCTCAATTCAGGCGCCCACCTACTGGCTGCACCGGAGACCCGGTTCCCAAGGGCTAAGTTTTACCCGCCGTTCGTACCTGAAGTCGCCCACTCGTCAGAATCTCCAACCCGTTCGTAAGATATTGCGAGCTACTAAATCGGGTCTGGGGAACTGTATACGAGGGGATATCTTTGAGGAAACTAAAGACCTTCGGGAGACAAGTCGCTCGGTTTTCGATTTCGGCAGATTCCAACTCTCATTCAACTGAGGTGAACGAACTTTGGCGCGAAGAATACGAAGAGCCGGTGGAAAGAACGGCTATTGTGATCCTTTGCCTTGTTATCGCTGTCGTGGCGGTCCTGCCGTTTCTACAGCTTTTGGTGCCCTAAGCTGACGAGCTAGTTGCTCACGCGCTCTCGACTGCGAACACGCTATTGGTTCACCGCAGCTTCGCCTGACGCGAATGGAAGAAGCCTGCTCCGAAGTGCTACTTCGCCGTGTCTGCCACCGGATGAGATGAAGTGTCGGGCCGTCGTGCCCGGAAAAAACGGAGTGCAAACGGCACCTCATCCGGATAGCTGGCACACCAGGCAACGATCCGTTCCAGCTTTAAGGTATCGTCCTGAATAGCCAGAATCTCAATCAGTTCGGCCTCAATCGTCTGTTCGTCTCTTCTCATATCGGTCCTTAAGTCGCGCTTACGCCAGTGCGTAGCCACAACTATACCTGCTAGACAACAGGTGACCCTACCGGTCACGCCTCCGCAGAGGTCCGGCAGTCTTTGGAACGATGGGCGGTCTTTTGCCTAAAAAAGTCGGCTGCTTTGGCCGATAAGTATGACGTGCCCCTCTGGATTTGTCTGAACTGAGCTACACATGAATAACGATGAGCGGAAGCTTTGGGGATTCCTGGTTTTGGTCGTTGCCATCGTCGCTTTTGGCATCGGCTATTTGCTTAGTCTCGGCAAGCCTCAGCTCTCAGGAAAGCCGCTGCCAACTGCTACAACCGCGTCCGCATCGGCTACCACTAAGCCGCCGGCAGGCAGCCCGAGTGATACAGCGGAGCCCGCGGGCAACCTTGACTTCACCTCCGCCCTAGGCGACTTGCAGGGCGCCTTAAGACGGCACCCCGGGTCCAGCGAACGAGAATTGATTCAGCAGATCAATGCCAAAAGCCCTGCAGGATCGGCCAAACCTTGCCCGTTCGAGTGGAATCGGGATGAACCCGAACTGATGATCCAGAAGGATCACCAGGGTCAAGTATCGCTGGTCAAGACCCTCGCTTCGTGTACTAAGGCGGTCGAGACCTTCAAGCAATAGCTAGGCGCTCGCCACGGTTCGCTCATCCGTCTCGCCTGCGAAATATTTCCGCAGAGCAGTCTTAAAGACCGGATTTCGGGGATCGACAAGACTGAAGAGCGTCATGGAAGACTGGAATTTCAGGTCGTCCGGGTTGCCGAGTATCGCCGTAATCGACTTCCCTTCGATGCCATTCACAGTTTGCGTGCATTCGATCAGCCTCGGCCCCAGGACAGGATGTTCCAGGTAAGCCATCGCTTCCGCGCGCGAGGCAATGCCGTAGGTGCTCGCCATGATGCTATGGCCCAAGCCTTTTAACTGAGGAAAGATAAACCAGATCCAATGAGTCTGTTTGCGGCCGGCCCGCAGTTCGGAGCAGACCTCTTCGTAAACCGGATTTTGTACATCGACAAAGCGCTTCAGGTTGAAAGGATCGTCCAAAGGCACAGCTTAATTTTATCGGGTTTTGGGCCTCTCCCATCCGGCTTTCTACATTCCTAGCGAACAGTTCAGTGTCAGGACAGCTAATCCCATTACCGGACAGCCCATTGTGCAAGGTGATCAACAAATGCCAGGTTTCTGAAGATTTGGTGCCGGGTGTAATTGGAACTTGAAATGCATTCCCCTGAAGCGCAAAGATCATGGATGTCCCCCGCGGAAAAGAAGCTCTGCGCAATCGAAAGATTCGGCGTGCTGTGTTGATCGTAGTAGCTCTGCTGGCAGTTGGCAGCACGACGGTGATGTTGGCGCGCTTAAAACCTGCAGCCCCCACTGTGGAGATGAATGGACTGTGGCCTGGAACCGTCAAGCGCGGTCCTATGGAACGGCAAGTTCGGGGATTAGGAGTTCTGAAACCGGAGCAGATCTACTGGATCAATGCAGCCGTGGATTCGCGCGTGGTGCAAGTTGTCCGACGTGCCGGCATTGATTCCATCAAGGCCAACGACGTCATCCTGGTGCTCAGTAATCCCGACCTGGAGTTAGAGGCCGAAAAGGCAGAGTGGGAATGCAAACAGGAAGAGGCCAATCTGGCCAATCTGAAAGTGAAGCTCGAAAGTGACAAGCTGGACCAGCGTGCCGGCCTCGCCGAGTTGGAGGGGCAATACAAACAGGCGCGCGTGACCGCCGACCGCGATCTGGCTCTTACCGGATTCAAGATTAAGAGCGAATTGGAATCGCGCCTGTCCGTAACTCAGGCCGACCAGTTGCGCGACCGCGTGACTCTGCAGAAGCAACGGCTGGATATCGTCGACCAATCGATTTATGCCCAGGTGGAATCGCAACAAGTTGCTATCCAAAGTGCGCGAGCCGCGTATGAACTGAAGCGAAAGCAGGTTGACCAGTTGACAATCCGCGCGGGAGTAAACGGCGTGCTGCAAGAGGTGGATGTGGAGGTTGGTCAGCGCGTCACCGCAGGAACTCTGTTAGCGAAAGTGGCGGACCCTACGAAACTGAAAGCCGTTTTACAGATACCGGAGACGCAGATGAAGGATGTTCGAATCGGGCTCGAGGCGTTGGTCGATACGCGAAA
The DNA here is from genome assembly GCA_963814195.1 of uncultured Acidobacteriaceae bacterium. Classification (GTDB taxonomy): domain Bacteria; phylum Acidobacteriota; class Terriglobia; order Bryobacterales; family Bryobacteraceae; genus Bog-105. The sequence continues at coordinate 197,481 of CAWFBU010000004.1, forward strand.
TGGTGTGATACCCGGGCGCGTTGTACGGATCGACCCGGCTGCTCAGAATGGCAACGTGGGTGTCGACATTTTCCTGCTTGGTGCCTTGCCGGAAGGCGCGCGGCCTGAACTGAGTGTCGACGGAACCGTAGAGATTGAGCGCCTGAATGATGTGGTTTATATGGAGCGGCCCGTTTCGGGTGAACCGGGAGCCACCATCGGGCTTTTTAAGATTGATCCTGACGGCGGAGGAGCCAGCCGGGTGCAGGTGAAGCTCGGGCGCACATCCGTCAATACGGTTGAAGTCCGGAGCGGTCTGCAGGTGGGCGATCGCGTCATTCTCTCCGACATGGCGCAGTATGACTCACACAACAGGATCCGTTTAAGCCACTAGGATCTGGAACCTTCAGAGATATGGAACGTAAAGAATAGGATGAATGTCGCAATGAGTTCAACCCAACCCTTGATTCATCTGCAAGGCTTGACCAAGGTCTTTGTTACTGACGAGATTGAGACACACGCGTTATCGGGCATACATATCGATATCCAACGCGGCGAATACGTCTCGATTTCCGGTCCGTCCGGATGCGGGAAGTCGACGCTGCTAGCCATACTGGGGCTCTTGGATTCGCCGAGTTCAGGCACCTACACCTTGAACAACACGCCGGTCCAGGACCTGAAGCTTTCAGAGCGAGCGCGCATCCGCAATCGCGAGATCGGCTTCATCTTCCAGGCTTTTAATTTGATTGGCGACCTGAACGTATACGAGAATGTCGAGCTGCCTCTGACGTATCGGGGGATGAGTTCGTCCGACAGGCGCGAACGGGTGCATCGAGCGCTTGAACGCGTGGGCATGTCACACCGGATTAAGCATTATCCTTCGCAGCTTTCGGGCGGTCAGCAGCAGCGTGTTGCCGTTGCACGTGCTTTGAGCGGCGACCCCTCTATCCTGCTCGCAGATGAGCCGACGGGAAATCTGGATTCTCAGAACGGGGAGCAGGTGATGGAACTGCTGCGGGAATTGCACCGTGGGGGAGCAACGATTTGCATGGTTACACATGATGAGCGTTATGCACGTCATGCCGACCGTTCCATTCATCTCTTCGACGGTCAAGTGGTCGAGGAGAACAGAGAAGTTGCGACTAGGCATTAATCAATCGACTGGCATCTCGTACTCGCTAACGCACAGCGTGAGTAATGCGGAGCCGCATAGCATGATTTCTTTGCGTGATGTCGAGAAGTCCATCGGAACCGGACTCTCGCGAGTCTACCTGCTGCGTAATATCAACATCGATATTGCGGAAGGGGATTTTGTTTCCATCATGGGACCTTCCGGCGCCGGCAAATCAACTCTGCTACACATTCTGGGAATGTATGACATGGCCTGGAGTGGCGAGTACAATCTGCTCGGACAACCGATTCATAGGCTCAATAAGAAAAACCGCTCCGAGCTGAACAAGAAGTACATCGGTTTCGTGTTCCAGAGCTATCATCTGCTGGATTCGTTGACCGTTTACGAGAACCTCGAAATCCCGCTCTCTTACCGGAATGTGAGGAAAGCGGAACGCAAAAGCATCGTGTGTGAAGCACTCGACCGGTTTCACATGGTCGGCAAAAAAGACCTGTTTCCCAATCAGTTTTCGGGCGGCCAGCAGCAATTGATTGGCGTAGCGCGAGCGATGATCGCCAAACCCAAAGTTGATACTGGCGGACGAACCTACCGGAAACCTGCATTCGAATCAGGCAAAAGAAATCATGGAGCTGTTCAAGAACCTGAACAGTGAGGGCGTCACGATTATTCAGGTGACACACAGCGAGAAGAACGCGGAGTACGGCGAACCGGATCATAAACATCGAGGATGGTGGATCCAATCTTCACGTCCTGTATGAGCGGTGTTCGCCATTGCGAATACTGATCTCAGACGATCAGCCGGATGTCTTGAAGCGCTGCGTTTTTGTTGAAGCGAGACGGATATAAAATTCGCTGGCGGAATCGCCGCAACAGGCGATTGAGTCGATGACGAAAGCACGGGTTTCGACTTGGCGATCTGGACTTGAATTATTCAGCCGCGACACAACGTCGGGCGAAGAAGGGCTTGAACTGCTGGCCGAAGTATTCAAAGGCTTTAGATCCACACTGCCGGTGGTTGTGATGACAGCCTGGAGCAGCGTCGATTTGGCAGTTGAAGCGATGCGCCAAGGCGCCCGGGACTTCGTTCAGAAGCCATGGGAAAACGAGCGGCTCTCGCTGATTGTTCGTACGCAGCTTGAGTTGAGCGAGGCATTGCGTCGCGGCCATCGGCTGAAGTTGGAAAACAAGATTCTCCGCGGCGAGAATCTGCCCGACGATGATTACCCAATCGCCGGCTCTATGCAGCCGGTGCTGGACATTGATCTCGCGCGTGGGTCCTTCGGACGCCAATGTACTGATTACCGGTGAGCCGGGACGGGAAAAGAAGTGGTTGCGCGAACGCTTGTTTGCGATTTCGAGCCGCGCGGCAAGCCGATGGTCACAGTGAATGCGGGCGGTTTGCTGGAGAGCCTATTTGAGAGCGAGCTTTTCGGCCATGTCAAGGGTGCATTTACGGATGCCAAGGCGGACCGGGTGGGCGGTTTGAACTGGCTGACGGGGAACTCTTTTCTGGACGAGATCGCGAATGTTCCGATGAATCTGCAGGCCAAGCTCTTGCGGGTTCTGGAGATCGGTGAGATGGAGCGTGTGGGTTCCTCAAAGACAAAGAAAGTGGACGTGCGATGATCTCGGCGACCAATGCCAACTTGCGCGAAGAGGTAGCAGAACGGCCGATTCCGGCAGGACCTGCTGTTCCGGCTGAACACGATTGAGATACATATCCCGCCGTTGCGGGAGCGCGGGCAGACATCCTGCCGCTGGCAACCTATTTCTTGGGACACACGCCCGGCGATATCGAAGAACATCGCCGGCTTCGACAGGAATGCGTTCAGGCATCCAGGAACATCCGTGGCACGGCAACGTGCGAGAGTTGAATCACGTGGTGGAGCGCGCTGCTCTGATGGCGAGCGTCAATTCATTCGGCGTCGGCGATCTGGCTTTGCGGAGCCGGAAACAGTTCCGGGGACGGCTGGAAGAGATGAGCCTGGAGGAAGTGGAGGAGTTCCTCATCCGGAAAACGTTGGCCAGGTATGATGGAAACGTCAGCCATGCAGCCAGTGCGCTGGGACTGAGTCGGAGTGCGCTATATCGCAGGCTGCAGCGATTTGGCATTTAAGCGGGCCAGTTCGCTGGGCCATCATCGAAAGTAGCAATGAAACTCAGTCACACTTCGCGTGTGTTGCTGCTGGCGTTGGTGAGCGGCTTGCCCGCGATTGTGGTTTGTGGAGTTCTTCTCATGAACAGCTCAGTTCAGAACGGCTCAAGTGGACGCTGGGCATCATCGGTGACAATCTTGTGGTTGGTTGCTGTTTTGCCATCCGCACGGAGGTGGCGAGTTCCCTGCGGACACTGGCCAACTTACTGGAGGCTATGCGCGAAGGCGATTACTCGATCCGAGGCCGGGTCGGCAAGACGCATGAGCCAATCGAGCGAAGTGATGCAGCAGGTGAACGCCATGGCAGCCACTCTGAGCGATCAGCGGCTGGGCGCCCTAGAAGCCACAGCACTGCTGCGCAAGGTGATGGAGGAGATCGACATCGCCGCGTTCGCCTTCGATCCGCAGCAGGTGTTGCGGCTGGTGAACCGGGCAGGCGAACGGCTATTGGCGCAACCGGCTGAGCGAATGCTGCAGCAGAGTGCGGATGCGCTTGGGCTGGCAGAGTACCTCTCCGGTGCGCCCGAGAAGACCGTGCAGCGAGAGTTCCCCGGCGGCAACGGTCGTTGGGGTATTCGGCTGCAGACAGTTTCGTGAGGCGGTGTCCCACACTGCCTGCTGGTTGTAACCGACTTGACTAGACCGCTTCGTGAAGAGGAGTTCAGAGCATGGCAGCGCATGGTGAGGGTTTTGGGGCATGAACTGAACAATTCGCTTACTCCCATCAAGTCCATTGCGCAGAGCCTGGAGGGACTGCTTCGATGCGATCCGCATCCGGCAGACATGGGCGACGATATGCAGCGCGGGCTGCATATTATCGCGACCCGTTCAGAAGCTTTAAGCCGGCTTGTCAATACGTATGCGCGGCTGGCCAAGATGCCGCCGCCGCAAATCGCTCCGGTTGAGGTGAACGCGCTTTTGCGGAGAGTTGCGGCGCTGGAGACACGCATTCGAGTCAGCGTTGAGGCAGATCTGCCGCTTGTCATCCAGGGCGATGGAGACCAACTGGAACTCGCCTTGATCAATCTTGTTAAGAATGCAGTGGACGCCTCCGAAGAGACAGGCGGCCGCGTGTTCCTGCGGCACCAGCGAAGCGCAGCTGCAGTAGAGATTATCGTTCGCGACGAAGGTCGCGGCATTCTCAACTCGGCCAATCTCTTCGTGCCCTTCTTTACCACCAAGCGCGGAGGTTCCGGTATCGGGTTAGTGTCTAAGCCGGCAAATTGTCGAGGCGCATAACGGATTCCTTACGCTGGAGAATGCGGCGGAAGGGCCCGGCTGCGAAGCTAAGCTTTCGCTTCCGGTCTCCTGAGTTTGCGCGTTACGGCTGAACGTTCACCTGAGCAGGAAGCCTGGCCTGTAGTTTGTTGATGGCTTCGGCCAAATCGGCCGGCGAGTGCATTTTGTAAACGCTGCCGTGGCAGGTGCTGGTCAGTTGATGGATCGTGTCCGGAAACTCGGCCCCTGTAATTGGGAAGAACTCAAGGTAATAAAGCTTTGAGTTCAGGCTCTCGCATGACAGCAGTTCCTTGGGAATCTTGTTCAGATTGCGGAGGTTCGGACCAAGGAAGACCACCGCGTCGGCCGGCTGAGTGCCCTGGGATTCCTGGCGCACCATGCCTCGTAAGAGATCGGCCCAGCCGTAGCTCGCTTGCAGCGTTTTATAAGAGACCGACCCGAGTTCCAGACGCCGCAATGCTTCGCCGAGCTTGCCGAACTGCTCCCGGCCGAAGGACTCTTCGCGGAAGATTTCGCGCTGCTGATCGAGATTGAAGGCAACCACCCGTACCTTCGACGGATTCACGCCTCGGAGGAGCGACGCCAGAGAACTCATCAGAAAAGCCCGGTCCCAAGCCCGTAGCCTTTGCGCATTGGGAAAGATGGGAGCGGCATCCAGAAACACGGTTAACTGCCGTCCTTCGCTCTTCGATCCCTCCTTGTGCCACGGAGGGATCGCAGCCGATTCGGCGGTATCCGGTTTCATAGCAACCTCCGCCTTGCGCTCGTTTCGGGTGAGCGCCATCTTTACATGCCACCCCTTGCTGAAGATTCTCTGCCGATCGTCGATCACCACCAGTTCGACCGCGTACTCGCCAGTGCCTGCAGCGAAGACGCCGCTGAATTCGGCTTGTTCATGCAGATGTTTCCAAACAAAGTTGGCCCGCATCGCGTCCGGCATCTCGGGCATGTAGAAACTCTCGCCGAGAAAGACCGGCTGGCCACCCTCCGGCTGTACGCGCAAATAGGAGGCGACAGCAGCATTCCGACCTTCAAACTGAGAAAGCGGGCACCTGACGACGTAACCTGCCTCAAACCGAAGCGCGAAATCCAGGAAGGGTTTGAAGGTTTGAACTTCGCAGCGTAGGGAGTCCGATGTGATCCGGCCATCCATGATCTGGTTCAGCAGACTGATCCGGTCGGGATCTTGAAGCGGCATTTGCGCCATCAGAACCGCCGTATTCATCGCGAGCAAGAGCCAATACCGCCACCCCGACAAGCTACACCCCCAGACTTCGCTTCGATTGTAACGACAAGTGTGCGACAGAAGTCGAGGCGAGCTCTACTGTGGACCCGTTGTTCTGCCGATAGACCAGTCGATGGCATTCACCAAGCTTTCTCAGGGCATCGTTCTCTCACTCGGATGCGCTCTAATTTGTTCTGCCGGCAGCCTTCAACCGCAGAGCTCAACAGTTCCCGCTCAGGTCTGGATTTCTCTAAGAACTCCCCATTTCGAGATGTATACGACGAACACCGAACAGCAGGCGCGGCTCACGCTGCAGGTACTAGAGAATGTTCGTGGGTTCTTTGAGCAAACGACATCACTCATTCAGCCGAATGTTAAGCCTGTCCGAATCGTGGCGTTCCGATCGCGCGAAGAGTATGCGCCATTCCGGCTGCAAAGCACGTCCTTTGCTCACTACCTCCATAGCCGCCGCGGGGAATACATCGTGCTGCAAGACATCTCTCCCGAGCATTACCGCGCTGCCATTCATGAGTACACGCACTATATCTTCCGGATGGCAGGACTAAAGCTGCCTATCTGGCTGTGCGAAGGTACGGCTGATTTCTATTCGTCCTTCGAGGTACAGGGAACCCGTTCGATATTGGGCGGAGTTCTTCCTTCCCGTATGCGAAGTCTGGTTGGTACGGAGTTTATACCTTTGCAGACAATGTTCGCGGTGGACCACACTTCCCCGTTCTACAACGACCCGTCCAAGGTCACCCTCTTCTACGGGCAGAGCTGGGCGCTGGTACACATGTTGGCATTCCACCCACGATACAAACAGCTTTTCCCGAAGTATTTGCAAGCGGTGAGTGCGGGCAGCTCAAGCGAACAAGCTTTTCAAGAGATCTACTGCAAGTCAGTCGCTGAAGTCATGGTTGATCTTCGAAGCTACCTTCCACAGATTTCCTCCAACCAGAGTGTTTCAGAGATGAACGCTGTTGAGCATCAGGCACCCGTGGTGACTGCTCTGTCTGATGTGGAGGGAGCGATCGCGATGGCGGATCTGCTGGCCGCACACCGATCGACAGCTCACGAAGCAAAGAATCGTCTGGAACAACTCAGCGGACGCAATCCGGGTAATCCGCAGGCGGAAGAGTTGCTGGCTTACTTAGCGGCGCAAGATGCCGGAACGAAAACGCCGCAGTGAACCCAGAAGGAAAAGCACGCTGACTAGAAGGAAGTAGCCGAAGGCGGCGGGCTCCGGAACAAGCTCAGCGTTTGTATCGGAGGTCAGGCCGCCTGGCGGCGGGACTGGAACCGGATAGGTCGAGGAGGCCGGCAAGGTACTGCCCCCGGTTGTCGCGGCAGGCAGAGTAGTAGTCGCGGTTTGCGTCGGAACCGTGGCCGAAGCAGACTTGTTTCCAGCAGTTGCCGGCAGGTAACCGCCACCCGCTCCTCCGGGACCGGACGCGAAGTAATTTGCAGGCGCATTCGAGGCGGACGGGACACCACCGGCTCTCGCCGGGACTGGGACCGCTGGAGTCTGGCCATCGGGTGCAAAGTTCGACGGTATGTTAAACACGAAGGGACGGCCAGCTGGGCCGGGTAGTTCGGCCAGCTTGTAACTGACTGGCTCATCAGGAATTTCCGGCGTATTGAGGATTTCTTCGCCCGGTTCCTTGGGTGCTACCGGGGTTTGGGGAGTGGCCGAAAGCCGGTTCCCGCAGCGCGCTCGCGCCATGCAATTGCCATCGCTAATGACCGTCTCGCCCTGGCGAACTAAGTGCTTGATTTTAGACCAGTAAACCTGATCTCCGCGGCGATAAGAGACGTACATCAAAGTGTTGTGGGCCAGCTTCTGAAACTGTGGGGCCGAACCGAAACCGGCGTAGTGGGCGGCCACTACCGAATCGTTTCGTCGGGCGCGCGCTAGCTCCTCGCGAGAATAGGCACCCCCATGGATAACTGAGAGGGGGAAAATCGTCCTCGGCGCAACGGCTGGCTCTACAGGAAGTAGCTGAGCAGTTGGTTTAGCTGCAATCTCCGTTTTGCTCGCATGGCGCGACCGTAGCGCAAATGCCGCCACGATTCCGACCACAATCAGAAAAACACCGATTGCAGCAGGGCTCAGCAAACCGTCATACGGCCTCGAATGTCTTCGACCGGGTAAGCTCATCAGCCATTAGTGCGGAATGCAATCAGGATTTCTCTTGTCCTGATCGCTTCGACACCGAACTGGCCGGAGCGAAGAGCTAGTTTTGGAACGCTTAGGTGGCGGAATCGACGTTATTAGCCGAAGAAATCGCGAACCTTCTCGAACACGCTCTTCTCGTGCGGCATGTTCTCGGCCGGCAGCAGGTCCTTCAACTCTTCGAAAAGTCTGCGCTGTTCGCGGCTGAGCTTCTTGGGAATCTGTACGTCCAGATGGACGTACAAGTCGCCTCGGGTACGACTGTTCAGGTGAGGAACGCCCAAACCGCGCATCTTAAAGTTAGCTCCGGTCTGGGTGCCTTCCGGCAAGCGGACTGTTTGCGGCCCGTCGAAAGTCTCGACTTCGATTTCTGCGCCCAGCACCGCTTGGGCCACATTGACGGGCAGAGTGCAGTGCAGATCAAACTCGCGGCGCTCGAAAACCGGGTGGTCGGCCACCTTGACGACGACGTAGAGATCGCCCGGCTGACTTCCGGGAGGTCCAGGATTGCCCTCACCAGTCAAGCGAAGACGTGTGCCGTTATCGACGCCGGCCGGAACGTTGACTTTCAGCTTCTTTTCAGTACGATGGAAGCCCTCGCCACGGCACAGCGTGCAAGCCTGACGGATGACTTTACCGCGGCCGCCGCAAGTGGGACAGGTCTTTCGGATGGACAGGAAGCTCTGCTGGTAAAGAACTTCTCCTCGTCCGCTGCAGGTAGCACAGGTAACCAAGCCGCCATCCGGCTCGGCGCCGGTGCCGGCGCATTTCGTGCAAGCTTCCATGCGTGGGATCTGCAGATCCGCGGAAAGCCCCTTCATCGTGTCTTCGAAGGTGATTTCGAGATCGTACCGGATGTCCTCGCCGCGTTGTACGCGCGAGCGGCCACGACGTCCACCGCCATTGCCAAAGACATCGCCGAAACCGAACAGATCGCCAAGGATGTCGCCGAAATCGGCGAACGTACTTTCGTCGAAGCCAGCGCCGCCGGCGGCTCCGTTGACGCCCTGATGTCCGTAACGATCGTAGGCAGCCCGCTTTTGCGGGTCGCTCAGAACCGAGTAGGCCTCAGCCGCTTCTTTGAATTTCTCTTCAGCGTCGCGGTTGTCAGGATTGCGATCCGGGTGGTACTGGAGTGCTAACTTCCGGTAAGAGGTTTTTAGTGTCTGGTCGTCGCAATCGCGGCTGACACTAAGGACCTCGTAGTAGTCTCTCTTCGCAACACTCATGGGGACTACGGGTTAACCGCTACTTTCACCATGGCGGGGCGTAACAGGCGACCTTTGAAATAGAAGCCTTTCTGGTATTCTTCCAGGATCGTCTGGTCGGGGTAATCTTTCGTATCAACCATTTCCACCGCGTGGTGGATATGCGGATTGAAGACTGCCACTTCGTTGGAGATGGGCTCCAAGCCGAGTTTCCGAAGCGACTCATAGAGGCGGGTATAGATCAACTCCATACCGCGCGCGTACTCCTTGTCGGTACTCTCGGTCTTCAAGGCGCGTTCAAAATCGTCCAGCACAGGGAGCAGCGCCTTCACTGCATCCATGGCTGCGAACTCAAAGAGGTCACTGCGTTCGCGCTCGTTACGGCGCTTAAAATTCTCGAATTCAGCCTGGCGGCGCTGCAGGAGATCCTGCAATTCAGCCTTTTCCTGCATCAGCCGTTCCCGATCTCCGGGCGCGTCATGCACCTCGGTTCGCACTGCCGACTCCGGTTCCAAAACTTCGGCCGGGCGTCCCTGGTTAGACTGTTCTTCTTCGGCTACACCGTTGCTCAAATTTACCGTATCCATTCACAACACCAAGTAGGGGGAGTGGGAGAACACCCACTGAACTTCAGCGTAACAGAAGGATGGCGTTTCTGACAAACGGCCGGCTAGCAGGATCTGAGTGAGTCCTGCTCAGATGTCTTACGGTGGTATGACTTGCAATTGAAGTCCCGTTAAGCGGGGACGACAACATGCTTGTCTTTCGGTATTTTGGCGATCAGTTCTTTACTGATTCCGAGATGCTGACTGATGAGTTCGGGAGGCGTATGGGTGACCCAATCGGAGAGCGAAAGGTCTTGATACTTTGAGTCGAGGAAGATCTCGACAAAGATGAGGTCCGTATTGCCTTTATTTTCGATGTAGTGACCTTTGGTGCGCTTCACGAACCCAACGTCCCCCGGGGCGAAATCAATGGTACGGGCTCGGGTGCCATTTTCAAAGACCGTCATGCGGGCGTTGCCGGCAATGTAGTATTGCCATTCGTCCGAATTCTGGTGCCAGTGCATTTCGCGCATGCCACCGGGCTTAACGATCACATGGGCCATGATGATCTTCTGCGAGACCGGGAAGTTGGTGGAGTCCACGATCCGCACTTCGCCGGAGGCGGTCTTCTTCGTCGGAGCCATCCGACTCATGGGAAAATCAAACACCATCGGCGACCGGTCTTTCGTGCCGGCACCCAAGCGCCGATCTTCCGCAAGGGGCGGCGGAACCGGGGCCTGGAAGATGAACTTTCCAGTGCTGGGGAGCTGGCCGGCGAATTCAACTTCACTCTCCGGAAGACTCCAGTTTTTCGCCAGGACCTCTCTGGGCGTATGGACGAGCCAGTCCGAAATCAGCGTGGTGTCTTCTTCCGAGAAATCACCCTCGTCGAACACCAGCAGGAACTCGGCGCCGTCGGGTCCTAACCCCTGAAGGGAATGAGGAATTCCTTTCGGGAAATACCAGAGGTCGTTCTTCACGACGTCCTGCACGTAGCTGCGACCCTCATTATCGATGGCTGTAAGCCGCGCGCTTCCTTCGAGCATGATGGCCCATTCGGTAGCGGCGTGCCAATGCAACTCGCGGATGCCGCCGGCCGTTAACCGCATATTGACGCCGGTGAAATTCTTGGAGAGCGGGAAAGTGTCGACGTTGACCTGACGGCTCCAGCCACCTTCCTGGATCCGGCGATGAACAAGAGAGAAAGAACTCCAGAAGATCTTCACTTCCCCGTGGTCAGTGACAGGGGGCGTGAAGCTACTGGGGTTCATCCCAGAAAGCGCGTTGTTTTCGGGTCCTATGTCACTTGCTTTCGGATTGGTAGGCGGCGCAGCAGACGCGGGCGTCAGCGCTCCGGTAGACAATGCCACAGAGGCGGCACCTAAGAAGCTGCGGCGGTTCGGTGGTTCAGTAGCCATCGGCAATTAGACAACCAGTATGGCAGTAGGTTAGCTGGGATTAAGCCCGGGTCCGGCTGGCAGCCGGCTTCACTGCGTCAATGGGCGTGGGGACCACCGGGGCCACCGCTTCGGCGTGATCGGCACCCTTCGGAAGACCCAGTGTTTTGCGGAGTTCCGTGTCAATGCGATCACGAATATCTGTATTGTCCCGGAGGAACTGCCGGGAATTCTCGCGACCCTGGCCGATCCGGTCACCTTTGTAACTGAACCAGGAGCCGCTCTTCTCAATGATGTTCTGGGTAACGCCCAAATCCAGCAAGTCGCCTTCGCGTGAGATGCCCTGACCATAGATGATGTCGAATTCGGCTTCGCGGAACGGCGGCGCAACTTTGTTTTTGACCACCTTGACCTTGGTGCGATTACCTGTCACGGTCTCGCCGTCTTTGATAGCGGCGACGCGTCGAATGTCGAGGCGGATGGAAGAATAGAACTTCAGCGCGCGGCCACCGGTGGTGGTTTCGGGGTTACCGAACATGACGCCGATCTTTTCACGAATCTGGTTAATGAAGACCAGGCAGGTATTGGATTTGGAAACGATGCCGGTCAGCTTCCGCATGGCCTGAGACATAAGGCGGGCCTGGACGCCCATATGCGAATCGCCCATTTCGCCGTCAAGTTCAGCTTTCGGAACTAAAGCGGCTACCGAATCGACGACCAAAACATCGATGGAACCGGAACTGACAAGAGCGGCCGTGATTTCCAAAGCTTGCTCGGCGAAGTCGGGTTGGGAAACCAGCAGATTGTCCACATCGACACCAAGCGCTTTGGCATAGATAGGATCGAGTGCGTGTTCAACGTCGATGAAAGCTGCCATGCCGCCGGCCTTCTGGGCCTCAGCAACGACCTGTAAGGCGATGGTCGTTTTACCCGAGGATTCCGGGCCGAAGATTTCGCAAATGCGTCCTCGCGGAAGGCCTCCGACACCCAATGCGTAATCGATGGAGATGGATCCAGTAGAGATCGCAGACACCGGGATGATGGCCTCCTTCGCACCGAGGCGCAGGATCGATCCCTTTCCGAACTGCTTTTCGATTTGACCGAGAGTCAGGGTTAACGTGCGGCCGCGCTCTTTTTCATCCATTGGGAGATCCTTTCAGGCTTAACGAAACCAACACAGGAGGCACTCAAAGCTCGCTGCGCCGGACGGGGAGGGCTAGCTTCAGTATAGCCCCAAACAATATCCCTCAAAGTTGTTTTTGAGGGTTACGCCGAGCGATCAACTGGTGCTGTCGCGACGCGCGTAGTAACCCTTACGAGAGCGCACCACGAGGCCATGGCGGTCTTTGATTCTGATCTGGACGGAGTGGTAGAGGCCGTCATTATTAAGAGGTTGGGGACGGTAGAACAGATTGTATTGATGGCGCAGTTCATTGGCGATGTTCTCAAATGACTGGTTCAGGTCATTGGCCTGAAACGGGAAGAACGAGGTACCGCCGGTCTGCGCGGCAAAGTAGCGCATGATCTTGTCACCTTCGGTTTCGACGTGGCTGATGTTGGTCGAAATCGTATAGATGACGGTATCCGCGCGCTGGGCCATTTCGAGGGCCTGTTCGCGGCTGGTGCGGCTTTCGTTGTCTTCGCCGTCGCTGAGGATCACCATGGCGCGACGGAACTTATACATCGGCTGATCGAGCATCAACTTGTCTTTACAGGCAAAATAAATTGCGTCGAAAAGAGCGGTACCGCCGCCCGGCCGCAGACTGCGAATGGCGTTCTCGAGCTTGTTGGTGTCATCCGTCATATCAGCGACCAGTTCGGCGGCGGTATCGAAGCTGACGACGATGGCTTTGTCCTGCTTGCGAACAACACTGTTTACGAAGTTCGTGGCGGCTTCCTGCTGGAAGTGAAAACGATCGCGAATGCTATTGCTGGTGTCGACAAGGATAGCGAGGCGAAGCGGGAGATCGGTCTCGGAGGTGAATTCCAGGATCTGTTGCGGCTTTTTATTCTCAAAGACTTCGAAATCCGGTTTGGTTAGATCGGTAACGAAGCGGCCGTGCTTATCAGTGACAGTAAACAACATATTGACGCGCGTCACTTCGGCCCGAATAGGGGCCGACTCGTCGGGCGGCGGCAGTTGCTGCGGGCCAGCCGCAAGCGATGACCAAGCGAGAGTTCCCAGCAGGCCGAGGCCGAGCACAACGGGAAAGACGACAGACTTCATTCGGGTGACTTTATTCTATCCAGGAAAAGAGCTAGCTGGCTTGTTGCTGCATGAGTTCGTAGCAGTAATGGGTCTTGATGGTGGGCCAGGCGACGTGATCGCGGTCGCGGGCGACTAAGTGGTGGGCGACGCGGCGCTGGATTTGCTCCATTGAAAATTCGAAGCCAAACATGGCTAAGTCATCCAGATCAAAGGGCAAATCCTTGTCCTTACAGTGGGTGTAGAAGCGGGCGACTTCTTCTAATTTGGCAGCTTCGAGTTTGCGGCGGGCAGTTTGGAGGGTGTTCAAGCTGACGAGCTCGCGTTCGCGCTGACGATTGAGGCGGGATTCCTGTAGAGCTAGATTCGCGAGTGGCTTTTGGAGTTCGAGTTGCACTTCGGCTTCGATGAGCATGGCTCGGATATCTTCCGGTTCTTCGGAGTGCGTGTTCGCGAAGCGCTTGCGGCCGAGGGCGAGGAAAGCGGTTTCTAAGGTCGGGATGCGGAGGATTCGCCATTCGATGTGGGCGATGTTCTGGGCGTGGAAACGTTCTTCGTCGGTGGCGGGCTGGTAGCGTTCTTCGATGCTGACCAGGTGGGCTTGGTAGTCGGCCACGTTATCCGTCGGTAGCAGGACGGTTCGACCGGTGAGCCCGGTTTTCAGGGCGTTGTGCGACGAGATTTTCTTTCCTTCTTCGGTTTTCGGACCGGTGGAATGAGTGGCGTTGTCGCGGTTAGCCCTCAGCCTTGCTTCGGATAAGCGTTTGGACATCGGTGTCCCTCCTCCAGGTGAAATTCGCGGCTAAACAGTAGCACGGGTTGGCAAGGGAATTTGTGTAAGTTGTTGAGGGGACAGGCGAAGAAGGTTGTGACCCAAAATTGCCGCGCGGCTGTAGTGTCAGGTATTTGTTCAAGGTCAGTTTGCACAAGTAGTGGCGGTTTGGCCTTGGTCCAGCGGTAATGTTGTGCCAGCGGACTAAGCGCAGACGGCAAGACTGTCTACGCCACCTTGTTCTGATTAGTACTCGGCAGCGCTAGCCACTCCCTGGGATAACAGGTTTCGTGTATATTTATACGTACATAACCACAACTTCCCTGTCGAGCTTTGTGGGACTTTCCGTCCGATTGGGGTCTAAATGCGCGCTTTCTGCCGAAGTTTTTGGCCTGCGGTACTGCTCTGCTTCAGCTCTTTTGTTTACGGATCTCCGGTGGGTAGCATTGCCGGTACGGTGAAGGATCCGAGCGGTGCGATGGTGGCCGGGGTGGCCATTCATCTCACCAATGCTTCCACGAATGCGCAGTTCAATACGACCACGAATGGAAGCGGCGAGTTTCAGTTCCCACAGCTGGTGCCGGCCACCTATACGCTCCAGGCCGAGAATTCCGGGTTTAAGAAGACCACCGTTTCCTCCGTCCTGGTTCAGGTAGACCAGGTTACCCACCTTGAACTTCAGTTGGAGCTGGGCAGTGTCTCCGAATCGGTCGGCGTCGAGGCCGTGGCTCCGCTGCTGGAGAACGATAAGAGCACGATGAGCAGTGTGGTGGATAACCGAACCATCGCCAGCATGCCTTTGAACGCTCGGCAGTATCTGGATCTGGCTCTGCTGACACCGGGCGCGATACCGTCGCAACCCGGACAACAGGGCGGTGGCTTCAATATGGCCGGTGCACGGTCGCAATCGAACTTGTTTCTGCTGGACGGCGTGAGCGCGATGGATACCCAAATAGGCTCGGCACTGGGGACGTTTCGGATTACCGATGCGGTGGAGGAGTTCGCCGTGCAAACCAGCGTGCCGACTGCGGAGTTCGGCCGGGGGCAGGGCGCGCAAGTCAGCATTGTGACCAAGAGCGGCACCAATCAATTTCACGGTTCGGCGTTCGAGTATCTTCGCAACTCCGACCTGGACGCGGCCGACTTCTTTACGAACAAGCTCGGCGGGGTGAAGAATACGCTTCACCGGAACCAATATGGTGCAACCTTCGGCGGTCCGATCCGAAGAGACAAGACGTTCTTCTTCGCGTCCTGGGAAGGGTTCCGGCAGGTGAATCCGACGGTTAGTTCGACGCGCGTTCCAACGGCTGCCGAACGCTTGACGGTAACCGATCCGATCTCTAAGGCTCTTGCTTCAGTTCTGGCCGACGCCAAACATTACCCGTGCCGGATCGAACGATAAACTACATCGCCAACGTAGGCGCTTCTACTTTCGATAATACCGGGCTGATCAAGATCGACCACAACTTCGGTGAGAAGGACCATCTGATCGGGCCGCTGGGCCGAGTATCAAGGAACAGCCGTGACGGCCGGAGTGCTTCCGGGACTGGGTGGGACCAGCAACGCGCCGGTAAGCCGTTCCGGCGTTATCACGGAAACGCACACGTTCTCGCCGAACCTGCTGAATGAATTTCGTTTCGGATTTTCGCGCAACCAGACGTTCCTAACGGTGACGGACTCCGGCTTTGACGCTTCGACCATTTTCAGAGGGGCGAATGGATTGCCGCTTGCCGGGTGTAGTGAACGGCACGAAGAACATTCTCGATTCCGGATTGCCGACGATCGCGGTATCGGGCGGTTTCGCAACATTGGGCACCGCGAACAACTATCCGCAAGGGCGCATTACCAACACGTACGAACTCTTTGACAACACTTCGTGGGTGGCGCCGTTCCATGCTTCCAAGCACTCGTTCCGCATGGGGCTTCCATATCCGTCGAGAAGAAGCGCGGCGATTTCTGGACGGCTCATTCCGAGGCACCTTCAACTTCCAGAGCTTGTCGGACTTTGCGGCCGGACTGGTGAACACCTCGACTTTTCACACCGGGCTCGACGCTCGCGTATTGGCGCCGGTATCCGTTCGATCTGTATTGGCAGGACACATACAAGCTTAAAGACAACCTGACGATCAACTATGGGATTCGTTATGAGTATCCGTCGGCTATTTATCAGACGCGCCAGGAAGCCACAAACTTCATTCCGGGCGTCGGACCCATGCTGCTGAGCACGAACCAGGTTTTGAATGTTGACCCGACGAAGGTCGGGTACGCAGCCCTATACACCACGCAAGGCCCATTCACGCTCTCCAATAGCGGCGTGAATGCCGATAAGAACAATGTGGCTCCGGTGGTCGGAATCGCGTATACGCCCCGATTCGCCAAGGCCCTCTTCGGGAAGGACGACACGGTGATCCGGACAGGATTCCGCGTGGGTTATGACGAAGTGTTCAACAACATTCCCGCGAACATGGGCCTGAACGCACCCTACAGCCTGACCACGAACCAAACGGCGTTCGTAACGCAGCCGGGCAAGTTCCCCTGGGCGACGGGTTATGACCAGAATGTTCCGTTGGTTTCGAATTACGGGAAGCAGGGCCCTGGGTTGCCGACCAGTGGCCTGGTGAGCATTAGTGCGCAGGATCCAAATCTGCGCAATGCCTACATTTATCAGTACAACTTTGGGATCCAGCGAAGGATTGGGCAGGACTTTTCGATCGAGGCCGATTACATGGGTTCCGCCGGACGTAAGCTGCTGCTGAACATCGACCTGAACGAGCCGTTCGTAACGGTGAACAACCCGCGCGCCGCGGGAACCAATCTCCCAACGTTCAGCTATTCCCATACCAGACATTTGCGGGCATCAATATGGGAAAAGACATTGCCAACTCGAATTACAACGGCCTGGTTCTCACGGGGAACTACCGGGGACGGCGCGGCATATTCCTGCAAACGTCCTACACCTACGGGAAGTCGATCGACAACAGCTCTTCCTGGTCGGTGCCCACGGGGCAGCCCGGCGGTGTTGCGGATGCGCGAAACCTAAGGCTGGAACGCGGACCTTCTAACTTCGATATCCGGCATCGGGCAGTGATCACTTATGTGATGGATGTGCCTATGGGACCGGGGCACCGGTTATTCGGCTGGAACAATATTTTCAATCGAGAATTGCTGGGCGGCTGGCAGGTCTCGGGCATTACGACGTTCCAGAGCGGAGCGCCTTTTACGGTATATAACGGCTCGGCCGATTTTAGTGGATTCAATCAATTCAGCGATCGCCCGGATGTGATGAAGAGCGGGCCGATCACGCAAGACAACCGGAATCCGGACCACGCGTTCGATACGAGCTATTTCTCTGCGACTCCACCCACCGGTCGCGTGGGCACGTCAGGCCGGGATCAGTATTACGGCCCGGGCCTGGCGAACTATGATTTTTCGATGGCGAAGAACTTTCCATTCGGCGAGCGCCTGAGATTGCAGCTTCGGGGAGACCTGTTCAACATCTTCAATCACACGAACTTCTCGAACCCGGTAGCGAACCAGAGTAGTTCGAGCTTCGGTCAGATTACATCGACGGTAGGAAGTTCGGTGGCGACGGCAGTTGGGACCACTGCCGGATTAGTAGGTGGCGGACCGCGGGTGGTCCAGTTCGCGCTACGGCTGAATTTCTAAGGGCGCGATCGGCTTCGGCGGGTTGTTGATACGGGTCCGCAAGCTTTCCGTGGAAGCGATTCAGTTTGCTTCAAAGACATTACGACCAAGCAGCAAATATATGCTATCCTCTTCAAACTAGCGACTCCTGAATAGACGCCGGTCCCGGAAGTCAGGCTCGTCTCTGCATACTTTAAGCGTTTGCAAAGGAGTCACGATGCGATTGCTTTCTTATTGCGGGGCTCGATCGACCATAGCTTCTGCTTTTCTCAGCCTGATTCTTTGCACCAGTCCTGCGCTTTGCCAATCCACGGCTTCTTTACAAGGGACCATCACGGATACCAGCGGAGCAGTGGTACCTAACGCGAAGGTCACGATTCATAATGCCGCGACGGGCGAAGAACGCAACGCTCTCTCAGATTCGGCGGGACTTTACGTGGTGCCCTCGCTTCCCGTAGGAAGCTATCAGGTGAATGTGAAGGCACCCGGTATGCAGAGTGTGGTCGCTAACAACGTCCTGCTGCAGGTGGGGCAGGTGGTAGGGCAGAACTTCTCGCTTAAGGTGGCGTCCAGTAGCGAGATTGTTGAAGTGACGAGCTCAGCGCCGGTGGTGAATGCTGAAACGGCTACGGTAGGTGCCGTGGTTGATTCGAAGACGGTGCAGGAGATTCCGTTGAACGGCCGGCACTTTCTCGATATTGGATTTCTGATACCAGGCTCCGTCACTCCGCCTCAGAACGCTAACCTGGCCGCTCCGTTGCGGGGACAGGGATTCTTCGCTTTCAACACCGCCGGATCCGGGAAGACACTGTGAACTTCATGGTGAACGGCATCAACGTAAATGACTTCGGAGGAGGAAACCAGATTACATTCCAGCCCACCATCGCGACGATTCAGGAGTTCAAAGTCGACAACTCGACGTTCCGTGCGGAGTATGGCTTCAAGTCAGGCGCGATCGTAAACATGGCCACGCGAAGCGGTACGAACTCCTGGCATGGTGAGGTTTACGAATACGTTCGCAATAACGACCTGGATGCCCGTAACTTTGGTAATCCGGTTGGGCTACCGGTGGCAGCGTTCCATCGCAATCAGTTCGGTGGTGATGGTGGGGGCCCGATCAAGAAAGATAAGACCTTCTTCTATCTGAGCTATGAAGGACTGCGCCATTTACAAAGTGTGCCTTTGACGGCGACGGTTCTTTCGGCAGCGCAACGTGCGCAGGCTGCTTTGACCGGCGATCCGGTGATCCAGAAACTGCTTCCGTTGATTCCGCTGGCAAACTCGGCAGGAAACGTGTACGTGAGCACGGCGCCTGCTCCCGTGGTGAGCAATCAGGGCACAGCGAATTTCAGCCATTCTTTTTCTGATGCTAATCGCCTAAATGTCTACTATGCCCTGCAAGCCGACCAGCGGAATGAGCCGCCCAGCACGGTAGGCAATAATATTCCGGGCTATGGAGACCAACGGACAGGCCGACGGCAGCTATTGACTATCAACGACACGGATGTGATCGGCCCAACGCTGGTGAATGAATTCCGTATCGGTTATAACCGGTTGCACTTGCCCTTCGACCCGCAAACAACATTGACGGCCGGCGCATTTGGAATCAACAGCGGCGTGAACGCGTTCCCGCAAATCAACATTGGAAGCGGCACGCTGGAGTTCGGCGGCAACGCGGGCGAGCCTTCATTTCGCGGTGACTATACAGCTGTAGTCGGGGACAGCCTCAACTGGGTACACGGCAAGCACACGATCAAGTTCGGCGCAGAGTTTCGGCGCAACGATAACAACAACTACTCCTATACGCCGGGGACGTTCAGCTTTCCGTCGATTACCGCTTTCATCAACGATCAGGCGAATGCGTTCACAGCAAATCCATCCAATCGATCGAGCAGGATTTTTGTAAACGCACTTGGGGGTTTCGTGCAGGACAGTTACAAGATACGCCCCAATCTGCTGTTTGAGCTGGGGCTGCGCTATGACTGGACGGGAACGCCGACCGAAGCTGAGAACCGTTTCGTGGTGTTCGATCCGTTGACGATTTCACTGCAGCGAGTTGGTGTGAATGGCGGCCCCAGCTACGCCTACAAACAGAACGCACGCAATTTCGAGCCGCGTATCGGTATTGCCTGGGATGTTCTGGGTAGTGGCAAGACAGTTGTGCGCAGCGGCTACGCCATTGAAACCGAGTTACCGAATACAGGGCATGTGATCCCGCTGGCGCAGAATCCGCCGTTTGCTCTGCCGGTATCTTTCTCTCCATCGACGTCCCTTCCGTATGTGAGCTTCAGTAATGCGTTTTCGGCCGCCGGCGGTATTGTTTCGCCTACGTCGGTGACGCACAACTATAAAGACGACTACGCCCAGTCTTTCAACTTCAACATCCAGCGGCAAATGGCGTCGAGCTTGAGCACGATGATCGGGTACTTCGGCATGAAGGGCACCAATCTGAATATTGAGCGCAACTATAATCAGCCGATTAACGGGGTTCGCCCGTACCTGGCGCTATCGGCGACGAGTCCGATCAGTCCGGGGCGGCCGCTCGGCAACATCGTCGTGATGGAGAGCGGCGGCAATTCGAGCTATAACGCGCTCTGGGTAACGGCGACCAAGCATATCTCGAAGGGTCTCCAATTTACGGCCTCCTACACGTTTTCGAAATCGATCGATGATGTCTCGCGCACCGCGCAAGGCTTGGTAATTCAGAACAGTTATAACCTTCGCGGGGACCGCGGCCTTTCGGATTTCGATGCGCGTCACCGGTTCGCCCTGAATGGCATTTACCAGCTGCCGTTCCGTGGCAATCGCTTCGTCGAAGGGTGGCAGATTGCGCCCATCGTGACGCTGCAGAGCGGCAACCCTATCAATTTCAAGACGAGCAATACGTCTTTCACAGGCGCTGCCACTTTGCGACCCAACGTACTCGGCCCGGTGCAGACCGGCTATAGCGCGGCTACCAACGGCAATGCCACGTATGTGTCCTATATTCAGAACCCGTCGGTGTTTCAAAACCAGGGCAATGCGTTTGGGAACCTGGGGCGCAACGTGGTGATTGGACCTGGTTTTGCGAACTTGGATGTAGGTCTGATGAAGAATACGAGGATTCGAGAGAGCATCAATCTGGAAATTCGTGCTGACGCTTTCGATGTCCTCAACCATCCGAACTTTGGGCAGCCTGGTTTGACAGTGGGCACGAGCACCTTCGGCTTGTTGACCAATACGCGATTTCCCACAGGAGATTCCGGATCGTCACGTCAGATGCAGCTGGCTATGAAGCTCACGTTCTGAAGAGACGTCGCGCACGGCGCGTGACCATGTCCGAAAAGCGCGAGTATCTCCCGTTAGCGAGTGAGAGACTTTGCATGTGGAACTGCCGGATCGAGAAATATGCTACCGGGCCTTGCAGAGCCGCGATGCGCGGTTCGACGGGTTACTGCTAGTCGGCGTCACGTCGACCGGAATCTACTGCAGGCCGATTTGTCCGGCGCGGACTGCCAAGTTTGAGAACTGCCGGTTCTTTGGTTCGGCGGCCGCAGCACAGGAAGCAGGCTTTCGACCTTGTCTCCGTTGCCGTCCGGAGACTGCACCGGATTTGGCTTCGTGGCGGGGAACATCAAACACGGTTTCGCGAGCACTAGCGCTGATCACGGACGGGGCGCTGGACGGCGAGGGCGCGAGCGTAGAGACTTTGGCGGAACGGCTGGGGCTAGGGGAGCGGCAACTGCGGCGATTGTTCCAGCAGCACCTGGGAGCCTCTCCGGTCGCCGTGGCACAGACGCGTCGTGTGCTGTTCGCCAAGCAGTTGATTCACGAGACCTGGATGCCGATGACAGAGATTGCGCTGGCAGCCGGATTTGGTAGCGTGAGACGCTTCAACGAAGTATTTCAGGAGCTGTTTCAGCGTCCGCCGAAAAGCCTGCGGCGAAAAGATTTCGGAAGCTCAGCCGAGGCTGGAGTTACTCTGCAGTTGCGCTACCGGCCTCCGTACGACTGGACTTCCATGCTGGAGCATCTGCGGGCTCGGGCGATACCCGGTGTTGAAGTTGTGGAGCGAGGAACTTACTTCCGAACCGTTGCTATCGACGGAGCCGCCGGAAGCGTGGAAGTGAAGCACTTGCCGCAGAGGCAGAGTCTAGGCGTGACGATCCGGTTTCCCAACGTCAGGTTATACCCAGCGATTGTGACCCGCGTGCGCCGCCTGTTCGATCTGGGTGCGGACATCGAGACGATTGATGCGCATCTGTCCTGCGACCCCATGCTGGCGCCGCTAGTGGCACAACGTCCAGGATTGCGAACGCCCGGCGGATGGGATGGTTTTGAGCTGGCAGTGCGGGCGATTCTTGGCCAGCAGATTACCGTCGTTGCGGCACGCCGACTGGCGGGTCAACTGGTGGAACTTCATGGCGCGCCGGTTCCCACGAGCTATGTCAACCACCCCGGTTTGTCCCGCGTGTTCCCCAGAGCTGAAGATCTTGCGTCCGCCACATCCATCGGTGTTGCGATGCCGGGAGCGCGACAGATGTCTCTGCGGGCTCTGGCGGAAGCGGCTGTGTCGGACGCCAACTTGTTCCGTCCGTTCGGAACGATCGAGCAGGCAATCGAAAGGCTGCGCGGGATTCGGGGCGTCGGGGAATGGACGGCGCAGTACATTGCCCTGCGAGCGCTGCGGGAAATGGACGCTTTCCCCGCTTCGGATATCGGGCTGCTGCGCGGCGTGGCGAAACTGGACGGCGTGCAATCAACGCCAACCCGGTTGCTGAATCGTGCGGAGGTCTGGCGACCGTGGCGAGCTTATGCTGCGCAGCATCTGTGGGCGGCGGACTCGATTGCGGCGAAGCTGGATCCCGTAATTAAGGGCTGAGACGGCCATTACGAAGATGCCGGTATAGACGATTGTGCGGGCAGGGACTGCGGCGTTCTCCTGAGGACCAGAGCAGAGATCAACGTGATGACGAACCCGACGGGGAAAGGCTCGATGAAGGTGAACGCAGCGTTCAGCAGCGGGTTCTCATACATCTGCTTGTAGTTCTTGAGCTGCTGCATCTGAGCCTGGATGGCTGCGGGACTTGCACCTGAGGCTTTCATCTTGGTGATCATGTAGGCGCCGTACTTGTCCATGAAGTCGTGCAGGAAGTTGAAGTAGAGAATCTCCCACGTGATGACGTAGAAGACGGATGAAATGAGGGTGATGGAGATTCCGACGGCGAAGGCCCTGACAAACGTGATGTGGTTTCCGGCGTGAATTCTGTAGGAACGGATGCCGAGAAAGACCAGCAGGAACGAGAGAACAAGAATGGTGTAGCCGAGGAACTCGGCGCGGTCGAAGCCGATGCGGTCTTCCAGTGGCAGAGTGGCCACCATCATCAGCGAAGAGAAAAGGCCGGAGAAGAGCCCGAATTTAAAAATAGTGTTTCTCATATGGACTCGTATAGCGCGTTGAGCAGGGCCTCTGTCGTCACCTGTTCGGGTGATTTACGCTATTTTCGGCGAAAATCACCCGTTTGAGTGAGTAGTTCAAGGCAGGAGCCCGAACTCCTTGCCAAACTGTACAGCTTGCGTCCGCCGCTTGGCGCCGAGTTTGTCGAAGACACGACTCAGGTGGGTCTTGACGGTGTTTTCGCTCACGTTCAACTTCTCAGCCATCTCGCGATTACTCAGGCCTTGGGCGATGAGCTCGAGGATCTCGAATTCGCGGGGAGTGAGGCCGAGGTCGTCCCGCTTCTTCCCGTTCGGGACGAAGGGAACTTCCATCGGTATATGGATTTCTTTCGGGATATAGATCTCCTTCACGATGATCTTCTCGCGAGTGCCAGTCCACTTGAGCCCGAGCCAGATACCGAGGACAGCGAAGGTCGCCGCGATCAATCCGCCGTAAATCTCAAAGGAGTGATCGATTACAAGGAAGCGGTACTCAGACCACTTCAAGAGCGTGATGAGGAGTCCACCGATGAACCCATAAATGAGCACTTGGCGTTTCATGACGTCCGGGAGTTAGGGAATCGTCATCAAGGTTAGCGCAGCTCTCGAGCGTTGTTCAGGCGGCTTCGACGTAACCGGTATCGGCGGATTTTGTGCCGTAGACGCCGGAGGTCATGACCCATTTCACGCCGGCTGCATCGACTACTTCGATGGAAGAAGATTTGGACAAACCTAGAGCAGATTCGAGGGCGTTGAGAAGTTTGGCATACGCCTGCCCACGCGGTGTGGCAGCGACTGCTCCTGTAGCGGTGGTCAGGACGTCGTAGTGCAGATCATGATTCTCGCCGATGCTGGAGTTCGTGGAGGCGAAGCCGAGGTAGAGATTGTCGGCGTCCTTATCGAAGTCGGAGAGCATCTGATTAGCCTGCTGACCGGCGGCGAACTCGTTTCCAGGTTTTATCAGCGGAAGAAGTTCGGCCGTGCTTTGTCCGACATGGCCATGAGAATTGCCATAGTAAACCTGATTCATCAGTTCGTCAAAAGCATCCCAGGCGTTGGTGTTCGCACCGGGTGAGGCGGTCTCTTTATTCAGAAGTGCTTCGAAGGCGCGTTCGACTGCGGAGTACGGGATTTTGTGGCAGACGGCGTACATGTTCGTGGAGAGCCAGTTCGTGTCTTTGATCAATTTCGCGATCTTTTTGGTCGTGGCCGTGGAGAGGCCGATGGCCGCTTTCTCCGGTTGGGTGAGTGGCTTTTTGCCTTGGATGTCATCCAGGAGGGCCTTGATGACACCTTTATTCCCATGACCGCTGGGACGTTTTCCATCACGGACGTAAAGCGGCGAACTGTATCCGATCATGCATTTTCCTCCACCCTTAGACGCCTCGACGAAGTTAGGGGATTCGGGTGACGTGTAACGATCGTGTGAAGCCGGGATGACGAAGGATGTCAGGGTTGTGTGGGGTGTGACGCAGAAGCATTCCGGACAAGGCAGACGTCCGAGATGCCGACTTTCCGTCAACTTGAAAGCAGATCATCTAGCTTGGGCTGTCAGTTTCGCAACCGGTAATCTCAGTTTCCAGATTGCTCGTGATACGCTCGCGGACATCAGCGGATCACCTGAGATATAAGCTTTCTCGAACAACATTTCATGGGTCGGGTCTTCCTACTATACAAGCCCACCAAGGCGGAAGAACGGGGAGGCAACCCTTCGCTAGAGTGTGTGTAAGTTCGGAGGTGAATCGTTGGCCATAATTTGGCGTGTGCTTTATCTCGGCTGGGTAGCCGGTGAGATTGTCATCGCCATTGGCACACGACGGCGCAGTCATGCCAAAGAGAGCCAGGATCGCGGAACCCAAGTCCTGCTCTGGTTCGTGATTGTGCTGTCGTTGAATGCCGCCGGATTCCTGGAAGCATTGGTGCCAACGTCTTTCCGTTGGCATGCAGCTTGGCTGCGTCCGCTAAGTCTGATCCTTATGATCCTCGGAATTTCCGTCCGCGCGGTCGCTATCGCGACGCTCGGGCGGTGGTTCACGGCGAACGTCGTCACACAAGCGGAGCAGCAGCTACAACGAGGCGGATTGTACAGCCTGGTGCGGCATCCCTCTTATCTGGGTTTGGAAATCATTTTCGTAGCAATCGGGCTACATCCCCGTGCCTGGCCTGCATTGATAGTCGCGGTGGTGCCTCCCACCGTCGCAGTGCTCTATCGCATTCGCGTTGAGGAAACAGCTCTAGTGCATGCATTCGGCGAGAGTTATCTCGAATATTGTCGTGCAACTAAGCGACTGGTTCCAGGAGTGTACTAAGCATTTCAACACGAAGCATCTGGTCTAAACGAATCTGGAGGAGGCCGAACTGATTTGAACATTTCCACTATCGTTATTGGGAATTTCTCGTGGGGGAACTCCCGAGTGATTCGCCAACCATGCCGGTGATAGAACTCGATCGCAGCTCTATTCGATTTCCCAACGGAAGGCGCAATATTGGATGGCCACGCGCGATTATTTCGGCTTCTCCTTGCTCGAGGAGACGATGGCAATCCCATATCCCCTGTTTCCGCGAAGCACCCGTAAATCATCCAACCACTCTTCAGCTGTCAGAGTGCTCCTCATCAATTGGCCGGCGAAGATGCCCAAATTCCGCCATAAACCTCGTCCACGACTGTCTGGACTAGTGTTCGAACCGAATCGTGCTCTTCGGGCTGCGGTCATCGGCTGAGCAGTTGCACTATCAACTAACTGTAATTTTGGGTAAGTTGAACTGCTCGTTTGTATCAGCCAAGAACGTTAGTTTGCGCAAGGTCCGCCATTGCTTGGCTAACAACGGCCGTTTGTCAGCTACGGCCGACGGTCTATATATTCGTTCGCGAGTGGTCGGCCAAATCGAAAGCTGGACATGTTCGCTATCAAGTTGCCGTGAAACGCGCTAGCCGCTGACTATCACGCATTCAAGTTCCACTTAGCGCAACGCCGACTTTAGGTCAAAGTGATTCTCGGGAATGGCTTTTAAGAACTTGACGGCCTTGATTTCAGTCCAGCAGCCTCTATCGCTCTTTCTAAAAGGACCATCCTTGAGAAGCTGGTATTGTGCCTGTCAGCCCATACTTCAACCAGCTAGAACCAGATGGACATGCCGTAATTTGGCGGTTCATGAATTTCAGTAAATTCTCGCTACCTCATGGCCAGCGAGGAGCTGTATTTTCGGCACGCGGACCTGTTTGACGATAAAAGCGAAGGAATCCCTCCAGAAGAGTACGCGCTAAAGGTTTTGCGGCTCAATCCTTACGACGTCAACGATCGGGCGACGCTGAACAACACGCAGTGTTCGATCGCGCAGAACCGTGAAGGATACTTTATCTGCTGCTGGCACCTGTCCAGGGAGGAGACGCTCGACTGTGGGAGCAGTACGGCGTTGCAATCGTTTCCCGCTACGAGCTACTGAAGGAGGTGCTCAACGGGTTGCTCCTTGATGAACCCCATATCGGATTGGTTCGATACGGTGTTGACCATCTAAAAGGCACATTCAACGCGGTTGAATTCATCACCACAAAGCAGCAAAAGTATGAGCCAGAGTGTGAAGTACGCACCTTCATCGAGGTCCGTGACCCACTGAGTGGGGGGAACCGCCATATCGATTTAAACAACGTCGCGCACCCTCAACCGCTCCATATCAACCCGCGCCACGCATGGGTGCAGGATGGAAAGAAGCGCCGCATTAACTTGCGTGGTCTTATCCTTGAAGTCGTTATCTCACCTTGGGCTGGCGCTACCATCATTGAAGAGATCGAATTGTGGGTGAAGCTTAAGGGATTTCCAGCATCAGCGAGGCAATCAGGACGTAAGAATGAATTCACTCCCACGTTGAAAGAATTCAGGTCCGCAAAGCACCGAAACCGGCTTACGTGCCGGATGTCCCTGCTACGAACACGAGATACAGAAGCTCGTGGACGTCCTTGCCACTGTTAACGATACTCGACTCTCATTTCTATATCGGCAACGGTGGGACACTTGCGAGCTGACAGACGGCCTACCGCGCATCTGTGACGTGCAGTACTTGGAGGCTACGTTACGGCTTATCCACAAACGTAAAAATACAGCGGAACAGGAGAAGGCCATAACGGCGCGCTAATAACGGTACTTTCATCTTAACTGAGGTATTCGGGACGAAATCAAGAAGCATATTGCTCACGTAACCATTCGCTGCTTTTTCCCAGAACTTGACCTTTACGGGACTGCGTCAGATCCACCTTGCCGTTAACGCGCTACTCGTTGAAGTGGAATCTTCAAGTGTTCTAAGAAGATTATCGACGGTCCGGAAAGTAGGGGCAGTGTCGGGGCACCTTCGAATCCGGAATGAGCGCAGGGATTTGGCAGTGAGCCACAACTGGGTCCAATTTCGGCCATCCACGTTCTACTCGGAGAAGAATCCATAATGATCAGAGGAGCTTGATCTTGGAACCATTACAAAGCGATGTCGAGCAGCACCAGCAGATTGAAGTGGCTGCTTACTATTTGTGGCAAGAGCGCGGGTGTCCTTTCGGTACACCGGAAGTTGACTGGTTCCAAGCCGAAGAAAGAGCGAGCGACCATAGCGGCAGCGACACCGGTAATCCGGGCATAGTAGCTGTAGCGGCAGCAGTCGGGTCGGCTTTGGGTTCTGTGACCGGATTTGTTGAGTCAGTCGGGGCGCTGCTGAAATCGGGTTCGTCCCACTCCGAGTAAGTTGGTTACCCGGCGCCTGCGATGTAAGTTTGCAGTTGCTCAATCGTTTCCTGATGCGAGGTGATGGTCCACTTCACCAGGTCGCCGATGGACACAATGCCCAGTGCTGCGCCATCGCTGCCGACGACGGGCAGGTGGCGTACGCGATTCTCTGTCATGATCCGCATGGCCTCGTCCACGGAGCAATCGGGCGCGACGGTGATGGGAGCCGCTATCATGATTTCACGCACCTGTGTCTCCGGCGATGAGCGTCCCATCAGGATGATCTTTCGGGCATAGTCCCGTTCCGAAAGCATGCCCACCAGGCGATGCCCCTCCAAAACGAGGAGGGATCCAACATCTCGATCGGCCATTAATTTGAGCGCGTCGTAGACTGTGGCGTTCGGGGCGATAGACCAGATCTGTATGCCCTTCTGCTTCAAAATTACCGAAACCGGATCAAGTACTCGCATGGATCACTCTCTTCCATAACAGAGTGGTTGGATAGTGCTGCCAACCTGGAAGCATTATACGTCCGTTGCGGCGTATGGGGGTGAGGAGAGTAACCGGCTGGGCCGGCCTGGATCTATACAGTAGCCGCGGGCAAAGTGGGCTGAGTTGAGGGCTCTGAACGTGGTGATCGCCCTTTTGTAAGCAAGATAATCCTATGATCCTCAGGTCACTCCAAGCAGAAAAGACGAGCCAAGGCTCCAAGTCGGAACCGGCATCGGCCGTGTTTCTCGAAACGCAAAAGCAAGTCCAAGTACCCTACGCGATCGTTCTCCAATCGGAGCACTCCAGGCTGGCCGGTGATCTGACGGCTGCGCTCTCAGAAGACATATTCGGGGACCTGAATCCGCAAGTTATCCAGGCGTCCGCCGAGCATGATTTCGGTTGGGACGAAAGTGACGAAAAGCAATTGCAGGCGATAGGTGAGCACTCTCCGCAGCCGTTTCCAGAACTGAGTGTGGAGGAAACGTTGGATTCGTGGCGGAAGTCGATTTCGCGTGCTGCTTCGGTTACGCCCTTGGTGGAGGTTCTAATCAGCCGGCATTTGACGATGCTTGGCTTGTCGGACCCCAAGCGCCAGGATTTCGTGCGCAGCGAAACCGAACGGCGCCGCGAGATGGAACGCGTGCTCCCGTATCAACCAGCCGACCTCGATCGCTGGACTGCCGTAATGGGATTCTGCGATCTGTTGTCGCTCTATTTGTGCTCCGGATCGCAGCAAGCGGTGGACCTGCCCTTCGCGCATCCGGCTGATCCTGACTGCGAAGGCGAATCAGTAACGACGCTTTTTTGGCAGGACGGAAACCCGCGGTTTTCTGCGGCCGTGCTAAGGCCGGGCACTCGGCTGTCGTTGGCGGTGCGACGTTATTCCGGAAGCGGGACCGATCTTGAACCGATGAGCTTGGAATGGTTTTTTCCAGCCGGTTAACCAGCAACTATCCAGCTTGGCGGAACGGTTGAGAATCGAACCGTGGGCAAGGGCAATATCTGGATTGGTACTTCAGGCTGGCATTACAAACATTGGCTAGGCACCTTCTATCCGGCGCGGCTGCCTGCGTCCCAGATGCTGGCGAACTATGTCCAGCATTTCGACACGGTCGAACTGAACAACACTTTTTATAAACTTCCGTCCGAGTCGAGCCTGCTGAGCTGGCGCGAGGAAACTCCGCCGCACTTCCATTTTGCGGTGAAAGGGAGCCGGTTTCTGACCCACATGAAGAAGTTGAGCAATGCGCACGACGGGCTGAATCGCTTTTTGGAAGCGGTGACGATCCTGGAGCCGAAGTTGGGGCCCATCCTTTTTCAACTGCCGCCCAGATGGGAGCTTAACCTGGAACGTCTTGCCTCATTCCTTGCGATCTTTCCACGTTATTTACGAGGCGTATTTGAATTTCGCAATCCGACCTGGGACACGCCGCAAATTTACGACCTGCTGGCGCAGAACAATATGGCCTACTGCATTTTTGATCTTGCAGGTTACCTGTCGCCCATACAAGTTACTGCTGACTTCGCGTACATTCGCCTGCACGGACCCGGTGGCAAATATCAAGGCAGCTACAGCGACGAGGCATTGACACATTGGGCGAAACAGATCGCCGAGTGGAACGAGAAGTTGGCGGCGGTCTATGTTTACTTTGACAACGACGATTCAGGTTATGCGGCGCGGGATGCTCTCCGCCTGAAAGCTTTGCTTTCCGCTCGATTCGGAATTTAGCGTTCGGGCAAGAACGCGTTGTTCTTTGTTGTTGAGGCGAGTACTGCGCCGTTAATTCGAGCGCAGTACCCGCCTCGATTCTAGTCGTTAGGTTTGAGGACTACTTTGATGCAGCCATCTTTTTTGTCGCGGAAGGTTTTGTACATTTCGGGTGCCTGATCGAGGGAGACTTTGTGAGTGATGACGAACGAGGGATCGATTTCGCCGTCCTCTATTCGCTTCAACAGGGGCGCCATATAACGCTGCATGTGCGTCTGACCGGTCTTCATGGTTAGTCCCTTGTTCATAAATGCGCCCATCGGCACCTTATCGATGAAGCCGATGTAGACGCCGGGCACTGAGATGGTTCCGCCCTTGCGACAGCACATAATGGACTCGCGCAAAACATGCGGACGATCGGTTTCGAGCTTCACGGTCGTTTTGATTTTGTCCATGGCCTGTTCAAGACCGATGGGCGAGTGAGCTTCCGATCCGACCGCGTCGATACAACGGTCCGGTCCACGACCGTTGGTCATTTCCATGAGGCGGTCGTAAACATGGTCCTTTTCATAATTGATGATCTCGGCTTTGCTGCTCGTCTCGGCCATCGCCAGACGTTCAGGCACACGATCGATGGCGATGACGCGGCCTGCGCCCAGCATCCAGGCGCTTTGCATGGCGAACTGCCCGACGGGACCGCAACCCCAAACGGCTACAGTTTCACCCTTCTGGATCTCGGCGTTCTCTGCACCCATGTAGCCGGTAGGAAAAATGTCGGAGAGAAAAAGGACCTTTTCGTCGGGTATGCCGTCGGGAATCTTCAGCGGACCGACGTCAGCGAAGGGCACGCGCAGGTATTGCGCCTGGCCGCCGGCAAATCCGCCCAACATATGCGAGTAACCGAACAGACCTGCGGGAGATTGGCCCATGGTTTTGCGAGCCATTTCGGCGTTGGGATTCGATCGATCACAGAGGGAGAAGAGTCCCTTTTCGCAGAAGAAGCATGCGCCACAAGAAATGGTGAACGGGATAACAACGCGATCCCCTACCTTTAACTTCGTAACGTCCTTGCCGACTTCCTCGACAATCCCCATGGGCTCGTGGCCGAGCACGTCCCCTTTCTCCATGGTGGGCATGAGGCCGTCGTAGAGATGCAGATCCGAGCCGCAGATAGCCGTGGACGTGATTTTGATGATGGCATCGCCACCGTTTTGGATTTTTGGATCCGGAACGTTTTCGACGCGGACATCCTCTTTGCCGTACCAACAGAGCGCTTTCATATGTTTCCTTTCGTATGCCTTACCGTCGTTCGACTCCGATTTTGTTCCAGTCCTACATGCGTAATTCTTCCGGAGCAGTTCTTCGGGCGACAGGGGGCGAAGCGGGAACCAGGAGTCTACCGCGAGGTTAGTGACGGCGGAAGATGGATAGAGGAATGGCGTTTGCCATGGCCTCGTACCCGGTAGGTGAAGGATGCAGATGGTCGCCTGAATCGTAGGCGGGCAGCAACATTTCAGGATGCGCGGGATCCCGTGCGACCTGATCGAGATCGACAACTGAATCGAAGCGTCCCGATTTCCTGATCCAATTGTTCACGTTTTGCCGGTCTGCCTCGCTCGCTGCGTCGGGCCGGTAGTAGTTAGAACCGACATACGGCAGGATTGTGGCACCAATCACGAGGAGTTTGTGGGCGTGTGCGCGGTCGATGATCTGCTCATAAACCCCGATGATCCGGCGCACCAATTCAGAATGGTCAGCGGGACTGGCTTGCCGTGTTCGCGCAAGGCCACCGAGATCGTTCACTCCTTCGAGAACGATGACAAACCGGACACCGGTGGGCGACAACACATCACGATCAAAACGCGCCAGGGCATTCGGCCCAAGGCCGTCTTTTAATAGGTTGTTGCCGCCGATGCCGGCGTTGAGTACTCCGATGTTATGGAAGCCAGCGGCTTGCAGTCTTCGCGCCAGCAAGTCGGGCCAGCGGTTATTCCCATTTGTGGTCGCGCCGTGACCATCCGTTATGGAGTCGCCGAGGGCTACTACCGAGAAGGCATCGGCATCACTGAGGACGTCTACTGCCGAGATCTGATACCAGTGTTCGATCTTCTTAGCATCGGGGAGATCGGCCGCTGAGACGAGGTCACCGTGGGTGAGATAGGAAGTCGCCCGGGACCCTGGATGTCCGGTCTGCTGCTGGGGCGGGTCGTCGTAATGAATGCTGACGGTGAGATCAGACCCGGGCTGAACGGCCAACTGTAACGGTTCAGAAACGTACTCGGCCCCGGGGGGAATTAGGACGTCACCCTGTCCAGCAAATCGGAACGCTTTGTCGGTGGAGGTGTCGATCTGAGCCGTAGAGATTGAGGTGGGCCGGGCGACGTGCACTGCTGTCAAATGAAGAGGAGCAACTCCAAAGGAGTTCGAAAGATGAATTCTTATCGCGGTTCCTCCCGCCGACAGGTGGACGACCTGGCGAAGCGTGGCATCGCGCAAATCTTCCGGCGGAAGCGCATTGTGCGGTTCGGGAATCTGCTGTGAACAAAACCACGATCCGACCCAAACAGCAGTGTTTTGGGGAAGGCAGGGGAGAGCCGTTCCAAAGAAGGCAACCGTCAAGACGAGGGGACGGACGGACATAGTTCGATGGACAAACAAATGTAACATTGAGGGGATTCTATCTATGCGCCCCGTAACGGTCCATCGCTTTCTGATGATTTCGATCGGTTTGAGTTTGATTGTGGGGAGGGCTCCGATGGCCGCGCAAACCGGGGGCGAGTTCCCCAAGCCGGTCTCGTTTACGGCTGAACAGGATCATCAGAACATGATGGATCAGCTTGGCATCAAGGCTCTGCGTCCAGGTCCCAGCGGAGATGAGAAATCTCCGCATGCGAATTACGACGAACGGCTTGCGAATCCTTACTCAAACCTGCCGGATGTGTTGACCTTGAGAAACGGACAGAAGGTTACGAGCGCGTCGATGTGGTGGAACGATCGTCGTCCGGAGATTGTGGAGGATCTGGAGCGGGAAGTATATGGCCGGTTGCCGCGCGCGATCCCGAAGGTGAAGTGGACTGTCGCGGTGACGGAACGAGAGTTCGCCGGCTTTATGCCTGTGATTGCTAAGAAGCTAATTGGTCATGTCGACAATGCGGCATATCCCTGGATGGAGGTGAACATATCGATGGTGGTGGTGACGCCCGCCAATGCGAAGACGCCGGTGCCGCTGTTGATGATGTTCGGGCCCAGCTGTTCTTCCGGCGCCCGCCCAGCCGCCGCAGCAGGAACTTGACAAAATCAATGCGGCACTGAGGGCCCTGCTGGTGAAAGAAGATCCTTCTTTGCAGGCGATCTTCGACAAGTACCCGGCGTACAGCGTTAACGATCACCTTCCTCCACCCACGTTCGGCGCGCGTCCTTCGAGTCGGGGATCTACCGACTACGCAGCAGCTGATTGCCGATGGTTGGGGGTATGCCATGATCGAACCCGCCACGATTCAGGCCGACAACGCGGAAGGGCTAACGAAGGGAATCATTGGACTGGTGAACAAAGGCCATCCGCGCAAACCCGACCAGTGGGGCGCGCTGCGGGCATGGGCGTGGGGCGCTGCCCGGGGGCTAGACTACCTCGAATCGGATCCGGCTGTCGATGCGAAGCGTGTCGGGATCGAGGGCGTTTCCCGTTATGGAAAGGCCGCGCTCGTGACGCTGGCCTTCGAACCACGATTTGCGATGGGTTTGATTGGATCGTCAGGCGAGGGCGGGACAAAGTTGCACAGACGGAATTTCGGAGAGGCAGTAGAAAGTCTGACCGGCAGCGAGTATTACTGGATGGCCGGTCATTTCATGAAGTACGGAGCAGCCGATGCGGTATCCGGATCCAAGAACGCCAATGACTTGCCCGTTGACTCGCATGAGCTGATTGCTTTGTGCGCGCCGCGCTTGACTTTCATCAGCTATGGCGTGCCCGAGGCAGGCGATGCGAAGTGGCTGGATCAAAAGGGCAGCTATATGGCTACCGTTGCGGCAGGCGTTGTCTTTAAGCTACTAGGGGCCAAGGATCTGGGAGTTTCGAACGACTATAAGACCGAACAGATGCCGCCCGTTAACGAAGGATTGCTGGAAGGACAGTTGGCCTGGCGCCAGCATGATGGCGGCCACACCGACGCACCGAACGTAAAGTATTTCATCCGGTGGGCGGATAAGTTCATAAGCCATCAGGTGGCGCCTTAGGATTACCGGGAGCGGTCCTCGGCGTTCAGGAACCCTGAAGGGCCGCGACAGATCGATGAATCTGCTCGGAGGCTTCTTCTCCCGTTCCCGTCTGCGGTGCTTTCCCTTCAAAGAACGCGTACGCAACCGGTAGCAGGATCAGGGTAAGCATGGTCGAACTGACCAGACCACCGATGACCACAATGGCTAGAGGCCGTTGAATCTCGGATCCTGGTCCCGTGGCAAACAGGAACGGCATCAAGCCTAGGGCCGCGACAGTAGCTGTCATCATGACGGGGCGAAATCGCAGCCGTGCACCCTCGCGAATCGCCTGCTGCTGGTCCATACCATCCTGTCGCAGCTTGCGGATGTAAGACACGAGGACGACGCCATTGAGAACCGCGATGCCCCACAGGGCAATGAAGCCGACCGAGGCCGGGACAGAAAGGTACTCGCCCGAGACGAATAAGCCGACAACGCCGCCGATGGAGGCAAGCGGAAGCACGGTGATGATGAGCGCCGCAAAACGAACCGAGTGAAACAGCACGAAGAGCAAGAAGAAGATGGCCGCGATGGTGATTGGCACGATGATCATCAGGTGGCGCATGGCGCGTTCCATGTTGTGGAACTGCCCACCCCACTCGATGTAGTAGCCGGCCGGGAGGGGGACTTGCCGGTTCACCTTCTGCTTCAGTTCCGCAACGAAACCACCTAAGTCGCGATCCTGCACATTGACGCCTACTATCACCCGGCGCTTAGCCATGCTGCGGTTGATCAGCGCGGGGCCCTCCATAACCTGCACACTGGCCAGACTCTCTAAGGGCACCAGCGCTCCATCCGGAGAGTTCACAAGGAGTCGGCGAATATCAGAAACACTGTCGCGCAAGAGTTGCGGCAATCGGACGATGGCCTGGAATCGTCGCTCGCCCTCGAATATCTCGGTTGCCGATTTGCCTCCGATCGCAGTCTCGATCATGTCGTTGACATCAGCGGCATTCAATCCAAAGCGCGCGATAGCCCCGCGATCGATCTTGATGTTGAGATATTGCTGGCCACCAATGCGGTCTACCCTGGTATCCTGCGTGCCGCGAATCCGCGTGGCTACGCCCGCAATGCTCCTAGCCTTTTCCACCAGCACATCCAGATCATCGCCATATAACATCACAGCAACGTCGGCGCGCACGCCCGTCATCATTTCGTCCACACGATCAGAGATAGGCTGCGACATCACCAGGTTGACACCCGGAATACTTGCGAGCCGCTTGCGTATCTGTTCCGCAATTTTGTCCTGCGTCATGCCGCGCGGCCGTTTGTCGAAATCGGTGAGCGAGGCCAATACATCCGCTTCGTTCGGTCCTGCGGGATCGACCGGACTCTCGCCTCGTCCTACTCGCGACACCACTCGCTCGATGCCCGGTACCTTCATCATCATGCGCTGCATCTCTTTTTCCATCCGCAGAGATTCATCGAGTGAAATGTTTGGCACGCGGTCCGCATTCGGTGACAATGTGCCTTCCTGCATCTCAGGTATGAACGATGTACCCAGCAGCGGAAACAGGCAAATCGCGCCAGCGAACAGGGCCACTACACCGGCCACTGTCAACGCGCGGTGGCGCAGCGCCCAACCCAGCATCAGGTTATAAGGACGCCGCAGCCACCGCACCGCGAACGTATCTGCCTCGACCCCACCCCGAAGCAGATACGAAGCCAATACCGGAGAAATGGTTAGAGAGATGACGAGCGAAATGCCCAGCGCAATCGCGATTGTGTAAGCGAGCGGCGCGAACATCTTGCCCTCCATACCTTCCAGGGTCATGAGCGGCAAGAACACCAAGATGATAATGGTGACGCCGAAGAGTACCGGAGTCGCGACTTCGCTTACGGCCGATCGGACAATGCCAAGACGTGTTTCGGTGCAGTGCGTGTCCTCTCCGTGTTCGCGCGCGTGACTCAATTTTGCGAAGACGTTCTCAACCACCACTACCGATCCGTCGACCATGAGGCCGATGGCAATGGCAAGGCCACCCAAGGACATCAAGTTGGCCGAAATCCCGATGCGGTTCATGACGAGGAAGGTCAGCAGCGGCGTCAGCAGCAGCGTAGAACTTACAATGAGACTCGACCGGAAATCGCCCAGGAACAGCACGAGTACGATCACGACGAATATGATGCCTTCGCCCAGCACCTCGGACACGGTGTGGATGGCCGCATCCACAAGCTTCGAACGGTCATAGTAAGGCACAATCTGGAGGCCGCCCGGAATCATGCGTTTACCGTTGATCTCCTCCACGCGCTGCTTGACGCGATTGACAATCTCCTTCGCATTTCCACCGGAGGTCATCAGGACGACGCCGCCTACAGACTCAGTAAACCCGTTCTTGATCATGGCCCCGTAGCGAACCTCCGTACCGATCCGAACCTCGGAAACATCGCGTACCCGCACGGGTGTACCGGCTTTCTCCTTTAGTACGATGTTGCGGATGTCGTCGAGATCGCGAATGAGTCCTACCGAGCGCACCAGGTATTGCTCTGCATGCTCAGGCAGTATGCCTCCGCCCGCATTCTCGTTGTTGCGACTGATCGCGTTGCGCACGTCCTGGATGGTCAGGTTGTAATAGTGGAGCTTCGCCGGATCGACCAAGGTTTGGTACTGCTTCACGAAGCCACCGGTTGAGTTGATCTCCGCAACGCCAGGAATCGATCGGAGCAAGGGCCGAACTACCCAGTCCTGCAGGGTACGCCTTTCGATCAACTCGTCGCGTGACAAGACCTTCTTGTCTTCGCCCGGCATCTCAAGCGTGTACTGATAGACCTCGCCCAAAGCGTTGGTGATCGGCCCTAGAATCGGCGTTACCCCCGGCGGCATTTTCTCGCGCAATTCACTTAAGCGCTCGGAAACCATCTGCCGCTCACGGAAGAGGTCTCGATCATCATCAAACACCAACGTGATCAAGGACAAGCCGGGCTTGTTCAGAGAGCGCATGTCGTTCATTCCCGGCAAGCCCGTCATGGCGATCTCCACGGGTATGGTGATGAAGCGCTCTACTTCTTCGGGTGATTTACCCGGAGCTTCGGTAGCAATCTGTATCTGAATGTTGGTGACATCCGGAAATGCATCGACTGAGAGTTTCTTGGCCGCTTCGACGCCGAAGCCGCACAGTACCAGAGCCACTACAACGAGGATGAGGCGCTGCTTCAGAGCGCTATTGACGATTGCGTCGAGCATCGACTACTCCGCCGAACCTTTCATGGCGTTCTGTTTACGCTGGTTGTTCAGGTGAAAGGCCCCGTCGAGGACGATGGTCTCGCCGGCACTGATGCCGCTTTCGAGCACCCGACTATCGCCGGTCTCTTCACCCAGCGCCACCTCACGCATGCGGAATTTATTGGGTCCGATCTGAACGAAGACGTTGTCTTTGTTCTCCTCCCGCACGACAGCGGTCTGCGGGATTGTCACCTTGCGTTCGGTTTGCCCCAGGAAGGTCATACGCGCGAGCATCGCGGGCTTGTAGAGCCCGTTGCGATTGGCGAGATTCATTCGCACCTGGACTGTGCGTGTAGCCGGGTCGACGATGGGCGCAACGTAGGAGAGTTGACCGCGGACCACGTGGTTCGGTAGCGCCGGGAGCTTCACTTCCACCTGCATGCCTTTACGGACATCGCCGGCACTCTCCTCCGGGACATCGGCAACCATCCAGACATTGCTTAAGTCCGCCACCAGGAAGGCCTCTTCGGCCGGTTGCACGACCTGACCCGACGTGATCTTTCGCTCGAGGACCGTGCCGCTTATGGAACTCACGATCGGGTAATCAGCATTTAGCTTTCGATTCGTCTCCAGATCGTTTATTTCGCTTTCGGACATACCGAGGCCTCGCAATTGCGTGCGCAACGAGGCCAACTCGGCGGTCACCTGCAACAGTTCCGCTTGCCTGCGCTCCAGTTCCGCGCGCCCAATCACATCCGCGCTTACCAACTGCTCTGCCCTATTCTCGGAGTGCTCGGCCAGCACGCGCTGCGAATATGCCTTCACGAAAGAAAACTGAGTATCGGAAAGATCGTTGCTATGAAGCATGGCCAGAACAGCGCCGCGCCGCACCTGCTGCCCTTCCAGCACCAGAAGACTCAATATGCGTCCCGCCACCGGAGAACCGACACGCGCCAACCGGGTCCCGTCGGTCTCGACCCGGGCAGCGACCTCTAATGACCCGGCTACGTCCCGTGGTTCCGGTTTCCCGATGCGAATCCGCTCCGCCAGTTGCGGCGTTACGGTCACCTCAGCCGGGTTTGTGGCTTCAGGTGCTTTGGCTTCTACAGTCGCTTCCTTCTTCTTACAGCCGGTTAAGGCGCATACGGCAAATACTAAGCTGCACGCGAGCGTAAGGCCTCGCAAAATTCGACGGAACATCTATGGTTTTCCCCCGGACGGCAACGCGCCCAACTCTTCCAGATCGATCAAGGCTCCCTGACGCCTGTACTGTGCATCGAGCAGATCTCCTCTAACGGTCTGCAGTACCCTTTGGGCATCCAGCACTTCCACAATTCCCCGCTCACCAAACCGATACGCTGCTTGTGCCGCATTCACCGCGCTTTCGGCTTCGCGCAGCGAGCCAGACTCCAACGAACTCACCTGCTGGTTGGCCAGCTGATACTCCTCATAGGCACGTTCCAGGGCCGAGTACAGTTCCAACTCCCGGAGCTGCAAGACGGCTTTCGATTGACGGATCACGGCAGTCGCCTCGGCTATCTGGCCTTGCCTGCGGTCGCGAATCGGGATGGGAACGGTTACGCCTGCTCGCCAGAAACTCAAATCCGGTTGCCGCTCATACTCCGCAAATAAGGTTGGTTGTGGAATCCGCAGAGTCTTTTGGTGTGAGAGCACTGCTTCGGCCTGGTTTACATCGACGCGCGACTGCGCGAGCACCGGGTGGCTGCCTGTCACGCGATCTCGCAGCTCCGCCAGGGGTTCCAACTTCAAGGGCTGGCTCAGATCTCCTTCCGGGTCGAGGTCTGCACCTGCCGGCGCCGCCATGGCGACTCGGAGCATGGCAATGGCGTTGGCCAGACCGATCTGTGCGCTCTGGACGGCAAAGCGTGCCCGCGCCAGTTCGGCTTCGGCGCGCGTCAACTCCAGCCGGCCTTTCTCGCCAACGTTCACTTCCACTTGCACCCGGCGGCGCAAGTCTTCTACGAGATTCAGATTCTCCCGTGCATGTTCGATCTCTTCTTTCTGCCGCAGCGCTTCGAAGAAGGCATGCTTCACTTGTGACGTCAAACTGCGTAGCGTGACCTGCTCACCGAGCTGACTGCTAACAATGCCTAGCTCCGCTACTTTCCGCCGGGCCTGGCGCTCTCGAGGTATCTCGATGGTCTGATAAGCGGCATAGTGTTGCAGGAGTCCAGGAACGCCTGGAGTGGCAATGGGACGCGAACTCTGCTTACCTTGGAACACCTCCACAAGAGGATTGGTATAGGCGTTGGACGTCCGCACCGCCGCATTTGCACGAGCGGTTGTGGCCGCCGCACCTACCAAGCCTGGGCTATATTTCTGCGCAGTCTGCAGGGCTTCTTCCAACGTCAGCTTTTGAGTCGACGGTGATTGATCTGCTTTGGCTGTTGCCACAAATGTCACTGCCAGGGAGAGCAGAGACAGAACTAAGAACTTCACGACATTCGACAGGTGCAATTGACGAGCCAAATGCGATTCGCTTCAGGAAGGAAGGCCTGACGAGGCTAAGATCCCGCTGCAGGCAAAGGGTCAGGCGAGCGAAGCTCTCAAACATTAACAGCCGCGATGCCGTCGATGGTTCTGGAGAGGTGTTCCATTTGGTGCAGTGATCTGAATCCAAGCGTACGTATTGGAACACCCTAACGCGGAGCCGTTGTTGTAATGGCGCCCAAAGTTGGCCGTCCAATTGCTCCTTGCGAAGGGTCATGAGTGCAACGGGCTTGTTCGGACCGCCAACGTGCGCAAGCGTCGCCTTTGCACGACGCGTCCAGCCTCTAGCCGAATGGAAAAATAAATCTATGGAGAGTCACTTGATACGCTCGCGCCGGACCTGGACAATGATCGGCATTGCCGCTCTGATCCTTATTCTGGCCACTCTCTCCGTTCTTATTCCACCCGCTGCGCTGGAGCTTCATAATGTTCTGCATCACCTGAACTTCTTGCCCTTCATGATTGCCGGCCTGCTTTTCGGATGGCGTGGAGCCGTTTGGTCGTTCGGCTTCGCGGTGCTTGTGCAAACACCGATTTTGCTGCGCCACTGGGAAGTTGCGCCTTTCGATGCGCAGGATCAGATGCTTGAACTCTTTATCTTCGGTGTGGCCGGAAGCATTGCAGGGTTCTTAACGGACCAGGAACGCACCCAACGTAAGCGAGTCGTGACTACAAAGCTGGAACTGGAACGGGTGTATACGGAGCTTCGGCAAAACGTCGAGAAGATGAAGCGCAACGAGCGTCTTTCGGCTGCCGGGCAGATGGCGGCCCGGCTTGCCCACGAGATTCGTAATCCTCTGGCCAGCATTTCCGGAGTGGCCGGAATTTTGAAGCGCGGCCAAGCTTCACCCAGCAATCGGGAAGAATGCCTCACCATCCTCGAGAAAGAATCCCAGCGGCTCAACAAGCTGCTCACTAATTTTCTTGAGTTTGCACGCCCGCGCCTGCCACGGCTGCAACCTGTCGAGCCGGACGCTATCGTCCAATCAGTAGCCTCGCTCGCGCGCAACTCCGAGATGCTGCGTGACGTAACACTGGCATGCTACTCGTCGGAGGTGGGCCGAGATCTTCCGTGCGATAGTGAGCAGGTCAAGCAGGTTCTTCTCAATCTGTTGCTCAATGCCGTTCAGGCTTCCCGTCCAAGAGACGTCGTCAGCATTCATGCCCGGGCAAACGGCAATTACTTTATTGTGGAAGTCACGGACCAGGGTTGCGGCATCGCTGCCGATGCACGAGACCAGATCTTCGAGCCCTTCTTTACGACCAAGGAGTCCGGTACCGGCTTAGGTCTGGCTGTAGCGGCCAACATCGTTCAGCAGCATAACGGCCGTCTGACTCTCACGGACAATCCCTCCGGCGGGACCACGTTCCGTCTGGAACTTCCTTTTGAACAGCCCAGTGTCGTTGCCATGGTTGCGAGCGAACATGAGTAAGAATCGCATCCTTGTGGTTGACGATGATGCCAGCTTGCGCTTGGTAATGCGCATGCAGCTCGAAGAGGCGGGCTACCGGGTCACGCTCGCGAGTAACGGAGACGAAGCCTATCAGATCATCCGCGATCAGAACCCTCAACTCGTCATCACAGATCTAAAGATGCCTACTTCCGGGCTCGACCTGCTGCGGCGCGTCTCGGATGAAAATCTTCAGACCACTCTCATCATCATTACGGCTTTCGGGTCCGTCGAAACCGCGGTACAAGCGATGAAGATGGGAGCTTACGATTACGTCACCAAGCCGCTCGATTTCGAGGCGCTCGTGGTGGTGGTGCATCGCGCTATGGAGCGCCAGAACCTTCTCGACGAAGTTCGAACGCTGCGGTCCGCGCTGGATGAACGCTATGGGTTCGAAAACATTGTCGGCCGCGCGAAGAGCTTCATGCGTGTGCTCGATCAGGTGGCCCGTGTGGCACAACACGACACTACCGTGCTGATTCGCGGCGAGACCGGGACCGGCAAGGAACTCATCGCGCGCGCCATCCATCAGAACAGCCGCCGTAAGAATAAGCCGTTCGTCACCATCAACTGCGGAGCTATTCCTCGTGACCTGGTAGAAGCGGAGTTGTTTGGATATACACGCGGCGCATTCACGGGCGCCATAACGGCCAAGCCGGGCAAGATTGAACAAGCGGACACGGGTACGCTGTTCCTTGATGAAGTGGGGGAACTTCCGCTCGACGCTCAGGTGAAACTGCTGCGCGTTCTACAGCAAGGGGAGGTTCCTCGCATCGGCGCAACCGAACCCATCCGCGTCAATGTTCGAGTGGTCTCTGCCACTCATCGCAACCTGGCGGCCATGATTGAGGATGGCGCCTTCCGCGAGGATCTGTTTTACCGGTTGTCGGTCGTGCCCCTGGAACTCCCTCCTCTGCGGGAACGAAAAGAGGATATTCCGGAACTCGTAGACCGCCTTTGGAATAAGGCAAAGGAGCGACATGGCACTCCCGATATCCGCCTCGCTCCGTCGGTGATGGAGCATTTGTCGGCTTATCGCTGGCCCGGGAACGTGCGCGAACTTGAGAATCTTCTGGAGCGCCTGATCGTGCTCTCGTCAAGCGACCTTATAACCGAGCATGACCTTCCGAGTGAAGTCCGGCGGGTGCCACCCGATCCGTCTTCGCACTGGTTGGAGCTGCCGGAGAATGGACTGAGCCTGGAAGGCGTGGAACGTGAACTGATCGGGCGCGCACTGGAACGTTTCGGCGGGAACCAGACTCACGCCGCACGGTACCTGGACATCAGCCGGCGCACGCTTATCTATCGAATGGAGAAGTACGGCATCGTGTCCGAGTAATCCGTAGAAGCCCGATTACAGCGGACACGAGCGCGGGTTAACTTCTCAAGACGATCACGCTGCGCTTGCGATCGGATGAGACGATCTTCGCGTCGCGACTACGCCAGCGGCGACAAAGGCGGCAAGCACGACGAACTGGGCGGCGAGGAAGGGTGGCTCCGATTGGGTAGGCGCCAAGGACTTCAGCGCAGGCGCCTTCTCAAATGCCTGAACCACCGCAACAAAAGTATTCAAGTACAAAGCGAAGCAAGCGCAGATCGCATAAGTCCGTTCCCAAGCTCCTCTCAGGTGGCGGATGTACCGTGCCGCGATCGCCACGGCCAGGACCAGTAAGGAAATGAAACCTACGATGTGCGAAGGCATCAAGTGGTTAACGGGAAAGAGATACCCAGTCAGACTGGTGAGAACCGTGGTTGACAGGAATACTGCGTTCCACACGTCGGAGCGATGTCCGGAGAGCAAGCCAAACAGAACTACGAAGCCAGAGGCGAGCCCCACCACGCTGATTAAGACATGAAGAAGAGTGAACGCGCCTAGGCTCATTCCCAGAATCATGCTGCTTCTCCCCTTCGCTTATCGGTGGCCGATTCAGCGGCTTCAATGAATGCCAGCAGATCAGCATTGACCTGGTCGGCGTTGGTGGCCGGCATGCCGTGCGGGAACCCAGGATACACCTTCAAGGTCGCATTCTTCAGGATCTTGGCGGACATCAACGCTGCCGACGCGATGGGAACGATCTGATCGTCGCCGCCGTGCAGAACTAACACCGGGATGTCGATCTTTTTCAAATCTTCGGTCGTGTCTGTCTCGGAAAACACTTTGATGCAGTCGTAGTGGCCCTTTATACTGCCCATCATGGCTTGCATCCACCAGTGCTCACGAATGCCTTCGGAGATTTTGGCGTTGGGCCGGTTGTAGCCATAGAACGGCAGCGTTACCTCTTTGTAAAACTCAGGCCGATTGGCGGCAAGAGCCGTTCGGAAATTGTCGAAGACTTCGATGGGCAGACCGCCGGGATTCTTATCCGTTTTCAACATTAGTGGCGGTATGGCGCTGATGAGCACGGCTTTGGCGACGCGTTTGGTTCCGTGCCGGCCGAGATAGCGAGCCACTTCGCCACCTCCCGTGGAGTGGCCAATCAGAATGGCGTTGTGGAGATCAAGAGTTTCGAACAATGCTGCCAGATCGTCAGCATAGGTATCCATGTCATTGCCGTCCCAAGTCTGGCTTGAGCGTCCGTGCCCACGACGATCGTGTGCAATCACACGGTAGCCGCGCTGGCCGAAGAAGAGCATCTGTCCGTCCCAATCATCTGCACTGAGCGGCCAGCCATGACTGAAGACGATGGGCTGCCCGGTTCCCCAGTCCTTGTAATAGATCATCGTTCCATCTTTTGTTGTGATTGCGCTCATTGATATCCTCTGTCGATCCAAATCGGCATTGAGGTCCGTTCCATGCCGTTTCGGTAGTTCTACTTTGCGGTATTCGGGCGCGCTGAAGAAATTACGAGATGGAGCACTTTTCTGATAACCCATATGGGTTGGATGGAAGGTAACACTATCGAGTTAGGCCTTGGTACTACAACCTACGAAGACTTTAGAATTCGGGTAAGCTTTGTAGAGCACTAAAAGTCACTCTGGAGATTTTGCCGAGTCTCTAACTTCAGCCCGTAACGCCTTCGACACCCCACCTAAGGGACTTCTTTAAGGCGCATGTGGCCGCCAGGAACCCAAACACTTCCCCATGAGGGCCTCGTCTATTGTGCGGAGCGATTCGCGAGTTAGTCTAATCTTCTCGGCCCTGATGGCGCTGGTAGCCGTGCTATGCAGTTGCGGATTGAAACACCCGGCTTCACGAGCATCGATCTTG
Source organism: uncultured Acidobacteriaceae bacterium (assembly GCA_963814195.1). Taxonomy (GTDB): domain Bacteria; phylum Acidobacteriota; class Terriglobia; order Bryobacterales; family Bryobacteraceae; genus Bog-105. Next base: position 242,068 of record CAWFBU010000004.1, read on the forward strand.
TTTACCAGGGTGCCCGAGGCGAGTGAAGGAGGTTACGGAGATCACGACTTTATAACAGGCAAGGTAATTGGTGCTCAGCCGGGCCAGAGACTTGTCTTGTACTCCAAGAGCGGGAAGTGGTGGCTCCAACCGTTAGCCAGCCGACCGTTCACAAAAGTTCAGCCGAACTCACAATGGGTCAACTCGACTCATCTCGGCACTGAGTACGCAGCGCTCCTGGTCAGTCCGGGCTACACGCCTGCCGTGGCAATCGAAAAGTTGCCCGAAGCACGAGATGAGGTGATTGCCGTTGCGGCCACGAAAGGCCAGCCAAAGGCTCCGTCTCCGGTGCTGACGTTTAGCGGATATGACTGGATTGTTCGCGACGCGCCGAGTGACCGTGGGGGCGTGCGGAATCTTTACAACCCTGCCAATGCATGGACCGATAAGGGCGGTGCTTTGCATCTGCGGATGTCAAAGACCTCCGGCGAGTGGTCCTGTGCCGAGATCTCACTGACGCGCAGTCTTGGATTTGGAACCTACGTGTTTTCGGTCCGTGACACATCGCATATCGATCCATCGGCCGTCTTCGGGATGTTCACTTGGGACTGGGCCGGCGCGGAGCAGAACTATACCGAGTTGGACATTGAGGTCAGCCGTTGGGGCAATCCGGAGGCCAAGAACGCTCAGTACGTAGTGCAACCTTTTTACATCCCAGAGAACGTGTTCCGGTTTTCGACCCCAGGGGGAAGGCTCACACATCAGCTCGAGTGGAAGCCAGGACGAGTGTCCTTTACGACAACTGGGGGTTCGGGCAAGATTGTGGCGCACCATGAGTTCACGTCGAGCGTTCCTTCGCCCGGGCTGGAATCCGTTCGCATGAACCTTTATCCGTTCCAGCGCGGAAAGCTGCGTTCCGAAACAGGAGCGGAGGTCGTAGTTGACAAATTTGAATTCCTGCCGTAGAGCCGGAAGGTGTATGGTTACCGGCCTTCGCTCGCTGATGGTGATTTTCGCAGCAGTGATCTTGGCAGGGGCGCTGCCCGCTGTCGATTCCGCGGGCCAGACGCCGCTGTATAAAAGACACGAGTGGGGGGCCGACCAGGGATTTCCCGGAGGCCCGGTACGTGCTATTGCGCAAACCGCTGATGGCTATCTCTGGATCGGATCAGATAAGGGACTATTTCGTTTCGACGGTTTCGAATTTGCCGCATTTAGCCCAGCGAATCGGATAGACGCTCCTGCGGGCGCGATTGAAGCACTCACGACCGACTCAGCTGGAAGCTTGTGGATCCTGGATCGCCACCTCACTTTGTGGCGCTACGCTAACGGCAAGTTTGAGACTGTGCCAGGAAAGTCTATGCCGGGTGACAATCGAGTGACCGCTATCTGCCGTTCGAACACGGGGCAGCTTCTTCTATTGCAACCTTCACGCGGCGTAATGCAATACGGGGCGGGTGGCCTTTCCACAGTGCTTATCACGTCCGCTGTACCGAATTTTCTGGTCATCTCCATGGCACAGACCGTCGACGGAATTATTTGGCTGGGAACTCGAGATGCCGGGCTGTTTGCTTTCGGGCCGGATCACAAGTTGACGTCCATTGAAGCGTCGCGCGATTGGAAGATCAACACGCTGCTACCGGTGGGGAATGACAAGTTGTGGGTAGGCACAGATAACGGACGGGCGATCTGGAATGGCACAGCACTGACCGTGAACGGGTTTGCGCGGAACATTGGAGCGGGCCCGGTCTTTGCCATGCTGCAAGATCACAGATCGAATATTTGGATCAGTTCCACACGGGACCTCGTTAGCGTCGATAGGGCAGGAGCAGCCCTTTGGAAACAAGCTCGCGATGTATCGGCAAGTACTATTCATGCAATCTTTGAAGATCGCGAGGCAAACATCTGGCTGGGTACAGACGGTGGACTGACACGCTTACGAGAGAGCCCGTTTTCCAGCACTCAGAGCGCAGCGGCATCCGCGCCTGACCGAAGCAGCCCTGTTTACGTGGATGAACAGGGCCGGGCGTGGTCTTCCGGTGAGGATGATCACCTGATGTGGGAAAAGGCGGGACAGAGGGAGCACGTCAGGGCAGCGGGGTTGGACAAAGATGTAGTCTTATCAATCGACGGCGGCCATGATGCCGTATGGGTTGGCCGAAGACGAGGTGGACTCACGCAACTGCGGCGGGAGGGCGGATCGTTTCGGGCCACCACCTATACTCACCGCCAAGGCTTGGCGCAAGACAGTGTTTACTCCGTCTTTCAAAGTTTGGATGGTTCAGTTTGGGCCGGGACTCTGACTGCGGGAGTCAGCAGATTGAGAAACGGGCGTTTCACCACGTATACGACAGCCCACGGGTTAGCATCGGACACGATTAACACAATCGCCGAGACGACCGACGGAGCGATGTGGTTTGGAACACCGAAGGGCCTGAGCGAGTTCTCTTCCGAAGGATGGCGCAACTACGCGGGACGGGAAGGCCTGCCACCGGGAGGAGTGACCTGCATCTTCGCAGACCAGACAGGCACAATCTGGATCGGCACACCCAGGGGTCTCGGCTTTCTTCGCTCCGGTCACTTTCAAAGTACGTGGGACCCTCGAGGAGTTCTTCAGGGCGAGATTCTGGGAATCGCCGAAGACCGAAGCCACTGGCTTTGGATTACAACAACAAGTCACGTAGTTCGCGTAAACGGTGGAAGTCTTCTGAGCGGTTCGTTGAAGGCGGGAGACTTTGAGGAGTTCGGACCTGCCGACGGTCTTGCAGGGACTGCGGGCGTCAACCGAAGCAGGTCGATCGTATGCGATGCCGCGGGCAGGATCTGGGTCTCGACGAATCGAGGCATCTCAGTTGTCAATCCGGCTTGGTTGAACGTTACCCCGAGGCCCGTGCTCGCCCACATTCAAGGGGTATCCGCCGATAACAACGTGCTCGGGGCCGATGATGCGATCACGATACCGGCTAACCGGAAACGGATTACGATCCGATATGTGGGGTTGAGCCTGGCCGATCCGGAGCGGGTGAAGTTGCGATACAAGCTCGATGCCTTCGACCGGGACTGGACGGATGCTCAATCGGCCCGGGAAGCTGTGTATACGAATTTAGGGCCAGGCTCCTACGACTTCCACGTCAAGGCCAACGAAGCGTACGGGACGTGGGACAGCCCCGAAGCCATGGTCAGGCTGCAAGTTGAAGCAGCATTCTGGCAAGCGTGGTGGTTTCGACTTTCGATGGGATTGGCCGCTCTCCTGCTCGCGCGTTTGGTGTACGAGACGCGATTGAAGCAGGTCAGCAATCGACTCAAGCTCCGCTATGAAGAGCGGCTTGCCGAACGCACCCGCATAGCGCAAGAACTGCACGACACGTTGCTGCAGGGTTTTCTCAGCGCCTCCATGCAGCTGCACGTCGCGCAAGGCCGATTAGGTTCGGACTCACCCGCCATGCCCCCTTTGCAGAGAGCCATTGAGTTAATCGATCAAGCCGGCCGGGAAGGACGAACGACACTGCGCGGCCTTCGTTCGAGTCAGGGCGATTTGCCTGACCTGGAAAAGGTGTTCTCCTGCCTGCCGCTAGAGCTTGGCAGTTCAGACACCATGGCCTTCCGAGTCATTGTCGTGGGCCCGCAACGAACCTTGAAACCAGAGCTACGGGATGAGGTTTACCGGATCGGGCGTGAAGCCGTCCTGAACGCTTTTCGCCACTCACAGGGAAAGCACGTTGAGATGGAATTAGATTACTCAGAAGGCAAATTCCAGCTGGTTGTAAGAGACGACGGCACGGGGATCGATGAGCATTTACTCGAGTCAGGACTCGACGGACATTGGGGCCTGACCGGTATGCGTGAGCGCGCCCAAACGATCGGTGGGCATCTCAGCTTCTGGAGCAGTGCGGCAGCAGGCACAGAGGTGGTTCTGGCGATACCGGCGCATATTGCCTACCAGGCGCAGCCGCCTGGTGGATCGCGTCGCTGGATCCGTGCCCTTTTCCCGAAGATCTTGAAGAACTACAATTAAGGCCCAATGCCAGACGACACTCGGATTCGCGTGCTCAGCGTTGACGACCATCCTCTTTTGCGCGAGGGAATCACCGCGGTGATTAACGAACAGCCGGATATGGTGATGGTGGCCGAGGCTGTGGATGGCCAAGATGCAATCAAGAAATTCCGCCTCCATCAACCGGACGTAACCTTGATGGACTTAAGACTCCCCGATATCAGCGGGATCGACGCCATGATTGCCATTCAGAAGGAATTCTCCAAGGCGCGCTTCATCATGCTCACCACGTTCGAAGGCGACATCGACATAAAACGCGCTCTGCAGGCGGGCGCCCGGGGCTACATGCTGAAGAGTATGCCTCCTTCTGAACTGCTGAAAGTAGTGCGACAGGTGCATGCCGGGAAGAAGCACATTCCAGCCGAGGTTGCGGAGAACCTTGCCGAGCACGTCGGCGATGAGGTATTGACTTCTCGCGAAACAGAGGTTCTTGAGCAGGTGGCCGGCGGCAACAGGAACCGGGATGTTGCGGAGAAGCTCTTCGTCTCGGAAGAGACCGTGAAGGTGCATATGAAGCACATCATGGAGAAGCTAGGCGCCAGCGACAGGACTCAGGCCGTGGCCATCGCTGTTCGTAGAGGGTTTATCCGGCTTTAGCCAGCACGGCTTACACGAAAGAGGTACAAAAAGATCCTCCCTTCCCGAGTTTCGAAAGTCTCTCAAAGCCTTTATTCTGGTCACGGCGTGGGTAGGCGTTGAAACAAAGCGTATGCGGACGAGGAGATACTGACTGCTACGTCTTTTCACGGCTTTTCCAACCGGCCTGCCGGGGCTGGGTCTGCTGCTGCTAAGGATGGCTGTCGGCGCCATCAGTATTTCGCACGGGTATCTTCACCTGTCCAGTCCCGGGGGCTTGAGTCTGGAAGCAGCCCTGGATGGCGTCTTATCCTCTGCAAACGGGGGCGTTCTCTTATTGGGATTTCTGACTCCGGTGGTGGGTACAGTTGCGGCAATCAGCAGTATGGCTATCGCGCTCTCATGGCTGCCAACGTCGGCGGTCGACCCCTTCGACCAACCGTGGCCGGCCCTGCTTTCCGGAATTGTCAGCATAGCCATTATTTTTCTTGGACCCGGGTCGATTTCTGTCGATGCCCGACTTTTCGGACGTCGAGAGATTGTGATTCCCGTTGGGCCACGACCGCCCGAGTAGAGTGATTCGATCGTCTATTTAGCGGTGAGCTTCCCTCAATGGAGGTAGCTGCTTTCCATCCTTGGCAGTAGGCGAAAACCACTCCTTTGTGGGATGATTTTTACCCATTGAGTTGTTTTAGTAGTAACAGAGCAATTGCATTGAACGAAGGAAGGACTTAGGGGCGGGGCGGAATTCGTTCAGCGACAAGATTAACCGGACGTGGGCGCGAACAGGAAGCGCGCTGAGGTGGCTTAATGACAACGAAACAAACAATATCCGATTCGGTGTGTAAAACATTTCTCACGCTGGTATTGCTGAGCAGAAGTGTTGCGTACGCCGAAAAACAGATGCTGGCTATGATTGAATCCTGGTCATTCGAGGAAGGCCCGGGTCTGGATCTGGTAAAAAGCTCGGTTCCGGCAGCGCTTCTGGCCGAAGGTTCACTCCGGGCAACATCACCGCATGAAATCGAACAAGCGCGCGCGTTCTTACCAGATGAATTGAAGGCGGTTCTGCTCCTGGAAGCCAGCGTGCGGCAGTGTTTCGTGTTGAGAGTTCTGGCCGAATTCTCACGGCATGAATGTGCCAAGATGCTGAAACTTGACGTGCGTGAAGTTGAAGAGTTGACCTGCTCCGGCTTACAGTTACTGGGCGAACTTGTAGGAGGTCGGAGATGGTCCGCGGCCTCCGTGAGTTAAGACCTGAGGAGTCACAATTTTGCGTCACTGGCGACGGAAGACAGGGTGACTGTCGCCGTTGTGCGCGCATCATTGTGACTCTAGATGGATCGGGTGTTCAGGCTTTCAACAGAGACTGGACGTAATCGGGCTTGAGCGGGATTTGGCGCGCGACCTTGCCGGTGGCATCGAAGAAGGCTCCAGCGATCGCCGAGGCAGCAAGAGCATTGGCCGCTTCGGATCCCTGGCCATACTTGCCGACCTCGGGCCGATTGATCAGCACAACCTTGATGTCCGGAAGATCGGCCATGGTCGCGATCGGGATAGCTGCGCCAGTCGCTGGTAGTGACTCCGCTCTCGTCGAAGCGGACTTCTTCCAGCAAGGTCATGCTGAGCCCATGACCGTGCCGCCTTCGACCTGGCGCTTCAATTGAGTCGGGATTGATGACGATTCCGGGATCGACCGCGATCGTCATCTTTTCGACTTTGATCGCGCCTTTGTTCATATCGACAGCGATGTTAGCTACGCAGGCCCAGTAAGTGCCGGAGCGGAACATGGCCGAGACGCCCTGCCCGCGCTTGACGCCGTTCTCGGCCTTCGGAGGCTCCGAACGCGGCTGCCACTCGGAAGCCTTACGAACCGATTCCAGGACGCGATGGCACGTTTCTCGCGGGCGTGTTGAATCCGGAACTGAAGCGGGTCGACGCCGGCCAGCACAGCCGCTTCGGTGATGGCCAACTCGCGCGGATAGTTCTGCTGATACTGTCCCGGCGTCCGCATGCTGTGATCGCGCATGACCGACGTCGATCGGCGATGACTTCTGGCCGATCTGAGAGGTGCCGTGAGCACGTTCCAGCACCGCCGGCGTACCGTCATAAATCCAGGGATCGTGCGCATCGTTCCGCGATCCGATGAGAGCGCCTTTTTCATTCGGGTGCGGGCATGGTGGGAAGCCCGGCCAGAATTGCGCCGACGAGACGGTCGTCCTGCATGGCCGGCATGTAGTGGTCGATCTCGAACGCCGTCATGTTGCCTTGTGCATCCAGACCGATCTTAACATCGGAAAAGGCCGCGGAAGATTGCGTGGACCATTGAAAATCGTCGTGCCGCATCCATTGCACTCGGACCGGCTTGCCCACCGCCTGGGACAGAATGACAGCTTCGTCTTCCGCGCCGGCGTTGCCGCCGTTCGATCGCCCATAGTGACCGGGCCCGGCGAAGGTACGCACCACGACGTGATCGACAGGGGTGGAGAGCATGTGCGCGATACCCGAGCGCAGCGCTTGCGGATTCTGCGTGTGCGTGTAGACGAACACCGTGCCATCGGAACGAACATCGGCTACCGCCATGGCGGGTCCGATCGGCGCGTGTTTCAAGTAACGGAAGCTGTAGGTTGCGGAATGTTTCTTCGAGGACTTTGGCAAGCGCGGCAGCAACATCGCCGTTCGATTTCTTGCTTGTTTCGGCGGGAGTCGTCTTCCAGTCCGCGTCTTCTTTGAGGAATTGGAACAGCCGTCCGATTGCCGGGCAGTCCCTTCCAGTCGGTCCATTTCGTAGCCGGAAGCGACCTGTTGCGCCGCTTTGATGGCTTCCCATTCGGTGGGAGCGACTACGCCGACCAGATTACCCTTTCACAACGACTCTGCGCGTTCGGGAAACGAGTCTTGTCCAGAGTACCGGCGGAAATCAGCTTCGACCCGAGCGTTTTCGGATGCACCATGCGGCCATGCAGCATGCCGGGAAGACGCACGTCGGTGACCCATGTCTCCTTGGCCATTACCTTCGAGACGGTGACCGAGTTGGGAAAAGACTTGCCGACGACAGTGTACTGGCTGACCGGTTTCAAAGGCGGATCTCCGTCCACGGTCAGTCCGAACATGCTGTGCATGTCGCCCTTCACGGGGATCGTCAAGTTAAGCTTCTGGTTTTTGACCAAGTCGCCGTACGAAACGGTCTTGCCGCCGCCGGAGACGATGCCGTCCTTAACAGAAAGCTGATCCTTGGGCACGGTGAGCCGTTCGGCAGCGAGGTCGAGCAGTGCCTGGTGGACGTATGCCGCCGCTTTTCGAAGATTCGGCATGCCGCCGCCGAGGAAATCGAAGGCGCCGCTGCCATCGGGAGTGCGATCGGTGTCGCCGGAGATGACGGTAGTGATGGCTTCGAACGGCACATTGAGTTCTTCCGCCACAATTTGCCGGTAGGCGGTGAAGACAGTGCCCTGGCCGAAATCCGGCTTGCCCACTCGGATCAGGATGGTGTTGTCGGCGTGGATTTCGATCCAGGATTGCGGGAGACCAGCGTTCAGCGTATTGCCGGTCCGCTGCTGCGTCACGCACTCTGCATGCCCTTCGCGCTGACAAGGCCGAAGCCGACCAGCAGCGCGCCGCCGACTTTGACAAACCCGCGGCGCGAAAGCGATGCGCCGAAACGTCTCTAGTCCGGCTGGTCCAATTCTCCTGGGACGCGATCATAGGATTTCACTCGCTTTCGTCATCCGTGTAGCAGCACGCTGCACGGCCTGGATGATCGCTGTATAGGTTCCGCAGCGGCAGAGATGCGGCGAGACACCGGAAGTAAATGCGTCCTTGATCTCGGCGACGGTGGGAGACGGAACGCGCTCCAGCAGTTCGGTCGCTTTGATCATCATGCCGTTCTGGCAGAACCCGCACTGCGGCGTCTGTTCGGCGATCCAGGCCTCCTGCACGGGGTGAAGCGTTTTCGCCGCCGTTCCGCCGTAAGTCCCCGCTGTTTGGCCCAACGCGCCGGCAGACCTTCGAGCGTCGTCACCTCTTTGTCGCCGACGGCGCTCACAGGAGTGATGCAGGATCGCACTTCCTTGCCATTGAGCAGCACGGAACAGGCACCGCATTGAGCAAGGCCGCAGCCGAACTGAGGACCGGAAAGCTCCAGATCGTTTTTCAGAACATAGAGCAAAGGCGTGTCCGATGGCGCCTGAACTTCGCGCTTCACTCCGTTGACAAGGATAGTAGTCAATGGATCTCCTTACACGGGAGCTGTCCGCCTCAGTCGCCGCTACCGGCCCGTCATGGCTTCTAGTCTCTCAGGGTATCGATCTCCCTGCACGGTAATCTTTGAAGCCGCTTCATCGATATCGCGCAAGTCGTCGGGTGTGAGTTCGACTGAAAGTGCACCGATATTTTCTTCCAGGCGATGCAGCTTGGTAGTTCCCGGGATCGGAGACAATCCAGGGCTTTTGAGCCAAGAGCCAAGCAAGCGCAATCTGGGCAGGAGTCGCTACTCTTTCGGCGAGCAATACTTCCGAGCATATCGACGAGGGCCTGGTTGGTTTTTAGTGCCTCAGGCGTGAAGCGAGGAAGGGTGCTGCGGAAATCGGTGTTGCCGAACTTTGCATTTTCGTCGATGGTCCCGGTGAGGAAGCCTTTCCCCAGGGGGCTGTACGGCACAAGGCCGATGCCGAGCTCCTCAAGCGTTGGTATGACTTCCGCTTCCGGCTTTCTCCACCATAGCGAGTATTCGCTTTGAAGAGCAGCAAGCGGCTGAACCGCGTGTGCGCGCCGGATGGTTTGCGCTCCGGCTTCGGAGAGACCGAAGTGTTTGACCTTGCCTTGCTCGATGAGGTCCTTAACGGTGCCGGCAACATCTTCGATCGGCACCTCCGGATCGACCCGATGCTGATAGAGAAGATCGATAGTCTCGATTTTCAACCTTTTGAGCGAGCCCTCGACGGCTCTCTGTATGTGCTCGGGCCGACTATTCAGTCCAGGCAAGCCTCGCGGGCCCTGGAAGAGCGTCCGGATCGAGGTCAAACCCGAACTTCGTAGCGATTACCACTTGCCCGCGAACAGGGGCAAGAGCCTCCCCCACGAGCTCTTCGTTCATGAAGGGTCCGTACACTTCCGCCGTATCGAAGAAAGTGATCCCGCGATCGACAGCCGCCTGGAGCAGCGTCGATCATTTCCTGTTTATCTTTTGGCGGCCCGTAGGAAAAGCTCATGCCCATGCAGCCGAGCCCTAAGGCGGAAACCTCCAGACCACCGCCGCCTAATTTGCGTTTCTGCATCGTTCTCTCTTCTTAGTTCCCGTCGTGGATTCTCTCTAATTCCAGGCTAGTGAGAAAACCCACGGGGCGATATCCTGATCCTGTTGAGTTATTGCCTATTTCTGTCTATTACTGGCGTGACGGTATGCGGGCGCCGTAGTTACGTTCTATGCTGTTGCTGAGAAGCGCTGCTCTCGTATCGTGAGCGTTGAAACGACCGTTCAAGATTCCCCTCTACAGCAAACGCACGCCCAGCAACTACGAAGTGAACTGGCTCGAAAAATTGCCTGTGCGATTGGCACGGCAGAGAACCTGCCAACTACCATTCCGCGGCTATCTCTTCACCGCCGGACAGGGCCGAGCGCTCCGTGCTCCATGACTTATCAACCGAACGTGACGGTTATAGCCCAAGGTCGAAAACAAGTCGATCTTGGTCAAACGACTTTCACTTATGGCGAGTCACGATTCCTTTTAACATCGATCGACTTGCCGGTTATCAGCCGGGTAGTCGAAGCGACCCAAGAGGTGCCCTGTCTTGCTCTGATGCTGAAGCTCGATATGCCGCTGGTGCGCGAACTACTTACCCACGGGGACATCGGGTTGCCTGGTGCAAGTTCGGACAGCCCAGCCATGGCTGTTGGTGACGTTACTCCCGAGTTCCTCGGCGCTTGTTGCCGACTCATGGATCTGTTGAACAGCCCGCAGGACGTTCCCTTCCTCAGCGGCCTGATCGAACAGGAGATCGTCTACCGGATCCTGCGAGGACGGGAGGGAGCGCGCCTGCGAGCGATTGCAACTTCGGGCGATCAGAGCAACCGGACCGCGAAGGCAATCGGTTGGATCAGGGCAAATTACGCCAAGCCCTTACGGGTGGAAGATCTTGCGCAGATGGCAGGTATGGGCGTATCGACGCTGCACCATCACTTTCGGTCACTGACGGCGATGAGCCCGCTGCAATATCAGAAACAACTTCGATTGCAGGCAGCACGGGCCCGAATGCTTATGGACCATGTGGATGCTGCCACGGTGGCCTTCGAGGTCGGATACGAAAGTGCCAGCCAATTCAATCGTGAATACAGCCGGTTTTTTGGGCAACCACCCGTTCGAGATATTCGCGTGCTGCGCTCGCCGGGTGCTCCGTCACTGGAGTCGGCCGGTAACCAGTAGATTCACGCAAAAAGTGGTTTGATTAGCGTAAGCTCTGGCTCGCTGTCAGACAACCAGGGCTTCTTCCTGCCGTATCTTGCGGCTCAAATCAGCCATTCGCTCCTGGCTCAGCAACTCTCGCAGGCGTGGGAACTCCGTCTCTTCTTCCTCTCGGGCATGCGGTTCGATCTCGCTCCGAAGAGCAAGGACTGCGTCGCGCCATTCATCTTCCTGGCCGATTGCCTGTTCGAGCTCAAACAGGTGAATTTTCATGCTGGCGTGCTCACGGTAAAGCTTCTGCGTTGCTTCGTGCCGTTCTGCTTCTGTCTTCAGAAGCGGGTAGATGATGTCTTCTTCTGCCATGGCGTGTTTACCAATGGTGCGCTTGAAGGCGAGGAACAAAAACCTGCGTTTGACACGTTCGGTTACCGGTAAATGCTCCATTTTGTCGAGGAGCGACAGCAGTGTCCGATGTTCCTCGATCAATCCGGCGAAAGGATCGGCTCCGGCGCTGCCCGCCACGAATCCGCTCGCGTTTGCGAAAAGCACAGGCAGGAAGCGTCCCAGCAACAGGCCGCCGGCAGCTCCGATGCCCAGCAAAAGATAACTATTTGACTTGTTCGTCACCCTCGTTTGATGCCGGAAAACAGGCAAGTCAACACGCCAGTACTTCTGCTTGAACTCTAAACCTGCCAATGACGGAGGCTTGCGAGCTTCCCTGCGCGAGTGGATTGCTTCCTGCTCCTGAACACAATATGGATAAGCTGATCTTCTGTCCGGGAAACGTCAGGAGATGAGAGGTTAGATGAGAGCCAAGTTGTATGTGATCGCTTCGAGCTATTTGTTCATGGCCCTGGCCTTGATGGGACAGGGTTCGGACCAAACGGCCGTCTCGGATGGACTGCGGCGTGACTTTCTGAAGCCGCCTCCCTCGGCGCGTCCACGGGTTTGGTGGCATTGGATGAACGGCAACATCACCCAGGAAGGAATCAAGCTGGACCTGGAGTGGATGAAACGCGTTGGTATCGGCGGTTTCCAAAACTTTGATGCGGCGCTGGCCACTCCCAAGGTGGTCGACAAGCGGATTGCCTACATGACTCCGGAGTGGAAGGAGTCTTTCCGTTATGCCGTGCAGATGGCCGATCGACTCGGCCTGGAAGTGGCGATCGCTTCCTCTCCGGGCTGGAGCGAAACAGGGGGCCCGTGGGTGAAGCCGCCGGACGCCATGAAAAAGCTCGTGTGGACCGAGACGAGCGTGCCCGGAGGAAAAGAGTTCAGCGGAACTCTAGCAAAACCTTCCTCTATGACGGGCCCATTCCAGGCGGTTCCCCATCGCGAAGATCTGCCGCTTCCGGGCGCAGAGACGAAAGCCCCGCCGCAGTACTACAGCGACGTCGCCGTTATTGCTTATCGACAGCCCGGGCCGGATACTAACGAAGCCGAGCAACCCACCATTACCTCGAGCGCCGGAAACGTTGACCTCTCGCTTCTTCATGATGGCGATCTTGTAAAAGGGATAAGGATCCCGGTGGACGGCGGTCCCGATGGTGGCTGGCTGCGATACGAATATCCGGAGGCCCGCACTATTTACGCCGTCACCCTGGCGAGGCCCATCGTTGGGCTGTTTGTGCCCGCCCCACCATTGAAATACCATTTCGAATTTAGCGAGGACGGGCAAGCTTTTCATACCATTGCCGATCTGCCTTTCACCCGTGTAGCCCAGGAGACCGTATCGTTCCCAGCCGTCAAGGCACGTTACTTTCGACTTAAAATCGAGCACGGTCCTCCATCAGCCATGACCGATGCGTTCGAACCGGCTCCAGGCGTAGATCTCGGATTTTTCGCCGCGATGATGGCGGCTGGGAAAACAGACGCGGAGGTTAACGAATTTGTTCTCTACTCCACCCCGCGGGTAAATCGGTTCGAAGAAAAGGCCGCCTTTGGACTGGTTAACGACTACTACGCTTTAGCCAGTGCGCCCATCGACCCAAAAGACGCGGTGGCCCCTGCTGACGTTGTCGACCTAACGACACGCATGAAGCCGGACGGATCAATCCAATGGACACCGCCTGCTGGGCACTGGGCTATCCTTCGCCTCGGCTACTCTCTCACCGGGACCACCAACCACCCGGCCACGGCCGAAGCGACCGGGCTCGAGGTCGACAAGCTTGACGCAGGAGCTGTAAAGGGTTATATCGACACGTATCTCGGCACTTATAAGGAGACCCTGGGGCCGCAGTTGATGGGTCACCGCGGCGTGAAGGCGCTTCTGACGGACAGCATCGAAGTAGGAGCGTACAACTGGACGCCGGATCTGCTGGCTCAGTTCAAACGATTGCGGGGATACGACCCTACGTCGTTCCTACCGGCGCTCACCGGAGTGGTGGTGGGCAGTTCTGAGATGAGCGACCGGTTCCTTTGGGACTTCCGCCGTACACTCAGCCAACTGACAGCACAGAGCCACTACGGGCAAATCGCAAAGAGCGCGCACGAGCGTGGTTTGACGTATTACGGCGAGTCACTCGAAGGCACCCGTGTTTCGATCGGGGACGATATGGAAATGCGCCAGAACGCGGACATCCCCATGTCGGCCATGTGGACGTTCTCGCCGGCTAAAGGTCCCCGGTCGAATTACGTCATCGATATTCGGGGCGCAGCGTCCGTGTCCCATATCTACGGGCAGAACCTGGTGGCCGCTGAGTCCATGACGTCGGCGCTGGTGCCTTGGGGCTTCTCACCTCGTAACCTGAAGCCGATTATCGACCTGGAGTTTGCTCTCGGCGTAAACCGGCCCGTGATTCACACCTCAGTTCATCAGCCTCTGGTCGACAAGAAACCCGGACTCAGCCTGATGATCTTTGGCCAGTATTTCAACCGCAACGAGACTTGGGCCGAAGAGGCAGAACCATGGGTGACGTACATCTCCCGGAATGCCCAGATGCTGCAGCAAGGCAGATTCAACGCTGACGTGGCCTATTTCTATGGCGAAGAGGCGCCTCTGGCCGGGCTCTACGGAGAAGGCAGCAGTTTGCCGAAGGACCTTCCGACCGGGTACGGGTTTGATTTTGTGAACTCAGACGTCATTCTGCACAAGCTATCGGCCGCAAACGGAGTGCTGGAAACTCCGAGCGGCATGCATTATCGGCTGCTGTACCTGGGCGGAAGCAGTCGGGAGATGACGTTGCCCGTACTGCGCAAATTGCGGGATCTGGTCCATGCGGGCGCAATCGTGGTCGGCGAACGTCCGACGGGCACACCCAGTCTTGCCGATAAACCGGAGGAGTTCTCCATCCTTGCAGACGAGCTGTGGAGCGGCAAGACGGGGAAAGGCAAGATCATTCCAGGGCAAGATCCCAACCAGGCTCTTGCGTCTCTCGGCGTGCTTCCTGATTTCTCGTCTGACAAAGGGAACACCGGCAACGACGTGATGTTTGTGCACCGCCATCTGCCTAATGCCGAGATCTACTTTCTGTCGAACCGAACAGAGAACCCGCAGAGTCTGAACGCGACGTTCCGGGTGGCCGGGAAACGCCCCGAACTGTGGCACGCAGACACCGGACGAACCGAGCCTGCTTCGTTCCACATTGAGAACGGGCGAACGACGGTACCACTCGAACTGGAAGGGAACGGCTCATTATTCGTTGTGTTCCGGCAATCGACTTCGGAGCTGAACGCGACGGTCCCGGCAGTTCAGGAGACGAAGCTCGCCACACTGGACGGCGGTTGGGACGTCCGCTTTGCTCCGAATTTAGGTGCTCCAGAGAGAATAACGATGGATCACCTGGGCTCCTGGACCGATAACACGGAGACGGGTGTGAAGTATTTCTCGGGAACTGCGACGTATATGAAAACGCTTGAGGTTTCGGCGGCATGGCTGAGTAGCAGACACCGACTTGTGCTCGATCTGGGCGACGTCCGAGAGCTGGCCCAAGTTTCGGTGAACGGCCGCTCGCTCGGGATAGCCTGGCATCCGCCCTACAAGGTGGACATTACGAGTGCTCTTAAGTCTGGCACGAATAACCTCGAGATCAAGGTGACGAATCTCTGGGTTAACCGGCTCATCGGTGACTTACAACCCGGTGCGACAAAGTACACGTTTACGGTGGCGCCAACGTATAAAGCAAATGCGCCGCTGCGTCCTTCGGGCCTACTCGGTCCGGTCACGGTGGAGCAGGTCAGCACGGGAACGCCTTGAGTTTCTAACGGGATCAAGCCCGTTTCGAACTGCACTTTGCGATATCATGTTCCGCACCATGTGCGACATGACCCGGAGAAAGCTTTTGTTGGCAACCGCTGCAGGTGCAGTTTTGCCGGAAGCAGACGCTGAGGAACAGCGCGACCCAGGGAACCCGAGCGAGGTAAACGCTGCTGTTCCGGTGGCGAAGGACGTGTACTTCCACCAGGGTGACATTGAGAATCAAGGCCACTGTAACAACGGTTGGATCATTTTCAAAGATTACGTCCTGGTCATTGACGCGAACTTTCCTTCCGGCGCCCTGAACATACTGCCGAAGATCCGAGCAATTACCACAAAACCTATTCGCTTCGCCTTCGATACGCACCACCACGGGGATCACGCCTACGGTAATCAGGTGATGGTGGATAACGGCGCCACGCCAGTCGCGCACACCGGAGTTATCGAAGAGATGAAGCGATATGAAACCGGTTATTACGACGGTAAACCGGGGCGCTGGGAAGGCACTGCTAAGACGCGTCCCGATGTTGCTGCCAGTCGTCTGAGCCCTCCGTCCGTTCTCTTTCCGCGCGAGCTGTATTTCGATGACGGGGAGCATCGGGTGGAACTAATGCACTTGGGGGTTGCCCACACCCACGGAGACGCCGTCGCATGGTTACCCAAAGAGCGTATCCTCTTCACCGGGGATGCCTGCGTCAACGGACCATATAACTTTGTCGGCGATGGTGACGTTGAAAAGTGGATTGGGACATTGGAGGCCGCTAAGAAACTAGGCGCTCAGGTAGTCTGTCCCGGGTCACGGGCCGCGGTCTGTTTCCGACGTTCTGGGCGATCAACAGCTTTTCTTCAAGCAACTGCGAGAGCAGGTGGGCGCTCTGGTCAAGTCCCGAAAGAGTTCCCGAGAGATCTCTGACGCCGTTCCCCAGATCGCTGCAGCCATTAAAGGACAATCACAAATCGCCCGTTACGTCGGCAAGGACGCATTGGCTGCTCAGGTGGAAAAGGTCTATAACGAAATGACCGGCGAAAAATTTCCGGCGACGACTAAGACGGCGCGAGCGGCAAGACTCCTTCACCGGCACTCCCATGCGCTCGAAGGTTTGGCTGTCTGAGCCCAAGGCGAGCACCCGACGCGCGGTAAGACTCCCGTAATCGAACCTTTTTAGCCATAAAAACGTCTAAATTCGTAGCGAGACTTCTATGTACAACTACGATTCGCAGGCATCGGTATGGGACAAGCTGAGTGGGACGACGGCTCTCAGCCGACCCACTGCAGCGGTCATCAAACAAACGTATCTTCTTTTCGGCCTGGCTGTATTCAGTGCCATGGCGGGAGGCTATGTCGGGGCGACCTCAGAGACGCTTGCCCGATTGTTCTCCGGATGGATTGGCTGGATCCTCGCGCTGCTGTTGTTGAACCTTGTTCCGCGTATTGCCATTGCGGCGCGGCACAATCAGCAGCTCGGTATCGCCGCGCTGGTTGCGGACGGATTTATTTCAGGTATTGCGCTTTCTCCAATTTTATGGATTGCGAGGATCATCGCACCACAGATGATTTTTTTGGCGCTCGGGATAACCGCCTTCGTTTTCGTCGGCATTACTTTGTATGTGATGTCAGCGAATCGGGCGTTCTCTGCACCGCGCGGGTTGATGGCCGGCCTTTTCTTTGCCTTAATCGGCACCATGGTTCTGAATAGCTTCCTGCATATCGGTGTGCTCGGCATACTGCTCGGGCTCGGAATCGGTGCTCTCGGCGTGTTTAGCCTTGTCTATTCGACGAGCTCCATCCTGCGTACGCCTGAAGCGGATAGCCCGATCCCTGGAGCGCTGATGTTGTTCGCAGGCGTTTTCAATGTTTTTGTCGCTGCCCTGAACATCCTGCTTCGGTTGACCTCTGGCGGGAGCCGGAACTAGTCTCATACCCAACTGCCGCTTCCTGTCACGGAACAGGATAGCGGCCGGCGGATCATCTCATTTGATCGGCATTGTGAAAAATAGAGAGCGTGTTGCGACCGAAGGCTCCGGTCCGGCTCACTCCGTGGCCGCCGTGGCATTTAAAGACGAGCTTGCCCTGTTTGGATGGGGCTTGGAAACTATTTGCCGACGTGGTCAGAGCGAAGCCAGATTGCGAACTCAGGTCGATAGACCGAAGGTAGAGTACGACTGGAATACCGTAAGTGAGCCGGTAAGTGCCCGCCGCGTAGTTCTTATGCTGAACCTGGACAGCAAATGGCACAAGAGCTTGGAACATTCGACTCGATTGCGCCTGAGTGGTCGAGATCGCCGCCAGACCCAGGATTGTGGTTGTCAGAAATGGTTCCCGTTTGAAGCAATGGACTGGAGATACTCTATTTATCCTATGTTTATCTCTGACTAAGCGTCACCGTGTCTTTGCGTTGCCAGGAGTTCTTCTCCATTCCCGTGCTGTCCGGTGCGTCTCGGAGGCCGAACACCGCCCAGTTAGTGTGGTCCCATCCGTATCTGCGAGAGAGGAGCCACTATGCGCGGTCGTCTGCTCCGGTTCTCCGTTTTGAACTTGGTCTGGATGCCGGCGAACTGTTCAAACGAGGCGGTAAATCAGACTGCAGGGTCAGCCGTTTGAGCCGCTCAGTGCGCTGCTCGAGCGATCTGGGGAAGTGGTCACCCGTGAAGAACTTCAGCAGAAAGTTTGGCCATCGAAGACCGTCGTCGATTTCGATCGTGGTCTGAACAGAGCCATCAACAGGATTGTGAGGCACTGGCGACTCGGCGGACGTTCTGCAGCTGATTGAGACGTTGCCCCGACGCGGATCGATTCATTGGCTCAATTCAGAAAAAAGCAGCATCGAACACGCTGCCCGAGTATTGGAGGGCTGGCCTACCTGGCGCTCCGAAAAGCCCAAGCGGGGCGTGCCCTCATCATGGCGGCTGCGGCGTCGCGCTCGCACCAATCCATCGGGCCACACTTGCCCCCCGCCGACCAATCGAAGGTCGAAGCAAGAATGAAGGGTGCCTGGCTTCTCTCGCTGCACCGGAAAGCAGAACAGCTTGGCATGAAGGCCGGGCAATGAACCTGGGGTCTGCTATCGAGTACTCCCTGGCGGATCAGAAGGTCGCCGTTTCAGGCGAGTAGGAAGCTAAGCGGAAGTATGCCCACTATCGGTGTTAGAGTTTCTGTATTGTGCCTGAATTCGTAATCGAACGTGAGATTCCCGGTGCAGGCACATTTACAGAAGCTCGGATTCGAGAGATTTCACTTCGTTCTTTAGAAACGTTGAAGCAAATGGGGCCGCAGATTCAATGGCTCCACAGCTACGTTACCGAAGACAAAGTCTACTGCGTTTACCTGGCGCCTGACGAAGACAGCATTCGGGAACATGCCCGCAGGACGGGTATCCCGGCGGATCGTGTTGCGGAAGTTCGCCGCATGATCGGTCCTACGAAGCTGACATAGTGCATCCCAACTCCTCGAGGGCATAATCGACAGCTTTTTCCAGGCTCATCGCGGCACCTTCGATCCAAGCACGGTTTCCCTCTTCCTTACTGACAGACTTCCAGGCAAGCAAGAGCGTCTCGTCGAGTTTAATTTGCTCTGCCTGGCGCAGAGGAGCATTGATTGACTGGCGTAAATGAGTCGCGGTAGCGGCAAGCCGGAGCGCACGGCCAGCATCTCCTTGCGCCAGAAACAGACATGCCGAGCTTTCCATAGCTCTCGCAATGCCGCGCCGGTGCCGCAACGCCGCGAATATCTGAAGAGCTTCGCGGCACTCGGCTTGGGCCGGCACGTGATCTCCCTGCTGGCAGTCGATGTAGGCCAAGTCTGTCAGGCAGCGGGCTGAGCCCCAAGGATCTCCGGCCTTCCGAAAGTTCGAAAGTGCTTCTTCATATAAATCTCTCGCCCCAGGGACGTCGCCTTGTGCGCGCGCTATATCGCCCTGCTGGTTGATGGACCAGGCACGACCGCTGCGATCGCCGAGATCCTGGAATATGTCTGCAGCTTCACGCAAGGCCCATCGAGCCCGTGAATAGTCGCCCAGAACTCGAACTACGTTCGCCAGGTTGTGAAGGCAGCGGGCGATAGCCAGGCGGTCTGAAAGCGTACGCCAGCATGCGAGGCTCCGCTCAAGGTGATTCTGCGCTGCGCGATAGTCACCACGATCCCGCGCCAAGACACCCAAAGCGTTCCAGGCGACGGCGATGCCCGCCTTATCGGCCAATTCTTCATAGAGCTCCCTGCTCCGTTGCAGGAAGTATTCAGCCGCAGGGTAATCGCTTTGAGCGGTGGCCAGGGCGCCGACAAATTGCAACACGCGAGCCCGTTCTTTGGAGCGCTCAGCGCCAGCCAAGCGCAGAAGAGACTCGAGCCGCGCACGCCCTTCGGTCAGGTGTTCCCGCATATCCCAGAATCGGAACAAAGCCGCGCCCAGCCGCAATCCCCAATCAACGTCATGCGTCTGCAACAACCAATCGAGTGCAAAGCGAAAGTTTTCAATCTCAATGTCGCATTGCGTCAACCAGCGAGTTCGATCAAGGGAGCTCAGCTCAGGATTTCCTTCTTCAGCGAGGACGAGATAGTAGGCGGCATGTGCCCGCCGGGTCTCCGCTTGTTCGCCGCTGTCACTCAGGCGCTCAAGCGCGTACTCGCGAATGGTCTGCAGCATGGAGAAACGCGGCTCGGCGCCGGCTCGGTCCAGCAACTGCACCAAGTTCTTGTCAACCAATGACGAGAGACCTTGAAGGAGATCGATATCGAGGTCTAGACGCGTGTTACAAACCGCCTCGGCACCCTCTAATGTGCACCCGCTGACAAAGACGGACAACCGGCGAAATATCTTCCCCTCGGCCTCGTTCAGAAGGCCGTGGCTCCAATCGAGGGTCTTACGTAAGGTCTGTTGCCGTTCCGGCAAGTCAAGCGCACCGCCGGTCAACAAATCCAGGCGGCATTGCAGCCGGTCCAGAATGGCCCTGGGCGACAGCACCTTTGTGCGTGCGGCAGCCAACTCAATAGCTAGAGGGAGTCCATCCAATCTTAAACAGATTTCTCGTACGGCAGGTGCGTTCTCTGGAGTGATGACAAAGTCGGGCCAGACAGCTGCAGCTCGCTGCGCGAACAACTCCACGCCGAAATCTTCGGTAAGGGCTGCGACTGGGAATTCCTGTTCACCGTAGAGTCGCAAGCAGGACCGGCTCGTGACCAGAATCTTAAGAAACGGGCACGCCTCCAGAGTTTCGGCAACCAGTGTGGCGGCCGGAAGAACCTGCTCGAAGTTGTCCAATAGCAGTAAGAACGGCCCTGAATTCCGCAATTGGTCGCCGATCAGCTGCGGAATGGTGCGACTGCCTACGTTCCGGATTGCGAGGGCGTCCGCCAAGGCGCTGGCCACCAGGTCGGGCGATGTGATCGAAGCCAAGCCAACGAATTGAACACCACCGGTAAAACGGTCTGCTACCGCCGCCGCGGCCGCCACGCCGAGCCGGGTCTTTCCCGCACCGCCTGGTCCAGTGAGGCTCAAGAGACGGACATCTGGCCGGAGTATCAGGTTGGTGATCTCGGTAATCTCTCGCTCTCGTCCGATGAGCGACGTGCGCAGAGTTGGCAAGTCGTGGCGCTTTCTTAGCACCGTATCGGAGGGCAGTTCATCACTGTGGGCTAAATCGCGGGATCCACCGGCGAACGGATTCGATGTTGTGGCACATTGGATCACTTCCGCAGTGAAAAGATAGCCACGGCGAGGTACGGTCTTGAACAACTGCTGCCTACGATCGTCGAGTGCGCGACGGAGTTCGAGAGCACACTGCACGAGGGAATCGTCGGTGACGAAAGAGCCGGGCCAGACTGCTTCCATCAGTTCCCGTTTCGTAACCAGTTGGCCAGCATGCTGCACAAGGAACTTGAGAGCTTCGTACACCTTGGGGCGGATCTTAATCTCCGTGCCCGCTCGGATCAGGCACCCGCGTACGAGGTCGAGGTTAAACTCGCCGAATCGATATTGGAGGCACTTCGCGTCCACGTACGCTCTCCTAGCACGTCAAGAAGCTTGCGCCCTTGATTTTGGTTTTTCTTTGGCGTTACTTCGTTACTTCTCGCACCGATGCTTGTTACTTTGCAGTTGCTGGGCGAGGCTCAGCACTCGATTGCAGGCTATCGGCGCCACCCTTGGATGAATCGCTATACAGAGCGGATTCTAACAAAAGTGGAGGCCCGAAAGACTTGCGACTAAACCTGCAATCGACGATGTAAACCGACCAACAAACAAGGAGAGAAGTTCAATGACTGTGCAGGTTTTCAGTGTAAAAGTGAAAGAGAGACGATTCGCCGGCCTGGTTCCGTATGCCAGTTTCGCTTTGGTCTTGCTAAGCGTTTGCTCATCGTCCGCCCTGGCCCAAGATGACCATTCGCTGAAGATGAGCGATCAACATCAACAACTAAGTTCGGACCAGCAGGCCGAGCAGAGTGCACTCATAAAGGCTGTCAGAGAAGCGACTGAGCGCTTTCAAAATGTGAAGCAGGCCGAACGCGAGGAATATCACCTTCAGTTCGGATGTGTAAGCGGCGACGACTTTGGCGCGATGGGTCTTCACTACGTGAATGATGCTCTCGTGGGCACCGGCACGGTGGACGTCACGCGTCCGCAGATCATACTTTACGAGCAGCAGCCCAACGGAAGCCTGAAGTTGACGGGCGCTGATTATCTGGTTCTCGCCGACGCTTGGGATGCGAGCCATCCAGGCGTTACTCCACAGCTTATGGGACAAATCTTTCACTACTTCTCGAGCCCTAATCGTTTCGGGCTTCCGGCCTTCTACACTCTGCACGTTTGGGCATGGAAGGACAATCCCAAAGGCGCGTTTGTAAACTGGCATCCCAATGTCTCGTGCCAATCTTTCGTTGGCAAGACTACACCGTAATCAGATTGAGCAGAGTTTGCGCATTCCGGGAGTGGAGATCAAAATGACAGCATCAGCAATGACAGCCATGGCAATTCAGGAAGCCATTTTCGAGTTCCGCAAACAATTCCGGGGGACCGTGCTTGAACCCGGGCAGGCAGGCTATGAGGAGTCCAGGAAGGTCTACAACGGGATGATCGATCGCAGGCCCAGGCTGATCGCTCAGTGTCTCGATGTCGCGGATGTGATCTCCGCTGTGCAAATGGCGAAGCCTAATGCACTGCGGGTTTCCCTTCGCGGCGGAGGTCACAGCGCGGCCGGCCTAGGGGTTTGCGATGAAGGGATGGTGATTGATCTCTCACTCATCAACTTTGTAAAGGTCGATGCTTCGGCCCGCACGGTGCTGGTGGGTGCGGGTTGTAAGTGGAGCGATGTAGACCAGGCGACACACCCCTTCGGTTTGGCCGTGCCTTCGGGTATCGTCTCAAGCACCGGAGTTGCCGGGCTGACGCTGGGAGGAGGAATGGGCCACTTGAGTAGAAGGTACGGGCTGACAATCGACAACCTGCTCTCGGCCCAACTGGTGCTGGCCGACGGAAGCAGTGTGGTGGCTAGCGCTAAAGAAAACCCTGACCTGTTTTGGGCGCTGCGTGGGGGAGGCGGAAACTTCGGCGTGGTTACTTCCTTCCTTTTCCAAGCGCACCCGATAAATACGGTTTGTGCCGGTCCAATGCTTTGGCCTTTGGAGGACGCTGCGGACGTGATGAGGTGGTATCGGGAATTCATCACACAAGCGCCCGAAGAGCTGAATGGGTTTTTTGCCATGATGAGCGTGCCGCCGGGCCCGCCCTTCCCGGAGAGTTTGCACTTTCAGAAGATGTGCGCAATTGTATGGTGCTATCAGGGATCCATGGAAGAGGCGAATACGTTATTGGGGCCCCTTCGAAACTTTCGTCCACCCGCCTTTGAGTTTTTTGTTCCGATGCCATTTCCAATGCTTCAGAGCATGTTCGACGGTCTTTATCCCACAGGTCTGCAATGGTATTGGAAGGGTGACTTCTTCCGGGAACTCAGTGACGCTGCGATCGAGAAGCATCTCGAGTACGGGTCGACGCTGCCGACCTGGCAATCGACAATGCATCTGTACCCGATAAATGGAAGGGTCAATCGAATCGGCGAGGCGGAAACGGCGTTCAGCTATCGGGATGTGGTCTGGAGTGAGGTGATCGTCGGAGTAGATCCCGACCCGGCGAACGCAGCGAAAATCACGGAGTGGGCCCGACGATACTACGAAGCTCTACATCCATTCAGCGCAGGTGGGGCGTATCTGAATTTCATGATGGAAGAAGGGCAGGATCGGATACGGGCGGCCTACCGTGACAATTACGATCGCCTCGCAGCGATTAAGGCAAGGTACGACCCGGACAACTTCTTCCGCGTAAATCAGAACATCGCGCCCGCCGCTTAGTCTTGAGTTATTGCCGGAAGGAGAGTCTCAAAGCGCTTCACCTTAGCAACTCGCTCACAATGGCTTCAACGTGAATAGCGGTTGTATCGAGAAGTGTGATTTCCAAATCGGCGGAGTCGCGCAACAGTAGCGGGAGTTCCGTTCCTGCGAGGACCAGAGCCTCAATGCCCTCCTCGGCTTGCATTCTTTGCGCAATGCCGAGGATCTCCCGGCGCGTTTCGGGCAGGAACCGGTTGTTGAGCAGCTCATCAATGTACTTCCTGTGAATGATTTCCTGCTCGGACACATTTGGTCGAACCACACTGATGCCTACTCGCCGGAGCTCCTCCGGGTAGAAGCCTGCGCGCATGGTAAATCCGGTCCCCAACAGGCCTACTCTTTGGAGGCCGAGGTCGCTTGCATGATCGGCCGCAGCGCGCACAATACTGATCAAAGGAATGGACGACCGGCGCTGAAGTTCTTCAAGTACGAGATGTGGAGTGTTCGCGGCGAGAAACGCGAAATCGGCACCAGCCCGCACCAGCAACTCAATTCCTTCGCAGAGATAATTGGCAAGCAGATCGATTTGTCCAGCGTCAAGGAACGCGATGCCCTTGTCAATATCGAGGCTGTTGATGATCAGGTGAGGATAGCCCTCAGCGGAATTGCGGGCGCGAAAACGTGTGATGATCGATCGATAATAGTCGATGCTGGACTCGGGGCCAAGGCCGCCGATCATGCCTGCACTTCTCACAGTAAGGGAAATGATGCATGATGGCCGGTTTAGGATACCGTTTGCAGCCTCCGTTCCACAACGCGGGTACAGAGTTCTTCATCCGCTCTTCGCGTCCTGCGGTGAGACGATCTTGACGAGGCTCGAAAATCCGATTACAGACTTTAGAGGGTAGGCTCAACCGGTGAATCGGACTGCTTGAGAGATTTAGGGGATAGCGAAGAAATCAGGTGAGATGGTGAGGGTTCTTAGAACGATGGAGCGGGAGACGGGATTCGAACCCGCGACATCAACCTTGGCAAGGTTGCACTCTACCAGCTGAGTTACTCCCGCAAGGAGTCACAAATGACATTCTCGTATGAACATGTCTCGCAAGTCAATTCATGTGATTGCAACAGCGATGTTTCCGAGATGTCGTCCGATTCGGGGCGCGTGACTGTTCAGTGACTGAAAGGTCGACTGGCACCCTCTAAGTACCTGATTTGATGGGAGACTTAATTTCATCTCAGATTTGTATTCCAATACAGTTTTGCTGTGATAGACTGAGGTTTCCGAAGACACGGAAACAGTTTTCCTACATGCGACGAGCTGCTCTTTATGCTGTGTGACAGAGCAGCCAACTGAACTCCCCCATTATAGGCGGTTATGGTTTTCCACAAATGTGGAAAACCTGTGGAAAATCTTTGTCGATTCGGGAGGAGCGTAGCGGTTGGTTGACGCGTGGGAAGAAATCAAAGGGTGGCTAGCTGCCAAGCTAGGTGGGAGTGCCTATCAGAACTGGTTGTCACGCACCAGCCTTGGAGCCTTTAGGGATGGCGAATTAACGGTTCGGGTCCCAGACGGCACGACGGAAGCATGGATCCGGCAGGAATACTCCTCACAAATTCGGGCAGCTATCGAGGACCTGAAACTACCGGTTAAGAGAGTCTCCTATGAAATCGAAGAAGCCCCCGCCACGATGGCTGCGTCCTCCCATGGCGCTTCAGGCGGAGGCTCTAGTTCGTTTGGCAACGGACACTCGCAGATCTCCGAACCGTTCTTCGAGAAAACAGCCTCCTGGCTCAACCCGCGACTGACGTTCGATACGTACGTTGTCGGATCTTCAAACCAGTTAGCGCACGCTGCAGCCCAGGCGGTAGCGAAAATGCCTTCCCGGAGTTATAACCCTCTGTTCATTTACGGCGGCGTGGGGATTGGTAAGACGCACCTGATGCATGCCATCGGCCGGAGCCTTCTGGATAATTACTCTGGGCTGAACGTAGTTTATACATCTAGCGAGCGATTCATGAACGAGATGATTACCTCGATCAAGCTCGACCGCATGTCGCTTTTTCACCGTCATTACCGAACTGCGGACGTCCTGCTGATCGATGACATTCACATTATTGCCGGCAAGGAACGTACTCAGGAAGAGTTCTTCCATACGTTCAATGAGCTTTACGATCACCAGAAGCAATTAGTGCTGTCCAGCGATTCAGCCCCGAATCAGCTACCTGGATTAGTGGAACGATTACGATCGCGATTTGAGTGGGGATTACTGGTAGACGTCCAGGCACCAGACCTGGAGACCAAAATGGCCATTCTTGATAAGAAGGCCGAGTCAGAAGGTGTCAACCTTCCTCAGGACGTACGAATCTTTATCGCGACCAAGACCAAATCAAACGTTCGCGAACTCGAAGGCGCCTTGACGCGCCTGATTGCCGTTTCGTCCGTAACCGGACAACCCATCACTATGGCCATGGCTCACCAAACGCTGAAACACCTCAGCGCTGGTCCGGAAAAGAAGATTTCCGTGGAGTCGATCATTCGAGCTGTTGCCGAGCGCTTTAGTCTACAGCCGGCGCAGATCAAGATGAAGAGCAACACCCGTCAGATTGCTTATCCGAGGCAAATCGCGATGTATCTGGTCAAGGAACTGACGCACGCCTCGCTGCCGGAAATCGGACGCTACTTCGGTGGAAAGCACCATACGACGGTCTTGCATTCGATTCAGAAGATAGAGGAGCTACGGCAACATGACGAGGGTTTGAACACCCTTATCCAAGCTCTAAGTGATTCTCTCCATTAGGCCTGAGAAGGATTTGCACAGATGGGGCGGAGAGTACTTGTTGGGAAGGTAGTAAAAAGCAGCTAGGTAGTTGATTTTGGGCTTCTGGTGAAAGGGTTTTACACAGCCAGGGAGTGACTTAAGTTTATTTTTTTGCTATACTTACAGAGAAATCAACATTTCCACAGCCCCTACTAATACGGTTCTCTTTATAGCTATTGATACACCTGTCTCGAAGTAATAGTAAGAGCAAGCCAAAGGAGCTCTCAGTTTTTCTTTATGGAATTTGCGGTAAGTAAGTCTGATCTGGTGAGGGAGCTGGGACTCACGCAGGGAGTGGTGGAGAAGAAGACCACTATTCCGATCTTGTCGAACATCCTGGTAGAGACAGACGCCGATAAGATCTGGCTGACCGCGACGGACCTGGAACTGGGAATTAAGTGTTCTTGTCCAGCTCGTGTGAAAAAAGAAGGGGCGGGGACGATTCCGGCCAAGAGGCTGCTCGACTACGTAAGACTGCTGCCCGATGCCGAATTAAACGTCAAGCTGGGCGAGAACCAGTGGGCCAGCTTTGTCTGCGGACGATCCCGCACCCGAATTGCAGGGATGTCTCGAGAGAGCTTTCCGGAGCTTCCAGAAATGCCGGAAGTTCTGGCAGAGATTCCCTTGAGCGTGCTCTCGCAGATGATTTCAAATACAATCTTTGCGATATCGGCCGAAGAATCACGGTTTACGCTCAATGGCGCTTTGCTGCTGCTCAGTGAAAAAGGCCTGGTCATGGTGGCAACAGATGGGCATCGGCTGGCAATGGTGGAGAAGCGGGTGGAACTGCCGGGCTTGACTGCACCTTTCCGGGCGCTGCTGCCGAAGAAGGCGATGGCCGAGATTCAGAAGCTTTCGAGCGACGATCCTTCGAAGAAAGCAGAGTTCTCCGGCAACGATAATCACCTGTTCTTCAAGATCGACAAACGGCTGCTACTGAGCCGGAAGTTGACTGGAAACTTTCCTGATTACGAGCGCGTGCTGCCGAAAGAACATCCGCACGTACTCCTGATTCAGAAGGACGAGTTGAAGTCGGCCATCGAACGGGTGGCACAGTTCGCCGATGAGCGTTCGCGGGCGATCCGATTGCAGGTTTTGTCGGGTGAACTGAAAGTGCATTCTTCAATCTCGGAGACGGGCGAGAGCGAGGAGACCATCCCGGTCGACTATAACGGACCCGATATTGAGATTGGTTTTAATGCTCAGTACATGATCGACTTTTTGCGATCAGTGGACCAGAGTGAAATCGATTTCCACTTCAAGGATGCCAATAGCGCCGGTGAGTTGCGGCCGCATGGTGGGCCGCCAGAGACCGTGTATCGGTACGTTGTGATGCCGATGCGGATCTGAGTCGACGTCAGTAATTACGTAGTGGGACCGAATTCGAAAGATCACCGCTTCGTTTGAAGTGAGTGTGGAGTTGTGTCCGGAAAGCGATAAACAATGCCAGATAACGGTAACGATAATAACGACACCAAAAACGAAAAGAGCAAGAACAATACTTACGACTCCTCCAGTATCAAGGTGCTGGAGGGTCTGGAGGCGGTTCGCTTACGGCCGGCGATGTACATCGGTTCGACCGGGGAGATGGGCTTGCATCACCTCGTTTATGAGGTAGTGGACAACTCGGTGGATGAGGCATTGGCCGGTTATTGCACCGAAATCGGAGTCACCATCCATATCGACAATTCGCTCACTGTGGTCGATAATGGGCGCGGCATTCCCGTGGACATCCACGAATCCGAAGGTGTTTCGGCGGCGCAGGTGGTGTTGACCAAGCTGCATGCTGGTGGCAAGTTCGATTCAAATACGTATAAAGTTTCGGGCGGTTTGCACGGAGTCGGGGTAAGTTGCGTAAACGCACTTTCGGAAACCTTGCACCTGGAAGTTTGGAAAAAAGGTAGCGCCTATGAGCAGGACTATGAGAAGGGCGTACCGAAGGCTCCTCTGGCGCGAACGGGAAAGTCAAACAAGACCGGGACTAAGATCACCTTCCGGCCAGATCCGACGATCATGGATGCGAGCGAGTTCAACTTCGATACTCTGGCCAATCGTTTGCGGCAGTTGGCGTTTCTCAATCGCGGTTTGAAGATCATCCTGACCGATGAGCGCGGCGAGGATATCCGTACTGACGAGTTCTTCTACAGCGGTGGTATCGCCGAGTTCATTCGCCACATCAATCGCGGTAAGGCCGTGCTGCATGACAATCCGATTCATTTTGAAGGCGAGCGTGAGATGCCGAATGGCACGCTCACCATTGAAGTGGCCTTGCAGTATAACGACGCGTATTCTGAAGTAGTTTTTAGCTTTGCCAACAACATCAACACCGTCGATGGCGGCTCTCACTTAAGCGGATTCCGAAGTGCACTCACGCGGACGATCAACGCGGCCGCTACGAATGCAGGGTTAATCAAAGATCCAAAAGACAATCTTACCGGTGACGACGTTCGCGAAGGCTTAACCGCCGTCATCAGTGTAAAGCTGCCGCAGCCTCAATTCGAAGGACAAACGAAAGGCAAGCTGAATTCGGATATCCAGGGATATGTTGTTCAACTCGTCAATGAAAAGTTGGGCGAGTATTTCGATCGAAGTCCGAATGTGATGAAGAAGATCGTCAGCAAGGCGATCGAGGCATCACGGGCTCGCGAGGCTGCACGAAAGGCTCGCGATCTGACACGACGTAAAGGTGCACTGGATTCCGGTGGTCTACCTGGCAAGCTGGCGGATTGTCAGGAGAAGGATCCTGATAAGTGCGAGCTCTTTCTGGTGGAGGGTGAATCGGCCGGCGGTACTGCGAAGTCAGGGCGCGACCGTCGATACCAGGCAATCTTGCCATTGAAAGGCAAGATCCTCAATGTGGAAAAAGCCCGCTATGACAAGATGCTGGGCCACGACGAAATCAGGGCGATGATCACGGCGATTGGTACGGGCATAGGCAAGGGCGAGGACTTTGAAATCGCTAAGCTGCGGTACGGAAAGATCATCATCATGACGGATGCGGACGTGGATGGTTCGCACATCCGAACGTTGCTGCTGACTTTCTTCTTCCGTCACATGCAGCAATTGATTACGCGCGGTAAGGTATTCGTCGCACAACCACCGCTCTATCGCATTAAGAAAGGCAAGAGCGAGAAGTACATCAAGGACGACAAAGAGTTTACGCGCGAGATACTTCGGCGCGCGACCGAAAACCTCACGGTCGAACTCGGCAATACCGGCAAACCGGTTCCTGATGGTGAAGTCACCAGTATCAGTGGTGCGGAACTGCGCGCCTTCCTAATGACTCTGGACGACCTGGCCCAGATCGGCAAGAGGTTAGAGCGCAGAGTGCGGGATGCTCGTGTCGTGGACGTCCTTACCGATGCCACTCTAACTATCGATGCAAAAGCGGATCTCCAGAACGAAGCCGCGGTAAATGTCCTGGCTGACCGGCTGCGAGCTGTAAAGCTGGACGTTGTGATTGAACGGGAAGAAGAACATTCATCCTGGATGGTCGGCTACAAGGATCCAACCAACGCGACCCGTTACATCAATACCGAGTTTCTGAGTATGCCCGAGTTCCGCAAGATGCGGGCTCTGGTGAAGCAGACCTTAAAGTTAAACATTCCCCCGTTCACGATCGTGAAGGACACCAAGCGGGAAACGCTTGCCACATGGCGTGATCTGTTGAACACCGTGAAAGCGGAAGGAACACGCGAGGTGAATGTTCAACGCTACAAAGGTCTCGGTGAGATGAACGCCGAGCAGTTGTGGTCGACGACCATGAATGCCGAGACGCGGACCATGCTGCAGGTGGATCTGAAGGACTATGCAGAATCCGAACCGATCTTCTCGACTCTGATGGGAGAGGATGTCGAGAGCCGGCGAAAATTCATTGAGGAAAATGCCTTAGACGTTCGGAATTTGGACGTTTAAGTTCCAATTGCTTTTTCGGTAGCTTACGTTTTTAATAGGGTGGCATCTCAGTGAAAAGATGCCACTCTTTTTTACGCGGTTTGCCTCAGCCCCTAAAATGCGTAGCGCAAACTCATCTGCACCACGCGCGCCGGGTAAGCGCTTTGGAACTCTCCAAAGGTCGCTGGCACGTTTACATCCAGGCTTGGATTATAGAAGTTCACGTGGTTTGCGACGTTGAACGCCTCGCTACGGAACTGCAGTAAGTGACCTTCCCAAGGCATTTTGAAGTTCTTCATAACCGCAAGATCAAAATTTGTGAACCCCGGTAGACGCAGAATGCCGCGTGTACCGGTGGTGCCGCCGGGCTGCTGAAAATAGTTCAGCGAGGCCGACGTGTTTGTGAAGAGGCTCGGAACTCCATTGTTATCGGTGTGAAGTCCGTAGTTGTTCGGCGCACCGGGTAAGAGGTTGGTGATGGCATTGTATTCGTAGTTGGTCGGGTAGACGCCTCCGGCCGCAATGGTCGTGGGAAGCCCGGAGTTGTAGCGCGCGATGGTAGAAACTTGCCAGCCGCCGACAACTGCATCCATGTATTTGTTCGCATTGGACAAGAACTTCTTCCCGGCTCCAAACGGTAGCGCGTAGGTAACGTCCGCGGTAATGTTATGTCGCATGTCGAAGTCAGAAGGCCCGCGGAACGAGTGAGTGTTGAACGCATCCTGAAGGATGGCTCCGCCTGTTCCGGCACCTGATTCCGCACCCGAAGAGTTATCGATGGAATGCGACCACGTGTAATTGAAGTCGAACGCGACACCGGATGAGAGGGGGCGGCGCAGCGTTATCGTGGCGGCATGATAAGTCGCGAAGGCGTTATTAGTCCATGTCGGAAGTCCGGCGAACTGGAGCGGGTAGAAGGTATTGCAACCAGTTTTCGTGTAGCACGTTTTGGTGCCTTTGATGCGCTGGCGATCTGCCAAATTGAGGTTATCCTCATCGCTGAGCCCATTAATGTTGACCCAGCCATAGTAATAGTTTTGTGTGGCAGAGCCGGTAACGTAGGCGTTTGCTAAAGCCGGGAACATGTTCTCAATGAAAGGAACTTTGGCGATTGAGCCGTAGGTCTGGCCGGCAGCAAGATAGTCGGCGTGAAGAATTTGTGCGGCCTGCGACCAAGTGGTCCCTGAGGCCGGATCCTTAAATTGGGTCAAAGGCTGGTCGAAGTCCTGTTGAAGGAGTCCTCGCCGGTAAAGGCGTCCGGCGTATCCGACTTCTAGCGTCATTTTGCCTGGAAGTTGTTTCGCGTAATTGGCGTTGATAACCATGGAGTAAGGGGCCTTTAGGTTAGAAACAACCCCAACGCCTTCATTAAAGCCTCCTGTAATGGTGGCGGGCGTAAACGGAAAGCCACCGGTAGGCGCTGCCGGCAATGCAGGTAGACTGCCAGGCCCGTTGTAGCGAGGCGACGTAGTGAAGGTCGTATTGACGGGCTGCGTTACAGTGCTCGCCAGCCCTGGCGAACCACTCTGGTCAATGTTGTAGACCATGTCGCTGCCGTACTGGTCATAGACAAGCGCAAAGCCGCCACGAAACACAGAGCCCTTCCCCAAAAACTTGCTCCACCAATGATCTGTAGATTCCGGAGCGTAGGCAAACGAAAACCGTGGAGCGAAGTCGAGGTTATTGCGTTGGTACCAGCCCGGCTTGCCGTTCGCAGGTCCACCAAGCGCATAGGTAAGAGCGGCATCCGGGATGGCATAGCTGGGCGTTCCAGAGAGCATGGCGCCGACGCGTTCAGCAAAGTACGTCTGCAACGGCGTCGTGGTGACCACCTCCGTTCCGTTCACTTCCCAAGGAACGCTGGGATTGCTGTAACGGAGTCCGGCGGTAATGGTGAGATCGCGTCGGACACGCCATGAATCCTGCACGTATCCTTCATAATCATTGACCGCATATTCGCGCGTGGCGGGGACACCGAAAGGAAGAACGGAGCCTGTTTTTGTGAACTGATAGGTCGCAGTGTAATTGTTGATCAATCCGAGGAGATTGCCGAGACCATCTTCCGCCGCTGTCGGGTCTGCCAACGTAATGCCGCTGGTCCCCAGTTTCTGATTAATGTAGCTCGTCATGAACAGATTTGCATCGCCACCTAAGCCACCCAGCGTGTTGTGATTGAAGCTGTAAGAAGGGTAAGAGTTGGCATAGCTGGTGTGCGTGTTACGAATAAAGCGAAAGTTCAAGCCGGTCGTGATGGTGTGCTTTGACCGGGTCCAGGTAAAGTTGTCGGCCAAGTTGTAGGTCGGCATGATCTGGATGGAGGGGCGATACATGGAGCTGAAGTTCTGGAGTGAACTCAGACCGGTGAAGCCGAGCGCGGTTCCCTGGGTACCTGAGTTGTTCAGGCCCAGCCGGGTCAACCCAAAGGTGAGGGCATTCACCATGTCGGGCCGAATCACGTAGGTATAGTTTGCGGAGAGGCCCTTGCTGTTGTCGAGAATTAACTGGGTTGGGGACTGTCCGGGGAATTGCGCCCCTACGGTATCGGTGGCGCCGCTGTTGAGCGTGCCGCGAACGGAGAGCGTGTGCTTATGCGCCTGGTCAATATTGACGTCGAGTTTGGCCACGTAAGCCGATTGATCTAGATCCAGAGGCGTGTTGAAGCGCAGCCCGGTGAAATTCAAACCGCTATCGAGCGCCAAGGACGGAGCGTTACCCAGGGGAAATTGATTGAGGTATTGTTTCATCGCCGCGCCGTACCCGATGTGAAGCGGATCCATGGCGGCGACGTCTGAGGGGTTAAGAACGAGGGTCCCGGCGGAGGCGCCCGAGGCATCCAGAAGACCTACCGTCAGATTGCCATTGCGCAACGCCTGGCTGGGGACAGTCACGGTTTGTGGCTGAGATTTGGCGTCAATGCGGCGCTCCCAGTTTCCAAACAGAAAGACACGGTTCTTGATAATGGGGCCGCCTAAGGAAACACCGAATTGATTGCGGACAAGCGCGGCGCGCGGCACGCCGTTTTCGTTATTGAAGAAGTCGTTTGCCGCCAGAAGTGTGTTGCGGTTGTACTCGTACAGTGTTCCGTGAACCGTGTTGGTTCCGCTCTTCGTAATGAGTGTTACCTGTCCTCCGGACGAGCGGCCTTCTTCTGCACCCTGGCCGGCCACCGTCACGCGGAATTCTTCTACAGAATCGAGCGGTACGGGGATCGCGGCGTTAAAGCCCGGTGTGTTTGCAGGCGAACTGCCGACCGAAGCCGATCCATTGGTCTGCGCTCCCGTGATGCCGGAGTTCTGATTGTTGTTAACATCTACCCCATCGAGCGTTATGTTGTTCTGATCGCGACGGGCACCCAGCACTTCGCCGGTTTGCGTGACCCCTGGCTGAATACTGAGGAGTTCAACGACATTGCGCGTTTGCAGCGGGAGATCCTTAATCTGCTTCTCCTGGAACGGGTTGCCTACCGAGCCATCCACGGTATTCACGGCCGATACCGTCTCCTGAACATCGACGGTCGTCGCCACCGATCCTAAGTCGATGTGGCAATCGAGTGTGGCGGGAGTATTAACCTCAAGTTTGACGTCGTGAGTAATTGAGACGGCAAAGCCTGGCTTCTTGACCGTAACGCTGTATGTACCGGGAGGCAGTTGTGAGAACTGGTACTCGCCCGTGGCTGCGCTGGTCGCGTTCCGGGTGAACCCAGTGGAAGCGTCGGCTAAGGTCACCACTGCCTCCGAGACAACGGCACCCTGTGCATCGGTCACCACTCCCCGGAGCGATGTTGTTGCTTGGCCAAAGACGAGAGTGGAACAGAGTAGCCAGGCAGCAAGCGAGCAAAGAATATAGCTAGGGCGTAAGAAAGTTCTGTGCATTAAAAATCTCCTAACGGGACGTAGCAGACGAGGCTTGCTGATCCCACATCTCCTGTAGTGGTTCGTGGACGGTTGCGTTCCGCTTGGTTACGAGTACCTTCCAACTGGCCGAGAGAGCCGGCGAGATGGCGGAGTAGTGGCCCTGCCACTGAGGTGCTTCGGGTCTACCAGAAATCCACGCTTGCGGGAAAGAACCTACTCGGATATCGGTACCTAGAAGCGCACTGACTGGACCAGACGATTGGCCAAACAGACCGGCAGACAAAATCAGTACGAGCGCAAGACTCGTGGGAAGTCGCAAAGAAGTCTCCTGAGGCTTGGCATGGCCTGGCCAAGGTAGGCCGACGGGGGCTCCTGCTGTGACGAATCGGAAAGAACTAACTTCACACTGTTCAGTCAGCGCACTTACAGGGGGTGGGCTGACCAGTTTTGGTGATCATTTAGCTTACAACGGCTGTCGAGGTGATGCAAACAGGTTAGTACCTACCCCGTCTGCTGTAATGACTCGATGTCGACTGGAATCACGGTTCGCGTCAATCGGAAAGCAGCCGATCGGGTGGCGGCAGGTCACCCCTGGATCTTCTCAAGCGATGTTCTGGATCGAGGCGAAGCACCGCCCGGTAGTGTGGTTCGGGTGGTGGATCATCGCGGCAAGGTGATGGGCACGGCTCACTATAGCTCGACCTCTCAGATCACGTTGCGAATGCTGACGGCCACGTGGAACCGATCGACCGGGCCTTTCTGCAGAGGCGCGTCGAAGCCGCTTACCGGTTTCGGGAGCGAGTAGTGAGCGAATCCGATTCTTATCGCTGGTGCATGCGGAGGGCGATCTGCTCCCGGGATTGATTGTCGACCGTTACGGTGATTGGTTTTCCGTGCAGTTGCTGGACCAGGGAATGGACGCAATGGCCGAGCGAGATCGCGCAGGTCTTGATCGAGACTTGTTTGATCCGAAAGGCATCGTGGCTCGTAATGATGCGCCGATGCGCGCGAAAGAAAACCTCAGTCTTGAAGTGCGGATGCTGCCGGTGAAATTCCCCCGACTGTACCACTACATTTCAACGGGCTTCGTTTTGGCGCGGACTTGGCCGGGCGGGCAGAAGACGGGCGTTTTTCTGGATCAGCGCGAGAACTATCGGGCCGTGCGGAAGTGGGGCCGCGGGCGTGCACTGGATTGTTTCACGGGTTCGGGCGGGTTTGCGCTGCACCTCGCTTCGGTTTGCGACTCGGTAGAGGCGGTGGATAGTTCGGCGAGCGCGCTTGCCGGTGCGAAGGCGAACGCCAGTCGGAACGGTCTGACGAATATAGAGTTTCGGGAGAGCAACGTGCTGGAGCTATTGCCTCACCTGGTGGCGGGAAGGCGGCAGTACGACATCGTCGTGGTGGATCCTCCCGCGTTTACGAAGTCGCGCGCCGCCGTGGAAGGAGCCGCTCGAGGGTACAAGGAGATCAACCTGCGCGCTCTGCGTCTGCTGGCTCCGGGCGGAATCCTTGTGAGTTGCTCATGTTCACACCATATGAGTGAAGCGCATCTATTGGAGGTTATCGCGGCTGCGGCGCTTGACACTGGCAAGCAATTGCGGGTGCTGGAGCGGCGAACGCAGGCGCAGGACCATCCGATTTTGCTGACCGTTCCGGAAACCCACTATTTGAAATGCCTCGTGCTTCAGGTGGTTTGAGCGGACCCGCTCGAACGAGCACGATAACTCCGGATTCTTGCCGCGCTGGCGTTTACAAAATGACTCTGGCGTCGCCATCGCGCCTGGTCACGTGTTGCCGGTCAAGGTATTCGAGTAGCGGTACTGCGTATTTGCGGGAGACTTGCGTCCACTCCTTGAACTCGGGGATCGAGAACCGGCGACCTTTCTGTGCGCCAAGCGATCGTCGGATCTGCGAAATGATATCGGCGTGGAAAACGATTTCGTCAGAAACGCGAACAAGCCGTTGCGCTTTGATCAAGGCCTCCAGGAAAGGCCTCCCTTTCAGAAGGTCCGTGCCTGCCTCCTGTAGAAGGACAGCCGGTGCGGGAGGTTGAAATCCGGCGCGCCGGAAGGCTTGCTCGATGGCCGAAAGGACTCGTATGTGTTCTGGATTCGACTGTGGTTTGTGTGTCGATAACGCAATCACATCACCGGTCACCCGGATCGCGTCGAAGTTTGAGAAAACAGCGGTTGCGATCGCCGATTCCAGGTTGAGCCGAGCTTGCGCGACAGGGGCGCCCGGAGCATTCGGATTTTTGGCGTGGAAATCTCGCAGGAACGCGACCAGTGTTTCTCGAGTCGCTTTCACCCACTCAACGCTTAGAACCCTTTGTGCCGGTTCAACTAGCAACAGTTGTTGGTTAGCGAGGATGTGCTTCTTGAGCAGTTCAAGAGGCAGACCGGTTCGCTTCACGAGCTCCGTTAGCCGGCGACCGCTAGAGGATTCCTCCACCAGGAGTTGAATGCGCTCCGGCCAAGTTCCGTTTTTCAGCCTGGCCAGCCGCGTGTTGAGTTTGAAACGACTCAGTCTTGCCGGCGGAAATGGATCCAGCACTGTTCCGCCTCCGACTGTGGAGGGTGGCGAAGGACGGCGCAAGATAAAGCGGTCACCCGGGAGAGCCAGAGTTGGACTCGTCAGCCATATCCGCGCATGACCTGGACCGATTACCTTCAGGTGGACAGGAATTTCAGCGGTTCCGATGTGCAGCAGAAAATGCGCGCGCCTGTCCGGCGCACTGCACATCATCCAGCCACTCGACCGAGACATCAATAATCGAGCTCGGGCTCGATTCATTCCGGTGCGTGAGGATGTAACCCCGCTGCACCTCCAGATGTTGAACTCCGGTTAGGTTAACGGCGGTACGTGCTCCGCTTTGTGCGACATCGACGGTCTTACCATGCACCTGAAGGCTGCGAACCTTCGCGCTTTTGCCGACCGGATGAATCAGGACGGAATCGCCGGTTCGCAAGTCGTTGCCAAGTAGAGTGCCAGTTACCACGCTGCCGAAGCCCTTTGCAGCAAAACTGCGATCGATATTGAGGCGTGCCAATTCACCCTGGGCATGGCTCATCCGCTGGGCTGCGAGCTCGAAGAGGGCTGCACGTAAAGAAGACAATCCGTCGCCCGTCTTCGCGCTGACCGGGAGAAGCGGCGCATTTTGCAGGAAGGAGCCTTTGACCATGCTCGTAACAGCGCTACGTGCGTTTGTTATCTGGTCTGGAGTGGCCGCGTCCGTTTTCGTCATAACAATGAGGCCCTTCGGAATCTGGAGCAACCTGCAGATCTCGTAATGTTCGCGTGTCTGAGGCTTTACGCCCTCATCGGCAGCAACCACTAGCAGCACTGCGTGAATGCCGCCAACTCCGGCTAGCATGTTCTTAACAAAACGCTCGTGCCCAGGCACATCGATGAAGCTGATGGAGTCCCCGGACGGCGACTTCAGATGCGCAAAGCCGAGATCGATGGAGATGCCGCGCCGCTTCTCTTCAGCCAGCTTGTCCGTGTCCATGCCGGTTAGGGCATAGACAAGCGTACTCTTGCCGTGGTCGATGTGGCCAGCGGTACCGATGATGAGCACGAATTACTTAGTCGCTGGATTCGCTGACTTTAAGAACCGCCAGGAACGCTTCTTGTGGTATCTCAACACGGCCAACCCTCTTCATGCGACGTTTACCTTCTTTCTGCTTTTCCAGCAGCTTTCGCTTCCGCGAAATATCGCCTCCGTAACATTTCGCAAGCACGTTCTTACTGATAGCAGAGATCGTTTCACGGGCAATGATCTTGTTGCCGATGGCGGCCTGTAAGGCGACCTCGAACATCTGTCTTGGAATCAGCTTTCGCAGTCTTGCGATGAGTGCCTTACCGCGCTCGTAAGCGAAGTCTTTATGGACGATCAGAGACAATGCGTCGACCGGTTCTCCAGCGACCAGAACATCTAGTTTCTGCATTGGGGAAACCCGATGTCCTGACAGTTGGTAATCCAAAGACGCATATCCACGTGAAGCGGATTTCAGGCGATCGTAGAAATCCAGAACGATTTCGTTCAGTGGCATCTCATAAAGAAGCAAAACACGATTGCCGCCGAGGTATTCGAATTTCTTCTGTGTACCGCGTTTTTCTTCCAGTAATTTGAGGATCTCGCCGATGTACTCTTCCTGAGTGATAACGGTTGCATCGATAATCGGCTCCTCAATCTGTTCGATGGAAGAGGGATCGGGGAACTTCTGTGGATTATCTACTTCAATCATTTCCCCGGCAGTAGTGGTGACCCGAAAGCGCACGCTCGGTGCGGTGGTGATGAGATCAATCTGGAATTCGCGCTCGAGCCGCTCCTGGATTATTTCGAGATGAAGTAAACCAAGGAAGCCGCACCGAAAGCCGAAGCCCAGTGCAGCCGAATTTTCTGGTTCGAAATTGAAAGCACTGTCATTCAGCCGCAGTTTGCTGAGTGCGTCACGCAGAATGCCGTGTTCGTGCGACTCTACCGGATACAAGCCTGCAAAGACGAGCGGTTTAATCTCCTGAAAGCCGGGCAAGGGCTCCTGGTCCGGGGC
The DNA here is from genome assembly GCA_963814195.1 of uncultured Acidobacteriaceae bacterium. Taxonomy (GTDB): domain Bacteria; phylum Acidobacteriota; class Terriglobia; order Bryobacterales; family Bryobacteraceae; genus Bog-105. The sequence continues at coordinate 280,710 of CAWFBU010000004.1, forward strand.
GTCAGCATCCATGATAGTGTCGCCGATCTTAGCGTCGGAGACTGTCTTGATGTTGGCGAAGATGAAGCCTGCTTCGCCAGCGCCGAGTTCATCGCAGGGGATAGGTTTAGGAGATTGATAGCCCAGCCCTTCCACTTCGTGAACACTTCCGTTGGAAAAGAGACGAATCTTCTGGCCTTTACGGATCGTTCCATCGACGATACGCGTCAGGATGATCACGCCGCGATACGGGTCGAACCAGGAATCAAAGATCAGGGCGCGCAGCGGAGCAGACGGATCACCGCTCGGGGGCGGTACGCGGCGAATTACCGCCTCAAGGATGTCCTGGATACCGATGCCGTTTTTCGCACTCGCCAAAACCGCGTCCGTGGCATCAATACCGACAAGCTGTTCTATCTGTTCGCGGATGCGCTCCGGCTCGGCCGATGGCAGATCAATCTTGTTGATGACCGGAATAATTTCGAGATTGTGATTAATGGCAAGATACGTATTCGCCAGCGTCTGCGCTTCGACGCCTTGCGATGCATCAACCACAAGCAACGTTCCCTCGCAGGCCTGAAGACTGCGCGACACTTCGTAGGTGAAATCAACGTGACCGGGCGTGTCGATGAGGTTTAACTCGTACATATCGCCGTCGAGAGCTTTGTAATCAAGCCGAACGGCATGGGCTTTGATCGTAATTCCACGCTCGCGCTCAAGGTCCATGCTGTCGAGAACCTGATCCATCATTTCGCGTTTGGAAAGCGCGCCGGTAAATTCAAGCAAGCGGTCGGCTAGCGTGGATTTCCCGTGATCAATGTGCGCAATAATGCTGAAATTGCGGATGAAACGGGGATCCATGTTTGTGAGGTAGACTGAGAGGTAAATCGAATTATCCCATAGCGGACGCCATTCCTTTCGCGTTACTGCTGTATTTCATGCCATATAAGACTTTCCAGGGAACTCTCGACGCCCGACATTTGCGCATTGGTGTTGTCGTGAGCCGATTCAACGAGTTCATCACCGAACAGCTTGGCATCGGCGCGCTGCAGACACTCGAAAAGCACGGGTGTCTGCCCGAAAACATCACCTTTGTGAAAGTGCCTGGTGCTTGGGAATTGGCGATTGCCGCAAAGGCGCTCGCCCCGAAATGTGATGCGATTGTGGCCTTGGGAGCCGTGGTTCGTGGTGATACTCCGCATTTCGAATATGTCTGTACTGGCGCTAACGATGGACTGAATCGAGTCAGCCTCGAACCGGGCGTCCGATTGCATTTGGCGTGCTGACCACGAACGACATGCAGCAGGCGATGGATCGCGCCGGTGGAAAGAGTGGCAACAAGGGCTCCGAAGCTGCTGAAGTTGCGATTGAACTGGCAAATCTGATGCGCCAGTTGCGGGAAAGCCAGTAGTCATGGCGGCTAGACACCGATCCAGAAAGCGGGCTCTGCAGGTTCTCTTTGAGTGGGATATGCGGAAGGAACTCAATCGACCGCGCCATCTCCCACTTTTACGAAACGCTGTATTCAGAAGAGCAGGAAGAGGAGGACGGCGAACGGCCCAAGCCCGATGCTTCATGGAACAACTGGTGCGCGGTACGGTCGCGAATGCCGAGAGCATCGATCAGCAGATTCAGGCGAAAGCGGAGAACTGGCGCTTTCCCGCATGGCCGTGGTGGACCGCAACATTCTCCGCCTGGCCATTTACGAGATAAGTCTGAATGCTGTGCCCGCCGGCTGTTGTGATCGACGAAGCCATCGAGCTGGCACGGCAGTTCTCCAACGACGAGTCGGTCGCTTTCATCAACGGTCTGCTGGACGCAGTTCATCGTCAAACATTGAGCGCTGGCGGCAGCTAAATCCGTCGGAATTGTTCAATTGTTTTTGAGAACAACTGTGTAGAACGGCTTACGGCGAATACCGACTTTCCGATGCTGTTCATTTATTAGAGGGCCCTATGCGGATCGGGTCCGAATGTACTCGTAGCGTTTCTTCCACTTCAAAAAAGGAGTCTCGTAGAAGCGATAGGAAAGAGCGGCCAGAGCCACGGTCATCCCCAAGGCGATTGACGCTAACAACCAAAAGCGAAGGACATGTGTGTGAACCTGCCATCGAACGAGAATGGCGTTGGCTACGTAAAGACAAGCGTTATGAAAGACGTACAAACCGTACGAAATTCTGCCCAGGTAAAGGATCGGCTCGGGGATCTGCAGCGGAAATTGTAGAAAAGTCAGGAAGACGGCCAGACACCCAAAATCCAGAAGCAGGTATCGCATCGACCACGACAGGGTAAAGGGAGAATAGGCCAGGACCCAAAGCGCGATACAGATCGAGAAGAGTATGCCTCGCAGGCCTAGCGAGCATCTCCATTCAACTCCGTGAAAGAGAATGGCAAGCAATGCGCCCGTGGCGAAGTACAAGAAGTGAACGATCGGGTTATACCAGGTGTCGTCATTCGCCTGGTATGCGGCAGCAGCCAGGGATATCGGAATAATCAGCAGAGAAGCCGGCAGGATGACCCTCTTTTTCGCAAGAAGAGGCCACATCGCATAGAAGAGCTCTTCAACTGAGATGCTCCAAAGTATGCCCAGCGGATTGTGTTTGAGAATTTTCCCCATCCACCCCACCAGGAAAACTAATTCAGCTACCTGCGTCCCGCTCAGGCGGTACTCGTCGTAGCGCCAGCCCCACCACACGGCAAGTGCGACGCCGAGATAATAGAGCGGCCAAATTCTCAGGATCCGCCGAATGTAGAAGCTTCGAAGATGGATGCTCCCTGTTCGTTCCCGTTCCCTCAGAAGGAGTTCGGTAATCAGATAAGAGCTTAGAAAGAAGAAGAGGCAAAGACCTGCTCCACCAGCCTTGGCGTATTCGTTGTAGAGCTGCTTCCAATTCTCAGGGCCTGTAAAGCGCGGGCCGTGAACAATGAAGACAGCTAAAAATGCAAACAGCCGCAGAGCGTCCAGTTCCGGGCGGTAGAAACGCTTGGCAACCTCGGCGGGTGCCTGAGCCGCAGCCTCAGCCGGCGTTGGCATCAAACGCGATCCATTCTCAAACCGATATTTTCTCTTACAAGCGGTTACTTACCGATGCAGAAAGTGGTGAATATTCGGTTCAAAATGTCGTCCGCTGTGGTCGCGCCGGTTGCCGCATCAATAGGCCGAAGCGCAGCGTATAAATCAATCAGAATCATCTCGTGCGGAAGGCCAAAATTGACGGCTTTTTCAGCATTGCTCAAGGCCTCCAGACTCTCGCGGAGCAAGGCGGCTTGACGAAGGTTCGTGATGCTTCCATCTTCAGGTGAGACGAGGCCGTTGGGCGCAAGCCGCTCCAGGATGGTTTTCTTGAGATCTGAAATGCCATAGCCCGTCTCCGCGGAGACGGGCAAGAACTTCGAAGGGCGGCATGACTTGAGGCAGATCCGATTTATTACCCACAATCAGCGGGCGCCTATCCGCCAGCTTCTCCAACAGTAGCCGGTCTTCTTCTTCCAGATCGCTTGATAGATCCAGAACCAGGAGCGTCAAGTCGGCATCGGCCATAGCTTGGTAACTCCGCTCAATGCCCAACTTTTCGACAGGATCCTGGCCTTCTCGCATACCGGCGGTATCAATCAGACGCACAGGGATTCCTTCTAGGACAAGGTTTTCCGAAACCGTGTCGCGTGTCGTGCCCGGAATAGCCGTCACAATCGCGCGATCCTGCTCCAGCAGCCGGTTAAACAGGCTGCTCTTACCTACGTTCGGTCGCCCCGCAATCGCCAGCGAAAACCCCTCGAAACACGAGCTTCCCAGCTTCGAAGCTGCCAGCCAGAAGTTCTAGACTTTTCTGAATTGGTTCCACTCGCCGCAGGATCTCTTCTGGCCGGCGCAACACTGATGTCATCCTCAGCGAAATCGATGCCCGCTTCCAGCAACGCAATCAATTCCAGCAACTGCTCTTTTATCGGTCTGATGCGCCGGGAAACGGAACCGTCCATCTGCTGCGCGGCGACGCTTGCTTGATACAGCGTTGTGGCATCGATCAATCGCGGACCGCTTCCGCCCGTGGCAGATCGATACGCCCGCGAATGTAAGCGCGCAGCGTGAACTCGCCCGGCTCGGCGAGGCGCGCCCCATGTTCCACCGCCCGTTCCAGACAGAACCGAAGGACCACCGGTGCTCCATGGCAGGAATCTCGACGACGTCTTCGCCTGTGTAGGAGCGTGGCGCTGCAAAGAAGGTCGACGACAACCTGGTCGATCAGCTGCACCATCCGCATCGATCAGATGGGCCAGTTGAGCGCGCCAACTCTGCCATTCGCAATGGGCGGAAAAGCGCAGAATCCGCTCAGCAATGGTTCGCGACGCTGTGCCCGATAAGCGAACCACACCCAAGCCTCCCCGACCGGGAGGGGTGGAGAGAGCGACGATCGTGTCGCTGGCGTTCATCGGTCTGATTAACGGGGTCGACCGCGATCGCCGCGGAAGGGGCGGTTTCCGCCGCCGAAACCGCGGCTTTCCACCCGATCCACGCCGGTCATCAGTGCGGTTGAAGCGTATCCGGGCGAGGTCCGCGCGGTGGAGCGGGAAGCGCTGGAGGTGTCGGCATATCGGATGGAACCACTACGACCGCCCGAGCCGGACCGACCCCGACGCTCTCACTGCGCAGCTCCGTCTCTTCCCGTAGAGCTAGATGAATCACGCGACGCTCGCGGCTGGTCATGGGATTGAAGTGGAACGGCGTATGCGTGCGCTTAACCTTCTCTGCCGCAGCTAAGGCAGATAAGCCGTAATTCTTCCACTCGCAGCAGGCGGTAGTTGTTCGCATCGAACGAAATCAATGAGTGATCTTCCGGCGGAAGCCGGAGCGCTTCCATCGAAAGATGCTCCAGCGACAGCAACAACTCTGCCCGATTGTTCAACAGCAGATCAACGTCTTCTCCCGAGAAGCAAACCGTCACTTCCGGGTTTTCGACTTCCGGATGAGGATTGGAAACTGACTGCAGATCATAAGCAGAGATCAAATCCAGCGTGCTGCAGCAGCGGCGCCAAGAATTCGGTAAGTCTCGGACGCAGAGAGTCGACTGTGTATTTCATCCGGCCTATTTCTTGACAACCTTCCGGACCGGTGCTTTTGTGGGGGAAACAGGAGCAAGAACAGGGGCCGACGGCATCATCTTATTGATCAGTAACTGCTGAGCGATTCCCACCAGATTTCCGGTTAACCAATATAGTACAAGGCCCGCAGACGCATAGTAGAACATGAAGCCGAAGAAGAGCGGCATCATCATCATCATTTTCTGCTGACTTGGATCCACGCCCGCAGCCGGGGTCATTCGCTGCGTGAGGAATTGAGTAGCGATCAGGATGATCGGCAGTAAGTGAATCGGGAGACTTTCAGGTGCAGATAGGTCGGGAACCCAGAGCCATGGTGCATGACGAAGTTCGATTGCGATGCTCAAGACCCGATAGAACGCATAGAAGAATGGCAACTGGATCAGCATCGGCAAGCAGCCGCCGACCGGATTCACGCCCTCCTTCTTATAGAGGTCCATCACTTCCTGGTTCTGCTCTGACTTCTTGGGATCACGAATGCTGACGTTCTTGTACTTAGCATTGATGGCCTGAATCTGCGGCTGCAGCTTCTGCATTTTGCGCGCGGATTTCAGGCTGGACAGCCGCAGAGGGAATAGAGCCAGATTGATGATCAGGGTGACCAGAACAATAGCCCAACCGAAGTTGTTTGTGACGTGATCATGGACCCAATTGAGCCAGAGAAATAGCGGCTTGGCAATTACACCGAAGAAGCCCCAGTCCACAATCTGTTCGAGCTTGGGATTTACCTTCTTAAGGATGTCGATATCCTTAGGACCTACGAAGAAGGAAAAGCTGTTCTCGGCTCCCGTACCCAGTCCAGCACCAACGAAGGGCACTGGTTTATCTTCATTCGGGATCTTGATCGAATCGCTAAACGTCCGAATCTCGAGGGCTCCCGGATCTGTCGGTAGGGCTACCGCCGCAAAGAAATTATCTTCCAGGCCCGCGAAGGTGTAGTTTCCGGAGTCGGTGATGGGACCATCTTTGGCATCTTTGGGCACCTTGGTCACCAGCTTGCCGGCGCTCGCATCGTAGCGAACCGTATGTTCATTTTGCGATGCGTTTCGCACTTTCTGATCGCCGAATCCGCCGCGCCATTGCACAAAATGCGGGACTGGAGTGTTGTTCAGAAGCACTCGCGATTTCACGTCAGCCAAATAGCTGTCGCGGCCGAAGACAAACGACTTTCGAATACTGGTTCTGCCGTCCGAATAGTCGTATTCAATACCAAGCCCGTCCGCAGTTGGCTTGGCCTGATAAAGAGCAGTGTTAGGGTCGACAGTGATCTGCTGATTCTTAATCTGGATAGCAAACGGGAGCGGAACATCTTTCGCTTCCGGATTAATCAGTTCCAGCGGCTTGCCAGCTTCGTCGTGAAACTTCTTCAAGACCCAGCTCTTGGCAACCGCTCCGCGATTGCTAAAGACGATCCGATAAAGGTTAGTGTCTACTGTGAAGATGGATTCTGAAGACGCCTGGACCGCACCTGATCCTGAGGGTGCAGAAGCGACGGCCGCCTGAGTCGAAGCCGCGGGTTTCTGTGTCACAGTCGTGGCAACCTTATCGTTCACCTTGGCCAGAGGCTTGGGCCCGGGTGCCGGCTTGAACAGGTACTGGGAGACGATGAGCACCAGCATCATCAAGCCAAGTGCCAAGGGAAGGCGTTTTTCAAAAGATGGCGGCGTGGAACCCAGACTTCCAGGATTAGTAGACATATAAGACTTTCTAGTCGACTCTCAAATGGTCGAGTGCATTAACCGCAGAACGAACCGGATCATACCCGCCTGCATGGAACGGGTGACAACGGCCTAGCCGGCATACCCCAACCACACTCCCTTCAGGCACCCATGCTTTACCGACCGCTTCCATCATGTATTCGGAACAAGTCGGATAATAACGGCAGGCGGACGGCAGAAACGGAGAGATGAAGGACTTGTAACCCTTTCAGGATACCGAGAAGGATAGCGCTGCATTTGGCGAATGCCCGATTTACTTCCTTGCAGAGATCAGGAAACGAGCCGCATCGAGCGCAGTTCGACGCGGGATTAAAGACCAAAACCCAGCCGTGTGTAAGAGCGGAGAGTTCAGCAGATACGGCCTCCCGCATGCGTCTCTTGATGCGATTCCGCACGACCGCTTTGCCGAGCGCGCGAGGACAGGTGAAACCAAAGCGGGACGGCAGTTCTGTCGAGCCTGCTCTGCTGCAGAACGCGACAAAGAAGCGGCTGGAAATACGCGTACCAGCTTGATAAGTCGACCGGAACTCGGCCGACCGGACAACTCGTCTTGCCTTAGGGAGAGACAGCGGAGCAAATCAAAGAAGCAGGGGGAAAGTTTATCTGGATTCGCGCACGGCACGTTCATCGCTGACGGTTAGCTTGTGGCGGCCTTTAGCACGACGACGGGCGAGGACTGCTCGACCATCAGCCGTCTTCATGCGCACACGAAAGCCATGAGTTTTGGCACGCTTCCGGTTATTCGGCTGAAAAGTACGTTTCGGCATCCTAAGTTTTCCTTATTTCCTTATTGTGCTGGGTTGCGGCTAAGCCGCTAAATTTAACTGATAAGCGGAAGTTGCAGACGCACTCCCACCGGTCCATGTCACCCAAATCAATAGTATAGGCGTTCGAACGCCCGGGTGTCAAAAGCTCGAAACGTAAGCAGATGACAACTGAACGGGCTCAGTCGGTACCAGCAGCTTGTGCCGCGGTTACGGCAGCTCCGATGAGCGCGAAGGCTTCACCACCGGGTACGATTTCCACGGTATAGCTCTGAATCGGGCTCAGCTTCACCATCTCATGCAGGTATTCGTTCAGCAGGCTCAGGTTCACGAAATTTGCATTCACGCCTGTAATAAAAAACTTACCAGGCCCGCTCATGTGAATGCTCGTCGCAGGTCCCGCGGCTCAGCGCCCGGTGCCAGAGCTTTACAAATTCGACACAGCGCGCTTCGCCCGATTTGGCCTGCTCAAATACTTCTTCTGGCTCGAGGTCCATAAAGCGCAGCCGCATAGCGCGCTGACCCATAATGCCTTCCACATGACCCTTGCCGCCGCATCCGCAGAAATTTTCCTTGGGGTCCAGCGTCACGACGGAATGACCCGGCCTCCCAGATACCGTCGGTCAGCGGATACCGCCCAAAGCCGATACCGGTTCCAAGAAACCAGAGCCGAATGAGCCGGTCCAGCAAGCCGCGGCTTGCAGCCATTCCCGCCGCCATAGCGTCAGCGTCGTTCAGGACGAGGACTGGAACATCAGGAAGAAGAGTTGAAAGGGCATCCGTGAGCAGAGTCTGGATGTTCAGACCCTTGAACTGCATCAAGTTCGGCGAATCTTCTACCACGCCGTTCTCGTACTATGCCGGGCATGCCGACACCGATGTGCGTGGGCTTGTGTTGCAGATCTAGCTTGCCGAGCAGTTCAACCACCTGCTGCAAGATGAACTCCGCGGGAACGCCGTGCAGACTATCGGCTTCTATGCCGTCGTCGTCTGGATGATGGACCGTGCGTCCTACCACAGCGTGATCGATCACCACCGCAGCAGAGAGTCTTTCCGTTATTGAAATGCCAATTCCGTGCGCCATGATCAATGCCGAAACTAATCACGAGATAGTTTGTTCAATCCATTAAACGCAGCCGCTTTATAGCACTCGGCCAGCGTCGGATAGTTGAACACCGTATCGACGAAATAATTCATCTTACCTTTCAGGATCAAAACCGCTTGTCCAATGTGTAGCAACTCGGAGGCGCCTTCACCAATGATGTGCACACCCAGCAGCTCCAGCGTCTCGCGGTGAAAAATCAGCTTCAGCCGGCCTGTTGTGTCGCCTCTGATTTGGCCGCGCGCAATCTCACGATAATATGCTACGCCGACTTCATAAGGTACGTCCTCATCGGTCAGCTGCTCTTCTGTTTTCCCGATGAACGAGATTTCAGGAATCGTATAGATTCCAAACGGAAAGTAGCTAGGGTTCGAGGAGATCGGCTTATCAAACGCATGTGCGACGGAAATACGGCCTTGCTCCATGGAAACCGAGGCAAGGCTCGGGAATCCGATCACATCTCCTACGGCGTAAATGCTTGGTTGCGCCGTCTGGTAATGCTGGTTAACTGCAATCCGGCCACGGTTGTCAGCTTCCAGTCCCGCGGCTTGCAGATTCAGTTCGTCCACGTTGCCTTGGCGACCGACTGCGTAGAGGAGGGCGTCTGCTTGGATCTTCTTATTACTTTCCAGCACGGCGGTGACGGTAGCTCCGCCTCCGGATTCTTCCACGCTATGAACTTCCTCGTTCAACCGCATCGTTACGCGGTGGTCGCGTAAGTGATAGGAGAGGGCCTCCACAATTTCCTGGTCCGCAAACTCCAGCAGGCGAGGCCGCTTCTCGATCAGAGTCACTCGCACGCCGAGCGTCGCGAACATGCAGGTGTACTCAACGCCGATCACACCGCCGCCTACGACAATCATCGTCTTTGGGACGGAGGGCATGTCTAGAATCTGATCGCTGTTGATGATATTTCGAGCGTTGATAGGAACCTTCGGCGAAGCGGCAGGCTTGGTGCCGGTACCGATGACAATCTTGTCCCCGGTTATGTCTAACGTCCCACGCGAATTCGTGACTGAAACCGTCGTGGCGTCTTTGAAACTGGCTATGCCGGTCATCACTTCAATGCCGTTCCGAGCAAGCTGGGCAATTGTGACGTCGACCTCAGTTTTGATCACATGCTGAACCCGGAACGCGAGGTCAGCCATGGTGATCTTCTCCTTCACCCGATAACTGACGCCATAGATGTTCTGGTAGTTGTACCCCGAAAGGTGCAGCACCGCTTCTCGCATGGTCTTGCTCGGAATCGTCCCGGTATTGATGCAGACGCCCCCGATGACTTCCCGCCGTTCCACGAGAGCCACCCGCTTCCCGGTCTTTGCGCCCTGAATGGCAGCTCGTTGTCCAGCCGGACCGGAACCAATCACTATGAGATCGTATTGAGACATCAGAGAGTGTTTTCCAAAATTCTTCCGAGGCTGCGAACCCAGTTCGGCTTAACTGCTTGAATTACCTTCATACACCGCACATTGCAGGGTACGTCTACGACAATGCAATCGAATGAAAAGCAGCTAGTTTGATGTCCCAGTGGTTTTGTTCGCAACGCTGTTGGCGCCTTTGGCGGTAGCATGTGCGGCTTTATGAGTGCCCTTCTTTACTCCGTTTTTGGTCGCCACGGCTCCCTTTTTGACCGCGCCAGTCGTTTTCTGGCCAGCTTCTTTCACATCGGAGCCGACGCTTTGACCCGGGGTAGCCGACAAGCTGACCGACCCGGCAAGTAGAACGATTGCGAGTAGTGCCTTATAGTTCATAGAACTATTCCATCACATACGGTACTTGTTAGTCCTTAAAGATCAGAGGTGGCGGGTGGACATTCGCAAGAGATGAACGGGATCGTGACCGGTCGCCACTTGGCGGCAATCGCTTCCAAGGCGGCGCACCTCGGACTGTTAAGCGGTTTGAGACTCGGAAAACTGATTTGATGCGCAGTTGAGAAGGCGATTCTCAAAGGAGAAGTCGGGTCGCGCAAAACCGCGCCTCTTCTGGTAGGCATTGAAAGTAGCTTTCAGGCCAACGGAAAATTCGGTTGGTTTAAAAGCCAGCATACGCTGAGCCTTCGTGACGATCTGGGTGATAGCCGGGAGATCGTAGTAGTACCCGAAATAGAGATTATGGCCGATAGCCTGTCCTCCAGTCCGCGTAATCACGTCGCGCGGAATAGAGACTACTTCCGGATCACGAATTCCGGCTGCCCTCGCCAGTTCTGAAACTACCTCATGCTGACTGATCGGGCGCGGGTTGGCAGTATTGAAGGCGTTGCCCACCGCATTGCGAAGATCGAGCACCGTGATTGCGAGTTCGACCAGGTCGTTGACGTAGATGAACTGCATCAGGCGGTGACCGTCGCTCGGGAGGATTACCGGACGCCCCGCACGGAATCGATCCCAGAAAAAAGCTTCTCTGTAAAACGGATTGCCTGAACCGTAGACAAAGGGAGGGCGTAGCGTGACAATCGGGAAATTGGTGCGTTGATAAAGGCGAAATAGTGAACGTTCGCTCATGGCCTTGTGGCGGGCGTACACGTTCGGGTGATCGTCGGGAGCCAAAGCATCCCCTTCGTGATGGTTCAGGCCGTCGCCATAGGCTGCAACGCTGGACATGAAAATGTACCGGGCAACTCGCCCATCGAAAAGTTGGGCTGTTGCTTCGATCTGTGCGCCAGTGGTTCCGTGCTCCCAGTCGTAAGCGAAGTCGTAGACCGCGTCAAAGCGAGTTTTGCCGACTGCTGCGCGGATCGAGGAAGCGTCGTTACGGTCGGCTTGCAGGTTGTGAACACGTTTTCCGAAGGTATGCTTGGGCTTTCTGTGAAGAATGGATACTTCATGCCCGCCTCTGACCAATTGTTCGACAAGCAACCGGCCGATGAACTGGGTACCACCGATAACGAGTATCCTCCTGCCATCAGGGGCCAGCATTGCGCTCGTCTCCGGTTTAGAATCGTGCTCCGGAGCTAACGTCAAGCGAGCCATCTTTAGCGGCATCCCTCAAAGGCAAAGTGTGATTCAAACTTCGGCGTCATGAGCCTTCCACCTTTAACGACGTGCAATGTAGTCTAAGTGTCACCAATTGGATGTTCATATTTGCCGCTGGATACAATCCTCTTGCGCAGCCCTGCATAGAGAAACAGACGTATCCGGCCGTCTTGTGGGTTATACTTTCAGGCGTATACTTACCCTGATGTCGCACGGTCTGACCGCTACCGTTTCGACTCTTATAGTGGACGACGAGCAACTCGCCCGTGAAGAGTTGTCATTCCTTCTAAAAGACTTTCCAGAGATCGAGATACTCGATTATGCATCCAACGGTCTCGAAGCCGCTCAGATGATCGAGCAACTTGAACCCGATTTGGTCTTCATCGATGTCCAGATGCCCGGGTCTAGATGGTCTTGAGCGTCATTCGCCAGTCCGAGAAAAAGGGGGGTCGTCTTGCCACACTTCGTCCTCACCACCGCCTACGACAATTACGCCATGGAGGGCTTCCGCTTACAGGCGCTCGATTACCTTCTGAAACCGATTGAGAAAGACCGGCTCATCGAAACCGTTGTCCGGGCCCGCCGGACAGTTGATGAACGACAAGCTTCTCAGGAACGGCTGAGCACTTCCGAACCGAGCAGCGGACTCAAACAGACTCTTCAGCGGAGTAAATTACTGATCAAATCCAACAATCGCAACCTGATTGTCGATGCACAGGATATGATCTACGCCACGATCGACGATGGCCTGATTACGGTCGTTACTTCCCAATTTGAGGGGCAGTCGAACTACCGCACGATTGAAGAATTACAGTCCAACCTGGACCCTAATCTTTTCTGGCGAGTTCACCGGTCGTTCTTAGTTAATATCAACAAGATACGGGAAGTGATCCCCTGGTTCAAGTCGAGCTTTCAACTAAAGATGGACGATAAGAAACAAACGGAGATACCCGTCAGCCGCATTCAAACCAAGCGGCTACGTTCTCTCCTGAAGATCTGAACTTCGGTCCGCGCTGTTACTGGTTGCTGACTTTACTAGGCTTTTGATCTTTAGCCTGCGCCACTCGAGCGCTATCCAGCTTCTTTTGAACTTTCGCGATCTCTTCCGGTTCAGCGTCCGACGGCGCACCTTCGTTATATTGCTTCAGAGAAGATTGCCACTGGGCGATGGCCTCTTTCGTTTTGCCTTCCCTGAAGTAAACGTCACCGAGGTGATCATGAATGGTGGGATCCTTGGCCGACATCTCCAACGAACGCGTAAGCTGCTTCTCTGCTTCGGACAGTTTATTCAGCCGGTAGTAAACCCAACCCAGACTATCCAGGAAAGCGTAGTTATTCGGGTCGAGCTTTATGGCACGCTGAATGTAATCTTGCGCCTCGGGTAAGCGGACGTTGCGATCGGCCAGCATGTACCCCAAGTAGTTCAGTGCGGAGGCATTCGTAGGGTCGCTTTCCAGCACCTTTCTGAAAGTTTGCTCCGCTTGGTCGTACTTCTTTTCACGCTCGTACATAGCGCCGCGCATAAAGAGGATGTTTGAGTTCTCTTCCTTGTTTTGAGCCAGCTTCTGGGCTTCATCCAACGACTTGGTAGCATCGGAATACTTCTTTGCCTTCTGCTGAATGTCCGCCATCGCGACATATAACTCCCGGTCATTTTTACCGTCCAAGAGCTTCTTCAGCTCCGCCACCGCTTCTTCTGGCTTCCCTTGGTCCGAGAGCAGTTGCGCGCGGACCTCGTGAATCGTGCGGTCTTTCGGATATTTCTTCAGAGCAGCCTCGCTGGCTGCTTGCGCTTTGTTGTAATCTCGTCCCTGCCGATAAGTGTCAATGATCTGCGCTTCGGCCCGCGGCGCCAGGTCGGGATCCAGAGCGCGCAATTTGCCGGAAAGTCGCGGCGGCCTGTTCGAACTGGTCGTTGCTGCGGTATAAGAGACCCAACTGCTCCAGCATCTTGGCCCGGGCAGCTTTTTGGCTGGGATCGTACGCTCTTCCGATCGGTCGAGTCGACAATCGACTTCAAAGCCGCAATTGCTTCCGGTAGCTTTCCTTCTTTCTCCAGAAGCCCACTTCGTTAAATCGAACTTCGAGATTGTCCGGTTCTAGAGATTTGGCTTTGTCCATCGCCTTGCGGCGTTCCGCGAAGTGCTTCTTCTCCCGGTGGATCTGCGCCATCCCGACGTAAGGCTGGGCCTCGCGCGGATTTGCCTCGGCCATCTCCTGATAAGTGGCCAGCGCCTCGTCAAACTTGCCGGCCAGCGCCTGGTCCTGCGCCAGAGCGCCTTCAGTTCGGCATGCGTACCGTCCAGGGCAAGTGCATTCTTATAAGCTTCGGCCGCCAGGTCCGTACTCGTGCATCGATTCGTAGCTGTTCGCCAGACTGACGTATGCTTTAGCCGAAGGCGATTTCTTAGTCAGCTTGTCCAGCAGCTCAGCCGCGCTCTTGGCGTCTCCCCGGTCCGAGTACACGCTGGCCAGTCCTGTGGTCGCGTCCTCGTTGTCCGGCTCCGCGGCCAGTACTTTCTTAAAGGCCATCTCGGCGTCGACCGAGTTTTCCAGCACCCGGTCAAGCCGCCCGAGCATCACCAGGCTCTCCACGTCCTTCGGATCTTTGTCGGTCACGAACTTGTATTGCTCGATGGCTTTGCGCACCATGCCTTCGTCCACATGGTTGGCCTGCGCATCGCCCAATCTGCTGCGTGTAGATATGAGCCAGCACCCGCCGCGCATTCAGATCGTCCGGATTCTTCTTGATGGCGTTTTGCGCCTCTTCCACCGCTTCCCGGATGCGGCCCGAAACCCGGTAGAGTTCCGCAATGTCCTCGATTAGAAAGGAGGCGCTCGGGTCATCTTTAATGGTTTGCCGATAATTCTCGATTGCTTTGTTAACGTAATCGCTGCGGTTGCCGTTCGCCGCCGCCAATTCTTCATATAGATGTCCCAGCGAAAAGTGATAGTAAGCTGACGCTTTCAAAGAGGTGGGCTGCTTGGTAGCCGCCGGAAGGCTGGTTTGCCTATCGGTCTTCTGAGAAGCTACCTGGTCCGAGCCGGCGAACGGCACGGCTAGGCCAACGCTATAATTGCGGGGACAAGCTGTGAATACGGGGAACGGCCAAGGCAAAACCGGATCGACGTGAAATAGGGGTAGAGTAAGAGGCATTCAACGCGCTTTGTGAATGGTGGTGTAGACAACGCTGATCGGCGTTGTTTGCCCTTAGTATAGCTCCGATTTCTGCTGTCGCACCCGCTCAGAAATGCATCCTGTCATCGCGATCGTTGGTCCTACAGGCTCCGGTAAGAGCGATTTGGGGCTATGCATTGCCCGCCAATTCCAGGCGAGATCATCAATTGCGACTCCGTTCAGGTCTACACCGGCCTCGATATCGGTTCCGCCAAGACGCCCGGTCGCAGACCGTCACGGCATTCCCGCATCATCTTGTCGATGTCGATCTGACTCCCCGAGCAGGAATTAGCCGCCGGAGACTATGCCCGGCTGGCCCGTGCGGCTCTCCGCGAAGATCTAGCAGGATCAGCACCTCCTGCTCATTGTCGGTGGGACCGGCCTCTACCTGCGCGCTCTTCTTGAAGGTTTCTCGCCCGCGCCGACCGCGTGATGAGGATCTGCGCCACCGTCTTCGGCCAAATACCAAACGAACTCCCCCCTGCCTCTCCAGCGTATCTTGCGCCGCTTTGACCCCGCGGCGGCCACCCGCATCCACCCCAACGATCGGCCAGAAACTGATTCGTGCCGTCGAATTGACCATGAGGCTCGCCAACCTGCCAGCACGCTTCAATCGCAAGCCTCGCGATGCGCTGACCGGATATCAGAGTCCTCAAAATTGGCCTGAATCCCGACCGGAAAAGCCTTTACGAGAGGCTGAACTGACGAGCTATCTCCATGTTCACAGCAGGCTTACTAGAGGAAACCCGAGAATTGCTCGCCAGTCGGAGTTCCCTCCAATGCGAAACCTCTACAGACCCTGGGTTACAAACAGGCCGTCCAGGTCTTAACTGTCGGAACTGACCCTTTCGAGGCGTTCAGCAGTGCCAGACCAAAACCCGTCAGTACGCGAAACGGCAATTGACCTGGTTTCGCCACGACCCGAAGGTTCATTGGCTAAAGGCTTCGGCTCAGAACAAGAGATACAGGCTTCCGGGTATCCAACTATGCCGGCAAATTCTAAGAGTTTTCTGAAATTTCTCGTGAACAACGGAACCTTTGTCGGCTTTCGACGTATATTGGTTGAGGCACAACACCACGTCGGAGTTGTGTTAACCGAGTCCGCTTGAGTTTGCGGACCATATCTAGGAGAATTCCATGTTGAAGAAATCGCACTCACCCTCGTTACGGTGGGCGTTATGACCGCAAGCGCAGCGACCTATAAGGTGTCGCTGCACCAGGATTCGGTCGTCAACGGTCAGACCCTGAAGGCCGGTGACTATAAGGTAGAAGTCAAGGACAACAACACCGCCGTCTTGCGCAAGGGAAAGCAGTCCGTTGAAGTTCCGGTCCAGACCGTGACCGCAACATCGAAATTCCCCAGCACTCAGGTCCAGTACAACGACTCCAACAAGCTGCAGGAAATCCGCGTCGGCGGAACCACCACCAGGCTGGTTTTCGGCCCAGACCCCACCGCCTCGGGCATGTAGGCGCTCCGGTCGCGTGATCGTCTTCAAGCAGATTTTAACTTGTTAAATGGAGACGTGCGTTCGCGCCGTCTCCTTGCTTTCTCCTGCTCTTCTTCGCGAACTTCCTCCCAGCCGCGACCGTCCTGGTGCTGCAGTTCCACAACAACTCTCATTTCCTGATCTGAACTGGGTCGGCGAAAGCGTCGCCGAAACTGTTCGCGTCGAGCTCGGTGCCGCCGGCGAAATCGTTATGGCCCGCGATTCCCGAACCGAAGGTCTGCGCCGTCTGGGCCTGCGCCCCGATGCCGACTTCACCAAGGCCACCTTGATCAAGCTGGGCCAAACCCTGGACGTCGACTACATTTGCTATGGAAATTTCGACGTGCTGCTGCCCGCCGGCGATACCCAGCTCCGCAACAGTTCGGTGCAGATTACCGCCAAATTTCTGGATCTGCGCAAGCTGCACGGACGGCCCGCAGATGGCCGAGGCCGGAAAACTGTCCGAACTCTCCCGCCTGAATGAGCATCTTGCCTGGCAGAGCTCTCGCTACATCGAACCCGCCACTAACGCGCCGCTCGATCAGTTTCTGAACCCGCGACAAATTTGTCCGCCTGGACGCCGAGGAAAGCTACATGCGCGGTCTGCTCGCTTCCCGCGGCGAGCAGCAGGAAAAATGGTTTTCCCAGGCCGCCTTGATCGAGCCTCACCTGTCCGGTCCCGCCTTTGAACTCGGCAAACTCAACCTGGAAAAGAAACGTACCGGCAGGCCCTGGATTGGTTCGGCCGCGTCGCGCCAGGCAGGATCCGCGCTATATCGCCGCGCGCTTCCGCATGGGGCTTGCAGCCTATGGCTGCCGGCGATTACACGGGTGCTGCCAATTATTTCCGCGAGGTGTCTCAAAACGGTTCCGCTGAACGAGGTTTTTAACAATCTCGGCGCCGCCGAAAGCCAGCTCGGCATGCCGTCGGCTACGGAGGATTATCGCCGCGCCGTCGAAGGAGATACTAATGATCTCGCCTATCGCTTCAATTTCGGTCTTGCGTTGTTAAAGGCCAATGCCTTCGATGAGGCGCAAAAGTCGTTTCAAGTTCGGTCTCGATCACGACGAAAATGACACGGAGGCCAAGGTCATTCCTCGAAACTGCACAAAGGCGCGAGTCCAGTCGCATCCTGGCGCCCGCTTCCTGCTCCCAGCCGCCTGAAACAGAACTTCGATGAGACAGCTTTCGCCAGTTAAAGGCGATGCTGCAGCCGAAGGGTCCTAAAGGGACCCTATTGCATCGTGTCTCCAATTTGGCGGCCATCGCGCGTTGCGACGCTTCAGATAGGTCAGCAGAAGACAGCGGAAACAAGTAACAGGATAATCTGCAGTTAGCATGAGCATTCCTTTTCCCGGCGTCGCTATGCTGAAGCCGACACCTTGCGGTGATCAACTGCGAAGAATGGTAGTGCCGACATTCGCCATTCCCTCTCATAGCGAACAGTAGTTATAATCTAGTGGCCCATGCTTGAGGCTTTCGGGTTGTCCGATCCTGGCTGCGTCCGGTTGAACAACGAAGACTACTTCATTAGTGACTGTGAGCTTGGCATCTTCATCCTGGCGGATGGGATGGGTGGGGCGAATGCTGGTGAGTACGCCTCGCATCTTAGCGCGGAACTACTTTACGAATTTCTTCGCAAACCTCCGATGCCGATGGAGCCAGAGCACACTAGAGCGGCCTTCCTGGAAGCAAATTGGGCGGTCCGCCAAGCTGCCAATGCGAATCCGCAACTGGAAGGCATGGGAACTACCCTGCTGGTTGCGCGCCAGCTTGTTGACGGCAGATGGAAATCGGAGCTGTCGGAGATAGCAGAGCGTACCTATCCGCCGAGGGCGCCTTGCTACAAATCACCGAAGATCAAACATGGGTGGCGGAGGTAGGGTCGCGTCTCGGGTTCGCCGAAGAGGCTCTCCGCCGTCATCCCATGCGTCACGTTCTCACCATGGCGGTTGGCTCGACAGAAGAGCTCCGTATGCGATCTTATCGCTCCAATTGACTCCGGGCGATCAGATTCTTCTCTGCTCCGATGGCCTGCACGGAGTGGTCGAAGAAAGAAGTTTTAGCAGAAACACTGATTTCTCAGAAGAATCTTCCCGATAAATGCCACTACCTTGTTGAAGCCGCAAAAAACGAAGGCGGGCCGGACAACGTTACCGTAGTCGTGATTCAAATGGCCTGAGCGTTTTAGCGGCCTCAGTCAACTCAATTGATTGGGTATCGCATGACTCTGGCCTTCATCTCACCTGTTGTCTCCCTGCTCCTGATTCCAATGTTGATCGCGCCTCCGGGTTGGGCGCAGACCTCGGGCCGTCCGGCTCTGCACTCGCAACGCATTGCAATTAACGTCTCGCGATAGGGATAACACACCAGTTCCCGTCAGTTCGCAGAGCAACAAAGGCTTCTACATCGAGGTAACAGATGAGAACGGAACGGCCGTTAACGAGGCGGCGATCGCGCTTCGCTGCCCGATAGCGGTGCTCCGGTGTGTTTGCAGATGGCTCACATTCGGCGGTCGTATACACCGACGGAAGCGGCCGAGCCCACTGGAGGGCATCCAATGGAATGCAAATCCCGGCCTTGTGACCATGCGTATCACGGCTACCAAGGGTGACCAGCATGCGGGGATCTTAGTGGAAGAGAATCTGGTTGCGACGGTCCCAAAAGCGGCGACGCGGGGCGCCTCGTCTGCAAGCTGCAACGCCTGGCACCGGAGTTGCTTCAACCAGAGCAAGCTCGTCTTCTACGGAGTCAGAGGATGCGCCACTGAACTCCATCGCCACCCCGAGCGAGTCTGTTCAATGTTCGGCCGGCTATTCGTGCTGCGGCCCTGGGGTCGAATGCTCCAATTTTCCGCTCTGCCGAACCCTCGGTCTCGATCTCCAGCGACGGAACGGGACCCGCCTATCACGGGAGCTTCAACAAAAGAAGTGGATCATGATCGGTCTCGCTATTGCCGCCGGTGCCGGTGCAGCTTACGCGGCTTCAAGTCTGATGAAAGTGCTCTAGTGGATCGAGATCTTCGTCGATAAGTATTGGTGCACCTACCGTCAGCGTCGGTCATCCGTAGACGCGCCAAAGCGAGCAGGGTAATGAGGGGTTGTCTATGATCCTTCCGCTCTTGTTAGCGTTCTTATTGCGCCCGACCTTCAGCCAGATCTCTGCGCCGCAGGTGGGTTTAGTTCGTTATGCGACGGCGGCGTTTACCGGTAACTGGCGTACCAGGGAACTACATCATAGGCAACCGCCTGTTTGACGCAGTGGAGGCTCTGAATTTCTCTGAGGCGGGCGGTTTGATGCTTCGGAGCCGAAGTCTGCTCCTGCTGGATGCCAATGCTCACTGTCATCGCATCCTATGCCGAGGTGCAGGGAAAGCGGTCGTCGGAGTTCAGAAGAAACTCGATAGCTCCATTGCATGGTTGCCGCGCAGTAACACGATGGTCCACTGGGATGGTGCGGCTTTTCCGTGCACTTGCCGTTCCTGATGGGTCAATGACCGGTGAGGTTCTTAGCATCAACAAGACTGCAAGTGAAACGGCCCTATGATCGTCAGGCGGCCAGGCGGAATGGTGGAAGAAGAGACCGTATCGTTACTGACCGGAATCGTACTGGCGCGACCGGTTAGCGCGGACCCAACCGCCGATATTTATCCGGCCAGGGAAGCACTTAACGGTGACGATTCAGACAGACCAACTCGTGTTGCGTTCGCTCGCCACGGGCATTGGCAGTGCAGTTCCCATCGAGCGGAGACGTCGGTTTGAGCGGATGTCTGGCACCTGCCTCCACCTGCACTCTGCGAGTTCCGGGCGCAATTGGCTTCTGCAGACGACGGGTGACCAACCCGTCTCTTTCGAATTGCCACGCACCCCCGGCGGCCGTGCTGCGCGTGAAGGCGGCCCAATGAAACGGCTGCTCTTAGCCCTGCTGCTTGCGGCGATGCCGCGGGCGCAAAATCTGAGCTTTTATCTGGATCCATCGAGTGGCGGACTCCCGCAGAGTCAGTTGACTCCGCTTCCCTACAACTACTCCTTTGCAGATACATCAGTGGGCGCGTCCACCAGCACGATAATCCGCGTCGTGAATAACGGCTCTACGCAGGCAGCGATGAGCGTCGTGTACATCGGAAATGCTTCGGGCGCGACGGTTCCGTCCGATAGCTTCACCGTGACTGGGTATGGACTCGGATCTGTGATTGCTCCGGGTAATTACAAGATCTTCACATTGAACTTTACCCCGCGGGCTCAAGGGTCTGTCAACGGCTACCTTCAGGGGAATATCGCAGGTCTGCCCGTCAGTATCGGGACGTTAACGGGAGTTGGTGCTGCCCCTGCGTTATCGCTCTCCTGCAAAAGCAGCGTTGCCGCTCAATGTTCAGGCAGCACCCTGCAACCGAGTACCACCGCTGCGATCAATTTCGGCAATGTCCTGACAACAGCAACCGTATCGATCCCATTCACGTTGACAAACAACGGAATAAACGCGCTGAACCCTCAGACTCTGGTCTCGATCGCCACCACCACGAACAACCCGAGTACGCCGTTCTCCCTGAGTCAACTTCCAGCGACCCTGGCTGCTGGAGGCGCTACAACTTTACGTCACCTTCTCGCCCGGTACAACCCAAACATTCCTCACCAACTTGATTGTCGGTACGAGTATTTTCGCCATCCAGGGAACGGGCGCAGCCAGTGTACTGGGCGACTTGAGTTCGCTCGTTATTACCTATACGGATTCCACCGGAGTGCGATTGACTGCGCAGCCTGCTACGGCGCTGAGCTTCGGACAGGTCGTTGCCGGCACCACAACCGGTGCGAATAAATTGACCTTTACGGTCAGCAATCCGCAGACGACCATCTCGGCAGTTTCTGTCCCGACGATTACCGCTACCGGAACTAGGTTTTCCATTAGCGGAGCCCCAACGCTTCCCGCGTCGTCGCACCCGGCAGCAGCATCACTTTTCAGCTCGTCTTTGTGCCGCCGCAGACCGGTACATTCAGCGGCACGCTTTCGATCGGCACTCGACAGTTCGCGATCACCGCGCAAGGCATCAGTTCGCTAGTTCCTGACGCTTCCTTCGCAGTAGATTTGTCGCCCCTGATTAGTTCCAAGCAGGTCCATCTCAGTGTCATCTGGCCTCGGCATCTTCCGTAAGCGCCATCGGAATGGTTACTATGAGCTTCACGCCGCTGGTCTCCGGAACCGCAGACGACCCGGCCATCACTTTACGGCCACCAGTGGACGGCAACTACAGGTCACATTGCCAGTGGCGCTCAATCTGGAACGTACAACGGTGACAGTGCCTTGACTTTTCAGACGGGCACGACAGCAGGAACACTGACATTCACCTGAGTCTGCCTAATAAGGCCGACTACACCCAATCGTTCACCATCGCGCCGGCTGCTATCCAGATTGTCAGCGCAACTGCGGTACGGCAAGCACCGAACCTGGTAGTAACGCTAACGGGATTCGACAACACTTACAGCGCAGGGAAGATGAGCTTCAACTTTCTGAATAGCGCCGGGCAGACGATGACTCCAAATGCAGTGACTTTCGATGCATCGGCTAAGTTCCACGCCTATTTCTTCCCCGCTAGTTCGGTCGGAGGCGCCTTCACTGTGCAAGCCTCATTCCCTGTGACGGGAGATGTGACAACCGTCTCGACTGTGGCAGTTACGATGTCGAACTCGGCGGTGAGCAACCACTCAGTCCAAAACGTTCCAGTAGCCGGCGTCGCTCACGCTACCTTGGGGGCATGCCGCCACCCATAGCGTTAACGATTGCCGGATCCGATCCAAGCGGCGGCGCCGGCATTCAAGCCGATCTAAAAACCTTTCATCAGTTTGGTGTGTATGGGGAGGCGGTCATCACCCTACTGACCGTACAGAACACCCAGAAAGTTTCTCGCGTGGAAGTCATGTCAGGGGAACTGGTTGGTGAACAGATCGAAGCCGTCATAGGAGACATTCCGCCCGCGGCGGCGAAGACGGGTGCATTAGGAAGCGTCGACGTAATCGAAGCGGTTGCCAGGGCTGCCGCAAAGTTTGAGTTTCCTTTGGTTGTGGATCCCGTGATGATTAGCAAGCACGGAGCGCGGCTCATCTCACAAGCCGCTGCCGATGCGATGGCGAGGCTGTTGTTGCCCCTTGCGTACCTCGTGACGCCGAATATCGCCGAAGCCGAAGCACTCACCGGGAACGCGATTGAGAATGAGTCCGATATGGTAACGGCGGCTCAAAAGCTGCAAGCGTTAGGCTGCCAGGCAGTTCTTGTGAAAGGGGGGCACATGGTTGGAGAACCGGTGGATATCCTCTGCTCCGGGAGCACTGTTATCAAGCTTCCCGGAACCCGCATTGAGACTCGACATACACACGGGACGGGATGCACTTACGCTGCGGCTATCACCGCAGCTCTTGCGATCGGCGAACCGATTGCAGATGCCGTGTCCCGTGCGAAGAGGTACGTTCAGCTAGCGATTGAAAGTGCACCCGGCCTGGGGTCAGGACAAGGGCCGGTAAACCACTTCGCGAACGCGGGGCATTAGTGCACGAGAGCCACGGCGAGCAATAACGCTCGTTGGGTGCCGAGATAGGAGTCGGTCGTATCGTAGGTCTCGTTCAGAGAGTGGGCTCCGGAACCTTTACCGCCGCCGCCGATCGTGATCGCCGGAATGCCGAGATTCATCGGAACGTTAGAGTCAGTCGAACCTTCGCCGAGATGAGTATCGAGCTGTAAAGCTTTGTTAGCCGCAAGTGCGGTCTGGACGATGGCGGAACTCTCCGAAGTTTGGCCGGCAGGACGCAAACCGACAATCTCGGGAGCAACACTAATCGGACCTCGATTGTTCCAACGCTTGTTTTCTTCCTCGACCGCTTCGTTCATGGCCACCTTGAACTTGGCATTGAGTGCTTCCAGAGACTTCACATCCGCTGACCGCATATCCACTTCCATCCATGCCTCGAACGGGATTGCATTCACCGAAGTTCCGCCACCGACTCGACCGACGTTGAAAGTGGTCTTCGGATCTTTCGGGACTTCGAACGCGTCGATCTTGGCGATGGCGCGACCCATGGCCTGTATCGGGTTGGCCATCCCGAACGCGCCATAGCTATGCCCACCCGGACCCTTGAACTCCACTTTGTATCGATAGCTTCCGACTCCAATGCGGGTGATGCCCGTGCCCAGTCCGTCAACCGAGATGAAGCTGTCGACTTTTCCTTTCAGAGTCTCGCCGAAAAGTTCTTTCATTCCGCGAAGATCGCCAAGCCCTTCTTCCCCAACGTCTGCGACAAAGGTTATCGTTCCCGGAGTTTGCACGTGGGCTTCTTTCAAGGCGCGCATCACACCGAGGATGACAACCAGGCCCCGGCAATCGTCTCCGATGCCCGGACCTTTCATCACGGAACCTTCTTCCGTTACTGACACATTTGTTCCTTCTGGAAAGACGGTGTCGAGATGGGCCGCAAGCACTAGATTTGGTTTTGTACCCGCCCCAGGCCGCACGCCCACAACGTTGCCGGCTTTATCGATGCGAACATCCCGCAGTCCTTCGGCTTCAAACAACTTCTCCAGCTCGAGCCCGCGTTTTTGTTCATGAAAAGGCGGAGCGGCGATTTCGCAGATCCGTTTCTGCTGCTTCAGCATCTCTGGTTCATTCAACTTCACCCGCTGGAGCGCGGTCCGAATCGACGCTTCACCCATCAATGCCGTAAGGTCCTGTCCCGCTAAGGAGGACGCTGCCAGAAGGATGATCAAGGAGTGGCAACCCAAAGTCTTCAACATTTTTGCTTGTTGATGTAGTCTAGCGTGCCTCTGATCGGCAAATCAGACGATCTCCTTTTCGGGATGTGCTTCAATAGAGCACTTCAGAATATGCGAACTTCGCTCATAGTCTTCGCTTTAACGGCGAGTGTCATGGCCCATGCCGAACAAGTAATCATCCGTACCGGAGCGGTCTTCGATGGCCATGGAACATCGCTGTCAAAGAAGGATCTGGTGATTGAAAACGGAAAGATTGCAGCCATTCGGGACAGGCAGGGGCGGGCAGATTACGATTTGTCTTCCTTGACGTTGATGCCGGGCTGGATCGACACGCACGAGCATGTGAGCTGGCATTTCGATCACAATAACCGCCTGGCACAGGGAGGCAAGAACAGCAAAGAGAGCCCGGAAGACTCTGCCTTCTTTGCGGCAGCAGACGCTTACCGCATTGTGCAAGACGGATTCACCACAATCCAGAGTGTGGGGGCAGAAATCGATAAACCACTGCGGGCCATGATTGCTGAAGGCCTGATACCGGGACCTCGGGTGCTGACTTCCTTGCGATCCGTCACGGAGACAACTGGCACACCGGATCAGATCCGTGCATATGTGCGAAAGATGAAAGCCGACGGTGCGGATGTGATCAAGCTGTTTGCCACGAAGAGCATCAGAGATGGTGGAGCACAATCGATGAGTGCTGCACAAATCCAGGCTACCTGCAGTGAAGCGAGAGCTGTGGGATTGAGGTCCGTTGTGCACGCCCATGCTTCTGACGGAGCTACGGCTGCGGTTCTGGCGGGCTGTACCACCATCGAACATGGCACGTTCCTGGATGACAAGACACTACAGTTGATGGCTGACCGCGGCGTTTACTTTGATCCAAACTTCCTGGTGCTGCACAACTATCTGGAGAACAAGCAGAAGTTTCTAGGGATCGGAAACTATACGGAAGAGGGCTTCGAGGCCATGGAGAAAGGTCTCCCTCTGGTAGCCGATGTGACGCATCGCGCCCACAAGCTGCACGTCAAGATGGTGTTGGGAACCGACGGTGTGGCCGGTGCGCATGGCAGGAATGCGGAAGAGTTCATCTACCGTGTTCGGGATGGTGGGGTCTCGCCGCTGGAGGCGTTGATCAGCGGAACGTCTCTGGCTGCGGAGTCACTTCGGCTAGGCGATCAGATTGGGTCGATTGCACCGGGTATGGCGGCCGATCTGGTGGCGGTCCCTGGTAATCCGTTGAACGACATCACGGCCGTTCGGCAGGTGGTTTTCGTCATGAAAGGCGGTAGCGTGGTGAGGAACGTAACTCCAATAACCGGGGAGAGGCGCAGCGGCCCGAAGACCTGATGACTAGATCAGCAAGCGCAGAGGGCAAGACCCTCTACGCCACCTGAATCTTGCTCCACCAATCATCCTCAGTACTTCGGCACGCTCGGGTCGACCTTGTCGCTCCAGGCCGTGATGCCCCCGGTCATATTGCGCACATTGCGGTATCCGCTCGCCTTGAGAAGGTCGACTGCTTTTTGACTTCTCCCGCCACTCTTGCAGTGCATGACGATCTCGGCATTCGGATCTATTTCCGCGAGTCGTTTCGGCAGATCGCCAAGCGGAATAAGCCTTGCTCCAGGGATCTTCGCAATCTGGTATTCATGCGGCTCGCGCACGTCAATCAGGTCGAATTTGTCGCCCCGGTCGAGTTTGGCTTTCAGCTCGGTAGCATCAATAGCATCGCTGCTGGCTGTCGGTTGGTTGATTGCTGGCGTCACTCCACAAAACTCCTGATAGTCGATTAGGCTCTTGACGGTGGGATGATCTCCACAGACCGGACAATCCCGATCCCGGCGTAAGCGCAGCTCTCTGAACTTCATGGCGAGAGCGTCGTAAAGCAAGAGCCGATTCTTTAGCGTATCGCCTATACCCAGAAGAATCTTCACTGCTTCTGTCGCTTGAACGACTCCGATCAGACCGGGGAGAATTCCAAGCACTCCACCTTCAGCACAGCTCGGCACCAATCCGGGAGGAGGCGGTTCGGGATAGAGACATCGATAGCAGGGGCCGTCTTCGTAAGCGAAGACAGTCGCCTGGCCTTCAAACCTGAAGATGGATCCATACACGTTTGGCTTTTTCGAAAGCACACACGCGTCGTTAACCAGATAGCGGGTAGGGAAGTTGTCTGTCCCGTCAACCACCAGATCATAATCCGCTAAAATCTCCAGGGCATTGTCACTAGTCAGCGCGACGTCGAACTTGTCCACAATCAGATTGGGATTGATGTCTTGCATCCGGTCGGCAGCGGAATCCAGCTTCTTGCGGCCCAGATCGCGCGTACCGTGGATGACTTGGCGCTGAAGGTTGGAAGAATCCACGACATCGAAGTCGACGATGCCGATGCGGCCAATGCCGGCGGCCGCCAAATAAAGACCGAGTGGCGCCCCCAGGCCGCCGGCGCCCACCATCAAAACGCGGCCTCTCTTCAACCTGGTCTGTCCGGCCATGCCCACTTCCGGCAGGATGAGATGACGACTGTAGCGTGCGATTTCGTCGTTGCTGAGCGTGGTTTCCGGCTCCGTTAGCGCGACCGAGCCACCCGCAATACTGGGCACGATCGAAATCGTTTCGTTCCCTTCCAGCGACGTCTCTTCTCGGTCGAGATAACGGATATCCTCGTCGTTTACGTAAACGTTGACGAAGCTCCTCAGCTTGCCGGCGTCGTTGTAAAGGTTCTTTCTGATATTGGGATAGCGTGTTGTGAGCTGCCCGAGCGCTTCGGCTACGTTGGCTCCCACGACTTCAACTGTGTCGCAGCCTTCTGTGAACTGCCGCAAGGCAGTGGGTATCAGGATTCTGGCCATAAGATTTCTTCTTTCTCGGCGTTCGTCTGGTCGGGATCAGGAACGAAGCTGCTGGCGTGATGGAACTCGCCCTTCTGAACGGAGAGTACGACAAACGAGTACCAGGGGCATGAGTTCTTCAGATCGGTCTCGGAGAAATAAGCATCACAGTCCGGATGCGAGTGAAAGATCCCCACTAGCTCAACTCCGTGCGCGCGCGCTGTCTGATCGGCTTTCAAAAGATCTTCGGGCCGGATCTGGTAGCGGTCGCCTTGCTCTCCCTCCCAGGAGTTTTCCAGTGCCACGGCTTCCGTCACAACGCGCCGGTCAGCAGCGGCGTGTCCCAACATGACGCCACAGCATTCATTTGGGTAAGTTCGCTCGGCGTGCAGGACCATAGTCTGCCACGCTTTTCGGTCAATCTCGATCATTCCAGAACGACTCGCTTAAATATTTTTGTCCACCGTCACAAAGGATGGTGACTATTTGACCCTGAGCTTCACCGGCGGGGCGGTCTCCGCGCTCCTGAGCAATGCGCTTTGCCAGATGGGAAGCGGCAACGACATTCGCCGCCGCGGAGACACCGACAAGCAACCCCTCCTCGCGCGCCAGTCGCCGTGCCATGCTGTACGCTTCTTCCGTTTCTACCCACACGTTGTCATCTGCGAGATGCGAATCGTAAATTGCGGGCTTCAGTGAGGTTGCCATATGCTTGGTTCCTTCGAGTCCATGTAGGGGCGACGCAGGCTGCATAGAAATGCATTGAACGTGCGGTAGCTCCTGGCGCAGCCTTCTCGTGACACCCATGAAAGTGCCGGTTGTACCCAGGGCTGCGACAAAGTGGGTGAGTTGCCCATGCGTCTGGTCGATGATTTCCGGTCCGGTCGTCTCGAAATGGGCTTGCCAATTGGCCGGGTTGGCATACTGATTGGGGTAAAAGTACCGATCCGGATCAGATGCGTAGAGTGCCTGACAATGGCGGAATGCTCCGTCCGAACCTTCCCCGGGATCCGTAAGGATTAAATCAGCCCCGTACGCGGACAGGATCTGCTTGCGCTCCGGCGATGCATTCGCAGGCAAGCAGAGTCGGACGGGATATCCACGGCTCGCACAAATCATGGCGTAAGCGATTCCTGTGTTCCCGCTTGTGGAATCCAAGAGTGTTTTTCCGTCGCGCAAATCACCCGAGCGTTCACCTTGCAAGATCATGTTGAGGGCCGCGCGATCCTTTACGGAACCGCCCGGATTCAAGAACTCCGCTTTGCCAAACACGGGGATACCCGGGAGACTGGCGATCCGAATTGGCAGTAGCGGGGTATTGCCAATGCGAAGCAGCAGGTCCGGTATGACCCGTGACTCAGCGACAGGCGATAGCATCTGTTTCCAGTGTAGAGCCCGAAGCTGCGTGACAAGCTTTGGAACTATCAGCGAAGCTGTACGACGTCGATCTTTTCCAACATTCGAACGGATCGAGCCGGCTTCTTGTCGTGAAGAGCTACCAGGCGAAACGGACCCTGTGTCTCCGGAAGTGGAGTTCCGTGCACGCGATCGGCGATCAAGATGTTATCGTCTGTGAAAGCCGGGTCCATCTCAGTGAGAGTAAACACGGCCTGGTAGCCGTCCTTAGCGGTTGCCAGAACGTAAGAGGAGAGCGCTCTTCCGTGCAGTTGATTTCCTGAGGGTGCGCCTGCCTTGACCAGAACATCGTGAAGATACACGCCGGTGTAAGTGGCTTCAGAATCATGTTCTTTCACTGTTGCCGTATGCTGAGTCATTTTCATCAGTTCGTCATCGGTGAGTGTCAAGGCGGGTTTCCCGGCGACCTGTATCGTCACCGTAGGTGTCGCAACCGCCGCTGTGGTTTGGCTGAAGGCGCACGCACCAAATGATGTCAGGAGCAGAAGCAGTGCAAGAGATCTTGCGAGGCGCATGCCTCTATTATCCAGAGCGGAGCGCGAGATCTTCGGGCGACAGTAGTTTAAGCGGGGAGATACTGCTTCAGTGGCTCGAAGAAGGCTTTTACAAAAGAAACGGCCGTATCTTCAGCCTTCTGCGTATTCCCGTCGCTGACATTGACAACCACCCGCACCAAAGCTGTATCGCTGCGATTGAACCGGATAGCATCGGAAACGGTGAAAATCTTGGCGCTGTATTCGCTGGCAATCACGCGGCTTCTCGACTGATACCAATAAAGAACGATGCTCTGATTCTGACCGCGAGACACGATGTACTGATTGACGCGGATCGGTTGTGCCTCGCCTGGTACGGTTATATCCGTCGTTCCGGATTGTGACGGCACCCATCCACTTCCGGGAAGACAGTTCTTCGGGGAATGCGGAGCTTTCCCGGTTCGCTGTGTTTCAAAGAAAGCCACAAAGAGAGTGGCCTGCTGGGCCGTGACCGGGTTGGCGTAGAAGCGTGACAGGATATCGTCGGCCTTCAAAACTTCCAAAGTCTCGGCATCGAGCTTGCTTTCTTCAATCAGCTTCCAATCGCTGTTAGACGGAAGCGAGAAGGCGTCTAGCGGCCGGTGAGCGGGGACGTTCTCACGTCGGGAGAATCCATAGAAGATCGAAGCTTGTCCCAATAAGACAAGAGTCAGAATGCGCGCACTCCGCGACTGCAAAAAACCCATCACTTAGCCTCCCCTTCAAACCGTTTCGCCGCCGCAATGAGAATCCGATGCGTCAGGATCAACGCAGCCAGAGCCACTACAAAGACGACGTAGCCTTCTGCTTCATGATACGCACCTTGAGCCCATTCCGTATTCATTTCGGAAAGAAGACCCGTGACGGCGACTCGAACTCCATTGGCTCCGATGGCAATGGGGATAGTCGCAAGAAGAAGCGCCCACCTCATCCAGATCCGCTTGTCGGTGAAGTAGGCGTATACCAACGAAAGAAAAGCCAGCGACAGCAGTGAGCGGATGCCGCTGCAGGCTTCCGCGATGTCCAGGGTTTGGCTTGGTAGTTGGAGTGTGTTGCCGGCCCGAAGAACGGGAATACCCATCCACGTGATCATCATTTCTCCGAGTTGGCTGGCCAATGTCTGCAGACGTAGCGTAAGCGCGGCGTAGATGATGGCCGGGATCGGGATCATAAAGACCAGCAGCGCCAGCGGGAAAGCGAGTGTCTTGACCCATCGGATACCGCCCAGGTACAGAATCGTCCCAACTACTGCCAGTAGAAAGGCGAGACGAGCGGTAAATAGTTCCGCCCCGAGCGTCGCGGCGAGCGCCTGGAAAGCTGCCCAGATAACGAGAACCAATCCCCAGTTGTTCGGAACAGGAGGCGTCGCAAGTAGACGATCCTTTCGCTGCCAGGCGATGTAGGCCGCGACTACGGGCACAAAGAAGCCGTGCCCCATGTTCTCGTCGGTAGCCCATTGCACGCCCATCCGATAAAGAATCGGGGCATAACAAACGACCAGGAGTAAGCCGAACCAAGCCAGCGACTGCCACTCGAATCTCTTATCAGGGACTGGAGCGGGCGCCTGGAAGGAAGTACTGGCGTGGTTACCATGAAAGGTTTTTCACCTTCAGTTAATCACAATCAGCCATTGCGAACCGATGTGCGGAACAATGACTACTGTGAGCCATGCACTCGGGCGGCGTAAGTGTCAGACATGCGGCGCTAAACTGCGGTACTCTTCTCCTTCTTCCTTCTCTCGATGACTATCGGGAGGGCTCAGGACTTCTTCCCATTGCGCGACGTCCGTCCCGGACTCACAGGCATCGGTCGAACGGTCTTTAGCGGGAACCGGATCGAAGAGTTCCAAGTCCAAATCCTCGGTGTCCTCGAAAACCTCACTCCACGGCAATCCATCATACTCGCAAAGCTCAGCGGTGGTCCACTCGCTGAGACCGGCGTCTTGCAGGGGATGAGTGGAAGCCCCGTATATATAAACGGCAAATTGCTTGGTGCCGTTGCCCTCGGCTTTCCTTTTTCCAGACAAGCCATTGCCGGCATTCAACCTATTGAGCAGATGCTCGCGCCCGATGGTGCCGCCGCAGATAGGAAGGAAGTTGCCAATCAGTTCAGAAATGGCTTTATCGACGTTCAAACCTTATCCTCATCCTCAAATGCCGATGAAATGCCCGGAGTTACTCCCTCACTCGGCCATCTGAAACAGATCTTCACCCCGTTGTCGCTTTCAGGTATAACGCCCCGCACCGTCCAGGTGTTTGCAGACGGATTTCGACGCCTGGGTTTCGATCCTCAACAAGGAGTGTCTTCGGGGAGCCCGGCGTCTCAGAATTTTGGCGGAAGAGTGGCACCCGGATCGATGATCAGCGTTCAACTGCTGAGCGGAGATATGTCCGTTAGTGCTGATGGGACAGTTACTTACGTCGACGGCAACAAAGTATACGCATTCGGCCACCGCTTCCTGGATAGTGGACCGACCGAGCTGCCCTTCGCCCGCGCTGACGTAGTAGCACTGCTACCCAGCTTGAACTCGTCTTTCAAACTGTCCGCAGCACGGGAATGGGTTGGCACAATCACGAGTGACCTGAGTACCGCAATCGCCGGGGAGATTGGAAAGGTCACCCGCACCATTCCGATGGTGGTTTCGGTTCGCTCCCCGAGTGGAAAAGCCCATGACTATCACATGCAAGTCGTTAACGATCGCCTTATGACCCCATTCCTTGTACAAACCGCCATGTTCTCTGCGATTGATGCTACCGAACGAACGGTAGGCGGCGGGACTCTCCGTGTGAATGGGGCGATTACGTTCGAAGGCGCTACCGAACCATTGAGAATACGGGACATTTTTGTGAGCGATGCGGGCGTGGCACAGCAGGGAAGTGCCGAAGCCGTCGTTCCGATGGGGTTTGTTTTGGGAGCAGGTTTTCAAGGCTTACGGCCCAAGGAGATTCGCTATTCCATTGAGTCGATTACGAAGAAACAACAGTTGAGAATCGCTCAAGCCTGGGTATCCCGCGGGCAGGTACGGCCGGGCGAGACCCTGGAGGTGAACTTCCTGTTGCAAGGTGAGGATGGCTTTGAAACGACAAAGGCCGCGAGTTATCGATTGCCCGCCGGCCTTCCCTTAGGCGCTTTGAACATCACGGTGAGTGATGCTCTGACCCTGAACAGTCCGGATTTCGCCGGATTGAGCCAATCGGCCTTTCGATCCCCGGCGCAGCTTGTCGATGCCATCAATCAATATCGGGCAGGTGATTCGGCGTATATAAGGATATGGAGGCAACAGCCGTCCTTTGTTATCTCTGGTCCGATGCCATCCGGCGAATTAACCGATCCTCCGCCATCCGTCGCTCTCATTCTGGCGGACGCATCGTCCTCGCCTGTTAGCAGCGCGGCCTCAACGCTGCTTCGCGGGTCACAGATTGCGGAACTCCGGGTTGCTGTTGATGGCTACTTTATTTCCGGTGCGAGAACCGTGCAAGTGGAAGTGATCGATTGATTCGGTTGCTGCGTTTGACCTTAGCTTTTGCGGCATTATCGCCGGAGTTTTTGTTACGAGGCGCGACTAGCACCTCCTGGGAGACCTCGGGATTCGCGGAATTTCTGAAGGGAAGATTGACCGGCGCCTCGTTGACCTCTGACGGCACTCTGCTGGCCGGCCCGGCTGAACAATGGAATGTACAGCTTGGCCAACCCGCCTTGTGGAGCTTAGCCGCAGGCCCTGACGGAAGCCTTTATGCCGCTACCGGTCACTCCGGACGGGTCTTCAGAATTGACAAGAATGGCAGCCGTTCACAAATCTGGACCAGTGACCAGGCTGAGGTCTTTGCAATAGCCGTCAATAGCAAAGGTGACGTCTTTGCAGGGACATCGCCTAATGGGGGGATTTACCAAATTAATAATGGGTCAGCGAAGTTGATCTGGAAGTCTCCGGCAAAGTACATCTGGACTATCACACCGGCCAAGGACGGCGGATTGTTCGTTGGAACAGGGGAGAGTGGTCGAGTCTACCGGCTGGACGCAACCGGAAGAGGTGACATTTACTACGAGACGGAACAGGCGAATGTGACGGCGATGGCCTTAGGCTTTCACGGGGAGGTCTACGCCGGAACTGAGCCCAATGGTATTACTTACGAGATCACAGGTCCAAAAACGGGGACAGTCCTCTACGACTCCTCGCTTCCCGAGGTTCGAGCCATCGTTCCGAGAGAGGACGGGTCTGTTGTTATCGCGGCTATGGGCGGCGCTATCTCAACGCGCACGGGTACTGCCGTTACGTCCACAGCAAGCTCATCCGGTGTTGTCACTGCCGTAAATCCAACAGTAATCACCGTTACAGAGGCGCATAAATCGACAGAGAACGTGCAGTCGGGGGCCCGTCCTTCTGGCACTTCTTCTACGACGTCGAGTACTCAGCAGCCGGCAGCTGCCTCGACAGGTACTATCTCGGAGACAGCAGGCCTCGAGAAATCGGCTGTCTACCGCGTATTGCCGGATCGAACGGTCGACACCATCCGCAGTTCGAAAGAGGACAACGTTTACGACGTTATTTCTTGGGGTACAGCTCTCTTAATATCGACCGATGACCACGGGCGAGTGTACCGGATGGACGGGACTAAATCGACGCTGCTTGTGGAGCCCGGAGACGGTGAAACCACAAGACTCTTGCAAACGGATTCCCGCCTGTTCTTTGCTTTGAGTAATCCGGCCCGGGTTCTCGCATTCGACATGCAGGAACACGGCGCTGCCCAATACTTATCGCAGGTTCATGATTCTGGATCAGTGGCCCGATGGGGGCATTTGCAATGGCGCTGCGATCGGTCAAACGGATTGGCCTTTCAGACGAGAACCGGCAATTCAGTTCGACCGGACGCGACTTGGAGCGCGTGGTCGAGTTCGATTTCTGACCCACAGCAATCCCTGATCAGCAGCCCTATTGCGCGGTACATGCAATGGCGTGTTCAATGGGATGCGGGAAGTACAACAGCCTGCAGTTCGATCACGGTTCCTTATCTTCCGAAGAACGAAGCGCCGACTATCCGGAGCGTCTCTGTCACTTCCGTGATCGGAACTAACCCGGCAAAGGCCAGTGCGAGCGCCTCCAGCAGTACGTCTGCGTATTCCGTCACGGTCACAGACACCGGTGAAGCACCTGCCGCAAGTAGCTCGACGGCTACTTCGCAGACTGTCTCGCGGCTTCAGACCACTCAAACTCAAGTCTCCTGGCAGGCCGACGATCCGGATTCGGACAAACTTGTTTTCACACTTTATTTCCGTCCGGAAGAAGCGAAAGAGTGGCAGTTAATTCGGAGCAGGATGTCTGAAAATACGCTGCTTCTTGATCCCGATGTTTTTGCCGACGGACGTTATCTGTTTCGTATCGTCGCTTCTGATGCTCCATCCAACGCACTTCAGTATGCGAAGCAGACCGAAATGGTGAGCTCAGCTGTCTTGATCGACAACACTCCGCCGGTAATCGTGATCAATGCAAAGCGACGGGATGAATCGAGGGTAGATGTGGACCTCACCGCATCCGATACCACGAGCGCTCTGAAGAGGTGCGAATATTCGGTCGACGGAGGTTATTGGCAACCAATTGAAGCGAATGACGGAATCACCGACACGCCCAGCGAAAAGTTCAGCATCCACCTTGAGCGCTTGCGACCCGGAGAGCACCTGCTCGTAATACGGGTTTTTGACGCTGCGGGTAACGCTGGTTTAGCGCGCGTGTTGATCGACTAAGCCGCTGAGGTGCAAGACGTTGACAGAAGGATGCCGGACTGCCTACTCTGGAGATGTTGCCGGTGTAGCTCAGGTGGTTAGAGCGACGGTCTCATAATCCGTAGGTCGCAGGTTCAACTCCTGCCGCCGGCACCAGCTCTACTGCTTGGTAATCACTGAGTAGATCCGATCTAAATCCTCTTGCGAGTAGTATTCGATCTCCAAACGACCACTGCTCGGTGTCTTGGCATAGAGGTTCACCTTCGTTCCCAAGCTCATCGCGATTTGATCAAGAGCCGCTTTCACGTTAGCATCCAAGGAAAAGGCAGGCGGTTGAGGCTGTTCCTCGTTCTTAGGCTGGGGGCTATTCAAGTCCTTCACAAGACGTTCGGCCTGACGCACATTCAACTGCTCGTCGATGATCCTCTGACAAACCGCTTCTTGTAGTTTATGGTCGGGCAGGGCGAGCAAAGTTCTAGCGTGTCCGGCCGTAATCTTGCCTTCAACCAAACTACGCTGAACGGGCTTTGACAAGCGGAGCAAACGGAGGAAATTCGTAATGGTCGATCGATCCTTACCTGTTCGTTCCGCAATCTGATCGTGCTGCAGGCCGTGATTCTCCGTTAGTGATTGGAAGGCCGACGCGACTTCAATAGGGTTAAGGTCCTCGCGCTGAATATTCTCGATCAGAGCGAGTTCTAGAAGTTGATGCTCCTCAACAGTACGGACGAGTGCGGGTATTTCCGTGAGGCCCGCTAAAGCGGCGGCGCGCCAGCGGCGTTCTCCCGCAATAATCCGGTATTGATCTGGACCAATGCTGTAAACGGTGATCGGCTGAAGCAGCCCATTTGCACGAAGTGATTGCGCTAAGTCGTTAAGGCGATCCTCGTCGAAGGCCGTACGCGGCTGCTCCTGATTGGGCTGGATTTGGGAAAGCGGTATCGTTTGTAATCGGCCAAAGCTGGGGGAGGTCTCAGTCTCAGTTTTGGCCGGAGGTGCAGGCGGTGCTGACTGTCTAGTGGGCAGCAGGGCCGACAGACCCTTGCCGAGCACTTTGCGCTGATTCCGATCTGGCTCTTTTTGCATGTGCCAAGACTTCCTTTGCGAGTTGAATATAAGCCTCCGCACCCCGAGAGCGAGGGTCGTAGGCCAGGATGGTTTTTCCGAAACTGGGAGCTTCCGCCAGACGAACGCTCCGGGGTATGACGGTTTTAAAGACTTCTTGGCCGAAAAATTCGCGGAGGTCGCTTTCAACCTGGCGCGTGAGGTTAGTTCGGTCGTCGTACATGGTCAGGAGCACTCCCTCGATAGCAAGGGCCGGATTGAAAGCTTCTTTCAAGCGATCCACCGTATCCATCAGCTGGGAAATGCCCTCCAATGCAAAGAACTCACACTGGATTGGAATGAGTACCGAATCAGATGCTGCTAAAGCGTTGAGAGTTAGAAGGTCTAAGGCCGGTGGGCAATCAATTAGAACATAGTCGTACTCGTTTTTAACCTCAGCGAGAGCTTGCCGCAAGCGATGCTCCCGTCCCTCAGCATTGACCAAGTCCAAATTGGTTGCCACCAGGTTCTGATCAGCCGGCAAAAGTGTTAACCCGTCGTACTGGGTAGGCACAACAGCCTCTGCGATCGATGTCTCCTGTAGTAAGACGTTATAGAGCGTGCTCTGACCTTCGGCTTTCTCAACGCCTACTCCTGTGGTCGAGTTGCCTTGCGGGTCGGAGTCGATCAGGAGAACACGTAACTCGGAGGCGGCTAATGCAGCGGAGAGGTTAATGGCGGTGGTCGTTTTACCTACGCCGCCCTTCTGATTAGCAATGGAAATAACTCGAGGCAAGGTGTTCTGAGGGTCCCTAAAGATGGTGGTAGTCGAGGCGCTAGATTCTTGTCGTATCGTACGAACGATACAACACGAGACGACCAGGATCGCTTCGTTTAGCTTACCGTGACGCAAGTTCCGCCGTCTTGATTTCGTTTAAGTGATGCGAAGCAGATGAAGCTGCGCTGGTTCAGGTATGTTTCACGTGAAACCCGGACACAGTAATTCAATGTTTCACGTGGAACATCAGCAGAAGTTGAGATAGCAGTCCAGGACTGCTACAGCTGCAGGCGTAATCCCAGGTATTCGTTTTGCTTGGCCCAAAGTCTCAGGCCTTACTCGAGCCAATTTCTGCCGCGCCTCGTTCGACAATCCGGGGATGGTCGCGTACGAGAAATGGATCGGAATCTTCCGCTCCTCTGCTTCCAGCATTTGCGCTACTTGGCGACCCTGCTGCGAGAGATAACCGGCATACTTGAATTCCGTCTCTACAGTGCTTAAAACCCCATGCTGCAGGGCGCAGCCCAGCCGCGATTCCAGCCACTTGGCTAACCGTGAGATGCCGCTTTCAGGCCGACGCAACCAGACGTCCAGCGTTGGATTGTCTGTCGCTGTTGCACCTCCGGTGAGCTCGACTACTTCCCGCGAGCGTGTGGACGTCAACAGGCGTCGGACCTCCGCTTCCTGCCGTCTCTTCTCCAGATACAGGACCCAACGCGCATCGTCGACCAAACCTAGATTCCGTCCCACCGGAGTCAACCGGGCGTCCGCGTTGTCAATTCGCAAGTGCAGCCGAAATTCAGCTCGAGACGTAAACATCCGATACGGTTCGTCAACGCCCTTTGTGACCAGGTCGTCAACCAGAATTCCGAGATAACCTAAACTCCTCGGGAGTACCACAGGCGCCCGGTTCAAGACCTTCGCCGCAGCGTTCAGACCTGCAAGTAGGCCTTGGCACGCCGCTTCTTCATAGCCCGATGTGCCGTTAATCTGACCGGCGAGGAACAGCCCCGGAATCGATTTCACCTCAAGCGAGTGTTTTAGCTCTCGAGGATCAATCGCGTCGTACTCAATCGCATACCCCGGCCGAATCATCTCCGCATCTTGCAAACCCGGGATCGACCGAAGCATGGCGTCCTGAACGTCCAACGGCATGCTGGTTGACATGCCATTCACATAAACCTCATTGGTATCTACGCCCTCAGGCTCCAAAAATATTTGGTGGCGCAGCTTGTCAGGAAATTTAACAATCTTATCCTCGATGGACGGGCAATAACGAGGGCCTATTCCCTCAATTTGACCGCTGTAGAGAGGCGATCGCGCGATGCTTTGAGACAGAATCCGGTGCGTCTCTTCTGTTGTATAGGCCAGATGGCACTTGATCTGCTCCCTTTCGATGGACTTTGTCAAGAAGGAAAAAGGCGTTGGTATGGAATCACCGGGTTGTTCTTCGAACTTATCCCAGTAAATCGTCCTGCCATCCAGGCGCGGCGGCGTGCCGGTTTTTAAACGGGTCCATGCCAATCCCAAGCTTCGGAGATGACCACCCAAAGTGTTCGAAGGAGCCTCGCCGTTTCTGCCGCAGGCTGTCTTCTGTTCTCCCACATGGGCCAAGCCGTTCAGAAATGTCCCGGTCGTAATAACAACGGAACTCGCGAGAAGTTCTCTTCCATCCTTCAGTCGAACTCCCTTGATAGAACGCTCGTTCTCACCCTCAAGAACTAGTTCGCCCACCTCGGCTTGAAGAATGCGCAAGTTCGGCTCACGGTCGAGCCATTCACGCATGCGAATACGATACTGCTTCTTGTCGCATTGGGCGCGGGGCGACCAAACCGCTGGCCCACGACTGGTGTTCAACAAGCGAAACTGGATGCCTACAGCATCGGTGAGTTCACCCATCACGCCACCAAGAGCGTCAATTTCTCGAACGAGGTGACCCTTCGCGATCCCGCCGACCGCAGGGTTGCAGGACATCTGAGCAAGCAGGTCGATATTCATCGCGACCAACGCTGTCTTGAGACCTAGCCGGCCACACGCACGCGCGGCTTCACATCCCGCGTGACCACCTCCGACCACGACTACGTCATACGTTGCTTGCATGGAAATTGATTGAGATCTATTCGTTATTCTAGTCTCTTTGCCAGGGAGGTCCGGTTCTTCTGAAGATCATGATTGTAGGGGGCGGTGGTCGTGAGCACGCCCTTGCCTGGCGCTTGGCGCAGTCGCCCAATGTTAAGGGTCTGGTCGCATGTCCTGGAAATCCGGGAATCGCTGAATTAGCAACTTGCGTGCCCACCCCGGACCACATAGCTGGTTACGCTGACATCGCCACTGCTCACGATGTTCAAATGACAATCGTGGGGCCAGAAGTGCCTCTCGTAGCAGGGATCGTAGATGTCTTCCGTAAGCGTCGGCTGTTAATTGTTGGCCCTACTCAAGCGGCGGCTCAGCTCGAAGGGTCCAAGATCTTCGCCAAGCAGTTTTTTGAGAGAGCCGGGATTCCGACTGCCCGCTCCTTCCAAGTTACGGAGTTTCACGAGGCACTCACATCCCTGCGTGAGTTCTCGCTCCCCGTCGTGATCAAAGCCGATGGGCTGGCCGCGGGAAAAGGGGTAGTTGTTGCTCAGACATGGCCGGAGGCAGAAGACGCAGTGCGATGCCTCGGGCCACGATTGGTAATCGAAGAATACCTGCAGGGCGAAGAGGTCAGCTTTATTGGGTTGAGCAACGGCTCCCTGCTCCTGCCATTCGCCCCGGCACAGGATCATAAGCGGCTGCTGGACGGAGATCGGGGCCCAAATACCGGTGGGATGGGAGCTTACTGCGATACACGTATCCTGACCGCCCAGCAAACGGGCGAAGTTATGGATCGCGTCATGATGCCGGCCATCAGCCAAATGCGCAAAGACGGCATGCCCTTCACCGGATTCCTCTACGCAGGCTTGATGATGACCGCGGACGGCCCCAAACTCCTCGAATTTAACGTTCGATTAGGTGACCCTGAAACGCAATGTCTCATGCATAGCTACCACGGAGACTTCCTGGAACTTCTTAGCATGGTGACGACCGGAACAGGTTCGGTAAGGGGTCGAAGCTGGGCACGGCCATCGGTCTGTGTGGTAATTGCTTCGAAAGGGTATCCGGGCGAGTCCCTGACCGGCTCGGAAATCACTGGGATAGCCGAAGCGGAAGCTTCCGGGTCAGTTGTGTTCCATGCTGGTACGCGGCAAGACGGCCCAGTCCTACGCACGGCGGGGGGCCGAGTTCTGGGCGTGACGGCAGGAGCGGAGACGCTGGGCGAAGCCATCAAGACCGCGTACGCTGCCGTGGATAAGATTTCCATTCCCGGCGCTCACTATCGGACGGACATTGGAAAAAAAGGCCTCCTCCGCTGGTAAACTGCAGAAGACAGCGACACCAATTTGGTGCAACATCGGGGACGTAGCTCAGTTGGATAGAGCGGCCGCCTCCTAAGCGGCAGGCCGGCAGTTCAAATCTGCCCGTCCCCACCACTCCCCTACCCGGCGGCAAAACCTGACGAGCGCTCATTGCGGGACCTCAGAAATTCGTCTAAGTTCCAAGACCTCTTGTTCAGAAGTTCGCCCGCAGCATCTGCATTGAGGGCGGGAGCAAATAAAAGGCCCTGTACTTTCGCTGCTCCCTTATCCCTGAGATAAGCAAGCTGCTGGCTGGTCTCGACTCCCTCCGCCGTGATTTCAAGATTCAGCTCATGGGCCAACGCAATGATCGCGTCGAGGATTTGTCGTTTCCCTAGTCGAATTTGCTTCACAAAGGAGCTGTCGATTTTCAATATTGAGATCGGAAAATCCTGCAATCGCCCAAGCGATGAGTGCCCCTTCCCAAAGTCGTCCAATGCCAATCGGATACCCAGATCGCGCAGTTGTGAAAGCCGGCGTGCCGCATCCACGTTGCTCTCCATGATGGTTGTTTCCGTCAACTCGATGATCAAGGAGTCTCCTGGGATACCCGTCTCGTTAAGGAGCGTTCGAACCTCATCGATCAGGGCAGGACGACTAAACTCCGCTCCTGATAGATTGACGTTCATATCCAGTGCCTCTCCGGCGGGAGACCTGCGCCATTTCCGCAGCCGATCACAAGTTTCCCGAAACACCCATTGTCCTAAGCGAATAGATAAGCCGGCACTTTCAGCAATGGGTAGGATATCGGAGGGTAAAACCATCCCATTTCGGGGATGTTCCCACCTGAGTAGGGCTTCAAAACTGGCTAAGGAGCCGCTTCCCAGTGAAATAATTGGCTGGTAATGCAACCGCAGCGAACCGTCCTCGAAGCTGAGAGCCAGTTCAGCTTCCATCTGCCGGTCGGTTCGCGTCCGATGTTCGAGAGTCGGGTCGAACACCTGATATCCGCCCCTTCCCTGCCTCTTAGCGTGATACATGGCGAGATCAGCCTGCTGAAGGAGATCCAAAGGAGAGCTTTGCTGGCTGACTGCAATCCCCATGCTGGCTGACACAGAAACCGCTCTGCCGGCCAGGTGAAATGGACTCGTGAATCCATTCAGAATGTCCCGTGCGATTCGAATTGCTTCTGAGGGCTCGGGTATCCGATCCAAAAGTATGGTGAATTCATCTCCTCCGAAACGGGCAACAAGGTCGCCCGGCCGGAGATAACCTCGAAGACGGTGCGAAACTTCCACGAGGAGTTCATCTCCAGCCTGGTGACCAAAGCTGTCATTTACAGACTTAAACTGGTCAAGGTCGAGAAAGAGTGCTGCGCGGTGGAGGGCACCAGTATCGAATCTTTCGATCCGCTGCAGAAATACACTGCGATTCGGAAGCCCGGTAAGGGCATCGTGTGAAGCGTGGTGGAGGAGGCGTTCCTCAGCCCGTCGTTCAGCAGAGATGTCCGCCAGACCACCTAAAA
Organism: uncultured Acidobacteriaceae bacterium; assembly: GCA_963814195.1. Lineage (GTDB taxonomy): Bacteria > Acidobacteriota > Terriglobia > Bryobacterales > Bryobacteraceae > Bog-105. The sequence goes on from CAWFBU010000004.1 coordinate 321,960, forward strand.
CGCGAATTGCCACACCCTTCTTATTCCTGCGGATCTGTACTCGATCGGAGACAGTCGTGAACGAACCGTCTTTGCGGCGGAGTCTGTACTCGTAATCCCACCGATCAGCGCCTCCCTTAAGTGCGTTCTGTAAACTCGCCCACACTTCTGCTTCTTGTTCTTGATCGATCCTTAGTCGCCACCACTCAATATCGGGCACGATCTCCTCGAGTGAACATCCAAAGATTTCGGTGACCTTACCGCCTCTCCAAACATGGCCAGTTTGCAAGTCCCAATCCCAAACGCAATCGTGCGTGGCTTGAACAATTAGGTCCATTTGCTCTGAAGCGCGAACCAGACTTCGTACGTGGCGAAAGCTGAGAATCAGCAACATGGATAGATTGGTGACCACCAGCAGGAGAGCCACAGGGCCGGTAGCCAGCACGTGGTCAGGCCCGAAGTGTGTCGGGGACCATTTTGTGAAGAGAAAGCCCGTTAGAGTGATCTGGGTGAGGAGGGCGGGCCACAATCCTCCTAGCAACGTACTTAAGACGGTTGCGATTAGTAACGAGCCGTACACCCCTGGTGCACCAAGCCGGGATGATAAGGCAGTCTCACAGAGGATCGCCGCAAGAATAGTCAAACAAATCGCAAAAAGCCTGACGAAAGTCAGCTTTTGGGACTGGTGTTGCAAGGAGATAAAGTGCTCCTTCATTGGGCGCGGAGAGGCCAGTGTTTCAGCTCAGGCTGTACTGTAACTGGAATTTAGTGAAAAATCTACGAATAGCCAAAAAGTCATCACAGTTTAAGAGTTATTCGACAGATTTCCTTCTAATGATCCGCGATCGTTACAGGCGAAAGACAATGACGGAACCGCCCGCTAAGAGCCAGATTGACTAACTCGCCCCAGAACTGACGTTCAATCCTTCCCGAACGGTACCATGCCTTTTATGGCTGGCAAACACTCGAGACGTGACTTCGTACTAGGAATGATGGCAGGCAGCGCCGTTGCGGGCCTTGCTCATTCGCAATCCCCTGCAGCGCTCAAGGCGGCTCGGATTAAGTCGTCAGTGATGTTGTGGACTTTGAAGGGTCCTTTGGAACAACAATTGGCCAAAGCAGCTGAAGCAGGCGTTCAGTCGGTCGAACTGGTCACCGAATACGTCAAATGGTCAGATGCGGACGCCAGCCGCTTCGTTAGCACCGCGAAGTCGTATGGCTTAGGCGTGGATGCGCTTCTGAACTCACACGACTGGACCAAAAGACCGGTGACTATGGTGAATCCTGATCACCTCGATGGATTTCTTGCTGACCTGCACACGTCGATCGAGTGGGCTAAACGTCTTGGGTGCCCCCAAATCATCATTATGAGTGGAAATGAGCAGCCGGGCATGACCCACGATGCGCAGTACGCCAGCATGGTTCAGGCGGCTAAGCGAGGCGCGGATCTGGCCCATGCCAACGAGGTCGTTCTGATCTTGGAGAATCTGAACAGCAAGGTAAACCACAAGGGGTACTTTCTTACAAGTGCCCGAGAGTCTTTGCGGTGCGTGAAAGAGGTTAATCATCCCAATCTCCGCATGCTTTTCGACATCTATCACGAAGCGGTTCAGCACGGAGATCCGATTCCGGCGTTGCTTGAAGCAGAACCTTATGTGGCAGTCTTTCACGTGGCCGATGAACCAGGGCGGAACGACCCAGGTACGGGGCAGATGAAATGGGATGACATCTACCGGGCAATAGGAAAGACCTCCTACGATGGCTATATCGCACTGGAATACCTCGCGAAGGGAGACGAGGTAATGAGTCTCCAGAAGGCACTGACTCAGATGCGGCGTGATTTGAACTCTGCGTCTACTCCCGTGCCTTAGCGCGTCTGTTCCAGTATCGGTAACAGAACTCGGTCGAGCTCTGCTTCGGTGAAATCCGAGATGTGTACATCACGGAAGAGATACCATCTTTCCCAATGCTCCACCGAACAGCCGGGCTGCAGCTCAATCAAGGGGCCCAGCGTCTCTAATTCTAAGAAGTCACCGTTCGTGAAGAGTTCAACCGACGATTGGAAATCTGGATATCGCTCGCTGGGATTGGCGTAAGAGCGTTTTACAAAGAGGACTGTCCCCAACAGATAGCAGGAAAATGAATGCTCGTTAAAGAGGCCGACTTTCTGCGGCGAACGCGCATTTGCATCTTGACGAAGCACAAAATATTTGGAAAAGAAGGTCCAACGGGGGTCTCTGAAGTCCGTGTACGACCACATGACCAGTTGATGGGTTGGCTGTAATGGGTCATGCATTGCCTGCTGAGGTCGCGGAAGCAGCGTTACCGCGGTACCCCCTGGCGCCAGCGCCGTCAGTGCCCAAGGAGCCAGGAGGCGTGGCGTAATCCCGCAATTCTTCACTCCATGGGCGATGCTGAACTCTCCCGATTGCTCCACCGAGATGGTGATCTGCTTCTGCAGCGATGTTAGTGTTTCTGGTGGCTGTAAGAAGGAGATCCGGCCATCTTCGTGAGCTACCTGGACCGGCAGATTGTCCGGAGCGTACGTATCGGGCTGCACCTCCGGTGCGATCCAAAATCGATGACCGCCGCGCGGCATCCACCAGGGCTCACCCGATCTTCCCAGTTGATCAGGTATCTGAACGAAAAGGTTTGGCCCACCGATAAAGCCGCAGTGAAGAATGCGCGGGCCGACGTCGGCCGTGACAATCAACTCGACTTCAGCATGTCGTAGCCGGTAGCAAGTGGGCCACCCCACGTAAGAGATTTGGTCGATCGTTATGGTCGGCAGACAAGTTCCATTCTTTCTAAAAGAATAGAAGGTAAGTTGGTGAACTCGGAAGGTCAGGCGGCGCTTGACTCGATAGTTCGGCTTGCGCGGTGTTGGAATCTTCGATGCAGGTGTTCGAGGAAGGCCGGAGGGCCGCACGGTCGAGAGGAGCGGTGAGCGCGGCGGAGTTGTTCGTCGGCTGCATCGGCGGGAGTTGCCAGCATCGTGCGCCAAGCTTGGGGGTCGAAAGGCGCTCGGGTCAGAACCGGCGTGAGCGCGATCGGTTGGTGTGGGCGAAGCTGCAAGTGGTCCTGAGCCGAGGACCAGGCCCATTCTTCAGGCTGTTGGACTAGTCGCGCCCGGACGGCATTGAGCTCCACATAGCGGAGCGCTGTCCAATAGTGACACTCGCTCAAAGGGGAGGAAAAGTACCGGCTTTGGAACAGGTGCCCGGTGCGTTTCTCCTTGCGATTGAAGACCGTCGCCCACCAGGTGTGAAGTCGTGAGAAAAAGCGGGCTAGGCCGGTGGGGGTGGTGGGCGTCAGGAGAAAGTGCACGTGATTATTCATCAGGCAGTAGCCGTGGACCAGCACTTTCTCCTCGATGGCGATTCGCGCTGCGCGCCGGAGATACTGCTGCTTATCGTCCCGATCACGAAAGATGCGTGTCTTATTTACGCCACGTGCGACCACGTGATGCACGATGTCCGGCACTACTAACCGCGCTTGCCGCGCCATGCATCCTCCACTCCCAATGAGTGGTCTTCTACCGTCGGTCTTCTCTCAGTTTTCGGGACTGTCCCTCTCGTTTCTTGCTGTTCGTTGCGTGTGGGGACAGTCCTCGACAGATATGGACTGTCCCCACGCTTACTCCCACACCAAACGCGATCGACGTTCCTCGGCCTATTCCGCCTGGGCTGACGCGGAATTCAAACCCTCGCAAATTACCTTGCCAGCCCAGAGGGCGGTCGCATCTTCCAAAACCGCGATCGCCGCATCCGGAACCCTCAATTCCCGGGACAGAGACTGTCTAATGTTGAAAACTGCAAACGTGGATCCAATAGCCCCGAACGCGCCGGCAATGGCCCCGACCACAGCTGACTTGTCGCTCGCTCGGCAAATCGTAGCACCACACACTGCACCCGACAAGATCCGTGCGCCTAGCCCCGCGTTCTCGGTGCGTTTCGGCATAAAGGGGAGTTTGTCAAAAATGGCCTCCCCACTCGCCAGTCCGATCAAAACCTTCAAAGCGCCCGGATGTCCAAAAATCCCAAAACGATCCCGTTGTAGCTGCAGACAACCGGAGCTCGCCATATAACTAACAATCGCCGGAGCTGTCATTGCGCGCATTCCTGCGATAATCCCGATAGCCGAAGCAGCCGCGTACACCACCGCATCGGGCTTAGTCGAATTCTCTTCCATGCATACCTCGTCCTATAGATGGGACCAGTTCAGAAGTAGCTCCAAAGTTCTCATCGGCTGGACCCGCCGGAGCTCGCTCTAAACCTACTGTGGCAATGGCGTAGCGGCAAACTGAGATCGCATCGTAACCGTTTTCTGGGTGGAAGGAGAAACCCGCGACATCTCAAGAGCCATCCAAACCACAGCAAGCCACACCAGGTCCGCAAGGAAAAGATGAAGCAACTGCATCCAGATTGGCGCTAGCAATCCGATGTTGACAACTCCCGCAATCAACTGAACAACTACCAGAACCACAACTGAGAATCCAGCCCGCCACGTCGTGGTGCCTTCACCAGAACGTAGCGCCTTCCGTGCAGCAAGGATGATGTAGGCCGAACTGCCGGCCGCCAGAACAGGATGAAACAACCGCAACCGAAGCAAGAAGTGCGAGGAAGCCGATAAGTCTTGTTGGAAGCCCGCAGCAACGGACATCGTAGGAAAGAGCATGTCCCCGAGCGCTGCGATCACGCCAGCAATGCTCACCACCACAGTCAACGCTAATGCAATCAGAAACGGGCGCGGTACGCTACGCCATCTCATCCTTGCAAGTTTGTTGTGAGCCAGCCACGCCGTCGCAGTAAGCGCTCCCAACAGCAACATCGTGTTTGTCAGATGAGCAGATAGATAAACCGCGCGTCCCGCCGACTGATCATGCGCAACTTTACGGAACAGGACCAGGCCAGCTCCGAGCAGCGCTTCTACGAACAGGAAGAAGAGCGAAGTGCCTGCGTAACGACGGACCGCGTGTCCCTTTTCAAAGCTACGGAATGCCCAGATGCAAAGCAGGATTGCACCAATCGAGTCGGCCCCGGTCATCAATCGATGGGTGAACTCGATGATCATCGGTTTGGCCATATGTTCCGGCACCACCGATCCATTACAGAAGGGCCAGTGCGCTCCACATCCATCGCCTGAGAATGAGACGCGAACGTAAGCACCCCAGAGGATCACGGGAATGTTAAGGGCCAGGATTGCCCATGCGAAATGAGAGAACCAACGCCGGGACCGGTCCGCGTTCACGTTCATGCACCGGTCCTTAAACGCAGCATCGCCACACGAAGGAGAGCCGCGACGCTGCAGACCTCGGTGATGCGTCCATCCAGAGCCATCTCGACAGCCTCGGCGAACGGAACCCACCGTATGACGATTTGTTCCTCCGGGTCCAAGTTCTGCTCAGTCGGGGATAACTCGCTTGCCAGGAAAAGAGATTGGACATCATTCGCTACCCCGTTACAGACGTCCACCGGCCCCAGAGCTTCCCATCGGTGAGCAACAACGCCAGCCTCTTCAGCCAGTTCGCGAGCGGCGACAGCCTGCATGTCTGTTTCGCCTTCGTGAGATCCCCCGCGAGGCACTTCCCAGGAATAGCGATCGACCGAGTATCGCCACTGCCCTACCAGCACCACCCGATCGCTTGCATCAATAGCCACCACGCCAATCGATGGCCAAATTTCGACTACGCCGTAAATGCCGGGACCACCGTCGGGCCGGACTACTTGATCCTCGCGAACCTTCATCCACTTGTTCTCATACACGATCCGCGACGACTTGGTTACCCAAGGCGACTTTTCATCGGAAGAATCAACCGCCATCGTTAAGCCGCTTCCTCACAGATTTGGGCGATGACCGAAAAATCAACATTGCCGCCTGATAATAGGATGCCGGCAGAGCCAACGCCGGAGGGTAACTTCTTACAAAGCGCAGCAGCCGCGCCGACAGCTCCACTAGGCTCTACTATTAACTTCAACCGTGACATTAAGAACCGCACGGCCATTTTGATTTCCCGTTCACTGACGGTCAGAATGCCCGCCGTCAATTCATTTACGATGGGGAAAGTCACTTTACCGGGCGTGAGTGTACGTAGGCCGTCCGCAATGGTTGCCGGAGGAGCTATTTCCACTGGTTCACCCTTTTGCAAGGACTGATCCCAGTCATTGGCCAATTCCGGTTCCACACCAAAGACTTTGGTGCCTGGATTCATCTGGTGCGCTACAACCAATGTTCCCGAGAGCAGTCCGCCTCCACCAAGAGGGACCAGAATCGCCTGCAAGTCCGGATACTCACGCAGCAATTCGAGCGCAACGGTACCCTGGCCAGCAACGATCCACGGGTGGTCGTAGGACGGCAACACCACAGCGCCTGTCTCCCTTGCGATCCTGCTTGCGATCTCCTCGCGATCTTCCCGCATTCGATCGAAGAACACCACCTTGGGTTCGTACACCAGGGTGGATTCAACCTTGGCTCTAGGCGCGTCCGTCGGCATCACGATTGTCGCGGATATTCCCAGGTGGGCGGCAGCGATCGCAACCGCTTGGGCATGGTTCCCGGACGAAAACGTGACCACACCCCGCTTCCTTTCTTCCGGGCTCAGTGACAGCAGGAAATTAGCTGCACCCCGAATCTTGAACGCACCCCCGCGCTGCAGATTTTCGCACTTGAAGACGGCCTTAAGACCCGCTGCTTCGTCAAATAGCCGCGAAGCGAGGACAGGTGTGTTCCGGGCGAGGGCACGAATCCGTTCCGCTGCGCCAACGACATCGTCGTATGTGACGGCCATCAATAGCCGGCCCTCTTGTCGACTACATTCTGAAGAGGCTTGCCCTCGATATAGCGCCGGAAGTTCTCAACGAACAGTTGAGTGCTGAGGTCTAGCCAATCGGGGTCGATCGTCCGATCCGTACAATGCGGAGAGATCAGAACATTCTCCATATCCCACAGCGGTGAATCGGCCGGCAGAGGCTCCTGCTCAAAGACGTCCAATGCGGCGCCACGGATCTTCTTAGCTTGAAGAGCCCGAATCAGTGCAGCTTCGTCAATCACCGGGCCTCGGCCGACATTGATAACGATCGAGTCTCCCTTCATCACCGCGAACTGAGCTTCGCCAATCATGTGGTGCGTCTCTGGCGTTAACGGAGCTGCGGCCACCAGAACATCCACCTGCTGCAGCATGTCATTCATCTGTTCAAGGGGAAACGCGCGATCCAGCACGGGGTCGTCGGCCGACTTCTGGGGGTTCCTTCTCGTCGCCAGAATCTTTACCCCCATTGCTTTCGCAAGCAGTGCACACTCCCGGCCGATCTCTCCATAGCCAACCACGCCCATGACTTTTCCCGGCAGCCACTCGACATTGAAGTCGGTCCAGTTATGGAGGCGTTGGCTTTCCACTAGGTGGCGCACTCGCTTGAAGAAGTAGAGCATGCCGAGCAACGCAAATTCCGCCAACGACCTCTTGAAAACGCCCCGCGCATTGGTTACTGGAACTTCGCTTTCGACAAGCTCTGGAAATAAGAGCTTCTCCAAACCTGCTGATAAGGAATGTATCCAGCGAATGTTGGGGGCATGCTGCCAGAGTTCTTGCAGTGTTATGCCCTTCCCGGTCAGGCCTGAATAAAGAACGATCTCAGCATCTGGGGCAAACGGCAGAACTGTGTCTGGTGTGGCGCCGACATGAATGGTCGCCAACTCCTTAATGGGAGTCAAGTTACGCAGGAGGTAATGATCTGGCGGGCAGACCACCAACACATTTGGTTTTGCCATTTTGGGAGTAGTTCTTAGTTTAACGGGGAAGTGCAGTGTCACCGCTGTATGATCGCGTTGTATGGCAGCTCATCCGGTGCGCGACAAAGTTAACCTGGATACCAAGTTTCGGGAGTTCACTGAACATTGGCGCCCCAAGATCGTCGCCGAGCTAAATGGACAGGAGGTCCGGGTCGTGAAGGTCCAAGGCGTTTTCCCGTGGCACTTTCATGAGAATGAAGACGAGCTGTTCCTGGTGTGGCGGGGAGCTTTCCGCGTTGAGTTCCGCGACCGAATCGTGGAATTACGGCCCGGAGAAATGCTGTTGGTTCCGCGCGGAACGGAACATCGAACCGCTGCTACTGAGGAGGCCGAGGTGCTGGTCTTTGAGCCTGCCGCGACCAGAAACACCGGTAATGTTACTGATCAGGTGTTCACCGCGCCGCTAGGAGTAAGAGTCTGAAATAAAGTCTGCTGGCAACGATTGAGAAGCGCCACAACCGTTATCTCCTGCTCTCGCGACCAATGCCCCTTACACTATCAGTTGTGGAACTACGTTGTACTTGCGGAGCTGTGTTGCCCCAGGATGCACGCTTTTGCCATCGTTGCGGTAAGCCGCAATATGCTGAAGACATCGCCCGTCTCGAAGCCGAATCGCCCGTCGCCCCGGTCCAGGAGCCGCTTCTACCTTCCACAGTCGAAGCCGATACTGCGGTCGTCATCTCTTTTACGAACTCTCGTGCTGTGCTGATCAGCTTACTTGTGGCGGCCGGGGCCATGATTGGCTTTCTGCCGATCGCTCTCGTAGCTGCCCCGCTCTTTCCTTTTTTCCTTTGTGCAGTGGGCTTTGTCGCTGTTCGGTTCTATAAGGGCCGTTCGGCCGAGCACCTGAGTACCAGCGCCGGAGCGCGCCTCGGATGGATGACCGGGTTATGGCTCTTCATCGTGGTTGTGGTCATGATCACTTTAACCGCGATTCTTGTCTCAAGTCAGGAGGGATGGGAACAACTCCGCACGACTTGGGCGAAAGTTCCGCAAGCCTCTCAACTACTCACGCTTTCGCAGCACGACTTCTTGATGCAGATGCTGCTGACGGTACCCTTCTCTTTTTCCTTCTTACTCTCCTCCCTGGACTTGGTGGGATTCTTGGTGCGAAATTCTGGGGCCGACGTCGTCCTTCGTGAGTTCGCCCTTTCATCTTGCAATCGACGGGAGCATTGTTACTCTGAAGGCCCAGTCTGAATGAGTAAATCAATTCTTACCCTGACGGTAAACCCGGCTGTTGACAGAATCGTCACAGTCGACCGACTGGTCTTTGAGGATCGAGCTTATATCCAGTCGACGGTAGAGACGGCCGGAGGACGAGGGATTAACGCATCACGCGTACTGACGAGCTTCGGTGCGGAGAATACGGCCATCACAACCTCGGGCAGAGATGTTGGCCGCAAATTTGAGGAAGAACTTCATAAGGACACTTTCGGCAAACACATCGTCAAAATCCGGAGCAATATACGCATCAATCTCACGATTTCTGACCAACAGGGTCTCTCCGTTAAGTTGAATGAAGTCGGGCCGACCCTCAGCAAGCAGGAGCAGAACCGCATCGTGAAGGCGGTAGAATCCTTGCTTCCGAACTCGTCGTGGCTGATGCTTTGTGGAAGTTTGCCACCCGGCGTTGATGATCACTTCTATACGAAGCTGATCCAATCTGCCGAAGAGAAAGGTGTGCAAACGTTGCTTGATACAGACGGCGACCCCTTGCTCTACGGATTAGACGCTAAGCCGACGATCGTCAAGCCAAATCAGTCGGAGGCAGAACGTCTCCTTAACATGGCGCTCATAACTCGTTCGCAACTAATCGATGCAGTTCAGCGAATGAAGGCTATGGGTCCTAAGTCGGTCGTTCTATCGCTCGGCAGCCGTGGTGTGATCGCCGCTACCTCGAGCGAAGGAGTCTTAGAAGTGATGCCGCCGCCTATTGAAGCGGTCTCCCCGATCGGTGCTGGGGACGCGATGTCGGCGGCGATTGTATGGGCGCTGCATCGAGGCAACCCTTTTAGTGAAGCGCTTCGTTGGGGAGTAGCTGCTGGCACTGCCTCTACGAAGCTGCCCGGCATAACGCTCGCGACCCTGGAACAGACTCGTGAAATCTATCCGCTCACTCAGATCACCCGAGTTATCATCTGAGCCTGTCAGACTAGCGAAGCTCTGTTATCATTCGGGAGCTCTGCCAATGAAAAGATTGAGCCTCGCTGTTCTCGTTACGTTCTTGAGTTCATGTCTCTGTCCCGCTGCACCTTTACGTGTGGCAATCGTGGGGCTTGCACACGGTCATGTGACAGGGTTCTTGAATGGTGGGAGCAATCTGGTCCCAAGTGGTGGTGCACTTCATCGTCCGGATGTTCAGGTGGTTGCGATCGTCGAACCTCGGCGCGATTTGTTCGACACCTATGCGCAGCGCTTACACCTGCCGGCCACGCTTTACTTCTCCAGCATTTCCCAAATGGTCAAACAGGTTAAGCCGGACGCGGCCCTTGTTTTTACATCAACCTTTGGCCATACCGCGGCGGTCCTGGAATGCGCCGCCAATGGCATTCACGTGATGATGGAGAAACCCATGGCGGTCACCTACAAAGACGCGCTTGCCATGGCTGAGGCGGCAAAAACTCACCACGTCCATATCGTTGTCGATTACGAGACCACCTGGTATGGAAGCAACAAAGCGGCTTACGACCTCGTTGGCGACAAAAGTCTTGGTGAGATCCGTAAAGTGATCGTGCGCGACGGGCACCGCGGACCCAAACTCATTCATGTTCAGCCGGAGTTTTTTGAGTGGCTTACTGATCCTAAATTGGATGGGGCAGGAGCTCTCTATGACTTCGGCTGCTACGGAGCGGACCTCATGACTTGGTTGATGCATGGCGAACTGCCTGAAACTGTGAGTGCGATAACCAAGCAGCTTCAACCGGACATTTATCCCAAAACCGATGACGAAGCGGATGTCATCCTGAACTACAAAAGTGCTGTGGCGCTTGTACAGGGTTCCTGGAGTTGGCCGTTCGATGTGAAGAACATGGACGTCTATGGCAGAACCGGATACGTAAAGACCCTGAAAGCGGACCATGTGGAAGTGCGCAAAGAAAGCGATCCTGACGGTCGGGTCCAGCAAGTTTCGGCCCCTGCAGCACCGTACGACGACCCGCTACACTATCTCGCCGCCGTTATTCACGGCGAGATACAGGAGAAGGGAGATCTTTCGTCACTGGAGACGAACGTAATCGTCAGCCAGATATTGGACGCTGCACGCCAGTCAGCCCACACAGGCCGTGCGGTTCACTTGCCGCTTCCGAAGTGACGTCACGAATAGCTGTCAATCGTACTTCTCGTAGATGATCTGCTTTCTGTCGAAGCCGCGAGCTTTCAAAGTTGCGCGCACATCGTCGACCATCTCTTTCAGTCCGCAAACATAAACATCGATTGTCGCCATCTCATCCGGCGTGGTCAGGGCAAGCGCTTCTTCCAGATGAACCAGAACGCGGCCGGTCCTTCCGTTCCAAGACTCATCCGGACGTGTCACTGTAGGCATGAAGACAAAGTGCTGATGCGAGGCCGCGAGTTCCTCGAACTCACTCCGGTAGAGTAGCCCCGGCGCATAACGAACACCGAAGAGCAGCGTCACCCGCGTTTCCAGGCGAGGCAAGTAATCCAGTAGCATCGAGCGGAACGGGGCAACACCGGTTCCGGTTGCGACAAATAGAACTTTGCGGCCTGGGTGCCGTAAGGTGAAGTACCCAAGAGGCTCGCTGATAGTAATTTCAGCGCCAGTCTCCAGACCGAATAAATAGGGCGAGACTAGGCCGTCCTGCACCCGATTAAGACACAAAGCGAAGCGATTCCCGTTGCGCGGCGAAGCAATGGAGTAAGCACGGGTGATCTCCTTTCCGTTTCTTTGCTCAATAACAGAGATGAACTGTCCGGGAGTGAAGCTCAACGTTTCGATTGAGGAGACCTCGAAGTCGAAATGGTGCACCTCCGGAGCAAGTTCCCTCCACCCAAGTAATTTCGCTTTCAACATGCCTTATACGATTATCCGGGGCTCAGGCCCACGACTCTTCGTGTTGTCCGGTGTCATATGTTGAAGGAGGTCGATGAACATCCTCCCGCGAGGTCGCCCGTTCTGGTTTTGCTGACCTATCCTCTCCAGGAAAACCAGAACAGTCAGCACATCGGAGTCACGGAGCGGAGAAAGCGTATCGCGTTCGTCAAGAATCTTTCGATAGTCCGCCAGGGATTCCGTTAGCAGGCGCTGCACTCCGCCGGCGACCATATTGTCGGCTTTGGTTTCGTAAAGTAGACCAGACCGCAAAGTCATGTACGTCTGTATACACGCCTCCAGGGCGGACATCACATCCGTATCCACAGCACCAGGCGTTCGCAGTGCTGCTTGCACCAGGGAATAGATTGTGAAGAGCAATAATTCTTCGTGCCGGACGAGGAACTCCTCCGTTACCGCCACGTCGCTATGGGCCATGTTCTGCTCAGTTACGGGCAACGGCTTCTCGCGTTTGTGAGCTTCCTTCAAGTACTCACAATCCAACGGACAAGACAACGAAACTTCACGCTCTGTGCCGCAACAGACCGGACAGATGAGTGCGTCGACTGCCGGGCATGCACGTTTGGCCCGTCGCTTCCCGCAAAGCTTACACATCATTTACGAGTATGGCTGCCAGGCGTTCAACGCAGTCGAGACGATGACCAGTGCACCGGAGAACCGCAGTAAAATCAGAAGTGTGCAGAGAGTAGATGTCTTCATAAAGGTCGAAGTGGAATTAGACGAGGACGAGAAGCCGGAGCGCGTCGCAAAAGAGATCTGCCGCCAGGTGGAGAAGATCTACGTGGTAAGGCGTGTGGAACTCTCGAGTATGATCACTCGGGATTAGGACCGGGATTGGCGTCGCCGAAAATGAGCAGGCGAACTGTTATCCGCACTCGCCATGGTGTCAATCGCATTGCGTAAGGAGCCTAGGCGCACAATGCGTTTACCGGTGGTCGCATAGGTTTGAATGTCGGCTCTTTTGAAGCAGCTCAGAATCTCTTCCGGTAACCCGCCCGCAACATCGTAACCGCGCGCGAAAGGAGAGAAGGCAGGCAGCACCAGGCAGTTTGCGCTGACCAGAAACACCGGTAGCTTATGTCCGGCTCCTGCTGCGTCGCGAACAGCTAGCGATGGATGCAGGTGGCCCAAAATCAAGGTGTGACCCTCAGGCCACGCAAAGCTGAATCGATCGCCATGCACCGCGGTAAGACAACCGTCAGTCCAACTCTCAACACTTCGAAACCGCAAATGCCCAAACTCCGAAGCGAAGTGGCGGTCATGATTACCGCGCACCGCGATCAGTTCAGCGCCTGTTCCCAGAGCTGACAGCGTCTCTTCGATGTATTGGCGTTCGGGAGAGCAAGACTTCGGCGCGTGTACAACGTCACCTAAGAAGACCATGCGTTGCGGCAATAAGTCGTCGCGCAGCTTCAACAATTTTTCACGCGTGCGGTAGTCCGCCAATGGGCCAAGCTCGCCCCGCCGGCGCTGTGCCCAGCTATAACCCAGGTGGATGTCTGCGATAATCGCGGTCTGCGATCTGGGCAGCCAGAGCGCCCCGGAGGCGTGCGCCTGCAAACCCGGCAGGAGCGGGAGAAGACTACCGGACATCTTAGGCTCGGAAATCAAAGCCGCGCGACCGCATACCTTCTATGATGCGGTTGCGCACGTCTGTGACTTCTTCTGTTGTGACAGTATGTTCAAGCGAGCCGATCTCGAGATGGTAGGTGACGCTTTTCTGTCCGGAAGGCAATGGTGGGCCGACATACTGCCGCACAAACTCAATACTGACCAGGTCTGAACCGCCAAAGTGAACGAGTGCTTGCTGAATTGTGGCAACCGGCGTTTCGCGGCTGGTCAGCACTGACAAATCAAGACCGCTGGTCGGGTACTTCCGCGGCGGTACATATTTTGAGATATGACCGCTCGCCAGGCTTTGCGTCTGCTGTAGATGGATGTCGAACAGAATGGCCCGTCCTTCTATGCCTTCCTGTTCCAGCAGCGAAGGATGTATTTCGAAGAATCGGCCTACCGTCTGTCCCTTCCAGTTGATTTCGGCGGCCCGGGCGGGATGTTCATAAGCCAGAGGTTCGGCAGCGCTAAGAGTAGCCGAGGGCAAAATGCATTCGAGCACGCGCTTCATTTCGAAGAGATCGCCTTCGTCCCCGTGCGCGGAGTAGAGGGCCGCAGCCAGATGCGGAACGTCTTCGGGCAGTTGATTCCCAACTTCAAAGAGCCGAAACTCTCGAAAATGCCGAACATTGTCGACGATGTTCTTCCAAATGCCCGGCAAAAGGCTAGGGCGCAGATGGGTCATGTCGCCGATCGGATTGGCCACCGCCAGGAGGTCTGCGGGATCAAAATCAAAGCGGGTCGCTTCATTCAAGCTGATGAAGGAGTAGTTGTACACCTCTGTAAAGCCCTGCGAAGCCATCTGCGAACGAAGTTGGCGGCAGTACAGCCGCATGGAATTTCCCGGAGGTACGACGGAGGCAACAACAGGCGGCTCAGGGGTGATTTGGTCATACCCGATCATCCGACCAACCTCTTCAACCAGGTCGTCCTTCAGACTGATGTCTTTCGTAGCTCGCCAGGATGGAACTGCCACGCTCAGAATGCCCGGTGAAACCACCGTTACTCCAAAGCCGAGAGCCTGGAGGATGGCACTGATCTCCTCCTCCGTCATGGACTTGCCGAGTTTCTGCGAAACGAACTGTACGGGTAGAGTAATCGTCTGCTTTGGCGGGACGACGCCGCGGCTGTCAACCACTCCGCCGCTGGGAGGTGTTTCGATGAGAGCCATGGCACGAGCGAGTCCGCGCAAGGTATTCTCCGGGTCGAGTGACTTCTCGAATCGCATGGAGGCATCTGTCCTGATCTTGTGACGGGTGGACGTGAGGCGCACTCCGGTAGCCGCGAAATTCGCACTCTCGAACATCACCCGCTTCGTACTGGAGGAGATAGCCGAATCGGCGCCGCCGATTACACCCGCCAAAGCGACCGGGCCCGAGGCATCGGCAATTACCAGGTCGGCGGGGACCAGATCATAGGTTTCGCCATTCAACGCAAGGAGTTGCTCTCCCGTTCGTGCGGGCCGCACATAAATCGTTGCACCGCTCAGCTTGTCAGCATCGAAGGCGTGCATCGGCTGGGGAAGTTCCGCGAGCACGAAATTTGTTATGTCGACGAAGTTGTTGATTGGATTGAGGCCAACACTTTGCAGTCGGGCCTGCAGGTCCAAAGGCGAAGGGACGACTTCGACGTTTTCAAACAAAAGAGCGCTGTAGCGGGGGCAGAGCGAGAAGTCAGCAATCTCGACTTTGAACTGAGACGGGCCGGAGGGCAGAATCGCCAAGTCGACGGAATCTTGCAGCTTACCCTGCGAAATGGCCGCCACTTCCCGAGCCATACCGATGTGTCCCCATAAATCCGGTCTATGGGTGAGGCTCTTATTAT
The DNA here is from genome assembly GCA_963814195.1 of uncultured Acidobacteriaceae bacterium. Taxonomy (GTDB): domain Bacteria; phylum Acidobacteriota; class Terriglobia; order Bryobacterales; family Bryobacteraceae; genus Bog-105. The sequence goes on from CAWFBU010000004.1 coordinate 337,237, forward strand.
CAATCTCGATTATCCAATCGGGGGACAGTCCTCCTAAATTCGAGGACTGTCCCCCGTTTCCGTTCGCGATTGATACTCCCGGACGCCCCGTCGAGAGCTCGAGAATCCCGGAATGATCGCGATTAATCCCCAATTCCGAAGCGCTGGCGAGCATGCCCTGGCTTTCGACGCCATCGATGGTCGCATTTCCGATCGGCTTCCCGTCGAGGTTAGTACCGGGCGGCACCCATGCAGTCAGCAAGCCAACTCGAACGTTAGATGCACCACAAACAACCTGAACTTCGCGGCCCACGTCGATCGTGACTCGCTTGTTCTTCCCTTTACCGATTGGCTCGACCGTAAGCACCCGAGCCACCAGAACGGACGGAAGATACGGCGCGAAGGGTTCGATTCCCTCACATTCAGCTGTTTTGACGGTGATCAGGCTTTCCAATTCCGACGGCTGGAGCGTCATTCCGCCGATTAGCTCGGAAATCCATTGATAAGAAAACTTCATTTAGAACTGGGTCAGAAAGCGAAGGTCGCCACCCTGCATCTGACGGATATCGTCAATGCCATACCTCATCATGGCAAGACGGGTAAGACCGAGGCCAAAAGCGAAGCCACCCCATTCTTCCGGATCGATTCCGCTTAGACGGAGGACGTTAGGATGGACGAGTCCGCAGGGCAGCAATTCAACCCAGCCGCTGTGTTTGCAGACTGCGCAGCCAGAACCGCCGCAAATGAGACAACGGATATCCAATTCGAACCCGGGTTCCACAAATGGGAAATAGCCGGGCCGCAACCGCACCGTCACATCACGCTTGAAAATCGCGCTCAGGAGCGTCTTCATGAAGTAAGTGAGATTAGCGACCGAGACATTTCGATCGATCATCATGCCTTCCAGCTGATAGAACGTGTGTTCATGTGAGGCATCCACTTCCTCATTCCGGAAAACGCGGCCCGGCGCAATCATCCGGAGCGGAGGCCCAAGCGTCCGCATCCCGCGCACCTGGACGGGCGACGTATGAGTTCGCAACAGACGGCCATCGGTGAGCCAGAACGTATCCTGCATGTCGCGGGCTGGATGGCTTGCCGGAATGTTGAGAGCGTCGAAATTATATTCTTCCGTTTCGACTTCGGGCCCGTCAAGAACGGCGAAACCGAGGGACGAAAATAGATCCTCGATCTCCTGCTGCAGCAGCGTAATGGGATGGAGGCTGCCAGGGTGTGGGTTCGGCGCTGGAAGCGTAACATCGACCCACTCCTTCGACAAACGCTCGGCCATTTCGGCTTGTTCAAAGCGCCGTTTCTTGTTCTCGTACTCCGTCTCGAGATCCTGCTTGACGGAGTTCAGGAGTTTCCCGATGCGGGATCGTTCCTCAGGCGTCAGCTTTCCGAATTCTTTGCTGATCTGCGCGAGCGTGCCTTTTCGGCCCAATGCTTCGACTCGAACCTCTTCAAGTTCTTCGAGTGAGTAAGCATCTGTAAACGCTGCCAGGGTGGCGCGTCGAAGGTCCTCTAGTATTTCGTCGAGCATCGCTAATTGGGCGTGCCCCCAATTTGTTCCAGGAGGTCCACAATTTCCGAATGCCCGTTCAGCATGGCAAGGTCCAGCGGCGTCTGGTTGTTGGAAGCTCGAACCTTCAGGTCGGCGCCGCTTGTGATCAACAGCTCAACCAGTTCTCGGTTGCCCGACTGGGCGGCGGCGTGTAAGGAAGTCCAGCCTCCTTCCTGTGTCGCGTTCACGTTCGCGCTATGAGCTAGTAGAAGTCTCGCGAGTTCGGTTTTCAATCCAGCTGCGGCGGCATGAAGGGGCGTATTCTTCATGGCGTTCGTCGAACGCGCATCGACCGGAGCACCTTGGCCGAGCAAATACTGCGCCAGCGACTCATGTCCAAAAAAAGACGCCAGATGAAGCGGCGTCCAACCGTCGCTGCTTCTGGAATGCAGAACTTCCGGATTGTGGCTGACAAACTCCTCCACCAGGTTGAGTTGGCCACCAGCACAGGCTTCGAAAAGGTCGAGATTTGAGTGGACCTCGAACAGGTAGGAAGCCACTGCCTCCTGCCGGTAGTACTTCGCTAGCAGGAACCCCGTTTGACCGGCTTCGTTCAGGAGCGAAGGTAGGCTCGGATCGTCTTGAACCGCAGACTGGACCGCTTGAAGATCACCCTTCTTAATCAATTCGTGAAATGCTCTAACACCGATCATGATGGCGCCCTTGGCTATGCTGCGGGAAGAAACACCTGTTCGGTTTTGTTGAGTTCCCAATCCAGATGGTTGATGTAGAAGAGCAGGATTTCGCGTTGATACTTGGGGCTGAATTCGATGTAGATGCGCTCGCGCCAACCTTCGGTCAGGTATTGCTCGGGGTTTAAATCCTTATCGAAAAAGCCCTGATCGTTTGGGATGCCCAGCGCATTCAATACGTCCACAATCATGTCCAGATGGGAGAGGAGAAAGACCTGGGACAGATCGGTGGCAAATTCCTCCTCACCCGCTTCAATGCGCGCCCAAAATTTCGGAGCTGACTTTCGCAAAGATTCGGAATTCAGCTTTACCAGGCGGGCTCGGAGTTTGAATCGTTCGTAGACTTGGAAAGTTTTCAGCTTGCCGATGGATATGCCACGGATGAGCTGACCAAAGACTTCCTGGCCGAGAGCCTGGAAGACCCCACACATTTGCATCGTGCCAAGCGTAGCATAGCCAAAGCATTGAAATGGCGTGGGTATGGCGCTGTTTGCGGTACACTTAGCGGTTTTGGGTCAGTTCGACAAGCCATGAGCAATTTGATCATTCTGGGGGCACAGTGGGGCGATGAAGGCAAGGGCAAGATTGTAGATCTGCTTTCAGACAAGTTCGACGCCGTCGCTCGCTACCAGGGCGGCCACAATGCAGGCCACACCGTTTTTATCGGAGACAAGAAGTTCGTCCTGAAGTTGATTCCAAGCGGCATTTTGAGGCCCGGAGTGGTTGCCGTCGTAGGCAATGGCGTGGTGATTGATCCGGCGGCTCTGTTGCAGGAAATCGAGGGTCTTGAGCAGGCCGGTATTCCTGTAAAATCTCAGCTGCGTATCAGCAACCGCGCGCATGTGATCTTCCCCTTCCACCGGACGATTGAGAAAATTTCGGAAGCCCGGCTGGACCGCATCGCCATTGGAACCACCTCGCGGGGCATCGGACCTTCATACGAAGACAAGATCGCGCGAAGGGGCATTCGGGTCGCTGACTTAGTGGACCAGGATTTTGCAGAGTTGTATCGTCTTTTAGCCGAAGATAAGAAGCTCATCGCGGACGCCTTTCAAATCCCGGACGCCGGAAACTTCGAAGAGATCTTGAACACCTATCGCGAATATGGAGAGCAGATGAGACCCATGGTCTGCGACACGTCTCATCTGCTGAATTCCATGATCCGGGAAGGCAAATCCGTTTTATTTGAAGGTGCACAGGGAACGATGCTGGACATCGATTTTGGTACCTATCCCTTTGTGACCAGTTCAAGCGCTGCGGCGGGTGGTGCCTGTACTGGTACTGGCGTGGCACCAACTAAGATTGACGGCATAATCGGGGTCTCCAAGGCATATATTACGCGCGTCGGCGCGGGGCCATTTCCCTCGGAAGACCATACTGAGCTCGGCGATAAAATTCGGGTCGCCGGGAATGAATTCGGATCCGTAACGGGACGTCCGCGCCGTTGTGGATGGTTTGACGTTCCGCTGCTGCGTTATACCGCAGAGGTGAACGGGTTCGACAGCCTGGTCATTACAAAGCTTGATGTTTTGGATGAACTGGCGACCATTCCCGTCTGCGTGGCGTACGAAGTCGACGGTAAACAGATGACGCAAATGCCGGCAAGCACACGCCGCATGGAGTCGATTAAACCTCTTTACGAGTACCTGCCGGGTTGGAATCGTTCAACACGGGGCATCACCGATCTGACACAACTGCCCGTTGAAGCGCGGCGGTATCTCGACTTCCTACAAGACAAAACCGGCGTGGAGATCGGTTCCGTATCGAACGGTCCTGAGAGAAACGAGACCATGTTTGTTCCGGGATCGAAACTGCAGGACATGTTGAACTCGTTATAGAATAGGCACTACTTTTCGCGGAAGGTTCTTTCAATCAGGCATAGTTATGGCTTTAACTGCAAAAACAAGAGATGTTGGATCCGTATCGATCATTGACCTTAACGGGCGAATCACGTTGGGGGAAAACGCCGGAGTGTTACGTACCACGATTACTTCCCTTCTGTCTTCGGGCAAGAAAAACATTCTCTTGAACCTTGCCGATGTTAGTTACGTGGATAGCGCCGGCCTCGGCGAACTGGTAGGAGCCTACACCACGGCGACCAACCAGGGCGGGGCCGTGAAGCTGCTTCATATGCAGTCTAAGATGAAGGACCTGATGACGATTACAAAGCTGCACACCATCTTTCCCGCCTTCGAAGACGAGAAGGAAGCAGTAGCCAGCTTTGGGTCTGCGGCTAACGCCTAAGTACCTTCGCGGACGCTTGGCACGTAGCCGGGTAGTTCGTTTGGATCAAACGCGCTGGGGCTTGATCCGATAGTCGTTAACGGCGGGCATCCGGATCACCCGGCACATCTCAAATAGCCGGGAACGGGCACGTTCTCCTATTCGCTCTTCAAGTGAGGTGCGGAAGGATCGCGCCCCCGGTACTGCCGACTTCTCTGCGACCATTCCGCCAATGTCGGGATCAACAAGGTTCGTTGTGGCGATCAATGGCTTTCGGTGATTGTAGCGGTGATTGACGATGGAAGTTACCGTGTCTTCTACCCAGTCGGTGACGCGGTGCGCCCCCAGGTCATCTAGAAGAAGAAGCTCAGCCTCTAAGGCCGTTCGGTAAGCCTCACGATTACTGGTTCCGAGTTTTTCGTTGTAGGCCGAACGAATGCTCTCCAGCAGGTTCTGGTAGTCAAAAAAGATCCCTTCGTGACCTCGGGCCAGCAGCAGCCGCAGAGCTGATACGGCGAGATGGGTCTTGCCTGTGCCTGGAGGTCCGACTAGAAGAAGGCCGGGTTTCGGGTTCTTCGGATAGACGCGCGTGAAACCAGAAACGGCGAGCATCACGTCCGAGAGTCCCCGTCGGGCCGTCGGATTATCGTCGGGCAGAAGGAAGTTCTCGAATGAGGCGCGTTGGTAATTCTCAGGAATCTGGGCGTTTTTTTCCAAAAGCGCAGCTTGGGATTCGGCGACGCACGGACAGCGCTCGGCTGAGGTAACGCTGTCGCGCTCGGAGACAATCCACCCTGTCCCGCTGCACTGCTTACAATCCGGTTTAGCCACGCTTTCCTATTACAACAGGGGCGACGGATCCCCTCTGAGGAGCGCTCAGAACAAGGACTGTCCCCCAAGACGAGGACTGTCCCCGGCTGCTGGTTGAAACGGCCTCAATTCGGGGGGAAGAGTTTTCGGGTAACGGGCAGAGAGACATCCTAAGAGAAATAAGCGCAAAAGCCGTCAAATGCCCGCCGATGGCTCCTTCGCGCAGGGACTGTCCCCACTTGCCACGCTCGAAGGCGGGTAGTGTACCGTCACCAGGAACAAACCGGAGGCAGGTGCGGTCGGTCCCGGGGCAATGGAGCAGTCGGGTCTGAGCCTCTCCCGAATGTCTTGTTCGCCGAGGTTACCTCGGCCGACCTGTAGGAGTACCCCCACAATATTCCGGACCATATGCTTGAGAAAGCCCGAGCCACCCACCCGATAGGTGAGAACCTCGCCAGATCGGGTGAGCGTCGAGCTGAAGATCTGCCTCACCTTCGATCGATTCGCCCGGTCGCTGTCGTCGGAGGCCGCGAAAGCGCCAAAATCATGCTCTCCAACAAGCAAAGCAGCCGCCGCCGCCATAGCCTCCTCATTCAAGGGAAAGGGGTGATGGTAAACGAAGTGACGCTGGAACGGCGGGCAGATTTCATCGCGGAAAATTCGGTATTCATAAACTTTTCCGCAGGCATCAAAGCGCGGGTGAAAGCCTTCGGCAACCTCCAGGACGTTGGAGATGCGGATTGACCTGGGTAATTGCCGGTTTACGGCCCAGCGAAAGTTGGCCGGAGGAATGGGGTTGTTTATAGAAACTGCTGCGACCTGCGCATAGGCGTGCACTCCCGCGTCCGTGCGACCCGATCCCGCAACATTGACAGGCACACCCTCAATTGCGCCAATTATCTCTTCTAGCGTCCCCTGGATAGTCGGCAAGTTCGGCTGCACCTGCCATCCATGAAAATCGGTGCCGTCATAGGCGACATCAAAGCGCAAGCGGCGCATGGGTTCGGGCGGTGGTTGCCTTTCAGACCGGCCGAGAGCCAGGCTTCACGAGTGGAAGGCCCTGCCGGCAGAGGGGACAGTCCTCAGGTGGGTACGTCACCGGGTGCAGTACTTCGAGAGCAACGCGGGGAGTGCCCACCTCAGCTGATCCCCCACTCCGATCGATGATTGAGCCTGAGGCAACCACCACAGCTCCCAACGCGGTAAGCAAGTGGACGACTTCGCGGGTACTGCCGCCCGTTGTGATTACATCTTCGACCACGGCCACTCGTTCGCCCGGTCGATCTCAAAGCCGCGCCGCAGCGTCATTTCCCGAGTGCCCGAATCGCGTTCAGCAAAAAAAGCCCGGACTTGGAGCGCGCGCGCGACCTCGTGTCCGATAATCAAACCGCCGATAGCAGGAGAGACAACTAAGTCAATTCTTGAAGAGCCCGGGAGCTCATTCAACTTACGCGCAATGCCTGCGCCGAACTCTTCAGCATAAGTAGGATAAGCGAGAACCTTGGCACATTGCAGATACTCGTCACTGTGCAAACCGCTCGTCAGACGGAAGTGTCCTTTGAGGTAAGCGCCAGTCTGTGTGAAAACGTCAAGGATGGAAACCGGCTGCACAGCCGAAAGGATAACAAGAGAATTGCCGCCCAAAGCGAACACTGTTCGGACGTGGGACGGAACAGAATGCGCCATTTCCTGAGTTACTATGAAAAATCGCTTTTAAGGATAACGGAACCTTCGCCCTCTTCTGTTCGTTTTGTAAAAGACGAGTGAGCACCAGGTTGCGTGCGTACCGGCGAACGAGGGGATCTTGGCCATATTGATGAAACGATTTGAAGCACCTCTTTGTGTGATCTGTAGCTGGTTAGCATTTGCAGGATTTTGCCGGCACAAAACGCAATTCGGATTGATCCTCCCAAAGGCGGGTTGGGAGGCTGACACGTCCCTATCAGCGGCGCGTGATTCCGCCGATTAATGTCACCAATACTAACCGGTTGCAAAGTCTGGTTAAGCGCAGGTAACCTGTATTTGTCCGGGCAGGACGTGATTGCGCTGGCGCTGGAGAACAACCTGGACATTGAGATTCAGCGTTACGGCCCGCTGATTTACAAACAAGTGACAAAGCGTGCGCAAGGCGGAACGTGCTGCGCAATGTGGGGCGGGCGTTTCGGCCGGACCGCAGAGTGTGAGTTTGACGGGTGTGAGCACGAGCAGCAGCGCAGTGGGGACCACCGCGGTTACTTCACAGGGCGGGATTCTTACGCAGCTCGGTCCGTCGATCCTGACGCTTGATCCGGTGGTGAACGTTCAGGCGACTTTTTCACACAGTACGTCCCCTCAGAGCAATACGTTTTTGACGGGGACCACAGCGTTGATCACGAGTCGCGCAACTTCCAAGGCGGTATACTCGCAAAATTGGGATTTCGGGTTACAGCGCAATTACATACGCGAGTACGCCGGAACAAGTACAACAGTGCGGCATTCAATTTGAATCCGTTATAACCGGGATATCTGGATTTGCAGTTTTCGCAGAACCTCCTCAGCGGATTTGGCAGTGCTGTAAATGGCCGCAATATCAGGGTTGCTAAGAACAACGAAAAGATCTCGGATTTCAGTTCAAGCAGCAATTGATCACCACGATTTCGGCGGTCTTGAACCTGTATTGGGATCTGGTGAGCTTCAACGAAGACCTGAAAGCACGACGTGACGAACTGGCGACGGCGCAGGCTCTCTTTGAGGACAACAAAAAACAGGTGGAGATCGGGACGCTGGCACCGATCGAAGTGACGCGTGCGGAGTCCCAGGTTTACACGAGCCAACAGGATCTGCTGGTTTCGCAGACCAATCTTCTGCAGCAGGAGATTGTGTCTGAAGAATGCTCTCAGCCGGAACGGTGTGGCAAGCCCGGAACTGATGGACGTCCATATGATTCCGCTCGATACTTTTAAGGTTCCAGGAAAGACCAGCAGAAACCCTTCGAAGAACTGGTTTCGAAAGCGATTGCGCACGCGTAGAGTTGGCCCAGGACCGAATCAATATCGACAGCAAGAAGATGAACCTGGTAGGAATAAGAAATGGATTGAAGCCTAGTCCTGCAAGCTTTCGCAGAACTGTCAAACAATGGCTTGAGCGGTATTTCGAATTATTTGCTCCCTGGTGTAAACATAGCGGACCCTTTTCTGGCGGGCGGTTACGGCAATTGTTGGGGCAGATTTTCAGACGAAACTATCCCAATTACTCAGCTGGATTCAGTTTGAATATTCCCCTGCGAAACCGGGCGGCTCAGTCGGACTACACTTCCAGCGTACTTCAGATGCGTCAGGACGAACTGTCCTTACAGAAAGCTGTAAACCAGGTTCGCGTGGACGTGCAGAATGCAGTCATCGGCTTGCAACAGGCCCGGGTGCGCTATGACGCTTCAGTTAAGGCTAGAGACCTGCAGCAGCAAACGCTGGATGCAGATAAGAAGCAATACACATTGGGCGCCTCGACAGTGTTCCAAGTTGTGCAGGACCAACAGTTGCTGGCCACTGCATTGAGCAACGAGACGCAGGCACTCGCGAATTTCAGCCATGCACAGATTCTTTTGACCAAGCCATGGGAGTGACGCTGGATGTGAACGGTATATCGGTGGATGAAGCGCTGTCCGGCAAGGTGCAGCGGCCTTCGTCATTGCCCGAGAAACTGCCGGAACCACAGCCGGCGCAGAAGGCGCCGGGAGCAATCAATGAGCATGACTCCAAATTCAATGTCAGCTGTTTGGCGTAAGGGGCCGGCGCTGTTTGTGTGCACAAGTTTCGGATGGGTGGCCGGCGCTTGGTCGCAACAATCGTCGATCGCACCACAGCGGCCGCAGGCCCCGCTTTCTCCGTCCATATAAAGCGGAATATGTTCCGGAAGTGCGGCTTGGGAACTCGCTGCGGGCCCGGGATCTGGTAGTGCAGGTAAGCTGTACCTGACGGCACAAGATGCGATCGCCCTCGCATTAGAGAACAATATCGATATCGAAACCGCCAGATACAATCCCTTACTGCTTGCCTCGCAATTACGGCGTGTGTCCGCCGGCGGAGCATTAGCTGGTGTCCCGAGCGCGGGCTCGCAGTCCGGCAGCGTTCAAAGCGGACAAGGTGTATCTGGAAGTCAGGCAGCAGCAGGTGTGAGCGGAGTAGGCGGATCAAGTACGAACGCCAACTCCAATACGACCATCACTCAAATCGGGCCAGTCACTCCAGCGCTCGACCCGACTTTTCAAGATCTCCAGACGTATACACATCGGTCGCAGCCCCAGTCAAACTCGCGGCAGAGCCAGGTCTCTAAATCTGATCCAGAATACGCGGAACTATTCGAAGCGTATTCGCAAGGCTTCATCACAGGCGGTACGGCCAGCCTGACTTACAGAGATTCATACCAGAATGAGAACGCTCCCAGCGATTTGCTAAACCCAAGCAATGGCGTCTCGACGCAGCTGTACAGGTGCAGCATAATCTCTTGCAAGGGTTCGGCGCGGAACTGAACACCCGAAACATCACAGTCGCTAAGGCGAACCTGGATCCGTCGGATGTCACATTCAAGGCTCAGTGGTCATCACGGTAGTTGCGAATGTTTTAAGCGAATATTACGGACTGGTTGCGGATTATCGGACGTAAGGGCAAACGAACGGCCGTTGACGTGGCGCAGCATTCTATGAGGACAACCAGAAGCAGGTTCAGATCGGAACGATGGCGCCACTTGACGTCACGACGGCTGAAGTCCCAACTGGCAACGAGCCAGCAGGACCTGGTGGTTTCTGAAACGACGTTAGCGCAGGATCAGGTCTCGCTGAAGAACTACTCAGCAGGCTGGGCTGGCGGACCCGTCTATTGGTGAACGTTGACATTGTCCCGCTGGATCCGATCGTAGTGCCAGACCACGGAGAATATCGCCCCCATCAAAGGAACTGATCGCCACGGCAATGAAGAATCGAACAGATATCGCAACTCAAAACCTCAACTTCTCAAATGCCAAATCAATATCTGGGAACTCGAACGCCATACTTCCGCATTGGTCGGATTTGCAAGCGCAACATCCAGGGACTCAGCGGACACCGAAGATTGTTCCCTTTCGTGGCGGAGTCTTTGCAGACGACGTGGCTCCGCGGGCGCCAGCATCCCTGGTTTTATTCCGTGCCCCTCAGTGACGGCGCTACTGGTCGAATTGTGTGAAGTCTCCGACCCATATTTCCAGGGCGGCATCGGTAACGCGCTCGGCCAGATGGTGAGACGGGATTTTCCCAGCCAAAGTGCGGGCGTCTTCTTCAACGCCACGCTGCGCAACCGTAGCGCTCAAGCTGATAATAATATCGACCAACTGACGCTCCGACAAACTGAACTGCAGAATTCGAAAAATGTGAATCAGATTGCGGTGACGGTTTCGAATGCGGTGATTGGGATTCAACAAGCGCGAGTCCGATACCAGGCTTCGTCGAAGAGCCGGGTGCTTTCGCAGCAACTGCTCGGATGCCGAGCAGAAGAAGTTTGCGCTAGGCGCCTCAACCTCTTTTGCGGTGGTGCAGCAGCAGCGCGACCTGACGACGGCGCAATCGGCCGAGACAGCAGCGCTAGTGGCTTACAGCAACGCACGAATCACGCTGGACCAGACCGTGGGTCTGACACTGGAGCAGAACCACATCTCGGTCGCCGAAGCACTGACTAGGAAATAGTGCGTCCTTCGGCGCTCCCGGCAATTTTGCCATCGCCACAGTAGCGTGTGCCGGGAAGAGAGTACCGAATTACTTGTCGGGCTCGTGGTAAAAACTTCAAGACGTCTCCCGAGCGGCCGGGAAGAGTGGGATTTTTGTTGCATTTGGGTTTGGCAGCACACATGCTAATTGTTTCTGCGCAACGAAAAATTCAGCTCAGGAAAGAATGGCTGTTCCGCTAAGAGTCCCACAGCAGTACGGCACACCATCCTAAACCCCCATCACTCCCTCCCAAATCCCACCCGGCCGACTTTCCTGAGCAAAGTTTAAACAAGTCGTTGGGTGCCTCCCTTCAGACCAACCATGTGCGCTGCGTATTGTTTCACTCCTTCCCAGTGCCACTGAAATCCTTTACGCACTTAACTTGGGCGACAAACAGGTGGGCCGCTCGCACGAGTGCGACTTCCCGCCGATGCGCGGAACTTGCCCGTTTGCACCAGTCCCACGTTTGAAGTTGGTGGTTCGAGCCAGGAGATCGATCGCCTAGTGAAAGAGAAGTTGTCTTCTGCAGCCAGTATTTACCGCATTGACACCTCAATAATCCGCGAGCTGCAACCCACTCATGTCCTAACACAGTCGCTGTGCGATGTCTGTGCTGTGAGCTTTACGGATGTTCAGGAGGCGTTTCGGAGGGACAGCGGATTCGATGCGGAACTCGTTTCGTTGAACGCCCGTTCGCTTCAAGGTCTATGGCTGGATATAAGACTGTCGCCGCCAGCGTTGGATGTCAACCTTCCGGTGAAGCACTGGTCGATGCGTTACAGGCGCGGATGGTTAAAATTGCGCAAAGAGCGTCGCAAGCTAGCGCGAAGCTTCGTGTGGCCTCCATCGAGTGGATCTCGCCTTTTATGTCCGCGGGAAACTGGGTTCCGGAATTGATTGAGTTGGCCGGTGGGCGAGCACTTTTCGGACGCGCCGGGGAACACTCTCCGTGGATGGATTGGGAAGAGTTGAGACGCGCAGATCCTGATCTGATCGTGGCGCTGCCGTGTGGATTTGATCTGGCCCGGACGCGATCTGAACTGCGCTTCCTTACTAAGCAACCAGGATGGGACGAGCTATCCGCCGTACGGTCGGGCGCGATCTATGTTTGCGACGGCAATCAATTCATGAACCGGCCTGGACCCAGATTAGTGGAGTCACTCCGGATCTTCGCCGAGATCTTCCACCCTTCGCTCTTTGAGCCGACCCTGAAAGAAGCCGGTTGGGAACGGTTTGTGAATTAGTGGGTCGCTGTAATCATCGGTGATTTCGAGGAATCAGTTCCGAAGATCGACTTAGGACAAATGGCGTGCACGCCCTTCTTGCCGTCAACGAGCTGAGTAATATCCAGATCTACCGCGACACTTGTCAGCATATAGGCGTCATCGCGATTGAGGTGTTTCTCGGTCATCAAGAAGTCAATCATCTGGTGAGTGGCAATGTCGACGGCCTTGTTCAAGTCCTCATTGAATCCCATGGTGATGTAGCTGGTTGAGGTTTCGGCACGTGGCCACAGCAATGTCACGCCTTTATGAACGACGAAGGTGAACGTGCCGGTAAGCGATGTTTCCATGGCCGTGACGTCGACTTCGCCGTTGCCCATACCCGCATGGCCATCACCGACTTCGAACAGTGCACCTTTCTGATGAACCGGGATGTAGAGCTTCGTTCCAGCCGTGAGTTCTTTCAGATCCATGTTGCCCGCGTGGATCCACGGCGGAGCGCTGTTGAGTTTGGCATCGCCCGGCGGCGCGATACCCATGCTGCCAAAAAACGGTTTTAAGGGAATTTCGATCCCTGGTCCGAAGGTTGCCGTCATGCGCTGCCTGTCCAAAGGGATGATCTTGGTTCGCGAGTACGGGTAATCGTCCTGAAATATGCCGGACGTTGGACCGAAGCTGTTGTAAGCGTATGGCACATCCAGCGCAATCTTTTCGATTTGTACTTCCAGTACGTCCCCGGGCTCGGCTTCCTCAATATAGACCGCACCGGTGAGGAGATGACCGCCCGGACCCTTCTCGGAGGCGGGCACTTTCTCGTAGATCTCTTTCAACTCCGGTTGGAGGTCGGCGGGCTTAAGGCCGGCGGCCAGGAGGCGAGACGGACTTCCCGAAACGGTTTGTATCTGAACGCGATCGCCGGAATGAATCTTAACGGCCGGCTTAGCTTTTGACCAGTAGTAGCCCCAACACATGGTCTGTGGCGAAACCGTGACGTTGTAGGTTTCCGCTGCCTGCAGAGCGCTGCAAACCAGGATGGCCGTGATGGCAACAAGACGCATGCTCTATCATACGTGCGCCCTTTATCATGCGGCGGCACGAACGCTCTTTTCGATAGCGTCAGCGATTAACTTGCCGTGAAAGCGGCCGTTCTCGATGAAGATTTCGTTGGTGTGGGTGCCGGCGACGATGACTCCGGCCAGATAAACTCCCGCGCGTTCGCTCTCCAGCGTTTGGGTATTCGTGATGGGCTTCGACGTGGCCGGATCCAGATGGATCCCGTGGTCGGCCATGAACTCGAAGTCGGGGCGGTAGCCGGTCATGGCAAAGACGAAATCGTTCTTGACGGTGACTTCGCCTTCCGGCGTCTGCAGCACCACTTCGTGCGGCCGGATCTCTTTGACGACCGTGTTGAAGTAGCCCTTGACTTCGCCGCTCTTGATGCGGTTTTCAATGTTCGGCTTGATCCAATATTTCACGTTGTGCGAGATGCCGCGAGCCGCGATGGACCATGGTGACGCGCGCACCGGTCCAGAAGAGTTCGAGCGCCGCGATGCAGGCTGAGTTTTTTGCGCCGATGATCAGCACGTCCTGGTTGTAGTAAGGATGCGCTTCGCGATAGTAGTGGATGACCTTGTCGAGATCCTCGCCAGGGATGCCCAGCTTGTTCGGGATGTCGTAATAGCCGCTGGCGAGGATGATCTTGCGTGCGCCGATAACTGTGCTCCACGCCGTCGGCGGTCTGGGTTCGAACGACGAAGTTTCCGTCCGATCGCCGTCAAAGCCCGAGACGCGTTCGTACTGATGAACATTCGAGCTTGTAGTGGTCGGCCACGCGGCGGTAGTACTTCAGGGCTTCGGTCCGCCCGGGCTTTTCGTTCAGCGAGGTCATCGGGATGTCGCCGATCTCGAGGAGCTCCGGCGTGGTGAAGAAGACCAGGTTGATGGGGTAGTGATAGATCGAATTGACGATGCAGCCTTTATCGAACAGGATCGGATTGAGGCCGCGCTTCTTCAGTTCGATGCCGCACGCCAGGCCGGTCGGGCCCGCGCCCACAATGGCCACGTCGAATTGTTCTGCGGGCCAGGTGTTCACATTACAGCAAAGCCTCCACTTTCGTATAGACGCTGTCGAGGGCTGCGGGCAAGGCGTCGATGTCCTTGCCTGCGCCTTCGGCCATGTCGGGACGGCCGCCGCCTTTTCCGCCAATAGCCTTGGCGACTGTCGCCCACCAGCTTGCCGGCCTGCACTTTGCCGATTAGATCTTTGCTCACAGCCGAAATGACGGAAACTTTGGAGTCATTCACGGAAGCAATCACGATGACCGCAGCTGCCAAATTTGTTGCGCAAAGCATCGGCCATGGTGCGCAACTGTTTCGAATCCAGACCTTCCACGCGCTCGGCGACCACGGTTGCGCCATTCAACTGACGCCCGTGGAGCTGACTCGATCTGCGAAGTGCGCCAGTTGATCCTTGACGCTAGTTCAGCTGACGTTCCAGCGATGCTGCTGGTTTTCAAGAGGCTTCTCGAGCTGATTCAATCACGCCGGATTGCGACGTATTCAGTAACTCGCTGACCCGGGTCAAGTTGCGCCGAAGACTCCTGAAAACGTTCAAGCGCGCCTTCGCCGGTGACGGCTTCGATGCGCCGCACACCTGCGGAGATGCTGCCTTCGTAGACAATCTTGAACAGGCCGATATCGCCGGTTCGCCGCACGTGGGTGCCGCCGCAAAGCTCGCGGCTGAAATCGGGAATGGTAACGACGCGAACGCTTTCGCCATACTTCTCGCCGAACAGCGCCATGGCACCGGTTGAGAGCGCCTGGTCCAGGTCCATGATGTCGGTCGTGACTCCGTGTTTTCCAGGATCTGCTGGTTAACCAGACGCTCCACTTCGCTGAATTCGTCGTCTGTCAGGGCAGCGTAATGAGAGAAATCAAAACGCAGCCGGCCAGGCTCCACAACGCTGCCGGCCTGCTTCACATGGGTACCCAGCACCTGGCGCAGAGCGGCCTGCAGCAGATGCGTGGCGGTGTGATTGCGCATGGTCGCGCCGCGCGAGGGCTTGTCGACGATGGCGATCAGTCGATCGCCCAGTGCGAATCGGCCGCAGCACCTGAACCTTGTGCACGATGCACGGTGGGGGTCGCCTTGTAGGCGCCTTCGACAACTGCGACCCGTTCGCTGAGTGTCCGCGTCCAGCAGCAGGCCGGTATCGCCGACCTGCCCGCCCGATTCCGCATAGAAGGGTGTCTTGGCGAAGACGACTTCGGCCGGTCCTGTCTCGACCGAGGATGCACGGCTTGTTTGTCGACGATCAGCGCGAGGACTTCGACGGGCGCTTCGAGCGTTTCGCGGCCGATGAATTCGACTGGCGGAAGGTCTTGTAGACTTCCGCGACCTGCGCCTTATCGGCGCCTTTCCAACTGGCGCGAGCACGGGTCCGTTGCTTCTCCATCTCGGCGGTGAAGTTCTCGCGATCGATGGTCAGGCCGAACTCACGCGCCATCTCCTCCTGCTCGTCGAGCGCCAGGCCGTAGGTGTCGTAAAGCTTGAATGCGGCGGCGCCCGGGAGGATGCCGCCCACGGCCGATTTGGCTTCGTCACTGGAAGAACTTTCGGCTACCTGGAACGTGGTGGCGTAGCGGTTCTCTTCGTCCCTGCACGATGCGCGCCACGCGGGCCTTTGCTTTCCTCAAGCTCCGGATACGCGGGCTGCCATGAAATCTGCGACGAAACCGACCAGCTGGTGAAGGTACGGCTCGGAGGCGCCAGCGAGGCGTCCATTCCGCATGGCGCGCCGCATGATCTTGCGCAGCACATAACCGCGGCCTTCGTTCGAGGGAAGAACGCCATCATGGATCAGAAACTCTGTCGCGCGGGCATGATCGGCATTGATGCGCAGAGCGGTGTCCGTCCTCGGCGTCTACTCCTGGCCGAACGTCGCAGCAGCTGCGGCGGCCTCGCTCGATGATCGGCGCGAATCAAATCGTAATCGTAGTTCGAAAGCTTGCCCTTGCAGAATGGCGGCCACGCGCTCAAGGCCCATGCCGGTATCAATAGAAGGACGGGGCAGCGGCGTCAGTTTGCCATCGTCACCCCGGTCGTACTGCATGAACACCAGGTTCCAGATTTCGACAAAGCGGCCGCCGCCATCGAGGGGAAACTGTTCGTGCTCGCGGCCGGTGCTGCGGCGCTTCGGGCCCAGATCGAAGTGAATCTCAGAACACGGTCCGCAGGGACCGGTCTCGCCCATCTGCCAGAAGTTGTCCTTCTCGTCCAGCCGGAAGATGCGGGACTTCGGGACGCCGGCGACTTTCTGCCAAAGCTCTTCGGCATCGTCATCTTCGCGAAAAACGGTGACGTAAAGCCGATCCTTGGGCATGCCATACCACTTCGGACTGGTTACCAGTTCCCAGGCGAAAGCAATCGCATCTTTCTTGAAGTAGTCGCCGAAGGAGAAGTTGCCCAGCATCTCAAAGAAGGTGTGATGGCGGCGCGTGTAGCCGACGTTTTCCAGATCGTTGTGTTTACCGCCGGCGCGAACACACTTCTGGGAACTGGTCGCGCGCGAGTAGTCGCGCTTCTCCAGACCCAGAAACGTTTCCTTAAACTGATTCATACCCGCATTCGTGAACAGCAGCGTCGGGTCGTTTGCCGGAATCAGCGATGAACTCCGCACGATCTTGTGATCGTGTCCGGCGAAGAAGTTCAGAAATTTCGCACGGATCTCATTTCCGGTCATTTTCTTCAGTTTCGCATTGCTTTGCGCCAGCAGGACTGGTGTGATGAATGTTCAAGAGTCTGAAAAGGACACGGTATCGTGAAAAACGCCTTCGATTTGAACATCCCGACCAGCCTGCAGGAACTGGTCGATCCGTCACGGTGTGCGTTGATCGTATATGACATGCAGGTGGCGATCATTAATCAGATTGCAACAGGCGCGCACATCACGGGACAGGTAAAGAAGGTTCTTGGATTGGCCCGTTCCATGCGGATGCGAACATTCTTTACCCGGCACTTGTCGCTGCCGAAAGAACTGATGGGTATCTCGCAGTACCGGATGGCGATGATGTGGCAGCACGTGGCCGATCCAAGCGAAGTACGTCCCTGGTTCCTGCGCGACAGTCCTGGGTTCCAGATTGTGCCCGAGTTGGAGCCGCTCCCCAGCGAGGCTGTGTTCGACAAGCTGGCTATGTCGGCGTTCGAAGGCACGCCTCTTGCGATGGCGTTGCGGGATTGCGGCGTACAGTCGTTCGTCATTGTTGGTGTCGCGACAGAGATCGGGATCGACATCACGTGCCGCCATGGCGTGGATCTTGGTTTCGTACCTATCCTGATTCGCGATGCGTGCGGTGCCGGCCATGCTGAATCGGCCGATCGAGCTTTGGCCACCTTGGAATTTCTGGGCGATACCGTACTCACGGACCTGAAAACCTTCACTGAGAGCATTGGTTCTTAAACCGGCCGGGCGGAAGGACTTATTCTGCTTGCTGCTGCTGCATGAGTTCGTAGCAGTAATGGGTCTTGATGGTGGGCCAGGCGACGTGATCGCGGTCGCGAGCGACCAGGTGATGGGCTACGCGGCGCTGGATTTGCTCCATTGAAAATTCGAAGCCAAACATCGCTAAGTCGTCCAGATCAAAGGGCAAATCCTTGTCCTTACAGTGCGTGTAGAAGCGGGCTACTTCTTCTAGCTTTGAAGCTTCGAGTTTGCGGCGGGCGGTTTGGAGAGCATTCAAGCTGACGAGTTCGCGTTCGCGCTGACGATTGAGGCGTGATTCCTGCAGCGCCAGATTGGCGAGCGGTTTCTGGAGTTCGAGCTGGACTTCGGCTTCGATGAGCATGGCTCGGATGTCTTCCGGTTCTTCGGTGTGGGTGTCGGCGAAGCGTTTTCGGCCGAGGGCGAGGAAAGCGGTTTCTAAGGTCGGGATGCGCAGGATTCGCCATTCGATATGGGCGATGTTCTGGGCGTGGAAGCGTTCTTCGCCCGTTGCGGGTTGATAGCGTTCTTCGATGCTGGCGAGGTGGGCTTCGTATTTCCCTACGTCATCCGTCGGTAGCAGGACGGTTCGACCGGTGAGCCCGGTTTTCAGGGCGTTGTGGGACGAGATCTTCTTTCCTTCTTCGGTTTTTGGGCCGGTGGATTTTGCGGCGTTGGCTCGGTTGGCAGCTTCGCGCGCGGTTACCTTTTTGTGGTTCATGCAGGGACTCCTTGAGAATCGATTCGATTGCACAGGTAGCACGGGCCATGATGAACCGGAGGCGGTTTTTGGTGGGCGGGTTCTGCAAGTGGTTGTGTTGACCAGGGGTTAGAGTGCTGGATTTCTTTTACTGGTTTGTGATCGGTTCATTTACATATGTGTTGACGCCAGGAGAGGAGCCGAGGAGTGCTCAGTCGTTCCTGCCACATGGCTGGATCGGGGCAGCTTCCGGATGGCCCGTCATCCAGGCTCAATCCGAGAGTGATCCCGGATATTTGTAAACACATAATGACCACATCGTCGCAATCCGCCCACTTTCCGAGTAGCCGGCGATTGTTCCACAATCCTTTCAATAAGCGCAGCGACTTCGCACCTGTGGGCAAATAAGCTGAACGCTCACCTATTCGGCGAGGAGCGCGCCCAAGAACTCTATGCTGGGTTAGGAGAAATTTTCCTCACCCGACCCGGCGCCTGGAGGATACCGCGTAATAACTAACTATGAGGCCGTTGCTCCAACCGCAGATGCCTATCTCTTCAAAGTTGATCGAAGGCCCAATGACTCTTCGAGAGTCGTCCGCGAATTCGTGAGGACACTGAAGGGGAAGTTGGATTCAGCTCGTCGCATCCGACTCGATTTGCCCCTTCCGATCAAAGCTTCATGATTGGCTATCTACCACTGAGCAGGGACGACTTGTACGTTGAGGGCTTCGGATGAGCGACGGGCCGGACCCTCGTTGGGCCTCCGCGACGTGCCTGGAAAAGTAAAACTGCCCGCCCGAGCGTGTTCTTCATATCGACCACCTGTTTGCGCGCATGCAGCGTCTTAATACATACGAAGCAAAGACGAACGCCATGACGAGAATCGGATCAAATTTATCCCAAGTACTGCCACCGCCATTCAGTTGTGAATAGAACGCGAGTAAAAGATTGATCGCGAGACCAGCATAAACCCACTCAGTCAATCGAGGCACATTGGGAATCAGAAGGCCCACGCCACCAAGGATGTGGGTCACGCCAATCAGAGGAATGATATAGAGCGGGTATCCGAGCTGCTGATTGGCGATCCTCCATTCCCCGGGATCGCGAATTAGATATAACCTTCCGAAGTACACCCAGATGAAGGCGACAAGGCCGGTTATTACCATCGCGGCTATTTGAGTTGCTCGACCTGCCCGCGCGGGTTTATCTATTGTGTGTTCAGCTTTCATATTAAAAGCGATCCTCTTTTTGCGGTTTAAATGGTTTAAATCGTTCGCAATAAGTCGGCTCTGTACGCAGCCTAAATCAACGGCCAGCAGGGCGGAACGGCCTCTGGGTCGTCCATGGACGAGGGCTTTCTGCACCGTTCAGCACAAGAGAACCGGTAGGTGCGCCCGTCGCACCCAAGATCAAGAACTTTCATCGTGTTGGACCTCGGATGTATCGGTGTTCACGTTCCGAATCAGAACCGTGGCCAGTTCGCCGCCAAGTGAACCCTGGCTAGATTCAGCTTGCCCCGGAGCTTACGCCTTGACGGCGTTCTGTGCAGCCGCAAACACATCGCGTGCGGACGTCGTACCCGCTACGTGCTCCGTACCCGTGATTCCGAGGTCCATCCATCCCGCGTTAACGCTCTCATACATTTCTTCGGCAGGTCCAGTGTGGCCCTTCGGGATGCCAAACTGCTCGAACGCTTCCGCCCACCCTGCACGCGGGACTGCAAAGGCTTTTACGTCGAGTGTCAGGACTTCACCCAATTGTCCGGCCACTTCATCCGCGCTTACCATCGAACCCAGCTCGATGACGCGATGCCCTGACCACGCCGGCCCGGTCAGAAGCGTTGCCACCTCTGCGCCGATGTCGTCTGACGCGACCATTGTCGATTTCCGGTTTGTAGGATTGTAGAAGACCGGTAGTGTTCCGCCTTGGGCGGCCTGTAAGCCGAAAAGAAAGTTTTCGAAAAAGCCGCCTGCGCGCACAAATGCGACCGGAGATGGCAGGCTGCGAAAACCTTGCTCCAAGAGTGATAAGGCCGTGATCATCCCCAGCCCGCTTGTTCTATTTGCGCCCATGGACGAGAGCGCCACCACCCGCGGGGGCATTACCTTGGTCAGCGCCTCCACATAGTTCGCAATCACGCCCTTTGCTTCTCTGTAATCAGGCGAGGGTGCCCATATAGCCGGCAACATAACAAACGCGCCCTCAACACCTTTGAGCGCCGCTGCTATGGCTGTCGCATCGTTCCAGTCTCCATCCACCAACTCCACGCCTTGGTCTGCCCACTTCGCCGCTTTCTCGCGATTGCGCACAAGTGCTCGCACCTGTTTGCCTTGCTTCAGCAGATGCCGCGCGGTGGCGCTCCCAACTTTTCCAGTAATGCCCATGACTAAATACATGCTCGTTTTCTCCTTGTTTGGCCACCCATCCAAATGAGCGACCTGACCATTAGAGCCGATCAGAAACCATTGGTTGCAAATTAATCAGTGGTTTTCTTTTACGAACACATCAACCGCTGTACTATGAAAGTTAGCGTAATAGACCAATGGTGATAAAACAACAAGCGGTCGAAAAAATCGCTAAAAGGGACTAAGCTATTGAAGTGACATCCACATCACCAAGTCGCCGGGTAGAGCGCAAGGAAAGGCTGCGGGGCGAAATCCTTGCGGCTGCAAGCAAAATGTTTGCCGATCGCGGTTACGAAGCCGTGACGCTTCGTGCGATCGCTAAAGAGATCGGCTATACACACGCCGTGATCTACCAGCATTTTCCCGACAAATGGCATATTCTTGCCGAGTTGAGCAGCGAGACGATCGGGCTGCTGATTCAGAACTTCGACGCGATCGCCGCTAAACATCCATGCACCGAAAGAGCGTCTTTTTGCGACTTCACGTGGCTTGATTCAGTTCTGCACTGCCCATCCACAGCAGTTCCGCAACGTCTTCTTCGGGCCGGAGAACCGCAACGGCATCCGCGCTGGACAATACATCAACGACATTGGCACGCCTTTGTTCCAACGTTTCGTACAGCTCTTTTTCGATGTTGCCAAGGATGAAGGATTGCCAAGTAGGGATGACATAGTGGTAGCCCACACCTGGTGGTACACGATCTTCGGCCTCGCCACACTCATGGTCATCCAAGGGGTTGTGCCTGACTTGCCTGACCAGACTCTCGTGGTCGAGCAAACGATCGCCACGCTTTGGGCGGGCGTTCAGGCTGTTCCGCGATTGCCGAAGAGCGCAGTCTCCTAAGCGATCCGGCCGATCCAGTGCCTCAAAGCAATAACAGCTTCTGTCTACTTAGGAGTTGTTGGAGGCATGCCGGGTCATCGGTCTCCCTTTTACCGAATCATGTTGCCTACTTAGGCTGAGTATTCCGTCGCTGTTGTTCACAGATCGACACAATACCGCAATAGCACTGCTTCGGCGGTTACGGTGACTGTCCGCGGATGTCCTGGCGAGAGTGCTCCGATTGCCATTGGCGCACTCAGACTCACAATCCTTACACCATTTAGCGCAGGGTGAGGCCATACAAGGAGTTCACTTCGGCTAGTCGCGTCGAAGCTTCCGGATTGCTTTTAATTCAGCACCCGAAATGAACTAGCGTTTGCTGGAGTTAATGTCCGAGTCGGCAACTGCAAATCAGGCATCGGTTTGGCTTGAAACAACCGCCTGGTCAGCTTCGCGATGCGTCGGGCCCAGATATTGGCTCGTTCACGCCTAGCACTGTCTGTGGCGATGCCAGTGCTCGCGTACATCTGTCGATACAACTTCGAAATGAATACGAATGCAAGACGAGCTCGCAAATTCGGCGTACAGCTGGAGCGTTTCCAGATGGCAGGCAGGCTGTAGAAACGATCCCAAACACCTTGCGTTCGCGAACGCATCTCATCCGAGCTCATGGTCGGATGGGGCATGAACATCTTAGGCCGTTTGTCTGGCGGAATGAGCCAATATCGGGTAATTGGAACGTCGTCGACCCGGGGCGGTTGGCCACCAAATCCTTTTTCCCAGCGCTCGAAATCGACGGTGCCGCAGAAGGGAGTCAGCATTACAAATTGGGCAAAGGCTAATCCAGACCGCTGGGCAAGTTCTTCCGTTGCCTGAAAGGTATCCTGCCGGTCCGTTGGCAATCCAAAGATGAAAGATCCCAATACATGGACCTTATGTTCCTGGAACTGTCGAAGTCGGTTGACGAGGTTCTCACCAGAGAGATTGAAGTCCTTGAACACGGACTTGAGGCCTTCTTCGGTAACAGCCTCAACCCCGACCAGTGCACCTTTTATATGGGCCTTGCGCATGGCATCGAGAAATTCGGAATCCTCAGCGGATTCCATCGTGATCTGCGTAAAGAACACCAAGTCCTTTGGCAATTCGGCGAGACGTTCCATGAGCTCAAACCGCTCTGCCCGGATGGACTTCAGTTGTGCAACCCGCGCAAGGTTGTTCTGCTTCTCCGCCAGTTGAATATCGGTGAGGGAGACAGGATAGAAGTTGTCGTCAGCAAGCGCGATGAAGCGGAAGCCGAGACGGCGGAGCTCTACAATTTCGGCAATAATGGGGTCCGAAGGCCGTTGACGTGGGCGTTGACCATCCGTGCGCCAGACGGAGCAGAACGAACAGTGCTTCGCACATCCGCGAACCGTCTGCACAGAAGCCCACATATATTGAGAACGATTCAATAGGTCCCAACGCGCAGGCTTAAATTGGTCCGCTTCAATCCGGCCGCCCTCATAAATTCGCTGGGCTGATCCGTTCATGTGATCCCGAAGAGCCTGGCCCCACGCCAAATCTCCGTCGCCTCGGACAACACAATCCGCCGCTCCGCGCTCAAAGGCTTCCTCTGGGAAAAGAGTTGCGTGAATTCCGCCGAAGATGACGAAGGCGCCTCGCTGTTTAGCAAGCATTCCGAGTGCGTAGCCCCTGAGAGCATTCCCCGTATGAATGCCAATCCCCACAACATCATCGGGATTGATGGCAGATGGATCGAGGGCCTCCACTGTCTCGTCACAAAGGTGTGGATCGCCAAACTCGTCAGGGGTAGCGCCAGCTAAGACAAACAGCCAACGGGGCGTGATTACCGCCGTCCCGAAAGCTGTGTCGCTCGGGTTGATCAGATGAATTTTCAAAATAAGTCTTTTGTGGCATCAGTTTGAGGAGTACGCAAAGGGATGCCAATCCCGAACTCATCTTACTGGAAGAGGATTTGGCATTCGCCTGGAGGGGATTTTTCATCCGCAGGAACGACAATTGTTGCTGTAAACCCAATGATCGGGTTTTCCTGCTCAGCTTTGCAGCAGAGGCTTGGCTGCATCACTCGTGAATACGCCGTTAGCCGAATAGGAACGGCTGCGTTCTTGGCCAAGTGTCTATGCGTGTGAGCTTCATCTGCAAAGTTCTGCATTAAAGGTAGGCGGATGGCGTAATCGAGCTCGGAAGCAAATCGCCGGTACCCACCTGTTACGTTCGATATCGAGTATGCATTCTCCTGAACTCCGGCGCACAGTGACACAGCGGGTCACGGTCGTTGGGAGAAGAATTGTCATGTGGCTGGGAGTGACGTCGTTCTTCACGATTCAGGTGCTAACGGCGCAAGACTCGCAGTTACGGGTATCTGTGGTCGACCCCCTGCATCGAAGCGTGAGGAGAGGCAGAATCGATCTGCTTGGAGAACGGGCGTCTCGAAGTGCATTCACGGATGAGGAGGGCACGGCGAGTTTCACGCACCCTTCTTCCGGCAAATACAAGGTGCGAGTCAGCGCCTCTGGCTTCAGGATGTGGAGTCGCAACCAGGAACTTACCGCGGATCAGGAGAAGTCACTGCTAGTCACAGTTCAACCGGGGGTCTTGGGCTGTGAGCCCCATTTCTCGATCGAATATCGCCAGTCGGGCCCTTCGGTTCAAGGCGTAGTTATGGACGGCGAAACGGGCAGTGGTATCAGAGGGATGAAGATCCAGTTGCGACGTTTTGGTGAAAAGAAGCCGATTGTTACTCTGCGCTCTCACAAAGAAGGTATGTTCGAGATGGCACAGATCAGTCCTGGAAGGTACAGACTGCGGATTACCGATGACCTTCCATACTTGGATTCGACCTATCAGACGGAAGAGATCAATGTACCGGTGCCGACACAAGACAGGGTTTTGATCACGGTCAAGCCAATGCGGAAGGGCCATATCGAGATTTGCGAGTAGGCACGACCGACAAGCATGTACGACCCAGTAAAGTGCTCAGACGTAAGGAAACCAGGCTGGATCGATTGTCGGCCTTGGATCTCCAGCCTCCTCGATACGCGCCAACAGCCGTTGCCGGAGTTCTGCGGACACTTGTTTCGTCTGTTCGTAGCCGGCCAGATTTGTGTGCTGGAACGGATCGGCCTTGTTGTCGTAGAGCATGTATTCGACGTAGCTATCGCTCTTCGCTGCTGCTTTCCAATCCGGACGCTTGGGCGCCGAGACGGCATACGTCCACTCCGGAGTGCGCAGAATGCGACCTGTTACAAACTCCCGCATGCCGATGTAGACTTCGTTGCGCCAGTCGCTCACACGGCGATCGAGGAGAGGCAACACGCTCTTCTCCTGCATGGTGGAGGGGATGGGAATATCACAAGCGGCGAGCAGGCTCGGCGCCAGGTTGATCTGACTGACGAGTTCTGAAACCTCTATGGCTTTGTTGAACCCAGGACCAGAGATGATGAGCGGAATGTGAATGGAACTGTCATGAGGGCTTCGCTTGTATTCGTAGTTGCGAGTCTTGAAGTGGCAACCGTGGTCACTGGTGAACACGACAATCGTGTCGTCTTCGAGGCCTTCTTCCCGCAGAGTAGTGAGCAGGGTTCCCACGGCGTCATCAATGCCTTTGACACAACCGTAGTAGTCAGCGAGCTGGCTGGGCCATGAGCCGGGAAGAGGGCGAAGGTCCTGGGGGACAAACGGATTGCGGTAAGCATCCGCGTACTTCTTGGGTGGTTGGTAGGTATCGAGGTCGTTCTGGTGGTGCGTTTCGAGATAAGAGACGGTGAGAAAGAAGGGTGCCTGGCCACGCTTCTCCTTTAAGAAACGAACGGCGCGCGAGGTCAGGAAGTCCGCACGATAAACGGTGTCGGGGAATTTGAGAGCGGTGCCGTCGCCATCGTACATCTCTCCTCCGTATCCATGGGACGTATGCTCCAGGGCGTTGCTCGCCTCCCAAAGACCGGTGAATCCGCCGCGATACTGCATGCTAACGGGACCCTCCGGCATTTGAGTGGAGAGATGCCATTTGCCGACGTAGTTCGCCGTGTAGCCGGCTGCCGTGTAGGCCTTCGCAAGAGTTTGCGCTTTCGGATCCAGAGGAATGGCATTCCGCCAGACGCCATGCTTCTCAGGGTATTGACCGGTGAAGAGAGTCGCTCGTGCCGGTGCGCAGACGGGCTGATTCACAAACGCCGAACGGAAGAGTGTGCCCCGCCTGGCCATGGCATCGAGGTTGGGCGTGAGATTCATGGGGTTCATTCCCATGCAGCCCAAATTGTCGGCACGGAACTGGTCCGAAATGATGAGGACCACGTTCGGCTTACGTCTGGCCGAAGAGTTCTGTTGCGATGGCGCGGCGTCGAGTGCGGTGGCCGCGGTTGCTCCCGCTGCTGTGTTTAACAATTCTCTACGTGTCATTTCTGATCGAGTGGGCTTAAAAGATGATTTTGACGCCAGCTTGCAAGTCGCGCATGTTGCTGTTGGCAGCGAGCGAGGAGATTGTGCCGCCTTGCGGAAGGTCCACGCGATTGCTAGGGTTAGCAAACTGGGCGTGATTGAAGGTGTTGAAGCTTTCGAAGCGCAGTTGTAATTTGCTTCGCTCGCGGATTTTCTCCAGGGAGAAGTCTTTGAAGACGCTCAGATCGAAGTTCACAGCGCCGGGGCCGTCGAGAATGTCACGGCCGGCATTGCCGAAGGAATACGGCACTGGGATGGTGAAGGCACTCTTGTTGAACCAGTTGCTGATGGACCGCATGTCGCTCGGCAGATTGCCGTTGGCGTTCCGATTTGGCCGCGGGTCACCGGTATTGGCGGAACTGACGCCCAGTTCAGGCGTGAATGGCAGACCCGAGCGAATAGTAGTAATTCCGTTTACCTGCCAGTTCCCGACCACACTGTTCAGCACATAGTTCCTGATATCCAATCGTCTACCGTGGCCGACGGGGAGAGCGTAACTGTAACTTGCGACGAAGTAGTGGCGCAGGTCGGAGGTAGATCGGGCCTTCTCAAGGTCGATATTGCGGGCATCGCGGATACTGGCATCGCTAATGAGTTGTTCTCCGCCGATGTCGATGCTCTTGCTGTAACTGTAAGACCCCAGGATCGAGAGACCGTTGGCCCACTCCCGTTGCAGGCGCAATTCGAGGGCTTCGTAGGAAGTGCTATCGAGCGGTTGAGTTCTCGTGATGTCCGAAAGACCAAGATACGGCCTCCGGCTAGCGACAGTCCCGGGCCCCGGGAAGGCTGCGTTCACGTTGTAGCTGGTTGGCAAGTCAGTGCCTTTGGTGCCGACATAATTGGCTTCGGCGGTGAAGCCTCGGATCTGTTGCTGCAGGCCGAAACTCCAGTGGTAGACGTAACCATTTTGAAAGTCCTGCGCCCAGGAGATGAGGGAAGCGTTAGCCACGTTGAAGTTGCTGGTGAGGACGTTGGGCGAAAAGCCGGTACTGAGTTGAGTAATGGGGTGAATCTGATCGGCGGTAAAGGTAACGTCGCGATAGAAGGGCGGATTAGCCGGAGGTCGACCACTGCCGCCGATGAAAGGCTCATCCGCGTAGAAGACGCCGAAACCGCTGCGAACCACAGTGTTCTTAGCAACCTGATAGGCGAATCCGACACGAGGAGCAAAGTTGTTCAGCTTGGGCTTCAGAAGAGAACGGGTGTCGACTCCCACAGGTACTTGAGCCACGACCGAAGAGGCCACCGCAACGGGTACTTTGTTTAGCGCATAGTCGATCTTCCCAAGAGACGGGATGAAGTTGGCCTGATTGTCGTGCCGTTCAATAGGCTGACTCCACACTTCCCAGCGAACACCTAAGTTCAAGGTGAAGCGCGAACTGATCTTCCAATCTTCCTGAAGAAAGAGGCCGCCGTAGCGGTAGCGCACGTCGCCGACCGTGGCCGTGCTGACTTCGCTGGTGCTGGGGAAGCCAAGCAGAAAGTCGGCCAGAGATGAGCCGTTACCGGCCCTGGATAGTGGGTTCTGAGTGAACGAACCGTTGAACACGAAATTGCCGCGCTCGGCAGAACTGGCGTTGAAGTAGGAGCGGACCCAGCGGTAGTTGCCGCCGAAGGTCAGGTGATGCTTACCGAGCAGCCAGGACAGGTGATCCTCGGCCGTGACAGCCTCTGAAATTTTTGAGTTGGGTTCGGATGTACTGTCACCTAAATTCGTGAAGCCGGAGATGCTCATTTGCGGAAGGCCGGTGAGTCCGGCCGTATCCGGTATTCCTCGGAAGCCGAAAGAGGATGGGGTATCGGTCTTGTTGATGGGCGAGAGATTGTCGGAGATCCGGTTGTACCCGAGACGCAATTCGTTCACAAGCGAAGCACTGAAGCTGTGGGTATCGCCTAAGCCACTGCCTTGACCATTTGTACTTTCATCGCGAGTGGCACTACTGCTGAGCGCGCCAACTAGTGGGGCAGGGTATGGACCGGGGAGAAAATTGTTGCCGCTGAAGTAGCTGTAACGGGCAAAGAACTGGTCCCGCGTACTTAAACTTACATCGGCCCGGGAATCATAACGATCGGCTGTTTGTGTCTGAAGCGGATTAGCAACATAGTTGTTGAACGTGGAGGCTACGTTCGGAGCCGGAAGCAGCCCCAGCAGTTTCGCAGCGAGTGGGTCAATGCGGTTCGAAGGAATGATGTTGTTCGCAAACAAGGAACGGCTATACGTATTTCCGTTCTGCACGAGCGAGGCGGGGTCATAGATAGGAGCCAGGCCTCTGAAGTTGCCTCCCAGTGCGGCGGTGGAAGGGATGGTTTCCGTAACGGTTGTGAGAGCCGAGGTGAGACGCGTACCTTCATAGCTACCGAAGAGAAAGGCTCGGTCCTTTTTGATGGGACCTCCGAGGGTTCCGCCGAACTGGTTCCGCCGGTAGGTAGGCGTAGGAGATGTGACAGGCAAGAAGTAATTGCGTGCTTCCACGGCGCTGTTGCGAAGGAACTCGAAGGCGTCGCCGTGGACTGCATTGGTGCCGGATTTTATGGTGGCATTCACGACGGCGCCAGCCGAGTATCCGTACTGCGCAGAGTAGTTGTTGGTTTCGATACGAAATTCCTGCAAGGCGTCGACGGAAGGCTGGATTACGACGGGCGAACTGTTTTGCAGGTCGACAATCTTGGTGTTGTTGTCGATGCCATCGAGCATGTAGTTGTTCAACTGCGACCTGACACCATTGGCGATGAATGAACCGCCGCTGGCTCCGCGGTCCCCCGGCTTGGCCGGCAAGACTCCAGGAGCAAGTTTGGCAAGCTGCAGGAAGTTACGACCGTTCAGCGGAAGGTCGTTGACCGCTTCGGTTTGTATGGTCTGGCCATTCGATGACGAATCTGTCTCAAGAGCGGGTAGTGCATCTTTCACTTCTACGGTTTGAGTAGAAGAGCCGACCTGCAGTTGAACATCCAGGCGGGCGTTCTGACTCACAGCGAGGACGAGACCGGATCGAGTCAATTGAATGAACCCCTCTTTGCGAATGGTGACCTGGTAGTCGCCGGGCGGGAGAACAGGAAAGATGTACTGACCATCGTTATTGGTCGTGGTTTGCTGTGAGAGGCCCGTTGCCGTTGCAGTTATGACCACGCGGGCGCCCGGTATCGAAGCGGCACTCGCGTCTGAGATCGTTCCGGAGAGCTGCGCGGTGGGGTTTTGTGCAAATAGGCAGGCCATTGTGAAACATAACAATATGGCAATTACGCGTGGTAATTTCATTTGGACAAGTAAGGATAGTATACGTACTTATCCTTACTTGAGTTGACTCAGTTACAGATCAGAACAGAGGGTAGCGCTACGTCCCTATTAAAGAGAGGAACGAAGTGTAGCCGCGGAGCTACTTGTCGGCAGGAGCATTCGCTGAAGCCGTTTTGGCTTTGACGAAATCTCCCGCCTTGAAGATACTCATATCTGCGGGGTCAAAGTACTTACGAAGAGCGGCGTTGATGATTTCGGGAGTCAGATTAGCCACGCGTGATTCGAGTTGCTTTTCCCAGTCCATTGTCCGATCCCAGAAAGCCTGGCTGACGAGCTGACTGGTCAGTTCGGAATCTTGACCGCGGCTCACCTGGCGCGATTGCAGCCATCCGGCTTTGGCGGCGGTAACTTCCGTAGTCGTAAAGCCGCTCTGAAGAGCGCGCTTGATCTCTTCATTAAAGTCGGCCTGGACTTTGGAAACATTCTGGGGAGCAGCAATGGCATAAGCGAGGAAAGCAGCGCCGCTCTCCTTCGTGGGGACATCCAACTGTGAACCGACGCCATAGCTCAACCCGTCCTTGACTCGGATGCGAGCTGCCAGTCGGGTATCCAGACCGGCGCCGCCCAAAATGTAATTGGCGAGCAGCACAGCCGGGTAGTCGGGATTCGCATCATCGAGCTTAACCGGCTTGACAGCCACGAACATGGCGTTTGCTTTGTCCGGAGTTTCCACCGATTGATCTCACTTTTTGAGTGCTTCGGTAGTCAGTTACGACACGGTCGTATCGTGAGCTGCTCTTCCAACCTTCGAATATAGTGCCGAGTTGCTTCTGAAGTGCCTCAGCGTCGATGTCTCCTACGGCAGCAAACTCGCTTTTCGCAATTCCGTAGAACTGGGCGTAGAAGGCTTTCACATCGGCCAGTTTCGCCGCTTTAATTTCTTCGATGCTTTCTTCGATGGTGGGGACATAGCGCGGGTCGCCCTTCGGGTAGGGGCGCAGATGCCTCTCGGCTAAGTGGAACGCAATGGCACTGGGCTCGGTTAACTGGCCTTCCAGGCGTGTAATCTGTTGTTGCTTGAGTGTCTCGAACTCGGCTTCAGGGAAGGATGGCTCACGGAGGATTTCCCCGACGAGATCGACTACCGGACTGAAATTTTCTTTTGTCGTTTGGATCGAGACAATGAGGCCTTCGGATGCGCCGCTCACACGGACTTGAGCTTTGAGTCGATTGAACTCATCGGTAATCTGCTGACGTGTGTGTTTTGAAGTCCCGCGGTTGAGCATTGCGCCCGTCAGCGAGCCGATTGCGTCCTTACCCTGCAAGCTATGTTCATCGCCGAAATGCAACCGCATGGTTGCATTCACGATGTTGCCGCGAGTCTTCTTCGAGATCAGCGCGAGTTTGATGCCGGGCTGGATCGTGCCCCGCACTGTCCGCTTATCGATATTGTCAGGAGTTGGGTTAAATGATTCGCCCGCAAGAACAGCGGCTCCGCCCTTGTAGTCCTTAACCAGTGCCAGAACGTCGGGAGCAGGCGGAATCTCGGCCCGCTCCGGTTTATCGGTAGGAATGAAGAGCCCATAGTCCGGTTCGACGCTTCAGGTATTGACGCGCAAAAGCATCCACATCGGCCGTGCTGGCCTTTTCGATGCGGTCTCGCGAAATGAAGGCAAGTCGCCAATCGCCAGCCGCAATGAACTCGCTCAGAAACAAACCCAGTCGCTCGGAATTGCGAATGAGCAGATCGAATTGCGTGGCGGCCTTCACCTTACTTCGAGTTACTTCTTCCTCGGTGGGAGGGTGGTTTTGGACATCGTCCATCACGTCGAGAAAAGTCTTCTGCAGTGAATCGAGATCAGCCGACTTAGGTGCTTGCGCGTAGAGCAGCAGCATTCCCGGCTCGCGCGAGTCCGTGGCGTTGTCGAAGACCGCACCCGCTTTCTTCGTTGAAACAAGCGCCTTGTACAGACGACCGGAAGGAGCATCGGCGAAGACATCCCCGAGAACACTCGCGAGAGGTCCATCTGGATGTGCCAGGCGCGGGAACATGAACACCGACAATGACAACTTTGGAATCGCCCACTCGCCGCAGGGTAACGGTGCGTTCACCATCCTGCACCGGCTCTTCGGTGTACGTCTTCTGGAGAACACGAGTGGGTCGCGGAATGGGCCGCGAAGTACTTCGCGACCAATGCCAACGTTTTGGCTTGGTCGACTTGTCCGGCAATGGTCAAGACCGCGTTATCGGGCTGATAATAGCGCCTGTAGAAGTCTTGCAGCCGCTCAATCGGCACATGTTCAATATCCGATCGAGCAC
Source organism: uncultured Acidobacteriaceae bacterium (assembly GCA_963814195.1). Classification (GTDB taxonomy): domain Bacteria; phylum Acidobacteriota; class Terriglobia; order Bryobacterales; family Bryobacteraceae; genus Bog-105. Next base: position 368,858 of record CAWFBU010000004.1, read on the forward strand.
CGATCGTAGATTTGCCGTAGTTGTGCCAGAGATAGGCGGTCGACAGGACGCGTTCGGACAGAATGCTGGTGGGATTGTTTTCGCCGATTCGAATTCATTCCGCACGACCGTCATTTCGCTATCCAAATCCTTTTTCGCCACGAAGGAGTTCACCATGCGGTCGGCCTCAAGGTCCAGAGCCCAATCCAGATTGGCGTCGTTGGCCTCGAACGTTTCGAAGTAGTTAGTGCGGTCGCTGTCAGTGGTGCCGTTCCACCGCGAGCCGTGCGCCGTGACCTCCTGCATCACATTCCGGTGCCGCGGCGCGCCCTTAAACAGCATGTGCTCCAGCAGATGGGCCATTCCCGTCTCGCCGTAGTCTTCATTGCGAGAACCAACCAGGTAGGTAATGTTGACGGTCGTGGTGGTCTTGGTAGGGTCAGGAAACAGGAGTACTCGCAAGCCATTCTGCAGTTGATATTCGGTGATGCCTTCCACCGAGGCGCCGCGCGTGACACCCGGCGGCAACGCGGGAGTGGCACTTTGGCCGGCGAGGAGGCCGCAGACGGAGAGGCCTAAAATGATGACGAACTTCGAGAGACGAACGAACAGCATTCATAAACAGCAGTCCTCCCGGGGGCGGAAAACCCTTTTCTAACAAAGCTTAGAAAGCTGATTATGGCAGATTTTGGCCTTCTGGATGTAGTCGAGCTTTGGAAAATGCTCTTCCAGGTACGGCGTTCCGATGTCCGCGATGGCTGCCTGGTCGGGCCGCCGCCCCTCGGCGCGCCTTCGCCGTATCCGCCATACAAATTCTGAACATTATCCAGCCCGGCGATCACTTCGCCGAAAGGTGTGAAGCCTTGCGCATCGAGGCTCCGGCTGTTATCGGCCAGATTGATGAACACCTGGGTGGTCCGGGAATCCGGCCCGGCGGCCGCGAAGACGACGGTTCCGTTTTGTTCTGAACCTTCGGCGGATCGTCCTTGATCGGGATCTCGCTCCAGCTCTTGTTCACCTTCGGATCGCCATTCATTCCCCACTGGACGATGAAGCCTTTCAGTGCGCGAAAGAAACGGTTGTCGTCGTAGAAACCCATTTTGGTGAGTTCATAAAAGTGGTCAGCGCCCAGAGGCGACCAGTCGCGGTGAACAAGGATGACGACGTCGCCTTTGGTGGTTTGCAGACTTACTTTGAATTGAGCCGGCGATGGCTCGGATTCAACTTTTGCCTTCTTAGAGGTGCATGCGCCCAGAAGAAGAGCGAACAGCAGAAGGCAGCGATTCCGAGGGCTTTTGCATTCCTCACTTGGCGTCTCTCCAGTTGGGGCCGCTGCCGACTTCGGCAATGAGCGGGACGGCCAGTTCAAAAACATTTTCCATTTGTTCCTTCACCAATGTACTTAGACGTTCGACCTCATCGATTCGGGGCCTCAAACACCAGTTCATCGTGAACCTGCAGCAGCATGCGCGATTGCAGCTTTTCTTCCTCCAGCAAACGGGCAATGCGGATCATGGCGACTTTGATCAAGTCGGCGGCGGTGCCCTGGAGCGGCGTGTTGACGGCAGTACGTTCGGCAAAGGAGCGCGCCGAGGGATTCCGGCTCTTCATGTCCGGGATGGGGCGGCGACGGCCCAGCAGGGTCTTAGCTGACGCCGGACTCGCGGACTTCCTCGATGGTGCGGTCGATGAATTCACGGACGCCGGCATAGCGCTCAAAGTAACGGCGGATGTAGAGGTCGGCTTCTTTGCGATCGATCCCCAAGGTCTGGGCAAGTCCAAACGGAGTCTGGCCATAAACAATGCCGAAGTTCACAGCCTTGGCCGAACGCCGCATCTCAGGAGTCGACCATCAGAGGATCCACTTTGAATACTTCGGCTGCGGTGCGGGTGTGAATGTCTTCGCCGTGGTTGAAGGCATGGACGAGAACCTCGTCGCCGGACATGTGCGCCAGCAGGCGAAGCTCAATCTGCGAGTAGTCGGCAACGACCAGATCCCAGCCCGTCTCCGGCACGAAAGCGGCGCGGATCTCGCGGCCTTCCTCCGTTTTGATCGGGATGTTTTGCAGATTCGGATTCGAAGAGGAAAGCCGCCCGGTGGCTGCGCCGGTTTGATTGAATGTCGTGTGAACGCGGCCGGTTTCGGGACGGATCAGCTAACGGAAGCGCATCGATATAGGTGCCTTTTAACTTGGTGAGCTGGCGGTATTCGAGCACCAGTTGCGCGACGGGATGAGTGCCAGCCAGACCTTCCAGGACATCGGCGGCGGTGGAAATGACTTTGCCTTTGCCGTATTTGACCGGGCGAAGGAAGATTCATCTCTTCGAAGAGCACCTTCCCAAGTTGCTGGGGCGAGTTGATGTTGAATGGCGGCCGGCGAGCGCGTAAACCTTCTCGGCGATGGCATCGATGCGCGTCGCAGAGGCGCGTGGAAAGTTCAGCCAGAACGGCGGTATCCACGCGGATACCTGTTCGTTCCATGCGCGCCAGCACCGGACGCGAGCGGCAAGATCGATATCGTGGTAAACCGAGCGAGTTCCTGGGCGGCAAGCTGCGCCTCGCAGACAGTTCGCCCAAGCGCAAGCGTGGCTTCCGCCTGCTGCTCGGCGGCGGCATTCAGCTTGCGATCGAGAAAACGTTCGGCGAGAGCCTCCGGAGTGCATCCGCCGGGATCGGCACTCAGAAGAAACGCATAGAGCATGACGTCTTCCGATGACACCATGCGGTGTGAAACCGGCCTCGGCGGCCAGCAATCGAAAAGGCCTTCGCATCATGGACGATTTTCGGAACGGCTGTCGATTCGAGCAAAGGCCGCAGACGTCTCGATCAAGCGAGAACGGGACGGCCCGGCCCTCGCCCGATCTTGTAGGCAAGGCCGAAGAAACTGTTCGTCGTATCGATGGCGACGGCCAACGGATGTTCGGCCGGGCTGCCGCCGAGCCAGCTGCTGGAGTTCATGCCGCGTCCTGAATGGCCGTGTAGTCACGCGTTGCGCTGTCGTCTTCGGGCGGAAGATCCTTCAACAGGCTGAAGAACTCAAACTCCTTGTACAGCGCCTTCAGCGCTGAACGTAGGCTGGTTGAGTCCGCAGGTCCTGCAGATTCCATTCAATCGGAACTTGGGTATGAATGGTGGCGAGTTGCTTACTCAACAGGATTTGTTCGCGGTTGTTCTGCAGGCTTTCGCGATACATCTTGCGCTCGACTTCAGCGGCCCGATCGAGCGCCGCCTCCACCGAGCCGAAACGCGTGATGATGTCCTTGGCGCCTTTATCGCCAATGCCCGGGCGCCCGGGAATGTTGTCGATAGCATCGCCTTTCAGCGCCAGCAGATCGGCTACCTGGGATCGGCTTAACGCCCATGAAATGCTCGACCTTCGCTGCGTCGTACCATTCGTCGTCCTTCATGGGATTCAGCATGAAGACACGATCGTTCACCAGCTGCAGCATGTCTTTATCGCTTGAGACGATGACAACTTCAAGCGGCTTCGCAGGTGGACGGCAGGCGAGGCGCCGATGACATCGTCCGCTTCAAAGCCCGGAAATGCAGGATGGGAATCTGCAAGGCTTCCAGCAGACGGCGGATATGCGGGAGTTGCTCGCCCAGGTCCTGAGGCATTTCGGTCCGGTTCGCTTTGTACTCGGCGAAGGACTCGGAGCGGAAAGTCGGCTCGGTGCTTTCAAAGATGGCGGCGATGTAGTCAGGCTTGAAGCTGGTCAGCAGCTTGCGAAGCATGTTGTGGAAGATGAAGATGGCTTCAGTGGAGAGGCCGGTGGCCGTGCGCATGGGTGGCGCGCCGCTGCGCGCGCGGGCGTGATAAGCGCGAAAGATAAATCCGAAGCTATCGATCAGGAACAGACGAGGGGACTGGCAACACTCTACAGGATAAAAGGGACGGTTGGTACCATCGGCTTTCCGGAGTGGATCTGTGAATTTTCGCTATCCCATTTATCTCGATTTGACTGGCAAGCGGTGCGTGGTTACCGGGTGAGGGATTCGAGGTTGCCGCCAAGGTTAAGGAGCTGGTGGATGCTTCGGCGCACGTCAGTGTACATCAATCCACCGGCGTGTCCCGGAGATCGAGGGAGTTGATCGAGGCGGGAAAGTCGCCTGGGAGCGCGGGATTTTCGGCCGGACGACCTGCACGGTTGCTTTCTAATGATCACCAGCCGGCCGGACAACGCAGAGATTTTCCGTCTGGCAGAAGAGCGCGCGCATTCTCTGCAATTCCGTAGACGACCCAGAAGAATTGCCGCTTCAGCCACGGATCTATTCACCGGCAGGGAGATTTGACGATAGGAATCTCGACCAACGGCACTGCGCCCGCGGTGGCGGTCCGTCTGAAAGAGATGCTGCAGCGCGAGGTCGGACCGGAGTACGGGGAGCTGCTGGAACTGCTGGTGAAGAGTGCGCCCTGAGATCAACGCCCGGCATTAAAGGTTTCGAGGCGCGCAAGGACCTTTGGTACCGCATTGTGGATTCAGAAGTGCTTGGCATTGTTCCGGGCTGGGGAGCGCCGAGGAGGCGCCGCAAGCTGGTTCACAGACATGATCGAGCGGGCCGTCAGCAGCACTTAGCGTTCTTGAAACTTGCGGCGGTGTCGACGGTCGATATAAGTGCGCCATTCGTCGGCGGAATGCAGCTTGCCCGCTGCCTGCAGATAACGATGCGTATCCGTTCTCATCTGACAATTCGCGCGCCAGAGCCCAGGAGCAGTCGAAGCGCTCTTCCAGAGAGTGTCATATGCTCTCCAGCCGTTAGAGTTGAGAGATATAAAAGGTGATTCGGCCGTGGCAAGCGGACGAGTGCCGCGCAAGCAGGCCGATCCAGACGCGCAGAGATTCCAGGATGATGATTGCGACCAGCACGAGGAACAGTGCCGCAGAGCGCAGCATCGAGTCGTTCATTGAAAATGACGGCGTGAGTCTCCGTAATTTTCGAAGCAGCGAATTTTCCCGTAGCGAGCGTCGGTCTCAAGGAGCCGTGGCATGCGAGAGAAAGCCGATGTGCGGATCGTCGGAAAAGATCTTCGCCAAGCCGGCCGTGAAGGTCACGACTGAACAGCCAGAGCAGCGGCACGGCCGTGATCCAGGCGTATTTCAGCCGATGCATTTTGATGAGGACGGTGGTTGCCACACAAAGCGCGATGCGCGCTGAGCAGCTGGTTGGAGATTCCGAAGAGCGGCCAGAGAGAATTGATGCCGCCCAATGGATCAATCACGCCCTGGTAGAGGAAATAGCCCCAGAGCGGAACGACGACGGCGCTGCGTGATCAGCATGCCGGTCGCGCGAGCGGACTTCGCATGCCCAGCACCGGGACGTGCTGCAGCAGATCCTGCAGCATGAAGCGCCCCACGCGCGTTCCGGCGTCGATGATGGTCAGGATGAAGAGCGCCTCGAACATGACGGCGAAGTGATACCAGAAAGCCAGCAGACACGCCCGAAGCTGCCGAGCCCAAAGACGCCGCCGAAGATTTGAGCCATGCCCAAGGCGAGCGAAGGAGCACCGCCTGTTCGTCCATAACAGCGTCTTTTCGCCGACGCTGTTTGCGAGCGCGGACATCTGGTCGGCCGAGACAGGAAAACCCCAGGATGATGATAGTGTGAACCGCTGCCGCAGGGCGCCGTGCCTACAATGCCGGCGGGCGGAATTCACGGCGAAGAAAACGCCCGGCTGCAGTGATGCCGCCGCAACCATCGCCATGATGGCGACAAAGCCTTCGAGCAGCATGGAGCCGTAACCGATGGGCCAGGCGTGCGATTCCCGAGCCATCAGTTTGGGGGTCGTGCCTGACGAGATCAGCGAGTGAAATCCGGAAATGGCTCCGCACGCGATGGTGATAAAGCAGAACGGAAAGACTTTGCCGGCGAAGATCGGGCCGGTGCCGTCAATGAACCGGGTAATGCGGCGGAAGTGCCAGCTGCGGATGGTTCAGCAGAATACCCAGCGCCAGCAGGAACATGACGCCGAGCTTGACGAAAGTGCTGAGGTAATCGCGCGGCGCAAGCAGCAGCCAGACCGGCAGGGCGCTGGCAGCAAAGCCATAGATGACGATCACAATGCGCGAGCGCAACTCCGCTCAAGGTGAACAGTCGAGCGGCGAGCGGCGAGATTGCCGAAATAGCGCTGCCACCGAAGATGCTGAGCAGCACCAGAACGAAGCCGACGACCGAGCATTCCAGGACTTTGCCCGGACGCACGAATCGCAGATAGAGGCCCATCAGGATGGCAATCGGCATGGTCATTGCGATGGTGAAGGCGCCCCACGGGCTGCCTTTCAGTGCATTCACGACCACCAGGGCGACCACGGCCAGCAGCACGATCATGATGAGCAGAACAGTGACCAGGGAGACCAAACCAGCTACCCTGCCGATTTCGTCGCGAGCGATTTGGCCCAGCGTTTTGCCGTCGCGCCGAACGGAACAGAACAGAATGACGAAAGTCCTGAACGGCGCCAGCGAATACGGCGCCAACAAGGATCCACAGCACGCCGGGCAGGTAGCCGAACTGAGCCGCCAGAGTTGGGCCGACCAATGGACCCGGACCCGCGATGGCCGCAAAGTGATGGCCGAACAAGAATCCACTTATTTGTCGGTTCGAAATCCTGGCCGTCCTGAAAACGTTCGGCGGGGGTGGCGCGGCGGTCATCGAGCATCATCACCTTGGCCGCAATGAACTTTCCGTAGAAACGAAAGCCGAACAACAAAGATGGAGGCTGCCGCGGTAATCAGCCATAAGCTGTTTACTGGTTCGCCGCGCGTAGAAGTGATTACGCCGAGGGCTAAGGCCGCAAGGATTGATAACAGTGCCCAAAGAGTTCGGGCTACATAGGACTGCATGATTGATGGATCTCAATATATAGCCGTGAAAGCGAGACTGGAAAGCGGTTGTAACCTCTAAGACACATATTTAGCCCCAAAATGCCTTAAACTGGGAAGGAATTATGCATCAGGAAACTGCCGCTTGACGAGTCCTTCGCCCGCTCTCCTGGACACCGCAGAGGCGCCGGTTAGTAGCCAAAATGAGGGAAGGAAGGCACTGCTGCTCGTCTTCACGTGTACCTTAATCGGCGCTCTAGCCCAGATCCTGATGAAGCAAGGAAGTTCGCAGATCGGTTCTCATATCTCGCTGATGCAGGTGGCGCAGAAACCGGTTTTATTTGTCAGCTATTCGCTGGGTATTATCACGAATGTCCGGCTTTTCGCAGGATATTGCCTTTATGGAATCAACACTTTCCTGATGGCGCTGGCGTTAAAGGGGAGAGAACTTTCCCGTCTATACCCCATCATCGCTTTGACCTACGTGTGGGTCACCATTCTGTCGCTGTTTATTCTTCCGGGTGAGCATCTGAACTTTTTTCGCGCGATCGGAATCGGCTTCATCGTTGGCGGCGTTTCGGTTCTGGGGTTGAAGAAATGACCTTGAGCAACTCCGTCCTCTTCATTCTGCTTAGTTCTTTCGTCGGTTCCTTCGGCGCTGTTTTTCTGAAGCTGGGCGCAGAGCACATGACGGGCGGCCTTGCACGAATCCTGTCCAATTACTGGCTGGCGGCAGGAATCGTGTTGTACCTGCTCTCCAGCGTCTTCTACATGATGGGTGTGGGCCAGCCCGGTGCTCAGTTGACGGTCTTGTACCCAATGGTTTCCATTGGATACATCTGGGCCATCGTTTGGGCGCGGGTGTTTTTCAAGGAACCCTTCACTATTGCCAAAGGCGAGCGGGTTGCTGATGATTGTGTTCGGTGTGGCGCTGATCAACCTCGGCAACGCCTAGGATCGAACGTGCGTCTTTCCACGTCTGAGAGAAGCTGCTTAAGCGCTTCGGCGTCCTGCGCGGCTCACCAGGATGGAGCAGTTCAGTGCTTGTCCAGGCCAGAAAAGCGTAAGTAATCCAAAGCTTGGCAGTAGCTCCGCCGATGAAGCTTCCCAGAACGAATTGGCTGCGAAAAAGCAAGAACATGAGCACAGCCTCCCACAAGGAAAACCGCATATTGACAGGATGACGAGGGCCACAAAGCTCTGACTGACGTTAAGCAGCAATTCCACGGACTGCTCGGCGTCAAAGGTCGAGCGTCGTTACTGAGCCATGGCCTATGGATAGGACAACGGGCAGCATGGCAACTAACAGCGTCCATTGGTTGATATTGCTGGACGCGATGTTCATGAGGGCTACGGCAGCTTTGGATTCCTGGCGGGCGAAGTAGAAAGTTGAAAGGAGTTCCGGAAACTCCGAGATGACTGGCGCCAGCCACTGGATGACGATAAAACTGGGAATCCCATCGCTGTGGCTAAGAGCGAACAAGACTGCCAAGAAACGGTTCGGCAGTGAAGTAGATGATGATGCCACCGGCTGTAAAGAGAGCGAAGATGGCGAGGTTGCGGACCGGGGCGTCGCGCCTCACGATCTGTTTGGGAATAACTCCCAAGCTCGTCGATATTTTCGTGCTGTTCGGGAGCGATGCGCGAGAGCACGCCAGATAGGCGATGTAGAGCGCGAGAAGAAAAATGGAGTCGTAGATCTCGAGACGCCCCTTCCACCAGACAAAGAGATGTAGAGAGTGGCAGGCCGAGGCCGAAAACTTCTACACTATGTTCTTGATCGAGGTCGATGCCGCGAAGAAGCTTTCGCTCGCGGCGGTAGTGCACGACACTGGCAGTTAGATAGATCAAAGGCCAGGCCAAGCCGGTGAGAAGTCGCAACGCGCCGGTAAGATTGGCCAGCAGCAGCTGTTCTGTTGTTTCCAGGCCAGTACTGCTTCGACGGCAAACTCGGGTAAGAGTCTGCATCAAGGCAAGAATGGCGAGCGCAAAGCCCTGTGCGACGAAAAATTGTGCGGACTCGGCGCCCCAGGTAATCAGCAGCGAGGCGGTCAGAATGCAACAGCGTGGTCCAGACGGTGGCGGAGGGGCTGGCTGCCGCCAGCGGTACGGCGGCGAGCAACAGGCAACACATCGCTGCCGTATTGCCGTTTTGTGTTCGATCGGGTAAGGGAGCGCGGTCTACTGAAAAGCGAGTTCGCACCAATTCGAGACGGTTGCTTCTGCAGAATAGAATGCTTTTCGAAGGCGGACGATTTGCTGGGAAATCGACCCGGTAATGGCCCCCGCGGCTTTCTTCGCGGGCGAGAGCTGCCTGGGCGATCAGTACGCCACTTCCTGCATGTTTCGGCGCTCGAAATCAAGGCGCGACGGCGTAGGCAATTCAGTGTCGGGCTGAGAGTGCAGTTTCTTGTAAGCGGCTTGCAGTTCAGGACCGGTCCGGAGAATGCCGCAGGAATTCCAAGTGAGCGCGCGTAGCTCACGCTCGGACATCGATGGAAAGCGCGGTTGAATTTTCGAAGAGCTGGCGGATGCGAGTGATCGCTGTCGCATCTCTCATGGCAGTGCCGGCGCGTGCGCCAAACACGACTGCCTCAAGAAGGGAATTGCTCGCCAGGCGGTTTGCTCCGTGCACGCCGGTGCAAGCCGCTTCTCCTGCTGCGAACAGACCTGTTTTGCTGGTGTGCCCATGCAGGTCGGTCCTGACGCCTCCCATCGCGTAGTGGGCCGCAGGGCGTACCGGAGCCGGTGTGGTCTCAAGGTCGATGCCATGCTGCAGGCAGGTCTGGTAGACGCGGGGGAAGCGCTCGCTGACGAAGGATTTGGCAGGTGGGTCAGATCCAGGAATGCACTGTTGTCACCAGTGGCCCGCATCTCCATCACGATGGAGCGCGAGACAACATCGCGAGGCGCAAGTTCGCCCATGACGTGATAGCGGGCCATGAAGCGCTCGCCACTCGCATTGCGGAGGTAAGCGCCTTCCCCGCGCAAAGCCTCGGTCAGCAAGAATCGAGGGGAGTTGGGGATGTAGAGCGCCGTCGGGTGGAACTGAACAAACTCGATATCCGAAATTTCTGCGCCGGCACGGTAAGCACAGGCGACGCCGTCCCCTGTGGCTACATCCGGATTTGTCGTGTTTTCGAAGACTCGGCCGATGCCGCCCGTCGCCAACAGGGTTGCTTTTGCAATAACCAGCACGGTTGAACCGGTCTTGGCGTCCAGGGCCGAAATGCCGGTGATTCTTCCGTCCTCGACAAGTAGGTCCGTGACTGCGGAGAAGCTTCGAAACGTAATGTTCGGCAAACTTCTGACGTGCTGCCGCAACGAGCGTACAATTTCGTGTCCGGTAGAGTCACCCTTGGCATGCAGAACCCGGTTGCGTGAGTGTGCGCCCTCGCGGGCAAACAGCAGACTCGATCCGTTCCGGTCGAAAGCCGTACCCCAACCGATCAGTTGTTCGATTGCGGCCGGACCTTCTTCGACGAGCGTGCGTACGGCGTCATAGTTGCAGAGGCCGTCTCCGGCGGCAATCGTATCCTGTTCATGCAGTTCCAGTTCGTCGTCGTCGCTTAAGGCCACGGCGATTCCGCCCTGCGCATATTCAGAAGAAGATTCGATTAAGCTGTCTTTGGCGATGATCAGGACTCGGCCGGCTTCGGAGAGTTCGATGGCCGCTCTGAGACCCGCTACGCCAGCACCAACTACCACAAAGTCAGTGGTGATCTGATCGATAGGGTCCGTAATATTTAGATGATACTGCGGCGGAGTTTGCGGGGTGGCGAAAAGTCAGTGGGCAAAGGAACTGGTAGCGATCTTCGGTCCGGCGTTGGTTACTACACTCGGAAGGGGTGTCGGGGAGCAGCTACAACTTCTGCGTGTCGCGGACGAGTCTCACGTTGTAACGAACGCTCGTTGGGCGCTCTCTGTGTGGTGTGTCGCCGCACTGCAGGCAGCTAATGAGACACTGGCGCAAGAAGAAGGATGGGATGAGCAAACCAGATGACGGACACCCAGCTTAGTTTCGCAGTCGGATTGCCCTGCTTAACTGTTATCGCAAGCCTCGTGACCAATTTGTTAATGATGAGTAACGTGCGTAAGGACATTCGTGAAATCCGCAACGACATGAAGAGCTTGTCGGCAAGCTTTGCGCTAATGGCGGTCAAAGTCGCTCACTCTGACGGTGAGTCAGTTTAGCAGCTGAATTACCGCCAAGTGGTACAACGGGATCACATGCCGGTTTTCGAGGTTCGAACGCCCGATTGTGTTTATCCCAACATTATCGAGCGCGGAATCCTTCAGCGGGTGGGCGAACACGTTCCACATGGTGTTGGTAAGACCTTCGTTGTTACTACCGAGGATGTCTGGAAATTGCATGGCGCAAGTTTTGGATGCACAGATAGTCGGTCTGGGCCGGCCTACAAGTGCTGTTCTTTCCGGGCGGTGAAATAAACAAGCGGCTGTCCGACAGTCGAAGCGCTCGCAGACCAGATGCTGGCGGCCGGAGCGGATCGAACGAGCCTCATCATCGGCTTCGGCGGGGGAATCGTTACTGACATCAGCGGCTTTCTTGCAGCTATCTACATGCGCGGCATCCCTGTATTCAGGTACCGACAACTTTGCTGGCGCAAGTGGATGCTGCGACGGGCGGCAAGACGGGCGTGAACCTGGCAGGCGGAAAGAACTTGATCGGCAGTTTTCATCATCCGTTGGCGGTGCTGATTGATCCTGATGTGCTCGCTACATTGCCTGAGCGCGAGCTTCGGGCCGGACTCTTCGAAGTTCTGAAGTGCGGTGTTATTCGCGACTCATCCTTGTTTGAACTTCTAGCAGGGCGAGCGAAGGAAGTGCTTGCCATGTCCCCTGAATTGATCGATAAAGCTATCGCCGATGCGGTACGTATTAAAGCGGAGGTGGTTTCGGCCGATGAACGCGAAGGCGACTTGCGGCGTATTCTTAACTTCGGCCATACCATCGGCCATGCGTTGAAGCTGAAACCGGCTATGCACGATTTCTGCACGGAGAGGCAGTGGGGTGGGGGATGCTGGCCGCCACGGACTGGCGATCAAGAACGGAATGCTGAAGAGTCGACGATGGCGAGCACATCAGGCAGAGCATTCGGTTATTCGGGCCTCTTCCAGGTGCGCATGATCTCTCACCGAGGAATCTGGTGCACGACTCGGGAGCGACAAGAAGACGCTCGGGCGGTAAAGATTCATTTCGTGCTGCCAACTGCGATCGGGAAAGCGTAAAATTGTGTCGGGCATACCAGATAACCTCATCGAACAAGCAATAGTGGACACACTTCAATGAGCTGGGCTTGGGGCCGGTAGCCGGCACGATTCCGCCCGGCACGACGGGAGAGCGACAGGCGGCGCAATGGGTTGAGCGGATGTTCTCCCGGATTGCATTCAAGTACGATCTGCTGAACCATCTGCTCTCGTTCAATATCGATCGTTCGTGGCGAAGGATGTTATTGCGAGAGCTGGCGGTGACCTCTGGTGAATCCACAGGCAAGAGTGCTGGACCTGTGCTGTGGTACTGGTGACGTGCTGTTGGACTTCCAGACAAATCGCAAGAGCGAAGATCCTGGGTGCAGACTTCTGCCATCCCATGCTGACTGAGACTGCGCGCAAGGCAAAGTCGCGAGGTTTCCGGGCGCTGCTTCTGGAAGCGGACGCATTACGGTTGCCTGTCTGGCAGACAATCGTTCGATGCGATCGCTATCTCTTTCGGCTTTCGAAATCTGGCAAATTATCAAGGCGGATTTACGGGAGATGCACCGTCATCGTTCAGCCGGCGGCAAGCTAGCAATATCTGGAGTTTTCGCATCCCACGAACTGATTGGTTGCCTCGGTTATGGCATCTATTCGAAAGTGTTGTTGCCGTTGATCGGGCTGGCTGGTATCGGGTTCGCGCGAGGCCTACACTTACCTTCCCGATTCAATCGGCGGTTCCCCAAGGCCAGGACAACTACGTCAAATGATGCAGGAAAGCGGTTTTAACAAGACCAGACGTTTATCTGTTGACGGGCGGGATAGCGGCTCTGCACATCGGTACGCGTTCGCCTGAGTGAGACGGCAGACAACAAGATTGTCTACCCTCCCAATTAGGCCACGCTAGCGGTCTCTCTCGATCCGGTTGATGTCTTCGCGTAAGTTCAGGTTGCGCACCAGTCGAAGAAGGTAATTCGGATGGAGATTAAGCAATTTCGCTGCCTGCTTGTAGTCGCCATAGCCCTGGCGATAGGCATCCAGGATTGCTTCGCGCTTTGCCTGTCCTACATGGTCGTGATATTTGGCGCCCATGTCCCGTGGCGCAGATTCCAGCAGGCTTTCCGGGAGATCTTCGGGCAAGGACCCATTCCGAAACACCCAGCACGACTGCGCGTTCCATCGCATTTTCCAGTTCACGCACGTTCCCGGCCATGCATACTGCGAGATGATCGCCTCGCGCTTCTTCGGACAGGCCACGACTTGCCGCTTGCAGTTTTCCGGCGGAACGCTGTAGAAAAAATTGCGCAAGCAGCGGGATATCGTCTTTACGATCGCGAAGGGCGGAGATTCCAGAGTGACAACATTTAGCCGATGATACAGATCCTCTCGGAACCGGCCTTCCCGCACTTCAATACACCAGATCGCGATTGGTGGCCGCAATCACACGGATATCGAGCGCATGCGACCTGGGTTCCACCAACCCGTTCAAATTCACGCTGCTGCAAGACCCGGAGAAGCTTGGCCTGCAAGCCGACCGCGAGTTCGCCTACCTCGTCGAGAAAAATGGTTCCACCCTGAGCCATCTCAAAGCGTCCGCGCTTGAGCGAAATCGCTCCTGTGAATGCGCCTTTCTCGTGTCCGAACAGTTCACTCTCAAAGAGTGACTCGCTGAGTGCCGCACAGTTAACCGCGATAAAATCTTTGCGGTGCTTCTCTGATGAAGAGCGCGGGCGATGAGTTCTTTGCCAGTTCCGCTTTCGCCGGTGATCAGCACAGTGGTATCGCGCGGCCCGACGCGTTCGATCAATTCCAGTAAGCGCCGGATAGGAGGGCTGTTGCCTACAATGCCTGTATTGGAAGCGATCTGCTCCTGCAGCAGACGCATTTTCGGCCTTCAGCGTTTCGATTTCCCGATTTGCTTCAAAGCCTATCGAGGCAAGCGACGCGATGGCGGTTAAAGTCTCCAGATGATTCGGCAGGCGGGCTTTTTCGCCTGCCTGTATGTCGACCACTAAGGCTCCGCCCAATATGCCGGCCAGATATAGAGGCACCCCAACAATCCGGCTATCGGTATCCTCAAAAGCACCCTCTTCGCATACTCTCGCAATGGCCGCTTCAAAGCGCTCGCAGTCGAAAAGCCACGCGCTTTTCATATTGCGCCAGTAATTCTGAAGCGGGTGCACCCAAGAGAATGTACCCGGACTGCGACCGGGATCAGATCGGAAACAAGACGAAGAATCTGGTTCTGCAGCAGGCTGCTTTGTCCGTCGCCTATGCTGGCGGCAAGCGCGCGAAAGAGGAAGACGAGCGAACAGGCGGCCAGCAAGACTGGCTTGGTGTCGGCATTGGAAACGATCGGATTCTTCAGGCGGCGCCGTCGCCCGAGCGAAACATCAAAATGGTTTTGCCGATGCCAATCTGGTCACGATCCTCCAGCCATCGCTCAGCCGACCGCATGCCATTGACATACGTTCCACTGGAGGTACGAAGGTCAATACCAGAAAGCGGTCGCCCTGCTGGCGGATCTGGCAGTGACGCCAGCCCGACTTCCGGTTCGGGCAGAACAATTTTCAGGCCAGGCGAACGACCGATCAGCAAGTCGCCTTTGGTCAGGTCGTGGCGTGAGCCCGGCCTGCGGACCATTGACAACTATCAGTTCAGCGCTCATACGGAAGGGAACGTTGACTAATCTAGCAGGATTACTTGGTTGATAGCGAAACAAGCGTTTCTTCTCTGCGAGCAGTTATCGAAACTGTCGTTTGGTGGCGCTGATATCGCCGGACGGCGTGAAGTAGCGGGGATCCAGCATCCGGCTGACCTCGATATTGCCCATGGCGCCAATCAGGGTGTCCTTAACACTAGGATGCTCTTTCTCCATTTCCGAAAGAAAAGCACGGAAGCGATTACGAACCGTCCCGGTCTTCTGGGAACAGCCGCATGGGATAACCGGCGCACCCATTTTCTGGGCAGAAGGCGCGGTCAGATCCTCGGTGACATACACCAGGGGCCGGATCAGGCGGAACTCGCCGGCGCGTGACAGTGTAACAGGGGGCAGCGCGCACACCCGGCCGGTGAACATGGCGTTACGAAGAAAAGCCTCGCAAAAATCGTCGGCCGTATGTCCCAGGGCGACAACATCAGCGCCCATCTGCCGGGCTACACTGTAAACGGCCCGCCTTCGAAAGCGACTGCAAATGTCACACCCATGGTCGGGCTGATCTTCCAGTAGGTCGATGGAGGCGCCGTCGCGGACATAGGTCCAATCGATGTTGCGCCCGCGCAGATACTCGCCAACAGGCTCGAACGGGCCGTAGGAATTTGCCCTGCTCGATGGTGAAGGCACTAACGCGGAAATCAATTGGGGCGCGTTTTTGCAGCAGAAGAAGAGCTTCCAGCAGCGTCAGCGAATCTTTGCCTCCTGAAACACCGACGGCTACGTGGTCGCCTTCCCGAATCATCTGAAAGCGGCTGATGGCTTCACCGACTTTGCGGAGGATTGTCCGTTCCAGCTCCATGCCTCTTTACGATACCGGATCGGAAAGCGTTCTGATTTGAGAAGATAAGAGCGATACTGGCCATTTCCGCAGGGTCCAGAATCCATTTGCCTCTCGCTTGGATCTATTTAAGGTACCTCCAAGCGCGCGAAGCCTAACCGAACCGCTGTGAATAGACTGACTGAACCCTCGAATACCCCAACTCTCTTCCTGTCATTCGGAATGTCATTTGAGGAGCTGTACCAGACAGCCCAGCCTCCGGAAATTGGATGGATCTTTCTCCAGGAACTTGCCAAGGCGGACAAAGCCCTGGGTGAGCAATTAGAAGCAGCGCGCCGCGACCCTGAAGCACTGGCGCCGAAGCAGCATTCGGAGTTGATGATCGCGGTCGCCCCATACGCCGAAGATTTCATTGGGCAACTATTTGGGATCGGCAAAGAATTGGAGCGCTCTTCAGGCCAGGCACTCAGCGCTCGCGCCTCTTTACTCTGTTAAGCGCCGCTTCGTCCAGCGGAAGGCCTTACGGGTTATACGGAAGAGAAGGCAACCGACATTGACGGTCTGGCGATCCGGGCCGAATTGCAGACGTTGACTGATGAACCGCTGACCGAAAGCAGCTTTGCTCGTCATGTGAGCCAGTGGCTTGAAAACGAGGCCGAACACTCGCATCATCTTCAACTGGCTGCCCAATACGCCGCGTGGGCCACATTGTCTCCGGCTGGGAAAGCGGCACACGCCTGCGGGGATCCTTTTCAAGACTCCACATAAGCTCGACATGCAACATCTTGTGCATGCGGAGCCGGTCCAAGACGGCCCGCTCGTCAAGCTGGAGGTGAGTAGCGACCATTGGCGTCAGCGTGAGGGTTTCCAGTTAACTGACCCGGGTACGGATCTGACAGGCGCACTGGACCAGGCGAACTATTGCATCAAGTGCCACAACCAGGGCAAAGATAGCTGTTCGACCGGGCTGAAAGAGAAGAACGGCTCGTTCAAGTCAAGCGTTTTCGGTGTTCCTTTGGCGGGTTGCCCTCTGGACGAGAAGATCTCCGAGATGAACTCGTTGAAGGGGCAGGGGAACCCGATCGGCGCACTGGCTGTCGTCACCGTCGATAATCCGATGGCCGCGGCTACCGGTCACCGCATCTGTAACGACTGTATGAAGGCCTGCATTTTCCAAAAACAGGATCCGGTCGATATCCCCCAAGTGGAGACGCGTACGTTGAAGGACGTTCTGGAACTGCCTTGGGGCTTTGAGATTTACAGCCTGTTGACCCGATGGAATCCGTTGAACATCCACCGTCCATATCCGCAAGAAGATACAAAGCGGAAGGTTCTGGTTGTCGGTCTGGGTCCCGCCGGTTTCACGCTCTCGCATCATTTGATGAATGACGGCCATACTGTGGTGGGCGCCGATGGGCTGAAGCTGGAGCCGCTTGCCAGCGGACATTTCAGGCGTCGATCCGTATGGGAAACGAGTTCCGTTCCGTCCGATCCACGACATCACTGAAATTTACGAGCGGCTTGACGAACGTGTGATGGCCGGGTTTCGGCGGCGTTGCGGAGTACGGCATTACCGTTCGCTGGAACAAGAACTTCCTGAAGGTGATTCGTCTGCTGCTGGAGCGCCGGCAGCAGTTTGCCATGTTCGGTGGCGTTCGATTCGGCGGAACGATGACGGTTGAGAGCGCCTTTGACATGGGATTCGACCATATTGCTTTGTGCGCGGGCGCGGGCCGGCCCACCGTGATCCCGATGAAGAACGGACTGGTGCGCGGTGTGCGACAGGCATCCGATTTCCTGATGGCCCTTCAGTTGACAGGAGCAGCGAAGTTCGAATCGCTTGCCAATCTGCAGGTGCGAATGCCGATCGTGGTGGTCGGCGGTGGCCTTACGGCGATCGATACGGCGACGGAATCGCTTGTCTTACTACGTGGTGCAGGTGGAGAAGTTCGCTAAGCGCTACGAACTGCTGGTAAATGAGATTGGGGAAGCCGCCGTTCGCTCACGGTGGACCAAGGAAGAAACCGGGGTGGCCGATGAGTTCATGGCCCATGCCAAGGCGATTGCAGCAGAACGTCTGGCCGGGATTCATGAAGGGCGACGTCCCAAGATTATTGAGCTGCTTCGCTCCTGGGGTGGTGCCACGATCGCTTATCGCCGTCGCCTGATCGATGCTCCCAGCTACACGTTGAACCACGAAGAGATCTCGAAAGCGTTTGAAGAAGGCGTAAGCTTTGCCGAATGCCTCGCGCCCCAAGAAGTGGAAGTGGACGAGGACGGTAGCGCGAAGGCCCTGCGGTTGGAGAGTTTGCGGTTTGACGAGGCGTCCGGGAGCCTGGTGCCGACCGGTGAGCAAGTTGTTCTGCCGGCGCGAACTATCCTGGTCGCTGCCGGAACACAACCCAACACCGTGCTGGCACGTGAGGACGTGGAAAATTTCGCCCTGGACGGTCGTTATTTCCAGGCTGAAGATGAGGAAGGGCAGCGGGTTAAGCCCGAACGCAGTGCCAAGCCGAGCAAGACACACGTACTGATTTCGCGTGAACCAGACGGACACGCTGTGAGTTTCTTCGGCGACCTTCATCCGTCCTTCTCCGGCAACGTCGTGAAAGCGATGGGCAGCGCTAAACGGGGTTATCCGGTGGTGTCCCGAGTGTTGGCGCGGCAGCCCGTCACCGAGCCTGCGCCTGCCGTTCTGATTGAGAAGCTCAACAACGAATTGCGCGCGGTCATACAGGACGTGGTCCGTTTGACGCCGAATATTGTCGAGGTTGTCGTTCGCGCTCCGCTTGCGGCCCGCGCGTTCCTGCCGGGGCAGTTCTACCGGCTGCAGAACTACGAAACGCTGGCGCCGCGCACGGATTCGACCGTCCTGGCCATGGAGGGCCTGGCACTTACCGGCGCGTCCGTTGACATGGAGAAAGGTTTACTTTCCACCATCGTGCTGGAGATGGGCGGCTCTTCTGATTTGTGCGCCCTGCTGAAACCCGGCGAACCGGTCGTCTTGATGGGCCCCACCGGCACACCCACGGAAACACCTGAAAAAGAAACCGTTCTGCTGGCGGGCGGTGGACTGGGCAATGCCGTGTTGTTCTCTATCGGCCAGAAACTGCGCGAGTCCGGATCGCGCGTTGTCTACTTTGCCGGCTATAAGAAGATCATTGACCGCTACAAAGTGGAAGAGATCGAGCGCGCGGCCGACGTAATCATTTGGGTGTGTGACGAAGCTCCGGGCTTTACGCCTCGGCGTGTTCAGGACAGCGCGTTTGTCGGCAACATTGTGGAAGCTATGGCGGCATACGGCCGGGGAGATCTGGGCGATCCTTCCATCCCGCTTGCTTCGGTCGATCGTCTAATCGTCATCGGTTCTGACGGCATGATGCGTGCTGTCCAGCAAGCACGCCACACCGTTCTGCGGCCCTTTCTGAAACCCGACCACCATGCTATTGGCAGTATCAATTCGCCCATGCAATGCATGATGAAGGAAATTTGTGCGCAGTGCTTGCAGATGCACAAAGATCCGGTGACTGGCAAAGAAACAGTTGTCTTTTCCTGCTTCAATCAGGACCAGCCACTCGACCATGTGGAGTTCGGCAGCTTGCGCTCGCGGCTCTCGCAAAATGGAGCGCAGGAAAAACTCACCAAGCTGTGGGTTGATCGCTGTCTGCGAAATATCGGGGCACGGTCCGAACTCGTCGCCCAGTAGTCTTAGCTTTTCTTTAATACGATGGAGGGCGTCATGTTCGCACCTCCATCGCCGTTTTCTGTTGTTGGCCGGCTGCTCCTAGTCGGGTTGACCTTTCTTGTAGCGGCCCCTTCTGTGCTGCCGGCTGCAGAAGCGGATCCTAATTGGTGGAAGAGCGCGGTCATCTACGAAATCTATCCCCGAAGTTTCGGTGACACCAACGGTGATGGCATCGGGGACATGAACGGCATCACGGCTCACCTGGATTACCTGCAGGCGCTGGGCGTGGACGCTATCTGGATCGCTCCGTTTTTCCCTTCGCCACAGGTCGACTTCGGGTACGACATCTCGGACTTCAAAGCGATCGACCCGCAGTACGGGACCATGGCCGATTTTGAGAATCTGCTGGTGGAGGCCAAGAAACGCAACATCCACGTCCTCGCTGATTTCGTTCTGAATCACACCTCAGACAAACACCCGTGGTTCATCGAATCTGAGTCGTCCAAAACCAATCCGAAGGCGGACTGGTACATGTGGCACGATCCCAAAGGCAATAAACAGCCGCCCAATAATTGGATCTCCATTTTTGGTCACTCCGCCTGGGAATATGTCGCGGCGCGGAACCAGTTTTACTACCACGCCTTTTACAAAGAACAGCCGGATCTGAACTGGAACAACCCGGAAGTTCGCGAGGCGATGTATGACGTAGTTCGATTCTGGATGAGGAAGGGCGTGTCCGGATTTCGGCTCGATGCGATCACGCACATGTTCGAAGACAAGGACATGAGGGATGAGCCATACGCTCCCGGGACTAACAAGTTTGGCGATCGGGCACATCAGATCATCTACACCGACAATCTGCCCGAGATCCACGGCGTCCTGCAAGAGCTCCGGAAGGTAACGGACGAGTTCCCTGGAAGCGTTCTGGTGGGAGAAGCGTATCTGAATACGGTGAATGATCTTGCCAGGATGTACGGCGAGCATAACGATGAACTTCAGCTGCCGATGGATTTGCAGCTCGGCTTTACGAACCGTCTCGACATTGGAAAGTTCCGAAGCATCCTGACCGACTCGGAAACAAAGATCAACGGCAATACACCCTTGTTTGTCTTTGAGAACCACGACAATTCTCGCCTCATAAACCGGTACGGGGACGGGAAGCATAACGACTCGATTGCCCGGCTGCTTGCGACCCTTCTGCTTACTCCGAAGGATGCCGCGCTTCTGTATTACGGCCAGGAAATCGGGATGGTGGACCACCCGCCCAAGCGCAAAGAGGATGTACAGGATCCGATCGGCAAAATCGGATGGCCGCGTGAGAAGGGGCGCGACGGTGTTCGCACGCCCATGCAGTGGAACTCAGATAACCAGGCGGGTTTCAGCTCGACCAAATCCACATGGCTTCCGGTGGGAAGCGATTACAAGACGATCAACGTTGCATCGGAAGAGCGAGATCCTAATTCGCTGCTCAACTTTTACAAGAAGCTGATCCAACTCCGCAGGAGCAATCCACAACTGCGGGAAGGCGAGTTTGCCGGTATCGACGAAGCCAACAAGGCTGTGCTTTCTTACCTTCGCAAAACTCCCGACGGAAAGGCGGTGCTCGTGTCACTGAACCTGACTGCGTCACCACAGAAGGTAAGCCTGGCCGAAGCAGGCGGGAAAAGTGCAACCGCTCTGGTTTCGTCTTATCCGGTCCCGAACGGGGATGTAGCTCTTGGAGGGTTCACGCTTCCGCCCTTCGGATCCCTTGTTGCCCAGGTGCAATGAGGGCCGCCGCACATCCGACGAGGACCACTTCTGTCGTTGCCCTGAACGGTATTTCGCACTGCCTTGCTTCGTTCGATACCATGAAATGATCCATGGATGTAACTTCCGTTGACCTGAAAAAGACGGTCAACCTTCCGAAGACTGCCTTCCCGATGCAGGCAAACCTGCCCGTACTCGAGCCGAAATTGCTTGCCAAATGGGAGAACAACGACCTGTACGGGCAGATTCGCGAAGCCCGCAATGGCCGGCCGCAATACGTTCTGCATGATGGTCCGCCATATGCGAACGGCAATATCCATCTCGGTACCGCATTCAATAAGATCCTGAAAGATTTCATCTTGAAATCGAAGACCATGGCTGGTTTCGATGCGCCGTACGTCCCTGGTTGGGATTGCCATGGTTTGCCCATCGAAATCAAGGTTGACGCCGAGCTTGGCAAGCGCAAAGCCAGCATGAGCATTGCGGAAATCCGTGCCGAATGCCGGGCCTACGCGGCCAATTATGTAGATATCCATCGCCGCGAATTCAAGCGCTTGGGGATCTTCGGGCGCTGGGACGATCCCTACCTGACGATGAGCGCTGATTACGAAGCGGTCATCGCGGCCGCATTCGTCGAGTTTCTGCACAACGGGTCGGTCTACAAGGGCCTGAAACCCGTCCACTGGTGTATAAAAGACCGTACGGCTCTTGCCGAAGCCGAAGTCGAGTATGAGAATCACTCCAGTTCCTCCATCTACGTGCGGTTCAAGCTGCTGTCGGACCCCGCCGCGCTTGACCCGTCGTTGGCGGGCAAAGACTGTACGGTTCTCATCTGGACAACAACTCCCTGGACGATTCCAGCGAATCTGGCGATCAGCTTCAATCCGAGGTTCGAATACGTTGCTGTTGACACTCCGCAGGGACCTACGATCGTGGCGGAAGGATTATTGTCGCAGGTTTCAGAAGCGTTTGGCTGGGACGCAACGGTGCTGGCGAAGTTTGCCGGGACGAAACTGGACCGCGCGATCTTCAAACATCCGTTCCTTGATCGCGAGTCACTGGGATTGGTGGGCGACCACGTCACGCTCGAACAAGGTACCGGAGCAGTCCACACAGCTCCTGGGCATGGTCAGGAAGACTTTGTCATCAGCCAGCGGTATGGCCTTCCGGTTTACTGTCCGGTGGACGCCAGCGGCCGCATCTTCCGAGCCGAGGGCGCAAGCGGCACGCTGCCGGATGAAATGATCGGAAAGACTGTATGGCAGATCAACCCGATTGTCATCGAGATCCTGGAACAAACGGAGCGCTGGCCGGACAGGCACGACTGGAACATAGCTATCCACACTGTTGGCGCTGCCATAATCCTGTCATTTTTCGTGCGACTGAGCAGTGGTTCATCGGCATGGATCGGGAGGGTCTAAGGGCGAACGCTCTTGAGGCGATTAAGACGGTGAAGTGGCATCCGGCCTGGGGCGAAGAACGGATCAGCAATATGATCGCCAGCCGGCCCGACTGGTGTATCTCACGCCAGCGGGTGTGGGGTGTTCCGATCATTGTTTTCTATTGCGACGCTTGTGGTGAGCCCTTCACGGACAGGCGTGTTCAGGACGCAGTCGTCGATAAGTTTAGGCAGGGTACTTCGGACATCTGGTACTCGGAATCCGTCGAACAGTTGATGGGCCCCGATTGCGCGTGTGCCAAGTGTGGAGCGAAATCTTTCCGCAAGGAGAACGACATTCTGGATGTCTGGTTCGATTCCGGTTCCAGCCATCTTGCCGTCCTTACCGAGAAGAACGCTTTGCATTGGCCTGCGGACATGTATATCGAGGGCGGGGACCAATATCGCGGATGGTTCCATAGTTCGCTGCTGATCGGCGTAGGGTTGCGCGAAGAATCTCCGTACCGCGCTTGCGCCACTCACGGGTGGACTCTGGATGCCGAAGGCCGTGCGATGCATAAATCGCTGGGCAATACGATCGAACCGGAGAAGATCATCAAGCAGTACGGTGCTGATCTGTTGCGCCTTTGGGTGGCCTCAGTCGATTTCACGGAGGATGTCCGCCTCTCCGACACTATCCTGAAGCGGCTAGCCGAGGCGTATCGCAAAATCCGAAATACTTTCAAGGTGATGCTGGGGAACCTGCATGACTTTAATCCCGCCATCGATCAGGTGGCGCCCGAGCAACTCACCACCATCGACGTCTGGATGCTGACAGAAGCAGAGGATCTTGTTGAACGCTGCGTGGCTTTCTACAACGAACTTGCGTTCCACAAGGTCTACCGGGCCGTTTACGACTTCACCATCACCCGCATCAGCGCGCTGTTTGTTGACGTGTCGAAAGACCGTTTGTACACAGCGGCTCCTGATTCCCAGGTGCGGCGCAGTGCCCAGACCGCGATGTATCGGATCCTGGACGCCCTGGTTCGGCTGCTTGCTCCGGTCCTCACCTTTACCTGTGAGGAAGTCTGGGGTTATATGAAAGCCCAGAATTCGGTGACAGCGAGCATCCACACCGGACTTTTCCCGAAAGCCGAAGACCTGACGGCCGGCATCGCTTCCTCCCAGCGCGAGCGAGCGGCCGACTGGACCAGCCTGCTCGCTGTGCGAGAACAGGTTCTGAAAGCTTTGGACGTCGCCCGGGAAGATAAGGTAATCGGCTCGTCTTTGGAGGCTGCGGTAACCCTGACGGTCGGAGGGGAAAGCTATCTTTATTGGAACGACACCAGAGTGATCTGCCCATGTGGTTTATCGTGTCGCAGGTCGACCTGCAACCTGGAACCGAAGAGGGCGCTTCTACGCAAGTGGATCGTGCACGCGGTGACAAATGCGAGCGGTGTTGGAAGTACACCAATGATGTCGGCGAAGACTCCCGCGTGCCGACGGTCTGTGCACCCTGCGCTTCAGTTCTTGATGGCTTAGGTCTCCTGTAGTGTCGAGTTTGGGTGCGCTAGCAAGTGGCAATCGGGATACCCGTGTATGGGCGGGCCGCGTGCTTGCACTTGCCATTGCCATCATCATCTTCGTCACTGATCGCGTGACAAAGGTGATGATTCAACACGGCATGAACAGCTTCGACGATGCACCCGTGATTCCCGGATTTCTGCGCATCACACACGCGGAGAATCCAGGTGCGGCCTTTGGATTTCTATCCGAAGGCAACCCGATTTTGCGCACCATCGTCTTACATGTCGTAACGTTCGTGGTGATCTGCTTCGTAGCCATTGCGCTGTGGCGGCGAACAGGTCCCTATGCAGCTCTCCTGTCACGCTTTGCTTTGGGCCTGATTCTGGGTGGCGCTCTCGGTAATTTTCTCGACCGGGTAACCCAGGGGACAGTCACAGATTTTATTGAGGTCTTTCACGGGTCCTGGACCTTTCCGGCTTTTAACATCGCCGATAGCGCGATTACCGTAGGAGGGGCAATCCTCGTTTTAGAAATGCTGTGGCCACGCTCCCGACCGCAAACATCCTTGACCTAGATCACTCATGTTTCCCAAGCTGATTAGTATTGGTTCGTTTTACATTCCTACGTATGGGGTGCTGGTAGCGCTTGGCTTCCTCGCAGGCTTGGCAGTTACTATGCGCCTTGCCCGGCAAGCCGGGTTGTCGTCTGAGAAGGTCACGAATCTGGCTGTGTACTGTGCGATGGCCGGCATCCTGGGGGCAAAGGTGTTCATGATCCTGTTCGACCTGCCCGAATATCTTCACAATCCCGGCCAGATCTTTACGGTGGAAACACTGCAGGCGGCCGGCGTTTTCCATGGCGGCTTTATCGGCGCTCTTCTGTTCGCTGTTTTCTATATCAAGCGGCAGAATCTGCCGGTGCTGAAGACCATGGATGCTTTCGCCCCGGGCGTTGCCATTGGACAAGCGATTGGAAGGCTCGGATGCTTTGCGGCAGGTTGCTGCTGGGGCAAGCAATGCGATTTGCCCTGGGGCGTGCGTTTCCGTTCGAACTTCGCGTCGCCGGTGCCTCTGGACAGGGAACTTCATCCGGTCCAGCTCTACGAATCGTTTGCCGATCTGCTGATCTTCCTGTTTCTTTATCGCCAGTTCGGGCGAAATCAGAAACCAGGGCAAATTATCGGGCTGTACCTGGTGCTGTACTCGACAGTGCGTTTCATCATCGAGTTTTTCCGTGAGCATGAGCAGGCCTTGGTAGGTCCGTTCTCGCTCACGCAGTGGATCGCGCTCGGATTGTTAGTGCTTGGACTGATCTTCGTTTTTCGCGGCAGGCCGCGCTACAGCTACGTCCTGGGTACCTGAACGGCTCTGCCGGTTTTTACCGACTCTTTAGCCAGATCGATGATGTGGATCACTTCGGTGTTGATTTCAACAGCGGTCAGTCCGCCGATCGGCTGCTTCGATTTTAGATGCGCCACCATATAGGCCACCGGCTCTGCCTCATCCGGCGGCAGAGGGTCGACGTTGAGCTTCTTCGTTTCTTTACCGTGCCTGACCTCTACGCCGGCACGAGTCATATATAAGCTGCCAGGAGCCTTATCGCCATCGGGGCGTCCGAACACTTCCAGATCCTGCAAGCTGCGCGGCAGGTCCCAACTACCCTCGAATACTCCCACCCCATTGGGGTAGTTCAGGACCAGCGTCGCGGCGTCTTCCACCTTGGGGAAGCGATCCGGTCGCAGGTGATTGACGCTCGCGTAGACACTGCTCGGCATGCCCAGATACCAGATGCTCCATAGGGCGTTGTAACAGCCGAAGTCCATCAAAGCGCCTGCTCCGTTTTTCTCCGGATCGGTGAGCCAGGCGAAGAAGTATTTGTTCCGCGGCCCTTCGCTCCCCGGCCCGCCGTGGCCAACAACTCCGTGCAAGCGGTATACAGTTCCGATTGCTCCACTCTCTACTGCTGCTTTCGCGACATAGTTTGCCGGCCACCAGGCCATTTGATAGTTGGTCATCACCTGAATGTCATATTTCTTTGCCAGTGCACTGATCTTCTGAGCGTCGCGGTAGTTGCTGGCCAGCGGTTTCTCGTAAATCAGATTGATGTGCCGGGGTGCGCACGCCTCGGCAATCTCCAGGTGGCGATTGTTCTCGACGAACGCCCACACAATATCCGGCTTAGTGGTGTCCAGCATCTTGCGGTAGTCCGAAAACACAAGGGCGTCAGTAACGCCGGCTTTTTTCGCTTCTGCAATCAATTCCGGATTCGGCTCGGCTACGCCCACTAATTGAGCGTTCTTGCCTTCCACCATGGTCTGCAAGTGCCCCCAAACGTGCGAGTGGACGAGACCAATTACCGCAATTTTGTAAGTGGGTGAACTCTGCGCATGCGCGTAGAGAGAAAAGACCAGAAATGCTGACAGGATGCGAGACACTGCCTAGATTTTATCCAACAGAAGAAAGTAGCGGCCGACAGGACTCGACGCCTTGCGCCCTGCTGACTGCGAGCCATGACGTTCCCCGAAGCGGTTTTCATCGGCGCGTCATGGTACTACGATCATAGTAGTTGTACAAATGTTGTAAAAGTTTAGTCCCGATCGCCAAGTCGGCTAATCTAGGACACTTAGCTAGTGCGAATAGTATAGGCAGTCTCGAAAATCAATGTTAGAGTAGAGAACTCAGTTGGGGGCATATCTCGTGTTCTCGGTTCGCCGATTCTTCCAATACCGCTGTAAAACATCTTCTATCGCCCTTGGTTTAGGGCTGATTAGCTCCTTCAGCTTGCCTGCTGCAGCAATGGACGCGACTCTTCGGTCCCAAGTTCTCCAGCGTGAGGCTCAGGGCGATCTAACCGGTGCTCGCACTCTTATTCAACAAGCTCCCGATAGTGACCGCAACGAAGCACTCGCGGAGTTCCTCGACCGGCATAACGATCCTGGAGCCCGAGAGGCATATCAAAAGTGGATTGCAGGTACCGAGGATGCGGATGCGCGGCGAACAGCTCTTCGCCAACTGGTGCTGAACGATTTCATTCACGATCGCACTTCTGATTTCGCTGCGGATTTAAGCCAGTATCGCGCTAGCGGGGGCACCGATCTGGTGGAACCAGCAAAGCTTGAGAAGCCGGTCGCTTACTCCAAGATTTCCATACCTGGTCCGCTTTCCTCGTTCGCTCGCATGGCCGCTCTTTCGCCTGATCTGGCTCCTGAAGAGCTGCTACCGGCGCTCGCTCGTAACGTAGTGACGAATGGATACGAGGCATCCGGAAACGAAGCCTTACAGCAGACTGAGTATTTGCGGCTAGTAGGACGCTACCTAGGTGAGGCGCGCGAACTCCAGGCGCTTGCGGGAAGCGATCGCAAAATTAGCATTCCCAATTGCGATAGCGAGCAAACGGGTAACCTGCTGAAGGTGCTCGGCTACCGGATGCGGGGTTCTTGCGGCGGCGACATCGTTCTTGAAACGGTAAATCCCACCCGAGCATTTCTTACGGTTGATTCCGGTTTTCCCCTTGCTGAACTGGAAGCTGACCTTCGCGCGAATCACAAATTCGAATTGAGTTACAGCCCTACCGAGGTTCCTGTTCTCTATGACGCCAAGTACTGGATGGCGGCTGTGGGTCGAAACGCGCAAGGGGATTTCATTGATGCTTTCCTCTCAGATCCCTCGCTCTGCCGGCTCTACCTCGGGCTTTCGCATGTGGATCGCCAGACAGCCGAAGCGCTCCGCAAACAAGCTTCTCCGGCAAGACTGAAAGTCTTTTCCCATGTCCTGGACTTCTACGGAGCGATGTTCCAGATCCGTAACGGAGCAGCGGTCGTGCCGGGCTCACCGAAAGCCTGGCAATCTATTGTTGGAGTTTCGCCTTCCTCGCCTGGGGCTTTCTTTGAGAAGCTGCTTGCGCTCGACGATGGATGGGCCGCGAGCTATTTCGACGCACTTTCGCGGGTCACCGGACCGGCGGAGACGTACCTTACTCAACCGGATCGCCTCCGTCGCTTCTACGACGCCCTCCGTGGCAAGATCACCACGCCGGGTCCGGCACGTCCTGTGTTCCGGTCGAGCACTGAGCTGATGCTGCTCACGACCTCATTGCGTATCGATCCGAACGGTCAGCCGCACGTGCCGGGAAACATTGATATCTGGCGCAACTTGTTCATCAAGCACCCGCATGGCAAGTACGACGGTAAGCTGACTCGTTCGGCCCAATCCTGGCGCTCCAATGATGACCTTTTGGAAGCTTTGTTTGGAATGAGCCGGAAGACGGTCGAGAACGAGCCTCTCCGCATCTTCCTCACCCTCACCGATATGGACCGAGGCCGCACCAAAGCGATTTCTCCCGAACTGGCCGGCCGACTGGTAAACGCCTATCGTTCCTACGGCGCGCAGTATTCGATCTTTGCCGATGTGCCCACATTATCGGAGCAGTCCATTGGTCGATTTCTGGACGCCGCTTCCCAGATCAGCGCCATTCGGGATCCCTTGTTGCGAGCCGACACGCTCGGTATGTTTCAGGGCGAAGTGGAACTCTGGCGTATCCTCGCCGTACGCGACGAGATCCCACGGGGAAGTCAGGATTCTTCGTTCCTGAAGCTGGCGACTCCATTCGGTAAGCTTCACGATGAAGCCGAACTGTTCGATACCGGTCGCGCTGGTATCCAGACGCTTCTCGCCGCTGCGGACACCAGCGCCATTCAGTCCACTTCCCGTCAGGAACAAATCATTGAATTGCTGGTGGGCAAGCTGCAGACCGGAACGCCATCCCAGAACTTCACGCCGGCCGACAGCTTCCTGCATGTTTTCGACGCGCAGCGGCTGATCTCGATCGACAGCCTGTTTTCTCTGGCGGACAAAAAAGGGAAGCTGGACGGCAAGGCGGCCAAAAACTTCAATGATCAAATGGAGCGCTTAGCAGACAGCGAAGCGAGTCGATCCATGATGTCGACCGAAGAGAAGAATTCCTACTCGGTCGGTTACTGGAGCAATCGCCACCTGGAACAGGAACGCAAGTTCAGCCTGGATAGGCAGAACCGCCCGTCTGAGAAGAAGGATATTCGGGAAGGGCTTGCACCGTTTCTCCGGGATTCGATCGTGGGCTTGCTTTACAGCTATTACGCCCCTGCGGGTTCGCAGCTCCTGATGACCAATCCTCAACTGGTTCGGGGCCATGATTTCATAGGACCGGAAAGTGCCCCTGCAGCCTGGCGTACGACGGAGGTGAGCGGTAGCGGATGGCCTGCCAGTGCCGGCGGTCGCCTTACGGGTTCGCTCGTTGCATTGCCATACGCCGTCGCCGAAGCAGAGCAAAACTTCCTCTCGCCCAAGCGCGAGCAGGCCCTAATTTGGGCCGACCTGGTTCCGCAGATGATCGCCAGCGTGACCATAACTCGTTGGCGCGATGTGAAGCCCGAACAGATCCGCTATGTGGCGCTACGTATCCAGCGCGGGCAGAATCTTCTTGCTGCTGCGGCACTGAACCTTGATGTTGAAAAGCGTGTGCTGGAGAGCTATGCCAGGTACGCTACTCCAGCCAAAGTGGAATGGCTTGCTGATCACCTGCATGCGTCACGTTTCAGTGACACCGTGGCCGAAGTGCCTCCGGCCATCTTGTATGCCTTTGCCGATGATCCGGCGTTGAAGAACATTTCGCCGGACGTTGCTTCCAGACAATTGGAGGTCCTTACCAGTGAGCATCCGAAGGTGCTTTCGACCGAAGTAATCGGGCGCACCTTTGGGACCCCTAAGCCAAATTTGACTCACTCCTATCAACCTGGCTTGTTGAGTCTGCGTACCTTTCCGGCGTTGATGGGATTCTCGAGCCGGATACTCGCCGAGAGCTGGGAGTCTAACAATCTGTCTTACGCCGCGCTGGCCGATGAAATCGGCGCGCCTGTAAGTCAGCTGGATGCTTACGTGCCCGAGTGGAATCGGGCCGCTATTGAGAACATCTTCGCCACCCACCTGGAAGACTGGCCCGCACTGCTCCGTTCCCTGCAGTTGACTGCGAAAAACGTGAGGCAGCAAAATGGTCAGACTGCAGTCCACATGGCAGGAAACTGAGATTCATGTTGCGAAAACTTCTTCGGCTCACCGGAATTGTTTCAGGATTGTGTGCAATCGCGGGCTTGCCGCTGGTGACATGGCGTTTACACGCCGGGCAGGACGACCAATCTACTTTTCATGTGAAAGTCGATATGGTGGTGCTCAGTTTCACCGTCACCGACAACAAGGGCAAGTATGTCAACGGGATTAAACCGAAAGACCTGAAGGTCTATGAGGACGAAATTCCGCAGAAGTTGGCGACCTTTGCAGAAGGGAACCATCCGCCGTTGGAGGTTCTGGCAAATAGCGAAACCAGGCCGTTGCATTCGGCTTCGGCCGCAGGCGATGGCGCACCGGGTGAGGGCGTTGTTAACCTGCGTTCCGACTCAGCTGGAACCAATGTCTTTGTCCTCTTCGATACCAGCAACTACATGTATCGCGGGTTCGTGTACGCCTCGGATGCTATCGCGGACTTCATCCGTGGTCTCGACCGTGCCGACTCCATTGCGGTTTATACGTACAGCAGAAATCTAAACCGCGCGGTACCGTTGAATCGAGATCGGGCACTCGCTATTGCGGGCCTCCGGCGAGCCGTGGCGGGCGACGATTCCGCTCTCTATAATTCGCTGCTGCTCACCGTTCGAGACGCGGCCAAAGTACCTGGCCGGAAAGTCGTGATTGTGTTCTCCAATGGCCCGGACAACGCTAGCATGGTGGCTCCGGACGACGTTCGCGCGGTGGCCGAAGATGAAGGCATTCCGATCTACGTCATCTCCACGGCCGAAGTGAGCAAGGATGCGGTCTCCAGCAATATTTTCAAACGCATCTCCACCAACACGGGCGGCAAGAGCTACTTTGCCAAGACCTGGCAGAAGCAGGTGGAAGCATTCGAATCGATCCGCGAAGACTTGGGCAACAGCTATACCGTCACCTACTATCCACAGCCGAATCCCAACGAAGGCTTTCGCAAGATTCACGTCGACCTGACGCCCGAAGCAATGAAGAAATTCAAGGTGCGTGCCCGTCCCGGGTATCGCCCTCAGCGCGGTATCTGATCAAACCTTACTTCGACTCCGCCGATGTAAGACCGTCCGGGCAAACGAACTCCCGGGATTTCTTCATAATTGGTGTTGCTTACGTTGCTGATCTGAACAAACGGCTTCACGTGCGCGAACTGCCGCTCCGCCGAGAGCTCAATCAGTGGGTACGGGTCCAGTTGATACCGATTGAGGACACCGATTCGCAAACGAGTTGCAATTTGATTCCAACCGTGACCCCACCAGGTGACGGTCCCAGCATGGACCGGGTACTGAAACAGATATTTACCTTGCAATCCGGCGAGCGCACTCTCTGTCCCATGAAGCGCTGAGTAGCCCAAGTCGAGACGTTGTCCCAACGTGATCTGGATTCCGGCGGTGGCGGAGACACCTGTGAACATCAGGCTCTCGATGTTTTCCGCGCGCCAGATGTCGGCGGCGCTTGCTCGGACATAGTCGATGTTGTTGTGGTCATATCTCCGAAACACAACCACGTCAGCATGAACGCGATTCATCGTAAACTGTGCGCCGCCCTCGTAACTCCAGGCATGTTCCGGTCTGAGATTTGGATTGCCGAGGTCCGCCGGGTCGGAGTAATACAGATCTGTAAAGGTGGGCAAGCGAAAGGCGCTGCTTACAGCGGAATGGAGCCGGAAATGTTCGTTGATCCAATATCCGCCCGATACCGAAGGAATGAACTCGCGGCGACCTCCCGTGAAAAACTCCTCGCGCGCTCCAATGTTCAGAGAGAATCGCTTTAATGTCCGGGCATCGATACTGGCGTACAGAGCTCCCCGGTCGCGCGTGTGGTGCCCCAGGTTGTTGCTGCTGATGTGGTCGCGGTAGGCTTCTCCTCCGTAATAGGCGGCGACGTTTGAGCGTAGTTGCTGATGCCGCCGAACTGCCGCCTGCCAGCTCTCGGTGTAGTGCCGGTTCTCGTATATCTGAGGAGAGTATCGAAATAGGTCATACAGATCCGTATGTCTTCTGTATCCAAAGGAAGCTTCCGTCTGTTCACCCAGCGTTTGGTTCACGCCCGCAAACCAGCCTCGCGTTCTCTCCCAGGAAGGATAATTACCGTAGAAGTCCGCAGCCCCGAACGGCCTGTCGCTTGAACCGAGCAGGATGCGTGTGAGTCCGAAGGGCGATCGCAAACTGCTGTCCGATCCAAGGGCAAGACTGCGGTAGTCACGGTTCGGGACAAAGCCGGTGGAGAGTTCGCGTGTGAAGGAGAATTTCTCGGCCAGCCAGCCATGAACGTAGTCCAGTGATCCATCCTGGCCGTTGGTCCCAAAGCTGCCCCCGTAGGCTCCCAAGCGCAACTCCGTTTTAACGGGCGCCGCAGTGATAAAGTTGACCGCTCCGCCGACAGCGTCCGCGCCGTAAATTGTCGAACCGGTGCCCTCCAAAACTTCGATTCGTTCAATGGCCTCGAACGGGAAGGGCAGGTCTAGATTGTTATGCGCGGTCTGCGCGTCGTTCAGGCGTAAACCGTCCACCAACACCAGCGTTTGCCCAAAAGACGATCCACGGATCGACAGGTCGGCCTGAACGCCGGGAGAACGCTGGCGTAGGTCAACGGATGGAACAGAAGCGAGTACATCCATTGCGTTCCGGAACAGGGTGGGAGAACTTCGAACAATCCGAACTGTGCGATCCGCCTCATCAAGCGGCAGCGGTACGTACGATCCCGTAACAGTAGTCTCCTGCCGGATCGGTGGAGTTGATTGAGCCGGTTGTGATTGAGCGGTAGCCGCTGGTTGTGCTGGTTGCTGAGCTTTTAACGGGATGGCGAAGAAGCAGCACAAAAGCGCGAAGGGCGCGATCGACGCCGGGTGCGTTTTGCGCGCGTTTCTAAAGACAAATGAAGACCTGCGCAATCTCGACTCTAGCCGATCGAGCGCTCAGGCATCCTTCCGCTTCACTGCCAGAGGAGCGAACGCCTGCTGCACGGGCATCAACTGGATTGAGTTGATATTCACATGAACGGGTCTCGTTGCGGCCCAGTGAATGCTGTCGGCTACGTCGTCTGCAGTCAGAGCCTCTACCCCCTTGTAGACGGCGGCCGCTTTCGCCTCATCGCCTTTGAATCGCACTTGGGAAAACTCTGTTCCGCCTGCCAGGCCGGGCTGAATGTCGGTGACGCGCACGGCTGTTCCCAACAGATCCGACCGGAGGTTGTAGCTGAACTGGTGGACGAACGCTTTCACACCGCCGTATACGTTTCCTCCGGGATAGGGAAACTCTGCCGCGATCGAGCCCAGATTGATGATGTGTCCCCGATTCCGTTCCACCATGCCCGGCAGCAACAATCGCGTGCAATAGAGCAAACCTTTGATGTTCGTGTCGATCATGGCTTCCCAATCCTCAAGATGCGCGGATTGGGCAGGGTCGAGGCCAATAGCGCCGCCGGCGTTATTCACCAGGACGTCGACGTCCCGAAACTCTGCCGGAAGACTGGCGATGGCCTGCTCCACTTGCGCTCTCTTTGCGACGTCGAAGGTTAAAGGTAAGAACGAATCGCCCAGTTCGGATTGAAGTTTCTTGAGGCGCTCTTCCCGACGTCCTGTACCAACCACTTTCGCTCCGTCGGCCAGAAACCGCCGTACCACTGCCTCGCCGAATCCGGCCGTCGCACCCGTTACGAAAACCACCATGTCTTACAGGATAGGCTGATGTCCGGAGCGGAGTTTCCAATAATCGAGCAGCTACTGTGCTAGCCTGAGAGCGTTTCGCAAAACACGCCCAGTCCGTGCAGTTGTGCGGACCGCTACGACCTCCTTTCATGTCGCTGCAAGTTTTTTTGCAAGTCCACCTCGTCGGTGCCGAACAGTTCCTTTCCCTTGGAAACCCCCGGTCACAATCCCCCGACTCTTTCTTCGGCCGCTGCACATGGTTGACTTTGTTTTGCGAAGTTCTTCCTCGCGCTCTGCTAGCTGAACTGAAGCTCTCGCCCATGCTGTTGGGCTCCAGCAGTTCGGAGCAGTTCCTGCTGGTGCTCGCTGAGGAGGATATCCCGCGGGCGACGGAGTTGCTCGAGCAGGTTCGAGAAGCTATTCGCCGCCTTTCGTCGGATACGCTGCGCCTGCTTTGGACGAGTACGGAAAATCTGGGTTCTTGGCCTATTGCACGCAAGCGCCTCGACGATGCCAAGCTTCTGCAGACCGCGACGCCCCTGGACGAAAATACGGCCGCTGCTTTGTTCCTGCCCGAACCGGCGGAAGAGGGCGATACAGCTGCGGCTGAGTACTTCGCCGAACTTGCCGCCGGTCAGGTTACGGCGTCCAGTGTCGGCTACACGAGTGCCGATCCTGGAAAAATCCAGTGGGATGGCGGGGAGTTCTCCTGGCCTCTGAAGGAGCAGTCCGATCCGGATAACTCCGGCATCCTCTATCCACGCCGTATCGCCCTTGACGACGAAGGCAAGCGCGCAAGTCTGGCCGAGTTAGCGGAGCGTTCGACGGGAGCCTCGAAGTGGGGAATCCTGGTGGGCGATGTCGATCAGTTCGACGCTCAGCTGAAGGCGGTCGGGACCGTGGAGGAGCACATCCACCTCTCCATCCTGCTGAAAGAATTCTTCGCGGGCGAGTTAGGTTTGCTCTGCACGATGCCTGATTTTTGGCGTAAGGTGACAGTACTTTACCGGGGCGGCGACGACTTTGCGGTGCTCGGCTCCTGGGACGCTCTTCTCACGCTCGCGCGAGAACTGCAGAGGCTCTTCGACAGATTCGGCGAGCACAATCTGCAGAACTCCGCTCACACCATCAGCATGACGCTTGCGATTGCCCCGGAAGTCGACACCGACATTGAATCGGTTTACGAAGATGCCTGGACTCAACTGCAAAAAGCCAAGGCGACGGAAGCAGGGACTTTCCGTCTGTTTGGCCGGACTCTGGAATGGAAGCGGCTGGTTGATGCCGAAGATCTTAAATCCAGTCTGATGCGATTGGTGAAGGATTTTGGCTTCTCGGCCGAGTACATCCACGACCTGGCGTCTGTGTATCGGGAAGCGCTTCCGTCGCGCTCAACGCGCAAGAAAACCGCGCGGGTTGACAAGCCGTGGCGAACCTACATGCGCCTTGCCTCGGTGATTCCGCAGGCGCGCGGCAAAGAATTGAACAACGTCCGAAACAACGTGATCGCTAGCTTGATTGGTAAACGCACGGCTTCTCTAAAGCTGCGGCCCTCGGGCCGCGTGGGCCTCGAGTGGGCCCGTCTGGCAAGCGGCAGCGAATCCTAGAACAAGCCGGTCGGTAAAGGTAACAGCAATGGCAGAAACCGAAGAGAAGAAGACTGAAGAGCGTCGCGGCGGCGACAATCGGCCGCCAAGGGAAAATCGCGGTGGTAATCCAGGCGGCGGCGGTCCGGGCGGCGGCGGCCGTGGACCCGGTGGGGAAGGTCGTGGCGAACGTGGTGGTGGCGGTGAACGCGGCGGCGGTGACCGTGGCCGCGAAGGACGCGGCGGTCCCGGCGGCGGGAATCGTGGCGGCTTCGGCGGAGGCGATCGTCGCAGCGAAGGACCTCCTGAGATCGACCTTGAAAAACTAATCGCCGACAGCCTTTACCTTGATAATCAGGCTCACGTAGTCGTCAGCCGTATGCGCGATATGGACTCTGGCACCCGCAGCCAGCTCCGACGTCTTTACAACTCGGTCCGTCGGGCAACCCGCACGCCCGAGAGCGAACGGCAGCACGAGTTCGTCATGGTGCGTGCCCGTCTCGCTTACACGATTGCGCGCCATTCTTTGCGCAGTCTTGATGCGCTGGAGCGTCTGCTGCTCCAGGTCACCCGCAAGAACGATACACGCGGCTACGAACGCTTTCGCGATCTCTTCGAAGCGATCATCGCCTACAACGAGTAGCCCGGCTTACAACGAATAGGAAAGCAACAGCATGAGTTCTCATACCGCAGCTACGGAACTGACGTTCCTCGGAAAGCTGATCCTCGAAGGTGAATTACAGTGTCAAACCGGTCTGCACATCGGTGCAGGCAAAGGTTCTCTCGAAATTGGCGGAGCCGATAACCCAGTGGTCAAAGATGCCTTCGGCGTTCCATATATACCGGGGAGCTCTCTGCGTGGGCGCTTGCGTTCTCTCCTTGAGCAAACACTCGGCCTAGCCGTTCCCAGCGAGCTTGTGTACCTCTCGAAGCGGCGCGGTCAGGAGGTGCGAATCCACCATAGCGACCGTCCTGACGACGAGGTTTGCATCATCTTCGGGCGCAATCCCGGCCGCGTGGAGAAAGTTTCGGGTGAAACGATTGAGGCCGCGACGGCTACTCCCGCTCGCCTCACTGTTTATGATGCGCCGCTCGTACTCGAAAGCATCACGCAGCAGATGCGCGAAAATCTGGACGACGAACTAACTGAAGTAAAAAGTGAAAACGCTGTGGACCGCATCACGTCCCAGGCCAATCCCCGCACGCTGGAGCGGGTTCCCGCCGGCGCCCGGTTCAAGCTTCGCATGGTGATGGATGTTCTCTGTCCCGAAGATAAGCCTCTGTTAGCGCGCCTTGTGGAATCGTTGCGCCTGCTGGAGGACGATGCGTTGGGCGGTGGTGGAAGCCGCGGTAACGGTCGTGTATCGGTCAACGCCTTGACCCTTACCTGGCGTGGCAAGGACTATTACGCGACGGGCGCTCCGGAAGCTGCTTTGCTGCCTGCGTCCGATCTCTCCGCTCTTCAGCAACTGGTCACGTCCGACGACTTCGCCGAGAAATTAGCTTAGGTGAGTCTGGCAGTGACCGAACCGGCAGTGACTCAACCCGCTGTTCTTGTGCGTCTGCGCCCTCTGGGACCCTGGCGGTTCGGGACGGGCGAAGGCGGTGATCACCGGCTCGATACTCTCTTCCGCAGCGACCGTCTGTACTCGGCGGTCACGTTAGCGATGGAGCAGCTCGGGTTTCTGGATGAATGGCTGGACGCCACCGCGAGAGCCGCGAGCCCGGCCGTTACCTTCAGTTCCCTGTTCCCTTTTCAAGGGGACACCTTCTTTGCACCTCCCCCGGCAACGTCGTGGCCCCCGCCGGCCGCACAGGTCACAAGTCCCAGCCCGGTCTTCGTGGCCAAAATGCGTTGGGAAGCGGTACGCTTTATTCCGCTCGGTCTGATCGAAGCGCTCATTACGGGCCAACCGGTCCTAGCCGATCAGTGGGCCATCGACGCAGAAAGTGGTTGTCTGCTTCGGCGTGACCGTCCTAGCCAGAGTCCCTTTCGCTTCTCGTCTCGTCCCCGGGTTGCGGTTGATCGTTTAACCTCCGTTTCTCAACAGGCTGACCACGCTGCCTGCGTCGAATTTGAGAATGGATCCGGCCTATGGCTAACGGTTCGCTTCGAAAGTACCGAGTTTGCCAGCCTTTGGGGTGATCGGATCCGAGCAGCCTTTCGCCTTTTGGCTGACACCGGCTTCGGGGGGCGGCGTGCAGCCGGTTGGGGACAAACTGCCGAGCCGGAATGGCAGACCGGTACATGGCCGACACTTTTGATGCCTAAGCTGGGCCGCAAGACCGCCGATGAGGAGGGACAGTCCTCCCTTTATTGGCTTCTTTCCCTGTACGCTCCTGCCAACTCGGATCAGGTTAACTGGAAAGCTGGCGACTATCGATTGATCGTTCGCGGTGGAAGGGTGCAGAGCCGCGCAGGCTCAGGTGCCGTGAAGAAAGTTGTCCGGATGGTTACGGAGGGTTCCGTGGTGAGCCTTTCTCACGCTCCGGTCGGTGCTGCCGTCGATGTCGCGCCCGACGGGTTTCCTCACCCGGTTTATCGCTCCGGTCTGGCTTTGGCACTGCGCCTTCCAGTACTTCGAGAGACGACGAGCGAACCGGCCGAAACTACTCCAAGCGAGGGAGTTGTCGAGGACAATCGGGAGCGCGAGTCAGAAACTCCGATACCGCCTGCCGTTCATTCCGACTTGTCGGATGAAGATGCGCCGGTCACCGAGGCGCACGCGGCTCCCGAATCGGAACATACACAGCTCGCTGAAATGCAAGGCGCCGATGCTACGGCGCTGCCTGCCACTCTCTCCGATATTGCCCATCTGGATCAGCCGCTTACTGACTCGCAAGTGACGTCCGAACCAGCGCAGGTTCCTGAGCCAGAGGTGGTCCCTGCTGTCACGCCCGCCACAGAACCGGAATTGGCTGCTGAACACGCACACATTGCTGATCCGCAGGGAGACGAAAATTCCGTTCCGCCCGCCTTTGAATCCGGCCCTACCGATCTGACACCAGCCCCGGCGCCGGAACCAGAGATGTTTGCCCCTATGACGCCGGCCTCGGAACCGGAGATGGCTGCTGAACAATCTGCTATGCCAGAACAAGCGGAAGATTCGGAACGAACTTCCGAAGCACACGATGCAGAAGCGGATAGCGAAACGGCAGAAGCACACGAATCCATACCGGATTCCGAATTGATCTCTCCCAGCGACGAACAACTAACCAGCGAGTTGCCTGCAACGTCCAAACCGAAATCGGAGGAGCCTAAATCACAGGAAGAAAGCGAGCGTTCTGATCATGAGGTATAAACTCACTGCGCTCACACCGCTCCTTGTAGGTGATGGCCGCGAACTTTCCCCCATTGACTACATGGTCTGGAAGGACCAGGTCAATGTACTCGACCAAAATCGCATTTTCAAACTTTTAGCGCGCGGTCCGCGCCTGGAAGGTTATCTCGCCCAATTGCGCAAAGCGACAAAGCTTGATTTCGCCTCCTGGGGAGGATTCGCCCAAAACTTTTCCCAAAGGCGCATACCGTTTGAAAATGCTGAAGCGACGGCCATCTGGAACGCGGCTTCTTCAGAGGCTCTTTTCATTCCCACATTTACCGCGAACTACAACGGCCCGTATCTCCCGGCTTCCGCGCTGAAAGGCGCCCTGCGCACGGGACTCGTCTTCTCGCGTTGGTCTCCTGCCACCATCGATCGGATAACCGCCGCCATCGAGAACGACCGTTTACCGCGTCGCATCAGCGAAGCGACGGAGAACACAGCTGGCGCATCCCAAATGCGGATTTTGGCCGCCGCGGATAGCCAGCCGGTACCGGTTTCCGCCTTCAAGATCTATCTTTCCCGTAC
The DNA here is from genome assembly GCA_963814195.1 of uncultured Acidobacteriaceae bacterium. Classification (GTDB taxonomy): domain Bacteria; phylum Acidobacteriota; class Terriglobia; order Bryobacterales; family Bryobacteraceae; genus Bog-105. The sequence continues at coordinate 407,851 of CAWFBU010000004.1, forward strand.
GGCCTCGCTGAATGGCTCCCAGCTGGTATGGAAAGTGACCGGGCGAGGCAACGTGCCGCCCAATAAAGTCAACGACGCCACCCCGGTCTTTGCGGAAATGGCCACACCCGGTACAGTGTTCTCCGGCCAATGGCAGGAACGTACCTTTTTGGAGAATTCTGAATTTACGAAAGCACTGGGATGGCGCTCAGTGCCTAACGTGAAGGTAATTGTTGACGCCTCCAACGAGTATGCTGCCGCCCAAATCGACATCCATCGCCAGTACGCCGAAGCGGCCGGGCTCGCCTCCCTGCAAAAGACTGTCGACCGCCTGAAAAATGAGCTTGCAACGGCTCAGTCCAGTCCCCTCACGTGCCTGGTGAGCTTGGGCTGGGGAAGCGGGTTTCTCTCCAAGACGGCTTTCCTGCAAACCGGGAATGAGTCTTATCAGAAAATTCTAAGGACTGTCCCCGCCATGCGTGGCGCTCTGCGACAAGGTGCAATCTTCCCGAAAACCCGGCGGATCGTGTTTTCGGGCGGTCAGCCGGCCACTCTCGCGGGCTGGTCGCGCGTTCAATTTGAAACGGAATAGCTTAAAGCTTTGGGGCAGAACGCCGATATTTCCACTATGATGGGGATATCGGGAGAGATCTGAAGCAGGTCACCGACTACCATTTGGCAGCCTTTCGACTTACAAGACCATGCACAACGCGATCTACAACGCGTATTTCGGATTCTCGGAAAACCCGTTCAATATCAGTCCAGACCCTGAGTTCCTCTACCGTAGCCCGCAGCACGAAGAGGCTCTCGCGAACCTTATCTACGGAGTTCGCAGTCGCAAAGGGTTCATTGTCTTAACTGGCGAAGTCGGTACCGGCAAGACAACCATGCTCGAGTGTCTGCGGGATTACCTTGAATCGCAGCGCACGGAGTTTGCTTTCATCTTCAACTCGCGGCTAACTGCCGACCAGTTTTTTGAGATGATGGCCTTCGATTTCGATCTGCAGTGCGATCGAAAGTCCAAGCCGGAAATACTAGTTGCTCTGAATGCCCTCCTGATTCAGCAGGCTGAGCGTGGCCGGACCAGCGTTCTCATCGTGGATGAAGCGCACAATCTGGAATGGGAGGTGCTGGAGGAGATTCGTCTGCTCGGCAACCTCGAAACTCGCCAGGGAAAGCTCTTGCAGATTATCCTGGCAGGGCAGCCCGAACTCGATCGTAAGCTCGACGCTACTAACCTGCGCCAGTTGAAACAACGGATTGTGCTTCGTTGTTCCTTGAACCCGCTTTCTCCGGAAGAAGTCGTCGCTTACGTCGAAACGCGGCTCGCGAGAGCCGGCATGCCGAACCAGCGCATCTTCTCGGCAGAACTGCTGGAAGAAGTATACAAGCGCTCGCGCGGCATCCCACGCCTGGTGAATCTGCTCTGCGATAACCTTCTGGTTACCGCGTTTGCCATGGAGCAAAGGACCGCAACGGTCGACATGCTCGACGAGGTCTGTGAGGATCTGCGGCTGGAATGGCCCGGTAGTTCTCGCGATCGGCGAGGCCGCTCCAGATTTGAAATGTCCCAGGAAGAGTATCCTGAGACTTCGTATCCCGGCCGCGGCGACTGACCCGGTCCTCTTTCCTGGCACACAGGTTTTCCTGGCATTCCTCCGTGTTGCCCACGCGCACTCCTTCAATCGCTACACGTCCGTCGTTTCCAGTACGGAAAGTCATTGACTTTATGGGACTTGGTGTTTTATCGTGACGATTCGGTGGCCCGGAAGCAACAAGATGGAAACAATCCAAATGACACTTCCCTCCACTCTGGATAGCGTAGATAAAGCTGAGGAACTCGCACTGCTGGAAGCTGAGAAGTTCGGCTTGGACGAGGATGAACGGCAACAGTTTGGCATGGCTATTCGCGAGTGTATGGTGAACGCAGTAGTCCATGGGAATGCCTATAGCAGCAATAAAGTCGTTCATCTTGGCATTGAACGATCAGCCGAGGAGTTGACCGTCAGGATCGGGGATGAGGGTGCCGGCTTCGACCTGAGCTCCCTGCCCGATCCTCTGGCTCCCGAAAACTTGCTGCGCCAATCGGGACGGGGGCTACTGTTGATCCGGGCATTTGTTGACGAATTTGATTTACATGGGCGGCCGGGTGGCGGGACTGAAGTCGAGATGGTGAAGCGCCATCCCAAGTCCTGAAACTCAGCAGCTTAGAAACGAGGAGGTAGAGTGAGCGCTAAATTAACATCCCGCCAGGTAGGTGACGTCGTCGTGGTGGATGCGGCCGGGCGCATTACGTTAGGAGAAGGCGCCAGCGCATTTCGCGAGAAGATCCGCGAGTTGGTCAGCGAGGGACAGAAGAAGATTCTGTTGAACCTGGGCGAGGTTTCTTACATTGATAGTTCCGGCATAGGTGAAATGGTCTCCGGTTTTACAACCGTGACAAACAACGGAGGACATCTGAAGCTGGTCGGCCTGTCGAAACGGGTCAAGGATCTTCTTCAGATTACGAAACTGTATACGGTTTTCGAAGCCTTCGACGACGAGGCCGATGCCGTGCGGAGCTTTTCGGAAGCTCCGAGTTCCAGAACTTAAACTGCAATTCACATCCGGTACTTCCCTTGAGATAAGTGGAGGGCTGAACACACTTACTGATCACAAGCGTGTCAACCTCCACTACAACTTATCCGTTACACGGGGCGTTGCCCCATCCAGTGGCTATCCCGCCTTCGGAAACGAAACTGGTGGAAGTCCTATTAGCCGATGAACTAACTCTTGTCCGAGAAGGACTCACGGCTCTCTGCAATCGTCTCCCAGGTTTCCAAGTCGTCTCTCAAGTTGGTACAGCTGAAGGCGCTCTCTCCGAAATCCAGAGACTGGAGCCGAGTATCGCTCTGCTCGATCTAGGGCTTTCTGATCTGGCCGCAACTGAAGTGATCCGCCGGGTCCGTGAGCGTGGCCTGCGCACCCGTTGCGCTGTTCTTTCCACGCGAAAAGATCGCAAGACAGTCCTGGAAGTCCTGAGAACCGGTGCCTGTGGCTACGTCTTAAAGACTTCTACTCCCGACCAGATGGCCGACGCGATGAGCCAGTTTACCCAGGGTGGAATCTATGTTTCTCCCCAGATCGAAGTCATGTCGCTCTTCGGTGAGAGTTCCAGCCGGTCTGAAGAAGATCCCATCGACACTCTAAGCAGTCGCGAGTTCCAGGTCTACTCCCTCCTGGTTGACGGTGTGCGCGCCAAAGAAATTGCGGCCCGTCTCGCCCTCAGCCCTAAGACGGTCGATACTTACCGATCCAGTCTGATGCGTAAACTGGATATTCACGATGTGGCCGGCCTGGTGAAATTCGCCATGCGACGGGGCCAAGTAGAATAACTCCTCTGAACTTCAAGGCGGGCTTTGAACTCTGCCTTACCGCCTGTAGTAGTACCTACGCCGCTGGCAATTTGTACTTGGATCGACGATCCTAACCGATACACGAGATCGGAAGGTGAGCCAAGTCACGACAGCCGGCGAAAGCCAGGAGACCAACTCTGTTCGGGTCGAACGCGGCGGACCCATGGGTCCCGTAAATCGGACTCCGTCTGCACACATCCCGGAACTGGACGGAATCCGGGCGCTCGCCATTCTGATGGTGATGGGATTTCACTTCTTCCATCAGGGCTTCTCCCGGCCTGGCATCCTGCTCAAAGTCTTCGAGAGAGTCTCGGCCCTTGGGCAGACTGGAGTCGATCTCTTCTTTGTACTTTCCGGATTTTTGATCACGGGGATTCTCCTGAAATCCCGAGGCCGTGCGGATGCCTTGCGCACCTTTTACCTCCGTCGTAGCTTCCGGATATTCCCTCTCTATTACGGCTACCTGGTCTTTGCGTTCCTTCTGCTGCCCGCCATTCATCTCGCGCGTCCGATTCCTGTCAGCGACCAGTGGTGGTTTTGGTTATATTGCCAGAACGTTCAAGACACCTTCGTCCGCAATTTCGCCATGTTTGGCCCGGGGCACTTCTGGTCCCTTGCGGTCGAGGAACACTTTTACCTTGTCTGGCCGCTGGTCGTTCTGAAAGCACCAAAACGGTACTTAAACCACGTTCTCCTCGCCTTTGTTGCTCTCGCAGTTCTCACCCGAGCCATTCTGGTAGCTGCAAACCACCCCGTCTTCTATTTCACCCTGTGCCGGATCGATAGCTTAGCGATGGGTGCGCTGCTTGCGGTAAACGCAAGCCGGAACCAGTGGCTTCAATCTGCTGGATCTTGGCTCAGGAAGTACTTGCTGTGGTTCATCGTACCGATTGCCCTTTGCTATCCCCTGCTCAGCGGATCGTCCAATCCAATCCTTCAGATCACCAAGTTTTCCTTTATTGCGTCCCTCTATACAGGTCTGATCATTCTGGTTCTCGCAGCAAGGTCCGGAACAGACGAACGGCACACCCGGCTGAGTCGCCTGCTGTCGAGTCGAGTTTGCGGGCTAATTGCTAAGGGAAGCTATGCGATGTACGTCTTTCATCCTGCGATCTTCGAATTGGTGCACTCCCGGCTCAGGCTACCTGCGGCCGCCGAGTTACTCGTCGCGGTGCTTGGAACCTTTGCAGCAGCGTGGTTGAGTTGGCATCTGCTGGAAGATCCATTCCTGCGATTGCGCGATTGGGTGGAGGGTAAACCTCGCGTCCGGCTCGCTTTAGCTTAGTGAGACGCCCGTGTTGCCCGCATAACAGGTCTGAAATTATGATACGCTACAAATTGCCCTGCAGAAAGAAAGGCCGTAGTACGTCTTGACCCGCCATGAACTAAAGGATCAACTGCAGCACGACCAGTTCACTGATACCGTATCCAGCGTCGTCAGCTACAGTGCCTCCCACCGCCAGACCATCATCAAGTATTCAATCATTGGCGCTATCGCTTTGGTTATTGTGGTTCTTGCCATTTGGTTCTCGAGTTATCGAGCCTCCATCCGGCAAGCCGATCTACAGTCCGCCTTCAACGTCCTGGATGTTCCTGTCGGTTCGACACCTGGTACATCGGGCAAATCTTTTGCTACTCAGGATGAAAAGACGAACGCTGCCGAGAAGGCCTTTGGGGAGATTGTCGCCAAGGATGGGGGCAGCCATGAAGGTCAGATCGCTCAATATTACCTAGGCGCATTGAAAGCGCAAACCGGAGACTCGAAGGGTGCGGAAGCAGACCTGAGCACGGTAGCTAAGTCAAATGGTGACGTCGGCTCATTGGCGAAGATAGCGCTGGCTCAACTGTATCTCGGCCAAAAGAAAACAGCGCAAGCAGAGAATTTGCTCCGCGATGTGGTGAACAAACCTACCTCCCTCGTATCCAAATCGCAGGCCCAGATTCTCCTGGCTCAGATGCTCAACACCACGAACCCGCGGGAGTCGAAGAAGATCCTGCAGTCTGTCCGTGCCCAGAACCCAAGCCCAGCTGTGACGCGGGCAATCGACCAAGTTTCGTCGCAAGAAGCAAAGTAACCCGCGACCGCATGCTCGGGCGACTGCGACTAGGTCCGGAACATCCGCGCGGACGTCGGTATCCCGAACCCTCACACCCGTACCGCAATGAATTTCAACGCGATCGCGATCGCATCATTCATTCGCGTGCTTTCCGTCGCCTGGAAGGTAAGACCCAGGTTTTTGCCGCCGGATTGCACGATCATTTCCGCAACCGGCTGACCCACACGATCGAAGTCTCGCAAGTGGCGAGAACTGTCGCCTGTGCTCTTCACCTGAATGAGGAGTACACCGAAACTCTGGCCCTCGCGCATGACCTGGGACATCCTCCTTTTGCTCACGTTGGAGAACGGGAGTTACATCGCCAGATGCAGCGCTTCGGTAGTTCCTTCGAACATAATCGTCACGCCTTGCGGATCGTCGATATCCTGGAGCGGCGTTACGCCCGTTTCGATGGCCTGAACCTTACGTACGAGGTTCGCGAGGGAATCGTCAAGCATTCGCGTGAGCTCCCGGTCGATGCCGAGCCGGAGTTGCAGGATCTCCTGCCGGGCAAGAGGCCTCCACTCGAAGCCCAGCTTTTGGATCTGGCGGACGAGATCGCCTACAACACGGCGGATATCGACGATGCCTTTGGGGCGAAGATCTTCACCATCGAGCAGATTGCGGAAGCCGTGCCCAGTTTTGCGGACCTTGCAGAAGCGGCAGATACTCAATTTCCGGGTGCACCCGAGCACGTCCGCTTCTGGGAAATTCAGAGACACCTTCTGAACGTTCTCGTCGGCGGACTCATTCACGGGACAACCCAGGCTGCTGAAGAATCCCAGGTGCAAAGCGTCGAGGACGTGCGTGAACTGCCCTATCGGCTGGCACGATTTACCCCGGAGGCCGCTGAAATCAGCCGACAGATGCGCGCCCTGTTGGTAGCGCGAGTGTATTCCTATACTCAGCTGATCGAACATCGAAGCGCGGTTGTTGAGAAGTTGCGCTCGTTGTTTGAATACCTCCTCGAAAGTCCCGAACATGTCTCTCCCGGCTTTCGCGAGCGATTGCAAGAAGAGCCTGTACACCGGGTAGTTTGCGATTACCTTGCCGGCATGACAGATGCTTATCTCTTACGCTGTCACCGCGAGCTCTTAGGTTAGAGATAGGTGTAATTCACAGGTCTTCTTCGAGCGACCTTAGTAGTGTCGCTTCATTACTTCGTCACGAATGCTTCGTAGACTGACGGATTGATGTTTACGCGTAATGTTTTCAGGGGCCTCCTTTTCGTTTTGCTTGTATTTTCTTCGCAAGCATCACTTCCAGCACAGGATCTGACGGGCTCTGTTACAGGCACCATTCTTGATCCCTCTGGACAATCTCTCGAAGGCGCGAAAATTCGAGTTACTAACACCAGCACGAATCTTACTCAGACAGCCACGTCTGGCAATGGTGGCCAGTATCGAATTGCTAACTTACCCATCGGTAGTTACTCGGTCGATTTCGAAAAAGAGGGTTTCAATAAAGAAACGCATAGCAATGTTCTGATCCAGGCGAACCGAACCGCCACCGTGGATGGCAGTCTGCGCGTTGGCCAGATATCGACCACGGTGGAGGTCACTGGTACGCCGCTCCTGAACCAAGTCGATACGGCACGCGGTTTTGTTCTTGATGAACGCACCATCCGCAGCACTCCGCTTGCAACTGGCAGCTTTACACAACTCGCCATCCTAAGCCCCGGCATCAACGCTGATGTTGCGAATGGCAGTGGTGTGAACGCAGGCCTCGGTAATGAACCGATCTGGGCCAACGGCCAGCGAGATACAAGCAACAGCATCTCCATCAACGGTGCGAATACCAATAACCTGTTTAACGGAAAGACCGGTAGTCAGGTATCCTCGGGCCGTTTTACGCTCAACACCGGACAGCAGAACGTAGGTTCGGGTGATACGCGAACCAATACCTCCGTCTACGATGCCATCGGAAACTCCATTGCCACGCCTCCTGCCGAGACCATCGCTGAAATGCGAGTCAACACCTCGCAATACGATGCCTCAAACAGCCCGAACAGCGGCGCGCATATCGAAGTACTGACTCGTTCCGGTGGCAACCAGTATCACGGCGAGCTGTGGGAATATTTTCAGAACAATATCTGGAACGCAGCGCCTTTCTTCCGCAATGCCAACCCCGGTCTCCCGGCGTCGCAAAAAGTTCCTGCGCTTCACTACAACCGTTTCGGAGCGTCCCTCGGCGGTCCGGTCAAGAAAGACAAGCTGTTCTTCTTTGCAGCGTATCAAGGCATACGCATTGCGGACGGCCTGGGCGGAACGTCGAGCGTTACGGTTCCCCTGGGACTTACGGACGATCGAAGCGCGGCTGCTATCTCCGCGCTGTCCGCCCATTTCGGCACGGCTGTTCCAGCCAGCCAGATCAACCCCACTGCGCTAAAGATCTTACAATTTAAAACGCCATATGGCTATCTCGTTCCCACGCCCAACATTACGAATCCCACCACAGCGGCACGCCTGGGCTACGACACGACGTTGCAGCAACCTTCCAGCACGTTCAACGCCGACCAGGGCATCGGCAATGTTGACTACAACATCAGCGAGCGCGATCGTCTGGCCCTTCGGTACATGTTTCAGGATGATCCGTCTACCAGTCCGTTCGCACAGAGCAGTTTGCTCGGCTTCCCCCAAACGCTAAACTCCGGCGGCCATGTTGCCACCGTGTCGAACACGACGGTCCTCAATCCCAGCCTTACGTGGGATCAACGGATCGCCTTCACGCGGCAACGAGCATACGCCAATACCGGCCAGCCGCTTACACCCAGCGACGTGGGCATGAACCTGTACGGCTTAACTCAGTTCCCCAGCATCAGCATCAGCAACATTGAACCGACTATTGCCGGCAAGAGCGTCTCGTTCGGCCCCAATAGCAACTTTGCGAATGCCGGTATTTTTCAGAATCGGTATTCTGTCGCAAGCACGGTGAATTGGGTTGTGGGGAAGCACACCGTTTACGCTGGTTTCAACTTCGACTATGTTCAGTTAAATGTCCTGAACCTCAATAACGAAACAGCAGCGCTTAGCTTCAACACCTTCACTGATTTCCTGACCGGCACCAACCTGAATACCGCGAATAGCCGCTTCTACAATGGCTCGAGTAATCGCTATTACCGGGCAAATCAAGTCGGCACCTTCATTCAGGACAACTATCGCCTGCGCAATAATCTGAACATCAATTTCGGCTTGCGATGGGACTACGATGGCCCGTTGACAGAGAAGTACGGTCAGCTGACTAACTTCTATCCAGGCCGTTATAAGTACGATGCTGGCAATGACGTGATTCTGAATAGTGGTGCAGTTATTGCCGGCAACAATAAGACGTTGGGGACACCCGGTATAAATGACTCGACTCTTACAGGCCGGCAATGGGGCTTAGGACCCCGGTTCGGGATCGTCTGGTCTCCCTCAAACCTGAAGAACGTCGTTATTCGCTCCGGCTTCGGGATCTACTACGATCGCGGCGAATTCTTTACCGAGCTCTCGCCCGGTGCCGGCCGCGGTTTCAGTGGACCTTTCGGCGTCACTCTTCAGCAGCCCTTTACTTCCCAGATTAGTGCGACGTCTGCCAGTACCCTGAACCAACCGTTCGGTTCAACGCCTCCACCCGCACCCAGCAATGCGGCCGCAGTCACACAGTTGTTGCCGAACGCCGCCGCGCTGCGAACCGGAGCAGCCCCGTACCTGTTCAGTGCGTATGATCCGTCGAATACGCTGCCTTACACCGAAAACTGGTCGTTCGATGTCCAATGGCAGCCGACGAACAGCGTCGTCGCATCGATCGGGTATGTGGGTAATCGCGGTCTTCACGAGCTTCTGCCTGTCCCCTTCAATCAGCCGGGCATTGCGACGCCCACCAACCCTATTCACGGCCAGACAAGTTCCTATGGCTTCAACGTTCTCCCTACGGAGAACTTACGAACCAATGAAGGCGGCAATACGGATCTACGAGTCCCTTACCTTGGCTACAGTTCCAACGCGCTGTACTATCAGGCTCGCGGCAACTCGAGTTATAACGCCTTACAAATAGGCCTGCAGAAACGCTTCAGCCAGGGCCTGCAGTTCTCCGCTTCTTATACCTGGTCTCACTCGTTAGACGATCAGAGCGGCCTGGGTCTCTTCTTCAACGGCAACGATCCGACGAACCCGAACGCTTCCTATGCGACATCGACCTTCGACCGTACGCACGTCTTTACCATCAGCTATCTTTACCAACTGCCTGGTCTGAAGAACCAGAACAAGTTTGTAAAAAGCTTGCTGGGCGGATGGAGTCTGAGCGGTGTCACTGTTGCGCAGAGCGGCCAACCCTTCAACTTCTATGACTTCTCCGGAGCGGTAGGCGGCATCTACTATGGCAATACGCTCTCAGTGGTCGATCCCATCCTGGGCTTTACGCCTGGTCTTACAAACGGCCAAATCCAGCTCCAGGGAACAACCGGCGTCAATGCAAAGAACCCGATTATCGATTACACGAAGGTTTTCGTCCCCACGCTGCCCAGCAGTACGCCTGGAATTCCGGCCTGTGTTACCAGCGGAACACAGACGACATGCGACACCTTCGAAACCGGCTTCAGCAGCGCAGGCCGCAACACCTTCCGCGGTCCCTTCCAGAGTCGATTCGATTTCTCGGTGACCAAGGAGTTCCAGTTCAGCGAACGCTTCCACCTGCGTTACAGCGCGGACTTCTTCAACATCTTTAATCACGCAATCTTTGACGTACCTTCGAACAGCACAAGCCTCTACACCGTAACAGCGGGCAGAGCTCCCGTGCTGAAGCCCGTGACAAGCTTAGGCGCCCTTGGCTACCTCACCAGCACTCTCGGAAGTCCGCGGATCATTCAGATGTCCTTACACCTGACTTTCTAGTGACCGGCGCTGGTCGTTATGCACGCGCGGAGAAGAGTCGAAAGACTTTAGCGCGCTGAACGGTCTGACAGAGTGATGCCCTTCATAACAACGCAAGATGGAGTAGAGATCTACTACCGTGATTGGGGTACAGGAACCCCTGTCGTTTTGATTCACGGCTGGCCTTTAAACGGCGATATGTGGGAGAAGCAATCCATGTTTCTCGCTGAAAATGGGCGCCGCGTCATTACCTACGACCGCCGCGGCTTCGGTCGGTCCGGACACCCGTGGACCGGCTACGATTATGATACGTTTGCCGCCGATCTGCACACGCTAATGGAAAAGCTGGACTTGCAGAACGCTGCTCTGGTCGGCTTTTCGATGGGCGGAGGCGAGGTTGTCCGCTATCTCAGCCGTTATGGCACCAGCCGGGTTTCAAAAGCCGTGCTCGTCGGAGCTGTGACTCCCTTTCTCTTGAAAACCGCCGACAATCCGGATGGTGTCGATCCAAAGGTTTTTGAGGAGATCGGCGCCAATATTTCGAAGGATCGCCCAACCTTCCTGCATGCTTTTGGGCCCAAGTTTTACGGCCGGACTACCCTGAAACATACCGTATCCGAACCGGTCCTCGAATGGACTCAGGAGATGGCTTTAACTGGGTCTCTCCGCGCAACCCTGGCGGCTGCAGAAGCCTGGTCCGCCACTGACTTCCGCCCAGACATGGAAAAGATCACCATTCCCGTTCGGGTGATCCACGGCACGGGTGATTCCACTGTGCCGATCGACGTCTCAGGCCGCCGATCTGCAAAGATCCTCCCAAACGCAACCTTATCTGAATACGACGGCGAACCTCATGGCCTCTTTTGGACGGCCGGGGACCGGTTGAATCAGGAACTTCTCGAGTTCACCGCCTAACCCACACCTCAGTAACTCCCTTTCGGCAGCGAGTCGCGTACTAGACGCGCTTGCTGCCGAATCTCTTCCCGCTGCGGCTCTTTCATGCGCGTTACGTTCCGGACCTGCAACGACATACGCTGGTTATCCTTCAGCTTCTCCTCATGCCGAATAAGAAAATCCCAGTACAGAGTAGTGAACGGGCAGGCGTCTTCGCCTAAAACCTTGTCAGGCTTATATCGACAACCTGAGCAGTAGTTGCTCATGCGGGAAATGTATTTTCCTGTTGCGACGTATGGCTTTGACGCCATCATGCCGCCATCGGCGTACTGCGACATGCCCAGCACGTTCGGCAGTTCCACCCATTCCACAGCGTCCCAATAGATAGCCAGGTACCACTTATGAATCTCGACCGGCTTAACGCCAAACAGGAGTGAAAACAAACCGGTCACCATCAGGCGGTGAATGTGATGCGCATACCCGTACTTCAATGTTTGCCCGACGGCCTGCTTCAGGCAATTCATATCGGTCTCGCCCGTCCAGTACAGGTCCGGCAGTTCCTCTTGCGCGTCCAACGCGTTCTCCTGAAGGTACTGCGGCATGTGGAGCCAGTAAACGCCTCGGATATATTCACGCCATCCCAGAATCTGCCGGATGTAGCCTTCCGCGGCTGCCAGTGGAGCATGGCCGGACTGATAAGCATCCTGAACAGCTATCAAAACGTTCCGCGGATTCAGCAACTTCAGATTCATCAGGGCGGACAGTCGCGAGTGAAACAAGTACGGCTCGTCGGTCCACATGGCGTCCTGATAGTCACCAAAGACAGGCAGCCGGTGCGAGACGAAGTCTGCCAGTGCTCCCAGCGCCTGCTTGGCGGTTACTGGAAAATCGAAGTCTTCCAGTGATCCCGGATGGTTCGGAAAGGTTTTCTCCACCAACGCCAGTAAATCTCTCGTGATCTCATCCGGTTCAAAGTGCTCTGGTCTCGAAAGCAGTAACCCGGGACCGGACTTACCAAAACTTTTGCGGTTCTCGGCATCGAAGTTCCACTTCCCGCCCTCGGGCTTGTTGCTCTCCATCAGGAACTTGCTCTTCTTGCGCATCTCGCGATAGAAGAACTCCATGCGCAACTGCTGGTGCCCCTTGGCCCAGTCCGCAAATTCCTGCCGAGAACAGAAGAAGTGGCGGTCAGGCCGAACGTCCAGTGGTGTGTTCGAGGCAGATACAACAGACTTCAGCATCTCCTCTATGCGGTACTCGCCCGGCTCAACAGAAACGACCTGTGCCGGCTTGAATTTCGAGATAGCTTTTCGGATTTCCTCGTCCAGTTGACCGCTGTTCCCGCGATCATCCAGATTGCGGTACTCTACTCGAAACCCGGCTTGGCGAAGTTCGTCCGCAAAGTGCCGCATTGCGGTCAGAAACAGGGCAATGCGCACCTTGTGGGAGAAAACGTGCGTCGATTCGCCTGTCACCTCTGCCATGAAGACGACATCTTTGGCCTTGTCGAAGCCGTCGAAAGCCGCAGATTCCCGATCAAGCTGATCTCCGAAAACAATCGTCAGATGGCGAACACGGCTCACGGCTTTTTGACGATCGGAGGACGCGACCGGAGAGATAAGTTTTCAACCTTGAACGTCGCCAGCGAAAAGCCGGAGCTGAACCCCTTTACAAGACGAATTCAGGCCGCTGCCGAATCTCCAGGCACCCTTTTCCCATCGGCAGGACCTTGCCAGGGTTCAGTCGTTTCTCGCTGTCGAACAGATCCTTGATTTGCTGGATCATCTGAATGGTGTCGGGAGTGAAAAGATGCGCCATCAACTCCGTCTTCTCCATGCCCACACCGTGCTCTCCGGTAATCGAGCCGCCCACGGAAATACAGAACTTGAGAATCTCGATGCCGGCAGCCTGCGCGCGCTCCAGTTCGCCGGGAACGCGCGGATTGAAGGGGATGATGGGATGCATGTTTCCATCGCCGGCGTGAAATATGTTGCTGATCGAAACGCCGTGGCTGTTGCCGATTGCTTCAATAGCCCGGAGCGTCTCCGAGATACGCGTTCGCGGGACCACACCGTCCTGTACGTAGTACGTAGGACTGACGCGTCCGATTGCTCCGAAGGCGTTCTTCCGCCCTTTCCAGAGAAGATCTCGCTCCTCGGTCGATCGCGCCACTCTCACCTCGCGGGCACCGCATGCCTGGCAGACCTTCATGATGGCCTCAGTCTGTTCCTCGACTTCCTCCACCAGGCCTTCTACTTCAATCAGCAGAACCGCGGCCGCGTCCATGGGATAGCCCGCATGTGTTGCCGCCTCCACCATGCGAAGCATCGGCCCATCCAGCATCTCCAGTGCCACGGGAATAATACCCTGCGAAGTCAGCGCTCCTACGGTGTCCCCAGCCTCGTCTACCGACCCATAGATCGCCAGCATGGTCCGCACGCTCTCCGGCTGCCGGACCAGTCGCACCCCGATCTCCGTTACCAGCGCCAGCGTCCCCTCGCTCCCTGTTAACAGGCCGACCAGATCATAACCAGGGCCATCTGCCTGGTAACCGCCGACATCCATCACGGTCCCATCCACCAGCACTACCTTCAAACTGGTCACGTGATTAGTCGTAACCCCGTGCACCAGAGTATGGGGTCCGCCGGCGTTCTCGGCCACATTGCCGCCGATCGTACAAGCCCGCTGGCTTGACGGGTCAGGGGCGTAGTAGTAGCCGAACGGCGCCACGGCAGTCGTCACGTCCAGATTGACAACACCGGGCTGCACCACAGCACGCTCATTCTCAATGTCGATCTTGAGGATCCGGTTCATCCGTGCGAAAGACATCATCATTCCGCCGGAGAGTGCGATCGCGCCCCCGCTCAGACCAGTGCCCGCTCCGCGACCCACAATCGGCAAGCCGTTCCGCTCCGCAATCTTCACGCATGCAACCACATCCTCAGTGCTGCGTGGAAACACGACTACATCCGGAGCAGCTTTGTCCACACCTCCGTCGTACTCATAGAGGCGAAGGTCGTTGGCATCCCGCAGCACAGCGTTCTTGCCCAGAACCGACTCGAGCTCCTGAAAAATACGGGGATTAAGCTGCATCGCTCACCGACTCATAGCAGACTCTGCACATAACGCGTGATATCCTCGCTCACCCAGTTCTCACCTTGCGGAAACTTCCGCATGATGCGCCCGTCTTTGATGATGTACGTCTCCGGAATCTGGAACGTTCCGTACCGCGAGCTCACCTCCGCCTCCGGGTCGCGTGCTGTCTCAAATGCCACGCGAAAGTGATCCAGGAAGGTTTTGTACTTCTGCGGATTCTTATCGATGCTAATTGCGACCACCTTAACGCCCGTGTTCGCGAAATGGCGCTGGAATTGGTTCAGCGATGGGATTTCCTGGATGCAGGGCGGGCACCAGGTAGCCCAGAAGTTAAGCACCAGGACTTTGCCTCCAAAGGAGGTTGGAGTCACGCGTTCTCCGGAATCCGATTTGATGGAAAATTCCGGAGCCACGCCGCCTTCTTTAGCCGACGTATCCCGGAGGCCGTAGCTAACCACGCCCACAAAGCCGAGGCTTAGCAGAATCAGTAGCGTACGTAAGATCGAATTCGTATTCATTGGCTCAGCACCGTCTAAAGCGTTGGAGAGTCTTGTCCCAGCATGGCCTTGCGGATCAATTTAATTGGCACTCCCCCGCCTTGCATAAAGCGATTGTGGAAGTCCTCCAATGTGAATGCCGACCCCATTTTCGCCTTGTAGTCCGCACGCAGCTTTAAGATCTCCAGCTTTCCCAACGTATATACAAGATATGTCGGATCAGAGGTCCCGCGCTTGGTCTCCCGTTCGGCATTGGCATGCGACATGTAAGCCTCATGCATGAAGAACTCGATTCCTTGCTCGAAGCTCATCTTACCTGTATGCATTCTCGATGCCCACAATGTATCGGGCATTTCGTAATAGAGCGTCCATCAACTGCCCCGCACGAAGTTCCGGGTCGCCATTTCCGTAGCCTTCGTCAAGCATCATCTGCTCCGTGTAATGTGCCCAACCCTCTACGTTTGAATTCGCGCCGATCAGCTTTCGAACCTTCGACTGTAGCCGCTGAAACCAGAGCAGCTGAACATAGTGCCCCGGGTACGCCTCATGAATCGCGGTGCTGGTGATCGTACCGCGGCTGAAGCCGTTCATAAACTCCTCAGTCTGCCGCGGCGACCAGCTTTTCTCCGGCAGGGTCACGTTGAAATAAGCCTCGGTCGCAACCTTCTCGTAGGGCCCGGGCGTGTCCATAGAAGCCGTCGTCAGCGCGCGCATAAACGGGGGTGTCTCTTCCAGAATCGGCCTTGTCTCACTCGGAATGGTGATGATTTTGTGCTGCTGGATGAACGAGATAAGTCCATTGAAGGTATCGCGGAAGCGCTGCAGAAGCTCGCCAGGCGATGGATGATCTTTGGAAAGCTGGTCCGCCACTTCACGTGTACTCTTGTCGGGATCGATCTTTTTGCAGATCTGCTGCAACGCCCGCTGATTCGCGTGTAAGTTGTCGTACCCGATCTGCAAGAACCGCTCGAGCGGTAGATCCACCATCTCTTCGTACTTCACTTTGTTCGCGAAGTTGGCAGCGCCAATGCGGAAGTCGCCGTGCGAGCGTGGCAGAAGATCTGTCTCCAGCCAGCTCTGGTACTGCTTCAAAGCGTCCACCACGGCCGCATTGGTCCTCTTAAACTCTGCCAGCGAGCTCTGCGACTTTGCGTCGGTAAACGCGGCCGGAACATCATGCAGGAAGAAGCTCTGGATTCCGGGCAGCTGTTCGATCGCCACTTGCGTGTAGATCTTGGGACAGTTGCGCAGATTCTTCTTCGCCTCGGTAAATACCTTCGGAATCTGATTCTCGCGCGAGATCACATCCTTCAGCCGGTCGTCCACCGATGCGAACTTGCGGCTGATCAGGCCAAAGATAGAAGCCGTTACACCGCTAGAATAAATGTCGGGGTTGGTTTCCTGTTGCCGGATGTCGTGCAGATTAACCAGATCTGCATGGAGGTGCGAAATCATTAAATCGCGATCCGGCGATGCTGGCAGGCTCTCAAACAGAGGCAAAAACCGATTCGACAAGTCCATCCGCTTCCCAAAAGCGGCGCCTGAGAAATCATCTAGCGCCGAATCATACACGCCGTGCAGTCCCGCGGCCGTCCCGCTACTGGGGTTTAAATGAAAATATTCATCGAAGTACCGGTCCACTAATCCTTCCAACGAGGACTCGGACTTGGCATCTACCATCCGCGCCGCCATGATATTCAAAACAACCGTTACCCCTACCAGGAAAATTCGCCGCCATCGCATCTGTCTATTCTAAGTTTTGGCATTGACACCCCGAACCTGCCTTCGCCTGTCACTCTCTATTCTGATTGTCGTGCTGGTGCCCCTTGCCGCCTGGCTCCGGTTCGATGCACCTGTGAGCGGGCGTTGGCGCGATTGGACCGGAGGTGCCGCGTATGTCATCTTCTGGTCGGCCGGCGCTCTCCTGGTCCGCCCGCAGCTCTCGCCTGCTCGTGTCACGGCTGTCGTTCTGGTACTTACCTGCTGCCTGGAGTTCCTCCAGCTCTGGCATCCGTTCTGGCTGGAAGCTGCACGGCGCACCCTTCCTGGACGTCTGATTCTCGGCACCACCTTCGATTGGCAGGACTTCCGTTCCTACTTTGTCGGTGCGCTGCTCAGCCTGCTTGTTTTACAGGCGTTTACACGGATTTGTAGGATCAAATCCCGCGCTTAAGCCATCTAGATCGTGTTGATGTTTATCACGCGTAAAGCGGAGTTCTCCGCCTCCCACGTTTGCAGAGTCGAGACTTTAAGCGATTTTGAAAATCAACGGATTTTTGGGCCGGGCGCCAACCCTAATGGCCATGGCCACAACTACGTTGTGGAGGTCACCATCGAAGGGGAGCCCGATCCGGTGACCGGCATGGTTATGGATCTTAAGGATCTAAAACAGATTCTCGAGTCAGAAGTCGTCGAACCGATGGACCATAGGTTCTTGAATCACGAGGTGGAGCCCTTCAATCGTGTGGTTCCTACGGCGGAGAATGTTGCTGCCGAAATCTGGCGGCGGATCAAGTTGCGGATCGATTTGCCCAATGCTCACTTGGCCAGGGTGCGTCTGTACGAAACACCCGATCTTTTCGTTGACGTTTTTGCCAAGCCCAAGCTCGCCAGCGAGACGGCGGCAGGGAACTCCCAATGATCGCCATCACGCGCTGCTATAACTTTGCCGCTTCCCATCGTCTGCACCTCGATTCGCTAAGCGAGCAGCAAAACGAGAACCTTTACGGAAAGTGCAACAATCCGTTTGGTCACGGACATAATTATCGGCTCGAGGTGAGCGTTACGGGCCCGGTGCATCAACTCACGGGCCAGTTGCTGCCATTGAATCGGCTCGATCAGCTGGTACAGGAAAAGGTGCTGGATCGTGTTGACCACCGTTATCTAAACAGAGATTTGCCTGAGTTCGGCAGCCTTGTTCCCACGACGGAGAACGTCCTAAACGTGCTTGCCGGGCTGTTACAGGAACACTGGGATTCTTACATTCCTCAGCACGTACAGCTATATCGTCTTCACATTCAGGAAACGGATCGCAATGGCTTTGAGGCCTTCTTTCCTTTGCAGTCTCCCAATTCCGGCGCTTCCGTTCAGTAAGGTCTTTTACTCATATGGCACGATCGAAATCCTCCGCTGTTAAGCAGCCGTCTAAAGAATCGCAGAGCACCGTGCTCCAGTTCAAACCTAAAGCACCGCTCAAAGGGATCGCGGACAACATCCGCGATATTATTCAGGCGGTAGGCGAGGATCCCGAACGCACCGGCCTTATCGATACTCCGGTTCGCAGCGAAAAGGCGTACCAGTATCTGACGAGTGGCTATCGGCCGATCTCGGAAAGATTGTCAATAATGCACTTTTCGACGTGGAGTATGACGAGATCGTGATTGTCCGGGACATCGAGTTCTACAGCATGTGTGAGCACCACTTGCTGCCGTTTTTCGGGAAGATGCACGTGGCTTATCTTCCGGGTTCAAAGGTCATCGGATTGAGCAAAATACCCAGAATCGTAGATGTGTTTGCCCGGCGTTTTCAGATTCAGGAACGCTTGACCCAGCAAGTGGCCGAAACACTACAGGAAATTCTGCAACCCAGGGGCGTTGCCGTGATTTGTGAAGCACGGCACTTCTGCATGATGATGCGGGGCGTAGGAAAGCAGCATTCCGGAGCGATCACTAGCACTATGCTGGGCGCGTTTCGCAATGATAAAGAAACGCGGCATGAACTGCTTTCACTGGTTGGTCAGCGTTCGACCGCAATTAAAGCCTGCTTGCACCCAGCAGGAGTGCTTCGGCCACTCGTTCTTTTGGCACCTTTCGCATGCTAGCATCGGGTCATGAATGACCAGGCTCGTCTTTTCGAGGCCGGCCCAGATCCATTTGGACGCATGTGGAAGGTGCAGTTTCGGTGGTTACAAACGGGCATCTCCATTCGACATGCTGATACGGTGGACGTGAAGTTCTGGCTGACGCCAGACGGAGGCCAGCCCGAAGAAAAAGTAGTCGCTATTCCGCACCCACTGTCTGCTTAAACTGATGGCTCGAGCGTGGCCAGAAGTTGACTGATCCGCTGTGCATGCGTTTGGCGGCGGCACACATTCGTCACATGGTGGAGACCTCGGAAGACATGGAAAAGACAATTGTAACGGTGAATGCCGAAGAACTTGACGAATATGACCGGCAATTGCACGATGAGCGACAGCCCGTTCGAGCCTGACCGTAAGATCGCCAGCTTACTACTGTTCTCCAAAATGATAAGAAGGAAAGAATGGTAAATTGTCCCAAATGTGACGCGGTGATCGACGTTGACGAAGAAGATCTGGACGAAGGGGATATCCTGTCCTGCGATGAGTGTGGTGCTGCCTTGACAGTAGCCAGCGTCAATCCGGTCGAACTGGAAACAGAAGAGGAAGAGGGAAGACGAAAGAAGACGATTTCACGACGACGATGACGAGGAAGAAGATGACGAAGCGGAGGAAGAGGAAGAGAGCTGGCATTAACGCTCTCCTCTAAGAGTACGTCTTTTCCGCTTGGGGCGTCCCCGCCCATTTGCGATTCTTAGTCTTCACCTTGACCAGTTGGCTTTCGGGCAGATCCAGGCCCCGGCCACGCCCCAGAACGGGACCGCCACACAACCCGCACCATCGAGGGCATGGTCACCGATGCCCACAAAGTACCGGTTGCAAAGCGGTTGTTCTGTTAAAAGACACGAAGACACTGCAGGTCCGTTCATACCTCGCCCATGGAGATGGTCATTATCATTTCTACGGACTCAGTTCGGACATCAACTATGAATTACGGGCCCAGCAGGGTGATCTGATGAGCAAGCCGAAGATAGTTAGCGTCTTCGACAGCCATAAAGTCGTTCATCTCAACCTCAAACTGAACAAGAAGAAGAAATTGTAAGCCTCAATAGGTCGGAATCGTAGCGTCGATCTCGCGGCTCCAGCGATCGATTCCGCCCGTGATGCTGTAACAGCGATCGATTCCTTTTTCCCGTAGCCACGCCACTACTTGTAGGCTCCTCACGCCGTGGTGGCACAGCACCAGCAGCGTGCTTTCTTCCGCCATTTCGTCCAGCTTTTGAATAGCACTTGGAACGTCGCGCATTGGAATCAGGCACGAGTTCTGAATCTTCGCCAATGCGAACTCCTCCGGTTCCCTCACATCGATTAAGACGGCCTTTCCTTCCTGCGCCATTTGATTCAGTGCCTCTTGCGGAGAAATCTCAAAAGAATCTGCCATACCCGTAAGGTCGCACGGAGAACCGGCGAATTCTGGCATGCTATGTTCTTGTCTTCCAGAAAGCAGCAACAAATGGAGAGGTCTTTTTATGAGAACTGCTTCCGTCTCGCTCAGTCTCCTGGCCCTGGGTTTCGTCATCATGTCGTCTTCTCTGCCCGTAACGTCAAGTGCTCAAACGCTTTCCTATCCTTCTCCGCCTAAAGGTGAACAGGTAGATGTGTACGGTAGCGAGAAGGTAGCAGATCCTTACCGAGCACTGGAAGACGACCATTCGCCTCAAACAATGGCGTGGGTGGCGGCCGAAAATCGCGTCACCAGTGAGTATCTGTCTCGTATCCCTTTCCGTGATTCCATCAAACAGAGGCTTACGCGCTTGCAGGACTACGCCAAGTACAGCGCTCCGATGCACAAGGGTCCATACCTATTCTTCCGGAAGAACGACGGCCTGTAAAACCAGCCAGTGCTTTATAAACAAAACGGGCTGGAGGGAACTCCCGAAGTGCTGCTCGACCCGAACAAGCTTTCGGCCGACGGCACATCGCGCGTTCTTTTTTCCGTACCTTCAAAAACAGGCAAGTACATGGCGTACACCGTTTCAGGCGGTGGCTCCGATTGGCAGGATGCCTTTGTTCTCGAGGTTGCAAGCGCAAAGCTGCTGCCTGATCATCTGCGCTGGATCAAGGCTTCGGGCCTTGCCTGGGCTGGTGATGGCTTCTTCTACAGCCGCTACGATGCTCCCGAATCCGGGCGCGAGCTCTCCTCCAGAAATGACTTTCAAAAGGTCTACTATCACCGCGCGGGAACGAATCAGAACCAGGACGAACTAGTCTACGAAGATCCTGCCCATCCGCAACGTTTCTATAACCTCTACACGACGCCAGATGAACGCTACGCCATCCTCTCTATCGCCGAACGTGGCAAGGGCAAGGACGGGAACGCTTTGTTGTATCGGGACCTCACGCGACACGAAAAGCACTTCACCCCCATCATTCCGGACATTTCGAATTTTCGTTATGAGGTCGTTACCCATATGGGTGGCCGGTTTCTTATCCAGACCAACGCCGACGCCCCGAAAAGTCGGCTCGCCTTATATGACCCCGCCGCCCCCCAGGCCAAATGGAAAGACGTCATCGCGGAGAAGCAAGAACCGCTCGAAGCCGTAGAGCCGGCTGGCGATAAGCTCTTCGTGATTTACACGAAGGATGTCACGGCTCGTCCGTACGTCTACAATCTCGATGGCAAGCAGGAGAATGAAATCACCCTTCCCGGCCTGGGATCGGTCTCTGGTATCTCGGCCAGTGAAGATAGCCGTGACGTGTTCTACACCTTTACGTCATTCGATGTTCCGGCCACCATCTACCGGTACGACCTTGCGACTCATACCAATCAGACATTCCGCAGTGCCGACATCCCCGGTTACAATCCCGCCCATTACGAGACTAAGCAGGTGTTCTATGCCAGCAAAGACGGCACGCGCATTCCTATGTTTATTGTCTGCAAGAAAGGCCTCAAACTGGATGGAACCAATCCTGCCATCTTGGAAGCGTATGGCGGTTTCAACATCAGCCTCGGTCCGGCCTTCTCATCGCTCCGCCTGCTGTTGCTTGAACAGGGCTTCGTTTATGCGCAAGCGAATCTGCGCGGCGGCGGCGAGTATGGCGAAGCTTGGCACCAGGGCGGTATGCGGGCTAAGAAGCAGAATGTCTTCGATGACTTCATCGCCGCGGCCGAGTATCTCATCCAGAACAAGTACACCTCCCCGGAACATTTAGCGATTCACGGCACCTCGAATGGTGGGCTGCTAATAGGAGCCGTCATCAACCAGCGTCCGGAGCTTTTCCGGGTCGCCATTCCACAAGCCGGCGTCATGGACATGCTCCGCTTTCAGAAGTTCACCATTGGTTGGAACTGGATTGCGGACTATGGCTCCAGCGATAATCCCGAGGAATTCAAGACTCTGCGAGCCTATTCGCCTCTGCACAACATCCGCTCGGGCGTAACCTATCCCGCCACCTTGATCACCACTGCCGATCACGATGACCGCGTGGTCCCTGGTCACTCCTTCAAATACGCTGCCACCTTGCAGGAGAAAGCCAGCCCTAAGAATCCGGTGCTCATTCGCATCGATACAAACTCCGGCCACGGCCCCAGCAGTATGACCAAAACCATCGAGCAGACTGCCGATTTATACGCGTTCCTCTTTTATAACCTCGGGGTCACTCCCGCTTTCAAAGCGGCCACCGATTAGAGCAAAGTGCTAGAGGATTGTTGAGGTGCCCAGTTCAACTGGCACACTCAGGGTGGCGTAGACGGTCTTGCCGTCTGCGCTCCCCCTAACCAAACCTTAAGGAAGCGTGAGTACCTCAATCTTCGAACCCTCTGCGCCGCCGGTGTAAACACGCTCCGTCGCTTTGCTGAAATCGGTCGAAAGCGCGTTGGTGATATCGACGAACTTCTGCGGGTTCCTGTCCGTTAGCGGAAACCACGAACTCTGAATTTGCACCATGATGCGATGCCCTGTTCGAAAAGTATGGAGAATGTCAGGCATCTGGAATCTGATGCGGTCCGGCTTGCCCGGCTGAAAGGCGACGGGCTTCTCCATGCTCTTCCGGTATTTGCCACGGAAAGGCTCACCCCGGATCAACTCTTCGTATCCTCCCAACTGAATCGCATTAGCAGGCACCGCTCTCGCAGCGGCTGCGGCGGAAACTCCACTCGGACCGGGTGTGTTTGTGTTCGAATAATCCGGAAAATTGCCCGGGAACACATCAATCAACTTCACATCGAAATCCGAATCGGTACCCGTGGTGGATACTTTCAGATCGACGGTGATTGGCCCGGCCACCGTTACGTCGTGCGTCAGCGCCTCAGACTTATATACCAGAACGTCCGGCCGTGACGCCGCGAATCTCTGGTCTTCCGTCATGTAGTCGAACCGCATGCCCATCAACACATGCCCGATATAAGGCACCGGTTTGGCCGGGTCCGAAACGTACTCGTCGATCGCTTCGGCACTGGGCTGCTCCCAGGCGATCTTCTCTTTCGCGTCCAGAAATAACGATGTCGGTTGGGCCGTTTTGGGAGGCCAAGTCTCGAAGCGCCGCCATTGATTGACGCCGGTTTCAAACACCCAGGCCCGGGGAAGATTCCCATCGCCCTGACCTTTCAGATAATACAGAAAAAACGGGAATTCGATCTTCTCCCGATAGTAAACACCGGTCTTTTCGCCGAAGCTGATGTTGCCGACGCGATCTCCATCTCCCCGCGAGAAACCGCCGTGCGTCCAAGGTCCCACCACCAGCATCTGCTTTGTCGCCGGAGAATGCTTGGCCATGAAGTCGTATTGCCGGAACAGCCCTTGCGGATCTTCGGCGTCATACCATCCGCCGACCAGCATCACTGCCGGCTTCACGTTGGTCAAATACTTCCACACCGAACGAGCCTGCCAGAAATCGTTGTACGTGTTGTTCTTCACGTTCATCGTCCAGTAGGGCTGTGAATGCTTGAAGTAACGTTCATCTGCGTTAGCCAGCGTGCCCATCGATAAATAGAAGTCATATCCATCAGGTGTCTTGTAATCAAAGGGGAGCGCCGGTTGCGGAGGTTCCGGCTCGTCACCCCGAGGCCGAAAGCCCGTGTACATGCTGAACCGCGCAGCCAACATGAAGGCGCCGTTATGATATATGTCGTCGCCCAGGTAATAGTCGGTCACGGGTGCCTGCGGAGAAACGGCCACCAGTGCCGGATGCGAATCAATCATGGCGGCAGTTGCGAAAAAGCCTGGTTGCGAAATTCCCCAAACCCCCACCTTCCCCGTGTTCGCCGGCACGTTCTTCACCAGCCAGTCGATCGTGTCGTACGCATCCGTACTCTCGTCCGTATCCTTCGGGCCATGCTTCACAGGCTTCTGAGGACGCGCGATTGTGAAATCTCCTTCGCTCATGTAGCGCCCCCGCGCATCCTGGTAAGCGAAGATAAACTTCTCCCGCGCGAACTGTTCCGAAGGTCCTAACGCAGCCGGGTACTGATCGATTCCGTAGGGCGCAACCGAATAGGGAGTCCGTTCCAGCAGAATCGGGTAGCTCTTGCCTTCGGACATCGCATCTTTGGGAATGTAGACCGATGTGAACAGCTTCACACCATCTCGCATCACGATACGGTAGTCGTACTTCGAGTAGTTCTCGCGAATGAACGCTACGCCGTACGGAGTTTGTGGGGCGGGTGTTGCGGGCGGAGTCGTCTGGGCGAACCCAAGCCGCCATAGCAAAAGACAGAAAAGAATGAGCCGTCGAGACATGCAGGTCTGAAAAGTATAGCGACTAATTGCCAGAACCCGCTAAGAAGTTCAGCTCCCATTTTTGACCTATAACGGGCACGCCCCACTCCGCGTGGGGCTCTTCTTCGGTCAGGCGAAAACCAAGCTTCTTGTAGATGTGCTGCGCGGCCACTAACTCCCGATGTGTCCAAAGCTTCACCAGCGTGTAACCGCATTCGCGCGCGAAGTCGACCGCTTCCCTCACCAGCCGGGTGCCTACGCCCAGCCCCCGCGCACTCGGCTCTACCAGCAGCAGGCGAAGCTTGGCAACGCTCCCTTCACCACGAACGAGAAAGACCGAACCCGGAATCTTACCGTCGCGCTCGGCCAACCAGCAGCGCTCCTTGGTCGCATCGAAATTGAAAACGATTTCGGAGGCGATCTGTGCCACCAGCGCTTCGAACCGTTCTCCCCAGCCGAATTCCGCTGCATACAGAACACCATGGCGGTGAATGATCCAGCCAAGATCTCCCGGCTGAAGAGACCGCAAGTGATAGGGCGCTTCGGGGTCAGACATGCTCCATTGTGAAGAGGTCGCTTGAACAGAGTCAAATCTCCTCGTGTTAACCTGACTTCCTCTCCTCATGCACGCGCGCTCTTGGCCTCTTCTCGTCTTTGCTGCTCTCCTGACAGGCCACCTTCATGCCGCGGAGCCTCAATCTCTAACCGTTCGCTATCAGGACCCCGCAAACAGGTTGATCGATGCAGCCTTGCACGATACCGCGGGTTACGAGAAATTGACTTACCTCTGTGATCGCATCGGCAACCGCCTGAGTGGCTCAACGACCTTACCCAAGGCCATTGCCTGGGCTGCGGAGCAGATGAAAAAGGATGGCTTTGTCAACGTTGCGACTCCTCCCGTTATGGTGCCGAAGTGGGTACGCGGCCGTGAGTCCGCGTCCATCCTGGCACCTGTCGCCAGACCGCTCCACATGCTCGGCCTGGGCATGAGCGTGGGAACTCCCTCTGGAGGCATCACTGCCCAAGCCGTAGTGGTTTCCACCTTCGATGAGCTCAGCGCTTTGGGCGCAAAGGTAAAGGGAAAGATGGTCGTCTTTAATGCGCCGTATGAGGGTTACGGAAGAACCGTCGCATATCGAGTCACCGGGCCTTCCATCGCCGCTCGCCTAGGGGCGGTTGCGGTCCTCGTTCGCTCTGTCACCCCTCTCGCCGCTCAATTGCCCCACACCGGGGCCACCCGGTATGTCGTCGATGCCCCGCAAATTCCGGCTGCAGCCATCAGTCCGGAAGACGCCATGCTTCTCGCCCGCCTTCAGCAAGCTGGCGACACCCCGAGTGTTCATTTGGAGATGGATGCCCACATGGAGCCTGATGTGGCTTCCGCCAATGTCGTCGGCGAAATCCCAGGGAGTGAGCGCCCGGAAGAGGTTGTCGTCATGGGTGGCCATATCGATTCGTGGGACGTGGGGCAAGGTGCGCAAGACGATGGTTCGGGCATTATGGCAACCATGGAGGCTGCTCGCCTGATCCACGAACTTAACCTTAAGCCCAGACGCACAATCCGTGTTGTCTTCTGGGTCAACGAAGAAAACGGCGATCGCGGTGGCGAAGCGTACCTCAAATGGGTAGGCGACAAGCTCAAGAATCATGTCGCTGCCATCGAGATGGATAGCGGAGCCGAAGAACCCAAGGGATTCGGTTACGGAATCTTCGGTGGGCCGCATCACACGTTACCGGGTGCTCCGCCCGCGCCGGAACACAAGGAAACTGCTGAGCAGAAAACCTCCCGCGACCTGTGCCAGCAGATTGCTGCCCTCCTCACTCGGATTGGGGCCGACAAGTTGGCACCCTCAGGCGGCGGCAGTGACATAGCCCCCATCGTTAGCAAAGGTGTTCCTAGTCTCAGTCCTACTTCTTCCGGCGCCCACTACTTCGATTGGCATCACACGTGGGCTGATACCGTTGACAAAGTCAATCCCGATGATTTCCGAAAGAACATTGCTGTCCTGGCGGTCCTCTCTTACGTGCTGGCCGACATGCCGGGTCGCCTCGCAGGCTCGCTCGACCCTGCCAATCCTTAAGTTTGTAAGCGACAGCTCGCTAACGATATGACCCAACGGCTTACGCGCCGCGCTCTTCTCCTCGCGTCCACAGCCGCAGCCGCCGGCACTTTGGGAGGTGCCACGCGCGTCGACCCACCTTCGCCTTACGGCGCGCTGCCCAGTGCCCGGCAACTTCTCTGGAGCGAGTTGGAGTTTTACACCTTCCTGCATTTCACCGTGAACACCTTCACCGATCGCGAATGGGGCTTGGGTGACGAAGATCCCACGGTCTTCAACCCCACCGCCTTCGATCCCGATCAGATTGTCGGGACTCTGAAGGACGCGGGCAGCCGTGGCGTCATCCTCACCTGCAAACATCACGACGGCTTCTGTCTATGGCCTACCAAGACTACCGATCATTGCATTCGCAACAGTCCTTACAAGAACGGAAAGGGAGATATAGTCCGCGAAATCTCCGACGCGGCAAAGCGCCTCGGCTTGGAGTTCGGAGTCTATCTCTCGCCCTGGGACCGGAATCAGTCCTCCTATGGAAAGCCTGAGTACATTTCCATCTATCGTCAGCAGCTGCGTGAACTGTTGACCGACTACGGACCGATCTTCGAAATCTGGCACGATGGCGCAAATGGAGGCGACGGCTACTACGGTGGAGCTCGCGAGAAGCGCATCATCGACAAACTCCACTACTACGATTGGCGAACCACCTGGGCGATGGAGCGCCGCTTGCAGCCCTCGGCCGTCATCTTCAGCGATGTCGGGCCGGATGTTCGCTGGGTGGGCAATGAAAAGGGGATCGCGGGCGAGACTTGCTGGGCCACCTACACGCCTCTTGCACCCGATGGTTCCCCGGGCTCTCCCGGCAACATCCGTGAAAAGGACTCGGTCGTTGGTACAAGAAACGGCCGCACGTGGATGCCGGCCGAATGCGACGTCTCAATTCGCCCCGGCTGGTTCTGGCATGAGGCTGAGAACACAAAAGTGCGCACGCCTCGCCAGTTACTCGACCTCTACTATCAGTCGGTAGGACGGGGCGCAAGTTTTCTGCTGAACGTGCCGCCCGACCGTCGCGGACTCATTCACGAGACCGACCGTGACTCTCTGCGAGACTTCGGTCGCCTGCTCCGCAGCACGTTCTCCCAGAGCCTCTCGTCTTCGGCTCACGTTACTGCGTCAAATGAACGCGGTAACTCTTCGGACTTTGCGGCCGCTCATTTGATTGACGGAAAGCGCGACACTTACTGGGCAACCGATGATGCCGTTACCACCGCGGAGGTGGTTGTGCAACTCCCACGCCCTGTGGAATTCAACTTAGTTCGCCTCCGCGAATATATTCCGCTGGGCCAGCGTGTCGACGCATTTACGGTCGAGACCTGGCAAGCCGGCCATTGGGTGGCATTCTCAATCGGCACCAGTATCGGCCTTTGCCGGATCCTTAAATCTCCTACGCCGGTCACGACTGATCGTCTCCGCCTTCGCATCACAGGCGCCGCTTGCCCAGCCCTTTCCGAGTTCAGCGTTTTCCGCGAAGCCACATAACCCGCTCCCCTATCATGAAGAAGTCACCGCATGTCCGAGCAGAAAACCCTGCCTACCGCGATCCTGCTCCATATCGCGCAGCAGTTGAATGTCCCGCTGAAGTCCGTCACCGCAGTAATCCAGCTCCTGAATGAAGGGGGAACGGTTCCCTTTATTGCGCGCTATCGCAAGGAAGCCACCGGCAATCTCGACGAGGTGGCAATCGGGTCCATCCAGGAGCAATCTCAGTACTTTGCAGAACTCGAGGACCGGCGCAAAACAGTCTTGTCCTCCATCGAGGAGAGCGGGAAGCTCACTCCGGAATTGCGGGCGCAAATCGAAGCGACCCTCGATAAGAGCACGCTCGAAGATTACTACCTGCCCTACAAGCCGAAGCGCCGCACCAAGGCCACCATTGCACGCGAGAAAGGCCTCTCTCCTTTAGCCGATTATCTCTGGACTCAGCAGCCTACCGGTACGACTCTGGATGCCCTGGCTCAAACGTTTGTAAACCCCGACCTCGGGGTCGCCTCCGTGAACGAGGCAATCGAAGGAGCCCGGCACATCATCGCCGAACAGATTAGCGAGACAGCCGAATTCCGCAGCGCCCTTCGCCACATGATGCTGTCCGAAGGCCTGGTTGTCAGTCACATGGTGGAAGACGCAAAGGATCCCGAAGGCAAATTCAAGATGTACTTCGATTATTCGGAGCCCGCCTCGAAGATCCCATCCCATCGCATGCTGGCTATCCGGCGTGGCTCCAACGAAAACATCCTCTACTTTCAGATCGAACTCGATCCACTAAAGCCAATTGCTTACCTGAAGAGCAAAGTTCTTCGCGTAGCCGGCGATTGGAGTCCTCATCTGGAACTCGCAGTGGAAGACGCCTGGAAACGTCTTCTGAATCTCTCCATCCAGACCGAAGTTCGTCTCGAGTTGAAAGAGAAGTCTGATGCCGAAGCGATTCGCGTCTTCCGTGAGAACTTGAATAACCTGCTGCTCACCCCGCCCGCTGGCCGCATTAACGTTCTGGGCGTTGATCCGGGGCTACGAACCGGGTGTAAGATCGCAGCCGTCGACGACACCGGCAAGTTTCTCGGCCATGGCGTCATCTACCCGCTTGAGCCAAAGAACGACAAAGCGGGGGCTGCTCGAACCCTGCTTGACTTCATACAAAGGCACGATATTCGCGCTCTCGCGATTGGCAATGGAACTGGCTCTCGCGAAACCGCAGCTTTTATCCAGGACTTCATCCGCGATGAGAAGCTCACCGGTATCTTCAGCGTTGTTGTGAACGAATCGGGTGCGTCAGTTTACTCTGCATCTCCGTTGGCGCGGCAGGAGTTCCCGGATCTCGATCTCACTGTCCGCGGCGCTATCTCCATCGCACGGCGTTTACAGGATCCGCTCGCCGAGTTAGTGAAGATTGACCCCAAGTCCATCGGTGTTGGCCAGTATCAACACGATGTCGATCAACGCAAACTCAACGATGCACTCGAAACTAGCGTTGTCAGTTGCGTCAATCGTGTCGGTGTCGATCTCAATACGGCCTCCTTCGCCTTGCTGCGCCATGTTGCCGGATTGAATGAGCGCACCGCCCAAAAGATCGTTGAGTTCCGCAACGACAATGGCCGTTTCCAGTCCCGTGTCCAGCTGCGAGCGGTCAGTGGTTTAGGTCCGAAAACTTTTGAGCAAGCCGCCGGCTTTCTCCGCATCCGTGATGGTGAGAATCCGCTCGATATGACCGGTGTTCACCCGGAGTCTTATCCGGTCGTGCAAAGTATCGCCGCCTCGCTCTCGATGAGTATCTCCGACCTGATAGCCAAACCTTCTCTCCTCGAATCGGTTCGGATTGAGCAGTTCGAAACTGCGCGTGCCGGCTTATATACCTTGCAAGATATCCGCGAAGAACTCCGCAAGCCCGGACGCGATCCTCGCAGCCAATTCGTCGTTCCGCAGTTCCAATCCCACATCAAAGAAATTGGAGATCTTACGCCCGGAATGATTCTGGAAGGTGCCGTTACTAACGTAACCAACTTTGGAGCATTCGTCGACGTTGGTGTTCATCAGGACGGTCTTGTGCACGTCAGTGAGATCTCCAATCGCTTCATCAAGGATCCGAACGAAGCCGTCAAGGTTGGCGAAGTCGTACGCGTGAAGGTTATCTCGGCTGACCCGAAGACAAAGCGGATTGCACTCTCGATCAAGGCGTTGCAGCAATCGGAATTGCCGAAGATAAAGAACGCAAGCCGAAACCCTCCCCGAACTGTTGTGAAGCCGCAAGCTCCGTCGTTGCAAGACCAGCTGTCAAATCTCTCAAATCGATTTCGTTCACGTTAAATCCCGTAAATACTGTATTGCGATCAAAATCAATCTGTGATTGTTCGTCCATCCACCTCCTTCTCAGTGAGCATCTCACTCTTAATGGCGTCGAGACCTCTTTGATTCGCATCAATCGAAATAAGGAAAGCGAGCTTTCCATAAAGGACTCAGTTTGCAAACTGCAGAAATTCTTCAGGCCTGGAAGAAAATTCTAAAAGGCGAGAAACCTTCGCTCTCCATTGAAATCACGCGCGAGTGCCCGTTGCGCTGTCCCGGTTGTTATGCGTACGAAGATTCCCACCTTGGTGGCGGAATCACCCTGCGCGAATTGAACGACCGCAAAGGACAGGAACTGATTGACGGCGTGCTTGCGGTGGTAGATCGTCTGAAGCCACTCCATCTTTCAATCGTCGGCGGTGACCCTCTGGTCCGGTATCGTGAAGTCGAAGCTCTGGTGCCCGTGCTGCTCTCGCGCGGCATCCATGTTCAGATCGTCACCAGCGCCTTCCGGCCTCTATCCCCCGATTGGGCAAATCTGGCCCGCCTCAATGTGGTGGTTTCGATCGATGGCCTGCAACCCGAGCACGACGAGCGCCGAAAGCCTGCTACCTATGAACGCATCTTGAAGAACATCGCGGGCCAGAGCATCACCATCCACAGCACCATCACTGCGCAGATGATGAAACGTCCGGGCTACCTTCGCGAGTTCCTGGAGTTCTGGACGCCCAGACCTGAAATCACCCGAGTCTGGTTCAGCATCTTCACACCCCAGGTCGGTGACGAATTGCCGGAGATCCTGACACCGGCGGAGCGAAACCATGCCGTCCGTGATCTGTTGCAGCTCGTCAAGGTCTTCCCAAAATTGGAGATGCCGCCCGAGTTGATTCAGCAATTTATGACGCCGCCCCACAGCCCGAACGACTGCGTGTTTGCGTTGACAACGCAAACTCTTTCGGCCGATTTGAAAACCAAGATTACGCCTTGTCAGTTCGGCGGCACTCCTGACTGCAGTTCTTGTGGCTGTATCGCCTCCATGGGATTGGCCGCCGTTGCCGCTCACAAACTCGGTGGCATCATCCCCGTCGGCGCACTTTTTAAGGCTTCCATCCGGATTGGACAGATGAGGGCCAAGCCTCTCCCCGCACCCTCGCCCGCTGAAGCATTACACGTCCTGCGTTAGAGTACTTGCCGGGTAGCGTAGACGGTCCTCGCCGTCTGCGCGCACCCGGTTTGTAGTTATTTGCCGTTCATACTTTCCGGTGATCGTTTCGCGTATTTGCTCCACATGGCTTGGTCGGAAAGCATCTTGATAAACACGCCGCCCACCACCGATCGTGCTTGAAAACCCTGCTGCTTAGCGGTCTTCGTGTCATACCAGTCGGTCATGGGTACTCGGCTCTGCGACTGCTGCAGGAACTCGTACGCCGGCTTTATCATCGCTTCAAAGTCCGTACGCTTTTCCGCCATGGTTGCAGTCCAGACAATCCAGTCCAGCTTCGTATAGTCGCGTCTGCTGTCTAAAGGCAGGCCATACGAATTCTCTTTGGTGCCATAAAACGCCAGCTCCTCGCGCGCAACTTCCTGCGAGAAGATCTGCAAGTCAAGCAGCCGGTCCCAAACCAGGTTGTACTTCTGGCTCCATGTGCCGGCTTGATCAAAGGCCAGGCGGTAGTGATCGCCTTCGCGGTCCATGGTCTTCCACTTGGCAGCGAAATCGCGCGCCAGCCGCATATATTGGCTGGCCACCTCGTGGTGCCCTGTCATGCTCGCCAATCTCCCCGTAAGACGCCAGCGCCAGAATCGCCTTGATCGATAAATTGGCATTGTGAGCCAGATGGCCGGCAAAATCATCGGTCGACAACTGGTTCTCCGGGTCCAGGCCCTTCTCCTTCAGATACTCCGCCCACTTCGTCAGCTCCGGCCAGTACGGTTCGGCGAAGTCTGCATTCCCCTCCACCTTCGCCATCGCCGCTAGCAGGATCAGCATGTTGCCGCTCTCCTCCACTGGCATCTGGTCATCTTCGGTGCGCTCTCCCCCGCCATATACCTGCCCGTTCGCCAGCGGATACGTCCCCAGATCATGCGGCGCAAATGGCCATCGCCAGCGCCCCATCTGTGAATACTCCAGCACCGGCCTCAACTGCGCTTCCAGCAACTTCGGACTGAACAGCAGGGCCAACGGAGCAGCCGGATAGATCACGTCTACCGTCGCGATGCAACCGTTGCTGAAATTCTCTTTGGGGAAAAACATTGGGTTGCCATTCACATCGGCTACCAGCTTGTACGCGCCTAAGCTCTGCCGGTAGGCCAGCGAAGCCAGCCTTGCATACCGTTCGCCCCCAACCTTCGTCAGGTCGCCCATCAACTCATCGTCAAAGCGCTTGCTTCGCACTGCAAGAGCATCGTGTTCCCGCCGGGCGGTCCGCAACAGTCCGGCTGGCTCCTGCCCGTTGCGTCGCCACCACGGCCGCTCCTTGCGCTCGAAGTATTCAATAGAGTACAAGTCGTCATACGCGATCATCAGGTATCGCGAACTGGCCTTGGAAACCGTTCCGAAATCCAGGCTGAATCCCACGGCCTTTGTGTCCCCACGCGCCATATCTTCGCCGTCAGAGAGGTCATCTGTGTCGGGTAGGCGCCCGCTCGTCTCGAAGGCCTGCAGCGCCTCCTGGTGAGGCATCACCGCCGCGACTGTGTTCTCCGCCCGATCGGCTGCCAGGTACAGATACCCCCAGTCGATGCGCAGATCGTCGCCCGCTTTCGCCAGCACTGGTTGTGCCCGCGAACCCATCTTCAGCACCGGAGACCCGTCGAGCAGATATCGGCTCGCCTGAACCACCTCATCGGGTGTGTTGACTACCGTGTCCGCTGCCGCATCGAGGAAAACGGACACGGGGTGGCTCCCGCTATCATCCGCCTCGACCGTCCACTCCAGGTATGTCAACGGGCGTGAAAGAACATCCAGATCGTCGGGCAGCGCCGGTGTTAGGAACGTTAGATCCACGGCCACTCCGGCGCCCGCAAACTTATAGATGGTGCGCGTCGGCAGCACTTCCACCGAGGTCTGATTCAGGACCGGGAACGGATGGCTTCGTTTTTCACCCTCCCGGCCCATCAGCCGGTAAACCTTCCCGTCCACCCGCACGTACGCCGACAGCCGGCTAGGTTTGCCCGTCCAGTGTTCTGTCCGCTTCGTATTCAATTGGTCCGACATCGACCAGATGCTGAAATACGGATCGTGAACCACCAGCGGGACGGCAGGCGGTCGAAGCGGTGGAAGAGTCTGTGCCTCAGTACATAGCTGATAGCCAGACAGCAGCGTCATAACGAGGAAGCCACGGAAAAGCGAAATCGGGAGCGACATTGTCTACAGAGAGGATAAGCCGACGCATAAGCGCGCAGCCTCACGTCCGAACTTGTCACCTGGCAAGCTTATCGTTAACGCGTCTTCGAATGCGAGTAGTTTTACCGGCCCGCGACAGAGCCGTATCCGCTCGTCG
Source organism: uncultured Acidobacteriaceae bacterium (assembly GCA_963814195.1). Lineage (GTDB taxonomy): Bacteria > Acidobacteriota > Terriglobia > Bryobacterales > Bryobacteraceae > Bog-105. The sequence continues at coordinate 441,568 of CAWFBU010000004.1, forward strand.
CCAGCACTGGGGATGCAACCATGCTCGGTCGCTTCCATGTGCCCGACAGAACGGCCTCGCCTGCCGGTACCTTCCGGGGAAGGCGGGTCCTGGCTTGCAATGCATTGGCCTGTAGGGATTTCAAATGAGCGTCCTCGCTATTGAGGATCATGTTAGTCGTATTGAACCCCAGCGACAATGGATTCGAACGCATGATGTCTCGTGCGATCACGCCGCTGATATGCGCAATATGCGAAGGCACAACGAAATGCTCAGGGGGCGTGACGTTCCTCGGATGTCTGCAATCGTTCATTCTGAGTACTGCGATCTTGCCGTCTGTTACGATTGACCGCCACCCGTCGCTCTCAATGCGCAGATTGTCGCGCGCCAGCACGCTCGCTCCATCTAGACAGCCGGTCAACGCAAGGTCGTTCACAATCTTAGCCCGCTCATTGTCGATATTGCGGTCGGATGCATGGTTCACCAGCATCTTGTTCATGGTGAACGAAAGGTCCTCGGTTGCGGCACTCAGCCACACGTCCGGCCGAGACTGCTTCCAAAGCCTTATATGGTGCCGCTTGGCGAATGTGTCCAGGCTCTTCTGGTAGCCCATTTGTTGCGTAACTCCATTCAGCCGAAGCTGGGACATCGGTGCTTTGCTATAGCCGGCCCGCGAAACGATGCAGTAGAACATCCGGTAGAGCGCAATTGCGTTATGCGCCTGTGCGCCTGTCCAGCCCGCCGCTCGGAATGCCCTGTCGATCTGGTCCTGTTTTCCCAACAAAACCACGTTCGCCAGATCCGACGGCGCATCGTTCCGGCCTCGCTCGGTCTGCTGAACGGGCATATCCTCCAGCATCGACCGCACCCTCGCTTCGTCCTCTGCTCCAAGCTCAGGCAGGTATCCGCCGTCGGCAGCCCCACGCTGTAACTCGACTGGCTTCTGAAGCTGCACAATCAGTTCCGTCCCGGCCGGGAAGAGGATCTCCGGGTCGGGCGAACGCACCAGCAGAAACTTCACTCCCATGAAGGGCACCGCCAACCCGGGTTCCATTAAAGCGGCCGAAATAAAGATCGAAAACCCCGAGGATAGGTTGAGCGCCGGGTGAATTCCGCCGATCACGCCATTCGCAGTTACCCGCTCCTTAGCCGTCTCCACCTGCAGCACGCGAGCCGTGAGCGGCACCACTGCCGAACTCTTGGCAACTCCATCCGCTGGAAGTTCTAGCGAGTCAAAGCGAAGCTCCAGACTGGCAGTACAATGCTTCAGTCCCCAACCCAGCCGATGTACCGAGATGACGGTTCCCGAAAGTGTGGAGCCCTGTGGGATCGCGACAGTCCCGTCCTCGATAACGGGAGCAATAACCATCGCTCTGACCTGCTCGCCCACATGCGAGATGCGCGATCCCATCGGCGCTGCCAGCCTGATCTCCAAGTTGGTGCCAGTCGGAAGTTGCGTGCCGGCCGCCTGCAGACTGACTGTTACAAAGGCGAAAAGCAGAGCGGCATTCCGAAACCACCGCAAGCTTAGAAGCGGTTTTCCCGCTCCGCCCGCACTGGAGCGCCGTCCTGAACACGCGTCTTTCTTTGCCCAGCGACGGTCCGCGCCGAGTGCGTGGGCATCCAACATCATTTGAGCGTGCAAGTACCAAATGGGCATTGAAGACAGGGATCTAGCTCGGGCTCGAAAATCTTGCCAATCATATAGGCGCAGTCTGGCCCTTTTCTCAGCCAAAGAATCTTGTAGCTTGTTGGCAGGCTCAGCGTAACTAGAAGAAAGGATTACGTCAAGGGTCCAAGGGTGTTAAAGTTTCTTGATCTTTCGTTTCGGTTTGTCCAGCGGCCGGGAGAAACACCGGGCTCCGGCTTCCAGCTACTCACCAGCTAAACTAAAGCGAAGAGATGGAATCTCCTAAGCATCGTTTCGATGCGCGCTTCTGGTCTCTGATTGCGGCCACATTTCTGGGCTTTTTGGGTATTGGCACCGTCCTGCCGGCCTTGGCTCCCCACATCCGGCACGATCTCGGTGGCTCCGACGAATCGGTCGGTTGGGTCATTGGTACTTTTTCCTTCGTCGCCCTCGGCAGCCGCTTTTTCTCCGGACCTCTAGCCGATCGCCGCGGCCGTAAAATCACCTTTCTCCTAGGTCTCTTCAGTTGCGGGTTGGCCGGGATGGTTTACTTGCTCCCCTTGGGGATGCCCGGCGCTTATGGCGCACGTGTCCTGCAGGGTTTTGGCGAAGCTTGTCTCTACACCGGAGCTGCGGCTTGGGCCGTGGAGGTCGGCGGCGTCAGTCGCAGCGGACAGGCCCTCGGTTACGTCAGCAGCGGTATCTGGGGCGGCATCTCCGCTGGTCCGGTAATTGGCCACTGGATCGGTTCCTTCGCCCATGCGGCCGCGCTTCAGGTCGTTGCCGCCGCCGCGGCCTTTGTCCTGGCGCTGCTCGTTCGTGAGGATTTCCGCCCCGTTCGCGACCCCGCCCGCCGCAGCTGGCTTCCCCAGGGTCTGCTGGTGCCAGGCTTGGCCATCGGCTTTGTGAACGTCCACTACCCGGTCATCGCGGGCTTCCTCATTCTGCATCTTGCCCGCCATGGCAACTCGGGCCCGGCCGCTTTCTCTGCTTACGCCGCCACCATTCTTCTCTCCCGCTTCTTCCTGGGTGGCCTGCCCGATCGCATCCATCCCGGCATCACCTTCTACGGAGGGCTTACCGCCATGGCTATCGGATTGGTAATCATCGCTTCCGGGCCGCCTCCCGCCATTGCCATCGGTGCAGCCGCCCTTCTTGGCTTGGGCTTCTCCTTCCCGTGGTCCGCTGTGGCCTCTACGGTCCTTCGCCAAACCCCCGCCGAACAACATGGCTCTACCGTCAGTATCCTGAGCGCCTTTTACGACCTGTTTGTCGGAACCAGTTCCTTGGTGGCCGGAACCGTCGCTTACCAGCATGGTTATCCTGCTGCTTTCCTCATGGCTGCCGTTTCCCTTCTCGGTGCAGCTATCGCCGGCCGCTTCGTCTTTGCTCATGCCGGACATCTGGCTCAACAGGTGAGGCCTGAAGACGTGGCCGAGTCGGAAGTCGCTGAAATCGTATGAGGATCGCGACGTATAACGTCAATTCCATCCGCAAACGTCTTCCGATTGTGATCCAGTGGCTGACCGACCATCAACCGGATGTTCTCTGTTTGCAGGAGACGAAAGTTCAGGACACCGAGTTCCCGCAAGCCGCCTTCCAGGAGGTGGGTTATCACGCCAGCTTTCGTGGCATGAAAGGCTTCAACGGAGTCGCCACCTTAACTCGCAACCCGCCTAGTGACGTCAGCCACGGCTTCGAAGAAGGCCCTGACAGCGAAGACGTGCGGATCCTGAAAACCGTCGTGAACGGTATTCCCATCGTCAACACTTACGTCCCGCAGGGAAGCTCCGTCACGTCAGAAAAGTTTGCTTTCAAGCTGCAATGGCTTGGTCGCTTGCGCCGCTACTTCGAGAAGAACCTTGACCCTGCTCAACCGGCCCTCTGGCTGGGAGATCTGAACGTCGCCCCTGAGCCCATCGACGTCTATCATCCTGATCGCCGCGTTAACGATCCCGACTTTCACATCGACGCTCGCACCGCCTTCAAAGAAACGGTTGCTTGGGGTTTCATCGACGTCTTTCGCGAGCAACATCCCGATCGCGTCCAGTACACCTACTGGGACTATTTTCGAAGAGCCTTCGAGAACAACTGGGGCTGGCGCATCGACCACATCATGGCCACTCCGGCTCTTGCCAAGAGCTGCAAACGGATTGAAGTAGATCTTGCCCCTCGTCGGGTCAAAGATGCCTCCGACCACACCGTTATCTGGGCTGACTTCGATATCTAAACCGCCCGACGGCTAATCGCGCGCTCTCCGCGAGGGTTCTACTTCGCAACAGACACGGTCATCTGCGAGAAGTAAGCTTCCGTACCAGGGCCGATCCAGAGCGCCACGTTCCCGGCCTCTGGATCGAGCTTTAAATCATTCACTATCAGCGTCGGCTGCGAGGCTCCGTTGACGTAGAGATCAGCCCTTCTACCCGCCACCACAATGCGCACCCGGGCAAAGACGCCGGGTTCCAGGTCCACGTAAGTCTCGTACTTTTCTGGTTCTTCTCGCCGGAGGCGCTGCCAAGGGTAATCCGGATGACTTGCATACTGCACACTGTGGTTCCGCCTTATCTGGTCGGGAGCGCGACCATTTGTCGGGCGGAGATAGATGTACTCGAATCGCCTCGCCTCCGGTTCAACACGAAAGGCGATCCCGACGAAACCTCGTGCGCTCTCCACTGCGCCCGCAGCTTCTGCTCCGCTGATTTCGGCCTCAATCGTTCCGTCACACAGTGTGACCTGCTTCAAAATCGCCAACGCTGGTTGTTCTGAAACCGATGTTTCGGTCAGCCTGAGTGCGGCCCGATCTTTATATTGGACGCGCGCAGCCCGAACGCCCCGCAGCTCGAGTTCCCCCGGGTTCGTAAGTAAGACCGGCCGGGACTGTCCCCGCCCCGTGAGCGCACGGGCAACCAGCAGCGGCGCGCCCTCCAAAATACGCCGGCGCGACAGGTTGATCATGGGTCAGACGCCTGCACGTAGCAGGCCACTCCATCGCCCAGTTGCCCCAGTTCTGCCTGTTAGGCCTTCACCCACGTAAGCGTGCGTTTTTGGGACCCCGTGTTCGCCAATGGGTAGGGAGCTGCATGCCGCCTGTCACTCTGAACATCGTGCGCCTGCCTCTTGCGCCAAGCAGAAACCAAACGCAAGTCGCGGCTCCTAAGACGACGATAGCCGCGGCCACCGATCCCCCCAAAGATGGCGCCAACGCAAGGTACCCCAAGATGCAAGCAGGACACTTGGGCATAAGCGTCAAGGTGGATCCGGTAAGTATCCACCCCGAAGCTTTGCAGCAGCCTTTAGCGCTCACTTCTCCTCGCTGCACCCACAACCGCCATTGCTCTGCTTCCCGTGTTCGTACCGGTCATGGTGACGTACCCAGGCCATGGGGAACGATAAGCCTTCTTCGTTGCGGCCCAGTGGCGCGTAGTCAATATAGTTGTAGGCACCAATTAGAACGTTGCCCGCCCGTGCGTAACCCGAATACGTGTGGAACACCTCACCGGACTCGTCTTTGTAGAACGCGCTGATTCCCGGAGCCTCCGCGCTCGGAAACCGGCCATTCTCGTCGTAGTTGTAATCGATGCTCCCCGCGCTCATCTCTTCCGGCGTAAAGGACACTTTGAAGTCATAGTTGAACTCGTTATGGAACGACGAAACCCACTTGAACTTCCATCTCATCCGTTCTTGGAATGGCTCGATCTCCGCGAGCGGAGCTCTGGAAACCGCTAGCAACGTGATATCGCGCGCCGCCAGGTGAACCAGCAACCCGTCGATATGGTCCGCAAGCAGCGAGCAGCTTGGGCACCCCTCCTTCCAACCCGGCCCGAACATAAAGTGATAAATCATCAGCTGGCTGCGTCCTTCAAACAAGCTGGCAAGCGATTCCTGTCCGCCGGGTCCCTCGAACAAGTAGTTCTTATTGACGCGCTCCCAAGGCAATGTTCTTCGCAGCCGCGCGACCTCGTCCATTTGCTTGCGGACCTGCTTCTCCTGTTCAAGCAGCGCCTTCCGCGCAATCACCCACTCTTCAGCACCGACTATCGGATGTTGCGCAACCGCGGTACTCATTTGTTCTCTCCTTTGTGCTTGTCCGTAGCTGCGCTCGCAACGCGCGTCAGTAAACTGCCCCAGCCCTTATGGACGTTCACACCGTCGCGTAGCGGTTCGTCAATCCAGCCCGCCGCCTTGTGCGAGAACTTCAGCAGCGTGCCTGAGCCTTCGGAAACGAGCCGGTATTGCACGTTGGAAATGGCCGGCGTAGACATAAATAGCGGACCACAGATCTCCAGCAGTTCCGGCGATTTGATTGCTTGCACATTGCCCCAGAAGTGACCGGAGTTGTTGCCCAGATCGCGATACCAGCGACCGCCGGGCCAAGGCTCCAGCTTCATCACCAGAGGCTTCCCATCGGGCGTTTCATTCAGTGGCCCCATCTGTTCCAGCACTGCCTCGAAGACCAGGTGGATGGGAGCTTCGATGTACTCCTCCTTTGTGACGTCGAGTGTCTGGATCGTTCCTTCCATAACTGCAGTAGACATTTACGCTTTCTCCTTGATTGTTTTAGGCACGGAACGCTCCGCTGCTTTCTTCTCGGCGCGTTCTTTGATCTTGCTGACTTGGTGCGACCAGTACTCTTCATACTTCCGGACCCAGTCATAAACCGGCTTCAGTCGCCGCGGTTCCAGACGGTACAAGCGCACCTGCCCGGCCGTGGTTACGGAAACAATACCGACCTTTCGCAGTACGCCCAAGTGCTTGGAAACCGTCGGTTGGGCTAACTGCAGACGATTGACCAACTCACCGACGGGCCTGGGCTGCCCGTCGATAAGTATGTCGATAATGTCGCGTCGTCTCGGCTCTGCGATGGCATTGAACACATCGCTCGTCGTTCGGGCTCTCGGCACAAGTTCAGTATATTCCCATATGAGAATACGTCAAGAGGTAATGCGACCGATTCAGAGCGTCCTGTCGATATTGCTTTCCATGAAATTGCTACAGAGGAAAGCTGGTTTCTTTGAGGGATCGCCTGGAATCGCCGGGGCGACACTGCTCAACCGAACGAGCTGTTACCTTTGCCCTCGGTTGTCAGGTGAAGGACCGGTTCTGAAATGTGAAGGAAGGATGGTTGACGCGCCTTCAGTACAGAACGGACGGCAAGTAGGCACCGGAAGGCTCATTGTAGAGCCCCATTGTCATCAAGGTCATTGGATACATGACCCGTAGGCCACATTCTAAGCACCACCGAAAGAGTTCTGAATTGCGAGTGGGTACCAAAATCCCGGGCCCGCTGAATGTATCCGCCGCTCCGATCAAGGCCTTCAGATCCAGATTTGATTCCGCAACGGCGTGTCCGAAAAACCCGAGCTCTGAAGCATACCCTGTAAGGCGGCCCTGTCGTTCCACCACGAAAGCTGTCCTCTGGGCGATAGCGTCACTCAACTCGCCCGCCCGATTGTGGCCGTGTACTTTCTCGCATACTCGATTCGCGGCGTCCAGATCGCCTTCTCCAGCCGGACGTACCGTCCATCCGTTCACGCTCTGCTTAATCGGACGGCCCTGCATGAGCGAGATCGGCTCCCGCGCATCGAACCCCAGCTTCGTGTAAAGAGAGAGTGAGCGATTGTGGAATGCGGCCTGAAGCAGCCTTATCCCAGCACAGCCCCTTTCCCACATGGATCCGGAGGCATGCTTGGAAATGGCCGGCCCATTACAACGGTCTCGGAGATTTGGACCTCGCCGGATCTGAAGATCTTGAAGGTGAGCATCGTGACGACCTTGTCCATGTGTGTTCTCGGAGTGCTTCAGGGTGATTCGCAAGTTCCCAGGATATTCTGATGGCCGGGAATCGTCCCGGAAGATTGTCAACGGCATCGAAGGCCTGCAATGCCTTCTGAATCGCACTGGTGCGATGCTCTTCGGAACTTGCGATCACGGCTGTAGCCAGCAACGCCAAAGCGAAGCTAATTTCATTCTCGATGAAACACAAGAAGTCCCTCGGTCCGGCGGTGTCCTCCGTTGCTGTCCAGCAGTATTCGGTTTCAATTCGATGTCCAATAACTCTAAATAAGACGTTGAAACCGACCGAGCTCTTCAGTAGTACTAAAAACCAGCGGATCGTGGTACCGGCATCTCTACTTGGTAGCTAATCCGCAAGGAAATGGCGATTGTTTACTAATAAACTCAATGGCTGGGAGGATTCCGTGATTCAAACATGCCTTCGGTGGTTGTGTCGGCAATGCTTCTTGTTCTTCTCGTTAGATCCTGTTTATCCGATCCAGCACAGGTAGATCGGCAGTTCAGCACCGTCTACCGTCCCGACGCGGACATTGAAGGTTGATCATGAGTACGTGTTTACGGAACTCGAGCTTATTGGCATCTTATCGTCAAAGGGTTACTCGCTCAACTAGCTGGGCGGTCACAGATCTTCAAAGTTTTTTATCTCCCGACTTGCCCATTACATAGCGGTCCTTCGAGACTCCACTGCGAACGGCCACCCCGCACGCTCGAAGCATGAACACCCGCCCCGTGACCGAAGCCCAGCTCGCTGCTAACCGAGCCAACGCCACTCATTCCACTGGACCGAAGACCGAAGAAGGAAAGCGCATCTCCTCTCAGAACGTACTCAAGACCGGACTGACCGGCCGCGCTCCGTTCCTCTCCGCCGAAGAAGCTGCCGCTTTCCAGGAACACTGCGCCCGTATCCTCGCCGCTCACAAACCGGCCAACGATGATGAACGCACCCACGTCGCCATGATTGCCGACCTGGAATGGCGGATCATGCGCATCCCGGCTCTCGAAGCCGGCCTCTATTCAGTGGGCCGCGCACGCCTCACCCCGAAATCCGAAAACCACCTGGAAGAAAATAACGCCCTGGTGAGCGACTCCGAAATCTACGTCGTCTACCAGAAAGAATTCAACAACCTCTACCTGCAGGAATCACGCTTAGTCCGTCGGCTCGACCGCGAACTCAAGCTACTCATCGCGCTGCAGGAGCAGCGTCTGGCCGAAGAGAAAGCTCAACTGGACGAAGCCGCAGCCTACTACCGCCACTGCATCGAACAGAACATCTCATACGACCACAGTGTCTTAGCTGAAATTGGGTTCGAATTTTCGATCGTGGATGTACAATGCGCCGTCGCCGAACGGCAGGGTCGCGAAACAAACTCCCCTTGGCGCAACATCCAAGTCGCCCAGGTCTTACGGACCATGCGAGCGAACCAGGCAGCCTAGGGTTGATCCACCAACGCCTTGAAAACCAGAAGGTGGCATAGACGGTCTTGCCGCCTGCGCGCAATCTCAGTCACAAGCGACGCGAAATCACCGACTAGCTACCGCTGCATAGATTTGCACGCTCCCGAACTGTGTCTGATCATCGCAGTCGAGCTACCTGATAGGGAAACGGCGTTAAGCCGTTTGAGCCATAAGGAGGATCAGCAATGGAAGTTTTAAAGCGAGGATCGAAAGGCCAACCGGTCCTGAACCTGCAGTGTGCCTTGGTAGCCGCCGGCGTCTTCACAGGCGATCTGGACGGCAGCTTCGGATCAGCAACCGCCGAGTGTGTCAAGGCGTTTCAAACCAAGCAGGGCATTGCCGCGACGGGTATCGCCGATGAAAAGACCGCTGCTCTCCTCGGAACTGACCAGCCGGCTGCTGTCACAACTCGTCTACCCGGAGTCACTCCAGAAAGTGTGGCTCGTATCTTCCCGGAGGCGCGCCTCGAAGACATCAGGAGCAACTTGCCTTTCATCCTGAACGCCATGGTCGCCGTATCGCTCGCGAGCAAAGACTACATCGCCATGGCGCTGGCCACAATCCGAACGGAAACGTCGGTCTTTCTTCCCATCAGCGAAAGGCAGTCATCCCTCAATACGTCACCCGGAGGCAAACCCTTCGACCTATATGACAACCGCGCCGGCTTAGGCAACAAAGGGCCGGACGACGGAGCCACTTTTCGCGGTCGTGGCTTCATTCAGCTCACCGGACGTGCCAACTACCTCGCGGCCGGACAGGCGATTGGCCTTGGAAGCAAGCTCGTCACCAATCCCCTGCTCGCGCACAATCCGGATGTTGCCGCCAAACTCCTGGCCAACTTTCTCCAGACTCGCAAAAACCGGCTCGGCAGCGCCCTTGCACAAGGCGACATGGTTGCGGCCCGTCGAGTCGTGAACGGAGGCATTGCTGGCCTGCAGCCTTTCCTAACGGCTTACCGCGATTGCCAGGGCTTCCTGCCCCAGAACATGGAAATTCACGGCGACAAGCTCGTGGCGTAAGCGCAAGTCCGTTGCGCTGCGAGATAACAAAACAAGCGCAGGCCGGAATCCATTACCCGCCTTCTACCAAGGAGATTCAGTACGATACACCCATGAAGCTCTGGACTGCTCTGGTCATCTGCGCGTCGCTCCTCTCCGGATCGGTGACTCTCGCCGCAGCCCACGCCCATCGGGATGCCGATGCTGATATTCGCGACGTGCTTGCCACCCAGCAGGATGCCTGGAACAAAGGAAATCTTGACGGCTTCATGGGTTCTTACGCCGATAACTGCACCTTCATGGGCGCAGACGTATTGCACAGCCGCGACAAAGTCTTAGCTCGTTATCGCAAGGTTTACCCGACGCCAGCCGCCATGGGTAAACTCAGTTTCAGCAATCTGGATGTTCGCGAGGTCGTGGAACATGTTGCGATCGCCACTGGCAACTGGCATCTCGTGCGAACCGCCGAGGGAGGTGGCGACACCGGAGGCTACTTCAGCCTTGTCCTGAAAGATATCGATGATGATTGGAAAATCATTCTCGACCACACGACGGCAGCACCGGCCAAATAACGGGTCCTTACTGAGAAAGCTCAGGCAGACTCTCCACCGTGCTGGCCGGCTCCGGCAGAATTCCTAGCCGTACATAGGTAGGCCGCACCTCCGCGCGTTGAGCGGGCAAGCGAGTGAAGAAGATCATGGCCGCCACCATGCAAAGCACCCCCGTGGTCGCCACTGTCATTGGGGCCCCGATCGTGTGCGCCGCTTCGCCTGCCAGTAAACTTCCGAACGGCGTCATCCCTGCAAACGCCATTGCGTAGAACGACATCACCCGGCCGCGCTTCTCCTCCTGCAAAATCGTTTGCAGAATGGTGTTGCTGGCCGCCATATGCCGCATCATGCCAAAACCCGCAATCGCGATGAGCACCATCGATACCCACAACGACCGAGAGAAACTGAATCCGATCAGCGCCGCCCCGAAGATCGTCGCCGAAACAGGAATCACGCTGCCCAAGCCCAGCACCGAGCGCCGCGCTGCTAGCCCGACCGCACCAATCAGCGCACCCACCCCGGAGGCGGCCATCAGGTAACCCAAGGTATGCGGGCCACCCTGTAATTGCTGCGCCGCAAACAGCGGCATCAAGACCGTATAGCCCGACCCCAGAAGACTAATCGCCGCCAGCAGTAGAAGAATCGACCGGATCGTGACCGAAGCCGTCACATACGTCCATCCTTCCCTCAGTTGCTGGAACACACTCAACTTGCTCCGGCCTTTCGGCTTCACGTTCACCCGCATGGCCAGCAGCGAAACAATCACGGCGATGTAGCTGATGCCGTCGATCAGGAAGCAGTAGCCCTCACCGACTGCGGCAATCAGGACCCCGCCGATAGCAGGCCCGATCAATCGGGCTCCGTTGACAAGCGAGGAATTCAACGCGATCGCATTGGCCAATTCCTCGCGCTGATCCACCATCTGAACGACGAAGCTTTGGCGGGCCGGCATGTCCACGGCATTGATCATGCCGCCCACAAACATCAGCACCACCACTTCCCAGATTTGGATAACTCCTGTTAGTGCCAGCCCCGCCAGTAAGAACGACTGCACCATGGAAAGCGTTTGTGTCGTTACCAGCGTCTTCTGCCGGTCCCAGCGGTCAATCCAAACTCCCGCAATCGGAGCCAGAAAGAAGAGGGGAATCTGTCCCGCAAAGCTGACCGCCCCGAGCATCACCGCCGACTTGGTCAAGCGATACACCAGCCAACTGGTAGCCACCCGCGTCATCCAGCTACCAATTAATGAGATGGACTGCCCTGAAAAGAACAGGCGGTAGTTTCGGGAGCGCAGTGCACGAAACGCGAACGCCCAGGATTGCGATTGTGGTGCCAAGCTTACCGATTCATCATGGCCGTAGCCGTGGATTCGAAGTAAGCCCGCAATAACTGTTCTGCTTCTGCAGGCATCGGGACTTTGGCCAAGGCCCGATCCATAATCTCCATCCATCTGTCACGCGCCGCCTGCGTCACCGGGAAGGGAGCATGCCGCATCCGCAATCGCGGATGTCCACGCTTCTCTATATACCGTTGCGGGCCGCCAAAACGGCCGATCAAGAACTCCCGCAGCCGCTCCTCGGCAGCTTCGAACTCATTTTGCGGATACAGCGGTCCTAAGATGTCGTCGTACCGGACTTGCGTATAAAACTCGCCGATGAGCCGCTGAAAACCCTCTTCGCCGAGCACGCTATAAACTTCCAGTTCCTCCACGAGCCGATGCTAGCATCCGGCCAAGCACGCCATTGCGGCCAGCACGTCAGTGCGTCATTGCATAGACCAGGTAGTTGACACCAATACGAACACCCAACGCCGAATACTGTTCCGGGTAAATCGGCGAATCCGCCCACTCCCACGAATCGCCTAGGTCCGAGTTGAACGCCATTGCCACCAGCAGCCGGCCCTTGTCATCGTAAATGCCGCGCCAGTGCGCCACATACCCGTCATTGCGAAACGGTACGCCCGTCCGAATGGCCCACTGCCCGGGCACCTGGTAGCGATCATCCAAGTCGTAAACCGTATGGAAAATCGCGTCAGTATCCGGTAGGTCGACAATCGGACGGTCCGGGAAGATTTTCTTCATGCTCTGGACGAACACCGCCCAATCCGGCGTCCCCCAGAAGTCATCACAAAATAGAAACCCGCCCCGCAACAGATACTCACGTAGCGTCTTTACCTGCTGGTCCGAAAGGTCCCACTCTCCGACAAACACCGCATACAGCCACGGATAGTTATAAACCTCATTGCTGTCGTCCAGATTTACAGGCTGCTCGACGGATCGGCCCTGCAGCCGCGTCAGCCGCCGCACCGCTTCCGCGAAGTGCCGGTCCGAGCGCGGATAGTCATTGGTCCAGCTCGAGTGTCCGCTCGTCCAATCCCAGCCCGCATGCCGGAAGTGCGCATTAGGAATGGCCGGGAACATCAGCCGTGCAAATGTCCACTCCGCAGGCTGAAAGTAATCCGGAGGCAGCGCAATCTGGCTTACGCGATACTCGTCTCCCGGGTACTCGCGAAAGGGCTGCGGCTTGTTCCGCTCCAGTGCTAAGAGTGCGGCAGCGCATACCAGCGCACAGATCGCCCCGGCGGCTCGCATCGACCAGCCTGACCGAAAAATTCGAGCCCGCAGCGCCGCCATCGGTAGACGCCCTGAGAATAGCATTGCGATTCCGTAGAATGGTATTTATGGCACGCGGCTGGGAAAGCAAATCAGTGGAATCACAGATCGATGCAGCTGACGACCGGCGCGTCGCCGCCGAACGTGCCCGTGTCAGCGATGAAGCCATACGCGTAAAGTCCGAACGCGAAGGCCTCGAGCTCTCCATTGAGCGCATTTCACGCGAACTTGCCGCTACCACGCACGACCGTCGCCGCGAACAACTTGCCGCCGCTCTCGCTCACCTCCAGCAGCAACTCTCGAACGTCAAATAACCTTACTGTGAGGACGCGACGGACACCCCGCCGGTTCCGCCCCAGATGTACTGGCTGAACCAATCAAGGTTGTGTTCCATCACCGCGCGTTGTTGCTTCGGTTTGTCAATACCGTGCCCAAATCCCTTGTAGACGATCATCTTCACCGGCACACCCTTATCTTCCAGGGCCTGCCGTAGTTCATACCCGTTCGGAATCGGTACCCTCTTATCGAGCTCGCCATGCTGGATCAAGGTCGGCGTCGATGCATTCTTCACATAGCTGATTGGCGAAGTCTTACGATAGATTTCCGGGTCATCCCAAGGGGTCGCCTTCAGATACTGGGGCGTGAACGGAGTAATATCCGTATTCACGTAATAAGTCGACCAGTCCGAGATTCCCGCTCCTACCGAGATTGCTTTGAAACGGTTGGTCGAAGTAGTCAGGAACGCCGAGATATACCCTCCCTGGCTCCAACCCATACAGCCAAGACGATTGGGATCCACAAAGCCCTTCGCAATCAGTGAATCAACGCCGCTCATCACGTCCCAGGCATCGCCGACTCCCAGGTTTCTCACATTCAGCGACCGCATCTTCTCCCCGTATCCAGCCGATCCCCGATAGTTTGGACGCAGAACCAGCGCTCCCATCTGCACAAACTGTTCCACCGGATAATAGCGATCCGCCCGCACCACCGGCTGATCGATTCCTGTCGGGCCACCGTGGATGACCACCAGTAATGGGTACTTCTTTTTCGGGTCGAAGTCCGCGGGTTTCAGAAGGACACCCTCGATCGTCGTGCCGTCCTTCGATTTCCAGCTAATGACTTCTCGCTTGGCCAACGTGAAGGCCTTTGTCTGGTCGCCCAGGGATGTTATGGCAACGGGCACAAACTGTTTGGGGGACGTCGCGTAAACCTCCGGATAGTTCGTCGCGCTCGCTCGTAGGAAGGCTACCTTGCCGCCATCAGGCGTTAAGGAGAAGGAGTTGCTGACTAGGCCGTCGTTCTCGCCAACGCGCATTGCAGTGCCGGAAACGGGATCCAATTCAAACAGGTACGATGCCGTCTTCTGTTCAGCTTCGAAGTACAAGCCGCTCGGCAGCCATCGCAGCAGCCTTTTGTCCTCGTCGAAATCCCGTCCCACGATTCGGGGCGAGCCGCCTGCGGCCGGCACAATCGCTATCTGGTCGTTGGCATAGAAGAAAAACTTTGCACCGGCGGCGGTCTCGTAAGCGATCTCACGCCCGTCCGGAGACCACTTGGGATTGCGATTCGGCCCACCGCCGCTGTCGAGCTTGCGCCAATTCTTTTTGGTCACGTCCAGCACATAAACCTGCGCCGTTCCCGAACCGCCCGGCGTCGGATTGTCGGCCCCGGTAAATGCAATCTGCTTTCCATCTGGAGACCAGTCGAAGTCCGCCACGGAAAAAGCAGCGTTGGCGGTCAGCAGAGATGGGGTCGACGCTTCCGCGGTCTCTGTGAACGGCTGGTGCCATAGCCGCTCCTGTGTATAGTCTCCATGCACAACCTCAAAATCGCCGTACTTGTCCTTCCGGTCTTTAAGGCTTTTCGATTCCGCTTCGGCAGCTACATAGGCAAGCGATTGTCCGTCAGGCGCCCAATGAAATGTGCCCACCGCTGTCTCAACTTTCGAAAGCTGCCGCGCCTCACCGCCCTTTGCCGAGATCACGTAAAGCTGCCGCTTCCCCTCGCGGTCGGAGGTAAATGCGATCCACTTCGAATCGGGTGACCATTGTGGATCGCTGCTGTTCTTCTTCGATTGCGTCAGTGCGAATGGTGCGAACGACTTGCTCGTTGAGGCGAGCCAAAGCTGCGTCTCAAACGCGTTCTCCTGCCAGTTCGGCTTGTTGATCTCATAAACAATCAGGCTGCCGTCCGGCGAAATTTTCGGATTTCGGGCCACTTCGAAGTTCAGCGACTGTTCGATGCTCGGCGCGGTCGCCCACGCTAAGCGAGGCAGCAGCGTGCCGGCCAAGAGCAATATTCGTATAAGCACGGATCTCATGGCCAATCAGTATGCCAGAGAAATGGAAATCCGGAGTGCCCCGATGTATTTGTCGGCGGCGCCATAGTATCCGGTCAAATGCAAAGGATCGGTGTCCGCCACCGCACCCTCCAGAAAAATGACGTTCGGGACGGTTCCGCTCTTCTCCCATTGAAACTTCGGTGCGACGAACGAAGCCTCGCTGCGCGCGAGCAATCGGCCCGGGTTCTTAGCATCGAACAACGCCCACCCTGGACCGTAAACCAGTTTCTCGTCAGCCCCGTTGTAGAGCAGAAGAATGCCGGCCTTCGTCACGATCGGCGTGGGTCCCGGTTCCATCACACGCGAGTCAAATGCGGTCGGCCGTCGTGGAAGCACCGGCGTCTCAGTCGCATCGGCCCAGTGCAGCAGGTCGGCCGAGGACGCGAGCCCCATGTAGTCGCGCGCCTTGCCATCCGGATCGGTGCGGGTACCCAAGTAGTACATCCACCACTTGCCATTAATTTTCTGAGGAATGATGGCGCCCGATTTCGTCCACTGCATGTTCCACGTCCCTTTGTAAGCGGGAAGAATGACCCCTTTGCGATCCCAATGAATCAGATCCTTAGACGTCGCCAGACAGAGTTGCGCGGAGTGAGTATCGTACCCCGTATAGGTCAGGTAGAAAAGCCCGTTGATTCTCACGACTCGCGGATCCTCCACACCGCCATCCTTCTCGTAAGGTGCTTCCGGACTCAGCACCGGTTCCGCACGGACTGTAAAATGCCGGCCATCCGTGCTCTCGGCATATCCGATCCGGGAAGTCTTCCGGCTATCCTGAGCACGAAACAGCAGGACGGTTTTGCCGTTGAACTGAATCGCCGTTGGGTTGAATAGGGCCAGTTCCGCAAAACCCGCCCGCGGCCCCAGCAATGGCTGGTCGGAAATGCGCTCAGCTGTAATCTGTACGGGCGGCTCGGACCTTCCTGACCAGACGAAGATTAGCAGCAGTGCGAGGAACGTCTTCATAGTCCAGGCCCTTTCGTGATCGGATAGCCCTTGGCAACCCAATCGGTGTGCAAATTGGTCTCGATGTGGAGAACGGTGATGTTCTGGAACCCCATGCCGCGCAGATAGCTGTAGGCTGGCCTGATATTGGGGCAATGGTCAAAGGGGCAGCAGCCACAGTAAATAACGATCTCCTTATTACGGGGAGCTAATTTGACTACTTGCCGAAGTTGGTCGAGTCCCTCCGGTTTCGACGCTGGGCCTGCCAGCAGCGAGTTCTGAATATGCGCTCCGTTGTAGAGGGAAGGGAAACCAACGTAGATGACGATCGGTCGAATGTGACTCTTATCGGCCAGGAGATCCGCCAAAGGCTTTGGCTCAATCAGAGTGCCAGCACTCCATGGCGCCTTCGCAGGTTCTTCCCCGCCAACGGTCAAAACACTGAGAAGCACCGTAAGGAGCGTCAGGCGGAATGCGCCGGTAAACAATGACATACCCTGATTGAATCATCCCCGGCCAGGCAAGTGGGAACCGGTGGGCGATACTTGCATTGGTGAACATTCCGGCCGCATGAGAATCTCGCTCTTCATCACCTGCTACAACGACTTACTGTTCCCGCAGACAGGCGTAGCAGTGGTGCGACTCCTGGAACGCCTCGGCCACACCGTTACGTTCCGTCCTGAGCAAACCTGCTGCGGGCAGATGCACTACAACACGGGTTACCAGCGCGAAACGATCCCTATGGTCAGGAAGTTCGTCGATACCTTCTCGAATGACGAGTTGGTTTGCTGTCCTTCGGCATCCTGCGTCGCGATGATCCGCGATCATTACGTGAAAGCCGCGCGCATGGCAAACGATCACGATCTCGAAGCTCAGCTGATTGACATCATTCCGCGCGTCTATGAACTTACCGAGTTGCTGGTTTACAAGTTAGGTGTTGAAGACGTGGGTGCTTATTACCCTCACCGGGTGACTTACCATCCGTCCTGCCACTCGTTGCGGCTGCTGCGCGTAGGAGATGCTCCAGTGCGCCTGCTGAAAAGAGTTGGCGGAATCGATTTAGTCGAACTCGGAAGTCAGGAAGAATGCTGCGGCTTTGGAGGAACCTTCGCGATTAAGAACGCGGAAACATCTTCAGCCATGCTTGCTGATAAAGTGCGCTGTATCTTGAACACGGGTGCGGAACTCTGTACAGCTGCTGATAATTCCTGTCTGATGCATATATATGGTTCACTGCACCGCCAGAAGACAGGAGTGAAAACCATTCACATCGCGGAAATCCTGGCTTCCACCAGGCTCGCTGCCGGCCGCACGCCCACCGGTTCAGAAGGGAGTGCCGAATGAGCATCCAGGTCGGGTCGTCAGCGAAATCGTCACCCTTTCCTCAGCTTGCGCATGAAGCGCTGGACAACTCGCAGCTGCGGCGTAACGTGCGCAATGCGACCGATATCATCCAGGCCAAGCGCAAAAATATGACGGCCGAGTTGCCTGATTGGGAGGAGTTGCGGACCGCCGGGCACGCTATTAAGACTCACACGCTGAAGTACCTGGATGTTTACCTTGAGCAGTTTGAGCGGAATGTGCAGAAGAACGGTGGCGTGGTGCACTGGGCGCGCGATGCCGACGAAGCCAATGAGATTATCCTCGGCATTCTCAACCAACACCAGGCGAAAGAAGCAATCAAAGTCAAGACCATGACGACCAACGAGGTTGGCCTGAACAGCTACCTCGAACACCATGGTGTCGTGCCGCACGAGACAGACCTCGCAGATCTCATCGTGCAGCTTGGACAGGATCAGCCTTCGCATATCGTCGTCCCGGCTCTTCATATCAATCGCGTGCAAGTCCGTGAAATCTTTGAAAGGAATATGCCGCTGGAAAGCTTGGGCATGGCCGGCCTGACTGACGAGCCCTCTCAATTGGCCGAAGCAGCGCGCCGTTATCTGAGGCAGAAGTTCCTGAAGGTAAATGTCGGCATCAGCGGAGCCAACTTTGCAGTTGCGGAGACCGGGTCGCTCGTCATTGTGGAAAGCGAAGGCAACGGGCGTATGTGCCTGACGCTTCCTGATGTGCTCATTAGCCTCGTCGGGATCGAGAAGCTCGTTCCCACCTTCGAAGATCTCGAGGTCTTTTTGCAATCGCTCCCGCGATCGGCAACCGGTGAGCGCATGAACCCGTACAACTCGATCTGGAGTGGTGTGACTCCGGGAGATGGTCCGCGTGAGTTTCATGTGGTGCTGCTCGATAACGGGCGGTCGACCGTGCTGGCTGACGAAGAAAGTCGCGAGACCCTGAACTGCATTCGTTGCGGTGCCTGCTTGAATGTCTGTCCGGTTTACCACCAGACCGGCGGACATGCCTACGGCTCCGTGTATCAGGGGCCGATCGGTGCAATCATTACGCCTCAACTGCAGGAGATGAAGCACTCGCAGTCTTTGCCTTACGCCTCTTCTTTATGCGGTGCCTGCTATGACGTTTGCCCCGTGAAGATCAATATTCCCGAAGTCTTGATCCATCTTCGTGGCCGCATCGTGCAGGAAGAACAGAGCACCTTCCTTGGCAAGCTTCGACCGGAGAACGTTGCGATGCAGGCAATGGCACTGATGTTTTCGCAAGCAGGTTTGCTTGGTGTAGCCGAAGCGATCGCCAAATTGTTGCAAGCGCCATTTGTAAAAGGTGGCGTGATTCAACATTTGCCAGGCATCCTGGGGGGTTGGACGCAAACGCGTGATCTGATGCCCATTCCAAAACAATCCTTCCGGCAGTGGTGGGGCAGCAGATGAGTTCCCGCAGCCTCATACTGAACCGCGTGAAAGTTGCGGTGGGCGCAACAGACAACCGGCGTGAAGCCGATTGTGTTGCCGAGTGGCAGCAATTACCCCGACACTACCGGCGTATTGGCCGGCTCAATGATAAAGAGCGATTGGCCCTGTTCGACGAACGAATCAGGCACTACAACGGCACTCCGTTTTACGGGACGGGCGATATCCAGGCTGACATTGCCCGCATCCTGTTCGAGCGAGAGAAACGAATCCTGATTACTCCTCCTGCTTTCCCGCGCGAATGGCTGCCTTCAGGCTTCATGTTCATACCTGACGAGAATCTGACGAAGGAACAGCTCGACCTGAACGATGGTGTCGTTACACTCTGCACACTCGCGATTGCCTTAACTGGGACTGTGGTCCTGCAGAGTTCCCGCGAACAGGGCCGGCGTGCCGCCACTCTCATTCCGGATTACCACCTTTGCATCCTGAGGAAAGACGACTTGGTGGAACTCGTTCCGGAAGCAATGCGAAAATTGGAGCCGGCAAAGGATCGACCGCTGACTTTCTTTTCCGGTCCTTCCGCTACCGTCGATATTGAGATGACCAGAGTTCGCGGGGTTCATGGGCCGCGCATCTTAGATGTGCTGATTATCTGAATCAACCGGTGAGCGACGGTACTAGCATCAAGCCAGACGCGCGGGCGGCATTATGGCGCAACATTACAAAGATCGATCGCGGCAAGGTAAACAAGCTTCCGATTGCCCTTCGTAACTCGGTTGCTGTCGCCGTGCCCCTCGCTGTCGGCATTGCGCTGGGCAATCCACTGGCAGGCGTGGCCGTTGCAACCGGCGCCTTGAACGTAGCCTATTCGGACGGCACCGATCCTTATGCTCATCGGGCGCGCCGCATGCTTGCGTGGTCGTTCATTGGAGCCATCGCTGTGTTCACCGGCTCCATCACGTCTTCGAATCATGTGCTTTCCACGCTGGTCACAATGGCTTGGGCGTTCGTGGCAGGTATGCAGCTGGCGATAAGCCCGCGGGCCGGTGATCTCGGCCTTAACACCTTGGTCGCCTTGATCGTGTTCTCTGCCCGAGGGCCAACAGATCTGTTGGGGATGGTTTATGCCGCCCTTCTGGTTCTCGGAGGCGGGCTGTTGCAGACCGCGATGGCGTTGCTGTTTTGGGCACTAGACCAATACGAGCCGGAGAGGCGAGCTGTCGCATCCGTGTATGACGAACTTGCCCGAGGCATCGCGACGCCTTCTGGCAGTCTGCTCTCAGCGCCGCTGTCGCAACCACCGCAGGACGTGCAGGACACTCTGAATGCGCTCGGGAGAGACTTCACCTTCGAGGGTGAGCGTTTTCGTTACCTCTTTGATCAGGTGGACCGCATCCGTTTATCGGCGTTCGCATTGCAGCGCTTGTGCGATCAGCGCCGGGAACAACGGATCGGCGGATGCGAAGGACTGCGAAAGCAGATCCCTGCTCTCTTGTCGGCAGCATCGCAGTTGTTGTTGGCGGTAAGCCATGAACTCCTCGCCCGAAAAGGCGACGCTGCTGTGCGCGAGTGGAACAACCAGGTGCAACGTCTAACAGACCTTATCCACCAGGAAGCTGAAACCGCAGATCTCCAGGCGCAAGAGATCAGTGCGGCTGTTGACGTGTTCGTCGGACAAATACAAGCTGTGGCCCGGCTCGCCGGTCGCGCTACACCGGAGAGCCTCGAGGCAAGGCGCGTACAGAAGGCCACCGGGCCACGGGAGGAGTTCAGCCGGTGGCTGGGAACGCTTCGTGCCAATGTAAGCTTCGACTCCTCCACCTTCCGGCATGCGATTCGGCTCGCAGTATGGGTAGGCGTTGCCGACACGGTGAGTAGGGCGGTGAATTGGCAGCGGTCCTATTGGATTCCGATGACAGTGGCGGTTATCCTGAAGCCCGACTTCACAACCACCCTAAGCCGCGGATTCTTACGCCTTTTGGGAACACTCGCGGGGTTAGCGCTGGCGACTGTGCTCTACCACCAAATCCCCGGAAGTGCACTCACGGAACTGGTGCTGGTAGGGGTTTTTACCTTCGTGCTGCGCATGTTTGGCCCTGCGAATTACGGCATATTCAGCCTGGCGATCAGTGGGCTCATTGTGTTCCTGATAGCAGAGACGGGTGTGCCTCCGGCAGAAGTGGTGGCGTTACGTGGCACGAATACTCTGGCCGGTGGCTTAATGGCGCTGCTTGCCTACGTCGTTTGGCCAACATGGGAACGGAATCGAATCAATGAGACCTTTGCAGAGCTGATCGATACGACTCGTGCTTACTTCCACGCGCTTGTGAATCAGATGGTCGAGGGTGCTGCGAATGGATCGGAATCGCTGGAGGAGGCGCGCCAGAACTATCGCAGAGCCCGGTCGAATGCCGAGGGTTCGGTGGACAAAGTCAGCTCTGAACCGAACTTCTCGGCCGAACGGCTCCAGTACCTGACGTCGATGCTGGCCAGTTCCCAAGCAATGGCAGAGTCCATGCGCGAGATGGAAGTTGAAACGATGCAGGCGCACGTTCCTGAGCTGTCCCCCGCGTTACAGTCCTTCTGCAGAGATGCTGAGTTTACGCTGTACTATCTGTCTGCCGCCCTCCGGGGATCAGCAGCAGCGGCCGAAACTCTGCCCAAGCTGCGCGAGGATCATCGGCGGCTCGTACAAGCTAAGAACACGCTGGGCGAGGCAGAGGAGCCTGTGCTTCTCGGCACAGACCGCATCACCACTACGCTTAACACCCTTCGCGAGCAGGTGGTGCAATATCTATCTGTCAACTCCGACGCCTCGAACTCCCAGCCCTTACAATCCCAAGTTCCTGACCGACGATCAAACCAGTAGCTTGTCGGGCGTAATCGGAAGGTCCCTTACACGTTTGCCTGTTGCATGGAAGACGGCATTGGCAACGGCGGCTGCCGCTCCCGTGATTCCGATCTCGCCCACGCCCTTGACCCCAAGCGGATTGACATGTTCGTCCCGTTCCTCTACCCAAAGGGCGTCGATGGTCCCAATGTCGGCGTTCACCGCGACGTGATATTCGGCCAAGTTATTGTTGACCCAGCGGCCTAACCGTTGGTCGAGCGCACCGTGTTCAAGGAGGGCCATGCCCACGCCCCATACCATGCCGCCCAGCAATTGGCTTCGGGCAGTTTTAGCGTTCAGGATCTTGCCTGCCGCAAAGCATCCGATAAGGCGCGCGACCTTGATCTGGCCCAGATCGGCATCGACGTGCACCTCGGCAAACTGAGCCCCATGCGCATACATCGAGTAGCGTTCCTTCTCAGGCCCTGGTTTAGCGTCTGCCTTGCCTTCAATGTAGGACTGACCGCTGCGTCCGATTACTTGTGCGAGGGTGTCGCTCTTTGACGGACTGGTACGCGAGAACAAACGGCCGTCCTCAATCGCAATGTCACCCGCACCTACTCCGGATAAGGGTGACTGCGAGTCAGAGATCGCCATCTGCACAACCTTTTCGCGTAGGGCCTGGGTGGCGAGGTACACGGCTGAGCCTGTACTGGCCGCCGTTTGCGATCCACCAGATACTGGCGTCTTGGGGAGGTCCGTGTCGCCGAGCCGGAACTTAACGCGCGTGATGGGCAGGCCGAAAGAGTCCGCTGCGACTTGACTCATGATCGTGTAAGTGCCAGTTCCCAGTTCCTGAGTTCCGGCATCGACCGACAGAGTTCCATCGGCTGTCAAACGCGCCGAGGCACTGGACGGGCTTCGCCGGGTCGGATACACCGAAGTCGCCATCCCGTACCCAACCAGCAGATTGCCTTGTCGCATCGACCGCGGTTCCGGATTGCGATTGCTCCAGCCGAACCTTTCGGCTCCGGCCCGATAGCATTCGCGCAGGGCATTGCTGGACCACGGTTGATTTTTCTCCTGGTCCATCTCGGCGAAGTTCTTCAACCGGAACTCCACCGGATCCATCTTCAATTGATGCGCCATTTCATCCATGGCCGCTTCCAGGCCATAGGTCCCAGGTGCTTCCCCAGGAGCCCGCATGAAGGAAGGCTGTCCTATATTCGATTTGATCAACAGATGCGAGGTGCTGTTGTTCGGTACCTGATAAAGCATGCGCGCACTCAGACTGGCGGTTTCGACGAACTCATCGAAGGTCGAAGTCTGACACAACGTGTCGTGGCTCAGCGCTGTAAGAGTGCCGTCGGATTTAGCCCCTATGGAGATCGTCTGCCGCGTTTGCGAACGCATGCCGACCAAGCCGAACATCTGCGGCCGTTTCACCTCAAGCCGAACCGGCCGGTTGACCTGCTTGGCAGCCATAGCGGCAATCACCACGTGCGACCAGACAGGACCCTTGCTGCCGAATCCGCCACCGAGGAAGGGCGAGATGACATGCACGTTCTCCGGAGGCATGCTCAGAACCGACGCGACCCGATCCCGATCCGTAAAGACACCCTGGGTGGCGTCATAGAGTGTCAGATGGTCGGGCTTGTCCCAGACCGCAATAGTTGCATGCTGTTCCATCGGATTATGGAACTCGAAGGGCGTTCGATAAACCTCATGTAGCTGCTGGTCGGCAGTATGCAGACCGGACGGTACGTCACCGCGCTTCGAAGCAGCAGGTTCCTGGGCTCCGCCGACTTTCTTCGGCGCGTAGGATTGCGCTTCCCGGCCATCGAGGTCGACCTCGGGCCGCTCCTTTGCGTAAGTGACGCGAACGAGTTCAGCAGCCGCGGTCGCCTGCTCCAGTGTTTCCGCTACGACAAGGGCTACGGGCTGGTTGTGATAGTGCACCACATCGTCCTGGAAGACCTGGATCACGCGGCCGGTCGGCGGCGCTTTGGTTTGACTGCGAAGGCTCGGCAGCTTCATGGCATTCTTGTGAGTCATCACCAACAGAACACCTTTAGAGCTCTCCGCTACGCTGGAATCGATTTCGGTAATGCGACCCTTTGCAACCGTGCTGACGACCAGGACGCCCTGCGCAGCATTCGGCACCTTGTGCTCGTAAGCGTAGGTCGCTCGTCCGGTCACTTTCAGGCGCCCATCGATACGATCAATCGGCTGTCCCACTAATTCAGGCATTTAATCTCTCCCTGTCAACACGGATGAACCTAGACATCCGATAAGCTCGAGGCTGTGTTCACAGCCCTGACAATGCTGCGCCTTGCAAGTTCAATCTTGAACGCATTATCGGTATAGCCCTTCGCGCTCTTCAATTCGGCTTCGGCGGCTGCACGGAGCAACTCTGGCTCCAATCTTTTGCCTTGTAGCATCTTCTCGGCCTGCTCGGCCCGCCAAGGTTTATGGGCAACCCCGCCTAGCGCGATGTGTGACTTCTGTATCGTGCCGTCCCTCTGGTCCAGGACAACGGCGACTGAGACGAGAGCAAAAGCATAGGAATTGCGGTCCCGCACTTTAAGATAGGTGGCCCGCTTGCCATAGGGCATCGGTGGCAGGTCGATGGCGGTGATCATCTCACCCGCTTGAAGGTTGGTTTCAATCTGGGGCGTGTTGCCCGGCAAGCGGTGAAACTCCTGAATCGGTATCTCCCGCGAGCCTTTGGGTCCAGTGACCTGAACTTTTGCATCTAGTGCCATGAGAGCGATAGCCATGTCGCTGGGATGAGTCGCTATGCAGGATTCGCTAGTGCCCAGAATTCCGTGGATCCGGTTGTACCCCTGGATAGCCGCGCATCCACTGCCCGGTTTGCGTTTGTTGCATTCTTCGTAGCTGGGATCGTAGAAGTAGTAGCAACGTGTTCTTTGCAGGAGGTTGCCGCCCATAGTCGCCTTGTTGCGAAGCTGCTGGGTGGCTCCTGAAAGCATTGCTTCGCTCAGGACCGGGTAGCGCTCACGGATCAGCGGATGATTGGCTGCTTCGGTGTTCGTCGCGAGAGCGCCGATGCGAACTCCTCCCGCGTGCTCTTCGATGTTCGTGAGGGGAACGCGATGAATGTCGACTAGCTGCGACGGACGTTCTACTCCCATCTTCATCAGGTCCAGGAGATTGGTGCCGCCCCCGATGAATCGCGAATCGGAACTCTGCCCCAGCGCCTTTATCGCATCGTCGACCGTGGTGGCGCGTGTGTAGGCAAAGGGCTTCATGCGCGCCGTCCTTCATGAGCGGTACGAACCGCAGCGACAATCCCGGCATATGCACCACAGCGACAGATATTGCCGCTCATTCGTTCGCGGATTTCATCGTCTGTCAGCTCGATCGGCTTGATCGTAGACAGGCGCTGGGTAACGAAGCTCGGGGCTCCGGCTTTCACCTCGTCCAGCAGCGCGACTGCCGAACAGATCTGACCTGGCGTACAGTATCCACACTGAAAGCCATCGTGCTCGATGAAAGCAGCTTGAACGGGATGCAGTTCGGTGCCTTGGGCAAGCCCTTCGACTGTGATGACTTTGTCGCCGTCATGCATAACGGCCAGACTCAGACAGGAGTTGATGCGGTGACCGTTCACCAGCACGGTACAGGCGCCACATTGTCCATGGTCACAGCCTTTCTTCGTGCCCGTCATCTGCAGGTGATCGCGCAAGAGATCAAGCAGCGTCACGCGCGCATCGACCTGCACGGTTTTATTCTGGCCGTTGATGTTTAAAGTGCAGCTAACGGGTGTTTCGGGCGCTACTAACGCGTTGGGCGATTCTGCCATTGCCGGCGTGAGTCCTGCCGCAGCGCCTGCCGCAACTGTAACGCCGACAAACTCCCGCCTGCTTACTCCAGCCGAATCGTGCTCGCGGTGATCCTGTTCCATTTGCCATCCTTGGGACTTGCTGTCAACGTCTAACAACTGTGTTCTTTAGACGACGTAAGCGGGTTGAGCGTGACAGGAATGGCGGCTCAAACGGAGCCTATGATGGCTGCCAATAATACCGGAGTTGAACGGAGTGTAGTCAGTTGGCGCTAGGCGCGACCGACTCCGTTAGTTTTTATAGTGAGTTGGCCCTGCGGGCCGCCTCACTAGGACTTCTTTCGAACCAGGCGTTTTGCTTTACGCTGTGCTCCAGGCTTCGGCGCAAACGCATCGTCAACCAAGGCGAGTTGTTCTTCGGAATGGCTTTTGTGCGAACCGGCCGCGGGGCTGGCGGAGGCAGCGCGACCGACGTAACGAAGACGCCTGCGCGAAGTAGTGCCGGTTGGATTGAGTACCGGTTGGATCTGGCTTTCCACAAAGCTCCAGGCACCCATGTTTTCCGATTCTTCCTGAACCCAGAAGTATTCGGCAGCATCCGAGTATCGACGGAGAACGTCGCCCAGGCGCTGTGCCGGGAATGGATAAATCTGTTCCAGGCGAATAACAGCTACATCATTACGGCCCAGTTCTTCGCGTTTGTTGATCAGGTCGTAGTAGACCTTACCGCTGCAGAGAAGAACTCGTTTGACAGAGTTGCCGAGGTACTGTGAATCGCCGATCACTTCCTGGAATGTTCCGCCTGTCAGTTCGTCGAGCCGAGACGCCGCCTTGGCATAGCGGAGCAGGAATTTCGGTGTGAAGACGATGAGTGGCTTGCGCATCCCGCGCCGATCGCTGCCACCGTGCATCTGGCGGCGCAACAGGTGAAAGTATTGGGCGGGAGTCGTGCAGTTACAGATCTGCATGTTGTCCTGAGCGCAGAGTTGCAGGAAGCGCTCCATGCGTGCGCTGGAATGCTCAGGGCCTTGGCCCTCCATACCGTGGGGCAGAAGTAACACGAGCCCGCTGGGCTGGTTCCACTTGACCTCGGCGGAAGCGATGAACTGATCGATGATGATCTGAGCCCCGTTCACAAAATCTCCGAATTGGGCTTCCCACAACACGAGCGTAAGAGGATCGGCAACGCTGTAGCCGAACTCAAAGCCCATGGCTGCGTATTCGCTGAGGAGACTATCCACCACTTCGATGCGTGCCTGGTCCGGGCTCAGGTGTTGCAGTGGAATGTAACCGTCGCCGGTTTCGTAATCAGAAAAGCGAAGATGGCGCTGTGTAAAGGTACCGCGGGAAACATCCTCTCCCGTCAGGCGAACAGGTGTGCCTTCCAGCACCAGGCTTCCGAAAGCCAAGGTTTCGGCAAAGCCCCAGTCGATGGGCGCGCCGCGCAGAACCTCGCGGCGTTTCTCGAGCAGACCCTTCAGCTTGGGATGAAGCACGAATTCGTCCGGAAGCGTTGTGCAGCCTTCGATAATTTGCTTGAGGAGCGAGATGTCGACAGCCGTGGAGGGAATGGGCTGATGCACCTGCTCAAACGGCACATCCGCCATCTCTTCGGTGACGAACTGTTCCCGTTGCTTCTTCGCGAGGTCGTAGGTCTCGTTAAGCTTGCTCCGGCTGATGGTGCGGAGATTCGAGACATAATCCTTATCCACAAACTTTTCGCGTACCAGACGCTCTGCGTATTGAGTGGCAACTGTGGGCGTCGCTTTGATCTTGCGGTACATCACCGGCTGCGTGTAGCTGGGATCGTCCGCTTCATTGTGTCCTTGGCGACGATAGCCGATGATGTCGACCACCACGTCGCGCTTGAAGCGCTGGCGATAGTCATAGGCCAGCTGGGCGCAACGAAGGCAGGCTTCCGGATCATCAGCATTCACGTGCAGAATAGGAGCCTGGACGGAAAGTGCAACGTCTGTGGAGTAAACGCTACTTCGGCTGTCCAGAGGATTGGTGGTAAAGCCGATCTGATTGTTGGTGACGACGTGTATCGTGCCGCCGGTTTTATAACCTTCCAGCTGCGAAAGCTGCAGGACTTCGGCAACTACGCCCTGACCGATGAGAGCGGCATCACCGTGGACCAGAATCGGAATAACACGTTCGCGATTGGTGTCGCCAATGCGATCCTGCTTGGGCCGGACCAGTCCCTCGACCACCGGATCGACGGCTTCGAGGTGGCTGGGATTGAAAGCCACAGAAACTAAGATCTCGCGGCCCTTGGCTGAGCGATGCACGCCGCTGGCCCCTAAGTGATATTTCACGTCCCCTGAGCCTTGCACGGTCTCGGGATCGGGCTCGCCATCAAACTCCGAGAAGACCTGTGTCATCGATTTGCCGACAACGTTCGCCAGGACGTTCAAACGACCGCGATGAGCCATGCCGATTACGGCTTCCATCGCATTCTCGTTCGCGCCGCGCTCCAGAATTTCGTCCAGAACGACGATGAAACTCTCCAACCCTTCCAGACCAAAGCGTTTCTGGCCCACAAAGCGCGTCTGCAGAAACTGTTCGAACTCCTCAGCCTGCACCAGGCGATTCAGAATACGGTGGCGGATGGCGTCATCCAGCTTCCAAAGATTGGTGGAAGCTTCCATGTACTCCTGGAGCCACTGCTTTTCTGTGGGGTCCTGGATATGCATGTACTCGACGCCGATAGACCCACAGTAAGTGGAGCGCAGGCGGTCGATAATCTCACGCAGCGATTCGAAGGGCTGCATGTAGGCCGCGATCGCACCGCTAGGAGCTTTCACCGCGCCTGCCAGGAACGAACGGTCGAAATCCCAGATCGACAGGCCATAGGAGGCGGGATCGAGTTCCGGATGGTACGCCGGATCGCTGCCAAGCGGATTGGTGTTCGCCAGCAGGTGGCCACGGATCCGGTAAGAATTGATCAGCTGGATGACTGCCGCTTCCTTAGCGACGTCGGCGTTTACCGAAGCGTATCGCGAAGGCGTAATCTGCTGGTCGGTTTGCCAGCGGATCGGCATGTACGGAATCTTCAGGTCGCGGAAGATTTCTTCGTAGAAGTTATCTTCTCCTTGCAGCAGCTGTTGCAGCTTGGCAAGGAAGGCGCCGGATTCGGCTCCCTGAATGATGCGGTGATCGTAGGTGCAGGTAATAGTCAGCACCTTACTCAGGCCGAGCATGGCGCGCGTTTCTTCGCTGGCGCCGGCGAACTCGGCCGGGAAATCGATGGCTCCCGTGGCGATAATGGCACCCTGACCAGGCATGAGGCGCGGAACCGATCCTACTGTTCCGACGGTACCGGGATTGGTCAACGAAATGGTGGTTCCTTCGAAGTCTGCAATCTGCAGTTTGTTGGTACGAGCCCGGGCAACGATGTCGTCGTAAGCCGTTACAAACTGGGCGAAGGTCATGCCGTTCGAGTTCTTCACGTTCGGCACTTTCAACGAGCGCGTGCCATCTTTGCCGGCTACGTCTACGGCCAGGCCGATGTTCACCTGATTGCGCACCACACGGAAAGATTCACCGCCGGATTCAGCGAACGCGTGATTCAAGCTTGGGTTGCTCTTGAGAGCTCTAACAATGGCCCAGGCGATGATGTGGGTGAAACTAAGTTTGCCGCGGCCCTGTAAAGCGCGCTGCTTGTTAACCAGATTGCGATTTTCTTCAATGATGCGGACGGGCACCTGGCGGTACGACGAGGCCACGGGGATCGCCAGGCTGGCCGTCATATTCTCGGCGATCTTGGCCGCTACCCCGCGAATGGGGATGAGCTGCTCATTTGCATTAGCAGCCTTGGGCTCGGTCTTCGCAGGCGCTGAGACGGGACTGTGGGTAATGGCGGCAACGCCAGGAGCGGCGATAGGGCCGGGCTTTTCAACAGACGGAGCCTCCATCGGCTGAGACGATGCAGTTGCCGGCGCAGTCATGACAGGAGGCTCAGAGGGAGACGGGTCACCCATGGGCGGCGCGGAGGGTTGTGGATCGCGTTCTGGAATCACTGGGGAGGGCGGGTCCTGGTCCGGAGGATACTCGACAGGCGGTTCCTCCCGCGGCGTTGGCGGACCGGTTGGTACCGCCGGCTCCACCGGCTCTACAGGCGCCGGTGTGCCATTGCTGTAACCCTCGCTGAAACGGTTGGTCCATCCTTCGTCGACACTGGTCCGATCGAACTGATACTGGTGGTAAAGCTCTTCCTCCAACCAGCTGTTAACGCCCAACGTGGGGTCTTGTGCTTGCGCCATCTGTTTGTGATTTTGCTCTCAGGATGAGTGCTTGCGTCTTGAAATACCGCAGCGCCCCCAGGGGTGATGTTACTTAATCTGGTATATCCGTCAGTCTTTATTGTAACGGAGGATTCTATTCTCTTCGTAAGAGTGCTACCACATCGTCCACCGAGATAACCCCAAGTATGTGGTTTTCATCATCGGTTACGGCGAGCGATAAGAGATTGTAACGATCGAACATTTCGGCTACCCGATCGTACTTTTCTTCGGAGTGAACGCAGACAAGTTGGTCCGCGGCAAAATCTGCGAGCAAGGCATCGCCGGGCGCGAAGAATAATCTGGCAAGCGGCACAGTCGCTTTCAGATGCTCCTCTTCATCTACCAGGAAAAGGCTATGCAGGTACTCCAGCAGATCCTCGTTTTTGCGGAGTTCGGCCAGACAGTCCGCGATGGTTGCATCCTGCGGGAACGTCAGGAAGGTGGTATTCATCAGGCCACCGGCCGTATCGTCAGAAAACTCGAGCAGATCTTCGACTTCTTCCTTCTCTTCCGGCTGCATTTCGTGCAGGATCTCTTCTGACCGCTCCTCCTCCATCTCATTCAGGAGATCGGCGGCCGCCGAGGCATCCATTTCTTCCAGAATGTCGGCGGCCTTTTCGGTTCCAAGCGAGTCCATGATCCGCATCTGAACCTCCGGCGCTACTTCACTCAGGAGTTCGGCCGCAGCTTCGTTGTCCATGGTGCTGAACAGGGCCTCGCGATCTTCGTGGCCCAGTTCCTCCAGGATATCGGCCAAGTCGGAGGGATGCATGTTCTCCAATAGTTTGTTAGAGATGTTGAGGCGGACGCGCCTTCGCGGGTCAGTCTCGAGGATATTGCAGAACTCCCAGCGAATGGAATTCGACGGAATTCGCTCCTGTACGCGGCGGATGAGTTTCGGGGATATAACACCTTGCAGAACACGGCGCAAAATGGATCGCAGGCCGATGTCGACTTCTAAAACGTGGAGGACGTCCAGGTCTGTTTCGCGTTCGCGGACAAAGGTTATGTCGTTGACCCGGACGACCTTGCGCCCTTGGGCGTCGATAATCTGCTGGTCGAGCAGATCGCGAACCATGCGCAGCATGTACTCGTCGGAATGGTAAGGCGTCAGAGTTTCGTTTTTCAGATGGATGCCGTCGGCAGTGATTTTCTGCACCTGGTCATAACGAATGCTCAACCAGACCGAGCCGGCGCCGACTAGAAAGCGGTCGAGCCTTACCGGGTCGATGAGCGGGACCAACGCTGCATCGCGAAGGCGCCCAATACGCCGCCCCTTAAGGTCGAATACCTTAAGGCCGAGGAGTTCCGAAAGATAGACAATTTCTTCCGCCATGGCGAGGGACCGGTTTGGGCTGCAGATGCAAGCTGCACTACAGGTTTAGTTTATCGTTGCCTTTTTTCTGTTGCTTCGCGCGACTCTATAAGTTAGTAGAAGCGCAGGCGATCCGCCGCACTGAGAGGTTCTGAAGAGAATGTCCGGCCGAGCATGACGGTAGAGAGTCCCAGCGAGCGAGTTACGATCTACTCGTTTTTTGCGAAAGACGGGCTGCTTTCCCGTTCACATCCGAATTACGAATATCGGCGCAGCCAGTACGAAATGGCAAAGGCGGTTGAGCACGCCTTAAAGGAACGCGAACACCTGCTGGTGGAAGCCGGTACCGGCACGGGTAAAACACTGGCTTATCTGATTCCATCACTACTCTCAGGCAAGCGCGTCGTCATCTCCACCGGGACCAAGAATTTGCAGGAGCAGCTGTTCTTTAAGGACGTCGCATTCCTGCAGACCTTGTTCGACCGGCCTCTTTCGGTCTGCTATATGAAAGGCCGGAATAACTATGTTTGCCGGCAGAAGGTGTACGACGCCGATCGCGAGCCGATTCTGCATGGGCTGGAGGAGATTCGCGAATACCAGTTGATTCGCGATTGGGAAATCAGAACCCAGATGGGCGATCGCAACGAACTGGTTGAGTTGCCGGAACGCAGCACTCTCTGGCACAAACTAGACGCGCGCAGCGAGATGTGCGCCGGTCAAAAATGTAAGCAGTTCGATCGGTGTTTCATTACTGAGATGCACCGGCGGGCGATCGAGAGCGACATCGTAATCGTTAACCACCATCTCTTCTTTGCCGATCTGGCCATGCGGGATCAGGCTTTCGGGGCGCTTCTGCCGGACTATGCGGCTGTCATCTTCGACGAAGCGCATGAGATTGAGGACATTGCCGGTCAGTACTTTGGAATGAGTGTCAGCAACCTGCAAATTCAGCGCCTGATTCGGGACATCGCAGAAACGTCGCGGCAGAAATTCTTTTCAGAACCTGAGATCGATCGAGGGCTGATTCAATTGAGCGACCGGGCTGAGCAGTTTTTCAGCTTGTTTGCCCAGGAGGGGCGTCACGCATTCACCCAGCACCAGCGCTTTCTGGAACAGCATGGAGAAAGCTATGCCGAACTGGTGGTGGCGATTGAGTATCTATGCGCGCGCCTGGAGATCACCGCGGGGGTCGTCGAGTTTACGCTGCCTTTGGTGAGACGTGCTCGCTTAATCCAGCAGGCCCTTCGCTTCTGGGTGGAAGTCGCCGATCCGAAATTCGTCTACTGGACCGAACAGCGTCAGCGGGGAATCTATTTGCAGGCGGTTCCGATCGATCTTTCGCAAACACTGTCGGCACGGCTTTTCGACAAAGTTCCGTCCGTGGTACTGACGTCGGCGACCTTAACGGTTGGCGGAACGTTTGAGTATGCGCAGGCGCGATTAGGCCTTCCGCATGCGAAAACTTTGCAGGTGGAAAGTCACTATGATTACGGCAAGCAGGTGCTGTTTTATGTCCCTGCGCAGTTGCCGGACCCGCGCTCGATGGATTTCGCTCAGCGGGCAGCGCGCGAAGTGGTTAGCCTGCTGCGAGCCTCGCGCGGGCGTGCCTTCGTCCTGTTCACGAGCTATCAGCAGATGCGGCAGATTTACGAGCTGGTGAAGGACGAGCTGGATTACCCGCTGTTTCTGCAAGGCGATGTTCCGCGGAATGCACTTTTGGAGAGCTTCAGAAGTAATCCCGGGGCTGTACTGTTTGGGACTTCCAGCTTCTGGCAGGGAGTGGATGTGCAGGGTGAACAACTGAGCTGTGTCATCATCGACCGCCTGCCCTTTGCAGTCCCATCTGATCCGGTGATCGCCGCGCGAGTGCAGGATGTGCGGCGAAGCGGCGGCGACGCATTCCGCGAATACCAGATTCCACAGGCGGCGCTGACCTTAAAGCAAGGCTTCGGTCGATTGATTCGCAGTACCACCGACCGCGGTGTGCTTGCATTGCTGGATAATAGGATTACCAAACAGGCTTACGGCAGGGTATTTCTCGATAGCCTGCCTCCATACCGGTTT
This sequence comes from uncultured Acidobacteriaceae bacterium, assembly GCA_963814195.1. Taxonomy (GTDB): domain Bacteria; phylum Acidobacteriota; class Terriglobia; order Bryobacterales; family Bryobacteraceae; genus Bog-105. The sequence continues at coordinate 474,936 of CAWFBU010000004.1, forward strand.
ACCGCCAAATTAGGGGATGTAGAAGAATTTTTCGATGTTTGAGATTTGTGTAGAGCATACATTCGCGGCCGGGCACGCACTCCGGAATTACCATGGCAAGTGCGAGAACGTCCACGGGCATAACTACCGCGTTCAGGTAGCGATTGCCGGCCCGGAACTGGATGAGAATGGTTTGCTCCACGATTTTGCGGATTTGAAAAAACGTCTGCGGGCCACCAGCGAATACCTGGATCATCAATTCATCAACGACTTAAAGCCGTTCGACCTAATCAATCCGTCGGCCGAAAACATCGCAAAATTTATCTGCGAAGAAGTACAGAAGGATCTGACTTCCGCACAGGTGTCTTACGTGAAAGTCTGGGAGACCGATACGTCAAGCGCTTTGTATCGGCCGAATGTGACGAAGCTGTAAAAGGACGTTAGCGGCCGAAAAATACAGCGTTCTTTTCCGCGAAGCTGGCCCACTTTTCCGGAAGATCGTCCAGGGCAAAAATCGCCGAAACCGGGCAAACCGGAACGCAGGCGCCGCAGTCGATGCATTCAACCGGATCGATGTAGAGCATCTCTTCTCCGTCGAACTTCGCTTCATCCTTCTTGGGGTGGATGCAGTCGACAGGACAAGCGTCAACACAGGCGCTATCTTTTGTTCCAATGCAGGGTTCTGCGATTACGTATGCCATGGTTTAAATCTTAATTTCTCGCTGGAAGGCTAAACCTTAGAAGTAACACAGGCCGCTGCGAGCGCAGCAAGACGTGCCGGGATTTCGGAAGTAATCCGGACGCGACTAACCGGCCTGTAAAGCTGCTCCGTATGCGTACAATGGCGGTGATGATTGCCAAGGTGCGGAAAGCCGTTTTTCCTGCTGCTGGTTTAGGAACCAGGTTTCTGCCAGCGACAAAAGCCTCTCCAAAAGAGATGCTTCCGATTGTGGACAAACCCCTGATTCAGTACGGGGTTGAGGAGGCGATGCATTCCGGCATTCAGAACATCATCATCGTTACGGGACGGGGAAAGTCTTCGATCGAAGATCATTTCGACGTCAGCTTCGAACTCGAGCAACTGCTCGAGTCCGAAGGGCAAGAACAGACATGCTCGTCCATGGTCCGATCCATCTCGGACATGATCGATGTCTCCTACGTGCGGCAGAAGGAAGCGCTTGGGCCTGGGACACGCCGTGCTGCGTGCCAAAGAACTAGTCGGGCATGAGCCGTTCGCGGTTGTGTTGTCGGACGACATCATCACGTCCGGTACACCTTGCATCCGTCAACTCCTGGACGTTTACGAATTCTACGGCGCCTCCGTTCTGGCTCTGATGGAAGTGCCGGATGACCAGGTGTCCGCCTATGGCATTGTCGATGCCGAACAGGTCTCGGACAACGGCCGCGAGAACCGGCTCTATCGGATTCGCAACATGGTGGAAAAGCCGAAGAAGGCGGATGCGCCGTCTAATCTGGCGATTATCGGGCGTTACGTTTTAACACCAGAAATCTTTCAGTGCGTCGAGTCGATTGAGCCTGGAAGTGGCGGCGAGATCCAGTTGACTGACGCGCTGAAATACATGCTTCGGAACCGCCCGATCTACGGTTTGAAGTTCGAAGGCAAGCGGTACGATGCTGGCGACAAGCTCGGCTTTTTGAAAGCTACGGTGGAGATTGCGCTGGATCGTCATGATCTCGGGACTCAGTTCCGGGACTACCTGAAGACTGTTACCCTTTAACGCAAGGGACCTGTTTTGACATGTCAACCTTGACACACCCTAGGCGATTTTGGACGAAGGCCGTGGCGATTGCCGCTTTGGCAGCCACGCTACTCCCGCCGTTGGCTGCAGCCGCGGACAAAAAATCGACTCTCTCCATTGAGGTGACAAACCAGTTCGATAAGCCGGTAGAGAACGCGACTGTCATTTTGGATTTTCTCGGGTCGCATCAAATTGCGCGCTTGGGAATGCGCAAGTCCACACATTGGGAAGTGCACACCAACCAGCAGGGAAAGGCGCATTTCCCGGCCGTCCCTTTCGGGACGGTCCAGGTACAGGTGATCACGAGCAAGTATCAAACCTTCGGCAAGAAAGTAGATCTTGATACCGAAGAAAAGAAATTGGACGTGCAGTTGCAGCCGCCCCAGAACCAGTACAGTGCACATCCGGCGCTGAAACCCGCCGACCCGAAAAACTAGCTTTCGCTCCCGGCATGATTGTTGTGCCCGATACGGGAGAGGTGGAAAACACCGAACGGTCTCCCGGAGCTGATGGTTGCAAGCATGGATAGAGGGCTCGTGCAAAGTTCTATGTAGGCCGGGTTTACTTGAACGGTCAATGTTCCGAACGCAATCCCGGCAACGCCAGACGCAGCTATCTCCATAAGCTTCTCGACGGCGCACGCCTGAGCAGGATCGCAATGCCGCGTTCGGTCGTTGGGCGGGGTATGCTGATCTTCGCTCTGGGATTGCTGGTACGTCTTCTCATAGCGGCACTGAAGCACTCCTGGGCCGACCTTGACCGGGCCGAAATGGAGCTGGAAGCCATCTCGTTGGCGCATACCGGGGTACTCGGAAATCCGTACTCGCTCCCGACCGGCCCTTCAGCGCACGTTTGCCCCGCCTACGCTTTGCTGCTGGCGAGCATCTTCTACGCATTTGGTACAGGAGAGACAGCTGAGTTTGTCAAGGTACTGCTGACCTGTTTGATCAGCAGCTGCCAGTATGCACTTCTGCCCTGGCTGGGCAAAGCCTTGAAGCTTTCCCCCGGGGTGGGCTTTGCAGCGGGCCTGTTCGGAGCGATCGTTCCGTTGTACCCATATATTGAGATCCAAGGAGATTTTGAGAACCACGTAACGGCGCTGCTGCTCCTTCTGCTGATTGTCTGGACAGAGCTTGTGACGAGCCGGCCATGGACCGTTCGGGAAGCGCTGGCACTCGGCGCTTTTCTGGGAATAACGATACTCACCAGTTCCACCTTGGCCCCGCTCTGCCTGCTTGCATTGGCTTACATCGGTTTCGAACAAAGTCGAACCGCTCATGGGAAGCCCTTCGCTGCTGCCCTGGCGTTAGCCGCCATGCTGCTTTGTATTGCACCTTGGGCGGTTCGGAACCTGGTGCAGCTGGGATCGCCGATTGCGACTCGAAGCAATTTCGGAATGGAGCTCTTCCTCGCCAACAACGATAGAGCTTTTCCGTTGATGGACGATAACTGGCGGCTTTATGGCTGCTGTCATCCCATGATGAATCCGGACGAAGCGCGAAAGATCCAGCAGCAGGGCGAGGTCGCTTATAACAAACGCCTCTTAAATACGACCATAAAGTGGATCAAGTCGCACCCTGAGCGCTTTGGCCAGCTAACGTTGCAACACGTCTGGCTGACCTGGGTTCCTTTTGCGCCAGAGTTGATTCGTCGGGTAGTGTTCCGCTTGATGACGCCACTTTCTTTCATCGGCTTACTCCTGATCTGGAGGGTCCGGCACAAATCGGCTTTGCTCCTCGCTGTGCCGCTGTTGATCTATCCCCTCCCGTACTATCTGCTCCAGGTGCACCTGCGCTATCGGTACCCGACTGAATTCATCCTGCTGATCTCAGCGAGCGCGACCGGAATCGCAGCCTGGAAACTAGTGGCTGATCGCGCTGTGCGAGGAAGGCAATTTCGGGGCAGCGTCTAAAGCCTGGTAGCGCGCGTGTCGACGGCAATAGCCTCGATCTCGACCTGAACGTCCCGGGGCAGTCGCGCCACTTCAACAGTGGTTCGAGCCGGCGGATCATTGGGGAAAAAAGAGCCGTATGTTTCATTCATCCGGCTGAAATTGTTCATGTCTTTCAGGAAAACGGTGGTTTTGATGATGTCGGCCAGCGTTAAACCAGCACCCTCGAGAACAGCAGCCAAATTCTGAAGGACTTGCGTTACCTGTTCTTCAATTGTGCCGGTCACTAACTCACCCGTGGCGGGGTTGAGCGGAATTTGACCGCTAAGGAACACGAAGCCATTCTGACGAACCGCACTGGAATAAGGCCCGGCAGTCTTGGGCGCTTTGTGCGAGGTGATGATCTCTCTCATCGCTCCATTTTGCACTGCAGGACTTTTTCTTTTCTTGTCACGTGGCGCAAGGGTGAGCAGTGGAAGCAGGCAGTTACAGATGCACGGGAACGGTGCGGGCTAGGAACGCCGCAAAGCTGTGCCAGGCTGAGGTCATACCGATGGGAACGGCGAAGGCGCCTACCGCGAAGGTTAAGGGAGCGGCCCACATCGTAGACCGGTGGACACGATGGAGAGAGTAAAGATCATAAGCGATGACCAGCAGGATGAGGGTGCCGAGTCCGGTCACAGCGCCTTGAGCGGGCGAGAACCCGATCCGGCTCCAAGGGAAGCGCCCGAGCGCCGCGTCGACTAAAGCGATAGTAGCTAGCAGGATGAGGCGCTTGTGAGCATCGGGCTTTCTCCGGGCTCTCCAGGAGGCGAAGATCACTACACTAAACCACGCGATACCAAGCAGCGGAATAGAGAGGGAGACAGCCGGATCCAGAGGACCAATGGTGACTTTCCGAGCAAGGGCATCGAGGGCGGCGACAACACCGAGAACGATCATGACCGGCGGCAGGCAGAATGCAATGGTACCCAGTGAACGATGCCAAGCAACGCGGCGTGCGGAGATCAAAGCGGACTGCACCAGGAACAAAATCATCCATAAAGTGAAGGCCGCTCCGTGGTAATGAAGGATGGGGCTGGGCAGCGGAGCCCGCAGCATGCCGGCTTGAAAGTAAGTGGGCGAAAAGCCGATGAAGACGATGACGCAGAGCAGAATCGCCATTCCGCTGAAGAAGATCCTTTCAACCGTGCGGTTTACGGGTCGTAGTGCGAGCTGCCGGGGCAGCGGTGTCGACGGGTATACTGCGCCTGTGGTTGCCAAGGCGTTCTCCTGTTATGAAGTTTTGATCTACACGACGAGTGCGGCGCCAGAGAGTTTTGGAGGGATTACTCCACCGCGTTCGACTAGCAGAATCGCATAATCATAACAACTTCGACGACCCCGCTCCAATCGGATTCGCCACTATTTTGGCTGATGAGGAAGCTCGTGTGAGCCGCGCGGTACCGATCAAGGCCGTTAGCTCTAGTACTCCCAACCGCTGCATTTCTTTGGCGAGTTGGTTGGCGATCTGAAGAGGCGCTCGGGGGTCCACGAACGAAGCAGTTCCTACCTCGACGGCGCTGGCGCCCGCCATTAAAAATTCAAGAGCATCGCGGCCGTGGCAAATGCCGCCCAAGCCGATGACAGGGATACTGACCGCTTGTACCGCTTCGTAGACCAGCCGAAGTGCAATCGGTTTGATTGCAGGGCCGGAAAGTCCACCGAAGCCGGCGCCGACTTTCGAAGATCGTTCCCGGTCGTCGAGTGCCAGTGAGACAAACGTGTTTACCAGGGAAATGGCGTCGGCGCCTTCACGTTCCGCAGCTACGGCGAACGGTTGAATACTGGCGACGTTCGGAGAGAGCTTCACGAACAAAGGTCGCCTGGCGACGCGCCGCGCTCGGGCAATCAGGGCCGCAGCTGCTGAGGGATCACTGGAGAAGAAGATCCCACCCTCCTTGGTGTTCGGGCAGGAGATGTTCAGTTCGTAGGCCGCTATTCCTTCGGCTTCCTCCAGGGTCCGAAGGACCTCCAGGTAATCTTCCACCGCATAACCAAAGACGTTAACGATGACCGGGACATCGTGCTTGCGAAGAGAAGGCAGTTTGTCACGGACGAAGGCTTGGACTCCCACGTTCTGAAGGCCTACGGAGTTGATCATGCCTCCAGGTGTTTGAAAGAGACGAGGCGCCGGATTTCCGGCGATCGGGTCGCGAGAAATACCTTTAGTGACCAGCGCCCCTAATTTATCCAGCTCGACGAGGGGAGCAAATTCCAAACCATAGCCGAATGTTCCTGACGCAGCAATCACCGGGTTTCGCAAAGGAATGCCGCAGAGCGACGTTTGCAGGCGAGGAGCACTCACGGGTTGTTCTACCGACTGCTGGCAGTCAGGTTGGGCTCGCGCTGATTGGACACGAGTTGACTGCCGAGGGCGCAGATCATCGCCCAGGTCTCACGAATGTCTGCTTCGGAAGTCATGAAGTTCCCTATGGCGAACCGGAGGACGAAATGGCCGTTCAGGATCGTGTGCGACAGGAAAGCACGACCGGTGGCGTTCACTTCCTTCAACAGTTTCTCGGTGACTTCATCGCCCAGCCTGTGTCTGAAACAAACAAGCGAGAAAGGAACCGGCGCGGCTAGTTCGAAGTCCTCGGAATGCTCAACGAGACTCTTAAGAACCTGAGCGAGCCTCAGAGATTCACGAAGTAGAGCGATGATGCCCTCACGACCGTAGTAGCGGAAGACGTACCAGAGCTTCAAAGCGCGGAAGCGGCGGCCAAGTTGCACTCCGAAATCGTTGAAGTTCACGACCCGATCATCCTCGGGTGTCCGTAGATACTCGGCAGCCAGGGACGAAGCGCGGCGAAAGATCTCCCGGTGTCTGGTGAACAAGACGCTGCAATCTATGGAGACGTACAACCACTTGTGGGGATTCAGAATGAGCGAGTCGGCTCGCTCTACTCCTTCAAGGATGTATCGCATTTCCGGCACCACGGCCGCTGAGCCTCCATAAGCCGCATCCACGTGGAGCCAGGCCCCAAACCGTTCGGCTAAGTCTGCGATCTGAGGTATGGCCTCAATCGCCGAGGTGGAAGTTGAGCCAATCGAGGCGACGATACAGCAAGGCCGCTTGCCGGCTGCTACGTCGGTTTCGAGTGCTTCTTCCAATTTGTCGATCCTCATCCGGAACGAGCCGTCAACTGGAATGCGTCGCACATTGTTTCGGCCGAAGCCCAAAGTGATCGCAGCCTTTTCGGAAGACGAATGAGTGTGTTCCGAGACGTAGACAGTGAGACCCGGGCGCATCCCCTCAGCGCGGCATTCGGGGGCGATTCGCTCCCGGGCGGCTCCAAGCGCTTGCAGAACCCCCACAGAAGCGGTGTCGTAGATGATTCCGAATAAATCGTCGGGCAGGCCCAGCCACTGGCGCAGCCAGCCGAGGGTCACTTGTTCGAGTTCCGTAGCCGCCGGGGATGACTTCCACAGCATCGCGTTGACATTGACGGTCGAGATCAGGAAATCAGCCAGTATGGAAGGCGGCGAGGACGAGACCGAGAAATAGGCGAAGAACTTCGGGTGGTTCCAGAGAGTTAGCGCCGGAACGATGAGCGATTGAAAGTCTTGGAAGATATAGTGTAGCGATTCACCAGTTTCCGGCGGAGTTGCAGGCAATCGGGCGATCAGATCGCCCGGTGACATCGAGGTAGTAACGGGGTATGTTCTTACGTTCTCCAGGTAGTCTGCTATCCAGTCGGCATGCTGGTGTGCTGAGGCTCGGAAGTCCTCAAGAGCCGGTGCAACAGGTTGTGAATCGATCGTCAAGAAATTACCGTCTTTGCTCCGAGTCTGACACAGTTCTGCAATATTGATGGCAACAGAGCCTACTTCTTCGCACTTCGCGAAGGCGCGCATTCGGTCAGGGTGGCAGGGAGCCAGAACTCCAGCCAAGATCGGAAATCCGAAAGGGTAGCCCGGGTTTGAGGCGACAGCGGTAGAACGTCCTCGTTCTTGATCCAGCCGCGGAATGCGGCTGTTTCCTTGATGGCGACAACTGGTGGAAGGCGCTCCACCCAGGAGAGAAATTCTTTAAGACGACCCGAGAGTAGATGTTGAGCGGCGTCCTGATGGCAAACAATTGCGCGGTCCAATGCAACAAGCAACTCCGGCAAGGCTGCAGAAAGACCGGAGACGATTCCATCGGCGCCGCCGAGCCTTGCCTCCGCATACAGATTTTCGTTGCCTGCCATAAGACGGAACTCGGTACGGGTGCGAAGCTCCAGAAGGTGCGACATGAGCAGGCAATCGCCACTGGAGTCTTTGATTCCGGCAACTCCAGGCAAAGTAAGTATCTGTTCGATAACACTGGCGGATAGAGGGTTGGTGAAGGCGGGAAGATTGTAGATATAAATAGAGGTTTGGCCCTCCAGAAGCTTTGTCGCTTCCTGATAGAACGCAAAGAGATCATTCTCGCTGTAGCGATAGAAGTACGGTGGCATCAGCAGGACCCCATCCGCACCGATCTTCATGGCACTTTCTGCAAGGGCGATCGTACCCACCATGGTCGAGTGTGAAACGTTCACCAGTACCGGCACCCGGCTTCGGCGAATGGCTAGCGCGGCCGCACGTGCTCGTTCCTCCGGGTCGAAATGAACGAACTCGCCTGTCGCTCCGAAGAGTACAAGGCCGTTTACTCCCGCGTTGACGGCTCGATCAAGGTAATCAAGAAGAGCGGCGGCATCTGCAACGGTAGTGCCCGGTTTGCGGGGCGTGAGCAGAGCGGCATAGACGCCACCTGCCGGTACCGGTGTGCGCGCTCTCGACATGCGTTAGTTCGGACGAACTGGTGGGCCTATCTGGATTTCGTGTCTCATCAAAGTATTCTGCACCATTTCTCGCGGATCGAGGAGATGGCGCGGTTGGTAGTGCTGCGTCGACCAGCGGGACCGCTCTTCGAGCTCCACTCCAAGGAAGAAACTCTGATAGCGATAGGTGCAATAGCGTACCACTCCGATGAGTTCTCCATCACCATATCGGACCACAACCTCGGTTCCCGACTCGAGCGGAATCTCCATCTGGACACAAAGACCGGTGAGAGAAATGTCTTCCAGGTTGGCTACGCGGCGATGCTCATGGGCTGCCTGGCTCCAGGCGACCTCGACTAAATCGGCACACAGCAGGCGATGATCGTTTCTTCTTTCTTGCATGCTTTTTTCATCGACAAATCCAGCCACAAACCATAGGCTTACTGTGCATTTCTGAGTGATAGATCCCCGGGTGCAGTACGGTGTAAAGAGACGCCCCGTCCATGCCCGAAACGTTCATCCCGGAGCCCGTCCAATCGGACACAAAACTCAGCTTGGTGATCCGTGTGGTGTTTTTTATCGCTGTGGTCATTATCGGGCTCCTCTTTGCAACAACGCCTCTTCAGTTTTTCGGACCGGTGGTGGCCGGGAGTGTGGGCCTGTGCAGCACGGGCTTACTGGCAAACGTGCTTACGATGCGTATTTTTGACCGGAGGCCACTCACCGACATCGGCTTGCCCATCAACGGGAGCTCTCAGCGAAATCTTGCCTTGGGTGTTTTGTATGGCGCTGGTGCAGCAGCGTTGATGCTGCTCGCACCTTTATTGGCAGGCACTGGACATCTTGACCTGAGAAACGATTCTCAGACCAGTTGGGCGTCACTCATCTTTTATCTGGTCACTTTGCTGGTAGCCGCGACCGGAGAAGAACTGATCTTCCGCGGTTATGCTTTCCAGCTGCTTGTGGAAAAGGTGGGACCTTTCGCTACCATTCTGCCGATCAGTGTATTGTTCGGTCTGGCTCATGGATCAAATCCACACTCATCCAGACTCGCGATTCTCAATACCATTCTCTGGGGAGTTCTCCTTGGCGTGGCGTTCTTGAGGAGCCGCGATCTGTGGCTGCCGATCGGCCTGCACTTCGGCTGGAACGCAGTACTTCCTCTCTTCGGCGTGAACCTCAGCGGGCTTACAATCGATGTGACGAGGTACGTTTACCGATGGGATCTGGCGCCGATTTGGAGCGGCGGGAATTACGGGCCGGAAGGCGGGCTGCTGACCACGATTTTTGTTCTGGGTCTGCTATATGCACTTTTCCGAGCTCCCGTGAAAAGTCAGCTTTCAATGGTGGCGCCGAGTATCAACGACCCCTTTTAAGTCTTGGTGCGGCGCTCCTCTTAATCTTCGGTCTTGCCTTTCAGTTGAAAGCCGACAAGCTGAGCTTCGACGAGAAGTTGGAGATCGAGCGGGGACTGAACGCTGAGTTCGCGACGATGAAGACCGCTTTGCCGCGATCGAAAAAGCCGCTGGTCTTCAACAGTAACGGTTCCTTTGACCAACGCAATTGGGATAAGGCTATGCAGGAGAACGGTCCTGCAGCGCGGCTGGGCGACGAGGTCCAAATCACGAGCGTTCAGATCGAGCAGAACCGGATCCTGCTGCAGATCAATGGCGGTACTCGAACCGGACATTGGTACGACCACGTGCAGGTAGGAATGGGCGGCACAACGTCGCCGGTGAGCACAGGGCAGAACGGCCAGCAGGCGAACGGTTCACATATCGCGCTGGTGTTCCCCCAGAGTGTGCCGTCTTTAAAGGCAGCCGAGATCAGACAGATGCTGGCGCCGATCTTCGATTTCGAGAAGCACTCAGCGTCTGAGCAGTACATGGACAAATTGCCGGAGCCGGTTCGGAAGGCTATCAAAGAGCAGCGCGCTATGGAAGGCATGGACAAGGACCAGGTCCTGCTGGCGCTGGGCAAGCCACGAAACAAGAGCCGTGAAACCAACCAGCCAGGGTGACGAGCTGGAAGACTGGATTTACGGCGATCCTCCCGGTAAGATGACGTTCGTCCGGTTTAGTGAAGGCAAAGTCACGAAGATAAGCGAGAGTTATGCCAATGTAGGCGGCATGACTGCGCCTCCCTTACCGCCTCCCCGATAGGTTGCGAGGGAGGCAAATGGCCGCCTTCGTAAACTAGAGGAATATGCCAACTAAAGTAGGGATTAACGGCTTCGGCCGTATTGGCCGAAATGTAGTCCGGGCCGGACTGAACAATCCGGACATCGAGTTCGTTGCCGCTAATGACCTAACTGACACCGCTACGCTAGCGCATTTGTTGAAGTACGATTCAATTCTGGGTCGACTGAAAGAGGAGGTCCGTTCAGAAGGCGATACTCTACACGTCGGCGGTCGGGCCATTAAGATTTTCGCCACCAAAGACCCCGCTGAGATCGATTGGCCAAGCCTTGGCGTCGAGGTTGTGGTTGAATCCACGGGCCGGTTCACTGACGCAAGCGATGCAAAAAAGCATCTTCGCGGGTCGGTAAAGAAGGTGATCATCTCCGCTCCAGCGAAGAACGAAGATGTGACGATTGTTCTGGGTGTTAACGAATCGATGTACAAGCCCGAGAGCCACAACATCATCTCTAACGCCTCCTGCACAACCAATTGCCTAGCGCCGATTGTAAAGGTTCTGAACGATACCTTCGGCATCGAGGTCGGTTCCATGACCACGATCCACAGCTACACCAACGACCAGAGCATCCTGGACTTTCCTCACAAGGACTTACGCCGCGCACGAGCAGCTGCTTTGAATATGATTCCGACCTCAACCGGGGCCGCGAAAGCGCTTGGTCTGGTGGTGCCGGAGATGAAGGGCAAACTGGACGGTTATGCCATGCGTGTTCCCACCCCCGACGTCTCGGTGGTCGATTTCGTCGCTGTCGTGAAGAAGCCAACGACCAGCCAAGAAGTGAACGCGGAGCTCAAGAAAGCTTCGCAAGGCGCTTTGAAGGGAATTCTTGATTACACCGAAGAGCCGGTCGTATCGACGGACATGCTGCAGAACCCAAACAGTTCCATTGTGGATGCGGAATTAACTAAAGTTCTGAACGGCACGATGGTGAAGGTCGTGGCTTGGTACGACAACGAGTGGGGATACTCCAGCCGCGTCGTCGATCTTATTGCCTTCCTGGCCAAAAAAGGTTTGTAAGCAGCCTGTCGCAAGCCGGGGTGAGCTGGACGGCCAGGGCCGTTCCGCTCACCACCCGCCTGCTGAGTCCTTCAGTTCCTTCACAACGGCGTCTGTGAATTCGATAGTAGATGCCGTGCCCCCTACATCGCCGGTTAGATATTTGCCTTCCTGGTAAACGGCTTCAACCGCTGATTGGAGCCGATGTGCGGCTTCTCTTTCTCCTAAATGGGTAAGCAGCATAACGGACGAAAGGATCATGGCAGTCGGGTTCGCCTTGCCTTGTCCGGCGATGTCCGGGGCGCTGCCGTGAACTGCTTCAAAGACTGCGTGAGTCTCGCCCATATTCGCGCCGGGCACAATGCCGAGGCCTCCTACCAAACCGGCGGCCAGATCAGACAGGATGTCTCCGTAGAGATTAGGCAGGAGGAGCAGATCGAAGGTTTCGGGACGAACAACGAGTTGCATGGACGCGTTGTCGACGATCAGTTCCTGATACTGAATCTCCGGATTCTTCTCTGCTGTTTCGCGGCAGCAGCGGAGGAATAGCCCATCGGCCAGCTTCATAATGTTGGCTTTGTGGATCGCTGTAATGCGTTTGCGGCCATTCACTTTCGCGTAGTCGAAGGCATATCGGGCAATGCGTTCCGATGCGGTACGGGTGATGACTTTCAGGCTGGTCACCACATCTTTGACGACCTCATGCTCAAGGCCGGAATAGAGGTCTTCGGTGTTCTCGCGAAAGAGCACCATGTCAATGGACACGTCTTGAAACCTGGTTTTCAGGCCGGGCAGCGTTTTGACGGGGCGGACGTTGGCGAACAGGTCGAGGGTTTTGCGCAATTGCACGTTGACGCTCTGGAAGCCGCCGGCAATCGGGGTGGTGACCGGTCCCTTCAGGCCTACTCGGGTTTCGTGCATGGAATCAAGCAGGTACTTCGGTAAGGTTTTGCCCGCTTCAAGGATGATGGCTTCGTTTAGTTCCGCGCGTTTCCAGACAATGTCCACTCCGGTCGCGCCGATAGCACGCACGGCAGACTGGGCAACCTCGGGTCCAATACCGTCGCCCGGAATCAAAGTACAGTAATGAGGCACTCCTAATTTTAGAGGGACAGAACCTTCCGCACGCTGTTTCAGCTACTTGCGAACCGGGACTGTCCCCATCAAAGCGGCTTGTCCCCATCGAAGCGGCTGCCAGAATAAAGGAATGCCTCGGATTGAACGCGCCTTGCTGAGCGTTACAGATAAGACTGGATTGATTGAATTTGCACAGGCGCTCCTTCGACACCAAGTCGAATTGATTTCGACGGGCGGTACAGCTAAGGTCCTCCGAGAAAACGGACTACCCGTAGTCGAGGTGTCGGAAGTGACGGGCTTTCCCGAGATGCTGGATGGCCGTGTAAAAACCATTGATCCGCACATAGCCGGAGGGATTCTTGCAATTCGCTCAAACCCGGAGCACATGAAGTCTCTCGCGGAACACGGTATCCGGCCAATACAGATGGTCGTTGTAAATCTTTATCAATTTGAGAAGTTTGCAGCGGATCCGGGGATCCAGCGTGAGGATCTGATCGAGCACGTGGATATTGGCGGTCCTACCATGATCCGGGCCGCAGCCAAAAACTTCCAGGATGTCGCGGTGGTGGTATCGCCAGAACAATATGGCGCGATCGTTTCAGAAATGGCCGATCATGGCGGCTCTTTGAGCCTGCAGACCCAGTGGCAGTTAGCCCAGGAGGCGTTCGTCCAGACTGCTGCTTATGATGCCGCTATCGCGAGCCGCCTGCTTCAAATGGGGTCTGACAATGCGAAGTCGCTGCCGCCCGTCTTGAACATTTCTGCCCGTAAGAGCGCAAGCCTGCGCTACGGAGAGAATCCGCACCAATCCGCGGCGCTCTACAAGCGCGGTTTGGGGGGCATTGGAAACGCCGAACAGCTTGGGGGGAAAGAACTCTCCTACAACAACCTTGTTGATCTGGATGCTGCCTGGCAGTTAATCCAGGAATTCGAATACCCGGCGGCGGCGATTATCAAACACACTAATCCGTGTGGCTGTTCAGAGCAAGAGACGTTGGCCGCTGCGTATCGGAAAGCTTTGGAGGCCGATCCTATTTCGGCCTTTGGAGGTGTTCTTGCGTTTAATCGTGAACTCGATGCTGAAACCGCGGAAGAGGTGAGCAAACTCTTCGTGGAGGCGATCGCTGCTCCCTCTTATTCGCAAGAAGCTCGAGCGATACTGTCGGCCAAGAAGAATTTGCGGATCATCCGGGTGGCTCGCGAAGACGACAACGCGCTGGTCGTCAAATCAATTTCGGGCGGATATCTGGCGCAGACTGCCGATAGTGCCCGGCTCGATTTGAGCGCAGTGAAAACTGTGACCAGGCGATTGGCGACTCCGGATGAGATGAACGCGCTAGCTTTCGGCTGGAAAGTAGCAAAGCACGTCAAATCGAATGCGATCGTGTATGCTCGTCCAGGTCAAATCGTCAGCGTAGGTGCGGGACAAATGAGCCGGGTGGATAGCGTGAAAGTGGCAGCGATGAAAGCGATTCTCCCGATCCAAGGCAGTGTACTTGCCTCGGACGCTTTCTTCCCTTTTCCGGATGGTCTGGAAGAGGCGGCCAAGCACGGCATTACGGCTGCGATCCAACCGGGCGGATCCGTTCGGGACGAAGATGTGATTGCGGCGGCGGACCGATTAGGATTGGCGATGGTCTTTACCGGCGTCCGTCATTTCCGACACTGATGAATAATGTCGGTGTAGGAACCGGGTCTGCGGATTTCACCCCGGCAGACCGCGGTTTCATGGAACTGGCTCTGGATCTGGCGCGACGCGCTGAGCTTGCGGGAGAAGTCCCGGTCGGCGCCGTTCTCGTGTATCAAAGCCGGGTGGTGGGCGAGGGTTGGAATTCGCCTATTAAGCGATCCGATCCCACCTCCCACGCCGAGATCGAGGCTTTACGGGCAGCCGCAACCCTGTTAGGGAACTATCGGCTACCTGGAACAGCTTTGTTCTGTACATTGGAACCCTGCGTTATGTGCGCCGGTGCAATCTCCATCGCACGAGTCGAGCGTCTTATATTTGCGGCGCGCGACCTGCGGTTCGGGGCGGTCAGAAGCAAATTCAACCTGGTAGACTCCCCATTTCTGAATCACAAAGTCACGGTGGATGAAGGGCTGTTTGCGGCAGAAGCCGGCGAACTGATCGCCAGGTTTTTCCGCCGATGCCGCACAAGCGAGAACCCTGATTCTTAGCCTGCCTGCTTACTTAAGCCGGGCTGCCGTCAAGACTCTCGCCGCGTGGTTAAGCAGCCCTTTTTATAGGGAACTTGGATAGTACCGCGGTTCCGTCCAGGTCATCGGTTTCCACCGGGAAGGGGACAATGGCTGTTGCTTTCTGCCGGCCCGTGCTGTTGAAGTACTCGTCCAGCGGGAAGAGAGCAAAGGGCTCGAGTTCTCGGAATGTGCGGCCTAGCTTCTGCTCTATCCGGTAAACCTCATGGAAGAACTCACCGCGTTCGATATCGAGCTTGCGGCAGCAGAGTCTCCAATCCGCACCCAGAAGGAAGTGAAACTTAAAGATCTTGTATTGATGCTCGTCTAAAGTCCGGCGACTGACCAGACAAAAGTCGGCAATATACTCTTCGTTTTTGAGGCCCCAAGTCGCTTTTCTCTGACGGCCCGGATTTGATTCCAGGGAAACTCTGCTGACGTACTTCTCTTTCGATGTGCATTGTCGAAAGCGAGCGTAGCAGGCTCTGAAAATTGCTCTAAAGACGCAATTGCAAGGGGTCGACACCCCTGATCTTCCGGGCCTGAGACCAAGGCCATAACAGTAGGTGCATGACTGTTGAGCAAGGGCAAGAGTTTCTGAACGTGTCCACTGCATTTTGTTGTTTTCCAACTCCCTTTTCTATTGTTTTGATCGCTGGGCTAGTCGGTACTAGATTGAACTTACAGTACTAGAAGAATTGCGCTGTTAATTTGAGAGAATTTTTCCCGTATTCCTCGCCGAATCAGGCAATACAAGAGTTGTAAGTATCTCAAAATACAATCAATTAAGATTAGTATTATGTTCAAATACAAGAAGGTAAATTTTGGATTTATAGCAGAGATTCAAGGGGGCCTATAGCAGTTTGAAATCAACGGGTGAGCGTCGTTTCGTCACCTTCGAGCTTCTTCAGGAGCGACTACTAGCCGCTGTGATTACAAGGCTCAATAACGGCGACTTCACCGAACGAGGATTAGCTCGAATTATAGGCGTATCTCAGCCGCAAATACACAATGTATTAAAGGGCAAGCGTCGACTGCAACCCTCGCTTGCCGATCGAATCATGCAGCGATTCGGAATCGACCTTCTTGACTTACTAACTGACCAGGAATTGCGAGATCGTCTGGTCTCCGGTCCCGTTCTATTTTCTGTCCTGGATACAGGAACAAGTCCTCACCGTAAGGGGCCGGGCTCCGAACTTAAGCGCGGACCCAACCCAGACGATGTAGCCGTCTGATTAGGAAAGATCTTAGCCGCTTGGCTATAAAGCCTTTTTCCCTGCTACCGTTCCATTTTGGAAGGGAAATACCAAAGTGAAACGCCATTTTCGCGACTCCGTTCTGATTCGAATCAATAACCCTCGTCCAAACGGTTCGCGGGTTTGGTGAACAAGCTACCCTACACTCTCTAAGTGTTTGCAATAGGGGAGCTTAGCTCCCTTAACGACCACCGCCTTACTACTTCTCGAAGGCTGGAGGATCTCGTGCCTTTCTCTTCTGCGTGGCTGACAACGATCAGCCCGGGAGAGAAAAATGAGCGCCGCAACCCTTCAATTAGCCACCCTTCACAGCCAGCAGGCCGCCTATCAGGCAACACGCGATGAACTGATTAGCGAACACCTGCACTTGGTGAATGCGATTGCGTCGCACATGCAGCGTTCGATGAACGTCCATGTGGAAGTAGACGACCTGGTGCATGCCGGAATGATGGGATTGTTTGAAGCGGCCAGCAAGTTCAACGCGGACAAAGAAGTGTGTTTTCCTACCTATGCCAAGCATCGGATTCGGGGAGCGATCCTGGACAGCCTTCGGCAGCTCGACTTCGCCTCACGCGATCTTCGTAAGCGCCTCAAGATGGTGCAAAGTGTTAGCCGTGAGCTTGCCAGCAAACTTCACCGTGAACCCACCGAAGAGGAAGTGGCGAAAGAGATGGGCATGGATAGCCGCCGGTGGCAGGCCCTGATGGTGGACTTCCGCAATCTCGGCGCAGCAGCGGCGACCCGGTCACGGAATGAGCGGGAGGATCAACGCGTTCCTGAGATTCCTGGTTCGACCGAGGAGATCCCCGACCAGCTGTTTGCCCGCAAGCAGATGCAGCGCGCGCTGGGCTCAGTTCTTCAGATCCTGCCGGAACGGCATCAGCAAGTCATCACGATGTACTACGAAAGTGACATGACCATGAAAGAAATCGGCGAAGCTCTGGGTGTAAACGAAAGCCGCGTTTCTCAGATTCACAAGAATGCCTTAACCCGGCTGCAAGCTGCGCTTGCCGGACAGGGCGTAGCATCCGCTTCCGCTTTCATCAATTAATGGATCGACAGAGCGAACGGAAACAGCCGAAGAATGCCGCCCTTCAGTGCCGCGGGCCCAGGCAAATTTGGTATGCTGCTGCGGATCTTTCCGTAGGCGTACGCTTCGGCCATTTGGTCGCCTGCCGAGTTGGTTAAGACCTCGAGCAGGCTTCTGCGCGGTGGAAACATCACCAGGTTCGTCTCCCCGCCTGCCGATAGCTTGGCTTTTCTGCGTACGCTTGCGATTGCTTCGTTGAGACCTCCCAGTTCATCAACCAAACCATTCTCCTTGGCTTGGTTTCCCATCCAAACACGACCCTGAGCCAGTGGATCGATCTGGTCGTAAGTCCTGCGTCTGGCCGTCGCAACCTTCGTGACAAAGCTTTGATACGTCTTTTGAATTGAGTCATGAAGCTTCTGACGAGCTGCATCGGACAGGGGATTGGAAAGCGAATCAAGGTCTGAGAACTTACCGCGACCGATTGCCTCTTGTTGAATGCCGAGCTTGTCGTAAAGCCCCTTAAAGTTCGGCCGCACGTAGAGGACACCGATCGACCCCGTGATCGTATCTGGATACGAATAAACGGGATCCCCTGTCATGCTCACGAAGTATCCGCCGGACGCTGCGACGTCTGACATTGAAATGACCAGCGGTTTGACCCGGCTCAACAGCTTGAGCTCATGCAGGATCTCATCGGAAGCAACCGCGTCTCCGCCCGGTGAATCGATGCGGACGATCACTCCTCGGATACTGCTGTCGTTCCGCACCTGGCGGATGACCTTGCTGAAGGATCCCGAGGAAATAGCTGATTGATTGCTGTACGCGTCGTCCGACTCGCTTCCCCGGACGATGTCTCCCTCGCCCACCAGCATGGCAATGCGATCTCCTTTGCCGGGAACGGCCTGAAAGTAGGATCGCAACAGAATTTTGTTCAACTTGACGCCGCCGCCAACCTTCGAGTTCAACGCTGAGAAAACTTCATCCTCATAACCGAGTTCGTCTACCAAGCCGGTCGCCTTTGCCTGGTCACCCGTAAAGGGACCCATGTCGATCAAAGTACGCATATCTTCGGCGCTCTTATGCCGGCTTTGGCCAACCGAGGCGCAGAAGTCGTTATAGATTTGGTCCAGGACCTGGCCGAGAACCTCCCTGGTTTCGGGCGTCATCCCGGTTTTCGAGAAGATATCGCCGGCATCTTTGTACCTGCCGATATGATCGACTTGAACGCCTATCCCAAACTTATCGAGAATGTTCTTGAAGTACATTTCTTCGATGCGGAAGCCCTTCACGTCAAGCTGATCGTCGGGTGAGAGAAAAACCCGATCCGCTACAGAACTCAAGTAGTATTCGCGCGTTCCGGCGCCTTGCAGCAGAGCGTAAACCGGCTTGCCGGATTTCTTGAAATCGATGAGATCTCGGCGAATTTCCTGTAATTTGCCCCAGCCAGCTTGGAGTCCCCTCGGCTGGAGAACCACAGCTTTGACACGGTTGTCGGTGGCTGCCGCCCGTAGCGAGCTCCATATATCACGGACGGTTGGTTGATTTTGGGTCTGAAGGAATGGGATGGGTACCTCAACAGGCGAACTCTCCGGAAGTGTCCCTTCGAGAGCCAGGACCAGCACACCGTTAGAAGCAATTACCGGGCGCTTGCTGCTGAAGGCGCGGCCTACCGCAAACACAATCAACACTAGCGAGAGGACCGTTATGATTGCCCCGATGATCAGGCCAAGTAGGAATCTAGACATGTGAAAGAAGGCAGACTTCTTTCGCAAGGGTATCAAGTCAGAATGCGCACGAGCAGGAGCGTTGCCGCGAGTTCGCGTTCGTCCGGCTTACGCCTGGCACTTACCGAAGAGGCTAATAAGCTTAAACTTCGGCAGCTACCAAGCCTTGGCGATTGGCATATGCAACCAGGCTCGCCCGGTCGTGAATGTCCAGTTTCCTCATCAGGTTCAGCTTATGGGCTTCTATTGTCTTCATGCTGAGCCGCAGATCTTGTGCAACCATTCGAACGGTTTTTCCTTCGGCCAGCAGCCGTACAACTTCCTGCTCGCGGGCAGTCAGGACAGAATTACTCACGGTCGCTGGAGTGTGCTTGGCGAGGGCATCAAAGTCAGGCAGCAAACCCGACCAGTTCATTCCGCCCTCCTGGAAGGCCACGTTCCGTAGAGCCATTGTAAGGTCAGCAGGCTTTGTACTCTTGAGCACTAAACCCTTTGCGCCGCAAGTAACCGCGGCAGACAAGTTTTCTGCAGAGTCATCCTGAGCAAGAACAAGCGTCAGCAGCTCCGGCATAACCTTGCGAATAGACTGGCCGATACCCGAGGCTTCGTAATGCCGCAAAAGGTCTGCGCTGATCACCAGAGCGTTCGGTCGGAGATCTCGAATTTGCATGATGACGGCGCTGGCGTCCGATGCTTCTCCGACGACGGTCAATGAGGCATCTGCGGAGAATAGCGCCCTGAGTCCGCTCCTGAAAAAGGGGTTTTCGTCTGCAATGAGAATCCGGCTAATCCGCTTAGTTTGCGCCACTCTTGTCTCCAATCTCCAAACTGATCGGCAGAATGGAGGAACCGCATTAGAGGCAAGCACGGGAAATTACGGTGTATGTTTAGGTTCTGGACGCAGAGCACGCAAAAGGGCCGGATCGTCGCACAGTTTAGCCCGGTCAATCGCCGTGTGTCCGTTGCTGTCGGTCAATTTCGGATCAGCTCCCCGGCGCAGCAAGAGTTGCACGGCGGAAAGCCGGTCGAGAGAAGCCGCCAGCATCAGTGGTGTCGCTCGCGCTTCGCTGTCCCTGGCATCGATAGCAGCCCCGCTATCCAGAAGCAGGTTGATGACCTCGACACTGCCACCGAGCGCGGCATCGTGAAGCGGGGTGCCACCGGAGCGATTAGGTGCATCGAGTCTCGCTCCCGCGGCAATCAGGATGCGGGCGACTCTTCCCTGATTTTTTAAGGCCGCGTCGTGGAGATATGTCGATCCCGAAGCTGTAGGCCGGTTCACATCGAAACCGCTTTTGAGGAGAGTCTGAACAATTTCGGTTTGCCCCTTCAGGGAAGCGGCTTCCATCGCCTGTTCGGCCGCACCCTGGGAACCCTTCAGAGCTCCTGTCTTCAGTAGTTCTGCGATCACATTCCCATTCTTATAGGCAAGCGCCAGGTCCAGAGGCGTTTGTCCAAAGCGGTCACGCTGTAGAGGGCTTGCGCCAGCTTTGATAAGCGTCGGCAAGAGATCCGCAAAGCCTTTCACGCTCGCCTCGTGGATCGCACTACGCCCATCGTTAGGTCGCGTTCTATTAACGTCACCTCCATGCGTGATGAGGAAGTTGACTGAGGAAAGCTGATCGTGCAACACCGCTTCGTCCAGCGGAGTATTTCCGTCTCTATTTGTGGCTTCGATGTCGATACCGCCGCGCCCGTCTCGAAACTTGAGGAGCATCTCCAAAATGGGCAAGTTGCTTCGCGCAGCCGCTAGATGAAGCAGCGTCTGACCGTCTCTGTAAACCAAACGAACATCCGCGCCCGAGGCCAGCAGCAACTGAACGATGTTTGGTCGGGAGGTCAGTACCGCGTACTTGAGAGCAGTTGCGCCTGACTCGCGATGCACAGCGTTCACATCGGCGCCGTGCGCCACCAGCAGTCGAACGATTTCCAAATTTCCGACCCAAGCCGCTTCCAGGAGGGCCGTACCGCCAAGCGGATCCCGGGTATTTACATTGATGCCGGCTTCGAGCGCAGCGTTTACTCGAGCGGTGTCGCCAGCGCGAACAGCAGGGAAAAGCTCTTCGGCCTTACTGCTATTCGTTTGGGTAGATGGTGATTGGCTGGGTAGCGGATTCTGCACCGACCCGTTCCCGAAAGCTGCCGCGAATAGGTGCCGGGACCCCAGAAGTGCGAGCACGAAAAGCAAGAGTGCTCCACGCGGAGACATGCAAACAGCGTACACCGACTAGACCACATGCACACTGCCGGCAAAAGCGAAGGCGCCCTCGAAAGGGCGCCCTAAGTGTCACTCTAATCTGTTGACGAACTTACGAGAGATGCTTGTCCAGCATCTTTTGAAATTCGGGTTTCCCGATCGCGCCGACTTTCTGTTCGATGATCTGACCACCTTTGAAGAGCAGCACGGTCGGAATACCGCGAATGCCATAGCGAGAGGCAGTCTGCTGATTCGCATCGACATCAAGCTTGCCCACCTTGATCTTGCCCGTATATTCGGTCGCAACTTGGTCCACGGTCGGACCCATCATTCGACACGGTCCACACCATTCGGCCCAGAAATCGACCAGTACAGGAACATCCGAATTCAGGACATCTTTGTCGAAGGTTGCGTCGTTGAATGTTAAAGTATCGCTGCCTGCCATCTTAAATCTCCAGTGTGTTGGATGAAATTCCGAAAAAATTGATTCATACGGAGTTCAACGCCATCCTGCCATGCCGCTAAACTGAAGGCAGAAAGCCTTCCCTTTTTGAGAGCCGTACTTCAGATCTTCTTCAGAATACAGCCGTGGTTCGAACGCACGCGCCCGCACGTGATACAGCGGCAAACGTAAGCGGCCGCCTACTGGACTTCAGCATGCAGCATCTACGGAGCCGCTTGCGCAAAGAGTTTCTTGTCACGACTCTGGCCTTTGCGTTTCTAATGACTTGCCCGAGTTTCTGGTATCGCCCGAAGTGCCCTGGGACAAACGCCCCAACCAGACCAGTCGTTACGCAATCGGAAAACGGGTTCAGTGTCAGCCCCACCCTTTTTGCGACTCTGGCCGCCATCAATGCGGCCGGATACGACGCCGGGATCGATTCGCCGCTTAATCAGCACTATCGCGTCCGCACCCAGGTTCGAACGGAGCTAGCTCGGCGGGACAGGTCCCTTCCCTTGGCGAGTTGAAAGCGTTTTACAAAGAGCACAAGAAGGCCTCTGAGACAGCTGATCTGAGCCAGTACGTCTCGTTTGCGATGTTTGCCAAAGGTCCTCCGGATTTCGAATTGCCCGCCGGTTTAACTCCCCCCGATGTGCAAGGGCTCGATGGCTTCAGTAAGTTGTTGTCACGTTACTACAAGGAAGCAAAGCTGGAGGATCTTTGGATTCGTTCTCAACCGGCCTATGCAGCGGCGGTAAGCGAGTATCAGGATGCAGTTATCGGAACCTTGTTTGAAGCCAACGGGTATTTGCGCAATCCGTCGGGGCAGGCGGGCCGGCGCTTTCAAATTTACCTGGATTTCTCGCTGCGCCGGACCAAATCCAGGTCCGAAACTACCGGAGCGACTACTTCATTGTGATCTCGCCTACAACGCGCCCCGATTGTTGACGAGATTCGCGACGCCTATCTGGAGTATGTGTTGGATCCGCTGACCTTCAAATACAAAGAAACCATCAAGGCTAAGAAGGCCTTACAGAAGTATGCGGATCAGGCTCCCGCGCTGGACCTTGCATACAAAGACGATTTCTCGCTGATGCTGACCAAGAGCCTGATTAAAGCCATGGAGACCCGCATGGTGCATGCCGGAGCCCAGAAAAGCGTGCAGAGATGGTTAACCAAGCAATGAAAGAAGGATTCATCCTAACCGCGAGCTTCGCCGATCTTCTGCCCGCCTACGAAAAGCAGCAAGAGTCGTTTCGCATTTACTATCCCGGAACTAATCAGCGCCATCGATGTCAGAAAGAGGAGAAGCGGCTGAAGAATGTGGAGTTCGTTCAGTCTCTGCCGCCGCGCGTGATTGCTCCTCCAGCTAAATGCAGGTGGATCCGGCTGAGGAGTCGCTGATGGCGGCAGACGGTTCTTTGGAACAAAAGGATTTTGAGACTGCCAAGAAGCTCTACAAGAAAGTGCTGGAGCAGACCGCAGACAAACCGAAACAAGGACAAGCTCTTTATGGTCTAGCGGTAATTGACCTTCAGGAGAAACGTTGGTCCGAGGCGCAGAATCTGTTTCAACGAGCGGTAGAGGCAAATCCCAATCCTGCCACCACAGCGTGGGCGCACTACTATTTGGGGAAATTGGCTCTGAAAGCGGGAGAGTCAGATAAAGCTACCGCAGAACTCAAGCTTGTTTTAGCAACCGAGGGTGCAAGTATCAAGGCCCGCGACGCGGCGGAGCAGGCGCTACAAAGCATATCAGGAGAACAGAAATGAGATTACAAAAATTCGCACAAATAGCCGCCTTGAGCTTGGCGACCAGTTTTTCTATAAGGCTCAGGCACCGAACTGCGCAAGCACAAGGCTCCGCGGCCCAGCCCAAGCCGAAGTCGCAGAAGGAAGTTGAGGCGCTGCAGAAAGTGCAGGCCGCCGAGCAGGCGCAGAATTGGGATGGCGTTATCACTGCGGTGAATGGCGTGTTAGAGAATTTCGCTGATACCGAGTACAAGAGTATGCTCCTCAATATGGCGATGGATGCGGCTCAGCGTAAAGGCGACCCTGTCCAGACTTCTGTGTACGCCGACCGCGTAATCGCGGCTGAGCCGAACAACATTCCTGCGCGTGTCACCTTGGCAGCTTCCACCGTTCAGCACGTTCGGGAAGCCGATCTGGACAAAGAGCAAAACCTGAAGAAAGTGGATGAGTATGCGAACAAGGCGCTGGAGCTGTTGAAGACCGCAGACGCCCCTCCGGTGGGCATGCCGCCTGCGCAGTGGCCCGAGTACAAACAGCAACTCACCTCGCAAGCCTATGATTCGCTCGGTCAGGCCGCGGGACTCCGCAAGAACTATCCAGACGAAATCAAGGATTTCAAGTCGGCTCTGGAGGCACAGCCAAGCAACTCCGTGGCGATGGCCCGCTTGTCCAAAGCGTACGTGGATGCCAAACAGTACGACGATGCGATCACGACCGCTGACAAGGTGTTGGCCATTGCCGACGCTCCTGCTTCTGTTAAAACCTTTGCTCAGCAAAACAAAGACAACGCCACGAAGCTGAAAGCTGCCGCTCCCGCGAAGTAACGGGAGTAGCAGTGAACGGCGAAACGCTCGAAGAAATTATCGGATATTGCTTTCGCAATCGAAAGCTTCTGGATCGGGCACTTACACATCGTTCCTGGATCATCGAACAGCACGGAGAGAAACGGGCCGGTGGGGATAACGAGCAGCTCGAGTTCCTTGGAGACTCACTGCTCGGATTCGTTGTGAGCGATGTTCTTTATACGACTCACCCGGACCTGAACGAAGGTCAGCTTACTCAGTCTAAGGCCCAGATTGTGTGTGCATCACACCTCCACGCCTGTGCCGTGAAGCTGGGGCTCGGAAGATTCCTGTTCCTTGGGAGGGGCGAGGAGCGCAACCGAGGTCGCGAACGCAGAAATTTTCTAGCTGATGCCGTGGAAGCGATCATCGCGGCTATCTTCCTAGACGGCGGCCTGGAGCCAGCGAAGAATTTCATCACCCGCCACCTGATTCCGGACATCGCATCGACCTCCGAGCTGGCCGCTCTTATTGTGCTCGATCACAAGGGCGCTCTCCAGGAGCAGGCGCAATCGCGTGGCATTCCCGCCCCGCGCTACTCGGTGGTCGCCACCAGCGGCCCACAACACTGCAAGGTATTTACAGTGGAGGCGCGGGTCGGTCGCTTCACTAGTCGCGCGGACGGCACCTCAAAGAAAGAAGCCAGTCAGATGGCTGCGCACCTGTTAATGCAAGATCTGAACAGCCGCGGTTGGCCGCTTTCTCACGAGGCAGCCGTTGAAGAAGATCTATCCGAAGCTGGGCCGCCGGCCGACCCTGACCTTTCTGCGGAAGACTAGCCCGCACTCGGCGCGTTATCCAACATCGCGAGAATGTCCTTCAACTCGCGCCGGAGTTCAAGTAGGACAGCAGATGAGCTGGGAAAGAGTTCACCCTGCTCTCGGGCTTGACCATTGGTCTTCTCCAAGTCTTTTTTGGTTTGACGGGCGTTGTCCAGGGCCTGGCGGGCGCCGGGAATGGTAAAGCGCTTTTCGTAGAGAAGGCGCTTGATCTCCAGCACCATCTCCACATCCTTGCGCCGATAAAGCCGATGCCCCGTGCCCGACTTCTTGGGCCCCAGGCTCGGGAACTCTGTTTCCCAGAAGCGCAGTACGTATGGTTTGATCGCAGCCAGCTTTGCTACTTCGCCGGTCCGAAAGTAGAGCTTGTTGGGAATATCCGCCTCCTGCGCCGGAGCAACAAGGAGGGTCTCGGATTCGGGTTCAGCCAAGTGCTCCATAGGAGATCGACTACTCCGCCCCTATTCTAACCAGAATCGATACATCTCAAAGGAGCTCAACATAAACTAGAGTGCATTACATTACCTGATATGTGCATCGTGCCCCGTAGCCTCTGTGTTCCTCTGCTCATCGCCGTCGCTGCCTGTCTGTCCCAGGCGCAAAACTCCGCAGGTTCTCATCAAACCGGTTCCAAGACGGCCGGTTTAAATCCGAAGCCTTTCGGAAAGACAAAGGACGGCAAGGAGACATATCTGTACACATTGCAGAGTCCTTCCGGTATGAAGGTCACCATCACGAACTATGGTGGGACCATCACTTCGATTGAGGTGCCGGATCGCAATCACAAGATGGCGGATGTGGTCCTCGGGTTTGACAACCTGGACAGCTATACGTCCCCGGATAATAACGGATACTTCGGCGCTACGATCGGCCGCTACGGCAATCGACTGGCACACGGCACATTTTCAATCGATGGACATCAGTATCAGGTGCCCAAGAACGACGGACCTAACGCTCTCCACGGCGGCACGATCGGCTATAACAAGCGGCTCTGGGACGCCAAGGACGTATCGAGAGCGGGTGTCCCTGCGCTTGAACTTCATTATCTGAGTCCCGACGGTGAAATGGGCTTTCCGGGCAATCTAAACGTCACAGTGCGCTTTACGCTCGAGAACCACGCGCTTCGTATCGACTACACCGCCACGACGGATAAGACAACAGTACTGAATCTGACGAACCATTCCTATTTCAATCTGGCCGGAGCAGGCTCGAAATCGAATGCCGATCATAAGGTGATGCTGGCTGCCGATCGATTCATGCCCGTCGACGCAACGCTCATCCCAACGGGCGTTCTCCAGCCGGTTGCGGGCACTCCCTTCGACTTTCGGAAAGCAACGGCCATCGGAGCACGAATCAACGGTTCCGACGAACAGCTGAAACTCGGCAAAGGCTACGACCACAACTACGTTCTAAATGCGAGCGGCAATCTGAAGCAAGTTGCGGCGCGTGTGGAGGAGCCTACGTCCGGGCGCATCATGGAAGTCTTCACCGACCAGCCCGGCATACAGTTCTACTCCGGCAACATGATGAGCGGTAAGAACAAAGGAATAGGCGGATTGTACGAACAGCGATCTGCTTTCTGCATGGAAACGCAGCATTATCCGGACTCCCCCAACCATCCCTCCTTCCCGACGACCATCCTGAAGCCGGGGGACACGTTCCACAGCACGACGATTTATCAGTTTTCCGCCAAGTAGGCCCTTTACTTTGACGTGCGGCGTAGTGTTAAGGCGTCGGGCCGTAAAGTTGCGTTCATCAGCTTCTTCCAGTCGTCGGTGACTTGAATCAGCTTGCCCGTGATGTGGTTGGAACGCTCCGAGGCCAGAAAGGTAGCCAACTCCAGCTGCGTCTCAGGAGATGCGCCGCCAGTGCGCCGCGTCTCCTTGGCAAGATTGACGATGCGCGTGTCCAGACGGTTTTCCGCCCTGATAATTTCGTCCGTCAGGTTGGTATACGCCGGACCCGGATCGAAGCAGTTCACCTGCACGTTATGGTCGAGAACCTCACCGGCCAAACTTTCGGCGAACCGGATCACCGCAGCCTTCGAAGTCGTATAAGCAGAGAAATTCAGCTCAGGGGTGGTCTGGCTATCGCAAGTGAGAACGATAATTTTACCTGAACGCTTTTCAATCATGGCCGGAAGAACCGCACGGCACGAATGCACTACCCCGAGAAGATTGACCATGATCGTGTCGGTCCAGTTTTTCTGTGCTGAGTGTAGGAACGAATCGATCGGGCCGTGGATGGCTGCCGCGCAGACGAGAATGTCGATCGGACCACCAAAAACCACGCGCGCGCGGTCTACTGCGAGAGTAAGTTGCTCAGGATCTGTAACGTCTGCCCGGATACGAACGGCATTGCCACCGGCCTGTTCGATCTCAATGTGCGCCAGATCCAATTCTGCTTTACTCCGGCTAACCAGGGCGATCTTGGCACCTAGGCGCGCAAAGCCCATGGCCAAACGTTTGCCGAGTCCCCTTCCAGCGCCAGTGACAAGTATATTTTTGCTCCGGAACTCATTAGTAAGGGCCAAGGATAGCTTCTGCCATTCTCATCCGCTGAAATCGCAAAGCCGGGGCGCGATTGCCGTGCTGTTTCGCCCCTTAATTGCGTTATACTTCACAATAGCTAATTGCGGGTAATCGTCCACAAATCCAATAAATAGAGGCTGATGAGTAAAGAAGACAGTATTGAAGTAACAGGAACAGTAGTCGAAAAGTTTCCGAGTGGCTTGTTCAGTGTGCAACTCGACCAGGACAGAACCGTGTTCGCACATTTAG
This sequence comes from uncultured Acidobacteriaceae bacterium, assembly GCA_963814195.1. GTDB lineage: Bacteria > Acidobacteriota > Terriglobia > Bryobacterales > Bryobacteraceae > Bog-105. The sequence continues at coordinate 502,622 of CAWFBU010000004.1, forward strand.
CAGGCAAATTAAGACGCAATCGAATCCGAGTTCTGGCCGGTGATCGTGTAACCCTTGAGATGTCTCCTTATGACCTCACGAAGGGACGCATCACTTACCGGCACAAGTAGATTCCGCCTCTTGGACTGCTTCCGATAAAAAGCGCGTGCTGGTTATCTTCGGAACACGCCCTGAGGCTATAAAGCTTGTGTCCTCTCATCTCCGCCCTGCGCGACGGCCGGTTCCCTTTTAAGGTTCGGTCTGCGTCACCGGCCAGCATCGGGAGATGCTGCATCAGGTGCTGAACGCATTCGATATCCAGCCTGATTTCGATCTGGACGTGATGACGTCGGGCCAGACGCCTGACAGCTTCTGTCTTCGCGACTATTGGCTGGTCTTGAGCCTGTGTTTGAAAGCGTTCGCCCTGCATTGACAATGGTTCAGGGTGACACCACGCAGCACTCTTTGTGGGGCGCTCGCAAGCTTCCACCGCGGCGTGCCGGTTGCGCACGTAGAGGCCGGATTGCGAACTTACGACTTGCTTTCCCCCTTCCCAGAGGAGAGCAATCGAACGCTCACGGACCGCCTGTCTCAGTTTGCACTTCGCGGCCACCCAATGGGCTGCCGACAACCTGCTCCGGGAAGGTTTTTCTCCGGATAGCGTGACCGTTACCGGCAACACCGGTATCGACGCCGTGCTGTCTGTGTATCGGTCGCTCGAAGCGGGACAGTTGCGCTCCCGCATGCTTGCCGCTTGATAACTCAAAGCATCTGATCCTGGTCACCGCACATCGCCGGGAAAGCTTCGGCGTAGTCATTCGCGGAATCTGCCAGGCCTATCCATTCTTGCCGGACGCGGCGATGTCCAGATCGTCTGGCCCGTGCATCCGAATCCGCAGGTACAGGTGAGCGTCGAGGCGCCCTGCAGGGCAAGGCCGAACATGCTGCTTGACGCGACCGCTGGATTATGTTCCTTTCGTTGATCTGATGCGGCGATCCTGCCGGCTCATCATCACCGATTCCGGCGGCATTCAGGAGGAGGCGCCTCACTCGGCAAGCCCGTGCTTGTTCTGCGTGAAAAGACAGAACGTCCTGAGGCCCTGAAGCCGGAGTTCGTAAAGCTAGCCGGCACAAGTCGGGAATTCATCTTGCGAGAAGCGACCATTACCTGCTGGACAACCCGGAAGAATATGCTCGCGATGGCGCGGCCCAGTACCGAATATGGCGACGGCCGGGCAAGCTGGCGAATCGCCGAACAGGTTGTGCAGTTTCTGATTCCGGCGCTGACAAACTAACATAAGAACTTGTCTTCTCTTCAAACGCCTCTGCCGACCGCTGTGCACTCTCCATCCGGGTAAACATTGGCCGCAGATCTATTTCGGCATTCTTGCAACATCTCTTGCCACACTGCTGCTTGAGCTGTCGCTCACGCGGGTCTTTTCGGTAATTTACTTCTATCACTTCGCCTTCCTGGCCATCTCCATCGCCTTATTCGGACTCGGCGCAGGCGGAGTGTTTTCTTACGTAGCGGCGGGGTGGCGCGGAACGCTTTGGCAAAAGCTTGGAAGCTTGCTGTTGTCGAACGCCGTTATTTGTGTACTGTGTCTCTGGTTCCTGCTTACCAGAACCGGCAATCTCAGTACGCTCGAGCTGAGCGTGGCTTACTTTGTCGCCGCGTCGCCGTTCTTCCTGTCCGGGACCATCATTTCGCTGGTCATTGCTGACACCCTGGAACGTATCAACCGGACCTACTTTTACGATCTTATTGGGGCCGCTGCCGGATGTGCAGTTCTGGTCCCCTTGCTGAATTGGATCGGTGGCCCCAACACCATCCTCGTGGCCGCTGTACTCTTCGCCGTTTCTGCTGCTATCTGGTTTCATCTTGCCCATGCTCCTCAGGGGCAGAGTCGCCGCCGTAACGGTTGGATTGTTACTGGTCGCGCTTATTGCCTTCAACTCCAAACACTATCTGCTGGACGTTAAGTATGCCAAGGGACAGGAACTGAAAGACGAGGAGTTCAAGCAGTGGAACAGCTTCTCGCGCATCGCCTTAAAGCCGGAACCTGGCACCGGACTGAAAAGTATTGTCATCGATGCGGACGCCGCCACCGGAATTGCCAAGTTTCGACTTCGCGCATTTGTCCGATCGTGAGAAGTATGACCTGGTGTTTCAAGGACCGGGCTTACCGTACTTCCTTCGGCCGGCAGCGAAGACGCTCATTATCGGACCCGGCGGAGGCTGGGATGTCTCGCGCGCTCTCGCGTCCGGCAGCACAGATATTACGGGCGTCGAAATCAACCCGATCATTGCGGAGGTCATCATGCAGCAGAGATTTCCGCAATACAGCAATCATCTTTACTCTCGGCCCGAAGTGAAGATTGTCGTCGAAGATGGCCGCTCTTTCGTGCGCCGGTCGCCGCAGCATTACAAAGTCATTCAAGCGACTCTGGTAGATACCTGGGCTTCAACGGCGGCCGGAGCTTTTGCCCTTTCCGAAAACAACCTCTACACGACCGAAGCATTCGTCGACTATCTCTCTCATCTGGAACCGGATGGAGTTCTGGCCTTTACCCGGTGGGGCTTCGATCCTCCTCGCGAATCGCTGCGAGTTGTCGCACTTGCCCAAAAAGCGTTAACGGAGCTGGGCGAATCGACGCCCGAGCGCAACGTCATTGTTGTGCGGGAAAACAGTCAGGAGATTAGTCGATTCGGAGCCAAGGACACCATACTCGTTTCGCGGCGTCCTTACCCATCTGCAGATATCGAAAGGCTTCAGCAATGGGCGTCGACCGGGCATATGCAACTGATCTACTTCCCTGGGACATCGCAGTCTTCTCCCTTTAGCCAGTTGCTGCAATCTCAAAACTTGCCTGCTTTTTTTGCAGCCTACCCCTTCGACGTAAGACCGGTCTCGGACGACCGCCCCTTCTTTTTCTATACGGTCCAGGCCCGCGACCTTTGGAGCTTTGTCCTGCACGCATCGCGCGCGACTGAAGACTACAAGATTAATTCCGCTTTGCCCGTGCTGTTCGGATTATTAGGGATAAGCCTTGTCGCAACGGTCATCATCGTCCTGCTTCCACCGGTTTTACTGGGCTACCGTTTGCCTCATCATCCGGGCAGCATCAAGGCGCTCCTCTTTTTTTTATTCATCGGCGCAGGTTACATCCTGATCCAAGTAGCGCTCATTCAGAAATTCGTCCTATTTCTGGGGCATCCTACTTACGCGCTCACGGTTATCATCTTCTCCATGCTGCTCTCGAGCGGCACGGGAAGTTACTTCAGCAAATCACTGGTGCAGGGTCGGATGCGCCGGCTTGTCGTTACCCTTTGCGCCATTGCCGCTGGCGTGGGAATCCTCTCGCTCGTCCTCGCGCCCGTAACAGAGAAAGGTGTAAGCCTGTCCCTCGGGTTGAAGATTCTGGAGTCTATCGCGCTCATTAGCCCGGTCGGATTTGCCATGGGCATGCCTTTCCCCACCGGACTAGGCTTGATGGAACGCGTGATGCCGACTTCAGTGAGGTGGGCATGGGCGGTGAACGCCGCTGCCAGCGTGCTCGGGTCCGCAGGAGCCATGTTCCTTGCGATTTACATGGGACTCAGCGCCACACTTCTCATCGGGGCTGGGCTTTACCTTCTCGCGCTGGTGAGCGTCTGGTTATCCCCATTGGGGAGGACAGCTGGCGCTGCCGTCTGAAGGACCCTCAATGCGAGATGCGAACTATTGGGTCGAGAAGCTGAACCTCGCACCTCATCCGGAAGGCGGCTTTTACCGCCAGACCTACCGGTCAAACATAACTCTGCCGCAATCTGTGCTCGGGCATGGCTTCCGCGGTGATCGCACTGCCTCAACCGCCATCTACTTTCTTCTGCAGGGAAACGATTTCTCAGCCTTCCATCGGATAGCGTCGGACGAGATGTGGCACTTCTACACGGGCTCCACCTTAGTCGTTCATGTGTTGGAAGAGGATGGTAGTGCGTGGAACATTAAGCTCGGGCCCGATCCGGAGCAAGGCGACTCATTCCAGGCAGTTGTTCCGGCGGGACGTTGGTTTGCCTCCTGCCTTTCTGATAGCCAGGGCTTCGCTTTAGTCGGCTGCACCGTGGCTCCCGGATTCGACTTCGCTGAATTCGAAATGGCAAGACGAGCTACTCTAATCAGCCATTATCCCCAACACGCAGCTCTGATCAGTCGACTGACGCGGGAGGAATAACCGAAGCCAATGCAGAGTTCCACCACTCGCGTCAGACTGGACAAGTGGCTCTGGTCCGCCCGATTCTTCAAGACACGAGCTTTGGCCTCCAAGGCTTGTGAACTCGGCCGGATCGAATGCAACGGCCAGCCTGTCAAGCCTGCTCGCGAAGTGCGCCCGGGCGACATGCTCGAGGTGACTACTCCCTCCGGTCGCTTTCAAATTGAAGTGCTGCTACTAAGCGAGATGCGTGGGCCGGCCGTAGTCGCGCAGACGCTGTATCGCGAAACCGACGAAAGCAAAGAACTTCGAAAAAAAGCGGCGGAGGAGCGGAGGATTATGCCGCAACTGGACGCGTTGCACGAAGGCAAACCGTCCAAGAAAGAACGGCGAGAGTTCGATCGCTTTCGGGGCCGGGCCTAGCCGCCTGTTTTCCCGATGACGCGCAACGCCTCCGTCAGCGCCTCAACAAAGAAGTACTCACCCCACATCACTGATTCATCCACGCCCAACCCTTTGTGGATGTGATACACCCCGCCTTTTAGGACGCCTTCCCACTCCGGTTCTCCAATGGCCAGGTGAGAAGTGCACAGATTGCGCAGAATGTGAATGGCAGTGGACCAGTAAAAGTGCCCTTTCATGGGGTCGGAGATCAGCCGGCACAGCTGCAAAAGTCCGGCGGCGGCAATCGCCGCGGCAGACGAATCGATGACGGAGCGGTTCTCCGGAGGAGCATTGTAGTCCCACGGAGGAATGCCATCAGACGGTGTATGCGTGATGTAAAAATCCGCGCAGGACTCGGCGGTCTGCAGGAAACGAGGATCGCGGCTAAACTCGTAGGCCGTTGCGAAGCCATACAAGGCCCAGCTCAAGCCTCGGGACCAGCAGGAATCTCCCCGGAACCCTTGTTGCGTGGTCTGCCGGATGAACTCACCGGTCGCCAGGTCAAACAAGCCCTCGTGCGCGGTTGAACCGTCAGCGCGAACCAGGCAGCGGCGAGTCGTAATGCTGTGGCGGACGGCGATGTCTCGCAGCCTTCGATCGTTTGTCTCGCGTGCCGTGTAGAAGATAATGCCGACATTCATCATGATGTCGATGAAAAGCGAATCTTCGGCAACGAACGACCGCAGATATTGCCCGTCCTCATTGAATCTCTGGGCCAGCGTTCTGCCGGCTTGCAGCACGACCTCCTTAACGGCAGGGTCTCGCGTGATCTGGTACCAGCGGTGATAAGTGGAGAAGAAGATGAATCCCAGATCGTGCACGTCGCTGTCGACCTTTCGGACCTCCAGCGGTTTGCTGTAGTGAATGGCGCTTTCCATCCACGCCTTCCCTGCGGCTGTGTCCGGACCGGCATACTTCGCGAAAATCCACATCATCCCGGGCAGAAAGCCATCGCACCAGTGCGTCCAAGCCGGACCTTCGTGCTTCCACTTTCCCCCGGCTGTGTACATCGGGTAGAAATCCGGGTGGTTCTCCATCAATCGCCTGGTTTGCTTCTGGGCAAACGCCATGGCCTCTCGGAACAGTGCGGTATCCGAGTCGTAGATAAACTGAATCAAGCTGTCACCTGCGCTCTCAATTATAGGTACTGGGGCCAACCGCAATTTGGTTGCTACCATCGAGGAGCATGGCAACCAAAGTCACAATAGTGAACAACGGACCGATTCGAATCGAAGGTGAGATCGAATTGCACGACATGGAAGGTAATGTATACGGCCTGGGAGGACGATCAGTTATCTCACTTTGCCGCTGTGGCTTAGCCGAGAATAAGCCGTTCTGCGATGGAACACATGGGCGTAACGGTTTTAGCTCGATGTGTAAAGCTCGCGACCTGCCGCCGCCCAAGCCCAAGATCTAAACAACTGCTGTAGAACCTAGTCCTTTTTACTTGCGCGTTTGCCTACCAGACTAGTCAGCCAGAAGCCCCGCGGGCGCATGATCGAGCTCGACATCCTGCGGGGCTTTTTGCTCCTTTGGATGACGCTGACTCATCTGCCTACGAAGGCAAGCCTGATCTCCAATCAGACTTTCGGTTTTGTCTCTGGAGCCGAGGGCTTCATCTTCTTAGCCGGTTTTATGGTGGGCCAACTGGAGTACCACCGCGAACAAAAAGGTGGCGTAATAGCCACCATCCGGGACCTGGCGAAGCGTACAAGACGCATCTACGTTTATCACTGCGGGCTGCTAGTGCTCGCGTTCACCGTGTTTGCGTGGGTTGGCACGCATTTGCAGCGGCCGGCTATTCAAAACTTACTCTCGTTCTATCTCCAAGACCGGGTTCGAGCCACCATTTCAGCGTTCCTGCTGCAGTATCGGCCGTCTCTGCTCGACATCCTGCCGATGTACATCGTTTTCATGATTGCTACTCCCCTGGCAAGGAGAGTGGCTCATCGATTTGGTTGGGATCCGGTCATTTATACGAGCGTGGCCATATGGATCGCGGCACAGTTTGGGCTGCGCCACTTCCTTTATAGTCACGTTGCCCTGTTCGGCCTTCGCGTTCCGGAAAATTCCATCGGTGCCTTTGATCTGTATGGGTGGCAATTGCTTTGGATGGTGGCCCTGGCGATCGGCACGCTTTATGCGGACTCACCAGAATCCGCACCACTGGACGAAAAGGCTGCTTCCCCGCTCGCGATACCTCGTTGGCTTCTCTCGTTGAGCTTGGGTGTTGCCGCGGTATTTCTGATCCTTCGCTACAGTTCTGTCGAACGTTTTGTCGACCCGGGCCTGCTGAACTGGCTGATCGACAAATGGCATTTGGGTCCGGCGCGGGTGATCAACTTCGCCGCAATTGCCATTGTGCTGGTCAAGTTCGGCTCTCGGATTGCGCGAATCTGGATCTTTGCGCCTCTCGCTCTGCTCGGACAGGCCTCACTCGAAGTCTTCTGCGTCCACATCATTTGCTGTTTCACAGGGGATGCCTTGAGCAAGCAGCCTGACCCGGATTTTGGATGGATGACCCAGGCGATCCTTCTTACCGTTACAATTGCCGCCCTCTTCATTACCGCCATCGTGGCGCGCAAGTTATCGGCTCGAAAACGGGAGGCTGCCAAGCAGAGCGCTCCTGTACCCGCCCCGGCACCTACTCCATAAGCACAGAGATATTCGGCAAGTTGCGAAAGTCTTCAGCGAAGTCGAGACCATAGCCGACCACGAACTCATCCGGAATCGTGAAGCCTACGTATTTCACCTCGACTGGCTGCAGTCGCCGCTCCGGTTTGTCGAGCAGCGTCGCCACGTGGAGCGACTTCGGACGACGCTGCGTCAAGAGCCTCGTCAAATAGCTCAGGGTCACCCCGCTGTCAATAATGTCTTCCACGATCAGGACATGATGACCTTCGATATTTACATCCAGATCGCGCGTCACCTTCACCTGTCCGGAGCTGGTCTTCTGATTGCCATAGCTCGAAATGCCCATGAACTCAATCCGAATGTTGTGGCGTTTTACGGCTCGAACCAGATCGGCCATAAAAATAAATGAGCCTTTCAGGATAGAGATGAAATAGATTGGTCCGTCCGGATAATCGGTATCGATCTGGTCAGCAATCGCTTGTACACGTTCATGAATGGTCTCAGCCGGAATCAGCACACGGAGCTTGTTCGCAGACATTTCTGCAATGGTAGCGCTACCTGGACCTTAACTACCGAAGCCTGATTTCAGCCTGGTGCTCTCCATTCCAATGTGGATGTGGGGGGCGGTAGCGGCTCCCGCCACGGCGCTGCTGAATGCCAGGTAAGGTACATGAAGCTTCTCCAGCAAATTCCGCAGCCAGACGCCCTCATCGGAGGCCGGGTTAATCGCGACGTCAACCCGATTGCGATGATCAAGGCCTAACGACTGATGTAACAGCGTCTGGCCTAGAGCGCTTACCGGCAGCGGATGATGAAAACGCCGTTCGAACTGCGCGTTGATGGTTGGAATATCGGTCAGCGAAAACATCCCATTGCCTCCATAACGCACCATAGAGTTCCCGAGGGTGGGCGCGGAAGTGGCGGCTACTTTCTCAGCGATCTTCTCGGTTTCTGCCATGCGCCGGAGATCGGTTAGAAGTCTCACGCGGTTTTCCGCCAGCGTAAGCACTCGCTTTCTCTCCTCTAGCTCTGCTGAAACGCTGTCGAACTCAGATTGCGAGATGGCGCCTGTGTCCAGCAAGCGCTGGCGCTCTTCCGTTTGCATCTCTTGCCTGGCGATCCGGCGTTGAGCGGCCTCCATCATGGCCCCGCTCTGAGCCGCTGTCATCTTGTCAACAGATTCAGCGCTGTACAGCGTTTCCGCGAGAATACCCTGGTCTTTGGCATCTGCGAGCTGATCTTCGACTTTCTTCAACTGGTTGCGAGCGAGGGTGCCGTTCTCCACTAGGGCCCGGGTGCGTTCGAGTTCGGTCTGCAGTCGCTGAATCTGGCTCTGGACGAGTGCGTCGAAGCCCAGCTTGCTCGCTCCCTGAGAATTCGGTCCATTTGCGCCTGGCACCTCGCTTTGGGGAACGCTGGATGTGGGTGTCTGCGCCCGAGATGAGACTGAGGAATCCGCCCGTGCCTGTGGATCTTGTGCTGTTGAAGCTCTTGGAAGAAGAAGGCTGACATAGCCGACCGCGGCAATCGCAGCCCGCCGCAAAAACAGAGAAAACCCTTGGTCCCCGCGCCAGATCGGGGATTTACGCATGCCCTCTTAGTGTAGTACGCTAGCGGCAGGAGCCACAGAGCACGACTTTAACCAGCAGCCTCTCTCATTCCTCCACCCCCGCGCCTAAATCGGGCCAAGTGCCCAATTGGCGTCAGGCCGTGGAAGCCGCCGATTCCCGGAAAGCAACTGATATCACGGTCCTGGATCTTCGTCCGGTGACCACTTTCACGGACTTCTTCGTCATTTGTACCGTCTCTAATCCGCGGCAGGGCCATGCCGTATGTGACGAGATTCACAAGCAGCTGAAGTTGACAGGGGAAGTGCCCGTCAGCATGGAGGGTTACGACTCCGCTGAATGGATTTTAATGGATTACGGCGACTTCCTGGTGCACGTCTTCTCCGAAAACGCCCGCAAGTACTATGACCTGGAGCGTCTTTGGCGACAGGCGACCCCGGTCGCGATCGAGCCTCTACCAGGCAATCCCGATTGACAATTACAGTTCCAATCATCCACCCTTTATAATCAAGAGCAAAGGGGCTGTTTGACAGGTTTAGTCCATATCGCTATTTGGCTGTCGACGGCTGGAGATTGATGAACTATTTGGGAACCCTGAGTCCAAGGCACTTTCAGGTTTTACACGCAATCGTTCACAACTACATCGAAACAGGTGAGCCGATCGCCTCGCGGACGATCGCGCGCAAATATCCCATGAGTCCGGCGTCGATCCGCAACATGATGGCCGACCTGCTGGAGGCCGGATACCTGACTCAGCCGCATACCTCGGCCGGACGCGTTCCGACGGAACTGGCTTATCAGAGTTACGTCAAAACACTACTTGGCAGTCGCATCGTACAAACGGAGCTAGACCGTCTGCACCAGGAAATCAAGCGCGAAGGTACGGTCGAAGGCCGAATCGAGCGCTCGTCGAAATTGCTCACCGAGATTACCCGGGGTTTTGGCATCGCCGCAGCTATCCCCACCGAAAATCAAACGCTGGACCAGGTAGAACTCCTGGCACTCCCCGACCGTCGGGTCCTGATGGTCGTGATCACGCAGGATCGCATGGTCCGCAATAAAGTGATTACGATCGACGACTTTATCGCTCCCGAAGAGCTTACGTCCATCCGCAACTACATCAACTATCACTTCAGCGGCTGGGTGCTTCCTAATATTCACCGGGAGTTGAAACGCCGGCTGGAATTGGAAAGTGCTGCCTACGACGCGATCCTGAAACGCGTTAGTCTGTTCCACTCTAAAGGGTTGCTGGATCTGGGCCAAACTCCGGAAGTGCATTTCGACGGTGCTGAAAACCTGATCGGCCTGGATCTGCACCTGACGCGCGAGCGTATGCGGGAACTCTTCCGGACCCTGGAAGAGAAGAAACGCGTGTTGCAACTACTGGAGCGGTTCTTCGAGCAGCGCGACGGCGAACTGTCCGTTCAGGTAGGTTTGGCTGATGTTCATCCCAGCATGGGTGAACTATCGTTAATCGGCATCAGGCTCGGTCTCCCCAATGGCTTGGAGGCGCATGTCGCAGTTTTGGGCCACATGCGAATGAATTACAGCCGCGCGCTCTCGGCCGTTTTGCACGTCGGACAGGCGTTTAAAACTGCCACCATGTAGGGCGGGTGGCTACCGGGCTCCCACTCTGATGGATCCGTCCCCGGTTTTCACCAGCAGCGTCGGTCCGCCTCCATTCAGTTGGGCTCGGACTTCATGTTCCGTCTTGCTCTGATTCGAAATTCCCGGCACGTCGATATCGATGTGGCCGTCTCCTGTACGTAATTCCAGGTCCGCCCGCAAGTCTCCCGGTACTCCCAGATGCACGCTACCGTCGCCGGTCTCCAGGTGCCAGGAGGAACGGAGCCGTGAGCCTGGCTTGGCATCCAACTCTATCGAGCCATCCTGCGTGTGCAATTGCAGGTTGTCGAAGCGCCCGGCGATATGGACGCTGCCATCACCGCTGCGTGCCTCAAGTGTTCCATCCAGGTCCTGTCCGCTGATGCTGCCGTCCCCCGTGTCTACGCGCAGGTCGCCGTGAAGGCCCAGCAGCTTGATTGAGCCATCCCCCGTATGCACGTCCCCGGTCATCTCTCGGGGAACTCGAAGCTCGATCCGGATCGAGCGTTGGCCCATGCTGAACAATCTCTGCGGAACGCGGATGTCCAGGTCGACTGTGTCGCCTGTCTGGTGCTCTGTAACCACAACGCCATCCCGTCCGATGGTCCAGCCCCGCGTGGTCAGATGAGCGTCAATTCCGCTGCTATCGCTGGCCTGGATTACGACAGACGCGTCACCGGCATGGATCCGCAGTTCGGGTTTCGAGCTCGTATTCCAGTGCTTATTCCACTCGTCTGCCATCGCCGCGCCCGGCAATAAGCTGCACATCCATGCTGCTGCAGCGAGGCAACGGATTGCTGAAATGCTCATATGGAAACCCCCGACATGCAAGGACTACGCAATTCTCAACCGGAACGTTCCCGGGCGTGACTTATTGCAGCTTACTTTTTACTAATTCGCTAAGGGCTTTGCCATCAACCATCTTCCCTGCCAACCTGGCATTCGCCGCTTTCATCACGGCGCCCATCTGTTTTGGTGAGTCGGCCCCCGTTTCGGCGATTGCCGCGGCCACAGCATCCTGCATCTCCGCTTCCGTCGGTGCGGAGGGCAGATAGCTCTGCAGGATTCGAATCTCGGCTTCCTCTTTTTCCGCGAGTTCCGCACGATTGCCTTTGCGAAACATGTCAGCTGACTCCTGCCGTTGTTTCAGGAGCGTGCTCATCACCTGCATCTCCGAGGCTTCCGTCAGCGGCTTCATAGAATCGATCTCGTGTTTCTTAAGCGCCGATTTCACCATGCGCAGTGCCCCCAGCCGCGCCTCATCTTTCGACTTCATGGCGGTTATCATGTCTTTTTGAATCTGGTCAAGTAACGACATTGCCCAAAATTGTACATGGCTACGGACCTTCGACCCGGCCGTTTTCTGCAACCGTCGAGGCGGGAGCTACGTCCGAACCGCTGTTATACTTAGCAATCCCGGCAGCCTGCGCAGCGCCTGACCCAACCGGACCTTCGGTCGCGGCAAATCTTCAGGCGCCTTACTGCTCGTTTGCCATGAATATAGTTGTGTTTTGGGGTCTTTTGTTTGCGAAAGTTTAGTCTCGTCCTGCTTCTTTGTTCTTGGGCTCCCTTGAGCCAGGCTGCAAGTTTTGTTAATGGTCAAGCTGCTCGCGCCGTTATCGGACAAAATGCTTTTCCGGATGGATACGCGCCCCAGGTTGCCGCTCGAAATCTGCTGGGCGGTGCTAGCGGTCTGGCTTTTTCCAACGGCCTACTGTTCGTAGCGGACGACAATCGCCTGGGCGCGATTCCCCAAAATGACCGCGTGATGATCTTTGACACCACCCAAATCGCGGGCCTGCATGATGACCTCACAAATGTAACTACTCCCAGCAACCGCTGCCACCTGTGTGGATACGCAGCAGTTGGTCTGATCGGGCAAAGCGATTATGGCGTCACTGCCACGGGTCGCAACAATCTCCCCACTTCCACTGTCGGTAGCATGAACCACCCGGTGGCCGTGGCGACCGACGGTCACTACTTTGCCGTAGCCGACGCCGATAACAATCGTGTCCTCTTGTGGAACTCTGTTCCTACCAGCCAGAATGTAGCGCCGAACGTTGTCCTAGGGCAGGCAAACTTCACTGCATTTCAATCTCCTCAGGTGGTAAACGCCAACTCGCTCAGAGGTCCTCAAGGAGTCTGGATACAGAACGGAAAGCTGTTCGTTGCCGATACCGGCAACTATCGGGTACTTGTCTGGAACTCGATCCCCACCCAAAACAATCAACCGGCTGATTTTGCTTTGGGACAGCCCAACCTTGTTAGCGCCATCCACCCGCCTCAGGACGCCACGAATCCCGCGACAACGGCCAGCCAATTATCAAATCCGGCTTCGGTCTCGTCCGACGGTACGCATCTCTTCGTAGCCGATCTGGGCAACAACCGCGTCCTGATCTGGAACAGCATCCCCACCAACAATGGACAGGCCGCTGATGTGGTGCTCGGTCAACCGTCTATGACAACATCGGTTCCGAACAACAGCACTGTTTGTTCGAGCACGCGCCTCGACCTTAACGGGGTAGGTCTACCGTGCGAGGGAACACTCAATTTCCCACGCTTCGTGCTGGCCGCTGGAGGAAAGCTGTTCGTGGCGGACAGTGGTAATGATCGAGTTTTGATCTTTAACTCCATTCCCACAGTGAACGGCCTGTTCGCGGACGGAGTTCTGGGTCAGCCAGATTTCCTGAACGACATCGTCACGAATGTAAGTGCCAGCATCGCGAGCACCACGATTGACAACACCGCCTCGGTCGACACTGTGCAGTCACCGAGTTCGCTTGCCTTCGACGGCACGAACCTGTATGTCGCCGACCCCTTTAACGACCGGGTAATGGTGTTTACCCCCGCCGATACAGCGCTTCCCGACAACTCGATTGTGAATTGGGCTAGCGAAATCATCCGCCAGGAAGGAAGCGTGGTCATCACTGGTACCCCGGTCGCAAACGATACAGCCACCGTGACAATTGCCGGCACCAACTATGTCTATACGGTCAAAGCGAACGACACGGTGGAGCAGGTGAGTCAGGGTTTGGTGAATCTGATCAATGCGGGTACGGGCGATCCGAACGTCGCCGCCATCGATGCTGGATCGGGAACCCTATATTTGAGCTCAAAAAACTATAACCTGGCTTTCGACGCCATTTCACTCACGGCAGCTACATCGAATACGGCAAACGAAACCGCCACCGCTTCGGGCGCCTACCTGACAGCCGGCACCGCGGCAACTGGCGCACCCGGCATGTTGATTGAGATCAACGCTGCCAGCGGAACGAGTTTGTCCGATTCCAGCGCCTCAAGTCCCATGCCTCAATCGCCGGCGAGTCTGCCCACCTCACTGGCTGGAGTTCAGGTAAATGTCGACGGCATTCCAGCGCCGATCCTGAGCGTTTCTCCCTCTCAGATCATTGCCCAAATGCCCTTCTCGGTTTTCGACCGGAGTAGTGTGAGTGTCTACGTCCGGAGTCAGCGGAATGACGGCTCTGTTACCGCGACAAACGCGTCCCCTGTCTATATCGCGCCGGCTAACCCAGGGTTGTTCAATGCGCAATCGTTCGCTGGCCAGGTGCGTCCCTGGCCGGCCTTAGGCGCCCTGCACCAACTCGGCAATCCGAGCGCAACGGTTTCCATCGACGGCAGCATCAAAGCCGGTGACATCGTAACCATCACCATTTCGGGAACGGCGTACGCCTACACTGTTGTCGCTGCCGACACCTTGATCACTGTCACCCAGAATCTGGTGAACAAGATCAATAGCGCTCCTGACTCGAACGTGACGGCCAGTGCAGGAGGCGCATTTACTCGTGTGGTCTTGACTGCACGGCAGCCGAATGCTGCCGGGACCGGCATCGCTGTTACCGGTACCGTGAACACCGGTGCTTCGATAACTGCGACCGCTTACACTTCTGCCACCTGTTGCAATGTCCCGCAAGGGCAGCCTATCTCTGCAGTCAGCCCGGCCCAGCTCAACGAAACCATTGTTCTCTTAGCAGCCGGATTGGGAGATGTCAACGATCCTGCCAACAACGGCATCGGCATAACCTCCGGTTCTTCCTACACCGGTCCGGCTGTGAACAGTGCGACCCAGTCAGTGAGCGCCACCATGAATGGCGTCACCGCCCAGATTGTCTCTGCCGGGCTGCCCCAGTATTCGTACGGCATTTACTACGTTCAGATGATCGTGCCATCCAGCCTGACGACCAACGCGGCCACTCCGGTCTACATCGCGCAGAATGCGTATATCAGCAACACCGTCACCATCCCGGTATCTTCTGCTACCCAGGTCGTTACGCCCGCACCACCATCCACTGGCCCGTCTTCTTCCTTGCCGCCCGCCGTCCAGGGAGCTGCTCATATCCTGGTGAGCCCCGCCAATCTGGTCTTTGCCATCCAGAACTACTTCAACCTGAACTTGGGCGCACAAACGGTTACTATCCAGAATCCAGCGCCGGGCGGTGCACTCCCCATTTCCGGCCTCACCATTTCGGGCCCGAATGCATCTGATTTCCAGCTGACCCAGAACTGCCCCGCTGCCCTCGCGCCCCTTGCCTCCTGTACTGCGAGCATCTCTTACAAACCGCAGGGCAGCGGCATCCGGTCAGCCAATCTGGTCATCAGTAGCGGAACGACTACTAGTCCACAGATCGTTCCGCTTTCCGGGACAACCACCCAGGGATTTGAGATCGTCAACCAGCTAACCGGAAAGGCGATCGACATCGCCAACGGGAACGCCGCTAATTTCGTACCGGCCACGCAGGCTGAAATTAGTAATCAGGCTTCTCAGAAGTGGACTCTGATCCAGATTGCGAACAATCAGTACTATATCTACAACACCGCTACGGGCAAGGTCCTGGATGTGCAGGGCTCGTCAACCGATCCCTTTGCGCTTGTCTGGCAGTACGATCCTGCTAACACTCCTAACCAGATGTGGAGTCTGACCCCCGTGGACAACGGCTACTTCGTTATCACCAACATGAAGAGCGGCATGGTCCTCGATATTGCCTCCAGCAGTTTCGACAATGGCGCGACCATCTGGCAGTATCCCTATGTCGGTGGTTCGAACCAGAAGTGGCGATTCGCCAATTACCAGACTTTCCAGATTCAGAGTGTACTTACCGGCGGCGACATCGATGTTCAGGGGCCAACGATGGACTTGGGCGGAGTCATTCACGAATGGCCGGCTTTCGGATTCACACAGCAGCAATGGATTTTCGTTCCCATTGATAATACGTATTTCAAAATCGTGAACGCCTACTCTCACCGAGTCATGGATGTGAACGGATACTCAGTTGATGATTTCGCAACCATTCATCAGTGGGATTACTTTGGTGGGAACAACCAGCTTTGGGCGCTGCTGAGCCAGCCGAATGGAGCTTACTCCATCATCAATAAGGGCAGCGGCAAGGCCCTGGATATTGCTGGTTTCTCATCCGACCCGGGTACCACCATTTGGCAGTACACCTTTACTGGCGCCAGCAACCAGCAGTGGAAGCTTGTTCCGACGGACATTCCGTAAAACGAAGTCGGCACCAAGCTCCCTTCGCGGGCGCAGCTGAGGGCCTTATATCGCCCGGCAGCTGCGCCCTTGCCCTCCTCTCAAGCCTGTAAGCATTTGTTATCCTGAGACTTCCACTGATAGTTCTTCTCAGGTTTCCCTCTCGCCTTCTTTCATGTACATCAAGAAACAGCGTTTATTAACGCCAGGTCCGACGCCGCTGCTTCCGTCTGCTCTTCACGCCATGATGGGTTCCGATATCCATCACCGGACGGAAGACTTCCGAAACCTCTTCAAGGGCGTACTCGCCGATCTCAAAGAGGTGTTAGGCACCTCAAACGATGTCCTCGTGCTGGTTGCGTCCGGCACAGGTGGGCTGGAAGCGAGCATCCAGAACTTCTTTTCGCCCGGTGACGAATTGCTGCTCTGCACGGCCGGCAAATTTGGAGAGCGCTGGATCGAACTTGCCAAAGTGTTCGGCATGCCGGCCACCATCTTGAAAGCGGAATATGGCGACGCGGTCTCACCGGAAGAGGTTGAGAAAGCCCTGGCTGCTAACCCGAACATCAAGGGCGTTTGCGTCCAGGCCTCCGAGACCTCGACCGGCACTCAGCACAACGTACAAGCGATGGGCGAAGCCGTCAAAAAGACCAATGCACTCTTCGTCGTAGATGCCATCACCGGCATCGGGACCATGCCGCTGGAAATCGACGATTGGGGTCTCGACGTGGTCGTCGGTGGATCGCAGAAGGCGTTTATGATTCCTCCAGGGCTGGCTTTTGTGTCGGTTAGCGAGAAAGCCTGGAAGCGGGCCGACAGCGCTACCTCGCCCCGCTGTTACTTCGATCTGAAGCGCGAACGGAAGAACGCTGCCGGTGGGGAATCAGCATGGACGCCGAACACTTCTCTGCTCTTGGCCCTGGCCGAGGCCCTGAAGTACATCAAATCCATCGGGATGGATAAGCTGATCGCGAACGCTCAAATGCTGGCTCTCGCCACACGGCAGGCGATGCTGGCATTGGGCCTCGAACTCTTCTCCACTTCCCCCGGGTCCTCGGTTACTGCGGTGCGCGCACCTCAGGGCATGGATTCCGGAGTCATCATCAAAGAGTTCCGCACTCGGTTCAACGCCATCATCACGAACGGGCAAGGCTCGATGAAAGGTCAGATCTTCCGGCTGGCTCACCTCGGCTACTTCGATTTCCACGACCTTTTCGCCATCGTTGCGGAGTTGGAAATCATTCTGGCTGCGCAAAAGCTGCCCGTGTCGTTCGGCTCGGGGGTCGCGGCGGTGCAGAAGGTCTACGCCGAAGCCGCCCTCCCGCGCTAAGCCCATCCCCGACCTGATCTGGACAACTGGAAAATCAATGAAAATCTTAGTTGCTGAACCGCTCGCCCCGGGAGCGGTCGACAAGTTTCGCGCTGAATCGAGCTGGGAGGTTGTTGTTTCCGACCCGAAAGCGTACAGCGAACATCTGCATGACTGCGATGCGCTCATCGTCCGTAGCGCGGTTAAGGTCACCAAAGACGTCCTGGAGAAAGCACCAAAGCTTCGGGT
The DNA here is from genome assembly GCA_963814195.1 of uncultured Acidobacteriaceae bacterium. GTDB lineage: Bacteria > Acidobacteriota > Terriglobia > Bryobacterales > Bryobacteraceae > Bog-105. The sequence goes on from CAWFBU010000004.1 coordinate 520,098, forward strand.
AATCGGGCGCGCTGGTGTCGGCGTCGACAATGTCGACCTCCCGGCCGCGACGAGTGCGGGCGTCCTGGTAATGAATACGCCCGGCGGCAATGCTGTTTCAGTAGCGGAGCACACGCTGGCCCTCATGCTTTCCATGGCGCGATCGGTTCCGCAGGCCAGTGTTTCGACCAAAGCCGGCAAATGGGAAAAGAAGAAGTTTCTTGGGAACGAGCTTCGCGGCAAGACTCTCGGCATTGTTGGCCTCGGAATGATCGGCCGCGAAGTTCTGAAGCGTGCTCGTTCTTTTGAGATGACCATTGTCGCGCATGATCCGTACGTCAGCTCTCACACGGCTCACGACCTGGGTGTTCAACTTCTCTCGCTGCCGGAGTTGTACCGCGAAAGCGACTACATCACGCTGCACGTCTCGCTGACTCCCGAGACTGACCGGATGTTGAACGAAGCCGCGTTCGCCTACATGAAGCCCGGTGTTCGGATCGTGAACTGCGCGCGTGGCGAGTTAATTGATCCCGCTGCCCTGCACGCCGCGCTGGCTTCGGGTCAGGTTGCCGGAGCAGGACTCGATGTATTCCAGAAGGAACCTCCCGGCGAAGACCCGCTCTTTGCATCCGAAGGCGTTGTGGCAACACCGCACATCGCCGGCTCTACCGAAGAAGCGCAGGAGATTGTCGGTGTTCGCATTGCAGAGCAGGTAGTCGAGTATCTGAAAAGCGGAGTGGCGCTGAACGCCGTGAACATGCCCGCGCTCACGGCCGAGCAATACCGAACGCTCGGACCCTTCGTGAACTTGGCTGAACGCTTAGGAGTGTTTCTTAGCCACATCTCCGCAGGGAACGCTCACACCATCCGCTTTATCTATTCCGGCCGTCTGGCTGACGGTCATACGCAGATCCTTCGAAATGCCGGTGTGGCGGGAGTGCTGAGCCGCTCCTTGGAATATCGCGCCAATCTCGTGAATGCGATGCAGTTCGCTACTCAACGCGGTCTCCGGGTCGCTGAACAGCGCGAACCTGGGCAAGGCAACATGGATTCCATCCGTATTGAATTGCAGACTGACTCCGGCTCGTACTCGGCTTACGGCGCTGTTGTTCTGGACAAGCCGCGACTCCTGCAGGTTGAGAATATCGCCTGCGAAGCGACCCTGGACGGTAACCTGATGTATTCGAAAAACGAGGACGTCCCCGGCGTTATCGGCTATTTGGGGACAGTCCTCGGCAAAAACGGGATCAACATCGCCAATTTCGCTTTGGGTCGTGAGGACAGCACTTCTGATTCCGCCCCGCTTACGGCTATTTCGATCATTGAGACCGACCAGCCCGTACCGGACGCGGTTGTGGTCCAGGTTCTGGAGCATAAGGCCGTGATGCTAGTGCGGCGAGTGGCCTTCCCGCCCCTGCTGTAATGATTAGCTGATCTTCTGTATCGAGTCTTGGCCTTGCTGATGCCCAAGTCATAGCCAAGCACAATCTCCGCGGAAGTAAGTTACTCCAAGTCATAGCCAAGCACAATCTCCGCGGAAGTAAGTTACTCCCTGGGACTGTCCCCAGGAAAATCAACGAACAGCAAGAAACGAGAGGGACAGTCCCGAAAATGCGGAGAAGACGGATGGTAGAAGACCACTCATTGGGAGAGTGGAGGATGCATGGCGCGGCAAGCTCGGTTAGTAGTGCCGGACATCGTGCATCACGTGGTCGCGCGTGGTGTAAATAAGACACGCATCTTTCGTGATCGGGACGATAAGCAGCAGTATCTCCGTCGCGCGGCGCGAATCGCCATCGAGGAAAAAGTGCTGGTTCACGGCTACTGCCTAATGAACAATCACGTGCACTTTCTCCTGACGCCCACCACCCCCACCGGCCTAGCCCGCTTTTTCTCACGACTTCACACTTGGTGGGCTACGGTCTTCAATCGCAAGGAGAAACGCACCGGGCACCTGTTCCAAAGCCGGTACTTTTCCTCTCCTCTGAGCGAGTGTCACTATTGGACAGCGCTCCGGTATGTGGAGCTCAATGCCGTGCGGGCGCGACTAGTCCAGCGTCCTGAAGAATGGGCCTGGTCCTCTGCTCGGGACCACCTGCAGCTTCGCCCACACCCACCGATCGCGCTCACGCCGGTTCTGACCCGAGCGCACTTCGATCCCCACGCCTGGCGCACGATGCTGGCAACTCCCGCCGATGCAGTCGACGAACAACTCCGCCGCGCTCACCGCTCCTCCCGTCCGTGCGGCCCTCCAGCCTTCCTCGAACACCTGCATCGAAGATTCCCACGCCGCGCAAGCCGAACTATCGAGTCGAGCGCCACCTAATCCGCGATCTCTCCTAATATCGAATCTTCTGTATCGACTGGGCCCACTCCACGAACGGAATCTCGGCCTTGCTGATGCCCACCTGATACCCGGGAATGGAGCGGGCGTCTGGCTTCAGGTGCAACTCGTCGTAAATGTAAGAATCATCGAAACCAGCCTGGGCCGCACTATCCCGAGTACCGGCAAAATAGTACGCCTGGGGCCGCGCCCAGTAGATCGCGCCCAGACACATCGGGCAAGGCTCGCAGCTGGTATAGAGGTTGCAGCCGGTCAGCTGAAAGCTCCCCAATTTCAAACAAGCCGCGCGAATCGCATTCATCTCCGCATGTCCCGTCGGATCATGGGCCAGGGTCACCCGGTTGACACCGGTTGCGATCAGCTGGTTATCTTTTACAACCAGAGCTCCAAATGGTCCGCCCTGCCCACTCTGGACGTTTTCTGCTGCGAGCGCAATCGCTTCATGCATCCACCGTTCGTGATCAGTCTCCATAACCCCAGCCGCCTCCGCCCGGCGATTCAATCCGTATCGTCGCACCTTGTTCCGCTTGCAGATTACACTTGCCTGGAAGTTCGCGCGACGTACCCTTCACAACGAATACGCTTTGTCCGCAGGCGCCCGGCTCACCACCGGAGAGCCCGTACGGTGGACGAATTCGCCGGTCCGCTAGTAGTGTCACCTGCGCTGGCGCCAGCAACTCAATCTCGCGAACCAGTCCATCACCACCTCGAAACCGCCCTCGGCCACCCGAATTTTCCCGGTAACTGTAACGGCGGACGCGAAATGGAAACGCATATTCCAGTGCCTCCACCGGCGTGTTCAACGAGTTGGTCATGTGCGTGTGCATCCCGGAGATTCCATCGAAACCCGGCCGCGCTCCGCCTCCCCCGGCAATCGTCTCGTAATAGGCAAAGGGTTGACCCGATCGAGGGTCGATGCCTCCGATCGTAAGGTTATTCATCGTCCCCGCACTGGCAGCCGGTACGCGGTCGGGAAGCATTTGTGAGAGCGCTAACAGCACAACATCGACAATACGCTGTGATGTTTCGACGTTGCCTCCGGCCACCGCGGCTGGCGGCTGAGCATTGACGACGCTGGCGGCCGGGAGTCGCAGCTCAACCGGTCGCATCAACCCCGCCGTAGGAGCAGCCTCCGGAGGAAGCAGGCACCGCAGAACATAAAATAAAGCAGAGTACGTAATAGCTGCCACCGCATTCAAGCCTGTGGCGATCTGGGCCGCCGAGCCTGAGAAGTCGACAATCAACCGCTGTTTGTCTGGCTCGGTGGTGAGCTTCACGCAAAGACGAACAGGCTCATCAGAGAGCCCGTCATTATCCAGGAAATCCTCCGCGCTCCACTCGCCTTTCGGCCAGCCCGAAATCTCCGCTCGCAGCAGGGCTTCCGAGTGGTCCAGCAGAGCACTCGCATTCGCTGCTACCCGGGCGTGTCCATATTTGTTCAACAGTTCCGTAACGCGTTCGACCCCGATTCGGCAGGCACCAATTTGAGCTGTCAGATCACCTTCACGTTCTCGGGGCGTCCGCACATTACTCAACATCAGTCGAAATAAATCGTCATTCAACACGCCCCGGGTAACGATCTTTACCGGAGGAATCCGCAGGCCCTCCTGGGCGATCTCGCGGCACAGCCCCATCGAACCCGGATACATTCCGCCCACATCCGCATGGTGGGCGCGATTCGCGACGAAGAATAGTGCTTCCTCAGACTCGCGGAACACAGGAACAACCAGGGTAATATCCGGCAGATGAGTACCGCCCTCGAACGGATCGTTCAGGATGGCCACGTCCCCCGGGTCAAGCCGCAATTTCTTTAATGCTGCACGAACGGACATCGGCATGGAGCCCAGATGCACAGGCATGTCGTCGCCCATAGCGATCACTTGCCCTTGTGCATCGAAGACCGCACTCGAATAGTCGCGCCGCTCTTTGATATTGGGTGAGAACGCCGTCCGTCGCAGCGCACTTCCCATCTCCTCAGCAACCGAGTGGAAAGCACTTTTGAAGATCGCCAGTTCTACCGGATCAGTTCGCAATGTCAATCACCAGATTCATCCAACCGTCTACTCTGACGCGTGCATCGGCCGGGACGTACGTTGTCGCGCTGTATTCCGTAATCACTGCCGGACCGCTGAAAGCATCGCCCGGCTTCAGGCCATCGCGGCGGTAGATCTTTGCTTGCTGCCACCGGGCCTCGTCAAATACCGCTCTTTCGGCGACCACTGCCTCGCCGCCGTCCCCTGTCTGCGCAAGTCTTTCACGAATCTCCGGATACGCGCTTCGAATGACGACCCGAACGCGAACGTTCACAACTTCTACCGTTCGTGTGCGGTCGGCATAACCATACTTCCGCTCGTGCTCGCGGTGGAACCGATCGACGAAGTCAGGAGCCCAGTCGACTGTTAGCTCAAACCCCTGTCCCTGATACCGCAGATCGACCGATTTCTGCGCTTCGCCTCCACCCAGATCGTCATGACCGGCAGCCACCAATGCAGCGAACTCCTGTTCCAGAGCCGGATCGTCCGGTGAAGTCATAACAGTCTTCGAATAATCCCGTACGAGGTCCGACAACAGAATGCCCAGCGCCGAAAGCGCGCCCGGCATCGGTGGCACCAGCACTTGAGGAATTTTTAGAGACCGCGCCAGCGCACAGGCATGCAGCGGCCCTGCTCCGCCAAAGCTCAGCAACACATATTCCCGCGGATCATAACCACCTTCTATCGAAATTTTTCGAAGAGCTTTCTCCATATGCGCATTCACGACGCGTACGATGCCCTCCGCGAACTCTTCGGTGCTTTCCATGGAGCCTTGCGCCCTTTCCATGAAACCGGCAGTCCGCTCAGCGTCCAGTGGCAATTCGCCCCCGAGAAGTCCCCCCTTTTCGAGCCGGCCGAGCAGTAGGTTGGCATCTGTCACCGTCGGCAGTGTTCCTCGTCCATAACAGATCGGACCCGGGTCGGCGCCCGCCGACTCCGGACCTACTTTCAAGGCTCCCCCGCGATCAAAGCTTGCGATTGATCCGCCGCCTGCCCCGACAGTGTGGATGTTCAGCATAGGAACCGCTACCGGCATGCCCATCACAAGTGATTCGGTCGTGGTACGCAAGTCACGCGAGCCGTCCACCAGAGCAACATCCGTCGATGTGCCACCCATATCGAAGGTCAGGATGCGGGGAAACCCGGCGCGCCTCGCAATCGCGGCGGCGCCCACCACTCCGCCAGCAGGCCCGGAAAGAATGGTCCTGACGGGCTCGCGTGCAGCCATCTCTGCGTCGATGATCCCTCCACTCGACTGCATCACGTGCAGCTTTCCGCCTAGCTCCGTGTTCAGCCTTCGCAGGTAGTTCTGCATCTTCGGCGCAAGATAAGCGTTGATCAACACGGTCGACCCCCGCTCGTATTCGCGGAATTCCGGCAGAATGCGGTGGGAAACTGAGATCGGTAGATCAAGCTCCTCCAACGCCTGCAGAACTAACAATTCGTTTGCCGGATTGGCGAAAGCGAATAACAGCGATATCGCAACAGCTTCCGGTCTTGCTGCCTCTAGAGCTTTACGCAAACGACTCAGCTCTGTTCTATCGGGTTGCTCTAAAATCGAGCCGTCGCTTGCAGTGCGTTCACGTACGCCGAAGCGCAATTCTTTCGGCGCTAGTAGCGGCGGTCGCTGGTAGAAGAGATTGTAGAGTTCAGGACGAGCCTGCCGGCCGATGGCGATCGTGTCCTCAAAGCCGGCCGTTGTGACAAAGGCCACCCGCGCGCCTTTGCGCTCTAGGAGTGCGTTCGTTCCCACTGTGGTGCCGTGGCGTACCTCAACGTCCCCTGAGTCATTCAACTGCCGAACAGCGTTCAACACTGCAGCGCCCGGATCAACGGGTGTCGAAGCGAGCTTCAGTACGCGCACTTCCTCGCCTGCGTAATAGACACAATCTGTGAACGTCCCGCCCGTATCGATGGCAATTTGCATTTGCTTTGCGTTCGCGCCTATCCTATTCTGATCGGTCTCTCGTTGAGTACACCTCACGTCTTCGCCACTCAGCAAACAAAAGAGCTTCGCCCGTTTCGCTGGAGCAATACAACTCGGGCGCAACGAAAGACGGTGATTGCCGCTGGCCTCGGATGGATGCTCGATGCCTTCGACGTGATGCTCTATTCCATCGTGCTCGCCACCTTGATGCGAGAGTTCGGCATGACCAAAACCACCGCCGGATTGCTCAATAGCCTGACGCTGGTTGCATCGGCGCTTGGAAGCTTCGCTTTCGGACTGATGGCCGATCGTGCCGGTCGAGGTCGGATGCTCAGCCTCAGCATTCTCACCTACTCCGTCTTCACCTTTGCTTGCGGGTTCGCGAGCAGTGTTTTCCTTCTTGCAATCTTCCGTTTTCTCCTCGGTTTGGGTATGGGTGGCGAGTGGAATACCGGCGCAACACTCGTCGCGGAGACATGGCCCACTGCCTGGCGGGCGCGCGCTCTATCTTTCGTACAAAGCAGTTGGGCACTAGGCTACGCTCTGGCTGCGGTGGTTGCGGGTTTGCTTCTGGCCCACTTCTCCTGGCGTGCTGTGTTCTTCGCCGGAGTGTTGCCTGCGTTCCTCGTATTCTGGATTCGCCGCGATGTTCCGGAGCCCGAAATCTGGCAACGCCATCGCGCCCAGCCCGCCGCGTCGGGCGAAGCAACTCAGAAGGTCTGGCGATCCATCATGCCGCAATTGCTTGCTTTGCTGTCGACTAACACCTTTGGCATGTTCGCGTGGTGGGGCCTGTTTACCTGGATTCCCGCATACCTGGCACTGCCTGCGTCGCGCGGCGGTCGTGATTTTACGCAACTTAATTTCACTGTCTTCCTCGTTATCCTGAACCTCTGCGGTATGTTTCCCGGTTACCTCGTGTTCGGTGTACTCGCGGACCGCTTTGGCCGCAAGCGGACCTTCATCGCGTATCTGGTGCTTGCAGCACTCTCTGTACCTGCTTTCGCTGTTGCGCATAGTCCCGCCGCCATTCTCCTCACGGCGTCCATCACTGCTTTCTTCGGAACCGGGTTCTTTACGGGGACAGGCGTCCTGGGCAGCGAACTATTTCCGACCTCGATTCGTGCTACCGCACTCGGTATCTCCTACAATGCTGCGCGAGGCTTGAGCGCTCTGTCGCCTTTCCTCATCGGTGCTATCGGCGAACGCTACGGCCTGAATTGGGGGTTCGCTATTTGCGGCGTTGCTTTCGCCTGCGCGGCCCTAAGTGCACTGGGGCTGCGCGAAACCATGCACTCCGAACTCACCTAACGAACCTGCTCGCATAAACTAGGGCTCATGACTCGACGAACGGTGGTTGGGGCGCTGGCAGTGGCCGCGAGCCTCGATGCACAGCGCAAGAAGCGAACAGAGTGGCGTCCCAAGCTGGGCGTACTAGGCCAATACACGCCTGCGAATGTCAGCTTTGCCAAAGAGGCCGGCTATACCAACATGATTCTGGATGGCGGTCCGGGCTCTACAATCAGCGCCGATAAGATGACCGACGACAAGCTGCAAGGGATAAAAACCACACTCCAAAACCAGGGAATGAATGTCTCGGCCTTCCAGATTACGGTCAACCACATCGATGCAGATCCGGCCAAGCGCCAGACGGTGAACGACTACTTTGTGAAGGCGATTGATCTTGCCGGCAAGCTGGGAGTACCCTACATCGGAAGTGCGTCTGGGAAAGACGCGTCCAAACGTTTTCCGCAACAGGTTGATGAAATCGTCCGGGTATACAGCGAAAAGTATTTCGCTGCTTGTGAGCGCAATAAGGTGCGCATCTTGTGGGAACCTTGGCCCGACGGTCCCAACATCGCGACGAGTCCGGTCGGTTACGAAGCCTTATTTACCAAGTTCGGGAATGCTGCTCCCGTAGGTCTGCAATACGACCCGTCGCATCTGGTGCGACAGTTCATGGATCCGATACAAACCGCCCGCGACTTTGTAGACAAGATCTACGATGTCCATTTGAAGGATACCGAGATACTGTGGCCGATCGTTCGGGCCGGGGGCATTACTCCTGTGAATGGAGCCAGTTGGTGGCGCTACCGTATCCCGGGCATGGGTTCTATTAACTGGCGCGAGTTCTTCACCGTGCTGCAGGATGTCGGCTACACCGGTGCGATGTCAGTCGAGCAGGAGGATCCTTTGTACGGCGCCGACAATAATCCTGGTCCGGATTTCAGTGCAGAGTTTAAAGTCGGATTTGTAATGGCAAAGCGTTATCTCAGCCAATACGTTCCCTAGACAATGTAATTTAGTTACGCCGAAATGAAAACGTTTGCATAAGTTTTTAGCCATGCCGTATACTCCATCAGTAGTAGTGTTGAGCACGTAGAGCTAGGGCTTCGCGATCTCAGGGGGTCGGTACGAATCTGCTCTACTGCCTTCTATGTCGAGGGAGTCTATGAGGACAAATTTACGCGCGCGCATCTGCGCAAAACTTCTAGCGCTAGCAATGGTGAGTATCGCCTGCTATGCGCAATCCGATTTAACATCCGTTTCCGGTACCGTTCGCGATCCTTCGGGCGCAACGGTCGCCGGAGCCACCGTAACAATTCGCAACCAAGGTACCGGATCAGAACGGAAAGCAACGACTAGTTCTGCCGGAACATACTCGATTCCGAGTATCTCGGCAGGTGCGGTCGAACTGATTGTAGAGGCACCAGGCTTCAAGCGGTATGAGCAATCCGGAAATACTCTTCAGGCGAACGTTACCGCAACCTTAGACGCGACTTTGACGCTTGGTCAAGCGACGGAGACGGTTCAGGTTACGTCCGAAGCACCGCCTGTGCAAGCCGATAGTGCCACGATCGGTCGAGACGTTACCACGAGGCAGATTCAGAATCTTCAGCTAAATGGGCGCAATCCCTACGAGTTGTCTCTCCTCGAGCCGGGTGTAAATGGCGGCGCGATCGGCAATTTCACATTTGGTCTGAATAATGGGCTGAACGTCAACGGCGCACGCAATCAGGACACTCTGATTACACAAGACGGGGCAGTGGCGGTCCGTACACGTTCCAATGGCACCAGCATCGGAGTGGCGGATGCGGACTCTACGCAGGAAGTGCAGATTTTAACGTCTAACTACACTGCCGAGTATGGCCGCGCCTCAGGCGGACAGATTCGCGTGGTGACAAAGAGTGGAACTCGCGACTTCCATGGTACGGCGTACGAATACTTCAGGAACTCGGCACTGGATGCTAACCAGTGGTCGCGCAATAAGAGTTCGGATCCGACGGTGAACAGCCAACCCGCCCCGTTCCGGTTTAATCAGTTCGGATACAACATCGGCGGTCCGGTCTTTGTACCGAAACATTTCAACTCCGGTCGCAACAAGCTTTTCTTCCTGTTCGGTCAGGAGTACGTTCGCTACCGCAATACATCACAGTCCGATCAGACCAATTCCAGGTTCGTTCCGACCCTTGCGATGCGGCGCGGAGACTTTAGTGAGTTGCTAAACCCGAATAACATCTTCTACGGGAAGACCAGAATCGTGACGGATCCCACAACCGGGGCACCGTTTCAGAACAACATCATCCCGCAGAACAGATTGAGCACGAACGGCCTCGCTTTGTTGAACGTTTTCCCATTGCCCAATGCAACCGGCAGCAATCTGAACTATCAGGCATTTGGTGCAGCACCGGAGAATCAACGGAAAGACACCGGATCTTTGGACATCGTTCCGAACGATAAGAACTACATCCGTTTCCGGGTGTTGAATTACGAGTACGACAACGTTAATCCTTTCGCAAGCAATTACGGCGTCATACCGCAGCTTTTCAACCGGCCGAACCAGACGGTTTCACTGAATTGGACCTACAACGTAAATCCGACTGTCGTTAACGAGTTTGTCGTTTCTGCCAGCCGCGATCAGGTCTACATCAACATCGATACTTCGAACGGTCTGTACAATCGCAACCGATATGGAATCAATTACCCGTACCTGTACCCGACGGGCAAGAACATTCCCGAGAAGATCCCGTCTATCGCATTAGGCGCTCCTTTTACAAATGAATTGAGCGGTCTGCCTTATCCCTCGTCCTCAAAGGGACCCATCTACGATATTTCGGACAACTTGACCAAGGTGATGGGCAGCCACACGATCAAGACGGGCTTTCTGTTCGAGCGAGCTGGCCAGAACGATTACGACCAGATCAACGTGCAGGGGGTTCCGGGTGGTACCAACAACCAGAATGGCCGCTTTGCGTTTTCCGATACAACACCCGGAGGTAGCGGGCTGGCGATCGCAAACGCCGCACTAGGTAAGTTCGATACGTACGCTGAGCTGGGGACTCGCTCTTACACGCCGTACCGCGGTTTTATGTACGAGTGGTTTTTGCAGGATTCCTGGAAGGTGAATAGCAAGCTGCATCTGGATTACGGTCTGCGGCAGTCGATCATCATTCCGTACTACAGCATCTGGCGCAACATGTCGGTGTTTGATCCCTCTTACTACAATCCGGCACAAGCCGTTAGCGTTGACCCGGCGACGGGACGTCCGATCGCGGGCACCGGTAATCCATATAACGGCGTTGTGATCCCTGGGTCGGGCTTCCCCGCCTCTGCTCATGGCCGGGTCCTCGCTGACGATTGGCCGCTGTATCAGAGTGGAGTGTTGAGTCTTTTCCACAATATTAAGAAGTCCTACTCGGATACGCATCCTCTGCAAGGGCTGCAGCCTCGGTTTGGCTTCGCATACGCGTTCAATGAGAAAACCGTTGTTCGTGGTGGAGTTGGACGGTACCTGAGCCGCATTGGCGTAAGCGATTCCGTATTCCTTGGAGGCAACCCTCCGTTCCAGCCGAGTGCATCGGTTTCTTACGGATCGGTCGATAATCCTGGCGGCGTCGGGCAGAACACCTTCCCGCTTTCGATCAACACACAGAGCCCTAACTTCAAGAATCCCGAGTCGTGGGCCTGGAATATGGCCGTGCAGCGAGATATTGGGTTCCAGACCACCGTTGAAGTTGCGTACGTCGGCCGCCGCGGTCTGCCATCTGACGCAGGAGACCAACATCAATCAGTTGCTACCGGGCACGACGCTTGCCAATCCGACCGTCAATGCGGATGCGCTTCGTCCTTTCAAAGGATTCGGAGCGATCCGGGAGACCGACAATGATGCCAGCTCCATTTATCACTCTCTGCAGGTGAGTGTGAATCGCCGGTTTGCTCATGGCTTCCTGGCCGGACTCGCTTACACTTACGCCAAGAGCATGGACGACGGATCGAGTCAGCGCGACGTGTTGCCTAACTCGTATCAGAATCGGAGCATCCAGTACGGATTCTCTGACTTCGATCACCGGCACGTGGCGGTTGTCAACTTCATCTATGAGATCCCAGCTTTCAAAGACCAGAAGAAACTCACGGGTAAACTTCTCGGTGGCTGGCAGATTACGGAGATCACTCAGCTCCAGACGGGTTCCCCCGTCTCCGTCCAAACCGGAGAGGACATCGCCGGTGTCGGCTCGGGAAGCGGTAATTCGGGAAACAGCAACAACGGGTTCAGCACGCGTTACCTCATCAACGGCAATATTCCACAGACCGGGCAGTTCGGTGATGTGGGCCAATGGTATGCATTCCAAACCGGCGTGAATGTCCTTGCACCGGCGCCCGGTACTTTCACCAATCAGCGGAGCCGGAACATCTTCTATCAGCCTGGTTTCCAAAACTGGAGTGCCGGCCTGTTCAAGACGTTCCATACAACAGAAAGCCAGTTCTTCACTCTTCGCTTTGAAGCATTTAACTGGCTGAACCATCCCAATTGGGGCGGCGTATCGGGCGGTGGCCTGACTACGGATCCGAAGAGTAGCAACTTCGGCAAGGTGGTAACCAAAGACAGCCAGCGTCAGTTGCAGATCAGTCTGCGATATACGTTTTAACACCTGAAAGGCCGTGGGCTCCTGCGTCTGAAAAGGTGCGGGAGCTTTTTTTTCGTCCAAACGAAAGGTGGATAATCAAGAAGAGACACATGGCCCAAGTTAAGGCAACTCCTAAAACATATGACGTCGATCATTGTCGGCTCCGGCGCCGGTGGCGGTGTCGCGGCGCACGTCCTCTCTCTCGCTGGCGCAAAGATCTGCATGCTGGAGGCGGGCGAATGGTTCGACTGCACGCACGACACCAAGATGTTCGAGTGGCCCTACAAGGTGCCACATCGCGGCGCGGGCACGCACGATAAGCCATGGGGTCATTTCGACGCCACGACCGTGGGCGGCTGGCAGGTTCCGGGCGAACCGTACACCAATGCCGCAGGCTCGGACTGGATGTGGTGGCGCGCGCGTATGCTGGGCGGCCGCACCAATCACTACGGCCGCATTTCGCTGCGCATGGGTCCTTATGATTTCAAGCCGTACAGCCGCGACGGCAAAGGCTTCGATTGGCCGATCACCTACGACGAACTCGCGCCGTACTACGACAAAGCCGAAGAGCTGATCGGCGTATTCGGGTCGCAGGAAGGGCTTGAGAATACGCCGGACGGCAAGTTTCAGCCGGCCCCGGCGCCGCGCGGTTACGAGAAGCTGATCAAAGCTGCCAGCGACAAGCTCAACATTCCTTGCATTCCGTCGCGGCTGGCGATCCTGACGCAGGCCGCTGAACGGACGTGCCGGCCTGCCACTACTGCGCGCAATGCGGACGCTCCTGCGGCGTAAACGCGAATTTCAATTCGCCTGGCGTTCACATCAAGCCCGCCCTGAAGACCGGCAATCTGGAAGTGCGTACCGGCGCCATGGTCCGCGAAGTAATGGTCGGGCTCCGATGGTCTGGCGACCGGCGTCTCGTACGTCGATAAGAAGACGCGCAAAGAAGTGCAGGTGCGCGCCAAGATCGTGGTGCTTGCGGCCAGTTGCTGCGAGACGGCGCGCATCATGCTGAATTCGAAATCGAATCTCGTTTCCCAACGGCATCGCGAACTCGTTCCGGCCTGGTGGGCAAGTACGTCATGGACACGGTTGGTTCGGCCGTCAGCGGCTTCCTGCCGATCCTGCAGGACCTGCCGCCGCAGAACGAAGACGGCGTCGGCGGCATGCACCTGTACATGCCGTGGTGGCTGTACAAAGAACAGAAGGCCAACAAGATGCCGTTTGCGCGCGGCTATCACATCGAAATCGGCGGCGGCCGCGCTCAACCCGGCGCGGGCGCGCTGGGCGGGTATCGCCGAGCAATTGCTGGGCGGCGGCTATGGCGTCGAGATGAAGCAGAATCTGCGCAAGCTCTACGGCTGCGAGGTCCACTTCTCGGGCCGCGGCGAAATGATTCCGAACGAAGACAGCTATTGCGAGATCGATCCGAAGGTTGTCGATCAATGGGGCATTCCGGTTCTGCGGTTCCACTTCAAATGGAGCCAGGATGAGATCCTGCAGGCCAAGCACATGCAGGAGACCTTCAAAGAGATCATCGAGACCATGGGCGGTATGGTCACGCACAGCTACGGCGAAGAGAACAACTGGGGTATTACGCGCGGCGGCGAGATCATCCACGAAGTCGGCGCAACGCAAGATGGGCGACGATCCGAAGAAGTCGGTATTGAACCAATACTGCCAGGCTTGGGACGTCAAAAATCTCTTTGTCACCGACGCCGCGCCGTTTGTCAGCAACGCCGACAAGAATCCGACCCTGACCATCACGCGCCCTCGGCTGGCGCACGTCCGAGTACATCGCCGATCAGGTCAAGAAGTTCAACGTGAAGGTATGAGGGAAGCAGCACACCAAATGTCAGAACAACGTCAGCCGTCGAAATCTGTTTCACATCTAGGTTCGGCCGTGCCTGCGGCCGCTCTGGCGACCGGTGCGGCTCAGGAACTGAAGCCCAACATCAACATGCGGTAGCGCCAAGACACTGGCGGAAGCAAGGGTCCGTACAAGCGGCAGACCTTCGACGACCATCAGTGGAAAACGGTCAAGGTGCTGAGCGATCTGATCATTCCTGCCGACGAGAGCGGCCCAAGCGCTTCGGAGGCCGGCGTGCCGGAGTTTCTGGATGACTGGATTGCATTCCGGACCGAACAGGATGGCAACCAAAACTTCCGTGCCGAGATTCTGGGCGGTCTGATGTGGCTGGATCACGAGTCCAAACAAGCTCTTCAGCAAGGATTTCGTCGAATGCGGGCGTGGATGAGCAGAAGCAGATTCTGGACCGGATTGCTTATCCGAACAAGGCTGCCCGCGACGATCATCCAGGGTCGGCGTTCTTCAGCCAGTTCCGAAGCTTGACGGTGGGCGGTTACTTCTCAAGCAAAGCCGGTGTGGCCGCGCTGCCGTATCTCGGCAACGTGGCGGTCATGGAATGGAAAGGATGCGATCCCAAAGTTTGGGCAATCATCGAAGAGCGCATGAAGCATGGCTACAAGGGGATCGTCGAGGCAAAGCCTCTGAACCTGTCTTCGTAGTCATTCATCCTGGGGCTGCCGCTTCTGTTTTTGCTCGCCACGCGGCAGCAATCTTCCGGCTGACCTCGTTAGCAGACGCAGCCGATACCCCGATGGAGCTTTGGTATTGGCACCACAGCTATCTCACCAGCGAAGACGCAGTTGATAAGAGTCGCAAGCTGGTGGACAAGGCGGCGGCTGCCGGCTACAACGGGCTTGCCTTGTGGGATAGGGACTCAACTCCATGGGCAAAGACTCTTGGCCTTTAGATAATGAGGCCTTCATGCAGGACCTGCTGAAGTATGCTGCCGGCAAGCGCATGAAGGTTATCGCCTCGCCTGCGCCGTATGGATTCTCCAATGAACAACTGGAAGTGAATCCGAACTGGGCGGAAGGACAGCGGGTGATCGGATCGCGTTACGTCGTGAACCAAGGCCGCACGAAGCTCGACTTTCAAGACAGCTTTCCGGGCATTGGCGAACGGCGGTTTTGAGAGCGGCAGAGAGGCGTGGTTCTCGACGGGCGATAACGGGATCGGCGTGAACAGCGTCTGCACACAGCGGCAAGTCCGCCGCCGTGATTGTCGATGCGCCGGCTAACGCGCGCTTTCGTCAAAACTTCCCTCTGCACTCCCTGGCGGCAGTACCATCTGCGGATGTTCTACAAGTCTTCCGACTTCCATGGCGGTCCGATGGTCTCGGTTTTCGACAGCGGGAGCTTTGACAAAATTCGATTAAACGCCGACATCCGGGTGAATGGCACGCACGACTGGACTCAGCTCGATTACATCTTTAACAGTCAGGACAGCACAGAAGGAGTTCTGTATTTCGGAGTATGGGGCGGGAGCGGCGGCATACTCTGGTTCGATGACGTCTCCATCCAAGAGACTGCGCTTGTGTACCTGGTGAGAAGGCCGGGGGCGCCGGTCCGCGTTTACGATCCGGATCAGGCTGGGCCCGACTTTGTAGAAGGCCGGGATTTTAAGCCCATTCAAGATCGCCACATGCAAGTGCCGACTCCGTTCGTGGACGACTATCATGACCGTTCACCGGTGATGTTGACACCGGGAACACACATGAAGGCAGGGGAGACCGTGCTGATTGACTCCTATTCGGCCTTTCCCATTGCCGGGAATCATAGCGTGGCGATGTGTCTGACCGACCCGGACAGCCTGAAGTGGGTGGCAAAGAACGGGAAGGCGATCCACCGCATTCTGCCTTCCGACGGTGGAATGATGCTGGGATATGACGAGATTCGTCAGATGAATTCCTGTGGGGGATGCCGGGCCCTCCATCTGAGCGCAGGTGAACTGCTGGCACGCAGCGTGCAGACGACGGTTAAGGCTTATCAGAGTTTTGCGCCGAAGATGCCTCTTTATATATGGAATGACATGTTCGATCCGTATCACAACGAACGTGCGAACTACTTCCATGTAGAAGGCGATCTGGCGGGTGCGGAGAAAGGAATTCCTGCCGAGGTCACGATTATGAACTGGAACATGGACAAGCTGCACGATTCGCTGGTCTGGTTCTCAGGCAAAGACGCGAGGCAGCCGATTTCCCATAAGCAGATCATTGCCGGTTATTACGATACTGGCAACGGA
Source organism: uncultured Acidobacteriaceae bacterium (assembly GCA_963814195.1). GTDB lineage: Bacteria > Acidobacteriota > Terriglobia > Bryobacterales > Bryobacteraceae > Bog-105. The sequence goes on from CAWFBU010000004.1 coordinate 536,398, forward strand.
GGCAGTGCCGCGAGCAACGAATTACAGGCAGCGTCAGGAGTGCCCGGTGTAGTGGGCATGATGTACACCACCTGGAATGACGATTATGGCCAGATGGAAAGCTTTGCCACGGCAGCTAAGGCCGGTTGGAAGAACTACCTCCTGAGTGTCCGTTGAGTTCGGCCGCGTACGCAGACGGCAAGACCGTCTACGCCACCTTCTAGGTTCCTGAGTATTGGTGGACCGATGCTAGGCTGCTTGGTTTGCTCTCAGCGTTCGTAAGACTTGTGCGCCGTGGATAGTGCGCCTGGGGCAGTTGGTTTCGCGGGCCTGCTGTTCGGCGACGGCGCTTTGTAAATCCAAGATCGAAAATTCGAACCCGATTTCGGCTAAGACACTGTGGTCATAGGGGATGTTCTGTTCGATGCAGTGGCGGTAGTATGCTGCGGCTTCGTCCAGTTGAGCTTTCTCTGCCGCCAGACGCTTCTGCTGCAGCGCGATGAGTAGCTTGAGTTCGCGGTCGAGCCGGCGGACTAAGCGCGATTCCTGCAGGTAGAGGTTGTTGAATTCCTTTTGGTAGACGACGTAGATCTCGGAGTCGCTCACCAGGACGTTATTTCCTTCCAGGTGGTTTTCGGATTTGGGGGTGAGACGGGTGCGGCCGACCGAGTAGAGGCCAGCTTCGAGAGCGGGGATTCGCATGATGCGCCATTCGAGGTCAGCAATCATCGCGACGTGGGTGCGCTCGTCGTCGTTGGCCGGTTTGTGAGCGGCGAGGAGACGGGCGCAGTGCTCCTGGAAAGAGGCAGCTTCTTCGGTGGAGAGGAACGGAGCGCGGCCGGTGAGTCCGGTCTTGAGCGCGTTCTGAGAAGAGAGGCGTTTTCCTTCTTCGGTCTTCGGTCCAGTGGAATGAGTGGCGTTGGCTCGGTTAGCAGCGAGCTGGGCTTCGGTCACGGGGCGGGTGTTCATGCTTCGAGCGTGCGGGATAGCTATTCGCGGTGGGGGTTCGGAGCGCAGGTATGTGGTTGAAAGGTCGGGAAATAAAAAAGTTGGGTTGGTTGTGATCCGTCAGCTTGGAACTCACTGGATAGGATTGGGGGCGGGAGCGCCGGCAGACCACGTAAAGCGATGGTCCGCCCCACCCTGAGTGAACCGCTTCACTTTAGTGATTTAGTCAGCGAGACGAGGCGATTCCGGAGCCCCATGGTGCGCGCAGAGTTAGTTCCGCGTTAACACTGAAAAACCCGGCGATCATGGTTTTCTCCCGGACTGTGAATGCGAACGGAACCTTTGCTTGAAGCAATTCTGGGGCTCTATTCAGAAACAAAATATATCGGGACCGTGTCGAAGCATGGATATCGATTTACTACTCACGTCAACGTGACGGTTCAGTCCGAAGCGAAGACCGAACAGAGTGATTCCGATCTGCGCCAATTTGCTCTCACCCAACATCCGCGACGAGCTTTGATCATCGGAGTGTTGCCGTTTGCACCAAGGGACAATGAAAATTCCCTTCAGTGCTTCGGTGATGGACTGGCGGAACAAGTTGTGCACGCTCTCAGCCGGTTACATGGACTCAAGGTGACTGCATGTGGTTTAACCTTCCGGTTCCGCGGTGCAGCTCTGGACCTTCGTAAGGTGTGCGCCGAGCTAGGAGCTGATCTCATTCTCTCCATGGAATTGTATTCACACGATTTCAGTGAGTTTTGTGAATCGTGCTGACGGGAAATTCGGCTACACGAACCTGCCGCTGTACTGGACCGAAGAGAACCGGCATGCGTTTCTGATTCATGTTGATCGCAAACTAGCGGGATTGGCCATGGTCAAGAGAGGATCGGATTTGTCAAACCACTCAGGGGTCTGGGATTTGGCTGAGTTCTTCATTGTGCGTGGGTACCGGAGACGCGGCATCGGCACCGTTGCTGCTCATGCACTTTGGTCGCGGTTTCCCGGGTCTTGGGAGGTGCGTGTGATGAAGGCCAATCCGTCCGCCTATCGGTTTTGGCAACATGCGATTTCCGTCTTCGCGGACGATAGACAGTCTGTGGTCGAGATCCAGAATGGCGGGCGAGCATGGCATGTCTTGTCGTTTTATTCCGGGCCTCAGAGTTGATCGGGCAATCGTCGTACGAAGGGGAAGGGCCGGAAAAATCTGGCCGGCAAAACGCGGGCCATTCCTTCCAGCATTTGATAGAAAGGAGAGGAGCTTTATAACAGGCCTTTGACGACCAACGCGCGAAAGCAAGCTTATCTTCTCCTGATTCTTCTGGTCCTAGTTCTTCTGGCTTGCTCCGCCGGTGCTCAAACCACGCCAGTTCCCGCGGGCGGAGATGCCCTTCTAGCCGAGGGTCAAGCTTACGTAGCGAGCTTGAAACTGGATCAGCAACTAGATTCCAAGCTTTTCGTCGAGACAGGCCTGGATAAATCCCGTGACTTGCTTATGGCGGTGATGGGACATGGCCAGGCCCCCACCGCTTCCAGTGAAGACTGGAGGAATCTACATCGGGCGACGGCTGGTCTGATAGAGCTTTCCGTTTTCAAAGGCGAGCTGTTACGAGCGAGCGTGTTCGCAACGTTCCAGAACTCGTTCTACCGGAACTTTGAGCAGGATTACGGGGAGGGACTGAAAGCTTCGCTTCTGGCACTCGATCTGAAGAGGCGGTCAGGGCTGATGGGGAACATCGACCTTGACCTGGCGTCTGTAGGACGAGATTACATGTCATTGGGCCAAGCCGACAAGGCGCTTAGCTATTTCCGCGAAGCACAAGCTGCCAGTTCTGACAAAACCAGCCCTCGTACTGCCCAGAACTGGCGATCCCTGATCCAGGCGGAACTTGCGCTTAAGCGCCACGACCAAGCGCGTCAAGACTTAAATGCTTTTCTCAATCTGGCAAGTACTGGCCCTGCCGGATTTCAGGTGGAAGCTTTCCTTTCCGAGTCGGACGTATTGATGGATGAAGAGCATTTTGACGAGTCACTCACCTCGGTCAAAGCCGCCGCGGAAGCGAGCAAGCGGGACCCGAACATCGGCTTAACTTTCGTTTACGAAGAGGTGAACCAGTTGATGGCGGCAGTGCTTGCCTGCATGCAGACGCTGCCGTATACGGAGGCGATTGCATTAGCCGAGCGCATTGACCGCGAATTCCCGGGGCTGCCGATACCCGTAGGCGCCTTTGCCCGAGGGGCAATTACGGTGAGGCGGCGATTGGCCGGAGATATCGACGGCATTCTTCGGGAACAGAGTGCCGCGTTGGAGGCCGCGAAGGAAAAAGGCAACGTCCGTGAGCAGATTTCACTATTGCGGATGATTGCGGCGAATTACCAGGGCTCGAACAGTACGAGAAACCAGATCAATGCGCTGGAAAGAGCAGTGGAACTGGAGAGCACTTTACTCACACCCGAAGGGCGTCCGGTTGATGCTGACGTGGAGAGCGAGTACTTCGGAACTTTGAATACGCTCGGTGAGGCCTACGTCAGAAGCCGCCAAGCACAGCAGGCGCGAGAAGCCTTCGATCGAGTTCTGAAAACGATTCAGGGAATGAATGACGCCCGAAGCAAGCAGAGGGTGGCGAAGGCATATGGAAGAGCAACGCTTGGCGAAGCCGCGGTTGCTGAACTCACCTACGCGCCGCAGAGAGCCCGGGACATATTGACCAAGGCATTACAAGGTGAATCAGATCCGCGTGGGGCCTTCGCACGAGAGGATGTGCTGCTTCAGGCTGCGCGGCTGGAGCGGAACCGCGGCGAGAGGCCCAAACAGGCGATGGAATACTATGCGGCCGCGATAGAGGTCCTGCGAAGTACGAAACAACAAAGCCAACTTCTGGCGACTACTCTCGAATACATTCATTTCCTATCGACGAGTGCCTCCGGAATTCCCAATGCACTGCAGAAAGCTGGCGAGCAACTGGGCGAGCTTACCCGACTAGCTGAAACGATCAAGTTTGCGGACGCACAATGGCGCCTGAACTACGAAGCAGGAATACTCGCGGAGTTACATGGCGAAACGGTGAAAGCGATCGACCTCTACAAGACCGGCGTATCTGGGCTGGAGACGCTGCGCGCAGGGCTTTCCCAACAAGGGGAGCGGGAAGCGCTGATCGACAGTGACCTGGTACAGGATTTGTATCGCAGACTGGTGACTCTCTTGTTAGAGCGGCATGCGGACGGTGAAGCATTCCGATATCTGGAACAGAGTAAGGCGCGTTCGTTTCTCGATGCGCTTCAGGGCCGGCGCTTCCGGCAAGGAGAGAACCCGGCAAGCCGAGAGTTGGAGGGCCTGGAAAAGGAGATCGTGAATCTGCGACTACAGCTTACTTCCGGGAACGAAAGCATACTTAGGGGATCAGGCAAGGAACCAGCGCTGCTGGCCGCCGAACTGGCCAAAGTGGAAGCAAAGTTTGCTTTCGTGCGCGAACAGGGCGGACTTCGTGAGCGCCGCGCAACTCAGCCGTTGAGCCTGCAACCAGTGACGGTGCAAGCCGTACAGAAGCAGCTGCCAAAGAGAACGGCGCTGGTGGAGTATGCAGTTTTGAATGGCAGGCTGGCGGCGTTCGTCATTGAGCGAACAAGCTGCGAGGTGATCTCCTGGACGGTCGACACAAAGCGACTACCCGGGCTGGTGCAGGGGGCGCGATCCCTGTTGTCACGGGAGAGTTCACAAGAGGAGTTGAGTCAGAAGTTGGAGGCGCTCTCCGTGGCTCTGTTGAAACCTGTGCTTCCGAAGTTAAGCAGCCGGGTCGAGAGGATCATTTTTGTTCCTACCGCTGAGTTGAACTATCTGCCCTTCCAAGCTCTGCCGGGCCGCCCCGGACTTTCACTGATCGACAGCTACGCGATCAGCTATGTGCCGAGTGCTTCCACACTCGATTTCCTGCAAGACCAGGAACCGTTCTCGGAGGATCTTTTTCTGGGGGCGCTTGGGAATCTCTCGGTGGAAGGCATGACGCGTCTGCCCGGAACTCTGCAGGAGGCCCATGCGATCGCAAAAAGTTTTCCTCACGCTACCCTCGCTTCCGAAGGGAGCTTCACTCATGCGGCGGCGAAGGATGCGCTTCTGCAGCACTCCGCCGTGCATTTTGCGACCCACGGAATCGTCGACCCGGAGGCACCTCTCTTGAGTTCCGTTCTGACGGGGCCTGCTCCCGGGCAATCTTCGCACCTGTTTCTGTATGAACTTACTCAAATGCAGCTGCGCGCGAAGTTGGTGGTCCTGAGTGCCTGTGATACGAACGTGGGCAGACTCTCAAAGGGCGATGAAGTGGCGAGCTTAACCCGAACTTTTCTGCTGGCTGGTGCGGAGACTGTGGTGTCGAGTCTGTGGCAGGTGAATGATCGCTCCACGGCCTTGCTGATGGAAGGTTTCTACGGAGGTTTGCGGAAGGGGAAAGGACCCGCAGAAGCTCTGCGCGACGCGGCCCTGGAAGTCAGGAAGGAATATCCTCATCCATTCTTCTGGGCTCCTTTCGTCGTGACCGGTATTCACTAAGGTCGCAAGTCACGCAGAGGAGTGACCGTAAAGTGTAGTGTATGGGTACATCGCCGACGAGCCCGAGAACCACGGTCCGGAGACTGCCAAAGCGCGGAGTTTACGACAAAGAAAGCATTCACGCGATTCTCGATGAAGGATTTCTCTGTCATGTCGGATTCGTGATCGAGGAACAGCCATTCGTTATTCCAACCGGCTATGCGCGTGTTGGCGATACGTTGTATCTCCATGGTTCGGCGGCTAGCCGGATGCTGAAGACGGCGGCGACTGACAATGTCGCGATTTGTGCGACGGTGACCCTGCTGGACGGTCTGGTGCTGGCACGGTCAGCATTTCACCACTCGATGAATTACCGTTCGGTCGTGGTGCTGGGCAAGGGCCGGATGGTACTGGACGACGAGGAGAAATGGATTGCTCTTCATGCGTTTACGAACAAGATTGTGCCGGGCCGGTGGGAAGAGGCTCGACAACCGACGCCGCAAGAACTGAAGGCTACGAGCGTTCTGGCGCTGCCAATTGAAGAAGCTTCGGCGAAAGTGCGAACCGGTCCGCCGGTCGACGACGAAGAAGACTATGCGCTTCCTGTCTGGGCGGGGGTTGTGCCTGTCGAGACGAAGATCGGCAGCCCGATCCCTGATTCCCGGCTGCTAGCCGAGGTCCCGGAGATTGATCGAGGACGTTTTAAGAAGCTGCAGTAGATGCCAGAGTTGCCGGACATTCTCGGTTATCTTGAGGCCCTTACGCCACGCGTGATCGGGCAGCCCTTGGAACGAATCCGAGTAGCAACGCCGTTCCTGCTTCGTACAGCCGATCCGCCGCTTTCGTCGGTGGAGGGTCGAGTGGTACGCGAACTGCGGCATGTCGGCAAACGCATTGTCTTCGGGCTGGAAGGTGACCTTTGGGTGGTGCTGCACCTGATGATCGCAGGGCGGATTCATTGGCGGCCGGCGAATGCTAAGCTGTCGGGCCGGCAGAACCTGGCCAGCTTCGATTTCCCGCAGGGCTCATTAGTGTTACGGAGGCCGGATCAACGCCGGGCCTCTTTGCATGTCTTGCGAGGCGAAGAAGCGCTGCAGAGCTTCGATCCTGGCGGCATCGATATTTTTGCAGCGGACCTGGCGAGCTTTCGAGCTGCTTTGACGGTGACGAATCACACTCTGAAGCGGGCCCTTACGGACCCACGTCTGATCAGCGGGGTCGGAAATGCCTATTCGGATGAGATTCTGCATGCAGCGAAGTTGTCTCCCATTGCGCAAACGCAGAAGTTGAAGCCGGAAGAATGGGAGCGGCTTTTCAGCGCAACGAAAGCCACACTTGAGCTCTGGATCGGGCGGTTTCGTGCAGAAGCCCGCCAGCGCTTCCCGGAAAAGGTCACCGCTTTCCGAGAGGGCATGGCAGTGCATGGACAATATGGGAGTCCTTGTCCGGTGTGCGGGGAGAAGATTCTGCGCATTCGGTATGCGGACAATGAGACCAACTACTGTGCGCGGTGCCAGACAGGTGGGAAGGTGCTTGCGGATCGAGGGTTGTCACGTCTACTTGGTTCGGATTGGCCACGTAGTTTGGAAGAGTTGGAGACTTTGCAGAGGCGTTAGGAAGGGTGTCGTGGGGACATGATGGGAGGGAATACGCATACGGCGAAAGTCTCCATCGCACATATCTCAAGACCGAGGGGCCGTTATGGTTAACAGTATGGTGACGGTTCGCATTACGGAAGCTGAACTTGCTCGCGATGTCCGAGCTGTGCTCGAACAGATCGAGCGAGGCAGCGAAGTCATCATCGAACGTGAAGATCACCGGCCTCTGGCTGTTATCAAGCAGCTACAACCCGCGGGCCGTATGATCGCGGAAGTCATCGCGGATCTGAAAGCGCGCGGATCGGAGGCCATGATGGATGACGACTTCGCTCTCGACATAGAGGAAGGTATCAAAGCGCACCGGCAGCCATGGAATCCGTCCGCCTGGGAATAGTCCTCGATTCCAGTATCCTGATCGCGGTAGAACGGCGAAAGATGAGGCCCGACCAAGCGATCGAAACTGTATATGAGACGGCCGCTGATGTCTCCATCGTTCTGTCTTTTATCACAATCGCGTACGGCTTTCTTGCCTAACCTACAATGCTTCTCACGAGCTCTTCGGCGGCTGTGCAGCTTCTGTTGCCTTTACGGCTAGCTGCGTGAAGGTGGTTCTCAATTCTTCAGGTTGGTGGACAACGATGCGGCGGCCGGTGCCGAGGAGCATCGCCGCGAACATCTGGAGTTGATCGCGGCCACAGCGCAGTCGCGTGCCGCCGTGGTCCTCTTCGGTCGCAACTCTCCAAGGCGCAAAGGTGTTTCTCGTTTCCTCGAGCGGCATATCGATCCAGACATCGATCTGATATTGCGATTGAACGAATGGCATCCGCTCTCGCAGATAAGCTCGAGGGTCGAAGTTGGAGGGGCGCGGAAACGTTTCAGAGCGGACCTCGAGTTCCGCTACGCGATCGAGACGGAATGTCCGAAGAGCGTCCCGAGAGCGGCAGTGCCCGATGAGATACCACCGGCCATCGGTGTGAATGACAGCGTACGGTTCGACTTCACGGTCGGAACTGTCGCCCCCATGTGAGTGGTAGGCGAAACGTACGCGCTTACACGTGCGAATCGCCGACGCTACCCGGATAAGATAGTCGGCCGACGTTGAGATAACCCAAGGGCCGGGTTCGATGGCCACCACATCTTCGATTGTTCGGATACTGTCACGAAGCGCGTCGGGCAAGACACGGCCCAGCTTGGCCGAGGCACCCTCTGTGGCGGGGGCAAAAGCAGACAAGCCGAGCTCGCGGAGAGCCCGCAGGCCTAAGGACAGTGCGAAGGCTTCTTCATCGGTGAACATCAGCGGCGGAAGACGGAATCCAGGACGCAACCGATAGAAGCCTCCCACGCCGCGGACCGATTCCACAGGAATACTCAGATCCTGCAAGCGAACGATGTAGCGCTGCACGGTGCGAATGTCTACTTCCAGGCGTTCGGCCAACTCCGCACCGCTGACATGCTCGCGGGCTTGCAGGATCTCAAGGACCGTGAGGACGCGCATGATGGGGTCGTACATAGAATTCCGATGGTTCCACGAATTTACGACAGTGATTGTCGGGATTAGTCCTTATTGTTGACTTGAGCCCAACATGGGCAAAGGAGAATGAACATGACAGCAGAGGCGACACAGGTCAATGTACTAACGGCAGAAGGTCTTTTGAAGAACTGGCAGGGGCATAGAAAGTTGACGCGAAGGACCATTGAAGCTTTTCCGGAGGACAAGCTGTTTCAGTTCTCAGTGGGGGGAATGCGGCCCTTCTCGGAGATGGCATGGGAGTTTATTCGAATGACGGGACCGGTGGTTGAAGGAGTTTCCAGCGGCAAGTGGCAAGAATACAGCGGCAGCGGCTCAAAGCCTACGACTAAGAGCGAGCTGCTGCAGCTATGGGATGCGCAGACGGTTGAGCTGAACGAGAAGTTTACCCGGATTCCACCGCACCGTTTTGCGGAAGTCGAAGGGCATTCGGACAATGGGAGGCTTCGGGAGTCGCGACCATTCAGTATGCAATCGATAACGAAATACATCATCGCGGGCAAGGATTTGTGTACCTGCGAGTGCTCGGCATTGAACCGCCGCATTTTTGGGAGCGCGATTGAGTTTTCTCGTTCTCACGTGGGCGCTCGGCCAGACCGCTTGAGCCGATGGGCCTTAGGGCGCTTAGTCGAACTTCCGGAGCCAGATATTGCGCACCGAGATCTTGCAGGGCTGGCTTTCGATTTCGAAGCCGATCAGTCCGGGCTGGTTGTTGACTGAGTCTTTATTGTCATCGATGAAGACCGCCATCAGCTGGCCGTTCATGATGTGCATCATCACGCCGCCGCGCGCGATGATCTCGTAGTCATTCCATTCGTTGACTTTCACATAGCCGCCTAGGGCCTGCTTGTCGCCGATGGTGGCGACGAGCCGGTTGGTCTGGCCGGGCAGCGCCTGCGTGACCTGGCCGCGATACGCGAGGATGCCCTGCATGGTGTTTTCGGAGTACCACTGGCCGGTGTACGCGGCCGACGTGCGCACTCACCGGGAACCAGAAGTCGGCCTGCGGGCCGGTCATCATGAACTTGAGGTCGTAGGGCGGCTGGCCGTTGGGCTGCGGCCGGGTCCACGGCACGCCGGTGACGCTGCGGTACTGGATGCCGCCGCCGCCGCCTTTTTCGATCTTCATCTGCAGCTTCAGATCGAAGTCGCGGGTCTTTTCGCCGCGATAGACGATGTAGTTGTTGCCCTTTGGCTTGCCCTCCAGCGTCTCGCCGACCATGACGCCGTTTTCGACGCGCCAGATGGTGGGGTCGGCGTCCCAGCCGGTGAAACTGTTGCCGTCGAAGATCTGCTTGTAGCCGGTGTGCTCGTTGATGTCGTAGGGCGCGGGGTCGTGGAACTTGGGCATACCCGGGAGCTTCTCGCCATGCGGGCCCGTTTGGGGCGGACCCGCCGCGGGAGACTCGAGAGCAGGCGGCACGGATTGAGCGAGGATCGGGCTGGGCCTGGCAGGACCGTGACACTCAGCGCGGCAAGGATGAGTGGACAAAGGGAGCGCGGGCAGGGACGAGACGATTTGGACATGGGCTCATCCAGATTACTCTCGAGGCAGTCAATCTGCCTTTGCAGCTTCGTGTCTGGTGTCGTTGGACGGCATCAAAAAAGCCGCCGGGGGTGGGCGGTTTTTCGTTGGGCAATACAGTGACGCAGCTTAATGAAAGCTGCTTGTTATGTGTTGAGTTCTACTGTTCCAGCCTGGTGGCGATGCTGCTGATGGTGCGGACTACGCCAGGGGCATCTGGAATAGCGGCTCCGTCGTACGGAGACACCACCAACATGTAGAACGTTTTGCCAGCATTCGCCAGCACCATTCCGACGTATACGAAATTCGCGGCTACGCCGTTATGAGAGCTGCTGATGTAGGCGCTTCCGGTGCAGTCCTTGTTGATCTTGTAAGTTCCGG
>CAWFBU010000005.1:0-906673 GCA_963814195.1 uncultured Acidobacteriaceae bacterium
CGAAGACATGTTCCCGCCCATGCAACTGGAACACGAGCAAATGGTGCTGCGGCCGATGAACTGTCCGCACCACATCCTGGTTTACAAGGCCAAGATGCGAAGCTATCGTGACCTTCCGGTGCGGATCGCGGAACTGGGCACGATGTATCGGTATGAACGGTCCGGGCGCCCTGAGCGGGTTGAGCCGGGTACGGTGCATGACGCTGAATGACGCTCATATCTTCTGCACGGCCGAGCAGATTAAAGCCGAATTCACTAAGGTGATGCAGTTAGTCGAGCAGGCTTACCGCGACCTGGGAATTACGAAGTACAGTTACCGGCTGTCATTGCGCGATAAGGCGAATTCTGAAAAGTATGTCGCCAACGATGAGATGTGGACACTCGCGCGAAAAGATGCTGCGTGAAGCCATGGACGGGCTCGGCCTGCCTTACAAGGAAGCGCCGGGCGAGGCAGCCTTCTACGGTCCGAAGCTGGACATCCAGTTGGCCGACGTGATGGGTCATGAGGAGACTTACTCGACCATCCAGATCGATTTCCATCTGCCGAATCAATTTGATCTTGGCTATATTGCACCGGACAGCCAGCAGCATCGACCAGTGATGATTCACCGCGCCATCATCAGCACTATGGAGCGAATGGTTTCCTACCTGATTGAACTTTACGGCGGAGCGTTTCCGCTTTGGCTGGCGCCGGTTCAGGCGATCGTACTTCCGATTTCGGAACGGCAGAACGAATACGCAGAGCAAATTTATGCAAAACTACTAGGTGCGGGGGTTCGAGCCGAACTCGACAGCCGTAGCGATAAAGTGAATTTGAAGATTCGGGAAGCACAGCTACAAAAGATTCCGTATATGTTGGTGGTCGGGGATCGAGAGGCCCAGGGGGGGTTGGTCTCGGTGCGGAATCGGAAGAGTGGCGACCAGGGGGCAGTTGGCGCGGACGAGTTTATCGCTCGTTTCGAATCAGCTAAATGCGAGTAAAAGCTTAGAAGAGTAAACGTTGATCATTGCAGTCCTAGTTTTGCTAGGCTGCTGGACTTACTGTATTCTCGCCATTGTTGCGGCGGCGCGACATATCCGGACGAGTGGGGTCTCGACGGAAGGTAAGCCGGCGGCTATCAGCATATTGAAACCTCTGTCCGGCCTTGATGAGGGCCTGGAGGCGAACCTTCGCAGTTACTTCGAACAGGATTACGAGGCGTTCGAGTTACTGTTCGCGGTGCGGCATGCGTGGGATCCGGCGGCAGACCTGGTGCACCGGTTGATGGCCGAGTACGGTTCCGTGAGTGCCCGCATTCTGATAACCGGGGAACCGCCGTATCCGCACGCCAAGGTTTTCAGTCTGCAATGCATGCTGGATGATGCAAGGCACGGGCTGATCGCCATGTGCGATAGCGACGTTCGGGTGGGACCTGATTTTTGCCGCCGGTTGTCGGATGAATTCTCAGATGCTTCGCTAGGGATGGTGACATGCCCGTACCGCGCCATCGCAGGGGATACGATCTGGTCGCAACTGGAAGCGGTCGGGATGAACACCGATTTTCATGCGGGTCTCTTTACGGCGGTAATGATGGAGGGCGCCAAGTTTGCGGTGGGGCCAACCATCGTGGCGCGCAAGAGCGTTCTCCAAGCCCTGGGCGGTATGCAGCGCGTAAGAGACTACCTGGCTGAGGATTACATGCTCGGGCGACTGGCTGCGGACCTCGGATGCGGCGTCCGGCTTTCGCCATACGTCGTCGAACATCGCATCGGAAGCGAGCGGATGATTGAGAACTTCGCCCATCGGCTCCGTTGGGCGCGGAGTTCCGGCGTTCCCGGCCGTGGGGTTATGTGGGGCAGTTTTTTACCCATCCTCTGCCGGTCGGGCTCATGGTCATGTGCGTCGCTCCATATCACTGGAGCCTGCTTCTGCTCACCTGCCTGCTGCGGGGACTGTCAGCGTGGATTGTTTCGCGCCGTATCTTGAGGGCGGAGGTCACTGGGCGCTTCTGCCCTTGCAGGATTTGCTCGGCTTCGGTTTCTGGGTAGCGGGCTTTTTCGGCAAATCGATTCGCTGGCGCGGTCAACGGTACATCCTCAATCGCGACGGCACGATCCAACTAGGCAGCTAACCCAGCGTCTGTAAACACCAGCGCGTCTGTAGCCGGAGTCTCGCTACGCCGGCATTCACACCCCATCAGGCTTTGCCGGGCTTCGGTCCTGCCGGACTGTCGTCTTGGCTCTCCTCATCCTCTTTTTTGTTCATCGCTTCATAGCCTTCCAGGCTGCGATTGGAATCAGCAGCTTCCTGCAGGCTTCGAGCCGAGTGGGCTGCCTGCCCGGGTTGGTCGACCAGGTTTTCTAGTTTTTCGTGTTCACTTTGATCCGGCATCAGGTACTCAGGTGTGTGACGATCACAGGCTCGGATCGTTACGCGGCCAAATCGATCAGTGCCCGGACGGGCCTAGGGCTGGGCTTTGACCGTCAGCGTATTGCTTGCCTCGACACGATGCCACTGCATGCGGAAGCTCTTGCCGACGTAATAGGCCGGCCACTCGTCTTTATAATTCCGTGACGCGACCATCCCGGATTCGCCGGCCGGAATTTCAAGAGTAGAGTTATCCAAGTCACCGAAGTCGACTACCAACCGCTCCGATGGGCCCAGCGTTGCAGTCGTCTGCTTCACCGTAGTCCCGGAGCCGCTCATCGGGACTGGGCCGATATTGAACAGCGATCCCACCAGCGGAAGCTGCTTGCCTACCGGGTGTTCAAAATTCCACTGCAGGGACTGTCCCCACTTCCAATTGGCAATAGGACTACCATGCTTCTTCCGGCCGTCACTCAGCGCCTTGTCCAGGTAGGAGAGCAACCAGGCATCCCAATCGTCCTGCGGCACCCAGCCATGCGGACGATTCTCTAAAAGAGACTGCACCACGTGGCACCGCGGCAGATAAGCCGGCACAGATTTGTTCTTTTCAGTTGAAGCAAGCGGCAGGAACCCGGCGCGGATCTGATTACTGAAGAGTTCTGTAATCAGCGGCGCCGCCTCCCCCTGGTCCATCTGTCCGTTCCAGCTCCGGAGCACAGCCACCGCCTCCTGCGCCGCCGGGCTCACCTTTCGTTTCGCCGCAATCGCCAGCAACTGCTGCGCCAGAAAAGAGTCGTAACTGGAGTAGACGTCCTTTTGGATCGCGGCCATGTCCCCCACCGTCAGCTTGCTTTTCGCATTTAATCGCGACCTGATTTGGTTCACGCGGTAAGCGTCGTCGTAGCGTCCCGGGACCGGAACGGGAAAGTCCCGAGGAAATGGATTCTGATTAGCCGTCGCAATGATGCCCGAAGCCGGGTTGAAGAAGTTGGGCATCTGTTCGAACGGCAGGTAGCCCGTCCATTCCACCTCGCCCGTCGAGCCGTCAATCGGAATGTCCGTCTGGTAAGCAGTTTTGCCGTCGCCCCGGATCGGAATGCGCCCCGTTGCCTGGTAGCCGATGTTCCCTGCCCGGTCGGCATACGCAAAGTTCTGGCGCTGGCCCCCAGAAAATGCTGACCGCCTTGCGGAACTCGCCCCAATTCTTCGCCCGGGCGATGTCGAAAAACGGAAAGCCAAAGCCATCCGCGGCGCTCCACCGCATGCTCAGCGTTTTGCCGTGCTCGCTCACCACCACCGGACCATGGCGCGTCACCCAGGTATCGAGTTCGACCGCTTTCCCGCCCCGGACTCCAATCCACTGGCGATCGAGTTGCGCCTGCTCCGTCTGCCCCTTGAACAAGTAGCGGCCGGTGCGTTCATCCATGCGCTCCGCGTACAGGTCCATCACATCGGCGCCCAGGTTGGTTAGACCCCAGGCTATTTGCTCGTTGTGTCCGGTGATCACAAAGGGAACTCCGGGCAGTCCCGTGCCCGCTACTTCCAGGCCCGGCGCTTTCAGATGAATCAGGTGCCAGGTGCTCGGAATACCGTAACTAAGATGCATATCGTTCGCCAGCATGGCCGCGCCGCTAGCTGAATGCACGCCGGAAACCGCCCAATTGTTTGAACCCGGAGCGAGTTCCTGTCCTTCGGGAGAGGGGAACAGAATGTTTGCCTTGGTCCGGTCCGCATGTTCCAGCGAACAAGCCTTTGAACAGTTCATACTCCGAGTTGTCAGTCAAATCGCGGAACATAATCAGGCCTATCAGCATGCTATCTGTCACTGTCCAGGGACGCGGGTCATACTGGTGCCCAGGCAGGGTGAATTCGAGTGGATAGTTTCCGCGGTGAGTATCGATGTAGTAGTTCACGCCCCGCGCATACTGGCTGATCGCCTCCCGATCCTCTGGTCGCAGACGGGCGACGTTGGCTTCTGCCATGGCTCGCATCCGCATGCGTCGGGCCCGCTGATCGACAGCCAGCGCACCTGGGCCGAAAACTTCGGCAAGTTCGCCCGCCGCAAATCTTCGCAACGAGTCCATTTGCCACAATCGGTCTTGTGCAGTCGCGAAGCCTTGCAGAAACACAGCATCCTGCCATGATGCTGCTTCGATGTGCGGAACACCATGATCGTCACGACGGATGACAGCCCCCGCAGTCACGGGAGCCGTGATTTCTCCTGATACTTTCGGCAGCGGGCGATATGCCGACCAGTACACTGCCACCGCTATGAGCACGAGTGCAAGCGCCAGGGCCACATTGATGAGGCGTACGAAGCGGGTTAACACCAACCGATTTTACTCTGGACTGCGAAAGAGCCCATGAGTCTGCGACTCGTTATCCTGATCGTCATCCTCGTCTCGAACGGATTTTTCGCCGCCGCCGAGGTGTCGCTCGTGTCGGTTCGTCAATCGAGGCTGCGCGAACTCGCTGAGAGCGGCGACACCGGCGCACAAAGCGCGCTCAGCCTGCTCGCCAATCCGGGCCGGCTCCTTTCCGTTACTCAGTTCGGTGTCACCTTGGCCAGCCTGGGCTTGGGATGGGCAGGCGAGGATACCGTCTACACACTGCTCCTTAGCGGACTCAACCAGGTCCACCTTCCGATTGCGCCCGCCGTCCTGCACGGCATCGGCTTTGCACTTTCTTTCCTGATCATCAGCTACGCCCACGTCATCATCGGCGAGGTCGTCCCGAAGAACCTGGCGATCCAGAAGGCTGACCGCATGGCGATCCTCTCAGCACCCATCCTGCTGGTTTTCTACCGCCTCTCGCAACCGTTCGTCGTCGTAATCGAGCGCTCCGCCGAAATCCTGCTCAGAGCTTTCGGCCTGGGCTCCGGGCACATCCATGGAGGTCATACTCCAGAAGAATTGAAATACATCGTGGAGAGCGCGCGACGGGAAGGGCACCTCGAGCAGTTCGAGCAGGACGCCATCGAACGGCTCATAGATTTGTCCGACTATTCGGTGCGTGAGGTAATGACGCCCCGGCCGGATATTGTCTCGCTTCCCGTCGACGCCACACTCGAAGAGGTGTTGAGCACTATGGCCGAGCACAAGTTCGCGCGCATCCCTGTCTATGAGGACCGCCCGGAACAGATCATCGGCATTGTCCATTACAAAGACCTGCTGCGGGTGCTGGATGAACGGCGTTTCGCCCACGACCGGCGACGGACCGACCGGACCTTTCGATTACGCCGCTTTGTCCGTAAGCCCCTGGTTGTCCCGGAAACGAAACCTCTTACGCATCTCACAGACGAATTTCGGAAGAATCACACACGCATGGCGCTGGTTGTGGATGAGTTTGGGACCATCACGGGTTTAATCACTTTAGAGGATGTGCTGGAACAGGTATTCGGGGACATTGGCGACGAGCACGATGTAGTGCGTCCGGCGCCTTCGCAGCAGGAGAAAGTCATCCAGCTTGAAGGCAGCACCACCATTCGGGAACTGGAGACCCGCTACAACATAGCGCTGCCTACCGATGCAGGCTTCGAAACTCTGGCAGGTTTCCTTCTGTACCAGATTGGCCGCATTCCTCAGGTGGGGGATTCGGTCGTTTATGGAAACCGCCGAATTACCGTCACGCAGATGGACCGCAACCGGATCGCGAATGTCTTGATCGAAAAGATGGACACTCCCGGTATCGACCCGGTCAACGAAGGATAGAAGACGATTCGGTGGCAGAAGCCGACGATAGTCACTTCTGCCACCGGTTGACTCGAAGCTACTTCTTCGGTTTCTTGGGCTTCTTGGTTTCTTTTTTCATGTCCTGTCCCTTGGCCATTTCGAGATCTCCCTTCTGCCTTCAGTATCGCCTGAGAACTTAGTGAACTTTCAACCGGAAAATCTGGTCAATGGTACGCAAGAGTTCGCCATTCGAATCGTTCGAATACTCCCAAAACATGATCCCCCCGAGCTTGTGCTGGAGCACGTACTGACACTTCAATCGGAGCGATTCCGGGTCTTCATAAGTGACGAAGGTTCGGCTGGTCGCGTTATACAGATACGGCGCCTGAGCACGCGGATCCCAGTAGCGGGTAAAGCCTCCCTGCGCGAGCAGGTTCAGAATCGCTTTGTAATCCGGCTCCAGGTTGTTCTTCTTGCCCTTTTCGAACAGACCGTGATTCTCGCCGTCGACATGCGACCACGCGTGCCCGTAGAACGGCACTCCCAGAACAATCTTTGCCGCAGGCACACCAGCCTGAAGAAACGCCTTCACCGAGCCGCTTGCCGAGGCTCCTTTGGGTTCTGCGGGGTTTGCATATAAAGGTGCATGATGCCCCGTCCTGTGGTCCACGGAAGGGACGTAATAGTCGTAGCTCATCAGGTTGAGCGAGTTCAGATAGTGCTGTATCTTCGCCAGTTCCGTGTTGGCCACATACTCTTCCGAAGCGCCGGCCGCAATCGAGAGTAGAAGCGGCCTGCCGAGCGCGTGGGCTTCTTTATCCAGGCTCTCTCGCAAGGATTGAAGAAGCGCGGTGAAGTTTTGCTTGTCTTCCGGTCGATGCTTGTTGCCGTTTCCTTCCAGCCCGGGATACTCCCAATCGATATCGATCCCATCCAGCGAATGTCTCCGAATAAAGTCGATCGAGCTGTCAACGAAAGTCCGTCGACTCTCAGAAGTCAAAGCCGCATCGGAAAAGCCACCCGACCAGCTCCAGCCGCCCACGGAAATCAATATCTTCAAACGGGGATTCCGAGCTTTCAGACCGACCAGCACTTCCAGGTTCTCGCGATCGCGCGCAAAGCCTTCCACCACGCGTCCTTTCTTCACGTTGGCAAAGGCATAGTTAATTCGACTGAGCCGCTCGGCCGCAATCTCGCCCGGCACAAGCAGCCGATCCTGCGGAAAGATGTATGCGATTACGTTCTTAGAAGAACTGCCCGGCCTCACCGTCGTCGATACCTCGGAATGTGCGGTTATGAACAGCAGAAAGCAGAGTGGAAACAAAGATGACACAATCAGGGTCCTTCGCTATCTTGCACCAGCAGGGGTGCTCCGGAAATCGAAAGGCCTCGACTGCACCGCTTCCAAAACGGTGGGATTCTCACGCCGCAGGCGCAGCGAGATCTCCTTCTCGGCCTTGGCTTTCCCTTCGTCTCCCAAACGGAAATAAATTTGCGAAAGCAGAAGGTGCGGCTGGGGATGCTTCGGATCGAGATCGATCGTCGCGTGCAATTCCGCAATTGCATCCTGCCATTTCTGTTGGTTCATCAGCGCTCGCGCCAGAACGACGCGAGCAGGCACAAAGTCATTGCGGTTCCGAATCGCCGTTTTCAGGTAAGGGATTGCTTCGGCATCGTGCCCCTGGTCAACAAGCAGGTTTCCGTAAAGAAAGAACGGCTCTTCATATGCTGGATCCTCCGCCATCGATTTCTGCAGGTACTCCATTGCGCTAGCCGTCTTGCCCTGCAGGTTCAAATGAAACCCATATTCAAAGTTTGCGCGCGCAGAATCAGGAAAGGCCTGTGCCGCACGCCGGGCGACCTCCGCTGCCATCTCGTAATCGCCTGCATCCTGGGCCGCTTTGATGGCCAGGAAATACACATTAGGATCTTTGGTCTGCTGTTTCAAAAGCTTTTGCGCCAGTGCCGAGGCTTCCCCGAAGTAACGGCCTTTCGAATACTCGACTGTCATGATCTGCATCAGCTTCAAGTTCTCCGGCTGCAACCGTAGTGCCTCGCGCCAGCAGAGAAGTGCCGCATCGACATTGTTCAACTTGGAGTACACCGCGCCGAGCAAATATTGGGCCTTGAAGTTATCAGGCTCGCTGTGAGTCGCTCGTTGCAGAAGAGGTTCGGCCTGCGCAAATTGCTGCTGGCTGTAGTAGTAGAACCCAAGGTTGTAGAGCGCCGGGAAGTAGTCCGGATTGAGCTTCAAAGCCGCTTTCCACTTCTCCGAAGCCTTCTCCAATTGCTTCGCGGCCGCGAACTCGTTCCCTTGGTCGGAAAGACTCTCCGCGGTTTGCGCAAAGCAGGCTCCGGCCGCCCCTAAAACGAGTAGCAGCTTCAGGAGCGTGCGCATCTATTTCGGAAGATCAACGGGCAGCGTCTTCCCGCTTCCTTCTACCAGCCGTACCAGATGATCCGCCTTGGTGCCCGGGAAGCTCTCGGTCTCTCCGCTTGGCCAGCGCACGACAAGCTTGTCCACCTCCGTTCGCTTCTCTAATCCGAAGTGCAACCGCGGATCGTTGTAGGAAACGTAGCTCGATTGGCTGAGAACCACATCCATCTGATGCGAGTCGCCGGCCGACAGGGTGACGGAAGCGCCGATCGCATCGCGATTCGCCTTAGTGCCCTGTAGCTCCACTTTCAGCCAGTGATTGGTATTGGCCAGTTCGTTGCGCAGCAACGACGGAGCTTCCCCCATGTTCATAATCAGAACGTCCATCGCGCCATCGTTATCGAAGTCACCGAAAGCGGCCCCGCGGCTGGATTTCATTTCGGCAACCCCCGGCCCCGCCATCCCGCTGACATCTTCGAACTGCCCGTTCCTCAGGTTCCGATAGACCAGCCGTGGATTTCGATACCGCTCCGACCCGGCCTTTTGGTCCAACTCGGGATACACGTGCCCATTCACCTGGAAGACATCGCGCCAACCGTCGTTGTCCAGGTCGACAAAGCCCACACCCCACGCCACGTACTGCGGGTTAACAGCCAACCGGGCCTTCACCACCGTATCTTCAAAGATCCCGCCACCCAGGTTATGAAATAGATTGGGGTAATCGCCCGCAAAGTTCGTTTTCAGCAGGTCGATCTTGCCGTCATTATCGTAGTCGCCCAACGCAATGCCCATGCCGCCTTGCT
Source organism: uncultured Acidobacteriaceae bacterium (assembly GCA_963814195.1). Lineage (GTDB taxonomy): Bacteria > Acidobacteriota > Terriglobia > Bryobacterales > Bryobacteraceae > Bog-105. The sequence continues at coordinate 9,199 of CAWFBU010000005.1, forward strand.
CAAATCCGTTCTCGTTGTAGGCCAGTCCCGTCTCCGTCGCGATATCGGTGAACGTCCCGTCTTTGTTGTTACGGAAGAACAGGCTTGGTGTTGAGTCACAGGCAATGTAAACGTCTACCCACCCGTCCCCGTTCAGGTCCGCAGCCACCGCCGTAAACGCGTAAAATCCATCCACCTGGCGCACTCCAGACTTCACGGACACGTCCTCGAACGTGCCATCCCCGCGATTGTGGTAAAGCGTTACTTTGCCGCTTGGCAGGCCGCGCGGGCCACAGAAAACAGGCATCCCTTTCCATTCGCAATTCGCCCCCTTCCCCGGCGCGGGCGTCTTGGCAAGATCAAACGCCTGGTAACTGGTCACTAATAGATCGAGGAGCCCGTCACGATCGTAGTCCAGAAACGTGCAGCCAGAACTCCAGGTCCGTTCATCGCCGTCCACGTGGGCGGCTTCGGCAACATCGGTGAACTTGCCCGATCGATCGTTTTTGAAAAGGGCGTTCTTGCCCCAATAAGTGACATAGATCTCGTCAAAGCCGTCGTTGTCGACATCCCCGATGCACACGCCGCTTCCCCAGCCCGCGTGAGCCATTCCGGCCTGGCGAGTCACATCCTCAAATAAGCCTGCTCCCTTATTCCGGAACAGGTGGTTGGTCGGGGCTGCCGCAGCACCGAAGCCTTCCAGGCGCGATCCATTCACCACAAACGCATCCAGACGGCCATCGTGGTCGTAATCGAGGAAAGCAACGCCGGTTCCGTTCGCTTCAACGATGTACTTCTTTGTCTCTTCTCCCCCGGATGTGAACTTCATATTCAGTCCGGCGGTACTGGCGACGTCAGCGAAGCGAACGGGGAAAGGTAATCCGGAGGGTGCTTGGCGGGGAGCCGCAGGTGCATTGCGCGTTGCGATTCCCTGTCCCCAGCAAAGCAGCGCTCCACACGCAGCAATCACAAGCACGGTGAGCCGAGAACGAAGCAAGAAACATTGTAGAAGAGGGCCCCTCATTCACCCCAAAACAAAACCGGGGCCATAGGCTTCCCCGAAGCACTTGTGATATAAACAGGTCCACCAAATAATGTCTTCAGGTTATCCCTCCAAACTGCACGGGCCAGTTAGTTACCCCTTGTGTGTGTTCTCGGGATCCGGAGCGCTGGGAAATAGGGGCTATCTATGTTGAATCAGTTCAAGAACCAGTTGAGACTTAAGTTCCATCCTCTGCTAGTCATCCCGATCGCTCTCGCCTTGTGCGGAACGGTCCGTGCTCAGACCACCAATGCCACCATCGTCGGCGATGTCAGTGACGCAACCGGCGCCAGAGTCGTCGGTGCGCACGTCGCTGTGAAGAACATGGCCACCGGGGTGGTTCGCGATCTCCAAACCGACGAACAAGGGACCTACCGTGTCTTCCCTCTGAACCCGGGGACCTATCAGGTAACAGTCTCGGCCCCGGGGTTCAAAGTTGAGGTGCAGAACAACATCGCAGTCGATGCTGCGGCCAACGTTAAAACAGATTTCCAACTGTCCCTGGGCTCCAATACTGAGAGCGTGGAAGTGCAGGCCACCGGCGCCGTTCTTCAAACGCAGGATGCCAGCGTAGGTGGCACCGTTACCGCATCCGAGGTATCTCGACTCCCAGTGAACGGTCGCAATTACACCCGGCTGATCATGCTCCTGCCGGGTACAAGCGACCAGGGTGGCAGCCAATCCCAAGGTACTTTCTCCGGAACGCAAATGATCTCCATCGATGGCCAGCGCCGTCAGGATAATAATTTCACGATCGACGGAGTTGATAACAACTTCATGATGATGAACTCACCCGGGATGTCGCCACCGATGGACTCGATTCAGGAGTTCCGTGTACTGGACAACACGTCGGCGGAGTTTGGGCGTTCATCAGGCTCTAGCGTCAACATCGTGATCAAGTCTGGAACGCGTAGTCTGCACGGTAGCGCTTACGAATATTTCCGGAACGACAAGTTGGATGCAAACGAATACTTTGCCAACTTGCAAAACACCGGAAAGCCGCCGTTTCGCCAAAACCAATATGGCGTGTCAGTTGGCGGTCCAGTTGTCATCCCGAAGATCTATCACGGCCGCGACAAGACCTTCTGGTTTGTGAACTGGGAAGGTTTCCGCCAACGGCAGGGTCAAACCAATATCAGTAGTTTCCCGACACAAGCTGAACGCAACGGCGATCTCTCGGTCATCGGCAAAAATCTTTACGATCCGTTCACCACGGTAGTGCTCCCCAACGGAACAACAACCCGAAGTCAGTTCGCGGGTAATGTCATTCCCGCGAATCGCATCAATCCCGCCATTACCTACTGGTTGAACACGATGATCCCGCTCCCGAACCGGCCGGGACTCACCAATAACTTCGTCAACACGCAGGGAGTTTCCAATGACCGTGATGGACTCACTTTGCGAGGCGACCACAATTTCAGCGAGAAAGATATCGTCTCCTTCCGCTGGAGCCGCCAGCGCATTGGTCAGCTGGTTCCTAGCGGAAACCCTTATCTTTCGCAAGTGAATCGCTTCGACGCCGACAACATGATGGCTTCGTGGAACCACATCTTCAGTCCGACCTCCGTTCTTGAGGTCAAGTATGGACGCAACTCGCCGACTATTCCGCAGTACTACAACAACACCCGAACGAATCGAACAGATTTTTTGAGCAAGGCGGGAATTTCGCTCTTCCAACCCGATGTCATCTATAGTCCCATCCCTGATTTCGAGGCAGATGGTGAGTTTGGCGCGGGCAGCGGCGGTCAAACCACTTCTGACCACATCAACCAGTACTTTGGAAACTTCTCCAAAGTAATGGGCAAGCATTCGCTCAAGGTTGGCGCTAGCTACAGCCACCGAAACTTTCTCACGAACACCACTAACCCGATGGACGGTACGGTCGACTGGACACCGCAGCTAACTCAATTACAATCTGACCCCACATCCGGTGATAGTTTCGCAAGCATGCTGCTGGGCTATCCGGCGAACGTCCGCCGCGGCCAGGGGGTCACCAAAACGCAGGCTGTCATCCACGTGCAGGAATACTACATTCAGGACGACTGGCGCATCAACAGTAAGTTGACGATCAATGCCGGCTTGCGGTATATGTACGCGCCGCCGCCGACCGAAAAAACCAATAGCCTCGGCAATTTGCTGGTCACTCGCAGTGCCGCCGGAGTGTACACGGGAACACTACTCTGGGCAGGAGTCAATCCGCAGGTGGACCCGGTGACGGGCCAGGCAAACGAAGGTCCGCACACTGCCGGCTACGGACAGGCCTTGATGCGCACCAACTATCTCGATCTGGCACCGCGGTTTGGTTTCGCATACTCACTGAATCCGAAGACCGTAGTTCGTGGTGCCTATGGCATTTTCTACAACTCCACCTTTGTCCAGGAGTTGCAGGATATGCGTAAGTTCTGGCCATATACGATTCAACAGAACTTCACGGCCAACCAGGGCACTATACCCGACCTGCCGATCACTGGAACCGGACCTTCGTTCAGCAATACCGCCAGCATCGGCGGCTGGCCGCAAAATCCCAACAACCGCACCCCTTACTCTCAACAATGGAATGTCACGGTTCAACGCCAACTGATCGAAGACATGACTATCGACGTCGGCTACGTCGGCAACGTCAACAAGCATCAGGTGGGCTACGATCCGCTGAACGCCGCACTTACGCCGGGACCGGGCGATTTGCAATCCCGACGCCTAATGCCGGCGTATGGGGATCTGGATGGCGGCTCCAACCTTTACAACTCGATGTACAACTCCTTGCGCGTGAACCTCATCAAGCGCTTTAGCAAGGGCCTGCAATTGAATGGTAATTATACGTGGGGTCGTTCTATGACGAACAGCTCATCGCTGGCCGAAGCCGCCGTTCAAAACCCTTACAACTTAAAGCAGGAGTGGTCACGTGCCAGCATCGACATTCGTCACATCTTCCAGCTGGCCTACGTTTACGAACTCCCCTTCGGCAAAGGCAAGCATTGGGGTAATAACTGGAATGCGTTTGTGAACGGTGCCTTGGGCGGATGGTCTGCCGAGGGTATCACGCGAGCGCAAACCGGCGCTCCCTTGAATCCACGCATTAATCAGGACCGGGCTAACGTCGGACGTACCTACCAGCGACCCGATGCCACCGGGATCAATCCGGATAACGGTCCGAAGACGATCAACCAATGGTTTAACACCTCCGCTTTCGCTTTACCGGCCATCTACACGTACGGAACTTCAGGCGCCTACGTGATCACCGCCCCCGGGCGTTACAACTGGGACCTTGCCATGACGAAGAGGTTCAACTTCATGGAACGCAACTCCATACAGTTTCGCGCCGAGGCCTATAACCTGCCGAACAGCGTCAGTTTCAACAACCCGAACGTAACGTACGACGGCAATAACTTCGGTGTGATCACGAGCGCCACGGCATCGCGAGAATATCAATTCGCTTTGCGATTCGAGTTCTAACCCAAAAGCCATAACCGTTCGAAAGGACGGGGAACATAGCTCTCGATGTTCCCCGCCTTTCGAAAAGCGCCCTCCGAATCCAGTCCCAGTTCCACAAAGCGTCTCGGGAATTTACCTTGCGATTGCGTATTCTCATCGCCTTCCTCTTTTCCCGGAGCGCTCGAGTTGCTAGGATAACGGGCGTGCGAGACTCCAAGATTCACAGGGAATTCAACAGGTGAAGAAAGCTTTAGTTACCGGTTCATGCGGGCTCATCGGTTCCGAAGTAAGCACCCATCTCGGGCGAAATAACTTCCAGGTATTTGGGATCGACAACAATGAGCGCGCCGTCTTCTTCGGCCCGGAAGGCGATACCAGTTGGTCATTGCAGCGCCTCCGTCAACATATTCCCGATTATTCGCATCATGAAGTAGATATCCGTGACCGCGCCAGAATTCTGCGCCTCTTCGCCGAGATCAAACCGGACATCATCGTCCATACAGCAGCCCAGCCATCTCACGACCGGGCGGCTGCCATACCTTTTGACGATTTCGACACGAACGCAGTAGGCACATTGAACATGCTGGAAGCAGCACGCCAGGCCTGTCCCGAGTCGCCGTTCGTTCATATGTCGACGAACAAAGTGTACGGTGATCGTCCAAACACCATTGCCTTGAAGGAACTCGAAACCCGCTGGGATTACGATGATCCTGCATATGAGCACGGCATTGCTGAGACCTTTTCCATTGACCAGTCCAAGCATTCACTCTTCGGTGCCTCCAAAGTGGCGGCGGATGTCATGGTGCAGGAGTACGGCCGTTACTTCCAGATGCCGACCTGTTGTCTGCGCGGCGGTTGTCTAACCGGTCCCAATCATTCCAGCGTGGAACTCCATGGCTTCCTCAGTTACCTGGTCCGATGCAACGTTCAGGACCGTGAATATAAAGTTTTCGGCTACAAGGGCAAGCAGGTCCGTGACAATATCCACTCGGAAGACGTCTCGAATCTTGTAATGGCCTTCTATCAATGCGCCGCGCTGTGGAGAGGTCTACAACATCGGCGGCGGTAGGGATAATTCCTGCTCAATTTTGGAAGCGTTCTCCATGGTAGAAGCACTCACCGGAAAACCTCAGCGCTATACCTATATGAATGAGAATCGCATCGGCGATCACATCTGTTACTACAGCGACCTTCGGAAGATCAAGGCGCACTTCCCCGGTTGGACCATAACACGTCCTCTGGGCGATGTCGTCGTGAAATAGTTGAGTCTTGGCATGTTCGCCTGCGAGACGCAGAAAGGACGCTGGTCGCCGGGTCGTAAATGAAAGTCCTCATAACCGGAGTCTGCGGCTTTGTCGGCAGCCAGCTGGCAAAGGCGTTCTCCGAGCGTTTGTCCGGTGTTGAGTTGTTTGGCATTGACAACCTTCTGCGACCCGGCTCTGAGTCCAATCGTGAAGTTCTTAGTAAAGCTGGAGTTAAGGTTGCTCATGGTGATTTGCGTATGCGCAGCGATCTCGAGCTGCTGCCCGCTTGCGATTGGGTCATTGATGCAGCCGCGAATCCAAGCGTTCTGGCCGGAGTTGATGGGCGGTCCAGCCCCCGTCAACTTTCGGAACACAATCTCGCGCGGCACCCTCAACATGCTCGAATATTGTCGCGAGCATAAATCCGGAATCGTTCTTCTCAGTACCAGCCGCGTTTATTCGGTGCGCGATTTAGCCGCTTTACCCATGTTGGAGCGCGTGCCGTCAGGCCAGGCTGGTCGTTTAGAACTCGACGAGGCCCAGCCGCTTCCGCCCGGCGTTTCCCCGCTCGGCATAACCGAACATTTCTCCACGCAGCAGCCAATCTCGCTGTATGGAGCCACTAAGCTTGCCTCGGAGGTGATGGCCGTTGAATACGGCTTCACTTTCGGCTTTCCGGTTTGGATCGATCGTTGCGGTGTGCTCGCGGGCGCAGGCCAGTTCGGAACGGCGGAGCAAGGCATCTTTTCTTATTGGCTGCACGCCCATGCCGCAGCGGCGCAAACTTCGCTACATCGGATTCGGTGGACATGGATATCAGGTCCGAGACGCCTTCCATCCGGCCGATCTGGCCCAACTCATTCTGCTTCAGATTCGCCGCGATCCTCCGCCCGAAGCCATCTTCCATGCCAGCGGTGGCGCGCAGAATTCCATGTCGCTTGCCCAACTAACCGCTTGGTGCGATCAGCGATTCGGTCCCCACGTCCGAAGCCGGAACATCGCCCGCGCCCCTTTGACATACCTTGGCTGGTCATGAACTCGGCGCGCGTACGTACCGAAACATCTGGGTGGACACCCACGCGCTCCCTGCTTCGATCCTGGACGAGATCGCGGACCACGTTGCCGCACAATCCGGGCTGGCTGGAACGTGTGGTGCGGTATGAAGTCGCCGCAGCCTCACGCCGACACAGAGCGCCCTTCACTCTTCTGAGCATTGTCATCCCGGCGCGCGACGAAGAAGGCTGCATCGAGTCCACTGTCGAGCATCTGCATGTCGAACTCCGCCTCCACAACGTCCCACACGAAATAGTGGTTGTCGATGACGGCAGCACGGATTCCACCTGGGAGAAGCTCGGCGAACTTGCAAAGCCGCATCCCCACACTGAACCCGATGCAGAACCATGGACTGCACGGATTCGGTCGCGCGATCATTCGAGGCCTCGATAACATGACCGGCGATGCCGTCGTTGTGATGATGGCCGACGAATCGGACGATTCCCGCGACGTGGTGCGATATTGGCAGACTACTTCAACGAGGGATGGGATGCGGTCTTTGGCTCGCGCTTCATCAAAGGCGGCGGAGTCATCGATTATCCCTGGCTCAAATCGAATCAATCGTCTCGCGAACTTCTTCATCCAGGTCATGTTCGAACGATCGTCTAAACGACACTACAAATGCATTCAAAGCCTATCGCCGCACGGTAATCGATGGCTGCCGTCCGCTGCTTTCTCCCCATTTCAATCTGACCGTCGAGATTCCTTTGAAGACCATCGTCTCGCGGCTATAGTTGGACCGTCATTCCCATCACTTGGCGCAATCGCCGCATCGGCGAGGCCAAGCTGAAGATCAAGGAGATGGGCAGCCGTTACCTGTTCATCTGCCTGTACGTCTGGCTGGAGAAATATTTCAGCCGAGGCGACTACCGAAAGCCAAACTGAACGTGAACTGCTAGGCGAGCAGGTGCCCGCCCCTTCAGAACGAGTCAGTGAATTCGGAATCGTCCAGCGGAAACCCGGACTTCCTCGAAGGTTCGGCGGTTGCCCCCACCAAAGGTTTCACTGGTTCAGGCTTGGCCATCGAGGGTTTTACAACCGAAGACTTCACCGTTACGGGCTGGCTCTTGCCCACTGCCCGCTGCATGGACTGCAAATCGGCCTTGATCGTGTTCCCGACTACTTTCGCCAGCTTTTCGGCGGAAGATGCCATCGGCTTGTTGGGCGTGTTCACCGGCACTTGACGAGGAACTCGCTGTTCTTGCGAGGTCAGGCGCTCTAGCATCATTACGATGCTCCCCATCGAGGCTGCCTGTGCTCTCAATTGCTGGCTGGCGGAAGCGCTTTCTTGCGCGTTCGCTGCCACCTGCTGCGTTGCCTTTTCCATTTGAACCAGAGCACGCGAGATCTGGTCGACGCCCCGCGCCTGTTCGGTGCCACCGTGGCTGACCTCTTCTACCAGAGTCTTCACTTTGGCAGCAGTCGTGGTAATTTCGCCAATCGCATTTGCCACCGCTTCCAATTCGCTGTCGCCCTGGCGAGCATTCACCACTGAATCTTCAATCAACGTCGTCGTGTCTTTGGCAGCTTGCGCGCAGCGCTGTGCCAGATTACGCACTTCATCCGCCACCACAGCGAAGCCGAGTCCCGCTTCTCCGGCACGAGCGGCTTCCACGGCTGCATTAAGAGCCAGAATATTCGTCTGGAAAGCAATCTCGTCGATGACCTTAATAATCTTTCCAATGCGTTCGCTGGAGCTGGTAATCTCGCTCATGCTCTTCAGCATGCCTTGCAGCTTCTCGTTCGCATGAGCGATTTTGCTATCGACTTCGCTCATTAATCCCACCGCAACGCCGGAATTCTCTGCGTTCCGGTGCGTCATCGCACTAACCTCCTGGCCCGAGGCGGAAGTTTCCTCCAGAGAGGCGGCCTGTTCACTTGCCCCCTGTGCAAGGAATTCGCTGGATGCCGCAATCTCGTTCGAAGCGGCAGTTACCTGTTCTGCGCTCGTCCGAATCGCTGCCGTTGAATCCTGAAGGGCCGTGTTGATACTCCGCACGACGAAGATTCCTAAGATAATGCTCGCGAGAATGGACAAGACCAGAACGACCCAACTTCCGTTGATCGTCGAGGAGGCGGAAGCCTCCACCTGAGCGCTCAATTTATCTGCTGCGCGACGGTCGAATTCCAGCTCGTCGTTGATTGTGGTTCGGGCGGCCGGCCAAGTTTGAATGCCCTCCCTGTTCCAGTAATCGATCGCGCTCTTCGGGTCAACCTTATCCATCTGTCGAAAGCGTGCAACGGCACCCAGGAATGTCTGCGCTTTGGATTTCGTGTTTTCGAACAGAGGCCGCTCTTCTGTCGAGATTTTGCCCGAGGCTTCATACTCGGTCATTACCTTTTCGAACCGTTCCTGTTGTGCCTGGATGCGGGTCAACTGCTTCTGCTTTTCCGCCTCATCTAAGCCCAGTATGGCGATCATGTAACTGCTTCCGCGAACTTCCAGCAAGGAACTTTGCATTTGCGTAAGGTGATCCAGACCCTTCAGAGCGTCCGCCGAGAGAACGCGAGCGGTTCCTCTCAATGAGCTCGCCCCAAAGATCCCGATCAGGTTTGCCGCCAGGGCCAACAGCGTCAAAACAGCGCAGGTTACGGTCACGCGCCTGCCGATCGTCCAATTTTTCATCCTTAACAAATCTCCACTCACGTAATACATTCGTGTTTAAAAACAAGGTTAATTCTCATTTAGCCGAGATTTGCCTTGACATCCGGCCCGGAAATGTTAGCTAGAATTCGCTTTGCGATTGACAAAGACTAGCGCTTTGCCCGAACTCGGTCACCGCGAAAGGCGTACAGTAAAAGAGCCGATTCAGAAAGTCAGGTGAGGCGGTAATGACCCCACTTCCTCTCAGTATGAAAGTGTGTCGCGCGCTGATTGATGCGCTGGCATTCGTGGTACCCCCGGGCTTGCGTAAAGCATGGACGCGAGAGTGGCACGGGCGCATCTGGCACCACTGGCAGTTTCTTCACTATGAGGACGCATGGACCCCGCAGGAAGCTTTGGGACTATTCCTGCGCACCCTACGCGCCATTCCTCAGGCGTTCGTTATGTGGTGGCTGCAGGAGGATGTTCAGCACATCCAGAACTTGTGGCTAGGCTCGCCGTGGACCACTCTCGGGGCCTTACTCGGAATCTTATTGCTGATCGGGGCTGTCACCGGAGGGTACCCCGCCACCTCCCTACTCTTTCACGCAAATTCTCCGGCCAATCAGCGTGAACTCTTTGTCCTTCTTCATCCCGCCGTAGGAGGGGGAAACAAACCTCTTCCCTCCGATGTAGTGCCGGCCTGGGCCGAAAACAGTCATCTGCTCGACGGAGTTGCCCCCTTTTTGATTACCCGCGACCGCGCCTTTTCTCCTCGGCTCGGCGATTCGCATCCGCTCGTGATCAAAACCGACCCCAGTCTCTTCCGGGTGCTCCAGGTACAACCCGCCGCTGGCAAATTCCCCGTCCGGTTAGGGCCCTCCGACCTTCAGATGAAAGGCGTCGTGGACCGGAGTGAATTGGTCATTGACTACCGAACTGCTGGCCTGGTCTCGCAAATGAATACCAAGGTCATCGGTTCGCGACTTCAGGTCGGACGCGATTGGTATCGCATCACCGCTGTTCTGCCGAAAGGCTTCCGATTTCTGACCAGGCAGCCTGTTGTTTTCCTGGTTCAGCAAGCTATGGCGGAACCGAGCGTTATGGTTGTCGCGGCTGTTCCACCGGGAGTTTCCAAACCGGCAATCGATCGCGAGCTAACCAAAATCGCCGAAGATAAGACTTACTACTTCTTTGCCTCCCAGCTGCGTCTGCAAAATCAGAAAGAGGCTATTCTGCTGCCCCTCAGTCCCTTCTTCCTCGCGGCACTTTCATCGGGATTATTGGCTTTAGGCGTATGCGGTTTCCGTATGCGCGATTCGAAACGCAACTGGAAGGGCCTTCAATCCCGTTGGGCTCTGCGCCGCATCATCTACTTCACCGTCAAAACCTCTCTGGCTCTGCTGATCATATTGATTGCCGGTCTCGAAGGCTCCCGGCGCGAGTCGTCCATCCTGCTGGCATCCAAAGATCCTGCCAATGGCCCGCTGCTGCTCTGGTTCTTCATCGCAGGGACCATGGCTGTCTTCTTCTGGTCGATTGCCGAAGGCCGGATGCGCTGCCGCACCTGTCTGCGCCGCCTCTGCTCGCCTGTCCGGGTAGGCAGCCCCGGTTGCCTGCTCCTGGATTGGTCCGGCACCGAACTGGTTTGCAACGAAGGACATGGCGTGCTTCACATCCCGCACATGGCTACCAGTTGGCAGTCCGATGCGCAGCGCTGGATCACCATGGACGAATCCTGGGCCGAACTATTCACCACCTCAAAAAAAGGAGTCTAGGCCAGGAGCCTTGCCTCAAGGTCTGCCACCAAGACGGGTCTCAACAGTAACGGAACGCGCGCGACGTCAAGCAACTTCGCGGCTTGGGCTATAATTCTTTTCCAACGCACGGGGCCTTGTGTCAAGCCTTTACGACACTTAAATCTCTAGAACAAGCTCCGGCGACGCACCCGTGGGAAAACTAGCCTCCATAGTCGAAACAGCTTTGAAGACCAGCGCCTTGATCGCGCTTCTCGGCTTTATCTCATTGCGAACGCATCTGTTGCTGCTCGGCATCCATTGGGAAACGAGCGTGCCTACCGAGAGATACCTTACTGAGGCATACATGCTAGCCTCTGGAACGGTCGAGTATCTGCTCGCCTGGATGCCGCAACTGGTGGTCACATTCTTCTGTGGCCTTCTAGCCATCGCCGTCATACGCTTTTTAGCTCCCCGAATCGGACAGTACTCAACAAGCCGCAATTTGGCCCTATGGTTTTCGCATCAGAAATCGCGGCTGGCCTTAACCCGAGTCGTGGTACCCACAGCGCTGGCAGCTTATTGTATGTTCTGGCTTCCCGTATTTCGAAGGGCAACCGCGTTTGTGCTGACTGCTTCCTTCAACGGCCCATTATGGGGAGTCGACTACTCCCTTGCGCGGCCGTTCTTTTCTCAGGTATTGGCAATCTGCATCATCGCAGTGGCTCTGTATGCGTTTTGGGGCAGCGCTGACCCCGAAATCTTGGTTCGCCTCGCTTGGCATGGTTGCTTGGTGGCCGTGGTGGCGACCGGCTTCTATCTTGCCGTCTTTTATGGCTCCAATCTCAGGAGCGCCAGTTATCCGCTCGTGAAAGTAGGTGTGAAAGGCGAGCAGACCGCTTGTGGATTGCTTGTTCTTCAATCCGACCAAAATGTGATTGTCTGGTCGGTCGCACATAGGAACGGTCGAACCATTGCGATCCCCATGTCTCAAGTGACTGCTGTCTCGTTGGGCCCGACTCACGATCTAAGAAAGCTGGTCGAGGCGGCTCTTGTTAACGATGGCGATGTCATGCCCTGCGATGAGGTAGCGACCTTAAACAGTCCTGAAACTCAAGCCGGTGCTGTGAATCGGTGAGTGATGCTCAGACGGATATGCTCTGTTCGCAAACTCACGGCAACGGCTCGGGAGTTGAGACCAGTGCGCATCAGTCACATCGAGCCGGTCGGCCCGAGAAGTCTCTTGCGAAACTGCCGAGGCGTTTGGCATATCTAGGGTGTGCTCTCGTTCCCTTTTGGACTTACCGCTGACAACAGTCCTTAATGATGCTCGGCAGGCATGAGTAACTGGGTTTATTGAGGCGAACCTAACACACTCTCGGGCGCAATCAATATGGTGAAGGAAAAACTAATTCTCTGCTGAAAACATCCTTCTTCAGACCAGACAATCTTCGATTGAGCTGCTTAGTTCAACGATTGCACGAGCCTACGGGGGACGTTAGTGCCGATTAAGGCTTACTACTACGCGCCGGTATCTCGATTCCTAAACGAAGACGTCGAGCGCATTGTCGGTGTTCTCGCGTCGGGCCACCATCACGACCTAGAACAGCAACAGCGTTCGGCTTGGCTTGAACAGATCGCGATCCTCAGGACTGCATTATCTCCGCACCCTAACGGAACGCTTTTTCTAGAGTTCTATATCCCAAGGATGGGTAAACGTGCGGACGCCGTGCTCGTGTTACAGAACGTAGTCTTCGTCATCGAATTTAAAATACGAGCCAAAACCCACGTATTGAGCGCATTCCACCAAGTTCAAGACTATGCGCTCGATCTGAAGAACTTTCATGGAGGCAGCCATGCCGTTCCGATTGTTCCAGTGCTGGTCTCGACTGATGCCGAACATCGATCGATTCTGGACGTCCGGTTTGCCGAAGACCTGGTCGCTTCACCCCTAGCAACAAACGCGACTGGCTTAGGTGATTTGATCGGCCATATCTTTAGTCTGCGAACCTATCCGACACTTGATATCGAACAATGGATGGCCGAAGGCTACAGCCCCACCCCAACTATTATCGAAGCGGCACAGATCCTTTACCTGACACACAGAGTCGAAGACATCTCTCGATCCGACGCAAGTGACAGGAACCTTCGAGAACTGAGCGGCCGGGTCAGTATGATCATTGATCAAGCTCGCCAGAATCGCACGAAGGCTATCTGCTTCGTCACGGGGGTGCCTGGCTCCGGTAAAACCTTAGCTGGGCTGAACATCGCGACCCGACGCTCCGATGAACATCGTGATGAACACGCTGTTTTTTTGTCTGGTAACGGCCCACTCGTGGATGTTCTCCGGGAGGCCCTTGCCCGAGACAAGACGAAGCGTCAAGGAGTCTCGAAGGAAACCGCCAAGCGCGAGGTGCGCAGCTTCATCCAGAACATTCATCACTTCCGAGACGAGTATGTCGGAAACGACAATGTTCCTATCGAGAAAGTTGTCGTATTTGACGAAGCTCAACGCGCCTGGACTCGGGAGCAGGCGGCCTCCTTTATGCGGCGGAAGCGGGATCAACCCAACTTCGACATGTCAGAACCGGAGTTCCTCCTTGGTGTTATGGATCGCCATACTGAGTGGTGTACTGTCGTGTGTCTAATCGGCGGCGGTCAAGAGATCAATGTCGGAGAGGCAGGCATTTCCGAATGGATCGTCGCTCTAGAGACGCGATTCCCAGACTGGCACGTGCATGTTTCGCCTCGTATATCGCTCAATGAATACGGCTCCGACCTCGAACTGACAAAGTTCTTCGCCTCGCCGCGTGCACGCTCAGACGAGAACCTTCACCTTGCCGTCTCCATGCGCTCCTTCCGCGCAGAGACACTTTCAAACTTAATCGGTCACATAGTCGAAAACGATGCAGAAGCGGCTCGAGATGCCTTCGACACCATTGAAGCTAGATATCCAATATATTTGACACGGGATCTTAGCGCAGCACGGGCTTGGCTACGTGGCCAAGCCCGGGGAACAGAACGTTTTGGATTAGTCGCATCTTCCGGGGCACAACGCCTCCGTCCCGAAGGAATTCACATCAAGGCGATCATCGAGCCGACCAACTGGTTTCTAAACGACAGCGCGGACGTTCGATCCTCTTACTATCTGGAGGATGCGGCGACCGAGTTCGCCGTTCAAGGCCTTGAACTGGATTGGGTAGGAGTATGCTGGGACGGCGATTTCTACTACAATCACAACCAATGGGTTTATCGTTCTTTCAAAGGCACGAAATGGCAGTCTGTAAAGGACGAGTCCAGGCGAAGGTACCTTAAGAATGCCTATCGAGTCTTACTGACACGAGCTCGTCAGGGCATGGTTATTTTCGTTTCGAAAGGTGATGACTCAGATCCCACACGTGCTCCGTCCTTTTATGATGGGACCTTTGATTACCTTCGCTCATGTGGTACTCCCACACTGGTTTAGCGACTACTAATCGTAGCTTTTGAGTCGTTCAGTGCGGCCATCTGCCGACTAGAAGAAAGATCCGAGGCATGGTGGATGAATCAAGCGGATCCGACGCGCTTGTTCTCTCTTCTTGTCGATTCGACAGAACTTGGGCCGAGGCCCGACTGTTCAAACATCCGACGGTTGGCTGGGGAGCAAATCTAAGCACAGGCTGCTGAAATGCTTGTATGAGTCTCACTGTTGGGCCCGTATTCCTGCGCAACTGCAACGACCTGAAGCTGCGATCCCGGAAGCGCCGTAGTCTCAAGCTCAGCCTCCCTACCGAAGAAGCAAGGCCTCAAGCAGGAGTCCAGAAGGTTCTTGCGATGAATATGAAAGCTCAACAAACGGCAATTGGCCAGCATTGGGCATGCACTTACTTGTCGAGTTGTAATAAACTCGACCGCTTTCAGTTTCCGACGCTCGCCCACTTTGGCGATAGCTCGTGAAGCGGCTAAGTAAGCTCGCTTAGAATCCAGCCGCACAGAACAAAACAACTACACCCCCACAGGTACTCTGCAAGCAATGGCCTGTTATTCGCTGCTGATTCTTTGAAATTATCTCTTGCCAGCATTCTGACTATGATCTGTACACGTTCGGTCGCTTGCCCCTCGGTTCATAACGAAAGAACTCGCATGCCATTCCCTTTCATTGACCGAGTGATGCGGATTGCATTCGCTCAGATCACAATCTTCCCGACATTGATAGGCGCCCACGGCATGGCGGCGGCCCCGACTCCGAAGGCGTCACGTTCGCAGGTACTCCAAGCGCCGGCATCTACGTGTCCATTGAGCGCGACAACAACAACAATTCAGTGAGCCGCAACTCTGTTCTTCGCTTTGATCCGGCAGAGGCGGGAACGACGCTTACCGCCACACACGATTGGAACCTCACCGCAGACCTTCCCACCACGGGCGCCAACCTTGGGGCAGAAGCGATCACCTGGATTCCGGACACCTTCCTTACCGCCAGCAAGTTCTTCGATAACGCGAAGTGCCACACCTATAATCCCTCGGAATACCCAAACCACGGCAACGGGCTGTTCTTCATCGGCCTCGAAGCGAACGGCCATGTCTACGCTTACGCGCTCGACCATAGCGGCACCGGGGCGTTCACCCGCCTTGCCGAAATCACGACCGGATTGACCGGGGTCATGGATTTGTCCTTCTATAGCGGGTTGGGGAACCTCTGGGCTGTTTGTGACGACACGTGTCAGGGCCGAACAATCGTATTTCGCGTCGACTCGAACGGCAAGTTCGTTGCAGCCGACGGCTTTGAGCGGCCGAGTGGCATGCCCAACTACAACAACGAAGGCTTCACAATAGCTCCGCTCAGCAAATGCAACTCCAATCTTCGGCCGGTGTGGTGGGCCGACGACTCCGCCGACACGGACATTCCATCCGCCAAGGCACACTATCCTGCTCTCAAGTTGTGACGTTCCCCGACACCCTGGCTCCTCTCGCCGCCCCGGTCACATCGCCTAATCCAAACTCCACGGGCTGGAACAGCAGCGACGTGAGTGTGACTTGGAACTGGTCGGACGATCCGGGTGGATCGGGAATCAACGCAGCTACCTGTCTTATGTCCTCCACTTCCTCTGGCGAAGGAACACTTCCACTCACCGCGACTTGCCGTGATTTGGCCGGCAACACGGGCACCGCTACGGTAACCGTCAAGGTGGACAAAACCAATCCCACGATTGTCGCGACCGCGAAGAAGGCCGATGGATCGGCTTCCACTTTCGGTGACCTGAGCAGCCAGCCCGTGACCGTTCACTATGCGTGCGCGGACAGCGGATCTTTGATTGCCTCGTGTACTCCGGATCAGCTATTCAGCAACGACGGCTCATTCTCCACCAGGGGCACGGCAGTTGATAACGCCGGGCGCAGCGCTTCCTCCAATGCGCTTTTGGTGAGAATCGACAGGTCCAGCAGCTCGCCCACTCTTTCGGCTCTGATCACGAACAAAACAGGACCGGAGAACGCACGGGCCTGGACCGTGACCATCTCCAATTCAGGACTGGCTCCGGCATCCAATGTCTTGTTGATTGGTTTTCTCGTTGGCCCAGAGCGCGGGAGCGGCGTGCACTCCCCTGATCGCAGGTCTATTCCCGGCAGATGTGGCTCCGTCGCTGCCAGCCGGAGGCTCGGTGAATGCAATGTTGACGATCGACTTCACGGGCTGTTCGCCGCTGGCGCGTTTTGCGGCAACTGCCACCTTCTCTTCTAATGCGGGATCGTCCACCGGGACGATGACGCTCTTCAATCAATTGAGATAAAGGACTCTAAGCAAAAGACATGAAACGGTCACTGAAAATATCGGCATTGGTGGTAGCCTTGACTGGCGTGATGGCAGCCGCCCCGGTGCTGACCCTGAATCCATCGAATGGCGCTGTCAGTGGAGTTCCAGGATCCACAGTTGGTTGGGGATTTACCCTGAGCAACGATTCTGGCTTCGTGGTTCCGTCGCTGGTCGTTTTCTGCGAGGGAGCATTCAACTCGAACTGCGCGCCTACATTCGGCAAATTCACAGACTTCGCCGCGCAGTTTCAAGTGAATGTGGTGGGTCCCGCGGTGTCGGAGGCGTTTGACAATGCGACCAAGCGGGGAATCGGGAGCTTTGCAATTAACTCGAATGCTCCCGCTGGAGTAATAGATTCAGGAACGATCTTTCTGGTCTACGACACATTTACTTGCGATATCAACGACAGCAACTGCAACCCGACGCAAACCGGGTTCAGTCAAGTGTTGTCCGCGCCCGCAAGCGTAAGCGTGGCGGGTGCCTTGGCCCCAGAACCGGCGAGCGCTGGCTTTATTGTTGCTGGGCTGACTCTGTTGCTCGCCGGTTTGCAAAGGACTCGGCTGAGATCTTGGACAGAACGCATGCTGGCCGCTTCGCACCGGTGCCTTGCTGCGGATGAGCCCCGGTAGATCCCAGTCCAAATCTGAGGCCGATTTAGCAGGACAAATTTGTAACTGCTGGCAAACCAGTATGCCTAATCGCGATCCTACCCTTACGGTGGACAAGAACGGTCAGGCACCCTTCTTAAATGGCATGAAGCAATAAGAGCCCAACCACCAGCATGACCGCGCAGGTCAAGCCATGGATGGAAAGTGCCCGCGACTTCGACCCGCCCGACGCCAGAACGATCGACATGTCGCCAAGCGGGATGATGGCGTAAACGAGTAGAGCAATACCTAACATCCGATTGTCCGCGGTCAGCATCAGCGTCAGCACTACCAATCCGGATGCCACGTCCCGTATCCCTTTAAGACGCAGCCAGGCACGAGTGTCCGCATCGGAAGCAGGCGGTTTCAGGCCGAACGATCCCAGGATCCGTTCAGGGGACACAAGATAGAACGAACCGATCGTAGCGACCGCCACGGCGATCAGAGCCGCGGAGATGAGCGGGATAGCATTGTGCATGATGTTTTCCTTTGTTATAAAATCTAGCAACGCTACATGTGATGCGGAGTCTTTGAAAAAGCTTCACTTTCGCCCGGCCAAAACCTAGCGACGCTATGCTTCCTATCAATGGAAGAGAAGTCGGCCGTTAACCGGATCGCCGAACGAAAACTGCGTGACAGGGAGGCCCGCCGGGCTCAGATCGTTAGCGCCGCCCGGCGCATCGCGGAGCTCGAAGGCTGGTCGAACGTGACCGTCCGGCGGCTATCGGACGAAATTGCATACAGCCAACCCGTGCTGTACGCCCATTTTGGGAGCCGGGAAGGAATTCTTGCTGCAGTTGCTATCGAGGGTTTCCAAGAAATAGGCCTGGCTTTGGAGAAGGCCCGGAAACGAGTCAGGCGCGGGAATCCGCTTGAATCCGTCGCGATCGCCTACTTAAAGTTCGCCGTCTCTTCACCTGCGGTATACGAAGTAATGTTCTCGCTCGGCCTGAGCGTCCCATTTGACAACCCGGCAACTCCTACGGAGATGCGATTCGCCTTTTCCCAAATCCTGGAGTTGTTCCAAGGGCAGAGTTCGAAGTCAGAGATTCTAGCGGAGTTGTTTTGGGCCAGCCTCCACGGCATCGCCGAGCTCACAAGAACCAAGCGCTTCGTGGGCAGCCGTCAGGAAGAGCGGGTCAGAACGCTCGTCGAGCGCTTCACTTTCCCGAAAGATCAAACAACAGACTAACCACAACAAGCACGCTACACTGACATTCCAAAGCATTTCAGAGGTGCAGCGCACAAAGCTCAGCCATGAACAGAATAAACCGGCGACTTTTCGTAGGTGGTGCTATAAGCGCGAGTTGGTCAAAGGCGGCCGCTGATCGCAGGGTATTGTCACAAGACGCACGGCGAGATCCTTTGGCCGGCGGAGCAATCACAACTCCATCGGGCCAGTTGCCGTTGGGAACCGTCCCCCGATCTGAGCAGTTCGAATTGAAGTCCGACGCGGGTGTAGCGTACACCATCAAAGTAGGCTTTCCCCATGTCGTTGATCCTCGATTGAAGCTCGAGATCAAGAATCGCAGGCCCACTGCGGTTTACATCGTCGATGGACAATCGTTCTTCGGACTTGCCACGGACCTTACACGGTTTATGCAGTGGGGAGGCGATGTTCCACCCTGCCTCATCGTCGGCATCCAGCGTCCCACCGACGATCCGGATGCTATCAACGTAGCCCGTACCTACGATTTGACTCCTACAAGCTCGGGATATCAGGCAACTCCTCCGGAGACGTCTTCGAAAGTTCCGAACTCATCTCTTAGCGCCGACGACCTGAGGAAGCAGAACCCCCCTGAACTGCGAGGCGGCGGTGCTCCTAAGTTCCTGTCGTTCATTACCCGAATCGTTAAGCCACTGATCGAGAAGAAGTACGATCTTAATCCTCAGGATTCGGTCTTGGCCGGACATTCGTTTGGCGGCCTGTTCACAGTCGATGCCATAACCAGGAGCCCGGGAAGCTTTCGCCACTATCTCGCGATGAGCCCTTCGCTCTGGTGGGATGACAAGTGGGAGTTGACTCGCCTTACCGAGGCCCTCTCCAAAGACTTTCGCTCTCCCGGGCGTCTGGCGGTCTTTGTCGGCAGTAGAGAAGAAAAGATTGCCGGCCCTATTGCTTCTATGGTCGGAAACGTAACCGCACTCAAGAACCTTCTAGCCGGCTACCCCCATGCCTTTGATGCCCGCCTGATCCAGATCCTTCCGGATGAAGATCATCACACCGTTCAGGCCATCGCCTTATCTCGAGGACTGCGCTTTCTCTTAACAAACAATCTGGCCATCAGCAGCGAATAAACACGAGCAGTTTGGCTCCCCGGCTTTTCCGTCACTCAAGACTCTTAATCAGAACCTCATGCTCGCCCTTCGTGCAATGACCCGCCGAAGCGTACTCTCCGCCGGTCTGGCATTCAGCTGCGAATCGGCCTTTGGACGCGAGCGCTTAGTCACGCTAGCAATGGATGCGTGCCTCCATAAACGAGCGTGATTTAGCTTGGAAATCTTCTTTAAAGGAGATCTAGGCCAAAGACGCGTCAATCCAGGCATGTGTCGAAATCGCACCCCAGATCTCAACTAGCCCGGGCAAGTTATCCAGTTGGTCCGCAGCTGCTGTTGCGGCTGATAGGGTGCCCATGGCAGTCGGAACCAAGACCGAAGGATCCATCATCAGGCCCGCTTCGTACTGCGGCGTTAGAGGCTTTGAACCGAGCTTCGGTCTGTTCTCAGTGACGGGCGTTCTGCCTTACACGCCGAGTTTGGACACGGTCGGTTCCTTTACCCACCGTCTAGCCCACATGTTGTTGCTTTGGGAGGCATTCGGCGAATCATCGCCAATTGAGGACGGGTTGATCGTTGGAATGCCCGAGCCTTTGCCTAAGACCAAATCTGAGATGCACAGCGGACGGTCATGTACTTCGAGGGTTCCCGAAATCATGAGTCTCGTGTGAGGCAGTACGGCAACCGGCTGGGCTATATGGCAGAGATGGTTCGTAAGGGAATGCAAATACGACCCGATGAATATGAGGCCGCCAAAACCCACGTATAGAGTGCAACGCTCGCATGACCGGGATCTACCATTCCGCGCCGATCGTAATGGTGCCTGCTGCGACAGGGCCGGCACCGCTTGGAATCACGACCACTGGCGATGCCAGCATGAACTCGGTATGGACAGCGTTGGGGACCCCGGCAATCTCACTACCCATGCCGGTTCTCAGCGGATTACCTCTCGGACTGCAACTCACGGCAGCACACCGCGATGATGCACGACTGCTACGAGCATCCGTGCGAATCCATCAGACCTTACATAGGTAATCGCGCGTGGCTCTGAAGGCCACTTAAGTTAAACCTGTATCGAATGGAGAGCCGCGCTGTGCGCAGGTAACGCGCAGTGCGCAGGCAAGGTGGTGTACTTAAGCGCTGGCTGCTGACGTGTTCGTATGAGACTGCTGAGCCGTCCGGTTTTCCGGCGCAACCGGAACCGGTTGAAAGCTGCGATGCCGGAAGAAGCGGTTGTAGCAAACTCGGCACCGCCACGGGAGAATCACGGCGCTCAGCAGGAACTCCAAAGGGTTCTTCCGATGAGATCGGGAAATGTCCAAGGAACCGCACCTGGCGCAGCATTTAGCTTGGTTGAAACGTGAAAAGATCGCCATTCTGCTCCTCAAGCATTTTCTCATAAGCTGGCACGTTTCCAGCCGGTCAATTTAGCGGGCAAGTTTGCCTATCCGGAACGGGTGTATCCCGCGTTACACCTTGACACAACTCCCGGCCAGACCCTCAAATCGGCTATACTGGCCTCAAAAGACCTGCTGATCGCAGTCCCCTGCTATCCGTCTGTTCGAAAGCTTTCAATCGTAGGAGTTCCCTTCAACTATGTTCGATTTGTTCCGCAGCCGGGAGAAAAGTGTGCGCATCCTGCTCGGCGTTCTGCTGGGCGCGGTAGCGCTGTCCATGTTGGTGTACCTGATCCCGGGTGGGTTTGGTGGTGGCGGCAGTACGGGCGGTCAGAATGTGGTCGCCTCGGTGGGAGACGAAAAGATCACCACAGATGACGTGTCCCGGGCGCTGCAGACCATCTCGCGCGGTCAGCAGAATCTTCCGCGGGGCATCCTGGCGATGTACGCGCCCATGCTCGTCAATCAGTTGATCGAAGCTAAGGCCATGGCGTACAAGGCGCGCCAGATGGGGTTGCAAGTGTCCGATCAGGAGCTCGGCGACGCCATTCAAACCGAGTTTGCATCCCAGTTAGGCGGCAAGTTCGACATGGCGATCTATCAGCAGGCCTTAGCCTCGCAGGGGCTCACGGTACCGGATTTCGAAGCACGGCAGCGCGAGGGCATGTTGGCCACCCGGTTAGAAAACATGGAGATGCAGTCCATGATTGTTTCCGACGCCGACGCCCGCGCCGAGTACCAGCGCAAAAACGCCAAGGTCGGTCTTCGCTATCTCAGCTTTGAGAGCAAGGACTTCACCGGCAAGGTGTCCAAGGATCCTGCCGCGATCAAAGCCTACTTCGATAAGAACCGTACTGCCTTCCGCACTCCTGAAAAACGCGATGTAGATCTGCTGGTCGGCAATGCCAGCGACTTTGCCCGCGGCGCTTCCATTACCGATGCGGAATTGCAGCGCTCTTACCAGGAAAATATGGATAGCTATCGCCAGCCCGAGAAGGTCCAGGTTCGTCACATCCTGATTAAGACTCAGGGCAAACCAAAGGAAGAGCTTCCGAAGCTGAAAGCAAAAGCCGAAGACCTGCTGAAGCAGCTACGGTCAGGTGCCGATTTTGGGGATCTGGCGAAGAAGAACTCTGAAGATCCCGGTTCAGCCGTGAAGGGCGGCGAACTGGGGCCCATCATTCGCGGCCAGACCGTTCCCAACTTTGAGAAGGCTGCCTTCTCGCTGAAACCCGGCGAACTGAGTGACTTGGTCGAGACCGAATACGGTTATCACATTCTCCAGGTGGAAGCGAAGATGGCTGCTCATACCCAGACTTTGGACGAAGTAAAGCCTCAGCTGATCGCCGAAGCGCAAAAGCAATATGGCGCCGAAACATTGAAGAAAACGATGGATGCCGCGCGCGCTGAAGTCGCCCGCAACCCGGGAAGTGCGGAGTCCGTGGCCAAGAAATATAACCTGAAGTTCTCGCACCTCGACAATTTCGCAACTGGCTCAACGCTGCCCGATCTGACCGCACCCGACGCCGTGAACGCCATCTTTGCGGCTCCCAAAGGTTCAGTCACCGACGTAGTCGACACCCCGGCGCAGGGCAAGGCCAGCTTTGCGGTCATCCGTAACGTCACACCGGCTCGGAACGCGGAGTTTGCTGAGGTCGAGGCCGCCGTCATCCAGAAGTACACCACTGAAGAGGCTTCCCGATTGGCACAGCAGGCAGCCAAGGCGGCCGCTGACCGGGCGCGCAAAGGGGAAAGTCTCGAGGACATCGGTAAGTCTTATGGTCTGAGCGTCAAGGTCGCGCCGCCGTTCACCATTGATGGAGCCGCGGAAGGCATCGGTTCGGGAACCCAATTAGCCGCGGCATTTCAATCCAAGGTCGGTGATGTAGTCGGCCCGGTCAGCGCCGCTTCCGGACAGGTGGTCTGCAAAGTCTCTGAGCAGATACCGGCCGATATGGCTCAGTACGCGAAGAATAAGGACTCTATCGTTCAGGGCTTGACTCAACAGCGTCAAACGATTCAACAGCCTTTGTTTCGGGACAGCGTTGTCTCGGAGCTGAAACAGAAGGGAAAGATCTCGATCTACCAGGACACGCTGAACCGGCTTCTCAGCGCGTACAAGAGCTAGGGATCAGATCAGACTCATGGCTCAATTTCTTCAACTTCTCCACAGCCTGACCAATCCCGATCAGCTGATTCAACTTCTGTCCACCAACATGACCGGCTGGGCAGGCTATCTTCTCCTGTTTGTGATAGTGTTTGCCGAAAGCGGTCTGCTTGTTGGCTTTTTCCTTCCCGGGGACTCTCTTCTCTTTACCGTGGGCATTGTCGCTGGGGCGGGCAAACTAGAAACCGGAACGATCATCGCCCTCTTGGCAACAGCCTCCATCCTGGGCGATGGCACCGGATTCTTGTTAGGCACAACGTTGGGCTATAAGCTGTTCGATCGTGGTAACTCCAAGATCTTCCGACGCGAATATCTGGACAGGACCAAGGCGTTTTACGAAAAACACGGAGGCAAAACGATCATCTACGCCAAGTTTGTCCCCATCATCCGCACCTTTGCGGCATTCATTGCGGGCGTGGGCAAAATGCACTACTCTCGTTTCCTGGCCTTTAACGTCGTCGGCGCAGTTGGCTGGGTGACGCTCATGATCACACTGGGCAATCTCCTCGGTCGTAATCCATTTGTTCGGAAGCACTTCGAACAGGTGGTACTACTGATCATTGTCATCTCGCTGATTCCGGTCGTCCTGCAAGTTCTGAAAGCGCGCACAGACCGCGCCGGCGCCGCTCACCAAAGATCGTAGTCGCGAACCTACGCCTGGCAAGAGCAACAATACGTCAGAACAGCCGCAGCTGGGTATCTGGCACAGCCGGAGGAGGCACGAACGCTAGATCGCGATCGTTGAATCCGAGTTCGGTTCGTATCTCTTCCACCAGCTGCCGGATACGCTCCGGGTAAACGCCGTTTAAATAGGCATTGGTTTTGTAGTTCGCCTGATAGCGCTTCACCAGCTGCGGATATCTCTCGTTTAGAAAGGCAAGAAACACTTTGCGTGCTGTGGGCTTGAGAAACAAGACGCCCGCCCCGAAGTACCTCGCGCCTGCTTTCCTTGCCAGCTGAGCTACCGAACGTAAAGCTTCCCGCGAATCGGTTAGCAAGGGCAGCACCGGACTGGCAATCACTCCCACATGGATGCCGGCTTTTGCCAGATCATGCACGGCGTGAATCCGCAAGTCGGGCCGGGGAGCGAAAGGTTCGGTGAGCCTCGCGAACGCCGAATCCGCCGTCGTGACCGTCAGTGTGATACGTACGTCGTTTTTCCGCGAAAGCTCGCGGTACAAGTCCGCATCCCGAGCCACTAAGTCTGATTTGGTTGTAACGAAGATGGAGATCTGGCGAATGCCTGCCAGGTTCTCCAGCAGTTCTCGGGTTCGGCCGAATTTCCGTTCGGCCGGTTGATAAGGATCTGTTGCCGTCCCAAGCCCGACGACATCGCCTGGACGAAGCATCCGCAGCTCTTTCCTGAAAGAATCTCGATCAAATCCTTGGCATAGATTTCGGTTTCGAAGGCGCATCGGATCACGAAGCTCCAGAAATTCGTGAGTAAAGCGCGCATAGCAATATTTGCAGCCATATTCGCATCCACGATAGGGATTGATCGTCCAGTGAAACGGAACACGTTTCGAATTGCAGCGGTTCAGCCACTTACGGGTGGGTAGGGTACGGTATTCGACCCGGCTCTTCTCTTGAAGGTCTTGCCTTCCGATGCATAGTCGAGCGATCCCGGTTAGAGAAACCAGCAAGCCTCTATATTCGTCTTTTATTCGCCTTTTGTCAAGAGGCCAGAAGCGAGATGACACCCTTTTGGCGCAAGCCATTTAGGGCCAGACCGTGGCGTCCACGAACACCCGTCTTTTCGAAAATATGCTTCAGGTGGATTTTGACCGTGCCGGGCCGGATCCCGAGTTCCTGAGCGATTTCGCGATTTTTGAAGCCCTGCTCGACAAGTTCCATCACCTGGTGCTCGCGGGGAGTGAGGTCGGTTCGTACTTGAGTTTCGACGGCGGCAGATTCGCGGAAAACCGAATCCTGCATCCAGCTTCGTCCTTGGGCTACTGCGCGTAGGCAGGAGAGAACAACGCTGGTTTCGGCCGATTTGCGGACGATTCCTTTCGCGCCCGCCTGCAGAAATCGAGAGCCTCCGCTTCGGTGATCGACATGCCCCAGACGACGACAGCGGGAACGGTGGAGCGTGCGACTCCGTGCTCGGCCGGGAGTTGACTCAGTGCATCAAGCACGGTCTTGGCGCCCAAGCCCTTTATCGATGATCAGCACGTCGGTCCGCTCGGCGGTTGAGCTCAACATCCATTCGGTCGGTGAGCCATGGGACGACCCAAAGACGAGATCGTCGGTGGATTCCAGCAAGTGGACCAGGCCTTTGACCGTTAGCGGCTGTGTTTCACAGATGGAAACTGTTTTCTTGATTCTGCCCAATTCCACTTCCATTGTAATTCCTCATGCTCCCT
This sequence comes from uncultured Acidobacteriaceae bacterium, assembly GCA_963814195.1. GTDB lineage: Bacteria > Acidobacteriota > Terriglobia > Bryobacterales > Bryobacteraceae > Bog-105. The sequence goes on from CAWFBU010000005.1 coordinate 34,911, forward strand.
ATCGGCAGCAATTTCCTAATACTTTAGTTGCGGACAGAAAGATTACTCTCTTTTGTCAGGAAATAAAGAAAGGCGCTTAGGGCTATTTCGGAATAATCTGGATAAATCTAGTGGTTTTAAGCGAGCTAGGATACATTAATTGTTCCGCGGCATTTGCTGGTGCCGCATTTGCAGGCAACCCGTTCGACTTTTTTGTCGAAGCGATAGTCGATGGTCAATTCTTCGCCGCGCTTGATGGCCCGGAGGCTCATATAGATGATGTGCCCCCTGATAATCCGCGAAATGAGGTTCGGGTCGCAGGAATGATTGACGTATTCCGCGCCGGAACCGCCGGACGCACCATCGAGTGTCCAGTAGGAGTCGAGGGTGAAAAGATAGGTAAATTCACTCTCCTCGGAGCGGCGTCGGGTCTCGCGCCGGCTGATTTTTTCGCCGGTATATTCGATTACCTTGCGATTGGCCGGAATGGGCTCGCCGGCGTACACGCCCCAGCGATGAATGCTGGAGGAGCCAGCCTGAGCTTGAAGCAGGCCAGGCTGGGATCGATGCTAGTCGGGCCGTTTTCCTTTACGATGCCGTTACCGGGCAGCGCTTTCGGCAGGATTTTTGGCATGGCAGCCGAAGATTGAGCACGCGGCATTTTTGAGAATTTGGGTTGTAACGGAGGTTATTGCGTTTTTGTTTCAGGACGTCGACCAGTTCTTTCACCGCATCGGAACTCTTCTTCAGAGCGGCCGTTTCGGCTCCATCGAGCTTCACTTCGTAAATTTTTTCGACGCCTTTGCTGCCTAATTTCACTGGCACACCGACGAACAGATCCTGAATGCCATATTCGCCTTTCAGGTAGACAGCGCAAGGAAGGACTTTCTTCTTATCCTTCAGGATCGATTCCACCATCTCGACTGTTGAAGCTGCTGGAGCATAGTAGGCACTTCCGGTTTTCAGATACTTGACGATCTCGGCGCCGCCATCGCGCGTGCGCTGAACCATGCGGTCGATCGTCGCCTGGTCAGCCAGTTCGCTGAGCGGAATACCGCTGACATTGGTCAACCGCACCAGCGGCACCATGGTGTCGCCGTGACCGCCTAAAACCATGGCAGTGACATTCTCAAAGGAGACGTTCAGTTCTTCCGCGATAAATGTCCGGAAGCGGGCGGTATCGAGCACACCGGCCATACCAATGACCCGTTCGCGCGGGAAATCCCGAAACAGTCATGGCTGTCCAGCACATCGCATCCAGGGGATTTGTGACCAGAATCAGGATCGCATTCGGCGACAGTTTTGCGGCCTGCTGAGTGGCACTCTTCACCACTTCGTAGTTAGCAATCAGAAGATCGTCCCGGCTCATGCCCGGCTTTCGAGGAAACCAGCCGTAATGACCACAATGTCGGAATCCGCGGTCTCTTCGTAGCCATTGGTCCCGAACAAGCTGACGTCGTAGCCTTCCACCGGCGCCGACTCCAGCATGTCGAGGCTTTGCCCTTGAGGAACGCCTTCCACGACATCGACCAGCACGACATCCGCGAGCTCTTTTGCTGCAATTTTCTGAGCTGTATTCGCGCCCACATTTCCGGCGCCAATGACAGTTACTTTCTTCCTCATCTCACTTCCGTTTCCGTAGCAAAAGGGAAGTATAACAATGCCGCTAAGTACAGCAGTTTATGAGACTTTCTTTCGTACAACTACCTGGCCGGGCGCGTGACTTACTAACTTACTCAGCGGCGCTACGTTCTATTCCAACAGGGCGGCAACGTGTGCTTCAGCGGCGTTGGCCAAGCCTTCCAGGTTGTAACCGCCTTCCAGAACGGAAACCAGCCGGTCTCCACAATGCCGCGCCGCCAGATCGGTGGTCATCGCCGTTAGCTCGCGAAAATCCTCATCGGTCAACGTAAACTGACCCAAAGGATCATCTATGCGGGAATCGAAACCCGCGGAGATCAGAATGAAGTCGGGCTGGAAAACATCCACAGCCGGAACGAACACGTCTGTAAATGCGCCCAGGATCTTTGATCGACCCGCCCCTGGTCCAAACGGGCAGTTGATCGTCTTATACAGACCTTGGCCCGAACCTTTTTCCTCCGGAGCACCCGTGCCAGGATAGAGCGGCGATTGATGTGTGCTGAAAAACAGCACGCTGCCGTCCTGATAGAAGATATCCTGCGTTCCGTTGCCGTGGTGCACGTCCCAGTCGATAATCGCCACCCGTTCAGCTCGGTACTTGTGCTGTGCGTACCTCGCAGCGATCGCAACGGTATTGAACAGACAGAAACCCATCCCTCGTTCGACGCCCGCATGGTGTCCCGGCGGCCGAACCGCACAGAAGGCATTGGTGGCGCGTCCTTCGAAAACCGCATCTACCGCTGAAAGCGTGCAACCAACAGCGATGCGGGCAGCCTCGGCGGAACCGGCACTGATCGACGTATCCCCCGTACTCAATTGGCCGCGATCCTGAGACACTTCGCGATCCACCAGTTCGAGATACGGCCGCGAATGAACCAGCGCGAGTTCGTCATCGCTGGCCGTGCGTACTTCTGGATGCTGTGTCCTCGCCAGTAAGCCCGACGATTCCAGTCGTCCTAGAACAGCCCGGTAACGCGCGACCTGTTCCGGATGGCCGGGGCCTGGGTCATGCTTTTGAACGGAAGGGTCGAAAGCGACAGCAGTGGATCCCATACGAGGGAAGAAGGAAAGCTTTAATTCCGGCCGACTCGGATGCTGACCAGTTGTTCAGCCGGAGTCGGTTCCACGGTCAGCGTCTGCTTGCCACGGAAGAAATCAAAATAGGAAATCTGGTGGACACACGAGATCGTGCACAGCGGAGCGCACGACTTCTGCGTAATGTACTCACGCTTGATGTCTTCCACGGTGTAGTCGTCCAGCGGCTTCGCCGGAAATCCGCGCTGCTGGGAGCAGTAGTGCACCAGCCCGTCCTCGCAGACATAGAGGTAGCGGGATCCTGCACGGCAACGCCAATCGCTGGGTTCGCCGTTCGCAATGTTGTCCTGGAATCCGTTCAGGCGTGAGAAATGCTTCTTTTCGAAGCTCTTCATCTCCAGGAACACTTCCCGTTCCCGCGCGGCCAGCGGTCGTAGTTGCCCGTCGCCGTCGTGAATAATGCCCACGGTCGACGTAAACCCAAGTGCCATCGCACGCCGGCCCACCACCAACGCATCTTCCGGCGTGCTGATGCCGCCGCCCAGGACCGAGTTGATGTTTACATGGAAATGCGCGTGATCGGCCAGTAGCTGTAATTTCTTGTCCAGAACCTTCAAGCTCTTCTTCGACACCTCGTCGGGCATCACATTGTCGATGCTGATTTGAAGGTAATCGAGCCCGGCGTCATTCAACTTCTGAATCCGATCGGCCGTTAGCAGATAGCCGTTCGTAATCATGCCAGCTAACGTCGCATGCCGTCGAATATGAGCGATAATCTGGTCCAGTTCCGGATGAAGTAGCGGCTCCCCGCCACTCAGCGTAATGATCCCGGTTTTCAGCCGTCCCAGTTCCTCAATGCGATGCAGCATTGTGTCCACCGGAACTGGCGGTGAGAAGTTATCGTACTCGTTACAGTAAGTGCAGGACAGATTACAGCGCCGGATAGGGATAATATGCGCCATGATCGGGTGATCCGTATCCAGCGTTCCCTTGACCAGTAATTTCCACTCGCGAAGGCGGCGGTCGATTGTCCGACGGCGCCGTTCGCGCTCTATGTTCCGTTCCGGCATTTAGCGAGACTCTATCAATTTAATCACAGGCACGCCCGTCTCCGGTCCTTTCTGGCAGCGAACGGTGCTGATAAATCGTTGAATGTAATCAGATTCAAACTGACTGGTAGCCTCTCGAGCCGACGGCTCCCGCGCCGGGTTATGACACCTCAGCCCACTGGCGCATCAGGTTATGATACACGCCCGTAAACTGCACAGCCGACGGATGCTCTGGCAAGTCCTGGTTCAATCTCTGGATTCCATTATCCAGGTCGAACAAGAGCGTTCTCCGGCCGTCATCGCGAACCATGCTTTGGATCCAGAAGAAAGAAGATGTGCGCACACCCCGTGTCACCGGCCTCACATGGTGGAGACTTGTCGCCGGGTAAAGAATCATGTGGCCGGCCGGCAGCTTCACACTATGTGTGCCGTACGAGTCTTCGACAATCAGTTCTCCCCCGTCGTATTCATCCGGATGGGTCAGAAACAAGGTCGCCGACAGGTCCGTGCGAATCCGGTATCCGGTGCCCGCCACCTGCCGGATCGCATTGTCCACGTGCGTTCCAAATGAGTGTCCGCCGGCATAGCGATTAAACAGCGGCGGGAACACTTTCGCCGGCAGCGATGCCGAGATGAATAAAGCATTCTGTCCTAAAGCCGCCAGAATCATGTCGCCCAGCTTCGCCGCGACCGGATGACCTTCCGGTAACTGCAGATTATCCTTCGTCCGGGAGGACTGATGGCCTGCCGTCACACGTCCATCCACCCATTCCGCAGAATCCAGCAACCTCCGCGCCTCCGCAATCTGTTCGGTTGTTAATACATCAGGTATCGGTATCAGCATCGTCTTGAATCTTCGTTAGAACTTGAACCTGAAACCAACCTCGAGCGATCGCCCTACACCCGGCACAACATGCCCTGGATGCACTTGGTCGTAATAAAAACGGTTCGCCAGGTTATACCCGTTCAGTTGCCATTCCACGTGTTCGTTCAGTGGGCGGCTGACCATCGCGTCAAAGACCCAGTAGCTCGGCACCGCTTTCAGCAACCCGGTAATCGGGTCGAGTGGCACCGTCGAACTCGCATTCCGCCTCCCCAGATAGTTCGCGCCGCCTCCCAGTTCGAAGCGGCCCGGCAGATGATGATTGCTCCAGAACGTGAAGTTGTTCCGCGGCACATTGGCCAGCGCATAGCCAACAGCGAGCGGGTAAAATCGAGAACTCATCACCCGGCTATCCAGATAGGCATAGCTCGACATGATCTCCCACCGGTTCGTCAAACGGCCGGTGATGGATGCCTGTGCGCCTCGCACACGCTGGCTCCCCGCCACAACCACCAGCAGAGCGTTCGTCGGATCCGATTCCCGTGCATTGCTCTTCACGGTCTGAAAAATGGAACTGGCCAGTTGCAGACGTCCGCTTTGGAAGTCCCACTTGCTTCCGGCTTCATAGGTCCTGTTACTCTCAGGCGCCAAATTCACGCTCCCTGCCGTCAGAGAAAGCGCTTCGGCCGAAGGATTGAACGATGTTCCGGCATCCAGGTAAATGCTTCCGTTCGCTTTTGGCTTATAGACCAGAGCGCCCCGCCATGCAGTCTTGGCATCCACGCGCGCCAAATCGGCGGCAACGCCCATAGATTGCCGGTAGGAGTTGTCGAAGCGGTCGTAACGGACGCCTCCGCTCACACTCAAGTGACTGCCCAAATTCACCGTGTCCAGGACGTAGCCGCTGACCGTCGTGGCTGAATCCGTTACCTTCGAAGACACCGTCGGACTGCTTGTAAACCGCTGATGATAATTAGGATTCAACAAGCTGGTCGTCGGCGCCGTATAGCTGAACCGGGTTGGGTCCGATGATTCGCGGCCAGCCTCTATACCAGCCACCACCGTGTGCCGGATCCTGCCCGTCGTAACGTGAGCGATCGCGTCCAGTTGGTTATCCAGCAGCGTCTCATCGCTCGCTACCGCAATCTCGTTCCGGAACACATTAACCTGTCCCAGCGGCGTTGTTGGCGTAATATTCTTCAGCTGCGCTTCTGTAATCACTGCGGCGCGTTGGTAATCGGCATATCGAAATTGCTCTCGCACGGTCACGTGGCTATTCACGTCATGCTCGAGCTTGGCCGTCCCGATATTCACGTTCGTTCGAAGGTAATTGCCTTCCATCCCGTAATAGTTGTTGCGGTTGACGGCCGCCGGTTGGTTGAAATACCACGGCAAACCGTAATCCGGGATATCGTCTTCGTTCTGGTGAAAATAGCTCAGCGTCAGGCGCGTGGGCGTTCCTAACCCGAAAGCCAAGGAAGGCGCAAAACCGTCCCGCCGATTGGTCGCGATGTTCCGGCCGGCGACGTTCCCGATATCACCCATCGCGTTCAGGCGGAACGCTGTCCCTGTCCCCAACTTCGGCAGAGGAGCACTGACGTCCACGGTGCCGCGCCTGGTTGTATCGGTTCCAAACTGCACGTTGCCCGAAACAAAAGCATTCAGTTCCGGTGTTTTGCTGGCTTGATTCACCACGCCGCCCGTCGAACCGCGGCCGAACGTAACCGAGGACGGCCCCTGCAAAACCTCAACTTCGCTGAGATTGAAGGGGTCTCGATAGTAGCTGCCAAAATCGCGCATCCCATCGATGAACAGGTCGTTGCGAGCAGTAAACCCGCGAATGGTCAGATTGTCGCCCTGTGCTCCACCCTCGCCCGCAGCCAGGCTGATACCCGCCACGTTCCGCAATGCGTCCCGCAACGTCGTGTCGCCCTGCTGATTCATCGTTTTTTGGCTGACCACACTGGCAGTCTGCGGCAGATCAAGCAGCGGCACCTGGATTTTCGGCAGCGATAGCTGCATCCCGGCAGACAGATCCGTAACCTCGATCGAGCTGGTTGCCGCCTCAAAGCGCAACAGAACGTGACCGTTTTCGCTGAAGCGAAATCGGACGGTCGTGCCGGCGAGGATGCGTCTCAATGCCTCTTCAGCCGTAAAGGTACCCTTTAAGCCGCCTGAGTTCACCTGCCCGATGCGCGGGTCAAAGGGGTCGATGCTCTGTCCCGCAATTCCCGCAAAGCGCAGGAGTACATCGCCGAGCATTCCCGGCCCAATGTCATACCGCCGTACCGGCAGCGCGTGGATATCATCGCCCGATCCCTTGTTCGGGTTACCGCTACTGCCTTGCGCCAGCGCCTGCTTACCCCACTGCTCACCGAGTAGGCCGCCAACGCTCCTACTGCCACCCAATAGCGCGGCTTGGCAAGCAGCTTTTGCCCCGCCTGTTTCTTGATGCGTTTTGTTGCCACTGTTCTCGTCTCCCCTGCCCTGCCGAAGCAAGAGCAGAACGGTTGATCCCTGATGGTTGATCCTACAAGATGGCAAGCCTACAATGAAACAGTCGCCAGCCCACAGGTTGGTGAATTTGCCAGACCGGGCGCTTCTCCGCCAAGAGTTTACGCGTCCGTGTCTGGATCTATAAGTCGAAATTGAATTTGGCCTGCTTCTCTTCTGAAAGCGATATAAGACCGTTCTGGTCCAGAATAGTAGCAGCTTCCTCGGGCGTGTCAATGATTTTCGGCTACAAGCGCGCGAAGAACATTAACGGCTGCCTTCGGGAATTCAACTGACGCATCTGCATTCAACGGTTGGGGAGTGCAATATGCGCGCGGCTTCGCTACACTGAATGTTTCCACCTCAAGAGGAGCAGTAAGAATGGCAACAGAAAACCAGACCCCGACAGCAAAGAATATTCACGCCGCATCGCCTAAGATCGAGCAGAAGACAGAAGGCTTGTATGCAGCGGAATATCTTGGCAGCGGGACTTTCCGCATCATAAAGCCGAAGCGAAACAAAGAGAAGCGCCGGCAGTCCGCCCTCAAGGGCACCACGCGCGGCTCGCGTAAGTAATCGTCAGATCGTCTGCGTCACTTTGCTTAAGCGTTCGCGGCTGATCCGGGTTTAAATTCTTCACCTCGGCCAGCTTGGCCGCTAGCAATTGTCCAGGAATAATATACGGAATCGGAGTCCACAGGTCCTCCGGAAGGGAGCCGCCCGTTTCCGCCACTTGCGCGGGTATCACGATCGGCTTCTGACTCAGGCCTGTTAGCTGGCTTGCTTCCCGGTTGCTGTCATCCGTGATCAGCAGCATTTGCGCCTGAATCGCTTTCAGTTTGGTCACTAATTCCGTCGTCGTCTTCCAGGTAACTCCCGGAGGACAGAACAAGAACGCAGGAAACGACTCCTCCACCATCGCGATCGGGCCGTGCAGAAGATCCGCCGACGAGAAGCGTTCCGCCACCACGTAGCAGGTTTCCATCAACTTCAGGGCCAGCTCAAAAGAATTGGAATAGTTTAAGCCTCGCCCGATGCAGACCGCGTGCTGCATGAAGCAGTAACGTTCCGCACGCGCCGAAACGTCCTCTTCCGTTCGCAGCGCACTCGCGGCATATCCCGGAATGGCTTGCACCTGCTGCTGCTTGATCGGAGCTCCCAGCGCATGCGCCAGCAGGTACATACAGGCAAGCTGTCCGGTGTACGTCTTGGTCGCTGCCACGCTTTTTTCCTTACCGGCGCGCACCAGAAACACGTGCTCCGCCAGCCGCGCCAACCTGCTTTCCGCTTCGTTTGTGATGCCAATGGTAAAAGCCCCGGACGCCTTAGCTTGCTCCAGAACCAAGTTCGTATCGGTCGATTCGCCGGATTGCGAAATAGCCACCACTGCGATGTCTTGAATCTTCAGCTTCGACCGATAGAGCGTCGTAACCGAAGGAGCCGCCAGCGACACCGGTATACCGGTCGTAATCTTCCAGCAGATAACGCCCGAACTGCGCCGCATTATCCGACGTCCCTCGCGCTGCCAAGATGATACTTCGAACCGGGTGTGCCTCAAAATGCCGCCGCAGCTTTTCTGCATTGCTCCATTCAGCCGCAAGGGTGCGTTCAATGACGTCCGGCTGCTGCCGGATTTCGTCGCGCATAGTTGACATGCTTGTGAAGATAACAGAGCCGGAAGGTCGGCGGCCGCGGCTTTACAGCAGAACCCGCTCGCCGCGCACAGGGCCCAACAGGTATTGCGGACTGATGGCGTTCGACATCGGCAGGCGCGTGATGGTGGGCTTCACCAGCAGCAGCGTCTCGCTGGTCTGCGTATCGCGCGTATTTTCACTTAGTGCCTGGTTTAAGCCGGGAATCTGCGAAAGCCCGATCAGGCCGTCCCGGGTCACGCTGAACGTGGGAGGAGTCAAGCCCGGCGATGACTGCCACTTCTCCTTCGCTCACCATGATCGAGCCTTTAAACTCGCGGCTGCAGTGCCGCTGGAACTGTATTAAACGTCTGCGAACCAAGCGCCTTATAGGCCGCCTCCACGCTGATAGCAATTTCGCCTTCCCCGTTGACACGCGGAGTCAACTTCAGCAGCAGGCCAAGGTCGACAAAAGTGATCTGTCCAACTGCGCTGGCAAGCGCCGCTCGTACCCTGCGTGGGCCCGTTATAAAGGGCCTGTGGGAATCGGGTACTGGTCGCCCACGTGGAAGTTGGCCGTCTGTCCATCCGAAACAACCACCGTTGCCTTAAAGAGATTGTGGCTGAAGGAATTGGTATAAGTTGGCGAAGAAGTGCGCATCGCCTAATCCCACCCCAAGCAGCGAAGAGCCGACCCTCACCGTCAAAACTAAACAGCGGTCGAGAAGGTGGGGAGCACGCCCTGGCTACCCGGAAGTTTCCGGAAGTCCGCCAGTTGAAAAGCGGTTGGTAGGGAGAGGCCGTAGTGATAGTTCAATTCCTTGTCCAGCGTCAGCACCTGAACCTCGAAGGAGACCTGCGCCTTCGGCAGCAGAATAGCTTCCAGCAGTGAATAGGCCACGCGGGCACGCGTAACGCGGTCCCGAACCATCACCGTACGCGAAACACTGTCCCAGCCGATCGCCCTGTCTTCCCAGTACCGACCGAACCGCATTCGCTGCCTCGATCAGGTCCTTCTGGTCCAGCGCATTCGGGAGCGGAAAGGTCAGCAGAATCTCCGGCTCCAGTTCCTGCCGCTTGGCTTCCGTATCGCGCGCCACAAACAGGTGCTTGGAGGAAATCGGGAATACGAACGTGCCCGTTACATCCGTCAGGGCTTCCATGGCGGTCCGAAAATCCGCATCCTGAATCGAAAAGCGCAGATCCTTTTGGGCTCCAGCTGCGGATCGAAAGTAACGGTAATTCCGTAGGGGGCCGTCACCCGCTGGAAAAGCGTGCGTTCGTCAGCGCGCGTATCGAAAGAGGCTAGTGCCGGACTCGGCTGCAGCGTGGGAATAGCATGCAGGTCTCGGATCGCGCCAGGCGGCCGTCGGAACAATTTCTACCGGCGGTTCCGTTGCTTTGGCATCGTGCTCGGCGGCCTTTACATCATCCGCCACGTTGGCAGTCTCAACGTCCGCTTTACTCAGCAGGTTGGCAAACGGCGCCAGCGCATCTCGATTGGCAATATACGTCGAGTTCGATTTATCCCGCGCGGCCGCTTCCGAATACAGCAGGTAGGCGCGAACGTAGCGGCCCGCTTTCCGGGCCGCCTCCGCATCGCGCGCCAGACGTGCAGCAACTGGATCGGCCGCCAATAAAACAGTGGCGGCCAAAAACAGACAAACGCAGAATCTTCGAATCAAAGTAAAAAGACGCGCGACAGCGAGACAATGTTGAGGCGTACCCTTGAATGCAGTACGCGGTTAGTGGCCAGGGGCCACGTAGCCCGGCGGGTGGGCGGCGCCTTCGCCGAAGAAGTACTCTTCCATCTGGCGCAGCAGAAACTCCTGCGCTTCCGGCGTTCCCAGGTTCAGCCGGTATTCGTTCATGATCATCTTCATCTGCTCAACCCACATTTTCCAGGCATCTTTCGAGACATTCTCGTAGATACGCTGGCCCAGCGGGTGCCCGTCAAACGGAACCTCGTCCAGTCCTGGCAGTTCTTTTTGCAGCTTGACACAGTAAACAAGACGCTCGGCGGTCGGGCCGCTGCCGGTTGAGCTCGCCATTATTCTTTCCTCATGATCTTCTTTGAGGATAGCCCAGCGTGCAGCCCTGCAGCAGCGGTACCAGTTCCGGCCGGAGGGCGCTACAGTCTCCCCTGAATCGCTCTTATAGGTTGACACGATCTTCTGATATAGTGATGATCGATATATCGAACATCGATAGTTCATGCCCAAACGCAAGCTCGATCCTCTACCGCCGGCTGCCTTCCAGATTTTGCTCTCTCTTGCTGATCAGGATCGACACGGGTACGGCATTATGCGCCAGGTCGCCGATCAGACGGACGGCCGCGTTCGCTTGGGCCCCGGAACGCTGTACAGTTCCATCAAGACTTTGCTGGAAGAGAAGCTGATTCAGGAAGTCGATCCGGTAAACAACGAATCCGGAGATGAGCGCCGTCGCTACTACCGGATGACTCCATTGGGAAGAAAGTTAGCCAGGTCCGAGGCCACAAGACTTGCTGATTTGCTGCGCGTGGCGCGTGCCAGGAAGTTGTTCCAGGGGGATTATGTCTGAGAAGCTCTATCGCTGCTTGTTATCTCTCTATCCTTCAAAGTTTCGGGAAGAGTACGGTGAGCACGCCCTGCAGGTCTTTTTAGATCGTTCCCGTGACGAACAGGGAGTATGTCTTCGCGCACGCTTCTGGTTCGACTTGCTGATTGATCTGTTCATATCCATCCCTGCTGAGTACCGCCGCTCTCGCACTCCTAAGCTGGTTGCCGCTATCCCGAATGAGTTGCAAAACGGATATGGAGTCTTCGGGTTTGTCGGTCAGCGAGGGCTGCCACTGCACTGGATCTTCGTTGGCGGCTTGCTGTCCTTCTTTAGTCTCTTCCTGCTTCTCACTCTCGCCAGCTATCGCATACAAGGCGAATGGATCGGCAACCCGGGAACTCCAATGCAAAGCGCGGACTTTTGGCGGTCAGTGGCACCTCGCCAGCTGCTTCCTTGGGCCTCACCCGATAACGCCGAGGTAGTTGTCCTCGGGAAACCTCAGTCGGAGAGGTATGAACATCATCAGGCGGCAGCAAGTAGACCCGCTGATGGGCTTTGGAGTCTGCTGGTCATGCGGTTTCACTCCGAGCCTGCCCGACCCGAAGATCGTGACACGCCTGCTTCTGAAGCCTTCTGGAAATGGTTTGATGCTTTCAATAGTGGTGATCAGAAGACCTTAGAGACCTACCTCAGAGGATTTCAGCCAGAGGACTCGGTCCGTTCAGAGCTAAAGCTTCGAACACTAACCGGAGGTTTCCGTCTGCAAGCCGTCATTACCAGTGAGCGCCACCTCATCCAAGTTCTTCTCAGGGACAAAAACAGTTGGACTCGATACCTGGCAAGCATACGCACGGCAGCAGGTACCGAACCTCCAAAAATCGTTAGCCTCCACCTCGGTCAGATCCCCAAAGATGCTGATATCGAGGAATCACCGCTAAATTAAGGAAATAACTGGTGTATAAAAAACACTTACAGTTCGCTCGAATGGTTTGTCTGGCGGTAACTCTTGCCTTTGCTTCTTGTTCTTCCCTGGTCGGTTCTGCCGAGCCTCTTATCCCTGCAACCCCGGCCGGTAAAACACTTCAGGCTTACCTTAATGCCCTCAATAGCGGCGATCGTTCGCAGATTACGACCTATATCGATACCTATGATCCTGCTCAGAGTGTCGACGGCCTCCTCTCATTCCGCGCTCAAACCGGAGGCTTTAACTTACTTTCGATCGATTACGAAGACGCGGGCGCGATCACTTTTCGAGTAAAGGGAAAAGACGACAACCTGGAAGCGACGGGCACGCTTCTTCTGGCGAGCCAAGTTCCGCCGAAAGTAGATTCCTTGACGATTCGCGTTCTGCCTCCCGGTGCCATCATTGAAAACACCAAACTTGATAGCAGTGAACGTGAGCGAGTGATTGCCGGCGTCACCTCAATTCTGAAAGAGCATTACGTATACCCTAAACTCGCCGACGAGATGGCCAGCGCTCTGGATGCGCACAAAGCAAAAGGCGATTACGATTCAGTCACAGACGGGAATATCTTTGCTGCCAGGCTGATGAAAGATCTGCGAGCCGTCAGCCGTGATAAGCATCTGTTTGTAGACTACAGCCCATCCAAGCTGCCGGTTGGACAAATCGACCCTGGGGCGAGACTACGAATGCAGCGCGAGATGGAGCGCATGAATTGCGGCTTTGAAAAGCAGGAGATCCTGCCGCACAACATCGGCTACCTGAAGTTCAATATGTTTGGCAACCCTGAGGTATGCGGCCCCACTCTCGTTAGCGCAATGAATTTTATGGCACACGTCGACGCTGTCATCTTCGACCTACGCGCGAACGGCGGGGGTGATCCTCGCATGGTCACGTTGGCGGCGAGTTACCTGTTTGATCAATCAACTCACCTCAGTGACATCTATAACCGTAAGGAGAACACGACCACTCAGTTTTGGACCCTTCCTTATGTTCCGGGCGGAAGACTGACGGGTAAGCCGGCTTTTGTACTCACATCGAAAGACACGTTCTCCGGAGCCGAGGATTTCACCTACAATCTCCAGGCACTCAAACGTGTCACCGTCGTTGGCGAGACGACCGGAGGCGGTGCTCATCCCGTTGCTGGACATCGCATCGACGATCACTTCAGGATCGGCGTGCCGTTCGCCCGCTCAATCAACCTGATTACAAACACCAATTGGGAAGGCACCGGGGTGAAACCTGATATTCCCACCACAAACAATGACGCCCTTCCCACGGCGGTTGGCTTGGCAGAGAAAAAAATCCTGGAGTCCGCAGCGGGCTCTAAGTGATGAAGGGCACGAACACTGGAACAGAGTCGGAGTGCGCCTTCTCAAGCCTTATATAGATCGTGGTTCAGGTAGTCGTTCCGGAACTTCCCGGCCGGATCGTGCTGGCTCACCATCTCGCGGAACGTGGAAAGCTTCGGGTATAGCGACTGCAGATGCGCCGGCTCCATAGTAAACAGCTTGGCCCAGTGCGGCCGGGCATCGAACGGCGCCAGCGCCTGCTCAATCATCGGGAGCACCTTCCGAACCTCAGCCCACTCCGGCTTCCACGTGAAGTGGATGGTCATCGCTGCCCGCTGATAACAAGGACTCAGCCACAGATTGTCGGCTTCAATCGTACGGAACTCCGAAATCATCAGGTGCGGCGTAATGTGGTCGCGCAACTTCTCCACGGCCAGTATCGCGGCATACGCCTTCTCGCGAGGCACAAAATATTCCGACTGCAGCTCATCCCCGCTGCTCGGCGTGAAGGCCATGCGGAAGTGAGGTAACCGTTCGTACCACGGCCCTGGAATACCCATCTGGTCGGTACAGTTCTCTGCCGAATGCCCTGCCAGCGGATGAAGCTTTTTGGTCGCCAGCGTCGCTCCGTGGAATTGCGGCGGGAACGTCGGTGAACTACCCGGCTCAACCTTGCTCTTCAGCCACACTTGCGCGGCACGATGGTTCTGCCAGTCCGAGAACAGGCTCACGCTGTAAGCGCTCCCGAAAATCTCATCCAGATTATGTTCGAGTGCCGAGAACGGCAGATTCTCATACACCACTTGCCGTACATCGAACGTCGGCTGCAGATCAAGCGTGATATGAGTCACAACGCCCAGCGCTCCCAGGTGCACTGCCGCTCCCTTGAAGTGGTCGCCATGCTCCTCCTTGGAGATCACGTGCACTTCGCCATCCGGGGTCACGACTTCCATGGCCGACACCGCCGTCGTCAGATTGCCGTTCTTACTTCCGGATCCGTGGGTTGCCGTGGCGCATGCTCCCACCACGGAGATATGCGGCAGCGACGCCAGGTTATGAATCGCGAAGCCATTCTTCTGCAGATAAGGTGCTAACTCGCCATACTTCACGCCCGCCCCGACCTTCACCGTTTTCGCGTGCGAGTCAATGGACATGTCCTTAAAACTCATCAACGACACCTGATCGCCGGTTGTATCCGCAATGTTGTTGAAGGAATGGCGCGCGCCCAGCGCTTTCAAACGCGAGCCGGACTTCACGATCTGCTGCACCTCCTCCACTGACTTCGGCTCAAGCAACCGTTCAGCACGGTACTGATAGTTGCCGGACCAGTTCGTCCGTGCTTTGTTCTGCTGCGGTGTGGACATAGCGTGCGATAACATGCCACCGGCCACCAGGGCGCCGGACGTTTTCAGGAACTGTCTCTTATCCATCCGATTCTTTTTCGTCCGGAAACAGTATATAGAGTCTCAACCCGCAGCGCGCAAACTTCCAGGCGTGGCATTGCTCCCAGCTTTATTCTGTTCCGAAGCTTGCTACCCGCTGGTAAGCTTTGGCATGCAGCAGAAGGACCGTGATGCCCTCATTACCGCGGTTGCCATCCTCTTTCTTCTATTGCTCTCGCTCGCTTTTCTACACGCTCCTCTGCGCTACCGGCAGAAGGTCATCGACTCTGTTCGCCATATCACGGGCGGCGGTGAGTCGGTCTATTGAAACAATACCGAGTAGATCAATTGCGGTATTCCCCATCGCGTCAAGCGAAGCGCCGCTAAGTGGAGCTATTCAGGCCGAATACTCCAACTGCTTTGGTAAGCATCAGGTCCGATTACGTATGAATATCCGTACGCGTCGCAGGTTGACGAGTAGGAAACAGTTGCTGCTTGTGATACGAAATCACTGGGAAAAACGAGAGCGGACGTCGCGTAGAGTCTCATGTGAAAGACCGCCAGTATGCACGGGGTGCAGAATTGCGCCCTCTACTTCGTGACCCGATACTTTGCAGCAGTACCCGCCAACGCTCCGAGAGCTTATACATCTGCCCGGTTCTTCTCCGATTTGCCATCGTCGGGCAGAGTTCCTTCCATCCCGTCCCCTTCTGGCTTCCGATCAGTCAAAGACAAATCTTGAGTAAGTGTCGCGGGCAGAAGCTCTAGGCCGATTGAGAACCGCTTCCCGGGCTGGCCCCCTGCCTTCGTTGGGGTGCAATGTCGGACGACAGCGAAATTGGTTGCCGACGCTAAAGTGACCGAGATGATAGTGCCAACCGGAATGGCTCTACTTAGGTGCACGCCCAAACCGCCTTCCGACCGATCGAAGACCATCCCCGCCTGTTCGTACTTCTGTTCTTCCAACTCCCAGGTGAGACTGATCTTAGCTAGAAAATCTTTCCGAACCGACCGCCGCCTCTCCGAAATCATCCCTGGTAAGTATACGCACACTTTTTTAGAGCGTAAGCGGGCGTACCGTTTAAGGTACGGTCTCCTAGCGAGGTCTATGGAGATTACTTTTCCATATGCCGCTGTCGTCCGATTCGACCTCCCGCTCGAAACCCGGTCACAACGAAGTTGATCAATTGCCTCAATAACTTACATCTTCTACCGTTCGGACGCATGCTACTGTTTAGCCGCAAATTCTAACTGGAGGAGGGACACCGATGTCCAAACGCCTATCCGAAGCAAAGCTCAAGGCTAACCGCGAGAACGCCACTCATTCCACCGGACCGAAAACCGAAGAAGGAAAGAAAATCTCTTCGCACAACGCCCTGAAGACCGGCCTCACCGGTCGAACCGTCCTGCTACCGACGGATGACGTGGCCGAATACCAAACCCACCTGGCCAGCATCGAAGAGCGCTACCAGCCCGCCACCGACGAAGAACGCTTTCACGCCCAGAACATCGCCCACATCGAATGGCGAATCCTGCGCATCCCGACCCTAGAAACCGCTTTCCTCGCCCTCGGCCGAAAACGCTTCGCCAATACTCACACCGAAGAACCGGAAGACATCCGCGCCATGCTCATCGAAGCCGAAGTGCAACTGGAACTCCAAAAGCCGCTCGCCAATCTCGCTCTCCAGGAATCCCGCCTCAATCGTCAGCGGGAACGCGAACTCGTCAGCTTGAACACCCTCCAAACCGCCCGCCGCAAAGTCGAAGCTGCCAAATTAGAAGAAGTAGCCCGCTTCTACACGCACTGTAAGGACAAGGATTTGCCCTTTGATCTCGACGACTTAGCGATGTTTGGCTTCGAATTTTCGATGGAGCAAATCCAACGCCGCGTAGCCCATCACCTGATCGCCCGCGATCGCGATCACGTCGCCTGGCCCACCATCAAGACCCATTACTGCTACGAACTCATGCAACAGCAGCAAGCCTGAACTTACCTACCCCCTTCGAGACGAAAAAAGAGCATTGCAGGCGTGTGAAGACTTGCCAAAAACACGATACTCGGTTATGCTCTCAATAACTTAGAAACACTAGGTCTTGCTGCAACGTAAGCGACCATGGGCTTTGTGAACCAACCGGTACCAAACGTCCCTCTTGTTGCGCGCAGTCGCGTCCCGTCTACGTGCATGGCAACTCGCAACTTGCTTCAAATTTATCTCAATTCAGGGGGTAGTAAATGGTAGTCTCCGCGCTTAGGCGCATCCGGCACTTCAGATCCCTCCCGGCGATCTGTGCCCTTTTCCTTTCCGCCTCTTTGGCTCCCCATGTCCACGCCCAAGCCGTATACGGCTCCATCGTGGGCACGGTGACCGATCAGTCCGGAGCCGTGATTCCCAACGTAACCGTCACGGCAACCAACGTCGGTACAGGACAGGCCAAAACTGACACCACCGATCAATCAGGACGGTACAGCATGCAGAGTTTGCTGCCTGGCACTTACACCGTCACGATGGAGTCCAAAGGTTTTCGCCGCCTGGAACAGACTGGCGTCAATGTGACGCCTAATACCATCAGCCGTATCGACCAGGCATTGCAGATCGGCCAGGCCGCTGAGCAAGTCGAAGTCTCTGCCGCCGCGACGTTGCTGCAAACCGACAAAGCCGATACCCACTCCGAAATTTCTTCTCGTCAGATCCGCGAGATTCCGTTAGGCGGACAGCGGAGCTATCAGACGCTGATCAATTTGACGCCCGGCTCGCAGCCCGCCAGCTTCATCAACTCGGTAACCGACAACCCTGCCCAGCCGCTCAACACCCACATCAATGGCGGCCCGGGCCAGACGAACACCACGCGCATCGATGGCGCTTCCAGTGTGAACCTGTGGTTGCCGCAATACGCCGGTTACAGTTCCTCGGCCGAGACGATCGATGAGGTCAACGTCACCACCAGCGCCGCCGAAGCCGATCAAGGCCTGGCCGGTGCGTCTGCCATTACCGTGGTCACCAAATCAGGCACCAATGAACTGCACGGCAGCGCTTTCATCTTCCACAACGACCAGCATCTGAATGCTCGAAACTTCTTTCTTGGACCTACTACGCCGAAACCGGTAGGCATCTACAACAACTATGGCGGCACTCTCGGTCACCGCATCATTAAGAACAAACTCTTCTACTTCCTCAGCTTCGACGGTACAAATCAGAAAACTGCTGCCAACGGCCTCTACACGGTTCCTACGGCAGATCAGCGCGCCGGCAACTTCAGCGCCTACAACACCACCATCTACAACCCAAATACAGGTAATCCGGATGGCACCGGCCGCCTTCCTTTCGCAGGTAACCAGATTCCTTCGAATCTTCTGAGCGCCGCCGCCCTCAAGCTGCAAAGCTATTACCCGGCACCGAATCTACCCGGTACCGCAAGCAATTACTCAGCCACCGGCGGTCCCATCGTAGATCGCTACTCCTTCGACACCAAGGTCAACTGGAATCGTAACGATAAGCACACAATTTGGGGTAAGTACGGACGCATGTGGGCCACCTCGGGCGGTCAAGGAATCTTTGGCGTCGCCGGCGGTCCCGCCCCGGGCGCTGATCCCGGGAAGGGCGATACGACGGTCCAAATCCTCACTATCGGCCACACCTATACCTTCGGCCCCAATCTGGTGCTGGATGGCAACATCGGCTACCAGCGTCAAGTCCAGAGCGTAACCGGCAATGACTTCGGAACCAATTACGGAACCGTTCTCGGCATCCCTGGGCTGAATGGACCGGATATCCGCCAGAGCGGCTTCCCGGACGTGACCTTTAACAGCAGTTCCAATTACTACACGCAATTCGGTATACCGAACTGGATGCCACTGTTCCGCACGGACGAAAACTACACGAACAGCGACAGCCTGAGTTGGACCAAGGGCGCACACAACCTGCGTTTCGGATTTGACCTGGTACGTTTTCACCTGAACCACTGGCAGCCCGAGCTGAGCAACGGCGGCCCCCGCGGTGCACTGGACTTCAATGGCCAGGTAACCGCCCTGAACGGCGGCGCAGCTCCCAACCAATTCAATGCCTATGCTCAATTCCTGCTCGGCTACTCGAATGAAGTCCAGAAGGGTCTGCAGTACATCCTCATGACCGGCCGCGAATGGCAGTTTGGCTGGTATGCCCAGGATCGATGGCAAGTCTCCCGTAACCTGACTGTCTCGTTGGGTCTGCGTTACGAATATTACCCGCTTATGACTCGCGCCGGAAAAGGGATTGAGCGGTACGATCCCACAACCAACTTTGTATATCTTGGCGGTCGCGGGAGCGTGCCCGACAACGTCGGGATCACCACCAGCAAAAAGCTCTTCTCCCCGCGTATCGGCCTCGCTTATCGTTTGGGCGACAACACCGTCATTCGTGCCGGCTATGGTCTCAACTACGATCCCATCCCCTTCTCCCGCCCTCTGCGCGGCTTTTATCCGCTCACCATCAACGCCGACACCACGGCGCCAAACAGCTTCTCTTCTGCTTCTACGCTCACCGCCGGCATCCCACCTGTCATCGGACCCGATCTCTCCAGCGGCGCCGTCCAACTGCCCGGGAACGCGTCCGAGCGTAGCCCCTGGGCTGGCATGCTCCACCGAGGCTACATTCAGTCCTTCAACTTAACTGTGGAACGAAAGCTCCCTCTTGACATGGTTACTTCAGTAGCCTACGTCGGTTCTCACTCTGTCCACCTTCTCGCTGACCGCGACATCAACGCCGGGTACCCGGGGTCCGGTACGACGGGCCTGCCGTATTACAACTACATCGTTCCCTCGACTGGTCTACCGGAACAACGCACAACCTCCACGCAGATGTGGGACGGTTATCTCAGCTCCGAATACAACTCCCTGCAGGTCGCCCTTAACAAGTCATTCTCTAAGGGCCTCATGCTCAAGGGCGCTTATACCTGGTCGCATGCCATCGATTACACCGATGATGACGGTTGGGCCAGCGTAGGTTGGAACTGGGCTCCCGTGTTCCAGCGCAATCGCGCTACTGCGGGCTTTGACCGCACCCACGTCTTCCAACTCGGCTGGGTTTACGAATTGCCCGTCGGCAAGAACAAGCAGTACTTGAATTCCGGCATCGTCTCTCAGATTGTCGGCGGCTGGCAGTTCAGCGGTATCGAATCGGCTTACACGGGCACTCCGTTCACCGTCACCGCTCCTGGCACTTCGCTCAACGCTCCGGACAACACTCAAACCGCCGATCAAATCGCTCCAGTCCAGCAGCTTGGCGCCATCGGAACATCCGGTCAGTTCTACTCTCCGGCCTCTTTCGCTGCCGTCACGGCCGTCCGCTTTGGTAATACCGGTCGCAACATCCTACGCAATTCCGGCGTCTGGAACACGGACCTGAGCATCATGCGGGTCTTCCCGATCACAGAGCGACTACAGGCTCAGTTCAGAACTGAGTTCTACAACCTCCCGAACACTGCGCACTTCGGTTCGGTAAATACTGGCGACATCACCAGCGCCAACTTTGCCCGCATTACCAGCTCCTTCGGAGAACGCAACATCCGGTTCGCTTTCCGGCTCCAGTGGTAAACCTGCAGTAGATGTTCTCAACGCAAGGCAAAAGGCGGTCCGGATTCCGGGCCGCCTTTTTGTTTCTCTTCACCGCCGTTTTCATTCGGGCTCAATCCGATCAACTCGCCGAACAATCCCGCCATGGCAAAGAGCTCATGTCTCAGGGCCGCTTCGACGAAGCCGTTGCCGTTTACCAGCAGATGGTCAAGGAGCTGCCCGGCAACCCGGGCCTTCTTCTTAATCTCGGTCTGGCCGAAGAGATGGGCGGTCACCCCGATCGCGCCATCCCCCACTTCGAAGCCGTCCTCAAATCGGATCCCGCCAGCATCCCCGCTCTCACCTCGCTCGCCATGGCCCGGCTTCAAATGAATCAGCCCGCCGCTGCCATACCGCCGTTGAAAAAACTCGTTACTCTCGATTCCAAGAACCCCAACGCCCGCGGCATGCTGGCCAGTGCCCAGCTGAGCCTTGATCAATTCGCTGATGCCGCTGTGCAATATCGGCAGCTCACGACTCTCGCTCCCTCCGACCCTAAAGCTTGGTATGGACTCGGCAAGTCTTATGAAAGTCTTGCCGCTCAAAGCTTCGAACGGCTCAGCAAAGTTGACAATCAATCCGGCTATCTCGCCTTGCTGCTGGCCGACGCGCGCCTGCAACAGCACCAGTTCCGCAGTGCGTTCTTCTTCTACCGCGAGGCCGAAAAGAAAACTCCGGATCTCCCTGGCCTCCCCAGCGGACTTGCCCAGGTCTATCGAAACACCGGGCACACGGACTGGGCCGCCACCGAAGAAGAACGCGAAGCTGCTCTCGACCGCAGCGCCTGCAAGTTCCCCACCAGTCCGGGCTGTCTCTTCACGCAGGGAAAATTCCTCGCCGTTGCCGGTGCTTCCGGGGCCGATGCCCGCACAATCTTCTGGAAGACACGCGCCTATAACGCACTCACAATTCAAGCCTTCGACCAGCTCAACCACCTTCCCGAATCGGTCGAGCAGCACGCGGTCAAAGCTCAGATCTTGCATGATCATCGCCAGGAACTGGACGCCTCGCGGGAGTGGAAGGCCGCCCTCGCGCTTTCTCCCGGCCAGGATGACGGACGTCTCGAAGCGCAGCTAGCCACGTCGCTCTTCCAGGCGCGCGACTATGAATCCGCCATCCCGGCTCTACAGAAACTCCTCAAGCAGGACCCGCAGGCGCCGGACCTGAATTTCATGCTCGGTGAATCTCTTTGGCGCACCCAGAAAGCCGAGCAAGGGCTTCCCTACCTTCAGAGCGCTCTCAAGACTAGCCCCAATATGCTCCCGGCCCATGCCGCTCTCGGTCTTGCGCTGGCCTCCTTAGGCAGGAACGCCGAAGCCATTCCGCATCTCGAATCGGCAGCATCCCTCGACGATGATGGAAGCCTGCACTATAGCCTGGCCCGCGCTTATCAGTCCGAAGGGCAGACGGACAAAGCCAAATTGAACCTCGACCAGTACAAGAGCATCCAGCAGAAGAACGCGCAAGTGAATGGTGCGGTCGCCACTGAATCCGAAATCACCGCTCCGGGCCGCTAGGAAGGTGCTCGTGTATGCTGATCGGGCCAGCGGAGGGGAAACAATGCGCGCTTTCTCGATGACTCTGGTGCGATCGTAGGCTACTACGGCACGGGTATGGGTTTCAGAGCTTCAACTACACAGCTGGGAACTTCTCGGCCTTCTCGATCGAGGGCTCATTCGGTACGGAAGCGATGGGAATCAACAACGCTGGAGATATCGTTGGCCTCTACTTCGGTTCCATCGGCCCCTCGCATGCTTTCGCAAAGCTGAACGGAGTCATCGGCCCGTTCAATGTACCCGCCGATCCCAGTGCCAAGTTGACAGCGATCAACAACAAGGGCGAATTAGCCGGCACCATGAGCGGGCCGTCCGGCTTCCAAGGTTTTGTGGATGAAAACAGTGTCTTCAGCACCGTCTTCGTTCCCGGTTCGTTCGGCACGCAAGTGACAGGACTCAATGACCTGGGCCAAGTTGTAGGTTTCTACTTTGATTCAACCGGCGGAACGCACGCCTTTGAAGCGACTCCCGTTCCGGAGCCAGCGTCCTTGCTACTCAGCCTCTCTGCCTGTCTCGCCTTCTGCGTCCATCGAGCCGTACGTCGCAGGTTCATCGATCCGGCTCGTGCACAACCAGGAACTGATCGGCTTTGACATCGACCAGCGTCTGTCGCGTCCCGCTCGGCCAAAGGATCTCGATCTGAGGCGCAGTCCGATTCGTGCCTAACCCAAAGTGAACCGGCACTAACGCCGAGGACGCATAACTCACCGCGCTCGTCATGTCGTTGTACTGCGTCCCAACTTGAACGCGAGCACCGATGCCATCTCGATTGCTTCGGCTACCAACCAACTTCAGATCGAGCCAGTGGTTGTCATTGGCCGTGACGTTGTGCCAGACTTCCGCCGGCTCGCCTAGCGACGAGACCACCACATCCACGCGCCCGTCGCCGTCGAGGTCGGCAAACGCGCTACCCCGATGCGCCTTGGCAGCCGTCAAGCCAGCCGCTTCCGACACATCGGTAAACGTGCCATTGCTCGAGTTGATGAAAACTCGATCAGGTTCCCGATACACAGCCGCTTCGAACGACTCAACGCGATCGTTGACATGAGAGTCTGCCGTGAAGAGATCTTTCCAGCCGTCGTTATCAAAATCCACCAACCCCACGCCCCAGCCGCTGTGCCGCAAAGACAGCGCTCCGATATGGCTCGCATACGTCGCATCGTCGAAGCTGCCCTTGCCGTTGTTCCGAAACAGCGGGAAGGTCTCGGCAGCCAGCGCAGTCACGGACAGATCGGGCCACCCGTCGTTGTTGTAGTCGCGAAAGTCCGCACCCATACTGGCAACCGGCTTCCCATCCTCACGCAGCGCAACCCCCGATAGCAAGGCAACCTCTTCGAACGTCCCATCATGCTTATTGCGAAAGAGGAAGTTCGGCATGTTGTCATTGGTCACAAATGCGTCGGGCCAGCCGTCGTGGTCGTAATCGGCAAACACCACGCTCATACCTCGTCCTGCAAACGCCGCAATCCCGGCTTTCTGAGAGACATCCTGAAACTTGCCGTGCCCTAAGTTCCGGTACAAGGTACTGGCAAGCGGCTGAAAGTATTTGGGGTGGCAGTAGATGCGAAGCCCGCGGCTCCGGTCTCCGCAATAGCGGCTTTCGGCGACCGAAAACTTGGCGTAATGCACGACCCACAAATCTAGTAAGCCGTCGCGATCGAAGTCAAACCATCCAGCCGCAACCGCCCATTCGCCGCTTTTGATCCCGGCACTCTCAGTGACATCTTCGAAGGTGCCGTCACCGCGGTTGCGATAGAGAATGTTCCGATTGACGCCGGCGACAAATAAGTCTGGCTTCCCGTCGTTGTCGAAATCACCTGCCGCCGCACCCATCGAGTAGCCTTCGCCCGCCACACCCGCTGCGGTGGTCAAATCGCGGAACTTCATACCGCCTTCGTTGCGGAAGAGCCGGTTTCGAAACTTCGGATCGTTCTTCTGCAAGGACGGGATTGCTGCCCCGTTCGTGAAGAAGATATCCGGGCGGCCATCGCCGTCGAAATCAAAGATAGCCAGCCCTCCTGGCATCGTCTCGATCATGAACTTGTCGGCACTGGGTGAGTTCTCAAGGACGAAGTTCAGTCCCGAGCCCGAGGCGACATCTTCAAACCGTACGCTCGATCCAGATAGGAGCCACCAGAGGAGAAGCCCAACCAGCACTTCAGGCGACTTCCGCGAGTGTGACCGATTCGTCCGTCTTCCGGATCATGCGGCGGCTCCTGAAAAGCAGAGCGAACACCAGGAACAGAGTCAGCGCCCCCAGACTCGAACTGATCCAGAACTGGGTCCATTGATGAACGACAACACCTTGCGCATTGCGCGTAGAGAAGTAATCGACGGCGCCGCCGGACAGCAACGAACCGCAGAAAATGCCCACTCCGTACGTCATAAACGTGTAGAGCCCCTGCGCGGTGTTGCGGCTGGTGGCCGGAGCTTCCTGGTCGGTGTACAGTTGCCCCGTCACGAAGAAGAAGTCGTAACAGACGCCATGAATGGCAATCGCGAGATAGAACATCCACATGCGGTCTGAAGCATTGCCGAAAGCAAGCAGCGCGTAGCGCAAAGTCCAGGTCGCAAGCCCCAGCAGCAGGATGCCCCGCACACTCAGCCGTTGAAAGATGAACGGCATCAGCAGCATGACACCCACTTCCGACACCTGTCCGAGCGTCATCTTACCGGCCGCATTTTCCACGCCTACATCGTTAAGAAAGGCATTCGTAAACGAGAAGTAGAAAGTCAGTGGGATACAAGCCAGCACGGACGCAATCAAGAAGACGGAGTACGATCGGTCCTTCAACATCACCAGCGCATCCAGGCCAAGCATTTGCTTCACCGACATGGTGCGCCCTCGATTGGTCGGAGGCGTGTGCGGTAGCAATAAGCAGAAAGCCGCCATTCCCACCGAGGCAACGCTCGCAATCAGAAACGGTGTCACTGAGGTCTCGATCTTCAGCCTGCCGATCACGTATCCAATGACAATCCATCCCAACGTTCCAAAGACGCGAATGAGCGGGAAGCGTCTGGCATCGGCAAGGTTCTTCAAAGTGATGGAAGTCGTCAGGGCCAGGGTTGGAAAGTAAAGCAGGCAGTAGATGAACATCAACGCGTAGACTGCGCCGAAACCAGTAGCCCGCGTCACCAGGTAGAGGAAGACCGCTCCGAGCAGATGCACGGCCGCCAGAACACGTTCAGTCGCGAAGAACTTATCGGCGATCAGGCCGACTACCAGCGGAGAGACCATCGAGGCAAGTGCCGTTGTTCCGAAGATGGCTCCTGCTTGTGTGCCGGAGAAGTGCAGCGTGGCCGTCAGATAAGTCCCGATGGTCACGTACCAGCAACCCCAGATCACAAAGTTCAGAAACATCATGATGCAGAGGCGGATGGTTATGGAGTTAGGCATTAGGCTTCCTGTGCGTAAGTCTTGTTGATTAGTTGCTGAAGGAACGTGACGGACTGGTGGATGTCGGCTTCCTGCTGTGGTCCGGAAATCTCTCGCTCTATGGTGATTGGACCGGTATATTTCAACTTGTGCAATGCCTTGATCACCTCTGGAAAACCGACCCGCCCTTGCCCGATCGCGACTTCGCGGCCTAGCTTTTTGGGATCGGTCGGATAGAGTCCATCCTTGGCGTGCAAACCTCGTACGTGTGTTCCGAGCACATCCAAAGCCCCGAGAGGCTCACCCTTGCCATACAGGATCAGGTTTGCCGTGTCGAGGTTGACACGAATGTTGCCGATACCGGCATCCTCGATCGCGCGCAGCATCGTGATCGGTGACTCCTGTCCTGTTTCCATCAGGAAGATTTGCCCGTTCTGCTTGCAATGCGCCGCTACCTCGGCAATCGCCCTTACCGTGCCTGCATACAGCGCATCGTTCGGGTTCTCGGGAATGAACCCGCAATGCGTATGCACGGCGTTGATGTTGCAGGCTTTGCCCAGATCGGAAGCTTTCTTCAGAGCGTCGATGCGAGCAGCACGGGTAGACTCCGGCACGAGACCGATCGTCTTAGGACCGGAGTAGAAATCCCACACCATGGGACCGGGCCCGAGCGTCATCACGGCGGTCACTTCCACCTCGTACTTTTCGAGGGCTGATTTCAGCGCCGGAGCCATGCTGACATCAGGCTGCGCCCCGACATGCGCCTGGCAGGTGCGCAACCCCAAAGCGCGAACCTTCGCAATGCCCTGATCGGGAGTTACCTTTTCCGCAACGCTGGTAACGACTCCTAAACGGGGTGCAAGCGGCGGGGTGGCCTGCATGGTTGCCGCGCCCTGTAAGGACAGTGCCAAGGTCCCGCCCAACACTGCCCGCCGCGTCACATCATCGCTCAACGCTTGTTCCTCCCAAGGCCAACTGCCCGCTCATTGCCACCGGGTTCACCCCACGATCCACTACCAGCGCTTTAACGCCGGGCCGACCCTCAACGAATGCCAAACCCTTTTCCCTTCCCCAAACAAGAATTACCTTCGTCAGAGCGTCCGCCTCGGTGCCGTGGCGTGCCACGACGGAAACCGTGAGCTGGTTGGTTAACCCCAGTCCGGTCCGAGGATCGATGACATGCGAATAGCGTCGGCCGCCCGCCTCCAGGTGCTGTTCGCTGTCACCCGACGTAGAGACCGCGGCATTACTCAAGACCAGCACTTTCGTAAACGGCTGTCCGGCGTTATCCAACGAATCAATGCCGATGCTCCAGCCGGCTTTCCCGGGAGGTGCTTCGCCGAACGCCAGATCTCCACTCGCTGCCACCAGAGCGCTGCGGATGCCGGCCTTGCGAAGCGTGGTCAACGCTTCGTCGGCGGCATAGCCTTTACCAATTCCACCCAAGTCTAATTGCATGCCGGGCTCATCCACTGTGGCAGTATGTCCGGCTACGTCGAGATGCAGCTTGCGGAAACCACACTTCGCGCGTGCTGCCGGTAAGACATCGGCGGTAGGGAGCTGATTCTTCTTTCGAGCTTCTCGCCACAAGTGAGTTAAGGGACCAAGCGTCACATCGAACGCTCCGTCGCTCTCTGCCGCGATCGTCTGTGCGGCCTCAAGCACTTTCAGGAGGTCGGCGCTGACCGGCACAGCAACTCCGACCGCACTTCGGGTCAAGCGGTTGAGCTCACTATCAGGCTGGTAATCGGAAAGGATTCCGTCCAGTTCCGCCACCCTGCTGAACGCGCTTCGAAAGGCGTCGCGAGCCTGCGCTTCGGTTTCCGCATACACCTTCATGCGAAACAGTGTGCCCATGTGCGGCTCCACCGCTTCAAACGGCTGCAATTCAGCAGCCCGGACAAGGCAACAACCAATGGCCAGCAGAGCAGGCACCAGCCTACTGCTCGTCATGCTCCACGCCGCTGTTCCAATATTTGAACATCTCTTCCGCGGAGGGCACTTTAGCTGGACGGACCAGCCGAAATCCCAACCATTGCGCATCGGTCAGGTACCAGATGCTCTTGGGTAACTGAGGATCCTGCTGCTTCCAAGAAGCATCGGAGGGCACACGCACGGAACACGATACCTGGTTCGCTGGATCGTTCCATGAACCGCCACGAACTACCTCAGGATAGGGCTGAGTGGCCTTC
Organism: uncultured Acidobacteriaceae bacterium; assembly: GCA_963814195.1. Lineage (GTDB taxonomy): Bacteria > Acidobacteriota > Terriglobia > Bryobacterales > Bryobacteraceae > Bog-105. Next base: position 62,449 of record CAWFBU010000005.1, read on the forward strand.
ACCCAGGGATCTGTTTCGGAACCAGTCTTGTAGGGTGCATAGGCATCCAGCGTCCATTCCATGACATTCCCGAGCATGTCGTACAGCTGCCACGCATTTGGTTTCTTGGTGGCCACTTTGCCGTATTTACCGCCGCTGTTGCCCGCAAACCAGGCGTAGTCGCCCAGCGGCGTAGGGTCGTTCGCGGCTCCTGCCCGGCAGGCGTAGGCCCACTCAGCTTCAGTCGGCAAGCGGTAGAACTCGCCGGTCTTGCTGCTCAGCCACTCGGCGTACTTGTTGGCCGCATGCTGGGTCATGCTGATGGCGGGAAACCCATTGATGCCCATCCCGAAACTCATTTCCACGTAAGGTCGAGTGGGCCGGCTTACCGCGTCCACCAGTTCATCTTTGTGGGCAACCTCTCCTGCCTGGTTCGCAAACATGAACAACCGGTATTCGTCCCAGGTCACTTCGTGCGCCTGCATCCAGAACGCACTCAGATGAACTTGCAGGTTTGGAGCCATCTCGAAGGCACCGGCCGGAATGGGCACGACATCGTATTTAATCGTCGTGTTCGGAATGGTGACGCTGTAAGCTCCTGCGCTGGCCTGATGCTGCAGAATGCGGTCGCGAATGGCCCTGACATTCGCCATCTCTCCAGAAGCCGCCGGAACTCCCGACGAGGCGGCCTTAGCCGGAGCTTGGAGAACCGGTTCGCCTTTCCACTCGCCTCCTGCCAGGATCCATTGACGAAGTGCTTCAATGTTCGCAGGACTCAGCTTTGCGCCAGGTGGCATGCTGCCTTTCATCACCGACGTATAGAGAGGGCTCTTAGCAGGGTCACCCGGAACGAGCATCTTCGCATCGATCATGGCCTGCCGGCTCGCCAGGTTGAGGTGAGATCCGGCTCCATGGCAAGCCAGGCAGTTCGTCTGAAGAACAGGCGCGACGTCTTTCCCGAAGTCGACAGCACAAGCAAGGCGCGCCCCGAGGAGCGAAACAAGAACGACAGTGGACAGCCTAGACAAACTTGGTGATCCCTGGTTGCGCCCGCGGCACGACTGGCAGGCTGGCCGTCATGTCCAGATGATCGGGGAACAGCTTCTCCTGTGAGTTCATGGCCATATCCCAGGTGACTTCTTGCCCCGTGTATGCAGCCATACGGCCCATCATGGCGAGGAGGGTGCTGGTCGCCATGCGCTTGCCATCGTTCACCGGCGTGTTCTTGCGGATAGAAGCAAACAGCACGTCATGTTCGCGCTGATACATGTCGTACTTCTGCCCGGTCCATGTCCAAGTGGTCTTGCCTTCAATGCGCGGAACAGGCCCGCGGCCAATCGTCACGATACCGTCGGCCCCCATGATGTAGTCTGCATTTTCGTTGTAGCAGCCCTCAATCTGGCGGTTTGCAACGGTGGCACGAACGCCATTCGGGTAAAGGTAGTTGACCTCGAAATGATCGTAGATGTTGCCGCCTTCAGCCGGGATATCGCGTCCGCCAACGGCAACACAACTGACGGGTGGCTGATCCTTCATAGCCCAGGCGACTTTATCAACGCTGTGCACAGCCTGCTCTACGATGCTATCGCCACAGAGCCAGACAAAGTTGTACCAGTTCCGGATCTGCCACTCGGTATCGCTCATACCGGCAGGACGGGTGCTCTCCGGAGGCATGGGTTTCACAGGACTGGTGTAGTAGGTCGCATGGTAGGCGATCAGTCGCCCAATGGCGCCGTCGTCCATCTGCTTGAACGTGTCTTCAATCATGGCGTTGTAGCGCCAGCAGAATCCGGCCACCAGCGAAAGGTTTTTCTCCTTGGCCTTTTGGGAGAGATCCAGAACGGAACGAATGCCGAACGCGTCGGTCGCAACCGGCTTTTCGCAGAAGACGTTCTTGTTTGCGCCGATGCATGCAGCCAGGTGCATGGGCCGGAAACCGGGAGGCGTGGCCAGCAGAACGACGTCTACACCACTGTCGATCACCTTCTGATAGGCATCCATGCCCAGAAACTGCTTGGGTCCTTCCACTTTTACTCGTTCGGAGATGCGTGAGATCGCTTTCAGCGTCTGCAAGCATTTGTCGACCTGTGATTGAGCGACGTCCGCTACAGCGGTCAACTCCGCGTAGTCGTCAGCATGCAAGGCCTGGGAAGCTGCGCCCGTACCGCGCCCTCCGCATCCCACTAGGCCGACCTTAATAGCGTTCGTAACGTTCTGGCCGGAGATAATGGCGGGGAAACCGGTGGTGAGCGCAACGCCTAAGGACGCTGTGGCGGTCTTTACGAATTTGCGGCGGTCGGGCTTGGAGTCTTCTGTATTCATGTATCTGTGCTTTGAGGACAGCATAGCCGACTGGACTTCGATTGCGCTACAACAGTTCCATGCGCCGCCGCACCCTTCTTCAATCCGCGTTTGCCCTGGGCACTGGCAAACTGTTCGCTCGCCACTTTGCGGGCCGTCATTTACCTATCGCGACAGCGGTCGAATACAGCATGCTGCCGGTCTCGGCATCCGTGCAAGAGCGCTTTCAGATTGCGCGCGATGCGGGCTTCGAGCGCATCGAGTGCCCGACAACGCCCGATCAGGCGCAAGCAGAAGCCATGAAAGAGGCCGCGTCTAAAGCCGGTATCCGGATTCATTCAGTGATGAACATGGATCACTGGAAGTATCCCCTCTCTTCCGACGATCCAGCGGTTGTGAACAAGACGTTGGAAGGGGCTCGTACATCCATTCGGAATGCCCACCTCTGGGGCGCCGATACGGTGCTCATCGTTCCTGGCGTGGTCGATCCCAAGACTCGCTATCAGGATGCATACAAGCGCTCGCATGAGAGCGTCCGTAAGCTGATACCGCTCGCAGAGGAGCTGAAAGTGATCATCGCGCTGGAGGAGGTCTGGAACAAATTCCTTCTCAGTCCTATGGAGTTTGCGACATACATAGACAGCTTCCAGAGCCCCTGGGTACGTGCTTACTTTGATGTTGGGAACGTCGTACTGTATGGCTATCCGCAGGATTGGATTCGCACACTCGGTCCGCGCATCGTTAAGCTGCACATCAAGGACTTTGCGTTTCGACGCGATCCGGTTTCGAAGAAGAATGTGACCGACTGGGTATCTCTCGGTGAAGGCGACATCGACTGGCCGGCCATTTACTCGGCACTTTCGGATATCGGATACAAAGGTACGGCGACGGTGGAACTCGAGGGCGGCGACCCTGCCTACCTGAAAGAGTGCTGCCGCCGCCTCAACTTGATTTTGACGGGCGATCTGCCGAGCGGGAAAAAGCCTTCCGCCTAGTGCTGCGGGAGATCGCGGACCATGATGTCCTTGAACTTCATATTGCCGCGGCCACCAGCGTGCAGTTGCAGCGCGATCGGGCCTTCGAATGACTTGGGCTTGGGATCTGTGAAATCGACCATCGGCACTCCGTTCAGGCGCGAGCGATATCGGTTGCCAACCACTTCGAGCAGGTATTCATTCCACTCACCGAGGCGGACTACAGTTTCGTTCTCCGGTGCAGGCCACACGATCCAGCCGCGGCCGTCGCCATACAGGCCGGCCGTATGCTGACCGATGGTGCAGTCTACTTCGAACTGTAAGCCTTGCGTCACGTCTGCCGTACCGGGCTTAAATGCGGTGTGGAAAAAGACGCCGCTGTTCCCATCCCCTTCGCAAGCAAATTTGAGAGATAGCTGGAAATCGGTGTAAGACTTTTCCGTTTGCAGGTAGCCGTAGTCCTTGGTCACACCGCGCCCGTGGATCAGACCATCTTCAACGGTCCAGCTTTCGTTCCCGATTTTCACCCATCCGGATAAATCTTTGCCGTTGAAGATGGAAACCCAATCCTCTCCGGGTAGTTTCTTACGAGGCTGCTGGGATTGTCCAGACAGCAAGAGCACAGGGACGAGACACAAAGGGGGAAGATACTTCCAAAGAAAAAGACGACTCATTGGTGAGGATCTTAGCAGGGCTTCAACTCCGATTTTAATAGAACGGTTCATCGGGGGAAGACCGAGTTTCACTGCTGGGGCGGCCCTACAACGGTGAGGAGTGAAGCGTCAGCACCTGTCAACCGCCGATTCTTATTGTCCCAGTGCAAACGGGTCTCCTGCCCGCCACCAGTCTCGTATGCGTACGTGACACCATCGTCGTCGTACATAGTGAAATCGGCATCGGCTCCCGGGTACACGCGTACGGTGGCGATCGCCTGATGTTGAGTCGTGTTCTCGATCGGAGTGCCTAGCGGAACGATCGAGCCGGCGCGGACGAAGATCGGGATCTGATCGATAGGGGCGCTGACCTCGATGGTCTGGCCTCCCTTGACGCGACTGTCAGTCCAGTAATTAAACCAATCGGTGCCGGCTGGCAAATAGACGCTGCGGCTGGTTGCACCCTGCTGCGTCACAGGCGCTACCAGGAACGCCGGCCCGAACATGTATTCATCTCGAAGGTCGACGACTTTGGGATCGTTCGGAAAGTCCATGAAGAGCCCGCGCATGAAAGGCGCACCTGTCAGATACGTCCGATGAGCCAAGCTGTATATATAAGGCAGGAGCTGGTAGCGCAGCTTCAAGAACTTCTCCAGAATGGGCTCGGCTTGTTTTCCGTAGGACCAGACCTCGTTGTAACGGCGGCTCCCATGGGTGCGGAAGATCGGCTGAAAGACTCCGTACTCGAACCAGCGCGTGTAGAGCTCCGGATAATCGTCGTCCTCGCCGACGTTATCGCGGGCGTCCGAAGGGTCAAGCAGTGGGGGAAGTAAGGGGTGATGAACGGCCGGAAGATACTGCCATCCGCCGATATCATTGCTCCAGTTTGCAAAGCCGGTAGCCGTAAAGTTCAGCCCGGTTGGGACCTGGCGTCTGAGCGTGTCCCAGTTTGGGGAGATATCAGACGACCAGAACACCGTTCCATTCCGCTGCGCGCCCAGGTAGGCATCGCGGGAAAGAATAACGGCCCGATGCTTCACATCTTTACGAAAGCCGTTGTAGAAGGCCGCCGTGTGAAACAGCGGATAGACATTGAAGTAGCGGGTACCCGGTCCGATGTGGAAGTAACTTCCATTCGGCGGCAGATCCGGCTCGGTCTCGTCCGCCCAAATTGCGTCAAAGCCTTTGTTGATGATGTTGTCACGGGTGATCCGCCAGAACCATTTGGCTGCTTCGGGATTCGTGGTGTCGATGTCGGAGCCGGCACGATCGTACGGTAGTCCGTTGGTCGGTGTGCCGTCCGCCCGCGCCATGAACCACTTATTCTTCAGAACCGTGTTATAGAATCGCGCACCCACCTCAAAGCGCGGCCATACGCTGATCATGGTCTGGATACCCATGTCGTGCAACTGCTTATTCATTGCTTCCGGATCAGGCCATTTTTCCGGAAGGAGCGACATCTCGCCCATTTTCGAGTAGTAAAACCAATCCACGACTAGCACATCCAGAGGCAGATGACGCTCTCGATATCCCTTGGCGACAGCGAGGAGTTCGGCTTGTGTGGAGTAGCGCTGCTTGCATTGAATAAAGCCGTATGCCGCCTTGGTCAACAGGGGTGTGGCGCCGGTTAACTGACGGTAGCCTGCGTAGATTTCGTCGTAATCGCGGCCGGCGATGACAAAGAAGGAGACCCGATTGCCAACCTCCGATGACCAACGGGTCTGATCGTTGAAGCCGAAATCCACGGTGGTCCTGGACGGGTTGTCCCAGGCCAACCCGTAGCCCTTGTTTGTAACCACGAAAGGTACGCCGACACTTGCTCCGCCAGCGGCGTTGTAATCGTGCCAGGAACGGATCGTGTGACCCCGCAAATCAAGGAAGCCTTCCTGATTCTGCCCTAGACCGTAGTAGTGTTCGTCCTCGGGCGCAACAAAGGTCGCCCCTACCGTGAAAAACGGCTTATCGGAGGGGCGTCGCTCGTGCAGAACATTGGCGGTGCCGTCCTTATAGTTCGGCTCTGCCATAGCCCAGCCGGTCATATCCACCAGCGTTTGTCCTTCCGCGGTGCTGACCTTGATATGCACTCCCGGAGCAGAGCCACCGAAATAGCGAGAGATGTCGATCTGGGTAGGGAGCGGCGGACGACGGGGGTCCTCGGATCGATTCCCTTGCACCTGAACTTTCAGGCGGGCGGAGGAGTAGAGATCACCACCGCCGTTCGTCAGATGAGACCAGCCCTCCGAAGCCGGTTGAGCGATGAAGCCGTATCCAGGTGCAGCAAGCGCTTCGGCCTTATCTTTGCTGATCGTGATGCGGACGATGTTGGGACCATATGCTTCCAGAGAAGTAGTGTCTCCGGGATGACTCACAACCACCGGTGTCGAATCGGCTGCAGTCAAATGCTCGGCAAACGGGAGAAGAAATAGGAAGCTGAGGAGGAGTCTACCGATTGATGAGCAGGAAAGGCGGAGAATAGACAAGCTGGTTCTGTTCTAACAGATCTCTATTCATTACGAGGCAGGATTGACTCTGATTGCTCCGCCTGACCGATCGCAAGCGGAGCACAACCACTACACAACAGAATGTAATGGACTAAGTAAGCTGGGCGTGGAATTTGGCCAGTTCACGCAAGTAGTTCCGGTTGGCGCTCTCGGAAATCATGCAGACAACGACGCTGAACTGCTCCTTCATGTCGTCTTCTTCGTAAGAAAAGGATACATTGATCCGTTCGCCGATATTCGAGTTCCGGGTCAGGTAGTCCTTACCGAAGACAACTGTGGGAATGCTCAGGCCCATGGGGCCGTATTCCTCTTCGAGGCTGGTCTTCAATCCACCGATGACCATATTGCAGAGTTCGGAGATGGCGTCGAGCACTTCATCGTTTACCTCTTCGTACTCGGCCATCAGGAAGCGGGAAGCTGCCCGGCGCGCCATTACTTCACTCAGGCATAAAGCGCCGCTGCCACTTACCGGGCCGGCCATACCGATAACGGCCATCAGACCTGCGTTTATCGTTGTGTTCTTGGTCTCGACGGCCACATCCGTAGGGACTACGGTCATGCCGAGCATGGTTCCAAAAACGTCAACTGTGGTCGATCTCACAACCGACAATACTGTTCGTGTTTCTCTAAAATATGCTAGTAGCCACAGTTCACCTCGATGCCGAAATCGTCTCCTAGACGATTCCGACGAGTTTCTCCTTAATTTGCTCAGGGGTAAACGGCTTGCGAACATATCCGGCCGCGCCCAGATTTACTGCCTCGAGAACTTTGTTCTGTGCGCCTTCAGTGGTAATCATCACTACCGGAAGAGCCTTGAATTCGGCTCTACTCTTGATCTCGGACAGCAGCTGTAGCCCATCCATATTCGGCATATTGATGTCGGAGAGCACAAAAGAGACCTTTTGGCTTTCGAAAACGCCAGCGCTTCCACACCATCGGCAGCTTCGAAGATTTCGCCGATAGGGGCTTCGACCTGGCGAAGAACTCGCTGGAGGATCTTCCGGATAGCTGACGAATCATCGACGATCAAGACATTAAGTGACATGTTTGGGCTCTTCTTGACACCTCCGTAATAAGAGCTCACGGACCGGTCTGCAAGATAAGTTGCTCCAGGAATGAATAATCTCGGGGATTTGCGTTGCGTCCAAAGGAGTTTGGCGCCAGATCACTCTAGGTTTTTTGGCTGGGCGTACGGCCTGTTTTGCAAATAACCCCGGAGATTTCTGAGAGGGGAGTGCCCAACATTGCACTCTAAAACAGTTGCCTTTTAGCGAGGACGAGAATGGCAACGCTAGGGCCTTCGGAGAACATGAGCTATTCTGGCAGCGACGTTGAACTGGACGACACGAGAAAGGCCGCGATCATTCTCGTGGCGCTTGGTCCTGTGGACGGCGCCAAGATTCTAAGAAATATCCCCGAGAAAGAAGCCGACAGGGTGGCCAAGGCCATCGCGGAACTCGACAGCCTCACTCCGGAAGAAGTGCAGCAATCGATGGAAGAATTCGAACGTTTGCTGATTTCAGACCGCCTTCTGATCAAAGGTGGTTTGGAATACGCTGACAAAATGCTGACGGAGGCTTACGGTCCGAGCGTGGCGAAACAGCTGTTAGGCCGGCTGCTGAAGTCGATGGGAAGTGACTCGGCCACCTTCGACAATTTCAGCAAGACCGATCCTTTACAGTTAGCGCGCCTGGTACAGGATGAGCACCCACAAACTATCGCCCTGGTGCTCTCGCACCTGAAGCCGGGCCAGGCCGCAGCCTTACTAAGAGCGTTGCCGGCAGAGAACCGTAGCAGCGTAACGGCCAGAATGGCAGATTTAGACCAGATCTCGCCCGAAATCGTGCGCAATATCGCGTCGGTCATCGACCAAAAGCTGCAAAACGTGGGCCAACTCAGTCGCGAGGCCTACGGGGGCGTTCGTGCGGTAGCAGAAATCTTCAACCGTTTAGAGGCGAACGTTTGTACTCAGCTGATGGGGGCGGTGGAAAGCGCCAATAAGCCGCTCTTCGACAACATTCGCGAGTACATGTTCGTGTTCCGGGATCTGGAGAGGCTGGACGCGACAGCGCTGGCCGCCATTATTCAACGAGCGGAACGTGGCGTGCTCATGATTGCCTTGAAAGGTACGACAGAATCTTTGCGACAGAAGTTCCTATCCACTCAATCACAACGTGGAGCGGCCATGATGAACGACGACATCCAATCGCTTGGTCCGACCAAGCGCAAGGATGTCGACGCGGCACACCAAACCATCATCGCGCTGGCCCGCGAGTTGGAGAAGGAAGGCACCATTAGTCTGAGCGCCGGTACGGAAGAGCAATATGTCAGCTAAGACTCCTGCTTTTAAGGCGATGACCGCGCTGAAGGGAACGAGCTTGAATGGGCAGTGAAGGAACGGCGATTGACCGCTTTCTGCAGACCTGGGTAGATGAGTTTACCCGTGCTGTGGAAATGTTCAGTGGGCAGGTTCCCACCCTGCGCTGCAGCCGTACGAAGAAACTTTCGGCATCGGAATCCAGTGATCTGATCTGGTGGAAGCAGGATTTTGCCGGTGCCGGCAAATTTTCGACGTGGATTGGTGTTAAGAACGCCACGCTACTGGCGTTGGGCGGAGCCAGCGACCTAGAAGAAGCCAAGGCGACCTATCACGAGATGATCGGCCAAGCCCAGAGTGGGGCCGCGCATGTCACATCCACCGGGCTGGATACTGCGGTTAAATGTGAACCGGGTGCGGAAAGTACGGCGCCTGAATTCGAGAGCTTACGCTACGGAATCATCGGCATCACGTTCGACGGCACCGAACTTCCCGCGATCGTATTTGCGATTGAACCGACGATTGAGGACGTACTACGAGAGGACGAGCCTGAGAATTCGGCGCAAGAGATGCTGCGCACGCCGATGCAGAACCCGGTTGTGGCAGCGGCAAACCAGGCCATGCTGAGCCGACTCATGGAGCTCGAGTTGCCGCTTTCCATTGCCTTAGGACGAGCCATGATGCCGATTCGGGAAGTGCTGAAGGTGACAACGGGTTCCGTGATCGAGTTGGACCGGAATGTGGGTGATAACGTTGAACTCCTGGTGCACGGCACGATTGTGGCGCGTGGAGAGGTGGTGTCAGTGAAGGGCAATTACGGTGTCCGCATCAAGGAGATTATCAGTCAGCAAGATCGCATACACCTGTATAAGCGGCCATAGCTCCGATGCAGGGTGAGCGGGAATAAAGATGAAGCGAGTCTTATCGCAGGAAGAAATCGACGCAGTTTTTCAGGGCAACGCCGGCGAAGGGGCCGAGCGGGAGTCGGCACCTGAGGATGCCATTGTTGACTTTAATCGGCTGGATCGCATTCCGCGATCGCAGCTGCAGGCGTTGCACATGGTGCACGAAAACTTCGTGCGCAACCTGGCTTCCAGTCTGTCGGCTTACCTGCGTTCTTATGTAGCCTTGAACCTGATCAGTCTGGAACAGATCTCTTACGCAGAGTTTCTGGATGGGTTGGCTTCCCCCACATGCATGAGCTACATCGGCTTGCAGCCCTTCGATGGCACCGCGATTCTGGAGATCAACAACAGTCTTATCTTTGCGCTCATCGAGTTACTGCTGGGCGGCAAGATGCAATCCACCGTATCAACGAAACGTAAGATCACAGACATTGAGAAGCGTCTGATCCAGACCCTTCTGCGAGTCGTGCTGCGGGATCTGAGCGATGCCTGGAAGGCTGTTGCGGAAATCAACTTTACAGTCCAGTCGCTGTCAAGTGAACCGCAATTGATGCACATCATGGCTCCGTCCGAGGCAGTGATTGTCATCGCGATCGAAATGAAGGTCGGCGACACGCCAGGCCTGATGAACTTCGCCATTCCGTCGCTGTTAATTCGGCGATTGCGCAGTAAGTTCGACCAACTGCAACAGATTCGAAAAGCGGAATCGACCGAGCACGATCAATTGTTCATTGCCCGATTGATTCAGGAAGCAAATCTTCAGGTTGACGTCCAAATTGCGGGCGGCACCATGTCAGCGAGGACATTGGTGGAGATGGAAATCGAAGATGTCATTGTGCTCGAGTATCCGGTGGACGAAGAGATCAGCGGCTACATCAACGGCAAGGAGAAATGGCTCGGACACCTGGTAGCACAAGGTGAGAAGCTTGCCTTCGAGATCGCGCAAATGAAGGACGCAGAGCCGGGCGTACCCGACAGCTTCGACTTCCAGGTCTAAGCTACCGGCAGACTTCGCAAGAGATCGATTCAGATCCTTCTTACATCTAGACCCTGATGTGCCGCGCCTCGGCGGAGTGACTCTCGACGACAGTCATAAGATACACAGTATGAATCGTCGGGAATTCCTGAGAGCTACATCAGCCGGACTGGCTGTCGGCAGCCTGCAGGGACAAGAGTTCGCACAGGACAAACGCCGCAGAGTCGGCTTAATTGGATGCGGCTGGTACGGGAAAATCGACCTTTGCCGATTGATCCAGGTTGCGCCGGTCGAGGTCGTATCGCTCTGCGATGTCGACAAGCAGATGCTGGAAGACGCGGCGACGTTGATTGCGAGCCGCCAAAGGTCACAGAAGAGGCCGCGACTGTATAGCGACTTTCGCGAGATGCTCAAAGCGCGCGATCTGGATATCGTCCTGATTGCGCCGCCGGATCACTGGCATGCGCTCATCATGATCGAAGCAGCGAAATCGGGCGCCGACATCTATGTGCAGAAACCGATCAGCGCGGATGTGAATGAAGGTCGCGCCATGGTGGAAGCGGCGCAGCACTATGGACGTGTCGTGCAGGTTGGCCTTCAGCGGCGCAGTACGCCCCATCTGATGGAAGCCAAACAGCGGTTCCTGGATTCGGGCGCGATCGGTAAGGTTTCGCTGGTGGAGATTTATTGCTATTACCACATGCGCGCCACGAGCAATCCACCCGATAGCACGCCTCCGCCGAATCTCGACTACGAAATGTGGACCGGCCCTGCGCCGATGCGGCCTTACAATTCGCTTGTGCATCCCCGCACGTGGCGCGCGTTCTACGAGTACGGCAATGGCATTGTCGGGGACATGTGCGTTCATATGCTCGATATGACTCGCTGGATGTTGAACCTGGGATGGCCGACCCGCGTCTCTTCAACGGGCGGGATCCTGATTGATAAAGCCTCTAAGGCCAATATCACCGATACGCAGACTGCCAACTTCGATTTTCCCGACCTGCGCGTGGTTTGGCAGCATCGCAGCTGGGGTGAGGCGGCCGACCCCGACTATCCATGGGGCGCTACCTTCTATGGTGATAAAGGGACGCTGAAAACCAGTGTTTACCGGTACGATTTCCTACCGCTTAATGGTAAAGAACCGGTGCATCGGGACGTTGCGTATGAATTGCTGGAGTACCCGGAAGACAGAACGGAGAAAGATTTGGAAAAGCATGTTGCGCCCGCAATACGGGTTCACATGCGGAACTTCCTACACGCTATCGACGCCCGTTCCAAACCGGTTTCAACAATTGAGGAGGGCTACATTTCGACAGCTTCCTGCATTCTCGCGAACAACTCTCTCAAGTTAGGCCGGAGTCTCAACTGGAATGCGGAGACTCAGCAGATACCGGGTGATGCCGAAGCCAATGGGCTGCTGAGCAGGCCCTACCGGGCACCGTGGAAACACCCTTCTCTGCTTACCTGAGCGCTTGCGCCGGACTGCTGAATATCATTAACAGCCTGACCTGATGATCTGAAGGCTGTCTGATAGGATGCAGACAAATGAACCGCAGAAAAGCACTGAAGGCAGCCGTTGCAGGAGGTGCCATGACTCTTACGCATCCTCTTTCCGGCGCTATGGCAGAAACTCAAGAGACTTTGAAGCAGGGTGTTTCGTTCTGGTGCTGGCAGAAATGGTTCACGCTCGATGAGCTTTGCAAAGAAGCGGTAAGGATTGGTCTTAAGGGGATCGACCTCGTTACGCCCGATCAGTACGCCACTGTTCAGAAGTACGGCTTGGTGCCATCCATGACCTCCGGAACTGCACCGAATACGATTCCGATTGGACTCAACCGCCTGGAAAATCACGAACGGGTTCTGGAAAGCCTAAAAAACGATATCAAGTTGGCGGCGGAGGCGAAAGTTCCGAACGTAATTACGTTTTCGGGCAACCGCATGGGGATGCCTGACGGAGAAGGCCTGCAGAATTGCCTCGTCGGATTGAACAAGATCAAGAGTTATGCGGAAGAAAAAGGCGTAACAGTCAACCTTGAGCTGTTAAACAGCAAAGTGAATCACAAGGATTACATGGCAGACCATTCTGCGTGGGGAGTGGAACTGATGAAACGTGTCGATTCGCCCCGCGTGAAGTTACTGTTTGACATCTACCATATGCAGATTATGGAAGGCGACCTGATCCGCACTATCACCGACAACCTTGCTTACATCGGCCATTTTCATACGGGCGGTAATCCGGGCCGGCATGAACTCGATGACACGCAGGAAGTAAACTGGCGGGCCGTGGCGAAGGCGATCGCTAAAACGGATTATAAAGGCTTTTTCTCGCACGAATTCGTGCCGATCGATACGCCTCCTATCCGCAGCCTGGAGCAGGCTTATCAGTTATGCCGGGTGTGAGTGAGCTTTGGCTCAGATTCCCATGAAGGTCGACTGATTCTACGTTGCTAGTTGCGGGTGACCTTTGCAAGGAAGCATTCATCCAGGTAACCGCCTCCGCTAGGGCCGCCCTGGATCAATTTCAGTTCGGCTCCGTCCGCCATCAGCTTCGGAACTACCCATTGCGAGAATCGAAGCGATCCGAATACATAGAAGGTAGGATGCTCGTGGATAAAAGCGTCGTAATCGACCACCTGCGTGTGGAAGTAAGGTGCCGCGCCGAGCATCATTCGCTCGTGGAACGTGAAGCCAAGATACTGCTCCGCCAGTTTTTCGCTTGAAACGTAGAATAGTCGCTTCCGCAGAGCGCTATCGCCGTAGTAGTTGAACTTCATGAAGTCATCGAGATCGGTTGGGACTATGGGTAAATTGCCGTCCAAGACCGACTGCGGAAGTCGGTGGGGAACACTGATCGTTTGCGGAGTGTTTCGCGCCGACGTTATCAGAGGCACGTCCTCATGACCCTGGTAATAGAACACCAGAATGCTGGACATCACGACCAGCGCCAAAGCAGGCCCTTTCTTATCCCAGAACGCTAAGCCCGCACTTAACCCAATTAGGGCAGCGAAGCCAAAGATGCCGGTGATTGCGTAACGCGGGAAAAAGATGTGGGTTGCAAATTTGGAAAACAAGATAACGAACACTGGCATAGACGTAAAGCCCAAAACCAGGGATACTTCCGGTAGCAGCTGAGCTCGATTTCCCGACCTGAACCACCCAAGAACAGCCCCGCCTGAGTCAAGACTAAAGGTTCGAACAGCAAGATACACGGCGCCCAGGAAAATCAGGAAGATGAGACTCGATCCGAGAAACTCCCCGTTGTATCGCCAGAACGCATAGTATAGCGCTGGATTTGTGAAAGGCGCGTACGGTATGCCCGAATTCGTTTTGCTGACTCTTAGAACCGGGATGTAAACGAGCAGAGTCAATGGCGGCGTAGTCAGAGCAAGCCAAACGAAGAAGTCTATCTTCTTGCGGATGTAGGTACGTACGCTTTCGGCTATTCCAAGAGGCACCAACATAAGCACCGCATAGTAATGACAGTTCAGAGCCAGGAGTAACGTCAACCACAACCCGACTGCCATAATCCGCCGGCCCCTGTTCACTGCCTGCCAACACACGGCGGCCAAGCTGGCGAGGCCTAAGAGCAACGCATAGGGGCGACCTTCTGTGCCGTACACCCAAGCCAACGTTAATGCGGGATAAAGCATTGCCACGATGCCATAGAGCTTTGAGACATTGCGGCTAACAAACCAATACAGGCAGAAACAACAGAGACAAAATCCCAAAACCGAAGGGATACGCATACCGAGAATATCGCTGCCGCCAAAGAGCGACATGCTCGCTCTCATCAAATAATGGTAGAAGGGCGGCTGGTTATCGGCACCGGATTGACAGATAGTCCAAATCTGCGATCTACTCGGCAATCTGATGATGAAGGAGCCCATAATCTCGTCGAGCCACATCGTTCGATACCTGGCTTTGACGACACCGATGAAGGCGAACTCGATCAAGATTGCTGCCGCGATCCAGTGAGAGAGATTTTCCGCTTTGATTGCCAGCCACTCGGTGAGGTGCTTCCTGTCAAACTCAGTTTTCATTGCGCTTCCGGGCATGGGCATCAAGGTAGATTCAGACTGCGTGTTGATCGTACCTCTTCAATTGAGAGGAAGCGTCCGGTGGGGCTGGTACGAAGGATTTCGCGCAGAGCCAACTGCACGGAATAACTACACGCGTGCCTCGTCGACTGGTTTAATGACACAGTTGTTAGCTGCGGTGCGATGCAGCGTTTTGGAAATGCTGAGTTTAAGTTTGCCATCTTCAGCGATCCTGGCAGATCGCTGAAGTCAAACCCATCTATTGGCGGAATCGTTTGCTTCCTGTGAGACTTAATCTAAGGAGCTAGTTCCCGGCGCTGGCAGCACTTGCAGACTGCGCGGACGGAACAGAAGGCAGTTGCTTGTAGTAGGGGGTGCGCTTCTTGGTTGTCTGCTGGAAGAGAGGATCCTTCACCCAGCCCATCTTATGGAAGAAGAACTTCATGGTTGTTGCAAGAACACCCAAACCGTAACGAACACTTCTTTTAAAACTGATGGATGAGGCTTCTTTGAAATATTTCGTGGGACAGGAGACTTCTCCAATACGGAAGCCCATCATCACGGTCTGCGCAAGCATTTCGTTGTCGAAAACAAAATCATCGGAGTTCTGTAGCAAAGGCAGCGCTTCCAGAACTCGCCGGTCGAACGCCCGGAAACCGGTGTGATACTCGGAAAGCTTAACGCCCAAGAACAGGTTCTGAAAAGCAGTAAGCATGCGATTGAAGATGTACTTGTACAGCGGCATGCCCCCGCGCAGCGCACCGCCACCGAGAATGCGGGACCCCAGGACCACGTCGTATACGCGATAGGCAATCATGCTTGCCATCGGCGTCACGAGCAGCGGTGTGTATTGGTAATCAGGATGAACCATGACGACGATGTCGGCACCAGCCGCGAGGGCCTCTTTGTAACAGGTTTGTTGATTTCTGCCATAACCATAGTTACGATCGTGCTTAAATGTTGTGACACCGAGGCTGGCAGCCAACGCGGCGGTATCATCCTTGCTGTTGTCGTCAACTAGAATCCGAATATCAACCGATTCCGGAATCTCCGCCAAGGTCTGCTCTAGGGTTTTTTCGGCATTGTAAGCGGGCATTACAACCGCAACCCGTTGTCCGTTGATCACAGATTAAACGTAATATTCCCTGAGAACTAAGTCAAGCTCCCAGGGAGTTCTGAGGTTGCTGTAAGGCTTGCTACTTAGAGAGCACCAGGACTTTGAAACTACCCGATTTGTAGCGTGGCCGTGCGCCTGCCGCTTGGGGAGCGCTGGTGTCCAAATCAGCCGCAGGCAGGTACAGCTTGTGAGTCTTCGGATCAAGTGCGATGGTCCTTGCACCCTTCGTTGTCGTAATGGTTTCAGCGGCTTTCCAGGACCCGCCTTGATGATTGACGATGGTGACAGTGCCTTCTCCGTTCGCACTGAAGGCTTCACCAGTAGCAGGATCAAACGCGACACCATCCGGTCCTTCACCGATCGTTGCCGTGGTTAATAACTTGCCTTCAACACCACTGGAGATGGCCATCACTTTCCCGTCACAAACCGAGAAAAGTGTTGTCGATTTCGGATCAATGGCGAGACCTGAAGGGCTGTCGCAAGGCTTCAGCGAAGTATGTTTCAAAACTTTCATAGAAGCAGCATCAATGGTTACCAGTTCATTCTTATCTTCGATGTTGACAAAGATCTTGCCTTTGCCGTCAGTTACTGAGAACTCAGGCTTGCCACCCATGGCGATGCTGCCTTCCACTTTCCCCGTATTGGCATTGATGACGGTCGAGTCGTTTGATTTTCCATTGAATGTGAACACGCGGTGAGAGACAGGTTCATACTGAATGGCATCGGGATTCTGACCTGTCGGAACCTGGCCGGTTGCTTGCAACGTCTTGAGATCGAAGATGGTGACGCTATTGCCGCGTCCGTTGCTAACGAATCCTTTTCCAAGGTCGGGCGCTACGGCGATGCCATGGACGCCGGGAGTATTTGGGATTTCGCCGACCACTTTGTTCGAATCAAGATCAACCACCACGACCTTTGTCGCGTGCGAGACATATAAGCGCCGGGCAGCGCTATCCACGGTCAGGTAATCCCAACCGCCTTCGCCGCCGATTGGAATTTGCTGCGTTACGTGATAGCCGGTGGTCGAGGCCGCTAGCAACCGGCCTACGAGGAGAAAGTAGAGAAGTGATTTGACCATGAACGGGGAGTTACCTTTCGTGAGAACCGCGAGTTAAGAGATAATGCGCAGCCGGAGTAACGATGAGTGAGAGGACCATGGAGGCGAGTAGTCCGCCGATGACCGCAATGGCCAACGGTTGCAACATCTGAGAGCCGGCTCCAATAGCTAATGAGAGTGGAACCATTCCGGCAATGGTGGCCAGCGCCGTCATCAAGATCGGACGTAGCCTTCGTTCACCGGCTTCGATGATGGCTCGTCGAGGAGCAGAGCCGGAGGCACGAAAACGGGCGTCGGCGTCTAGCAGGAGAATACCGTTTTTGGCAACAATGCCAATCACCATGATCAAACCCATAAATGAAGAGATGTTGAAAGTAGTGTGGGTGACCAGTAGTGCGAGGAACACTCCCGACGTGGACAGCAACGCGGAAGAGAGAATCGCCAAGGGCGCTGCGAAATCACCAAATTCGATCAGAAGCACAATGAACACCAGCACGACAGCGCTGGCCAGGACCAGCAATAGATCGTGGAATGATCGCTGCTGCTCCTGGTAGAGGCCGCCATATTCAACCCGGATTGCCGAGGGTAAGTGGAGCTTGCTGACAGCGCTCTGTACACGTGCGACACCGGTTCCTAAGCTGACACCTTCTAACCGCGCTGTTACGGTCACATCACGCTGCAGGTTCTCGCGGCGGATCTCCAACTGACCTGGGTCGTTCTGAATGGTGGCCACCGTGCCGAGAGTCGTAATGTGACCGGAGTTGCTGACCAGCGGTGTGTTGCGAATGGCTTCCAATGAGCTACGAGTTGCCGGTGGGAACGTGACACGCAACGTATACGGACGGCTATTCATGACAACTGGAACAGGCGCAGGCTCACCCTGGAAGATTGCGCTCGCGTCCAATTCCAACTCCTGGGAGGTGAAGCCCGCGCGAGCAGCTACTGATTGATCGATATTGAAGGTGATAGAAGGACCACTGATGGTGTTCTCGATGCCATTCTTGACATCCTTCACACCAGGCACCTGCTTGAGAGTGTCACCGACTCGGGGGGCCCACGCTCGCAGCAGGTCGATGTTTTGCGAGAACAACTTAATCTCGATCGGGTCAGGAGAGCTGGTCAAGTCACCGATCATGTCTTGCAGCAACTGAATGAAATCGGTGTCCAGTTGCGGGTAGCGCCGATTGACCTTAGCGCGAACATCGGCGATGACTTCCTCGACACCGCGACTCCGATTCGCCTTCAGCTTGACCGAAATGTCACCCGTATTGGCTTCGGTGACTGTTGCCAGACCAAGTTGTAAGCCGGTTCGACGAGATGTACTCTCCACCTCCGGAATTGAGTGCAGGATGCTTTCGACACCGACCAGCACCTTGTCCGTGTCTGATAACGAAGACCCGGCCGGCATCAAGTAGTCGAGGATGAAACCACCCTCGTCCATAGCAGGAAGCAGGTCTGTTCCGAGCGCACGATAGGAGAAGAAGGAAATAGCGATCAGGACGAGGCTGCCAACAGCCAGAATGAGGGGCCGGCGCAGGATGAGATCTATCGTTTGTTCATAAATTCGCAGCAGTTGGCTTGGTGCAGAGTGCGCGTGGGCGGCAGCCGGTTCAGTTGTGCTGGTCTCCAAAGTCTCTGTCGGTTTTTGCTTCCAACGAAGCAGTAGGTGGCTCAGAGCGGGTGTCCAGGTTAGCGCCAAGACCAGGGAGGTGAGGAGAGCGAAGCCGACTGTGATGGCCAGCGCACGAAAGAAGGTTCCGGTAACACCCGTGATGGTGATGAGCGGCAGAAATACGACAATCGGGGTGACAGTGGACCCTATTAAAGGAGTTCGAATTTCAGCGATCGCCTTTCGAATGGAGCTCGAGCGGCTCTCACCGGCATCGCGATGCATGACGATGTTTTCGACAACGACAATGGCATCGTCGATGACCAGCCCGACCGCAGCAGCAAGACCACCCAGCGTCATTAAGTTAAAGCTCTGACCGACATAGTGGAGCGCGATCAATGTGACGGCAATCGTAACCGGAATAACCAGACCTGCCACGACGGAAGTACCCCAATCGCGCAGAAACAGCACCAGAATCACAGCGGCCAAGACCAAGCCGATAAGAATGGCGTCGCGCACGCTGCGGATTGATTCGTTCACCAACTCCGATTGATCGTAGAAAGGCTGCAACTTGACGCCCGCGGGAAGCGAGCGACGCAACTCGTCCAGCCTTTGATGGACAGCATCTGCTACCGCCACCGTATTGCTGATCGGTTGCCGATAGACATTGAGCAGCACGGCCGGCTTTCCATTGGCCGTGACGGCCGTATACACGGGACGAACCGAAGGTGTAACCGTGGCAAAGTCGCCGATACGGACCGGCGTACCCGAATTCGTGGTTTTAACGACGATATCTCCGACATCGGAAACAGTTTTCACTTGGCCGCTTACCAAACTCAAGACAAGCTGATGATTCTGTTCCAGCAAGCCAGGCGAATCGATTAGGTTACTCCGTGAGATCGCATCGAGAATATTCGGTACCGTTACCTGTGCCTGGAGTAATTTGCCGGGGTCAGGCTGAATCTGAAACTCTGGTTCCTGGCCGCCCTGCACCACGACAGAAGCGACGCCCGAAAGCCGGTTGAGTTGCGGCTTGATCGTGTATGTCGCGAGCTCAAACAAGCGGCTTTGCGAAAGCACATCAGAAGTAAGGCTGTAACCCATGATCGGGAAAGCCGCAAAGGTCAGACGATTCGTGGTGACTTGTGTAGTAGACGGCAGAGTAGGCTGAACGCGGCCCACGGCTGCGTTCACATATTGCAACGTCTGGAACATATCGACGTTGTAGTTAAAGTAAAGGTCAATCTCAGCCGAGCCGCGGCTTGTGATGGAGATAACACGCTCCAATCCCGGAACCGCGTTCAGAGACTCTTCGATAACGCGTGTGATGGTCACCTGCATCTGGTCGATTGGCATTACGCCGTTCTCAACACCAACCACGATGCGAGGAAAGTCAGTGGACGGAAAGACCGCTATCGGAATGCTGAGCGCCAGATAGCCACCAGCAACGGCCAGCGCAATAGCGATAAATAGGATGGCTTTCAGGTAGCGGGCGGTCCAATGTAAGGACGTTTCGTTTTCACCAGCTTCGTGGGCCAGATCAGACGGGTTTACGGGTTCTGAAGTGGTCACTTCTGCTTGTCCTCGCCGTCGGCTTTGTCTCCGCCCGCCTTCTCGTCTGAGGCTTTATCATCGCCGGCTTTGCCGACCTGAATCTTGGCCTTGTCGTCGAGCCCAAGAGCGCCGGAAACGATCACCTGGTCCCCCGGCTTTACACCGCTCAATACCTGGACGCTGTCGGGAGTGCGTACTCCCACCTGGATCTTCTGCACGTGTGCCAGAGAGTCAGACCCAGCAATCATGACCTGTTGACCGCCGTCTTCGGACGATAACAGGGCGGCTACGGGCACGACTGTGGCATCCGGTATGTCTTTGGTCTCAATGGAGACTTGCACCGTTGTTCCCAGCTTCAGCGCTTCTCCCGGATTAACAGCCTCTACCCAGATCTGAATGGTGGTCGCGCCCGGATCGACAGCCGGACTGACAACCGTTACGCTGCCGTTCAAAACGACTCCGGCCCCGGAAATTTGGGCAGTTTTGCCGACCCTGATGGAGGCGGCTGTATTGACCGGCACGTTGGCGCGAGCCACTACTCGCGAAATATCAACTATGGATACCAGGGGAGACCCAGCGCTAGCCATCTCCCCAATGTTGAAGGGGCGATCCGAGACGATACCAGAGATGGGGCTCCGCACTTCCGCATACGCGACCTGCACTTCCGAACTCTCATAGTGAGCCTTAGCGGCCTGCACCTGCGCATCGGCGGATTTGGTCTGAGCGGCCTGCCCGACAGACAACATAGAATCGAGATGTTGCTTCGAGGTCTGTAACTGGCTCTGCGCCTGCACCAGCGCTACCTTGGCATCTTCCACAAGCTTCTGGGCCAGCGCCCCCTGCTTAAAGAGCGACAAGCGGCTGTCGTACACCTTCTGCGCCGCATCCAAGCCTTCCTGAGCAGACTGATAATCGCTCTTCGCCTTCGTCAGGTCGTCAGGTATCGTGGTGGCGGTCGTGTTCTGGTACGTTGCCGCCGCCTGTGCATAGAGCTCTTTGCTCTCCTGCGCAGCGGCTACCAAATCACGATGCTCCAGAGTGGCGAGCAACTGGCCGACACGCACGTGATCGCCGCGTTGTACAAAGAATTCCTTAACCGGGGCGCTGATCTTACCGACAACGTTTGCCTGCCGAATAGGGAACAACACACCCTCCGCCGTAACGACCGCGTGCATGGCTTGCCTGGTCGCGGCAGCCACTTCGACGGTTGTACTAGCAGCTTCATCGGGAGCGGCAGCTGTGTCCGAACTCTTCGAACAAGCAGTAAATAAAAAAGCGGAGATAATGAAGGGGTAGATATATAGCTTGTTCATGGCTGGGTGGCTCCTGTCAGGTTCTGCACCGTTCCAATCGCAAGCCGGTAACGAAGTAGCCCATCGACGTATGCATTACGGGCCAAATTGGCAGTTGATTGTGCGTCCGTTACCTCCAGCACCGTGGCTTCGCCAGCCTGATAGCGCAACAGGGTCAGGCGCAGGCTTTCAGCCGACAGATCGTTGGATGACCTGAGTGATTCGACCTGGGCGAATGCGGTTTGCGCTTCGCGGTATGCGGCTGCCACCTGAGATTGCAAATTGCGCTGAGCCAGAGTGAGGTCTAGCTCCGATTGGCGTTCGCGAAGGCTTGCCTGTTTTACCTTGCTATGGGTGGCACCCCAGTTCCAAACCGGTATGTTCAAGGTGGCCTGCGCGGAGTAACCAAGGTTCTGACGCGAGTCTACAAGATAGTTGGGCAGCGTGCTTCGACCAGTCGCCTGTGTGGGGTGAGTAGTGGTAGCCGCGAACTGGTTCGCATTGATCCCGTAGAAGACATCCAGTCCCAGGGACGGAAGGTATGCATAACGTGCGGTACTGACGCCGAGCTTGTTTTGCCGTAGCGTTGCTTGCGCAACCTGCAGATCCGGACTGGTGGCGGTAGCCTGTCTGGTTATTTCCTCTTGAGCGGGCAAGGGCAGAAGTGTCGACAGATCATCCTGGACGTCGAAGTCGTCGCGCAGGGTAGGGAAAATAAGTACGGCCAAGGCGAATTTGGCTTTTTGAACGGCCAGATCGGCGTCCTGCAGATCACGCTGTCTCTGCTGTACTTGAATGCGAGCCTTGATAACGTCCGAATGCGCGACCTCCCCGCCCTGCTCCTGCTGCTGGGTTATGTCCGCAAAACGTTGTGCTTCGTTCAGGCTGATGCGAGCGGTACCTGTCTTCTGAAGCGCGGCCGCGATCGCGTAATAATTCTGAACGACCGTGAGACTCAGGCCGCGAGCGGCCACGGCGATTCGAGCCTGCGCTACGGCGAATGACGCTGAGGCGTAGCGGATCTCTCCGCGGCGAACGAAGGCGAGCAACTCTTCATGCACCTGGGCCTGCTCATTGTAGACGTGCACGCCATCATTAGCTACAAAGACCCCTGACGGTGTCCCGTTGCCCTCGGTATAGATGAACTGATTGAATGCAGTGACGGTTGGCAAGGAGCCGGCTCTGGCCTGAACGCGATCTTCTTTCGCAAGGGCAGCAGCGATGTTGGCTGATTGAATCTGCAGGCCGTATTTTTTGGCACGCTCCTGGGCGTCTTGAAGAGTGATGAGTGTGTTCTGCCGCGTCTCAGCAATCGAAGGCTGGCCCGGCACGGATGCGGGTTGCACCGGCGGTGTTTGGGGGTCTGCAGCGCCGGCACCAACGAGGGCGACTGACAAACAAACCAGCCTAATGGTTGACAATCTCACGTATCGACTCAGCACTATGATCAGCTCACACTCTGAAAATTTCCTGAAAACATAGCCCTGCTCCCTGTATCACAATGAAAGCGATGCGGGTTTTGGTAGTGGAGGACGAACGCCGGATGGCCGCCCTGCTGGAGCAGGCTCTGACCGAGGAGAACATCCACGTTTATCTTGCTCATGATGGCGAAACGGGACTCGCGGCCGCCCAATCTTCCCCATTCGACGTGATACTTCTGGACGTCCAACTACCCAGACGCGACGGCATGAGCATCGCTCGTAAATTGCGCAGCGGAGGTGACCAGACGCCGATTATCATGCTGACGGCGCGAGACAAGGAACGCGACATAGTGGATGGACTCAACCTTGGCGCGGATGATTACGTCACAAAGCCGTTTTCGTTTGAGGTTCTGCTGGCCCGAATCCATGCGGTCAGCCGACGGCGTGAGAATCCGCAGCCGATTCGACTGCAGTTGGCGGACCTCACCTTTGACACGGTTACTCGTGAGGTAACGCGCGGGGGTATCACGGTGCGGCTAACGAAGCGGGAGCACAGCCTGCTGGAGTTACTGATAAAAAACGCAGGGCGTCCAGTAACGCGCGATGCAATCTTAGACGCGGTGTGGGGCTTCCGTAATGATGTCGAAGAAAACACGGTGGAGGCTTTCGTGAAATTGCTTCGCCAAAAGATCGACGCTCCCTTCCCTATCAAACTTCTGCATACGGTGCGGGGCATCGGCTACTGCTTGCGATCTCCGGAATGCTGACGACGGCGTGGCCCCCATCCATTCGGATCCGCTTAACAATCTGGTATTCCGCCATTCTGGCGTGTGGGTTGATTCTCTTCGCCGTCGCCGTCTGGATCCTCCTGAAGCACGCGCTCTATGCAGAACTGCAACAGAGTCTGACGGAGCGAACGAGCAGTTTGCGGTCGTTCATTGTGAATGAATCGAGTGAGCCAGAAGTACATCTGACCGAAGAGCTAGAGGAGTACTGTAGAGCTCTGCCGATGGGCACTTACTTCTGGATTTCCGATGCCGGTCAGCACAAGATCTTCGCATCAAATCCCGCTTTTCAACTGCCGTCCAGCAATGCGGCCGACTCAAGTTACTCCCCTTGGAGAGTCTGGTCGTTGCCACGGTACCTGGTGAGCCATCAATCGACAACGGTGGGAGGAAGCCAGTATCAAATCACAGGCGCCATGTCGACTCGGGAGGCGCGATCCATACTTCACGAGCTGAGACTCCTGCTCTTCACCTTGTTGCCGGTCGTACTGCTCATAGCAGCGATTGGCGGTTTCGTCCTGAGCCGCAGGGCGCTGCGTCCTGTCGATGAAATCACAATGGCAGCGCAGATGCTTAGCATCCGCGATCTTTCAGGAAGACTGCCGGTCGCGCGAACCGGCGATGAACTTCAACGTCTTTCGGAGACGTGGAACTCCATGCTTGACCGCCTGCAGGACGCGGTTCAGAGGCTCTCGCGCTTCACGCAGGATGCCTCGCATGAGCTGCGCACTCCATTAGCCATCATTCGTTCTACCGCCGAAATCGCCTCGCGCCGTTCCCGAACGGAGGAGTCCTACCGTGGCGCACTTCAGCAGGTCGTGGAGGAGTCCGACCGGCTGACCGCCCTGATTGAAGACTTGCTGATGCTGGCCAGAGGTGAACAAACTTCGCAGCCAGAGATGCAGAGGTTCTCTTTGTCCGCAATGGTTTCGGACGTTTGTCACGCCATGACGGCTCTTGCAAGAGAAAAAGCGATCAGACTCACGACGGATCTGTCCGTGGGCGATGCATCTATCTACGGCAACGCTTCATTGCTGCGACGATTGCTGGTGGTTCTCATTGACAATGCCCTAAAGTACTCACCACCGGCTAGCGTGATTACCGTGAGATTAAAGGCCCACGGCGAAGTGGCGGAGCTAAGCGTGGAGGATCAGGGGCTCGGTATTGCAGAAGGCGAACAGGCGCATATTTTCGAACGGTTCTACCGCGGTGAGGCCGCGCGCGAAGCGTGGAGCAATGGTGCCGGTCTGGGATTATCACTGGCTGCGAGTATTGCGCGGCAACATGACGCTGAGATCGAAGTCACCAGCGAACCTGGGCAGGGCTCTATTTTCACTATCAAATTCCCTGCCCATTCGGCGCAACCGTTATCGATTGCTTGAGTCGGTTGGCGAACCGCCCTTCGGCTTAGCTACGACATCGAACGTGTCCTTTAGCTGGAGAGTGAAGTTTGGTTGCTCGGAATCGGCGATGCGATACATTTCAGCGTGTAAGCGATCGTTCTGCAAAGTGAACTTCACGTAGTGATAATTGGGAAACAGATAACTCTGGTAAAGGTCGTCTTTGGTGCGCTCCACAAAATAAGGATGTGCACCACCACCACCCGACACGAGGTAGACCACGCCGTCCAGCTCATGCCTTTCGTAGTTATGGATATGGCCCGCGCTAACGATGATGCGGGCATGCATAGTGGGTTGCATCTTCGACAGCATTTCCCGGAGAGCTATCTCGTTTGGCCTGGGGTTGTGATCCACTTCGATGTGGGTTTGAATGTCGGCGACAGGTGGATGATGCAAGCTCAAAAATACGTAATCAGTGGAAGCGGGAAGATTCTGCAGTTGGCCCTGCAGCCAACGCGCCTGGTCACTTTCAGCCAAAAGAGAAGCATCACTATCAAGGGCAATTGAATAGATCCTGGAACCAAGCTGTGCGGAGTACCAGCGACGCTGGCGCATCTCAGGAAAGGCGTTCCACCAGTTTTCCAGACACTGCTGCGGGTTCGGTCCGTGAAACTCATGGTTGCCCAACGCGGGATAGACATGCAGCTTTGCATCACGCCAAGGCGCGCTTTCGTTTTTATAGACTACATAGTCATTCAGGACATCGCCAGCCAGCGGGACATCGCCATTAAGCAGCACCGCGTCCGGGTGTTCCTTCGCGATCTGGTTTACCAGCCACTTGCGAACCTTGGGATCGGTAGAGGTCACATTCGCTGGATCAGTAAATCGCATGTCACCGTAGACGATGACCGAAGCGGGTGAGTGCAGCTCGGAGTCTTTAACAGTGAACGTTGGACCTGGCTGGCTTAACAGTTGCGATGTGGGCAAATCTGCGGCGCGATTCTGCGCCTGAAGAAGGTTGCCATTCAAACTGATTGCGATGGCTGCAAGGCAACCAAATAAGACGAACCTGCTCATTTCTCTCCTCTGAAAATTTCACTGTACTGGACCAATCTGAGGAAAGTCTTAAGTTGTAAAACATTCATGCAACATTCACAATTTTCTTGGCTCGGGCGCCTTGTATCCAGTGATTTTCACAGCAAACAAGGTATGCTTCATCCTATGCGAATGGCTTGGGCTTCTCTTTTTTTGGCAATGGCGCAAGTCGTTTTCGGTTCGGATTGTGCGGCTTTGAAAAGTGTTTCGCTTGAAAACACCACAATCAAGATAGCCGAATCTGTGCCGGCCGGCCACTTCAAGCCGCCCTATGGAAACGAGATCGACGAAAGTGCCGGCGTTTTGCCGGATAGCTGGCGTGATCAAGCCGACCAGCGATTCGTACATTCGGTTTGAGGTCTGGCTTCCAGAGACAGGGTGGAATCAGAAGTACCTGGGCGTGGGCAATGGCGGCTTGCCGGATCAATCGACTATCGCTCAATGAGTGGTGATTTGAATCGAGGCTTCGCAACGGCGGCTAGCAGACACGGGGCATGAGGCGTGATGTCGAAGACGCCAGCTGGGCCTACAAACATCCCGAGAAGATTGTCGATTTTGGCTATCGCGCTCTGCATGGACACGCGGTCAACGCCAAGGCTATTTTGAAAGCGTTCTACGATCGTCGGTCCGCAGCATGCTTACTTCGACTCCTGCTCCGATGGAGGGCGGGAGGCACTGATGGAAGCGCAGCGATTTCCGGCGGACTTCGACGGCATACTGGCCGGTGCACCTGCGTATAATGGACCCATCTGACGACGGGTGGAATAAGTCTCGCTAAGGCTTTGATCGGAAATCCCTCGGGCTTCATCTCCGGCACGAAGCTTCCCGCTATCAATGCCGCAGTGCGCGCCGCATGTGACACTTCGGACGGCTTGAAAGACGGCATCATCAGTGACCCAACTCGGTGTAAGTTCGACGCAACAGTGTTGCGCTGCCGAGGGGTGGAATCTCGCTCCTGTCTTACCGATTCGCAGATTGCCACTTTGAACAGCATGTACCGTGGCCCATATAGCTATCCCTCGGGATTGGCTCCTGGAAGTGAAAACGCTTGGGCAGACTGGGTGATCGGCCAGGGTCCCGGAGGTTCGTACGGCTCAGTTTATGTTGAGAACTATCTCCGTTATATGGTGTTCGACGATCCGGCTTTGAATGTGCTAGCACTGATCCCCAGAAAGCCCTGGCAGCCGCCGAACGAAAAACGGGCAAAGCTTTAAATGCAACCAATCCGGATTTGACAGCTTTCCATGCACGCGGCGGGAAGTTGATCTTTACCACGGATGGTATGATCCGGCTATTTCGCCTTACGGCACAATCCGCTATTTCGATGACGTTCGCAAGAAAATGGGCGATACGACAACTCATCAATTCGTCCGCCTCTACATGGTGCCCGGCATGCAGCACTGCTATGGAGGTCCCGGGCCCAACGCTTTCGGTCAGCTCGGATTTCCAACGGCCAAAGGCTCGAAGTTCGGGGTCTTCGATGCGTTAGAGGCATGGGTGGAGCAAGGCCAAGAACCAGGCGAGATCATTGCAACGAAGTATTCTGGCGATAACCCGACGGGAAAAGTCCTGATGACACGGCCCCTCTGTCCATACCCGCAAGTTGCGGGCGTGAAGAGCGGCGCAGATCCAAACGAAGCATCCAGCTTCACATGTGAGGTAAGAAAATGACAATGAAAGCCGTTCAGCTTATGGGATATGGAGATCTCGATCAGCTGGTATATCGGGACGTGCCGATGCCCGAACCGGGTCCGGGGCAAGTTCGGGTCAAGGTGATGGCCACCAGCGTGAACCCGATCGATTGGAAGTTGCGATTGGGATACCTGAAGCAGTGGATTCCTTTGGAGTTCCCGGCCATCCTGGGACGCGATGTGGCCGGCATAGAAGAGAAGACGGGCGCAAAGGTGATGGGCTTCGCCTCGGGCACGTACGCCGAGTACATGGTGGCTAAAGAGAATGAGCTTTCGCCTATACCGGAGGGTCTCTCCATGGAACAGGCGGCCGCGCTGCCGCTAGTCTTGATCACCGGCGCCAAGCTGATTGAGCAAGGCATGAACGTAACCAGCGGTCAAACGATCCTTGTGACCGGAGCGCTAGGTGGGGTGGGGAGGACGGCGGTTTTCGTTGCGAAACAACACGGCGCCAAGGTGATCGCCGGAGTGCGTGGACGTCAGAAGACAGAAGCGGCCAGCCTGGGAGCAGATCAAGTGGTGGCTATCGATAGTGACGAGGAGATTCAGAGCGTGCCGGAACTCGACGGCATCGGAGACCTGGTGGGTGGCGACCCGATTCTGAAGTTGATGGGCAAGATCAAGCCGGGCGGCATGTTTGGTTTGGTTTTGTCACCGCCGGCGGGCGCAGAAGGCTCGAACATCAGGCTATCTATTATTCAGGCGGCGCCGAACCCAAGCCGCTTACAGGAATTAGCGCAGGCGGTGGCGGACGGCAAGTTCAAAATCCCCGTCTTGAAGGTGTACCCGCTCAGCGAGGCCGCTGAGGCGCAGAAAGCTGCACAGAGCGGCGGAGTAGACGGCAAAGTAGTGATCGTACCTGTTCAGTAAACACTAAGACAGACTCGCCCCGGCGTGTGAAGAGCTTGTCGGTTTGCTGTCTTTGTGCACAGGCCGCCGGAGCGGCTTGTGCGCCTACTGCTACGCACAGACGAACTGCGACTCGGGGATATTGCAGAGGTTAACCGCACCGCCAAGGTTGAGTAACGCAGCGGATAAGTCGGCGGGCGAAAATGGCCGCAGCAATAGTTCGGTTCGCGCGCCGTGTGGAGCGGCGCTATGGATTTCGTCCCGGCTGGAGAGGACAATCGCCTGCAAAGCAGGGGCAGACTTTCGAAGATGGCTGGCCAGTTCGTGACTCGAACTGACGACGAGTTTGATATTCGCCTTCCAACAGGCAAAGAGGTCAGTGGCCGAGCTATGCTTGCCGCTTCGAGAACTCGGTAGCCCTCGCGTTCCAGCGTTTTCGCGATTAGGTTACGAACCGGCTCGTCTTCCTCGACCAACAGCGCGGCGGGTTGAGCAGTCGACGAAGTTGGTTGCTGCTTGGGCCGAACCGGAGTGACCGACTCATCGAAGACTTTGATTTTCGCTAAGAGTGTTGTGCGTTTAATTCGTAAAAGGTCGGCGGCGCGGGCCTTGTTGCCGCCCGAAGCTGCCAGCGCCTGATCGAGCAGCGATCGCTCAAATTCGGCGACGACTTGATCAAAATCGATGCCGTCCGGGCCGACTGTGACAAAAGGACGCTTTGAGCTTGGAACCTCGAGTTCGGCAGGTTGCGCTGCCTCACGGCCGCGAACCAAAAAGTCATTTACCTGGAGGATTTGCCTGTCGCCGCTTAATGCACAGGCCATCTGAACGGTATGTTCCAGCTGGCGCACATTGCCGGGCCACGCTTGGCGCATGAGATAGTCGACGGCCTCATCAGCGATTTGCTTCGCGGCACAGCCTTCCGCCATGCGTATCTTCTCGAGGAAGAAATCGAGTAGCAGGGGAATATCGGAACGGCGCTCGCGCAATGGAGTGAGGTGGATCGGGACAACGTTTAACCGGTAGTAGAGATCTTCACGAAAGCGGCGTTCCGCGACAGCCTTTTGTAGATCGACGTTGGAAGCCGCAATGACACGGACGTCTACGCGAACAGTCTCGGAGCTGCCGACGCGCTCGAACTCCTGCTCCTGTAGGACACGGAGAAGCTTGGATTGCGCTTCCATGGGAAGGTCACCGATTTCGTCGAGGAAAATAGTGCCACGATTCGCCTGCTCAAAGCGACCGACACGACTAAGGTGCGCACCGGTGAAGGCGCCCTTGGCGTGACCGAAGAGCTCACTTTCGACAAGGCTGGCAGGAAGGGCGGTGCAATTTACCGCAACCAGGGGAGAGGAGGAACGGTTGCTGGCGGCATGAAGGGCGCGCGCAACAACTTCTTTTCCCGTTCCGGTTTCGCCACTAATCAGGACCGTCACGCGCTTGGACGCGATCAGTTTGATGATCTCGCAAAGCTCGGCAATTGAGGGACTCTGGCCAATCAGAAAGCGACGCCAGTGGGGCACTTCTACGTCGTGTTCGCAATGAGCCTGCCGGTGATCAATCGCTCTAGTCAGCATAGGTTTCAGGTTCAGCGGAACATACAAGCGAGGCCGGAAAAACTTTTGGCGGTCGGCTTCGTGTTTGTTTTCTGCTGGTTTGGATACCTATTAGTATCGAAACGGGCGGCTTTTTCTATAGACTTTTTGAAATTATTACGCTCCGGTTGCGCCCGGGAAAATCTGAACGGACAGACGACAGGACTCCTGTTGCGCTTAACGCGCAGGCGCTACGAGCGGCACGAAGCAGACAGACTAACCTGCCGGGCGGCCCCGCTAAGAAGCCGTTTGCATATTTCCTCAGAAATGGGAAGCAAGCCAAGCTTCAGCGGCATTGCTCTCCAACTCTTTCTCGAACTCGGACTGCCACTCGGCCTTCTTCTTCTCTTTCAGTTTCTCCAGCAAGCGGACCTGCAGTTCGGCATCCAGTACCTGCACCCGCTGCCGCTCAATCAGGTCGTTCCGCTTGGCGAGTTGTTCCTGTAATAGATTCGTCCGGAACTCCGCCCCGACCAAATAGCTGGCGAGCGATCGCAGTTCGGAAGCTTGGAGTTCCTTTGACTCGTGAACCGCCAGTACGGCCGCTGTCCGTTCCTGTTTCAGGGTTGTCGATATCCCGGTTCAGCCGTTGCTGCTCGGCGAGTAGAGTCTGCAGCTTGGCGCGTTCTAATTTAAGTTGCGTGTTGCGCCAACGAAGCGCAGAATCCATGCGGAATTCAAATTTTTTCATGATCTCTGTGTTTAGACTGAAGCAGCAATGGTGGCTAAGCCGCCGAGGGTTTCGGCCAGGCCAACTTTTTCGTCGGCGTCCTGGCGAAGGAATTTGATGATGTTGTCTCTTGCGCGAATACTGGTGTCGAGCTTCGTGTTGGAGCCGGCGATATAGGCACCCAGGGAGATCAGGTCTTCGGAGTTCTGGTAGGTCGCAAGGGCTTCACGGATCTTTGCGGGCGGCCGTCATGTGGTCCTTGCTGGCGATTTGCGAGGCGACGCGAGAGACCGAAGATAGTACATCAATGGCGGGATAGTGCCCCGCCGCTCCAAGATGTCGGGAAAGAATGATGTGCCCGTCAAGAATACCCCGGACAGCGTCCGCGATGGGTTCGTTAAAGTCATCGCCTTCGACGAGAACCGTGAAGAAGCCCGTGATGCTGCCGGTTGTGAAAGAGCCGGCGCGCTCAAAGATTTTCGGGAGAATGGCGAAGACCGAAGGCGTATAGCCCTTTTGGCTCGGCGGTTCGCCGGCGGCCAAACCGATCTCACGTTGGGCCATGGCGAGGCGAGTAACGGAGTCCATGACTAACAGAACCTTTTTGCCTTGATCGCGGAAGTATTCGGCAGCGGCCAAAGCTACATAACAGGCGCGGATGCGGAGAGGGGCCGGACGGTCGGACGTGGCGCAGATGACCACTGAGCGCTTCATACCCTCAGGGCCAAGCTCATGCTCCAAGAAGCCGCGGACTTCGCGATTACGCTCGCCGATCAGAGCGATAACGGTCACGTCAGCTGAGTTCTGCCGCGACATGGCGCCGAGTAAAGTGCTTTTGCCGACGCCGCTGCCTCCGAAGAGACCGATTCTCTGCCCGAGTCCGCAAGGAAGCATGCTGTCGATAACCCGGACTCCGGTGACAAGTTGCTCAGTGATATGTTCGCGGTCGAGAGGCCCGGGAGGAGCAGCAAAGAGGTCGTACTTGGCTTCTGCTTCAATCGGGGGGCCGCCGTCGATAGGATCGCCGAAACCGTCCAGGACTCTGCCGAGGAGGCCAGGCCCTACGCTGAGTTGTGCGTCTCCGGATCGGGCATAGATGCAATCGCCCGGTTCAAGGCCATCAATTTCTTCGAGGGGCATCGACAGGATCCGGCCATTTCGAAACCCGATGACCTGAGTCCGGATTGTTCTGCCGCTCGAGGTATGAATCTCGCAAAATCCGCCAATCTTGCAGGAAGGTCCTTGTGACTCGATGACAAATCCAGTGACGTCGGTGATAGTGCCGCGCCAGCGAAAAAGATCGAGATTGGCCAGATGGCTGATATAGAGGGCGGG
The DNA here is from genome assembly GCA_963814195.1 of uncultured Acidobacteriaceae bacterium. Lineage (GTDB taxonomy): Bacteria > Acidobacteriota > Terriglobia > Bryobacterales > Bryobacteraceae > Bog-105. The sequence continues at coordinate 94,505 of CAWFBU010000005.1, forward strand.
GTTAAATTGTTCAGCAGTCATCATAAGATATGGGTTAACGAACGGCCAGGCGGTCGGCGAAGCCGCGCTGGATCTCCTGAAGTTGCGTATCAATGGAGACATCAAGCTCGCCGAAGCTGGTTTCGAAGATCAGATCGCCGCTCTTGAGGCTGGGGTCAGGAAAGATCTCAATGGCCGGGGCGGCACCGATACGCTCCAGGGCAGCACCGGATAGCGTCCTTGCCTGCCGGGAAGACGCGAACCCGTGACATTTCCCGATTACTTAACTTCTGCAAGGCAGCGTGAACGAGGCCGTGCAGAGCTTCGGGATCGCTCATGATTTCGCGGTGAAGAATACGCTTGGCAATTGCGAGCGAGAGCTTGATCATCTCGACTTCGGATTCCTGTCGAATCCGTTTCTTGGTTGTCGCCAAATCGGCTAGCGCGTTGGCCACGCGATCGGCACCAGCTTTCAATTCATTGAGGGCTTCTGCGCGGGTCTGTTCCACGCCGAGAGCAAAAGCTTCCTGGCGGGCCGCGACCAGAGCTGCCTGATGACGCCGTTCCAGGTTGGCGATCTCCGCTTCAAAATTTGGTTTCTCCGCCTCCGGCACAGGGGCAACAGTCTGCTGACTTGCCTGGCTGTTTGCTCTACGGGGGACGATGGTCAAGGGCTTCGGCTCGAGCCTGCGGATCCTGAGCAGGGACAGGTGCATCCACGGAGCGCCAGGCTATGGGCTCCACGGGTTGCGACCGATCCAGCAGCTTAAATCGCATTTTGCTCAGGTTGTTTCTCTCAGGACGGATCTCAGGCAGACCAGAGCGGCATTAGCGCTCCGTCAACCATCCACGCAGAACTTCCGCGGCGATCTCCGGCTCTTTCCGGACGCTGGACTTGATGTGTTCCCGAAGTCCTTCGAGCTTCTTGGTCATGGGAGGCAACTGCAAACGAGATTCCAGTTCGAGGTTGCTTTGAGCTTCCAGGGCTGCGACGGCCGTATCGCCGGAAGCGAGACTCTTAGCGGCCGCAGCTTGCGCTTCAGCTAAGGCGGCCTTCTCGGCAGCCTGTGATTTGGCTTTTGACTTCGATTTGAAGAACATGAGAGCTACCAGGACAAGAAACAGGACGAGACCCGCGCCGGCGCCCATCAAAACCTTGGGATCCTTCAGTTGCGTCATGAGATCTTTCGGTTTTTCGGGCCCTTTCGGCTCGGCAGGAGCCTCACTGGAGAGTGTTTGCTCAAAAGGAAGGCTCTCCACGATCAATTTGTCGCCGCGTTCGGGTTGTAGTCCGAGGACCCCTGCAACAACATCATTGATGGCCTTGATCTTCTCCGGGGTGGGCGGCACAACCACGCGTTTTGCTTTCTTACCCTGACCTTCCCAGTGCATATCCTGGTCGATCAAGAGCGACGCAGATAATCGTTTGATAGAGCCCTGAGGGGTTTTGACGTGACGAATCGTTTTAGAGGTCTCGAACGATGCTCCTTCGCTCCGGCGCGAGGAGTTCACGCCCGATCCGCCGACCGTTCGAGGCACGGCGCGAGGAAGATTGGATTGCGTCCCTGGAACGCCATTGTTAACCGCTTGTCCAAGGAGATCTTCAGATTTCTGGGTCGTAACCATCACCGATTTGGTGGGGTCTAGAGTTTCTTCGCTTTGCTCGCTGGTCGTGAAGTCGCAGTCGGCCGTGACACCGACGCGGAAACGGTTCTCGCCCAGCAGGGGTTCGAGCGTAGATTGCACCTTCGCAACCAGGTCTTTTTCAATTTGATGCTTGTACTCTAGAGAGGCTTGGGAGGGTTGGGTGCCGTCTTCGGCTTCATGGGGACGATTGAGCAGGTTGCCCTGCATATCCAGGACCGAGACGGCTTCCGGAGAAAGACCTTCGACAGCGCTTGCAACCAGGTTGACGACAGCTTGTACATTCTGCAAGGGAAGACGATTTCGGCCTCTGGTGCTAATGAACACGCTAGCTTTCGCCGGCTCGCGGGAATCGATGAAAAACAGAATCTTTTGGGAACGTGAAGTGGACACGTGCTTGTTTCGACGACAGTTAAGCGCTTTGATGGAGCGTTCCAGTTCGCCTTCGAGTGCGCGCCGATAGTTAACTTTTTCGGTGAAATCAGTGATACCGAGATTGTTTCGATCGAATAACTCAAATCCGATGCGTCCGGTTTTGGGAAGACCCGCGCCCGCCATTTCCAGGCGCAGTTCGTCGACTTTCGCTTCGGGTACAAGGACAGCGAAGCCCGTTGTTATCGAGACGATACTCAACACCGCTTTCCTTCAGCTTCTGAACAATGGTGGAGGCGTCCTCAGGCGCCATAGCCAGTGAAAAGCGGCTTGAATCCGCGTTCTTTATTCCAGTGCACAAAGCTGAAGATGCCGCCGGCTACAAGGAGCACAGCGGCCACGATACCGATGATCTGGTTGCGTGGAGAGAGAGCCGAAGATTTTCTTCAGTTGGTCCATTGGAGTGGGGAAAGAGTCTGCTTATCGCTCAGAGCTGGATTTTCATTACTTCCTGATAGGCGTTGACGACTTTGTTGCGGACCTGCAGGAACATGTCGAACTGCAGACCGGCCTTTTGATCGGCCAGGATAGCGGAGTGGAGTTCACCTTGGCCTCCGTTCAGGAGACTTTCATCGCAGCATCGGCCGAGTGCTGTGAGCCTTCGACCTCTTGGATGGTGGACTGAAACAGCTTGGGCGAAGTCGCCTTTATCGGAGCTAACTTGTTAGCTGGATCGAGGGTGAGCTGACTCACCGAGGGCAATGAACCGATGGAGGAAAGGGGTGGCAGCATGGCGGCTTCCTGCGATTACCTAAACAGGTCGATGGATCGCTGGATCATGTCTTTGACGGAGGAGATCGCGGCGATATTGGCGCCGTAAGCGCGCTGCGCTCCTTGCAGATCAACCATGTCCTGGGCCGGATTCATTTTGGGGAAGGCTACATAGCCGTCCTTGTCGGCGTCGGGGTGGCCAGGCACATAGCGACGTTCCGGATCGCTGTTATCAACGGTAATATCGCTGATGGAAACGCCCTGGCTTTGCGCGTCCATGTGGTTCTGAAAAATGGAGGAGAAAGGGGAGCTCACGGTGTCAGTCTGAAAGACCACATCGCGACGACGATAGGGGCCACCTTCGGCTGTACGGGTGGTATCGGCATTAGCGATGTTTTCCACCAGAACTTCGGCGCGTTCGCGCTGGGCGGCCATGCCCGAGGCGCTGACGGAGATGCTGGAGAAGAGACTCATGAGGATGCGCCGCCTCCATCGATAGCTGCTTTGATGCCTTTAATCTGACTGCGCATGAACTGGGAGGCGATGCTGAAACGCATTGTATTCTCGGCCAGCAGTCTGGTTTCGCGATCAAGGCTGACGTTATTTCCGTCGTTCCTGACACGCAGGCCGGAGACTTCGGTGGCCACGGGATTCAACTTGTCCATGGCCGAACTCAGCTCGGCCTGGAAATCGATGTCCTTGGTTTTGTAACCGGGAGTGTCGGCGTTGGCAATGTTGGACGCTACGACCTTCTGACGTGCGCTGACGAGGGTCATAAAGCGCTCAAGGTTGGAGTCGATTGGATTAAACACGCTTACCTGAAAAGCAAGTGCGTTTCCAAAGAGTAAATTCTGGAAATTAGAGGGAATTTTTTACTTGGTGCTGGAAATCAGGAATTTCTGAGTCAGTTTTGAGCCGCCAGCATGCGGCCGACGGCGCTAAGACCTACCCAACAGCGTGAATGATGTGGCGCTCGTCCCGGTCGTTGTAATAGTGGCTTTCGCCAGTGACCATGATGAGTTCCTGCTGAATGTGAGAGCGCATGGCCTGCGCGAGGTGCAACCATTCTTCGTTCTGGCGCATGGCGGCGGCGAGCAGTTCCAGTTTGAAAGATTGGTTGTCGGCGGCGTGAACGGCTGCCGTCACCGAATCGCGGTAAGCGGGCAATAGCGCCTGGTGCGTTTCAAAGTCGCCCACTTCCAGGGCACTGGTCAGTTGATGGACTAAATTATCCATTGACGCCTGCCGTGTTGTTGGCGTTCAAGGTCTGGTACAGCTGGGTATAGTAGCTGGCGGTCTGTTGCAGACTGGCGATTGCGGCATCCGCTTTGTCCATCTGAGCCGTGAGGCTGGTTTGCAATGCAGTAATGCGGGCCTGCGTCGTCGTAATTTTATCGCCTACAGACGTTAGTTCGTCGGTAATCGATTGTGCACTTTTAACGAACAGTCCGGTTGTGCTGTCGTCCAGATTTGTCAGAACGTTGTTTGCACCTTGCAGAAAGCCCCCTGAAGTCGTCGAACCAAGGAAGGTAGCCGCATCTCTCAGCTTCGTCGAGGAGGCGCCGGCGAGAACAGAACTATCGAATGTGAGATGTCCGTCCTTGCCGAAAGTGAGCCCCAGATCTTCCAGGGAATTCACGGTCGCTGTCGACGTGCTGGCAGAATCTCTCAGATTCTGCAGACTTTGGGATGCTGTGTAAACGACAGAGTCACCGCTCAGAGCTCCGGCGGTACTACCCCGTGACTTTGCGAGTTCGTCGAAGGCGCTGTTATAAGCCGTTGCGAAGGCGCTCAGCGCTGTCGAGATGCTAGTGGCACTCCTCGCTACGTTAATCGTCGTTGTACCCGGCTGTTGCAGATTGACTGAAAGGCCCGGCGCCAGCGTGATGGTTCGGCTGCTGGAACTGACAGTTGCACCTGCTCCGTTGATCGTGTATTGGGCGGGCGATCCGGTCGACAGAGTATTCAACAGAGGTTGCGACCCGTTGCTCAGAGAGATCGCTGTAGACGCAAACGAGGTGCTTTGGATCGAGAGACGATAGTCCGGTGCGGAACTGCTCCCGATATTGATGATGGTTGCCTGGACGTTCGCTGCGCTCGCGTTGATCGCGTCTTTCAGGCCTGTTAGTGTGCCGGATGTATCAGAAATGTTGTAGGTCGCGTTATCAACTGTGAGCTTGAAGGTGCCGGAGGGATCGATATTGCTTGTATCGGGATTGGTTACTTTAGCCAGAGTGTCCGCACTCATGGCATTGGTAGTCGAACCGATGTTGGTGACCGTAATAGAGTAATTCGCGGAATCCGCTACGTTTGTGACGGTAGCCGAAGCGACAGCCGCAGAACCAACTGTCACGGCATTGGATTGCGAACTGACTGATTTGTTGATTCCATCCAGTGCGGTTTGCAGAGATTGAAATTGTCCGGAGAGACTGGTAAGCGCGGTCTGCTTGCTATTCAGATCGTTTTGGTGATTCTGGAGCTGAGTGAGCGGTAGACTGGCAAACCCCACAGATCGGGTAATCGCATTTTGCAGATCCGAGGCGTAGGTACTGCTGCCGTTGAAGGTGCTGGCGGCCGATGAAGACGATGATGTAGTTGTCGAACCTGTTGACGCTAAGGAAGAACTAACGGTGCCCATGAATATACCGCCTAAAAAGATAGAGGGTCTAACTCAGAGAGTTAGACCCTCAGATTAATCCGGCCGCGTTCTACTGGAGGAGCTTGAGAACGGACTGGGGTTCGGAGTTGGCTTGCGCCATCGCCGCGATGGAGGTTTGGGTCAGCACCTGAGATTTGGTCAGGTTGGCTGCCTGTTGAGCAACGTCGGTGTCGCGGATCTGACTTTCAGCAGAGGAGAAGTTAGAGATCTGCGATTGCGCCAGGTTGATGGCGTACTGCAGTTTGTTTTCGCCGGCACCGATCGTACCTTGAACAAGGCCGAGAGCCTTGATCGCAGCATTGACGGCGTTGATGGCACCCTCAGCGTTGGTCAGACCGGATTCGGAAGCCGAAGGAACAACAGCGGCGTTGGTGGTTGTACCGGCAGCGGTTGAGCCGTTGAAGACGCCGCTGGCATCGGGAGTTCCGATGGAGAAGGCAGCCGCACTCTGGTAGGAGATGCCGGTGCCGTCACCGCTCTTGACTGCGAAGACATTGGTAATGCCGGCAGCGCTGAGCTGGTTGTTGGTTTGCGTGATCTGCTGGTCGATGGTGGCGCCAGCCGTGATGGTCACAGTGGCGGATTTTCCGCCGGTCGTGAAGACCTGCGCGGTATCGGCAGTTGGAGAAGTAAACTTCTGATCGATTGCGTACAGCGCCGAGTTGTCGGAGCTTACTGCCGTCGAGTTGCTGGTGAGGCCGGTCCCTGCGCTGGCGGCGCCAGCTTGGACGGTGAAAGCCTGACCGGCAGCGCCGGTGAAGGTTAACCCACCGTTTGCGTCGGTGGAGGCCGTGATGCCAGCAAGGCCGGGGGCTGCGGCGACAGCAGGAGTGTTGCCGTTGGCCGGGGTGCCCGCGACTGCAGTTGCCAGGGCGGAATTAACAGCTGCCAGGACATCTTTTTGCGAATTGAGCCCATTAGCGCCGCCTGTCACGTTGACGGTGTAGGCAGTGCTGGACTTGGAAGCCGGATCCACCACGTTGAAGGTGAAGGCCTGCGTGGCGTTGTTCGCTAGAAAGGGGCCGGAGTTAATGCTCACCGTATTGGTGGCGATGGTCGCCGGCTTGGTCGTGGTCGGGTTGGAGGCCGTACCGCCAACGCGGAAGTTGTTCGCGCTCTGGAACGAGATATCCGTTCCGTTAGCTGCAACCAGCGCCGTCACTGAGCTACCGGCGGCGGACAACTGCTGGTTAATTGCCTTAACTGCGGCGCTGACGTTGGTGTTTTGGGCGGAGGTCAGAGAAACCGTTGTTGCACCGACCGCTGCGTCATTGATGACATAGCTCTGTGCACCGGATGCGTAGGTCTGATCGTAAGTCGCGAGGTTCGTGTTCTCGGCCGTTGCGGTACTGGTGCCGAGCACGCCGGTTCCGGCTCCTGCTACGGCAGCCGCGCTGACCGTGAAGGGGGACGTCGAGCCGCCCGCCGTGGTGAAGGTGAGAGCGTGAGTTGTTGCATTCTGACCAACAACAATGTTGGCAAGGCCGGGGTGGGCCGCCACATTGGCGCTGATCAGGTTCTGCAAGTTGGTGACAACCGCGGCACCAGTGAGACCCGTACCACCTTGAAGGGTGAGCGTGACCGGATCATTGGCCCCATTCGCACCTTTCACATTGAAGGTGAAGGCTTGCGTGCTGTTCTGCAGGTAGTCGCCCGTGATGCTCAGGTCGGCTGCGGTACCACCGGTGGTGAAGGTTGGCGCGACGTTGGTGTTGGTCGAGGCGACGCCTCCGGCGGTAAAGGTGCCAGCGGCTTGGAACGAAACGTGCGTTCCGTCGGACGATTTCACGGCCGTAACCAGGCTAGGCGTGGAGTTGGACGAGAGCTGCTGGTTGATGTAGCTGACCAGGTGGTCCAGGGTGTCGTTCACACCAGCCGTGCTGGCTGAAACGTTGATATTAACGTCGGTTCCGGCATGATCCACGACGTGGAAGTTAGTCAGAGCCGCGTTAGCAATGAACGCAGTGTTGTGGTAATCATTCGCAGTATTGTCTAGTGCGCCTGTCGCGTTGGCAAACACTCCGTTGCCGGCGCTTGGTGCAGCCGCGTTGACGGTGAACGCGGTGTTGGTGCCAGCCTTGCTAGTGAAGGTGATGTGGTTGCTAGAGTCCAAACCGGCAACGATGTTCGCAAGACCACCTTCGCCTGTGGTTGCGCTTTGCGTCTGGAGCGAAGCGTTTAATTGAGCAACAGCGGCGGCGCCCGTAAGGCCGCCCGTTGTACCAGTAAGGGTGATCGCCTGGTTGATGCTGGCTCCGCTCGCCGAGTTGGCGATGTTGAACGTGAACACTTGGGTAGCACTGTTCTTGAGCAGCGGTCCACTTTGGCTTAGGTCGGCAGCGCTGCCAGCGGCAACGTTGAAGGCCGGCCCGGAGACGGCGTTGGCATCTGTGCCGCCAAGACTCAAGGCATTGGTCGCATTTTGGAACGAGATCTGAGTTCCATCTGCACTGAGCACTGCTTTGGTGCTGGAGCCGGCAGAGGTGAGCGCCGTGTTGATTTGCGAGATCGCCGAATTGATGTTGCTGTTCGCTGCGATCGTCAGGTTGACCTCACCCGTTGTACCTGTGCCGTCTTTGAGTGCAATCGTCTGCGGTCCGCTGCTAACCGAGTAAGCAGAGTCGACCACATGATCACTTGTGTTTTCAGCGGTGCCAGCACCGGCGACGGCGACCGGAACGGCGCCTGCCGTGGTGCTCACCGGAGCCTTCGAGGTGACCGTGAACGCGGTGTTGCTAGCGCCGCCTGTGAAGACCAGGTGATTGCTAGCATCCAGAGACGCGGTAATGGTTCCCAATTCCGGCTTGGAAGCGGTCTGAGCGGCGATGGCTGCATTCAAGCTGCTGACCACGTTGCCTGAAGTAATGCCGGTCGCTCCGCCATTCAGAGTGACGTCGACCGCGGACGTGGTTCCGTCGGACTTCGCCACGTTGAACGTGAACGTTTGCGAGCCGCCCGTCAGGAAGTTACCGGCTTGTACCGCGTCTGTATTGGTAGCGCCGAAACCCGCCAGCGTGGTGGTCGAAGCATTGGAGGCAGTACCGCCAACTGTGAAGTTGTTGCTGCTGCTCTGGAAGGAGATCCCTGTGCCGGCTGAATCAACCACCGCGCGGACGGTGCTGTTGGCCTTTATTAATTGGGAGTTCAAGGCAGTAACGGCAGCGCTAACTGTTCCGTTGTTCTGGGAAGCAGTCAGCGAGATCGTTGTTGGTGTGCCATCGTTAATAGTGAAGTTGAGAGCAGTAGCGGTCGTCCAGGACTGGTCGGCAGACACATGGTTGTTAGTGTTAGAACCAGTGGCACCGGTCGTGACGATGTTGTCTGTACCAGCAGTTGGTGCGGCAGCCGTGACGGTGAAGTCACTTGTTCCTGTGAACGCTAGTGCGTGACCTGCGGTGGCGACAGCGGTGATGCCGTTGAGACCCGTCGCTCCACCCGTGATCGCGGTAGAGATTGCTAAGTTCACCGCGGTGAGAACAGCTGCTTGGTTAGCCAATCCGCCGCCGCCGAGGACGGTGACTGAGCTTGTCTGCGAGTTACCGGCCGAGTCGATGGTGTGGAAGCTGAGTACCTGGTTACCGGTTGCAAGAAGGGTTCCGGAGCTAAGATCGACACTGTTTCCTGCGAGCAAAGCATTTGTCGTGGTTGTGGTCGATGCAGCGGAAATGGCAGCTCCGGGACCACCAACCGTCAAGTTGCTGGTGGCGTTCTGGAAGGAGATGGACGTTCCGTCCGAGCCCAAGACAGCCTTCGTGGTGGAAGATGCAGCCGCGAGCTGAGTATTGATCTGCTTGACAGCCGATTGGAGCGAGCTGTTTGCAGACACAGTGAGAGTGACGCTTCCGCCGTTGGAACCGGTGTTGTCGCCGACGGTCAGTGTGGTTGTTGCCGATGGATTGAGAGTGTATTGGTAGGCAGCAGAGTGGTTGGTGATGTTGTCTGCGGCGCCGGTGCCGTTGACAACGCCGACGGTGGTGGTGCCTGTGGGGCTGCCGGGTGTCACAGTGGCTGCAGCTGCATCCACGCTGAAGGCGGTGTTGTTGGCGCCGCCGGAGAAGACGAGTTTGTTATTGGAATCCAACGAAGCCGTGATCGTTCCGAGCTCCGAGTTCGTCGCCTTTTGCGCGGCGATAGCACTGTTCAGATTCGTAACGACTTGGCTGGCGGTCAGACCGGACGTACCACCGGAAAGAGTGACGGCAACCGATGAACTGGAGCCATCGGACTTGGCCACATTGAAGGTGAACACCTGAGAACCGTTCGCAAGCGAGGTTGGAACGCTGCTCAAGCTGGTCGTGTTACCTGTGAAGCTGGCGGCTGTGGCACCTGCGGGTGGCGCGATAGCTGCGGTGGAGCCTGCATTGCTGCTGCTGTTCACCGAGAAGGTGTTGGCACTCTGGAACGTGATGCCGGTTCCCGAGGCGTTCGCCACTGCATAGATTCCGTAGCTGCTGGTAGCGGCGTTGATGGAGCTAAGCGCATGGGCCAGCGTGTCGCCCGCTGAAGGGCCGGAAGAAGCATTCGTCAGATTGACAGAGATCGCTGCGCCGGAGCTGCTCGTGAAGTTCAGGGTTTCCGAACCACCGGCTGCCGGCGGGACATAGGTGCTCTTTCCGTCAACCAGGTAGTTGGAGACGTTCTCGGCAACACCGTTGCCGACGGCTGTGGTCTGATTCGTCAGCAGGTTTGCGCCAGTGCTGGTCGCGATGACAGTGCCGCCAGCAGGTGGCGCAACAGTCGCATTGTCAGACACCGTGAAGGCTGTGGAGCCACCAAACTGCAGTGCACCGTTGGTGTCGGTACCAGCGCTGATTCCGTAAGCAGAAAGCTGCTTGTTCAGGCTGGTGAGAACCTGCGAGAGGGTGGAGCCGTTAGCCGTTGCGGCGACAGTTGCTTGTACGGTCTTGGCTGCGCCGGTGGTCGGGTCAGCCAGGTTGAAGGTGAAGGTCTGATCAGCAGCACTTGACGTGCCCTTCACAAAGGTCGCGCCAGAACCTGTAAGGCTCAACGTGTTGCCCGCGATTCCAGTGCCGCCACCAGCGACGCTGGTCGTAGCCAAGCCAAGGCTGGTGGAATCCACTGCGTTGGAAGCGCCGCTCAGATCGATGCTGATGTTCGCATTAGCGGCCGTGTTCGAACCACCGATATACACGCTTAACGCACTGTTGAACGTTCCACCTGCATTTAGGTTGACGTTTGTAGCCTGGCGGTTAATTTCGCCCAAGAGCCCGCTGTATTCCTGATTCAGCACCGAACGGTTACCGGTGAAGGTGGCCGAAGCAGACTGGGTGGCCAGAGTCTTCATACGATCAAGGATCGTAGAGATGTTGCTGAGTCCACCGTCGATAATCTGCAACTGGCTGACACCGTCGTTCGCGTTGCTGACACCCTGGTTCAACTCGGCCACTTTGCTGCGATAGCTGTTGGCAATGGCGAGTCCGGCGGCATCATCGGCGCTGCTGTTGATGCGGTAGCCGGAGGTTAACTGTTGAATGGTTTTGCTTTGAAAGCTGTGGTTGATATTGAGGTTTCGCTGAGCGTTGAGCGAGTCAACGTTTGTTTGAATTGAGATCATTTCACTTATTCCTGTTTGTTCAGTTTTGCCTAACGGCTTAGATTCGGATTTGCCAAACGGCTATTTCCGCCTACAGAGTTCTTGTCGCGAGTTCTCAGAGAAAGTTTAGGGTTTGTTTCGGGGTAGGTCGGAGGTCATAGATTTGGGCTCACTTTCCGGGGAGAGCAAGTTGGTAGCCGTTTGCTGAGGCTCGGCTTTCATGCCTTGCTCGTTGAGGATGACGATGTCGACACGCCGGTTGCGGGAGCGGCTTTCTTCGGTGTCGTCACTTCCGGTCGCCTCTGTATCGCCGTATCCCACAATGGCCATGCGCTTTGGGTTAACACCGTACCTTGTTTGCAGCAGGCGTAGCATAGCTATGCTGCGAGCGGCTGAGAGCTCCCAGTTGCTACGGAAGTGACTGTTCCGAATCGGTTGTGAATCGGTGTGCCCTTCCAGACGCAGAGCATTCGGCACGCCGTTCAGAACCTTAGCCAAATTGTCTATCGTTGAATAAGCACTGATATTGACCGAGTCCTCTCCGGAAGGAAAGAAAGCACCCGCCTCTAGTTCGATGACCAGGCCTCGCTGCTCCAAAGAAACTCTGACCGTGCCATCCTCCAGCTCGTGCTTGAGACTCGTTTTGAGTAGTTGAAGTGAATGGGAAAGATCTTCGGGTTTCTGGCAGGCGATTTGCTGCGCTATCTCGGAGTTACCACACGAAAGAGAAGGCGGGTTGCTGGGATGAACACCTTTTTGTCTGGCGGTTCCGCTCATGAAGAAAGCGACTTCAGGCGAGATGCCGCCGTTGCTCAGAGCTTTTTGAATGGACTGCGAGACGGCTTTGACGTGATCCTTGTCTGTCTTGGTGGAGGCGAAGAGCACGACGAAGAAGGCAAACAGAAGCGTGATGAAATCCGCATAGGAAACAAGCCAGCGATCGTGATTCTCGGGCGTCTGTTGCTTATGGCGTTTCATGCAGCTTAACCGTCAGGCGGCGACGACGTTTTTACTCTCTCTTTTGCGCTCTGACGGCGAAGCCGGCTTTTCACCAATAGCGTTCATGAAGGGTTCAAGCTTGCTCCCAATCAGTTGGGAATTCAATCCCTCCCCAACGGCGATGATGCCTTCGAGGGCGAGTTCCCGCATGCTTGTTGCCGCTTGGAGGCGGGCTTTCAGCTTATTGGCAGCCGGTAAAAGAAAGATGTTGGACAGGGCGACGCCATAGACGGTCGCGACAAAAGCGACGGCGATACCATGCCCGACAGCCTCAATGTCGTCCAGATGCTTCATCACCTGAATGAGGCCCAGAACTGCGCCGATAATGCCGATCGTGGGAGCATAACCACCGGCAGACTCGAAGACCTTGGCAACGGCTTCGCCCGCATGCTCGGCGGATTCAATTTCCAGCTCCATGATTCGGCGAACTACCTTCAGGTCGGTGCCATCCACTAGCAGGCCTAGAGCTTTTTGCAAGAAAGGATCTTGTATCTGATCCAATTCGCTCTCAAGTGACACAATGCCTTTGCGACGTGCTTTCGCCGACAGCGCGATGAGCAAATCCACGGTGTTCTTGGCGGAGTGATCGGGCTGCCAGAAAACAGATGGCACTTTTTTGACGGCTGTCAAAAGAACAGGAACGGGTGTCGTAATCATGACAGCCCCGACCGTGCCACCGACGACGATGAGGGCCGCGGTGAGCTGGGTTATATCACTGAGATGCCCCCCCTCGAGTAGCAAGCCCCCTATAATTCCGAGAACAGCTACGACCAAGCCGCCCAACGTGGCGAAATCCAGCTTGCCGGAGCCGCCTTGAGTGCTGCGGAGTCTCAATTTCTCGTCTTGGGTGTCTTGTAAGGATGCCATTTCTTCTCTTCGGCAGAACTCAAGCTCGTGTGAGCGTTGGGGAGGGAGACTTTGCGGAATCGAGGCCTGCGGCGTAAACTGGGCCCGCTGTGGATGTGCAAGCAGGCAGTCCGGCGAGAAGAGAGCGGCGGAACTGGATTACAAGTGCAATGACCTCAGCCGCTGATTCAAGGACCAAGATCTTCTCACCTGTGGTGAGGGCAATTACCGTGTCAGGCGTTACTTCGATGTGCTCGATCAAGTCCGAGTTCACAACGAACTGCACCTGGTTCAGCCGTGTCAGGAAAATCATAGAGGAAGCAGCGATCGACTCTCTTGTAAGAGGGCGACCGGGAGCAATCCTCTCGGTTCTTTATCGGCAGAGTGTTCGTTCGGACTAGTTGACTAACCGGGTGCGGAGGTGGCGAAGCAGAGTCAATCCAGCTCGGAGTTCGGGAGAGTTTTCGGAATGCGTGGAGCTTAGCTGACGTGCAACGCTTTCGAGCACAGCCTGTTGCTCCGATTCCAGCGACGAGGCGGGTTGCACGACGCCACAAGAATTGAGTGCACTCTTCAGCTCAATATCGAAGAGTCCGATATCGCGTTTATGAGGGGCAGTAACATCCCAGGCTTCGAGAATTCGTTGGGCGTGAAGTGCGGCGACCATTGCTTAGTTCCTTTACTGCTTTATCGTTGCCCGAGAGAAAGAATTCTAGAGAAAATTGGAAGAAAAAGATGTAATTCAAGTTCGATGGTTTGAACTCGTTTCTAACCTAAATAGCTGAAAAGTGTCTTATTGGAGAGGCTCGCGTGGGCTTGGATAGCCGCTTGGAGCGCCGTGTTGTTCAAAGTGAGCTCGGTCGCGGCTGATGCCAGGTCGGTGTCTTTCAAAGACGCGAGGATGGAGCTCAGGTTATCTGTCTGACTTTGGGCATTGCTGAGTGAGTAGTTAATCCAGCTCTCCACGTTTCCGTAGAATGCCCCTGAGGACTGAAGGTGTGTAGCTCCGGCTTTCAGTGAATTGATAGCGTTCTGAATTCCAGTTGTGTCATTGTTCAGCAGCGCGATGCCCAACGATGATACGGCGGCGAATATGTTGTCGGCACTAGGATTGCCGATCGCGTTGATACCCGCTGGTGAATCGTTGGCGGTATCTGTTGTGCCGTCGTCGTGCATAGTGAACGATAAGCTGGCGCTGCTGAATGAAAGATGATTGTTGGCGTCAACACCAGCTGTAATTGCACCAGCCGTGAGCGGCGGGGTTCCACCTGCGAGAGAAGAGTTGATGGCCGTCTGAACAGCAGATAAGAGACCCGCCTGAGTTGTGTATCCGCCCGGGGTGCCGTTAACCGTAACGGTGAGCGGCGAGGGCTGACCTGCCAGAGTAAATGTAAAGGTCTGGGCGATGCCAGGATGAAGCGTCGAGTCCAGGGCAGGGCTCACGGTTAACGCGGCGTCCGTAAGCACAGCATTGCTGCTGGAAACGTCCCTGGTGTCAAAAATCTGAGCAGCCGTCAAGGAAGCAAGTCGCGTCGAACCGGCGGAATCAGTAAGCACCCTCGTCGCTGCAGCGGAGGTCTGGCTAACAACACCGTCAGCTCCCGAAACGTCGGATCGATAGGGCGGAATCGATGGTGTGTCTCCCCCAAAGATGTAGTTGCCGCGAACGGACGTGTTCGAAATGGAAACGAGTTGCTGTTGAAGGATCAGGATCTGATTTCCAAGGATCTTTCGCGTGGCGGAATCGGCACTCAGCGTCAAACCCTGCGAACCCAGAGAAGAAATGTTGTCGAGAAGGCTGGTGGCCGACTGAAGCGCGCCGTCCGCTGCAGAAGCATCAGAGGCGGCAACGTTCAGGTTACTTTGCACTTGCGTGTTGTGGTCGATCTGAGACTGATACGACAGTATGGCCGATATGGCGCCCGGATCATCCGATGGTTTGCTGATCCGGAATCCTGAGGTAATCTCCTGGTTCGTCTTGGAGATCCGGCTCTCGATATTATTGAGGCCGGTCAGGAAGGATTCATTTTGGCCAAGGATGCCGCTGAGCATTGTTCGTCGTTAACTTTCTATTGAATAAGGTTCATCAGATCGCTGGTCATCTGATTCACAACCGAGATGATCTTCGAAGCAGCTTCGTACGCCTGCTGGTACTGCAGCAGCTGTGCAGCTTGTGAGTTCAGGTCGACCCCCGAAATTTGAGAGCGCAGATTTTTGGCCTGCGTCAACAGATCTGTCTGACTACTCTGCAAGTCATTGGCCGTCGAAGCCTGATTTCCAACGTTAGTGGCGATTTGTTTGTAATAGTCCGATACGCTTGTGCCACTAATGGGGTCTGTCGGATCGTTGTTGTTGGCGTCCGATTGAATACTCGCCAACTGATTTGGGATGCCGTTCGCGACCGTAGTTGGTGAGGTCTGAATGGCGCCAAGATCGGAAGGAGCAACGCTTGCATCGACCGTTAGAGTTCCAGCCACGGCACCCAGCAGACTGGTGTCGTAAGTGAATAGAGTCTTACCAGGGATGGCGGGCGGGCCGGCGGATACTACGCCCGTCTTGAGAATATTGTTTACACGATCCGCAAAGGCTTTAGCCAATGTGTTGAGGCTGCCCGGCTGACTCTGGTCCCCAATCAGGGCTGGTAGCGTGTTATTTCGGATATCGAGCAATCCACCGAGTTGACCGCCGGTAGCTTTCGGCGTTACGTCCTGATTGTCACTGGTTTCGATCACGGCGTGGGCACTACCACCCGAAACAGCCGGATTCGGGCTAGATGGATAAGCCACGTGCAGAAGGTTCTGCGTGGTCCCATTCAGCAACTGCACTTGGCCGTTCATCAAAACGGTCAAGGATCCGTTGGGAGCCGTCTGAACCGTTATGGGAGTAAGTTTCGAAAGAGCTTCCAGCTTTGAATATAGCTGCGCTTGCACTCCAGCATCTTTGTTTCCGGTCTCGCCGACCTGCGCATTGATCGACGAGATCTCGGACACGGTCTGGTTGATTTGCGTGACGGTGTCAGAGAGCTGGGTATTTGTCTGAATCTGAAGGGACTGAAGGTTGGCGGATGTCGTGTTGAACTGTTGAGCCACCGTTGTGGCGGCTGAGATGACCTGGCCTCGCGCCGTCACATCATTAGGAGTGTTACTCCAAGCAGAAAAAGCAGAACTCAACGTGCTCAAGGCTCCGGGAATACCCGACGTGCCGCTCACGTTGAATTGTGCCTCAATCTGCGAAAGTGAAGAGGCCTTTTCGCTCGCCGCCCCTAGTAACTCGCTCTGATTCCAGACACCTTGTTCAGCAAACTTGCTTCGGGAATCCAGAGTCGGCCCCGCCGATACTCCGCCCCATAGATTGTTACCGGGCTGAAAGGGACGCGACTGCAGGTCGACGGATTGAGTTACATAACCAGGCGTTGAGGCATTCGTCGTGTTGTTCTGAATGGTTCCAATTGCCTTTTCAAAGACTCCAAGGGCATTCGCACTATTTTGCAGAGCGGCAAAGAGTGATGACATTAGATCTCCTTTTTAAGCATTCAGGCAGATTTGATCGCTCGGGTAATTACTTTCCCAGCCACCGTCCGGTGTGTAGGTTTCGGGGATGGCGGGGCCTGCCAGAGCAGCGCCGCAGTGAAAAGCCGCAGCCGTATCCAGAAGCATCTGAGCGCGCGCGGACTCAGCGCGAATCTTCAGAAGGAGGCTGACAACCGCTTTCGGGTCAGCATTCAACCTCTCGGGACTTAATGCCAGATCACGCAGTAAGCCGCTAATCCGATGCAGGGTAGGTTCCGTTTGCCCAGCCAAAGAATCGCACCGAATAAGCTGCTGCCGTACTTGTTGGAGGTAGTCGCTCGCAAGTTGCAGGTTAGTCAGTACATTATTCGGCTGCTTAGGCAATCCAGGTGACTCCGCGTCTATTTAGTTCTTCAAAGAATCGATCAGGCTACGGCTGATGGCAGCAGCATCCGGCTTATAAGTGCCGGCAGCATACTGGGCCGCTAAGGCCTGGACTTTGCCTTGCCTGTCGGATGACACGCTCTTCGAAAGCCCAAGCAGACTGCTTGCGCCCGAGAGATCCACCTGATCGGTGGTGCCTCCCTTCGGGAATTGCATGTGCCCGGTCCCGATTTCAGGACTCGCCGCGCGAGTCGCAGATGTACGGCTACCGTCCGTAACACCCTGACTGGGTAAATTTTCTAGTCGCATACTTGCTTTTGTGACTCCGTTACTGTTTCTCTAAAATTCTTATCGACTGCCCGGTGCTGATTTAGAGCAAAGTTGACTTTTTCTCTTACGGAACAGTCTGAGAGAAAAGATCCTGTAGCTTCAAAGTAAGCGCTACCTCACCCTGGGACACTCCGAGTGTCTCGGCAATGTTCACGGGCGACTCACCGCTGCGGTGGAGCCGGAGGACCTGGCCACGCCGACTGGCACCCACGAATGCCGGAGACGATGGCTCCGGAACAGTGATGGGCTTCCGATTCTCTACCTCGGTTAATCGATGGTCAAGACTCCCCAGGTTGTACTCGCCCAGAACCGAGACGACCCTTGATAGACGGTCCAGCACCTCGGCGTTCTCCGCCGCCTGGGCTTCCATCTTGCGCAACTGCTTGCGCAGGGAAAGAAAAAACCAGGTAGTAAGGGCTAAGCCAATAGCCGCAAAAACCGGAAGTGAAAATACCACGATGGGAAGAAGCTGATCCTGATTCATAGAAGTCCTTTTCTTAATAGGCCCAGGCCTGGTCGCGAGTAAGAGTGCACGAACTCGTCAATAGATCCCTCGTTCGCTGGGCCATTTATGTTCGATATAACCGCGCAGCCGGAGTATGCCTTGAGAGCGCAATTGGCTGATCCGCGTGATGTGCAGGCCCATAACAGAAGCGATCTCGCGCAAATTCAGTTCCTCTTTGTAGTAGAGGCTGAGCACAGTTCGCTCGTTCTCAGGCATCTTCTCGATACCCGAGGTAATGACCTGCTCCAGTTGAGATTGCTGGAGAATATGCTCGGGCGAATGCTCCGAGTCGTTCGCGATGAACTTCAGGAGCCCGACTTCCTCGCTGTTTTCGATCACATCCAGGCTCCCGAGCGAAACTCCCCGGAGATCGACCATCCATTGCTGGTATTCTTCCAGCGGAATGTTGAGCTGGGCAGCAATCTCGTCCTCACCCGGCGTCCGCTGCAGACGCTGTTCAGCCACGCTTATTGCTTCCTGTACCTGCTTTACATACTTACGCCGGTGAGAGGGAATGCCGTCCAGCCCCCGGATACTGTCGAGGATTGCGCCGCGGATTTTGTATTCGGCGTAAGTCCGTAGCGAAGCGTTGTGACTCGGGTCGAAATGATCTATAGCAGCCAGTAGACCTACAATCCCTGCCGAGATCAGATCGTCGAGCTGCACATTAGGCGGCAGTTTCTCGTGGATTCGCGAGGCGATCCAATTGACCTGAGATAGATGTTCCAGGATGAGAGCATCCCGTTCCTGCGAGGGTCGTGTTTCTAAGGCTTCAGCGTACATGTGAATAGCTGGTCTTCTATTTAGGCAGCGCCAAACGCGGCAGCACCGTTTAGAATTCCCTGTGTAAATCGATCTTTGGCGGCTTCCTGCAGATCTTGCGGAATGCCTTGTCCGTTGGTGAGAAACGAAACCGGCAGACTCGCCTTAACGGTGTGTTCAAGAATCGTTCCGAGCGAATCGACTTCGTCCAGGTGGGTATAGATCAGCTTCGACGGTTCAAACATGGAGAACCGTTGTGAAGACGCCTGCAAAGACGAGGCGTTCATAAATGCCGGTAACACGAGTTGCACATCGACGTCAGGATTCTGACGCAAGAACGAGGCCGTTGCAGACGCCTGCTCCATATCCGCGGGTGCATACCCCGGACAATCTATGAGAACAATTTGATCCGTGCGGCAGTCGCCTAAAGCCTCGCGTAGTGCGGCGGTCGTATGAAGCGCGTCAAAGCCGACATTGAGGATACGCGCGAAAGTACCCAGCTGTTCCGAACCGCCAACCCGAACCGTATCGAGCGAGAGCAGATGAACCGGGAGGCGCCTTTCCATTCCATACTTAATGGCGAGTTTCACAAGCGTTGTGGTCTTACCAGCGCCCGGGGGTCCGACAAACATGACAGTCTTGCGATCGGAACCGGTCACGCCCAGATCGGGCCTTACCTGAAAACGGCTCTGGAGTTCCGCGATCAAGACCTGCTGCAGGTGCTCCAGGGAATAACCCGATCTACTGAGATAGGAGAGCGAGGCGGATTCGGCGGAGAAGGCGGCAAGCCGCTCAACTGCAGCGTCGCCCATTTTCTGCGCAAAGGCCGGCGAGAAACCAAGGCCTATCATCTGCGCGTTGAGGAGATCCAATTCGCGGGGACGATTCGGCGGAGCAGCCGGATGGCTGGTACTTGCCAGAGATGACTTAACACGCTCAATCTGCTGGCGGAGACTAACCAGTTCATCAGCAAGAGCTTCGGGCGAAGGCGTAGATTCTCCCGAAGGCAAAGAAGGGGGCCTGGCAGAAGACGAGCGGGGAGTATCTACACCGGCAGCGGCAGCTTGAGCTGCGAGTCGGGCAGAAATCTGTGGAGAGTCCGTTCTAGATGTAGCTTCCTGTCGATTGCCCGGCTTGCTCACGCTGGAAGTTGCTCTGGCTGCAGGCGAGGATCGGGGCTCAGGAGACGAAGTTGCCGGTTCTTGTGCCGCCGGCCTGGACGCGAGATCGGTTGGCCTAGCCTGCGCAAACGGTACTGCCGTAGCACGTGGAGGCGCAATGGACGAAACAGGAACTGGGGCCTCCTGGCGCGAGACGAGCTCTTCCAGAGTGCGCTTCCAGGACGGGATTTCGGGAGCGGGAGATGGCGAGGCACTCTCAGCGGCGGGCGGAGCGGCAGCAGGAGGCACAAACTGTCTGAGACCCAACCCCAGCGGCTTCGCGGGTGACTTGGCAGCAGCGGGCGGTACCGCTGCGGCGGTAGACGGTGAAGTTCCCGATGCCGGCGATGCAGTGAACAGGTGAGCTACCGCTTCCGATCGCCGCGGCAATAACGGTTCCCCTGTAATGCCGAAGACCACTTCATATGCGCCTAAGTGACGCTGCTCGGGAGCGATTTCCCGCGAGTTTAAAAGCATCGCTTCCGGGCCGAGCTCCACCCGGGCATTTTCAATAGCTTCGGCGACCGAAGCAGCGAAATACGATTTCAACCTCATACGTTAGAT
The DNA here is from genome assembly GCA_963814195.1 of uncultured Acidobacteriaceae bacterium. Classification (GTDB taxonomy): domain Bacteria; phylum Acidobacteriota; class Terriglobia; order Bryobacterales; family Bryobacteraceae; genus Bog-105. The sequence continues at coordinate 114,543 of CAWFBU010000005.1, forward strand.
GACCCCAAGAGAGACGATTTTGACCCCGGCGGGTACTTCGTTATGCGAGACAAAGAAGATGTTCCCCAAAGTAGACTCCACCATCTGGCGGAGGAAGTAGCGCGCTCCTACACTGGTGAGCACGACGACAGGAACTTCACGGCGGTCGAGCTTACGCTCCAGACGGCCAACGATTTCCCGGACCACCTGCGGCGCCAGCACGCAGATGCTGTTGGATTCGCTATGCTGGACGGCGGACTCGACTGCTCCCTCCGTGGTGTTATCCATGATGTAAGCTGGCAACTCGCCCTTTTGATTCAAGTAGGGCTTCACCACTGTTCGTCGCAAACATTGCCGAACAAATTCGGTCAGGAGTATCGGATTCTTCGTGGTGGTCGCAGCTTCACCCAACGCTTCCAGGATGGACACACCATCGCGAATGGAGACGCGCTCGCGAAGAAGGTTTTGTAGGACGCGCTGCACAGAAGCCAAAGAGAGCAGTTTAGGGACCAAATCTTCCACAACCTTCGAATTATCTTGAGCTATACGGTCGCAGAACTGTTTAGCGTCCTGGCGCGAGAACATCTCGGTAGCGTGTTGCCGGATGAGCTCAGAAAGGTGTGTGCCGATTACGTTGACAGGATCGACAACGGTGTGCCCGGCAGCGCGGGCTGCCTCTACTTTATCAAGTGGAATCCATAACGCGGGCAATCCGAAGGCCGGTTCGCGTGTTTGCTGACCCGGGAAGGACTTATCGGCCTTTGCGGTCGGCAGGGCCAATTCGCACCCGGGCAACAGCTCATAACGGCCTATTTCGCTTCCTTTCAGGAGAACCATGTACTCCCGGGCGCGCAGCGATGTGTTATCGGTGACGCGCACTGGCGGCAGCAGATAGCCCAGACTAGTCACGAACTGACGCCGTATTCCGGCGATCTTCTTGAGTAACGGCGAGGTAGCGCCACCCGCCACCAGGTTGACCAGCCCGAGCCCAACTTCGATCGCGATAGGCTCAACCTTCAGAAGAGATTCGAGATTCTCGCTTGTAGCAGCAGGCGGTGCCGTTGCCGTTGTAGCGGCTGCAGCTGTCTCATTCTTGACGACGATGTCAGATTTTTCACGCTTGTTCCAAGCTATGGCGCCTAAACCCCCTCCCATCAACAGGAAGGGAATAGTGGGCATGCCGGGAAAGGCAGCCAGCAGGACCATGACACCGCTTGACAGGAAGAGAGGCTCGACCCGGCTGAAGAGCTGACGGGAAAACTCTTCGCTAACGCGTGTCTCAGCGCTGGCGCGGGTCACGATCATACCGCCTGCGACGGAGATCATGAGAGCAGGCACAACGGTCACCAAGCCGTCGCCGATGGTCAGGACTGTATAGGTCTGAATGGCGCGCTTCAGATCCATGCCGTGCTGGATGACGCCAATCATGAACCCAGCAACAATGTTGATGACCGTAATCATTATGCTTGCGACAGCGTCCCGTTGCGTGAAGCGGGATGCACCATCCATCGAGCCATAAAATTCAGCTTCTGCAGCTACGGCCTTGCGGCGACGACGCGCTTCGGCTTCGTCAATCAGGCCGGCGTTCATCTCGCCGTCGATGGCCATCTGCTTACCAGGCATCGCGTCTAAGGTGAAGCGCGCGGAAACTTCCGAAATACGAACAGCACCATGGTTGATAACGATGTACTGAATGGCGATCAGCACCAGGAAAATCACCACGCCAACGATGTAATTACCACCTACGACAAAGCTTCCGAATGCTTCGATTACGCCTCCCGCAGCGGCGGTCCCACCATTTCCCCCGAGCAGAATCAAACGAGCCGAGCTTACGTTCAAAGCCAGCCGGAAAAGCGTCAGCAATAGCAGAGTTGTAGGAAACACGCTGAAATCAACCGGCTTAAGAATGTGCAATGCGACCATCAGGACGATCACCGACATCATGATGTCGACGACGATCAGCAGATCGAGGATAAACGGAGGTAGAGGGGTGATAAGAGCAATGACGATCCCCAGTACCGCTAGAGGCACTGCGGCTTCGCTCAGTTTGGCGAGAGGGAGACGGCCCAAGAATCCGCCGGAAGCTGCTGGAAAGGTCTGTGGTTGGGTAGCCATGTAAAAGTTCGTTTTGTTGTATTCGGACTAGGGCAATTTATGGCCCATCATTTTGTATATGTAGGCCAGGATCTCCGCCATCGCGCGATAGAACTCCGGCGGAATCGGTTGCCCGACTTTAATCGCCGCGTGCAGCGCGCGAGCAAGCGGTGGATTCTCAATCACCGGAACTTCGTTCTGAACGGCGAGCGTACGAATCTTTAAGGCGATGCGATTCTTGCCTTTCGCTACCACGACGGGGCTCGACATGCTGTCGACGTCATATTTGATTGCGACAGCGTAGTGTGTCGGGTTCACGATAACTGCAGTGGCGGTGGGCACCGCCTGCATCATCTTGTTCTGCAGCATCTCGCGGCGCATCCGCCGGATCTTGCCTTTGACTTCCGGGTTTCCGTCGTTACTCTTGTTTTCCTGCTTTACTTCTTCCTTGGTCATCTTCAGCGTTCCCATGTGCTTCTGGTAGTTGCGGAAAAGATCGACCGCCCCGAATAAAAAGAAGAGAGCAGCGGCTTTCCAGAGAACGCCGGTGAGCATGCCAGCGATCGTAGACGTGGCGATTGGAAGACTCTGGAAAGGAAGCCGTAGCAGCGCTTCGGCGTTGGACTGATAGAAGCCGTTGATCGAGGCGCTCAGGAGGACGATCAGACATACGGCTTCGATCACCGACTTAAGGTTCTGAGTTGGAAGATCTTTCAGTCGCGAAACTGGGTTCAAACGATTGAAGTTCGGCATGAGCTTGTTAAAGCTGAAACCGAACTGAGTCACTCCGAAGTTCGCCGCGCCGGTTACTGCCAGAAGGATCCCGCCGTAGCAAACAATCGGCAGAAGCGCTTGGATCAGCAGTTCTTGTAACGTCTTGATCCACTGCGCGTCGCCCATTTCGGCCGTGCCTCCGGACTGCAGGAGGGTCACCATGACCGACTGCATGCGAGTTGACCAGAGATCGAAGAATTTGGTGATTAATATGAGCGCGATAGCAAACTCAACCGCACTGATCATGCTGCGGGAGGAGAGAAATTGTCCTTCTTCACGCGACTTTTTCAGTCGCTGCGGAGTGGGCTTTTCTGACTTATCGCTCGACATGAATCTGCTGGCTTAGCGAAGCACCGTTTTTTGGATAGTCTTGAATACATCGCTCGAAAAGGCCTGGTAAAGCGAAGGTGCCACAGCCAGGATGGTGGCAAGCATCACCAAGGTCAGAAGCATTTTCACGGGATACGCATTCGAACCCATCTGCAGTTGAGCACTGATACGGCCGAGCACCGCGAGAGTGATGTCGGTCATCAAGAGCAGCCCGATAATCGGCATGGCCAAACGAATGCCGACTGAGAAGATACTGGAACCCAGGGCGACCACGACATTCACAAGATCGCGGCTGACTGTGAAACCTCCGGGCGGGAAGGAATCCAGACTGGTAGCGAACGCCTTGATGACGTAACGATGTAGTCCCGTGCTAAAGAAGAGCAACCCGGCCGTGAGATTGGCCACCACTGGCAGCACGTTAGAATCGGCCTGAGTCGTTGGATCGACTACCGACGCGTAACCATACCCCGCCTGAAGGCTAAGAACCTGTGCGCCAAAGGTAAGCGATTCCGAGATGAACGCTACCATCAACCCGATCGCTGTTCCCAGCGCCAACTCGGAAATCATCCAAAGCGCCATGGTGGGAAGGTCGAACCTTTCGGAGTTGATCGTGGGCCATCTTGGAAACAGTGAGAAGGTGGTGGCAAGCGCCACTGCGATACGCGCCACCGGTGGTCCGGAATCCTGCGAAGGAAACGGGACAAACACGAACACGCTCGCGATTCGCGAAAGCACCAGAGCAAAGGCAAGCAGCGTTGAAGCCGAGAGCGTCAGGCTACCGTGCATACTGCGCCAAGTCTCCGAAGATGGAAATGGCATAAGCCGCGGCACGGTGAAGCATCCAGGGCATAAGCACGATGACTCCCACCAGGGCGACGGTTAAGCGCGGCACGGTACTGAAAACAGCGTCCTGCATTGAGGTGGCGATTTGCACTATATTGATCACCACGCTCACAACAAAGGTGATGGCGAGAAGCGGCAGGCAAATCCAGAAAGCGGCCGTTAGGGCCTGAGCAATGATGTGAATGACAAATTGAGGGTTCACGCCTGATGACTTCCGATGAAAGGGAGTGGTACGAACGGGCCGTAAGTCTCAGATTTTTCTGTAGCCCAAAGCTTCCTTCACCGCGCCGGACAAGTAATGATCTTCAGCGGCCCTACTGGAAGAAGCTTTTCATCAAGGACCCGATCACCAGGTTCCATCCATCCACGAGGACAAAAAGCAAAATCTTAAATGGAGCCGAAATCATGGCTGGCGGTAGCTGCATCATGCCGATCGACAGGGTTATCGAGGCAACCACGATGTCAATCACCAGGAACGGGAGAAAGAGAACGGCGCCGATCTGAAACCCTGCTTTCAGCTCCGACAAGATGTAGGCCGGAATCAGCACGCGTAAGTTCAAGTCGCTTGCATTATGCGGGGCGGGCTCTTTTGAGATCTCGACAAAAAGATGAATGTCGCGTTCTCGAGCGAAACGCAGCAAAAACTTACGTAATGGTTGCGATCCGTTATCCATGGCCTGCTGAGTCGAGATCTTCCCGTCTTCTAAGGGCTGCCACGCATTCGTGTATATGTCTGAGAACATGGGCTGCACGACGAGCAGAGAGAGGAACAGAGCCAATCCCAGGAGCACCTGGTTCGATGGCGCGGATTGCGTCCCTAAAGCCTGTCGCAGAAAGTGCAGCACGACGGTGATCCGCAGAAAAGGCGTGACGCACATGAAGGCTGCAGGTAAGAGAGTCAGTAGCGTGAGGCCGAGTGCAATTTGCATCGGTGCACTCAGAGCCACACCTTTCCCGCCCGCCGCAGCAGTGATACCCATCGACGTAAGCGCCGAAGAACCACTTGTGGATTGAGCCGACGCGATGCCGATCGTAGTAGCGAGGACCAGGAGCAGTCGAAAGACTCTCATATCTGGCCTTCAACGGATCCGGCACCTGCCAGAGGAGCCAAAGAACCTGGGAACGACTCCAATTGAGTGCAGCCGGATGGCGAAACACCGATCAGGATGACGCGATCGTGTATGCGCACCAGGTGCAGAGAATGATTGGCTGTAAGTGGAACGCGTTCAATGACTTGCATTAGCTTCTGCCGGGCGATGCGCTGGGTCATCGCAAAGCTGAGATTAGCCACACCTTTGCGGCGTAGAAACCACAGAGTGGCAATCAGCAGAAGCAGAACGAAGAAAACAGCGGATATTTGCCCGGTCATGACTTAGTGTTTGGGGCATCCAACTTCCGGCATGAATGGTCGTCGCTCTGCGCCCTAAGTCACAAGTCGGCGTAACAGACCAAACCTCTCAGATTTTTCTGTTAGCCCCACCCTTGGGTATTACTGAATGAGATCGATGGTGTTTTGCAGAATCGAGTTTTCGGTCGTAATTACCTTCGAACTGGCCTGGTATCCACGTTGATAGGTAATCAGATTGGTAAATTGCGTGGCGATATCGACGTTTGAGCCCTCTAAAGATCCTGCCAGTATCTGCCCACGTCCGCCCGTTTGGGGCAGACCGATAGAGACGGGAGCCGTCTCACCGCTGGGCACGAAGGAGTTGTTTCCTAGATCCGTCAAGGATTCGACGTTGCGGAAAGTGGCCAAGGCCAGCTGACCGGTGACTTGGGATGTTCCATTGGTGTACGAAGCTACGATGCTTCCGCCGTTCCCGATGCTGATAGAGGAGAGCTGCCCTGAAGGACTTCCGTCGATTGTGACGCTGTATGTCGAAGCCTGGGAGTATTGCGTTATAGCACTGGTGCCGTCTGAGTTCTGGGTGTTCCAACTGACGCTCATATTCTTTGCGCCATCTTTCAGTCCGGCAACGTTCAAAGTGACAGGCGCCTGGGAAGCAGTGGTAAGGGTTCCGTCATTATTAAAGGTCAGCGTACCCGGTGTGCCCAAAATCGAGACGTTGGTTCCGGCTGTCCCGCCCAGTAAATCACCGCCGGGGATGGTAGCGTCGTAGCTCCAAGTGTTCACGTTGTTCGGATCCTTCGTGAACGTGATCGTGACGGTGTGGTTCTCACCCAGCGAATCAGTAAATTGGACCGGAACGGATTCAGTATTCGTGGTGGGCGCCACGCCAGAAGCGTTGAGGTTTGCGTTTACCGTAAGATTGGCACTCGCCACTGGAGAGACGACGCCGCCGGTGCTGAGGGTCATGCCGCTTGGTGCACCGGCAGTGCTCAATACACCGTTCACTGATGTCCAGCCCTGCACCGTGTCACCGGTTAACGTTTGCAACTGGCCAGTAGAGCTTAGGGTGAAGTCTCCGTCGCGGGTGTAGACCTGCGATCCGTCAGGCCTTTTGGTTATAAAGAAGCCGCTACCCTGGATCGCAACTGCCCAAGGCGAAGTGCTGCTGCTGATAGCTCCCTGCGAGAAGATCTGGTGGTTAAGCGGGCGCTCCACACCCAACCCAAACTGGCTGCTCGCACCTCCCGTGCCGAAGGACGTGGCAACAAGATCCCGGAAATCGAGATTGCTTCCCTTGAAGCCAGTTGTATTTATGTTTGCCAGATTATGACCGGTCGTATTGATCGCTTCCGACTCGGCTTGTAGAGACGTTAAGGCAATAGAAAAAGCGCTGGACATGGTTGCTTCCTAACGGGGGCCAGTTATGCGCCGGTCGCGGAATTAGTAGTCGAGCTACTTCCGCTTGAAGCCGTGCCCATAGCCGGCGACGGAGTCTTGGTGTTGATGCTATCCAGATCTGTTCGCATGGCCAGGTTCTGTTCGAGAGTGGTGAACTGGGCTAGCTGAGTGACGAACTGAGTGCCATCGGCCGGCTGCTCGGGATCTTGGTTCTTCAGCTGGGCAACCAGCAGGGTTAGGAACGTAGACTCAGTGGCAAGACCGCTGGTGGCGTTCGTGGTTCCGGTGTTGCTCGACGATGTTGCAGTCGAGTTCGTCGAGCCAACTTTTCCAGTGATTGGGTTGATCTGATTCTGGCTAGCTGCAGTAAGTGCGGAAATGGTTGACATTGTTATGAATTCCTTTCTGTTTTCTGAGGAGCAGCGCCTTCCAGGTCCGCTACCCAATCGGGCCGTTGCTGCTGGCCCTTCTGCGCGTCAGTGTTGGTGTTGTCGGCTGACGCTTGAGATTGCACGTTAGAAGTCGGTATCCAGACTTCCGTTTGATACTGGGCTGACTGCAATCGCGAAGTCAGTTCCGGCATACTGCTCTGCAGCGTCTTGTTTAAGGCCGTGTCGCCAGACTTGACGCTGACCCTCAACTCGCCGGCCCGATCGATCAGCCGGATATCAACACGGCGGTTGTCATCGCTTACAACTTGCATTTGCACGTTGCGGACCGTCTCTGTTGAGTACTCGAGCAACTTATCGTCGACATCAGGAGCATTTGAAACAACTGGAGCGTCGATAGTAGAAGGTGTGGAATCAGGCAGGTGAGACGCCATTGATGCAGACATATCCAGCACCGCCGATGTTCCCTCGTGATCCTTTGAATTGCTATGGGATTGCTGTTTCTTCTCCGAACCGGCTGCGAGTTCGTTCAGATTGATGGGCTGCGCTGCCGAAGACGAAGCCGGATTTTCGCCGCGAACATTCTCAAGTGCGAGCTCAGTCTGCTGCTTCGCCTCGGCTGCTTGCGTTGCGGCTTGGTCGAGCGCAGCATTCAGCCGCACGGCGAAGGCTAAATGACCGGAAGCCGCGCTTGGGGCAGATTCACGTGTTTCGCTCTCTACGGGCGTTGTATCCGTTGAATTCTTGACTGAGCTGAGGCTGTCGCCTGATGATTTCTTTGTCGGCTCGACGCTTCCAGGCGCTGGCGTCATTCCGGCGGCTACCATCGTCAGTAACATTGGATCGCCGTTTAGTGCAGGGTTGACCGGTTGCTCTTGCGGCTGGTCGTCTTGCGTGTCCTGCTCTTGTAGAGTCGACTCCTCGGCACCAACGTGACTAGGTACACCCTCGGGACCGGTTTTCATCTGCATCAACAAAGCCATCAACATGGCGCCAGAGTTGGTATTGACCGCAGCGCCGCCTGACAGCACCTGCTCAACCAGCGAATCCTCACCCTGCGGTGTGACATTCACGCCGGCGCTGTCCTTATCGGCCGCTTGCTTTGGAGCTTGCTGAGTGAAAAATCCGAACTTTCCGGTGAGAGCAGGCTTACTGCCCTGCTTCACCGAAGCGCTTTGGGTGTTCGAGACCTTATCGTTCGATTCCTTCTCTGTCTTGCGGGTCTTACTTTGGTGGCCTGACGAATTTGAGTCGCTCTCGTCTTTATGCTTCTTGATGCCTTCATTCAGGAGGTGGGAGAACGCTGGGGATTGGTCGTGTGACTTGCCGGTGACTCCTTGGCCAAGAGACGCTCCCAACTGGTCGGCGGCCAGGGAAGTCAAGGAAGCTGAGGTAACGGTCACGCCAGAGCTGTTGCACGTCGAGCGCCAACGAATGAGAAATCGGTTTTATAGGGAAATTTCGTATTGGGGATCAGAAAAGTGTCAAAAAACTGAGGTCCGCCTTATCTGTCGCTCGAAACTTTGACGGTGCAGCCATCGAGCGGGCAGAAATATGACGCTTTTGCTCCTATTTCATCGGAGAAATCCGGGTTCGAACATGGCAGCCTGCGTGCTTCAGTGATTGCGAGTATGGATGCCTTAACAACTGCAGCGGCCAGTGGGATGCAAGCCCGCATCGAATCCATGGACATGTTGGCAAACAACCTTGTCAAATACTTCCAGCAATGGGTTTAAAGCTGACCGCGAATTCTATACCTCTTATCTTTCACCGGAACTGGCCAACCAGGCTGACCCGATTGTCGGCGAATCGCCGCTGATTCAGAAGAAGTGGACTGACTTCTCTCAAGGCTCGCTAGTGCACACTGGGAACCAGACGGATTTGGCGCTTTCCGGCAATGGGTTCTTCTCCGTAAACGGCCCGAACGGAACCTTATATACGCGTAACGGCAATTTTCAGATGAGTTCCACGGGAGAACTCGTCACTGCCGATGGATATCCGGTTCGTCTGGCCGGTAATCAAACTTTGAAGACGCAATCCAATGACCCTATAACGGTTTCGCCTGATGGCCAGGTGAGCCAGGCCGGCGCGACCCTGGGCCAGATGGAGCTGGCGAATTTTCAGGATCCGAACCGGCTGGTGAAGTTTGCCGCGAGCTTATTTCGCCCCTGATGATCCGGCGAATGGTCCGGATGCACCAGCAACAGCGCAAATTCTACAGGGCAAAACGGAAGCCTCAAATGCCACGCCGGCGGAGGCATCAGCGCGCATGATCACTCTTGCTGCGACATTTCGAAATGCTGCAGCACGCCGTGAAGATCGGCGCAGACATGAACCAACAATCGGTAGAGGAAGTGGGCCAAGTCTCCGCCTGACGCAGAACCCAGGGCCAAGAGGAGATTATGATCAGAGCTCTTTACAGCGCGGCCAGCGGAATGAACGGCGCAGCAATTGAACGTCGACAGCATCGCGCAACAATTGGCGAACTCGAGCACGGCCGGGTTCAAAGCTCGGCGTGCCCAATTTCAGGACTTGGTGTACCAAAACATGATAACAGCCGGGAGCATCTTCAGGTGCGCAGACCACCGTGCCGGTCGGTCTGCAGATTGGCTTGGGTACGCGGACCGTGTCGAACGAGATTATCTTTACTCAAGGCGCCATGGTCCAAACCAACAACTCGCTGGATGTCGCGATCAGGGGAAAGGTTTCTTTCAGATCCGGCGGGCACAACCGGCGAACTTGCCTATACACGTGCAGGAACGTTTCAGATGGATCGGACAGGAACCATCGTGACTGCGGAAGGCGAAGCCTGTCGAACCACAAATCACCGTTCCAGCGAACGCGATGAACGTCACGATCGGACAGGACGGCACGGTTAGCTACACGCTGCCCGGCCAGAACGCGGCTCAGAAAGCCGGACAGATTCAGCTGGCGAATTTTCAAAACCCGGCTGGCTTCAACAGCCTTGGCAATTCGCTGTTTCACCCCACCGATGCTTCCGGTGATCCGCAGGTTGGACGTCCCGGCGGAGCAGAGGGCATGGGTACCGTGCTGCAGGGCTACACGGAGCAATCGAACGTCAGCGTTGTGGAAGAGTTCGTCAATCTGATCCAAAGCCAACGGGCCTACGAAGCCAATTCGAAGCGTAATCAAGGCGGCCGATGAGATGTATCAGCAGATCAATCAGATTCCCGCATGATTTCTTTTTGGCTTTTGTTGTGGCTTTGGGCGTTCCCACGTGTCATCCAGTCACCGCCGATCGCATCTACGGGCGCGACCTGGCCCAAGCGCTTCCTGCTTTCAAGCAGCTCAGCCCGCGACCTTGTCGTTGGACTATCGCCATTTCCCGGTCAACAGCGGGTCTTCCGGCCTGGTGAACTTCAGCGACTCGCGCTCGCGAACGCCACCAAGGACAGCGAGTTCCTGGAGGGCGTCTGCTTCAGCTGGCCGATGAGCGTGCCAACATCCGGATATGCTTCAGGCGGCCATGGAGGAGACATTGGCGCATCGCAACGCTCATATCGAGATCGTTGAGCAGAGCCGGTTGGAGGCGCCTCCCGGCCTCATTAGCTTTCCACTAAGCGGTTTGAGCGGAACGGCCGATGGCCCGGTGCTTTGGCGTGGCATCATCACTACGCCGATAAGCGGACCTTTACGATCTGGGCCCGCGTTCGGGTGAACGTGAAAGAGCCGCACTTGGTTGCAGCCCAAACGCTGAAGCCTGGAGAAGAAGTCCGGCCAGACCAACTGAAAGTGGAGACTTATGAAGGCCCGCTTACGCGCGAAGCAATATTACCGATCGCCTGCGGATGTCATCGGCCTGACACCGCGACAACACATTGCCTCTGGCCTACCGCTGACGCAGCTCTACTGCGGGAGCGAAGTGAAGATCGAGCGCGGCGATCTGGTTGAAGTCATAGTTGAACTGAAGCAAACGCATCTGGAAGCGCAGGGCGTCGCCGAAGAGAGCGGACACAAAGGCGCGACGATTCTTGTGCGTAACGCGCGCAGCGGCCGCAAGTTCCGTGCTCGTATCCAGGACAAGGGCAAAGTTCTTGTCATACCGGAAGGACCAACAGGATTAGTAACGGAGGAATCACGCCATGACACGGGCAATTAGAGCTTTTGGCATGAGCTATGATTTTGGTGAGCACAAGTCTTGCCGGTAAGCTCAAATTGAAGAGAGATCCTCAACCCATCGGCACTGGATCAGTACGTACGCAAGCTCATCACGCGGCCGCGGCCGCAGCTGCTGAGAGCCCAGGTTCGCTATGGCTTGGGGCAGCTTCGCTTGCCGAACTATCGAGCGACCTGAGAGCCCGCAACGTGGACGACATCCTTACAATCGTCGTCAATGAGCAGGCTTCCGCAGTATCCACAGGAAATACAAAAACGCAGCGAACATCCAGCGCTAACGCGGGGCTGAGCCTTCGCTTGCTTCACCGTCCATCGCCGGCGCAGTGGCTAATTTAATCACTACTAACTCGAATACGGCGTTAACGGCCAAGGCACGACGTCTCGCACTACAACACTCACAACGACAGTGACAGCCAGAGTGATCGATGTATTGCCAAACGGCTACCTTGTGATCGAAGGATCAAAGACAATTCTCGTGAACTCCGAAAACCAGGTAATCACCATTCGCGGCGTTGTGCGGCCTAATGATCTGAGCACCGCCAATATCGTTCAGTCCGGCAGTGTCGCCCAGATGGAGCTGAAGGTGGACGGCAAGGGTGTCGTCAACGACGCCATTCATCGTCCCAACTTTCTATACCGCCTTTTGCTAGGAGCGTTGCCGTTCTAATGAAGTTGTCCTGTTCCTTTCTCGTTACCGCCCTACTTCTCGCCAATCAAGTTGCCTTTGCGGTTCCCCCGGCTGAGCAGCCGGTCCAATCCGCCGTAGAACATCCCCTGGACTTGAACGCCGACCGCACATCGGCTCACGGCGTGCGCTTGAAGGATCTGGTCACCATTGAAGGCGTACGTAGCAATCAATTGGTCGGCTATGGCCTGGTTGTGGGACTCAACGGTACCGGGGACAAGCAGCAGACCGTGTTTTCGGTGCAGAGTCTCACGAATTTGTTGCAGAGAATGGGCGTGAGTGTAGCCCCCGGCGCCGTTACCGTAAAGAACACGGCATCGGTCCTGGTGACCGCGACCTTACCGGCGTTTGCGCAACCTGGCACTAGCCTGGATGCGACCGTCTCGTCGATTGGCGATGCCAGCAACTTGCAGGGCGGCTTGCTCGTCCTGACGACTTTGCGCGGAATCAATGGCCAGGTCTATGCGACGTCTCAAGGACCAGTGGTGACCGGCGGGTTCGTAGCTCGGGGAGGTCCGGGCAACGCCACTACCGTCAACCATCCGACTGTCGGACGCATTCCTAACGGCGTGTCTGTCGAGCGGATGGCTCCATCGGTTGCAATCGGCAACACGATTCGTCTACAGCTAAAGACCGCCGACTTCACGACGGCTGCGCGGGTCGCCGATATGGTGAACAAACATTTTCCCGGACCTGCGAGTGTCGCGCGCGCTGAGAATTCCGCTCTCGTTTCGGTGTCGCTTCCTCCTTCTTTCGCCAATCGCTCGATAGAATTCGTTTCCGAATTAGAGCGTCTTTCAGTGCAACCCGACCGTATCGCCCGAGTGGTTGTGAACGAACGAACGGGCACGGTCACTCTTGGCAAAGACGTGCGAATCGCGCCGGTCGCTATCATGCACGGCAACCTCACCGTGGAGATCCAGACCGCTCTAACCGCAACTGAACCGCAGCCGTTCTCAAATGCGGCGCCGATCGTCGTACCCCAAACCACAGTGGCTGCAAAAGACGACAAATCCCGGAACCTGGTCTTGAAGGACGGCGCGACAGTTGAAGAACTCGTTAAAGCGCTGGCGTCTATCGGATCCACCACGCGTGATGTAATCGCAATCCTGCAAAACCTGCGGGCTGCGGGTGCGCTCGACGCAGAACTGGATGTTATCTAATGCAACCGGTCAGTCTTGCTTCTTCGATAGCAGCTCTCGCCGATCGCCAGAGCGCCGTGCCGGCCAAGTCAACGAAGCTTCACGACGCCGCGCAGCAGTTTGAGGCCTTGATGATCGGGGAAATGATGAAGTCGGTCCGCGAGTCTTCCGACTCCGGTTGGTTAGGAACCAGCGGCGAAGACCCGAGCAGCGACCAGGCTGTCGAGTTGGCCGAGCAGTCCTTCGCGAAGGCTCTGGCCATGAGCGGCGGAATGGGCCTCTCAAAGATGGTCGAACAGAAAGTCGGACAGCAAGCCACAGCGCAGCCGAGCAAACCAATCGGTATCTGAACGCTTCCTTAGCCGCCGCGAGCTCGGAACAGTTCCTTCTGGACCACACTTGGCGCAACCAGTTGAACCAAGAACGGACATGTTACGGCAACTAAGGATCTGGTACTTCCGAGCACAAGCCTGGTTCTTTCCCGCGGCCTTGGTGACTCGACAGCCGCGTGTGGGGAAAGCTCTCGACACTTGCCTGTTGGATATCTGATTCCGTAAGGGATCTCGGGACGCACTATCCACCGTCATCAGCGACGAGGAGCAAGGGCCCTCGACATTCTGAGGCACGGTGTTTTCCATTTGGATTAGGATACGGGCGGCCGTTCTTGGCATCACTACCCACTCCAGCGCTGGGCGGGGTTTGAGGGCAACTTCTTTCAACCGGAAGAATCAACCGCACCTTGGCTGCACTACCCACCCGGCACACTTCTGAATGAAATCTATACCGGCTGGCGTTGGGCGCATGGCGCAGGTACGAACCGACAAGCCGATCAAGCCACATAGCAGGCTCGATCAGCGCACGCATACGGATAATGTCACTTAAACGAAGTCTTCCGGCTGTTCTATCACCAGGGCATGAGAGGCCCCCTGATTAGAACCGCGGCCTTGTTACTCGTTCAGCTGATAGCGCTTTTCGGCGCCGTCCATCGCCATCCGAAGACAAAGAAGTGAGTCCTTATCTCCTGACTTGTTAGAAAGAATAAGCGTGCCCCAGCACGCTTGAGCCGGTCTCCAGGAAGTACCCAGTGTAAGTAACTTCCTCTTCCTTCTCCTCGACAATCAGCTCGCCATAATCTTCGGTCTGCAAGCTCGAAGCCGGCTGCGGGTCTTCGTGTAGAGTCTGTCGGGCTACAGTGTTCCAGCCGTCCAGTAAGTCTGTGAGCAAGCCTTCCACCTCTGTGAGCGGTTCGATCTGTTTATTCATGTGCGCGCTAAGGAGTCGCTGTTGCATGTAGTCGTAAAGCTTCTTCAGGTTGAGGCTGATCTCGCCACCCTTCTCCATGTCCAGCGAAACGATCAGTTCGGTCAAGATATTCGTTGCTCTTGTAATGGCAGCACCGCGCCCGAGAACGTCACCGACGAGAAAGCACTTCTTACTCTGCTTTACTGCATCGATGGCACCGTCGTAAAGTGCGATCACAAGGCGCATAGGGCTGGCTCCCACGAGTGAGTTTTGGGTGTAAGCCAGGTAGTTATCTTGATCAGCCAACGTAATGTCCTCACAGACTTTATCGGCGCAGAAGTCGAAACGGTAGAGCCAGAAGTGAGAAGAAAAAGAATTTTTAGGGGAGCCAAAAACAGCTAGATCTTGCCTTCCATTTCTCGATATTGACTGTGACAGGATACACACCGCTTACATGTTTTCAATCATTGGAATAGTCGTAGTCATCGGTGCCGTTATCGGTGGCTATTTGATGGAAAAAGGGAACCTGATGGTTCTCGTTCAGCCCGCCGAAGTGGTCACCATCGGGGGTGCGGCGATCGGCACGGTGCTAATTGGCAATCCTCTGCCGGTCATTATCAAAATCATCAAGGGTCTCCTCGGCATTCTGAGCGGAGGCAAATACAACAAAGTCCGCTACACAAACACGCTCAAGTTACTGAACGATCTCTTCTCGCAGGGTCGCAAAGGCGGCATGGTCAGCCTCGAATCTCACGTGGAAGAACCCGAGCAGAGCGAAATCTTCAAGAAGCACGAATTCATTTTGAAAGATCATCACGCGCTGGTCTTCGTATGTGACACGATGCGTATGGCTCTGAGCGGGACAGTTTCTGCACATGATCTCGACCAGATGATCGAGCTCGACCTGGAAGTTCACCACCACGAGGTTTCCGCACCCGTCAGCGCCCTTACGACCGTAGCTGACTCGCTCCCTGGTCTGGGTATCGTTGCGGCCGTGTTGGGAGTTGTGATCACCATGGGATCGCTCGGAGGACCACCCGAAGAGATCGGACACAAAGTCGGCGCCGCTCTGGTCGGTACCTTTCTCGGCATTCTCTTCTGTTATGGCTTCCTTGCACCTCTTGCGTCCAGCATGACGCATATCAATGGCGCCGAAGCTCAGTTCTACAACTGTCTTCGAACGGGCATGATTGCGTTCATTCGCGGTGCAGCACCGATCCTCGCAGTTGAATTCGCGCGCCGGTCCATACCTTCCGAAGTTCGTCCGAGCTTCAAGGAGATGGAAGAAGCATGCCGCGGCGAGAAGGGCGCCTGAAATGTCCTCACCCGCCGGCGTACAGCCGATTATCGTCATCAAGAAAAAAGGCGGTCACGGCGGCCACCATGGAGGGGCCTGGAAAGTTGCTTATGCCGACTTTGTCACCGCTATGATGGCCCTCTTCCTGGTTATGTGGCTAATGAATGCCACACCTGAGGTGAAGAAGGCAGTCAGCAGCTACTTCAAGGACCCGCAAGGAACCGGCAAGAAAACCGGAACAAACGTCGCCAACAGTGGTGAATCGGTAACCCTCAACAAAAATACTGTCAAGGATCTTAAGGACAAGCTGGAAGAAGCCATCAAGAAGCAGCCTGAGTTCCAGAAACTGAAAAATAACGTCGAGATGACCATTACCCCTGAAGGTCTCCGCATCGAACTACTCGAGACCGAGAAGGGCATGTTCTTTAATACCGGCGCAGCGGTTCCCACTGACGTGGGCAAAGATCTGCTGGTCAAATTAGCCAGTGAGCTTGTGAAACTTAAGAACAATCCACTGATGATCGAAGGCCACACTGACTCGATCCCCTATGGAAAGGCAGAGTATAGCAATTGGGAATTGTCAACCGACCGCGCCAATGCAGCTAGAAGAATTCTGCAGGAGACCGGTATGGCAGAACATCAGATCACCCAGGTACGCGGTTTTGCCGATCAGCGTCTGAGAGTACCTACCAAGCCCGATGACGCCTCTAATCGACGCGTTTCCATCATCGTCGGTTATGCGACTCCGGTGGAGCCCGACGAGCCAGAAAAGGGCGAGGGCAAAAAGGGCGAGGGCCACGAAGGCAAAGGCGAAAAGAAAAGCAGCGAAAAGTCTGGAAAAGACGAGAGGTCCAAGGGCGCGGAAGAGAAGGCTAAACCCGCCGAGAAGGACGCCAAGTCTGGTGAAGCAAAACCGGTTGAACACAAAAAATAGACTGACCTGAGACTGACAGCCGGCTAGGAGCACTTCTAGGGGTGGAGAGAAACTCTCTCCCTGGGACTGCGTCTGCTCACGCCTCGAAACCTCATCCTTATTTCGATCTTCTGCAGTCTGGCGGCCAGAGGATCCGAACCAACTGCGCTGCACACGCCGGAACCGACTGCCTTAGAAAAACAGCTGGCTTCTCTGCAGGTGCAGCGTGACTCGGTGGAGAGGCAACTTTCGGCCACCCGGCCTCAATCGTTTCCGCAACATCGGGCTTTGCGAACGGCGCATGCGAGCGGCGTCGCCTTTGTAGCCCCGATTTTCGAACCGTTCGACGCGCCCTCTTTTCCGGCCCAAGACAATCCTCCCTTCCTGCCGGCACCTTCTTTCGACTGCCCCGCCATTTCGGGCTTGGAGGCCGACAACTTGATTACTTCGGCAGCCAAGCGGGAGGACATCTCCGCAAGCCTTCTGCGGGCCGTCATAAAACGGGAATCCGCTTTCCGCCCTTGCGCCATCTCGGAAAAGGGTGCACTCGGTCTCATGCAGTTGATGCCCGCCACGGCTGAGCAATTCGGCGTCCAGGACCCATTCAATCCCAGACAGAATGTATTGGGTGGCGCGGCCTTTCTCAAGCAGCTGCTAAATCGTTTTGGCGGCGATGTTCGCCTGGCGTTGGGGGCGTACAACGCGGGTCCCGAAAGAGTCGATGCATTCAGGGGCATACCTGACATTGCAGAAACTCAGAACTATGTCTCTTCTATAACATCCGATCTCGGATTGCCTAACGTAGATGCTCAATCTGCCTCGGAAGAAACTTCCGGTGCAGATTCGGACAGCGCTGCGGCTCCTACGAAGCCGATCAGCAACGCGATGACGAAGCCAGACCTTCGCCATCTCACGCTAGGCTCCCCGAACCTTCAGTTCCGTACGCCCGCTACATCAGTACAGCTGATCTCAGGAAAGTAGAACCCGTTTTTCGGACGAAGCGCTTGCGCTACGATCTTAAAGAAATCGCGCATAAAGACTAGGCGGTACTTACTGAATCTGGTGTCGCACGCGCGTCGCGCCAGCCAAAAGCTCGTGCGCTTCTATAAACTCATGAAAAGCTCTGAAATTCTGCAGCAGTTGAAACAGGTCGCCATTGTCCCGGTCGTTCGAACCACCGATGCCGAGGCCGCCGTCCGATCTGTTGAAGCAATCCTGGAAGGTGGTATTCCTTGCGCCGAGATTACAATGACGGTGAAAGGGGCCATCAAAGCCCTAGAGGTAGTAGCCGATCGCTTCGGCGATCGCGTCTTGCTCGGGGCCGGAACGGTGCTCGATCCAGAAACCGCTCGCGCCTGCATGTTAGCCGGTGCGAACTTCTTCGTTACACCAAGTCTGAACGTCGCCACGATCGAGATTGCTAAGCGCTATTCCAAACCCATCTTCCCTGGCGCATTGACACCTACTGAGGTGTTGAACGCCTGGCAGGCGGGGGCTGACGGCATAAAAGTTTTTCCGTGTAGCGCGATGGGTGGAGCGAAATACATAAAAGCGCTGAAAGGACCCTTTCCCGACATCGAGTTTGTACCGACCGGCGGCGTCAATCTGGAGACGATTTCCGAATTTCTACATGTCGGTTGCTGTGCTGTGGGCGTAGGTTCAGAGTTAATTGATGCAAAGCTGATTGCTGAAAACCGGTTCGACCTGCTGGCGGAGAGAGCTCGGCATTTTCGTTCCAAGGTGGAGGCTTTTCAGGCGCTCTAATTTGTGAGTTGACATCAAACTCTACTTAGGTAGAGAATTGGGCATGGCACGGAAGCCCAACACCTCACCGCAAACCCGCGACTTGCTGGCCATCCTGTGCAAACAGCCGCATACGTGGCGTTACGGTTATGATCTGGCCAAGGAAGCTGGTCTAAAGTCGGGCACTCTTTACCCGCTGCTTATCCGGCTGAGCGACCAAGGGCTGCTTGACTCGCAATGGCAGGAACCGGAGCGCACCGGGAAACCTCCGCGCCACGCTTACCGGCTAACACAGAGTGGGTTGGCGTTTGCGCGGGCAGCCGCCGAAGAACGAACGGCTTTGAACGAAATTAAAGCTACGGCTGGAGCCTTGGTATGAGCGTCCGCCGTTCCCTCGGACGTAGAATCGCCGATGTCCTGATGAGACACGCAGCCGGCGTACTTCCTTCAACTCGTGCAATGTGGGCGGCCGCGATGAAGCACGAACTTGATCACATCGGAAGTGACTTGGATGCAATCGTGTGGGCTGTCGGTTGCGTGCTGGCTGGTTATGTCGAGAGGAGCCGGGTGAATGATTTATTGCAGATCAGATACGCTCGCGCTGTTGTGGCTTTCTTGATAGGGACGCAAGTGGTCTCGATGCTTTTCGCAACCGTACTCACCGTTGCTTACCGCCTGCACTATGTTCAGATCGCCGGATTTTTGGGCGGAGTCACCCCGGGGGGCGATTACCACCGTTTCATTCCGCTCATGAAAGAGATGCCGTGGTGGGTTCATGGACTGTGGCTCTTGTCCAGTCTCCTGTTCGGAGTGTCGGCGTGGCGTCTGGTTGAGAATCGCCGCTCCGCCTTCCTTCTTTTTGCGTCCGCATGGCTTCTTGGCATGCTGGGGGACTTTGTCTCGCAAACGATGCCGGCTTATCGGGAGGCTTTTTCATTCCGGACACCGGTGGTTATGCGGGACGATGTAATCCCGGCGGCGTCCTTACTTCTCCCGATACTAATTGCCCTGGCACTTTGGGCACATGGCCGCTGCTTTCTGCCGGAACGCACAGGGAGAAGCTAAGCACTGCCGACAACCGGCAAGCCTCATCAAGCGGCGTTCTGAGGAATCGGCTCGTTTAAATGGACACTAGGGGAAGGCATTCGACCGGCGGACTCACGGTCGAGAAAGGTCGAGAACCGAAGAATCGCTGATTCGGTTGACGGATGTTGTTGCACAGCTCGCAGATAGCGCCGCAGTGCTTCCGGTTTAGATGACTTTCGCAGTTTGGACGTCTGCAGATCAAAGAGCAATTCCAGCTCGCTTTGAGTAAAGGTGTGGCGCCGAACCGACCCATTGATGAGTTCTTGAATCAGTTGGCTGAACGAGGCTAGGTCAGACCGCTCTCTTCTCATCTCAATCACATACACACAGTGTCCGAGAGTTCGACATTTATTCTTCATATTTATGCGATGCCGGTTCCGTTGTCCCACTAACGCTATAGCAGAACAAGTGGAGAATCCGGCAGAAAATCTCGCGGCAGGATTGACTGCCCTCGCGCCTGTGTGGCCCGGGCTGCTGCGTCTGCTTGCGAATCTCCTCCTCCTGAGCGGTGCTGACGATTTCGTTCCGTTTCTGTTTTGCGCCTTTCGTTGGATCAAAGATAAAACGGCGGATCCCTACAAGCCGGTCGTGCTCGGCTTACCGGATGGGGATCGTCCCATCGCGATTTTCGTCCCTTGCTGGAGGGAATCGAAAGTAATCGCTAACATGGTGCGCCACAATCTTGCGGCCATCCGTTATCGCAATTACGATTTTTTCCTTGGCGTCTACCCAAATGACCTGGAGACCCTCGCCGTTGTGGAAGGGTTAAGCACTTCCTATCGGAACGTTCATGTCTCTGTTTGCCCCCACCCCGGTCCCACCTCTAAAGCTGATTGCCTGAATTGGATTTACCAGCGCATGAACGTGATCGAGAAGGAACGTGCAACTCGTTTCGATACCGTGGTACTGCATGACGCTGAAGACCTGATTCATCCGGAGGCACTCAGCACGATTAATCTTGAACGGGTGCGCCATGCCATGGTGCAGGTGCCCGTACTCCCATTGCCGACGCCCATCCATGAATTTACCCATGGCGTCTACTGCGACGAATTCGCTGAATTTCAGATCATTGACATGCGTTCCCGTGGCTACAGCGGTTCTTTCACGCCTTCCAACGGGGTGGGTACAGGCTTTGCCCGTCATATCCTCCAGCAGCTTGGAGAAGAACGCGGTCAAGTATTCGATCCGATTAGCTTGACAGAAGATTATGAGGTGGGCGTCTACATCCACCGGATGGGCTATTCGCAGATCTTTGTGCCCTTGCGAAACACGAAGGACGACCTGATGGCAACCCGGGAATATTTTCCCCGAAAGGTGAAGTCTGCCATTCGGCAACGAACCCGGTGGGTCACGGGCATTGCATTACAGGGATGGGAAAGGGACGGTTGGCGAGGTTCGCTTGCAACGAAATACTGGTTTTGGCGTGATCGAAAAGGTCTGGTCACCAATCCAATCAGCTTACTGACCAACCTCGTGTTCCTGATAGGCCTACTGGATGCCCTTCAGTCGCATTTTCTCCATCAAGCCTGCTTCTTTGAGGTGACCGAACCTGAGATTCTGCGCTTGTGCGCCTGGACCTCGGGATTGCAAGTCTTTCGCCTCATTATTCGAATGCTCTGCGTGCGGAAGAATCTACGGGATTCGTTTCGCGCTCGGGGTTCCTTTACGATCCTTTCATGGAAATTACCTGAACTGTTGTGCATCCCTATGCGCGATTCGCAACTACGTTGTAAGTAAAGTGCGAAGAAAGCCGCTCGCCTGGTTGAAGACCGACCACAGCTATCCTCAACGCGGCGTTGTTCGCACAGAAAGCCGAGAACTGCAGGAGGTTCTTGTGGGCTCGGGCCTGATCAGCGAGGATGGTCTCGCGTCGGCAAGGATTCGGATGGAGCGCAATGAGAATCTTGCCGATTACCTGGTTGCAAGTAAGGCTATGTCAGACGATGATCTCTGCCGCGCACTCAGCCTGCAATCCGGCTTGCCAGCGACCCGCGTGAATGTCGACGAGGTCCAGCCGCGTATCGTGCAGAGCCTTCCGCTCAAGTTGCAGAAGCAATTCGGTATTGTTCCTTATCGTGTGGAGAGCGGCCGCCTTCTGGTCGCTGGTACGCGTGCTCCCGCCGACGAACTCTTTGAAGAACTGAGGCCCCACACTCGTCTGACCGTCGATTTTCAATTGGTGACCCAGCGTAATTTCGATCAACTGCTAACGCTGCAGTAGCAGGTCTGGGAACAGATTGGCATTTTGAGGGCGCCTGCGGATTGAACATTTCTAACGGGCGCGAATTTAAAGATCTTCCATTTTCCCCGCAAAGGTTTCAAGTGGATAGTTACATCGAAGGTTCGCCGCACATCAGAGTTGTTGACCTGATCTGAAATCTGCAGTGTCCAGTTCGCTTTTAGAATACTTTCCTTTTCCTGGTCGTCCTCATCGGCAATTTCGATTTCACTCACAACATCGTAGTTGTTTGTGAGCGCCGCAAAGTACTCCGAAAGCTTCTCGTATTCAGGCAGACCTTTATCAAAGGCCGTTAAGGCGTCGGTTGGGTTACCGCTCGCCAAAGCGGAGGCGACGTATGTAACCTGGGCTCGAACATCTGCGGCACGATCGGCGCGCATCGGTATCGCCCAGGCAAATAGAACGACCGCTGCGCAACCAGCTGAACAGCTACGTCCGATAGCTGCCATTGATCTGTATGTACCCTTCGGTTAAGTCGCAGGTGTAAAAAGCGGGCGCTCCCCTTTCCCCGCCGCTCTGGCTGATGCGGATGGAAACTTCACGTTCCTCCAGCTTGGCCTTCAGCGCCGCTTCATCGAATTCGACGTGCAAGCCCGTTGCGGCAAACGGCGACATTTTGAAAGTAAGATATCAATCTTGGAGGATTCGAAGGAGACACCGGAATACCCGGCCGCAGCCAGGATTCGTCCCCAATTCGGATCACTCCCGGCGATAGCTGTTTTCACCAAGAGGCGAATTGGCAATCGCGCGCGCGAGTTTCCGAGCGTCGTCGTCTGTCTTGAAACCGTTTGCATCGATGACGATCAGCTTGCGGGCGCCCTCCCCATCGGCTGCAATCTGCCGTGCCAGGCTCTGCAGAACGCGTTCGATTGCTTCGCCGATCTGCCGCTTCTCTTTGCTGCCGATCCTGGCTTTGGAGGCACCGCTGGCCAGGACCGCGACCATGTCGTTGGTCGACATATCGCCGTCCACGGAAAGCGAGTTAAAGCTTTTCTCGATACCCATCTCTCAACATCTCGCGTAAAGCAGAGGCCGGAAGATTCGCATCCGTCATAACAAAGCCCAGAGTCGTCGCCATGTTCGGGTGAATCATCCCTGAGCCCTTCGTCATTCCCGCGATGTTACCGCATCCGCCGCGGAAGACTATTTCCTCTGAAGCAACTTTCATGCGAGTATCGGTAGTAAGAATTGCTTTCGCGACCGCTTCGAAATTCGTCGGGCGAAAGGTCCCGGACCAGCGGAGGAACTGCGTTCGTCAACAGATGGGGCGCGAGTTCTACACCGATCACGCCGGTAGACGCAGGAAGAACATATTCGGCTCTTGTCCCAAGAGCCTTGGCCACGGCGCGGCAAGAGGCAAGTGCCACCTGCTCACCTGTCTTGGTCGCGCAGTTGGCATTTCCGGCATTGACCAGAATCGCGCGAACTTTGCCGCCGGATGCGCTGCAAGATGATCTCTCGAAATCTGTACCGGCGCCGCCTGCACCAGGTTCCGCGTAAAAACAGCCGCCGCATTGGCCGCGGTCGGCCACGATCAGTCCGATATCGTCGCGCTGATCCCGTCGAATGCCGCATAGACGGCGGAGTAACGAAAGCCTAGAGGAAGTGTCACTGTACTGATCCGTTCTGAATCTTGCAGCTATGTCGATACTGGTGAACCGTTCGCCGGCGCAGGTTTGTAGCCATTGATAAAGGCTTCGGCTGCCATCCGCTTCTTACCCGCGGGTTGAAGCTCGAGGATCTCCAGCGTAGAGCCCTGCGCCGCAGCCGCCAGAAAGTCGGCGTCGGTCCACCCTGAATCTCTCCGGCTCGAGTGCCATCCGCGGTCCACCGGTCTCACGTTCAGCGAATGAGACTACACCGTCGCGGAAAGTTGAGAAGGCTCCTGGCCAAGGAGTAAAACCGCCTAGCGGTTGTAGATCTGGCTGGCGCTAGTCTCCCAGCCGAACGTGCCCATCTTCCTTGTTCAGGATCGGCGCGTAAGGTCGCTTCCTCATCGTCTTGTTTCTCCGGTTGCGAGTTGCCCTGCCCCAATATCCTCGAATCGCCTGTACCAAGAGCGCTGCACCCACTGTCGCCAGACGTTCGGAAGTTCCGGCGAAGTCTCGTCCGGGCACCGATCCCAGGCGTGCTCTTCAACAACATATCGCCAGTATCCAGACCCGCGTCGATTTGCATGATGGTAACGCCCGTCTTGTGTCGCCCTTCGCGATGGCCCACTGGATAGGGGCCGCGCCCCGATATTTCGGGCAGCAGCGACCCATGCACATTCAGAATGCCATGAGCGCGGCAGATCGATGATGCTTTGCGGAATAATTTGGCCGTATCCGACCACCACCATCAGGTCCGCATGCGATCGCGAAGAGGGGCGAAATTCTCCGGCCGTCTGATCCGTTCCGGCTGCAACACCGGAAGACCGGGCCTCATGGCGCTGCAGTTTACCGGCGATTCCGCCAAGTGGTTGCCTCTGCCCTTCGGCCGATCGGGCTGGGTATACACTGCCGCCACCTGATGTCCCGCCGCCACAATAGCCTCGAGTGAAGGAACCGCAAACAGCGGGCGTACCCAGAAAGACAATTCGCATGAAGGCGGGAGCGCGCTAACTACTCCCACTCACCGGCTTTTTGCAGCTTCTTAATTTTCCGGCGAATGATGTCGCGCTTCACGTGCTGAGGTGGTTAATGAACAGAATCCCGTTCAGATGATCCATCTCATGCTGGAAAGCGCGCGCCAGAAGTTCGTCGCCAGACAGAGTGAAAGGTTCGCCTTTTTCATTCTGAGCCCGGACTTCCACCTGGTTAGCCCGCGTGACCAGTTCTCGAAATCCAGGGATGCTGAGGCAGCCTTCTTCCCCGCTCTGCTTTCCTTCTTTGCTGACGATCTCGGGGTTGACCAGAACGATCTTTTTGCTGTCATCCTCGCCCAACACTGGTGTCGATGATCAGCACTCGTTTTCGCACACCGACCTGCGGCGCCGCCAGTCCGACGCCCTTTCGCCGCATACATGGTGTCCCACATGTCGGCAATCAGCTTGTGTAGCTTCCGGCGATTGAAATCGGACACAGGCTCGGCGACCTGCTCCAGACAGGCTCGCCATATTTAAAATCTTACGAATCATTGCAATTCAACTATCAGCACAAGAAGCTTCGTCGCAGCTGGCCTAGAATTCCCTCACCTGGGCGAGATAGCTGTCGTAGTTGCGCCTTGTCTCGGGTAGCGAATCTCCTCCAAATTTTTCGAGGAATGCCTGGGCAAGCACAATGGCCACCATCGCTTCGCCCACCACCCCGGCTGCCGGAACGACGGCCACGTCACTGCGCTCATACGCAGCCAGAGCAGGCTGGCGGCTCGTCAAATCGACCGACTCCAATGGACGCCGCAGTGTCGAGATCGGCTTCAACAGTCCCCGCACCACGAGATTTTCGCCATTCGTAATGCCACCTTCCAAGCCGCCGGCGCGGTTTGAGCCACGATGAAACGATCGTACTTCCTTGTCGTAGTGGATCGTGTCTTGTACTCCTGAACCGTAGGAGCGTGCGCCCTCCTCCGCAAAGCCAATCTCCACTCCTTTCACTGCTTGTATGGAAACAATGGCCTGCGACAGTCTTCCATCGAGCCTTGTGTCCCAACGATGTGGGAGCCGAGTCCCGGGGGTAAGCCATGCGCAACCACTTCGAAGATGCCCCCGATCGTATCGCCGGTTCGATAGGCATGGTCAACAGCCTCTTTCATTCGCTGCTCGGTTTCTTGATCGACGCAGCCTAACAAGACTTCGTCCCGCTCATGCAGAGCTACGATCTGTTCCCACGTGGCCCTCTGCTCAAAGCGAGCCGGTCCAACGCCGATGACGTGACTTAGAATCTCGATTCCAAATTGCTCGTAAGAACGTCTTGCAGAAGGCACCCACCGCCACCCGAGCCGCAGTTTCACGTGCACTAGCTCGCTCCAGGATGTAGCGTGACTCTGCGAATCCGTACTTGATGGCTCCCGGAAGGTCTGCATGTCCCGGCCTCGGCCTCGCCACCGCTTTCTCCTGCCCAGGTTCAGCATCCTTCGCTTCCACCGGCAACGTTCCGGTCCAGTTCTTCCAATCCTTATTCTCAATCATAATCGCGATCGGCGACCCGATAGTTTGCGAATGGCGTACGCCGGAGACGACATGCACGGAATCGGTTTCGATCTTCATTCGTCCGCCGCGGCCGTAGCCTTGTTGACGACGCCAGAGCTGGCGATTGACAAACTCCAGCGAAATCGGAATTCCTGCCGGTAGGCCCGTCAGTGTTGCAACCAGGCACTCCCCATGGGACTCGCCGGCTGTCTCAAATCTCAACATTAATCTTTCATGGTAGCCAAGCCGCCCTGTTGTATGATGGATCGGTCACATGGGACAATTTGTCAAAGGCGGAATGAGTTGGCGAGTTCATCCCTTATTGCAGGAACCCAAACTCTAGGTAGCCAGGTTCAGAAGACTGTTGAAGCCGCGACGCGCCGCAGGCTGTTGGTGCAGGTGGTGGAACAATCCGGATGGGTAGCCACTTTTGTCTTTTCCGGCCTTATCCTTCTGATGCTTGCCGGGTCTCTCATCTTTCACTGGGGATGGCTGTTCCTGCTGGCCTCGGCCGGTACTGCGCTTGGTTTCTTTAGGATTCGGAAGCAACTGCTTCCGCCGTACGCAGTAGCGCAGATCCTGGACCGCCGGCTTCGTCTCAGCGACACACTGTCTACCGCTTACTATTTGCGTTCACAGCCCAATGTGCCCAGCCAGGAGGCACTCAACTTTCAATTGGAGCAAGCTGACCGGCTTGCCGCCAGCATACGGCCTGACCAGCCATTTCCCTTGGCCGGGCAGAAAGTTTGGTCTGTGGCAGGAGCCCTGGCGCTTGTGAGCATCGGCTTGTTTGGGGTCCGCTATATGGTCACGGAGAGTCTCAGTCTGCGACCTGCAATTGTGTCGCTGCAAATCTCGCCCATCGTGGAGCGGATTCACGAGATTCTCGCGCCCGCAAAGAGATCTCACTCTGCTGACCTATTGCCGAATCGGCCTGCAACAAAGGCCGAGAACGCGAACGGCAAAGAGGCGCAGCCCGAGCACGAAGCTGAGGCCACCCCGCCCCCGCCACCCGCGGTCAGCAACGCTTCGCCCGACGGTTCACCGGCAGGACAACAAACCATGAGGGAAACCTCCAAGTCTGGAGCTCAAGAGCAAGGCGAGGCCAAACCGGGCGATGCCGCGGGCATGAAACAGGATGCTTCCCGGAATCCTAGTGCGGCCGCCTCGGCGCAGCCCAACGATGCCGCGAACAAGTCCGGCAACCCGCAACCGCAGACTAAAGAACAGCGTGCGGGCAGCCAGAACACTCCCCCAGGCGTAATGAACCGGATGAAAGATGCTCTGTCCAGCATGATGGCGAAGATGAATGCCGCCACGTCCTCTCAGCAATCGAAGAACGGTCAGCAGGATGCCACTGATTCCAAGAGCAGCCAACAATCGCAAGCCGCCGGTCGCCCGCAGCAGGGCAACCAGCAGCAGCAACAATCGCAGAACCAAGCCGCTAATCAAAACGAGAACGCAGAGGGACAGGCACAAGGCCAGACATCGGAGAAGCAGGGCACCACGCAAGGGAAAAGCAGCGATCAATCGGCGCAGAAAGGTTCCGACGCACATTCCGGCGTCGGCCAACAGGATGGCGACAAGGACATCAAGAACGCCGAGCAGTTAAAGGCCATGGGAAAGCTTGCTGAGATTATTGGAAAACGATCCGCGAACCTGACAGGTGACATGACGGTAGAGACGTCGTCAGGTAAGCAGCAGCAACTCAAGACCACTTACTCGCAGCGCGTTGGCCAACACACCGATGCGGGTGGCGAGATCAATCACAACCAAGTGCCTCTTGCGTACCAGCAATACGTTCGCGAGTATATGGAGCAAGTTCGCAAACAGGATAAGGGGAATCAGTAGCTACTTGCTATCCCGGCTCTGTAGCACGGATTGGGCGTAGTAGTTGACGACCTTCGCTTCGCTTCGGGCCACTTCGTAGAAAGCAGAACGCAGAACCTGTTCCCTGCCCTCAAACAGACCCTTGCGGATTTCTTCTTGAACACGCGGATCGCTCAATTGCCGCTGTCCCGCTGGCTCCTTGGAGATAAGCTTGATGATCCGGTAACCTTCCTGCGTGTGAATGATCGGCGAAACTTGTCCAGGCGTCATGTCGAGGATGCCGTTCCGCAATTCCGGATTAGCGTTCGCTAAAGCGGATTCGGGCACGAAGCCAAGATCTCCGCCGTTAGGAGCGGATGCGGTGTCTTCTGAATAGTTCTGAGCCAGGCTTCCGAAGTCCTCGCCTTGCCGGATGCGCAACTCGAGGTTGTGGATCTTGGTATTTGCCTCGGCATCGTTCTGCGCCTTGTCGCTCTTCAGATTATTCACGTTGGGGTCCGGCTTGGGCGTCACGAGGATCTGAGCAAGATGAACCTTGTTTTCCGCCAAATTAAACCCCGCCTTATTCGCGTTGTAGAACGTGGCGAGATCGTTATCGGAGATAGAGATATGCGAGCTGATCTCTTTCACTATCAGCTTCTGAACGCTGATCTCGCGCCGGATCTGAGATTTTAACTCAGCGACGGTCATCTTCTTCTGGTCAAGCACCTTCTGCAGCTGCTCTTGGGTATAAGGCGCCTTCACTTCGTTGAATTTGGCATCGACCTCAACGTCTGACGCCAGCAGACCGGCCTTTTCGGCGCGTTGCACCAGAATTTCGTTGTCGATCAGACTTCGCAGGGTTTCGAGCCGTAGTTGGGTAGCTTGGTCGCTATTCGACTTAGTTGGCGGGTTAGGAATCTGCGCGTTCACAGCGCGGTCCAGTTCGGCGTAAGAGATAGGACGCCCGTTCACCGTGGCCGCCACGTCTTTTGACACTGATTGATTGCAACCCTGCGAGATTAGCAACGTAAAAATCAGCAGGCCAGAAAGGATAGGTGGTCCAAGTGGCCGGGCCAGTCTAGGCTTCGAATCTTCGGTCATCAATCAACTACGACTTTGTCTTTCGCAATTCTTCCAACAGTGCCGGCACGACCGATCGCAGGTCCCCGACAATGCCGTAGTGAGCATTATTAAAGATCGGCGCCGAAGGATCGTTGTTGATTGCCACCACAGTTCTCGCGCCTTTCATACCGAGCAGGTGCTGAATAGCGCCTGAGATCCCAACGGCAATGTACAAGTCAGGCGCGACCGTCTGTCCCGAACTACCTATCAGCCGATTCATTGGAACCAAACCACTGTCACACATGGGGCGAGAGGCGCCTAGCTCGGCATTCAGTTCCTTCACCAAAGCGTCAACCAGCGAAAGATCCTCCATCTGTTTGACTCCTCGTCCTACCGAAACGATCGTGTTCGCAGCTTTCAGGTCGATCGAGTTCGGCATTGTTTTGAACGGTGGTTCGGGTTGGCTTAAGACGTCTGTCGGATCCAACTGAATATTCACAGTTTCCATAGTGACACCTGCCTGCTCTGGACACGGCTCCAAGGGTCGAAAAGCACTAGCCTGTATGGAAACAAATACAGGGCTTAAACCACTGGCGATCTCCGCATGCATTTTGCCGAGGAACAACTGCCGTACGAAGAGTGCCTTCCCTTCTTTCAACCGAATTTCAATCACATCGCTGATAAGAGATCTGCCGAACTTAGCGGCCAGTTTCGGCGCGTAATCCCTGACTTGGTAAGTGTGAGGGAGGAGTACATAGGAAGGAGAGCGCGCGCGAATTACCTGCTGGATCGCACTAGTGTAGGCTTCCGGCGTATATTGGCCCAAGAGAGGATGTTCTAGAGCGTAGACCTTGTCAACCCGGTAAGAAGTTGCCCGGACTACTAAACGGGCCACGTCGTTGCCAAGAACCGCCAGATTTAAGGGTAAAGAGAGCCCGTTTGCGAGGTGCTGTCCGGCCGCAGCTGCCTCTAACGAAGCGCGGTGCCATTCGCTTCCGCTGCTCTGCAGAATGACGAGTACGCTCATAACACCCTAGCCTCGACCCGAAGTTTTTCGACCAACGCTCGTGCACATTCGCGAGCTTCCCCGGTGAATACTTGCACTTGATTTTGTCTGACAGGCCTTTCAAGGCGCATAATCCTCTGGTCGACTGAGGGATTTGCCTCAAGATCTGCGGTTCTGAGTACCTTAATTTCTTTGCTCTTTGCCTGCCGGATGCCCACCATGCTGGCCAGCCTCGGTTTCGACTGGCCCGACTGAATCGAAAGCACAGAAGGCATCGGCAAAGTGACATATTGTGACCAGCCGTCTTCTAGTTCCTTCCTTACGCGCACCCTGCCCTGTAGTACTTCTACTTCCGTAACCAGGGTGGCATGCGCGTACCCCAGCAGTTCCGCCATAATGACCGCTGTCTGCCCAGAGCAATTGTCTTCTGACTGCAAACCAGTGAGGAGCAAATCAGCTTCTTCCGACTTGGCCGCAGTCGCGAGCACAGACGCGATGCGGAATGGATCTCGCTCCTCTTCCTCAGGCGTTAGAACATGGACGCCACGCTCAGCGCCTCTCGCCATGGCTTCACGTAAAGTTTTGGTAACCCGCTCCGGTCCAGCGCAAAGCACGACCACCTCACAATGCCATCTCTCTTTCAACTGCAAGGCGGCTTCGAGAGCGTACGCATCCGGACCGTTCATCTGGAAGGTCAGGGCTGATTCGTCCAGATGCTTACCGTCCGGCCCGATTCTCAGGACAGAGTCAGGCGCGGGCACCTGTTTGATGAAAACGAGAATTCTCATTCGACAGAACAGTTCATTCAGGCGATGTCGAGTTGCACCTCCAGTATGCCGAATAGGGAAACATGCAGAGTTACCTTTGTCAGCTGGTGTGGTCCAAACAGACGAGCGCAAGAATGGCACAGACAGCAGCAGACGTAATTGTTCAGACCCTAATCAATTGGCAGGTTGACACCATTTTCGGTATCCCGGGCGATGGCATCAATGGAATTATGGAGCGCTGCGCAAGCAGAAGGAGAAGATTCGATTTATACAGACCCGCCACGAAGAATCAGCCGCCTTCATGGCATGCGGTTACGCCAAATATACGGGCCGCTTGGGCGTGTGTCTGGCAACCTCTGGTCCTGGCGGGATTCATCTCTTAAATGGCCTCTACGATGCCAAGATGGATGGTCAGCCGGTCCTGGCAATTACAGGCATGCAATTCCATGATCTCGTGGGCACCTCGACTCAGCAAGACGTCGCTCTCGACAAGCTCTTCCAGGACGTCGCGGTTTTTAATGAGCGCATTATGGGAGCGGCGCACGCTGAAAATATCACAGAACTCGCCTGCCGGAACGCTATCGGGCGTAAAGCCGTCGCGCACATCACAATTTCGACCGACATTCAAGACCAGGAAGTGAAGAAGGATCTGCGGTCGATGCGGAACATTCCCCACCATGTCTCCGAAGAGTTTTCGCCAGGACGCCATCGGCCCGGAGTGGGAGACCTCGAAGCGGCAGCTGACATCCTAAACAGCGGAAAGAAAGTTGCCATCCTTGCCGGACAAGGAGCACTAAAAGCGGGTACTCAACTGGAGAAGGTTGCTGAAGTTTTAGGCGCGCCAATTATTAAATCGCTGCTCAGGAAAATCCTGCGTTCCCGACGATAGCCCTTACACGACAGGAGGCCTCGGCCTTTTGGGAACGCTGCCTTCGGAGGAAGCGATTGACGAATGCGACACCCTGCTGATCGTCGGCTGTGCACTTCCATACATCGAGTTTTATCCTAAGCCGGGACAAGCCAAATGCGTGCAGATCGATCTAGATCCCGTTCGCATCAGCCTGCGCTATCCGGCCGATGTGGCGCTAGTGGGCGACTCGGTGGAAACGCTTAATTTGCTGCTTCCTCATCTCAAACCGAAAGGGAAAGGATTTCTGGAAAAAGCGCAAAGTGGAATGAGAGACTGGGCCGAGACACTAAAAACACGCGGTACCGACCGATCGATTCCGATGAAACCGCAGGTGGTCGCCTACGAACTCGGGAAGCGGTTGCGAGCCGACGCCCTGGTGGCTGCTGATTCTGGTACAAACACTACCTGGTGGGCGCGCTACATCCCTTCGCTGCAAGGCCAATTACACAGCTGTTCTGGCAATCTCGCCACCATGGCTTGTGCCTTCCCTTATGCCATAGCCGCACAGATCGCTTTTCCTAACCGTACTGTTGTTGCGTTCGCCGGCGACGGCGGCTTCACCATGCTAATGGGCGAACTGGCTACCTGCGTCAAATACAAGCTGCCGATCAGGATCGTCATCATCAAGAACAACTCACTCGGGCAGATCAAGTGGGAGCAAATGGTGTTTCTTGGTAATGAAGAGTACGAGTGCGATTTGCAGCCCATCGACTTTGCGGCTGTGGCAAAAGGCTTCGGTGTCGCAAGCTTCACGATCGAAAATCCGGCAGAGTGCGGAAGTATTCTCGATCAGGCGCTTGCTGTAAACGGTCCGGTTTTGATCCAAGCGCTTGTGGACCAGAATGAGCCGCCCCTGCCGGCGAAGATTAAGCCTACACAGGCGCTCCACTTCGCCGAGTCTCTCGCTAAAGGAACCAAGGATTGGCAGAAAATAGCCGCGACCGTCGCCAAGGATCGGGTGCGGGAGCTGATCTAAGCTCCTGCAGCTTACGGCGTGTAACGTTTGAACACCAGACAGCCGTTGGTGCCCCCGAAGCCAAAGCTATTCGAAGCGGCGTACTCGATGTCCAGCTTTCGGCAATGATTCGGTACGTAGTCGAGGTCGCATTCCGGATCGGCCTCCTCGTGGTTGATGGTAGGCGGAGCAATCTGGTCCCGGATCGCCAGGACAGTAATACCAGCCTCGAGCCCACCGGCCCCGCCGAGCAGATGCCCAGTCATCGATTTGGTCGAACTCACGGCAAGCTTGTAGGCGTGTTCGCCAAAGGCTCGCTTCAGGGCGATTGTCTCCGCCCGGTCGCCCTGGCCCGTTGAGGTTCCGTGTGCATTTACGTACTGTACTTGCGAGGGCTCAATCGCGGCGTCTCTCAGAGCGTTGCGCATCACGCGGTAAGCTCCATCGCCGTCATCGGGAGGTGCGGTGATGTGAAACGCGTCGCCGCTCATCCCATATCCAACGATCTCAGCCAGAATCGGAGCATTCCGCTTTTGCGCTCGTCCGAGTTCTTCCAGGACCAGTACGCCAGAACCTTCGCCCACAACGAAACCATCGCGCTGCTTGTCCCACGGACGAGAGCCCGGTGTGGCTCCTCGTTGCGCGTCGAGAGCGCACGCATGGCCGCAAATCCGCCGATGCCCATCGGCGTGACACACGCTTCGCTGCCGCCGCAGATCATCACCTCGGCGTACCCGTGCTGGATCAGACGGAAGGAATCGCCAATCGAATGCGCGCTGGTCGTACACGCCGTCGCTGTAGCCGAATTCGGACCCTTGGCTCCGTACCGGATAGAAACATACCCGCTCGCCAGGTTCACGATGCAGGAAGGGAATAAAGAACGGTGAGATCCGGCTCGGGCCGCGCTCCAGCAGGATCCGGTGCTCGCGCTCGATCACCTCAAAGCCCCCAATGCCGCTCCCGATGTAAACGCCAAAACCTTCGGCTTCCTCTTCCGGAACCTTAAGCTCCGCGGACTTCATGGCAAACTCGGAAGCCGCCACCGCGAACTGGATGAACCGGCCCATCTTCTTCACGTCTTTTTTATCAACGTAAGCCAGTGGATCGAAAGTTCTTCACTTCGCCGGCAATGCGCGACGCGAACTCGCTCGGCGTCGAATTGCGTGATGCGGCCAATGCCGTTCTTGCCGCTCTGAATCGCCGACCAGCTCTCTTCCGTGCCGGATCCGACGGAACTGAGCAGCCCTACGCCCGTGACAACTACCCTGCGACGCACAGCTTTCGTTCCTGATCTGAAGGTCGCCACAAGCAAATGCAACTGGGAGCTGTCAAAGTCAAACTACTTCTTCTTCGCTTCGATGTAATCGACAGCGTCCTTCACGGTCTTGATCTTCTCGGCCTCATCGTCAGGGATGTCCAGGTCGAAAGCCTCTTCAAAGGCCATGACGAGCTCCACAATGTCCAGCGAGTCCGCTCCTAGATCGTCCACGAACGAGGCGGTGGGGTCCACCTGGTTCTCATCCACTCCCAGTTGTTCAACGATGATCTGCTTAACTTTTTCTGCTACTGACATAAAATTCCTCTCTGTTTTTGCAACTCACTTACCAAGGGGGTGAAGGATTGCCTGGGTCTAACACTCTAACCTACATCATTGAGTCGTTGCTATTCGACCGACCGCCGTCCCAATCGGGAAAAACGAGCGCTGCTTAAGCTGGTAGATGTTGCCTCATCCATTAACGTGTAGTCTACCTTCACGGATTTGCTTCCGGCCCCGCGTCCCGCAAAGCCCGCTTCTTCGCTGACCGCCTTAAGGAATGCGGGATTGAGTTGCAAACACCTGATCTGGCCGAGGCAAACTTCGAGAATCTTACCATTACGGCGCAACTCCAGCTGATTAACCGACTGGTCGGTGGCAACCGGTCTCCTTGATCGGTTCCAGCATGGGCGGTTATCTGGCCGCGTTGTTTGCCGCCCAACACCCCGAAGTCCAGCGACTGGTGTTGCTGGCGCCGGCGTTCGGATTTCTTAACTCTGGAAGGCACGCCTCGGCCCGATAGAATGGAGCGCTGGGAGGGCAGCGATGTACTTGCTGTTTATCATTATGGGATAAGCGGGAGCGAACCTGCGCTTCAAGTTAATGGCTGATGCGGCGGGCTATCCGTTGGTGCCGGATTTCCCTCAGCCTGCTCTTCTCTGCACGGCAACTCCGACGATACCGTGCCCATTAGTGCCTCGATTGAATTCGTTGCCAGCCATCCGAATGCAACGTTGTGCGATTAGACTCCGATCACGAATTGGGCAATGTGCTCGATCGGATCTGGGTTGAATCGTCAGAATTTCTCCTCTCCTCACCCCTTGCAAAATCGGTGATAGGATGAAGTTACTGGCAGGTACGCGTAGGCCGTTTCTTGGAACTGACCACGTTTATCAGGCGTCTCACGGTTAGGCAGTGCGAATCTATTGAATCGCAGATACAGGTCCTCCTTAGTTTACACATGGCAGAGTCTTCAGTGACGAGCGAGTTCGAGAAAGAAAATCGGGAACAGTTCCCCCTGAGCCAGCAGGATAGCCATCTGGATCATCTTTTAATGAAGACGGACCTGGAGGAACCCTGGTACCGCTCCATTTTTACCAACATTCGGGAAGCCATCAACCCTCCCAAGCTTCCTCCGTTCGTCGTTACTTCGCGGCCTATCGAGGGCGCTCAATTGGGAAATTTGAACCAGTTGGAGCTTCCCTGGTATAAATCTCTCGTTAACAACGTTCGCGATCTGATCAATCCGCCTAAGATGGCGCCCTTGGAAGTAACGTCCAAGCCAGTGGAAGTGGGCAGTATCTGGGGTGCCTATGGGGGCGGGGAGACAAAGTCCGGCACGGTTTCGCTGTTGGTTCACATCGGCGTGATCGCCTTGATGCTGATTGTATTCCGAAAGCAGGTATTTACTCCCACTAAAGCCCATCAGGAGTTTACGCCCATCATTCTGAACGGGTACAAGCCCAAACTTCCTCCGGCAGCACAGAAATCGGGCGGCGGCGGTGGCGGTGGCCAACATATGCCTACTCCCGTCAGCCGCGGCGTAGCACCGCCGAAAGCTCCGAAGAGCTTCATCCCTCCCACTCTGGCCGTAGAAAAGCCGAAGCTGCCTGTCGCTCCGACGATCACCGCTCAAGCGCCGGTGATCACCGCTGACAACTACGGTGATCCGCTCAGCAAGATGATGGATACTTCCGGGGGTCAGGGG
This sequence comes from uncultured Acidobacteriaceae bacterium, assembly GCA_963814195.1. GTDB lineage: Bacteria > Acidobacteriota > Terriglobia > Bryobacterales > Bryobacteraceae > Bog-105. The sequence continues at coordinate 150,047 of CAWFBU010000005.1, forward strand.
AAGAACGGTCTTGGAAACGGCACAGGCAACGGTCTCGGTAACGGCAATGGAGACGGTTACGGACCCGGTTCCGGCGGCGGACAAGGCGGAGGCGTTTACCGGATCGGCGGAGAAGTCTCGCAGCCCGTTCTGATCAGCAAGGTCGAACCCGAGTACTCGGAGGAAGCTCGCAAAGCCAAGTACTCCGGCACTGTTCTGCTGTCCATCGTGGTAGATGCCAACGGCATGCCGCACAACATTCATGTAGTTCGTCCGCTCGGCCTAGGTTTAGATGAAAAAGCGATCGAAGCGGTGATGAAGTGGCGCTTCCGACCGGCGCACAAGGGCGGACAATCGGTTGCCGTTCAGGCCCAAGTAGAAGTAAACTTCCGTGCTTACTTCTAATGCTTCGCCTGGCATTCTGCACAAGGGCAGATGTCGCGCAGATGGTCGAACGAATAAATCCCTGAGTTGTGACTGTCATTCCAGAAGATCCGAACCGCATAGCTACCCACCGGCCTCTACTGAGTTCATCTTCAGAGCCGGTTTGAACATCGGAAACGGTCGGGCTTGGAGTAATTGGACTTCGCTGCGGCTCGGTTCCGTGCGCGCCAGTGCAGGTCGCACACGGACACTCGTCCCGCAAGTAAGCTAGCGAGTAGTCGCTCTGGTGGCCGTCCCGCCAATCGATCTTGATGCCTGTCGATTTCGAAATTGCGATATGTTCCGGTTCGGCAATCGTGCGTATCTGCCAATTCATTCTGCATAGCTTTCAATTGCTCATCACGCGCTCGATGTCCCGCACGCCGGGGATTCGTCGGAAAGCATTGATCACCCGTTCCAATTGCTTCTTATCCTTCACATCCATTAGTGATGTCCACAATCGCGCTGTCGTCCGTGCGGCTCTGGTCGCCACGCGCCTCTAGAGTCCGGATGTTGCTCGATTCCGCGCTCAAGATGGATGTGAGCTGATGAAGAATCCCTGGCCTGTCGTCCGTATAGACGATGATCTTTACCGGCAGAGGCTCGCTGGGCACTCCGCGCCCACTCGACGTCGATTTTGCGTTCCGCCTCATACATCAGATTCTGCACGTTCGGGCACAGCTGCGAGTGGACCGCAACGCCTTTTCCGCGGGTGATATAGCCCACAATGTGTTCGCCCCGTATCGGGTTGCAGCATTTGGCGCGATACACGAGAACGTCGTCGGCGCCTTTGACGTGAATGGTCAGATCGGCACGCCAGCAGCCCGATTGGAAGGCATCGGCTGCGGCCTCGACGGTACTTCAGGAATCGGCACGTCGTCAGCCGGCACGTCATCCGGCGCCACTTTTTGCAGCACCTGGCGCGCAGAAGTTTTCCGAAACCGAGTGCCGCGTACAGGTCTTCGTACTTTGCTGACCCCATACTCGGAAGCCACTCTCTGCCAGGTCGTCCTGCGAGATGCGCCCGAGACTCACACCCAGCCGGCGGGCCTCTTTTTCCAGCGACTTCTGGCCGATCTCCACCGCCTTGGCACGCTCGGCCGCATTGATGACATGCCTGATGCGGTTCCGGGCGCGAGACGTCTTCACTACGGCCAGCCAGTCGCGACTCGGCTGATGGCCCGGCTGGGTCAGAATCTCAACCACGTCGCCATTCTTCAGCGTCGATTTCAGCGGCTTGATCGATGCCATTGACCCGCGCGCCTACACAGGTATGCCCGACATCGCTGTGAATGGCGTAGGCAAAATCGATCGGCGTGGCATCGCGCGGCAGAACGATGACCCGGCCCTCGCGGCGTGAAAGTGTAGACTTCTTCGGAGTAAAGATCGACCTTCAGCGTCGACATGAAATCCGCCGAGTCGCTCATCTCCGCTGCCACTCCACCAGTTGCCGCAGCCAGGCAATCCGCTGGTCCTCGCCTTGTGGGCCCTTGCTGCCTTCCTTGTATTTCCAGTGCGCCGCGATGCCTTCTTCCGCGATCTTGTGCATCTCTTCCGTCCGGATCTGCACCTCAAAAGCACTGCCGCCCGGTCCAATCACCGAAGTGTGCAGCGACTGATACAAATTCGGCCGCGGCATCGCAATGAAATCCTTGATGCGGCCGGGAACCGGATGCCACTCGTTATGAATCACGCCCAGCGCCGCGTAGCAGTTCTTTACCGAATCGGTGATGATCCGTACCGCCAGAACGTCGTACACCTGATCGAGCGTAATCCGCTGCCGTTTCAGCTTCTGATAGACCGAATAGGCTCGTTTGACCCGCCCCTCCACGCGCGCCGGCACGTCTTCGCGCGGCCAGCTTTGTCAATCTTGCTTTTGCACATGCTCCAGCCATCGTTCGTGTTCCGTGCTGCTTGGACTCGATCTCGCGCCGCAGTTCGTGCGGCCGCTTCCGGATGCAGCGTCTGGAAAGCCAGATCTTCCAGTTCGCCGCGAACTTTGCCCATCCCCAGCCGGTGCGCGATGGGCGCGTAGATGTCGATCGTTTCCTGCGCGATCGCCTCCTGCCGTTCCGGCGGCAGAGACGCGATCGTCCGCATGTTGTGCAAGCCGGTCCGCCAGTTTGACGATGATGACTCGAATATCGGCGGTCATCGCCAGCAGCATCTTGCGCAGGCTCTCGGCCTGCCGGTCTTCCCGGTTCGCCAGGCTGATCTTGCTCAGCTTGGTGACGCCGTCCACGCACCGCGCCACATCCTCGCCGAAAGCTTCCCGTAATTCTTCGGGCTTGGCGCTGTGTCCTCGAGCGTGTCGTGCAGCAGGCCGGTCTCGCATGCAGACCAGATCCATCTGCATGTCGGCCAGAATATGCGCTACCTCCAGCGGGTGCACGATATACGGCTCACCCGATTTCCGCTTCTGCGACCTTATGAAGCTCGGCCGCAAACCGGAAAGCCCGCTCCAGCGCGGCCAGATCTTCCTTGGGCCGCAAGGACGCGAACTTTCTCCTCCAAGCTTCGATAAAGCTCTTCGACTTGCGGCGGGTCTAAAACACTAGTGGACATCTGACAGAATAGCTACTAGTTCAGGGTAGTCGCCGGAAGCCGATACAGGAGGCGCTATCTATTGGATGCGGAATGCCGCATTTGGATGCGCAGGCTTCCCTGGGCTGCCTACTGTAGAGAATGCAGAAGCTCAACTCGTACCGGCCAGGATCCTAAGACATGCTCATTGACGATCTGAAATGTGCCAGCAGTCAGCAGCCCTGTAAGGTCGGCTCGGACGAGGCTTCTGTCCTTCGCGCTGAAGTTCCAGCTGCAGCATTTTAGTCTGGATTTCCAATTGGTTCCGGATAGTTTCCGCAGCCGCCTCATTCGGGCAGCCCGGCATCCAGAGCAATCCGAAACGCCGTCCCACTCTGCTCATTGCTTGCTCCGGCCGAGAGCACGACCGGGCTGGCGGACTGCAGACGGAAATGGCAAAAATTCGCAGCGGCAGAGGCAGTTCTCCGGGATTTTGAAGCAGCGGTCCGGAAACTTCGAACCCAGACCGGTTCGGTGGGCATGGCATCGCTCCGGCGCTCGGCCGGCAGCGTTGCAGCAGATTCACCGCTTCGGTATCGGCGCTCAACGGCAAGCGCCAGAACGTCCGGTTGAATCAGGTGAAATGACGCCCATCGACCCGGCGTACTGGTGGGCACTCTGCATGTGTGTTTCATCGCACGTGCCACCGTGGCTTGCCGGATAAGCGTCCGCAACTTCTCCCAATCGAACCGCCCGCGGAGCAAGAAATAGAGCTGGTTGCCGTCCACGGCTCCGGCTATTCGGTCCAGGTCACGGGCGTAATCGAAGTTGATTTCGCGAACGAATTTCTCGTATTCGCGCTCTTGCGCTACCCGTGTGCCGGTCAACAGTTTCAGCATTCCGGAATCTCGCAACGCCCCGACGTTCGCAAAGAACGTGGTGACATCCCCAGCCGGCAAAATGACCAGCAGATCTTCATCGGAACGGACGTAGCGATGTCGGTAGAAGTAGATGCCGGCCGCAAGACTTGCCACGAGAACGACACAAGACGAGGATCAGCCAGAGCTTCCTCATGGTGTTTTTTCACCAGGAGGCCGGAGATGCGCAAGACAGCGCTGGCCCAGCACGATGATCCCCGCTCGGGGCACGTGCATACTTATCTTTGCCGCTGACCTAAGCAGTGACCGCCTCCTCCACGCGGGCGGCTTTCCAAAGACCGATGTAAGGCTTCAGCTCCCGCATCATGGCCGCGAACTGAAGAACGCTCAGCGATTGCGCACCATCGCTCATGGCCTTCTCCGGATTACGGGTGAACTTCCACAATCAGGCCATCCGCGCCAATCGCAACTCCCGCACGGAAAGGGCTGGTACCAAACTCCGCTTGCCGGTGGCATGGCTCGGGTCAAGCATCACTGGCAGGTGCGTCAGTTCGTTCAGAACGGGAATGGCACTGATATCGCACGTGTTCCGCGTGGCGGTTTCGAAGGTTCGGATGCCGCGCTCGCAAAGGATCACGTTCGGATTTCCATGTGCCACGATGTATTCCGCCGACATCAGCAGTTCTTTGATAGTGGAACTTAATCCGCGCTTCAGCATGACAGGACGGTTTGCTTTGCCTAACTCCTTCAGCAGAGCGAAATTCTGCATGTTGCGCGCGCCAATTTGCAGGATATCGGCATATTCAGCCACCATCGGGACATCGCGGTCACTCATCACTTCTGTGATAATTCCGAGTCCCGTTTGCTCCTTGGCTTTTCGCATCAGCTTCAGGCCTTCCAGTTCCATGCCCTGAAAATCATAAGGCGAGGTCCGCGGCTTGAAAGCTCCACCGCGTAGAAATTTTGCCCCTTGCTCAGCAACACCGTGCGCCGACTCCAGGATCTGTCGTTCGCTTTCGACCGAACACGGGCCAGCCATCATCACAAACTCCTCGCCACCGATCTCGACCCCATTCGCGCGAATCTGCGATTTACTGCCTCGGAATTCCCGGCTTACGAATTTGTAAGGCGCAGAAATACGCACAGCCTTCTCTACTTGCGGCATCGCTTCGAGCGATTCCAGGCAGGCAGTAACATCGCCCGTTCCCACAGCACCGATCACTACCCGCTCTTCGCCCTCGATGGAATGAACCTTGTACCCGAATTCGGCGATGCGCTCGCAAACTGCATCGATCTCCGCCCGGGTGGAATGTAGCTTTATGGAGATGATCATTTCTGTTGTTATCTCATGATGTCATTTCCGGAAACTTGATAAAATCGAAAGTTGGCTGATGAGAAGAGCTTCTCTATTGCTATCGCTGAGCAGTTTGCTTCTGCTAAGCGCAACGGCTAAACCGCAACAGAAAGCCAAAGCCAAGTCGCCGGCAGGCGCCTCCAGGGCAATAACATCGAAGACCAAATCGGGAATCGGTACGGTCGCAAATGGGAAGAAGAACAGCAGTAGCAAAAGTGCTCGACCCGTGACCACGCGTCTGGTGAGGACCAAATCGGGTCGTCTCACTCGCGTGGTTGTCCACAGCCCACCCCCTCCCAGCTATCAAACACATCCTGATCCGGAACGCTACGTCGAAATCCAGAAGGCGCTCGCCGACCGAGGATATTTCAAAGGCGAGCCGAACGGCCAATGGGGCGATGACTCGGTCGATGCTCTGAGGCGCTTCCAAGCCGCCTCAAACCTGCCGGATGATGGGAAGATCAGTGCTCTGAGTCTCAGCGGATTGGGTTTGGGTCCGCGTCACGATGGATCGACAGCCAGCACAGTTCCGCTACCCACCCCCGATGCCGCATCGCCTTCTGTTGCACCTGCCCCCTCGATCGTTGGCAGCACGGTAGGACCCGCGGCTTCTGCTCCCGCTCCCGTTCCGACTGGGAATCTTCCAGTCGGAACGCCACACCCTCCGAATCTACAGTGACGGCGCAAATTTTTCTAGAAAGCAGGATCTGTTGGTAATAGGCGTTCCGAAAGAAATCAAAGATCACGAAACCCGTGTTGGGTGCGTGCCCAGCATGATTACGGCTCTGCGTGAGAGTGGGCATGAAATTCTGGTTGAAACTGGCGCAGGTCTGGGGAGTTCCATACCAGACGCGGAGTATGCCGACTCGGGCGCGCTCATTATGAGCAGCGCGGACGAAGTCTGGAGTAAAGCGGACCTGATCGTTAAGGTTAAGGAGCCGCAGTCTTCGGAGTACCCGTATTTCCGACCTGGTCTGATCCTCTTTACTTATCTGCACCTCGCGCCGTTGCCAAAGCTAACGGATGCACTTCTGGAAGCGAGAGTGAATGCCGTAGCTTATGAGACTATCCGGGAGCGGGACAACTCCCTACCGCTATTAACGCCGATGAGCGAAGTAGCCGGTAGGATGGCGGTCCAGGTCGGCGCGCAATATCTTGAAAAGCCAAATGGCGGCCGCGGCATCTTGTTGGGTGGTGTTCCGGGCGTTGCTCCTGCCAATGTTGTGGTGCTCGGGGGCGGCGTAGTCGGTCACAACGCAGCGAAGATGGCTTGCGGATTAGGCGCGAACGTCACCATTCTTGACCGGAACTTGAACCGCCTTCGAGAGCTCGATGACATCTACTTCAATTCCATCCGAACACTTGCTTCCAATACCCACACAATTCGCGACGCCCTGCGCCAAGCCGATCTGGTAATTGGTGCCGTTCTCATTCCGGGGGCTTCTGCGCCGAAGTTGGTACGGCGCGAGATGCTTTCGCTGATGCGGCCCGGGTCGGTGATCGTTGATGTTGCCATCGACCAGGGCGGGTGTGTTGAAACAGCGCACGCAACAACACACACCGATCCTATCTACTTCGTGGAAAACGTGCTTCACTATTGCGTCTCGAATATGCCTGCAGCTGTTCCACATACCTCGACCTTCGGCTTGACAAACGCCACTACCCCCTACCTTTTGTTGCTCGCGAACAAAGGCCTGGAGCGAGCTTGTGAGTTGAGCGAAGCGCTGAAGGAAGGCGTAAATACCTACGCCGGCGAAATTACACACGAAGGCGTGGCAGAGTCGCAGGGGCGGGCTTGGCGCGAAGTTACGGCAGTTCTTTGATCGCTACTGAGCCCCGAATGCCACTTTAACCATCAGATCCTCCTCTTGCGGGGACTTTCGAAATTGATTGACGATATACCTCACCAGGTAAATCGAACAACCAAGTGCTACAGCAAGCACGGCATTCACAATCAGTACGGAAAGGGCAGTGATGAGAAACGCAGCTGCGTCCGTTCGACGCATGCGGTGCAGTCTCCGCCAGGTACTCCACTCCAACAGGCACACGCCAATGTACGCCGTGACGCCGGCGAGCGCTGGAATCGGAATATGGGAAATGTAGTCCGACCCCAACAGAACAAACGCCAGAATAAATCCGGCATGGAAGATGTTCGAGAGACGAGTCGTGCCACCGCATCTTACGCTTGCCAGACTGCGCGCCGGGAATGCCCACGCTCATCGGTGCAGCAAAGACACCCGCCACCATGTTGGCGATACCGTAGGCGCCTAGTTCGGCATCGGCATCGGCACGTTTCAGGTGTTTATGACGTCCCCGGAAGTGTTCGACGACGCGCGAGGTGATCAGCAAATTTACAGATGATACGAACGCCAGACCAAACGCCGCCGGCACTACGTTCAGAACATCTTTGGGCGTCCAGGAGAAACCAGCAAATCGGGAATCTCAAGCGGTAGCTTGCCCACTTCTCGCTGATGCAATCCGAAGATTCCCGCAACCACGACGGCAGCCACCACACCCAGCAAGGGAGCTGGGGATTTCGGAAGGTAATAGGAGCAGGCTAAGGCCGTAACGATTACTACTACGCTGATGATGAAGGCGCTCCATTGCGTCTCGGCGACGTGGGAGAGCACCTGCCAGCTCTGCAGCAGCACGTTGTTCGAGGTACGGTCAATGACAGCTTTGACGCCCAGCATCACACCTAGCTGCGACAGGAACATCATGGCCCCGATTCCGCAGGAGAAGCCGGTGACTACCGGTTGCGGCACGGTCTGAATATATCGTCCCAAGCGCATCACGCAGAAAACGAGCATGAAAACCGAAGCCGCCATACAGACCTTCGCGGCACCGCCCACCCCTTGCGTCTGTACCGCTTTTGCGATGAACGGAACGGTCGCGCTAGCCGTACCGCCGATCAAGACAGGATTGCGGCCCAGCAGGGCGGTAATAGGTGCTGTCGTGATGGAAGTCACCAGGCCGAGGACGGGAGGCAATCCCATCAGGCTTGCCATAGCAAGACCATAAGGAAGAGCAATCAACGCGGCAATGCCACCGCCGGATAGATCTCCAGCCAGAGCACGCCAGCTATATTCGATGCGCGGGAATTTCAGCAACTAAACCTCGTGAGCATGCAGGGAAGCATGCAAAATCGACTGCGACGAGGCAAGAAGAGGAAACGGACGGAGTTTCGCCCCTCCATGAAGGAAGCAAGCAGGCAGCTACCTGAGTGCCACCTGCTCGAAGGACCGACTATGCGTTATAGACCTTGGAGAAGGCGCTTTTGAACTTCGCCATTTCGTCTTTACTTCCGATAGAAACACGCACATGATCGGGCCAAACCGGCCAGACACGTCCGATGTAAACTCCTTCTTTCGCCATGTCCGCGTAGAAGGACTTCCCGGAGCGCTTCACGTTCATCATGAAGCAATTGCTCTCGGAAGGAATGAACTGAACGTTCTTCGAGGTCAGGAAATTAAAGGTGTCTTCCCGATTGTCACCCATGATCTTCCGGCGTTCGGAAACCAGGTTCTTTACCTTTAGGCTGGCTGTTGCGCCCACCATGCCAGTAATCGGCATCGCACCAGCACTATAAGGCTTAATTTTTTCCAACAGATCCGGACGGGCGATAGCGGCGCCTGCACGCAGTCCGGCCATCCCGTAGAGCTTCGAAAAGGTTCGAAGTACGATGATGTCCTTATCCTTAGCTACGAGATCGGTGGTGGCGACGGCGTTTGGCGAAATGTGGATATATGCTTCATCCACCATCACCACAGCGTCTTTGGGCTTGTTGGCTACCAGCCATTCAATATCAGCGCGGCTCGTCAACGTACCTGTGGGATTGTTCGGATTGCAGATGTAATACAAACCACCGTTCGGGGCAGCTGCCAGCATGGCCTTTACATCGTGATCCCAAGTACCCTTCCTGAGCGGCACATTCACAACCTTAGATCCGATAAACTGGGCTGCCCGTTCACCTGCCTCATAACCCGGATCGGCCTTCACGAAAGGACGGTCTTTGGAAGTAAATGCCAGTACGGCTTGATGTAGCGGAGCGCTCGATCCAGCGAACACCTCGATGTAGCTTTCAGCCGGCTTGTAGCTGAACTTTACACCTTCCACGTTGGCTAGAGTTTCGGCCAAATCGTAAGTGTCCTCATACATATAGCGGCCGCCTTTTTTCACCGCGTTGTAGATTGCGTCGGCGGCTTCCGGACATGGCCCCAGAGGATTCTCGTTTGCGTTGATCTTTACCGCATCGGAGGGCATATTACGCACCATCGAAAGCTGCGCCAGCGCCGGCTCGTTGTAGAAAGGAAGAGCGACGCCCGCCGTAATCACGGATGCGATACGGCCAAAGTTGCGGCGGGAGACACCTCGCGCAAGTAGGTCCGTTTTAAGTTCTGAGGTCAGGTTGGGTGACATTCTAATCTCCTGTTGATCGTTCCTGTGTATTGAACAAAACGGGAAGACGGACTTGGGTCCCGCTCAAAGCAAACTTAAAACCAAGCATACGCTCGGCGCAGACGCCACGAGAACTGCAGCCGGATTGTCATCCCGACGAGTTTCTCGGACTTTCTGCCGGATTGCTAACTGGGCAAAAGTAGTAATCCGAGCGGTATTAACAAAGTATATGCCTCGGCGGCAAGAATTGCAGCAAGATTGACATCTTGAGGCTCGGACCGTTCGAAATCGATTTTCGAGAGGCCGCGGATCCACAAGGCGGGCGCTATCGCTGGATCGAAGGAACTTCTTTTTCAGATCTGGCTTCCAGCGCCGCGCGGGCGGGACGTGACAAGCGAATGGTCCCAGTCGATAGCTCCTGAGAGGAAAGCGCACTCTTGGTCACACCGGAAGACTGATGAATCGTCGATCTCGTCAGCATGTGGTACATCTCGTGAGCCATCACGCGTGCCAGCGCTGCACCGTATTGTATTTCGTGCATACGGGGGTTATCCCGGCCCCAGGTCCGCTGAACGGATTGACGAACGCGGTCGCACTCAACCTCTGCAAAGGGAAGAATCTCGCCGTCGACGATGTGTGTCATGGCGAGAGGTCCGCGTTCGTCCGACAGAGCAGCCACTGGAAGAGCATCCATCGTGCAACTGCCTCGCATCTTGAAGATGATCAGATCTCCGTCCACCACTCCGTTCAGTGGTTCCGTCCGGAGGTTCAGATGAACAGCCGAGTTAGAACTGAAGAGGATTTTCCTCAGCTCTGAGTTCAGAGCCGAGATGGACGTGTTGGAAGGAGCTGCTTCGAACTGAAGTAAAACAGTGATCTGATACGGTGAGCCGCCGACCAGCGCCTCGGATTGCAGCAGGGTTCCAATCAGGAACAGACAAACGGAAGTAATGCGCACAACACACTCTCGACAAAGAGAATCGGACCGCGAACAAGGCGAACCTGCTCAGAGTATATACGCTGAAGACACACGCTGACAGCCGAATTCAACAAACAAGATGGCCTCGCAAACGAACGTGTTCCTCTTCATGCGGGTCCTGGCGCTCACGGCTAATGCTGGCTAAGTCCGACGGGACGTAATTGGTCACTCGGGAACAGTGACGTTACATGCGGTGTCTGGTGCTAGTAAGATGTTCCAACAAACCTTCCTCCAGACCGATCCATCCAACCGTAAGCCCTTCTCCTTGGGCGTCTCGCTGCTGCTGCAAGCAGCTCTGATTGCCCTACTTGCCACGATTCCACTGCTTGTTAGTCCGCGCCTGCCTGTAGCGCAGTTACGGAGCTTTCTGCTGGTGCCGCCGCCTCCAACTGCCACACCGATAAACCGAGCCGTCACGCCCTCGGGCCGCATACTGACCAGTCATCGATTCGTCTTCCATCCGGATACTGTCAATCGGCTCCCACGATCCATTTCGAGAACTCTTGAGGATGTGCCGCCCATTTTAGGGATAGACGTGACTGGCACAAACAATGAACCGTTCGGCACTGCGAGTTCAATCTTAGGAACGATGGGAAAGATCCCGGCACCGCTACCACAGACTGTCGCGAAGCCGGCTGCACCAAAAACAAGCGAGCGAAAACTGGTGCGCGTAGGGAGCGTAGTCAGCGAAGCGAATCTGGTCCACAAGGTGCAACCTATCTATCCACCACTAGCCCGGACTGCACGCGTAAGCGGCACGGTGGAATTCTCAGCCACCATCAGCCGGGAAGGAGTCATTGAGAACCTGCAGTTAGTGCACGGCCACCCACTCCTGGTGGATGCCGCCAGGCAGGCTATCCAGCAGTGGCGTTACAAACCAACCATGCTGAATGGCCAGGCCGTGGAAGTGATCACTAGTATAATCGTTACCTTTAACTTGAACTAGGACATTGCGCCTGAAGGGGAGAGGAGGATAATCGATTCGTGCGAACTCATTTTCTTCGTAGCGCCTTACTAGTCTCATGCTTACTTCCATCCGGATTTGCAGCCTCTTTCAGTCAGTTAGTTGTTTTCGGAGATAGCCTTTCGGATTCGGGCAATGCGGCCATTGTTGCGGGACCGCAATTCCCGGCAAATTACTGGAACGGTCGCATCACCGACGGTCCTACAACAACGCCCGCAACTAATGGACCGATCGGAAATTGGGCCGATCAGCTATCAGTAAAGTTAGGGGTAGCTGATCCCCAGCCTTTTCTAGCGGGTGGTACTAACTACGCTGTTGCTACGGCTCAAACGGGGTCAAACGGACTCGACGGCATCACCGATCAGGTGAATGCGTTCTCGCTCAAAAATTTGGGCGCGGCTTCTTCCACGGCTCTATACACGTTTTGGGGCGGTGCAAATGACATCTTCAACAACGCGGGGAATCCCCTGACTGCGGCTGACTCCCTGTCTCAAAACATTCAGACTCTGGCCGCAGAAGGAGGGAAGACATTTCTCTGGGTGAACCTCCCGCCTCTGGGTTCCACTCCGCTTGGAACGGCGAGTGGACAGTCGACTCTCCTCAATGCAGCGGCTGCGGCATTTAACACGGAATGGAGCGCAGACATTACCAAGCTCCAGGGCCAAGGCATCAACGTGATTGGGGTGGACGTTTTCTCGACTTTCAATCAGGTGGCTCAGGCCCCCGGAGCCTTCGGCTTCTCGAACGTTACGTCGGGGGCTCAAGGTGTTGCCGGGGTCGATCCTAACAGCTACTTGTTCTGGGACCAGGAGCACCCCACCACGACGGGCCACCAACTGATAGCTGATGCAGCCTACAGCGCGCTCATGCCTACTGGTACGCCGACGCCTGCCCCAGAGCCCGCCAGCATCCTGTTCACCGCGCTCGGTATGGCAGCGATGCTTGTAGTGGTTCGAGTCCGCGCACTTCGACACTCCGCCGTTCATCGCTCAAATACGTAAGTTCGATCTCGATCCGGTCGGGTGGAAGGATCTGCGGAAAGCGATCGCCCCACTCGACTATGACGAGAGCGGATCGTTCGAAAATCTCATCCAATCCAAGTCCGCCCACCTGCTCCAACGTGTCCAGGCGATAGAGATCCACATGGTAAAGGCGAACCGGATCACCATACTCGTGGATGAGAGTGTACGTTGGGCTGCTGACGTCCTCGGCTTTCGCCACGCCGAGACCTTCCGCGATACCTTTCGTAAGCGTGGTCTTCCCTGCCCCTAAATTGCCTACCAGTGAGACAACGGCCCGGTTTGGCAAAGTGCCTGCCAGCGAACGGCCCAACGCCCGAGTCTCATCGTCTGAAGCAGTCTCAAACCGGACGGAGTTCATCCATGGCCTCGGGAAGATCGTCGAGCAGGTCCGTCGCAAGTGTGCACTGTTCGCCAAGTCGATTGGCGGCCAGTTCTCCACAACGGCCGTGCAGCCATACCGCGGCCAAGATCGCTCGCTTCCACTTGTCGGGATGCTGCGCAAGCGTTCCGGCGATCATGCCGGTTAGGACGTCACCGGTTCCTCCCGTTGCCATGGAGGGCGATCCGGTGGGATTGATCCAGGTTTCGCCATCCGGGAAGGCGATCACCGTCTGATCGCCTTTGAGCACTACGATGGCCCCACTCTCTTGGGCAAACTCCTGAGCCACCGCCAGTCGATCGGACTGAACATCCTTCGTCGATTTCCCGGTAAGGCGGGCCATTTCACCGGGATGTGGCGTGAGAATCCGTATCTTGTCACCACAATGCGGAAGGTTCCCAGCTAATCCGTTCAGCGCGTCGGCATCACAGATAAGTGCTTTCTTCTCTTCTTCGTAGAGTGCCCTGACCATACGCACAGTCTCCGGCTCGGTCCCCAGGCCAGGTCCAACCGCGAGAACACTCATCTTCTCGACCAATTCAGTAAGCGCATCCAGTTCGCCGAGCGGGACCGTCATCAACTCTGGCCGGAATGCGGCAACGACGGGAAGAGCGGCGGGTGGCACGGCCACCGTGACCAGGCCCGCTCCGCTCCGATAAGCTCCTAACCCGGTCATCGCCGGAGCACCGCTCTTCCCATACGAGCCGCCAATCACAAGGACATGACCGTACATACCCTTATTTGAATTGCGCGTACGTCTGCCATACAAATCCCGAAAATCTTCCGCGCAGCTGAGGTTCAGTGGGTTCGTTTGGAGGAGTGAAGTGGGGCTGCCGATCGGATAGATGCGAAGCTCACCCACGTGCCCGCAGCCTGGGGCGAATACATGTATTCTCTTCGGAGCTGTAAACGTGACCGTGTAATCCGCCCGGACGAACTCTCCTTCGGCTGCTTGCCCGTCTGAAGACATGCCCGATGGAATGTCCACCGCAATGACTTTTGAAAGGGGAAAATCGGTGTTGAGCTTTTGGATCGCTTCCAGAGCCTTTCCCTCTGCCGGGCCCCGGAGACCGGTTCCCAAAATCGCATCGATCACGACCGTGGCGCGGATTGTTCGTATGCCCTGAGTGACCAAACATCCGCAGGCTTCTAGCATCTTCCGGCTGACCAGAGCGTCCCCCGTCAGGGTTTTCGGATCGAAGAGTTCCACGACGGTGAGGCTACAGCAGAGCTTACGCGTGAAAAGTTGGCGCGCGATTACGAAACCGTCGCCCCCATTGTTCCCCTTTCCGCAAACGACCAGAACGTCTTCGCCGGAAAGGGGTGTAAAGGTTTCGAGCAGAAATTCAACCACCCTGCTCCCGGCATTCTCCATCAGGATCTGGCCGGGAATGCCGAGTTCGATGGTTAGCCGATCGACTTCCCGCATCTCAGCGGCGGTCAAAATCTTCATGCGCGGGAACCGACCTGACGTGCCAGCAGCAAAGTCATGTCGTCATGAAGTTCCGGGGAGCCGGTCCAGCTGCGAACCGCATCGAGAATAAGATCCACGATTTGGTTATCGTCGGCATGACGATGCTTTTGCACCAATGAAATCAGTCGCTCCTCACCAAACATTTCGCCGTACGCATTTTCAGGCTCAGTGATGCCGTCTGTGTAGCAAACCAACAAGTCATTGTGATCCATGTTCAAGCAGCTTTCATCGTACTTAGCAAAAGGGAAAGCGCCGACCACCGTACCGTTGGAATCCAATGAAATAACCTGGTCACCCCGGAACAGGAGAGGCGATAAGTGACCCGCATTTGTGTAAGTCAGGCTTGAGCTGGCCTCATCGAAGACTGCGAAGAAGAATGTCGCATATTTCTCCGGGGCTGTGTGGGCGTAGATCTGCCGGTTCAGCTTGCTGACAAGCTTGGAGCAATCGATCTGCGGATCATCGGCACAAGTCGTCTCACGTATAGGTGCGTAGGCGCTTACCTGGGCCCGTAAGGCAGCCTGCAAAGTGGCCATCAACAACGCGGCGGAAATGCCCTTGCCGGCGACATCGCCTATGGCAAAAACCATTTTGTCGTGAGAAGTCTGCACGTAGTCGTAGTAATCGCCGGAAACCATCCGGGCCGGATCGCAGCGCACCGTCAATTTCAAGCCGCATACGGGCGGCGCGGCTTTGGGATATAGCTGGCCTTGTACCTCGCGGGCGATCTCCACTTCGGTCTGAAGACGCTCCTTTTCTTTCTCGATGACAAGCAAGCGCTCCAGATTGCCCGTCATCTGATTGAACGACTGCGCCAAGTCGGCGAGTTGATCATGGTCGCGAACGGGGATGCGATGGCGAAAATCGCCCCTGATCACGCGGCGGGTTCCCTCATAAAGCTGATTGACTGCGCCTGTGATACGCCGTGATAGCGAGACTCCGATCCAGACGGCAATCAGTTCAACGATAAGGAACAGAATCGAGATAGCAATTAGCAGGTCAAAGAGGACTTCCCGAACCGTTTCCGTACCCGAGAAGAAGCTGCCCAGAACGGCCGAAGGACGAGAACGTACGAGTAAAAGTCCATTGAATGACTCGTTGGGAGATTCCAGGTGATCGTGAGGCTGAGTCGAAACAATGGTCACCGGAATGTCGAGTCGGCTCAGTGCCGGAGGCAAGGGTACGGCCCGAAGCTTAGGATCCGGATCATCTTCTTTCTTGGATTGAAGGGAGGCTGCCGGCTTGGTACGAAGGGATTTCACCGGCGGATCGTGCCCCTCGATAAGCGAGATCTGCCCTAAATGAGGCACGAGATTTTGTATGAATCGCTCCGTCAGAGGGACCATGGCGGTGATTTCGGAATCCGGATGAACGGCATGGCACCAACCGTAAAAGTGTCCATTGACGACCACGAGTCCGCGAGCATCCTTCCACTTTGCGGGAACGGTAAAAGGAGCGGCGTCGGCCGGGAATCGATGCTCTCCAGAGGAGTCCCTGACTTGAATCACGACACCTGGAAGGAAACGGCGAAAGGCCTTCGCAATCTCTGGCCCTGCAGTCGCTCGTGACTCGACCGGCTGACGGCGAATCGCGTCAACAGCTTCATCTACACCTTGGAGGCGTCGTTCCAGTTCAGAACTGGCCAGATAAACCGCCAATTCATTCATGAAGAAGTAGGAGCCGATCGCGACTAATGTGAGGATCAGCAGGAGCGGCAGCGCCCCGAAAAGGCCGTAAACGAAGAGCAGGCGATTACGCAAACTCCAGAGCGTTTTGCGCTGTATGGCAAAGAAAATTCGAAGTGACAGCCAGATCAGGAACGGAAAGGTCGCGAGAGCAACCAGGAAGGTAAGGAGATCGAAGCCTGCCAATGAGAGAATAGCGGCCAGGAGCACTCCCAAGAGGCTCGCAATCCCAGGAAATCCGAGGCGCGAAACGACGGATCGGAGGCGCGGGGACATCATCCCAGATTATCGCCGAAGGCACTGTGGGAGGACAGAGTTAACTTGGAGTACAAGGAGTTTCAGTCGCGATGGAAGTGACAAACGACGAGGTACGCCAGCAATTTCATAGCACGGTAGAAGGGCAAAGATCCGTGCTGGATTATGAGCTCGAGAACGGAACAATCGTGTTCACACATACGGGAGTTCCGCCTCCTCTCGAAGGACGTGGAATCGGTACAGCTTTAGCGAAAGCCGGACTTGACTACGCGAGATCGAAGAAACTTAAAGGTGGTGCCCGCTTGCTCGTTTATCCGAGTCTATATACGGCGGCATCCCGAATTTCAGGAATTAGTGGCCGAGGCTTATTAGGCTTTTTGAACCTTGCCGTCGCGAATGCAGGAGGTGCAAACACGCAAGCGCTTGCCAGCACCTTTAACAACAGCATGGACATTCTGCAGATTCAGGTTCCAGCGACGCTTCGTCACATTATGGGCGTGGCTGATGCGACACCCGAATTGCGGTCCGCGACCGCAGATTTCACAAACTTTTGCCATAAAACACACTCTCGCCGACTCAGAGGTGAGTGGCGTAAGCTTTACTGTAGCATTCGGAATATCCAGGGAGCAAGACGGGCGATCATAACGGCAGCCCGGCGAGTATAAGCATCTATGTGGGAACGACCGGTGAAAGCGAGCCTCTTAGTCCTTGTCCTGGTAGGCTCTCTTGCCCCGCACGACATCATCACCACCCGGCTTACTTACACACGCGAGATCTCCCGGATATTCGAGCATCGTTGTATCAGCTGCCATGGTCAGGAATCGTCCATACCCCTCACCAGCTACGAACAAGTACGTCCTTGGGCCGTAGGGATCAAAGAGCAAGTGCTTTCCCGTTCGATGCCGCCCTGGGGAGCCGTCAAGGGCTTTGGGGATTTTAAACCCGATAGAGGCCTCACCCAAGAGGAGGTCATGATTGTCGCGGCTTGGGTCATCGGAGGCGCACCCAAAGGTGACCCGGCGCTCCTGGCGTCCTCTGTTTCGACGGCAAAAGGCATCGATGCCGAACCGCATCTGAACGCTTTGCCAGTTGTTACTCCGGCAGTTTTGAGGAGCGCTGTCAGGCTCGTGAGTATCAAGCCTCTGGAGACCTCGACGATAGCCTCCGCTCGAATCACGGCAACCCTGCCGGACGGCCATATCGAACCACTGCTCTGGCTTTTCAACTATGACGGTAGGAGCCACACGAGCTTTCACCTTCGCCGGACGATGGATTTACCTGCCGGTACAGTTGTGCAATCGACGGCCACCGTGCGCCTGGCTCTCCAGACCGCTAGAGCGACCGCACCGGCACCGTAAATTGAACCGAATTGACCTGACCGCGCCGTTGAAACTGCGTCCAGATTCTGTACAGCCCGGGTCGAGGAAAAATGACGTTGAATTGAACCGTCGCGCTGCCCGTGGCATAGAAGGGGTGAAGGTGCAGCAGATCCACGAGATCTTCGCTTGCCACCAGCATGTGTCCCCATGCACCAAGATAAGGCTCCAGCTGATCAGCCGGATCGAGAGTAAAGAAGAGCTTGGACTCCAAACCGGCCGTCAGTTCACCGGGATCAGTAACGAGAGTCGCACTGAGGTTTTCGGATTTGCAAGGTGCGGTGGATGGAACGAGATGCGGTTCGGCGGCCTTCCCCGAAACGAAAATGGTGTTCACCGAAAGCTGCGGTACCGAGCCGGATGGATAGAAATCAGCTAAGAGGCGGTACATGCCGCTCAACGGCAATCGCTGCACGAGCTTGAAGCTCCCGTCGTCCTGCGGAACGGGGTGAACATGGGCAAAAAATTCGAGATTTTCGCTGACTAAGAACAGGTGGATAAGCTTCTCGTGGACGATGTCAAATCGTTTCACTGGGAGGTTAGAATCGGGATCGATTACCCGTAAGGTCAAAGTGGTCGTGCCGCCAGCGCGCAGGACGCGAGGAGATTGCGTCACTTCCACCGGGTACTCTCGCCGTTCTGGCACGCGCAGAACAAGCTTCATGCCGCACCTTGGACATTTCCCGGGCTTGTCCGCGTGAACATCGGGATCCATAGGACAAAGCCAGTCCTGGGCGTCCGTGCTCGCGGTCTGGCGGGCAAGTGCGGCACCGGCGCTCAGGACCGTCCAAATCCAGGAGCGCCGATGCATCATTGTTAGTCGATTGCCTTCTTTTGCACTGTTGCCGTTCGCGCCGTCTCTGCCTTTTCCGCCGGCGGGAACAACTTCCGCAGGTCCATATCTTTCGCTACTGCTACGTCGAAGAACCCGAACATCATCTCGTCCCAGCTTTGATCGCCGTACTTGACTGTTTTCGCAGGGTCCGGATTAGCCGGGTTGTTTACCGAGTTGTCGTAGTGCGCAGTGGCGTGAATAACGGTTCCTTTTGGAACAAAAACATCGTTCTCCGGCAGGTATGTCAATTGCCAGCTGAAACTGTAATTGGGAACCCGGAGCAGAGTCTTCGTTGCTCCGTCGGGGAAGGTCGCTTTAAACTCGAAGTCTTTACCACGCAGGTGCATGTGCGGCATCATTTGAACGATATTCGTATCGCTATCGAATTTCAATTCAGCATCCACCTGGTAGTTAGAATCGTTCGGGGGAATGGCAAAGTCTTTCGTAGTGGCCGCGACTGTCAGTACCCGCTCTCTCACCTGGTCCGGAGGTACGACGCTCAATCCAATCGTGGTTTGATCGGAACCCGCGTGCCCGTTCGTTGTGTAGTGCATCTGGAAGATAATGTCGGAGCCTGCTTTAATCAACTTGGCACGGCCCGGAGCTAACGTCATAGCGGGCATGCCCGGAGCGTACCCCACCAGTAAAGCTCCGCTACCCGTCTCCGATTTCTCTTTTGTTGGAACGAAGGGAACACCAGGTTGAATTCCGGCCAGCCATTTGGAACCGGGAGGCCGCACAAACGCGATTACGTGATGGAGCAATGCTCGATTGCCCGGCCGAACCTCTGCCATCTGCACCCAAACGTCTTTGTCGAACTTGCCCGGAACGAGAATATACTGGTAATCCAGAACACCGCTTTCGGGTACCGAAAAGGCGCTAGGCATTTGCAAGATGATATCCGGCTGCTTGATGTTCCAGCCCTCCAGAAAGTGTCTGGGCGCGGGCATATCCTTCGGATCGCCTTCCAAGGCTCCGCTCTTTGCCCAGGTTACCAGTGTGTCAATGTCACGCTGAGACAAACGTCTGTCGTTTGAAAACGTGCCGTAATGCGGATCGGCGAACCACGGCGGCATCTTGCGCAGACTGACCGCCTGCTTGATCGCGGCTGCAAAGGGTCGCACTTCTTTATACGTAATCAGCGACATAGGCGCTACTTCGCCCGCTCGATGACAACTTTGGCAGTGATCCTGGAGGATGGGAGCAACATCCCGAGTAAAGGTTGGTGAGTTTTCGCCCGGAGCGGCTGCGAACAGACACGCACCGGCCGCAAGAAACAGGAGAGGGAGTTTAGCCATGACTCTTCCTTCTTTGAACCTAGAAGGGAATAGTAACGCAGATATGAGTTTTCTAGCAAACGCGGGAGTGACATTTCCATCCCGACACAATACAGCTCGTGATAGAACCGAGCACTACGTAACCTTTCCGAAAGTCAACGTAGTGAAATGCAAGTTCCGTAGAACATAGGAAGGTTCGACTATGTCGAGCCATTCGCCACTAGGAGCTATCGATGTGCTGAAGCTAAGAACTGCGAGGCAACTGTGTCAGGGACTCCTCCGGCAAAACGATTGCACGTCAGCCCCAAGGGCAATGCATGGCTCGCTGCGTTTTGGTAGACGATCTCCCGCAGTTCGCCGTTAATTATCCAGGCCTTGAGAACGTTGTGCTGAGCTAGGATCTTCGGGAGTGTTGAGCGAAAAAAAAACCGCAGGAGGATCTGCGTTGGGCGCCTGGTTTAGTTCAGCCTCTGCGCCTGTTGCTCAAGTCTGGCCTGGGTCGCGGGCGGTCGAAGATATTCAATCGCTTTCTCTAAAACTACATCACGACCCAATCGAATAGCGCTAATTTTGGGGGCAAGTGCCAGTGAAGGCTGCAGGCCCATGCGCTGAAGCGGCCCGGCGTTTGCGTGGCGAACATCAGTGCCGGAGAAGCGGATGACGATGCCTCCGGGTGCGGTGAACTGAGTAACAGCGCTGTCCGCCCCGGCGCTTGGGGTACCCAGGAACTCGGTGTTGTTCGCCGCCTCCATGGCCAGACCCAGGTGTTCAGCGTTGCCAATCGTGCGTTCGTCAATCAGCAGCACGGTCTTGCCTTTGTAAGGGTGCTGGCAATTGCCGCGAACTGTTTCCATTGCGAAGTAGCTGGAGGTCGTTGTGCTCAGACCGAGTCTTGGAACATCGGGTTCTAAGGAGAGGGGTCCTGTGACAATAGCCGTAGTCGCGTCCGGATGTGTTGCCAGGCATGAGCTGATCTCCGACACCATAGGCGCGATCGACCCGCGAGCATCGAAAATGATGGCAGCCGCACTATGAAATTTCTCGAACATGCTCTGCACATCCGCCGGGGAAATGCGGACGAGGTCCACGTATCCGATGTTGGAGTTGAGGAGACGGACCGCAGGATCGGGACCGGACGAGATAGCCTTCGTGGCCTTTGATTTACTTCGAGGCACTGTCACCGTACGCGAACGATCATCTGCTCCGGTGACAACCAGCGTTGCAGAGGTACCGGGGTCACCGTTCAGAATGCGGGTTGCGACCGTTGCGGAAAGAGCCTGCACAGTAGAGACAGACAGGTAATTCGCTTCCCGCTTCAAGCGATCGGAGATCTTTTCTCCATCCACCGAAGCGACAACGTCGCCGACGTGTAGACCTGCGCCTTTGCCGGAAGTATCACTGATTTCAACAATCACAGCCTTTTTCTCGATGAGACGGACTTGAATCGCGGGAGATGCTTCCCCGAAGTAGCGGTCGAGTTCTGAACTGCTGACAATACTGTTGGAGTCCGAAAGATGAGAGATCATCTCGGCAACGGCCAAGTGGTAGCTGCGGGCGTCGTTGGCCGCTATGAACTTCGGAAGTGCCTCGGCAAACACGACGTCCCAGTCCTCATCCATCAGATCTTTGTAAGCAAAGAAGTTGTGGATCGTGCCCCAAATCCGGAACGCAGCCAGAATTCGCAATTCCACCGGGGGGTAAGGCGAGGAAGCGTACTCATCATCCGGCAAGGGATTTGGAACAGATTCGGAGGCTGGCACCTGCTCAGACAACCTGATCTGCGCCTTCAAAGCTGGGGAGAGCGGGAGAAGAGCCGTTTCGACCCCTGGGGAGAACTTAACTGCGAAAGCTTGATAGAAGCTCGATGCGCTGGGAAGCGCAGAGGGCAAACCGTGGTGGATCCAGGTCCGTCGAGCTCCAGCCCCGGAGCTTTCATTTGCCGGAGGAGCATCGCCATCAAGCACCGAGGTGAGTGGATCCTGCAAGGGCGCAAGCAATGCTTGCGAGGCAGCCCTGAACTCAGCGTTATTATGTGCGTTGCGTATCGCAGGCAGGGCCTCGAGTAAGGCCTTGTCCCAATCGATGGACTTCGAAGCGACGTAAGGATGAAAATACTCTACCGTGGCCCAGAGCTTAGCGATTGCAATCAGGCGCTGCTGTTCCGAAGGAAAGTCTTGAGCTAAAAGCGATAGCGAGCAGGCAAGGGCGAGGCTACACAGTCGGAGGCCCGACAGACAGTTCATTGTCCACCGACTTTACACCCTTGATTTTCTTAGCAAGTTTGCTTGCCTTTTCTTTGCCTTTGTCAGAATCGACACGGCCTTTGAGGATTACGACGCCCTCCTTAACCTCAACGTCCAAGGCCCCACCTTTTACATCGGGATCGGTAGCGAGTCTCATTCGCACCTGATCGGAGATGCGATCGTCTGAGCTCGACTTGTCTGCAGCCGGTAACAGAGCCGCCGCTGAGAACAGAGAGTACACGGAAAGGCCGAACGCCAAGGCACGTTTCATTCTGGTTGGTCAGTTCCTATCATCGCTCGCCAATCAATGTTGTTCAAGAAGGACGGGTCCTCGCGCCAGTTGGGTTTCACCTTTACGAAAAGGGACAGAAAGACTTTACCGCCCGTGAGACGTTCCAATTCGAGGCGTGCGGCGGTTCCGATTTTTTTGAGCGATGCGCCTTCCTTCCCGATCAGAATAACCTTTTGGCCAGGGCGCTCCACGTGGATGGTGGCGCTGATTTTGGTAAGACGCTTCTTCTCTTCCCAGCTATCGATCAGGATCGCGGACGCGTGCGGGACTTCGTCGTGCGTGTGACGCAGGATCTGCTCCCGAATGATCTCGGCGGCCATAAATCGTAACGGCTGGTCTGTGAGATAGTCGTTCGGGTAAAGCCGAGTCGCTTCCGGCAAAAGGTCGATTATGACTCGTTTGAGCGCGTCAATGCCATCGGCCGTCCGCGCTGAAACGGGGAGCGACCCGGAGAATGGAAAGAGCGCGGCATAATGTTCAATGAGCGGCAGTAACGTCCGCTTGTCGGGGATTCCGTCGACCTTGTTCAGAACGAGAAGCGCTTTGACATCCTTGTTGAGAGCACTAACGGCGTGCTCGTCTCCCTCGTCAGGCTTACGCGTGGCATCAACAACGTAGAGCACGAGGTCACGGTCTACCAGCGCTCCCCGAACGGTCTCCATCATGCGACGGTTGAAGAGCGTGTCCGATTTGTGGATACCTGGCGTGTCTACAAACACAATCTGTGCATCTTCTGTAGTCAAGACACCCTGCAAGGTGGTACGGGTCGTTTGAGCTTGTGGTGCAGTAATGGCGACCTTCTCGCCGACTAGAGCATTCAGTAAGGTAGATTTTCCGGCATTAGGGCGTCCGGCAATCGAGACAAAGCCGGAGCGGAAACTTCTGGACATTATGCGTCTGCACCAACCGGGGCCGGTTTTGGAGCCCGCGAGATACGTACTTCGTCGACGCGGCGTTCACTCCCGCTGAGAACTTCAACTCGTATACCTCCACGTTCCACTGCTTCCCCGGGCTGCGGCACATAGCCCAGCCACTCAGAGACCAAACCCCCGACGGTGGTCGATTCGGTATCGTCTTCCGGACGGAAGCCCAGAAGATCGTGCAATCGATCTAAGTCCAGACTGCCCGAAGCAACATAGACGTGTTCGGATTCTTCACGCACATCGCGATCGGGTTCGTGCTCGTCGTGAATCTCGCCCAGAATTTCTTCCACCAAGTCCTCCATGGTGGCCAGACCCGCCGTGTTGCCGTACTCGTCGACTACGATCACCATGTGAGAACCGTCGTGCTGCATCTCTCGTAGTAGCGTACTGGTGGGCTTTGATTCCGGGACCAGAGGGACCGGGCGGATCAGATCGGCCAGCGGCTTAATCTGACGGACTTCGGGGTCCAACTCGAACATGTCGCGTACATGCACAAAGCCAACCATGTTATCGACCGTGTCCTTATAAACCGGAATTCGCGAGTACTGCTCGTGCAACACCAATTGACGCAGATCTTCCAGCGACTTATCGATCGAAATAGCGACGATGTTTGGTCGCGCGGTCATCACTTCCCGAACGCTCTTATCACCGAAAGCAACGACAGAGTGGATGAGGCGGCGGTCCTCTTCTTCCAGGATGCCTTCTTCGGCGCCAGCCGTAATGAACGCTTCAATGTTCTCGACCGAGTCGGCAGAGACCGGTTCACCGCGACCATTCGCGTCAAAGTGCAGGAGGGTCTCAAATCCATGAACCAGTGCAGCTAGCGGCTGCCCGCACCGCCCCAGTAGACGAATGGGAATCACTAACTTACGAAGCCACTGGGCACTGGTCCGGCGGAACAGGAACAGAGGAACCAGATATGTAGCAACCAGCATCGCAAGGAAAGAGCAGAGGATGGCCTCCAAGCAACTTTGCCAATTAGGAACACCAGGACGCACCAACGCGCAGAGGTAGAAAACGCCGAGCAAGAAAAGAAGAATGTGTTTGACCAGGGAGAAAGACAGTGAGCCGATTTCCTGATCGAGACCCACCCGATCCACTAGCTCTTCGCGAAAGAACTCCAACGCGGGAACTTCTCGCCTGATCAAGCGAAGCGATTCAAGGTACAGAAGCTGAATAAAGGAGACAAACCCGAGCAGGACAGTTAGGGTCAGCGCGACCGTTAGACAAAGAAGACCCATCATGAGGAAGGCTCCGTGATACTTTCAAACTCCCGCTCGGCTTGCCGAGCGATTAGGCTGGAAGAAAGGCCGAAGTGGCGACGCCATTTCTGTTCGGCATGTGCCATTTCCCCGTCATCCGTTTCATGATCAAAACCGAGCAAATGAAGCAGTCCGTGAAGCATAAGGACACGTACTTCATCAACACAGCGATGACCGAACTCAAGCGCCTGCACTTCCGCACGTTCGACAGAGATGGCAAGGTCTCCTAAGGTGGTTCTCTCCTGTCCCCCGCTTTGCTCAAGCTCGCTGGTCGGAAACGAAAGGACGTCCGTTGGGTAGTCGCGGCCCAGGAATTGATGGTTCAACTCTTGAAGCGTCGCGTCGTTTGTTACTAAGCACGTGAACGGGCACGCATCTGCCACGGTTTGCGAAAGCACAGAAGCGAAACCCAGTAGCAAACGCTGGTCTTCTTTGGAGAATTTCAGGCGGATTGGAAGTGCTCGAAAGAGCACCGTACTGTCACCAGGTGACATAGATCGTTCCAGACGACTTAAACAGAAACTTATAGTGCACTAACTTGTAAAAAAGCGCTTACGCTACGGACGGAAAGGCCGGCAGCTCGACTGGCGTCGAGGAGGCCTGGTTGGGGGTTTCCTGGGCGGCGCCGTTGTTCAGCTTGAGAGCAAGCTGACGACCGGCTCCAATCATTTCGTTGTAACGGTCATAAGCGCGTACGATGCGCTGGACCAACACGTGGCGGACAACGTCCTTGTCTTCGAAGGCGACAAACGAAATGCCCTCCACACCACGTAAGACTTCAATAGCATTCAGAAGACCGCTTCTCTTGCCGCTCGGCAAATCGATTTGGGTCTGATCGCCGGTTACCACCATCTTGGAGTTAAAGCCTTGTCGCGTCAGAATCATTTTCATCTGCTCGACTGTAGTGTTCTGAGCCTCATCAAGGATAATAAAGCAGTCGTTTAGCGTTCGGCCGCGCATAAACGCCAACGGCGCTATTTCGATCGTGTTCCGCTCGATCAGCTTCTCAACCTTCTCTGAATCGATCATGTCGAACAGTGCGTCGTAGAGCGGTCGCAGATACGGATCGATCTTTTCCTGCAAAGTACCTGGTAAAAACCCTAGGTGTTCCCCCGCCTCAACAGCCGGTCGGGTCAGAACAATCCTACTGACTCGCTTGTTCAGAAGAGCGGAAACTGCCATCGCTACGGCCAGGTAAGTTTTACCAGTTCCGGCTGGCCCAATGCCGAACGTCAGGTCGTGATGCTCAATCGCGTCGACGTACAGGCGTTGATTGACTGTTTTCGGAGTAAGAACTTTCTTACCGAAACTACGCGACTTCCCACATTCCACAAGGCGTCTCAGCGAAACATTGGGGTCAGCGGCCGCGACTCGAATGTAGCTGTTCATGTCCCCACTGTTGAGCACATGCCCTTCCTTGATCAGGTTGACGTAGTCCTCCAGTATCCGTTCGGCACGTCGAACCTGATGCTCGTCGCCCTCCAACTGGAGAGTGTCACCGTCCAATAGTTGAGTCCGCAGAGCCAGCTCAGACTCTAGAAGTCTAATATTTTCATCACGAGTGCCGAATAGTGACTCAACTCCACGCGAGATCTGAATAGAAGCCTTCATCGATAAGTTGGCAAGAAGAAAAAATTAAAAGAAGAAAGAGTAAAGCTGGGATGGGCGGTACGAACGTCAGCGAAGGCGAGAAGAGAAGGTAGTAAGCGTCTCAAATCGAGTTTTAGAACTTCCAGAGACCAAGACCTCTGTTCCGTCCCAAGGTAAAGCTTAGCACTTTCGAGCAGATTGTTTATAGGCTGATTTGCGAAATGGTTGAAAAGAGGTCCCAAAAACCCGAAGAAAAGTCTTGACAAGACAAGACAGATCGGTATTTCAAACCCCTCACGAAGGTAGTCACAACAGAAGAAAGTTTTTCTCAAAAAATTGTTCTGGTCTAGTTTGAATAATTTACCGGCAAGTACCGCTTAAACAGTAGAATTTTCCTGGTCTACAGGTAGGAACTACATGCTACGTTTTGGTCGTTCCCGGAAAGACTTCCGCGGAGCAAAACCAAAAATAGCGGCCGGAACGGAACCGGCGAGCAATCAGGGAGGCCTACATGGGCGTGTTAATCGAGATGGCAGTTAGACGCGAGACTGCAGTTCAAACCCAGACGGAAGAGATCAAGAGCAGCGCCGCTGCCACTGATTTGTCTGTCTGGATGAATGCTCCGAAAGAGCGCACCGCGGCCTACTTCCCAACCTACTCGGCCGTGTCGAAGGCCATGCAGACCGCCATGCGCGGATGGGTGCGCGAGTGGTTCACAGCTAACCCGGAAGTCTTGTTGCGGCCTCATACCGCGTACCCGATCCTGGTGTTCCAGTGCACTCACCCCTTCTCGGGACGCCCCACCAATATCTTCACGTACGACATTCAACAAACCGAGGCTTTGAACAGAGCGTTTGCCTCCGCCGCCAGCAAGCTGGGCCGCGAATTGAAGACTCTCGACACCACAAACCTGAAATGGCTGACTCGCGAACACTACTTCGCCTATCGCAGCAAGGAAGTCGTGAAGTATGTCATGAAGAACCGTCGGGCGCTCTACCGAATGCTGAATGTGGAAACGATGCTGATGGATGCCATTTTGAAGTTTGCCTTGATTGACATCCCTAAAATGGGCATCGATGATGCGCTGGTGATCCTACGCCGCACCTTTAACACGCAACTGCGACGGTTTTCGGAAGAATTTGACCTGAGTGGGAAAGCCGAAGAACTGCTGTCGATCATGACTGATGTTTTGACCGGTAAACAGGTGAGCGACTCTGCCGTTGCTACGCCCGAGCATCAGAGCAACGTTGTTGAAATGCCGATGCGCCCCGCGCAAGTTGTCGAGATGCCGCTCGCCGCATAGGAACGGCATCTCAACCGAAAGTCAGAGTTTGATTGTGACGGTCTTGATTTCCGAATACTGCTGGAGGCCGTATTCGCCCAATTCGCGACCAATGCCCGATTGTTTAAACCCTCCGAACGGAGCGGCGGCATCGAAAACGTCATAGCAGTTCACCCACACCGTACCCGCCCGCACGTTATTGGCGATATGAAGTGCTTTCCCTATGTCTCGCGTCCAGACCGCTGCCGCTAAACCGTAGATGGTTTTGTTGGCGCGCTCCACCAAGTCGTCCATGTCCTTGAATTTCAGAATGCTCATGACCGGACCAAAGATCTCCTCCTGAGCAATTTTCATCTCGTCTTTCACGTCGGCAAAGACGGTTGGCGCCACGAAGTAGCCACAATCGCCGACGCGATCTCCGCCACACATCAGCTTCGCCCCGTCGCTCTTGCCGGACTCGACAAAATTCATAATCTTATTGAACTGGTCGTTATCCACTTGCGGTCCCTGCTCTGTCTTTCGATCGAGTGGATCGCCGACGGTTCGTTGCCGTGCACGTTCTGTGCTCCGTTCTACGAATTCGTCGTAAACCTTCTCTTCCACAAACACCCTTGATCCTGCACAGCAGCATTGACCCTGGTTGAAGAACAGAGCAAAGTGCGAACCTTCCACGGCCTGACGCATATCTGCGTCCGCGAAGATAATATTCGGACTCTTGCCACCAAGTTCCAGAGTGACGCGTTTCAGATTGCTTTCCGCAGCGGCCTTCATGATGAGGTGTCCCACTTCGGTCGACCCGGTGAATGCCACCTTGTCCACATCCATATGTCGTGAGATAGCAGCGCCGGCCGTTGGACCATACCCCGAAATGATGTTTACGACGCCTTCGGGAAATCCTGCTTCCAGTATCAATTCACCTATTCGCAGCGCGCTAAGCGGCGTTTGCTCGGCGGTCTTCATCACGACCGTATTTCCACAAGCCAGCGCCGGCGCGAGCTTCCAAGCCTGCATCAACAGTGGAAAGTTCCAGGGGATAATTTGCCCGACCACGCCGACAGGCTCGTGCCGTGTGTAACAGAAATAGTCGCCGCTAATTGGGATAGTCTTGCCCTGTAGTTTGTCCGCCCAGCCGGCATAGTAGCGATAACAGCCAATCACCAACGGCAGATCTGCTGTACGCGCGACATGACGCGGCTTACCGTTGTCGAGCGACTCCAGTGTGGCGAGTTCGTCAATATTTGCTTCAATCAGGTCAGCCAGACGGTTCAACAGTCTGCCGCGTTCTGCACCCGACATCCGGCGCCAGATACTCTTCGCGTGGAAAGCACTACGAGCCGCTTTGACTGCGAGTTCGACGTCGGCCGCATCGCCTTCCGCAACTTGTGCCAGCACGTCTCCGGTCGCCGGATTGATGGTCTCGAAAGTTTTGCCGGAGACGCTGTCAACCCAACGATTGTTGATCAGCATTCTGGTCTGTTTGATAGGAGTCTGGGTGCTTAAAGGTTCAGTCAGAACGGAAGCCATGGAGTCCTTTCAGATCCGGGAGCAATTCCGGATCGTCGGACCCTATCATATGTCAGGAGACCTGACGAGCGATCCCACTCAGGTCGGGACCTGAACCCGCTTCCATTTCTTCCCCACCCTCACAACAAGCAGCCCGCTAGCGTTCTGGAGCAACAAATCCTTGTGAATAGTACCGTTGATCTCAACCGAACCGGCTTTCACCTTGCGGGTAGCATCACTGTTACTGTCGGCCAACCCCACTGACGCGATTAACTTCTCGACTCGGATACCCTTTTCAGTAGCCACGCCCTCGGGCAGCACCACAGTTTCCGTATCGGCAGGTTCCAGCCCTTGCCTGACTTCTCGATCGAACGCATCCCGTGCCTCCTCCGCTTCGGCTGCAGTATGGAAATCGGCCACGATACGGCGGCCCAAGTCCATCTTAAGTTCCATCGGATCAAGCTCTCCGGACGTAACCGCCGCTTTCCAGGTTTGAATCTGAGTCATCTGAAGATCCGTCAAGAGCTCGTAATAGCGGTACATCAGATCATCACTGATCTGCATAATCTTCCGGAACATCACCTTCGGCGGCTCAGCAATGCCGATGTAATTGTTCTTTGATTTCGACATCTTCTCGACTCCGTCCAGTCCTTCCAGAATTGGAACGGTCGCCACGATTTGCGGAGGTTGATTGTAGTTGCGCTGCAGCTCACGGCCTACCAGCAGATTGAAAGTCTGGTCCGTCCCTCCCATCTCGACGTCACATTCGAGGGCTACCGAATCGTATCCTTGTGCCAGCGGATACAGCAGTTCATGAATCGAGATCGGCAGACCATTTTTGTACCGGTTGCTGAATTCTTCGCGTTCCAGGATCTGCGCCAACGTGTACTTCGAACAAAGACGGACGATGTCCTCATATTTTAGAGATTCCAACCAATCACTGTTAAAGCGCACTTGAGTCTTCTCAGGATCCAAGATCTTAAAGACCTGCGCCTTGTAAGTTTCCGCGTTGGCTGCAAGCTCCTCTCGAGTCATAGGAGGCCGCGTGATGTTGCGGCCTGTTGGATCACCGATCAATCCAGTCATGTCACCGATCAGGAAAATGACAGTGTGACCGAGGTCCTGGAAGTGCTTCATCTTACGAAGCAGCACGGTATGACCTAAGTGCAGATCAGGCGCTGTGGGATCGAATCCGGCTTTGACCCGGAGCGGCTTATCGAGGTTGCGCGATTTAGTCAGGCGTTCCCGAAGGTCTTCTTCACGGATGAGTTCAGCCAGCCCCTTCTTCAGGTACGTGATCTGTTCTTCAATGGGAGCAAAGGGCACTTCACCAGTTATAACTTGAAACCGCGTCGCCACCGCCCGGGCCTGGCAGACAAGTACGCTATCCTGCTGCAATTACATGGTTCTCCACCCGATCGATTGGATCATCGCGGCTGCCTGTTTGCTGATTTGCTTTTTACCTGCTCTGGCATTCGGAAAGCGGTCAGGCAAAAACACATCAGAGTTCTTCGCCTCAGGCCGTTCCGTACCTTGGTGGCTAACGGGTATCTCGCTGGTGGCAACCACGTTTTCGAGCGATACGCCGAACCTAGTGGCAAACATTGTCCGCACGCAAGGTGTGGCAGGCAATTGGCAATGGTGGGCGTTCACCCTAACGGGCGTCTCCACTGTCTTCTTCTATGCGCGGTTATGGCGTCGCGCGGAAGTTCTGACCGACTTAGAATTTTACGAGCTTCGCTACTCCGGTAAATCGGCCGTTGCGGTTCGGGGCTTCCGCGCGGTCTATCTCGGCTTACTCTTCAACTGCATCATCATGGCCACGGTGAATCTGGCTGCTTGCAAGATCGCCAACGTGCTTTTCGGCTTGAGCCCGTGGCAGACGCTACTCACCGTCGGAACCCTGAACGTCGTTTTTGCCGCGCACTCCGGGTTGTGGGGCGTGCTGGTTATCGACATGTTCCAGTTCTTCATCAAGATGGCCGCTGTAATTGCGGCCGCATACTTCGCCGTAAATGCTCCGGGCGTCGGCGGATTGTCTGGGATGGTCGCGAAGCTCAATGCTCAAACCGGCCCGGGTGGTCTGCACTACCTGAACATGCTTCCCGATTTCCGAAACAATTGGGAACTGGCTGTTGCTGTGTTCGTGATGCCAATCGCCGTGCAGTGGTGGGCTGTCTGGTATCCAGGAGCGGAGCCAGGTGGCGGGAGCTACGTTGCGCAACGAATGCTCGCATCCAAGTCCGAGAAGGATTCCCTCGGCGGAACACTGTTTTTTAATCTCGCGCACTACATTCTTCGGCCGTGGCCCTGGATTCTCGTCGGCCTCGCCTCACTCATCGTGTATCCGACTCTCAACGACATTCATCGTGCTTTCCCGAATGTCGATCCCAAATTGATCGGGCCCGACATTGCCTTCCCCGCGATGCTGAAGTTCCTCCCGGCTGGGTGGATCGGTCTGATGGTCGGTGGCTTGATCGCTGCGAATTCCTCAACGATTCTCAGCCATCTCAACTGGGGAGCATCGTACCTGGTTCACGACTTCTACCGCCGGTTCCTGCGACCGGCGGAGTCAGAACGCCATTATGTTGCTGCGGCACGGCTCGCGACCGTTCTGCTCTTCGTCTTCTCGTCGGCGCTAGTGTTTGTTTTGCAGACCGCGCAGGAAAGTTTTTACCTGATCTTACAAGTAGGTGCCGGCACCGGCCTGCTGTACTTGTTGCGTTGGTTCTGGTGGCGTGTCACAGCATGGTGCGAAATCGTCGCGATGATCAGTTCCTTTCTAATGGCCATTGTCTTCCTTCTCCTGAATAGGAGCGGAGCGACGATCGGTCCCGATCAACAGTTATTAATCGCGGTTGCAGTAACAACAGTCTGCTGGGTGAGCACTGCCTATCTAGGACCGCAAACCGAGATGACTCAATTGATCAGCTTCTACCGGAAGGTCCGACCCTTTGGGCCAGGCTGGCAGAGAGTGAGAATTGCAGCAGGCGTTTCTGAAGCGGAAGCGGCAGCTTGGGCGAAGACAGATAACATCCCGCTGGCTCTTCTGGGCTGGGTAACCGGCACGACCTTGATCTGGTCAGCCCTCTTCATGGTCGGCAATTTCCTCTATGGGCGAATCGGGTACGCCTCCGTGCTCCTGGCCTTCTCGATTTTGAGCGGATCGATTCTGATTGGCGTCATTCGAAAGCTCTGGGCTTAGCTCTATCCGCCTGATTCAGGAGCATACACCTCTTCCGATTGTGGATCGAAGACCGTGAGACCGTGCCGGCCGGCAAGCGCTGTGACGTAAGCGAGTGCAATCTCGGCGTGGCGGAAGTCGCACGATAGCAAGACATAGTCCTCGGCCCGGAGCAGAGGCGCCGCCCACGGCGAATCGACTATTTCAGTGCGACGATTACGAAGCTTTGAGGAAGCCGCCGGTATCTCGGGCCAGGTCGCAATCAACTCCTCATAAAAACTCGCGATGGCTTCTGCGGCTCGAAGCACACGGGCGTCCCTTTGGCCTCCACAGAGCGCACTGTAAATGAACGAAGCGGAAGTAATCGAGAGACCGGGCGAGCTTTTCCAAACGCCAAGATCGAATGTCATTGGGCGCTTTTGTTGACGGCCGCGAGATCCTCAGGACGGCCCACGTCCCGCCATTCACCAGCAATTGCCGAGATCCGCAATTCCAAGCGATCAGCCAGCATCAAATCAAAAGCAGATGTCAGTTCCAGCTCGCCGCGCGCACTGGGCTCAATCCGCTCCAGATATCTAAAGATAGCCGGCTGAAACAGGTAGAATCCTGCACTGTTCCACCGGGTAAGAGAACTGCCCTTAGGCGGCTTCTCTACAATCTTTGTAATCCGTCCCGCTAACTCGTAAACAGCCGCTCCCTGCCATGGATCTTCTACCTCTTTTACCGCGATGATCGCGGAAGCAGCCGGGTGCGACTCCAGCACAGCCGCGCAGCTCTTGTATTCCGACGAATCGCACAGAATGTCTCCGTAAGAGAGCAGAAAAGGTTCGTCTCCGGCGAATGATTTTGCCAGTAATGCCGCAGAGCCGGTGCCGTTCACGGGATCTTGCACGACAAACTCTAAGGAGTAAGGGGAGTTTTCAAAGTGAGCCCTTACCTGATCGTGATGGAATCCGACAACGATGCAGAATTTGTGTACCCCAGCCGCTGCCAAACGATCCACAATGTGTTCCAGCAAAGGCTTGTCACCAACCGGGAGCATCGGCTTTGGAGTTTCGGCCGTGATGGTGCCCATCCGTGTGCCGCGGCCTGCCGCCAGAATGACAGCGCGGGAAGGAACTCGATCAACCACTTGCTACCTCCAGTGCTCCCGAAGCTGCTTCGGCAATGAATAGGTGGTGCTCGACGTCGGCTGGTTCCAAATGCGCATAATGCCGAAGCTTCAGCGTATCGTGAAGCTTATCCACCAAGCTCTGATGGCAAAGCGCGACCATGCAGCCCCCGAATCCCGCTCCGGTAATGCGCGCTCCCGCAGCGCTGGCCTCAAGGCCAGTCTCTACAAGAGCATCGATGGTAGGAGTGCTAACCAGTAGACGATCACGCAGACTACTGTGAGATTCATTCAGCAGTTCTCCAAATCTTCGAAGGTCATCGGCTTTCATGGCAGCAACTGCTTCCTCGACCCTCCTGGCTTCCCCGACCACGTGAACGAAGGCATTCTGTTCGTCTCGATTGCTTAGGAATCTAAGACATTGGGCAAGGTCCGCTACCAGTGCTTCCTGATAAGAAGCAAAGCCCAGAGTTCGAAGCGCATTTGCGCCCGAGTCTCGACGCTTGTTGTACTCATGGACGAGACCAGAGGATTTCTCGGCGGCATGAAGGCTGTCCGCGACGACGAAGCACCAGTCCTCAGGAATCGGCACATGCGACACGACAAAGGGGTCGAATTGCAAGTACGTCGCACAGGCTTCGCGAGAAGCAAGGATCGCAGCATGATCCATACCTCCGCCGCGAGTTCCAACAAACTGCTCGCCTTCGGGAAGCACTTCCATCAGCTCTTCCAAACCAGGCTCAATACCATCGCTCGCCAAAAGAGCCAAAGTAAAAGCAATCAGCAACGCGGACGAGGAAGAGAGCCCTGCCGCGATTGGAAGGTCCGAAACAATGGCGGCATCGATTCCGGAGGAAATCCCAAACCTGGTCTGCGCAAGTAAGATCGCTGCTCTGAGATAGTTGCCCCAATCTCCGGGTCGTTTTTCCGCTCCACCAACGGACTCGAAGTCAATGGTCACTGGCTCTGAACTGTTGCCACTGACGGCCGAGACCTGGCCATCCTTTCGTGCACGATAAGCGACACAGACACCTCGCTTTATCGCAATGGGCAGCACTGGCAGCTTGTGATAGTCCACATGTTCGCCAATGAGGTTGACCCGGCCCGGAGCAAAAGTCGAACCTGTTACCGGTCCTGGTCCAAAGTGGTTGTGCAGCAACTCAGTAGCAGCAGCCACGAGGCTAGTGTTTAGCTGGCGGGACATTCAAAGAAGCAGGTATCTTTCAAGATCAGGATCGGGCTAAACTCTCGAGAACTTGCCGGGCAGCACGAGTCCCAGTGGCGATCGCGCCGTGTACGGTAGCGCCATGACCGAAAGTCTCGGTCGCTTCGCCAGCGAAAAACAGAGTGTCCTCTACCGGTTCAGCCAATACCTCACGTGCTTTTATCGCCCCGGCAGGAACGTAACTGTAAGCACCCCGCGCGAAGGGATCTGCGTGCCAGTCGTGAAAGTGAACCGCCTCGAGCAGTTCCACAAGTTGATTCAGCGGCATATCACTTATCTTGGCAAGGTCATGAAGAGCTCGCTCGATAATCTGATCTTTAGATTTCCCGATCAGCTCGTCCGTATGCGGTCCGGAACTCCATCCGACCAAGATGGACGAACGCACCGGCAAGGTCGTCCACCACGTCGGAAAGTGCCGCTCCTGCGAGAGCCAAAAGCCTGCGTCCGCCAGATCGGGATTCTCTTCCCACCAAGGTCGACGAAACCGCATCACGACGCGCATGACTTGACCAAAACGAAGGGCACGCGCGGACTCCATCGTACGCTCAGGCGGTGGGAGAAACTCGACTGCTCCTGGTTCGCTCGCACGCGCTTGCAACACTCCGAGAGGCAACGTAATCACGACCCGATTTGCAGTAATGGTCTCTGCTCGCTGCGCAAGGGAAGAGCGGACAGCAACCTCCGCTCTGCCGCGCGACCAACGTACTTGCTCAGCAATCGTACTCAGTCTGAATCGGCAACGGCTCTCATCAATACCGGTTCGCAGGGTGTCCAGCATGGCCTGGTAACCGCTAACAATCCGGAAATTGCGATCTCCCGAAATAGCATCGGCGGCCATGGCATCCAAAGCTAAAGATGCAACGCTGATCTCTTCTCGGCGTGCTGCGTTGAAGCCCTCAACATAAGATGTGGCAAGTTGCTTAGCGTTGTTGGAGAACTCGGTCGTCTCTAGGAACTCGGCGAAGCTCGACTCCCCGCCTGCCGCCGCCACATCTTTCATGGCCTCCGTTATCTCGTCCACCTGTTCCCAGGAATCGGCTTCCTGCTGGACCTTGCCGTCCTTGAGATGAACCGCATTCTCGGCGCAATCGTAAACCGTCAAAGCTCCCGCACGAATCAGATCCCAACTCTCCGGTGGACGTCCATGAATGAACTCGGGGCCAAGTTCAATCGGTAACGGAGAAAGGGGATCCTTAATCGTCAGCAGGCGGCCTCCCATCCGGTCGCGCGCTTCGATGCAAATCACATCCACCCCAGCCCGGGAAAGATCGCGGCACGTACTCAGTCCCGAAACTCCCGCCCCAATCACGAGCACATCACAAAAAGAGGCCACTAAATCTGACCTGCTTCTCTTACTGTGAAGAATCCGGTCTGCCGATCTTTATGGACTTGGCTTGCCGGAAAACAGCGGCCATTCATCGCAACATAAACACCCGGAGGCAATGTCTGCGCAAACGCTAGCGCACTTCCAAGATTGAAGAGGCCATCGGAGCTTCCAAATTTGTAGGGAATCATGGCACCCGTCAAAACGATTGTCTTCCCAAGCATCGCCGCGTCCAGTGTTCTGGCTGTGTGTTCCATTGTGTCGGTGCCATGAGTCACCACGATGCGAGGCTCTGTCGTGGCCCGGCACTGCTCAACAATGAGACTCCGGTCCGCATCGCTCATATCCAGGCTGTCAATCATCATGAGCGTGCGGATGTCGAGAGCGAGTTTGCAACGCGCCATCGCGAGCATCTCTGGAACGTGGGAATCTTTGAAATAGAGTTGACCGCGTAATTCGTCGTACTCCTTATCAAAGGTTCCGCCTGTGATAAAGATGCGAATGCGTTCGCTGGAGAGAATGTCCACAAAGCCCATTCTCAGCCCAACCCCTCGGACGCTGGTGAATTTTAACTTTTCAGGTTACGGAACGCCACCAGGCAACGATCTGCGGTCTCGTAGGCGGGAAAGCGGCTTCCTTCTTGCTCAATAAGGTAAAACTCCACGCCGCCTTTACTTTCCGCAGCACTCAAAATCTGTTTCCAGGGGCAGACGCCTTCCCCAAAGAGCGCCTCGTAGCCATTGGTCGGAGACCACTCCTTCAGGTGTAGGGAACGGATTCGCCCCGGATGATTATTGATCCAGGCAACCGGATCAGAACCGACTTCCACACAGGTGCCGACATCTAACTGCAACATTACGCTCTTATCTGTGTTGTCAGCCAGAATCTGCATCGGAATCTGTCCATCAACCGTTTTCCACTCAAGCTGATGGTTGTGATAACCGGAGTGAATACCCGCCGATTTCATTTTTGCGTTGCCGCTGTCCAGTTTCTCGGCAACCGCTTTCCATCCGTCGGCGGTTGTCACGTTCCCGGCATTCGACAAAACGATGTACTTCGATCCGATGATGTGATTGAGTTCAATGGCCTTGGAAAGACCATCGGCGGTGAACGATGTAAGTCCGTTGTGCGTCGAATAGCATTTGATTCCCAGGTCGTCCAACTGCTTGCGTACTTCTTTCGCGTGGTCCGATGTCCACTCCGCATAGGGTGCGTAGAACTCCACGCACTCATAGCCCATTTTGGCCACCTGCTGCAGAGTTCCTGCTTCGTCCTTCTTGAGTTCGTTGCGGACAGAAAACAATTCCAGGCCCACGGGAATGTGTTTACCGCCGGCTGCAGACAATCGGGACGCCATCGGCAGCGCTGCTAATGTTGCACCAAGGAAGCCTCTGCGCGAAGGAATAAGTACGTTTGTCATCGCACTTCAGAAACTATCACAGCGACCTCTCCGCGGAATCGTTGGAAAAGAACAAAGATTCTCTACCGTGATGCATGTCAGGATGTAAGTGAACGCATGCCTTCACCGCAGACGCAACGATCAGCTTACCGCGAACGCCGAATCAACGTCATGCTCCAGGAAAGTAGTTCTCCTGCGGGAACGAACGCCCAAGCTCCCGCTGTTGAAAAGGCACCGGAAACTCCTGCGCTACCGGCCGCGCGCAGATCGACCAGATCGATCCTTTACATTTTCCTCGCAACTGCGCTCCTTTGTGCGGCTGCCATGTTCTTCTTGCTTTTTCGTCATGACGCCTCTGAAACTGTGAAGAACGTTCCTGTTCAACCCGTGCAGACTCAAGCGCCCCAGGTTCCTGCAGCGGCTCAGCATGCACCACCGGCAGACGCTTTTGCCAAGCCTGAGATATCCTCTGCGACTACATCCGAATCCAAGCCAGTCGCCGGAAAAGCGGAGCGCATTCGCTTTAAGCTTCGGCGCACTAGTAAGTGCCAGAAGTTCGGGCCTTTGAATCTAAAACTAGTTGCCACCAATGCCCGAAGGGGCACTTGCAACATCCTTTTCGCAAGCGCTGATCAAGCCCCCAGCCAACACATCATACAAATGAACCGTCCCTTACAAGTTGAGGGAACCGATGGCAGCCGGATCAGCCTTACTGTGAATGGAATAACCAGGGATTCAGTAAACGGTTACGTCGAAACCCACTGATCTTACGGCCGGTTCATCCACTTGTCGTACTCTCGGGTGTGGCGGGATTCCAGGTTGACGCTTCGGCCCGCGATGAACATCTGTTTTATGTTCGTCTTCGCCTCTGTTGGATCGCCGTCAGTCAGGATGAGGTCAGCGACCTTCCCTTTCTCTATCGATCCGATCTGATCGGATACACCCAGAATCTCGGCGCTGTTGATTGTTAACGCCTTCAACGCTTCCGAAGGGGGAAGACCAAAGGCAGCGGCCTGAGCCGCTTCAAACGGCACGTTTCGGGCAAATTCCACATCAAAGGTGCCGAAACAGATCTTAACCCCCGCTTTGTAGAATTGGCTGGGAAGCGTATAGGGGGCATCGTAAGGATCATCATCCCGTTGGGGCAGCTCAAATACTTTGCCCAGGACGACCGGGATATTATGCGACTTCAGAAGGGGACCAGCATCTCCAATTTCCCGTGGATCCGCAATGATAATCTTCACTTTTTCTTTGTCGGCAAATGCCACCGCATCCTTGATCATGCGCTCCTGCTCCGCCCGGATGAATAGTGGCTCCTTCCCGTCGATCACCGGAATCATCGCTTCCAGCTTTATGTCACTCCGAAAGTCAGGCGCACCCGCGGTTTTCGCCCGTTCGTACTGTCTCGCCTGTTCGAAGAACTGGCTCATCGACTGCAACTGCTCCCGATAGCGCTTTTCCTCGTCGGCGAAAGTGCGCGGAGCGTTTGCTGCAGGCCCTCCAAACTGTCTCTCACCAGCGCCGCTTTGGATCTGCGGAAAGAGAAGATCCATCAGAGCGCTCCGCTTGACAGCCATTTCTTCCCAGGTCCAGCCTTCTAAATGCATAACGGCGCCTTGGCCGGTCAGCATAGTGCTCCCGGTGTTCCGATAACCGCGCGCTCCGCTACCCGGCAAAGCAACAACGGTGGTAATACCACTGGCTCGTGTAACCTCGACGTGTTCACTGGTCGGATTGAAGGCCACTTCGGCGCGTAGCTCCGGATTAAACAAGCCAATCTCATCCAGATCAACTGTGTCGCGCAACGCCGAAATCTCGGATAGACCCACGTTGGTAGCTGCGTTGATCAGTCCCGGGTACAAGTGAAGACCATGGCCATCGATCACCTTCGCTCCGCTATGACCCGCTACTTTAGTCCCGACTTCTGCGATCTTGCCATCGACAATCAGCACCGAACCGTTGGGAATGTCAGGGGCAGCAACGGGGTGAATAGAAACATTCTTTATTAGGATTGTGTTGTCTGCGCTCCACGCCGGAGCGACCAACAACACAACAGAGAAAAAGAAGGTGCGAGTAATTTTCATAGATTCTGCCGAATTCCTGAGCCGGTGCTAGTTCGCACTGGGACGGGTTCGTTCTCTTCCCTTCTCTCCCACCGCGTTCTCTTTATCGAGCAGAAGCTTCTTGCGCTCCTGAAACTTGGGCCGGTTTTCTAAATCGCGCTCACGATCGAAGTATTCGTGACCATCGATCCACACCTTCAAAGCTTTCGATGCGCCAGACAACGGATGTTTATCGAACAGCACCATGTCGGCCGACTTACCGACCTCAAGGGAACCCACCTTATCCTCTACGCCCAGTTGTTTAGCCGGATTGATGGTCACCATCGCCAGTGCCTCTGTTTCACTCATCCCGCCGTAACGCATTGTTTTGGCGGCCTCCAGATTCAAGTGACGCTGCAGTTCGTCAGAGTCGGAGTTTAAAGAGACAGTCACGCCTTTACGGGCCATGATGGCTGCATTGTAGGGCGTTGCATCATACGCTTCGGCTTTGTAAGCCCACCAGTCACTGAAGGTGGAAGCCCCGGCGCCATGGGCTGCAATCTCTTTAGCAACCTTGTATCCCTCGAGCACATGTTGAAAGGTGCGGACCTTGAAGCCCATCTCGTCAGCCACGCGGATCAACATTAAGATCTCATCTGACCGGTAACAGTGGGCATGCACATACCGTGTGCCTTCCAGAACCTCGACGAGCGGATCCAGCCTAAGATC
Source organism: uncultured Acidobacteriaceae bacterium (assembly GCA_963814195.1). Lineage (GTDB taxonomy): Bacteria > Acidobacteriota > Terriglobia > Bryobacterales > Bryobacteraceae > Bog-105. Next base: position 189,957 of record CAWFBU010000005.1, read on the forward strand.
CTTGCGGGGTGGCGTCGGATGTTCGCCCCGCGCTATTTTCCCCTGATACTCTTTCCAATCCGCTTGATAATTTTTCGCTTCGGTGAAACTTGCACGAATCACTTCCTCCACCCCCATGCGTGTGCCAGGATAGCGGCGTTCGGGCACCGGACCCTGGCTGAAGAAGTTCTGCGAAGGCTGTCCTTGCCGCTTCGGGTTCTCGCCGAGAGCGAACTTAATACCGGGTTTGGCCCCATCGAAGAGCATCTCTTCGGCCGTCTTTCCCCACCGCAACTTGATTACGACCGTCTGGCCGCCGATAGCGTTCGCGCTTCCGTGCAACACATTGGAGACGGTGAGACCGCCAGCCAAACCACGATGAATATTCACGTCCTCCGGATCGATAACGTCGCGTATGTTCACCATGGAAGAATCGGACACCGTTCCCTCGTTCACGCCCCCTTCAACAGCCGTATGGGAATGGCAATCGATGATTCCTGGCATCAGAAATTTACCGCTGGCATCGACAACGGTAGCGTCGGGTGGCGCACTGATGTTCTTCCCGATGGCGGCGATCTTTCCGTTCTCGATAAGCACGCTGCCGTTTTGAACCGTACCTTTTGTTACCGTCAATACGGTCGCATTGCGGATAAGAACCGTTTCTGCATCGGCAAACCCCGACGCAGCCAGCAGGGCGAACGTCACCAAACTCGATAAGCGCAATCTCACTGACCATCTCCATTGAAATGCTGCGAGGGATTAGAGCGCCGCGCCCCGCTGCCACTGCCGGGAACCTGCTGTTGCAGATCCTTTGAAGGTCTAAACTGCTGACCGTCGATGAAGACATATTCCACTGCGGACTTGTCATCGAAGGCCTCACCGCGAGTAACGACAAGGTTCGCGATCTTCCCTTTCTCGATACTTCCGAGGCGGTCCGAAACGCCATACATCTCCGCTACGTTGAGTGTCAAGGCCCGGACCGCTTCCGCACGATCGAGACCCGCGTCGATAGCCTTCTTTACTGCTTTTTTAAGGTCAGGCGCGGTCTCCGTCCCATCGGAGAAGAACGCAAACTTGACACCGGCTTTCACCAGCGCCGCGGGCAGGGCCGGGGCCTGTTCTCGCATCACGAGGTCGCGATAGTTGGGTACTTGGGTCGGGTCAGCGTCCTTTGGCTTCTCCGGCCATTTCAGACTGATCAGCAGCGGAACACGAGCGGATTTAAGCTGGTCAATGCGCTTATATCCCTCGTGCAGTCCGTAAAGCACAAACGGCACTTTCAACTCCTGGCCGAAGCGAAGCATACGATCAATCTGCTGATCTTGATCGGCAGGTAGTAACAGGCGAGGAGACTCGGCCAGACCTTCCAGATCGTGGTCATACTCCGGCCGCCGCACGCCTAAAGCATGGCTGGCATACAAATCCTTCGCCTTCTTGTATTGATCAAGATCGAGGAATAACTGTCTGATGTAGGCGATGTTTCCCATCAAAGAAGAGGGAAAGCTACGGCCCATTCCACCCCCGCCGACACGCAGGACAATCTGCTGCCCAATAGGTTGAGCCACGATCATGTCGCCCGAACGCTGACCTGCGAAGTCAATCATGGCGCCCAGGCCCTCGAATATCCCTTTGTTCGGAAAGGTGGCTGCACCCGTGTACCCAGCCGCTCGAACCGCATCCAAACGTCGGTCGGAGGGACTAACCAAGTCGGCCGCACGCTCGAAGGCAAACGTTTGCGGTCGATCTTCGGGTCCCCGGATTGTCTTGGCGGGAGTCGCTGATGTTGCGGCTGCTTGGCCTGCCCCGGTACTTGCTTGGCTCGCACCAGCTGGACCCGGTGCCGGCGCCGGGATACCCCAGGTACTAAGGCCGTCGATAAACCCCGGATAGATGGTCAAACCGGAACCGTCAATTACCCAGGCATCGGGCGGTACAGAAACTGAGGATCCAACGTCCTGAATCAACCCGTCTCTGAGCAATACAGTTGCTTTGGGCAGGTCAGCCCCGCTTACAGTAACCACATGTGCATCACGGATGGCGATCGCAGTCGGTACTCCGCCAGAAACTGACAAGGCGCCGCACATGCCTAGAACAGTCGCAAGTCGGCTTGGTCTCATGATCTGAAAACACCGGTCACAAGTAACGGAAGCTTTTTCATATTGACAATCAATGACGACATCCTTAATGGAAATAGTTACTTGGAGTTTAAAGATCCTGACGCAATTTGAAATGTCCCGACTCAATCGTTATTGCATCAAGTTACCTTGCTTGCATGAAGAACACCGTAAAAACGAAAGGTTCTATCACGAAGCCGCTGTTGGCAGGGCTCGTGATACCAACGCTCTCTGAGCCTAAAACTTCCAAAATCGAAGCCGAGAAAGCGAGCTTCAGTAAAACCACTCAAAAACAGTCTGACTTGGCTCACGACCCGGGCAACGGATACAACCCCGATTTCACCTTCTTACAAGACTAAATCAGATCCCGGACGTAGACCAACGCCAAAGAGAAAAGCCCGGCCTTCCTTCTGGGAAGCCGGGCTTTTTAGGTAAAGTACTGAGGTTTATTGGACCGAGACCAGTTTGAACTGCTGATTCGCTCCGCCGTTGCACGAGTACTGAACGACCGGAGCGCCGCTTGCAGTCGATGCACCAGCTACATCGATACATTTGTTGACGCTATTGGGGCGAATGGTGTAGTACCCATTTCCCGCATCGACGAGAGAGAAGATCTCGTTCGATCCGCCCCAGAAGGGCCACTGGATGATCGTAGCCATGTCAGCCGTGCTGGCGGCAGCAATATCGATCTGATAGTTGCTGGCGCGATTGGTGATCTTATACCCGCCGGCCACCGGAACGAACATGAAGTTCTGATTCTGTCCACCCCAGCAGGCCCATTGTTGAATGCGTGTTCCCAATTGGAGTTCAGAACCATTCCAGGCGATGATGTCGAGACAGCTACCGCTATTTTTGTTCACGACTTGCACCCAGCCCGTTGGGATCGCGGAAGCCGTGGTCGCCAGGGATGCATCCAGGTAGCCGATGTCTTTACCATCTTTGCCGGCATTGTGATACAGACTGCTAGCCTGCAACATCATGTTGCCGGTAGAGAGATTGACGAAGCCGACGTTAGCATCCGAAGTCGGAAAGAAGTTTCCGGAGGGGTAATTGGATGCTCGACCACCGGTGATGATGTTGTTTGACCAGGTGTAATTAGTCAAGAACTGGGCCACGGCGGCCATGTAATTCAAGCCGTTGCCGGATGGGCCATTCCCGTTCTCAACGATGTTGTTCGTGAAGACAAGTCCGTCACTCGCGTCGCCTTCAAAGGTCATCAGGTAACCCGTCTCAAATGCAGTGTTGTGGTTGATGGTAATGTTCTGGGCCTTGTACTGAATCTGGAATAAGCGACCATCACCTCGCCCGCTACCGTCATCCCACGAGGAATTAATATCAGCGAACCGGTTGTTCTGAATTAAGAAATTCGTGGCTTGACCGGTGTAATTGGAAGCTCCATCTTCTCCTACGAACATAACGCCACCTGCGCCGCCCAACAGAACATTGTTGGTAACCGTCACGTTGTTGACGACTGCCCACGGCACCGCGCCCATTTCACATCGGACGTTAAAGACCAGGAAGAATCCACGCTGGTCGCCACCGATCCAGTTGTTTGTGAAGCTGTTGCTGTCGATTGTGACGCGCTGAGCACTTTTCAGCTCAATGTGATTCTTGGCCCAGACATGCATGCCGTTGTAAGTAGAGCTGCCCGGACGCCAACTGAGGGGCTTATTGAAAGTGTTGTTCTGGATCAGAATATCCGACGGAATCACACCAGAGATGGCAGTCGTTGCACCACCAAAAGCGACGATTTCGGTGCCTGCTTCCAGGTAGTTGTTCACGATCTTGAAAGGACCCGATCCATTCCATCCGGCAATCGCCTGCGTATCTTGCCAGTTGCTCGTGAACGCTGACATATAGCAGTTTTCGACCGTAACATTCGCTCCATTCATGCCGATGCCGCGCTTCGTACCCGACACCGGATCACCGTGGATGTAGTCACGATCGAAGTCGATGTCATGAGGGAGGGCTGCAACCGACGATTCGCTGCCATTGCCGACATCGATGATGTCGTTTCCGTAGTCTCCAGGCGCGACGGTAAATTCAATTCCTTGAAAACGGTAATAAGCAGCACCCGTTGACATGATCATCGCAGGGATGTTGTCGGGAGTGATGATCTTGGGCATCAGGCTTGCATGGGACATGGAGACTCTGGTCCCGGCCGCGGGCAGCGAACTTATAGCCGAGCTTTGAATCGTAATCCACTGAGTTCCTGGGTTAGCAGGAAGGGAGAAATGCCCTGTGAAGGAAGCTCCAGCGGCAAGCTGAATGGTGTCTCCGGGCTTCGCAGAATTCAGCGCTCCCTGTAGATCTCCGCCTGCGGGTACGTACAGGTTTGCCGCTGTCAGACCACGAACGGCAATGATTGCGACGGGTAGTAAACTTTTTAATGTCATGTAATTCCTACATGGGAGTATGAAAACGACCGCATAACGATCAGCTGTTTCGGATAGGATTATCCTGGCGATTTCACCCATAATGCCCACAAACACGCTATTTCGTTGAGCCTGTAGGATTAGTTCGCTTCTGCAATAGCGCAACAAATGACTGGGTAATTTTTACCTTGTAGGCAAAGTGTTTACTGGGCAACTCCGAGCTTTAGGTATTTAGAGGAGTTCCCGATTGAAGCGGCCGGTTGTTATTCTTCAGTCCATGGATTGGTACGAGCCGGACGTTCAGGCGTTGGAAGCAGAGCATAATCGACGAAGCCCGGTGGTGCATCCAACCGTCTTTTACGGAAGTTCAACAATTCGTCTTTGGACGGACTTGGCGAGAGATCTTGACGCTCCGGAGGCGTTGAATCTTGGATTTGGCGGTTCTACTTTGGAGGCTTGTGTTTATTTCTTCGACCGCCTTGTTGTGCCGGAACATCCTAGTTCCCTGGTTGTCTACGCCGGGGACAATGACATTGGCGACGGTCGCTCTGCCCAACAGGTGTTCGCGTACTTCAAGGCATTCGCATCAAAGGTCCGGATTGAGCTTGGCGATATTCCGTTCGGCTTCATTTCCATTAAACCCAGTCCGGCGCGGTTTCCGCTCGTGAAGGAGATTCGGGAAGCGAATCGACTGATCAAACAACAGATAAGCCAAGTAGAGAACGCTTATTTCGTCAATTTGTTTGATCAAATGCTTCGCCCCGATCAGACGCCGAGAACGGAACTGTTCGAAAGTGACGGTCTCCACATGAATCGATTCGGATATCAACTCTGGAGCAAGTTACTGAAGCCTTACCGCAACCGAATGTTCACGCCACAGACTTACGAGATTCAATCTGCGACGGTAAGCTCGAAAGAATAGTGAATCGAGAGTACCACCGGTGGTTCAGCCCAAGTCTGGGCCGTGACATGGAGCTACTCGTTTTTGGGCATGCCGGCGCGAAAGTATTGGTGTTCCCTACTCGCGAGGGCAGATTTTACGACTACGAGAACTGGGGCATGGTTAACGCCGTCAGGTCGAAAATCGACTCCGGAGCAATACAACTCTTTTGCGTTGACAGTGTCGACACCGAAAGTCTCTACTGTCATTGGCGCCCTCCCGCGCACCGACTTGAGCGTCATCAGCAATATGAACGGTACATCCTAAACGAGGTAATCCCTCTGATGAGATCCAAACAGGGCAGCCAGTTTCTTATTGCTCACGGCTGCAGCATCGGCGCTTATCATGCGGTGACGATCGCTCTTCGACATCCCGGGTTGTTTGGTAAATTAGTTGCCCTGAGTGGAAGGTATGACCTGACTCGACCGGTTGGTCCCTTTGCAGATCTTTTCGAAGGCTTCTACAGTCAGGATCTTTACTTCTACACACCGACTCACTTCCTACCGCAGTTAAACGACTGCCGGACCTTGGGAGCGTTGCGCCAAACGCAGATCGTTCTTGCCATCGGCGAAGAAGACCCTTTTTACGCAAGCACCGTGCTTTTAAGTGAGCAGATGAACCAAAAGGGTATTTGGAACAACCTCGCAATCTGGAATGGCGAAGCTCACCGTCCAAGATACTGGCGGCCCATGGTGCAACTGTATTTATAAACTGGAGTTCAAGCGCCGCGAGAAGTCTTTACTCTCAGCCTCGCGCACTATCCGACAGTGACCGCAAAGCCCGAAGCGGATTGCCTATGCTTCCCAGCTTGGAAACAAGCGCTTTTAGAGTCTCTACGGACGGTAACCAGCCAAGCTGATTTCCGAGATGAATCATGCCCAGCATGGTGACAGCCAAGCAGAGACACATACCTGCAGTGATGGCGAGCTCGAGTTGCGGGTAAGTATCGCGCGCCAGAGCCAGGAGCGCCAGCACTAAGCCACCGCTGACTCCTGTGACCAGGGAAGGAATCGTACCCTTCGGCACGCATCCGCGGCGGACTAGCGTCCCAACCTGAAGGAAGGCTACAACGAAATGCCCGGCGAGGTAAACTGCCGCTCCTTTCGCCGCGTCTCCATGATCGAAAAGGATTACTGTTGCTAGGAGTGCGACGAAAACGGCCCAAACGGTATTGATGATCCCAGTCGTCCTAATCGAGACAATCGAAAGTCTCGCAGAAATGGGCGCACTTCCCATGTGAATGACCGCCGTCGCGAGCGCAATCGCTGAAGCGACGCCCGCAGCAGCGTAAGTCGGACCGTACATGAGCTTAAGTGCCCAAGGCAGGACAATCATCCCTATGCCGGCCAGCACCAGTGACATGAAGGTGGTCGCGTACGCTGAGAGCGCCATGACGTTATCAGGAGTCTTCTCCACCTTTCCGTCCCGTCCGGCCATTACTGCCAGGCTGCCCTCGTTCAGTAGGCTGGGAGCCAACGCAACCATGTTTCGTAGCTGATGGGCAACAGCGAAGAATCCCATCTGCGCCATTGTTGTGTCACTTCGGGCAATCAAGGTCGTGAGCCACCAGCCCGCAGCATTCATTCCCATTAGCCCGGCGAGTTGGACAAAGCCGAAACCCCACACCTGTTTGAGCAGGGGAGCCACCGGCGCCGCATCACCAGCAACCTTCGGCGACCACAATCCGAGAGATCGATAACAAAGGAGGCACACACCTACGGCCCCGAGCGTAATCGCGCTCTGACTGGCGATCATTTGCGTGGCTCCCAAGTGGGCCATCGTCGGAAGCAGAAGAAGATAACCGATGCCCACCAGCCCGGAGAGCAGCAGGAGAGCCTTGATGCGACGCTGACCAACCAGAAACCCGCGGCAACACTCCAGGATGATGATGCCGGCCGCGGAAAGCGCAGCCCATCGTAGGGCGCCGGTAACGCTTTCCTTGTGAAGCAAACGAGCGATCGGCGCTGCTCCGAGCCACAACACCACGGTGGCCAGAATCGCAGAGACGACGGAGATGATGGCAAGAACTCTCGCGAGGGTGGGGTAACTGCTGGAGCCTCTGGGGTGTTCTCCGCTAAAGCGGATTGCTGTTGAACCGATTCCGCCGGCTGCGTAGGCACTCACATTGTTCGCCGTCGAGATGGCAAGTGCGTAGATGCCGAAAGTGGAAGCGCCGCCGATGCGAGCGGCCAGGATATTCGCCAGGAAGCTGCAGGAGCGCTCGACAATGACTCCCAGTCCGAGGGCCGACGTCCCGCTTAACAGATCTTTCTGAACGTGTTTGGGGAGGAAAGCGCCTCCTGCGGGAGCCTGTTCAACCTCTTCCGGCAACTCGGCTTCATCGGCAAGTCCGGATGTCATTGAAGGCCTGCAACCTCCTTTAACGGTCTTGTCTGGGGCCACGGCGCAGGTGTATTTTCCACCGCTGACTTTTCCCGCTTCTCAGTCATGAAGCGCTTTCGGACGATTTTTCGCAAGGGTAGCTCAACGAACTTCCAGGAGAGGAGTGCGCTCGCCAGAAGGACAGCCACGTAGACTGCGAAGGTGGACAGCGCTAAATGAGGAGGAGGCATGCGCAGAACATATGAGACGGGAATCTGCAGGATGTAAACTCCATAACTCGCTTCTCCTAACAGCACAATAACCGGGAGGGAGAGGAGGCGATTTAGTAAGCTCCGGTCTTTCGTCAGGCTCAGTATCAGACAGGCAAAGAGCGGGACTAATAACCCGTTCGCCAGGAATGGATGCGGAATACCAGGGACAAAGCCCAGCACTCCGATAACAGCAGCCAACGCAAGGTAAGACAGGCCTCGTAACGGCAGTTTGTTCCCCAGGCCGAGGGCGAAGGCGCGCCCGAGCAGGATGCCAATTAAGAACTCCGGGAGGCGGAGCAACGGATTAAACTCCACGACCATCTGAAGGTGGTCGTTAAGTTCCGGAGCATTAACGGTTCCCTTTGTAAGAAAGAGGGCGAGCGGCGCAAGAAGGGCTAGGGCCCATAACAATCCCGAAAGGAGAAGGCAGGCGGACATTCGCAAGCGCGCAAGGATTGGTCCTAAAAAGGGGAACGACAGATAGAAAAATGTTTCAACGGAGACTGACCACGCCGGGAAATTCCAGCACCACGCTGTCCAAGGCGTCCATGCCTGCTGCAAGGACAGCAAAGCCACCGCGCTGAAAGCAAGCTTCGCTACAGCCGTCGTGAAGGCGTTCGCGTGTAAGCTCGTCCAAACATTGTGAGGAGCGGCGAGCAGGAAAGCCAGCAGATAAGCAGGATAGATCCGGGCAAAGCGCGCAACATAAAAATCTTTGATACTCCCGCGCAGAGTTCCTTGCCGGTTCAGATAACTATAGGAAAGGATGAAGCCCGAAAGCAGGAAGAAGAAACTAACGGCCGCGTAACCCGAACCGGCCAGCTGTTGAACAGGTTTAGGGAAACCGCTAAGAGCCGGCCTGGCGAAATGATAGACAACAACCCCGAAAGCCGCGAAGAAGCGGAGGCCAGTCAAAGCCTTGAGGTCGGGCTTAGCAGGCTGGTTCGGTGCTTGTTGCGCCAATTCCATAGTCAATCGTCCGCGTCCTCTGACAGTATGGAGGACTGACGACAGTTACGAAAGTATTTGAAGGGTCAGTTTTTGCCGTAGTTTTAAGAAAATGACGGCCAGCGGACGTTTGAGTACTGGAACCTGAAGCCGAGTTAATCAAAGGTAAATCTCGATCATTCTCGGATAAATACGTGATTATTGGAAGGATAGTAACACTCCGTCATAGAGATGGGTCACCTGTGCAGATGGACAACAAAACGAATCTGCCAGACTCCGACAGGAGCGTACGAAGTAATCACCCCGACGCCGGCGACGAAAACGTCTCTGACGCGGACACTTCGATACCAAATCTCCAGACGTCCAACAAGTCAGGTAAACACTCGACGGTTGAGAAACTGGCTGCATCGCGGCCCGAGTTTGGGTCCGGTCGAGGTGCCCAGACGGCTGCCGGAGGATTCGGAGACGACGAAGAGCACGTCAAGACCGGTCGTCTTGCAGCCCCAGACTCAAAGCAGTTTCGGTGCAATAGCTGCGGGCGTTGGTTCGATACAGCAGAAGAACTCTCGGCTCATGAACCGGAGTGTCGAAGCGCAAAGATGGCGACAAGTGCCGGTCAAAGCAATCTCGCTGACGAGGACGCTAAGCCGCATCGCCGGAACGACGCCGGATAAAGCCTCATCGGCTACACTGGCATTGCAGCAGTGAGCCGACCGACTACCTATAGCGACGCTGGTGTCGACATCGATGAAGCCGACCGAGCCGTCTCCCTTATCAAGCAGCAAGCTACCCGAACACTCACCAAAAATGTCTTGACATCCATTGGCAGTTTCGGCGCAGGATACTCTCTGGACGGCTGGCGCAAGCCGGTCTTAATCAGCTCGGCCGATGGTGTCGGCACCAAGCTCAAGATCGCCTTTCTAACCGGACGTCACGACACGGTGGGAGAAGATCTGGTGAACCACTGCGTGAACGACATCGCCGTTCAGGGAGCAACACCGCTCTTCTTCCTGGATTATTTTTCCGTCGGCCGTCTGGACGCTCATGTGTGCGGGAATGTCGTCTCTGGAATTGCCCGCGGTTGTAAACATAACGGCTGCGCCCTGATCGGGGGAGAAACCGCTGAGATGCCCGGGATGTACGCCGCAGGTGAATATGATCTGGCCGGCTTCATCGTGGGTGCGGTGGAACGCAAGAAACTCCTTACGGGTGAACGCATCAAGCCTGGAGACATTCTTCTCGGCCTCCCTTCGAGCGGTCTTCACACGAACGGCTACTCCCTTGCGCGGAAAATTTTCTTCGAAGACTCCAAGTACACGGTAGACACTCAGCTTCACGGTCTTGAGGGAACGCTGGGCGATGAACTTTTAAAGGTCCACCGTTCCTATTTGCCAGCCCTACGGGCACTGCAGAAGGCAGACATCTTGAAGGGAGCCGCCCACATCACGGGGGGTGGCTTAACAGATAACATCCCTCGCATTCTGCCGCAAGGTTGCGCTGTTGAAATCGATCTGAAATCCTGGCCTGCGCTGCCTATTTTCGAAATTTTGCGCGACATGGGAAACGTACCGACTGACGATTTCCGGAGAACATTCAATCTCGGTATCGGGATGGTGGTTGTGATTCCAGCCAAGAAGGTTCGAGCGGCGCAGAAGATGCTCAAGGATCTGCACGAGACCTCATACAAGATAGGCGAGGTAGTCAAATCCAGGCAGAAGCAGGGTAAAGAGAGAGTCATTTACCAGTGAAGCCGAAGTTAGCGATCCTGCTATCGGGCCGCGGCTCAAACTTTCAGGCGATAGCACAAAACGTCCAGAACGGCACCTTGAACTGCGAGATCGGGCTGGTCTTTTCGAATAAGCCGAACGCGGCGGGCCTAGCCTATGCGCGGCAGCTTGGATTGCCAAGCGCGTCTCTCAACTCCAGCGGTATGGAGCGTACGGCGTTCGACCGAGAAGTGGCCGCGCTGCTTCGTTCGCACGAGATTGACTGGATTTGCCTGGCCGGTTACATGCGCTTGCTAAGCGGTGAATTTGTCTCTTCGTTCGAGGGGCGGATCTTGAATATCCATCCTTCTCTACTTCCTGCTTTTCCTGGACTGGATGCTCAGTATCAGGCATTTACTCACGGGGTGAAAGTGACAGGCTGTACAGTCCATCTAGTCGATGAAAATCTAGACAGCGGTCCCATTCTGATGCAAGCGCCCGTGCCGGTGCACGATGACGACACGGTCGAAACCCTCTCGATGCGGATTTTGGCGGAAGAACACAGAATCTATTCCGAAGCAATTGCGTGGATGCTAAGCGGCAAGTATCGACTGGAGAACCGGCGGATTTTACGAACATGTTGAAACGAGTAATCGCCATTGCTGGCGGACTGATTGTTCTGATCATTGTCATTATTCTGTTCTCTGGCAAGCAGGTGGAGCTTAAGTTCGCGCGGCCTGTTACTGCGATCGCAAATGCCACTACCGTCGTCGTACAGGCTGATGGACCAAATGGAATGAAGTTGTTCACAGCCACGGTTGAACAAAATGGGCAGTCTCAGATTGTGGAAGAAGACAAGCTGAAATCGTCTCAGCGCACTCGTATTTACACCTTCACCGCCGGCAAGAAGCAAGCTGCTTTTCTGAAAGAAGGGACCGCAAAGCTGATTCTGGCGGCCAAGTCGAACGACTTACGAGGAAGCACAACCACTTTGTCCCAAGATGTTCAAGTGGTCTTGAAACCTCCGACGATTGTTGCGGATGGCCGCCAACATTACATCAACCAGGGCGGGTCGGAACTGGTGACGCTTGATCTAGGTGGGAACTGGACCGACGCCGGGGTTCGGAGTGCAAACTATTCGGCAGGCACATTTCCAATGCCCGGTGAATCAGCCAACTCCAATCACCGATTCTCGTTGTTTCCGTTCCCGTGGGATGTATCACCGGACCAGGTACCGCTGGCATTTGCACGAAACGATGCCGGAACAGAGGTCACTGCCTCCTTCTGGGTCAAGGTGTTCCCGAAGAAGTTCCACGAAACCACCATTCCACTCTCTGACAAGAATATGCAGAAAGTCGTGGGTGAGCTAGATCCGGAAGGCAGCGGAAGTCTGGTTGACCGCTTTGTGAAATTAAATCGGGAGATGCGGCGGGCGAACGGACAAACGGTCTACAACCTGCGGACAAACACCGAACAGAAGATACTGTGGTCGGGTGCGTTCATTCCGGTGAAAGGCACTCGAGAATCCTATTTCGCCGATAAGCGCAGCTATATCTACAATGGCCGCAAAGTGGATGAACAGGTGCACTTGGGATACGATCTGGCCCAGACGGCGAACTCCCCTGTCAAGGCGGCCAATTCAGGGAAAGTCATCTATGCGGACCGCCTCGGACTCTATGGAAACTGCGTGATTATCGATCATGGTTATTCCTTACAGAGCCTGTATGGCCACATGAGCAGGCTTCTAGTCAAGGTTGGAGATAACGTCGGTAAAGAGCAGCAGATCGGCATCAGCGGCGCAACCGGCATGGCCTTCGGGGACCATGTGCATTTCAGCATGATGGTGGCTGGGGTACAGATCGATCCGAAAGAGTGGTGGGACGAACATTGGATCAAGGATCGAATCCTGAGTAAGATCGGTCCCAATGCCGGCAGCCAACCCGCAACGGCGGAGGCGGCCCCAGTCGATCAGTCGGGTTCAAAACATAAGGGCCACAGAAAGCGCACCTGACGTAATCGCGGACAGACCGAGGCTTGAGACGCGGTTAGTTTGGCCTGTCAACATTAAAGCGAGACCGGCCTTTGCCGGGCTAACTACTTCTTCCGGAACGATCGGCGTATGGGTGGAACAATTGGCATGGGCCAGGACATAAGTGCCAAATGGTCGTAAGCCCAGAAATTGACTAAGCCCAAACCAAGAGTGGACGCCGAATGGTATTCATGTCGCCAGGGGCAAGTTCCGTTGAACCAAGGCACTAGATAAGCAACATCTGCCGACTGCCACGAGAAGGGAGCAGTCAACGCCAGGCTAATCGCCTGTTCGGCGAGGGTGAGGTTCAGATATTGCGCACCCCAACTGAGTGCCTCGACCTTGAACCGATCCAATCCGCTACCCTCCTTTGTCAACCAAGCGATGGAAGGTTGATGGCTGCGTTTAGCCGTCCACCTTGTGGATAAGGCACATACGGTCCGACGTAACATACGGGGTTGTTAACATCGTTCGGAAAGAGGATTTCAAATTGTGCGTTGGGGAACTTGGAGAGGACCGCGGTTCTGATCCCGTCCACATGAGCTTTCAACTGAGCGGCGAGAAAAGCTGTATCGGCTCCGCCATTCACAGAGGGATCATCGTCCTGACAAGTAAATCTATATAGCGGCCGCCCGAGTGAGCTTTGGGCGTTGGCTTTCGTGACCGAATCGTACAGAGCCATTGACCCGCCTCGAACAAGTCCGGTGCCGACCTGCCACTCGCCGTTGGCCGAAACCGGTATGGTGAAGTGCGTCGAATCGGTTACCGTAATCGGCCAAGTGCCATTTGCGGTTTCGCAGCCACGAACGCCTGAAATCACCACGCGGTCGCCGCTTTGCATTCCGTGAGGATTCTGGAGCCCGATACTAATCGGATCAGTATAGGAGCAGTACCCCACCGGCTGGGATAGCGACGAGAAAAACCACCATAAGAACTCGCCGAACTGAAGCCAAGGAGTAAGCCCCGCTGCACTCTGCAATTCGGCTATCGCAGTGAAAGCACTTCCCTGAAAAGACGTCAGATTGGGAACGGGAGCACATTGAGTGGAATTGAGGTGGCTAAACCCGGTATCCGTCTGTACAAGCGATCCGTCGTAATATCGTGCACACCAGGTGTTGGCGACTGTGTTGTCGTCCGCCGGAGGATTCACCAACTCCATCGAGAACGAAGTCGTGACTTGAAGATTCTGCTTTGCTGCACCGGCGAAGAAATCGGAATGCCATTCGCGGACCGGAAAGTTAATGGGATTGACAGCGGACGTATCGACCTGCCAGAATCCGTCTCTGCCGTAATCGAGCGTGACGCCCGTTGACGGAGAAAGAGAATTGCTCGCCTGATCGAAGACCATGTTCTGGGTCTTGATGACTCCACTCGGGGTGGTGCTACTTACGGAAAAAGCTGATTCTCTCCAGTTGGGAGTGCGCGTATAAACTGTCAATTGGCCCGGGCCTGTCTTCTGTGCCCGGATGAGAATGCTGCCCGCGTTTATGTAATAGACGAAGTGGGCAGCGATAGTGTCCAGCGTGTCCCACGTCGTGACTGTCTTGGTGAAGATCACCGTGTTGGGCGCAACATCGAAAGTCAGCGTAGCCGAATCTCCGGTCGACCATGCACCGGAGAAGGTAACCACCAGCGAGTTCCACACACTGCCAGCGCGTTTTCTTTGATTCCACCAGAACACACCCAGATACTCGTTGATGTGGCCGGCGAAGCCTAGCTTTGTGAGATGCCAGAGCAGCCGCTGGGGACTTACCTTGTAAGTGGCATCGGTATCGAAATCGAGTGCCGGGCTAACGTTCGAATAAGTTACGAAGGCATCCTGCAGATCTCCGGAGACGGCAGCTTCCAGGAAGTCGAAAAGAAAGCTTGTATTTGCGGGCGTGCTTGAGGAGAGGCTCAGCTGGACGGAGTGAGTGCCCGGAGGCACGGATTTTCGCAGCAATCGCCGGGTGACTAACTCGGAGTACGAATTGAGGAGAAGGTTGTGAGTTGTTGCCGCATCGCCATCAAGACTTGTTGTAATGATTCCTCTGCCGGTATTGAGCGAAGTACCGAGGTAAAGATCGTGGGCCGAAAGGCAGGTATAGGTGATGGTGACCGAGTCTCCCGGAGCCGAAGCTTGTTTTCCGAATCCGTGCCAATAGTTATTTGCAGGGATGGTTGACCAGCCGGAACCCAAGAATGTGCACGCCGTATGCTCGTCGTTTCCGATTCGAACACTCCCGGAAGCGGCACAAAGCAACTTAGTGTTCTCCGAGGGCCCCGTCACCGACCAGTTGGCGAAGGAGGCAGTCCACTCTGTGTCTATGTAGTCGTTTCCAGAGGTCAATTGAGGAGCGAACGTGAGCCAGGCTTGGCGTAAGTAGTCGATGCCCAAGGCTGTGAAATCGAGACTGATGGTCCAGGTGACGCCATCGGAGTTTCCTCCGCTCAGTTGAAGCTCCGATCTGTCCACGGCAAGAGTATGGTTGTCCGGCCGCACCACCATATAAGTTGTGATGTAGTTACCGTCGACACCACCATATTCAGCCAGATACACAATGCTGCTCGAGGCAGGTGCGGGTGAAGTCAGAGTAAGCAACGTTGGACTTTGAATGAAGGCAACTAAATAGCCCGTACCGCCCAAGTAAATGGCGGATCCGGGAGCAATCCCCGGGAACTTGATTCCATCCTGCCAGTGCACCTGAGTGCCGCTTACATTCACGTGCCCGGTTCTACCATTCTTGAGCGTAAGGGTGCCGCTTTGGTCCGCCGAGGCGATGATGACCGAGACAGTGTTCCCCTCATATGTCGACCAGTCGCGACTGTTGATGCTGTTAGCGAGCGTCTGCGCAACATACGCGGCCGACTCGCCCCCGGCGGCTAAGAAGTCAAACGGAACGTTGTTGACGAAAAGCGTAAGCCGGTCGTACACCGTGCAGCTTCCAGGCGCGGAGACTCTGTACGAGCCTTGCGCGACCGTGTAATTTCCTGCCTTTAACGTTGCGTAGTCCCACAGCCGCTTTGCAAACACCGTGTTCGCAGGAGGCACGACATCTGCGCCCGTCTGGCGGTCGACCTTGATTACATCCATCTGCGACCAATCGATCCAGGAGTATTTTGCGGAATCGATTGGCTGGAGTCCTCGATAGGTTACATCGAAGCTGAGCGTAACACCGGATAAGTCGAAGTCGGGAAGATAGCGTACAGAATAATGCTCAAAGGTATTGTCCGCATCCCAGAGAACAAGGACGCAGAAATCAGCCATATCTCGAAACACGCCACTCACGTTAAAGCCTGTCGGAGTAGCACCATACAGCGAGGCGGCCGCTCCGAAACCTGTGAATCCCCGAAGGTACATCGTTCGGTCAGGCTGGAACTTAGAGATCTGTTCTGCGCTCATATTTGGGCACCCTTTTTCGTTTGGAGCGTAGCATCAGAATTTAGGTGATGAGAATTTTGAACTAACAAAAAGCACGCTATAACGGTGAGGCTAAAGCAGATATAAAATCGGCTTCGCCTGTGAAGAACCTTTTGTGAACTTATTGAACACCGGCGGGCGCCTCGAGATATACACCTTCTTCCCGAATAAGATCCGTGAAGGTAAGTGCAGATTCTCGATGCGGAGCAATTACCCGACTAAAGCATGGAGGTTTGTGTTGCAGATAAGGTTTTCAAGACTTGAGCGACTTGGATATTAGGCCAGTGGGAGTTGGTTTCGCGGGCCTGCTGTTCGGCTACGGCGCGTTGTACATCGAGGATTGAAAATTCGAACCCAATCTCGGCTAAGACACTGTGGTCGTAGGGGATGCTCTGTTCGATGCAGTGGCAGTAGTAAGCTGCGGCTTCGTCCAGTTGAGCTTTCTCTTCGGCCAGACGCTGCTGCTGGAGCGCAATGAGTAAGTTTAGTTCGCGGTCGAGCCGACGGACTAAGCGCGATTCCTGCAGGTAGAGGTTGTTGAACTCTTTCTGGTAGACGACGTAGATCTCGGAGTCGCTCACCGCGACGTGGTTTTCTTGCAGGTGATTTTCGGATTTGGGGGTGAGACGTGTGCGACCGACCGAGTAAAGTCCAGCCTCGAGAGCCGGGATGCGCATGATGCGCCATTCCAGGTCGGCAATCATTGCCACGTGGGTGCGTTCATCGTCGTTGGCTGGTTTGTGAGCGGCAAGGAGACGGGCACAGTGTTCCTGGAAAGCGGCAGCTTCTTCGGTTGAGAGGAACGGAGTGCGACCGGTGAGTCCGGTTTTGAGCGCGTTCTGCGAAGAGATGCGCTTTCCTTCTTCGGTCTTCGGTCCGGTGGAAAGCGTGGCGTTGGCTCGGTTAGCAGCGAGCTGGGCTTCGGTAACGGGGCGGGTGTTCATGCTTCGAGCGTGAAGGGTGGCCGTTCGCGGTGAGCCTCTCGGGACACGTATGTGAGTGAATTCTGGAGAGATAAGAAAGTTGTTCGGTTTGTGATTGAAACCAAAACGGCCACAACACATCCGAAGCGAGCGGAGATCCAGCCTGCGATTTGCGCGAACCAGAGCTCGCGATCACAGATTCGTGGACCCTTTCTTTCTCCCGTATCCTGAGCAGTTTAAAGGCGAAAACTCTGGCTCCGGAGACAAGCGGCATTCCTATTCTTAGCTGAAAGACGCAGCAGTAAAGCTCAGGTGAGCTACCGGTGGGCGGGCGAATTTATTAGGGGATGGAAAGCATGTTGAAGAAGCGAATTCTTGTGGTCGAAGACGAGGGCATCATCGCAAGGGACCTGTCGGCAATGTTGGAGCAGATGGGTCACAGCGTAACCGGACAGGCCGGTACTTACGCTGAGGCGATGGAACTGGCGTCGATTCTGCCCCCGCATCTTGTCCTGATGGACATCAAGATCCGGGGGCCCCTCGATGGGGTTGCGACGGCCGAAGAGATCCGCAAGAGACTCGGCTTACCCGTAGTATTCGTCACTGCCCATGCGGATGCACACACACTCCAGCGAGCTAACGTCAGTCAGCCATTCGGTTACGTTGTGAAGCCCTTCAACGAATCCGCTCTCAGAGTTGCCATTGAGGTGGCCCTGAATCGGCACAAACTGCAGGAACAGGCGGATAGCAAGCAGACATGGCTGCGCTATGCGCTGGAAGGGATTAGTGAGGCCGTGCTGGCAACGGACGCCGATGGCTATGTAACCCTGATGAACCCCGGTGCGGAACAGCTAACCGGCTGGACGAGGAATGAAGCGATCGGTCAGCACATTTGGGACGTCTTGGACCTTCGGTACGGTGACGAACGATTAGACCTTCTCGAGATGGGTCGGAACTCCACCCACGAAGAACCACTTTCATTTCCCAATGCAAGCGTCCGCGGGCGGGACGGCAAGGAATGTACCGTAGTGGGCTCCTTCGGACCGGTGCAGAGGTTAGGGAGCCGCGTCCAGCACGGCTATGTCGCGCTTGTCAGGCCAACGGTCCACACATTTCCGAATACAACAGATGCCAGCTCTGACAGGCAATTGCAGGAGCTCTCTTATGCCCTCAGTAACGACTTACGCGAGCCCGTCAGGAATGTCAGCTGCTTTGCCAAGTTACTGGAGAGGAGCGGACTGCTCAACCTGGACGACTCCAGCCGGGAGTACCTGAAGTTTATTGTCGAGGGCTCGAAACGCATCGAGAGCCAGATGAGCGCTTTGCGGAGCTTCCATCTGGCAGGGATTATGCAGTCGCGGGATGGACTCATCGCCGATGCTACCGAGATTTGCCATCAGGTCTTAGACTCTTTTGCGGAGAGAATCATTGAGGTCGGGGCTGAAATTGAGTTAGGCCCGTTACCGGCCGTTGCAATGGATCCGAATACATTGAGGGACTTAGTGGAGCGACTGCTGACCAATGCTTTGCAGTTCCGTGCCGACCGGCCTCCGCGCATTCACATCAGTGCTGTGAGGACAGGCGAGCTCTGGCGATTTCGTTTCAGAGACAACGGGCTGGGCTTCGAGAGCAATCAATCGGAACGAATTTTCGGCCTATTTACCAGAGCTCACAATACTCCGCCCAGCGGTAACGGGATCGGGCTTGCGATTTGCAGACGAGCGATCAAGACGGCGGGTGGGCGAATCTGGGCCGAATCAGAAGAGGGAGCAGGAGCGGACTTCTTCCTCACTCTGCCTGCTCTCAATAAGGGCGCGCAGAAGTCGTGAATTCAAAGAACCTAAGTAAGACAATGCGCAGACTTCAGTTACGGTTGCCGGAAGCTGCAGCCCTACTTGTTTGTGGCGCAGCGCTGGTTGCCTTGACTGGGTGGCGATTCGAAATGGCGGCGCTGCTACCGGAAATGTTCGGATTACGTCCGATGCCGCCGGATAGTGCAGCACTCTTTCTGCTTTGCGGGGCGAGCTTGCTGGTGGGATCCCAATGGAGAAGCCACCTGCTAACAACTGTTTCCGGATTGCTGCTGTGTGGAAGCGGCGTAAACATTCTGCTTTCCTATTTCACTGGGGCGCCGTATTGGTTAGGCGAGATGCTGTACTTATTCATCGGCATGCCGCCCGCAACTGCAGTCAGCGCCGTTGCTGGGAGCGGAACGGGCTTTGGATTTTGCATTTTGGGCCTCGCTCTGATCGTTCAAAAACGGTGCGACAAGGTTTTGGCCAATTTGATCGTCGCCATTGGCGGAATCCTCGTGATCAGCCTTGGTTCTCTGCGCTTGCTGATGCTTTGGTTCGGCATGCCAGAGCTATCAGGCGACCTGTTCAGCGTCCGGATAGCCGATCTATCGGGTGAGGCGGCCTTACTATTTTGCTTGCTTGGTTTCGTTATCTGCGCGATGGCGAAAAGGGATACGGAAAGAGCAGGGCGCGAAAGGATCGCAACCATTGTTTTTGCGAATCAACTGCTGTTTTCCTCAACACTGATGATTCTCTTCATTGGAGTAAATCGATTGCTGAGCTTGGGATTGGAGGAATCGACAAATCAAAAAGCCGAGGTGGCTCGTACCTACCGTATGGAGAAAGCAGTCTCTGAAACAGTGGCGGGAGTACGGGAAGCGGAGAGCGGACAGCGAGGCTATTTGCTGACCGGACGAGACATATTTCTGGATGCATACCGTTGCGGTCTACGGAGGGTGGCAAGTGCCGGGAGCCGGGAGGGCTCCGAGCCCGGTCAGCCGTCTGGGGAACTAGAAGCTTTGGTGCAACTGAAGCTCGCTGAGTTGGCAGAGACAGTTATCCTGAACCAAGCGGGGCGACGGGGCCACGCATTAGCCGTTGTGGTGACCGGGCGCTGTCTAGAGCTGATGCGAAAGATTGAAGCCCAGGCTGCAACATCGCACTCCCGATTTATTCTCCTGATCGGAACACAAAACTCAGCGTACAAACGAGCCATCAAACTGGTAAGGAGGACGGTGATCGCGTCCTACGTTCTGGGATTATGTTTATTTGCTTGTGCCGCGCTTTTCTTCAGGCGAGAGATAAGAACTCGAATCGCGATTGAGGCGAGATTACGAGCGCACGAGGAGGAACTCGCCCTGGGCGTAAGGGCAAAAACGATTGAGCTGGAAGCGAGCGAGGCTCGATATCGAGCGATGCTGGACCAATCCCCACTCGCTATTCATGTATTGGACTCCGAAGGCAACAGCATGCATGTGAATGCCTCCTTCGAACGCATGGTAGGAGTCTCGGCGAAGGCGATGCAAGGGTATAACATTTGGGAAGACCCGCAGCCGAGCGCACAAGGGACAAGAGAACTCCTGCAGCGTACCTTCGCCGGTGAGAGAGCTATGACCGGCATCGTCCGCCACGTTCCCAAACTGAGCGCCGGCACTCCACTGGGCGTCAACAGTGACGAAATCACGTGGGCTGAAGTGATCGCGTATCCGGTCAAGGGTCCCGACGGGAGTGTTCAAGAAGTAGTATTGCTGTGTCAGGATGTAACGGATCGCGAACAGGCAGTTTTGGAATTGCGAGAGAGCGAAGCTAAGTTTCGCCAGCTTGCCGATGTCGTACCTCAGGTCGTTTGGACCGCTAATCCGACCGGCGTTATTGATTACTTAAACGAGAGGTGGTGGGCTTTGACGCAAAGCTCGCCGGAACAGGGAATGGCCTGGGAACAGGTGGTTCATCCGCACGATCGGACCAAATGTGTTGCGGAATGGACGAAGGCAGTTGAGACTGGAGCACCGTACGAACTGGAAGTACGGTTGATGGATAGCACATCGGGTGAATACCGATGGTTTCTTGCCCGCGCCGTTCCCATTTTCGAC
The DNA here is from genome assembly GCA_963814195.1 of uncultured Acidobacteriaceae bacterium. Taxonomy (GTDB): domain Bacteria; phylum Acidobacteriota; class Terriglobia; order Bryobacterales; family Bryobacteraceae; genus Bog-105. The sequence continues at coordinate 210,854 of CAWFBU010000005.1, forward strand.
GAGCTTGGCAGCTTGAGGCGATGGGTAGGCACGACGACGGACATCCAGGACCGCAAAGCCGCTGAGGAAAACCTTGAGCGTCGGGTTTCGGCGAGAACCGCAGAGTTAATACGTTCCAATACACTTCTGCAATCGCGTGAGGACGAACTGCGGCGATCCCTGAGCGAGCGAGATATTCTCTTTCGCGAAGTTCATCATCGCGTTAAAAATAACTTACAGGTCATCTCGAGTCTTTTGCGGATGAAGTCTGAGTCTTTAAGGAGCGAGCCGGCTGCATCGATCGCTCTGGAAGAGAGCCGCCGCAGAGTTCTGTCGATGTCGATGATTCACGAGAGGCTTTACACTCACGTCCACCTCGACAATATCGATTTCGCCGACTACACCAAGAGTCTTGTTGACGACCTGATCTATTCATATTCGCTGCCTGGCTGCCACGTCACGAGCCGGGTTCAGGTGCAACCTATTCGACTCCAGGTCGACCAAGCCATACCGTGCGGCTTGATTCTGAATGAACTGGTGACGAATGCGTTGAAGTACGCTTTCCCGGGAAGATCATCGGGAGAGATCGCGGTCGTGCTTAGAAGTTCGGCGGAGTGCGAGATCCGTTTGTCGGTTAGCGATAACGGGGTCGGTCTGCCAGCTGGGATCGATTGGAGGACATTGAAATCGCTTGGTCTGCCGATCGTGAACATCCTGGCCAGACAATTGGACGGCACAGTAGACTATCTGCAACAGAATGGAGCAACGTTTGTCATCCGCTTCCGCGATGCCAGCGAACGATGCAGATCAGCAGAGGGCGTATTGCAATAAGCTATCGTCTAGATGGCCCACTCGTTTTGTTTGGCGTTAGGACTCCTCATTCTGGTGAGCGTTCCTCCGACGGCAGGCGACCACACACCTGCGAACAAGGAAGGTGAGTGGCCGTCGTATGGCCATGACCTTGGCGGGACGCGCTTTTCTCCTCTGACCGGAATCAATAAGTCGAATGTAGCGGGCTTGAAAGTAGCTTGGACGTTCCGCACGGGAGACGCATATCAGCCGCCGCATAGTAAACCAACTGCTTTCGAAGCAACGCCGCTCTACGTCGATGGCAGCTTGTTTCTTAGTACGCCGCTAGGGCGCGCGATGGCGCTGGATCCGGTCAGCGGACGGTCGCGATGGAGCTACGACGCGCGCATCGAGCGAGACAAAGGCTATGGCGATTACTCGAACCGCGGGGTCTCCAGTTGGGTGTCGAAGAGCGGGAAGCGGCGTATCTTCTTAGCGACTATTGACGCGCGAATGGTTGCCCTGGACTCGGTAACGGGATTGCCATGCCAGGATTTTGGAGATAACGGCACAATCAACCTAAGGCAGAACTTGCGTATTCCGCCACAAGGATTTGCCGATTATGAAGAGACTTCGCCACCGGCGGTGGTTGGAAATACGATTGTGGTCGGTTCTGCGGTTGCAGATAACGGGTCCACCGAGCAGGCCAGCGGCGAAGTTCGTGGTTTCGATGCCCAATCAGGAAAGCTAAAGTGGACCTGGGATCCGATTCCACAAAATTCCCGGCTTCCTGGCGCCGATAGCTGGAAAAGCGATAGTGCTAAAAAGACCGGGGCTGCGAATGCATGGTCGATCATTGTTGCCGATCCGGAGCGTGGCTTGGTGTTTGTTCCCACGGGGAGCGCCAGTCCGGATTACTATGGCGGCGAACGTCCGGGCGACAATCTCTTCGCCAATTCGGTAGTTGCACTCCAGGCAGAAACGGGCGCTATGGTCTGGCATTTTCAAACCGTTCATCATGATTTGTGGGATTACGATGTTGCGGCGCCGCCGGTGCTGTTCGATTTTGAGCGGGAGGGCCAGACGATTCCGGCGATTGCCATCGGATCAAAAACTGCGAATCTCTTCTTTCTGAACCGCGAAACGGGCAAACCCATCTTCGACATCCAGGAACGTCCAGTACCGCAGTCCGATGTTGCGGGCGAAACAACTTCACGGACCCAGCCGTTCGCAGTAAAGCCTGCACCAATCTCGTCTCAGAAGATGACAGCGGCGGACGCGTGGGGTGTGGATGAGGCCGATCGTACCTGGTGTCGCAACGAACTGTCGGGGCTACGGGCAGAGGGCGTGTTTACGCCGCCTTCCTTGCAGGGGTCGCTCATGATGCCCGGCCATATCGGCGGCATGGCCTGGGGCGGCGCCGCTTACGACCCTCTCCATCGACTGCTTGTCTTGCCGACGAATCATCTCGCCGCAGAGGTTCGCCTGATTCCGCGCGACAAGTACCAGGGCGCCCGCGAATCGGATCGCAAACTGAACGGCGATTGGGAATTTGCCGCGCAAGCCGGAACGCCGTACGGCATGATGCGAAGGCTGCTGGTCAGTCCCAAGCGGCGCATCCCGTGCACTCCTCCGCCGTGGGGTACTCTTCTGGCGATCGATACCAGGACGGGCAACAAGGAGTGGGAGGTGCCGTTGGGGAAACTGTTTGCCCAAGCGAAGCCCGAATGGGGGTCAATCGCGTTAGGCGGTCCAATTGTCACGGCCGGCGGCTTGGTGTTTATGGCAGGCACGCTGGACACGGCCCTGTATGCCTTCGATGTGCAGACCGGCAAACAACTCTGGCACGGCGAACTACCGACCAGTGCACGCGCAACTCCAATGACTCTTCAAGGCCCGGACGGTAAACAGTACGTGGTGATCTCGGCAGGAAGTCATCAACCTGCCGGAAAAGCACCTCTTGGTGACTACGTTGTAGCCTTTTCCTTGTGAGTCGGTTAGTTTTAGGAATTCATCCGGTCCGCGAAGCTCTGCGCGCGAGCCGCCCCTTAGACAAAGTTTTGATTGCGAAAGGCGCGGCCGGACCGCGCATCCAGGAAATCGTGGATCTCTGTCGGACGGCGAGTATTCCCGTGCGTTTTGAGCCTCGTGAAACACTCGATCGCGCGGCGAAGGGCGTACCGCACCAGAACGTAATTGCGTTCGGAGCGGTTCATGGTTACGTGGAACTAGACGCCGTTGTTGAAGGAGCCAAGCTACTGGTGGTTTTGGATGGAGTGGAAGATCCGCACAATCTGGGAGCCATTGTTCGCACTGCGCACGCGGCCGGTGCAACGGCAGTAGTGGTCCCGGAACGGCGCGCTGCTCCGCTCACAGAGACTGTGGACCGCGCGGCGGCTGGCGCTCTAGAGTATCTCCCGGTAGCGCGCGTCACGAATATCACTCAATCGCTTGAACGGCTGAAGGAGCTCGGTTTCTGGATCTACGGTCTGGATGAACGTGGAACCGAATATTACGATCAGGTCACTTATAACAGTCCGACGGTGATCGTGATGGGAGGAGAAGGCAAGGGTCTCCATCAAAACGTGCAGAAGCACTGTGACGTGCTGGTCCGCATTCCGATGGCAGGCGCGGTCTCTTCACTCAACGTATCGGTCGCTACGGGCGTTGTGCTGTTTGAGTGGCGACGTCGCAATGCGAGTTAGCCTGGGCACCAACGAATACTCACCTCCGAGCTTAGAGGGCGGCGAGCGAGATGGCGGACTGGCCGGTGAGGACTCGACGGATGTAGTCGATTTGCCCCAGATGGTAGTTTAAATGTCCGAACAAGTGAACCAGAAATTGGCGTGTAGGGAGCGATGAGCCCAGCACATTCTCCGGGAAGTTAGCTTCGAGTGCTTCCGGGGTCAAGCTTCCAACGACACGAACGACGAGAGAACGAACTTCGGTCAAACGCGCGATCAGTTCGAGCTTAGGCACGCCTTTCGAGGCAAACTCAGCATCGCGGGTGCGAGCGTAGGCAACGCCTACGAGAAGTCGGCCCACATACTCGCGCAAATTGCCTTCCAAGTGAAGAGCAAGGTTGCCGGCGGAGTTTGAGATCCCGCCAGTCACACGCCAGAGCGATTCTTCGTCGGTGAAAGCTTCCAGCTGTTGTGTGACCCTGGTCAAGTCACGATGAAACAGTGCGGCAAGTTCAGTGGCGAGCGGCATACCCCAGTTTCGCCGAAGCGCTCCCGTGCGTTAGGTCTGTAAGGGCGAACTTTTTCAAAAGCAGGTTGGAGCTAGCGCGTGCTGGTCCGACCGGCTGTTAATGTCAGAATTAGCGTTTCCATAATTACGCGGTCGTCGCGATAACCTTCCCGGAACTTTTTATCGGTTTCGTAGATGCACGCGACAGCCCGGTTCAACATTGATTGCGAAAAGGCATTGGCGGTGGCAACTACCTGTTCTGCACGGTCGCGCCAAATACGAACGCCCATCTTGGTGAAGAAGTTCTGGGCCTGTTGAGCAGATGTGATATGAGCTTCCTTGGCAGCAAGCGCCATCCGGAATTGAGTACTGAGAAATGTAAGCGCCAGAGGTAAGTACTCGCCATCCCTTACCAGGACGTCCAGCGAGTTCAGAGCAGCTGTGCGATTGCCCTGCCCCAGAGCCCCGACGAGCGAGAAGATGGTACTTTGAGACGCGTTGGGGACGATAGCCTGCAAATCTTCAGCGGTGACTGCGCGCTCCTTGCCGACATAGAGAGAGAGCTTCTCGATTTCAGAGGCAAGACGGCTGGCATCGCTCCCCACGGCATCGAGCAAAATCGCCAACTCAGCCCCGCCGAGTTTCAGGCCGGCATCTCGCGCCAACTGCTGCGCCAGAAAACGCAGAGCATCCGGAGCCAAGGGCCGGAACTCGACAGTGACGGGAACCGCCGCATAGAACTTAGCCACGCGCTCGAGCTTCGTACGATCATCACCGCTGAAATCATACCGGCTGCATTCGAAGACAATGGTAGTGCCTTGTGTGGGCGCCTTTAAATAAGCCGCGAGCTGTGCTTCAGCGCCTTTATCCGTTCCGCCCTCTTCGTCGCTGCTGGTTGTCAGACGTCGAGGCAAGGCAAGTTCGACACTACTCACCCATAAGACCCGGTCGGTTGCGAACAGGGAAAGCGAACGAGCATCATCCAGAGCTTCGGAAAGGCTCATCGATTCGAGGTCGATCTGGTTAACACCCTCGATCCGATCCTGGCTCGGTAATGCGCGGGCGATCAAGGCTTCACGGCACATCTTACGCGCATAGCCTTCAGAGCCCAATAACAGGTAGGCCGGCGCAATGGGTTGTTTGGCGATCTTCGTCAGGAACTGATCAGGGGTCAATTAGAAACTCTCAAGCACGGAGCTCACAACGTCGCGTCCGATATCACGGCTTACACGATCCAGCGCAGGACCAACCTCGTCGAAGAACTGATGGGGGTCTGCCGCGATGCTGTAGTTCTGCCGGAAGCCAAGGTTTGACTTGGAAAAGAGCACGCGGCCCGTTGCCCTCTCCAATAAGCGATAGCTGATATAGACGATTACCTGAACGTTAGTCGCTTTGCCAGTGGTCGGGTCGGACACTGTGGGGAAGATAGAAGCGCTGTTCACGGTTCCGTTCAGGATCGCGTCAGCCACGGCCGGATCGTTCTCAATCCGGAAACGGCTTTTCGCAATAAACTCCCGCTCGATCTGCTGCGGAAGCAGATCAACCAAACGATAACGGGTCGTCAGGCTGACAAACGCGGGAATGTTGATAGTTTGGACGCTCTTGGGTACGAGATCAGCTTTACCACCGACGTGATAACCGCAACCCAATCCGCCGCAGGCAGCGGCGGCAACCCCAAGAAAAGCGCGACGGCCGATCATTGGGGGCGTTTTCCAAGGGGCGGTCTGACGGCTCCGCCGGGGATTGGCGAGGACTGGCGAGGAGGTATGACACGCAGCAGATCAGCAGCGACATCAGCCACCATCCGCAGATTGTCCATCGCAACCCAGATCCAGGCGGCACGAGAATTATTCCGGTCGATCCTGATATCGCCTGCGATGAGCCCGCTCTGACTCACGGCGCCCACATTGTCGGGTGGCTCCTCATCCTGACTCCGGATTTCAATCTGCGCAGAAGCGAGAGCTTCTTCTATAGCCTGAACCTGCACGTCGGTGTCGAACTCAACCCAGATCGAGATGCTGTATCCGTGGAAAACCGGAACTTGCACCACCCTGAGGGAGGGCATGGGGATCGCGGCAGTCCCTTCCTGCCGACTCAACAAGGTTGCAAGATGCCGATCAATTCGTGCCTCAGTCGATAACAGCTGAACCTCTGAATCTTCGCCAACCCGTGGCAGAACATTGAAACTCACCTGTGCATCGAAGACTGCCTTATCTAATTTCTTGAAAGTGAGAAGCGCCGTGGTCTGCTGGCTCAGTTCGGAAACGCCAGGCTTTCCTCGCTCGCTAGCCGGTTCAAAGACATTGACGACGGATGCTCGAACTCCGCGGTAGCGCATAAGTCTTGCAAGAACAAGCGTGAGCGCGGTGGCTACGGGATGAGCTACGACGAAGAGCCAATCAGCCCGGGCATCAGAGTCAATCACGATTGGAGCGGCGATCCTGGCCTCGGGCCGACTTTCCAGGTGACCCAGACAATCGATGATGGCCGGCTTCTTTCCGGCCGCTTTTGCGAGATCGTAAACCTCAGAGGCAGCAGTCGCCAAGCCAGTCAGGACGACTGCAGACAATCCGGAAAGCGCTTTTGCACTCAGTGGCTCCAGAGCCACTTCTTCTGCTTCGGGTTCCGGTTTCTTTTTGATTTCCGGCTCGTCACCACTACCCGCAAAGGCGTGCAACTTACCCGGTAAGCCACGAGTTTCGACGACGTCTTTCACCTCACGGCCAAGAAGCGTCTCGATCCCTACGATACCTGTTTGTGTTTCTGTCAATGAACTAGCCAACCTGATGTTCCGGCAAAGTCACGGCCGGTCGCGACTTGCGATAGCGCCGCAGGACTCCGCCCATTCTCAGTACGATTCCACTACCCACGTAAACGATGGCTGCCGCCATCAAAACCGGCTGGGGCCACATACAGATCAGCAACGTGACTACCCCCACAATCAACACGATCATGGTCGTGTGCGGTTTGGAGGTGTTGACCTGTTTAAAGCTTGGATAACGCCACGAGCTGACCATTAGTAGGCCCACGATGACGAGAAGAACCAACCACCCAATGGAGAACAGGAACGAGCGGACGGGCAACGGGTCAAGAAAAACTACCGCGGCCACGAACCCTGCTGCGGCCGGTATCGGCATTCCTACGAAATATTTGCGATCGGGCTTTCCCGGATTCTTCGGCGTCGGGTTGGTCTGCACATTGAATCGTGCGAGGCGTACTGCGCCGCAGAGCAGGTAGAAAAAGGAAACGATGTAGCCCGCGCGCGTCAGGTGGCTCAACTGACCACCTTCGGAGGGTGCCGTCACAAAGAGCACACCCCACACAAAGGCAAGCACTGCCGGAGCGATACCAAAAGTGATGACATCGGCAAGTGAATCAATTTCCCGTCCGAAGTCAGAAACAGTGTTGGTCATTCGAGCGATGCGACCGTCTAATCCGTCAAAGAAAACAGCAAAGCCGAGCAGTTTGGCGGCTAGCGCGAAGTGGGCATTGTAGCCGTAATCTCCGCCCTGTATCTGAAGGGCGGCTTCGAACGATTGTAGAATTGCGACGAAACCCATGAAGATGTTGCCGCTCGTAAAGAGGGTGGGTAAAGCGTAAGCGGCACGCCTCGGTCGTTTCGTCGCAACCCGCACTAAACCTTCTGCGGGGAAATCCTCTGCCGGACCTGTCAGATACTCTCCTTTGTAGCCGCCAGGATTGATTTCCCAGCCGCCACGCGATCACCGAGTTTGATCAAGGTCTGCCATTCCGGACCGAAGATCACGTCTACTCGAGAACCGAATTTGATATAGCCGATGCGTTCGCCTGATGCTACGTTATCGCCGGCCCGCTTGAAGCAGATGATGCGCCGCGCAATCAGCCCTGCGATCTGGCGACAAATCACTCTTCCGTGGCGGCCTTCAATTACCAGGGTATTCTGTTCATTTTCCACCGAAGCGGCCTCGTGGCTGGCGACCAAAAAACGTCCTTTACGGTAAAGGACATCTGTCACTTTGCCGGGTATGGGACTGCGGTTTACGTGGACGTCGAAGATATTTAAGAAAATGCTGATGCGGGTCTCACCGTCGCCAAGATCCTTGACGGCAACGACCTTTCCGTCAGCCGGTGAGACGAGCAGATCGCCTTCGGGTGCAATTCGATCGGGATCCCGGAAGAAGTAAAGGCAGAATACGGCCAGAAGGAAGAAAGGTGCGGCGGCCCAGGGGGTGATTGTGAACGCGAGAAGGAGACCGGCGATCGCCAGTCCGCTTGCGTAGTAAAAGCCGTCAGAAACTATCCGCAACCCATGATTTTCTCATGCGTTGCGTTATGCGGCTATACGAGAACCGACGGCATGCTGCCAGATATCACCAGCACGGCGCAGGAGATTGATTTCACTTTCCAGTTCGTCCGGAGTAGGACAGAAGAAACGATGGGGCGCAGGGTAGCGGAGGGTCAACTTGCCCGAAGAGCCATCGCACTTTACAACGGTGAATTTATCCCAGGCTGAGAAGAGGTCTACAATACCGCTCATCTCCAGGGACTGCGCCAATTCAGGTGAATTTTCACAGACTGCGTGCCATTGGCCGTACAGCTGTTCTTCATTTTTGGGCCGGTAAACGACGCGCCAGGAACTCTGGTCCTGATACGGCACGGTGATTGTCAGCGTAAAGAAATGTTTGGAGCTACTGTACAAAGCGCATGTGCGATCGAGGTAATCCAGATTATTAAGCGAAGATTCGACCCGCGCGAAGACAGAAAGTCCTTTGGTACGCCCGTGAACTCCCGCTTCGGCCACTGAATATTGACCACCCAGTAACTGGCTCAGACCTTCCCATTCGGCGCTTTGGCTTCGAAACAAACCGACGCTGCATAGAAGAGCGGCGGAGCATACAAATAGGATCAGGGACCCCGAAGTCAGCACGCCGGACAAATCGCCCCCGTCGAAACGGGCAATACCACGGATTGATGCAAAGCCGGCAACGATGAACGCGCCCACCAGGAGAAGAAAATTGGAGACCTTTATCTTCACGAGAAAAAGGTGCCCGGAATGCCACGGAATTCTCACACAAAAGTGGGTCCGCGAAGGTCCTAGAGACGGCTTTTATACTCATGCAGAACGGACTTGACCAGCAACGCCCCCACAATGATCAATGAGAGGTACAGCGCCTGGCCCTTCAGCGTGACGAAAGAGACAATGATCAGCAACCCAAAGAGAACGAGAGCAACCCGAAAGCTAATCATCCGAATAGAGCGTCTATCTCGCCGCTGTGGGCATGTTGTAGTCGAAAGAAAATGCTAATCGCACCTGGTAACCCTTGTAATCAGCAGGCAACGGCGGGAGAGGATTAGACATGCTGAGGCCGGCCACAGCGGCACGATCGAGCGAGTCGGATCCGGAGGAACTGGCCGTCACCATTTTTGGAATCTGGCCATCGCGCGTGATGATGAACTCCACAGTAGTCCGTCCGCTGGCTGCACCGGAGCGCACGCTTTCTGGTATGACGCGTCTCCAGTTACTTCGAACGATTGCCAGGATCCGCGTCAGATAAGGCTTGAAATCCGCCCCTTGGGGATCGCTCTTCAGCTCGACCGCAGCGTGCCGCTCACCGGAATTGCCGACGACCCCAGGCAGCCCGGGAGAAGGCTCCATCGGATTGTCGTCACTCATCACATTCTTTTGTCCATCCCGTGTGGGTGACAGGCTGGCAGCATCACTTCTCAGGTTGACCTTCGGCGGCCTCAACGTCGGATTTGGATTTTCGGGGATGTCCGAATCAATGTTCTGGAACGGCGTGTTCTGAGGCTTAGGAGCAGGGGAAGAAGGAGTGGGCAACGCTGGAGCCAAACTGGTTGGGTTCAGAGGCGGCGGAGCATTCTTCGCAATTGCCGTGTTCGGGGTTGAAGGCGCCTGCGGCAGAATTTGCGGAGGCGGTGGCGTGGCGATGGGCTTCGGCAGGCTCGGGGCGGCCTGCTGCTTTGCTAGCTCAAACATCTTACTGCTTCGCTTAGGGGATGCTCGCCTGGCTTTCTGACTGGGTGTGGAGAGCAGATCTGTCAAATCGATGCTTTTGGTGATCTCCTGGCGATTGGGAGCGCGTTGAGTCAGCAGATCCGGAGGCATATACAGCGGGATCCGTCGAACAGCCACTCGCTGCACCGGAGCTTCTCGTCGAACCACGAAGACAGGCATCTGAAATACCGCAACCCCGACAAGCAACGTGGATAGCAAGCGAGGCCGCCAGGACCATGAGCCAGCCGGACCTGGTCTGGCGCTGATCCCAATGAAGTAGCAGGTCAAGTTCGGGTTCCCGCGGAACAGACGGCGCAGCTTCGGCCACGCAGAAGGGGTCGAAGGGTCGGGGTTCATACAGCAGCGGATGCACCGGCGGAGCGGATCGTTTCGCTTACCAGTTCAGCGTGAGATCCGATTTTAACAAGTATCGTCTCAGCCAGCTGTAACGCATTTGTTGCCTCCGCGCCACCGACCCGGGGTTTCGCGCGGGTGCGTACACACTCCAGGAATGAGCGCAACTCTTGTTCTAAGGGTTCGGTTTTCGCCACGGGCAGAATTTCGAAATTGATCTGTCCTGACTCTCGCGAAACCGCTAAGCGGTTTGCATCCTGGCGCTTGTAGTCCACCGAAATGTACTCGCCCGGCTGGAACAGGCGAAATTTCCGCACCTGTTCAGTCGAGACGCGGCTTGCGGTCAGATTCGCTATGCAACCGGAGCGAAACACCAGGCGCACGTTGGCAATATCGACTTTCGAAGACAGCACAGAGATACCGGCCGCGTGGACCTCGGTCGGCATCTGCGCGCGTAAGGCTCAAGACGATATCCAGGTCGTGGATCATCAGGTCGAGGACCACGTCAATGTCCAGACTTCGCGGGCTGAAGACACTGAGCCGATGGACTTCAAAGAACAGGGGAACGGTCTGTTGCCTGCTCCAGCGCCAGAACTGCCGGGTTGAACCGTTCCAGATGACCGACCTGCAGGATTCGTCCCAGTCGTTCGGCCAAATCGGTCAGCAGTACGACCTGGTTCGCCGAACGCTCGGCGATCGGCTTTTCCACCAGCACGTCGATTCCCGCTTCTAACAGAACTGCGTCGCCATGTCCGCGTGCAGTATGAGTCGGAGTAGCGACGATGGCGGCATTCACATGTCCGATGCAATCGGCATAATCAGGTGCGCCGGGTTTCCGCCGAACTCCGCTGCAATCTGGCGCGCTCGCTCCTCGTTTGCATCAACAACGGCGACCAGTTCTGCTTCGGTTTGCAGGTGGTGAATCACGCGCGCATGGTTACGGCCGAAGGAGCCGACTCCGACGACTGCCATCCGCAGCCGGCGATCTGCCGTCTCGATTCCGTCATTGCGGACGTCCTTCGACCCAGGGAGGATAGGCCACTACGGTCAGCGAGGCCTGGTTCGCCCGTCGAAGGAACTCGTCTTTATCCAGCAGCAAGGTTCGGCCGGCATCCAGCGCCAGGGCGGAAGTCGCGGTCTCGATCATGGTTTCGATCGTCGTCAGACCGACAACCGGCACATCGAACAGCAAATGCGCCCGTCCGTGAGAAGCCTTCACCAGCCGTAGCGGCTTTCCATTCAGTCAGTTGCGCGGCCCGGCGGAGCATGGCATCTGTTCCCTCCATCGCTTCAGCTGCCACACAGGCCTTCTCGCTGATGGCTACGCTCTGGCCGATGTCGGCAGGAAGCGAGAGTCGAGGCCAGCCGGCGTCCATACCGGATGTCCGCCTCTTCTTCTTTGTTCGGCTTGCGTTTGGTCAGGACGCCTTCGGGCGCAAGCAGATGTTTCAGCAGTCGGGTCGAATCCACCAGCTCGATGCCCTCCTCCCCCAGCACTCGGCCAACGCCGCCGATCAGGGCGGCCGTATTCTTTTCCTTCAGCGAAGTCAGCAGTTTGAAGAGTCGCCAGTCGGGCTTAATGCCGGAGAACAGGCTGACATGCTTCACTTGGCCGGTCATCATCACTTCTGTAACGCCTTCGCTTTTCAAAATCTCGATCAGTCTTTCCCAGTTGACCGATATTGATCCAGTGCAAGCCGGGAGCCAGCTGCGACAAGCTCAGGGGAGGCTTCGTTCTCGACGGCAACCACCACCACGTCGTGTCCTTCGCGGCGTGGCAGTCTCCAGCGCCAACACCGGGAAGCGGCCGGTGCCTGCGATCATTCCATAGCGGGTGGCTGCCAAACGTGATCCTACTTCACAAAGCCGCGCTGCGACCCACGGATGAATGCGATCAGTTCCTGGACCTGCTCCGTCAGCAGCACTTCTTCCTCGATGCGGGCCAAAGCCTGCGAGGTATTCAGGCCCGCACGGGTCAACGTACGGAAGGCACTGTTCAGTGACTCAATGGCCTCGGAGCGAATCCGCCGCGCTCCAGTCCGACCCGGTTAGCGCTAAAGACTCGGGCTTCATGGTCAGTCGCGGTGATTGAAAATGGCAGGACGTCCTGCTTAATAACGCTATAGCTGCCCACCATCGCATGACGACCGATGCGTACGAATTGGTGAATCGCACTGAGACCGCCGATATTCGCCTAGTCTTGCACGATAACGTGGCCAGCAAAGGTGACGCCATTGGCCAGAATCGTGCTGTTCCCAATGATCACATCGTGGGCAACGTGAACGTAAGCCATCAGCAGATTGTCATCGCCGATAGCAGTCACCATGCCGCCGCCTTCCGTCCCCCGATTGATCGTCACAAACTCTCGAATGGAATTGCGGTTTCCGATGCGAGTCTCTGACGGTTCGCCGTGATATTTCTTGTCTTGGGGCGCGGCACCGCAGGAGCAGTAAGGATAGAAGACGTTGTCTTCTCCTATCGTCAGCTTGCCTTCCAGATAGACATGCGCAATCAGGCGAGTTCGAGGTCCTATCGTCACGCCCTCCCCGATGACGCAGTAAGGGCCAATCTCAGCATCGGCGGCAATGTTCAGCGTGGGGATGGATGATTGCAGAAGGATGGATCGCCATCAAGAGCAGTCGGACTTCTATTCAGCCGACCGCCGTTGCTCCGGGAGCCTGCTGATCGGTCAGCTTGCACAAGAGAGTGGCTTCGGCGACTACCTGGCCATCGACTGTGGCGACGCCCTGCATCTTGGCAATCGTATGTTTCAGTCGCATCAGACTTCATTTCCAGACGGAGTTGATCACCGGGCACAACGGGCTTGCGAAATTTGGCCTCTTCGATCGAAGCAAGGAACATGATTTTCCCGCGGGTATGTGGGGCCAGTTTGCCAACCAACAAGCCGCCGACCTGCGCCATAGCCTCGATGATCAGTACACCCGGCATAACCGGGAAACCGGGAAAGTGTCCGGTGAAAAAAGGTTCGTTGCTGGTGACGTTCTTCAGGCCGACAATGGAGTTATCTGTAATCTCGACAATCCGGTCCACCATCAACATGGGGTAGCGATGCGGCAGAAAAGCCGTGATCTCTCCGACGTCCATCAATGTCATGGGAAACGTTTATGATAACAGCCAGTGCACCCTTTCCTCCTGCAAGCTGACCAGAGGCGCAGGGCAAACCGTTAGCCGGATTGGGCGCTTTGTTCGGCAGCGAATCTCCCTCGGACTCTGCGACAGATATCGAGCGTTTTCTTGAGCTATGTAGTTGAGCAGACACGCCATATCGCTACCGCCAAACTGATTCGGTGCGGGGCCCCGCACCTTGCTTACGCCTGGATTTCAAGTTATCCGGGCGCAGGAAGCAGTCTCAGATTCTCGGGCTGGGTCATGTCGACACCGTTTGGTCGAAGGGGATGCTGAAGCAGATGCCTTTTCGGGAAGCCGAAGGGCGATTGTGGGGTCCCGGAGTGCTGGATATGAAGGCCGGCCTGGCCTTCTTCATCACTGCAGCTGGACTATTGCAGAACTTGGATGTGGAGGTTCCCCGCCGCGTATCGCTGCTGATCGTGCCAGACGAGGAAACCGGCAGCATTCACTCTCGACGGTAACCGAAACGGAGGCCGCAGAAGCGAGGCCGTTCTGGTGTTGGAACCAGGCACCGGATTGACCGGTAAGCTGAAAACGGCGCGGAAAGCGATTGGCCGATACACAGTTACGGTGGAAGGTAAGGCGGCTCACGCCGGAGTGGATTTTGGGAATGGCGCGAGCGCGATCCTGGAAGCGGCCAAACAGATCGTGCGCATCGGCGAGCTCACCAATCCGGAGCGCGGCATCACTTTAAATCCGGGAGTTGTCCAGGGAGGAACCCGCTCCAACGTGGTTGCCGCCGAGGCTCGTGTGGAAATAGACATGCGAGCCGTGACGTTGAAGGATGCAGAGCGCACTGACCGCAGCCTTCAAAAGTTAAAAGCCTTCGACAAGCGCTGCACCGTGAAGGTGGAAGGCGGCGTGAACCGGCCTCCCATGGAGCGTAACGCGACGATGAAAAAGCTTTACGCGCGCGCCTGCAGCCTTGCGGCCGAGATGGGAATGACGATAGAGGAATCTTCGACCGGCGGCGGCTCCGACGGAAATTTCACTGCTTCCATCGGGGTGCCAACACTGGATGGCTTAGGCGCAGTGGGCGAAGGCGCCCATGCGGAGAACGAGAGCATTCTGACAAACCGGATCGCCGACCGTGTCGCGCTGCTCGCGGCTCTTGTTTCTAAGTTGTAGCCTGTGCTCTGGTCGCTCGTAAAAGGCAGACAACAAGATCGTCCGCCCCACCATCGGGCCTTAGAAGTTCGTTCATATAAGCGCGCGAGGAAACTCAAGACTTCTTCGGCTTCGCGGGTGTGGTCTTTCTTGGGCACGGCTGCAGCCGCAACCATTGCAGAGGGTTGACCGGCTCTCCCTGCGCGTACAAAGCCCAATGAAGATGAGGCCCGGTGGATCGGCCGGTCGACCCCACAAATCCGATCACATCACCGGCATCGACGCGGTCACCTGGCTTCACCGCTATTTTTGACATATGTAAATACATGGACTTCAGTCCCTGTCCATGATCGATACCAACCGTGCCCCCGTGCAGAGCATACTGACCACCTATCCGAATCTGTCCGGCAGCAACGGCATGAATGGGGGTTCCCATAGCTCCGCGTTGGTCGACCCCGGCATGTATGTCGCCGGTCAGTTTGCCGTTCAGCGCTCGCTGCACTCCGAAGAACGAGGTGAGGCAACCTCGCAATGGCGCCCGAATCGGAAGCTGCCAATAACGAATAGGCGACTCTGTTTCGAAGAATTGAGAGACCTGATCGCGCTCATCGTTGGTGGAATGCAACTCGGCTAGAGCCGGAGGTAGTTGAACATTCTGAATGACGAAATGGGCGTCCGATACCCGGATCTCCTGAGTGTGTATCGGTGCACCGTGTTCATCCAGCCACTCTAGTTTGTATACACCGGGCGGAGTCTTGACCGGAACAGGCATCAGCCCTACCAGATCAGGAGAGTTCGGTTCCGGATACAGCGGAATGGTCTTCTCGCGAAATCTTACCTGGCGCGCAGCAGGTGGTCCGAACACTTCCAGCAAATCGCCTTGCCGGGGGACTGCCGGAGTAAGGCGAAAGTCAGCCGCAAAAACAAGAGTCTGAGAAAGAAAAAGGAAGGCAAGGCTATGGAGAAGAGCGCGTTGCAACTCCTCAGCATAACGTTGCCTTCCAAGACAACCAAACGAAAGTTACTAAACGAACGAGCCGGGTCAGGCCCGGCCGCCCGAGTTAGTCGTTACTGTGTCGCCGGAAGGAGCGGCGATGACCGCCTTAGCCTGAGCGAGCAGACTGTTCTGTTTGCTTCGGTAGGCTTTGGTTCGAAGAGCATGCTTGCGTTCAGCGGCGCGGTGCAGATCGTCCGCGGCAATCGAAAGGCGAGTCAACGCACCCAAGCGGCGGCTGTCGCGATCCGGAGCCGAGGTATCCAGCTGATTGACCATCGCCCAGATGCGGGAACCCTCGAAGGTTGCCTGGTAGGGCGCCATACGCGTGACGGGAACGTCCGCGGCCGTGATGCCGTTGTACGTGGGTTGGAACATGTCGCGCAGGTCGGTCGCGAAAAGGTCGCCCAGATTGTTCGGAGGCAGGCCCATCAGCAATTCTTCACTTTTCACAATGGAGGCGGTGACGTAGTGGCGATAGCTGGTGTAGGCGGGTTTGGCGTAAGGGCTGATCACGCACCAGCGGGGTGCGATGTGGATGGATGTGGTCGAGGCTGGACTGAGCATCATCGAAGGTCATGAAGATGGCGCTGCCTTCGCCCGTGTTCTTGTCGTAGTAAATCGGGCTGCTCATCAGGTGGTTGACCACCATGCCGAGCCCGGTGTCGCAATCGGCGACTTCGTTGAGAGGAAGCGTAGCACTGGTTGAGACCGCCGAACGCGTTCGGCGCCTGGATGCCGCCGGTGTGATCGTTCGGCTGATAGATATAAAGGAAGGTGGGAAGCGTACCGGCAGCCACCATGCGGTCGAAGTCCTTGATGAACTCCTGGGCACGGCGCTGATCGGAGATGTTGAAGTTGTAGCCGGGATATTCATGGTCCAGCCGCGGCTTCGCCATTCGGATTGTTTGTTCCCAAGATCGAGAGGATCGGCAATGACATGAAGTAGGCCTGACCAAGACCCTGCGTCGGCGTATCGACATCGCCGGCATTGGTCAAGCGGCGACTTGACACGTGATGTTATCGGCGTTCAGCTGTGGGAACCCGGCATTGCCGCTGGTCGGATCGTCAATGGTGGTCGGTGTGTTGGTGCCGGTGTCGGTGCCTTCAATGCGAACCAGAGCGCCGTAGTCTTTGAAGGAGACATTGTTGCGCGCGGCATTGTTGAAGATATAGCCGCCTTCCGGATAATCTTCGGGTTCGAAGTTCTTGTTCACCAGCAAGCCACGGCCGCGACTTCACCAGCAAGCGTTTTCTGCGTGTAATCAGACGAAGTACCGGAAGCAGCGAACTGATGGCCGGCATCGCTCTCTTCCGAGTTCGAGTAAGTAATTGACGGCGACTGCGAACTTGCTGGCAATCGTCTGCAGGTTTAAGATCGACACCGGTGTACTGCCTGTTGGTGTACGCCGTTCCGTCTGCATTGTTGTAACTCAGGCTGGCAAACGGTCCGAAGCGGGTTGAAAGATTTCCCAGCATCGAATCAAAAGTCTTATTTTCGTGCAGGATGAAGAAGACGTGCTTGATCTTGCGCGGAGGCGGCTCCGCCAACCGGCATGACGCTGGTGTCCATATTCGGATGAACCGCGAAGTTGTTGGCCAGCACCGAGGCGTTATCGATGGGAGTCGACTGCAGATCAATTTTCTGCAGACTGCCGAAGATGTAGTTACTGTCGACCGTGGGATCGGAAATCAATCCGCTGGCGGGAGCAGTGGGAGGGATGGACGTGTTGATCGCCGGATTGATATCTTCGCCAATACCTTTGGCGTTGGTGACATAGAGATAGCGACCATCGGGGCTGACGGTCGACTGAGCTTGGATACCAACCGGTACCGATGCGGCCGAGCAGCGCGGGGTGCAGCGGATCGTCTGTATCAGAACAGCTACGGAACTCGTGCCCGCTTCCGCGACATAGAGCCGGGTGTTATCCGGAGAAACGGCGATGGCATTGGGATAGGCGCCATGCACCTGGTGTCCGTCGGCGAGCGTCACGGACACGGGCGAAAGATCGAAGTCGGGCAGTTTGCGGTTGTTGTTCAGCAGGATCATGCCGAGACTGTCGCTGTTGGTCTTGGTGACGTACAGAACCTCGGTGGATCCGCGGCGGACAATGGCGTTGGCGGAGGGATGAGTGTCGCCTACATTCTGCAAGTGAATCCAGGGCATGGCCTTCATAGAGTGAACCGAGGAGCGAGAGAGCGGCGCCATTCCCGCCGGGCGCCGAAAGAATGGAAACAGACGAAGTCTTGGGGTTGGTGACCGGTTGTGTTGGTCACCGGAACGTAAAAGCCGTCCGGCTGATTCCCAGATGCTTCCGACGGAAGTCAGTTTACCGGAAGTGGCGTCATAGGTGGGATTTAGGAATTTGTACTCGCGTGATTCCCCAGTTCGAGACGAGTACCTTGTCTCCTGCGTTGGAGACCGAAACACCATAAGGGAAGTAGCCGACCGGAACCTGCCTCACCAGCGTCTGCGAAGTGGTGTCGATAACCGCGACACTGTTATCGCCATTGCAGGCCACATACAGGAATTTTCCATCCGGGCTGACAGCTGAACCTGCCGGGAAGGTGATCTGCGCGCCGGTAGTGCGGCTGAAACCGCTTGGGAATCGCGGGCTTGTTTCCGCTGGCATCAGCGGTGTTCAATGCGGCGTCCGGAGTATAGTTGGAAACGTATCCGGAGGTGGCAGGGAAGAATCGGCTTGATGGAGATTCGGGCCGGAGTGGCAGCCGTAATCGCGCCGGCAGTGCTCGAGATCGAAAAGCTTTGACATCATTATCCGGTCCACCGGAAGCCCAGACTTTGTATGGCCCGGTGCCGGTGACCTGAAGACCGATGTAGAACAATCCGGTAGTGATCTTTGATACGACGGCCATGGTGGCAGTATCGATAACAGTTAAGGTGTAACCGCCAACGTTGGCTGCGTTCTGAAACGAAGGAAAACCACCCTCCCGTTCATCGTTGTTGGTCGTGATCAGGAAACGGCCATCGGCGGTCACAGCGGCGCCCAGCGGGTTCATTCCGATCTGAATGGAAGCGCCGGCCGGCTTAACGATGGCGCCGCTGGGAAGGACGCCACTGTAGTAGCTGCCGAATTTATTCGGTCCGGCGAAAAATTCAGCCTGGCTGTATGCTCCTGCTTCGCTCGTGCCATAAACCGGGGCAGTGACAGTGCCCCAATTCGTCGCGTCGATGGTCGTCGATTGAGCCAAAGCGACGTTGCTGGACGATGCCAACAAGAAAGAGACAGCGCCAGCGATGAAAGGGCGTGCAATCAGGAAAGATGTCTTCATAGTGCGACCTTTCCGAAACGGCGCATCACGCTGATGAGGGCGAGCATGCCAATCGCGGCAATTGCAAACGTTCCCGGTTCCGGTACTGCAGCCGAGGCAGCTTTCACCGCATCGAGACTGCCGATCGCGTATGCCTTTCCGGTGCTATCCAACGCGTTGACGTTGATGGTAGAAGCAGCGATGGGCAGAGTGGCGCTGAAGTTTGGCAGCACGGTTACGGTGGAAGGAGTACCGCCGAAGGACGTCAGAATGCTTAGACTGGTCTGGCTCAAACTGCCGGTGATGGTTGCAGACAAGAGCGCACCATGTTGGGCGCTGGTATCGGAAAGCGCGGCACTGGTCAGATCGAGTGTAGTGGTGCTTAACGATGTCTGAGCAATATTACTGGCATTGAAGAGAGGAACAGAGACGAGCACGCTGTCCGCAAATGTTTCCGAGAGTACTAAGTTGTTGAATGTAACGTCGCTGGCGACGCTGTAAGTGGAATCGCCGCCAGATAGCGTGTAGTTATTCAGAGTATATGTAACGGTCGCAGCCGGTATAGAGCAGGCTGCAATAGTTCCAAGCAGCAGACATTTGGCTGCTTTGGAAACGAAGTTGATCATGAAGTGGGTCTCCTCGATCTCAGGCAATGCGCATAGTCAGATGCTCCTGAAGATCCGTAGTGACCTTACCCGAAAATGATCACAAAGGCATGTCTTTGCCGTTACGATAGTGTGACCCTATTACCTACGTAACCAAGCTAATGGCTTGGATTGAACGAGTTGAACTGCTGCTCGCAGCCTGGCGCAACCAGGCTCATCGTGCCTCTCAAACCCGAGTCCGAAGCCCGTGCTTCCCGTTGCGATTCGATGAGCGCCTTCGTGCCGAGGTGAAAGTCCTGCCGGCGTTTCAGCGCGTCGCGACAATCAGCGCAGCCTTCCAGATGCTCTGCCATTCCCATCATCTGGTCTTCGGAAAGCTGATCCCAGAAGAAGCTTTGAATGAGATCGTCGGTTAAGTGAGCAACGGGATCAACGGGGGCTTGACGCTTCAGTTCCTCGGTTGCAGCCTCGAACATCTCGCGATAAACTTCACAGCCACACTCAGCCAGAGAGTCTTCTTGAAACAGCACTACTGTCAGACATTCGTGGCAATCCAGCGCATGAGCCAACAACTCACTCTTCAACTCTTCCTCTGAGCGAGGAGCATCCAGGTTCATCAACCTGACCGTGACACTAAGTCCGAGCAATTCGTTTTGCGTTTCAACCAAGTTTTCGCAGAGCATGCCTTCGTAGTTGCAACCTGAATACCAAAGGTACTGGGCGGTCTATGGGCGTATAAGTCGTTGATTTGATTGTCGTACTAAGAAGTTTCCTTATCCCGTCTATGACCCGAGGGTAATAGGAACAAATCACCCACTACCCGGTAAGGACTACAGGCTGGCTAGCCTGAGCGGCTAGAGAATTCGGCGCTTCGGCTTCGTCGTTTTAGCTTTCTTCCGTTTCTTCAGCATCTGCGACGTCATCATGTTGGTTAGAGCGTGAAAGCCGACCTCGTAATCAGGAAAGAGGTCAAGGTACTGCGTCACGCGCGAGATCTCTCGCGGCACCTCACACTCACTTAGCCGCACAGGCACCAGGAAAATATCTTCGAGCGGAACTCGATCTGCTGCATCTAGGGCGTGCCTCAACTCACATTGGAAGTGTCCGCGCTTGGTCACAGAGCGGTGAGAGAAGTTGACGAGAATAAAATCGGTGACGTCAATAGCCCGCTGAATCGCACGGGGCCAATTCTGTCCAGGAACCAGCTTTTCGACGTCCATCCAGGGTTCGAAGCCGGCTTTCTGCAGATGGTCATACAGCTTTTTGACCATAGCGCGATCTTCCTCTGCATAAGCGAGAAATACACGAGTACGTTCATTCGGCTGGAAAACTACTTCATTGTTCTGAAGCCCGAACTGGCCCAAGCCGTCGATTTCGATGGGAGTGCCTTCCCGAAGACAGCGTGCAATCAGTTCATTCAAGGCCGACCCTCGAACCACTTCGCTCATTTCTTCCCTTTCGCAGGTGCTTTGGGATCTGCATCCGGAGTGATGGCCGGCGGCTTTGGGGCCCCACTTGCGGCCTGACTCTCGGTGTCCTTCGCCGTTTGCTTCATGTCTTTCAACAATCCATAGACCAAGCTGTCGACTTCATCTGCGGCTTTTGCCTGTGATGTGTGGGACTTTTTGGCAAGTCGCTGAGCCAGTTCGCGTTTGTTCATTGCCTACAAAGTAGGACAGCTCTCGTCTTTCCCGTCGTACCCGGGAAGGGGCCGGGCGACAGGAAGTGATTGCAGAATTGGGAGGTTATCTGAAAATAAAATTTCTACCGAAAGCTGTGACTGGCCTATTCGCCGCGCAGCACTTCTAGCGGCCGTTGATCGAGGATTCGGACACTGGCTAGCCATCCGGCGAGATTCGCGAGTACGGCCGTACCCAGAATCGCCAAGAAAAGGGATCGCCAATCGAAGTCGAAAGGCGCGTCGATGAACCGCTCCGAAATGATCCCTGTGAAGACATTGGCGAGAATACCGCCAACCAGGCCGGCAGTCGCACCGATAATGGTGAACTCGACGGAGAAGATACGCCCGATACTGCCGCGCGTGCCGCCCAAGGTCTTCAGGATGGCTACTTCCCGGATACGTCGATACCGTGTTCCGGCGACGCTGGAGGAAAGTATGATAACGCCAGCAAAGATGGCGAAGAGAGCCAGAAAGCGAATGACGACCGCCACCTGATCGACAGCTTGCTGGATCGTCTTTAAGACATCGGCCAGGTTCATCACGGTGACAGTTGGGAACTTTTCAAACAAAGCTTCCTCGACTTCAGGAATGTATCTGGGCTCTACGCGGGCAGCGCCGTAGTAGACCACGGGCAAGCCTTGCAGCGAGATACGCGGAAAGACAAGGTCATATCGAACCGGCGCCCGTTGCAGGCGTCGGAAGACCGCTACGACCGGAGCAGAGATCATGCGTCCGGCAATCTGAAACTGCAGTTGGTCCCCGACCCTAAGTTTAAAGTCCCGTGCCGCCTGTTCCGATACAGCCAGTTGCGGCTCAGCGGTTTGAGGCTTCCACCAGACGCCACTCTTCATCTCAAGCCCATCCGGGAGTGCCATGGCGGTGGTCAGTCGCACAGTCTGCAATTGGTCCTTCCGCTCTTTCGTGAGGTTCAGACGATCGGTCGGGATGCCGTTCTTCTGCATCATTCGGGAAACGATGTAGCCCACCAACTGCAGTTGGCCCGTCACCCCGTGCTGAGATGCCAGAAGGCTCGATACGGCAGCCGTGTCGCGCACGTCGAGCAGGAAGAGGTTCCCTTCCCGGCCGGGGCCTTCGCTCGTAACATTGCGCAGAACTGTATTTTGTAGAAGGTAGGTGGTCAGCGTGAACATCACTCCAACGCCGAGAGCCACCAGCACCGAACGAGCCTGATTTCCGGGACGATACAGGTTGGCAAAGCCATGCCGGAGCCACGGGGGGAGAACGGCGTGAGCTGCTCTTACGATACGCCTCATCAGCATGAGCAGGAGGGCGGCGATACCCGTTAGGAGCAAGATACTCAGCCCGAGTCCGCCGATGAAGTAGAGACCCATACGCCAAGAGTTGCTGAGCCAAACGGCAATTCCGGAAAAGCCCAAAAGGATGAGAAGCGCACCAATAACACTCGGCCACTTGTCGCGCCATTCCTTGGCACTGGCCGACTCGGCGTCTTCCATGTCCCGTCGGAATACCAGACTCGGGCGAACGTTGCGGATGTTCAGCAGCGGAGGAAGCGTAAAGAAAAGCGTCGCCAGAACACCGAGCCCTAGCCCTTGCAGGCTGAACGACCAGTCCCAAGGCACCACCGGAAGAAGATCGAAAATCTGCTTCATCAACAGTGGGAACGACTTCTGGACGAGCGCTCCGACGGCCACGCCCAGACATCCTCCGCCAAGTCCCAACCAGAGCGTCTGAAGCAGATATATTTGAATGACCTGCCCCGAGCGTGCCCCCAAAGCCTTAAAAACGGCGATTGAGTCCATTCGCTGCTGCAGATGGGAGTACATGGCCATGGCGACGCCGAGCGAGCCGACGATCAAGGCGATCAGGCTGGTCAGACTGAGAAAAGTCGTGGTATTGTCCAGTGCTTTACCGATGGCGGGACTACCTTCCCGATAGTCGGTGATGTTAATTCGCGGAAAGGTCGCCTTCAAATCCGCACGCAGCGCGTCCAGGTCTGTTCCGGGCCTCAGCTTGAAAAGGAAACGTTGCCCGGCCCGACTCCCAAACTGGATCAGCCCGGCGCGATCCAGGCCCTCGCGCGTAATTAAGGCTCGCATTCCCGGTCCGAAACCGGACGCCAGTCGATCTGGCTCGCTCAGCAAGGTTCCTGTTACCCGAAATTCCTTGCCGCCCAGCAGGATCTCGCTTCCGACGTGGACTTTCAAGCGCATCAGAAGTTCGGGAGTGACCACCGCGGATGCATCGTCCGCAAGCAATTCCCGCAAGCTCTCCTGAGGTGCGAGCTTTAAGACCCCGTAAAAAGGATAGTGCCGAGGATCAACGGCTTTCACGGCAATCATTTGCGGGATGTGCCCTTCGCGTGAACGTGCCATGGAAACGGTCTCCGTTACCCGGCTGAGCGAACCCACTTCAGACCCCAACTGTTGCATGCGCCTCAACTGAGCCGGTGAGGGATCATTCCAGGTTTGTGCCTGGACGTCGGCTGCGATCAGCTGCTTAGCGTTGTGCAGTAGCATTCCGCTGAAAGCGGAGCCGAAGCCTTTCACTCCACTCAACGCCGCTACACCCACCGCGACGGCCAGTATGACGAAAATGAATTTGGCCGGCGCTGCTTTCAAGTCGCGCCACGCAATCTTTGCTGCGGTTTGCAGAAACACGTCTAAACTTCCACTAGCCGCGAAGAGACTTGGTCACTGGTAATCCGCCCGTCAGTCAAGGTAATCACGCGGTCAGCGTAGCCGGCCAGCTGATGGTCGTGAGTCACCAGGATCAGCGTCGTCTCCTCCTCCTGGTTCAGTTGCAGCAGGAGTTCCAGAATGTGCTTTCCATTGGCGCTGTCCAAATTCCCAGTCGGCTCATCCGCCATCAGAATAGGCGGTTGCGTTACAAAAGCCCGAGCGAGGGCGACCCGCTGCTGTTCGCCTCCGGAAAGCTGTACAGGGTAATGGTGAGCACGATTGCGCAGGCCCACACGGTCCAACAGATCCTTAGCTCTCTGACGCGCACCTTTTACTTCTCCGCTCAACTCAGCCGGGAGCAATACGTTCTCCTCGGCGGTAAGGGTAGGAACGAGTTGATACGACTGGAACACGAAGCCGAGCTTCCGGCCCCGCAACCGTGCGAGCTCGTCTTCACGCATCCGGCTGATATCGGTACCGTCCAGGATGATTGTGCCGGCGGTCACGGTATCCAGTCCCGCTAACAAACCCAGCAATGTACTTTTCCCGCTCCCCGACGCCCCCATGATTGCGACGAACTGACCGGCTGCCACGCTGAACGACAGATCTTTCAAGATCTCAACGCGGTTAGCCCGATTTTCTATGACTTTGTAGAGGTTCCGGACTTCGATGGCGTTTTTCTGTCGATTCGCAGATTGCATGTCACTCTTGATGATGTGGAGAAGCGGAGATCTACTCTAATTTTCGCAGCCTGTTTCTTGGGCTTGCTGCTGCTGACTAGTTGCCAATCCCGTCCTCAACCCAAAACGGCGGAGACAGATGCAGCCAACACACCTGACAAAGTACAAGACGTATCCGCTCCGCCATCCGTTCCCCTGCCGCCGGGGAGTCCGGTAATCGTCACGTTTGGGGACAGTCTGACTGCCGGTGTAAGCGGGCGCAGCTACCCCGATCAAATGCAAGATCTGCTCTTGAGCAACGGTTATCGATATCACGTCGATAACCAGGGCGTAAGCGGAGATACGACGACGGACGGCTTGGCCCGGATCGATAACGTCATTGCAGCACGTCCGGCTCTCGTCATCCTGGAATTTGGAGGTAACGACGGTCTACGGGGCATTCCGGTTGACGAGACCCGAAAGAACCTCGACGAAATGATTAGACGCATCCAGAAAGCGCGGCTTCCGCTGGTGCTGCTGGGGATAACGCTTCCGCCCAATTACGGCTCTGATTATGTAAAGCCCTTTACGGCAATGTTTCCGGCCTTAGCCAAAGAGCACCGCATCCCCCTGATGCCCTTCCTGCTGGTGCACGTTTACCAGAACAATAGCCTGATGCAACCCGACGGCATCCATCCGAATGAGGCTGGCAACAAGATCGTTGCGCAAGATGTGTTTGCGCTTATCAAGCCGTTGCTGAAGAAGGGCTGATCAGAACTCGCGCTCGTCTTCTAAGATCTCCTGCAGACTTATAGTCGAGCCAAGGAGTTGGCTCAAGAGGGTAGTTATCAACAGTCGTCGGTCGCGGCGGTTGTGGAAAAGTTTCTCTGAGGCCTATTCGCATGCCGTTCCGTTATTTCAGCGGAGCGGAAAATCAGGAATAAGCACAAGAGAGCAAGCATCCCGCTGCTACGAGTAATGCCGACTAACACTCGATGTTTTCGTATAGACCCTCGAGTAGCGGGATGTGCTTCGATAAGACGAATTCTCAGAAGGTGTCGCTGAATCACAGCACGACCTCTATAAGTCCTTTGGAGATGCGAAGCCTGCTTGCCGAATGAAGCGTGGAGCGAAAGAAAGATGAAGCAGCAAGACAACGCGGATCGCGATGAGCGCTACGGCAGCGTGGGTAGGATTCGATTGGGGGGACCAGGAGCATGCTTGGTCACTGCAATGGACTGACACCGGAGAGCGGGAGCGAGGGCGCCTGGAGCAAACTCCAGAAGCTTTGGATGTTTGGATCGGTCGCTTAATAAGCCGCCTCGATGGTCGCCGAGTCGGAGTTGCCATCGAGCAGAAACACGGGGCAGTCGTCTGGATGCTTTTGAAATATGAATGCGTCGACATCTATCCGATCCATCCCCAAGCCGCCGGACAGTTTCGTCAAGCTCTGTACCCGTCTGGAAGTAAGAGCGATCCTGCTGATGGGGAATTACTTCTGGACTTGCTGGTGCATCATCGAAATCACCTCCGGCCTTTGGAGCAGGATGACGAACCAACTCGTCGGCTGCTGATGTTGGTGGAACAACGCCGGCATTGGGTAGAAGAGAAGAAGCGCCATGGTAACCGGCTTTCCGCACGCCTCAAAGTCTACTTCCCACAACTGCTGAACTGGTTTGAGGATGTCGGAGCGGCACCGGTACTTGATTTGCTGACCAGGTGGCCGAGGCTGGAGCAGTTACAAAAAGCGCACCGCCGGACACTGGAGGCGTTTCTTCGTCAGCGTCGGCGCACTTCGGAAGAAGCGGCGGCTTGGGCAAAGCAAGTCAGCGTGGCTGTTCCTGCTGTACAAGATACGGTGTTGCTGGATTGCTATGTCTTGGAAGTAAGTGCGTTAGTAGCATTGCTGAAGCAGATGCAAACGAGTATCAAAGCGTTTGACGCAGTCATCGCAGAAACCAGTCGCGAGCATCCGTGTTGGGCGATAGCTCAGTCGCTGCCAGGCGCTGGGCCAGTCATGGCGCCTCGTTTGTTGGCAGCAATGGGAAGCGGTAAGCGTTATCAGAATGCTCATCAGCTGCAATGTGTCAGCGGCATTGCGCCAGTCACCGCAGCCAGCGGACGGACGCGAGTTATCCAATTCCGGCGGGCCTGTCCGAAGTTTCTGCGACAAACCTTTCACGAGTGGGCGCAGCATTCGATGAAGAGCTGCCGCTGGGCGAGGGTCTATTACGATCAACTGCGGGCCGTCGGCAAGCGCCATCATGTCGCCCTTCGCGCTTTGGCGTTTAAGTGGCAACGGATTCTGTTCCGCTGCTGGCAGGACGGAGTCGCGTATGACGAATCCAAATACGTCGCCAGCCTCAAGAAACGGAGCTCGCCACTGAGTGCCTGGCTTCCCGAATGACATGTGTACAAAGTGTGGACGCCGCTAGCAGATCTGTTGAAGAATTCGGCTTCATCCGATTGACTTCTGAACTCAGAAGTCTATACCGACAATCGTGAGGGAAAGTGCCTCGGGGCAAGTCAGTCTCAATCACCGCGTCCAAGGCAGCCATGTGATATGCCTGGCTTATAAAGGCAGCGTGGTCTAACGACGTTTGCAAGCTTGGGTTTTCTTCCACCATCTTACGTATCAGGAAACGCTGCTTGGTGATTGACGCCGACCAGCTACGGCCCCTTCGCTCCGGCTGGTAATCCCATTTCAACAGTGCTGCAGCAACTGCTTTAAAGCACTCTGCAAGGTTCGGCGTTCTGATTTTCCCAGATCCTCAATCTCTCCGCGATCTCCTCGAGATTTAAGCCTTCCAGCCGACCCTCGCGCAAAGCAGAGGCAACGTGTTGAGTCCAACCGTAGTAGTCGGTGTCGTACAACGAAGCCATGCCCCATTCTACGCAGTATTGGACAGCCCTCGATAGAATGAGTGCAAAGCGTTGAGCTATCCCGATTCTGTTCGTTACCTTTATTCGCTTGGCAACGAGCTAAAAGTAGGTGCGAAGTTCGGACTCGAGCGAATGCGGACGCTGCTGACGGGTCTGGGACACCCCGAACGCGGACAAAGATTGGTTCACGTAGCGGGTACCAACGGAAAAGGTTCCACCTGCGCAGCCATCGCAGCCGTTTTGCAAGAGGCCTCACTGCGAACCGGCCTCTACACCTCGCCTCATCTGCAGGAACCTACCGAGCGCATTTCGATCAATGGCGTAGCGGTCTCAGAGGCTGACTTCGCTGCCGCTTTCGGGCGAGTCCACATCTGCGCCGAGGAGCTTGTGGCGAGCGGCTCG
The DNA here is from genome assembly GCA_963814195.1 of uncultured Acidobacteriaceae bacterium. Classification (GTDB taxonomy): domain Bacteria; phylum Acidobacteriota; class Terriglobia; order Bryobacterales; family Bryobacteraceae; genus Bog-105. Next base: position 238,577 of record CAWFBU010000005.1, read on the forward strand.
ATCGATGCTCACCCGTCGTATTTCGAAACTGTAACCGCCATGGCTCTTCTCATGTTTCAACAACGCTGCGAGATCAGCGTGATCGAAGTGGGCCTGGGTGGACGGCTCGATGCTACCAATGTGATCGATCCGGAGTTAACCGTGATCACTCCTGTCTCGTTCGATCACGAATCGTACCTGGGCAACACGCTCGAGCTGATTGCTTCGGAAAAGGCCGGGATTTTGAAGCCGGGCGTCCCAGCCATCTTCGGTCACCAGTCCGCCGCGGCGTTAACCGTGTTAGAAGCACGAGCAGCAGACCTCGGCATTGAAGCGGTCGGAGCGCAGGCAGCGCAAGTAACGGATGTGCACGTCGAGGCAGACGGTTCTTCCTTCCAACTGGACGGTAGACCCTTTCGCTTTGCACTCGCCGGCCGCCACCAGATCGACAATGCCGTTACAGCCATTCTGGCGTGCAGACGTCTGGGAGTGGGTGAGGAATTGATTCGACGCGGCCTGAGCAGAGTGCGATGGCCGGGACGTCTGGAGATTGTTGCACGCGCGCCGGATCTGATTCTGGATGGAGCTCATAATCCTGCGGGAGCAGCGGCTCTCGCTGATTACATACGCGACGTCTACGCCGGCCGGCCGATCTGGATTGTATATGGGGCGATGCGGGACAAAGCGATCGACGAAGTCACCAGCTACCTGTTTCCTTTGGCGAGCCGCCTGATTCTGACCGCGCCACAGATGCCGCGAGCTTTGCGTCCCGAAGCTATCGCCAGCATGACCGAGCATGGAGACATTACCCTTGCCGCCACTATCGAAGAAGCTGTTGAGATCGCCCGAACGGCCCCGGCTGAGGCTGCTGTGTTTTTCACTGGCTCTTTATTCGTTGTCGGCGATGCACGCCAGGCTCTTCTGGCCGGCCGATAAGCTCTATTCGTAAAATGAAAGATCCATGCGAAGGCTACGCGGCCTCCTGATATCTGATCCCATCTTCATTCTGACGACCATCGTCCTGGGCACCGTCAACATCCTGGTATCGTTCTTCGATGCCACAGGCCGCCTGCAGATCTGGTTAGCACGTTTGTGGTCGAGGATCGTTCTCGCCGGCAGCGGCGTTAAGGTGCGCATTGAGGGCCTGGAGCAGATTGATTCAAACGCCAGTTATGTTTTTGCGGCGAATCATGCGAGCTACATGGATACGCCCGTAGCCTTCGCAAGTATCCCCTCGCAATTCCGCTTTCTCGCCAAGCAGGGACTCTTTAAAATCCCGTTTCTGGGAAACCACCTAACTCGAGCGGGGCACATCCCGGTTATGCGTGATGATCCGCGCGGCTCCGTCAAGACCCTGCAGTTAGCGGCCGAAGCGATAAACCAGAAACGCATCTCACTTCTGATTTTCCCCGAGGGCGGGAGATCACACGACGGAAAACTCCAGGAATTAAAGGAAGGCGCAGCCTACATAGCGATCAAGGCGGGTGTGCCCCTCGTACCTCTTGCGCTCATCGGCACAAATAAGATCCTGCCTTATGGAGCTGGTATTCTGCGATCGGGCCAAGTTACTCTTCGAGTGCTTCCGCCGATCGATACACGATCATTAACCCTCAAGGATCGTGGACGGATCACCGACCAGGTTCACCTGCAAATTTTGAGCGCCTTAGGGCAAAGTAGCGCGACAGAGACCGAATCAGCAGCAGCCCGTCTTGGCTAAGACGATCTCGCCGATCTGCACCAAAGTGGGATACACGCCGGTGTAGCAGGAATAACAGAAGTGGTCCTTCGAATCGCGGATCGAGCTTTTCAATGCGGGCAGTGTAAGATACGCGAGCGAGTCAGCTTCCACGTAATCGCATATCTCCTGGACTGTATTGTTCGCCGCGATCAACTCTTCCTTCGATGGTGTATCCACTCCGTAGTAGCAAGGCGAGATGGTGGGTGGGCAGGAAATGCGCAGATGCACCTCGCGCGCACCGGCACTCCGCACCATACGGACGATTTTGCGGCTGGTGGTTCCTCGAATAATCGAATCATCGACCAGAATGACGCGCTTACCCTCCAGCAGATGCCGCACTGGATTCAGCTTCAGCTTTACTCCGAAATCTCGGATCTCCTGCGACGGCTCGATGAAAGTCCGACCGACATAGTGGTTACGGATCAGAGCCTGCCGATAGGGGATGCCCGATTCGTCGGCAAATCCGATTGCAGCGGCTACACCAGAGTCCGGAACGGGCACCACCACATCAGCTTCCACCGGATGCTCCAAGGCGAGCATGCGTCCCATTCGTTCCCGGGAAACAGAGACCGACTTGCCGAAGACTAAAGAGTCCGGCCGTGAGAAGTAAACGTGTTCGAAGGCGCAATGCGCAACCTTGCCCGGAGTTGTGTAAAACTCGCGCGTCAGCCCGTCTGGGCCCACAATCACCATCTCTCCGGGCTTTACATCATCAACATAAGTCGCACCTAACAGGTCAAAGGCACATGTCTCCGAAGCAAACACGGTGGCGACCTTCCCATCGGACATTTCCAGCGTGCCCATCGCGAGCGGTCTGAATCCGTTCGGATCACGCGCTACGATGATTCGGTCTTCTGCCAGGAAGACCAATGAGAACGCACCTTCGATCTGCAGAAGCGCATCACGCAAAGCACCCGACAAGGTCCGTTCGTGCGAGCGAGCGACCAGATGCAGAATGACCTCGGTATCACTAGTTGATTGAAAGATGGATCCGTCCTCTTCCAAATCTCCCCGTAGCTCGATAGCATTGGTCAGATTTCCGTTGTGCGCGACGGCCACCTGCCCCTTACTGCAGGCGACGTTCAGGGGTTGCGCATTCTTCAGGGTTGCGTCCCCAGCGGTTGAATACCGTGTGTGCCCGATCGCAAGGCGCCCAGGCAGCTGGTTCAACACATCAGGCGTGAAAATGTCCGCGACGTGCCCCATACTGCGCGTACTATGAATCTTCCGTCCGTCGCTGGAGGCAATGCCGGCGCTCTCCTGGCCCCGATGTTGTAAAGCATACAAACCCAGATAAGCCAGGTTGGCCGCTTCCGGGTGACCGTAGATCGCGAAAACACCGCATTCTTCGTGGAGCTTGTCGAAAGGAAGTTCGGCTTCCAGATCCATCTCTTCCAACTCAATGTCCTCGACTTTGTTCATGCGCGATTTTGATTTATGCGGGTACGGGATGGTGGAGCAGGCGTTCGAGCGATCCGCTCCAGAGCTGTTGCAGATCGGTGACAACGTTGTCGATCAGCTGCCGGCCCCTGTTGCTCATCGACACTCTCGACTTGAGTGTAACGCCTATTGTCACGGCTTCGACATCTTTCGTTTGAGCCAGAGCGATTATTCTTTCAGGCTCCGTGGTGGAAATTAGAATCCGCGATGGACCCTCGTGAAACAGCAGAAATTCGGGCTCGAGGGGGCTGTCCAGAGTAACCCGCGCACCGACCTGATCATGCCCAAAGGAACACTCGGCCAAAGCAACGGCCAGACCGCCTTCTCCCAGGTCATGGGCAGATTTCACCAGTTGCTCGCGCACCAACTGACGGACCAAGCTCTGGACGCGCTTCTCGTATTGCATATCGAGGTGGGGTGGCTGTCCCCACAATCCGTCGCAAATCACTTTGGCGTACTGCGTGCCACCCATCTGCGCCCAATCTGCCGAACCAAAGCCGCCCAGCAGCATCAGGGTATGGCCTTCTGCTTTGAAATGTGCACCTACTGGCAACGCGGTGGGCAGAGTACCGACGATACCCACCACGGGACTAGGCAGGATAGGTGTTCCGAGAGTCTCATTGTAGAGACTCACGTTCCCCCCCGTTACGGGCACTTCAAAGAAGGCACAGGCCTCAGCCAGACCCTCAATTGCTTCCACGATCTGGGCCATGATCTCAGGGCGTTCGGGGTTACCGAAGTTTAAGTTGTTGGTGGTCGCTATGGGCTGGGCTCCCACGGTCGATAAGTTCCGGCAGCATTCGGCAACGATCAGTTTTGTGCCCTCACGTGGATCGAGCGCGCAATAACGGCCATTGCCGTCCAGCGACATCGCAACCGAGGTCGAAGTTCCTTTGATGCGGACCACCGCGGCATCGGAACCAGGCCCTGCTACCGTATTCGTTCGTACCTGATGGTCATACTGCTCCCAGATCCATCGCTTGGAACAGAGATCGGCTGAAGCCAGCAAGCGGTGCAGAGCGGATTCCAGATCTGCCTGAGAAACTTCCGGACGCCGTGCCGGACCTCCCATTGGCGCAACCCGCAACGGCTTGGTAAATGCACGATGGTATTTAGGCGCTTCGTCGGCAAGAGCGCGGTTGGAGATCTCCGCCACAACTGACCCGCGGTGTTTCACACGCAGCATCCCATCCGGCGTGACAATGCCGATAGTTGCTGCGTCCAACCCCCACTTTGAGAAGACCGAGAACAACTCCTGCTCCCGGCCCTTTTCCGCTACCAGCAGCATGCGTTCCTGGGATTCCGAAAGCATCATCTCGTACGCGTTCATGCCTGTTTCGCGTTGCGGAACCAGATCCAGATCGATCTCGATGCCGGTCCCGGCTCGGCTGCCCATTTCGCAGCTTGAGGAGGTAAGTCCCGCCGCTCCCATGTCCTGAATACCGACGATGGCACCCGTTTTCATCGCTTCGAGGCAGGCCTCCAGCAGCAACTTCTCCATAAACGGATCACCGACCTGCACGTTTGGCCGTTTCTGCTTTGACTCTTCCGTAAATTCGGCCGAAGCCATCGAGGCGCCATGGATGCCGTCTCGCCCGGTTTTGGCCCCGACGTAGATCACCGGGTTGCCAACGCCGGTCGCCTTGCCATAGAAGATCTCGTCGTGACGAAACACACCAAGCGCGAACACGTTGACCAGTGGATTGCCGCTATAGCTCTGGTCAAAAACGCATTCGCCGCCTACGGTCGGGACCCCGAAACAGTTGCCGTAATGGGCAATTCCTGCCACTACGCCTTCCAGAATCCGGCGGTTTCGATCGCCCGTCTGCGGAGCGTCCAAGCTTCCGAACCGCAACGAGTCCATTACGGCAATGGGCCGCGCGCCCATGGTGAAAATATCGCGCAGAATTCCACCTACGCCGGTAGCGGCACCTTGGAAAGGCTCAATAAAACTCGGGTGATTGTGAGATTCGATCTTGAACGCAATCGCAATTCCGTCTCCAATATCGATGATCCCCGCATTCTCGCCAGGCCCTTGCAAAACATGCTCGCTCTCGGTCGGCAGTTTTTTCAGGTGAACACGAGTGCTTTTGTAAGAGCAGTGTTCGCTCCACATTACGCTGAAGATTCCCAGTTCCGTAAAGGAAGGCTCACGCCCTAGGAGTTCGACAATCCTATCGTATTCAGTCGACGTGAGCTGGTGCGCAGCAATCACATCGGGAGTTATAGTCATGATCGGGATAACGAGGGCATAAGACTGGTTACCAACGATCGTAGGAGTACCAGTCCATCTGTTCCACCCATCAATGGATCGGCTGCGCGCTCTGGATGCGGCATCATGCCCATCACATTCCGTTGTGAGTTCAGGATGCCGGCTATGTTACGCAACGAACCGTTTACCGGCTCTAAATAGCGCAGAATTACACGATCTTCACGTTCTAGTTCGTCCAAAGCAGCTTTGTCGGCGACATAGCAACCTTCACCGTGGGCGACCGGTAAGTGGAGTAGCTGATGAGGTTTGGCCTCGGACGTAAAAAGCGAATTCGTAGTTACGATTTCCAGTGGAACTGTTCGACAGACAAAGTGTAAGTCGGCGTTGCGCACCAGGGCACCAGGAAGCAATCCGGCTTCGGTCAGCACTTGAAACCCGTTACATATACCCAGCACCGGACCGCCGTCCTGTGCGAAACGCGCAACCGCCTTCATCACGGGTGAAAACTTAGCGATTGCACCGCAACGGAGATAGTCTCCATAAGAAAAACCGCCGGGAATCACAACTCCGTCAAATCCGGAAAGCGAACTCTCCTGATGCCAGACAAGCTCAGTGGGCACGTCCAGGTTCTCTGAAAGGGCATACCACGCGTCGTGGTCGCAATTACTTCCGGGAAATAAAACGACGCCGATTTTCATCCGTGCTGTAGCGAGTGAAATATTAAACTACGAATTGAGTTAGGCGCCCGCAGCTGGCGCAGCCACTTTTTTACGGGTGGCACGGCGCTTCTCAACCGGAGGTTGGCGATCGCTCTTCTTCAGAGCGGGCAAGGCCATAGAGGTGACAAACTTCTTTTCGCCATGCTCGTCAAACTTAATCACGACGTAATCCTCGTTACACGATAAGACGGAGCCAAGACCAAACTTCGTGTGCTCTACCTGAGCGCCTGTTGCGAATGCTGGTTTAACGGCCATGGTTATCGGTTGCCCTCAACTGATTGTAACAATTTCGGGGGTAAACTGTCGACTTCAAACGTGTTACAGCGGACACCCCAAGTCCCCTCCGGTTCCCGAATATACTAGTTGGAAGACAAACTATGGAGGACCTCAAGAAGAAACTTCAGGACGAGATCACCGCGCTCGAATACGAACTTCGTAACGAACTACCGAGGGAAATACTGAAGGCACGCGAACACGGTGACCTAAGTGAGAATGCGGAGTACCACGCCGCCAAGGAGCGGCAGGCCTTCGTCAATGCGAAGCTGGGCGCCGCGCAGGCGAGACTACGCGAGTTCTCGATGATTGACTTTGGCAAAATTCCGCGCGATCGCGTGGGCCTCGGTTCGCGCGTGGTCGTGCTCGACATTGACAAGGATGAGGAATGCACCTACAACCTGGTCACGAGTGAAGAGGCTGACGCTGCCCATGGGAAAATATCAACCAGTTCTCCCATTGGAAAGGGCTTGCTGGGGAAACGCGTCGGTGAGACAGTAAAGATACAAATACCTGGTGGGGTCAGAGAGATGGAAGTACTCAGCCTGATCACCATACACGATTCTGCAGCTTCGTAGACATCATGACTTACACGCGTGCCATCGGTATCGGGGCAAACAAGATCATCGTGCTGATCGTACGCGGATTGGCTTTGTCGAAGATCAACCCTAACGTACTCACCTTCCTGGGACTGGTCATCAACATTGTGGCTGCAAGTTTCCTCGCCGTAGGTAGTTTTCGAGCAGCTGGACTCACCATCATCTTCGCAGGCTTGTTTGACATGGTAGATGGCCGAGTGGCGCGTTTTACCAACCAAGTCACTCGCTTTGGCGGCTTTTTCGATTCCGTTTTGGACCGTTACTCCGATTTGGCCTTACTGGTCGGTTTGCTGGTTTATTACGGCACTATCAATCGCCCAGCTTACGTCGTATTAACGGCCATTGTCATGACCGCCTCGGTCATGATCAGTTACACGCGCAGTCGAGCGGAAAACATCATCCCAACCTGCAAAGTCGGATTCATGGAGCGTCCGGAACGCGTTGTCCTCTTCATTATCGGTGCCCTCTTTGACCGCATGGCGCCGGTTTTGTGGGTCATTGCTGTCCTGGGAAACCTCACTGTCATTCACAGGATGATGTATACCTACCAGGAATCCAAACACCTCGAAGACGCCCAACTTCGGCCACGCTCTGTCGGCACAACTCCTTCGCTTCGCGCCAGACTTTAGGCTTTTTCGAAAATTACGATTGCAAAACCTTCCGTGTCCGTATGAGTCATAGAAAGGGAGATATGCTTGACACCCTGGGAAGCTGCAATCCGGGCCGCCTCCCCCGCTAAATGCAGTGTCGGTCTTCCGGATGGTTCATTCACTACCTGGAAATCCTGCCACCCCACTCCCCGGCTCCACCCAGTTCCTAAGGCCTTCATCCCGGCTTCCTTTGCGGCAAAACGTGCGGCAAAACGTTCGTACCGATTAGCCTTGCTTAAGCAGTAACTTCGTTCCGTCTCTGTGTAAATGCGCTTGATAAAGCGATCCCCAAAGCGTTGTACGCTTTGCTTGATCCGCTCAACGGCCACTAGGTCGGTTCCAATGCCAGCGATCATGTTGCAGCTTCGAGAGGCAGGACTTGCTGAGCCTATCAGTCCGACAGGCCCAACTAGCCTTGTGTTTTCCGGAAATTGGCCCAGCGCTTTTTCTGCGCTGCCGCAATTCGTTTGCGCGCTTCCGAGCTAAGCGTGCGTCGCTTCTTACTATCTCCGTTTATCGCGGCACTCTCCTGAGACGCAGCAACCTTAGGCGGACGGCCAACTCGGTGCCCCATCATGGCCCTCACCTGGGCTATCTGTTCGTCTAATTTCTGCCTTTGTGCTTCTAACCCCTGCAAAGCGGCTTGTAAAATCTCGCGATTGGGAGAAGTGCCGGATGATTTTGCCATATCTATTTAAGTAAGTAGCACACACTGAGAGATACTTTCAGAAAACCTACTGATTTTCCGAAAGGCAGAGTAAAGTCACCGGCCCATCGTTAGTTAGTTCCACCTCCATATGGGCCTGAAACAATCCCGTGGCTATCTTTAACCCAGTTGCCGTGCACCTCTCCACGAAGCCTTGATACAACATCCTGGCTTCAGCGGCAGGCGCGGCAGCAGAGAAAGAAGGTCTATTACCCTTTTCGGTATTACCGTAAAGAGTGAATTGGGAGACAACCAGAATTTCTCCGGACTCATCCTTTACGCTCCTATTCATCTTTCCAGCTTCATCTGAAAAAATCCGCAAATTAACTATCTTGTCGGCCAGTTCCTGGGAATTCCGGGCCGTGTCCCCTTTTTTTACACCGAGAAACACCAACAAGCCACGCCCGATAGCACCTACCGCTTCACCATCGACCTTAACGGTGGCATTTGCTACGCGTTGGATAACAGCCATCATTCGATTGCCATGTTAGTAAGAACCATCAAAGAGAAAGAAACCTCTCGGAAAGAGTTCGGGCAACTTGCTTTCACGAGTACCGCCTTCCTATAAGGAAGCGCTCACGCTTGCAAATTTGTCCTGTAAGAAGTGCCGTATCAATACACGGTATTGAAAGATAAATAGATCGGAGAAGCACTCTCTTCCGGATTACCTGCAGTTTCCGGGCAGCTATCAGACAACGACCGGCTTGCGAATGAACTCCGGCCCTCCAGAGTCACACGGCTGTCATCAAGCAGACCCGGGTTCGCCAACGTCCAAGGGTCGCTTAGAGCTGCGGCTGAAAGGTAACGGCGCCGTCGGAGGCTGACCCGACAAGGGCGACGTATTTGGCCATCACGCCGCTGGTATAGCGGGGCACTGGCCGCGAAAACGAAGCCAGCCGGTTGTGCAACTCCTCCAAGGGGATATCTAGGGAGATCCTGCGAGCCTGTACGTCGATCGTGATCATGTCACCCTCGCGAACAGCCGCAATCGGGCCACCGACTGCCGCCTCCGGAGCAACGTGCCCCACCATGAAACCGCGGGTCGCGCCGCTAAATCGGCCATCAGTAACCAGCGCTACGCTTTCTGACAAACCTTCACCGACGATCGCGCTAGTTACGCCCAACATCTCGCGCATCCCCGGTCCGCCACGAGGCCCTTCGTAACGGATTACCATCACGTCACCCGCCTTGATTTCCCCGGTCAGCACCGCCTTCATCGCTTCTTCCTCACTGTCAAACACGCGGGCGGGTCCGGTTTGGACCGATCGATTCAAGCCGGTTACTTTGATGACGCAGCCTTCAGGTGCCAGCGAGCCTTTCAGAATTACCAGGCCACCCGATTTCTTGATTGGATTATCCAGTTGGCGGATGACATCCTGACCGGGCGTTTCGTGTACCGATGGCATCTGTTCACTTAATGTCTGTCCGGTGATGGTCATGGCACTGGAATCTATGAAACCTCCATCATGCAAACGTTTTGCGATCACGGGTATGCCGCCGGCTTTATCGACGTCCGCTGCCGTATAGCGCCCGGCCGGTAGCAGATCCGCCAGCAGAGGCGTCCGGCTACTGAGATCCTGGAAGTCATCAATCGTCAACGGCACGCCGGCTTCCCGCGCAAACGCCAGCAAGTGCAGTACGGCATTCGTTGATCCCCCCGACGCAGCTACGCTGGCAATCGCATTGTTAATAGCGGCGCGGGTCACGATGTCACGCGGCCGGAGTTCGTTCTTGACAGCGTTCAGAATGACCTGCCCGCAACGATGCGCTGCTTCATGCTTTCGCTCGTCCACCTGCGGAATGGAGTTAAGCCCAAAGGGCGAAAGACCGATGATCTCCATCACCGTTGCCATCGTATTGGCGGTGTATTGACCGCCGCAGGCGCCCGCTCCAGGGCACGCGGCATTCTCAATCTCCAACAACTCGCCGTCGCTTATCCGCCCGGCAGCATTGGCACCAACCGCTTCAAACACATCCTGGATTGTGATATCTCGTCCCCGATGCCGGCCCGGCAACATCGTCCCGCCATACAGGACCACCGCTGGAATATTAAGTCGCAGCAGAGCCATGGCCGCCCCCGGAATGGTCTTATCGCAGGCGACTAATGCAACCAGACCATCGAACATATGTCCACGGGCCACTAACTCAATAGAGTCCGCAATCACTTCACGACTGATCAGGGATGTCTTCATCCCTTCGGTGCCCATCGTGATTCCGTCACTGATCGCGATGGTATTGAATTCCATCGGTGTCCCGCCCGCCTCTCGAATCCCGCGTGCCACATCAACTGCCAGTTCACGCAGATTGAAGTTACACGGCATCGTTCCAATCCATGTATTCGCGATACCGATGATCGGCTTCTTCAAATCGGCGTCGGTATAACCAATGGACTTGAGATACGAACGCGCGGGCGCCCGGTCCTTGCCTTGCGTGATTGTGTAACTCTGCAGCTTCATAATGAACTCCCATTTAACCAAGGCGCTTCATAGCTTGTATGCCGTTGTCCACAATGCTTTGCAAAGCGCTGGCGATTTCAGCTTAGTCGGAACATCTTTGGGGTATAAGAACTCGCACCCGGTCTGACTCTTCTATCCTGGGTTCAACCGCCTTGCAGCCAATCGCAAACAAACACCGGCTAAGAACAGGTCAACCCTTCTCTCTCGATTCCACGCTAACGGTCGGGGCTGTGGCGGTTCTTGCGTTTATCCTTGCCGATGTCGCGCACGAGGTAGTTGGCCATGGCATTGGTTTCTTGTTGGCGGGCGGCAGATCGGGCATCTTAACCACCACGAGATTGATTGAGACACAACGGCTGGGCGTCAGCGGCGGCATCGCCTTTGACCTGGCCGGGCCGGGAGGAAACTTGGCTTGCGCAGCTGCGGCCTGGATCCTGCTGCACAGGATCGGAACCTCCGATTTTCGAACTGGCCTTTTGCTCTGGCTTACTATGGCATTCAATCTGTTTTGGGCATTTGGGTATCTTCTTTTCGGAGGGATCTTCGGCAAGGGTGATTGGCTCACGTTAGTCCAAGGCTGGCCCTATCCCTGGCTCTGCCGGATTGGCCTTGCCTTGGCGGGTCTGCTGCTGTATCGCCGAACGATCAGCTTTCTCGGTTCCGAACTGTCCGCCATCCATGCTGGGCAGATCGACGGTCGGTCTTTCATCTTCACGTCGTACATGGCTGGCGGCCTCATCGCTTGCGCCGGAGCAGTGTTCGATCCCCGAGGACCATTCGAAATATTGAACTCAGGAGCGCTCAGCAGCTTCGGAGCAGCGGTCGGATTGCTTGCGCTGCCAGGTCGCTGGTCAGCGATTGCGAGGTTGTCGCCCGCGACACCAGTTTCCGGCCGCCGGTCAGTGACGTGGATCGTATTAGCCGCAATCGCAGCCGCCATTTATATCGCAATCCTCGGTCCCGGCATTCACTTCAGCCTTTGAAAGTTGAAGGGGACACCGCCTCATACGGTCCTGATTGGCGCTCGTTAAGAGCCTAGAATCGGAGACAAATCTTGCCGAAGTGGCTCTGGCTTTCCATGTGATGCAGCGCCTCCTGAAAGTCCGTCCAGGCATAGGTCCGGTCGATCACCGGTTTGATGGCGTGAACTTCCAGAGCGCGATTCAATCGCTCCAACATGGCGCGCGACCCGACATAGATACCCTTGACCCGTAGACTGTTCATCATCAGATCGGTCGGCCTAACAGCCGTATCTGTTCCGCTGAGTACACCAATGACGCTTACTGTCCCGGCCATTCTCACGGCCTTCAGTGAGCGTGCAATCGTGCCACTGCCACCGACTTCAATCACGTGATCCACTCCGAGCCCGTCCGTGAGGCTGCGTGCCGCTTTTTCCCAATCCGGCTGGACCTTGTAATTGATGGTTTCGCTGGCTCCCATCCCCCGCACGCGCTCGAGCTTCGCATCGCTGCTTGAAGTGACAATGGTGCGGAGGCCGGCCGCCACCGCTAATTGCAGAGCAAAGATTGAAACGCCGCCTGTACCTTGGATCAGCACGCTACTTCCGGGAGCTGCCTGATGGTGCTCAAACAGAGCATGCCAGGCCGTCACTCCGGCACACGGTAGCGTGGCTGCTTCCTCGTCTGTGAGAAATTTCGGCGTCTTCACAACCGCGTGTTCCTCGAAAATCCGGTATTCCTGAAGAACTCCGTCGACAGACCCGCCTAGCGCAGACCCAAAGCCGGTCGGCGTAATAGGTCCATCGAGCCACTTACCCATGAAGCATCCCGTGACACGATCGCCCTTAGTCAAGCTTGTAACGCCTGGACCTGTCTCCTCCACGATGCCCGCCCCATCCGAAAGCGGTACCCTGGGCCGGCTCATCTTTGGATTGTACTGGCCTTTCACCACCATCAGGTCGCGGTAGTTCAACGAGGCGGCCTTCATCTTCACCAGCACTTCCCCGGCGCCTGGCGCCTCCACCTTGCGGTCGGTCAGCCTGACATTCTCAATCCCGAACTCCTGAATCTCAAATGCTTTCATCGCGCAAGTCCCTGGTGAAATCTATCAACGCGTCTAACTTCCGGCGGGCCGATCCGCTGTCAAGTGACTCCGTCACGCTCTCCACTGCTGTCTTGAAGTCGCCGGCCTGCTCTGCCACCAGCAGTGCTGCCGCCGCATTCACCACGACAATGTCCCGCGCTGCGCCGGTCGAACCATCCAGTAGTGAACGAATGATCGCTGCATTCGTTTCCGCATCTCCTCCGGCCAAGTCCTCTGGGGCCGCCGGCGGAATCTCGAAATCTTCTGGTGTCCACTGGCCCTTCTCAACGCCTTTTTCGCCCACTTGAAAAATCGTTGTGTGCGTAGTTGTTGTAATCTCATCCAGGCCGTCACCACCATGCACAACCAGAGCGCGTTCGATACCCAAACGTGCTGCAGCATGAGCCAGCAACTCAGCACCGCGCACCGAGAATGCACCGATTAACTGCGCTCGGGCACGGACCGGATTGGTTAGCGGTCCCAGTAAATTGAACACCGTACGGCCGCGTAGCAAGGCCCGCGCCTCGACGGCATACCTCATGGAGGGATGCGCCATAGGTGCATAAAGAAACCCGATCCCCACAGTTTCGATACACGCCTTCGCAGTTGCCGGCGCAAGGGCCACCTGCACCCCTAGCTGTTCCAGAACGTCCGCGCTGCCGCAACGGCTGGAAATCTTGCGATTGCCATGTTTCGCAACTCGCAAACCCGTCCCGGCAACGACGAAAGCTGTTGCGGTTGAGATATTGAACGTGTTCGTACCGTCGCCACCCGTACCGCAGGTATCCACAACGGGCTCGTCCGTCTGGTCGAAGTAGACGGGCTCACTTAGTCCTCTCAGTGCCGTAGCGAAACCGACCACCTCGGCAACGGTTTCTCCCTTGCGCCGCAGAAAGTCGAGTATGGACGCGATCTCTTCCGCGGTCATCTGGCCGGAGAGCATGCTCTCCATCAGTTCCCTGGCTTCTTCCTGGGACAGGTGAACCGAATTTCGGAACGGAAGGTATGTCGAGCGGGAGCTCTTCATAGAACCAACGGCACTGTCTGTGATGCTAACTTCAGAAGTCATTTAGTGTTTCGAAACAAGGGACGCCCCCATCAATACAGCCCCATAGCCAGCAACCACGCTGGTGACGAGGTAAGTCAAAGCGAGTAGGTGGTGGCCGCCCCGAAAGGCGAGGTAACCATCGAACTCAAAACTTGAAAATGTCGTGTACCCACCCAGGAACCCGACAACACTAATCAGATGCCAATAGGAAGGCAATCGGAATCGTTCCACGAACAACGTCATCAGGATACCGATCGCAAATGAACCGGTAACGTTCACAACAAAGGTGCCGACCGCGAAATTCCACGCCGGAAATCGTTGGACCAGCACCCTTGTCACAAGATACCGTGCGAGCGATCCGGCCGCTCCGCCCGCCAGGACGCAGACGTATTGACCTAGTTGGCTGCTCATGAATCGTAACCAACATTGTGAACCAGCGGGCTCGGGGTAGTTCCTGATTTCGGTACGCTGATGAGGAGAGGTTTCTCCAAGTGCTTGTAGTAATGAAGGCGCAAGCCGTGCCAAGCGATATCGCCCGTGTCTGCCATCGTATCGAAAGTTTAGGTTTTCAACCCCATATTATTCCGGGCGAACAGCGAACCGCCATCGGCATAACCGGAAATAGCGGGCCCATCGACGCCAGCGAATTTGAGGTCTTGCCTGGGGTGGCCGAAGCGATCCGCGTCTCCAAACCCTACAAGCTCGTTAGCCGAGAGACCAAGCCGGAAAACACCATCGTCAACGTTAACGGCGTACCCGTTGGCGGCTCTGACCTCGTATTTTGCGGGGGTCCATGCGCCGTAGAAAGCAGAGATCAGATTCTTGAGTCAGCTCGGGCGGTAAAAGCAGGGGGCGGCCAACTGTTGCGAGGCGGTGCCTATAAACCCCGAACTTCACCTTATAGCTTTCAAGGTCTGGGCGAGGAGGGCCTTCGCTATCTGGCCGAGGCACGCGAGGAGACTGGTCTCGGCATCGTCACCGAAGCTATCGATATCGAAACATTTGATCTTGTAGAGCGCTATGCCGATTGCGTGCAGATCGGAGCACGCAACATGCAGAACTTCTCCTTGTTGCGACGTGCCGGACGATCCCGCAAACCAGTTCTGCTGAAGCGAGGTATGTCCTCCACCCTGGACGAATTTCTGATGGCTGCGGAATACATCCTTTCCGAAGGCAACTACAATGTCATTCTTTGTGAGCGCGGCGTGCGGACCTTCGCGGACCATACTCGCAACACACTCGATTTAAGTGTCGTGCCGGCAGTACAGAGCCTTAGCCACTTGCCCATCATTGTCGATCCGAGCCATGGTACGGGTAAGCGGGACAAGGTCTTACCGATGTCACTGGCCGCCGTTGCAGCTGGGGCTAATGGCCTGATCGTAGAAGTGCATCCCCACCCCGAACAAGCCCTTTCCGACGGATACCAGTCTCTGGATCCGGAACAATTCGCGCTGATGACGGATGACTGTCGCGCGCTCTCGACTCTTCTGGTAAGCCGGCGGCCTGCCCTGACCTATGCATGATTGCCAGTGTGTCCCCTCGGCTTGCCGGGAACTATGACGTGCGAGCTTGCTGGAGAGCTTCGCCTGACAAAGACCTCCCCGAGAGATTGAGCATTGATCGTGCACTTCGCCGGACGATCAACGCCTTTTTGGCATTTGTGTGCAAGTTACACTAGCTGTTGGCTTTGACGAGGCTCGAAAACTCACGATATGAAAATTCATGAATATCAGGCAAAGGCCATTCTCGCGAAGTTCGGAGTTCCTGTTCCTCGCGGAGAGGTCGCCTACACAGTAGAAGAGGCCGAAGCCGCCGCCAAGAACCTAGGCGGGAGCGCGGTTGTGAAGGCCCAGATCCATGCCGGCGGCCGCGGCAAGGGCGGTGGCGTCAAAGTGGGTAAGGCGCTGGAAGAGGTTACAACCCACGCTAAAGCGATACTCGGCATGACCCTGGTCACCCACCAGACTGGACCCGAGGGCCGCCTGGTGCAGCGATTGCTGATAGAAGAAACACTGCCGATTGAACGCGAGCTCTACCTCGGAATTGTGCTCGACCGCGCGTCGGGGCAGAACGTTTTCATGGCCTCCAGAGAGGGCGGTATGGACATTGAGGAAGTGGCGGAAAAGACGCCCGACCTGATCCTCAAAGAGACCATCATTCCCGGACAGCCGCTCCAACCTTTCCAGGCGCGCAAACTGGCTTTCGGCATGGGGGTCCCTCCCGAAAGTGTGAACGCTGCTGCCGCCGCCATGATCGCGCTCTCCAAAGCCTACGACGCCATCGACGGTTCTCTGGCTGAAATCAATCCCTTCATCCTGACGAAGGACGGCAAGGCTTTTGCGCTCGACGCCAAGATCACAATCGACGACAATGCGATGTACCGCCACAAAGATCTGCACGAGTTGCGCGATCTGAATGAGGAAGATCCGCTCGAAGTTGAAGCTTCGCGGTTCGGTCTGAACTACATCAAGCTCGACGGCAACATCGCCTGCATGGTGAACGGTGCCGGACTGGCGATGGCGACCATGGACATCATCAAGTACGCGGGCGGACAACCGGCCAATTTCCTGGATGTCGGCGGCGGGGCGAACGCCGAGCAAATCAAGAACGCGTTCCGCATCCTGCTCTCGGATCCGAGCGTAAAGGCGGTTTTGATAAACATCTTCGGCGGCATCCTGCGCTGCGATGTGCTGGCGAACGGTGTCGTCTCAGCTGCTAGCGAACTCGGAATCAAGATTCCGGTAGTCGTCCGGATGGAAGGCACCAACGTCGAACTTGGACAGAAGATTCTGACCGAGTCCGGATTCAACTTCACCGTGGCTGACGGCATGAAGGATGCGGCAGAGAAGGTAGTGGCACTGGCAAAATGAGCGTACTCGTAAACGAAAACACCAAGGTTCTGTTCCAGGGCTTTACCGGCCGTGAGGGAACGTTCCATGCCGAACAGGCGATCAAGTACGGCACTCAGGTGGTCGGCGGAACCACGCCGGGTAAAGGTGGGCAAGTTCATCTGGACCGGCCGGTCTTTAACACGGTGGGGGAAGCCGTAAAGGCTACGGGGGCGAACGCCTCGGTCATCTTTGTACCGCCGCCGTTTGCCGCAGACGCCATCATGGAAGCCGCCGACGCCGGCCTTCCGCTTGGTTGTTTGCATCACGGAGGGCATCCCGGTCAACGATATGGTTCGGGTCTGGTCTTATCTGAAGACCAAACCGGGCGTTCGGCTCATTGGACCGAACTGCCCCGGTGTCATTACTCCTGAGCAAATGCAAGATCGGCATCATGCCAGGCCATATTCATAAGGCGGGACACGTCGGCATTGTTTCGCGTTCCGGCACCTTGACCTATGAAGCAGTCGGCCAGTTCACCAAATTGGGAATCGGGCAGTCCACCTGCATCGGAATTGGCGGAGATCCCATTATCGGAACCTCATTCACCGACGCCATCAAGCTGTTCAACGATGATCCCGATACCCACGCCATTATCATGATCGGGGAAATCGGCGGTAGTGCTGAAGAGACCGCAGCCGAGTACGTCAAGGCTCACGTTAAGAAGCCGGTAGTCGGATTTATTGCCGGCCAGACCGCGCCTCCCGGCCGGCGCATGGGTCACGCCGGCGCGATCATTTCGGGCGGTTCCGGCAAGGCGGAAAACAAGCTTGCGGCCATGGAAGAGGCAGGCATTATCGTCTGCCCGTCACCTGCCGTACTCGGCGAGAAGATGCAGCAGGCGCTGCAGCACGCCGTCTAACAGAAGGGAATTTGAAGATGAGTGTAGAACGAACTTTCGGAATGATTAAGCCCGATGCAGTGTCCAAAGGTCACCTCGGGGCCATTTTGTCTTTTATTGAAGAGAATGGTTTTAGAATCGTAGCTTTGAAAACCCATCGGATCTCAAAGCACGAAGCGGAAGCATTTTATGCGGTACATAAGGAGCGTCCGTTCTTCGGCGGTCTTGTGACGTTCATGACGGAAGGACCCGCTGTCGTGATGGTTCTTGAACGGGAAAATGCTGTCGCCAAATGGCGCGAAATCATGGGAGCGACAAACCCCGCCAATGCCTTAGAAGGGACCATACGTAAGCGGTTCGCCGAGAATATCGAGCGCAACTCAGTACACGGCTCAGATGCTCCGGAGACGGCCGCACAGGAAATCCCGTTCTTCTTTAGCCAATCAGAGCTAACTTAGCCAGAAGAGCAGCTTGTAAGCAGCCCCATCTCGTTACCCAAAAGAAAAAGGGCAGCGCGCAGCTGCCCTTTTTTATGCCCCAAAACTACCGGACTTATGCCACTTTGGGCTCCAGTTCCGGAACTTCGAACGCTGTGGCGAGAGCTTTCTTCGTCTTCTCGGCCAGGTTGCGAAGCTTTGCATGCTTGGGACGGCTTAATTTTCTTTCGACACTTCGTCGAGCTCGCAATAGACGAATGCGTACGGCCGTCTCCGACCATCCGTGCTGGCGCGCAATCTCCTGAACCTTGTAACCTTCGATGTAGTGGCCTTCTAAAACAACACGGTCGTTAGGCTTGCAATCACCGAGGATTCGCTTCACATCAATTGCGGCAACGTTCATACGCGGAGGCGCCTGAAGTTCGGGGAGTGTTTGGGTTTGCGGTTCGCGCCGGAGGTAGGTGCGATGAATGTTGAGCGCAATGCTATTGGTCCACGTAAGAACTAGATTCGGGTCACGTAGTTGCTCGCGGCGTTCCCATCCCTTCGCCCATGCTGCCTGAGCGGTATCAAGAGCCGCATCATAGGACAAGCCTCGCGAAACGAGAAAGCGAACTGTCAGATTAAATCCTTTTTGATAAGCTTTGCCGTAATCTTCGTTAGTCATCTTAAATTTCCACCGATCTGAGTCTTTCGTCTTGGCCGCTCAACAGGTTGGCGAGGATTGCTGACCTCTTGCGATCAACTCTTCATGACGTTTTCACGTCCTCGCGCCTGGCAGTTCGTATATATGCAGTTTTTATGCCACGAATTCGTGAGCGAATGAGAGACGCCCAAAGAGAGTGCATCATCGCCCTGTTTTCACAGAGTTACAGCAAATGGGCAGGTATAACACCTAGAGCATATACGCCGTTACGAAGTCCGGTACTAATGAGCAAAGGGTGCAATTTTTGCGCTCAATGCTGGAAAACACGAAACCATTTCAGACTAGGAGAATCACGGGACAGGGGAAAAGCTAGAGGAATGGTGGAAGGGGGGGGTGGGCCTGCGGAATAGGCACGCAAGCCCCGCTATAAATGAGACTTAACTACTGCTGAGACTTTACGGCCGGAGCCTCTGGCTTCTCCGGTTCCTCGGTGGCAGCCTTCATGCTCTCTTTAAAAGATCGAATACCTTTCCCAAGGCCTTGGCCTAATTCAGGTAGCTTCTTAGGGCCAAAAACAAACAGCGCAACCGCTAGTATTATCAACAAATGTTGGGGCTGCAGCAAACCTTCGATCATTTCTTAAATCTCCCGTTCAAGGCTCAGTATATATGAAAAATCCGTGTCGGGTGGATGGCTTGGGGTGCCCTGAGCCCGGTTGACATGTGCAAGGGCCTCGGTTATAGTGCTGAAGTACTGATCTATCAACAAGTTGAGGCCTAGCGGTACCGAAGGATTAAAGGCACAGATGACCGGGTCTTTTGACGAGCATGACGTGTTGTCTGAATCAGCCGACAATGCGGACTACCAGGCGTTTCTCGACGACTACAGCAACCATTTTAAAACTCCGAATCGTGAGGTTCTACAGGGGCGAGTACTCACCGTCACTGATAAGGAGGTCATCGTTGATATTGGTCGTAAGATCGAAGGGCTCGTACCGGGGCCTCAGTTTCCACAAGTCGGCGGTCGTCCAAACGTCAAACCGAATGACGTTATCGAAGTCATGTTCGATCGGACCGGCGAACAGGTGGAAGGCTACATCCTGCTCTCCTATGAGAAGGCACACCAGATCCACATCTGGGATGAACTGGAGAAAGCGCTTACCGAGGGAACTCCGGTCACCGGCAAGGTCCTGAATCGCGTCAAAGGCGGTCTGGCAGTAGACATAGGAGTGATCGCCTTCCTGCCCTCCTCGCAAATTGAGATGCGGCCTCTCCACAACATGGACAGCTATGTGGGGAAAGAGATCGAAGTCCGGATCTTGAAGCTGAACAAACGGCGCGGTAACGCAGTAGTCTCGCATCGTGTCCTCGTTGAGAAAGAGCACGTCGCCCGCAAGTCCGAAGCTCTCGCGCGACTCGCCGAAGGGGCCGAAGTTACCGGAGTAGTGAAGAACCTCACTGACTATGGCGCGTTCGTGGACCTGGGCGGAATCGACGGGCTCCTCCACGTTAGCGATCTCAGCTACGGCAACGTCACTCATCCGTCTTCCATCATTCAGGTCGGCGACGAACTACTCCTGAAGGTGCTGAAGTTTGACCGGGAGAAAGAGCGCATTTCGCTCGGCCTGAAGCAAATGCATCCGGATCCGTGGCTGGACATCGATGCTCGCTACCCGCCGCAGAGCCGCGTGGTCGGACGTGTCGTGAGTGTCACAGACTACGGCGCCTTTGTCGAGCTTGAGCCTGGGGTGGAGGGCCTGATTCATATCTCGGAGATGACTTGGAGCCGCCGCATGAAGCATCCGGCCAAGATCGTGAAAGTCGGCGATCAGGTCGAAGCGGTAGTGCTCGACATCAAGCCTCGGGAACGACGGATTTCACTCGGCATCAAGCAACTGGAAGCCGATCCTTGGACCACTGTTGCCGATCGCTACAGCATTGGCTCTGTCGTTGAAGGCCGTGTCCGAAAACTGTCTGAGTTCGGCGCGTTTGTCGAAATCGAAGAAGGTGTTGACGGACTGGTGCATATCTCCGACATGTCGTGGACTGCGCATGTGAAGCATCCCTCCGAAGTGGTCAAAAAGGGCCAGATCGTACAGTCCGTTATCTTGAACATCGACGCTCCAAGCCGCCGGCTGTCCCTTGGTATCAAGCAGCTCCAGCCCGATGCCTGGGAAACTTTCTTTAGAACTTATCAACTCGGCGATATTGTAAAAGGCCGTGTGACCCGCGGAGCCGCATTCGGCGTTTTTGTGGAGTTGCTGCCGGGAGTGGAAGGGCTCTGTCACGTTACTGAGATTGCCGGAGACCCGGCGCGCGATCTTTCGTCGGAGCGTGTAGCCGAAAAACGGGATCCGTCTTCCCGAACAAGGTCACAAGCAGGTGACGACACGCCAGCCTTGCCGATCGGTGAGGAATTCGACTTCAAGATCATCAAGTTGAATGAGAGCCAGAAACGGATCGGACTAAGCCAAAGGGCAGTGTCGATCGACGGCGAGCAAAATCGCCTACAGGATTACAGACGCCAGGCCGCTGCCGCCTCGAGCACGGTCGGAAACGCAATCCGGCAGCGCCGGTGGCAAGACAAAGGCGCAGAGGAGTTAGACAACACTCATGACCAAAGCTGAGCTGATTGAAGAAGTCTCGAAGGTAGTTGAGATGACCCGCAAGGACTCGGAGCTAATCGTAGAGACGATCTTCGACAGTATTGTGAACAGCTTGCACAAGAACGAGAAGATCGAGATTCGGGGCTTTGGAAGCTTCCGGACTCGCCAGCGGCAGCCGCGAGTGGGTCGTAACCCGAAGACCGGATCGCGGGTGGAAGTTCCTTCGAAGCGGATTCCCTTTTTCAAGCCCAGTAAGGAACTGCGCGACCTGGTGAACTCCGGAAATCATACGGGTGACGCAAAGGCGGCTGTCACCGATACCCGAGAAGAATCTAGTTTGCAGGGGTCCTCAATTGTCCACACGGGTGGCACCGTCAAGCCCATCGGGTCCTAGGCTAGGCGCCGATCGGGTGAGCATGGACCATTTGTGGACGCCGTGGCGCTCCACCTACATGAAGGAGAAGAAGGACAAGAGCAAGTGCATCTTCTGCTCCGCAGCCGAAGGCGAGAATGACCGGGAAACATTGGTTCTTCTCAGGGCCCAGTACTGCTTTGTCATTTTGAATCGGTATCCCTATACGAGTGGCCACCTGATGATCGCGCCCTACATACACGTTCCGAGGTTAACGGCCATTTCGGACGAGGCTTCTGCGGAAATGATGCGGCTGGCACGGTTCTCTGAAACTGCCATCGAGCGATGTTACCGTCCGGACGGTCTTAACTTGGGTATGAATTTAGGTGAGGCAGCCGGTGCAGGGATCGAGCAGCATATCCACCTCCACGTGCTCCCGCGCTGGAAAGGTGATGCCAACTTCATGACCAGCATCGGCGAGACGCGGATCATCCCCGAATCACTGGACGTCACCTACGATCGTCTCACCAGTGAGTTTCACAACTTTGCGCTCAGCCCCAGGTAGCGTAACAGTCTCTCCCGCCTGCACCAGGTGGCGTAGACGGTCTTGCCGTCTGCGAGTTAGGTAGCGTAGACGCTCTTGCCGTCTGCGCACCTCGCCCTCCACCACCCCAATTACTCACCGGCCAATAAAAATGCTCCAGCAGTCAGGCGTGTGCTTTCAAATAAGAAACCTGCTCCCGCTTTACCGCTCCCGTTTGCAGATCGATCAACGACAGCAATAGGAACTGAGTCTCAGCGGGAATTGTCGATTGAAGGATGCAACGGCAGAGACCACTAAACACCCAAACTCGGCTGGCCGCGGTGGGCGACAACGCAAGTTTCTGAAAGGCAGCGAGGAATTGTGCAAAGCTTTCCTGCCGGCGGTCTGCATTCTTCTCCAGCGCAAAAGAAGCGAGTACGAAGAAGCGGGTTATCGATTGCAGTAACGGATCTTCTGTTAGCTCAGCGATCTCTTCTGCCAGGATTCTTCCCTCCGCGTACCGCCCCAGCTTCAGCAGGACTTCCGCCAGGCACGCTCGGTTATCCAAACTGGTCGGGTCCAGGTCAGTCACACGCCGGTAAACTGCCAGCGCGCCCTCGTGATCGTCTTTGTAATCGGACAACAGCATTCCGGAGAAGTTCAGAAGCCGGCGTTTATCCTCAACTCCTGCGATTCCCTCATTCGCACAGGCAAGCGCTTCATCGATCTTGCCCATACGGCGCAAGGTGAAGACCTTGTTCAGCCAGGGAGTCTGTTCGGTAGGATTCTGCTCTATTGCTCGGTCTAGAAGCTCGAGCGCTAGTTCGAAAGAGTCTTGCTGAGCCAGCAGCCAGCCCTTATTGTTTAGGGCAACAAACGACTTGGGATTGATTTTTAGAGCATGGTCGTAGCAGGCCAAAGCTTCTGCGGGCTTGCCTAGCTCTTCCAGACACACGCCTTTGAAAGGCCAGATCTCTTCGTTCTGTGGATCGAGTTCCAGCGCTTTGTCGTAGCAGGTGTTGGCATCTTCATAACGTGCCAAGTTGTGCAGCGCAGCGCCTTTATTAGCCCATCCGATCCAGTTGACCGGGTCGATCCTCAAGATGGCATCGTAAGTGGAAACAGCGTCTTCGAATTGGCGCTCCTGGATCAGCAGCGCACCCTTCTCAGTCAGAATGTTGAGGTTCTCGGGGTAGTTGACCAGCGTCCGGTCTAACGTGGCAAGCGCCTCAGCCACCTGCTTGTTCTGATTCTGCGCCCGCGCAAGACCGCTCCAGGCTGCTACATAAGACGGCTCCAGGCTGGTCGCGATCCGGAACAATTCCAAAGCTGCCTGAGTCTTCTGCGCACGAAGCAGGGCTTCGCCGCGGACCGACCATTCAGCACCGTTCATCGCTTCGGGAACCAGCTCGGCGGTTTTTCGGAACGCGTCGAAGGCCTCCGGGTAGCGTTCCAGTTCCAGCAGCTCATCGCCCTTTCCCCGTACCGAGAGAGCATCTCGCGGATCAATCTCCAAGGCACGCTGAAAGGTGGTGAGAGCTTCGTTATGCAGACCAAACCTGCGCTGGGCGAGTGCGTTTCTGCGCACAATCCCGACATCATTCGGGCGCAGACCCAAAGCTCTCCCATAGGACTCGAGGGCCGCCGGATTTTGTTGTGCCGCCAGCGCATCTCCCTTGCCCATCAAGGCCTGGATGTCCGTGGGGTCAAGATCCAGCAGCTGGTCATAGATCACCAGCGCTTCTGCTATACGGCCCATGGCGTGGAGCACACTGCCTTTCTGGCGCAGCAATGGAATCGCTTTAGGCTGAAGACTTAAACCAGAGTCATATGCTGCCAGTGCCTCGCTGAAGTCTCCCTGCGCCGCTAGTCTGTCTCCTGCCGCCAGGGCGTCCGTTCCCTTGCTGAGTGTGGCGTCCAAGTTAGACCTTCCCTGCGCCTGTCCCGGTGAGCAGAGCGGGAGGGACACTGATCATCCGTGATTGGGTCGAACTGATCTCTACAAAGAAATCTTCCTTCGCGCTCAGTCCGCGCGCTACCCGGCATACCCCCGCCAGCGATCCCCGGTCAGCATCGGTCTGCTGACGCAACGTTCGGACCGACAACTTGGGCAACAGGCTCCTGAGTCGTCCCAGCGCCTCAAAACAGTTGTCCGGTGCCTCCAGGTAATTGCTGGTGATCCAATTCAAAGCATCCGCCCGAAACTCCAACAGGTGAACGTTCAGCCGATCTTCTATTTCTTGCGCGCCCTGCAATGAAGGTGATCGTTCCAGAGCACGGCCCAGATAATTAGCAGACCGGAAGATCCAGTCAGGCTCCTTATTTGGCGCGTTGCACAGAGCATCACGGGACCGTTTCAAGAGATCCTCGATCGTTCTTTTCTCTCGAGCCGTCACCAGCGTAATTTCATCGAACTGCGCGATGGCCGCCCCGAACATGGACACCTTGTACTCCGGAGGCTGCATCTCTTTCGAGACATAGCTGTACAGCTCAGACAACGTGACTCTGAACTCAGTGTCCATAGCCGCTTTCCCATCGAGACCCTCCAGCAGATGGTAAGTGAAGGCACCGTGATGGTGAGCTGGTTCGCCTCCCAGTTCGTGGGGGCGGAATACCTCATATGATTTCTGGTCCTTGGGAGAAGAGGCGAGAATGATGCGGCCCCTTCCCTGCTCCTGGTCCTCCAGAGTCTGGAACCACGAGTCGAGGGGCGGCTCAACTGTCCCCATCTCTCCGCCTTTCCCGTCGGTGATTGCCCCGCTGTAGCAGCAATCCAATATTGCGAGCACTCGATTTTTGCCCGTCGCTTTCAACACCATCTCCCGAAGTTCCTGCATGCGGATCCCGCGAACAAACGGTTTATCGGGCAGCATGTTGCAAGGTGCTATGTAGCCGTTGCCGTACCCGTCTGTAAAGCCGTGTCCGGAGAAATAGAAGAGTGAGAAACCGCACCGCTCACTGTCCCAAAGCAGATCGCTAATCGCCGTGCGAATCTTGTCGGCGGTAGCGTCGCTTCCTAAAAGGAAGCTCGAATCCGGTATGTGAAATTCTCCGTACTCCCGGAGGCGTCCGGCGATTTCCCGGGCGTCGTTTTCGGCTCCGCGTAAGTCGTCGATACGCTCGTCTTCATACTTGTTGACTCCGATTACGACTGCGCGCTTGCTCGGTTCTGCCATACCGCCTACTTGGGCTTCAGTTCCAGCTTGCCCTCGACAAAGGAGAACGAGATGTCAGCTTCTTTTATGTAGTCGAGTACACCTTTCAGGGCCTTCAAAACGAAATCGCCCACCGGACGAACCATCTCGGTCCGTTGCGTCCAAGTACCGACAGACATGGCCTCCAGAATCTCGCCTTTCAGAAACAAGTTGAAGATCTTCTGAACGCATTCAACTGTTCGCTCCGGAGATGCGATCAGAGACTTGCTGTCCAGGCGCACGAAAGCAGTTGCATAGATGCGGTCAGGGGAAGAGAGAGAACTGTCCGCTGTCATGACAATCACCGGATACGTACGAATACCGAAAGTATCCACAATTTTGTCGTGCTCGGGATCATCCAATCTGCCGACATTGACGAACAAATTGGCGCCGGTCGTCTCCCCTAATGTTCTGAGCGCATCTTCGAGCGCCGAACTAATGGCCGCGCCAGGGTAGTAAAACAAATACACTTTAGAATCTTCCGGAAGATCTTGTAGAAAGACGTTCCTGCCATAAGCCTTTCCTTGCTCACGCGAAGGGTCTTCGGTCAAAACAAGTTCGTAGCTCATAGTCTGGCGGTGGTGAAGTCAATAGTATTTCGTTGCTGCCGCAGTGTCAATGGTGGTGCAAGGCTGGCTGACTGCCCGAAACATCATCTCGCCGTTCGTGAATGTACATTCAAAATGACCCGGCGATAAGCAGTTAGTCGCGGCGAGCCATCGTCGGTCACGGCTAAAATCACGTGCGCCATACCCGGTCCGGAGCATTGACTCACATTGGGCAGCCATACCGGATGGCACACCGCCGTGGGTGTCACAGTGGCTCTCGCCGTGTCTGCTCCCGTCGTCGAGACGCTCGAAAGGTTCGTTCCTGTCCCGCCCGCTTCCGGGTAGTGGAACCATCGGAAGTGAAGCGCTTGTCCGTCCGGATCACGACTGGCGCTTGCATCCAGAACCACCGGCCGATCGACCTCGGCGTCAAGATACAGCGGCGCTGTTCCTGATTCTCCGTTCACGACCACGGACGGTCGGTGGTTGGCATGTTGGAAATCATCAACGGTCCAATCCATGCGTGCTGCGAAGTCGTTCTGATAGGCTTCGCGCCATCGCCAGATCGTTGCCTGGTCCGACACGTGCTCGGCGCCGTCATGGCCCGTCACCGTATCTTGTGACGTCACTCGCGAAAATAGATCACCGCCCTGAGTCCAGATCGGGTGAGTTTCGCCGTACGGTTGCCGGTAAAGGTAGCGTCCTCCCCAACCGCCCCAGTCCGGTCTGGCGTATGCGTTCAGTCCGTTGTTAATCAGGTTCAAGAAAGACGGCGTGTCCCCCTCCATGATGAACGCGAACCGCGGATAAAGCTTACCGAGCGGGCCCTTCTTTCGTATGTGTTCATCCAGCCACTCGTTCGTCACTGTCGTGAAGTCCGCACCGGCTCCATTGCGGTAATATCTGTCTCCGCTGATTCCTGTCCAGGTCGCATAGTAGTATTCGCCTCCGGACGCGATGGAGGGCTGAACGATATAGAAAAGGTCCGGAAACTCACGACGGATCCACGGCCCGGCGTCATCCTGATCGGATATCGAATACACCCGCAGCTTTCCGACAAACTTCGCGACTTCCTCACGCGATCGCGTTTCACGTACTCGAAGTAAAGCCTGAGCGAGTGTATTCGAACCACCCCAGAGACTGATCCACAACGGCCGTTCATCCTTTCGATCAGCGGCTCGGATCAGGGCCGACGCGCCCTCGGACATGCGATCGCTTCCTGTTGCCGCAAGGCCATAGCCCTGCTGTCCCGAAAAAACCCGCGCGTCCAGATCGACCGCTGTCGGCCAGCCCGGCGCATGCAAAAGCAGGTTTGACCGAACCTGTGCGTAGGCCTTAATCAAAGCCCGCATCGTCTCGGGATGAATCGCAGTCTTCTGCCAGGTGGATGTGGACGCAATAAAGCCTTCCAGGTCGATCTCGTTCGAGTAGAGCAGCAGGCGTACGAAAGACATCTGGTCGTCCGGTTCATTTCCGATGTCGCTGATCACGATGAGACGAGGATGTTCGCCGATGGCATCGACATGCGAGGCCGGTATCGGATCGGCCATCGACCACCCGCTCCCTAAGATCAAAACAAGCCCGGATAGGACCAGACGTAGGTAGGCGTGTAAGCTGCGCATCATTCCGAATTTCCAATCAACAAAGGTGTAATCAGCATAGAAGAGGCCGGCTCACTCAGGCTCAATCGGGAAGCCGCTCACCAATAATCGATGCGACATTTACCAGCAGGCAGTCTTTGCTGAGGCGGTTTCCTTCATGGGTGAATCAAACAGTCGATGCCCACTGCAGCACCCGCAACGGTTAAGATTGTGCGCTTCCATGAACCAGGAAGCGCTGACGTTCTGAAACTGGATGAACTGCCCTTGCCTGAACCTGGTCCTGGCGAAGTCCGCCTCCGGGTAAAAGCGATTGGTTTAAACCGCGCCGAAGTGATGTTCCGGATGAACCGGTACTTAGTGTCTCCCCATCTGCCCTCGAAGCTGGGTTACGAAGCTTCCGGCATTATCGAGGCCGTCGGTCCGGATGTGGAGAACAGTTGGATCGGCAAGACCGTCAGCACTGTCCCTTCCTTTCTTGCGAACGCCTATGGCGTTTACGGTGAAGTTGCCATCGTTCCCCTCCATGCCATTGCAGAGTATCCGAAAAAGCTCTCGTACGAAGAAGGGACCAGCATTTGGATGCAGTACCTCACTGCATACGGCGCGCTGGTTCACTACGGCCGCATCACCAAGGGCGACTTCGTCCTGATTACCGCGGCCAGCAGCAGCGTTGGTGTGGCTGCCATCGAAATCGCCAAAGCAGAAGGGGCCATCAGCATTGCGACCACCCGAGAATCGAAAAAGAAAGCAGCGCTTCTGGAGGCAGGTGCCGATCACGTAATCGCGACGGGCGAGGAAGATCTGGTCGCGCGTGTGAAGGAAATCACATCCGGTAAAGGCCCTCGCATTATCTTTGACCCCATCGCCGGAAAAGGTCTTGAGGCTTTAGCCGAGGTGGCAGCGCCGAGCGGCACCATCTTCGAGTACGGAGCTTTGGCGACTGAGCCGACACCGTATCCCCTTTTCGCCGCGCTCTTGAAGCATCTGACGATCAAGGGCTACACAATCTTCGAAATCATCAGCCAACCCGACCTCGCTCGTCAGGCAAAGCAATATGTTTTTGATCACATCGAGGCTGGTGATTTCAAAGTTCGCATCGACAAAACATTCCCGCTCACCGAGATTGTTGAGGCCCATCGCTACATGGAGTCCAACTCACAGATCGGCAAAATAGTCGTCACCGTCTAACTTATTGTCTGCGGTGCCCCCGCCCTGCATTGCTAAGAACCGCAAGCATGTTACCCTCTTCGAAACCATGTCACTCCTTAACATGCGAGCGGGCTTATGTGTTCTTCTGCTGCTGGCGTCTCCTTTCTGCAGTTCCGCATCCGTTGCTGACGATCCCGAGGTAAAGGGTGCTGAACGATTCTTCAGTGCTTGGATCCGCGGCCAGATTGCGTATCGCAATCTTCCAGGAATCGCGGTCGGCGTTGTCCAGGACCAGCAACTGATCTGGGCGCAGGGTTTCGGTTTGGCGGATGTGGACGCCAAGACGCCCATGACTCCCGCCACCAAGTTTCGTATGGCGTCGCACAGCAAACTATTTACCGCGACAGCGGTGATGCAGCTGCGAGACGCAGGCAAGATTCATCTCGACGACGCTGTGGCTACTTATCTGCCTTGGTTCAAAATTCGCCCAGCCGGTGCGGACGACCCGGCCATCACCATTGAAGAATTACTGACACACAGTGCCGGCTTACCGCGGGAGGCGGGGTCTCACTGGTCCGATCTGAATTTCCCGGACGAAGCGGGCGTCGAAAAGTTCATCGAGACCAATCAAGCTCCCTACTCGCCGGAAATCCGATGGAAGTATTCCAACCTGGGTTTCACCATCGCGGGAATGGTCGTCGAAAAGGTCTCGGGGCAAAAATGGTCCGATTACGTTCAAATTCATATCTTCGATCCATTGGGCATGAAGGACTCCAGCGTTGACCGGCAGGTCGCGGGTCTCGCCACCGGTTACGGCGCCAGGATGCCCGACGGTACGCGGACAAAAGCGCCGTTCGTGGATGCCCGGGCCATGGCACCCGCTACAGGCATCACATCGACAGTCGAGGACATGGCGAAGTTTGTTTCTCTGCAGTTTCGTGCAGGTCAGGTCGGAGGTAGCCAGATTCTCAGCACCGGTGCGCTGCGGCAGATGCATCGCGTCAGGATGATGGAGAACAATTGGCAAAGTGGGAATGCAATTGGTTTTGCCGTGACTCGCGATAAGGACAAAACGTACGTAGGCCACGGCGGCTCCTACTTTGGCTACAAGACACAGACGCTCATGCAGATTGAACCCAAAGTCGGCGTCATCGTTCTAACCAATGCGGACGATTCCAATCCCAATGAGATCGCCATCCACCTGATGCAGTCTGTTGGTGAAGCAGCCGCCAGGGTTTCTCACGTCTCTAAACCGCCGATCCCCTGGGATGTCTCCTGGAGCCGTTTTGCGGGCAAATACCGCAGCCGGATGGGTGAGACAGAAGTTGTCGAATTGAACCATCAGTTGATAACGCTAAATCCATCAGGCCCCTTTCCGGAAAATCCGACACCTCTGGAACCGCTGGGTAACGGCACCTTCCGCGTGGAGGCGCGCACAGGCGGAGGACCCGTTGGAGAAATCGTGCACTTCGTTGAACAGAATGGAAAGGTAACCAGGATGTACACCGGCGGCAGTTTCTCTGAACGTGTAGATGAGCCTTAGCCAGCGATAACCGATTCATCGAGCGCCGTCGATCCTTCTGAGGGGGAAGCTGGGTCACGGGAGAAACTTCTAGTACCCGCTTTCCGCAGCAGGCATGGCAAATTCATCCACTTATTAAGTTCGCCCTGCTATCCTGTTGCCACTTCGTCAATCTTAGGAGGGCAGCAGACGGTGTCCATATCCACAAAACGGCAGAATCAGGCCGGGTTTACCCTAATCGAACTTCTCGTCGTCATTGCCATCATTGCCGTACTGATCGGGCTTTTGCTGCCCGCGGTGCAGAGTGCGCGCGAGGCGGCCAAGCGCGAGCAGGCCAAGGAATACTTACGCACCGTATACACCGCACAACAGGCATTTAGGGCCCAAACCGGGCAATATGCAGACGCGCTTACATTCCTGGATCCGAATCTGGTCGACAGTCACATCGCTACCGGCCAGTTTGATGGACTGAATTTCGCTGTCATCTCCGCAACGCAAACAACCTTCCTGGCACAATCCTCTCCCGCGATGCCGGGCTTAACCGCAAGTGACACATGTACGGTCAACGAACAGGACTTCATACAGTGCGGCGCGACCCCGGGCTCCGATCCAAATCGTGCAACCGCCTTCAAGTTGGTTTTCCAGCGTGCAGCGTTGGAGATCACCCGCGTTGTCGGACTCGACACCACCGGTGAAGTCACGCGTGAAGTCGGGCCCTATTTGAACAATTCCGACACTGCGCCCATCATCTTCAGCATGCTGGCAGACGACTCAGGGCAGGTCACACCGCAATCGATCTTTACTTATTCAGGCTCTGAGGGCCAGCTGAATAACTTCCTCAGTGACGTCAAAGCATATCTGGCATTGGGATATGCAGGCGAAGACATCTCCGCACTTCCGGCAGTTCCTCCGACGGTCATTACGTCTCCTCCTGTGGCCTGCGACATCTTCGGTCGAGGCAAGATCGACAGCGGCGACATTCAGATCATTACCAGTGCTTTGAATACGCCGGCTGTCCTGAACGATCCCCGCGACGCAGACCACGACGGAAGGATCACCGTTCTCGATGCTCGTCAATGCGTCTCCAGATGTACAAATCCGAATTGTGCGCCGTAGGAAAAAACACTTATGAGATTGTCATCGTTATTCGCAGCGCTGATTATTTTCGCAACCGGTTCCCTTCAGGCGAGTGTATTGCTAACACTTGAACCGCAGTCGCCCATATCGGTTGGCACGACCTCCGAAGTGCAGTTGCGTTTGTCCGGCTTAGGACAACATACGTCACCCTCCGTGGGCGCGTTTGATTTGAATCTCGCCTTTAATCCGTCGGTCTTGTCGTTCAGCGGTCTGACCTTCGGAGATCCCGTCCTGGGCGATCAGCTCAATTTGGCAGGCGCAAGTACCATCAGCGACGCTACGTCTCAGGGTGCAGGGTTGCTCGAATTGTTCGAAGTATCGCTGGCTTCCACCTCCGTTCTCAACGCACAGCAGCCTGATACTTTTGTTCTCGCCACCTTAAGATTTCAGGGCGTAGCTAATGGAACTTCGCTGCTTACTCCAACTCTGAATGCAGTCAGCGATGCCAGCGGTAATGCGCTGGTCGTCGGGGTGCAGACCGGCAGGATTGATGTCACGGCCGCTCCGGAGCCGGGCAGTCTCTGGCTGATGACGTTGCCGGCCGCCTTGACGTTTTGGCTCGTTCGCCAATCGAAGCTTCACGTCAGGTAGTGCGCCGGCGCGTAAGCCTCCCGAATCCAAACCGTAGCAGGCCACCCACGGCCAGCAGGATTGCCGTTACGACCACCACCGCTACGCCTTGATTCACCACGCCCAGCACGTTTTGTCCGAAGAAGTGCCTCGTCGCACCGCGAATATAGGCTACTCGCGGTGCAGCAGATTCATACTCAAGGCGTACGGGCGCATGTTCTCGCAGTCCGGGCAGTGAGCCTTCATCGATCAGATCCACTGCCACTACTGGTTCTGTTCTGCCTTCCGGAACGAATTGCACGCCCGCTACTTGTATGGGCTGGTCCGCCTTTAGACCTTGGCTGCGGTTGTCGCGGAAAAGCCATTCCCAGCGTTCAAGACTCTTGATCGTGCCCGCCGCCATGCGAACATCGTTCTTCGGCGCGGGCATTGCCTTTGGAAAATCCGCAACCATTGAGATCGCAATCGCTACGACTATACACAGAAAAACTGCAGAACCGAAATACGGCACCCGGAAGAGACGCCACAGGACCAGAATAAGGACGGCGGCCAGCAGAGCTGAGACGAGAGTGCGGTGAGAATCAACAATCACGGCCGGGCCGGACCACGTTTGCTCATCCGCTAGACGCACCATAGGAAGCACGTGCATTTGTCGCATCGTTTTGGCGCCAGGAAAAGCCGGAAGATCTTTCGCCAGCAGGTAGTGAAGTTGAACGAGATCTCCCTTTTTCAACCTGTCGAACCGGTCCGGAGTAAGTTGTGCGCTCATAAACGCCACTCCGCCATATCCGTCCGGCGGATCGTACTGCACAGAGATATCCATGTTACGAGTCCACGAGGCATTTCGCACAACGATACGCTCGTCCTTCGAAAACACATGTCCCGTAATCAGCACTCCTCGTTGATCGATCAGTAACGAAGAAATCAGAAAGGGTGAGACCAGAAGCACGATTCCGAGAAGTAGCAAGATACGTATAACTGAACGCATAAACGGTTGAGGGTCTCCAGATTGTTCGTTTTACTGGTTGGGATTGTACTAGGTCATCTCCGCAAAGTACACATCACAGCCCCGCGATCCTCGTAATAGGATTTATGTAAATGAAAGACGACGATTTGATCTCTTTCACGAAGACCCTGGATGATTGCTGGTCGCAGGGGCACCTTCAGGATCTGCCTACCTTCTTGGCGGAGGATGTCGTATTTGTAGGCCCAGGAGGGCGGCCCCGTGTGGAAGGTCTTGAAGGAGCCCTCGAAAGCTATCGCCAGTTCACCTTATACGCAGAAGTAAAATCCTATCGGACATCCGACTACGTCGTGACCAGAAGAGGAGACACTGCGATTGTGGAATACGAATGGGAGATGACCTGGGCATCCGGTGGCGAGGAACATCACGATGTCGGCCGTGAAGTATTGGTCTTACTTCAGCGGGAGCAAACGTGGAAGCTGGCGTGGCGTACTCAAATTCCAAAAACGATACCCGGTTGACGGTCTGTCCGGACGCGCTTCACAGGATGCGCATGTGTGATGCGCTGTACGCCTACTCCACAACAGAGACTCTCTTCGTCAACTGAATGTCGGCCGATGAACCGCCCGATAAGATCTCCACGGGCTCGCTCTCGACAGTCCATTGCTTCTGGGCCTCGTTCCAATACGCCAATGCACTTGTCTTCAGCTGAAATCGCACAGTCCGGGTTTGGCCCGCGGGAATCAACACACGCTCGAATCCTTTGAATTCTTTGAGTGGCCGTTCTACCTTCGATCCGAGGTGGCGAACATAGAACTGAACCACTTCCTCGCCGTCTCGCTTGCCTGTATTCGTAACTTCTACCGTGCACGAAAGCTCGCCTTCCTTTTGCAGTGAGTCGACGCCCGGGCATAGATTGCGATAGCGGAACGTTGTGTAGCTCAGTCCATATCCGAAGGGGTAGAGGGGTGAGTCTCTCATGTACATGTAGGTGCGGCCACGACGAATGTTGTAGTCCATCATGGGCGGCAACTGGTCCGCAGAACGCACCCACGTCTGGACGAGTCGTCCCGCCGGATTATAGTCGCCGAAGAGTACATCGGCAAGGGATGTGCCTTCTTCCTGACCGTTGTGTGAGGTATGAAGGATAGCTGGCACATGGGCCTGCGTCCAGTCGATTGCATATGGCGCACTTGCCACCAGAACAACAATCGTTTTCCGATTAGCCGTATGAACTCTCTCAATCAAATGTTCCTGGCTCAGCGTAAGCGACTGGCGATCACTGCTCTCCATGCCTTCCCCTGGAACCTTACAAGACGCATCGGGACTGACGCTGCTCATCAAGCTTTGTAAGGCTTGGGCTGCTGTACGACCGCACGTCGGATTGTTACCGACGACAACAATAGCCACATCCGCGGCCTTGGCAGCCGCGAGGGGTTCCGTACCCGAAGCATCAGGAAAAAATGTGACCTGGGCACTTGTTCCTACCTTTGTTCTGATTGCATCGAGCGGCGTAACAGTGTACGGCGGATCGCCCCCGTAAAAGTCAGGCAAAACTGAGTTGGCCAACACTCCATAAATAGCGATGGAACGCATCTTCTTGCGGTCGAGCGGTAAAAGATTGTCTGTGTTCTTCAGCAGTACCACGGATTCCCTCGCTACTTGTAAGGCAACTGCTTTGTGCTCGGAAGAGTCCACCGGGTTACTCGTACCCTTCAGCTTTGAGTAGGAAACCTCGCCGGGCGGGTCGAGCAAACCAAGGCGAAACTGGACCCGAAGGCTGCCGCGGAGAACTTGGTCTATATCAGCCTCGCTCAGCAGCCGTACCGCCAGGGCGTCCCTCACCGCCTTCTTATAATCTTCACCAACAGTCAGGAACATGCCAATCCCCGCCTTGATCGCGGCTGCCGCAGCATGCTTCAGATCGGGGTAGGCTTTATGTTTCTCGACCAGATTTGCCAGCGATCCAGCGTCTGTACAAATAATGCCGTCAACGCCCCACTCCTTAATCGTGAGCTCCTTCAGGATGGGATTCACTGTCATCGGAACGTGGTTCCAGGCGTTATAGGAAGCCATGTAGGATCGCGCTCCCCCTTGGGTAAAGGCCATTCGAAACGGAACCGAGTAATACTCCCGCAGAAGGCGCACGTCGAAATCGGACGATGAACCGTACCGCCCGTTCTCATTGCTGTTCGCAAGGAAATGCTTCACCAGAGAGGCTGCCTGCCAATACTTCTCGTTTCCTTGGATGCCCTGGATCAAGTCCGCAGCCATGGTTCCATTCAGAAATGGATCCTCGCCGTACGTCTCCTGGTCACGGCCCCACCGGGGATCACGAGCAAGGTCCGCATTCGGTGTCAGCAGGACCAGGTAGGATTTCGAATTCAGCTTGTTCTCGTGGATGTAGCGTGCTTCTGAACCGATCACGGCACCAGCCTGGCGCACCAGAGCTGCATCCCACGTTCGTGCCAATCCAACTCCCTGCGGAAACTGCGTCGTAGGAGTAGGTTTGATTGCTGCGTCAGGGGGTGCGCCAGGTATGGCAGCAGCAATGCCCGCAATAGGACCACCCAAAGCAAGTCCGCTCAGTGCTTCACCGATCGGAGTACCTGGAATTCCAAGCCGCGGGACCTTTACTCCACTTGTACCGAGACTGGCAATCTTTTCCTCGAGACTCATGGAGGTGAGAACGCTGTCGATCCGCTTTTCCAGAGGAAGAGAAGAATTTTGGAAAGGGTAGGAGCCGGACTTGCTCTGGCCAACAACGACACTCGAAAGGCACCATGCAAAACAGAGAAATACGGTGGCTCTGTGTCTCATGAAAGCAAGCCTCCCTTTGTCGTTCCCGTATCGTTTAGCTAAACGATCATACTATCGGCCCAGCGAGCTTTAGGTTCCAGGCTGCATGCTGATTGCTCGTGTGGGACACGAGTCCACAGCTTCTTCAATCATCTGCAGCTCGGTTTCACTCGCCTCGAATGTGTACTGCGTTCCATGTGACACGCCCGTCGCATCGATCAGTTCGACGTAAGACTCTTGGTCTATCTGAAACAACTTCGGTTCAACGCCCACACAATTTGCAGCAAGTATACAGGTGGATGGATCGACGCGCACTGTGACTTTCGGCATAGTTGACTCCATCTTGCCACGACCGTATCTTGTAGTGACCAAGTACCTTATCTGGCCGTCAACCGTACCACTTATCCGGTTTATTCACTTCTTCTTAACACAGCTCTTGTACAAAGACGGGGGGACTCTGGAGACCTCCTGAGAAGAAATGATAGGCATTAACTTGATCTGCCGAGCTCGGCGTACTCTCGCGTTCTTTCTAGTTGGCTTGAGCTGTGTGGCCTTTGCGCAAGCAGCTACGACATTCAACGGCGTGGCCGCTGGCGATATGACCGAGACAGGCGCTATTATCTGGACGCGCACAACGGCCGACGCGACTCTTCGGGCCGATATTGCCCTGGATTCTGCCTTTACTAACATCGTCTCGAGCCAGAACGGCGTCACGACCTCCGCGGGGGATCACACCATGAAGCTCACCCTGGCGGGCCTGCAGAGCAACACGGTTTACTATTACCGATTCGTCAGCTCCGACTCCACCACTAGCGCAACGGGCACCTTCAAGACCGCGCCTACTGCGGCGCAGAACGCTCCCGTCCGCTTTGGATTCAGTGGCGATGCCGATGGCCAATGGCGGCCCTATTCCTCAATCGCAGATATCGCTTCGGCCAACTTGGATTTCTTTGTTTTCTTGGGCGACACCATTTATGAGACTGCCAGCCTCGGTTCGCCTGTCGTTGCTGATCCCGTCGCCAATCCGGTTCAGGCGCTCGCTGACTTTCGCCGCAAATATCTGGAAAACATCTCTCCCGTGAACCCCGGCGGCCAGGCCGATCTCGAGCCCATGTTCACTCCCTTCGGACACTATACGCTGCTCGATAACCACGAACTCGGAAACAAACAATTGCAGACTGGAGGCGCTCCTCAGGGTACGCCTCCCGGTGCCGGTGTCGATGCCGCCAATGTTGCCAACGACGTGAACACCACCGGTTCCTTCCTAAACCAAACACTTCCGTACCTGACATTGCTTCAGGCTTACACCGAATACCAGCCGATTCGCACGCCCAGCGTCTCTGCCCCCGGCGATTCTCGCAGCAACGGCACCCAACAGCAATACTTCGCCCAGCCCTGGGGTGCCCACCTCCTCTTTATTAACCTCGACGATCGCTCCTATCGCGATATCCGCCTTCGGACTGCGTCTGGAGCGGATGACACCGGCCCCCGTGCCGATAATCCGAATCGCACCATGCTTGGTGCCCCGCAACTCGCTTGGTTTGAGCAAACCCTGCTCACCGCTCAGCAGAACGGTGTCACCTGGAAGGTCATCGCCATCTCGTCTCCCATTGATATTCTTGGCGGGGACGGCGGGAAATCCTGGATCGGCGGCTACCGCTCCGAACGCAACCAGATCCTGAAGTTCATTGCCGATAACCAGATCAGCCATGTGGTTTTCCTGACCACCGACGATCATCAGTACCGCATTAACGAACTCACCTACGTGCCGGATCCGGCGCAGCCTACCACCTACGTCCGCGTCCCCGGCTGCTTTCAACTTCTCGCCGGCCCGGTCGGCGCGGGTGGTCCTGACGCAATCACCGACCACTCCTTCGCCAATATCCTTTCGCTCACCAAGCAACTGGTCGCCTCGCAAGTGAGCCAGGGAATTGATCCCATCGGACTCGACCCGTCGTTCCCCGGCCTCCACAACGTCAGCCGCGAAGGTGATCCCGACGCCGACACTCTGCGCCAGCCCTTTGACTTCTATTCGCCTGATACCTTCAACTACGCAACACTAGCGCTCACTCCCGATGGCGCCACCTTATCTGTCGATCTATTCGGCATCAACTCTTACGCCGCAAACACCTTCCCAGAGAAAGCTGTCACCGGTGCCGTTCGGCATATTCTCGGGTTCCAGGTCGACGCCTTCTCTCTGGTAAACAGTCGCCTCGCCGTCCGGGGCACCGGATTCGTCTACAGCCGCGCCAGCCAGCTGTTCACCACAACCATCACGGTTACCAATACCAGCGGACAGCCGATTACCGGGCCGATCCAAGCCGTTTTTGCCGGCCTGCCCGGAGGCGTGAGCTTGGCGAATATCACCTCCACCTTCGCTGGCTCCCCGTATGTCGCCATTCCGGGAGGCGGCTTAAGTCCGGGACAATCAGTCTCATTCCCCGTGCAGTTCCGTAACCTCAGCTCCGCTGATATTACGTACACTCTCAATCTCTATTCAGGAGCCTTCTAGCATGAAGAAGCCGTTAAGCTATCTCTACTGCGCCGCACTTTTCGCGTTCACTTTCGTTGCCTCATCCGCCCGGGGAGCCGTTATTCAGGAGTCGTTCGTCGTCGACACTTCCAGCTTGGCTGGAGTCGCGGGCGGAATCGACATGGCTTTCAACCCCGGCGTCATCTTGCAAACGCAGCCCGCCACGGCAACCGTAACAACGTTCGGCGGCGCCAGCCTTGATCCCGCGAATCCGGCATCCACAGTCGGCAATGTCACCGGTGTCCTTCCCGGCACTCTGCAGTTTGGAAACAGCAAGGCCTACAACGATGTCTTTACTCCAGTCACCTTTGGTTCGTCATTCCACTTTCTCCTGGCTCTTGATGGACCCGCAGTCAATACGCCTGACCCGGCGGCGATCTACGGAAGTGTCTTCACCCTCGGCCTGTTCTCGACGGACGGCAACACGCCGCGTATCACCGCCGACGGCATTATCGCGACCGTCGATCTGGTCGCCGGTCGCGCCACGGCAGTCCCCCACACCTTTCCCGCCACCGGATCTATCGTCTCCGTGACATCACCCGTTCCGGAGCCGGCGACATTTGCCTTGATTCCGTTAGCCCTTCTGCTCGCGGCTTTTTGCAAGCTCTTCATTCAGCGGATACAGCCCACAACGTAACCAGAGACTTCAAAGGCCCAAAGATTGATGGAGCGGACAATCTCGTTGTCTGCCCTTTTCGCTGTACTGATCTACTCCTCAGCGATACTCTTCCGCAATGCGACCCCTTCGGTATTCCATCAACGTCACATTGGACGGGTGCTGCGATCATCGTGCAATCCCCCCGGACGAAGACTTGCATCGTCACGCGGTCGAGAACCTCGACCAGGCCGATGCCCTCCTCTTTGGCCGGGTGACTTACGAAATGATGGAGGCCGCGTTGCGGCCGCCGGCGCGGACCGGAGCGAGGCCTGATTGGATGGAACCCTTCGCCCGGACGATCGACGCGGCCAAGAAGTACGTCGTGTCGAGCACCCTGGACCGGGTCGATTGGAACGCGGAGCTCGTGCGCGGGGATCTTGGGAACGGCCGTTCAGCAGCTCAAGCGGGAGTCGGGTAAGGGACTTGCTCGTGGGAGGCGTGAAGCTCCCGCTGGCGTTGGCGGAGCTGGGATTGATCGATGAGTACGAGTTCGTGGTGCATCCCAGGCTAGCGGGCCACGGGCCGACGTTGTTCGCGGGGCTATCGAAGTATGTCGACTTGAAGCTCGTGAGCCGGCTGGAGTTCGGCTCGGGGGCGGTGGCGATGCGGTATGAGCCGAGAAGGTAGTCCATCGGGTCTTTTTAGCCCGAATCGGCCGCATCCTGGACCAACTGGGGCAGATTCCTAGTTAGTTACTCAATTACAAATCCAAGCACTCATAACTATCGGCCCTGAAACTCATCAAAAGCTAAGCCGGACCCCGAGCTGCCATTTCCGCATCTGTGACAACGTCGCAATGCTGAAAATCTGACCGGCCGTTGGCGAATCCACAACGGTATTGGGCTGCCCCAGATTCGTATGATTGAAGGCGTTGAACAGTTCAGCTCTGAACTGAGCGTTGAACTTCTCCGAAATCGCCAGCTGTTTGTTGAGAGATGCATCCGCGTTGAAATAGCGCGGCCCGAAGAACGAATTTCGAGCGACATTCCCAAATGTTCCGGCCTGCGGGCGGCTCCAAGGTCCCCTCGTACAGCCGTTAGCATTCAGTTCGGCAGTAGCACCCGTCGTCGACAGACATCCCGTCCCGGTGGTTCCTGGCGGCGCTACAGCAAACCATCCGTTCGCAGTAGGATTCGAAACAGAAGCATTGCCCACTAGATTGGCTCGACACGGCCCGGTATCGGCATCCTTTCCGCAATCCAGGTAAGACGGAGTAAAGGGAATCCCCGATTGCCAGGTCCAAACTCCCGAAACCTGCCATCCGCCCACAGCCAGATTCAGGCCGCGAGAGGCTCTTGAGAAGAAGCGCTGGCCCTTACCGAAAGGAAGTTCATAGACATGGTTCAAATTGAAAACGAATCGGCGGACACCGTTCTCTCGACCATAGTCGATGTCGTGATTCCAGTAAAAGTAATCGTTCGCATAGTCGAACGCGCTGGCCCATGTGAAGTTACTCTGGAACATCAAGCCGTTTGCGAATCGCTTTTCTCCGCGGATCTGCAAGGAATTGAATTTCACACTCGCGTCATCGCTGAAGTACTTGATACTTTGCGTCCATCCATATAATCCGTAAAAGGGTCGCCTCTGGTTGGTGGTCAGAGTTCCAAATCCCACGACGGTAGGAGCATTGATGTTGTAGTTCGTGCCGCCAGGGGTAACATGGTAGCCCTTGTTGCCCACATAGGCCACCGACATGACTGCATTGCCAGGAAACTGATGCTCGAGCGTGATATTCCAGGCATCCACAACGGGAAGCCGGATCGTATTGTCGCTCGTGAGAGGTAGAACATTCGGCGCAATTCCATTCGGCAGGAGCGGATTGCCGGTTGCACCTTTTGGTTGCGAAGCCAGAATGGTCGAAGGTGTCAGAGGCGTTGGACCCGTCCCCAGAGCAAACACTGGTAGCCACGGATTGGCAGGATTCACAGATTGATTGGCAAGCACCGGTAAGTTCTGGGTCACGTTATGTCCAAATGAGACCCCGAACACGCCCACATCGTAGGACCTTCCGCCGCCTAGCCTGACGACTGTCTTGGGGCTGATCTGGTAAGCCAGTCCAAGTCGTGGCGCGAAGTGCTTGAACGAAGTATTGACGTTGCCGTTCAGTCCAATCCCGTTCTCTCCCGCTACAAGCACCTCCCCAGTAGCCAGATTCTGATATCCGCCTTGGTCTTTTCCATTCACATATTGGGGGAAATAGATCTCCCAACGCAAGCCGTAATTCACCGTAAGCTTAGGAGTCACGCGCCAGGTGTCTTGAAAATAAGAGAAGAGACGCTCCTGGCGCTCTGCTGCAGTAGTCGAGTTACTGACGTAGCGAGTGAAGGTTTGCACCTGTCCAAGCAGGAACGACGCTAAAGACAAACCGCCGCTGTTGGGACCGACGGTTGTTGTAGGGTCGAATGTCAACTGCCCGGCTCTGTGTGAGTCACTGGGCACGCGAAGATTCCTTGCGTATCGGAAATCTACACCGAATTTCATCAGGTGATTTCCAACCGGATGGGAAACATTATCTACAAATTGATACTCACTTTCCTGTTCGTTCAAGGGACAGTTACACGCATTCACAGGCAGCGAGTAGCCGAAAGAAAAACCACCGGTGCCGTTTAACGTAAATGCCGGCATACCTGACGTATAAGTACTGTCGAGGTTCAGGCCTGGTATCCCTGCGTCCTTAGCCGGGGCTGAGCCGACGCCGTTCGGATTGACTTGCACGCCATAGTGGTACCAGCCAAAACGAAAATCTTCCAGCCAATCCGGGCGGATTGCGTAATCCAAACCGCTTGAGATGCTCTGGCTGCGAAGTGCCGAAGCGCCAGCGTAGGTTATATTCGCGTAGTTCGGGCCGCCTGCCTCATAACCGAAGGCGCCCGGTGCGTTTTGATTTACATTCAGAAAGCTATATCGGCCGAACAGATGTAGTTTTTCGCTTTGATAGCGATCTCCACGTAAGTCAAAAGCATCGCTGTTATTAACACCAACGCCGGAAGCGGCATAGTTAGGCGTGTTGCCGGTAACCCCGGAAATGTTGGGCAGCGGAATAAATTTCAGCAAACTCGAGGCTTGCGGAGCAATTTGCGTGATGGGAATCATCGCATTCGCAAACTGCTGCCGGTTGGCCGGTGCAACGTTGCAGTTTGTCCCGGCGCAGGGATTATAAATCGGAGTCGCTAAGTCACTCAGATCACCGCCGCGTTCAGCTGCAGTTGGAACTCGCACTAATTGAGATCCACCGTTCTTCTGACGACTTCCTTGATAGTCGCCGAAGAGGAAGGTCTTGTCTTTCTGGATCGGAAGGCCCAAAGAACCGCCGAACTGGTTCCACAAGGTAATAGGGATGTAGGTGTTTGTGGTTCCGGCTAACGGCCGCGCTTGCGCAAACGGGTCTCTTGCGGCGCCATGCTGGTCGCGCCGGTACTCGAATGCACTACCGTGCCATTGGTTTGTGCCCGATTTTGTCTGGACGGCAATAACGGCTTGGCTCGCCTGCCCGAACTCGGCATCGTAGGCGCCGGTCGTAATCTTCAGATCAGAGATCGCATCCAGGTTCGGAGAGATGACTGGTTCGCCAAGCACGGAATCCCGGTTGTCTGTTCCGTCCAGCTGGAAGGCAATCCCGCCCCAATACTGTCCGCCCACGCTCGGTCGATAAACGTCTTGCGGCTGCTCGCTCGCACCCGTTGTACCGGTCGCCTGAAATCCTGGAATTTGGAAGAACAGCCTATTGATGTCTCGCGAGAACACCGGCAGCTCTTGCGTAGCTTTCTGCGCCAGCGTATCGGAAACGTCTGCTTTCTCCGTCTTCAGAAGCGGAGATTCGCCCGTGACATTTACCGTCTCACCCACACTTCCAGGATGTAGAACCACATCGACCTGCGTCGTCTTGTCCACTTCAACGGACACGTTCTGCTGGACGGAGGTCTGAAAGCCGGGCATCTCCACCCGAACCTCATAAGTGCCAACAATCAGATGGGTTTGGCTGTAATTGCCCGTCTCATTCGTCGTGGTCGCAAAGCTGACCCCCTTGCCGGTATCACGCACAGTGATCTTGGCTTGGGGAACACTAGCTGATGAAGAGTCGGTTACGGTTCCAACGATACTGCCGTACACCGCTTGACTGGAAGCGATTCTGGGTGCAAACAACAGCAATGACGTCACGGTCATCGCGCTCAATATTTTCATGAACCCCTCGGAACTGACTCACCGGATCGCCTACCTAGATAGTAGGTTCCAGTTAGCTTATGTGCCGAGGCCCGTGTTGTCAAGCAGCAATCTGGAGGCGCCAATGCTGCCTTACATCTTGGAAATTGAAGGTCCGTGCTGATGTAGTATGGAAGGTCGCGCTGGATGAAAACTGGCAGGGCTGAACGGCGCATGGTTGAGCCCACGAACACCGGATTGTCTTTCCTCCCCACGACCGTCACTTCGACGAGCATTCAATCGAGGTGAACGATAAGAATTCTAATGCCTGCACACCCGATCACACCTGTGCTGGCCACGACAAGTCGCACAAACATACCGCCAGCTGTGGTCATGAAGCAGTTCCTCACGGCGACCGCACCGATACCTTGTTGACGGTCATCTACATCATTCGCAGGGCGACCATTGCGATAACCACGAAGCATGATGAAACCACCGACGACACCGCCCTTTTCTGCCATAGCGCGCAACTCTGCTTGTTGCGCGGATGGGCATGCAACGCATTACAACCGGCGTGCGATATCAGCACCGGCTTTTGAGAGATCCGAATCGCCTCAGCCGTGGTCCGTTGACCACAGTGGCTAAGGTCCCGGCTACTCCAATGCGGTTCATCTTGAGAACCGCCTGCCTCCTGAGAAAGCTCAATCCACTGTTCGCCGATGGGCGAGACTGACGATTGTAGGCTGAGCAACTCTGGACCGCACGGTGCGCTCTGCTCGGGGCCTGAAGCAAAGAATTGCTTTCGAATATAGTGATGGTTTCAACCCGTCCGACTATGATCCCCCTTCGATACCTCCTTATTCTCTTCCTGGTTTGCAGCC
The DNA here is from genome assembly GCA_963814195.1 of uncultured Acidobacteriaceae bacterium. Taxonomy (GTDB): domain Bacteria; phylum Acidobacteriota; class Terriglobia; order Bryobacterales; family Bryobacteraceae; genus Bog-105. The sequence continues at coordinate 282,428 of CAWFBU010000005.1, forward strand.
TGAATGCGCAAACGCGAAACTCGACGGAACAGAGCCGCCAATCGTGGTTTGGGGGAACGACGCGTTCTAAAATCCAGCCGCAAATAGACATGCCCATGCAGCCTCTGGCGCAACAGGTGCGTCGGCTCGAAGCTGCGCTTGAACTCTTAGGACAGCCCTTCGACAAAGAGACAGTCGCGGCTATCGACCACGCCATCGCTGAACCGAAGGAACAAACAGGCGTCTCGTTGCTGGAAGATACGCTCGACCGCTATGTGCTGGCGACAGTCGATATCAATCCGGAAAGCCGTGTCAAAGTCGAACGCGGCCCGGCACGCGCAGAACTTGTGAAAGATGGGACTCGCCTGTTTCTGGTGAAGGTGGTCAACCGCGCTGGCATCACCTCGCAGTTGCTGGTGGGAAGTCCCAATAGCGGAACTGTTTATGTCACATCAGATGGCGATCCTGCACCCGCGATGCTGTTGACTCAGGCTGACGTCCGCGAACGATGGGCCGATATCACTCTCGCAGACACTGCGCCTCTCCAGAGGAGGCTTTCCGGCTTTCCGCTGGAGTATCAGGTGTTAGAAATCTATAGTCGTGACGCAGGCCAACGTTCGGCTCGCATCAACTTCAGCGCCGGCCAGGGTACGCAGGATTTAGGATTTCGCAATGAGCTAGCCATCCTGTTTCAGGCGAAACCTTCACACTCGATCAAGCTGCATCTTCGGGATGAAACAGGAAACCCGACGGTAGCCTCGATCACCACTCGCGATGACCAAAACCGTCTCTATCCGAATCCTTCGAAGCGGCTCGCACCGGACCTCTATTTTCAGCCACAGGTTTACCGCGCTGACGGGGAGTCACTTGAACTGCCGCCCGGTCACTACCGGATGACGACCACCGGAGGGCCCGAGTACCTGGTCTCTACCAAAGACTTTGTCGTATCGGATGCCTCGCCAGACGAACTCAGTCTTCAGCTGAGCCGGTGGATCGACCCTTCCCGCTATGGCTGGTTTTCCGGCGACACTCACGTCCATGCAGCAGGATGCTCACACTACAAGAATCCCGCGGAAGGTGTACTGCCGAAGGACATGATGCGGCAGATTGAAGGCGAGAAGCTGAACATCGGCTCGGTCCTCACCTGGGGCCCTGACTACTACTTCCAGAAGCAATTCTTCTCCAGTAACGATGATCCTCTTTCCAACAGATGCTCGCGAATGCACTACGACCTGGAGGTATCAGGATTTCCTTCCAGTCATGCGGGTCATCTGGTTCTCTTGGGATTAAAGAATCAAAATTACTCCAACACGAAGAAGATAGAAGACTGGCCGACTTGGGATTTGCCCATTCTGAAATGGGCGCACAGCCAAGGTGCGGCCGTCGGCTTTGCGCATTCTGGCTGGGGTTTACAGGTGGCCGATAACCAGGTCCCGAGTTTCCAGATGCCGAGCTTTGACGGTATCGGGGCCAATGAATACATCGTGGATGTAACGGAGCCGAATACCGTGGACTTTCTCTCGGTTGGTGACACGCCCCTGGTATGGGAATTAAGCAGCTGGTATCACACCTTGAATCTTGGCTTTCGTACTCGGATCGCAGGCGAAACGGACTTCCCCTGTATCACGGACGCCCGCGTGGGATTGGCAAGGAGCTATGTGCAAGTGAAAGGCCCGCTGACTTATGAGGCGTGGCTGGACGGATTGAAGGCAGGTCGAAGTTATGTATCCGACGGGCGAACGCACCTGATGGACTTCCTGCTAAACGGCCTCAGCACAGGAACGCAGGACAGCGAAGTGGCGCTGACCAAAGCAGCAACCGTTCACGTCACCGCAAAAGTTGCAGCACTACTAGATGCCGTGCCGGATTCAAACATGAAACACTTGCCCTACGATCAAAAGCCTTACTGGTCGGTGGAGCGGGCGCGACGTCAGGAATCTCGCGAGATCGGGGTTGAGCTAGTCGTCAACGGTGTAGTGGCTAAGCGGACGAACGTCCTCGCAGATGGGAGTATCCGCGACATCGCGTTTGATGTCGCCATCACGAAAAGCAGTTGGGTAGCATTGCGAGCCTTGGGTGCGGCGCATACAAATCCCTTCTTTGTCACAGTCGGGGGCAAGCCGATTCGTGCCTCAGTCGAAAGCGCTCAGTGGGCTTTGACTGCAGTGCATCAGTGCTGGACGCAAAAGTCGCCGCGGATTTCAGCAGCCGAGCAAGCAGCAGCACGCGCAGCTTACGATCACGCCGAAGAAACCTATCGGCAACTGGCAAAAGAGTGCGCCGCCCAATAGCTTGGCTTTAACTGCCTTTCGGCCGTAGCGCATACCTTCACCAGTGCCATAGTTGAGAGGTGACGGTGGAGAAGCTCACACATCCATCTCACAAAACGACATTAGGACTATGCCAGATACTCAGACGTTAATAACAAGCGTGTATGCAGCTTTCAACAGAAGAGACATCGACGGTGTGTTTGCCTTCATGAGTGAACATGTCAGCTGGCCTAAGGCTTCAGAAGGTGGGCGGGCGCTGGGAAAAGACGAGATCCGCGCCTACTGGATTCGCCAGTGGAATCAATTCGATCCTCATGTCGAGCCGATCGATGTGATTGACCGGGGCGAAGGCAAGATTGACGTCAGGGTTCATCAGCTCGTTAAGAGTCTTGCCGGGGACGTTCTTTCTGAAATGGAGGTCTGGCACACTTACACCATTTCGAACCGCCTGATCGACCGTATGGACATCAAGGAAACTGAAGCAACCTCAGGCTCCACGCCATCGTCCGCATTCGCCAAGCACTAACCCGGGTACACCTCCTGCCAACGATTACCACGACGAGGCCCTCAGCCGAGCCCGGAAGTCCCGTTCCCAAGGTGCCGGTCAGCGCGAGCGCCGCAGACTCTCGACCGAAGGCACGAAGTAATAAGAGCCGGTCAGTGGCTGAGTGTAGCGTGTAAGTGCGTCGCGTGTGCCGTTGGCAAGACCCGCCATGCTCTCCAGCATGCGAGAAAGCCGTTTCTGATCGGCGCTGAACCCTACGAACACTGTGCCATGGTCATCGACCTTTCCGTAGGGCATGTTGCGGCGGAAGATCTTGCCGAACTGGTCCTGGTCGGTGCGTGCGACGTGCGAATCGGAGGGCTTGTCCTCAAGCTCGGTGCTCTCGAGCTTCGTACGTCCCATGATGCGCTCCTGCTGCTCAACCGCCAGCGCTTCCCATTCCGTCGACTGATGTTTCCATTTCTGCACCAGGAGTACGGAACCTGCAGCCCCTGCTACACCGTCCGGCAACAGCGCCTCAGAAGGTGCATCGAGCAGTGTTGGATTCTCAGAACCGTCGATGAACCCCGTCAGGTCGCGGTCGTGCCTATAGGGCCAGCTTGAGGTCTCCTCGCCTAACGACGCCAACTCGCTCACGTCACGAATCACAGAGCGGGCCATGTCGAAGACAACGTCATACGCGCTTCCCGAAAGCCACACCAGCGCGTCGTGTTGAGTGGCCGGAATCACGAATTCTTCCGTACCTTGAATGTCCTTATTGAACCCCACCACGTTGGAAGGGATGTCCTGTGGAACGATCTCGCGCCAGAGTTCCGGGCGAAAGCCAATGACCAGGTTCACACCGCCCGTGGTCGTTCGCGGTTCCCGAATGGCCGAAATAATACTGGCGAACTCCCTCCGCTTCGTCGCGTCGCGAACGTCAAACTCCAGGTACGAATGCGAGGACGTCCCGAGCGCGAAGATTCCAGCTTGCGGTGTATTCATGCTGGGAGTATAGAGGAGCCCGCCGCACCGCATCACTTCGCGACGAATCTCAAGTCAGCAGTGTGCGCGCTGTGCCTCACTTTTTGTCGCGTCCCTTAAATTCCTGGGCAAGCGCTTGTTGAACGTGATTGAAGCTGCGGCCGCGGAGCGACGCTAACACGATGGTGCGAACAGCACGAGTTTCGCGAAGGCGTACATAGCGGCACCCCGCATGGCGATCAACGGCCATCTCCGGCACTAACGAGACCCCTATGCCCGCGGCGACCATCCCTAACACGCTGCTGAACTGGCCACTTTCGAAAGCAATGTTGGGATTAACATTTGCGCTGCGGCAGATCGCGAGACTAAGATCTCGAAAGCAGTGACCGTCTCGCAGCATCACCAGTGATTCGCCACGTAACTCTGCGAGAGATAGAGAATGGTGCGAAGCCAGCGAATGGTTCTCCGGTAGAGCGGCCAAAAGGCGTTCCGTCCGCACGGGCTGCAGTTCAAGATCCTTTTGACGGAGAGGAAGAGCAAGCAGGGCGAAGTCAATCGACAGATCGCGGAGCCCTTCGATCAGCACCGGCGTAGTCTCCTCTACGATCCGCAACCGGGCGTGCGGTAAGCGCGTGGTAAAAGCGGCAGTGTAGCGTGGAATGAGATACGGTGCGATCGTCGGAATGGCCCCTAACGTGACGCTTCCGCCAACAGCCGGATTGCCGGAAGAAACGCTGGCCCGGGCGACATCAACTTCATTGAGTATCGCCCGGGCATGTGGCAGGAACGCGTGCCCCGATTCCGTCAGGCGAATGCCGCGGCCGAGCCGGTCGAAGAGCTTGGCGCCGAGTTCTTCCTCAAGCTTCAGTACCTGCTGCGAGAGCGAGGGCTGCGCAATCTGGCAACGCTCGGCTGCCCGACTGAAGCTGCCGCTTTCGGCGATCGCGCACACATAACGAAGCTGATGGAGTTCCATAGGTATAGCCTATACCTGGAAGCGAGTTTTTATATTTGAGTTATGGCTCGCTTTGATGTTACCGTGACATCGAAAGGCCTTTAGGAAGCACCACGTGGAGACTTTGAACACAGAGAGAGCTGAACAGTCAGCAAAAGAACCTCAATGCCCCGTCCAGCACGGTCAGGCCAATGGCACCGGCAACAGCGGCGGCAAGAGCGCGCGCAGAACGAACCGCGATTGGTGGCCCAACCACCTCGAATTGGAACTGCTGCACCAGCACTCGAATCTGTCGAACCCCATGGAAGAAGATTTCGACTATGTGGAAGAGTTCAAGAAGCTGGACTATTGGCAGTTGAAAAAAGATTTAGCTGCGGTGATGACCGACTCGCAGGATTGGTGGCCTGCAGATTTCGGCCACTATGGCGGGCTGATGATTCGTATGGCGTGGCACGCGGCCGGCACGTATCGCACATTTGACGGCCGAGGTGGCGGCGGACGCGGACAGCAGCGCTTTGCGCCTCTCAACAGCTGGCCGGACAACGTGAATCTCGATCGTGCACGCCGGCTGCTATGGCCGGTGAAGCAGAAGTATGGCAAACAGATCTCCTGGGCCGACCTGATGATCCTGGCAGGCAATGTCGCGCTCGAGACCATGGGGTTCAAGACCTTTGGCTTTGGTGCCGGACGCCCGGACGTGTGGGAGCCCGATCACGACGTCGATTTCGGTGCTGAGGCGGCTTGGATGGGCACCGACAAGCGTTTCAGCGGCGACCGTGAACTCGCCGATCCATTCGCTGCCACCACCATGGGATTGATCTATGTCAACCCCGAGGGTCCTGAAGGAAAGCCTGATCCGGTTGCGGCGGCACACGACATCCGCGTCACCTTCGGCCGCATGGCCATGAACGATGAGGAGACGGTTGCCCTCATTGCCGGCGGCCACACATTTGGTAAGACTCACGGTGCGGCCCCGGGTCACCACCTCGACAAGGAGCCTGAGGGTGCACCCATTGAGAACCAGGGCCTTGGTTGGACCAGTGCCTACGCAAGCGGTATTGCCGGCGATGCCATCACTAGCGGCATTGAGGTGACCTGGAGCACGAAGCCTACGCAGTGGAGCAACGACTACTTCGAGCACCTGTTCAAGTACGAGTGGGAAGTGACCAAAGGCCCCGGTGGCGCTTTTCAGTGGAAGCCGAAGGCCGATGCTGGCGCCGGAACCGTTCCGGATGCGCATGACTCTGGCAAGAAGCATCAGCCCGGCATGTTGACCACCGACATCTCGATGGTGGCCGATCCCGAGTACCGCCGCATTTCAGAACGTTTCTACAAGAATCCCGACGAGTTTGCCGATGCCTTTGCGCGTGCGTGGTTCAAGCTGACCCATCGCGATATGGGTCCACGCGCCCGCTATGTTGGACCCGAAGTGCCGCAGGAGGTCCTCATCTGGCAGGATCCGGTTCCGCCCGTTGACCATCCGCTGGTCGACGAGACGGACATCAAGGCGCTCAAAGAGAAGGTGCTGGCTTCGGGTCTTTCGGTTTCGGAACTAGTCTCCACGGCCTGGGCTTCGGCTTCCAGCTTTCGCGGATCCGATAAGCGCGGCGGCGCCAACGGCGCTCGCATCAGACTCGCTCCCCAGAAAGACTGGAGGGTGAACCAGCCGGCCCAGTTGGCTCGCATTCTGCGAACGCTTGAGAAGATCCGGAGCGAGTTCAACGACGCAGCCCCGGGAAGCGGGAACCCGGGCAAGAAAATATCCCTCGCGGACCTGATCGTACTTGCCGGTGGAGCAGCCATCGAGAAAGCGGCCAAGGATGCCGGCACTGAGGTGACGGTTCCCTTCACGCCGGGACGCACGGACGCTGAGCAGGAGCGGACGGACGTTGAGTCATTCGCGCCGCTCGAGCCTAAAGTGGACGCCTTCCGCTCGTACGGGTACAAAGACTCTGAGCCGGCCGAAGTGGCGCTGATCGATAAGGCCCAACAGATGCGGCTGACCGCGCCGGAGATGACGGTGCTGATTGGCGGCCTACGCGTGTTGAACACCAATTTCGATCGCACGAAGTTTGGTGTCCTCACGGACCGCCCGGAGACCCTGACCAACGATTTCTTCGTCAACCTTCTGGATATGAAATATCTGTGGAAGGCAACGAGCGATTCACAAGACACTTTCGAGGGCAGAGAGCGGAAGTCGGGCACTCCAAAGTGGCAGGCCACACGAGCCGACCTCATCTTCGGCTCGAACGCACAGCTGCGCGCGATCTCGGAGGTCTACGCGTGCTCGGACTCACAACCGAAGTTCGTCAAAGACTTCGTCAAGGCTTGGCATAAGGTGATGAACCTCGACCGCTTCGACATTATCCAGACCGTCTAAGTCACAACTAACCGGGGCCTAAACCCCGCTCGGCGTAATTGCAAGGCCCTGCTGAACTGAGTATCGAGTTGAGCAGGGCCTTGCTGCGCTCAGGGAACGAAGCCGCAGACTTGTGTGGTCATGCTAAGGCGAATAGGCTACTAAACCTTGTTCGATTCGAGCCATACTTAAGATGCCCTCCCGGGCAGGACGATGCGATTGCTGTCCGTGGCTACAATAATGGGCTCGGGAGAGAATTCCTCGCCGATGAGTGACAATCGCCGAGTCACTCATCGAAGATCGCTATGAACATACCAGGTCTGCCGAGCGCGAGGTAGCAGAGACTTCCTGAAGCTTTCAGATGTCGTCAGCAGTTGGATAGACCCGAAGAAGGTTGATGATGGCTGTAACCGCAGGTAGCTGCTGGCGGCGGCTTGGGTAGTAAATGAAGAACCCGTAAAACGGTTGACACCATGTCTTGAGCACTCGCTCAAGAGCACCGCTATTGAGGTGTTCTGTTACCGCTCCCTCAGGGACATAGGCCAGACCTACTCCCTGCAAAGCTGCCTGTAGCACCAGCCCGCCATTGTCCACGACGAGTGGTCCATGAACAGCAACCGCAATCTCCTTCTTCCCTCGTTCAAACTCCCACTTGTAAACGGGAGCGTTTCCGTGGCGATAGTTGATGCAGACGTGCTGCACGAGATCCCGAGGATGCTTTGGAATTCCATGCGCCAGCAGATAAGCAGGCGAAGCGACAATGGCTGGAGTAATGTCGGGAGACACACGCACAGCGACCATGTCTTTCTGAATGTATTCACCTATCTGAATGCCGGCATCGAAGCCAGCTTGGACAATATCCATTCGGCTGTCATCGGTCGTCACTTCCAGTAAGATGTCTGGATATTCGGTTGCAAGTTGCTTCAACCTGGGACCAAGAACCGTATTCGCCGCCAACTGCGTCACAAGCAAACGCACTTTTCCTGCGGGTCTGCTCCGAAGTTTGCCGACCTGATCGAGCGCACCTTGAACGTCGGAGAGCGCCGGACGCAAAAGGAGTAGTAGCTGTTCCCCGGCTTCTGTTAACGCCATACTTCTGGTTGTTCTCGACAGAAGCCGAACACCTACTCCCTCCTCCAGTTCGCGCATGGCATGACTCACTGCAGAGGGAGAAAGACTGAGCCGCTTGGCAGCCGCGGTGAAGCTGTGTTCGTCGGCAACGACAAGAAAGGCTGCGAGCGCTGAAAGATCTGTTCTCGGCATTCGTGAATTATATTCACAGGGCCATCCACATTATCTACCTTTTCTTGTAGACGCGAGGGGACTATAGTCGGGGTGAGCGAGTGATGCACAAGGGTTCTCACGAAAGGAAAACCGGAACGCAAGGACAATGAAAATCACGAGGAATACCGCACTTACCTGGAAGGGTCCCGCGACACTTTTTACCGGGGAAGTCTTCGTCGACATCTTTGCCGGGTCCTCCGAGAACAACCCGATCACTGGAGCGATCGTTCACTTCACGCCCGCTTCGCGCACCGGCTGGCACATTCACGCCAAAGGACAGACCATCTACGTTACCGAAGGCGTGGGCTACTGCCAGCGTGACGGTGGACCCATCGAGGTCATAAGGGCCGGAGACAGTGTGTACTTCGAGCCAGGTGAGAATCACTGGCATGGTGCTGCACCAAACAGATTTATGTCCCACCTCGCGCTCCAGTACACGGAGGATGTGACGAAGGGTCCAGTTGGCGAGGTCAAGTTTTTATCAGACGAAGAGTACGCCAAAGCACCGGCCGTTGCGGGTTGATCGCGAAATCAAATGCTAGATGAGGTCTGACGCTTGGGTATCCAACGTGCCGTACTCTGGGCAGCAATGGTACTTTCAGTGGCTCTAGCCTCGGCTGAAAGTTCTGACGAATCGCCAGTCGTGAAGACTGCCTCTGGCCCGGTAAAAGGCATTACCACCGGCAATGTGACGAGCTTCAAAGGTATACCTTTCGCCGCTCCACCAGTCGGCGATCTGCGTTGGCGTGCCCCCCAACCCGTTCCCGCGTGGACTGCGGTGTGGGACGCAACGGCATTTGGTCACCCCTGCATGCAAATAGCCGTTCCAAACTCTCCGTATTTCCCAGTCGGAGTGCCAAGCGAAGACTGTCTGACGGTCAACGTATTCAAGCCAGCGGACGCCTCGGCTTCGGCCCGGCTTCCCGTCATGGTGTGGATTTACGGCGGAGCGTTCGTCTCAGGCTCCAGCGATGCACCCGCTTACGATGGCGCACCCTTTGCGCGAAAAGGCGTAATTTTCGTATCGTTCAACTACCGTGTCGGTCGCTTTGGTTATTTCGCTCATCCGGCTCTTACAGCGGAGAATGCTGATGGCTCACTGGCGAACTACGGCCTAATGGATCAGATCGCTGCCCTGAAATGGGTACGAGATAACATCTCGGAATTTGGGGGAGATCCACAGGAGGTGACGATTTTCGGCGAATCTGCCGGCGGTATATCGGTCAATCTGCTGATGACCTCTCCTCCTGCAAGAGGACTGTTCCGCGCTGCTATCGCCGAATCGTCCTTTGGACGAGAGCAGCAAGAGACGCTCTCTGAGGCCGAAAAATCCGGAGCGGCTGAAGCTGCGGAATGGGGAGTAGCAGCGAATGCCCATGCGACCGCTTTGCGTGCGGTGCCTGCCGCGACCGTGCTTGCCAGCGGTGCAAAGTATGGAGCGGCATTCTATGCCACTGGCAAGATCCCAATAGTTGACGGCAAGTTTTTGCCCAGGCATGTGATCGATACATTCGAACTGGGTCTGGAAGCGCCAGTACCGTACTTAATCGGCACTAATGAAATCGAGTTCCCTAAGATGGGCGGCCCTATCGCCCAACATGTGCCAACCTTTGCCACTCTTCCGCCGGATCTAAAAGCGGCGTATGGATCAGAAACCGAATACCAGAGAACTTTCATTTCGGATGCGTTGCTCGTTGAGCCCGCGATGACCCTGGCTCAACTGCACGCCCGTAAAGCGAAATCGTATGCTTATTTCTTCACTGCTCTTTCTGACGACATGAAGAAGCAGGTTTCTGCGGCACCCCATGCGTCTGAACTACCATACGTTTTCCAGACGCAAGCATCGCCGGCAAAGATGGATGATCGTGATCGTGCTCGGGCATCGGAAATAGCGACGTACTGGACGAACTTTGCCAAGAGCGGCACTCCCTCGGCACCCGGCCTGCCGGCATGGCCTCTGGCCTCAGGCGGGAGCGTCATGTTGTTCTCGAACGAGAAGCCAAAAGTCACTCCGCATCCGAGCGCTGTCAAGATTAAGGCGATCCGTGATGAAAGCGGGAAATTTCTGACGCCGCTGATCCGGCCGACTGATTAGGCTCAATATCGCTTCGTGCCAGGAAGCATTGCTGGTGGCGCCGCTGCACAACGGCGCGAACCGGTTGAAGCCGCAAACGATGGACGATGTGAGTGTCTTCAATTGCTTCACGTTGGGCATTGGGGAAGTTGCAACATAGATCCATCTTGGTCTGAATGTGTTTACTAATCTCATAATCAAGTGCTTAGTCGAGAAACTAGCCATCCCGAAACTGGGGTAACGAAAGCCGACTGACCGCAATCCATGCCGCCACGCAAAGGGACCACTGGGCGATGCCTCTACCCCTCCTAGGAACGCCCAACATGACAGGGTACGATCACAAGACTCACCGGCACTCATACAGTAACGAGACTCGCAACCGAATGACCTTGATGAAAAAGAATCAGATTGAAATCGCAGCCACGGCCTCATCTCCCATGCCCGGGGTGATGAAGTCGAACTCTCTCTTAGAACGGCGTGAAATGCTGGGACTGACCGCCCTGGCGGGACTTGCTACTTCCACCGGTAGTGCCCCTACGGCGGTCGCGCAGACTGCCCAAACACGGCCTCGCATTGCATGTCTCGTCAGCTATTGGGGTCTCCCGACCTCCCACGCGGACTGGATAGTAAACAAGCTGTTAGATGGCTATTGGTGGCACGGCGCCCACACGCCTTCCCGGGTCGACGTGGTGTCCGTATACATCCACCAGCTGGATACAAGTCTGCTGGGTCAGAAAGTATGCAAAGCGAAGGACATTCCAATCTTCAAAACAGTGAAGGAAGCCGTCACGCTTGGCGGGACCGAACTTGCTGTAGATGGCGTGGTCATCGTTGCCGAACACGGGAACTATCCAACCGATCTCAAGGGGCACTGGCTTCTGCCGCGCTGGTGGATTTATCAGCAGGTCATCCAGGTCTTCGAGCAGAACCAACGCTCTGTGCCTGTGTTCAACGACAAGCACCTTTCCTACAACTGGGACGATGCCAAGTGGATGTTCGACAAGTCGCGTGAACTGAAATTTCCCTTAACCGGGGGCTCTTCGATACCGACGTACTTCCGCAAGCCCGAGATCGAACTCGCGATCGATACCCCCATCAAGAACTCCATCGTGGTTGGCAACAGTGGAGATGAAGGAGCCATCTTCCATTGCATTGACGTTCTCCAGGCCTTTGTTGATCGTCGAAAGGGCGGTGAGACCGGCGTCAAAGCAGTGCAGTCTATCCGGGGACCCGAAACTTGGGCGTGGGTCAAACGCAATGCCTGGGCCGGCAACCTGCTCGAAGCGGTGCGAAAACAACTCGACCTGAAGACGGAACAGCTTCAGGAAACCCGGAGGCCAAACGTCTGTGTCGTAGAGTACAACGACGGAAGCAAAGCCGCCGTAATTTCGGGCGAGGGTGTGGGCTGGACGTACGCGGGCGAAATCGAAGGGCAGAAAGATCCGGCGATTGTCTCAATGCTCGGCTGGCCTGGACCAATCTCGCAGTATCACGCAGCCAATGCCTACGAGCACTGGATCATCGAAATGATGCTGACGAAAAGAGAACCGTTCAACGCGGAGCGCTTGCTCCTGTCCACCGGTATCGTCAACTACTACATGGAATCGAATTGGGAGAACGGCCGTTACTCTGCAGTCGGACGCCGCATGGAGACTCCGTTTCTGAACATGCGTTATCACTCTACACACGGACCCCTATTCGAATCCGGGCAGAGGCCGCCGAATACGCCCTACATTCGGGGTTTCGAGTCGTAGGCGCTATCTGGAGCCAGGAACGAAGCCACAAAAGCGACCTGCCTGTGCACTAGCAAGCAGAGTTGGTTCGTTGGCCGCTCGGCGTTGACGGGCTGCTAGTCCGGACGTACTGCGATAAGGTCGATCTCTACCCGGCCACCGCGCGTTGCGGCAGGCAGAACTACCTGCACAGCCGTATTCGCAGGCTTGTTCGGTTGGTCCTTCGTCCCGAAGAATTGAACCTATGCAGCCCTCGCTCCGGGAAGGTCCATCTTGCCGTCTTTCGCAGGATCGGCCTGGAGGAACTCGTGGATCATCACTACGTCGCCCAAGGTCAGCTTCTGCAACGCGAGAAACTTCTGAAAGTTCTTGAAAATACCCACCAGTTGGGACATGGTGTCAGTGTGCGTCTTCATATCGGGGTCAAGCCACCCACTTACGTACAGCGTGTCTCCGACCCATACTGCCGCCGCAAAAGGCAGATCCGTTCCGGACGGGTTCTGACTAGCCGGTAGCGGAATGTATTTTACCTTTTGCGCTGACGCTGGTACGGACACGATCAGCGCTACCGCAAGAACCAAAAAATGCCTGATCCTCATGCGCATAGGCTAGCTTCTGAACTGCAGCCGCACAGGTTGATTTTGCTCAACGCAGGCTTGAGCAGTATTAATCCTTTCCCGCCGCGCACCTAGTTCGCGGTGAGCGGAATATGCAAGTACCCGCGTGTGCGCTGACGAATACGTACGGTCGTGGCGCCTGTTAATGCGAACGCACAGCGATAAGGTCAATCTCGACCAGACCACCACTTGAGACGGCAGGCAAACTCGCCTGCAGCGTTGTGCGTGCTGGCTTGTGCGGTTGTTCTTTGGTTCCAAAGAACTGGTTGTAGACTGCCGTCATTCCGGCGAAATCGATCTTGTTGTCTCTCGCCGGATCGGGGCCAAGATAAATACGCATCATCGCGACATTTCCCATTGTCATTCTCTGTGACGCGAGAAACCGTTGCAGGTCCTTGAGAATAGCGACTGTCTGCAATGTAGTGTCAGGATGAGTTTTCCTCTCTGGATCAAGCCATCCGCTCACATACAGAGTATTCCCGGCCCACACGCCCCCCGCGATTGGAAGATCTGAGCCCGACGGGTTTTGGCTGGGCGGTAGAGGAATGTCTCGGAGCGTTTGAGCGGAAGTGCTCAGAGAACCCAACAGCATAATAGATAAAAAGAAAACCTGCTTGGTCATCATAGGGCTAAGCTAACTTGAAGCCAGAGCAGCGGCAAGTTGATTTTTCTCGACATAGGGTTGAGTAAGATTTATGCTGTCGTGTCCGCACTGCCGATCAGCCTTTTCCGTACGATCGGCGAATTCTGCGGATAGGCAAGCTCGGCCAGTAGTGCTTGTGTTGCGCTACCCAATAACGAATAAAGTGCATCGACTGCAGGTGCCGCATTGACTTGATTGTTCCGGTGCAAAGCCACGGGAAAGCTGGGAAGAAGCGGGAGGCGATGGAGCGCCTTATTCGCCATCAATGGTGCCGGGAGTTGGATCGCCGTACGCGCAGTGATGCCAAGGCCTCCTTGAAGTGCTGCCCATAACCCATCCAGGCTTGGGCTGGTCGCCACGATCCGATAAGGAATGCCTGACCTTTCGAGCTGTTCAACCGCTGTCCTGCGGAAAATGCATTGCGGGCCAAGGACAGCAATCGGCAGTGAAGAATCCTGCGGCCTGAAAGTTCGGCTGGCGATCCACAGCACGGGGAGTTCGCCAAGCACCGAGGCGCCCTGGCGATCGGCAAAACCAATGGTGAGTGCCGAATCCAGCTGACCTTTGTCGAGCGCTTCCACAAGCGGACTGCTGCCTTCGATACGCAACTCGATTTGCGTGCGCGGATAAAGCGTCGTGAACTGCCGTAGAGCTTCCGGCAGAACCGATGCGAAGTCCTGCGGAGCACCGATGCGGACCGTACCGGCGAGGGTAACTCCTGCATGGTTTGCAGCAGGTCATCGTTTAATGCGAGCATGCGCCGCGCGTAGCCCAGCGCGGTCTGACCGGCCTCGGTGAGTTTCAGGACGCGGCCATGCCGGCGGAATAACGGTGTGCCCAACTCTTCCTGAAGACGCTTCATCTGCAAGCTGATCGCTGACGGTGTGCGCCCCACACGGTCTGCCGCCTGCGCGAAACCACCCGCATCATGAGTCGTAACTAAAGTCCGCAGGGTGTCAAGATCGAGATTACGGAGGAGCATCTTGCGATGAGATTACATCAATTGCGGACTGCGAAAGCGCACCAATGTTTGCGCAGCCTTAATCCCGTGTAGCGAAACATTCATTGCCAGCCTCGGTTACCATCGCAGTCCCAAAACGATTCGGTCAGGATCTTTCATCCTTCCTACCGATTTGCGATTCGTTGCACCCAAACTCCATTGGAGGCCAGCTCATCCGCCCGAAGGAAACCTCTTGAGCATTGGAGAAGTATTCGCCTTGTTGTACCCATCACGAGATCGATGGTTGGAGCCTCACCCTGCAAAGGTCGGGCGACTACCGAAGCGATCAGCGCACTTTCCACGTAGACTGCCAACAATGTAAAGCCTCCTGTGCTGACACTGCCCCGGAGTGCCGGGACCTACTCGATGGGGTCACTCTGACCTCATTCCGTTCATCGGTCCTGGGCAGCGCCGCTCCAGTACGTTGACCGGTCACCAAAGAAGACGCCAGCATCACCTTGTTCAGAGAGCTTACCCGAGACCTCCCTAGCCCACTCGGACACAAGCAGCAAAAAACCAGCGCAACCTGCGTTCCGGACAGATCGCACCGGTACCCACGTCCGACCCTGGCCAGCACAACTTACCCCCCTAGCAAACCAAACCGACTCGCCCCTCTGGAGATCCAGTCACAGGCCGACTCGAAAATCCAGTCGCGCCTAATCGCACCACCGTCAAGCACTTCGAGCATCAATGCCAGAAAGACCGCCCCCATCCGAACGGACCGCATGCTACCTGTGCAATCGAAACGTTTCTCGAGGAGTCTTGCTATGAACAACAAGAAACTAACCGGGCGCCAAGCCGCAAACCGGGCGAACGCCGCAAAGTCTACGGGACCGAAGACCGAAGAGGGAAAGAAAATCTCCTCGCATAACGCCCTGAAGACTGGGCTGACCGGTCGTACTGTCCTGCTACCCACGGATGACCTCGAGGCGTACGAGGCTCACCTAGCATCCATCGAAGAGCGATATCAACCCACCACCGACGAGGAACGTTTCCACGCTCAGAATATCGCCCACATCGAATGGCGAATCCTGCGCATCCCGACTTTAGAAACCGGCCTCCTCGCCCTCGGTCGCAAGCGCTTTGCTCACACGCACGCCGAAGAACCCGCAGATATCCGCGCCGTGCTCATCGAAGCCGAAGTCCAGTTCGAATTCCAAAAGCCTCTCGCGAACCTGGCCGTCCAGGAATCCCGACTTAACCGCCAGCACGAACGCGAACTCGAAAAGCTAAACGTCCTCCAAACCGCTCGCCGTAAGCTCGAAGCATCGCGCCTCGAAGAAGCGGCTCGCTTCTACACGCACTGTAAGGATAAGGATTTGCCCTTTGATATGGGTGACTTAGCGATGTTTGGCTTCGAATTTTCACTCGAACAGATTCAACGCCGCGTCGCTCACCATTTAGTCGCCCGTGACCGCGATCACGTCGCCTGGCCCACCATCAAAACCCACTACTGCTACCAACTGATGCAGCAGCAAGACGCAGTGCCTTCCTTCGTTGTATCCGAATAGGCTCACTTGGAGGGCAAACAAGCTGCCCAGGCGCGCTTGCACAGGCAGCAAAGGTGCAAGCTCGCGTTCGTTCGGGCTAGTCTCTTGTGCGCGTCTACGGTGAAAGGGAGTCCTGCGCTCTTCTGCGACAATCTTTTTATTCTGCAGCCGCAAACCTCCGGTTGGCGAAACCGCCTGGAACACTACTTTGAGTTCGAGCGCCTCGGAACCAACTGGCAAACCGAATTGATCGCCGGCCTCACCACGTTCGTCACCATGGCCTACATCGTGCTTGTGAACCCGGCTATCTTGCGCGACGCTGGTATGCCGTATGCCGCCGTGGTCTGCGCCACATGTATCTCCGCCGCCTTCGGCAGCCTCTTCATGGGGATCTGGGCTCGTTACCCGCTGGCTCTGGCGCCCGGTATGGGCCTCAATGCCTACTTCGCCTATAGCGTCGTCATCGGTATGCACGTTCCCTGGCAGACAGCTCTCGGTGCAGTTTTTCTATCCGGCATCGCTTTTCTGTTACTGACTTTGCTCGGAGTCCGGCAGGTCCTCCTTGCCACCATACCCGCCGATTTGTATGCGGCCGTATCGTGCGGTGTGGGCGTGTTCATCGCGTTTATCGGGCTACGGAGCGCCGGACTGCTGGTGCCACACCCCGCTACCGTTCTCGCACTTGGCAATCTGCGCGATCCACACGCCGCTTTGTCCTGTTTCGGATTGCTGCTCATCACGGTTCTTATGATTCGCCGAGTACCGGCCGCCATCCTCATTGGCGTCGCCGCCAGCACTGTCCTCGCTTTGCTATTCGGCCTGACCCACTGGCAGCCGCAGACCTATCGCCTGGCCGATCTGGGCGCGACCGCATTCCATGCCGACGTGCGCTCCAGCCTTCGCTTAGGGCTACTCGAGATCGTCTTCGTCTTCTTATTCGTCGACTTCTTCGATAACGTGGGCACCCTTGTCGCAGTCGGCAAAAAAGCCGGGCTAGTGAAAGCCTCCGTGCGCGACATACCGCGGCTCGAACGCATCCTGCTGGCCGATTCTGCAGCCACCATCTTCAGTTCTTTGGCAGGTACCTCGACCGTTGTCAGCTATGTGGAAAGCGCCGCCGGTGTTGGAGTCGGCGGCAAATCCGGCATAACCGCCGTTGTGGTCGGCATCCTCTTTCTGCTATCTCTCCTGGCCGCTTCTTGGTGCGACCCCAGCCGCGGCTACTGCGCCCGCACTCATCGTGGTTGGAAGCCTCATGATGGGCAGCGTTAGTGAGATCCAATGGTCCGACCCCGCCATTGCTCTTCCCTCCTTCCTGACGATTCTCATGATCCCGTTCACCTACAGCATCGCCAATGGATTGGCATTCGGCTTCGTTACGTTTGTCCTTCTCCGGCTGGCAACCGGCCGGTGGCAGGAAGTCCACTGGCTCATGTATGTTCTCGCCGCGCTGTTCATCGCCCGCTTCCTCTACCTCGGAGGCCTGGGTTGAAGAGGTTTGCGTTGAAGAAATATGGGTTGAGCCGCGCTCTCTTTTTAGCAGCCTTGCTCGCAACGTCCCGGCTATCTCTCGCCAAGCCCATTGCGATCAAGGTGGTCGTGGTGACAATGTTCGAGCCCGGTAAGGATACCGGAGATCAGCCCGGCGAATTCCAACTTTGGGTCGAGCGCGAGCACTTCGACCGGGTCATGCCTCTGCCCGGAAGTTATCGGCACGTCCGCTTGAACAAGGACGGTGTGCTGGGTATGGTGACCGGTGTTGGCACCGCCAAGGCCAGCGCTTCGGTTATGGCTTTGGGCCTCGATCCTCGCTTTGACCTCACCCACGCCTATTGGCTGATTGCCGGAATTGGCGGCGGCGATCCCGCCGATATCTCTCTGGGCTCAGTTGTCTGGGCCAACCACGTCCTGGACGGGGATCTCGGCTACGAGATCGACGGTCGTGAGATTCCGCCACATTGGTCTACCGGGTTTGTTCCGCTGAGGAAGTCGGAACCCTTTCAGCAGCCCTTACGGAACGAACTTGAGGGCGAAATTTACACCTTAAACGTCTCGTTGGCCAAATGGGCGTTTATGCTCACACAATCGGTCACCTTAGATGATGACGACTCATTGCGGACTGCACGTGCTCGCTACAAAGGTCTTCCGAACGCACAGAAGCCGCCCTTCATTACCGAAGGAGATACGCTGTCCGCCAGCACGTTCTGGCATGGCGACTTGATGGATGCCTGGGCGAATCAGTGGGTAAAGTATTACACCAAAGGTCTCGGCAATTACATGATCTCGGCCATGGAAGACTCGGGCACCCTACAGGCCTTAACTTTTCTGAAAGCCGCCGGCCGTATCGATTTGGATCGGGTCCTCGTACTCCGGGCAGCGAGCAACTAGGATCGTCCGCCGCCCGGTGTATCCGCGGCCGAGAACCTAAAGGGTATGAACGCGGGCGGGTACTCAGCCTTCCGTCAGGCCCTCGAAGGGGCCGAAAGAGTCGGCGACACCGTAGTCAGATATCTGGTCGATCATTGGAGCGACTGTCGACAACACATCCCGACGCGAAAGCCGTAACCTCCAACTTAGTAAGTCGACCGAACGCTCTTACCGGGCGCGAACTTTCTTCCCGAGGGCCGCCTGTACAGCGCTCGCAATCTGGGTCAACGAGTAAACTTCGTCCACCGCGCCGCGATGGATAGCCTCTTTGGGCATCCCGAAAACAACAGAGCTGGCCTCATCCTGAGCGATCGTGTGAGCTCCTGCTTTTTTCATTGCCAGCAGGCCGTCCGCACCGTCGGCTCCCATACCCGTGAGTATCACGCCTACTGCGTGCTGTCCGGCGACCCGGGCCACCGAATGGAAGAGTACATCCACCGAAGGCCGCTGATAGCAGACCTGGGGACCATCTTTAATCGCAACAACGTACCCGCTGGCGCCGCGTTGCATGATCATGTGACGATCGCCAGGCGCGAGCAAGACATGACCCGGCCGAAGAACGTCGCCGTCCTCCGCCTCTTTGACCGAAAGCTCGCAGAGCTGGTGGAGTCGATCGGCGAACGCCTTCGAGAAGACTGCGGGAATGTGTTGCGTCACTAGTATCGGCGGCATGGCGGCTGGCATCTGTGTCAGAACCTGCTGCAGAGCAGCGACTCCTCCCGTGGAGGCTCCGATCGCGACGACGTCGGACGAAGAGTAGAGATTCGTGGTCACGGCAGCGGCCACCGGCGCCTTTGCTCCTGCCGTAGGTTTAGCTGTACTGGGTGGCTGTGTCAAGGCTGGCCTGGCCGAAACACTTCCGCTCGCAGCTGTGCGGATCTTACTTGCCAGCAAAGTACGAAGTTCACCCACCGAGGTCGGGCCGGCCGGTTTGGCCAGAACTTCCATTGCCCCAATGCGGAGCGCTTCCACAGCGATGTTACACGAACTTTGCGCCAACGAACTGATGATCACCACCGGAAGTGGATGGTGCTGCATCAGTTTGCCGAGAAAGGTTAGCCCGTCCATGCGGGGCATCTCGATGTCTAAAGTCAGCACGTCTGGATTCAGCGCCACGATCTTGTCACGGGCGATATACGGATCCGGTGCCGTGCCGACAACTTCAATGTCCCGTTCTCCCGCCAGAGTTTCCACGAGAATCTTACGGACGATAGCCGAGTCGTCAACAATGAGAACTTTAATCTTGCGATCGATGGTCATGATTGATAGCGAGGTAACTACGCGGTCCTTTGCACGCCCGTGTCTGTCTCTTGCATGGAAATCTGCCCGGTTCCCACGTGCAGGCGGACGGTGCGCGCACTCCTGCCGCCAACCGTCTCGTCGTGAATCGTGACATTCGCCCGCTGCAGAATATACCGGGCCGCTGCGATATTCTCGCTTCCGACGTTGAAGAAATCGCAGCTAACGTTGAACTGTGCCCCACCAATGAGCGATACCCGAAGACGCTGCTTCACCGCGCCCAGAGCGTAAGCTCGCTGGAAAAGAAGCGGGATTCCGGTATCTGCAAACACCGCCGGATTCGCCTTGGCTTTCGCCGGGTCAAGGCTTGAATAGGGAAGCAAAATATGCAATAGTCCGCCCACGCCCGCCACCTTGTCGTAAATGACAATGCCGATACAAGACCCGAGCGCGTACGTAACCAGGACATCCTCAGGTGATGCACTCACCTTGTAGTCCCCAATCTGCACGATCTTCAGGGCCGCGGGCACGGACTGGTTCATTTCTGGTACACAGCCGGTTGAATGTAACGAAGTGAGTGCTGGATGCCGTTCAATGCTTCCGAGTGCCCGATGAGCAGATAGCCGCCCGGCTCAAGGCTGTTCGCAAGGTGGTTGACAACTCGTTCCTGCGTCGGCTTGTCAAAGTAGATCATCACGTTCCGGCACCAGATCATCGAGAACTGCGAGTCGTGCGTTTGCGGCTGCACCAGATTGAAGGGACGGAACTCGATGAGGTTGCTGAGAACGGGCTTCACACGACAGAGCCCTTCCGAATTGCCCGAGCCCCGAAGGAAATACTTGCGCTGGTATTCTGGCGATATTCCGGCAACACGATCCAGACCGTAAACGCCTGTCTTGGCCTTCTGCAGAATGCGGGTTGATATGTCGGTCGCCAGAATGCTCGCGTTCAGTTGAACTGGCGCCTCCAGTATCGAGATCGCCAGTGAGTACGGTTCTTCCCCTGAGGAGCAGGCGGCGCTCCAGATTCGGATCTTCTTGTTCCGGTTCGTTGGCCGCGCCAGGTACTTGTTAAGGAAGTCGAAGTGCGCGGTCTCCCGAAAGAACGAAGTAAAGTTGGTCGTCAGCAGATCCACCATTTCGGTGAAATCCTGAGAGCCGGCACTGCTCGTCACATGATCGAGATAGCGGGTAAACGACTCAAACCCCAGTTCGCGCACTCGATTGCCGAGCCGGGCCGAGACCATCTCTTCCTTCCCGTCACGCAGGTCGAAACCGAACCGCTGGTATGCCAACTGCTGGAGTCGTTGAAAGTCGGCCGGCTTCATCGGTGGTGGACCGGCCGGACGAGTGAGTGTTCCGAGCGGGCTAGCCATCGGCAGGCCGTCCGGCGATTGCGTCGATATCAAGGATCAAGCCGACACGACCATCGCCGAGAATAGCGCCTCCGGCTACACCAACCACTTCCTGTAACAGCTCGCCTAAAGTTTTGATAACCACTTCCTGTTTCCCAAGTACCTTATCGACCGCCAGGCAAAAAGTTTTACCCTGCGCATCCAGAACGATCAGCACTCCGTCGACCGGCTCGAGGGTGGAATCCATCTTTAGCCAACGGGACAGGCGAACCAGCGGGAGCATGCGTTCGCGAACTTTGACCATCTCTGCTTTGCCTTGAACAGTGAAGAACATCTCTTCCGTGGGATGAAGAATCTCTTTCACCGCTGGAACTGGAACGATATAACGGTTCGCTCCGAGAGAGATCACCAATCCGTCGATGATGGCTAGAGTGAGGGGAAGGCGAAGCAGGAAAGTACTTCCCTGCCCTGGTGTCGAGCGCAGATCGATACGTCCGCGCAGCTTTTGGATCTGCCTTCGAACTACGTCCATGCCTACTCCCCGGCCCGAAAGATCGCTGACTTTCTCCGCAGTCGAGAAGCCCGGCTCGAATATCAGGTTGTAGATTTCGCTGTCGCTGATCGGAGCATTCGGATCGACCAAACCCTTTTGGGCAGCCTTCTGCAGAATGCGATCGCGGTTGAGCCCGCGTCCGTCATCGGAGACCTGGATCTGAACCTGCCCGGCATCATGACGAGCCTGAAGGAAAATACGGCCGACTGGATTCTTGCCGCTCTTTTTCCGCTGTTCCGGATCCTCGATGCCGTGATCGATCGAGTTCCGAATCATATGCATGAGCGGATCGGCGAGTTCTTCCACCATGCTGCGATCGAGTTCGATATCTTCACCACTCAGTTCCAGATCGATCGCTTTACCAACCTGGCGGGAGACGTCGCGGACCAGACGCGCCAGCCGTTGGAAAAGCTGGCCCACCGGCACCATGCGCATACTCATCGTGGTCTTCTGCACTTCTGCCGTGATGCGGGCCAACTGTGCCAGATTTCTGGCCATTGGCGTGTCCGCGCCACTGTTGGAGGAGTTCTCGGGCCGCAGCATCGACTGGGTGACAACGAGTTCTCCCACCATGTCGGCGAGATAGTCGAGTTTCTCCATGTCGACCTTAACCGAACGTGAGACACCCTTTGCCTCGGGCGCCTTTTTGTTATCGGTCGAGGCTTTCGTGGCCGCAGGCGCTTGGGGAGCCGGTGCGGAAGGCGTAGCTTCGTTAGCCTCAGGAGTAACGGGCCGCTCGGATTGCAGTTCCCCCACCGAAGCTTGCGCGTTCGGGATGGATGGACTCGCGTCACCACCCGCAACTGACTGAGGTGCTGGGCTAGGCTCAGGCGTCGTGTCTGTCTGGTTAGTCGAAGCCGGGTTCTTCGCGTCGCGTAAAGCTTGCAGCAGCTGTTGATGATCGGTTTGCGGCTTGCGCGGAACTCCGGCCAGCAGCGCCTCGACGGCTGTGACCTCCTGGTGCAGGAAATCGGCCGTCTTGAGAAGAACGTCGATCAGAGCCGGCGTAACCGTCAAGATCCCATTGCGCAGGTTGTCGAGGAGAGTTTCTCCCTCATGAGAGACCTCTCGAATGTCGTGCAAATCCAGGAAGCCGGCGATCCCTTTGATCGTGTGGATTGCTCGGAAACAGGCGTGAGTTGGTTCTGCGTCCGCGGGGTTCTGTTCCAACACCAACAACTGGGTTTCGACAACAGAAAGGTGCTCTCGGGCTTCCAGGACGAAGTCTTGCAGTAATTCCGGATCTTCCGCCAGCGAGTTGCTCGTTTTAGGAGCGGGCACACTCGCCACCGGCTCGGGAGCCGGGCTGCTGTCACTGGCCGCGAAGTCAGCTTCCAGAGACTTAAGCCCGTCTAGGAGGACAGGAACTGCCTCCTGATGATTAGCGGACTGCCGAACAACGTTGACAGACTCAATGAGCTTCGAGGTTCTTGTAGCGATCGCGGTTGCGCCCGCCGTTTGGGCCGTCTGAACGACCCCCGACAGCTTCTGAAGAGCAGCGGCGAGAGAATCCGCCTCATTGTTATTAGCTAAGAGAAGCTCAAGATAGAGGTCCTGAATATCGCGGCTTAGGGAAGTATTCGTCATGACGTTGAAGGAAGTGCTTCAGCGGGAATGGGTGCCTGTTAAAGCTCCGATAATCTGCATCGCACATTATTAGTGGGCTTTAAGTTCCGAAAATCGCTGGTTAGGTGCGAGGAAAGAATCAAACTACATGCCAAATGGAAAACAGGGTAGCCTGTGTCCCGCTCATGCGGAAAAACAGACTGACCCTGTGCGAGATTGAAGCGATTCTCGAGAAACGATGGTCTTACGTCAACAGGTCTTGGCTGGGCCCTAGAACTCTTGGAACTCGCTATCGTCCAGCGGGAAAGAACCCTTGGCCAGAGCCGGCGCCACTTTGACTGCTTCAGCCTGGATAACTGGTCGGCTGGTGCCTACCGCCTTCTGCAGCGGTGCCAATCCTGCCGATTGAGAACGCGACGGCGACTGACCGGGTTGGGTTGTACGCAACCGAGTGGTAGGAGCGGTGGAGGTTGGAAGTTTCTTTCGGGTAACAGGTGCAACCCGATTCGGGGGCGCTACCTTAACTTCCGTGGACGTCCGATTAATGAGGGACTCCAAAGAACTGACGATCTGCTTCATCGAGGCCGATTGCGTTTTGAGTTGCTGACTGGCTGACGCACTCTCCTCCGCGCTTGAGGCGGACTGTTGAGTGGTCTGCTCCATCTGGACGAGAGCTCGAGAGATCTGGTCGATACCGCGCGACTGTTCCACTCCGCCCAGGCTGACCTCATCAACTAATTTCTTGACCTGGCGTGTACTTTCGGTGATCGCCAGCATGACACCGGCGACTTCATCCAGGCGGGAACCACCGTTTCGTGCGGTAGTTACTGACTCCTCGATCAGCGAGGTTGTATCTTTTGCAGCTTGTGCACAACGTTGAGCAAGGTTACGAACTTCGTCCGCGACCACAGCAAACCCTAGCCCGGCTTCCCCGGCGCGCGCCGCTTCTACTGCGGCATTCAAAGCGAGAATGTTGGTCTGAAAGGCAATCTCATCAATCACTTTGATGATCTTGGCAATCCGTTCACTTGAAGAGGTGATTTCACCCATGCTCATCACCATCTGTTCCAGCTTCGTGTTAGCTAGTCCTACGCGCTGATCGACCTCGGTCATCAGACCGGCAGCGGTCCGGGAATTTTCGGCGTTCCGCTGAGTCATGGCACTGATCTCCTGTCCGGAGGCCGATGTTTCCTCAAGCGAAGCAGCTTGCTGGCTGGAACTCTGGGCCAGGTGCTCACTGGCTGAGGCGACTTGCGCCGAAGCACTGAAGACCTGCTCGGAACTGACCCGGATTTCGGTAGCTGAGGATCTTAGAGCAGTGTTGATGCTGCCCAC
This sequence comes from uncultured Acidobacteriaceae bacterium, assembly GCA_963814195.1. Lineage (GTDB taxonomy): Bacteria > Acidobacteriota > Terriglobia > Bryobacterales > Bryobacteraceae > Bog-105. Next base: position 306,774 of record CAWFBU010000005.1, read on the forward strand.
AACGAGCAAGGCGAGGCCACCGGCTGCCGCAATGCCTATGAAGATGCCAGCCCAGATAACAGTCGAATAGAAGGACCCGCTGGCGAGAGCGCCGTCAATAGACTTCTCTATTCCCAGTTCGTTGAACCGAAGCTCGTCCTCGAACGCTTTGACCAAAGGCTCACTTTTCGGGCTTACTTCAACGTCCCAGAAACCGGTTGCCTCACCGAGCCTGCCAGCGGCGACCATTTCGCGGAACTTCCTCAGAAGACTGACAAATGCTTCGGTTTTCGACTGGGTCGACGCAAACAGAGGGCGCTCCTCGGGAGTTATTCCGCCCTCGTAGTCCTTGAGCAGGGAAAGCGCTTGTGGCTCCAGCTGAGAGGCATGATCTAACAGTCGCCTTCTCGCTTCTGGGGTCCATGCCGGCAGGGCGGCAGACAGACTGGCTCCCCGAAGGTCTAACAGGCTTGCTTGTACCCGATTGAGTTTGTCCGTGCCGGCTCCGGATCTACCGTTCCGGCCGGATAGCGTTACCCTGATGGCAGAAATGCCCAGGATTCCCCAGGCACCCACGCAGATAACTAAGAAAGTGAGCACCAGGCTCAAGGAGATAATACGTTTGCCGACGGTCCAGGTTTTCATTCGGGTTCAGGTCCAAGCCAGGGAGACGAGCAGAGTTACTTTGATTCCAGACTCTTAAGAGAAAGGATTTCGGAATTGCTCAGGAGCTGATCGATATCGAGAAGCACTTTCACTTTGCCCTTCAGTTTGGCCACCCCAATGAGGTAAGCATGCGGGTCGCCGCCGAAATCAGGCATATTCTCCACATCGGCCGTCTGAATATTGACGACCTCGGATACTCCATCGACCACCACACCCATTGGGATTCCGGACGTTTTGGTTTCAACGCGGACTACGATAATGCAAGCCTGTGGCCCGTACTCCACTTCCGGCAGACCGCACTTCTTGCGGAGGTCGATGACGGGAATAACGCGTCCACGGAGATTGAGGACCCCTTTGATGTAAATCGGGGTTTGCGGGACCGGAGTAATGTCCTGCAACCCGATAATCTCGCGCACCGACGAGACCTGAATGGCAAACTCTTCTTTCCCAAGGTAGAAAGACAGGAACTTCCCAGCTCGAACGGAGGAAACGGCGAGAGTTTCTGTATTCTTTAGTAGCGACAGTGGACAAAATGGACTCCGATGTAAGGTGTAAACGCGACGCTCAAACGTTAGCGTCTACCGATAAGTGTGGGAGGGCCGCATTTTCTATCAAGCAAATGAGCGGGATTTGGAGTCAGGCTGCAGGAAGGGAGGACATCCGCCCCCCGGGTACCCCAACCGACAAGACAACCCTTATTTCTCAGTTTTCACTGAGAAATAATCTTTGATCTGGCACTATTGTGATTTACAGCTTATGTTTGACTGGTCACTGGACCCCAGGTCACAGCTCGCCGTATTGTGCTTTGTTACAGCACTCTACTATTGGAACAACGACTTATTGTTCTTCCTGTTTGCCACGCTGGCGCTGTTTTCGCGGTTAGCGCCCCAAGACCTTTAAGCGGATCGTCATCTATCTAGGATGTCGGCCCAGTGGCGATGAGTCGTATTGATTCAGAAGGTCCTCAGGGCCGGCAAAAATAGCGATACAACCTGCGTCCCGCAGACTTTTCTCAGCAAATCCTCCGCACAGCACTCCAATTGCGCGTACGCCAGCACGACCGGCGGCCTCTGCGTCATGAGGGCTATCACCCACGACAATCACGTCAGCAGGCGAAAACTCTGGGCCTAACTTTTCGAGAGCCGCCTCAAAGATATCGGGATGCGGTTTCGACTTTTCGGCATCCGCAGAGGAGGTTTCTACGTGCACAAGATCTTCAATGCCGGCAATCTGCTCAAAAGTGGTGAGTTCGTCGCCCTTCGCGGAAGATGCTAAGGCCACCTTCTGTCCATTCTCCAGGACTTTCTCGAAAAGCTGGCGGACACACGGGAACGGTTTCACCTGGCCCAGGTATTTGGATTTGAACAGAGAGCTTCGATACTTCTGGATGGCTTCGCCCTTTTCCTTTACTTCTCCGGGCGACAAGAACTCGGGCAGAAGTTGGTCACCGCCCTTGCCAATCTGACTGCGTACCCTCTCAAATGGGAAGGAGTAGCCAAAATGCTCAAAAGCCTCCACCCATGCCTTTGCATGCAGGTCGACGGAATCGATCAAAGTACCATCGATGTCGAAAATAACTGCCTTCGGGCCTGCTGTCTGCATCTCCATATGTTTATCGAGGTGTGACTCGCCTAAGGCGGGCAACGCTTCAAACATTTTGCTGTTCCCGCGTCCGTCTAAGTACATCTGACAGGAAGTATTTTTTTGTCATTTCCGAGCATCTGATAAAGCGAATACGTAAGCAGCACAACCAACACTGTTAACCGGATGCCCACTCCCACAAAATCTGTCATCGCAAAGATCGTGAACGAAGTTCCAGACGAAGTCCGCTCAGCCGAGGATGCAGGACTCCGGTATACGATTCCGAAGGGCAAGGGAATTCAGAGAAGAAAGGAACGCAGCGGCTTCATCTTTCTGGATGCTCATAACGAGCCCATTAAAGATGAAGAGACACTCAAGCGAATCCAGTCTCTGGTGATTCCCCCGGCATGGACATCGGTGTGGATCAATCCGAGCAAGAACGGCCATATCCAAGCAGTGGGCTGGGATGCGAAGGGCAGGAAGCAGTACCGATATCATCCGGCGTACCGCGAAGCCCGAGATCTGGTCAAATTTGACCGAATGCAGGCATTCGGCCGCGCTCTGCCGAAGATACGACGGACCGTAGAACGCGATCTAAGCCGTCCGGGGCTTCCGAAGCGGAAGGTACTGGCAGCCGTAGTGAAACTGCTCGAAACTACCTTCATTCGGATTGGCAATGAGGAGTACGCACAGGAGAATGGGTCCTTCGGTCTGACGACACTTAAGAATCAGCATTGTCAGATCTTAGGCGGGGTCCTGAAGTTCAAGTTCCGGGGCAAGAGCGGACAGAATCACGAGATCACTTTAGAAGACAAACGGCTGGCCAAGATCGTCAGGCGATGCAAGGACATTCCAGGCAGTTCCTTGTTCGAATTCTTAGACAACGAGGGCAATCCGCAACATCTTGAATCCGGCGACGTAAACGAGTATCTTCGGGAGATCAGCGGCGGCGAGTTCACAGCCAAGGATTTCCGGACGTGGGGCGGAACCTGTCTGGCGGCGAACTACCTGCTATCGCATATCACTGACGACGGGAGCCCAAATGACAAGGCAATCAAGACGGCGGTTGTTGATGTTGTGAAGAACGTGGCGTGCAAGCTCGGAAACAAGCCTGCTACTTGCCGGAAGTATTACATACATCCGACGGTGCTGGAGATGTTTACAGCGGGCACCCTTCGCTCGGTTGCCGAAAAGTTCCAAGGCAGCCGGGGAGCATATTTATATGAACAAATTGTACTTTCTATGCTGAAGCCGATGAAGGTTGCTCGGGGAAGATCAACGAAGACTGCTGGCGGGAGGAAAGCTGCGATTGAGATTAATGCAGCGTAACTCAGGGTGAACCTTTAGGGGGCAAACCGTGCGGTGCGTGTGCCCCCTAAAGCTGCACTACACTAACGACCGGTGGTTTTAGCCTGAGTTCGATCGCCGGGGATCTGTTCCACTTCCACTTCGGTGTGGCGCACAGAATCTTTCACAGTTTCGTTGCGCTCAGAAACCTGCTTGCCGACTTCAACTTCTTCAACAACACGGGCCTGTTTGGCGACAACCGCTTCTTCGGCATACTCTTCCACTTCGATGGCCTGGTTACGGCCAGCAGCGAAGTCAGCTTCTGTCGCGGGGCGGTCTACAGCATGGCGATTGACGAGAACGCGCTCTTCCCGCAGCCCGATACTCTCTTCGACTGGAGTTTCCACAACGCGCGAGACGACGCGAACGCTACCGCGCAGCACGCTGCGCTTGCCAACCTGGAGGTCTTCCCTCAGGACGGGAATCGACTCGCCCGTGCCGGTGGTCGTGCCGGTTGTGGCGGTCGGTGTTGTCGTTCCGGCATAACCTCCGACTGCGGGAGCACCGGTGTTGTAATTCGTTTTATCGTCAGAACTTACATTCACCGGATTGTGACGGTTCAGGATTGCTTCGATGGAATCGAGGTGAGCCTCCTCGGCGTCCACACTCAGTAAGTAACCACCTTCGGCCAACGTGTTTTGATAACCCGTATGTTCGGTTCCTTCGTCACCGAACAAAGACTTAAACCAGCCAACGATTCCGCCCTCATGATGGGCTGATCGGGAAGCATAAGAGTCGCCGGCGGTTGTTGTTGAAGCGGAGTTGGAGGAACTCTCGAGGAAAATGTTGGACCGGCTGATTCCGGCACTTTGCAAGTCAGCGGCAGCTGCCTGCGCGTCAGCGCTATTTCGGTACGCAGCGACGATCGTGGTGTTAGTTGTATTGGCCATGTTTTATTGCCTTTCTACTTTCTTACTTCCTACGTATGCTTGACGCAGTCAGGGAGAAAGCGCTTCGGGTATCTTGATTAATTTTGCAGGGTATAAAGTACCTTCAATACTCGGCAAAATCTACCCTTCTGATGCTGGCAACGAGCGGGATACACTAGCGGCACAGGAGCGGGCAACGATGATTTCAAACCGAAGGCAATTTAGCGGAGTTCTAGGCGGCTTGGTACTTACAGGCTTGCGGAGTTCATTCGCATCGGGTATTCAGAGCGCTTCGCCTAAGTTACGGTATTGCATCGTAGGTCTGGGCAGAATATCAATGAAGCATTTCATGCCCGGATGTAAGATGTCTCAATCCTCACAAGTAACTGCGCTTGTGAGTGGGCATCGAGACAAAGCAGAAGCGCAGGCGGCGGAATACGGCATCCCGTCTAAAAACATCTACAGCTACGAAAACTTCGACGAGATTAGCAAGAACGCTGAGATAGACGCTGTTTATATAGCGCTGCCAAATAGCATGCACGCGGAGTACACGATACGGGCGGCCAATGCCGGTAAACACGTGTTCTGCGAGAAGCCGATGGCCACAACGGTCCGCGATAGCGAGGCGATGATCAACGCCTGTAAGGCCGCCGGTAAGAAGTTAATGATCGCTTACCGATGCCAATACGAGCCTATGAATCTCAAAGCAATCCAATTGATCCGTAGCGGGGCGCTTGGGAAGATTCAAGCGATTGAGAGTGCAAACGGCTTCAACGAAACTGCCGGAGAGTGGCGGTTAAATCGTAAGCTGGCGGGCGGCGGCCCGCTAATGGATGTCGGCATTTACTCGTTGAACGCTTGCCGGTATCTGACAGGTGAAGAACCAGCGAAGATAGAGGCTTACTCATCGGTGATCGACCGCGACGGCCGATTTGACGAAGTAGAGGAAAACGTCTCCTGGACCATGCGGTTCCCCTCGGGTATCGTTGCTTCCTGTAACACCACCTACGGCGCGCCGATGGAAGGGTACTTCCGAGTGCACGGATCAAAGGGCACACTGCATATGGAACCGGCGTTTGGCTACCAAGGCATCCGGCTTAAGACTCAGATCAAAGGCCAGGAACCGACGGACGAACCAAGTGAGCAGAAGGATCCGGAACAGTTCAAGGTGGAAGCGGATTACTTTGCCGAATGTGTCGCAAACGATAAACAGCCGCGGAGCAGCGGAGAAGAGGGACTGCGCGATATGCGACTGATGGAGACGATCTACAAAACGAGCGGCCTTCGAATGGGATAAACGGCCGGGAGGTGGTACTATTCCGGGCGAAGGAGATTGTAGAACATGAGAATCAAGTCAATCTTGTTGGGAGCCGCCATACCAGTACTGGCTTTACAGCTAAACGCTGCATCGCCGACAGGTTCCGATCCGCTCAGTGAAGGCTCGCGGAAGATGTATGCGTCCATGAAGAGCAACGTCCTGAAATCAGCTGAGGAGATGCCGGAGTCGGATTACGGGTATAAGCCCGTCGATACTGTACGCTCCTTCGGACAATTGGTTGCGCATATAGCCGATGGCCAGTATGAGTTCTGTTCAGCTATATCGCCCGATAAAGAAAAAATGCCGGATGTTGAGAAGACCAAGACTACAAAAGCGGAGATTATTGAGGCATTGAAAACCTCGTTCTCCTATTGCGACAAGGTCTATGATTCTATGACGGATGCGCAAGCGGTGCAAACCGTGCAGTTCTTCGGCAAGAGTTATGCGAAGGCAACCATCCTGGATTTCAACAGCGCACATACGGACGAACACTACGGAAATCTAGTCACTTATCTGCGGATGAAGGGACTGGTTCCGCCGTCAAGCAAGAAGTAAACGGGTTGATGAGGTTGGCTGCACTGTTCAGCCCTTCTACAGTGAACGCACACAAACGGGCGGCGACGAAGGGCCAAAACTGCTCGTGCGCTGTTTAAGGTTGAAAGTCTTTAACGGTCGATCTCTAAACCCCGGTCCGGTAGTTTCGTCAATACAGGTAGGGAGGCAAAGACCTCCCGCAAGAGGATGACGAAAATGAAGAAGACAGTAATTGGTTTTGTGGTGGGTTCGCTGCTGGGGTTGGGCGGTAATCTTGTGTTCGCGCAGGAATCTGCTAACCAAGCGCCTACGGATCCGCCGGCAGCAAACCGCCCTGCGCACCAGATGGTAGATCCGTCCGTGCAAGCGCAGCATCTTTCCAAACGCCTGAAGCTTACAGCGGACCAGCAGACGCAGGTTCTGAACATTCTAAGCGCACAACGCGATCAGGTTTCAGGCCTGCGAAGCGACGGCACTTTGTCGCAGGCGGATCGACATTCCAAGATGCAGGGCATTCGCGCCGATACTGAATCAAAAATTCGCGCGATATTGACGGACGACCAGAAGCAGACGTTTGACCAGCTGCAACAAAAGCGACTGGAAAAGCAGCACGAGCGTAAGGGGTAAGCGATGAAAAAGCTTTTCGCCGGAGCGGTCCTCAGTGCTGGACTAGCCTTGTCTACTGCGAATGCTCAGGTTTATGTGCGGATTGGGCCTCCTCCGCCACGGCGGGAGATCGTCACAGTACGTCCTGGCCCGCAGTACGTGTGGGTCCCGGGATATCACCGCTGGGACGGGCGCGCCTATGTCTGGGCGCCTGGAGCATGGGTTGTGCCCCCTCCGCATCGGCGCGGTTGGGTACCCGGGCATTGGCGTAATACGCCCCGCGGATACTTCTGGGTGGAAGGCCACTGGCGCTAGCAAGATCGGGGGAAGCAGTTCGTCAAGCGCTGCTTACCAGGGCAGACAACAACATCGTCTGCCCCCGCTACCCTCTAGGAGTTCGGAAGCTTGCTGGTATCCCAGCCACCGCCCAGGGCTTTGATGAGAAGCACACTCGCTTCCATCCGCCGACGGACCAGATCTACTTCGGTGCGCTCGTTTGTCAGGGCAATGGCCTGGTTGGTGATGACCTCAAGGTAGGTAACGAGTCCACCTTTGTAGCGATTGACGGCGAGCTGCACAGAGTTCTCGGCAGCGGTTGTGGCTTCGTGCTGCTTAGCGGCCTCCCTCTCCAAGACCCGTAACGCGGCCAAGTTATCTTCCACTTCCCGGAAGGCTGTCAGGGCTGATTGTTGGTAGTCCGCTACATAGCCGTCATAACCAGCAGTCGCACTCTCCAGCTGAGCTCGGCGGCGACCGGCATCGTAGAATGTCTGGCCGAGTTGAGGACCGACGCTCCACAGACGGCTTGGCCAAGTGAACCAGTTCACAATGCTGCCACTTTGAAACCCGCCGGTGGCCGTAATCGTGAGGCTAGGGTAGAACGCAGCCTTGGCGATACCAATCTGTTCATTAGCGGAAGCGAGACGGCGCTCAGCGACGGCGATGTCGGGGCGACGCTCCAACAGCTGAGAAGGTATACCCGTGGGTATGACGGGCGGAGCGGCCTTGAGCGGCGCTACGGGAATCTTAAGCTCCTCCGGATTTTTTCCGACTAAGACCGCAATGGCGTGTTCATATTGCGCGCGTGCCTCCTCCAGATCGATGCGCTGAGCCTGGGTCTGATCGAGTTGCGTTTGGGCCTGCGTTACCTCTGCCTTGGAGGCTACTCCGCCTTCGTACCGATTCTGCGTAAGGTCTAAGGCTTTCTGGAAGGCGACGACGTTATTGGCGAGGATCTCATCCGCCGCATCGAGACTATGCAGGTCGAAGTAGTCGACCGCCAGTTCGGCTTGCAGAGAAAGCTTGATGTTTTCACGGTCAGCCGATGAAGCCTGGAACTGTTCGCGTGCCGCGGTGATGCCGCGCCGGATCCTGCCCCAGAGGTCCAACTCGTAGTTGAAGTCTACCGGCAAGTTGAAGTTCCCGAAGGTGGCACCGCGCGAGGTTATAGAACCCGTGGGGCTATTCGCCGAAACGTGATTTGACGTTATGAGAGGACCGGAACCAAACGTAGGATACAGATCGGAGCGATTGATCGCGATGGCCGCACGGGCCTGCCGGTAGTTAGCATCAGCAGCGCGAAGAGTCTGATTTGCCAGGGGCACCTGGGCTTCCAGCTCGTTCAGTTGCGGATCACCAAACATGGCCCACCAATCGCCGCGTAGAGTAGCGTCGGCCGGTTGAGCAGGCTTCCATCCGGCACTCTCGGTGAATTGAGCCGGCGGAGCTTCACTGTAAGCCGGTGCGGCCGGAAGCTTAGGCTTGGTGTAGTTTGGCCCGACGGGCGAACAACTGGAGAGCAGAATGAGGAGGGCTAGGGCAACTAGGCCTGTCGATCTACTCATTTATGACGCCCTCCCGGAGGGTTGACGGTTAGCTTCTTCCACTTTGACCGGCTGGCCCGGAATGATGGAGTCACTTGGGTTCACAATGACTTCGTCGGACGTACCCACGCCGTGAACAATTTCTACGGAATCGCCAAAGTCGCGACCCAGCTTGACAGGCAGCAGAACGGTTTTGCCGTCCCGCACGGCCGCCACCTGCAAACCTTCCGCACGGAACAACAGGGTGTTTGAGGGCAGGGTGATGGCTTGTGCCGCAGAAGGAAACTTGAAGTGCACCGAGACGTACGAACCAGGCAGCAGCTCGCCGGTTGGATTCTTGACATCCACTTCAACGAGTAGTGTCCGGGACGACATATCGATCGAACGAGTGTCGCGAACAAGGGTACCTTCGAACTGGCGCCCTGGATATTCGCTCAAGGTCAGATAGGTCTTGACGCCGGGCTTCGCTTCTCGGGAGTAAGCCTCAGGCACGTTGACGTAAACGCGTAGAACATTGTTGGCAGCCACATGAAACAGCTCCTTGCCAGGCGTATTTGCGCCAGCACTGACCAGCCCGCCCACATCGATGTTGCGGGCCGTGATAATGCCGTCAAACGGCGCATAGACCTTTTCATAGCCTGCGGTCTCCAGTAACCGTGCGACATTGGCTTCGGAAGACTTGACGGTTGATGCGCGAGCCAACGCGTTCTAACGGCGGTATCCACATCCTGCTTCGCGATGGAATCCTGTTGCAACAAGCCTTGATAACGTTCGGCTGTGATTTGCGCAAGCTTCAGGTTTGCCTGGTCGGTGTTCAACTGTTCACGCGCTTGCTGCAGCTGTTGATCCAGCTCCGGCGCCTCGATAACAGCCAGGAGTTGACCCTGCTTCACGCGCGCGCCGATGTCGGTATACCAGGCTTTCAGGTAGCCGCTTGCCCGTGCCCAGATGGGAGTGTCGATAAAGGCCTGCATGTTGCCGGGCAGCAAGACTTCCTCGCCTCCGCCTATGATGTTTGGATGAACAATGGCCACAGTCGGAACGGAGGCAGTCTGCGTATCGGTATTGAGAGCAGCGTTCGCCTGAACACGGGAGTGCAACCCGTTCACGATTGCGTAGCCAACAACGAGCGCGAGTACCAGCAGGACAATGATCAATCCGCGCAGTGATTTGGCCGGCGGCTTGGCAGTCGTACGGGAGTCGGCCTCCTTCGGATTTGGTGAAGCTTTTAGAGTTTCTTCGGCAGTCATAAGGATTTCCAAGTAAAACTAAACGTGCACGGGCTGTTCAGCCACGGATCTCGACGAGGACGTCTCGTCGGGCTTCGCCGAGCCATGCAGCAGGCTGAAGACGGCCGGCACAAACAGAAGAGTTGCTACGGTAGCAAAGAGCAGACCGCCGATGACGGCGCGGCCAAGAGGCGCATTTTGTTCGCCGCCTTCGCCCAGACCGAGCGCCATGGGGATCATACCGATGATCATGGCGAGCGCTGTCATCAAAACTGGGCGGAAGCGCGTGGACCGGCTTCCAGCGCTGCTTCCAGGGCGTTGCTGTGATGCAGGAGCCGATCTTTGGCGAAGCTGATCACCAGGATGCTGTTCGCCGTGGCAACACCCATGCACATAATGGCGCCCATCAGGGCCGGCACACTAACGGTCGTATGAGTAAAGAACAGCATCAGCACAATGCCAGCCAGCGCGGCCGGCAATGCGGTGATAATGATGAACGGATCAAGCCAGGACTGGAAGTTAACTACGATCAGCAGGTAAACGAGGACAATGGCACCTACCAGGCCGGCCAATAAACCGTTAAAGGATGTCCGCATCGTTTCCACCTGACCGCGCAGCACAATCTCCGTGCCACGCGGTACGTACTTCTGGTTAGCGGCGAGCACCTTGCGGATATCGGCACCGACGCCCCCGAGGTCACGGCCCTGCACCGATCCGTAGATATCGATAGTGCGGCGAATGTCGTAGTGAGTGACGATGGCCATCTCGCTCTCGCGATTTACATCGGCGACATCGCTCAGGATTTCCGGCTGCTTCTGATTAGCACCGCTAATCGGGATACCGCGAAGGTCCTGGATGATTCTGAATGGCGTATTGAGGAGCTTGCGTCGCCAGGTTGTAGCTGACACCGTTCTGAGGATTCAACCAGAACGTCGGAGCTGGTCTGAAAGCTGCCGCTGAGAGAGGTGAGCAGGTTGCGGGCGATTTCGTTTTGTGTGTAGCCGCTTTCAGCAGCCTTCGTGCGATCCACATTGATATGAAGCTTGGGACCGTCGAAAACCTGCTGGACGTGCAGATCAACCGCTCCCGAGATGTGCTGCAGCTGCGGCAGGATGCGATTGGCGTAGACTGCGGCTGGACTCAACGTTGTTGCCGAAACGATCTGAATGTCGATGCGGTGCGGGTAAACCAAAGTTCAAAATCTGCGTGACAATGTCGGCGGGCAGGAAGTAAAACGTTGCACCCGGGAACTGCCTCGGCAGGTCTGGTGCGCAGAGCGCGAACATAATCGGCCGTGGGCTGATGGTCTTCCTCAAGCGACACGAGGATATCGGCATCGGCGCTGAACCGATCTGGCCTGAGTTGCTGTACGAAAGGTTCAGATCCGCTGTACGGCAGGCCGAGATTATCGAGAATGCTGTCGAGTTCGCTGTTCGGGATTGTCCTGCGGATAGCGGTATCGACCAGGTCGCAGAGACGCGCAGTTTCTTCGATGCGAGTGCCGGTTTTCGCTCGAACGTGCAGCTTGAATTGGCCGGTGTCGGTGGCCGGGAAGAAGTCCTGGCCCAACACAGGAATCAGCAGGAGAGCGCACAGGCAGAGACCCACAAAGACAGGCACGAAGACCTTGCGGCGATAAACCAGGGTGATCAGGACCGACTGATACTCGAGGCGTAGGCGCTCGAAACCACGTTCAAACGCGCGCTGAAAAATCACCAGTGGGTTGCGCGTGCGCCGAGCATGCTCTTTGGCTTGAGCAGGTACATGGCCAGCGTGGGAACCAGCGTTCGCGACAACACATAGGAAGCGAGCATGGCGAAAACCACGGCTTCGGCCAGACGGAACGAAGAGGTAGCGCGCCACACCGCTCAGGAAGAACATCGGGAGGAACACGATACAGATACAGAGGGTGGAGACCAGGGCGGGAACGGAGATTTGCGCTGCGCCTTCCAGAATCGCGTCGTGAAGCGAATGGCCTTCTTCCAGGAAGCGCTCGATGTTTTCGATGGTCACGGTGGCGTCGTCGACCAGGATTCCGACGGCCAGCGCCAGTCCGCCAGCGTCATGATGTTGATGGTTTCGCCGAGCGCGCTGAGGGTGCAGATGGAACGTCAGAATCGAGAGCGGAATGGAGATCGCGATGATCAGCGTGCTGCGCCAACTGCCAAGGAAGATCAGGATCATCAAGCCCGGTGAGACAAGCCGCGATGATGGCTTCCCGGACGACGCCGTTGATGGCTGCGCGGACGAAGATGGACTGATCGGCGAGCGGCTGAATCTTCAGTTCGGGCGGCAGCGTCGCGGCGACCTTGGGCAGTAGTTTCTTGATGCCCTGCACAACATCCAGCGTCGAAGCGTTGCCGGCCTTCAGAGATTGTGACCAGAACGCCGCGCTGCCCGTCACTGGCGAACAATGTTGGTCTGTGGCGCGAAGCCGTTCCGTACATTCGCGACGTCCCGCACATAGATAGTGGAGTCGCCTACAACTTTAATGGGAAAATCGTTGATCTCAGAAATCTTACTGCGGGCTTGCATTCATGTCCACGTCATATTCGAACTGTCCGATCTTCGCGGTGCCCGACGGCAGGATCAGATTCTGGGCCGCTACTGCATTCACGACATCGCTTGGCGCGAGACCCTTGGCTTGCAATTGCGACGGGTTCAGATCGATCATCACCTGACGCTGTTTGCCGCCATACGGATAGGGAACAGCAGCGCCCGGAACGGTGACCAACTGAGGCCGCAAGAAGTTCATGGCGATGTCGTTCAGGTCCTGCTCCTGCAAGTCTTTTACCTGAGAGCGCAAGCTGCAGGATCGGCACGCTCGACGCGTTGTAAATGATGATCAGCGGCGGATTCACGCCCGCAGGCATCTGCCGCAGGATCGTCTGCGAAACGGCCGTGACCTGCGCGACGCCGGTCGTTACGTTGGCATAGGGCTGGAGAAAGATCTTATACGACGGCGATCCCGTTCAACGTGGTCGATTCGAAGTGCTCGATGTCGTTGACCGTGGTCGTAAGTACGCGCTCGTAGAGCGAGACGCATGCGGCCCTCCATCTCGTTCCGGACTCAGGCCGGTGTAAGTTCCAGATGACCGAGATGACCGGGATGTTGATGTTCGGAAAGATGTCGGTCGGAGTGCGCAGGATGACAAGCGGACTCACCAGCAGAATCAGCAGCGCCAAGACCAATAAACGTGTACGGCCGGGTGAGAGCGACTTTAACGATCCACATTGCTAAGTAAGCTGATTATTTACGGTACTATAAAGTTTCGTATTTCCGCAACGCCGGTTGAGGCGAAGACATCGAGAAGAAGTAGATGGCATCGCGGAGCAACGAGAGCGAGTTGAAGCAACAAGATTTGGGCGAAGTTCACGAAGAGGGTTCGCGCGGGCGCGGACGTCCGCGATGTGAAGACACACGCAAGCGAATACTAACGGCCGCCCTGGAATCGCTGGAACAGTCCGGCTTTACACAAACGACAACCGATGACATCGCCGTAAGGGCAGGCGCAAGCAAAGCAACAATCTACCGCTGGTGGAGCACAAAGGCGGATTTGGTGGCAGAAGCTCTGCGTGAGTCCGTCGCGCAAGAACTGCCATTCCCTGACACAGGCGATATCCACAGGGATATACATATTCAGCTGCGCAACTTCATTAAGATCCTGACCGGTCCGCGCGGACGAGTTTTCAAAGCGTTCCTCGCAGCAGCCCAGAGCGACGCCGAAGCGGCTTCTGCGTTTCTATCGGTGTGGGTACGGCCACGCAGGCAAGAGGCCAAAGCTGTGTTGCAAAAACATCAGCTGAGCGGACGTATCGAACCATCGTTCGATCTGGATCTCGTGCTCGATCTGCTATACGGACCGTTATATTTTCGTCTTCTTTCCGGACACGGAAAGTTGAATGCGGCTTATGCGGATGAGATTGCCGATCTTGTTCTTCGCGCATTGGATGCAAGTGGCAGCGTTGCGCAAGAGTTGCAGGCAGAGTAGTTAGTTACAATTAGAGTTCACCCTCGTGAGAGATTCCTTAGCCCCCGTGATTCAGGTGCAGGTATGCCCGGCCGCCGCAGCATATTGATTGTCGAAGACAATCCCGGCGACGTGCGTCTGATGCGTGAGGCGCTACGGGACACAGCACCTCCCATAACGATTCATGTGGCTGGGGACGGCGACGAGGCCTTGTTGATGCTTCGCCAGCAAGGTCCTCATGCCGGATTCGAACGTCCGGCACTCATTTTTCTCGATTTCAATTTGCCGAGATCGGATTCGCGGGAGATATTGAGAGAGTTGAAGGAAGATGTGGTGCTGCGCCTGATTCCAGTCGCCGTCCTCACATCCTCCGATGCGGAGCGCGACATTCGAGACGCCTACAAAGGGCACGCGAACTGCTACCTAAGGAAGCCGGTTGACCTGGATAGCTTCTTCACTCTCATTCGGACGGCTGCTCATTTCTGGCTTGATGTAGCCTATACCCCGTCCTAGAACGAGGTACGCGCCACAGCGCCCTTCTTTGTTATGATTCTGGGCGCATGCGCGATTATTCGATTGGCGTCGATTTGGGGGGCACGAACCTGCGTGTCGCCGCAATCGATACCGGCGGCTCTATCCTTGAGCGGGTTACTCTACCGGCGGTTTACGGGGACGGACCCAGCGCGTTGTAGAGGACATCGTCCAAACAGTCCAGAGGATCAGGAAACCACTGGCCAGTCGTGAGTTGAGGGGCGTAGGCATCGGGGTGCCCGGCTTCATCGACATACAGAACGGCGCCGTTCTGGCGGCAGCGAATCTGCCAGGATTTACTGGGTTTCGGGTTCGGGACCAAATTCAGAAGCATTTAGACACGCGTGTTGTGCTGGAAAACGATGCCAATGCCGCGGCGCTTGGAGAGATGTGGATCGGCGCAGGACAGGGCGTGAACGACTTGATCCTCCTGACGTTGGGAACCGGCATCGGCGGCGGTATCGTGTCGCACGGCGAGATCTTACATGGTTTCCTGGGTATGGCCGGAGAGATCGGGCACATGACCATCTATCCGGACGGGAATCCTTGCGGATGCGGTAATACAGGCTGTCTGGAGAAGCATGCTTCGGCAACCGCAATTGCCGCTATGGGCCGCGTGCTCCTACTCGGCGAGAGCATCACAGCCGAGCAGGTCTTCGACCTGGCGGTAGGAGGAAGCGAAGGCGCCCGGGTGGTATTTGAATCAATTGGTAAGGCGTTAGGTATTGCTCTTGCAAACCTGATCAACATCTTCAATTTTCCGTTGTACCTGCTGAGCGGAGGACCGCTACCAGCGTGGGACTATTTTGCACCTGCGATGTTTGCTGAGGTGGATAAACGGTCGTATACACGAAAGCGTACAGGGACCCGAATCGAAAAGGCAGTTTTGGGAGCGGACGCGGGATTGTTCGGGGCAGCTTACCTACCTCTACAGCGGTCGCTGTATGCTGAGGCATCAGCCGTCAGCAGCGGTTACTAGACAAATGACTCCTGAGGGTTCCTTTTACTGGCTCGGCCTGGATGTAGGCACAACATCGTCGCGAGCTTTACTGGTCGATTCCAGCGGACGCGTCCGCAGAGCATCCTCCGCACCGCATCACGAGATGCAGATGGCTCGCCCGATGTGGGCCGAGCAGGATCCAGACGACTGGTGGAGGGCTCTCGCAAGGCTGCGATTCAGAGGTGTTCTGCGTGAGGCCGGTGTGCTGGTACTGCCGTTGCCGGCATTGGATTGACGGGCCAAATGCATGGCCTGGTCATGCTGGATGATCGTGGAAACGTCATACGGCCCGCGTTGATCTGGTGCGATCAGCGAAGCCAGGACCAAGTCGATTTTGTAAATGCCAGATGGGTATTGAGGCGGTTCTGCAATCGACCGCTAACCCGATGCTGACCGGCTTCACCTTGCCCAAACTGCTTTGGGTGCGAGACCATGAGCCGGCCCAGTTCGCAAAGATCCGCAAAATTCTTCTTCCAAAAGACTATATGCGTTTCAAGTTGACGGGTGAGTTCGCCAGCGATGTCTCGGATGCCAGCGGCACCGCCATGTTCGACGTGGTGCATCGGCGGTGGTCCACTGCCTGATGGGCAACTCGACCTGGATGTTCAATTCTGCCCGAGCCAATGAATCGACTGCGAGCACCGGCGAAGTGACGGAAGCTGCAGCTCGTGCGACCGGGAGCCGGCATGAACGGTGGTGTTCGGGGAGCAGGAGACCAGGCGGCCAGCGCCTTGGAAACGGCATCGTCTCGCCAGGAACGATGTCCTGCACCGTTGGGACGTCAGGTGTGGTGTTTGCATATCCGGAGAAGCCGGCCTACGATCCTGAGGGCCGTGTCCACACGTTCTGCCATGCGGTTCCTGATGCTTGGCACGTAATGGGCGTGACGCAGGGGGCTGGATTGAGTCTGCAGTGGTTCCGCAACCGTTTTGCGCCGGGTGGAATACGATGATCTGACGGCTGAAGCAACGCTCTCGCCGCCTGGCTCCCATGGGCTGTTCTGGCTTCCGTATCTGATGGGTGAGCGGACACCGCATCTGGATGCGTAATCGCGCGTGCGGCGTGGGTTGGGCTGACGGCTAAGCATCAGCGGGCGGACTGATGCGCGCGATTCTTGAAGGCGTCTGTTACAGCCAGAAGGATGGACTCGAGATCATCCAGTCGTTGGTGAACGTCTCCTCAATCAGTACGACTTTCCGGAGGTGGCGGGCAAAAGTCCATTCTGGCATCAGCTTTTCGCGGATATTTTCAACGTGCGGGTCTCGACCCTGGCAACGCAGGAAGGCTCTGCCTATGGAGCGGCCTTACTGGCCTTAGTCGGCACCGGTGAGTACAAGAGTGCGGCGGAACTTTGCGACCTGGCCATCAAAGAGGTTAGTGTCAAAAATCCTAACACGGAGACAGCCGCTTTTTACGCTAAGCGGTACCGCGTTTATAAGTCGTTGTACCCTGCGCTACAGTCGGCGTTTCAAACAATTGGCGAGTTGGATGGGTGAAGCTGAATGTCGATTCTGCGATGTAGCCCTGCCGGTACCCGTTGACCGCATCTTCAGTTACGAAATACCTTTGACGCTGCGTTACCGGGTGCGCGTGGGCTGCCGCGTCTTCGTGCCATTTGCCTCCAGGCGGCTCATGGGAGTCGTGCTGCGGACCCATGCGGTGTTGCCGAGAAAACCGGGTTGCGAGAAGTCTTAAGCTTGCGCGATGAAGAACCGGTGCTTGATGGCGAGCTCCTGAACTTGGCCCGATGGCTGGCGGAATATTATTGTGCCCCGATTGGCGAAGTCTATGAGGGCATGCTGCCATTGAGCGGAGAAACGCGGCGCAGTACCACCTACAGCTTGACGGACCTTGGTCGTGACATTGCCCGGCAACTGATTGTCCGCTCTGACAGCGAAGTAAGCTTCACTGAATTCTCGCGCCCTTGCCGAGCGCGAACGCTCCGTTGAGTCTTTGAGAAATTGATGGTGTCGAAGAGCGAGTGGGCTTCCCTGATCAAGCGCGGTTGGGTTGTGGCGCACGACGGGAGAGCGAACGTGATCCGATGCGTGCTGCTGCAGAACGACTATCGGCTGAGTTCGTCGCTCGGCCCGCCTGGCGGCGTCCACTTAAAGAAAGCAGAGCGTGAGCTGATTGCTTTTCTCGAACTGCACCCGGGACCACATAATGTAGCGACGCTTGATCAAGAGGTGAAGGATGCCCGCGACGGCTGCTCGTGCTCTCGCGCCGGCGATCACTTATAAACCTTATCATTAGAGGGTCCAGCCGTGCCGACTGGTTACGAACGGCCGGCGCCCCGTATTGAACCATTCGCAGCCAGAACGCCGCGCTTCAGCCCATCCAAATTGCTCTCGCTGCGAGTGAATTCAAGGCCTTTTTATTGCAAGGTGTGACCGGGTCGGGCAAAACAGAAGTGTATCTCGAGTGCCATCGAAATCGCTCTAGCCGCGGGTAAGCAATGCTCTGATGCTTGTTCCTGAGATAGCGCTGACTCCGGCGGTCGCAGGGCAGTTCTTCCATCGTTTCGGCAAGCAAGTAGCGATTCTCCATTCGGCGTTCGGTGATTCCGAACGTGCCGACCAATGGCGGCGTATCAGGAACGGGCAGGCTCGGGTGGTGGTTGGTACGCGGTCGGGGGTTTTTGCTCCGGTGCAAAATTTAGGCTTGGTGATCGTTGATGAAGAACACGACGGCAGCTACAAGCAGCAGGAAACTCCCCGCTATCATGGGCGTGATGTAGCGATTGTACGTGCGCGCAATGTAAATGCGATCGTCGTGTTTGGGTTCGGCCACGCCCAGCGTTGAGAGCCGTTACAATGCCAATCAAGGTCGATACGCCTTGTTGCGGCTTCCCGAGCGCATTGCACAGCGCCCGATGCCTAAAATTCAGATGGTCGACATGCGTACTGAATTTCTGGAGACTAAGCGGCAGAGCACTTTATCGCGGGCGCTTCTGGACGAAATGCAAATGCGCTTGAAAAGCGGGGAGCAAACCATGCTGCTGCTGAACCGCCGTGGCTTTTCGAGCTTCATGGTTTGCCGGCACTGCGGCGATAGAATGCTATGCGAAAACTGTTCCGTGGTGTTGACGCATGCACCGGCGAGACCGCCGCATGCTTTGCCACATGTGTGGATTTGCCGAGAAAATCCCGACCACATGCCCAAAATGCCAGAGCGAATCAGATCCAGTTTTTAGGCACCGGGTCTGAACGGTTGGAAGATGAAGTACATCAACAACTACCAGCGGCACGCATTGCGCGGCTTGATCGCGATAGCGCCAATGCCAAGGGTGCACTTGAAAATATTCTGTTCAGCTTTCGGAATGGCGAGATCGACATTCTAGTGGGCACGCAGATGATTGCTAAGGGTCATGACATTCCGAACGTAACGCTCGTAGGCGTGGTTCTAGCGGATATCGGCCTTAGCATTCCGGACTTTCGCGCAGCCGAGCGCAGCTTTCAGCTGATCACGCAAGCATCCGGCCGGGCTGGGCGAGGAGCAACACCAGGTCATGTTGTCATCCAGACGTTGAACCCGGAACATTATGCGATCCGTTTCGCTGCTGACCAGGATTATGACGGCTTCTTCCGCAAAGAGATGGAGTTTCGAAAGCACTTGCGATATCCCCCATTTGCGGCTTGCGCCAATATCGTCGTACGCGCTGAGAAGCAGGAGGATGCACTCCGTTTGTCGAGTCAGCTTGGGCTGCTGCTTACTCCGGCGCCCGTGGGTATCCGAGTCATGGGACCCGCCGAAGCTGCCGTGTTTCGGGTAAGAAATGAATTTCGCTATCAGATCTTTTTGAAAGCGAGTCGTCGCACTATCTTGCGCGAAGCAATTACAAATATCCGACAGCTACGCTGAGAAAGAGAAATGGCGATCGACCGCGCTGGTGATCGATGTAGATCCAATTCAGTTGATGTAGCGGCAGATGATAAACTAAAGCTCGTACGGCGGCTGTAGCTCAGTTGGTAGTAGCGCCAGATTGTGGTTCTGGATGTCGTGGGTTCAAATCCCACCAGCCGCCCCACCTAGGCTTCCTGCCGGTCCTCCTCGAGCACAATCGTCAGGATTTCGACCTGCAAGTTAGATTTAGTTTGAACTACTCAGGGGCTTTACGACCAATTGAACAAGTAAGACGGCCCAATTGACTTCAGTGTCGGGCAACCTACCAGCCCCATCGTCATCTCCAATTCAGTCCTCAGAATCTCTACGACGCGGGCAACTCCGTTCGCGCCGCCGACGGCCAAGCCCCACATGTAAGGACGTCCGATGAGAACGGCGGAAGCGCCGAGCGCCAGGGCTTTAAAAATGTCGATACCCCGCCGAACGCCACCATCCAGAAGGATAGGCAGCCGGCCATCCAGGCGAGCGGCAATGGCGGGGAGGGCTGTAATGGTCGCCGGCACAGTATCTACACTTCTTCCTCCATGGTTGGACACGATCACACCATCGCAGCCCGACTTCAAAGCGAGTTCCGCATCATCAGGGTGCAAAATGCCTTTCAGCAGCAGTTTTGCCGGAACGAGAGACCGGAGCCACTCCACGTCCTGCCAAGTCACGTTCGCGGCGTGAGTTGCTGAGTAGATATTCCGACCATTGGGCCGGTGTGGAGCGGACGACATGAAAGCGCCAAGGCTGGTGAGATTGGCGCGTTGTACTCCCGGAGGCAATGAGAAGCCGGCTCTCAGTTCCCGGTCGCGGGGCCCGTTTGTCGGGGCGTCGACCGTCACGCAGATCGCCTCGCAGCCACACATCAGCGCCCGGCTCACCAAATCCTTCGTGAATGCGCGGTCTTCCTGTACGTAAAGTTGAAACCAAAGCGGCTGCCGAGAGGCGGAAGCGATTCGTTCGATTGTGAAGTTGGAGAAGCTGGCAGCGCAGAGCGTCGTGCCAGCAAGGTTTGCTCCGGCAACGGTCTCCAACTCGCCATCCGTATGCATGAGCATGTTGTAGCCGACAGGAGCCAGCATAATCGGGAACTCGCGTTGGCGTCCGAAGAGATCGAAAGTCGTATCAATGAGGCTGACATCCCGCAGAACGCGCGGATAAAGGGAAAGGTGATCGAAAGCGGCCCGGTTCTCGGCCGTGGTTAAACCCGCACCTGCGCCTCCAGCCACGTATTCGAAAGCTTGGTGTGTAATCGCCCCGCGAGCTTCTTGTTCGAAATCTTCACAGGTAATCAGAGATTGCACGTCTAACGACGATAGGGGCATAAGGGATGACTAATCGATTTTTTGGTTTGTACGCCTTCTTTCTGATAGTACGTCCGCTGCTGGCAACAGCTGGAGACGGTGCCTCCCTGCAAACCGGCTATGGCCAGATGTACAACTTGCAGTTCAGCCAGGCGCACCAGACTTTTAAGGCTTATGAACGCGAGTGTCCGGACGATCCAATGGGTACTGTTTCCGACGCAGCGGCCTACCTGTTTAGTGAATTCAATCGCCTTGGTGTTTTGGAGTCTCAGTTTCTGACGAATGACAACGAGGTCCTCGATTCGCGTCGGCTTAAGGAAGATCCGGAAGCGACCCGAGGATTTGAGAAGGCGCTGAGCAGGACGGATACGCTGGTGAACAAAGCGTTGCAGAAGAACTCCGATGACCCGAACGCGTTGATTGCCAAGACGATCCGTCTAGGCCTGCATTCGGACTATCTGGCTCTGATCCAAAAGCGTGACTTCGCGGCCCTGAAGGAAATCAAAGAGGGTCGCGAGACCGCGCAGGCCTTGCTGGCACGACATCCCGATTACCAGGATGCCAATATCGCGATGGGTGTTGAAAACTATCTTCTAAGTTTGAAGGCTGCTCCTTTACGTTGGATTCTAAGGGCGACAGGGTCGCAAAACCGATCGTGACAAGGGCATTCAGGAGTTGCGGATCACTGCCGATCATGGAAAATATCTGGCTCCTTACGCGAAGGTCCTACTGGCTATAGCCGCGCTGCGAAGAGGAGACCGCCAGGAAGCCAAGTCGCTCCTGACCTGGCTCTCTGGACATTACCCGGGAAACGCTCTGTACCGAAACGAACTGGCCAAGCTGCACTAACCGAGACGTTCGCGATCGGCTTGTGATTCCATAGAGCTCAGTGCTATGACGCTTCGCTTTCTTATGCTTGCGATGGTTTGCAGCGGTTGCGTGGCGGCTACGCTGGAGCCGCTCCCTATGTTTACCAAGCCGATAACCGGGCTACAAATACAGGCACCGTGCGTTCCAAGACAACCGTGGACCGTAGCCGGCGAATACGGAGCCTTGTTCGGACGCCAGAGCGGCAAGTTTGAGGCGTGGCAATGGCCGGTGAAGATCCTCAGCAATTTCAGCATCCACGCAGAATTGGCAGATTATCCGGTGCCTATCGATGTCAATGCCTTGGCAGCCGAGATAAAAGTATCGCCCGCCGAAACGGTGATCACGTACTCACACGCTGCGTTCACGATACGCCAACACATGTTCGCCGCGAGAGGACAAGATCGGCCAACGACCGGTGCCGCCGTTGTGTTTGAGATCGAATCCATACGGCCCCTGGAGGTTACTTTTTCTTTCACGCCGGAGATGCTGAAGATGTGGCCGGCGCCTAACTTTGGGCGGCCGAGCGGTGAGTGGGTGAAAAGTGGCGTTGCCGGCGCGTATATTCTCCACACGGACGATCCGAAGTTTTCCGCCGTCGTGGCAATGCCGGGAACAAGACCCGGTATTATGGTGCCCTACCAGGAACATCCCCAAACCTACCCGCTCGACTTGAAGCTTTTGTTTGACCCGAAGCGGGATGCGGGGAAGGTCTACCCGTTGATCATGGCTATTTCATCGGGTCAACCTGCAGTCGAGCAGGCGGCGAACATCAGTGCCGGCCTTCCCGGCGCATACCAGAGAACGAACGAGTACTATCGAGAATTCCTCACGCGATGTCTCTCGATCGATACTCCGGACCACCGCTTAAACGAGGCCTTGCAGTGGGCGGAAGTTGCAATCGACCAGACGCAAGTGAAATATCACGATGAAACCGGGATGGTGGCCGGTTACTACGAATCGGCTGATTCGGCGCGTCCCGGTTACGCGTGGTTTTTTGGTCGAGACACACTTTGGACTACTTACGCGATCAACAGCTATGGCGATTTTGCACTAACCCGGCGCGCATTAGACTTCATCCTTAAGCGACAAAGGGACGACGGTAAGATCATGCACGAGTTTTCGCAGTCAGCGGAAGCACTGGATTGGAAGGCTACACCTTACTTCTATGCTGCCGCGGACGCAGCGCCCTTACTCGTGATGGCAATGGCCGACTATGTGAGAGTCAGCGGCGACGTTGAGTATCTGCGAAGTAATTGGAGTGCCGTGAAGAAGGCTTACCTCTACACACGGGCTCATGAAGCGGCGGACGGCATTTTCAACAACACGCAAGGGACGGGTTGGGTTGAATCCTGGCCGCAAGGCATGCCTTACAAGGAGATCTACCTTGCCGCGGTAGATGAACAATCATCCCTTGCGATTTCAGCTTTAGCCAATGCGATGGATGATAAGGCGCTGGCAGCCACGGCCGCTAGCAAGGCCAACAGCATTCGCACGAAGATTGAAAGCGAGTACTACGATTCCGCTCTGAATTTCTACGCATTCAGCCAAAACCGAGACGGTTCGAAAGATAATACAGCCAGTATTTATCCAGCTGTTGCTTGGTGGGACGGGACTTTTGGGCTTCGCTCTTCCGGACCGATGCTGAGCCGCTGGGCAAGCGCCGAGTTCTCAACCGATTGGGGAACGCGCGACATCAGCAATAAGGCCCCCTTTTACGACCCCATCAGTTATCACCAAGGCAGCATTTGGCCCCTTTTTACCGGTTGGGTATCTTTGGCCGAATATCGAGCGGACCGCGCACTGTCTGGCTACTCGCATCTAATGCAAAACGTGAATCTGACTTGGGCACAGGACCTGGGTTCGGTGACAGAACTGTTGTCGGGAGATTTCTATCAACCGCTAGGACGAAGTAGTTCTCACCAGATGTGGTCGTCCGCAATGGTGATAGCGCCTCTCCTGCGTGGATTGTTCGGGCTTGAATGGGATGCGCCGAACCATACTCTTCGGGTCGCACCCCACTTACCGGCGGACTGGAACGGCGCAAAGCTTCACAATGTTCCGCTGGGCTCAACTACGGTCGACCTTGACTTTCATCGCAAGGGTGAATTTCTGATGGTGGAAGGCCGCAGTAAAGGAGAGTTTCCATTTTGCCTTCAGAGCCAAGGGGCAAGAGGAGTTACTTGTCGGAGCAGTGGGGTGCAGTCTCTCCGAGTTAAGCTTCGGCCGGTGGAGATCCGCTTGCCAACTGCGGGGCCAGAGCAAGGAGCGACAACCAGCCAGATCAAAGTACGTGACGAAAGCTACGCCGACCGGCGTGCCACATTCGTCCTGGAAGGCTTGGCCGGACAGGCCTACGATGTACCTCTCCGCAGCACGCGCACAAAGGTAAGTTCGGAAGGTGCTTCATTAAGCAACGGCACGATCCACGTCCGGATGCCGGCCGGAACAGGCTACCAGCGACAAACGGTGGTTCTATCCTGGTGACCACCATTGTGCAAGAACTACGGCTGAGCCGCAGGGCAGGAGCAGAGATACGATGAGCTTCGTGGAATTCAGAACAAGGCGCGTAGTTGCCCTAAGCGCAGCAGTGGTTGCGCTGATCGCAGCAGCGGCCTACGGACAGGTCGCCTCTCCCCAAACTCAAAGCACAGAGATACTGCCGTATATCAAAGCGACGTGGAAGGTGCTGACAAGGTCGAACGCAAATCTGGGGACTGCAGCCGTGGACCCGAAATTCAAGCCCGGTCCGGACGGACGATGGCCAGTCTATGTCCCGCAAAGCGACGATCTTCAGATTGTGGAAGAGGGTTTGCGGAAGGATATGTCAGCGAGCGCTTTCCACTCGATCGATCTCGTTCAGTTACCTACTGATCTCGACAGTTTGAAGGTGCAGGGCCTGCTTTATCTTCCTCATGCCTATATCGTTCCTGGCGGCCGCTTCAATGAAATGTATGGTTGGGATAGTTACTTCATCCAAGTTGGCCTGCTGCGCGATGGCGAGATCGAGATGGCCAAGAACATGGCTGACAATTTCCTGTACGAGGTCAAGAACTATGGCAAGGTGTTGAACGCGAATCGAACTTATTATTTAACCCGATCACAACCGCCGTTTCTGACGCAAATGGTCTCGGGCGTTTATGAGAAAACGCACGACCGTAAGTGGTTGGAAAACGCGGTTCCTGTGATTGAAAAGTATTACGAGAGTTTGGGCTAAGGAGCCGCACCTACTCCTGAGACCGGCTTGGCCCGCTATTGGGATTGTGGCGAAGGGCCTGCCCTGAAGTCCTGTCAGCCGAACGAGACGCCCAGGACAGAACGCACTACGAGTTAGTGAAGCAATACTTCCGACCCACGAGATTCCGGATTACAATCTAAGCGAGTATTACGATAGAACAACCGATCAATTAAGGCTCTGTTTTATAAGGGCGATCGCTCCATGCGCGAATCGGGATTCGACCCATCCAATCGGTTTGGACAATTCAACATCGACATCATCCATTACAATCCAGTTTGCCTTAATTCCCTTCTCTATCCTGATGGAAGTGCAAACGGCCGACATACTGTCATATCCTGGGTCGCGAGGACGAGGTGCCAGGCTGGAAGAAGCGGGCGGCGGAACGGGCGGAACGGTCAACAAGCTGATGTGGGACAACACAGACGGTCTCTATTACGATTACGACTTCGTCAATAAAAAAGTCAGGCATTATCCATTTCTCACGACTTTTTATCCTTTGTGGGCCGGGATCGCCACCAAGGAGCAGGCCGCTAAGGTTCGCGCAAATCTACCCAAATTCGAGCGCGTCGGTGGGTTGCAGACCAGCACGACTGTGAGTGGCAATCAGTGGGATTCGCCCTTCGGGTGGGCACCTTTGCAAATGATTGCAGCGGAAGGATTGTGCCGTTATAGGTACAATGACGACGCTGAGCGGATCTCAATGAAGTTTCTCTCCCTGGTTAACCGCGAGTATCTTGCGCCAAGGACATTATCGTGGAAAAATACGACGTTGTGACCGGGGGGTCCAATGTGGCTGCCAAGATTCATTCGGATACAGCGCTAATCAAGCCGGATTCGGATGGACAAATGCGGTATTCGCACGGCTCTATGATCAGCTAACATCGCCGACCAGAAGCGGCTGATTAGCGCGCATCGCACGTTCAGTGGCTTTTCGATCGCGGCTATTTCACAGCTCGTTTTTAATTTCGAGACGGACTCTTGAATAGACGTTCATATAAATGTTCGCCACCCAGACCAAGGCGAATCCCGAGACCAGATACCCGCGCCAGTCGTCGTAAAGTAAGTGGAAGCGAGTAATGATCAGGAAGAATGCAGTCACATAATGACTGAAACAGTACTCACAAGTGAACAAATAAAAGAATTTGCGTCTGTAACAATTTGCCGCAATTCTCACTTCGTTGCCTTGCAGAAATCGCGCGGCTCACGAAATATTTCTTCATGGGTAACAGTCCACGCTATGCAGGCAATCGGAATGGCGAGAATGAACAGATGCGCGAGTTGTTCGCCAATTGACATGAAGAGTATTGCTACACGAGACTGTAGCAGGTAGTAGGCTGTGAGACGACTCGTATAAACAAGCGGAGAATTCAGAATGCCCCACGATAAGGACAGCGGAGCCAAACCGGCGGGACCTTGCGCCCTGGTTATTTTTGGAGCTGCCGGCGATTTAACGAAGAGATTGGTAATTCCGGCGCTCTATAACCTGGCATGCGCTCAATTACTGCCGGAGGAACTCGCCATCATTGGCTTTGACCTCGCTGATCACACCGATGACGATTGGCGCGGCAGCCTGGCGTCAATGACTGAACAATTCGTCAAAGCGGCCAAGCCGGACGCCGGCGTGAACCAGGACGCGTGGCGTTGGCTCTCGAGCAAGATGTCGTACATGAAGGGCAACCTCACGGAAGCAGACTCTTACAAAGCGCTAAAGGCAAAGCTGGACGAGGCTGACAAGACCCAGAAAACCGGTGGTAATTATTTATTTTATCTCGCAGTAGCCGATCGTTTTTTCGGGACGGCCGTTGAGAATCTCGGGAAGTTGTGTCTGACTTGCGAAACTCCCGGCCACTGGCGACGAGTTGTTATTGAGAAGCCGTTCGGCCACGATCTGACTTCGGCTCAGAATCTGGATGCTCAGATCTTGCACGTTCTCGACGAGAAACAGGTGTATCGGATCGACCATTTCCTCGGCAAAGAAACAGTACAAAACATCATGACGTTTCGGTTCGCGAATGGGCTCTTCGAGCCGCTTTGGAACCGGGATCGCATCGATCACGTGCAGATCACCGTGGCAGAGGCGGGTGGCGTAGAGAAGCGCGGCCGCTTCTACGAAAGCACAGGGGCGCTTCGAGACATGATTCCTAACCACGTCTTCCAACTGCTTTCAATGACGGCCATGGAAGCGCCCAATTCTTTTGGTGCCGATGCAATTCGCTCTGAGAAGGCGAAGGTGATCGAAGCTGTTCGAGTCTGCCACGTCGACAAACAGCTCGCTGTGGTCAGAGCACAATACACAGCCGGCAAGATTGCCGGACAAGACGTGCCTGAGTATCGCAAAGAGCCCGACGTTTCGCCTGATTCAATCGTCGAAACCTTCACGGCACTGAAGCTCGAAATTGATAACTGGCGGTGGTCAGGCGTTCCGTTCTACGTCCGAACCGGCAAGCGAATGGCTCGCCGGAAAACCCAGATTGCGATCCGGTTCAAGGGTGTCCCCGCTGCCCTCCTGCGCGAGACTCAGGTAAAGAACCCAGCGCCCAACTGGCTGCTTCTCCGGATACAGCCGGACGAGGGCATCGCACTGGAGTTTGGTGCTAAGATTCCGGGTCCGTCGGTTCGCATTGGCGATGTTCGCATGGATTTCAAGTATGAGGACTATTTTGGCGCGGCACCGTCCACCGGATATGAGACGCTTCTCTACGATGTGATGATTGGTGACGCGACCCTGTTTCAACGCGCCGACAACATCGAAGCCGGCTGGGGAGTCGTGCAGCCGGTCCTGGACGATTGGCAGCAGAATGGCCAGCAAGAGTTGACCTTCTACGAAGCCGGAAGCCAGGGTCCCGCGGCTGCCGATCAGATGTTGGCGCGCGATGGACGTACCTGGAGAATGATCAACTAGCGGACGATTGCAGGCTACGGTACTTACGCAGCAACTCGTACATTACAACGGCACCAGCACTCGCCACATTGAGCGAGTGCTTGAGGCCGAGCATAGGAATGCGGACGTGCGTATCGCACTGTTCCAGTAACTGTCCGCCGAGCCCGTCAACTTCGTGGCCGAAGATCACGCAAACCGGAAACTGTGGTCTCCATTCGAAGATGTCGATCGCACGATTGCTAGTTTCAATGGCAGCAATTTCGTAGCCGTGTCGCCGCAGGTCGGCCAAGTGGGCGTCCGGGTGACCCACTGCTGCCCAAGTAACCCGCTCTTCGGCGCCCAGAGCGGTCTTTGAGATCTCCTTCATTGGCGGACGAGCCGTTATGCCGCTCAGAAAAAGACGCTCCACACCAGCTCCGTCAGCGCTGCGGAAAAATGAACCGACGTTATACATACTCCGGACGTTGTCCAACCAAATTGAGACCGGTAATCGCAGGTTCTGGTAAGGCGAGGCCGCCTCAGTAACCAGGAAAGGAAGACGCTCCACTGTTCTTCAGCGCACTCCGTTTAGCGGTCGAGGCCGGCTCGCTTCCAGAGAGAATCGACGCGTGCTACTACTTCCGAGGACATCCTGATCACGTTCGGCCAGCGTCGCGTAAACCCTTCGGACGGCCATTTTGTCGTAGCGTCCACGCCCATCTTTGAACCGAAGTTCGGCAACCGGCTGGAATGATCGAGGGAATCGACCGGACCCGTCACGAATTCGATGTCGCGCTGCGGGTCGATGTTGTTCAAAGCCTGCCAAGCTACCACTGGAACGTTCTGGACATCCACGTCCTCGTCGACCACGACGATGCATTTACTAAACATCGCCTGTCCCAGACCCCAAATAGCATGCATGACTTTACGTGCATGGCCCGGATACGATTTTCGGATCGAAACAAGAATCAGGTTGTGAAAAACACCTTCGGCCGGCATGCAAATGTCGCGCACCTCCGGCAATTGCATCTTCATGAGCGGAAGGAAGATTCGTTCGATTGCTTTGCCCATGAAAAAGTCTTCCATGGGCGGCGGGCCGACAATGGTGGCGGCGTAAATAGGATTCTTGCGACGCGTGATGCACTCTACATGGAAGACAGGATAGTCGTCGTCAAGCGAGTAGAAACCGGTGTGGTCGCCGAACGGGCCTTCCCGGCGCATCTCTCCCAAATTCAAATAGCCTTCCAACACGATCTCGGCATTGGCCGGGACTTCTATGTCACAGGTTTCGCACTTGACCATTTCGACGGGTTTGCCGCGGAGAAATCCTGCAAACAACATCTCATCGATACTCGGCGGCAAAGGAAGGATAGCGGAGTACATGGTGACCGGATCGGATCCGATGGCCACGGCGACGGGCATCCTTGTTACCTTGCCCTCGGCCGCAAGCCGGCGATAGTGCTCGGCGCCCTGCTTGTGCTTTTGCCAATGCATTCCGGTTGTGTTGTCGTCATAAACCTGCATGCGATACATGCCGCAATTGCGCTTCCCGGTTTCAGGGTTCTTTGAGAAAACCATGGGGAGGGTGATGAAAGGGCCACCATCACCGGGCCAACAGTGAAGCACAGGGAAGTCGCGCAAAGAGAAAGCCTTCCTCTGAATTACCTCTTTGCATGGCCCACTGCTGACAAGCTTGGGGAACATAGCTGCCACCTCGCCGAGCTTTGGAAGCATTTTCAACTTGTCAAAGAGAGACTCCGGCTTCTGCAATTCCAGAAAGCCTGTAATTCGCTCGGCCACTTCGTCGATATTCGATACACCCAGGGCAATCTGCATTCGCTTCATACTTGCGTAGGCATTGATCAACACGGGGAAGTTGGAACCCTTCGGGTGTTCGAAGAGGAGGGCAGGACCGTTGCTCTTTACGGCGCGATCTGCAAATTCTGTGATCTCGAGGTAGGGATCGACCTCAAGCGAGACCTTCTTTAACTCGCCCGCGCGCTCCAGTGCTCGAACAAATTCGCGAAGGTCACTAAATGCTGGCATTCTGTTACACCCATTATCATGAGAAGAAATTATGACAACGCGAACAGCACTCGTGACTGGTGCAAGCCGGGGTATCGGCGAGGCTTGTACACGGAGCTTAGCTGCCGCAGGATACCGGATCGTGCTTGCTGCCCGATCACGCGATAAGCTTCTCAGTCTTTCTGAAGAGCTTCAGCAGAATGGTGCTGAGACTTATGTCCTGGAAGTAGACCTGGCGGACAGTGCCTCTATCCAAGCCGGGCTTTCGAAGGCGTTAAAAGAGTTCGGGCGTATTGATGTTCTGGTGAACAACGCCGGCGTCACCAAAGACGGGCTCGCCGTCCGCATGAAGCAGAATGACTGGGATTTGGTCATCCAAACTAACTTGAGCGGCGCTTTCTTCACAATCCAACAGGTTCTGCCAGGAATGATGAAGGAGCGTTGGGGGAGAATCATCAACATCTCCTCCGTTGTAGGCGAAATGGGGAACGCCGGCCAGGCCAACTATGTTGCTTCTAAAGCCGGCCTGATTGGATTGACTAAGTCGCTGGCCCAGGAAGTAGGAAGTCGAAACATTACGGTAAACGCGGTGAGTCCCGGTTTTATCGAAACGGATATGACTGGACAGCTGTCCCCAGAGCTGAAGGAGAAGATGATCGCGCAGACTTCCTTGCGACGCATCGGGAGCCCGCAGGAAATTGCCCACGCTGTCAAGTTTCTCGCCAGCGATGAGGCCAGTTTTATAACTGGTCACGTCTTGGCAGTCAATGGCGGCATCTATATGTAGAGGTGGCTTCCGTAAGCTGCCGTGTCCCTTACCTTGTAACATGTCAACCACTACAATCGCGCCGAAGGCTCATCGTGACAGTCGCTTCAAACTCGGGCTTGTGCAGATGACCTGTTCTCTGAGTCCAGACG
Organism: uncultured Acidobacteriaceae bacterium; assembly: GCA_963814195.1. Lineage (GTDB taxonomy): Bacteria > Acidobacteriota > Terriglobia > Bryobacterales > Bryobacteraceae > Bog-105. Next base: position 337,331 of record CAWFBU010000005.1, read on the forward strand.
AGAATCTTTCAAAAGCGATCGCAGGCACTCGCAAGGCAGCTGCAGAAGGTGCCGAAATTATCTGCCTTCAAGAACTGTTCAGAAGCCAATATTTCTGTCGCGAAGAGAATGCAGAGCTGTTTAACCTGGCCGAAACGATACCGGGACCCTCCACTGAGGCTCTTACCTCGGTCGCCAAAGAACTGCAGGTGTCCATAGTGGCCTCGCTATTTGAAAAGCGAGCACAGGGTCTATATCACAACACCGCCGCTATCATCGACGCCGACGGTACTCTGCTTGGCAAGTATCGTAAGATGCACATCCCGGACGATCCTCTGTACTTCGAGAAGTTCTACTTCACTCCGGGCGACCTGGGCTTTCAGAACTTTGAAACTCGCTTCTCACGAATCGGTGTCCTGGTTTGTTGGGATCAGTGGTATCCGGAAGGCGCACGCATCACAAGCATGCAGGGGGCGAATGTCCTTTTTTATCCCACTGCGATCGGGTGGCATCCCGCGGAGAAAGCTCAGTATGGAGCAGCGCAGTTGGACGCCTGGCAAACGGTGCAGCGCGCCCACTCCATCTCGAACGGAGTCTTTGTAGCGGCCGTGAATCGGACAGGGTTCGAAGGTCCGCCTGACAACGGTATCGAATTCTGGGGGAGTTCGTTCGTATCCGATCCTTTCGGGCGAGTTCTGAAGCAGGCGTCGACCGACAAGGAAGAAGTGCTGGTTGTGGAATGCGATCCCAAAGACATGGATGAAGTCCGCCGCAACTGGCCTTTTCTGCGCGACCGCCGCATTGATGCTTATTCCCCAATTACCCAGCGCTGGCTTGATTAACAATGACGTCCCGAATGCCTGCCGAGTGGGAACGCCACGAAGCAACATGGATCGCGTGGCCGCACGAATCGACAGACTGGCCGGGCAAGTTTGAATCCATCCGGTGGACTTATGGTGAGATCGTCCGCCATTTGTCCCGGTTTGAAAAAGTCCACATCCTGGTGGACTCGGCAGAAGTGGAGAGTGAAGCCCGAGACGTACTGACCAAGTGCGGGGTGCATCTGGCCGCCGTTCGTTTCTTCGAGCTGCGAACGGACCGTAGTTGGACGCGTGATTTCTGCCCCATCTTTGTTTATGACGAATCGAGGCGGCCTACACTTTTAAACTGGCAATTCAACGGTTGGGCGAAATATCCGAATTCGCAGCACGATGACGCCGTCACCGAACAACTTGGCCCACTTCTGGACTTGGCGGTCTATACGCCTCGAATTGGCGGCCATCGAATTGTTCTAGAGGGCGGCAGTATCGACCTGAACGGGGTAGGTTCCATCCTTACCACGGAAGAGTGTCTATTGAGTCCAGTGCAAGCGCGTAACCCTGGACTTTCCCGAACAGACCTGGAGGCCATCTTCCGCGACTATCTGGGGGCACCACATACTCTCTGGCTCCGCAATGGGATCGCGGGTGACGATACACATGGCCACGTAGATGATCTGGCCCGATTTACCGATGCCCGGACAGTCGTGATTGCTACGGAAGAAGATCGGTCCGAGGTGAATTACGAACCCCTGCTAGAGAACCTTCAACTCTTGCGTGAAATGAAAGACCAGGATGGAAGGCCGTTGCGCATCGAGACGCTGCCGATGCCCGAGCCGGTTTTTTTTGAAGGTCAGCGCCTGCCGGCCAGTTATGCTAATTTCTACATCGCCAATCATCTTGTTCTTGTGCCAACCTTCAACGACCCAAACGATCGGATAGCGCTGAACAAGCTAGCGGCTTTGTTTCCGGACCATCGGGTTGTGGGAATCGGCTGTACGGATCTGGTCCTGGGCCTTGGCACTCTGCACTGCATGACACAGCAACAGCCGGCCTAAGCTCGCTCTGCCTTCATGTTTTCCAATTTGTTGGCCGCGGTTCCGGTTGCCATCTGGATTTACCTCCTAAGCGCACGCGGAGGTTATTGGCGAATGCGGAGGCATCTCCTCCCGAGAGCCTCTGCAATTGAGTCAAGCGCCAAGATTGTCGCCGTGGTTCCTGCTCGCAACGAAGTCGACGTTGTTGGCCGCTCTGTCACTTCTCTCCTGAACCAAAAATTGCAAACTCCCCTGGAGATTGTCGTGGTCGATGACGCCAGTGACGATGGAACGTCTGAAGCTGCACGCACCGCGGCCGATGCGATCGGATGTAGTGATCGTTTGCAAATCGTCAGAAGCCGTCCGCTTCCGGAGGGTTGGACCGGCAAACTATGGGCCGTGTCGCAAGGAGTCGCTCACGCGGAGTACGCGCGTCCCGAATATCTCCTGCTGACGGACGCCGATATTCAACACGCGCCCGAGACAGTCGGGCAGCTCTTGCATGTTGCTGAAACGAGCAGCTTCGACCTAGTCTCGATTATGGTTCGGCTGTCCACTGATAGCTTTGCCGAAAAGCTGCTGATTCCGGCTTTTGTCTACTTCTTCCTTCAGCTGTATCCACCGGCATGGGTCGCCGATGAAATGGCTCGCACGGCGGGAGCAGCGGGTGGTTGCATGTTAATTCGTTCAGACGCGCTCAATGCGATTGGGGGAATCCAGTCCATTGCCGGCGAGGTAATCGATGATTGCGCATTGGCGGGACTGGTGAAGAGGAATCAGGGGCGTGTTTGGTTGGGCCTTTCCAATGAGACGAGGAGCTTACGCTCGTATGGCGGGTTTGCAGGTGTTGGCAAGATGATTTCTCGATCAGCCTTCAACCAGCTGCAACATTCGACGGTCTTGCTGATCTTGACTCTCGCGGGTCTGTTTGCAACCTATGTGTTTCCCATAGCTTTACTAGGCAGTCGTCGAAAAGAGAAGGTTGCTTTGGGCGTTATCGCTTGTTCGCTGGCGGGCATCACCTACGAACCCGCTGTGCGTTTGTACGCCCAGCCGGTCCTGATGATCGTGACCCTGCCGCTGGTGGCTGTGTTCTATGCCGCAGCTACTGTGCACTCCGCCATTCGTTACTGGAGGGGAGTCGGAGGTGAATGGAAAGGTAGAATCCAAGATCTGCAGGATTCATCGGGGCGCAGAGTCGTTTGAGAACTTCCTTACCAACGATTCTTACTGCCGCCAAAATCGCGTTGCCGCCCGCCGCCTCCGCCTTCGCTCCCTCCGCCGCCACCACGCTCACGCCTCTCTGGTGGCCGTGCCTCATTCACGACAAGGGCACGGCCCATAAGAGCACGACCATTGCAAGCTTGAATGGCCTGGGTTGCAAGCGCATCATCATTGATTTCTACGAATCCGAAGCCTCTGGCTTCTCCACTGAACCGGTCGCGGAGAATACTAACGCTGTCCACTCGAACCCCAGCCTCTTCAAAAAAGGCTTGGATATCAGCTTCAGTAGCCTTGTAGGGAAGATTCCCCACGAAAAGCTTAGTCACTTATTTAGTCTCCTAACTGTCGTTCAGAGGGACCCGATATTGAGCGACGGGACGGGACTCACTCTAAATTGAAACCAAGATCCTTGCGGATTCTTCTATATTCCCACAAAATTTCCACTGTTAGCGCGGAGTAATCAGGCCGCCCAATTTGTCGCTCTCGCCCGAAACATGGCGGGGAAAGCGGGCGCCATAAGCTTCCATGTATTTGTAACCGGAACCTGTGTTGTAAATGACAACACGATCCTTCTCCGTCAGAAAACCCCGTTTCCTGAGTTGCTGAGCCGCCACGACACAGGCACCACCTTCCGGTGCTGGGAAGATCCCCTCCGCCGCCGCCAACTCTAGGCCGCCGTCGAGCATATCGGCATCGGATACGGAGATGGCGGCTCCATTGCTTTCGCGCAAGGCCTGAAGGACCAGAAAGTCTCCCAAAGCCTTCGGAACACGGAGTCCGCTTGCCACCGTTGAGGCATTCTGCCAGAACTCGCTGACGTCCGCCTGTTGTTCAAAAGCCCGGGTAATTGGAGCACAACCGGCCGCCTGGACCGATATCATCTTCGGGCGCTTGCTTCCGATCCATCCCAACTCTTCCAGTTCCTGGAAAGCCTTCCACATACCGATCAGTCCTACTCCGCCCCCGCAGGGGTAGAGAATGGCATCAGGTAATTGCCAATCAAACTGTTCGGCTACCTCATAGCCCATCGTTTTCTTGCCTTCGATTCGGTAGGGCTCTTTCAACGTACTGATTTCAAACCAGCCTTCCTTTGCTTTCCGCTCGCCCACTATGCGACCGCAATCGCTGATCAGTCCATCGACAAGCGTTACGTTTGCGCCGAAGGCCTTGCATTCCAGGAAATTTGCTTGCGGAACGTCCTGCGGCATGAAGATGTGGGCCTCCATCTCCGCCTTCGCGGCATAAGCGGCTAGTGCGCCCGCGGCATTGCCTGCGGAGGGGATAGCGACTTTTGACACGCCCAGTTTCTTCGCCATCGTAATGGCACAAGATAAACCACGGGCTTTGAAAGAATCTGTGGGGTTCTGCCCCTCGTCTTTAATCCAAAGGTCCGGGAGCCCGATTTGAGGACCTAACTTCCGAGCATGCAAAAGAGGCGTCCAGCCTTCGCCCAAGGTGATGGCGTCGGAGGCGTCGGCAGGGAGCACCGGGGCATACCTCCACATTGTTGGAGTCGCAAGGTTTAGATCCGCTTTACTCCATTGGGAGCGTACTGTATCCAGATTGTAACGGACCAAGAGCGGACTTGCGCAATCACAAAGATTACGGAGTGTCGCTGGGTCATATTCTTTATTGCATCGGCTGCAAGTTAAGCGTGAAGGATTGCCCATCTTTTCTATAATCGTATCCGCCTGTCTTCGTGCCCGACGCATCGAGTGTAAAATTTGCGTGCGGCGGGCTCGGCACTGTGTAAAAATGTTGTGTAGTCGGTGCTGGATGAGAGGGGAGGCCCGCTTTGCAATACCCATTTAGCCGGGACGAACACGCCGCGATGGCAAGATACCTCTCTGGTATACGTAAACAGTTGCAGGACGTCTCCGACCTTCTTTCCTCCCGGTACGGGAAAAGCACCAGCATTGCTGAAATCGCGGTTAAAACACTAGTTTCGGCTACCCTGTTGGAGCACGAACTGCTCGTGCTTGAGAATGGCGGGGAAGCGGATCCCAATGCTGAGCCGCAGACTCGTGGCATCGGAAATGCCGTTAATTAACAGGCCCAGGACAGCAAACACAGGAACTCGACAGCTGAACAGCGCTCTCGGGGTTCATTTGCTCGTGAGGGTATTACCGGTACTTCTGGTTGCCGGGTTATCGGCTAAAGCTGACGAACTGATCTACTTTAAGAATGGCTTCACACTGGCTGCTGTTTCCCACGCCGAGCGTGATACGTCAATCGAGGTTCGAGTAGGGACCGGGACACTCTTGTTTCCGAGGGACGAGGTGTCAAAAGTAGAAGTACTTACCCCGGTAAAAATTGCCGCCGCACCGCTCGTCAAAGCTTTGGAAACAATCACACCCGAGAAGATCCTGTATGACGCAGCGATTGCGCAAGGAGTCGATGCTGCCTTCGTACGCAGCGTTGCCATCGTAGAGTCCGGACTAAAACAGGCACGAATTTCCAACAAAGGGGCGATCGGTCTTATGCAGCTAATGCCGACCACCGCGAAAGAGTTGGGCGTTGATGCCACAAAATCCGATGAAAATGCCAGGGGAGGAGCGCAATATCTGCGCTCGCTCCTCCTCCGCTATCAAGGTGATTCCGCGTTAGCTCTGGCGGCGTACAATGCGGGGCCCGGTGCAGTGCAGAAATTCCAAGGGATTCCCCCTTACCGCGAGACCAGGCAGTACGTTCTCGCTGTGATTAAAGAATACAATCACCAATTGCGGTTGCAGCAAGCCGACAGGAAGCAGATGGCTTCAGTCAAGAAAACTAATAAGCCCAGCGCCACAGATTAGCCCCGGCGGTGAAACCTGCTCCTACCGCTACAAAGAGCACAAGGTCACCTTTCTTCAACTTCTGCTCGCGTAGTGCATCGCGAGTCGCGAGCGGAATCGTAGCAGCTGTTGTATTGCCATAGTTCTCCAAGTTTAGAATCACTTTCTCGCGGGGCAGTTCCAGGCGTTCCGCCGTCGCCGCAATAATTCGCTGATTTGCCTGGTGCGGTATTAACAGTTGAATATCCGCCGGTGTCAAGCCGTGCTGCTTTAGAATGTTGTCGCATAATTCATACATCTTGCGAACAGCAAAGCGGAAAACCTGCTGCCCTTCTTGTTTTACAAAGTGCATACGGTCGTTTACCGTCGCGACAGAAGCGGGCATCCGACTCCCACCCGCCGGCATTTTAAGGAAATCTCCGCCTGATCCGTCGATTTCATTTAAATGCCCTATAAAACCAAGGTCTTCCTCGATCGCAGGCTCCAGAAGGAAAGCACCTGCTCCATCCCCAAAGAGCACGCAAGTCGATCGATCCGTGTAGTCGATGATCCGGGACATCGTGTCAGCCCCAATGATTAAGACCTTGCGGTGCGTGCCACACCCGATCAAGTGAGCGCCAACGGTCAGACCATAAAGGAAACCGGAGCACGCCGCCACGAGATCAAATCCCCATGCCTTTGAAGCGGCCAATTTCTCCTGGACTAAACACGCTGTCGACGGAAACATCATGTCTGGCGTTACGGTGCACACTAGAATGGCGTCGAGTTCGCTCCCGTCAATTCCCCGCGACTCGAGAGCCTCCCGGGCTGCCGCTATCGCAAGATCAGATGTCGCGACATTCTTGTCGGCAATATGCCTTTGGCGGATACCGGTTCTTTCGACGATCCAGGTGTCATTGGTGTCCACCATTCGTGACAGATCATCGTTGGTTAGTAGTTGGGGTGGGGCGAAGCAACCCACCGCGCTGATTTTCGCTCTAATCAGAAATCTTCCCCTGTTTCTTTACTGGTCCAGACTATCACCCGGATGGGCTTCGTAACCTCGTAACACCATGGTACATTTGGGGAAAATGCATTTGGAGACGGCTCTTTTCTTCGAGTCGGTTGAGGAGATTTACGCTCGCGTCTTTCGAACCATAAATCCGCGTACGGCGGTTCCCAATATCTCGGTGGAGTTTCGGGAATATGCCAATGCAAACAGCCGGATCCGCTTATGCGAGGGGGAACTCACTGTTCGCATCAGCGACCTGCTGAAATCGGCGCCTGCTCCGGTGCAGGAGGCGTTGGCATGCATTCTACTTAGTAAACTGTTCCGGCGACGTTTAGATGGAAGCGTGCTGGCCCTCTATCAGCGCTACTTAAATCGAGCTGAGATTCGGCACAGATTGCAGCAAGCCAGGCGACAGCGCGGACGGAAGGCGATGACGTCACCAGCCGGTCAATACCACCATTTAGAACACGTTTTCGAGAAGGTTAACGAACTCTATTTCAACAACTCGCTGCGAAAACCTCGTCTTGGCTGGACGAGGCGTGCTTCTCGCAACGTTCTGGGTCATTATGACCCTGCCCATCACGCTATCGTTCTCAGTCGCTTGCTCGACACCAATGAAGCCTCAAAGCTACTCGTCGAATACGTAATGTTCCACGAAATGCTTCACATTAAACACCCCACAGAACATAGGGGGGAAAGGCGATGTATTCACACGAAGGCCTTCAAGGATGCGGAGCGAACTTTTGCTGACTATGCGCGAGCGCGAGCTGAACTAAAGATCTTTTCCACGCTTATCGGATAAGAGTTTAGATCGAAACCGGACGGGCAGAAAGGAATTGCAGGTTCAACTCTTCTAGCTGCGCAACGACGGCGTGCGTAGCCAGCGACCCTAGACCGAGCAGGCAGAGATAGTAGCTGAACTCGGCATAAAGGACAGCAACAGTAAACCGGAACTTAAGCGTCGCCAAGCGGACCATCAAAGCCGACTGATCCGTATCTGACCGAGCTATCGTCATACGCGTGTAAAGATGAAGCCGATTAAAGTCGCTAATAAGGCTTCGCAGATATTGTCTAAAGATCAACATCCGTTCCCTCCGCAGCTTGCGGTAGAGAGAAAAATCGAAGCCCGGTTGCCGTGTTAAGAATTGAAAGTCCTCCCTCGCAAGGAGGCCGTGCATAGGATAGTAGGTCTTGGGACTGAACTCGGTTAGCCACTCAGAGGTGATTTCGTCGACGGAACACTTCCGAAATAGCCGAACTAACACCGGAGCAAGCAAGACGAAGCATGTCCCGATCAGTCCGAAGGCGAAAAGAGATACAGTGAGCATCGGCTCTGTACATATAAGCTACAGGAATGCTCGACTATATTCAAGCTTTATCACTATTTTGCACACTTAAGCTTTAGAAAGACATATTGTCCCGAGCGCAGGACAAGTCCTATTTAAGGTTACAGCTTTAATGCGCACACATTCTCGAGTTTTAGCGCAAGCTTAGCGGCTCGCACTGCGGAGAACGGATTCATTAAGCAACTCCAAACTGCGAATCAAACGGTCCTGCTCCTCGGGATCGCGTCGCACATTTAGCCTTGCGGGTACCTGCTCTCCGGCCGGAGATATGAAGATCACCCAATACGCATAACAGGCGCTCGTCAGGAGTTCGAGAGAAGTGCTGATAATCAGACGATGGTTTTCGTCAGTGATCGAGCCTTGAAATAGCAGGCCGAATGAGCTTCCGGCCGAGTACACCGAGAACCCTACAATGAAAACCGCCAAATTTCTAGCAATCTGAACAGGAAACCAGAGCAGGAAGCAGAGAATTGCCAGGATAGAAAGAAGGACCACAATCGAGACGGCGCGATCAGCGAGGATGGCAACAAACAAGACGTTGTCTTGCCAGCTTCCTTGATTGACATAACCGGACTTATGAGATTCCCAGGCCAAACTTCCCGTTGAGATCAAGCCAGCAGCCACAAAGGTGAAGTTGAGATATCTCCTTGAGAGTGTCAGGATGCCAGGCAGACGATCCAGGACAGTCCCAAGAAGGGTGTAGACAGTCAATATGATGATGGTGTCAACAACGATTTGCTGAGCAGCCCATAAAAGCCGATAATCGGACCACTCTGCTCGCCGATCGAATGAACGAACTAAAATCCAGACCGTTGAACCGATTAATTCGCAGACGAGATAAAGACTAAAATACTGATATATCGCGTGCAAGCGCAGCGAAAGCAGCTTGAGAACCAGAATCAAGCCGAGCGCAATTTCAAGAGCCTGAGCTGCGTACTCTAGTTTCGTCATCGATCCCTGGCACTTTGAATAGTAGTCAAAGCTATACCAGGAGGCAACAATTTAAAGAAGAGTGTTGAGAACCGGCGAAATCACCTAGTCATGCAACGATGGATTCTGCGTGCGCAAGCAACACCTTGCGAAGTGTTTGAAACAGCTCGGCGGCAAGAAGGAAAGTCAGACTCCGACGCCCAAGGCTTCGAGAACTTGAACAATGATGGTTATGCATGAGCAATCCTGGGCCGGAGCTTGGCCCGTTCCCGGCCTCGGGATAGGAGGCATAGAGTCTGCCTTTAGTACTACTCCGGCGCTTAAAGCGGCGACTACAACTGCAGTTCTGACAATTCCGTTCATTGGGAGTAATTTACCTTTCTTTTCCTTGCTGAGTCCAAAAGTTCTGACCTTACAATAAGTTACGGGGGACTTACTTGCTAGGGGTCACCAGAAATGTTTTCCGGTAACGGAACGCAGCCGAAAAGGTAGTACTAAGCTGCAGTTGTTTCTACTGGTTTCGTCGGTATTATTGAAGGAACTCTCTCGAAAGAATTCTTCTATGACGCGCCCGAGTAACGATCTCTTAAATCAGGGAAACTCGAGAGACAGCTGGCTCCGCGATCTCTACGAAGTCGAAACCTCATACGGGCGCCTTGTATACCTGGCTAATTTACGAGATCCCGACAGCGGTCGTTACGAGCATTTCGGTGTTGATTCATCCGCTGCGAGTTCGGCTAGTCGTTCGCTTAAAGTTCTTCATGAGGCCATCTTCAGGGACTGGGTCAGCTTTCCCCTCGAAGCAAAAAAGGAAGATATTGAGCGATATATATCCGGCATTGACCGGGCCGATTATCGCGAACTGATTGATGCATGGCTTAGACTGACTCCCTACAAGAACCTTGTCCCAGGCTCAATCCAAGGTCCGGAACGCCAACGCCATATTTCCGACTTCGAGGCCATACTGGGTCTGCTTAAGAATGTGTATGGCGTTTCTTCCCCAGATCCAAGCGCATAGCTACCCCGATCACCTGGCCAATGATCTCCGCTTCGCCTGGTAGATCAAAAATCGCAACGGGGTCACTGGAAGAGTAGTGCGGCTGGACGACCAGTTTATTGCCGTTCTGACTGCACCAACCGCATTTGAACCCTCCCCGATGTTCCACAAAATAGATGGGCCGGTCGAACTCTGACGTCCATCCGTCTTTGGCAATTCGCCTTTGCTTTTCATCGAGTTGGATGAATGAACCGGGAGGGATTATGGGGAACATCGACCAATCTTCCGTGCCGACGAAAGCATAACGGTGTTTCTTTCCCTCCTGGCCAGCGATTAAGGTTAGGGGTAATTTTCCCCAGCTTCGAACGCTTTGGCTGAGATGGTCGGTGTTTCTGAAGTCCAGATTTTCCCGAAATGCTGTAGGAATATTCACAATCGTTTCGTCGCCGTACCGGAAATCGAAGGGCTGCGTTTGCTTCGCTCCGAAGTGCGCGGAATCGGCCGGCTGCTGACCTAACAGAACGCCGTACCAGCTCAGCGCAACGTGATATTCGATTCTATAAATAGTACATAGGGAGTATAGCCTGTAGATGGAGGGGATAGTTCCTTTATGTTCGATGTCAGCGAGGCGGCTGATCCCGACCAGGTAGGCGTGATTGCTGTACTGATTCGCAATCCACTGACTAGCCTCTTCGACATCCCTGTACTTCAGACGAAGGCGTTCTCTGATTTCCCGCAATCGTTTGCCAGGTAAACGCATATTCACCCCAGCGCTCAAGTTATGGCCTAATCCCTGAACACCATATCACGCAGTTGCCGAACTTGTTCTATTTTTGGAACCGGAAGCTCTCTGGCGTAGGATGAGTTCAGCATACAATTGCCATCGCACCAGGTAACGGTACGTGGTTAGGCCTACAAAGGTTCGCTACATACAGCACCTAGCAGACTTTCGCGTGAGAACGTAGAGCTGTCGGGTACAAAGGAGAACCCATCGAGTTGATATCCTCTTCTGAACATTCGGTTGCATTCCAAGGGGAGCTTGGAGCGTTCAGCCACTCCGCGGCACGAAAGCTCCTTGGAGAGAAATCCCTGTGTCGGCCCCAAGAGACCTTCGCACAGGTGTTCGACGTAGTAAGTGACGGGTCGGTGGACTACGGCGTGATTCCAATAGAAAACACGCTTTATGGAAGCGTTCACGAGAATTACGATAATCTCCTGCGATACGACGCGATCATTTGTGGTGAAACTACGCTTAGGATCGGGCACTCCCTGCTATCCCGACCTGGCGTTCAACTCTCTCAGGTGCGACGGGCCTTCTCTCATCCTGTAGCTCTGGAACAGTGCCGGCGGTTCTTTAAGGAACATCCCTCCATACGAGCCACACCGTATTACGACACTGCCGGAAGCGTGAAGATGGTGATGCGAGAAAACCACGATGATGCAGCCGCCATTGCCTCCCACTTGACGGCTCCCATTTATGGCGCAGAGATCCTAATGGAAGGCATTGAAGATCACCAAGGCAATTTCACGCGCTTTTTTCTGTTGACGAAACAAGCGTCCCATAGCGGTTTTGACTCTACCGCTGTCCGACAATGGAAGACGTCCCTAGTGTTCGCGACGCCGAATTCCCCTGGTGCGCTCGCCCACGCTTTGCGGTGTTTCTCTAGAAGAGACTTGAATCTGACGAAAATTGAATCGCGGCCAGTTCGGGAAACGCCTTGGGAGTACTTGTTCTATCTCGACATAAGCGGTGCAACGTCCGAAAACTTAGTCGAGGATGCGCTCGCTGACTTGCGAGTAGTGAGCAGCTTTTTAAAGATCCTAGGAAGCTATTGCCCCACTTTATAGGTAGGTTAGACGTCTAAATAAGATAACAGATGATCGTGTTAAAGCATATTGGCTTGCCGATTTGACGCACTATTTGCTAAATACGAAGCACTAGAATCCAAACAGTAAAAGGCTTGCCGACTGGAATGAGTGGATCCAAAAAACTGAAAATTGAGCAAGACGCCAGTAAAGGTAAGCCTGAAATAGAACAGATGAAATTGTCGCTTGTACCGGAAAGGCAAATCTTTCAAATCGCGGAATTAAACGCAGCCATTCAGGGTCTTTTTGGACAATGGTTCACACAAATCTGGGTTGCGGGCGAAATTTCGGGCTGCCGGATGGCGGCCAGCGGCCATTATTATTTCGGATTAAGGGATGCCGACAGCCAGCTGAAATGCGTTCTCTTCAAGAGCACCGGACGTTTCGCGCGAGTGAAACCTAAGGACGGACTAGCCGTTCTTCTGCAAGGCAGCTTAGAAGTTTACAGTCCGCGTGGTGAATATCAGTTCATAGTAGAGCGCCTCGACTTGCAGGGTTCGGGTGCTTTGCAAGTCGCTTTTGAAGCCATGAAAAGCCGGCTGGCGGCGGAAGGATTGTTCCGGCAGGATCGAAAGAAAGCCCTTCCCCGGTTCCCGCAGAGAATCGGCTTGATTACTTCCCCGGGCGGCGCAGTTTTGCACGATCTCTTGCACGTTCTAGGTCGTCGGTTTCCCGGCCTTCACATTCGACTCTATCCATCGCAGGTACAGGGTGAGGGTTCAGCCGAACAACTCTGCTCAGGCATCGAGTACTTCAGCGATTCGTGTTGGGCAGAGGTAGTCATCCTTGCTCGAGGCGGAGGCTCACTGGAAGATCTGTGGAGTTTCAACGATGAATCTCTGGCGAGGGCGATCGCGGCTTGTCGTATTCCGGTCATCTCCGCGGTAGGCCATGAAACAGACTTCACGATAGCCGATTTTGTCGCCGATTGCCGAGCGCCCACGCCGTCTGCAGCGGCAGAAATTGTCGTCTGTACGAAAGAGGTTCTCTCCTCACAGTTTGAAGACCTGTCGTCCCGTCTTGTACGAGGACTTCGTTATACGCTCGCCCTCTTATCGAAGGAGGTCAGTGTTCGAACGGGCGATGGCGGGAACGCTGTAATGAGGCGGGTGATTACTCGGCGAATGCAGCAAGTCGACGAAGCTGATCAGCGTCTTGCCCGAGCCCAACAGAAGTACCTCGAGCTTTTGAATCGCAAGTTAGGCGAACTGCGGCGCAGATTACAGGAGACTAACCTGCCCCTGCGTCTGCTGCGCAACAAGCATCGACACGAGGTTTTACTCGAACAACTTGCGAAGGCTTGGCGGGGTGTATATTGGCGTTACGACCAACGTCTTGTCGCGGCGACCTCTCATGTCGTCCAACTCAGCCCGCTGGCGGTGCTGGAGCGCGGTTACGCCATTGTCGAGAATGCGTCCCACAAAGTTATAAGGTCGGCGACGGAAACTGCTGAAAACGAGGAACTGCTGATTCGTTTACATGCCGGAAAAGTAAGAGCGGTCGTTACTGAAATCGAAACTTCCCGCGATTTTTGCATTTTATAATGAAGACTTGGAAGATGTTTACGGGAAGAAAGCGGTATGCCTTCTGAGCGGAGGTCTCGACTCGACCACATGCTTGGCCATCGCTTTGCACCAAGGCTACGAGTGTCATTGTTTGTCTTTTGACTACGGTCAACGGCACAGAATTGAGCTTGATGCTGCCGCCCGAGTCGCGAGAAAGCTAGGTGCGAGCACGCATCACACGGTTAACTTGGACCTGCGCGCATTTGGTGGATCATCGCTTACCAGTAATCTTGGGGTACCAAAGGGCAGAACCGATGATCAGATGGCAACTGGTATTCCGTCCACCTATGTGCCCGCGAGAAACACCATCTTTCTTTCGTTTGCATTAGCTTACGCGGAGGTAACCGGCTCGTTTGACATCTTCATTGGGGTTAATGCGATCGACTACTCGGGGTATCCGGATTGCCGCCCAGAATACATAGCGGCTTTTGAGAAAGTAGCGAACCTCGCAACGCGGGCTGGTGTAGAAGGAAAAACAGAGCTCCGGATCCGGGCACCTCTGCAGACTTTCACCAAGGCAGGCATTATCCGCAAGGCGTTAGAGCTAAATGTTGACCTCAGCTTGACTCACAGCTGTTACGATCCTGATCCGAGTGGCAGCCCCTGTCAGCAATGCGATTCATGCATCCTGCGGGAAAAAGGCTTCGCTGAGGCAGGGGTCCTGGATCCCCTTCGGAGCTGAGCAGAATGAAGATTTCCGAGCTCTTCTACTCGATCCAAGGCGAAGGCATGTTGGTAGGAGTTCCTTCCGTTTTCATCCGGACCTCCGGTTGCAATTTGCGATGCACTTGGTGTGACACTCCATACACCTCCTGGAACCCCGAGGGAGTGGAGATGTCGGTCACGCAGGTCGTGACGCAATGTCAGGCCTACTCGGCTCACCACGTTGTTTTGACGGGTGGCGAACCGATGATTGCACCGGCGACCCCGGAGTTAACTGCCCAACTTCGAGCTGCCGGTCTTCACATCACGATCGAAACGGCGGGGACAGTCCCGGCAAAAGTGAGTTGTGACTTGATGAGTATCAGCCCAAAGCTGGCGAATTCAACCCCCTACGAGCGGGATGGCGGCAGGTGGGCGTCTCAGCACGACCGGCTCCGGTATCAGCCAACAGTTTTGCGGCAACTTATAACAGATTACGAATGTCAACTCAAGTTCGTCGTCTCTGCCGCTGGTGATTTACAGGAGATTGCCAGCATATGTTCAGCCGTTGGGGCCGATCGAGGCAAGGTGATACTCATGCCGGAGGGTACGAGCCGTTCAGTCGTAGCGGAGCGCAGCCTTTGGCTTGTCGAAATCTGCAAGACAGAAGGTTTTCGATTTAGCCCGCGCCTGCATATTGACCTTTGGGGCGATCGCAGAGGCGTCTGAAACTGCCCCGCTACACTGGAATTTGGAAGACGAACAGAAAGCCGTTCGAGTGGGGGCGGTCAGTTACTTAAATACCGTTCCTCTAGTTTGGGGTATGCTCCACGGAGCTGAGCAATCTGAGGTCAACCTTTCTTTCTCCATCCCATCGGCTTGTGCAGCCGCGCTTGAGTCTGGAGCAATCGACGTAGGGCTTGTTCCTGTTGCCGAGATCGCCCGCCAGGAGTTGACGATCGTGGCCGATGTGGGCATTGCTTCCAGAGGTCCCGTTCGAAGTATTCTACTCGTGAGTCGGGTTCCCGTTACGGCGATCAGCACACTTTCGGTTGATCTGAGTTCCAGAACGTCCGTGCAATTAGCTAAGGTTATCTTGCGGGAGCGCTATGGAGTTCGTCCCACGATAATGGCGGAGCTGCCAAATCTCGATGCAATGCTTGCCCATGCCGATGCCGCTCTGATCATTGGAGACCCTGCTTTGCGCATCGAGCCCGGAACTGTACCTTACGAGTGTCTTGATTTAGGTGCGGAGTGGGATTCCCTCACCGGGCTTCCCATGGTCTTCGCTGCTTGGGCTAGCAAGCCGGGTGCAGTCAGCCGGCGGTTCCGCGATTTAGCTGATTCCTCGTATCGGTACGGGCAGTTGCACCTCTCTGAGATTGTCAGCTCCGAGTACCAAGTTCGCGGAATCACTCAAGCCTTGGCTTTCGACTATTTCACCCGCTATCTCCGATTTCAGTTAGGGCCAGATGAGATGCGCGGTTTGGAAGCATTCTTCGAGTTAGCAGAGCTTATGCCAAGCAGGAGTTTACGTTCATGATTACTCGCCAGCAAGCCATCGATTTTTTTCAAAGCGACGACTTGGTCGGCGTCGGCATGGAAGCGGACGCGACTCGGAAGCGCCTTCATCCGGAAGGAGTCGTCAGTTACATCATCGACAGGAATATCAACTACACGAACGTTTGCACGGAGTACTGCAGCTTTTGCGCCTTCTATAGGCCGCCCGGAAGCAAGGAAGGTTATACGCTCCCGACTGAAGTGATTCTGGCAAAGATAGCTGAGACCCTCGACCTGGGGGGAACAGGCATTCTGATGCAAGGCGGTCTTCATCCGGATCTAAAGATCGAATGGTACGAGGACCTGCTACGCACGATCAAGGAACGGTTCAACATCTGGTGCCACTGCTTCTCGGCTCCTGAAATCTGGAACATCGCCGAGGTGAGCGGACTGTCGTTACGAGATACGATTGCCCGCTTGCGGGACGCGGGACTCGACTCCATTCCGGGCGGCGGTGCTGAAATCCTAGACGAGTCCGTACGTCATCGGATCAGTCGATTGAAGTGCTCGACGCAGGACTGGATTGACGTGCATCGAACGGCTCATTCCTTGGGAATGCGAACAACGGCGACCATGATGTTCGGTGCTGGAGAAACCATTGAGCATCGGATGAATCACTTTGAAATGGTCCGCCAAATCCAAGAAGACACGGGCGGATTTACCGCCTTTATACCGTGGTTCTTCCAACGGGAAAACACATCCTTGGGCCGGTTCGTTAAGCAAGAAGCAACCGCCGTCGAGTATCTCAAGATGCTAGCCCTATCCCGCGTCTATCTAGATAACATCAGCAACATACAAGCGTCATGGGTCACGCCTGGCTTGAAGGTCTGCCAATTAGGATTGCGCTTTGGTGGTAATGACGTGGGCAGCATCATGATCGAGGAAAACGTCGTCTCGGCTGCCGGCGCGCATCATTGCGCAACTGAAGAGCAACTTCGCCGCTTGATTCGGGACGCTGGTTTTATCCCCAAGCAACGAGATACTCTGTATCGAACTTACTTTCTAAACTGAAAAGGCGTCGAGCCAATCGGCCCGACGCCCCGCACCCTAAGAAATTAGAGTAGAGTCCTAGCTTGCTTCCGTCTTCTTGGCAGGCCGTGCGGCTTTTTCTTTCTTCATCTCGAGAGAACGGTTTGAATAGTCCTCAGCTTGCGCTATGTCGGCCTTCGAAGCTGTGGTGTCGTCTTCCAGATCGGCTTTCTTTCGGAGAAGAAGATTCATGTAAGACATGGCGTCTTCGTTCTCTCTGTCGATTTCAAGACATTTCTTGAGGTAATCAATGCCTTGTTCGATCTGAGTGCCATACTTAGCCTTTAAGTCTGCTCGGATCTTTGGGTCCTTGATGGGCCCCGGGTCATCCGCTTTCATGTGTTGTTCGACACGGACGGTTTGAATCGGAGTGAAAGCTTCGGCCCAGTTAATGACGCCGAGATAGTAATACGCTTCTGCTTCCTTGGGATCCACTTCGATGCGGCGCATGTTCCACTTCTTCGCTTCTTCCAGGGCAGCGGTTTTCTGATCCTGCGTACCGGTTTGGGCTGAGTTGTAGGCCATTGACGCCATCGATGCCAAGGCCAGCGAATTCTTCGGATCCTTCTTCAGAATCTTTTCGAACTCCTGTCTAGCCGAATCGTAGTTCTTCTTGTTGTCCGGCGAATCTGCTCCCGGGACCCACTGGATCATGTAGGAGGTAGCCAAATAGGCTTGGGCATTTTCATTATTGGCGTCCAATTGGACGGCCTCTTTGAAATGCTTAACGGCGTCCGCATACTTGTTGTTCTTGTATGCCTGAACGCCCTTGTTCATCTGGTCACGTGACTGGAGTTTTTCGCAGCCGGTGCTGAAAACAGCAACGCAGAGGCACAGTCCCAGAGTAAGTAGCTTAGAGCGGTCCGTATTCATGGTGTCTAACCTATTGCCCTGCTTCTACTTTCGGAGTCATAATACCGACTTTATCCAGTCCGGCACCTTTGGCGTCATCGATCGCTATCGCTACATACCGATAGTCGACGTCCGGATCGCCCTTCACAAACACCACTTTTGTCGCCCGAGTTTTGAAGATGTCTTCGAGGCGCGCCTGCAGGTCGGCTTCTTTGATGGGCTGGCCGTTGATTTCGAGCGACGCATCCTTCTTAACCTCTACAACCACGGTCGGGTCCTGATTCGGAGGAGGCGGTGGTTGATTAGGCGGTGGTGGCTGAGGCACCAGCGTATCGAGACCGTGAGGCGTCAGCGGCGTAATCACCATAAAGATGATCAGCAGAACTAGAAGAACGTCAATCAAAGGCGTGACATTGATGTCTGCCTTGGCTCCCCCGGAGCCACCAACTGCCATCGACATATTGTGAGAACCCTTTCCTGAAAACCTAAAGCGCGGTTGCGCTTGCTTTGTTCTTATCCTTAATTTCTTCCGTCAGCAGACCCAGTTGATCCACCCCGGCACTGCGAAGATTATCAATCACATCCGTGACACTGGAGAATCGCGCACGCGCATCAGCCTTGATGTAGACAGTCTTATCACTCCGAGACGTCTGCAGATCCTTAACTTTCGGCGGCAAAGCGTCCGGCGTGATCATCAAATTGCCAGGGCTGAGGTACACCTTCCCATCGCGTGTGACCGCAATCAGAATGGCATCTTCTTTATCTGCTTCCACCATCTTGACGGGATTCTTGGTCTTCACCATGGTTACGTCTTTACCCTTGGTCAACATCGGCGTAATAACCATGAAGATAATCAAAAGAACCAACATGACATCTACCATCGGCGTCACGTTGATATCGGAGACTACGGGAGGAGCCCCTTGCTTTTTCATCTGCTTGCCTTCTTTCTCATGAAACGATCGATTAGAACCGATCCTCCGGCACTCTGAGGTAGGAAGAGAGGGACATCCTCTCTTCCTGATTCAACGAAGGAGCCGGAACCGACCTGCTTGCTTCAACTAAGACAGACGTTTACTTTACTGCAGTGCGCGCCTGAGTCCGCTTCAGGAAGTAATCAATCAGTTCGGAACTGGAGTTACCCATTTCCACGTCAAACGCTTCAATCCGGTTGGAGAAGTAGTTAAACATCCACACTGCCGGAATAGCTACAAACAAACCAACGGCCGTGGTGATCAAAGCTTCCGAAATACCGCCGGCGACAGCACCCAGACCGGTCGACTTTGAAGTCGAGATCGATTTGAATGCGTTCATGATACCGACCACCGTACCGAACAGACCGACGAAGGGAGCCGTGGATCCGATAGTTGCCAAGCTGCTGACGCCGCGTTTCAGTTCTGCGTGGACAATCGCTTCAGCCCGTTCCAGAGCGCGGCGTGATGCTTCGATGTCTTCACCGGGAATCTCGGAGCTCATCTGGTGAGCTTTGAATTCCTGCAGACCGGCCACAACAACTTTGGCCAGGTGGCTCTTGTTGAAGCGATCGGCAATCTTGACGGCTTCGTCTAACTTACCTTCCCGAAGCGCACCTGCCACAGCGGGTGCAAAGGCCCGTGATTGCTTACGTGCTGCGTTGTAGGCAATCACACGATCGATCATGACTCCGATGGACCATGCCGACATGATGAACAAACAGAAAACCACACACTTAGCCAGGACACCCATGTTGCCCCAAACCGTGCGCGGGTCGAAGCTGATTCCTTCTGATTCCTGGAACAGCCATAGAGCCCAAACCTGAAGTTGTAAAACCATGCTTTTCTCCTAAGTTGAATCGTTAACTACAAACTAACCGAACGAACTTTACTGAATCTTACTCAACCAGACGTATCAGCCGAACTTATTGGCTCAACGTAAAATTCACAATAATACTAGTGACAACTTCAACCGCCTGACCATTCAACATGGTTGGCTTGTACTTCCACTGCAGAACCGCTTCTTTTGCCGCATTCACCAGAAGGGGATGGCCGCGGACTAACTGCAGGTTTTCGATATTGCCCTCCTTACTGATGACCGCGCTAAATTCCACCGTACCGGAGACGCGAGCCGATTTGGCAAGCGGCGGATACAGAGGCTGAACGCGCTTAATAAGGTTGGCTTCGGCCACCTGACCACCGACCCGAACCGGCCCGGTTGGAGCGGCCTTCTTGGGAGGCGGAGGCGGAGGCGGCGGAGGCGCACCAGGAACACCACCTAGAACACCACCGATTACGCCACCGGCCGATCCACCAGCCTCACCCGTTCCACCAACGACTCCGGCACCGACATCTGGTGGCGGAGCAGCTTCTTCGATCTTGTTGATGGTCTTGGGAATGACCTTCGGTGCCATCAACTGATTTGCAATGAATTGCTTGACCACCGGCTTGGGATAACCTTCTGCACCTGTTGGGGTGGCGGTGGTGGTGGCGGGGGAGGAGGAGGCGGTGGCGCCACCAACATGCTCTTTAACTGCGCACTGGGAAGCGCTTCGGTATAAATCAGGGGAATCAGAATCAGGATACCGATCACGGATACCTGGAGGAGCAGCGACACGAGAATGGTGTATGGCTTCTTGGTTTTCTGTGTCCCGTCTACGAACGTTTGATCAAACATAATATCCCCTCTTTTCGGGATACGCAGGGCGGCGTACCCGAATTAGTCGTAACCTACTTAGCGGTCTTAATTCCTTTTGCTGGATTTGCCATCACCCGTTGCGTGTTACTTCCACTGACGGCCTTTGCTCTCCTCTTGCGGCTCTCTGCCTGGTCATGCCAGAAGATCAAAATCGGACTCGCCACAAAGATAGATGAGTAAGTGCCAACAATAATACCGACTACTAATGCAAAAGAAAACCCATTTAGTACTTGCCCCCCAAAAAGGAACAGAGATAGGGCCGTGAGAAATGTCAAACCCGAGGTCAGCACCGTCCGGCTCAAGGTCTGATTGATGCTGGTGTTCACAATATCGCGGAACGAGCCGCGCATCTGCAGCTTCAAGTTCTCACGGATACGATCGAAGGTGACGATCGTATCGTTCATCGAATAACCGACAAGCGTCAACAAAGCTGCGATCACCGTCAGATCGATTTGTTTATTGAAAAGAGAGAACAGCCCGATCGTAATGATGGTGTCGTGAAATACCGCGATCACCGCAGCCACTCCGTAAATCCATTCAAATCGGAAAGCAATGTAGACCAACATAGCTGCCAACGCGATCAGAACAACATTGATAGCCTGCTGCCGGAGATCCGCGCCGATCTTCGGGACCGACAATCTCGACTCGCCCGATGTGAAACGCTCCCGGGAAAGTAACCTGCTTTATCACCGCAAGAACAGCCGGAGTGACTCCAGCCACACCGGACAACTCATCCAAATTGTGAATCAGCCCGGAATGCGAGTCGCGGTATTCCAGTATCCGGCGGGATAAAGCCTGCAAGGCATCGTCCGAAAGCTGAACGCCGGCACGCGCCGCCGGGTCACGCAGGGCATCGGCAAGACTCTGCTGATTGGCTTCGTTGATATCTAGCTTTGGAGCCGGCACCGGCATTGAAACCGGCGTTGAGAGCAGAAACCATGTCGCTACGAACACCCTGCAGACCCTTCTCGTCCCGCACACCGGTCGAGATCAGCACTTGCTGGGAGTTGCTTACTTCCTGCACTTCGATCTCTCCGGATATCTCTCTGCCGCAAAGCGGCTCGAATCCGCTCCGCAGAAGGACGTTGGATAAAGTTAACATCCAAAAGCGCTCCGCCATTAAAATCTATGCCGTACCTCGGACCGCCCTTGACCACGAGGCTGACGATCCCTGCCAGGGTAAGCGCCAGAGACAACCAGATAAACGGCCATTTGTTGCCGAGAAAGTCGAACTTGGTTTGTTTGAAGATTTCCATCGAGCTTTACAAACCGGCATCCTTTACGAATAGACACCGGTAATTCACAAATGTTCCCAAGAGCGTTGCCTCCGGGGAACAGAAAGTTTGAATTTCCTTTTCTGCTTAGATACTGAGGGCGGTGACCGGCTTGGGCCGGGTCAACTCCCAATCAAAAATGACCTTAGATACAAATACAGCCGTGAAAACGTTGGCCACAAGACCGATCACCAGAGTGACCGCAAAGCCTTTCACCGGCCCGGAGCCAAAGAGAAACAGAATAGCGCATGAGACGACCGTCGTGACGTGAGTGTCAATAATCGTGACAAGCGCTTTGTTGAAACCAGTGTCAACAGCGGCTAACGGACCTTTCCCGCTGCGAATCTCCTCGCGGATACGTTCGAAAATCAGAACGTTACTATCGACGGCCATACCGATGGTGAGGATCATGCCGGCGATGCCAGGCAAAGTGAGCACAGCATCGAAGTACGACAGACAAGCAATCAGGATCAAGGCATTCAGCACCAATGCAAGCGTGGCGTTGATGCCGCTTTTCTTGTAATAGATGAGCATGACGACGATCACGGCCAGAACACCGGCAATACCGGCGGCAAAACCGCTCCGAATGGAATCTGCGCCGAGGGAAGGACCAACGGTGTTCTCCTGTTCAAAGGTGATACCGGCTGGCAAGGAACCTGCTTTCAGGTTTAGCGAAAGGTCGAGCGCCTCCTGCTGATTCGCGGCCCCGGAGATGCGGCCCTGGTCACTGATCTGTCCATCGATACGCGGGGCGCTGAGAACCTTTCCGTCGAGAACAATCGCCAGGCGGTTTCCAATGTTCGCGCCGGTGAAGGCAGAGAACTTCCTTGCCGCATCCTGGCTTAGCACGAACCCGGTTTCCCAGGAGTTCGGAAGCTGGCCCTGCTCGGCTCGTGCGTCACGGATATCAGGACCACGCACGACCGGAGTTCGGGCGACCAGATAGACACCGGATCCGCGAGCATTCGGATTAGCCGTATCGGCCGATCCGATCAGCTTGGTGCCAACCGGTAAGACTCCGCCGCTCTGAGCGAGCGCCTCTTCCCTGCTCTGGAACGGACCACCTTTTACCTCGTAGAGTTCGAGATTGGCCGCTGTTTGAAGAATTTGTTTGATGCGCCCCGGATCGTCAACCCCGGGCATTTGCACCAGAAGTTCGGAATCGGCGTCTTCACGGCGCTGCTGAACGGTAGCCTCGCTCAAGCCCAAGGCGTTGATCTTGCGGTCGTAGATGTTCTTAGATTGCGTGAGAGTACTCTGCCAGAACTGGAGAGCATCGGACGGCTTCATCTTCAGGCGATAGTCCGTCCCGTTCTGCGGGGTGAGCAGCCATCGGGGCAGTTCATCGCCTACGAGTTTCCGGAAATTTCCAGCTTGCGTACTTGGCACGCCTTTGACGACAATGGCCGCCTGCATGGCATCGTGCAGCGACTTGGCTTCTTCGACTTCGATGTCGGCGTAAGGAATGTTGGCACGCTTGGCCGCCTCCTTCAGATGGTCCGCGTCCACGCCGGCTTGTGCATTGAAAGCATCCTGCTGCTGCACCTGCACGACGAGGTATGTTCCTCCGCGCAGGTCGAGGCCCAAGCGGATGTTCTTCTGCCAGTTGGCGATCAGCTGCTCCTTACTTGTAGGCAGGCCGATGATTCCGTAAAGGCAAACAAGAAGCACCGCCACGATGAAGAAGAACTTTATCTGTAGATTGCGTTTCATGGAAGAGATCGGGTTGATTTAGATCAGAGTGATTTCGCTTAGCACCGGATATAGGGCATGTCAGGCCTTCTTGATCTGGTCGTCAGGCGTGATGACACTGGTAACAGCAGTTCGGGCTACCTGCAGTTTGACGTTATCTGGCTTAATGCGAATTATTAGACTATCATCGTTGACCGCTACAATGATGCCCACTAAACCGCCCGTCGTCAGGACCGTTTGGCCATTCTCAAGAGACTTCAACATTTCCTTTGTCTTGTTCTGTTGACGCCGCATCGGCATGAAGACCAAGAAGTAGAAGATGGCAATCATCAGGAGAATAGGCAGGAGCTGGGCCAGGAAAGCTCCCGAGGAGGACGGGAGAGCGAGTTGAAGCAGGACGGGCGGGAACGGCATAAAGTCTGTTTACAGAATAAGAGTACGGCATTGCGTCGTCAGGCCTGGGCCTCAGCAGTAGCGGAGACCAGCTTTCGCTGATAGGCAGGGAAGGTGCCGGATAAGATTGCCGCCCGCATGTCACGCATTCTTTGCAGGTAAAAGTAGACGTTGTGCAAGGAGGCGAGCATGGAGAAGAGAATCTCGCCTGCCTGAAACAGATGGCGCAAGTAGGCGCGGGTGAAGGTGCGGCATGTGTAGCAGGCACAAGCAGGATCGAGCGGCGCCTGATCTTCGATGTAGCGAGCCTGCTTGATTAACACCTTGCCCTCGCTGGTGAATAAGCAGCCGTTGCGGGCGTTGCGCGTCGGGAGCACGCAGTCCATCATGTCGACGCCGTGGGCGACATAGAGGGACAGTTCGTCCGGCATGCCAACGCCCATGACATAGCGGGGCTTGTCAGCGGGCAGAAGAGGCGCGGTAACGGCGACCATTTCCTGGCTGAGATCGCGCGGTTCACCCACCGAGAGCCCGCCAATCGCATACCCGGGAGCATCGAGGGCAAGAAGTTGCTCGGTACAGGCGCGGCGCAGATCAGGAAACATTGAACCCTGGACGATCGGAAAGAGGGCGGTGTGAAGACTTTTTTCGCGCTGCAGGTAATGCTCGTAGCCGAGCTGGGCCCAACGGACGGTCCGCTGCATGGAGGCTTCGGCACCTTCGTGCGTGGCCGGGTAAGCCAAACATTCGTCGAGCACCATGGCGATGTCACTTCCGAAAGCGAGTTGGACGTCGACAGTGCTTTGCGGGGTGAAAAGGTGGGCGTCACCGTCAAGGTGGGAGTGGAAGAGTACACCCTCCTCAGTGACTTTCCGAAGAGTGTCGAGGCTGAAGACTTGGAATCCGCCGGAATCGGTCAGGATAGCGCGCGGCCACGCCATGAACCCATGGAGGCCACCGAGACGTTCAATTCGTTGGTGGCCTGGGCGGAGGAATAGATGGTAGGTGTTGCCCAAGATGATACGGGCATCGAGTTCGCCCAGGAGATCGCGCGGGCTGAGGGCCTTCACCGTGGCCTGGGTGCCTACAGGCATGAAGACGGGTGTCTCGATCGTTCCGTGCGCGGTATGAATCAGCCCTGCACGCGCTCCGTTCTCTGGGCAGATTCGTTGGACTTCAAACCGTAACGCGGACATTCACGCATTATTGTCGCGCTGCAAGGGGACAGTCCTCTTCTGGGGACAGTTCCTGGCAAGTGCCGCTTGGAGGTGGTTAAGAACTGAAGTCGGCCCGGCTAAATGACGTTCCGATAACGAGACGCCTCTCAGGAGGTCGGCGGGATGTACCGGCGCATGCGCAGACCGAACGTGATTAGAAGGAATCCAAAAATCAGTCCGTACGTGGCGAGGACATAGACGAAGAAGACGGCACCGGCGACGGGGCGGGCGAGCAGGAAAGCTCCGAGCAGGATTGAAACGATGCCGGTCAGGATCAGTAACATCTCTCCAGGCATGTGACGCCGCAATCGAATCGCCGCGAATAGTTCCGCAATGCCGGTAAGAATCGCCCAAAACGCAAGAACCGTCACAAAAGCAGCGGCCGCCGCCACTGGAGCCAGAATGGCATACAAGCCAAAAACGATACCGACGAGGCCTTCCACAAGAAACGCGCTCCATCGACGATGTCCTTGTACTGCCCTGATCGTCGAGAAGATGGCCAAAGCGCCGTCAATCAGCGCATAGATCCCGAAGACGGTTACCAGGAACGCAATCGTTACTCCGGGAACGGCAAACGTCACGATGGCCAGAAGGATGGCGATTACACCTCGCAAGACGAGTGCCCACCAGTGAGCTTGCATAATGACCGGCATACATTCAGGATACGGGAAATTTCCCCCGAAGGAGAAGCTCACGAGCGCGCAATGCCATCTGTAGCGCCTCCTCCGGAGTTGCTGCTAAAGCGGTCATGTGCCCCATCTTGCGGCCAGGGCGCGGGCTCAGTTTCCCATACAAGTGAAGCTTGACGTCCGACTCACCGGCCGCAGACAGCCAATCGGGCTCGCCTTCCGACCAAAGATCACCGAGCAAGTTGACCATTGCCGCAGGCCGCCACTGCGTGACGGCACCAAACGGAAGTAAGCAGGCGGCCCGTAACTGCTGCTCAAATTGGCTGGTGAGATTAGCATCGAAGGTGAGATGACCAGAATTATGGGGCCTTGGGGCTAGTTCGTTGACGAGCAATTTGCCTGCACGGGTCACGAAGAACTCGACACATAAGACGCCGACGACTTCGAGGGCGGAGAGGATCACCCGAGCGATCTCGATCGCATCATTATGGAGACCTTCGGTGACTCGTGCCGGCGCAGTCGAGACGTCTAAGATGCCATTTACATGATGGTTCTCAATGGTGCCGTAGTGAATAAACTCACCCGTTTGGCTCCGGGCAGCCACGACCGACACTTCCCGCTCGAGATCGACGAACTGTTCCAGTACGGCTTCGCTCTCGCCTACGACCTTCCACGCATCAGCCAACTGGTCGAAGGATTTGATCCGAGACTGTCCCTTCCCGTCGTAGCCAAAGTCAGCCGTTTTCAGGATGGCAGGAACGCCAATGACCGACACGGCAGCTTGGAGTTCTTCAAAGCTGCCTACCCTCTGAAACGGCGCGATGGGAAGACCTGCCCGACTCAGGAATTCCTTCTCTCGCAACCGGTGCTGGGTGGTATGGAGGACGTTTCCGCCAGGACGAACAGGTGCACATTCAGCCGCGGCTGCGGCTGTCGCAGCAGGCACGTTTTCAAACTCAAAAGTCACGACCGACACGTCGCGGGCAAACCGGCAAACAGCATCCAGATCTTCATAAGGAGCTTGAATCTCCAGATCGGCGACCTGCCCGGTTGGGGTGTCTTCGTCCGGAGAGTAGGTATGCACCCGGTACCCCATACGACGCGCAGCAATGGCGAACATGCGTCCTAGTTGGCCACTTCCTAGAACTCCGATGGTGCTGCCCGGCAAGATGGCCTTGCTCATGGTAGTGAGTCCTGCAATACGGCCGCGGTCTGACGCTCACGGAAGGACTCCAGGGCAAGCCGGATGGCGGGATATCTGGTTCCGAGAATAGAGGCAGCCAGAAGTGCCGCGTTCGTCGCGCCGGCTGGTCCGATTGCCAGCGTTCCAACAGGTATGCCGGCCGGCATCTGAACGATGGACAGCAAGGAATCGACGCCATTCAGAATACTGCTCCGGATGGGAACACCCAAAACGGGGAGCCAGGTATGCGCGGCGACCATTCCGGGGAGATGGGCTGCCCCCCCGGCAGCCGCAACAATTACCTCAAGCCCGCGTTCGGCGGCGGACCGTGCGTACTCGGTTAGCAGATCGGGCGTGCGGTGGGCCGACACGATCTTGCATTCGAAGGGAATAGCCAGCTGTTGCAGCAGGTCGGCCGTGCGGGACATGGTCTCCCAGTCCGATTTGCTGCCCATGATCACGCCGACAAGCGGGCCAGAGAACACTTCAGAAGACTCGGGCATGGGTCGATATGAGGCGGAAATTCAAGCACTTCGGCGTGTCCTGATAAACTTCAGCCATTTGGTTTTCATGCAGGTAAGCCGATCGCATGGTTAAAAAGCTATTAGATCAAAGAAACTCGGTCGGCTACCGTAACCTTACGGAAATTCCTGCCAAAGTGGAAAGGTTACACTTACAGTGGCGGGGAAACTAATTTCCACGAAAGTTTCCGGACCGTGCAGGGAACTGGATTTTCCTCAGCAAACTGACAGCCAGCCAATTTCCAGTCGACAAGCCAGCAGAGTGAAAGACTACATCGAGCTCACCAAACCCCGAATTACATGGCTCATCGTGATGAGCACGGCAGTGGGGTATTACTTCGGACGTTCGGGCGACTGGAGCCTCTGGTCAGTCGTTCACACGATGATCGGCACCGCTCTGATTGCTTCGGGAACAGCAGCGTTGAATCAATGGTACGAGCGGGAAGCAGACCGGCACATGCGGCGGACTCAGGACAGGCCTCTGCCTTCGGGAAGAATGGAGCCGAGGCAGGCGCTTGTTTTCGGCATCGCTCTGGCAGCAGTCGGGGGCCTGGAACTCGGTTTTTGCGTAAACTGGCTGGCCGCTGGGCTGGGGCTCCTTACACTGGCGATGTACCTGTTTCTGTATACGCCGTTAAAGCAAAAGACGTGGTGGTCAACAACCGTTGGAGCGGTTCCTGGCGCCATGCCCCCACTAATCGGCTTTGCGGCGGCGGCTAATCATCTATCGGCCGAGGCGTATATCCTTGGCGCTATTCTTCTGATCTGGCAGTTCCCTCATTTCTATGCGATCGCGTGGATGTACCGCGAGGATTATTCGAGAGCCGGCATTCAGATGCTTCCGGTGGTTGAACCAGACGGAGTTTCGACAGCTCGGCAAATTCTCATCTATTCGGTCCTGCTCATTCCGGTCAGTTTACTGCCGAAGTGGATTGGTATGACGGGGAGCCTTTATATGGTCGGAGCGCTCGGGATGGGTTTGTTCTTCCTTTATTCAGGCATTCGGGTTTCGATGGACCGGACAAAGGTCCGAGCTCGCCGTGTACTGCTCGCTTCGGTGGTTTACCTCCCGGTGATCTACGTCCTGATGGTTCTCGATCCAGCCCGGCTGTGAACGGCTACCTTAGTTCCGCTTTTGTTCTGCTGGCCGGCTGTTGTGCACTCCTTTGCAGCTGTACTGACCCTGCAAGCAAATTACCGGTTTACGATCATGTGCCCGCTTTCAAGATGACCGACGCCGAGGGAGGTCCCTTCACGGCAGAGCAGATGGATGGCTCTGTTTGGGTAGTCGACTTTATCTATACGACCTGCCCGGCGGAGTGTCCACGTATGAGCGCCCAAATGCATAAAGTGGAACGCGATTTCCTGGGCGACCCGGGCGTTCGATTCTTGTCCGTCTCAGTCGATCCGGCGCGAGATACACCAACTGTTCTTTCGGCGTTTGCCAAGCGATGGGGCGCACCTAACAAGCAGTGGGAGTTCCTGACCGGTTCGCCCGAATCCGTGCACCTGTTGGCCAACACGACGTTCCATGTTGGCGACGTGATCGATCGCATTGAACACAGTACAAAGTTCGCCCTGGTGGACAAGAGGCGAACCATTCGAGGTTATTACTCGAGCTTCGACATCGAGAGCCTTGAGCAAATGAAGCGCGACATCCGGAAGCTCTCTCGTTCCAAGTCTTAGACTCAGGGTGTGGCAAGACGCTCCGGGTGGGATAGCGAGCTGTATGAAGCTCAGCATTCATTTGTTTGGAAGATGGGCGAGGAACTGCTCACGACACTCGATGCACAGCCTAATGAACACATCCTTGATCTCGGCTGCGGCACCGGGCAACTGACGAATGCAATCGCCGAAACCGGCGCCGATGTATTAGGACTGGACTCATCTCCTGACATGGTCGGACAGGCTCGCCAGAACTTTCCGCGCCTTTCCTTCAAGCTCCAAGACGCTTGCGCCATGAGCTTCAAAGGTGAGTTCGACGCAGTGTTTTCGAATGCGGCGCTGCATTGGATATTAGATGCTCCGCTGGTGATTGACCGGATCGCTGAGGCGCTGCGGAGTGGCGGGCGACTGGTAGCAGAGCTCGGCGGCAAGGGCAATATCAGCCGAATTGAAGGCGCCATTCGCGAGGTACTGACGACCTATTCCGAAGGTGAGGAGCCGCCGAGCCGCTACTACTTCCCAAGCATTGGCGAGTACGCCGGACTACTGGAAGAGCGAGGGTTTGAGGTACGATCGGCGGCATTGTTCGACCGCCCGACTCGGCTTGAAGGTCCGCATGGAATGGAGGAGTGGATTAGACAGTTTGCATCCCATAGCTTCGATCGCTTGACTGCAATCAATCAGGCGCGGGCTCTGGAGGAAGTCATCTCGCTGCTCCGTTCGACACTTTGGCGCGATGGTGTCTGGACCGCTGATTATCGGCGCTTGCGAGTACATGCAGTGAGGCTTTGAATGTTCGCATCGGCCAGCTTGCATGCGAAGGGTAACGAGATCTGAAAGATCGGGTCTAATGGCAGAGCGTGTAGTAGTAGCTCCGGCCACATCAAGGCTGCATCAAACCCCAGAGGCAATGTATGGCGAATCTATCGAAGACGACTAAGGACCATGAAGAGATCCGGAGATGGGCAGAGGAGCGCGGCGGGAAACCATCTCATGTGAAGAGCACCAGTTCGGAAGATGAGATTGGCATTCTTCGAATTGACTTCCCCGGCTTCAGTGGTGAGGGCTCGCTGGAAGAGATCTCTTGGGACGACTTTTTCGAGAAGTTCGATGATCAGAAGCTGGCTTTGGTTTACCAGGAAGAGACTGCCGATGGCGAGAGGAGTAACTTCAACAAGCTGGTCAGTGGAGACTCCGTGGAGACCGATGAGGATGAGGCAGAGTCCCGACCAGTGAAGAACACTGGGCGCAAGGCAGCGAACAAGAGAGCAGCTTCCAAAAAGACCGCCTCGAAGAGCAGCGGAAGAGGGACTGTCCCCGCCAAAAGCTCTACCAAAAGTCCGGCCAAAGCTGTGAAAAAGACAGGGACAGTCCCACCGAAGAAGGCTTCCAAAACACCGGCCAAGAAGACTTTGCCGCCGGCTAAGAAGAAGGGCGGCCCCGCCAAGAAGAGTGCTCCGGCGAAGAAGGTTCCGGCCAAGAAGGCGGCTGCTAAGAAGCTTCCAGCGAAGAAGGTCCCGGCTAAGAAAACAGCGCTCCGGCTAAAAAAGGAAAGTCGCGACCAGAAGGGTTCGTCCAAGAATACAGGCGGGCGGCGGCGCTAAGGGCCATGCTGGTTTAGACTGCGGATAGTCGATGAGTACGGCACCTCCAAGCCGAAAGACTATTCCAGTTCCCGCTATCGTCGCGGGGATCATGGCGGTCATCGTCGTGGCTGCGGCAGCCGTGTACCTGTCCCGGCCTGCTCTGCCACCCGAATCAAATGCACAGGCATCCCAGGAAGCCAAAGCCTACGTTGGCAACCTGCAGCTGAGCGATGTGACCATGCAGGCGACTGAGAACTTTATGAAGCAGCAGGTTGTGGAGGTACAGGGCAATATTGCTAATCGTGGACCGCGCGCACTGAAAACCGTGGATGTGTACTGTTTATTTCAGGGTATTGATGGCCGCCAGATTGGGCGTGAGCGACTGCCAATCGTCCAGGCCAAGGGAAGTCCGCTTAAATCCGGGGGAGGTGCGTCCCTTCCGACTGCCTTTCGACACCATACCGGAAGGTTGGAATCAGGCCATGCCACGAATGGTAATCGCACGTATCGCATTTGCGGAGTAGAGGCCCTGATGACTCTCCTGGTAGCCGAAGACGATCCTGACCAACTGATGATCCGCTCCATGCTCTTTCGGCAAAGCGGGTTTCATGTTCTCGAAGCTCAGTCTTATCAGTCCGCAATGAAGGCGGCTCTGGCTGAACGGATCCAGTGCGCCGTGATCGATTTGCGGTTGCCTACTGAACAGGACGGGCTTCGGCTCATTCGCGATCTTAAGGCGGATCAACCTGCCGTGCTAATTTACGTTCTGACAGGCAGCCGTATCCCGAGCGTTACTGCCAGCCCCGAACTTGCTCTTGCCGATGAGGTGTTCGGTAAGGGACAAGCCATCAGCACCCTACTGGAGCGAGTGAACCAACTGCGTCAGGATGTATAAGCTCTCAAGAAAACGAATACGACTACGCCCGTAACGGATACATAAAGCCAGATCGGGAATGTCCATCGAGCGATGGCACGGTGAAACCGGAACTGGGTACGCAACGCATACCAGAGCGTACCCAAGATCAGCGGCAACGCAATCACCGAAAGACCGATATGACTGATGAGGATGAAAAAGTAGACAGGCCGAATCCAACCATGGCCAGGAAACTTGGTGTCACCGTGGAAGTAGTGATAGGTTATATAACTAACCAGGAATAGCGCTGAAAAGACCGTTGCCGTAAGCATGAAACGCATGTGCGTCAGACGGTGTCCACGGCGAATATTGATGTACCCGAACACGAGACAAACGGCGCTTAGGGAGTTGAAGAGCGCGTTCGCTGCCGGGAGGTAGCCAATCCATTCGGGAGCCGCGACTTTGCCCTTGAAGTAAATAAGCCAGACCAGAAACGCCGCGATGGCAACGCTAAGGGCGAGGATAACGGGGACAGGCTTACGTGCCAGCTCAGAAGAGCTGCCCACGGCGGGGACAGTTTGCGACATACTTCATCGTAAACAGTTAGCGGGCGGGGAAGGCGGTCGTTCAAGTTGATAGTCTGCCAGGAGCTGACGAGCGATCTTGGCCGCTACGTCGGCCGCAGCACCACGAAATTTGCTGCCAGCGCTTTCCTGCGTAGTCGACCAAAGGACGTCGCCGTTATGCCCACAAAGACGGACAGCGGCGTACGACTCATGTTTACGCTCACGGACGTGGTGTGAGTCCCGATCGTCGACCGAGAGCCCTCCGTAACCGCCCAGCTTACCGCTTTTCGTGTTGTAGGCAGTGTAGCCCCCGAGATTGCCTCGACCGCTGATGCTTTTATCAAAGTCAAAGCTGTCTGTGTATGCACGGTCGTCCGCTGCACCTTTCAGCACTGCATCGGCGTGTTCCGGATCGTCGGTTAGGACGAAAAGGCGGGTTCCATCAAGGCTGGTTATGATCAACTCGCGAAGAGCGTCAGCTGCTGGACCTCCGGACAATTGTTCGACGAAAACTCTATGAACGCTTCGCAGATCGGTGGCGGAGACTTGCGCAGGCGGAAGGTGCGCAGGCGGCAGTTGGGCCGAAGGAGCGGGAGTGCTTCGCGGCGGAGCAGCCGAAATGGGTACAGGGCTTTGTCCGGATGCCAGTCCGGCCATGGTCACGCAAATCAGGATAGGCTTAGTCACCGCTCTTCCCCGATATGCGAGCATCTTCGTCCTGAAACTGCACTTGCTGTCCAGTACGTGCCTCGAGAGTGACCAGGGTGAGACGAACATCGTCCTTGTTGACCTTGAAAACCATCGCTTCCTGCTGGCCATCATCGCCTGAAAGCCGATCGTCATGAAGTGTTCCTTCTTTTTCATCATCATGAAAACAGGCGAGATCATTCCCGCCAGATAGCGCCTGTCGACTTTCTGGCCATACTCGAGCAAATTGATACGACCGTAAGGCACACGAACCTGCGTGTGCTTCGAGACGAAGATGAAGAAAGTTCGGTCGGTGACCCGGATCTCGCCATTGTTGTTGACGGGATATCGCCGCGGGTGCCGCCGAAATATTCAACGCGGGTGCCGGTTCGGGATGCGCCAATGGCGCAAGCGCACAAACAGCAATAAAAGAACCAGGGCGAGATTACGCATAAGCTCCTAAGAGGGAGTGCATTCCAGGGCAAAGTTTTCTCTCCGGGAACTTAGGTGTTGGCCGAATCAGGCCCAGATCTTTTCGACGGCACACCCCGGCTCGCACATATCGCAAGAGTCCGAACTGCTGTAGTACAGGGCGTCCATCTTCGCCAGGTAAAAGATCGGAAGATTGCCGAAATTGGCGATGGTCGGGATTCGGCTGGTAAACGGCAACCGCAAGTCCTACCACTTCGCGCACCCTTCGCCTCGACCAGGTTCTTCAGTTCGGTAAAGCGCCGGCCGGACCGCAGAATGTCGTCAACAAGCAGGATTTTTTCGCCCGGGCCGGGCTCGACAAACTGGCGGAAGTGAAGCGGTGCGTCTTCCGTGTCCTTCTCGGCCCAATACACCTGGTGGGCGCGTAACGCTTCACAAACGCCGTAGGCGATCGGCAACCCGCCGGTGGTGGGACAAACGATGGAAAGCTCCTTGATCATGGCCCGAATCTCCGGGTCGCCTCGTAGCCGGCTGCTGAGGCCCACACTCAGGATCTTCGCCCATTCGAAATAGCGGAAAGCGAGCGCTACCTGCACAAACTCATCTGTATGCATGCCGTTCGCGTATTCGAAATGTCCTTGACGGAGTGCCCCGGTCTGGCGCAGCATGGCCAGGACTTCTTCATTAGTCGGAATCAGGTGCATGTTCATTTTAATGTGCGCTTCTGCCGGCCAGAACATGAGCGGGATCGTCCGAAGAATGATGGACCAGTCGAGTTGTAAAGACCAGTTTTCAATGTAGGAGATGTCCAAGTCGCATCCAGGTATTGAAATCGATCAAATCGCGCCCGGATACGGCCCAAAGGCAAGTCAGGCCCGGACGCATGCGCAGTCGCCTGCGTTGCCATCGCTCGTAACGGTCCACTTCTTCCGGCAAAGGCGGACGCGGACCGACAATCGACATGTCGCCGCGGAGCACATTGTAGAGCTGCGGGTAATTCGTCAATAGAAAAGCGCCGCATCCAGTAACCGGCCTTCGTCACTCGCGGATCCTTCCAGATTTTAAAAGCAATCTGACGAGCGCTCAAATGCCGCAGGGTGGGCATCATCTCTTCCGCATCCTCGAACCATGGACCGAAACTTATACATGGTAAAGCGGCGTCCATTTAGGCCGCACCGGCGACTGGCGGAAAATGATCGGGTCCGGGAGAAGTAAACCCGAACAACGACGCGACCGCAACCAGCAGAGGCGACGACACCACCAGGGCGACGGCGGAAGTCACGATGATCAAACAGCCGCTTAAGCAGCAGCCGCAGATCATCAAGCGGCGCCGCCGAGAAGGTAAGCAGCGGAGCGTCGCCGACTCTGATCTAGGGTGATCTCGCTGTTGACGTGCGGGAAGAAGTCGATAGCCACTCGCGTTCGCACGCCTTCTTCATCGCATTGCAGAAAGACTTCTTCTAGGCCCGGCAGCTTGCTGCTATCGACATCGAAGATGATTTCATCAACGATCTGCTGACCCAAGAGCAGCGGCAGCCTCTGGGCACACTCCGCTTCGGGAACCTTAGCCGAGATGACTATACGAAAGGGCGAGTTGCGACAGAGATGCTCTTCCAGGGCATCGGCCTTTGCTGCCGAGCCTACAATGACGATGTGGTATCGGGTACCGAACCCCCGCTGAAAGGCCCCGATCAGGTGCGGCGCGTACCAGCGAAAGGCTGCCAGCAGGACTCAGATTGAAGCCAAAGAAGAGAAATAGAAAAGCCCGGCTTAATGGCGGGTCGAGCCGCAGAGGTATTGGAAAATAATGACCAGCAATATGCCGAAGACCGACTGCCGAAATGTGTGAAGCAGCAGGCGCCTTGGGTTGGCGGAATCCAGATACTCGTAGACACGATGAAACGAGCCCAGCACAATCCAGACGACCGCGCTAAACGAGACCAGCAGGATGTGCGGCTCTAAACGGAGAAAGAAACGCAGATCCAGCGTCATGTGGACACGCGTGATGTAGGCAAGTTCGAAGGCAAGGATCGTCAGTACTGCGTCTGCCAGGGCAAACAGCAGTTGGATTTTTCTTCGATGATGCGCAAACACTAGCTGTAATCCGTTCGAGGAACTGCCTCGAGTATGACCCCAGTGTATCCGTACCTTATATTTCGGCCGCCGTTCGACTCAACAATGGCCGCGCAGAGCCTGATCCAAATCCGCCTTGATGTCGTCGATGATGTTCAATGCCCGCTGCTACTCGAACCAGGTTGTCGCGGATTCCCATCCGGTCGCGCATCTTGGGAGAGATCGTCCGGTGCGAGGCGATCAGCGGGTAGAGCAGAAGCGAATGTGACATCGCCGAGAGAGGTTCCTGGCACGATCATCTCAGGCGGTCCATGAAGCCCAGCACGTCGCTTTTGTGGGCGCCTTTGATCTCAAAACTCAGAATCGCGCCGAAGAGACCGGGCGAAAAGCAGCGTTGGATCGCTTCCGCGATCCGGATGATCGGCTCTCGAGCAGTGATAAACGCGTTCCACGCACGGATGTGTCGAAAGCCAGTCTGCCAGCGCTTTGCGCATTCTGACATTGCCGTTCGAAACGGAGCGCAAGGGTCTTCATTCCGCGCATAGTCAGATAGCTCTCGAAGGCTCCAAGCAGCGGCCCGGCGATACGCGCAATCGACCGCACAGCTTCATGATGGGCCTGATCGCTAATCACCAGGCCCGCCCAGTACGTCGCCATGGCCCGCGAAATATTTCGTCGCACTGTGTACGACAATATGTGCGCCGAGTTCAAGAGGACGGAGCATAAGAGGCGTGGCAAAGGTGTTGTCAACCACCAGGGCAGCACCAGCAGCCCGTGTTAGTTCTGCAATCCGGTCTAAACGACCGACCCGCAAGCAGCGGATTTGAGATGCTCTCGATAAACACACATCCCGGCTGATGGTCCGCGATGGCCTTTTCAAAAGCCGCCAGGTCACACATGTTAACGTACTTGACCTTGACGTCGAAACGGGGCCATGACCTGATCCAGAAGGCTGATTGTCGCGCCATAGATGGAATCGGAGGCCAGGATAGTGTGCGGGCCGATCAATAAGGGCCGCTTGGAAGGCGATCTGCAAGCGCCGCCATGCCCGGAGGAGGTGGCCAACGATCCATAACCACGCTCCAGCGCCGTGGTGAGTTCTTCTAATGCCTCGTTGGTCGGATTGTTGTAGCGGACGTAACTGAAACCCTGTTCTTCATGGCCCAGAATCCGATCCAAGGTCGCCGCCGATTCATAGAAATAGGTTGTGCCGAGGTGTATTGGCGTGGTGGAAGGAACAACAGCGCCCTTCCGCCGCTTCCTGTCGCCCGCGTGCACAACTTGTGATTCAAAGTTCATTTCCGCTTCCAGCGGACACCGTCCTTGGTGTCCTCCAAGACGATTCCCTCTCAAGCAACTCGGCCCGGATCTCATCGGAGCGTTTGAAATCTCGCGCCTTCTTGGCCTGCGTGCGATCCTCGATCAAGCGTCTCTACCTGCGCAGTCGGTCAGCGTCGTTCTTCGCTGCGCCGGTCTGGGCCGAATTGGAGGTCGCCGTTCAAAGACGGGGCTTCGGTCGTACGGTTTGAGAACGTCGAAAACGCCGTCGAACACCTCCAGGACTTTGGCTGCTTCCCAGCGGTTCTCTTCGCAGAAACGGTCCTGG
Source organism: uncultured Acidobacteriaceae bacterium (assembly GCA_963814195.1). GTDB lineage: Bacteria > Acidobacteriota > Terriglobia > Bryobacterales > Bryobacteraceae > Bog-105. Next base: position 373,985 of record CAWFBU010000005.1, read on the forward strand.
TCGATGGCCGTGTTGATCGCGCGCACGTATTCGAAGATGGCGGCCAGCGCTTCAGCAGTATTCAGATCGTCGTCCATGCCCTCTTCGAACTGGCGGATGGCTTCGCGCGAACGTTCGCTGAGTGCAGCATCCGTCCTGCCGGGACGAAATCGGGTGGACGCCAGACGAAATTCAAAGTCGCGCAGACCGTTCGATACTGCGTGCCGCCGCTTTCAGGCCCTCAAAAGTGAAGTTCAGCTTCTTCCGGTAGGGCACCTGAGGCAAGCAGATAGCGGATGGCTTCGGGCTGGTACCCCATCTTAAGCAGGTCGCGGAGCGTGTAGAAGTTGCCCAGCGACTTCGACATCTTTTGCGATTCGATGTGGAGATGCTCGGAATGCAGCCAGAAGCGCGCGAACGGGCGGCCGGTGATGGATTCCGATTGCGCGATTTCGTTCTCGTGATGAGGGAAACACCAGGTCGATTCCGCCGGCGTGGATGTCGAGTGTTTCACCCGAGGTATTCCATCGCCATGGCCGAACACTCGATGTGCCAGCCCGGGGCGCCCGTCCCCGAACGGGGTGGCCCAGAACGGCTCGTCTCCCTTCTTGGCTTTCCACAGCACGAAATCCCGGGCATCCGCCTTGTCGTATTCGTCCGACGTCGACGCGCGCCCCGGTCCGAATCCCGCTGAAATCGTTGTGAGACAGCTTGCCGTATTCGGGAAAAGCGGAAATGCGGAAGTAGGTGGAGCCCTCGCTGTTGTAGGTATAGCCCTTCTCGGCGAACTCTCGAATCGCGTCCACCATAACGCCGATGTGCTTTGTTGCAGGTGCAACGTGTTCCGGTTGCTCCAGATGGAGGGCCGCCGCATCCTCGAAGAATGACCTTGGTGAAACCGGCGGTATAGTCCTCAATGGTTTTATGCTCTTTGGCAGCGTTCAGAATGATTTTGTCGTCAACGTCTGTGACATTCATGACGTGATTCAGTTGAAATTTCGGTAGCGCAGCCAGCGCCGCAGGATGTCCTGGAAGGTGAAGGTTCGGAAGTTCCCGATGTGAACGAAGTTATAAACGGTGGGTCCGCAGGTGTACATCCGAACCGTATTGCCCTGCAACGGATGGAAAACTTCTAACTCTTGCGTGAGAGTGTTGTAGAGCCGGAAAGCCATTGAGACGGGTAATACTCAATCCTAACAGCCGGGTGCGATTTCGAACGCTTGGGGATAGTCTAGCGGAAAACGGTTCTTCAGAAGTAAGGCATCAAACGGGGACAATCCCCTTATCAGTCTCAGTTCTCGACGTTTGATTACCTCGGGACTTGGGGACAGTCCCGCGTAATTTGAAGAAATGAAAGGAGTGCCTCTACAATGACTACAACTTTCCCGTATGAGCGCTCCCCTCCGCCCGGTTCAACCTTTTGTCTCCAAAGACGATCACATGCGCGAACTAACACTGCGCGCCATCCTTCTCGGGCTGGTCATGACAGTCGTGCTGGGAGCAGCTAACGCATACCTCGGACTGCGCGCAGGCATCACGGTAGCGGCGACCTACCCCGCAGCCGTCATCAGTATGGCGGCGATGCGCGCTTGGCGAGGCTCTCTTCTGGAAGAGAACATAGCGCGGACAAGCGGCTCCATAGGAGAAGGTGTTGCGTCTGGCGCGATTTTTACGATTCCGGCTTTTCTGATTGCCCGTGCATGGCCATCTTTTGGCTTCGCTGACGCTTACTGGAAGTCAACAGTACTAATCCTAGTCGGAAGTGTCCTGGGCGTCTTATTTATATCTCTCGTTCGCCGAGTCATGGTTGACGACCCGGATCTACCGTTCCCGGAGTCGATAGCGGCTTCGGAGATCCATAAAGCCGGTCAGCGGGGCGCCGAGGCAGCACGCTACCTCTTCTGGAGTATCGGGATTGGCGGTTTGACCTTCCTGCTGGGACGATTTGGTTTATTCGCGTCTGACCGGGAGTTTTCCATTCCAGTCGGCACTCTTGGTACTAGCCGCGTGAGACTCGGGGGTGTCAACTCCACCCAGTTCTTGCAAGCGGGTGGGTTTTCAACGTTTGCGGCTCCAAGCGTGAGTCCTGCTTACCTGGGAGTCGGTTACGTCATCGGCGCGAAACTGGCAGCGCTTCAATTTTCGGGCGGCGTCTTAGCTTGGGGGTTGATGGTTCCGCTGCTTATTTTTTTCCTAGGTCCACAACTGCGTAGCTTTCTCCCGGCGGATGCCCCCGTCGAATCCTGGAGCGCCATGTCAGGGAGTGTCTGGCGTTATGTCGTTCGCCCGATCGCCGTAGGAGGAATGCTAGTGGGCGCAGCTTACACCTTGTTCAACATGCGGAAGAGCCTCGCAACCGGACTGGCGCGCGCCTTAAGGGACACAAAGCAAACGGCAGAACAGACCGCGGCTCTCGACCGCACGGAGCGATATATGAATCCGAAAATTGTGTTTTCGATGATAGGCGTAGTCTTTGCGGCAATGATCGCTCTGTATATTTACTTGTCCGGGGCAGTTGTGAGCGGGGTTCTGGCAGCATTCATCATGCTGATTCTCGGATTCTTCTTCGCTACAGTCTCGGGAAGCCTTTGTGGGCTGATCGGTTCCTCCAATAACCCTGTGTCCGGATTGACGCTCTCGACCTTGATCATCGCGGCTCTGCTGATGGCAGCTCTTGGCATTTCAGGACCTGGTGGCGTTGCTGCCGTGCTCGGGGTCGCAGCAGTCGTCTGCGTTTCCTCGGCTGTAGCAGGTGAACTCCTCCAGGATTTCAAAGTGGGATACATCCTAGGGGGAACACCGCGGAACATTCAAATCGCGGAACTCATTGCAGTGGTGGTGGCCAGCCTGGTCATGTATTTCCCTTTAGTTCTGCTCCATGAAGGAAACATAAAAGCGGGTGGCACCGGCTTTGGGGATCGCCAACTTCCTGCCCCTCAAGCGGGGTTGATGGCGTTACTGGCCCAGGGGATCGTCGGAGGAGATATGCCATGGCCGCTCGTGCTGGTGGGCATTTTCATGGGCATAGCGCTCATCGCTATGCAGGTGAAAAGCCCCATGTTAGTGGCTGTAGGCATGTATTTGCCGTTCGAGACCACGTTTGCCATCTTCGTCGGAGGCTGCATTCGGTCCATCGCGGATTGGACTGCGCGAAAAAAGAGGCTTGATCCTGCCCAACTTAGCCGAGTCGAAAACGCTGGAGTGCTTACGGCGTCTGGTTTGATCGCAGGCGAGGCCATCCTTGGGCTTGTGTGGGCGGGTCTGCAGTTTACTCCTCAGAGCGTCAGGTCTCATCTTCAGCTACTGCCTCACCCTTCTTACTTTGTCGGCCTTCTGGTTCTTACTGGCCTAGCTATCCTTATGGTGCAATTTCCGCTTCGCGGAGCAGGAACTCCCGATAAGACTCTCGGCAATGCGGCCCAACCGGCCGTGTAAAATTTCCCGATCACAACTCCGATTGCCTTTTTATGAAGCTGCTAGTTGGCTTCTAACCTTATCTGGGACAGTAACTTAATCCACATGCGCGGGAGCTAGGTAATATTGACGTCTCAAATCAAAACTACCGAACCGGTACAGTTGTGGGCGTTCAGGGACTTTCGGAGGCGAATGCGATCTCAAACCACAACAGGGCGGACAAGGCGATATACTGCGCCCGAGAATTCAAATCAGTTGGCGGAGCAACTTCGCCGAGTTCTGATTGGGCAATCAGAAGCGATCGATACGATCGTGCCGTACGTTCAAATGCATCAGGCAGGCTTGTCACCGGAAGGAAGACCCATCGGCGTTGTCCTGTTATTAGGTCCGACCGGAACGGGCAAGACTCGGACCGTCGAGGCCCTGGCGGAGGCTTTGCATGGCAGCAGCAAAAACCTGCTGAAGATTGACTGCGGGGAGTTCCAAATGGAGCATGAAGTAGCCAAGTTGGTTGGCGCTCCCCCTGGATACCTGGGTCATCGTGAGACTCAACCGATGCTCACGCAAGCCAAACTGAACGCCGTAGCTTCCGAAGCGAGCGACATATCTCTGGTTTTGTTTGATGAAATTGAAAAGGCTGCGCCATCTATGACGCGTCTTCTGCTCAGCATTCTCGACAAGGCCACCCTCCGTCTGGGGGACAATACGGCCGTTAGCTTTGAGCGCACGATTATTTTCTTGACCAGTAATTTGGGCGCCAAGGCGATTCAACGCGTAAACAGACCCGATTTCGGTTTTGAAGCGATGCTGCCCCCAGGTCCACCCGTATGCGGAACTAAGCTTCAGAATGTCGGAATGGCAGCCGTGCGCAACAAGTTCTCTCCGGAGTTTGTAAACCGAATCGACTCGGTGGTGACTTACAAAGTGCTCGATCGGAAAGCCTGCGACGCAATCCTGGACCAGATTTTGGCCGGATTCTCAAAGCTGATTGAGACACGCTTGGGCTTGCGAGCGTTCAAGCTACAGTGCACTTCCGGAGGACGTAAGCAATTGTTGGATTTGGGCGTGAGCGTAGAGTTCGGCGCGCGGGAACTGAAGCGAACGGTACAGAGAAACTTCATTCAGCCGGTGGCAGCATTGGCTTCTGAGGGCAAGATTGTGCCCGGCTCGACGGTCATCCTAGACGCTAAGAACGGGGATTTCACCCTGTTGATGAGGCAGTAAGCAAGCCCATCGCCCCGAATTATCAAGTACGAGTCGTGCGGGGCAGAACCTCGGAGATGAACTTACGAGATGAGGACTGTCCCCACGCTTTATTGCTGATTCCACGAGACTTGTTGGCTGACGAGAGTCTTGGATCCATTAGACAGAGTCAGCTTGATCTCCAGTTTGGCTGATTTGCCTTCGTAAACTACAGCGCCAATACGGAGTTCATCCTGACCCAGATGAATCGCTTGTTCTCTGCTCTCTCCGTTGTCTCGGATCGTGAGAGTAGCGCCCGTCGATCGGTCCATCTCCCTCGCCCCATGATTCCAGGAAATCCGAAGCAGGCCGTCCTGAGGTTGCACAGAAAGTGCGAGTCCTGATGGAACCTTCAGAATGGCTAAAAAGATCGACTCATTGAAGTAGTACAGCACTGCGATAATCGCAACTACAAGCAGCATCACGCTGGCCGCTGTGCTGACCCGCGCACGACTTTTGCGCGGGGCCGGATCTTGTGGATGCGTTGTCGCTTCCGGCTCGACCTCCGGCAGCGTTCGGAACTCAGCCGGGTCCAAATTAAACTCTCTGACTGACACCTCTGCTGGCAGCGGTCCATTACTCGCCACAAAAAAAGCGCCTGTGAACGGTTCTGAGCCCGCAGCCAATAAAAGAAGATAGACGGGATCCTTGAACTCGGCCGCGAGAAGCGTCCTGTCGGCAAGAGATGGCCGTAGCGGGCCGGCTCGTAAATGGCTTCGAAAAAGCCCCACTGTGGAACGTTCCTTCGCCCGTGCTCTTCGCCGAGCGTCCACGAAGCGTTCCCCTCCACCGCCTTCGAGCATAAACGTCGAGCCGTCTTCCGCTCTGCGCGCCAAAAACTCGATTTCTTCAATCCGCAGAGTTGGTGTTTGGGAAGTGGGTAATGCACCCACGAGGATGCCCCCGATTTCCTGGCCGGTTACACGTGCATCAAACAAAGCACGCCGAAGACGATCTACCAGGTCAAGCTTCAATTCAATTGCATAGGGAGATCGATCAGGTCCCCAACGGATGTAGAGCGGCGACTCGGATAACGGTATTTGTCCGGCGTCCCTTTCTATCATTAACCTCAACGATACACTGCTAAGTGCTTGCCAGCGACGCTGTACCTAATCGCGACACCGATCGGGAATTTGGAAGATATCACCCTTCGCGCATTGCGCATATTGCGCGAAGAAGTCTCTAAAATAGCCTGCGAAGATACTCGCCAGACCTCGAAACTGTTGCGGCACTACCAGATTGAGAAGCCTTTGTTGAGCTATCACGAGCACAATGAAAAGGTTCGCACTGAGGAACTAGTCGGAGATTTGGAGAGCGGTCAGTCACTAGCCCTGGTCAGCGACGCGGGAACGCCCCTCATCTCAGACCCCGGCTTTCGGTTGGTGAGCGCTGCGATTGATAGGTCCATACCAGTCATAGCATTACCAGGAGCCTCAGCTGTCTTAGTCGCCCTCGCCGGTTCAGGTTTGCCCACAGATCGCTTTCGGTTCGGAGGCTTTCTGCCCCCGAAGGAAGGCGCGCGGCGGAAAGCGTTATCTACGTTGGGCGAAGACCAAATCACGACCGTTGTGTTTGAAAGTCCGCATCGCATTCTCGAGACGCTTGCCGATATAGCATCCATTCTCGGGGACAGACCCCTTGTTCTTGCTCGAGAGCTAACCAAAGTGCATGAGGAATATTTGCGAGGGACTGCCGCATCTATATTGGCCGAGTTAAGATCACGGCCGTCAATCAAAGGGGAGATTACGCTGGTGATCGGCCACCCGCTCGTAGCTTTGGAGGAAAGCAACCCCGTCGAGGAGGTCGAACAACTCGAAGGCCAGTTCGGCTTAGATCGAATGTCAGCGATCAAGGCGGTCGCTAAGCGTAGAGGATTGCCGAAAGCTGATATCTACCGTTTGGTTATGAACGATCTTCCCAAGAAATCAGGCCGCGCTGGATCCGGGAGCAATAGGGATAGCGATTAGGCGGCGTGGGAATCTTCGATGCAGGTGCTCGAGGAAGGCCGGAGGGCCGCACGGTCGGGAGGAGCGGTGAGCGCGGCGGAGTTGTTCGTCGGCTGCATCGGCGGGAGTTGCCAGCATCGTGCGCCAAGCTTGGGGGTCGAAAGGCGTTCGGGTCATAACCGGCGTGAGAACGATCGTTGGGCGTGGGCGAAGCTGCAGGTGGTCTTGAGCCGAGGACCAGGCCCATTCTTCAGGCCGCTGGACTAGTCGCGCCCGGACGGCATTGAGCTCCACATAGCGGAGCGCTGTCCAATAGTGACACTCGCTGAGAGGAGACGAAAAGTACCGGCTTTGGAACAGGTGGCCGGTGCGTTTCTCCTTGCGATTGAGGACCGTAGCCCACCAGGTGTGAAGTCGTGAGAAAAAGCGGGCTAGGCCGGTGAGGGTGGTGGGCGTCAGGAGAAAGTGCACGTGATTGTTCATCAGGCAGTAGCCGTGAACCAGCACTTTTTCTTCGATGGCGATTCGCGCCGCGCGCCGAAGATACTGCTGCTTATCGTCCCGATCACGAAAGATGCGTGTCTTATTTACACCACGCGCGACCACGTGATGCACGATGTCCGGCACTACTAACCGAGCTTGCCGCGCCATGCATACTCCACTCTCCCAATGAGTGGTCTCCTGCCGTCCGTCTTCTCCGCATTTCGGGACTGTCCCCCGTTTCTTGCTGTTTGTTGATTCCTGGGGGACAGTCCCCTTCAAGGAAAATGTGCTTTCGAACTACTCAGCGGGAGCGCACAGGAGCCGGACAGCAATCGATCGGACAGATATCATGATTCGGCGGCAACAAACCAATAGCCAAGCGGGGTTCTCCCGGCGTGAGTCGTTCTTCTATAAGCTTCCGGATCGCTTCAATGAACGCCGGATGAGTTCCGGCGGTCCCCGCGCGAACGAAATGCATCCCGAGTTCCTCAGCTAGTTCAGAGGCTTCCGTATCCAAGTCAAACAGCACCTCCAAATGGTCGGAGATGAAACCGAGAGGTGCGACAAGCACTTCGCGCACACCCCGGCCATGCAACTGCCGAAGGTGATCGAGGATATCCGGCTCCAACCACGCCTGCGTCGGCGCCCCGCTACGGCTTTGGTACACCAGATCCCAACGAGCGAGTCCTACCGTTTCTGCAACGAGACGAGCAGTTTCCTTCAATTGCAATTCGTAGTTGCTCGTCTGCGCCATGCTGCACGGAATGCTGTGTGCTGTGACGATCAGGTGCACCCGATCAGCCGCTCCCGGCCCAAACTCAGCAAGCGCTTCTTTCACCCGATCAGCACAAGCTTCAATGAAGCCCGGATGGTTGAAAAACACCCGCAATTTATCCACTTTGGGCACCCCCTCTCCTACTGCCGCCTGAGCAGCCGCCACGTTCTCGCGATACTGCCGACAGCCAGAATAGGAACTGTACGCAGAAGTCACAAGCGCGAGTGCGTGCTTTCTGCCATCAGCCTTCATTTCCCGTAACGCATCGGTAAGGTATGGGTCCCAGTTTCGATTGCCCCAGTAGATCGGAAGATCGATCCTGTGTTGATCCATCTCCGTGCGCAACGCGGCAATCAAGGCCCGATTCTGATCGTTGATCGGACTTTTCCCCCCAAAATGGTAATAATGCTCAGCTACCTCTAGCAAACGTTCACGCGGGATATTTCTCCCAAGGGTCACATTCTCGAGGAATGGCATCACATCTTCGCGCTTCTCGGGGCCGCCAAAGGAAACGACCAGTAACGAGTCATACATCTTACTGCGGACTTCCCGTGATTTTATGGAGCTTCAACATATTCGTGGTGCCCCGAAGCCCCACCGGTTGACCGGCAACAAACACGATGTGGTCACCGGCTTTGGCGAACTTCGCATCGACCAGCATTCGCTCCATAGCTTGCAGCATCTGGTCCGTCGACTCGAAAGAAGGAGACAAGATCACGTGCACACCGTAGATGATCGACAGCTGCCGGGCCACGACTTCGTTGGGCGTGAAGGCATAAATAGGAACAGGAGGCCGGTAGCGGGCCAGTAATCGAGCCGATGCGCCCGTACTCGTTCCCACCGCCAGGGCCACCACACCGGCCGTCTGCGCAGATTGATAAGCTGCGTCGGCAATGATCTCTGGAATGGAGAGCTCATTTTTCGACCACACATCGGGGAATATCTTCTGTGTAGAGCACTCAGTTTCGACAGCGATGCGCGCCATTACGCTAACCGACTCCACAGGAAATTTGCCCGCAGAAGTCTCTGCCGACAACATGACCGCACTCGTCCCGTCATAAATGGCGTTCGCAATATCGCTCACTTCCGCGCGAGTCGGAATCGGATTCTCAATCATCGACTCAAGCATCTGGGTGGCCGTAATAACGAACTTTCCCCGCTTCCTCGATCTTTCGATGATCGTCTTCTGAATAAAGGGTACTTTTTCAGGAGCCATCTCGACCCCTAGATCACCACGAGCCACCATCACACCGTCGCACTCTTCTAGAATGGCGTCAAGATTCTGCCAGGCTTCAGGCTTCTCAATCTTGGCGATAATGGGTTGCTTGGCATCTTTCTCCTCTAGCAAATGCCGGAGCCTCAAAATGTCTCGTGCCGTCCGGACGAACGACAAAGCGAAAAAATCAACACCATGCTCCACGCCAAAGTGCGCATCGGCGATGTCCTTCTTGGAGAGTGAAGGTGTACTGATCGCCACGCCCGGCAAGTTGATTCCCTTGCGATCGCTGATCTTTCCTCCGTGCGCAACAACACAGCGAGCGGCTGTGCCATCCGTCGAAACGACGCGAAGCTCAATTGTCCCGTCGGCAATGAGAATGGGATCGCCCGGTCTGACATCGCGAGCAAGGTCCGCATAAGTCGTGGAAGCAATCGTCTCATCACCCTCGACTGGTTGAGTCGTAATGGTGAAATTCGCACCATCTTCAAGGATGTGAGGTCCGTTCGGGAAGGTACCAACACGGATCTTCGGCCCCTGTAGATCTAGTAGGATGCTGACGTGGGATTTCAGTTCACTTGCAAGCTCGCGAATACTGCGAATGCGTCGCGCCAGGTCATCCTGAGTTCCATGGGAAGCGTTCAATCGGAAGACATCAACGCCTGCATCGAATAGCCTTCGAAGCACCCCATTCGAGTCGGTCGACGGCCCGAGTGTGGCAACAATTTTAGTAGCTCGCATGATTTAGATAAGCGAGAACAGTGCGCTACGATAGCGAGGACTTGGCTCTTGGAGCACAGTTCAATCTCACCTCTATTATGGCCCTCGACCGACCGCTGAAATCCACTGTACGGCGACAATTCATCGAGTTTTCATGACTTTGCGGTGTTCCATATAAGCGCTTTGTAACTGATTGCAACGAGCGTCTGGCATAATGGTGAGCGCTCTGGTCCGATTCTTTCGCGAAGGCGAATGACGCTCCTATCTCCGTCCCGCCATACCCGACTGAACGAAGTAGTCGGGATTTTACTTTTGTTGCTTGGCTTAGCAGTTTCGTTAAGCCTGCTTTCTTACTCTTCTCTGATCCCTCGTGGAATACGGCGAGCTCGTTCCGCGCACGCATAACTTGCTGGGACTTGTTCGGTGCAAAGTGGGCCGATTGCTTTCTCCAGGTCTTCGGCGATCAGCATTTACTTGATTCCCGTAACATTTGGCTTCTCGGGTGGAAATGGGTCCGATCATCGCCTATCGATAGCACCTGGTTTCGGGTTTTAGGAACACTTCTCTCTGGTTTTGCGTGTCAACGGCTTGCGGTCTGATCCCCCGCCCCTGGCTCATCAGCGGAACAGTGCAGCCGAGCGGTATTGTCGGCATGGTCATTGCCGATTACCTTTTAGCCCGATTCGATGTCGCCGGGGCGGCGATCATCACCGTAGCATCAGGCGTGCTCGCCCTTTACTTTGCGTCGACATTCGAGGTTTCCACGCTGCTGCGATGGCTGCATGGCCCCATCGCCCGCTGGCGGTCGATGGTGACGCGCTGGAAACAGGCCAGAGCAGATCGGCGCCAGGAAGCGATTGAAAAGGCGAGGGCGCGTGCATCGGAACGAATGGCTCGTCGCTCTGTCGGAGACACCCCCATGCAGACCGGCGACGCGAAGCCTCGTCGTAAGCGTCCGGTTCCGGATGGAACCACCGTGTTGTCGGACTTGGCGCCTGCCCGACCCGGGACCGCCGTGCCGCTTGACCTCGAAGCACCCGGGCTAGCCTCCGAACCGGCAGACGCCGACGATTCTGAGATTCCGATCCGGACTCTGGAATATCAGGCAAGCACCCGCAACGCTGAGCCGCTCCCCGACCTTTCCGAATTCCCCTTCACCGGTACGCCGGCTTCGCGCGCAGATAAAAGCGATGTCCCGTTCGACCTGGCTCCGCACCCGCCCAAAGCCGCGCCGCCGAAGCGACGCAAAGTTTATCGACTGCCCCCCACCGACCTGTTGAAGGCCGTTCCGCCCGGCAATGGATTCGACGGACAGGAACTGAAGGAAGTCGCCAGCCGCATCAAGAGCAAGCTGGAGGAATTCAACGTTCGCGGCTCTGTCGTCCAAATCAACCCCGGGCCGGTCGTGACCACCTTCGAATTCAAGCCTGAAGCCGGAGTAAAGTACAGCCGGATTACAACCTTGATGGAGGATCTGTGCCTCGGCCTCCAGGCCGAATCGGTACTGATCGAAAGACTCCCCGGCAAACCAACCGTCGGAATCGAAGTCCCTAACAGCCGCCGCGAAGTCATCAGCCTGCGCGAGATTCTTGAATCGGACGCCTTTCACGACTCGCCATCCAAGATGACCATCGCACTGGGCAAAGACATAAACGGCAGAATCAAAGCCGCCTCGCTCGAAACCATGCCCCATCTCCTGATTGCAGGGTCTACCGGGTCGGGCAAGAGCGTCATGTTGAACGCCATGATCATGTCCTTCCTCTACAAGGCCACCCCCGATGAAGTGCGGATGATCATGGTGGATCCCAAGCGCGTCGAACTCGGCATCTATGAGGGCATTCCGCATCTGCTGACGCCGGTGATCACCGAGCCCAAAAAAGCGACCAACGCACTTCGTAATGCGGTGCTGGAGATGGAACGCCGCCTCAAATTGTTGGCCTCCCATGGCGTGCGCAATATCGATCAGTACAACCGCAAGATGGCCGAACTCCGCAAGACGCCGCGCAGTCTTTTTGAGGAAGAAAAAGCGCCCCTGGATGAGGAGGCCACCCAGCCGCTCCCCTATGTCCTGATCCTCATCGACGAGTTAGCCGACCTGATGATGCTGGAACGGGCCAACGTGGAAGAGTGCATCACCCGATTGGCACAAATGGCGCGAGCCGTCGGAATGCATCTGGTCCTTGCTACTCAACGGCCCAGCGTCGACGTCATCACCGGCCTCATCAAAGCCAATTTCCCTTCTCGCATCAGTTTCCGGGTCGCCACTCGCGTCGATTCCCGGACCGTTCTGGACTCGATGGGCGCAGAGCATCTGCTGGGCAAGGGAGACATGCTGTTTCTACCGCCCGGTTCTTCTCGGTTGACCCGCGTCCACGGCGCTTATGTGACGGAAGCCGAAACCAACAGCGTGGTCGATTTCTGGAAAGCTCAGGCTGAGCCGGAATACGATGAAAGCTTCCTCATGACACCGCCTTCCGAGGATGCGGAAGACGACGGCGAATCGTTCGAAGGCACGGAAGACCCGATGTACCAGGACGCCGTTCGGGTGGTGTTAGAGATGGGCAAAGCCTCCACCTCCACCCTGCAGCGCCGCCTCCGGCTCGGCTATGGCCGGGCAGCACGTATTCTCGACATGATGCAGCGCGAAGGGATCATCGGGCCCCCCGATGGAAGCAAGCCGCGCGAAGTCTTGAAAAAACCGGACTGGTTACGCGAAATCGAAAGCCAGATGAAATAACCGGATGGTCGACAAACGCGTAATTGTCGCAATCGACGGACCGGCCGGTGCTGGCAAGAGTACCATCGCCAGACGCGTGGCCGACAAACTCGGCTATGTCTACATCAATTCGGGCGCGATGTACCGGGCCGTGGCCCTGTGGGCACTCCGCCTGAAAACCGAATTGACCGACATGCATCGCCTGGAACAACTGGCGAGGGAAGCCCGAATCGAGCTGCAACCTGGCGGCTTAGTGTTTCTGAACGGCGAAGACGTCACCGAAGCAGATTCGCGACCCCGCGGTCTCGGAAGCAGCCTCAAAAGTCTCCGTGGTTCCTGCGGTGCGACGCGCACTCTTGGTGCAGCAAAGGTCCATTGCGGAAGACAATAGCGTCGTGATGGAAGGCCGTGACATCGGTTCGGTTGTTTTCCCGCAGGCTCAAGTCAAAATTTTCCTCGACGCCGATCCTCAGGAGAGGGCTCGCCGGCCGCACGCTCGAGATGCGAGCAGCCGGCAACGAGAAGATCTGACAACGGTAGCCAGAGAAATGGCCGAGCGAGATGGCCGCGACCGCAACCGCACCGAAGCCCCTTTGATCCAGGCACCCGACGCGGAACTGGTGAACACGACCGGGCTGACGCTGGAACAAGTCGAAGAAGCTGTTCTGAAAATCGTCCGAGCCCGAACCTCGAACGGCAAAGCAGCCGCCCACTGATGGCGCTACTTCAGGGGAGCTAAGTCAATAGCTGATCGAGTTCTTCAGTGATCTCCGTCTCTCGCATGTCGAGCCGAGCCGACCAAAGAGCAAGCAGAATCGCCAGGAACACAATGGCAGCGCTCGCCCAGGGCAGCGCTCTATACGAAAAGCCGGCAGTCAGGATGATGCCGCCCAAAGAAGCACCTGCGGCATTTCCCAGATTGAAAGCTCCTTGATTCAGAGTGGAAGCAAGATTCGGAGCATCTTCGGCCTGCTCCACTATCCTGGCTTGTAGAGGTGAGCCTGCTGCAAACTGAGCCAGTCCCCAGACCAGAACCAAAGCAACCATCGGCAGCGGATAAGGCTCCGCCCAAAATAGAAGGACCAAGAGGACTGCTACAACGATAAGCGTCCCGATAATCGCTGGCATCTGACGCCAGTCGCTTAGGCGGCCTCCCAAGAGATTTCCGATCGTTATTCCTACGCCGAACAGCAGGAGCACCACAGTCACGGCATGCGGTGACAACCCCGTAATGTTCTCCAGTGTTGGAGTGATGTACGTGAATACACAGAACATCGCCGCGGACGCGAGCGCACTCATACCGAGCACGAGCAGGACCTGTGCGCGTCGCAGGATATTGAATTCGCTGACCAGACTAGTCCCCGCAGCCGGCTGCCTCGGAACGAGCCAATGTAACAAGGCCGCAGCAATGATGCCAATTGGCACGATTGCCCAGAACGTAGCGCGCCACCCGAAAGCCTGCCCCAAAGCGGTGCCGAATGGCACACCCAAAACATTCGCCAGAGTCAAACCAGCAAACATCAGAGAGATTGCTTGCGCACGTTGCTCTTTTGGAACCAGATCCGCAGCGACGATGCTGCCGATTCCGAAAAATGCCCCGTGGCAAAGAGCAGTAAGAACCCGGGCCGAAAGCAACAGAGAGTAGGTAGGCGCCACAGCGCACAGGAGATTACCTAGGGTGAATACTCCCATCAGCAGCATGAGCGCTGATTTCCGCTCTAGCCGCGACGTAGCAATCGCGACGAGCGGAGCTCCGATAGTAACGCTCAGGGCGTACCCGGTGACCAACATTCCCGCTTTGGGAATGCTGACGGCAAAACTGGTCGAGAGATCGGGCAGCAAGCCCATGATCACGAACTCTGTCGTTCCGATACCGAACGCGGCAACTGACAGAGCGAGGAGAGGGATCCGCATCACGAGCCTGACCGAAACGGGGTCAGACTCGCGACAATACTGAAGCTCATGCTGTATTTCATCACAGGAGTAGACACCGGACCGGGCATGAATGTCCGGTGTCTGCCTTAACGAACGCCGAGGTGGGCCAAGGACTAAAAGCTTAACTTCAACATGATGTTCATCAAAGGTTGGCCTGCAAAAGATGCGGTTGTCTGGTCACCAGTGATTTTGCCGAACAACTGCGGGTTCTTGTAGTCGTACGTGTTTGACGGATTGTTGAACCCGTAATTGTGAAAGGGATTTTGAAAGTCGAATCGGAACTGCAGATTCACTCTCTCCGTGAGTTTGAAATTTTTCTTTGCCGAAACCTGCGAATACAGAATACCGGGTCCGGTGATGATATTGCGTCCGGCATTGCCTAGGGTGAATGGAGCAGGAACCGAGAAGCAGTTTACATTCAGGACTGGATTCTCCAAAGCCTGGTTGAACCGGTTCCCACCAATCAGGTTTCCCAACCCGAATGCCGGCATGGAGATATTGCTGCAGGTCAGATTAGGAACTTGGTTACCGATGCTGCCCGAATAGTAGTTGTAGGCACTGTTGGTGAACGTAACGCCGAACGGATTTCCGGATTCGATGCTCTGAATCCAGGCGATCTCATATCCGCCGATCGCGTAATCGAGAAACTTGCTGTGATTGAGCCACTTTCGTCCCTGACCAATCGGCAGTTCGTAGGTCGCGCTTGTGACAAACACATGCGTCCGGTCGTAACCGGCACGCGCCTTATTGAGATTCCGATTCTCAACCGGTGCGACGCCAGTGCAGACCCCGTAGTCGTTGTCGCAATCATCAATCGCCTTGGAGAACGTGTAGAAGGAATTGAGCACTAAGCCTTGCGAGTAGCGCTTCTGGAATTGAATGGTGGCCGAGTGATAGCTGGAGTGCCCCGTGTTCGACATGTAATTGATGGCGCCGAATTGCGTGTACGGAAGATAGTTTTGCGGGGCAGCGAAGGCCGCGGCACGCAAGGCAGGATTGTTAGCACCGAAGCTGGTCGGGAAGACATTGTTGTTCCAGCTCTCGACCAGATCGACACCTGCCGAACCCTGATAAGTGAGCTTGAAGATGTTGTTTGCACTTAACTGGTACTGCGCACTGAAATTCCAATTCATTGCATAGCCCGGGTGCAAATGGCCGTCCATCCAGTAGATGTTGCGCGAGCTGAAATTCGTGCCGACGAAAGGCGAGCTGAGATCAGGGCGGATCGGATAAGTCAGGCCGCCCGGAAACTGACTGATTCGATAGATAGGCTGAGGGTTCCCGGCTGGTTGCTGCTGAGCAATTTGCGACTGATACTCATCGAACTGCTGCAGTGCATTGGGGAACCGGATATCGATTGTGTTGATGCCGAACCCACCGCGGAAAACGAGTCTGTCCCGGGGATGCCACGCCATGCCGATCCGTGGTTGAAAGTTCTTCCAGTCTCGTTGATTGAGTCCACCGGAAGGATGAACGATCGCACCGAGCTTCCCGGAAACCGGGTCTACGGTCGTCGGGCTGAAGTTACTGATCAGGTTGTGGGCTGTGTGGAAGGGGCTTTCGGTGGACCAGCGTAAGCCCAGGTTCAACGTAATCTTGCTAGAAAATTTCCAATCGTCCTGGAAGTACAGGCTGTTCAGAGAATCGCGAGGAAGCCACGTAGTGGTGTACGTCGTGAAGTTGGCCTGGCGAACATAGCCTAATTCCAATCCCGCCAGCTGGTTTCCGGTATTCGGAATGGGCTGCCCATTTGGCTGGAGTCCCGCCGTCATCGTATCGAATTGGAATATGCCGCTCGGTTGGCCGAGTTGGAAGTAATTTCCCTGGTAGTACAGGAATTCGTAGCCGACCTTCAAAGCGTGTGTTCCTAGCACTTTAGAAAAGTCATCACGGAAGGTCCAGACCTGCCGGATCTGTCGCGCAGGAGAAGGAGCGCCCAGTCCATACGTGGTGTTCAAAGCCGGCGCAGCCGTATTTCCTGAGGCGGTGGTGCCGCTGAAAGTCGGAAACAGCGCCTGGTTGTCATTGGGGATTCCTAGGTTCGTCGGCCAGTTCTGGTTGTAAGACGGCACCAGCGTGTCGTTGCGAAGCCGGTAGAATCCGACTCTGACATCATTCAACGCACTCGGCCCGAGGAGCTTGGTCAATCCGACTGAAGCGTTCTGTTGCGTAAATGGCGTGATGATTCCGTTGGCGTAATCGAATGCCGGGACTGTGATGCTGGTGGGACGCTGAAGACCGCTCGTGTAGTTGTAGGTGTAGCTCGAATAGATTTTCAGATTGGGATTGAACTGGTGATCCACCCGTTCGGAGAAGTCACTAAAGAAAGTCCTGGATCGTGAGCCCCACGTGTAGTTGCTCACCGGACCCGCGCTGTTTAAAGTTCCCCCGGTGTTCGGCGCAGCCCAGGGGCCGTACGACAGCAGCTTTCGATATACGGGATCCATCTGGTTCACGGCTATTCTGTTTCCGGCGATCGGGTCCCGCGTCCAATTGCTGCAAGCCCCGCTTGCTGAAAAGGTGGTGCAGCGTGTAGTCGAGGGGTCGTACAGCTGTTGGCCGACGCCGCCAAACGTGAAGTCCCCGTTGAGTTCGGCGGGTGTGGGCGTCTGGCTGGTGTAAGACGTCGATTTCTTTTCGATCAGCTTCTGAATGCCGAAGTAGAAGAATGTTCGGTTCTTTCCGTTGTAAACCTTGGGAATGGAAATCGGACCGCTTAAGCTTCCGTCCATTTGCATGAACCAGGCGGGCACGCCGTTGGGTGCACCAGGTTGCGGGTCGGACGTCCGGTATAAATTGAAAAACTGACGATGAGTCATGCGCCGGGTGCGCCCGAGGTCGGAAGCCTCGCCGTGATAATCGTTCGCACCGCTCTTCTTAGCTACCGTCAGGACTCCACCCGAAGTGTGCCCATATTCCGCTGGCAGAGTTCCGGTTACCAACTGAACTTCGCCGACTGAGTTCTCGACCGGTTTGATATCGGTGCCCGTGCTCAAGACGGGATCATTGCCGAAGACACCGTCTTCGAAAACTGTTGTCCCGGTTGAGCGCAAACCGGCAACATTGAAGCCTCCGAGTGATCCGCCATAGGCATAGCCGTTCATCGTGACGCCCGGGCTCAGGTTCAGCGTATTGAGAACGTACCGCTGATACAACGGCATTTTGTAAAGCGTGTCGCCTTCGGTAACCGTGCTGGTCGAGGATGTTTCGGTCTCTAGAAGAAGAGCCTGGCTAGTTACCTGGATTTGCTCGTTGACTTGCCCCAGTTGCATTGTGCCGTTAACGGCCAGCACGTCGCCCACTCGCAGTTGTAGGCCGCTCTGCACAAGTGACTTGAACCCCGGAGATTCAAAGGTGATGTTGTATGTACCAGGCTGAAGAGAGTCGATTCGGTAGAATCCGTCCGCGTTGCTCTCCGACCTGGCCTGATAATTGGTACTGGACTCCACGGCGACCACTTTGACGCCGGCGATAGCGGCTCCTTGTGGATCGTTAATGGTACCGGTGATCGACGCGGTACTGATCTGTGCCGATCCGCGAGAAGCGCATCCGAGCGCCAGCAGGGCCGCAGCAAACGTGACCAGCACCCGATTCTGCAAGCCGCCAGTTTGGGGCGAGCGCAGTTTTTCCCAAAGCATACAGAGCTCCTTGAAATACCCGAAGAAATAGTGCGCCTATATTACCTAAGTTGCTAACGGGAACTCAAGCGAGAGCTGCTTCTTCAAGGATGTTGGCTGCGCGCTCGGCAGCTCCGGGGTGAGCGAACTGCCGTACACGCTGCCGCATTTGCTGCAGGAGATCTGGAGTCTGACGCAAGCGCTCGACTTCTTCAAACAGGCGTCGGCCGGTTAGATCAGCATCAAGCACCAATTGGGCGGCGCCGGCATTTACCAGCGCCTGCGCGTTGGCACGTTGATGATCGTCCGCCGCAAAGGGAAACGGAATCAGAACCGATGGCATACCGGCTGCCGCGATTTCGTTCACGCCGCCGGCTCCTGCGCGCCCTATAACGAGATCTGCCTGTTGGAACGCGGCGGGCATGTCGCGCAGGAACGCAACCACTTCACCCACTAACCCGGAACTTCTAAAGTCGGCTGCCAACGCTTCGAACTCGGTAGTCCCGGTTTGATGGATGAAACGCACCGGAGAGCGCGCCTCGCGGAACAATGGCCAACTGTCCCTGGCTGCCCGATTCAACGTTCTCGCGCCGCGACTTCCGCCGGTGATCAGCACAGTGAACAACCCCTCAGTTTTCGGTGCAAGGGCAAAAAACTCGGGCCGGACAGGCAGGCCCGTCATTTCGACCTTTCCCTTAGGAAACCAACGGGCCGCCTCTTCAAACGCGAGCAGAGCCCGGAAAACGCGCTTCCCTACCCGGCGATTGGCAAACCCGGGTGTGGCGTTCGGTTCCATTACGACAAGCGGCAGGCGTCGCAAAAGTGCCGCCAGAACGACTGGTCCCGCCACGTAGCCTCCCATGCTGAAGATCGCTTGGGCTTCGAAGCGCTGGAGGATGCCGGAAGCCGCCGCAATGCTGAGCGGTAATTGTGCGGCACTTCGCAACTGCTTGCGGATACCCACCCGGTTCAATCCGCCGATACGAACGAAGTCCATGCTGAATCCTGCTTCGGGCACCAGACGCGCTTCGATACCGTCAGCAGTTCCGATGAACAGGACCAGATGTCCTCGCTCCTTCAGGACGCGCGCCACAGCTAATGCGGGATAAACGTGACCCCCGGTACCGCCGCCGGTGAGAACAAATCGAAGGGGAGAACAGTCAGGCGGTGTGCTCGGTGACACTCAAAAGCATTCCCATCAGCAGCAGTGTGCTTAGTAGTGAGCTTCCGCCGTAGCTGATGAAGGGCAGCGGAATGCCTTTATTCGGCACCAGATCAAGCACCACGCTCATATTGATCAACGCTTGCACGACGACACAAACCGTCACGCTCAGCGCCAGATACTTCCCAAACCCGTCGCTCGCCCGGAAGTACGTGCGTAATCCGCGCCAGAGCACCACCACGAAGCCGGCAACCAGCACCAGCGAGCCGACGAACCCGGTTTCCTCCCCCACAATTGCGTAGATGAAATCGGTCTGCGCTTCGGGCAGATAGAGCATTTTCTGCTTGCTTTGCATCAAGCCAAAGCCCAGAAAACCACCCGAGCCCACTGCAATCTTCGCCTGACGCTGCTGGTATCCCGGATCGCTGGTGGAGGCGGTCTGCTTGGCGTACTTCAGGATGCGCCCGTTCGGGATCCAACTTAGCAAGCAGCTTGTGATCCTTATCGGCGAAGTCGATGGCGCGCGCCAGCCGGTAGGGCTTCATGGCAATAAAGCCGATGCCCAACAACAAGCCCAAGCCGGCGCAAACGGCCAGATAACGGTAGTCGATACCCGGCCACGAAGACGACGGCAATCGTCGTCGCCACCAGCACCACGGCAGTCCCGAGATCGGCCATCGCCACAAACAAGGGCGATGACTGAGATGGAAATGGCAATCGGCCCGAGCGTGTGTTTGTCGTTGATGGTGCCCATCCGCCGGCACAGAAAGAATGCCAGGAACAGCGCCAGCGCCGGTTTGGCCAGTTCCGAAGGCTGCAGGGAGAGCGGTCCCGCCTTCAGCCAGCGGTGGCTGCCCGTGTCGGTGACATACACGACCAGCAGCAGCAGCAGCACAATACCCAAGCCCGGCAAATGCCACACGCGGATTGTTCCACTGCCGGTAATCTCGCTTCATGCAGAAAAGCAGCACCGCAACCGAAAACACCGCCCAACCCAGCTGCCGAAGGAAGAAGTACGTTCCCGCAACGTGATACTTCAGTTCGGCCAGGATGGACGAAGAACTGTAGACCATCACCAGCCCGAAGCACACCATCATGAGGACCGTTAGGAAGAGGAGCCAATCTGTTTTAAGCCGTTGCGCCATGTGTCTACTCAGAACAATTTTGCCACTAATTGTTTAAATACTTTTCCGCGTTCTTCATAGTTTTGGAACTGGTCGAAACTGGCGCACGCCGGAGACAGCAGAACCGTATCGCCTTCTCCTGCGTGCGTCGCGAGCATAGTGCACCGCCTCCGCCAGAGTGCCGCAATCGATCAGCGGGACGGCGCCTCCAGGGCCGCGCGCAATCAAGGGCGCACCGGCATAGGGATACGGAGGTTCTGCTCCAATCAGCAGCGCGCCTTTGGTCGACCGGCTCGAAGCGGTCCCGCAACGGCGTATAATCGCTGCCCTTGTCCTTTCCGCCAAGAATGATCCAGAGCGGGCCGTCAAACGCCTCAATCGCTTTCAGCGTGGCGTCAACGTTAGTCGCCTTGGAATCGTTGAAATAATCGACCCCATCTAGCGACCGCACAAACTCAATCCGGTGCTCCACGCCGGGGAACGATCCCACGGCTTCCCGATCATCCGCGCTTCCGCCCCCGCCAGCAAGGCGATCAGACAGCGCCGCCATGCACATTCTCCACATTATGAATTCCGCGAAGCTTGATCTGCTACAGAGGCATCAGCGGCTGTCTGTCCCAAAAGAGATATTCATCCCGCAGCCAGACTGCCGCGCGTCACTGGTTGCGACGAACTGAACCAGTGCACTTCCGCCGGCGTTCGCTCGGCAAAACTGCGGCAGACCGGGTCTTCCAAGTTCAGACACCGCTGCTGCGTCCGCTGCTTGGGTTTCGAACAGCCGCGCTTTCGCGCCGGCGTAGTTTCTCGAAACGTGCGGTGCCGGTCGAGATGATCCGGTGTCACATTCAGGCAGCACCGCGATGTCGCCTCGAAATTCGAAATGCGTTTCCAGCTGGAAACTCGAAAGCTCCAGCACATTCCACTGATCCGACCGCGAAGAAGCAGTCATCGAAGTAACGGCGCGTGCCAATATTTCCGCCCACCTGGCAAGGAAGTCCAAGCGTCTGCAGCAAGTGCCCCGTCAGCGCCGTTGTGGTCGTCTTTCCATTCGACCCCGTAATGCCGATCACCGGGCCCTCCAGAAAGTACGACGCCAGTTCCACCTCGCCGATCAGCGGACACGCCGCGCTCCCGGGCCGCCAGCAGCATCGGCAGATCATAAGGCACGGCAGGCGAAAGCACAATCAGGTCCGGATCAGCCATCTCCAGAGATACTCCGGCGTCTGCGGGACCACCGGGACGTCCAGTCCAGGAATGGGCTGCGGGCATCGCGTCCATGGCGCGCACCACGCGCGCCCTTCCTTCGATAGCAAGCTCAATCGCCGCAATGCCGGAGCGCTTCGTGCCGATGACAACGACGTGTTTTCCTGTGCAATCCACGACGGTCGCTACCTCAGCTTCAAAGTCGTCAGGGCGAAAAGGGCCATCACCAGTCCGGCGATCCAGAATCGAACCACCACCTTCGATTCCGGCCAGCCGAGCGCCTCGAAATGGTGATGAATGGGCGCCATCTTAAAGATCCGTTTCCCGTTCCGCAACCGGTAGCTGCCCACCTGAAGAATCACGGACAGCGCTTCCATGACAAAGATTCCGCCGATGAAGATCAGCAGAATTTCCTGCTTCATCAGCACTGCCAAAATGCCCAGCCCGCCGCCGAGCGAGAGCGAGCCCACATCACCCATGAACACCTGCGCCGGATGCGAGTTGTAGTAGAGGAATCCGAGACTGGCGCCGAGCATACACGCCGAAAAGATCGTCAGCTCCTGCGAGCGCGGCAAGTGCGCCAGATCGAGATAATCAGCTAGCTTGGCGTTGCTGGAAACGTACGTCAGGACCGTCATCGCGCCGGACGCGATGACCATCAGTCCGATCGCAAGCCCATCCAGGCCGTCCGTCAGATTAACTGCATTCGACGAGCCCACCATCACAAAAACAATAAAGAAGTAAAAGAGCACGAACGCCAGCGGATACGTCCAGAAGTTTCGGGTCAGCGGATCGATCAGCAGATCGAATTTAAACTGCTTGAAAAACGGCACGTTAACGGCAGTCGAGTAAGCCTGGTGCGCATGCAGCAGCAGCAGCAGAAACCCGACTACCATCGCGACCGACACCTGCAGCCAGAACTTCTGGCGCGCGGTCAGGCCAAGGTTCCGCTTCTTCGCCACCTTCGCATAATCGTCAACGAAATCCGATCGCCCGAAACCCGACCAGTCCCAGCAGCGCAATCCAGATATACTCGTTCCGCAGATCGGCCCAGAGCAGACGTGGGAACGACGATGGAGGTAATAATCAGCAGTCCGCCCATCGTCGGGCGTTCCGGCTTTCTTGAAATGTGACTGCGGTCCGTCTTCGCGGATGTGCTGTCCGAAACTCAACTGCTGCAACTTCCGGATCATCCAGGGGCCGAGCGCAAGAGACAAGGCCAACGACGTCAGACTTGCCAGCGCAGTCCGCGTCGTAACGTAGCCAAATACCCGAAACGCGGGCATGTATTCGTGTAAAACCTGGTAAAGGAGCCAATAAAGCATAGTTCAAGCCAACGGCTCGTACTGTCCTGACTATCTTCGAAGCCTCACGTTTCAGAAGAATAAGTTAAGGGTTGAGAAGACAATCCGGCAAGGTATTCCTGTTACTTTCTATTGCAAAAGCTTCTCGCGCGAACCGGCCGTCCGGCCATACCCGAATGATTGAAGAATCCGGCGGGCCACCTCGCGATCATCGAACGGAATCGGTCCATCTTTCAAGACCTGGTACGTTTCGTGCCCTTTCCCGGCCAGGATAACGATATCTCCCGGCTGAGCGCTTTCAATCGCCTTGCGAATGGCTCGTTCGCGGTCGGGTTCGGCAGTATGCGGGGTGTCAAATCGACTTAATCCGACCATCGCATCGTTCATGATCGCGAGCGGATCTTCGCTCCGAGGATTGTCGGACGTCAGCACCACAAAATCACTCATCTCTGCGGCTGCCATGCCCATGAGCGGACGCTTGGACCGGTCGCGATCGCCCCCGCAGCCAAAGAGCGTGATCACTCGCTTCGGCCGCATGCCTCTGGCTACCGAAATAACGTTACGCAAGGCGTCGTCGGTGTGTGCGTAGTCGACCACAACCATAAACGGCTGCCCCTCCTCGACGCGTTCAAAGCGTCCGGGAACATTCCGTAATTCCTTCAAACCTCTCACAATGGCTTCCTCTTCAATTCCGTAAGTCAACGCCGCTGCGCAAGCCAGCAGGATGTTGGAAACGTTGATGTGCCCAACCAGCCCCGATTCCACCGGGAACCGCCGCCCGGCCACGTTCACCTCGAACCTCAAGCCTTCAAAGCTGGATTCAATGTTGCTGGGGTAGACCCGGACGGCGTCGGGAGCTTTGCGCGATGGTTCCTTGGTGCCGTACCAGAACACTTGCGTTTCCTCCGCAATATCGAGCCGCGCTCCATACTCGTCGTCCGTATTTAAGACCGCGAAGCTCGGAGCGATTCCGTGGCGCGGCCGAAAAAGGAGCTGCTTGGCCGCCAGATAGGCTTCCATGGTCCCGTGATAATCGAGATGGTCGCGCGTGAAGTTGGTGAATCCGGCCGTATGAACGGACAGACCATAGATCCGCCCAAGATCCAGCGCATGCGAAGACGCTTCCAGGGTAAAATGGGTGCCGCCGAGACTTTCTAATTCAGACATCATGGAGACCAGGTCAAGCGACTCCGGAGTCGTGTTGACCGCCGGCAGCACTTGTCCCGCCAGATGATACTGAATGGTGCCAACCAGCGCGGTTGTTTTACCCGCTGCGCGAAGAATGGCGTCGATCACCATGGTGCTGGTGGTCTTCCCGTTGGTGCCCGTGACCGCGGTCACCCCCAGCCTTTCGTCCGGGCGGTCGAAAGAAATTTCGGCGGCCAGAGCCAGCGCCTGCCGGCCATGGGAAACCTGGAGCCAGCGGCCATGGCAAAGCCGCCCGGCGCCGGCCGATCGCTCACAACCGCATACGCGCCCTTCTCCGGGCGGCATTGCAAACCGCGCCCCGTCCGTCTTCGCTCCCGGAGAAAGCAAAGAACAGATAGTCGGCTCCTACCTTGCGGCTGTCATAGGCCAGCCCCTGAATGTCAGCGCTCACCGCACCCGCCGGCAAAGCGCACGATACATCGGACACGCCCGCTAGAACATCACCATTCTCATGTGCAAACCTCACCGGGCGAATCTGACATGAATGTGCGTATCGGGAAGCAGCAGCGCACCCGGCCGCAGGCGTCTGCCCGCGCGCCAGCCCATCCCCGAACAGGTCCACATCCAATCCTGTCGACGATGCTTCCTGCAGACACATCGCGCACCGTCTTGCCTACAAAATTCGGAACCTTCGGCGCGTTCGGATCGGCGGTCGCCAGCACCACGTCCGTGTCCGCTTGTCCTCGCCCTCGGCCTGCCTTGCATTTCTTCTTCCGTAAACGGCGTGCTGAGTTCAGCCGAGTCGGCTTCCACCGGCTTCTCCTTCCTGCCCTGCGGCTTTTCTCTTTGGCCATCAGCTCTTCCAGATACTTCCGGCACGTCGCGCGGAATCCCCTGGTGCCGAAGCGACGCGTCGACATCGCCGATTCGAATACCGGACCCGCAGCTGCTCCGCCGAATCCCGCCTGCCCGTCGTCCCCGAAACCGTCACAATAATCACCAGTCGCGGGTTCGTCGCAGGCGCGAAGCCCAGAAACGAAGCGTTGTACTTGTGCGTGTAAACGTGATGCGCTAAAGTCGTAAGATCTGCGCCGTTCCCGTTTTTCCCGCGAACGTGTAACCCGGAACGTGCAGCGTTTTCGCGGTCCCGCCCTGCATCGTTACCTTGTGCATCATGTTCCGCAAAATGCCCACCGTCTGCGGCTGCAGAACCCGGACTCGGCGGTCCGCAGACTTCTGGATTTCTTTGCTCCCCTCCGGGCGATTGCTTCCACGCCACCATATGCGGCGCACCAGATATCCGCCATTCGCGATCACCGCCCCTAACCGCGCCAGTTGCACCGAGGTCACGCTGATCTCATGCCCCATCGGCACGGACCCGATCGACGTCGGCTGCCATCGCTTCAACGGCCGCAGCATCCCCGGTGCTTCCGCCGGCAGCTCAATCCCGGTACGGCGTCCGAACCCAAACTTGCGGATATAGTCATACAGATTCTTATTGCCGACCTGCATGCCGATCCGGATCGCGCCGATGTTGCTCGATTTCGCCAGAACATCTTCGACAGGTAAGCGCGCCATGCGGAATGTGAGTCGTGAATGACGCGCGTGAAACAACGTCATCACGCCCATCCCGCAATTGATCATCGTCCCCGGCCGCAGACTGGTGGTCTCCATGGCCGCCGAGACCGTCACGACTTTGAAAACTGAACCCGGCTCGAATGGAGCGACCACCGCGAGATCTTCGCGGCCCAACGGCTTCTCGCCCGCATGCAGCCGTTCGTTCAGGTCGTAAGTTGGATAGTTCGCCAGCGCCCGTGATTTCGCCCGTGTACGGGTCCATCGCCACCAGGCTTCCGTGGTCCGCATGGTTCATCACCACCGCTGCCTTCAGAGCGTCTTCCGAAACGTGCTGCAGCTCGCTGTCGATCGTGAGCCCGATGTTCCGCCCCGGCTACCGGACCTTGCGCCACATCGGATTCATACGCGCGGCCTTTAACGTCTACTTTGATGCGACAGCCCCGGGCTGCCGGCCAGTTCTTTATCGAGCTTCAGTTCCACGCCGGCCGCGCCATGGCCCTCGCCGCCCACATTGCCCGATCACGTGAGAAGCGAGTTGCCCGTTCGGATAACTGCGCAAGCTCCCGTTGCGGATCTCCAGCCAGTCCAGCTTCATGGCTGTTAAGCGTTTCGGCCTTCTCGTCCTGAAACATGCGGATCCACAACGAAGTAACCGCGATGGTGCCGCGAAGCGGCGGCGGCTTCCAAATCCGCCTGCAGCTTGTCGGCTTCGATACCGAGAATACTGCCCAGCAGTGCCGCTGCCATCCCCTTGTCCGGAATGCCGCCGCGGATTGACTACCGCAAATTTGGAAGAAGAACTGATGGCCAGAAAGCTGCCGTTGCGGTCGAGGATAGACCCGCGCAGGGCATCGGTCGCCTCCAGCCGGTCCTGCTGTGATAAGGCGAGCTTTGCGTATTGCGAATGGCCGAACAGTTGTAAATCGCAAAGGCGCAATACAACGACGAGGGCCCATCCAAACAGGATGAGCCCAAGAATCAATAAGCGGTCGGTCGAGTTAGCGCGTTCGGGCCGGAGCCGATCCATGTGGATCCGATCTAAGGGGAACCATTTCAATAGCATCTCGATCTCTGCGACGAACATACTTATTGTCTCGAGGCGCTCTTCAGCGACCGGTCAAGGTCGGCACGAAGCGGCAGCATCATTCGGCTGCTTCGGTCTTCGAGTTC
Organism: uncultured Acidobacteriaceae bacterium; assembly: GCA_963814195.1. Lineage (GTDB taxonomy): Bacteria > Acidobacteriota > Terriglobia > Bryobacterales > Bryobacteraceae > Bog-105. The sequence continues at coordinate 400,718 of CAWFBU010000005.1, forward strand.
TGCCTTCCAGAAACTGAATCTGCTGCGGCGTCGGGCTCCACCATCTTCAGCGAGTTCGCCAGCTTTTCCAGGCGGTCGTAGTTCAGCAGCTTGGCTTCGCCAGATTCAGCTGCGCCTGCTGCTGCTTCAGCTGCGATTGTTCGGCGCGCAGATTCTGCAGCGTAAAGCCCGCCATGGTGTTGTAGGCGGCTGGCACCAGCCCTGCAATCACCAGCATGGCGGCAATAAAACCGGTGGCCACCGTGCGGCTGCGAACACGCCTCGCCGTCGGGTCCGCTGCGCGGACTACATTGCTGTTGTCAATCCGCTTAACGAACAGATACACGTCCTCGTTCGCGAGCGGACGTAAACGCGGAGACTCGGTGCGCGTCCAACCGGCGGCCGGCGCGTCCGCAAACTCCCTCACCCCTACAAATCGATTTACAAATGTTGCCAGTGTCGCCATCGTTCTTATTCCCTTTAAACCCGCTCCATCGCGCGCAGCTTTGCGCTGCGTGAAGCTGCATTCCCAAAAATCTCTCCCTGCGTCGGCTTAACCACATGCTTGGTCAGGATCCGCATCGATCCCGGTCCGCGCCACCGACTGAAAGGCCTGCTTTACCTTCCGATCTTCCAGCGACATGAACGTAATCACCACCCATCGTCCACCCGGCCGGAGAAACCCCGGAACCATCCGGAGCATCTGCTCTAACTCTTCAAACTCGCTATTCACCTGCAGCCGCAGCGCCATAAAGGTTTGCGTCGCCGGATGAATTCTCCCCGTTCGCGGCACGGCTTCTTCGACGACCCGGGCCAAACGACCCGTCGTATAAATCGGCCGCGCGCGAACGATTGCTCTGGAGATTCTTCGCGACCTCCTTTCTTCGCCGAGCTGATAAATCAAATCGGCAAGCGCCTTTTCCGGCATTTCGTTCACCAGGTCCGCGGCGGTGATCTCTCCCCTGCGATCCATCCGCATGTCGAGCGGCCCGTCTTCCATCAACGAGAACCCGCGCTCTCCACTGCTCAACTGAAACCTGCTCACGCCCAGATCCGCCAGCACACCGTCCACCTGCTCCACCCCAAACTGCTCCAGGGCTTTCGGCAACTCGGAAAATGCTCCGTGGAAATACCGGACTCGTTCTCGGCGTACTGCTGCGTATTCGAACGGGCGATTTCCAGCGACTCAGCATCCCGGTCGCACGCGATCACCTGCCCGCCTTCCAGCCGTTCCGCAATGGCCCTGCGTGTGGCCACCCAGACCCGCTGTCAGGTCTACGTAAATCCCATCCGGCCGAATCGCCAGGTACTCCAGCGATTCGCTGACTAAAACCGGAACATGCCGCGGCGCTTCAGCGGCGTCTTGAGGAGAGTCCATACATCGCGCTATCGCAGACCCTTCTTCTCAAGCGCCGCCACTTTCCCGGCCAGATCTGCTTTCGCCCGGTTCAGCCGCTGCTCGTACACCTTGCTACCGAACATCTCAATCCGCCCTTTGAAACAGAGCAGATGAACTTCGTCTCTTTTCCAGTTCCAGGTCCCGCCGTAAGGTTGTTGGAACCAGCACCCTGCCCTGCCCGTCTACTTCAACGTCCTCGCCATAATGATTGGCAACCATCGCGACATCCGCACGCAAGTCGGCATCTTCGCCCGGCTCCTGCAACATCTAATCAGTCTCTTTCCAGACCGAAATGGGATAGATTAGAGCAGTCGAAACATTCAGAGTGGTGATGAAGACCTTTCGCTCTCCCAATTTCTCCAAATACTGCGCCAGCGCCGTCGGTAGCTTCAGCCGGCCTTTCTCATCCACACGCCCGCTCAGAGTCCCCCGAGGGGCCTCTACCGGAGGCGTCGAACTAACTTGAGTTGGCTCTTCCACTGCGAGATGGCTACGAGTTTTGAACTTTTGGGATCGTTAGGAACCACTTCTTACCACTTCTTGCCACTTCGGACCACCTGGAAGGATCCTCGCATGAGGACTTGCGGTTTGCAATAGCTTTAGTTGAGGAAATTTTCTGTAAGTCGTTGTATTCGCCTTTCTTACGCGTTCTAGGAATACTCACCACCCGAATGTGGGGAAGGGGAATCTGAGCGGTTTAGGAATGGTCTGATACGAGCAGGCGAATCGTGTGGTTAGATCGTGCTTCGGCGCTCGACTGAGTCATGAAGCCGATATTCCGTTTTGCAATGTAGAACGTCGGCAGACCGCACACATTGATGGTCCGTGCCACCTTTGTTGATCTCGTATAGGGTTCATCGGTGAGATTCGTGACACTTGTGGGTGCTGGAGCGCGCAGACGGCAAGACCGTCTACGCCACCTTGTAGTTTCCAGCTATTTGGTGGATCAACACTAGGCCGCCTGGTTGGCTCGCATGGTTCGTAAGACCTCTGCGACTTGAATATTGCGCCACGGCGAGTTGGTTTCGCGGGCCTGCCGTTCGGCTACGGCGCGTTGTACATCGAGGATTGAAAATTCGAACCCAATTTCGGCTAAGACACTGTGGTCGTACGGGATATTCTGTTCGATGCAGTGGCGGTAGTACGCTGCGGCTTCGTCCAGTTGAGCTTTCTCTTCGGCCAGCCGCTTCTGCTGAAGCGCGATGAGTAGCTTGAGTTCGCGGTCGAGCCGACGGACTAAGCGCGATTCCTGCAGATAGAGGTTGTTGAATTCTTTCTGGTAGACGACGTAGATCTCGGAGTCGCTCACCTGAACGTTGTTCGCTTCCAGGTGGTTTTCGGATTTGGGGGTGAGACGTGTGCGGCCCACTGAGTAGAGGCCCGCTTCGAGAGCCGGGATGCGCAGGATGCGCCATTCGAGGTCAGCGATCATCGCAACGTGGGTGCGTTCATCGTCGTTGGCCGGTTTGTGAGCGGCCAGGACTCGGGCGCAGTGCTCCTGGAAAGCTGCAGCTTCTTCGGTGGAGAGGTACGGAGCGCGGCCGGTGAGTCCGGTTTTGAGCGCGTTCTGAGAAGAGATGCGTTTTCCTTCTTCGGTCTTCGGTCCGGTGGAATGAGTGGCGTTGGCTCGGTTAGCAGCGAGCTGGGCTTCGGTAACGGGGCGGGTGTTCATGCTTCGAGCGTGTGGGATAACCGTTCGCAGTGGGGTTTGGAAGAACAGCTATGTGATTGGGAGGTCGGGAAATAAAAAACTTGCTCGGTTTGTGAACGGATTTTCGTTACTGTGGCGCCTGGTACGAAACGATCCTTCGGCTATGCTGGACAACGATGCCGCCGTCTGCGAGGATCACCGACCTGGTTACCTGCCCGATCGGCGGGGGCGGGCCGATTATCGCGCCCTGTTTCCCAACCGTTCTGATCGGCGGTTTGCCGGCTGCGCGCGTAACAGATCAGGCGGTGTGCGCAGCAGGACCTGACACCATTGTCCGTGGCGCTTTCACGGTTTTGATCGGCGGCTTGCCGGCGGCTCGGATTACCGACAATACTGCGCATGCCGGTTTGATTACGACCGGTCTTCCAACCGTACTGATTGGTGATCCGTATGTTTCGTTTCCGGTCTTGATCAACGCGATAGGCGCTGATCGCGTGGCGGTGCAGACAGCGTTGGGGCAACTATACTCGACTCCCACCGGGCAAGCGATCATCGCCGGCATTGCAGCAGCGAACCATACCGTGACGATCCAAGTTGGAACCAGCGGCAGTTTCTGTCAACCGCACTCTTCCGACAACCGGGTTCCAGGAAAGGGTACGGATAGCACGGTTACGTGGGATCCCCATCAAACGTTAGACGGACTTGACCCGGCGAATCCGCACTCTTCTACCGTGGTACTCGGGCATGAGATGACGCATGCGTATCACAATGCGAACGGAACGGACAGCAATGGTCCGAACGATACATTCCCCGGACAAGCGGGCTCGTCGGGGCGAGGCGAAGAGCGGTCGACTGTGGGATCGGCGCCGCCTTTCGATGCGAGCGGTAATCGAGTAAACGATGCGGCCGGCAACCCTGCAGGCTCGTTTGTACAAGATCCAAGCGGCAATTACGTACCTGGCACGGACTACTCGAAAACGTCACCCACCGAGAATTCATTGCGAGACGATTTCGGCCTTCCACGCCGCAGTACGTATTACCCGAAAAATTGGCCGGGCGGTGCACCCTGGTAGGAACAGCCGGACTCAGTCGCCGGGAGACGCTACTGGGGCTTGTGGCAATTCAGACAACGACGACAGCGCGCCGAGAAAGCAGACAGATGGATCAGATCAGCATTTTGACGAAAGCAGAGATACAGGGTAGCCGCTTGCTGGTGTCGTATGGCGTGGAGAACAAAGCTGACCGAGACATTTATCTTCTAAACCGAGTTCATGACAAGAGCGGACGAATCAATCCGGATTTGACATACGTCGAGTTGCATCGGGCTGATAAGACTGTTTGGATCTCAAAGAAGATTCCGGATTTGCCAGCCGGGGTGCAGATGGCCGCGCCGGAAGCGCCGTATGTGACCGCCGTACGAGCAGGGACGCGGTTCGCCGAAACATTGCATCTACCGCTCCCGATTCACGAGTATCTCGCCTATGATCCACGACCGGCAGACAGCCTGGAGGAACATGCGGAAACATATAGCGGAGTACGCGTGACGATCGGGTATTACTGGGCGGTTCCGGGCATGAAAGAGGTCGCGGATAAGGTGTTCGGAACCGATGTGATCCTGCCGCAAGCGCCGCCTCGAACGCGATTGGATTTTGGCGTTCTGAGCGGTCCCTTGATGCAGGTGAGCGTGCCGGTGGTGGAGCGAGTAGCGCGCTGAGGCTGGAAGTATCCCGAACAGGTGAAGCCTGGGCTAGCCGGAGACATGGTAGAAGTCCGCAGCCACCGCTGAATCCGATCCGGTTATAATTTGTCGAATGCCTAACAGTTCCCGGCGCGGATTAGTGGTCGGCCTGTTACTCTGGGCGGCTTCCTATCCCATTCCAGTAGGTGGGCAGGACCTTACGTGGCGTGACCGGGATAACCGGTTTGAGGGACTTAAGGAAGTTCCGAACGGCAAGCGTGACTACGAGGTGCTTGCGTTCTTTGGTTACGACCAGGTGAATACGCCTAGTCCAGACGGCAACTTGCACCTGATGTTTTATCTTCCGCCCGGCGGGCACAGCCAAGTGAACGTCAAGGAACTCCACTCGGACACTCAGTACGAAGCGGAGTTCAAGGCTAATAAGTTAAAGCCTTACGGTGAGAACTGGTGGACCGCTACCAAGTGGCCTATCGCAGAGGTGATCAAGCCTGCCCATGTGGACGTTAGGAATCTTGGTGTCCTGATTCACGTGAACGACACGCCAGTGCCGGGCGAAATCGCTCCGGCTGTGCTTTACACCTCGCAACCGCCTAGCCAGATCCGGCAGTACGTTCTCTATTTCGTTAGCAATCGTGAGCTCCGCCATCTGAGTTGCATAGTGACTCAAGAAAATCTGCGCAAGCCGTGCACGGTGGGCGAGAAGGGGCATGAGAGCGAACAGATCGAGACGAGTGAACCGACCGAGATCACCGTTGATGCAACCGGATTGCAGCCCGGGGATGCGGTGGTGAATCTGGAAGGGACTCTGGCTAACACGGCCTCGAATGGCAGCTTTTCAGCCCGGATCCATTTTCTTCATCAGAGCCTTCCGCGGTGATAGAGAAGATCTCCGAGGTTCCGGCTAATAAGGAAAAACACTCAATCCTGCAGAGCAGATTGTTCCTAGTGATCGGAATGATGATCTCGGCAATGGGCGTGCTGCTGGTTCTTCTCATCGTCGCTTTCAATTGGTATCAGCCCACTTCCTTCGTAGCCGAAGTACAAACCAATCACCTGCACTTTACGGTTCACAAAGCCGTGAGCGGCGGGTCCGAAGTGGATGGCGGACTGTTCGCGCCTTCGCGGCTGTTGAATCTATCAATTGACGGGTGCGGACCCCCACAGCGACTGGCGGGTACTGGAGCGTTGCCACACTGGGCCAATACACACGTCCGATGCGATCGCGTAAGGCTGAATACTCTTGTTTATGGTCCCGATACAGAGGTGTTTGTAGATGTGACGACGCCGGGGTTGGTGGTCATCTTGCTTCGGGAGAAGCAGGGATCTCATACCATTCGGGCCGTTTTCGACAGCGATCATTCCGATGGTACGCAGCAGTGGGCTGTCGAACCCGCTCATGCCGGGTTGAAATTTTACCTGCGCGAGGCCGAACGGGATGCCCTGCCCGACGAGACGGCCCTAGAGGTGACCGACCGCTCCGCGGTTTATGCCGGTAAAGATGATACGCCGTTCGTGGAGAAAGAGAGCGAGCTGCGAATTCCGCGGCTCGGAAAGCGCATCAAGCTGCGAGACAGCCGATTAGAGCTGATGAATGTTGCTCATGCGCGAGTGCGGAAATTGAGCTGGAACCGGACGAGTGGCCTGATCACTTCGGTCAGTACGATTGTGACCGGGAAATCGGACAACATTGCATTGTTCAGCCCTTACACCGATGAGAGCGCCAATGAAGCTCTGAATGTGTTCGATTACTACACTCATGGCCGGTGGGGACATTTCCTGGCGGCCGTGCTGAGCGGTAGCGGACTGGTGGCATTGGTTAGCCTGCTGGTCTCCGCGGCCCAACTTATGGTGGACGCTGAAACCAAATTTGGTGGCCTGAAACAAGGCTTGCAATGGATAGGGACTGGCGAAGGCAAGGCACAGGAAGAAGACGAGATTTAAGGAAAAATGGCACGTTCAGTTTACTTGCTGCTGCTAGGGGCGTTTGCGAGCATATGCTGGAGCGAAACCCCGAACTTTGAATTTCTCGACAAGAGCATTGTAAAGGTGCGCACGCATCGAGATCACCCGACTGGGAAAGAAGATGAGGACGAGACAGGCACGGGCTTCGTTGTCACGGCTGCTGGCGGTGTGATTCGGATGATAACGGCGGGCCACGTAGTGACCAATGCAACGAAGGTGGATGTCACATTTAATTCGGACAAGGTGACGAGCGTACCGGTTCACGTGTTGCCGCAGGCGAGTGATGTGCTGGATCTGGCTGTCTTAGAGTTGCGCGTGACACCCGCAATGCACTTGGATACTCGATTCCCGATTCTGAACTGGGTGCCGCGCGACGGAATGCACGCTTCGGATCATGTCTGGACGATAGACGGCGATTGGGATCCTGCGCCGAACACAATTATTCGCCTTGACCATACGGCTAATCCGTCGTTCTTTGAGTACACGCCGGTTTCAGTGGGACAGGGATATTCGGGAGCTCCCGTTTTTAACGATCGGGGATTGCTGCTTGGCATTCATGTCCGCCAGGCGAACCGGGCGGATTATAAGCTCTCGGTAGCGATCAAGATCGATGCGGCACTGGAGACTCTGAACGCGCTGGGTTATACGTCAAGCACATTCAACGGGCTGGCCCAGGCCCGGCCCGCAACGCCGGGCGCACCAGGAGTACCGATACCGGCGAACCCGCTCGTCGCTGCTCCTAGTGGGAACGCTAGTCCCGCTCCGAAGGAGGCTCCCGCGAAGCCTGTTCTGTGGAGAGACTTGAACAACAATCAGCTTTACCAAATCCGAGTCGATGCGAATCACATGTATATCTCGCAGACCAATGGTGCCGTCGTAGCGGATTTAGGATACGGCAAGAACAAGAAGGGCTTAACAGGTTTCTTTGGAAACTCCTCACTGAGTACATGCCCGGGACCCGGCTATATGGAGATCTTGAACGTATCAGAGACGCGGATGGAAGGACGGGTAGAGCAGAAACCGGCAGCGGCGAATGTGAATTGCGGTGGAGTGTTCGGAATGCTACGAAATCTGGTCCCTATTGCGTTCGTAAAGGAAGCAGCGCGCTGAGAGTTTCGGGACTGTCCCCGTTTAGCGCTCGTCTTTTTGGCTCCTGGATTCAGGAGACTTCCGCCCATTCACCGGCGCGCATGAGAGGCTCAATAGAGCCGTCACTGCCGACGCCATCAATGTCCAGGTGGCTGGAACCGATCATCCAGTCCACATGGATCAGACTTTCATTGGCTCCGTGCTCAGCAAGTTCGGCCGGGGACATCGACCTCTCCTCCGCGGATGCATGTGCTGTACGCCTGACCCAATGCAATGTGACTGGCGGCATTCTCATCAAAAAGAGTATTCCAAAAGAGCAGTCCGCTGGCAGAGATGGGAGAGGAGTTGGGCACGAGCGCCACTTCGCCTAACCTGCGTGCGCCCTCATCGCTCTCGATCATTTTTTGCAGAACATCGCTGCCGGTGCTGGCAGAGGCTTCGGTGATCCGTCCATCCTCAAAGCGTACGCGAATGTCGCGGATGAGCATGCCCTGATAAGAGAGAGGCTTGGTGCTCTTTACATAGCCGTTGACGCGATCGCGATGAGGCGTCGTGAACACTTCCTCTGTGGGCATGTTGGGCAGACAGGCCAACCCGTTCCCTGCGACCGTGCCGCCGCCAAGCCAGAGATGATCAGTGGCGAGTCCGATCGTCAGGTCGGTGTCGGGGCCGCGGTAGTGCAGAGCAGCATACCGCTTGCCATTCAGATAATCTACCCGTTCTGCCAAAGCCTTCTGATGGATTTTCCAAGCCGCAATCGGATCAGGCGCATCGACGCGGGTAGCGGAAAAGATCGCGTCCCAGAGCCGTGCGACGGCGGCATCTATCGACAGATCGGGAAAGACCAGCGCCGCCCAAGCAGGAGTGGCAAACGGAACAATAGTCCAATTGATCTCATGCCGGGTAATAAGATCCAGAGCCGGCCGGCTCGCTTTTGAAAGCGCAAGGTTGGCACGCGAAACCTTCGCCGGGTCTTGCCCCGCGAGAAGGGCTGGATTGCCGCCGGTAATTGCCAGACGAGCGGCTCCACTTCGAAACGCGTTCGCGACACCATCCTGAAGCCAAACTGCGGCTTTATCGAAACTTTCTTCTGCTCCAAATCGAAAGCGCAGCAACGTGGACTCTTCATCAGTGAAAAGCGTAGTGACCAGGGAAGCTCCCGCTTGATACGCATGAGCTGTGATGCCGCGTACCAAAGGCAAAGATTCCAGGGGAGCGGACATAACCAGTTCCTGGCCGAAGCCCAGCCCGAGGCCAATTTTTACCGCCAGCTCCGCGAGTTTGTCCACTCTTTCAGACAACTCGGGAACAACATCCACGCGTGCCTCACATCCGGATTTGTAAGAGTCATTTGTGCCGACTCTTAGTGTTTCACGATGTGGATCGGACCAGAGTTCGAAGATTTACTTACCTTCGACCTGTAACTGATTGTCGACCGAAAACACGTTGGGAACCGAGTTGGCCCGGACATTAATCAGGTTCTTATCGAACGTGTTGGCAACAACACCTTCCAAACGCACATGCCCATTTTTAACAATGATGTGAATGCTGGGTAAAGCCTGGTTTCCATACCGTGTTCCGATCTGCGGATCCCCATAGATAGTCCGCAGCATGGCTCGCCGAATCTGATCATCCATCGGCGAAAGAGGGAGCACTTCAATGTTGTTGACGATCTGGTCACGCCTTCGACGTTCTTCACCACACCCTCGGCGTCGACTTTTCAGAACAGGGCGCGTCACCTCCCCAACCAGCGTGACGGTTGAGCCTTCAACGGAAGCCGAGATCATCGAAGACCGTGTAATAGGGCAGCATCACGAGCTGATGCCGGATCTCCTGCGCCAGCCGAGCCTCATCTTTGGGGCCATGCACGTACGGGTCATTGTGGCTTTGACTCTTGTTCGCATTCTGGGCCAACAGCAAGCCACAGCAGAACAGGAGGACAGCATGGAGAGGCGCATAGACACTATATGGACACTGAGGGGATGTGGGCCCGTAACCTCCTTTCTTACGAGGAGAGGTTGCGATGGAACAGATCAAGCACGAAGTTGTAACAGAGGCGCGCCAGGGACGGATCGTAGCGGTAACCTTCGTCTCGCAGAAAGGCATGCGCCCCGTTCAGTTCAAGCCATTGGAAATTGGCACCTAATTCGTCCAGCCTGGCTTTGACAAGATTACGGCCTTCCAGCGGAACATGCGGATCCTGGCGACCCCAAAAGTGAAGCAGTTCACCTTTGATGTCGCCCGCCCGCTGCAGCGAATCGTCACGCTGGCCGCGCCCCAACGAACCGAATGGATATCGGTCGCGTAGAAACAGGCGGTGGCCAGAATCTCCGCGATTCATGGCCGCCCGAAACGCCAGATGGCCGCCCAGGCAAATTCCCATTGCGCCCAGTCGGCCGGTGCAATCGGGGCGCGCTTTCAGGTACTCAATCAGTGCCCGCGCATCCGAATCGTAGGCGGACAGTTCTTTCCCGTACTTGTGGGCGTTACCGGCGTCGGCGCCTGCCTGGTCGTAAGCCAGGACGGTGCCCGCCGGTTCGAGTTCGTGATACACCTCCGGCACTGCGACCAGATACCCATGCCCGGCCAGCAGCGCTGCCGTGCGCCGAATGGGCCCGGTCATCTGAAAGATCTCGGAATACAGAATGATGGCCGGGGTACGAACGCTCGGCGGCCGGGCGCAGAACGTACGTCCGCATCGGTCCGGTGGGTGTGGGGACGTCTACCGCAATTTCGTCCTGCAGGGTCATCCGCGTCTTCTGGGCTCCTCTAAGCGCGATGGCGCGGGGCGCTTCTTCGACAGCCACCATGGCTTTGCCCGTCGACAGATTCTGCTTCTTGCAGCGCACCACCTGACCCGGCGTAAATTGCCAGACTTCGTTGTCAGGCATGATATCCACAATGCGGTAGTAGTCGCGCCCCAGCGGCTCAGCCTGAACCGATCGCATCAGGTTCAGGCTCTCGCCCGTCAGGTGCACATAAATCTCGGCCAGTTTCACGGGCGGCGATGCCGGCGCAGGTGCCTCATCCCGCACCAGGTGCGGCGCAGGAGCGTCGAATCGGGGCGCCGGAGGTTCTTCTTCCAGCGGAACGGGAACCGGCGGCATCGGCGGAGGAATCGGAGACGGCCCGGCCGGTATTCTGGGTGTCAGCACCGAACCAAGGCTGGCAGCGCCCGGCTGCACACTTCCGGCACGTGCCCCCATGCGCGCCCGGTCAATCACCCAGATCAGCAGCGTCGTGAACGCACAAGTCAGCGGCAGCCACCGGTTCACAAGCTGGGGCTCGCGCGGAGTGGGCAGCCCGTAGACGTATTGGTAGGGAATGACGGAAGCGACGGTCAGACAGACCGCGCAGGCACCGGCAAACGCCAGGCTCTGCAGCAGCGACCGGTACCCTTCCTGGTCATAGGACAGAAGAATCAACAGCAGCACCAGTCCGATCGTGCTCGCCAGCCATGTCAAACCCGGCGGAATCAGCAGCAACGCCGCTGCAGCAGCAATCAACGTGGAAGCAAGAGCTGTGGAATCGAGGCTCGATTTAGGCATGTTCTCTGGACGGCTCAATTCTAACGAACGTTCTCGGGCGAAAGTTCAGCCCGGGTGTAGTAGCGTGGGCACGTGCAAAAGCCAACCTTGATTGGACAACCGACCCGGGTAACGGCTGCGGGCAATCTCCCCAAACTGATCGATGAGTTTGTCGGGCGCGTTAATACCCGAACAGACGGGGTCAGCGTGGCGCGTATGCAAAGCCCGGGCGGCTGGCAGGAGCCTGGGCAAACACCGGAATTCGATGAGTTCACAGTTGTCACTAAAGGAATGCTCCGGGTGGAATTCGAGGGCGGAGTCCTGCAAGTGGGAGCCGGCCAGGGAGTGATTGCGCCCAAGGGCGAATGGGTCCGCTACAGCACGCCCGGCAACGAGGGCGCCGAATACTTTGCGATTTGCGTCCCTGCGTTCTCGCATGGAAACGGTTCATCGAGACGCAGTGATGCAAACACGGCAAACCGGAATGCTATAGTAGCGGTTGGCAACATTCGTCCTGCCACTCTCTCCACCCCTAACGGGCGCGTAGCTCAATTGGCAGAGCAAGTGACTCTTAATCACTAGGTTGTAGGTTCGATTCCTACCGCGCTCACCAGCGTTTTTGCTGCTTGCTGATTTTTATGCCAGGAGCCGAGGCAATGGCAAGGATCAGCAGTCCAGTTCCGGTACTCACTAATCCCCAAAGCCAAGTGTAGGAACTACGACTCTCCAGCTACCATCGCGGGAGTCTATGAGATACCGTCTTCTGATTGCGATGTTCTTTGCGCTGAGCACAACTACGTTCTCCGAAACCCTAAGCAGCCCCATCTACACCTCCAGTTGCTCTTCACCCGGACAGGCGCCTGTTGCTGGGACCGCAGCTTCCTGCATTGCGACTGATTCTCATGGCATCACTTACAGCCGCGCATCTTCCAATGCCTCTCTCACGCTAACCAACAACGGCGGGGTGCTAACAGGGGAAGGCTCGGCCGCGGCTGGATCATTCGATGTACCCGGAAATGCCTTTGTTCAGCAAACATCTGCTAGCAGCAGCGTCAGCCTCAATCAATAGCTAACGACGGAAGGCCCAGTTCGGCCGGGCTATATGTACGCCACGCTTACTGGCGGCTCAGGAAAGTCAGGCGATGTGGGAAATGCCTTCGGCTTAGTCAGCATTCCGGGTTTGCTAGGTGATTTACCCACTTCCTATGAATGTTCCGGTTTCGAGTGCGTGAACACGGCAGCAGCCTTGAGGCATTACAACCCTCTGCCGATCATGTTAGGCGGGGACTTTCTTCTGAGCCTGTCTGGTTCAGCTTTTGAGGATGGAAGACCCTATAGCGGAGGTGAAGCTGACTGGAACTTGACGTTTACCTTTCAATTAGCTGAGTTGGACGGAACTCCGGTCGAAGTGGAAGCAGCGGAACATGAGACAGAAATGTCTGACGCGCCAGAACCAACGACGTGGAGCCTACTTGGGGTCTCATTCGCGACTATGGCATTCCTGAGTCGTCGAAAGAGCTACTACCGCCAATAACTATCTATGGGAATCATCGACAATGCGTGAAAGGTTGCCTGACAAACACGGCACTCAGTAACTCTTCCATCAAGTAAACTTGCAGAGTCGCTTGCTGATAAACGACAAACCTAAGGTGTTACGTCCGGCAGAGTAACCAGGAACATGTCGAACATGCCATAAGACTTGATGTACTGCAAGTGCGCTGAGGTATGTGAGAGATGAGTCATGATCCACTCATTGACTCCGTTGATTGGTCCGGCCGAAAGGATATAGAACTGCTTGTGGGCACTCGCGTAATGGTCGTATGTGTCGAAGCGCGCCGGGCACTGTCCGTCCAAAGCTTTCAGGACGAGATCGGAGCTATCTGTCCCGGAGTATTGGACCGCTTTTGCCGGATCGTACAGATAGATCAAACGGTCGCTGCCGGGGCCGCCCGCATAGACCAGGTTTTCAAAACGTATGGCTGAGGCTACAACCACGTCGCCTTTGGTGCGAGGCGAGGCGTCCTCAACGTCGGCCAGCGTGACCTCCCATCCGTCAGCTCGTGCGAAGCCGGAGATTCCCCTCGAAAAGATGAAAAGTCCATGGCAGCCGAAAGCGATGAACAAAATAAGGCCCACGATTAGGCTGCGGGCACTCGCGATGCTCAAGGCCAGTGGTAGGCCAAGAATGACGCCGAAGGTCGAAAGCATAAGGTACTTCGGGACAAAGAAGTGGGAGACAAAGAGCGCGTAAGTGTAACCCACAACGGGGATCAGCAGGAACGCAGACGTGACGGCCAGGAGCAGGCGATTGCGTTCAGTCAGTTCGACATTGATGGCCGGGAGCCGCAAGGAGGTGGACCCGGCGAAGATGATGCAGGCCGTGAGCAGTGTGACCGCGAAACCACCTAGCAAGAGCACGTTGTTATAGAAGAGATAAAGATTGTCGCTGGAGACAGGACCAAAGTAGTGCTTTCCGTAAACCGCCGCGCCAGCGCGCAGAATGGGAAGCCAGAAGAGGAGGGGTGAGACACCGACGGCGATAGCGAGATAAGAAGACCAGTCCAGACGGCGACGGAGCAGCAGTTTGTAAAGCTCGCCGATAGCCAGCGGGAACAAGACCAGAGTTCCGAAGAAGTGAGAAGACACGCAAACGGCAATGCTGAAAGCCAAGCCCGCGAGCCATCGCATTCGGCCGCGATTCTGATGGAGCGCTTCGTTGGCGCCATCCCAGCAAAGTATTGCCAGCATTGCGCAGCCGACCATCAGGCCGTAGGGACGAGTCTCAATACTTTGTGATCGAACAGTGGTGGCCAACGGCACAAACAAAGCAGCGGCGGCATAGAGGGCTGGGGCGTGACGCGAGATAAGCAGGTAAGCACCAAGGCAAAGCAACCAGAAGCCCATCGTTTCGGGTAAGCGCGCTACCGAGAGACTGTCGCCGAAGATACGAAAGAGAAAGTGAACTGCCGTTTGAGTCAACGGCGGATCGATGTTGATTCCGGCCAGTAATGCGGCCCAAATCTGATGAACAGTGGGCATTCGCACGATCCACATATAGACCACTTCATCGGGGTCCGGAGTTTTGACGTGATAGTAGCCAAACGCGGATAAGAAGTAGAGCAGGGATACTAAAGAGAGAAAAATAGCCCGGTGGCTTGCCAGCCATGCATTCAACCAAGAGGAGAAGTTTTCGAGTCGATTTGAAGCAGCCGGTGAAGTGATCAACAGACCTAATCCAAAACAGGGGATGCGGCGAATCGGAGCCAGAAGGTATCGATTGAACGAATCAACTCAAAGAAATCGTGAATGTCATTTGGTTTGGTCACGAAGCTATTGGCACCCAAGCGATAACAGAGATCGATGTCGGCCGTGCTATTGGTTGTGGTCAGCACGACTACGGGGATCGAGGAAAGAGCGGGGTCCGTACGACGGTTCTGCAGGAACTCCCGACCGTCCATGCGAGGCATATTGAGGTCCAGAACGATCAGCTTGGGCCGGGGCGCCTTTTCAAACGGTCGCTCATTGTGCAGAAAGTCCAGCGCTTCGACCCCATCCCCGACAACATGCAACTGGTTTGGGGAATCGATCATCTCGAGGCCGGTACGAACAAGCATGCGGTCAGCCGGATTATCTTCAACCAGCAACAGGTGCATGAGCAACCTCTCCCAGCTGATGCTGTCGGGCTGCGGCTTGCATGGAGAAGAAAAAAACGGCGCCGCTACTTGGATTCGACCGAACCCAAATTCTCTTTCCGTGCCGTTGCAGAATTTTTTGACACATAGCTAAGCCAATGCCGCTACCAGGATACTCATGGTGCTTGTGCAAACGCTTAAAGAGCTGGAAGACACGCTCATGGTATTCAGGACTGATTCCGATACCGTTGTCTGAGAAAGAGACCACTATTTCTCCCTCACAGAATTGAGCCAAGATATCGATCTTCAAGTCTGAATCAGGCCGGCGATAGGCGAGTGCGTTATCAAGCAATTGATTAAATACGAGGCGCAGGGAGTGATAATCCGCCTCTACACTAAGTTCCGGTTCGATCTCAACCCCAATTACCACATTCAAGACTTTAAGCTTCTCTCTGCGAAGCGTTAGCACTTCTTCGACCAGGGCACCCAGCTGAAAACGTCGAATATCTAAGGGACGCGTTATGCTTTCCGAGTAGATCGTGATGTCCTGGAGCAATCTCCTCATCTGAGTGGCGCTATCAATGACGCGAGCAACGATTTCCTCTCCCTTACCATCAAGTTCGTTGCGAACGTGCCGGGCCAGCATCTGAGTTTGAACTGCAATTGCGCGGAGGGGCTCATGGAGGTCATGGGCCATGGCAGAAGCGAGGTTCTTGAGGTCTGCATTGTACTGCTCCAACACAGCGGTGGCGTGCTTGTTGGCGTCAATATCGGTGGAGGTACCCAGCCAACGAATGGGTTTTCCTTCCTCTGAGAACAAGGCAACGGCGCGGGTCTTGAACCACCGCCAGACACCATCGAAGCGCTGAAGACGGTGCTCAACTTCGTAGTTAGACGTGCTAACGACAGCGCTTTGCCAAGCCTGCTTCGTGGGTTCCAGATCCAGTGGATGAACCACGTTGTGCCATAGTGATCCGAGTTGCTCGTTATCCGATTTTCCCGTGTAACGCTCCCATTGCGTACTGAAGAAGTCGACATAACCGTCACTCCGGGCTGACCAGACCATCTGGGGCATGGCTTCGACCAGGGTTCGATACTGAAGCTCGCTTTCCTTGAGAGCTCTCTCGGCCTTCACACGCTCGGTGATATCGCGGGCAATGATGACCGACCCGGATCTCTTACCGTTCACCTCAATCGGGCCGGCGGAACAAGCAACCTGCACGACGGAGCCGTCCTTCTTGTAAAACTGTGTCGACCAGTCATGCAGGAGAGTCCCCTGGGATGCAGCCTTGACGAGAGTGCAATCAGAAGCTTCTTGCGGTTGGGGGTCCAGGGGTGAGACATGGAGCACGTCGTGCAGGTTGAGTCCGAGTAGCTCTTCGGATGAGTACGCGAACGTCGCTTCAGCCCGTGGATTGATAAAGACGACCTTGCCATCCTGATCGGTACAGAGGATCGAGTCACCAGCCTGCGTCATAATGGCGCGATTCAGCTCGAGCTGATAGCTCAATTCCTGAATTGTGCTTTCCAACTCCGCATTGCTCGCGTTCAGAGTGGCGGTCCGTTCAAGGACCCGCTCTTCCAAAACCTGGTTCAGTTGTTCCAGAGCCTCTTGCGCCTGTGTGCGTTTGGCAATCTCCTCCCGCAGCTGTTCCGGGTTCGGCAGGAGTAGCGTTTGCGGAAGAATGCGGACCAGGAGCACGGCAGTTGCCACGGATGTAACAGCTGTGATCAAGCGTACAAGCACATCCAGCCGATAAATGGGATACCAGAGAGTGATGATGTCCAGGACATGCGTAGCACCGCAAGCCAAGATAAAAAGCCCGAAGAGCAGAAACATCCACGAGAACGCTATGTCGCGCCGCTTACGAATGAAAAACACCAGCGTGGGAGGAATGAAGAAATAGGCGAGTGCGATGCCGGCGTTTGCGAGCACATAAAGCCAAATGACCTCAGGCAGGCGTAAACAGTAAACGTGCGGCATGAAGTCCGAATTCAGCAACTTAACAAAGAAATCCACAACTCTGCCTTCTCTTCGCTTTCGATGTGTTTACACGATTTCCGAAATGTCTGACGATAACGCTTCTCGACGGCGCAATAAAGGTAATCTTCGGACCCTGGCTTAAAACTATTCGACGAGGCGACAGTAAATCAGGAACCCAGTTCACTCGTGACAATTAGGGCCGGCTGGCTACTCGCCAGCGAGACTTCGCCCGATCGAGAATCAGCTATATGGGTCTGCTCAGATGCTTCTGCGAGCCGCTCTATAGCTTCGCCGAATAATCCCGTCCAGGAATTTGTGCCCTATTACAAGGGCTTGTCACTTCAGTTTACCGTCATAGGACTCCCGACCAAGAGACGGAAGGGGTGAGGAAGTTGCTCACGAGGACCACGAGGTACGGAATTCCGGGTAGAGAGTTAAGCCTCCGCAAGCAAATAGCGTCTGTCCCGTAATGTACGATGCTTCATCCGAAGCCAGGAAAGCGAAGACGGCAGCAATTTCCTCGGAAGTTCCCGCTCGACCCATCGGAATATGGCTCTCCACTTCTCCGCGAGCTTTTGGATCGTTGATCCAGGAGTTATTGATAGGTGTGACGATGGCTCCCGGACCCACGGCGTTCACGCGGATGCCGCGATCCGCATACTCGAGAGCCAATGTCCGAGTCATGTTTTCCATACCGCCCTTGCTAATCGAATACGGAGCGTAGAGGGGTTTGGGGATGATTTCGTGAACACTGGAATTGCTGACGATCACCCCGCCTCCGGGACGGGAAAGGAAGTGCCGGATGGCTTGGCGGGCGCAGATGAATGCGCCGCGGAGATTAATGCCGATGACGCGATCAAAATCTGCCATTTCAACCTGGTCGCTGGGTACGCCTTTCTGCACCCCCGAATTATTAATCAGGATGTCGAGTCGCCCGAACTCATGCAACACGCTCTCAAACATCTTTTCGATCTCTTGTTCCTTGCCGATGTCGGCCTGTACGGTCATGCTCTCGCCCGCAACATTTGCGGACTTGGCGACCTCATCCGCCTTTGCTTTGACAGCGGCAGCACGCTCTTTGCCGCTGTTGTAGTTGATCGCGACGCGCGCGCCTTCCGCGGCAAACCGGATCGCAACTGCTTCACCGATGCCAGAGGAGCCACCTGTTACCAGAACGTTTTTACCTGAGAGTCGGGCCATAACGCTATTCACAATACAACAAAGAGGAAAGGCTGCACGCGGGAAAATCAGATCCGGCCAGCAAAACACGAGCCCTGCCAAGCCCTATTTGTATTAGAAAATACGAAACGTCAGAGACCCTACTGGAGTCGCAGCTTCTGGGACCTAAATCTTGGACGCTTCTTCTCCGCCTACTACAGCTCTAGCTCTCACCGGCATCCCCGGTCTGGACGATGTTCTATACGGGGGACTTCCCAGCCGTCACGTTTACCTAATCGAAGGAACTCCTGGGACGGGCAAAACGACGCTGGCACTGCAATTCGTCATGAAGGGAATCCAGCAAGGCGAGAAGGCTTTATACGTCGCGCTATCGGAAACAACCCGCGAGTTGCAGGAGATTGCTGACTCGCACGGATGGAATTTGGATGAGCTCGCCATATTCGAGGTGTCCCCGGTAGAAGCTTCGACCTTTCCTGGCGAGGAATACACCATCTTCCACTCAGATGAAGTCGAGATGGCGGAGACGATCAAATTGATTCTGGATCGGGTCGCGCTGGTGGGCGCAACCCGAGTGGTGATCGATTCTCTGGCGGAACTCCGATTGCTTTCTAGGGATCCGATCCGTTATCGCCGACAGGCACTTGCACTGAAGCAATACTTCACTCAGCACGAAGTGACAGTTCTCCTTTTGGATGACCGGACGGCCCAGAATGTCGACCGCCAGATGCACAGCTTGGTGCATGGTGTTCTGACTCTGGAAAGGATGCCTCGAGAGTACGGTAAGAATCGGCGGCGTATTGAAGTTGTGAAGTTACGAGGTGCCGATTTCCTGGAAGGCTATCACGATTACCTGATTCAGAAGGGGGGAATGGCGGTGTTTCCTCGCTTGGCAGCATCGAAACGCAGTCAACCCTTTAAGCAGGAGATGATTAGCAGCAACATGAAGGGCCTCGACGACCTGCTGGGCGGAGGCCTGGATCGGGGAAGCAGCACGCTCATTATGGGACCAGCAGGATCGGGCAAGACCACGTTGAGTCTGAAGTACGCATCGGCTGCTATAGACAGAGTCGAAGCCGTAGCTGTCTACACCTTTGACGAGGGTCTGAGCACATTGCTGCAACGCGGTGATGGGTTGGGTATGGGTCTTACCGAGCAACTCAAGAAGGGGACAATCAGGATCGAGCCTATCAATCCCGCCGAGCTTTCGCCGGGAGATTTCGCCTCCAGAGTGCGAAGAGCTGTAGAAGAAGGCGGCGCACAGATGGTCATCATCGACAGCCTGAATGGATACCTGACGGCTATGCCACAGGAGGAGTTCCTAAGCTTGCAGATGCACGAACTGCTTACATTTCTGAATCAGCAAGGAGTGGTGACCATCCTGATCCTCGCGCAGCACGGCATCGTGGGCCCCATGCAGAGCAGCATCGATCTCAGCTACCTGGCGGACAACATGATTTTACTTCGATTCTTCGAAGCAGCCGGGCAGGTGAGGCGCGCAATATCGGTGGTGAAGAAGCGCAGCAGCGGCCATGAACACACCATTCGGGAGTTCACTCTAGGGCCGCCGGACGCGGTGCAGATCGGCAAGCCTCTGACCGAATTCCACGGGGTGCTTTCAGGCCTGCCTCAGTTCACGGGAGATCTTGCCGCATTATCCAAGAAGAGAAATGGGTAAGGCCAAGGAAGAGATGAGTCCGGAGGTTGTCATCTGGACTCCTGTGGGGCGAGACGCAATGCTGACAAGCGAGGTTTTGACCAAAGCATCTATCCAATCCTCGCGATGCAGCTCAGTTGAGGATGTATGTGCAGCCATCCGGAAGGAAGAGGCTGGACTGGCGATTCTGGCAGAGGAGGCGTTGACTGGCGAATCAATCAGAGCTTTGCGAGAGACCTTGGAGCAGCAGTCCTCGTGGTCCGATCTGCCGATTTTGCTTTTGACCGGCGGAGGCAACTCTACCGGAGCTTCGCTGAATAACTTGCGCCGGATGCGCGTATTGGGGAACATTACTTTGTTGGAAAGACCCCTGCGCAGCGTGACGCTGGTGACGGCCGTACAGGCCGGACTGGCTTCTCGAAGGCGGCAGTTCCAAACGCGAGACCACATTCTGGAACTTCAGGCGACACAAGACCAACTCGCTCAAGCCAATGCCGATCTGAAGCAATTCGCCTTTGCAGCCAGCCATGATTTGCAGGAACCGCTTCGGATGGTGAATGTATTCACCAAGATCCTGCTGGACCGGCACGTGGATCAGTCGGATGAACAGGCCCGCGAGTTCGCAAATTATGTGCGTTCGGGCGTGACCCGAATGGAGATGCTGCTGCGCGATCTGTTGCTGTATTCTCGTGCCATCCACGAAGAGCAGAAATGGCCCACGGCCAAGTTCAATCTGGAAGAAGCCCTGCAGGATGCGCAGGATAGCCTCCGAATGGAATTCGAGGCAAGTAAAGCTTTCCTACATCGCGGACCTCTGCCGGCCGTCCGAGGCAACCGGACACAACTCTCGCTTGTTTTCCAGAATCTGATCTCCAATTCAATCAAATATGCACGACCGGGGATTCCGCCCTTCGTGAACGTCACAGCCGAGAAGAGTGAAGGCGGCAACTTGATCCGCGTGAATGATAACGGTATCGGTTTCGACCAGCAGTATGCCGAGCGCATATTCGCACTCTTCCAGCGCTTGAGCCGTAAGGATGTGCCAGGAACCGGTCTCGGGCTAGCGATCTGCCGCCGGATCATTGAACGGCATGGGGGCAGGATCTGGGCGGAATCGGCGCCTGGAGAGGGCGCGACTTTCTTCTTTACTCTCCCGAGCTAGGCGGCAGTCGAGGTTACGCGTGAACCTTGATATCCGTAAAACGCGATGTAGAGGTAGCAGAGAACCGGAAGAATGAACGCATGATGGATGCCGATACGATCAGCAATTCCTCCCTGGATAACCGGGATGATGGCTCCTCCCACGATTCCCATAATGAGCAGGCCGGAGCCTTTCCCGGTGAGCGGGCCGAGTCCGGCTATGCCCAAGGGTGAAGATGCTGGGGAACATGATGGAGTTGAAGAGACCAACTAAAATAATGGTCCACATCGCCACGGAGCCCAGACTCAACATGGAGGCGATGACACAGGAGCCCGGCGCCATAGCCGCCGGATCCAAGACGTTTCCAGCCTCTCAACTTCTGCAGCACTGACCGCACCAATGAATCGGCCAACCATCGCGCAACCCCAGTAGACCTGGACGTACTTCGCCGCAACCTGTTCAGAGAGGCCGCCCGTATCGGGCTGAATAAAGTAGTTAACGAGAAAGCTGCCAATCGCGACTTCGGCTCCGACGTACAGAAAAATTGCGAGAACGCCCAGGACGAGATTTCGATGCTTCAGAACTTCGCCAATGGAGTGAGTCTGGGCAGGACCCGAAGCGGGGTGTTCTTCTACCGACGAAATCACGGGGAGCTTATACAGCGCGATGATGACGGCCAGCACAACTAACGTCGTGGCGATCAGAAGATAAGGAAACTTAACGGTAGCGGCTTCGTGGAGCCGGAAACTCTGAAGCACGTCTCCGGTCATCGCGCTAACTTCGGCCGATGTTTTAGGGGCGCTGCTAAGGATTAGGATGCTGCCGAAAAGAGGGGCCACGGTAGTCCCCAGCGAGTTAAACGCCTGAGTAAGGTTCAAGCGACTGGAAGCGGTTCGTTCGGGACCTAGGACGGACACGTAGGCATTTGCCGGCACCTGCAAGCAGGTAATTCCGGCTGCCACGATGATCAGCGCGCCCAGGAAGAAAGGATAGGAAATAAGATTGGCTGCGGGGATAAATAGCACCGCACCTACAGCCATGGTCAGCAGACCCGTGACCATAGTCATCTTGTAACCAATCCGCTCCACAATCTTCGCGGCCGGCAAAGCAAAGATGAAATATCCGGCGAAGAAGGCGGTTTGAACGAGCATGGCTTGCGCGTAACTAAGGTTAAAGATGGATTTCAGGTGAGGGATGAGGATGTCGTTCAGGCAGGTGATGAACCCCCACATGAAGAAGAGGGTGGTAACCATCGCCATAGCCCCCGTGTTGGTAGTGGCGGAAGAAGGAGCAGTGACGGACTTAGTCGCGGAGGAGATGGCCATTTTGCCTCGAACGGCTCACTAGGCGCCGGTTTCTAGAATGTGACGCGTTCCTGTTGTAACACGTGACGCGCGGGTGTGCCCTCACAGGACCCGGTCAATCTGACGTTTTCTGGTTCGGATCGCCTGCCCGCTCGGGCGCGACGGCCTACTGGGAAGCGCGATGCAGATGAATGAGAGTGAGTTCGGGAGGGCAGTTAAATCGAACTGGCAACGCCGAACAGCCAATGCCAGCGCTCGTATGACCATGCATCCCCTGATGCTGCCAGTGTCCATACGCATACTCTTTCGGGCATTCGGCATTATTCCGGATGGAACCCACAACGGGGAAACGAATCTGCCCGGCATGGGTATGTCCGCATAGATAAAGACTTACGTTCGCCGCAGCTGCCGATTCATACAGTTCCGGTGTATGGGCCAGCAGAATCTTGAAGTCATCTGATGGCACACCCTGCAAAGTTCCGGGAAGGTCGTCGCAGCGGTAATCGAAGGGATCGTCCAAACCCGCCAGCCACAAAGAGTGGTGCCCGCGGCGGATTTCAACAGCTTCATTCACGAGCATGCGAAGGCCCATAGGATCCAAACGCAACGCGATTTCCGCTACGTCGTGATTGCCTAAGATACCGAAGAGCCCGTCTCGAGTGGAAATGCTATTTATGATCTTCTGCATGAGCGGGTAGACCCGCTCACATGAGCCGTGGTCTTCGAAGCGGTAGTCACCTGTCACCACGCAGAGATCGGCGGAAAGGGCAGGCAGCATGCGCGTCAGAACTTCGGCCAAGCCCGGGACTCCGTCTACGTGGAAGTCCGAAA
This sequence comes from uncultured Acidobacteriaceae bacterium, assembly GCA_963814195.1. Lineage (GTDB taxonomy): Bacteria > Acidobacteriota > Terriglobia > Bryobacterales > Bryobacteraceae > Bog-105. The sequence continues at coordinate 423,749 of CAWFBU010000005.1, forward strand.
TGTGGAGAACGGTGTAGCCGTCAAAAGCCGGCGGGAGGTTCGCGTACGAAAGATGAAGAGTGCGAAGCTCCGGACGGAGGGCATTCTCTTTTCCACGCCTATATAGGCCCACCATGCTCAGCCCGACTTTAAGCAAGGGCCGCATCCAAAAGCGCTCATACTTGAACAAGAGCGACTTCTTGCGCAGTTTGCGTCCGGTCCTGGCAAACTGCTCTTCCCTTGCCAGACGAGGTTGGAGGCGATCTGAAAGAGACAGAACTTCAGTGGTGGTCGTCATGTGCACAGTGAACGCGCACACGACGAGTGCGCAACCGTTCTGAACCTATTATGCCAAGGGAGCCGTCCTCAGGCCAACTCAGGCTCCAGGTAGATAACACCTGAGGCAGGCAGATCGACAATGATTGAGTGGAGGTGACCGTGCGCCGGAACAGGAGAAGTATGGACCGTCCCAAAGTTGCCGAAGCCGCTTCCCCCGTACGGTCGGGCGTCGGAGTTAAACGTCTCGCGCCATGCTCCCTTAAGAGCGACTCCGATCTGGTAGTTGGTCCGCGGTACGCCACTAAAGTTGCAGGCCACTAGAATCGTGCGCTGCGAATCGACCGCCTTACGCAGGAAAATGATGACATTCTGCTCGGCATTCCCGGCATCCACCCATTCGAAACAGCCGGGTAGGATTTCCCGCTCGTGCAGTGCAGGATGCGCGCGGTACAACTGGTTCAGATCACCCACCAAAAGACGAATGCCGGCGTGATTGGGGGAGTCGAGCAGGTGCCACTCGAGGCTCGCGTCGTGGTTCCATTCGGACCATTGCGCGAACTCGCTAGCCCATGAACAACAGCTTCTTGCCGGGCTGGGCATACATGTAAGCAAGGAGCAGACGAAGACCGGCAAACTTCTGCCGGTCGTCGCCGGGCATTTTACGAATCAGCGAGCCTTTTCCGTAGACGACCTCGTCATGCGAGAGCGGCAGGATGAAGTTTTCATTGAAGGCGTACTGCATTCGGAATGTGAGTTCGCCGTGATGGAATTTGCGATAGACCGGATCCAACGAGAGATAATGCAGCGTGTCGTGCATCCATCCCATGTCCCATTTAAAGCCAAATCCCAACCCTCCCAAATAGGTAGGCCGTGAGACCAGGGGCCAAGCGGTCGATTCTTCCGCCATGGTCTGAGCATCGGGAGAACTGTTGATAGACATGTTCATTCATCAATCGCAGGAAGGCGACCGCATCGATGTTCTCGTGCCCACCAAATTGGTTCGGCACCCATTGGCCAGGCCCGCGAGAGTAATCGAGATAGAGCATAGAGGCGACACCATCGACGCGAAGAGCATCGGCATGATAGCGTTCCAGCCAGAACATGCGCACTGCTGAGGAGAAAGCTGCGAACCTCTGGCCGCGCATAGTCGAAGATAAAACTATTCCAATCGGGATGCACGCCCCGGCGGGGATCAGCAGGCTCATATTCGTGGGCTCCGTCGAAGTAACCCAAGCTGTATTCGTCTCTCGGAAAGTGGGACGGCACCCAGTCGAGGATCACTCCGATGCCATTCTGATGGCAGGAGTCAACGAGAGACATGAAGTCCTGAGGCGACCCGTAGCGGCTGGTGGGAGCGAAGTAGCCGGTCACCTGATAGCCCCATGAGCCATAGAACGGATGCTCCATCACGGGCATGAATTCTACATGGGTAAAGCCCATCTCTTTGACGTAAGGAACAATTGACCGGCAACTCACGGTAGGAGAGGAAGCGATTGCTGCCGTCGGCGGCCCGCCGCCAGGAGCCCAGATGCACTTCATAGATCGAGATTGGAGCGGTCGAGGCTATTGGCAGCGCTCGAGCGGCTCGCCATCCAGCCGGCGTCGTCCCACTGATAGTCAAGCTCGCCAAACAATGGAAGCATTGGGTTGATTCTGTTCGTTGGTGAAGGCTGAACGGGTCGGCTTTCGCGCACTGGTAATCCGTTACATCAGATTCCACGTGGTACTTGTAGCGGCGCGCCGGGGCCCAGCGTCGCGGGACCAAGCCTTGCCATAGACCGGCGTTCGTTTTACGAAGGTAGTTTGCCTGGTGATTGCCAGTCGTTGAAATCACCCATGACAGAAATCGAGCGCGCGTTAGGAGCCCAGACGGCAAACTGCGTCCCATTCTGCTCCCGTGAGAAGTGGGCGCCGAGCACATCAGCAAGCCGGGTGTGGGTGCCTTCCTGAAACAAATAAAAATCGTTGTCGTTCAAAGAGCGGAGATTACTGGGCATCGTGGTCGGATTTTAGGATTTTCGCGGAAGGACTCGGTTGGAACTGAGCCTTTCCGGTTTTAGAGCAGACTCAGTATTCCACGCAAAGGAATGGTGACCCAATCAGGACGATTATTCAGCTCGTATGCCACTTCGTAAAGCGCTTTGTGGAGCAGAAACGCATCGAGTACAGTGCGCCTTTCACTTTCCGGTCTGAGGCAAGAAGGACGCGTTACCGGCGGCCTCGAAGTAGCTTTTCAGGTAGATTGCCGTAACCCAGGCATTCCAGAGCGCAGCGTAAGACTCGATCTGCTGAGGTTTCCGGTGGGCAGGCCGGCCACTTGTCCGAACAAGGAGGCATAGCCAGCGTACTGAAACGAGCGAACCATACCCGCAACATCGCGAAGGCAGATCGTCTTATCGCGGCGTTCACTCAAAGGACGGGCAGGCTCACCTTCAAAGTCGATGATCATGAAATCCTGCCGGTGAAGAGCACCTGGCCGAGATGATAGTCGCCATGGAATCGAATACGATGAGCGTCGATGCTGGCACTGCTGGAGCCTGGAAAACCGTTCGCGAACCTCGCTTTCAAGTTTCAACGCTGAGAAGCGTGTTCGGCTGCTGGCCCGTGTCAGGCGACCTGCCTTCAGGCGCAGAACCTGGAAGGCGATGTCGGCCTGGGCAAGCATCTCGCTGATACAGCTTCTGCGCATCTGCGGACGGTGAAACGGTTCCGGTGCGAAATCCGGGTCTTGCGTGTCGCTGGCGAGGGCGGCGTGCATTTCGGCTGTGCGTTTTCCAAGCAGTGCGGCAGACTCGAGGTAGCGCCGAGCATGCCAGAGACTTCGGCAGGAACTGGCTCTTCATCAGTTCCAGCGGATGAAGAGTGGGGACCTCCACCGGAGCGCCGTCGGCAAAGCGCGTTGAAAGAAACCGGCGAGCGAATCGAGCGTATACTTCCAGGCATCACCTTCGTTCCGCACAAACTTCTGCAGGATCCCTGCAGAGTAAGTGGCGTTTTCATCCGTGCTGCGATATTCGAGTGTGCCCAGCAACGGCCGGCGTATTAGCGAAATTGTGCTCGGTTAGAAACGTGCCGATTTCGATATCGGGGTTGATACCGGCTTCCACTTTGCGAAACAGCTTCAATATGAACTGGTCGCCGAAAATGATCGAGGTGTTGCTTTGCTCGGCTCGCGATACAGAAGCTTTCCGAGCGGCGATGTCGAAGTTTGCTTCGACATGCGGAGGCACATGGGTCTTCGAGGCCACCAAGGTTCCATTGCTGCCGTCGGAAAGTTTGGCCGGTAGCGATGGCGCTCAAGAATCAGATTGCGGAAAGCGAGGGTTGGCGAAAGCGCTATGCAGAACACCCTTCTGTCCGGTCCCGGCGTGCAATCGTCCGCAAACGATCTCTGAGCCTTCCGGGAGCGACTGCCGTGATCGTCAGAGGGAGTGAGTGAAACGGGCAGCAGGTAGGTGTCGCCCTCTCCTTCTATGTAGGAGATGGAGAGGACCAGCAACCAGGAATCGTGCTCGGCAAACGGAATCACGTCCTTGATAATGACATCGGCGACAGTCCGTGCCTTCGCGCGAAACCACGCGGCGCGAGATCAGAAATTGGGGCAGAAGCGTCGCGATTTGTGCAAGCAGTTCTGGCGTAAGAGGCGTGTGCCAGTGCTCAGCCGATAGAACCGGCAGCGAGCCGGCGGTGGACGAGGGTTGAGCCGAAGAAACCATAACTCTATGAATACGTCCTTACCGGTTCACTTTCAAAGGAAATAGTCGAAATCGTTTTCCACTCGCAAGCGAGGGCGGATCCGGAAGATATGAGCCGGCAGCTTGCCGGGATCGAGTTCGACATAGTTGCCGGCTACCGTCCAGATGTAGCGCGCGCCGGTAACAAGATCGTGCGCCTGATACGGCCGATCCTCTTCGATGTCGAACATATCGAGCGGCAATCTGTACGAAGCCCGATTGCATGATAGTGCGGGTCGAGATTCACGATCACCAGAATGATGTTCGTCGTTGTCGGCGGATCGCTTGCTGTAACAGATGATGTTCGTTATCAGCGGGATGGAAGTCGAGCCTGCGGTCGCTTTGCAAGCGCCTCATTCTCATTCCGGATGCGATTCACCATCGAGATCAATTCACGCAGACTGTCGGGCTGGTCAAGATTCCAGTGGCGAATCTGATACTTCTCTGAATCGAGATATTCTTCACTGCCGTGCCGGACCGGCCGGCCTTCCAGCAACTCAAAAGCCGGTCCATAGATGCCATAGTTGGCACCGAGCGTGGACGGCCAGAAAGAAACGGATCATGAAAGCCGATCGTAGCTCGGTCTGCAGAAATTCGGTTAGGATGTCGGGCGTATTGGGCCACTGATTGGGGCGGAAGAAATCGCTGACGTCGTCTTGGTGAGTTCGTTCAGATACAGCGTGAGTTCTTCTTTCCCATTGCGCCAGGGGAAGTAGGTATAGGACTGACTAAACCCGACCTTCGCCAGCCGATACATGATTTTCGGGCGAGTGAAAGCCTCGGAGAGGAACAGGACTTCAGGATGTTCGCGCTTGATCTCTGTAATGCACCACTCCCAGAAGGGAAACGCTTTGGTGTGCGGATTATCGACGCGGAAGATTGTGATGCCTTGCGCGATCCAGTACGTGAAGACGCTCTTCAGTTCTTCCCACATTCCCTGCCAGTCTTCGGATTCGAAGTCGAAAGGGTAGATGTCCTGATACTTCTTGGGAGGGTTTTCGGCGTATTGGATCGTGCCGTCGGGCCGTTTGCGAAACCAGTTCTCATGTTCCTTGACGTACGGATGGTCGGGAGCAGCCTGAAAAGCGATGTCGAGGGCGATTTGGATTCCAAGGTCCGAGGCCGTTTCACGAGCCGGCGGAAATCATCGAGCGTACCTAACTGCGGATGAATGGACTTGTGCCCGCCTTCGGCCGCGCCGATTGCCCAGGGACTGCCAACATCGCCTTCCAGGGCATTAACTGTATTGTTCTTGCCTTTGCGAAACTGCACGCCGATGGGATGGATGGGCGGGAAATACAGGACATTGAAACCCATCTCGGCCACATACGGCAGGCGCGCTTCACAATCGGCAAAGGTGCCATGCCGGCCGGGTTCCTGGGAAGCCGAACGGGGGAAGAATTCGTACCAGGAGCTGAAGCGTGCACGCACCGGATCGACGATGATCTCGAGTTCCTTGCCCAGAGAGGTCGCAAATTGCCGGTCGGGGTACCGCAACACAGTCTCATTGAGCTTCGGATCGATAGCAGTATTCCGATGCTGTGCTTGATTTGCGGGCTCATTCAACTGGGCAGCAGTATTTCGGAGATAAGCGTGATCTGCCCCGCTCGCTCGTCCTGCAGCATGAGAGATGAGGACAGCACCAATCTGATAGTCGACCGGGGTATCGGTATCGGCTGCAATCCGCTTGAGCAGATCGCGCCGCCAGGTCTCCCAATGGTCGATCCAGGCGTGAATCGTGAAGCGATAGCGACCCAGCTCTGAAACCTTAAATTCACAGAACCACCGATCATTGACCAGCGCCGTCATGGGCTTTTCAGTCCATTCAGAGGTTTTGTCGTAACGGAACAGCAGCACGCCTGCGATGGAGTCGTGGCCATCCGTAAACAGGTCAGCCTCGACGCGGACAATGTCTCCAATCGTCCGCTTAGCGGGGAAGCGACCTCCGTCTACCTCCGGAGTGACTCCTTCAATAATGACCCGCTTGCGACCGTCCTTCGGGGTTGGCCTGGTGACCGTGGTAGGTGCCATGTTTTCGGTTATGGAGCTTGATTGCGGAGCCATCCATCATGGGACGAAGAATGGCACTGGATGTTACGTACGGCGTTTGTGAGAGTTTCGCTAGCTTTTTCGAGCGGCGATGAGGTCTCGATACAGGTCGGCGGTTTGGGCTGCAATGGCGGTCCAACTGAAGATCTGTTCAGCGCGGCGACGGCCGGCTTCGCCAAATCGCCGGCATTTATTTCTGTCGCCCAGCAGACTGGAGAGCTTGTCGCCGAGGTCACGCGCAAACTGGTCGGGGTGGATCGGAAAGCTGGTGGCGGGATCTTGCTCAAATGGGACTAAGTAACCCGTTTCGCCGTCAACCACTACCTCCTTGATGCCGCCTGTTGCGCTGGCAACCACCGGTGCACGGCAGGCCATGGCTTCCAGATTAATAATGCCGAACGGCTCATACACCGAGGGGCAGCAGAAGACTGTTGCATGGCTATAGAGCTGGATGGCCTCCGGCTTGGTTACCATTTTTTCGATCCACAGGATGTTCGGGTTTAGCTTGCGCGCTTCCTCCACCTTGGCAAGCATTTCGGCGGCAATCTCGGGCGTATCAGGAGCACCGGCGCACAGCACCACCTGCGTGTTCGGAGGAAGATACCGAATGGCATCCACCAGATGAGTAACACCCTTCTGGCGGGTGATTCGGCCGACGAACAGTACGTAGGGTTGAGCAGGGTTGACGCCGTACTTGGTAAGCGCCGCGGTGTCGGAAGTCTGCTGGTATTCCTCCAGGTCGATGCCGTTATAGATGACGTGAATGCGTTCGGAAGGCACATCTGGATAGGCGCGCAGTATGTCTTCCTTGGTGCCGTGGGAGACGGCGATGATGGCATCGGCATCCAGAATGGCCGTCCGTTCCATCCATGAACTCATCGCATAGCCGCTGCCCAGTTGCTCTGCTTTCCAGGCCCGAAGAGGTTCCAGACTGTGGGTGGTTAGAACAAATGGAATGCCGTATAGCTTTTTGGCTAAATAGCCGGCCATCGACACGTACCAGGTGTGCGTATGCACAATATCGATGCCCGAGAGTGCCTTCACCTGCGTCAGGTTCAGGCTGAATGCCTCAAGCGCACCTTTGAACTTTTCGGTTGTGCCGTTGACGATCTCGTTCCAGGGCTGAGCACCGCGCACATGCAAGCTACCCTTATCCCAAATCTGTTCGCCCCAGCAATAGACGTCGACTTCCATCAGCTTCGCCAGTTCGCGACTTAAATAGTCCACATGAACGCCTGCGCCGCCGTAGATGTGGGGTGGATACTCGCGTGTAAACAGTCCGACTCGCACAACTCCTCCAACTCACAGACGCTACCACGACAAGAGGTGCTACGCGAGCGTGGAGGCGCGAAAGGCGGAGTGTTTTCGTTCCTTAAGAGGGCCTTTGGAGGACCATCTCAACAGACAACGCTGGGGCATCTGCGACCGGGCTTAGGGTACACAGTCGGATCGACCGCTTTGCGGAGAATTTTAGGCAGGTAATGAGGTTATGGGCGGGATTGCAGTTTAAGAGGCAGGAATGCCGGCTCCAGACCCAGACTCGATCATAAGCATCAAATAAAAACAAAACAGCAGAGCCAAGCCAAACAGGATCGGGACCATTAGCAACAGCCGTTTGGCGGTATGTATTACGTACAACTTTGTACTTCCTGCCTGGAGCGAAGGCAAAAGGTGCAGCAGGAACGCTTTAGGGTGGGAAAATACAAGGGCGTAATGAAGGCTTCGTACGTACGTTGCTAGTTGCATAGATCACATCGTGGTGTAAGTTTTACCGATATTTTCAAATAAGTACGAGGAATAGCAAGTTTCGGAGCACAGGATGATTCCTATAGGCTCCAGTACCTCCGCTCTATCTTCTCCTTTTATTCGCCTACAATAGAGGTGTGTCGGCCTCCATCAAAGGGTATGTGGAACTACACGCCCGATCGGCTTTCTCCTTTCTGGAAGGCGCTACCCTTCCAGAAGACCTGGTTTCGCGATGTGCGGAACTAGACCAAGGCGCGATTGCTTTAACAGACGCCAATGGAGTCTACGGTGCTCCGCGCTTTCATTTAGCTGCCAAGACCTTAAAGACCAAGGCGTTGATTGGAGCAGAAGTCAATTCACTGGGTGGCAGCCGTTGTACGCTGCTGGCTGAAGACCGGACCGGCTACCAGAACCTGTGCCGTTTAATCACGCGCACGAAGATGCGAGATACAAACTGCGCTCGTCTGGAATTTCCTTTTGCAACAACGGACGATTTTGCTGAGTTTGCAGACGGTTTGGTTTGTCTGACAGGGGGAGACGAAGGACCACTTGCCCAGATCTTTCGCGAGCAGGAGGGTCCAACTGCTCTTCGTAACGCACGTTCGGAGATGCAGACCTTAACTCATCTATTCGGACCAAGGAACGTTTTTGTGGAGTTGCAAAGACATCACAGACGCGATCAGGAAGCGCGCAATCAGGCTTTGATTGACTTAGCCCGAAGTATGGATTTGCCTCTCCTGGCAACCAATGGTGTTTCGTATGCAACTCCGGAATCACGCCGATTGCAGGACGTACTTACTTGCATTCATGACACGAAAACAATTGCAGAATCCGGCCGGGCACTGAGTTATAACTCGGAACGTTATTTAAAGACCTCGGCCGAAATGCAGAAGTTGTTCGCTGACCTACCTGACGCATTTGCTCATACCACCGAATTAGCGAACCGGCTGAACTTTACATTGGCCGACTTAGGGTATGAGTTTCCACGCTATCCCGTTCCACCGGGTGAAACCGAGATGTCTTACCTGGTGCAACTTACTCATCAGGGCGCCCGGCGCCGGTACCAGCCTTATATTGATGCCGCTCAGAAACAAGTTGAAAAAGAGCTGGCGATGATTGATTTTTTGAAGCTGCCCGGCTATTTCCTTATCGTCTGGGACATTGTTGATTTCTGCCGCCGCGAAAACATTCTGGTGCAAGGCCGAGGTTCGGCAGCCAATAGCGCGGTTTGTTACTCGTTAGGGATTACCGCGGTTGACCCAGTCAAGATGGAGCTGCTGTTTGAACGATTTCTCTCAGAACAGCGCGGCGAGATGCCCGATATTGACCTGGATTTACCAAGTGGTGAGCAGCGTGAGCGAGTGATTCAATACGTCTACAGCCGGTACGGAAAGATGGGTGCGGCCATGACGGCTAATGTGATTACCTACCGTGGACGTTCGGCTGTGCGCGATGTTGGTAAGGCCCTCGGATACAGCGAAGAGGAGATCTCTCAACTTAGTAGCCAGATCAGCGCCTTTGAATGGAAGAACGATAAAGACAAGCTGGAACAACGCTTCCGTGATCAGGGTTTCGATCTGAATAACAAAGAAGCACTGCGGTTTTTCACATTGGTGAACGAGATTTTAGAACTGCCGCGGCATTTGGGTCAGCATTCCGGCGGCATGGTGGTTTGCCAGGGACACCTGGATTGCATTGTTCCTTTGGAACCGGCCAGTATGCCCGGGCGTGTAGTCGTGCAATGGGACAAAGACGATTGCGCGGAATTAGGAATCATTAAAGTTGACTTACTCGGCTTAGGAATGATGGCGGTGCTGGAGGACACCATTCAGATTATCCGCGATAAGTTCGACAAGGAAGTAGATCTGGCTCATATTCCACAAGACGATCCGGATGTTTATGAATGTCTCCAGAAAGCAGATACCATCGGTCTTTTTCAGGTAGAGAGCCGGGCGCAGATGTCGTGTCTGCCACGGATGAAGCCCACTCATTTTTACGACATCGTGGTGCAGGTAGCAATTATTCGTCCGGGACCCATCGTAGGACAGATGCTGCATCCTTACCTGAAGCGGCGTCAAGGCCTGGAGGATCCAGTTTGTTTACATCCCTCACTCGAACCGGTTTTGAAAAGGACCTTGGGGGTTCCTCTCTTTCAGGAACAGTTAATCAGGATCGCCATGATTGCTGCTGGCTTTTCGGGTGGACAAGCGGAAGATTTGCGGCGTGCTTTTGGCTTCAAGCGATCAGAAAAACGCATGCGCGAAGTGGAAGTGAAGCTACGGGAGGGAATGACTAATCGAGATATTGTAGGCGCAACACAGGATCGGATCATTCAAGCCATCACGTCATTTGCGCTGTATGGATTTCCTGAATCACACGCCGCCAGCTTTGCGCTGCTGGCTTATGCGAGCGCGTATTTGAAGTGCCATTATCTTTCAGCTTTTACTGCAGCCATGCTAAACAACCAACCGATGGGCTTTTATAGTGCTGCGACCCTGGTGAAAGATGCGCAGCGGCATGGATTGCGGTTCCGTCCCGTTAACATTCTGGAATCCGATTACTTGTGCATGGTGGAAATGGACGGCCGGCAAGAGCGTGTGCGCCTGGGGTTGAACTATGTGCACGGTCTGGCTAAAGCGACTGCGCAAAAGATCATGGAACAGCGAAAAGCAAAGCCATTCTCTTCCATGCGGGACTTGGTACGGCGCGTGCCAGAGTTACAGAAAGATGAGATCAACACATTGGCTGAACTCGGTGCTTTGAATGCTTTACCGAAGTTCGCGTCAGACCAGCATCGGCGCGGAGCCCTGTGGCAGGCCGAACTTGCTTTGCAGCCGGTGGGCGAACTTCTGGAAGAGGCGAGCACCGATGGCACCGCATCGCCCTTGCTCCCGATGACCCCGGGACAACGGACCACGGCTGACTTCAGCAATAGCGGAGTCAGCATTGGAAGTCATCCTATGGCGTATCACCGTAATCGAATGAAGGCCATGCAGGTCATGGACGCAGCTACTGCCAAGCAACAGCGCGATGGCTTGATCTTGCGGGTGGCAGGCTGCGTCATTACCAGACAACGGCCAGGTACGGCAAAAGGATTCGTGTTCCTCAGCCTGGAGGATGAGACCGGGATCATCAACATTATTGTGCGGCCGGACTTATTCGATCGTCGCCGAACTATTTGTACGACCGCACCTTACGTGTTGATTAAAGGCGTTCTGCAAAGCACCATGGGAGTGGTCTCCGTCAAGGCTGCCGATGTCGAAGCGCTCACTTTTCGGGAATCAGCAGTGATGCCGTCCCATGATTTTCATTAGAGAGGGCGTTCCAACTTGAACAACTTCTTGAAGTCGACCTGTACGCCCGTATTCAAAGCCGTGTTGTTCCAGATGAATCCGTCCCGGTTGTAATCGTAATCAACCAGGTGAGTGTAGAACCCAAAGAGGCTCAGGTACGGCGTCACCTTGATCGTCGCTCGTACAAACGGGCGTTTTCCCATTCCATATTGGTCGCCATTCAACGCAAAGGCCCAGATTGCATTATTTCCACTGGCCGAGTACACATCGTAGTTGGTATCGATGTTGGCAAAACCCGCCTGCAAGGTTGTTTTCTTGCGGACCACCTTTTCCGCTGTTATAGCAAAACCACTTCCGCCCGCATATTCATCGGTATCGACAAAAAGCGACTTGGGACGTTGATAGGCTTCCACGCGAACAGAATCAACGGCTTTAGCCCACTTGGTCTTCACGAGCGCCGCTTCTCTCCAGGTATCGACAAGATGATGAGTGTAATCAGCCGAAGCTTCTAACCATGGCGTGATCTTCTTACGAACCAGGAATTGATGGTAGTTAGATTGACCGAGCCGTTGATACCTATCCAGGAAATTAGGAGTGTAGATATCGCCGACATAACCATAGGTTGCGGAAATTTCGTTGAAATATAGTTGCCGCGGCTTATTGATAGAAATGCGTCCGCCGGCGAGGTACCCGTCCTCATCGTACGACGTGATTTCTGTGTTTACTCCCCGGTTAAATCCGAGTGAACCATACTGCATTGTGATCCCGTCGATCGGTTCTGCACTGAAATACAACTGCCGAGGCAGAAATGCAAAGCCGCCGGACGGATACTTGGTTGCTTCCGGGCCCGATCCAATGGCATCTAGACGATCGGCTTCGGGCAGACTTCGAATGGAACGTTGGTTAGCCTGCTCCGTTCCGCCGCCTATGAAGTCCGCATAAGCCCAGTCAAAATAATGACCGGAAGAAAGGCGGAAATGGATGGAGTATTTACTTTTTTTGTCGAGTTTAAGGGATCCCTCGAGCAAACTCCGCTGCTGAGCTTGAGTGTACGTATGAACATTTTCGGTGTCGGTGATGCCGCGATAACGAGCACTGAAAGAAAAGTTGTCGATTACAAGCCAGCGGGATAGAGAATTATGCCAGTCTTCAGCGACTACGGCTGAACTGGATGTCTGAGATTTTTCGGTAGTAAGTGCCTGTCCAGATAAAAGTAAGGGCAAACATGAAGAAACAACAAGGCCAAGCATGCATTTTAAAGCGTTCATCTAACCTCCAAGAGAAAGTGCTCTAGTAGGAAGTCGTTTTTCTCCGTGGAGTCTCTCAACAGCTAATGCGGAAAGATTTAGCCGCTAAGCTCAAGTACTAGTTACTTCTACTTGCGCCTCTCAGGCTACGCTTGGCTCGGCCTTATAGTGTTGTCGTGGACCCTGCCATCCAGAACTTCGTTGATCAAAATAAGACACGTTTCCTGGAAGAGCTTTTTGCCTTCCTCCGCATTCCCAGCGTGAGCACTCTCCCAGAGCACAAACGGGATGTCTCGAAGGCGGCTGAGTTCGTCGCTCAAGCGCTGCGGGAAGCCGGAATCGAGAAGGTGGAAGTCATCGCAACCGGCAACCACCCGCTTGTTTACGGCGAATGGCTGCATGCGCCAGGCAAGCCGACGGTACTCTGCTACGGGCACTACGACGTGCAGCCGCCCGATCCGGTCGAACTGTGGCATTCTCCACCGTTTGAGCCTACTGTGAGGAACGGCAATATCTATGCTCGCGGCGCGTGCGATGACAAAGGCCAGATGTATATGCACATCAAGGCTGTGGAGGTTTTGCGAGCGGTTGCCGGAGGAACGCTTCCCCTAAACGTCAAATTCTTGATCGAAGGCGAAGAGGAGATTGGAGGTGAATCGATCTCCCGCTATGTGCAGAAGCATGGAGCCAAACTGAAGGCGGATGCCGCTCTGGTCTCGGATACGGAACTTTTTGCGGACGGTGTCCCGACCTTGTGCGTTGGCCTACGCGGACTGCTCTACATGGAGATCGAAGCGTTCGGTCCTGCACGGGATCTCCATTCCGGCATGTTCGGTGGGGCGGCTCCCAATGCGGTCTACGGGCTCATTGAACTGCTTGCCAAGGCAAAGGACGCCCAAGGCCGACTCCTTATTCCAGGCGCTTATGACGGCGTTGCTGCACCCACACCGGAAGAGACCCAAAGCTGGGAACGCCTGCCCTTCTCTGAAGACGACTTCTTACGGAATGAGGTTGGGGCGACCGCCCTCACGGGTGAACCAGAGCAGTCGGTGCTGGCCCGTGTATGGGCTCGGCCGACTTTCGAAGTACACGGCATTGCAGGCGGGTTCACCGGAGCCGGTGCGAAGACTGTCATCCCTGCCAAGGCGACCGCAAAGGTGAGCATGCGACTGGTGCCGAACCAAGATCCGCAAGCGATGGTGAAGGCCGTCCGCCAATGGGCCATGGACAATAAGCCGCAAGGAATTGAGTTGGACGTTCGGGTCTTAAGTATGGGACCCGCCGTGTCGGTTAACCCGAATCATCCGGCCATACACATCGCCGCCAAAACGTTCGCCGAGGTGATGGGAAAGCCCACTGTCTTTACGCGTAGCGGAGGATCTATCCCGATCGTGGGTGAGTTCGCCTTGCACCTGGGGGTGCCGACCGTGCTGATGGGATTTGGTCTCCCTGACGATGGCCTGCATTCGCCAAACGAGAAGTACAGGATCAGCAATTACTTATCGGGCATTCAGACAATCGCCGAGTTTCTACAGGCTTACGGAAACGACGAGTAGTCGTGGTGTGATACGTAACGTAGCAAACCTTGCTAAATTAAGGTCACGATGTTACCTGACCTTCAGCTTGCCTTACGGCTTCAGGCCGTCGATCGTAAGATTGCCGGTCTAGAGACAGAGATTGCAACCTTACCCAAGCACGTAGCTGAGATTGAAAAACAGTTGGAATCGCATGCCCGTCGACTTGAGCGCGATCGCGCAGCGTTGACGGCGAATGGACGAGACAAAAGGAAACTGGAAGGCGATATCCAATCCCATCAGCAGAAGATTTCGAAGCTGCGCGACCAGAGCCTGGGAGCCAAGAACAACGAGCAGTATCGGGCTTTCCAGAATGAGATCACCTATGCCGAAGGTGAAATCCGCAAGGCGGAAGATCAGATCCTTGAACTCATGGAAGCATCGGAGCCTCTGGAAAAGGCGGTGAGCGCTTCCGAAGTCGACCTGACGAAACAACGCCTGAGCGTTGAGTCCGAAAAGAAGAAAGCGATCGAACGAACAGCTTTCGACAAAGCGGAATTGGGGAAGCTGATGGAGGAACGGAAGGGCGTGGTTGCTCAAATGAGCCCGTCTTTCTACACCACCTATGAGCGTATCCGCAAGAAGACCAAGAATACGCCAATCGCCGAAGCGACGGACGGGCGTTGTGAGGCTTGCCGAATCTCACTCAGGCCTCAGGTGTTTCAGGATTTGCGTCGCGGCGATTCGATCATTACCTGCGAAAGTTGCGGTCGAATCCTAACTTACAATCCGACTGTCGATGTGCGGGACGATCTTTCGGCCTCTCAGCAGATCGCTTGACGTTTACCCGGCGTTAGCCCGGCAGGACTCGTAGATGTCCAGTACGAGTTTCAAAGCATTGAATCCGTCTTCAGCACTAGCAACGGGCTCTGTGCGCGTGCGAATGGCATTTGCAAAATCAAGGAACTGTCGTTCGAATGACGTCAGCATGATCGCCATAGGATCGGATGAACCGGAGGCCACGCTCGCTTGCAATGGTGCAGGATCTCTCTCGGCCTCTACATCGTCACCGAGTACGTCCCAGGTGGTTAGATTGTCACCCGAGATGATGGCCGTGCCTTTCGTGCCGTGGATCTCTATTCGTTCTGTGTAGCCGGGCCAGAAAGCTGTGGATGCCTGGATGACACCGGTTGCGCCTGAACCATACCGCAACAACGCATTCACGATATCTTCCGATTCGATCCGGTGACGCGCGCCTAACTGCCACATCGCCTGAACTTTTGTGACAGACCCAAAAAGGAAAAGGAGGATATCCACCTGATGGATGGCCTGGTTGATCAGTGCCCCTCCTCCTTCGGTCTGCCAACTTCCCTTGACGGAGCGGCTGTAGTACTCGTCCGAACGGAACCACTTCACATAGGCATCCGCCTGGAGAATCTTGCCAAGGCGTCCCTCCGCAATAGCGCGCTTCAGGAACAGTGTTGAGTCATCGAACCGATGTTGGCTGACAACGGCGAAGGGAATTCCTGCGGCTTTCGCGACATCGATCATCCTTCGCGCGTCGGCCAGATTCGTCGCAATCGGCTTTTGAATCTGGACTGGACGTCCGATGGACGCGCAAGCCTCGACCGGCGAAAGATGGAAATCCGGGAAGGCGCACACGTCAATAAAATCCAGATCCGGGTATCGACAGAGCTCCAAATAGTCCGAAACATAAACGCAACCCCATGTTTTTGCGAACTCGCGGCCCCGAGCTTCCGTCTTGTTGGAGCAGGCAACAATTTCGAAGCCAATGTTTTGGTAGGCTTGCGCGTGTTTGTTTGCAATCGCGCCGGTTCCGAGTATGCCAACTTTCATTGAGCCCCGATTCCAAAGTTCATGTGTGACATCAAATTATTTGATAGCACCCTTTCGAAATACTAAGTAAAATGGTGCTGTATGGCGTTGGGCAAACCTTCAAAGAAGACACAGAAGACGATCAGTGAGGCTCCGTCGAAGACCAAAGCATCTGGTTCTAAAGCTACGACAAGGGCCGCGCAAACGACTACAGAGACACCGGTGAAAGATGCTGCAGCAGCGGTGACTACGAAGTCACGAAAGAAATCGCCGGCCGTGGTCAACATGGAAAGCACCCTGCCGGACAATGTTGCAGTGCAACCAGCGAGTGAGCCAGTGATGACAATGAGTGCATCAGCAGGTGCTACCGAACCGGCCATCAGCATTGGCCATTCCATCCCTCAAGCAAACGGTCAGACAAATGGTTCACATCACGATGCACACCACGTTGATGCACACCACGCGAATGGCTCGCATCAGGTAGATGCATCACACCACTCCATCACCGAACGGAAGACTGTGACCCGGGAGGAGATCGCGCATCTTGCTTACAAGTACTGGGCCGAACGCGGCTATACTCACGGATCTGCGGAAGAAGACTGGAAGCGCGCTGAAGCCGAACTGACCAATCTCTCGTAAGTAGAGGTTGCGGTAAGGCCACCGCATGCCATCTGGAAAACGCGCGTGGAAATATATTTGCCGCGCACCTAGCATTTTGTTCGGATTTACGTCTAAGCCTGTGGTGTCGGTTGCTCTCGGGTTCGGTTGCTCTCGAAATGTTATTTTTAAGCAACTGACAAGAGCTGTGCGCGCTCTTGATACAACCGTAAGCAGACATGCATAGATATGGACGAGAAGGACCCGGCAGCGGCAAGCCAAACTAGCGACGAATTGGTCGTGCCCCCGGACATACCAGGAACCGAATGGTCACGACCGTTCCTGGTTGCGACTGTCATATGGTTCCGAGACCTCTTGCTGTCTGTTCTGATCGCTGTTCTGGTCATCCTTTTTCTTTATAGGCCGGTCAAGGTGGAAGGTACGAGCATGATGCCCAACCTTCTTGATCAGGAGCGTCTCTTCATCAATCAATTTAGCTATAAATTCCGGCTCGGCGACATAAAACGCGGGGACACGGTTGTGTTTTGGTATCCGGAAGATACGACGAAATCCTATATCAAGCGTGTGATCGGGCTCCCGGGGGATACGGTGGCCGTCACTGACGGGTTCGTCCTGGTAAACGGTAAGCGCCTCGTGGAAAATTACGTACCTTCCGAATACCGCGATTACCAGAATTACTCCTCGCGAGTGGTCCCGGAAGATGAGTATTTCGTGCTTGGCGATCATCGGATCTCCTCCAACGACAGCCGAGCCTGGGGATTCGTGCCGCGCCGTTACATTTACGGGAAAGCGGTCTTCGTGTTTTGGCCGCCTGAGCACATCGGCACTGTTCGGTAGAGAGCCAGACCAACTATCAGACACGGCACGAGAACCTCAGTGAGCAAGCCTGCAGTATTTGGGTACCATCCACTCAGTGGCGCCCAAAGAGCCAGCCGAGAAGACTTAACAGCAGGCTCAGGAGCACGCACGTCACGATGGGAAAGTAGACCGTCGTGTTGCCTCGCCGCCAAAGGAGGTCTCCCGGCAGGCGGCCTAGCGGTAGGTGCAAACGTTCCGCGAGGACAAACAGGACACCAACGAAGGCCAGCAGCAATCCACCGAAAATCAAGATTCGACCAATCGTCACAATCTCTAGTCTAGTTCCGACCCGCGCTCTCGAGGAGCCTGGGTCGGGCCTTTGAGGAGGCCATCGCTTTACAAAGTTAAAGGGTCGCCGACCGCTCATTTGCTGGCCGGTAAGGGTAAGCCAAGCTTGCGTTACACTGACCGCTGAAGCGATCAGTATGAGCGATGTTAAGAGTTACCCTCCTCCTTCGGAATTTGTTTCCCGCGCCAACGTCAAAGGCATGGACGAGTATCGACGGTTATACGAAGAAGCGAAATTAAACCCGGAAGTTTTCTGGGCCAATTTGGCAAGGACCGAGTTGACGTGGTTTTCCCCGTTTGTCAAGACGCTGGAGTGGGACAGCCCGCGAGCAACCTGGTTCATAGAAGGTAAGCTGAACGCCTGCTACAACTGCGTCGATCGCCATCTTCTCACTAGCCGCAAGACCAAGCCGGCCATTATTTGGGAGGGTGAACCTGGCGAAACTCGAGTGATCACTTACGAGGAACTGCATCGCCTTATCTCGCGCTTTTCAACGATCCTCCTGCGGAACAAGATTAAGACCGGTGACCGGGCCATCATCTACATGCCGATGGTTCCGGAACTTGCTGTTGCCGTTCTGGCCTGTGCCCGCATGGGGATCACGCACAGTGTGGTGTTCGGAGGTTTCTCTTCTGAAGCTCTAAAAAGCCGCATCCAAGACCTGAAAGCTTCAGTGGTCATCACGGCAGATGGCGGCTGGCGCCGCGGCAAGGAAGTAAAACTAAAGGCCGCGGTTGACGAAGCACTCATAGAATGTCCTACTGTCAAATCCGTCATCGTCTATCAACGGACCGGAACTCCCGTCAGCATGCACAACGGCCGGGATATCTGGTGGCACGAGTATAACGAGGAACTAGATAAAGTTCCCGCGCTACTTTCAGTCGCTGAAAGTGCGGATGCTCAGCACCTGGACTCTGAGCATCCGTTATTCGTACTCTACACATCAGGAACTACCGGCAAGCCGAAGGGCATCCTTCACACCACAGCGGGTTACTTACTGCAAACGCTGATGACGATGAAGTGGGTGTTTGACTTACAGGAGAATGACGTTTATTGGTGTACGGCAGATATCGGATGGATAACTGGACATAGTTACGTCATTTATGGTCCCTTAGCCGCTGGCGCAACGACCGTTATGTATGAAGGTGCTCCTGATTACCCCGGGTACGATCGACTTTGGCAGATCGTCAGTAAGCACAAAGTGAACATCTTTTACACTTCGCCAACCGCGATTCGAGCGCTCGTGAAACAGGGAGATCGATGGCCTGAGGCACACGATCTCTCAAGTTTACGTTTGCTGGGGTCCGTCGGCGAACCGATCAATCCTGCTGCATGGGACTGGTATCACCGTGTAATTGGCAAAGGCCGCTGTCCAATCGTGGACACCTGGTGGCAGACCGAGACCGGCGCCATCATGATCTCGCCCATGCCCGGCGTTACAAATCTGAAGCCTGGTTCAGCGACACTCCCGCTTCCCGGGACTGTCCCTGAGATTGTGGACGGAAACGGACAAGTCCTTGGGAACAATCAGGAAGGCTATCTGGTTCTTCGCCAGCCGTGGCCCAGCATGACGCGGGACGTCTGGGGAGACACCAAGCGCTTCAAGGAACAATACTGGTCGCGGGTTCCTGGTGCTTACTTCACTGGCGACGCTGCCCGGCGCGACGACGAAGGTTACTACTGGATTCTTGGCCGGGTGGATGATGTGATGAACGTCAGCGGACATCGCCTCAGCACGATGGAAATTGAGTCCGCGCTGGTGCATCATCCCGCGGTTGCCGAAGCTGCTGTGGTGGCTAAGCCGCATGAGATCACCGGGCAGGCAGTCTGTGCGTTCGTATCCCTTAAAGCAGGCGACTGGAACAAAGAGACTCTTGCGAACGAGTTACGGCAGTGGGTGGCTCACGAGATCGGACCCTTCGCCCGCCCGGAAGAGATACGTTTCACAGATGCCCTACCTAAGACAAGAAGCGGCAAGATCATGCGTCGCTTGCTTCGCGAGTTAGTAACTTCGAACGGCGTAACTGGAGATGTTACGACCTTAGAAGATATGGGTGTCATGCATAGACTAGCCGCACAACAAGACGAAGAGTAAACCTCGGCCTTACGGCAGAACGATAATCAGTTCTAGCTTTGGATCCGGGAAGTCCGAAGGAATCCAAACGGCGAAATTGCGAGCTCTCCGAATAGCCTCCCAGCAGGGGCCTTCCTGATTCAAGCTGAAGTACTGATAATTGAGCTTCACGGGAATCGCGTTAGGGGGCTGTTGCAAGTGGCGCATCGAAAGTCCGGGAAGAGCGTTGCGGACCAGGTGTTCCAGATGATTAGCCGAGCAGGGCTTGATCAAGGCGGGGGCTTTCGACAGCAGGTCCCCTTCGGGCATATCGGCCGAAACTGCTAAGTAGAACTTCGTATTCACCAGATACTTTTCGTCATTGATAGCCGTCGCGTAAATCGATGCGCTGGTCGTTCTTAGTGGCAGAGCAACGAAGTTACTCGGAATCACGGTTTCAAGTAAGAACCGCAGCTTGTCATCGAGATCCGTCAATTGCGCTCCGAGTTCGCGATGATCGTAAAGCGGCAGATCCCGAGGCAGAATTTTGGTTGAGAACGTAGTCAGCGCTCCGGCCAGTGAGTTGAGGGTGTTAAACATCAACTCCGGGTGTCCCCTCCGTACCTCGAAGAGGTGCCTTAGCTGAGGGAGAAAGCTGTTTACCGTGTAAAGGAGCCAGAAATTCGCGATATCGGAGGCGCTGAAATCTGCAAGGCCCTGGTTCTTCTGCCTGCGGAGGCCGGAGAGAATGGCACTCTTCGCGGTCAGGATCTCGAGCAGGCGCCGCAGAATAGATAGCAGGTAATCGCTGGCCTGAATATTCAACAGCGGGGGCACAAATGTGGGGTCCAGTTCGAGCTTTCCGCTGTCGGTCCGCGCAACCCGGGCCACGCGCATGGCCGGCGTACCTTCTCGCGCTTCGCTGTCTACCAAAAGACGAAAACTCTTGCGAGCTATCTGCACGGGACGCTCTACCTGGGCGGCATTCTCATCACGCATCAGAGCGATTTCGGCGAGGTACCGGGTATCGGCATTCGGATTCGCCAAGGTCGATACATTCACATCACCGATACGCCAAGCCGGTACCGCGAGGTGAACGTCGATAGTCGGGTGAGTGGGATCGAAATACGACGCCAGTGGCTTGGCCGGAGGTGCGGGATCGCTGGCGGGTATATCGAATGCAAGACCATCCGGCAAGATACCGGTTGCCTTCTCCAAGGCGAGATTGCCTGCTGCCAGCGCCTCCCAATCGAGCGCAAGGGCACGAAACCCCCACGGGAACGTGTTCAGTGAATCGAGGCGAAACTGCAGAAGATCTTCGTGGAAGATGTCCTGCGATTGCAAATGCTGAGGAGAAAGGAATGTGCCCTTCGCCCAAACCACCGGTTGCAGTCGTCTCATGAGCGTGCAGCACCTAGTTTGTCAGATCAGGGCCGTGCGTTGACATCCGCGGCTTGGTCCTCCTACAATCCGCAATGGCTTACTCTCGATCGTCCGCCCTTTTAAGTTTGGCGGTGAACATTCTCGGCGCTGCTTCCCTTCTTGCCCAGGCTCCTGACCTGATTCTTATCAATGGGAAGATCATTACGGTCAACCCACAGGACCAGATTGCGGAGGCGCTGGCGATTGAGAGCGGGAAGATCACGTCTGTCGGAAGTTCAACAGCTGTTCGTAAGCTGGCAGGGCCGCGCACGAAAATACTAGACCTGCACGGCAAGGCAGTCACGCCAGGCCTGATCGATACTCATTGCCACTTCCAATCGGCAAGTCAACTGTACGATGTTCAACTGGACGGTCCCGGGATTCAACACATTGCGGATGCGGTCGCACTGGTGAAAGAGCGCGCATCCGGATTGAAACCAGGAGACTGGATCCGGGGACGCGGCTGGGATGAAGGTAAGTTTGCGGAGAAGAGATATCTTACGGCTGCAGATCTCGATCCCGTCTCGCCCAATAATCCGGTCTATCTGGTCCAGACTACCGGACACTATGCCGTTGCCAATAGTTATGTCATGAGGTTGGCTGGAATCGGGCGCGCCACGCCGCCGCCTCCGGCCGGCACCATTGATCGTGACCAGCAGGGCAATCCGACCGGCGTGCTGAAGGAGTCGGCGACCAGTTTGGTGAGCGGCAAAGTACCGCCCTACACCAAAGAAGAACTGCGCAACGGCCTGATCAGAATCGTGAATGACTTCAACAAAGAAGGGATGACAGGTGTTAAGGCAGCCAGCATCAATCAAACCGACTGGGACCTCTACAACGAACTGTTAGATCAGAACAAGCTTACTGTGCGCCTGTGTGCCCTTTGGTATGGCGGTAAGACGCTCGCCTCGGCGCGAACTATTCGCGACCGCATCCTGTCATTACCGCGCGCTCCACAAGCCATTAAAGGCCAGCTTATCTCGGGCGGAGTGAAGTTCTTCATGGATGGCAGTGGTGGGGCCCGGACCGCCTGGATGTACAGAGATTGGAACAAGAATTTTACCGGTGTCGATACAGGAAACTCCGGCTACCCGGCAGCCGACCCCGAGGTGTATACGGCACAGGTCCGCATGTTCCAGGAGGCGGAAATCCATATTGCCACGCATGCGATCGGCGACCGCGCGATTGACTACGTTGTCGACGCTTACGCCGCTGCGCTTGAAGCACATCCCGTGCGAGGACTGCGTCACGCGATCATTCACGCGAACACTCCTACCGACCATGCCATCCGGACCATGGCGGCTCTACAGAAGGATTACGATGCCGGCTACCCCGAATTGCAGGCGCCCTTTCTGTGGTGGCTCGGTGATAACTACGCCGGGAATTTAGGCCCGGCTCGATCTTTGCGTTTGCTTCCGCTACAGACGCTCGTGAAGCAGGGAGTCATGTTCGGCGGCGGTTCGGACTTCTCGGTTGCCCCATTGGCCGCGCGCTACGGGCTCTGGGCGTCTGTCGAGCGCAGAACATTACGAGGGACATATGGCGAGCAGCCCTTCGGAACAGCTGAGTCGATTGACATCCACACTGCGCTGAAGTCGTACACGATCTGGGCGGCGCATCAAATCTTCATGGAAGATCGGGTTGGATCACTCGAAACAGGAAAGAATGCCGATCTTGCAGTTTGGGCGTCGGATCCTTATTCGGTGCCTTCGAGTGAACTCAAAAATCTGAAATGCTTAATGACCATTTTCAACGGGCAAGTTGTTTATCGCGCCCCGGGACACGACGACATCGCTCGTGCGCGCGACTAGTGTCGGTCGGTGATCTGCCGAAACACCCGTAGCAAATTGCCGCCCATCACCTTACGAATCCGCTCCTCGGAATACCCACGCCTTCGCATCGCTGCCGTGATCAACTGCGAATCCCGAACGTCCCGCATGGGCAATGGCAGGGTCGGACCGCCATCAAGGTCGGTCCCCAGGATCACGTGATCTTCGCCAACCAACTGAATGGCTCGATCTGTTACCTTCAGCCATTCGTCAACCGAGAACTTCAGCGAATCCGGAGCGGCACTACCGACCATCGGGAACTGCGGCGCGACCATCTTGTCGATTTGCTCGATGGTCAAGTTGGCCTGGTCCACCTTCGCTGTGTCCCAGAACGGTTTTCCGGCGTGTTGTGTTCGCCAATCGAACACCTTCCTATTGTGGAACTCGTTACCGATCTGAAAGCCGATTAACCCGCCTTTGGCGGCGAGCTTCTTCAACAACCAATCCGGCATATTGCGGGGGATGTCGTTGAATTCACGCAGGCCGTGGTGGGTCGCAATCACAGGATCGGTACTGACGTCGATAGCCTGCGCAATCGCCTCGTCGGACGCATGCGAGACGTTGATTACCATGCCCAGCCGATTCATCTCGCGAATAACGGCTTTGCCGCGCTCGTTCAAACCGTGCCATTGCGGCGGCGCACAGCAGGAGTCAGCGTAACCATTTTGCGCATTGTGGGCGGACAGTTGATAGGACCGCAATCCCATGGCATAGAAGCGGCGCAAGACGCTAAGATCTCCCTCCCGATCCAAGCTACCTTCCATATCCAACACGGCCGCCATTTTCCCGGCGCCCACAATGCGATCGATATCGTGTCCGTTGCGCGCCAGTTCGAGAACGCTGCTGTTCTGTTTAATCTGCTGTAGAGCGAGATCGACCAACCGGAGAGCCTGCTTGGTCTCGTAGTGCTGGGGATAATACTCTTCGGTAACGAAGAGTGAGAAAAACAGGGCATTCAGTCCGCCCTCACGAGCGCGCGGGAGGTCGAATTGTCCGTCGTTCACACGGTCGCCGATATTTCCTCCGTGATAGAACTGTCGATCAATCACGTGAACGTGTGCATCGAATGTGAAAATCTGCGGAGTAGCTACTAGAGCTGCCAAAATAAAGACCAGCATCGAAACCATTCCCTCCCATGAAACTGGCCGCCATTGTAACCGTCTATCGCAAATACTCTCATGCCCAGCACATAGTTGACCGCTTTCTCGAGGGGTACGGCTGGAACGGCACGCACCATCATCCGCCGATGGATCTTGTCTCTCTGTATGTTGACCAGACACCGCCTGAAGACCTGAGTCATGAGCGGGCCGCACGCTTTCCGGGAATGAAAATTTATCCGACCATTGCCGAAGCTCTTACGCTCGGCGGCGACAAATTGGCAGTTGATGGCGTAGTTATCGTCGGCGAACACGGCGATTATCCGAAGACCCCCAAGGGCCAAGTGCAATACCCGCGCTACCGATTCTTCCAGGAGACAGTAAAAGTCTTTCGGGAGAGCGGCAAATCGGTCCCAGTCTTTAACGACAAGCATCTCTCCTGGAATTGGGAGTGGGCCAAAGAGATGTATGACACTTCCCGGAGCATGGGCTTCCCTTTTCTGGCGGGCTCCAGCCTTCCGGTTACCTGGCGCATTCCTTCGGTTGAGATGCCGACGAATGCCAAGGTGAAGGACGCGCTCACCATCTGCTACGGCGGCGTTGACAGTTACGACTTCCATGGACTGGAAACGCTACAAGGCATGCTGGAACGGCGCGAGGGCGGCGAAACCGGCGTGGTCTGGCTTCAGGCGTACCGCGGCGACAGGTTTTGGGATGCAATGAAGGAAGGTGTCTGGTCACAACGTCTCTTCAACGCAGCACTTTGCCGGAGCCATACAATCACGCCGGCGCGCCCGGGCTTCAACGACGTCTTTCCAACCATAGACGACATGCGCCGTCTGGTGAAGGATCCCGTAGCTTATCAATATCAGCACGCTAGCGGACCTCGTGCCACCATGCTCCTCATGTCAGGCCTGGTACGAGACTTCAATTTCGCCGCTACGTTGGACGGTCGGACGCAGCCGCTCTCCACGCAGATGTATCTGCCGATGCCTGACGGCCGCACGACCCTGGCCAACTTTTTCAGCCCGCTGGTCCACAACGCCGAACAGATGTTCCTGACGGGGAAGGCGCCTCATCCCATCGAGCGCACGCTGTTAACGACGGGTCTGACGGCGGCCGGGGTGGATAGCTTGTTCGCAGACCAGAAGCGCCTACAGACTCCCCATCTGGGCATTCGCTATCAGGCCAGCCCCGAATCTACTTTCTGGAGATCGTAAGCACATGAGCGCCACTAACGCTGACTCTCTTACCCGTCGCGGATTTCTGGGAACGGCCGCTGCTCTTCCCCTCCTGGCGCAACAAGCCCCCAAGCGCATCGCTGTTATTACAACCATCTATCGTTACCTTTCCCATGGACAGCACATGGCGGATCGCTTCCTGGTGGGCTATCCGCACAACGGCGAGTGGCACAAGCCTGCTATGCAGGTTGTGTCGCTTTATGTTGACCAGAAACCCGAAGGCGATCTGAGTCAGGCACGCGCTGGCGAGTTCGGGTTCAAAGTTTACCCGACCATTGCCGAAGCGCTACGTTGCGGCGGGGACAAGTTGGCAGTGGACGCAGTGCTCATCATTGCCGAGCATGGCGACTATCCAGTCAATGATCGAGGGCAAAAGTTATATCCGCGCTATGAATTCTTCCAGCAATGCGTAAAGGTGTTCGAGCAGGATAAACGAGCGGTTCCTGTCTACAATGACAAGCACCTCTCCTATAGCTTTCAAAAGGCGAAGCAGATGGTCAATGATTCCCGCCGGCTCGCTTTCCCGATGCTGGCAGGTTCTTCGCTCCCCGTTACCTGGCGCTTGCCGGACTTGGAAATCCCTTGGGGAGCCCAGATCGAAGAAGCCGTTATGGTCGGCGAGAATGCCGGCGACGATGCAATGGATTTCCACGCACTCGAAGGACTGCAATGCATGGTGGAGCGTCGCCGCGGTGGTGAAACGGGCGTTCGATCGGTCCAGTGGCTCCAAGGTGAAGGTGTTTGGAACGCGGGTTGGTCGAAGGATCTTCTGACTGCAGCCTTGTCGCGAAGCGATACTCCCTTAGGATTGACCGTAAAAGATGGTCGTACCCAGGATTTAGTCGCCAGCGGTGAACTGCAGAACCTTGTGCCGTCTCCCATCGCTTACCGGATCGAGTACCGGGACGGCTTAGTTGCCTGGATGCTCAACCTGAAAGGTGCGCTCCAGGACTTCAACTTTGCTGCTCGCGTCAAAGGGTCAGGTATTGTGTCCACCCAGTTTCTATTGACACCTGAGCCGAACGTGACTTACTCATCCTGTCTGATGAGCAAGGCGGAGGAAATGTTCGAAACCGGCCGGGCTCCTTATCCTGTAGAAAGGACACTACTCACAAGCGGCATTGTCGAAGCCTGTCATACCTCGGCGAGCCAAGGAAATCGACTGCTGCAAACTCCTGAACTTGCAGTGGAATATAAGTCGCCCAAAACGTCTCAGTACTGCCGAACCTGAACTTCGATCGACAAAAATAAAACTCGGCACCTATGTAAGTGCCGAGTTTTCGAACGATCTAGTTACTAGCTGATCTATTGTCAGCTTTAAATTAGACGGCCTGGACAGCCTTCTTGGCCTTGCGGCGAAGAAGAGCGGCAGCACCGATCAGGCCCGATCCGAGCAGAGCCATGGAGGAAGGCTCCGGTGTGGCTGTGAAGGTCTGGTCAATCTGGCTGATCCCAGCTGCGCCGAGAACGGCGGCGTTCACCGAAATGTCTTTCTGGATGTAGAGGTCGTTGTAGGTACCGTTAAGTAACACAGAAGCCGTTTGGCTGCAACCGAGATCGGTGGCGCAAGAGACCTTCGCAAATCCAACTTGGTTGCCGTTGTTGAACACGTTTTCTGTCACGGAAGCGATACCCAAGCCGAGGAAAGTTCCGTTGAAGTCCAGACCGACCGACGAAATCCCAGAGTTCGAGGACACGTGGTACGTCAGGCTCGCATCGTTGAAGGATCCGAATGCAGCACTGAAGTCGCTGGAAATAAGAATCCCAACTCCCACACCGGGATTTGAGACCGTGTTGACATTAATCTGTCCACAAGCCGAAGGACTGGTGACAATACCGCCCTTGCTGATGGAGCAAGTGAAGGTGTCGAAGTTGTAACCACCCACGGAAAGGGAGGGGTTAGAAGTAATTGCGGCGGCCTGAGTTAGAGCCGGCGCGATAGCAGCGATGGCTGCGATAAATAGTTTCTTAGAAAAGTTCATGTGTATCTCCTATTTCGACCAAAGCACCGTACGTCTTGCGTCGGCTAAGTACAGTTGAACCCAAAGCTCTGTGAGCGACAAGACATAGGGGAGCTATGAGTACCGCAGGAATCGCGGCACTTAGTAGGTCATTAGCGCGCCATTCGATTTACGTTTCGTATCTCCATAGGAGTAGATAAGCGGTCGCAATGACCGGAATTACCGGAAAGATGCCCGACGATTCGCCCTGCGAGCTATGAATGGGTAAGTTTTACTTCGTCGCGAGTGTCTCTGACATCCCGAATCCTCTTATCTCGTACGGGATAAGGTGATCCAGGACATACCAAGAAATCTCGTCACGGGAAACCTTGCCCAGAACGCGTTAGGAATCCAGAAGTCGCCGTCTGCCGCTCGTCGGAAAGCCGCTAAACTCGTCAGGAGAGAATCTATGTCAACAAAACGCGACAGCCCTCAAACGACTCATCCGGAAAATGTCGACGCGGTTCGGAGAAACTTACTCGGCTTCTCAGTAATGGCCGGCTTGGAGGCGAGTATAACTGCTACTTCAGGTGGTGCTACCCCCACTTCACTCGAAGTTATAGAGAAGGATGTCGAGATCAAGACTCCGGACGGAGTTTGCGACGCCGCATTCATTCACCCGAAGCTTGGATCTCATGCAGGCGTACTTGTATGGCCCGACGCATTTGGCTTACGTCCGGTCACGCGAGAAATCGGGAAGAGACTGGCCGCACAAGGCTACTCGGTGCTGGTACCGAATCCGTTCTATCGCATCTCCAAAGCTCCGTTCACTGACGCATCAGGGTTTAACTTCGGAAATCCTGACGATATGGCTAAGCTCCGACCCTTGATGGCCTCAGTTACTTCACCAGGGCATGCGGAAAGGGATGCTGTCGCTTACATTGCTTTCCTAGACGCTCAGAAAGAAGTTGACAAGGCAAAGCTTGTGGGAACCCAAGGTTACTGCATGGGTGGACCTCTCGTTGTGAAAACCGCTGCAACTGTTCCCGACCGCGTTGGTGCAGGAGCATCCTTCCATGGTGGCGGGTTGGTGACCGATAAGCCCGACAGCCCGCATCTGCTCGCTCCCAAGATCAAGGCTCGGATGTATTTTGGTATAGCCGCTAACGACGACGAACGTCAGCCTGATGCCAAGAACAATTTAAAAGAAGCATTTGCCAATGCGAAAGCACCGGCCGAAGTGGAAGTTTACGCAGGTACTCTGCATGGCTGGTGCATTGCTGATATGCCAAATCAAAACGGCAAGCCCATCTACAACAAACCGGAAGCCGAACGAGCCTGGGCCAAACTTCTCACGCTGTATGAAACAACCCTCAGCTAAACTGGCGCAGTGTTGGCCTTAGGGCAGATCCTTCCTCGTTCCCTGCTCGCCCTATCGCTAGCTCTTTCGAATGCCGGGCGGCTCGCTCAGGAAAACAGCGGCGTTCCTACCTTCGGTACCACCGTCGTTGCGTCATCCGGATTGCGCGGGGACATTTATCTACTGCCCTCTGGCACCATAACCCTGCCGCGCTTCAATCACCTGAAACCCATCGGCTCGGTCTATACGACCAGCTTGAACATACCCCCTCGAGCCTTCATCGAAGGTTTTCCTGGAATCACGAACCGTGTCGAATGGTTTGCGATCGACTACACGGGACGGATCTGGATCGAAGAAGGGGGCCGATACCAGTTTGTGCTGAGCTCGGACGATGGATCGAAACTATACTTTGACGGACACCTGATGATCAATAACGATGGCATACACCCTCCCGTGAAATGTGCCGCGGGCGTGGAACTTTCCCGCGGCGTTCACGAGATGCGCGTATCTTACTTTCAGGGCCCTCGGTTTGAACTCTCCCTCGTCCTGGCCGTGGCGGGACCAGGAGGAAGCCTGCGCATCTTCGATACCCGGGACTTTGCGCCGTCTGGTGAGCTATCGACAGCCGCCCCAGGTGTGACTCACAAACCAAGAGCGCGAAGAGTGGAAGGCGGGCGTTGCGGCGCCTTCTAAGGAGTCACAGAACTGATTAGCGGTTGATGAGCGACATCATGCTCTCGCTGTACCGAGGTCCAGAGACCGACTCTGGAGCAAGCGCCCGGTCGAGCTGAGAGAGTTCTTCCGGTGACAGCTTCAGAGAAGCAGCCGCCACGTTTTCTTCGAGGAAAGTTCTACGCTTGGTTCCGGGGATGGGCACCACATCATCACCTTTTGCCAGCAACCAGGCCAACGCCACCTGACCGGAAGTTGCGTTCCGCTCTTTTGCGATGTGTTCAACAACGGAAGCCGCTCGTACGTTGGCGTCGTAGTTTTCGCCCTGGAATCGCGGATCGTTCCGACGATAATCGCCTTCCGGGTAGTCTTCAGCCCGCTTTGCCGTTCCCGTCAGAAAGCCGCGGCCTAGAGGACTGAATGGAACAAGACCGATGCCCAGCTCGCGGAGAACCGGAATGATCTGCGGCTCCAGGTTTCGCTCCCAAAGTGAATACTCGCTTTGCAATGCGCTCACCGGGTGCACTCTATGAGCTCGGCGAATGGTCTGCTCTCCCGCTTCAGAGAGACCGAAATATTTGACCTTCCCTGCACTCACCAGCTCGGAAACTGCACCGGCTGCTTCTTCTATGGGGACGTTCGGATCCACGCGGTGCTGGTAGAAAAGATCGATGTAATCCGTCCGCAGGCGGCGCAGGGACGCTTCCGCCACCTCGCGGATGTGTTCAGGCCGGCTATTGGTGCCGCTCACTTTGCCATTCTCAATTTGAAAGCCGAACTTGGTGGCAAGGATGACTTCTTGACGCTTGCCTTCCAATGTTCGACCGACCAACTCTTCATTGATAAACGGACCGTAAACCTCGGCGGTATCGAAGAAGTTCACACCAAGTTCGAGCGCCCTGTGAATGGTAGCGACGGATTCTGTTTCATCTGCTACCCCGTAGGACTGGCTCATACCCATACATCCAAGCCCAAGGGCCGACACCACCAAACCCTGGCTCCCTAACTTCCGTTGTTCTAGCATCTTCTTTCTCCTTGATTCGCCATGGCCTGTCCTCGATGCTGCCAGCAAACCGATGTTTTGCAAAGGTGAGTTTACCTGGTAAAACCACTTACGGTCGTGTTACAGGCAACTTTCAACCTGGCTTTGGATATCTAAGTGCCTGAGCCATCTACGGATCCGTGCTGTGACACTAGTCTTCTTACGTTATCTTCTGTTATCGTGTGTGCTGCTTTTTGCCGCCTACTGTTCCGAACTTCCACGAACAATTGATTCCACTAGCTCGGTTTCGGTCACAGATCGATCCGGCGGTTACTATTGGTCAACCAAGCCGGTAGGCGCGACGGCCCAGTTGCTCACGCTTTCTTGCCGCAACTGTGGTCCGGAAGCGGAGGGACAATCCGATGTTCCGCTTTTGTCCGTGCTTCGGGATACGCTCGGCTCCAGTTCTTCCGTGGACAGCCGGCTCTCTTATGTATGGCTGCTCAGTGCCGGACGCTTCACCCTGGGGCAGAGAATGCTTTCGGCGGTTCCGTTCTTCTATTGGCGTCTGGGAACTGCGGGCGCGCCCGACAACCACGGCATACCCGCGCCTTTGATTGACGCAAGTGCTCCACTTCATCCAGTTCTTGCTCAGGCCGGTCGAAGTCTCTTGCAGTGGACGGCCTTCGATCCTTTTACGACCTCGCTCCGAGCAACTTCGCGCTCCTATCGGGCAAACCAGTCGGACAATGAACGGCTGCACTTGGAGCAGGCGATCGGTTATTTGCAGAATGCGCCGGTCGCGGCGAACGAAGGCAGTCTGTCCAGTAGAGAGAAAGGTGGCCTGTCCGGTCGAGAAATCGACACGTTAATTGCTCGCCTTGAGCTCCGGAAATCGATGTTGGGAGGACTGCTCAGCAACCAGCACGTGGCTCAATTCGGCCAGCAATCCCGTTTCGAGGACGTTCGGATTCACAGTCGGAACTTCGAAGCTCTCCGTCAATTTGCGGAGAAGACGGGCACCTACGCCGAACTGCTGACGGTGGCAGGCGATGCGGACGATTTCGCAGTCCTGTGGTTCCCGGTCGGGACAACTCATCCAGCCACGGGTACTCCGGAAAAGCCCATTTGGAAGCTACTCAATATTCGTGACCCATGGTCTGACCCGAGCCTGGCAGAATGGACCGGACCTTCCGTCCAACGCTCGATTGACCCGTCAGGACGCCTGCTTTCTTCCGAGGAGCCCGAACGTCAAGCAGTCACGCTGGTTCCGCTCGCGGTTTATAGCCTGAGCTACCCGGCCATGCCGCTGCTCCTGGTTGATTTCCGAGACAAGTACCGTGTGCACCGCCATGAGATTCTACAGCGCACCATCACGGAGTTCACCAGCGGAATCCTTGGCATTTCTCATTTTGCGAATTGGTATTACTACGCAGGCGCATTCGCCTACCATACGGTCTGGTCTCGCCGCGGTACCGCATCCAACCAAGCGGACCGGCTCGACTCGTATGCGCAGTTCCGAATGAAGCTTGCGCTAGATCGACAGCTCGAGCCGGAACTACGACGGGAGCTTATCGAGCGAGCCGGCTCATTAAACGTGAACCCGTTGGATTCGGATCCGTCCGGTAACGTGGCCACCGCCCGCATGCAATTTGGACGGCTCGAACATGCCGCCGATGGCAATGAACTCTTGGGCACTCTGGATCGGAACCGGCGCGCCGAACTCGCGTCCTTTGGGGAATCGACAAAAGCCAGCATCTGGCAAAGTTCTCTGCATTTTCTTTCTTTTGGCGCTTACACCCATCGAGTTTCCCAGGACTCCAGCAATCTCGCGAAGCTCGACCGCGACCGGCGCGTTAGCTATCAACTCAACTACCTGGACCTGGTCACGGCAAACGGTACAGACCCGAGAGTCGCTTATGACGGTGCACAAATTGACGCCGCCGTTCTTGAACTTACTAGTCTCCTACCGGATGTGAAGTCGCCTTCCGTCCTTCAGCGCGCACATGACACTCTGGCTCGTGTTCAGAATCTTTCGCGTGAAGGTGAACAGACTGCCGGATCGATTTCGATAATTGACTCCGCTAACGTTAGCAGGTGAGTAGTCCCGGTAGCGTTTTCTTTCTGGCCTGTCTTTGCGCCTCCCAGGTGGCTGCGGCTGCGGCTCCACCTGTGAAGCGTATTGTCATTTTGAAGATTGACGGTCTCAACGCCGATCTTCTCGACCGAACCATGGCGGAGACCGATCCAGCGACGGGCAAATCTAAAATGCCCTGGTTCAACCGCATCTTTTCGCAAAACGGAACCATCTTTCAGAACTTCTATACTCGCGGCATAAGTCTCTCGGCTCCGTCATGGTCAATGCTCGATACCGGTCACCACAGTGTCATTCGTGGGAATGTTGAGTACGACCGGTTCACGGGGAATGTTTACGACTACCTGAACTTCTTCCCGTTTTACGTGGGCTACGCCCGCAAACGGCAGGTCGATATGCCAGGCGTCCAAGTGCTTGATCGCGCTGGTATTCCGTTGCTGATGGACGCTGTGCCCTATGACCAAAGCTTCCAGAGCTTTCAATTGTTCCAACGCGGCGTGCGATGGAGCACAATCACCTCCGTCCTGAATCGCCGGATCCGATCGGAGCTGCTCTCCCCTATCGAGAGTGGGGCTCCTGAGCCCCTGGCCGAGCTACTCAATCGGCAGACTGAAGCGGAACTGAAGGTTGCCGCCGCTCAACCATCCATCCTCTATCTCGACTTCTTCACCGGCGACATTGATCACGAAGGGCACGCCACGAATCAAGTAGCCGCGCTTACCCAGGAACTGAAGAGTTTGGATGCCCTGGCGGCCAGGCTCTGGACTTCCATCCAGGCCAGTCCACTGGCTTCACAAACGGTCTTTGTGGCGGTGTCTGATCATGGCATGAATAACCGCCCGGAACGGTTGAGCCAAGGTTTTAGCTTGCCCGATTTCTTCAATAGTCCCGGCGGCGGCGGCCATCACGTGGTCACAAATCGTCATCAACTGAGCGATTACAAGATCCTCGGATTGGATCCTCTTGTTCAACGAGTGATCAATCCCAGCAGCGCCTCGTTATATCTTGCCGGACAGGCTGATCACTACCCCACGGCTTGGCTCGACTTGGATGGGAACGAACGCGCGGCTGTTCATCTTCGGAACAACAGTCTCAACCGCATTCACATATTGCTCCAGGAGCTCGGCCGCGGGGGAGTCCCGGAAGCACCTCGCAAGGCCGCGGCACAACTGATTCACCGTATTATCGAAACCCATCGGGCGGATTGGACACGTACGGTTTCAGAGATGGATGCCGAGCTCGAAGCGTTGGAGCGCGCTGTGCAGAGCGGCAAAGCCGAAGCTCAAAGCAGCCGTCACCCCTTTACCGCGGAACAGAAGCGCCTCGGGCTCGACAAGGAAGCGCTTCGTGCAAAGCAGGAGCTCTCTTCCTGGGAACGCGAACTCTCAGATTACCGGGATTTCCTATCACACTTGCGGTCCCTGCTCAACCTGCAGAGCGACTACTCGGCTATCAGTAAATATGTTCCTTACATGGAGCTCGGTGACAACAACACTCTTGACGATCTTCGTCACTACGTAGTCGGCCCGAGCTCGCAGAGACTCGCGTTGAATGCTGATGGAACTTTGGACGAAGAGCGCTCCTTCCGGCATATCGATTACTTCCCTCTGCTCGTTTCTCAACAGGTCCGGAATAATCCTCAACCACTACTCTCCAATCAACCGATCGATTTTCTGGCGATGCGATTGCCGGATGAGAACGGCCTCCACTGCTATCTGCTGTACGGCTCCGAGGATGCACAGCTGACGGTCTTAACCGATCGTCAGGACAGGATTGCCCTTCGCCCGAAGAATGGCTGGCGCGAAGGCCTGCCCCTGCGCTTGTTCGAAGACCCTGAACTCAAGATCAGCTCGGGTACCAGCCCAGGAGAGTGGCTAGCTGGCTGGCATACGGATGCTGAGTGGCTGGCCGCCACCCATCGTTGCCGGTACTCCAACGGCGTGGTTGGCATTACGGAAGAACTCTCACCGGTTGAAGCTAACGTGCCCGGCCATGCAAGGATAGACTCGCTGCTGTTGCGCTATGAACGACGGCGGCGAGCCCTGGTACAAGCCGACTTCCATATCTTCGCGGCGGATGGGTGGAATTTCAATGCGCGCGATTTCAATCCGGGCGGCAATCACGGATCTTTCTTTCGCATTTCAACCCATTCGGTCTGGATGATGGCAGGCGCAAATATTCCTGTGCGAACAATTGAGGAGCCTTACGACAGCCTCAACTTCGCTTCCACCGTTCTCAACCTGCTGAATAAGCCCGTGCCGATGCCCGAGCGCGTTGTTTCACTGCGCCACTAGAGCATCGAAGATGCCGGTTTCGATGGCGCCACCATGTTTCATCTGTACGAAGATCCGGTACTGTCCCGATGCAGGAAAACCGTAGGGGAACACAACTTCGCTCGGCAGTGTTTCCGACATCTTCATGTCTCGGTCCATACCAGGCATCTCCATAGAAGCCATAGCTTGCGCTGCTGGCCCGGCCTGACTCTCGGCCAACATAAACGACGACATGGATACCGAACCAGTTGGGTGCACATGCGCAAAGGTGGAACCGTCTGTCTTCACAAAAGCTGCGTGGCCGAGCATCCCCATATAGAACTGCATGTCTGAAGCAGGCCGCCCTTTCGCGCTCAACAGACGAAATCGAAACGGGATGCCCGCCTTCGCCCGGAGAACGCCAGAGGGTCGCAGCCACTCCATCACATACCCATCCGGCAAGGTGAACCGGGTTACCTCATGGCCGGGTTCCCACGCCGCAGCCGTCCCTTCCGCGTCGTCGCCACGAAGACTTCGCCGCGGCAGGCCGTCGGGGATTGCGGTCTGTGACACCATCGTTTCGGCGAATCCGTTCTCATGCACGATATCGGCATACAGGCGATACTTGCCCGATTCCATCGAAGGCAGCTCGAGTTGAAACAGACCGGTTTGCCGCAACTCGGGATGCAAGTGATACACGACATCCAGGCCAGGCTCGCGAATAGCGTACAAATGCATCAGGTGATCGTGGTCGGGAACTAGGTCATCTATCACTCGGGTAAATAGCGCCGGTCCGTTCGAAGAGCCATTCCGAAAAGGCTGGTTCATCCATGCGGGATTGGTCAGCCGCAGCGTCATCGTGCCAGAGGGATTAACGGAGGCGGCCATTTGCAGCGGTTTGTAGACCTTGGTTCGATAGTCTTCCTCCGACTTCTTCCACCAGCTCCGTCCGACCCACAGGACCCCTAGTATAAGAGCGAAAGCAATGGCCATAGCGGCCCGCGCACGTTGTTTGTTCTCGTCCGTAGGCTTTGTACCGGCCGGGAGCTTCGCTTCCCGCACAGAGGCGCCCACCATCAGAACGAACCCGGCAACCAGCAACAACATCAAGATGAACAACGGCACCGCCAGATCTGCCTTCATCGGCTTGGTACTGAGTGCTACGGCAGGCACCGGCACAGCCACCACGCCGACTCCCCGTGTCCCGCTAACCTTGACTCTGACCTGCCACGAACCCGACGCCATCATCCACAACGAACCCGAAAAGAATTGTGGATCCTGCGCCGAGACCTTGAGCTTGTCAGAAACCGGAGCAAGCTGTTCGCCGGCTTTGGTTAGTGGCAAAGGCGCTGCCTCAATCGCTTGCACTCCCGAGCTTTCGGAACGCACCTCCAGCTGAGCTACTCCTGGTATGACCGTCGGAGGACGCAAAGTGATGAACAGTTTGTAGGGTCCGGCTTGTGCATCGAGGTAGACGTCAGGGCTCCCTACGTGCGCCTGCAGCAAGGAAACGAAAAACAGGAGCCCAATACTTCTCGTCAGGTTCATCGTTGAACCTGGGACAGCCACTCCCCGCGGGACAGTCCGAAGCGGACGGACAATGTTCCCAAGCCGATCGCTAGCCCGATACCCAACCAGAACTGTGCGGCCGTCTCGACGTTATAGAATTCGTTGCGCGCCAGCAGCGATGTGGGCGGCGCGGCGTAAGGCAAGTACATCGTTCCAAAGAAAGCATTACGGGAAGCCGGGCTCATTAAGAAGTCCGCGAACGGATACTCCGTCACAAGCAGCACGCCAACGAACAGCGCGGAACTGACCAGGGCCAGCAACCACTTGTTCCAATCACGAGTCCGTTGCCACAGCAGATCGAGTGTAAACGCCGGGACTATTAAGAGCAGCGGAAACTGAGGCGGAATAAAGTGTGTCACGTGTTGGTAAACCGGTCCGAGTTTGGGTTCAGCCGGAAACAAGGGCAGTATCTGAATCAGAGCAATTAGGAAGAGCATGTAGAAGCTCGTGACCAGAGTCGCAGCCCAGCGGAAGCCAGTTGCGCGCGACACATTCGTCAGAATAATGAGGGCAAGCAGAGCAACCAGAATGTAAGGAAGTGAGCTGTGCAGCCAGGAACGCCGGATGAACTCCATGATCAGGACCATCGCCGCGACAAGCGCGATACCCGAGACATAGAGAAACAGATTCCGCGCAACCGTCCGGGCTGGGCCGGTAGCACGATTCATGGTGCCGGCGATCAACACCAACGTTCCGACGAGCACCGCATAGACCCCGACGAAGAGCACAATATGGGGCGGACTGACGATCGTAACGTCTAGTCCATAAGCGTCGTGCCACCAGTTGTCGAACGGAGCAGACGTCAGCATCGCGACTCCTCCCCAAGAGGCGATGAATGCGCCCAACGGCCCGCGTAAACCCAGGATGCGAACCGATGAATCGGCGAGCGGGGCATTCTTTAGAAAGGTAGTGCTAAGGATGAGAAAGCCGAAGGCGATTCCCGCCAACACCCCGCACATGTAAATCGCGATATGGGCCGGAGTCCAAAATGTGTCTCGGCCGATGGACGAGTGCCACGATATGTCCCAGTGTGCGCCCACTGCAGCGGAAGTAACAGAAGCGGCAGCGCACCAGACATACCATGGAACCGTCGCCGTCGCGGATTTCGCTTGAGTGCTGGAAGACTCAGCTGTAGTGGCGAGCCCGGAAAAAGTAGAGGAAGACATTAACTCTTGCCGCACGTATCTTACTAACCTTCATTGTCCGAAAAGTGCAGCGAGAACTCAGATCCCTCCTCGCTCGTAGCTAGTTGGACGAAGCCCAGGCCAGTCCGTCCGCCAGTTTCCCAGCGTCGATCAGGTTCGCCACGGACCAGTCTGTCACGTTGATTGCGGCGATCTTTCCGCTCGCGTTACACGAGATGTAAGCCGTCTTTCCGTCCGGTGCCATCAAGACTTCCTGGGGTGCCTTCGGGACATCGATTGTCCGAACCACCTGCATCGTTTTCAGATCGACCACTGCGACATGCATGGCCTTGGGAACACACACAAGCAGCCAACGTCCGTCCGGAGTGCTGCCCGTTCCGTAGCCGGGTGCTGCCAGCGGGATCCAAGTCTTGATCTTGTTGTTTGCCGTATCGATGACGGCCAGCTGCGGTTTTGTTTGATCGGCCGTGAACACCAGATGATCATCGGGAGTGATGGAAATTCGCTGAGTATTACCCGAAATCGGAATGATCGTGATGGTCTTACGCGCTTTCATGTCCAGCACCGAGACCGTACCCGGCCCGACGTTCGCCGTATAACCGCGACGCCCGTCGTGCGAAATGGCAAGCATATGGGATTGTTCCTGGCCCGTTGGGATCGTTCCTACAATTTTCAAAGTCTTCGGATCGATCACCGACACCGTCTTGTCTAGTTCCGTCGTCACATAAAGCATGCCGTCCTTCGGGCCTAGCACCGGACAGTGCGGACGAACCCCATGCCCAAAATCCACGTGGTCCACGACCTTCCGAGTCGGAAGATCGATCACCACCATTTGGTGGCCGTCGGAACCGGGCTTTCCTACTCCCGAGTCACCATAGATTGGCACGTAGGCAACTTTGCCATCCTTCGAAGCAATGACTTCGTGGCCGGTGACGTCTCCCTCTGCCACTGTAGCTACTTGCTTGGCGCTCGCCGGATCCACGATGCTTAAGTCCCGGTCGCCCTGGTTGGCGACCAGTACAACACCTCGAGACGTCTCGGCAGCCTGAGTCTTCCCCTCAGGAGTGAAAAGATACGCAACGGAAAAGAAGAGGAGAGAAGCTTGAAGTGAACGTCGGAACATAACCGACTTCATTCTATGCCCATCTGTTTACGGCAGGCGGCCCATCTTACCGCCGTGATAATCGTTTACCGCCTGGATGATTTCCTCGCGAGTATTCATGACAAACGGCCCGTGGCTCTCCAGCGGCTCGTGAAGCGGTTCTCCGCTGAGGATCAAAATCGTGCTGTCCTCGTTGGCTTGCAGCGTTACCATCACACCGTTGATATCCAGTAGCGCCATCACAGCTTCACCGCTAAGGTCAGTCTCGCCATTCACTTTTAGGCTGCCCTTCAGGAGCACCAGCACCCCAGTATGACCGGAACAGAGACATAGTTCCGTATCATGACCGGCATTCAAGCGCAAATCGCAGACACTTAGCCGTGAAAATGTTTTGGCTGGTCCGTCAACTCCACTCATCTCGCCCGCGATTACCCTCATGTACCCCGCCGGGCCTAACGTCGTTACCGGAATCTGCTCTTTCAGGAGTGTCTGATAGCGAGGTTCCGACATCTTGAAGGCCTTCGGCAGATTTACCCAGAGTTGCACCATCTCCAGCGTGCCGCCCATCTTTGAAAACTCCGTGTCGTACTTCTCTTCATGCACAACTCCGGCGCCTGCAGTCATCCATTGCACATCGCCGGGTCCGATTGTCCCGGAATTGCCCGCGGAGTCACGGTGTTGCAGCATTCCTTGGTACAGAATCGTAACCGTTTCAAAGCCTCGGTGTGGATGCTCGCCAACCCCCCGCGCCTTGTCAGTCGGCTCAACCTTAGTAGGACCTGCGTAATCGAGCATGAGGAACGGGTCTACCTGCTCCGTTAAGCCGTTTGACGGAAACAGATTTCTTACATGAAAGCCGTCGCCCACCCAGTGCGTCGATCCGGCCCCATACACGCCGAGTACTTTTTTCTCGTCCGTCATGCTTTTAACGATTCCCTTCCCTTCCAAAAGTCGCACACAAGCTGGAAACCCCCGGGGATTCTTGCCGGCCTGCCATCCCGTCATTTACTGGGCGGCGACTCCTTGGAATGCCTTCCTGCCAACAGACTCTCGGCATGAATTGCACCAGCGGGTGTCTCTTCGTGCTTGAAAATCGCAAACGTCGGGTACTCATTCGTCCGGTATTGGTCCACCCGATACGCAATGCTCGCCAGTTCGGATTCGCTGTAATCCGGCTTGCGCAATCGCAGATACACGAAGTCAGCAGTCAGCACGAAAGGTGCTTCCAAATTCTCATTCTCGGCTAGACACAGGGCAGTATTGGATTCCCGCAGCACGCTAAAGACTGCTTCGTCGAACCACGTGGCGTTCCGGAACTCAAATGCTACTTGCAGTCCGCGCGGGAGCAACTTCACAAAGTGCGCCAAGCGAGGCAGGTCCACCTTGAAACTTGGTGCCAGTTGAAACAGGATTGGCCCCAGCCGATTCGCCAGCCGCAACGGTTCCAACGTCTGCAGAAAGGCTCGTGTAAACTCCTCAGCGCCTTCTAACTTCAATGAGTGAGTAATCTTCATGTGCGCCTTGGGCAGGAACAGAAAGCCGTCCGGGGTCTGGGCTATCCACTTCTCAAAGGTCGCGGCCGACGCTAATCGGCGGTACGTGTAGTTGACCTCCACCGCATTCAGCCGTGTTCCGTAGTACGAGAGAAATTTGGAAGAGGGCAACTTCTCCGGATAAAACTCCGGCTTCCAGGATGCGTACGCGAAGCCAGAGGTTCCGCAGTAAAGCTTCGATTGTGGCATGTGTTGTTGAGAATCAATGGCCGGAGGGTCCTCAGCGGCAAATCACCCGAATCAAGGAATCTTGCAATCAGAGACCTGCGAACCAGTCGTATCCATCTTCAGCCCAGTAGTCGGCTGGCTTCTCATTTGTGTACTTGATCATCCCGATTCGTTTGATGTTCTTGATGCCGTACTTGACGGGGATGACCAGCCGCAATGGCGCACCTCGACGCTCTTCGAGGGGTTGGCCATTTTGCTCGAACGCAAGGAGCGTTTGCGGATGCAGGGCGCTTCTTTGATCTAGGCCAACATAATAATCTTCTTCTTCGGTCGCTAAGTACACATAAGGCGGAACTTTGGTACCAGTACCAAGATATTTGTCCGTAAAGTCGGAAAATCGCACTCCTGCCCACTGCGATACGCCGCTCCAGCCCTCGATGCAGCAGAATCGGGTAGTCATTTCCACTCGCGGCAAAGCTTTGATTTCCGCCAGTGTGAATGTTTGCGGGTGAGCGCGGGCATCTGAGCTGACTTGCAGTCTCCAATCAGCTCTCTTCAGCGGAGTCTCCAGGCCGATATTCCCGTTGGGCTTCACGCCCCCGATACGAGCCGGAGGATATTGCTTCATTCGATGCTGGTCGCTTAGCAGCCCGGCACTCAGCTTGGCATTCGTATCGAGAATTTTCCTTTCTGGCCATGGAATCCCGTCCTCCCGATCGGTGCCGGTGACCCATTTGTAGCCTGCAATGCCGGCCACCGCTGCGATGCCGCCGACGAGAAATCCCCGCCGCGTCTTACGCGCAAGCGTACGTTGCGCGTCCTCCGGGCTGATTTGAAGCTCAGGATGCTGGCGTTCGTTCACTTGGTTTCTCCCATTCCCACCCGATCACCATGCTCCGGAAGTTGTTCCATCCCGCGAAGATCACCTGCTGTACGTGCAACAGGAAAAACAGGACGAATAGCACCGTCAGGTCAAAGTGGATCATACGCGCAAACTGGTAACCACCGCACAAGGCCACAAGCCAATTGAGTTGAGCGGGCTTGTAAATCGCTAATCCTGTGATCGTCGAACCCGCACCCATTAAAACGATTGCCGTATACGCTATTTGTTGCGCGGCATTGTACTTTTCCTGCGCGGGTAAATCCTTGCGCAAACGCAAATCGTGAAGCACCACGTACCACGCATCACGAAAGCACTCCAATTTTCGTGGGACTAGTAGTCTCCATTCACCTGAAATAAAGGTGTAGGCAACGTACAGGATGCCATTAATTATGAAGAGCCAGGCGAACACAAAGTGCATCGCCATACCCTCTGCAAGGCGCTGCGGAATACCCAATCCCTTGAAGAACCAGTTCGGAAACAGGTGGATCGGGCCGACGTTATACGTCGGAAATGCCCAGTAGATTAGCAACCCGCTCCAGATCATCACAAACAGTAGCGGAAAGTTCAGCCAGTGAAACCAGCGGGTGGCCACCAGATGTTTCAGCCTTAGTACTTCCATGATTGACTCCCTTTGTTAACGCGTACGCAACGTGGTAAAACGGCTCTTCACTGAGATTAACTTTGCTTAAACGATGGAACAAGAAGTAAAGGACACGAACAGCACGCAGCCTATCACGCTGCTGTGTTTAGCCAGCTATGAGAAAGGTCATCGCTTTCTCCAGCAAGCTAAGCAGGAGGGTTGCCGGGTTTTTTTGCTCACCTCTGAGAGCCTGCTCCACAATTCCCAGTTCCCTCGAGAAAGCCTCGACGACATCTTTTACATGCCGGACTTCCAGCTCGAGTGGAACATGCAGCAAATGCTGGAAGGGGTGGCGCACCTGGCGCGGCATATCCATTTCGATCGCATCGTAGCCCTGGATGACTTTGACGTAGAAAAAGCCGCGTTATTACGCGAACACTTCCGCATTCCAGGCCTAGGGGAAAGCGCCACTCGTTTCTTCCGCGACAAATTGGCGATGCGGAAGGAAGCCGCCGCAGCGGGTATTCCAGTTCCTGAGTTTACGGGAACAGCCAATTACCTCGACATCACTCATTTTGTCGACTCCGTAAAACCGCCCTGGGTTCTAAAGCCGCGCATGATGGCCGGAGCCATAGGCATTAAAAAGTTTTTTGACCGGGAAGAGGTCTGGCGCCGCATTCACGAGTTAGGAGCGCAGCAATCATTCTTCGTGCTGGAACAGTTTGTTCCTGGTGACATCTTTCATGTGGATTCTCTCTGGTTTAACGGTGAAATGGTTGCTGCCGTCGCCAGCGCGTACGGAACTCCACCGTTAGAAGTTACCGAAGGCGGCATATTTACGACACGGTTGCTACCCCGGGATTCAGCCGTCGCTTCTGAACTGCGTGCGCTCAACAAACGCGTTCTCGAAACGTTCGGGTTGCATCATGGCGTATCTCACACTGAATTCATTCGCTCTCACGAGACGGGCGAACTTTTCTTCCTGGAGACGTCCGCGCGTGTGGGTGGCGCTTACATCTCCGATCTCGTTGAAGCCGGAACGGGAATGAATCTTTGGGCGGAATGGGCCAAGATTGAAGTAGCTGTTGTCAACCGCCATTCTTACCAACCTCCCACGCTCAGAAGTGACTTTGCCGGCCTGCTGGTATCGTTGGCTCGGCAGGAATGGCCCGACACATCAGGTTTTCAGGAACCAGAGTTGGCCATGCGCATCCACAAGAAGAACCACGTAGGTTTTGTCATCAGTTCGCCGGAAGACGAACGCATTAACCAATTACTTGCAGAATATACCGTCCGTGTAAGAAGGGATTTCCATGCCTCTGCCCCTCCTCTTGAAAAACCGCACGCCTGAAAGGGTTTGTTCTCCCTTTATGGTGATAGCCTGATGACAATGCGGCAATTGAAGTTTGCTGGCGTGGCCGCCAGCACAGTCTTAGGCGCAGTGTCCGCAACTGCCGCCTACGGCAGCTTGTCGCGCTCGTCCCAACTATTTGGGCCTTCTGTCTATCGAGGCCCAGGTAACCGGCGATCGATAGCACTTACCTTTGACGATGGTCCCACAGAAGGGACTCTGCAAATCCTCGAGTATCTGGACCGGGAGCAAGTCTGGGCGACTTTCTTCCAGTGCGGCCTGAATGTCTATCGCAATCCGCAAATCGCGCGCCAAGTCGCGGCCGCGGGGCATCAATTGGGGAACCACACGTACTCTCATCCTCGTCTGCCCTTCAAGTCTCCTGAGTTCATCTATCGTGAGGTGAGCGAAGCGCAGAAGGTGATTACCGAAGAAACCGGCCTTTCACCTATGCTTCTGCGAGCGCCGTATGGCTTTCGCTGGCTCGGCTTGCGTGATGTGCAGCGGCGGCTCGCCTTGCTGGGGGTCATGTGGACCGTGATCGGAAACGAGTGGCGATGGACCTCGGACCGGATTGCCCAGCATGTTCTTTCCAACGCCTACCCGGGTGGAATCATCTGCATGCACGACGGGCGTGGAGTTGAGGCCAAGCCTGATGTGAGTGCCACTTTGCAGGCACTTCAGGTAATCATTCCGGTGCTCAAAGATAACGGGTTTAAGTTTGAGATCGTCAGTGATCTGATGCAGGTTTGACGGTGGCGTCGATGCCGCTCGCGGCTTATCGGCCGAACCGTTAAGCTTAAAGTCTCGGGACGCTCCGTTACTTGGCTCATCACTCTCCTGGCAAATTGTTCCTGATTGGCGCTGGACCTGGTGATCCGGAACTGCTCACGTTGAAGGCTGTGAGGGTCCTTCGCGATTGCGACGTCATCCTATACGACCGGCTGGTCAGTGAAGAAATTCTGTCATTCTGCCCAACTGACGCCGAGCTTATTTACGTTGGCAAGCATGAGGGCGAACAGGAACATACTCAAAGGGAAATCTTCGCTCACATTATCCGGTACGCCGCAGCCGGTAAGCGCATTGCCCGCTTAAAGGGCGGCGATCCGCTCGTCTTTGGACGAGGCGGTGAAGAGTGGGCGTTAGCCATCGCAAACGGCATCGAATTCGAGCTCATCCCCGGTGTAACCTCCTCGATATCCGCTCCCGGACTTGCTGGTATCCCGGTCACTTACCGGCGCGTATCGCAAAGCTTCAGTGTGATAACCGGGCACTGCCACGAGGGTCGAGCTCATGACTGGGCCCGGTACGCCGGGGTCGACACTCTCGTTATCCTGATGGGAGTAAAAAACCGCTCTACCATCGCCCGAGCCTTGATCGAGGCCGGCCGTCCGGCAAACGACCCTGTAGCTTTCATCTACCGCGCCAGCCTACCCGACCAGTCGGTGGTGGAAAGTACCCTGGCAGAAATTGCTGCCGGCGGTCCGCCCGTCAAGAGTCCGGCCGTGTTTGTCATAGGTCCCGTAGTCGGGCTGCGCAAACAATTGATCGGATCTAGCGATCGGATTCCAGCACCGCCAGCGTTTGGGGATCCAACGTGATGCTCGCGGAAGCCGCAACTGTCTCGACCGGTGCCAATTCCGACGCTTTGATCAGAGCCTGTATTTGCTGGAACGTCGGGCTCGCAGGTCGACCCATTTGGGTCCACGCCTCCAGCGGCGATCCGCTACCCGGCGCAACCTTCTGCATGCGGAAGAATTTAGCCTCCGTATTCCTGGTATTCAAGTGGAAGGTGCGGGGACTGCCCTTCTCCCCTGGTTCGGCGTAGTTCCAAAGCGCCACTGCAAACGTGCCATCGGGCCGCTTGGTAACTAGCGCATTCTCCGATTCCGAGGCAACGCGCTGATCACCCAATCGAT
Source organism: uncultured Acidobacteriaceae bacterium (assembly GCA_963814195.1). GTDB lineage: Bacteria > Acidobacteriota > Terriglobia > Bryobacterales > Bryobacteraceae > Bog-105. Next base: position 468,404 of record CAWFBU010000005.1, read on the forward strand.
GCAGGAGTTCAAATGCTCGAAACGCCGCTTTGGGAATTTCGCGTTCCGCTACCAGCCCATACCCGCCGTAGAACGGACTTTTCACCACGCCCTGTTCTTCAAACACGTCCGAAACGTCCCAGTAAGCCATGATGTTCGCGAGGCCGTCGCACTCGCGGATATTGTTAGCCAGCCATGGACCCATGAACGCACTGTCAGTTACTTCCGCCTGGTTCATGTAAGTCGCGTTGTACTCCGACCAGATAATCGGCGTGTTCGGCGCTGCCGACGCTTTCACCTGATCGAAAACCTTCTTAGCCGAACGGGCCACCATGTCGCGCCGCGAAATCGGCAGCTTCCTTCCAAACACGTCTTTTGAATCTTCGTTGCCGTAAACATGTGTAGATACGAAGTCGAAGGGCACATGGTTCTTCGTGCAGTGCTCGATGAATTTGTCCACCCAAGCCGCCTGAGCTGTGGCCGGCCCGCCCACCCGGATGATCGGATCAACGCTCTTTACTGCGCGAGCCGTTTCGTCGTAAAGGGCAAAGTAAGTCGATTGCTGCGGTTGGCCATTCCAGAAGTCAATGTTGGGCTCATTCCAAACTTCGAAGTACCACTGCTCCACCTCAGCCTTTCCATACCGTTCCTCCAGATGTTCTGTGAAGGCCTTGATCAGCGCCACCCACTTCGCCGGATCTTTGGGCGGTGACGGCAGCTGTTTATACCAGAAAGCATGCGGAGTCAGATTCGCCGCCAGTTTGCGCGGCATAAAACTCAGCTCTATGAAGGGGCGAACACCGTTCTCCAACAGCCCGTCATAAATCTGATCTACGTAGGAGAAGTTATAGCTGGGTTTCCCAGCTGCGTCCTCGTCGTACACACCGTTCTCATCATGAAAGATGGCGTGAAATCGGATACTTTGAAGCTCCGTGATCTCGCGAACGAGCCGAAGATCGTGGCGGTAGCTCTCGCGTAGAGTGAGTACCGCCCGCCCCGACCCGAACGTCTTCTCCCAGATGTGCGGGAATGGTTTGGACGGCATCGCTCCGTCCAGCACGATGGTCTCCTCGGAAGAGCCCGACCCGGTTTGCGCACGCACGCCGCCAGGGGAACACAGAAGCAGAAGCAGGAGTAAAGAGGACGCGCAAACCCGAAAATTCACGACTATTAGAAGCGCACAGGCCGCAGGGTGCGTCACCGAAATTCAGCACGATCCAACATTTCATAGCGCCCGGCGAGTCTGTTGTGCGCGAATGAAGGTCAAAGATAAGCGCACAGGCCGCAGGGTGCGTCACCGAAATTCAGCACGATCCAACATTCCCAGCGCCCGGCGAGTCTGTTGTGCGCGAATGAAGCTCAACGATAAGCGCACAGGCCGCAGGGTGCGTCACCGAAATTCAGCACGATCCAATATTTTCCGGCTCCCGGCGACTTACCCGCCGAACGCCAATCCTGCTTCCCTGACCAGCATGCCCATCTTCGGATGAGAGGGCTCTAACGCCGGACTAATTCCATGCTCTTGGAGCGCCTCCGTACAAGTCGGTCCGATCGATCCCACAAAGCAACGGCGTAGCGCCTCTTTTACTGCTTCGGCCTGGTTCCGCTCTTCGGCAATCTGCAATAGATGATCGACCTGGACCCCGGTCGTGAAGAGCACCGCGCCGAACTGATTCACCAGGAGCCCATCCACCGCTTTCTGTAGAAGCTCCGTATCGAGCGGCAGAGTCCACTGATAAACGGGCACCGATAACACCGACCGACCCTGCTCCACCAATCCATCGATCAATTCCTGATTAGGCCGGCCATACTCCTGGACCGCGACACGCTGGCCAGGATGGGGCTTCACCGCCTCCAGGAGTTCTCGGTAAGTATTGGGCTCGGGAACGGAAATGTGGACCGGCACCTGCCATTCCCGCAGAACGGCCTGCGGCTTAGGTCCCCGGGCCACAACAGTCACGCTGCGCAGGGCTTCGGCAAAACGAGTCTCCGGTTCGCGCATCGCTAGCACCCGACTTAGAAATCTGGCGCCCACACCAGTCAGGAAGATCACCATGTCCAGATCTCCCGCGTAGAGTCGGTCGGCAAACTGGTAGGCATCCGGATTGTTCTCGATCGGCACTTCCACTAGCGCGGGTGCCACGAAGGGTTGACCCTCGTTGAGATGAATCAGTTCTGCAATTTCCTTAGCTCTCCGGCTCTCCAACGCCAGAACACGGGCACCCCTGAACGACATGATCACGAATAGTAGCGCATGCGTGCGCCGGGTTACGGACCTCGCAATTCGCGCTAGGATGGATACGTGAAACTGCCTCTGCTCTTGGCCGGTTTTTTTGTCGTAACACTCCTTCGCAACGCCGACGCGCAAGCGACGAATACCGGCTCAACCGTGAAGCCCCCGGAAGTGTTTCTGGACAATCACCGCCCGCTGATCAAGAAGCGGGAAAAAGCCCCGACCTCCCGGAATCTTGCAGGCAAAGTCGTCGACAGTGCCGGGCAACCCCTGGAAGGTGCGTTGGTCACTTTGACAAACACCAAGAGCGGCGAAAAGACTACCTTCATCACCAAGGCCGATGGCCGATACAACTTCGAGGAGCTCAGCCTGGTTGTTGATTACCAGCTGCAGGCGAAATTCAAGACCGGCTCTACCGAAACGCGCAAGATCAGCCAGTACGATCCCAACGTGAACACCGTGCGTATCCTGCAGGTCGATACCGATGCCAAGGCAGGTGCTCCGGCCGTGGAAGCAGCCAAACAGGAGAAGAAAGCTCCTCCACAGAACTAACGGCGGCCTTATCCGGGCGACTCACTTCTCCATTCACTCAAAGGTCGCCGGCACCTCCAGCCCTCTTCCTTCTGTCCGCCCCTGAAACTCCTGACTCTGTCCGAGTTGTTGCCGTAAGTCGGCGAAGAGAGCATCGGCTTTGCTCGCGGTCGAGGGTATAGCCGCCAGCAGGTTGGCCAACTCCAGCGAGCTGTCAAACTCGCTAAGCGCCCAGGTTGTCATCGGCAAGGCTGGTTCAGGCCACCCGGCGCTCGTTACGGGCCGCAGTTGCCCCCCTTGCACATACCGGGAAAGGTCCGCTGCGAGTGCATCCGCTTCCTCACCATAAACCTGTACAAGTGCTTTTGGAGATGGCACTCCGGCATTCAGGAGCTTGACCAGGTCGGAGAAATGCGAAGCGAACTTCGGGGCGAACATCAGCATGTGTGTCAAGGCCCAACTCTGCCCATAGAACAAGCTGACCTGTTCATGACGTTCGAAGATCACTTGCTCGTCATGTACTTCCAAAAGAAAATGCATGTCCAGCCATCGAAGTGTTTCAAGCGGTTTCGCTCGCGCCGGCAGCGGAGCGCCGATGCTTACCTCTCCGTGGCTATACGTCATTGAGGAGTAGACATCGGCAAGCCCCTCGTTCAGCCAGATGGGTAGACGTAATCCTGCCTGCCGTATCACGGCATGAGTCAACTCGTGAATCGCCGCTTCCCGATGGTTCGGATGAAGATCCTGCAAGACAATAAAGTCTCCCCGGCGGCCATGAACATAACGGCCGAAAGAACCGCTACCCGCATCCACCACCTGCTCGTATTCCTCCTTCGTTCGAAACGAGAAGATCTTGACGCCGGTTGAAGTGTGACTGCTTAGCAGCCCAATCTGCTGGAAGTAGCCTCGCGCTTCGGCCAACGTGCGCAGCAAAGCACGCGCTTCGGTTTCCGAACCGGTCGTAAGGATTTCCAGCTCACCGTTCGAAAGCCGGTGGAAGGGTTCGGAAAGCCGGACCTGAGCCGCAGAAAGGCACGGGAAGACAAAGCACCACACCAAGACGCCGAATCGAGTTCGCAATCGCATCTCTCTGAGAGAGATCCACTCTCTCCCAGTCCGTATCGTGCAAACATTCAGCCCGTTCTAAATGGGAGTTTACTGAACCGGGTAGTCCTTGGAGAACTTATTCCGGGGATTGGAAACCGAAAAGCTGCCGTCCGGGTGAGCAGTTAGTTTGAGATAGAATCCGGAGTCGGCCTCGTCTACGTTCGCGATGTATGGATCGGTCGTATTGTGTTCCTGCCCTGCCGCATCCGCGTAGTGTAGTTGCCAAATGTCCTGCAATCCGTGCGACGACTTGACGATGTCCCAAGTGGACGCCGAGCCGCCCTTTTTTGAGCCGTTGTCGATGATGGCGACCCGTGGTTCCAGCGCGTGCACCAGCGCGGGGCTGCTGCTGAGGTCAGAACCATGGTGCGAGACGATCAGCACATCCGTCTTACCGAGTCGGTTGTTCGGACACATCAGATCCAGTTCTTTATTCCACGTCAAGTCGCCAAGGTCAACCGCCTTGAATCGTTGGTATTGAATTACCATTCCAATCGAGCGGGCATTCTCGGTTGGATCCGGATCCTTCTGCGCAACGCCCTGGCACGCGCTATTCGGTTGTCCCGCTCCGGTCAGCGGTTGCGCCAGAACCGCACCGTCTGCACTTACAAACGTGACTGTAAGGTCTTTTATGGGGAGCGTCTCTCCCGGCTTGGCTACCACGTGTTCGGCCGAAGCGATCGCCGCCTGATACTCGCTGTAAAGATGGTTCGTCGCATTCGTGTCCTCGCGGTTCGGCCCGTGGTCGACAAACGTCTTCACCGGAACTTTGGAGACCAGCTGCGGCACGCCGCCTACATGGTCCGTGTGATAGTGCGTTATCACCACGTCGTCGATTTTCTTGCCCTTGGCCATCTTTGCGATCTTGGCGATCCGATTTGCGTCGCGATAGGCGTTATATCCCCATCCTGTATCGACCAGCATGGACTGCCCCGAAGGCGTAACGAAGAGCGTTGCCTGGCCGCCCTCCACGTCAATAAAATAAATTTGCAGATCTTTCTCTGCTGCCTGGCCCGCGAAGGCTAGACCGCAGAGGCCAATCATGAGGGAACACAGCAAGCGCATGCGCCGCCATATTACCAAAGCATCCGGCAACATGGTTTGAACAACTTTCGTGCTGCAATCGTATATCTGTATACAAGATGGAGGAAAGGAACTGAGTGCCCTTCTGCACCAATTGCGGGACCAGCGTCGGCGAGCAAGTCTCGTTTTGCCCCAACTGCGGCACTCCCCAAAAGCCGGGCGCTCGAGCTTATGCTCCCCCACTACCGTCGGCTGACTTCCTGGGCAACATGGGGCCCAGAACGGCATCCATTCTGTGCTATATACCCGTGTTTGGAGTCATACCTGCCATTGTCTTTCTGGCTTCGCAGCACTTCCGGACAAACATTCGAGTGCGATTCGACGGTTTTCAATCCTTGTATCTATTTGTGGCTTGGCTGATTCTCAGTTCGGCCGCCCCGACGATTCTGCTCAGCGGAGGCGGCGGTTTCGGCTTGGAACGCGCCATGCTGGCTCTCCTGAAGCTAGGAATCTTAATTTGCTGGGTTTACCTTCTGATCAATGCTGCGCAAGAGCGGCAAATCCGCCTTCCAATCATCGGTGACCTGGCAGCCCGGTCAACTACGGAGCAGCTGTAGAGCGCAGCTAACACCTATTTTGGCTCGCGGTATAATTATTCATAGCAGTGAATAATTACTCAACACGCTCCGTCGGCATCGTCGGTTTCCGTGGCTACAGTGGCGCAGAACTCGTCCGTATACTGACACGCCATCGGTTCGCCTCTCCTGTGCTGTTAGAGCACCGCGTGGATTCCGGCGAAGCTGCGATTCCCCTCGGAGTCAGCCAGCCCCTTCGGGCTCCCGCCACAGTCGAAGGAATGCAATCCGCCGGGCTCGAGCTCGTTTTCCTGGCCACCCCTCCGGAAGTCTCAATGGACCTGACACCCGCGATCCTGGAGGCAGGCCTCAAAGTGATCGATCTCAGTGGAGCGTTCCGATTAGGGGACGTTGATACTTATACTCGCTGGTATAACGCGCCACACGGTGCTCCCGAACTCATTCCTCAAGCGGTCTACGGACTGCCCGAGTTCTATCGCGACCAGATCCGGTCCGCGCGCTTGCTTGCTAACCCCGGCTGTTACCCGACCGCGGCCAACCTCGCTCTTCGTCCGCTCCTCCAGGCTGAAGCAGTGGACCGATCCTGCGGCATCATTTGCGACGCCAAGTCCGGCGTAAGCGGCGCAGGTCGAAAGCCGAGCCTCAAGACTGCGTTCTCTGAAGTGACGGAAAATTTCAGCGCGTATGGGTTTAACAGCCACCGCCACGTTCCGGAAGTGCTTCGAACATCAGGCTTGAGCCAGGAGCAATTCACATTCACAGCGCAGCTCCTTCCTTTGCATAGAGGCATCCTGGAGACAATTTACCTGCAAACGCAGGGACTAAATTCCCCGGCCGAACTCCTTTCCATTTACCAGAAACAGTACGGAGCCGAGCCCTTTATACGTCTTTACGCCCCGGGCGAGGTGCCCGACTTACGAGCCGTGCAAAATACAAATTATTGTGACATCGGCTTCCACTTCGATCCATTGACCAAAAGAGCTCTGATCGTGGTCGTCGAAGACAACCTCGTTAAGGGAGCTGCCGGCCAGGCCGTCCAAAATATGAATCTCATGCTCGGATTCGATGAGACCGAAGGGCTGCTGTGAAGGTACTCATCAAGCTCGGTGGCACGCTACTGGACGATCCAGCAAGTCTGGGGTCGATTGCTACCCAAATCGCGGTCGTCTCCGGAAATCACGATATTGTCGTGGTGCATGGAGGGGGAAAGCAGGTCACGCGCCACTTGGCGGATCGCGGCGTCCAGAGCCGGTTCATCGACGGGCTGCGGGTGTCCGATAAAGCGGTAATCCAGGCCGTTACTCAGGTGATTGCCGGAAGTGTAAACAAGCATCTGGTAGCCGCCATGATCGCTGCCGGTCGACCTGCCGTCGGTCTTTCTGGTGTGGATGGGCTGCTCACCTCCGCCATCGCGCTCCGTCCCGAACTCCAGTTTGTGGGACATCCGGCCTCTACCGACCCCCGGCTCCTCGATCTTCTCTTAACCGCCGGTTACACACCCGTGGTCGCCTGTCTTGCCGCAGATCGTCAAGGTAACATCTTCAACGTCAACGCCGACAGTATGGCCGTGTCGGTAGCCATCGGATGGAAGGCCGCCCGCCTTCTCTTCCTCACGGACGTGAGCGGGGTGAAAAACCAGGAAGGTGCATTGCTCCCTGCACTCGATGAGAAGCAAGTAGCCGATCTGATTACCTCAGGCGCTGCTTACGGTGGCATGCAGGCAAAACTGAATGCTGCCCGATCGGCCGTGGAAGCCGGCATCCGAATCGATATTGCTTCTGGAGCGGAGCCGAATGTTGCCGCTCGCCTGCTTGCGGGCGAGGCTGTCGGTACTGCTTGGTTTATTCAGGAAAGTGTCACGAAGTGAAAACTACATCGGTAGAAGTGCGCAAAGCCGGCATGCGCGATATTCCAAATGTGTTGGCCTTAATCAATCAATATGCGGCCAATGGAATTATGCTCGCGCGAACCGAGTTCGAAATGTCCGAAAACATTCGCGATTTCTCAGTTGCTTATTCAGGAGAAACACTTGCCGGATGTGCTGCGCTTCATTTTTATACTCCCACCAGTGCTGAGGTTCGCTCTCTTGCTGTCAGGCCGGAGTTAAAAGAGCTCGGTGTCGGACGAGCATTGGTTGAAGCGCTTGAAACCGAAGCGCGCCAGGACGACTTAGCTTCCATCTTTGCTTTTACCTACGTTCCAGGCTTCTTCGAGAAACTCGGATTCGTTGAAGTTGAACGCGGTGAACTTCCGTTGAAAGTCTGGAAAGATTGTCTACGCTGCCCGAAATTCGATCGTTGTGACGAAATTGCTGTAATCAAACGATCTAAAAAACGCGTCGCCCACATACCATTTGCCGTTTAGCGAATTCCCATTCCGAACTCGTGAATGCTAATAGTCGTAGGTAGTACTACATATATTTGGCGAAACCGGAAAAATTTTCCGTTAGTCGCCACTTACCAATTAGGTTTTTTAATGAAAATTGAAGAATATATCTAAAAACCCCTAGAATTCGGCAATTCGTACTAGTATACTTGAGCCCAAGTACTAGCCTTGCCGGTAGTACTTATCTGATTTCTGGGGGTATCAGAATGAAGGCTCTTACGGTCGACGTTCAAGATTCTATAGGTCGAATTCTTTGCTGCACCATCTTTCGCCAGGGTGGCAGAAAGCTTCTTGCCAAGGGACACGTTTTAAGTGACGAAGATATTCGTTTGCTGAAGACCGAAGGCATGCAGGAAGTTTGGGTCACCGAACTGGAAGAGGGTGAAGTAGGCGAGGACGCCGCCGTCATGGCGGTCTCTGAGGCAATGTGTTGCGGCTCCGTGGAAATCCGGTTAGCCGCCGGTGGCCGAGCCAACCTGGTCGCTACCGAAGATTGCTGCGCCTTAGTTGACGATGAGTTGCTGAAGCAGATCAACTGTACTAGCAGCGTAGTGATCGCCACTGTCCCCAACTACCGCTTCGCCCGCGCTGGCGAACGCATTGCTACTGTCAAAAGCGCTCCGTTTGCCATCGCCAAGTCTCAACTCGAAACTACTCTGTCGATTCTCGAAGAGCGCGGCGCCATTCTGCAGGCCCGCCCGATACGCGAAGCTTCCATTGCAGTGATGTACACCGACCCGGTTGCCGGGGATCGTGCCCGAACCCTCTTTGAGCCGGTCGTCCACACCCGTGCAGAAAAGTTCGGTGCCACTGTTCGCTATTCCTTAGTTGCAGTCGAGGAAGAAGACCAGGTCACCCGCGCCTTGAATCATCTCTTACGTGCCAAACCCAATGTCATCCTGGTGGCTTCAACAACCGCTCCAGCGGGACCGGAAGACGTGGTCGGCCGTGCTGTCACTCGCTTGGGCGCTCACATGGAACGTTTCCTGGCGCCTGTCGAACCGGGCAACCTCCTGATGCTGAGTTACAAAGACGACGTGCCGATCGTTTCGGCTCCCTGCTGCTTCCGCTCGCCCAAGCCGAATATCCTCGATCTCATCTTGCCGCCTATGCTGGCGAAGTACCGCATTTCTGGCTGGGAAATTGCCTGCCTCGGTCACGGCGGCCTGTTGAACTAAGTTCCTTCCGCCTCCGAGAACCCCCTTCATTCGATTCGCCCTGCAGGCCGGGTTTTTCTCCGGACCAACCCGGCCGCTCGGCTTCAATCGACAGGAAAACTCCAGCTAATCCTATAAAGACCCTCAAGTTATGATGTATTCGGTTGCATGTCCGACGTCCCCGAGAATCCTCCTACCCTGGAAGACCAAGTTATCCGAGTCATCGCCCAAACACAGCGCCTGCCCGTTAGCTCCATCAACATCGACAGTACCTTCGACCAGCTGAACATCGATTCTCTCGACGGCATCAATATCGTCTTTGCCCTGGAGAATGAGTTCGGCATTGAGATCCCGGATGACGGAGTACATAACATGCATTCGCTGCGCGAGATAACCGATGGCGTGCGTCGGCTCGTGTCCGAGAAGTCCCGGCGAGCTTCTTCAGGTGCTTCTTGAATCGCGTGGCCATCACAGGCCTGGGATTGATCTGCGCACTTGGGAACAACGTCAACGAATGCTGGCATAGCTTGAGTCAGGGCGTCTGCGGCATTTCACCCCTCACAGACCCCGGCAATCCGCCCGTTAAATTCACTCACGGAGCGGAAGCGCGGAACTTCAATCCTCACCACTACTTCTCCGAAAAAGATCTCATTATGTTGGAGCGCTTTGCTCAATTTGCGGTCGTCGCGGCCCGCGAGGCCGTTCAGCAGAGCGGACTCTCGTTCTCCGGTGTATTGAGCGAAGGTACCGCGGTCGTAACCGGCACCAGCGTCGGCGGCCAGTTTTCAGAAGAAGAGGGCTATAAACGGCTGTATCGGGAAGGCAATCCCCGGGTCGCTCCTCTCACCATCCCCCGCACCATGTCAAATGCAGGCGCCAGCCGCATCTGCATGGAGTTCGGCATTAGCGGGCCGGCCTTCACCATCTCGACTGCCTGCTCCTCATCCAATCACGCAATCGGACAAGCCTTCTCTCTGGTTCGTGCCGGTACGGTGAGCGCAGCCATCGCCGGCGGCAGCGAGGCCGTTTTTGCCGAAGGTCTGCTCCGGGCGTGGGAGGCAATGCGCGTCGTTTCTCCCGATGTCTGCCGCCCGTTTTCCATCGATCGCCGCGGCCTCTCGTTAGGAGAGGGCGCGGGCATGCTCATGCTTGAAAATTGGGACCACGCGAGAGCCCGCGGAGCGGAGATTCTCGCGGAGATAGCGGGCTTCGGTATGAGCTCCGATGCACACCACCTGACCCAGCCCTCCGTCGAGGGTCCCACTCGCGCCATGAAATGGGCGCTCAGCGATGCGAGCCTCCGGCCGGAACAGATCGGCTACATCAATGCCCACGGTACCGGCACTCAGGCGAACGACCTTACGGAATCCGCCGCCATTCATTCCGTCTTCAGCTCCCATACGGCCGACGTCCTGGTCAGTTCGACCAAATCCATGCACGGACATACTCTCGGCGCGGCTGGGGCGATTGAAGCTGCAGCCACCGTGCTCTCCCTGCGTCATGGCCTGGTCCCTCCAACAGTAAACTTCACCGCCGCCGATCCGGCGTGCAACGTCAGCGTTGTTACCCATCAGGCACGTCCGGCCGTCTTGCATGCCGCCCTCTCCAACAGTTTTGCCTTCGGCGGCTTGAACGCGAGTCTCGTCCTCAAACTTGCCGAAAATTGAACGGCTCGCCACCCTGGAAAGCAATCCTGTGCCACACCCCGCCGCCCCGCATGCAACCAAGCTGAGACAATTGAGCATGGCTCGTCGTACGCGTATCGCTACGGAGACAGAACCGGCGTCCGCCACCTCGATCCCCGATCGGCAACCCGCCACCTCGTTTTCACTTCCACACGATCTTGCAAAACAGTTCAGGAGTGCGCAGTCCGGCTGGGATGCAGCGCGAAACACCGATCGACTCTGGAACAGGGATGCTTCCCTTTGGACAAACAGCGATGCATCCCGGTCGCTCGGCTGGTTGGACATCGTGTCTCGGCAGTTGGATGATCTCGCCAAGTTTAAGGGCCTTGCCGCTGAAATCCGCGAGGACGGCTACAAGCATCTTCTGGTCCTCGGCGTAGGAGAGTCCAGTCTCTGCGTGGAACTGTTTGGGTCGACTTACGGGAAGCAGCCAGGCTTTCCAGAGCTTCTGTTACTGGATTCCACCGATCCTGTGCAAATCAAAAGCTTCCGCGACCGAATCGACCCTGTTTGCACCCTCTTCTGCGTTTCCAGCAAGTCCGGAACAGCATGGGAACCGAGTCTCTTGTTGCAGTATTTCTTCGAAGAAACGAAGAAACTCGTCAGGGACGGGGCCGGCGATCACTTTATCGCTATCACAGATCCTGGCTCTGCCTTGGACAGCACCGCCGCCCGCCTGAACTTCCGCCGGGTCTACCACGGGTCTCGCGACATCCGTGGAGGCTACTCTGCTCTGTCTGACCTGAGCCTCGTTCCGCATGCGGCTGTCGGACTGGATACCGAGAAGCTTCTGAAAGCGACAGTCGAGACCATACGAGCGTGTCAGGATCGCGTAGCGGCCCGGAATCCTGGCGTTTCGCTGGGCTTGCTTCTGGGAACCGCCGCAGCGGCATTTCACCGAAACAAGGTAACGATTATCTGCTCAGAATCCATCTCCGCTTTGGGCGCGTGGCTGGAACAACTCATCGCCGAGTCAATTGGAAAGGCAGCGCACGGGCTCATTCCCGTCAACCAAGAACCTCTCTTGTATGACATTGACGATTATTCTTCCGTGTATGGCAATGATCGTGTCTTCGCGTACCTGAAGCTCGCCGGCGACGACACTCTGGATGCTGCCGTGTTGGCTTTGGAAACAGCCGGTGAGCCGGTGATTCGCATTTGCATCGACGATCCGTCACAACTCGGTCAAGTCTTTTTTCAATGGGAGATTGCGATGGCGGTGGCCGGTTCCATGATCGGCTTAAATCCCTTTGATCAGCCCGGCACGGGGGCACTCGAACGCGTCACCGGAGAAGTGGACAAGCCGATTGTCGAGGCCGATGGCCTTCGCTTATTTGCTGATGAGACAAATGCGAAACATCTTCTGAAAAGCGGCAGTTCCGTAGGCACCGTACTTCGTCAACACATGGATCGAATTATGCCGGGGGACTATTTCGCCCTGCTCGCCTACGTCCCGATGTTCCGTGACTACGAAGAGCGGCTGCAGGAAATTCGAAAAGCGGTGGTTGCAAACAATCACGTCGCGACCGTGCTCGGCTTTGGACCACGCTTCCTGCACAGCGCCGCGCAAGCCTACGAAAGCGGTCCAAACTCCGGAGTCTTTCTGCAAATTACGTGCGACGACACCGAGGACCTTTCGATGCCCGGACATCCATTCACATTTGGGGCTGTGAAAGCCGCCCAGTCTGGCCGGGCTTTCCAGGTTCTCAACCATCACCAACGCCGTGCTCTGCGCGTTCATTTAACCGGCGATGTGTCTGCCGGCTTGGACCATCTACGAGACCTGATTTGTGCTGCCATCGAGCACTAAAGTAATGTATGAGACTCGTAGCTGACAAAGCCAGCCGACCGCTAGAACACATTCAGCTGACAGCTGCATTAAATCAGTGACAGGCTGGCCTGGATTCAAATAGCACCTGGGAACAGATTCAGCTGTCAGAGACCAGGTGGCGTAGACGGTCTTGCCGTCTGCGCTTCTTCCCCACCCGCCTAATGGGAAACCTACTTTCCAGCCTTAAACCCAACCTGCTTAAGCATGCTCTGGATTTCAGGATTCGCCATGAAGTTCTTCCAGATCAGACCAGTCCGATAGTTCTCAATCATGATCACCATAGGCGCTTGGTTCAGTCCCATATAAATGCCCGAAAACCAGTTCTGCTGCAAATTGAACGCATCGCGAAATCCCCACTGCCCCCAGAGTCGATCCCCAAGCTCTCGATAAAAAAACTTGAGCGCCTCCAAGGAAGGCTCAGGCGTATAAGGCATCGACGAGACTGCTCCGGTCGGCGCAATCGTACCGTCATCTTCGCTGGGCTTTGGTTCATAGGCTGAATAACCCTTGGGCCCGTCAACGGCAGTGATGCCCCAACATTGGCGACCGTACCCTGTGTAATGTTTAGGATTACGAACGCAGTAAGCAAGATTAATCAGTGCCTGATTTCGATTGTTCCGAAAGTAGTTAGTGAATCGATCGCTTACATGCGGATCGAAACCCAGATATGAATAGTGAGAGAAGAACAGGGGGCCGCCCTCGCCCACACCAACATCTAACTTGATGCCTTCGTAAGTCTGGCCGTTCGTGTAATGGTCACCCGCAGCAGCCTGGCCCCAAGCCTGCCGGTACGCGACGGCCTTTGCCGATTGCCCCGCCCATCCTGTGTAGTACAGGCTCGCCGGAACGCCATGCGTTGGCGAAGCGATGGCGAGCAGATAGGTAATCATCGTCTCGTTGAATCCGGTCAGCCGATGGTTGATCTGCCAGGTGTATTCGGGCGACCAATGCCAGATCAGGGCATCGCCGTCGGGCGTTCGCCTGAACCAGTCCCATTCCACGCCCTCCCAAAGCTTCGTGATTTTGGAGTTCAGGGTCTTTTCCTGAGCGGTGTCACCCGCAAAGTACTGCCGCGCTGTTAGCAATCCTTCCAGCAGGAACGACGTTTCAACCAAGTCGGCCCCATTCTCAACCATGCCGAACACCGGTATCCTTTTACCTGTGCTTCCGTTTGTAAAGTGCGGCCAAACCCCATGGTACCGGTCCGCCCGCCTAAGAAAGTCGGCGATGCGCGAGACCCGTTCCAGGCCTTGCTCCCGCGTGATAAAGCCGCGCTCTACACCGACAACCAGCGCCATAATCCCGAATCCCGAAGCACCGGTGGCCACCACGTCGTCCTCCCCCGGCACGTTCTCGCGGATCATGCCGGAAGCGGGATGCGCACCTTCCCAGTAGTACCGGAAACACGCTTCCTGCACCATCGTCAGGAGCTCTTCGTCGGTCATCGGATGTGTCTTCGCCGAAACCACGCTGGATGGCACGGAGAGCCGCCCGTCTGCATCTGCAGCGCTTACCTGATATTGCGCTTCCATGTTCGCGGCACCAATGAAATCGGCGTAACGGTGGACCCCCGGCATCTGGATCCCCACTGGAACGAAACCGGAGGTTCCTTGTCGCCTGGAGATCACGTAATGGTCCACACCCGAGTCACTCTCCACCTGCCAGGAGATATCGACATGGCGTTCATATCCGCGCGCCTGAACCTCGCTGACCTGGGGAAGGGGAACACTCGACGCCTCAGGGTCTTCAATCCGGATGTCGTCAATAGTCAGGCTGTGCTCCACGCCATCGCCCTCGCCTTGCACAAACACCAGAACAGTTGTGCGATGCGGTTCGAACTCCCGCAAAGAAGCTGAAGGGAACGCTTCAAGCGGAATGGCAATTTTCGTCCACTCGCCACCCGTGATCTTCCCCGCATACTTGTCCAGAGCCACGGGATGGCTGAAATTCCGATTGCTGTCCCGCAGCGCCAGGCGGGGAAGCTGCGCTCCCGAGATCTCGTTTTCACTGAAACACCAGAAAGTCAAAGCCTGGCCGGGAAAGAACAGGTTGCGATTACGGAACTCGTAAGCGCGCACCTCAGCTTCCCACCCTCCCTTGGGGTCCGAGCTCCACCGCAAAATCAAGGCATTGGGCGGTGTGCGGAAGTGCTTGGTGTCCACAGGCAGGCGTCCTTGCACCAAGCTCAACGTACTCGGAGACGAAGCCTGGCCAGAGCTGTAGAAGTACGAATCGGAAGTCAGGCTGTTATCGAAAAGAACTCGTTGGTAATAGCCTGGACGCCCCCAAACACTAAACGCCATCAGCAGAAACAGGCTGCAGATCTTCATCCCAAGTCCCCTGCCTTGAGCTTATCTATTTCGGGCTTATCTGTTTCAGGCTTATCTGTTCCGGAAAACGGAAAGCCACTCCTGTGGACGATGCACCAATTGGTCGGGAGGAACGTTCGCAAACGCATCCGGCTGAAAGCCCCAAGCCACTCCGCACGCCTGCACGCCTGCATTCCGCGCCGTCTGAACATCTACGCCGCTATCGCCGATCATCCACGTCTCGGCATTGCTGCACGAAGCCTCGCGCTGCAGAGTCGTAATGCCAATTGGATTCGGCTTCTTTTCAGCAAAGCTGTCACCGCCATAAATCTGAAAGAAGCTCTTCGCGACCCCGAGGGCATCTAGTATGTCGATGCTGATCCGTATCGGCTTGTTCGTCAAAACAGCCAGTTGGTGAGCTTCGGCATGCAGCCCCGAAACAGCTTCGGCGACACCGTCGTACAACCGTGTATGCTCCAGCGAATGGTCGCGGTAGAACTTTAGAAAAAACGCGAGAGCATCTGCCACTTGCTCATCGGTAACGCCCGGCCCCATAGCTTTTCGGACCAAAGTCGCTGCTCCATTCCCGACATACGACTGTATGGTCTCGATCGGAAGTGGATGCAACCCGAAATGCCCGCGAGTGGCATTGGTTGAGATAGCGAGATCCTCGCGTGAGTCTATCAGTGTTCCGTCAAGATCGAATATCAGCAGCAAATCTGATATTCGCAAACGCCTGAACGACTGCCCTCAAACTTCACGCGATCCCTTCTTCTCTGGCTCTTTCCACAGTTGCCTCAGGTTCAGCATCTGTTGCGTAAAGGCATCCCTCAGTTCACGGGGAGCCATGTCCACCAAAACTGCCGAAAGATGGCTGATGTACGGCAACACGCGCGATTGCTGAATCGAATCGGGCATCGGCGACGGTGCGAAAGCCACAATAATGTCCAGGAGGGCTGCAGTTACCAGCGCTCCGCGTAACAGGCCGGCGATTCCTCCGAGCAGATGATCAAACCACGATAGTCCCACCCATTGAAACAGCTTGGCTAAGACCGCCGCAATGAGCGAACCCAGAACCAGCGCGGCAAGGAAAATGAGGAGAAAGCCGGTGACGTCGGCCAGCGTCGGCGACTTCAGATAAGGCAGCAGTTTCGCACCCACCAGCCGATAGCACCAGAAACCCGCAATCACTCCGCAAGTCGCGGCAACGGTCCCCACCACTACCCGTGCCAGCCCGGCACGCAGACCAAGAATGGCTGACCACAGGACGGCCAGAGCAAGGCAAACGTCAATCCAGGTAAACGGCACAGCTAATTGAGATTACATCCTGTCAGCTTTTGGTACGCCTCCAGGTACTTGCTGGTCGTCTTCGCAACTACATCCTCCGGCAGCGGTGGTGCGGGAGGCTGTTTATTCCACTGCAACGTTTCCAGATAGTCCCGGACGAACTGCTTGTCATACGAGGTTTGCGGCCCACCCGGCTTCCACGTCTCAACAGGCCACCAACGCGACGAGTCCGGCGTTAGCACTTCATCGGCCAGCACAAGTTCATCGGCCACAAACCCAAACTCAAACTTCGTATCCGCAAGGATAATGCCCTTGTTGATGGCATAATCCGCGGCCCTTTGGTAAATAGTCAGCGTCAGTTCGCGCAATCTTTCCGCCAGTTCTCGGCCAATCGTGTTTGCCACTTCATCGAACGATACATTCTGGTCGTGCCCGGTTTGCGCCTTCGTTGCGGGTGTAAAGATTGGCTCGGGAAGCCGATCCCCGTCCCGCAAGCCTCGCGGCAAAGCGATACCGCACACTGTGCCGCTGTCCTGATACTCCTTCCACCCCGAACCCGCCAAATACCCCCGGGCAACGCACTCCACTTCGATCATCTTCGCCCGCTTCACTAGCATTGAACGGCCATCCAGCACCTCTCGATACTCCTGCAAGCTGGCCGGATACCGGTCAACGTCCGCTGTGACGAGATGATTTGCGATCAGGTCGCTCAGAAATTCAAACCAGAACAACGACATCTGAGTCAGAATCCTGCCTTTCATCGGGATGCCGCTGCTAAGAATACAGTCGAAAGCCGAGATTCGGTCGGTTGCGATAAACAGCAGCTGCCCGTCTATCGCATAGATGTCGCGCACCTTCCCACGCGCAACCAGTGGCAGAGATAGAGTAGTTTGCAGCAAAACATCGGGTAGGGCCATCGGAGACAACCCGAGTATCGCAAAGGCCCCTAATTCCCAAGCACGGCAGAAAGGTTAAACTAACTTAATGGCTGACGTCAGATTCCGACACTCCATTTGCAACGAGCTCTTCAAGGAGCTGCCGTTCGAAAAAGCCTGCCACGAAATACGGTCCGCTGGTTACGAGGGCGTTGAAATTGCGCCTTTTACGATTGCCGACGACGCCACCACGTTGTCTACGGAAGCACGCAATCAATTGCGCAAAGCAATGGAGAACGAAGGTCTCTGCTTCGTCGGTCTGCACTGGCTCATGATGTCTCCCGCCGGGCTACACCTCACCACCAGAGATGAAACCCTGCGCAAACGCAGCTGGGACTACCTGCATCGCCTGATCGATCTGTGCGCCGACTTAAGTGTCTGCCAAAGTGAGTACAACGCCGTCATGGTGCTGGGGTCCCCCAAACAGCGCTCGGCTGTTGACGGCATGACCTGCCGGGAAGCAACCGACATCATGACTCATGAACTCGCCCATGCCGCCCCGCACGCCGAATCTCGCGGCGTCCGTCTGCTCATCGAGGCACTTTCGCCCGATCAGACGAATGTCATCACCTCGTTAGACGAAGCTGTCAAAATTATTAAGCAGGTGGGCAGTCCTGCCCTGCAAACCATGTTTGATACGCACAACGCTGTAAAGGAGCAAGACCCGCATCCTGAACTGATTCGCCGCTACGCGCCATACATCCAACATGTTCACGTAAATGAAATGGATGGTCGTGAGCCGGGCACGGGCGACTATGATTTTCAGGCGCTGCTGAACGCGCTCATTGCGTCAAAATATAACGGGTGGGTCTCGCTCGAAGTCTTTGATTTCAGCCGCGACCCCCGCCAGATCGCAGAACAGTCGTTGAATTATCTAAAGAAAGTCATGCCCTTAGAGGCACTCACATCCACAGTATGAGCCGTTATGTCGTTACCGGCGGAGCAGGTTTCATCGGTTCCGCCCTGGTTAGAGCGCTGGTCGCCGAAGGGCATCGCGTTCACGTAATTGATAATCTCTCCACGGGAAACTTAGACAACCTGGAGGAGATTGCGGACCTTGTTACGGTTCACGAATACGACCTTCGCCATTACGATCGTATTGCTCCGGTGATCGCCGGAGCTGAACGGGTGTTCCACTTGGCAGCTTTGCCTTCGGTTCCGAAATCGATTCTCGAACCGGTACCTAGTCACGAGGCGAACATCGATGGAACCTTTAATGTTTTCCACGCTGCCGCACAAGGCAAGGTCGGAAGAGTTGTCTATGCGGCGTCCTCGTCTGCCTACGGCGATTCCGAAGTTTTGCCCAAAGTGGAGACCATGGCGCCTAAGCCGAAGTCCCCGTATGCCGTTCAGAAATTGCTTGGAGAATACTACGCCAGCGTCTTTTCTGATTGTTTCGAGTTGGAGACGGTGAGCCTTCGCTTCTTCAATGTCTTCGGTCCACGGCAGGATCCGTCCAGCGTCTACTCCGGCGTGCTCTCCATTTTTCTGAAGTGCCTCATTGAACGCCGCAGTCCCACCATCTATGGCGATGGCGAACAATCCCGGGACTTCACCTACGTCGAAGACGTGGTGGGTCTTCTTCTCAAAGCTTCGAAAGCGCCCGGCGTCTCGGGCAAAGTGTTCAATGCAGGTAATGGGAACCGCTACACGCTGAATGAAACGTGGAGTCTGCTCCAGCGTATTGGCGGCGTAAGTCTTCCACCCGTCTACGGACCGCCCCGTGCCGGGGACGTGAAGCACTCCCAGGCCGATGTCTCGCTCGCCGTCTCTGAACTCGGGCATGCACCGCGCTTCACTTTCGAAGAGGGTCTGCGTCTCACACTCGATTGGTACAGTTCCGATCTTCAGAAAAAGGGTTCGCGAGAGTCCGTCGGCGCTCTGTGAAATCCGAGTTTCGCCTGGGCGTCGATGGCGTTTACCGATGTGAAGCCCTGACCGGCTTCAATTTCGCCGATCATGGCTTCGGGTCCAAATTGGGCAATCCCCAGGTTGACGTCACACTTCGCCAGATCCACTCCGACATCGTTCGGAATGCGGACGGACTGCGCGATCGCGAAGAGGAAGGCGACGCTCTCGTTTCCCGTGTGGCCGGTCTTCGCATCGGAGTCCGCACAGCCGACTGCGTTCCCATCCTATTGCTTGATCCGCAGACTCATGCTGTCGCAGCAGTACATGCCGGGTGGCGCGGAACTGCTGCGGAGGTTGTCTCCAAAACCACACAGCGCCTCGGTTCAGACTTCGGCTGTAACCCGCAGGACCTCCATGCAGCTATCGGGCCCTGTATCCGCGAGTGCTGTTATCAGGTAGGGGCTGAAGTCGCCCGGCAATTCACTCCTTTTTTCCCGGAGTGGACGGGCGAAGTTGAACAGCGAAATCTCGACCTCATTGAAGCAAACGTTCGTCAGATGACGGCGGCCGGCCTGTCTAGTTCTCACGTCTTCGACTCCGAACTGTGCACCGCCTGCAGCACCGACCGCCTCTTCTCCTATCGGCGCGAGCCTGAGAACCCCGGACGGATGATCGCGTCCATATCTCGCCTGATCTAAAAACCGGCTGGCGCGCATCTCTAACGGGTATCAAAGGAGAATCGATATGGACCGAACTGCAAACGCCAAATGGCAAGGCGACCTGAAATCCGGGACTGGCACGCTGAGCGTCACGAGTGGAGTGTTATCCAACTCCCCCTACTCTTTCCGTGATCGTTTCGAAGACGGGACGAACACCAATCCCGAGGAGTTGCTGGCGGCAGCTCATGCCGGCTGCTTTTCCATGGCGCTTTCCATGATCTTGGGCCTCCACGGTCTCAAAGCAGACAGCATCGAAACGAAGTGCGTTGTCACTCTTGACAAGGACGGCGACGGATTCGCGATCAAGAAGAGCGCCTTGACACTAGTCGCCAAAATACCGGGCGCGACGGAGCAAGCCTTCACCGACGCCACACAAGCAGCCAAAGAGAACTGCCCAGTATCAAAGCTTTTTGACACGGAAATTACACTGGACGCCAAGCTGCAAAGTTAGCCGCTGAAGATCTAATGTAGATGGCTTCGATTCGGGCGATTCGAAGCCAAGATTTCTCAACCAGAGTCGGCCTTGGGTTATGCATTTCGGCCCTGCTGGTGGTCTAAACGCAGCAAAGTACCTGAACTATTACATCCAAAACTGCCGCCTTATTTTCCGCTGCACAGTCCACCCTGAACAAGCCACCATGGTCTGCGGGGCTCCGGTTCGCATGCGATCCGCTTCTTTTTGAACTGCTGAGACTTGTGATTCTTCCTTGTCTTGGAACGTTTATTCTGCGGCTGGACCCTTTTCGCAGAACCGGAAGGGCCATTTCCACGGCCCGCCTTTCCGGCCACCTCCAGCGAGGCCCCCTGCGGTATTGTCGGTTCACTCATCCGCCGAGCTTTCGAGGCTGTGGAAGGCCGCGCGACAAATCGCGCGCAGTTGCTCTTGAAATTCCTCACGGGATAAATCAGCCAGACTCGACCTAGAGGGTGGAAGCCCTTCACCTTCGCACAGCCGACAATACGGGTTCCGACCACGACAGGGACAAGATCTCACAACCCCTCCTAAAAGAGAGCCGCTGCGAATGGCAACGGAAGCCTAGGGGACGGGGCAAATTGAGTTCACAACGGCTCTCAACTTCGCTCAACAACGAGCTCGGCGAGCCCAGTCTATTCGTCGGGCGGAATGCTCACAATAACCCGTCAAAGGCAAAATGCCATAGTCCGTACTGAAGACCTACAGGACAAAGGCTCTGGATCGCGAAGTGGACGCAGACCCTCGAGTTGGATTAGTACGGGACCTCTTTTGCGCTGTCCGCAAAGCTCTGTAAACCGGCAGGTGCTCGGTCCCTGAGCTTGAACCAAACAGTGCACGTCTGGATTAAGGGATCGTCTCTTTTGGCTGCATTGCGGAATCTCGTTTCGCAATCCTTGGGCCGCCGAGTGAGGCAGCACACGGCTCTAGGTCAGGGTTTGAGTGATCGGCGAAATCGGAACTTGGGTCGATACTGAATCGGGAAGCACCTGAACTCCCATAGGAAGTGGTCCTTGCAGTTGCTGCTATCGGACCGCGGAAACCTCGGCACTAATCGCAGTTCCCGGAGTACTGAACCTCAAACTTAACCAAATCGGCAAGAGCTTAATCCTCCGTATGCCTGTCGATCAAGACGACGGCAGAATCCTCACGCTCGCGGTCGAATACAATCTTCTTCCCATCTGCTGTCACATCGAACGTACGCATGGTGGCACGAGCTTTGAACTTCGTGAGGCGGCGTGTTTCCATGGTCGTCAGATTAAGCGCCCAGAAATCCTGCCACGGCGTAGCTTCGCTTGCCTGCATGTAGATCAAACTGCGGCCGTCAGGCATAAAGCGGAGGCGCTCACCATCCCGGTGAGTGCGGATTAGCGGAATTCGAACCGATGTGCCATCTGGGTGGATCAGCATGATCGGTTCGAGCGTAAAGACATTCGGACCGGAGTAAGCGATGAACGAGCCATCTGGAGACCAGACTGGATTGCGGCCGATGCTTTTAGTGAGGCGAACGGCTGCTCCAGCACCCCCACTCGGAACTTTGAACAAGCCCTTCCCCTCGCCATCGTTGCCCCCGATGACGATCCAGCGACCGTCGGGAGACCAATCGGCAGAGCCTTCAACGTCCAGCCCAGGCGCGATTTGGGTCGATTCCGCACCGTCGGCAGAGATCAGCCGCAGCCGGTGTTTACCACTCTGACCAGTAATCACCGCTATCTGAGTCCCGTTAGGCGAGATGGCGGCAGGCTCCACCAGGGCGTCTCCAGCGCTCCAAATCTCAGTAGAACGCCCGGCCTCCCACTTCGACAATTTGTAACCGCCGCCAAGCGAGGACCAGTAGAACAAAGTGCTGCCACGAAACCGCGGAGCTACGACACGTCTCGCCTCAGGGGGGAAGGGCTTAACGTCAGCCTCTGTGACCACGGCGTCTCGGATTGGAATGCTCCAAAGCCGCACCGTCGGGTTGGCTACGGTGACGGCGAGTTTGCGCCCACCGGTCGAGGCAGATAAGGAAGTGTACTGCTCAAGGCCAAACGTCATCCGGGCAGATACCTTTCGTACAAGGTCGTAAGACCAGAGTTGACCCCCGGAATGGTTACGTTCAACTGCAAGGTAGAGAATCGTCCCGTTAGATAGAGGCGTGGGATCCCGCAAGGCGCAGTTTTGAAAAGTGAGACGCTCGGGTCTGCCGCCGGAACTAGCGATTCTCCATAGGTCAGTTTCAGAAGTAGCGGGTGTGCCATGCACAAAGTAGATAAAATTGTCGTTTGCCCCCCAGGCAACGAAGTGATTATGCTTATCGGGAACGTCGCGGTAGATTTGTTGGATATTTGAGCCGTCGCTTTCAGCGACGAAGATAGGGTCTCCGGGTTCACTTGTGTGAAAAGCTACTTTGGAGCCGCTTGGGGACCAGGTTGGACTCACCGCTTTGTCGGTTAGAAACGAGCGGAACTTACCGCCTAGCAGAGGCAGCATTTGAAGCCTGCGCTGTTCCGTTCCAGCCACCCAGATCTCAGCTCCATCATGAGAAAACCCGATGCTGCGCAGCGGTGCGCGTTCATCTCCCGATCCTGGTGTGAGGTCAACGGGAGAGCCAACGCCAATACGATCGAGCCACACATGGGAAACGCCACTACGATCGGACAAGAATGCGACAAAATTGCCATCCGGAGAAATAGAAGCGTCGGTTTCCGTTCCGCCGTAGTCGGTCAGGGGAGTAAATGTCGCGTTCGCGAGAGGATTGTTGGGAAGAGGCTTCGGCAGGTGGCTGAGCCATAAACCAGAGGCAAGAAGAGCTGCTGTGGCTGCGAAGGCAACCAAAAGTAAAAGTCTCTTACGGGTTTGGCGGCTAAGATCCGGGTCGAAACCGGCTTCAAGCGCGATACGTGCTTCCCCGATCGCTTGCAAGCGTTGGCGCACGTCTTTCGTTAGACAACGCTTCACTAAGGGCAGCCATGCGTCCGGAATAGAGGTTAGGTCCGGTTCCGCACGGATAACGGCAGCGAGGATCTCGCCCGAGGTATTGCCGGCAAACAGTCTCCTTCCCGAAAGCATCTCCGCAATCACGACGCCAAATGACCAGATATCAGAGCGCCTATCAGCAGGATTACCGACGGCCTGTTCGGGAGACATATAAGAAGGAGTGCCCAATAGAACGCCGTGCTGCGTTGTATCGCCGGATGATGCTGCCGGCCCACCGTTGAGTGCTTTTGCTAAACCGAAATCTAGGACCTTTACAACCTTGCCCTCGCCGAGTTTTATATTGCTGGGCTTAAGGTCACGATGAATGATTCCTTTCTCATGTGCGGCTTCGATCGCTTCAGCTATCTCGAGGGCAATGCGTTGAACCTCAGTCGGTTCGATAGGTCCTTTAGCAATGAGATCGGAAAGCGTCGGACCCTCGACATATTCCAGAACCAAATAGCTGATGTCCGAAGGACTGGACCCAATGTCGTAAAGAGTTGCAATATGGTGATGATTGAGCGTGGCAATCGCCCTCGCCTCGCGCTCGAATCGTTCGCTGAAATGCACACTGGACGTCTTCACCGCGACAGTCCGGTTCAGGCGGATATCGGTCGCGCGAAACACCTCACCCATGCCGCCTCGTCCGATTGACTCTTCAATCCTATAAGGTCCGATTTGCGCACCGGCTGCCATGATGGAGAATGTTCCGAGCAAGACTTCATGCTCTTCCCAGGCAGGACGGTCTAATGCAAAGCCATCCGTGACAGGTTTACTCTCCTGGTCGAAAATCGAGTTCACGGTGGCGCGCAGTTGCGGAACAGCTCGTTCGAGCAAAGCGCTGCGGTCTGTTGGAGAAAGTTCGATTGCCGCTTGATACAGCTCCTCCACCTGTCGCCATTCTTCCTGGGTCACAGGACCAAATTGTATCCTCAATAACCCTTACTTGTGGCCGCTGCTTTGCAATCGCCGTCCGGCATCAGTTACCAAGCAAAACAGCGGGCCACGTATCTAACTCAGAAGCAGAGATGCGGATCTTCTCGGACCGACTACGGAACAATAATGCTCGGCTTATGGATCATTGATCACGAATGCAAAGCCGGTCCAAAGCGGATCGTGAAACAACTATGGGCGTCGAAGGCGCATCAGTGGCGATCCTGATCCGGACCGAAATATCCGGTGAAGAGCTGACGAGCCACTTGTTTACCGAGTGAGGCGCCATCTTCCAGCGAATGGTTGAAATGAAAACCCGCGAATATGCGCGCCCAGTGCACTTCGTAGAACCAGTCGCCGACGTTATCAAATGAGTGAGTGTGCACCCCGTCGCTGAAGACGGAACTATTTACCGTTACATGCACTTTGCGAGTCCCGAAATAATCGGCCACCAAATCCGTCACGGCGCCTGTCAGGCAGGCATGAGCCGCCGGATACTCCGGGTGATTCGGCGTGCTGGCTAGCGGCGTCCACATGGGATCCGCCACCGCGTCTGGGTTGCCGCCGCCCGCTGGAATGGCGGCCCACGGGCGCCAGAAATGATAAAAATACTTCGCGTTATAGCAACCGATGGCGGCGTCGGCATAGCCGGTCCAAAGAATGGCCATGAGGCGCGCGGATTCCATTAAGTCGAGATTGTACTGTTGCACTAAGCCGTTGAATACCTGGCTGTACTGCGCTCCGGTGTGTGCCGTCCAGAACTGTCCAATCTCGGTTTGGGCTGCATCACGAGCATCGCTGGTTCCACCCCCGAATAGGCGCATGAGGTTGTAATCCGCTACCCACTCCTGGCTCGCCAGCGCGGTTGGACCATCTGGTAGAAATTGAGCTGCGGTTTTCATCGTGAATGGACGCATTTGGCCAAGCCAGGGTGTGACTGGCGGAGCGCTGGGTGGGTTCGGCTCCCAGACACCCGGTCCAGCGGGTTGGTTGTATGGGACGGCGGCGTTCAAACCATCGCCGGTTCGTTCTGAGATCAAGGCTTGTGCCGCCGCTTCGCCTATATCGACGCCTTCCGCAATGGCATGTGGCTTAGCCGTAAGGCTGCTCAGAGCAGCTTTGAATTGAGCATCCAGCGTGGTCTGTTGTGCGGGGAAATAGTTAAGTAATACTCGATGCGCTGCCGCCAGAGCTGCCGCTTCCTCAGAAGCTTGCGGCGCGGCGATCCCGGAGTAATAAAACGGCTTGAATTTGCGGTGATGAACGGCATTTACTGCGTCATAAACGGCTATGCTGCTATAAGCAAACCAGACCCCGGAAGCTCCTGCGCCTTGGCCACCGTTGGTCACAATGGTTGTGGAAGCAATGCTGTTCCAGTTAGTCACAGCGTTTTGACCATTCGCCTGCAAAGCGACCGATAGTATAAGCGCCGCTAGAATTTCAGCTCTTCGCTGTTTCATGAAATAACCCTCGTTACTTTCTGGACGACTGATGTCCTGACCTACATGGCGAAGAACTGGCCACGAAACCGTAAGCATTGGCCGAAATTTTTTGCGCTATGATGTGCTCACTTCAGGTGAATCCGGAACAGTCTGAAACGACCCAGCTTTTGCTCAATTGGGCCAAAGGGGACCAGGCTGCGATGCAGGCCCTCACGCCACATATCTACAAGGAGTTGCGGCGCATGGCTTCCGGTTTCGCAAAGCGAGAGCGCCACGACCCTACACTGCAGCCTACTGCGCTAGTGCACGAGGTCTATCTGAAGCTCATTGATGTTCGGCAAGTTGACTGGAAGGGCAAAGCGCACTTCTTCGGAGCCTGCGCGCAAATCATGCGACGCATTTTGGTCGACGCTGCCCGGAGGCGTCGCGCACCCAAACATGGCGGCGGGTTGGAACGATTCAATGTAGACCAGGCCCTTGACGTGAGCCACACCAGGGAGGCGCGGCTCATTGCGCTCGTTGACGCGCTAGTCGAGTTACAGCAAGTCGACGAAAGGCGGGCTCGCATGGTTGAGCTTCGCTACTTCGGGGGACTGAGTGTAGAGGAAACAGCAGTAACTTTGGGCGTCTCGGTAGAAACTGTAACGCGTGACTGGCGTCTGGCACGTGGGTGGCTACTGTCTCAGATACGGTAGTAGCTCGCCAACTTGAATATTTGGTGTACTCGCGATGTGTAGATATACCCTGGGCCGTTAATATAAAGTAATCGTCATCGGAGTGTTCCGAAGCTATTTCTTGCCCGTTGTCCGTCGCTGCGGTGAACTCATCTCATGAAAGGTGGAAGACGGGAGGCAATTACTCTCAGGCATTCCGGCGAGAGCCACTTCTAAAGTGAATGTATATGGCGGAGAAACTAGTTCGAATTGGCAGCACGCTTCTAACTAGAATCTGTGACATAGTCCCTAAACGGGCTTTGAGTCGAACAGGCCTCACTCCGCAGACCGGAATCGAACGCGCCCAACTTGACTCAAGCCGGTGACCCCGGCAGATGAAGACTGTGGAGTTGTGACCCAAGCTCACTCGTGGAGCTCCAGGGCAAGATCAAGGAGTTCTTTCTTTCATCGGGTGGATTGGTCGGAAGAGAATCCGACCAACCGCCACAACCCACCAGTGGAAGAAGGGGACGCTTGTGAAGCCAAGCCAGACATACTTCGGAGATAGTGCCAGCCCGGCCGCCGATCACGATACAGGCGTCGCCGGCCAGTGCCATGAGCACGTTGCGGGCGTCTCCCATGCCGCAAGGTATGACGACTGTGGCGGGCCAATCCGGCTCAGGCAACTCATCGGGCGGAATGATGCTGACGACTAGTCCACCCGCCTGGACGGCCCGTTCAGCCGCGTTCTTTGTCGCCGCGCTGCCGCACCCGCTGATTACCGTTATCCCGATTCGCGCCAGAAGTGTACCGGCTTCGCCCGCTAGCTGATAAGCTAATGACCCGGGGTCAGCACTCCCAAGAACACAAACCTGAGGGCGTCGGTATCGTGGGGCCATGGCTGGACAGTATATAAGACAAGCTCAGCAAGGAAGCCG
The DNA here is from genome assembly GCA_963814195.1 of uncultured Acidobacteriaceae bacterium. Taxonomy (GTDB): domain Bacteria; phylum Acidobacteriota; class Terriglobia; order Bryobacterales; family Bryobacteraceae; genus Bog-105. The sequence continues at coordinate 495,428 of CAWFBU010000005.1, forward strand.
GGCGCGATCCCGTACCGGATGAAGTTATGTCAATGGGGCTGATAGTTTGTTGGCCCCTGCCGGCAAACGGGATCCTGGGGCATAGGACTGCCTTATCGGCAAGGATCGAGCAATATCCGACACACTCATCTCCAAGTGTTGCCGAACGGCATCGAATTCGACATCAACCGCGGCGTACTTATTGAAAGGCTGGCATTGCAGAACCCGACGCCACTTGAGCCGGCTTGTTCCCCGGCAGATCCTTTGCAATCCGCTCCATAGCTTCCACGGGCTCCGTCTTCGGCTCATTACCGAGATACTTGCCGAAGAATACGAGATAGCGCTGCATCCGGTCCTGAGTGTGGCGCGGTTCGGTGAACCCGTGATTCTCCCTTGGATAAGTCACGAACTCTACCGGCACATGGCGTTCCTTCAAAGCCTGGTAAAACTCTTCCGCTTGCGCGATCGGCACGCGCGTATCTGCCTGACCGTGCAGAATCATCGTCGGCGTCTTCACATGATCTACATACTTCATCGGCGAATGATTCCAGTACTCATCAAAGTTGTCCCAGGGCGCTTTTAATCCGAAGAACAATCCGATGTAGTTATGAATATCTGTCTGCGAGTACATAGAATACAAATCGGGCAGCCCGGCTCCCGGCGAGATTGCTTTGAATCGATCTGTCTGCGTTTCGATCCAGAAAGTCATGTAACCGCCATATGACCATCCATACGCGCCCAACCTTTGTGGATCAGCCCAGCCCTTCTGCACTACTGCGTCAACGCCGCTCATATCGTCTTGATAATCGCCGCCGCCCCAATCCTTCTCGTTTGCGCGTGCATACTTTTCTCCACGGCCGGTCGATCCCCGGAAGTTCGGCTCCAGCACAACATAGCCGTTTGCCGCCATCACCTGTTCCGTTGGATTGAAAGACATCGTCGAAGCCCCCGTCGGGCCGCCGTGCGGATTCAGCAAGAACGGAAATTTGCGCGAAGAGTCGAAGTCTACCGGCTTAGTCACAATGCCGTCCACCTCCGATCCGTCTTTACTCTTCCACCGGATCACTTCCGTCTCGCCCAGCGCGTAGTCTCTCAGCCACGCATTCTGATTCGTGATTGGTTCTACCTTGTTGAATCGCGAATCGCTCCGAAAAACCTCGGCCGGGTGCATCGGGTCGGTCCAGGTTCCCACAGCCGTACGTCCGTTCTTGCTCAACTGGGCTAAGTTGAGCGCACCGCCCTTCGCGGTGATCTGCTCTACCGACGCGGCGGCTACATTCACCTGAAAAACTTCCACCGACTCGCGCGTATTTGAGCTAAAGAAAATCGTCTTGCCGTCGCTAGCCCAGAATGGCTCCGACGCATTCAGCTCAAATTTCGCGCTCACATTCCGGCAGTCGCTCCCATCTGCGCGCGCCACGTTCAGGGATGTATGGAATTCCGGATTGCCTTCGTTGGCCAGAAAAGCGATCGATTTCCCGTCGGGCGACCATCGCGCCATGTGCGTATATCGGCCCGTTCCCGTCAACTTATGCTGTTGTCCGCTAGCTACATCGACGACCCAGGCCTCTTGTTGCCAATTGTCATTGAGCAAAGGAGTAGGATTCTCGGTGAAGGCGATCTTTGATCCATCCGGTGACCACCGCGCGTCGCCCACCGTGAACTTACCTTTCACGATCTCCTTGGCGCTACCTGCCGCGATGTCCCACGTCCACAACTGCGCCAATTTATAGTCGTGATCTATCACCTGGGCATCATCTTTGTCTTTCGTTCGTTGCTCCTGCGCCGAACTCTCCGGAGCAACGGCAACCAGCGCTAGCATCTTGCCATCCGTCGAGAAGTCGAACGCACGCACGCCCGGTTTGTGCTTCGTCACCTGCCACGGCTCCCCGCCATCGGCATACATGAACCAGACCTGTGGCTTCTTGTCTTTCTCCTCTCCCGCGTTCATCAGGAATGCGATTACCTTGCCGTCAGGGGACCACTCCAGTGCGGAGACGCTTTCCTCACCGCGCGTATATTGCCGTGCGGCTGATGCCGGACCAGCGGCTGGAACCACCCAAAGTTGATCGACTGATTTCCAGGGTTTGTCTTTGTCCATCCTGGTTTCCGAAACGACATACGCCACTTGCGAGCCGTCCGGCGAAATACGCGGCGAAGACACGCGTGCCACCCGCAAGGCAGCCGCAGTACCGAACAGCTTCTTCCCTTCACGGCTACTCGCCGCAGGGACACTTTGGCCAGATTTTGGAGATTCGCCCTGAGCCACGAGAAGCGGTACGAATAACAGCAACGCTGCACTAGCGCCCGCGCATTTCTTTACATCGAATGGATTCATTGAGGCCCTCTCGGCTTGTGCGCATTATAAACGTTCGTTTCGGCTCGCTCGTCCTAACGTCGCGAAAGCGCCGTTGTATGCAACCTGCCACCGCAATGAGCGAATTCGCTTCACTCACGCGTATCACTGGATTCTGCCAATTACCCGTGAGTATCGGAATGTGTTTTACCAATCCTGAGCTCGTGCTCAGGCACTTTGCCGTAAACGCGCATCCCGGACTTTGCCGGATCGAGGCCGACTCTATGATCCGTATCTGGTTGACACTTCGCCGATACGCCGACTGGAGTCAAACTGGACTGCTCTAGGCTGGGCCGTCAGACATGATCTATGCAGCGAAAGAGTTACACTTCTGACGAGCTTCACCCCAACACACTTCTTGCTTTTAGTTCTCATATCCAGGCAACCTGAAGCATCAGCGGATGGGCTGGCAATACCTTGAATCGTGTAGCAGCCGGAGAAGCCGGGCTCGCGGCCGTTCACGCACCCTGGTTCCCTCAATCGAAGCTCATAAGTCCCGCTCTTCTCACTAGCGTAGAGTCCTCCCTTACGAATGTGAAATAGAATGAACGGCTTCGTTGACGAATCCATCGCATAACAAAGTACCCCTAGAGCATGGGTAATTGCCTCGGTGGCGCTCCCAGCGTAAACGCCTCGTCTATTTGTGCGATTTCCTGTTCGCTCAGGTGCAAATCTCCAGCACCTGCATTTTCGGCAGCGTGGTTCGGATTACTGGCTTTAGTAATAGCGAAAACACCGTGATGTCGGACAAGGAACCGGAGCGCGACCTGACGAGGTGTTGCGTTGTGTGCCGTAGCGATTTCTTTCAGCAGACGGCCGCCCGGTGTGTGGCTGCCTGGGAATTGTCCGTGACCGAAAGGGCTATACGCTACAACAGCCCTGTCGTGCTCCTCGCACCACGGAAGAACAGCGTGCTCGATTGCGCGTTCTTCCAAATGATAGAGGACCTGGTCACACGCCGGGTGACTGTTCTTTGCGATTGCATCTGCCTCCCTGATATCAGCAACATCGAAGTTGCTGACGCCCCATGACAGGATTTTTCCATCCCGCTGGAGTTGCTCAAAGGCTTGGATCGTGTCCGCAAGCGGGTGATTACCGCGCCAATGTAGGAGGTAGCAGTCCAACCGGTCGGTTTCAAGCCGAGCGAGCGATCGCTCACATGCGGCGATGGTTCCATTTCGCGATGCATTCTCCGGAAGAACCTTCGAAACGAGAAAGACCTCATCGCGCCGACCGACGATAGCCTCTGCGACCCACTCCTCAGCGGTCCCTGACAAATACATTTCGGCGGTGTCGATGTGCGCCATCCCGAGGTCCAGGCCGCGACGCAGAGCCGCAACGGCGGACTCGTGATCATCGCTTTTGTCGTACCAGGTACCTTGACCAATTGTTGGCACCTTCTGGTTTGTCGGGCCGAACTTGCGTTGTTCCATGCTCTCGTCCTCGCACTAAGGCTTCTATTCGAAAGATCGACCGTGGCGTTCGGCTTACGTTTCAGCCTTATTGATCTTTGCCAGAAACACTTTGCTCCGTCATCTTTCCCGAGACATAGCCTTTCCTCCAGCCGCTCGCCGCTTGCATTCGCGGCTTCACCGGGCTCTCGGAACTGCAACTCGCCTAACAGTCAGGCTACCGTTTCTGTAATCCGCTCGTCCTCTTCTTATAAACAATTGGATAGGCCTGACGCCTCTCCGTTTAGCTGCAAATTCGCGGTTGTCACCATGTGTTTGTAAAAGTCAAGGCGGCACCCGTCCAGGTCCTTGTCTGATTACTCATTCTGCAGCCACTCCAGCCGCCGTGGCTTCCAACCGAGGACCCTTTTCGCCTTCGCATTCGAGGCCCCGCTCAATCTCGTCGCGTAGTAAACCGCATCGTCCCCCGCCACAGCCTTGGCTTCCGCCTCACTGAAACGCGGGGGCGCCGCAGCTCCCAGGAATCTCGCGAACGAGGATAGCCAAACGTTCTGCGGCGAAGGATTATCGTCAACCAAGTTATAGACACCCGCTTCTGCCGTCAGCGCATCCACCGTTGCAACTGCTGCATCGTGGATATGCACGAACGACCACACGCCTTGTCCCTCGCCCACAACCGGAACTTGCTGCTGCATCACCATATTCGCGGCTGATCCACCCGGGAAATACCACGTCTTGGGTCCATAAAAAAATCCATATCGCAGTGCCACACCCTCAATGTCTGGGGAGTTCAAAAGCCGCTCTTCCAGTTGCATGTACGTCTGCGCATTCGCGGCCACGCCGGAACTTGCGTTTACATCCAGCGGAGACGCCTCGTCTGCCAGAGCCCCTTCCGCCGCCTTTAAAAAGAATCCGCTCGACTGCTGTAGGTACCGTCGCACGCCGGTCGCAATCGCCGCACGGAGCAAATTCCCACCGCCCTCGATCCGTAGCTTTCTGTCGCCTGCCGCGTACTTCGGCATCTCGCTTTGTTCCTTCGGCAGCGATGTCAGCTCATCGATCACAACTTCTGGCCTTGACCGTTTCAGCGTCGCCTCCAATGCTGCGGCATCAAAAGCGTCCACGATCGCTGCGGAGGCTCCTTGCTGTTCCAGTGCCTTGGCCCGTGTCTCGCTCGTTGTCATTCCTACAACAGAGTGCCCCCGCTTCAACAACTCGGCAATCAACGGTTCCCCGATCGCCCCACTCGCTCCTGCTACGAACACACGCATAGTCTGCCCTCTAGAAAGTAATGGCCAACTGCCGGAGCCACCCACGAGCTATATAGAGTCTGAATCTTTCATGACCGGTGGTATCAAAAGACTCAAACGATACGAGCGGCTCACTCGCTGTAAGTCAACCGCCGCCTTCTAGCTGAAGCGAAAGTTCTTACACGCTCGGCGTCACACGCTATGGCTGCACCCACTGTTTCCGCCACGCTGGCGCCTCAAAGGGATCTGCAAAGTACTGCGTCTCGTGCACGACCTTACCATTGCGAAATTCCATGATGCTCACGGTATACGCCGGTCGCCCCTGGTAGATGATTGTGTACTCCGTGATCCAGAGATCACCGCTGCCCAGAATCCGTTTGACCTCGAAGCCCGAGGGTTTGCCGGGATGATGACTGCGCAAGGCCTGCAAATTGATTCGGCCGATGATGCGCTCGCCTGACTGAGGATAATCGCAAATGGCACCCTCATCATAAATGTCGTGTTCTGCGTCCGCATCGCCGGCCGCCGACGCACGCCAGTGCCGATTCAGAGCTTCACGCGCTCGTTCATCCTGCTGCATAACTTCTGACACCGTGATGCCCGCCAGGCCCGCCCACATACGATGGCGGAAAGCGGCTTGCTTAAGTAAGACTGGAATCTGGTACTCCGATGAACTCCAGCTGTTCCTCGATGCAGGCAATCTGCCGCCCAACTGATCCGACCTTGTATTGCCTCATTGACCAGCAGCAAAGAGTGCCGTGACTCGATTAGATTGCAAAACTCTTACCTGGAAGCTCAGCACGTCAATCGCCGTAGCAGCCGATTATCCGACAGACTAATGACGTTAACCTGCGTCGCATGCCAAACCTCCCCCGAAGTGACGATCGGATGACACTTACTCGCCAAACAGTCGCCAACACAGCAGCAACAACTTACTTCCCTAAGCGGGCGGTTTGGCAACGGACATGCATTGTGTTGGGCAGGATGCGAGCCCCGCTAATTCTGCTAAGATCTTGGAGCGGTAGCCCCGGTAGTCGAATTTTCAGTAAGGTAGGTGAACTCAGTTCACCAGGTCTTAGGAATTAGAGGTCTCAACGTATGGCTCGAGAAAGCATACAAAAAAAACTTACCCGCGTCCGGCCCCCACGCGTTCAGATTTCATATGACGTGCAGGTTGGGGATGCGATCGAACTGAAAGAGCTTCCTTTTGTCCTGGGCGTAATGGGTGACTTCACCGGACAGCCGACGGAACCGCTTGCCGCGTTTGAAGGATCGTCGCTTTGTCGACGTCAATCCGGATAACTTTGATAGTGTGCTGGAGAGCATGCGTCCGCACCTCGCCTTCAGTGTTGAAAACAAGCTGAGCGAAGACGCGAATGCCGGCGATCTGAAGGTCGACCTGAACTTCCGCAGCCTGGAAGATTTTGAGCCGGAGCAGGTGGCGCGGCAGATCAGGCCATTGCGTGAATTGCTGGAACTGCGCGGCAAGCTGAGCGATCTGCGCGGCACGCTGCAGACCAACGAGAAGCTGGACCAGGTGCTGATGGATGCCGTTTCCAATACCGAGAAGCTCGACAAACTGCGCGCAGAAATGGGCGGAACCAAAGACGGCGCTGAGCAAGCAAGGACGAAGAAGGAGAGAATCGAAATGAGCAGCAACGCGCAAAATCCTCGTCTTCGCACCACCACCGTCGAGACGAGCCTGCTGGATCAGATTGTCGAGCAGGGCCGGTTCGGCGCAGGAGCCTTCGTCGCAGCAGCGCGGCCGAGATCTTGTAAAAGAATTTGTCGCCCAGGTGCTGAAGGGCGAAGTTACCGTCTCTCGCGATGCGGAGGCGATGATCAATTCCCGCATTGCGCAGATTGATCACCTTATTTCACTGCAGCTGAACGAAGTCATGCACCACCCTTCGTTCCAGAAGCTGGAAGGTAGCTGGCGTGGTCTTCGTTATCTGCTCGACAACTCAGAAACTTCAGTCATGTTGAAGATCCGCGTGCTGAATGTTTCGAAGAAAGAATTGCTGCGGGACCTGCAGCGCGCTGCCGAGTTCGATCAGAGCGCGACCTTCAAAAAGGTCTACGAGGACGAGTACGGCAGTCTTCGGCGGCGAGCCCTTCGGCGCCATGGTCGGCGACTACGAGTTCACCAAGCATCCCGAAGATATGGAACTGCTTGAGAAGATGTCGCACGTTGCGGCCGGTGCCCACGCGCCCTTCTTAACAGCTTCGGCACCCGATCTGATGAGCATGGACAGCTTCTCGGATATCGGTCAGGTCCGCGATATCGCCAAGCTCTTCGACAACACTGAGTATGCCAAGTGGAAGAGCTTCCGTGAGAGCGAAGATTCGCGCTACGTGGGTTTGTGTCTTCCTCACATCCTCATGCGCCTGCCCTACGGACGCGACACCAAGACCAGTGGAGGGTTTTGATTACGAAGAGAACGTGGACGGCACGGACCATTCGAAGTACCTGTGGGGCAATGCCGCTTATGCGCTTGGTGCGCGGCTGACTACTTCCTTTGCGCTCTATGGATGGTGCGCTTCCATCCGCGGAGTGGAAGGTGGCGGTCTGGTGGAAGGCCTGCCGGCGCACACGTTCCGAACTGACGAAGGCGATGTCGCGCTAAAGTGTCCGACTGAAATCGCCATCACGGACCGTCGCGAAAAAGAGTTTGCGGACAACGGGTTCATCCCGCTGGTGCACTGCAAAGGAACCGACTACGCGGCTTTCTTTAGCGTGCAATCGGCGCAGAAGCCAAAGCTTTACAACAAAGACGCTGCCAATGCCAATGCGCGTCTCTCGACGCAACTGCCGTACATTCTTGCTGTATCCCGTTTCGCTCACTACCTGAAAGTCGATGATGCGCGACAAGATCGGCAGCTTTATGTCGCGTTCGCAGGTGGAAAGATTTCTTAACGACTGGATTCAATACCTATGTCGTTGGAGATGACGACGCTTCAGCCAGCGTGAAGGCGAAGAATCCTCTTCGCGAAGCTCGAATTGAAGTCGTCGATGTGCCCGGAAAACCGGGCGCTTACCGTGCGGTTGCCTTCCTGCGGCCGCATTACCAGCTGGATGAATTATCGGTATCATTACGCCTAGTTGCTGATCTTCCGCCCGCCACGCGGTAGCTTCGGCTAGGCCGAATACTAACCAATTGAGCCGGGCTCGACAGCCCGTGAATCCGAAGTGTGTTTTAAAGTCAAGGAGCAGAGAAATGGCCGTTGAAATTTTCTTGAAATTAGATGGAATTGAAGGCGAGTCGGAGAAGAAGGGTGCCGAAGACTGGATTGAAATTTTCAGCTTCAGCAATGGCGCATCGAACCCCTCGAGCGTGGCGTTCGGTACCGGTAGCGGCGCCGGAAAGGTGGATCTAAGCAGCCTTAGCTTGCAGAAGCAGCTCGATAAATCTCCTCGCCGAAACTGTTCCTGAACTGCTGCAGCGGTACCCACATCGCCAAAGGCCAGATGATTGTTCGCGAAGCCACTGGCGGCGACACCACGCAGATTTACTTCCAGTACGATCATGACCGAAGTGTTTATTGACAGCATCAGCTGGGGCGGCGCGGCCGGCGGCGGCAAGCCTTCCGAATCTGCTCTCAATGTCTGCAAATCGCTGCAGGTCACTTACTCTCCGCAAGACTGCTACCGGTACACTCGGCAACAAGATCGTCGCCGGCTGGGACGTCGCCAAGAATCAAAAGCTGTAGAATTCGGTTGCATGGACGCGCAACAACTATTCAAGGCCGGGAAGCTTACCGAAGCCATCTCGGCCTTGAATGTCCAACTCTTCGAGAGAAACCCGGCGATCAGCGCAGCAGAACTTTCCTTTTTGAGCTTCTATGTTTTGCCGGTGACTTCGATCGAGCTGAGAAGCAGTTGAACATCCTTGCGCAGGAAAGCAAAAAAGAGTCGATGCTTGGTGCGCTGCTTTATAAATCTGTTCTCAACGCGGAGAAAACACGACAGGAAATGTTTGAGTGCGAGAAAATTCCCCGCGCCCGCTACCGGATCACCTGGCAAGCCGCGCATGCTCCTGTAGCCGGCAAGTTGAACGGAAAAGAGTTCTCGATGATTTCCGATACCGATCTGCGGATCGGTGAAAAGCTGGAAATTTTCGCGGCCGGCGATTACATGTGGCTGTCCTATGCCGACATCGCCACCATCCAGATCGCGCCTCCCAACGTCTCCGCGATCTGCTTTGGATTCCCGCCCAGATAACCACCGGGCCCACTTTTCAATCGCGTGAACTTGGGGAGGTCATGATTCCCTCCATGGCTCCGCTCTCCTGGCAACATCCGGATGAAGAAGTACGGCTGGGCCGCGTCAGTGAGTGGTGTGAAGACGAAGTCCGGCGAAGTTGCGCCTTACGGATCTAAAAACCATCCTGGTGGATGGCCAGGAATTCCCGGTCGTTGAAATCCGCGAACTTGAAATCTATCCCGTGAATTCACCAACATGCACCACGCCTGAGTTCTCGCCTGCCTGCCATGGAAACGATGGAGCGATTTCTGCTGCCCATCCCGGGTGAAAGCCAGGTGGCGTCAATCTTCGTTATGTCCTGCATGACAAGTTGAGGGAAGCGCGCCGCCAGGAAGAGGCCGGCCCTATGGGCCAGTGGGAGCGGGAAACGAAAGACTCCGATTACAAGGCTGTGATCAAGCTGGCGGAAGATGCTCTCCTCAAGTCCACAAAGGATCTATGGATCGCCGTTTGGCTGACTGAAGCCTGGATCTACGAGTATGATCTGCCGGGTCTTACTTCCGGCCTGCAGCTATGCAGGGATTATTGAGAATTTCTGGCCCGTGTTGTATCCCGGAGCTGGAGGAAGACGGTGATCTTGAACTTCGCGCTTCGCCCTTCGAATGGCTCGGATCGTACTTCGATCCCGGCAAAGGTTCGTCGCCCATCGTGGCGCTCAATAAATACCGCTCACCGAGGGTGGCCTTCACTGCTTCGCATTATCAGGAGTCCCGTCGTATCGGCTCAGAGGCTGACGTACGCGGCAACGACACGCGAACAAAGGCTCGCGACCTCGCTGTAAAAGAAGGCAAACTCACGCCCCGAAGTCTTCGATAAGGATTTCGCTGCTACGCCGAAGATCTTTCTATAAAGATCTGGAGCGCGAAAGCAAGATCGTGCTCGAAACCCTGGACAAACTGGACGGGACCTGTAAGGAACTGTTCGCCGGCTCCGCTCCATCGTTCGGTCCAGTTCGGAGATGTGTTGAGGAATTCGGCAATGTAGTCCACATCCTATCATCCGCAAGTTGGAGAAAGAGCCGGATATGCTCCGCGAACCGACAGCTCCTGCAGCAGTGCCGGAGCCCGCCAGGCAAGAAGCTCCGGCAGCGCCGGCATCTGCGCCTTCGTTCCGAACGCATCGATTGCCAGCGAGCTTCGCGCCGGTGAGATCGCAGAGTACGAGAGGCAGTTTAAACGTCAGTGGCGGCTGCACAGTATTTTCTGCGCAACGACCCTTCGCATCCTGGTGCTTATCTGCTTCTGCGGGCCCTGCGTTGGGGCGAACTTCGGAATCAGACTGCGGACGTCGGTGAACTGATCCTGCCGGCGCCTTCGCCGGCAACACGAATCGCCCTAAGAATGCGGCACTCGCCGAAAATTATCAACAGGTCTCGCGAAGTTGCCGAATCCGCTATGAGCACTGATGTCGGCCGCGGTTGGCTCGATTTGCATCGCTATGTCATCGTGGCTGCCGACAAGTTGAGTACGTCACGTTGCAAAGGCATTGCGTTCGGAACTGAAGGCTTTCTGCAGGAATTTCCTCAACTCCACACAGCGACTTTGAGCGACGACACGGGAACGGCCAATCCTGAAACTCTTGCATGGTTGCAGCGGAAGGCTTGATCACGTAAGGTAGAACGTCCGCCATGCCACGAGTACGCGCGAGATGCCCCAGTCACACTTTCGGTTCTCGACCGCCTGATCGACGAGGATTTAAAGGTCTCGGGAGCCTTGAACCTCACTCGCTCGTGTCCCTCCGCAAATTGAAGGACGCAGTTCGCCGCGACCTCGAGTGGCTCTTAAACACTCGCCATCCGGTGCAACCGCGCACCTCCGGGATCCCAGCTGGCTAGTCGCTGTACATGTATGGGCTTCCTGATATAACCTCGATGAGCGTGCTGAGTGTGAGCAGATCGAAAGTATCTTACAGAGTCAATTAATCGGCCGTCTCAAAGTTTGAGCCGCGCATCGCCAATGTGCGAGTCAATCTGGTGACCATCGGCCACGACAAAGTGCCGAGCCTGCGCTTTGTCATCGAAGGGATGCTTCGCGTGAATCCAAATCCTGAGCCCGTCAGCTTCGACACGGTCCTTGAGCTGTCCAGCGGCGAATATAAGGTGCAAGGGGAAGCCGGTGCGCGATGAACTACTGGACTATTACGAACGCGAACTTTCCTTCTCCGCAAAATGGGCGCGGAGTTCGCGGAAAAGTATCCGTCCGTTGCCTCTCACCTGGTCCTTGGGCCAAACGGATCCGAAGATCCGCACGTTGAGCGATTGGTCGAATCGTTCGCGTTCCTGGCTGCGCGCATTCATCTGAAGTTCAACGACGATCTTCCTGAAATCACCGAATCGATGTTGAACGTGATCTATCCGCACTTTCTGCGACCGATTCCGTCCATGTCAATCGTTGAATTCAATGTCGATCCGGAGCAGGGCAAGCTCACCGCAAGCTTGACGAATCCCTCGCGAGACAACGCTCTACTTCGCGCGTCAGGTAGATGCGGTGAATTGTAAGTTCCGTACCTGTTACGACACGCAGGTCGAGCCCGTTCGGGTGACTGACGCGAAATGGAGATCGCCCGAACGCCTTGATCCCCCGCTGAAAGTCAACCGACGCAATTACCGCCTGCAGCATTCAGCTCTCTACTTTCCCCGACGTCGTCTTCCCCGCCCTGCCGATTTCGTCACTGCGCTTCTATCTGAACGGCGAAAGCATGCTCATCTACACGCTCTACGAACTGCTCTTCAACAACCGCCTGCGAATTCTTTTGCGCAATCCGGACAATGAACGTCAGCGGCCCATTGAATTGCCGCCGAATTCGCTATGTGCCGGGGGCTTCAAAGAGGCGAAGCGATCCTGCCCTATCCGCGCCGTTCTTTCAGCGGCTATCGCATCCTGCAGGAGTACTTCACTTTCCCCGAAAAGTTCTTCTTCATCGATCTCATCAACTTGGACGTCGCTGACGCTTCTGGTGGCTTCACCAACCGGGTCGGAAATCATCTTCCTCATCTCGCCCTACGAACGTTTTGATCGCCAGCAGTCGTTGGAGTTGGGTGTCTCGGAGAAGACCTTTCAGTCTGGGCTGCACGCCCATCGTGAATTTGTTTTCCCAGTCGGCCGAACCCATTCTACTGGAGCAAACGAAGTATGAATATCCAGTGATCCCGAACGTGCGTCGGCGTAACGCCTTACGAAATATTTTCAGATCGACGATATGCGGACGGCAAGCCCTAACCGCCGTGAAGAATCGTACGCTATGAACCGTTCTATTCCGGCTCGCATATCGATCCGCAAGCCCGTAGCGTCAAAAGACCAGACCTTCTGGCACGCCAGCCGCCGTCCATCCTCGCAGCCCGAAGATGCCGGTACCGAAATCTATATCTCACTGGTGGATTCCTCTGGCAACGCATCCAAAACAGGGTCTGAAACGTTAACCGTCCGATGCACCTGCACCAATCGCGATCTTCCGGACGTCTGCCCTTCGGCAATGAGCATGGCGATTTCGATCTGGAGGGGGGATCGGCTATCAAGCGCGTGCATGTCACTTCGCAAGCCCACTGAGACGGTTCGCCCGCCGCTGCGGAAGGCCATCCAATGGCGTTTGATTTCGCATCTTTCACTGAACTATCTCTCCTTGGTTGAGGGCGGTCGCGGCGCACTCCAGGAGATCCTCCGGCTCTACAATTTCACCGAATCGCGCGCTCTCGAACGTCAAATCTCAGGCATCACCGATCTTCAGAGCGAGCGGCATTTTGCCCGTGTCGCCTCAGAGCATGGCATAAGCTTTGCCCGGGGAATCCGGGTCCACATGGAATTCGACGAAGAGTATTACGTCGGGAACGGCGTCTATCTGTTTGCCTCCGTGCTCGAATATTTCCTCGGCTTGTATAGCTCACTCAATAGCTTCAGCCAGTTGGTGACCGAACGAGGCAGCGGAAGGAGGTGCTTCGCGCATGGCAACCACGAGCCGGGCAGAAAATCTTGCTGTAGCGTAAGCCGCACCGAGCGCCGGCTGTTTGCTGAGCCGTACTGCTTTCGAGTTCGTGCAGATCGTTCGTTTGCTGAAACTTTTCAATCCGAGCGGCCAGCAGCGTCGGTCTGTTTCGAGCCTCCGGAAACGGAGGTGGTACGCTTCGGCGTGCAATGCGTCCACCGGCTTTCCTGCTAGCAGGTGCAGGAACTGGAGGACCCGTCCCGGGCTGCCCCCCATATTCGCGTCAACTTTTTCGGCGCGGTCGGTCCGCTGGGTGTGCTGCCACTCTATTACACCGAATTAGTCGCGCAGCGCGTGATGGCGCGCGACCGGACGCTGCGGGATTTCCTCGATCTCTTTCATCACCGCCTGCTATCGCTCTTCTATCGCTCCTGGCTGAAGTATCGTTTCGTGTTCGCTTTGAGCAGAAGGCGAGTAAAAAAGACGAGGACTATTTTCCCAGTATCTGCTGGATGTCATCGGCTCGGTGGGAACACCGGTTTGCAAATCGTCAGAGCGTTTCCGATCTTTCGCTGCTGTATTACACCGGCTTGTTCGCGCAGCAGCCGCGATCTGCCGAGGGTCTGGCATTATCCTGCTGAGTGATTACTTCCATGTGCCCATGCAAATCGAACAATTCGTGGGCGCCTGGTACGAACTGTCTCCCGATTCGCAGTGCAATCTGGACGACACCGCTTTCGATAGTCAACAACTCGGCTTGGGGGCCATCGTCGGCGACGAGGTATATGATCCGCAGTCCCGCGTGCGAGTGGTTTCGGGGCCGCTCCCTTGACACGCTATCTCGAATTCCTGCCGACCGGCAGCTGCCTACCGGCCGCTCGCCAGCTTGGTCCGTTTTTATGCAGGAGATGAGTTCGATTTCGAAGTGCAGCTGATCTCCGAAAAGGGATGACGTCCCCCGTTGCCAACTCGGTGCTGAAGGAGGGAGCGGCCCCCGATTGGGTTGGGTAAGCTGGTCCCGTACTAAGTCGATGGATTCCGATCCGTCCGAGACAGTGTTGCAATTGGCTTAAGAGGCGTGATTGAGTAGTTTGGACTTTGGGGGCTTGCTACATAGACAAGTTCGAGACGGGAAAGTGAATGAACGTCAGTTTAAAATCACTCATCGGACGCATGAACAATGTGGTCCGCGCAGCCCTGGAAGGCGCGGCAGCACTGTGTATATCCCGAACGCACTACGATATCGAGATCGAGCACTTTCTTATTAAGTTGCTGGAACGCGGTGATGGCGACTTACCCAAGATACTAAGCACTTCGGAGTGGATAAACCGGAGGTTATCGCCAAGGAACTTAATCGCTCACTTGATAAGTTAAAAACCGGTAATGCGCGAAGCCCCGTCTTTAGCCCCACACTTGCGAAGCTGCTGACCGAGGCATGGACTTGGGTTCCCTGGAGTATCGGTGCCGAAGAAGTGCGGTCCGGGTTCGCGGTTGTGGCTCTACTATCGGACAACGAACTGCTCGCGCTTGGCCAAGGACATCAGTCGGGAACTCTTACTGGTTCAACCCGAAGCCCTGCGGCGAGATCTGTTCTCCATCGTTGAAGGCTCCTCCGAGACAGGCCACCGCAGCTGCCTCGGGCTGCAGTTCCAATACGGCTGATTCCGGTGATAGAGGCCCCCGAGTGCAACGCCGAATCTCGATCAATACACTGTGAATCTCACGGCTAATGCCAAGGCTGGAAAGATCGACAACGTGCTTGGGCGCGATTTTGAGATCCGTCAAATCGTCGGCATTCTGATGCGCCGTCGCCAGAACAATCCCATTCTCACGGGCGAGGCTGGTGTCGGCAAAACGGCTGTGGTGGAAGGTTTCGCTCTACGCGTTTTTCAGGGCGATGTACCGGAACCCTTGAAGAACGTCGTGGTCCGCACTCTCGATCTTGCCCTGCTTCAGGCGGGAGCCGGAATCAAAGGAGAGTTTGAGAACCGCCTGAAGGGCCTGATCGAAGAAGTTAAGAAATCTCCCATCCCAATCATTCTGTTTATCGATGAGGCCCACACCATGATTGGTGCCGGCGGACAAGCCGGACAGAACGATGCCGCCAATTTGTTGAAGCCCGCCCTTGCTCGTGGAGAGCTGCGAACCATCGCCGCCACCACCTGGTCAGAGTACAAGAAATACTTCGAGAAGGATCCTGCTCTTGCTCGCCGCTTCCAGGTGGTTAAAGTCGAAGAGCCTTCTGAGACGCAATGCATGGTCATGATGCGTGGCATTGCAGAAGCGCTCGAAAATCACCACAAAGTTCGCATCCTTGACGAAGGACTTTCAGCCGCCGTGCGTCTCTCTCATCGCTATCTGGCCGGCCGGCAATTGCCAGACAAGGCAGTAAGCGTACTGGATACGGCGTGTGCCCGGCTCGCTCTCGGACAGAATGCCAAGCCTGCTCTGTTGGAAGATCTCGAACGTCAATTGGCGGATCTTGAGGTGCAGGAGCGCATCCTGCGTCGCGAGACAGCCACCGGTCACGACCACACTGAACGTGTGGAAGAACTACTCTCTCAGAAGGGCGCCGTCCTTGTGCAGAGAGATGATCTCCAGCAGAAGTGGGAGGCAACACGTGACTTGGTGCTGGAAATCCGCGAACTGCGAACCGCCTTGGAGCAGCAGGCTGACAATGCCGAAGCCAGCACGCTCAACGGGTCCGGAACCGCTGTACTCGCGGACGTTGAAACACTAAACCAATTGAATGAACGTCTCGCCAGTATCCAGGGCGATACAGCATTGACTCAGGTATGTGTCGATGCTCAAATCGTCGGTCAGGTCATCGCCGGTTGGACGGGCATCCCGCTCGGCAAGATGCTGAAGGATGAAATTGGAACCGTCCTCTCCCTGCATCACCACCTGGAGCGTCGGGTCATCGGTCAGGATAATCCCTTGCAACTCATCAGTCAGCGCATCCAGACAGGCCGTGCCAGTTTGGACGACCCCGGGAAGCCCGTTGGCGTCTTTCTATTGATCGGCCCGAGTGGCGTCGGCAAAACCGAGACTGCTCTTGCGTTATCCGATCTCCTCTACGGCGGCGAGCAGAACCTGATCACCATTAACATGTCCGAATTTCAGGAGGCTCATACCGTCTCCACGTTGAAGGGATCTCCGCCCGGTTACGTCGGCTACGGTGAAGGTGGCGTGCTCACGGAGGCTGTCCGGCGTCGCCCCTACTCTGTGGTCCTGCTCGATGAGGTTGAGAAAGCGCATCCTGACGTTCTAGAGCTTTTCTACCAGGTTTTCGACAAGGGCAGAATGGAAGACGGAGAAGGCCGCGAGATCGATTTCAAGAACACGATTATTCTCCTCACCAGCAATGCCTGCAGTGATCAATTGGTGAAGCTGACTGCCGATCCCGAGACCATGCCGTCGCCCGAGGGCATCGTAAAGGCACTCAAGCCGGAGTTGAATAAGATTTTTAAGCCGGCATTCCTAGGGCGCTTGGTCATCGTGCCCTACTATCCTCTGAGCGATGAGACGCTAACTCGCATCATCGAGCTCAAGCTTGCCAAAATTCGCCACCGCATGCTCGAGAATCATCGGATTCACATGCACTACGAGCGCAGCGTAGTGGAAGCGGTGGCGAAGCGCTGCACGGAACTGGAGAGCGGCGCGCGCAACGTCGACAACATCCTGACGAACACCTTGCTACCTGATATCTCTCGACGACTCCTGACCAGCATCGCGGAAGGCAACAAACTCACCTCCATTGCTGTAGCGACTGGACCTGACGGTTCGTTCCAGTACTCGTAGCCCGCGAGAACTCGTCATTCTTAAGACATAGGAAGATATGCCTGGACTTCTTACTCAAGATAACCGTCTGCTGGAAGCAATTACGCCAGCCGGCAAAGACATCCTCCTGCTCGATAGCTTTTCAGGTCAGGAGGGCCTTTCACGACCATTTCGCTTTGTCCTGAAACTTGTGGCGCAAGTCAAGGGCGAAGGCGACGCACCCACCGGAAATCCGGACAAGGTGAAGCCGCATGAACTGGTCGGAAAATCGATGAGTGTGCGGATCACGCTAAGCGACAGCAACGAAGGCACAAAGACCTCTGAGCGCTTCCTGACAGGTTTGTGCGAGCGCTTCGTCAGAGAA
The DNA here is from genome assembly GCA_963814195.1 of uncultured Acidobacteriaceae bacterium. Classification (GTDB taxonomy): domain Bacteria; phylum Acidobacteriota; class Terriglobia; order Bryobacterales; family Bryobacteraceae; genus Bog-105. The sequence continues at coordinate 512,751 of CAWFBU010000005.1, forward strand.
AACCAGGACGACGAGTTTGCTCACTATACGGCTGTGATTGTGCCGTGGTTCAGCTTTCTGCAGTATGCGACTAATCTTCGTATCTTCCAAAACAAGGATGTCACCCAGATTATTCAGCAGGTAGTCTCCGAACATGGCTACAGCGGACAACTCAAGTTGAATCTGAACAAGAGTTACACGCCGCGGGATTACTGCGTGCAGTACCGCGAAACGGACTTCAGCTTTCTGAGCCGGCTAATGGAGGCGGAAGGCATCTACTATTACGTGGAGCACACCAATGGCAATCACGTGATGGTGTTGTCGGACGCTCCATCTTGCTATCAGGATCTGCAGCCGCGATCGAGCTTCAAGTATGCCCCCATTACCGGGAACGAGCCGACGTTCGATACGATTCTAAGCTGGCAAGCTGAAGAAGGCATGCATCCGGGCAAGTGGGTTCTTCGCGAGTTCCATCACGAAGCACCGTCCAATCACTTTGAGGTCACCGAGACTTCGGTGAACGTGGCCGATGCGGGCAAGAATCTGACTGTCTACGACTACATGGGCGATTACGCCAAGCAGTTCAATAAGGTAGGTTCCTCCGGTAGTGTTCGGGCAGAGGGCGATAAAGTCATCCGGAACCGGATGGAAAAGGAAGAGACTTATCACCAGACCTATACCGGTGTTTCGAAATGTCGCGGTTTCTGCACCGGCTATAGGATCACCGTGGAGGGTGGCTGGGCAGCAGGTACTTATATGATCTCGGAGCTGGAGCACCGGGCCACTCAGCAGCCGGACTACCGGAACACGGATGACTCGAGAGCTCCTTACGAAAATAGCTTTCGGGTCATTCCCGGTACCACGCCGTTCGTACCTCCGGTGGTGACCGGGCGCCCGCAGGTTGCGGGTCTGCAGACCGCTTTCGTCATTGATGAGTCTCCGTCAGGAAACTCAGAGGAGATCTGGCCGGATAAGTTCGGGCGTGTGCGGGTGCGTTTTCATTGGGACCGGGAAGCGAAGTATGCCTGCTGGCTTCGCGTGGTGCAGCCGTGGGCAGGTAAGTCTTGGGGGCAGATCTTCATTCCACGCGTGGGTGATGAGGTTGCAGTAAGTTACCTCGAAGGCGATCCGGATTTACCCATTGTCATCGGCTCGGTTTATAACTCGACTAACATGCCGCCCTTCTCGCTTCCCGATAACAAGACCCAGAGCGGTATATTGACTCGCAGCAGTAAAGGCGGTGGCTCGAGTAACTTCAACATGATTCGGTTCGAAGACAAGATCGGCAGCGAAGAGATCAACATCCAGGCCGAGAAGGACTACAACGCCCTAGTCAAACATGATGAAACGCGGACGGTAAAGAATGACCGGACAACCACGATCCACAAAGATGACACTCTGACGGTAGAGACCGGTAATCACACCACGACCGTGCAACAAGGTAACTCGAGCACTACAGTCCAGATGGGTAACTTGACCATTACGGTATCGGCAGGCAAGGCAACCATCACAGCCGCAACCGAAATCAAGCTGGTTTGTGGCGGCAGCAAGATTGATATGAATCCGGCCATGATTAGCATTACGGCTCCCCTCGTCAAGATCAATAGTTGATGGCTGCCGTTCCTCCTAACAGCCTTTACGATCCCCGCAATCCCTTAGGCTTGCCTACTCCGCAGACTGGATGGCGGGGCTTGCCTGCCAGTCCTTCTAGCCTTGACGGAAACTGCGGTCCCGGATATCAGCAGCGTCCGGCTTGGCAGACATTGAACCTGACACCGTTGCCCCGGACTTCCCCCAGCGGGGCTCACCTGGCCGCCACATCTCAGTCCCACACGGAGCGGTCCCTGCTTCAGCGGCTCCTGAGTGCCGAAAGCTGGAACCAGATTCGCCACTATGCGGAAATCCTGCTGGGACCGCAATGTTTTGAATTGGGAGTCTGTTACGGCATTGCCAAGAATTTAGCCAAGGCTCTCTGGGGTCTGGTGGACCTCCTCAAAACGCTGGCGCTCGCCGGCCTATATGCCCGCGCCACGCATCGTCCGGTGGGCTGGAGCGTCCTCGAGTGGGGCGATTACTGGGAAGCACGAGGCGCCCAGTACCTGATTGGGCAGCAGATGAAAGAGGCGTACGAGCGAGTAGTGAAGCTCAAAGCGCAACTTGCCCAAATCATGCATGACCCAATCGGCTTCTTCAAGCAGATTGGAACGCAACTCAAGCAGGAATATGTAGCGAAGTGGAATCGGTTTCAACAACTGGAGCAAGACAGCAGCCTAAGCCACCAGTTCGAAGCCGGAGAAATCTTCGGCGAGGTCTTAGCGGAAGTTGTACTCACCATTTTGGCGGTCATTGACGGCGCTGGTGTCTTAGCGAAGATTGCCAGCAAGGCACCCGAACTCTTGCGCATTGTCGAGACAGTTCGAACGGTCGAGGCGGCTAACAAGGCCGAGGGTGTAGCCGAGGCGGCGCGAGTAGCTAAGGAGCTTGAAGAAGCCAAATCGGTTCGCCCTTCATCTGGACCGGGTTCTGCTGCACACAAGGCACAACGCTGGAACGAATACCAGGAGAGAGGAGGGAGTTGGGACTATGATCGCTGGAGCAAGACTTACGACAATAATATGCAAAGGGCTGCGGGCGCGCATTCAGTTGCCGATGCATATCGAGACGAGTTAGGGTGGGGCGAGCGGGAAGTCACGGTCGATGTAGAAGGTGTACCTAGACGGTTGGATATCGCTGACGTTGCTTCGCAGAGAGGTGTCGAAGTGAAGAGTGGGTATCAGACTCTAAATCAATCCAATCAGTGGGAGCTCTTAAGAGATCAGACCTTAGTCGAACAAGGCTGGGATATGGAATGGCACTTCAACGATAGCGCTAGTGGCCCATTGTTGGATGGTTTGAGAAATGCCGGAATTAGAACTACGGGACCTGGAGTTTCTCCGTAAGTCGAGCAATAATTGAGGACGGATGCCAGGCGGGAAAAAGACCACTCTTACACGAGACGACTTTGAATGCTGGTTGATCGAGATGGACAGTGCCATTTCGCGTTTCTCCTCTCTGTTTCCGTCAGCGCAACGAAGTCAGCTTGATTTTTCTAGGCAATCGCTCGACTTCGTGGAGAGGTGGCTTCTCAACAAGTATCCTTCACATCTTGAACTTCTCAAAACGAGCGAATCGGAGGTTCTTGATGGGACCTCACAGTACATCGGCGAAGTCTTTAGAAAGTACATAGGTGGGCATTGGGATATAGAACTCGATAATCCTAAAGACGCATTTTATGCCATTCCTAAGCTAACCGGGTTCGGATCGAAGAGTAGTCCAATTAGCCCTGTGACTATGGCTACCGCATTATTATCGCGGCGGACCGGAAACTATCTTCTCGGGATTCTCGAGAATTTAGAGAAACGCTATGGAACCCGTTCCGTTTAACGTAGGCTTGATATCCCGCACTTTTCAGGAATTGATTATAGTCGTCCAAGATGGCAATGCGTCGATTCGACTGAATCCTCGATCATGACGGCTGGCCAAACTGATTACCCCTAGAAGAACAACGGGTTAGAAAGTATTGTGTCGTGTCCGGTGTCACCGGGGCCCCGGCCAGTTAGTCGGTTTCAGCAACGTCCCGACAAGGCTAACTCGTAAACCCTAAGGATCGCGATCATGAAAGACTTTGTCATAGATAAGATCAGCTGGCATACCCGTTTGGATCCAAATCCTGAATTCCAAGCGCGAGTAAGATCCAGATTTCTGGCACTTTATCGCTTCCTCCATTCTCAAAAGCTTCTTTCAGAGCCTCTTGATCCCTCTGGTATCGAATCGGGCGGGGACTTCGAAATCCGGGCCTCGAATTTAACTCCGGACGGTTTGGCGTTAATGAAGGCTACTTATAGTAAGTGGCTGAAATCCACTGACAAGAAGAAAGATCCTAACAACGTCGATTTGCTTGCCTCCCAGCTCCAGAAGATGTCCTCCACTACCGAGTAGCAATCGACAATGACATACGACAAGGCTATGTACCACCTCGAAGGAAACTTCCCGGAGGAATTGGACGAAGATCAAGCTTACGTCCACATGGCTTTTTCTTAGGTTGGTTAGCCGACCACAACTTGTTGTCTCCCGAAATCGTAGCTAACTTTCTCTCCGAATTAGAACAGTTTAAGCGCAAACAGCTCACGGGCCCTGCTCTTTATCGATTGTTGGGAGGAGTTTTCGATGACTCTCTGCTGACGTCAGTTGGCACGGAGTTTGTCAGATCCTATTTCGATTTCGACCACGGTGACTTTCTTCGCGATTATGAGTCAATGCTGGCGCGTGGTCTGCCGTCTTCGTACTCGGTAAACGATACTTGGGATAACTATGACCTACTCTCCCGTCAGATAGACTTACGATTTCAGCATTGGTTCGCTGCTCATCAATCTATGCCGAGATAGAGCCCACCATTTGTTTTTAGATGTCGGTTGTAAGTGCACGCTGTTCGAGATTCAACTTGCCACCGGCTCTATGGATCGAGGACGCATCCTGTGTTGGGCAGGTGATCAAAAGCAGATGCGTCCCACTAACAAAGCGCCACAGCCAGCCCCACCTAATTGCCCGCCCGCTTCCTCTTCAACTCAGCCAGCAATCCCTCAATCCGGTCGTTCCGCTCCATCATTTCCAGTCTGGATTGCACGGCAGGTTCATTAACCGCGGCATACCCCCGCCCTAGCGCTTCCGCCTCCGACACCTTCGTCGCCATCCGGTCCAGCACAGCACCGTTCGCGCCGCCCTCGAAAGCCGAAGTACCGGTTTGCAAAGCGATGCGAGCATGCCGATGTCGCGCAACCAGAACGTCGATCTTGGATCGCGTCTCGGTAATTTTCGTCTCCAGCGCTGCCAGCGAATCACGCAAGCTGTTCACCTGCGCCGTCTGGTGCTGCAGCTGTGTCGCAAGATTCTGCGCGGCCGTTTGATAACAGAGCGAGCGATCAATGGCAAAGCGCGACATGTTTTCATCTTGATGCGCCAGCGCCAACTCGGCCTTGCCCATCCACTCTGCCTGCGCTGTCGTATTCTCCTTATATTTGCCTTCCACCAGATGCTGTTCGGCCACCGCAATGGCCGTCTGTGTCTTCAGTTGCAGATACTGGTTTTCCATATCGAGGAGAAGCTGCTTCAGCAGCTTCTCCGGATCTTCGGCCTGGTCCACCAGGTCATTGAGATTGGCCCTGATAAGCGTGGCCACTCGGTTTAACAGGCTCATAAATGCTCCTTTGGATCGAGTTCTAAGTCGGGGTGCCAGCACCGTTGGGCTTGGCATTCGCATGAGTTCGGTCATTGATTCCACGCACCTTTCCTAAAAGATCCGACATCTGCATGCCGGACAGAGTCTCAAACAGAACCGGTATCTGCGCAGCCATCTTGGTCATATCCCCTGTCAGCTTGTTCATGCCAGCCGTATCTCCATCGCCAGTCGAAACAATCGTAATTTTGTCGATATTCGCTAACGGAGCCGACATCGCTTTCACAATCTCCGGCATCGCGCTGATTAGCTTGTCCACCACCGCCGCCTGGTTCCACTCCTGGTAAGCTTCGGCTCGCACATTCATCGCTTTCGCTTCCGCTTCACCTTTCTTGAGGATGATCTCGGCATCTGCTTCACCCTGCGCGCGCGTTGCAAACGCCGCACCCTCCGCTTCCACGGTGACCTTTCGCCGCATCGCTTCGGCCAGCATCTCTATCCGCTTGCGTTCAATCTCCGCACTCTTCAACACGGTCGAGATCAGCTCTTTTTCATGCCGCAGGATCTCGGCTTCCTGCACCTTCACTTCCTGCTCTTTTTCCACCTGCCGAATCTTCACGGCCTCGGCAATTACCTGCTGCTGCATCACATTCGACTGAATGTCATAAGCCTTGTCAGCCTGCGCCTGCTGCCGCTTGATCCCTTCCACATACAAAGCTCGTTTAATCTCCAGATCGCGCTGGGCTTCGGCCTGCGACGCCAGCGATAGTGCTTCGGCCAATACCCGCTCCCGGTCTGCTGACGATTTCGCAACCGCAGCATCACGCATCGCATCGGCTCGCCGGATCGCCGTATCGCGTTCCGCTTCTGCTGTCGCTACATCGGCATCGCGTCGAATTCGCGCAATGTCCGGACGCCCCATGTTCGTGATGTACTCGTTCTTATCGCGAACTTCTTTGATCGTGAACGAGACCACTTCCAGTCCCATCTTGCTCATATCGTCCGCGCAGGTAGCGCGCATGCGATCGCCCACCATTTCGGGCTCTTTCACAATCTGCTCCACAGAGAGCTGACCGATAATGCCGCGCAGATGACCTTCCATCACGAGCCGTATCAGGCCCTCGCGCGCTTGGTCCGTCTTCGTTAAGAACTGTTCCGCTGCTGTTTGAATAGACACCGGATCGCTCTTTACTTTGATCTGCGCGACAGCTTCCACCGTCACCGCGACACCCTGCTTGGTGTACAGGTCCTGCTCCGGTGCCACATCGAACGACATCAATTGCAGCGATAGCTGCCGGTAGGTTTCAATCATCGGGAAAATCAGCGTGCCTTTTCCCTTGACAATGCGTGTGCCGCGCAGACCGTACACAATCAGCGCTTCATGTGGCCCAGCCTTGCGGAAGAGCGTGGCAATGCCGCTCATCAGCAGAAAAATCGTGAGGACCAGCACCACCGCGATAACTACCACTTCACTCGCCATATTTACTTTCCTTCTGCAACGCTTCTCTCACCGGACCGGAAGCCGGGGACTGGGGGACCATTGCGGCCCAGGTGCGGACTGAGGCAATGCCATCTTCGTAGCGGGTAATTATCACTTCTTCGCTCCTTCCAATAGCACAGCCATCTTCACTGCGCGCGGGCACCGGTCGACGCGCACCATCTCGTAAGAAAATCACTTCACCGACCCCACCAGGCCGGATCGGGCAGCTCACCCGGCCCAGCACTCCGACCATCTGGTAATCCGCCGGGTTCAGCGGCTGATCTTTCGACTGCAGGAAGCGCAGGAAGGAAGCCAGAATCCACGCCCCCACACAACCCGCCAGTAGGGCCACCAGTACATTGGTCCAGAAGAGCCAACCGGTGTGCCGCGTCAGAATGTAGCCGGCACCGCCGAACCATGTCAGGAAGGCGGCGAAACTACTCGGGTGCACCAGGCTGGTCATCCAGCTCACCTGCTGCCCCGACACCAGACTATGGCCTGGGGAGCCCTGCGGAGCGTGTGCATGACCCACATGGGCGTGTCCCATCGAAGCATGGCCAACGTGACCAGGTCCAAGGTGCCCGTGACCCACGTGCGCGGACCCCGCTGCCGCGTGACCGGCGTGGCTGTGGCCCAGGTGAAACCCACCCAGCACCAGCGAGGCCACGCTCCAGAGTGTTCCCACCGCAAAGCACAGCAGAAAGCAATCAGACAGATTCATTGCATTCCTCCCCCGCTGGCGCAATTGCACGGGCCAAACGGTCAATAAGGTCGGGGACTTCCAGAATTTCGGCCAGCAACAGCAGGCACTTCCGGCTGTCCTCAAAGCGGGCAATTTTCAGCAGAGCCTCGGCCAGCGTCGGATCCTTGCGAAAGTGTTCTGCACCCCCAACCAACCAGAGGTCAAGCTTATCTTCCTGGTCGCGCAAGTCCGTGATGAGTTCGGTTTGAAAACCCTCGGGATCATCCACCAGGTAACCGGGATGAACCTTGAAGAATCGTGCCAGCAGCAGGCGAGTTGTATTGGTCAGGTGTTTACGCTGCCCATTCTCGATCTGCGAGAGATAAGGCTGGCTCACACTTCGCTTCATTTCCGCTTTCAACGCAGTGACCACGTCTTTCTGCGACATCTCCCGGCCTAAACCCCGCAGGTGGCCCTCCACCAGGCGAAGATATTTGAGCTTGTCGGCGAGACTCATATAACAATCTGCTAACTCTAGTATAGCGATTTGCTATTCACAAGCAAGACCTATTTCGCCCGCGTAGTACCGTTAGAGAAAGTTCCAGCCTCCATCCTGCTTACGTGATGGAATTGTCACAATCGGGCTGTACCCTCTTACCGTGCAAGGAGGGGCGTCATGCAATCGACCCGGGCCAATCTGAACGGAGTATGGGCGATCGCGTTGCTTGCCTTGAGCCTTACGTTCGTAAGCTTTGTCATTAAGTTCCTGATCCAGAAAGCATCCGTCCACCGCGTGACGCTCGCCGCTGGCGCCGCTACCGGAGAGAGCTACATTATTGGCTCTGCACTGAAGTCTGTCGTTGAGCGGCACAACCCCGGCATTCGAATCACGGTTCTCGAAACCGGGGGATCCGTGGAGAACTTGAACCTTTTGGAGGCGGGCCGGGTGCAACTGGCAATGGCCCAGGCGGATGTGGTCACCGGGCCTTCCGCTCGCATCATGGCGGTTCTCTATGACGACACGTTTCAACTGATTACCCGCCGCGTACCGCCCCCGCAGAACTTTGCGGAACTGCGCGGGCAGACCGTCGCACTGGCGCAAAGCGGAGGACAGTACCAGTCTTTTTTGCGTGTGGCCCACCACTTCGGTCTCACTCCGTCCGATTTCCGATTCGTCGGAAAGAACGATGCTGAGGCCGACAAAGCGTTCGCCGACGGCCAGGTGGACGCGCTCTTTCGCGTCCGCGCTCTGGGCAATCCGGCCATCCAGCGCTTTGTGCAGCCCGGCAACGTGCGCTTGGTACCCATCGAACATGCCGCCGCGATGAAGATCGAGTTTCCAGCGTTTCAACCTGCCGTCATCCCGGCGGGAGCTTATCTGGGCAATCCCTCGGTGCCTGCTCAGGATCTGCCCACTGTCTCTGTACAACGAACACTGCTGGCCGCTGCCTCCCTGGACGAGGAAGTGGTGAGCGCCATCACCGCCGCCCTGATTGACGATAGGCAGCAAGTCGCGCAAGCGATTTCCGATCGCCACGCAGAAGTCCGGCGCTTGCTCGCTCAGGCCAGACGCCCGGATGTTCAGTCCCAGCTCGGCCCAGGACTCCACCCTGGCGCTCTGAAGTTCTATGAGAAGGACAAACCATCCTTTATCCAGGCGCATTCGGATTTGATCGGAGTTCTCTTGACCGCCTTGGCGATGCTCACCTCCTGGATTTGGCAGATCAAATCCTGGCTTGAGCGGCGGCAGAAAAACGTAGCCGACGACTACAGCAATCGCGCCATCGTGCTGATCAACGTGGCCCGGAGTAGGACATCGGAAACCGACTTGGAAGCGGACCGGAACGAACTGCTCGACCTTCTGACGGCGGCCGTAGCCGACCTGGATTCAGACAGACTCTCCGAGCAGTCCTTCGACTCCTTCCGCGCCATCCTGGAGATCGGATTGGACGCCGTGCGCGATCGTCGCGACCTCCTACTCACCGCCGCGCGGAAGAACCTCCATCCCATAGCGATGTCTTCCTCAGCTTAAGCAAACAACCCACATTGGTACCGTGACTCGTGATGGACCGCTCGAATGGATACGAAGAGATCGCGATGGAGTTTTTGGCCCACCGTGGCAGTAGCCGTTCTACTGGCATCGGAGTGGATACCGTGCGGAAGTGGGCTCGAACCCTACCAGGCGGAGCCACCGTTCTCGATTTAGGCTGTGGACCCGGGCTTCCGATTACCGAGGTTCTGGTTGCAGATGGATTGAACGTCTTCGGTGTCGATGCATCGCCCTCTTTCGTCCTGGCATTCCGACGCAATCTCCCCAACACTCCTGTCGTTTGCGAATCTGTTCAAGATTCGAGATTCTTTGATCGCACTTTCGATGCTGTCTTGGCCTGGGGACTCATGTTCCTGCTCTCTCCCGAAGACCAGCGCCGTCTCATTCAAAGGATCGCCGACAGACTGGTCTCTGGCGGTCGACTGCTGTTTACGTCTCCCGCGGAACCGGCGGTTTGGAACGATGTTATGACCGGATTGCAATCACGCTCACTTGGAAGCGACGAGTACCGTCAGCAGCTTTCGGCGGTTGGTCTTGCGGTTACCGGTGAGCACGAGGATGAAGGTCAAAACCACTATTACGAAGTGTGTAAGGACACACATTACTCGTTTCAGGCCGACAAGTGTTTACGTTCAGAGGGCGTTGCCGCTGTTCCTCGTATTCCGTGACTCTACGAACCGTTTCGTGTGGTATCGGTCTCGGTCGGTCAGGGCCCGGGGCTCGCGGTCGTTTCGGAGGCCCGCGCCAGTGCTTGCGTGTCGACATACTCCCGGACGTTCGTCAATTTGCCATTTCGAACGGTAATATCGAAGACCCAATGGTCCTCGAACCTCCGATTAGTGGCTTTGATTCTCCCGGTAGCGAAGCCGACAACCAGAACCCGGTCTCCCTGCGCTATAAACTCCGGGGGCTCTGGGTAGGAAGTTTCCACCGTGTCGTTAGCCTTCTGAAGCAAATTCTCCAATCCCGCATGCCCGCGGTAAGTGCCGGCCAGCGGCCAGTCCTCGCCCGGAATGATCCACTCAATTTCTTCGCCAGACAACGCCAGCAGACTTTGCTTATCGCGGCGACCGAGTGCCGCCAGAAAATTCTTCACCATTTGGACATTCTCATCGATGCTCATCGAATCTCTCCTTTTTCCGTTACATCACGTGGTTCGATCTGATCGGACTTTTCGGAACTATCCTTCCCGGGCCAAATCACACGGTGGGCGATCGATCACTGCTCCCTCTTGAATAAATCCTGGAAGATGAGCTGACCCCAAGTGCGGCCGCGCGCGTGCACCAGCGCACCACCCTCGTTGAGCTTTCCTAGCTTGACGGGTGCGAACCCGAGCTGTTTGGCCAAATCCGCCACGGGACCAATAGCGCCCCGTCGTCGCTCGACAGAAAGACGACCCTATGGCCCCCCTCGACAATCGGATCGGTAGCCAAGATGGCGGCAACCAGGTGATTAAAACCTTTCACCAGCTTGGCTCCGGGGAACGACTCCGCAACGAAGGCGGAGGACGGAAGGCCGTCCAGTTCTTCAAGAACAACTCCAAGCGCGTTCATCGCGTCGATAACCGTCTTGCCTTTCCAGCTCGGTAGGGCCTTCGCAACGTCGCGATGTTGCTCGAAGGGGACCGCCAGGATGATTGTGTCGGCCTCGAGCGCATCTGCCAGTGACTTGGCGACTATCGTAGGTCCAATCGCCCGAGCCTGCGGTGCCAACTCCTCTGGCGGCCGGCGGCTGGCGATGGCCACCACCATATTTCGACGGGCGAAGGCGCGGGCGAGGGCTTGGCCTATCTTGCCGAATCCTACAATCGCATAGCTCATGATGTTTCTTCAATCCTTGTTGACATTGCTTCGCCGGCCTTCAGATGGCCGAGAAGCCGCCGTCGACAGACAACTCCACCCCATTCACGAAGCTCGAATCGTTCGAAGCAAGAAACAGCGCGACCGTCGCAATTTCCTCAGGACGACCCATCTTTCCTCGCGGGATCAGCGATTCGAACATCCGCTTCGCCTCCTCGGTGAGAACTTGGTCCTGCATCGGTGTGGCGATCGGCCCCGGGCTCAGCACGTTCACCCGGATATTCCTGCCCTTCAGTTCGTTGAGCCAAGTGCGTGCGAAGGAGCGCAACGCCGCCTTGCTGGCCGAATACACGCCGTACCCGGGGAAACCCTTCACCGAGGCAACTGACCCGGTCATGAAGATCGATCCACCATCGTTGAACAGCGGCAACGCCTTCTGAACCGTAAACAGCGTTCCGCGTGTATTCAGGTCGAAGGCCGCATCGAAGTGCTGCTCGGTAATCTCGCCCAGTGGGACGGCCTCGCCCTTGCCTGCACTCGCGAACAAGACGTCGATCATGCCCTTTTCTCGCTTGACGGTCTCGAACAGACGGTCGAGGTCGTCGAGATTCGCTGCGTCACCGCGCACGGCGGTCACGTTCCGGCCAATCAGCTTGACCGCCTCATCAAGCTGCTCCTGCCTCCTACCCGTGATGAAAACATAGGCACCCTCTTCAACGAACCGTTTGGCGCTCGCCAGCGCCATTCCGCTCGATCCTCCCGTGACGACTGCAACCTTACCCTCAAGCTTTCCCATAATTACTCCTTCGGTAGATGTGTGTAGCATTGACTTACAGGGAAGTAGATTCCTTTGGCGGTGGACGCGAGCTGCTCAGGAGTCTCAATCTTTTGTCTATTCGTCCAGAAGGGGAGGCGACATTGGACCCAATAGCAGACATCTTTAGAACGATGCACGTGACCGCCTTCGGTCAGCACAGGCTTGAGGCCACTGCCCCGTGGGGCGTGATACAGGAGAATCAGACCGAAGAAAAAGTCACGTCTTCCGGCAAAAAGACTTCACCCACTGATCTGGCGCATTTCGCCATGCTTTCGCGCGGCAACTGCTGGCTGAGTGTGGAAGGGATTCCGAAGCCGATTCCTCTCACCGGTGGTGATTGCTTTCTGCTGGCCCGGGGGACTTCAATTACTCTGCGCGACAGCCCGCGGACACATCCAAGGTGGAGTTTCCGCGAGATCGGAGTCATGGCCAACAGCAATGTTGTTCATTATGGCGGTGGTGGCGCACCGACGACGATCGTCTGTGGGTCCTTCCGCTTCAATCGCGCCAGTCTAAAGCCGATCACTCAGTTATTGCCGAGCTTCATATTGATCCAGGCCGATCAGCCCCACACACTTGCTCTTCACAGCACAATGCAGGCGCTCGCGTCAGAAATGGCAGAACAGGCACCCGGATCTGAAGTAGTCGCGACTCGGCTAGCGGAGGTTCTGTTTATCCAAGCACTCCGGGCGCACATCGCGTCAGGACTCGAAAGCAACACAGGATGGCTTCGTGCGATTTTCGATCCTCAAATGGGCACTGCCCTGACTGCCATTCACGATAGAGTGAATACGCCCTGGACGGTTGAGTCCCTGGCCGCATCGGCGGGTATGTCTCGCTCTGCATTCGCAGCACGTTTCAAACAGCTGCTGGGGCAAACACCACTGGAATATGTGACCGAGTGGCGAATGCAGAAGGCGATGCAGTTACTACAACAGGATGACCAAAAGCTCATAGACATCGCTCGGTCGGTCGGTTACGAATCCGACGCTGCCTTCAGTAAGGCATTCAAGCGAGTTGTCGGGGCCAACCCTGGTGAATACCGCAAAAGCGGTTTTGAAGACCAGGGTAGTGTCGGAGTGGCGGAAGCTCTTTGAACGGAAAGATTCTGACTTTAGCGGCACTGCCTATATGCGATAGAAGTGTGTTCTTCCTCTGAAATCGGTGCCACGGGTGCTTCGCATTTGGAACGGGAGATCACGGACCAAAAACAGACCGAAGCAACCACGCTCAGCCCCGGTATACCCGCTTAACTTCTGGCATACACTTTGTCGTTTACTCGGCGCCATCATCCACTACTCGGACGCGTCCTCGCGAACGGTAATATCCGCCAGAACAATTACGGGCGCCTTGGTGATAGCAGATCTCCTTCACTCTTTCTTATTGATGTGTCTCGTTGTAATGGTTCCTGAATCCTCCCGAAACATACAAGCGATGGCGTGCACGGAGATGTCTATCACTGGAAAAGGAAGAAATACATGAGCAACTTTTTGCACAGGCTTCAATGGTCGTGCAAGTCCATAAAAGCAGCAACTGTGGTCACCCTGGCCGTCTTAGCCCTAACTATGCCGCTTACCTACAGGGGCAGGCCCGTGGGAAAAACAAAGATTATCCTTATGGCGTTAACCAACACAGCAAACGCCCGTATGCAATCGGCCTCTGGGGTGACCTGCCGTATTCCGGCGAGCAGGCCGCGGTGATCCCGAACGTAATCGCCGACATGAATGCGCGGGATCTCGCCTTCACAGCTCATGATGGTGATCTGCGCCAAGGCAGTGGATCACCGGCCTGCGCTGATGGCATGATTTACACCAGGGCCGACACCTACTTCGGCCGCCTCTTTGCTCGCGCTATCTTCACGCCCGGCGATGACGACTGGACCGATTGCGATCGCCAAGAACCTCGGCGCGGACGGCGTCAACTCTCTCCCGACGCTTGATAAGGAGCGTTCGCTATTCTTCAGCACGCCGTATACGTTGGGCCAGACCAAGTTCCTTCAGGAAGTGCAGTCCACGCCTGCCTGCAAGGGCTTCGGTACTTCCAATGCCAATGTTGGCGCCAGCAGCGATGTCACTATGACGCAGACGGCTACCTACACCGCGACGTTCCATGCTCAGAGAATTGCCGCTGGATGGTTGACTCGGTGGTGTACGCAACGCTCGATATCCCAGGCTCATGCAACAATCTCTGCGACGATTATCCGGATCCGGTGGAATACGCCGCCCGTGGTTCTGCCGGTTTAAGTTCGAGAATCTTCTTTGCCTCCTGCTGGAGCGCCGGGCCTTCCAGGATAGTTTGCACGGCACGCAGGAACCGCGCACCTGCGTTTCCATTCCAGACACGATGGTCGGCTGCGCACGCCAGGTATACGGTTGGACGGACAACAGGAACGCCCCCGATTACCAGAACGCGTTCCGCGACTTGGCCCGCGGTCAGGATCGCCGAGCCGGTGAACACCGGCGTCATAGCTTGATCGACGCCAGGAACGATGCTGACTAGAAATGTTCCAGCGCCCTTGCGATGGAACTTGGGTGATCTCTGCATCAGCCTGATCACCATTTTGCGAAGTACTCCGAGCGGCAAAACGCCGCCCCAGCGCCGCAAGAATTTCGTCAGCTTTGCATCCGCTGCGCGCGCAGCCTCCGCACGTGGGGCAAGCTCCGCCGCTAATTCAAGCAGTGTTTTAGTGTTCGCACCCTCGATGATGGCGGTCGGCGTTAACGCGCCGTCAGACGATACGGGGATCGCGATGTCCACACGGTGGGGCATATACATCCTGCCGCCACACACGAATTGGTGGAGATCCGGATTGGCTGCTAGCGCGAGCGCCGCGGACCGCGTAAGTACGGCGCCGTATGTGATTCGAACCCCATGCTCGCGCGCCCGGTCGATAAGGGCTCGTGCGTTAGTCATATCTACTTGGAGAGTCTCGAAAAATGCCGGAGGCTTAGCCAGCTCAAGACCATCGCGGACCCAGCGCTCTGCCCAATTCAGTTTTCTGGAGCTTATACGGAACGAGTTGCTTGTCACTCGGAAACCTTCGACAGGAGAGCGCGAATGCGACTGCTCTTCAGCAACGGGCCTGGCCGTCTGCGGCTGCCGCAGGCTCTTTCGTCGTCATTGCGGTCTCCGGTTGGGCACAGGCCGGATTTTACCAAAGCTCGCAACCCACACACTAGGGCGTGACTTCGATAAGGACTCCATCGCGTACAAGGTTGTCTTTGGCGAGAGAGAATCACCATTGTTCGCATCGGATCGAACGAGCCAATAGGGACCGTCAGAAGCGAAGCGAGGATCCTAAAGTTCCTTCTTCGTTTTCGGTTAGGCCCGAATGCCGCACTTTCTCTTGATTGGCCGGGCAGATAGAGGAGAATTATCCGTACATCTCAGTCGCGCGCTCGTTGTTATAGGTTGACTTAGCTCCAGCGATTGGTAAGCTCCTGGGTTGCTGGTGTGAATCGTCAGCGGGGGAGATCGATTTTGATGACAGGGGGAAGATCAGCGCTAGAAATGTGGGCAATGCGCGTATTCCGCAATGGCCAGAAGATCTTTGGATAAGAAATGCCAGCATCTTCATTTAAGCCGACCTGCGGCTTAATCACAAACGACCAAAATAAATCCAACACTCTCATCTCCGGACAACACAACCACTTCCAAAACCCTCCCACCTAAACCCGCCTCCGGTTCGCCACCGCCGCATGCTACCTGTGCATCGAAACGATTCTCCAGGAGTCCTGACATGAACCAGAAAAAGGTTACCGCGCGCGAAGCCGCAAACCGAGCTAACGCCGCGAAATCCACCGGCCCAAAAACCGAAGAAGGAAAGAAAATCTCTTCGCACAACGCGCTGAAGACCGGACTAACCGGCCGAACCGTCCTGCTACCGACGGATGACGTGGCAGAATACCAATTCCACCTGGCCAGCATCGAGGAACGCTACCAACCCGCCACGGACGAGGAACGCTTCCACGCCCAAAACATCGCGCACATCGAATGGCGAATCCTGCGCATCCCGACCTTAGAAACCGCTTTCCTAGCCCTCGGCCGAAAACGCTTCGCCAACACTCACACCGAAGAACCGGAAGACATCCGAGCCCTGCTCATCGAAGCCGAAGTCCAGCTCGAACTCCAGAAACCGCTCGCGAACCTCGCTCTCCAGGAATCCCGCCTCAACCGTCAGCGTGAACGCGAACTCGTCAGCTTAAACACTCTTCAAACCGCCCGCCGCAAACTCGAAGCGTCCAAATTAGAAGAAGTCGCTCGCTTTTACACGCACTGCAAGGACAAAGACTTACCTTTTGATCTGGACGACTTAGCGATGTTTGGCTTTGAATTTTCAATGGAGCAAATCCAACGCCGCGTGGCGCATCACCTGGTCGCCCGCGACCGCGATCATGTCGCCTGGCCCACTATCAAGACCCACTACTGCTACGAACTGATGCAGCAGCAAGCTGGCTGAGGCTTAATCTTTATGCCCTCTATATGCATACCCAAGTACCGTTCAGAGATGAGCATCAGCGATATCTGTCAATCCTCCACGCATGCTCCGGCGTTTCCAGCGGTATGCCTCTGCGTGATAGGTTAGAGGAGAGTGCATTTTGATGCAGCGCTGAACTGCGCTTGGTTACTGCTGGGAACGGTCGCTTTGGCGAGCACGATCGGTGCCGCCCGCTTCCGTTCGAAAACCGGCTTGTTCCCGGCGTGGCTGCAAGTAGTTGGTGTCGCTTCCGTCGTTCTCGCACTCTTTCCTTACATTTCGGCTACCGACGATGTGCTCCGGATAGCCAACGCAGTTCCGCAAAGTAAGCAGTCACCAGCCGGGCCTCGAGCTCCGGGATCTGATCTGGTTCGCCTCTATGAAACCGCGGATGCTCCATTAGTCAGCCAGCCTTGCGTCCTCACCGTCACCTTCGTCTTTCTCTGTTTGGTTACGGTCGTCCGTACCATTGCGATTCGACGCAGCGTTCCCTTACAGTCCGGCCGCTCACCTCCTGTTGTGAGCATCGCATTCGCCTAGACTAACCAACCCCAAATTGACAGGAGGACCAATGCAGCGCCATCGGCGTCTGTGTGCCGGTCTCTTACTAGTCGTCGGATGTTCGGCCCAG
Organism: uncultured Acidobacteriaceae bacterium; assembly: GCA_963814195.1. Classification (GTDB taxonomy): domain Bacteria; phylum Acidobacteriota; class Terriglobia; order Bryobacterales; family Bryobacteraceae; genus Bog-105. The sequence continues at coordinate 529,878 of CAWFBU010000005.1, forward strand.
ACTGCCAATCCGCCGCGTGCCCTTACATGGCAGGAGACCGTTGACAGATTTGAATCAACCAACCCGACGCTACTCGCAGGTCGAGTAACGATCGGCGAAGCACGCGCCGACGAGATCACGGCCTATTTACGGCCCAATCCGAACGCCAGCTTCTCTTTAGATCAGTTGACTTTCTTTAGCTCCAATCCGAATTACCGCCCGCTGGCGTATTCGTACGCGTACGGAACTTTCGACTATCTGCACGAGCGCCGCCATAAGCGCGAACTCCGGCTGCAGAGCGCCCAAAACGCTACGCAGATCGCCATCGCAGCGCAGGACGATTTGGAAAGAAGCCTCCGCTTCAGTCTGCGCGATGCCTTTGTCCGCCTCATGCAAGCGAAAGCCATCGCGGCGGTCGCTCAGGAGAACCTGACCTTCTATGACAGGCAGATCGAAGTCAACCGCGAGCGCTTCACAGTGGGTGCTATCGCCAAGGTCGATTTCCAGCGGGTTCAACTCCAGCGCGTGCAGTTCCAATCCGATCTCTTGACGGCCCAGGTGAATGTGCGCACGGCCAAGATCGACCTGCAAGCACTACTCGAGGACCGGTCACCTGTGGACCAGTTCGACATCCAGGCCAATTTCGAGTTCTCCGAACCGGCGAACACACTCGAAGATCTGCGCCGGACTGCTCTGGAGAGCCGGCCCGATTTGCGACAAGCCGTTCGCACGGCTGAGAAAGCGAAGACTGATCATCGGCTGGCAATTGCCAACGGCTCCACCGATCCCACCTTCGGCTTGTTCATCTCGCACCAGCCTCCTCCGTTTAATACTTACGTCGGTTTGTCGGTCAGCATTCCTTTGCGGATTTTTGATCGCGGACAAGGCGACAAGCTGCACACCAATTTGGACATTGGCCGAACGGAACGGATGCAACTGGCCGCAGAGACCACGGTCCTGCACGACGTGGATGCGGCTTACGCGACGGTGCAAAGCACGCTGAGTCTACTTCGCCCTTACAAGACTTTATATCTGCCCGAAGCTTCGGACATCCGATCGACTATCTCGTTCTCTTATGAACATGGCGCAGCATCCCTGTTGGACTTCCTCGACGCACAGAGCCAATATCGCGTCACGCAGGTCAACTATTTAACCCTGGTTGGCAGCTACTTCTCAGCCGCCAACCAGTTGAACATGGCAGTGGGACGTGAGGTAATCCAGTGAATTTGAGACTCTTGCATTTCAGGACGCAGAACCGGGCAAAGATTCTCGTCGCCTCCAGCCTCCTGCTGCTCAGCCTGTTTCTCGCCGGTTGTCAAAAAGAAGAGAAGGTGGACGAAGCGAAGGCAGCGCCCCCTCCCGCGAAGGTTGTCGAAGAGCCCGACCTGAGCATCGTCAAAGTAGACCGTCCGGAGCGCTTTGCTCTGGTCACCGTGTCAAAGAAAGAAGACGTTCCTCAGATTCGAGCTACGGGCGCCGTTACACCGGATGTGGAGAAGTCGGTTCCTATCGCTTCGCTTGCTTCGGGACGTGTGGTCGACATTCGCGTGCGTCTCGGTGACGACGTCAAAAAGGGCCAGTTGCTTCTCAAAATTTTGAGCAACGATCTCACGAGCGGCTTTCAGACTTACAACCAGGCTGTCGCCGATGAGAAACTCGCCGCCAAACAGCTGGAGCGCGCCAAGATCTTGCATGAACACGGCGCTATCTCTCTCAACGATCTGCAGGTAGCGCAGGACGTCGAAGAAAAAGCTCAGGTCAGTGTGCGCGCTTCAGCCCAGACGATTCGAACCCTCGGTGGGGACCCCGGCAACGACGATGCGGTCCTGAGCGTCAAGGCGCCTGTGAGTGGTACTGTCACCGAACAGAACATCGTCACCGCGGGTGCGGTAGCCGCCGGTCCGGGCACTAACCTGTTTACCATCTCGGACCTTTCCACAGTCTGGGTCCTCTGCGATGTCTACGAGAATGATTTGCCCAGCGTGCAAGTGGGCGACCGGGCCGACATCGAGTTGAACGCGTACCCTGGCCGCCAGTTCCGGGGCCGCGTCAGCAACATCGGAAAGGTTCTCGATCCGAACCTGCGCACCGCCAAAGTGCGTATCCAACTGAATAACCCGGGCATGATGCGCAGCGGCATGTTCGTCACCGCTACCTTCTACGGGCAGCACGGGCACGAATACGCTAGCGTCCCGTCGGCCGCGATGATTCATCTACACGACCGCGATTGGGTCTTCGTACCGGAAGGTAGCGGCCAATTCCGCCGCCAGGAAGTGGCAGGCGGTCGCGTCTTTGGCAATGAACAGGAAGTTCGGTCGGGTGTTCAGCCTGGCGAGAAAGTCGTTGCTCAAGCTTTAGCGCTTCAGGCTGAAAGCGAGCAGTAGACTCGCGTCGGAAAGAAACGTATGATCCGGGCCTTTGTTAATTACTCTCTAGCCAACAAGCTGCTTGTCCTGCTTTTGGGCGCAGTGCTGCTCGCGTGGGGCGCTTATTCCTTCAAGAGTTTGCCGGTCGAGGCCTACCCCGACGTCGCGAATAACTACGTTCAGGTCATTACACAATGGCCCGGCCGGGCCGCCGAGGAAGTGGAACAGCAGGTCACCATTCCCCTGGAAGTCAGCATGGCCGGCATCCCCCACATGACCAACATCCGCTCCGTCTCGGAGTTCGGGTTATCGGTTCTGACGATGATCTATGACGACCAGTCTCAGAACGATTGGAACCGGCAAAAGGTTTTGGAACGTCTGAGCACGGTCACTTTGCCGGCTGGGTTACAGCCCTCTATCGGGCCTGACTATAGCCCCGTTGGACAACTCTACTGGTTCACGTTGAAAAGCACCAACCCGAAATATGACCTCATGGAGTTGAAGTCTCTCCAGGACTGGGTCATCGTGAAGCAATTGAAATCGGTCCCTGATGTAGTGGATGTTGCCGTTTTTGGCGGCACCACCCGCGAATATCAGGTGCAGGTTGATCCTAACAAGCTGATCGCCTACACGCTTTCCGTTGGACAGGTGGAACAGGCGCTCACCAACAACAACACCAATGCCGGCGGGAGCTTTCTGCAGGAAGGCGCGCAGCAGGTAAATGTGCGCGAAGTGGGTCTGTATCGGGACTCTCGCGATATCGGAACTACGGTGCTGAAGTCTCAGAATGGCACCCCCATCCGCGTGCGCGATCTGGCTTATGTGACACAAGGTCAAAAGATTCGCCTCGGGCAGATCGCTAAGGCCATCCACCGCAACGACGGACTCGTCATCGATAACAACGACGCCATTGAAGGCATCGTACTGTTGCGCAAGGGAGCCGATGGCGATGCCATGCTCGCCGCTCTCCACGACAAAGTGAAGGAGTTGAACGACCACTTCCTTCCGCCGGGCGTCAAGATCGTTCCCTTTCTTGACCGCAGTGACTTGGTTCACTTCACCACGCACACCGTGATGCACAACCTGACGGAAGGCATCTTGCTCGTCGCGGTCATTCTCTTCCTATTCTTAGGCAATGTGCGATCGGCCATCATCGTCGTCCTCACGATTCCGTTTGCTCTCTTGTTTGCATCCATCTGCCTGGACCTGAATCATGTTCCGGCGAATCTTCTTTCACTCGGGGCTCTCGATTTCGGAATGGTCGTCGATGGCGCCGTCGTGATGATGGAGAACATCGTTCGCCATCTGGGCCATGAGGAGGGAGCCCAGAAAACAGCCATGGAGCGGATTCGTGAAGCCGCGAATGAAGTCCAGCGGCCGGTCTTCTACGCCATTGCCATCATCATCACGGCTTATCTGCCGATCTTCACGTTGCAGCAGGTGGAAGGACGATTGTTCCGCCCCATGGCTCTGACGGTCGCCTTCGCCCTGCTCGGTGCGCTGCTCTTCTCTATGTCGATAGCCCCGGTCTTGGCGAGCGTCATGTTCCCGAAGACGGTCCGGGAGTGGCACAACCCCGCACTCGTTCTACTCACGAACGCCTATCGCCGAGCGCTCGGCTGGACACTTCATCGGAAGGCCTTCGTGCTGCTCCCTGTAGCAGGCCTCTTCGTGTTTACGATCTGGTTGTTCGCAGCGGGTCATATCGGGTCTGAGTTCCTTCCTCACCTGGACGAAGGCGCCATCTGGGTGCGTGGAACTTTGGCCCCGAGCACTGGACCGGCCGAGGCGGAGCAGATCACAAAGCGCGCGCGACAGGCGCTCGCAGCGTTCCCCGAAGTGAAGCAGGTCGTCAGCCAGATGGGCCGCCCTGATGACGGAACCGACGTCGCCCTGTTCGCAAATACAGAGTATTTTGTCGACCTCAAGCCCAAAGAGGAGTGGCGTTCGGTATTCGAGCAAAACAAGGAAGAACTGATCCGCGCCATGGATCGGGAAATGGTCAAGATACCGGGCGCACTCTGGAACTACTCGCAGCCGATCTCAGACAACATGGAAGAAGCTGTCAGTGGCGTTAAAGGTGAACTTGCCGTTAAAGTCTTCGGAACCGACTTGAAGGAACTGGAAGCTAAGGGCGACGAGATCATCCGCGTTATGAGCACCATCAAAGGTGTGCAGGATCTAGGGCTGTTCCGTGTCATCGGACAACCGAACTTGAACGTCACCGTTAATCGTGAGCAGGCCGCACGTTATGGCATAAACGTATTCGACGTGCAAGACGCCATTCAGACATCCGTGGGTGGCAATGCTGTGACCAGCGTGCTGGAAGGTGAACAACGTTACGACCTGGTCGTCCGCTATCTATCTCAATACCGAACTACGCCGACCAGCATCGCCAACATCCGATTGCTGGCACCGTCGGGTGAGAGAGTTTCTTTAGCGCAGGTGTCTGATATCACGACGCGTGACGGCGCTTCCCAAATCTATCGGGAAAACAATTCCCGATACGTCGCGCTGAAGTATAGCGTGCGCGGCCGGGATTTGGGCAGCACCGTAGGCGAGGCCATCGACCGCGTGACGAAAGAAGTGAAACTGCCGCCCGGATACACGCTGGAGTGGGCCGGCGAATATGCTAGTGAGCAACGTGCCAATGCGCGCTTGGCGGTCATCGTCCCCGTCACCATGGCCGGCATCTTCATGCTTCTCTACTCCATGTTCAATTCGTTCAAGTGGGCGGGTGTCGTCATGATCACCGTTGTTCTTGCGCCAATCGGCGGATTGCTTGCGCTCTACTTCACGGGAACGCACTTCAGCGTCTCTTCCGGCATTGGGATGCTCGCTCTCTTCGGGGTATCGGTCCAGACCGGCGTCATCATGATCGAGTACATCAATCAGCTGCGCACGCACGGACATTCCATCGTCGATTCGGCGATTGAAGGCGCCGTCCTCAGGCTGCGGCCCATCTTGATTACCATGTCCGTCGCAACGCTGGGCCTGCTGCCCGCCGCTTTGTCGCGCGGAATCGGTTCCGACTCCCAGCGACCCTTCGCCATCGTGATCGTCGGAGGCTTATGCGCCACCCTGGCGATGAGCATTTTCGTGCTTCCCACCGTGTACGTGTGGGTAGCCGGCGATCATGATGTTCTTCCTGCTTACGGACTCGACATCGCCGAAGAGCAGCACTAGAGCAAGGCGCTTGTAGGTGGCCTAGACGGTCTTGCCATCCGCGCTTACTGTTGTGTATCGTCTATCGAGCTTCTGTTGTCAGGCTTCGGTTCTCAGTACTCTCCGGCACAGCCCACGCAAACATGACATTACCGCTGCCGCTCAAGATGTACTGCCTGCCGTCCAACTCGTAGGAGATCGGGGAGGTCTGCATACGTCCGCCCGTTCCGGCGTGCCATAACGTCTTGCCGGTCGCAGTATCCACCGCCAGCATATTACCGAGTGCATCGCCCGTGAACGTCAGGCCCGATGATGTGGTCAAAACGCCTGCTCCTGACCCGCCTGGGCCCAATTCATGGGTCCAGCGAAGTTCTCCGGTCTGATAGTCAATCGCTTCGAGCACGCCCTTACCCCAGACGCCGTAATCCGCACCGGCCCAGCCGAATGTGCCATCCGCAGGCTTGGCGAAGTAAATACCGTAGCTGGGATGAGCATCGACAACAAACAGTCCGGTCTTTGGATCGAAGCTCGGCGACCGGTAATTCGTCATGCCGCCTTCGTCCGGCGCAATCAGGCGTCCATCCGGCGCGGGCTCCTTCGCTTCATTCGGAATGGGCTGTCCTTTAGCATCGATGCCTTTGGCCCAATTCACCGGACCGAACGGCTTAGTCAGAAGGTTCTTCCCATTCGTACGATCGAGAACGAAGAAGTAGCCATTGCGCGAGGATTGCATCAGCATTTGCCGGGGCTGCCCATGAAAGTCCGCATCCACCAGAACGGGAGTTTCCACTGCATCCCAATCGTGCGTATCGTGCGGAGAGGGTTGGAACGCCCATTTCAGCTTGCCACTATCCGGATCCAGAGCCACAATGCTGCAGGTATATAGATTGTCACCCGGTCGAGTCGTGCCTGTCAGAACCGGAGTCGGATTTCCTGTACCCCAATACAAGAGGTTGAGCTTAGGATCATAGGTCCCAGTCATCCACGTGGTTCCGCCCGTAGTCGAATTCGGAGTTCCAGCCGGAGGCGTGCTGTCCCATTCCCACTGCACCGCGCCGGTCTCCGGATCAAGTGATTTCAGGTATCCGCGTAAGTTGTCGAAATCGCCGGACACACCAACGATCACATGGTTCTTGACGACGAGCGGCGCGATGGTCGTCCAGTAGCCCTGCGATACATCGGCCACCACCACGTTCCATCGGACCTTGCCATTTTTGGCATCCAGGGAAACCACATGGCCATCCGGACTGGTGAAGAAAAGCCAGTCCTTGTAGATCGCCACGCCCCGGTGGCCGATGTGCAGTCCTTTATTGGGCGGGTAAGTGTAGTGCCAGATCTGGTGGCCTGACCGCGCATCGACGGCCCAGACATTATCGGGAACGGTGAAGTACAGAACTCCGTTCACCACTAAGGGCGACGACTTGATCTCCGCGGTTTGATTCGTCTGGAAGGCCCAGGCGAGACCCAGCTGGTTTACATTCTGAGGATTGATCTGCGTCAGCTCGCTATGGCGTTTGCCCGTGTAGTCGCCATGGTAGCCGGGCCAGGTATCGCTGGGCGGATTGGTCAGTATCTCGGCCGTCACGTCCTGCGCATAGGCCAATGGCGAGGAACTGAGGAGGAGCGCTGCACTCAGTAACGCTCCGGCAAATGTTGTGAAGTCTTTCATAACGATTCCCACTGGTTAACGCAGCGTCTGCAGATAAGCCATCAGGTTATGAATATCATCATCGGCATACTTAGCCAGCAGATCGGAGTGCGCATGGGCCGGGTCATCCACCGTGAACTTGACTCGTGAGGTCGGCCACGACCGATATTGGCCAGACTGATCTTCCAAGGCGACCGTGAACTCATCCTGATACTTCAGTTGGCCCGTAACCGTTTCGCCCGAAGGCAGGGTAACGGTCAACTTGGCCACGGCTCCACGAGGGTACAGCAGACGCTCCTCCAGCTTTAGTCCGCGATGCTTCAAGGCAACGTGGGCCAGGTCTCCCGATGGCGAATGGCAGGAAGCGCAGCCGCCGGTTCCGTTGAAGTAGCTTTTCCCTTGCTCTACGTTGCCGGTCTGCAGATCTTCCACATCGACCCCGCGCCGTCCCCCCTTGTGCAAATCAAGCTCATTCTTCTGCTTATGAAGAAAGGCGCTGAGCGACGAGATCTGTTCCGGCGACAGATTGAACTTGGGCATGCCCTTGTCGACCCGGCCATTCAAGACGACTTCCCCGATGCTCTCTCCAGCCTTGTCATCACCGACAACCTTTGACCGTGTCAGGTCGGGTCCGGTTTCTCCCCCACCAGCGTCGCGCCCGTGACAGAACGCGCAATTCTGTTGGTACAAACTGCTTCCAGCCTCCACTAAGGCAGGCGACGGAACAACGGCGGAGGCCTTCGCATTTTGGCGGGGTGCACTGGGCGTTTGCACAGTAGGAGTCGTACTTTGCGCTGGCAGCAGGGCGCACCCGACGAGCAGCAAGAGTGTTGGAGATAGGACCTTCAGGCGTTGGCTGGCTGGATGGCACATGTTCGGATTCGTGCCCTTAGCTTATCGCCCCCGGTTTGAGATCATTTCACAGATGAGGCGACGCCAATTTCTCGGGAATACCGCAGCTGGATTCATAGCCGCTTCAACTAAGCCAAGCCAGGCGCAATCCGTGCCGGCATTCGAGCTTGAAGAGCTACCTGCCGCGACCTTGCAAGAGCAACTGCGAAGCCGGAAGCTGACAGCGGAACGATTGACACGGCTTTACCTGGAACGAATCGAATTAGTAGACCGCAATGGACCGGCACTCCGGTCGGTCATCGAGACAAATCCCGATGCCATGACGATCGCCAAAGCTCTGCATGACGAGTTGCGATCGAGAGGTCCACGCGGTCCGCTTCATGGAATTCCGGTGCTGCTCAAGGACAACATCGATACGGGCGACAGAATGCAAACTACCGCGGGCTCACTGGCTCTGGAAGGCAGCCCCGCGCCGAAAGACTCCTGGGTCGCCGAACGTCTGCGTGCGGCGGGCGCGGTGATCCTCGGCAAGACCAATCTCAGTGAGTGGGCCAACTGGAGATCGACTCATTCAAGCAGCGGATGGAGCGGCCGTGGAGGTCAAACCAAGAACCCTTATGCGCTGGACCGCAATCCATGCGGATCGAGTTCGGGAAGTGGGGCAGCCGTGTCTGCCAGCTTCTGCGCTCTGGCGGTCGGTTCGGAGACCGATGGTTCGGTGGTGTGTCCTTCCTCCATGTGCGGCATTGTGGGCATCAAGCCGACCCTCGGGTTGATCAGTCGTTCCGGGATTGTGCCCATCGCCCACAGCCAGGATACGGCTGGTCCCATGGCTCGATCCGTTCAAGACGCGGCTCTGTTGCTTGGTGCCCTGGTCGGTATCGATCCGCAGCGATCCGGCTACACAGGCCAGCTCGGGAAAGTCGTTCCGGGACTACACGCAGTTCCTAGATGTAAAGGGCCTGAGCGGAGCAAGACTGGGGATCGCCCGTCAATATTTCACGATGGGTCCAGCCGTCACCGAGATCATGGAAGATTGTATTCGCCAGATGAAGCAATCGGGCGCGACGATCTGGATCCGACGGACTTGCCGACCTTTGAACAGTGGCGCGAGACAGAAACGCAGGTTCTGACCTACGAGTTCAAATCGGATCTGAACGCTTACCTGGAAAAGCGCGGAGCAGCTGTTAAGTCATTAGAAGACTGCATTCGCTTCAACAAGGAACATGCCGCACGGGAGATGCCCTACTTCCGGCAGGAGCTATTTGAGCAGTCTCAGGCCAAAGGTCCGCTTAGCGAGAAGGCTTATAAGGAAGCGCTTGCAAGAATCACAAGCTGACTCGCAAGGAAGGTATCGATGCGGTGATGAACAAATTCAAGTTAGACGCGATCGTCGCGCCGACGGCAGGCCCGCCTGGTTGACCGATTGGGCGGGGGGCGACCGGGCAGATAGTGGATGTGCCTCGCCGGCCGCGGTTGCGGGTTACCCTCACATCACCGTGCCCGCGGGTTTCATTTTCGGGTTGCCGTCGGCATTTCGTTTTTCGGCGGCGCCTGGAGCGAGCCGAAGCTTCTCAAAATCGCTTACTCATTTGAGCAGCAACGAAAGGCGCGCTGCAAACCGGAATTCCTTCCGACAGTACATACCCGACGTACCCAGGTCCCGGGGTATAACTGGACCAACATTTGTCACAATGGATCTACAGATTTCAGGACCGGAAGGCGCCAGGCAGCACGTGTATTGAAAAAGTACGCCATGCGTTTGGGTCGTTCGTTGGACAACGAATTGGCTTACCCGGAAGACCCATGGCTTTCCCGTTACCACCTGATCTTCGAACTGGTCGACAACCACTGGTTCGTGAAGGACCGCGAAAGCCGTAACGGAACCGTGGTTAATGCGAACACATTGCATCATCCACACCGGCTGCGCGTGGGTGATCGTATTTATGCAGGACATCTGACGATTGAAGTCATCGATGCGGCCGAACCGATGGACGTCGTTTCGTTCGTGGCAAGTTCCGAAGGAACACCGCGTGGGCGCAACGATCGTCACCAGCCTTGATGAAATCCTCAAGGATACAGCCAAAGCCGCTAAGCAGCCCAGCAGTTCCAACCTTGGCAATTCTCGAGTAGTGCATGCGTTGATCCGTGCAGGGCAGGAACTGGCGGGCCATCAGTCGCTGGAAGAACTTTTCCCGGTGATCCTTGATCTCGCCTTATCGGCCATGGAGGCTCAACGAGGAGTCATTCTCACGCTGGAAGGTGGCGGAGACTTAGTCGTACGCGCCAGCAAAGGACACGAGTTTGCAATCAGCACGGCGGTGCGGGACCGCGTTCTAGGGGAAAAATCCTCGCTGATTATCAGCGATGCACAGGCCGACGATGCCTTTCGCAAACAGAAGAGCATCCTGGCGCACCGTGTCCGTAGCATGATCGCCGTGCCCCTGCAGACCGGAAGCCGCGTTATCGGATTGATCTACGTGGATAACGGATCGTTTGTGCGCCCGTTCCAACATGACGACCTGGAACTGCTCACGGTAATGGCCAATGTGGCTGCTATCCGGATTGAGCATGCGCGCCTGGCAGAGGTAGAACAGCAGGAACGAATCATGGCGCTGGAGTTGTCGCAGGCTAGCGAGATTCAACAAAGCCTGCTGCCGGGCAGGGCCCCTGTGGTCGACAACTATGACTTAGCCGGATACAACCTGCCGTGCCGAACGGTGGGAGGTGATTATTTCGATTTCCTTCCGCATCCGGACGGACGCATGGGACTGGTCGTCGGAGATGTTTCCGGCAAAGGCATGCCCGCGGCCCTCATGATGTCGAGCCTGCAGGCGGCCGTTGAGATCCTGGTGGCAACACAACCCGACCCTGCCTCGGCAGTTACTATCTTGAATCGCAACCTGGCACGGCGCTTTCCTGCAGGCAAGTTTATTACCTTGGTTTACGGCTTGCTGGACTTGGAGACGGGAAGAATCTCCTACTGCAACGCAGGACATAACTATCCGCTGATTATTCGAAGTGATGGAACAGTAGAAGAGTTGCGGGGAACCGACATGGTTGTAGGAATCAAGACCGGCGCGGCTTACAGGCTACAAGAAGGCTATCTCAGACCAGGCGATACGCTAGCGCTTTACAGTGACGGAGTAACAGAGGCCCGCAATGTGGCGGAAGAGGAATTTGGCGAAGAGGGGCTATCGAGGTTTCTGGTGCAATCGCGATTCCGATCCTGTGAGGAGACCATCACGGCGCTTGGCGAACATGTGCGTGAATGGAGCGGTGCACCGCATTTTCAGGACGATTTCACTGTCCTGTTGGTGAAGAGGCTTGCTGTTGATTCTCGCCCGCTCCTAGCAGAAGGCGATCAGATCCTCAATACTGTTAACGCGGCGTAACCAGGGGGATGCACACGGAAGAAGTCGCTTTTCGGAACGGCGGAGTAGCACTGCATGCAGTGGCAGACGGACCACCCGATGGAACCATGGTGATCCTTCTGCATGGGTTCCCCGAGTTCTGGTACGGTTGGCGGCATCAGATTGGATCTTTGGCGGCGGCTGGGTTTCGGGTCATCGTGCCCGATCAGCGCGGCTATAACCTCAGCGACAAACCGCGCTCAGTGGGCGACTACTCGATGGCGAACCTGGTGTCCGATGTGCTTTGCATCATTGAACAATCCGGGCGTGAGCATGTCTTTTTGGTGGGGCACGATTGGGGCGCGCTCGTCGCGTGGTGTGTGGCTGCGTGGCATCCGGAGAAGGTAAGGGGCCTGGTCATCATGAACGTGCCTCATCCAGCTGCCATGCAGCGCTTCCTACTGACAAGGCCTCGGCAACTGCTTCGAAGTTGGTACGTCTTCTTTTTTCAAATCCCGCATCTGCCGGAGTTGACGTTCTCTGCTCGGAATTTCCAGACCGGCGTGCGTTCCCTGGTGCGCTCGAGCCGTCCAGGAACATTTTCCGAAGAAGCTCTCTCGGCATACCGCAGCGCCTGGGCGCGGAAGGGAGCTGTCGGTTCCATGATCAATTGGTACCGGGCGCTCCTGCGCAGGCCGTTCGCACACCGGGTTGGCGATATCGAGGTCAGGACCTTGATCCTTTGGGGAAAGAAAGACGCTTTCCTTCAACCGGAGCTTGCACCGGCGAGTTTGAAGTATTGTGCGAATGGCTCTCTGATTTGGTTCGAACAAGCCACCCATTGGGTACAACACGAAGAACCTGAGGCTGTTAATCGAGCGCTCCTCAAGTTTCTCACCCGATAGTAAAAGAGCAGGTCGCATTAATACGGAGTCACGGACGGCCTTCCATCCGCCCCTAACGATTCAGGTATATCCAGATGAACATCAAAGAAGCGTTGGGTTTAACAACTGATAAGAAGATTCGATACGCGATCGTCGGTGTAGGTAGCATCTCGCAGGAAGCGATGATGCCCGGGGTCTCACATACGGACAACTCGGTGATTACCGCACTGGTGACAAGCGATCCGACCAAAGCCAGTGAGCTGTCCAAGAAGTACGATGCTGCCAAGACTTATAGCTATGAGCAGTTCGGTGAGTTGATCAGCAGCGGCGAGATCGATGCTATCTACCTGGCAACTCCGAACTGGCGTCACGCCGAGTTTGCGGTTCCCGCACTAGACGCCGGCATTCACGTCCTGCTGGAAAAGCCCATGGAGGTGAGTTCGGAACAATGCGAAAAGATCATCGCGGCTCAGGAACGCTCCGGTGCGAAGTTAATGGTTGCCTACCGCCTCCACTTCGAACCAGCTACGATAGCGGCGATCGAGAAAGTTCGTTCCGGCGATTTGGGTCAAGTGCACCTGTTCTCGTCAGTCTTCTCGCAGATGGTGGATCCGGAGAACCATCGGGCGACTAACGGGATTGAAGCAGGACCGATCTTCGACATGGGTCCCTACCCAATTAATGGCGTTCGGAACCTGTTTGAAAGTGAGCCGCTAGAGGCATTTGCGGTTGGACTGCGGCACCCGGAAGCGGGTCTGGGCGATTTTGATGACACGGTCAGTGTCACGTTGCGCTTTCCGGAAGGTCGCCTGGCCCAGTTCACCATTTCCTACTACGGCAATAAACACGACACTTATACGGTTCTGGGAACGAAGGGCGTTCTGGAGTTAAGCCCCGCCTATATGTACGGGCAACCGTTGGAGCACTACCTGAAAATAGGAGAAAAGGAAAGCCACGAGAGCTTCAAGAACACCGATCATTTCGGTGGTGAGATGAAGTATTTCTCCGACTGCATTCTGAAGGGGACCGATCCGGAACCCGACGGCTATGAAGGTCTCGCGGATGTGCGGGTGATTGAGGCGATCGTCCGAAGCTTGCGGTCAGGACAGTTCGAGAAAGTGCAGGCGGTTGACGTCCGGAAGAGAGTTGCAAGCGAACAGGAACAGAGCTTGCGTGCGGTGAAGACGCCGGAGATGGTTCACACGTCATCTCCGGCCCGTGGTGTTGAGAAGAGCCCGATGAATTGATCAGGGAGTAGATGCGGGCGGGACCCGGCGTTTGGTCGCCTGCTCGAATCCATAACCAAGTTGAAGGAGTTTGCCTTCGCTGCAAGCCATGCCAGTGAAGGCGACGCCGAGGGGCTGCGGTTTTGGTTCGAAACCGGCGGGAGGTGGAGGGGTGAGCGTATTCGGAACCATGCCGAACGGGACGAGCACCGTCGGATAGCCCGGCTTGGCGGCGATGGATGCGCCGCTCGCCCCAGGAAACAGCAGTGCATCCAGATGGTTCGCCTTCATGGCAGCATCGATGCCCTGCGTGCCGGCAATCTCAATATCTTTGGCGCGGTCGGCAGTGTAGCGGGCGCGGTCAGCGTCTAAATCCATCTCGTCAGAGATGTCGAGATTGGATTGCCCGAACTTGATGGAGCCAGCCTGCAAGTGAGTGATGTTCCATTCGCGCAGTTCGGTGAGAGTCTTTACCGGAGCGGAGGGTCCTAACGTGCTCAGCCAGGTGTTGAAGTCGCGCTTCATGCCGTACTTCAGGTCCACGGAGCAGTTCGAATCCTTGCCCTTCGCGCCGGTGTTACCGCCGCACTGGCCCCAAAGCAGGAAATTCTTGTCCGGGTCTTTGGTCGAGATGCTCGGAATGTCGACGGGATCCACAATGACCGCGCCTTGCTGCTTCAGGATCTCGATGGCTTCTGTCATGACGCGTGCCTGTTCGGGCGTGAGCCCGCCACCGACGGCTAAAGCCGCCGGCCCCGGCGCCCTCGACGCAGGAGCATCGGTTGTGGGCTTCGGATCGCCGAATCGCTCCGGTGGATTGGTTTTGTCATAGAAAAAGGCGCGAGGGATGCCGATGCGCGCGCCTTTCAGACCGTCAGGTTTCAGAAACTTCGTGTAGTCGCGGCCGGGCGGAGGTGTGCAGGTTTTGGTGGCCGGATCATTGGGGTCGGGCGCGGGGCTTTCCAGCGCGCCCAGCATGATGGCAGCGTCGGTGACGGTCTTCGCCATGGGCCCGGCAGTATCCTGGTCTGCCGTGATGGGAATGACGCCGTAACGGCTGATGCGGCCTACGGTGGGCTTCACGGCCGCCAGCATGTTCTGGTTGGAAGGGCTGAGGATGGAGCCGGACGTTTCAGAGCCTACGTTGCCTGCCCAGAAATTCGCGGCGGTGCCCGCGCCGGAACTGGAGCCTCCGGTCTGCAGCACGGGACGTCCGTCGTTGGTGGCTTCGCGCGGGTCGCGCCGGGGATCATATGGATTGTAAGCGAAGCCGCGTATGGCGTTGTAGTTGCCGGGCATGGGCGTGGGAGCGCCGGCGACCCAGTTGGCCAGCTCGGAGAGCGTTGTCTTCGCGATGATGATGGCGCCGGCGTCGCGCAGGTTCTTCACCAGCGTGGCGTCGTAAGGCGGCATGAAGCCTTCGAAAGCCAGGGCGCCGCCGGTGGTAACGATGTCGTGGGTCAGGATGTTGTCTTTCAGCGCGATCGGGATGCCGTGCAGTGGGCCCGCGGACGTGTCCGGCCGCGCGTTCCGGTCGCGCTCGTCTGCTTCTGCCAGTGCGTTCGGGTTCACCGTGATGATGCAGTGCAGCTTGTTTTCGTACAGCCCGATGCGTGTGAGATAGAGCGTCACAAGCTCGCGAGAGGTAAGCCGTTTGCTCTCCAGCGCCGCCCGCATTTGCGGGAATGG
Source organism: uncultured Acidobacteriaceae bacterium (assembly GCA_963814195.1). Taxonomy (GTDB): domain Bacteria; phylum Acidobacteriota; class Terriglobia; order Bryobacterales; family Bryobacteraceae; genus Bog-105. The sequence goes on from CAWFBU010000005.1 coordinate 545,040, forward strand.
TCGCTTCCACCACGTTGAAGGGCTCGGCGCTTGGGCTGTGCAACCGGCTTGGACGAGCTGTGCTTATCGCGTGCATTCAAAAGGGGCATGGCCGTGGCGGCTAGCAGTGCCACGGAGAGAAAGAGTCTGTTCATGGTCGTGAGGTGAAGTGGATCAATTAGAATGCCAGCCGCAGAGCGAACTGAATCTGGCGCGAACTGGCGCGCGCATCCTGCACGCCGGCCGAAGTGATCTTGCCGAAGGTGGAGCTGGTGGTTGGTGACATTCGGATTGTCGAAGTTCGGATGATTGAAGAGGTTAAAGATCTCCGAACGGAACTGCAGATAGCGCGATTCTTTGCCCAGTGGTGAAGCTCTTCAGCAGGGCGAAATCGAAGTCGTGCGTCGGCGGTCCGATGATGATGTTGCGGCCGGCCGTGCCGTAGCGCCCGATGAAGTTGCTGCTGAAGCAGGACGTGTTGAACCAGCGCGCAGGATCGTGATGATCGGTTCGGATCGCAGGTGACGTCGGGCCGCGTGCCGGTCTGCGTGCCGGAAAGCTGCAGGCCGGTGGAAGGGTCGAGCGGATTGCCGGACTGGATGCTAGACGATGCCATTGGTCTGCCAGCCGCCCAGCAGAGCGTTTACCAGCGTTGGAACTGTTGCGCCGAACTGCGCCCGTGCCCGAAAGGCAGGTCGTAGGTGTAGCTGGCGACAAAGCGATGGCGCGCATCGAAGGTGGAGAGCCCGCGTTCCAGATGGAAGTTGGTGACGGCGACGGCACCGCCGTTCCAGAGCGAAGAATCGTCAATCGACTTGGACCAGGTATAAGAAGCCAGAAAGCTCAGGCCGCGAGGGAAGCGCTTCTCGAAGCTGGCCTGCAGCGCGTCGTAATTCGAGGAGGCGCTGGCCGAGCGCACGTTGATGGAGGAGTACTGGGATAGCGGCGGAGCGCTGCGTGAAGGAAGCGGTGGGCGCGGGCTCGTTGGCGTCGTAGGCGCGATCGAGGTGCGTGCCCTTCGAGCCGACATAGCCGACCGTGATGCCCATGGAAGCCGTCAGCTGGTGCTGGATGTTGAAGTTCCACTGCTGCACATAGCCGTCGCGGAACGGATTTTCCACCCAGGAGGCGCTGGGAATGGCGGGGCCGCCCGGAGTCCGCCGCCATACGGATTGGCGAGGCTGATGTTCGGGATGCCGTTGGTGCTCTGGTTGAAGTTGAAGCCGGTGAGGAACGGGGCGGTCAGGGCGGAGTTCAGAATCACGTTGAGCAGCTTGACGTCCCAGAACAGGCCATAGCCTCCCCGGATGACGGTTTTCGGGCCGGAAGGGCGTGTAAGCGAAACCGAAGCGCGGCGAGAACTCCTTCTTCGACGCGTTGTAGATGTTGGGCGTCTGCGGCGTGGAGATGCGCAGATACGGGCAGCGGCGAACTGGCGGGTAACGTGGGATCGAAGGTGGCGAGGTGGTTGTACTTGTCGATGGTGGGCGCGTTGTATTCCCAGCGCACGCCAACATTCAGCGTCAGGTTGGGCCGCACGCGGTAGTCGTCCTGGACGTATAGGTTGGTCGAGGTCTGGCGCAGTCCGGCCACGGTACTTGCCGAGATACCGGCGAAGGAACGGCTGACGTTGGCGGTATACGGATAGCCCAGCAGCATGTCCGCGATAGCGTTGCCGGTGTTGTTAACCGCATTGACCACGCCCGCCGCGGTGGTGGACACCTGCGCGGTGTAGAACGGGTTGAAATTAAGAGTGCCGCGCGCGCTCGAATCGAAAAGGAAGTTTTCCTGGAAGCGCCGCACCTCGGCTCCGAACTTCAAAGAGTGTTTGCCCGTCGTCCAGGAGAGAGAGTCGGCCCATTCAAAGGTGTTGTCGTGCCGATCCTGCGGAAGGTTGGTGGCTTCACCGAGGCGATCATATCCGGTGGCAGTGATCACCGGAACACCGAAGTCAGACGGGTTGCGAGACGTGCCCAGGATGCCGAGCTTGGTCGAGATATCGTTGCTGGCATTCTGTTGGAAGATGCCGCCCCGTACTCGCGTGAAAGACATGCGCGCTTCGTTGACCTTGGTCGGACCGAGCAGCGTGATGTAATCCAGAATAGCCTGCTGGCCGCCATTCAGCGTGTTGCAGCCGAAGCCTGGAACGTTGTTTGATCCGGCGCAGAACGAATCGAAGGTATCGAAGCGGTCTTCCTTGCTGAAGCTGTAGCGACCGAAGAGGGTGTTGTTGTCGTTGAACCGATGGTCGACGCGCACCGTGTACTGGTCGAAGTCGTCCACCTTTGTAGGGCTGGATGTGAACAGCCCGTTGGAAGCAGAGGTGCCCGGAGTATTCGGATCAGGGTAAAGATTCACGACGTTCCGGCCGACGGACGATATCTGCGCCAGCGGGATCCGATTGTTGGGAAACGGATTGCGCTGCAAGCACTCCATTGACCAGGTGAAGGCTCGACGGATCGTAGATGATGGTCGGCAGCGCCGAGAAATCGCCGCTCTTCATAGCGGCCGTGGGTTCAGTGGCAACCTTCGTGATGCCCTGCCGGATGCGATTGCCTTCGTAATTGCCGAAGATAGAAAGTCTTGTTCTTCTTGATGGGGCCGCCAACCGAGGCGCCGTATTGATTGCGGCGGTACTCCGGAATTCTGCCCGGGCGATCAAAGAAGTTCTTGGCATCAAGAGCATCGTTGCGTAAGTATTCATAGAGCACGCCATGCACCTCATTGGTTCCGGCCTTGGTGGCGACGTTGATCTGCGCGCCGGGGCTCCGGCCGAACTCAGCCGAGTAGGTGCTGGCCTGAACTTTGAATTCCTGGATCGCTTCCGTCGAGATGGCCACTGCGTACTGGTTGATGGCCTGATCGTTATTGTCCATGCCATCGAGCAGGAAATTATTCGATTGTTCGCGCGCGCCGTTGACGGAGATGGATCCGCCCTGCGTCTGATTCTGCGAGCCTTTCACACCCTGATTAACGCCGGGAACGAGCAGATTGAGCTGCAGGAAGTTGCGGCCGTTCAGCGGAAGTTCGGTCACCTTCTTGTTGTCGACTACGTTTCCGAGCGTTGAGGAATCAGTGGAAACCAGCGGGGTAGTCTCTTCCACGGCGACGACCTCACTCAACTGGCCCACCGGAAGTGTGAGATCGACACGAAGCCGATCGTCCACCCGGAGTTCGATGCCCGTTCTCTCAGTTTTCTTGAAGCCCTGCTGCTCGACAGTAATGATGTAAGGCCCGACCGGTAACTGCTGTATTGCGTATTCTCCGGCAGCGTTGGTATGCTCGACGCGGGAAAGTCCAGTAGCGGTCTGTTGGGCAGTTACGGAAGCCCCCGGAATGACCGCCCCAGAACTATCAGTAACAGTACCAAGGATAGTACCCCGAACAGACTGTCCTAGTGCGATGGTAGGACTTAGAAAAATAGCACAAAGTGCAAGCTTATAGCGTTGAATTGCAAACAAGACGCTAACCCCCGGGTTTAACTGCCAGGCGCGGTCGCGTGCAACTTTGCAAGCAGACCCTACGGGGACCTCTAAGAGGAACGACCTAATGCGATTTCATGAGTTTACACTAGCTCGCTGTAAGTGCTCGAGTCAGATATGCTGCACAGGACGATTTAGCCGTCTGGTGCTGACCGTCTCCGTATTTAGGGAAGAATGTTTCAGCGCCTCGGAATTTAGCTTTCATGCGTAGAATGCACCTGTTCGAAATCCATGACTCTGCCTGGTGTCCCAGTTTGTTGCGGGACGGACTAACTGATTTTCTGGCAACTTCAATCGAGACCTTTGACTCGTATGGTCCGATACGCCCTAACCTTCTGCGGGCTATTCAGGAGAGCCGTGCCACGCGCGTGATCGACCTGTGTTCCGGGGGTGGCGGTCCTTGGGTGAGCTGGTCACGAACCGTGTCAGGCCTTCCTCAGGTTCTCCTGACGGATCGATTTCCCAACCTGCAGGCAGCAGCGAATGAGAACGGAGAGCGCGTCACCTACTGCCGGGAATCAGTGGATGCTAGCTCCGTACCATCTCACTTAACGGGTTTTCGAACGATCTTTACTGCCGCCCATCACTTTCAGCCGGAAGCGATAAAAGGGGTGATCAACGACGCTGTTAAGCAGAGTCAGCCGATCGGGATTTTCGAGTTTACGCATCGCAGCGTTCCAGGTCTTCTCTACATGTTGATGTCTTTCGCCGGGGTATGGCTTCTGACACCGAAGATGAAGCGGGTCGGCTGGGCCAAGCTAATCTTCACTTACCTGATTCCGCTCATTCCGCTTATGACAACGTTCGACGGCGTAGTTTCCTGCCTTCGCACTTACACGACTGACGAACTGTCATCCATGGCTGATGCGCCGGGGTATCGATGGCAAATCGGTACGGTTCCCTCGCCGAGCCTACCGGTGACTTATCTCATAGGAATTCCGGAGGAGTGTTTGTCTGCCGTATAAAACGTCAGATGAGTAACTTACGGAACGTTTAACTGCAACTGGTCGCTCACAGTAAGATATCCGGCGACCCATTCCTGAGCTCGTTCGTCTCCACGTTGTGCCTTCTTGCGAGTTCGCTGAAAGATTCCACCCTGCAGAGCGTAGATCTCGTTCTGGGCGGACCAGAGATTCACGGGAAACGGCATATCCCTGACAATTCGCAAGACGGCGCTCAAAGCGTTTAAGCCTTCGATTCTTGACGGTTCGGCCAGGAAGTTCTTCACAAGAGTGTCGATACGTCGACGAAGCAGGAATTCCAAAGTGGTCTTATCGAGACCGACGTTGCTGATCTCAGCTTCGCGCAGCAGGCTTGTGACGCGTTCTTCGTCCAGTTCTTCACTGGAACAGGCCCGACGCATCAAGCTGTTGATGGCATATTCGACAGCGGCCGCAAATTCCCGCGGCATGGGCGTTCCCAAGCTGGTGATGAAGCGCATCAGAGCGGCGTGATGCTCATAGAGCTGCAAATAGGCAGTCTCGGCCTCGGCAACCGTCGACGAGAGGATGGTGCGGACGATTCGGCGCTGTTCGTCGCGAAAGAGCGATCGTAGCGAATAAGTTCTTTCTCCGAAACGCCGGTCCAACTGGCGTACGACTTCCGGAATATCCACGCGATCGAAAGACTCCCCGAGGGAGTTAAGCATCTCGGCGTAGTCGTCGCGGAGGTCGCTTTTCTGAACGCCGCCGGCCACGTTATGGTCGCCAAAATGCACCACCCAGAAGCTTAACGTCTCGGCTTCCTGCGTCACCTTTGAGGTGAACCGAGCTTGTCCCAGGGCCATGCGCAACTTGCCGGCATCGCGGACGTGGTAGTCGAGCCTTTTGACCGCATAGGAGAAAATATCGATCCGCTCACCGTAAGGCGCAAACAGCGAACTGATGGAGTAGTGAGCACCCACCTTTTCGAAGTCCACAATAGCCGGCTTGACGTAACGGTTATAGACATCGCGTCCGTTCCCGTAGTCGCCGATGTTGCTTCTCGCCTCGGAAAGGCGCTGGAGGAACTCCTGCTCGATTGAGATGCCGAATAGCTGTTCCGCCAGTTGCACGACGCGGCCCGCATACTGAATGACCTGAACTGTCTCTATGCCAGAGAGATCGTCAAAGAACCACCCGCAACTGGTGTACATTAACATGGCGTGGCGCTGCAGTTCCATCAGCTTCCAGACCATGACTTCTTCTTCCGCGTCCAGTTTTCTGGAGAAGTGCTCTGCCCCGTATCGTTCGCGAGTACCAGGGCTGCGATCGAGCATCACGTGAATGTAGCTGTCGCGAGCCTTCCATGGATCCTTCAGCAACTTGGAGCCGAGGCACTCGAAGTGAGGATTGATCAGGTCGCGGAGCCAATCGAGCGACTGCCGAAGCGGCTTGCGCCACTCCTGGTTCCAACCGGGCCTGCCGCCATTACAACCGCAATTGCTCCTCCAGCGTTCCACCCCGTGCATACAGCTCCAGGAGGTATTTTCATGAATGCGAACCTCGTGGGTGGGCGGCACTTTCTCGAGGAACTCGCCGTAATTCGTAATCTTGGCTAGCTTGCGTGACTCGATCAGGTGAAGCGAATAGGCAAGCGCCATTTCGCCATGCTTATGGTGATGTCCGTAGGTTTCACCATCGGTAGCAATGTGGGTCAGCTGATCCCAGGAACGACCATCCGAGTAGGCGCCCATCAAGCGGGCCGTAAATTTCTCGCCGTTGTCTAGCAGTTTCTCGAAAGCGACCGCCTGCGAAATAGGGCCGTCATAGAAGAACAGACTGATCTGACGGCCGTTGGGTGCGGTAAAGAGGTACGCTCGCGTGGGGTCGATCTTTGATCCGGAAACGTTGGTCCACTCCTCGCCATTGATGGGGCGGACGGAACGCGCCTGGTGAGGCGCAAGGACGGCGAACTTCAGTCCCGCTTCGGCCATCAGTTCGAGTGATTCGGAATCGACGGCGGTTTCCGGCAACCACATGCCTTCCGGGGCTCGACCGAAACGGTGCAGAAAATCCTGATAACCCCACTCAATCTGGGTGCGCTTGTCTCCTGTGTTCGCAAGCGGCATGATCATGTGGTTATAGGCCTGTGCCATCGCCGAACCATGATTGGAGAACAGCTTCAGACTTAGCCGATCCGCATCGAGCAGCCCTCGATACGTGTCGGGCGCGTGCTCGGCGGCCCAAGATAAGAGTGTCGGTCCGAAATTGAAGCTGATTTTTGAGTAATTGTTAACGATCCTGGCGATGCGCTGAGAGGAATCCAGGATGCGGGCGGCAAGGTTGGGAGCGTAACACTCGGCTTCCACCCGTTCGTTCCAATCGTGGTATGGGTAGGCCGAATCCTGCAGTTCTATCTGCTCCAGCCACGGGTTCTCACGCGGCGGTTGGTAGAAGTGGCAGTGAATACAAAGATATTTCATGTTCGCAGCTTTTATTGGTTCCGACTCTCAGTGGGAATTTCGCGACGGGTTTCAACAGCCGGCAGGGAGATGGTGAACACAGCACCACTGGCACGGTCGCGATTGGAGGCAACCACGCGACCGCCGTGCTTCTTCACTATAGAAGCGACAATGTGCAACCCCAAGCCGGAGCGAACAGGAGCGGGGGCTTTGGTAGAGACGTTCGGCCGAAACATATAGGGGAGGATTTCGGGGGGGATGCCTGGGCCGTTATCAGAGATAGATATAGTGAGCAGACCGTCGGACTGATGGGCGGAGATATCGATGCGACCGGGCTTTTGCATGATCTGAACGGTATTCAGAAAGAGGTTGGCGAAAACTCGCTCCCAGTCTTTCGGCGAACCCGGAAGGCGGATCCCGGCACCGATATCCTGCACAAAGCGCATGCGGGGACGGCGTCCTGCCACGCAGTAGTCGGTGACCGATTGTATGCTGTCTTGCACAATGGCTGCCAGATTGGGCGAACGGTCTGGGATGGCTCCGAGCAGCCGTTGTCCTCGTAGCACACTGCGGGAGAGCGCAGCGGCTAGCGGCTTCCACCGTTTATCGCTATTGAGAAGTTCGGCTGCTTCTGTAATCGTCTCGAAAATATTGTTGAGATCGTGGATCAGGGTCTCATGCGTAAGGTCGGGATCGAGAGAATCGTCCATAAGCAGGAAGATTATTTCGCCAGCTGTCGCAGGGTGTCAAAGAATTCAGGGAAGGAGACGGAAGCCGCTTCGGCATCTTCAATGACCGATTCGCCGTCGGCCATCAAAGCAGCAACTGAGAAGGCCATAGCAATCCGATGGTCACCGCTGGAAGAGAGTTCGGCAGCATGAAAGCGCTGCTGACCAGGAATTTCGATACTGTCTTGCGTTGTGTTGACCGTGATGCCCATGCGGCGCAGGTTATCGGCAATGGTGGTGATGCGATCGGTCTCCTTCACTCGCAGTTCGCCGCAATCCCGGACGATTAGTCCATCGCGGCTGGCAGCGCCGAGAACCGAGAGGATCGGAATCTCGTCAATGAGACTCGCCGTCGAAGCTCCCTCAATCACGCCGCCCGAGATCTGGGAGGATCTGACCTGGAGCGTCCCAACCAACTCTCCATTGGCCTGCTCGACATGAAGTAACTTGATGTTCGCCCCCATGCCGCGCAGAACATCCAGGAGCGAAGCTCGGGTGGGATTGAGGCCTACGTTGGAAATGGTCAGGTCGGCGTCGCCTGAGATAAGAGCTGCCACGATGAAGAAAGCGGCCGAGGAGATATCACCGGGAACGAACAGAGGTTTTGCGGTTAGCTGGCCACCGCCCTGGATGCGAACGGTGCGGCCCTGGATCACGATGTCGGCGCCTAATTCGGCGAGTGCAATTTCAGTATGGTCGCGGGTCCGGATACTTTCGGTCACGGTGGTTTCGCCTTCGGCGAACAGTCCCGCTAACAGCACGCAACTCTTCACCTGAGCACTGGCAACCGGCGTTGCATAATTGATAGCCCGAAGAGGGCGGCCCTCGATGGTGAGAGGCGCATATTGCCCTTCAACGGCATCGATGTGTGCGCCCATTTCAGCTAGCGGACTTATGATGCGGCGCATAGGACGTTTCACTAACGATTCGTCGCCGCTGATCTCCGTGCGAAATGGCTGGGCGGACAGGATACCAGACAACATCCGCATAGTGGATCCGGAATTGCCGGCGTCGAGCATCGTTGGCGATTGTCTGCAGGCCGTGGGTGCCCCGTCCGTAGATTTTCAAGACCTGACGATCATCCTGCTCGGTGAATTCGTGGGCGATGCCAAGCGATCCGATGCAGGACAGTGTAGATTGGCAATCTGCTCCGGTGGAGTAGTTATAGATTGTCGTTTCTCCGTCGGCTATACCCGCCAACATGGCATACCGGTGCGAGATCGACTTGTCACCCGGTACGTTGATGACGCCATGAATGGCTCGTGCCGGAGAGATACGTTGAAGCATTGGACCTCAGTAATTGTAACGGGAGAGGCTGATAAGTCTTCGGGTCTCGTAAGGGTATTCGGTACGGCTACAGTAAAGCATGGCTACAGTGAAGGTGTTTGGCGCAGATTGGTGTTCGATGACGAAACGAACCCTGGCTCACCTGGACCATCTGGGTGTTCCTTACGATTACGTAGACATCGATAACGACGAGGCGTCACGCAAGTGGGTCGCGGCCCAGAATAACGGCCGGGAGAAGAAGCCAACGCTGGATATTCTTGGCAAGATCCTGGTTGAGCCAAGTAATGCCGAGCTGGACGCAGCTCTTGAGGAACAAGGGATCCAGCTCGGCAGATAGGCTCAGCTCGAATAGATTCTCCGTTCTCCAGGCCGGCTGGGCTCGGCAAGTGGATCTGAAAATTCGAAGCCAATCCTAAAGACCGGGCTCTGCTTGAGAGGCAGTTTAGCTGCGTAGGCTGAGCTTGTCGCCGGCAAAGGATTGGTCTTCTCCCCGCTCAGCCATGCAGGTGGTGATGGTAAGGACCACTTGGACTACGACGAGCAAGGTTTGAAGCGAGGCAACAAGGAAGCAAATCTTCATAGCTTGAGAGAAGCACGCTGCCACATGGTCTAGGAGCAGCCCACTCGCGCCAGTGCTCGCAGTTGCTGGAGAGAAAAATTTTGGGCCGGTGTGACCGAGGTCCTGTCGAGCGCTAAACGGCAGCCGATCCTGTTCCCGCTTCGGGGGAAGCGGCCACAACGGTGGTAAAGAGCTGGGCAGTGATGAAGGCAAATTGAGTCGAGATGGCAAGTAACCAGAAGTTCATGCTTCTCTTAGGGCACGGACGCTGCCACTTGGCACGGATCTGACTTGTGGCGGTATGTTGTTGATTTCCCAAACTATGCCGCATTGGCGCCGATTCATTGTTCCCGATTGGCACAGAAGGGGAGTTCAAGACGGGATTGTTGCCCAAAGTAATACTTTTCCGATAAGACGTTCCCCCAATCTCGGTCACCCCGCTCACATTACCGAACAGGGCGGAAGCTGATGCTGCCACTAAATGTCTTCCATCCCTTGCCGCCGGACGTGCTGATCTGTTGCAACAACCGCATGCTGCCTCCCAGCCAAAGCCGCCGGTTGCGATCGAGCCCAAACGCAACCCCTGTCTCTGAACCCATTAGCTTGGATCCCTCGCTGATACGAAAACCGTTCTAAGTAAGAAACCCCTGTGGTTACGACGTAATCCGGACTGAGCGGCTGAATCAATGCGGCTTTGTGGAAGAGTTCAACCCGTCGAGAAGGGCGATACACAAACGTCTGCCCCAGCGGCTGGAGAACGAAGCGCGTTTGTGAAGCAAGGGGCCGAACCGTGCAATTGGGGCATTCGAGACTTGAACCGTGAAGGGTGCGGGAGACAGTAGATCCGACGTTCCATTCGTGCCCGGCACTGAGGACGCAAGCGAATAGCCGAACGAGTAAAACTGAATGTGGTGGAAGCCCGGATCACGCGAAAGATTTGCTTGTGTCTGCGCGGCCCCCAGAGAAACAAGTAGGAACAGGAAAAGCGGTAAGCTTCGGGTTTTCACCATCAACGCTTGTGCTTGGTAGGACGACGCACAGGGAGTATTCGGTACTGTAAACCCCTGACACTCGGATCTGTCGCCACCCTGAATACTAGGTCATCACTGTCAAAGGAGAAAGCGGTGGTCTCACGCCACGAATTGGACGCCTTCCAAACTGCGCACCGGCAATGCGGCAGAACGGCGATACGCCATCCGGCTCGCTGTCGAGGAGGTTGTTAAAGAGTCGCCGATCCTGCATCCGTCTGATGGGTGGCGGCTATCACAGTGACAAAGAGTTGGGCAGTGATAAAAGCGAATTGAGTCGAGACAGCAAGTAACCAGAAGTTCATGCCTTTCTAAAGGCAAGGGCTCTGCCAATTGTCCGACGGGCGGCTTTTCCCCGTATGTTGTTGATCTGTCTCGCGTTCGACTTTCACACACATCTCTGGCCTCCCGATTTGGAGCGGATGGGCGTTTCAAGATGGGATTCGTTGACCAGAAGAAAACTTTTCATGACGAAGTGCCGGCAGAAATGTCGCCGGATTCTCTCACCAAAGCCCATTACCACACGGCTTGCAAATCTGTGTAGACTGTAATAAGGAATAGAATTTGAAATCATCCTCCATTACGACCCACGCGCGTATCGGCGCTGCTCAGTAAGTTCGGCATGTATCCACCAAGAAGTTTCCCTCCCCGCCGACCAAGAATTCGTGAAAACGTCAACGAGGCCATCCGGGTAAAAGAAGTACGAGCGGTTTTTCCAGATGGAACAGCCGAAGTAATGCCCACCCCCGCCGCGGTCCGTCAAGCCCAGGAAATGGGTCTCGATTTGATCTTGATTGCTCCAACAGCTGAACCGCCCGTCGCCAAAGCGATGGATTTCGGGCAGTGGCAGTACGAACAGAAAAAGAAACAGCACGAAGCCAAGCGCAAGCAGCACATCATCCAGGTGAAGGAACTGAAGTTCCGCCCGAACACGGATGACCACGATTACGATTTCAAAAAGAACCACGCCATCCGATTCTTGAAGGAAGGCAATCGCGTGAAAGCGATTGTGCAGTTCCGCGGCCGCGAGATCGCGCACACGGAGTCTAGGAAAAAAGCTGCTTCTGCGGTTTGCGGGCGACCTGACCGGTATTGGCACGATTGAAGGCCAGCCACGTCTGGAAGGCCGTAACGCTCACGTGATCATCAGCCCGGTGAAGGTGATTGTTCCGGCAAAGGAAAAACGCGAGAAGCCGAAAGACACACCAGCAGCGGCACCTGCTCCCAACCCAGCGCCCGGCGTGTAAACGTCTCACTCTAATTTCGTCTCCTGACGAGCGATATTCCTGCATGAAATCTCCCCGGTTCCTGATGTGCCCGCCTGCTTACTTCGGCGTGCAATACGTCATCAATCCCTGGATGGAAGGTCAGATCGCTCATACCGACAGCCGAGTGGCTATGACGCAGTGGACCCGGCTGTGCGAACTGCTCGGGCAGGAAGCCGAAGTGGCTCTGTTGCCGCCTGTGGCCGATTTACCCGACCTGGTGTTCACTGCCAATGCAGCGCTAATTCACCGGAGCACAGCGGTCCTCAGTAGTTTTCGTTGTCAGGAACGCCAACCGGAAGCGCCGCATTTTGGCGACTGGCTGGAGGAGAACGGCTTCGACGTGGTCAAGTTGCCGGAGGGAGTTTTCTTCGAAGGCGCCGGCGACGCGCTGCTTGACCGGGGACAGCCAATCTTGTGGGCGGGGCACGGCTTCCGCTCCGATCTCACTGCCCGCCCCTTGCTGGAATCGGCCATTGGGATTGAAGTGCAACCGCTGCACCTGGTGGATCCACGCTTCTATCACTTAGATACCTGCTTCTGTCCACTGGCAGGCGGGTATCTGCTGTACTTTGCGGACGCTTTTGACGCCGAGAGTAACGCGGCGATAGAAGCTCGTGTTTCAGCCGACAAGAGGCTGGCGATACCGGAGAAAGATGCTTTGCAGTTTGCCTGCAACGCAGTGAACATCGGCCAACGCGTGATCACCAACTATGCAGGGCCGGAGATCGTGGCCTGGTTGAACGCGCGAGGCTTTCAGGTGACCACGACCGCAATGGCTGAGTTCATGAAAGCCGGAGGCGCTTCCAAATGCCTATCTCTGCGGCTCGACGAGACGATGTCCTTTTAAGGACAGCCAGCAAAGCCGGGCCCGCTCTCCGCTTCTAGTACACAAGGCAAACAACAAGATTGTCCGCCCCACCTCGGGCCCACTTATCTGTCGATGTCACACCGAGGGCCACCCATCGGTCTACTCCGGCTAGTCGGAATAGAACAGATACTTGCGCCATTTGTCGTCGCTGCGTCCCAGGAGGCGCATCAGATGACGACTGGTATGCAAACTAAAGGGTCGAGGCGGACGCTGGAGTTTCATACCGGCTTCTTCTGGTGTCCGGCTGCCTTTTCGGTTATTGCAGGAGTGGCAGCAGGCGACCAGGTTCTCCCACGTCGTTTCACCAGCGCGCGACCGAGGCATCACATGGTCGAGTGTCATCTCGCCAGACGGCAAGCGTCTTATGGCAATACTGGCAGGTGTAGCGGTCCCGCATCAAGATGTTCTTGCGGGAAAGGGCCCGAGTCTGGTGGGGAATGCGCCGATATTCCAGAAGTCGAATGACGGAAGGCACACTTAAGCAGCGACGGGCCGAATGAACCTGAGAAGGCGCGGTCTCTTCCGCAGAGGCAACACCTTTCAATATCAGCACCAGAGCTCTGCGCGCCGCGCAGATATTAATTGGCTCGTAACTGGCATTCAGCACGAGTACAGGCCTATGAAGTCGATCCTGACCAGGCATCGGACACGCTCCCACCAAAAAGTTAACTACTAGTCGTTGCGCACCCCAGTTCCAGAGGATTGTAGAGTCTTCTCACCCTCAGGGGAAAACGCGAAATTCGTGGGCGACCGAGGCTTTTCGACGTCTCGCACGGCACGCTGTAACGCGGCAAGAGACGGCGAAGTGCGGGCCGGGGATCCATTATCAACCCGAGCCAGAGTCAGACAAGTCACATGAGCAACACCAGCGGCTTTTAACGCTTCCGCCGCGGCGCGCAAAGTTGAACCAGTGGTTAGGACGTCGTCCACCAGCAGCACGCGTTTGCCTGCAAGTTGCTCCGGGCGAACGACACGGAACGAATCCTTCAGGTTGGTACGGCGACCAGCTTCACTCAAACCGGCCTGAGCCTTGGTGTAACGGCTTCGGCGAAGATTACGGGAGAGTTTCAGTCCATAGCGCCGAGCGACAGGAACGGCGAGCAGTTCGGCCTGATTAAAGCCGCGGTCCCACTCCTTGCGCCAGTGCATGGGCATCGCGATGACTGCGTCGAAACGGACTTCCAGCGGAATAGCTGTGGCGAGAAGACGGCTTAGCGGTTTCGAGAGGCTCTCCACCTTGCCGTACTTGAACAGATGAATTAACTTACGAGTTGCGCCTTCGTAGCTGCCAAACGAGTAAGAGGCATCGCAGCCAATCAGGCCAGCTGCACACAACGCACAAAACCCATCGTCATCCAAAGAAGCTGCGTTGACGAAGGGCATCCGACAGCTGCGGCAATGATAATCCGATTGAAGCGGGCGTGGTAGCGCGAGGCAGGAGTCGCAAACCGGAATACGGGATACGTTCTGCAAGGGCTTTTCGCAGAGCCTGCAGTCATCGGGGAAGACAACGTTAAAGACAGGAGTGATCAGGCCCGAAAGCCTGGAACCGAACGCGAGAGGCCATCGGCCGAAATAAGAGATGACGGTGCGAGTCGCAAGACTAGGGAAGGCACACCCCCACTAAACCGAGAGTATACAACATACAAAAAGAGGTATGTTTCAGCGTGAGAAGTTGCTCAGAGAAAAGCACAATTTTTTGGGACAGGTTTTCTTAAGATGGATACGTTGCGAGTCTTGCTGGTCGACAATGACGTAAATGAATCCGAGCGCATTGCCGGGCGGCTCGAGCAGGCCCATCATGCCGTTCTGCCCGCCGGTGGACTGGAAGAAGCTGCCCAGGCGTTAGAGATTCAGCGGTTCGATGCCGTGATTGTCAGCTCAAAGCTGGTAAGCGAGGAACTGCGAACTTTCCGACAAAAGCTGAATAGCGCGGCCAGTAACGGGAGAGTGCCGACGCAGGTACCTTTTCTGTGTTACTCCCCTGCTTCCGGGGAGCAGCCGACAGCCGAGGTGTTGGAACGGTGCGAAGTTGACGCTTGCCTGCCAGACGATTTCGAAGCGACTTTCAGCCAATTCATCGCCCGGCTGGCCGCGGAGCTTTATGCCAGTCAGGCCGCAAATACCGTGGGCGACAAGCCAGCTCTCGCCACATTCAAGGCGGATGAGTTCCAGGCGCAACTCGATTTCGACAGGGATCTGATCGTCGAAATTCTCGATTTGTTCTTAGCCGATTCAGCAAGGCAACTGACGGAAATGCGAACCGCGGCGGAGACGGGCAATTGGCTCAATTTGTCTCGCTTGGCTCACAGCATCAAAGGTTCACTCGGAAGCCTGTATGCAATGGAAGCTGCATCGCGGGCTCAAGTACTGGAACAGGTCGCCAAAGCTGGAGATGGAGCCCACTCAATAGCCGCTTTAAAGGCGCTCGAAACCGCCATGGAGGCGCTGCTGCCGGAAGTTCTGCGCCTGCGCCGCGCTGAGTCTTAGCCCGTAAGGCTTTGGTAAACTCAAGGTACTCACTCCCCGAGTACCACCGCTATGAGCATCTTCCCCCGATGATGGAAATCGTCTGCGCCCACAGTCCGGATTCGGACGACGCCTTCATGTTCTACGGTATGGCGACCAAGAAAATCCGGTCCAAGCTGGTTACTGTTCGTCACGTACTTGAAGATATCGAGTCTCTGAATCAGAAAGCGATGGAGGGTCGGTATGAACTGACCGCCATTTCCTATCACGCTTATCCTTATGTGGCGGATAAGTATGTCCTGATGGCGAGTGGATCGAGTGTTGGGGATGGGTACGGGCCCATTGTTGTCAGCTCTAAACACATGGCTCCTGAAGACCTGAAGGGCAAGCGCATTGCCATTCCCGGGACGATGACTACGGCATTTCTCTCGTTGAAGCTCTTCCAACCTGATTTTGAGCAGGTTGTGATGCCCTTCGATAAGATCCTGGAAGCGGTGGAGAGGAACGAAGTGGATGGAGGCCTGATCATCCACGAAGGACAGCTCACTTACGGTACGGGTGGTCTCCACAACGTGGTCGATCTGGGTAAGTGGTTTAAGGCCAAGTACAACCTTCCTTTGCCGCTAGGCGCGAATGCCATGCGTCGCGATCTGCCGCCTGAGATCCAGAGTGAATGTTCTAAGCTTCTGCGGGAGAGCATTCAGTATTCGCTCGACCACCGCGAAGAAGCGCTCAACTACGCGATGCAATTCGCGCGAGACCTGGACACCAGCCTGGCTGAGCAGTTTGTCGGCATGTACGTCAACCAGGACACGATCGACTGCGGCGAAGTGGTTCCCAGAGCGGCGCAGAAGCTCTTAGACCTAGGCTTTGAAGCCGGCCTGATTCCCCATAAGATTACAGTTGAAGTGGTTCGGTAACCCAGTTACCTTCCCTTATATGCTCTCTTCCATGTCTCGCGGGTTAGCGGGTCGTGCATTCCTGTGCCTTTTTGTGACTGTCCAGCTGATAGCCGCGCAAAGCGAGGAGCAGTTCAGCACCAAACAGCGGATTTCCCGAATCCGTGATTTAGGCAGACGGCGCTCGGATGCCATACCGGCGCTAACCGCTTACCTGACCGATGGCGACCGGGACATTCGTGTAGAAGCGGTGAAGGCGATTGTAAAAATCGGCGGGGCCGATAGTCTGGACCCGCTGGTGAAAGCCACCCACGACAGCGATTCCGAAGTTGAGATCCGCGCTACGGATGGCCTGGTGAATTACTATCTTCCGGGCTATGTGGCCAAGGGCCTGACCGCTCCCGTTACGCGTGGCGTGCGACAGGCCAAGTCCGTCTTCGCTCAGCGGAATGACCAGATAATCGATCCGAGTGTGACGGTTCGCGAAGATATCGGACCAGCTCTGGGCGCTGAAGTGACCGGTGGATCGAGCGACGATGCCAGATCGAATGCAGCCCGTGCAGCTGGCATTCTACGAGCCAAGGCGGCTGTACCGGCGCTCAGCGGTTCGCTGCGGGCTCACAACAGCCAATTGATTATCGAATGCCTGGTCGCTCTGCAGAAGATCAAAGATCCGTCTGCCGGCCCGGCCGTTACGCCGTGGTCGGCGACCTGGATGAACGCGTTAAAATCACGGCCCTGCAAACGGTAGGAATCCTGAAAGAGCTGTCCGCGGCGCCGCAGGTGAGAACGGTCTTAACCGGGGCCCGCAATCTGAAGGTTCGCCGGGCCGCGTTGTCGGCCTTGGCGGGGTTGGGCATCTCCCAGGATCGGGCATTTCCAGCAGTATCTGCACGACAGACGATTCTGACCTGCGCGTCGCGGCTCTTGAAGGATTGGGCCGCATCCGCGAACCTGAGGATTTTCCTGCCATCGAGGCGGCTTACAACGAACAGGGTGCCGGCTGGGAAATTCATCTGGCGGCCGCTTTCGCCCTGGTCAGTGAAGGCAAGGTGGATACCGACGGATTACAGTCCCCTGCCTTACTTGGTCGAAAATTTGGGTAATGCCTCGCGATCCGACACTGCGGGCGCCTACCTGACCGAATTGGCTCGCCGGGACGACGTGCAGACCGGGTTGATGGCAGGAAGTGAAGAAAGCCAACCGCGATCAGAAACTGGCTCTTTGTCCGGTGCTTGGCGCAAGCCAAAGCGAGAAGGTCGTGCCGGTCCTGAAATACTCTGGCGCGCGATATCGATCCGGATGTGGCTCTGGCTGCGGGAAAGGCACTGAAGATGATTGGAGCCCGCCGACCATCCTGAAGGGGAACAAGTCGCCACGGCGCCTGGACACGCTCTAGTAGACGGACTGTTGTGTGAGTTTACTGGGGAAAGCAGCCCTAACGAGTAAAGGCCCGGTAGCCACCGAGCCTTTTGAGAGAAGTTCTTGAAAACGAAGAACGATGCGGAGTTACTTAGCTTTCTTCTGTTTCTGCTGACCGACGCGAACTTTATTCGTCTGCTGTTTGGCGTCCGCAAATGCTTTATGGTCATGACGCGCAACCGCGTCGGCCAGATAAGCATCACGTCCGTATCCTTGGGAAGGACCACCATCAGCGTAAAATTGTCGTTACAGGTCGGGCAAAACGGCCGAAAGCGCTTTACATTCGGGATTGTTGCCATGGATTCTTAGTGTAACATGTTCGGCGCGTTTTCGAAACGCTCTGACACGATCAAGAACTGGCGGAACCGATTCCGTTCAGTGAGTTAGCTCATGTAAGGCTGGGCCAATCTCGGGATAACTAAATCGGAACCCGGCAGATTGCGTCGCGGCCGGCACCACGCGTTGACTGCTGACCAAAAATCCGGCTAACTCGCCGAGCGCCGCCTCTAAGACGAACTTTGGAACGGGCATCACCGTCGGGCGATGGATGGCGCTCCCCAGTGCCCGAGTGAATTCGGCATTTGTGATCGGATTGGGGACCGAGGCGTTCAGCGGGCCTGACACCTGCGGCTGTTCGGCGGCAAACTCCACCAGGTTTACCAGGTCGTCCAGATGGATCCAGGGCATCCACTGCCTTCCGTTCCCGAATTTTCCGCCGATTCCCAGCTTGAACGGAACTAGCATCTGCTGCAAGGCTCCGCCACTCTTGCCTAATACGACAGATATGCGTAGCAGAACAACCCGCACACCAAAATCTGCGGCACGCATCGCTTCTCTTCTCCCAATCAACGCAAACTTCGGAGAGGAATCCGCTACCTGGTTTGCTCTCCTCTGTAAGCACCTCATCCCCGCGTTCGCCGTAGTAACCGACAGCTGAGGCAGAGACTAGGACTTTCGGCTTCACGGCCAGGCGGCCGATTGCGCTGACCAGTTGGCGCGTTTTCCGCACGCGGCTATCGTAGATCCGCTTCTTCACAGCCGCTGTCCAGCGTTGGGATACCGGTTCACCGGCGAGACTTACAATCGCATCCAGGTCGGGCGCAGTTTCAAGCGGCGGTTCGTTGTCTGCCGCCCAGAGATGAAAGGCTGCACGGCTGTCCAGCTTGTTACTGCGACGACGTCCGGTGTAGTTGACGCTATGTCCGTTTTTCAAGAGCTGGTCGACGAGCCTGCTGCCGACAAAACCCGTTGCCCCAGTAAGTAGGTAGGTCATGAATTAGATCGCCTTCGCAGGATCCTTGCCGGCTCTCTCCATATCTCGGATCTCTTCAATGTATGCTTTGGCATTGGTTTTCCGCCTGGTGCTCTCGCCGGACATAAAGCGAAGCTTGCCGAAGATCGGCCGCTCGCCCCAGGCACGATCGTGTAAACCAAAACACCAAAGGATGTTGGTGAAAGTGTTGGGATCCCGTCCGTCCAGCGCATACTTCCCATGAATATCAACCATCACATCCACAGCTTGTTGATAGGTCTTCGACCACTCCAGAATCTTCTTGCCCCAATACATGCGGTAGTATCCGTGAATTTTGCCTCTCAGCAGCATTTCTTTCTGGGTAGCGTTCCAAAGATCGTCATAGGTTTCAGCACGCTCGATTTGGTTGGGAGTGTATAAGGGATCGCGTTCGTCCCGGGCATGCTGCCTCATCGTTTCTTGGCACCATTCCGGTAGATTCTCGAGACGATCCGGCCGCTCCACGTGGCTCACGTAGTTGAACGACAGTTCACGGCGAACGATAAGCTCTTCGAGATAACTGCCCGCATCAATTTTGTATTTGGCTGCGTGTTCTTGTACGGCCAATGCTATTTCCAGGGAAGAGAGCTGACCGAAATGCAGGTACGGACTCATATGCGAGGTAGCATGACGAACAGGTTCATTGCGGTCGTCCGCAAAGCGCGTCAGGTTTGAATCCAGAAAGAAGTGTAGTAACTTTTCTGCCGCCAACCGGCCGCCTTCAAATGAGAGAGACGGCTGAATCGAATGATCAATATCGCAGGAGGCGACTAATGCGGGTATGTTGGTTTCGCTTACTTCGACGTGGAACTTGGGGACAGGCAGTTGGAAAGGCTTTTTCACGTGCAGCGCATCGGGAGCCCTCAAGTATTGCGGAAGCAGCTTATGAATACGCGGCCGAATCGTATAAGCCGCGAACTGGCGTTTCTCAATTTTGACCATGGGCACGATGCAACTGGAATCGACGACCAAATACGGGATGTCTAACTTTTCTGGGACACTGCGATTGTGGTCGCTGGCAATAAAGGTGGGGTAGTCATCGGTCACCAGTGCGGCGGCATGCTGAGCTAACTGATAAAGGATGTTGTTAGGCGAATCTTTCCTGGCCCGAAGATAGAAGATATAGCCGATCCCAGCGTTCTTCAAACGCCTCGCTGTCTCGGGAACACCCTGAAGTACGAAGGTATGAAGCCGGTCATTCGCATACTGGTAGGTGCAAGTAAGACCTTCGTAATAGAGCACGGGCAGTCCAAGCCGGTTGGCAATCTCGACGGCGTAGAGAAGGCCGTGGTTCGCGTCGACGCGTCGATTCATTTGTGCCCAATAAAGGACATAACGAGCGTCGCCCTTTTCTGATGCGTTGTTTAGCTTTCGAATTCGTTCCGGTTCTACAGACATCGAATAATATGATGCCTTTCAGAGGAGGCTAGAGGGATTCGTTACCTCGCTTGGCGCATCTATTGAAGATGTCAAATCATTCTGATGAACCACGGCCGATGGAGTTCGATCGGAGTTTGAAGATTGTGCTCGACAGATCAAAGCAGCCGTAAGTCCGCAGCCAGCAGCAGCTGAAAGCCAGACACCCGGCATAGCCTTGTTATTTGTCACATGAATCAAGTAGGTGCAAATTGCGGGGGTGAAACCACCGAAGATAGCGGTTGCGAGACTGTAGGCCGTTGAGAATCCAGTGGCTCGTACCTTCGACGGCATCAGTTCGGTCAGAAACACGACCATCGCCGCGTTGTAGCTTCCATACAGGAATGAAAGCCAAAGTTCTACCTCCAGCAGCCGGCCGAACGAAGGAGCGCTGCTAAGCCATAACAAGGCGGGATAAGCGGTGATGAGTGCCAGCGAGGTACAAGTGATCAGTAACGGCATTCGCCCTATGCGATCGGAGAGTGCGCCCATCGTTGGTAGCCAAATCAGATTTGACAGCCCTACACACAAAGTGACGATCAGGTTGTCTCGGCTTGCGAGGTGAAGCACCGTACCGCCAAAGGTGGGTGTGTAAGCCGTGATCAGGTAAAAGGAGACGGTCGTCATGGTGACCAGCATGGTGCCGAGAAGGACGATTTTCCAGTTACTGGCCAGCGATCGCACAACTTCAGGCAAAGCGGGATGGTGCTGTTGCGCCAGGAACTCGTCAGTCTCCGCAAGGGATCGGCGAATGATGAACAAGAAGGGGATGATGCAGCAGCCTACCCAAAGCGGAATGCGCCAGCCCCAGGCCGTCATCTGTGGAGCAGTCAAGGTAGAGTTCACAATCACGCCAAGAAGAGCTGCGGCGATCACCGCGTATTGCTGACTGGCCGACTGCCAGCTGACGAAGAAGCCTTTGTGTCCCGGGCTGGCGATCTCAGCTAGGTAGACCGAAACACCGCCGAGCTCGACGCCAGCCGAGAAGCCTTGCAGAAGCCTCCCAAGCACCACGATAACGGGTGCAAGCAGGCCGAGCGTTGCGTAGCCGGGCACGCACGCGATGGACAGAGTTCCCACAGACATCAGGGCGAGCGTGAGAATCAAACCAGCTCGCCGGCCCTTGCGGTCTATATAGGCGCCGAGGATCACTGCGCCCAAAGGCCGCATGAGAAAACCGGCCCCGAACGTTGCGAGTGACAACATCAGCGAGGCAAAGTCGTTGCCTTTCGGGAAAAACGTTCGCCCTATGGCAGCGGCGTAATAGCCGAACACCATGAAGTCATACATTTCCAGGAAGTTCCCGCTAGCAACGCGGAGCACTGACAGAATGGTTGAACGGCGGTCCGTAGGGTTACTCATAGATCTACGACCGAGTGCCGTCGTAAGTGGACCGACGATGTCTCTGGCAATCGATCGTGTTAGACCATTCTAGATCGCAGGAGCCAGAACTCTTAAAACGATGTAAAGTGAGATCGCGCCCGGCTGAAGCATTCAAACGTCCTGTATCGGGCGATGCGCCGCTAACATCGCCCACCACCATGCCTAGCTGATTGATGCCTTATTGTTAGTTGAGCCTTTGAACCGGCGGGCAGTTTATCACGAAATTACTATCACCAAAGACCGCACCTCCCGGCCCAGTAATTAAGCCGTCCTGAACATATGTGAGCAACTGAAACTCTTCTCGTAGCTGACTGCGGTAACCCCTGTCGATTGCGTCGCTGGTCCACTCATATAATTGTCCGTTCCACAAGGGACTGTAATCGTTCGCAAGAAACGGGATGCCGCCAAAGGTATTGTTGGGGCGGAACCCATCGGTTATGGCTGCACTTAAGCCCTGCCGCTGCGGATTGTTGCAATCCATGGCCCCATTTGTCGCGATGAAGATGCGCTCTACGGCGCTGCTGAAGCTATCATCCTTCCCAGTCGCAATCTTGCCCAGAAGAGGCGCATACGTATTGCCTTCGATTCCAGCCACTAGCATAGTGCTCGCATCCATGGAGATATACCAGACCGGGCGGCCGAAACTGAAGCCATTGATTAGCTGCAAGGTGACGGTTTCGGCGTCGGTGTCGATCGCCAGGACCTGATCGTGGACTTTGCTGTAATCAACACTCCCATTCGGGAAGTTGATCTCTGCGGCTTCTGTTCCGAAAGAAATGATGGGCGCGTTGTAAATAATCCCACCCGCGTTTAAGACCCGAACTAAGGGGCTATAATTCTTGTCTCCGATGGACCCGGGGTTCGACACAGCAGGGGGGAACGGAGTAGCGAGCCCGGGTTGGAGTTGACGACTCGGCTTGAAGTCCACCTTACCGGCATCAAAGATGAGGTCGCCGTTGCTATTGAACTTAGCCGTCCGAGCTCCCGGCCCCGCGTTGGTCAACTTGGCGGAGAAATTAATGCCGAGTTGAGTCGCCACCTGCTGGTCGTCGACATCGGTGATGATGTACCAGACCGGAACTTTGCCCGCTTTCAGATATCCCTTGTAGAGTGGCAAAGTGATGGTGCCTTTGATCGCGTCGACAACGCCAGACTGCAACAGCTGGTAAGGACCGACCAGACTTGGATTGCTCGCAGATGGAGGTGGGCCGAAATAACTCAGCCCGACGCTTGCCCCAACTGAGGCTGGTGCGGGAAAGAGGTTGCACCCTGGACCGGGTCCGCGTGGTCCAGGTGAGGGCCCGTCGGCAGAGGCGGATGCGGCCTGAATGCCGGTGGTGGATGGTACTGCATCAGAAGCCGATTGCATCGCGGCGGATGATGCTTTGCTCTTTGGGACTGTCGCCGTTGAGGAGCCGGCAAGTGCGCTCGCAGCGTCTTGCGCGGCAGCAGATCCGGCAGTTACTACCAGAAGGCCGAGTACACAGGTCTTAGTTAACCTATTTTTCCATAACTTATAACGATATTCTTCACTCATCTAAGTAGCTCCTTATCGAAACGAGTACTAGCGCGTCAATGCTATTGCCGGTCTGTCTCGTCTCGCGTAAGTGATGCCCCTAGAAACAGTTCGTTACAACGCCTAAGAACTTCGGAGCACATCTTTGATAAAGGTCGGCTTTTCTTGTAACGCTCGCACCTCAGTAACTTTGTGTTCGGCTCGTTCGAACTTGCACTTCGGAGGAGATCTAGATGACTACACAACGGATTGCGATGTTCCGAAATGGAAGCATGGTTCCGCGGTTCGACTCTCAGCCGGCCGTCTCAAGTGCGAAGTGTCAGTGGACGGACGTGCAGTTGGAACAACATCAGTTGACGATGAGCGAAGAATGGGCAGGGGTCATCGACGGCTATCAGATCTGCTTCAATATCGGGCCTGCAGCACCGGTTTTCTGGAAAGTTAATGGATCTCCGCAGGAGCGGTTAGTCGGTGGCGGGCTGTTCTCGCTTGCGATGCACGGCAGCCTTCGAATCGTCCGTTGGCCGAAGCCCATGCAGTTCCTTCTGTTATCGCTTGCCCCTCGACTCATGATGGAATGCAGTGCGGAAGCGGGACATCGAGCTTTTCCCGAACTGATTGAACATCTTGGCCATCGCGATGTACAGGTGGAAGGTCTCGTTCGGCTGCTGCAGGCCGACATGTTGAGCGGCAGCCCCGCAGGCCGTCTCTATGGAGAGCAACTGGGGGTTGGCTTGGCCGTTTACCTAAGCACCCGGTTCCTCGCGCATCGGCTCAAGGGCAAGAACGTGCGAAGTGCGCTTCCAGGTATGGTCCTGAAACGTATTTACGAGTACGTCGACGGCCATCTCGAGAAGTCGATCTCTCTTGAGCAACTCGCCGAGCAATCGGGAATGAGTCGCTTCTACTTCTCCCGGCTCTTTCGGAATAGTACAGGACAAACACCGTCGCAATATGTGACGCGCCGCCGAGTGGAACGAGCTAAGCAGCTCCTGACAGACGGTGACCTAACTTTGCGTGCCATTGCGACTGCAACCGGATTCTCGAGCCAGAGTCACTTTTGCGCCATCTTCAAGGCGAAAACCGGAGCGACTCCAGCCCAATACCGCTTATTGGCGTCTTAGAACGCCGCAAGGTGCGCTCCGGAAGGAAAGCATATGATTATGATTCCTTCCGGAACACAGTCGGTTCCTGCTCAGTGTGTGTCGCTCGACATGGTATCTGAGCCCTTGTGTTTCTTGCTCTTCTTGCCGTGTGCCATTTTGTCTCCTGACATGTGATCACCTGACATATGGTCATCGGATTTACTCATGGTGTCGGATTTATTCATCGTGTCTGACTTACTCATGGTGTCGCTCTTCTTGTCCTGTGACATGGTGTCGGACTGTGCAAAGAGATAGCCCGGTCCTGCGGCGAGCGCGAGAGACAAGGCGAGGAAAGTAATGAATGGCTTCATGTTGGGGTACCCTTTCGAAATCTGGTGCTGTTGGTGTGACTAAGTGCGAGTCGTTAGTTAGTTCGAGGTTCGCGATGAGGAAGTCACGGTTGAGATGTCGAAAAGCTGTGGAGCCGATATTCTCGTGGAAAGAGCCGTAAGCTCATCGGGGCCCGAAACGCAAGACGATACCGCCGCCAGCCGACACATTGTTCTGAGCGCTTGAGAGCGGCACGTTGTACGCCGGATTGCCGGTATAGAAAGCGCGCACTTCCGCACGCAGTGCTACAAATCGCCAGATGGGAAAGTCAACACCGCCGCCATACATAAGTACACCTCGGGAAAGTTCGCGAGGAGCGCCGTTCTGGGCTCCGTTCAGGACGGTCGTACTCTGCTCATAGTCACCGTAACCTCCCCCAATACTTGCCCAAGGAACGATAGACTTCCAGGGCAGCAATTTAACCATCAGATTGGGCGTAATGTAAAGAGACGTGATGTCACGGGTTAGTGCGTGGTTCGGCGAAGTAATCTGACGCTGCGGACTGGCCAGCAGATGGACTCCCAGGTAAAGACTAACGGCTTTGGCGCTGAGAAGGCGGTGCTCATAATCGGCCTGCAGAGCAGTCCCGAATCCGAGAGTAAACGGAATGCTGTTAGTTGACAGACGATCAACTGAAGTAAGTCCACCAAGAGTCAGCCCTATTTCATGTTTTTGGCCAAAGCAAGCGGACGGAAGTAAGCCAAGGATGGGCAGTAAGATGAGTAGCGCATTAGAGCGCAGCATAGTAATCGTAACCTTCCTCGGCCCAGTAGTCAGGGGGACGAGTGTCGGTGTACGTGATAGATCCGATGCGCTTGAGATTTTTGATTCCGTACTTTAGCGGAATCACCAGGCGTAGTGGCGCCCCGTGCCCGGTGCTTAAAGGCTTTCCATCCTTCTCGTATGCCAAGAGCGTCTGCGGATGGAGAGCGCTGGGCATATCGACACCAACGTAATATTCCTCATCGGGTGTTGCCATGCCGACATAGCGAGCCTTCTCTGAACCTCGTGCAAATCGCGCAGTGAAGTCACTCAGGCGAACTCCACCCCAGTTCGTAACGGTGCTCCAACCTTCGACGCATTTCCACTCGATGGTTTCTTCCACCTTCGGAAGCGATCGAATCGCTCTCATGTCCAGAGCATGAGCCGCGTGGTCAGCACCATACGGCGTCAACTGCAGACGCCAATTATCCTCCGTCACATCTCCAGAAAGTCCGACGTCCCCATTCACCCGAATCTGTCTCACTCGCGAAATAGGAAACTCGGGCGCAAGGTGGCGATCACTGAAGAGAGCATTACCGGTGATCTTCTCGTTGAATTCCAGGAAGCGCCGGTACGGGCCAGGAGTACCGTCCTCTTCTGCACGCGAATTGAGCCACTTCCAGCCTCCGACACTCGCCAATCCCCCGACCGCCAAAGCAAGAAAGTCTCGCCGTGAGCGCTTTTTCAGCTCTTGCTCACCAACGGAAACCGTCAAATCCGATGCTGTTCTAGACGTCTTAACTTTCGAATCAATCACCATGAACCTCCGTCGAATCCGGGGACGCAACGATCTCGTAACCAGCGACCATGGAGCGGAAATTGTTCCAACCGGCACGGGTTACCTGGGCAATGTGAACCACAAAGAAGAGCAGGAATCCAATGGTAAGAGCAAAGTGCTCCATCCTCGCCCATTCGTAACCGCCGAGCAGAGAGGTGAGCCAATGAAGTTGAATGGGACGGTAGATCGCTAAACCAGTCAGCAGGCTACCTGCGCCCATCAGAGCGATGGCGGAATAAGAAATCTGTTGTGCCGCATTGTATTTGCCCTGCGGCGGACACTCCTTGCGGAGACCCAGGTCATGCAACGCCACTGAAACGGCGTCTATGAAACCTCGTCTGGAAGGGAGCATTTCGCGCCAGTGTCCAGTAATCAGAGTGAAGACGGCGTAAATAAGCCCATTGATCGCGAAGAACCACATGAAGGTGAAGTGCCAGGCCATGCCTTGTGCCAGCCGATGGTCGAGCTGGAAAAAGCTGAAGACGCTGTCGGGGAAGAATTGGAAGAGGGTAAAGCTTCCAATACCGATGCGATAGATCCGATTCGCCCAGTAAATCAGCAGGCCGCTCCAAATCATTACAAACAGAACCGGGAAGTTAACCCAATGAGTCCATCGGGCGAAAAACTGATGTTTGTTCTTGATGTAGATCATACGATTTGAGAAGGCGATTTTGCCTCGCCTTTCTAGTCCACCCACGATTTAGTCCACCCACGATTGCTTTCGCTCAAAGTAACAGAAAAGTCACGGCGGGTCATCACATTTTGCGGGAACCAGAAGACTGTCATCTGAGCAAGGGAGCGCCGAAGGGCGGCTACTTCTTCAACTTCTCCCAATTCGTATCAGCGTCCTTCAGCTTTGCTGAACTGTCCTTCAGAAAAGCTTTCCGAAGCTCTTTATTGGAGTTCAGATAGAGCTTACCGTCGAGTACGGTCCAGGCTTCCGGATCGGCCGTCGCTTTGTGGCCTTGTGAGGTGCCGTAGGCGCAGAAACCGCCGTACTGAGGAATGAAGCTGTCAGGATCCTTTATAAAGGCTGCCCGATGTTCATCCGAAATAAACAGGTAGGTGGCGCCCCGGTAGACTGCGTTGATCGAAGGATTACCCCTCATCGCCTGCTTCTGGTCGAAATAAGCGACTACGTCGTATCCGCTAACAGCAACACCCTCTTGATTCTTGCTGACGGCCGGTGAGGCAGAGGATGTGTCGGTAGCCGTTCTGTCTACCGCCGGTCGATCTGCAGCCTGAATCATTGGTGACAGGCTGACAAGCGTAAGCCCCAAAATCGCACGAAGCGAAAACATTCTCATAAGAAATCAGTTCCTTTGTTGATTTAAGTGGCGGGATTCCTGCGCAAGCGCAAAAACGTTATCGCACTAACTCGTCATTCGAAAAAGCCGCCGCCAAGTTACGATCTTTTAGTCTTTTTCTTTTGGGGGAAACACCCAGCCGTTCGTAACTTAGTTCTGGCCAGAAGCGAATCAAGGTTCAGGGTGAGAATGACGTGCTCAAGGCGCAGTGAGTTCTGTCGATGACGGAAGGTATCGCCGATTTGATGGATCTGATGGTTCGCTACCAGCAAGCCGATGCCAGTGCAACGACAACCCTGATCTCGACTGTCAGCCCGCTTCTTTATCGGTTTCTCGCCAGTCAAATGGGAAGCCGTTCGGAAGCCGAGGATCTGCTGCAGGATGTCTGGCTTAAGATTCATTCGGCTCGCCATACCTATCGTCCCGGTGAACCGGTCCTTCCTTGGGTGTATGCCATTGCCCGTCATGTACGGGTTGATAACTACCGCAAGCGTCGCCGGCTTTCGCGGTATGAGACCGCGATGGAAGCGCCACCGGAACCTGCTTTTCATGCCGGCCCCACTGCGCGTGCGCACGGTACGCCTGACTTTGCGACTCTGGTGGCCCAACTTCCCGAGAGTCAGCGGGAGGTAGTAACCCTGCTGAAGGTGAACGAATTGAGTTTGGAGGAGGTGGCGAGAGTTACTTCCTCAACGGTAGGCTCCGTCAAGCAGAAAGCTCACCGGGCATACGAACGCTTACGTGAGCTGCTGACCGGGCCATCCAGAAATCTTGCATGAAAGTTATGACCAATCGAATAGATTGTGCGGAGATCGACCGTGCTCTAGACCGCGGCTTCGCCACTGCAAGGCGGTCCTTATCAAGCCAGGAACAAGGGCACCTGGCAGAATGCGAGCGGTGTACTACTTTGCTGCGAACACTAGATGAACATAGCGAGCCTCCGACGCCACAACTCGCTCTGAAGCGAGTAGAGGACGCGCTGCTGCTAACGCTGCACCCCGTTCGCCCGCTGCCTCCTATCTGGGTTTTCCTGCTCATCTTTGCCAGTGTCTTCTTAGCGTTGGTTGCGGTTGGAGTTTACCGGATGGGTCCGTACGGCTGGACCATCCTCAGCCTTTCTCAAAAGATCGCGGTAATCGCATGTTTGGGCGCGAGCGCCTCTTTGCTGGGCTTCTCCAGCGCTGCGCAAATGGTGCCAGGCTCAGGTCAGAGAATCTCTCCCGCCCTGGTGCCGATTGTTGCCTTTGTCCTGCTCGCGCTTGGCTTGGCGAGTGTCTTCCAATATGAGAGGGACCCGCACTTCCTCCGTGCCGGCATGAAATGCTTTACAGCTGGTATTCCCTACGCGATCCCTGCGGCCGTCGTCTTTCTTGTAGTTCTCGGGCGCGGCTTGATCTTGCGTCCTATGCTTTCCGGCGCCACTTCCGGCATGTTAGCGGGACTGATCGGGACCAGTGTTCTGGAAGTCCATTGCCCGATACTCGACGTCGGGCACATCCTTGTCTGGCACTTGGGTGTCTGTGTCCTCGGCGCGCTGTTGGGTCTGCTGGCCGGATATCTAGGCTCGCGGGTCAGGGAGCTTCGGACTCGATTACGCCTTCTTGCAAGCTAAGCCCAAGTCTGTCCCCAAGTGCGTAACTTTCTCTTAAGTAAATCGAAGCCTTCCTTTGAGAACAGCATTCGCCATCCGCGTTTCTGACTCACGAAAAGGAGAAACAAGATGAGATTCGCCGTCAACCTAATCATCACAGCCGGTTTCTTAGCGGCATTCACAATACCGATGACCGCCAGGGGTGTTCAGGGTAGTCCTGCGGGGGCATCCCGCACGCCCGTTCTGTTGGAGCTGTTCACGTCGGAAGGCTGCTCCAGTTGCCCGCCCGCAGATAAGTTACTGCAGTCCCTGGATAAGAGTCAGCCTGTGCCGACGGCCGATCTGATTGTGTTGAGCGAGCATGTCGACTACTGGAATCACGGGGGCTGGTCTGATCCATACTCCTCTGCCTCATTTACCAACCGGCAGCGTGAATATGCAGATAAGCTGGGCCTCGAAAGCGTCTACACGCCGCAATTGATCGTTGACGGTACGGCAGAGCTGGTGGGGAGTAACGCCGTCCAAGCACGTTCGGAAATTGTTAAAGCCGTTGAATCGATGAAAGCTCCGATTTCGTTAAGCCATGTGGTTCGCGATGGCGACCACGTTTCGGTTCATTTGGACTTACCGTCACTCCCGGCTCATAAGGGCAAGGCAACCATCTATCTAGCGCTGGCTGACAACGAGGATCGTTCACAGGTCGCCAACGGTGAGAACGCCGGCCGCTCACTTACGCACGTTGCCGTAGTCCGCGTGCTGATGCCTGTGGGCACGTTCGGTGCTGCCGGCTTTTCGAAAGACCTGACAATTCCGGTCAAGTTTTCCAACCAAAGCGGCTTAAGGGTTGTCGCTTTCGTGCAAGACCAGACTTCACGCAAGGTTTTGGCAGTAACGCAGCAAAAACTATAAGCTTCATTTTCATGCTTACACGTGGCGAGGGCGCGGCAACGCGTACCTCGCCTTTTTTGTAGCTGAGAAAGACTCCAGATGGGCCATAACTCGGCAGCGTGCTTGATCGAAGACAACAACGAAAACAGATACTTCGGGGAACAAATAAGATGAACAATCGGAATCTATCGTCTATACAGAAAATCGCAGAGAGGGTATTTGCCTGCTTTGTGTTTGCGCTTCACTTAGCTGCGGCGTCAGCAAACGGTCCCAAGCTCAATCCGGTGAAATGGACGCTCGCTACTGATTCGAAAACGGTGGCTCCAGGCTCTACAGTCGTTTTCCACCTTCGGGCCGAAATTGCCGAAGGTTATCACCTGTATTCCTTAACTACGCCTCCTGGGGGACCGATCCCGACGACTATTTCGCTTCCGGATCAAGCGGGCTTACAAAAGGTCGTAGTTTTTCAAGCTACGCCGGATCGGCACAACGATGCCACATTAGGTGTTCCTGTCGAAACGTTCACAGGAACAGCAGATTTTCCTATTCAGGCGGATGTAGCCCTCACCGCTGCCAGTCAGCCCTGGAACATCGTTGCCAAGGTCCGGTATCAAGCTTGCAGCGATGAGATCTGTCTCCCTCCTGTAGAACGCAATGCTGTGGCTTCCCTAGCTATCAATTCAAATTTGACGGCCACCCACGCTTCCGTGCCCGGCAACTTCCTTCCAGTAGACAAGGCAGCGCCAAGGAAGGGAGTTCTTCCAGCCTCCGTCCGCCCCTCAGAAGCAAGTCTGGACTTGGGCTTCCTCTTGTTGGCGTTCGGTTTTGGGCTCGCGGCCATCTTCACGCCCTGTGTATTTCCCAGCATTCCGCTGACGATTTCGTACTTTCTCCAAAACCAGAAGAGCGGCCGACAGGCAGCGGTCGTTCAGTCCCTCCTCTTCGCGACGGGTATTGTGGTTCTGTTTTCGCTAACAGGTGTCCTCATTACATTGATTGCCGGACCATTTGGTGTGGTTCAGGCCGCCAGCAATCCATGGGTGAACGGGTTCGTGGCGTTTGTCTTTCTCGCTCTGGGGCTAAGCCTGTTGGGCGCTTTCGAACTAACCCTGCCCTCCAGCCTGCTGACGCGATTTGATGGATTGTCCAGGAAAGGTGGAGTCGTCGGTGGACTGATGCTGGGCTTTACATTCTGTCTTACTTCGTTCGCGTGCATAGGACCGTTTCTAGGCAAGCTTACTAGCCGCGTCTGTGCACGGCTCTTTGTGGCGCCCGGTCTTCGGCATGGTGGCCTTCAGCACCGGACTGGCAACGCCTTTCTTTGTGCTTTCTCTATTTCCCTCTTTCTTGAGCCGCCTGCCCAAGAGTGGCGAGTGGCTGTCGCGAGTAAAGGTTGTCCTTGGGTTCGTTCTTTTGGCTGTGGCTCTGAAATACCTGTCCAGCGTCGACCAGGTTCTCCAGCTTCATCTCCTCACTCGTGAACGGTTCGTCTCCATCTGGTTTGTGGTCTTCCTGATGATCGCCTTGTACTTGCTCGGTCAACTGAAGTTGGTTTACATTCAGGAGAAGGCGGCCGTTGGCTTAGGCCGGCTGGTCGGTGGCATGTTAACGCTGGCGTTTGCGGTCAGTCTTCTGCCTGCACTTTGGGGAGGCAAGCTCGGGGAGCTTGAGTCTTTCCTGCCCACTGCCGAGGAAGGAAGTCTGCCGGTCGTAGCGGGAGCAGCCCAGTCCTTAAATCCGGTCTGGCTGAAGAATGATTTCTCTCTCGCGCGGATGCAAGCTCACCGCGAACATAAACCGCTGCTCATCAGTTTCAGTGGCTACTCGTGCAGCAACTGCCACTGGATGAAGGCCAACATCTTCCCGAGGCCCGAAATCGCTACTGTCCTGAACAAGTACGTATTAGTGGAACTCTATACGGACGGCACAGATGCCGCTTCGATACAGAATCAAGCTCTGGAAGAAAAACGGTTTTCTACGGTTGCGCTTCCTTACTACGTCGTTCTTGATGAAGAGCAAAAGGAAGTCGCGCATCAGGCAGGCCTTACTCGAGATCCTCAGCGCTTTCTGGCTTTTCTGAACGATAGCCTTGCGGCCGGTTCGAAATTGGGTCAAAGAGCTGCGGAGGTTACGTCGACTTCTTTAAGCGCTTTACCATTCTCAGTTCATTCTTAACGCCCGGCATCATTTCGTAATGAACTTCGTCCATAAACGATTTCATCAATCGCATCCCTAGTCCGCCGGCTCGCTTCTTCGAGACTAGTTCCTCAAGTTGCAATTGCTCCACCGTCGAAGGATCAAAACCCTTGCCTGTATCGATCACTTCGATCTGAACGGAACTTTCATCGACTGTCGCACGAATAGAAACTTCCTTTGTGGAATCGGCTTCGTAGGCATGCTCCATGACATTGGAGCATGCTTCGTCTACAGCCATCTCTAACCTGGCAACCTCCATGTCGCCCATGCCCGATTGCGTGCCGATACTCTTCACGAAGTCGCGGATCATGGAGAGATTCTCAGTGGAAGAAGGAACGTGCAGCGAAAACGTGCGTTCAATCGAGGGCATGCTAGGCCTCCCTTACCGGCGCTTCCTGGTACCTATGAAGGCCCGCCGTCAGATCAGGCACTATATCGAAAAGTGCGGAGAAGCCCAAAATGTCGAACACCTGAAAAACCTTGGGAACGAGGCCGCAGATTTTGATGTCGCCCCCTGCCTCACGAATTTCTTCGATGAAACTCATAAAGACACCGAGTCCCGCGCTAGAGATGTAAGTCAGACGGGAGCATTCCACTAAGAGGCGCGGACGGCCCGCCTCGAATTCAGTTTGAATAGCTTTCTCGAACTCAGGAGCTGTATGCGCGTCCAGATAGCCTTCCAGAGCCAGAATGGAAACTCCCTGTTCCGTCGATTTGTGAATTGAAAACGGGTTAGCCACGCAACGATCATCCTCTCATTTCGACGGCATTCCGGGCGAGTTTTCCTGAAAGGCCGACCCGAAGCACCACCAGAGTCATATCGTCCTGGGGATGAATGCCACCCAAGAACTCTGTTACTTCTTTCAGGATCGAATCTCTTGTCTCGGCTGCATCCAAGTTATCGGTTCGACTCACCGCATCCATCAGACGCTGCTCACCGAATAACTCCAGATCACGGTTCATCGCCTCCGTAATGCCATCAGAATAGAACACAACCGCATCACCTTCGGATAAGTTCATCTCCGCTGCCTCAAGTTGAGTACTGAAGACCCGGCTGGCCGTAATACCCAGACCCAATCCGCCCGGGGACACTAACTTTGTTTGGCCTTGCACTGCTTGCCGCCAAACGACAGGATTGTGTCCGGCGCGCACGCACTGCAGCATGCGATTCTCGATATCGAGAAAACCTAAGGCCATGGTGACGAAAACCTTCTTGCGCGTGACACCATGCAGGTGGCGGTTCACTTCTTCTATCACCGGTATCAGTTGGGAACTGCTCTTGGTAACCGCCGTAAGAAGGCCTTTCGTCAGTGTCATGTAAAGAGCTGCCGGTACGCCCTTACCGCTCACATCGGCCACACCGATACCGATACGTCCATCTGGCAACAGAAGGAAGTCATAGAGATCGCCGCCCACTTCAAGCGACGGCGTGCAGGAAGCCGCCATCGAGTAACCCGGGATCTCGGGCGTGGGTGGCAGCATGTCCTGTTGTGCTCGGCGAGCGAGCGAAAACTCCGCCTGCAGTTTTTCTCGCTCGGCCCTGAATCCCGTGAGCGTGGGAAGGGTGGCCATCGGGTCGCCTTCGACGGCTTCTTTGCCTCGCCATTGAAGCCATAGCGAGGAAAGCAGAAGGCCAGCCAACCCGGAGAGGGGCGACCAGAACGCTCCGCCTTTTTGCGCCAGAATGCATATGCTCATCACCCAGCAGCTGGCAAACTGAACCGTTAGCAGAGCCAGCAGATCGAAGCGCGCCCAAACGAACCAAAATAAGGTAAGCGTGAGAAATCCCGCCGTAAGTGGAGCAGCGATGGGACCTGCCACCACACGCACTAAGTAAGCAAAGAATACCGTGCCGAGCGGAAGAAGAATAAGCGTCCGTAACCAGCCAAGCCGAATCCAACGTTCCAAGGCCGGAACCGCAAACCCAAAAAAACCGATGAGGTAGACACCCGTACGAACGTCCAAAGAATCCAGAAGGGGAGCACGGCTATACAGGACATCCATCCCTTGGGGCAGTACCCAGGCTCGCGGGAACCCTGACCCAACGATCAGAAAAGGAATTGCCGCCAGCAAGGGACTGAACAGCAGACCCGCGGCGACCGACTGTCCTGTCGTTCTCGACACAGGCGCCAATAAACAAAGCTGTTCCAGGGACATCCATCGCGGGCGCGCAACTTGTGAGATGCCTCGTCCGACAGCAACAGCTGCCAGAAGGATGGCCGCCACGAAGAGTGTGGATACCACCAGCAGGTCCTGATGCTTGCTGAGCGAATGGCTCTTCTGCCAGTCGGCTCCGAAACGCATGACTAAAAGCATGATGGCTAGCGCCACGCCTGCTAAGCGAAGCGGAAACTGATGATTAATGGCTTTTCGCGCCAGCCATAAAGCATAGATGCTGATCACGACAATGCATCCTGCCACGCTCAGCACTCCGAAAACGCCGCCGAAAATGTCCCAATATCCCGAGGAATCCACGGCTGCTAAGTCATCGTCCTGATCGGAAGCAAGGTACACCTTGCGCTCAACGCGCGTAACGGCAGACCCTTTCGTAGCAACGGTGATCGTATCTCTCAGGTCGGAATGCGCCGGCGACTGCTTTCTCCAACTGTAGTCCTCATCATCGACATCACGGCCCATGAAGTGTCCGGCATCTTTATAAGCTCCAGCCTCTGGCCCGGCCATAATCTGGAAAGCGGCCCGAGCGGCGTCGGCTTCGATTGATGGCGCCCTTCTTGCGGATTTCTCAGAAACAGGAGCACGCCAGTACACCGGCCTTCCCGAAGAATCGAACCCGACTTCCGCCGATGGACCTCCTCTCGGAGCAAAGGTGATGCGCAGGGCCAAAGGAGATCTGATGCGGTTATGCGCTAGTGAGTTGGAAACGGTGGCAACGGTGTATGGCTCCCAGCCATCGACATCTCGCCCGAACAGCTTTGCAAACTGGCGTCCTTTGGTAATCAGCTGCTCGCCCGGCAAAACGGTCCATGGTGTTCCGGGCCAATACCTTCCAAACCATGCGGCCAGCACCAGAGCCCCTGCCAAAGCGGCTCCTACCGCCAGATACAAAGGAACCCGGCCTTGCCCGCCGCTCGTCAGGCGACCACCTCTTGCAACGACGCCTGGCTCTCCGCGATCCGGAGTACAACAGCTGTTAGATCCTCCGAGGCATCGTTCTGAGATTTTCCCAGAGCCGTTAACAAAGAACTCTGCAGCGGCTGTTCGGAGTTTCTTAACTGGCGGAGAATATCTTGCATTCGAAGC
This sequence comes from uncultured Acidobacteriaceae bacterium, assembly GCA_963814195.1. GTDB lineage: Bacteria > Acidobacteriota > Terriglobia > Bryobacterales > Bryobacteraceae > Bog-105. The sequence goes on from CAWFBU010000005.1 coordinate 580,275, forward strand.
TTGCCACGCCGGCCTCCGCGCCGGTCCTGCAACGACAACAAACCTTCAGTCAAAAAAATGAGGAGATCTCCCGGACGCGCGTGTGCGACGCCTTCGTAGATCGGGTTCGCATTCTGAGTACGCCGTGTGTCGCGTACCTCTCGTTCCAACTGCGAAGGGGCAGTCAATGTCCCGCCTTCGCGATGGATCATCAGGCGTGGTGAACTGCCAATTCGTGCATAAGTCAGCTGGCCGCGCCGGCTATCCATAACACCGTACGCGAAGCTAATACCCGATCGAGTGCCGCTCTCCAGAAGTTCCTCAATGTTCTCTTCCAGTCCAAGGATGATCTGTGTTGGCGAGTGGGACTGTTGCGAGGCATGCATCAACAAGCCCTTGGCGAGCGCAATGCAAAGCGCCGATGCCAGGCCTTGGCCGCCCCCTTGAGCGACGAAGATACCCACCCGGTTGGGATCGAGCCGGAAAAAATCATAGAAGTCGCCACCCACTCCTCGGGCGGGCAGGCAGCACGCCGCAACCTGGATCCCAGGGAGTTCAGGAGCAGATTGAGGCAACAGACGTAGCTGAGCCTCGCGTGCAGCCGATATTTCGGCTTGCATCGCCATTCGTTCAGCCAGATTCTTAGCATAGAGCGGCCGGACCTCTTCTTCCCGTACTCGCCGCCCTTGCAGTGCCAGATAAGCGACCGCTGCCAGAGCTACGGCGCCGCACGCGGCCAGATACCAGGCCAACGTGGCCCACGAAGATACTACTTCCGTAAGCCTCACTAACTCGGTAACAAAACTGACGGCCGATATGCTGACCATGGCCGCGAGTAAATCAAAGCTGAAGAATGGCAAAAGCAATGCACTTGTCAGGATGCACACTTCCAGCATTGCCAACGGAAATGTCGGGTATTTTGCGGCGTCGCCGAGAACGGACAAAAGAGCAAAAAGAATGAGCCAGGCATATCTCCGCTGCCGCCGCACTTTGCGGCGAAGCAGAAACGAAGCCGGCAATAGTAATCCAGCTACTGGTATCAGCAGCGAATCATATTGCCGTCCGAACACCAGCGTTATCCACGGCAAACGTGAGAACGTGTAATTAAGGGCGTCACGACGAGACTCCAGGACATCACTCTGAAGAAAGTGGCCGATGGCATACTGAATCAGCAGCAACCAGCCTGCCACCGCTACTCCGAACAGGAAAGACGCTGCTACATCCCGCGAGAACAGACGCCCTGCCAGTAGAGCATCAAGCGATGTTAACTTTCCGGGATAAGCTTCCCGTAACTCACCTTCGCCGCTACCGTAAGCAATGCCGACGAGAAGTCCCATCCCCACGAAGACAGTGGCAGAAAGTATGTAAGTGAAAATCCCAATCTTTGCGAAAGTTGGCCCACTTACGCGTGTGGCAATCTGATCAACGCCAAACGAGTAGGCCAGCACGCCGTAGGAGACCGCGAACAGCAAAGCCACCACCAATGTCCGTCCGTGGGAAACCTCTTTTTGAAGCGTTCGCTTGGCGTATCGATACATTGCGAAAAAGGCGCTGAATGTCAGAAAAAGACTGTACAAGCCTTCCAAAAAAGCTTTCAAGCCAGATTTGCTTTGTACATGTTCCTTATCGACTCCCGGTTCAACATGTTGCGCCAACACTTGGGTGCCCCGCACGGAAGAAGTGATATGAAGTGTCAATCCCTTCAAGTTAGTGGGAGTAACATCCCACACCAGATCCTCCCGCGACGAATCGTTTTCGTTAGTCGAGATCCGGGCCTCACCGAGCTGCACAACTTTGCCGAACGCTGGGTTACGCGCCCAATTCCGGCGAGCAACATCTTCGGCTTCGTGATCCTGAACGCTTCGATTGCTTTCGCTGCCGGACGCGCCCGGGCTGGTATCGTTCCTCGAATTCGTCTGAATATGAACGGCTCCGATATCGCCGGTTATGGTGGGGCTTCGATCACTGGAGCGACCGGAGTCGTAGCCCGTCACCTGACCTGTCAAAGAGAGATAAACCCGAAAGTCGTTGTTCTGGTCCGGTGATCGAAATAGCACTTGCACTTCTCGTGCAGGTGCGAAGGTGCTGGCCAGATTAACCGCAGGATTAGTTCGGTTGTCGTCGTAGTAGGCCACCAGGTTGTCACGATTTTCTTCGATCACATAGACATGCCAATTTGTTATCGAAAAGCCTTTCGACACGGCAAACTGTTCGGCAGTTCGAATAGCAGCGGTACGGTCTTCCGAGCCTGGGATTCGAGCAGGTCTTTCCTGCGCCATTCCAAGCATCACGCCGCCAGCATAGGCCAGCGGAAAAAGAAGAAAGAAGGCCAGCCACCATATCGTGGTCTTTGGAGACACCAGCCCGGATGGTAAAAGATCCTCAAGCCACGTGGCGTTCATACCCGCTTCATCACCATCAGGGTAATGTCGTCGAACTGCGGTGCCGCACCCACAAAGCTATCGATAGCTTCAAACACCGCGTCGACGATTTCGTAGGCCGGCCGGTCGCGATTCGCTTTCAGGACTTCGATCAGGCGCTCCAGACTAAACTCCTGCTCGGCCATATCGTTCGCCTCTGTTACACCATCCGTGTAGATGGCCAGAAGGTCACCTTGCTGCAACTCGACGTGCTGCTCGGCGTAAGAGATGCGCGGGAACAACCCCAAGGCGATGCCGGTGCAGGGCATCTGTTCCACGTCACCGCTTTTGCGCAAGACGATTCCATCGTTATGTCCGCAATTTACCCATTGACACGCCCCGGTCGCGGGGTGGTACTGCGCAAGGAAAGCCGTGGCATAACGGTTGGCCGGTGTTGTGGCGTGCAGTAATTGATTCGCTTGGCCGGCGAGGGCTGAAAGACCCTGTTCACGGCTTAGCAGTGCTCTCAAGGTAGCCTGGATGTTACTCATCAGCAGAGCCGCGAACATACCCTTACCGGAAATATCAACGACGCATAGTAAGTGCGGTAAATCAGGGCCGTTCTCCCGGACGGGCAGCACGTCGTAGTAATCGCCGCCCACTAACTTCGCCTGGCGGTTGCGGGCGGCCGTGTCGCAGCCTTCCAACTGCGGCAGCACCGACGGAAAAAGATCGCGTTGGATGCTGGCTGCAAGCGCCACTTCCTTTTCCATCTGTTGACGAATCAGTGTGTCTTCAAAGTGCCAGGCGTTGTCGAAGGAAACGGCAGCTTGAGCCGCAAGACCGCTAGCGAATTCTTTGTCTGCTTCTGTATAGGCTTGGTTCTTCAACCGCGGACCGCAAACGACAATACCGAAGGTTTCAGATGAGCTCCGTAGCGGCAGGAGTAATGAGCCAGGAGGCAGCGACGTGTCGACCGGAGCAAGCATGGGTTCCGTCAGTTCCCGCCAGCGGTCCTTCTGGGCGAAGAAGAACGTCAGGTCCAAACCCTTCTGTCGCAGAATCTCCGGATGCCCGGTTTTCCAGGTAACCAACCCATATCTCGATAGGATCCACCGTCCAGCCAAGGTGAGGGTCAACATCTTGGCGATATCGTCCGGCTCTAGCGACGCGGATAAGCCACGCACTAGGTCGATGAGTGCCCGTAGCTCCTGGACCTTCTGAGCAAGCTTTTCATTGCTCTGCACGATCGCCTCATGGGCTTGGGCATTCGCGATCGAACTTGCTGCCAGACCCAGCAAGGCGCTCACAAACTCGTCTTCCTCGGGCTCTAAGAACCCGCGCGCCGGCCTGCTGATAGCGATGATTCCAATGACGCGATTGGTCTGGATGATAGGGAAAAACTGTTCGAGCTTAGCCGCTCGCCCCTGCGCCTCATCGAACGGATCTCCTTTCGAGAACGAAGGCAATCCGCGCGCCAAAGCCACACGCATGTTCCCATCCAGGTCCACGGCAATGAGAGCCTTACTTGCCAAGAGTCGGCCCATGACAGTACGAAGCAAATGGGCGAGCAGATCGTCAAGCGCAAGCGACGAGCTAAGCAGTTTCGCCGACTCCAGCAGCGACTGCAATCTTGATTCATCGAGTTTGTATAAACTTCGATCCAAGATCTACACGGTACCAAAGATTCTGTTGCCTCAGTCTCGTTCCAACTGCCGTCTCTGTAGTGCGACGAACTTGCTGCCTGGCACCTGCATGGGAGAAGGCTCCTCGCGAGCTGGGAAGCCTTAGCTCAGGTTCAAGCGAAATCGAAAGCGCGCATCTTCGCCAAACCACTGAACGTAGTTCGTACCCCAACCATTGTTGAAAAGGCTATAGAGAAATCCCTTGGCCAGGTCGGGCTGATCATTGGAGAAGTAAATCGGTGACATCTGGCCTAAAGAGACGACAGCCGCGTCGAGTGATTCAAGACTAAAGCTGCGTTGCTGGTCGCGATAGGAGACCGCACCTGTTACGGCGTGCATGTGGCGATTGCCCCCGCTTATCACGTCGAACGGCGAGACGGCTTGCTCCAATTTCGAAAGTTGCCAACGCCGCTGTTCACCTATTTCAGGTTGAAAAGTCAGCCAGAGAGCCTCGGCCATTCGGTTCGCCCGTTTTCCGAACCAGCTCAGATCGATATGCAGGACAGGATCATGATGTGGAGCCTCGATCAGCACGAAAATCTGTTCGGGCCAGGCAGTAACAGCGTCCGTCGCTTGCGTGCCCAAATCCAGTTGCACCAGCACCCGGTCCGCGTCGCCCACATCGGTCTGATGCCAAACTTTAACGCCGTGGGCATTCCACTTCTTACTTTCAGCCCCAAATCGTCCCATATTCGGCTTGCCGAAATCTTTGGGTGCCCAGTCTGTTTTCACGGTGATGTAAGAGCTAAGAAAGCCGTTATAGTCAGCCTCCGAGAGAGTCTGGTAAGTAAAAAGCGCCAGGGGATGCTGATCGCTCGCAAAGTGAGTACCGGTTTTCTTGCTCTCCAACTCGGTGATGGCCCCAGTCTTGGGGTTGATACGTATTCGGAAGAAGCTGGTCTCGATGAGACTACCCGGTTCCAGTTCCTTCATCCCTGAGCTATCGGGCCGGGTGGGCTTAAGCGCCACGAGTCGTTGCGCTGCCTCTGCTTTCATCGGGTCGGGAAGCGCGTCGACGCTGTCTTCGATATCACGGCGCTTTTCTACCCAGCTCCCAGTGACCGTTCTGTACTTTGGGTTTGTCAGCATCGAACTTAGCGCCTGTGGTGTGTAGTGCTCGAAGTCGAGCCATGTTTTGGTATCAGTTCCCCAGGTGTGCTCTACCGCAAGGCTTAGCTTCGACAAGAAAGCGAGATCGAGTGAGCTGGCCGGCGTAATCTTTCCTTCGTTTATCCACTCCGACCTCAATCGCAACAGTTCACGGTAGTTGCGAAGCTTAGTCGGATCGCTAGCGACGCCGTAGATCCAGGTATCTCCGATCTCCTCCGTGACAACCGGCAAGGAAGCCTGATGTTTCTGAACCTCATTCGCAACCTCCGTGAGATTACTGGGACGTATTGTTGCGTTGGGAAACTGAGCACGAAGTTTGGTATAGATCTGCCGGATTTCCTGGATAGTATGCGGTCCGCTGTTGTCATCGCGAACTTCTACCGCAACGGCTAAATCAGAATCCGGCACCCGCACCACACCTCCGTAATCTTTGCGGTGGTACATGACGATCACAGATGCTGCCGCAGAATCACGCCACACAAATAGCGGAGGGACATCCGGTGGCGTGCTGGCTGAATTGACTCCGATATCCAGGAAGACCACCCCTCCCTCCTGCAGTGGTCCCACCAGGCCACGAGTATGTCCGGGGACGTCCGTCATTTTGGCGCCCGTCGTTCGCCTTCCGAAGCGGCGATCGAGAGATTTCGAGAAACCGATGGCACCTTGAATGGCCGAGCGGTCTAGAAGTTCGCTTTGCCAGGTAAACGGAAGAGCGTGCCAGGCAATATCACCACGGTGAATCGCTTCGTCCATTGTTTTCACATCTGCGCTACTGGCCTGCTTCAGGTATTCGTAAAGAAGCCAAGAACCCGTTGTCCATACGTAGCCGTCGTCACCCGTGGCACGCAGCTCTTGAGCAGTCCTGATCGCTTGCGGATAGTATTCCGAAAAGTACTTATGGATGATCGCGGCTTGAGTATCGACAAACCCGACGTCCAGATGGCACTTGAAGATCACCAGAACTCGTCCTACACTTTGCTGATCCTTCTCGATCTGGTTTGTTCTGGCCAACCCATTTAAGCTGCCTAATCCTGCTAACGTACTGGAAAGAAAACCCCGGCGGTTCATCAGTAACACTCTACCTTCGCGCCGGATGGGGCGCAGCTATTCAGGATTTATCTAGCGCGCTTTGCGGACTCGGAAGATCGCTTTGGACAAACGTCAGATCGGCTGGTAAACTCTCGCAATGGCCGATTTCGTTGGAATTCAGAATTCCGCGCCGGCCTTGCGTACAGCAGAACCAGCCTTACGGCATTCCACAGTAGTTCGTATCACTCACTGGATCACCACTGTATGCTTTCTGGCACTGCTGGTCAGTGGCGTAGAGATTCTCATCTCGCACCCCCGGTTCTACTGGGGCGAAGCCGGGAACGTACTCACTCCTCCCCTATTCAAAATCCCGATCCCAGCTTCGAGGTCAAGTGTCCCTACCGGATACGGTTACGTGCTGCCGGACCAGAACGGCTGGAGCCGCTATCTCCATTTTCAAGCCGGTTGGGCCGCGGTATTGACCGGATTAGTCTATGTAAGCTTCGGATTCTTCAGAAGGCATTTCCAACGAAACTTGATGCCCGTCCGGGCGCATGTCTCATGGAGGGCGCTCTCTGCCGTCCTCGCTCAACATCTGCGGCTGAAGCCGGCGAGTGCGGCCGAACCTCTTTCGTATAACCCGCTTCAGCAGATCACTTATTTGCTCGTTATCTTCGTTCTCTTTCCCCTGGTGATTTGGACAGGCTTGGCTATGTCACCCGGTATAGCGGCCGCCTTTCCGGCAGCTGTCAGCGCGTTAGGCGGCCAACAATCTGCGCGAACTATTCACTTCTTTGTTTCGTTGTTTCTCCTGCTTTTTCTCTTTGTTCATGTTTTGATGATCTATCTCGCCGGATTCCGCAGCCGCATGCGAGCCATGATCATCGGTCAACCTAATACAACGGAGGTGGAGCGAAGGTGAGTAAGATAACTCGACGTCAACTTATCGGCATGGGCCTTGCAACAACCGCGGGCGCTTCTGGCGTGGTGGTGGCTACTGGCCTCGCAGAGCATTACGGGCTGGTTCCCCCAGATGCCAAAACCCTCTATGGGCCGGGTGAAACGCTGACCTATGCTGCCCAGCGACTGCTCACGAATCACTCGCTCGCGCGTGAATTTACTCCGGCCCAGATCTCGAAAGCTCCGTTCGCTAATGAGGTGGCTCCTCTAGGGGAACCATTCAAGCGCATGCAGGAGGCCGGCTTCACAGAGTGGCGGCTCACGGTTGATGGCATGGTTGTCCGGCCTGCATCGTTCTCGCTTGCTGAAATCCAGAGCTTTCCGCGGCAAAGTCAGATCACACATCTCGCCTGCGAAGAGGGTTGGTCCTACATTGCCGAGTGGATTGGTGCACCTTTATCTCACATCCTGAAGCTGACCGGGCCTCTGCCGCAAGCCCGCTATGTCGTCTATCGTTCCATTCAGCCTGAGTGGTGGGATAGCATCGACATGTCCGATGCACTACATCCGCAAACTCTCGTTAGTTATGGGATGAATAGCGCGGAACTTCCCGTCAAATTCGGCGGCCCCCTTCGCCTGCGTGTTCCTCGGCAACTCGGCTATAAGAGTGTCAAATACATCACCCGGCTTACTCTCACCGATAATCTGAAACGGTTCGGCAAGGGACTAGGTTCTGCGGCGCCAGAAGGCGGGTATGCCTGGTACGCCGGCATCTGAGTGCGCTAGTGGCGTTGAGTTCGGAATGGCTGCTAGCTATCCACCCAAGATAGACCCGATCGACTCCCAGCGATAACCGATCTCCGTCAGAGAACGATCACCGATGTCTATCGACTTCTTCGCAACAACTTCGCCTCCAATCGCTTCATAGAAGCCTCGCGAAGGATTAAGTTCCAACACCCACACACCCATCGAACTAAAGCCGCTGCTCTTCAGATAGCGGGCTGTCTCGAGAACTAGAGCGCTGCCAACCCCGTTTCTTTGAATACGTGGATTCAAATAGATCGCGTAGAGCTCTGAATCCGACTGCAAGTCTTCCGATCGGACTGGGCCACTGGCGGCAAACCCGATCACCTGATCGGTCTCCTCCAGTGCAATGAAGATGCGGGTCGTTGACTCAAGATCGACGATGATGTTCGACCAGACCTGCGCGCGAGCGTCGACGTCCAATGATGCGAGAGTCGCCTCAGAAACGATGCCCTTGTAGGTACTACGCCAACTGGCGACGTGAACCTCCGCAATGGGTCGAGCGTGCTCTGGGGATGCCGGAGTTACTCTGAATCGCATCCGAGTCCGGGACTAATTGGGTTCTTTCGGAGCGATCCCTAAAGCCTTCATCTTGCGATAGAGGTTACTACGCTCCAACCCAAGTAACTCGGAAGCGCGGGTGACATTTCCATTCGTCTCCTCAAGCTTACGGAGTATATACTCCCGCTCAGCCGATTCCTTCACTTCTTGCAAACTTCCAAAGCCTTCTGAGGTGCGCGCAGCCAGGGCCTTGCGCGTGCTTTCGAGCGGCAGATGACGCAGTTCCACACGATGCTGTGGATAGAGTATGACCATTCGCTCCATCACGTTTCGGAGCTCTCGGACATTTCCCGGCCAGTGATACTGCATCAGGGCTGAGATCGCTTCCTCGCTGATATCCTTCGGCGGCCGGCCGTAAGCCTTCGTAAATTCTTTAAGAAAATGCCGCGCAAGTACCGGGACATCCTCAGCCCGCTCCCTCAAAGGCGGCACCGTAAAGGGAATCACGTTGAGACGGTAGAACAAGTCTTCCCGGAAATTGCCACGCTCGATTTCCTTCTCGAGATTCTTATTTGTCGCTGCGATCACGCGCGCATCCACTTGGATCGACTGCGCGGCTCCCACTGGTTCAAAGCGATGCTCATCCAAAGCACGCAATACCTTGGCCTGTGTCCGGAGACTCATGTCGCCGACTTCGTCCAGAAAAAATGTCCCGCCGTCGGCCTTCTGCAGCTTTCCGGTCTTATGATCGGCACTACCGTCCAGATTCGTACGGCGATAACCGAAGAGCTCACTCTCAATCTGATCTTCCGGCAAAGCGGCGCAGTTCACCTCCACGAACGGGCCCTTGGAACGCAGACTGGCCTGATGAATGGCGCGAGCGAAAAGCTCTTTGCCGGTTCCGCTCTCACCGTAAATGAGCACACGGCCGTTCGTTCCCGCCATCAGCCTCAACTGTTGACGCAACGCCTTCATAGGCACGCTATCGCCGATGATTTCCGGGGCTCCGGCATCTTCGCGAAGCCGCTGAACCTCCAAGTCAAGACGCCGCTGCTTAACGGCATTGCCGAGCACGACGCTGACTTTTTCGATCGTCAGAGGCTTCTCAACAAAATCAAAGGCCCCAAGTTTAGTTGCTTTGACCGCAGTCTCGATATTTCCGTGGCCGGAGATCATAATCACCGCCGGCCTCGAGCCTGGCGGCAACTCCTGAATCCGGGCTAGCGTGGAGAGCCCGTCGATACCAGGCATCCAGATATCGAGCAGAACCGCCTCATACGATTCACGCGCCAGTTCCTGAAGGCAGGCATCGCCCGATCCGACTGAGTTGCAGTCGTAGTTCTCGTCTGAAAGCACTCCCTTTAGGGACTGCCGGATATTTGCTTCGTCATCAACGATGAGGACTCTGGGACCCTTGACTGCCATTTACGTAAGAATCTCTCGGGACTTGATCCCTGCCCCAGGAATCCGAGCCATCAGGGTCACAGATTTTTGTGTTGGATTGCTGATTAGAGTCATGCTCTGGCACTCTCCGGGGCAATCGTCTCTGCTGATGTCGGCGCGAGACTCGAAGCGCTTTCAAAAGCGTTGTAGGTATTCAATTCGACGATGAAGCGAACACCGGTCGGATAATTATCCTCGACGCGGACTCGGCCGCCATGCTCTTTGATGATGTGATTAACAATGGCCAGACCAAGGCCTGTTCCCCGGCCTTTAGTCGAGAAGTACGGCAGGAATAGCTTCTCTTTGTCGGCGGCCGAAATGCCGCAACCTGTGTCGGTGATCGCCAGTTCAACAACCTCGGTTTCAGGCTGGGCGGTGCGGATAAAGAGCTTCCGGACAGGAGACTCAATCATTGCCTCGGCTGCGTTGTCAATTAAATTGACGATGACCCGTTTAATCTGTTCCCGATCCGCCATAACAGGTGCTATTCGGCGATCAAGATTGGCAGACACCGTAAGGGTCTCCAGGCGTCCTGAGAAAACGGCTAGCGCACTCTCCACCACTTCGTTCAGGTCACAAGCCGCCAATTGCGCCACCGGAAATCGGGAAAATTGGGCAAATTCATCCACCAGCGCTTTGACTGTCCCTACTTCCTGTTGAATCGTCTGTGTACATTCCTGCAAAATGGCACGCACCTTCGGGTCTATGTCGAGCTTCAGAAGCTGGCGTGCGATTCGATCCGACGACAAAAGAATGGGCGTAAGCGGGTTTTTGATTTCATGAGCGATACGACGCGCCACCTCCTGCCAGGCGGCAGATTTCTGCGCTCTCAGCAGATCGCTCGTATCATCCAGAACCAGGACAAATCCGCGTTGTTCCTGAAGTGAGGCCACAGTAACAGCAAGATGGACTACGGCATGGGGACGCGTGATATCCAGGTGTGAAGCTGCAGTCCCGGTACGCCGGGCACGCTTTAACAAATAACGAAGCTCGGCCAAATCTTCACCGCTGAACAGATCTTCCAGCAGTTTGGCTTCAGTGACGGACGCGTCGGCAAAAATGCCGGCAAAGGCCCGATTCACGCGTTCGATTCGTTCGTCGTTAGTAAGTGAAATTACACCGGTCGGAATACTTTCCAGGATTGCTTCAGTAAAGCCGCGCCGCGCCTCCAACTCCCGCGAATTTCCTTCCAGTTCATTGGTCATCTCGTTGAACGCCCGCACCAGCGTGGCAAGTTCATCAATCGCGTTGACTCGCACCCGATATGACAAATTTCCCCGGCGCACTTCGTTTGCGGCTCCCAACAGAGCGGAGATAGGAACTGCGATCTGACGAGCAAGGATCTGAGCCGTCCACGAGGCAAAGAACAGCACGAAGAGCGTTATCAAACCGATAAGGCGGAAATAGGTGTCCTGGTAGAAGTGTTGTCGTTGACTCTGGACATCAACTAATTGCTGGACCGTTAGTTCTTGTGCAGCTACATCGTCGCCGGCACTCGGGTTGCGGCTCGTTGCCGCAGCCACCAAAACCTTACCCAGACCCGCATCGCTGCCGCCTATAGCTGCCTCGGCGTGAAGCATCTCTCGTGTTTTCCCGGCAACATCCCGTTTGTCAAAAGCTTGGCAAGCGAGTACGTCGACTGCTTTGGGATCATCACCCACGTTTCCCGGTCTGATGATCAGCTGCCGGATACCGTGCTGTTCACAAAGAGTGTGGAAAAAGCCTGTATCAAGACGGCCCGTCTCCACCACTCGCCGCGTTTGCGGAAGCAGGCTGATCCACTCCGTTTCCGCGTCCACCCGTTCTTGGGCTTCCTTCTGATAGGAAGAATCCAGGTTTCGAAGTGCCGTCTCCGTAGGCTTACTGAACCAGTAATCGAGATGGCGGTTCAGGACATACACGCTGAACACAACGTAGAACAAAGCCGGCGCCAAGGTTAGGACCAGTGCCCCGGCCAAGAGCTTCGAACGGATTCGCGACCCTTCTTTGTTCCGGTGCCGGTCTATGTAGACCTTTACTCCCGCCCGGAATAAAAGGAAGGCCAGGAGAACCGTCAGCAGGAAGATTAAGGTCGAAATTGACCAAAGTAGGATGATTTCGCCTTGGCTGGAGGGCGAATACGAAATACGAAAGGAACCCTGCCAGATCAGCAGAACAAGAAGAACAACGAAGCTAATGCCGGCTGCGACAGTGGCAAGGCGATGACGCACTACACAGTCATGGTATCGGAAGCTTTACTCCCAGCGGAACGCAAACGCTCCGCAGCGGATTATTTGCCGAGGATGGCGCCGGGACGGCTCTGAGTTCTGAACTCGTACTGTTGTATTTGTAGCGCCAATTGACCCTTGTTATGGCGAGCTATTCTTCCGCGGGCAACCAGGTTTAGCAGGCATTTCTCATTCAATTGAGCAGGCCAGCTGATGGAAACTTCGAGTCTGGTGCCGACCGGAAGGTCATGGTCAGACGTAAACAGCACGCCCGAACTGCTGATATTAAGAGTCTTTCCGCTCCCCGCCAGAATCTCCGCACGCTGATTCAGAGTCTTATATCGAACTTCGCGCTCGATGGGGAAACGGCTGGAACGCCTGCGTTCCGAACTGGCAATATCAGGGACATCCATACGCCGGCCCAGAGTTAATAAATTTTCGGACACAATCATCAGACTCCGATCTAATAGGGTACACAATGAAACTACATATTCCTAATCGGCGGAATTAGTAATTTTCTTTCGCTTATTTTTTACCCAAATCAACCGATCAGCTAATTTTCTCTCATATCCCCTGTCGGTAGGGGTATAGAAGGTAGCGTCGGCTAGGGAATCCGGCAGGCACTGCATGTCAGAAACAGCGTCTTCCTCCCCGTGGGCATGCTTATAGCCCTGAGAATATCCGATGTCCTTCATCAGCCTGGTCGGGGCATTTCGCAGCTGCATCGGAACAGGCGCAGCCGGAGTGCGCTCAATAACGCTCGTTACTGCATTCAAAGCCTGGTAAGCCGCGTCGGATTTAGGCGAGAGCGCTAGATATAAGGTTAGCTGCGCGAGCGCTTGATCTCCTTCCGGTATGCCCAGGAAATGTACGGTGTTCATGCACGCGATGGCTTGCTCCACCGCATGCGGATCGGCCAAACCGATATCCTCAATCGACATCCGAACCAGCCGCCGCGCGAGGTACATGCGGTCCTCCCCAGCGAGCATCATGCGAGTCAGCCAGTAGAGGGCTGCATCGGGGTCGCTGGAACGTACCGACTTATGAAGAGCCGAGATCAGGTTGAAGTGCTCTTCCCCGCTCTTGTCGTACAGCAAAACCTTCCGCTGCTCGGCGTCGGCAATCGTTTGTTCAGTGACTATGCCGTCTACGGCCAGACTGGCAGCTATCTCCAGCGTGTTCAAAGCCGAACGCGCATCGCCACTCGAATGTATGGCAATGTCTTCGAGGAGAGCGCTGCCGATCTGCAGCTTAAGATGCCCCAGCCCACGACCCGGCAGCTCGAGTGCCCGTTTCAGCAAAGTCACCAGTTCCGAAGTCTGTAAAGCACGCAGCGTGTAAACTTTCGTCCGAGATAAGAGCGCGGACACGACTTCAAACGAGGGGTTCTCCGTCGTGGCTCCAATCAAGGTCACATCCCCGCGTTCGACATAAGGCAGAAAGGCATCCTGCTGGGCCTTGTTGAAGCGGTGGATCTCGTCAATGAAGAGGACCGTGCGCCGTCCCATGCGTTTAGCTTTTTCGGCATCCACCATCACCGCTTTGATCTCTTTGATCCCGCTCAGCACGGCGCTGAAAGGAACAAAATCAGCACGGCAGACACCCGCGATCAAAGACGCCAACGTAGTCTTGCCTGAACCAGGCGGCCCCCACAAAATAAGCGAGGTGAAGTTTCCTTTCTCGATCTGGACTCGAAGCGGTTTGCCAGGCGCAAGGATGTGTTCCTGGCCGACATACTCGTCCAGCGTGCGAGGGCGCATTCGTTCGGCTAGCGGCCGGTCCTCCGCAATGGCGGACGGCTCATTTCTTAAGCCGGTAGCGGGCGGATCGAACAGGCTCACCGGCGGTTCCTCTGTTGAAACGCTTCAAACAAGGCTAGGGAACACGCCACGGCCGCATTGAGCGATTCTACTTTGCGAGTTGGGATTGAGATGGCAGTCGAAGCTTCCAGAATCTCGTGCCGAACGCCGGACCCCTCGCTGCCGACCACAAGAACGCAGGTTTGGCGCAGATTCGCTTCGGCGATGCTGACGCTCCTTCGCATATCCAGACTCATAACCGCAAGGCGGTTTTCCAAGGCGGTCTCTAGGAGTTCAGTTGATGATAGCGACTCGAGAAACGGCAACCGAAAAATCGAACCGGCAGAAGCTCGCAAGAACTTCCCGTTTGACACGCGTGCACTTCCTTGTAAGAGGACAACTCCGGTCGCACCGAAAGCTTCGGCGGATCGAACGATCGTTCCGGCGTTCCCTGGATCCTGTATACCGTCCAGGGCCACAAGCAAAGTTTGCTTCGCAAGCAGGTCTGGCCAGCCCCATGCTTTCGGTCGGAGCAACGCGATAATCTCCTGGCTTGATTCCGCCGAGGCCGTACTGCTAAGTGCCCGTGCTGAAACCTCAAACAGTTCAGCGCGTGACGTTCTAAGAAGTTCGCTATGTTTGTGCCCGGCTGCCTCTGTGCAGAAAATCTGCTCCACGCTCCAGGCACTCCGCAACGCCTCGTTCAAAAGATTCGGTCCTTCGGCGACCACAAGTCCCTCAGCCGTAGGACGGCCGGCCGCCGCAGCAACGCGGATACTCTTCAACAGCGGATTCTGCGTGCTAGTCAACGACATGTTCACATTTGGCGCAGGCCGGGTTCCAGCGTAGACTGGTCCTTATCATTCTCAAGAAAGTCTTGGAAACAGCGCATGAAGCGAGCCGTGGCAGGGCTATCTGTCCTGCTGCTGATCCTGTTCTTAGGGTACCTGTTGGCGCTGGCCGAACAAATTAAACGCCAGTCGACCGTTGAAGAGGCACAGCAGGCAGACGTCATCATCGTTCTGGGCGCTGCGGAGTACCGCGGTCGACCCTCCCCTGTGCTGGAGGCGCGGCTAAATCACGCGCTGGACCTCTACGACCGCGGTCTCGCTCCTTACATCCTGACTACCGGTGGTGCCGGAGGCGATCCGGTCTACACCGAAGGCGAGGTAGGACGAGCCTATCTCACCAAACGCGGCGTTCCCTCGGAAGCCATCCTGGTGGAACCCGCCGGATCGACCACCGCACAAAGCCTGGAAGCTGCAACCGAAATCATGCGCCGTATGAACCTGCATTCCTGCATTGTGGTGAGCGATGGCTATCACATCTATCGAGTGAAGCGTCTGCTGCAAACCCGCGACGTACAGGTCTTCGGTTCTCCGCGACCCGAGACGATTGCGAATAGCCCGCGAAAATTGAGCTGGCTCTATCTTCGGCAGGCGGTTGGATTTGCGCTCTGGCAAATTGGCATAAATATCTGATCATGACTGGCTGCCCAGCCGAAAGCTTCTTTGCGCAAGTGTTTGAGATTTCATTTTACACCCGACTTCCGCTTCCTAATAATTAGGTTCTGCAAGGAGGTGGTGGAGTGGCAGAGTATCTCGCGACCGAAGCGTCAAAGCCGTCGTCGTTGTCTAAGGGTGCGACCACGAATATCGACGATAAGGTCGATCACAAGGAAGTTCAGAGAATCATTGAGCAGACCTTGAACCACGAATCGGCAGGATTGAAGACCACCGATAGGGTCTACAATGCGTTTCGGGTTTTACAGGACCGGCGCCGCACCAAGGCTCCGCTCGATGTAAATCTGGCGGCGGCAGAGCACTATATGTATGCTCGCTCCTTAGCAGGAAAGACCGGAGACCCGGCAATGATCGCGGTACCCACCGCCTACGCACTGAAGAAAGCGGCCTATTTCGTTCTGGGCAAAGAGAAAGACATGAGGACCACTCCAAACAACCCGGTCTTACCGCCATCGGTTGAGTCGGTCGTTTGGGGCACACTCGGCGTTGAGGAAGGTCTCAAAGATTTTCGCGGGGAAAACCCATCGGTTGGCATGAAGGTTGGATCTTCGTTGCCGGCATTGCGCCAAGAAGCATATCGGAATAACAAATAACGTGAGCTTTTAGCGCGGCCCGGACTCTGCAAACGGGTTATACGGGTGTTGAACGCGGACCATTGCCCAGATCTTCTACCCGGACAGATAACCTGATCTGGTGACTGAGATAAGGCCACTGCAGGCCTCCGAAGAAGACACATATCTCACCGGCCTCGCTGACGTTCTGATGGATTGCGTAGCAGGGGGAGCGTCGGTCAGCTTCATGGCCTCACTTAGCCGGGACGAAGCGGAAACATTCTTCCGAAACATCTTTTCGGAAGTTCGCCAGCACAAGAGGATCTTGCTGGCGGCGTTCACCGATAGTCAATTGGTGGGAACGGTCCAGATCGTCACCGCCACGCCGCCGAATCAGCCTCATCGGGCGGACATTGCCAAGTTACTCGTTCACGGGTCGGCTCGTGGACAAGGAATTGGCCGACGACTCATGCAGGAGGTCGAACAAGTCAGTCGGCGCGCTGGAAAAACTCTTCTCGTCTTGGATACAGTCGCAGGGGACGTCGCTGAGGGTCTGTATACAAGCTTGGGATGGACCAGGGTCGGTGTCATCCCCAGATACGCTCTCTATCCTGATGGTCGCTGGTGCGACACGACGATCTTTTATAAGCAGCTTACCTGAGGCTACTGGTTCGACGGCGTTGCCGGCGGGAAGTGTGCGGCGAGGTAATCGATGATCTCGTTGAATTCGTCGTCTGTTCCATTGGCGCCTTTGTTCACCATGTCAGTTACGATCTGAACCCAGCGATCTTTGGTCTCATGTTTGCCGAGAACTATCTCGGGTGCATGACAGCCGGCACAAACTCTCTGAACAGTCGCCTTGCCCTGTCCGTCCGGTAATTGCTTTCCTCCACTCTGGGCACTTAGCAGGCTAATTCCCAGACCAGAAAGTAACGACACACGCATGATAAATGCTACCGGCACTGCTTTCATTATGCCGGTTCTTGCTTGGCAGAACTCACGACCTTTGCGGATCAATATGAAATAATCACCGTTGAATCCGATGAAGCGAAGACGATTTGTCCGCGGGCTTTTGACTGTGCCCGCCATCCCGGCTGCTATCGAAGCTGGCCAGGCGCCCCCACCGGCGACAACACCGCAACAACAACCTGAACCCAAGCCAAATACGCCCGCACGGCAGGAATCGCGTCAGCCGCCCGCCGTTCCGAAGCTTCAGGTCACAGCGTCCGACTTGACGGCCGCCCCTTCTCCGCATTTCTTCACCGAGACGCAACTCGCAACATTGCAAAAGCTCGGCGAGATCCTTGTTCCGCCGCTGAAGAATAACCCGGGCGCTCTGGAAGCCGGAGCCCCGGAGTTCCTGGACTTCCTCATCGGAGAATCACCCGCAGCACGCCAGAAGTCTTATCAGTTCGGGCTTGATCAACTGGAATTGCGGGCGAAAAGCCGGAGCCAAAAATCGTTCGCGAGGCTCGACGAAGCAGAAGCCGGAGCCATTCTGAAGCCTCTCCTGGTGGCACGCTTCTGGCCGGAAGATCTGCCGTCCGACCCGCTGCAGAGTTTCGTCGCCCAGGTTCACGAAGATCTGAGGACGGCCACTCAGAATTCGCGCGAGTGGGCCACTGCCTCCGAAAAGTCAGGGCGCCGATTCTCGCGCGGTTTTCGCGGAAGCGGTTACTACTGGAATCCCATCGATCCGATCGTCAGCTAGGAATTAGAATGCCAATCAAACAGTACGATGTCCTGATTGTCGGATCAGGACACTCCGGCGGCATGGCTGCCAACATCCTGACCGGCAAAGGTGCCTCCTGCCTGATGCTGAACGCCGGCCCTGAAGCCGATTACGAAAAGGATCGGGAGTTTAAACACGCCTATGAGCTTCCGTATCGTGGATTCGACAAACCCGGGCGGCTTCCTCACGTTTTTCAGGCCAATGAGTTCAATGCCAACCAGTGGGTGGACGAAAAAGAGGTTCCTTACACGAATCCCGCCGACGCGCCCTACAACTGGGTTCGTGTACGCCTGCTGGGTGGACGGTCGTTGTTTTGGGCTCGCCAGTCGTTTCGGTTGAGCGATTACGAATTCAAAGCAGCCGAGATCGACGGCACAGGCGACAGTTGGCCCATTTCGCTGGAAGACATGGCGCCTTACTACTCG
This sequence comes from uncultured Acidobacteriaceae bacterium, assembly GCA_963814195.1. GTDB lineage: Bacteria > Acidobacteriota > Terriglobia > Bryobacterales > Bryobacteraceae > Bog-105. Next base: position 598,323 of record CAWFBU010000005.1, read on the forward strand.
CGAGTCGAAAAGATCTTTCGTGTAGCGGGCAGGAAAGAAGGCTGGCCCCAATTTCCTGATGGAGATTTTGTCGAGACTAGTTATCCTCCCGACACGGAGACGATCAAAGCCGTCACCGCGATAGCCCAGAAACGCGGCATCGGCGTTTCGAAGTGGCGCTCGGCTCTAGGCAAAGATGGGCTGGCCAGCTCGATTAACCTGCTGCTGCCGGATGCGCTCGCTACCGGCAAGCTGGACATCGTCCAGAACGCCATCGTTCGTGAGATCACCACCGATAAGAAATCCGGTCTAGCAGACGGAGTACATTTCGTTGATCGCCACTCCGGGCGTGAGATGCATGTGAAGGCCAAGGTTGTCGTGCTGGCGGCCGGAACTCTGGAAAGTACGCGCCTGCTGTTGAACTCTAGAATCGCCAATTCAAGCGGTGTCATGGGCCACTATTTGGTCGACCAGATGTACGGCGTTTCAGTAGTGGCCTCCGTTCCCGAAGCGCGAGACGGCAAAGCCAAGCCGGGACTCATGGGCGGTAATGCCTTCATCCCTCGATTCCGCAATCTGAAGGCCGGCGACAAGAGGAATTTCATCAAAGGCTATTGCGTCAGCCTGGACAGCGGCGCCAGCGCAAGTCCGAATTTCTTTCCCCTCTACGGTGCCGAGCTTCAGGCCAAGTTGGATTCCTATGCGAATTCCTGCGTTTCCGGCGGTATTTTCGGCGAGCGGGTAGCGCGTTATGAGAATCACGTCCGCATCAATCCCGACGTGAAGGATAGGTGGGGCATTCCGGTGCTCCACATTGAAGCGCGCGATACGGATAACGAAAAACATCTGTGTAAGGACGCGGCTGACACGATCGAGGAATGGTTCCACGAGGCCAAGTGGGACGTCATCTGCAAAACCGACCGCGTCAATCCGCCCGGGTACAGTATCCACGAAGTAGGCACCTGCCGGATGGGCAACGATCCGAAGAAGAGCGTTCTCAATAAGTGGTGCCAAAGCCACGATGTAAAGAACATTTTTGTGGTGGACGGCGCAAGCTTTGTCACCGCCGGATGGCAGAATCCAACCATGACAATCCTGGCGCTCTCGATGCGTGCCTCGGAGTATCTGGCCGAACAGATGCGCACGAGTAGTGTTTAGAAAGGTTGGCTCATGGTGATCGACCGTAGAACGTTCTTCGGCTTGGCAGCGGCTGTCCCAATGGCAGTCAGCGCAAGAGCTGAAGAGTGGGTGGACCTGTTTGACGGCCGTTCACTCAATGGCTGGCGTCCGAGTGAAAACAAAGATTCCTGGAAGATCGTCAATGGTCATCTCACTGCGAATGGGCCGCGTTCTCATTTGTTCTATACCGGCCCGGTGAGAGCGGGTGATTTTCGGAATTTCGAACTCGAAGTCGATCTCATCACGCAACCGGAATGTAATTCGGGCATATACTTTCATACGGCTTACCAGGAGTCCGGATTTCCTGAGAAGGGCTTTGAAATCCAGATAAACAACACGGCGCGTGGTGACGGCGGGTATTTGGAACGAAAGAAAACGGCTTCTCTTTATGGAATCCGGAATATGTACAAGCAACTGGTTCCGGATGAGAAGCCTTTTCAGATCCATGTCAGTGTGCGCGGGAAGACCGTTCACATTCGTCTCAACAATCAACTGCTTGTCGATTACGTCGAGCCTACACCCCCCGTCATCCCGGAGGGCGGTGAGAAGATGCGTTTTCTCGACCATGGCACCTTCGCCTTGCAGTGCCACAACGATGGCTCCAGGGTGGCTTACTCAAGGGTGCGGGTCCGGCCGCTGGCAGATGACCTGCCGGCTTATTCGGGAACTCAGCCCGCCGTCGATGAGACATATCGCGAGATCATCAATGTCGGACGTCACAACGTTCCCATGGTCGATTTCCACGTTCTCCTTCGAGACGGCATGACTCTCGAAGGGTTACTACAGAAGTCCCGGAGAGACGGGATCTTCTGTGGGGTCATCGCCGACAGTGCCCAACTCAAAAACGATACCAGCGCACAGCGTTGGTTGAGTGCCTTTGCAGGCAAGCCAGCGTTTACCGGATTGTCTGTGGCAGATCCAAATTGGACGCGGAGTATCTCTCGTGCAACAGCGCGACAGTTTGATTATGTAATCGCTGACAGCCGCAGGTGGATGAACACTGCAGCGATCCCGAGCGACCGCGGGTTTTTCGTCGAAGCTCTGGTGGACCGGACAGTGGAGCGACTGGGAACCGAGCCAATCGATATCTATAGCTTCCCGACTTACCTGCCTGCTGAGATGAAGTCCGACGCCGACACCTTGTGGACTGCATCCCGGAAGACGAAGTTGATCGAGGCGCTGGTCAAAAACAACGTGGCGGTGGAGTTGAACTCACGCGACGAGTTGCCCGATGTAAGTTTTGTCGAACAAGCGAAAGAAGCAGGATGCAAGTTTGCTTTCGGCACGGGGAATGAAACGTCGGCTGAGTTGAAGCGCTGCGAATACGGCTTACAGATGGTGAAGACCTGCAAGCTCGACTGGCAAAATTTCTACGCTCCCGGCTCGTGGTGGCCCAAAGCAACTGAACGGCATTGGCCAAGCTAGCAATTCGTAGTCCCGTTCAACCTGCCAGGTCGACGCCCTTACGCTCCCGCCCGATTCCTGCAATCAGCATCGTGACGATAAACACCGTGCCGGCCGTGGCGGCCATAGCCGTCGAAAAGGGCATGTTGCCGAGCAAACCGCTTCTAGGGTGTTCACCGAACCAGCCAGCAGCACTCCGCATTGGTACGAAAAGCCAGGCATAAGTCCACGTAAGTGAATCGGTGACAGCTCACTCAGGTGTGCGGGGATTACTCCCCAGGCGCCTTGCACAAAGAATTGGATCAGAAACGCGCCCGTCACCAGCAACGCCACATTGGGTGCATAGGCCCAAAGAGGCGTGACCAGAATCGCTCCAAGCAGAGCCAGAACGATAGCCTTTCGACGCCGGCCGATGCGGTCAGACATATAGCCGACCAGCACGCCGCCAACAATCGCGCCTACCATGGAGATCGCCGAGATCAGGACCGATCATGAACGCTCATATGCCAGAACCGCTGCAGAAAAGTCGGGTACATATCCTGCGTGCCGTGCGACGAAAGATTCATTCCGGTCATCAAGAGCACCAGATAAAGGAACAGCTTCCAGTGCCCGGTAAAGCTTCTTGCCGATACCGCTCCAGCTTTCCTGTTTCGACTTCTGCCAGACCTCCGATTCCTTCACCGCACTCGAACGAACAGGCCAGCAGCGCAGGCAATCCGCCCAAGAAGAAGAGCGGCCGCCACCCCCACCGCTCGAACAAGAAAAAGAAACAGAACGCTGCCAGCAGATTGCCGAGTGCATAGCCCTGCTGCAACAATCCCGAGAGAACGCCGCGCCATTTTGCCGAGACCTTCTCCATCGCAAGTGAGGCGCCCACGCCCCATTCCCCGCCCATGCCGATACCGAACAGTGCCCGCAAAATAAGAAAGTTAGTGAAGTTATGCGCAAAGCCGGTTGCCACTTCCACGATCGAATAGAAGACCAGGTCGATCATCAGAGGCAATCGCCGGCCATACCGATCGGCCATCAAGCCCAAAATAAAGGCGCCCACCGGCCGGAAAGCAAGCGTCACAAATACGGACAGAGACATCGCCGCATCGGACTGATGGAAGTCTTTCCCGATGGCCGTCAGGCAATAGACCACCAGGAAAAAATCGAAAGCATCCAGCGTCCAGCCGAGGAAGCCCGCGAGCATAGCGCTCCAGCTGTCGGACGCGGAGACTGTGGATGCCGCGATCTCCGGGACTGCCGAACCGGACTTTGATGGCCAGTGGGGCTCAGTCATGGGCATGGGCACTGGCCGCCGCGTTGGGCTCCCACAGTGTCTCGGTTGCACCGAGCACATGATTTCCCCAGCGACTCCAGACAAACAGAGCATCACTCAGCCGGTTCAGATATTGAATCGCTTCGCCGGGCACTTCTTCTGTTTCGGCCAGCTTCACCAACAGCCGTTCGGCACGCCGGCACACCGTGCGGCAGACATGAATTCGGCATCCAGCCGGCTTCCACCGGGCAGCACAAACGATCGCAGCGGCGGCAGGTCCTCATTCGCCGCGTCGATTTCGTGTTCAAGTTGATCCACTTCGCCAACGGTAACGCGTGGCTGCTTCGGATGAACATCTGCCGGCAGAGTGGCAAGAATCGAGCCGAAATTGAACAGCTCATGCTGCACGCGCTTCAGTATCGACCGCGAAACGCCGCCTAGTCGCTCGTGGTGTTGTGCGCCAAGTTCTTCGGAGGTCACTCGCGCCGCGCCGACAAATGCATTCAATTCATCAACCGTCCCATAGCTCTCAATGCTGAGCGCGTGTTTTGCGACTCGTTGGCCGCCTACCAGCTGGGTTTGTCCGGCATCTCCGGCGCGCGTATAGATGCGATTCAGTGCGATTCGGGGTTCGTTAAAGGTCTCGTTTGCCATAGCTGACTCCCCATCAGTGTAGGCTGCGGCGAATCAGAAGCAGTTCCTAGCGGGCTAAGAGTGAGACGCTATCGCCGCAGCGAAGTTTTATAATCTGGACAGTGTAAGTATGGCTTTCCCGATTTCGTGTTGCCGTCGCCAGAACAGGCTTCGACAACCACGAAGGTAGCGCACATTCAGATGCAAGCATCGCTAGCAAAGCTGCTGCCAAGGCCATCGATACAGCAACCCGGCAAGCGCCGGCATTCATGTTCGGCGCAGCTTTACAAAGCGAAACTTCGGCAGTTGGGCAGTCTTTAGGACGAATCGCCTGAGCATAGTCTCGGCAGAAAATCCGCCATGCTTCTATCAATCGACAGACATCGCGGAAGGAAAAGGAAATTGATGCAAGACAGATTGAACATCGCCGTGTTCGTCGATTACGACAACATCGAGATTGGCGTCAAATCGACCCTGCGGCGGGAATTTGACGTGTCGCTTGCCCCTTGGCTCATTAAAGGAGCGCGGCGACATCGTTGCGAAATTCGCTTACGCGAACTGGGGCCGACAGGAAGGCGCCACCCGGCAGATGGCAGAAAATGCGGTGCAGATGGTGCAGCGCATTCCCTCTCCGCGCGGTGACAAGAATGGCGCTGACATTAACCTGGCGCTGGATGCGCTGGAAATGGCGTTCACCCACGCGCACGTCAATGCGTTTGCAATCGTCAGCGGCGATAGCGATTTCATTCCGCTGGTGAACAAGCTGAAGGAATACGGCAAGACCGTGTTTGTGGTTGGCGGAAAGGCTTTCACCAGCACAATTCTGCAGCAGAACTGCCATGAGTTCGTCAGCTACGAATCACTGCTGGAAGATGGCGACCGCATCGTGCCCACGCCCATGCCCGACCGCCGGGAACGGATCATGGACCGGCCGGATCGCGGTCTGAGCGTCGGGAACGGCCGGAGCGGATAGATCGCAACAAAGACCGGAAGGAACGTGCCGCCCCGCCCCGCGCCGCTGGAACTCTCGCAGTCCATGCCGCTGGTAGAGCGCGCTTTGCAGGTGTTGGAACGGCGCGCCGTTCAACCCCAGCTCGGGTCTCTTGAAGAGCACCATGCTGCAGCTCGACCCGGCCTTCAGCGAACGCGCTTATGGCGCCGGCAGCTTCTCCGATTTCGTGGAGCGCCTGAAGAAAGCCGAGTACGTCAACGTCAGTGGATCGGGCGGCCGCTACATCATTGAACGTCGTGGCGGCCATATCTCCGAGAAGGTTGCTCCGCGTCCGGAAGAGGCGTTGCCGCAACTGCGCGACATGCTGGAAACCCACCGCATGGAACTGGAAGAAGGCGCCACGGCCGAAGAACTGGAACAGTGGATGCAGACCGAGTTTCCCGGACTTCAATCTGCCGAAGTTCGGATTCCAGCAGTTCTCTGAATTTCTGAACTACGCGCAGGACAAGACGGTGGTGCGCACGCAGCCGGATGAAGAGCGCGGAATCATCGTTCATCTGGGCGCGGAGTTCTATCCGCCGGCCCTGCCCGAACCGTCACCCGAACCTTTGATCGAGGAAGAGGACAACGAGCCGCAGCCGATCGTGGAAGGCCAGCCGACCATCTTCGAGCCAAATCCTCCGCCCCCGAAGCCGAAGAAAACGGCTTCTCCCCGCAAGCGGGCTGCCGCCGGAGCGGACGTGGTTCAGGCGCCCGCGTAAACGCAAGCCGGAGTAGTCTCGGTCCGCAGCTCAATCTGGCTTTCACGGGCGCCGAATCGACAATCTCCCGCGCCCGTGTTCCGCCCTGGCTCCGCTGCCAGTTGTCCAGTTCGTCTTCCCGCGTCCAGGGTGGCAGGGGAAGCAAAAGTGTTTTGAAAGCACCGAAAAGAAACGGCTCATAAGTCGACCGAAGCGCGGCTAGACGTGCTCTCGGCATCTTCCGGTTCGCTGAATGCAAAGCCCCGAATCCTCCAGCTGTGCTTGCAGCGTAAGCAAAGTCTTCCGACCCCAGACGCACGCCGGAGGCTTTAGCCAATCTTCAGATGAAAGACGCGGCAAAGTTCGATGGCAGCCAACCGTCCGAGAGCGAATGTCATCCGCGCCTGAAAGGTGCGTACCCCGCTAAGCCGGTGAGTATCAGGGCGCAGGTGTCCAGAATGGCAGTCAGCGCGGCAACCAGCTTTGGTTGTCATGCTGCGATCGGTAATAGCTCAGCATCGGATAGGAGAGGTGGCTTTCTACCAATTCCGCATACCATTGCTCCCAGTCTTTAGCAAACCGTCCAACTCCTGCATGGCTTCCCATCACTATGGCGCGATACAGCGACGAGCGGCTACCGGCGGTGAGCCGGCCCTCGCATCCAATTGAATAACGCTTGCTTCACGGCGTGAAAAGAGTTGATAAAGCACCGGAAGGTAACCGATCGTAACCGCGATAAACGCCAGTCCGGAGCCAGATTCAAAAACTGCCAGCCTTTTGCCAGGCCGCCTTTCGGCAGCTACGTCTCCATACCCAAGCGTGAAGAAAGTGACCCCACTCAGGTACAGCGACGTAAGAACAGCGAAAGCGATGATCTTGCGCAAGGACCAGGTAATCAGGCCAAAACTCACGACAGGCCAAAGGACCAGCACGATAGCAGGACCACCATGGAGAGCGGCCCATATAAGCTCAAAAAGGCGTCACGCAGGCGGGTCCGTTTGATTCTATTGCCGTCCAGGCCCAGGCATCCAGCTATACATAAAGAAGAGCCGCACGGGTCGAAGCTGCCGCCGCACCCGCCGCGGCAGCAGCATGACTTCAAACGCATCGCTCGCGACTGCAGCCAGAAGAAACTCCCAACGCGCCGGCCACCAGTTCATCAAGCCGAGTCAGTCAGATTCGCACTCTCAAGCTTCCTATTGTATGTCTGCGTTCAAAAAATGGAACACCAGCCATCCGCTGATGCGACAACAGCATCTTCCATGAGTGCGAGAGCCGGATCCGGAATACCGGCACGCTGCCCGAGATAAAGCCTTGTTTGATAGGCCGTGTAGGTCGCCCCCACCGCGGCGCAGGCTCCAATCAGAGCACCCAGGAGGATCGGGCGCTCGTTCGCCGAGGTAATCGGCGCTCCCAAAGAGACGGCGATAGTGCGCGTGACGAGCGGTCCTAACGTGGTCCGGGCCGGCACGAAAGCGCAACTTATCGGCTATCAGCTCCCCTGCGGCCAGAACAGCCGTCGTTGCCACGGAAGCCGGATGCTGCTAGAATCTCTAATTGTTTGTTGTGCACCGGAAGCACGCCCGCATGGGCAAGTCCGCACACAATTGCAGGGGATGACATACTGCGCATTCCCGCTGGCGCACCCAGCACGGCCGCCCCGGCGAATATCTGCGAATCGGTCATCCACTCAGCCTACTATCCCGTTGACAAACTCCAATGTCGTACATGACGAATGGACCAGATACCGGAAACTCGGCTGTAGCCAGCGCCGTTTGCGAGAATATCCTCGTGTTGCTGAACCCTGAGCACTACGTCGTTACCGAAGCGGGTCGATACTGACGCCGGCGCTGTTGATCTATCCGGAAATAGTGGAATCGAACATTGCCGCGACCATTCGGATGGCGGCGGGCGACCCGAACCGCTGGCGGCCTCACATGAAGACCGCCAAAATACCGGCAGTTCTGCAGATGCTTCTGGCCCAGGGGGTCACCAATCTGAAATGTTCTACGACGCTTGAGTTGAAAGCGGCGTGCCAAGTCGGCTTCCCCGACGTCCTGCTGGCATTCCCTCTGATGGGTGCAAACGCGGCGCGCGCCTGTGGAGCTTGCGGATGAATTTCCTGATACCCGGGTCTCCGTCCTGGTGGAAAGTGCCGGGCAGGTCGGAGTTTTGGCGGAAGAAAAACATCGGCCTGTTCATCGATATCAACACCGGAATGAACCGGACCGGAGTGGGCCAGGAAGGAGCAATTCGTATTGTCGAACTGGCCCGACTGGCAGGCAGCCAGTTTCGCGGCCTTCACTACTACGACGGACAACTCTCAGGCGTGGCGGCCGAAGAACGCGAATCTCACTCGCATGCCGGATACCGAAAGCTGATACTGCTGGTAAAACAACTGGCCGAACAGGGGACATGTCCCCAAAAGAAGTGATCACTTCCGGCACGCCGGCGGCGCCTTACGCCATTTCTTTCCCGGATTTTACCGACGCCCCATTCATTCATAGAATTTCACCCGGGACGGTAGTCTACAACGACCTGACAAGCCTGGCGCAGTTGCCTGGCTTCGGCTATCGCCCCGCAGCCTGCGTCTTAGCAACCGTAGTCAGCCATCCGATCGAGAACACCATCACCTGCGACGGAGGTCATAAGAGTGTGTCGGTTGATGCGGGTGTGCCAAATTGCGCCGTATTGGGCTATGAACATCTGAAGCCGCTCAAACCAAGTGAAGAGCATTTGCCGATCGAGAGCCCGACAGGCGAAGGCTTGCCCGCTCTGGGCGAAGAGCTCTATCTGATCCCGAAACACGTCTGTCCCACGGTCAACAACTTCGATGACGCCTTATTTATTCGCAACGGGCGAGTGCAGTCTGTTGAAGCAGTCTCGGCCCGTGGACACGAGCGCCCTCTCCTGGCAGTTTAATCGCGATAGGTCCCATGCTGTTTGCTTTACTGGTTGAAACGTCACGTCAAGTGGGCGCCACGGGTAAACGGCTGGAGAAAACCAGATTGATTGCCGATCTGCTGCGCCAGTCGACTCCCGACGAGGCTGAGACAGCAGTCGCATTTCTTTCCGGCGGTACCAGGCAGGGTCGCATCGGCATAGGCCACGCCACCCTTGCTACGGCTTCCGCAACGCCTGTCGAGGCTGCCGGACTGCAAGTGATGGAAGTGGATGCTGCGCTCTTCGAACTCACCCACATTTCAGGTGCGGGCTCGGAAGGTCGACGGCGTGACCTTCTGAACCATCTGCTGGCGCGCGGCACAACCGGAGAGCAGCATTTCCTGAAGCGGCTGCTGCTGGGTGAATTGCGCCAGGGAGCGATGGAAGGGATCATGCTCGATGGCTTGGCGCAGGCCGCCCATCTGCCTGCTCAGCGGATTCGACGGGCCGCCATGATGGCAGGTGGTGTGTCTGCTGTCGCCAGGGCCGTTCTCGAAAAAGGAGAAGCGGGTCTTGCGCAGTACGACATCCAATTGTTCCGTCCCATCCAGCCGATGCTGGCCGGATCGGCCGAAGACGTCGGTTGCGCTCTGGAAGAACTGGGGGAGGCGGCGCTCGAATACAAATTTGATGGCGCCCGCATCCAGGTTCACAAGTCCGGCAATGACGTGTTGATCTACACGCGGCAGTTGAACGATGTGAGTGCCGCGGTGCCGGAAGTTGTAGAGGCGGTGAGGGCGCTGCCCGTGCGAGGAACTGATTCTGGACGGAGAAACAATCAGCCTTGCGGCCGACGGCCGGCCGCAGCCGTTCCAGGTGACGATGCGCCGATTCGGACGCAAGCTGGATGTCGCTAAGTTGCAGGCGGAGTTGCCGATCGTGCCGTTCTGGTTCGATCTCCTTTACCAGGACGGAACGTCGCTGCTGGATGACCGCAGGCAAAGCGATTTGCTCAACTACAGCAACTGGTGCCCGCGCGTGACGTCTGGTGCCGCACCTGGTCACCGCTGATCCTGCCGCCGCCGAGGACTTTCTCCATCAGGCTTTGGGGGGCGGCCACGAAGGCGTGGTAGCGAAAGCTCTCGGAGCGGCGTACGCGGCGGGGGCGCGCGGACAAAGCTGGCTCAAGGTCAAAAAAGCCAAAACTCTGGACCTGGTGATCCTGGCCTCCGAGTGGGGCAGCGGCCGCCGGCAGGGCTTTCTCAGCAATTTGCATCTTGGTGCGCGCGACACGGTCAAAGGCGGGTACGCCATGCTCGGCAAGACGTTCAAAGGACTGACCGACGAAATGTTGAAATGGCAAACTACGGAACTGCTGAAACTGGAAATTGCCCGCGATCGCTATGCAGTACACGTCGAACCGAAGATAGTGGTCGAAATTGCGTTCAACGAGATCCAGGTCAGCTCCCGGTATAAGAGCGGACTGGCGCTCTCGTTTTGCGCGGGTCAAGCGCTATCGGCCAGATAAGCAGGCTGCCGATTCCGACACGTTTCATACTGTTCAATCGCTCGCCGGCATCTCAGACGCTTGAACATTTCTCGTTACCCTTGTTCTAAGTCCCAACTCCGGTACGGTAGAACAAAGGGCGAAGAATGAACCTGACATTTGGCTTTGAAGACAGGACGCCGGTGGAGGAGATGGGGCCACCGGTGGCCAGGGCCGACAGCGGCGCGGCGTCGAGCCTTAGCCTCAACGGGCCGATTAACGCGATTGCGGCGCGCTTCGAAGGTGCGATGCTGCAGGACGAATCGCCCGTGCGTGCAGTTCGCCATCGGCCAGCCAAACCCGCTCAATATGCGGAGTTCCCAGGCTAGCTGAATCCGGCCCTGCGAAGCGCGCTGGCCTCGCGCGGCATTGAGCAGCTCTATACCCATCAGGCGTTGGCAGTGGAGCATGCACTAAGGGCCGCAAGAACACGGTTGTCGTTACCCCCACCGCCAGCGGTAAAACACTTTGTTACAACCTGCCCGTGGTGCATAGCCTGCTGGCTGATCCGGCGGCCCGAGCGCTCTATCTTATTCCCGACAAAAGCCCTCGCCGAAGATCAGCGGCTTGAATTGCAGAGCCTGAATGAAGCGGTCGGCGGTAGTCTCTCCTGCCACACCTACGATGGCGATACTCCTTCCGATGCCCGGCGGACCATTCGCGATCGCGCCAATATCGTGATGACCAATCCCGATATGCTCCACACTGGCATTCTTCCGCACCACACAAAATGGGCGAAACTGTTCGAGAATCTGCAGCTATTTCATCATCGACGAACTGCACTTCTACCGCGGCGTCTATGGCAGCCACTTGGCCAACATCATTCGCCGGCTCAAGCGCATTTGTGATTTCTACGGCTCAAAGCCGCAGTTCATTTGTTGTTCCGCAACCATCGCAAACCCGAAGGATCTGGCGGAGGCAGTCACGGAAGAACCGTTTGAACTGGTGGCGGAAAATGGCGCTCCCTCCGGCGACAATTACTTCGTCTTTTACAATCCGCCGGTGGTGAATCAGCAGCTTGGTATCCGCCGCAGTTACTTGCATGAGAGCCGCCGTATCGCGATTGAATTTATCCGCCAGAATCAGCAGACCCTGGTTTTCACCAACAACCGGCTGGCAACCGAGATTCTCACTACCTATCTCAAAGACGCCTGTTCACAATTGCCGTTTTCGCATGAGGCTGTGCGTGGATATCGCGGCGGCTATCTTCCGAAAGAACGGCGCCAGATCGAACAGGGTCTTCGCGATGGACGCATTCGTACCGTAGTCGCGACGAACGCGTTGGAACTGGGCGTCGATATCGGGTCTCTCGATACCGTGGTACTGGCCGGCTACCCGGGCAACATGGCTTCCACTCTTCAGCGTGCCGGGCGCGCGGGCCGCCGTCAGCATGCTTCCATAGCCGTGCTGGTGGCCTCCAGTGCGCCCCTCGACCAATACATCATTGAGCATCCCGACTACTTCTTCGGCCGCTCGCCTGAAGAAGCGCATATCAATCCGGACAATCTGGAAATCTATCTCGGCCATTTGAAGTGCGCGGTTTTTGAACTGCCGCATGCGCGACGGAGAAGGCTTTCGGTAAGCACAATGTCGCGAAGGCCTGCGCCTTCTTAGCCGAAGAATTGCGCCTGCTCCATCGTTCGGGTGATTGCTGGCATTGGGTGAACGACAGTTATCCTGCGGATACGGTCAGCCTGCGTGCGGTCACCAGCGATAACTTTCTCGTGGTGGACGTCACGGACGACCACCGCATCATCGGCGAAGTGGATTTCCCATCTGCCCTGACAACACTGCATGAAAAGGCCATTTACCTCCACGATGCCCGACAGTTCCAGGTAGAGCGACTCGATTTCGACGGACGCAAAGCCTTTGTTCGCCAAGTTGATTCGGATTACTTCACCGACGCCATCGTTTACACCCAGGTAAGTGAGCTCGCTCAGTTCGACAGCGGCGCAACAGCGAGCGATGAACAAGTGTTGTCGGCGCATGGCGAAGTACGGGTCAAACGTCAGGTGGTCGGCTTCAAGAAGATCAAGTTCTACACGTTGGAAAATATCGGCGCCGGCCTACTCTCGTTGCCGGAACAGGAAATGCACACCACCGCGTTCTGGCTGCATTTCACCACCGGCTTCTTCAACGCCTTCACTGGCTTTTCCACGGCCGACCTGCAGGATGGTCTGCGCGCGCTGGGCAATGTCCTGCAGACTGTCGCCACCGTGCTCCTGCTGAGTGACCCTCGCGATATCGCCGTGGCTGTCCTCGACGATTCCGCCCAGATGAAGGTCGCTTTCGAACCGGATGTTGTGCTTTACGACAATTATCCCGGCGGCATAGGCCAAAGCGAGCCGTTATATCGGCGTCGCTCGGAGTTGCTTAAAGCCGCTTATGACTTGGCTGATGCTTGCCGCTGTGACTCCGGATGCCCCAGCTGCGTCGGTCCGGTGAATGAGATTGGCGCGCGCGGGAAAGAAGTGGCGCTCCGATTACTGGCCCTACTGCTTCCTTAGCCTCATCCCGCCGCAAACGAGTAGCGAAGCGATGACGGACAGCTCCAGACTGGAAGGTTCCGGTGTCGGCGTAACGTTGAAATGCGCCGTATCAGCGACGTAGTAGTTCACTGTATTGCTGATTGGATTGAAACCAAAAAAGCTCATGCTGAACACCCCTGCTGCGTTAATCGGAAGCAGATAAGTATCTGTTGCGGTGGGGTCGCACACAAACGGGTTAACAGACGCCGTCGTACAAGCCGTGAACGTTCCGGTCAAAATAGCCGGGACAACAAGTCTGCTCCGCCGGCCGGCACGTACCCCGGGCAGCGGCCTGAACCGAACCAGTGAAGAGCGCGGGTGGCTGCCCGGAACTGGTCTGGACATAGCCGTTGATCTGCGGGTAAAAAGGATTCCCGGCGGCATACTGGCCAAGAAAGATAGCAAAGAAGTCGACTTCTGAGCCGACGGGAGTTCCATCATTAACGGCGTCCTGGCCACCTTGATCCAAATTGGACAAGGAAAAAAATGGTCCTGTCAGCGAAATCGAATCGGTACAGGGTCCTGTGCTCAAGCTGCCGCTGGTTGGACCGGCAAGCGTGATCACGGCAGCATCCGCACAAACCTCCAGAGAGCTGGCATACAGAAACAAGGCAAGGGCAGTCTTCATGTTCGGCAGTCCTCGGACCGAGTCTAACAACTGTGGGAATGCCGACAAGTACCGTAAGGTGTGTGCCCGATACGGCGAAAGCACTGGATCTAAGAAGAAACCAGCTTGCGTTCTTCGTCTTCGGGGAACACGGCGTGCCGGCCGGGAGGCGGATAGAGGCTCTTCAGAGCGTTAAGTCGCTTTCGCAGATAGCGGCTCGGCAACTGACGCGGGCCGGTTTCCACGTCGATATCGCAGCAGAACCCGTGCAGGTAGAGCGTCAACGTGTCGATAAACGATTGCCGGACATACTCCTCAAACAGAGCTCCTTCGCGCTTGATGTTTGATTGTCTGCGGATGAGCACTGTTTTGCCTGCCAGCTTTCATCATCGACTTCGCCATGCACCATGGCAACCAATTCTTCCCGTATCAGAGCCTTGTAAGCGCTTTGCGCATCCGGGCGCCCACTTGGCGGCCACGATTCCCGAAAGATGCCGGTACAGCCGGTAATGGTATTCCGCAACATCCTGTTCCTTAAGAGCGAACACCAGCACGGTTTCATTCTCGAAACTGAGCTGCGAAGCCCACGACTGCTGCCCCTCCGCCGGGCGCTTTGTTCCACCACGAAGTCCGCCGGTTTTTCGGCCGTCCTGGTCTGGGACTTTGCGCCTGTTACGCGAGCCGCGTTCGCTCGAACGCTCAAGATAGGGGACCAGCAGGATCGAGATGCGCGGAAGGACGTGACGCGATGTTCGGTGGCAATGCCGCTACCGGCTCCTCGAGATATTCTTTCAGAACATCCTCGCTGACAGGGCGTGGGCGAGCAGTAGTACCGAATGGTATTACTTAGCGGAATCACCTCGCCGCGGTGGCGTTCTGCGAACTGCCCACACTGACCCGGGACACGCTGGACGGAGCCTGTGTCGAAGATACGGGCCCTGTTTGACTGGACATCTACTTTTCGACCTCGATTCTAGCAAAGGATGGCTCTCAGCTTAGCCAGCCCATACCCCGGGGCGTTGCTAAAATCGAGTTACAACAAGTGCAAATTCTGGTCTCGGCAGGCGAAGCTTCGGGCGATTTGTACGCCGCGGGAGTCGTTAATTCCCTGTCCAGATTCTTTCCAAAAGCGACATTTTACGGTTGTGCCGGGCCAAGGCTTCAGGCCCTAGGCGTACAGCCGATCATTGACGCCTCCAGTTTGGCCGTAGTGGGCTTAGCTGAGGTAGTGGCTCATCTGCCGCGCATCTATGGCGAGTACCGGAAGTTGCTCCGGTTTGTTCGCGGCCCATCCGCCCGCTGCGGCCATCCTTGCGATAGTCCCGATTTCCATCTGCGCCTGGCTCGTCATCTGAAGAGCGATGGGCATTCCGGTTTATTACCTGGTCGCCCCACAGGTTTGGGCGTGGAGTCAAGGTCGAGTGAAGACAATTCGCGCCCGAGTCGATAAGCTGTTTTGCCTGTTCCCGTTTGAAGAACCGTGGTTTCGGGAGCACGGTGTCGATACAACACACATCGGCCATCCGCTGGTGTCCGGTCGCCCGGACCACCAAGAACGCTGCCGGAGTTCCAGGCCAAATATGATCTGCCGCCCGGCCGCCGGATGGTCGCTCTTCTGCCCGGCAGCAGGGTCGGCGAAGCCGCCGGCATATGCCCGTTCTTCTGGATGCAGTGGAAGCAACTGAGCCGCCGATTCGAGCTGTCTTTCGTACTTGCCACGCCCATGGTTTCTTTGGCGCGGACTGCTTTGGCAATTTTTCGGGAACGCATTGCCGCGCTATCCATCCAAGTAGTAGAAGGTGATACTGCCGATTGCATTGGCAACGCGAGCCTGGCACTCGCCGCCAGCGGGACCGTAACGGTGGAGGCGGCAATCCTCGGCACTCCCACCGTCACCTATTACAAAGTGACCGCCGTAACTTGGGCCGCCGGGCGCCGTCTTGTGAAGGTGCCGTTTCTGTCGATGGTCAATCTCATCGCAGGGCGCCTCGTGATTCCGGAATTTATTCAAACTGAGATGACTGCTGCGAACCTCGTCCGTGCTGCATCTGAGCTGTTAGAGGATCCTCAAAAGGCGGAGAGAATGCGGAGCGAACTAGCCCGGGTACGCAAGACTCTTGACCAAAGAAGGCGATCCGTTTGCGCTCGCTGCCGGCGTCATCGCGCAGGATCTGTCCCGCAGACTAATCACTCCACCGGCTACGCTGCCCCAAGCCCAGAGGCTTGCTTAGAGCAGGTGCAAACGGCAGTCCCCATCCTATGCAGGAGACAATGAAGTAAATGCTCGGCCGTAATCTATCAGGTTGCCTGTTACTGGCATTCAGCCTTAGCCTGCATGCGCAGGATGCAGGCGGCCAATCCAGGACCGCCCGCCTCGACGTTCAGCGGTACACCATCGACGCCACGATCAATCCCCGTACTCAGGCCATCGCTGCTACGGTTCGTATCGATTTTCTGCCTCTCGAATCCGTGAACGACGCTGCTTTCGAACTAAACAATGCGTTGAATGTCACAAAATGCGTCGATGCGCGTGGTCAAGCGTTGCCCAATGCTCGAACCGCAACCGACTTCCTGCTGCACGTGACATTCCCGACCAGCCTTCCGGCCAATCAACCCGCTCAGATCACCATTACCTACAACGGCAAGTTGACCGGAAGTGAAGAGTCTCCGGTGTCCGGCCTGAAATTTGCCGCTCTCCACCCGGATTTCGGATATTTGATGTATCCCTCCCGATGGTTTCCCCTGAACGGCTACACGGTTGATCGGTTCCAGGCGGAATTTCACATCACAACTCCTTCTGAATACGCGGTGGTCGCAAGTGGCGATATGAAAAGCGCTCCCGCCTCCGCCGGTCAGACGACTTACTCTTTCCGTTACGATCAACCGGGTTTCCCTGGTAGCCTCGCCATCACCAAGGGTCCAGGCGTGCGAGTCAGTTCGCAAGGTATCAATAGCACCGTCTTCTTTCGTGACCAGCAAGCCGCACAGGCTCAGCCCTACGGTGAAGAAACCGGAAAGGTCATGAGCTTCTTGACCTCTGAGTTCGGGCTTGCTCCGCAGGCCACATTAACTCTGGTTGAGACTGAATCCGGAGCGGTGAACGGCTACTCGGCACCCGGCATCATCTTCCTTGCGCCCGGCTCAATCACAAGCAAGGTGAACTCGCGCATTCTCAGCAATCAGTTGTCGCGTCAGTGGTGGGGCAATCTCGTCTCCCCTGCCAACCGCAACTATCTGTGGCTCGACAATGGCCCGGCCCGTTTTTCTGAGATCGCGTACCTGGAACACAATGGCGGCACAGGAGCAGCCGATTCCGATTTGAAGGCCACCTACGTCGAGGCACTCACGGTGAAAGAGCCTCCTGTTTTGCAGGCTGCTCGCCTCGAAGATTATTCGCCCGAATATTGGGCCCTCACGGCGGCCAAAGGGGCAGCCGTGCTGAATATGCTTCGCAATATTGTGGGCGAAGCAAATTTCAAGAAAGGTCTACACGCCTTTTTCGACAGCTACAGCTGGAAGTCTGTGACCAGTGAAGATTTCCGTAAGACAATGGAGCAGGCTTCCGGCCAGGAACTGCGCTACTTCTTTATCCAATGGCTAGAATCGAGCGGCTCACCGGACTTCAAGCTCGATTACACCGTGTTCCGAACTCAGAAAGGTTTCCGTGTGGTTGGAAAGATCACTCAGGATTTGGACACCTTCCGCATGCCTGTTGATCTGCACATCGATACGGAAGGCAATCCCGAGGACAAGAAGGTCGAGGTGACGGGAACATCCTCCGAGTTCAGCATCGACACCTTCGGCAAGCCGAAGAAGTTAACGCTCGATCCCAATCATGTCTTATTAAGACTCGATCAGAGCATGCAGATCGCGGTGGCGATACGCCGCGGTGAGCAGTTCGTGGAGATTAGCGACTTCTCGAATGCGCTGCGTGAGTATGAGAAAGCGCTGGACGTGAATAAGAACAGCTCACTGGCGCACTACCGAATTGGTGAACTCTTCTTCCGGCAGAACAACTATCAACAGGCCGCCAATGAGTTCCGCTCTGCCATCAACGGGGAACTGGATCCCAAATGGACCGAGGTCTGGTCGCATGTCTACCTCGGCAAGATCTTCGACGTCACTGGTCAACGTGATCGTGCCCTGAACGAGTACAAGCAGGCCATTCGCACTCACGACAACACCGGCGGTGCGCAGGAAGAAGCGGCCAAATACTCGACGAAACCTTACGAACAGAAAACGTCCGACACCTAAGCGTCTATCGCCCGACCCCCGTTAGACAATCCGACCGAAACAATCTAAACACAAAGGTGGTCCACCACTGGAATGCAAATATTCAGGGTAGGTAGCGCGTCGTGCAAGGTTTAGAGGAATTGGAAATCGGTCTTATGTTCTGGGCCGGTGAGGACGCCGCAAAGACGATCGCCGACGTTACTCGCTTTGGTTTGCGAGCCGGACAACTTGGATTTCCGGAAGGTCTTTCTTTGGAGAACGCAGCCGAGCGTTGGGATCAAGCCCTCACGGCCGCACATTTCTCAGTGGTCACGGCGGTTTGTAGCTATGTGGGCGAAGACTACTCTGACCTTCCCTCCGTCTTCCGCACCGTAGGTCTGGTTCCAGAGGGCACTCGCGCCCGGCGTATCGCTCATACTAAGGCCGTCTCCGACTTGGCTTCAAAGCTTGGTATCGACAGCGTCGCCTGCCACATCGGATTTCTCCCTCACGACCCCCAAGATCCGCTCTATTCCGAGATGCGTCAGGTGGCTTTGGAACTGTCGCGCTACTGCCACGCCAATGGTCAGTTCTTCACGTTGGAGACCGGCCAGGAGCCTGCGAAAGTGCTGCTGAAGTTCATCGCCGACGTCCACCATCCAAACCTGAAGATAAACTTCGATCCGGCCAACATGATTCTTTATGGGACCGGTGACCCGATCGAGGCGCTTGGCATTCTGCGCGAACACGTCGTCTCGGTCCATTGCAAGGACGGCGACTGGCCTCCCATGGACCAGCCTCAAGCTCTTGGCCAGGAACTGCCTCTGGGTGAGGGTAAGGTCGACTTTCCTGCCTTTATCTCAACCCTCAAAGAAATCGGCTACCGCGGCATCCTCAGCATCGAACGCGAAGGCACAAAGAGCAGCGAAGAACGCGATCGCGACATTCGCAAAGCGCTTCAACTGCTCCAGAAGTTGACCGGGCGCGACACTAAAACTGATACTGCGGAGGCGTAATTCCTTTCACGCGCAAGTACATTTCGGCTGAGGCCCTGTGGTTAGTCGTGTGGTTGAGCATGGCCATCATCAGGTCATAGCCGCTCTGCATCTGGGCCGGATTTGAGCCATAGCTTTTGCTCATCTGTTCAGGCGTCACACTGCCGACCTGCGCAATCGCGAAGTCAAACGATGACTTCACAAAAGCGATCACGTCAGTTTTGCTATCCGATGCCGGCTTTGCCAACTCGGGCTTCTGCCCGGTAATGCGGCTTGCATACCGGCCCAGCGCTGTGGCCAAGTGCGCCATCTGCCCCCCAAAACTCATCTGCTCGGGCGTCAGCTTAAAACTGTAGTTCTCTGCCGGCATGGCGTCTGCAACCTTCAGCGTGAACTCTTCGGAAGTTTGAAGGTGCTTCATGAAGCTCGACTTGAAATCTGCGCCGTTCGTGCTTTGCGCCGATAAAGGCAAAATAGCGACGGCGGCAAAAAGAATACCTAAGACTAGTTTGGACATATTGTCCTAGGTTAATCAAACAGACGATCGTTCGTCCCACTGAGGCAAACCGCCGCCTTTGTAGCTGCGACAACTATGCGTTATGGTGCCCGGCCCAGGCTTGCTTTAATCGATCCCCAAGCTCCTCAACAGGAGGGGCAGCCTGCCGCTGTCGTTCCTGATTCTGACGGTCGTTCGCAACTACGTAAGCGGCAAACCCGATTAAAAGAAGACCCACAAAAGAAGACAAGCGTTCGAAAGTGCTCATAGCAATAATTCACAAGTCAGATGTCTTCTTTGTCAGTTCTGTAACAGCATTTACATTCCGTATTTCTTCGGAAACGTAAGCAACGGAGCGCAATCTTCCTGTGTCGATTTATTCAGATACCAGAGTCCATCATCGGAGGTTGTTTTATGGCTGATAAAGAGAAATGCGCTCATCCGTCGTGTCGGTGTATGGCGCGCGATGGCAGCAAATACTGCAGTACCTATTGTGAGGGCACGGGCAGCACACCCGATCTGACCTGTGGTTGCGGTCACCCCGCTTGCTCAACGACTGAGAAGTTGTAGTCTCTAAGCGCAAGGGACGCGAATACGCGCCCGGAGGCTGGCAAGATATAGGAAACGGAGGAACTCTCGCACGCCGGGACAACTCCGTTTGCGCGTTCACTGGAGAACCGGCATCAGCATAACCGCTGTTGCCGGTTCTCTCCCCCGGAGGACTTTTCTGAAACCGATTTGGCAGCGCCTGAACATTGAAGTTCTGATTACGCAATTTGTTGCGTGGCTTCCGTCCGTGTTTGCGGCCGCCATCATTCTCTTCCTCTTCTACCTGATCTACCGTATCACCAAGCCGGCACTGACAGGAGTCTTGCACCGTATTGGACTCGACACCGCGCTGGCCGGCATGTTGTTAGGCGTTTATCGTTTTGCAGTGCTGGCCATGGGCGTTGTCATGGCAGCAGGACAACTTGGCATCAATGTCGGCGCGGCGCTGGCAGGCCTCGGTGTCGTCGGTCTCAGCATCGGCTTTGCCGCGAAAGATTCACTCAGCAACATCATGGCAGGGTTTCTGATCTTCTGGGATAAGCCTTTCCATGTCGGCGATTGGATTACTCTTGGCGATCACTACGGGATGGTCGGCGAAGTGACCTTGCGTACGACGCGTGTGCGAACTCTCAACAACACCTGGATCATTGTTCCTAACGAGAAGGTGATCAATGAGGTGCTGATCAATCACTCCGCGAAAGGTTCAACACGCTTGAACATCCCTGTCAGCATCGGGTACAAAGAGGACATTGATCAGGCGCGCAACGTCTTGCTGGAACGCATCCGAAAGGTTGATCTGGTGCTCGCCGATCCCGCTCCCCGGGTTGTCGTAAAAAACCTCGGCGATTCCACGGTCGACCTCTGGATTCTGGTGTGGATTGAGGACGCCAAGAACGAGAAGCCCGTCTTTTACCGTGTGCTGGAAGAAGCCAAGAAGGCTCTCGATCAAGCCAACATCGAAATACCTTTCCCGCAACTCGATCTGCATATGCCAACCGCGGTCAATGCCAAGTGAACACCGTCTTCTTCGATATCGATACTCAATTCGACTTTCTTCTGCCGGCTGGGGCCCTCTACGTGCCCGGTGCCGAACGCATCATCCCGGCACTCTCTCACTTGGCTAAGTTCGCCGCCGCTCACTCCATACCGGTCATCTCCACAGCCGATGCTCATACCGAGAATGATCCGGAGTTTGCCACATGGAGACCGCATTGTGTTGCCGGGACAGCGGGGCAGCAAAAACCGCTCACGACCTTGCTCTCGCAATCCTATGTGCTGCCGTCCACCCCTGTTGACACTGCAGAGATCGAAGCCAACTCAGCGCGATCTCCACAAATCCTGATAGAAAAACAACACACGGACTGCTTCACCAATCCGAACCTGAAACCCCTGCTGGATTTTCTGAAGCCCGATCTTTACGTTGTGTACGGAGTCGTTACCGAAATCTGCGTTCAGCAGGCTGTGCTCGGTCTGCTATCGCTCGGCGCGCGCGTCCATGTGTTAACTGACGCCGTGCGAAGTCTCGATCAGATCAAAGCCGACGCATTCTTTCAAACACTTCGCTCGCAGGGAGGCGCGATTACAACGGTTGCTGAAGTGACTGCCGGCGCTTAATGCGTAGCCACCCAGAGGATCGCCGCTCTTACACGCTCCGCCCGCAGTGCTTCTTGGACCTTGTGCTCACGGGCGCAATCGCGAACATGCATCTTGAACGATACTGACCCGAGACAAAAATTTGAGGCCTTAAGACTGCACAAGGAGGTCACGTGGGCCTACCGGCTAAAGCTCACCACATGCTGCCCGGCAGGAAGCAGAATCGAATGCAGCGGTTCACCCCCACCACCGCTTCGCCAGAGCACCGCACCATCCACTTCAACCAGGCTCACAGGGCTAGCCGCTATTGCGATGGCCCTGCTCCGGCCAGTGTAAGAAACGTCGATGCGGTCACTGCTGGATACGGCAGATTGCACATCCCCATTGAAGTCGGAGAGCGTGACGCAGGGCTGCCCTGTCCCCGGTCGAAGAAGATGCCGGCCAGCTGGAGTCATCACCGAATTGCTGTTCCGCAATGGCCAGACTTTGCCATCCACCTCAACCGGTCCTTGCCACATCACCCGCGTCAACTCGGTTGCATTCACTTCGAGTTCGTCAGTATTCGTCTGCCTGGTAGTGGCGTTCGTAGCCGCCGCCGGAAGCAATTCCAAATCCTGCTTCTCAATCGAATTTTCAAAGTACAGGGCGACCTTAGAAAACGAGACTGCCGCCTGATGCACCAGTTGCATCAACTCCGTGCCGGTTTGCTTCTTCGTCGGGTAGACGTCCTGGTAACGATCCACCACGTTGATATCGACCGCGATCTGTTGATGGTCGGGAGTCAGTTCCCCATATTTCTTCGCGAGTTTTGCGTAACGTTCCGGCCCGAGGCCCCATAGCGTCGCCGGATCTTCCACCAGCAGCGTGCTGCGCATCGCCTTTATGGCAGGAAGACTGCGTGCCACATCCGCCCCCAACGCGTCGCGGATGCCTGGTTCAAAGCGGTCATCGATATGCGTCAGGACTACATCGAGGTACGGCTTGTTCAGCCGCATGCGGCTCATCACACCCAGCCAGTCCGTTTGCATCTTCGCCGCCAGGCCGGCACGATAGTCGAGGAATTTGCGCAACGCCTCAGGATGGCTCCCGGCCGAGTACGGCGTGTTCTCTGAAAAGATCTGTTGCGGATCGAAGCCTTGCTGCCGTTTGAATTCTGCGCGAACATCCTCATTCATAGGCGTTAGCCGCGCCGGATTAGACGCGCCCTCCAACGACTCAAAGTAGAGTTCGGCCACATTCACGCCATCCCAGTCGAATCGTCGCAGCAGTCCATCCACCTGCGTCTCAACCTCGCGCCGGCAGGCTGCGTTTTGCAAATTCATCAGTTTGCGCCAATCGAGTTGCGCATCCTGCCCCACGGCCGTTTTCTCGCGCCACTCCGGATGCGCAGTCCAGAACTTTTCACTCACATGCGGCAACTCCAACCACACGTAAACCAAAATGGCGTTGCGGTGACATGCAGCAATCAGGTTCCGCAAGAATTCATCCTGTGCCGGATCAGCCTCCATGTTGTGCCAACCGGCCACATGTAACGTACTCACGCCCGCCTTTCGCCAGCGCTGCGCCAGGTACTCCACATCGGCGTGGATGCGGTATGCCGAATCGAAAAAGGCCCAAAGATTTTGCGTGCGAACCGGAACGTTTAGCCCCAGATCCACCAAAGATTGCAGCAGATATGGAAAATGTTCGGTACCGCTCGGTCCCGGTCCCGCCGCCACCCACAGCACTCCTCCGTGCTCCCACCGCTTCCCGGCCATCATCGGAGCGCCCTTCCACTTCTCGCTCGCGAGTACGGTGAAGTCCGCTGGCAATTCAACGGCGGGTAAAGTCACCGGCTGCTCCCAGATGATCTGTGTCTTCGGAGCATGAATGTCGCTGATCTGCCGCACTGGCAACTTCGCACCACTGGTATGAATGCCGAAGCTTTGCGCAGCCGCCCCGGCACCTTCCAGAATCACCAGGTGCGTAGCGGAAAGCTGCAACACATCGGCGTGATCGCCAGCGCCCACCACGATCACAGCCGGGTCCGCTTTTGAAGAATCGGTTACCTCTCCCATCCCAATGGCTTCGAAGGCTTTGGCCCAGGGCGTCGCGTCCGTACCCAAAGCGCGGAACTGAAAGGTACTCGCTGCGTGTACAGGCAGTCCCGCCAGTAGCAAGCTGATGAACAGTAACGGCCGGCAACCCATCATTTCGTAACCGCGTACCACATGCTCACCCGAACATCGTTGTAGTTGGGCCGCCGCGGATTTCCCAGATTGTTGGTATAAACACCGCGCAGAAGGTCGGTCGCGAAGTAGACGGACGGCGGCATGAACGGCAGATGCAGCTTGAACCCTGGACCCAGCTCAATCGTGTTCGCCCAGTACTGATTCTTTGCATCGCGCGTATAGTTCACGTTGAACAATGTCTGCAAACTGAAGCGGTCCCCGGAGAGCGTCCGCCCCAAACGATGTTGAGAGTAGAACAGCCAATCTTTGTCGAAGCGGTTCACATAAACCGCATCGGCCGTAGTGTCATAGAACCAGCCGCTGTGCTTGCTGGATAAGCTCGCCCCAAAGCTCTTCGCAAAGTTCAATCCTCCGCGGTAATCCGGAATGGCCGTGCCAATGTCATGTCGGAACGGAAGATAGTTCACCGCTTCTCCCGCTTCCGCCCACCCGGTCACATGGTGCCAGGTCTTGGTTGAGATACCTGCGCCGACGATGAATGAGCTCTCAGACAAATATTGGGGCGCTGTAATCGTATGCGTGCCTTGCAAACTGCTCTTCACATCACCCATGAACCGCGTCGAAAGATAAAGCGAGAGCAAACGATCGAACGGCGCAAACGGTAGCGGAATTGTTCGCTTAATCTGACCGTAGCTGAACGCATCGTGCCAACGCAGGGAGTACATGGGCAGCATCCACATGGTCGTTTGCGCAGTCAGGTCGCCGCGCAAATTGTGATAAGCCTTGTTTGACTCCGCCGCGATTAACGAGTCTTCCGAATGTCGCGCCCGGTCGAACCACGGGATCGCATCCGCATCGTCCTTCGCCAGGTTATAGGCATACCCAAGGTCCATCATCACTTCGGCATCGTCGGGATTGTTCTCGTGCGCCTGCCGCAAATACTTGATCGCATCGCGCGAGTAGCCCAGCTTCAGACTCTTTATGCCCATCACCCGGGCATCGATCTTCTCTGGGATCGTAGCTGCCGCGGCGGCCGGCACCGCAGCGGCCTTCACCGGGGGCGGCGCTACCGTTGGAGCCACAGTTGGAGCAGCCGGAGCCGGATTGCGCCGGTGAAATCCATTCAACTCTGATAGCTGATCGATCGCACCCTGGTCTTTTCCATCAATCTCCAACACGCGCTTAAACTCAGCTTTCGCTTCGTCCGTCTTACCCATCGCCAGGTACAAATAACCCAGCTCTTTCCGCAGGACGTTGTTCTGTTCATCAAGCTTCAGAGCATTCGCGAACTCATAGGGGTACGGGTAGCGCGTCCCCATCTGCTCCAATCCCTGCTCAGCCGTACGCGAGTCGCTCGAACGCGATGCCGCCAGCAGAGCCGCATGCGCATCTTCCGCACGCCCCAGCCCTTGCCAGATTCGAGCCACAATCAGTAGCAGCTCACTCAGCTTAGGCTTCAACTTGCGGCAGATCTCATACTGCTCGGCTGCCAGTGGCAGCTCATCCCGCAACTCCGCCAGGTGGCCTAACTCTTCATGCGCGCTATACAGGGGGAGCGAGTCCGGGCTTGCGGACCGCTTTAACGCCAGCTTCCATCGGGCAATGCCGTCGGCCAGCGGTTTGTCTATATTCTGAAAAGCTTGCTCAGCAGTGGTGCGAGTTTGCGGATTACTGCTGTGCCGCAAGCGGTCGAACGTTCGTCGTGCTTCGATAGGCTTTTGCGTTTCAAAGGCCAGGAACGCAAACTCCAGAGCGGCACTCTCGTCGGCAGTGTTCAGGCTCATGGCTTTCGCGAACTCATCGCGCGCGTCGGCCGTCTCGCCCGTCTTCAGCAGTGTATAAGCTAGATCTTTGTGGGCAGCCGCGTTACCCGGTTGCATTGCCAAGCTCTTTCGAAACAGTGCGATGGCCTGGTCGTACTCTTTGGAAGCCGCAGCCTTATAGGCATCGTTCAACTCCGCAGCCCCGCTCGTCTGGCCCATGCTGCATCCGGCAAAGGCCAGCAGCACGGCGGCCAGCGCAAAGGCGTAGTTCGGGCGCAGTCTCGGTAACATCACTACTCGCTGTCAAAGTAGTTCCGGCTGTTGCCCTGTATTCTCAAACCAATTGCAGGGCTACGGCAACCTCCGAGTTCCCGTCCGCTTCGGTTTGCCGCCTGGCAGAAATTTCTGATCCGACTTGCCCGAGTTTCGCTTCAGCCTGCTCGGGAAATCCTGGTTACACTGAAGCTGCCATGCCTCGTTTCCCCGGTGTCGACTACCTTCTCTTCGACTCACTGCTCGACGAAGAGGAGTTGCTGGTCCGCCAAACCGCACGCGAGTTCGCCGATGAACGCGCCATCCCTCTCATGCGCGATGCCTTTCGCGATGGCACTTTCCCTGCCACTCTCATTCCCGAAATGGGCGCTCTTGGCTTTTTCGGAGCCAACCTGGAAGGCTACGGCTGCGCCGGTTTGGGCAGCGCTGCTTACGGCTTGATCATGCAGGAGTTGGAGCGCGCCGATTCCGGCCTGCGCAGCTTCGTTAGCGTCCAAAGCGCCCTGGTCATGTACCCCATCTATGCGTACGGCTCGGAAGAGCAAAAAGTGCGCTGGCTCCCGAAGCTTCAAACTGGCGAAGCGATCGGCTGCTTTGGCTTGACGGAACCCAACTTCGGCTCGAATCCGTCATCGATGCGTGCCACAGCGCAGCGCGACGGCTCGGGCTGGATTCTGAACGGCGAGAAAACCTGGATCACCAACGGATCCATCGCAGATCTCGCGGTTGTCTGGGCCCGTACCCCGGAAGGCATTCACGGCTTCCTGGTCGAGGCCGGCACTCCCGGCTTTTCAGCCACGAATCTGCACGGCAAGCTTTCCATGCGTGCCTCCATCACCTCCAGCCTCCAGCTCTCCGACTGTCATATCCCGGCAGAGAATCAGCTCCCTGCGGCTAAGGGCCTTAAAGCGGCACTGGGTTGTCTCTCGCAGGCGCGCTTCGGTATCGGCTGGGGCGTTCTGGGCGCTGCGATGGATTGCTTTGAAACGGCCAGGTCCTACGTTGTCACTCGCAAGCAGTTCGATGACAAACCGCTGGCCGGGCATCAACTCATTCAGGACAAGCTTGCCTGGATGATCACAGAAATCACCAAAGGGCAACTGCTCGCCATGCATGCCGCCAGGCTGAAAGACGCCGGCAAATTGGACCCGGCCCACATCTCCATGCTGAAGCGCAACAACGTCGCAATAGCCCTGGAATGCGCGCGCCTGAGTCGCGATCTTCTCGGAGCAAACGGCATTATGGATGACTACCCCATCATGCGCCACATGTGCAATTTGGAGTCGGTCAAGACCTACGAAGGGACAGACCACATCCACGCCCTGGTGATCGGCGAACGCGTCACGGGAATCCCGGCTTACCGCTAACGCAAGACGCTACAAAGTAACGATCTGCTCAGCCCCTAAACTATTCGGCGAACCGCATCAAGACTTCGTCTACTTGCTTGTCTCCCGTCGGATACATCGACCGGCTCCAAGGACTGCCGGCTTTCAGAAGCGATTCCACAACGCTGGCAAAGTTTCCTTCCGGGTGACGCTTTTCTACCACGCAATCGTGAATCGCATAGCCCAGCGGCGTGGAGTTGTAGCGCGGGTCCACCAGATCTACTGGGTGTCCGCGTGAGATCAGAAGATCGACCAGCGCCGCGTTGCCGCACCACGCGGCATTGTGTAATGGAGAGTATCCGTGGCTGGGCTCTGTGTGCGCGACCGGAAAGCCGAGGTCGAGCATCAATCGGACCGCTTCATAGCTGATGTTGGTCTCCCAGCAATAGCGAGGCAGCAATTCGAGGTCTTGGTCAGGTAGATTCGCAACTAGGCCAGGGTGCTGGCTAGCGATGGCCTCGGCCTCCTCACGACGAGCGAGTACGCAACAGACGAGCAGACGCGTTTGCAGATCGCTGTTTTCGAAGAGAAAATCGAAAAGGCTCTCGTGACCTTTCAATAGTGCAATCTGGTGGGGATAGGAATTGAACGCGAGCGTCCATTGCAGGATTGTGCCGCCGCGGCCTTGATGTCCGATAGGCGGATACTCCGGCAATCGGCCGATGCGGTGGGCAACGCAAGCGGGATCGCTGGCGATTAGCCGGGCCGCCAGGGTCTCATCACCGAGGGCAGCAGCGAGGAAGATGTCCGGTTTGGCTCCCCGGTCGAGGAGGTATCGGGAAACCTCAGGGGCCTTGCCGACCCGCCACTGCGCTGGAGTGGAGTCGTGGTCCTCGTCCCTCGCATCAATGGGGGCGCCATGGTCCAGCAGCAACTCGGCGGTGGCAACGTCGCGCGCGAAATGTAGGGGTGTGCCGCCGTCGCCGCCTTTTGCGTGGACCAGCGATGGATCGGCCTTAAGCAACTCGGCCAATTTGTCGCAAAAGCCAAATCCGGCGGCAGCATGGCAGCTCAGGGGAGCCCCACGTTCCACCAGAACTCGTGCAACGGCAGGCGGAATCTTATCGGTGCGGAAACCGTCTGCCCACGATTTCCGTAAGGCTTCGGGAAGGCTGGGGTGCTGCTGTGCTAGCGCCTCGACAGCAGCGACGGCTGATTCGGAGTCAAGAGCCTTTTGGAAGAGATCCCCAAGCAGGTCGGCCATTCACCTTGATTATGAACGCCTGGACCATCTGCGGCCACGTGCTCCGGGTCGTTCAGCTTTTTAACTCAACCCCTGTTCCATCTCGCGATGGAGCAGAGACACAGCCGGATCGCGTTGCACCGTCCCGCTATATCGCTTCCAGAAACCATTCGCCTCGGCCCGCGAAGGCGAGAAGAGCGCCCGCGTATCCTCCAGCAATCGTTCTAATTCGCGATCCTCGCGAGGCGGATTCTTAGCCGCCAGCGCCTCGTCGATCTGCACCAGCAGCGTCGTCACCGGTTGCAGCCACGCAAACCACGGATCATGAATCAGCAACTGCAGGAATGCCGCTGGTGACGCAACATCTCCATGCACTAATTGGTAAGCGGTTCGCTCGGAATCGAGTAGAGCTTTGTGCAACGACAGCAGAGTCTGTCGCACGATCTTCAGCTTGACACGAACGTCCGTGTCAGTTCTTGGGGGTAACTCCATTCCCTTTCAGGTTAGCGCGAGGCACTCGTCACAACGAGCCTTCAAATGCCTTTCTACGGCTTCGTGCTGGCCGAGACCGCAGCCGGTGCACTCGCTTGCGCAGCCTCGATCTTCAGCAGCATTTGCTTCAACGCATCCGCATTCTTCGCGTTCGGAACCAGCGTCAGATAGCTGCGCAAATGCGTTGCTGCTTCCGGATACTTTCCGGAATCCAGCAGCAGTTGCGCCATCAAATTCTCGGCTTCCGGATAGTGGTGCTGCGTATCCAGCTTCAACAGGTCTTTCGTGCTCTTCTCCGCGTCCGAAGACTTCTTTAGGTTGTAATTAGCCAGCGCGTTGTACCAGAAAGCGCTCGGAAACTCCACCGGATTCAGACTGATGGCCTGCTTACTGTAATCAGCAGCCTCATCCCACTTCCCCTCTTGCGCCGCCAGCAGCGCCATCTGGTTTAACGGGCTGACGTACCGGGCGTCCGCTGCAAAGGCCTTCCCATAGGAAATCCGGGCATCGGTCGCGTGCCCCTGCTTCTGCTGGACTTGGCCCAGGGCGTACCAGGCAATGGCGTATTTCGGGTAGAGATCGGTGGCATTCGCAAGTCGCTTCATCGCGTCCTCGTACTTGCCCTTTTCTGCCAACTGCACGCCTTTCTCGTACTCCTTCCGCGCTTCCTTCGGAGCAAGTGCGCTGGTCACGCTAATGGTGGTCCCTTGCACATTTCCCAGATGGTGCATCACGAGCGTACCCACATCCGGATTGTCCAAAGCACGCCGGTTCCCCAGCTCTATAAAGTCCGATCGGTATCCCGGGTACGAAGCCCTCAGTTCACAGCCGAAGAGACTGCTGGAATTCCCGCTCCCGCCATACATCCCCGAGTTACTTCCGCCCCCGAACCCTCCATTACTCCGACCGTTATTGGGTCCGATTCCGAAGGAGCTGTCGGACGCATCCATGTCGAACGCTGAGTTCTGCCCTACTTGGAACGAGAAATGGCCCTTTGAGTCTGTATGGCCTTCCAGTCTCACCGTTCCTCCACAAACTCGCTCAATTCGGATATCGCGATCGGGTTTTGTCCCGTCATCGAACAGGACTCGGCCCGAGAGGAAGATCGGAGTTTGCGACTGCGTGCCGGAGGGATTCGTCGAACTCGGAAATGTGGGGTTATTGCGGTTGTTATTGATCGATCCGGTGCCGAGGTTTCCGGCGGTGCCGGCGCCTGCCGTTGAACCGGCCGTGGAAGTACTTGCCGGTGCCGCAGGCTTCTGCGCCCACAAAGTCATCGCGGGTGTCAGGAGACAAATCGCCAGAGCTGTTTGATAACGGCGGGCGGGAAAATCGGAATACATAGAACCTCCCGAACGGTGAAAGACCTCACCGCTATCTACTATCGCAGATATTTACCCGTTCGAAACCTACCGATGCACTAGTGGAACTTTCAGCTCCCACTTGTCCTGGCCCTCGCCTCGCACTTCCAGAAGGTAAAAGCCCTTTTCCTTTTTTAGCAAGGCCATTGGGAAATACAGATACCCGGCAATTGGTTTGCTAACGGTCCCTTCCGGCAGACCACGGTGCCATAACTGTTCTTCCAGCAAACTCTGGTCGATGGGATACCCGCCCTGCCCTGGATAAGCGCCGATCGGCGGACCGCCCACACCGACACCAACGCCCGTGTAAACGCCGCTCACGCGCCGGCCCGTATACGGGTCTGTGCCGCTGGAATAACCAACGTTCGCCTCTGTGTAAACCGGAGTGGACTGCCCTGGCGCAGGCGGGAGGTTCTTACGCTGAACCATAGCCGCCACGGTCGGCGCATCGGCCGGATAGATCGCATCGGACTTCGCGGAAAGCCGCACCTCGAAATCCCCTGCCCGAAGAGTCAACGGCCCTTGCGCTCCCGGATAGCACGCCACTTCCATTACCACGTACGTCTTGCTGATGTCGTAAGCAAAACGCTGCTTCACTTGGTCGGCCGGAAGCACGCTCGCCGCCAGAACAGCTCGAGCGTTACCCGCCTGGGTTGCATACTGGTTGGCCTGGCCGCGAGGCCGCACGCCCTCGCTCTGCGGATTCGCCGGCCCGTTCTGCCCTGACAGTAAACTCGCTCCCGCCGCAAACAGCACAACTGAATAGCTGATCCGCATACGCCACCCCACCGCTAGCATATCCCCAGAACTCCTCGCACGGAAAGACTGACGCTGCCGAAGGCGGCCTGGTTAACGGCGACTTCAAGGCTCCAGCTTCCATTTCGTACGTGTATAAGCCACCCGAAAGCCTAACCGCTCAGCATTCCGTTGCGAACGGCTGCCTGCCTCTGCCACCATCATCGCCAGGTCACACCCGCACTCCATCGCGTAGCGCATCCTGGCCCGTAACAATGCGGTTTGCAATCCGCGACGCCGTAACTCCGGCAGTGTCGCGGCGCCCGCAAAGAGTGCTACGCCTTTGTGGATCGATAGCGCCCCGGCCGCACCGGCCTGCCCGTCCATCCATCCTAAGAACAGGACGCTGCCCTCCCGAACCGCTCCGATCGAGCCAAACTGGCGAACGAAGTCCACCAACTCCGGATGTTCATGGGTCCATCCGCGCGCGTTTACCTCAGCCCAAAGCTCAGCCTCGTCCGGCCCGGTCACGCGCACGTCCAAGCCGGGGTTGTTTGGGCTATCCGGCTCCTCGACAAGCCGGTAAAGGACACTGCTGATCTCGATGGGTCGATAACCCCGCTCACAAAGCAAATGGATTACGCCAACGCCTGCCAGCGGACAGACTTCATGGTGAACAGGCGCTCCGCGATGGCGGTAAAACCCCTCGATCACGTCCAGCGCCTCGCCTGACAGCTCCTCGAAGATACCCAGGCCAAAGGTCTGAGTCACCGGCGAGGTTACGCCGTCAAACACGACGTAAGCTCCGGCATGTCGCATCCACTCGGAGTCACTCTCAGGTAAGACTCTGCGTCTCGCCGCCGCAAACTGAGCACACGCAAACCCCTCTGCGCCTTCCAAACGTTTAGCCAGAGCCAAGTCAGCAAACGGGACACAATCGTCTCTCATAGAAGGGCTCTCCCCCAGCAACACCAGCTACACACATACCAGCAGCTAAAACACCAGAGCCCACCATATAGGACAGATCTGCAGCCATGGTGGCGTAGACGGTCTTGCCGTCTGCGTGCTCAATCGCCCCGCACACACACCAAAAAACACCGCCGCACCCTAAGCCTATCTCTCAAAGGATGACTAAGGAGTTCTGGATCCCAAGTGGCTTTTCACGAAGGCCGTCTTTCCTCCCAGACTGCAGTCATTCGCAATTTCGACCGATAGAAAGACGCAATCATGAAAAACCGTTTCTCCTCGTTTACCTTCGCTATCGCCCTGACACTAGGCGTTTCCGCTCTGCCCGCTGGAGCCACAACCATCACACTCGGGGGAACGGCAACCCCCAACTCTGGATTCACGACCAGCGTTGCCGGAGCCACCGTCCAGACCTTTGATGACAACTTGATGCCGAGCAACTACGTCGTAAACGGTCCCGGATCTATCGTTCACGGCTCGGTCTCAGGCCAGTACACAGCGCCGACCGGCGACACCAACAAGTATCTGAACACCGGAATCGGAACCGTCACTGCGAACTTCGCCGGCGGCATCAACTACCTCGGCTTGGAATGGAGCACCGTCGACAACTACAACTTTGTCTATCTCACCTCCACAACCGGAATCGTCGAGAAGTTTGGAGGCTATGATCTGCCTCCAGGCAACCCCGTGAATGGAACCACCACATCGTATGTGAACTTCTTTGCTGACAACGGCGTGATGTGGAAATCAGTAGCTTTCAAATCCACCGGTAATTCATTCGAGCTCGACAACGTCGCCACGGCCACTCCGGAACCCGGCAGCATCGCCATGCTCGCCACCGGCTTCCTCGCTCTGGGCGCCGGTGCTCTCCGCCGCCGCAAGACGGCCGCCCGCAAAGCCTAATCGAAGCCTGATTGCTCTTTCAAAGCAAAAGCGCCCGGTCGGGGTTTACCCGGCCAGGCGCTTTATTTCCTTTACTGAAGTCGTTAAGCTGAAGTCCTACTGTTTTCGTCGCCGGTCGGCAGCGGGCCGCTTGGGTTCCGGCCGCACCGCGATGGAGCGAATCTGAATCACAGGTACCAGCGAATTACTCGGCGGAACAGTGCGGCCCCCCGAAGATGCCCGGTGCGAAAGCTCTTCATTCAAGTTGTCGATGAAGCCTTCAATCTGTGCCTGCATCGCTTCCATCTTTTCCCGCATATTCAGAATGATTTCCACGCCCGCCAGGTTCACGCCCAACTCTCGCGTCAGCTTCAGGATCACTTCCAGCCGCTCCAGGTCTTCGTCCGTATACAGCCGTGTATTGCCTTCACTGCGCGACGGCGCAAGCAATCCTTCCCGTTCATACAGCCGCAACGTCTGGGGATGAATTTCGTACTGCTCGGCCACAGCCGAGATCATGTAAGCCGCTTTTCCTTTGCCTTTGGTCATAAAGAACCCACCCTATACACCCGGTTGTACTTTACTCCAGATCTCTTCACGCACATCTTGCGTCTGCACCTGTGCCAGTTCCCTCAGCAGTTCACGCGTCCGCTCATCATGCACGTCCGGACCCTTTAAATAAACTTCAACAATTTCATCGCCCCGTGTATTCTTGCGCGAATTAAAGATTCCCTTCTCACGCAATCGAAACTTCTGGCCGTTCTGAGTCCCCTGCGGGACTTTCAAAATCGCGCGGCCATCGATGGTCGGTACCTCGATTTTCGCGCCCAGCCCTGCTTCGCTGATCGTCATCGGAACTTTAATTTCGATATTGTCTCCGTTCCGATGAAAGAACGCATGGTCTTCGACGCGGATCGTGATATAAAGGTCGCCCGCCGGGCCGCCGTTTGATCCGGCATTGCCCTTGTTCGCGACACGCAGCCGCGTGCCCGAACCGACGCCCTGCGGAATCCGGACCTCCACCGTATCCGGCCTCGAAATTCGACCTTCGCCCCGGCAAGTCGGGCATGCATTCTTCAAACGGCCCGTTCCCCCGCAACGCTGGCACTGCAGATTGAACTTCATCGCTCCGGTCATCTGCGTCACGGTCCCGGTGCCGTCGCACTCCGGACAGACAGCAACCTGGTTGCCGGATGTTCCGCTTCCATGACAGGTTTCGCAAACATCCTGCCGCGAGATATTCAACTTCACTTGCGTACCCCGAATGGCCTGCCAGAAATCCACCTGCAGACCATATTCGAGATCTGCGCCCCGCTCTGGTTGAGGACTTGCTGAGCCGGGACGGGCACCTCCAAAAAACTGTTCGAAGATGCTGCGGAACCCGCCGCCTCCCGCCTCACCCGCCTCGCTCGCTCCTGCGCTCGAAGCTCCGCCGGATTGTCTTACATCGAAATCGAAACCACCAAAGTTCGGGCCGGCCGATCCACCACCGCCGCTGAACCCGCCTCCGCCATTGGCCGGAATATGGTCCGAGTAAAATCCGTACTGGTCGTACACTTTGCGCTTGTTGTCGTCGCTCAGAATGTCATAAGCTTCCTGGACTTTCTTGAAGCGCTCTTCCGCTGCTTTGTCCCCGGGATTCAGATCCGGATGATACTTGCGCGCAAGACGGCGATAGGCCTTCCGAATCTCGTCCGTATCGGCCGTCCGGGGCACACTCAGCGTCTGATAGTAATCGTTCTTTGAACTGGCAGCAGGCATTTCCAAACTCACTCTGGACGGCGCAAAACCGTCCCCTCACTCACGAAAAACGGCGGCCCCGAGAAACCCGAGCCGCCGTCTCCTAATTATCGGCGGAACACCTAGGGTCGTTCCACCTGCTCTCTTCTACTTACTTCTTGTCGTCGACGTCCACGAACTCGGCATCCACAACGTTGTCCTTCGGCGCTTCAGCCGTTGTACCGTTTGCGCTGCCCGCACCCGGGCCCGCGCCGTTGAATCCACCAGGTCCTGCACCGGCGCCCGTAGCACCTGCGTCAGTCTTGTACATCGCCTCAGCCAGTTTGTGGCTGGCCTGGGTCAGCTGGTCGGTAGCCGCCGTGATCTTCTCCAGACCGCCTTCGTTCATGGCAGTCTTGACATTCTCCAGCGCGGCTTCAACCTGTTTTGCGTCTGCATCCGAGATCTTATCGCGGTGCTCCTTCAACATCTTGTCGACGTTGTAGACCATCGCATCGGCCCGGTTGCGAGCCTCGATCTCTTCCTTCTTCTTGCGGTCATCCGCCGAATTCGACTCCGCATCGCGCGCCATCTTATCCACCTCGTCCTTGCTCAAGCCGGACGAAGAAGTAATGGTGATCTTCTGCTCGTTGTTGGTCGCTCGATCCTTCGCGAGCACATTCAGAATGCCGTTCGCGTCGATATCGAAAGTTACTTCAATCTGCGGAACACCGCGCGGTGCCGGAGGGATCCCGACCAGCTGGAACACACCCAGCATCCGATTATCGCGAGCCATGGCGCGCTCGCCCTGGAACACCTTGATTTCCACCGATGTTTGGTTTTCGGCCGCCGTCGAGAAGGTCTCGCTCTTCTTGGTCGGGATCGTCGTATTGCGCTCGATCAGCTTGGTGAACACGCCACCCAGCGTCTCGATACCCAGCGACAGCGGGGTTACGTCCAGCAGCAGAACGTCCTTGACTTCTCCGCCGAGCACGCCGCCCTGTACCGCCGCACCAATCGCCACCACTTCGTCCGGGTTAACCGTCTTATTCGGCTCCTTGCCGAACAGGTCGCGAACGATCTGCTGCACTTTCGGGATACGGGTCGATCCGCCAACCAGCACGACTTCGTCGATTTGCTGCGGAGTCACACCGGCATCGGCCAGCGCCTGCTTGCATGGCCCAATGGTCCGCTGCAGAATGTCGTCCACCATCGATTCAAACCGCGCCCGGGTCAACTTCACCGTCAAGTGCTTCGGACCCGAAGCATCCGCCGTCAGGAATGGCAGGTTGATTTCGGTCTCGAGCAGAGTTGAAAGCTCAATCTTGGCCTTCTCCGCCGCTTCCTTCAGGCGCTGCAGCGCCATCTGGTCTTTCGAAACGTCGACACCCTGGTCCTTTTTGAACTCCTGGATCAGCCAGTCGATAATCCGCTGGTCGACGTTGTCGCCGCCGAGGTGCGTATCGCCGTTGGTGGACTTCACTTCCACCACGCCGTCGCCGACTTCCAGAATGGAAACGTCGAACGTACCGCCACCGAAGTCATAGACCGCGATGGTCTCGTCTTTCTTCTTATCCAAGCCATAGGCGAGCGCTGCCGCCGTCGGCTCGTTGATGATGCGCATCACTTCGAGGCCGGCAATCTGCCCAGCGTCCTTGGTCGCCTGGCGCTGCGCATCGTTGAAGTACGCAGGAACCGTGATGACGGCTTTGGTGACTTTCTCGCCCAGGTAGGCTTCGGCCGCTTCCTTCAGCTTGCTCAGAATCATCGCCGAAATTTCGGGCGGCGAATACTTCTTGCCCTGGATCTCAACCCGGGCATCGCCGTTCTCGCCTGCTACCGCCTTATAAGGAACCAGCTTCATTTCCTCGCCACTTCATTGAACCGGCGGCCCATGAAGCGCTTGATCGAATAAATCGTGTTCTCCGGGTTGGTTACCGCCTGGCGCTTGGCCACTTGGCCCGCCAGCCGCTCGCCGTTCTTGGTAAACGCCACCACCGAAGGCGTGGTTCGTCCACCCTCCTGGTTCGGGATCACTGCAGGCGATCCGCCTTCCATCACAGCCACCACGGAGTTCGTGGTGCCCAGATCAATTCCGATAATCTTACTCATAGTGTTTGCAATCCTCCACCAACCCGTTCGGAGGCTGGCTTGTTTAGCACAATCTAAGTATCGAATATGAGTGGAACGTTGTCAAGCTGGCTATTGATCTTCTTCGTAAGCTTCTCTTCCTACCTTCGAGCTGCCGACCCGCCTCTTACTGTCGCCGCCGCCTCGGACCTCTCCAGCCTCGGCCCTAAGCTACAAACCCTCTATAAACAACAACATGCGGGAAGTGCAGTTCGTTTTGTATTTTCCGCCAGCGCCATGCTCCGCCAGCAGATCGAGTCCGCCGCCCCCTTGGACGTTTTCTTGTCGGCAAACGCCAGCTACGTCGACCAGCTCGCGGCCGCTGGCAAAATCGATCCCGCCTCGGTCATTACCTATGCGCAGGGCCGGGTCGGTGTCCTCTGGCGAGACGGCAGGAAACACCCAATCCGGGAAATTACGACCCCGATGGTCCGCTACATTGCGCTACCCAATCCAAAATTAGCGCCCTACGGCCAGGCCGCCCTGGAGGCTTTGCAATATGGAGGGCTCTGGCGCATGATCGAAGGTAAGGTGGTTTACGCCGAAAACGTACGGCAGGCGCTCCAGATGGTAGAGAGCGGAAATGCCGACGTAGTTCTCACCGCCGACTCGCTCCTGCAGGGGAAAGACGCCGAACTGATACCCGCCGACTGGCATAAACCCATCATCCAGAAAGGAGGAATGGTAGCCGCCAGCACCCAAAAAGCCGCCGCCGCTCGCTTTCTCAATTTTCTGAAGAGCCCTGCCGCCCAATCCCTCTTTGCTAGCTACGGCTTCAGCGCCCCGTAGCAGTCTCACTGCCGCCAACCAACTGCAACCGTTCCGAGTCAACTCCTGGCGTTATGCGCACGATCAGTGAATAAAGAGAAAGCCCGATCCTGTTGAAAAACCTGAACTATACTCGCGTCCAGAGTAGCCAGATGGACCGGCCGATTTGACGCTTGTGACATCAGAAGCCGGTCGAACGGGTCGGAATGAAGGAAACGGAGTTGATCTTGTTTACGGATATCGCTGTACTCAATTGGCAACTCGGTACACGAAAAGGCCTTCATCGTCTGCTCGAGTTGATCAAGCGAAAAGTTGAAGCGGCGTCCATGCTTTTCGTGCTTGATCTGGATCTCCCACGCGCTCGCGAGACTGACGAACCGAGTCTCCGCTTCCTCAATCGCCTCGAGCATCGGACGTGGCAGCCGCTCCGGCTCCGAAGCCATCCAGATGACGACATGCGTGTCGAGGAGCAAGTCACGTATCGCCATTTACAGTCGGGTAAATTCCTCGATCTCCTCTGCAGGGTTTGCAAAGAATAGCTCATCCGGAATGCTTCCGACCTGGTCCTTGAGAATCCCGAACGGAAGAGCGGTGAGCGGCAGACGGATGATCTCGGCCACACGCACACCGCCCCTCTTCAGAAAGACCTGCTCCCCGCGTTCCACAGCTTCAACCAGTTGCGACAGCTTGGTCTTCGCCTCATGCATGTTCGCTTCGATCATGATTTATCCTAGCTAGCATTCTTAGCTAAGTCAAGAGTGTTTGGTTTCCAAAATCCCGGTTAACGAGCCGTAACGGTGGACCTGAAGCAAAGGTCGAATGGGCTCCGCCCGGGCTTACAAAATCAAACGCCGCTCCCGCAAAGTCTGAAACAAGTCAAGGAAGCTGTCGTTCGTCGGTTGATACTCCAGGAAGCCGAGCCGCCGCTCTTCGACATGTCTGTAACAATCTCGATCGGACGTCCTAGATCCGCGTCTGTATGCCAGGCCGATGCGAGAACGTCCAGGTTCGGTTCGGCCAGACCATACTTCCGCGCGATGCGCTCCCAAACCGGACCGGCGTCGGACAACTGAGTTTCGAGCGGAACACCTTGCCCCGGGAACGGCGCCGCTTCCAGGCCGAACCAACGTGCCAAATCTCCCCACATCCAACTCCACCGGAACACATCGCCATTCACCACATTGAATGCCTGATCGGAAGCCGCGGGCGTCGTAGCTGCCCACTCCAGATGACGAGCTAACAACCGGGCGTCCGTCATATCTGTCAGGCTGTTCCACTGCGTCGCCGAGCCCGGAAACGCAAAAGGGCGTTTCGTCTCGCGGCAAATGGTAGCGTAGACCGCCAGTGTAACGCCCATGTTCATCGCGTTCCCAACGGCATACCCCACAATCGTATGCGGAAGATGGACGCTCCAGCGAACGCCTTCACGCGCCGCAGCAGCAAACACCTCGTCCTCTTGCGTGTAATAAAAATTCGGGACATCCAGCCTCCGCTGGTCCTCGCGAAATGGTGTAGCCGGCAGCGCACCCTTTTCCCATAGCTCTCGAACGGCCCAAGATAGTGCCGTGACCAGCGCGACATGCTGCACGGATTTTGACCGGGCGACCACCCCCAGCAGATTGCGGACCGTCCCGCCATTCACAACGATGTTCTCCGCTTCTGTCGGCTGGTGCATCCAAGTCGAAAGAAACACATGCGAAGGCGCGATGTCCTTCAGCGCGGAACCGAGTGATTCCGGGTTCCGCAGATCGGCGGCCAGCGGCGGAATGTTCGCACGCTCGGCAGGCTTGAGTGCCAGTCCGAAAACAGTCCAATCCTGCTTTTGCGCCAGCAACTCAGCTAGGTTCAACCCCACAAATGCCGGTAGCCCCGACGATTAACGCTACTTTCTTCTCCATTACCTTTTGGATGGAGAATCACCCCCGCCGATTCGGGACGTAAATTTCTCAGTAGACCGGTCGCAGCAGCTTCCTCCCCGCCGAAGACGCCCCAGCCGACGAAGTACGCACCATTTCGAGATAACTTTTCAAGCTCCGCCCAAAAGCTCGGTCACAAACAACCCCAAATAAACATCTCCTCCCGCTCCAATTACCTGCAGCGAAATTCCTGGCCGTCGCGAACGTCCTCATGCGCTCCTAAAGAAGCGCATAGGGCCACGGTTGGCGCGCTCCGCCCGTTGTACGCGCATTTCTAGGCAAAAGGAGTTCAACACCGATGGCGACCGCCGCACAGATAGCTGCCAATCAACGCAACGCCCAACGCTCGACGGGTCCGCGACGGAGGAGGGCAAAGCCGCCTCTTCCCAAAACAACTTCCGCCACGGTCTGCGTTGCGTCTTCAAAGTCCTCCCCAACGAATGCCAGGCCGACTACGACGCTCACCTCGCCTCGCTTGTGGCCGAACATCAACCCGCTACCTATACCGAACAATTGCTGGTCGACCTCATGGCACAACACTACTGGCACTGCCGCCGCACGCTCGCGTCCATCGACCGGCTGATGGAAAAGGGCTGCGACGATCCTAAACTCCTGGCCATTTTTCTGCGCTACCAGACTCAGTTCAGCCGCAGCTTTCACCGGTGCCTGACCGACCTGACCAAGCTGCGGGCGCAACGCATCCGTGAGCACATTGGGTTCGAACGGCAAGACCTGCAGAGAGCCGCCGAAGAGCGCCGTCAGCAGACCGCTGACGCCCGCAATCGCAACATCCACGCACAAGCGGCGGCCCGGGAAGTCGCGACTGCAGCTAAATCCGCCCGCCTTGCCGCCTCGACGAACCCTCGCACAACCGAAATCCTCCCCGAACCTGCTGTCTCCGTCCCGTCAACACCCCTGCATCCGCGACCCGCTCCTTCGGCCACAGCTTGAATCCAGGAGTCACGAAGTGCAATCCCTACTGTTTGGTGTCGTCAGGATGTTCTGCCCGATCGAAGAACTCTTTCTGCAGTCTTGGGCTGATCTCATCCGACTTAATGGCGCGAATGGCATTGGCGATTCGATCGGCTGTCATCTGCGTAAGAGCCTTACCGCGCTCAGCTGAAGCCTTTGAAGAGTCGCCCTGGTAGTGATTTGGAAACCTTGAGTACCACCAGATGCCTGTGTAGACTCCCGATGGTAAGTCGAGCCGATTCAAATCCGCCCCGGACTGCTGAGCGCTTCGGTCGGGGTGCGCAAGCTCCGGCCTGTGCGCCATAACACTCGAGATCTCTCCTTCGCCGGCATGCCCGTCAACTCCGGCTTTGGAAGGCCGAGCTTCGGCTGGCACCGGTGTTCCAGGTTGGCCGCCGCCCACAAGTGCATAGACCACGTAATCCTTGCGGCTCTCCAATTGTGTCTGTGCAAAGAACTGGATCAGGTTTGTGTTTCCGCCATGGCCCGAAACGATGACCACTTTTCTGCACCCGTTACGCGCCATCTCCTGCAATAGCTCCAGTTGCAGATGAGTGCTGTAGGCGATAGTTCCCGGCTGATGTTTGGCCTCGAAAATCTGTCCGAAGTAATATTCGGGGAAAATGATCGCGTACTCGTGCGACGTGGCCAGTGCTGTCGAATAGCGAACGTTGATGAGGTCCGTCCCTAAGGGCCCGCTCGGCCCGTGCTTCTCAATGATTCCGAACGGCAGCACGCAAACTCCTTGGGCCTTCGCAATCGCCTTCGGGAAATCGGGTCCGGTAAGCTCTTCCCATTTGGTCGAAAGATCTTGGCCGGCTGCGCTCAACGCTAGCAGTGCCCAGACGGACGCGCACAATGCAGAGGTTCGTATCATGGCTTCTTGCTGATCTCTCCATTAATCTTGCACAACCGTGAAAAGACGGCCCCCAACCGATCCCGGATGACCAGACGCTCTGCGCTCGCCCTCTTCACCTCCGCTGCCTGTCAGGCGAAAGGTGTCGATTCGTATCGAACACCCTACAAGTTAAACAAGCTGGTTCTGGCCGGATCGGGAGTAACCGGCGAGTTTGATGTAAAGGCTGTCGACTGCCCGTTCGTATTCCGGCACGCCGGCCG
Source organism: uncultured Acidobacteriaceae bacterium (assembly GCA_963814195.1). Taxonomy (GTDB): domain Bacteria; phylum Acidobacteriota; class Terriglobia; order Bryobacterales; family Bryobacteraceae; genus Bog-105. The sequence continues at coordinate 639,718 of CAWFBU010000005.1, forward strand.
CTTCTATATGACATATGTCGGCTTCGATGGAACGGGCTACCAAACCGGCCTGGCCAGTTCGAACGACCTTGTCACGTGGAAGCGAGAAGGTTGTATCTTGCGGCGTCAGCCCGAGTCTCCTGTGACTCGTTACAACATAGCCATGAACTGGATCGTGAGAGAGAACCCCATGCTGTCGAAAGGTTCACTCAAGCGGGTAAACGGCCGCTTTCTTGGCGCTTATCACGCCTATCCGAATGCCGGCTACGAACAAGGCGCTGCCGTCATCGGCCTCTGCTGGAGTGATGATCTGTACCACTGGGAAGTGGAGGCACCCTGCTTTCATCCGGAGGACGGAGCCGCTTGGGAACGCGGCGGTCTCTACAAACCTTGCTTAGTAGAGTACTCGGGGACCTACTACCTCTTCTACAATGCCAAGACTCAGGAACAACGCTGGCATGAGCAGACGGGCGTTGCGACTTCACGGGATTTGAAAACATGGGTGCGATATGAAGGCAACCCTCTGATCCACAACGGAGCACAAGGCGCCTGGGATGACCGCTTCGCGAGTGATCCCTGCGTCCTTCTAGACAACAAAGAGTGGATGCTGTTTTACTTCGGCCTTGATAGCGGGGGAAAAGCTCGTGACCTGCTGGCCACGGGAAGCGATCCGCTTCACTTCCAAAAGAAAGAGGAAATTCTTGTCGACGTCGGACCGCCTGGAACTGTCGACTCGACCTACGCCCACAAGCCCTCCATCATTTACCACGACGGAGCTCTCTACCACTTTTACTGCGCTGTCTCAGGCAAATGGCCGGACGAAACTCGAGGCATCGCGGTAGCACGATCGAAGCCTTGGTAAGAGAGGAAAGCAGCACAACGCCGCTCTCCTCCTTCTCTATTGCTGGCTCAAACGATTAAGAACACCCACTTGTACCGCCACAGTTTTCACACTTGTAGCAGCTTCCATTGCGGGTCATGAAGCTACCGCATTCCGAACACAGCGGGGCATCTCCCAGCGCGGCGGCATTGAACGGCAGCGCCTGCTGCGACTCCGGCTCGGTCGGTCGAAGCTTTGGAGTCTCTCCGGCTTCATTCATCTCCGTGATCCCCAGGAATCGGGCGCCCAGCCATCGGAAGATGTAATCGATAATCGACTTGGCGTACGGCACTTGCTGATTGCCGGTCCAGCCGCTCGGTTCAAACCGGACATGGCTGAACTTGTCCACAAAGAACTTCAACGGCACACCGTACTGCAGGCCGTAACTGATCGAGGTCGCCAGGGTGTCCATCAATCCGGAGATTGTGGAGCCCTCCTTCGCCATCGATATGAAGACTTCGCCCGGAGTGCCGTCTTCGTACAGACCCCACGGTGATGTAGCCTTCGTGGCCTCCGATATTGAACTTGTGGGTCAACGATTGCCGTTCGTCGGCCAGCTTCCGCCGTACCGGACGATATACAATCTTCTCCACTCTGGGGCGCTTGCACGGCCGGCGACGTCACCGCCGCGAGCCCCTTCTTCTCGCCTTTGCCCGTGCCGGAACTCAGCGGCTGCACTCGCTTCGAGCCATCGCGATAAATCGCCACGGCCTTCAGCCCCATCTTCCAGCTGTCGATGTAGGCGTCCATGATGTCTTCCGCCGTGCGATTCTTCCGGCATGTTGATGGTCTTCGAAATTGCGCCAGAGATAAACGGCTGCGCCGCCGCCATCATGCGGATATGGCCCGTGTGATGGATGAACCGCGTGCCGTTCTGCGGCCGGAAACTGCAATCGAACACCGGCAGATGCTCCGGCTTCAGATCGGCGGCACCTTCAATGGTGCCGGTGGAATCGATGTGCGCGACAATTCGCTCGGTCTGCTCAGGCCGTATAGCCAAGCTTGATCAGAGCTTGCGGCACGGTGTTGTTGACGATCTTGATCACGCCGCCGCCGACCAGCTTCTTGTACTTCACCAGCGCCAGATCGGGTTCGATGCCGGTGGTATCGCAATCCATCATGAAGCCGATGGTGCCGGTCGGTGCAAGCACCGTAGTCTGGGCATTGCGGAAACCGGTGCGTTGCCCCAACTCATAGGCTTCGCGCCAGCACCGCTCCGCGGCCTTGAACATATCCGCGGGAACACGCTTGCTGTCGAGCGAACTCGTCGCATTCCAGTGCATTCGAATCACATCCAGAAACGATTCTTCGTTCTCCGGATATCCCACGCACGGCCCGACAGCTTCAGCTATCCGCGCGCTCGTCAGGTATGCCTGGCCGCACATGATGGCCGTAATCGCGCCCGCAAACTCGCGGCCCGTATCGCTGTCATACGGAAGACCCAACGACATCAACATGGCGCCGAGATTCGCATAGCCCAGACCGAGCGGCCGGAAATCATGCGAGTTCTTGGCGATCCTCTCGGTCGGATAGCTGGCATTGTCGACGATGATTTCCTGAGCCAGGATCACCGTATCCACTGCATGCCGGAATGCTTCGACGTCGAACGTGCCGTTCGCTCCCACAAACTTCATCAGGTTGAAGGAGGCCAGGTTACAAGCCGAATCATCCAGGAACATGTACTCCGAACACGGGTTCGAAGCATTGATCCGCGCCGTATTCTTGGAGGTGTGCCATCGGTTGATCGTGGTATCGAACTGCATACCCGGGTCGCCGCACTGGTGAGTGGCTTCCGCGATCTGCCGCATCAACTCGCGCGCCTTTACACGTTTCACTGGCTGCCCGTTAGTCACGCTCTTCGTCCACCAGTCGGCATCGTCCACCACCGCTTGCATGAACTCGTCCGTAGCGCGGACCGAATTGTTGGCGTTTTGAAAGAAGATCGAGCGAGTAAGCATCGCCGTCCAACGACGAATCGTAGCCCGCGTCGATGAGAGTGTGCGCTTTCTTCTCTTCTTTGGCCTTACACCAGATGAACTTCTCGATATCCGGATGATCCGAATTCAGGATCACCATCTTGGCTGCGCGGCGTGTCTTACCGCCGGATTTGATGACACCGGCAAACGCGTCAAAGCCTTTCATGAAGCTAAGCGGACCCGATGCACGGCCGCCACCCCAAAGATGTGCATCCTCTTCGCGAATGGCCGAGAGGTTGGTACCCGTCCCCGAGCCCCACTTGAAGAGCATGCCTTCTGTCTTCGCCAGGTCCAGAATCGATTCCAGCGTGTCGCCAACCGAATTGATGAAGCAGGCCGAACATTGCGGATGGTTCTCGCCCGGCTCCAATTTCTTCACCACCTGCGTCGCTTCATCAAAATAAAATCCGTAGCCGCGCGCTTCTTTCACGCCCGACGTTGAACCACACGGGCGAGTTGAAGCAACCCTTCTGCGTCAACATTAAGTGCGCCAGGTCTGAACGGAAGTTTTCTCCATCTGTCCGAGCTTTGAAGTAGCCGCCCTCAATGCCCCAGTCGGCAATCGTATCCACCACGCGATGGACAAGTTGCGCTACGCTCGTCTCACGCTCGGGCGTACCCATCCGTCCATGAAAGTACTTGCTGGCAACAATATTCGTGGCGGTCTGGGACCAATCGGCCGGAACCTCCACATCCCGCTGTTCAAATATGACGGAGCCCGAGCCGCTACCGATCGTAGCCGTGCGGAGCTCCCAATTGATGACGTCGTAGGGCGTCTTCGAGCCATCAAGCTTGGCCGTGAAGAAGCGCGGGAATGACACGCCGGTCCGCTCCTCCTTTTTCAGTGGACGATGAGAAGTTTTCGCTTGCGGAGGTGTTACGGTGAGCTGGCCCATGTTTGGATACTGGTAAGAAATTTTCCTGGAGGGCAGGCCCGGCGACGGGGCTTGCAGTCCTTATTTAACGCCTATTCGCCGGAGGCGTCAATATGGTTTTTGGCAGCCCCGAGCAACAGCTTGTGGATAAGTTGTGCAGAAGCACAACATGTTGTGTTCTGAACCCATTATCCCATAAATTGGCCTCAGGCTCTGCCAGCGTGTGGCGGGTTACTTTCGCCGTACCACGTGACACGCTCTTGTTAGCATAAAGCGTGAACCGACTGGGCGACACTATCCGTTTTATTCGTTCAGTGAAGCCCCATCACGCTCAAACCTTCGCCCGGACAGTGGTGCCGGAAGTGGTCCGGCCGGCACGGGTGATCTGGAATCAGGCTATCGGGGCGCTGTTCCTTGTGCTGGCAATCCCGGCCATCATGAAGATCTTTCAGATTCTCAGGGGTCCGAAGCCGGATGAGCAAACCACTTTTGCGCTCATATTATCCATTGTGTTCTCGACCATCATGGTCGCCTTCGGGCTTATATCCTTGCTCAAGGCCCGACGAATCGCATCCAAGACCTAATTTCTGCCTGGGCTAGGCCGTTGGCATGTTAACTGCAGAATTCTGCGGCATGAAACACTCATCCGACAAGAATGCTTCCAACCTGCTCAGCGATTGCACCATCTGTTCCGTCTTCCTTGTGCTCTCAGTCCTGGCCATTCTCGCCATGGTCAACTTTCCGCCCGGTGACTTCTGAGGAGGCTGGTAGCTGAAATGCATTGAAAAGCGCTATGAAACAGAAATCTGAGATCTTCCACCATTGCCTCGCAACCGATCGGTGCATCATCTCGGTCCTGTCAATCCTGATTCTACTTGCGCTGATTGTCCGAATCGTCTTCCCGCACGAGGGCTTCTAATCGGTCGCACACGCTTCAGGCTTTAGGATGCGCCCGGTCGTACACGGCTTGCAGATCGGCCAGGGAGACTTGGGTGTATTGCTGTGTGGTCGAGAGTCGGGCATGGCCGAGGAGTTCCTGAATAGCCCGCAAGTCAGCTCCATCACTAAGCAGATGTGTTGCATAGGCATGGCGGAAGCTGTGCGGGTGAACCGTTGAATCCCCGGTAGCTAGAAGCGCATACATCTTGACCAGCCGCCTGACCTGCCGGTCACCCAAACGCTGACCACGGCTATTCAGAACAAGAGAGTCTCCTTCGCGGAGGGCGGCGGCGCGCAGGCCGAGATACCGTTTCACAGCTTCAGATGCCCTGCCCGCCACGGAACTTGTCTTTCTTTATTGCCTTTGCCTCGGACGCGCAGCCATCCGGTATCCAGGTCCAGATCGCCGACGTTGATCCCTACCAGTTCGCTCACCCGAATGCCGCATCCGTAGAGCATTTCCAGGAATGCCAGATCCCGTTCGCGCGAAGGCTTTTTCACCTAACGCCCTTCCTCGACTGCATCGATAAGGTTATTCGTCTTCTCGGCGGTCATCACGTCCGGGAGACGTTTCCGCCGGGTCTTTGGAGTCCGCAGCGCGTGCCGCGATATTGTTTCGGTCAACCGTCCTTCGCCGGAGAAAGCGGAAACAGGGCCCGCAGCGCCGCCACTTTACGCCGGACACTGAGTGGATTCAGTCCCGCATCATATAAGTTCGCCAGCCACTCACGCAGCAAAGGAAGGTCCAGGGTTCTCCATCGTGGGCGCGACATCAACTCCAGGCGGCATCAGATACCCGGCAAATTGCTGCAGATCAGAACGGTAGTTGCGCAGCGTATGCGGCGATGCACCGCGACGCTCCAGCTCCGCCAAATACTGTCGGTGCACACCTGCAACTCATGTGCACTAGGTCAGGACATGCTGAGAATTCGTCGAAGGCCACAACGGCGCGAGCGCACACTTCCGCATGACGGGCTTTCTTATCATGTTTGAACTTACGCTTGGTCTGCTCATCAAGAGCGGGTAGAAGATCAAAAGTAATGTTGCGCGCGGCTGAAAGTGCGCCGGATCGGCGTGCGTTATGTAATGACACAAACTTCCTAGCGCTGTTTCGCGTGGGAACTCACGCAACGGTTCACTCTTCACCAATGCTGCAGCATGGCGACCTGCCATAAGGCCAGTGGCAATGGATTCCGCATAGCCTTCGACTCCCGAGATCTGCCCCGCGAAGAGGATACGCTCATCCTTAATAAGCTGCAGGGTGGGGCGGAGCAGTGCTGGCGAGTTAATGTATGTATTGCGATGCATCTGACCGAACCGGACAAACTCGGCGGCTTCTAACCCGGGTATCATCCGGAACACCCGTGCCTGGTCGGCGAAGCGCATATGATTCTGGAATCCAACCAGGTTATAGCTGTCGGCACGCTGGTTTTCCTGACGAAGCTGCACAATCGCGTATGCCCAGCGTCCGGTTCGCGGATCATCCAATCCCGCGGGCTTCATCGGTCCAAACCGCAGCGTGTCCCGCCCCTGCGCGCGATTTCCTCTATGGGCAGGCACGCTTCGAAGTAGGGCGTCGCGTCTTCCGGGATATGCGGTTCATAAAACTCAGCCTGAAGGAGCGCGTCAATGAAAGCCGCATATTGCTCCTTGTTGAAAGGACAGTTGATGTAATCATCACTGCCGTCCAGCGACTTATTCCATCGTGAAGCACGGAAGGCCACGGACATATCGACTGAGTCCGCTGCCACGATGGGGCTGATGCTGTCGTAAAAGAACAGCCGGCCGGTACCGGTAATACGCGTGATTTCCTCCGCGAGAGCGTCGCTCGTCAGAGGGCCACTCGCGATTATGACGATTCCATCTTCGGGGACTTGAGTCACTTCACCCCGGCGTACCTCGATCCCAGGATGAGCCTCGATTGCAGCAGTAATCTCTCGTGAGAAAAGTTCGCGATCAACTGTGAGGGCATGCCCACCAGGGACGCGCGCGACTTCGGCGGCCCTAAGCAGTAGTGACCCCAATTTCCGCATCTCGGACTTCAGCAGCCAAGGCGCAGAGTGCTCCTGCTCGGTTTTCAGGGAATTACTGCAAACCAGTTCTCCAAACGAGTCGGTCTGGTGAGCAGGCGTGCGCAGGTGCGGACGCATCTCATATAAGATGACCTCCGCACCTGCCTGCGCTGCCTGATAGGCGGCTTCACAACCAGCCAGGCCCGCGCCTATTACGTGAATGGTGCTCAAGCCTCCAGTGTAAGGAATTACTGCAGGTCGTTCTTCACAACGATCCGATAACGAGCTTTGCCAGCTTCGAGGTGTTCGAAAGCTTCGTTCGCCTGCGACATCGTGAAATCTTCCGTCACCGGAGAATCTTGTGGCGGACACAGAAGTCAAGCATCGCCTTAACAGTGGCCGGTGCGCCGGAAGGGCTCGAACTGATGGATTTTTGACGGCCATCAGGAGGGGATATACGCCTACGTTGATCTCCGGAATCACGCCCACCGTATGGAACCGTCCTTTTGGAGCCAACGCCATGATGTAGGAGCCCAGGTCAAGCTTCGCCATAACAGTTGAAATGATGAGATCGAGCGAGCCGGCTACCTTCTTCAGCCCATCTTCCGAATGGGTGTCGACGACCGTATGTGCGCCCATCGTTTTGGCTTCATCAGCTTTGCTGGCGGAGGAACTGAAAGCCGTGACATGACACCCCCATTTGTTGGCGAACTGGAGCGCCAAATGGCCCAGTCCACCGATACCGACTACACCGACCCGGTCAGTCGGCTTGATACCGAACTGGACAAGTGGATTGAAAACCGTGATGCCGCCACACAGTAGGGGTCCAACTTTCTCCAGGTCAAGCCCTTCGGGAATCGGCGTTGCCCAAACCCAATGACAGCGCACGTGAGTTCCAAAGGCACCATGCCGGCCTATGATAGTCTGCTCCAGATGGGGGCACAGGTTTTGATCGCCTTTCAGACACTGGTAGCAATGCAAGCAGCTTGAGGAATTCCAACCGAGCCCAACCGTGTCGCCTACCTTCACATTCTTGACATGCGGGCCAGCAGCGACGACCTTACCCGCCGCCTCGTGGCCGGGCACAAAAGGATACTGCGACATACCCCACTCGTTACTTAGCATGGATACGTCGGAGTGGCAGATACCGCAATATTGCACTTCAATTTCTACCTGTTCATCGCCAAGGGGGCCCGGGTCATAGGAAAAAGGCTCCAGTTTTCCCTTTGCTGTTTTCGCTGCTAATGCATGGATTTGGCTCATGGTGCATAGATGCGAATCGCGGCTTGGCTGCATCCATTTGCCGCCGTTCGGACGCCGCCAAACGCCCCCAGCCGATTACCTGCTAGCCACCGTTGGCTTTGGCCGGGGCCACCGTTGAATTGCTAAATCACTTCCGGACGAAATGTCTTCATTCCGCAGCCCTTTCCAACTAACAAAGGAGTCCAGTTCTGATGAAATATCATCTTCACGTCCGAATCCGTCACTGAGGGTCACCCGGACAAGATCGCTGATCAGGTATCAGACGCCATTCTTGATGCCGTGCTGGCGGATGATCCCAACGGACGTGTTGCCTGCGAAACACTTGTAACGACAGGAATTTGCATCGTAGCCGGAGAAATCACCACCACCACTTACGTGGATGTGCCGAAACTGGTTCGCGGAGTCATCAAGCATATCGGTTATACCGATGCTGCCATGGGCTTCGATTCCAAGACCTGCGCCGTTGTCAATATGATCCAGGCACAATCGCCCGATATTGCTATGGGCGTGGACACGGGCGGGGCCGGCGATCAGGGTTTGATGTTCGGGTATGCGTGCAATGAGACTGAAGAGCTGATGCCGCTGCCGATTATGCTGTCGCACAAGCTGTCACGCCGTTTGAGCGAAGTGCGCCGCGAAGGTAAGCTCGACTATTTGCGACCGGACGGCAAGAGCCAAGTCAGCGTGGAATACGTTGATAACAAGCCGAAGCGCATCGACGCGGTTGTGGTTTCGATTCAGCACGACGACGACGTGAGTACTGAGCAGTTGCGTGCCGACGTCAAGAAGCACGTAATCGATTTCGTGATCCCGGCCGGGATGATCGACAGCAAGACGAAATTTCACATCAATCCGACTGGCCGATTCGTGATTGGCGGACCTCACGGAGATACCGGTCTGACCGGGCGCAAGATCATTGTTGACACCTACGGCGGTATGGGCCGTCACGGCGGCGGAGCTTTCTCGGGCAAAGATCCGACAAAGGTTGACCGCTCGGCTTGCTACATGGCTCGGTATGTCGCCAAGAATCTGGTGGCAGCTGGGCTGGCCGACCGTGTGGAAGTACAACTGGCTTACGCGATCGGTGTTGCCGAGCCGGTCTCAGTGATGGTCAACAGCTTTGGAACCGGAACTGTGGAAGATGCGCGGCTGTCCGAGATTGTGCGGCAGAACTTCTCGCTTACCCCTGCGGGCATGATCGAGTCTTTGAATCTGCGCCGTCCCATCTATCAAAAGACCGCTGCGTTCGGCCACTTCGGCCGTACTGAGGACGAGTTTGCCTGGGAAAAGACGGACAAGGCTGCCCTCCTCAACGAAGCGGCTCAACTCACGGGCGTTACAGCTCAGTAATCAGAAAGCTTTCAGCAGCTAAGTCGTATACACCCGGCATTCGCGGTCTTCGCGATAATGCAAATTGAGATAGGGAGTCGCAAGACTCCCTGAGTCCAAGGAAAAGAGCCCGTGTCAACAGCAGTAGATTGCAAGCGCTCCATCGAAATTGAGATCCCTCTACTGGAAGTGGAGCAGGCTCGCGAGCGCGTTACAAATTCAATTAAGCAAAGAGTCCGTCTGCCAGGCTTCCGCCCTGGTAAAGCCCCTCTGAACATCATTCAAACACGCTTTGAAAGCGAAATTCGCAACGAAGTGTTGGAACTGCTTTTGCCCCAAGCCTTCAAAGACCGGGTGAAGCGCGACGATCTGAAGGTGGTGGGAACGCCGGATATTACGGACCTGGAGTTCGAACCTAACCAGCCGATCCGCTTCAAAGCCGCGTTCGAAGTTGCACCTGAAATTGAAGTAGCTGAGTACCGGGGTTTGCCGGTTAGGTATGAAGAGCCATCGGTTACAGACGAGGAGATCGACAAGCGTCTGGAAACGATGCGGGAGGGTAAAGCGGAGTATCCGAACCTGGATCCGCGCCCGATCGAAAATCTGGACTATGTTCTGGTTCACCTGCGATCACTCAGTGGTTTAGCCGAGCCGATCGATCAAGACGTTCAGATTCAGGTCGGCGGGTCAGAGACCTTGCCTGCCTTCAATGAAGCGCTGCTGGGTGCGTCACCTGAAGCTGTGGTCGAGATGGATGTCACCTATCCGGAAGACTACGGCCAGGAGAAGCTCGCCGGTAAGACGGTACGGTTCGAGCTGACTCCGAAGTTTGTGCGCAAGAAGGAACTTCCCGCTCTCGATGACGAGTTTGCGCGCGACCTGGGCGATTATCAGACGCTCTCAGAGCTAAGAGAAGCGGTTCGCAAATCGATCTTTCACGAGAAGCAATACGCCGCTCAGCAGACCGCAAAAGAAGAGCTGATCGATCAACTGGTCGACCGAAACAACTTTCCGGTTCCCGATGCGTATGTCGATCGCCAAATTGAGAACCAGGTCCGAATGCAGTTGCGCAGCTTAGCCGGACAAGGCATCGACCCCAATACAATTCAGCTCGATTGGGATAAAGTGCGCGAGAGCCAGCGCGAGCGGGCTCTCCGTAATGTCAAGGCGTCACTGCTGTTGGAGAAAATTTCGGAACGGGAATCGATCAATGCCACGCAGGAAGAGATCGACCACGAAGTGCAGCGGATTGCTCGTCAGGAACGGGAAGCGGTGGCTGTAGCCAGAGCGCGCCTGGACAAGGACGGATCCTTGGGCCGCATCGCCGGAGGCATTCAAACGGAGAAGACACTCCAGTTCCTCTTCGAGCAATCGACCAAGCAACCGTACCCACCGCCAACCGAAGACTCCAAGGCAGCAGAAGAGTCCGCTTAGCCCTTTCTAACGGGCACCTGGATTTCGGTCACGTACGACTCGTCGTCCGGCCGCACAGGTAATGTGTTGTAGACGTAGAGTTCGCGAATGGGCCCATTGACCTGGTAGCCATTGCTTCCGATCCAGCGAAGCATAGCGTCGTACGCTTCCGCCAGACGGTTGTAGGAACCGCTATGGACAGTGCTTGCCATGGTAGTTCCCGGTAGCTGGTGAACGTCCACCCCGTCCCGAGACGAGGGATCTTCTTTCAAGTAAAAGCCGGCTTCGGCGTCGACATCGTGCTCCCTGAATTCGGGGTCATGCCATAAGGCGACGGGCAGCGGCTTTTGCGCCATCAGCGGTCCTAAGGCGGCCGCTACTTTCCCATACAATGGCCCTACAGATTTGTAGGAGGCAATCGTTTCTCGCACGGACGCGACCCACTGCGGTGGTACATCCTTGATAACTACGTCGTAATTCATTTGGTTCTCCTGTTCAATTAGCCGGATGCGGCTGCTGAGTCGGCTGAGACGGTCGCTCTCTTCCATCACACGTTGCTTCTGCTCTGCCTCCCGGAGCAGGAGCATGCCTCGCATCTGCTCGGCGGTCACATCGTCGTGCAAGACCGTCGAGATCTGCTCGAGTGTGAACCCGAAATCCTTCAAGGCGAGGATGCGATGAAGGCGTGACAGTTGACCGGCAGAGTAGTAACGGTAGCCGGTCGCGGGATCGATATTGGCCGGAGTTAAAAGCCCGGTCTGGTCGTAGTAACGGAGGGTTTTGATGGAGACCTGCGCAAGAGAAGAGAAGTCACCAATCTTCAGCATGCATCCGTTGTAGCGTCTCCTGTAAGGGGAGAGTCAAGAAACTTTTGCCCAACTTTGAGGGTTTTCGTCAAAGAGTTCAATCTGTCCAAAGCGAGTACTCCTCAGGTCAATCCAGGATGACAGGCTTGGCTTTCTCGAGTAGCGGATTCTCAAAGAAGCGCACGAACGGCAGCAGGGCTTTCACGCGAGACGTAACGGTTCTGACGAACCCGGGTTCCACTATCGCTTCCGGCTGCAAGGTAGAATCCAGCAGCCATTGAGTGTGCATCAGAAGAGGCATTGCCGGATGGTCGGGCGCAAACCCTCTGGGCGGACGTTTGAGCGACTCGCCAGTCATGGTTCCAAATGCTTCACGGATGGGCTTAGCAGACAGGAGCTTTTGAAATTCCGCATAGTGATCGGCAAGGTGTTGCCGGACGGCGTACAAGCCTGGAGTATCTGCCTGGTAAAGGCCACCGGCCACGCGCGAACTTTCGGCCCCGATGGAGACGTAGACTCCGGAGCCTGCCTTCTTGCCCAGACTTCGATGCGTAAACAGAATGCCAAGTTCGGTGCGGTAAGGCGTCTTGTCAGCACTGAAGCGCACGTCACGATAGATTCGTTGTACTGCCTTTTCGGGCGGAGTGGCGTAGTCTGGAGCAAAAGTAGCGATTGAGTCGCTGAGAACCGAGGCGAACGCAAGGATGGGCGCCTTGACGGCTGACTCGTACTCAGCTTTGCGAGCCTGGAACCATTCGCGGTCGTTGTGAGCCTTCAGTCCGCGCAGAAAGCGCAGCGTCTCAGCGGAAAAGATGGCGCTTTCGTCAGGCACGGTTTCTATGATGTCAGCCGGAGGCTTGCGAGACTAGAGATCGATGACAGTCTACGACGATCGCAGAGACGACCTGGAACGATATGAGTTCATGATGGGACCGGAACGCGGCCGGCTGGCTGTAACGCTGGACTGCATCACCGACGCGCTTGTCCTGGTAGGTCAACATGGAGTTTACTGCCAGAGTGCACGCCAGCCGGGCAAGCCCGCAATGGATATCCAGATCATCAACAAGAACCTGGTTGACGCCAAGGAACTGATCAGCAGCGTTCTGGAGAAGTTAAAAGCGCAAGGGCGGCATGACTGACTGGAAGACTCCGGTCAGCTTCACGTTCTTAAACTCACCGGTTTCGTCAAAGGAGCCAATCCCGACCTTGCCGTGGGTCAGACTCAAATCGACCGCGTGTAGAGCCGGAATCGCCTGATTGTCAACCGATACATCGACGCTCCCCGTCGTTCCGTTGAAGACCAACTTGACGTGATACCAGCGATTGATCGCAGGAAAGGAGGCGGGACCCGCCTGAGAACTGATACGAACCCGCTCGCCTCCGAAAACGTGGAAGATGCCATTGTGAACGGGCTGCTTCTGAGCAGTGTCGGTAGAAAGATGGGCGTAGTTGAAGTGCGCCTCATCCTGATAGGCATAGACGATGATGACTGACCTTTTCAACGGCTGGATATCCGCTTCGACCGTGGCTTCCCGCGCGTCGGGCATGTCGGAGAGCGCGAACTGGATAGGACGGCGTGGACCCGGAACAGGCCCGCGTGCCGTCTGGAGGCGGAGAACTTCTGCATCTCCATCTTTTTGAATCTGCCAATCGGAAGCTTCCGGTACGGTCCAATTGTGACCGAAGATGTGAAGGGTCGCGGCCGACGCCGTAAGAACGAAGGGAAGCAACAGAGCAGTCAAGGTACGAGACATCAGAGTTTTCTCAAGAACGGATTGTGCGCGCGTTCATGGCCGATGGTGGTGGGAAGACCATGGCCCGGTGTAACGACCGCGGTGTCAGGGAGGGGCATCAACACTGTCTGGATAGAAGACAGAATTTTTCGGCTGTCGCCGCCGGGAAGATCGGTGCGGCCGATCGATTCGCGGAACAGTGTGTCGCCGGCGATCAGCTTGTTCTCCCCGGGTATCCAAAGACACAGGCTTCCTTCGGTGTGGCCCGGCGTTTCCAGCACGTGCAAATCCGCCTGGTTGAGGTGGAGTACGGTTCCATTCTTGGCCGGCACATCGACTTCGGTCCTTTCGGGAGTCGGCACGCCTAACCATTCAGCCTGAATGTCGAGCGCCTTCAGAAGATCAAGATCGTGTTCGCTCATGTAAACGGGGGCGCCAGTTACGGTGCGCAGCTTAGACGCCCCTGCCACGTGATCGATGTGGGCGTGAGTAATGACAATGGCTTGCACGGTGAGGCCATGCTTCTGCAGTTGCTGTTCTATGAGGTCGATGTTGTCACCGGGATCAACCACGACGGCTTCGCGAGTTTGTTCGTCGGCCAGGATGCTGCAGTTGCAACGGAGCAGGCCAACAGGCATTACGATGTGGATCATTCGACTGAATCGCTCAACCTATTGTGGAGGATCCGTCTCATCCTCAGGCTCATGGTCATCGTCCAGAGAGGGATTAAGCATCCGGAGATAATGGGCGGGCAGCCGCGACGGACGGAGACTGCGATTGAGCCAGAGGTGGCGAGTAACCCCTTCGGCCAGGAGCCTAGCGGGATTTGCCGAGTAAATGCGATAGGCGAACTCTACCATCCGTGGGGTTGCGGTGGACAACTCGGTTTCAACGCACACTTCCTGATCGTAGCGGGCCGGGTAAATGTACCGGCAACTTGCATGGATGACGGAAAGCAACAATCCTTCGTTCGCTTCAAGGTCGTGATAGTTCAAACCGAGACCGCGAACGAGTTCGATTCGTCCGACCTCCATCCAGACTAGATAATTTGCGTGGTAAACGATACCCATCTGGTCGGTTTCGGCGTAACGCACACGGAATTGTGTCTGGTTCTTAAGCGAGGCAGTGTTAGGCGGCAACTTGTTACTGAACCGACTATACCGATAGGCCAATGCTGTTTCTGGGAAACTCGCCCATGACGGGTCCGTCCGACATGAAATTACGCACGACACCACCAAACGGGTGTGCGCCCGGCGGTGCAGTTTTGAAGCGAAACGGGTTCGAGTCCCGCTTGTTAGCATCGTGACATGCGCGTACGAGTGTTGTTTTTCGGAGTGTTGAAGGACCTTGTGGGCGCGTCAGAAGACACGGTTGAGTTGGGCGATACGGATGCCACGGTGGGAACGGTGTTTGCGCACTACAGCGGACGTATTGGAACCTTGGCAGAGAGGCGTTCGTCCATTCTATTTGCGAGGAACCAGGAGTTTGCAACCCCAGACACGGCCATTACCGATAACGACGAGATTGCGTTCCTGCCTCCAGTCAGCGGCGGGTCAGATGATCTTTATAGGATTACGCGCGAGGCGCTAAACGCGGCAGCTTTGGTGAAGCTAGTCCAGCGCCCTGAAGACGGCGCGGTGGTGACCTTCGATGGTGTTGTGAGAAACAACACGAAAGGCCGTACTACTTTATATCTGGAGTACGAGTGCTACCAGGACCTGGCGTTGCGACAGATGCGCAAGATCGGCGCCGAGATTACGCAACAGTTTTCAATCGGGCGAGTAGGAATGGCTCACCGGCTCGGACGGCTGGAGATTGGTGAAGCGAGTGTCATCGTGGTCGCCAGTGCACCGCATCGTAAGGCAGCCTTCGACGGAGCATTGGAAGCGATCAATCGCCTGAAGCGTGAAGTTCCGATTTGGAAGAAAGAGTTTTTTGCGGATGGGGCTGTGTGGGTGGATGGTGAGTGGGACGAGAGGTTACTCGACGGCGCAAAGTCGTCGTAAGCTCTGCAGGGTCCTGCTTACGGCAGGAATTGCAGGTCTCACCTGCGCGAGTCTCGGATGGACCTTAGGGCAAACTTCCTTCGATCAAAAAGATCGGCAAGAGCCCCCGACGTTTTCCGTCAAAGTAAACCTGGTTCGTTTGCTGGTGTCGGTTCGCGATAGCGCCGGCGCGATCGTGAGTGGTTTAGACAAGGCTGATTTTCGGCTCACGGACGATGGAGCCGAGCAGAACATTGCGGTATTTGAGCGCAATACTTCCCTGCCCTTGTCGGTCGCCATCTTGATTGACACCAGTGGCAGCACCCAAATTGAGTTGCGGTACGAAACGCAGTCGGTGCAGCGCTTCATTACCAGTCTGATCAAAGCGGGGAACCCTGAAGACGTTTTCGCGCTATTCAGTTTCAACTGGCGCACGAGTCTGGAAGCGGACTTCTCACGCAGTCCGGGCCGAGCCGAACGGGCCTTGCACAACCTGCATGGCGAAGGTGGCACGTCGTTATATGACGCCGTCTTTTTGGCCAGTGACACACTGCTGCCCCGGGAAGGCCGCCACGTGATGATTGTAGTGACGGACGGCGGCGACACGACCAGCTACAAGAAGTACGAAGATGCTTTGGCAGCGGCGCAGCGAGCAGATACAGTGCTCTATCCCATTGTGGTGGTGCCCATAGCAGGTGATGCGGGCCGTAACACAGGAGGCGAACATGCGCTGGCGTCGCTGGCCGCTTCAACGGGAGGACGCATCTTCAACCCAGCCGGATTTGAGCAGATGGATGCGGCGTTCGCGGACATACTGCGCGAGTTACGTACCCAGTATCTGATCGGGTATTACCCCAAAGATTTACAAGCAAAGGCCCGGGTGTTCCATCGCGTTGCCGTGCAAACAAAACAACCTGGGCTTCGGGTGAGTTCTCGAGTCGGGTACTACGAGCCGTAGGCCCGGCTCAATATTTCGCGGGGCCAGAAGCTTCGTGCGTAGGCGGCACCGTAGTCGAAGTGGGGGCGAAAATTTCATTCAGCATGTGGGAGAGTCGGATGCCAGCGAGCGCCAGACGGTGGTTCACGTTGCTGATTTCGTGGTTGAAATAGACTTGATCCGCTAGGCCGCCGTTGTCCAGCATGGCGCCTACAGCCATCACGTGCGATTCGTTGGCCCAGTCGGCGGGCGTTCCTTCGGGCAGGCTATCCAAATTTTCGCGCGCAATCAAGACTTCCAGATGATGCATGTAAGCAAGCTCGTCGGATTCGGCATGCTCGATGAGTCCGCTATCCCAGAGTCCGTGGAGGTTGCAGGTGTGCTCTCCCCCGCAGGTCGCGCTTCCGAATTGCACGACCTTTATGTCATTGCCACCGCGGGCGTCTTGTATGGCATGCATCGGCTGGTGAAGGTCGCTCAAGAAGTGGACCAGATATTTTAGAGCTTCTACCCGGGTCGATTTGGGCTGGCCTGCATCGAGAAGCACGCGGGCGTAAAGGTCGATTCGATCCACTACACAGTTGTGATGGTCGGCATCGGAGCCGGGGTGGGTTGGATCAGGTTGAAAGCAGTCGCGAGCCTGATCGAAGAACGGGGCGGCACGGGGGATGGAGACGTAGTGCCAGCCGGCGGTTTCCGGGTGATCCTTACGGATCTCGTCGGGCCAGGTGGAGGCCTGAGTTAATGTCTCAGTGCCTAATAGCTCAATGATTTTCGCTTTGGCTGTTTCGTTCAGCCGGCTTTGAGCTAGCAGGGCAATGATATGGTGCCCCTCGCGTCCCCACGCAAAGATCTGCATGGGGAGTGCGAGCAGCAGGACAAGAGAGGTCAGCTTCGACATCAAATTAGAACTCAATTCGAACGCTGGCCTGAGCGCGACGCGCGTTTGTACCGTCGGGAAAACCTGACGATTGGTTGACGACGCCGAAGCCACTGGCAGGCGTGATGTTGAAGCCGCTGACGTTGTACTGACGATTGCTCAAGGCCGTGTAGGTGATGGTATTGGTCAGGTTGAAGACTTCGAAGTTCAGTGAGGTGCGGTAGCGCTCCGAGAACGGAAGGATTTTTGTCAAGCGAACGTCAGTGCGGTACGAGTCCGGCAGGCGAAGGTTATCGGGTGCAAGGAATGGCACGCGGGTGGAACCACCGAAGCCATTGAGCGCACCCGAGTAAGCAAGCGACTGTGTGCCGGTGGTAGCACCGGTTGCTGTGCCAATTCCGATTTGAGCTAATTGCGCGCCGTTCGCGGTCGTACCGCCAATCATAGATGTGGTCGGCTGGCCGGTGGCAATAGTCGTGATGTCTGCCAACTGCCAATTGTTAATCAAGAATCGGGCAAACACGCTGCTGCTATGGGTGAAGGTTGGCGAGTAGACCCAGTTGATCACCAGGCGCTGACGCTGATCAAGAGCGCTGTCGCCCCGGTCAGCTCGGTAGACACCGTTATAGAGGTTAGAAGGCGCGTTGTTACCGAAGAAGAGGTTGTTGCCGGCATTGCCCAGGTTGTAGTCGATGGCATGCGACCAGGTGTACGAAAGGCTGCCTTCAATGCCATGAGTCAGGCGGCGCTGAACCTGAACAGCCAAGGCGTTGTAGGAGCTCTGACCACCGTTTTCCACTTGAAGAATACGGGAGTAGCGGCGATCGACGCGGTCGCTGTCCAGGTAGACGGGTGAGACAAAAGTACCGATTACCGGGGCGTTTGCCGCAGTGGAACCCAGGATGTTGTACGTCACAGTGTGGCTCGGAATGGTGGGGAGATTCAGATCACGCACTGAGAGCAGTTGGATGGCGTTACTCCACAGGTAGCTTACCGTGATGCTGGTGTTTCGATCGAGAGCCCGCTGGATAGCGAAATCAGCCTGCTGGCTGTAGGGAGTGCGCAGGTTGTTCGCAGCGAAACCGACAACGGCGGCACCTGCACCTGAGGCCGGGGCCGTGGCCAACAGCTTGGGGAAGAGAGGACCAGCCGCCGCAATCTGGGCGGCCGTGCTGAGCGTAAAGGACTGCTGATACAGATTGTTCGTAGTGAAGAGCGAATTGGTCATGGCTCCCGGATAACGTCCGTAGAAGATACCGTAGCCCGAACGAATAACAGTCTTGTCATTCACGCTCCATGCGAAACCGACGCGCGGGGCGAAATTCAGCTTGTCATCCGGAATGCGGCCGGTCTGCGGATAGTCGGGATTCGTAATCGGCGGCTTGGGGAAGAATGTGGTTTCATAGCGAATGCCGTAGTAGAGAGTCAGGTTAGGACGGATCTTGAACTGATCTTGCGCAAACAGGCTGAGTTCGTTATAGGTGGCATCCACGGCGCGGTTTCCGAAAGCCTGCTGATAGCTCGTATAACGTCGACCGTTCGCCGTGTTGCCCGAATAATCGAGTGCAAAGGCATTGACGTTGCTGTAGGTGTAACTGCCGTTGCCGTAGTTGAGCTGGTTGGTGTAGTCCTCTGTGTTGAAGTAATCTACGCCGAACTTCAGATTGTGCTTGCCGACCGAATAAGAAAGGTTGTCGGCAGCTTCATAGCGGCTTTCGCTCGGCTGGATGCGGGGCAGGTAGTTAGCTCCGCCGATGCCGACGCCATTGACGCTTACGCTAAGCGGCCCGAAAACCGGGTCGAGGAGGTTAGTGTTTACTGCATCGAACTGGCGATCTTTGAACCACCCGAAGCGGGCTTCATTGACCACCGTGGGAGTGGGTGTGTAGGTCCAGGCAGCACGTCCATAGCGAACGTTTACGTCGTCGTAGCCATTGCTGTTCAGTGCGCCACCGCTGTTGACCACGGCGCCGGTCTGGATGCCGTTCGGAGAATAGAAATGCTGATAGTTGAAATCAAAGCTGAGTGAATTTAGATCGTTGAAGCGGTAATCGATCTTGCCGAGCGCAGTGTCCTGATCGGCGGTTCGAGGAATCGTACCAAAAAAGCGTGGCAGAGTGGTGTTAATGGCTGCACACTGGGCCGGGCTAGCTGCCGGATAACCGCCACCGGCAACACCACATCCGTTCCAGGTTTGCGTGTTGGCGTTAACGGCTGTAGGATTGTTCGCAATGCTCGAAACAAGCGGAAATTGGCGACGCTGCTCTTCGGTATTGATGAAGTAAAAGAGTTTGTCTTTGATAATTTTGCCGGCCAGACTGCCGCCGAACTGATGGCGCCATTCGGAAGGATTCACAGTGGAAAAAGGATCGCGCGCGTCGAGCGTGCGGTTGCGGAAAAACCAGAACGCGGTGCCGTGGAATTCATTGCTTCCACTTCGCGTAACCGTGTTTACTACGCCGCCTAATGCGCGCCCATACTCGGCGGTGTAGCCGTCGCTAAGCACCTGAAATTCCTGCACGGCATCTTGCGAGATTTGAGTAGGAATTCGTGTACGGCCGGCATTTTCGTTGTAGAAAGAATCGGTCGTATCATTGCCATCAGTCATGAAATTGTTGCCGCCCGGAATGCCGCGGAAACTAAGCAGACCGAACGTACCGTCGGGAACTACACCGGGCGTAAGAAGAACAAACGAATCGACCCGTCGCCCGTTGATCGGCAGATTATCGATCTGGTGTTGCGTGACGTTCTGTGAGACGTCGATCTTAGTCTCAATGACGGGTGCAACATCATCGACCTGAATTTGGGTGGAAGCTGTTTTCACAGAGAGCACGACTGGAATAGAGACATTCTGGCCGACGAGTACAGTGATACTCTTCTGATCGAATTCGCCGAATCCGGCAGCAGTAATTGTGAGCTGATATCCACTGTTGGGCGGTAGAGTTGGGGCGTTAAATACGCCTCCGCCGGTCGTTTTGAGATTGCGGTGAATGCCAAGTTTTTCGTTGTCGAGTTTTACGTTCGCGCCCGCAACAATGGCCCCGGAAGAATCGGTAACTGAGCCCGAAATGGCTCCGTTACCAGCTGAAGTTTGCGCAGCCAAGCCCGCGGCAAACAGGAATAGACACACGTATCCCCGAAAGTGGTTTTGTTTCATAGAAGACCCTGGATGAAGGGTAGCGAATTTCCGTGTCGATCAGGTTGCAACTCCACTTCGAACGCGTTTCAATCGCCTAGCAGTCTTGCTTAGTGCCTCTAGTACTTGTAGGTGCGCGTAATTCAGCGGTCCTCCATTTACTTTTGAACGACGTCACATTCCGGTTCACAACCATTGGACTTGATTGAAAAACGTGGCTGCATTAGCATCTTGTTGGTCATAAGAAGACCTCTGCAAAGGAATTAAAAGTGCGCCTACGTTCCCTAATTCGATTGACATTCGGCTTAATCGTCGCGGTGAGCCAAGTTGATGCCGCTCTGGTTCTAACTCCGGCTGGAGTAAGTGACAACTTCACGCTAACTACTTTCGTCAGTGGCTACAGTGCCCAGTACGGTCCTCTTGCACAGGGCATTGCGACCGACGGCAATGTCATTACTGGGAGTGAACTGAATTCAAGAATTTACGTGTTTAAAGACGTCGATGGTCAGACATTGGCAAGCGCAATCAGTTCAAATCCCTATACGTTCCAAACCAGCAACCCAAATTTCGCGATGACGACTGCTAACGGCCAGGTTTACGGCGCACAGTTGCAGGGCGGGGTTTACGAGCATTTCAATAGTGACGGCTCATTTACACCCATAGCAGGACTCACGGGCGTCACGAATTATCTCGGCATGTGGGGTAATCCAACCAACGGACACATCATCGCGGCCAGTTCCAAGGGACTTGTCGATATCGATCCGATCGCCGGCTCGTATCGGGTGATCAACGCCGGTCTATTCCCTGACGGAGTTACTGTGTCACCGGACGGAGTCACGGCTTATATAGAAAACGCTGGCACGATCCAGTCGTATAACATTGCCACCGGCGCGCTGATTAAAACATTTAACACCGGACATAGCCCGGACGGCACCGGAGTGATCATTGGGGGGCAATTCAACGGTGACGTCATCGTCAATGACAACGACGGTACGGTCGGTCTGCTGGACCCGACGAAAGCAGCAGGCGATCCAACTCAGTTCGTGATCATTGCGAGCGGAGGCACCCGCGGCGATTTCGTGTCTCCCGACACGAGCAATGGCACCTTGTTCCTATCCCAGACTGATCAGGTGGCGCGGCTCTCGTGCGGAGCGGATTGCTCAATCGGAGTGACGCTGACACCGGAACCTGGAACTTTTCTTCTTCTGGGTACAGGTTTCGTTGGAGTGTTTTTCGTTCGTCGAAGAAGAAGTTAACTGAATTATCCCCGGAGGACAGCCCCTGCTGTGGTTCTGTGCTCCCTGGCTGAATGATTTTAGACCTTCTCCGGCACGACAAAGGGAGGTCGATAAGTTCCCTTAAGAAGAGCAGTCGCTTCGTGATCCTTGACGACCGATTCGGTTTGCGGGTCGAAGTTGATCGTCCGGCCCAGGCGGTATGAGGCATTTGCCAAATGGACAAGAGTGGCCGAGAGGTGGCCTTCCAGGATGGGAGCGTGAAGTTCCTCGGCTTTGCGGCTGCGCATGCAATCGATGAAGTTCTGGAAATGCTCAAACTTGACGGGCGCCGTCTTCGCAGGTCCAGGATCCTCGCTAGAACCAAGGAACGATTTATACGAATCGTAGTTGGAGATGGCCAGGTAGCCCTTCGAACCGTAATAAAGATTGCCGATTGTGGAGGGCTTTCCAGGGCCTGCCGGTCCACTGACGTTGGCAGATTTGCCCTTGAGGCCAGCTTCCGGAACGCCTCCGCCCGCAAACGCTGCCGTTCCAATTTCAGCTTCGTGGTTGGTCATCCAGCCACGTACCTCGAAGGTCATCATCTTAGCGCGCTCACCCGGCGTCTTGAATTCGTAAGCCACGGTGATGGTATTGGGCGTTTCCTGGTCGTCGTCGAAAAGGAAATGGCCCCCAGTGGCGGAGATTTTGGTCGGTAGGGTCACGCCGAGACCCCAGCGGGCGAGGTCCACTTCGTGTATGCCCTGATTACCAAGGTCACCGTTGCCGGTATCCCAGATCCAGTGCCAGTTGTAATGAAAGCGATTCTTTGTGAAAGGCTTCATGGGCGCAGGGCCGGTCCAAAGATCGTAATGCACGCCGGCAGGTACCGGTTCAGGATTGGCATGGCCGATGGTGTCGCGCCATTTGAAGCAGAGCCCGCGGGACATGTAGACATTGCCAAGGAGGCCCGATTGCATTTGGTCCATGGCTTCTCGGATCGCAGCGCTAGAACGGCACTGACTGCCGTGCTGGCAGATGATCTTGTACTTTTCTACTGCTTTGACTAACTGATGTCCTTCCCACCAATTGTGTGAACAAGGCTTCTCTATGTAGAAATCTTTGCCAGCCTGGGCGGCCCAGATGCCTTGCAGCGAGTGCCAGTGATTCGGAGTGGCAATGGAAATGGCATCAATCTTGTCACCTTCCAAGATTTTGCGCAGGTCCACCTCGGTCTGCGGCTTGTTGGGCAACCCCATTGCTTCAGCATCGCCAAGGCGTTTGCGCAGTACATTCTCATCGATATCGACGAAATAAGAGAGCTCGACGCCCGGTATGGTCTTATAGCCCTCGACGTGATTCCAGCCGCGGCCCCGAACGCCGACTACAGCCATGCGGATACGATCGTTTGCGCCCAGAACACGCTTGTAAGAGGCAGCGGTGGCGACCGTTGCGGCCGTTACTCCACTCTTCAAGAAGGCACGACGGCCAGTGCTTTCGACGTTGCTTTGAGGATTGCTTTGCATACTGCGAACTCCCTTTGCTTCTTTAGACCTGTTTAAGAACTTTGACAAGACCATCCATCGATTCGACGCTGGAGGTGTAGATATTCTTCTCAGCATTCCGGTAGTGCGTCTCGAGAGACATCGTGCCGGTGTAGTTCATTTTCTTGAGGGCTTGGAACTGCCCATGAAAATCGATTTCGCCACCGCCGATGGGCTTCCAGGATTTGCCGGCGGCGTCTTTGAGATGAATGTGGCCGATCCGGCTGTGGTCTATCTGATCCCACGCTTTCGGGAACGGCTGTTCCCCCGCTTCGAAGCAGTTGCCCGGATCCCACACGTGCATCAATCGGCGGTCCGGAATCCGGCTGAACAACTGCGCCGTTTCGGATCCGCTTCCGGTGTTGCAGGACATCTCGTTTTCAAGCAGTAACGTGACATCCTGCTGTTTCGCTACGTCGAGAGCCTTGTGAAGGTCCTCAACGATTCGATCCAGAATGGCGTTCGGGTCTGCCACGCGAAGGAAATCAAAGATGCGGAGCCGGTCCGTACCGAGCGTGTGAGCGGCGTCGGCGGCGCGCTTAAGATCATCAAGCTGCCGTTCATACTCGCCCGTTACCGGATTAAGATCGCTCTTGTTGTGGCTCAGTGGCTTGGTGCCGGGAAGCGGTATTTTGTAGATGCCGGTATCCAGGACTGAGAGCTTAACGTTGGCACTATCAAGCTGTTGCTTGATCTGCTTCAGCTGATCGGGAGTTGCCGATTTGTAGACGTACTTACTAGATCCGTCGAGTTTCAGATTGCGGATTTCAGCCCATCCGAGCTGGTACTTGGGATAAAAGCGCTCAAAGACCAGCGCCAGATCCGGATCGACTTCGTCGGTGATGATGCCCAGCTTCCAAGGGTAATCGTACGAATCGGGGAAGGCCAGCGGTGAGGTAGCCAAGCTGAGTGCGGCCATGGCGCCCAGCCGGGTGAAATCTCTTCGAGTCATGAAGTCGTAATCGTCGCACCCAAATTATATGTCTTCTGGGTGTCAATTATTCTGCCAGCGTGTAGAAGTGGTACATGGTACGCCATTTCGCCTGCTTCCCAGGAGCGATGTGGAGCGCAATATACGCTTCCGGGCAAATAGTAGTTTTAATCGACCACAAGTAAAGTTTTGAGATCGGACGGTCGATAGTCTCTACAACAGCGGCTTTGGTCTTATGATTCTCGACGCGAATGTTGGTGTCGGAAATTTTAGAGCTATAGCCTTCCAGGTACGTGGCTGCGGTGTCTTTGGTTGGGCCGAGTTCCCGCAGCCATACAAACTGGTGGTTTCGGATGGCAGCAGAATCTTTAAGATCGTCTTTGGCGACGGGTACAAAAGGAAAGGTGACCGTGAAATCGGGGCCGGTAGGCTGATTGTCGATCACGTAGAAGTCGTGATTGTAGACTTCGGTATCGATGGGGCGTTTCCCGGTGTTCTTCAAGGTGTGTTCCAGGATCAGGTCGGGTTTTCCGCCGCGGCCGAGCCGGACCGTTTTGGTGTAAACGTAGGAATACCCGCGCACGCCGGTCAATTCCTGGGTAAAGCGAACGCGATCGGCTTCGGGCCGAACCATCCATTTCCCAGTGCCGGCGATCTGGTAGTGGCGGGCGAAGGTATACGGGTCGTTATCGGGCTTCCGGAGAAGTCCAACTCCTATTTTCACGAAGAAATCATTGACTGGAGCCTCGGCATAACCGAGTGCGCCGTCGACTGAACGGAATTCTTCGACCGGTCCGGTAATCGCGTCGTGGAGGGTGGGGTCGTACTTGGGAAACCACACACCAAAGTAGGAGTGGCTGTTGACTTCGAGACTCGGGATAACTCCTGACCAGTCAAAGCGGCCCCCGCGATAGTATCCGTGCTCTGGATCAGGCAGGTAAAGCGAGGCATGCACCACACCGTTGGTGATTTCGACCTTTGGAGGTGTTCGGGCCGGGCCGGCGTCGCCATCGGGTAAGGCTGCGTGGATTTGAGTCGTTAGTACGAGTAAGGGAACGATAAGGAGATGGATGCGCATTGTAGAGAAGAGGAAAGATGGTAGTTTGGCACTCTGTTTCCGGCAGATTCACTTTATAACCATGACTAACCGTATTTGCCGGTGGCTGATCGCATTGACATTCCTACTGGGGACGGCAGACCTCAGCCCGGCGTACTCGGTTCTGACGCACGAGCAGTTGATCGATCTCAGCTGGAACCTCTCGATTGTCCCGCTCTTACGGCAACGATTTCCAAAGATCTCCGATTCAGAATTGCAGGATGCGCATGCTTATGCTTACGGCGGCTGCGCGATTCAGGATCTGGGCTACTACCCCTTCGGTAAAGAGCTCTTTAGCGACCTCACACATTACGTGCGGACCGGGGACTTTATCCTAAGCCTGCTACGGAATGCCAGGAACGCCAATGAGTACGCTTTCGCCTTAGGCGCTTTGTCACATTATGTGGGGGATACGATCGGACACCAGGATGCCGTTAATCCTTCTACTTCCTTGGACTTCCCAAAGTTGGCCCGAAAATTCGGTCCGTCGATGACATATGACGAGAATCCTCACGCGCATGTACGGACGGAGTTTGGGTTTGATGTTGATCAGTTAAGCAAGCACCGGCTAGCCCCCGGCGCGTATCTCCGATTCATCGGTCTGAAAGTCTCCCGTGGTTTGGTGGAGCGGGCAGTTTACGAGACCTACGCTCTGCACTTAGAAGAGCTGCTTGGATCGCGACGCCCTACGTTTCATACTTACGCCTGGGCCGTGCGAAGCTTCCTGCCGCGAGTTGCTTACGCAGAAGCGCTGATCCATCGCAAGCAATTTACCGCCGACGCAAGTGACGATGCTCTTCGAATTTACGAGGACCGACTGGCGCAGTCGGACTTCCGAAAGCTTTGGGAGCCGTATCGGCGCAAACCTGGCTTCAAGACTTACGCCATGGCCTTCGCACTGATTATCCTTCCGAAGATTGGTCCGCTGGCCGAGGCGAAGATTTGTATCCCCAACTCCGAAACGGAAGAACTGTACATCAAAAGCGTGAACCGGGCAGCAGAAGAGCTTGCGCGTCTGGCGGCTCAACTTCGGGATAACCCTTCACAAGTTGTAGTCGCCAACTTAGATCTGGACACAGGCCGGCGGATTAAGCCCGGCGAATATCCCTTAACGGATCAGACCTTTGCAAAGTTGCTGAATGTTCTCGCCAAGCATGAAGATCGGACAATACCTCTGGAATTGCGGCGGGAGATTCTGGCTTACGTGGACGATCCGGGAGCGTTCCAGATCCGCAAGCTGAATCCGGCTCGACGCGCGGAGATCGTTGCGCGCAGTGCCGCTTTGCGAGCGAGTCAGTAGCTCTGCAAGCCTCTGAGCTTGTGAACCTTCCAAGGATCGTTCCGGCCGTCTCGTTGCGATTTGTTACGCTTGCGCCGACAGTACTATTGGCTTTTCGAAGGGAAAGTTTTAGTACGATCTTGGTGAGACTTGATGTGAACGTAGAGCAGTCCGGCTTCCCGAATCAGACAGCTCTCGAAGCCTTTCGCGAACTGGAACACAACGGAGATATGTACCGGCTCCTGGTCGAGAATAGTCTCGGCCTGGTTTGCGCGCACGATTTGAACGGTGAGCTACTTACAGTAAACCTGCAAGCAGCCCGCGCACTTGATTACACACCAGATGAACTGATTGGCAGACGACTGTACGATCTGGTTGACCCTGCCGTGCAGCCCCTCTTTGCACGCTACCTGCGCCGGGTCAGGACGCAGCGCGAGGCGTCGGGAGAACTGCGGCTGGTGAAACGGAGTGGCGGGGTCGTGACCTGGAGCTATCGGAATTCACTCTACCGATGCAAGAACGCTCCAGACATCGTGATTGGCCACGCCATTGATGTAACAGCCCATCTTGAACTGGAACATAGCCTGAAAGAAAGCAGGGAGCAGTACCGCCGACTGTTCGAGGATGCCCCAGTTGCTTATCACGAGATTGACCGCGAAGGATTGATCGTACGGGTCAATAAAGCCGAATGCCAGCTACTCGGATGGAATAAAGACGAGATGTTGGGACGCCCTGTCTGGGACTTTATTTCTTCCGGTCAGAAGGAAACAAGCAAAAGCCACGTGAAAAGAAAGCTAAGTGGCGATCAGTTGCTCGTTCCGTTCTATCGCGATTACGTGCGAAAGGACGGGGAGCGTCTCACATTCTTGATTCACGAGAATTTGATTCACAGACACACGGGGGAGATCGCGGGCATACGTTCGGCGCTCCTCGATGTGACCGAACAAAATCGCGCCGAGGCAGAGCTTAGGCGAGTAAACGAAGAACTAGATAAGCGAATTGAGGAACGAACGGCTGAGCTGGAACGATCGAATCAAAGATTGAGCGAGTTCGTTCACATGATTTCGCATGATCTGCAGGAGCCGCTGCGTTCGACTTCCTCGTTTTCCACTTTGCTATGCCGACGCTATGGCCATCAACTTGACGAAGAAGGTCGAGGATTTCTTGACCACATTGTCTCGACCGTCGGGCGGATGGCGAAGCTGCTTCAAGACCTGCTGGACTACTCGCGTAATACGGCGAAAGAGGTGGAGGTGACGGCCGTCGATCTCAATGTTGCTCTCGATGCTGCCTTAGCGAATCTTCGAGGTGCTATGGAGAAGAATGGAGCACGCATCGAAAGAGAAGTTTTGCCGGTCGTCAATTCTCAATTTACGCAGATGATGCAGCTGTTTCAGAACCTGATCGATAACGCGCTGAAGTACCGTAGCGAGCGCCCCCCAGTGATCTCCATCTCGGTTCAGCGGGAGAATGATTATTACGCCTTCTCGGTGACCGATAACGGCATAGGCATCCCTGAGAAGGACCGGGAGCGAGTCTTTGGCCTCTTCAGCAGATCGCAGGACGTCGGGTCGAACGGCTCAGGAGTCGGTCTTGCCATATGCAAGGCGATCGTGGAGAGGCACAGAGGGCGTATTTGGATCGAACCGGGGACCAGGGAAGGATGTACCTTCCGCTTCACCCTAGAAGATTGAGAGAAGATCGAATCAGCCTTAACGGCGATTAGGCTTCGACCTTAACGCCCTTCCAAAAGGCCACGTGATCCCGGATGTTGGCCGCTGCCGATTTAGGCTCCGGGTAGTACCAAGCCGCATTCTCGTTCTTTTGGCCATTCACCACCACGTGATAGTAGTGCGCCGTGCCTTTCCAGGGACAGACGGTGGTATGTGAACTCGACTCGAGGAATTCTTTCCGAATTGCCTCAGGCGGGAAGTAGTGATTGTTTTCTACCTGTTCAGTAACGCCGCTTTCAGCGAGGGTTGTATTCTGCCATGAAGCTTTCGCCATACAAGATCTCCTTAGGATTCGACTAACCAGGCATACTGATCGGCCGTTAAAGGAACGACTGAAAGCCGTCCCTGCCGAACCAGTGGCGAATCTGTAAATAGTTTTTCAGCTTTGATCTCCG
The DNA here is from genome assembly GCA_963814195.1 of uncultured Acidobacteriaceae bacterium. Taxonomy (GTDB): domain Bacteria; phylum Acidobacteriota; class Terriglobia; order Bryobacterales; family Bryobacteraceae; genus Bog-105. Next base: position 668,056 of record CAWFBU010000005.1, read on the forward strand.
CCAAGGTACGCGGCGTTTTGAGCGGTTTGCCGGCCTTGATTAAGACTTTCGGGACCTTCGGATCGGACGCATCGACGCTTTTCACACTCGCTGTGCCAACAGCGGTTCGCTCGTCCTCCGTGTGATAGATCACCAGCTTCTCGCCGAGCTTCATTTCACGAAGGTGTTTGACGGCGGTTGCATTGGTAACGCCGTCCCATACCGTTTCGCCATCCTGCTGAAGATGTGAAAAAGAGTACTTTTCGGGTTCCGATTTTAAGAGGTAAAACATGCCCTATTTGCTGCTGTGCCCACCGCCGGCACTGGCATGGCCTCCGCCACCACCGCTCATGTGGGATCCAGCTCCGCCGAAGTTGCCGCCACCGCCACCCATGTGGGAACCGCCGCCGTTGAAGCCGCCTCCGTTAATGTGAGAGCCAGCGCCGTTCGCATGAGAGTAGGCACTGTTGGAATGCGGATTACCAGCCGTAGCAGCAGAATTGGCGGCAGCCGAGCCACGCCATCCGCCAGATGGTGGAACAGAACCGGCATTGAAGGAAGCACCAGGGTTTGCCGCAGCGAAGGCACGCGCAGCCTCGATCCGCGCCTGGTGGTAAGCGAAAGGTGAGGCGCCGACATTGCCGATAGCAGGCGGGTTCTTGACGCTAACCGGAACGGCGGCACTGAAACCTGTGGCTGGCGAAGTCACCGGAGTGGTAGGTACACCATTGGGATGCCGCCACGGTCTGCCACCGCGATAGACATTCGTCGTTACAACGGGAGCATAGCCGACGACAGCAGGCGAGTAGAAGCCATAGCCAAACGGGCTATAGAAAACTCCATTGTACGGAAGCCATGCGTAAGAATTGAATCCACTATCCCAGAACCAACCTGGGCCGGAGCCGTTACCATAAGCGTTGTAGAGGCCACCTGCACCGCCAAAACCATTGATGCTCGCTGCGCGAGAAACCCGATAGCTGGCCGCCGCTTCATACTCAGATCGGACATTGCTCCAGGCGTAAAGGTCGTTTTCCTGCTTAGTGTCGAATCTCTGAACTGGCAGGTTAGAAGCCAATATCGTTTCCCGCCCCTTCTTCAGCCCAACTTGACGATCGCTGTAGGAAACTTCGGCTTTGCCGGCCAGAACGGCCGCAGTCGGAGGGTTGTCTGCAGTGAACTTGTAAAGACCGTTCTGGGTGATGGTGATGGAGGCGCCATGGTCGAGAATTTGGAGGTGATTGTCTTTCACCAAGCCAGATGCCTCAATCATAATTTCGCCGTTCAGAATCTCGACCTTGGTTTCAGTTAAGGAAGGCGAGATCATCCGGATCTCGGTATTCTCTCCTACCCGCAAGAACACACCGGGCGTCAGTAAAACCTCGGCCTTGCCATTCTCGGTTAAGAATGAATCGTTAGCGCTCAGGAATGTACCCTTGAGACTCTTGTCAGAAAGTGATTCTCCGTTCAGGAACGCTGTGCCCTCCACGTAGTTGATTGCACCCGGTCTAGCGGAAATGGTGTAACTCTGTCCCCAAATTGTCGCGGCGGCTAAAATCAGCCCCGCCAAGATTTTTGTCGAGCGCTCGGTTAAGCGGTCCATGGTGTTGCTCTTTCCGGATAAACTCCCCAGTTTGTCCTACTTGATAGATGCCATATTTCAAATGAGCGTTCCCTTCTTGGGTGAACTATCTCACTCTCTGGTACTCGTCACCGGGACAGCCTGCTTCAGCTGTGGCGGTGGCTGCGGATCTTTAGTGTATCGCTGAAAGAACTCGATGATTCGCAGCATGTGATCCATGCGCTGTTGTGGAGGACCGGAGCGGCTCAGTTCATGTCCAGCGCCCGGATAGCGGATGTATTCCACCGGGCGATTCAATTGCTTCAGAGCACGAAACAGCATCTGGCCTTGAACAATACCCGTACGGTTGTCGGAACTACCGTGGATGATGAGCAGCGGCGTGTTTATTTCAGAGACATAAGTGATAGGAGACTGCTGGTCGAGTATTTTGCGCACTTCCGGCTCCCAGGGATAGCCGCCGAACTCGTTGGGCACGAGCTGGTAGGCGTTGCCCTCGCCGAAGAAAGTGGAAAGGTCGTATACGCCGCGCAGAGCGGCAGCCGCCTTGAAGCGATCGCTATGGCCGACAATCCAGGCAGTCAGATAACCGGCGTATGAGCCCCCGGTGACAAAGAGCTGTTCGGGATTGACCGTCGGGTAATGCGCCACGGTGTCGTCCACGACGGCCATGACGTCTCCCATGGGACCTTCACCCCAATCCTTGTAATTGGCGCGCTGAAAAGTGTAGCCGTAACCAGCCGAACCACGCGGATTCGAGTACACAATGCCGTATCCGAAGGAACAGAAGATCTGGAACTCGTGCCACATTGTGAACTCACCCGGTCCCCACATGGCGGAAGGACCGCCGTGGATGTCCAGAACCCAAGGATTTTTGGCCTTAGAGCCGGCTTGAGGGCCTGGCTGCGCCGGCACTGGCTTCATCACCCAATACTGAACTTTCAGACCGTCCGGCCGCGTGATCCAGTGTTCTTCCGGCAGGGAGATGAGCTTGTCTTCGAGCCAGGATGCGTTGATCTCAGTCAGACGCCGGCGCGTATTCCCTTTCGCGATCGGTCGACCGGGACCACCAGCCAGAAGGTAAAGCTCGTTCGGGTTCTCCGCGCTGATTTGCGCGTAAACAAGCTTATTCGGTGCCAAGGCAAAGGCGTTCACACCAACCGGACCATCGATCAGGTCTTCACTTCTACCTGTATGCAGGTCGAGGCGGCGTAGCGGCTCTCCCCCGTGAAACTCAAGGCTGTAGTAGACGTGGCCGTCATCTGAGATTTCGGCCGTCCCCACGGCAGGATCACCGTCTTTGGTGAGCCAGCGAAGATTGGTTCCGTCGAGATCGCAGCTTGCCAACATGGCCTGCCGGTAGGTTGGCTGATCGTTCTTCACCGCGGTGACGAGCAGATGCTTGCCATCGGGAGTGAACTGGGGACGGCGAAAGCTATAGCCTTGCTGCTGGAGGAGGGGGTGCTCGCCCGAACCATCGCCGGCAGCTTCCCATATGATCGACTGCTCGCGAATGCGGTCCGGATGCTCATTCGAAGGCGGGAGACCGGCGAACAGGATGCGGCTTCCGTCAGGCGAGAAAGTCGCGCCGTTGTGGTCCCGGTAGGTGGAAGTGAGCTGGGTTGCCTTGTTTTCCGTTCCTAGATCGATTCGGAACAGTTCCGAGATATTCATCTCGCCTGCCAGGGAAAGCTCGCCTAAGAAAGCCATCCGCGTGAGGTCGGCGGGGTCGCTATGAGCGGAATTGTGCTCGAGCCAGTCGCGGATGGAGCGGAGATCCCCGTCCGGGCTGCCGAGCGAGGCGGCGTCCGCTTTCATCTCGGGTTTTTGACCGTCCGATTTGGCGCTGGGCCGATCGTAATCCCACCAGTCGCGGCCGGGACGCTCCAGATTGAAGGTAGGTTTGCCCGGAAGCTTTGAAATCGGGATTTCGCTGGAAACCAGCAGCGATTTGCCATCTTTGCGCCAGCGTGGTTGAGTCGCACCAAACTCCAGCGTCGTCACCATCCGCGGTTCACCGGCCGTGCGGAGCGGCATGATCCAGACCTGCGGATGTTTTTTGCTGTCGGCCCGGACGAAGGCTACTTGCATTCCATCGGGGCTGATGGCAAGGCCCGAATCGTTACGATCGCCGGTGGTGATCTGAAGCGGTTTCGCGCCGGATGTTCGAAGGTCAGCCATCCACAAATGCGACTGATAGCTGTAGGTCGGGTCGGTGCTATCCGGGTGGGGGGCGGCATCGGTCTTTGCGGCATCGGTCTTTATGGATAGGACCGCGTAGACTGCCAAAGCACCATCAGGCGTGACCTGCACCTCGGTTACTTTCTTGATCTTCAAGAGATCGGATTCGACGATAGGCAACTTGGCCCAAAGCGGCAGCGCGAAGACAAAACAGGTCAGTACCGGTATTAAACCCCTAAAACGCATGAGTTATTGAATCACAAAATTCACATTCGCGGGAACGGGTGTGATCTGCTAAATGCAAGCCTGCTTCCGAGCAAGCCGTCTGGAAGCCGGGGCGGCCACGGGCATACGATACAATTCCACGCGGGACGAGAACGAGCCTTTGAAACTGCAAACGATTGACTACGTAAGTCTTGTTATCTATTTTCTCTTTGTCCTGGGCATTGGGTGGCTCGCCAAGCGCAAGATCGCAACCAGCGAAGATTTCCTGACCTCCGGACATTCCGTACCGGTGTGGATTACCAGTTTGGCATTCATTGCTGCCAACCTGGGAGCGCAGGAAATGATTGGCATGTGCGCTTCCGGTGCGAAGTACGGCATTATGACGGCGCATTTTTATTGGCTTGGAGCCGTCCCCGCCATGGTCTTCGTCGGAGTCTTCATGATGCCGTTCTACTACGGGAGCAAAGCGAGGAGTGTCCCGGAGTATCTGAAGCTTCGTTTTGACGAGAAGACGCGCGGACTCAACGCCATCACGTTTGCCATCATGACGATCTTTTCGTCCGGTATCAGCATGTATGCGCTCGGGTTGCTCTTTGAGCTTGTGCTTGGCTGGGACTTTACCAGCTCGGTGCTGCTGTCGGCCGTGATTGTGCTGGCGTACACGCTGCTCGGTGGCCTGACGAGCGCGATCTATAACGAGGTGGTGCAATTCTTCCTGATCGTTCTGGGCTTTGCGCCGCTGTCTTTCTTGGCGGTCCAGCGAGCGGGCGGGTGGTCGGGATTACAAAAGAGTCTGCCGGCGGTGATGACGCATTCCTGGCGTTATGTAGGACATGCGAGTGAGAACCCTATAGGGCGTTGAAGTGTTCGGGCTGGTCGCGGGGCTAGGCTTCGTGCTCTCGTTCGGATACTGGTGCACTAACTTTCTGGTGGTGCAGCGCGCGATGGCCGCTGAGACGATGGCTGGCGCTCGACAGACTCCGCTCTTTGCAGCCTTCCCCAAGATCCTGATGCCGTTCGTGGTTATTCTGCCCGGCGTGGCGGCAGTGGCCCTGATGCATTCGGCACCGGGTGACTACAACCTTCCTTTGAAGCCCGGCGGAGGCGGTTACGACTACGACCAGGTTCTTACGACCTTGATGGCGAAGTTCTACCCGTCCGGTATGTTGGGCATCGGTTTAACCGGGTTGATGGCTTCCTTCATGTCAGGCATGGCCGGCAATGTCACAGCCTTCAATACAGTCTTTACGTACGACATCTATCAGAGCTATTTTCGGAAAAATGCTCCGGACAGCCATTATCTGTGGGTAGGTCGGATCACCACAGTGGTGGGCGTGATCTTGTCGATAGGCACCGCTTACCTGGCGACTCACTTCAACAACATCATGGATTTCCTGCAGCTGGTGTTTGGCTTCGTGAACGCACCCCTGTTTGCGACGTTCCTGCTGGGTATGTTCTGGAAGCGAACCACGGGTGACGGTGCGTTCTGGGGACTTCTCACCGGGACCACGGCGGCCGGCCTGACACACGGACTGACTGTGGCTGAAGGAAAGGGCGGGTGGGTGACGTCACTCTACCAATTTCCCTCCACCATGGCGCAGAACTTCTGGATCGCGATTGTGGCGTTTTCGATCTGCCTGGTAGTGACGTTCGCGGTGAGCATGGTGACAAAGCCGAAAACCGAGGAGCAGCTTCGCAATCTGGTCTACGGATATACAGAGATGCCCCCGACTGAACAGGTGCCCTGGTATAAGAGGCCAGTGCCACTAGCGATTGTTGTCATGAGTGTACTGGTCGTGTTCAACATTCTCTTCTGGTAAAGCGACGATTAGGAGATAAGCATGGATGATCTTCGCCGGCCGACCGGCTACCTGTTTTCGCTGCTGGGACTGATCCTGACGATCTTTGCGCTGCTCAATCCGTCCGTGCGGGCACCGCTGGACCCCGGTACTAACGTGAACCTTTGGTGCGGGCTTATCATTCTGGTTTTCGGAGGCATTCTTCTTTGGCTATCGTTCCGCCGGAAATCGTAAGCCGGTTTCGCGATCATTTCGTCACTCATGCGAATCCGACGGTGGCACGAGCACCGGGACGCGTGAACCTGATAGGCGAGCACACCGACTACAACCTCGGTTATGTTATGCCGATTGCGCTAGAAATGGCCTGCTATGTGGCTGTTGCGCCTTCAGGCACGTCTGCCCTGCAGGTTTACTCGCAGGATTTCGACCTTCAGTTTTCGATTCCGGTAGACAGCGTTCTCAACGCCCAACCAACCGGCAAGTGGCATGACTATGTGGTTGGCGTGGCACGGGAGTTGTTGAGAGCGGGCGTGGCTCTTACGGGCGCGGATCTCTACATCAAAAGCTTCGTTCCAACGGGATCTGGATTGAGCTCCTCCGCGGCACTGGAGGTGAGCACTGCGTATGCGTTGCTGGGATTGGCCCAGCTCGGCGGGCCTGAAAAGAGTGAGACTCACATGGACCCTCTCGCCATTGCGCTACTCGGTCAGCGGGCGGAGTCGCAGTTCGTCGGCATGCCTTGCGGAATCATGGATCAGTATGCATCCGTCTTCGGGCGCGAGGGCGCGGCAATTCAAATCGACTGCAGAAGCCTTGAGCACCAGTACGTCACGCTGCCGCCGAATGTCGCTGTCATTGCGGTGAACTCCATGGTGAAGCATGAGCTCGGGAGTTCCGCTTATCGTGAGCGGGTGGCGGAATGTCAGCAGGCCGTAGAAGCGCTCCAAAAAACGGACAGCTCGATCACGAGCCTTCGCGATGCTTCGGTCGAGTTTTTCACACGCGTTCAGGAGACAGTTCCACCCCTACCCCGGCAGCGAGCCCGGCACGTTATCACCGAGATTCAACGCGTGGTCGATTTTGCTCATGCCGCTGCTAAGGATGATCTGGCGGAAATGGCAAGACTGTTCGTGGCATCGCATCGATCCATGCAATACGACTATGAGATCAGCTGTGAAGAAATCGACTTTTTAGTGGATACGGCGTTTACCATTCCCGGTGTCTACGGCTCTCGGATGACGGGAGGCGGCTTTGGCGGATGCACCGTGAACTTAGTAGCTGCCCATGCTGTTTCTGATTTCGAGCATGCCATACACGACGCTTACTCCACGAAATACGGAATTGAACCCGTGTTTTACGATTGCCGTCCGGCTGCGCAGGCCGGGTTGATCCGATAGGTTTAGAGGCGGCTTATTCTGCGGCTTGTCCTTGCAACCATCCCACTACTCGTCCTGCTGTATGCCATTGGCATCCGGCGCGTCACGGCCTGGAAGAGTTCCCTCCTCGGTTTGGTGACTGCAGTTTTCGTTGCGCTGTTTGGATTTCACACATCGGCAGTCACTGTGACCAGTTCAGCCCTGTACGGCGTGGCTTTTGGCACGTTCCCCATATTTTGGATCATCTACTGGGCCATCGTGCTGTACCGGATCACGGTAGAGACAGGGCAGTTTGAGGTGATCAAGAACTCCATCGGGCAATTAACAGGGGACCGCAACGTGCAAGCTTTGCTAATTGCGTTTGCGTTCGGCGCTTTCCTGGAGGGCGCAGCGGGATTCGGCACACCCGTGGCAGTAGCGGCAGCCATTCTAAGCGGTCTCGGATTCTCACCTTTCCACGCGGCTGCAATCTGCCTGCTGGCGAATACCGCTCCCGTGGCATTCGGTTCCATTGCTATACCGCTGGTAACACTGGCCGCCACAACCGGCTTACCTATTGGAGAGTTGAGTGCGCACGTCGGCCAACTGTGTGCGCCAATCTCATTTTTCATTCCGGCCTATCTCATGTTGGTCATGGGCGGTCGAAAAGCATTGGCCAATAGCTGGCCGGCTGCCTTGGCGTGCGGCTTGAGTTTCGCCTTCGTGCAGTTTACGGTTTCCAATTTCATCGGCCCTTATCTGACCGACATATTGAGCTCACTGGCAGCAGTGCTCGCTTTGGTGGGACTGCTGCGGTTTTGGCGGCCCGCAGGCGCCCTTGACAGCCCGGTGAGTACCTACCGTGGCAGTGACGTTTTCAAGGCCTGGTCGCCTTATCTGCTGCTGGTGGTTTTCATCCTGGTGTGGAGTATTGGCCCGGTCAAGGCCATACTGGAGCGCTTCACCCTGGCCATCCCATGGCCGGTTCTGCCTCATCTGATTTATCGGATGAGATTGTTGGCTGAAGCGGGAACCGCGTGCGCGTTTTCGGCTATTACAGCGGGTATATTACTTCGGGTCGGCCTCAGGAAGTTCGTCGCCATTGCCCAGGAAGCTGCGGTGCAATTACGCTTTCCGTACCTCAGCATTATTTCAGTTCTTGCCCTGGCTTTCGTGATGAACTACTCGGGAAGTACGGAGACGCTCGGCGAAGGTTTCGCATCCACGGGAAAAGCCTTCCCGTTCTTTAGTGCTCTGCTCGGCTGGCTTGGAGTGTTCCTGACGGGCAGCGACACATCGGCCAATGCACTATTTGGCACTTTGCAGCAGGTTACAGCGGGACGGCTGGGCTTCTCACCATCGCTTATGGCTGCAGCGAACTCAGCGGGCGGTGTCATGGGGAAAATGATCAGCCTCCAGAGCATCTCAGTCGCAGCAGCGGCGGCTGGCCTACGGGCCGAAGAAGAGCCGGCTTTGTTCCGATTCACCGTCAAGCACAGCATCTTCCTGGCGTGCTTAGTCGGCTTGCTGACTATGCTCTACGCGTATAGCCGTTAGCTGGGACCGGCGCTTCCGTCTGGTTAGCCGCCGATGGAGTACATGCCCCGATCAGGCGATGCAAATGTGTTCTGGTGAATGTCGTGGCCGATCCACTTGCTCCAGACCGTCCCTCGGATCGCATCCTGCAGATCAGCTTCCGAGTACGGATGTTCGAGAAGTGCCCGGATGTTGGTTTCTTCGCGCGCAAAAAGACAGTAGCGCAGTTTGCCTTCCGAGGTTAGCCGGAGACGGTTGCAGTTCATGCAGAACGGTCGGCTGACGGAGGCGATGAAACCAACTTCGAAGCCATCTTCGAAGTGATAACGAGTGGCGGGGGCGCGCGGATCGGCGTCCGGGACAGGGACCATGGGGCCGAACTCTTTCTCGAGCATCTGAATCATGCCAGCGGCCGTTAACACCCGATCGAGTGACCATAGCTGCTCAGAATCCAGCGGCATAAACTCTATAAACCGTACCTGCAGATTCTGCGCTCGTCCAAATGTCACAAGCTGCACAATGTCAGGTTCCGTGAGCCCCTTGATGGCAACAGCGTTGATTTTGATTTTGGTAAAGCCTGCCTTTTGCGCAGCTTCAATGCCCGCCAATACGCGAGCAAGATCATCACGTCGGGTGATAGTTCGGAACCGTTCGCGATCGAGCGTGTCCAGGTGAATGTTCAGCCGGCGCAAACCAGCGTCGTACAAAGCTCGAGCGGAGTTGCTCAAGAGAACCGCATTCGTCGTTAAGGCCAGATCTTCTATGGCGCTCATCGTACTCAACGAAGCGATCAGATCGGGAAGACGGGGACGTAGCAGCGGCTCTCCCCCAGTAAGCCGTATCTTGCGAATTCCCAGTGGAACGGCAGCCGAGACGAAGCGTGTGATCTGCTCAAAGGACAACAATTGTGCAGCCGGAGCGAACGTTCCGCCCTCGGCCGGCATGCAATAGAAGCAACGAATATTACACCGATCCGTGACACTGATGCGGAGATCAGAATGAATACGCCCAAACGAGTCAGCAAGCGGACCGGTAGAAGGCGCCGGCATGACGGGCATAGGCGCGGTGGAACCGGCGCTGGCGAGTTGGACTAAGGCGCTCACAGAGGCAACTTATTTTAGTATCAGACAACGGCGAAGGCAGAACCAAACTGTAACAAACAAACCCGGAGAGACAGCTACAAGTACTAGAGCGCCAACATGCGTTCAATGGGCAGAAGCGCCCTTTGCATCACGTCAGGCGAGAGTTGAATTTCTGGACTCAGATGTTGCAAGCTGTCGCGAAGCTTCTCCAGCGTGTTCATACGCATGTAGGGACATTCGCTGCAATTGCAGTTCTCATTGGCCACGAAGTAGAATTTTTTGCCGGGGGAGAGTCTTTCGAGTGAATAACGGACTCCACTTTCGGTCATGATGATGAATTCATCTGCATGCTGCGCAGTGCACCAATCCACAATGGCGGAGGTGGAACCGATGAAATCTGCCATCCTGAGCACTTCCCCGGGACATTCCGGGTGAGCAGCCACGAGAGCATTTGGATGCTCCGCGCGAGCTGCGGATAGCCGGCGGGCCGGAAAGGTAGCGTGGACAATACAAGCACCTTGCCAGATTTTCATATTGTCCCGTCCCGTCTGAGCCTTGACGAAGTTGCCGAGGTTGATGTCGGGAAGAAAGAGGATCGGCTTGTCGGCGGGAATGGAATTCACCACTTTTACGGCATTTCGCGAGGTGCAAAGAATGTCGCTTTCAGCCTTTACCTCAACTGAAGTGTTGATGTAGCTAACGATCACGTACTCTGGATTCTTCTTTTTGAAGGCGCGAACGCCTTCCACCGGGCAACTATCCACCAAACTGCACCCAGCATTGATATCCGGCAGGACGACGACGCGATTCGGATTGAGGACCTTAGCAGTTTCGGCCATAAACTTGACCCCGCAAAACGCGATAACGTCTCCGTCGAACCGCTGGGCGACGCGCGCAAGTTCGAGACTGTCACCGACGGAATCGGCAATCTCCTGGATCTCGGCCTCTTGGTAGTGGTGGGCCAGAACGATAGCATTCCGCCGAGTTTTCCACTCAAGAATTTCATCCACAACTGTACTGGTGGCCACCATACTGCTGTTTAGATCAAACCAGCCAACCCGAAGATGCAGACGGAAACGCGGAAATGACAAGGAACCGTAACAGCTAGCTCCTAGGTGGAGTCTTACATTTAACGACGCATCTAGTACGTCGATGCGCAGCCGGACTTAGCCGAACGAGAGACGGTTAAGTCCGGCGAAATGCGGGGGTGTTTGGGGTAGGGAGCTCAGAGAGGGCTCCCACTTCTGACCGAAGGCTGAATTGGCGCAGGTCGAGGCCCCACGCCACGGGATCGTCGCTTTAGAAGCGATATTTCAGCCAGAGATTTACGATTCGGCCACCGGTCTTGACGATATCGGTGTTCAGGAAGACTGGATCCAGGATGTTAGCGGAGACCAAGCCAGGATTCGGATGATTGAACGGGTTGATTCCTTCAGCCCGGAACTCCAGCTGATGGTGCTCGAGGTGAGGAATAGGAAATATCCGTTCGACAGCAAAACTGTAATCCTGCGTCCAGTCGTTACGGTAAGTGTTTCGGCCTAAGTTGCCCGGACGTCCTGAAACCGCAATGTACTTGAATTGGCTCGGTGAGCCCGGAGCTCCCGTATTGAAGTCGACAACGGTACCGTTCGCTTGCATCTGCCCAATACCGGTGATGCAAGTTGAGGAATTGATACAGGCGCTACTCAGGTTCAGCGGTGCCCTAGGGTTGCTTAAATCCGGACGGTCGCTGGTAGAACGCAAATCCCTATTCTCATCGAGACCGCTGAAGTAAATTGTGTCTGGTGCTCCGCTTTGTAATTGGGCAGTGCCCGAGATGGTCCAATTGCGAAGCAGTTGGTTGGCAACCGCTCGCCAGCCCGCATCTCCGCCCCGATACGGCAGCGAGTAAACCCAGGTGACCGAACCGCGATGAGTTCTGTCGAAGGCGGAAGGGCCGCGTTCGCCGCGCAGGTTGAATGCATCTTGAGGATACGAAGTTCCGCCGGTCGTGGTGAACACTTCCGATCCGTTATCGATCGCTTTCGAATAGGTGTAAGCAACCTCCAAAAGGAAGCCGTTGCGGAAATGCCGGGTCAAGTCAGCCTGCAGGCCGTGGTAGATCGAATCGCCGGTGTTGGTGCGCGCACCGATAGAGCCACGGGCCGGATTTAACCGGACCCCATTGACGCCGGGATTTAATTCACGGTTCAGAAAGAGATGCTCCCCCCGCGTGCCCACGTACGCGATTGTCGTGAGCAGGTTCCACGGCAGTTCACGTTGAATATTGAAGTTCCACTGATAGGTCAGCGGGCTGAGCAAGTTGGAATCGATGACCGAAACAGAGGAGAGCGGATTAAGGGTAGCCGTGACAGCGGGTACCAAGCCAATCGCGCTAGCGAGGCCGCGACCGGTCGACGGAGCCGACAGCGTTCCGCCCAAGGTGTTCGGCGCGGTGGACGCGACGTTGTCGAGAATATTCGTGAAGAAGCCGTCGTAGAAAACACCACCTCCAGCCCGCACCACAGTCTTGCCCCCACCGGGGTTCCAGGCCATTCCAACTCGAGGTCCCCAGTTGTTTGTATCTTTTCGTTCGGGTACAACCGTCGATAGTGAATCTGTCAAGACTGACGCAAGATTCACGGCCGGATACTTCAAAGCATTGAAAGGAGTAGAAAAATACTCGTACCGAATGCCATACGTAAGCGTGAAATCGGGGCGGAGCTTCCAGGCATCCTGAAAGTAGTAGGCCTGCGTTGTCTGCGTGAAGTTCAGGTTTGGATTGCCGAACTGTTTGCCGGCACTGCCCGAAGGACCAGTGTAATTGTCAATGAAGTTAGCCAAGCCTGTGCACGTGGCCAAGCCGATCGAGGAGCAGTCTCCGCCCGCAACAAAGTTTACAGTTCCCCGACCGTTGAACGGAATGAGATCGGAGATATTCAGATGTGTAATATCCGCTCCGACCTTGATGCTATGGCTTCCGATGCTCCAGGAATATGCATCCTGGTAACCATAGGTGTCGTGTCCGCGACCGCTGGGGAAATTGGAACTCAATCCGCCGAAGGTGACACCACTGAACCCTGCGATGTTGAGGTTAGGTAGAGAGTAAAGACTGTTCGATGTAGTCGAGGTGATTGGGGCGAACGTGAAGTTAATCTGCTGGAAAGTGAATCGGGCTTCGTTCACTTGCGTTGGGCTAAAAAGGTGTGTCCAGAAAGCACCGAGGTTTCGCGCCGGACCACCCTGGAAGGTGTCTTGGGTTGGAAGCGAATTGGCGTTTGCAAACAGATCAGGCGTCAAAGTCGATTGCGTACCAATGAACCGGGCAGATATCGTGTCCTTGTCCGAAGCAGTGTAGTCGCCTCTTACCACATATTCGTACCCGGGATTCTGTTGCGTAGGAGTTCGAACAATTGTGCCGACCGGTATGACGCAGGGGCTGCCACAGCCAGCGCGATTTCCAATATTGATGCTGCTGCTGGCACTCTGAGCCGAAAGACCGCCTAGTGAGTTGACGAAGATAGCTGCGTTGGGGCTCGCACCGGCAATGGCGCTCAGATTAGCCACACCTTGCGCGGTGGGAATGATCAACTCATTGCCGGTCTCACTTCCGTAGATCCGATGCCACTGACTGCTTCCAAAAAGAAACAGCTTGTTCTTAATGACTGGTCCGCCGATCGTAAAACCAAAAGTGTTGTCGACGTCACGAGGTTTCGACAGGAGCCCGGAGCGCTTCTCCTCAGACGTCAAAGCGTTCAGACCGGATCCGGTATACCGCTCCCACAAGCTGCCGTGGTACTCGTTGGTTCCGTTTTTGTAAATGACGTTTGTGACCGAGGCTCCGCCCCGGCCGAACTCGGGAGCGTAGGAGTTCCGGAGCACGGATACTTCTTTAATCGCTTCGACGTTGTTGGGCTGCAGAGCTTGACCGGCAATCGACTGATCGTTGTTATCGAAGCCATCGATCAAGAAGTTGTTGGATCGTGGACGGAGTCCATTGACTGAAAAGCCGGAGCCGTTGGTGTAGCTATCCCGGCTCGCAACCGCTGTCACACCGGGCTGAGTTAACACAAGATCAATCGGATTCAGAGTATTAATCGGAACCTTGGAGATCTCCGCAACCGAGATGGTTTGACTTAGTTCTCCATTGTCCGTCTGAATCTGTGCTCCGGATGCTTCCACCGAAACTGCTTGGCTTGATGTACCGATATCGATCGAGATATTCAGAGACGTGACCAGAGAGGATTGAACATTTAAGCCACTAATTTCCTTCTTCCGGAAGCCAGGAGCCGTGACGGTAACACTGTAGATGCTTGGAGTAATGGCGTCTATTCGATATTCACCGCCACCGTTCGTCTGGACTGTACGGGTCTCAGCACCTTGAGTGTCCTTTGCAGTAACCTCCGCACCGACAACAACAGCACCGGTTGCATCGAGGACGGTCCCAGCAATGGTCCCTTTGCTCGTTTGGCCCTGACCGAGCCCTGCTGCAAGCAATAGAGCAGCAGAGCAGAGGACGAGTCGTGCATACTTCAACATTCAGAAAGCTCCATGGTTGCTGATGTTTCAGCTTTGTAAGTTCGCCGCACCTCAAGATGAGCGAGCAGGCTTAAACGAGAAGATCGAGGAACAGCTAATTCGCAGCTGCGGCCTTAGAACGAAAGCCGAAGTGCTAATTGCAGATTGCGGTTTTCCAAACGCCCGTTGTTTACAGAGCTCCCCGTGAAGGTACTGCTGGCGTTTGTACCTCGCGTCGCAGTCACGCTTGGGAGCGACGGATTGGCTACCGTACCCACAAAAGATGATACCTCGTTCTCGCCATAAACGATGTACAGGTTCGAATGGTTGAAGAGGTTGAAAGCTTCGCCTCGAACATCCAGCCTGAATCGTTCAGTAAGCGCAAAACTCTTGGAAAGGGCCACGTTGAAGGTCCATGCGCCCGGTGCTCGGAAGACGTTTCTTCCGGTCATATTGGAGGGGAATGGTCCGAAGTCTGAGTCACCGCTCAGTGGGTTTATGTAACTGCTGTCGATGTTGGCTGATGCGAGATTGAGATATGTAAACTCATTTGGTCGACCAGTAGGCGTCTGTGTGTAGTTCTGCTGGAACGCCGACCCGAAGGCTACGCGCGGCAGAAGGTTTCCGTCGCTATTGGTCGAATCGTAAATGCTGAAGGGACTTCCGGTCCGGGCATTGAAGATCGGAGACAGACTCCATCCACCCAACACCATATTCGCCAGACCAGGCTTTTTAAAGAACTGCTCCTGCCAGGTGGCGGCGACGACGACCCGGTGACGGATGTCAAAATCGGAGTCACCACGATCAATATTCGGGTGCAAGGGGTCCAGAACGCCCAGGTTCAAACCGCCGCTGTTGTCGCTCGTGAAGGTAGAGCTGCCATTATCAATGCTGTGAGACCAAGTGTAATTGGCCCGGAGCGTGAGGCCGTAGCGCTGAAGGTTCCGCAGTTCAAATCGGGTGTTCAATCCGTGATAGAGGGACTCTCCGCCATTTGTACGGAAGTTTATGGTCGAGTATTGAGGATTAATACGACCTGCCGCTCCGACCGCAGCGGCATATATGTTGGCTGAGCCGGGGAGGTTCAGCCGATCGATCAAGTAAAGATTCCGCCCGGCCGAACCTGTGTACTCGAGCGCGAAAATTGCCTCTGGAGTTAACTGCCTTTCAATAGCAAAACTCCATTGATGAGCGTAAGCAGTTTCAATATTTGGATCGATAGCTCGAAGAGTGACTCGACCGAGAGCTTTGGACCCAGAACTCCCCGCCAACGGACCAGCGTTGTCTGTGGTTATCGGAATGGTCCCGACATCGGTTCCAGCCTGTAGCCCGAGCACAGCGTAGTTGGGGGGATTTTGTATAGCGTTGAAGGTAACGTTGCCGAAATTCCGCTCGTATCCGATGCCGTAACCGCCGCGCACGGAGGTTTTCCCATCGCCAGCAACGTCCCACGCAAAACCTACCCGGGGAGCATAGTTGTTCCATCGCTTTTTCCAGAAGCCGCCGATTGGACTCGTCTGAGTATTTTGAACGGTCCCCGTCCCGGACTGCACTTGAACGTTGGAGCCCGGTCCTAAGTAGAAATTGGAATCCTTTGCCTGATTACCATTCGCCTGTGGACCGAAGTACTCCCAGCGCAAACCAAGGTTCAATGTCAGGTTCGGCCGTACTTTCCAGCTGTCCTGAACGTACAGCGATGAATCATGAAAACGGTAGCTACGGCTGAAGTCTGGCGGACCCACCGGCAGAGTAAGCGTACAGGCAGCGGTCTGAACACCATTGACGCAAGGGTACTTGCCTTGCGGATATACAGCAGCCTGAAACTGACTCAGTTGACCTGTAAGGAAGCCGTCCAAAGCGGTCTTCACATTTGTGCCCAGAGCTTCAACAGCCTCTTCGTAAGCACCAAACACCCGATTATCTTGCAGATAAGAGTAGGTACCGCCAAAACGGAAGTTGTGCGCGCCCAGGCTGATACTGTAGTCCTCGTTGATTGCAGACTGGTTCTGCGGGCCACCGAACGGAATAGCATTGCCCGGTGTAAATGGCGAGTAGCCGGGATAAATGATGGGGTTTCCGCCCAAAGAATTAGTCACATTGATGGTGGTGTAGAGCGTCGGACCCACCGGTTGGGAACCAAGCGGCTGGAGGTCACTGATCCGATTGAAGCTCACTTTCGTCTGACTTACTTGCCTCGCTGAGAAGGCATGGGTAATCGACAGAGCGTAGCCCTGAGAGTCGACGAAATTGCCCGTGTCATATCCGACATAGGGACTATTCGTTTGAGTTCCCTGGAAGTCGTTCTCGACGTAGCGAGCGTAGCGGAAGTACACCTGAGTCTTTTCACTCAGGTTGTAGTCGATGCGACCTACGTTGTTCCAGGTATTCTGTGGAGCTCCACCACCAGCGTCCGTCGGCACGTTGTAGATCACAGTCTGGTAAGCAGGCGTTGCGCCAAGGGCAGCACATGCAGCCGTCGTACAACCCACATCACCTGCAGTAAACAGGCTGGATGTTTGCAGATTAGGCTTCAAGTTTCCATAAGTCCGAAAGAACTGCTGGGTCGCAGGCGCCGAAGCGGCTACCAGTTGCGGAGTCGGAACTACGGCCAGAACAGGACCGACGCTCCGAATCCGTGTCCATTCCGGATTATCGAAGAAAAACAGCTTGTTCTTCTTAATTGGACCTCCGAAAGAGAACCCGAACTGATTACGAGTAAAGACCGGCTTCGGAATCCCGAATGCGTTGTTATTGAAGCTATTCGACGCCAAATCTGAAACGCGGTTGAACTCGTAGGCGCTGCCGTGAAAGGCATTCGTTCCCTGCTTGGTGGCGACGTTCACGACTCCACCCGAGGCTCCGCCGAACTCAGCCGTGAAGGCGCTGGTTACGACTGTGAATTCATTGATGGAGTCCGTTGGAATCGGGATTGCGACGGTCGTATCGAAGGCGTTGCTATTCGAAACGCCGTCGAGCAAGATGGCCGTTGAACTGGATCGTTGCCCGTTGATAGCGACACCGACACCCCGCCCACCCGGATCAGAATCAGACACATTTCCCAGAGTCTTTACCAGATCGTAGGGGTTGCGGCTGATGGTCGGCAATCCCGCGATGTCCTGCCTCGAGATTGTCTGACTTAGGGTTTGCGTCTCAGTGTTGATCTGGACTGCGGCTTCGCTCACCTGAACGGTCGTGCTGGATGTTCCAAGTTTTAGATGAAAATCGCTCGTGATTCTTCCGCCTACAGTGACACTGACATCTTGCTTTTGAGTTTCAAAGCCGGGGGCCGTCACCGTGACTGTGTACCGATCGCCAGATAGGTTCGTGACTGTGTACTGCCCGCTGGCTCCGGTATTGGTGGTGCGAGTAGCACCGTTGCTGAGGGATGTGACAACAATGGCCACGCCCGGAACGGCTGCACCTGCCGGATCTGTCACTGTCCCGGAAACCTGTCCGGTCTCTGCCTGTCCCCATAGGAGACTGCATGCCCCAAGTACAGCCACTGCTACTTTTACGAAGGAATTGTCGAACTTTAACATCTAAACCTGATTTCTCAATCTAAAACCTGGTCTCGATGCAATTGTCTCGCCAAAGCCTTCTCGCGAGGCTAAGTTATTTGTTATGAATAACTTCCGTTGAGAGGAACATACCTGATTCTGAGTATTGGAATCGGAATATCAGAACAATCCGAGATTGCGGAATGCAAAGCAAAAAGCCCTGATTCCGCAGAATCAGGGCTTTTGATCTCTCTTGCGTCAAGGATTGCTTATCGAGCGGCGAGCAGCGCCCGAAGGTGACGGGCTCGCTCAGGAGACCGCAATTGCCGAAGCGCCTTCGCTTCGATTTGGCGAATCCGCTCGCGAGTGACGTCGAACTCTTGACCAATCTCTTCAAGAGTGTGCTCGCGTTCACAGCCGATGCCGAAACGCAAACGAATCACTTTTTCTTCTTTGGGAGAAAGCGTTTTAAGGATGTTGGCGGTCTCGTCCCGAACATTCGAATCGATAACGGCATCGACGGGGGAGCCGACCCAGCGATCCTCGATCAGGTCACCAAGCGCCGATTCGCCATCCCGTCCTACCGGAGTCTCCAGCGAAACCGGATCGCGCGAAATTGTCTTGAGCTTCTGGACTTTCTCAACAGGAATGTCCATCCGCCGGCTGATCTCTTCGTTCGTGGGAACACGGCCCAGTTCCTTCTCGAGCTCACGCGTCGCCCGCAGGAACTTGTTCATGCTCTCGTTCATGTGAACGGGAATACGAATTGTCCGCGATTGGTCCGCGATCGCACGCGTAATTGCCTGCCGGATCCACCACGTCGCGTAAGTGGAGAACTTATAACCGCGGCGATACTCGAACTTATCGGCCGCGCGCATGAGACCGATGTTTCCTTCCTGGATCAAGTCGAGCAAGTGTAGACCGCGGTTCACGTACTTCTTTGCAACGGAAACCACGAGGCGAAGGTTGGCTTCCACCAGATCCTTCTTGGCCCGTTCGGCTTCCACCTCACCATGCCGAATGACTGACAGGCTGTGTCGCAAGTCCGGAAGAGAAGCTTCCGCTTCGCCTTCCTTCTTCTTCAGATCACGCCGGAGTTCTTTGATTCGAAGTTGTGTCGCCGGGATATTGCGCGATTCCAGCTTGCGGATCTCGGCATCCATCAACGCCATTTCCTCGGCGTTGGCCTCGATGGTCCGGACAAACTCCTTCCATCGAGCGAGATTGAACGGGATTGCCCTCAGCGAACGCGACAGTTCGACCTTGGCGCGGGCGATCTTTGCCTTGCCACTTCTTGCGGAGTTTCTTATTCGTCGCCGGAACTGCCAGATGCTTGTCGACGGTCTGCAGCAGTTTCTTGTGAGAGCTCAGAAAGTTCAGGAAAAGCTCTGCCATCTCAGCGCGGCGCTTCAGATCAGCCGGGCTGCCTTCCTCAATCTCGGAGGGAGGAAAATCAATATAGCTGTCGACGTCTTCGGCACCGCGCCGAATGAGTTCGCCGAACTCGAGCACGAGGCTCTGAATGAGCGGAGACCGGCTGATCGCCTTCTGCATGCGCAGTTTTCCGCGCTCCATTTTGCGCGCCAGGGTCACTTCGCCCTCACGCGTTAACAGCGGGACCGAACCCATTTCGCGTAGGTACACGCGAACGGGATCATCGGTATAGATTGACTCTTCTACCTGCTGAGCGCCTTGGAAGTCCTCGTCCTGAACTTCTTCCGGATGAAAGAAATTAGCCTCTTCGTCGAACGGAAGCCCCAGTGGCTCACGTCCCTCAGCTAAATATTGATCTTCGAATTGATCCACCTTACCTACTCACCTCTGCTGACACACTGAATCCGTATCGGCTGCTGACCCCTCACCAAACCTGCTTGACTCGCCTGGCCGAATGCTCGAAATCTGCTCAAAGACACTGATAATAACGCCAAGGGCTCACAACTTCGGCCGCAGTCTACAAAGGCAGACTAGCGTCAACCTCACTCTAAAATCTTGAATTTTGCCTGAATCAGGACCGGGAGCCCCACCACAATTGCTGCGGCTGAGCTATTGTGAGCACCAAGTATAACCGGTTCACCGTGAAAATACTACCTAATAACAAGATGTCTGGCGGGGTGCTTAGTTACAGAAAAGGTTGGAAATAAACGGGGACCCGTACGGATAAACAAACACTTCCAGTGTACCTCAAAAGCTCCGTCGCAACCGGTTGTTTTTCGTATAGGGGAACCCCTCGCCCCTCCAACCTTTAGACTTTCCGTTGGAGCATAACGTTCTTCAACTCGCTAAGAAATTCTTCGATATCCTGAAAATCCCGGTAGACGGAGGCAAACCGCACGTACGCGATCTTGTCAAGAGCTCGCAGCCGATCCATCAACAGTTCCCCGATGGCCGTGGTCGAAACTTCCCGTTCCGGGTTGTCGGACAGGAAGATTTCGACGTCGTCTACAAGTTCAGCGAGCTTTCCCATGCTGACCGGGCGCTTCTCGCAGGCCCTGAGAAGACCGGCCAGCACCTTCTGCCGATCGAACTTTTCGCGACGTCCATCCTTTTTTATAACCATGTACGGAACTTCGTCGCAGCGTTCGTAGGTCGTAAACCGGCGTTCGCAGGAGACGCATTGGCGACGCCTTCGAATAGAGTCGCCGTCCTTGCTCTCACGCGAATCGATTACCTTGTCTTCGCGATAACCGCAAAAAGGACACGTCATGAGTTCGCCTTATTTTGGCGCACGGAGGGAGGAACACGTTTTGCGCTAGCGAGGTATCGGGCAGATTACAGATCTGAACGAATAGAGGATAGCTGTCGTGCGGCGCGGACCCAAATTAATGAACTTTCTCCGTTGAAAGGGCGTTATACCTTTCGTGGCCGGTACGAAAAGCTCAGGGGGAGTTTTCCAGGGAAAGCAGGCGGACCGGTGACACAAAGGATTCCAAATGTCAGCCGCAGCCATCCCGCTCGTATCCTTCAATGGACAGGATTCGTTAAGCTCTAATGCAATAGGCCTACCTGCCGCTCAGGTGGGGAATGTTCAAACAAGAACACAAGGTTGGGAGATCGCACGCGGGGTGGACGCCGAAACGCAGCTGGTAGAGCGATGTCTGGGTGGGGAACAAGCCGCCTGGAATGAGCTCATCAAAACACACACACGGCGTGTCTATAGCATTTGCTTTCGTTTTACGAACCGGGATAGCGAAGCGCAGGATCTAACGCAAGAGGTTTTCCTGCGGGTGTTCAAGAGCCTGGGAAGTTTTCGGTCGGGCGAAGGAAGTTTCAGCGTTTGGCTTACCAGGCTGACTCGTAACCTTCTGGTGGATCACTACCGGCGCACTAAACATGACCGAGTAACTGACGCCATTGAAGACAAGCTGACAGTTCTGGAAGAGCGCGGGGCTCAGTTCTCGCGCACGGACGGGCTGGTTTCCGGACGGGAAGCGGGGGAACTGCTGCAGGCCGCTCTCCAGAAACTTTCTCCCGAGCTTCGGGAGGCTGTAATATTGCGTGATCTGCAGGATATGGAATATCGCGAGATCGCGCGGGTGTTGGATGTGCCGGAGGGTACTGTTAAGTCGCGCTTAAGCCGAGGACGGGCGGAGCTAGTGCGCGTCTTACGACGAAACAAAGTAACCGTTTGAAGATGATGACTTGCGCTCAATTTGAGATTTCGTTCAGCGACTACCTGGACGGCACGCTTCCGGCGGCCGAAGCGGTAGCGCTGGAGCAGCACATGGCCGGTTGCGCCAGCTGCCGCGCCCTGGGCGACGAAATTTCAGCCGCGGTCAGGATTTTGAGGCAGGTAGAAGACGTCGAAGCGCCGGCAGATCTAATTACTCGAATCGCGTATCAGGCTCCTCTCGGACGGATCCGGGATCCACTGGAGCCACAGGGCCTGATCAGTCGGTGGGTTACTAAGTGGCTGCAGCCTGTTTTGCAGCCCCGCCTCGTCATGGGTATGGCTATGACGGTCCTCTCGTTTGCCATGCTGGAACGCTGTACCGGAGTTAAGGTTCAGCATCTTCAGGCGGCAGACTTGAATCCGGTGAGAGTCTGGAGTGGCGTTGAGAACAAGACCTTGCGCATGCGCGACCGGGCAGTCAAGTATTACGAAAACTTGCGCTGGGTCTATGAAATTGAGGTTCGCCTGCGAGCCATGCAGGATCAGCAGGCAGCCGATGCGACCACGGATGGAACACCGTCCAAGCAGCAGAACGTGGACCCGCAGCGTAGAAACGATCGGAACGGAGAGACGAAATGAACTGTTATTTACACCCGGACAGGCCTGCCGTTAGTTATTGCCGTACTTGCGGACGGGCTTTGTGCACCAGCTGTCAACGGGTGGCGGAAAGTACGGTGTTCTGCCAGGAACATGTGCCGGTAACGGCGCAGCAACCGTTTGGCGGACCGTACTCAGGTGCGGCGGACCCGGCAAACGGTCCCGGCGGCGCCTACGCAGCCTCGAATCCAGGCTTCAACGCCGGACCTACTTCGGGCGCGAATCCGTACGCTCAGGGACAAGCTCCTTACGCAACTGCACCTCCTGTTGTTCCTCCGGTTCAGACCTCTCCCGGACTCGCTTTTCTCCTGGGCTGGATTCCGGGCGTGGGTGCCATCTACAACGGGCAGTACATCAAGGGACTGGTTCATGCGGGTATCTTCGGATTGATTGTCACCCTGATCAGCAGCAACGAAAACAGCGCTGCGGCTCCCTTCTTAGGCATTCTTCTTTCTGCCTTCGTGTTCTATATGCCGTTTGAGGCGTATCATACGGCCAAGCGAAGGCAAGCTGGCATACCCGTAGAGGAATGGTCTAGCTTAAGCCGGGGTCCGCTTCCGGTTATGGGCGGACGAACTTCCGTTGGCCCGATCATCTTGATCGCAATCGGGGTACTGTTCCTTCTGGATACGATGAACCTGATCGAATTCCGCCAGATCGGCCGGTTTTGGCCCGTTATTCTGATTGCGGTTGGAGCTTCCATGTTGTACTCCCGCATGAACCCAGGGCGAATGCCAGGACCTTATCCGATCGGGTCATCTATGCCACCACCGCCTCCGCCGGGCATGGGCGTGCCGTATGCGGCTAGCGCCTCAGCGGCAGGAAACGAATTTGTGAAGGCTAATCCTGGAGATCAAGCATGAATGGCCGCCTTGCTCTCTTCCTCCAGGCCGTACGCGGTCCGATTCTGCTGATCGTGATTGGAACGCTCTTTCTTTTGGAGCAGTCGGGCGCGGCGCGATTTTCGCAAACCTGGCCGTTGATTTTGATCATATTGGGAGTGCTGAAATTGCTGGAGCGAATGGTGGCGCCTCCCCTCTATGGACCTCCCCCACCACCGCCGGGAGCATACCAGCGATGAGACCATATCGACCTATTACCGGCCCACTCGTTCTCATCCTGCTGGGTGCGATATTCCTGGTGCACACCCTCTCACCCGGAACTCCGATTTTCGATCTGATGGCTCAAAACTGGCCCTGGTTCCTGATCGGTTGGGGAGTGATTGGCCTGCTCGAAGCCTCGCTTCGGTTTCTACAGGACGGTCCGGTACCGGTGAGACCCGTTTCGGGCGGAGCTTGGGTGCTAGTCGTTTTTATCTGCTTGGCCGGAGCCGCAGCTTTCGAAGTACATCGCGCCCGGGAACGGTTCGGGTTCCAGCGGCCCGATGACTGGCTGCACCAGTTTGGTTTGGAACACGGCATCGAGGCTTTTGGCGAGGAACACGACTTCTCTGTATCTCCCTTCCAGCGGGTTGTCGGGCTCGCTCCGCATATCGTGATTGAAAATTTCCGGGGTGACGCGAAGATCACCGGAGGAGAAGGTCGCGAAATAACTTTGAGCGGTCACAAGACCATTCGAGCGCTGAATATGAACGAGGCCAAAGCGGCGGATAGCCAGACGCCGGTTGATATCGTCGAGAAAGGAAGCACCATCATCATCCGGTGTAATCAGGATCGCAATCATTCGCGCTCGCAGGTGACCACGAATCTAGAGCTTGCTGTCCCGAAGGGCGCCAGCATCGAGGCAACCGGCAGCCGGGGCGATTTCGACGTGAGCGCGCTGACGGGCGACGTTGATATCAGCAGCGAAAATGCCGGATTACGCATTCAGAATATTGCCGGCCGCGTGAAGTTGGATACCCGCAAAAGTGACCTGATCCGCTGCACCGATGTGCAAGGTACCGTGGATTTGCGCGGGCACGGCGCTGACGTAGAACTGACCAAGATCGGCGGTCAGGTTACGATGAGCGGAAGCTACAGTGGCAGCATTGCCCTGCACGATCTAGCCAGGCCAGTTAAGGTAGAGAACCTGCGAACTGAGTTCGATGTACAGCAGGTGCCAGGGGAGATTCGGCTGGAGCGTGGCAGTGTCAGCATGAGAAACGTGGTCGGACCAACCCGCCTTACTACACGCACCACAGATGTGACCATGGAGGGCTTTACAAACGGTCTGGAGCTGACAGCTGATAAGGGCGATATTGAGCTCCGACCCGGGCATTTGCCTCTTAGCAAGATGACCATTCACACGCGTTCCGGGAACATCGAGATGGATCTGCCTCAGAGCGCCGGATTTGCACTGCAGGCCAGTACGGGTAGCGGCGATATCTCGAACCAGTTTGGCGGCGGTCTAAGCGAACACTCTGACGGACACGGCGCTCGATTGGAAGGCAGCGTCGGAAGCGGCCCGGAACTAAATCTGCTGACCAATCGCGGCAGCATCACCCTGCGAAAAACAAGCGCGATCGAAGGCCCCACGAAGATTGCCCTGGACAAAACGTCGCAATTAGTTCCGGTTCATTGAATGCTTGAGCCTGCTCAGTTAGAGGCATAGTTTTTCAGTCCCGGAACAGCGCCCACCCTGAGCTGCGCTAGCGCAGCTCAGACGCTACGCTAGAGGGTTGGACCTTGCCACTTCTCTGCAGTTCGTCAAGGGTATCGGTCCGGCACGTGGATCCATGCTCGCAGCGAAGGGGCTGCTGACCATCGCCGACCTGCTGTATTACGCGCCGTTCCGATACGAGGATCGAACTAACGTCAAAACTATCGCGCAGCTCGTGCCGGGCGAAAAGGCCGCTGTGATGGCCCGCGTCGCCCATGCCAAGTTCTCGCGGTTTCGCAACCGGGGTCAAGGAATGCTGGAAGTGGAGCTCGAGGATGGCTCCGGCCCAGAACTGCAGGCCCGCTGGTTCCATGGCGAACGCTACGGCGATAGTCTTGTTCCCGAAACCCGCGTCGTCCTGTTCGGCAAGGTCGAACTGGACCGCTCCGCGGGCGAGCGCCTGATGGTACAGCCCGAGATCGAGTTCCTTAGCGGTGATGAGGACGAAGACGAGACGCTGCACTCCGGACGCATAATCGCCGTCTACGAAGCAGCGAGCAAGGTGAATACACGCATTTTCCGCAAGCTCATTCATGGCGTTCTGAAACAGGTCGAGATGCCCGATGATGCATTGCCCCAAAGTGTTCGTGATCGCATCGGCCTTCCCGCTCTCGCGACAGCTATCCAGCAGGTGCATTGCCCACCGGCGGATGCCGACCTGCGGCTATTGAATGAATTTCGTTCACCCGCCCAGGTGAGGCTCATCTTCGATGAGTTCTTCTGGCTTGAGTGCGGGCTTGCGTTGAAGAAGACGAAAGCCAAAGCGGTGGCAGGCATTCCTTTCGTCGTCCATGAACGGGTGCGAGAAAAGATCAAGCAGATGCTGCCCTTCAAGCCTACAGGTGCTCAACGTAAAGTCATTCAGGAAATCGCGAACGACATGAAACGTCCCCACCCTATGAATCGTCTGCTGCAAGGCGATGTGGGCAGTGGCAAGACGATGGTCGCCGCGCAAGCTGCCATCATAGCCCTCGAAAACGGATTCCAGGTCGCAATTCTCGCGCCTACGGAGATCCTCGCCGCTCAGCATTTCGCATACTTCAAGAGGCTTCTCGGCCGGCTCGACTACTCGGTAGCTCTGCTGACAGGCTCAGTCGCCTCTCGCGACAAACTACACATCAAGAAAGATATTGCGGATGGCTCGGCACGGGTCATTGTCGGTACCCATGCCTTGCTGCAGGAAGATGTCGCCTTTCATGATCTGGGACTGGCCGTCGTTGACGAGCAGCATCGGTTCGGTGTACGTCAACGCTGGCAACTATTCCAAAAGGGCAGGAGTGCCCAGCCCGATGTTCTGGTGATGACCGCCACGCCCATACCGCGTACGCTAGCACTGACCATCTATGGTGACCTGGATGTATCTACCATCGACGAAATGCCTCCTGGCCGCAAACCAATCAAGACAAAGCAGGTGAATGAATCGGCTGTCGAGAGTGTCTACAGCTTTATTGCCCAGGAGATTCAGGAAGGGCGCCAGGCCTATTTTGTTTACCCGGTCGTGGAAGAGACAGAGACAAGTTCTGTTAAAGCAGCCGAACAGATGTTCACCAAGCTTTCCACTACCGTTTTCCCGATGAACCGCGTGGGACTCCTGCACGGGCGCATGCCGCCAGACGAGAAGGATGCTGCAATGCAGAGCTTTCAGTCCGGCGCGACGCAGATACTGGTGGCCACAACAGTAATTGAAGTAGGCGTTGATGTTCCGAACGCAACAGTTATGGTTGTTGAACAGGCTGAGCGATTTGGCCTCGCTCAGATCCACCAGCTTCGGGGTCGCGTCGGCCGGGGAACGCATCAGAGTTACTGCATTCTCGTCACAGGCAAGCTAAACGAGACGGCCAGGGAGCGTATACGAACCCTGGTGGAATCGAACGACGGTTTTTATATCGCAGAAATGGACATGAAGCTGCGAGGTCCCGGCGAGTTCTTCGGCACTAAACAATCGGGCATCCCCGGACTACGGTTGGGCGACCTGCTCCGGGATGCCGACATTCTGGAGCAAGCCCGTGATGAGGCGCGAGCGCTGCTTGAAAGGGATGTTAGGAGTGCCGAACTGCGGGATGCCGTTCGCTACATCCAAGAGCACTGGCAACGCCGTTACGGTCTCGTTCAGGTAGGCTGACATGCGCATTATCGCTGGACGCTATCGCAGCCGCAAGCTGAAGACTGTTCCGAGCTTCCTTGTACGGCCCACACCTGACCGGCTTCGCGAGGCTATGTTCAGTATTCTGATGCCGCGTATAGAAGGGTCCGTCTTCTTCGACATCTACGCAGGCAGCGGAGCAATAGGCATCGAAGCCTTAAGCCGGGGCGCAACGCATGTCGTCCTGATTGAGAAGAGTGCGCAGGCAGTGGCAATTATCCGCGACAATTTACAGGCTCTTGGCGCAGAAGCCGAAACCACCGTCGTGCGTGGGAGCGCCGCTGCTGTTCTTCCTCAGCTTCTCCCGGCACACAAACCCGATCTGGTCTTTCTTGATCCGCCTTACGATCGCACTGCCGAGTACGCGCAAACTTTGACAATTCTGGGAGAGGCCGGCAGTCCTTACGCGATCGCGCAGCACCCGTCGCGTCTAGATTTGGAGGAAGAATACGGCCATTTGCGGCGCTTTCGGATTTTGAAACAGGGCGACAACTCACTCAGCTTCTATCAAACGGATGATTCATCGAGCGAGTAACACCTGAATATCCATCACGTTTGTCCCAGTAGCGCCTGTTCTGATCAGATCGCCTAGAGCCTCAAAAAGCGGGTAGGAGTTATTTTCCGCAAGGTGGCGCTGCGGACTCAAGCCAGCCTCGAGAGCCCGCCGGACCGTGCTTCCCGTTGCGATCGCTCCAGCTGCGTCGGTCGGCCCATCGGTGCCGTCCGTGCCGAGGCTCAACATCACGGCATCGCCAAGACCATCCAAGGCAATGGCAGCAGCTAAGGCAAATTCCTGGTTCCGTCCTCCCCTTCCTGTTCCGCGAACGGTTACGGTGGTTTCACCGCCCGACAGCAAACACGCGGGAGGCGTTAGTGGCGAACCGAACCTCTGCACTTCGGACAAGATAGCGGCGTGAACAGCGGCGGCTTCACGTGTCTCGCCAGTCAACATACTGGTAAGAATGCTGCAACGATAGCCCAACGCTTTCGCTTGGATGCGCGCCGCTTCCAGAGCCAACCGGTTGCTGCCGATTACCACGTTATGCACGTTCTGGAAAATGGAGTCGCCAGGTTTCGGTGTCTCGGGTAGCGTCCCTGCCCTACCGGCTTCGAGGTGACGGCGGACGGGTTTGGGCAGACGTGGGAGCAACTTGTAGCTGCCCAACACTGCCATGGCATCTTCAAACGTCGTAGGATCTGGGGCTGTCAAGCCGGAGCCAATCACATCGAGTGGGTCCCCGATGACATCGGAAAGCAGCAACCCGATGACGGTAGCCGGATAGGCCAGTGCCGCCAGCCTGCCGCCCTTCAAAAACGAGAGATGTTTGCGAACCGTGTTGAGCTCTCCAATGTCGGCGCCGCACTGGAGAAGGAGGTTCGTGGTGGCCTGTTTTTCGGCTAGAGTCAAACCTGGCGTAGGAGCCGGCAGTAAAGCCGATGCTCCGCCAGACACGGCAATCACCAGCAGGTCGCGGGCGTTCAGTTCGCGGAGACACTGGGCCACGATAAGCGATGCCTTGAGGCCTGCCTCATCCGGAATGGGATGCCCGGCCTCATAAACCTCCATGCGTGCCAGGGTTCCGCGGGTATGACCATGCTTGGTCACAACGATGCCCCGCGTTAACAAACGTCCGAGTTTCTTCTCCAGAACGGCTGCCATGGAGACTGCGGCTTTTCCAATGCACAGCGCGAAGATCCGGTCGAAGTCGCGCAAATCAGCATGGACGCGGTCTACCCGCAACGTTTTTCCACTTATAGACAGGTTGCGCGCGACCGCGGCTCCGGCGTCAGCTGCTGCTAAAGATGCCCGGGCAATTGTCATAACGTCCCGGCGAAGCTTTCGTTCAGTCGCTGTCACAAAGGTCTAAAAGATCGGGAGAGAGACAATCCGCGACACCACCGAGTCTACGTCGCTGTCTTGCACATCGATGCGGAAGTCGGCGCGCGAATAAAGAGGCCGCCGATCTTCGTAAAGGCGATTTAGGTTCACTCGGTCGGCTGCCAGCGGGCGGGTCGAATCGCTTCCGAGTCGCTGATGAACAATATCAATCGGACAATCCAGCCATACCGTGATGCCGTTGTCTTTCAACAGCTGGAAGTTTCTTTCCTGGATAAACGCCCCGCCCCCAAGGGCGAGCACGCGTGGGATACCGGACTGAACCTGGTGAACATACTGCTGTAAGGCGGTGGCCTCCCGCTGCCGAAAGACCTCCTCGCCATCCTGAACAAAAATCTCGGCGATGGACCGGCCTTCATACCGCTCGATCTCACGGTCGATGTCTACGAAGTCCCAACCGAGACGCCGGGCCAACGATGCTCCCACAGTGGTCTTTCCGCTTGCCATGAAGCCCACCAGGTACAAACCCGGCGTACGCTTCAACTTCAAATGCATGTCTATGATCGTAAGCTTTGCGAGAAAAATTCTGAACCGGACACTATCTAGGAAACACGAGCTTAAACAAATCTGCCTCGATTTGTTTTGGGTCGGATTGGATCAGAATGCCTACATTCACCTTAACCATTCTCGAACAGATCGGATGCCAGGATAGCTCTGAACTTCGCTTTCTGGGAGAGCGCCATCTCACGGCCGCAAGCTTAGCGGAGGGTAAGCGCTGGCTCTCCGGCATGATCGCGGAAAACCGCCTGGAGAGTGATCGCTTCTATCGATTTGAATCTTCCGACTGCTCGGCTGCCGTGTGGCGGGATGCTGCCCTGAGTGTCTCCTTCTATCTGTTTTCGGACGGCCGGTTGTGCCCGCTACGAATCTGGTCGCGGACGGAACACATCCAATACCACCAGAACGATCCGGAGTGGATCGCCGATTTCGAAGGCGTTCCAACCTGGTCGCTTTTTGCCCCAATCGAACCCCGCTGGCAGTGCCTGCGAACGGTTCCGGCTGAGCGCTCCTGGATGGGGCGATCAAGGCGAGACTGGCAGAGAAGGAACTGCTATGTCCTTACCTCGGCCGCGATCGCGTTAGAAGGCCGTGCTGCCTGACTGCTCTGGGATGGAGCCCACCATTTTGAAGCAGCCTGTGGCGCGCAACAAAGGTGTCCCGAAGACATCAGTGAAAATGAGGGTTGCCCGAAAACGCAAACTCTACCTTTCAGCCTATTGAGAACTACGGCATTATCGGCAACATGTGTTCGGCCGCCCTGGTCGGCATTGACTGCTCGATCGACTTCTTCTGCTTCCCGCGTTTCGACTCCCCAACCATTTTCGCGGCCTTACTCGATCCCGAAAAGGGTGGCCGATTTAGCCTGCAGCCCGCAGATGGAGACATGCAGCGCAAGCAAATGTATTTGGCCGAAACCAATGTGCTGCTGACGCGCTTTTTGTCCGAAGACGCAACAGCGGAGGTCACCGACTTCCTACCCGTCACGGCCAAGACGCAAAGGAACGTAATCGTGAGGCAAGTTCGATGCAGCCACGGACGGATCCGATTCCGTCTTACCTGCCATCCAGCGTTCGATTATGCACGCACCGGCCATCAAGTGTTGATGGATGGCTCGGATGCGAAGTTCGTTCCGGAATCGGGGGCGTGCATGGCCATGCGCCTTCAGGGAACAACACCCCTGAAGCCGGAGGGTGATACTGCCACCGCTGAATTCGAAATGGCAAAAGGAGAAACGGCGACCTTCCTATTCGGGTCCGATGCTGACCTCAGAGATTCCTCATTCGAACCTGGCTCGATCAACTGCGAACTGGAAGACACCCTGCAGTACTGGCGCGAATGGAGTGGCAAGTCTCAGTACCGGGGGCGCTGGCGCGAAGCGGTTAGCCGCTCCGCTTTGGTACTCAAGCTATTAACATCTCGAGAATTCGGCTCTCTTCTCGCAGCCCCCACCTTTGGGCTGCCTGAGCAGATCGGAGGAGACAGGAACTGGGACTATCGATTTACCTGGATGCGCGATGCCGCATTTACTCTCTATGCCTTTATGCGGCTCGGCTACCGCGAAGAAGCAGATTACTTCTTAGGCTGGCTGCGCAAGCGTATAGGCGAATCCTCGGAAGGCCAAGCGCCCATGCAGGTCATGTATGGACTGGATGGGCGCAAGGATTTAACGGAATCCGAACTTCATCATTTTCGAGGTTACCGGGATTCAAAACCTGTTCGAATCGGAAACGGCGCGTTCAAGCAGCTGCAACTCGATATCTATGGCGAGTTTTTCGATGCTGTATACCTTTACTCCAAGTATGGTCATGCTGTGCCGCACGACGGCTGGGTAAATGTAAAGCGTATACTCTCTTGGTTAGGGGCCAATTGGAATCAGCCTGATGACGGCATCTGGGAGATTCGGGGCGAAGCCCGAGAACTACTTCATTCCAGGCTGATGTGCTGGGTGGCCTTTGATCGCGCCATACGCCTGGCTCACAAACGCTCCCTCTCAGCGCCTCTGCAGGAGTGGTACCAGCAGCGCGACGCCATTGTCGACGATATCTATCAGAACTTCTGGAATGAGGAATTGCAGACGTTTGTACAAAGCAAAGGCTCGACGGTGGTGGATGCGTCGGTATTGCTGATGCCACTCATGCGCTTTATTGGGCCGATCGACCCGAAATGGCTCTCCACTTTAGCTGCCGTGGAGCGCGAATTGGCTGAAGATGCCTTCCTATACCGCTATCGCAATATCCAAACCGGCGACGGACTAGATGGCGAAGAGGGAAGTTTCACCTGTTGCTCCTTCTGGTTTGTAGAGTGTCTGGCCCGGGCTAACCAGCTAGAAAAGGCGCGACTCCTGTTCGACAAACTGCTAGCGCACGGTAACCACCTAGGACTTTTCTCGGAAGAGATCGGACGCGATGGCCGTCAAGTCGGCAACTTCCCCCAAGCACTTACTCACCTGGCGCTCATAAGTGCCGCAACATACCTCGATCGGGCCCTGTCCAAGACCGAACCGACACCCTGGGAGTGATCGATCTTGTTGTCGCCCGTGCCCTGCGCCGCGCGATAACGTGAATGGGCGATCAAACAGAACGTGAGCCTCCTCTTTCGGAGCTCTTGAGAAACACCGTGCTCCTCAAGGGCCTTCAGGCGGGAAGTGCTCATAATGGGATTGATGGATGCGCCTTTGCTCCCACTCTTTCCGCTCTCCCTGGTTCTGCTGCCGGGTATGAGTCTGCCGCTCCGCATCTTTGAAGATCGCTACAAGGAATTAATGGCCGAAGTGATCCCGTCAAAGTCTGAATTCGGGATCGTCCTGGCCAAGGATGATGGAATCGTGAATGTAGGTTGTACTGCTGTCGTCCAGGAGGTACTGCGGCGCTATCCGGACGGGCAACTGGATCTCATCGCGTCAGGAAGACGCAGGTTTGAAATTGAGGACCTTGATGAGAGTAAATCCTTCCTGCAAGCGCATGTTGGTTACTTCGATGATGTAGAAAGCGTGGGTCCGACCGACGACTTACGTAAGCGAGCCATTGTTGCTTGTCAGGAGCTTGTCAAGGCAGAGGGCATGTCGGTGGAAGGCGACCTCCAGTTCAATAGCCCTCGCCTCAGTTTTCAACTGGGACAGCTAATCGGCGACTTCGATCGCAGGCAGGTGCTGCTTTCGCTCCGGTCTGAAACCGAACGTCTGGAATATCTGGTGAAAGTTCTCCCGGAATACATTGTGCAGCGGCAGCGGACCGCTCTCGCCAAGCGCGTTGGGCCTTTAAACGGGCACGCCAAGCACGTGGTCACTTCCTAGGAGGCCTGTGGAGCGGTATTTCCTAATTTTTGACGCCGACGATACTCTTTGGGAAAACAACATCTACTTCGAGTCTGCGTTCACTCAGTTTTGCGAATATCTGTCACATTCCTCGCTCTCACCGGCCCAGATTCGTTCCGTGCTCGACGAGATTGAGAT
Organism: uncultured Acidobacteriaceae bacterium; assembly: GCA_963814195.1. GTDB lineage: Bacteria > Acidobacteriota > Terriglobia > Bryobacterales > Bryobacteraceae > Bog-105. The sequence goes on from CAWFBU010000005.1 coordinate 700,640, forward strand.
CGCGAATATCAAAATTCACGGTTACGGGTCGGCTAATTTCGCGCGAAGTCTGGAGACTTGCTTGCGGCATTTGGCCGAGAGAGATGTCGGACCCCAAGATTTGAACGCCGTCCGGCAGTTCGCGCACGCGATTCTTGACCGCCCGATGGAGTTGATTCCTGGCGTGGAAGATACGGTTTCGGAACTATCGACAAGGCACTCGTTGACGCTATTTACGAAGGGCGATAAGGACGAGCAGCAGATTAAGGTGGACCGCTCTGGGCTGAGAAAACATTTCTCACATGTAGTCGTTGTGACGGAGAAGAACGAGCCGGCTTATCGTAATCTCGCAATCCAGCAGGGCTTCGACCTGCAACGAACATGGATGATCGGCAACTCGCCGCGCTCCGACATCAATCCCGCGCTGAGCGCCGGCATGAGCGCTGTCTACGTGCCGCATGAAAGAACCTGGAGCCTGGAACATGAGCCAGTTCCGGATGAGCATCCGAGACTCATTCGTGTGAAGCAGCTATCCGATCTGAAAGACATCTTCTGAGCAGATAACCCAGAACAGCGGCTGGCCAGAAATACCCGACGTGGGCGCTTCAAACTATCGAAACGCCGCGGCCGAGAGAGATACGAACGAGAGCAGTGTGGAGGGGAAGATGCCAAGGATTAAGACCCCAACAGCACTAGCCCAGATTGCGATGCGGAGACTGGGCGAAGGAGGCGGCAGCTTAGCAACATTAGCGGCTGGTTCGCGCATATAGATCGCCACAATGATCTTCAGATAGTAGTAAGCAGCGATGGCACTGTTCACCAAACCGATGACGGTCAGCCATACCAGATGCGAGTTCAAGGCCGCCTGAAAAATGTAGAATTTGCCAAAGAACCCGCCGGTTAATGGCACTCCGATGAGAGAGAAGACGAATATCGCAAGCAGCGCAGCAATCATCGGCTCGCGGCGTCCAAGCCCCGCCAGGTCGTCAATCTTGACGAACTTCTCATTCCGCGCAGCAACGTGACTGATGACGGCAAACGCACCGATGTTCATTAATGCATACGAGGCAAGATAGAACATCGCGGCTGTCATACCAATTTGCGACCCACAAGCCAGCGCGATCATGATGTATCCGGCGTGCGCGATGGAGCTGTATCCCAGCATGCGTTTCACGTTGGTTTGCAGCAATGCTCCAAAGTTCCCGATGATCATGGTCAGCAACGCGCAGCCCCACGCTAGCGGTATCCAGCGCTCGTTTAAAGGCCGGAACGACGACCATGAAGACCCGAAAGAAGACCGCAAAGGCAGCAGCTTTCGGTCCTGCCGACATGAAGGCGCTCACGGGAGCAGCAGCCCCCTGATAAACGTCGGGGGCCCAGATCTGAAAAGGAGCAACCGAAACCTTAAATCCGAAACCGACAAACAGCAGTGCCACAGCAAGCCCCACCAGGATGGAAATATGCTGAGTTCCATCGAGCGTCAGCCGGATGGCCGCTAGATTAGTCGAGCCAAGCAGACCGTAGATCCACGATATGCCGTACAGAAGAAAAGCCGTAGCGAATGAACCAAGAAGGAAGTACTTGAGTGCCGACTCGTTATTCCGTCGATCGTCGCGTAAAAAACCCGCAAGAATATAGGTGGCGATCGACGAAATCTCCAGGCCAATGAACACCATGATTAGATCTGTTGCAGTCGCCAGGATACACTGTCCGACTAACGAGAACAGGATGAGCGAATAGTATTCGCCGGTCTGCGCACCCTCCCGCTCCAAATAGCTGAAGGATGACAGAATACAGAGAAATCCCACCACGAGGACGAGTCCACGAAAGAAAGTTCCGTAGTCGTCGTTCGCAATCATGTTCTGGAAAGCAGAACCGCCATTATAAGCGGCCCAGCAGTTCCCTACAAATGCAAGCGCAATACCAATCAATCCGAGAGCCCCAAGAATGCGCTTATTGCCGCGTGGGGACCGGGCCTCCAGCATGAAGATGAGAATGCCGAAGATCGTTAAGAGAATCTCTGGAAGAAAACGAAGATATTCCACCGCGTGAGGTTGGAAGTTACCGAGCACGCGCCACCTCCGTGGAGTTGTTTGGAGAGGGAGTCGTGTTATTCACGCGATACTCATTGCTCATACTGGTCTGGTCAAGAAGATGTGCCGTTGCCGCGGAAATGGGAGGCATGAAGGACTGCGTGTAGCATCCGAGCCAAACCATTAAAGTGCTTAAAACAAGGATGGGAACCCATTCGGCCATGCGAAGGTCAGGAAGAGGCGTACTACCGAGAGCGGCTTTGCCCAGGAAGGTTCGCTGATACATCCACAACATGTAAGCCGCAGAGAGAATCACGCCGATGGCGGCCCACACACTCCAGGAGAAGTGAGCGATGGCTGCCCCTTGCATGACGAGAAATTCGCCAATGAAATTGCAAAGCGTCGGCAGCCCTATGCTTGCGAGCATCGCAATCATGAACGAAACCGCAAGTTTAGGTGCATTCGTCGCTACCCCGCCAAAATCTGTAATCTCCATAGACCCGCGGCGATCTTCCAGGTAACCGGCAAGGATGAATAAAGCGCCGGTAGAAAGGCCGTGAGCAATCATCTGGAACACAGCGCCATCGGCTCCCTGCTGCGTAAAGGTGAAAATGCCGAGCACGATAAAACCAAGGTGACTCACGGACGAATAAGCAATCAGGCGTTTGATGTTGGGCTGAATAAGCGCAATGAGCGCGCCATAGATGATGCCGATAATGGCAAGCACCACAATCCAGGGCGCGCAACGGTGCGCACCGTTCGGACCTAGTGTGATAGCAAAGCGGAGTAAGCCATATGCACCCATTTTCGACATCACGGCGGCCAGCAGGAATGTAGCCGGCGCTGGTGCTTGCTCGTAGGTCTCAGGTAACCAGGTATGAAGTGGAAAAATCGGAACCTTCACGGCAAAAGCTGCAAAGAATCCAAGGAACAGGAAGAGCTGCTGTGAAGGCGTCAGCAGCACCTGCCCGGAGTTGAAGCTGCTCATAATTTCCGCAAAGTCGAACGACTTCGTGAGACTGTGCACGTAAATTATAGAGCCGAGCATTAATACGGAACCAAGAAATGTGTAGATGAAGAACTTGACGGCGGCAGGTGCTTTGCGCGGTCCGCCCCAGCCGCCTACCATCAGATACATCGGCACCAGAGCAACTTCCCAGAACACGTAAAACACGAAAAGATCAACTGCTGTGAAAACACCAATCAGGCCGAACTCAAACAGCATCAGGAAAGCATAGAAGCTCTTATAGCGCTGTTTGATCAGTGACTGCGAAATCCAGACTGCGATGGGTAGAAGCAGGGTCGTCAGGATGACGAGCCACACATTAATACCGTCGATTCCCAGATGGAAGCGAATCTCCGTGCCTGGCGTGTCAATCCACATCGCATTAATCACGGACGTAAACTGAGCCGGACTAATCAGCGCAGGGCCAATAAGACCGAGAGAAACGAGAAACGTCGCGATACTAGCAAAGAACGCGACGGTGAAAGAGGTTTTTGAATTGCGCGGCGTAAGCAGAATTGCCACAAAGGCGAGCAGCGGCAGAGCCAGGGTAATAGCGAGTAGACTCAACGATTACCTCCGGCCAGACCGATGACGAAAATAACCAGCAGTGACCCAGCCAGAATCCACGTGGCATAGTTTCGGATACTGCCGGACTGCAGTTGACGTAGAAGCGAACCCCAGCCGCGCACAACCCGCGCCAGTCCCGTCACCAGGAAGCTGTCGATAAAGGATTCATCCACCGCCCGCCACAGGATCGAACGCGAAATCCCTTTGATTGGATTGACGAATACATTGTGGTACGCCTCGTCTACGTAATATTTGTTGGAGACCAGAGTGTAAACCGGACCTGCGCTGTTTTTCATGGATTCTGCCAGGGAAGGGCGAAGGACATAGAGGAAGTACGCGATCAATATACCCAGGATTCCGAAGGTGCTGGAGATGATCATGGCAGTGACGTTTTCATGTTCAGCCAGCGGGAAGCTAGGTGAAAGCCATTGCGGAATATTGATGTATCCACCGGCGAACGAAAGAACGGCCAGCACCATCAGTGGGACCGTCATAACAAGTGGCGATTCGTGCGGGTGATGATGACCGCGATAGGTGCCGAAAAAAGCCAAGAAGTAGGCGCGGAAGACGTAGAAGGCAGTCAGTCCGGCGGTCAATGCGCCCACCCAAAACATCCAGGGGGCTTGCTCGTAGGCGGCCGAAAGAATAGCGTCCTTACTGAAGAAGCCTGAGAATCCTGGCACACCGGATATAGCAAGGCTTGCGACGCCCAACGTGATAAACGTAATCGGCATCACTCGCCGAAGGCCACCCATATGGCGCAGGTCCTGTTCCCCGCCCAAACCGTGGATCACGCTTCCAGCTCCCAGGAAGAGGAGGGCCTTGAAGAAAGCATGAGTCATGACGTGAAATATGCCTGCCGAATAAGCACCAAGACCCACACCCAGGAACATGTACCCGAGTTGTGAGACGGTCGAATAGGCAAATACCTTTTTAATGTCCGTTTGCGTGACGCCGATAGTAGCGGCGAAAACAGCCGTCAGCAGTCCGATAACCGCCACGACTGCCATTGCCAGGGGCGCATGGTTGTACAAGAAGGAGACACGGGCCACCATATAGACCCCGGCCGTCACCATCGTAGCGGCGTGAATCAAGGCAGAAACGGGAGTAGGACCAGCCATGGCGTCCGGCAGCCATACGTATAAGGGAAGTTGCGCCGATTTACCGGTTGCGCCCACAAACAAAAGGAGCGTGATCGCCGTAATTGTGCCCGCCGTAGCTTCGACCGGGAGGGTTGCGACAGCGGCGGCAATCTTTCCAAAATCGAGTGTCTTAAATGCAATAGCAGTGAGGAAGATGCCCAGCATGAAGCCGAAATCGCCGATGCGGTTCACGATAAAAGCTTTGTTCGCGGCGTTGTTCGCATAGTCTTCTTTGAAGTAATATCCGACCAGCAGATAGCTGCAGAGACCCACGCCTTCCCAACCGACAAACATCAGCAGCAGGTTGGAAGCAAGCACCAGAATCAGCATGAAAAACATGAACAGATTCAGGTAAGTAAAAAAGCGATTGTAGCCATCGTCATGTTCCATATAGCCGATGGAATAGATGTGTATCAGCAATCCAACGCCCGTCACAATCATCAGCATCACAGCCGATAGGCGATCGAGAACAAGATCGAATCCAACCTGCAGAAACCCGCTTTGGATCCACGTAAAATCATGTTCGGCGTACACAGAGTTCAGCGGGTAAAGCTTAGCAATGGTGATCGCGACGTAGAGGAACGAGATTCCAACGGAGCCGACGGCAATCAGACTCGCAAATTGCTTGGGCCAGCGGCGGCCCAACATACCGTTGAGAAGAAAACCAAGTAAGGGAAAAAACGGAATAAGCCAGAGTGTCATTTGCGGTGGTTAGAGTTTCAGCGAATCGACTTCGTCGATCTGCAGGGTGCCGCGATTTTTGAAAATGGTCAAAATGATTGCAAGGCCAACCGCAGCCTCCGCGGCCGCGACAACCATGACGAAGAACGAATAAATGTGACCGTCGATCCGCTGCAGATTATACGAGAACGACACGAAGCTCAAGTTCACAGCATTCAGCATCAACTCGATGGACATAAAGACCGTGATGACGCTCTTTCGATAAACAAATCCGGCGATGCCCAAGGCAAACAGAATGGCGCTCAGCATCAAATACCAGCTCAGTGGAACAGGAGGTAGGTGGGGCATTTAGTCGATCTCCTTTTGCGCCAGAACGACTGCTCCAAGGATGGCAATCAAAATCAGGACGGAGATAATTTCGAACGGCAACAGGTATTCTGTGAACAACATCTGGCCGACTTGCTCGGCTTTCCCACCTACCCAACTACCAAATTCAACCGCACGCATGGGGCGCAGGTCACTCTTGATCAGAAAGCCGATCAGCGCAACAAAGGCAAGCAGGAGCGGAAGTCCGGCGATCTGAGCAAACCAGGATTTATTGCTGGATTTTTCCGCCCCCGCGTTCAGGAGCATGATGGTAAAGATAAACAGCACCATAACAGCGCCGCCGTACACAATCATTTGCGCCATTGCGATAAATTCAGCACCCAACAGCAGATAGAGAACAGCCAGAGATCCCATGACTCCAATCAAGGAGAGGGCGCTAGAGATTGGATGCTTCTGAAAGACGAGGTTGAACGCGCATACCACTGCGACCGTGGCGCAGATGATGAAGAGAATCGTATCCATAGTCGATGCCCTTCTAGAAAACAGCCACGCAGAAGGCCGTGAGCAGAAGATTGATCAAAGCACACGGAAACAGGAAGGTCCAAGCAAAGTGCATCAACTGGTCATAGCGGAAGCGGGGAGCGTCCCTCGAATCCAGATGAAGGTGAACAGCAGCGCGCCGACTTTGCTCAGAAACCAAAAGATCGGAGTCAGAACTGGTTGCAAGACCGGAATTGCGAACAGGATAGCGATGAACAGAAACACCAGGCCGAACAACATGAAGCTTGTTTTGTTACCGCGGCGTGCCGGTTGCGAACTGTGAAACATGTAACACTAGCGCCGTCAAAAGGAAGACGAGTACCGGAACGTAGTTAGACCAGGGGCTGGAAATAGCGGATGCCATCCCCCTAAAAACAGCAGCGCCGCCACGCAGGTGATGGTTACCATGTTTGCGTATTCGGACATGAAGAAACAAGCAAACTTCATGCTGCTGTACTCGGTATGGAAGCCTGCGACCAGTTCGTTCTCCGCTTCCGGCAAGATCGAACGGGATACGATTTGTTTCAGCAAAACCGGCAATCATGAAGATCGATAAAGCGAAGATCTGCGGAAACGGCATCTGGAATATATTCCAGCGAGGAAGAAACCCGAGATAGTAGCCGGCCTGGGCGTCGGAGATGCCCCGGAAGCTCAGATGATTATTCAACAAGCAGCGGGGAGACGATCGCCAGAGTCAGTGGCAGTTCATAGCTGATCATCTGCGCACTGCTGCGCAGGCCGCCAATCAGCGAGTACTTGTTGTTGGACGACCAACCGGCCAAGCGCCACGCCGTACACGCTCACCGCACTGATTGCCAGAACAAACAGAATTCCAACATTGACATCAGTGATCTGCATGTAGGTGCGAACACCGAAGACTTCCACTTCCGGTCCGAACGGAATAATTGAGATGGAGACTCAGGCTAGCGACACCGCGATGAATGGCGCTAGCAGATAGAAGAAGCGATTTACATAAGGAGGTAAGCAGATCTTCCTTGGTAAACAGTTTCAAGACATCCGCCATAGGCTGCATCAAGCCGTGCGGACCCACTCGCAGCGGCCCGGTGCGTGATTGAATGTGTGCCAGCACCTTCCGCTCCACCCATTGCAGGTAGGCGAGGGTGGTCATAAAAACACCGAAGACGATCGCGATCTTAATCAGGCGTGACAACAAAGTAGTTGAAGATCATTGCTCGCGTCCGGAGGTCTCGACCTGTACACTGCCGTCGCGAATGCCGGTCTTCTTTGCCGGATCGTGATAGAGTTCACCGGGCGATTCGATGACCGCGTTCAGCATATTCGAGAACCGACCCAACGTGCCTGAAGTGAAAAGAGTGTTATTCGGCCGATCGAACTAACTCGGGGGTCGAGCGGAACTCCACATGCCCATTCAACGGTGCCGTGGGCGCCGCGCCACCGGTCTCGATCACAGTCAAGGGCACGTTATAACCGTGCACCACCTGTCGGATCTGCTGAAACACAGCTTGGGGATTGGAGGCGCCCAAATCTGCGCCCATCTCTTTGCGAGTAAGCTCAAAATCTCGAGATCCGGCTTTGTACCCATCGTCTTAGGTCCACGAGTCAATTTCTGCACGTCACCGCAGACGTTGGTCACAGTCCCATTTTTCTCGTAAGCAGAAGCAGCCGGCAAAACGACATCGGCGCGATTAGCCGATTCGGTCAGGAACAAATCCTGCACCACCACAAAGGCGTTTGTCGCCGCTAGGGGATGACGCGATAGCGGGTTTGCGCCCACAATCCAAAGAGCATCCAGATCAGGTGCCGCCAGAATTTGGTCGTAGTTCAAGCCCGGCTCTAACGCGCCGTTTGTCACCGGATGATAGCCCGGCAAAAGATCCGGCAGCAAGCCCATATCGGAAGCCCCACGCGAGTTCGAATAATCTACCAGGCACACATACTTTACGGGATGCCCAGCGAATCCCCAAACGCCACCAGCCTCCGAACCGCCTCGCCCTTGATGGCAGCGCCGAACAGGATCACCAGTTCCGGCTCCGCTGCAGCTTCTCGCGTAGCGTGTCCAAGGCTTCAAACTCCGCCCCAGCGGCCGCGCGGACGGTAGTTGCGTAACTGTCTTCGCGAACCAGACCGGGAGTTACCGCATAGATGTGGGCTTTGTGCAAACGCCAGTTATTCCGCAGTTGGTAGGCAATAACGGCTGCTCCTGCGCAAGATCGCACCCATCACCAGCGCGGCTTTAGTGGTGAAGAGATCTGCGGTGGTCGCAAGCGCACCCGTGCGCCCGTGCAGTGCATCAATCAGCGTGGTACGTCACCGGTCCGATGATGATCGATATTCGAGGTGCCTAAAATCTTGTCGAGCAAATCTCTGCAGCAGGAAATTCTCTTCATTCGTGGTGTGGTTCGAACCGATCACGGCGAACTTTCCGTTATGCGCCTTCAGTTCGTTAAACTTTTCGCCACAGCCGCCAATGCTTGTGCCCAGGAGACCGGCTTCAACTGGCCACCTACCCGCACCAGCGGCGACGTAAGCGCGATCCGGATGCTCGTTGAAATCGAAACCGTAGCGTCCTTTCACGCAAAGGAATTCACCGTTGATCCCGGAGCGGTCGCGATTGTTGGCGCGCATAATCTCGCCATTGCGAACACCGAGCGTCGTCTTGCAACCGTTGGAGCAATGCGTGCAGATGGTACCCACATGCTCCATCTCCCAGGGGCGGGTTTTGTAGCGATAAGTGCCGCTGGTAAGTGCGCCAACCGGACAGATATCGATGCAGGCGCCGCATTCGTCGCACTCCAGATGATCGCCTCGATTCGGAACAATCTCCGCAGCTGCGCCGCGATTGCCAATGCCCAAGGCATTACGCCCAAACCTTCGCCGCAGATACGGACGCAGCGGTAGCAGAGAATACAGCGCGGCGCATCGTAGAAAACAATTGGCGACCACTGCTTCTCATCCACGTGAATTTTGGTCTCGCGAAAGCGGCTCTCCCCGGCGCCATACCGGAAAACCATGTCTTGCAGTTCGCACTCGCCGCCCTTGTCGCACACCGGGCAATCGAGCGGATGGTTCGTCAGCAGGAACTCGAGCGTACCTTTGCGAGCCTTCCGGACGATTTCAGAATCGGTATGCACCACCATGCCTTCGGCTACCGGCAGGGTGCACGCCACCTGTAGTTTAGGAGTTTTCTCGACTTCTACCAGGCACATACGGCAGGCAGCCTGCAGAGACAGGTCATCGTAGTAGCAGAACGCCGGAATGGCGATGCCAGCCTGCTTGGCCGCGTTGATCAGCAGCGTGCCAGGTTCAGCCTGCAGTGCTTGACCGTCGATAGTAAAATTAACTGGGTCAGCCATAATCTTCTACTTCGAAACCTTTACTTCCCTACAGACAGACGCACCAGTTCCGGATGGCTGACAGTACGCCCATGCGCTTGTGACTTCACCAGATATGCTTCGAACTCATCTCGGAACTTCGTAATGAAGCGCAGTGGTCGGCATGGCGGCCGCATCGCCCAGCGCACAGAACGTGCGGCCCAACATATTGCCGCGACAGCTCGCCGATTAAATCGATGTCGCTCTGCGACTCCATTGCCTTCGTGGAAACGGCTGAGCACTTTCTTTAGCCACGTCGTACCTTCGCGGCAGGGAATGCACCAGCCGCAACTCTCATGCGCGTAGAACTTAATCGTTCGAAGCGCCACCGCCACGATATCGGTATCCTCATCAAGAATCACCAAGCCGCCAGAACCCGCCATACTCTTCGCTTTCGCAATGGAATCGAAGTCCAGGTGAATCGTCACATTCTGCCGCCGTTAAAACCGGTGAGGAGGAGCCGCCCGGGATAACCGCCTTCAACTTCTTGCCGTTGCGCATGCCGCCACAGACCTCATTGATCAGTCGCATCAGCGGAAAGCCCATCGGCAATTCGTAAACACCTGGCTTGTTCACGTGACCGGAAACGCACGTCAGGCGCGTACCGCCGTTCTTCGGAGTACCGAAGCCGGCATACCACGCGCCGCCATTGCGAAGAATCACCGGGACAGTGGAGAAGGTCTCGCAATTATTCAAGATGGTGGGCGACTGAAACGCGCCAACGACCGCCGGAAAGGGCGGCTTCAATCGCGGAATGCCGCGCTTGCCTTCCAGCGACTCCAGCAGCGCCGATTCTTCACCGCACTCATAAGCGCCCGCACCCGTATGCGTGTAAAGGTCGAAATCCCAACCGGAGCCCAGGATATTTTTTCCAAGATAGCCGCGTTCATAGGCTTCCGCAATCGCTCGATCCACGATCTCGATCAGATAGCGATACTCGCCGCGGATGAAGATATAGCCCTTGTTTGATTTGATCGTCCAGCCGGCGATCATCATGCCTTCGATCAACTGGTGCGGATCGTTCTCCATCAGCAAACGATCTTTGCAGGTGCCGGGTTCGCTCTCGTCGGAATTGCAGATGACGTAAGTGGGCTTGCCCGTGGTGCGTGGAACAAAGCTCCACTTCATGCCGGTAGGAAAACCGGCCCCGCCCCGTCCTCGTAGCGAAGAGATTTTCAACTCCTCAATGATGGCTTCGGGCGTCATACCAATGGCTTTCTGAATCGCGACATATCCTTCGTTCGCCAGATAAGTATCGATCGACGCGGAATTCGGCAGATCGAATCGTTGGGAGATTACCCTGATTTCAAGCGGACTCGGTTCGTTATAACGCATGGGATCTCTTACGAGGCCTCTTTGATAGGTCCCGTTCTGCAGCGCCGCCATCAGCTGGTCAAAGCGCTCCGGAGTGACAAAATGATGAAAATCGTAATTAATCTGGATAGCCGGCGCCCAGGAGCAGGCGCCCATGCACTCCACTTCTTCCAGCGAAATCAGGCCGTCGGCGGATACCTGTTTGTTCCGAGCCCAAGCTTCTTGCTGGCATGTTCTACAGTTCTTCCGCCGCCCACGGCCTGGCAGGCAATGTTGGTACAAACCTGAACGTGAAATTTACCCAGCGGCTTGCGGTGAAGCATCGAATAATAGCCGATCACTTCATCCACCTGCAGCGGTGGTACTCCGCAGCGGCGCGCAATTTCTTCAACCAAGTCCTGAGACACATGACCGATCTCATCCTGACCATACAGCAGCATCGGCACCACCGCCGAACGCTGGCGTCCGGGAGGATAGCTGTTGAGCAGTTTCGCGAATCGCTGTTCCAGCGCAGGAGAAAAGGTCATGATGCTTACCGGTCCACATCTCCCAGGACAAAGTCCATGCTGCCCATGATGGCGATGGAGTCGGAGATGACACGTTCTCCAGCATGGCGCCAAGCGACTTGCAGATTGCCAAAGCTGGGCGTCCGCATAAAGACACGATGCGGATTCGCGGTACCGTCACTCACCACGTAGTAACCCAAGCTCTCCGCGCGGCGATTCCACCACCTGATAAACCGAACCGGCCGGCACACGGAACCCTTCGGTAACGATCTTGAAGTGATAGATGAGCGACTCCATTTGGGTCTTCATCTTTTCGCGATCGGGTAGAACCACGTGCGGCGCATCGGCCTGCCAAGGCCCGTCGGGCATACCGTCCAGCGCCTGGCTGACGATGCGCACGCTTTGCCGCATTTCTTCCATGCGAACTTCAAAACGCGCATACACGTCGTTCTCGGTCCGTGTCGGGTATATCGAAATCGAACTTCTCGTAACTGCGTATGCGGGCAATCTTTGCGCGCATCAAGCCTAAGACCCGCAGCCCGGATCATCGGCCCGGTCACGCCCAGTTCCAGCATGTCTTCCAGCGGCAGCGCGCCCACGCCTTTCGTGCGGTTTACCCAAATGGGATTTGCCGCTAAGAAGATTTTCGTATTCGTCGATGCCTTGCTGAGCCAGGCGCTCGACGACTGCGGGCCACAGCCTTCTGCCAGCCGCGCGGCGGCTCTAGCGCAAGGCCTCCGATGCGGATGTAGCTGGTCATCATCCGCTGACCCGAGAACATCTCGAAGATCTTCAGGATCTCTTCGCGTTCCCGGAAGCAGTAAAAGTAAACAGACATTGCGCCGATGTCCAGCGCATGCGTTCCCAGCCAAATTAGGTGACTGCCTACGCGCGTCAGTTCGCACAACATCACCCGCATCCATTGCGCCTTCGGCGGAATTTCCAGCCCAAGCAGCCGCTCCACTGCCAGCGAATAGCAGAGATTGTTGTTGAGATTGGAAAGATAATCGACGCGGTCGGTAAGCGGAATGACCTGCTGATACTTTTGGCCCTCGCCTGCTTTTCGATGCCGGTGTGCAGATACCCGATCTCCGGCCGCGCCCTGAGGATGGTTTCCCCGTCAAGCTCCAGCACCACACGCAAGACACCATGTGTGGACGGATGCTGCGGACCCATGTTCAGGGTCATCCTCCGCGCTTTTCCAGCCCCCTGTTCCGGCAACGCCAGTTCGGAAGGATCTTCGACGGCTAGTTCATGTTCTGCGTCCAGCGACGCTACGTGGGCTTTACCCTCAATCATCACTGCACCTATGAATTCGATATACGATTAAGTCCCCGTAACAGTTATTCATCCTGATACGAGTACCTGTGTCCATGCACGGGATAATCTTTACGCAACGGATGCCCTTCCCAATCGGCAGGCATCATGATGCGCTCCATGTTCGGATGGCCTGAGAAGGGAATCCCAAACAAATCGAAAACCTCTCGCTCGTACCAGTTCGCACCGCGCCAAATCGGAGTCAGGGAGGCAACCGATTCACCCTCGGCAACTCGCGCAACCAAGCGCAACCTGCGGGCATCTCGTGTTCCATGCAGAAGGTAAACGATTTCGAACCGAGGCTCGCGAGGCCACCAGTCCACTGCGGTGATTCCACTCAATCGATCAAAACTTCCGCTATCTTTCAACAGCCGTGATATCGGTACGACACTACCAGGCTGAACCGTCAAAACGGGGCAATCGACAGCCAAATCTGCATCAACGATCGCTTCGGGGAAGTGCTGCTGAATTAGGACTGCCGTCTGATTCTCCGACAGAGCATCAGGCAGCACGGCGACCTGCCTGATGACGCACCTTCTGTTTTAAATCAACTGACCAATCCAAGACACCCTTCTTCCATATGTAATAAAAGCCGCAAAGCACCAGCACGATAAACAACAACATTTCAAAGAATGCGAACATCTTCAGTTGTCGATAAACAACCGCCCATGGATACAAGAAGATGGCCTCAATATCAAATAGGATGAACACCATCGCCACAAGATAGAACTTAACGCTGAAACGTTCGCGAGCATTGCCCACCGGCTTCATGCCCGATTCGTAAGGACTTGATTTGACGCTGTCCTTTACCCGGCGGCCCAGGATCGCCGAAAACCCGATCATGGCACTAGCGACCCCGAGCGCGATGATGATCTGGATCAGTACGGGAAGCCAGGTCTCCGCATAGGTGGTAGGCATTTTCGAACTACCAGATTACCAATCCGGAGACACCGCAAGTGATCCTTATAATGAAATAAGAACCGATCAGAATGAATACGGATAACATTGCGGTAACCGTAAACGGCGAACGGCACCAATTAGCAACCCAGCACTCCATCGCCAGTCTGCTGAATCATTTGGAATTGCCCTCTGATCGTGTGGCTGTAGAACTCGACAAGAACCTCGTCAGAAAACGGGACTGGACGTCTACACCAGTGACTGACGGAGCACGTTTAGAGATCGTCGAATTTGTCGGCGGTGGCTGAGCACCGCGATTTTCTATTGACTCTATCTGCTGTTCTAGTACAATTTTGGCAGCCGTTGTCAGTTCGAACGGAACTCGGTCGTCATGTTCAAAACACGGAAAGTCCGTTCTGATTCACCCGGACAACGCACCTACACCAGCACTGAGGTCGCGTCCATCGCCGATGTGAGCCTGCGGCAACTGCAATGGTGGGACGAACGCAAGGTAGTTTCCCCACGGCATGAAGGTCACAAGCGCATTTATCTGGCCGAAGAGGTGATTGAAATTACCGTAATCGCCGAGCTTCGCCGAAAGGGCTTTTCCCTGCAAAAGATCCGGCGCGTACTCCGTTTCCTGCAGCGCGAAATGGGCCGGCGTCTAAGTACAGTTCTGTCCGGCGATGCAGGGCTGCATCTGCTTACCGACGGCAAGTCCATTTATCTGGAGGACCAGCATGACCGGATCATTGACTTGTTGAAGCATGCTCGCCAACCCATGTTCTTGGTCTGCGTAAGTGACCAGGTGAAACGTCTTGACGACGCCCCGAAAAAACCCGTTCGGAGCGAAGTGCCAGTGGTCCGCAGGGCTCGCGCGGCGGTCTGACAGATCATTCCACCTCATACGAAAACTCATCGCAAGACCCCAGACCGTTTCAAACGTCTATACTGAAAGCTAGATTTCGGGAGGTTAGGTTGTCGTCCCAGCGCCGCATTTTCATTTTTGCCCCCATCTTTATTGCAGTTTGTTCACTCGTCGGCGGCCTGATCGGGCCGGCGACCCAATCCGTTCGCGCCGCTTCTCAACGGAACACTAGTGTCACTTCCGACGAAGATCTGAAAGCCAGTATCGAGTCCTTCACGAAAGTCTACGATCTGGTTGGCGACAACTACGCTGATAAGCTCTCTGCCGATAAAACGATATATAAGGGTGCCATTCCCGGCATGCTTCGCACTCTCGATCCCCACTCTAATTTCTTCGATCCGAAGGAGTTCGCAGGTCTGCGCGAGGAACAGCACGGCAAGTATTACGGCATAGGGATGCTGCTTGGCGGACAACCTCGCACAGGTAAACCGATGGTGGTTCATCCTTTCGGGGGTTCACCTGCCTACAAAGCTGGGCTTCGGCCGGGTGATCTGCTGATCGAGGTGAACGACAAACGTGTCGATTCGATGACGACCGCACAAGTCGCCGATTTGCTTCGGGGCCCCAAGGACACCAAGGTTCAGGTGGTTGTTAATCGCGAAGGCGTTGGCAAGCCGATTACATTTAATTTGCAACGCGGCGAGATTCCGCGGAACAGTGTCGATGAGGCGTTCTGGGTTAAGCCCGGCATCGCTTTTCTCCACATCCAGCAATTTACTGAGACCACTGGTAAAGAGGTTGAAGACAATCTCAAACGGCTTGGTGAAGGAACAATCAAGGGTTTAATTCTCGACCTACGCGAAAACCCGGGCGGACTTCTACAAGAAGGTGTGGCCGTAGCAGGACACTGGCTCGACCGTGGGCAAGTCGTTGTTTCGCACAAGGGCCGTGCCTATTCAGAGAAGCCGTATCTGGCCCGTGGCAGTCAGTATGGCGAGAGCTATCCGATTGTCGTTCTCGTCAACCGCTTCTCGGCTTCAGCAGCAGAGATCGTGGCGGGCGCTTTACAGGATCACGATCGAGCCTGGGTCCTGGGCGACACCACGTTCGGTAAGGGCCTGGTGCAGACAGTCTATCCGCTGAGCGACAGCACCGGCTTGGCGCTAACTACTCAGCACTACTACACTCCGAGTGGCCGCCTTATCCAGCGTGATTACTCAAACCTTTCGTTTCTCGACTATTATTACGGCAAGCGCAGCCAGGTGAGTAACCCGACTGATGTCAAGCAAACCGACCTCGGCCGCGTTGTATATGGCGGAGGCGGCATCACACCGGACGAAAAGTTCGAACCGGCAAAACTTGATCCGTTCGAATTGAGCGTGGTCCGTAAGAATTCCTTCTTCAACTACTCTGCTCATTACTTCTCGTCTCACGAGACCAAACTGCCTGAGAAGTGGGCCCCCGATGAAGCGGTGCTCAATGACTTCCATGATTGGTTGATGAAGCAGAACATCAATTTCACGGAAGCCGACTGGACGCGCGATCATTCCTGGCTGCGCGATACGCTCCGTACGGAGATGTATATCACTGCCTTCAGCTACGAAGATTCGCAGAAGGTTGCAGTCGAGCAGGATCCTGAAATACAGAAGGCAATCGATGCTATGCCGAAGGCCTCGAAGCTGTTGGCTGATTCTAAGAATCGCTACGAGAAGCAGCGTGCCAGCCGGTAGTCGCTTGATCCTATTTTCCTGTCCGCAATGAAGGCGTTCAGAACGCCCCAGATTACCGTTCTCGATACCGGCGGCCAATACACTCACCTCATTGCACGGCGTGTTCGCGAACTGGGTGTGTACGCGGACGTTCAATCGAGTGATACGCCGGCTAACGAACTTCTTGATCGAAAGGGCATTATTATCTCGGGTGGTCCTGCCAGTGTCACTCAGCCGGGCAGCCCTCAGATCGACCCGCAGGTTCTGACAACTGGATTGCCGGTTCTGGGTATCTGCTACGGGCACCAACTGATGGCGCATTATCTCGGCGGCACGGTACGAAAAGGCCTTCGCGGGGAATACGGCTTGGCTCACCTGACTGTCACGGCGCCGGACGAACTACTCTCCGGAGTCGAGCGATCCCAGATTTGGATGAGCCACTTCGATACCGTCGAAGAGGTCCCGGCGGGCTTCAGCATCACGGCTGCTTCTGAAGTATCGGGTGTGGCCGCTATGTCTGATGCCCGTAGAAATCTATTCGGCCTTCAGTTCCATCCCGAAGTGGTGCACACGCATGCTGGACAACGCATTCTGGAGAACTTTGTCTTCGGAATCTGTCACGCCGAAAAGGATTGGGACCTGGCGCAACGTGTGCCCCTGGTTGAAGATCAGATCCGGAAGACTGCAGGATCCAAGAACGTCTTCTTTTTCGTGAGCGGCGGTGTCGATTCTACTGTGGCTTACACGCTGTGCCTGCGGGCACTTGGTCCCGACCGCGTCTTCGGTATCTATGTGGACACAGGATTAATGCGCGAACAGGAGACTGAGTTCGTGCGTGGCATCTTCCAGGAGCTTGGTGCGCTGCATTTCATGGTAGTGAATGCGGACTCAGAATTTTTGGCGGCTCTGGAAGGTTTGCACGATCCCGAAGAAAAGCGTCGGGCCATAGGAGAAGGTTTCGTCAAGGTACAGGAACGCATCCTCGCAACCGAGCACTTCCTGGACGCGCAATGGATCTTAGGGCAAGGCACTATCTATCCGGACACCATCGAGTCTGGTGGTACTGCGAAAGCTGACCTGATCAAAACCCATCACAACCGCGTCGCCGGCATTCAGGCGCTAATCGAATCGGGCCGCATTATTGAGCCACTGACATCGTTTTACAAAGACGAAGTTCGAGCCATTGGCCGCGAGATTGGAGTCCCGGCCAAATTCTTGGCACGTCATCCGTTTCCTGGTCCAGGTCTGGCTATTCGTTGTCTATGCGCGCGCGAGTCCGCCAGCGTGCAGTCACTGCCGGAAGGAGTCCTGCTGCCCCTCAACTCGGTGGGGGTCCAGGGCGATACGCGCAGTTACCGGGCAGTTCTCGCTCTGGAAGAAACGCCTTCTGCAGAGATCATTCAGAAGACTGCGCCTACGCTAACGAATTCACGTTCAGACATCAATCGCGTGGTCGCGATGTGCGGTTCGAAGGCGCCATTAGATCAGCTTGCAGTTTTCGAGGCCACTGTGACGCGCCAGCGCCTGGACCTCTTGCGCAAAGCCGATGCTGTCGTGCGGAGCTACTGCCTTGATTGCGGCTTCGAAGAACTTGTCTGGCAGTTCCCGGTGGTGCTGCTTCCCTTGGGCTTTGAAGGACATCCGGAATCAGTTGTGCTCCGACCGATTCAGTCGGTCGACGGCATGACTGCAGACGTTGTGCTGATGAGCGGAGATATGCTCGTTCGCCTCACGGGTCAACTCCTCGCCCTGCCACAAATCGCCGCAGTGTTTTACGACTGCACTCACAAGCCTCCCGGAACCATCGAGTGGGAATAGCCTCTGAACCTCGACTTCTTAGCTGATACAGCAGGGTCCAAAAGGCTTTACCCGAACTTATTTGGTTCCTCTGTCCTCTAGAACACTTGTATTTCGCGGCTGATCGGCGCATACTCCCTCATCATCAGCGGTTTGATTCAGCATCGCGCCGCCGCTGTTACTGGTGACAGGTTCCTTAAGCGGCAGGTTCTCAGGAGAACCGCGTTGAACAGGAGGCTGTATGTACCGGATTCACGAACTCTGCTTCCGTGCCGGCGTTAGTGCCATCTTGGCTACGCTTGCGCTTTCCAATGTTCCCCCTGTTATGGCTCAGTCGACGCCAGCCCCGGAATGGAGCGTGGTGGTCGTCTCAACCATAAAGCCCGAGTGCCGATCAGACTACGAACTCTGGCAAAAAGAAATGAGCGCCGCTTACAAGAAGGCAGAAGTGCCGTCGAGGGCGGTTCTACAGACTGTCATGGGCAACCTCATGGAGTACACTTCGGTGACACCGCTGGTCCACTTTGCTGATCTCGAAGGTCTGACGCCCGTCGAGCGAGCCTTGGGCAAAGAGGATGCAGCCGCCCTGATGCGCAAAGGCTCCGCTTTCGTGACATCTGTACAACGGTTCGCCTCCAGGGCACCCGCTGACATGGGCATCCACACGAAGCTTTCAGAGCAGGCTGAATACGCGTTGATTGCGAGCATGCATTTGTTGCCAGGGAAAGGGCCAGACTTCGACGCCTGGATGAAGAATGAATACCTGCCGGCTTTGAAGAAAGCTGACGTAAAGAACTATTGGGCTAACGAGACGATGTTCGGCGGCGATGCCACTGAACGAGTGACGGTTCGCCTCATGAAGAAGATTGGTGATCTGGATGCGGGTCCATTGTTGGACAAAGTTTTGGGCGAAGAAGGGGCACGCAAAATGGTCATGAAGAGAACCGGCATGATTGATTCCGTGCACCTTTCGGTGGTTCGCTACCGCACGGATCTGAGCTACAACCTGGCCTCACCGGGAATGCAGACCACCGCATCCGCGAAGTAAGCGTGCTCCGGACAAGAGCCTCCGTCATCAGCGGCGGGGGCGCTTGCCGGTCGGGGCGCCGGCGGCATTCATATCCCTGAAACTGTTTTTTGTGAAGTAAGATACGGAATCGATGCGTCTCTCTATACGCGCACACTCTGCGCACATGGAGACCTCTATGCATCTTCAACGGAGAGATTTCCTGCGAGCCATGGGTGCCGGTACCGCCGGCTTGACCTTGGGCGCGGGAATGCATCCTGTGCAAGCCCAGAACCTGACGAGTTCCGCGACAGTCCCTGTTCCCCGGTTCGCCAATGGATCGGTTCAGATCCAGGCCCCCATCACGTTGCCGCCTGCAGATTCCAGCGGTGTCGACCACATCGTTGTCGTCACGATGGAGAACCGCAGCTTTGACCATTTCCTAGGCTGGCTGCCTGGTCCCTATGGGATGCCGACCGGATTGACCTATAAGAACGCTAACGGGACCTCAACGGCGCCCTTTAACCTGGGCAATGACCGCGAAGGTTGCCAGTATCGGGATCCGGATCATTCCTATAACGGCAGTCGGACGGCTTACGACAACGGAGCGATGGATGGATTTTTACGTGCTGGCAAGAATGACAAGTTCAGCATCGGCTATTACACCGATACGGAAGTGCCGTTCTACGCTGCGCTGGCCCGTAACTTCCTCGTCTGCGGCAACTATTTCGCATCCATCCTCGGACCTACCTTCGCCAATCGCATGTTTCTGTGGAGCGCTCAAACCGACCGGCTGGGCGATACAGTGCAGCTTTCTAGTCTGCCCACCATCTTTGACCGGCTACAGGATGCCAAGGTAAGTCACAAATACTACTTCAGTAATCTTCCCTACCTGGCCTTCTGGGGACTGAAATATCTCTCGTCCACGGCGCTCTTTTCAGAGTTCCTCAGCTCGGCTGCAGCTGGTACGTTGCCAGCCGTCTCCTTCATCGATCCTCGCTATACGGTGCTTGACGATGGTACGGGAAATGACGATCATCCTCATGCCGACATCCGCAATGGCGAGGCATTCCTGTCCGAAGTGTACAGAGCCGTTGCCAGCGGACCCGGCTGGGCGAAGACTGTTTTGATCATCACTTTCGATGAGTGGGGTGGTTTTTTTGATCACGTCGCTCCCCCACGCGTGACGCCTGCCAACGTGAACGATCTGGACACCGATCAGGTAAAAGGGCAGGTTTTGTTAGGCTTCCGCATTCCAGCTGTCGTCGTCTCGCCCTTCACCGTGAACACAACAAAGACGCCGACCATCACCGATACCCTGTTCGACCACACATCCATCCTGAAGCTGATTGAGTGGCGTTGGGGACTGAAGCCATTGACTCAGCGCGACGCCTCTGAACAAATCGGCAATTTGGCAACCAGCTTGAACTTTACTCCATCAAACACGATCCCGAACCTGCCGCCGGTCAACCCGGTCTTCGCGCTTCCCTGTTTTGGCGGCCTCCTCGGGTTCCTGAGCGAGACGACTGCCGCCAAACTAACAAATACGCCGGGCTCCACGGAATGGGCAGCTTTTGCCGCTACACCCCATGCTCAGCAGTGGCTCCAACACCCGAACTTTCGGAGTGCCTTGGCCGCTCAATCTGCACAACAATAACGATCTTGAACAATAGGACCACTGCCAAGCTTCCAAGATAAGATCACGTGGATGCATGTATCGCGCGTGATCTTTTTGCTTGGCTGGTCATTTTTGTTCAGCCCGCTGAGTTTCGCTCAGGTTCGCGTCCTCATCATTGACGGCGTTAACAACCACGATTGGGCCGCTGGAACCGCCGCCATCCGCTCCATTCTTCAGGAAGCCGGTGGCTTCAGCGTCGACGTCTCCACGGTCAACCCGGAGAACTTCGACAAATGGAAGCCGGACTTCACTCGATATCAGGTGGTCGTCAATAACTTCAACGGGGGCCATACTGACTCCGGAGTAGAGTGGCCCAAAGCAATCGAGAATGAATTCGAGGCGTACATGAAAGGCGGTGGTGGGCTGGTTGTTTACCACGCCGCCAACAACGCCTTTCTACATTGGGCCGCGTACAACGAGATGATTGGATTGGGTTGGCGGGAGCCCGAGTTCGGGCCCGGTCTTGCTATCTCCGATGAAGGCAAGGTCATAACGATTCCAAAAGGCTCCGGCCTCAAGCCCGGACATCCCGCCCGAGCCGACTTTGTTGTGCACGTTCTCAATCACACTCATCCGGTGACGAATGGTTTACCCGATCATTGGCTGCAACCCATGGAACAGTTGACCCACGGCCAGCATGGCCCAGCGCAGAATTTAACGATCCTGACCTATGCTCATTCCCCTGTCTCCCAAAAGAACGAGCCGATGGACTGGGTGACAACCTTCGGCAAGGGTCGGGTGTACGTGACGATGTTGGGTCACACCTGGACCAATGAACCCAGTCCCAATCTTGCAACCCCGGAATTTCGCAGGCTCCTTGCCCAGGGTGTCCACTGGGCCGCAACTGGCAACTAGCGTTTCGCGTATGATGTGCAAATACCACCTCGCCTGCTTTGCGAGCGTGGCGGGAGATTCTTGGCTACTCAACGTAAGCTCGATCCCTCGGCACCAGACTCTCATCAACCTGATGAGGAGTCGGGAATCACGCGTACCACGCAAACGATCTTTGAGCATGCCGCCCGCATCAGCCGTGAGTCTGACATTTCTCGCCTCTTGCAGCTAAACGCCGATCTGGCGCGGGACCTCACAGGAGCTGATCGATGCAGCCTGTGGCTGATCGACCAAGAAAATGGCGAGATGTGGACCAAGGTTGCTCACGGCATCAAAGAGCTTCGTTTACCCCTGGGCTCCGGAATCGTAGGGACAGCCATGGCGGAGAACCGCACTCTGCTTGTCAATCATCCAGCATCCGACCCTCGATTTCTGCGCAGCGTCGATCAGGTAAGCGGCTACCTTACAGCTTCGCTTCTGGCAGTTCCATTGCGGGCAGACGGAAAGATAATCGGAGCCATAGAAGTTCTCAATAAACCCGGAGGTTTTTCCGACCACGATGTTGAGCTTCTAAGTTTGATGTCGTTATATTCATCCGCTGTTATCCAGACGGAGCGGTTGCGCCAGGAAGCTGAAACGGCGCGATTGCTTCGCTGGGAACTGGATATGGCAAGGGAGGTGCAGACCAACCTCCTTCCCAAAGAACGGATCGATGTACTGGGCATCGCTTATGAAAGCTTCTTCGCACCCGCTGAATCCGTGGGAGGTGATTTCTATGATTTCCTGCAATTGCCCGAGGACCTTTTTAGCTTCACGATCGGAGATGTTTCCGGAAAGGGAATGCCCGCCGCCGTACTTATGGCCAGCATTCAGACCCTTTTGCGCAGTCACCTCCTTCGACAGGCTTTGCCCCTATCGCAACTGGTCGCGGAGGTCAGTCGTACCTTGTACCTTTGCTCGAGCCTCGACCGTTACGCTACGCTCTTCTGCGGCGTTCTTGACTCTGCGCGCAGGCAGCTGACCTATGTGAACGCGGGACCACCCGCCGCCCATTATCTTTAGAGCGTCGACACAGCAGATTGAGCGGCCATCTGCATCCGGACTTCCGGTTGGTCTCCAGCCATATTCTTCGTATGGTCAAACAACTATCAATGTCGCCGTGAACGACGTGATTATCTGTATCTCCGATGGCATCCTCGAAGTGACCAACACGGCCGGTGACATGTGGGACGGAGTGGATCTCGAGGAGATCGTCAAGGCCCAGCAGGGGAAGCCGGCAAAGGACGTGGTCGCCGCGATCGTGAGACGCGTTCGCGATTATACTTCCGGCACCGATCAGATTGACGATATGACCATCTCGGTTATCAAGATTCTGTCGTGAGTACGTGCTTCGCGCTCAGTGGCGCCGCTTTGCCCGTGCCGCTCACAAGTGAGCGATAGCCTCGGCCTTTGAATAATCGACCTTCGCAGCCTCCTTGGTCTGGGGCAGCTGGTCGAAAAGCTCTCCGCGCTCCAGCAGAGGTTGAGCTTCGTTCGGGTTTGCAGCGATCAGACTGGTGTAGACCTCAATCGAGTCATACCAGAGCCGCCGATCGACGTAGAGTTTGGCACGCTCAACAGAAACGTCCGGAGTGCCTGTGAACAGCCGTCCTAACTCGGAGCGCTCATCGCTCCCGACAACAACCAGTTCTGCAGGTTCTGCGGCGTCGCCCAATAATTTAACCGAAGGCTGTACGGTCCAGTAGTAGCTAGCGCCGGGACTCAGGGCCGGTGCATCACTGGGATATTCGAAAGTGTTACCAGTGACGTCAGTTTCGTAAACAACGGACTCGTGATCGGAACCCAGCAGCCGGAACGTGAACGATTTGAGTTTCACGTTCGGGTTACTCCATTGAAATAGAGGGTTCAACGTGTAAGTGCGTCCCTTGTTGGGGGCAAGCAGGGTGGTCGAACTTCCCGTGCCGCGGCTCGCACCACCTAGTTGCGTACCGCCATTCGCTGGCTTTGGCGCGAGATCGAAGCCGTCGAGCTTTCTTGCATGCACACGCTCCAGCTTCTTCGGCTGAGCACTCGTGTCCTTGCTCTGGGCATTAGCCGACTGGAAAGCTTGGGTCGATCTGTTCTGGGCTAGTATGACCGTGGCGGCTAGGATCGGCAAAGCCAACAGGCGTAACTTCATTCACTACTCCTTCGTTCGGCGCAACAGACGGTTGATGTTCGTCCGCCGGCCCTATGGTGTACAGCCGTATCTTGTCTTCAAAACCTCTGACGGGCACAAGGCCAAGCTCTCGAAACCCGCTAAACCGATGTGAAACGAGCTGGTATGTCGCCTCGCTCAGGACGATCCGGGTATGAAACTCTTTGTTGAGACTCTCGAGCCGCGAAGCTAGATTGACACTGTCGCCAATCGCGGAATACTCCAGACGGTTATGCGATCCGATGTTGCCACAAATCAAAGGCCCGGTGTGTATGCCGATGCCGATGCGGAGCGATGCAAAAGCGGACTGCGGCGATTGTGTCAGATTGAGCTCCTTCACTTTCTCAAGCATGCGCAATGCGGCCGTTACCGCGTGTGTGGCATCATCCTCGACACTTCTGCTCAGCGGGACTCCGAACAGCACCATCAGACCATCGCCGATAAACTTGTTCAGAAAGCCGCCTTCGGCAGCGATCACTTCATCCATGGCAGTGAAGTACTGATTTAGCCACGTAAGAACTTCCCTTGAGGGCTTTCCTGCACTGGTGGCCGTGAAGCTTCGTATGTCTGAGAACAGGACCGTCGCTACACGCTCTTCACCGGCGAGAATCACCTCGTCTCGCCTCTTCCAGATTTCGGCTGCCACTTCAGGGGCCACATAGCGCGAAAACAAGCTCATGATCTGGGCGCGTTCGGCCATCGCTTGTGTTCTTTGGAAACGCTCTGTTAAGAACTGGTAAGTAAGCGCGAGCGGGACCGAAACGGCAATCGACAACTGCCAGAAAAGGTACGGGAACCACTGATGACTCAGGTTAAACGCCAGTTGGGCCGCAGCATAGCAAGCAACGGCGAGAACGACGGCGACGGGAATGGAGAGCCGGGGCGGAAAGCGCAAGAATATCCGGACGGTAAGACACGTCAAGACCAGGCTGACAGTGAGAACTAACCAGTTCGGAATTGG
Source organism: uncultured Acidobacteriaceae bacterium (assembly GCA_963814195.1). GTDB lineage: Bacteria > Acidobacteriota > Terriglobia > Bryobacterales > Bryobacteraceae > Bog-105. Next base: position 725,349 of record CAWFBU010000005.1, read on the forward strand.
ATGTATGGCGGAACCGTCCAGGAGAGTGGCGATAGAAGCAGCGTGAATCTGTGTTCCGGCCAGGCGCAGCCGGACACCGCTGGCAGTCAGCTTACGAAAGAGAGGTGTAAATTCGCGGTCGCGTGCTGCATCGTTACTCTGTCCTATCAGGACGATTTTGTCCTTAATCTTTGCAGCTTCGAGCTTTCCATCAAGAACGTCGAGCGCCGAAAGATTCTCAGCCGGTGTTGTGCTCCAGGAGCCAATGAGTACTCTCGCCGAATCATCCGCGTAGAAAACATCATGTCCCGCGAACGAAGCCGATTTGCGTCCCGCGGTGAGCGGGCTTCCGGTAAAAAGCTCCGCGATCTTCAACGGGAACGATTCAGACTTGTGCTGATCGAATGAGAACAGGATCATTCTCCGGACAAAACCGTCGCTGTCAATCGGCAGATTGACCGGGGCGAAGCCAAAGGCACCTTTTTGACAATCACCGAAGCCGGCCGGGTCAGGCGCGCAAAACCGCGGTAAGGGAACAATGGCCGGAATGCCGCCGGAGCCGGACTGGCTGGCCAGCACAACGTTCCCTGCCCTCGCTAGCGCCTTCTCCATCGAATCGTCCTGTGGCTCGGTACGCGCCTCGGTCAGCAGGAAATCTAAGCCGATCACCTTTGGTGCTGCTTTCGATATACGGTCAATTACGTCAGCTACCACATCCCGCGGCACGGGAAAGCGACGGAAACGTGCGATACTCGCGTCGTCGAAATCTACGATGACGATCTTTCGAGATGGCCCTGCATCGGGTTTATGTGTGACAAGGAAATCGTAGGTCCAATGATCCAGGTCGCGAAATGGTGTTGTCCGGGCAGCCAGCCCGACAAGCACCATCGCGCCTAACGAAATCCCAAGTATGATGAGCCCGTTCTTGTACATCGCTTAGTTTGGGCGTGAGCCGTCGCCGCTGGCTAAAGCGGTCCCGGAGATCACCCACGGCGAGGAGCTCAGTTCCCTTCGATAGAAAAGCTTAGGGCGCTGAGCAATCGACGACTGCGTTGCGGGATCCGGGCTGTTTTGCTCAAACGAGATTGACCGGCCTACTGCTTTCGCGTTTTGTAAAGTTTCGAGCTGTAACTCAGGCACTCTCCGGGTAGCATAGCTGAGCCATTCCCGAACGAGGATCGTTCCATCCTGCGGGTCATCGTCCGCCTTCTTTTGCAGCAAACCTTCTGAGATCAGGCTATAAGTGAGCAACCCATGTCCAAGCTGAGACACCTCCAACGCCGCTTGGTAGCTCTGGGCAGCCGTAAGAATATACATGCCCTTCTCATAAGCAAGCTGAGCTAGACCTCGTGAGTTCATAGGACCGCGTCGTTTCTCTTCCGCCTCCAACGCTTGTCCGGAGTTACATGCATCGATCACCACAACCACCTGATCGGCATCTAAGTTGGCGAGTGCTTGCTCGAGGTCACGGTCGGAGATGGTGTGCTTGAGGATTTCCTGCACGCCGGCCTCATCCAGTTCCGTGCGTTTCCCCTTGAAGCCCAAATCCGAAGGAATCAAATAGAAGCGATCGTGGTCAGCGGTTCCGTGTGAAGCGAAGAACAAGATCACGTGATCCTCAGGTTGTGTCTTGGAGGCGAGCTTAGCAATTGCCTCCAGGATGGCGGCGCGAGTTGCTGAATGATTGTAGAGCGGGATCACCTCAAAATTGCCGGCTTTGGCCTGTTCCCTTTGCAGCGCATCCGTTAGGGATTGCGCATCCGACACTGCGAATTTCAGGTTATAATCGGGATTCTCGTACTCATCGACACCCACGGCAAGCACGTACGTTGCCGGCCTCCGATACAGGCCAGGGGCCCCGACCACAGTTGCTTCGGCGTCACGGCTCTTTACATTCTCCGTGTTGAAGCTATAAGCCATCAACCGATTCTTCCCGGCAACTATCGGCACCGTAGCGGTAAACTTCGCGCTCGGATGCCCGGCCAGCAGATCTCCTCGCCAAACTTTCACCAGCGACCCATTCCGAAAAAGCCGTAGGTCCTTCGCTCCACTTCCCCTCGGATGGCCGTCCCCTGCCGGAATCTCTGTCACTTCGACAGTCACGGTTACCTCGCGAAGCGATGTTTCGCGATCGCCTTGGAGCGCAATATTGACTGCGGGTTGGCGGCGGTCCTTGCTCGTGATTTGGCTGGGCGGCTTCGGGTGTTTGCCGGCCATGATTTCTGCTAGCAGTCCGGGATAAAAATATTCACTGAAGAATGACTCTACTGAGGCAACGTCAAAGGTGTTGCGCGAATAGCGCCAAAGGATTTGATTCCAGGCGGCAGGCGACCCATCGAAGAGACCGTCCGGCGTAATTACTAGCCAGTCTGCGCCATCGTACAACGACACCAACGTTGCCAAACGCTGACCGGAATCGACTTCCCAGAGCGCGATGGTCCCATCGACCTGGCTCGAAGCCAGCACGTGCCCACCCGGTCGAAAAGCCAGGAAGTAAGCCGTGGTTGTAGTCGGAATTTCCGTCTTCAAACTGCCAGATGCTGTTTGCCAGATCCGGATAAACCCATCCATTCCGCTGCTCGCCACCAATTTGCCGTCATCGCTGAATGCGACGCTGGAGCTACCGCTGCTATGGCCCTTCAAGGTAGCCGTAACCTTTGATGTTGCCGTATTACACAGCATCACCGGACCACTGAACGATAGGGATGTTGGAACGTTGTTTGTTGGCAAAGCCGCAGTTACGGCCGATTGTGGTCTTTTTCGGCGTATCGAGGGTACGCCAAATCCGCCGAAACTTCGCGGAGTGCGCCCGGGCTGAGGCGGGAACATGGCAGGTTGCATCATGCCACTGAACGCTAGCGAGAAGGCATACATTCCGGCTGCAACAGTCGTTCCGTCCGGGCTGAAGGCGAGAGAGTTGATGTTCGACATGTTCCACTGGCCAGTCGCCATCATTGCTCCCGCCGGGTCCGACCCGAGCGAAGTCGAGCTGAGAAGCTTGCCCTCTGTGGTGGTCCAAACCTTCACTTCGCTTGATGACGCCGCGGCAATTCTGCTTCCGTCGGGTGAGAACGCTACCGCATTTAGCGCAGAGGTGGAACCGCTCAGCGGAAATCTTAAAACGCCGGTATGCGAATCGTACAGTTCAACCCTTAGCTGTGGATCGTCTGAAGCATAGATGTTCGGCAAGGGATGCGCTTTTCCCTTTCTCAGTGCATTCACGTAGTCGCTCATGGGACCGGTGCGCTGCGCAAGTTTGCGCTGCTTAACTTCCGGTTTGTCCTCGTCCTCGCGTTTCACTAATGCCACCAGTGAACCGTTGGGGCTCAACGTCAGCGCTGTCAGTACGTCGTCTGGATTTTTGATGTTAGCTATTTGCTTTTGGAGAGTCAGATCCCAAATTCGTACCGTCCCGGTGCCCGCGTCTTCTGCGAAAATCGCCCCATTTTGTGAAACTTGAGAAAGAACACCTACCTTTCCGGGAACTGTGCGCAGACCACTTCCCGACTTCAGGTCCCAGACCGTCTTGCTTCCTCCATACAGTCGAGCCCCGGTTTTGTCGAAGGTAGGGATACCGCCGATGTTGGCGTGCCCCAATAAGACACTTTGCTGTTTACCGGTTCGTGCCTCTAGGATGTGAATAGCACCATCTGTGTCTCCGATCGCGACACTCTTTCCGTCCCCGCAAAAATCAGCCGGGAGCTCTTGTGGGTAGAGGCCAGCAGCTTTGGGCTTGTACGAGAAAAGTTTGTGTTTGGAGCGTATATCCCAAACCTCGACCCCGTTGTCAGAGTGGGTGGCCAGCAGCGCTCCGCTCTGGTCAATCGTAACCGCCGTCGCGGCCTCAGACACATCGAAAACGTCATTCGAGCCGATCTCGTGAACTCTGATGACTGCATTCCGTTGAAGGTGTTCGTCGCTACCAGAATCTTTCCGGTTTCCGAGACTGCGAACGGGCGTCCGGGATAGAGAACTTTGGACAGTAGTGTGTCGTGTTCATACTTCTTCAGTTCGCGCTGTTTACCGGAGCTAAAGTCGAGAGCATGCACAGTCGGAGTTCTGCCCGTTAAGACAATGAGTTCGCGTTCATCGCGCGAGAAAGCAATAGCGGAGACTTCCTCAATGGCCGGTGTAGCGTCAGCGATCGGTGGAACGTCGATAATCTGCCCGTTGTGGGCCAGGTCGCGCAACTCCACTTTGCCTTTAGCAGCCCAGGCGAGAAGGTTTCCGCTTCGGCTGAGCGCAAGGGGTAAGTCGCCTCGCGCGGAACGGGCCAACGAGATGGTCGAGCCCCCCTCATTCGAAATGGGGAAGCGGTAGAGCGTCTCGCCGTTGTTTACATCCCAGACGTCGACTTCATCCTGAGTTGAGGCGGCAAGCAACTGGCCGTTCCTACTAAAACTCAGGCTTGATACGCCGAGCCCGAACCTGGGATTTTTGCTCGCCAGGTCGAAAAGCCGTAACTGTCGGCCGGTTGCTAGTTCCCAAAGCGCGACAGCCTTGTCACTCATCGAGACGGAAGCCAGCAGCCGCCCGTCTGGACTGAATATTATTCGCGAAGTTCCAAAAACGTGACCGGTTTGAACAACAATCTCCGGCTTCAGCGAAGATGTGCCTTGGCCTCGAATCCCAAGAAGACCAGCAAGAAGTAGCCCGACGAGTGAACAGATCCGAAACGCCCCCATGACGGGAAATGATAACGCGCCTGACCGACACCTTGTTCCGTTTTAGACGTCTAGGAGTACTGGAATTCAGTTAACGCTTGAGACTCGGCCTAACCGTGCCAAGCCCGGAGCCCCGAACAACGACGCCAGGTCCGGTATCTTGGCTTCCATTTCTTTCCGAATGCTCTCTGCCATCGCAATTGCTGCGGCTTCGTCTGTAACCGCAGTCTCGGGAATCTCCATAACCAGAAGTCCGACCCGTCGTCCCTGGGCATCGAACATCGGCATCTTCATGTTGAAGAATGAGCCATCTTCAATCTTTTTGCTGTAAGTCTTGCCAGATCCGACAGCAGCGAAATCTCCTGCCGTTGTCTTGATTCCGATTCTGGTAGCGTTTCCGTTCGCAATAATCACGCTGTCCTGCTGACCCGGCGCAATGGCGTGCAGTCCCATCTTTCGCAGGTTGGGATGAGCAGAGAGTTCCTGTCGTACTAGCGCCTCTGCGAAGGGAGCTCGAACCTTGTAGGCAATCTGGGCTGTGACGGGAACCGTCGGGGCTATGCCAGTCGTCTCGAAAACCAGGATGCTGGCCGGTTCAGAACCATGCTGCGGCACTGCGACGAAGTAGCGGCTCAGCTCAGGAACGAGCAGCGCCGTACGACCCAGCGGACCCGAAGCTACATCGCCGAGCGATTCGAAATGGTCGGCATCATTCTCGTGATACACGCTGACGGCCCCGTCACCCGAGGCGTAAAGACGTTTACTACTTCTGTCGAAGACCAGATCATCGACACCCTTCACAATAGGGAAAGCCTTGAGTTCTGCACCCGTGTTGGTATCGAAGATAACCAGTTGCCCACTCCGGCAGGCCACAAACAGGCGCTGGTGCGGCTCATCCAACGCCATCGCGACGTTCTCATGACCCAATGTGATCGGCCACGACGCGACGATAGCATTTCGCCATCGATCCACAACAGTTACTTCGTTTCGCGCCTTGTTGTTGAGGTAAAGTCTCGGCCTGTATTCGTCGAGACTCATGGCCTCCAGCGTTTTACCGGGGATCGCAAGGTCGTTTACTTTGCTGTCGCTGGTCGTGTCGATGTAGGTCAACATAGAAGTGTCGGAGCCCACATCGCCGCCTCCGTTTTCGACAAACAGATATTGCGTCGACGGATCGTAGCCCTTCGAATCCGCATCTTTTAGGAGCTTGACGGACTGCTGCAGTTGATAGTCGGTGCCGCTATAAATCTTCAGGTCACCATCTTTCCCGTCAGTCACATAAATGCGGTCGCGGTCGTCGCGGTAGAAGACTGCATGCGGTTTCCCGATGCCGCGCACTGTCTGGATCATCTCGCCCGTCTGTGGATTAAGGACCAGCACTGCTCCATAATCTTCCGGAGTGGCAAACAGACGGCTATGCTTCAGGTCGATTGCCAGATGATCGAAGTGTCCGTGTATATCAGCCGGCAACCGGAATGTCTTGACAAGCTTCAATGGTGGCGCGGCCGTAGCGTTCGCCAAAACTGCGAAGGCGCACGCAAATAGCGAGAGAAGCCCGTGCGCCTTTGTCATCCTGTCCGTCCGCATGGCTGTTAAAACTCAAGACGCAACGCGAACTCGAGTTCTCGCGGTGTGCCGGTTCCAATACCCGTCGCATTTTGTTCGGTGGTAATTGTGCCAAAGCTGGAGCTCGACGAGAAGACCGCATTCGGAACGCCGTAGTGCGTATGGTTGAAGACGTTGAATGCTTCGGCACGGAACGACAAGTTCAGCCGCTCGAAAATCGGGATGTGCTTCTCCAGAGCAGTGTCGAGCTGCCATTCCGCGGGGCCACGTACCAGATTCCGTCCGGCATTACCGAAGGTCCCGCCTGCCGGCGTCGAAAAGGCACTGGCATTGATCCAGGAGTAAATCGTCTGATTGGCTGGAACGAGAGAAACGCCTGGAACCACGTTCGGGCGATGGGGACTCAACGTATTTAGGTCCGGGAGGGCGGACGCACTTCGCGCGATGCTTACGTTAACGGGAAGCCCCGAGCGGGCGTACAGAATGTTGCTCCAATGCCACCCGCCTAAAACGGCCCCAGCAAAGTTCCGCGTGTTGAGAAAGCGCTTACCGGGTCCAAAAGGAAGAGCGTAAACCAGGCTCCCGGAAAGATAATGCCGCACATCCTGATCGCTCGAAGCTTTTTCACAGGCCCGGCAGTTTACGTTCTGCGGATAAATCGCTTCACCTCCACCCACAGCTCCATCGTTGATCGAGTGGGACCACATGTAATTGGCGCTGGCGACTAAATCGGTATTAAGATTTCGTTGCAGCTGCGTCTGTAGGGCCTCAAAGGTTGAGTTGCTATGCGTGCTCTTGTAATCAATGATGCCGAACTGAGGATAAGCAACTTGGTGAGTAATCGGATTGGCTGTATTGATGTAGGTACGAGTAAACTGATCGGTTCCCTTGCTTCCGAGATAGCTTGTCGTCAACACCGTCTTCGACGTTAATGCCTGCTGCACTGAAAAGGTCCACTCTTGTGTCGAGGGCGTCCTGCGGTGGCGATCAAGTCCGCGAGGATTAGCGACGAAGCTCGTGGAGCCCAGAACAGCCGGCGTGAGCGGGTACGTAAGGTTCGGAAAGGCGCCGGAAGTAATCAGGTTACGCTGAGACGTGTTGTCGGTCGGCGCATTCAAATCGCCGATTTGTCCATCGCCGTAAAAGATCCCGTAGCCGCTCCGGATCACGGTCTTATCATGCGTTCCGGCTGGCGACCAGGCGATGCTCACCCGGGGGCTAACGTTGTTGTAATCAGGAAAATAATACGCAGCTCCTTTACCACAGTAACCTCCCGGACAGCTAAGCGGGTCGAACACTACACCCCGGTCTTTCACCTCGTAAGGCACTCCGAAATACTCGTAGCGTAAGCCCAAATTGGCTGTGAAGTTGGGAGTAATTCGCCAGGCATCCTGCACGAAGCCAAAGTACTCCGTGCGGCGAAGGCCCGTGATCGGCACCGTATTTACCAGGCTAGCTTGTTGCAGCTGATTTGCGAGAAATGCCGTCGCACTGGGGTAAGTGAATTGATAATCGTTTGCGGAAGTCGCAGTGGAATTTGCTTGCAGCCGGCGAATCTCGAAGCCAGCTTCCAACGTATGCCTACCCTTGACGGTCGTGATGGTGTCAAGCCAATCGAAAGAATTCGAAGCTTGAATCTGGCCCGTATTGTCGTTTAATGTGCTGAACGGAGAAACGATGAATGCCTGGTTCAAGACGCTGCTGTTCTGAACAACATAGTTGGAACGATTAAAGCCGACCTTAAAGACGTTGATGGTCTGGGGCGTCAGAATCGTGTTCAATGTTATGGCTGCGTTGTGAGTCGCCAGGCTTACTGCTTGTGTGTCCCGCAGTGACCCGTTCGGGTTGTTTTGAACTCCGTTGTCGATGTTGTATCGAATCGATAGCGTGTTGGAGTCACTGAATTTGTGATCGTAGCGGAACAGCCCGAAATCTTCGTTATCTAACTGCTTGGCCGATCCGGTATAGCGGTCCACCGATGGATCACTGGTGCGGCTGTTACCTACCGGGTAAGCAGATAGAACAAACTGCAATGGTGAGTTGGCGGGCAGTGAGGCACGATAGGCCGCCGAAGGCACGAAGCCGATAAGCGTCGTGGCAATCCGTTGACGAAGGCCCTCGTAAGTGACGAAGAAGAAATCTTTGTCTTTGCGAATCGGACCTCCTAGACTGCCGCCGAACTGGTTGAGCCGGAATGGCGGCAGGCTCGTGTCAAACGGTCCGCGCGCATCGAAGTAGCTGTTTCGAAGGTACTCAAAGGTAGAACCGTGAAATTGGTTGGTACCGCTCTTGGACACCACGTCGACTTGCCCGCCCTGTGTGCCACCGCTTTCCGCCGTGTAAACGGCCGCATTGCTGCGAAACTCAGCGATCGCCTCAGTTGAGAACTCCAGGCGGATTGACGCCTTCTCATTCTGGTTAAAAATTCCAGTGGCATCCACGCCGTCGAACCGAAAATTGTTATCGTCCAGCCCGCGACCGACAAAACGGATACTACGCTGCGTGCCGGTTCCGGAGTCGATCGCGCCCGGCGTCAATGTCATTAGCGTGGCCCAACTACGTCCGTTCACTGGTAATTCGCGGATCTGTGTGCCCGAAACGACACCGCCGACCGACGCCGATGTCAGGTCTAGCGGAGCGGTGTCCTCGACCTCGACCTGGGTGCCGACACTGGCCAGCGTAAGTTTCGCATCGAGCGTTCGATTCTGCCCCACTTGCAATTGAACACTCTGCCATGTGTAGCTCTGAAATCCCGGCGCGGTAACCGAAACCCGATAAGTTCCAATGCCGAGCGCCGTCAATGAATACACGCCGCCACTGCTCGTCCTGACCGACCTCTGGGATCCAGTCTCGAGTGAAACCGCATCCACGGCCGCGTTGGCCACAACGGCTCCGCTGGAATCCAGTACTGTTCCCGAGATCGAGGCAGTAGAACTTTGGGCTGTCGCCACACCGGTCGCAAGCCGCAGCGCGAGCAATATGGCAGCAATTTCTAAAATCCTGTTCTTCCTACACATCTTCTTAACCACACTTCCCCCGAAGGTCATGTTTAAGAGTAGGAAGCGAACAACAACAATCAGTTAGAGACAAGTTACAGCAGAGTAATAAACCTCCGGGTAAATCTACAGAATTTCTCGCTAAACCGGCACGGCTTGCCAGATCGTGCGACCTGTCTGATCGATATAAGAGTCGCGACCCCCAAGATTCACAGCGGCCAAACCGTTGCGGAAGGTGTCGGCCTTTTGGAAACTATATGGGATGCGGATCTCACCCTGCGGCCCGATATAGCCCCACTTGCCGCCTCTTTTGACGGCACAAAATCCACTTTCAAAATCAAGCGCATCTTCGAAGGCCGGCTTGATTGCAAAGCCGCCATTTGGTTCGATGTAACCCCATTTGCCGTCCGCGAATACGGCCGCCTTCTGTTCTCCAAAACTTCGCGCTCGCGCAAACTGGAAGGGGATTACTACGGTGCCTGACTTATTGATATAACCCCACTGACCACCACTCATCACCGGGGCGAGGCCGTCCATAAATCCGTTTGCGCCCTCGTACTGCGGCTTAATAAGCATCTTGCCCGTCGTCTCGAGAAATCCCCAGCGCTCGCCAACTCGAACGCGGGCCATGCCGTCCTGAAAACTGCGAGCCGATTCGTAGGTAAGCGGTATCGCAAAGCTACCGTCGCGACGAATGTAGCCCCACTGTCGATCCACACGAACGGGAGCCATGCCGTAGTGAAAGAAGCGGGCTTCATCGTACTTCAGAGGGAGCCTGAGTTTGCCGGTTGCGTCGATATAGCCCCAGCGAGCACCCGATTTAACAGGCGCCCAATCGGATTCGAAGGCCCAGGCTTCATCGAAAGATGGCGGAATGCGCATCGTTCCGCGATCGTCGATGTAACCCCAGCGATTACCTGACTTCGCCGGAAAGAGCTTCGGTGCATCGTCTTCTGCAGAGCGCACTTGATGCTCCGGCGCCTGGTAAGGTACCGCAAACGAAGGCGCTATCATCCTTGCCAAGGCGGGTCTGTTGCGCGCGTTCATAGAGGAGCCCAACAAGGGAGCGGCAAAGACAGATATCATCAAATCGCGTCTCGTCATCCCCAACACCATCTCACGAGGCATTGGAATCTTGTATGACGCTCCCGTGTCTATTTGTGAATTGCGCGAATACGTAATCAGCGGGAACCTTGAACGTCGCTGCACCTTCTAAACTAATATCCGGTTGTATGATGTATCGCTGTCTCGGATGTCTCGCGATGATTGCCGGCGTGTCTGCGGGTCAGATCGCCTTCTCGCCTCAGACAAATCCAATCGGCCAGCAGCCGAACGCGACGACAAAGCGGTATATCATCAATGGCACGGTTGTTAACTCCGTAACCGGCGCTCCGGTATCTCGGGCCATCGTGAGGCTACAAGGTATGGAACCGGCCCAGACGTTCACCGGTGAAGATGGCCGCTTTGAGCTCAAGGATGTGCCCGAGGGGCGGGCCTTCCTTACAGCAGAGCGGCCCGGCTTCCAGCTTTCAAATCGGCTCGGCCCGCAACAAGTGACGGTCAACTCTTCTACCTCCGCCATTCAGTTGAAGATGGTCCCTCAGAGTTCTTTGCGGGGGCATGTCCGAAACAGCGATGGTGAGCCGGTGGAGAGTGTGCAGGTTCAGGTCTTCCGGCGACAGGTAATGAACGGCGTCCGGGAGTGGATGCCCGCCAACACCTCGACTACCGACGAGACTGGGGCGTTCGAAATCGACGACCTGGCACCGGGAGCTTACCTGTTGCAAACTCATCCGCACCGTGTTTTTATTGCCAGCGCCTCGGTCGTGGTGGATGGTCGCCATTTCCCTGACCTCTATCCGGCACAATACTACCCAAATGCTCCCGATCGCGCCTCGGCTCAGCCAATCCAGATCCAACCCGGCACTGATGCACAAACTGACATTACGCTGGTTGCTGTTCCTTCGTACTCAGCTTCGGGAACCATAAATACACGGAACGCGATGCTCTCCTGTGAAAGCTCCGATGGCGAGATCGTCAGCAGTGGCGTTCGCCTCGACCGCAAAGGCACGTTCACGATCATGCAACTTCCCTCCGGCCCCTGCACTCTGCGCGCCCGGACCGGCGGAGGCCAGCGTGGCGGCGAAGCAGGCTATGCCGAGTTGCCAATCAATATTGCATCCACCGACCTCACCGGGCTTCAGCTCAATCTGGAGGCACTCCCTGATATCCCGCTCCTTATCTCGGACGGCGGCTCCCTCGCTAATACCAACTCAGCCTCCGGGAAAGTTGGAGACAATACGGCAAACACGGGCGTAAATGTTCAGCTGATTCCGGTTCGCCGCACCGGTAACTATGGATTTCCCACACTGACTCAGAATGGAAATTCGAAAATGTTTACGGCCGTTACTCCCGGCGTCTATCATCTGTCCACGCAGGCTTTCGGCGGGAGTTGCGTAGGAAGCGTCAGCTCAGGAAGCCTTGACTTACTGCGGTCTGACTTCACCGTGGTGTCGGGCGGTTCGCCAGCACCCATTGATGTCACCTTGCGCAAAGACTGCGGGTCACTCACGGCCAAAGTTGAGGGACCGAATTCGACTGATCCGATCTCCGTAGTCTTAGTGCCTCAGGCTGCGCCGACTCAGGCGAAGATGATGAGGTTTACCGGTGGCACTATGCAGTTTACGGATCTCACTCCGGGCGACTACGTCGTCTACGCTGCTCCGGATTTAACAGATTTTGCCTATACCGACCCGGAAGTGCTGAAAGGTATAGAAGGTCAGAAGGTAACGGTGGGGCCTAATAGCCAGGCAACGATTCAGTTGCAAATGACAGCCGTGCCTGGAGGCAATCAGTGAAGCGGCGATACTTCATGGGCCTGCTGACCGCCGCTGTTGCTCGCCTTGAAGCGCAGGAGCAGCAGCAGGTCAATCAACAACAACCGGTGCCTTCCACTACCAATGCGGCCTCGAACGGCTTCGTCATCTCGGGTGTGGTTGTCAATTCTCTGACCAATGCGCCGGTTGGTAAAGCCCTGGTACAGATTTCACTGACAGCCGATCGCACACAAAATCGCTCCGTCGTGACAGGTCCCGATGGCCGTTTTTCTTTCGCCAACCTTCCGGCGAACAAGTTCGCCCTCACCGTGACACGGTCGAACGGAATGCCGCAAGCTTTCCTGGAGCGGGGAAATTTCTCTTCAGCGATTGTTACCGGCCAGGACCAGACTACGACCAGCCTCGTTTTTCGATTCCACATGCCGGGCATCCTGGCGGGAATCATACTCGACGAGACAAACGAACCGGTGCGTAACGCCACGGTCCATCTGTTCGCTCACCAAATCGATCAGGCAGGCATTCGACGCATTGTCAATGCCAACACCACCTCTACCAAAGCTTCGGGGCAGTTCCGCTTCGCCAATCTGCTTCCCGGAACATACTTTGTCGGAGTCAGTGGACGTCCCTGGTTCGCACAGAATGTGCAGGGGCGTTTCGAATACGCACAGTCCGATTCTGGAGATTTCAGGCTGCACAACGGGCGTCCGAATAACAGACCGGCGCCCAAATCCGATCCGCAGTTTGACGTTGTGTATCCGTTCACCTACTATCCGAATGCAGTCGAACCACCCTCGGCATCACCAATCACCATCACCGAAGGGAATGAGACGACCATCCAGATGAACCTGCGCGCCGTACCCTCCATTCATGTCAGGCTCGTAGGAGGAGACCCCAAACCCGGTATGGGAACAAACATCCAGGTCTCAATCCTCGGTCCCGATAATCTTCCTATTGCGCTGAATGTGGGCGCATTTACACAGGGCGGTCAGGGAGAACTGACGGGCGTGGCGCCCGGCAAATATCAGTTGGGAGTCAATACTTTCACCACGCCGGCAGCCCAGGGACCGTCGGTCGATATCGAGGAAGGAATGATGAGGCGCAACAACGGCTTTGCGCGGCGCATCGTTGATCTTGTGGACGGCGCAACCGTTGACTTGGGTGCCGTCTCACACGTTGCTGTGAACGCAATCGTGAAAACCGCGACAAGCGATCGGCCCGGAAACCGGATTGCTGTCATGCTGCGCGATCGAAGAACGGGCGCTGTCGCTAACGTTGTGGCTGGGACCGATGACGCCGTTCGCTTTCCCGAAGCGAGCCTCAGCGCGGGCCGTTACGAAGTATCGCTTCCCAACACGCCGATGTTCCGGATTGTTTCACTCGAAGCCAAAGGAGCCAAAGTTCTCGGCAACGAGTTGCTAATCGAAGACAATGCCGATGTCCAGCTCTCGGTGCTTATCGGGCGCAGGTCGACGGTCAACGTAGTGGGGTTCGCTATGAAGGACGATGCCCCTCTGGTGGGCGCGATGGTGTTACTGGTTCCGAAGACCGCATCCATTGGATCGAGGACCTACCGGGATCAAAGCGACAGTGACGGCAGCTTCGCTCTGCAGGGCGTCTCTGGAGGAAGCTATTTGGCGCTTGCGATTGAGAACGCGTTCGATCTGGCCTTTGGAGAGCCGGCCGCACTAAAGCCTTATCTCGCAGGCGCACAAACGATCACGATCAATGAATCGAATGCCCCACCTCCGCTTAAGCTGAAAGTGCAGCAACCCGCTACTGGCTAGCCCGCTATAGCGGATGCGGACGAGGTGTTGACAGCTCCGGATGCTCGAAGGTCGACCCGCGGCCGTACAACGCTTCAAAGAGCCGCAGATCTCTGCCCAATAGCTCGTTATAAATTCCGACCGCAGCCGGCTTCGGCTCAATGGTTCTGCCCAACAGGACCGGCACGTTCTCCAGATCAGCCAGCAGACCCATCTGTTCGGCCGCAATCATCGCTGCGCCTCGGCTCGAGGCTTCCCGAACAAGGCTCTCCTCCACTTGATGGTCCAGCGCGTCGGCCATCATCTGCAGCCAGATCTTCGAACTGGTCAACGCGCCGCCCGAAGCGATCACCTGCTCTGGCAGCGCGTAAGGCTTCGTCAGCAGCTGATAAATCTGCTTGAAACGCAGAGACACACTCTCCAGGGATGCTTGCAGAATATCGACCGGCTTTGTCGCCAGGCTGATTCCGGTGATGGTGGCTCGCAATTCAGGCCGCCAGTATGGCGAACGCTCGCCGGCGAGATAGGGCAGCATCGTCAGTCCATGTGAACCCGGTGGTCGGTCCATCAGTTCGGCCTCGGCACCGGGCGGTAGCTGGAGCGTCTTGCTCGCCCATCTAAACACCTCGCCCCCGTTAGAAATGGCTCCGCCCAGGATGAATCGCTCGCGATTGACGCGGTAACACCAGATGCCCGAGGGGATGGTGACGGCATTCTGTTTCACCACTACGCGCATTGCGCCGCTGGTGCCTACCATCAGCGCGAACTGCTTCGGACTGGTACAACCGCTTCCGATACTGTTGCAGGCGCCATCGCCGTAAGCCGGATGCCATGGAATGCCGTCGAAATATGGCCAGCGTTCCGCGGCAAAGGCAAGCAGCGATCGTCGTGGCTCGTCCAATTCAGACACCGGCGGTAATTGATCTTGCTCGACGCCGAGAGCCACCAGAAGCTCTTCGCAGTAGTCATTCTTCCGCTGATCCCATATGCCGGTAGCCGAAATCATGGACGTCGATTCTGTCCCGGCGCCGGAGATCTTCCGCAATAGGTATTCGCCAATGGAAAGCCAGCGAACCGTGTTGGCGAAAGCATCGGGGCGAGTCTCTTTTAGCCACAGGAGCTTAGCCGGCCAGTAGCTTGTATGAGGCATACAGCCCGTGACAGCGTGAATCCATGCACCGTTGAAGATGTCTGTCAGTTCGGCCATCTGTGTGCCGGACCGAGTGTCAAACAGGTGAATTACGGGTGTGGTGGGCTGGTCGTTGCCATCGATGCCCAGAAAACAATGCCAGAACGTGCTGATGCCGACGCCCACTGCACGCAATCCCTTGGCCTCCATTTGCGCGTGCAGGATGTCCAGGCATTCGAACGTCAACTGAACCAGAACGTCAGCGTCCACCTCCACACTGCCGTCCGGTTTGGTCGTTAACTCATACTTCTTCTGCGCCCCAAGCGTCTCGTACAAGGTAAATCCGTCGTCGTACAGCAGAGCACGCACGCTGGAAGTTCCGATATCGAGGCTGACAACGTTATCTCTGGCTGGCATGGCACTTAGAGTACATGGCTGTAAGCAGTTTCATAGGCAACTCTATCGAAGTGATGAGGAAAATCGAAGGGATCTGAACTCTGTACGGTATCATCCGGTTAGAAACTCGTTCGGACTGCTACCGCCAGCGTCCGAAAGGGTAAGGATTTCTGGTGCTGGCACCGCCTGTTCCACCTAACGAGGAATCCCGAGTCGCCGTACTCCGGTCCTACGACATTCTCGATACTGCCGAAGAGGAGATCTACGATGCCATCACGCGCGCTGCGGCAGAGGTTTGCTGCACGCCGATGGCCTCGCTGACCTTTGTGGATACTGACCGGCAGTGGTTTAAGGCCAGTATCGGATTTTCTGTCCGCGAAACGAGTCGCGACATTTCCTTCTGCGCGCACGCGATCAACGGCAAACATCCGTTCATCGTCGAGGATGCCTCTGTCGATGAGCGTTTCAAAGACTACAGCAATGTTACGGGCGATCCGCGCCTCCGCTTCTATGCGGGAGTGCCGCTAGTAACACCGGGCGGCATGGCACTCGGTACGCTCTGCGTCCTCGACACAGTCCCACGCACCCTAACTCCCGATCAAACCAATAACTTGCGAGTGCTGGCCGAAAGCGCTCTCCGCGTCATGGATCTGCGGCGCTCTGCCGGTGTGGCCGTTTTCGCGAAGGCTGTAGATATGACTAGCGACGGAGTCACAATTGCGGCGGCAGCACCGGGCGGCGGCGCCACCACCATTTACGCCAACGAAAGTTTCTTGCGCTTTACCGGCTACGAGTATCACCAGGCAGTTAACCAAGTTTGTACTTTTCCGATTCCTTCCGGACGGACGGACGTCCAGCGAGCATTCGAAAGCGCTTACATCAATGGGCGCATGACCACCGTCGAAGCTCAGTTCCAAACACCACAAGGCCAAACCTTATGGGACAGGATCTCGTTTGTTCCTTACGTTGATGACCGGGGCGGACTGGTCTACGTGGTTGCTATCCATCGAGACATCAGCGCTGAGAAAGAGTTGCAGCAGCAGGCTCAACAGCTGCATGCCATGCGTACGACACTGGCCACAATCGATCACGTGGTCCGCAATTTCATGAATGCTGCTCAGCTTTACTCTCATCAGGCCGCCACCGGCAAAAGTATTGATCCGGCGACCCAGGAATCTTTCGATTCCGCCTTACAGAAGACCCGCAGACAGCTGAGCGCGATAGCTGGCATGACGGAGTTCAAAGATCGGCCTACGCCTTTCGGAATCTCCGTACTCGATACCGAACTATCGCAGTAAGCGGTTTACGACCGACGCTCAGCACGGCTGATCAGCGAGTCAGTTGATTAACTCGCTGATCCAATGCCAGTGTCGACGATTAAGCTTGGCTGCCGCGAAGCTTCAGCGTGGTCTCCGCCACTCGCTTGCCGAGAGCTCTCGCAATTGCCAGGTCATCGGCCGTAGGCTGCAACTCACCTTGCGGCCCGGCGATCGTAGTTGCTCCGTAGGGCGTCCCGCCGCGCGCCTCTGTGTGGATCATCCCAGGTATCGAATAGGGAACGCCGACAATCAACATCCCAAGATGCAGCAGCGGCACCATCATCGTCAGAAGGGTCGTCTCCTGTCCGCCGTGGGTAGATGCGGTCGATGTAAACACTCCCGCTGGCTTCCCCTCCATAGCGCCTGCCAGCCAAAGCTGAGCCGTGCTGTCGATAAGAGCCTTCATCTGCGCCGTCATGTTGCCGTACCGGGTGGGGCTTCCGAAGATCACTCCATCTGCCGTGCGCAGGTCATCCACTGTGCATTCGGGAATAGCTGACTGGGCTTGATAGACCTGATAGGTATATCCCTTCTCTTGTTCCATGTGCTGCACCGCCTCCGGGAACTCTCGAACGCGCCGGAGGACAACTTCTACTCCTGCTACCTCCTGAGCTCCCTCTTGAACGGCCTTTGCCATGGCCTGAATATGGCCGTACACGGTGTGGTAAATAACAAGTACTTTCATTCTGAATTATCCTTTCTGGTCAAACGAAATAGACAGCAACTTCTTACCTTGTTCGAGCTCTTCCGGCAAAACCGTATGCGGCCTGCCAGGGTACCGCTGCAGAGTGACATGTCCCCCGATGCTGGTTAGCAAGTCCGCCGACTGCTGGACCCGCTTCCAAGGTACGTGTGAATCCGGATCTCCGGAGCTCAGCAGGATAGGCGTACCCGCTAGATCGCCGGACAATGAGATTGGCTCTTCCATAGGGCCGATCAAACCGCCCGTGAAGGCCAGCAGCCCCGCATATCGCCTGGGATTTCGTCCGGCAAACTCGGTGGCCAGGCAAGCTCCTTGCGAAAACCCGCAGAGGGCCACCTGTGAACTTTCCAGCCCGGAGTTGCGCGCCAGTTCGAGTGCTTCTTCCACCTGCTTGAGAGCAGACGAAAGATAGGGTTCGTTTTCCGAACGAGGCGCCAGAAACGAATAGGGATACCAGGTGTGCCCTGGTGCTTGGGGTGCCAGGAGCGCTAGTCGGGAGTCCGCTAGCGCCTCGCCCAGTGAAAGCATGTCTTCTGCGGACCCACCGCGCCCATGGAGCAGAATGAGGGCACCGGCGGCTTGTTTCAGCGGCGTGCCGGCCTGAACGATTGGCAGACTCGCGTTACGCTGTGTTGTCGTCATTCGGAAGCTCCTACAAGTTCGGCTTGCGAGCCCTTGTGCAGCGTTAGGGGCGCCAATCGCAGTTCGATTTCTTTCCGCATGGGTTCGTACCACTCGGGAATCCGGAGCGCCTCGCCCAGACTCTCGATCGGTTCGTCTATCAGGAAACCGGGATTGTCGGTAGCCATCTCGAAAAGCACTCCGCCGGGCTCTCGGAAGTAGATGGAGTGAAAGTAGTCGCGGTCTTGAACCGGAGTGACGCTTAAATGACGAGCCAGAGTTTTGCGCCACTCTGCCTGCGCAGCGTCATCTGTGTTCCGGAAGGCAATATGGTGAACTGTCCCCGCACCCATACGGCCGGGTGCTGCCTTCGGATCGATCTGGATATCGACGAAACGACCGAATGCGTCTCCTTCCGGTGCGAAGCGAATCAGGTCAGATTCTTCGCCGATCTTCGACAAGCCCATCAGAATCAGAACCTGTTCCGTTTGTTCGAGACTCCGCTCCAGAAGAGTAACGCCATAGAACCCCTGGATGGCATAGGTGGCTTGGATATCGGAGTACCGGGGAGCTCTGGTTGTCTGCTTTTCCAATTGTTCGACCAGTTCGAGTATCATCCCGTCCGGGTCGCGCAGCGACAGGAAGCGAGATCCAAAGCGTTGCCCTTGAATAAAAGCAACAGCTCGAGCCTTGAGTCGTTCTGCCCAGAATGCGAATGAGCCGGGCGGAATGGAGAAGGCAGTTGCGATCACTTCTCCGGCACCCAGCTGACCTCTCCCCGCGTGAGGCCAAGGAAAGAAAGTAAGAATCGTTCCGGGCGATCCGATATCGTCGCCAAAATAGAAGTGGTACGTGCCCGGGTCGTCAAAATTGATTGTTCGCTTTACAAAGCGAAGACCGAGCACTTGGGTATAGAAGTCGAGATTACGTTGCGGATCCGAAGCAATAGCCGTAACGTGATGAAGTCCAAAGATTGGAGTTGACATGAGACATATTTCCTTTCAGTAGCTGTTCTTACGTGATCTGGCGGCATCGCTCAGGCGAGGTGGAACAGCAGAACCTCACTTGTAGTCGGTCGATTGTTTGTAAGCGAGGTGAGGACGAATGAGTGCATGAACCGTTCTGTCGGTCTTCACCTCATCGAATGGTGATCATCGTCCTCTCCGTACTTTGTCGAATGTGTTCTTGAGTCGTGAAGTGCGGTAGCGCTGAGGCCAAGCTTCCTCAGAATCTGATAGGCCTCCTGTTTCTCTGATCCCGTCAGAACGGACATCCAGCTTTCAAGTTCGGTGTCATGCATTTCAAAAACGGCTGCAATGAGCTTCCTACCTTCGGCTGTTAACTCCAGGCGACGGGCTCTGCGATCTTCGGGGGTTGCTTTCCGGACGATGTGGCCCTTCTTCTCCAGCCGGTCCACGGCGGCAGTCATAGAACCGGTAGCCAGCAGAACCTTGCCCTGAATTTCCGTAATGGTCAAAGGACCCTTATGAAGCAGAGCTTCAAGGATCATAAAGTCACTTAGGCACAAGCCCTCTTTGGCTATGCTGTGCTCCACGAGGGTGCTGAGCGACTTATAACAGCGGGCTAAAACGATCCAGAGTTGGCTTGCTTTGGGCGGCTTAGACATCGAGATTTCGTGTCCGGCGGAATCAAACGTGAAGTTAGAAGCTCGTGAGTACTCTATCGAAGTAAATACGCTGGATCCGCGGTGGCGAGTTAACTTCAGCAGCAATCCCCTGTCGCCCGGGGATCTTTGAACTCCTGGCAAGCCTAGCGGACGGTGCCGGACTGTGCATCGTGACCGTGTTTCCGAGTAAATCGATTAGCTCTTTAAACATCTGTTTGCTCCGTCAGTGAGCTCTGCGGCGTTGCATTGCTCGCTCACATCTGAACAGATGATTTATCCTTAATTAAGGATTCATTAGATAAGGGTTCTTAGACAGCCGGTGCTCAGGCTGCATTTTGCCGCCGATTACTCACATGCGCGCCGCCAGGCACCCGAAGATTTCCGGGACCTCCGGGCGGCGCGCTTGATCAGTTAATCGTTGGGACCGTACTTCAGTAGACGAAGTGCGTCGTTCAGCTTCCGGCCAGCTTGAGAAAATCCAGAAAGGAATCGTGCCCTCTCTGTTCTTTTCGGCCCAGCTTATAGGGTGTGTTGTAGCCCTTCACCGAATGCCAGATAGCCCGGTTCATTACATCCGCCGGGCCGCTGTCTGCTTCACTCGTGTTGTTCTTGGCGGACGCTTCCGCCAGTTCACGCTGAAGACCCGTGAGGCCGGCCAGTGCTGGATTCATCTCGTCAAGCGCAATCTGGTTCGGCAGTGCTGCATACGGTGTCATGTCCGGTGTTCCGCTGAACAGAGAAAACATGGGCGCCGCCGCCAAGTCGAACTGATTGAGCGGAGCTAACCCCAGAATCTGCTCAATCGTCTTGTACATGTTGATGATCGTGTACATGTTGCTATCGACCGCATTGTGGCGTACCCAAGGGCTGATCACCATCCCTACCGTACGATGTCCGTCGACATGATCAGTGCCGTCCTGCGAATCATCCTCCGTGATGAAAATCGCTGAACTGCCCCAATCCTGACTGTGAGAGATGGCGTCGACCACCTTCCCGACTGCCAGATCATTATCCGCATTCATCGCCCTGGGTGTTGGATAACCCGGGCTAGTGCCGTTTGTATGGTCCTGAGGAAGCAGGATGATCACCAGGCTCGGCAACGTGCGATTCTGCTCCCACTGCGCAAACTGCTGCAGGAAAATGTTCGCGCGGTACTGGTCCGGCACGCGGAGCTCATAAGCGGGAAACCGCGAATCGTAGATGTCTCGCAACCCGATAATCTCAGCGTAAGGGCTAATCTGTACGTTGTTTGTCTGATTCTTCCAATCGTTGTAAACATCGGTCCAGGTGGCATTCGGATTGGAAAAGGTGTTCAGCCCACGCTCTCCGAAAGAATGAACACTCAGTCCATTGGCCTTGGCGTTGTCGTAAATCGCTTCCGTAGCCCCTAATAACATCGGGTTTTGATCGTTTCGGCCGTTGCTGTACTTGTGGATCCAGTCTCCGGCATACGCCTGCAAGCACCATCGATGGCCTAGTGCTGACTGATCGCCAGGACCGTAGTAGTTGTCCATCAAAACAAACTGGTTGGCCAAGGCGTGGAGATTCGGTGTTACATTCTGCCCGAATTGCACGAGCGATGCATCTCCGTTCCCTTGTGCCATATCACCGAACACCTGGTCATAGGTTCGATTCTCTTTAATGATGTAGAAGACGTGCTTGATCGGCGTTTGCCCGCCGCGCACAATCGGAATCGGATTGCCATTCGCCGCTGTTACGGCCGCACCAACCGGTAGCACGCTGTTACTCTGCCGTACCTGTCTCGTGTAATTACCGAGTTGCACGGGGTCCGGAATTGGCAGGATGGAGATCTCGCCCTTCCGATCTGCATAACTCCTGCCCGTCCCGGACGCGATGGGTGCAATCGAGCCGAAGCCATATCCGTTGGCTACGATCAGGTTCTTGCCTGAAGCACTGGTCGCAACAGCTGTGGGATACCATCCTGTCGGAATCAACCCCAAGACCGGGTTCGAGGTCGGCGAATTCGGATCCAACACAGAGATGGCGTTGTCACTGGCGTTGGCCACGTAGATGGTTGCCCCATCCGGGCTAACTGTTACGGCATTTGGTGAACTGCCTAGCACCGGTGTCTTCGTCTGGCCCACTTTAGTGCTGGTCAAATTAACCAAGAGGCTCTTGACCACCTCATCGGTATTGGTATCGATGACCGAAACTGTGTCGCTGTTCGCATTGGTCACATACAGTCGATCGCCTGAAGGACTCAACGCCATCCCGCAAGGATGACGATCCACGGTGATCGTCTTGATAACTTGATTCGAAGCTGCACTAATTACCGAAACTGTACCGCTGATCGGAATGCCGGTTCTTGGATCCACCACCACGGGGAAGGTGCCATCCGTAGTGTCGCCCGGTCCCGGTATGCGGCCTCCCCAGTTACTCACATACACCTTTGATCCATCTTTAGAAACAGCTGTCGTATAGGGATAGGTTCCCACTGGGATCTGCGTTAACACCGCACGCGATTGCGTGTCGATCACGGCTACCGCGTTTTTCTGGTTCAGCGCGACATAAAGACGGCTGTTATCCGGACTGAGCCGAAGCCCGCTGGGAGCCGAGCCGGCAATTGCAATCGTGCCATTTGCCAGGAACTGACCGGCATTGTTCTTCGTGAAAACCAGAACGTTGTTCCCTGTACCGCCTCCGACATACAAGGTGTTGCCGTCCTTTGTAAAATCCACACCCACAAAGCTGTCGCCGATCGAAATGCTCTGTCTGAGCGTATTGGTCTGTAGATCTACGATGTGTAAAGCTCGGGGATTGAAGTTACTCCCGGTCACAACGGCCAGAGTGTTGCCATCGGGGCTGACCACCATGCCTAAGGGCCGGTCATTCACTTCGATCTGCTGGCCCACCGGCTGCAGCAACTGTCCGGTCGGCACCACATAGGTACCATCCCCTTGGCTGCCTACCGGCCGCGGATTCTGTGCTTGCCCGCTGTGACTTAGCCCCAAACAGCCAATCACTACAAGGGCCGATTTCCAAATCTTCCGGCTCCGAAAACGAAACAGGATGACTGCTAAACCGCCTGCCACGAGTAACAACAGACTGGAGGGCTCCGGCACGGCTGTAGCCGCTAAGGAAACCGAGTAACCGTTCGCTGTCGGACTAAAAACGATCGTCCGGTTATCGAGATCGTAAGACGCTGCATCTCCAAACGCCTGGTAAACCGTCGTGGAGTTAGATGTGAATGGCAGAAGAAGATTCCGGCTTCCCGGATCACTTGCGCCCTTTCCTGGACTGAACCCAACCAGGAGAGGACTGTCTAGATCACTAGCACTGGAAAGGCCGTTAAATCGGAAAGTCATTTGCCCATTCGCATCTAGCTGCACCTGAAAGGTGAATGGCGAAGTGGGCGAGGCATAGGATCCCACATGGTCCCAAGTAATGAGTGCGCTGCTGCCTTGACTGTTGAAGTACACCGTCCCCTGGTCCAGAAGATCGAAATCTGCGTAGAACGGAGCGATCACTGGCGTGGACGACTGCAGAAGGTCTGCTGGTCCAGCGCTGGATGGATTGTTTGCGGGTGTGCCTAAGTTGAGGTAACCGTTAGTTGAAATCCAAGCCGTCGAGTAAGCTGCGCCACCAAATGGGAAGGAGAAACCAAAGGAGGCGCTTTGTTGCGCGTCATCCTGTCCTGTCAAATATCCGAGTGGCTGACCATAATCGGTCGACCAACCAATGGGAACAGCTCTCGCGATGGATGGACAGGTAAGTCCTGTAAGAACCGACAGTCCAAGCAACATACTCCGGAGGATTACAGCGTTGATAGCCACTTACTTAAAGGTAGTTAGCTTTCAATCCAGACAGATTTCGATCGGATGAAGAGAGGGTTAACTTTCCACCGCTACTTAGCAGTGACCTACTTTTGGCGGATCTCGCTCTTGGCGCTAGCCAGCGTCTCGGCCGATGGCAGTAATTCGTCAATACGTGTCATCTCCAGCATGCGCCGCAGATTCGGAGTCACCTCCGCCAGCCGCAGCCTGCAGTTACGGTTGGCAGCGAGCGTATAAACGACTGTCAGTTCACCCAATCCTGAGCTGTCAACGATAGTGATGCCACCTACATGTAGGATCAGGCCTGTCACCTTCTTGTTGGCCAGAACAGTACGTGTCGTTTCCCGCAGGTTGGTTAGAGTTGGCCCCAGCGTCAAGCTCCCAGACAATTCCAGGATGGCAAGGCTGTCTTCGATCCGCGAAGTTACACTCAACGGCACGGCACGCTCCCGGCATGAAACGGAGCAGACTGTATCGAGCCAGCCGAATGGGCCATCGCGCCAAAGTGCAACTTAGTATGTCGGGATCTTAGGTTGCACATAAGGCGGCGTCACAAAGGCGCTCACGGTGCTTTCGTTGCCTTCGCGATCAACGGACTTCACACCTAAAACTACCTCGTCGATATTTACGTTAGGAAGAGTGTAATTCAGAACGTTGCCAACGAAAAACTCTCGCTCCCAAACAGGCGAGGTGGTCTTTCGCATCACCACCTCATAACCCAGTAGATCTCGCTCCGGGTTGTCGTTATGCCAGGTCATGACGGCGTCATAGCCTTTCTCGCCTTTCCCGCCGCGGCTAAGCGCCGCCGAGTAAGAACGTCCTTCGGCGGGAGGAGGCACGCGCAGTTCAGGAGCTTTCGGCGCGAGAGCAAGTGACGCTACCGCGGCTGCATTCATCTTCGTCACCAGTGTCGTGTAAGCAGGTGCCGTATTGGCGAATGTATCCGTGGCCGTGTGCTGATTATCGAAATTCTCCATGGGTGTCGTAATGCGTATCGCCGGATAGCCGGCCGCTGCAAAAGGACTGTGGTCACCGCCCCGGCTAAAGCGATCGTGCCGGAACACCAGATTCACTTCGAACCCCGGTTGATACCGTTCACCGATGGCTTTCAGATAGCGGGCCAGTTGCCGCGAAACAGAATCGTCCGGGTACTCGGAGTAGACATTTACGTAACGATTACTTGTTTCTCCATTCGCTTTCACGTCACTTCCGATAATGTCGTTGTTGAAGAGACCCTCAATGATCTCGTGCCGCTTCACCGCATCCTCCGCATACAACCCGCTGCCCAGCAAACCGTATTCTTCGGCAGCGAATGCCACAAAAACGATGGTCTTTCGGAACTGATATTGACTCATGATGCGAGCCAGTTCCATTACCGCCGCCGTGCCGCTCCCGTCGTCCGTTACTCCGGGGGCTGGGGCAGCAATAACACCCTCATTGTCCAGGGTCCGTTTGCCGGCTGCATCTATCTTATAGACCATATTGATGGTGTCGTAATGGCCGGTGACCATCACGTGACGCTCAGGCTCACTCGTCCCCGGCAGCACGGCGACCACGTTCCAGATCTCTACATTCTTGAAATACCGCTTGTTCGGTGAACCGGCGAGACGATGCTTGTCGAACGTAACTTGAAGCTTCGGGCTGTAGCTTCGAAGCTGCTGGGCAATCCATTCGCGCGCAGCACCTACACCGTGGGCTGGATCGTCGGTCGCGGAGTAGATGTTTCGTGTCCCAAAGCTTTCAAGTTTCTTCTGAATGTCCGCAATGCGTTCGGTCGAGACCTGCGCCACAATTTCCTGCACTTGAGGGTTCAGCGCCTTGGGCGGAAGTTCCTGCGACGGATCAAGCCCGTAACCGGCGGTGCCGAGGCAAAGCAGCAGGGGTAACACCTTCTGCAGCCGCACGGCAAGACGTATCCTTGTCATCTAATTACTGTAGGTCATACTCCCGGAAAGACCTCGGCGTGCGAGCGCTCGCCCGTACCCGTCTTCGCTCTTACTCCCCTTTCCAGGGCGGCGAGGCGAGGGCATCCTCAAAAGCTCGGCGGCTATGAACAGGCTCGCCATGCGAGATGATCACGTGCTCGAAAGGAAGTTCCAGTAAGGATCTCAATGCCGGCAACGCTCTTTCCTTGTGTGCGCGGCTGTTCCAGACTCGCAGCTTGCCACCCCGTTCGGTCAATGCGTCCGCAAAGACCAGGGCACGATGGTCCGGCAGCCAGAGAGGCGTCTCGTTCTTGCCGCGACCGTCGTAAAGAGCTACCGAACCACCCGGAAGTTTATCGTTCGGTTCAAGAGGCTCCAGCCGTTCCTTCGGTATATCATCCGGCCAGAAAAGGCTCGGTCCGAAGGCCCGCACTTTAAATAACCGGATAACAAGGTCGATATCGCGAACGTGATCGGGCTTCAACACAACCGCTGCTGTCGGTCGCCGGTGTTCCAGTCGCTTCCAAACGTTCCTGGCGTCCATAGGCGGCAGAAGTGGATCGATCAGCAGGACGTCCGCACCTACGTCGACGCAGACGGATGTGACGATCGGCTGCCACTCTACGCCCGGCCTCCAGCACGGATGTCTCAGCCGCCATATCCATAAGCCATCCGCTAGATCGCGCACCTCGACATCTGGTTCAGCCGGCCCGAACATGCTCCATAGAGTATCGTGGCCGTACGCGGCCCGGCCGAGGCCCAGCCCGCGCCTTGCATGCTAGCCTGATGCAAATTGCATATGGGCTTAGCACGTCGCTTCAGATTGCTGGTGATTGGGTCAGTAGCTCTGATTTCACTCCTGGCCGAGGAAAAGGATTCGATTCCGGTCAGTCTTCGCGCCGGGTGGAACAGCATTCAGGAAGCCTCGCTGAAGGCGGACCTCACATTCCTCTCGTCCGATGCACTGCAAGGCCGGTTGTCATTACAGCCCGGTGATGATGCAGCAATTCAATGGATCGCTGCGGAGTTCGCCAAAGCCGGCCTGAAACCAGCGGCTGGAAACAACAGCTATTTGCAACCGGTGGACCTGATTGAATATCGGGCGGACCGCGCCCGAAGCAGTATGACTTTCACGCGCGGCGGCCAGGAAACAACCTGGAAGTTTCCCGACGCATATGGCGCGTTTCCATCGGATGTGGACTTGAGTGGCGACGTAGTTTTCGCCGGCTACGGCATCACAGCTCCGGAGTTGGGCTATGACGATTACCGAGATCTCGACGTAAAAGGCAAGCTGGTTCTGATCTTTGATCACGAGCCACAGGAAACTGACGCGGCTTCCCGATTCAATGGCACGGGAAATACTCGCTACGCAACCAGCCGTGTGAAGGTTCTAAATGCTCAGGCTCATGGGGCGATCGGCGTATTGATCGTAGGCGAACCGAATCGAAAGCATCCCTCCAACCAGGAACGTGTGGCTCGTATCGGAGGCTCCCTGACCAGGACCACACCGCTGCCCTCACAGGCGCTCGCAGATGATAGTCTCCACACGCCGGCGGCGACGATCTCCGATGCGGTCGCGGCAGAATTAATGAAGCCGCTCGGGTCCACGCCGGCAGAAGTGCAAGCACTCATCGATCGCGATCTCAAGCCGCAGTCCCATGCCCTGTTGGACACGCGCGTCGGCCTGCACTTTCGCAACCAGTCCGAGCATACCGGTACAACTTATGAACGTCGCTGGCCTCTTACAGGGCAGCGACCCCCAACTGCGCGGCGGAGACCATCCTCATCAGTGCTCATCACGACCACGACGGCATGAGTGGTAATGAGATCTGGCACGGCGCCGATGACAACGGGTCGGGAACGGTGGGCGTCGTGGCGCTCGCCCATGCCTTGGCCGCTAATGCGAGCGCACCCGGAGGACAGAAGCCGAAGCGGTCCATCCTCTTCGTCGTATTCGCCTCTGAGGAGCGCGGCCTGCTCGGAGCCTTCTACATGGCGGCGCACCCCCTGCGTCCTCTCGAGACCACCCGCGCCATGATCAACTTCGACATGATCGGCCGGAACGAGACCGCGAGCGACCAGACCAAAGGTCTGCTTGACAATCCCGGCAGATACCACCAACCGCCTGAACCTGATCGGCGGCGTTGTACAGTCCGGACTACCAGCCGGGTGGTCGACGCGGGAGAATGCCAAAGTGGGCCTCACGCTCGACGACCGGTTCGACCATGAAGCAGCTTTAAACGTGTTTTTCCGCTCGCGACCAGTTTCCGTTCGTCCTGCAGCAACATCCCGGCGTTCTGGTGGTTCACCGGCTTCCACCCGGATTACCATCACACCACCGACACGGCGGACAGATCAATTACGTCAAGATGGCAAAGATCTTGCGACTCGCCTATCTCACTAGCATGGATTTCGCAGGCGACACGGTTCCTCCGAAGTTTGTGGCGAGCCCACAAGGCTCCTAAGCAGCGGCTTCCGTCACGACGGCGTCCCGCATGCGCCATCTATGTCATGTACCGGCCAGCATTGATATGAATCGTCTGTCCCGTCATGTAGCCGCATTCCAACAGAAGGCGCGCAACCTGACCCACTTCGTCCGGACGCCCCAGGCGGCCCATGGGGAGAGTCTCTGGAGAAGGAAAGCCTATCCCGGTCACCATATCGCTCTCGACCAGGGCTGGAGCGATTGCGTTTGATGTGATTCCGCTATCGAGTAGCGACGCGGCGTAATGGTGCATCATGCCCCACGAGCGCTGCTTTCGAAGTTGCGTATGGTGTTGAGATCATGCCGCCTGTAAATGCAGCGATCGACGACAGAAAGATCAGTCTTCCAAAACCCAGCTCGCGCATATCGGGTATCACAGCCTGAGTCACAAGGAAGGCAGATCGGACATTTACTGTCAAGGTTCGGTCGAAATCGTCAACGGTATTTTCAAACACGTTCCGCCGGTGGCCAATGCCGGCGTTATTGACCAGGACAGAGACAGGACCAAGGGCCTCCCGTGCCTGCTGAGCAAGATCCGTAACGCTTGCCGGGTCAGAAACATCGGCTTGTACGACGATGGCTCTTCGCCCGGCTTGGCGGACAGATTTCGCCGTCTCCTCCGCTGCATCTCGGCCCGCACGATAGTTGATCGTCAGATCGCAACCGGCCTTGGCGAGCGCGATAGCCATGGCTGCACCCAGGCCTCGACTCGCGCCTGTGACCAAAGCGTGCTGAATCCGATTCGCATCCGGGTCTGACATGTTTTCGAACTCATCGTACTTTATTGGCGGCCAGCCTTGGCCGGCTCACATTCGTCAAGCCCCGGCACAGCGTGTCCAATTCTCAGATACACTGGCGCAACAACGATGGTGTCAGTTAAATGCGGGACAACTCGGACGCCCGGACAGCCAACTCGCGATTAGAAGCTCAGTTGTGTGACAACCAGAGAGGCTTAAGCCCTGGAGTTTCAGCTCGAACGAGCAAGTATGTCTTTCACGTGGCGGTTCCACCCGCTTCCTGGAGGCGGTACCCGCCTCACCCAACGCATTTCGTTGCGGGGTCAAAATGCACCGGCTTATATCCAGGATGTGCGGGCGGCATTCTAATCAACTCTTGCGCCGGGAATGCACATAATCGCCTTGGCCATCGAACGAGCTCAAGCCATGGACGACACCAAGCAGAAAGAGTCTCCGTCGTCTTCAGCCTCCAACGATTGGTAGGCCAGACTCAGCCACACTAGACGCCGACCGCTTCCATGACACGCTCTTCCGCCGCTTGCCCGTTCGCGTTAGGCGTAGCCGTCATCACCAGCTGACTCTGGCGCTTTTGGGCCGGTGGCTGCTGCGCCTGCTCCTGGGCTTTGAACTTGACTGAGACCAGTTTCGAGACGCCTGGCTCCTGCATGGTGACCCCGTACAGCGACTGCGCCGCTTCCATTGTTCGCTTGGCATGGGTAATGACGATAAACTGCGTCTCTGTTGCCATTTCCTGCAACAGCTTCGTTAAGCGATCGACGTTTGCTTCATCCAAGGGCGCGTCCACCTCGTCCAAAATACAGAACGGGCTGGGACTGTATTGAAAGATCGACATCAGCAGCGCCATTGCTGTCAGCGACTTCTCGCCGCCTGAAAGAAGCAGTACGCTTTGCAGCCTCTTCCCGGGCGGTGACGCCACGATATCGATCCCTGAATCGGCCAGATTCTCCTCATCCGTGAGGCGCATCTCGCCTACTCCGCCTCCAAATAGCGTCTTGAACATCTCGCGGAAGTTGGCGTTGATGGCGTTGAAGGCTTCACTGAATCGCTTGCGGGATTCGCCGTCGATCTCTCCAATCGCCTTCTCCGTATCCCGAATAGAATCGAGCAGATCGGCACGCTGCGCTGTCAGGAAATCTTGGCGTTGTTGTGCCTCTTCAAACTCTTCCAGAGCTTGAGGGTTAACCGGACCCAGCGCTTCGATTTTGCGCCGGACGTCGGAGTACTTGGCATCCAGTCCTTGCAATGCCTCTTCGTTCAAGATCGTTTCATCTACCGGCTCCAGACTGGCAAGCGACTTCTCCAGCTCCTTCTGGCAAGTCTCTTCCAGGTGCCTCAAATCCGATTCGTCACGCGCCAAAGCCACTTGCAGTTGAGACCGCCGGTCGGCCGCGGCATGAGCCGTAGCCCGCAGTTGCTTCAACTCTTCCTCGAGTGCTGCCAGCCGTGCGCGGAGATCTGCTTCTTGCGCCTCCAGCTCACCCACGCGAGTCTCTCGGAAGACGGCCGACTCGCCCAGGCGCTCAATGCGGATCTCTAACTCCTGATTGTTGTTCTCTAACTGAGTCTTCTCGGCAGCCAGACGCTGCGACTCGTTCACCAGGCCGGTTCTGCGGTTTACCAGCTCTCGCAGCTGTGACTCCAGACGGTTGCGATGAGCCGCCGTGGCGCGTAGGCGCTCCTCAATGCTGGCGAGCCTTGCACGCAAAGTCGCATGCTCCTCGGCGGCCCGCGACACCACCGCACGGAGTTCGCTCAGGTCCTCTCGAGCTGCCTCTAACTCGGCCTCCTTGGCCGCACGGTTCTGCTCAGCATCTTGTAGCGCCTGCTGATCGCGAGCCAGTGTTTCGTCGAGCCTCGCTCCGTCCCTGGCCAGACGATCCAGTTCCAGGCGCGCATTCGAGAGTCGAGTCTGTACGCGCTGGAGTTCCTCGCCCAGCTTGCGGCTCTCCAGGTCCAGCGAGAGCACTTCCCTTTCCTGCATCTGCTGCCGCACACGCAGCTGCTCCAGTTCCTCCGTCAGACCGGTAATCGTTCGCTCAAGCGCCAGCAGGTTGGCCTGCGCGGTTTCCACTTCCTGCTTTTTGGCAAGCTCGAGCTTTTGCACTTCGCGCAGTTCCCGCTTTAGCGCAAGCGGACCGGCACCACTTTTCTTGCCGCCACTTACCGCTTGCCCGTGGTAGTGAATGCCATCCGCCATCAGGAACCAGCAGTGCGGAAAATCCATAGCGCACTCGCGAGCCAATTCCCGAGTCTCCGCCACATAGCAATTGGAGATGCGCGAAATCATTTCAGCTGGCATGTGAGTCAGCCCGTTTGAGAGCCGCAGCACATTGGTCAGCTTCTGCAGGCCCGGACGATCCGCATCCGGTCGCGGCACCTCCGCACGCCTGCCGTTTGGATGACCTCCCTCCACCAGAAAAGTAGCGCGCCCTTCCAGGTCGCTGCGCATAAATTCCACGCCACTCTCGGCGTCGGCCCAATTGCGTACCACCACATATTCCAGCTCTTCGTGCAGGAACTCTTCGGTCGCCTTTTCCAGGCCCGGGTCAACTTCCAAAAAGTCCGCCAGAACGCCTACGGGCTGCAGATCTTGTGCTTTGCCGCGCTCCACTGCAGTAAACAGCTTCTTTACTGTCTCGGTCGTGTAGCTGCGATGCTGAATCACTTCCTCGAGTGAATCGCGCCTCGCTTTCACACGCGAGTACTCGTTGCGTAGCCGTTCGGAAACTTGCCGCCATTCACTCAGTTCCGCGCGCTTGCCCTGCAGTTCGCCCTCGACAGTCTTGCGCTGGTCAGTCACTGAGACCAGATCGATTTGGCGCGCTACAAGACGCTCCGACAGTTGTTCGCGAAGTCCTTTAATGCGCAATAGATCGCTACCCGACTGCTGTTCCTCGGCCTCCGCACGCGCTCGCTCGCGCGCTGCCGATGCGGCTTGCGCTTCCATCTGCGTAATGCGATTGCGTAGACCTGCTGATTCGCCCAACATTCGCAAAACAGTCTGCCGCGTGGCTTCCAGCCCACGCTCCTGTTCGCTCAGGCGGTTCTGTGCCACCTGTCGTTCTGTGGCTTTCTCGTCGAGACTGCCTCGCGCGACAGCGAAATCTTCCTCCATCGCCGCCAGCTCTGCTGTTTGCAGTTCCAGTTCCTGCGCTCGTTCGGCAGCCTGCTGCTCGAGCCGCGCAGCTTCCTGATCACCGTTGCCCAACCGCCGGCCGATTTCCTCAATCTGCCGGGTCTGGTGCTCCACCCGTCCCCGGGCTCGCTCTAGTTCCAGCCGCAGGTCGCCTAACTGCTTGCGTTCTTCACGCAGCGACTCCTCGGTTGCGTAAGCCCTTTCTAGCTGGCTGGTCTGCGCTACTTCGCGCTGGCTGATGGTCGTTGTGGCAGAGTCCACCTCCTGCGAGACCAGGTTCAAATCAATCGTCACCTGCGTCATATGCCGCTCCAGCAAGTGGAAACGCGCGGCCAGCAATTGGCCCAGATAACCGGTGGATTCGGCTTTCAGTTCGCCATAGCGCTTGGTTTTGGCGGCTTGCCGCTTTAGCGAATTAACCTGCCGGGTCACTTCTTCCAGAATGTCGAATACTCGCGAAAGATTTTGCTTCGCGCCCTCCAGTTTGGCCTCGGCCAGCCGTTTGCGGTTCTTAAAGCGCGTGACGCCGGCCGCTTCTTCGATAACATTCCGCCTGTCCTGCGGCTTGTTGCTGAGGATCTGCCCGATGCGGCCCTGTTCGATAATCGCGTAGCTTTCCGGACCCAATCCGGTTCCCAGAAAGAGGTCCTGAATGTCGCGTAGGCGCGCCACTTTGCCGTTGATCAGATACTCGCTCTCACCCGATCGGTAGAGCCGCCGAGTGATGGTGATTTCACCCGTCTGCCGGGCGAAGTAGGACGCGCTCGGCTTCGCAGGTTCGGACGGTGCTGCGGCCGTCACCTCGTCGCCGTTCGTTTGGACTGAGTTTTCTGCCTGCTCGACCGTCTCCCCGTCTGGAGGAGTATCTTCCGTCTCGCTGACCGAAGCCGGTACGGCCAGGTTAGCCGCCGCGATGGCGGCCTCATCGGGAACCAGCGTCATGGTCACCGACGCCATCCCGAGCGCTTTTTTCTCGCGAGTTCCAGCGAAGATGACATCTTCCATCCGGGCACCGCGCAGACTTTTTGCAGACTGTTCGCCTAGCACCCAGCTGATGGCGTCGCTCAGGTTACTTTTCCCGCAGCCATTTGGCCCCACGACCGCGGCAATTCCGCTGCCGTTGAACTTCATTTCCGTTCGGTCGTAGAAAGACTTGAAGCCTTGAATCTCGACCCGCTTCAGCTTAAGCAATTAGGGACTTCCTTCCTAACGCAGAAGTTCTCGGGGGTGCTTTCATCATAGGAGAGCCTGCCCTCAGTGTAAAGCGCTGTCAGTAGATCATCTTGGGCCAAGTTCAATGGGAACCCCAATATGTCGCCCCTTATGTCCCAATCTGCACGACCTCGCTTTTCAAGCTAAACTTAGGAATGCGTTCTCGATGCCTTTCATTAAGTCTTTAGGAGCAAACATTTATTGGGAGGAACACGGCAGTGGTCCCCCGGTACTCCTGATTATGGGGCTCAGCTTTACGCTCGACATGTGGTATAGAATCTTGCCGCATATCGCCCACTCTTACCGCACGATAGTCTTCGACAATCGCGGAATCGGCAGGAGCGACGTTCCTCCCGGGCCCTACTCGATTCGCATGCTGGCCGCTGATGCCATAGCAGTGCTGGACGCGGCCGGTGTATCTGCGGCGCACGTTGTGGGAGCTTCCATGGGCGGCATGATCGCGCAGGAAATGGCGCTCACTTTCCCCGAACGCGTTCTAAGTCTCGCCTTAGGGTGCACCAGCTATAGCGGTTTATTTAGTAAGTGGCCCCGCTTCCGCCAGGGGCCAAGCAGCATCGCGTGGTTCCGTTCCGACCGGCTTGCGCGCGAACGCTCTTTCCGGCGCATGCTCTACGCCAAAGAAACGCCGGAGGCTCTGATTGAGGAAGATATCCAGATTCGCATCGCCTGCAACTGGACCTTCAAAGGTGTCATGAGTCAGTTGAGCGGGATTCTGCTATGGAACTCGTACCGGCGCCTTCCGCGAATCAAGGTTCCGACACTGGTCATGCACGGCGATCAGGATAATCTGCTTCCACCGAAGAACGGAAAAATCGTGGCATCGCGGATACCGGGCGCTCGGTTCAAACTTCTCCCGAACGCCGGGCACATGCTGACCACCGATCAGCCCGAGGCGACGCTACGGCACCTGTTGCGCTTTCTGCAGGAAGTCAGCAGCAAAGCTACTCAGGACGAATATGCCACGTCTCCTACGGGCTGAAGCTAACGCTGCCTTACGGTTCTAAACAGCAGTCGCCGACTTTTCGCTCAGCACCGCCACTCCCGGAAGTTCCAGGCCCGACAAGAACTCGAGCGACGCCCCTCCCCCGGTAGAAACGTGAGAGATCCGGTCCGATAATCCAGCCGTCTTGATCGCTTTCTCCGAATCGCCACCGCCCACAACGGAAACCGCGTTGCCGTTTGCTACCGCTTGGGCCAATTCCATCGTGCCTTTGTCGAAGGGCGGCATTTCAAAGATGCCCATCGGACCGTTCCAGATAACGGTCTTCGCTCCGGCAATCGTCTCCGCATACAGCCGGATCGTCTCCGGACCGATGTCAACCCCGATTTGCTGTGGTCCAATCTGAGTGACGACGCTATGGGCAGCTCCCGGTTTAATCTGCTCTACAACCACGTGGTCAACGGGTAACATGATCTTTCCTCCCGTGGACGCGAGCAATTCCTTCGCGAGGTCTATTTTGTCCTCCTCCACCAGTGACTTGCCGCTCGTCTGCCCTTGCGCACGCAGGAACGTGTAGGCCATGGCTCCGCCGATCAAGAGCTTATCGACAACTTTGCTCAAGTTCTCGATGACACCGATCTTGTCGGAAACTTTGGCGCCGCCGATCAGTGCAACGCAGGGCCGTTCTGGGCGGGTCGTCACTCGCGTGAGCCACTCGATCTCACGGTCCATCAGAAAACCGGCCGCCGCAATTGGCAGATACGAAACCATGCCTACCGTGGAAGCATGGGCACGGTGAGCCGAGCCGAACGCGTCATTTATATAGAGGTCCGATAGTGCCGCGAGTTGCTTTGCGAACTCCGGATCATTGGCCTCTTCTTCCGGATGAAAGCGTAGGTTCTCGAGCAGCAACACCTCGCCGGGTTTGGGCTTCATGGCAGCCACTTCCGGGCCGACGCAATCAGGAGCGATTGCCACCGTTTTCCCCAGTAGTTCGCTTAATCTCGCCGCCACCGGCGCTAGGCTCATGGAAGAATTTCGCTTGCCCTTAGGCCGTCCCAAATGACTTCCGAGAATCACGCCGGCACAGTGTTCGATCGCGTATTGTATCGTCGGTAAAGACGCCCGGATCCGTTTGTCGCTTGTTATTTCCTGACCATCCGGGCTAGTGGGCACATTGAAATCGACTCGGATGAAGACGGTTTTGTCCTTCAGATCCAGATCTCGGATCGACATTTTGGGCATACAGCTATCTTAAGTAACCACCCGAAGTACTCTCGTAAGAAAGCAGTAAGGCCTAGCATCCAGCTACCGATTAGCTTCGTATATACCCTTGTGTAGCGTTTATAGGAGGTTGATAAAGAAAATCAACTAAAATGTGAACTTGCCCTAAAGAAACTTTCGATTCAAGTCGAATAGTACTTTAGGTGAGCATAGGGTGCATCTGGCCCGGTAGTTGCTTTGTTGTTCAGGTGACCACATAATCTTCGAAATGGCGATCCTCGGATCGCAGCTTCCGGATTACAAGTACCAGCCTCTCTAGTTTCGCCAAGGAAGAGTGGATGTCTACACAATTAATTCGCGTCCTCATTGCCGACTCCCAGCCGATCGTGCTGGCTGGGCTCCGCAGTGTTTTGGCCCAATATCCGCAGATCCAGGTTGTAGGCGAGGCGCTGGACGGTGTTGAGGCAATCGATAAAACGGTTCAGTTGGAACCGGATGTTGTGCTGCTTGACTTGCACTTGCCCCGCGTCGACGGACTTACAGTGTTACGCAGCATCCAAACGCGCGTCGCTAGGACTAAGGTCCTGCTATTTGCGACTGCCGACAATAAGGATGACTTTGTCGAAGCCATGAAACTTGGCTGCTCGGGCATCCTCCTGAAGGAAGCAGCCACCGCTTTAATCGAAAAAAGCATTCAGCGCGTCTTTGCCGGAGAAATCTGGCTTGACTCGAACACCACGGCGGCTGTTATCCGGCACTTCGCATCGCCTAAGGAGTTTCCGGCCGCCCATGCGGGCAGCACAGGCGCCTCTAACGGCAAACAGACCCGCGAACGTGCTCAGTTAAGTCAGCGGGAACGGGAAATCATAGTATTGATTGCCCAAGGTTACAAGAATAAAGAAATAGCTGAGAAGATGTTCATCACCGAGCAAACTGTGAAGAATCATCTGCATAACGTTTTTGACAAATTGGGCGTTTCCGATCGCCTGGAACTAGCGCTCTATGCAATTCACAATAGCCTTCACGTGAAAGCTTAATTTGACCCGGGCAAAGTTAGCGAAAACTCAGTAAGTAAGAATCGTCCGCTCTTATCCTTTAGATAATACGAGCCGCAGGGGAGACATCCTCTGCGGCTTTTCTCTGTTCAGGGAGAAACCCGTAGAATCCTCTACCGTGGCGGCGAGCCTTGAGAGACAATCGAAGAACCACAAAGTTCTAATGTCCAGCCTGCGCGAAGAGCTCACGCGAACCCTTCTGCGTCTAAGCAGAGCCGGTCGTTCTCGCCCACCGGAGGGCCGTGTCGCGCCAGAGGACACCAACTATGAGGGGCGCAGAATTGGACGTTACAACGTCATCAAGGCGCTTGGCGCCGGCGGCATGGGCCATGTCTATCTCGCCATGGACGCCGATATGGGCCGCCATGTCGCTCTCAAGTTTTTATCGCCCGATCTATTAGACGATCCTGAAATGTTGCGTCGGCTCCGGACCGAGGGCCTCACAGCTTCTTCTCTCAATCACCCGAATATTTTGACGATCTACGAAATTGGAGATTTCGACGGTCAGCAGTTTATCGCCACGGAGTTCGTGGAGGGTGAAACACTACGAACGGCCATGGAACGCGACTTGATCGACCTGACGGCAGCGGTCGACATCGCGACGCAGATCGCATCGGCACTCGTTGCAGCGCACGCTGCTGGCATCGTCCATCGCGACCTGAAGCCCGGCAACATCATGATCCGGGAAGATGGGTACGTCAAGGTAATCGACTTCGGTCTCGCTAAGCGCATTCGCCGATCCTCGCGCCGCCTGTCGAAGGATCTTTCCATGACGCGCCCCGGCACGATTGTAGGCACCGTCCACTACATGGCGCCCGAACAGGCCTCAGGAGGTGATGTCGACGGCCGCTCCGACATCTGGAGCCTCGGGGTCATTTTGTTCGAGCTCGTGACGCGCCGTCTTCCGTTCGACGGAAAAACCGAAACGGAGGTGATCGACTCCATTCGCGATAACTCGGTCCCCGAACTCTCTCCCGGACTAGGTCTGCCCCCTGGCCTCGATCATGTAATTCGCCGTGCGCTGATGAAAGATCCGGCAGAGCGTTTTCAAAACGCACGAGAGTTACTAGCCGCCTTGGGTGCTATCCACCAGCCCGCGGTGCATCATAGCCCCCGACCCATACTCGTCCGGAGACGCCGTACACCCTATTGGCTGCTTGCCTTGATGGCGACTACCGCTCTGTTCATGCTCGCCGCTCTCTGGCACTTCGCTCTCAGCGATTACCTGTTCGGGCCCAAGTGGTTCCAAATCGACAAACCCCGCCCGCTCACCTTCAACGGTAACGTCCGAATAGCCTGCCTTTCCC
Organism: uncultured Acidobacteriaceae bacterium; assembly: GCA_963814195.1. Lineage (GTDB taxonomy): Bacteria > Acidobacteriota > Terriglobia > Bryobacterales > Bryobacteraceae > Bog-105. The sequence goes on from CAWFBU010000005.1 coordinate 762,806, forward strand.
CGGACGGGAAGTATCTGGCTTATGCCGCCGGCGATCGGGAGGGTGTCGGAGTTCAGACTCTCTACCTCTTACAACTCAATACAGCAACCGAACAGATTAAAATTCCCGCGCGCCGGGAGACCTACTACGGCCTGACCTTTTCTCCCGAAAACGAGATCTTTGCTGTGTCGGAGGGCCGTGATCTGTTGGGAAAGCTGTACGTGGTCCCGTTGGTTGGCGATGCACCTGAAAAACCCCGGCTGGTCGATATCGATGGCCCGGTCACTTTCTCGCCTTCGGGCGACCGCTTCGCTTTCGTGCGCTACCTGCATTACGTGAAAGCAGGCAAGAAGACAACTGAGAACGCGGTCCTCGTAGCCAACCGCGACGGCTCGGGCGTCCACAAAGTCGCTTCAACCACGAATTCTGATCTAGACCATCGCCTCGCCTGGTCTCCCATCTCCAATCAGATAGCAGCCACGTATATCGACCATTCTGGCTCTCAGGGCGATGTTCTCTCGCTTCATCTCCTCAATCTGGATGGAACCTCCAGGGCGATTCCTCTCCCCGGGTGGCTCTCTCCCGGGCAACCTTGGTGGAATGACCGGCAGTCGCTGATCCTCCCCCTGACTGCACGTGCAGGATGGTCCGGGCAATCTCAGCTTGAACAGTTGGACATTCGAAACGGGAAGTTACGCGATGTCACGCGCGATCTTGCCAGCTACAAGAGCGTAAGCCTGTCCGCCGATCACAATCTTCTCGCCGCCGTCAAAGAAGAGTCTCGGGGCGATCTCTGGGTCTCCGAAAAGGGCGACTTTTCTCGAGGTCAAACCGCTTCGGCTGAACTCTTCACGTATCCTAGCCTGGCGTGGATCAGTCCTGATCGGGTGATGCTCAATTCAATCGGCGGTGGATTCCCGAACTTGTGGCAGTTCGATGTCAACGCGAACACGAAGGCCGCAATCACCTCTGAACCGTTTACGGAACAAGATGCTGTTGCCGTCCCCGGCAGCCGGTCTGTCATTCTCGCGGCCAACCGTTCGGGCCAAGTCAAGATTTGGAAGTTCGATCAGGATACTAACACCTACACTCAACTTACGTTCGGATCGGACTACGACTACGCGCCAACCGTCTCTTCAGACGGTCGATGGATCGTTTATACCTCTTGGTACGCCACGTCCTCGCACTTGAAGAAGGTGCCCGTAGCTGGTGGACCAAGCGAGTTGCTTACTGGCTTCCCAGCCAAGAGCGCTATTTTTTCTCCCGACGGTCAGCAGATTGCCTGTGCCGCCGAATCTCACGCCGGCTGGGCAGTCGTCGTTTTCCCCTTTTCTCATCCGGAACTGTCTCGCATCGTGCCGGACGTGGCGCTTCCCATAGCATGGGCACCTGATGGCCAGACTCTGCATTCGGTCCTAACCGACACGCGTGGCGTGTCAAATGTCTGGTCTTTTCCTCTCGATGGCCTTCCGCCCAAGCGCCTTACCAGCTTCGAAGATAAACGCATTGTGAAGTTTGCCTGGTCACCAGGCGGGGATCGTCTCGCTTGTCTTCGCGCCAGCTTCGGCTCAGATGCTTGCTTGTTTCCTAGAGCCAATTAGGCGTAAGCTTAACCCTGGCATGTGAAGTCCCGCAGTAGTCTGCCGAAATGCGAAGGAGGTTTCATGGATACACCCCATACACAATTGGCGGCTGGAGACGGAGAGTCCCCAGGCGGGAGGATTCCGCCTCCGCCTCCCAAACCCAAACACCCGCCTGATCCAACTGGTCCTACCACCGATTCCGGCGAGCACAACCCCGAAACTCAGTCTTCTGTCTTCGAACCGGAACCATCCGTAATTAAGCCGAAGTTCTGAAAACGTCACCCACACAGGCCTCGTGCTTGAGACTGGCAAGCAAAGTGCCTACAAGTTCCCGAAACCACTAAGGAGGTTTTTCAATGAATACATTCTTCTATCTACCCGTTACTAGGAGCAACAACCCGACTCCTCCCACTCCCAACCCCAAGCCCAAACCACCCATGGGTCCCACCACCGATGGCAGCGGCGAGCACAACCCCGAAACGCAACCGTCCGAGACTTAACCCAGTTTCGGGATAACCCGAGATAGCAACGCTCTCTCACGCTTTGCGTTTTGCTCAAGTCTGCAAAGGATAGATGAAGACGGCCTGAAAAGGGCTTGAGGGCACGCTCTCGCGTCTCACAAGCTCCTTCCGATGGTCGTTCTTCATTTCCTCGGCGGGCTACCCTAAGCGCATCACCGTCTACAGGAGCTATCGTGCACTCTGAAGTGCCCGCCCAGTTCCAAAACCAATCAGGAGGTTTCACGAACGTGTCCCGCATTCGATCTGTCGTTAGAAACGAGAGCCCTGCTCCCGATATAAAGACTCCGACCGCACCCGCACCTAAGCCTGCGCCCACCACCGAAGAGGCCGGCGAGCACTCTCCTCAAACTCAGCCCGATGCTTCTTCCTTCCGAGCAAACTGAACAAGGCCCTTGCTAGTCAAAATCCGCAGCAGTTCATGAGAGATCTGCTGCGGATTGTACTCATTTGGACTGGCGCCGCTCGCGCATCCAGCGCAGTCCTATCTGAACCGTGAACGTGATTATCTAATTTCTTCTGCGAGGCCCGCCTTTACCGAATTTGTCTGGTTGATTCACCAAGCCGCGAGCGCAAGAGATTTATTCTGCCTCATCCATCAACAGATCCCGTAAATCAAAATCGATATCGCTCTCTGCGATCTCTGCTTTGAACTCCTCATCAGTGCTGGTCATGTAGTCCACTCCGTCGTCCTCAACGACTACACCCAAGCCTGACTGGATCTCGCAGTCGTCTAGTAGAAGAAGTTCGCTCGCTTTCCCCAGGTTTCCAAACACGACGGTCACCTGACGGAAGCGCTCTTCCAGAACACGAGGCCTTCGATAGTTCCTGTCGGTCATCGTGGTACGCCCTTATTTGATGCAACTCCTGAGGGCTGGCGATTGCAATTGCACAGCCAAATCTCGCCGGCTCGCGCGAGTCAGGAACGAAATATCGACCCGCATGTTTAGATGTCGAAAATTCCAGCGGAAACTTGACGGCGGCATGAATTGCGCGTCTTGCTGAGGAGGGCGAACCGTCGCAGTGCAAACAACTACAACGGCCGCGTCGTTGCGGAAGAGTTTCAATCGGCGAAGTCCATGAGAGCTGCGGTCTGGCACCAGGAGCAATTCATGGAGGAGGCGGACACGGCGGCGCGTGGCCTAATCGTCTGAGCAACAGTCAAAAAGGACGTGCACAACATACGTAAGAGACCTTACTACTCTATTCTCGGCAACAACGGTTACCAGGAAGTGAATCTGTGCATTAAACTTCCTCCACAACGCCCGATCGCAACGGCCTATCGCGATTCTGCCACAAGCTTGCCTTCCGCCCAGGCCATCAGGACTTTGCGGTCGGCTTCGGACAGCCGTGCTGCTGGATGCATCAGCAGATAGCCGCTCATGGGCATCTTGTTTTTATCGATAGAGTCGTAGATCTCCTCCAATTCGTCCGCTGAATTTCCAGACCAATCGGAGAAGTTTAACTTGGCTCGCCCATCCCGCACATGGCGCGCCAACATCCACGACACGGGGCTGATTTTGGCGTACCACGGCCACTCGGTTTCATGCGAGTGGCAATCCGCACATGCCCGCCGCAGAATCATCCCGACTCTCGGGTCTACATGCGGGTCGTTCCAGACACTTCGCGCCGGGTCGACCGGTGGATTGCGCGTGTTCGGCCGGATCAACTGTGATCCTGTAGCGACCAATAGAACGACAGTCGCCACTCTCGCGTAAAGAGCCGTGGCCGTCATTTGACGACCACCATTTTCATGTTCATGTCGTCATGCCCTGGCCCGCACTGCACGGTGCATTCGATCAGATACTTTCCCGGTGGCGGAGCCGTCAACGTAAATTCCTGAACGCCTTCCTTCAGCCGGACAGACCATCCCTGGTCGCGCAACTTGCGAACCACGAAGCTGTGTACAGAGCCGTCGTGCGCCTTTTCGCCGCCGAACAGCGAAGTGATCTTGAACTTCACAGTCTCGCCGGCTTTCAACTCAAGCGGACCACCTTGTCCGTTGGCAAGCTTGAAGCGATTGTCTTTGTCGGCGATTAACTCCACAGTCCGAGCCGTCCGAGGCTCGTCCGCACTACGAAGCAACTCTGCTCCGCTCAGCCGAATAGCAACTGCCATCACGATCATCAATCTCTGCGTCGTCTTCTTCATTCGTTTGACCCCTCTGCGTCTTCTTCTCCGGCCGGTACTTCGGAGCAACAACATCTCCGCTCAGTCACTGTGTTTGAGAAATGACAAGATTTCAACAAGCAATGCGGCACCTGACAGTGCTGCTTGCATCTCACATTCGAGAATCATTCGCTCGAAATGAAAATTCGTCTTTGCGCTCCATCAACCAGCCCGTTCTGCTCGCGAAAATCGCCCTTACAAACTACTTCAAAATGTTTTTGGCGGTGGTGCTTTGCACGAACTACTCCGTGAAATTGATCCTAAACGCCGCATCGGTTTTGAGTCGTCGGCGACTTGTAAACTTCTTGTAAAATCCACCGGAGCTTGCGCTTCTTGCTAATTTTCACCTTCCGTTTTGGGGTACGTTGAACGTCAATCGCCCAGCGGAATCGAGGCTTGGAAGCGGACTAGACTATGAGCGCACCTTCTTTCGAAGCAAAAGCAGCGAGCCAAACGTACCTTTGCTTCCTGATGTTTCAGGTTGTTCTGTTCATCCTGTTGAGTAGTGTCCCGATGGAGGCGCAGAATACTTCGGCAAAACCTTCCTCGGCCGCGCCGCTGCTCACAGTGCGGGGAGCGGTTCCGAAGGGCGAGTATGTTGGTCAGGCAGGGTGTAGTGGCTGTCACAAACACGACAAGATCTGGAATAGCTTCTATAAGAACCCGCACTTCAAGAGCGTGGCTTCAGGCAAAGAAAGCCTTGAGCACACCGGGTGCGAGTCTTGCCACGGTCCCGGCAAAGAACATGTGGAAGCTGGCGGCGACATCGACACGGTCGTGAACGCATTCAGCGTTATGAAGCCAAAGCAGATTATTTCTGTCTGCCTCACGTGTCACGCGAAAGAATTTAGCCGGGCCAACATCCTTCGCTCGGAGCACACGGAGCAGGAAGTCGCCTGTACCTCCTGTCACTCCATCCACACGCCGGCCACACCCAAGAACCTGCTCGTCAAGACTCAGTCTGAGCTCTGCTACGGTTGCCACTCCGATGTGCGCTCGCAATTCAATCTGCCTTTCAAGCACCGCGTCAACGAGGGCTTCATGTCATGTAGCGATTGTCATAACCCGCATGGCGGCTTCACCCCGACCTTCGGCATGGGCCAGACCTCCAAGATGCTCAATCAGTCGCACGGTACTGAGCAGCCCTGCCTCAAATGCCACGTCGACAAGCGCGGCCCGTTTGTCTTTGAGCACGAAGTCGGCGAAGTAGAAGGCTGCATCAGTTGCCATAAGCCGCATGGCTCCACGAATGCCAAATTGATTACCCGGCCGACCGTCGCGATGCTGTGCCTCGAGTGTCACACCGGGTCCGGCGACTTCGGCGCGCGATCGAATCGCGGCATCACGTTCCCTGATCACGCCACTCACAGCATGATTGATCCTCGTTACCAACGCTGTACGGCATGCCACGTAGCCATCCATGGTTCGAACGTACACAACCGGTTTCTGCGCTAGCACCTACCAGGAGAAAAGAAAATGGACCTGCTATTTAAGCGAATACCGTACGTCCTCTTGTTCCTGTCGTTGTCACATCTCGACGCGCAGGCCGTGCTCACGCCCTCACCGGACCATACGGGCTCGCCGTTCGGCGGTGAATGGGGACCTTACAACGTCACAAACTCCTTCGAAGCTGGCTATCGCTTCACCAGAGTGGGCGGGGACGCGAACCTTTTCCGCAGCGTTGAAAATTACGGCAACGGCATACGATTGTTCGGCAACAGCTTTACTGCAAACTCCAGGGATGGACATGGCGTTCTATTTGACACGCTCTCGCTGACCACGTCCGGTCTCGGCAACGACCCCTATGGCGTGGCCACTTTGCGATTGGAAAAGAATGACCGCTACCGCTACGACATGCAGTGGCGCCGCAACGATTACTTCAACGCGTCTCTACTGGACGGAGAAAGCACCACGCTGAAGAATACGGTTCGCGTCATGCAGGACCACGACCTCACTATCCAGGCAGCCAAGTGGGCCAAGCTGCTACTCGGCTATACGCGAAATCACGAGACCGGCCCTGAGTTCACCGACTACGAAACCTATATCGGTGGATTGGCACGCAGCGTATTGCCACTCGATCGAAATGCCCGTCGCGATTACAACGAGTATCGTCTGGGCACTGAGCTGGACTTCCTCGGATTCCGGCTTCTGCTAAGCCATCGCTGGGAATATTACAAAGACGATTCTTCCATCGCCAGCCTAGTTCCTGGCCAAACCTACGCTCTCGATTACCTCCGAACTCAGCCTTACAATCCATCGCTCGAAATTACCTACCCACAGGCGGCAACCGCTTACCTGCGCAGTCAGCCCATGCACACTCAGAACTTGGCCTGGTTCGCGAACCTCGCTCGCAAGGAAAAATATTGGGCGGTGGATTCTCGCGTCAGCTATAGCAAGGGCGACAGCCAAACCCTCTATTTCGAGAGTGAGTCCGGAGCCTCACAAGCTTCTGCACTCGTGCCCACCGGCGACGGTCGTTTGCTGGTCGGCAACAACTCGGGTTTCGGCCGGCCCGCCACGGCGGTCACTTACATGCCCGGGACCGCTCGTCATCCGTTCACCGCCGGTGACTTCATCTTCAGCTTTTTCCCAACCAGCAGGCTCACCATCGTGAATAGTACATCCGCGCAGAGCAATCGCTACGACGGTACCGGCAACGAGTTCCGAACGGTTGGCACAGGTGTCGCCAACATCAACAGGTTTTGGAGCTTCCAACTGAATAACGAGCGTATTTCGAACGCCTTTGACTTGAACTACAAAGTGAACAACTGGCTCGGCCTGAACTCGGAATACCGTTACACCGCGCGGATGATCGACAACAACACCATCCGAACCGGCACCACCAATTCTCGGGACATTAACTCGTTTCACGATCATTTGAATGAAGGCACCTTGGGCTTTCGTCTGAAGCCTATGAAACAGCTCACCTTCAACGCCGATGCCTCGCTCGGACGGGATAACGGTGCTTATACTCCCACCAGCCCGGCGCACTTTCATAACATCCGGGCTCGACTCGATTACCGCGCCAAGAAAGTGCAGTTCGGCCTTACTTACAGGCAGCTGTATAACCTCAATGCGCCTTTGTCGGTAGCCTCGTCGTCCACGGGTCAACTCCTGGTCGGCGCCCAGTTGGACTATTATGCTTCCCACTTGCGAGACTTCTCGGCCCACACATCCTTCGAGGCCAATCGCCGCATGGGCTTCGACCTCAGCTATAGCAAGACCCATTTGGATACGCTTGCTAATCTATGGGCCGAGTTGGTGCCTGCTAAGTCCACCACCATCACAAGTGTCAGCGTGCGGGGTTACACCTCTCAGTACGTAAGCAATCTCCATACCGTGTCGCTTCTCGCAAGGACTACCTTCAAACGCGGAACTTTGTACGCCGGCTATAACATCTCTCATGACACTGGCGACGGCCGAAACCTCCAGAGTCTCGGCATCACCGATTTGGCGGCCGCCTACACCGCTCGCGCTAACACGTTTCCACTCACTTATCAGGCACCGTTAGCCCGGCTTTCTATTAAGCTCTCGCCCAAACTACAGTGGAACGGCGGATGGGAGTTGTATCGCTACGGACAACAGTTCGCCTATTTTGGCTACCAGCCTTACTATCGGGCCCACACGGGTTACACGAGCCTCTCGTTTACATTCTGATCGTCAGTTCTCTCGTTCAGCCTATGTAATTCCCGGTCGCCTGTGCAGAGCAGCAAATGCGAGCACGACAAGTCCTATGCCGAGGGATAACAGTGTACCTGGCTCCGGTATGGTGGTCACTTCAATCAGGGTCAGGTTCGATACATAGCGCCCGGCATGATTGTCTCCAGGGATCACAACCCGTGCGAAACCATCGGCCGGGAACTGTCCCGCTGTGTCGGCGTAGGGAACAAGATCAAGCGGAGCTCCGAGCGCAGGATCCAGTTCAGCCAGAGAGAAAAGCGACTCATATCCATCGCTCCCCAAGGCAAGTACATATTGATTGAACTCGTTACCGGTATTCACGCCCAGGAAGCTCCACAGCGGAACACCTGTATAAGTGTCGCCACTAATCGTTTCGCTTACCGCCGGCAAACTCTTGAGGTCTGCCAGGCCATAGAGTCCTGGATTACTGACATTTCCAGAGAGTAAGAGGTTTGCCGAGAGCCCGCCGGGACCAACTGGAGGTGCTGCCAGAGAGAGAACCTGCAAGCTCGCGAGATCTTGCACATTGCGGCCGGTTGCTCCTGCGCCAGGAAAGATCAGCGCCGGGTTGCCGTTGCCCCCTGCAAAAGCAACGAATGGTGCCGTCGTACTTGCTCCACCAAAGAATGGGTCCACTTCACCGAGCGAAATGACGAATTGGGAACCCACGCTGTTAGTTGCTACTAGAAACGAACGCAAGATAGAGTTCTTTCCCGAGTCTGTGACCACATCCGACGTCGTTCCCGCCGAATTTCCGCCCAGCAAGCTCCACAGGGGAACACCAACGTAGACTCCAGCTGAGATTGTTCCGACTGCGCCTCCAATGCCCGAAAGCTGACGAGTCGTATAAGTTCCCGCGCCAACATTTGCTCCGTTGAGGTTCGAAGCTGTCAGCGAGCCTGAAATATTTAGCGTGATGGGGTCGGCAAATGCTGCTGAACACAACGCAGCGAGAAACGTGATTCGTGCTCCCCGTATAAACCAAAGTTGTTGAAGCTTGCTCTGTCTTTTCATGACTTCCCTCCGACTAACCTCCCGGTGATTACTTAGCTCGCAAAGGCCGTCGCGACCATCGCTGTTGGCGAGCGAGCGTGGAATGCCGTTTTGTCGCCGATTCTTAACGCTGCTAGGCTACTATGTCTTTTACACACTACACTGTCGTTTAAACAGTTAATCTAAATGCGCTTTCTTTCGGCCGTTTGTATTTCAATCTCCCTTTCCAGCCTGCTTCCCTCCTGTTATGCGCAATCTGTCACCGCTGAAATCTTTGGTAGCGTTCGGGATGCTAGAGACCTGGCCGTGTCTAATGCTCAAGTCCAGGCTCAATCAGTAGCTACCAACGCCCGATTCACTGGTTCTACCGATGACATGGGCAGCTATCACTTGCTTGGGCTGCCTGCGGGCGGCTATGTTCTTGCTATCCGCAAGCCGGGTTTCAAAGAGTATCGACAGTCTGGGATTCAGCTTCGCATCGGCGATCAGATTTCACAGGATGTTCGGCTCGAGGTCGGTGACACGTCACAAGCGATAACGGTTCAGGCAGAAACCTCGCCGCTGCAAACCGTATCCGGGTCGGTGAACTTTGGGGTCGACGAGAAGAAAGTGGTGACACTTCCCCTGGATGGCCGCAACTTCATCCCCCTCGTCGCACTGTCGCCCGGTGTCGCGCTACCCGGCGGAGGCTCGCTGCTCCCCCGCATCAACGGAAGCCGTCCTCGTACTAATGAATACGTCTACGACGGCATCAGTGCTTTGCAACCTGAGCCTGGCCAAGTAGTCTTTTATCCGATCATTGATGCCATTGAAGAATTTCGGATCAATATCAACTCCTACTCGCCCGAATTCGGTCGATCCAATGGCGGCGCCGTCCTTGTGAACACAAAGTCTGGAAGCAACGCTCTCCATGGCACACTCTTCGAGTTCCTTCGCAATGAAGCTCTGAATGGACGCAATTACTTCGCGGCCGCCGGATCAAACCCGGAGTTCCGACGAAATCAGTATGGGCTTACTCTTGGTGGTCCGATACAGAAAAACAAAACCTTCTTCTTTGTCGATTGGCAGGGCACGCGGCTTCGGACGGGCATCCCGAGACTCAGCACCGTGCCGACACTAGCGCAGCGCAGTGGGATCTTCTCGAATGCTATCTACGACCCCGCTACCTACAATCAGGCGACGGGTTTGAGGACTCAATTCGCCGGTAACCGGATTCCCATCATCCGGTTTGACGCCGTCGCTGCCCAAGTTCTGGCTCGTTACCCGCTTCCCAATCGACCCGGTACGGCGAACAACTACATTCGTACCGGCGTTGAGCCTGACAGTCAGGATCAGTTCGACACGCGTCTGGATCGATACTTCGGAAAGGCGCAACGCGTGTTCGGCCGGTTCACCTACTTCCGTGACGACGATACACCGGTCTCACCATTGCCCGATGGCAGTGGTGCGATTACCTCCGGGGTCATCAGCCAGACTGCTACACGCGGCTATCAGGGAGTGGCCGAACACCAGTGGACCCTATCGCCTACTACGGTGAATGAGGCAAGATTCGGGTATACACAGCGCAGTTCAAATGGAATGGGGGTCCAGAATGGCGGGCTGATGGTACCGGGAACTCCTGCGAATTCATTTGCATCCGTTCTTCCGACGTTCAATGTCACCGGCTTCCAACAGATCGGATTGTCGTCGGGTGCAAACTCGAGATTCACAACCAGTGTCACGGAATATATGGACACGATGTCGTTGACTCGCAGTCGTCACACCATCAAGTTTGGAACTGATATCCGAAGAGAAGCTTTGGATGTTCTCCAACCGGCTAATCCAGCGGGAGCGTATACGTTCAACACCACTGGCACCAATCAGTCGGGAGTAGCCAACAGCGGGAATGCATTGGCCTCACTCCTGCTGGGACAGGTGAGCGCTTTCTCTATTGACATACAACGTCAACAACTGCAGGACCGCGCCCATATCGCTGAATTTTTCATAGGAGACGAATGGAAGATTTCCGATCGACTCAATCTTAATATTGGTACTCGTTATACGCTGAACTTTCCATCTACCGAAGTCAATGGGCAAGGTGCAGTGTTTAACCTCAACACGCAAGTGCTCGATTTCCCTAAGACCGCACGAAATCTGGAGTGCTGCGATTTCGGGCCGCGTGTTGGACTAGCGTTTCGGGCGAGCGATACCCTCGTGGTACGTGCCGGTTACGGCATGGTGTGGTTTGAGCAAACCGGCATTACAACACCTTTCACACTCCCGCAATTCCCCTTTGTCCAAACTGTTGGACAGCAATCGCAGGACAATATCAATCCCGCCTTCGTCCTGGCGAACGGGCCTTCTGTGCAGGTTTCGAGTCCGAATCCAAATTCTGGATTGGGGCAGGGTGTGTTTGGCAGCCAGCGCGACAACGGCTCGGGCTATTCGCAGCAGTGGAACTTCACAGTCCAGAAAACATTCGGCCGAAATCTGAACTTTGGGCTTGGCTATCTCGGATCAAAGAACACCCGGCTGGGCTTACCCGAGGCTAACCTGAACCAGCTTCCCGCTTCTTATCTGAGTCTTGGGCAGGCTCTGTTAGCAAGGCAGCGCAATCCCTTTTATGGCCAGCTTCCCACGTCGTCCTCCTTGGATACGCCCACCATTACTGCTCAGCAACTATTAAGGGCCTATCCCCGGTTTACCAACGTTGCCTTGTTCAGAAACAACGTCGGAAGCTCGTCGTATCACGCGCTCCAGGCCAAGTTGGAGAAGCGCTTGTCGCGAGGTCTCACGTTTACCTTTGCTTACACCTTTTCGAAGTTGTTGGACAACGCGTCCAGCTATTTCTCGCAGACCATTTTCACCGGGCCCGTGCTTAACACCACAGGAGCCGCCGACGCATTCAATCGCGGACTGGAGAAAGATGTCTCAAGCGGCGACATCCCTCATGTCTTTTCCGCTGGTTGGGTCTACGACGTCCCGCGTTGGTGGAAAATCTCGGGTTGGCAGATTGCCGGATTGGTCAGAATCCAGTCAGGCGATGCCGTCGCTGTATCGCAGGCAACTAACAACAACGCCAGCTTGGGCTATGCGCTGCAGCGACCGAACCGCATCAGTAATCCAAATAGTTTCGCCAACCGTAGTGCAGCGGAGTGGTTCAATGTGGCAGCCTTCACCAACGCCCCGCAGTTCACCATTGGCACCAGTTCAAGAAATCCCGTACGCGGTCCAGGTTTACAGGAAGCGGATCTGATGATCGGGAAAACGTTCACCATTACAGAGAGAACCAATCTCGAATTTCGCGCCGAGGCCTTTAACGTGACGAACACGCCACCGTTGAACGACCCAAACGGCACGTTTGGCTCGGCAGCCTTTGGAAGCATCACCAGCGCCGGCAATCCGCGCGATTTCGAGTTTGCGCTGAAGCTGCACTTCTGACAAAGACATGCTACGCGATTGGAAGTCGCAAATGTCGCCACAGCTCTCGTTTACCTTCGATCGTCACTCTGACGGCACGACTCTTTGGTAGACCAACAATCCATCTGAGCGCGACAAGCCGCTTGTACATGGCCACGCCGAGAGGGCCGGCCAAATGGGGCCGGCGCTCCGTCCAATCGAGACACTGCTTGGCAAGCGTTGTTGACGATCCGCTATTGCCGCCAGGCACAGAGATCCCGATTTCTTGGAACCACGATTTGCCGCTATCTGATAATGCATAGGTCTTTCGGTCGGAAGGCAGCAGCCGCCCACTAGCCTGAAGCGCATCGACAATCTGCACGCCAAGCCTGCCGGCGAGGTGAGCGTAACACGTGCGTGCGTAAGCTAATGTTCCGACGCCAGGAACAGCTGCCTTGCGAGCAGGAACGTGTCGGGTTCCGGCCGTTAGCGCTAGCAGCGCTTCCACCGCATCGGCCACCTCTGTGCCGGCCAGACGATAATAGCGGTGTCTCCCCTGGCGTTCAACGTCGATTAATTTTGCGTCCAGAAGTCTGGCGAGATGACCACTTGCCGTTTGTGGACTGATGTTCGCGGCGGAAGCGAGCTCACCAGCAGGCAAAGCGTGTCCAATCATCAGCTTCAGCAGAATGGCCGCTCTGGCTGGCTCACCGAGAAGATTGGCCGTCACCGCAAGCTCATTGTGCATACCACTAGTGTCCCTCTTGATTTACTTCGACATTTCGGTAGACGCCGAATTGTTTATGCGAGCAGCGACTATCTAATGAGCTCAGGAGATCACTATGTACACCTTGTTCCTGCGATACACCATCGATCCCACTAAGCTTGCTGATTGGAAGGCTTATGCCGAGGCGGAGTTCGCCCCAATCGCAGAGAGTGGGGGGAAGATTACTGGTTACTACACGCCGACAGAGTTTTCCGGCTCGACCAGCGAAGCTTTCGCCACTATCGATGTAGGCACGATGGCTGAGTACGAGGCATATCGCACCAAACTCTCTGAACACGCTAAACACAAAGAGAACGTCGCCAAAGTAGAGGCATCGGGTGCCATCCACTCCACCTATCGCGCGATCCTCAAGCGTGTCGAGCCGGCGAAGAAAGATAAATGAGTGGAACCCAGTAAATACCAGGCTATGGCTTCGCCCATCCCCACAGCGCCCTGTCGCCAGTTTCTGAGGACGAACTCCGCTTGCTGGAGCAAACAGTCGGATGGACCGAAAGCGATTCCGGTTTATTGAACAAGTATGCCGAGATGTTTCGCTTGCATGCTGAGCATATGGTCGACAGTTGGCGTGCTGCCATTGCAAAGCAGCCGCATTTAGCCAAGTGGTTCTTTGGGCCGGACGGCACCTCGGACGAGGAGTACAAGGTAAGCGTGAAGCGTAGGTTCGTGCAGTGGGTCATCGATGTAGCGCGGCGCCAGCATGATCGCGACTGGCTGAATTATCAGGAAGAGATTGGCTTGCGGCATACGCCTGTGAGGAAAAACCAGACCGATGGCAGACAAACGCCTTCGGTCGTTCCGCTTCGGTATCTGCTTGGTTTCGTCCCGGTCATTCTGCCAATCGGCGAGTTCTTCGCGGGCGCTGCCCAGGATGAAGAAGAGTTGAAAAACATCCAAAGCGCGTGGACCAAAGCCGTGCTTTTACACGTCACGCTCTGGTCTCGGCCATACACTTTGCAAGGTCTCTGGTGATTCTAATAGTTGCGGCACTAGGCTGTAATGCTGCCTGCCGAGAGTTCCCCTGCACCAGCCGTTTACGTCAGCATGCAAGGTTGACCGTGGCTGCTCTAAGCCCGCGATAGATGCGGGACAAGCGGTGGGCAATGCGGCGCTTTACGGCGCCAGCATCAATGACTCCGGCCAAATCCTCGCAAATTGATTAGGTCCGACTTATTCTCCGCAAGCCTTCCTGTTTACCCCGGTGCCGAGCCGGGTACGATCGCTGTTCTCCGTCGCCTTATTCGGCTCGGCATTCGCGCACGGGCTCGCGGCATCGGTCACAGATTGCAAAAATAACTCTAACGCTCAGGCCATCATCGATTTACAGCACTTTTCCACCTGTGGAAAGTCCGTTTTCTCGCCTCTGGCTGCTACGGTAAATCGCCCCCGAGTCGCCTATGTCATCCAAGATGCTCTCCTCTAATCAGCTCGCTGCTAACCGCGCCAACGCTCAGCTCTCCACCGGACCGCGCACCGAAGCCGGAAGAGCCAAGTCTGCCAGGAACGCCGTATGCACAGGTCTCACCGGCCGCAGCATTCTTCTCTCCGATACCGAAGCAGAGGCATATGAGCTCCACGTCGCGCGTTTTGCATGCGAATACAACCCGGTCGGGGATCGCGAAGCCGAACTGGTTCAAAGCCTGGCCGACACCCAGTGGCGTCTGAATCGCATCCCCGTTCTCGAAGCCGGCATCTACGCCGTCGGTCGCATCAATTTCGCCGATTTCTTCGCCGATCAGGAACCCGCTTTACAGGCTCTTCTCATTGAGAACCACACGCACCTCACCTATCGTCGCGATCTCATGAACCTCAGCATTCAGGAATCGCGTCTGCGCCGAAACCTCGCCAAAGATAGTGCGGAATTGACTGCTCTCCAGGCTAAGCGTCAGGAAGCCGAAAAGCCTGCCATCACAGCCGCCAGCAATACGCAAACACCGGCTGTTCAAGCAAATGGGTTCGTATTTTCGACTGCCGCTGCAGCCTCTTCATCTTCAGCCCTTGTACAGGTTGCTCATACCGACTCCTGCAAAGCCGAAGCTTCTCGAGCGTCTTCGAGAAGTCTGGACAACTCCGGCGGCAACGGACTGACAACAGCGATTGCAAGCCCAGAGGTAGGAGACATAAAAGTTAGCCGGTGAGCGTGAAGAAAGAAGCGCTGTAATGTACTGGTGGGTGCTCCGTAAAGCCGGTCCCCAACAACCGGATGACCGATGCTGGCCAGATGAACGCGAATCTGATGAGTCCGGCCGGTGCCGATTTTAACTTGCAAAAACGCGTAAGGACCTATGGTTTCCAGGACATTGTAGTCGGTGATCGCGGAGCGCCCGGTCCCCAGCTTGGTCGTCATCCGAACCCGGCGAACCGGGTCCCGAGTGATCGACGCAGTGATATGGCCCGTAGCCGTTTTCGGATGCCCGTGCACCAGCGCGAGATAAATCTTCTCTACTTGCCGGTCGTGAAACTGCGTAGCCAAGGACTGATGGGCACGATCCGTTCGCGCTACCACGATCAAGCCACTCGTGTCACGGTCGAGACGATGAACAATGCCAGGACGGACATCTCCGTTCAAGGTGGACAGAGTTCCGAAGTGATGCAGCAGAGCATTCACGAGCGTGCCCTCATGCTGCCCGGCACCGGCGTGGACAACCATGCCTGCGGGCTTGTCGACTACAACGACATCCTCATCCTCGTACAGAAACGTTAACGGAATCGCTTCCGGTTGTGCCTGCAGCGGAGCAAGCCCGGCAGGTTCCACTGCAATGGCCTCAGTCCCTCGAAGCAGATGCGACGAGCGTACACGGTCGTCGGCAATCGTGACCCGCCCGGCCTTGATCCACGACTGCAGGCGCGAGCGGCTAAACTCCGGAAGGCGTTCGTGTAAGAACGTATCAAGGCGCTTCCCAGCATCGTCCGGGGCAGCTATAAGGGTCACCTTACGAGTGTAAAGCGCATATACAGGTTCGTGTGTTTAGCGGGCAGCGTATTCCGCATGCCCGCTCCCGTAGCGTTTCTCACCTGCGTCCACAGCAAAGGGCAGAATGTTCTCCTTCGGCGGAAGCGGGCACGTGGCATACGGAGTAAACGTACAGGGCGGGTTATAAGACCGGTTGAAATCCAGGTCTACCTTACCGTTCACAGGTAAAGGCGTGTTCAACATACGGCCGGCCTGGTAGGTGTTGACCTTACTCGTCGCATCCTTGAAGAGAAAGTAGAGGGTCTTCTTCTCGCCTTTGCCTTCGAAGATTGGCCTTAGATGATACGTGTGATTTAAGTAGGTGAACTCCACCAGTCCCGGGCTATCCTGCTGCTCGGTCTCACCAAGAACGTTAAGGATCGGAATCTTCTTTTCCTCGGGAATCAAGCGAGCTTGGAAGTGAAACGCTGGATTAACTGTGAAGAAGTCGAGGCCTTTGAAATTCAAGAGCACTGGGCTTGCACTATCTTTTGCTCGTATCCCGAAGCGTTCGCCCCGCTTGATCACAAAGAAGGATACGGTGCCCTCCTGAACAATGTCAGGCTTGTCTTCGTCGTAGGAAAGCATCCGCGCAGGCTTTCCGGGAGCTTTGAAGGTGATCTTGTCCCCGTCAAGGTGAACCGTCCCCATCTGGGCCGGGCACGATTCCCTTGGAAGAATAAACTTGTTTGTGGGAGCCGAGCCGATCGTATTATCGCCCGGTTTAAGCCAGAAGAGACCGGCCAAGGTAAGCCAACTGTCGGGCTTCTTCAGACCATCAACTCGATGCTTTTGCCAGGCTCGGACCGAAGCGAGATAGTCAGGGCTGGTGATAGTGTCCGCAGACACGAAGGAAAGAAACACCGCAATCCCGATCAGGATTCGCCGCACGAGCTCAGTGTATCAGGGCGTGTCAAGATGTGCAGAGAGCCAAGATGGAACAGCAGCTGACCGGCACCATCCGCGGCATGTTGTTGTTTGATATCGCCGAATCCATAGATCTTCCGCGCCTGCACGGGATTCTCGGCACAATCCCGAGCCGGCGCGAGCCCGCCTTCCTGCATCCTTCTCCGGAGTATGTGAAGTTTGAGCGCCCACCGGTGCTGGTGCCCGTCGGCGTCAAAGAGATGGCCACGGGTGAGAGCGTCGAGGTGCGGATTCGCTACTTCGATTACGGCGTTGCTAGTGTGGAACTCCTCACCACCTTCCATGCTTCCTGGACAGAGCTTATCTCGCTAGCCAATTCCTGGATCTCTTCCACCGAGTTAGAGCGGTATGCCACCGAGCTATTGCAGGAATCTCTGCAGCGTACCGGGCAAACCTTGACCAAAGCTTACCGCCAATGGATCTCCGAAGATTATTTCATCATCCAGGTAAGCCCGATTGCTTCCGACGACGGTGGGGTACTGACCGCCGAAGATCTGCTCCGGGAACGCGCCGGCGAAATCGCCCAGTTGGTCCGCGGTGAAGAGATCCCTCTCTCGCCAACAGAACGGAAAGAGATTCTTAAGTCCAGCATGTCGTACTATCCAACGGATCTGCTGGTCCTGGGCTGGGTGGCGGCTTTCATCTATGACAGCCGTTCAGCAGCGGGTCCCACCATCGACCTGCTCGAATACGCAAACACCCAACTCTTGGAATTTCGCTACTACGATGACGTGCTTACCGATGTTCTGGCCGATGTATATAAAAGACTGGAGCACCGTCACACCATGTTGGCGCGATGGAAGCTGGCACGGGAAGCAGAGACTCTCAACACCATCCGGCTCGACTTTCAGGAACTCGTCGAGCGTACCGATAACGCCATCAAATTCCTGAGTGACATGTTCTATGCGCGCATGTATCGCTTGGCCGCTTCCCGTATCGGTGTCAGTGACTACCGTGATCTGGTCAACGAAAAGCTGATTACCGCGCGTGACCTTTACAACTCCATGGTCAATGAGTTCCACCAGGGCCGATCGTTTTTCCTGGAAGTCATGGTGGTGCTAATCCTGATCGTCGAAATCGTCTTCTTGTTTGTCCACCGGGTTTGAACGTCTCATTCAAAGGTCTGGCGCGAACGCCTTAACGGTGATAGTCTTCCTCCATGGAAATGGATTGGGTCAAGCGAAAAGCCATCGGCGAACAGTTTGTGTGCGATCAAAAAGATCAGCTCTGGAAGACTCTATGCTCCTCACTTGAATCGGCGACGGAGAGTTATTGTGTCCACTATGGGGGCTCAGCCCACGGACACTATGAGAATGATCGTCAATACCGGATCACGGTAAGGTCGAAGCCTCCGTATCAGAATGCGGTTGTGGACGTCACCTTTGCGCCCCCTGAAATTCGCGTAGTCTGCGCGATGGGTCCATGTAAGTCCTCGACCTTCTTTCTTAATCCGAGCAAGGAGAGGCCGTTTCGGAGAAACGACAAGGAATTCACCATGGATCAATTTTCAGAGACGGTTCTGCGGTGCGTATTTTTCCCGGCGGAGAACAGAGGTGTGCAAACACCAATCGTCTCGCCCTGTACTTGCCAGGAAAATTAGCTGCGCGTGAGAATGCGGCTGATGTCGTTGTAGATTACGAAAACAACGACCATCATCAGAAATACAAAGCCAAGCTTGAAGACCGTCTCTTTGACTTGGAGACTGACTTCGCGCTGCAGAAGCATCTCGATTGCCAGCAGCAACAGCGTGCCGCCATCGAGGATCGGTATCGGCAAGAGATTGAAGATAGCCAGATTCAAGCTGACAATCGCCATCAGTCCGAGGAAACTTGAGGGTCCTTCTTGTGCAGCATCGCTCGACATCTGCGCAATGCCAATCGGACCGGAGAGTGTCTTCGGCGATACGCGCTGCGCAACGATACTCCGCAGCACTTCGAGAATCATCGTGGCATTCTGCTGATTAAACCGCAATGACTCCATCAACGCCGGGCCCGGACTCAGCTTTACCATCTGTACCGGCAGACGGAAGATAATGCCGATCCGCCAAGGAAGCTTTGGATTGTTACTGGCGACCGGAGTGACGGTGAACTTTTGCAGCTGGTTGTTGCGCATCATCTCCAGTTCCACCGGCTTGCCGTTGGATCGGCTGATCGCCTGTTGAACCGTAAGAATCGATTCCACTGGCTGACCGTTCACATTGATGAACAGGTCGCCTGTGTGCATGCCCGCATTCTGGGCCGGGCCGCCCTTCATAATCTCACCGACTTGAACGTCTCCACGCCAGCCCGCGACACCAATCCCGTCTTTCGGGTCCATCTTCGGAGTCACATTGAAACTAAGTTTCTGACCGCCCCGCTCCACCACGACCGGGAGTGCGTGGTTCGCATTCAGCGACTCTTCGGTGACCACATCCTGCCAGCTCGGGTCGTGTTTGTCCCCGATCTGGATAATCCGGTCACCGGATTGCAGTCCAGCGGCAGCTGCCGGGGAGTTCGCTGCGACGGAACTGATCACCGCGTGCTGCGAAGGTGCTTCCTTAGGAAAGCCATACATGTACAAGCCCGCGATCAGCGTGATCGAAAGGAGGACGTTCATCAGCGGGCCCGCGATGATGACGATGGCACGCTGCCATCTGGTCTTCGCCTGGAACGAACGCGGGTCCGTCGCCGTCTCCTCGCCCGGCTGCTCACCTAGCATGCGGACATACCCGCCAAAGGGAATCGCTGAAATGCGAAAGTCGGTATCGCCACGCCGAAACCCGAGTAGTCTTGGGCCGAAGCCAATACTGAAGGTTTCTACCCGCACACCTACGGCGAGTGCGGCCCAGAAATGTCCCGCCTCGTGAACCAGGATCATGATCCCGAGCAGGACCACCACCCAAAATACCGGTCCTAGAAAACCCAAAGCCTATACCCTCTTCCTATCAGCCCCTGACGATTGCGTCTGCCCGCCCACTATGTTCGACGCAGCCGGCTTCGCTACGCTTCAATAAGTCACCGATTCGGCGACAACCTGCCGAGCAATCCGGCGCGATTCAGCATCGATTTGAATGACGTCTTCTATTGTCGCTGGTTCCCGCCCCGGTTGTCGCATCAGGGTTTCCTCGACTGTCGACGCAATAGCCGGGAAGGGGATTTCCCCTTCGAGGAAAGCCTGAACAGCCACTTCGTCCGCGGCGTTCAAGGTACAGGTCGCCGATCCTCCCTGCTCCTGTGCCTGATAGGCCAATCGGAGCAGCGGAAACTTTTCAAGATCGGGTCCGGCAAAATTCCAGGTTCTCGCCTGCGTCCAATCCAAGCGTGGTACGGGCGCAGTCTCGCGAATCGGATATGTCAGCGCATACTGGATGGGCATTCGCATGTCAGTCGCGGAGACCTGAGCTATCACGCTGCCGTCGTTGTATTCAACCATCGCGTGAATGGAGGACTGCGGATGAACGACGACATCCACCTGGGAGGGCGGCAGGTCGAAAAGCCAGCAAGCTTCAATCACCTCAAACCCTTTGTTCATCATCGTGGCCGAATCGATGGTGATGCGCCGGCCCATCTTCCACGTAGGATGGTTAAGCGCTTGTTCCGGTGTGACTTTCCAAAGGTCAGCTGCTGGCGTCTCTCGAAAAGGGCCGCCCGAAGCTGTCAGTAGCAGGCGTGTTACTTCTTTGCGGAGGCCGGCCCGAAAACACTGGTGTGCTCCATTATGTTCGCTATCGACTGGAAGGAGTTCAGTGTCCGCCTGCCGGACTGCCTCCATCACGACTTTGCCACTGGCAACAAGCACCTCTTTATTTGCCAGTCCAATTCGTTTCTTGAGGCGGATCGCCTCGTAGGTAGCTTGCAGGCCGGCAACGCCGACTATTGCCGACATTACAAATGTGACCTGCGGAGCGGTGGCAGCCAAAACTCGTGCTTCCGGTCCCGCCATCAAATCGGGCCAATGAGATTTGGGAAGTCCGGAATCTTGCAAGCGCTGAGCCAGAGTGTCGCATCCGACAGAATCAGCCATCACAGCAAGTTTTGGACGAAACTCCCGAATCTGGGAAGCTAGCAACTCGACATTGGATCCGGCTACCAGTGCGAATATTTCATAAGCGGGAGATCTTTGTCGGACCACATCCAGCGTGCTGACGCCTATTGAACCCGTTGATCCTAAAATAGTTAGCATTACATTCGTCGAGACAAGAAGAGGTGGTCAGACGTCATCGTAGTAACACTCGAAAAGATATTTTGAATTTTGTATAAAAAAGGTCTTGCAATCCACAAAACCATATTCTAATATTGGAATCAAGCCGGGGAGCTCAACTCCCACCAAAGCGAGACTAACCTCATAGAAAGACCCCTGAAGCAACACCCTCCCCGGCGCCCGCAAGGGTTTCAGGTCGTCTTGGTCAGTCTTTAACTACCATCTTTCATCTCGAAATCAGTTTAGCCGGAATCCTGTCTTTATTTGGACGTCACACTCCAGCCAAGAGGATCAATCTGTGTCACAAACCAAGCATCCCGACGGACTGAGACCGGAGACAGCCGTGTTGACCAGTGGCTTTGACCCCAGCCTCTCGGTCGGTTCGGCGCGTCCCGCGGTCTTCCGCAGCTCCACTTATGTTTTCTCCAGTCCGGAAGCGGCTGAGCGCGCTTTCGACATCATGGGCGGTCGGGCCCAGCGCACGCCGGGCGAAAATATTGACTTAGTTTACTCACGCTTCAATCATCCGAACGCCCAGATTCTGGAGGACCAGATTCTGCCGTTGGAGCCGGGTGCCACCGGGGCCGCTGTCTTCAATTCGGGGATGTCCGCGATCATGACGGCTTTGCTCGCCGTGCTCGAACCCAGCGATAGCGTCGTCTACACGGTTCCCATCTATGGAGGGACCCAGACGTTAATTCAATCCTTTTTGCAGCCATTTGGGATCGTGGGTATTCCGGTGGGCGCCGGACAGAGCCTGGCAATCGAAGAGGCCATTCGGGGCGCGAAGCGGCTCAAAGTTGTCCTGATCGAGTCACCGGCCAATCCGACAGTCATCATGACGGATATACCGCGAGCATGCCAGGCGGTGTCGAACCTCGGTTCGGGCGATGGACGTGCCTTGGTTATGGTCGATAACACCATGATGGGTCCGGCCTTTCAACATCCGCTGGCGCTGGGCGCGGACGTCGCACTTTATTCAGCGACAAAGTACCTTGGCGGGTTCAGCGACCTGATCGGGGGCGTTGTACTGGCGAAAGACACCGGATTCATGAATAAGGTGCGAAGTAAGCGAAGCCTGTTTGGAACGATTCTGCAGCCGGACGAGTGCTGGATCCTGAACTCGCGGCTGCCGACTGTCGGGTTGCGCATGAACCGGCAGAGCAAAAACGGGCAGCGGGTAGCCGAAGCGCTCGCCGGGCACAGCAAGATCCGAATGGTGTACTATCCAACGCTGTTCGACGATGCGGAACAGAAACGGATCTACCATCAGCAGTGTGACTTTCCGGGCGCAATGTTTTCTCTGGATCTGCATGGAGGCAAAAGCGCGGCCTTCGATCTGCTTCGAAACCTGAAGATCGCACGTAATGCCGTATCGCTGGGCGGGGTTGAGACGCTCACGTGCCATCCACGAACAACTACTCACTCGGCCTGGAAAGCACGCGACCTGGACGAAGCCGGAGTTAGTGAAGGATTGGTCAGGGTCTCTCTTGGTATAGAGAACTGGGAAGATCTCCTGGCCGATTTCGAATCGGCATTGGAAATGGTGTAGCGGGCTCAATAGTCGGTCGAGCCGACAAAGATCGTGTGACCAGTGGGCATGGATGAGTCATAAGCAGCGCGGGCGATCACCCCGGCGAACTCATCCACAGTCGGCAAGGCATCGGCTTCTGTGCGCCCGTGCAGTAAGCCACCGGCTTTTCGAGCGAGCAGTCGTGGCGTAATGGTGCCTTCTATCGCGTCACCGCTTACCGTCACGAGGGATATGCCGGCCCGAGCCCAACCGGGGATGCAGTCTCGTAACGCCTGCTCTCCTGCAAACTTACTCTTCGCGACAACCTCATAGTCGGGCATCACCGTCTTCTGGCCGTAGAAGTGAGCCCAGTGACTGGTTACGAAAACGATGCGTCCTCCCTTCGGCATGAGTTCGGTCGCGAGCTTCGCAGTGTTTAGCTGCGCAGCGCGGTTCAGGCTCATCGCGTAATCCTCTGCTTTGCCCTTTTCGAGGCCTCCACTGGCGTTCAGAATGAGAATGTCGAGTCGCCCGATGCGGTCCCGGATAGACGCCATCATCCTTTGGAGTTCGCTATCAGAGGTCAAATCGGCCTGAATTGGGATGGCGGTACGGCCCAACGCCTGGATCTGCCGGGCAATTTCTTCGGCACGCGCGGCTTTGCTTCGATAGTTGAGACAGACGTCCGAGCCAAGTTCCGCGAGTTTAAGCGCGGTAGCCGCGCCTATACCGCGAGAAGCACCGGTGACCAGGGCAACTTTTTGTTCGATTGCGGGTTCCGTCAAAGACTCAGGATAGCGGCTGGGAGTAGACCGGAAAAGACTCTGATCAATATAGGAGCGAAAGAGGTCAACGAAACAGATCGTCGCAATTCTTGCATCCCAGTAAGGTGCGAGTCTGATTCGGCAGCGTGACTTCAGCTATGCCGATGGGTCTTATCTTCCACAAAGAGATGCCTTGAGGCCCAGTCGTCTTCCCTTGCACCCAGCAAGGCAAATATTCGTAATCATCATGCATCTGCCTAGCGGTTATCGGTCTTGCTTTCTGAAAGAATTGTGCGGCCTGCTCCGCCGTCAATCGGAAAGCTTGGCAGATCGCGTCGGGCCGGTCACTGCCGTGACCGGTGATGATCAATTTGCTGGTTGGTTCCGACGACCTACAGCCGATCGAAAACAAGCTGAGAACCGATAGGGACAAGAGCTTGAGGCCAGACTTACGTAAGGGCAACATCCCTCTACCACTCGACATGTTGAGCTTCGGTCGCATCTTTGTATGAAACCTCAGGGTGCCGATAGATATCGCTGGTCTTGAGATTGAAAGCTGCCAGCAGTTCAGAAACCAGCCATTTGACCGCAACTGCTTGTTTATCCGTAGGGTCCTCGTACGCGCCTTCCACCATCTTGCTTGCTACCTCGATGCCGATCGAATCGTCATTGGTCGGGTAACGATTGGGATAAGCCTTACTTTCTTCATGTTGGTGTATCTGTCCTACCTTCTTCGAATAAGGAATCTTCTTCCCTGCGAGGATGGTGTTGATCGCGGATTGATCTGCGGCTGTGCAGGACTTGAAATCCATACACTTGGCACGTATTTTCCCGACGTGGAAGGCTTTCTGTGTAACTCGTACAGTCTGATAGATCGTACCGTCCTTGTCGATTAGAAAGTGTGCTCCGATGGAAGCCGATTTATAGCCTTCCAGGGTGCTCTTGGCACTATCGCCGCCCGTTTGGTGCATCACAAGAGCATCTACTTTGGACAGATTTCCGTGTTCCAGATTCGCAAAGATCTTCAGATTTACACGGCCATCCATTACCTTCCCGTCGCTAATCGTAACTGCCGCGGTGATTTTGCTCTGAGCCATACAAGTTTTCGGATCCTCGAATATACTAGCTGGCAACCCAGCCTGATGTTTAACAGAGATAATACGCTGTTTAACATAGGATTGTCTTGCTTTGACGATCCCGGCCAGAGTAAGTTCGAACAATAGTATTGGGCCGTAGAGTAAGAACGCGGCCGGTTTGCAGAAGGACATGACAAAAGACAATCGAAGAGATTTCCTGCGCGGCGCTTCCCGGATTGCTTCAACTACGGCGATTGGGATGACAGCGGCATCGTACTCACGGATTTTGGGCGCCAATGATGCCGTGAACCTCGCCCTGATTGGCGCTGGCGATCGCGGTTCGCATGACATGAGCCTTTTCATGGCGCATCCGAACGTCCGCGTCGTTGGAGTTTGCGATGTCTTTGGCGAGAAGGTGGATAAGGCCAAGCAGAAGGCAACCACCGCACAGGGCTTCAGTGATTATCGGAAAGTCCTGGAGATGAAGGATCTGGACGCGGTACTGATTGCCACGCCGGACCACTGGCATACCAGCATTGCCGTAGCGGCACTTAATTCAGGGCGGGACGTGTACGTCGAAAAGCCTCTGACGCGGACGATCGACGAAGGGCCAACCATCGTGAAGGCGGCTCGGGAAAACAACCGGGTTTGTCAGGTAGGCATGCAGCAACGGTCGGCAAAACACTATCTGCAGGCCAAAGAGAAGTACTTCGACACCGGAAAGCTTGGGGCGGTGACACTCGCTCGCACGTGGTGGTACGGCAACAGCTGGCATTTACGAAAGGCCCCGGCCGCTTTGCAAACCAAACCCGATAGTCTGGATTGGTCCGCCTTTCTGGGACCGGTCAAGTGGCGCGACTACGACCCGCAGCAGTACTTCAACTGGCGCGCTTACCTGGACTTTGGCGGCGGGCAGGTAACGGATCTGTTCACTCACTGGATCGATGTGGTGCACATGTTCATGGGCCAGGACACACCGTCTGCTGCGACAGCGATTGGCGGTATCTATCACTATCCGGATGGGCGCACGGCGCCGGACACGATCAACGTCCTACTGGAATACACCGGCAAACAGAAATTCACAGCGACGTTCGAGGCGACGTTGGTGCCCGGTATTCGGGGCGAGGCTCTGGAAATGTGCGGGAGCGAAGGTCGGCTTTGGATCGATCGCTCGCGCTACGAATTCTATCCCGTCGGAGCCAAAGAGCCGACGGAAGTTGTAAAAGCTGAAGTGATTCCCGGCACTAACGATTCGCTTACCCAGGACCACGTAACCAACTTCCTGGAGTGTGTGCGCTCGCGAAACCGGCCGAATGGCGATGTGCTGATTGGGCATCGCTCGGCACAGGCATCGCACTTGGGCAACCTGGCCTATGAACAAAAGCGCCGCATTGATTTTGATCCGGTGCGAGAAGAAATTCTTCCCCTCTAGCGATGAAGAAACGAAATCTCGTAGGCATCGCCGTTGCATGCCTGTCGGCATCGCTGGTGTTGCTTGGTCAGCTGAACAAGCAACGCGGAAATGCGCCGGGCAATGTTCCGCAAGCCAACTTCACCATTCACCGGCTGGGCTTTGATCATGCTGAGGGCATCACCGCACTTGACATGAACAGCGATGGCAAACCGGATTTGTTGAGCGGAGCATTCTGGTACGAGAATCCAGGGCCAAACGGGGGCGAATGGACGCCGCATCAGTACCGCACCGTGGAGATGGTGGGCGAATTCATTTCCGATTGCGGCGAGTGGGCCGTCGATGTGAACCATGACGGTGCGCCCGATGTAGTGACAGTCGGATGGATGACCGATGGTGTCTGGTGGTACGAAAATCCGAAGAAGCCAGGTGTAATGTGGCAGAAACACCTGATTACTCATACGCTGGCCACTGAAGGCGGCTGGATGGCGGACCTCAACGGCGATGGCAAACCGGAACTGGCATTGGCGCACTACGGCCGATCAGGCATGATCTGGATTGACTTTGCCGGGCCGGAACCAAAGGTGCATGCGGCCGGCGGCCACGACCAGGACGGCCATGGCGTTGGAATGGCCGATATTGACGGTGATGGCAAGACGGATCTGCTTTCCCCTCACGGATGGTTCAAGAACATCGACGCGAATGCGGACAAATGGGAGTGGCGCGGCGATTGGGATCTGGGTGAAACCGGGTTTCCGATTGTGGGCTTTGACGTAAATCACGACGGCAAGATGGACCTGATTTATGGGCGGGGTCATAGTTACGGCCTGTATTGGTTGGAACAAAAGGGCGATGCTTCCAAGCCGGAGTGGGTCAAGCACGTCATCGACGAATCCTTCTCTCAGGTGCACGTGCTAAAGATGGCCGACATCGATGGCGATGGACAGATGGAGCTGATCGCCGGCAAACGGTACCGGGGCCACAATGGCAACGATCCCGGATCGTATGATCCGCTGGTGATTTATTACTACAAGCTCGATCGAACGACAGGACAGTTCTCACGCTTTCCTCTTTCAATGGGCGGTTCCGCGGCGGCAGGCACGCAGTTTGTGGTGGCGGATTTCGATGGCGACGGCGACACGGATATAGCAGCGGCCGGCAAGACCGGAGTTCACCTGTTTGAAAACTTGAAAGTCGACAAGGTCTCCAAAGCGGAACGCGAGAAAGAACTCAGGATGGAGACGGCGAAGTGGCCGATCAAGGGAGAGGGCGTCGAGGTGCCCTGGCAAAAATAGACGCTCTGCCATTCGCAGAGAAGTGGACATATACTGTCTGACAGCAATCGCGGTGTGAGTTTCCCTGGTTTCTGCGCTCGGTCATACGGGCCTCTGGGCTGCCGCGATGCGGGGCACTATGACCACGTTGACAAGTCCGTCCACCGAGCAACTTCGAGAGCAGGTCAACTTACTTCTCCATAGTCCGGTCTTTGCCACCTCCGAAACCTTACGGAAGCTGCTCTCATTCTTGGCGACGCAAGCGATCGAAGGCCGAGCAGAGTCATTGAAAGTTCGGGAAATCGCTATGGCAGTTTTCGGCCGTGCCGAAGACTTCGATTCGCAAAGCGATTCCGTGGTTCGAGTGCATACGGGGCGGCTGCGGTCGAAGCTGGCCGAATACTACATGGAAGACGGCGCCGACGACGATGTCATCATCGCGATCCCGAAAGGCGGATACGCTCTGACGTGTCACTTTCGGCATACGGCTACTCCGCGTGTTCTGGAGGCGGTCGTCAGCAGCGAGGTCACCGAGAGCATATCGTTACCGGTCAGCACACCGCTCGAACCCCTGTCCACGCGAGTGTATGCCAGACCCGGGGTGCCGCTCCGGCTTGTCATCCTCGGACTGCTTGTGACTGCGCTTGTCTCCTGGGGCACTACGACGTATCTGCAGCATCGAACAGAACGCAACAGGGTACCCGCCACATTGCGAACGTTCTGGCAGGATTTTGCCAATCCGGCTGAGAACTCGCTCGTGGTTTTCTCGAACTTTCGCTTACTGAAAGGCGGACCGCCAGCGGGGTTACTCACTTACACCGGTCCCGACGACCCGGCGAAACCGATCATCGATACTTACACGACCATGGGTGAGGTGATGGGCGTCTATGACGTGACCCGGATACTTACCTTGTTGGGTAAGCAGCCTGAAACGAAACGAAGTAGGTTGTTGACTTGGGACGAAGCCAAGGACAGCAACATTATTTTCGTCGGAGGGCCACTCGCCGAGACTCCCTTGCGAGATGTAACGCTGTTGAAAGACTTTCAATTCCGGGCGGGAACTCTAAAGGATGGCCGAAGCGTCGGGGCGATCGTGAACAAGAAGCCGCGCAAGGGCGAGGAATCGCTCTACTTCGCTTCGAATTCCGTGTACGACACAGCAGACATCCATACTTCCAAAGTCGACTACGCGGTGGTTGCCCTTCGACCCTCGTTCGGGACACGGCACCATACGTTAGTGCTGGCCGGCATCTCTGAATACGGCACCCAAGGAGCCTCCGATTTCGTAACCAATGAGAATTCCGTTCGGGAACTGTTATCGAAGTTGGGCGTGAAGCAAGGGGATCGCATGCCACCCTTCGAGGCGATCATCCGCGTCAGAATAGAAGGCGGCGTTCCCGTGGAATCAGAGTTAGTGCTGGTTCACGCCGACAAATAAGCCTCTTACATCCTGCTTTTAACAGAGATTATACGCGGTTGAACCGAGTTTTTCCTTTCATCTACCGGGGCCAGCCATTAAGATCCAGAGTTATTGGAAGTTCTCGCTGACGCTGATTTAAAGGCGATCAGGCATTCCTTCAAGGGGTCGCAATATGAAAGCAAAACAAGCTGGGGCCAGAATCAGTCTCGGTCTGCTGCTCAGCCTATTCCTGATTTGCAGTCAGTCCAGGATTTCGGCACAACAAGTTTTTGGCAGTATCTACGGAACCGTGACGGACAAGTCCGGGGGCTCCATCGCCAATGCGAAAGTCACCATCACGGATTTGAACAAGAACACCAAAGCAGACGTCCTGACGAACGATTCCGGGAACTACAACAAGGGGCAGTTGATTCCAGGTTCGTATCAGGTGGAGATCGAGGCGGCCGGTTTCAGCAAGGTAATTTCCACAAAGCTGGATGTCACCATAGATCAGGCTGCTCGCTTCGATGCATCGCTGGCGGTGGGTAGCATTTCCGAACAGGTCGAAGTTACGGCAGCGGCACCGCTGCTGCAATCCGACCGTGCGGACGTAGCACAGACTTACACCGCAAAAGAAGTTTCAGAGCTGCCCAACTTCGGGCGCAATGTACAGAGCTTTGAGCTGTTGACGCCCGGCACTTCGCAGTTCGGCTGGAACCAGAATTCCGCCGAAGACCCGCAAGGTGGAAAGCAGATTCAGGTAAACGGACAGGCGTTCAGCGCCACCGGCTTTCAACTGGATGGAACGTCGGACCAGGACCCGATTCTGGGCGAGATCCTCATCAACCCTCCTATCGACGCGATCGGAGAAGTAAAGCAGGCTTCGCAGGACTACGATGCCGAGTTCGGATACGTCAGCGGGGGAATGCTGACCTACTCAACAAAATCGGGTTCAAACAGCTTTCATGGGTCTGCCTTTGAGTATCTCTATGTCAATACACCGGGCTTCCAGGATTTTGGGCGCAACCCCTTCAACTCGGCTGAGAACAACGGCGTACCGACGGTGCATTGGAACCAGTTCGGAGGCTCGATCGGCGGCAAGATCATCAAGAACAAGCTTTTCTTCTTTGGCGATGCTCAGCTGACACGCCGGATCGATAATGAATCGGTTCTGACGACGGTGCCAACGAACGCAGCGCGCTCCGGCGACTTCAGCGGGTACATCAACAACGGCAACAACATCATCTACGACCCCACCACCGGAGATCCGAGTACGGGCCTGGGCAGAACAGCTTTCCCGAACAATACGATTCCGCAAAACCGGCTCAGCAAGCAGGCTGTTGCACTGCTGAACTACTTTCCACTCCCTAATACTGTTGAGCAAGGGAGCGGACTCACTTTCCGGAACAACTACGCAACCACAGGCGGCGAGACCTTCGATACCAACCAGTGGGACACGCGCTGGGACTACTATCAGAACGAAAAGAATACCTATTTCGGGCGCTACAGCTACGCGGGATTCACCATACAAGCTCCCGGCGCTTTCGGGTTACTGGCTGGCGGACCGTCATTCAACAACATTGGATACGCGGGTAACTCCGACGTTCTGAACCAGAGCCTTTCTGCCGGCTGGACACACACGGCGAATCCGACGCTGGTCAACGAGCTACGCTTCGGCTATATGCGGTACCGGGTAAACGCGGTGCCGAACGGCGTTGGATCGAGTCCGGCCACGGCAGCGGGCATTCCGGGCTTAAACCTCGATAACTACTTCACTTCCGGCATGCCGGCTTTCTTCATCAACGGCGACCAGAACAATAACGGGAATGCAAGCCTTGGCTATGCCCTGAACATCAACTCTTGTAACTGTCCGCTTGCTCAGCGCGAGCAGCAGTACCAGGTGGTCGACAACGTTAACAAAATTCTGGGTAACCACAACCTG
This sequence comes from uncultured Acidobacteriaceae bacterium, assembly GCA_963814195.1. Classification (GTDB taxonomy): domain Bacteria; phylum Acidobacteriota; class Terriglobia; order Bryobacterales; family Bryobacteraceae; genus Bog-105. The sequence goes on from CAWFBU010000005.1 coordinate 793,329, forward strand.
AAGTTTGGCGGAGACGTGCGGTACGCGTTGAACCTGCGAGTTCCCAGCGACGCTCATCGATCCGGCGAGCTAACGTTCGGCCCCAGCTACACGGGACTAGTGACGGGCACGGGCGTGACGCAAGGCTATGGACTGGCCAGCTTCCTGCTCGGCGAGACCACGTCGTTTCGACGTTATGTCAGTTCAAGTACCGATGCCCAGGAGAGACAGAATCGTACCTCTTTCTACGCGCAGGATGCATGGCGAGTTAATTCAAAGCTGACTGTTACCTACGGACTCCGCTGGGAGTTGGTGTTTCCAGAAACGGTGAACGCGGCCGGAAATGGATCGACGCTCGACCTGGCGACAGGGGACATTAACGTATTTGGGATCGGGAATGTCTCAACCCACGGCATTCAGAACATGAACTGGCACATCTTTGCCCCGCGCTTAGGCGTTGCTTATCAGATCACGCCGAAGACGGTCGTGCGGATGGGCGTTGGGGTTTCCTACAGCATGGGAACGTTCGGCTCCATCTTCGGTCATAACGTAACCCAAAATCTTCCGGTGCTGGCGATTCAATCTCTGAATGCTCCACAGTCGTTCTCCGGGTGTCTTTAGTCTGACGACCGGGCCGGTTGCGCCTTCCTTCCCGAAACCTGACAACAATGGCCTGATTCCGCTGCCGAACGGAGTGGAAGCCAAGACCCGGCCCGCGGAGATGACGCTCCCCGAAGTGTTGTCCTACAACTTCACAGTCGAGCGGCAGGTCTCGCGACGGCTGGCCGTATCGGCCGGCTACGTTGGCAACCAGGGACGCCATCAACTACTGGCAAGCACACCTTCGAACGACATCAACACGCCGCGGTACATTCCTGGAGATCCGAACGTGAACGATGGCCGGCCTTTCTACGCCAACTACGGATGGACGCAGGCGATTGACTACTACTGCAACTGCGCCAACAACCAGTACAACTCCTTCCAGACCAATGTGAAGGTTCAAAATTGGGCTGGTTACACCCTGAACGGAAGTTATACGTACCAGGTGGCGAAGGGTGACGGGTATGGATCCGCCAACTCTTACACGTTCCTGTACAATCGCCCGCTGGGTTACGGGAACGAAGATTACATCGCGCATAACCAGTTGACCCTCGCTCAGAATCTCAACGTTCCATTCGGGCGCGGACGGAAGTTCGGGTCGAACTCGAATCGCTGGGTGGACCTGGCATTGGGCGGCTGGAACATCAGTGGCATTACAACGTTCTATAGCGGGCTGCCGTTTACTCCAACGTTCACGAACTACGCTCGGCCCAGCGTTGGACCCAACGATCGTCCTAATGTCGGGACGGCGAGTCCCTATGCGGGCGCACAAGGAAATCGGAATCAATGGTTCGTGGGAGGAATCGGGGGTGCTTTTCTTTCGCCTGCCGCGAACACGTTTGGTAACTACCCTGTTAACTCGCTTTACGGGCCACACTTCATTAACCAGGACATCTCGCTGGGTAAGAGCTTTTCGATCACAGAACGACTGCGCTTCACCTTACGCGGAGATGCGGTAAACGCATTCAATCATGCCAACCTGGGATTGCCGAATGCCAATGTCGGCGATCCGGCGGCAGGCCGCATCACGGGTTTAGCTTCGCAGTACCAGATGCGGCGCGTGCAGTTTAGCGGACGCCTCGATTTCTAGGGGCGCACAGCACCGGTTACGGGGTGAACAGTAATCGCCAGGTAACAACCACCAGCGAGTGCGTCACCATAGGCGCTCGCACGCTGCCGGAGCGCACGTAAAGGGTTCCGCAGACGAGTCCGAGGAGTGTGGCGACCAGGGCTCGCCGCCAGTTCGGGTAAGCGTGATACCAAAGGTGCGCGCTCCCGAATAGGATGGCGGAGAGACCTACAGCGACGACCGACGAACGTGTGACCTTAATCAGGGCGCAGGCGACCACACCGCGGAAGAGCAACTCTTCTCCGAGCGCAACAACCCAGAGGATGCCAAAAAACGTACCGACTCCGACGGCCAGCAAGTAGAGCGGCGGCTTCTGCTGAGGCGCGAACTGGACATCATGAATGCTTGTCGCGAGCAGGCAGATCGGGACGATCGCGATAAGAAAGTAGAGCACTCCGTCCTTCCACTCGCGCCACTGCGGCCATAAGCCGAAAGCTCCCGGTCTCCACTCGCGCAGCACGAGTAAGGCCGTCAATCCGGCGCGTAACCACATCACATGCCCGAGGATATCGACAGCCAGGTGTGGGTCGGGTGAGACATAAATCCGGTGGAATACCCGCGCGACGATGGGAGCAGCCGCGACCACGAGAAAGCCGGCGTCGTAGACCCAGCGCCTGGGGAACACGGCCCACCAGAAACAAAGCGCAGCGTTCAAACCGAGAAGCAGAAGGAAGGCGCGCGGCCGATACGTTCCTGCCGACACGCTGAACAAAAGATACGGGAGCAGCGTACTAAGCCAGAGGAGTGCAGCCTTACCGCGTTCCGAGCCGATCGCGGAAAACGCGGCGCGTGGCGTCTCCAGAGTTGCTGCCAGGTAGCAGATCCCTTCGAACAGGAAAGCGGGAAGCGCCGCGGTCAGGAGCCAGGGGTCCTCGGGTTTGGCATGTGAGTAGACAATAGCGGTTAAGACGAGCGCGATGGCAAAGGCTGTGGAGCTGAAGACGAACGGACGCCAGGTCCGAGGGAGAGCACTCATCGGGATTGCGGGTTTCCTGTTCTCTATCGTCTCAACCCAGGTTGTTACGACCCAGGCTGCCGAGCCTCCGCTGGGGCTGTTGCGGAAAATTGCGGAAGCCGAGACGCGCGATGCGGTCGCTCGCCAGAACTACACGTATCGCCAGTCCGTCACGGTCCAGGAGTTCGACAGCAAAGGCGTGGTTTCAGGCGAATATCGCGAAGTACGGGACGTAACGTTCTCGCCCAAACAGATTCGCTATGAGCAGATGGTCGGCCAGCCGCACGACACGATGAAGCGGCTGCGCTTGACAGAGGAAGACTTTGCGGATCTGCGCAATGTGCAGCCCTTTCTTCTCACGACGGACTCAGTCGGCCTGTACGAGGGGAAGTACAAAGGCGAAGACACCATGGATGGCGAGCCGTGCTTTGTGGAGTTTGTCCAGCCAAGGCAAATCCTTTCAGGACAGCGATTTTTCGAAGGCACGCTCTGGGTTCGGAAGTCCGACCTCGCGGTGATTCGGAGCGAGGGGCAGGCCGTACCGCAGATTGAGACTTTGAGTAAGCAGAATCTCTTCCCGCACTTTACGACCATTCGAAAGACAGTGGATGGTCAGTGGACCTTTCCGGTGGAGACCTACGCGGACGACATCCTGTTTTTCCGGGAACGGCAGCAGCGCATCCGCATCGTGATTCGCTATATGAATTACAAGAAGTTCGGGGCCGAATCGAATGTCACGTTCGGAGATCCGCCGCCGAAACAGTAGAGCAGACACTTGTTAGCTGGCCAGGTGGCGTAGACGGTCTGGCGGTCTGCGCTTGCCCTGACGATGTTCCAGCGTTGCGGGAATACCCTAAGACGCTTCACGAGATTGCAACGCCGCGAGATCCTCGGGTGTATCAATATCTGTTGCGGCCTGCGGAAGCGGAAAAGCTTGAATCTTGAGGCTGGGGTCGGCAAACAGGCGCCGGGCTCCGGAGTCTGGCGGGAGGGTAGCCAGAGTTCCCCAGAGACCGCGCTGGAAGATGGCTGGGACACCCAGCGTACTGCTGTATTGAGCCGCTACGATCGCCGCTCCGCTCCGGTGAAACTCGGTCCGCATGCGGTCCAGGTGCTCCGCGTTGATCAACGGTTGATCGGCGAGCAGAATGGCCACGGCAGCCGCGTCGGTCTGTTCCTGCTGCAAGTGACGGATACCCGCCGAAATCGACGAACCCATACCTTCGCGCCAGTGGGTGTTTTGAACAATGGAGACTCGCTGGCTCGCGACGGCAGCCTGAACGGACTCCGCTTCAGCTCCCACGACCACAATCACGGGGCTAAAGTTCGCCTGGCGGGCCGTGCTGATAGCTCGATTGATAAAGGTCTGGCCGTCGAAGGAGAGCAATTGCTTCAACCTGCCCATACGGGTAGCCGCGCCGGCCGCCAGAATGATTGCGGCCATCGGCAAACAGGCGCTCAAGCTTTCTCGCTTTTGACGAGCTGAAATTTAGAGAGTGCCGGGCGTTTACCTTCCACCACGGTTACTGCTTCCAACTTTCCTAATTCGCGGCGCGCGATCTGCGCCCAGGTACTGACCGTGTCGAGTTTCAGGTAAGCCCGCCAGTGCCGCATGGCGCTCAGCAATTCCCGGAGACCCTGATAGAGCAAAGCCAGATTGTAATGCGCATCCGCATACTTAGGATTCAGACGAATGGCTTCGTGATAGTGGTGCAGAGCGCCGGCCGGGTCGTCCTGTTCGTCGTACAAATTTGCCAGATTGAAATGGGCCAGGGCGTAGCTCGGATCAATATCGAGAGCCTTTTTGTATTGCTGCTCAGCGTCAGCCCAAGCATGACCGTTGAAGAAGACTGTTCCTAGATTGACTAGTGCGCCCGCTGACAAGGGGTCAAGTTCCGATGCTTTGGTATACGCGTCGATTACCTGCTCATGCGAAGCGCCGGTGCTTTCCAGTTCCAAACCGCGCTCAAACCAGTAGTCGGCCTCGATCTTGTCCTTCAGCTTCTCGGCCATCGCGACGCCAGCTTTGTGTGAGGCGGGCAGTTGCAAAAGCTTCTTCAGTTCGTCTTCGGCGAAATCGAACAGCAGCTGACCCGATGACGGTTCCAGCTTCTGCTTGCCGATTTGTACCCGGACATGACGACCCTCGGTGTACACCTGTACATCACTGTCAGCATGGGGTACATCTTTGAGCCATTGACGGAGCGCGGCTTGCGCCTGCTTGATTTGCCTGGCGCGGCGCGTCTTCACTTCGCAGCCGTAAGATTCGCTTCAGTAGTAAGAGGTCTGAAAAGCGATAGTGCTCGAGTTGAGGGACTAGCTGCTGCCGCTCCCACCCTCGCAGCTGACGATCCTGGATCTTCAGCAATCGAAGGACATCTTTCCGGGTGTAGGCTCCGCCTGTCTCCCGCTCCGGAACAGCATTTGGAGGTTGCGAGGTGTCCCGCAGCACGAGTCGATCATAGCATCAAAATCGCAATTAGTTTCGCGGAAAGTAGATCCTTTTACGAACCCGATAGGGCGTCAACTTCGATATCGTACTAAACTGGTCTTATATCCAATGGCCAGGACGAGGAAGATGGCAAAAACTGCCTCTGGACGAGGCGCACCCAAGACCTTAGCCGAGCTTCCGTCCGGCCAACGTTGCATTATCGACCGCATCGATTTGCCTGAAGATGTGGCCAGGCGATTGATGGAACTGGGTTTCCTTCCCGGCAATGAAGTGGTTCCGGCGTTGCGGGCTCCGGGTGGCGGCCCCCGCGTCTTCCGGGTCGACGGCTCCGAAGTTGCCTTACGCGACGACACAGCTGCGCGGCTTTATCTGCGGCGGGATCCGGAATCGGATCTGGTCGTGCTCTCTTAAGGCGCTTCCATGAGTAGCTGCCACAATCCTTCGCCGCGCGCCGGACTACTGCCGGACCCTTCTATCCTGCCGCCCCGGCCTGCGGGAACTCGCGACATTATCGTGGCCATCGTAGGTCCACCGAATGCCGGAAAATCGACTCTCTTCAACCGGTTAACCGGACTGCACCAAAAGGTCGCCAATTTCCCCGGCGTTACGGTGGAGCAGCGTACTGGCCGCGCGAAACTCAAAGGCGAGCAGGAAGTGTTTCTGGTGGATCTGCCGGGCGTCTACAGCCTGCATCCACGAGCCGAAGACGAGCAGGTTACTCACGACGTTCTGAAGGGAGAACGGCCGGATTTCCCAAAGCCGGATGCCGTTATCCTGATCCTGGATTCGACCAACCTGGGAAGACACTTAGTTCTGGCTGCGCCGATTCTGAGCTTGCATCTTCCCACGTTGATTCTTCTCAACATGGCGGACGATTTGGCCTTGCGGGGCGGCAAAGTCGATGTCGCGGCGCTGTCGTCGGAGCTCGGGTGCCCGGTGGCGCTTATCAGTGCTTCCAAAGGGACGGGGCTCGACCGGATCCAGCAATTCCTGCTGGGCACGGCGGCTCGCCTTAACGCACCGCCCACGCGAATCGAGCTGCCCGTGTTGCAGGATGTTCCCAAGTGTCGACAGTGGGCAGCGGCGTTGGGCACGCGGGCTTCGTACAAAGCTCCTGTTCCGCCTATCTGGACGCGCCGCCTGGATTCGGTCTTCCTTCACCCGATCGCCGGGCCGCTGATCTTTCTGGCGGTTGTCATTGCCGTCTTCCAGAGCATCTTTGCTCTGGGCCAAGCCGATCATGGATGGTCTGCAGAACACCGTCGCGGTGTCCGGGAGCTGGATGCAGAGTGTCCTTCCAGATACACCCTGGCGTTCTTTGTGGATTGACGGTATCTGGAGAGGCGTGGGCTCGGTGCTCGTGTTTCTCCCTCAAATCCTTCTGCTCTTTCTCTTTATCGGCATTCTGGAGGATTCGGGCTACCTGGCCCGGGCGGCTCTTATTGCCGATCGTACGATGGCGAAGTTCGGCTTACAGGGAAAGTCATTCATCCCGCTTCTCTCCGCCTATGCGTGTGCGGTCCCGGCGATCATGTCGACTCGCGTCATTGAGAACAAACGGGATCGCATGGCAACTATCATGATTGCCCCACTGATGACGTGTTCGGCCAGGCTTCCGGTTTACACGTTGATCATCGCGGCTTTTGTCCCGAATATCCCGATTGTCCGCGGCGTGCTGTCGTTGCCGGTGGCGACGATGCTAGGAATGTATCTCCTGGGATTCATGGCCGCCATCCTGATTGCGCGCATCCTGAAGTCGACTGTTTTGCAGAGTACAGGAACATCCTTCATGCTGGAGATGCCGCCCTACCGCTGGCCTACCTGGCATTCGCTGAGCCTGCGTTTAATCGACCGCGCCAAGGTGTTTCTGTATCGTGCGGGAACTGTGATTCTGGCAGTAACCGTCGTGCTCTGGATTCTGGCGCACTTGCCGCTCCACCACGGGAAGGCGCCGGACCTGGAGCACAGCTTTGCCGGCATGATTGGCAAAACGATTGAGCCGATAATCAAGCCGCTCGGGTTTCAACTGGAAGATCGGAATCGGCCTGATTACTTCGCTGGCGGCTCGCGAAGTAATCGTTGGCACCCTAGGAACCATCTATGGCATCGAAGGTGATGAACATTCGGATGGTTGGTCAAGCGGTCTGCAGCATGCGATTCATCAGGATCTGAACGCCGCGGGTGCAGTGGCGCTGCTGGTGTTCTTTGCGTTTCGCGATGCAATGCTTTTCTACACTTGCGGTGGTAAAACGGGAAACCGGCGGCTGGAAATGGCCCGCGTTTCAGTTCTCTTATATGTTGGTGCTGGCGTACTCAGGATCGTGGGTGTCATACCATCTCGTTAGCTTCCTTCTGAGATGAGTGAAATTCTGAACGTGGCGATTCTCGGCTCTGGCTGTGCCGGGAATACTGCCGCTATCTACACAGCCAGAGCCAATCTGAGTCCGCTGGTGCTGGAAGGGCATGAGCCCGGCGGCCAGCTTTCCATAACGACCGAGGTGGAAAACTTCCCCGGATTCCCGGAGGGCATTCTCGGGCCCGGCTCTTGTTGAAAACATGAAGCAACAGGCGCAACGCTTTGGTGCGACGTACCGTCACGGCCGCGTGACTCACGCCGATTTCAGGTCTGCGCCTTTCACACTCACCCTGGAAGGCGGCGAGACTTTTCTGAGTCGCACAGTGATTGTCGCGACCGGCGCATCGGCCCGATGGCTCGGACTCCCGAATGAGCAGAAGCTCATTGGACACGGGGTCAGCTCTTGTGCCACCTGCGACGGGTTCTTCTTCCGAGGCAAGAAGATCATGGTTGTAGGCGGAGGCGATTCGGCGATGGAAGAGGCGAACTTCCTGAGCCGTTTTGGAAGTGAAGTGGCGTTAGTGCATCGCAAGCGATACGTTCCGGGCATCGCGGATTATGCTTGAGCGGACACAGCAGAACCCGAAGATCCAGATGATCACCGACACGGTCGTGGAGGACGTGTACGACGTTGCCAAGGGCGAAGTCACCGGCGTGAAGCTGCGAAATCTCAAGACGCACGAGATTTACGACCGTGACGTGGACGGATTCTTCCTCGCCATTGGGCATATCCCCAACACCAGGCCCTTTGCAGGCCAGTTAGACCTCGACGCGGACGGCTATATCGTTTCGCACGGCGGCGCACGGACGAATGTCGCCGGAGTCTTCCACGCAGGTGACGTGCAGGACCGGATTTACAGGCAGGCGATTACTGCTTCCGGCGCGGGCTGCATGGCAGCCATCGAAGTCGAACGTTACCTGGAAGCCGTCGGCCACTAATCCAGGTACGCAATCAGGTTCGCCAGGCGATAAGTTCTTGAACAACGACAGCTTAAATTTCGTCTAACCAAGCGGTAACGGAATTTAAGTTATGACTCCTGATGAACGTAACATGCTCACTGAGCTGGCCAACAAGATTGCTCAGACGCCGGCGCCCCCTCGGGATCCGGAGGCGGAAGATCTGATTCGAACTCAGATCGGAAAACGGCCGGATGCGCTCTACTTGATGACCCAGACCGTGTTGATTCAGAACATGGCCTTGCAACAGGCGCAAAAGCAAATTCAAGAGCTGCAACAGAATCGCGGTTCCAGCAACGCGGCGGCTCCGGATCGTTTCTGGGTCAGAATACTGCTTCTTCGGGCTGGCAGCAGCAACAACCGCAATATTCTCAACCCCCAGCAGTACGCACCCCAGGCTTCTGCACCGGTACCCAGCGGCATGCCGAGTGGCGCTCCCAGTTTCCTGCGTGGCGCGGCACAGACTGCGGCGGGAGTGGCTGCCGGCGCACTGGCCTTCGAAGGAATTCAGTCCTTGTTCTCCCATCACGGGTACGGCGGCGGTTCAGGGTTCGAGGGCTTTGGCGGGGGCGGGTTCGGGGATCGTCCGATGGAGGAGACCGTGGTTAACAACTACTACGATTCCCCGGGCGGATCGGCCGGAGGGAACGACCTGAATCTGGGCGATAACCGGGACCGGAACAGCTTCGCCGACACTGGCAATTACGACGACGCGAACGTTGACAACTCGTCAGATCTGGATGTTTCAGACGATAGCGGCGGCGGCTTTGACGACTCCGGAAGCGACTTCTCTTAAGGGCGGCTTAAGCCCGCGCTGAATAGCTAGCCGGCACAGGGCTTTGCTCCGCAACCTAAGCTGCGTGCCGGCTAGTTGGCACCCGCGATCTGAGTCTGCGGATGCAGTTCCAGAGCTGTCTGCCGAATGCGCCTGTCGAGGTAGGCTTGCCGACTGTCTGCAATGACACGGCGAGCTTCCCGCGGACCGGCAAAACCGTCAATTACAGTTTTGCAACCCTGTAGTTCCTTATAGATAGAGAAGAAGTACTCAATCTCTCGCAGCGTGTGAGGAAACACCTGATCCAGCGTGTGAACACTATCGAACCGCGGGTTGCGGTTCGGAACAGCCAAAATCTTCTTGTCCATCTCTGTGGAGTCAACCATGTTGAGGACGCCCACAGCCCGCGCTTCCATCAAACAACCCGTAAAGCTAGGCTCGTTGACCAACACGATAATGTCCAGCGGATCGCCATCTTCCGCCAACGTTCCGGGAATAAAGCCGTAATCGCCAGGATAGTGAAGCGGCGAATAGAGCGCCCGATCCAACCGGAACACTCCCAGCTCCCCGTCATACTCGTACTTATTGGAAGAGTTCTTGGGGATTTCGATGATTACCCGGACAATTTCGGGCGAGTCGGGACCTGGATCTAAATCGTACAACTTCACGGGTTCAATTTAGCAGAATTTCGCCATTATCTGAAATAAGCCGTGGGAAACTCAGGTGCATGACTCCGAAAATTCGATGGGGAGTACTAGGCGCGGCAGCGATTGCGGTAAAGAAAGTTATTCCGGGGATGCAAAAGAGCCAACTCTGTCATATGACGGCAATAGCCTCCCGGAATCTCGCCAAAGCGCAGGAAGCTGCCGGCAAGCTCCACCTCGAAAAAGCGTATGGTTCTTATGATGATTTGCTGGCCGACCCTGAAATCGATGCTATCTATAATCCTCTGCCGAACGATCTGCATGTTTCCTGGACTGTAAAGGCGCTAGAGGCCGGCAAGCATGTCTTGTGCGAGAAGCCCATTGCCCTGCATGCTTCTGGCGTGAAAACGCTGCTGGAGGCTCGCAATCGAACCGGGCTGCTGGTGGGTGAAGCATTCATGGTGCGGACTCATCCGCAGTGGCTGCGGGTGCGCGATCTGGTGGCTTCAAATGCCATTGGCACACCGAGATTGATCAACAGTAGCTTCAGTTACTTCAATCGCGACCCTCAGAATATCCGCAATCGCCCGGAAGCTGGCGGTGGCGGCTTGATGGACATCGGCTGCTATCCGATATCAATGTCACGGTTCATTTTCGGCCGTGAACCATCCAGAGTCATCGGCATCCTGGAATATGATCCGGACATGGACATCGACCGACTCGCTACCGCGCTTCTGGACTTCGATTCGGGCCAAGCCATGTTCGCGTGCAGCACCCAGTTAGTTCCGTTCCAGCGTTGGGAGATTCTGGGAACCTCCGGCCGAATTGAGGTCGAGGTTCCGTACAACGCTCCTCCCGATGAACCGGCGCGCATCCGCATCGATGACGGTTCAAAGCTGGGGGGCCATGCCGCGCGGGAAGAGAGCTTCCCGATTTGCGATCAATACGCTTTGCAGGGCGATGCGTTTTCGTCGGCAATTCAAAATCGCACGCAAGTGCCTGTCACGTTGGAAGACGCCTACGGCAACATGGCCGTTATCGATGCTCTGGTTCGTTCAGCGGCCACGAAGCAGTGGGAAGCACCCACCCATTTGGCTTAAGGTTTGATGTATTCGGCGTAGGCTTTCTCGATCGCCATTTTCGAGAGGTCGCCGGGATGAATCAGGACACGATATCGGAATCGCAGACTTTCGCCGGTTTTCAGATTGTGGCCGCCTGCTGGTCCGTTTGGCTCAAAATCTTTGGTCCCGAACGGATTGGCCGCAAATAGACCATAAGCTCTGGAGTGCCAGCGGGTGGGATGGCTGAAGTTTCGGGGATGATCGAAGATGGCGATACCAACCTTCTGACCATTCACCGTGCCAACATAATCGACCCAGGTCGCGCGCTTGCCCCACACATCTTTTTCGGTGTGTGCGCCTTCTGAATTGGTCATCACACCCCCATTCTTCTCGGTCATGCTATCGGCGATACGAATGGCGAAGAAGCCTTCCTTAGTATCGGCGAAGTGCACGGGGCGCTTGGCAGTCAATGTAAAATCCACATCAACGGTACGAACGTCCGGCTCCGAATAGAAAGTCATATTGCGCCGCTCTTCCAGGAACTCGTCGTCGTTGGGCCCATTCCAGCGAAAGGTGGCATCGATCTTCCCCGTGCGCTTTCCCGACTTCACCTCGTTCAGCTGCTGCAAGACGATCTTCCCGTTCTTAGCCGTATCGAAGTTCTTCGGAGCATTGCTGCTGTACTTGAATTCGTTCTCCCAGAAGTTGATTCCGTTGATTTCGCCGTATCCGATAAAAAGCCCTCGATGATGCTGGTGATCGCGCGACTCACCGTCCACGTTCTCCATGGGATATTTACGCGTCACAATCAAACCTGTCGCGCTTCGGAGTGGTGCGAGAAATGGCTTGGGGTAGCTCGGACCAAAATAAAACGTAGAGAACGGCTGCCCATCAATCCGGATAGCAATCTGATCCGTACCCTCCTTGACGAGCTCGACCTGGGCGTACACATTCAAGCTGAACAGCGTCAGGGTGGCTAACAGCGTCAAAGCTGAGCGTGAAACAAACGACGAAGGCGGTTTCATACCTAAACTTCGATGAAAATGATATCAGCAGGTGGAAGGCCTTCCCATCCGCATGGATATGTGTTTGCTGGGCTATGATGGAGGCGTCAGTAGCGGGAAGCGTTCGAGCACAAGGGAGAAGTCATGGGTTCACTAGGCATGCAGGAGATGATCGGATTGTTTGTGATCGCTCTCGTGCTGTTTGGGCCAAAAAAACTGCCGGAGCTTGGGCGGACTTTGGGAAAAGCGCTAACCGAGTTCCGGCGCGCTAAGAACGAGCTAAAGAACACGTTCGAGGCTCACATGAACGAACTGGAAAAAGAAACCAGGATCGAACCGGTCAAAGAGTTTACTTCCCCTAGTTATTCGTACCCATACGACGATTACGGCCGTTATGAAGAGCCGGCACCGGCTGTAGCGGCGCCGGAACCACATCAACTGGAGCAGGCTGGCACCAAGGAAATTCCGTCGGCAAGCAGTGAATCTCCGAATCAGACGGCGACAGAGTAACTCGGCGGCGGTACAGGGAACAATTGCTCGACAAACGGAATACAGTCCGTACGGCTATTGCCGACCAGGAGCACCCGTCTTAGTGCGGGTTGCGGTGAGTTCTGAGCTGTAATGGCAGACACGACGGGAGACAAGGAGTCTTCTAAAGGCTGAGCCCAACAAGAACGGACATGAGACCCATGCCCCCGGGGAATCAGAGTCCGAGCGTCACATTCCGGAACATGTCGACGGGCTGCCTCCTGCGGGGGTTGAGGAGGAGGCTGCTGTCTATAGAAGCAGCTCCGACCCATACGGGTTGGTCGTCACGCCCAATCCGGTCCAGGCAGAATTCTAAACGCAACCAACGAGCAGCGGGCTGAGGTAGCCCGTATACCCGATGCAGTCGCTACTCCTGCTCGAAAACCACCACCTCCACCACCACCTCCCAATTCGTCAGATGATGATGACGAGGACGGCGATGAAGAAGACCGCGGGATGCTCCGCATGTCTTTCATGGAGCATCTGGAGGAACTCCGTACCCGGTTGCTGAGGGCCGTCTTCGGCTTGATAGTGGCCTTCTTCTCAGCATGTTCTTCACGAAAGAACTTTGGCGGGTGGTCCGGAGCCCGCAGTGACCGCGCTGCGGCACTTGGGATACAACCCTCCACGGCTGGTCGCCATCACGCCAATGGAGCAGTTCAACATCATCTGGTTGAAACTGCCGCTACTGGTTTCCGTGTTTCTTGGCTCTCCCTGGATCTTCTATCAGGTCTGGGCATTCATCGCGCCCGGTTTGTATAAACGGGAAAAGCGCTGGGCCGTTCCCTTTATCCTGACCACCGCTCTGCTGTTCATCACGGGCGGTTCCTTCGCCTACTTCGTCGCTTTTCGCTACGGGCTCGAGTTCCTGCTGGGTATCGGGCGGGATGTCAACGTGACGCCCATGGTGTCCATCAGCGAATACTTCGATCTGTTCGTCAACGTGACGCTCGGTGTGGGCCTTGTGTTTGAGATGCCGGTGATCATCTTCTTTCTCACACTGCTGCGTCTGGCATCTCCGCGATTCCTGCTGAAGCACAGCCGTTATGCCATTCTGGCGATTACCGTTCTGGCAGCCGTCGTCACGCCGACTCCCGACATTTTCAACATGATGATCTTCGCCATCCCGATGGTCATGTTGTTCTTCGTCGGCGTGTTCGCCAGCTTCTTACTGGTGAACAAGCGAGAGGGCAAGAAGTTCCCGTGGAAACCGACGTTGCTTGTACTTCTTGGAATCGTGCTGGTGGCGGCAGAGTGATAGCGTAGTTCGTGTATCGCTACCACTATTACGTTAATCCTCATTGGCCGTACATCACCCGGTAGACGCGTTATCTCAATCGCGCCAGAGTGCGACGCCGCCCAGCAGACCGTCCTGATTAGGGATGAGGGTCACGTTCTTCGGAAGCTCGAAATCCACCTTTGTTGCATTGCCCCCGCCGATGAACAGATGATCGAAGTTAAAGAGCGACTCGATCTGCGGTAACGCTTTTTGCACGAGCTTGTTCCAGCGCTTGCGTCCGTGTTTCAAGAACCCCTTCTTCCCCAGGTAATCTTCGTACGTCTTTTCCTTACGCCAGGGATGGTGTGCGAGCTCTAGTCCGGGAACCAGACGGCCGTCGATGTACAACGATGACCCTAGACCGGTTCCTAATGTGAGCACCAGTTCGACACCTTTGCCCCTAATAGCGGCCAACCCCTGCACTGCCGCGTCATTCGCTACTCGCACGGGCCGCTTCCAGCGACGTGATAAGACGTTCCCAGCTCAAAGCCCACCCACTTCTGATCAAGATTGTGCGCGGTGAGAGTGCTACCGTTTTTGACTACTCCTGGAAACCCCACAGATGCTCGATCGAAAGGACCGAGTTGCTTCACGATGATGTCGATGATCTTCAACATCGCAACTGGAGTAGCCGGATGCGGCGTTTCCAGCCGCTCGCGCTCGGAAATCGGCTTTCCTCTCTCATCAAGCAGACATCCTTTGATCCCTGTACCACCAACATCAATGGCCAAGGTAATTACTTTTCCCTTTGCGGAAGGCATACACGTCACTGTAATGGATCGGGCTCTAGATCGTTCAAGTCAGACACGCAGATTGAGCTTCATTGCCGGTACTTTTTGCACCCGTAGAGGGGTGTTGAAACGTCAGTAAAGCATTGACGAAGTTGATAGCGGAAACGGCCACTTACTTGCTCAGGTATTGGAGTGTGTAGGCAATTGACTGAACATCCGCGGAGAAAGGCGAGAGATAGAAGATGGTGAATCAGCGATTTCCGGGCAATATACCTGGCCGCAATGATCGTGTTCTGTGTGGGTCTGTTCGGCACGTGCATTGTTCCAAAGCGCATGCGGATCCCTGGAAGTCGAGCCTGATTCTGTCTCATTAGAGCCCGACATGCAACAGCGGATGTTCTCTTCGTCTAAGCCGCTGTTTGGCTTTGCTACGTTGGGACTCGCCAGCTCATCGGCCTTGCCCTGCTTTACTCCAGGAGCGCGCGAGTTTAAGCTGCGGCCGTTTTGCGAGAGGTCCGTCCGGTTATCTTTCAGAGCCGCGCTGACCGCAGAAGTTACTGCAGGGTCGTCCGGCGTTACAGCAGGTTCGAACCGCTTGAGAATCTGCCCGTCTTTCCCAATCAGAAATTTAGTGAAGTTCCACTTGATGTCGCCCCCGAATTGCGGGTCCTGTTTCTCGCTGGTCAGGTAGCGATACAGAGGCGCTATATCGTTTCCGGCCACGGACACCTTCGCCATCATCGGGAAGTGAACGTCATACTTGCTCTTACAGAAAGTCTTGATTTCCGCATTGGTTCCCGGTTCCTGGCTCATGAAGTTGTTTGCCGGAATACCAACGATGACAAAGCCTTCCGCTTTATGTTTTTCATAGAGCGACTCGAGCCCGGCATACTGCGGTGTGTATCCACAATGACTGGCAACGTTCACGAGCATGACAACTTTTCCCTTGAAAGAGGAAAGCGGCGTGCTTTTGCCGTCAATGGAGGTTAACGTGTAGTCGTAGACCGAGGCGCGCTCAGCGAACATGTAGAAGATAAGCAGGCAAACAGCAGCAGAGTCCCAAGTTTGAACATACGATCCCGTATTGACAACAATAGCGGACCCGATTGCAGCTAAGCGGTCAAAGGTGGTCGGCGGCTCGCATGAGAGAGCGAAAGGGCGTGCCTTGGCACCAGCCGAAGGCAAGTCTGTTGTGCGCGTCTCATCAGGACAGTGGCTGCTTGCACCCCTTACGAAGGGCACGCCAGATCACTTGTTACACTACAAGAAGTGCCTCGCTGGGAGGTCGTCCAATGGTAGGACTGCAGAATCTGGATCTGCGTATCGGGGTTCGAGTCCCTGCCTCCCAGCCAAATTCATAACCGTCTTTTCTTCCCTAACATTCATCAGCTTCTTTGCTGGCAAGTTTTCCTGTGAATTTGTGTCAAAGAGGCATGGATTACGTAAATCTGGGAAGAACGGGTCTAAAGGTCTCCCGCCTTTGCCTCGGTTGCATGACCTACGGGAGCAGCAAGTGGCGCGAGTGGGTGTTGAACGAGGAAGAGAGCCGGCCCTTCATCCAGCACGCGCTGGAAGCCGGCATCAACTTCTTCGACACGGCCAACATGTATTCCGATGGCGCCAGTGAAGAAGTGGTCGGGCGCGCGCTGAAGGATTTCGCCAAACGTGACGAGATTGTTCTTGCAACCAAAGTCTACAATCCAATGCGTAAGGATCCGAACGGCCGCGGTCTGTCACGGAAAGCGATCATTACCGAAATCGACCATAGCCTGAAGCGCCTCGGAACAGATTATGTCGATCTGTATCAGACCCATCGCTGGGATTACGACACGCCCATCGACGAAACGATGGAAGCGTTGCACGACGTGGTGAAATCGGGTCGTGCGCGTTACATCGGCGCGTCATCGATGTTTGCGTGGCAGTTTTCGAAGTCGCTTTATACTTCCGAGCTTCACGATTGGACGAAGTTCGTCTCGATGCAGAACCATTACAACCTGATTTATCGGGAGGAGGAGCGCGAGATGAATCCGCTCTGCCTGGACCGGGGCATCGCTATCATTCCGTGGTCTCCGCTAGCCCGCGGGTTCCTGGCCGGCAATCGGAGCAAAGCGAGGAGGCGGACAGACCACGCGTTCCAATTCAGACGATTACGCCAAGCAGCTCTATTATCAGGACGACGATTTCCTGGTCGCGGAGCGTCTCCAGGAGATCGCTGACGCAACGCGGTGTACCGAACATGCAGATTGCCCTAGCGTGGCTGCTGGGCAAGCCGGGTGTGACTGCGCCCATCATCGGCGCGAGCAAGATGCATCACCTCGATGAAGCTATCCAGGCCCTCACTGTAAAGCTTGATCCGGAAGAGATAAAGCGACTGGAAGAACCTTACAAACCGCACCGGGTTCTGGGCCACTCTTAGCTTGAACCCGGCCAGAGGTGCCGTTGCGTTGCTCTACTTGCACCCGGCAACGCAACGACCGCGGCCGTCAAATTGAAGCGTATGTCCGCTCAGTGGAGCATAGCCGGGCATCTCGAGTAAGCTCAGAAAGTTGGCAGTTCTGGTCCCGGGTATCGGCGTTCCACCGCTTGTAGCGACTTCATTGGCGTGCGAGGGAATGACCGATTCGGGACGGACCAACTGGTTCATAGCGTAGGCCGCCTCTTCGGGTCCGGTTGTAAATACATCGCCGATATTGATAACTGCCAGCTTCGCCCGGTATTGGTCGCGGACGATGAAGCGCATATCGGCAGTCTGGCCCGTATCGCCGGAGAGGTAAGCCGTTAAGCCGTTGGAGAACGTTATCAGGTAACCCACTGGGTCTCCGGGTTGAAATGCCAAACCCTGCAATGATAATTCGGTTTTCAGGGGATCGCTTAACAGAGCTGCCGGGACGCTGTTGTCGTGCTTGGCTGTCACTACCGAGATCCGGACACGTCCGGTTGTGCCTGCGCGTTGGACAATCGTCTCCGCCCCGAAGTGTGTAAAGCCCAGACAGGGCGCAGCCAGCGGGACCGTAATAGAGATGCCTGCGGATGGATTACTGCCGCAAACTCCTACCGGCGAACCCAGGAAGCTTTGGATCTTGGCGCCCAGAAACGTAGCATCCGGTGGAGTCCCGATAAAAGCCGCGTTTTTGAGTGCCGTGATTTCGGCGAGGTTTGAGCCTGGGACTACCGGTGTACTGGGAAATGTCGAATCGCACTTCGCGCTGGGAGCATTCGGATCCTGGTTAAGCTTGGCAGTGCCGATGTGATCGGCATGAACGTGCGAAAGCAGGGTTACGTCAATCTCACCAAGCCGGGAATCCGCAGAACCGGCAACTGTTGAGCCCGGATCGTAGAGGATGCGAACACCACCGGGATCTTCAAACACCATCGCACGATCAAGGGAACAGAACTCACCGCTTTTCGAACCCAAAGGCGTTACCTTCACCGTGCCGCGCGAACCGGCATCTTCCGGCTCTCCGAACAGCGAGCCGGAACTACAGAGCAGCGCGCCGAAAACACAAGCTGTGACCGTTAACTCCGCATTCAGGCGGAAGTGCATCCGTTTACCCCCGGTCTATTCCATCACAGAAAAGCCGACCGTGGCTCGCGGATTCTACTAGTCTTTTCAGGTCTTCAACTTCACTTTCGCGCAGACTGGGTACAGTGCGCCCGCGAAAGACAAGGAAGAAGAGCAAACGTAATCGAACACAGCAATAAGGAGCCTGGTTCAGGTGTCTCAGCTCTCGCCACATCCTTAGCGATTGGGGTGGCAATAAAGCTAAACACGTCGCTACCGACTTTGTATTCAGCAAAGCCCGCTAGCTGCCCCAGATCGTTGAGCCCTCCGATTCGGGCATAAACCCAATCACTTGGAAAGCTGAAGCGGGTTACGGTGCCGTCCGTATCGATTAAGGCAAACGCTCCCGGGACCGCTAAGCCCCCCGAGAGCGCAGGTTGGATGTACACTGCTATCTGACCCAAATTGTTCAAGGCTTGCAGTTGATATCCGGCAGGTAGTGTCGTGTACTGACCGTCCGCGTAGATGGCCGAAGCCGATGTGCCGAATCCATACAATAGCCCGCCGATTCGGCCCGAGTTGTCGATGCTTGTTGGCGCAAAGGTGTCGGCAAAGGCGCCGGTTACCGGATGATAAATTCCGGCTGTATCACTGTAAAATCCCCTCGTCCTGAAGTTGTTAGCCGGATCGAAGTAAACGCCAATTACCTGACCGAGATCATTGATTCCGGAGATAAAGGTGTTACTGAAGCCTGGGTAGCTCAGGTCCGTGAACGCTCCACCTTGGTATAAGAAGCCGCTTGGACCCATGGCCGTGACATTTGTCCCGGCAACCACTCCCAGGTTGTTGATGCCGGACGGCAGAGTCGAAACTTGTCCCGGCTGCGATGGAGCAAAGGTGATGGCTGTTCCGTCCTGGTAGACAAATCCATAGGAAGCACTATTCAATTGCGTATAACCGGTCACCTGACCGAAATCATTGATTCCTGCAGCCGAAGTAGAACCGTCCAGCACTGTAAAGGTCGTGTAGGTAAACGAATCAGCGTTACTGATCTGACTCGTCGATAGTAGTAGGACAGAAAGGAATAGAAGATTGCTTTTGTGCGTCACCTGCCACCTCGAGCACTGGAAGAAAATATGGCTGAAGCTGCCCAGCACGTGGACAGCAGCCCGATGGTAACAGTAGATTTCTCACGAGCAACGTAGAGCTGCACGAGCTACCACGACGCAAAGCAATGCTCGAGTGTTCGCGGTTCCTTAAGAACGGCTTGTCGAAGGCACCCTCGGATTGCAGCTATAGAGATGAGTACCGGCGCTCGGCTATTGCGCGAAAACTTCCTGGCGCCGCCACGAGTACAGAGGGAACTTCGCAGTGAGCTCCGACACGCCGCGCCGCGTTTCGGCAATGGCGGCCGGGGACGTTACGTCGTTGAGAACATTTGCGATCAGACGGGCGACAATACGCATCTCGTCTTCGCGAAAACCGCGTGTAGTGACGGCCGGACTGCCCAAGCGGATACCGCTCGGATTCAACGGCGGATTCACATCAAACGGAATGGCGTTCTTATTGGCAGTAATGAATGCGTCGTCCAAGGCTTTCTCCGCCTCCTTGCCTTTCACTCCTTTGGCAAACACGTCCATCAGCAACATGTGAGAATCGGTGCCCTTGCTCACGACCCGGAAGCCTTCCTGTTCCACAGCCGCGGCGAGTGCTTTCGCATTGGCTACCACCTGGCGCTGATAGGTACGAAACTCTTCACTCAGTGCTTCGCGAAAGCAGATTGCCTTTGCTGCCATGATGTGGACCAGCGGACCGCCCTGTGCACCGGGGAAGACCGCCTTATCGATTTCTTTCCCGAACTTTTCCTTGGCCAGAATGATCCTGCCCGCGGGCCACGTAGCGTCTTATGCGTCGTGGACGTAACGATATCCGCGTGCTCGCAGGGGTTCGGGTAGACCCCCGCGGCAATTAGGCCCGCATAGTGAGCCATGTCGACCAGAAATACCGCCCCGACTGAATCTGCGATTTGCCGAAAGCGCGCAAAATCGATCACCCGTGAATAGGCACTTGCTCCAGCGACGATCATCTTGGGCTTATGTTCTTCGGCAACGCGGGCTACTTCGTCGTAATCGATCAGTTCGTCGTCTTTGCGAACGCCGTAAGCCACAACTTTGTAGAGTTTGCCTGAAAAATTAAGCGGGATGACCGTGCGTCAGGTGGCCGCCATGGGCAAGATTCATCCCGAGAATGGTGTCGCCGGGTTTTAGAATCGATGCATAGGCGGCTTCATTCGCTTGCGATCCCGAGTGTGGTTGAACGTTCACATAGTCGGCGCGGAAGAGTTCCTTTGCCCGTTCTCGGGCCAAGATTCTCCACAACATCTGCATATTCACATCCGCCGTAATACCGTTTGCCCGGATAGCCTTCGGCGTATTTATTCGTGAAGATCGAACCGGCCGCTTCCAGCACTGCTTCGGACGTGAAGTTTTCGCTGGCAATCATTTCAAGCCGGGTGTTTTGCCGGTCGGCTTCGTTCTGAATGGCTGCAAGATTTCAGGATCAGCTTCAGCGAGCGGGCGGGCCATGCGAGTTTGTTCGTTCATCGGTGTCTAACTCTAATTGTCTATTAGTCCAGGTTCGACAAGTTCGAGTGGACTGGCCCGTAGCGGATAATTAATTCTTACCCATGCGTTGGAGTTCCCTCTTTATCCCCACCTTGCGCGAAGTGCCTACTGAGGCGGAAGTTATCAGCCACCAGCTGCTGCTCCGTGCCGGTTACGTTCGGCAGTTATCGGCAGGCATCTATAGTTATCTGCTGCTTGCCCAGCGTTCCCTGCTGAAGATTCAAACTATTGTTCGTGAGGAGATGAATGCCATCGGCGGCCAGGAGATGTTGCTGCCCGCTTTGAATCCCGCCGAAGTGTGGCAGGAATCCGGGCGATGGGAAGTGATGGGCGAAAATCTCTTTCGCTTGAAGGATCGCTTCGGTCGTGACCTTTGCCTCGCAATGACGCATGAAGAGGTGATGACCACTATTGCGCGCGGTGAA
The DNA here is from genome assembly GCA_963814195.1 of uncultured Acidobacteriaceae bacterium. GTDB lineage: Bacteria > Acidobacteriota > Terriglobia > Bryobacterales > Bryobacteraceae > Bog-105. The sequence continues at coordinate 814,330 of CAWFBU010000005.1, forward strand.
TTGCGCAGCTATAAGCAACTTCCTCAAATCTGGTATCAGATTCAGACTAAGTTTCGCGATGAACCCCGTCCCAAGTCGGGCCTTCTGCGCGTGCGCCAGTTCATCATGAAGGACTCCTACACCTTCGATCTGGATGCCGCAGGCTTCGACAGCGCCTACGACATGCATTACAGCGCGTACTGCCGCATCTTTGAACGGTGCGGGTCTGGAGTATATCGTTGTTGAAGCAGATTCGGGCGCAATGGGTGGTAGCCAGTCGCATGAGTTCATGGTGCGCTCGGATGCCGGCGAGGACTTGATTGTGCAATGCAAGGCTTGCGGCTACGCAGCCAATGTAGAGAAAGCCACCGCCAAGGCTACCCTGCCCGCCGCACCCGATCCCGAAGGCGATTTAGCGCCCGAAGAGTTCCATACACCTGGCTCGCGAACCATTGCTCAACTTTCGGCGTTGACCCACTTGCCTGAGTCCTCTCAAATGAAAAGCCTGGTCATGGTCGGCTGACGGCCAGCCTCTGCTGGTCATGATGCGAGGCGATCATCAACTCAGCGAGACTAAGCTGGCCGGTGCTACCAAGGCAAAAGATATCAGACAGGCCACCGCTCACGAGATCGTCGAGTGGTTTGGGGCAAGTCCCGGATCGCTTGGTCCCGTGGGTGTCTCGAAGCTTCGCATCCTGGCAGACTCCGCTCTCCAGGGCCGTCGCAACATGATCGCCGGCGCCAATCGCGACGATTATCATCTACGGCATGTCACGCCCGGTAAAGACTTCCAGCCTGAATGGTTTGATCTGAGGCAGGTCACCGCTGGTGATCTTTGTGCGAACTGCCGTGCGCCCGTGGATGTCATGAAGGCCGTCGAGTTGGGCCACATCTTTAAGCTCGGTTATCGCTATTCGGAGTCGATGGGCTTGCGTGTCTTGGGTGAAGACGGCAAGGAAATTACGCCCATCATGGGCTCATACGGAATCGGAATTGAGCGCATCTTGACGTGCGCCATCGAGCTCTTTCATGACAAGGATGGCATTAAGCTTCCCCCCGCCATTGCCCCCTTCTCTGTCGTGATTACGCCGGTCAACTACGCGGACCCTGCACAGCGCGAAGCAGCTGACAAGCTGTATGCCGAATGCCTGCAGGCAGGAATAGATGCCGTTCTCGACGACCGCGATGAACGTCCGGGAGTGAAATTCAAAGATGCTGATCTGGTTGGCATTCCTTTCCGGATTGTCGCGGGCAAGAAAATCGCAGAAGGGAAATTTGAATTTCTGGATCGGCGGACAAGAGTAACGGAAGACGTTCCTGCTGAGGAAGCCTTCGCACACCTGAAGGCAAAATTGCAGCCTATAGTTTGAAATGCACCCCTTTTTTACGGTAAGAACTAGAAAAGCTTTACAAATCTTTGTAACCGAAAACTAATGCTTCAAATCTAAAGCGGATAATAGATGTGTAGGTCAGGCGCCCAAGTCAGGCGCGTCCTTCACATCAGCTCCCGGTCGAGCAAGGTCGATCGTTCGAAAGGAAACCGCTTGATGCTGAAGTCTATCCCGATTTCATTTTTGTTATTTCTGACGCTTTCATCGGGCTTGTACGCGCAAACCGCTGGAAAGTTGATCGGGCAAGTAACGGACCCGTCTCAATCGTCGGTTCCCGATTCTCAAGTAATTGCTGAAAATACCAGCACCGGCCAGGTCCGCAGAGTTACAACAGATACTCGCGGAACTTACGCCATTAATGATCTGCCTATTGGCACTTACAACGTCTCGGTCACACACCAGGGGTTCGCCACCATCCAAAAGAGCAACATTCAAATAACCGTTGCTCAGACGGCCACCCTGAATTTTGAGATGCAGCCGGGGACCGTGAGCCAGCGCGTAGAAGTAGAAGCCACTGCGGAAGCCGTAGATGTCCAGCCTGGCGAGACACTAACTAACTCTCAGGTGGAGAACCTTCCCATTAACGGACGCGACTTCGCTCGCTTCGCGTTTCAGGCTCCCGGCGCGGTTGCTCGCAGCAACTATATCGCCGATATGTCCTTCAACGGCCAGCACACGGTACACAACCAGTTCGCTATTGACGGCGTGGATGCGACGCGAGTTGATCAGCCGTATATGGCCAACGGATTTGAGCGCGGTTCGCGCCTGCTTACCGGAAGCCAGGAAACAGTAGCCGAGTTCCGCGTCCAAACCTCCGACTATCAGGCTCAATATGGACGAGCATCCGGCTCCTACGTGAACGTAGCATCGAAGAGTGGAACCAATGCATTCCACGGAACACTGTTCGATTACTTCCGCAACGATTTCATGGATGCGCGGAACTTCTTCAACACCAAGCCGGACCCGCAGGCCAAGTTCCGCTACAACGATTTCGGCGCCAATCTCGGCGGCCCCATCAGAAAAGACAAAACGTTCTTCTTCGTTAACTACGAAGGCTCACGTCAGTCGATCGGCGTTACGGGCAGTGGGACCACGCTCAGCGCATTGGCGCGACAACAGGCGCTGGCAACATCGCCGGCCCTTGCACCTTTGGTCAGCAATTACCCGATCGGCACCAGCCGAACGTCTGACCCATTAGTGGACAACTACACGACGGTGCAAAGTTTGACGGTGAAGGAAGACACAGGCAGCTTCAAGCTCGACCAGACTTTCAGCGAAAAGGACACGCTTTTCGTTCGCTTCAACATGAATGAAGGGGATGTAAATGGGCCGCTCTTTGGCGTGGAAGCAAGTGCTCTTGGAGTCAACGATCACCAGATCGTTCCCACCCGCACTACCAATATCGCGGTGCATGAGCAGCATATCTTCAATCCGCACTTCCTGAACGAAACGTTGATCGGTATGCAGCGGTTCGCCAGTTCCATTGGTGCCGAAGAGCCCTATCCCGAGATATTTCTGAATGCTCTTACAATCACCCCTGGCACACGTGGTATTTACACGGAGCGGAATACCAGTTATCAGGTCGGCGACAACATGGGTTACACTTCCGGCGCGCATAGCCTCAAGTTTGGTTTCTCGCTCTACCGCGTCCAGGTGGACAACGGAAGCACAAACACCTCCTCGCTTACTTATCAGACAGTAAATGATTTCATTGCTAACCGTGCTTCTAACGCCGCCTTAGTGGTTGGCAATCCAGGTAGCGCCACTTGGGCTTATCAGGTCGGTTTGTTCGTTCAGGATACTTGGCAACTTCGCCCTGGACTTACTCTCGATTTCGGTTTGCGTTGGGATTATGAGACTCCGCCCTACGATCCGGGTGGGCATGCTCAAACCTTCGACACCCGCACGAATACGCTGGCTCCTCCCGGTGGAGCATACTTCAAAGCTAACTACAACGACTACTCTCCGCGCTTTGCCCTGGCATGGCAGGCAACTCCGCGGGTGGTTGTCCGCACCGGTTACGGCATCTTCTATCAGTCGTACCCGGTGGGCTTTGGAGCCTACAGCGTGCCAACCAATAACGTACCCGGGAACACCAATCTCACCGCCGCCGAAACTCCGAATTTGGGCTACCCTCTATCGCAGTTCGTGAATCAGGGAACCGCACCGCTTCCGTCCGTCTCCGGGTTCAACTGGAATAAACCCGATATCTATTCGCAGCAATGGAATTTCACGACGGCTTACAAGCTGAGTAACGACAGCACTCTGCAGGTCGCCTATGTAGGCAATCACGGCCTGAACCTGCGTCGCGACATCAACCTGAATCTTTACAATCCGGCGCTAGGCCGACGGCCGAATCCCAATTTCGCTGACATCTCCCTGGAGCTGGCTTCAGGGCAGAACGTCTATCACGCTTTGCAGACCAGCTTCAACAAGCGCTTCACGAACGGGTTGCAACTGGATGCCAACTACACCTGGTCGCACGCCATCGATGACGTGGACGACCAGGGCCTCTTCGATGGTGGACCGCAGGACTATAACAACTATCGAGCCGAGCGTGGCAACAGTTCCGGCGATGCCCGGCATAGCGGGTCATTCAATCTGCTTTACTCGCTGCCCATTGGCCGCGGCCGCCGGTTCTTAGGCAACAGCAACGGGCTGCTCAACCGAATTGTAGGCGGGTGGGATATCGCCGGCTTAGGCCAGTTCCGTTCCGGCATCGCGGGGACGGTTTACATTCCTATCAGTCAAACCGGGAACTTCAACTCGACCAACCAGCGCCCCAACGTCATTCCCTTCACGAATGTCTATCCCGTGAACCAGAACATTAACAACTGGCTTAATCCAGCCGCGTTCGCCGTGCCTGCAACCGGGACCTTCGGAAATGCCAGCCGTGGCACCTTCTACGGCCCGGGCCTGAACAACATCGACCTTTCTGCCATCAAGAACACCAACATCACGGAATCGATGAAGCTGCAGCTTCGCGCAGAGATCTTCAACGTTCTGAACCATCCCAACTTCGGCCAGCCGGGCTCCACGCTCGGAACATCCGGGTTCGGCGTGGTCTTCAACACGCTGGGACGCACCATCGGTTTCGGGACGTCGCGCCAGATCCAGCTCTCGGCTCGCATCAACTTCTAGTGGCGAAATTTAACTCCGCTCTCGTTGCGCTCCTCGCGACGAGAGCCTTCACCCAGGCGGCTGACCATGTCATTACGCCGTCGGACATCGCCAACATTCACAAGGTAAGTGATACTCAAATCTCACCAGATGGCCAGTCTGTTGCTTACGTGATCGAAACGCCGGTGAAAGCGGGAGAGCAACGCGATGCTCATATCTGGCTGACCTCGGCTCCGGATCACCCGTTTATCAGCAGTGCCAAATCTGATACCTCGCCGCGATGGGCTCCTGACGGGAAGGTGCTGGCTTTCCTTTCGGATCGAGTCGGAAAGGACAAGCAACTTTGGGCGATTGCGCTGAAAGGTGGTGAAGCGTACCGTCTGACAGAGCTACCAGGCGGAGTGAAATCCTTCAAGTGGTCGCGCGATGGCAAGATGATTGGCTTCGTCCGCACCGATCCGGAGACGCCGGAAGAAAAGGCGCGCAAAGAACGGAAGGACGACCACATCCTGGTCGATCGGGACTACAAGTTCGATCGCCTGTGGGTGTTGGATATCGGTTCCGGAAAAGCCCGCCAGGTGACCGAAGGTCCCTTGAATATAGACGACTTCGACTGGTCGCCTGATGACAAGCAGGTGGTTGCCCGAATTTCGCCTACACCTGTTCTCAACGACTACTGGTACGTGTCGAAGGTTGTGCTGCTCGACCTGCAATCCGGTCGCGTTTCGAAAACCCTGACCGAGAAGGCCGCCCCCGAACCAGTGCTTTGGGCGGCAACAGGCGATCGTGTTCTCTACGGCGAAACTACACCCCGGCAGATCGCTAGCTTTCCCGTTCTGCACAGCCTGACGACCGGAAAGAAAACCCAGATCGGGAACGGCTTGAAAGCCAGCCTGCGGGCTTTCGCCTGGGACGCGCACGGCACCAACCTCATGGCTCAAGGAGTGGAAGGGACGCGAACATTTTTCGCGCACGTCGATCCAGAGACCGGGCAGGTAGGAAAGCGAACCGATGTTCCCGCCGAAGGCTACACCTTCACAGAAAGCGACGACGGGAAAACCTTGGCTTATTTAGGACAATCAGCCAATCGCCCGGATGACGTGTGGATCTACTCCGATGAAGGGGGACCCAAATCGCTGGCGAACGCAAACCCGCAGGTCGCAGATTGGAAAACAGGGCAGGTACGCGAGGTTTCCTGGAAGAGCTCCAAGGATGGAAAGCTCATTTACGGCGTCCTGATCCTTCCGCCGGATTTCCAGCCGGGGACACCGCGGAAGACTATTGTTCACGCGCATGGGGGACCCTTTGAGGCATGGCAATCGGGTTGGCTCGGCACTTGGTACGAGTGGTCGCAACTGCTGGCGTCGAACGGCTTTGTCGTTTTGGCCCCAAACCCGCGCGGTTCCCAGGGCCAAGGGCCAGAGTTCCAGGAAGACAACTTTGAGGACTGGGGAGGCGGCGATTACCAGGATGTGATGGACGGAGTTGACATGCTGGTAAAGCAGAAAATTGCCGACCCGGCTCATCTCGGGATCGGTGGCTGGAGCTACGGCGGTTTTATGACCTCCTGGACCATCACCCACACCAACCGCTTTCAGGCTGCAGTCGTGGGAGCTGCCGTTACTGACCTCTATGGGATGAGCACCACCACGGACATCGCTCCGAACTTCCTGACCGAGTTCTTCGGCAACTTCATTGCCAATCGCAAGCTCTACGATGCGCACTCGCCCATCCGCTTCGTAGAGAATTGCCACACTCCGACGCTGGTTCTGCATGGGGATGCCGACCTTCGAGTGCCAACGTTTCAAGGCGAGGAGTTCTACAACGCACTTCGGTTGTTAGGCCGCCCGGCGGAGTTTGTGCGCTACCCTCGCGAACCGCATATCTTTGCGGAGCGTGAACACCAGATCGATATGCTGCAGCGGCTTCTGACGTTTTTCAGCAGCCACCTGTAGAGCTAACCGTTTGCGACCCGGGAGGCCTGCCGCTTGCTGGCGACCTTCTTGGGTGCGGTAATTTCCGTCGGACCCGCCTTGGTGGCAGGTTTCCGTGGGAGCTCGCCGAGGCTCTTCTGCAAAGCCTGCATCAGATCAATGACAGGAGCACGCTGTTTCGGCATTTCTTCCACCACGGCCTGGCCTTCGCTCTTGGCCTGAATCATCTGCATCAGGCGGCCCTGGTATTCATCGTGATATTTGGACGGATCGAAATCGGCCGCGAGCCCTTCGACCAGCTTTTCGGCAAGAGCCACTTCCTGCGGCTTAACCGTGATGCTCTCGTCGCGCCGGAATTCAGGCACTTCCCGCACTTCCTCCGGATAGAACATCGTGTGTAGCAGTAGACCGTCGGCATGCGGTCGCAGAACAATCGTGAATTCTCGCTGATGCATCGTGATCTTGGCGATGGCGCTGTAGCCGGATTTCTTCATGGTCTGGAACAGCAGATAGTAGGCCTTCTTACCGGCTTCCTCCGGGACCATGAAGTACGAAGCATCGAAATAGATCGGGTCAATTCCTTCCGCACGGACGAACTCATGGATCTCCATAGTGTCGCTGGATGCGGGAGCAACGCCCTTGACCTCTTCATCGTTCACGATGACGTAGCGGTCCTTCGAGATCTCAAACCCCTTGACCAGTTCGTTGCGTTCGATAACGCGATCACAGCGCGGGCAGAACGTCTGCTGCTTGATGCGGCTGCCGCACACTTCGTGGATCTGGTTGAAACCGATCCGCTCGGTCCGGGCTGCGGCAAACAGACGCACCGGAATGGTAATCAGGCCAAAGGTGATGTAGCCTTTCCAAACTGTTGAAGCCAACGCCCTTCCCTCCGCAGCGCTCCATCGGCTCATGACTCCGGCACACTCTCGGCAACGCAGATCGAGCGTTGCCTGAACCGGCTAGCAAGTAGAATGGAGCGGATCTCGTGAATTCGTACTTAAGACATTATCGCGCTTGCATGTTCTTGGCAACCAGCAATGCTTGAGCGTACCGGTACGTTTTTGACCGGAGCCAGTGGTTCGAGGCGTTGAAAATCTTCGTTTATTACATCGGAAAGGCCCGCGACAAACATGCCAACGCCATCGCCGATGAGTTCCTGAAGCGCACCAGCCGCTATGCCGATTGCAGTATGCGGGAGATTGTTCCGGGACGATTTCCGCTCTTCGAAAAGCACGCGAGTGCCAGGAAGATCTTTCTCGATCCAGCCGGCCGCACGATGGACTCCGCCGGGTTCATTGCCGTGGTGAGCGCGGCCGAACAGATCGGCCAGGATCTTCTATTCCTGGTTGGCGGGCATGATGGTTTGCCTCCGGAGTGGCGGGAACGCGGTGATCTGCTGCTGTCGATGTCGGCCATGACGTTCCCGCATGAACTGGCGCGCGCGATGCTGCTGGAACAGATTTACCGGGCTTACACAACCCTCCGCGGTCACCCGTACCCCCGTTAGCCTGCCGAGCCCTCTTTACGGAGGGCCCTGTAATACACTTTTGGTCGTGCTGTTATCGCTGACCGGGATCCAGAAACGCTTTGGCGGAGTTCAGGCGCTCCGTTCGGCGGCAACCTGAAGATCGCGGCCGGCGAGGTTCACCTGTTGATGGGCGAGAACGGTGCAGGCAAATCGACGCTGATGAAGATCGTCGCCGGTATGTGCCAGCGCGATGCCGGCGAGATGCTGTGGCGGGACAGTCCGTTTCCTTCGCCGACCTTCTGAAGCAGCGGCGCAGGGAATCGCGATGGTGCATCAGGAGTCCCTGCTCGCCCCCCATCTGACAGTCGCAGAAAACATCTTTCTTGGGCGCGAAGAGCGCCTGCTCGGGGGCTGGGTCAGCCGCTCCAAAATGGCCGCGGCGGCCAGACGTTTGATTTCCGACAACGGCTTTCGGCTCGATGCCGATGCCCAGGTGGGCCGACTCAGCCCGGCCGGCAGACAGCTTGTCGAGATCTGCCGCGCCATTGCGCTTCGGCTCCAGTCTGCTGATCTTTGACGAACCCACATCGTCACTTTCTGATGCCGAAACGAAAGAAGTTTTTCGCATCGTGCGAGTCTCGGGAACGCGGCATGGGCGTGTTGTATATCACTCACCGCCTGGAGGAGTTGCGGTCCATGGGCGATCGAGTCACCGTCCTGCGCGACGGAGCAACCATTCACAGCGGCCTTCTGAAAGACCTGACGCGTGAAAACTCTGGTCCAGCACATGGTGGGTCGACCCGTGGATCAGGTCACCAGACGCGAACCGCTGAATCCGGGCGAGACCGTCCTGAAAGTGAGAGGTCTCTCCGGAGGCATGCTGCAGGACATCAGCCTGGAAGTTAAAGCAGGCGAGATTGTCGGGCTAGCCGGGTTGATGGGTGCAGGGAGGACGGAATTTTGCCGAGTGTTCTTTGGACTCGACGCACCGAGCAGCGGGAGTATCGAAGTGGCTGGGCGCCAGGTGAATCGAGAACACCGCGCGATGCCGTGAGAGCCGGCATGGCGTTAATCCCGGAAGACCGGCAGACCAGCGGCCTGGTTTTGCAAATGCCTATCGCCAACAATATCTCCATGCCGGATCGTCGAATCGCATCAGCCGCTTTGGCCTGCTACAGCAAACCGACTGAAAACCAGCTGGCCGAGGAGTACCGCGACCGGTTGCGCATCCGATGCAGTTCCACCCTGCAAGCGCGCCGGCAAGCTCAGCGGCGGCAATCAGCAGAAGATCGTGATTGCGAAGTGGATGGCGCGCGGCGCACGCGTATTCCTGTTCGACGAGCCTACTCGCGGCATCGATGTCGGCGCCAAGCAGGAAGTGTTCGAAGAGATGTCCCGACTGGCGCGAGAGGGTGCTGCCGTTCTGATGGTCAGCTGCGAATTACCGGAATTGCTGCAGATGGCCGACCGAATTCTGGTGATGTGCTGCGGCCGGATTGCAGGCGAGTTGCCATGTCCGACCACGGCTGAGGCTGTGATGAAATTGGCCGCCCCCGATTGCTCTTCCGCGATTCCTCGAGCAGCAGCGGCAGTTCGTTAGCAGCCACGGCCTAATGCAGAAACTCCAGCGGCTGCTGCCGTTCTTCACGTTTGCTCTGTTGTTTGTGGCCCTGATCATCGCGACACCGCACTTCTTGACTGCGGTAAATCTCGGCAGCCTCGCGCGCCAGACTGCGGTGATCAACATTCTTGCGCTTGGGAATGACGCTGGTGATCATCACTGGCGGCATCGATCTCTCGGCGGGTCGATCTGGCGTTGGCGGGACTCTTCGGCACGATGGCCATCAAAGCAGGCCAGCCAATCGCCGTGGGCATCGCGGTCGGAATCGGTGCCGGCGTTCCTGTGCGGCTGCTGAATGGCCTGATGATTACCCAATTCCGAATCAGCCCATTCATAGTTACGCTCGGAACTCTCGAAGCGTATCGCGGGCTGGCCCTGGTGATTTCCAAAGGACTGCCCGTCCATGGGATTAGAGAGGACTTCGCCTTGTACTTGGGTGATGGCAATCTGCTCGGCATTCCGGTTTCTCTGTGGGTATTAACTCTTTGTGCAGTTGCTCATGCATGTCGTATTGCAGAACACACGTCTCGGACGGTATGCGTTCGCAATCGGGAGCAACTCCAATGCCGCCTTATTATGCGGGAGTACCCATCAAGTTCCACCTGGTCAGCGTCTACGCCATCGCAGGAACACTTAGCCGGGCTGGCGGGAATGATCGAAGCGTCCAGGTTGATGACCGGGCAGCCGACTGCCGGCCAAGGCTACGAACTGCAGGCGATTGCCGCAGTAGTGATCGGTGGAGGCAGTCTGCAGGGCGGGGAGGGCAGCGTCGTCGGGACCCTGATCGGCGCATGCATCATTGGATTGCTTTCGAACGGGAGTGATCTGCTGGGCGTGAACCCTTACTGGCAGCAGGTAATTATCGGCCTGTGATTATCACTGCCGTCGGTTTTGACGAGTTCCGCAAACGCAAAGTTAACGGCGGCTTAATCGGCAAGCCCGCGCTTCATCGCAAAGCGCACCAGCTCGCCCGTGCTGTGGAGATTGAGCTTCTCCATGATTTTGCTGCGATGGGAATCTACGGTATAGACACTCAGGTTCAGCTGCGTCGCAACTTCTTTGTTAGTTTTACCTTCAGCAATCAGCTTTAATACTTCCCGCTCGCGGGCGAAAGAGCATCGGCAGGATCGTTACTCTTCTGGCATGGTCATTCAGCAGCGAGCCCGAAACGGCGGGGCTCACATAACCATCGCCCTGCGCTACCGATCGGACCGCACTCAAAAGTTCGGTATCAATAGCATCTTTCAGGATGTAGCCGCGTGCCCCGGCCTTCAGGATTTCGCGGACATACACGGCTTCCTTGTGCATGCTGAGGACCAGCACGCGCGCACGGGAGTTGGCAGCTACGATGCGCTTGGTTGCCTCAATGCCATTCACTTCCGGCATCGCCACATCCATCAGCACGATATCGGGCTTCAATTGCTGTGCGAGTTCCACCGCTTCCTTCCCATTACCCGCTTCGCCCATGACCTTCAAATCCGGCTTGCGCGCCCAGTATCAGCTTCAAACCTTGGCGCACGATACTCGTGGTCGTCGGCCAGCAGAATCGTAATCAGTTGATCGGACACGTCACCTCAATCTTCAGGCCTTTTCCCACTGCGCTCTCCATTCGTAAAGGCGGCCGCCGGAACCCCGAGCTCGTGTCTCCATGCCGGCTAAGCCGAGCCGCATCCGGCGGCTGGCCGACAAATCCAGCCCTTGACCATTGTCCTATGGTCGAGACGCACTTTTTTGTTTTGGGCGACAAGCACAGCGTCACAGTGGCTGCTTTCGAATGCCGCGCAATATTTGTCAGAGCTTCTTGCGCAATGCGGTAGAGGTTGGTTTCGGTCGTGTCTCTGCAGCCGCTGCTGTCCAGCTCACTTTCGAAAGCGACCTCGAATCCCGGTTCGTTGCGAGAAGCTTTCAGCCAGCGAACGCAATGCAGGATCGAGCCCGAAATCGTCCAGCACCGTTGGCCGTAACAACTGCGACATTTCCCGCACATCCGCAATAGCGCGATCCACCAGCACGAGGCAGTCATGCACTTTGGCTGGCACTGCTGGGCGTTGTGCGTCGCGCAGAGCCGCTAAATTAGCCTTTACCGCCGTCATCACCTGTCCCAGTTCATCATGCAGTTCATGGCTGAAGCGGCGCGCCGTCTCTTCCTGCGTCTCGATAAATTGGTACTGCAGCCGCGCTAGCTCGCTTGCCTGTTGCCGCAGCTTGGAAAACAGCCCCGCCGACGCCCGCACAGCCCACGTCGCGCAAAAAAGGAGAGACTCACGCACGCCGCAAAGAGCCACGCCGTCCAACGCAGCAGTCCGTGGCTTTCGTCCGAAAGGCTCTCCCGCAAATTCTCCGCCCGCCCGTACGCACCCTCCAGCGCTGTCGTCATTTGCTGACGCGACTGCGATAACTGGTCCAGAATCTCTTCCCGGCTGACGAAGTCGCTGCGCCGCGCCAGCTGCACCCATCGATTATTGAGCTCATCTGCTGTCGCTGTATATCGTCGATTGCGTCCTTGGCCAGCACTTCCTGGTTGGAAAAACTCTGCGCATCTTGTCGATCTTGCGCGCCGTTCGAAAAGCCACCACAACGGCCCCAGCAGAAGCAATGCCGAGAACGCCAACCCCACCAGCAGCAACCGTCGCAGGTCGGACCGGCTAATGGTTTCAAAGACCGCACACCCCAATTGTTTCATCGACCCTGAATGCTTTAAACAGAGGAAGTTATAGGCCGTTTGCATCCGATTCGTACCCGCTTGCGATTGACAATCTAATGTTCAGTCACTAGACTCCAATGTATTAAGTTGCGGAATTGGTCTTTCGCGCTCACCCTGTCAGTGATCCTTCCACGTCGTTAAGTTTCAAATATTTAAGAGGTGGTTTATGGTCTTGCGGCACAAGTTGACTGTGGTCGGCATGTCCTTTCTTTCGTTCTCAATTCCTAGGTACTTTCTTTGTATCCAGCTATGGCCTGGTGGGTGTTGCCTATGCCCAGAACACGTCGTCCGGTACGATTTCGGGCCAGGTAACGGATGCGCAAGGGGCCTCAATAGCGGGTGCAGACGTCCTTCTGCTCGATCACGCGACTGGAAGTGTGAAGACTTTCACAACCAACGATGCTGGGCGGTATAACATCTTCAATCTTCCCCCCGGATCGTACGATGTCGGCATCAAGAAGCCAGGATTCGCGGAGACCAGAGTTTCCAGACCAAAGCGTGCAGGTGGGACTGGTTCTTACGCTGAACGCGTCGCTGCAATTGGGTAATACCTCCACCACCGTGGAAGTTCTGCCGCTGCTGGTGCAGAACTGCAGACGACGAATGCGACTGTCGGTTCCACCATCTCCGGCGCGCAGTTGGAAAATCTCCCCAACCTGGGCACGCGATGCAAATGCGCTCTTCACCGCTCCAGCCCGGTGTCGCGCCCGGCGGCAACGTGGCCGGAACGGTTTCTGACCAGAACGGTTTCCAGTTAGACGGCGGTAACAACTCCAGCGACATGGATGGCAACTCAGGCGGTTTACACCCTCGCCAGCGGCACCATCACCGGCTCGACCGGCGGCACGCCGTCCGGCGTGATCCCAACTCCCATCGAAACCATCGAAGAATTTAAAGTGGCGACAGCTAATCAGACCGCCGACTTCAATGGCTCCGGCGGCGGCCAGGTGCAGATGGTCACCAAGCGCGGCACAACGCAATTCCACGGCTCCGGCTACGAATACTTTCTAAGCACTTACTTCTCGGCCAATAACTGGAAAAACAACCACACGCCTTCCGGTGGACTTGCCTTATACGCCGCTTCCCAAGAACTCATCAGAACCGCTATGGTGCTTCGCTCGGCGGTCCGGTCGGCCCCGAGCTTTCTTGGCGGCAAGACTTACTTCTTCTTCAATTACGAAGGTCGCCGGTTCCCGCAAGCCACCACCCTCGAACGCACAGTGCCCGTCGGCGTTGTTGAAGGCCGGGCATCATTCAATTACCGAACAGCCGGCGTCTATCAGGCTTACAACTCCTACAACCTCAACCCCGTTGACGGTGAATGGGACTTACAGCCCGCCGTCTGTCCTGCCGGCGCCTGTGATCCTCGCGGCATCGGTCTGAATCCGATCGTCAATCAAATCTGGAAGTTCATGCCCGCTACCGAACGATCCGCAGGCGGGAGACGGTTACAACACGCAGGGTTATCTACTTCAACGTCGGCATTCCGCAGAACTCGGATAACTACACAGGCCGTATCGATCACGACTTCGGTCAGAACTGGCATTGATGACCAGTTACCGCTATTACGACTTCTCACCAGAACACAACTAACCAGACGATATCGGCGGCTTGCTGGGCGGATCGTAGGGCAGGCGTGGCCACCGCTCCGCGCGTGCAGAAGCCAGGTTACTGGGTAACGGGACTTACCACCACCATCAGCCCGACCCTCACCAACGATTTCCATTACAACTACCTTCGCAACTACTGGGAATGGGGCACAGACGGCGCTCCTCCGCAAATTGCCGGCTTAGGCGGCGCCGTGGAAATCGGTGGCGAAACCGCAGGCACGAATGCACTGGTCCCTTATAACGTCAATTCGCAGAGTGTCCGCCAGCGCTTCTGGGATGGACAGGACCATCAATTCCGCGACGATTTGAGCTGGGTGAAAGGCAACCACCTGTTCCAGTTCGGCGGCTCTTATCAGCGAAACTTCAACTTCCATCAGCGCGACGACAACGGCGCAGGCATATTCAACAACACCGTATATCAGGTGGGCGGTGCAACCGGTGGCATTAACTTCCTTTCGGCTTATATCCCAGCCACGATTCCGGCCAATCAGGTCGCCAACTGGAATAATTTCTACACGGAAGTACTAGGTATCGTCAGCCAGCCGCAGGTCTTCTATACCCGCTCCGGATACAAATCTGGCTCTGCAGCCTCTCGGGACAAACCTGTTTGACAAGGTGACAATCCCTTACTACAACATCTATTTCAGCGACACGTGGCGCGATGGCAAAGAGTTCACACTGACCTACGGGCTCGGTTACCAGGTCGAAATGCCTCCAACGGAAGAGCGGGCCGGCAGGTGATGCTGGTCGATCAGGCGGGCAATCAGATGGGTGCTGCAGCAGTATCTCGACACAAAGAAAGCGATGGCCTTGCAGGGCCAGGTCTACAATCCCAATCTCGGTTTCGCCACCATTCGCAATGTCGCCGGACATCCAAAGTATCCATACGATCCGTACTATGCCGGACTGAGTCCGCGCATCGCAGCCGCATGGAATCCCAACTTCAACTGATGGTCTTCTCGGCAAGATCTTCGGCGGCAATCGAGACAGTAATCCGAGGCGGATACAGCCGCATTTTCGGTCGCCTGAACGGTGTCGCTCAGGTGCTGAATCCGCTTGCTCGGCGCAGCGTATGCTCAGCCGGTCTCGTGTATCGGCGCCAGCATGTCGGGCTCAGTGCCTGGGCTCAAGCGGTGTGACAGCTCAGACTGCGTTCCGCATCGGTAACGATGGAAATTCCGCCCCGCTGCCTCCTGTTTCTCCGACTCTCCCGCAGCCTTATTATCCCGGCCAGTTTGGAAACGCAGCGTCCGGAGATGCTACCGTTCTGGACAAAAACTTCCGCCCCGACCGTTCGGACGTCTTCAACTTCACCATTCAACGGCAGCTCTCAAAGAAGATCTCGATGGAAGTCGGCTACATCGGCCGGATCATCAAGAACGAGTTTCAGCTGATCAACCTGGATGCGGTTCCGACGATGTACACGTTGGGCGGCCAGAGTTTTGCTAACGCCTTCGCGAATGTGTACACCGGGCTGGCAGGCAATCGGGCGATTACCGCGCAGCCCTTCTTCGAAAATGCACTCGGTGGTGCGACCTCCGGCTACTGCAGCGGCTTCTCGTCGTGCACGGCCGCGGTCGTCTCGAAACAGAAGACGCAGATTACGGGCACGCAAGTCTACACGCTTTGGACTCAACTCTCGAAGGCAAACGGGTGGGCTTTGGGGCGCACGCTGCCCGATTCCGCGCTTGCTCAGACTTCCTACATCTATGAAACAACCAGCCTGGGACACGGCAATTACAACGGAGCGTTTCATCTCATTCAGCTTCCGCGATTTCCACGGATTAACGGCTCAATCGAATCTCACCTTCAGCCGAGCGTTAGGCACAGTCGGCTATACGCAGTCGACGAGTTCGACAACGGTGCTTGACCCGTTCAACCTGAACTCGATGTACGGACCCCAGCCGTTCGACGTCCCGCTGGTCTACAACCTGAGCATTGTCTACCAGCCGAAGCTCTTTCCCGATCGCAAGCTGCTGAGAAGCCTGCTGGGCGGTTGGTCGTTTGCCCCACTGTTTACTGCGCAGAGCGGCGTTCCGTTGGAAGTGAATATTAATGGCGGGGGCACGAGCGACTGTCAGTCTTTTGGTGAATCGAATTGCAGCTCGGATTCGACCACCGAAAATGCAGTCTTGCTCAGCCCCTATAAGGGCGGCAGTTCGGCCCATACGAACGTGGTCGGTACGAATGGTGTTGCGACGTCCGGCAACGCCTCCAGCGGAGGATCGGGACTGAACATCTTCGCAAATCCTGCCGCCGTTTACTCGCAGTTCGGGCGTCTGGTGCTGGGTCTGAACGGAAGCGGCGGAGGTGCCGGCGTGCTGCGCAACCTGCCTACCTGGAACCTGGATATGCAGGTCTCGAAGGAATTCATTCTGCCCTTCCGAGAGGGAATGGGACTGACGTTTAACGCCCAGTTCAGCAACCTGCTGAACCACTTCCAACCGGCTTTCACGGCGGGTAGCACTGTTAATGGAAGCACCACTTACCTGAACATCGACAGTCCGCAGAATTTCGGAGTCTTGACCCAGCAGGGTAACACTCCGAGGCAGATCGAGTTCGGCCTGCGCTTGCACTTCTAACGGTAAAGGGCAGCCTGTCTCGGCCGGGCTGCCCTTCTATTTTCAAACGGCTGCCGGTTTCAATTCGACTTTGATCCAGCCGCTTTCGCGTTTGTCGAAGTGCTTGTAAGCATCAATGGCGCTGACGACGGGTTCAACTTGAGTCAGAACCTTTTCAGGATTGATGCTGCCGCTCTTCGCCAAGTTCACCAGTTTCGGGACGTACTTTCGATGGTTGCAGTTGCCCATGTTGATGCTGAGATTACGGTTCATAGCCATCCCGATGGGAAAGACCTTGGCAGTCATAGGATAGACGCCAATGATCGACAGCGTGCCGGCTTTGGCGAGAGACATCACAGCCCACTCTAAGACCTGAGAGGGCGCGTCACCGGGTACCCAGTTACCGTCCTTCGGTTTCGGGTGAGGCACGATCTCGGAAACCTGCTTTTTGTACTCACTGGATTTGGCGTCTGCCTCCTTGGACGCGGGACCTGAGTGGGGTCGCTGCGCATCAATACCCACCGCATCAATGGCGCGGTCTACCCCTACTCCGCCAGTCAGTTCCTGGATGGTCAGCACCGGGTGTTCAGTTTCGAAGTTAATCACCTCGGCACCTTGTGCACGAGCCATCTCGAGCCTCGAGGGAATGTGATCGACGGCAATGACTCGGCCCGCGTTCATAATAAGAGCGCTAGCGATAGCGAATTGGCCGACCGGCCCGCAGCCAAAGACCGCAACGGTATCGCCCGGCTTGATGTTCGCAATATCTGCTCCAAAGTAGCCGGTCGCGAAGATGTCAGAGATGAGAATCGCCTGGTCATCGGTGACCTCATCCGGCAGCTTCGTCGCGCCTACATTCGCAAAAGGGATCCGGGCGTATTCCGCCTGCAAGCCTTGAAAGGCGCCTGTTTCCACTGGTCCACCAAAGAAGGCTGTGCCGGCCTGTTTGCCATTGGGGTTTGCGTTATCGCATTGGGCGTAGTAGCTCGCTCGACAATAGGAACAGTAGCCGCAGGCGATGGTGGACGAGATAACCACCCGATCTCCGACCTTGAGATTTCGCGTGCCTTTTCCAATCTCCTGGACAATGCCGACACCTTCGTGCCCGAGGATCGTACCGGGCTTCATGCCGGGAAGAGTTCCCCGCACCATGTGTAGATCGGTTCCGCAAATGGCGTTCGCAGTCAACCGAATGATCGCGTCATTCGGGTCCTGGATCTTCGGTTCTTTGACGTCATCGAGCCGGATGTCACCAAGCCCGTGAAAAACAACAGCTTTCATTGATAGCTCCAGCTGGTAGGACGCCACTCCACTGTGAACGTTGCCCTGTCGGCTTTGCCAGTATCCGAACTACTGTTTCAATTGAGCAACGTAAGGGGCGAATCCGAATCTCGCTTCACTTGCTGGAGGGTGCATTGGTCAGGCCGCTTGTCTGGTCGCCAGCGAAGGATCCTGGTGCCATGTCGAAAGCGGTCGCCGGAGAAGTGGTCATATTGAACCTCTACGACCAGGCGCGGAGCGAGTGGCTTCCATTCCGCGCTGCGCTCAGTGCTCCAGCGACTCGGACCGCCGGGTTTTGCGCCGGAGAAACCGGGCTCTTCGATCAACGATTCGAGTTGGGAGGTCAATTTCGGCTTCTCATTGCGGGCCAGTCCTGAAGTAAAGCCAACATGGTTGAGCAAGCCATTCTCATCGTAGAGGCCCAGCAGCAGAGACCCGACGACCTTCTCGTCAGTGCCGTAGCGAAAGCCGCCGACGACACAATCGGCCGTACGTAGATTCTTAATCTTCAGCATCGCTTTGCGCTTTCCGCTTTCATACGGCATATCGGTCCGTTTGGCGATCACTCCATCGAGTGGACCGGCCATTCGGTTGAACCAACTTTTGGCTTCTTGGAAATCGGTGGTCTTTGGCGAGAGCCGGACCGTAGGATTCGCTGCGGCAAAGCGATGGTGAAATCGGTCGAGGATGGATCGTCGCTCGGCCAAAGGCTTACCTGATAGCTCGTTTCCTTCGGCGTCGACCAGGATGTCGAATAGCACCAATGTGGCAGGCGTTTCTACAGAGAGCTTCTTGATACGGCTTGCGGCCGGATGAATCCGCTGCAGAAGCGCGTCGAAATCGAGATTGCGGTCGAGCGTGACGACCAACTCGCCATCGAGAACGAACTTGCTGGCCTCAAGCGCGAGAAGGGCGGCGACAATCTCCGGGAAGTAGCGCGCCAGTGCCTGTCCGGATTTGGACATCAGTTCGACTTCATCGCCGTCGCGGAAAGCCAGGCAACGGAATCCGTCCCACTTCGGTTCGTACTGCCAATCAGAGCCCGAGGGAATGGTTTTTGCGGTTTCGGCCTCCATGGCAGGAAAGTCGAGAGGTAGAGGAAGGTTCATTTCAATGCGTCCAGCGGATGGCGTGATCGTTGCATTAAGAGAGGCTTGAAGAGGTCGCCCACTTGCTCGAGGCGCGCCGGGACTGAATCGAGGGTGAATGCGGAAAGCTCGATTCCCTGCTCCACCTCTTCCCACGTAACGGGTGTTGAGATTGTTGCCCGCTCGGTGGGGCGTATCGAGTAAACAGAGGCGAGGGTTCGGCCCCACGCATTCTGGTTGTAATCGACAAGGATCCGTCCTGGCGGCCGCTTCTCGATTCGATATTCCGAAGTCAACAAGCCCGGATGCTCGGCCGCGAGTTCTTGAGAGATGGTTTTAGCCACTTGCCAAACCTCCTTCTGCGTTGACTTACGTTGCAGAGGAACGTAGATGTGTATGCCACGTGAGCCGGTGGTTTTCGGATAAGACTCGAGCGAGCGAGCTCCTAAGTAGTCGCGGATCAGAAGCGCCGCTTTGCGGACTTCAACAAAGCCCGCTGGTGCAACGGGGTCGAGGTCGAAGTGCAGGTAGTCAGGACGATTCACTTCATCGCAGCGGGCGTACCACTGGTTTAAATCGATGCACCCCAGATTAACGATCCAGAGAAGAGCCGCAAGGTCCTGCACCATGGGGAATGCTATGACGTTACCGGACCGGTGCTCGATGCTACAGGTCTCGAGCCATTCAGGCTGATAGGACGGGGTCCGTTTCATGAAGAAGAATTTTCCGTCGATGCCGTTCGGATAGCGCTTCATCACCATGGCGCGGTCCCTGAGATGAGGCAGAAGGTAATCGGCCACGGTCGCGTAATAGAGAAGAAGGTCGCGTTTGGTTTTGCCCAGTGCCGGCCAGAAGACTTTCTGGAGGTTCGTGACAGTGACAGTGCGGCGGCCACAACGAACCTCGCAGGAGTCAACTCCGATCGGAATCTCAATCGACATGGTGCGACATGGCTTATTACGCTATCGCATCGCGCGTCAAATTACCATTGACGAGACGCCAAAGTTGCTTTGGATTGCCATTCTGCAGTTCACGCGGCAGCAGTTCCGAAGGGAAGTTCTGGTAGCAGACCGGGCGGGCGAAGCGGTAGATGGACGCAGTGCCGACAGAGGTGAACTTCACGTCGGTGGTGGCGGGATAGGGACCGCCGTGATTCATAGCATTCCCTACCTCGACGCCGGTCGGATAGCCGTTGACGAGGACGCGGCCGGCGACTTGGGAGAGAACGCCCGCGAGTTCTCCGGCGGATCCGAGTTCCGAACCAGTCCCGTGGATGGTAGCGGTAAGAGATCCTTCCAGTTGCTTAGCCAACCCTGGCAACTCTGCGGCTGAGGACACTTGAACCAGGACGGTAGCTGGTCCGAAGATCTCCTCATGAAGCGGCTTGCTGGCGGCCCAAGAGGCGGCATCGGTTACGAACAACGTTGGCTGACCAGAGGCGCCGGGTCCATCCTCCGCCTTTTCGGACTTGATGGTCTGGACATGCCCTTCGTGCGAGAACTCTTCGGCCCGTTGATGATAGCTCTTGCTGATGGCGGCGTTCAGCATGGTTCCCGGAGAAGCGGAGGAGAAGTGTGAGGCCAAAGCATCCTTAAGTTCCGCGAAGCCTTCCCCTTCGGGAACAAACACGAGACCAGGGCATGTACAGAACTGTCCCGTGCCAAGTGTGACTGACTTGAAAAGACCTTCTGCCAGCGCCGGAGCGTTCTGCTTTAGTGTTTCGGGAAGGATGAAGACCGGGTTGACGCTTCCCATCTCGGCATAAACAGGAATGGGAGACGGACGTTTGGCAGCCTCGTCGAACAGTGCGCGGCCGGCTCTCCAGGAACCTGTAAACGCGACCGCCTTCGTGGCCGGATGAGCGACCAGGGCGAGGCTGATTTCGGGCTTCGTGCTTTGCAGAAGAGAGAAGATCCCCTTGGGCATATCGAGCTTCTGAACAGCTCTGGTGATGGCAGCGGCGACTAGTTCGGATGTGCCAGGGTGAGCGGGGTGTCCTTTGACGACCACCGGATTGCGAGCAGCCCAAGCCGAAGCAGTGTCACCGCCCGCGACGGAAAAAGCAAGCGGGAAGTTGCTCGCGCCGAAGACGACAACGGGACCGATCGGCTGAAGCATGCGGCGGATATCGGGACGCGGCAAGGGCTTGCGATCGGGGAGTGCGGTGTCGATGCGAGCATCCACCCAGGAACCTTCGTTTACCAAGTCAGCGAACACTTTGATTTGGTTGGTGGTGCGATCGCGTTCTCCTGTAAGGCGCCCACAATCCAACCCTGATTCCTGCATCGCGCGTTCGATCAACTCATCGCCGAGGCCGAGGATCTCATCGCGCACGGCCAGCAGGAAGGCAGAAATTTGGCCGCTATCGAACTTGCGCATTTCTTCCGCGGCGAGTGCCGCCTGCTGCATGGCCTGATCGACTTCGGCGGTGGTCGCTTCGAAGATCGGCGAGAGAGGCGAGCCGGTGCGAGGATCGAAAGCCGTAAAGGTCTGATTACCCGAAGCAGTGACTTGTGTGGCGATGAAGTGCTTACCGTTGATTTCCATATGCGGAGGACCGACTTTCAGCGTAGCGGAAGGAGGCACCGGATTATCGTTGGCGTTTTCCGCCCAGCGGAGACCGGATGAGATTATGCCGGAACGCGGCTCTCGTGCAGCCTTGGTGAAACGGTTTGAGATCGACAGTCGAGCGGTGAGTGAAACCGCGAATTCGCATGTCCGTAAGACCTGTGCGTGTGGGAATGCGCAAACGGCAAGACCGTCTACGCCACCTTGTGGCTTTTTCAAGCGATTTGGTGGACCAACGCTAGGCGGCCTGATTGGCTCGCATGGCCCGAAAGGCCTGGGCGGCTTGAATGTTGCGCCACGGAGAGTTAGTTTCGCGGGCCTGCTGTTCGGCTACGGCGCGTTGTACATCGAGGATTGAAAATTCGAAGCCAATTTCGGCTAAGACACTGTGGTCGTACGGGATATTCTGTTCGATGCAGTGCCGGTAGTATGCTGCGGCTTCGTCCAGTTGGGCTTTCTCTTCGGCCAGACGCTTCTGCTGCAGCGCGATGAGTAGCTTGAGTTCGCGGTCGAGGCGGCGGACTAAGCGCGATTCCTGCAAGTAGAGGTTGTTGAATTCTTTTCGGTAGACGACGTAGATTTCGGAGTCGCTCACCAGGACGTTGTTTGGCTCCAGGTGATTTTCGGATTTGGGGGTCAGACGGGTGCGGCCCACTGAGTAGAGGCCGGCTTCGAGAGCCGGGATGCGCAGGATGCGCCATTCCAGGTCGGCAATCATGGCGACGTGGGTGCGTTCATCATCGTTGGCCGGTTTGTGAGCGGCGAGGAGACGGGCGCAGTGTTCCTGGTAGGCGGCAGCTTCTTCGGTGGAGAGGTAAGGAGCGCGGCCGGTGAGTCCGGTTTTGAGCGCGTTCTGAGAAGAAATGCGTTTTCCTTCTTCGGTCTTCGGTCCAGTGGAATGAGTGGCGTTGGCTCGGTTAGCAGCGAGCTGGGCTTCGGTAACGGGGCGGGTGTTCATGCTTTGAGCGTGCAGGATAGCCGTTCCCGATGGGGTGTCAGAAAACAGGTAAGGGGTTGGCAGGCCGGGAGATAAGAAAATTCGAAGGTCTGTGACCGCACGGTTTCTGCCCCGCGAGTTCAAGCGACCAGAACACGAGTTATTCCCTCCTGGGAATGCGTCGAACTTTCAGATCAAGCATGATCTGCGGCGGACGATCCCCGACGGTTAACTCTTCCTGCTCGGTCCATTCACCGTTCTCATTGACGCGCAGCACGGTGCTCGTCTTGAACGCGCCTAGTGCAAAGCCCCATGAGATCGAATTGGCCCCATCATTCAGTTTGACCTCGGTTTCAAGCCAGCGTCCGTCGTTGAAGGCCCTCATCGTGTACTTTGCCGTTTCATCGTCGAATGAAATCAATCCGAGGGCTTAAGCGAGACCTTCCCGTCGGCCTTGGCTCGACCAACGCCTTCGATCAGCAGCACAAGTCCGTCCAGCTTGAACTGAACCGACTCAGTCTGCGCCATCGCAGTAAATTGACCAGGTGCGCGCAGGACGGTGGCCTCACCAGACCAGGCGCCAACAAGGAAAGTCAGTTTTTTCATGGCGGTCCGTTGCGCCTCAACGTTTGGCGTCCGAGGTGTTTGTGCCATAGATGCATGTCCTAACAGGGCCGCTAGCAGACAGCGAGAGAACGCGCGGACCATGGACATATTAGACACCCTGAACACCCCAAAACCTCAGATAATGGGAGGGAGATGTATCCACAAACTCGGCCCTACCCAGAACTCAGGAGCAGCAACAATGCTCTTTTAGGCGAGGTGCTTGGAATTACGGCGGGCGGTTTCGTCCTGACCACCGTCGGCGCGTACTTCGGCCAAGGCCTGAACCCCAGTCTTGCGCTCCTGCTCTTCATTCCGTCCATCTTGCTGCTGTTCGCGTTGAGGGCTGTGCGGAACAATCCGTCGACATCACTGCTGGTCTTGGCGCCTTCACTTTCTTTCAGGGCCTGAGCCTCGGTCCCGTGATTAACCGGTACCTCCACATGCAACAAGGTGCCCTCATCGTACAGAACGCCGCTTTGACGACCGCGGTCGGCATGGCAGTTCTCGGAGGGCTCGTGTGGACCACCAGCATCAACTTTCGGCGACTTCAGGGCATAGCAGCCATTGGTCTTATCGGCCTCGTACTGATAGGAATCATCGGTCTGTTCTTCCGTGTCGTCAGCCCCACGACGTACTCTTGGGCCACCCTTGCGGTATTCACGCTACTGATCCTGGTTGACTTCGCCCGGATCAGATCGGGTGGCGACGGCCAGACCTCCGTCGAGATGGCGGTATCCATCTACCTCGATGCAATCAACGTCTTCCTTGCGCTGCTACGGATCTTCGGTTCTCGCTCCGATGAAGATTGACGGGATGGTGAGAACCGAACAGGGCGCCAAAGTTGTTCCTGAGCGTATTTTTCAGCTTGCGTCCGGCTATGCAGCACCCTTTGTGATCGAGGCCGCTCTCAAGAATCGAATCTTCGACTTCCTGGACGAAGGTCCCCAGTCGATTCAGGAGGTTCATGCGGCGAGCGGCGCATCGACGCGGGGACTTACTGCTGTCATGGAAACGCTAGCAGGCTTGGGCCTGCTTTGCAGAGAAGAGGATGGCCGATTTCGATTGTCGCCAGAAGCTTCGGCTTTTCTCGTCAGCAATAAATCGACGTTTCAGGGCGGCATCCTCGCTCGTTTCAGCCAACACGTTGTCCCGAGATGGATGCGGCTCAGCGAGGTAGTTGCAACGGGCAAACCCGCTGAAGCGATAAACCAAGAGGGTCCGGGGACGCAATTCTTCCGCGACTTAGTACGGGACTTATTTCCGAGGAACTATCCCGCCGCCAAAGCGCTCGCTCAACATCTTCTCGAATGCGAAGTCGTCCGCAATGGCGACACTGTGCTGGATGTCGCAGCGGGTTCGGGCGTATGGGGCATAGCACTCGCCGAAGCTTCGGACGGTATCCAGGTTACGGCTGTCGACTGGCCGGACGTGATTCAGGTAACTCGCGAGACAGCGGCCCGCTTCGAACTATTGGACCGATTCACTTTTCTGGAAAGTGACATAGCCAGCACTGCCTTCGGTAACGGATATGCAGTCGCCACACTTGGCCATATCCTGCACAGTGAAGGGGAGCGGCGAAGCCGAGCTCTGATCGAAAAAGTATTCGAGGCACTGCGACCCGGCGGAACCATTGCGGTTGCAGAGTTCCTTGTGAGCGAAGACCGCACGGGTCCGATGGGTGGACTGTTCTTTGCCGTTAACATGCTCATCACTACGGATGAGGGGAACGTCTATTCTTTCGAAGAGATCTCAAGCTGGCTGTCGGATGCTGGCTTTGTGAATGCCAGGAACCTGGAAGTACCAGGTCCCTCTCAAGTGATTCTGGCGACTAAGCCGTCGTGACGGCACCTATCGGCCTCTGCTCCTGCGACGCGGTGCGATAAGGACCCAAAAACAAGCAGCTGACGACGGCAAGAGCAACAGCCAAACCTGCGAGTAACAGCGGGATCTCGTAAGAGCCATAAGCGTCGACTCCCGCTGCCAAGAGATACCGACCCGCTGCGTTCCCGATCGTGAACGCTCCAAAGAGAAGGCCGTACAACTCAGCCATGGCAAGTGTTCCAAAGTAGCGGCTAATAAGGAACGGCATCAGATCACCTTCCGCACCGGCTCCGATCCCCAGCAGCACAGCGGCCTGGAATACCACCCATCCAGCGGAGGCGGTCCACAGAATAGCAAGGCCGGTGCCTGCCGCAGCGAAAAGGATGGCCGCGATGAACGGTGCAAAGTAACGGTCGACGAGATAGCCGCTCAGAAGGCGTCCGATAATCAAGGCTCCTCCGAAGATGGAGGCGGCCAGGGCAGCAGACCGCGGCGAGATTCCTCCGCGGGTCAGCATGGGAGCGAGGTGCGCGCTGGCCCCGTTTATACCGACTCCGACACAGAACAAGATAAGCGCTAACAGCCAGAAGGCCTGTGTGCGCAGAGCCTGGTGGAGCGTCAGTCCTGACGAGTGTTCTGTAGGTGGCTTCTTCATCGCAGTGCCCGCTGGTGTGGATGGCACCGAGTTGAGGTTATCCGGGCGTCTGCCCAAAAAGATTAGGACGACGGGAAGCGTAACGAGCAGACAGGCTGCGGCCAAACAGAGGTAAGCGAACCGCCAACCGGCGCGATCGATCACATACTGGGCAAGCATCGGAGTGATTAAAGCTCCCACGCCTAAACCGCAATTGGCAACGCCCAGTGCGAGGCCGCGGCCCTGATCGAACCAGTCAGAGACCACACGAGAATAGCTCATTGATGTTGTCGCCGCCGTTGTGACTCCGGCGAAGAAGTACACGACGTACAAATGCCATAGCGGCGGACGCAGACAGGAAAGGGCCGCCAGACAACCCGCCAGACAGACGATCGAGATAAAGATGACCCGCCGTGCGCCGAACCGGTCAACCGCCCGTCCCCAAGGCGCCGCGGTCAGCGCCATTCCGAAATCGAGGACTGACATCGGCAAAGCAATTGCGCCCAGTCCAACGTGCAGTTCTGCCGCGAGGGGCTTGGCAAAAACCCCGAAGGTATAGATGAGAGTTGTTCCCGTACTAAATGAGATGCCGATAGCCGAGGCCAACACGATCCACCACGCATCAGATGTGCCTAATTTTCCGGGTGAAGACTGTTCGATGACACGCCGCACCAGTCAAGTATCACAACGGGGCACCAGCTTCGTTGGGCCTCAGCGGAGGTCTAAGTCACGCTGCGTAATTTGCGATCAGGCACAGGGCATCCAGATAAGGTTTTTCCCTATCATGGCCGAGCCGGGTTCTTGACGAAGCACTTTTAGCTCACGCTGGAGCGCTTTCTTCGCGCACATTTCCGTATTGTTATCTGCAGAGCACACGGACATACTGATCTCGAAGGTCGTTAGAAATGGTCCTTCTTCTTCATCGCCTGCAGTTTGCTTTTACCGTTTCCTATCACTACTTGTTCCCACAGCTCACCATGGGGCTGGCCCTGATCATACTGATCTACAAAACCTTGGCGAACGTGGGAGGTTCCTCCGTCGCAAATCGTTCGGCTCAGTTCTGGGCCCGTGTGTTCGGCATCAACTTTGTGTTCGGAGTGGTGACCGGAATCCCGATGGAATTCCAGTTCGGTACTAACTGGGCTCAGTTCTCACGGCACACCGGTGGTCTCATTGGTCAGCCGCTAGCAATGGAAGGAGTATTCTCGTTCTTTCTGGAATCCACTTTTCTTGGACTATTTCTCTTCGGTGAGAAGCGGCTTTCGAAATGGGGACATTGGGCCGCGGGTTTTCTTGTGTTTCTTGGTTCGTGGCTTTCCGGGTACTTCATCATCGTCGCTAACGCGTGGATGCAGCATCCGCTTGCTTATCGCGTGTTGAGCAACGGATCTTATGATGTCACCAGCTTTCCCGCTCTGCTGAACAATCACTGGGCAATTCTTGAGTACTTCCACACGATGAGTGGCGCTGTGATTACCGGCTCGTTTGTTGTCGCTGCTACGGGTGCGTTCTACCTGCTTAGTAATCGTGATCTTGAATACGGACGTATGTTTCTTCGAATGGGTGTGGTCACGGGACTTCTGGCCTCAATGCTTCAGGTCTTCCCCACAGGAGACGAACAAGGCAAATACGTGGCTCACAATCAACCGACCGCGATGGCTGGTATGGAAGCCCTCTTCCACAGTGAGAAAGGGGCGCCGCTCGTGATTTTCGGGCAGCCGAACGTGGAACAAGAACGAATCGACAATCCCCTGATGGTTAACCGCGTCCTCAGCTTCCTTGTATACGGTACACCGACGGCTGAGGTTGCCGGTCTCGACTCGTTCCCGCGCCAGGATTGGCCGACTAATATTCCACTGCTCTACTACGCGTATCACATCATGGTTGGCCTAGGAACAGCCTTCGTCGCGTTGATGGCCGTTGCCGCTTTTCTACTTTGGCGGCATCAACTCTTCAGCTCGCGTTGGATGCTGTGGGCAGTGATGCTCAGTTTTCCGTTCCCCTACATCGCCAACACTGCGGGATGGTTGACAGCAGAATTAGGACGGCAGCCCTGGCTTGTCTACGGCCTGATTAGAACCCAAGACGGTTACTCGACGAATGTTCTGGAAGGGAACACGCTTTTCACCTTGCTCGGGTTTCTGGGCTTATATGCGTTGTTGTCTGTGCTTTTCATTCTGCTGATGTATCGCGAACTAGAGCACGGGCCGGGGCCCGAGTTGAGGCATGAGGGAGAGGCGCGAGTCATCCCGATCCAGGTACAAGAGGCATAGCAATATGGGTACGGTCTGGTTCTGGCTGGTGACTGCGACGTTGGGTGCGTACATCGTGCTTGACGGATTCGACATTGGGGTCGGAATCATGCAGCCGCTGATCTGCCGCACCCCGGAGGAACGCGGAGCGGTGCTGGAGACAATTCGGCCCGTTTGGGACGGCAATGAAGTGTGGCTGATTGCCGCAGGCGCCACGCTGCTGTTCGCGTTCCCGGTCCTTTACGCGGTTGCGTTCAGCGGCTTCTACCTAGCTCTCAACATCCTGTTGTGGCTGCTGGTGTTCCGCGGGCTTGGTGTGGAATTGCGGATGCACGTCAACTTTCTGCTGTGGCGCGAATTTTTCGATGGCTGCTTCGCTTCGGCGAGCGTCCTACTCGCTCTATTCTTTGGTATTGGCCTGGCAAACGTGGTGAGGGGTGTGGGGATCAATCCCGACGATTCGTTTTTTCTGCCTCTCTGGACGAACCTGCGGCCGGGGCCATCACCTGGCATTCTGGACTGGTACACCATTCCGGGAGGCGTGCTCGCGGTGGTCAGCCTCGGGCTGCACGGAGCTCTTTACCTGATGCTTAAAACAAGCAAGGAATTGCGAGCGCGAGCGCGGATTTGGGTATTTCGGCTGTGGGCGGCTACGGTCGTTCTCACTTTGTTCAGCATTCCTGCAACTGCGTTCGTGCGTCCAGCAAGCCTGGCTAATTATGTTCGCTCTCCGGTTTCGTTCCTAATTCCTGCGGTCGTGATTGCCGCGCTGGCCGGGATACTTCTGTTCTCTCGTTTGCAGGCCTGGAGACGGGCATTTGCAAGTTCGTGCGTATTCCTGACGGCGGTCCTTATGGGAGCAGCCGCGGGCTTATATCCGACAGTGTTGCCATCCAGCGTCGATTCGTCACGTGATCTCACGATTGACAAAGCGCAGGCCGGACCGCACGCACTCGCCACTGGTCTGGCGTGGTGGGCAGTCGGAATTGCAATCGCTATTGTCTACTTTGTGGTTGTCTACAGAACGTTCCGTGGCCGAGTGACGGTACCCCGGCCGATAGCGTAACGGGTCAACGGAACATCGCACAGCGCGATTGTTTCTTGCTACCAGGAGGCTTGAGCCGCCCACATTGTCCATCCAGCGCGGGTCTTCGATTCGATATGGCGGATGCCGAAGTGCTCGTAGGCTCGCCTCACTTCGGATTCCAGAGTTGACGGGATGCCGGAGAGAATCAATCGGCCACCGGTTCCGAGGCGCTGGACAAGAACCGGTGCCATATCAATCAAAGGGGCAGCGAGCACGTTCGCGACGACAAGCGGCCAAGTGCCGGTTACAGCAGCGGGACCGCCAAGAACCAACTGGAAGCGGTCTGTGATGCGATTCAGGCGCGCATTCTCCGCAGCCACTGCCAATGCGCCGGCGTCGGTGTCGAGGCCGAGGGCATGCGCCACGCCCAATTTCAGCGCAACGAGGGCCAAGATGCCTGATCCTGTTCCGACGTCAAGAATGCTGTCCAAAGGCGCGAGAGCCAACATCTTTTCGATGGCCTCGATGCACAATGCGGTGGTGGGATGGTGCCCCGTGCCGAAGGCATTGGCATCGACCAAGGTCAGGGCTTCGGGATGAGCATCCGCTTGCGGGGAGGCAATCAGAACCGTTCCGATCTGAATGGTTCGCGAAGCCAGCAGCCAGACCGAGCCGTCGTCTCGCGGGACGGCCGGCGAAACACTAACGCTCGACATATCGAAGACGGCGGCCAGCATGTCTTGCGTCACTCCGTCGGGCAGAATAGCAGCGAGTACGTCGTTCACCGATTCGATATCCAGCGCTCCTATTTCCACGAGGACATCGAAGGCTTCGGAGGGCGGTCGACGGATATCGATGCGATAAGGCAACCCGAAGAGTAACGCAGCCGACGCGGATGGCTGAGAGAGGTTTGCTTATATAATGCCCCGCATGAAACGTAGAACGTTTCTGGCCCATTCCGTTGGCGGTGCAGTGGCAGCTTCCAGCCTGCTGGCCGACGGTCCCGTGCGCGTTCCGATCATCGACAGTCACATCCATCTGTTCGATGTGACGCGTCCGGAGGGCGTGCCGTGGCCACCACGCGAAAGCACGATTTTCAAGACAGCACTTCCCGAACGCTATCGCCGCATAGCCACAAGCTATGGTGTGGTGGGGGCAATCGCCATTGAGTGCAGTCCCTGGCTTACGGACAATCAGTGGGTTCTGGACGTGGCTGCGAAGGACCCGATGATTGTCGGAACCGTAGGCGATCTAGAGCCAGGCAAAGCAGAGTTCGGCAAACAACTGGAGAAGCTGCAAAAGAATCCACTCTTTCGGGGCATTCGGTATGGGAATATCTGGAATCGTGATTTGAGCCGCGAGCTGGCGAACTCTGCCTTTGTGAGCGATCTGAAGCTACTGGCGGCGGCTGGGCTGGTGCTCGATACGGCAAATCCGGACCCTGCACTCGTTCATGCGGTGGTCCGATTGAGCGAAAAGATTCCTAACCTCACGATTGTTGTGGACCACTTGCCTGAGTTGACACCGCCGCAAGATCCGTCAGCCCGACGAGCTTGCGAAGCCGATCTGGTATCGCTAGGACAGAGACCGCGAGTGTTCGCCAAGATCTCCGGCATTGTGCGAAGTGTAAACGGCCATGTGCCGATGGATTTGAATTTCTACCGAGACCGACTCGATCAGATTTGGCAAGTACTGGGGCCGGACCGACTGCTTTACGGCAGCGATTGGCCGAACAGCGATCAGTGGGCCGGGTACTCCGATGTTTTCCGGCTGGCTCACGAGTTCATCGTGGCAAAGGGCAGCAGTGACGTTGAGAAATTCTATTGGAGGAATTCTCTGAGAGCTTACTCCTGGGTGAAGCGGGATAGTGCTCAGAACTGCCCGGGTTGCAGTTAAAACAATCTTGCCGTTTGCCACGGCGCACGTTTTTTAAGTTAAACTCTAGGTCTGTGCAACGCAGCATTGCCATCCTACTTACAGCCTTGATGAGCTGGCTCGTCCTGCTCCCCATGGCTGTATCGTCAGCGAAGGCAGCAGTGCCGGCCTGTTGCCAGAAGAGGGGCAAGCATCATTGCATGCTGGCCGCTTCGCAGACAAGCGACTCAGGTTCAGCAATCAAAGCGATTACGGCCAACTGCCCTTGTTGTCCATCCGGCACAGTGGTGTCGCAAGCACAAGTCTTGACCTTGGGCGTCGGCGCTGCGATCTTCGCGGGTCTGGTACATCATCCGGCTGTATCGCCCCAAGTGGAAGCATCCTACCGGATCTCTCACGACCGCGCACGACAAAAACGCGGCCCTCCCTCGTTCCTCCTCTCCTAAACACTGCAGTTCCCACGTTTTGTGTTCTGCCTTGGACCTTCGTTCTGGGCAGGTGTGTTGTTGGAATCGGGAGGATTATGTCCGTCTGTGTGCCGGCGTTTCAGCGCATACCTTTTGTTCTGTTTCTATTTTTCGCCCCTGTCGCTTTCGCTCAACAAACTGTCGACAGTGCAAGTTTGAGCGGGCAGGTGAGGGATGCTTCCGGTGGGGTCGTCCAAGAGGCACACATCTCTGCTCATGCGTTGCAAACGGGCATCACGAGCCAGACTAGTACCGACCGTAACGGCTATTTCCGGTTTCCGTACCTGAAAGTCGGGCCTTATGAGCTTACTGTTCATCAGCCGGGATTTGCCGATGTCATGCAGCGCATCAATCTGACGGTGGGATCGGCCTATGAGCTGCCTGTTTCGCTGCAGATCGCCGGTAGTTCGACAAATATCACGGTGGGCGAGACGACAAATCCGCTCGAAACTGCCAGATCTCAAATTGCCGGCACAATCATGGTGGGGGAGATCAAAGAATTGCCGCTCAACGGCCGCAGCTTTCTGGATCTGGCTCTTCTGATCCCGGGAGTTTCGTCGACTAACACGGCATCCAATCAGTTGTTTGCGGAAACGTCCGCCGTCCCTGGGCAAGGGATCTCAATCGACAGCCAGCGGAATTTTTCAAACAGCTTTATCGTCGATGGCTTTTCCGATAACGACGATGCGGCCGGCGTGACCGGAGCATTCTATGGTTTGGACGTAGTGAACCAGTTGCAGGTAGTAACCTCGGGCGGCCAGGCCGAATTCGGCCGCGCACTAGGCGGCTACGTGAACGTGGTTACGAAGAGCGGTACCAACGATTTGCACGGAGATGTGTACGGCTTTTTCCGAAACAGTGGATTGAACGCCGCTAACGCGCTCTCGCATACGGTGCTGCCGTTAACGCAGGCTCAGTATGGAGCCAGCGTGGGCGGGCCGATTATTCACGACCGCACCTTCTACTTCGCGAATTTTGAACAGCGCATACTGAACCAGTCCGGCTTAGTGACAATCGCACCGGCTAATGTGGCTCAAGTCAACAGCAAGCTCACCGCCGTGGGATATCCGGGACTGCCGATCTCCACGGGCCTTTATCCCAACCCGGTCCACCTGACGAACTTCTTTTCGAAAGTCGATCATCAGGTTAGTGAGCGGGACCAGTTGAGCGTTCGCTATAGCGTGTATCACGTGAGTAGCGTGAACTCACGCGGCGCGGGAGCGCTGAATGCTCCGAGTGCGTCGGCAAATTTACACAACACGGATCAGGTGATTGCGTTGAGTAACATCGCCACTCTGTCGCCACGGCTGGTGAACGAAACGCGCGCGCAGTTCTGGAATAGTAATCTGACCGCCCCGCCCTCCGATCCGGTTGGGCCAGCGGTGACCATCTCCGGCGTTGCTTCGTTCGGCACGTTATCGGGCTCGCCGACAGCGCGGCTCAACAGACTGGGCGAAGTAGTTGACAACCTGTCGTACCAGGCCGGCGCGCATGCGCTGCGCTTTGGAACAGATTTTCTGTATAACGACGACACGATCACCTTTCCGCGGTCCATGCGAGGAAGCTACTCGTTCTCGTCGCTCGCGAACTTTTTGCGAGGTGTTTATAACAATTCCGGATTCACCCAGACGTTTGCAAACAGCGTAGTTTCACAGACCAATCCGAACGTTGGATTCTATGGGCAGGACGAATGGACAATCAGTCCGCGCTTCACTCTGAACGTTGGAGTCCGGTATGACCTTCAATTTCTAAGAAGCATCACGACAGATACGAACAATGTTTCGCCGCGTGCGGGCTTTGCCTGGACTCCGTTCGCTTCACGCAAGACGGTGATTCGCGGCGGGTTCGGCATCTACTATGACCGCGTTCCGTTGCGGTCGTTGGCGAATGCCCTCTTGTCAGCGAACAATACGACAAATCCGGCGAACCTGAGCCAGGTGAGTGTGAGCCTCTCACCGACACAGGCTGGTGCTCCCGTTTTTCCGAACATCCTGAGCGGACTGACGCTGCCACCCGGAGTGCTTTTTAACTTCTCAACCATGCAGCGAAATATGCAGAATGCGTACTCTGAGCAGGGGAGTTTGGACATAGAGCAACAGATTGGATCGAAAAGTACGATCGAGGTGGGATACGAACATGTGCGCGGCCTGCACTTGCTGGTTTCAGTGAATCAAAATGCGCCAACGTGTGTGGCTTCGGGCACGAACAATGGGTGCCGCCCGAATGCGAGCTTTGGGAATAATAGCCAATACTCATCGTTGGCGGATTCGCGGTACGACGGTCTGCACGTTTCGTTTGTGCAACGTCCGGTGCGGTGGGGCAATTACCGCGTCTCCTACACGTACTCAAAGGCACTGGACGATGTGGGTGAGTTTTTTTTCAGCTCACCCATCGACAACTTCAATATCTGGCGCGATTACGGCAGATCGGATGATGACCAGCGACACCGGTTAACGTTCGACGGCAGCGTTCATAGCGCGCTAACGAAGGCGACCAGTAGATGGGGACACCTGACGCATGGTTATCAATTGACTTCCATGCTTCAGTTCGACTCGCGGCTTCCTTTCAACGTGACCACCGGAGCCAATACGGTGCAGGGCACGACAGCGCGGCCCACTATGGGCGGTGTGTTCATCAACAGAAACGCCGGATCGGGATTTGATTTATTCAATTTGGGAGCCCGGTTGAGCCGCTCGTTCGCGGTGACGGAGAGGCTTACCGTAGAGGCGTTGGCCGAAGGATTCAATTTAACGAATCACGTGAACGGCGTCACGCTGAATGGGGTGTTCGGAACCGGCGCTTACCCGACGAATCCTGCGCCGAGTTTCAAACAGGTCACTTCCGTCGGCGATCCGCGCGGCTTTCAGTTTGGTTTACGCGCGTCGTTCTGAGGTTGAGTGACTTGTCCGGCGCGTTCCGGTTAGATTTCTTTTCTTCGTAACCTTTGCTCTCGTCGCGGGTAGTAAGTGTTTGCACGCCAAAGCGAAAAGCAAAGGATGGACATGGGCGCCCCGGGACAAACAGTAGTTAGCGAAACGAGCGAGCAGCAGGACCGGCGTGGGCCGGCATTTATCGACGGCGTTCTGCAGGATGGTCGCTATGCCGGACGGACTCTGCGACGCGATGCGGGTTTTACGGCCTTTGCGATTCTGATCATCGCGCTCGGCATTGGGGCGAGTTCGACGGTGTTCAGTGTACTGAACACGCTGCTGGTGCGGCCGCTCCCATTTCGCGATCCCGGCAGCCTGGTTTGGATTGCAAACCGCACTAAGCTGGATGGGGATTTGTCGGGAGCCACGGTGCAGGTGGGACGCCTGCTGGACTTGCGTGAACGGAACAGTTCGTTCTCCGATATTGCCGGATATTTTGCGTTCTATGGTGTGGGCGATAGTAAGCTGACCGGGAATGGCGAACCGGAGCGGCTGAGCGCAGTGCCGGTGTCGCAGAACTTTTTCCCGCTGCTGGGCGTGCAGCCAGAACTCGGCCGGCAGTTTAGTGCGGAAGAGTGCAAATGGAACGGACCGAAAGCGGTGCTGTTGAGCCATGGATTATGGGAGCGGCGCTTCGGATCGGATCCAAAGATCGTGGGACGGGCCATCCGGCTCGACGACGCCGAGGTAACTGTGGCCGGAGTAATGCCGGCGTCGTTCGACTTTGCCGCAGTGTTTGCGCCGGGCACACGCATTGATTTGTTTGCTCCGTTCGCACTGAGCAAAGAGACGGATCGCTGGGGCAACACGCTGGCGCTGGTAGGACGGCTGAAGCCCGGAGTGAGCCTGGGTCGCGCGCAGTCCGAGGCGGATGCGCTGGGAGCACAAATCACTGCAGAACACCCACGCAGTAACGGGCTCGATCCGAAGCTGACTTTTCTGGCGCAGCATGTAAGCGGGCGGCTACGCCCGATGCTGCTGGTGCTGGCCTGCGCGGTAGGAACGGTGATGCTGATCGTGTGTGCGAACCTGTCGAATCTGCTGCTGGCGCGAACGACAACCCGACAGCGGGAGATGGCTATCCGAACGGCGCTCGGTGCCGGGCGAGGGCGGCTGGTTTGTCAGTTACTGACTGAAAGCGTGGTGCTGACATTCAGTGGAGCGGCGCTAGGACTGGCGATGGCAGTGGGAGCGACGCGTGCAGTAGCGCATCTGGACGCCTTCAGCATTCCGCTGCTGAGTAGTGTGCGCGTGGATGCGGGCGCACTAGGCTTCACATTGCTGGCAGCGGTGGTGACGGGTCTAGTGTTGGGTACGGCTCCAGCCCTGCAGGCAGTCACGACGTCGGCGAGCGCTTCCTTGGGGCAGCGCGGCGCGAGCGAGGGACACGGCCATACCTGGACTCGCAGCGTACTGGTCGTTGCAGAGATTGCCTTTGCCTGCGTGCTGCTGGTGGGAGCGGGACTGCTGATTCGAAGCTTTCTTCGCGTACTGCAAGTTGATCCGGGCTTTCGGCCGGAGAGTGCAGCGGCGTGGCGTATCGACCCAAGCGCACAGTACAAAACGCAATCGCAGCAGAACGCCTATTTTGACGAAGTGCTGCGGCGGGTGAAGGCCATACCGGGTGTGAAAGCGGCGGGCCTGACTGACGTTCTGCCGTTAGGGCACAACCGCAGCTGGGGATCGCCAGCCAAAGGACAGACTTACAGAGACGGGGAGTTTCCGAGCGCGTTCGTCCGGGTCGTGAGCGAAGGCTATATCGGCGCCATGGGGATGAGCGTGAGAGAAGGGCGCGATCTGACGGCGCGGGATGCGGCAACCGGTGCGACGCCCGTGATCATGATCAACGAGACCATGGCGCACACATTGTGGCCGGGCCAGGATCCAATCGGAAAGATTGTGGCAGGCGAGTGTGGGAATGACCGGCAGGTGATTGGAGTGGTTCGCGATGTGAGGCATGTGGCGCTGGAACAGAGTTCCGGCTCCGAGATGTACCTTCCAATCCGGCAATGTCAGGATTGGGCTTCGCTGGACCTGGTCGTGCGCGCCGATTTGCCGCCCGCGGTTTTGGCCTCAAACGTAGAGGCAAGTTTACGGCCTTATGTACCGGACTTGCCGAAAGGCGGCATGCGGCCGTTGACGCAATTGGTGAACCGCGCGATTTCGCCAAGACGGTTCATTGTTTTACTGCTCACAGGCTTTGCCGGGTTCGCTTTAGTCCTGGCATCGCTGGGCATTTACGCGGTGATCTCTTACTCGGTGACGAGACGGACGCAGGAGATCGGCATTCGCATGGCTTTGGGAGCATCGCCAGAAGGCGTACAGGGGCGAATCGTTCTGCAGACGTTGCGGTTGGCGCTGATCGGATTGCTGATAGGAGCAGCGGGATCCTTAGGATTGGCTCGGGCGCTGAGCGGGTTGCTATTCGGTGTGACGTACGGAGATCCGTTCACGTTTGGGACGGCCACGCTCGTGATGCTGACGGTTGCGATGCTGGCCGGATATTTTCCAGCGCGCAAAGCGTCGCGGATCGATCCGATGATCGCATTGCGGGCAGAGTAGAAGCCTCAGGGTGTGGCTCCAGCGTGTTAGGGTCAAGTGACTCCGGATGGGGTCGCCCATGGCCAACATCACGAAACCTCCTTGTGACGAAGCAGCCATTCTGGGCGCGCCAGCGGGGGTCGCCTCCGGGCAGGGCGGGCTTTGGGTTCTCGCCGCGACCATACTCGGTTCGAGCATGGTGTTCATCGATGGCACGGTGGTGAATGTGGCTTTACCCGCGCTTCAATCTGCGTTGGGCGCCAGCGTTTCTCAAGTGCAATGGGTGGTGGAAAGTTATGCCCTACTACTGGCAGCTCTGCTGATTCTGGGCGGCTCACTAGGGGATGTGTATGGCAGACGAAAAATCTTTTCGGCCGGCGTGATCCTGTTCGGTGGGGCGTCGGTGTGGTGCGGTCTGGCGCCTGGCATTTCGCAGTTGATTGCAGCCAGGGCGCTGCAGGGAGTAGGCGGCGCGCTTCTCGTGCCGGGCAGTCTAGCCCTGATCAGTGCCTCGTTTCCGGCTGAGCAGCGAGGGCAGGCTATCGGGACATGGTCCGGCTTCACAGCCATTACTGCCGCGATAGGACCAGTACTGGGAGGTTGGCTAGTACAACACGCATCGTGGCGCTGGGTTTTCTTCATCAACGTACCGTTCGCGATCGTTGTACTCGCCATCGCATTGCTGCGCGTTGGGGAAAGCAGCAATCCAGAACGGCACGGAGCAAGTCTGGATTGGCCTGGCGCCGTATTGGCAGCGGGGGGACTCGGCGGTCTTGTGTTTGCACTGATCGAGCCCGCTCGTGGCTTGATGGCGGGCTTAGCCGGCGTTGCTGCGTTGGCCGCGTTTGTTTTGGTGGAGAAGCGTTCGCCCGCGCCGATGCTTCCCTTCGATCTGTTTCGGTCACGCAATTTTACCGGCGCCAACCTGCTGACGCTCTTTCTCTACACGGCGCTCAGCGGGGTACTTTTTTTCCTCCCTCTCGATCTGATTCAGGTCCAGAAATATACGCCTACCGAGGCGGGCGCCGCACTGCTGCCCATTATTTTCTTGATTTTCATCCTGTCGCGCTGGTCCGGAGGATTGGTCAGACTTTATGGTGCTAAGCGACCGCTGGTGGTTGGTCCGTTGATCGCGGCTATCGGCTATGCTTTGCTGGCTATGTCGTCGATCGGGGGCAACTACTGGGCTACCTTCTTCCCTGGGATCGCCGTGCTGGGATTGGGAATGGCGGTGAGCGTCGCACCGCTTACGACGACGGTGATGGCGTCGGTTTCTGAGAATCACGCGGGTGCTGCGTCCGGGATCAATAATGCTGTGTCACGCATCGCGGGTCTGCTGGCGATTGCAGTGCTCGGGTTCGTGCTGATTATGGTCTTCAACCGCAATCTGGATGGCCGGCTGACGAGTCTCGCGGTACCACCGCAAGTCCGACAGCAGGTCGATCGACAACGGTCGAGACTTGCTGCGATTGAGACCGGAGACTGGCGGGTCCGGAAGGCAGTAGCGGAATCGTTTGTAGCGGGCTATCGAGCCGTGCTGGGGATCGCCGTAGCACTGGCGATCGCAAGTTCGCTGAGCGCGGCTGTCTTGATCGATTTAAAACCTGTCGGTGTAAAAACCCGCTGACCTGAAGCTGGCCGACGTAAGAGGCCCAGCCTCGTTAGACGGCGTGGTTCAAATGCCGAGCAAACTTTGACGGCTGATGAGGAGAACCTATCATACTCCCCATCTGTTGACTGCCGGAATGCTTCCTCGATAGAATCACGTCACTCAATGTGGTGTAGTCGGTTTCTTTTAGTCAAGCGCTATTGAACCGGCTCATTGCTTCGGATGTTGGTTGTGTCTTTCTATAAAAAACGCGCAAAGCGATGACGCGTCCGCGTCCTCTTGCGCTTTAGAGGAGAAGTTATGATCCCGTGTCGGATTGTGCAAAAAGTAGTGCTGGCCTGCGTAGCGCTGGCGGTTGGAATGAGTTCGGTCGTGGTTGCCCAGTCCGAACGCGGAACCATCTCGGGGACCATTCGTGATACGAGCGGAGCGGTGATTCCGCAAGTGAAAGTTACCGTCGTGCAAGTAGCCACCAATCAGACCGTGGAACTGATGACCAATGAATCCGGCGAGTTCACAGCCGCCGAGGTATCGGTTGGTACATACAGAGTGCGTGCCGAAAAGCAGGGTTTCCGGCCTGCAGAGATACAGGGGCTGACGGTGAACGCCACGGCTTCGGTGCGAGCTGATTTGAGTCTGCAGGTGGGGCAGTCGCAACAGGTGGTGGAAGTACAGGCGGCAGCAGTCCAGGTCAATTCAGAAGATTCGAAGTCGTCGGTGACGATCAATCAAAAGCTTGTTGATACGCTGCCGCTGGTGGTGGCCGGTGCGGTTCGAAGTCCCTTTGACTTAGCCAGCCTGACACCCGAAGCGAAGAATCTGGGCAGTTCGCAGGGATTCTCCCTGGGCGGCGGGCAAGCAGACAGCTATCAGGCCACACTTGAAGGCGTATCCGTCAACACGTCGCGGGCTCTGCAGAAGAACTGGGTGGCGTCCAATGCTCCTTCGGTAGAAGCGATTACGCAATTTACCGTGGATACGAATGGCTTCAAAGCGGAGTATGGGCATGCGGGCGGCGGCGTAATGACTTTCGTCGCGAAGTCCGGCACAAACCAGTTTCACGGGTCTGCGTACGAATTTATCCGGAACAACGACTTCGATGCGAATGACTTTTTCAGCAATAAACTCGGCCGAGCGCGGCAGATTTACAAACAGAACGACTTCGGCGCCACGGTGGGAGGCCCGGTCTGGATACCGAAGATTTACAACGGCCGCAACAAGACGTTTTTCTTCTTCTCGTACGAAGGCTTTCGGAACCGGAACGGCGCAACGAACTCGACCGCCACGGTGCCGACTCCCGAGATGTACAACGGAAATTTCAGCAATTGGGTGACCTCCACCGGAGTGCAGATTCCGATCTACGATCCCACTTCTCAGGTGGTAGGCGCAAACGGAACAGTGACTCGCGCACAGTTCCCGGGAAACCAAATTCCGGTGACTTTGTTCAGCCCGACAGCTTTGCAGGCCTTGAGTGTTTTTCAGGCGAGCGGGAAGCTGGCTCCGAACACCAATGCCACGCCCGGTACAGCAGCGTACGTAAACAACAACTATGTAATCGCGAACGGTTCGAATGTTCAACCGGTGAACAAGATCAGCATCAAGGGCGATCATGTTTTCAACGAACGGCACCGTATTTCGGGCTATTACGGCTATGACCGGGAATCGGTTGTGCCAGGTCCGGAAGGTCCGGCTACGCTGCCGGGGTTGTATTCGAACTACAACGATACGAGACAAAATTCTGACGTGCTCCGCTTCAGTTGGGACTGGACGCTGGGCGCGGCCAAGTTCAACCACTTCTATGCGGGTGGGAACAATTGGCGGCAGAACCACAATCCGCCGCAGGCGTATATCGGCAACTGGAAGAGCAAGTTCTGCCTGAACAACGTGCCGAACTGCAACGATAACCTGGTGCAGTTGTTCTCAGGCGGCGACAACGTGTATAGCAGCTGGGGCGGCCAGGCGAACAACGGTTCAGAAAACACGATCTACTCTTACAACGACGACTTCACCTGGATTCGAGGCAACCACTCCTTCAAGTTCGGAGGCCAATTCCAGATCAACCACTACAACGGCTTTGGACGGCAGTGCGAGGCAGGATGCGTTGGATTTAGCTATACCGAGACGGGTGTGCCGAACGGCACGAATCCAAATCAGGGTGGGAATGCCTTCGCGTCGTTCCTGCTGGGCTATGCGGACTCAGGCTCTATCGATACGCCCCGCTTCATCGGTCAGCAGTTTTCCTACTTTTCGGGTTTCGTGCAAGATGACTGGCGAGTGAACAAGAAACTGGTCCTAAACATCGGGCTGCGCTGGGAGACCAACCTGCCTCCGACCGGGCTGGACGATCGATGGAGCGACTTCTCTCCGACGACTCCGAACCCTGGCGCAGGTGGCATTCCCGGCGCAGTGATCTTTGCGGGGTCCGGTCCAGGGCGGCAGGGTTCCCGCAGCCTCGCCGATTCCTATTACCGGGCTTTCGGCCCTCGTTTCGGATTTGCGTATTCAGCGACCGAGAAGACTGTAATTCGCGGCGGTTATGCCCGATCGTACGGCCCCCTGATGGCTGTGACAGGTTCAGCTCACAATATGGGATTCACGCTGACCCAGGGATTCAGCAACGCAACAGGCGGCGTGACACCGACCTTCACGTTGGCGCAAGGTATTCCCGCCTACAACGTCCCTCCGTTCATCAATCCGTCAGTTTCGAACGGTACGAGTGTGAGCTGGTGGCAGGGCGCGGAGACCACGCATCCGCCCACGTTCGACAACTTCAACTTCTCGATTCAGCACCAACTGGGATCGAACATGATCTTGGAGACAGCCTATAACGCGGCAATGGGATCGCATCTGCAGGCGCAGTTGCTCGATTACAACCAGGACAGTCCGGCGCTGCTGACAGCATTTGGCAGCGTGCCAGATAGCATCAGCGTGCTGAATAGCCTGGTGGGCTCAGCGAAAGCGAATCAATATGGGATCGGCGAACCGTATCCCGGCTTCATTAAACAGTTTGGTAGCCGGGCTACCGTGGCGCAGGCGCTCCGGCCATTCCCGCAATATACGAACATCGATACCTTCGGCGGGCAAGGCGACCACAGCGGCCACTCCACCTATCACTCAGCGATGATTCGCCTGGAGAAGCGGTACAGCGGAGGCCTGACGATTCAGACCTCTTATGTGTTCTCGAAGCTGCTGACCAACGCGGACAGCTACTGGGGTAACAACGCGAATACCAACAACTCGGGCGGTTCGGCTGGAAGCGGCGTCGGGGCAGACCAATACAACCGCGGCCTCGAGAAATCGATCGGACAGTTCGACGTGACGCATGACTTCAAGGCCGGTTTCGTCTATGATCTGCCGTTTGGCAAAGGCAGGCAATTCCTGCATAACGGGGTGGGCGCCTGGGTTCTGGGTGGCTGGGGTGTGAACGGCGTTTTGACTTACGCCAGCGGTTTGCCCGTTAGCATCTCCTCGTCTTATGGTCTTCCGATCTATCCCACCGGCGCGCGTTCAACGCCGTACATTACTTCTTACAGCGGGTGGCAGCCAGCCAATTGGAAAAGCGGGAACTTCGATCCCTCAGTGGACAACTTCTTCGTCGCGCCCTGCACGACTACAACCGTCAGTTGCTCAGGGCCGTTTCCGGCGCAAGGTACGGGAACCAATCTGAATCTGATTGGCAATTCGACTCGCTTCAACCCGAAGCTGCGAACATTTCCCAACTTGAACGAAAATCTTTCGGTCACGCGTAACTTCCCCGTAAGAGACACGGTTCGGTTCGAGTTCCGCGCGGAAGCTTTCAACGTATTGAACCGGGTGCGGTTTGGAACGGGCAACACGACGCTTCAAAATCAGAATTTCGGTCGTTTAACCAGCAGCAGCGACCTGCTGAATACGCCACGCCAGCTGCAACTGGCTCTTAAGTTCTACTTTTAGGAGCGGAGCGAATGGCCGGCGACCGGCTTGCGTGCTTGTGCTTGGTCCCGATTTCACTCCAGTGAAATCAGTTGGTAAATACTTGGCCGTTACGCACGCTCTACAGCCAGGAGCAGGCAAGTTTCCAATAACCCGACTTTCGCCTCAGCGAGCGCATCGGCGATTTGGCACTCGTCCGGAAGTATAGCCCCAAAGGTGCCTCTATATCTGCTTCCCAAGAATCAGAGGCACATAGCTTCGGGCTTCTTGCAGCAGTTGTTCGCGGTCAATGCCGACCTTGCCGCGAAGCTGCAAACCCTGCAGCAAGTCAACGAGCAAACGGCCTCGCACCTTGGCAGAGGGTGTGCGGCTTAGGCGCCCCGCCTTCATCTCCTTTTCGAAACGTTTGGCGAAAACATCAGCGGTTGCGGTCAGACCCTTCGCGACGTATAAGCGGATCTCGGCTACTCGCTCAGACTGTCCCAGCGCAGCGGCGGCCAGCATGCAACCGCCGCGAGCCTCATTCGAAGCGGCGTTGACGGTAGCCTCGCAGAAAGCGGTCACGGCCTTGTGGATGTCCGGCTCCGCTTGGAATGCTGCCATTCGGGGAGTTCCATACGTCAGCGCATAGCGCTCGACCGCCTTGAGCAGCAGGGTGGACTTATCTCCGAAGGCCCGGTATAGCGCGGGTTTGGTGACATTCACGGCGCGCGCGATCCGATCCACGTCGACGCCTTCATACCCATGCTCCCAAAACATTTCAACGGCCCGGTCGAGTGCCTCGTCGGGAATAAAGGCCTTTGGACGTCCTCGGGCGCGCTTCGGAATATTAGTTACCATTGCGTACGAAACTCCTTGTATTGTCTCTGTGATTATCGTACCCTAGCGTCTGTAACACTTCAAGGCAGGAAAACAGCACGACCTTTCCCCTTCGCCACGGAGACACCCATGGAACATTCGATCGCGCTCGTCACCGGCACCACCTCCGGGCTCGGTTATGCGGCAGCCAGCATGCTCGCCATCAAGGGCAACCGCCAGGTTATCGTCACCGGCCGCAGCCTGGCCCGGGTTCAGGCAACGGCCGCTCAACTCGCGGCTGAGACCAAGACACAGGTTTTCACGCCGCTGGAGCTGGATCTGAACGCAACGACCAGCGTCCAGGCCGCGCTCGCCGAGCTAGTCAAGCGAGGTCAGCCGATCGATTTCCTACTGCTCAATGCAGGGATGGTCGGAGGTAAGAAGCGCGTGCTCACTGCGGCAGGCGTCGAGGCTTCGCAGGCCCCGCTCATCGGCCATCATCAACTGACTGTTGGCCTGCTCCGCGCCAACCTGCTAAGCCCCAGCGCGCGGATCGTTATCGCCGGCTCGGAAGCTGCTCGAGGGGACGTGCCCCTGTTCAGCTTCACCGACGTGGCGACCTTTGCGGCCAAACACCACCAGGGTGACCGAACCGCTGCTGTGGAAGCCTTGGTGCGCAGCGGGCCGAACGTGAAGTACGAGGCCAACCGGGCGTATGCCGACGCGAAGCTCGTCGTCGCTTGGTGGGCCGCAGCACTGGCACGGCGGCTACCCTCCGGCCTGGCAGTCTACACCGTCTCGCCCGGCAGCGCGCCCGACACCAAGGCGGTGCGAAATGCTAGCCCGGCCTTGAGGTGGCTGATGATTCCTTTGGTGAAGCTCATTCCCGGCATGTCCCAAACTCCCGAGACCGCAGCCCGTCGGTACCTCCAGGCCTCGGCGTTCGGAACCGACGTCTCGGGGCAATTCTTCGCCTCGGCGCCGAAGAAGCTCACCGGCCCAATTGAGGCGATGCGCCACCCCCATTTTCACGATCGCGCCAACCAGGAAGCCGCGTGGCAGGCCGTCGTCAATGTCTCCAGCGTGGACTTGCCCTACCCAGCATCCTAAAACGAAGCCAGAAAACCCACAATTCAGAGGATCGTAACGACGAACCTGAGCAACACGCCCTTCCCCGAGAAGAAATTGATGACGGTCAATGGTCAACGGATGGCCTAGTTCGACGAGGGCGAAGGCGATGCCTTTTCGCACGGGAATCCGACCTCGTCCTATCGCTGGCGCGACATCATGCCAGCATGCCGAGGGCTCGGTCGTCTGGTTGCCTGCTATCTAACTGGGTTCGGCACTCGGCTTCGACTATGCAAGCAAGCGTGCCGATCGGGTGCAGGGCATCGCCTACAGGGAATCGATCGTGATGCCGCTTGAGTGGAGTGCGAAGCCATACGCCCTGCCTTCGAGGCGATGCGTTCTCCCGATGGCGACGCGATGGTACTACAGGAGAATCTCTTCATTAGGCAGGTCCTCTTCGGAAGCGTCCAAAGACCAATCTCGGATTTAATGAAAGCGGACTATCGCGGACCCTTACTGAACCCCGGGGGAGGATCGGCGGCCGACCTTGAGCTGGCCGCGTCAGATCCCCATTGGCGGCGAATCGGCCGGTGTGGTCGAAGCAGTGACGGAGTATTCGCGATGGTTGGTGACCAGCCCTGTGCCCAAGCTTTATTTCCATGCAACCCCGGGCGTGATAGAT
Source organism: uncultured Acidobacteriaceae bacterium (assembly GCA_963814195.1). Lineage (GTDB taxonomy): Bacteria > Acidobacteriota > Terriglobia > Bryobacterales > Bryobacteraceae > Bog-105. The sequence continues at coordinate 858,817 of CAWFBU010000005.1, forward strand.
CACAATCCAAACCAGGTGGTCTTCTGTCGGACCTTCTTCACTCAGAACGAAATGCAGGTGGAAGGCGCTCCAGGGGTGCTTTGAAACATTAGTTACCAACACGTACGAAACTTCTTGCATCGTAGCCGTCATTATCGTACTCTCCAGTATGTAAGTATTCAACACAGGAAACACAGGAGACAACATGGATAGATTCGAAGGAAAAACAGCACTCATCACAGGCGGGACTACCGGCATCGGCTTGGCGACTGCCAAATTGTTCATCAACGAAGGTGCCCGCGTAATCGTGACCGGCCGTGCCGCTGCGACAATTAAGTCCGCTCAGGCTGAGCTTGGCGATAACGCTATCGTCGTCCGCAGCGACGCGACTTCGTTTCCCGATATGGATGCCTTAGTGGCGAAGGTCAAGGAGACGTTCGGCAAGCTCGATGTGCTGTTCGTCAACGCGGGGTATGGTCAATGGATCCCATTTGAGCAGGTGACTGAGGAAGTTTACGACGAGATGCTCAACCTGAACGCGAAGGGCCCGTATTTCATCGTCCAAAAACTGGTGCCGCTCATGCCGGAAGGAAGCTCGGTGGTCTTTACCACTTCGTTGGCCAACATGAAGGCGGTGCCAGCCTTGAGCGCTTACGGCGCCGCTAAAGCAGCGCTTCGTTCCATGACTCGGAGCCTTGCTGGTGAGCTGTCGCCCCGTGGAATCCGTGTGAATGCGGTGAATCCGGGTCCAATTGGAGCGACGGACATACTCCAGAAGGTCGGAATGCCGAAGGAGGCAAAAGATCAGGTTTACATTCAGATGGCGCAAAGCGTTCCGATGAAGCGTCTCGGCCAGCCGGAGGAAATTGCCAAAGCCGTGGCGTTCCTGGCGCTTGACGCAACCTTCACGACGGGAGCAGAGCTTCCGGTAGATGGGGGATGGTCTCAACTCTGATGCGCCGTGAAGGAAAGGAAAAGTCATGACAATCGAACGTTTCGAGGTCCCGGGACTGGCGCAATATTCATACATCATTTCTTCGGAAGGCCGAAGCGTCGTGGTCGACCCCATTCGGGATACAGACCGCTATCTGCGTTTCCTGGAAGAGCGCGGTCTCACTCTCTCATCGATCGTTGAGACGCACATCCACGCGGACTTCGCATCGGGAGCAAGGGCTCTGGCAGAAGCGACGGGAGCAGAACTGGCGTTGAGCGGATACGACGAGGGCGAACATTATCAGTACGGCATGCCTCACCGCCGCCTCCGAACCGGCGATAACGTACGGGTGGGACTGTTCGTGTGGAGGCACTCCACACCCCCGGACACACGCCGGAACATCTTTCCTTTGTCGTGTACGACACGCAGCGCAGCGAAACTGAGCCGCTAGCGATCTTCTCCGGCGACTTCCTCTTTGTCGGTTCTGTGGGTCGACCGGACTTGCTCGGTGAGGAAGCCAAACTGGGGCTGGCCCATGAACTATTTCAAAGCCTGCATGTTCGCCTCGAAGCCCTTCCCGATAGCGTTCAGGTCTATCCGGGACACGGCGCAGGGTCGCTTTGCGGTACGGGCATGAGTGAACGCGCTGAATCGACCCTGGGCTATGAACGCCGGACAAATCCGCTGTTCAGGCTAACGGAAGAAGCGTTTGTCGCGGAGATCCTTGGGAGCGTTCCTCCCATGCCGACGTACTACCCGAGAATGAAAGAGTTGAATGCGCGAGGAGCCGAAGCATTCGATGCGATACCGGGGGCGGCTGCTTTATCTCCGTCTGAGGTCGAAGCACTGACGGCAGAGCAGGACGTGGTGGTGCTCGATCTTCGGCGGCCAGAGGCATTTGGCGGCGCTCACATCCGTGGCTCGATCAACATCGGCGCCGGTCAGAACCTTTCACTTTGGGCGGGATGGCTACTCGACTCCAAGAGCAGGATCGTGCTGGTCAATGACCAAGGCGATGACGAAGACTCCCGCCGCGGACTCGTACGTGTTGGATTGGACAACATAGTGGGCTTCCTGAAAGCAGGCATGCCTGCCTGGATCAACGCGGGACTGGCGTTTGAGCGAACGATTCAACTCTCTACCGAGGAAGTTCGAGATCGCTCGAAGGACAAGTTGGTGCTGGATGTGCGCAGCGAGGCTGAATGGAGGACAGGCCATATTGAGGGAGCGACGCACATCATGCTCGGCGATCTGCCCCATCAGGTCCAAAGACTTCCAAAGAACCGTCCGATCGTCTACGTTTGCGGCAGCGGATATCGATCAAGCATCGCAGCAAGTGTGCTGGCCCGAGCTTGGATTTTCCAGCGTGGAGAGCATGGATGGCGGCATGGCTGCATGGAACAAACGAAAGTTTGCCGTCGAAACATCGGCGTGATCGCGAGCGCAAAGAGACAGCGGACAGGGAGCATTGCCGCGAAGTCACTCAGTTGCCGTTCTCTTGCGCCGTTCGTAGATTGGCCAGAGTCCAACGCCGGATACATCGTGTGTAGTCCGGAAGTGTTTAGGATTTTCTAACGTCCTCTTCCTGCCACTCTGACGTAAAATCGGGTTTCCCGAAACCTTAGGTATTTGGATAGATTCGATTCCGAGTGGCAGTAGCTGGGGAGGAGTTGGTAAGCAATCCAGATCTAAGTAGCGCTCTCGGCAGTACGACTGTGGGTTTCAGCGTACGCGGGCCATCGTGAATTCACATGCATGACTTGCTTGCGACATCGACTTGCAATGTTGCCCATTCACTATGGAGCTCGGCCAAAGTTGATGAAAGTCGTCTTGCGTTCTTTCACTGCGCTTCTTCTGTGCGCGTTATTTAACTCGGCGGCTTTTGCCGATACGGGGCTATAACTCGGCAGCAAAGCGCCTTATCGACCGACGCAAGACCCCTCCACCTATGAAGCTGCCCCTCAGGGGTTTTCGCAGATCTATGTGGAAACGGTCAGTCGCCATGGTTCGCGCGGACTCTCCAGCCCCTCTAATTTAGCGCTCTACCGGTCTGTGGCTGTACGCCGAAGAAGGTTCCCTTACGAAGACCGGCTCGCGTCTTTCCTGACGCCTTGGGCTACGCGTTACCTGGCGCTCATAGAGGAGCGCATGTCGTCATCTTCTACGACCGTGTGCAGGCGTTAACCGCACGGGTCAACGCGGCGACGTATATCGTCCTCGGTTACGCCATGACACACGAGATCGGACACGTGCTCCTCGGTTCCTCTGAACATACGGCGGGTGGCCTGATGCAGCCACGCTGGACGGCAGCCACCTGGCGTTTGGCTTGCGCGGGACTGCTGACCTTCGGGCGCGACGAGAAAGCGCAACTGTTCGGCAAGATGCATTCACGCCGAGCACCCTGGTCCCAAGAGGCGGATTCAACCTGGAGCTTCAGGCATGCCCCTTAGGAGAACTGAGCCGGGAGTTATCAGTGAGAGGCTGGAGCCGACGGGTGGAGATAGCCGGCCAAGAACTTGTAGACCTCGGCGCGGGATTCGCGGGCCATCTTGGTATCCGTCCGGTTGAAGTAATGGCCTCCGGGAGCGTTGTCGTAGACCTTGTATTCAAACTTCTTCTGCTCCGCCTTTAGGGCCTGGATCAGGTGCTCGACTTCCAGGTAATTCACGTCCTCATCGTTCGTATTGGCGTGAATCAATAAGGGGGTGGCCAGGGTCTTGACATGATTCACAGCGGAGCGCTTCCGGTACTCTTCGATGTCGTCGCGAACGTTTTTGCCGAGATGATAAGGCGCGGAATATAGCTGGCGATAACCCTCGGGTTCGTAGCCCATACGGGCGACTAGATCGCTAACCGGCACACCGGCATACGCGACGGCGTACGTGCCCGGGTGTTCCATGATGTTCAGCAAAGTGATAGCGCCGCCGTGGCTCCAGCCAACCATGCCTACACGTTTCGGGTCTAGGAAATCATAAGTATCCAGCATCCATTGGGTGCTGTTGTAAACGTCATCAATCTCGCGGCCCCCGTAGTCGATCTGCTCGTAGAACTGGGTCCCGTATCCGGTGCTGCCCCGGTAATCGCAGGCGATAACGCTGTAACCCTGCTGGATCAGTTCGCGCATGACATGTAAATCGCTGGTGTCGAAATTCGCATGGACACCCTGATGAGCAAATGTGATGAGCGGCTGCTTGACCGAACGATTCAGATTTTTCGGGATGAAGGTGTAGGCGTGGATGATGAGCGGATTGGTGGCACCCGGCGCCTTGAGATTCGGCACGTGGGCGGGCGAACTGCTTATAAACTCAATCTTGTCGACGTCGGCTATATCGGCCATGCGCGTAAACCAAAGCACATCATCAACGCGTTTCAGTAACTGATCGAGGTTGCCGTTCGGGTTGACGGGAACGCTCGGACCCGGAGATGTGGGACGGTCGGAAGCTGTCCCACCGGACGATCCAGGTCCGGTCTGAGCGAGTAGAGAGACAGTTACCAGGCTTAGAAGCACAGGATGCGGTTTTACCATGAACTTTTAACGTGAGGCGCGCACTTCGTCGCCACTGTCCTTCAGCGTCCAGTGCGAGCCGTCAGTTGATTCTTCCTGAGTGAATTGGATTTTGCTTGGTGATGACGAAGGTGTCGGTCGTACGGTAACGGGTAATGGCGCCGCCTCCATTCCAAGTGCTGGTGAAGACCCATTTGTCTCCGTCAATTACCAGTTCGCCCTTTCCGGTAGCACGGCCATCCGGGAGAACGTTCTGCGTGTAGAAGCGAGAGGCCTGCGCCGCGGGCGTGAAGACTAGCAGGCCGGAGACTGCGCCGTTGCTGCTCTGCTGGCAGGCGTAATAGTTTCCGATGGCGACGCATTGGTTTTTAAGCTCTTCCGGTTTACCGGCAGCACTCTTCGCGTGTCACTTGCCAAGTGCCCGCGTATCTTTGCAGGACGGTTACCGGCGGCGCGCAGAAGACCGGCAAGGCGAGGAGGAATGCCACCAGTCTCAGCCGCATAAAGAGCATCGCATGTAAGACATTATCGAACGGAGCTCTTATAATCGGATGACATGCCTCCGTCTGTCATAACGGAGATGGTAGTCGATACTCAGATCGCAACCGTTTCCTCGCTGCCACTCGACTGCGGCGTTATGCTGTTCAACCTGCAGATTGCGTACGAGACATACGGCACTCTGAATAAAGACCGCTCGAATGCCATTCTGCTGTTGCATGCCTTTACCGGCGATGCGCATGCGGCGGGCATTCATGCGCAGACGGGACAGCCGGGTTGGTGGTCGGATATGGTGGGACCCGGACTGGCTTTCGATACCGACAAATACTTTCTGATCTGTTCAAACGTACTGGGCGGATGCCAGGGAACAACGGGACCGGGATCGATCAATCCGGCTACCGGCCAGCGCTACGGCATGAGCTTCCCGGTGATCACGATCAGCGACATGGTGAGACTGCAGAAGCAGCTGATCGACCTGCTGGGCATTGAGCGACTGCTGGCAGTAGCGGGCGGCTCGATGGGCGGCATGCAGGCGCTGGAATGGACCGTGGCTTATCCGGATTCGGTGCGCGCGGCCATCACGATCGCCAGCACTTCGCGGCATAGCGCCCAACAGATTGCCTTCAACGAAGTGGGCCGGCAAGCGATCGTTTCCGATCCCGACTGGAATGAAGGCGAGTACTACGACGGGAAAGTTCCAGGGCGTGGGCTGGCGATTGCGCGCATGGTGGGCCACATCACTTATATGAGTGATGGATCGATGAGGCAGAAGTTCGGACGGCGCCTGCGAGACAAAGATGCGTTCGGGTTTCGATTTCTCAGTGGACTTCGAAGTGGAGAGCTACCTGCGCTATCGCGGGCAGCCAGTTCGTCACGCGCTTCGACGCGAACTCGTATCTGTACATCACGAAGGCGATGGATTACTTCGATCTTGTCGAGCGGCCATGCTTCCCTGGGTGCGGCGTTCGAGAAGGCGCAGGCCCGTTTTCTGGTGATCAGCTTTACGTCGGACTGGCTGTATCCGACCTATCAGTCGCTGGAGACTGTGAGCGCGTCTGCGGAGCCGCGGCGTGGATGCGGCTTATTGCGAGCTGAAATCCACGTATGGTCATGATGCCTTCCTGCTGGAGGTAGAAGAGCAGAGCAGCATGATTGCGGGCTTTCTCGAAAGCGTGCTGCCGGCGACCGGCTCGCCCGTTCAGACTTCTATCAAGAATCCGATTGAGAACCGGCTCGATTACGCCCTGATTGCCGAATTGGTGACGGAGAAATCTGAGCGTGCTCGACCTGGGCTGCGGTGGAGGCGAACTGCTTGCGTGGCTGCGCGATCACAAGGGCAGTCACGGCGCAAGGCATAGAGATCGACCCCGTCAAGATTCAACGGGCCATTGCGTCCGGAGTTTCGGCTTATCAGGGCGACATTGAACAGGGGTTGACCGACTACCCCGATCGAACGTTCGACTTTGTCATTCTGAGCCAGACTCTGCAGGAGATGCGCTATCCGCTGCGGGTCTTAAGTGAGATGCTGCGCGTGGGTCATCATGCCATCGTGTCCTTTCCAAATTTCGGACACTGGAGCACGCGGTTCTCTCACCTTCTGAGCGGCAAGGCACCGCGTACAGAGCTGTTTCCTTACGATTGGTACGAATCGCCCAATCTGCACTTCCTGACCATCGACGACTTCGTTTCGTTGTGCCGGAAGCAGAACTGGACGATTGAGCGGCAGATTTTTGTGGGAGGCGATCGGAAAGTGAATCTGTTCCCGAACCTGCTGGCACAGGTGGCGGTCTTCTCCATTCGCGCGAACGGGAAGCCTGCGATGGGTGACCGGTAACTTCTATTCGCGTAGCTCGACGATCGTCGCGCCGGCGCCGCCTTCGGACGGAGTGGCGGGATAAAAACGGCCCACATGCGGATTGGAACCAACAGATTGCCGACTGCCTTTTTGAGTACGCCCATTCCGTGGCCGTGAACGATCCGCACTCGATTGACCGAAGCAACGGCGGCAGAGTCAAGGAACTTCTCCACCTGTTCGACAGCTTCCTCCGCCCGCTGCCCAATGACGTTCAGTTCGCGATAGGAGGTGTCCGTAACGAGGTCCCATCTCCACTCGGACATTCTTCGGCAGCTTCGGAATCGCCTGGCTGCGGTGACGACCGCGACACGTCGTCCCGGCTTACCTGCATGCGCAATAAGCCAGCCTCGACTTCCAGCATTCCGTTCTTGAGAAGCGGCGAACGGTGGCGACTTCTCGAACATCCTTGAGGCGGACTTTCGCGCCTTCCTCCAGCACTAATGGCGCCGGCGTAACAGCTTTCGCCATTTCGGGAGGCGGAGCCATGGCAACGGCGCGCTTCCTCGCCGGAATTCACGCTTGGTCTGGTTGAGAAGCGCTGGGCCTGATCGGCCGCCTTCCGCTGTTCGGCGACTTCGGCCAACTGCTCCATCGTCATTTGAGCGCGAGCCTCGAAGTCGGCGATGAGCAGATCGGAGCGCTTCTGCCATTCGCGCTGGCGCTGCTGTTCGCGCCGGATGGCTTCGCTGTTCCAGTTCGGACTGGCGCTGCTGCAAGGAACGAGTAGCCTCCTCCAGTTCCCTGGCAGCGCGTTTGGTTTTCGGCCACTTGACGGTGGAGTTGTGACAGCAGGGTCTGAAAATCGGCCTGCATGCGTGGCATCACGGCGCGGGCATGGGCGAGGATCTCCGGAGGCATGCCGAGACGCGTGGCAATATCAAGACCGGCCGATTTGCCGGGTACGCCGATGCGCAGCTCGTACGTGGGCTGCAATGTCTCTTCATTGAACCCCATGGAGGCATTCAAAACGCCCGGCGTCTGCGTCCCGTAAAGCTTCAAGCGGCAGCAGGTGAGTGGATGCGAGGCAGAAGGCGCCGGACTTGCCGAAACTGATCGAGCATCGCGACCCCCAGTGCCCCGCCCTCTTCCGGGTCGGTGGCTCGCCCCAGTTCATCGAGGAGGACCAGACTGTTCGGGGTAACGGCTTCCAGCATCTGCTTGACGTGCAAGCAGATGGCCGGAGAAGCTGCTGAGGCTTTCTTCGATGGATTGCGTGTCGCCGATATCGGCGAGCACATCATCCAGCACGTGGGAACTCGGCTTCCTGCACGGCACGGGTATAGCGGCGTGAGCCATCAGGGCCAGCAGGCCCGCGGTCTTCATCGTGACCGTTTTGCCGCCGGTATTCGGGACCGCTGATCAGAAGACAGCGTTCTTCTTCAGTCGAGCTCGAAATGGATGGGCACGATCGGGCGGCGGGCTTTGCGGAGGACGGTTTCAAGCAGCGGATGGCGGGCTTCGCGGACAAACAAGCCGGCGCGTACCCGAGCTAAAGCGTGGGACGATGGCGTTGTAGTCGCAGGGCGAAAGCGGCTTTGGCAAAGACGAAGATCGAATTGCGCCAGCGTCTGCAGCGGTGGTCGGCGATGTCGGCCGCGTGTTCCCGCAGAGGAGTCGGTGATTTCGAGAAGGATACGATCGATCTCGCGCAGTTCGTCCTCGCGCAGGCGGACCAACTGGTTGTTCAGATCGATGGTTTCAAGAGGTTCGACAAAGAGTGTGCGGCCGGTGCCGCTGGAACCATGAATGACTCCGTCAACCCGGCCTTTCTGTCCGGCGACGATGGGTACCACGTAGCGATCTTCGCGGATGGTGACAAAATCTTCCTGCAGCAGTGCCGTCGGTGCGGTGGGCGCGGATAAAGCGTTCGAGCGATTCCTGAATGCCCCTCTCCTGCCTCTCAATGTCGCGGCGAATGCGGCGCAGGGCGACGCTGGCATCGTCAGAGAAGGTGCCGTCGGGCATGAAGGCGCGCTCCCAACGCCTTGCAACGTCGCGCAAATCGGCTAGGTGCAGCCCACGCTGACCCAGGCGTGGATACCGATTCTGGACATTCAATAAAAAGCCCCGATATTCGCCGGCGAGCGCAAGGTTGCGAAGAGATCGAGGATCTCCTGCCCATCGAGCCGGGTTCCGGAAACTTGCAGAACCCGAATGGAAGGTCCGACTTCTTTCAATTGGTCGAAGCGCAGGCGCACGGCGGAGGTGCGATTTGCTCCCTCGGCGCTGGCCGCCTCACGAGCGTAGCCGATGGCCTCGGCGGCCTCTGCGAAGTCCGATTCCAGAACAGCGCGGTCAGGAGTGCGGCTCGATCTGGTGAACCAACTCGCGGCCAGCTTCGCTACCTGCAAATCTGGCGAGCAGATCTTTGAGTTCGTTGAATTGAAGAAGCGCGAGACTACTGAATGGCATTCGAAGATTTGGAGGGTTAAGGGCGGGTGACGCGGCGGAGAATCGAGTTCGCCACTTCGGGCAGGCTTCCAGGACTTCGCGCGTTCCGGCAGTTAATTGGATGCTTCTCAAGTCGCAGAGGTCTCGCCAGCAAGCCTGCCTGGAATCGTCCCCTGCCTGCAGCGTGCCGCCAAGAACCGTGCAGTAGAAGTCGATCAGGACGTAGTGATATTCGCAGGTGCCCTGCTCATCGGGCATAATGCGTTCGAAGATCGTTGCAATCGGTCCGACGGAGACTTGCAGGCCGGTTTCCTCAAGGACTTCCCGAGCCATCGCATCCTCCAGCCGCTCACCGGTCTCGACAGCACCGCCGGGGAGCGACCAATAGCCCTCCAGGGGTGCATTCCCTCGTTCCACCAGCAGGACCTGCTGTCGATCGTTAAAGATCAGAGCTCCGACCCCGACCACAGGCCGGGCAGGATACCTTCTGCCAGCGTTGACCTGGACAGGCACCGACACTAGATTGCAGCCAAAACTTCCTCGGCGTGTCCGTCCACTTTGACCTTCGGGAAAATCTTCTTAATTTTTCCTTCAGGATCGATCACAAAGGTGGCACGCTCTACGCCCATGTACTTCTTCCCGTACATGCTCTTCTCGGCCCAGACGCCGTAGTCCTCAGCGGCTTTATGATCCACGTCAGCCAGGAGCGTAAACGGCAGGTCGAATTTGTCCCGGAACTTGGCTTGCGCCTTAGAAGCGTCCGGCGAGACACCCACGATCACGGTGTTGGCGGCGGAAAACTTCGGACTGGAATCTTTGAACGCACACGCCTCTTTGGTGCAACCCGGCGTATCAGCTTTGGGATAGAAGTAGAGGATAACGTTCTTACCCTGGAGGGAGGAAAGCTCAAACGGTTCGTCGGCGTGAGTCTTAAGAGAGATTGCGGGGGCGGCGTCGCCCTCTTTGAGTTGAGCCATACCCCCTCATGATGACAGCTCTCGGGAAACCGCTGCAAAAGATGCCCGGTGCCGAAAGTCCGGCCCGAGCACCTTCTGGTGAGAGACGGTATCAGGCGTGAGCGTAGGCTCTCGACGATGCGCCATTGGGGGACGCCGACTCGTCGACCATGGTTCGCAGTTCATCGACGGCAGCCTGCAGAGCCTGAGCCTGAGCGTTCATCTGCTGGCTGGCGGAACTCCCTTGTTGAGCGCTCGCCGCGGTGCGCTGGGTCACTTTCTCCATCCGGGTGAGACCGGTTGAGATCTGCGCGATGCCCCGGGCCTGTTCCTGGCTGGCAGCGGTGACGCTGGTGACCATCTGCTGGACCTTGGTCGTGTTCTCGGTGATGGCATAGATGACGGAAACGACTTCTCCGAGTCTCTCGCTACCCTCGTTAGAACTGGAAACGGAGGCGGCGATCAGGCTGCCGGTGTCGCGAGCGGCTTCCGAGCAGTGCCCGGCCAAAGTTCTGACCTCTTCCGCGACGACCGCGAACCCAAGGCCAGCTTCACCGGCCCGCGCTGCTTCAACAGCAGCGTTCAGCGCAAGCAGGTTTGTCTGGAAGGCGATCTTTTCGATGACCGTGATGATTTGCGCTACTTTCTTGCTGGAGACGCTGATGTTGTTCATGCTGGAGATCATCTGCTCCAGCTTGTGGTTGGCGTCTTGGACGAGTCCATTGACATCGCCAACGATCGCGGCTGCCGCTTGTGCGTGGTGCGCGTTCTGCTGAGTCATGGAATTGATCTCATTGCTCGAGGCCGAAGTCTCTTCCAGAGAGGCAGCCTGTTCCCCCGCACCGGAAGATAGTTCGACACTCAACTGTGAAATCTGGTTGGAAGCCTGGATGACCTCCTGTGCTGTATCCGACATGCGGAAAGCAACATCGCGAAGCTTCTGAGTAACTTCCCGAACAATCCAAAGGACAATGGTTCCCACGACAAGGGAAATTACCATCAGGACCGTCGCGATCCAGCGGCTCTGGACCGGTAATTCGGAAGCGCGGGCCTTCTCGGTTTCGAGAGCACGATGCTCAATGTCAACGATCTTGGCGGCCGCCTGCTGCATCTGCTGGGCGAGAGGCGATACTTTCTCGTCGAAGATTTTGAAGGCACCCTGATAGTCCTGTTTGTTACAGAGCTGCCACATTTCATCGTCGGCCGGTACCCAGGCCGAAAGGCTGGCACTCAAGCTGTCGGCACTGCGGTCACCAGGGGCTACAACAGAACGCAGCTGGTTCAGGCGTGCGCCCAATTCCTTGGCGTTGGAAGTGAAACTTCCATGAAGATCGTTTGCCCGGGCAGTGTCCCCCAGAGCAAGGCGGAGCAGCAGGCCGCGCTCCGCACTCAACATATTAGATGCCCCAGAGGAGATGCTGCCCGCCAGTTCAAGGCTGCGACCCGTCACCGAAGCTGTATGGGACAACTCGTTCCCAAGCGAACCCACTGTGTAGAGCGAGGAGACACTCAGCACCACAGTCAGCGTCAGCACGCCAATGCTGCCGCCCATTAGTTTCTTTCCTACAGTCATACGAGCTTAGTGTTTGTTCGCCGGGAATCTTTGCTGCTTAATTTGCGAAATCGAAGTTGACGCGCACGACGGCCTTAGAGCTTTTGCCATCTGCCTGAAAAGGCTGGAACTTCCAGTTTCTTGGCAGCATTCTTGGCAGCACCGGCAAGAATCGGATTGCCGTTCACAATGTCAGCGCTTTCGACGGAGCCATCTTCCGACACGGTCATGTCTACGACCACTCGCCCGGCAAGCTTCAGCTGCTTGGCCATCGGCGGATAGACGGGACTGACTTTCTGGACGACCGATCTCATTCCTTCGACTTCGTTGATGCGCCGGGGATCAGCCGAGGCGGACGTCTGGAAGACGAACGGAAGAGCACACAAGGCGAGAGTTGCCAGTAATCGGGGTGCGGAAGGGAGAAAAGAAGTTTTTCATAGAGCTGGTTCTACCTTCCATATCGGAAAGAACGAGAGATGATTTAGTGTTTCTGAAAAAAACTCATCAGGGATGAGAAATAAGGGAAACAAGCAAAAACGCGATCAAGATACTTGCCACGAGACGACTAAGATCTTATGATCATCTTGTACCCAAACTTGGGATCGGAGAAATCAAATGCCAGTGATTAAGTACACCCCCTTCCAAAATGATTTAGAGGATTTTCCGGCCGGGATGCGCCTGTTCCAGGATTCCCTGTCACGTCTCTTCAGCGAGCCTGCGTCTCGGCCCTGGTCACCAGCGGTAGACATCTATGAAGATGAGAACTCGTTGATCTTGAAGGCCGATTTACCGGATGTTGATCCAAAGAATGTTGGAATCCAGCTCGAGAATGGAACGTTAACCCTGAAAGGCGAACGGAAGTTCGAGCAAAAAGAGAATGGCAGGGGCTTCCACCGGATCGAGCGCAGCTACGGCAGCTTTGTAAGGGCTTTCAGCCTTCCGGACACTGTAGATGGCGAAAAGGTGAAGGCGGATTATAAGAATGGCGTTCTGACGGTTACACTCGGCAAGAAAGAAGTTGCCAAGCCGAAAACCATCAACGTCGAGATCAACAACAACTAACAAAACAGACATCAGCATTGCTGAAAGCTCAAAGCGCGAAGCGAGTTGCGAGAACCCGCTTCGCGCTTTTTCGTTTGGCGCTAACTCGTACATACAAAGCCGCTAACGCTGGCTGAGACCTTCAACCTAGGTCGGCTGCTTTGTAATTCCTGGCTCGACCAAGTTCTGCTGCCTTCCGGACAGGCTTAAAGAAAACTACTCCTACAGCGCTCGGGAGGAGCGGTCAAGAATGGTCAGCATAGATCGATCAAGGTCGATGCCACTGCCGCCTGGAGCTGAACAGTCGAGAACGGCTTTGTCAGACATGTTTCAGGGGGCGGAACGCCTCCGTTGAGACGTGCGAGCTGCCCGAAGGCAGAGACGAAGATAATTTTCGTGTTGGTCAACTCCTGAACCCGCCTGGCAGCTTCCAACCCGTCCATCTGGCCTTGCAGCCGGATGTCCATCAGTACCAGATCGGGCTTCTCCCTTACAGCGAGGCGGACGGCTTCAGTTCCTGAAGCCGCGCAACCAACAACCCGGTGCCCTAAGCGGTGCAGTTTGGCCTCCAGATCCGCAGCGACGAGCTGCTCGTCCTCAACGATCAAGATTCTGGCGACCATATCCGAATTCTGCACTAGTCAAGAACTTCGCGAAGGGGAAACTCAATCATGACATCTGCGCCCGGTCCTTCGCCCACACGGAGAGTACCTCTCAGTTGGCGCACAAGCAAGGTAATCAGGCGGAAGCCGAGGGAATTCGTACCAGAGAAGTCCAGTCCAGCGGGAAGGCCAGGTCCGTTGTCTTTAATCCGAATCTGAGCCCAGCCATCGTCCAGAGTCTCTCCCAGATCAGCCCGGATCTTATCCGGCACATAGGCGAGGCTTACTTCGAGGGTGCCGCCTTGATGCTGGAGGGCGTGCTTGAGGCTATTAATGATCAGCTCATTCGCAATCAGTCCCAGCGGAACAGCCTTTTCGATATGCAGAACCATCTCCTGTAAACCCAAGGAAAGGGTGACGGAATTGGCGGCCCTGGCGTAGAGACTCAACTAGTTCCTGGGTGAGATGCGTCAGGTAACCTGCAAATTCCACCTCCGTCAGGTCGTCGGACGCATAAAGACGCTCGTGGATCTGAGCGATGGCCCGGACACGGGACTCGGTTTCTTCGAAAGCGGCCACCACTTGCGGGTCCTTTATGTAGTTGGCCTGGAGACTCAAGAGACTCACGATCACCTGGAGGTTGTTCTTCACGCGATGGTGAATCTCGCGAACAAGCATGCTCTTCTCTTCGAGCGACCGTTGAAGCCCCTCCTCCTGCTCCTTCATGGCCGTGATATCAACATTGATCTCCAGCACTCGGGCACGCTGATTCCCGTCAGCCGGCTGTAGTGCCCAGCGACTGGCAACCGTCATGGCGCTTCCGTTTTGGTGGCGGTGCCGGAGGATGCCATCCCAATGGCCCTGGTTTAACAGGGTAGTATTGATGGTGCTGAGGGATTCGGGATAGTCGGCCCGAAACAAGGTGTGAGATATCTGGCCCACCGCATCGGCCGCAGGCCAGCCGTATAGTGATTCGGCGCCTCGATTCCAGAACAGGATGCGTCCGTCTAAATGCCGCACCAGGATGGCATCGGGAGCCAGATCGAGAAGCGCTGCCTGTTGCTTCAAACGTTGTTCGACAGCCCTGCGTTCGGTCACGTCGCGCATGATCTTGGCGAATCCGCGGAGCTGCCCGTTTTCATCATTGACGCGAGTTAAGACTCCGCTGGCGAAGAAACGGGAGCCATCTTTGCGAATGTGCCAGCGCTCGTCTTCCGCTCTACCTTCGGCGCGAGCAGTTTCCACCTCGTTGGCGGCTTCTCCGGCCGCTATATCCTCGGGCGTAAAGACGATATCTCCACTCTGACCCAAGGCTTCAGCCTCGGTCCATCCAAATTGCCTCTCGGCCCCGGACGTCCAGGTGTTAATAATGCCATTGGGGTCGAGCTGGAAGAGGCCATAGTCCTGCACGCTTTCGACGAATAGGCGAAACCGCTGCTCAGTTTCCCGCAGTTCGCGGGCGGCTTGCTTCCGAGCCGCAATATCGCGAACGTTCAGCTGGACGACCGGTTGTGTTCCCACGAGGTAACGGTTGCCGACGATTTCGACGCTGACTTCTGCCCCGTCGCGACGCCGGAGCGGGACATCGTTCAGGCGGAGAATGTCATCGACGACCAGTTCTGAAACCAATTTCCGGAGGTTTTTCGTGTTGAGAAATGGCCAGGTCCGATCAAGTGTCTTCCCGATCAAATCTTCCAGGCGTGCACTCGTGAGCGACAGGAAGTAAGGGTTAACCTCCGTGATGAGCTCGGTCTCCGCGTCTACGACGACGATGCCGTCCTTGGCTGTCTCGAACAGCCGCTGGAAACGAATCTCTGCGAGTTCACGACGCTCGGTTGTGTCTTCGATAGCCAGCAGCAAGACTCGCGGCTTATCGTCGGGCAAAGGAATGCGCTGGGCGTTGAGCCGCACGGTGCGGCGGCCGATGTGTGGGAAGTCGTGCGTAACTTCGTAGTCGTGAAACGGCTCCTGGCGGAAGAGAGCTCCTCCGAGACGCTCGCGGAGACCGCGTTGATTCCATTGCCCGTTGCCCAAATCGTATAAGAGTCTTCCTTCGGTCTCCTCACGCGCCACCTGGAAGGTTTCGTAAAAGGCACTAGTGGCCCGCAGGACCCGGAGATCGGCATCCAGAACAACCAGAGGCTCGCGGACGGTCTTGATCATGCCCTCCGCGTAATCCCTGGCCTCCTCCGCAGCCTGCAGGCTTCGTTTGAGGGAATCGATATCCTGGATGGTAATAATAGCGCCGGCGATGTGGTTGTCCAGCGTGCGGTAGGGGCGGATCGAAAGGCAAAACCAGCGGCCATCGCTGGACTGCAACTCTTGGGTCAAGGGGTCGAGCGACTCGATGACGGCCCGTACCTGGTCTTCGACCTTAGGCGTTTCGAGTTCGCCTCGAAGGTGTCCAATGGGCCGTCCGACATCGAGCGGACCGAGGTTGAGCAGCTTTTCAGCAGCCGGATTAAAGCGTCGCACCCGCAAGTCGTGGTCGACCATAAGGATGGCGAGGCTAACAGCGCTCAAGAGATTCTTCAGATCGCTGTTAATCGCGCTTAGCTCGGTATTGCGGCTGTGCAGCTCTTCATTGACCGTCGTCAGTTCTTCGTTCGTCGACTGCAGTTCTTCTTTCGTGGTCCCTAGTTCTTCGTTGGTGGACTGCAGTTCTTCATTGGCGCTGCGAGCTTCTTCGTTGGCCGCCCGCAACTCTTCGGCGTAAGCCTCATACTCCTCGGTTAAGCTGCGCAGATATTCACGAGTATCTGAGAGTTCCTGGGTCAGCCGCTTGACACGTTCATCGATGAGCATGCTCTGCGAAGCTCCATCGGTGGGGAGCGCCAGCTCCGGCTTCACAGAATGAAAAATAATCAAGTAGTACTGGTCGTTGAGGGAAGAGCCCGTGATGGGCGTGATTTCCAGCCGCAACTCAACGCTTTCACCCCCTTCGAATGACAAGGTCGCATCTTCCTGCACCGGGACATTGCGCTCCACTGCCTCATGGATCGCTCGCCGCAGCGGCACCATTAGACTCTCGTGAGCCATCCGCAACAGGTTGAGGCTTGGTTCGCCTGAGTTGGGGGCCAGATAGCGGTTCGTGTGCCCTCGAAACTGCAGAATCTGAAGGTCCGAGTTGACCAGAACTGCATCCGGTGAATAGCGGCTGTGAATTACCCGGTCGACTTTACGTTGCAAGTCGAGAACACTCATGGGAATTCCCTTACGATCGGGTTTGCTGGCCGTGACAGGACCGGGATTCATCTCCAAATGGAGCGGCAAGCGAACCGGAACCGATTTACGGCGGTAAATCTGCACCTGCTTATTGATCGGGGCAAATAGGTCCTCGGCGTTACCTACGCTTTCAGCGGTACCAAGCATCAGCAGACCGCCCGGCTTCAGTCCGTAATGAAAGATGGGAAGAACCCGCCGCTGCTGCGCGGTATCCAAATAGATGAGCAAGTTGCGGCAACTGATTAGGTCGAGATTTGAGAAGGGGGGATCACGCGTGACATCGTGGCGAGCGAAGATGCAGCTTTCGCGAATCGCCTTGGACACCTGGAACCCGGTCTCCACCTTGGTAAAGAACCGCTTCAGGCGCTCAGCAGAGACGTCCTCCGCTATGTTTTCCGAATACACGCCGTGGCGAGCACGCTCGAGGGCTGTCTCATGAATATCCGTTCCGAAGACTTGAAGCGGAATATTTTGGCGCTGATGAGCCTGCAGTTCGCGCAAGCAAATGGCAAGGGAATAAACTTCTTCGCCGGTTGCACAGCCGGGAACCCAAATCCGAATAGGACCATCGCCCGGTTCCCGGCTGGAAAAGTCGGACTCTAAGGAGCGTGTCAAAGCGGCGAAGATGGGAGGGTCCCGGAAGAAGCTGGTAACACTGATCAACAGGTCGCGAAAAAGCTCCCGTACTTCCGCGGGGTGCTTCTCCACGTAAGCGGCATATTCGCCCAGCGTGTCATGACGGTGCACCATCATGCGCCGTCCAATGCGTCGCCGGACCGTGTTTGGCTTATAGGAGGAGAAGTCTACTTTGGTAGCGGCGCTTAACAAGGACAGAATGAGTTTCAGTTCCTTGTCACCCTCCGGCAAGATTTCGGTTGTAGCCTCACCTGGTCTCCGAGGAAGCAGATATGGGTGCTGGCCGATTAGTGCCAGTTCACGACCAATATCTTGAGGCGGAAGGATAAAGTCGACAGCGCCGGTGCTTATAGCACTGCGAGGCATGCCGCCGAACCGGGCCGAGGCTTCGTCCTGAGCGAAGGTAATTCCACACTCGGTCTTGATAGCCCGCAATCCGAGGCTGCCATCGGAGGCGTTCCCGGACAGTACTACGCCAATGGCGCGGCTGCCCTGCACGCGGGCGAGCGAACGGAAGAAAATGTCGATAGGCAGATGCAGCCCAGACTCCCGCACTGCCAAGCGCAAATGATCGCCTTCGAGAACCATGCTGGTGTTCGGGGGAATGACATAGACAGTGTTTGGCTCGATTGCCATCTCGTCGCGCACAGTAAGAATCGGCATGGAGCAGAGAGGCGCCAGCAGATCTACCAACTGGCTTTCGTGCGAGGGATCCAGATGCTGAACCAGGACGAAAGCCATCCCGGTGTCATTGGGAATAACACTTAGAATTTGGCCGAAGGCCTCCAATCCACCCGCCGACGCGCCGATACCGACTACCGGGAAGGGATTGCCGCGGGGAGGGCTGGTATCAGTATCAGTGACTACTGCGACAACTTCAGCGGAGTCGGGTTGGGGACAATCAGGATGCTTTTCAATCGAGGCCATGAAAGGTCTAACGGCGGGGAATGCGTTTTCAGTATATGCGCTTTGGGAACGTGCTAGTGACAGTACGTTTAACAGAAGGCGCAATGTTTTCGTGCTCCGGGAGGGTAAACTCCCGAGGAAAACGAGCCTAGAAGAACAAGAGACTGAGTGGCAATACGGTACCGACGATGAGCATGCCCCAGATCATGCGGCGATCGCGGTTGTACTTGAAAGCCATATAAATCCCCAGCAGCGTGGTTATGGTCAGCCCGAGGGACATCACAAAGAAGAATCTCTTCTGGAGATAGGTTCCGAGCGACATAGGAGGCGGAGTGTTACGAGCTTGACCCACTCGCGCCACCCCTCCTTCGGGCTTGCCTTCACCGGCTGACCGGGCTTCTGCGTTGGCCGGACGCGGAGGGGCTCCTCCCTTGGGACGCATGGCGAGTGTCTGCTTTTTATGAACCTGCGCCAATTGCTCAAGCCATACCGGCGGGTGGTAAGAACTACCCGGGGTCGTCTCATGCAGGTTGATCACCTGCGCGGCGCCCGTGAGCGAAAAGAAAATAATGGAGGGCGCGAAGAATGTCCCCAGGTACAGGTGTAATAGTCTCACCTGCCGCAGGAGATTTCCCGATCGTTTCGGAGCGCGCGCTAAGTCAGCAGATACGGTGGCTTGTGCCTCGGAAGGAGAGATCAATCAACACCCTTTCTTCCCTCGAATTATCGCAGGCCATCTACAATCCTGCGCTGCGAATTGGCGAATTTACTTCTAGAAACAAGCCTCGAAGGCAGGTTAGGGGGTGTGGGTCTCTTTGCGGATGAAGGCAACTTCCGCCTTGCGATATGGTTTGCCATTTGGGTAGAAGATGTCGTGAAACCAGACCTTCGGCGCGCGATAGACATAGGGCTGTTGCCAGGAGTCCCAAGGCAGATTGGTTTGAGTCTTGCCCTGCACGAAGCCCCAATTAATGGCTGCTACTTTGTAGCGCTTGGCAATGGGAAGTGTTCCGGCGAATGTGCTGTTGACACCGCGCGCCATGTATTCGGTGCAGATGAGCGGACGCCCATACTTTTGCAATTCTGTTACCCGCTTCTCGAACTCGGCCGGCACGGTATAGCTATGGAAGCTGATGACGTCCGAGAGGTTCAATTGCAGTTTGTTCATGGGCGACATCTTTTCCGGGTCGCTCCAATCGCCTTGCCATACGCCGGTGGTCAGCGGTTGTTGCGGATCTGCAGAGCGCGCCCATTCAAAGGCTTTAGGCAGCAGGGCTAAAATCAGGTCCGTTTTGTTCGGTGGCTCTTGTTTGCCATAGCTTGACGTATTGGGATTATCGGGTTCATTCCAGATGTCCCAGGCCAGCACGCGATCATCTTTCGCAAACGCTCGAACCACTCCGGCAGCATAGGCCTCCAGCCGTGGGTATTCGGCAGGATCCTGCAAAGCCTTGGCTCCGGGACTCTGCATCCAACCGGAGTTGTGAATGCCGGGGCGGGGCGCACGCTGCTTACCCAGAGCGGGAGCGGGATCCCAGCAGGAATCGAACAGCACGAGCACCGGTTTGATCTTGTGTTTGCGGCAGATATCGAGGAAGGTATCGATCCGCTTTGTAAACCCAGCCTGATCCTGCTGCCACAGAAGGTCGTGGAGGAAGACGCGCATGGTATTCATGCCCAGCTTTTCGGCCCAACCCAGTTCGGTGTCGATGCGATTGGGATCGAAGGAATCCGCCTGCCACATCTCCAACTCATTCACGGCGTAGCTGGGTATATAGTTGCTGCCCACAAGCCAGGGCTCCGTTTTGTACCAGGCGTTCGCTTTCTCCGCCGTCCACCGATGGGCATCATCCTGTGCCCAGGAGGCGAGCGCTAGGAACAGCAAGCCCGCTATTACTCTGATCGTCTTCATTCTTCCCCTGCTGGTCATGACAAGATCTTCTTGTGATGTTGAAATTTGCTCTGGCCCTGGTCGCGGCGAGCTTTGTTCTGTTTTCCCAGGATCAACAGCCCCGGGTTCACTCGCCGTCATCATCTCAAACCTTCACGAATCCACTTCTTCCCTCTGGTCCGGATCCATGGGTGACCTCGCGCGACGGGTTCTACTACTACATGAATTCGACCGGGAGGAACCTGATGATCCGGAAGACTCGCTCAATGCCGGAGTTGCGAAATGCCGAGAGCAAGGTAGTCTGGACTCCGCGTCCGGGCCAGCCTTACTCGCAAGAACTATGGGCGCCGGAACTTCACTTTCTGCGAGGCAAGTGGTACATCTATTTCGCCGCCGACGATGGTGTGAACCGGGACCATCGACTTTGGGTGATCTCTAATGGTTCGGCCGATCCTCTCATTGGAGAGTGGAGCGAGCCTCGCAAGCTTTCGACCGCCGACGATCATTGGGCCATCGACGGGACCGTGTTCGAAAACAAGGGTCAGCTTTACCTGGTGTGGTCCGGCTGGAAGCAATCGAAGGATGGAATGCAAAGGCTGTATATCGCTCGTTTGAACGATCCGACGACGATCGATGGATCACGGGTCGAGATCTCGCATCCGAAGTTGCCTTGGGAGAAGATCGGTGACCTGCCTGGCCGCCATGTCGACGTGAACGAGGGACCCGAAGTCCTGAGGCACGGGGATAAGCTGATTTTGACTTACTCGGCCAGTGGTTGTTGGACAGACAGCTATGCACTGGGTGAAATGACGGCTTCTGTGGACAGCGATGTGATGAACCGTGGTTCCTGGCACAAGCTACCGCGGCCGATTCTGACAACCTCGGCCCAAGACAAGACGTTCGGACCGGGCCACAACTCGTTCTTTCAATCCCCAGACGGGAAGGAAGACTGGATCATCTATCACGCGAATCCGCGGCCGAATGAGGGATGCAAGAACGACCGGGCTCCGCGCGCTCAGCGAATTACCTGGCTTTCGGATGGAACCCTGGCAGTAGGTGAACCAGTTGCGCCCGGTGAACCGATCCCGGTGCCATCGGGGTCGTAAACGAATTTCAGGCGAGGAGCTTGTCAGGCGTGATGGGCAGGTCGCGCACGCGTTTGCCGGTGGCGTGATAAACCGCGTTGGCCACGGCCGCGGCCACGCCGGTGATGCCGATCTCGCCGACTCCCCGGCATCCGAGAGAGTTGAAGTGAGTGTCCGGGATATCGATAAAATGCGTTTCGATCGAGTGGATATCGGGGTTCACGCAGACCGCATAATCTGCCAGATTGGCGGTGACCGGATGAGCCGTGTTGGGATCGTAGAGCGTCTCCTCCATCAAAGCGGCCCCGATTCCCATAGTGACGCCGCCGATCACCTGGCTGCGCGCAGTTTTGGGATTCAGCACGCGCCCAATGTCCATCACCGTGACAACGCGCTGGACATGAACCCTGGGCACCAGATCGTCCACAACGACCTGCACAAAGTGGGCTCCAAAAGAGTGGAAGGCAAACTTGTGCTGATTCGCCTCGTAGTCTTCGCCGTCGGTCTCGCCCTGAGTCTTGATCTTGACCGGTCGATCTCCGCCCTGCTGCACGCCTTGACCTTCGATGTAGGAGCGGCCGCTACGAACGATGAGTCCGTTGATGTCCATGGAGCGGCTTGCGTCGGCGAGAGAGACCAGCCGGTTTCCGCGTAAGGCGACCTGACCGGGCTTCAAGCCGGCCAGCGGCGAAGTGGGATCGGCACTGGCGACCTTGAGTAACTCGGCACGCAAGACCAGAGAAGCTTCGCTGAGCGCCAGGGTCAGACTTCCTGCGGTGGCAGAACCGCCGGAAACACCCGAAGGCGGGAAGTCGCTGTCGCCCAATTCAAAGCGCACTTTTTGGAGAGGCAGGCCCAATTCTGCGGCAGTGATCTGCAGTCCGATTGTCCAGGTGCCTGTACCAAGGTCCTGAGTGGCCGCTGCGCCGACCGCTTGAATCCCGTCATGGCCGTCGGACATGACACGAATCCGGGCGGCTCCCGGGAAGGTCATCGCAGGATAGGCAGCCGTCGCCATGCCCCAACCAATAAGGCGGCCCTTGGGGCCTCGCATGCTGCCGGGCTTCGGATTTCGGATATTCCAGGCGGCCTTTTCCATTCCGATCTGGTAGCACTGGCGCAGCTGCTTGCTGGACCAGGGCTGCCCGGTTTGAGGATGTTTCTCCGCATAGTTCGTCAAGCGGAGCTGAACCGGATCCATGTTGAGTTTGTAGGCCAGCTCGTCCATCGCGGATTCGAGAGCGAAGGAGCCGGGCGTTTCCCCGGGCGCACGCATAAAGGTCGGCGTGGCGATGTCTGTTTTGCGGATGGAGTGAGTGACTTTCAGATTTGGCGTGTTGTAGAGGACATAGCTGGTGCCCATGCCACACGTTTCGGTATAGTTGCCCGCATAGGAACCCATGGTGGTGGTTTCGTGTGCGACCCCAAGAAGCTTGCCGTCTTTGGAGGCGACCAGCGTCATGGCTTGTTCTGTAGGTGGCCGATGACCGCACCCGGTAAACATCTGGTGGCGCGTCAGCATGAGCTTTACGGGACGGTTTACGAGTTTCGCAGCAGCGACGGCTAAGGTGGTGTGCGGCCAGACGGAACCTTTGCAGCCGAAGCCACCGCCCGTAAACGGACACAGAAGGTGAACATTCGCAGGGTTCAGGTCGAACAGGGCGGCAATGGTGTTGCGCGCGCCCGTCACATCCTGAGTCGAGTCCCACAACGTCAGATGATCACCGCCATCCCAGACAGCTGTGGTGGCACTCATTTCCATAGGATTATGAGTGTGCGTGGGGGTTTTGTACGTGGCTTTCACCACCGCTGCGCCAGATTGAGCAGCCTTTTCGACGCTGCCCTTATTGATCTGAATCGGTTCTCCGAAATCACTCTTGGGAACATCGAGAGTACCTGCCGCATCGTGCAAAGAGACGCGCGGTTTCTCGTTCTGATACTCGATATCGACCAGCGTAGCCGCCCAGTTCGCACGTTCCGGCGTATCGGCCACAACCACTGCCACGTACTGGCCTGCGTAGTAGATCGACATATCGCTGAGAGGCATGTGATCTTCGCCCAGCGACACGCCTTTCTGCGCCTTCAACCGGGGCATGTTACGAGGTGTGATGACGGTGAGAACGCCCGGGGCAGTTTCAGCTTTCGCGGTGTTGATGGAAGTGATTTTGCCGCGAGCGACGGTACTCTGGACAACCACCGCGTAGGCCATGTTTTTCAACGGAGCTTCCGCCGCGAAGGGAGCAGCGCCTGTGACTTTGGCCCGGCCGTCAACCCGATTCAGCGCCTGACCGATGGGGCTCGCATTTGATCCGTGGAGAGTATTTTGCATGGTGATGTCTCTCAATCGGCCTGTTTAAGCCTGTCGGGAAGTTGCCATCTGCAGCGATTGCAGCAGGACCCGCTTACTCAGCTGCACCTTGAAGGCATTGTGGGACTGCGGAACCGCCGCTCTTAGTTCAGCGTCGGCAGCGGCCTGGAATTCTTCGTTGGTCGGCCTGCGGCCGCGGAGAGCGCGTTCGGCAGCCAGGGCCCGCCATGGTTTGGTCGCGACACCTCCGAGAGCGATGCGGCAATCGAGAACCGCCCCGTCCTGCAGTTGGACGGCAACGGCGGCCGAGGCCAGTGCAAATTCATAGCTGGCGCGGTCGCGGGCTTTCACGTAACGAGAGTTCGAAAACCAGGACGAGGCGGGAAGGTCGATGCTGGTCACCAGTTCACCGGGCTCCAATACATTCTCTTTTGCGGGATCGTCGCCGTACGGGACGTAGAACTCAGCGATGGGAATACCGCGTTCGCCATTGACTCCGCGGGTTTTCACGACGGCGTCGAGGGCCATTAAGGCGACATCCATATCGGAGGGGTGAGTAGCAATGCACTTCTCGCTGGTTCCGAGGATGGCGTGGATGCGATTGACTCCGGTGATGGCAGCGCAACCCGAACCCGGCTCACGCTTGTTGCAGGCCCGTGCCTTATCACGGAAGTAATAACAGCGCGTCCTTTGCAGTAGATTGCCGGCTGCGGTAGCAGCATTCCGCAATTGCGGGCTTGCGCCCGACAGAATAGCTTCGGAAAGGGCCGGGTAGCCTTTCAAAACGCGATCATCGTAGGCCAGCTTCGTGTTGCTGACGGATGCGCCGATGCGCAGTCCACCCTCCGGGAGTGCATCGATGCGATCGAGCCCAACGTGCCGCACATCAACCAGATGATCGGGCTGCTGCACACCGAGTTTCCAGTTATCGAGCAGATTGGTCCCGCCCGCCAGATAAGCCGCGTTCTTCTCTTGAGAATGCCCGCTCAGGGCTTCTTCCACCGATGCTGCCGAACTATAGCTAAACGCATTCATGAGTTGTGCTCGTTTCTCGTGCGGAGATCTTACGTTTCGATAGGAAAATTATGCTTTCGCCAGCGCGGAGCGAACCGCCGCCACGATGTGGGGATATGCGCCGCAACGGCAGATATTTCCCGCCATGGCCTCCCGGATCTCGTCGTCGGTTTTGACGTGTCCTTCATGGATCAGGCCGACCGCCGAACAGATCTGGCCGGGAGTACAGTAGCCGCACTGAAAAGCATCGTGGTCAATGAAGGCCTGTTGCACGGGATGAAGTTGAGTGCCCTGAGCCAGGCCTTCAATTGTGGTTATCGGCTGGCCAGTATGCATGATGGCCAGCGTGAGGCAGGAATTGATTCGCTCGCCGTTCACCAGTACCGTGCATGCACCGCACTGCCCGTGATCGCAGCCTTTTTTCGTACCGTTGAGCCCGATATGTTCGCGCAAAGCGTCTAACAAGGTGACGCGCGGTTCCAGTTCCAGGTGGTGTGTCGTGCCGTTGATATTGAGCGTAACCGGCACAACCGAAGTGGTATTCGACTTTGCGGCGGCTGGTGCTTCGGCCAAGGCAGATGCCGCTGTGACCGGTGTAGAAACAGTAACCGGCAGCAGTGCAACTCCGGCGGTTAGCGCGGTATTGACGACGTCGCGACGCGTTAACTGGCCCTCTCGGGCGGTGGATGTTTCCTGGGCCGGTTTGACCTTGTCCATCGTGCTGTCAGTCGAGTGTTTCATATCGTCGCTCCTGCGGGCGGGCTGATATGGTTTATTGTCTCAATTGTTCGCCAGGATTGGTCTTCAACGGTATACGATCGGATTGAAATGGCGGTGACGAATTGAAACGACAAGGTATTTCCAGGCGATATTTCTTCTACGGCAGCCTGCTGGCAGGCGCTATCCCGGCCGGTGGTTTCGGGAGTGTTCCCTCTCTGAAAGCGTTGGGCTACAAATCTCCGAACGAAAAGCTGAACATCGCGTCAATCGGCGCGGGTGGAAAAGCAACCAGCGATATCCAGAGCTGCGCGCAAACCGAAAATATTATGGCGTTGTGTGACGTGGACGAAAAACGAGCGGAAAAGATCTATACCCAGTTTCCGAACGCGCCTAAATATAAGGATTATCGGGTGATGCTCGATAAGGAAGCTGGCAATATCGATGCCGTGATCGTCACCATCCCAGACCACATGCATGCGGCCGCCGGTATTGCGGCGATGGAGCGGGGGAAGCACGTTTACGTTCAAAAGCCACTTGCGCATACAGTTTGGGAGTGCCGAGAACTGGCCAAGGCTGCCGCCAAATACAAGGTCGCGACGCAGATGGGCAATCAGGGTTACTCGAACGAAGGTACCCGGCAGTGTGCGGAGATGATCTGGTCAGGCGCAATCGGGAACGTGACGGAAGTCCATGCGTGGACTAACAGGCCGGCCTGGCCGCAGGGCATCAAAGATATGCCCGTGACGTCGGCAGTGCCAGGTACGCTCGATTGGGACTTGTGGCTGGGCGTTGCCAAAGACCGGCCCTTTAGCGAAGACTATCTGCCTTTCAGCTGGCGAGGATTCTTCGACTTTGGTTCCGGCTCGCTGGGCGACATGGCGTGCCACATCCTGGGCGCACCGAATATGGCCCTTCGTCTGGGTGCACCCACCTCGGTGGAGTGCGTAAGCCAGGAAGACCGGACAGACCTGTATTTTCCCGCCAAGTCAGTGGTGCGGTTTGACTTCCCTGAACGCGACGGGATGCCGGCCGTGAAGATCTTTTGGTACGACGCTATGCGCTCAGACCAGCCGACATTCCCCGGGGCGCCGCAGGACGAGATTCTGGGAGACTTGCCACGGAATCGCCGCACTCAGGCCGCCTTCGAAGGAAAGCCGAAAGAACATCAGATCCAGGGCGGTGTCTTCACCGACGACTTCTTCACTCCGAAAGACGTGCCTCCGCCGGCCCCTCGTCCGCAGAGCGCGGCGGCCAACCTGGACGCCCATGCCCGGAAAGAAGCCGAGTGGATGAAGCTAATCAATACAGGCACGAATGGCAGCTTATTCAAGGGCGAGAAGGGCATGATAACGACCGGAACGTATGGCGAGTGGACTCGTTTACTACCGGTGGAACGCATGCGCGACTATGATTTCCCTCCTGAGTTTCTGCCGCGTTCGCCGGGTCATTACCGGGACTGGATTCGCGCCTGCAAAGGCGGCGAACCGGCGTGTTCGAACTTCAATGTGTCGGCACCTTTTACGGAGTGGGTGGCGCTGGGAGCAATTGCGATCAAACTGAATTGCAGGCTGGAGTGGGATGCCGAGAAGATGCGCATTACCAACAATTCAGAGGCTAACCAGTTGCTGAAGCCGATTGTTCGCAAGGGCTGGCATATCGGCTAGGCGGTCTTTCGCCTGATCGCGCCGGCCTGGCCGGTGCACTGTCCTTCGGCGCGATGGCAAGTAGCGCTTATGCTTTCTTGAGGCTTTCGATTCTACCTTGAAGATAGGTCGAATCAAGAAATCATGATCGTAATGAAGTTCGGCGGGAGTTCTACAGCTTCCGCAGACGCCATCCGGCAGGTCGCTTCTATCGTTCAACACGAGATACAAAGAAAGCCGGTCGTTGTTGTTTCCGCCATGGGGAACACTACAGACCGGCTGCTTCGTCTTCTGCAGGAGACCGCCCTGGGGCACGTAGCCGAAAGCCTTCAATTGCAGACAGAACTCCGTGATGATCATTTGCGAATTGCCGGCGAGGTTCTCTCGGGCGTTGATTCTGATTGGGCGTTTGCAGACGTACAACGGATTTTCCGTGACCTGCACGTTCGCATGCTGGAGATTCTCGAGGGCGAACGGGCTTTCAATGCCGAGCTGAAAGACTGGGTGCTCAGCATCGGTGAGCAGGTTTCCAGCCTCATCCTGGCGGCGGCCTTCAACTCTTTGAGCATTCGGGCAGCGCATATGGATTCGCGCAGACTGATCGTCACGGATGATCGGTTTACCGAGGCCAAGCCGAAGTTCTGGGAGACGAACGCCAAGCTCCGCTGGGCCATCCCGGAAAGCAGACCGGCCGGCGCTGTGGTCGTGGGTGGATTTATCGCCTCTACTCAGGATGGCCGGACGACGACGCTGGGCCGCGGCGGATCAGACCTGACCGCGTCCATTATCGGCGCGGCTCTGAACGCAAAAGAGATTCAAGTATGGAAGGACGTCGATGGCATGCTGACGTGCGATCCAAGGCTGCACCCGGGCGGCTTTTGCGTCAAGCACCTGACCTTTGTTGAGGCGGCGAATCTCGCACAATCCGGGGCCAAGATTCTGCACCCCGATACGGTTGCTCCGGCTCGCAGGCTTCGCATCCCTATCTACCTTCGCAACACGTTTCGGCCTCACGTAGAAGGGACACGCATCTGTGGGGAATCGGCGCAGTGCGCACAGCCGGTCGTGAAGTCGGTCGCGTGCAAAAGGGGACTGCAGCTGTTGCGCATCCGTCCGGAAAGCTCCGAGATCCCGCGGGAACAGATCTACCGCGATGTAGAAGAGAGCCTGCAACGGCAGCGGGTAAACGCGACGTTCCTGGGGCAGACAGACAAAGACTTTATTCTCGCCATTGAGGGCAGCACCGACTTTGCCCAGCTCGTTTTCGGCTTCGAGGGATGCCTGCAAGTACATCTGCAATCCAAGCAGACACTGGTGACCTTGGTGGGCGATGGCATTGCCGGCTCTTTGGAGATTGAGAGCAAGTTCAAAAGAGCAATGGAAGGGCTAGCCGGCGCGTCCGTTCTCCCAGGTGAGCAGAGATCGTGCGTATTAAGAGCAGTAGTTGCGGATAAGGACACGCTGCGCTTTCTGGCCCGCGTTCATGCATCGCTATTCGCAAACGCCGATCCAGCTCTGTTTGAAGCACCGTCAGATCCGGTGAAAGCTCTTGAGAATGTCCCGTGTGCTGTAACGGAGAGCGATCGGCCGGCCGTGTGGGCAGGTCATCGGGTACTCGCACTGGCTGAGGGCTCTTAAGAGCCACTCCATCTTGGTGGTCTCCAGCCGCATATTGATCTTTATGGCTGCACGACAAGCGATGGTGGCGCAAACATTCCTTCGGATCTCGTCAAGAGACGCATTGCGAAGTTCTGTTTCCGCGATTTCCAAGACCTCGAAGATAATCTTTTCCACGTCAGCCGGTCCCACGCCGGCCGGTGCCGCTTTAATCGCGATGGTGCGTTGACCAAACGGTTCCGTATCGAAGCCGTAAGCGTTGAGTTCATCGGCAATACGCGCGTACTCGAAATTCTGGCTCGGAGTCAGCTGCAAGACCAGTGGCATCAAGAGCTGCTGAATCTCAACTGTTCCGGCCGCTCGCTGGCGAAGCACTTGTTCGAAGAGAATGCGCTCATGCGCTACGTGTTGGTCAATGATCCAAAGGCCATCGCGACCGGCGGCGATGATAAAGCTCTCATGCAGCTGGCCCAGCGGCCTCAGTTCCGGCAAAGCGTCCAAAGTTTGCACGCGTTCCCAGTCCGCCGACAGTTGATCTAGAGCG
Organism: uncultured Acidobacteriaceae bacterium; assembly: GCA_963814195.1. Taxonomy (GTDB): domain Bacteria; phylum Acidobacteriota; class Terriglobia; order Bryobacterales; family Bryobacteraceae; genus Bog-105. The sequence goes on from CAWFBU010000005.1 coordinate 887,719, forward strand.
CCATGGGTGTCGGGTATGCGCCGCGTTTGACTGGGCGAGAAGACGGCGGGCGTTTCACTCCGCGGTCGCTCGTTTGGAAGGTAAGGGCGTTGGATCTGCACTTCGGGCAAGTTCTCCAACGGCTCTTCGCGCAAAGGCATGACGTTGGACGACTCGGGTTCCACGAGTACGCCCTCCATGACGGCCGTAAATTCAGAGAAGGGGAGATTGGCGGCCGGGAAAGTGCGCTCGCGCGTCACAATTGGCGAGACCGGCAGGGGGATGCTCGAAACAGGACGGCTCTCCATGAGGGCCTCGCGTACGGCATCGCGAACAAAATCGTGAACTGCGGAGCTGTGCCGGAAACGGACTTCCGTCTTCGCAGGATGGACGTTGACATCCACCTCGGACGGATCGCAATTTAGGAATAGCAGCGCGAACGGAAAGCAGCCGGCCGGCATAAGGTTGTGATAGGCGGCCTGCACAGCGTGGAGCAACACTTTGTCACGGATGAGACGCCCGTTGACGAAGAGGAAGATCTGGTTGCGATTGACCTTTTGAACGTAGGGAGCGGAGACCAGGCCTTCCAGGACGAAATGAGCGGTTTCGGGTTCCGGGGCAGGCGCCATACTCTCACGCGAGTTAAAGGGTACGTAGGGCGGGGGCAGACGCAGTTCAAAGGTGCGCGGTGAGATATTCAGGAGATCGGCCATGATCTCCGACCCGAATATCTGGAACGCCCGCTCGCGTACGCTTTCGACGGGTGTTACGTTCAACAACTCACGACCTTCGTGCGTAAACTCGAAGCGCTTGTTGGCGTGTCCGAGGCTGTAATGAGTAAGCAGCGATCCGAGGTGGGCGAGCTCGGTCTGATCTGACCGCAGAAACTTCTTGCGGGCGGGAACGTTAAAGAAGAGATCGCGAACGGTGATGGTGGTGCCAGTGGGGCGCGCGATTTCATCGCAACGGAAGAGCTTGCCTCCGCTGATTTCGATGGAGGTTCCGGTGCGTTCGTCCGCGGACCTGGTTTCCAGCACTAAACGGCTGACCGAAGCGATGGAAGGAAGCGCTTCTCCGCGGAAGCCAAGCGTCGCGATGGCGAGTAGATCCTTGACGTCGCTCAGCTTGCTGGTGGCATGTCGCTCAAAGGCGAGCAGCGCATCGTCACGCAGCATGCCGCAACCATCATCGATGATGCGTATGAGCCGCCGGCCGGCGTTCTCAGCGTCTACTCGGATTTCGGTAGCGCCCGCATCGAGCGAGTTCTCAAGCAGTTCTTTAACCACGGAGGCGGGCCGCTCCACCACCTCACCGGCTGCGATTTTATTCGCGACGTGGTCAGAGAGTATACGGATACGGCCCATTTAAGGTTGAACAGGACAGGAAAGTGCAGGCCCCTGTGGCAAGCAGAGTTCCGCGAACAAGGCTGGGCTTTTTCGCGCGACAGAGATACGGCATTGTGCCGCGCTTCTGATCTGAATGAAGCAGATGAAAGTCGATCAACCGCTCATGGCGGCCAGGAACTCGGCGTTGCTGCGCGTGCGGCCCAGTTTATCCAGCAGGAGTTCCATTGATTCGACGGGTGAAAGAGGATTCAGTACCTTGCGCAGGATCCAGACCCGGTTCAGCTCCTCGCGAGGCATCAGCAATTCTTCCTTGCGGGTACCGCTGCGGTTGATGTCGATGGCCGGGAAGACACGCTTGTCGACCAGCTTGCGATCAAGGTGAATTTCCATGTTGCCGGTACCTTTGAACTCTTCAAAGATCACATCGTCCATGCGGCTACCGGTATCGATAAGCGCCGTGGCAACGATGGTGAGAGAGCCGCCCTCTTCGATGTTGCGAGCCGCACCGAAGAAGCGCTTGGGACGTTGAAGAGCGTTGGAATCGACACCACCGGAGAGCACTTTACCTGAAGGTGGAACGACGGTGTTATAAGCGCGCGCAAGACGCGTGATGGAATCCAGCAGGATAACAACGTCACGTTTGTGTTCCACGAGGCGCTTGGCTTTTTCAATAACCATCTCGGCAACCTGAACGTGACGGGCGGCGGGCTCGTCAAAGGTGGAACTGATGACTTCGCCACGCACAGATCGCTGCATGTCCGTAACTTCTTCCGGGCGCTCGTCGATCAGGAGGACGATGAGATTGATCTCAGGATGATTGGTGGTGATGGAATTGGCGATGCTCTGAAGCAGCATCGTCTTACCAGTTCGCGGAGGCGCGACGATCAACCCACGCTGCCCCTTACCAATCGGAGTCAGGAGATCCATGACTCGTCCCGAGAAGCTGTCCTTGGCGGTTTCCAGCTTCATCCGTTCGTCGGGATAGAGCGGGGTTAGGTTATCGAAGAAAATCTTGTTGCGCGACTCCTCCGGTGGCTCGAAGTTGATCGCGTCTACTTTGATGAGAGCAAAGTAGCGTTCGCCTTCTTTCGGAGGTCGGATCTGACCGGAGACGGTGTCGCCGGTGCGGAGGTCGAAACGCCGAATCTGCGAAGGAGAGACGTAAACGTCGTCGGGTCCCGGGAGGTAGTTGTATTCAGGCGCGCGCAGGAAGCCAAAGCCATCGGGAAGGCACTCGAGCACACCTTCGGAGAAGATCAGTCCGCTCTTCTCGGCTTGGGTTTGCAGGATCTTAAAAATCAGTTCCTGTTTGCGGAGGCCGGCGGCACCGAGCACGCCCAGATCCTTAGCGATCTGGTTAAGCGCCTCGATGCGCATGTCTTTCAGTTCGACTAGGTCGAGAGTGGTCGTTCCATTCTTTTGGCCTTGCGCACCGGTATTGCCGAGCGAGTGCCGCCCGCGGCGCTGGAAGGGCTGTCCGCCCTGGCCTTGTTGGCCGCCCTGATTGGGTTGTCCACTCTGGCTAGCAGGGATAGCGCTAGGTGCAGCTGCGGGAGCCCCATTTTCAGAAGGCACTTTGGAGGAATCGCTCGCTCGAGACTCAGCCGGTCTTGATTCCGAAGAGCGCGATTCTACGAGCCGGCTTTCCACCGGCTTGACGTCGACCGGTGTCTTGGTTTCAGTGGACGGCGGAGCACTCAGGCGACTCTCGGCGATTGGAGGCCGCAATTCGGTAGAGGGACGGTTGTCTCCGACAGGGCGGCGAATGGGCTCGCCTGATGATTTCGAGCCGTTCGCTCTGGAATCGCCAGCAGCGCGGGATCGAGGCGCAATGCGCTCGGTCTTACCGTCCGAAGCTTTTTCCGCAGTTTTCCCTTCAGATGAGCGGCCTTCAGGACGGGTTTCCGATGACTTCGCATCGGCTTTCGCCTCCGTCAGCTTCAGCTCAGACTGCCTAGGTTCGGCGCCAGCGCCATTCGTTTCGGCAGTGTCTTTTGCGTTACTTGCGTCGCTGACGGGAGTATGAGTCTCAGATTCAGACTCTTGCGCCACTTGTTCGGACTTGCCTTCAGTGGCAGTGGGCGTACCTTCGGTGGTCGCCGCGGGGGTTAATGTTTGTTCTTGATCTTCGAGATGATTTGCCAAAGTTCCCTCACTCCCCGGCCGTCGATGGCCGAGAACGGTATAGGCTCCTGATTCTGCAGTTCGCGCTGGATCACGGCCATACCGGCTTTTACTTGATTGCTGCTTTTGAGCTTGTCGATTTTGGTGGCGACCACCTGATATCGACGGTTATGGAACTCGAGCCAGGATTTGAGTTCCAGATCTTTTTCCATCCATCCTCGCCTGGCATCGATAAGGAGGAGCGACAACGCTAAGCTATCCCGGTTGAGCAGATAACTTTCAATCAGCTTCTTCCAGCTCGCTTTTTCTTCAAGCGAAACGCGGGCGTACCCATACCCGGCAAGTCGACAAAGTGGTAAGGCCTCGTCGACCTCGAAGAAATTGATCAGCTGGGTACAGCCTGGGCGGGAACTGGTGAACGCCAACTGCGGACGCCGCACCAGCTGATTGAGCAGGCTCGACTTGCCGACATTACTTCGACCTAAGAAAGCTACTTCCAGCGGACCGCCGGAAGCTTCCGGCGGGAATTGCGTAGGCTCGGCGGCGCTAATGATCAATTTACAGTCGGGCCGCCCGGCGTTACCGCCCGCCCGATTGTCTACGGGCACGCGTTCCCTGCCGGGCTTTCGCGACTGCGCCAGTTCCCACTAGTTTACCTTGATTCTGCTCCCGGAAATCTGAGACTACCTCCCGCCGCTTAGTGCGTGAGATTGTCTTCGGCCGGTCGTCCTGTCAACTCTGCTGCGGTAGCTGCAGGCGCCATGGGCAAAGCCACGATTTCCCGCTCCAGCGCAATCTTTAGCGACTTCATCCATCGAAGTCGCAAAGTGCAGCTTCATCTCTTTACGGATATTCTCCGGAATATCAGCCAGATCTCGTTCGTTATCTTTCGGCAGAACGATTTCAAAAACACCCTGGCGATGTGCAGCCAGCAGCTTCTCTTTCAATCCGCCAATCGGAAGCACACGTCCGCGCACAGTGATCTCACCGGTCATCGCGATATCGCCCCGAACGGGGATGCCGGTTAGCGAACTGCAGATACTGGTCGCGATCGTGATGCCGGCGGACGGCCCATCTTTCGGGATGGCGCCCTCCGGTACGTGAACGTGAATATCAAGGTGGCGATAAAAGTCCTTCGGTAGCCCGATATATTGGGCGCGCGAACGGACATAACTCATGGCAGCCTGCGCCGATTCCTGCATGACATCACCGAGTTTACCGGTGGTCATCATCTTGCCCCGGCCTTCCATGACGGCTGCTTCGGTCGTGAGAATAGAACCGCCGACTTCAGTCCACGCCAAGCCGGTGGTGACGCCAATCTCATTCTTCTTATCGAGATCCATGTCACGGAAGCGGGGTGGGCCCAGAAGTTCGGTCACCTTCGCCGGCTCGACGACGATCTTTTCGATCGGAATCATCGGCGTTTCAATGACGCGGACCTTCTTGCGCGACTTCTTCGAAGGCTCATTGACCACCTCTTCCGGTTGAGCGGAGATCTCTTCCTCCATTACTTCGATCGCCTGCTCGGCCCCGGCGCCTACGGTGGGCTCCTCACCTGCCGGGGTCTGCGCTTCCACGAGCTTGCGAGCCACCTTACGGCAGAGATTTCCAACTTCGCGCTCCAGGTTACGAACGCCAGCTTCGCGTGTATAGGACTGGATTAAAGTCTGCAAGCCAGCATCGGTGAATTCGACCTGCTCCTCCGAGATACCGGTGTCCTTGCGCTGCTTACTGACCAGGAAGCGCTTGGCGATCTCCAGTTTCTCGAGTTCGGTGTACCCGGAGAGGCGAATGACTTCCATCCGGTCCTGAAGAGCGGGTGGGATGGTATGGAGAACATTAGCCGTGGCGATAAAGAAAACCTGGCTCAGGTCATATTCCACGTCCAGGTAGTGATCCATGAACGTGCTGTTCTGCTCGGGATCCAGCACTTCAAGCAGAGCCGAGGAGGGGTCACCGCGGAAATCCATGGACATCTTGTCGATCTCATCGAGCATGATGACCGGGTTCTTGGTCCCCGCCTTCTTCATCATTTGGATAAGCTGGCCGGGTAAGGCACCGATGTAGGTGCGCCGGTGTCCACGAATTTCAGCTTCGTCGCGGACTCCACCCAAGGACAGGCGGACAAACTTACGACCCGTTGCTTTGGCGATGGACATACCGAGCGAAGTCTTACCAACGCCGGGAGGGCCAACAAAGCAGAGAATAGAGCCCTTCGGGTTCTGGACCAGCCGGCGAACGGAAAGGAATTCCAGGATGCGCTCCTTGATCTTCTCCAAGCCGTAGTGATCACCTTCGAGGATCTGGCGGGCATAGCGCAGGTCACGAATTTCCTTGGTGCGCTTCTTCCACGGCACAGCCAGAAGCCAATCGAGATAGTTGCGCGAAACGGTCGATTCGGCCGACATCGGCGGCATGCCCTCGAGGCGCTTGAGTTCGGCGGTGGCTTTCTCATGAGCGTCCTTCGTCATGCCAGCGGCGTCGATTTTCTTCTTCAGCTCGTCGTATTCGCTCTTTTCGCCGCGGCCGAGTTCCTTCTGAATGGCTTTGATTTTTTCATTCAGATAATACTCTTTCTGAGCGCGCTCCATCTGGCGCTTGACGCGGCCCTGAATAGTGCGATCGACACTGAACTTCTCGATTTCGATGTCGAGCAGGTCGGCAACCCGTGTGAGACGGTCGACGGGATCGAAGATCTCGAGCAGTTCCTGCTTTTCTTCGATGGTCAGCTGCAGATTGGCGCCGACAGTATCGGCCAGCTTGCCAGGATCGTCCACGCGAATGGCGGCGATCATGGTTTCGTAGTTCAGATTCTGACTGAGCTTCACGTACTGCTCAAACAGAGTCGTGACTCGGCTTGTCAAAGCCTCGAGCTGGCTACCACCGTCGATTTTGAAAGAAGTGGTCTTCACGACAGCGCGGAAGTAACCGTCTTCTTCACCAACCGAGATGATCTTGCCGCGCTCTACGCCCTCGACAAGGACCTTTATATTTCCATCAGGCTGCTTCAGGCTCTGAACGATGTTGGCGACTGTACCGACCGAGTAAATTTCGTCGGGGCGCGGCTCATCAACCGAGGCATCGTGCTGGGTGGCGAGAAAAATCTTCTTGTCCCCGAGCAGCGCCTCTTCCAGAGCCCGCACGCTCGACTCGCGACCCACCACAAACGGGGTCATCATGAACGGAAAGATGACAACGTCCCGGATGGGCATCATCGGTAGTCGCTTGGTATCCGTTTTATCTTTCGTCGTGACCATTTATTCTTTCTAAGCGAGATTGTCCCAGGTCAGAGGGGACCGAGTATGAGGGAGAGCCACTCTTGGACAGCAAGTGGCAACCGAGAAGACAGACTTTCCGGGAGTTAGCGCGTGAAGCGCGTCTATCCGGCCTTCTCCAGCACTGCCATATTGATCTTCTGCGTCAAGACCATCTCCTTGGTAACTACAAACTCTTTTACCTTTCTTGAAGGTCGGGAGATAGTACATCAGGTCCAGCATGAGATCTTCCAGGATCATGCGGAGACCACGTGCTCCCACTTTCCGCTCCATCGCCATCTGGGCAACGGCGTCCAAAGCGTCGTCACTGAACTTGAGCTTAACATTCTCAAACTCAAATAACTTCTGGTATTGCCGGATAATAGCGTTTTTCGGCTTGGTCAGAATTTGCACCAAAGCTTCCTTCGACAGATCTTCCAGAACGGCAGCCACTGGCATACGACCGATGAACTCGGGGATAAACCCGTACTTGATCAAATCGACCGGCTGACACTGGGAGAGAAGATCTCCGTCCCTCCGGACCGAGTTAAGCCCGCGACGAACCAAATCTTTCTCATCTGGCGCCACGAAGCCGATTGACTTCGTGCCGACACGCCGCGCTATCACCTTCTCCAATCCAACAAAAGCGCCGCCGCAGATAAACAAGATATTGGTGGTATCCACCGGAGTGAACTCCTGGTGGGGATGCTTACGGCCACCTTGAGGAGGAACGTTGGCAACTGTACCTTCAAGGATCTTGAGAAGCGCCTGCTGAACGCCTTCACCCGAGACATCCCGGGTTATCGACGGATTTTCATCCTTCCGCCCGATTTTATCTATCTCGTCTATATAGATGATACCGGTCTGCGCACGTTGCACATCCCAGTCAGCATTTTGCAAAAGACGTAAGATGATGTTCTCCACGTCCTCGCCGACATAACCGGCCTCTGTAAGCGTCGTGGCGTCGACGATAGCAAAAGGAACGTCCAGAATACGCGCCAAGGTTTGAGCCAGTAGCGTTTTGCCCGTTCCGGTCGGCCCGATCAACAGGATGTTAGATTTCGAGAGCTCGACCTCGCCACTTCGCTGCTTATTGAGCTGAATTCGCTTGTAGTGGTTGTACACAGCAACCGCAAGCTTCTTCTTGGTGGCCTCTTGCCCGATTACATACTGGTCAAGATACTCTTTTAGCTCCAGGGGTCGCGGCAATTTGCCCGGGGAGCCATAGCTTTGATCGTGCCGATCATCCTCAATGATCGAATTACAAACTGCTATACACTCGTCGCAAATGTAAGCGCGAGGATAATCACTCGGAGAGGAAATAAGTTTGCCGACAACGTCCTGGCTTTTATGACAAAAGGAACAGCGAAGGGAATCATCGGATCCGGCGCGTTTCAAGCTGGTGCTCCTACATAGAAAGAGATCAAATGATCCCTCGCCTTGATCGGTTGAATACTCTAGACCAGTATAACAATTCTTGGTTACCCCTAAAGGTGCGACAACACGCATTCCCAGTGTGGTGTCTGACACCACTGTAACCTGACCGGCCCACGGTTGCTACTCAGAAATCAGCTTTACCGGTAAAAGTTGCAGACCGTACCTGCCTGCTGAGAATAAGCCGGGTCAGATGGGAGGGTGAGACAGGGGAAGCTGCAGGTACGGCAGGCCGACAAACGATCCGTATAATAAACCGTCGTCTTTACGTTCGCGACGAGATAGTTTACGATCCTGTCGCGAACCGCAGATGCTAATCACCGGACTCATACCGGCAGGTGAGTTTTAGTGATCGTCGTGCTCGGAGTGACGTCCCTCGAGAAGATCTGTACTCACTTCAGAGATGGTGAAGCGTTTCAGGGCGCTCCAGTTGATGTTGTCGCTAGCGGGCAGGAGATTTTGGCTACTCTCGTTGCCGATGTAGATCTTGCCTTTGGAGAAGATCACTCCGGACGGCTGCAGCAGACCTTTGGGTGCGCCATTGCCATCAAATCCTTTGAAGCTACCGAAAACACCGGCAACATTCCCATCCTCGTTGAGGGCAACGACATGCTGTTCCTGGCCAGAGGCAATCCACAGATTTCCCTGATTATCGAAGTCAATGTTGTCCGGTCCGCTAATAAAGTGAAGAGGATCGTGGCTGAAAAGCTTGATATCACCTTCCGGCTCACATCCGCCGATCGGATCCGAGCAGCGCTTGACCTTCTGCTTATAAATCTTGTTAGTACTCATGTTGGCAATGTAGAGAGCGGCGCCGTCATGAGAAAAGGCTAGGCCGTTTGCGCTATAAGGAAGCACAGTACCATCCGGAACGTAATTGCTTAAAGGAAGATTGGCCACTGCCAGTTCTGATGGCGCAATAAAGACGCTGGCGCTTCCGGTTTTCGGATCAAGGACCCAGATACGACCAGTGAAGAGCCCGAATAAAGCAGCTCCGTTGTCAGTCATATAAACGCGGTGATCCGGACCGACGTAGTTTGCATTCAGGCCGCAAGGCAAGCCCGGATTCCCGACGAAGCCACCGCAAACATGGTAAGTGTTTGGCAGGCTCGTTTCGCTTAAAGGCAATGTGTACTCCAGTTCATCACCCGCAAACACAGAGTTCACGTAGAACTTGTGACCGGAGACCGTACAGCCAAGGGGCACAACACCGTTCGGAGTGGGTGTCGCGCTTACGAGCTTTCCTTGCCGGTTGAAAGCATAGATATAGTTTTGAACGTAGCCTGTAGAGGTGGGCTGCTCAAACGAGTTGGCGTAAATATTGCCGTCCGAATCGGCACAGAGTCCCTCGGGATGGCCTAAGGCGACCCCGGTCGGTGAGATTCGCTCTGGTAAGGTTGCGAAATGCTGCACCTCACCGACCACGACCTCCCGTGTGCCGTCTTCCCGGCCATCTCCGTTCCTCTCGCCGGCAAACAGTTGGCCGCCTGAGCTAGCGGCTATACCAAGACAAATAGCCGCTGAAAGCACGGGAATAAAACGCCTTCTCATAGTGCACCCCTTTTTGTTTTATGCACTTGAGGGTATCGGGAGTCAAAACTACTGTCAAGGTACTAAGGTGTCCTAGTACCGACGAAACTTCTTCGGTTAAAAGATTAACTTTGCGCCGAGTTGGACGTTCCGAGAGGCCCCGCTTCCGATACCAGGAGCTCCGTTGTAGTTATCCAGTGTGGAGGTGACTTGACCGAGGCCGCTGTCGGTAATCGTATTGGTCACTGGGGCCAGATTCACACGGTTGAACAGATTGAAAATTTCCATTCGGAGCTGGAGTGAGACCCGCTCTGTGATGTGAGTGGTCTTAAAGGCGGAGAAATCGACCTGATAGAGGTTTGGACCTCGGAAAGTGTTCCGCGCTTGATTGGAGTAAGTCCCCTTTGCTGGCGCAGCGAAAGCGTTCGGGTTGAAGAAATAAATGTAGTTATTCGGGCTGCTAGCTGGAATGCCGGTGAACGGATTGCCGATAACCTCAGCGCGGTCTGCATTCTCACCAGTCCCACTTGTATTTTGCCCGCTGTTGACCGTGAAAGGTGTACCCGTGTAGAAGTTGAAAAGTGCATTGACCTGCCATCCGCCGAGCATCGCCTTGAAACGGGATGGTTCCGGAATGTTATAGCCGACATAAGTAACAAAGGAGTGTCGAACGTCAAAATCTGAGCTGCCATAGTCGCACTTCAGGCAGTAGCTGTTTTGGGGAATAGCGTTCCGGGTGGCAGATAAGTCGTCGCGGGAATGCCCGTAGGTGTAGTTAACCTTCGCATTAACGCCGTGCCAATTATTGGTGCGCAGGGTCGCGATCAGGCCGTTGTAGTAACCGTTCCCAACAGACGAAATCTGGTTAATGGTGGTCAGATTCGGGAATTGGGCTGCATAGGGCCGTACCGTGGAGCCGATTGGCAGTTGATTGATGTCGAGCGTAACGGGCAGACCTCGACTCAAGCTACCCGTGTAACCCACTTCCATAATTGTTGAGTTATTCAGCTGAACCTGCATGTTGAGGTTTGAATTCTGAACGTAGCCGGTGCGGAAATCCTGACTAACCGAAAAGGCTCCGAAGGGACCGGTAGGAAATGTGGAACTGCCGAACATGGGCACACCGTTCTGGATAGTGTAGGGAGTCTGGTTCGTGAGCGTGTAAACGGGCGACTGACCGCCCGGATTGGACAAGACACCTGTAGCGCCGTTGTTTCCCGGATTGTTGTCGCCGAAGTAGTTCACATTTGGAACCTGATAGAAGATGCCATAACCACCCCGGAACACTACTTTGCTCTGATGTCCGGGCGTGTAAGCAAATCCGAAGCGGGGCCCAAAATCCTTCCAATCGCGCGGGTATAGCGTGGTGATTCCCTGGCCCACATAGGTGATGCCACCCTTGGAAGGAATAAAGGTGGAGATACGATTAGTCGGGTCGCTGAGCGGACTTTGGAAGTTCCAGTTCAAGCCGAAGTTCAAAGTGAGATTGGGCTTCGCTTTCCACGAGTCCTGGGCAAAGCCGCTGGCACCGTTGAGGTAGTAGTTACGCTGCCGATTGCCGTAGATGATCGTGGATTGGTTAACCGCGACGTCGCCGGCGAGGAAATCAGACAAGGCGCGCAGCGATGGACTGAGAGTTGTGTCATTGGCCCAAGGACCAGCGGAACCATCGAAGTTGAAGCGTCCCCGCGCATTGCGCTGATAGAAGACGTCGAAACGAGCCCTACGATAACTGGCGCCAAAGCGGATCGTATGAGTACCCGCGGTGTAGGTCATTACCTCTTCAAGCTGTCCGGTCGTATCGATGCGGCCAAGAGGCGGAGTCAGACCGGTATTATCGAAGCCACTGATATTCAGACGTGGGGCACCAAGAAGGAGGGATTGGTGACGCCCGTATTGAGACCTAGCGCTACTACATTGAATCCCGTGGCAGCGTCGTTGAAGACCTGTTTGAAGTAGTTCACGCCGGCCGTCGTCTGAGTGACGAAGCGGGGGCTGACCACCCCGTTATAGACAAGCGAGAAGTTGTGCATGCGACTAGGCGCCACCTGGTAGTAATAAGGGATGATGGAGCCGGCTTCCGCAGTCTGCGATCCGGTGCCGCCGAAATAGCGCACCGCTATGTTGTTCCGTTCGTCAAAGATGTGATCGAGTTTGATGATGCCGTTATAAGAATCCGAAGTCGTGTTCGCAGTACTGAAGAAATTATTTTTAGCGGCCGGACCGGTGAGGCTGTTAGCCGGCCAGAGCGCATTGATCAAGCGGAGCGACACGGGATTGACGGCCACGCGATAGGTGTTCAGAACACCGGTGGCTTGAGCGACCCAAGCGGCTGAAGGCGTGGTACCCTGTCCAGTATTTCCAGCAACGAAATTCTGCTGCTCATAAGTAATGAAGAAGAAGGTGTGATTTTTCCAGATGGGGCCGCCGAGCGAACCACCTGGCTGACTGTTGCGTAATTCCTGGGTGGAAGTGCCTGGCGGCACGAACCAGTTGCGAGCCGCAAAGAATTCGTTGCGATTGAAGTAGTATAGGGAGCCGTGAAAATCGTTCGTACCAGATTTGATGACGACATTGAAGACTCCGCCCCCGTTGCGGCCAGCTTCGGCGTCGCTGCTGCTCTGAACCGAGAGCTGGTCTATAGCGTCGATCGGAAGAATGGTACCGGCAATGGCGTTCACTCCGCCCTGATTGACCGCATTGGTGTTATGCCATTGGTCATTATTGTCGGCACCGTCGATCTGCCAGTTGATCGAGTTGACACGAGTGCCATTCAAGGAGCCGGCACCGTTGATACCGGGATTCAATTTCAGCAGTTGAGTGAAGTCACGTCCGTTCAGGGGGACATCGGCGATGGTCTTGGTCGGTATGACGCTGGTGAGTGCAGAGGATGTGGTCTCCACCGCAACAGCGGAGGCCTCCACCTGGACGCTGGTCGCCTGGCTGGCAACGGACAGTTTGGCTTGCACGTCGAAAGTGCGGCCAGCTTCTACAGAAATATTGGCAATGGAGAGCTTCTGAAACCCCGCCCCGTTGACGTCGAGTGAGTACTTGCCGAGCGGTAAGTCCTGGAAGGCGAACTCACCAGAGGTGCCCGATTGCGCGGTACGAGTTAGCCCAGTGTCTGTTCCGATGAGTTTAAGAGAAGCGCCGGCAACGAAAGCTCCGGATGGGTCAACCACAGCGCCGGCAACGCCACCCCGAAAAGATTGGGCGAATACACCAGCAGTAAGAAGCAATAGAACACAAGCCGCGGCAACAAAACGGTTCTTGAAAAACAAGATAGACTCCCTGAATGTGTTCACTAAGACGACGGGGTCCACGTTGAACTACTAAGTATTTGTCTGAGCGTAACACAAGCGTGGTAGGTAGGATAACGGCGCTCACCGCTAGGTGAGGATCTGGAGTATAAGTATGGTAATCGGCAAGACGGTAAATTTCCGAGTCCTGAGAGGATCCTACCTGCTTCCAATCAGGTAGTTTACGTATGAACGATCGCAGAGCGCTTCAAATTGGGGTGGCATTGGTTATGTCCACCTTTTCTTTTGGTCTGATCTCGTGTCAATCCAGTTCAAAGGCGCAAGGGCCGGGCGGTTTCCCGCCGGCGGCTGTATCAGTGGTAGAAGTGCAGCCGCAAGATGTTCCGCTGTATGCGGAGTATGCGGCGCAAACTTTCGCTCGTGATCAGGTGGACGTTCGCGGGCGAGTGGACGGGTTCATCGAGAAGCGACTCTTTCAAATCGGCTCGGATGTTCGGAAAGGGCAGGTCTTATACACGCTGGATCTGCGCCCTTATACGGCGGATGTGCGAAGGCGAAAGGCGATGTCGCGCAAAGCACGGCGAACCTCGAGTTTGCACAGAAGCAGGTAGCCCTGATCCAAGCGGAAGCGAACCTGGCACAAGCGAAGGCCAATCTGGTGAAGGCGCAGCAGGATGTCGATCGCCTGCAGCCATTAGTCAAAGATGAAGCGGCTTCCAAGCAGGATCTGGACAACGCGGTCGCGGCGCTGGAGGCACAGAAAGCAAATGTTGCCGCCTTGAATGCAGCCGTGGATCAGACTCGACTGCAGGCGCGCACTAATATAGACGCGGCGGCGGCACAGGTGGAGTCGAACAAGGCTCTGCTCGAGCACCGCGCAAATTGAACCTCAACTATGCCACGATCACTGCTCCGATCTTCGGGACGTATTGGCGACAGCTTGATTCAAGTTGGAGGGCTGGTCTCAAAGAGTTCGACGCAGGCGCTGACAACAATTGTGCCCCTGGATCCAATCTGGGTGCGATTCAAGATCAGCGAAGCCGAATACCTGGAGAACCAGAATTTGAAGGAGCCGACAAGGCAGCAAGCTGCCGATTCAGCTGAGTCCTGGCTGATGGCAGCGCTGTTCGCGCACAGCGGGCAGATCCGTAACACGCTGAACCAAGTGGATATGAGGACCGGGAACTCTGGAGATGCAAGGCACGTTTCCGAATCCGAACCATGTTATTTTGCCTGGTCAGTTCGGACGTGTGCGGTTGCGCAAGGAAGAAGCGCGTGGACGTGATCATTATTCCGCAACGAGCAGTACAGGAATTGCAAAGTATGCAGTCCGTCTTCGTCGTTGGTCCCGATAACAAAGCGCGAGATCCGGCCCATCGTAACCGGCGAACGGGTGGGCGATGAGTGGATGGTAACCAAAGGTCTGAAGAGCGGGGACAAGGTGATTGTGGAGGGCGTGCAGAAGGTTCGACCCGGCGCGTCCGGTGCAGCCCAGCCCTTACAAGCCACCGCCCGAAGCGGTCCTACGGCGGACAGCGCGAAAGGCAGACAGCAAGGATGACGGATGGCTCGTTTTTTTATCAATCGTCCGACCTTTGCGATCGTGATCGCGATCGTGATCGTGCTGCTCGGCGCGGTGATTATTCCGAGCCTGCCGATTGCGACGTATCCGGAAGTTGTGCCGCCAGTGGTGCAGATCACGGCGAATTATCAGGGCGGCAATGCGGTCGGATCTGGAGAGAACGGTATCGCAGCCGATTGAGCAGCAACTCACCGGGCTGGACGGGATGCTGTATTACTTTGCGCCGCGCTTCCAACAACGGCACGCTGACCATCGACGTGACGTTCGAACTGGGGACCGACCCCGATCTGGCGACCGTGAAGGTGCAGAACAAGGTCAGCACGGCCTGCCGCTGCTGCCGGCCGAGGTACAGCGACTGGGCGTGACGACCAAGAAAGTCTCGTCGTCGTTCCTGCTGTTCATTGCGCTGACGTCACCGGATAACCGCTACGACGCGCTGTTTCTGAACAATTACGCGGCGATCAATCTGGTAGACAAGATCGGCAGCCTGCCGGGCGTGGGCAACTCGCAGTTAAGCGGTTCGCAGAGCTATGGCATGCGCATCTGGGTGAACCCGGACAAGATGGCAAAGCTGGGCCTAACGGCAACCGACATCAGCAACGCCGTGCAGGCGCAGAACCGGCAGAATCCGGCGGGGTCACTGGGGCAGCCGCCGGAGGCGAACGGCAACCGATTTCCAATATCCGGTGAACGCGACGGGGCGGCTTAACCACGGCGGAGCAGTTTTCGAACATCGTGATTCGCGCGCAGCCGGACGGCTCGCTGCTGCGGGTGAAGCGACGTGGGCTATGCGCAGCTGGGCGCGCAGGATTACGGAAGCTTCAGCATTGCGAACCGGCGGCAGGCGCGGCTTCATCATCGTGTTTCTGTCGCCTGGCGCGAACGCGGTGGACACGCAGAAGCAACATGGTCAAGTTTCATGGACGAAGCGAAGAAGACGTTTCCCGCCGGGGCTTGCAATACAGGATTCCTTACGACTCAACACGCTTTGTGACGATGTCCGTCAGGGAAGTACTGCAGACGTTGTTTGAAGCAATTCTGCTGGTGATCTGGTGGTGTTCGTGTTCCTGCAGAACTGGCGGGCGACGCTGATTCCGCTGTGTACGGTGCCGGTGGCGGTGGTGGGCACCTTCGCATTGTTTCCGATCGCTGGGCTTTTCGATCAATACGACCAGCCTGTTCGGACTGGTGCTGGCCATCGGCATCGTGGTCGACGACGCGATCGTGGTGGTGGAAGCGGTGCAGCTGAATATCGACGACGGCATGAATCCGAAGGAGGCGACGATCCGCGCGCTGGAGGAAGTATCCGGTGCCGGTGGTCGCGATCGCTTGCGTTCTGTCGGCGGTGTTCATTCCGGTGGCGTTTCTGGGCGGCATCAGCGGCCAGATCTACCGGCAGTTTGCGTTGACGATTGCGGTTTCGGTGCTGCTTTCGGCATTCAACGCGCTTTCTCTGAGCCCGGCGTTGAGCTCGTTGATTCTGCGGCCCAAGGGACAGTCGACGGGATGGCTGGATCGGGCATTCTGGCAAATTCAACCAAGGGTTCAACGTGGACCACGAACCGATATCTGTTCGGCGTGCGAGGCCTGATTCGGAAGAGCGCGTTTGCGCTGGTCGCGCTGGTGGTGGTCTATCGTGGGCCTGGGCGGCCTGTTCAAGATTCTGCCGACCGGATTTCTGCCGGATGAAGACCAGGGCGTGTTTCTATCGATTGCGCGACTGCCCGACGGCGCTTCGATCCGCGCGCAATCGGGCGATCAGCAAGCAGGTGGAGGAAGTGCTGCAATCGACGCCGGGCGTGGATGACGACTTCGATTCTCGGCGGCACGGATTTCACAACGTCGACGAACGATTCCAACGTGAGCACGATTTTTGCGACGTTGAAGCCGTGGGATGAACGGACAACTCGAAAGCAGCAGTTCGCGAACATTCTGGGACTCGGTGCAGCAGACGATACTTCGGCATTAAGGATGGATTCATTTTCGCGTTCGGGCTGCCGCCGATTCTGGGGTTGGGCACTCCGGGCGGCTTTGAATTCATGCTGGAGGACCGGGCCGGGCGGCGATATCGAGGAGCTGGCGGCGGCGACCGATCAACTGGTTGCGGCGGCGCACACGCGGCCCGAACTGGGCAATGTGATCAGCACCTTCCGCGAACACCGTGCCGCAATACAAGGTGGATCTGGATCGCGATAAGGCCCAGACGCTGGGCATTCCGGTGACCGATGTATATGACGCGCTGCAGAGTTTCCTGGGTGGTCTGTACGTAAACGACTTCAATCGTTTCGGCCGAACGTGGCGGGTGTACCTGCAAGCGGAGTCCGAGTATCGCCGGCAGCCGAGCGACATCAACCGGTTCTATGTGCGGACCGGCAGCGGGCGACATGGTGCCGCTGAGCACGCTGGTGAAGATAACGCCGATTGCGGGTCCGGAAATGATCTACCGCTACAACCGCTTCCGGGCGGTGAAACTGATGGGGACGGCTGCACCGGGCTACAGTTCGGGGCAGGCGGCGGCGGCGATGGAGGACGTGGCGAAGCAACTGCCGACCGGGTTCGGCTATGAGTGGACGGGCACGGTGTACCAGCAGAAGCTCTCGGAAGGGCAAAGAAGGCTATACGTTCGGGCTTAGCGGCGGTGCTGGTGTTGCTGTTTCTGGCGGCGCTGTATGAGAGCTGGTCGACTCCGTTTGCGGTGATTCTGGCGGTGCCGCTGGGCATATTTGGTGCGCTGCTGGCGATCTATTCTGCGCGATTACGCGTATGACGTTTATACGCAGATCGGCATCGTGACGCTGATTGGACTGGCGGCGAAGAACGCGATTCTGATCGTGGAGTACGCCAAGCTGCGGCAGGACGAAGGGATGTCGGTACTGGATGCGGCAATGGAAGCGGCGCAAGCTGCGGCTGCGGCCGATTCTGATGACGTCATTCGCATTCATTCTGGGCGTGGTGCCGCTGGTGATGGCCTCGGCGCGGGCGCGGAGCACGGCGAGCGTTGGGAACAACGGTGTTCGGCGGAATGCTGGCGGCGACGGTGCTTGGGAGTCTTCATCGTGCCGGTGCTGTATGTGGTGGTGGACGGATCGCGGCGGGACGGGGATGCAGAACCTGGCTCAGTGCAGACTCCTGCTCCGGCAGGGAGTGGCGATTGATGAACTTAGTCAGAGAGACGAGTTGGCATCTAATGCGACCAAGACGTTGCCGCATCGCTGTCGTTTGTGCTCCTGGCGGGATGCGCGGTGGGCCCAAATTACAACCGTCCTGTTGTACCGGCGCCCGCCGCAATATCGTCAGTCGGTAAGGTGACTGAAGCTCCGGACAAAGGGTCGCTGGCGGATGTGGCGTGGGCTGCCCTGTTCCAAGATGAAGTTCTGACGGATCTGGTGAAAACGGCGCTGGGCAGAGTAACGACCTGGAAGCTTCGACACAGCGGGTGATCGAGGCGAGGGCGCAATTGGGAGTACGCGATCGCAATTGTCCCCACAGATTACAGCATCGGGAAGCTTTAACGGGGAGCGTAGTTCTGGCATCGGATCGTTTGTGTTTCAATGCCTGCGGGGACGAACGCTGGCATCGAGTTATACGCAATCGGGATTGAACCTTTCCTGGGAGCTGGACCTGTGGGGACGGCTGCGGCGCTTGACGGAATCGGCTCGGGCACAGTATCTGGCACAGGAAGAGGCCCGGCACGGCGTGATGGCGAGTCTGATCGCGGACGTGATTACGACTTATCTGACACTGCGTGAGCTGGATCTGGAACTGGAAGTCGGCCGGAAGACGCCGGCAGTTCGCTGAAAACGGGCTGCGGTTAACTAACTTGCGCAAAGACGCAGGGCGTGGTGACGGCGCTGGATGTCCGCCAAGCCGAGCAATTACTCTATACCGCAACAGCACAGATCGCGTCCACGGAGCGGGCGATTGCTGAAACGGAAAACCAGTTAAGTATCCTGCTGGGGCAGAATCCGTCGGACATTCCTCGCGGTAAGCCGCTGGTGGACATCGGAATATTGCGGCGATTCCGGCGGGCCTGCCGTCGGAACTGCTAGAGCGGCGACCGGATATCCGACAGGCGGAGCAGACTTTGATTTCCGCCAATGCGCAGATCGGTGCGGCGCGGGCGCAGTATTTTCCGCAGATCACGCTGACTGGACTGCTGGGCTTTCAGAGTCGCGGGCTGAGCAACTTGTTTACGGGTCCGGCGCGGAATGACACGATTACTCCGGGGGCGGTGCTGCCGATCTTTGATGCCGGTCGCATTCGTAATAATGTACGGTTGACGGTGGCGCAGCAGCGTGAAGCTTTGGCGAGCTATCGGAAGACGGTGCAGACGGCATTCGGGGAAGTATCGAGTGCGTTGACCGACTATCAGAAGAACCGGGAGCAACGCGGGCAGGAAGAACTGCTGGTGAAAGCGCTGCAGGATACGGACCGGCTCTCAAACTT
>CAWFBU010000006.1:0-719726 GCA_963814195.1 uncultured Acidobacteriaceae bacterium
GTGACCGACTTCAACACCGGCGACATCGGTGATGGCGTTGAGGGCTCCCGGCACGCCGTCGAATGGCACGCCAAGGTCGCGGGCGCGAACACCGGTTTGCGACAGGGCGTTGAAACTCAGGATCAGGATGGCCGCGAGACCGGAGCAGCGCACGCCAAGCGTCGGTTTCACGCACCCAGCATATGCCCGAGCGCTTCGCTCGCCAAGGCTTTGGCGGTTGCGAGGCGCTCTGCATCTGTCTGTTTTCCACCTATGCTGATTCGGATGTACCGATCGCCCCTGCGCACATAGAGGTTGCCGACGAAACTCTGAACCCAGAAGGCCTCGTCGCCCAATCCTGAAACCGGCCTGGCACTTGCACCTACCTCTTCTTCCTCTGACCCTCCGCGAGCGCTCTTCCGATCCGGGTCTTCGACAGCCTCTTTGTGGAACCAGCGCTGCCATAGTTCGCGCGCGGCATCGCGATCACCGCCAGCCGGGCTGGTCAACGTCACGCTGATCGACTTCGTGAACGTCTGGAGAGTGTAGAAACATTGCGAGAACCGAACGCCGCCTTGAACCTGCGAAGTCGGCTTCGTGTTCTTCACAGACTCGCCGAGGTTCTTCTCTATTGCGGCGGAGGAAAGAAGCGCGCAGGCGTCGCGCTCCGCTTGCACCGGGGCGGCAGAGACGCTCGCAATCGCGATCACGGAAGCGAAAGCGAGCGTCGATAAATTCGTCCGTCTGCTACTTGCCGGCACAGGCAGCGTTCCCAACGAGAATGTATCGTCCCTCGGACGTGCTGTCGATCGTCTTGAGAACGCCCGTGCCAGCAGCGCCCACCTGCAATTGCGTTTTGCCGTTCACGTTCACAATGGCGTTACCCGCAGTCAAGCCGCCCACCATTGAGTCGTCGATCACTATTGTGATCGCGCCGTTTGCGTTATATGTGCTTGCGGCATCAGCTACGCCGTCTGTATTCTGCTGTGTGCCACCTGTCGCCAGTACGGTGGTGTGGCCATACTGGAAAATCGGTGACCCGCTGGTTCCATCCGTGTTCATATCCACGAAATACTGAGTCCCGTTGGGCGCTGTGAAGAACACGGTCCAGGAAGCATTTGGGGTGATGGCGCCATTCAAGTTCGCCACCTTCATGGTGATCGTCAGGCGGTGCGGCGTGCTGGCACTGACGAACGGTTCGCCGATGGAGATGGATTGAATGTCCAGCTGAGAGTTTGCAGGCGCACCAGTCTGGTCCCCAGTTGCATCCGTGACTACCGTAATGCCGGTTCCCGTACAGGCACTCTGAACAGGGGGAGCCGCAGAGGTCTGCACCTGCCCGCATTCTTTGCTCACACCGTACTTGTTTTTCGCCGCGACGCGATAGTAATAGGTACCGTTCTTTGCGGCGGTGTCCAGGTATGAGGTCTTCGCGGCGCTAACGGTAGCCAGCAAGGTGGTGGGATTGGGGCTGGCGCCGCGGTAGATCAAGTACTGGGTCAGAGCGGAACCGCCGCTGTC
Source organism: uncultured Acidobacteriaceae bacterium (assembly GCA_963814195.1). Classification (GTDB taxonomy): domain Bacteria; phylum Acidobacteriota; class Terriglobia; order Bryobacterales; family Bryobacteraceae; genus Bog-105. The sequence goes on from CAWFBU010000006.1 coordinate 1,501, forward strand.
GGGCGCTTGCCAGGCAATTAGTGTGCCGGTGCTGCTTTGAAGAGCCGAGTTCACCAGCGGCGCCGCCGGTGCAGCGGGTTCGGCAGGATCGTAAGCGGCGAACATTCGCCGGCCGCCGGATTGCCGCAAAATGGTGCCGAGCGCACTGCGCGACGATGTGTTCGGCGTTGTAGCGTCGCAGGAACCCACCACGCAGCCATCGGCGAATGCGCCGACGACTCGGCCCTGCGAATCGATCGTCAGATCGTTGAAGTCCAGCAGATTGCGATCCGCCCCGCAGGTTGTCCCGCCGATGCAAATAGAGCCGACCTGTACCGGATCGTTCGGCGTTGCATCCACGACTGAGTAGTGCGCGCCGCCATCGTATGTTGTCGCGACATAAGCGTGCCAGATGCCCTTGAAATTCGCGGTGTCCTGGAAGTTCCCGGCCGTGGTTGTGCCGATAAAGAAGAATGCGGCGCGATCAGGATCGCCTGCGACGACTTCGGGGAAAACGGAGCCGACCGCATTCGCCAGATGGCCCGCGTTCAGAGAAGCAGTCCAATTTTTACCGGAGTCGTGGGAGACAGCGATCTTCGCCGCGCCGCTGCCGTCTTGATAGCCAAAATAAATAGTGCCGTCCGAGGCCACCCCTACAGACGGATCGTTGCCGATTGCCGGAGTGCTGTCCGGGATTGGACGTACAGCCCAAGTGAGGCCGTTGTCGGATGAGACCGCGACCGCTTGATTGGCGCCACAGCCGCGATTAGGAACGTAAACCGTCCCGTCCGGCGCAACTTTGACATGGCCGTGAATTCCGCTGCACTGTGTCAGGTTATAAATCGGCACACCCGGGCCAAACGTTAACCCACCATCATCGCTACGCGCACAGAATGCGGTTGCAATATCCTGCGAGCAATAGTAAACCGCGTTGTTGTATGCCGGATGCGGAGGCGGGGCCGGCGTCGCCGAAAGATTGTATGGGCCGCCCCCTACCGTCTGGTGATCCACTCCCGCCGGTTGGCCGGAGCCTTGCGATTGCAGCCATGAATTTCCGTCGTCGTCTGAAAACGCCATGACGCTGGTCGCACCCGCTAACTGCGATTGGAATACCCGGCCCGGATGGCTGCCCCAAAGTGATCGCAGAAGCCGATCGGATCGAGCGTGGTCGCTGTCTCGACGGGGCTCGAAACATCCTTCCAAACCGCGGCTGCCGGAGACGAGCAGTCGTCGAAGCTGACCCGGAATTCATTCAGGTTGGCGGTGAAAAACGCGACGCCGCCCTGGTTCACGGTGCCACTCTTCAGCCATGCGACGTTCGGATTCCAATCGATTCCAATGGAAGGTTCACCCGAACTACTCGCCCCACCGGCGGAACTTGGAGCCGGGTACACCTGATATCGCGGAGGAATTCCCGTTGCGGGCGGCGGTTGAGGCGGAACGGAATCCAGAGAAACTGTGCCCGTGAAGCTTTGACCAAGCGGATTCCAGGGATCCACAACCACTGTGTAAGAGCCGGAAACCGCCGGAACGGACACGACGGAGGGCTCTCCGCCGGCCGTGTCGGACGCAAGCAGCTTGCCCGTGGCATCGTAAACGAAGACGTCGAATTCGGCTGCGGAAATCCCGAAGCTGATGGCTACGTTGATGCGCTTAGTGCTGGCATCGGCTGCCGCAACATTGACGGTCAACGCAAAGCTGTCGCACTGTTCTGCCGGGATCGTCGCGCTGCACGTCGGCGTTCCGTTTACGTTGTCGGTGACGTTCGGTACCGCGAACGGCCCGGCAGAATAGGTCAGCTTTGGGTTGGCGTCGGTCAAATTTCCCCCGGAAGGCGTGCTGGCCTGAGCGGCGGCGGCAAACGCAAGGCAAGCGACGGCAGCGATGCCAAGTGATCTCTTATACGGGACACGGCACATTCTAAGAGCTTTCTCCTACGGCATGAGAGGTCTTAGCGTCGAATTTTGTTACTAGAACGTAATCCGCGCCCCAAACTGGCAGGCGAACGGGATACCAACCGTAGTGCCAGGACCAAAAAAATCGCCGAGAGCGCCGGCGGGAACGCGCAACTGCCTCAAACTCGCGATGGGCGTTGTTTGGCTGCAATCCGCATTGAGGCAAAACGCCGTCGCGTTTGCCAGGTTATTGACCGGAACCGGAAGCGCGGCCAGGTTCGTGACATAATTCGCTCCCGGATTATTGCGATTAAAGATGTTGAAGAACTCGGCAAACGCGGTCGCCGACAGCCGATCATGCAGCTGGAAGGCACGGCTCAACCGCAAATCGGCTTGTATATACGGCTTCCCGCGAAACTGATCCAGCGCAGTCTGCACGCCATTCACAACCGCCCGGTCGTCGATCGCATCGCCGACACCATTTACGTCAACGGGAGTTGTCATAGTAAACGGCCGCGCACTTTCCGCCTGACTCAACGTTGTCAACTCGAATCGGCCGGGCAGATGTAGCGTTCCGGCCAACACGAAGCGGTGGCGCACATCTTCCCCGGAAGGTCCGTAGTCACCCTTCGCAAATGCCTTGAGTGGATTGCAAACGCCATTCACGTAATCGAACAGCTCGCCTAAGACACAGCCGAATGTCTCGGCGCTAGCCAAGGTGTAGTTCATAACCAGGCTGAATCGTGGTGAAAGATTCCCTTGCAGATGGATCAGCAGGCCGTCGTAGCGCGATCGATTATCCGTACGGAAGACCGAAATACTCGGGGTCTCTTGCTGGAGGGGCGAAAGCAACGTGTACCCGGGTTGGTACTGATAGCGGCGGTACGAGTGAACGCCGGCTTCGTGAATCCAATTGACGCCCAACGTCCAGTCGGGGCTGAATGCATGCTCGATGCCGGCGGTCGCGTGAAGAGCATACGGTGTCTTATAAGACGGGTCTATCAAGGATCCGCTGCCGCTCGCGCCCAGGCAGCAGGAACTGCTTCCATTAACTGCTTGCAAGGCGGTGACCCAGCCGTTCTGGGCCAAGTCGTTATAGAAGAGTCCGAAACCGGCTCGCAGAACCGTTTGCGCCGATTCGGACGGGCGCCACGCAAGGCCCAGGCGTGGGGCGAGCGCAGCGCGATAATCGTGCGGCGCTCCCCAGTTCGCGAATGGTTGCACGGCAAGCGCCTGCATGGTCAAAAGAGCGGGGTTCTGCAACTGGGAACGCCCGGAGGCGATAAATAGTCCGAAAGTGGTGTCGTAGCGAACTCCATAGTTGACGGTTAATCGTGGGGTCCGCCGCCAGGAATCTTGCACGAACGCACCAAGCCGCTGTACGTTTTGGGAGAAACTGCCGTTGGACGCCGGAGTGCTGCTGCAAGTTGTGCCAGGAGTTACCGTCAGGGCTCCAGTGGGTGTGCAGTTCAGATCCACGCTGAATTGCCGCGGATCGCCTAAGTACGCGGCCGGGTTCTGCGCGAAAACGGTGAGCGTTTCCGCGGTTCCCGATAAGGCGCCGCTCAACACCGGTTCGTGGATAACATCCACCCCGAAAAGAGTCGAATGATCACCCGAGTCATAATCCACCAGGTAGCGGGCCTGATACTTCTGCTGATTGCGCAAAACGGGGAACGCTGTGATCGGGGTCACGAACTGGTTGTCGCCAAAGGTCTCAAAGCCCGAGATAGTCTGCGCGGTGGAACTGAACGGAAAGGCCAGCGCAAACCCCAGATCGGAATTGCGGGCCTGCGTGGTGTGCAAGGAGCCGGCAGCCAGAGTAAGCGAAGACGTCCAGACTGGCGTGATAATCCACTGTTGCCCGAGAACCAGGCTCAAGTAATTCGAATGCCAAGTAGTCCCGGTGCTGGCTAGCGTGCCTTGCTGAACGAAGGCGTTACGTGTGGTGTAGTTATCGACGGCTGCGCGCAAGAACCATTGCGAACTCGCCGACTGCGCCCAATCGAAGCGCACTGTCGCAAGATAGTCCCGGAAGGGCACTCGCACGGCGCCTTTCACCGGGATGGAAGAAACACCCGGAATCAGCCCTTGCGCCGCCAATTCGGCCAGCGCGCTGAATTGGGTTAAGTTCGACGGGCTATACGCAATGCTGGCATCCTCGTGAACCGCCTCAAACGATGAGAAGAACCAGAGCTTGTCTCTCGCGACGGGGCCGCCCAGGCTGCCGACATAGTTCTGGCGGGAGAAAGGCTGCTTCGGAAGCGGCGCGGGATTCTCAATTGGATAGCGCGCGTTCAGAGCGGCTGCGCGTCCGTAGAAAGCCTCGTCGCCGTGCCAATCGTTTATGCCGCGCTTGGTGCTGATGACGACCGAGCCGCCCACCGTCCTGCCGGTAGCGGCATCTTCCTGCGCGGTGTGCACGGCGAATTCCTGAATCACATCGGGAGAGAAGTTTTGCAGAAACCCGCCGATGTAATCGTCGGAGTTGTCGGCGCCGTCGACCGAAAGCACATCGTTCAATCCGGAACTGCCTCCGAATGAAACGGCGGTGATGCGCGCCTTGGTGGGATCGGACGGCTCGACCGGCTCTGTCCCGGGAACCAGGTAAGCGATATTGGCGAAACTGCGCTGCGCGAGCGGTATGGACTCCAGGTCCCGCTGAGTAACCACTCCGCCCTGAACGACGCGGGAGGTGTCGAACGGTTGAGTTGCCAGGGAGGAAGCTGCGGCGGCGATCGTGACCGACTGGCGGACGGGCGCAGGGCTTAGAACAACTTCGACAGTGCGGATCGACGTCACCAGGACTTGCACCACGGATTCCACTTGCGCAAATCCGTTTGCGTTTACTCGCAGCCGATACGACGCGGGCGCGAGACTGTCAAACCGGAACTCACCGTTGCGGCCGCTCAGCAAATGACGGGTCATGCCGAGGGCCTTACTGTCCAGTGTCACAGCGGCATGCGCGACACGCCCACCGCTCGCGTCGGTGACCGTACCGGCTATGCTTCCATTGGAATCCTGGGCGTAAGAGCACGAGGCGAGGGCAAGCAGCGCCGCGACGGCGGAAAACTGAAATTTCAAATTTCCTCCGCAGCAGCCTAACGCCAGGAGATTCCGCGCGTTAGCTGGCGGCCGGGCAACGAGCCGCCACCGCCGCCCGCCGCATTCATGGCTTGCTGCCAAGCTTCACGGGTAAGCGCGTGAACGGGCGTCAGCTTCCGGCTAGACAACGCCGAATTCACCGGCGGCAGATCGTGAGCGAGGAAGGTATCGAATTTCGCGACTACGTCCTGACGGGTGTGCGACAAGGAATCGATGCGCCCGACGTAGTAGTCGGCCGGCCGCCCTTCGTAGAAGACCAGCGCGCCGTACAGCTGTGAGGCTTTCTCGCGAATGCGCTCTTCCCCCGTGATCGCTCCGCCTTCCTTCGTGGCGACGATCTTCTTGCGGATTGTCGGTCTTCGCCGCCAGACCGGTCAATTGCTTGGCGAGCGCGTCGCTCTCCGGGAGCTTTGCCGCGCGCTCCAGCAGCGCCTCGCGAACTCCGTTGATCCGGTCCACATCGAAGCTCAGATCGCCCAGCAGCTCATAGACGCGCATGGCGGCGTCAAATTCCAGCTTGCGATCGGCTGCCGTGAAAGTGGCGCGCGGATCGAGCGTCACCTCCAACTTGGTGGTGTAAGACTCTTTGCCGCGCGTCAGTTTCACCGTGTAAGTGCCCGGCACCACTCGCGGCCCACGGTGGCTTCTCCGGCAATGACGGCCGCCGGAGGAACGTTGCGGGGCTTCAGACGCATGGGCCATTCCACGCGGCTGAGGCCGCGCCGGCTGTTCGGCGCGCAAGCGTATCGACGAGCTTTCCCTTGTCGTCGAGAACTTCCAGCTTCATCCGCCCGAAGATGTGACGCTTCTTCTGGTAGTAAGTAATCAGTGCGGCATCCGGCGGATTGTCGCCCAGAAAGTGCGCGTCGCCTTCCGCCCAGCCGCCTTGCGCCGGAATCCGCTGCTGTGCCGGTTTACTTTCCAGAAAACGGCTTCCTTGGACAGCACCTCGGGCGTTAATTGGCGCAGCGGCGAGATGTCGTCGATAATCCAGATGCCGCGTCCATGCGTCGCCAGCACCAGATCGGATTCGCGCGGTTGAATCGCGATGTCCCGTACGGCCACATTCGGAAATTCGTGGCCCTTGTACTGCGCCCACTGTGCTCCGCCATCCAGCGAGATCCAAAGCCCGAACTCCGTACCTAAGAAACAGCAGCTTGACGAAACCGTGTCTTCCTTGATGACGTGCGCATAGCCGCGTACGCCGCTGTCCTTGCGCGACACGGGAGTCCAGGTCTTGCCGAAATCGCTTGTTCTGATAAGCGTACGGGCGCCATATCGCCAAACATGTGCCGGTCGAAGTAACGCAGTGCGCCGTGCCTTCCTCAAAGCGGCTGGCCTCCACCCACGAGACCCAGGAAGACTTTGGCAGATCAGGAACATTGCCAACCACGTTCGTCCAGGTCTTGCCGCCGTCCCGAGTGAGTTGCAGATTGCCGTCGTCCGTACCTGCCCAGATCACCTGTGCATTCTTCGGCGATTCACTGATGGAGTAGATGGTGGTGTGCATTTCCGCTACGGAGTTATCCACCGTCACGCCGCCCGATTCTTCCTGCTTCTGCTTTTCGGGATCGTTGGTGGTCAGATCAGGCGAGATGCGATCCCACGTCTGACCGTGATCGCGACGACCGAAACAAGAACTGCGCGCCGATATAGATGACGTTCCTTGTCTCGTCGGACTGAGATGAATAGGTGTGTTCCAGTTGAAATCGCAGCTTGCCTTCACCGTAGTTCGGCTGCGGCTGGATAGAGCGGGTTTCGAGCGTGTGGCGGTTCAGGCGTCGAGAAGATGCCGCCTTGCGCCTCCACGTAGAGGTAGTCGGGATCGGCCGGATCGGTAAAGGCAAAGAAGCCGTCGCCGCCATAGACGTTTTCCCAGCGGCTGATTCGAAATGCCGCCCGGATACGCCGAATCTCCGATCCAGACGCTGTTATCCTGCAGCCCGCCATACACGTGGTAGGGATCGCTCATATCCACACTGACGTGGTAAAACTGGCCGACCGGCAGGTTATCCGAACTTGAGCCATTTTTTGCCCGAATCGTGCGAATACCAGACGCCGCCGTCGTCGCAGGTAATCAGTTCGTTGGTGTTCTCCGGGTCAATCCAGACATCATGAAAGTCGCCGTGCGCCGCCGCCGAGATGCTGCTGAAACTCTTGCCGCCGTCACTGCTTACGATCAGCCCGCCGCCGGGTTTATAGATCTTGTTTTCGTCTTTCGGATCGACAATCAGATTGGAGAAATAGAATGGCCGCCAGACCATCATCTGGCTGCGATCGCCCTCCTGCCAGGTCTTGCCGCCATCCGCGGAGCGGAACAGCGCGCTGCGGTTGGATTCGATCAACGCATAAACGACATCCGGATTCGACGGCGCGACGGCCACGGCGACGCGACCCCACGGCTTCGCCGGGCAGCCCTTTCGCGGATTTCTGCGTGAGTTCGGTCCAGGTTGCGCCGCCGTCCGTCGATTTAAAAAATCCGCTGCCGCTCGGCGCGTGTCGAGTTTTCGCCGCCGGAGCGAAACGTCCAGCCTTTGCGTCGGAAATCCCACATGCCGGCATAAAGGGTCTTGCGGATCGCGCGAACTCATCGACATCGACGGAACATCCGGTGGACGCGTTCGCGCCCTTCAGAATCTTGCTCCAGTTCTTGCCGCCATCCTCGTCTTATAAAAGCCGCGATCATCGCTGTCGCTCCACAGCTTGCCGGGCACGCATGCGTAAACCGTGTTGCCGTCTTTCGGGTCCACCAAAATTTTGCTGATGCGTTCCGAGTTTTTCAGACCGGTGTTTGTCCAGTTCTCGCCGCCGTCGGTGGACTTGTAGATGCCGTCGCCGATGGAGACGCTGTTGCGGGTCCAGGATTCGCCCGTGCCCACCCAGACATTCTTAGGATTGGTCGGGTCAACGGCGATGGCGCCGATCGATTGCACAGGCTGCTTATCGAAGACGGGCTTAAAGGTGGTGCCCGCCGTTAACGGATTTCCAGACTCCGCCGCCGGCCGCGCCGACATAGACCGTCAGCCGGCCGTTTTCGCGGACCGCTGTGATCGGCGGCAACGCGCCCGCCCGTTTCTGCCGAGCCGATGTTGCGCGCGCCCAGGCCGGAAATAGTGTCGGAATCGAACGGCGCTGTCTGGGCGGCATGAGATCGAGGCGATACCGATGGCGGCGAGGACGTAGGCGAATTTCATTTTGCGGCTCCTGACGGCAGTGCGAACTCCGAGTCCGATAGCGGCACATTGATCTCGATTTTGTCCACCGTGTACTTAGCGACGTCCGGAGCTGCCCTTTGTCCCGGTTTCGATTGCGAATGGATAATAGACGCCGTTGACCTGTTCGTAGTCGCCGTAGAGAATTTCGCCGTATTGGACGGTTCCACGGATGTTGCGTTCCGTTTCGATTTTCAACTCCAGGAACGAATCGGTATCGATGTAGTAATAGCGGACGTCGCCGGTGCTGAGAGTAAGTTTGATTTTGTAGCAGTCGGTGCCTTCTACCGAATCATGGCCCATCAATTCGGCGCGGTGATCTTTATTCTTGTAATCGACCAGTTGACCGTCGATGTCGGCATCTTCCACCAGCGATTTCCGATCGTCGGCTGATAGCAGGTCGGGATCTTTGCTGCCTCCGAAGGGCGAGACGCGCCAGCCCACATTGCCATCGTACGCATTCAATAGGGTCATACCCTGGACAGTAAGTGCCTCGCGAACCTTGGCCGGGCGCTTGTTCTCCTGTACGAAAGAAGCGCGGAAGTCTCCCTGGCGGAGCAGCCCGCTGGCACGGATGGTCGTGACAGCTCTCATTTTTTCCAAACCGCCGTGCGCTTGGATGTTTTTGGCGATGATTTCGTCGACGCTCTGCGCGTGGCACAATGAGAACGGTAAAATCAGGCCAAATACCAGCTTTCGACTAAGATTCAGCACGAGAAGACTCCCTTGGTCCGCCGATTCTAACACTCTGAAATCAAGATGCCGATGACGATTGAGACCGACGTGGAGATTACCACTGCGGATGGCATTTGCAATGCCGCGTTTTTCAGCCCCGTGTCGGGCGCCCACCCGGGGGTGCTGATCTGGTCCGACGCTTTCGGGCTGCGGGCGGCTATGCGTGAACTTGGCGCGCGTCTAGCAGGCGATGGCTACTGCGTACTGATTCCAAATCCCTTCTATCGCGTCGCGAGAGCCCCATTTACGACTGCCGCCAACTTCGATTTTCAAAAACCGGACGACCTCGCGAAGATCCGGCCGCTGATCGGATCCGTCATTCCTGCAGGCAACGCCGAGAGAGATACGGCCGCGTTTGTCAGCTTCCTCGATACCCAAGCCCAAGTCGACCTATCGAAGAAGATCGGTGTACATGGTTACTGCCTGGGCGGACCTCTTACGCTCAGAAGCGCGGCGCATTTGCCGGAGCGAATAGGAGCCTGTGCGTCATTCCATGGCGGCAGCCTTGTCACAGACAGACCTGATAGCCCGCACATGCTGGCATCGAAGATAGCGGCCCGGACGTATTTCGCTATTGCAGCGAATGACGACGAGAAGCAGCCGGATGCAAAGGACAAGCTGCAGGAAGCTTTTGCCGCGGCGAAGGTCCCGGTAGAGACGGAAGTCTACACGGACGCGCTGCACGGCTGGTGCGTGCCGGACATGTCCGTGTACAACCGTCCGGCTGCCGAGCGCGCATGGGGCAAGCTGCTGGCGTTGTATCGCCAGGCGGTTGCGTGAGGCAGGCCGGCAGAGAAAAAGAGTTGCTTCCAGAAGGAACCGCACAGGGCGCGTTGCGGCGATTTGCCATTGAATATCAATCGTTAAGCCGCGCTCTCTCCAAGGGTGACTTCCTAGCGTTGCTGCTGCGTACTGCCAGGGTTTCACCGGAGATTCTGCGCACACGGAAGTTGACAGCTTTGGATGCTGCAATGAGCCGAGATCTGACTGTCGATTACCGAGGGCATCGAATCTCGGTCCCTGTCGCCAAAATCGATAGAGTACTTGCTGAAAATCACGACAATCCCACCTTCGGCAACATCCGGGAAATGTATGCCGGCGATTGCTATTTGAGGCGCTTCCAGGTGAATGGGCCGGTTAATGCGGCCCTCGATCTCGGTGCGAATCGGGGATTGTTTTCGCTGCTCGCGCTGGTTGTTCTCGACGCGGAATGCGTGGTCGGGGTGGAACCTCTGGGGATCTACGAACCGGTGGCGAGACTTTTGCTCGAGGCAAATAGGATTGCCTCGGGCCGGGCGGTTCGCTATCAAAAGTTAATTGGCAGTTCTTCCGAGGAGAAGGAAAATCCGGTGAAGTTCGTTTCCATTAACCGGATTCGTGCCGAGCAAAAGATTGACCGTTTCGGACTGGTGAAGATCGATATCGAAGGAGGTGAACGCGCACTCTTCAACGAGCCCGACTGGCTGCAGCACGTGGATGCGATCACAATGGAGCTTCATTCCGGTCTGGTTGGTGATTTGTCGGTCATACCTGAGGCCCTCGAAAGGTACGGCTTCCGATACATCTCAACGGACGATCGCGGGCAGAAGTGCGCGTTTCCGGTAGCGTCCTATCTGTATGCGTCACGGGCCACGGCGGCGCTGACGGTACAAGCCCAAGGCGCGTGAACGCAAAAGCTCCCCGATGGTTCGCGTAATTGTGGATCTGTCATCGTCCACGCCATCTGTTGCTGTGTGCGCCATTTAGAAACAGCCAGGGAATATCGGCCAACCCGCCGGCATCCCTACGCAAGGCGCGCGAAGATCGCGCTCAGGTCTGCCGTGAACGGAAACTGAATGCGTCCCTTGCTGATCACTTCGGGAGCATCGGCTTCGGGCGAGTGGACCAGCAGAAGGCGTTTGGTGTAGTCGATCTCTATAACTGCTCCTGCGCCCGCCTCCAGATAGAGTCCGACCTTCTGCAAACGGCGCGATTTCGCTCGGAAGGAGAAACGACCTCGACGACAAAAAGCGGGCGGCCTTCGAACCAGCCGCCGCGATGTACAGAGCGGTCGTAATCTTCCGTCGAAAGAACCATCAAGTCCGGGCCGGGCACGTTGTCGAGCTCCTCGGTCGATTGGAACAGCCAGCCGGACTCGCGGACCACGCGGGCGCCCCGAACCTGCGTCTTGAGGATCTCTTCGACGTTCTCGATCACGACCGTGTGAGAAGCTTTGGCCATCGGAGCCAAGACTCGTTCTCCTTCGATGAGTTCGTCTCGGAACCCGGGGATCTCGGGCAGGCTTTCGTAATCGGCTGCCGTCAGAAGGGTGGTTGGGTCCGGGCGGCCATATGCAAAGTTTGGCACAGGGGGAGCCCGGCGTCCCAGTCATCCCGCCAATGCCGGAAGAATGCAAAAAAGCCCGGATGCTTGCGCATCCGGGCCTTTTCGTAATTAATCGGGCGACGTCCTACTCTCCCACACACTTGCGCGTGCAGTACCATCGGGGCTGAAAGGCTTAACTTCCGTGTTCGGGATGGGAACGGGTGGAACCCTCTCGCTGTGATCACCCGAAACTTGTTGGAGTCTTCGCGCGCTGAGAACGCGGGCTCATCCACCAAAAATCGTCTTTTGGGTTCGGTCTATTGAATAGTTATTGACGGAGCCCACTACATATTGCGCGCTTGACAAGAAGAAACTCTCAAAACGCAGAATTCAAATTTTATGGTCAAGCCGAACGAGCTATTAGTAACGGTAAGCTCAACACATTACTGTGCTTACACATCCGTCCTATCAACGTGATCGTCTTTCACGGCTCTTCAGGGAAATCTCATCTTGGGGAAGGTTTCGTACTTATATGCATTCAGCACTTATCCTGACCGAACTTCGCTACGCAGCTGTGCCACTGGTGTGACAACTGCATCACAAGAGGTTCGTTCACCCCGGTCCTCTCGTACTAAGGGCAAGCCCCCTCAAATTTCCTCCGCCCACCACAGATAGGGACCGAACTGTCTCGCGACGTTCTGAACCCAGTTCACGTACCGCTTTAATAGGCGAACAGCCTAACCCTTGGGAGCTTCTACACCCCCAGGATGCGATGAACCGACATCGAGGTGCCAAACCGGAGCGTCGATATGAACTCTTGACTCCGATCAGCCTGTTATCCCCGGCGTACCTTTTATCCGTTGAGCGATGGCCCTTCCATACAGAACCACCGGATCACTAAGTCCTGGTTTCCCACCTGCTTGACTTGTAGGTCTCGCAGTCAACCTGGTTTATGCCTTTGCACTCGACCGCTGATTTCCAAACAGCGTGAACCAAGCTTCGAGCGCCTCCGTTACAATTTAGGAGGCGACCGCCCCAGTCAAACTACCCGCCTAACAATGTCCCTCATCCAGATAATGGGCGTAGGTTAGAATCACAGAACGATCAGGGTGGTATCTCACCGTTGGCTCCCTCAAGCCCAAGAGCCTGAGTTCAAAGCCTCCCACCTATGCTGCGCAGATCGCACCATAATTCATTGTTAAGGTATAGTAAAGGTGCACGGGGTCTTTCCGTCTAGTGGCGGGCATCCGGCGTCTTCACCGGAACCACAAGTTCGCCGGGCGGAGCGCGCCGACAGTCGTCAGATCGTTACGCCATTCGTGCAGGTCGGAACTTACCCGACAAGGAATTTCGCTACCTTAGGACCGTTATAGTTACGGCCGCCGTTCACCGGGGCTTCAATTCAAAGCTTCGCCTTGCGCTAACCTCTCCTTTTAACCTTCCGGCACCGGGCAGGCGTCAGCCCCTATACGTCGTTTTCGACTTTGCAGAGACCTGTGTTTTTGTTAAACAGTCGCCTGACGCGTTTCACTGCGGCCCACCGAAGTGGGCACCCCTTCTCCCGAAGTTACGGGGTTAATTTGCCTAGTTCCTTCGCAACTCCATCACCCGAGCGCCTTAGAATACTCATCTCGTCCACCTGTGTCGGTTTGTGGTACAGGTACATTTGCTCTCCTTAGAGGATTTTCCAGGCACACGACCCGGCGGATTTGCCTATCCGGCACTCTCCGTGACTTGCGCTGGTGCGTCCCCCCATCGGTCTTGATCGAACAAACGTAGTCACGGAATATTAACCGTGTGTCCATCAGTTACGCCTTTCGGCCTCACCTTAGGCCCTGACTAACCCTGAGCGGATTAACCTTTCTCAGGAATCCTTAGACTTGCGGCGGCCAGGGTTCTCACCTGGCTTATCGCTACTTATGCTGGCAGAGTCACTTCCTAGCAATCCAGCACTCCTCACGGTATACCTTCATTTCACTAAGAACGCTCTCCTACCACCCCAATGGGTCCATAACTTCGGTGACATGCTTGAGCCCCGTTGGATTGTCGGCACCGAATCCCTCGACCAGTGAGCTATTACGCTTTCTTTAAAGGATGGCTGCTTCTAAGCCAACCTCCTGGCTGTCTGAGGAACTCGACTTCCTTTCCCACTTAGCATATACTTTGGGACCTTAGTTGATGGTCTGGGCTCTTTCCCTTTTGACGATCAAGCTTAGCCCTGACCGTCTGACTCCCGTATTACTCGTTCTCGGCATTCGAAGTTTGGCTGAATTCGGTAACCCGGAAAGGCCCCTAGTTCAATCAGTTCTCTACCACCGAGACGGACCATACGAGGCTAGCCCTAAAGCTATTTCGGAGAGAACGAGCTATCACGGAATTTGATTAGCCTTTCACCCCTACCCTCAGCTCATCCAAGCTGTTTTCAACCAACACTGGTTCGGACCTCCATCCGCTGTTACACGGATTTCATCCTGGCCAAGGGTAGATCATCCCGCTTCGCGTCTAATCCCAGCGACTGAACGCCCTATTCAGACTCGCTTTCGCTACGGCTCGCTTACGCTTAACCTTGCCACTGAGACTAACTAGCCAGCTCATTATTCAATAGGCACGAGGTCAGACATTGCCCTTACGGGCCATAGTCCTCCCACTGCTTGTAAGCATGCGGTTTCAGGTACTATTTCACTCCCCTCACAGGGGTTCTTTTCACCTTTCCCTCACGGTACTAGTTCACTATCGGTCGCAAGTGAGTATTTAGGCTTGCCGGATGGTCCCGGCAGATTCCCGCAAGGTTTCTCGTGTCCCGCGGTACTTAGGAGTCACTTGAAGCTAAGATTGCATTTTAAGATACAGGGCTATCACCTTCTTTGGCCGGCCTTCCCATGCCGTTCTCGTAACGCTCTCTTATAACCTCTTTGAGAATAAGACCAATCTCGAAATCTTTCTACCCAAGACGACTCTTATTCTTTGTGGTCCTGCAACCCCGCGCTCTCCTTTCGAATCGCACGGTTTAGCCTTTTCCGAGTTCGCTCGCCACTACTATCGGAATCACTGTTTTGTTTTCTCTTCCTAGGGGTACTGAGATGGTTCACTTCCCCCCGTTCGCTCTAATCGGCTATGTATTCACCGAAAAGTAAGCCAGTTACCTGACTTGGGTTTCCCCATTCGGAAATCTCCGGATTATAGATTGCTTGCATCTCCCCGAGGCTTATCGCAGCTAGCCACGTCCTTCATCGCCTACTTGCGCCAAGGCATCCACACGCATGCTCTTAGTAGCTTGACCATAAAATTAACTCTACGTTTTGAGTATCTCTACGTTGCCCTGCCCCGACTTATACCCGAGTCAACCCAGGCTTCAGCAGACATCGGGCTGCGCTGCCGTCACATAGTGAGTGGGCTTTTCCCGTCTAATTCAACACAGATAGCATGAACTTATCGTGACGACACATTGCAACTTGTAGTTGCCCGTCAATAACTATTCAATTTTCAAAGAACTGCTTGCCTTGCGGCAATTACCCACGCATAGACTTGACTCGCAGGCCGAACAACAGGAATCAATCATCTGAACGACAGAAGCCAACTGATTTCTGTGTTTTGCTTTAGCCGATCTGTTCGCATAGCTGGATCATTGGTGGGCCTGGGTGGATTCGAACCACCGACCTCACCCTTATCAGGGGTGCGCTCTAACCAACTGAGCTACAGGCCCATAAAGTAACATAACTGGTGGAGCTGGTCGGGATCGAACCGGCGGCCTCCTGAATGCAAATCAGGCGCTCTCCCAGCTGAGCTACAGCCCCTTATGTTTCGGCCGCCCTACTTTCGCACAGCGGCCCTCACCAATTATAATCGAGGCCGATTGGACGCTGTCTGCCCACGACCAGCGCAAGCAAACATGAAGTACATCAAACTTTGAGTGGAGATCCGGAGGGAGCGCCCTTGCGAGGACTAAATGGACTGGAACGGCTGCCACTTACTTGGCACGACTCACGACAGATCCGATTCGGTGACTCCAACCACGTTCTCTCTTAGAAAGGAGGTGATCCAGCCGCAGGTTCTCCTACGGCTACCTTGTTACGACTTCACCCCAATCATGAATCATACCTTGGACCGCTGCCTCCCTTGCGGGTTAGCGCGCAGGCTTCTAGTACAATCCACTTTCGTGATGTGACGGGCGGTGTGTACAAGGCCCGGGAACGTATTCACGGCATCGTTCTGATATGCCATTACTAGCGATTCCAGCTTCATGCAGGCGAGTTGCAGCCTGCAATCCGAACTGAGAACGGTTTTTTGCGATTAGCTCCCTCTCGCGAGTTTGCAGCGCTTTGTACCGTCCATTGTAGCACGTGTGTAGCCCTGGACATAAAGGCCATGATGACTTGACGTCATCCCCACCTTCCTCCAACTTATCGCTGGCGGTCTCCTGAGAGTGCATCCTTTCGGATTAGCAACACAGGACAAGGGTTGCGCTCGTTGCGGGACTTAACCCAACATCTCACGACACGAGCTGACGACAGCCATGCAGCACCTCGACTCCTGTCCCTTGCGGGAAAGCCGGTGTTTCCACCAGAGTTCAGAAGCCGTTCGAGCCCAGGTAAGGTTCTTCGCGTTGCGTCGAATTAAACCACATGCTCCACCGCTTGTGCGGGCCCCCGTCAATTCCTTTGAGTTTCAGCCTTGCGACCGTACTCCCCAGGCGGCATACTTAACGCGTTAGCTCCGGCACCGACCAACTGAATGGCCGACACCAAGTATGCATCGTTTAGGGCGTGGACTACCAGGGTATCTAATCCTGTTTGCTACCCACGCTTTCGTCTCTCAGCGTCAACAATGGTCCAGAAAGCCGTCTACACCACAGGTGTTCCTCCTGATATCTACGCATTTCACCGCTACACCAGGAATTCCGCTTTCCTCTCCCACGTTCAAGCACTCCAGTTTCCGGCGCACCCTCCCAGTTAAGCCAGGAGATTTCACACCGAACTTAGAGCACCGCCTACAGACTCTTTACGCCCAGTAATTCCGAACAACGCTCGCTGCCTACGTATTACCGCGGCTGCTGGCACGTAGTTAGCCGCAGCTTCTTCTTCAGGTACCGTCATTATCGTCCCTGCCGAAAGAGCTTTACACCCCGAAGGGCTTCATCGCTCACGCGGCGTCGCTGCATCAGAGTTTCCTCCATTGTGCAAGATTCCCCACTGCTGCCTCCCGTAGGAGTCTGGCCCGTGTTTCAGTGCCAGTGTGGCCGTGTGCCCTCTCAGGCCGGCTACCGATCACCGCCTTGGTGAGCCATTACCTCACCAACTAGCTAATCGGCCGCGGACTCCTCTTCCAGCGCATTGCTGCTTTCCCTTTTCAGGCTTATGCGGTATTAGCCCCGGTTTCCCAGGGTTATTCCCCACTAAAAGGTAGATGATCCACGTGTTACTCACCCGTACGCCGCTTTACTCATGGATTGCTCCACTTTCTCGCTCGACTTGCATGTGTTAAGCGCGCCGCCAGCGTTGATTCTGAGCCGGGATCAAACTCTCGTTTGATCTTAATTTTTAGAGTCGCTCAACCCTGAGCTCTTACGGCCAGGATCGAGACTTTTAAATCGCTCCGGTTTATTACTCAAAGTCTGACGAATTACTTCATTGCGTCCAACCAGATTGTCAAACAACTGCGCAGACCTCTGAACGATAACGGATTGCTCCGCAAAGTCCAGATCTGCCGGCCTCGAAAGCCGTTTGGATTACATACATTAGAGCCATTCTTAGGCTCACAAATGCTGCCAATCCAAAAATCGCCTGGAGAAACCTCCAGAAAATCGCTGGAATATACTGATGATCGGTAGCTTGGTTTTACTGCAGGACTGCTTGAGAAATGCTATGGAGTCCGAACAACTCAATCAGTTTGATTGAGCCTTGATTCTAACCTTCCGACAATTGCTTTCGTACTGCTTACCTATTCCGTTTGGGCATTTCAACATCGCCCATCAGCTACTCTATCAAAGGTCTTTACTCGGGTCAAGCCTTAAACAAGATTATTGTCTTTTGCTCTTCCGTTTCGCTGCTTACTGCTCGCTGCGACTTTTTGAGAATAACAGAGCGATGAATAGGCCGCAAGCCTTTTCGGTCTATCATCCTGTGGAAATGAGCGAATGAACAGCCAAATTCCTGATAAACGGGCAGTTTCGATAGCAATTATTTTCGTTCGACATTCTTTTCCTCAGGTTTTCCACGTCACTCTCGCCCTGAGGTGTCTCTCGCGTCTGTCCAGGCAAAGCAATAGCGAGCAGTTAAAATCGGGACCGGATGACCTTTCCTTCGTCGTCGCGTGTCGCGGAATCTGTTGTACCGCAAACAATCTCCGGCCTGAATGGGCAAATTCTAAGTCGTGGGCCCATAGATGCCCGCTTACAGCCTGGTCGCGCTTGCGGGAACGATAACGGGAATGGTCAGACAACAGGAGTCACTTATCGGTGCTTCTTGACCACCATGAAAGCTGAGAGCTCACGATTCCCCTTCACCCAGAACGCGACTTACATCGACCAACGGCGCCGCTTAGAGCGGAAGTTGTCCGGAACGAGGGTCGACTGAACGCCATGGCACTCGACGGTCGAAGCGTGCAACGATCATTCCTTATCGGTTTTTTCTGCTGTGTTGGGCTCGTCAGCACATTGGCCCTAAGCCTTTCCTACTCCGTCCAGTTGACATTCCGCGCTTCTGCGCTGCGCCCGTCAAAAGCGCAGCTCTTTCTGAATACAGGTGGCGGTTTCACCGAAGCCGAGTCAACCCGGATCGATCTTGATTCACACTCACTGGACGATTTTCAGACCATCAAAGTCGACCTGCCATCGCGACCCATTCTGGACGTTCGATTCGATCCGGCGGACACGGAAGGAACCTTCGCACTTCGGGATTTCGCGCTGGTCATCTCTGCAGGCAGCCGCAAATCTCTGCAAGTAGCTAACGCCGCTCCGTTCCACGAGGTCGCCAGTCTTCGGCAAGAGGGAGCCACCTTACGGCTTGTCACAACACCCGGCGCCACAGACCCCGGCATCCGATTCGGGTTTTCACCTCCCGTCCAGACGAGACCGCTCATTCGGTGGCAGAAGGCCTGGCGACTGCTGATCTGGAATGGCGCACTAACTCTGGTCTTCCTGCTGATCTGGCTGTTTCGCAACCGGGTTTGGGATCGCCTTGAATCATTGAACCGAAGACTCCGGAGGTGGAACGCTCCCGCCGAACGACTTGCCGAAAGACTGTCGGACAAAAACTTCATTCATCTCGACGCTCTCGCCCTATGGGTCTATGTCGTCTGCGTCCTTTGCTTTGCCGGAGCCGTGGCGGGCAATCTGAACAGTTCGTCTTCCGAGAAGTTGCACGACATGTTCAGTCGGGGAGGTACCGCAGCAACCTTGCTCGGAGAAGCTCGTGCGATTCGGTCCGATGAGTGGGGCTATTCAACCCCGGACGTCCTCAGCCAGGCCTTCCGAACCGATCGCTTTCAGGTGACCGACTCCGATTTGGGCGGTCACTCTGTCGCGCTTCTCGGCAATCTGCCGGCAAAGCACGTGACAACCCTGGTCCGACCGCAATTCTGGGGATTCTTTCTCTTGCCCGCCGAGTACGGGTACTCTTTCTTCTGGCAGAGCAAGGCCCTTCTGCTGGTAATCGGCGTCTTCACCTGGATTCTTTGGCTGAGCGGATCGTCGAAGTGGGGCCTCATGGGGGCGCTCTGGTTCTTTTTCTCACCGGAAACCCAATGGAGCTACTCCTGGCCATCGGGGCTACCGGAGATGGTCGGGCTTAGCTGTCTCTCTGCCGTCTCTTTCGCTTACTTGGTAGTAGGCCGGAACAGGCTCGCTTTGTGGGCAATGGGTGTATTGGCGGTGGGTAGCTCCGTTGACTTCGCCATGTGCTCCTACCTGCCGCAAATAATTCCTCTGGCCTGGGTACAGATTGCCGTACTGACGGCGTGGTGCTGGGGGATGCGGAAGCAAATTGCCGAACCCCATTTTCGGACTGATCGACTAGCTGTAATCGCCGGCACCGTGGTTGCGATCACTACATTTGGCGCCATTCTCTTCCTCAGCGTTCATCAGGCCACCGCCGCTATTTCCAACACCGTCTACCCGGGCCACCGAATGCTCTCGGGAGGTACCATCTCACCCTGGGAATTTGTGGCCCAGCTTCTCCCCTGGAAGCTGACGGAGAATCGATTTCCGGCAGTATTCGGCAACGTCTCCGAAGGATCTGGATTCCTCTGGCTTGCGCCTCTCACGCTGCTCTGCCTGCGCAACGTAAGCTTCTCGAAACCGCGCAAGGCCTTGTTCATTGCGCTCTGGATCTGTTTCCTCGGTATCGCGGCGTGGCTGGTGTTACCGATCCCGGAAAGGGTAGGCGCACTCTTTGGCTTGAATCGCACCTTTGGGGGCCGGTGCATCCCAGCGCTGGGACTGGCAAACGTCGGAATCCTCGGCGTCTGTCTGGCGAATCACCGATTCTACGCTTCCACACCTTGGAAGACATGGGCACTGCGGGCGATCTCTGGCCTGATGGGCACCCTACTCTTCCTCTGGATTTTTGCGGTCGCAGACGACCACATGGATCATTTTTTCTCGACCCGGGATATCTTTTGGGGAAGCGTTGCACTCGCGGTTGCGGTCACGCTCATGATCGCTTCGCGGCACCGCGTGCTGGCGATCGCTCTGGTCGGATCCCATGCACTATTCTTTGGTGCGATCAACCCGGTCCAGCGAGGAGTGCACGTCTTCACGCAGTCAGCGCTCTTCCGGTTCGTTCATAGCGACCCCGCCCTCACCAGAGATCGGTGGATCATCTATACGGATCAGCCGACCCTTTCGGGACTGTTCGCCGGCGTCGGATGTGAGATTTACACGGGCACGCGCTACCTGCCCGATATCGATCATTTCTCGCTCTTCAAGCAGCGCGGCCTGGATTTAGAAGGGTTCAATCGCCTGGGCTACCTGCTCGTCACACTTCCCGACGAGGACCGCCAGACCAAACTGCACCTGATCAACCCGGTAATCGTGGATTGGAAGGTGTCCCCGCTCGATCCGCTACTGAAGCAGATCGGCATCCGGTATGTGGCCTTTGACGCGATAAGCGAGCCTCCGCCGCCCTGGGCGGCAAGAGGACTGATCAAACTGGCAGATCATCCCGTCGACGGCTTCTGGTTGTATCGTTTGCCCTAAAGGCGCACGACCCTTCGCCTCGACACATTCAGTGGCTCAAAGTGATCCGCGCGTCAACAGGATAATGGTCTGAACCCACAGCGCCTTTCTCAACTCGCGCGCTTTGCCATGGCGGCAGTCCCCTCGCAAAGAGCCAATCCAGCGCCATGGCGATCGTATGGGTTCGCTCAATCTGTTTGCCGGTTGCACTATGAAAGCCCGCCTCTTCTAATTTGTGCAGGTAGCGTGACGGAAGATACTTGCTGTTCAGGTCACCGCCGATCAAAACAGCCGTGTCCAGCGGATAGCGCCCAACACAATCAGCCAGAACCTCGTCCAACTGCTGAAATTGAATGCGCCCGTAGCTTCGGCTTTCCAGGTGCAGGTTATACACCACAAGTAGCTTGCCGTTCAGATCAAGTTCGGCCACAAGCGCAATGCGACTACCCAGTCGGCGCTGAAGCAAGGGGACGGAAGCCGGAAGCCAGGCATGTGGTTGCCAAAAGCCGGATTGATTCTGGAAGCGTAGAATGCGCGAACTCCGTATGGGCAGTCGAGAGAACGTAGCTTGGCCGGTGTAGGCAGAATGGCCGGCTTCCTGGCTCAGCTCTTCAAACTCGATACCGTAAGTCGCGCTCATTCCAAGTCCCCCGGCAATATCCCTTGGGACATCATGCCCGGCTGTTCTCTTGGTACCGGAGTCTACTTCCTGCAGCAAGAGTAAGTCGGCGTCAACCTTCCTCAGAGTCGTCAAAATCTCGGGGAGGTGCGTGCCTCGATCGATATTCCAGGTAACGATACGCACGGATTGCAGCCTGGCGTCCGCGGATGCCGATCGAATTACCACAGTAGCTTGAAAGGCTGACGGCAGAACGCCAGGAGGGGCGTTCCAGGCAGGAAGGCTTACTATACTTAAGACAACGAAGCGAAGGAGGCAGAAAACAGTTTTCCCACCTCCTCGATGCCCACTATTGGCCGGAATAGCTGACACGCCAGATGGAATTGGAACCGTCGTCTGTCACCATCAGCGCGCCATCCTGGGCGACCGCAACGCCTACCGGACGTCCCCACACACCCCCATCGGGAGTAACGAACCCGGTGACGAAGTCTTCGTATTCACCGTGCGCTCTGCCCTTGTCCAACGGAACGCGGATGACCTCATATCCGGCGCGTGCCGACTTGTTCCAGGAGCCGTGTTCAGCCGCGAAGGCATCACCCTGAAACTCTTTCGGGAACTGCCTACCGTCATAAAAGGTCAGCTCCAGGGAGGCATTGTGAGGTTGCAGGAGAACATCCGGAACCAGAACTTTGCCCTTCAACTCCGGATGTTTTCCGGAGAGACGCGGATCTTCATTACTGCCCATGTAGAACCACGGCCAGCCATAGAAGCCGTCTTCTTTCACCGAGGTGATGTAGTCAGGAACAAGATTGTCACCCAGCATGTCCCGCTCGTTTACGGAACACCAGAGCTGTCCGGTCGTGGGATTCACGGCTATGCCAACCGGATTGCGAATTCCAGCGGCGTAGATCTTCACAAACTTCCCTTCCGGGCGTGAATTCCAAGATATTCGCGCGATGGTTTTCCTTGGGGTGCGTATCGGGATCATCGACATTTGATGCTGAGCCAACGGACACGAAGAACTTGGTTCCGTCCGGGAGAAGGCCAGATCGCGCGTCCAATGTCCACCGCCGGCCGGCAGTTCCGCAATGATTGTTTCGGGAGTGCCCTAGGCTTTCAGATCGCCATTGTATACGGGAACCGAACGACTGAGTTGGTGTTGCCGATATAGATGAATTTCGGGATCTTTTCCTGGCGGATAAAACGCGATTCCGAAAGTTATTGTGGAACCCAGCGGCGAAGGTTTCCTGGTGGTTTTGGTTTGCCGTCGGCGGTGGTGCCGCGAAAGACCATAACCTTACCCGACTTGCTTTCTGCGACAAACAGATCGCCATTGGGCGCGGTCCGAATCTCACGCGGCTCGTCGAGATTGTCCGCATACAGGCCGACTTTGAAGCCGGGCAGCGTCTGCGGCCAGGCATTATCGGGCGGGGCACGACGCTGGCGCTATTTGAAACACCTTGCGTAGCGAAGGGCTTAGGCAGATCGGCTACGGTGATCTTGCGGATCAGGCCGGGCTTTTCTTTTTGTAACTCGTGAATGCATCGGTGCCGGTGATTACGCCGGAGACGTTGGAATAGTCAAAGTGGGGAGCAGCTTTAACGGCCACAAAGCGAAGCCGAGCCCTGCGGTTATGGCCACCACGGCCAGCAGGCGGGGCGAAATCCATCTTCATTTTTCCTCTTTTCGGATGTCGAACTTTAGATGCGCGTCTGCGAAACCCGTCTGTAGCAGTTTTACGGCAAAAAAATCAGGGCTCGCTAGGGCAGACTGGCGTTGAAGCGCGGCCAGTTCGGCCAGATCGAGTCGTCCGGTGTAGATCGACATACCGACTGCGCAATGGATGTCTAGAGAGGAGAGCTTCGCGATGTCCTCCATCGTGGTGATGCCGCCGGCGGCATTAATTCGTGCCGAGTAGGGCGCGGAGCCCGGCAAACCACGAGTGGTCGGTTCCCTGCATCATGCCTTCCTTATCGACATAGGTGCAGAGGAAACCGCCGCAATAGGGCTCCAGACGGTTGATCAGTTCGGCCGCGGTAAAGCCGCGTTTCTTCCTGCCAGCCTTTAATCACGATACGGCCGCCTTTACTGTCGAGAGCCAGCGTCAGATTTGCCGCACCAACTGCGCTTCGCAAGGCATGTGAAAGCTCAAAGTTGGGCCCGGACGCGCCGAATGCAGCGGTGCCGACAATGACGCGGTAGGCGCCCTGACGCAGAGCTCTTCTGCCCGTGCCACGGTACGGACGCCACCGCCAGCCCGAATGCTGGCTCTACTGGCAAGATGCTTCAGGATGGCGAACGTTGGAGCCTCTTCCCATGGCGGCATCGAGATCAATGACCTGAATCTCGGGAAGGCCGCGAACAGGTCGAGCATCTCGTCGGGCGACTTGCCTTCCAGCACTTTTTCGCGGCCCTGGACGAGTTGCACGACTTTGCCGTCCATCAGATCGATACAGGGAATAATCATGCGGGTCTCACCGGCACATGTGACTGCGTGCCAATGCGTGTTTTAGATCAGCGACGGTGTACTTGCCGTAGTGAAAGACGGATGCGCCGAGCGCCGCGTCGGCACTTCCCTTAGGTGAGCACCTCAACGAAGTCTTCCGGCTTGCCGGCGCCGCCCGAGGCAATGATAGGGATGTGGGTGGCGTCAGCAACGGTGCAGGTCAGCGCGCAATCAAAGCCCGTTTGAACGCCGTCGGTATCCATGGAAGTCAACAGAATTTCACCCGCTCCAAGATCTTCGCCTTGCTGCGCCCACTCGACAGCATCGATACCCTCATCGAAGCGACCTCCCTTGGTAAATACATTCCAGCGATTGGGCGCTCTGCGGCGGGCGTCAATGGCAAGCACAACCGCTTGTGCCCCGAATTCTAAGCTCAATTCACGGATCAGCTCCGGCCGGTGAACCGCAGCGGTATTGACACTTACTTTGTCGGCCCCGGAGAGAATAATCTTTGCGCGCATCGGCCACCGTGCGAATTCCGCCGCCCACGGTCAACGGGATGAACACCTCTCGGGCGGTTCTCGCAACCAGATCCGCCATCGTGGCGCGGTCGTCACTAGAAGCGGTGATATCGAGAAACACTAGCTCATCGGCACCTTGCAAGTTGTAACGCCCGGCGAGTTCTACCGGATCGCCTGCGTCCCGGAGCTCCAGGAAGTTCACTCCTTTCACCACACGGCCACCAGTCACATCAAGACAAGGGATGATTCGCTTGGTGAGCATCAAAGTTCCAGAAAGTTCCTCACAACTCGCAGCCCTACATCGCCCGATTTCTCCGGGTGAAACTGCACGGCGAAAACGTTGTTTTCTTCCAGGATGGCGGAATACGTTTGTGAATACGTGCACGTGACGGCGGTTGCAGGAATCACGGGCGCGAAATAGCTATGCGCAAAGTAGGTAAAGGGATGTTCGGAAAGGCCGGCCAGCAAACGTGAGGGGCGATGTACATCCAGCGAGTTCCAGCCCATGTGGGGAATGCGCGCATCGCCGGTGAAGCGCTTTACCTGCCCTGGAAATATGCCCAAGCCTCGAGTCTCCGGCGATTCTTCGCTACCTTCGAAAAGACATTGCAGTCCGACACAGATACCCAGCAGCATCGTTCCCTTCGGATCTGCTGCAACCAGCGGCGCACGGAGTCGAGTTCATCAAGAGCGCGCAACATCTGTCCGAAATGACCTACTCCCGGAAGAATCAGTTTACGCGCGGACGCCACCACCTCAGCCCGGTTGGTCACCTCAAATTCGGCGCCTAACGCCTCAAGCGTATTGCGAACCGATTGCAGGTTGCCGGCTCCGTAATCTACGACGGTCGTCATAGCAGACCTTTGGTGGAGGGCAACTGGTCCTTCAGTCGTTCATCCGTTGAGCAGGCATACCGCATCGCACGGGCGAAGCATTTGAAGATGGCCTCAATTTTGTGATGGTTGGAGCGGCCATAGAGGATCTGCGCATGCAGGTTCGCGCCCGCATGGTGCGTGAAGCCGCCAAAAAATCGTCGAGGAATTCAACTTGCAGATCGCCAACCATCACCACAGTGACGCTGCTGTTGTACACCAGCGCGGGCCGGCCACCCAAATCGACCGCCACCACAGCCAGCGACTCATCCATAGGCTGCACGAAGTAGCCTGCGCGGTTGATGCCGAGGCGTTCTCCCAAGGCTTGGAGAACAATTGCCCGAGCACAATGCCGACATCTTCGACAGTGTGATGCTGGTCTACATCGAGATCGCCCTTCGCTTCTAAGGTCAGGTCGAAGGCGCCATGCTTGCTGAAGAGTTCCAGCATGTGGTCTAGAAAGCGGAACCCGTGGAGATGGTGTACTGACCCGTGCCATCGATGCTCAGGGTCGCCCGTGATCTGCGTTTCTTTAGTATTGCGTTCGAATATGAGCCTGACGCATACTAGCGGTCTACTTCCTGAGTTCCGGCCGTTCATCACCAGAGCTTCCAGCTGATTGATATCGTTCAGAACAGCGAAGGCTCCGAAACCGCGCAGGATCGCTGCAATTTCCTCGTGCCGGGGATTGTGCATCGTCGATACACCGATAAACGGAACAGCCAGCCGCCTGGGCACTGCGCGCATCGTCTACGGTGTCGCCCGAGATACCAGATCGTCTGGTCCGGGATACTGCCGTTGAATCAGGTGCAAGCCGTCGGGCGCAGGCTTCGGGTTCGGTACAGAGTCGTCTGTCACCAGCGGCTTAAATTCTATTCCGGCAGCGTGCCGCGCCAAGGTGACATCGGCTTCATACTGTGCCCGGCCCGTAAAGATCGCGAGCGTTGCTCTCGTTTGCAGTCGCTCCAGCAGACCCGCCTGCGGAAGCCAGACTTCACGATTGATCAGACCATTGCCGTTCTCACCAAGGAAAACGGCGTTGAATTGTTTTACCACCTCAGCGTAGTCGACATTCACACCGCGATCGAATAACAAACGCTGAGAGAGCAGCCAGTCGTTATTCCATCCCCCGGCGTTCTTGTAATCCTGAATCTCATCATGTGAGGGCAGATTGACCGCTAAAGTGGCGGACCGTCTCACGAATGGACTCTCGATACGAGTCACTCACCTCGACAAGGACACCATCCATGTCGAAAACAATGACGTCAGGAGCTTGCTCGGGAATCACCAGATCTGCTCCAATTCATCCAGGAATCGTTGCACTTGGTCACGCGTTCCAACCGTCACTCGCACACATCCGGGAATCTCATAGCTCCGGTCCCGAACCAGCACTCCCCGTGCCTTCAAAGCATCGCGGATCTCAACAGCACGATCACCCGCCTGAAAGAGCACGAAGTTCGCCTGGCTCTTGATGTAGGGAAGATGGAGGCGCTCCAGACCCACATACAAAAGCTCGCGAGCAGTGAGAACCTCCAGCACATATTCTTCGACAAATTTCCGGTCCTGTACCGCGATGCGGGCCGCCATGGCAGCCACGGTATTGACGCTGTAGGGCGACTGCGCTTTGCGGAGATGCTCGACATTGCCGGCCTGTGAAAACAGGCATCCGCAGCGCATTCCGGCCATGCCGTAAATTTTCGAAAAGGTTCGGCTGACAAAGAGGTTTCTGTATTCCCGCAAGGAGCGGCAGCAGCGTGATCCCGCAGAATTCGTAGTAGGCTTCGTCCACCAGCACGGCTGCGCCGGTAGCTTTTTTAAGATTTTCTCGAGCCAGGAACGGAAGTCGCGGTGCCGGTTGGGATTGTTCGGGTTACTGATGAGTACAGCCCGGGTACGCGCGTCGATATGCTCCAGCAGTTCTTCCAGCGGGAAGGCCAGGGTGCCGGGGCGGTAATCGACCTCAGTCGATCTGGGCGCCCGCGAGCTGCGCGTAGAAGCGATACATGGCGTAGGAAGGGCGCAGGATCAGCACCGGATCGCCGTCATCGACATACGTATTGATCAGCAGCTGAATGGCTTCATCGGTGCCGTTGGTCAGCGTGAGCTGATCCTGACCGACAGCGAAGTGAGCGGCCAGATCCTGCAGCGCGTGGCCATATTCGGGATAGATGCTGAGGTCGGCGGCGGTGAGATAGCGCTTGATGAAATCGAGCACATGGGGCGGCGCACCGACGGTATTTTCGTTGAAATCGAGGCGCAGTTTGTTACGGCGGCCACCGGCGGGCGGATGATAGGCGGCCATGCGCAGGACCGCTTCACGCGGCTGAGCGGCTGGCTGGGCGATACCGGCGTCTTTGGTTTCAGATCGGCCGGCCGCATTGACGGCGAGCGGTAATCAGATGACAGATCGAACCTCCACAGCGCGTGCATGCGCTTCTAAACCTTCGGCCCGGGCGAGTGTGGTGATGGCGGGGGCCAGCGATTCCAGGGCCGCCAGGCGAAAGTCCTGGACCGCGATCACTTTGACGAAATCGGCAGTCGACAGACCGCCCCGCAAGCGAGCCGCGCCTCCGGTGGGAAGGACATGACTGGGGCCCGCCGCATAGTCGCCGGCCGACTCAGGCGAGTTCTGACCCAGAAAGACAGTGCCCGCGTTCCGGATGAGCGGCAGCAGCGACGGATCATGCAGACTGAGATGTTCGGGGGCCCAGGCGTTGAAATTTCAGCAGCGGTCTGCATGGTGGGCACGACATAGATGTGGCTGTTGGCATCAATGGCCTGGCGGGCGACGGCGGCGGTGGGTAGCGTGCATAATTGGTCTTCGAGCTGTGCGGAAACCGCGGCCGCCAAGTTCTGAGACGTGGTAACCAGGACGGCGCTGGCGGTGACGTCGTGTTCAGCCTGGGCCAGCATATCGGCGGCAATCACCCGCGCATCGCCTTCCGCGGCGAGGATCATGATTTCGGTAGGACCGGCAACGAAATCGATTCCCACCACGCCGGCGAGCAATTTCTTGGCGGCGGCAACGTAGGCGTTGCCGGGGCCCACAATGCGATCGACGCGCGCGATGGTGGCGGTTCCGAAAGCCATGGCCGCGATGGCATGCGCGCCTCCTACCCGATAGATTTCATCGAGTCCCAGCAGGTGACGCACAGCCGAGGATCTCCTTCGAAGGCTTTGGAGAGGTGACGCAGATGCGCGGGACGCCGGCTACCTGGGCCAGCACAGCAGTCATCAAGAGCGTGGAAGGCAAGGGATAACGGCCCGAGGGAACATAACAGCCCACGGCATCCAGCGGCCGAACGACCCAACCAAGATGGCGGCCGGAGCCCGAACTCTTCGAAGCATTCGCGGGGCAGCTGCTTTTCGGCGAACTGGCGGATGTTGTGAATGGCAGTCTGCGCGGCGTCCTGCATGCGCGGGGAGAGAGCATCGGCGGCGGCAGCAAGCTCCGCTTACGAGGATCAGCAGGGGCGCGTCGCCTAGGCCATCGAGCTGCCGCGCATAGCGGAGCAGCGCCGCATCGCCTTCCATCTGAATGGCACGAATAATGGGTTCGACGACATCGTCCTGGGCATTGGAGGCTAGAACCCGCGCGGTGGGGAAGTTGCGCGGCGTTCCGGATGTGAGTGATGGTGATCATCAGCTCTACATCACAATCTTGTTGAGCGGATATTCGACGATGCCCTGCGCTCCGGCTTCGCGCAGACGCGGGATGATGTTACGGACCGTCAACTCTTCGAGCACGGTATTGAGGGCTACCCACTCACCGTCGCTCAATTGCGAGATCGTCGGATTCTTCAGGGCAGGCAGAGTGGCAATCACGGCGTCGAGATTTTTCTTCTCTACGTTCATCATCAACCCGACTTTGCCGAGCGCGTTGATGGCGCCTTCAAGCAGCATGCGGATGTCTTCCAGTTTGCGGCGTTTCCACTCATCTTTCCAGCTATCGACGTTGGCGATGAGCTGGGTGTTGGATTCGAGAACGGTTTCGATAATACGCAGTTTGTTGGCGCGCAGCGACGATCCGGTTTCGGTGACTTCGACGATAGCGTCGGCGAGTTCGGGGGGCTTGACTTCGGTCGCGCCCCAACTGAATTCGACCCGTGCGGAGACGCCGCGGCTGGCGAGATAACGCTTGGTAGTGCGCACCAGTTCGGTGGCAATGACTTTGCCGTGGAGATCTTCGACTTTGTGAAACGGTGAGGATTCGGGCGCCGCCAGAACCCAGCGAACTTTTCCGAAACTCTGCTTGGCGTAGACGAGGTCAGCGACGGCATGCACCCTGGCTTCGTTTTCTTCCACCCAATCGAGGCCGGTGAGCCCGGCATCGAGCACGCCATCTTCGACGTAGCGCGCCATTTCCTGGGCCCGAATCAGCATGCACTCGATTTCGGGATCGTCGATGGAGGGAAAGTAGCTGCGGGTGCTGGTGGTGATGGTAAAGCCGGCGCGGCGGAAGAGATCAATCGTGGCGTTCTCCAGGCTGCCCTTGGGGATGCCGAGTTTCAGCTTCATTGCTTCCCACCGTAGACGGACGCGGAATCGTAGACTTTGGCTTCGGTCTCCGCCCAGCTTCCCGATTGCCAGGTGCGATAGAAACAGCTTTCGTAGCCGTTGTGGCAGACGCCGGGCTCGACCGGTTCCGCCTGCACCAGCAGCGCATCGCCATCACAATCGGTAGCAATGGATTGCAGCAGCAGGAAGTGGCCGGAGCTCTCGCCTTTGGTCCAGAGTTTCTGGCGCGAGCGGCTGAAAAAAGTCACGTGTCCGCTGGCTATGGTTTTGTCAAAAGCCTCACGGTTCATATAGCCGACCATCAACACCCGATGAGTTCGATGATCCTGGACCACCGCGGTAATCAATCCATCTTGTTTATTGAAATCCAGAACTTCGCTCATAGCAATTCGTCAGTACAGTCAAAGCCAGAAATGAAAAAGCCCGCCGGGAAGGGCGGGCCGAACTTAACCGGAGAGGAGACAAGAACGCAGCCCGCGCTTAACGCACCCAAGGGTGGTGATGATGGCGATGGGCTTGGTTGATCATCAAGTCGAAGTATAACAAGCCGCGCGGCCACAGGATCAGGGTAACCGTGCGCAGGGTAGAAAAACAAACATTTCCGGTCTAAAATGATTAGAGGAAAGTTTGTGGAAATCATGTTCTTTCTTCTTCCCGAATGTCCGCAGGGATGCGTTTTGCCTGTGGATGAACGAAATAGGCGGCTGTTTCCCCTTGTGCGGCGGCAGCAGCAGGCGTTACCTTAAGCGAGTTCCTTTCCATGGCAGTCCGAGACGTCTTACTTGAACAATCCCTTCCCGACAACTTAGACGCGGAGCGATTCGTTCTAGGCGCCATTATGAGCAGCGATACGGCGTTCCTGCAGGTGGCAGGGACGCTATCGGCGGAAGACTTCAGCCTGGAGAAGCACAGCGCATTTTCCTGCGCATGAGCGATCTGCATGAGCGCGGCGACAAGATCGATCGCGTG
Organism: uncultured Acidobacteriaceae bacterium; assembly: GCA_963814195.1. Classification (GTDB taxonomy): domain Bacteria; phylum Acidobacteriota; class Terriglobia; order Bryobacterales; family Bryobacteraceae; genus Bog-105. Next base: position 31,848 of record CAWFBU010000006.1, read on the forward strand.
ACACTGGCCAATGAGCTGATGAAGCAGGGGCAGCTGCAGTCGGTGGACGGACTGAGCTACCTGGTTTCGCTCGACGACGGCTTGCCGCGGCTCTACAACCTCGAAAGCTACGTCGACATCGTGAAGGAGAAGGCGCTGCTGCGGCGCATCATCATGGTGTCGCAGGACACCATCTCGCGCTGCATGAACTGCGAGGACGAAGCGCATCAGATTCTCGGCACCGTGGAAGACGCGCTGATGAAGCTGGGCGATGTTCAATCAAAGAACTCGCTTGCCGAATCCGGCGCAGATCATCAACGGAGTACGAAGGCGGCATCAATGCGTTCCTGGACACCAGCAAGCGCATTAAGGGCATCAGCACCGGCTATTTGAAGTTCGACGAGATGACGGGCGGTCTGCGGGAAGGCGAACTGTTCATCCTGGCGGCGCGGCCGGCGATGGGAAAGACGGCGCTGGCGCTGAACATTGCCCAGCATGTAGCATCGAATCCGACCAATCCGAAAGCGGTGGCGGTCTTCTCGCTCGAAATGTCGAAGGAATCGTTGCTGACTCGTATGCTGTGCGCTTCGGCGCGAGTGGATCAGCAGCGCTTTCGTGCCGGGTTATCTGAATCCGGACGAACGCCGAGCGCTGCAGGAAGCGATGTACCAGATGGTGGAATCGCCGCTTTTCATTGACGATACAGCGGGCACCAACCTGATGGATGTGCATGCGAAGCTGCGGCGCTTGCAGGCCGAGCAGGACCTGGGTCTGGTGGTGATCGACTACCTGCAGTTGATGCAGGGGCGCGGCCGGTTCGAGAACCGGGTGCAGGAGATCAGCTCGCTGTCGCGCGGCTTCAAGCTGATGTCGAAGGAACTGCGCGTGCCGTTTCTCGTGCTTTCGCAGTTGAGCCGCGCCCCGGAAACGCGGCCCGGCGATCACCGCCCCATGCTGAGCGATCTCCGTGAATCGGGAAGTATCGAGCAGGACGCGGACATGGTGGCGTTCATTTTCCGCGAAGAAGTCTACCGGCCGGACAAAGAAAGTCTGAAGGGAACCGCAGAGCTGATTCTGGCCAAGCAGCGAAACGGCCCCACCGGCCGCGTAAAGCTCGCGTACCTGAATCGCTTTACTAAATTCGAAAATCTGGCAACCGATACGGGCGATGACGATACGCCTTTCGAATAACGCCTACCGTAACTACTCGTGGAACTTTTCCCTGCGCTCCAGCATCGCGACAAACTCTTGTATCTTTCGGGCGCGAGTGTCAGCTCTTTTAACTGTCTGAATCCGCCATAGAACTGCGTAGCGGTTCGCTCGGTTCAGGGTTTCAAAAAACTCGCGTGCCCTTGGGTTGGCTTCTAGAGCATTCCGGAAATCCTCCGGGACGGTTGCCTTGCTCGGTGAATCGTAAGCCGCATCCCAGCGACCGTTCTGCTTGGCGGTTTCAATTGCCTCTAATCCCGCAGCCTTCATCTCTTCACTCGCAATCAGCTCTAGCGCTTTCTCCCGATTGATCTTCGACCACAAGCTCTTGTTCGAACGTGGTAAAAATCGTTGCAACCACGCGTCCTTGCTTTCCGGTCTCTTCTGACCGTCGATCCATCCGTAGCAAAGCGCAACCTCGAGAGCCTCCTTGTAGGAAACCGATCTCAAAGGAGAGCCCTTTTTCCCGAGCCGTAGCCACAATCCCTTATTTGTGCGATGGTTGTCAGAAAGCCACGCCGCCCAGCTTTCCCGAGACTCAAAGAGCAGAATGAGCGCTTCGTCCCGTTGATGGGTTTGCATATCTGACACCCGCGCCGGATGGTGATTGGTGATTAACTAACTTCCGAAAGCTTGCGACTGCGCTGCCATTGAAGGCGGTCTCGGTATTCCTCATACAGCGTCGAGATACCGGCCCAAAGATAACCACACACGAACAACATCAGAAAGGGGACGGCGAGGTAATTCATCGTGTCAATGGCGAACACAACCATGTAGACGAAGTAAGTCCCAATCACCAATTCCACATAGGGCAGCCAGCCGCTCTTGCGTTTGTACGAGGTGGACGCTGGCTTACGCTGCTGTTGCTGCTGCCCGGCTATTGCGTACTTGGCGGTGCGTGCAAAACTCGTCTGCACTCCCAACAGCGCTTCAATCACACCCTTAGCGTTGCTGACGGTCAAAGCGATGCCCGCAGCCATCAGCATCGGCATAAAGGCAATGGATTTGATCCAGCTCTTGGGAAACAGTTCGCGCTGCGCGTATAGGTAAAAAGCCGAGATGGACCAGAAGGATGCCACGATCAGAGGGAAATCGAGCAGCACCATCTGAAAGACGCCCATATAGAAGCGCACGATCATGACCGGCAGCATCAGCATCGAGACGATCAACATCAACGGATAGGAGATGTTGGGTGTCAAGTGCATGAAGGCTTCGGCCTTCACCCGAAAGGGCAAGTCCGCCTTGAGAATGCGAGGCAGCAACTTGAGTGCTACCTGCGTTAATCCCTTGGCCCAGCGTGCCTGCTGTACCTGGAAACCATACGTCTCCACCGGAAGCTCCGACGGACACTCGACATCTGGTACGTACACAAAGCGCCAGCCCTTCAGCTGTGCTCGATAACTTAAATCGGAATCCTCGGTCAGAGTCTCGTGCTGCCAACCACCCGCGTTATCGATCATCGTCCGCCGCAGAATGCCGGCCGTTCCGTTGAAGTTGAAGAACAAACCCGGAACCGCACCGCGCGCCATGCTCCAAAACAAAGTGACCATCCAGCAGCATTGCTTCCACCTGCGTCAGGAGGTTAAATTCTTTATTCAGGTAGCTCCACCGGGTCTGTACCACGCCGACATCGGGATCCACAAAGAAATCAACAGTCCGTCTTAGAAAGTCCGCGGGCGGAAGGAAGTCTGCGTCGAATATGGCGATAAACTCGCCCGTTGCGGTCTCCAGCCCTTCCTGTAGAGCACCCGCTTTATAGCCATGCCGGTTGGTTCGATGGCGATATTCGACCGGGAAACCTGCCGCCTGGTATTGATAACAGAGCCGCTCTGTAAAGGCGTGCGTCTCGTCCGTCGAATCATCGAGCACCTGAATTTGCAGCAGTTCCCGAGGATAGTCCAGCTTTACAACTTCTTCCAGCAGGCGCTCGACCACAAATCGCTCGTTGTACAGCGGCAGTTGTACGGTTATCCGCGGCAAAAGTTGGAATTTCTTGGGTGCGATTGCAGGTAAATGTCGCTTGTATTTGCGGTAGCGTCGCAGCGTCTCGTAGCGGTGAATGCCATACACCGAGAGCACCAGAAGAATACTGAAATACGGTACGAGCAGCAGCCAATCGAACGCTGACAACCGGTAAATTCCCGAAAAACTGTCATCAAACAAGCTGTTTGCCACACGAGTCCCTATCGAAGGCTGGGTGATAAACAGCAGGGGAATCCCTGAAATGACACTCATACAAATGATTGACGCATCTCATTTTAAACACTTTCTCGTGTTTAGGGAACATTTTGCGAGTTTCTGTAAGCCACCTTGGCGAAGCAGGCGACGTTCCGCAGCCGAGCTGACCATACTTCTCGGCGCGTGCCGGCTTCCATCGACCGGGTGTCTTACAACTAACCCGTGTTTTGCAACTACGATTCCAGAAGCAGGTCCTTGACCCGCAGGAAAATACCACGCAGCATTTCCGCCGTTAGCTTGCCAGTCGACGTGTTTTGCTGGCTGGGATGGTAGGACGTCACCAGGATCGGCCCTCCTGGATAAGGCTTTTGAATCCTGCCATGGCCAAAAAGGAAGCCCGAGCGCGAGGCGATCAGGCCCTCGGCTTGCAAGGTGGCCAGATAAGCCTGCATCGCGATCTGCCCTAGCGCGACCACCACCCGCGTATTTTGCAGCAGTTTCAACTCGCGTATCAGGTAGGAACGGCAGGTGATCAGTTCTTCATTAGTCGGCTTGTTGTCCGGAGGAACACAACGCACTGATGCCGTGATGTACGCATCGTGCAGTTCCAGCCCGTCCTCCCGTGACGTCCCGTGCGGCTGGTTTGCGAATCCAGCCTCCCAAAGCGCTCGGAAGAGGAACTCGCCGGAGCGGTCACCCGTGAACATCCGCCCGGTCCGGTTAGCACCATGTGCACCCGGCGCCAGACCGACCAGCAGGACCCGAGCCTCTGGATCTCCGAATCCGGGAACGGCGCGACTCCAATACACCTCGCCGCGATACGCCCGGCGCTGCACCAAACCTATCTGCTCCCGGTGTAGCACCAATCGTGGACAGTGATAGCAGCCCACTATCTCATTGTTCAGCAAGGTCAGCGCAGACGGTAGCTGAGCCATCAATAATCAGGTCGAACGGCCAAGCTTTGGGGAAACTCTCCAGCCAAGTTTAGGGATTTAGCAAGCGCGTGAAGCGAGAATTGCGCGAGGTCACAGCCCGAAGACGCAGTCCGAAACATCGGGAGGATCTCACTGAACTGTTCCACCAGCTTCGGGTCGCGCCAGCCCTTCGCCGCCTCTTCCCGAATAATCGTAATTGCCTCGGTCGAAGAAAACGGCCGCTTATAAGGCCGCGCAGTCGTTAGCGCATCGTAGATGTCGGCTAACTGCAGGATCCGCGCCAGCAGCGGAATCTGTTCGCCTTTCAGCTTATCCGGATAACCTGATCCGTCCCACCGTTCATGGTGATGCCGGATGATGGGCAGCACGGGCTGTAAAGACCTCATGTTGCTGCAGATCCGTTCTCCGCGCTCCGGGTGGGCCATCATGACGTCCCATTCTTCCGGCGTCAGTGGGCCTTTTTTGAACAGGATGTGGTCCGGCACAGCTACCTTGCCGATATCGTGAAGATATCCCGAACGCTGCAGCGAAATGATGTCTTCCGTAGGAAGCGCCAGGGCCGCACCCATGGCCGACGCCATCAGGGCCAGGCGTTCACAGTGCTGTCCTAGACCCGGGTCTCGATCTTCCATCGACTGAGCTAGCGAAAACAAAACCGTCTCCGAATCATCCAGAGAATCTATCATTGCTTTATGGCGTAAGCTGGCCTGCACCCGCGCCGGGAAGATTCGAGGCCGTAATGGGCACACAAAAAAGGCGTCGGCGCCGGCTTCGATGGCTTCTATCTCACGCTCCACGTCGTCGGTGGAGGACAACACGAAAAGCGGCAGGAATTTCGTGGTAGCCGATTTCTTCAAGATACGGCAGAGCTCAATAGCGCCCATTTCGCCTAAATCCAGATCGATCAAGACGATGTCCACACGGTTCATCGAGACCGCCGCGATGGCATCTCCCGTCGTTCCTACCTCGATGAACTCGACCCGGAGCTCCGATAGAGAATTCCGCACCTGGCGGCGGCGCATAACCGAAGCGTCGGCGATCAGGATCCGGCTTTGTGCGGGATGCGCCTGCAAACCCTGTAAAGCCCGCTCGTCGGCCTTCCAATTCCCCTTAGCTAGAGCTAAAGCACTCGGCATCGGACTTCTCTACTCCTTCTCAACATCTGTTCCCACCGAAATAGTGGTCAGCCGCCGTGAGAATTCTGTTTAATCCACGTCGCCATTGTTAGGTTCGGTACTATGGTGCTTCTAGCGAAATGCCTTAGCCCATTCCTATGGACCGGCTAACATGCATAATTAGCACGTAAGAATACGTACATAGGCAAACGTGAAAATCCTGGTTGTTGAAGATAACCCGGGAGACGTGGGTCTTCTCCGGGAAGCGTTTCGGGAACTGAACAGCTTGGCGAGCATCATTGTCGCCCGGGATGGCGATGAATGCCTGGAGCTGCTGCTCGGAGTCTCTGCTGCCCCCCAGGCAACTGCCGGCCGCGAGTCCGTCGCGTTGCGAACTACGGTAGAGTCGTCGCAATTACCTGATTTGATATTCCTCGATCTGAGCCTGCCGACCATCAGCGGCTACGAAGTTCTGCGGCGCTTGAAGGGTGACGCCAAGACCCGCCATATTCCGATCATCGTGCTCTCGTCCGCACACACCGAAGCCGAAGTAGAGCGCGCTTATAGAGGTTACGCGAACGCCTACGTTCGTAAGCCGCGGAACCTCGAGGACCTCATGACTGCCGCTCGGGGATTGAAATCATTCTGGATGGAAACGGCTCGTCTGGCAACGGGTTTCGTCGACGGTTGAGCGCGCCTGGGGCAAGCGGCTCATTACATCTCCTCCCCGCGTCCAGGCGGTTCCGATTCGGCCCAAGTTTGTCGTAAATCCTCGGCCCAATCATGCTTTAATTGTGTTTTAAGGAAGCATCTCCGCTCTCTCGCCTCGCTTCCCCCATTCCAAGGAGTAAATAAACTGATTACCAAAGTTGCCGTTGGCGCTCAGGTGCGCGAGCCCGCCGATCGCTGGACTACCACCGAAGCATCGGAATTGTACGACGTTGCTAGCTGGGGTAAAGGTTATTTCTCGGTGGGGACCAACGGACACGTCCTGGTCCATCCTACGAAAGAGGCCAATCGCAGCATCGATCTGAAGCAATTGGTCGACACGCTCCAATGGCGGGGTATCTCTCTGCCCATTCTTATCCGTTTCGCCGACATCCTCAAGCACCGCCTGGGAGAGATTCATCAGGCGTTTGATTCCTCTATGCGCGAGCACGGCTATCAGGGCCGGTATTGCTGCGTGTATCCGATCAAAGTCAACCAGCAACGGCAAGTGGTGGAAGAGGTCTTCCGGTTTGGACGAGCCTACAATTTCGGCCTGGAAGCGGGCTCTAAGCCGGAACTGCTGGCCGTTCTGGCCATCGCCGACAACGAGACACCCATCATCTGTAACGGTTTCAAAGATGATGAATACATTGAGATGGTCATGCTCGCGAAGAAGATTGGCCGGCAGATCACGCCAGTGGTCGAAAAGTTCACCGAGCTCGACCTGATCATCAAACACTCCCAGCAGGTTGGTGTCAAACCGACGATTGGCTTGCGGGTTAAACTCGCCAGCCGGGGATCGGGGCGCTGGAAGTCGTCCGGCGGCTATCGCTCCAAATTTGGACTTACCGTTACTGAGGCGCTGAAAGCGGTTGAACTGCTGAAAGAGAAAGGAATGGAGGACAGTCTTCAACTGCTCCACTTCCACCTCGGCAGCCAGATCACCAATATTCGTCAGATCAAAGCAGCCGTCATCGAAGCGGCGCGGATCTACGTCGACATGAAGAAAATGGGCACTGGCCTGTGTTCTTTAGATGTCGGTGGCGGTCTCGGCATTGACTACGATGGTTCGCAGACCGATTTCGATTCGAGCGTCAACTACACGCTGGAGGAATACGCGCGCGACGTCGTCTATCACATTCAGAGCATCTGCGATGAGAGCGAAGTACCGCACCCCACTATCATCACCGAGAGTGGACGTGCCGTCGCCGCCTACCATAGCGTTCTTGTTTTCAACGTACTGGGTGTAAGCGGGTTCGGCGAGGAAGATCTACCGTCCAGTGTTCCGGAAGATTCTGAACAGCCGCTCATTGATCTGTTCGAAACTCATCGTTCGATCAACAAGCGGAACTTGCTCGAGACTTATCACGATGCGCAAGGAGCACTCGACTCGGCGCTGAATCTCTTTAGCCTCGGTTACTTCACCCTCCAGCAGCGAAGCCTGGCAGAGAATCTTTACTGGTCCATCTGCCGAAAAGTTCTGAAGTATGCGGGGGAACTGGACTATTTCCCCGAGGAACTGGAAGCGCTGGATGCGCTCCTTTCGGACACTTACTTCTGCAACTTCTCGCTTTTCCAGAGCATGCCTGATAGTTGGGCCATCAAGCACCTGTTCCCGATAATGCCGATTCATCGCCTGGACGAACCGCCCTCCCGCCATGCGGTCCTCGGCGATATCTCCTGCGATTCTGACGGCAAGGTCGACCAGTTTATCGATCGGCGCGACGTGAAGAAAACCCTGCCGCTTCACACCTTTTCAGAAGAGAACGGCAGCTACATCCTCGGAACTTTCCTGCTCGGAGCCTACCAGGAAATCCTGGGCGATCTTCATAATCTGCTGGGCGACACTAATGCTGTTCACGTCAGCCTGGATGAACACAACGAAGTCGTGCTGGAAACTGTCGTACAAGGCGACACGGTTCGAGAAGTGCTCAAATACGTTCAGTACAACGCTCAGAGCCTGCTGGACGAGTTCCGTAAGGACGTAGAACTAGCGGTTCGAGAGCAGCGCATCGGCTATGAAGAATCGGGCCGCCTGCTTCGCTTCTATGAGGACGGTTTGCAGGGCTACACCTATCTGGAGCAGTAGAGCGTCCTGTCCTTCCGCGTTGTTCTGGTTTCCCCTCGTAATCCGCTAAATATCGGAGCGGTCGCTCGCGCCATGAGCAATTTCGGCGTGCGCGACCTGCGCCTGGTCAATCCCTATGAGAAAGCTTTCCTCGAAGCGAAGTCGGCTGTCAAATCGCGTTACATTCTGGAAAGCGCGCAGGTCTGCTCGGGCGTACCGGAGGCCATTACCGGATGCAGCCTGGTGATCGGCAGCACAGCGGCCCATAATCGGGACCTTCACCTCCCGCTCCATCGCCTCGAAACGGTACCGGCGCTGATTGCCGAAGTCGTACCTTCAGACCCGGTTGCCCTGCTCTTCGGTTCGGAGAAGTTTGGGCTCTCAAATGATGACCTCAGCTTCTGTCATTGGGCTTTCCGTATCCCCACTCGCGCCGAACACGGTTCCATGAATCTGGGGCAAGCCGTCGCCATCAGTCTTTATGAACTCCACCGCAGCGAGTCGCTCGCCGCTCCACAGCATTCACCCGCACCGATCGCAACTGCCGATCTGTACGACCGCTTTACGACGATGTTGTTGGAGGTACTCGACCGCTCCGGGTATGTAAACGACCGCACCTCCGAGTCCACCGTTCTGAAACTGCGCCGCGTCGTGCGAAGACTCCAGATTCCGGCAGGTGATTCGGAAACCTGGCTGGGCATTTTGCGCCAGATTCTATGGAAGGTCAACCGAAGAGCCGAGCCCTGACCGGATGCTATTCTGATTCGGGATGACCAAGGTTCAGACCAAGTTCAAGCTCTCCCGAGCCTTAGATGATCGTGATCTTCAAGCCATCTCCAAAGTCCACGCGGTCTATGGAATGTTCGCAACAAAGGTAACGCCCGAAGGGGATGCCCTGTTCGTCGAATACGACGCCTCCCGCCTTTCTCTCAAGGAGGTGCGCGGCACACTGGCAGAGAACGGTCTTCCCATCGTCTAACGCAGGCCGGTTTTCCGCGCCCGTAAAGCCCTAGCGATCGAACTGCCGCATCATCGTTCTCGGATTGTCACACTCCAGCAGCGCCGCCCTTTCCGCCTTCGTCTTCGGCTTGGCAATTCTGGCACGCGCCGGATCAAAAACGCGAAGATCGGATGGTCGCGCAGCATAAAGCTCCGTCCTGGGAGTGCTCCTGAACATATCGCTCAGGTCAGGGGCCAGTGCATCTTCGAGGTTAAGCGGGCCCAATCCCAACAGCCCGTAGATCGTCTTCTGGATGGCAACAAAGCTCGCGTGCCGGTGTGAGATATAGCCCGGCTTCGCCCACGGGCTCGCCACCAGCAGCAATGTTCGGTGGGCGTCCACGTGATCCCGGCCGCCCTGCGCATCGTCTTCCGTCACGAATACGGCGCTGTCCTGCCAGATGTTGCTTTGGGACAGAAACTGCACGATCTTCCCGAGCGCCAGATCGTTGTCGGCTACAAACGAAGCTCGGTACGGATACCCATCGCCGGGCCGGACCTCGGCAATGTGGTCGTTGGGGAGCCGTATGACAACCAGCGCCGGCACTTTCTTCTGCGCCAGCCGTTTGCTGAAGTCACGGCGGAACTCTTCGAAACGAAGCTGATCGGGGATCCCTAAATTGAAGGTCGGGAACTGACGATCCGACGACTCAAAAACCGGTTTGGGCAAAGGTGCATTTAACAGGTTGCGCTGCCCTTCCGGCAGCGCACCATCCCGCTCATCGGAACCTTCAATCTCCAGCCCTTCGCCATAGTTCAGGATCGGCAGTTTGGCTCCCGCCACATGCTCCCACAGCGATCCGAACTGCGGCTCATCCTCCGGCATCGGCGAATCCGATCCCCCAAACATCGCCCGTCGACCCGGAGCCGTGCTGTAGGCGCTAGTTGTCCGACGCCCCCCGTAGTTCGAAGTCCATGCCATATTCATCCATGGAGTCGGCGCCATTCCGAAAATCCAGCGATGCCCGTCGCACGACACATCGGAGTCGGCGTAGAAGTTGTCACTGGTGGCAAACTGTCCCGCCAGAGCATGCAGATTAGGAGTTACCTGCAAGCCTCTCAATTCCGGCTTCTCCTCCGTCCATCCCTGCAGTCCGTAGCGCGCCAGGGAAGGAACGCCGTTGCCGCCCTTCAAGTCACCCAGCACTTCATCGTAGGTGCGATTCTCCCGGACAATGAGAAACACATGCTGCAAACGCGGCAGCGAACCGCCCGCTGTCAGGCCGGCTTCGTTGTCACGAACTACCTGCTGAGTTGCGTCCGGACCGTCGGTGGGAAGCACCGAAACACTACCAAACGCCAGGTCGCCAATGTAGCTGCCGCTGGCCTCGCTATCGAATCCTTTGCCGGCATTGGGACCAGTTCCCTTCCCTTTTGTGTTCACAACGTAGAGAGACCTGCCATCGGCAGCGAGCGCCACCGCAGACGGATTCCAACCGACCGGCCGTTGCTGAACGACTGTATTGGTTTTCGTATCCACGACTGCAAGGGCGTTCAGACCGGCTTCAGTCACATAGAGTCGACCCGGGCCAAGCGACAATCCGCTCGGCATCACACCTCGCAGTGGCCGTCCCGCCGTGTCATGGTATTCGGCGAACGGGAATACGCGCAAAGGTATCTCGCCTACCATTTGCTTGCCGTCGGTCGAGACAACTGCCACCGAGTCTTGATGCGCCAAGGCGACGAAAACATGGCTCCCGTCGGCAACAACGGCTGAAGGTGCCGCACCCCCCACTACGCCATTCAACGACTCCTCGATCTTCGGGCCTAGCCGCAGTATCGTTGGAAGTCCCTGACCCTGATGCTTTCGTTTTTTAGGGAGTGATCCCATTGGCCCGGCTTCCAATTGATAAGTCCACAAGGAGCTTCCGCGACCGCTGTTCTCGCTTCCCAAACCTGGCACTTTTCTGCCCTGCACACGAATTCCTTTCCGAGCCGCACCGGAGGGATACCCGAAAGGAGCGAAGCGTAGACCGGTATCGGGCACGTCCTCTCGATTCACCTTCGGCAAGAGACGATACTCGAAAAGTCCCGCATTCGCGACATACAGCCTGGCTCCGTCGGGCGACAAAGCCAGCGCGATCGGGTCGACTCCGGTCGGGTAAGAAGTCAGGATCCTTCGGTTTAGGACGTCCAGGACGACGATCCGCCAATTGCCCTGATCGATTACGTACAGACGTTGCCCACTCCCATCGATCGCCATCGCAGCCGCATAGCTCTCCCCATAACGCTGAGGACCGCTGTTTCCATTCAGGCTGATGCGGGCCGCTCGTTGCCATGTACTCGCCGAGTACACATCCACCGCTCCCGTGTCACCCGTCGCCACATAAGCCCACTGACTGTCGGGCGAATAAACCACACCGGTGTGAACCTGAATCTCAGGGTCGTTCGGCTTTCGCGCCGGCATACGGCGGGTAGTCTGCATGGGCGAACCAGGATGTTCAATCACATTCAGCGCAAAGGGAAATCCGACCGAGGGCACCAGGAGCTGATTGCCGTCCGGCCGGACTGCGATAGCAAACGGGTAAGGAGCGGTGGGGATCCAGGTGCCTTCCGGGGTAATGACACGCCCATTTGGAAGGGTCGCCGTAAGAGTCTGCGAGAAGGAAGGTAAACCGAGACAGAGCCAGACTGTCAAAGCGAGGCTAAGCCTTTGAATTCTCAAGTACATGCCGTCATGCGAGAGTAATATGCACACGTCACAAAAAGATTAACGCTCGCACGCCCAGGCCTTTCCTTGCGTGCGTAGGGATTAAGGTCAGCGGTTCGTATTTTTCCTATAAACAAGTACCTCCGCGGGTGCGATATGTCGTTGTGGAGTATACAGTTGCACTAGGGCCATCAGCGACGAGTCCGGAGTTATCGAGCCGGTCTGAAGGCACCGCGCTTGATTCCGTTCGTCTCGCCCATGTAGTCGCGGCCCTCTCGCAGGCTTTGGACCTTTCAACCGGGCAGCCACAAGGTCATTCCATCCGCGCGTGCCTGTTGGGCATGCGTATCGCTGAAGAGATCGGCATGGCGCCCGAAGTTCGTGGCGAACTCCTTTATGCTTTACTGCTGAAAGACTGCGGTTGCAGCGGCAATGCTTCCAAGACTTATCACGCCCTGGGCTCAGACGATTTAAAAGCCAAGCACGACGTCAAGACCACTGATTGGACTCGAACCAGCTGGGAAACCCTTCAGTACGCTATCTCGCATGTAGGTAAAGGTAAGCCTTTTCTCGAACGTAGTCGTCTCCTGTTTCAACTCGCTCTCAGCCAAAAGGCTCACGCGCGCGACGTTACCCAAATCCGTTGCGAACGTGGAGCGACCTTGGCAAGACTGATGGGCTTAGCTGAATCAGTCGCCCAGGGCATTCTGAATCTCGATGAGCATTGGGATGGGAGTGGCTATCCGGATGGTCTCCGCCAGCAGGAGATTTCCCTCTTTTCCCGGATCATGTTGCTCGCGCAGACGCTGGAGGTTTTCTCAGCAGACCAGGGCCAACAAGCTGCCCTTCAGGTTGCAAATCAGAGGAGTCGTAGGTGGTTTGATCCCGAGCTTGTGAAAGCAGTACGATCTCTCGCTAAACGCAAAGCACTCTGGACGGACATCGACGGCGATCAAGCAATCTCCTCTTGTCTGGCCACTGAACCGGCACCACGACACATCAGCCACGACGACAATACGTTCGACAACATCTGTATGGCCTTCTCGCACATTGTCGATGCGAAATCGCCGTTCACTTTTAATCACTCGGTCGGTGTTGCAAACGCTTCAGTGGCAATCGCCAGGATGTTGGGTTTGCCTCGCGAACGTGTTCTCTTCGTGCGTCACGCCGCGCTGTTGCATGACCTGGGCAAGCTGGGAGTCTCTAACGCCATCCTTGAGAAGCCCGGAAAGCTGGATGACGGTGAGTGGACGTCGATGCGGCAGCATCCTTTCTTCACCTGGCAAGTGTTAAACGGCATCCCGGGATTCCAGGAATTGAGTGAGGTAGCCGCGTCTCATCATGAAAAATTGGATGGTTCCGGATACTTTCGCGGGCTCAAAGCAGATCAGATTGCTCCCGAATCCCGTATTCTGGCGGTCGCCGATGTCTTCGATGCCCTCACTGCGAATCGCCCTTACCGGGAAGGAATGCCTCTCGAGAAAGTTTTCCAGATCTTGAGAAAAGACGCGCCGCGGGCAGTTGACGGACCTTGCGTCGAAGCACTTCACCAGTCCGGCATCGAGTGCAACCAGACCCTCGTAAGCCTTCAGAATCTCAACGAACAATTGAACTCCTACATCCCCACATCAGAAACGAAGCTATGTTAAGAACTACCTCCCTCTTGCAGGCCGCTGTGGTCGCGGCGCTCATCTTACTGCCGAGTCTTCGCGCCCAGGACTTCTTCAATGGTGGCGTGACGGCTAGAACAGCGTCTTCCGCCGGCATCTATGTGCCTTCGGCCGCAGGTGCTCTAGATTCTCTCTCGCTGAACCCGGCTGGCCTGGCCGGAATCCGGGGCCCGGTACTCGACGTCAGTGCCGAAGGGCTGCTGGCGCGCGGTTCTTTCTCGAACGCTGCCAATGTGAATTCACCTATGCGCTTCAACGCCGGCGCCATCCCGTCCGGCGCATTCGGACTGCCTGTCGGAAACAGCCGCTGGTCGATTGCGGCCGGCTTCGTCCCCGATCTCTTGTCGACTTCGAAATGGCAGTTTCAGGACGCGCCCGGAGCAGCGGGCGCCACCTACGGCCGACAGAATGAGAAATCGGCTATCCTGGCCTTTCGCATCCCGGTTGGAGTCGCTTACCGTGTTAATTCGAGGCTGTCGATCGGCGTCACGGCTAGCGCCATTTCCAACTCGAATACGCTAATCATGCCTTACGTTTTCCAAAGCCAGCCCGTTGTGAAAGGCCTGAAAACCTTGCTTGACCTTCATACGACAGGACTGGGCTGGAATACCAGCTTCGGTGTGATTGCTAAGCCGTCGAAGCGTGTCGAACTGGCCGCGTCTTACCGAACGGTTAGCTCCATCACCAGCACAGGCAATGCGTCCGGCAGCCTGAGCGCTCAGTTCGCCGCTCTCGGCTTGGCGGCTTCCCCTGACTTTACCTATCGGGCCCAGGTGAAAGTACAGCTTCCGGCCGCTGCATTGGTAAGCGCCAGTTGGCAAACCCAGCCTCGTCTTCGCCTCAGCGTGTCGACGTCCTGGACCGGTTGGAACAGCAGCTTCCACGATCTCCCAGTGAGTCTCTCAAAAGGCACGAACGCGGTCGTGAACAGCCTGCTCGCTTCGTCCTCGCTCCAAGACACTGTCCCGCTCGATTGGAAAGATCAAATTTCGTTCCGGGCAGCCGCTGAGCGCTCGATTACGGAACACCTTTCAATCAGTGGAGGTTTCGTTCACGCGACTAACCCTGTACCCAACTCGACGCTCTCCCCCTTGACTGCGGCCATCATGAGCAACGGGTTATCTACCGGATTCGGATATATCCTCGGGCGGTCCCGGATCGATCTGGCTTACCAGTACAACCTAAACAATAAGGAGTCGGTTGGCACCTCAGCTCTTCTGGCGGGCGAGTTCAACAACAGCCAGGTCAAAATCGGCACCCAAGCCTTGGTGATAAGCACTTCATTTCACTTCTAAGCCATCGACGGCGGCCTGCCCCAAGCAAATTGCGAATAGCGCGGATCCTTCGAGCAGGCCGTCACTCCTCAGCTCTGATTAGAGAACTGCTCCACAGGCGCGGGAAACCACTCCGAGAACCAGAAGGACTCAGGAGTAGAACCGTACTCCTGATACTTCTCGAGCTTGTCCCGGCCTTCTGCAATGGTCGGACGATGACCGATGGGAACCCACCACAAACAGTAGTGCGGCAGTTCCATTTTCTCGAACCACTTCCTTCGATCGCGCAGAACGCGAAGATGATCTGAGTTATAAGTAAACGCCTTCAGCGCCTCGATGGACTCCCAGACGGACATGTTCACGATCATGAACGGATCCTCGTTGAATGGCAGGTCCGTCGCGTTGCCGGCTGCGGACTGCAATCGCCAGATGAATCCGGCGCTGCTCTCGGCCAATTGGTTTACCATGTCGAGTTGTGCAACGAACTCTGAGATCTGCGGATCGTCAATTGGTGCTACCAGACGTCCCACATTGATTTGCGCCAGGTGATGACTTTGCATTCTGAAATGATGCCGGCGGCCTCAAACGATAGCACTGACCAGACGCTCTCCGCTCAAAGAAAACTCGTCGGGCACCATGTCTACGATGTTCTGAAAACCAAGCGCTCGAAGCACCAAAGCTAGAGCCTCCGGTTGGATCGTTTGCATGACGGTGCCACCTCGCCTGACCTGGCTCGCCAAGGCATCCAAGGCTGTGTGGGTCAGCGATCCGAAGGAAGACCGCTCTGTCACATAGTTCAACACTACTCCGCTTCCCTTCGGCAGTGAGGCGATAAAGGCAAGGCTCGCCAAAGCTGCATCGAACGTACGGTAACCCGCGTCACCAAGCCAGACGAAGAACGTTGATTTGACTTTGTCGAATCCTGACCTCTCGAGCGCACTCGCGAGCTCTTCTGAGTCGAATTCGGTGGGAACGAAGGTTGCCGGTAGATCCAATGATTGCTCCTGGTCGACAGCAAAAACCTCCATTGGGGACTCAGTCCCGCCTTGCTCCGGCGACTTCAGGAACAGGTCCTCGAGATGCGGGCGCGATCCGATGAGCACACATTGTCGAACCCCCCGAGCAAGAGCGGCTGACAGTTCTATCCTCGCGAAAGCAAGGCAACTCATGCCCGCACCTCCGCTTGTGTGTTCGCGATATCAGCATCCCGTTGCCAGCCGCAGCCGCGACGCATGCCTTGCTTGAACTTCTCCCGCTGTTCTGGCGTCATCTGTTCCCAACGCTCCAACATGCGCCGGCGGCCGATTCGCCCACCGCCAAACCCCGGCCGGAACCCGCCAAAAAGGAGTTTGCTGAGCACCAGGAGTCCCAGCGCCTGCCAGAACGTAATCGCGCGACCAGTAAAGATAGTCGGGATTAGTGCGTTCCAAAGATTCATAACCACGAATCCCAGAACAGATACAGCTACTGTCCCGAATACAAAAACCTTCAAGACCTTCATCCAATGACGTGCTTTCATTCCTCTTCTCCTGCCAGCTGACTCCAACCTGCACAGACCTCATACGCAATCGAGTCGCTAATCCTTCCCGTAATCGTCGTAGATGGCTTGCAATCGCCGCCGCAACTGACGGACGGCATAAAATTTCCGGGAGAGCAGCGTATTCACGCTCGTGCCCGTCTGCTCACTCAATTCTTTAAAGCTTTGCCCTTCGATCTCATGTGCTACAAACACTTCGCGCTGCTCCTGTGGCAATTCTTCCAGCGCGGCCTCCAACTCTTCCAGCAACACACGTCTCGCGTACGCAGCTTCCGGTCCTGCTTCCGACGAGGGCAGCAACTCTTCCCAGTCGAGTGTTTCGCCCTCGTCGTTGGTGAGTCTCGAGTCATTCCCCGCAACCGCCGGCTTTTTACTTCTAAAGAGGTCCGTGATTCTGTTACGCGCCACACGGAAAAGCCAGGCGCCCACCTGCTCGATCGGCTTCATGAGCCGGTAAGCATCAATTAGCTCGTAGAAGACTTCTTGAAAGATGTCTTCCGCATCGCGACTGTCCGGAACGCGTTTGCGGATGAAATCGCGCAAGCGTGCCTGCTCTCGCACGAGAATTTCAGTGATGCGCCGGCTATCAGCCGTGTTAACAGCCTCCGTCCTCAGCGCATCTTCCATACCAGATAAGACGGAGGCGCCGTCCAAATATTGTAGGGGCCAGACGAAAACAAACGTTGCTCGCTAAAAACAAAAAAGCCGCTCGGAGCGAGCGGCTTTTTGTAACCAGATTTAAGTAGATTGGCTTACTTGCCGAAAATACAACCCTTCTGGCCGGAGCTGTTGGCATATCCGGTACTACCGTTGTAGGCGGCATTCGACCACTCACCTTGGACCTTCCACTTTGTCCCGTCACTGAACGTCACGTAAGGAACGTTGAAGGTCCAGGCGCACTTGTCGCCGTTTTCCTCTCCGGCTGAGTCATACCAAGCGCCCGGGGTAGAAGGATCAGTCCGCGCCTCGGAGAGTTCGTGAGCGCTGACATTTGCCAATGCAGCCAATCCTTGCGAATGTCCCGTTACCGTACCCGTGTCTTGCGGATCACAACCCGCGTCGCCATCAAGGTTGAAAAAGTAGGCAAACTGAACAGGCGTTCCGCCGCAACTGCCATGGCTGTGGTAGGCACAGTAATTCGCCTTTCCACGAGGTACGTCGCTGTAAACCGCGTAATATCCATTTCCGCTCGGATCAGGAGTAACGTTGCGGCAAACCGTGTCAAGTATCGCGGCCGTGTTGTCTCCGCTTGCTGCGGCCGAGTAATCGCTCGCGTGTAACACGGCGGTTGTCGAGGCGGTCACCTGACCGTTCGTCCCGGAATACTCGTCCGAAGTCGCGGCATATCCGGACATATTGAAACCGGAGTACCAGCGATCAATACCCGAGATTTTGTCACCCGAGTAAGTCTTCCAGCTCGTGCCCCAGAAAATGGCCTGAGTCACAGCCGTGGGCATAATCTTGCCACCGTGGTTGGTCATGTTGAGGCCGCTGCCATTATTACGTTTGTTGCCGGCTTCATGCATGCGGGGTGTTGGGTCGAACCCTTTTGCCCAGTGAATGCCAAGCTTCGGGGCATCCTTTCCGGAAAGATCTTCCGAACCGGAGCTACGCTCAGACGAGGCTGTCTGTCCTAATGCCAATAGCGGTAGACACACTGCGGCTGTTAGATAAAATTTCTTCATTAAAAGTCCTTTTCGCAGGGATTGTTGCTGCGGGATGACTCTCGCTTCAACCAGCGTTCGTCCCTTGAAGAATCCTACAAACGCGTTTGTAGTGTCAAGTAACTAGTATTCTAAGAAACACCTGTAGCCTCAACAATTTGAAGGGTTAAGCACCTGAGGGCCTGAGCAGGTGCTTAGGTCAGATAGTCCGATAATTTGCGTCTCGTCAGGCGCTTAGCGCTACAAACTTTCCGCGGGCGCGCTGATTGCTGGGAATCCTGCAGTGTACTTGCGAATAAGATGACGGTGAGGCTAGGCAGGCCTATTATGCAGGAAAGTACCAGGGCAAAGGCGACAAGAATTTAGTGACTGGCGGTTTGTTGGCTTCGTCGAGCGCACGCCAACTGAGAAGTTTTGGCGGAGGAAGCGACGTTATTAGTACGGAAAAATGACACGTCTAACGATCGGGAAGAAAGTCGCCCTGACATGCACGACCTTGGTGGTTGTTGCAGTGATGATCACGGCTGTAGCTCTATGGAGCGGAGGAAGAGTTTCAAGCAGCGTGGCGGGAACGTCAAAGACAATCCCCGTTCTGCAACGGCTAGCGACTCTGCAGGCCCTTGGCCTGGAGTTCCGCGGAACCAGTTTGCTGATGGGAACGCCCGGTCTGTCGAATGATTACAGACAGAAGCAGATTACCCATCTCGGCGAACTGAAGCGCGACATGCTTAAGTCCCTGGAAGAATATGAACAGCAAGTGACCAGTGTCGAGCGTCCACTCTTCGAGAAGACCAAAGAAGAGACCACCAGCTTCGTGGATACATGCGAGCAGTTCCGGCAACTTGCTCTCAGCGGACAGGAAGCCAAAGCCGGCGCTTTCTGGTCAAGCTTTGGCGGCGTTCGCTCCAAGGCTTTCCGTCAGGCGATCCAAGACGAGGTTGAATTCAACAACACGAAAGCCAATGAAGTCGTGAGCGGCGGATTAACAGCGGCAGCAGTGGGGCGGACCTGGTGCTGGATCCTGGCCATTATCTCCATTGCGACCGGCAGCGTCCTCACCTGGCTTCTGGTGCGCAACATCAATTCTGTTCTGGGCAGGTCAGCTGCCGACATCCAGGAAATTGCAACCCAAGTTTCGGATGCTTCTTCGCAGGTAGCAAGCAGCAGCCGGCAAGTCGCTTCAGCGTCGAGCCAGCAAGCGGCATCGCTCGAGGAGACTTCGGCGTCCGGTTATGAGATCAGATCCATCACTGCCAAAAACGCCGAACACTCGCAGTCCGCCTTCGAGCTCATGGGTAAAGTGGAAGGCTCAGTAGCAGAGTCCAACCGGCAACTGGGGCAGATGATTGCCAGCATGGGCGACATTACGAAATCCAGCCAGGAGATCACGAAGATCACGAAGGTGATTGAAGATATCGCTTTCCAAACGAACATCCTGGCGCTGAATGCGGCTGTGGAAGCGGCCCGCGCCGGCGAGAGCGGACTCGGATTTGCAGTAGTTGCGGATGAAGTGCGCAATCTGGCCGGTCGCTGCTCAACCGCCGCCAAGAATACCTCGGAGCTTATCGAACAGTCAGTCGATCACGCCAAAGCCGGCAGCAATCGGCTCAACGACGTGACCTCGAGCATGCAGGAGATCTCGCGCAACGCCGCTGAAGTCAGCCGTCTGATGAACGAGCTAAACGTGAGCGCAACCGAGCAATCCAGAGGCATGGAACAGATTTCGAAAGCTTTGATCCAGATGGAACAGGTTACGCAGCAGACCGCAGCTAATGCACATGAAAGCGCTACCGCCAGCCAGGAATTGGAAGCGCAATCTCAATCCATGCAAAACGTAGTTCTTCACCTTCATTCCCTCATTCTGAGCTAGCGGCCAGACCTCCAAGCGAGTTCCTCAACAGCCTGGCGTCGCCCTAAGTGGCACGCCAGGCATTTCTCATTAACAAGCAGCCCTGAGTTATTATGAGGTTGCGGTAAGTAGCAAGTTTCGTGGCCGCCCTTGGACTAACGATGAGGTTCTGGCTGTCATACTGGAGCTGGCACAAGTAAATAGAAGCGTGCTTACGGTCCAACTCAAAGCAAACCTCGGCTTTGTGACGTAAGTTCCTGCAACCTTCTAAGACTTTCGCCATGAAACCTCCACTGACGAACGGTGGGGCGTTCTCACTATAGCGGGCAATTCGACAAGGGGAGCTTTGCAAGATTGAGATCCGTTCTTTCTTTGGATACGCCTGTCGATCTGTCCACGTGTGCTCAGGAACCAATTCGCATTCCCGGCACAATCCAACCTCATGGCATTCTCTTCGTGCTCGACGACTCCCTGCGAGTGTTGCAGGCGAGCGAAAACGCGACCCGCACCTTCCCTGCAGGGGTTCTCGGCAAGAAACTGATCGATTTGTTCGGTGCCGAGTGGGCAGCGTCATTTGCAGCGTTTGTTAACGGCGGTTCTATCGAGCGTAACCCACTCTATGTAGGCGCTCTGACCCTAAACTGGGAGTCCGAGCGCCGCGCCTTTCATGCCGTGGCTCATCGCGTAGAGAATGTATTGATTCTCGAACTCGAACAGGCGCAGACGGCTCAGCCGGTTACGTTCACTGAACTGTACCCGCTGGTCCGGACATTCATGGCAGAACTGCAGCGCACCAGTAGGCTTGAGGATCTGGCGGATCTTGCCACGCGAGAAGTCCGTCGCATTACAGGCTTCGACCGCGTTTTGCTATATCAGTTCAAAGACAACTGGAACGGGCATGTCATCTCGGAGTCGTGCGATTCGGCCCTGGATTCCTACTTGAACTTCTGGTTCCCGGCGTCCGATATCCCGGAACAAGCGCGTGAGCTTTACCGGATTAACCGCTTACGCCTGATTGCTGACGTTGATTACCAGCCAGTCGCCATTCTGCCTCTTCTGGATCCCAGGTCGGGAAAGCCGGTTGATCTAAGTTTCTCCGTCCTCCGCAGTGTTTCTCCAATCCATATTGAGTATCTGAAGAACATGGGCGTAGGAGCGTCGATGTCGATTTCGCTGCTCCGAAACGGCGAACTTTGGGGTTTGATCGCCTGCCATCACAGATCTGCGCTCGTGGTTCCGTATGAGATCAGAACGGCTTGCGACTTCCTCGGACAGGCGTTTTCTCTGCAGCTATCAGCTGCCGAACAGGCTGCCAACTATGAACAACGACTCCGGTTAAAGCTGATTCAGTCGCAACTGCTTACCTTCATGGCCCAGGAAGAACACTTCGTCGATGGGCTGGCGAAACATCCGGAAGAGGTCTTGGGACTTGTCGGTGCGCAAGGTGCCGCCATATTGTTCGACGATAAATGCACTCTGATCGGGTCCACGCCAACGGAGGAAACGGTCAAAGAGATCTCTGACTGGCTGGCGGCTCATCAACACAATGAGCTGTACGTGTCGGACACTTTCTCCTCAGACTTTGGCGATGAGAAGTTCTTGAATAAAGCGTGCGGCGTACTCGCAATCTCCATTTCCAAGCTTTACCGAAGCTTCGTGATCTGGTTTCGGCCGGAGGTCGTGCAGACTATCACGTGGAGCGGCAATCCCTCGAAGTCAGTCGAGCAAGAGATCGACGGCGGAATGCGGATCCATCCTCGGAAGAGTTTCGAAGCGTGGAAGCAGGTTGTGCGGGCAAAGTCTGCGGCATGGCAACCAGCTGAGATCGAAATCGCCGGTGACCTGCGCGTCTCTATCCTGGAGATCGTCCTGAAGAAGGCCGAGGAGTTGGCTCATCTCAGCGGAGAGCTCGAGAGGAGCAACAAGGAGCTGGAAGCGTTTTCGTACTCTGTGTCGCATGACCTGCGGGCTCCCTTTCGCCACATTGTGGGTTACTCTACGCTCCTCCGAGAACGCGTAGCGAACGTTCCGGATCAGGATGTGGTTCGGTACATCGATACGATCATCGACTCGGCACAGTCGGCGGGATCACTGGTGGATAACCTGCTGCACTTCGCCCAGATAGGCCGCTCAGCGGTGAATAGCGACTTCATCCCGCAGGCTGAACTGGTGGCTGAAGTACAGCAGGAGATCGAGCGCGACATTCCGCAAGGGAGGCAGATCAACTGGCAAATTGCTCCCCTGCCGGTAGTGCGAGGTGATCTGGTCCTTTTGCGGCTGGTCTGGCAGAACCTGCTTTCGAACGCCGTGAAATATACACGCAATCGAGCTGACACCATCATCCAGGTTGGATCCGAGCAGACCGACAAGGAAACGATCTTCTTCGTTCGGGATAACGGCGTGGGCTTCGACTCGCGCTACGCGCACAAGTTATTCGGAGTCTTTCAGAGGCTGCATCGGATGGAGGACTTTGAGGGTAATGGGATCGGGCTCGCTAATGTACGCCGTGTCATCTCAAGACACGGCGGACGTACATGGGCGGAGGGCGAGCTTGGCCACGGAGCAACGTTTTACTTTTCGGTTCCCTGCCGACCGGAAGACTGGACGAAGCACTAATGACCAACGACATGTTGAAACCGATTCTTCTCATTGAAGACAATCCGAAAGACGTTGAACTTACGCTCGTGGCCTTGCAGAGAAGCCGATTAGCCAATGAGGTGATCGTGCTGCGGGATGGAGCCGAAGCGCTGGATTACCTCCGTTGCGAAGGTGAGCATTGCGCACGGCTCAAGGGGAATCCAGCAGTCGTTCTCCTCGATCTTAAATTGCCGAAGGTGGATGGCCTGCAGGTTCTTGCGGAGATCAAGAGCGACGAATCGTTGCGGCAGGTTCCGGTCGTGATGCTGACGTCATCCCGCGAAGAGCCCGACCTGCTGAAGAGTTACAAGCTGGGTGTAAATGCTTATGTCGTGAAGCCGGTAGGCTTCGAAGACTTTTTTCGTGCCGTCCAACAGCTCGGTGGGTTTTGGGCGATCTTGAATGAACCGCCGCCAGGCTCTTTCAAGCCAGGAAGTAAGCCGTGACCCGATCGCTCCGAATCCTGCATTTGGAGGACAGTCGACTCGATGCGGATCTCACAGCAAAACACCTCAGCAGCTTTGGCCTGAACTGTCAGATACAGCGGGTTGAGAATCGCGAAGATTATGTACGCGCTCTCCGGAACGGAACCTTCGACCTGATTCTGGCGGACTACTCTCTTCCGGACTTCAATGGGCAACTGGCGTTGGAGTTGGCGCGGGAGTTGTCTGTTTCCGTTCCGTTCATCTTTGTATCCGGAGTCTTGGGCGAAGAGGTCGCGATCGACTCGTTACGGCAGGGCGCGACCGATTACGTTCTGAAACACCGGCTGGAACGGCTAGGGCCGGCGATCCGAAGGGCACTGGCAGAACAGGAAGGAAATCTTGCGCGTGTCAGAGCCGAAGCGGCCCTCCGCGATTCGGAGTTCCGGTACAGGCTGCTGGTGGAAAGCGTACAGGAGTACGCACTCCTGATGACCGACACCGACGGAATCGTCACGCTCTGGAACAAGGGTGCGGAACGTTTGTTCGGCTTCACTGAGACAGAGATGATCGGTCACTCCGTGCGGCGTCTACTGGGGATTGGCGAAGCGACCACACCCGATGCTGCGTTGGAATTCAGGACCGCT
Organism: uncultured Acidobacteriaceae bacterium; assembly: GCA_963814195.1. Classification (GTDB taxonomy): domain Bacteria; phylum Acidobacteriota; class Terriglobia; order Bryobacterales; family Bryobacteraceae; genus Bog-105. The sequence continues at coordinate 55,389 of CAWFBU010000006.1, forward strand.
TTGCTGAATCAGTCGCAGTTCGAACAGTGGCTGGTGAGAAGTGATGGCACTAAATTCTGGGCGGGCGGCGACATCTCAACTATCCGAGCCACGGATGGCCGGGTGAAAGGGTACGCGACGGTGGTCCGCGATAATACGGAGCGCAAGCTGGCCGAGGAGGAACGGACGGCCCTCCTGCTGAGAGAGCAAGCGGCGCGGGCCGAGGCTGAGCGACGAGCTGCCGAACTAACGGAAGTCAATTCAGCATTGTCACGATCGAATGCCGAGCTGGAGCAGTTCGCCTACGCTGCCTCCCATGATCTGCAGGAACCGCTTCGGATGGTGAAAAGCTTCACGCAGATGCTGGGACTGAGGTTGGGGCCCAACCTCGACTCCAAGGCTTCGGAGATGCTGAAATTTGTAGAATTCGGCAGCGAGCGGATGCAGCACTTAGTCGACGATCTACTGTCCTATTCGCGGGTTCTGCACGATCGTGAGACAAGTCTAGAAGCGGTGGATCTGGACTTGGTTCTAGACCGGACGCTCCTCTACTTCACGGATCAAATCGAACGAGAGAGTGCTGTAATCGTACGCGAGCCGCTACCCGCCGTCATGGCCAACGGAGAGCGGATTGGCCTTGTACTTCAAAATCTACTGAGCAACGCGTTAAAATACCGCAACAGCCACACCCCTTCCATCAAATTCACATCAACAGCGGGCGAGACGGAACACACGATACAAGTCGAAGACAATGGAATTGGGTTCGACCCCCAATACGCTGACCGCATCTTCGGCCTATTCAAAAGGCTGCATCGTTCCGACGAGTATCCGGGCACCGGCGTAGGTCTGGCATTGTGTAAGCAGATCGTGGAGCAATCTGGCGGCAAGATCTGGGCTGAGTCCAAGCCGGGGTGCGGCGCCAAGTTCTCGTTCACACTGCCGAAAGCGAGCCGAAATGAAAGTTGACAGGATGGCTCAAACGTTGTACCAACGAGCGCTTGACTAGAACGGTGGACCTTTTGAGAAATTTGCGTGGGAAGAGGACCTCTTTTGTCGACGTATCAGCCACAGCCTGATCCACACCGAGTATCAACTCAGCCCAAGAGGCTTCTCCTGGTGGTGGAGGATAACCCAGGAGATGTGTGGCTGGTGCGGGAAGCAATCGAGCTATACGGGGTGCCGGTTGAGCTGTATCTGGTGCAGGATGGCGAACAGGCGATCACGTATATTCAGCAAGCCGAGATAACTCCCGGTTTCCAGTGTCCCGATATCGTGTTGCTTGATCTGAACCTGCCCAAGAGGTCCGGTAAAGAAGTTCTGCGATACCTGAAGAGCAGCGGCAAGTGGGAGAACGTGCCGGTGGTCATCATGACTTCGTCGGATTCGCAATACGACCGCACGGAGGTCAGTCAGCTGGGTGCAACTTCCTACTTCCGCAAGCCGCCGGATTACGAAGCTTTTCTAAAGCTGGGCGAGATGCTGAATACGGTTCTAGGTTCTGGCCGGTCTGAAGTGGCTTAATCTACTCAAGAGATTCATTCGCAGTATGTTTTCTATTTTGTGCTTTTAGCCTGGCGGCACGGACGAGATCCTGGTAGGAGACCGTCAGCGCTTCCCACCGGTATCTGAAAGCGCCGCGATTGCAGATTTCGAGTTCACCGCTGCGGCTTGCAGCAAAGCGGCTCTCGCTATTCGAATTGGCCTCCAGCGGCCAGAAGTGGCCACGCCAACTAGCGTCGCAAACAGGTTTGACGTTTTCACCCGCGGCCAATCCAGTTAAGGCCGTTGCCAGGGTAAAGGCGGTGATGTGAAGGATTCTCCGGGTGCGCACGACTTCGAGTTTGCCCAATCGTTCTCCATTTGGCCAGCGTCTCCAGTCCTATACCTCGACACACGCCACGTATCACCTACCAACCGCCCCGGTCGTAACACTCAGATTTCAAGCGCAGATTTGAAGCGCAGACTTGAACCGCCGATTTGAAGCACAATGTGATTGGCTGAGACGCAGTACACCCGCGCCGTCAACCAAGTGGCTGCTTGCGGGGAGTTGATGAGTCGATTAGCTGGCGGAAGGTACGCCGACCGGTTCGGCGGTTTGATCTTCCAGGTTCGCCGTCAGGTTCTGGAAGTACTCAATGGTGACTTTGAGTCCCTCTTCCAGAGTGACCTTCGGTTCCCAATTGAGGAGACGCCTAGCTTTGGAGATATCCGGACGACGCACTTTCGGATCGTCGGAAGGAAGCGGGCGTTCGTCGATGGCGAGATTGGAGCCAAAACGTGCACGGATTGTATTTGCGAACTCCATAATCGACATTTCGGCGGGGTTGCCCAGGTTGACCGGGTAGTTTTCGTCAGATTCACTCAGTCGGAGCAGGCCCTCGACCAGGTCGGACACGTAGCAAAAGCTGCGAGTTTGTGAGCCGTCGCCAAAAACGGTCAGGCTCGCGCCGCGCAGCGCCTGATCGATGAAGGCTGGAACCACACGTCCGTCGTTTAAGGCCATCCGCGGGCCGTACGTATTGAATATCCGGGCGATGTTCGACTTGAGGCCATAGACCCGATGAAACGCCATGGTCAGAGCTTCGGCATACCGTTTGCTCTCGTCGTAGCAGGAGCGGAAGCCCACAGGATTGACATTTCCCCAATACGTTTCCGATTGAGGATGCTCCAGCGGATCGCCGTAGCACTCGGAAGTGGAAGTCAGCAGGAAGCGAGCATTGTGCTTGCGGGCCAATTCCAGCATATTGCGTGTACCGGTAGAGCCTGACTCCAGAGTTTCGAGCGGGTGTTTGAGGTAATCAACAGGACTCGCCAGGGAGGCCAGGTGAAACACACGATCAATGACTCCAGTATTCATCAAAACCGGTTCCAGGGGACGGCAAACATCACATTCGATGAAATGGAAGCCTGGATTGGAGAGCAAATGCTCAATATTCTGACGCTGCCCGGTGATGAAGTTGTCCAGTGCAATGACCTGGTGACCAGCATCGAGCAGACGGTCGCAAAGGTGTGATCCTATGAAGCCTGCGGCTCCTGAAATGACGTATCTCACGAAGTTTTATGCTACTAAAAGGCGGCCCGAAGCGCACTCCCGCAGCGTACTACTTCCAACAATCGAGAGCGCTAGCCGGTTGCGAAGTAAGAGCTATTTTCGGGAAAAGCTTAGGCATTTTGGGCGGCGGATATCGCCCTGACGGCCTGTGCGACTTCAATGTTGCGCCAGGGGGAGTTGTTTTCGCAGGCCTGGCGTTCGGCTACGGCGCGTTGTACATCGAGAACTGAAAATTCGAACCCAATCTCGGCTAAGACACTGTGGTCATAGGGAATGTTCTGTTCGATGCAGTGGCGGTAGTAGGCTGCGGCTTCGTCCAGTTGAGCTTTCTCTTCGGCCAGCCGCTTCTGCTGCAGCACGATGAGTAGCTTGAGTTCGCGGTCGAGCCGGCGGACTAAGCGTGATTCCTGCAGGTAGAGGTTGTTGAATTCTTTCTGGTAAACGACGTAGATCTCGGAGTCGCTCACCAGGACATTCTTCTCTTCCAGGTGGTTTTCGGATTTGGGGGTCAGACGGGTGCGGCCGACCGAGTAAAGGCCGGCTTCGAGAGCCGGGATGCGCATGATGCGCCATTCCAGGTCAGCAATCATGGCCACGTGATTGCGTTCGTCGTCGTTGGCCGGTTTGTGAGTGGATAGGATTCGGGCGCAGTGTTCCTGATAGGCGGCAGCTTCTTCGGTGGAGAGGAACGGAGCGCGGCCGGTCAGTCCGGTTTTGAGCGCGTTCTGAGAAGAGATGCGCTTTCCTTCTTCGGTCTTCGGTCCAGTCGAATGAGTCGCGTTGGCTCGGTTAGCAGCGAGCTGGGCGGGGGTGACTATGCGGGTATCCATAATGGGGGTTCCTTACGGGTAATTACGTTCGGACGGTAGCAGGGCGTCGGAGCGGACTGAGGCCAGGAACCCTCGGCAAGATCGAAGATTTCGTTTCGATTCTTCCGTTTAGGGTACGGAATATTTATTTCGTTGGGCCGTGACTCGATTTACTAGAAGCGCAACTGCGGAACGGCACAGCCAAGTTAAGACGAATCGATCAAGCTTTGGGTACATATCCCGGCCCCCGCAAGATGCGCCCCGGTCTGGCGCTGGTGATCTTGCCGTCCAGGACCACCAACTCGCCGTTGACAACCACGTGCCTGATGCCCACAGCATAGTGGTTCGGATCGTTGTATGTTCCTACATCGTTGATTACGCCGGGGTCGAAGATGGTTATATCGGCTGCCATGCCACGCTTGAGCATGCCGCGGTCTTTGAGGTGAATGCGGTTTGCCGGTTGGATCGTCATTTTCCGGACGGCCTCCTCAAGCGTCAGTAGGTGTTCGTCACGGACGTACTTGCCCAGTATTCTGGGGAACGATCCCCACCCTCGCGGATGTGACCTCGACTGAGCAAGGGGGCCATCTTCGGCCTTTGCTCCGGAGTCGGTACCGACGCTGACGAGCGGGTGCTTGAGCGCCAATCGCACGTCCTCCTCGGACATAACAAAATTCACACCAAAGGTGAGGCCGCGATCCGCGATGATGATGTCCATGGCGACATCTCGTGGATCCTTGCTCAGCCTTCTACCAATCTGCGCCAGGGTCAATCCTTCATAAGAGTGCAGCTCTGGATTATAGGTCGTGGCGATCAGAATGCCGGTGGGTCCGCCAGAGCCGTAGTACTGATTTTCCCAACCTTTCGCGTGAGGATCGATCATTTCCGCCTTGATGCGGTCTCGCTGATCGGGCAGTTTCAGTCGCGCGACCATTTGGTCAATGCCACCTTCCCGCGCCCAGAGGGGCAGACATGCATCTAAGGGATTTGACGATGCGATGTACGGATAGGCATTTGCCGTAATGTCCAACCCTGCTGATCGAGCAGCCTCAATGCGCTTCAAGACTTCCGCCATCCTCCCCCAATTGGACTTTCCTGCAGTTTTCAAATGAAAGATCTCGGCCGGAATTTTGGCGCGCTCGGCGACGGCGAACACCTCGGTCAGGGATTCCGAAATGTCGTTCGCTTCTGATCGCTGATGCGTAATGTAAATGCCTCCGAAGCTGGCGACAACCTTGGCCAATGCAACGATCTCGTCAGTGGAGGCGAAACGATCGGGGACGTATTGCAGAGAGGTGCTTAATCCGAGTGCGCCGTCTTTCATCGCGTCTGCGACCAGCTGCTTCATGGATTCCATCTCTGCGGCAGTAGCCGGGCGAGACGCTCTACCAATTACGTAATCACGAATCCCACCAGCACCCACAAAGGTGGCGAGGTTAATGGCCGGGTGAGTGCGCGTCTCTACCCTCGCGAAATACTCTGAAAGAGTTCGCCAATCAGGATTGATACCGAATTGAGTAAACGGCGTTTTGCCGTTTCGAACACCTCCATCGCGGATCATGCGCTCATTCAACGGAGCAATGGAACCGCCTTCGCCCGTAACCTCGGTAGTAACACCCTGCAGGACTTTGCTGGCAGCCCGGTTGTCGACTAGGATGTTGAACTCGGATTGCCCGAGCATGTCAATGAAACCCGGTGCAACAATCAAGCGGGAAGCATCGATGGTCTGTCTGGCTTCGCCTGTCACCTTACCGATCTCGACGATTACACCTTTGCGGATTCCGATGTCCGCGAGGTACCAGGGCGAACCAGTTCCGTCTACGACGCGGCCATTACGGATGAGGAGGTCAAGCGGCGTTGCGCTTTGTCCGGCTACAACGTTCGAAGACAGAAGGCTGACATACAGGGCGGAACACAACAAAGCAAGTCTCATCGGCAGGTCCTTCCATGTGCGGTCTAGCTCTCCGCCTTGTCTTCGAGGGTACGGATGTAATGACGAGTGGGAAGTATAGCCTATTCCCCTGCTGCTAACAATCGTGCGCCAGCGGAATCGCGATCAGGAGGGCAGTGTCGCGGTAAGGTCTGGAGATGGAGAACTCGGTGCAACGCTGCGCCTGGGCGGAAAGCGACCCGCTGCTTTCGTCCTATCACGATGAGGAATGGGGCGTGCCGGAGTATGACAGCCGGGCGCTCTGGGAGAAGCTGATGCTGGACGGGTTCCAAGCCGGACTCTCGTGGTTGACAATCCTGCGAAAGCGGGATGCCTTCCGTAAGGCTTTCCAGGATTTCATGCCAGAGAAGGTTGCGCAGTTCGAGGAAGCTGATGTCGTTCGACTGCTGGGCGATTCCGGCATCGTGCGCTCCCGGGCTAAGATCGAAGCAACAATCTCCGGCGCACGTGCTTACATCAAGATGCAGGAATCCGGAGAGGACTTTGCCAGTTTTGCCTGGGGCATGACAGGCGGAAAGCCGGTACAGAGCAGCGGTCCGGTTTTGACACAGACTTCGCTCTCAGAAAACATTTCGAAAGCGCTTAAGAAGCGCGGATTTAAATTTGTCGGCCCGGTCATTGTCCACGCGTGGATGCAAGCTGTCGGACTCGTGAACGACCATACGGCAGGATGTTTTCGCCGGAACGAAGTAAGAGCCTTTGAGCGGTAAGTAAGTCGACTGCGCAGTTGACAGGTACTGGTGCAATTCTGGTGCTCGATGAATTGTTGCCTTAGTGAATAAAAATCGCAGGGCAAGCACGGCTTATCTGATGATTTTTTTGTAAGTAGACCTAACGATAAGGTTTCAAGCTTTTGAAAATGATCCTTGAAGGTTGCGAGACAGCCGAGTTTTCAGATTGATGTTACTTGCGAAAGCCATCCGAAACTTTTCTGAGTGCGTGCACCTCGTCGTTCATTGATACAAGCAGGAAAAGCCTCCGTCAGACGCTGTTTGCGGCAGATCCATGTCACGCGCGTTTCTTCGTAAGAGTCTTTGGCAGTGTTCACTTCAATGCCGATTTCACATCGATGGGTCGTGTACACGCATTTGGGGGGATTTGAGAGCACTCAGATCTTCGGCACTGGGCAGGACATTCTCGGTAGTACTAAACACATCGAGTTCTGGGAAGAAGATCTTACTCGGCTTTTGAGGGCAGGCATTACGGACCTTCGATACTCGGTGCCTTGGCATCGCATTGAACGGGTGGAAGGCGAGTTTGATTGGACATGGATGGATGGGCCACTTCGATTCATGGAGGCCAACGGCATGAATCCGATTCTGGACCCGTTGCACCATACCTCCTTTCCTGCGTGGCTGAAGGATGGATTCCTACACCCGGAATTTCCGTCGATTTACTGCCGATTTCTCGACAAGCTCTCATCGCGCTATCAGTTTGTGAAAGCTTACACGGTATTCAATGAACCCCTGGCAACGACTTTGTTCTGTTCCTACACAGGCATGTGGTACCCAAACCACGCGTCGGATAAAGCCTTCGTCCAGATGTTACTTCAAGTAGGACGAGCCATTTGCAACGCGTGTGATGTTTTGCGGAAAAACGTGTCGCCACGGTTCGTGCACGTGGACACCGCAGAACACCATCAAGCGCGGGATAAACGATCAGCAGATTGGGTGAAATTTGCCAACGCACGCCGGTTCCTGGTAACTGACCTGATTCTGGGGCGCGTGTTGGAGGGACATCCGTTGTTTACTTATGTAACAGACCATGCCGCCCAATCGTTCGACCCGAACTGGTTTCTGGAACATCGCGCGGCCATCGATGTCTTAGGACTCGATTACTACATTCACTCTGAAATGGATTGGTCCTGGTCACGGGAGACGGACAGTCCGTACATCACCCCAAGAGTCAGCCATGCCCGGGGATTCGCATCGATTGCCGAAGACTATGTTTCTCGATATGGCAAGCCCATCATGCTCTCTGAAACAAATCTCGTGGGCAGTGTGAAAGAGCGCATTGCCTGGCTGCGCTTTATGGAACGTGAATGCGAGGAGCTGTCTCTTTCAGGAATCGATTTTCGCGGATTTTGCTGGTATCCATCGATTGACACGACGGATTGGTCGAGCGGCTGTACGCGGATAACAGGGAAGCTGGATCCACAGGGCATCTGGACTTTACGGCCGGTTACTTTCGAACGTGTGGACACGGAACTCTCAGCACTCTATTCGATGCTTGCACGCGGAGAGATTCGGTCAGGAGACCTGCCAAACTACACGTTTGGAGCGGATCTGCAAAGAAGGCTGCAAGGCTTCGCGCATCTGGAAAGCATGACGAAGGAACGACCGCATCGGGCGACGTCGGGAAGCGGAGCCAGGCATTTCCTTGATTCATTTGCGTAGTGAATGAATCAAGTCTGAATCTGTGAAGCCGTCCACTGATTGCCGAGCGTAGTCCTTGAGGAGCTTGATAGCAGGATCACGGGTTCGTTACAGATCGCGCTGTAACCAATCCGTTGGCAGTGGAGTCTGCCCAAAAGCATGCTGTCGATTGAGCTGAGAGCACCAGGACCGTCCATGCGAGCCGGCCCAAGGCAGTTCGCGTTGCTTCTGATTGTCATGGTTGCGACCGCCACTTCCGCTCAGACTCATTCAACTCAAACCAAACCTGCTCATACCGAGCCAACTGACACCACGGAGGCTCGAGAGGGTTCATATGCCCTCACTTCCAGCCTGCTGGACGGAGCGGTCGTGCTGGAGTGGGCTGATGCGCAGATGGTCTGGCCACGACTCAACCAGCAACAACGTCAGCAGGTTCTGGCAGCAGCGCGCACCAGTATTCAGTCGGGCAAGATGACTCCGGTTACAGCGGCACCGATCGAGTGGAAGTAGAATGCGCAATTATCTGCTGAAGAAGATGGCAGATCAATTCGCTCGCAAGATGGGCGAAGGCCTAAGCATCAACGCGTTGCAAGGCGCGGTGGCCGCTAGCCGACGCTAAGCACAGCGGCGACTTCTACCGGTCCAGGTTCGCGAGGGTAGCTAATCAAGAATGGCGATCGCGCCTTCGTGGCAAGCAGAGGCCTGGCGGTAAAACGACCGTAGTACCTCAAAGGCTTGCATAACCCAGATCCAGTTCTCCTCCGGCTCTTCGTTGCGGATCTTGCCGAAGGGGACACCTTGCGTACCTCCGATGTTCTGCAGCTTGTCGCCCAGGATCGCTGTATCGAGTATCGAATCGTGCTGCGTGCCGGTTTCTCGGCGCCGATTGGCCGATAACAAGTAATGGAGTCGATCCCATCCCGGCCGATCGAGCAGTTCCTTTTCTCAAGACCGGGTGCTGGTTTGCCAAATCTGAGCCTGGCGCCGGAACCCGGAACGCTTGCCGTCTTGCCATCGGAAGAGATCGCTTCTGCCCGCGTAGAGATCAGGCAAGAACGAAAGGAGCTCTCCGAATTCTTGGTCAACCAAAGCTCGCTCCATTAAAGTGCATGGTTCAGGAAGAGCTTGATATGACATGTCGAGACCCATTCGAAATTTCTCCTGCTTCCGTTGTACCTGCTGGCCTGTTTCGGTTCTTAAAGCGATGCGCCTTTCGTGGCGGGGCACATTGATGGTCCAGGCAGCTCTTGGACCGGTCGCGAGAAAAAGTACGAGTGCTCAAGTTCCATATTGCTTGTGCGCCGGTAAGAGCAGCTGCCTGTCAATGCAACCAGATTTCGGTACCGTGACTGATGCAGGCTTAGTATTTAATGCAGCCGACCAATTCCCCGCGGTAGTTGCGTCTCACTTACGCACGCGCTTTGTTGGCGTGATTCCAAACTATTTCTATGTTGTTACCTATTCCTTTACTGGTCGATTTTGTGACCGGGCTGCTCTCGCTAGCTCTTCTCGCCATTGGATGTGCTCTGGTCTATCGCGCGTGGCGCAACTCCCAAAGACCTCGGGAGACCGTGGTTATCAGGCGAAACGAGAAACCTGGTCAACAGCGATCTACCATTCTCGTCGAAGAGAAAACCGTTGAGAGATCCACGTCGCTGCCTGAAAGCCTGTCGGACAAAGCTGTCTCCCTTCCTTTAGCGCTCGGACTGATTCTTCTCTTATTTAGTTTTGCGGGCCGGCACTTTGTGCACCTTGCTGTTCCGTCCGGGAGCGATGAACCGAAGGAGCTTCATTCTGGACTGGTGCGATATCTACAGCGGCCCGACGGGACGAAGATCCGTGTTGAAATCTTTGGCCGGCAGGATGCCCCCGCTCTTGTGTTCACACACGGTTGGGGAACAAGCCAGACTGAGTGGTACTACGCGAAGCGCGATTTGGCGGATAAGTTCCAGCTGATCTTCTGGGATCTTCCAGGTCTCGGGGATTCAACCGAGCCGAACAACAAAGATTTCGCTCTGGACAAGATGGCTTCCGACCTAGAGGCGGTTCTGACACTTGCGAACGGTAAACCGGTGGTGTTAGTGGGACACAGCATCGGAGGGATGATCAATCTGACATTCTGCCGAAAGTTTCCGCAGCGGCTGGGCCGTGACGTGAACGGGATTGTTCAGGTAGATACTTCGTACACTAATCCAGTTACTACCACAAAGAACGCTTCACTCGCTGAGGCGTTGCAGAAGCCATTTGGCGAACCCGTGCTTCACGCCATGATCTGGTTCTCTCCGCTAGTTCGGGCCATGAATTGGTTGAGCTATCAGAATGGGACGTCGCACATGATGAATGCGCAAAGCGCTTTTGCCGGATCGGAGACCTGGGGACAACTGGACCTGATCTCTCGCTACGGCTATGAATCATCGCCAGCGGTGGTCGCGCGGGGCACTTTGGCGATGTTCCATTGGGACGCCAAACCGGTCCTTTCGCGCATACCCGTACCGGTCTTGATTCTTGTAGGCCAACAGGATACGACGACACTCCCAAGTGCTAGTGAGTTTATGCAGCACGCGATTCCGGCGGCCACCCTGGAGGTCGTCAGCCCGTCGGCCCATTACGGTCTGCTGGAACAGAACCGCCGGTACGATACAGCGATCGAACGCTTCGCTGCTAGCTGCTTGAAAGCCACGCACTCTTAACAAGGACTCCCTTTGATGCTTACACCGCCAGTGAAAACGGCTCCGAGAAGAATGTTGTTAGGTGCGGTACTATCCGCGATTGTCGTTGGGCTGGGTGTCTGGACGCGCGGCCGTCGTTTTGAACCGCCACAGACGGGCGGTGAACGGAAGCCTGATGCGCGCGCCGACGCTGACTCCAATCACACGGCTCGGGTGACAGAGCGCTACCTGCTGTACTTCACGGTTCCGCTATGGGTAATCGCGGGATCGCTGGACTACCTCTGGCACCGGCGCACGCATATTGAGAAGACATCGGGCACGCTGGAGAGCGCCATTCATGCCTTGATGATGACGGAGGCAGGAATCCCCATGCTGTTGGGATTGACTCTGGAAGTTAATGCCGGGGTGATTCTTCTGATGATTGCCGCTTTCTTCGCTCATGCGGCTACTGCCATATGGGATGTGGCTTATGCGGTTGAGCGCCGCAAGGTGACACCCAATGAGCAGCACGTCCACAGCTTCCTGGAAGTTCTTCCCTTCTGTGCCGTATCGTTTGTTATCTGTTTGCACTGGGACCAATTCACATCTTTGTTCGGACAGAGCGACGAAAAGCCAAGGTTCGAGCTGAAGCGGAAACAGCCGCCTTTGCCGACGAGCTACCTGGCCGGATTCCTCACAGCCGTGGCAGTGAATGGCGCCGCTTACGGGGAGGAACTGATCCGTTGCTGGCAGGCGGAAATTCGCGGGCTGAAAGGTAGTGAAACACCAGAGGCGGCCAAGGAATTGTATGCCAATCAATGAGCAACGCGCCTGCGCGCAAGCCGAATATGAGAAGCACCTTACTAGCAAGGCGACTCGTCACAGCGCGGGCCATCATCGAGCGGCCCGTCATCACCGTTGAAGGCGGTACCATCGCGGCTATATCGTCGCGCGAGCACGGTAGCGAGCACGTCGGCCCCGTCACTCACGACTTTGCCGATTCGACGCTGACAGCAGGGCTCTTCGACATCCACATGCACGGAGCAGTGGGGCACGACGTGATGGAGGGTGGAGCGGAGGCGCTTCGTTCCATCGGCACATTTCTCGCGCACCGAGGTGTCACCGAATATTTGGCCACGACTGTAACTGCTTCTCTGGAGTTTACGCTTGGTGCGCTGGACCGGATCGCCGGGCATATCGCTAGAGAACCAGCAGACGGCGAAGCCAGGATTCGGGGAATTCACATCGAAGGACCGTTCTTATCTCATGCCAAACGCGGGATGCATCCGAGTGAGTTCCTGCTGCCCCCCACGCCTGCCTTACTTGATCGATTTTGGGAGGCTGCCAGAGGGAGTCTTACGTTGATGACGATAGCGCCCGAAGTGCCTGGCGCCTTGGAGACCATTGCGCGTGCTAGCGAATTGGGAATTCGCTGCTCGATCGGGCACTCCGATGCGAACGCGACGGAAGCACGGGAGGCCTTACGTGCCGGGGCAGTTTCCGCCACACATACATTTAATGCGATGCGCGCCCTAAATCAACGCGAACCTGGAATCCTGGGCGTTGTTCTCGACCGTGACGATCTTTACGCAGATCTTATTTGTGATGGAGTGCACGTTGCCCCTGAGTTGGTGAGGCTTTGGTTCAAGGCGAAGGGACCCGAGCGAGCCATCCTGATCACGGACTCTCTGGAAGCAACTGGCATGCCAGACGGGCGCTACAAGCTTGGCGAGACCGTTGTGAATGTAGAGGGTGGGCGTTGCACGACAGAGGACGGTGTTCTTGCGGGCAGTATCTTGAGTCTCGACAAAGCGGTGGAGAGACTGCAGGACTTTACCGGGACGGATCTGGCGACCGCTGTTCGTCTTGCTTCCCGAAATCCGACTCGTATGCTGGGGCTTCGGGATGACGTAAGCGTCGGAGGCGATGCGAACTTCAATGTTTATGGGCCGGCGGGCGTTCGCCAGGCAACGGTACTTCGCGGTGAATTGTTGTGATGGCGCACATGGCTCAGAGTGCGGACCATGTGCACCGTGCAGCAGATTACTGAACTAAACCGGACCGGGTGAGTGCATCACCCGAACACCTTCATTGGAGAGATCGAAGAGAATGCTACGGAGGCAATCCAGGCGCATCTGCAACCCGGCAGATTGCGCTGGGGAAACGTCGGATAGAAGCGACTTCACCATTTCACAAGCCGCTCTGGCGCTTTTAATTGACTGCTCTGAGTCAAAGGGTTGGTGGGATTGCCTGGAGACAGTTGCGTTTTGCACCAGGTCAAAACCACGGTTAAGTTCGGCGACGATGCGCTGAAGAGCGATTCTCTCGTCCGAGCTTTGGAGGATTACTGGGTTTGCGCCGTCGGTGACTTGCTTAGAGCCAATCGCCGGTGCAGAGGCTGTCGAGGCCGATATTCTGGCCATTCCACTGGACGCCATAGTTCCTGTTCCTTTCGCTAGCCTTTCGACACGTGTCAAGCCCAGCGAGATTGATTTGGGGATTTGAAGCGATAGTAGCACCCTCCGGGGTTAAGTTAAAGCGAAAAGAATTAATTCACAAAAGATAATTACGGTAATTCTTTCGGGTGAGCAGTGCTACGAGAGACGTAGGGGGAAGCCCTAAGCGCTCAGTTTCGAGGGCGTAATTCCCGTCTATAAAAAAGAGATCTTTGGAGGGAATAAACCACTTTCTTAGATTTTGGTTAGCGAAGTCACTGATCAGGGTAGGTAAATTTTTCCTTCCGCAGGAAGAACTTACCTGCCTTTTTCACTTTGGCTGGTCAGGCAGGCCGTAGGATGCGTTCGTGCGGGAACTACAGGTTGTTTCGTGGGATTTGGACCGGATTCGGGCGTATGGAAAGCGTTTACGGAAGAATGACGCGGCGGTGGGGCGCATGGTGCGCTCCATTGAGGCGTACGGATTCTGCCTTCCGGTGCTGGTAACGGCGGATGGGGAGATCGTCGACGGCGATCTGCGAGTGAAGGCGGCTCGGCGGATGGGTTGGACGGAGATTCCGGTGCTGGTTTGCGAGGGATGGAGTCCGGAACAGGTGCGCGGGTTTCGATTGATGGCGAATCAGTCGTCGACATGGGCGAAGTGGGACCTGGCGGCGGTAGCGGTCGAGCTGGCGGAGCTGCGGGCGAACGATTTCGACCTTGATCTGACGGGGTTTGGAGATTCGGACTTGGGGGCGATCGAGATTGACTGGGAGGAACGAGTGTGCGGGGAGTGCGGACGGCGGGTGAGGGCGTAGATGGCGCGGCGGGCGCATGAAGTATCGGAGAAGAGCCGGCGGATGGTGAAGTCGCTGGCAGCGATGGGGTGCCGACATGAGGAGATCGCGACGCTGGTGGAGGTGACGCCCAAGACGCTGCGGAAGTATTACCGGGTGGAGCTGGACCGGGGTGCGATTGAGGCGAATGCAAAGGTAATGCAGTCGCTGTTCACGATGGCGACGTCGGGGCGAAGTGCGGCGGCAACGATTTTCTGGGCCAAGACGCGGTGTGGATTACGGGAAGGAGGGCGAGAGCGGGAGACACCGGGGAACGCGCCTCAGATCGTGGTGAGAGTCGATGAGGGATGAGCATCGCATCGGGCTAAGACCGGCGCAGATGGAGGTGTTCCGATGTCCGAAGCGGTTTCGAGTGGTGGTCGCAGGGCGGCGATTCGGCAAGACGCATCTGGCATTGGTGGAACTGTTGCGGGCGGCGGTGGGAGGTGGGGAGAAGCGGGCCTGGTATGTGGCGCCGAGTGCCCGGCAGGCGAAGCGGATTGCGTGGGACCGTTTGAAGGAGTTGACCAAGCCCTTTCAGAGCGGCAAAGCGAATGAAAGCGACCTGAGCGTACGGCTGCGCGGGGGCGGGGTGATTGCGCTGCGGGGTGCGGACCGATACGACTCGCTGCGGGGGCATGGGTTGGATTTCGTGGTGCTGGATGAGTATGCGTCGATGCGTCCGGAGTGCTGGACAGAGGTGCTAAGGCCGGCGTTGGCGGACCGGCGGGGTGGGGCGCTGTTTATCGGGACTCCGCAGGGCTGCAATCACCTGTATGAGCGGTTTGAGGCGGCGCAGCGGGAAGCGGATTGGCATGCGTTCCGATATACGACGGCCGAGGGCGGGAATGTGGCGGCGAGTGAGCTGGCAAGCGCGGCGGGCGAGATGCATGAAAGCTTGTACCGGCAGGAGTTTGAGGCGAGTTTTGAGGGGAGCAGTGAGGCGCGGGCGTATCCGACCTTTTCGCGTGAGGGCAATGTGGCGGAGTGTGTGTTTCGGCGGCAGCTGCCCCTGATCTGGTCACTCGACTTCAATGTGAACCCGATGAGTGCGGTGCTGGCGCAGAGAGTGGGCGAGATGGTGTATGTGGTGGACGAGATTGTGCTCGAGCATGCGAATACGGCGGCTGCGTGCGAGGCGCTGCGGGAGAGGACCAGGGAGTGGCAGCGGTGGGGCGAGATTGCGGTGCAGGTGTATGGCGATGCGAGCGGGTATCAGCGGCGGACGGCGGGACGGGATACGGATTGGGGGTTGATTCGCGAGTTTTTCGAGGGGTGGCGGGGGACGTTTCAGGCGCAGATACGGGCGGATCGGAGTAATCCGGCGGTGCGGGACCGGGTGAATGTGGTGAATAGCCGATTGTGTAACCGGCGCGGGGAGCGGCGGCTGGTGGTGGATCCGCGGTGCCGGGAGTTACTGGCGGATTTAGAGCGGGTGCGGTGGGTGGTGGAGAGGAATGGGCAGGTAGGGTCGGAGTTGGATAAGTCGGACCGGAAGCGGACGCATGTTAGTGACGCGCTGGGGTATTACGTTTGGAAGGCGTTTCCGGTAAGAGGATGGGGGTAGGCGACTTGCCATTAAATCATTCAGAGCTCGTATTCTTCAACGCTCGCGACTCAGAGAGTTAAGACAGAGCATGGTTCGATGAAGAATATCTAGAGGCGCAGTGACGGCTTGCGAGTCGACCTCACAAGCTAGATTGACGCCTTATCGCGTTCCAAGCGGATTTGGTCGCAGTTGAGTTAGAAGACTGTCATTCAAATGGGACTGACATATGTCAACAGAGCTAATTGAGCTTCACCGGTTCCACGTCTAAGCCCCGGCCTGCGAGGCGATAGAGCTCCTCCCAATTCACGGGAGTTGTACCAGAACGGCGTACAACCAAGCTGGCCGCGGTATTTGCCAATTTTGCCGAGGTTACAAGATCGAGACCTGCTGCAAGCGCCGTCGCCATAACGGCGACCACCGTGTCGCCAGCGCCTGAGACATCGAACACTTCTTCTGCTAACGCGGGAAGGTGTTGCGAGCTTTGCGATGTGGTTAACGTCATTCCATCTGCCCCCTGAGTGACGAGTACAAAGCTGCACTCAAGACGACTAAGTAAAGCACGGCTTGCTGCTACAACATCGGCCGGGTTTATTCCCATCGTGACGCTAGCTGCGATGAACTCCTTCTGATTTGGCGTTATGCAGGTGGCGCCTGAGTAAGGAAGATAATCCTCACGCTTAGGGTCGATGAAAATAGGTAGGTTCCTTTCCCTGCACTCCCTAATGACGGCTTCCGTCAGATCTACCCCGAGAGCCCCCTTGCGGTAATCCGATAGGATCACTCCGGAGACACCTTGATTTAGGAACAGACGGACCCTTTCAAGAAGTTGCCGAGAAAGATCATCAGAAATCTCTTGGGTGCATTCTTGATCTAAACGAACAATTTGATGACCGCCCGAAACGACCCGGGTCTTACATGTAGTAGGACGGCTCGGGTCCACGACTAAACCACCAGTATCAACTCCAGCCTTCGATAAAGTCTCTGTCAGACAAAGGCCGGCTGCGTCGTTGCCGATGATACCTGCAACAATTCCATGAGCTTTGATTCCGGTCACGTTAAGTATGACATTTGCAGCGCCGCCAGGAACTGTTCGCTCCTGCTTCACCACGAGAACCGGAACCGGAGCTTCTGGCGAGATGCGAGTAACTTCACCAAGAACATAGCGGTCAAGCATTAAATCACCAACCACCAGGATCCTGGCACCTTCGAAGCCGTTGGCGAGAGCATTGAGTTCTGGCCGGTTCGATCGCCAAGAGTCTGGGTTCATACCAGCTTTTCCAAGAAGCTAGATTCAACTATTTCGCACAATGAATGATACGCGGCGATGTGTAACTCCTGAATGCGTGCGGTCGTATCGGCAGGAGCGCAGATAGCAAAGTCGCACAAGGCTCTTGCTTCTCCTCCGTCTTCTCCCGTGAGAAGTATATTAACCATCCCTAGTCTTCGGCTCGTTTCTAGGCCGCGTACGACGTTTTTTGAATTGCCACTCGTTGTTATACCGAGCGAAACGTCACCGGAGTTCCCAAGAGCCTCTATTTGCCTTGAGAAAAGATCCTCGAAGCACAAATCGTTGCCACATGCTGTAAGGACAGCGGTATCAGAACCTAAAGCTATTGCAGGAAGGGCCCGTCTACTCGCCTTAAATCTCACTACTAGTTCCCCAGCCAAATGCTGCGCATCGGACGCACTTCCACCATTACCAAAAATCAGAAGTTTTTTTCCGTTTTGGAAAGCGTCAATCAAGACTGCGGCTGCATCTTCAATCTGACTCGGAAACTCACTATCAGCAGCAGCTTGAAACATGGTCGCGATTGCTCTGAAGGAGTCATGTACTGGGCCTCTGGATTTCGACGATTGTGACTCGGACATCAATTTAGTTTTCATCGTAAGTCTTAGTAAAGGGCGAACAAGATAGGATATGGGCCACTGCTTGTTGAAAATCTACGGCGGAGAAGGCACCCTCACAAGATGATCCGTCACCAAGGAGAATCGGATTGCATCCTGAGCGCTTCGCACAAATGACATCGGAGATAGAATCGCCTATAAAGAATGACCTATCACTCCGCGAACAGAAATGCGCTAGCGCCTGTTCAACAAGCAAGGTCTTAGGTTTACGGCAGCCGCAGTCGTCTGGGACCGAGTGCGGACAGAAGTAGAAGCGGGCAATCCGTACACCGTAATGTGACAACAGCTTGAGCATCTGAGAATTGATCGATACAAACTCTTGATAGGTTAGATAGCCGAGCCCAATACCTTGCTGATTTGTTATTACAACCAGGAGAAAGCCCCGGTCCTGCAACAAGCGGAGACCTTCGCCAACACCAGAGCGAAGTTCCACCAGCGAAGGTGAGCGGATGAAAGGCACGTTCTCAATCAATGTGCCATCACGATCCAAGAATACAATCGGCTTGCCTGCGTTCGTGGCAGCAGTACTCGGATGGGCGTGTAATGCTAGTGTCTCAATACGCTTAATAATCTGTGTAGTGCTGACGTGATGACTGGTGGGGATTATGACAGAGTTTCCACCGTAAGCTTCAACCAGAGGAGCAGAACGCAGACGTTCGACTTGGTAGTCGCCTCCTTTTATGTAAACATCGGGTTGCAGGCGGCGGATAAGGAGGTCTGGACGCAGGTCGTCCATTAAGACGACTGCATCCACACACTCGAGGGCTGCAACAACAGCAGTTCGATGATGCTCGAAATTGATTGGCCTCAGAGGATCCTTATAGGCACCAACAGAGCGGTCGCTATTCACCGCAACAACCAGCCGGTCGCAGAGAGTCTTTGCTTTCTGCAGATAGTCAACGTGGCCTGCGTGAAGAAGGTCAAAAGCACCGCATGTGAAGCCAATTTTGAGCTCTAGCGCCCTCCACTGCTTCACGACATCGAGTACTTGATCAAGATCGAAGACGTGAGACAGCATGCGATTCTTCATTTGAGCATTACTTTTGGCAAAAGCGGTCGCAAGCGAGACATTTACTCTTCTATGAAGAGTACTATGCGTTTACAAAATGTACGGGATGGCAAATCGCTGGGCTTGACGGTACTCTAAGATCACACGACTAAGTGAACTACTCACCACTGACTATTCCGAGTCGGTTGCAGAGAATTGATCAACTTCCGAGGCCGTAACATGTTCAAGACATCTACCCCAAATTCATCGATAAAACGAGTGTTGATCTACCGGCTCGGCAGCTTGGGGGATACGGTGATCGCGTTACCCGCACTGAAAGTTGTCGCAAATGCGTTCCCGCAGGCTGAGCGCCGACTTCTCACGAGTTTTCCACCGAGCAGCAAGGCTCCTCCATCTTCGGCTATCGTCGAGAACACCGGTCTGATTCACGGATTTGTTCGCTACACTTACGGGACAAGAAGCGTGAGGGAACTCATGATCCTTTGGTGGACAATCGCTCGTTGGCGTCCTGAAGTTCTAGTCTATTTGTCGGGCCCACGAGGCGTTGCTTCCGCGAAGCGGGATGCACTCTTCTTCCGCCTCTGCGGTATACGCCGCTTGATCGGAGTTCCGATCACAGAAGATATGCAGCAAAACCGTCGCTCACCTAGGGTGTCACTAACGAACAAGACTTCAGACAAAAACACTTTTGAGCCCGAATGCGCCCGTCTTACCCGCAATATTTCTGAACTTGGGCTAGTGCATTTGAATGACTCTTCGGCTTGGGATCTACAGTTAACACCAGACGAGCGTTCGCGCTCACTCGAGGTTCTCTTACCGATACGAGGACTCCGCTTCATAGCCATGAGCATTGGGACCAAAAATCAATCAAACGATTGGGAAGCTGGCAATTGGCATGATCTTCTTTTCCGACTCGCCAAGGCCTATCCCGATCTCGCTTTAGTAATCTGCGGTGCTGCTGTCGAATTTGAGTTGAGCGATCTTGTCGCCGCTGGGTGGCGGGAAGCCTCGTCAGCGCCCGTTTTGAATCTTTGCGGTTTCCTGCATCCCCGCGAGACGGCGGCCGTGTTTGAGTGCGCAGAGGTGTTCATCGGTCACGACTCTGGCCCGGCACATCTCGCGGCTGCAGTGCAGACGCCGTGTGTAGCAATCTATGGGGCGCGCAATCTTCCCGGGATTTGGTTCCCGTTTGGAGATGCACATCGAGTTCTCTATCGCAATGTAGAATGCGCAGGATGTCAGCTTGTTACCTGTCTAGTCGAGAAGAAAAAGTGCATTCTTTCCATAACAGTCGACGAGGTGTTTGAAGAGGTAGTTAATGCGTTGAGCACTAAAGGGTTTCTGGGAAAGAGCCTAGTCAACGACCTGAAAGGCACATGCAACAGCAGCAAGGCTGAGCAGTCTACCTATTGAACCGGGATCATCATCCATTGTTGGTTATCGCCGCCCCAGCAACCCCACTGCTGCAGGGCTGCTCCGTCTTGCTTCGAGATGCCCTCGACATCGAGACATTTACCAGTGGAAACAGATGAGATTGTAAAGAACCCATCCGAAGTTGGAGCAGCACGCCAAATCTGGTTCGATTGGTTCAGGAAGGGCCACTGAATCAAACGCGCTCCATCCTGGGTTGAAGCTCCAAAGACATCAAGCTGCAAACCACTGTTTCGGGTCGTAATCTGGTATCCTCCACCAACTTCGCTGAACATAAATGCCTGGTTTGATCCGCCCCAGCACGCGTATTGGATTAGTGGATTGCCGGGAGCGGTCGCTGCAGGCCCCCCTGACACATCTAAACACTTGCCGCTGTTCTTCGAAACAATTTTGACCCACTTACCTACGGGAGGGTTCTGAGCATCAGCACTTGGAACTTGTGTCGGAAATGGAGGAGTGATTTGAATGACGCTAACATTGCCAGTTACATCGACGGTGATCTGATCTGAGCTGATAGACAGTGTTTTAGGGAGTAGGTTCCAATAGGTGTCATAGGTATATAGCGAGGCAGATCGGATACCGGATGGGAGAGAGAGGGTCACAGTCTGAGGCAGCACGCTCAGCGCTACTTTGGCGTTTGTGTCATAGACGGGCACTGCGATCCAGACAGCGAGATATAGGCTGCCGTCCCGTTTTTGGAGCAGAGTGTGTTGCACATTTGCTGTATTGCCAGATAAAGAGTACGCAACAGGCGTTGGGGTGAACGCGGTTCCAGGATCTTGCAACAGATTCAGGAGACTTGCTAGTGCCAGAAAAGCAGGCCGGCGTTTTCCCGAGCTATCCATGAGACCAGCCCAAGCAAGGGTGCTTGGATCATCGGCAAGCTCATATATGAACGTTCGCTTGATGCCTGCGTTCCATTGAGCAAGCAGCATGCGAGCGACATAGATTCCGTAAACCGCCGGAGGGACTGAGTTACTGTGGACTGTGTTGACGTCATATCCAGTTTCAGTCGTCCATACCGGAATGCTAGGACCATCCAGTTCCGCTTGATCAAGATTCCACGCTATGCTCCCGTATCCATGTCCTTTTGCATTTGAACTACCCCAACCGCCTGTTTCTGGATGGAACCCCGCGAAGTAGTTATGCAGGTTGTTGTATGTCATATACTGGCTGAGGTTACCCACTAATAGAAAAGAATTTTGAGGCGTGTCCCAAGCAGAATTGATGAACGAGGGCCCGACGAGTGGAAGCTTTAATGATTCGGCCATGGGCTTGAGCCACTCGAGTTGTGAATGGACATGCGTCACCCAATTGGGGTCATTCGCATCATCCTGTTCATTTTCCGCTTCTAGAGACTCAACGTCGGTGATCTGTCCCAAAAAGGTTTTGACGAGCGTGGGATCACAGTGCTGATCCACCAGAATATCGGCAAAGACGCCTGCAGACGTTAACTGCTGATGATATCCGACCACAGCAGGAGTGTTCCCTCCAGGCCCAATACCATCCCGGATGTGACGCACGTGGAGATCTTTCAGGCTCTGTAGCGTCAATGGAAAGTCTTTTGCGTAAATCGAATCTGTGTAGCCTAGGTGTGTCACCACTCCGACAGAGTTTACAAACGCATCAGCCGAAACAGACATCTCTGCTGCTTGGCAAACAGAAAGTACACAAAAGCTCAACACTAGAGGTTTCACATAGGATTTGTGAATCTTCCATTAAGAATCTCTCTCCAGGAGGGGTTAGGATTTCCCGGATCTCACCCTCGGTCTTACAGCGCCGGAGTCAGTTTAACGATTGCCACGTTACTCGTAGCATTAACTGAAAGGGTTGCCGAACTGATAGACAGTGTTTTAGGGAGTAGGTTCCAATCGGCGTCATAGGTATATAGCGAGGCAGATCGGATGCCGGATGGGAGAGAGAGGGTCACAGTCTGAGGCGGCACGCTCAGCGCTACTTTGGCGTTTGTGTCATAGACGGGCACTGCGATCCAGACAGCGAGATATAGGCTGCCGTCCCGTTTTTGGAGCAGAGTGTGTTGCACATTTGCTGTATTGCCAGATAAAGAGTACGCAACAGGCGTTGGGGTGAACGCGGTTCCAGGATCTTGCAACAGATTCAGGAGACTTGCTAGTGCCAGAAAAGCAGGCCGGCGTTTTCCCGAGCTATCCATGAGACCAGCCCAAGCAAGGGTGCTTGGATCATCGGCAAGCTCATATATGAACGTTCGCTTGATGCCTGCGTTCCATTGAGCAAGCAGCATGCGAGCGACATAGGTTCCGTAAACCGCCGGAGGGACTGAGTTACTGTGGGCTGTGTTGACGTCATATCCAGCTTCAGTCGTCCATACTGGAATGCTAGGACCATCCAGTTCCGCTTGATCAAGATTCCACGCTATGCTCCCGTATCCATGTCCTTTTGCATTTGAACTACCCCAACCGCCTGTTTCTGGATGGAACCCCGCGAAGTAGTTATGCAGGTTGTTATATGTCATATACCGCCTGAGGTTACCCACTAATAGAAAAGAATTTTGAGGCGTGTCCCAAGCAGAATTGATGAACGAGGGCCCGACGAGTGGAAGCTTTAATGATTCGGCCATGGGCTTGAGCCACTCGAGTTGTGAATGGACATGCGTCACCCAATTGGGGTCATTCGCATCATCCTGTTCATTTTCCGCTTCTAGAGACTCAACGTCGGTGATCTGTCCCAAAAAGGTCTTGACTAGCGTGGGATCACAGTGCTGATCCACCAGAATATCCGCGAAGATGCCTGCAGACGTTAACTGCTTATGGTATGCGACCACAGCAGGAG
Organism: uncultured Acidobacteriaceae bacterium; assembly: GCA_963814195.1. GTDB lineage: Bacteria > Acidobacteriota > Terriglobia > Bryobacterales > Bryobacteraceae > Bog-105. Next base: position 78,179 of record CAWFBU010000006.1, read on the forward strand.
TGTTCCCTCCAGGCCCAATACCATCCCGAATGTGACGCACGTGGAGATCTTTCAGGCTCTGTAGCGTCAATGGAAAGTCTTTTGCGTAAATCGAATCTGTGTAGCCTAGGTGTGTCACCACTCCGACAGAGTTTACAAACGCATCAGCCGAAACAGACATCTCTGCTGCTTGGCTAAGGACGACGGCAGTGAGCGCAGCAACTCCCCTTGTTAGTAATTCCCTTCGACCGGAATCAAGCAAATTCGAAACTCCATTCTTTAACGAGTGACCAGTCCAATCGTTGGTCAGCGCGCAATCCAGGCGCGAGTTCATTTTGCAAGATCGACGGACACAACTTCGCCCATTTCTTAAGACGAGGCTTTCTGCTGTCGAACTTCTATTGAGAAACTGCCTCGGTTTGTTCTCGACTTAAACGCGTCCGAACCAAGGTTCCTTGTGTCCGGCTAAACATCCGCTCCCTAATTGCTAACGCCGGAACTTCGACCACCTTCGTCAAGATATAACCCAGCACGATACTAATGCAGACATAACCGGCGGCTAGCGCCCAATCCGGCATTACCGTACTAAGTTTTTTATGCCAGATGTCCGCAGCATTAGCCACCATTGGGTGCCACAGATAAATGGCGTATGAACATCTTCCAATCAGGAGTAACCCGCGGAAACCTGGCCTTAGAAGTGGATGTTTGGTTACGCTGAGGAACACAGGAGCGCCAAGAGTAGCCGCCAGAATAAGAAAAAAAGCAATACCGTTTAGGCCAAGACTGAACACTATTACCAAAGGATTGCGCTGGTCCGCGAAAAGGAGTGGCGATAGCAAGAAGAGGCCAATTGCAAAAAGCCAAGTACGATGTTTCGAAGCAACCCTTTTGAAAGTAGCGGCCTCAAAATGAAACAAATAAGCAAGCAAGACTCCCCACATCAGTTCGTCAATTCGGAAGTGAGTTGCGGAATAGGAGAACGGATAAGGCAAGTATTGGAACCCATAAACGTTTCCGAATCGAAGGAGGAGGCATGAAAAGGCGGTAGTTGGGACAAGCCAGATCAGAGGGCGGAAGACAGTCTCGGGATTTCGTTTCCTCAATCGAACCATTAACAGGAGGAGAAAGGGCAACAAGACATAAAAATGCTCTTCGACAGACAGGGACCAGAAGTGAATCCAGAATCCGTGGATGTAGTCGTCTACAAGCAGAATATCTGGAAGGGACTTAAAGATTAATAAACTTGGTGGCATATTTCTCGCAGCCTTAATACATAGTCCACAGGCCAGGAACACCCACATCGGGGGATATATCTTAAAAGCCCTGCGCACCAGAAATCGAGAAACATGCAGCGTTTCAAACCTCGTGTACTCGTCAAACAGAAGACCTGAAACCAGAAATCCGCTTAGGACAAAAAATAGATCGACACCGCACCACCCATTTACGACTAGAGCAGTCCCAATCTTGAGCGGGATCTCGCCGAGAAAGATTTGGGAGTGATGCACTAGCACAACGAGAATTGCCGCTGACCGTAACAGATCTAATTCCGGTAGACGCTTGGCCGTGGACTGCATCAGAGGATTTCGACTCGTGTATGCTGAGGGACCAAGGTTCGAACGGGCATATCAAGGTCACCAATTGCGATCGAGTTGACCATCTATCTTCCAAAAACCTCTTGCTGAGAAAGGGGAGCGATGTCCTTCGCCCGGCTAAACACCTCGAGATCACCCGCAGTGTATAGAAGCTTGTATTCTCCCCACTGGCGTTCAAATTCTTTATCTTCCAAGAGCCACTGCAAAAGGCCCTTGTAATTCTCACGCTTGAGAGACTCACAAATCTCGGCATCACACTGATCAATCACGACGACAGTGGGCTGCCAATGATAGATGTCAGCCGCAATCTCCCCTCTCTGAAGGTCAGCCAAATGGTTCGATTCCAAAGGCGCCTTCGGAGAGATATATTTTCGTGCAGGATCGCCCGAGTGCAGTATCGCCGGGACCATCCAAAGATGCTCAAATCTTGATCCAAGGAGCTTACCTTGTTCCACTATGACCGGAAATTCTATGGGCTGAGTAGAGAGGAAGCTTACCGTCGTACCGGCTGGATATGCGGAAAGGATCCTCGAAAGCTGCCATTTCTTCTGATCGAAATAACCCTTGTGATGACCAAAAACAATGGCTGCGGCAAGAGTAAGGATCGCAAGGCAGGAAGCAGCTTTCATGGCTGTTCGCGGTAAGAATTGGTCTGCTCTGATTTGCGGAGCGTGCCACAGTAACTTATCAGTTAGTCCGATCAGGATCATAGCGGCGAACATAGCCGTGAATAGACCGGCTGGAATAAGCTGGTAGGACCATCCTTTTTGCTGTTGAAGATAGGCGGCGGCCGCCCCTACGGCAGTACCGGCGAAAACACGAGCCAGCGACGAAAATGATACGGATTGCCGACACAATATGTAAAGAAGTACAGATGACAATAGAACGAATGAGACGGGGATGGCCGAAGTCAGAACCCTAGCAAATGGAATGTTAAAGCCTCCGTAGGTCATACGAAGTAGCGGCACAACATTCATAAAGTACTCAGGATTGAGGATGCCGACGGAAATGATATAAAGGACCAGTACCGCGACGAAGGCCAACAGCGTGAGGCTTGATCGTAGGTATGATGAGCGCAGCTTTAGGTAAACGATTAACTCGAGAATCGCTATATCTACCAAGTGCTGAGGCTTGAGGCATACCGCTACTCCTGCAATCCCGCCGATCACGATCAACTGAAATTTACCCAGACGTTTTCCTTCCATGCGCGCACCGGCATGTACGCAATAGGGCAGACATAGGAGGAAAAGGAAATGTTCTCTCTGGCCGATCGCATCTCGAGTTATCACCTGCGTGGCGAGAACCGAGCAGGCACCAACAAAGAGCCACACGGAAAGGAGACTTGGGCGATGCAGGTGTTTAAAGAGTAGGGTTGTCCAGCAAAGACTAAAGAGAACAGTAACATCGAAGATGACGCGAAACGCATTCAGCATTCCAATATGCAGGAGTCTGCCGGCAAGAACTGGTATACAAGATAACCAGATGATGAGCGGCGGGTTAACCTCTATAAGTTGCGGCCCGTTCAGCCTAACCCCTCTCAAGACCTGGTCTGCCGCGTACAAATTCCAAGACTGGTCATGGCCGATATGAACCAAAAAGATCCTAGCGAGACCCGCACCTAATACCGCGCCCACAATCCCGGCAATAGCCAGAATCGCGAGTCTTGAAGATCTCTCGTCGAGACTTAGTCTGAAACGGGTAATTGGACCCTGTATCGGTGTATCGCCCAACAGCCGTGGATCGCCTAGAAATTTAGTATCCATAGCATTCCACACCGTGAGGCGAGCCAATCCGCAGACATTTAGCAGAAGCGTACATGAGGGCGCGAGGGAGCAAGAAGCTCTTCGTATAGGGCCGTAATCTCACGTGCCATGCGAAGGCTCGTAAAAGATTCGAGGTTTGCCGCTGCGGCAGTTTGCATTTGGGCCAGCTGGTCAGGGTTCTCAAGCAGAAATTGAATTGCGTTCGCTAATGAGGGAGGGTCGCCAGGTGGAACGAGGAGGCCAGCCTTTCCGTCGTCTAACATTTCGGGTATACCGTCGACCTTGGTGGCGACAACTGCACACCCATGCTCACGTGCCTCAGGGAGAACCAACGGGCAGGAATCCCGCCGCGAGGCGAGTACGAAAACACGAGCTTGCTCTAGATAAAGACCCGGGCTTGAACTGAAGCCTTCAAAATGGATCCTTGTGGCGGCTGGCGACCGTTTCGCCTGCCTCTCAAATTCACCGCGGTCGGGCCCCTCTCCGACCAGATATAAATGTGCGTGCGGCACTGTAAGGGAAACGATTTCGAAGGCGGAGAGTAACTCTGAAATGCCCTTACGATGGTACATACCTGCAACTGTTACAACGGCAGGCTGCTCAAGCTTTACCTGACGGTCATGCGAATGGAGCGAGGCACGAAAGCTTCCCAGAGTGCCATTCCTGACTACCCGAAGCTTGTCTCCAGGGATTCCCCTTTGTGTCATGTCCCGGGCTACGGCGTCGCTGACCGCGATGACTTGGTCGGCGAAACGCATGAGATCTGAGCTACGCTGATGCACGTTGTGGAGGTGAGCTACGAGTCGAAAGCTCGCAAACAGACCAACCAGCCGCGCAAGTAGGAGGCCGGTGATCATGTGGCAATGCACAATATCGGGCTTAAACTCCCGGATGATACGCTTCGCTCTCAGGATCGCTCCCGGTATCTGGTCTGGTCGCCGCCGCTGGTTGCTCTTGAAATGGGTGATCCCGTGCGTCTCCAGCAACTCGACCAAGTCTCCTCCTTCCGAGCAAACTGCAACACAGAGTCCTAGCTCTTTCTGACCTGACATGATGTCGACTGCCGCATTGACTATGCCATTGCCATTACCGGCCAGGGAATTCAACATATGAAGAACCCGAATAGGCCGCCCGGTCATAGTTCGATTCGAGTAATAATCTCTTGACTTCGGGCCACATGCCGGTCGAGGTGGCGCCGAGCACTCCGGGACTCATACTCCACGATGTCAGCCTGAGAAATGAAAGACTGAGAGGCATGACCGGTTTTGTTCAAAACGTGTTCGTATATTTTCCCAAGGCGGTCCGCTACGGATTTGTAAGAATACTGTCTTTCAACCTGCTTACGGTTGAACTCGCCCATTGCTCGACAGAGAGTTCGATCTTGCAGTAACTCGAAAAGGGCTACGGCTAGCGAGTCAGGATCATTTACCGGCACTTTCTTGCCGCCTTCGTCCGAAACGAGGTAAGCCAATCCTCCGGAATCTGTCACGACCAGAGGTAATCCGCAGGCCATCGCTTCTAAAGCGCTCATGCCAAATGGTTCACCGTGCGAGGGGAGGCAGTAAACAGTGGATTTCCTCATAATACCTGTGATTTCAGATCGTGAGACCCTTCCCAGCAGTTGAACTCTGTTGAAGTACTTCGAGGACTTTACAATCTCGCGCACGGAGTCGAGCATCGGTCCATCTCCTCCGAGTAGGAGGCTAGCGTCCGGGAGGCGTTCTGAAACAACGTCAAAGGCATTCAGCAGAGTCAAAATACCTTTCCGCTTAACCATATTCGCTAGAAACAACACCGTTGGCGCCGCAGCAAAAAGAGTTATGTCGCTTTCGGGCGAAAATTGATGGTCATCTACTCCGGGTGGAAGCAAGAACAATCGGCCTATAAGGCGTTCGGGCTGTGTGACGTTGTTCAGAGCTGCTGGCGTTGAGAGTAGGATAGCCGCTGCGACACGATGTTGGAGATAGACGCAAGAATTTTTTACCCTCTTCGTGATCCACTGAAGCACCGTCTTGTGAGTCGATTCGGGACCCTCCAAGTCTGCGGGCCAACGCGAAGAGTGAGGACCGAGCACCACAGGGATACCTGACCCAAGAAACGCTAAGCTGAGGAGCGAAAACACGGGATTGAGCTCATGGATAAGGTCGAATTTGAGGTGTTGACGCAAACGGTTGAGAACGCGTCGGCTCCAGATCATGTAAGCGATTTTGCCCGGCTGACCGCCCTGGGCCGAAGGTAGCATCGGATAGATATTCACCCCGGAAGGCAGTGGGTTACGAAGAGCTAGGCAAGTTGTTACGATGTGCAGTTCATGCCCTTGCGCAACCAGAGACTTGATGATCCCGTGCGCGACCAATCCATCTCCGTTTGGCAGGAAGTCAGTTAATGGGTTAGTCGGAAATGAAAGAAATATCGTTAACGGCCTGTTGCTCATTGCTCGTCGCTACCATCTCGGATCGCAGGTGTCACTTGAGAACCAGCAATGCAAATAACTGCATTTCTAGAATAGACTTTTTGTCTCCCGAACTTATACTTACGAAGATTATTCAAGTAAATAATCTTACTCTTGTTAATCAGCTCCATCATCTCCGATCGGTTCAGGATGAAGTCAGGGCACTTCTCTCGCAAAACGAGAGGAAAGCTCCAGGCCGTAAAGACGAGACGAATCAGACTCGCAGTGAGTAAAGCCAGGCTCGCACCATAGGCTCCCCACCGGGGGACCATAAAAAGAAGAAACGGTATAGAAACAATCAACCCACTAGCCTGAAGCATGGTTACTAGGCCCGGGCGTCCCAAGGCCATGAAGGCCCGGGTCAGAACGAGGGTTGCCCCGGTAATTATCACTTCTAAAATTAAGACGTTTAGAATGCCGGTTGCTGCTTCGTACTCGCGTCCATATAGTATCGGCAAAGCGAGAGGACCGAGAGCTGCTACGAGTAACCCGAAAGCTGCGGTTGTCAAAGTGCTGACCCTGGTTGCTTTTCCTGTGAGATGAATCAGTTCGGAAGAATTTAGGCCAATGACTTTCGGGAAAAGTACTGTCGCAACTGCCTGATGCACGACGTTCAGCATACGCGAGAGGCTCAGCGCTACAACGTAGGTGCCCATAGCTCCCGGAACCAAAAGTCGAATCACTATGGCCTGATCCACATAGAGGGAGAGAGTTCCGCAAAGATCCACACCATAAGAACGAACTCCGTACTGAAGAAGACGCCTACTCGCGAGCCAAATCCTTGTTACGCAACCATTCCACGGTTGCCGAAGATGATAGGTGAGATAGAAACATGCTGGCAATCCGCCGAGAACGTAGGCGATCGATGCAGAAGCTGGCGTCAACCCTCGTGTAGCTTGCACAGCGATGAGAAGCAAGAAGCTGCACAGCGGAGTGAGGCAAAGAGCAACGTTTGAAGCAGCGAAGTCGGAGTTTGCCTGAACAACCGCCTGAGCCACAGAGACCCAAAGTACAACGAACACATTCAACATCAGTACTTGAGCGACGTGAATCACATGCGGTGAGTATTGCGCTAGCCAAAATGGGATACCCCAAATTCCGAGGAGGGCTGCGCAGGTCGCGAGAAGCACGGTTAGGGGAACCGCCGCCCAGACCAAACTTGAGTTCTCCTTTGGATCTCGCCTACTCCAATAGATGATGGCACTCGGAAGCCCAAATGTCATAGCGTTTCCGAGAAAGTTCGGCCAAACTCCGAGCGCAGCGAGTTCTCCACGCCCGTCGGGATGGAGCGCCCGCGCGGTGATCATACCCGTTGCAGCGGTAATTAGGACAAAGACAAATTTTGCAGCGACAGACTGCACGACCGCACTGGATATAGTGGCAGATCTATTTGGCAATCAAAGAATCTCCACAGCTGGGCTTTTTCAGTGTTTGTGATGCCAGAGAAACACCAGCAAAGCCCCATATCACCATTCCGGTCGTTCCAAGCATTACACTTCCCAAGAAGATTTGAGATAGCAGCCCTAGGCAAACGGCGCTTGCGGTCACTTCAAACTGGCTTCGCCGAAATCCAGGCCTAATCGCAAGCCAAGCAAGGCAGCCAAGCGCCGAGAGGTAGATTGCACCCCCTACCCATCCCAACGACAACAAGCAGTCAATCACTCCACTGTCTCGTGCACCTACAGGGCTGTTCCCACTGAACTTAAAGTCCATGGTTCCAAGTCCCATTCCGAGGGGTTCTGAAAGAACAGTCTGCAAGATCTGCTCAGAACCGCTCCGTCGCTCTTGAAAACTGGTATCGCCCTGAAGGTCAGCGAACGAACTCAGGCGACTTTGGATTGTTTGCTGAATGGGGCCGAGATCTAACGGGCAGAAGATGAGAACACCTAAGAACCCGAGTAAAACAAGTATTCCGAGGCAATTCCTCCTCTGCTGAATTCGTATTGTGACAAAGGCAACCAGCCACGCCAGCCACGCTGATCGCACACCTGACAGCAGTAGAGCCAGCCACCCGAGAGTAGAAGCCAGAGAGGCAAGCCTGCCTCGGTTCATAGAACTTAGTAATACACCTGCAGAAATGAGGAAGGCGAAAGGTCCAGGAGCATTCATTGTGCTGAAGACTCGAACCTGAAATGGCTCAGGAGAGCCGATAGTCTCAAGCCCGACTTGCACCATCCAAAAGGCGTCCCAACCAGATGGCGTTACAAATTGGATAGCTCCGTATAAGCCCATCACAAACGTGCCCAAGACAAATGTTTGCGTTAAGAGACTGCTGTAACCCGAGACTTGTTTTTCATCAGTACAAACAGAGTACATATACAAGCCAAACACAATCGGTACAATCCAGCCCATCGAGACCTGAAGCCAGACACTTTTAGGTAGGTCTAAGAACCCTAAGATGAAGCCATAGGAGACGCTGGCGATTGCCAAGACGAACGGCAGCCCTGTTTTCCGCTGCCAAGGAATTCCAGCAGAAATAACGGAGGGCAAGCCAGCCAAGACGACAAGGAGTGGTGTAAGTAGAATCCAATTATGATCAACCCATCCGGAACGGTAATCGACCACTCGTCGAACCAAAGGAGACAGGAAAGTGGTCCACCATACGAAGCTTACGTATGCGTATCGAGCTTTCTGAACGAGATAGTAACCTATTAAAAAAGCGCTGGCGGGAAATAGATAGCGCACAACGCCGCCTGCCCCGACTAGAGTTAGCCCGCAGTTAACCAGAACAAAAGTACTTAACGTGACGATCACTGATCTAGAAAAGGAGTCATGACGATCACGAGTCGACCCAGAATAGTCCCTGAGCATAAGTGAATTAAAGGTCATGACGCGGACTGAACATCAAACATTCCAGAGCATCGCCGAAGGCCTATAATTTGAAGAACTCGGCCGTAAATCTGCATGCGGGGCCACATTATGCCTCTTCGCGGATTCTGCCTGCGATAAGGATTGTATTGCGACGACGAGTTTAGGATCTTCACAAACGTGTTGCTGATAGATATGCGCATGTCAGAGCTTAGATACAAACATGCGGTCATTGAACGGCATCTGAGGAGCCGCTCGGTACTTCTCAGGACACAAAGTAAGGTAGAACTTTTCCAGTCGTCTCATATATTCTTGAGAAGAAAATCGGGAACAGACCCTGCTCGGACCTGCCTGAGAGTACTTTGATAGGAGATCATTCCGGTTCGCTAATTGTGACAGTGCTGCCTCCAGCGCAACGGGATCATTCGCCGGTATCAAGTGGCCGGTCTTTTCATGTTCGATGATTTCAGCAGGGCCCCCCGAATCCGTAGCGAGAACGGGCGTCCCTTGAAGCATTGCTTCAAGAATGACGAGAGCAAAGGGCTCTACGAGTGAATTCAAGACCAGGAGGTCCAGAGCCTTCATTATCATTGGAACGTCAGCCCGACTACCAAGAAACTTGACTTGCTGCTTCAACTTGAGCTCAGCAACCAATCTCGTCAGGCGGCTAAGGTACTCTTCATCTGCGTTAAATATTGGCCGACCGACGATGACGAGTCTTAATTGCGGATATAGTTGACAAACTTTAGCGAACGCCTGAATGAGGCTGTAGTGCCCCTTTCTCGGAGTTATCTGTCCGACAATGCCGACCGTAAACTCAGCATTGTTTAATCCCAGGGTACGGCGAGCTTCAGACTTAGTGACAGACTCAATTCGATCTGAAGTCTCAATGCCATTGTGAATAACGGAGACACTTGGGCTACAGTCTCTGAGAAGGACTGGGCCCTCAAAGGCGAGAGCAGCCGCACTTGAGCACGCAATGACCCAAGCCTGTACGATCTTTGCAAAGATCCGAATAAGCAGGCTAGTAGGATGCCTTCGGAGGATATCATGAATGTGCCAGATGACCGGCACCTTCGTACGTAGTAAAGCAGTCGAAGCGACAAGGCCAGCACGAATGCTGTTAGCATGAATCAAATCTGGTTTCAGACCGGCCAGTTGAGCGCGAAGAAGAAAAGACGATTTGACCAGTTCGACTACATAGGAGATTAACTTGTCTGGGCGCATAGTGACTCGAGCCTGGATCAGTTCTGAAGGAACACACGTAACGCCAAGACGCTCACAAGAAGTGTGTAGGTCGCCGTTTGGCGGACAAAGCACGATGGGTTTGAACCGGGCCCGATCTAAGTTGCGAAGGGTTAGTAGTAGCATCTGCTCAGCACCACTGACTTCGCCTGTATGACTATAGAACACGATTCGAATGGACTGAGATTCGGCGGGCGCCGAGGCCTGATTATCTATTTCTGCTTTACGCAATCTTCACTCCGATCGAACCATCGGGATTTGTACCCCTATCGAACTAAGGAACTTTCGAAGGCGACTATGAAAGGTGTCGAGATCGAACGTGTGGGCGTGGCGGCGGATCCGATGCATATTCCATTCGATCGCTTCTGAACGCAGGATCGCGTCCGCCATCGACATTGAAGTCTGGTCATCAAAGAACACGCCAGTTTCTCCATCGATCAAAGTCTCGGTTGCGCCTCCCGCTCTATATGCAATGGTCGGTCGACCTGCGGCAGCAACTTCCAGTGGCACCATCCCGAAGTCCTCCTCGCCAGGAAACAACAATGCACGGCACCGACTGACGTAGTAAGCGGTTTCTTGATCCGACAACCTGCCTTGAAAACTGATAGTTGGACCGGCGAGGCGCTGTAGATTCGCACGGTCTTTACCGTCTCCAACAATCACCAGGCGTCGCCTCAGTAGATTGCAGGCCTCAACGGCAATGTCGATTCGCTTATACGGAGTAAGTCGGGCCAGAACAAGGTAGTAGTCCTCCTGTACTTCACTTATCTCAAAGCGAGTTACATCAATTGGGGGAGGGATCACGATCGCGGTTCGACCATAACTATCCTCGATTCGGCGAGCTACAACGTGAGAGTTTGCGATGAAATAATCAGGGCGCCTCGAAGCGCTGATGTCCCAGGCTTTCAGCATTTTGAGAAGATGAGGAAGTACCGCCCTCTGGAACGGGCCAAACTCCTCACGACCGGAGTAGTCCACGTATCGCCAGATCCATCTCGGTGGGGTGTGACAATAGCAGACGTGAATACTGCCCGGACGGCGCCTGAGACCCTTAGCATAGCCGAAGCAACTACTTATAACCAAGTCGTAGGCGCGTAGATCGACGCCGGCAACAGCGAATGGGTACAACATGAAATAGTGGCGATAAAGTCTATGTTTGGCAGGTAGTCGCTGCATCCACGTCGTTCGAACAGATCTCCTAAAGGACAAGGGGAGTCTATCTGGAACCGTAAGAGTCGAATACATTTCCGCGGCGGGAAGCATCTGCTGGAGAGCGTGAGCCACTCTCTCTGCTCCTCCGGCTTGAGCGAAATTGTCGTGAAAGAGAGCTACTCTAGTTTGCGGTATCTCACGAGGTCTACTGTTCTCAATGGCGGCAGGGCCTATAGTGCCCACTTCGTCATGAGTCTTCACATTGCCCCACTTCCACGCAAAACAGCAGGTATGGTCAGCAACAAAATCTTGCAATCGAGCAGAGGACTCCAAGTGTCAATGTATTCGAGGTCGAAGGCAATCCATTGGTCGAAACTAGTATCGCTTCGCCCCTGGACTTGCCAAAGGCACGTAAGGCCTGGCTTGACGCTGAAGCGCCGCATCAACCATGGATCGGTGAACTTCGCGACGTCTCTCAACGGAAGTGGGCGCGGACCCACAAGTGACATTTCGCCCTTTAAGACGTTGATTAGCTGCGGCAGTTCGTCAAGAGAGGTTTTCCGTAACAGTCTTCCTAGTGGAGTAACTCTCGGATCATTTCTAATCTTGAAGACAGGCCCGTGCGCTTCGTTCCGACATTCTAGTGCGGCTTGCTGAACCTCGGCGTCGGCCACCATTGTTCGGAACTTAAACATACGAAAGCGCTGCTTGTTGAGCCCGCAGCGCTCCTGGACAAACATCACCGGACCAGGACTACTAAGTTTTATCGCGACCGCAACAGCTACAAGAAGCGGGAAGAGGACGGTTAGAACTGCCGCGGCTCCGAGCAAATCTATGGCGCGCTTGGAGCCTATGAATTCTTCAACTCGACTTGGTCGCCAGGAGACGTAAGGCTGCAATGAACGCTGGTGCAAATGCGAAAATCCAAAGCGATGAGAGAAGATTGCCAAGTCGTAAGTTACGGCAATTCCAGCTCTCTCACAAATATGAATGCTCTGTTGAATCTGGTCATAACAAGACCGCAATGGAAGGGCAACTATGACCTCGTCAACTGGAGTTGTCATGAGGATCTGCTCAAGACTGTCCAGATCACCTAGGATCAAAGAGGGCAGTTCGGATGTGTGTGGACCGATCGAATCCACGAATCCAAGTGGTCTGTAGAGATCCTTGGGTTCCGCGATCAATGAGCGGTAAACCTCGCGAGCGATGGGTCCGCTGCCGACGATCAGCGTTCTTATGGGCCGAGTGAGTGCACCGTGCACCTGGGGTAAAAGCGGCCACACGACCGCTCTCACACCTAAGCTCCCGAGCAACGCAGCTAAGAAAAAGATAGTCACGGGAACAAATACCGGAGACTGGTTCCCGTTGCTGAACAATGGGAACACTAGAAAAAAAATGGAGCCAAGTGCACTAGCCGCAACCACGCGGAATGTAAGCACTGGCTTCCCAGCAGCCTTACCTTCGACATAAAGGCCGCTAAGTTGATGAATGCCAGTCCACAGTATTAGGAAGACGCCAAAGAGTAAGAAGTTCTTGATCGAAAGACGCTCAGCTAGCGCGGACTGTAATGTTTCTGAGTGACCAAATCGCCGTTCGCCGACAATGCATAGGAAAGTTGCCCAGATGGCTACCGCGGAATCTAGGCTTAGCCACCACCAAACAGTAGAGCTGCGGTTTTGCATAGAATCGTGTTAGAAGTTTGTTGGATTGAGATACAGGCCATATGCGCCAGGATTAGCTAGCCGGATAATCGGCTCTATTTTGGCGATACGGTTTTTGGGAACGATGAGCATATCGCCGGCCCGGAGCTGAATGTCCTCCCTGACCTGTCCCTTGTTCATTACTCGCTTCAAATCGATCAACTTAGTCTCCGCATCGACATCGTTGATAGGCCGGATAAGTAATACTTGATTCGTCTTGCTAGAGGTCTTAAAACCGCCTGCCATCTGGACTGCTCGGAGCGCTGTTGTGGGCCCGTGGACTTCGTATTTGCCGGGGGTACCGACTTCCCCACCGACAATGTAGTATGGCTGCTCAAATCCCTTCAGGTCCACTACAATTTCAGGAGCATTGAGACGCTCATTGGCTTTGGCGAGGATCTTTTCGCGAATCTGGTCAACCGTCAAGCCAGAAAGGTTGATGTCTCCGAGAAGGGGCAAAGTAACAAAGCCATCCGGTTGAATGTTCACTGTTGCGTTGTATTCCGGACTGTAGCGATACGTCACACCGATCACATCACCGGGATGCACGCGGTAGCGCGGTTCGCGGGGGGTGAACGTCCCGTCAGCAGCGAAAAGCAGGGTGCCGGGTAAGAGACACAGGGCGAGCAGGAATGCTTGGAGGTTGATAGAGACCCTTGTATGAACAGCTCGTGCAAGTGCGTTGCGGCTGGAGAGACACTGCGTTTCGATGGGCATGGCTACTTAATCTCCTGTAGCGGCGCCGAAAGCCCGGTTGGGGAACATGGCGTCGGAGAGAGAGGGATTGGGAACGGCAGGAGAGCCGGTCCGGGTTTCAAGAAAGAAAGCGATCGCAAGGGAAAGGAAGGCGCCCATTATGCCGCCAGCGGCAAGGTTGAGGCTGAGCTTTGGCGACACGGGAATGGGCGATGAGACCGGCCTTTCGATCATTGCGACGTTGGAGAACTTTTCTTTGTCGAGCGAGTCGGCCAGTCGGGCTTCGTCGAGGCGATGCGTGTAGAGATTGTAATTTTCGAGAGCCTCCTTTTCGTGCTGCTCCAAATTCTGGAGGGTCACGTTGTCGGTGTCCATTCGGTCGAGCTGCTGGACGTAGCCCTGGCGCATGGCGGCGAGTTCGGCACGGCGAGTCCGCAGGCCCTCCAGAGCGATTCGTGTTCGGGCGTTCTCGGCGACCAGGGATTGGTGGAGCGTGTCGTTGTCAGTGACCTGCTCGGTAGCTCGAGCGGTTTGGATTTGGGCGAGTTCGCGTTCCGTGGAAGCAAGCTGGTCGTCGACTTCAGCGATAAGGCGGTCGGTTGGCTTGAACTTGACGGCCAAGTCAATGCGCTTATTCCGGAGTTCGGCGAGCATCGTCTGAAGGTGCTGGGCTGCTTGCTGATTAGGAACGTCGCGGATCTGTGTCACAACACGGGCCGGCACTGCGGCCAGTTGGGTCTGACTCTCGGCGAGGCGTGTTTGTTGTTCACGGATCTCAGCGTCGGTATCGTTCAGCTTGGAATCAACCTCTTGAAAGCGGTCGACGAGAGCAGCCTGCTGCTGTGTGATGGAGAAAAGGTGGTTGTTTTGATGGAAAAGACTCAGGGCGGCGCGGGAGCGGGTGAGCTGGTTGCTATATCTCTCGACTTCCTGGCCGAAAAAGTTATACGATCCGGGCGGCGTATGAACGGCCAGGTGAGCGGTTAAGTAGCGATCGCCTAAATCCCTCAGGACCGCAACAGCCTGATCGGCGTCTTTACTGCCGTACACCACTTCAATGATGTTGGTCTTGCGAATAGCGGAAACGTTGAGACCTCGCTGGAGCCCGATCGTTGCGCGTTCGATGTTCAGACGCGTGGGCTTCACAGGCGCGATGGCCTCAGCAGGTTGGTAAAGCTTTTCATCGAGAACGATGTTCTCCAAAATGTCGCGGCTTCGCAGGAGCTCGATCTCGGAGTTCACCTGAGTTTCAGTAATTTCCTGGCGCTGAACTGCTGATGTGGATTTTTCCGGAGTTATGACCAAATCGGCACGCTCATTATTGACCAAGAACTTCATATGGGATTCGTAACGTCTAGGCATTACGGTAGTGACCAGGCCAGCTAAACCAATGGTGGCGAGCACAATTCCGATCGATAGCCGCCAGTGATTAAGGAATAATTGCGAAAGAGAAACTTCTTTTTCTATAGGCACACGTATCCTAATTACTCCCAAATTCGGAAGCAATTCCTGCGTCAATTATTTATAGTTCTTACACGGATCCCAGAGATTGTGTCTGATCGATCGACCGTAAGTGAGAGAGACCACCAGAGGACTAAATCGATGCTGAGGTAACGCCGCATAGCGCGCTCTTACGAGGCATCCTGGTGTACAGAAGTAGTTTCATTGTAGAGTCGCGATGTTAGGTCGTCAACAGATTTGCCCTACTCCCTCGGCAATTCTTGCCTACTCCAGTACCAGTACCCTCAGATTTCTTTCCGTAAGTTCACTCGTGAAATCAAAGGATTCAACTTAGCGAATCGTAATAGTTACCTGATAAGTACGTATGAGCACGTAAGACATACACCGGACTGTATAGCTAGATTAGAAGAGCTGATCGATCGCGATATGGACGCGCTTGCGCGCGCTTGTTGCGCTGGACAGGAGTGTGATTTTGGTCTTGGGGAGAGAGAAACAACGGCGAGAAAGTCGCGTAATTCGGTATTGGCTTTTCCCTTTTCAGGAATCGCGTGAAGCTTGATTGAGGGTTCCGTCGGGTGTAATTTCGACGACTTCGGTTCGGGCGGAGCGCGGTAGCACTTTGGTATCTAGCGTTAGCGCTCCGTCCTTTCGCAGAGTTTGGCGGAGTTGATTGAGAGAGTTTTCGTCCACCTTTACGCGGCAGTTAGTCGTTCGGCTACTTTCTCGAGATAGTTCTTTGTATTTAAAAAGGCCTGATCTTTGCCGATGAGAAGCGCTAAATCCTTGGTCATGAAGCCGGATTCGACGGCTCCGACGGTCGCCTTCTCGAGGTTGTCGGCGAAGGTGACGATTTCGGGCGTGTTGTCGAATTGTCCTCGATAACGCAGGGCGGAGGACCAGGCGAAGATGGAGGCGATCGGGTTGGTGGAGGTTTCCCTGCCCTTCTGGTGCTCGCGGTAGTGACGGGTCACGGTGCCGTGAGCGGCTTCGGTTTCCACTGTCTTCCCGTCCGGTGTAATCAGCACGGACGTCATCAGGCCTAAAGAGCCAAAGCCCTGGGCCACTACGTCGGACTGGACGTCGCCGTCGTAGTTCTTGCAGGCCCAGACGAAGCCTCCGTCGGACTTGACGGCGAAGGCGACCAGATCATCGATGAGTCGGTGCTCGTACGCTAGGCCGGCGGACTGAAACTGCGTGTGGAACTCGGATTCGTAGATGGATTGGAAGATGTCTTTGAAGCGGCCGTCGTACTTCTTCAGGATGGTGTTCTTGGTGGAGAGATAGACGGGCAGTTTACGGGAGAGACCGTAGTTGAAGCAGGCGCGGGCGAAGCCGGAGATGGACTCGTCGAGATTGTACATGGAGAGGGCGACGCCGGGCGTTTTGAACTCGAAGACGTCGTAGGTGGTCGCTGCGCCATTGGTTGGCGTGAAGGTGAGGGTAAGTTTGCCGGGGCCAGGTACGAGGATGTCGGTAGCGCGATATTGGTCGCCGAACGCGTGGCGGCCGACAACGATGGGCTTGGTCCAACCGGGGATGTAGCGGGGTACATTGCGGCAGATGATGGGCTCGCGGAAGATGGTGCCGTCGAGAATGTTGCGGATGGTGCCGTTGGGCGACTTCCACATCTGCTTCAGGTTGAATTCTTTGACGCGAGCTTCGTCCGGGGTGATGGTGGCGCACTTTACGCCGACGCCGTACTGCTTGATGGCGTTGGCGGAATCGACGGTTACCTGATCGTCTGTCGCATCGCGGTGTTCGATGGATAAATCGTAGTACTTCAGGTCGACATCGAGGTGGGGCAGGATGAGCAGGTCCTTGATCTGGGCCCAGATGATGCGTGTCATTTCATCACCATCGAGTTCGACGAGCGGGGTCTTTACTTTCAGTTTGGCCATGAGCGTAAAGAGACAGGGTAGTACATGGGGGTTTCCGGGCCTGGCGCGGAGAAGGCCGGGTTGTTACGAATTTGTATTGGAGGCGAAAGCGATGGTGTTGGTGCTGTCCTCTCCATCCATGACGAGAAGGCGGCGTCCGAAAACCTGGCGAAGGCGGGGGATGAGCATGGAGCGACCGCTATCACAGATGTTCACGACAACTAGGCCGTCGGGGGTGAGAGCGCGGCGGCAAGCTTGGTAGAAAGAATGACTGCAGAGGTCAGGCGGTTGGCCGGCGCTGTCGAAGCCATCAATGATCAGGACGTCGAAGGCATTTTTATGGCGCGCGACGAAGGCGGCTCCGTCTTCACATAGGACCTGGAAGCGGGTGTCGTCGGCCGGGATGAGGAACTCATTACGAAGAGCGATGATTTCGGGGCTGATCTCGGCGACGGTCAGGCGGGCTTCCGGCAGATGGTGGTAGCAATACTTCGCAAGCGATCCACCGCCGAGGCCGACCATCGCGATGTGGCGAGGATTCGGGTGGAGTTGCAGGAAGTGCATGATGGTTCGGGTGTAACCGAGCAGGAGGCGGGTCGGATCGGCCAGATCCATCTGGCTCTGGATGCCAGTGATTTCGAAATGCAGCGAGAGGCGGCCCCGGGATTCGCAGAGGAAGGGCGCGGAGGTGCGGAGGGCTGGCGTTGACTCCTCATAGTCATCGAATAAGTCGTTCGGCGTGCGGGGCGAACTCGCGTGAGGTGGATAGAGCGGCTGTGGACGCACATGCTATTGTCCCATTCGACGATGATTATCCGGCAGAAAGACCCCGCCAATCTGGAGACGCAGTTCGAAGGAGAGACGCCCATAGTAACGCCGGCGGAGTCGTTCTATGTGCGGAGCCATTTTGCTGTTCCACGCGTGAAACCGGAGGAGTACGGGTTGCGGGTGGAAGGCGCAGTGCGAAACCCGTTCACGTTGACTTATGAAGAGCTGCGGAGTTTGCCGGCAGTGACGCGGATGGCCACGCTGGAGTGCGCAGGTAATGGGCGCGTCTTTCTGGCGCCGCCGGAAGACGGTGCGCAGTGGGGACTTGGAGCGGTGGGCAATGCAGAGTGGACCGGGGCGCCGCTGGGCATGCTGCTGGAGCGGGCCGGACTGACAGAGAATGTCTGCGAAGTTGTGCTGGAGGGGACAGATCGAGGGAAGCCGAAGGAGAAGCCCACACCGCCGGGCGAGATTGCCTATGCGCGCAGTTTGCCGATTGAGAAGGCACTGAGCGAAGAAGTACTGATTGCGTACGAGATGAACGGGCGGCCTCTTCGGTTGGAACACGGGTATCCCGTGCGGGCGGTAGTGCCGGGATTTTACGGGATGGCTTCGGTGAAGTGGCTGAGGAGGATGGAGGCAGTCACGAAACCGTTTTCGGGCTATTGGCAGACTTCCGATTATGCGTATTGGGATGAGGCGGCGGGCAATCCGATGCGAGTGGCGTTGCGGGAGATGGCAGTGAAGTCTGAGATCTTCGCGCCGGCGTTGCGGGAGGTGGTGGCGGCAAACTCGCTGGTGACGGTCAGCGGTGCGGCATGGTCGGGCGAAGCAGATGTGACTGAAATTAAGATCAGCTGCGATGGCGGAGAGAGCTGGGCGGTGGGAACATTCATCGATCCGGTACACCGGTGGACGTGGAGGCGATGGGAGTTTGTGTGGAGAACTCCGGAGAGCGCGGGCCCCCGTACGCTTCTGTCGCGAGCAACGGATTCAGCAGGTAATCAACAGCCGGCAGAGCATGACGGCCGGTATGGAAGTTACCGGATTCATCATGCTCTGCCGATTGAGGTGTTCGTGGAGGCTGTTTAGAAATGTCGTCGCACGGCCGTTTCCCGGGGCGGCGGCTTGTGCGCTACTTATTAGTACACGCGCACAACAGACTCGCCGGAGCGGCGGCTTGTGCGCTACTTATTAGTACACGCGCACAACAGACTCGCCGGAGCGGCGGCTTTGCTGCGCTACTTATTAGTACACGCGCACAACAGACTCGCCGGAGCGGCGGCTTGTGCGCTACTTATTAGTACACGCGCACAACAGACTCGCCGGAGCGGCGGCTTGTGCGCTACTTATTAGTACACGCGCACAACAGACTCGCCGGAGCGGCGGCTTGTGCGCTACTTATTAGTACACGCGCACAACAGACTCGCCGGAGCGGCGGCTTGTGCGCTACTTAGGAGGCACCAGGAACCACAAACGGACCAGATTGTAGGCGTCAACCGATCCGATGCCGGTGGCGAAGTCCCAGCCAATCGAGGTGCCGTAGGCAGGGGCTACCGAAGAAGTGGAATCGGGAGCGGCAGAAAGAATGCCGTTCTGGTTATTTCCACTGATGCCAGCACAATTGTTAGTGCCGCGGCAGTTAACGGCGATGTCGCCTTGCGTGACGTCAATGAATGGACACAGGGTAAATGTTCCTATGTTGTTAACCCGGCAACCGTCAGTGTAGTTGTACACGGCCTGAGCGAGGCCGTAGTAGACGTTGTTGGGATTGCCCCAAGCCGAGCCAGTGCTCTGGTCAATTAGGGCCTGAATGCCTGCCATGATAGGCGCGGAGAAGGAGGTTCCACCACCGCCAGACCATGCGCGGGGATTGGCGCCACACGGAGCGCCGCCATTGGCGGTATCGCTGAAGCAGTAAACAAGGTAGTGACCCCAGACGCCATTCGCGGCAAAGAGGGAGACATCGGGAAGATCGCGAACGCCATCGTTGGGATTGCCAGGCATGCCTGCTTGCCACGAAGGCTTTGAGTAGCCGGCACAGTTTCCACTGACAACTCCGGGCATTGAAGCAACGCCGGTGGCACACCCGCTAGGGCCGCCACTTGCCGCGGCCGTTGTGAGGAAGTTTGCCCGACCTGTGCTGCTGTTACAGAAGCCATTCACATTCGACTGATAACCGAAGTAGGATGCGATGAACGCGCTGGCACACGAATCGTTCCAGGGGATCTCAGGAACGTAAGAGAGCGCAGAACCGAAGGTTGATGAATTGGCTGCACTCCAGTAATTATTGGTCGTGCCGAAGTAAGCGTCACTGAAATCGGTACCGCCAACGGCCACGTTATAAGGAGTGGATGCGAAGGCGTTGACACCGACGCCGTGAGTGGCGGAACTGGAGTTTGCGTCGCAACCGGAGGCACCGCCGTCGCCGGACGAGACGAACACGCTGACGCCCATAGCGGCCCCTTGCTGATAGGTGGCGCTGTACGACAGGTTGGCAGCCTGCCCGTTCTCGGCCTCACATTCTCCGTAGCTGATGCTGACGACCGCAGGTGGGCGTGGCGCGTTGAGCAGATTTTGAAGAGCGATGAGGCCGCCGAAGGTAGTATAGGTGTCGCTGCAGGACGCCAACTCAATCACCGCGCCGGGAGCAGAGGCACTGGCCCATTCGGCATCGAGGATGGCTTCGCCGTCGTTTCCGGGGACTATCCCAGGATCAGTACAGCTACCGGGGTGAACCTGCTTCAACGCCCCTGAGGTGTAGCGTGCGAGTCCGAACGTGTTGCGGAAGGTGTACCAGTCGTCGGTACTGTAAACGTTAGTGTCTTCGATTACAGCGATCACTTGGTTCACACCCGTGATACCGGCGTCGTACAGAGGATTCATCTGATAGATGGTGGCCAAATCGGCGGGAACGACAGCCTGGATGCCATTGCCCGCGGCAAAGTTAGCGCGAGCCGTCTTCATGGGATGCGGTTTGAAGTCATGAAGTGAAACGATGCCAGAGACGGCGGCGGCGAGGGCGGCCGGAATTTGGGGATCGGTCATGTTGGCAATGTGAGGTTCGCCTTTGACAGTAAGGTTGTGGATCTCAGTCTGAAAAGCCCGCCGCACCTGGCCGGCTGTGCCGGAAAAATCGATAGTGAGGCGATTCGCGTAGACCTGGTTCACAACGAAGCCCTCGGCTTCGAGCCAATTGGTAACCGTATTGACATCTGCCTCTGCCGAGCCGAATCGAGAACCGAACTCCGAGGCCGTAAGCCAGCGATGATAATTGGGCGAGGACGGCGTTTGTTGTTCCTTCATGTACTGCTGCAGAGCGGCCTCGAGCTCAGGAGGACGCTTCAATTGCAACAGCATGTGTTCTAGGGAAAGGCTGTCAGCCACCCGTCCGCGATCGTTGGCCGCATTCGCAGCGGGACGGGTGTTGCCATGAAGCGTGACACGCTCCTGTTCATTCACCGCTTGCGTGATCAGCGCGCGCCGGGCAGGAACGGCATTGGGAGTCTGCGGATAGACAGACGAAGGAAGAAGAAAAAATACGAGAGTGAGGCAAGATGCCAGGTGACGCATAGGAGTACTTTCAGTTCCTCAGTGAGAAAGACAGTTCAGGACCAACAAATTCCGGCGACCAAACATAAAAATGCCGAATACCTGTATTCTGTCACCGTTTGGACGAGAGCGGTTGCCGCAACTCGCGCATGCGCAGACTACAAGACCGTCTACGCCACCAGCAAGGGATTTGCTTTCGCGTTTCGGCGAGCAGTTTCGTGCGTTTGGCCAAGCAGCCAACCCGACTTAGGCATCACGCTTCAGCACGCAAGCAAATGAGCCTTGCGATCAAGGCAGAAGGGCTTTCCGGGTTCTGCACCTGAGTGAATTGTCCGTTCGGAGTTGTATGACTTCGATCCATTCAGGATGCGGAAGAATACAAATTGGTCGTTCCTGAGGGCTTCGAAGATGACATCCGCAAGGTTCCGCTCGGCGCTGGTGATATCAGTCCGCACGAGGCCTGGACAGACGCCGATACCTTAACCAGTGAGGCGCGTTGTTGCAGCGTCAGGTCGAGGCTTTCCGAAAATGTCACGACGTCGTGCTTGATTACTGCGTGGGGCGGTGGCACCACCGACGACGAGCCCGCAGCCGAGGAAGTGTTGATGATGTGGCATTCCGTATTCTGCGCAAGCATGATGGGCGTGAACACCTTAATTTCATGAATAACGCCCCATAGATTCAAGCCGATGCCCCCCTCCCAATCGTTCCAGTTGGCTTCCCACGCTGCTCCGCCTGCGTCCACTCCGGCATTGTTGAACAGCAGATCGATCTGACCGAAGGCATCGAGCGCTCAGCGAGCCAGCATTGCGACGTCGCCACGTTTGCCTTTGAAAAGCTTCATCGTGTTCGAGTACGAGATGGGAAGTTTATCGCACCTTGCTCCGGTGATCTCAGAGGTTTAAGCAGTATCTTTTCTGCTGTCCCTAGCGGTTTCGCCCTATACTGTTGGAATTCTATGATTCGAGCCGCGTTAGCGTCACTCCTCACATCGATCATCCTGTCGGCAGGTCCTCTGAAGGCTGATCCCGGGAATAATCACCTTGTGTTGAGGGATCCTACGATCAGTCAGACCCAGATTGCGTTTGAGTACGCGGGCGATCTCTGGATTGTGGGACGAGATGGAGGCGACGCACGGCGACTAACAACCGGCGCAGGTCGCGAGTTCAAGCCACACTTCTCGCCAGACGGTACACAAATCGCGTTCAGCGGAGAGTACGAGGGCAATATCGATGTTTACGTCGTTGCAGCAACGGGCGGAGTGCCTCGACGCCTTACCTATCACCCCGATGGTGACGTCGCGGTAGGTTGGACGCCGGACGGCAAACAGATCGTCTTTAGTTCTCACCGCGACAGCTTTGCCGACAGCGGGAAGCTATACACGATTGCACTGAATGAAGCCATGCCCGTTGCTGTTCCGCTTGGTATGGCCGAGGACGGATCGTTCGCGCCTGATGGTGGCCGCATTGCCTATGAGCCGGTCTTTCACTGGCAGGATGCATGGAAGCAGTATCACGGCGGGCAGACGCTGAAGATCTGGCTGGCCGACCTGAAAGACTCCAGCATTGTTCCGATTCCTCGCGAAAATTCCAACGATTTCAATCCGATGTGGCTTGGTAACAAGGTGTACTTCCTTTCGGACCGAAGTGGGGCGACATCGCTGTTCGTTTACGACCTCGGATCAAATAAGGTGACGGAAGTATTTAAGAATGACGGTCTGGATTTAAAGTCTGCCGCGGCGACGCGGGATGCCATCGTGTATGAGCAGTTTGGCTCCATCGGCCTGGTGGATCTGAAGACGGGCAAGCATAAGGGGCTAGCGATCTCAGTAGCTGCGGACCTGGCGGAAGTGCGGCCTCGGTTTGTAAAGATTTCCGACAAGATGATCGAGAACGCGGACATTTCGCCGACAGGCCAGCGGGCGATCTTCGAAGCACATGGGGAGATTCTTTCCGTTCCGGTTGAGAAAGGCGACATTCGCAATCTAACCAATAGCCCCACCGTGGCTGACCGAAGCCCGGCCTGGTCACCGGACGGAAAATCAATCGCCTACCTTTCGGACGAATCCGGCGAATACGCTCTTCACATTCGTAACCAGAACGGGTTGGGAACGGTGACGAAGATAAGCCTGGGCGATCCGCCGTCGTTTTTCTACGCGCCGCTCTGGTCGCCGGATAACAAGAAGATTGTGCTGTACGACAAGCGTCTGAACCTGTGGTGCGTCGACGTGGAGAAAAAGACGCCGCTTCGGATCGATACGGACCGTTACGACAGCCCGGCGTACGATTTTCGGCCGTCGTGGTCGGCCGACAGCAAATGGATTGCGTATGCGAAGCAAATGGAGAACCATCAGCATGCCATCTTCGTGTATTCCCTGGATTCAGCTAAAGCTACTCAGCTGACTGATGGCCTTAGCGACACCACCTCGCCCAGCTTTGACAGGAGCGGTAAGTATCTCTATTTCCTGGCCAGCACGAACGTGGCTCTGAGTGGCGGGTGGCTCGACATGACCAGCATTGGTCGCCCGTCGACCAGTGCTGTCTACGTAGCCGTTCTTCGGAAGGATTTGGCTTCGCCCCTCGCGCCGCAGAGCGATGAAGAGAACGCGGATAAGGACGATTCTAAGAAGAAGCCGGACGGGGATGGAAAGGCCAAGAGCGATACCGATAAAGCGAAGAGCGACAGCGACAAGGAGAAAGGAAAGGACGCTGCCGCAAAACCAGAGGAGAAGGAGAAAGTCCCTGAAGTTCGGATCGATTTCGCCGATTTCAATCAGCGGATTTTGGCCGTTCCCATACCGGAGAAGAATTTTTATCAGGTCACGGCCGGCAAAGAAGGTCTGCTTTATGTTGTGGAGCGCCCCATCGTCGAACTCCATTTTGGTCCACCACAGCTGATTGTGAGTAAGTTCGATTTCAAGACGCGCAAGACTGATCTGATCGTCGGAGGGATAAGCGCGTTCAATCTTTCCGCAAATGGGGAGAAGATGCTCTATAAGCTCGGTCAGCAATGGTCTATTGCAGGAGCTGAGGCGGCCCCGAAAGCAGGCGACGGGCTGCTGAAGATTGCCGATATGGAGGTAAACGTCGACCCGCGCGCTGAGTGGAAGCAGATGTACGGCGAGGTTTGGCGTATCGAACGAGATTTCTTCTACGATCCTCACTTTCACGGGCTCGACATTAAGCAGGCCGAGGCGTTTTACCGCCCCTGGGTGGAAGCAGTCAGCAGCCGCGAAGATCTCAACTATCTCTTTGTGGAAATGCTTGGGAACTTGAACGTTGGCCACATGTTCGTCCGGGGCGGAATCACGCCCGAGGTTCCGCGTGTGAAGGTGGGCTTACTAGGTGCCGACTACCGGATTGAGAATGGACGGTATCGTTTCGCCAAGGTCTTCAACGGGGAGAACTGGAATCCTGAGCTGCAGGCGCCCTTGACTCAACCGGGCGTCAACGTGGTGGCTGGCGATTACCTGTTGGCTGTGCGCGGCCGGGAACTGCACTCGACCGATAACCTATACAGCTTTTTCGAGAGCACGGCGGGTAAACAGGTTGTTCTACGCGTGGGGTCCAGTGCAGATGGTGCGAACGCGAGAGATGTGACGGTTATCCCAGTGGAGAACGAAGCGGGACTTCGACACTTGGACTGGATCGAGGGCAACCGACGTCAGGTAGACCGGCTGAGCGGAGGAAAGTTGGCCTACGTCCACCTGCCGGACACGGCACTTGGAGGATATACCAGCTTCAATCGATATTTCTTTGCGCAGATTGGCAAACAAGGCGTGGTGCTGGATGAACGTTACAACCACGGTGGAGAGTTGGCGGACTACATCATTGAATATCTAAGCCGTCAGCCTGCTTCCATGATCGCGACACGCGAGGGCGAAGACGTGATTGATCCGGCGCAGGCGATCTTCGGACCCAAGGTGATGATCATCAACCAGTTTGCAGGCTCAGGCGGCGATGCGATGCCGTGGTATTTCCGCAAAGCCAAGCTCGGCCCATTAGTTGGGATGAAGACCTGGGGAGGACTGGTCGGGATCGGCAATTATCCGAACCTGATGGACGGAGGGACCGTGACTGCTCCGCGCTGGGCGATCTCGGGTCTGAAGGGCGAGTGGGAGGTGGAGAACCACGGAATCGCACCGGACGTGGAGATCGATCAGGATCCCAAGCTGATACGGGACGGGCATGATCCGCAGTTGGAGAAAGCGGTGGAGGTTGCGATGGAAGAGCTTAAGCGTAACCCGCCGGCGAAGCCGAAACGACCCGCGTACTCCAACTACCATCCGCATCTGCCTTCGATGTAGGAATCACCACAACAAGACGTTGACGTTGGCTTAGACGTCAATGCCAGTTGTAAGACGCTGCGAGTTCACCGTCCGTCTTAACGAGAAGCAGCGCGGAACGGCCTGGCTCGAGCTTACCCGTAAACTGATGTCCGCTGCGTTCGTCTCGGAAGGAGAGTTCGGACTGATCAGTCAGCGAGCTAATGACGTATAGAGTCGCTTCCGGAAATGCGGTAGGGCAGATCATCATCGCCGGATTCGATAAAGGGCTCGTGAAACTGGATTTCACCCCGGCCCGTTGCAAGGCGTACTTGTAAACGTCTGCGATTGCCTGGATATTGTCATTCAATTCCAGGGGAAGCGCGGCAAGCAGCAGTCTTCCTTCTCCAAGCTGCTTCTCGACAAACGTATCGCCGCTTGGGAGAAAAATCTTCTGCAGCAAATCGGTTTTGTGGTCGCCATAGGTGAGAGTGGCGGCTCCACCCGGCCAGGTCATCTTGTTACGAACTGTGTTAAGCAGTGTCCGGACATACGGCAGTCCGATCTGGTCAGGACGGGTGGTGGGCATGAAGTGCGGGTCTAAATCGAAGCCACCCGAGACCAGCAGCGTCGCTCCTGAACGAGTGGCAGCGAGAAGACTTTCCCAAGCCTGCGATGTGAGCGTCCATGGCGAAGGGAGGATGATGAGCTTAGGATGGCCCAGCCGATCGAGCTGATGTTCGCCGACCGCATAAGCCGCGTACCGGTTGTAGCCATAGAGCGCCAGAAAGCTCTTCTGCTGAGCTTCCAGGGCATAGCGGCTCAGGACGGACAGCTGCAAGGATTGCGGAAGCACGATCGCGACGTCAGGCTGCAGGATGGACGTGGCATACTTTTCGGCCTGATGGGCGAAATCTCCCATGGCCCCGAGAGTCGCGATCCAAGTTTTCGCCGATCCGTCGCTACGTTCCAATCCGAAGTAGATTTCGCGATCCCAATCCCAAGGGAGAAAGCCCGTGGTTCCGGCAGCAAAGCCAGCAGCCCACTTACTCTCTATAAGAGAGAAGCCGGTCAGCTCATCGAAGTGCCAATCGCCGTTCGGGTAGGTGACGGGCTGATACCCTGTTTCGCCGACGATGTTGGCGACACCCGGCGTTTTGGACGCAAAAGAGTCCCACAGGAGATTCTGATTTTGCCGGTAGGTGTGATTGGTTGTAAAGGCTAGACCGGAGTGGGAATAGAACTGGTTCAGGACGCGAGTTTCGACGCCCCCTTCGTCCTGACCAACAGCGATGATCTGATGGCTGCCGTTGGCCCGGATAGCATCGACCATCATTCCAACCCATCCGGCGAAGCTGTCCTGGGCAAAGAGGTTGTAATCGTAAGCCCGAACCATGGTGTTCGTGCCGCCCTCCAGGTCAGCCGAGAGGTCATGAGCGTTCGGCAATGGCACTGCGTCGAAGGAAGCGTACTGATCAGAGGCAATGGACCAGGCTGTGGCCATCCTCTCCAGGCTCCCGTACTGCTTCTGAAGCCAGGCATGCCAGGCGCGGAGCTCAGCCGGATCGTCGTTCGGGGTGTTGCCATGCCAGAGAGCGCGTGGGTTCGAGAAGCTCGGTTCATTGATCAGATCCCAACTGAGATAAGGCACATTCTTGAACCGATTCACTATTGAGAGTATGTAGCTTTGCTCAGCCTGAATTGTCACTGGGTCAAGGTAAGGATTTGAACCTGGCAACGACAGGACCGGATTGCTCTCACCCGCGCGCATACTGGTCTGCGGATCAAATGCAAAGAACGTGAAGTTAACGGCGATGCCATGCCGGTGAGCGCAGAGGAGGTACGCCTCCACATTGCGAAGAAATCGTTCGGTGACGCCACCGCTGGCACCTTCCAGAAACCGGAATTGTCCACCCCAGACTCCGGTGCGGACGAAGGTAACATTGTGCTTCTCCATGGCAGCAAAGTCGTCCTCCCAGATGGCGGCGTTGCGTGGGCCTGAGAAATCCCATCCGTTCGATTCGGTGCTGAAGTAGTTTGTTCCGACGGGAAAGAACGGTTTGCCGTCTTGCGTGAGAACGTCCTGAGTAGCGGCGAGCAGCGGACCCGAGAACAGGAGCGACTTGTCCTCAACCCAGAAACCGTTTTCGTAGAAGGCTCTTGATTGTTGGTTGTCGAGCCAGATACCTCGGAGGCGATAGAAGCCAGGTTTCAAGTTTTTCGTGAAGAGCACCGGAACGTCCATGGATGCGGCGGAGCAAGGGATCTCGCGCGAATCCAGCAGAGCGTGGCCGGAGCTGAGTTCCAGCCGAATCGAGCCGGTGAGCGCCAGATGTTCGCGTTGCAGCAAGGCATTGTGAAGGTGCACGGAAACAAGAGGCGACTCCCCGGGCATCACCGTGGAGAACTCAAGTTCGAGAGCGAATGAGGTTGCTCCCTCTAGAGCATAAGTAGCCGAGGTTCGAATGAGCGCCCGGCCGTCATGCGAATCCCAGTAAGCGGGTGCCGACTGGAAATCGAGGAAGACATAACGCGCCCCCGCCACCTCTTTTGGTAAGCCACCGGTGTGGCTCATCACGACGACCGGGGCTGAGACGCGAGTGTGTTCGCGATCGAGGATGTAGGCAAGACCATCGAGATGGCGGCTTTCCAGGACGAAGGACTTTTCGGGACGGAGAGTTAGCTTCGGGAAAGATGAGTATCCGTCGCGCCAGGCGAAGACCTCTCCGTTCTGCTGGGGCGCTTCGTAGCTGTGAAGGATGCCGAGTTCGCGAGAGTAGGAGTCTTGCGGAGGACCTGGCACGTAGCGGCCGTTTTCCGCTGCAACGGGAACGCGGAACGGCTGCCCACCAATGACCAGCAGACTGCCTCCGCGGCGCAGATAGGCATGTATGTTGGGCCAACCGTCTAACGGAAACGAGGAGCCGTAAGGCATGACTAGGAGCTCCGTACCCGTGGGGATTCCAGAGTCCTTCAGAGGCGCCTGACTAAGAAACATCGTGTCGTCACCCAGTGCCTCTTTCAGAGTCGATTGCGTAATCGGCTGGCTGCCGATGACTGGGAACTGGTCCTGCCAAAACACTACGGTCTTCGCCGAGGAACGCACGAGCGGTCCCGAGGGCTCGGATAGGTCGGCAACGGGATGCTGCGTGGCTTGAAGTGGGGCGGCTCTGTTGTGCGCGTTTACTGAAGAGAGGCCGGAGAAAAGAAGAAGAAACGCGAGTACCGCACTGACACGGCGGGCAACGAACATGAACCTCGAGTTTAGCCGAGAATCGCGAGCCCGGTTAGCTACCTAACTTTTCCCCGGGCGGGGATACAGCGGGCACGAAGGACGGTCACGAATAGTGAGGAGTCGGTGGAATAGGCTTTCCTGCCTGTACAGCTGCGACAACTGCCGCTGCGTCGGCTGCGCGGTATTCCTCGCCATAAACCGCCCCTTTTCGCCGGGGAGCTTCCATAACTTCACAGGTCTTTGTTCCGCCGAGATCGACGGGGATGTAGCCCGCGTCCTGGACTAATCCGGCTACGATGCGATTCGCTTCCGGATCGTCACCACAGATCCATTGCACGATTTTTTTGTCCTGTGGACGATCGGCGGTCTCACTCTGAAACCGTGAGGTCAAGGTGTTGAAGCATTTGGTGTAGCGAACGCCGGGCATACGAGACGCATTGAAATCGGCGGCAGTCTGGCCCGGAGCGGGCATGCCATGCGAACCAAATTGGTTACAGGTGTCGATAACAAATTTGCCCTCGAGCGACCCGGCTTGCCGAAGCACTTCGGGGATCAAGTCCCACGGCACGGAGAGGACTACTACTTCACCGAATTGCGCGGCCTCGGCGGGCGTTCCAACGGAGGCGGCGGGTCCCAACTCCCGCGCAAACTCTTCCAGGGTTGCTAAGTCCCTCGAGAAGCTGAGTTTCACCTCGTGTTTTCCACTGGCCACAAAGCGCCGCGCGCAGTTGCCTCCAATGTGTCCCGCACCGATGATGCCAATACGCATCCTGCCTCCTGTAACCTTCCGGTATTTGATTGCAGAGCCCACATTAGCAAAGCCAAAGACATGGGACTCAGGGTGAGTCTGCTCATGGCATGTTGCTCAGCATGGGGCCGGGCAAAACGCCAGGCGAATCGATTTTAGTCTGGGCCGTGGATCGTCCCAGCGCGGCCTTCACCTTGTATCTGATCGCAGCTTTTGCCGCGCACGCGGTCCGCACAGAATGCGCGCTTTCAATTCGTGGTGGCCGCTTGGGGCGTCACATGGATCAGGGCGCCGGGACTGGAGTCTTCCAGCATCCACAGCGAGCCATCGGGACCTTCTTCGACATCGCGGAGGCGGTGTCCTACATTCCAGCGCTCGGCGGTTTTGGCGCCGCCGTGGCCGTCAAAGATGATTCGGTTCAGCGTCATGGTCCCCAAGCCGCTAATAAATCCGTTGCCGTTCCACTGTGGGAAGGTCTGTGTGCCGTGATAGAACATCAGATTGCCGGGCGCTATAACCGGCGCCCAATAGATCACCGGCTTGGTCAGGTCGGGCCGTGTGTCGGGCCTCGGGATGGGCACGCCGTTGTAGTTCTTGCCATAGGAGACCAGAGGCCAGCCATAGTTCTTTCCCGGCTCGATCAGGTTCAGCTCATCGCCGCCGAGCGGGCCATGCTCGACCTCCCACAGTTCGCCCGTGGGCGAGAACGCCAGGCCATAGGGCGTGCGGACGCCGCTGGCCCAGGTTTCAGCCGGCGTCAGATTAGCGCCTGGGAACGTATAGGTGCTCACCACCGGCGCAGTTTTCGCGGCTTCGGTGTCTTTGGGCGGATCGATCAGCGGAATCGTTTTCGCGCCCGTTTTGCCGAAGTTAGGATTGCCTGGGGCAGGTTTGCCGTCCAGCGTCAACCGCAGGATCTTGCCTTCAGGCTGGTCTGGATCCTGAGCTGGCAGTGAAGCGCTGGCGATCGCCGACGGTAAGAAACAGATACTTGCCATCAGGCGAGAAGGCAATCTGTGCACCCTCCTGGCCGCCTTTGCCCTTGGGCATCTGGCGCCACAGCACCTCGAAGTTTTCCAGTGTAGCCGAGGTGGCGGTGGCGTTCAGTTTGGCGCGAGCCAGCGCGAGGCCACCACCATAGTCACCCGGCTCAGCATACGTGAGATAGATGCTGTGGTCGGTGGCGTAATGGGGCGAGACGAACACGCCCAGCATGCCGTTCTGGTCCTGGAAATAGACTGGGGGCGTATTGCCCACCGGGATCTTCTCTCCCTGCTGGGACACCAGCCAAACGGGCCCGGCCTTCTCGGTGATCAGCATGCGGCCGTCGGGCAGGAAGGCCAGCCGCCAGGGTAGCTTGAAGGTGGCCACCGTGGTCATGGTGAAAGGGAGGCTGGCTTCCGGCTTTTGTTCGCCCGCATTGACCTGGGCCCATGCCGCTCCTGACGCCAGAGTAAAGAGTATTGCTGCGCTTACTAATCTGATCTTCAACTCTCCATTGTAGAAGCCTGGCCTCCCGGTCACTTCTGTGACGATCCGGGTGCGGGTTGAGAACTGCGTGAGTAGCCATGGATGGCAGATCGCTTCGCGCCGGCTGCATGCGCTTCGTCGCTCATGGCGTGCACGCCGCTGGCATCGATCCAACGGTTATAAAAGTTGAACAGGGCGCAGACAGTGATGGCGTAGTAGACCGCTTCATCGGTATAACCGGCGGAATGCAATGCAGAGATGTCGGCAGGCTGAATGTTGTACGAATCGCCGTTCACCTTGCGGACAAAACGCATCAGAGCCTTCTCCGATTCGCCCAGAGACGAGGTTTCCAAATCCTTCAAGACACCTGCTACGAGTTCGTTGCTTCCAAGCAGTTCCGCCGCGACCGCGGCGTGCGACTTCGTTCAAAACGGACATTGATTCAGATGAGACGTGTAGGCGGCAATCAATTCGCGGAGTCCCGGTGAAAGAGGCGCGGGCTCGCGCAGCATCTCCTGCGTGAAACGCTCGAGGTGAACAGTTGCGTTCATCTTGAAAGAGAACATGTGAAGGATCTGCGGATATTCTGCACCGGCGCGCTTCATCATCTCGATGGCTCGAGTGTAGTTATCGTCTCCCTTGTGTTGTTCGACGTCCGTCAAGAACATGCTTTCCATAGATGCTTCGTTTTCCTTCAACCTGTACTGTATCGCTCGTCTCTTGAAATGCCGCAGCGTTGTTCAGATATTCGAGGCAGAGCGTCAATCTTGCTGGTACCAATCCGAATGTGCGGACCAGCGAGAACAGGCCAGGCACATAGTGATGGTCCATTGATAGATGCAACCCGGGCACACGCCGCCGGTATCAAAGGTGTTCCAAACATGTCCGCACTTACAAAGCCAGCGATCATGAGCGCGGGGCGACCATTCGCACTTGGGGCAGCGAATGCGGATCCCGCTCGTGCCTCGATCGGACGTTTCCTCTATCGTGATCTCAGGATCTATAGTTTTATGGCGCACTCCCTCCGAGTATCACAATGCGAGGGTGATTGCAACGTAGGCGAAGGCTTGATAGCCCACGAAGTTGATTCTCAGCAGATCTTCAGAATTCCCATAAGAGTGTCATCTTCGAGTCACGGCCTCTTCACGCTCGCTCTTTAAGCTCAAGTGGCTGAGGCTTGATCGCATCTCCTGATCGAGTTCCAGCAAATCGCTGCGCATCAGGAGCTCCCCTTGAAGACCCAAGCTGCATATTTACTTGCGCTTACCGTGCTTTCGGCACATTTAGCTTTCGCCCAGGCAAAGAATGCCATTCTCTTCATCGGTGACGGTGCAGGAATTTCCAGTCTGAACGCCGCGAGCATTTATGCAAACGGAGAAGCGCGGTCGCTTTACATTCAGAACATGCCGAATTTGGCATTGGCTGATACGTCATCGGCCAAAGAATGGGTCACCGACGGTGCGGCCTGCGCCTCGGCATGGGCTACCGGTCATAAAGGGAAGAACGGAGTTATGTCCATGTCTCCCGATGCAATCAAAGACACCAAAGATGGAGAGATCTACAAAACCGTCATGGAGTACGCGATGGAGAATGGCCTGTCCACCGGCGTCATTTCGAACGACGGAGTGGCGGGGGCGGCTGTCTCTTCGTTTTATGCGCATATCAACAACCGGGGCAAAGCAGGCGAAATCTTTCAACAAGGCTTGAATTCGAAATTCGGCAAGGGGCCGGACGTCATCATCGGTACGGGGCGGAAGCAGATCACTGCACAGACCACTGCCCTGGGACATGACCTAAACGCCGACATCAAGGCGAAAGGTTACACGTTTGTTGACTCGATGGCCGGCCTTGCTCAGCTGAATCCAAATATTAGCCGGGTGATCATGCTGACCGATGATGACCAGTTCGACTTCAACGCGGCGGTTCAACAGGCCGTCTCACGCCTTTTGAAAAACCCAAAGGGATTCTTCCTGGTCGCCCACTCGGACTGCCATACGGGGAAGACGCGGACGTCCCTCCAGCGATTAGTCGACCTGGATAAGGCGGTAGCTGCAACAACTGAGCAGGTAAAGGCGAACACGCTTGTCCTATTCACGGCAGATCACTCCTACGATTTACGGATCAAGGGCGAAAAGTTGGTGGAAACAGCCAAGAGTTCCGACCACAAAGACATACTTCAGGCCGTTTCGCTGGAAGACGAACATACAGCGGAGGAAGTTCCGTTGCTGGCAGCGGGTCCTGGATCAGATCATGTTCACGGGTTCTTATCCAATACCAGCGTCTTTCATCTTTTGATGCAGAACTTCGGTTGGGAACAATCGACCGGCACGTCGCTTTCCACCAAATAATTCTTGTCTTCAGGGAACAGCTCAACACGAACGCTCGGCGCTGCCGTCGCTTCAAGTTACCAACCAGATATGTCTCGTAGCGGTCCGGCCATCTGCCACCGCAACGCTTGGACAAACCCGGAAATTCATTCATTAAGACATCTCGGAGTATTCATGAAAAAACACAATTTCATCGCGCTCGTTCTGATGCTGGCACTCAGCTCCATCAATTTGTTCGCACAAGACGATCGCGCCTCTGTCACTGGAACCATAACCGATCCCTCTCAGGCACCGATCGTCGATGCCACAATCGAGATTTCCAGTAAGGCCACAGGTGCACATCGAGAAGTTAAGTCCAACCAGGCCGGTGCTTACTCGATTCCCGGGCTGCTTACGCTTTACGATGTGAGAATTCATAAGACGGCTTGCGGACGGAAGAGTTTGAGGCTCTTCAGTTAGTAGTTGGACAAACAAAGACCATCAACTCCCAGATGCAGCTTGCAACCAACTCACAGGAAGTGGAGGTCGAAGCCGATGTTCCGGAGTTGACGCAAAGCGGTGCCACCGTCGGTGGTGTGATCACTTCGGCGCAGGTCGAGAATCTCCCGATCAACGGGCGGGCGTGGACCAGTCTGATGGGGCTGGTACCGGGTGCAATCGATAGTGGCGGCGGCACCCAGAAGTCCATTCGTTTCGCAGGCCGCGGGGCAGACGATAACAATTTCCGTTTCGACGGAATGGACGCTAGCAGGTATTCGAACCAAGCGCCAAACGCCAGCTACCGCCTGCAAATCTAACCGAGGCCATCGCGGAATTCAAAGTCGATACAGCGTTGTACGGGGACAGAGACGGGCGGGACCTCTGGCGGCCAGGTGGAAATTATTTCTAAGGCCGGTACGAATGACTTTCACGGCAGCGCGTTTGAGTATATCCGGAACAACGTCATCAGCTCGCGCGGACCGTTCGATCCCTCGACATTACCCCCGCTTCGCCTGAACCAGTTTGGAGCTAGCGCCGGAGGAGCCATTGTGAAAGACAACACCTTTTTCTTCCTGGCGTACGAGGGCTTGCAGCAAAGAGCCAGCACGACTCTGATCGGCAATGTGCCGAGCGTGGCAGTCCGAAACACGGTACTCTTGCAGTCGCCTGTACTGGCTCCCATCATCAACTCGTTCCCACTTGGGAACAGGAATCTCTCTCCCACTACCTCGCAATATGTAAGTACGGGCAGTATCAGCAACAGTGAGAACTCGGGACTGGTTCGTGTGGATCATCGCTTCTCCGATAGAACCAGTCTTTTTGCCCGCTACAACCTGGATGCTGTTTCCCTCACTTCTCCGAGCGGCGCGCTGCTTGATAAGTCGCTTACGGACGCCACGCCCATGAATGGCGCGCTTAATCTTTCACACGTCTTCTCGCCGACCCTATTCAACGCTGTTGAATTAGGATTCAATCGAATCCATACCCTCACCACCGTCGACAGTCACTTTTTCGATACAACGAAAATCTTCAACTCGGTCGCGATTCCCGGCTTCACGAAGCTTAACCAAGCTTCAAGCGCCGTCAAGTCGCCAACGTCCTATTCGATGAAAGATGACTTCACCTGGACCCGGGGAGCGCATACGATACAGGCCGGCGTGGAAATTAAAGACATCCATTACAACTACAGCCAGGCTTCCGAGAATGCAATGATCTGGTCGTCTCTCGGCAACTTCGAAGCTAATAAGCTAGATCAGCTGAATCTGATTGGTGGAGTTCCTACTCACGGGCTTGATAAGTGGATGTACTTTGGTTACTTACAGGACGCCTGGAAAATAAAACCGACGTTTACTCTGAACGTCGGATTGCGCTATGAATTCTTCAATCGCTTCCATGAAATCTACGGGCGTGACCTTCCGTTCGACCTGAATACCTGCGGTGGTTTCTGCCCAGTGGGCGGAGGATTCAGTTATCCCGTCACAGACAATCTAGAACCGCGTGTGAGCTTCGCCTGGTCGCCGGAGGCTCTAAAGCAGAAAGTTGTCATCCGTTCAGGATTCGGAATTTACAAGGGTGAAGGGCAACTCGGTGACCTGAATGCTCCGAGCGACAATTACACGCAACGCTCCACACTCTCGAGCTCCAGTTTCCCCGGCCTAAGCTTTCCTGCCGATCCCTACTACGCGCTTGCGGGTAACGTGGCCGTGACGCCTCGTGCCCTGATCCGCAACAGGAAAGACCCCACCGTGCAGCAGTGGGGTTTCCAGGTACAGGCGGCGCTACCAGCTAGTTTTGTTCTCGACACCGGGTATGTCGGATACCACGCTTACAATCAGTTTGCGAGAACGTATACCAATCTGATCAATCCGGCTACAGGACTGCGACCCCTTTCTGGGTTCGGACCGATCGACGTGAAAGGCACGAGCGATAACAGCCACTTCCATGCCTGGCAGACGTCTTTGCAGCGGCGTTTTCGTTCGGGCGCCTCCTTCGCACTGAACTACATGTGGTCACACGGTATCAACGACGGATCGACAGGTGGTGGTGAGGCCGATTACGCGCAGAACAATAAATGCCGAACCTGTGAAGTAGCCAGCGCCGACTTCGACGTGCGCCATACGTTGTCGGCCAACTCCGTCTATCAGTTGCCGTTCGGGAAGGGACGCCGTTACCTTACAAATGGAGGTGTTACAAACGTTCTTCTCGGCGGATGGCAAGTGAGTGGAATCGTCAGCGCGCGCTCCGGCAACCCGGTGAACATCGTGATTGAACGAGCCGCATCCGCACTGCCGGATGGTCTTTCGGTCCAAAATGGCGGGTACTTCACGCGTCCGAACTACGTCAGCGGCGCCTCAATCGTCCCGACTAATCAAACTATTAGCAACTGGATCAATCCTCTCGCGTTTGCAATTCCCGCGAATGGCACTTGGGGCAACGCGGGACGAAACCTGGCTCGCGGACCCAAATTCTGGCAGGCGGATGTTGCGCTGTGGAAGAGTTTTCCGATGACTGAGAGATTCGCGCTCGACTTCCGCGCGGAGGCCTTCAACGTGTTTAATCGTGCGCAGTTCGGAGACCCTAATGGAGATCTGAACAGCTCCAGCTTTGGGCAGATCACGACGACGGTGAACAACGGATCTGCGACCGGAAGCGGAACACCTCGGGAGTTTCAGTTCTCAATGAGACTTCATTTTTAGCGCTATGGTACAGAGAAACAAGGATCTGATCTAGCGACTCCGTAGATCTCTCGTGAACGAAAGCATCCTCATTATCGAAGACGATAACGATATGGCTCAGGTCTTAGCCGAAGGCTTGAAGGAGGAGGCTTATTCTGTCTCAATTGCGAGTAACGGCGGCAAGGGGCTGGAGCTTGCTTCGACGGGTGACTTTGCCGCCATTCTTCTGGACATCATGCTGCCGGTAGTGGACGGCTATACCATTGCGCGGCAACTCAGGGCAGATGGCATTACGACTCCGATTCTGATGTTAACGGCCCTAGACGCGACCGGGGACATTGTGACCGGTCTGGATGCGGGAGCGGAAGATTACCTCTCCAAGCCTTTCTCGTTTATTGAATTGCTGGCGCGCCTACGAGCGTTGCTGCGCCGGGGAAAACCTCAATCCGTGGTGATGCGGATAGCTGACCTCGTAATGAATACTGCCTCTCGAACCGTCAGCCGTAATGAGCGACCGATTGCGCTTACCAAAACCGAATACACCCTGCTTGAAGTCTTGATGCGGAACGCGGGGCACGTAGTATCACGCGAGGCGATTGTAAGGGCAGTCTGGGATTCACGCACTTCGATTGAACAAAACAGTATCGATGTATTCGTGCGAAGTTTGCGCGCGAAGGTCGACACGGATGGAAATAACAAGCTGATCCAAACGGTTCGCGGCTTCGGCTATCGTTTGAGCGGATCGTAGAACCATGAAGATACCGATCAGAACCCGGCTCACGGCAATGTATTGCACGGTATTTTGCCTGAGTACGCTACTGCTTGAGTTTGGCGCCTATAGCGGACTCACGTCCTCGATAAACGCCGTGGTTGATAGCGAATTGCTCGCAAGGATGGGTGGCGTTGAAAACTTCCTGGATGAACACATAACCCGGAAAACGCTACCGGAACTGCAGAGCGAAATCAATACTCATGCGGCGCTGGAACCCGAGTTCCTGAGCATAGGCGGGAGTGGAGGAGCAGGCGAGGTTTTTCGGGGCCGCCACATGTTTGCTCCCGGGACAACGCGAGTGCCACGACCCGTGAACAGCTTCTATACTCTGGACTCGGGTGCGCTACCGATGCGTGTTCTGTCCGGACAGCGCACGATCCACAACAGACGCTTGAACATTTGGGTAGGAGTCGATCTCTCGGTCGCCTCGGAGATGCTCAGAAGCTTTCGTTTGCTGGCTGTGCTCTCCTCACCGGTGGTGTTTGCCGGTGCTTTTATGGCTGGTTTTTGGATCAGCAAACGGGCATTGTTGCCGGTCTCTCGTTTGACGAAGGCAGCACAGATGATCACGGCAGCGAATCTCAACCAGCGGCTTTTGGTACCTAACAGTCTGGACGAAGTAGAAGATTTGGCGGAAACCCTGAATGGGATGCTAAGCCGTATTGAGGATGCGTTCCGGCACGTGACGCAATTTACAGCCAATGCCTCCCACGAACTGCGAACACCCTTGGCAATCATCCGAACGACGGCTGAAGTAGCGTTGCTCCGCGAGCACGGTGATTCCGACCGTTACCGGGAAGCTTTACATCGAATCCTACGGGAGGCAGAAAAGAATTCGGTGTTGCTGGATGACTTATTACGTCTGGCCCGGGCTGACGCTTCTGCAGGTAAGCTAACTCTACAGCCGCTTGAGTTCGCGCCTCAAATCGAGGAAGTTTGCGAGCGAGTGTTGCCACTCGCGATCGACAAGAATATTCTGCTGGAGTATCGAGCGGGTGAGAGCGGCTTGCGGGTTTTAGCTGACCCCGAACACCTTAAACGTCTCTGGCTCATCTTACTGGACAATGCTTTGAAGTACACGCCCTCCGGCGGGTCCATTTTGGTCTCCTGGAAATCAGTGGCGCCCGACGCGCTCATCTGCGAAGTGCGCGACACCGGCATCGGCATCTCGAAGAGTGACAAATCACGGATCTTCGAAAGGTTCTTTCGAGCGGATAAGGCGAGGAGTCGTGAAGAAGGAGGCGCCGGTCTGGGACTAGCGCTGGCAAGTTGGATTGTCAATGCCCACCACGCGAGTATCGAGGTCGAGAGCACACCAGGCAAGGGTTCCACTTTCCGAGTTCGCATGCCTGTCCTGACACTCTCTCAGGAACAACATGATGAGTTCCTGCCATCTCCGTTGCGTCCGGCTGTACAAAGTAGGGCCGAAGCCTCGGCGTCCGTCTGAGGGTCAATTTTGGCCGAGATGACGGGAAGCCGCTTAGTTTACGTCCCCAATTAAGAAAAGAAAGAGAGATCGTTGTGCGATTTATAGTTGCGATCGCAATGATGCTTGTATCTGGAACAGCATCCTATGCGCAAAAGACATTGCAGTATCTGACTCCGGCGGAGATCGAGCCGAGCCGGTTGCTTCCACCTCCGCCGAAAGACGGCTCGCTCACTCAACGGAAGGAGCTTGCCGAACTAAAAAGCATTCTGTCTGCGCGCTCACCTGAAAGATTCGCCCAGGCGCAATGGGATAACGCACATGAGAGCTCAGTCGTTTTTGCCTCCGCGATTGGACCGGAATTTGATCTTGCCAAGTTGCCCATGACAGCCAGATTGCTGTCGGCCGTTGAAAACGATCAATCCGTGGCGGCGAGTGCTGCGAAGGTATACTTCAGTCGCAAATTCGCAGCGGTAATCGACACCTCCATCGTTCCACTCACCTGCGATCCCGCAGATGTCCGTGCGAGTGCTGCCAAACCGGGCGGCCGAGCACTCCGTTCTTACCCAAGCGGTCATGCCACGATGGGATACTCCGTTGGGGTATTTCTGGCGGGGATGATTCCCGAAAAGTCGCAAGCCATCCTGACTCGCGCCGCTGATTATGCCTTCAGCCGCGAAGTGTGCGGGGACCACTATCATTCCGATGTAGAGGCTAGTCACGCACTCGGTACTGCGCTTGGAGTTATGTTGCTGCAAAACGCCGCCCTCCGTCCACAGATCGAGGCTGCGAAGGCCGAGCTACGAGCAGCGCACATCACAAAATAAGTGGATGGAGGAAACAAGTCCGATTAACCGATGATGAAGCCGCTCTCGCTATTTATATTTCTACTCGGTTCGACACTCAGTATGAATGCCCAGACAGGAATCCTGCGCGGTCAGTTGACTGATGATTCCGGGGCATTCATTCCCAAAGCAAAGGTAATGGTTACCGGACCTATAAGCGGCGGGCAAGTGCTGACCTTCTCGGCAACCAGCAATGAGGCCGGACGGTATGAGATTGATCGACTCCGACCCGGCTCCTATAACGTTACAGCCGTGACTGATAACCTGGCGACCAGGGAACCGTCAACGATTGTGGTCGGCGCTGGACTCACGAAGCTCGACCTGCAACTTGGCATCAGACCGCACGAAGAGAATGTGACGGTGCAGGACAGCGGAGGCCCGACGGTCAGCACCGACACTGCGGCCAACGCCAGTGGTCTTGTCATGCGCGGAGAAGCATTGGATGCTCTGTCGGACAACCCGGACGATTTGCAGGCCGATTTGCAGAATTTAGCCGGTCCTTCAGCCGGGCCTAGCGGTGGCTCCATTTACATCGATGGTTTCAGCGGCGGCGAAATTCCTGCCAAGGAGTCCATACGCGAGATTCGGTTAAACCAGGACCCTTTCTCGCCCGAATTTGACAAGCTCGGCTACGGCAAGGTGGAGATCTTCACAAAGCCCGGCTCCAACAAATATCACGGCACTATGGATTACAACCTGGGCACGGATGTTTGGAACGCCCGTAATCCCTATGCAGCCCAGAAGGCGCCACTGCTCTTGAACGAGTTCGAAGGAGGTGCGAGCGGGCCCGTCACCAAGCGAAGCTCATTCACGCTGGACGCGCAACGAAATACGGTCGACAACGGATCAGTTGTGAACGCGGTAACGCTTGACCCATCAACGTTGAGCCCGGAACCTTTTACCAGCATTTCGAAAGCGATCCAGCATTACACCCGGGTGAGCCCACGTCTGGACTATCAACTGGGTGAAAGTAATACGATGTCACTTCGCTATGGCGTAACTCGCGCCGATATTCAGGGGGCCGGAATCGGCAGCTTCGATCTAATCTCTCGCGGCCATCACACGAGCTATACCACTCAAACTTTGCAACTAACGGAAACCGCGGTTCTGGGCACCGCAGTGAACGAGACGCGATTCCAGTACTATCGAAACGCAATCCAACTGGCGGCGAACACAGACAGCCCTACCCTACAGGTGCTTGGCTCATTTACCGGGGGTGGTTCGTACCTCGGCCACTCGGCCGATACGCAAAACAGCTTCGAGTTGCAGAACTACACTTCATTGCTCGCGCATGCACACGCCTGGAAGTTCGGCGTTCGTGTCCGCGGCCTGGTCGAGAACAGCATGTCCCCGGTGAACTTTAATGGCACGTACACATTCGCGGGTGGCGTCGTGCCGGTATTGAATGGGGACAACCAGCCGATTGGGACTTCAACCGCGTCGGTCAGTTCGATCGAACGTTACCGGCGGACGGTGCTGTTCGAGCAGTTGGGTTACTCGCCTGCCCAGGTGCGGGCTCTCGGTGGTGGAGCTTCACAGTTCAGTATTGGCAATGGCGTTCCAGGAATTGTCGAAAACCAGATCGATATAGGTCTTTTCGTCGGCGATAATTGGCGTGCGCGTTCCAACCTCACGATTGCTTACGGATTGCGCTACGAGGCGCAGACCAACACCAGCGACTGGCGTGATTTCGCACCGCGTGTCTCGCTGGCCTGGGCCCCTAACTTCGCTTCGAAACACAAGAAAACCGTCGTGCGAGCAGGTTTCGGGATGTTCTATGATCGATTCCCGCTGGTCAACACGCTCGCAGCCGACCTGTACAACGGAATCACTCAGCGTCAGTATGTGCTGACCAATCCCGATACTTACCCGAACATTCCTACTAGCAGCCAGCTCGCTATCAGTCAGTCTCCTCAATTGGTTCAGCGGATCTCCTCTGATATCAGATCGCCTTACATTATGCAATCCGCCGTGACCCTTGAACATCAAGTAAGTTCAAGCACGACGATGGCGATTACGTATTCAAACTCGCATGGCCTTCACATACTTCGATCTCGCGATATCAATGCCCCGCTGCCTGGTACGTTCACACCTGGTATGCCTGGGACCGGAGCATATCCCATTCCCGGTAGTTCCGGGCCTGTTTTGCTCGTAGATTCATCCGGACTCTACAATCAAAATCAAGTCATCGCGAACTTCAACACGAAGGTAAATCGCGGCTTGAACTTTTTTGGATTCTACGTCTTCAACCATGCAAAGAGCGACACCGATGGAGTCGGCGCCGCCGCTTCAAACACCTACGACTATCGGAACGCTTATGGCACTGCGATTGCCAATTCCTACAACTTCCAAGGCGAATACGGTAACGCGTCCACTGACATCCACCACCGCGTCACGGTAGGGGGTTCGCTCTCGACCCGCTGGAACGTTCGGTTGAGTCCTTATGTAATCCTGCAAAGCGGAGTGCCGTTCAACATAACTTCGGGCAACGACACTTTCGGCACCACGCTGTATAACGCCAGGCCGGGCATTGCGACAGCGCCGGGAAAGGCCGGCCTGATTCAGACAAGCTATGGATTGCTCGACCCTAATCCAATCGAAGGCGAGGCCGTATTACCGCGCAACTACGGACGCGGCCCGGCCCAGTACACGGTCAATTTGCGAATTTCGAAGAGCTTCGGCCTGGGTCCGGAGAAAGGCGGCGGCTCTGCTTCAAACGCTCCCGGACTTTCAACAAGCCAGGGCCAGGCCGCTGCTACAGGGAGCCTCGGCATAGGGCGTCTGTTCGGTACTCCGTCAACCTCACGGAAGTACAACCTCATCTGCAGCATGTCCATTCGCAATCTGTTGAATCACAACAATCCAGGCCCAATCATCGGGAACATCACCTCCCCCCTATTCGGGCGAGCGAACCAGATCGCAGGCACGCCGAACGGAGAGGGCTTTTCAGAGAATGCAAGTAATCGCAGGCTGGAGATGCAGATCCGCTTCACTTTTTAGCCCGGGAGCTTTGTCCATTTTTCGCCGGGCTAACATTGGCTCATGTCCGATATCTCTCTCGCTGATCTCGCTTCTCCTGATGTGCTTGCGCGCGCCCGCAAGATCAAGCTGTTTCTGATGGATGTGGACGGCACAATTACGGACGGTGGTGTGTGCCTTATTTCAACGACAGCTGCGGATCCTGGCGCGCCAGCGACTGTTTCGGAAATGAAAGTGTTTAGCGCCGCAGATGGCCAAGGCCTCTCGCTTGCCCGCACCATGGGAATCCAAACCGGGTTTATTACGGGCCGACGGTCGCCCGCAGTCGCCAAACGTGCTGAAGAACTGAAGGTCACGTTTGTGTACCTGGGGCAGGCCAAGAAGACGCAGGCCTTTGAAGAATGTCTACAGAAGGCCGGTGTGACAGAAGATGAAGTCGCCTACATGGGAGACGATCTGCCTGACATCCCTCTCGCAAGGCGTGCGGGACTGGGCGTCTGTGTGGCCGATGGCGCGCCTGAACTCAAGGCAGTTTGCCATTACACAACGCGCAGGTTGGCGGGTCGTGGTGCCGCGCGAGAGATTGTTGAGTTGATCTTGAAGGCCCAAGGACGGTGGGAAGAAGCCGTCCCGCAGGCGCTGGCTTAGCGGAGTCGGTTCGACTTAAAAGCAAGCGCAGGCTGCCAACATTAGGCTGCGCATTGCTTAGAAGTAGTCCAGAGTCGGAAAGGTCTCTTTTAGTTCAGCTGCAATCCCCCGAGCCGTTTGAATTTGTATCAGATCTCCCTTTCCAATACCGGGGCAGAACTTTCCCTCGTCTCTCCAGGAAGATCGGCTTTCGATGAGACTGGGCCAGAACGGATACGTGCGGCATTGGGTAGGTTTGACCTCGTGGATGGAGCATCCATCTTCGGTAAGAAACTGACATGCTTCCTCACCATCCGGCGGTCTGCGCAGGCGAAGAACGTGACGGTATCGAATGACGTAGAGGGACTCGAACTGCTTCGGCGACATGCCGAGATACTCAGCCGCCCGCTCCAGATCAAGTTCACTCAGGTATACAGAGCCGCGACGACTGCAGCATTTGTTGCAACCTTTCTGACAGGCAAAGCGTTTCAGGACGGGTCCCTCCAAAGGCAAGAGTTGCTAGCTTCGATCCGGGAACGAAAGCTGTGTTCATCTTAGCTTCTAAGTGCTATCCGACAAGACGGAGGCGGGGTCACAAGCGTGTTCTATTGATCACCCATGGAAGCTGATCCTGTAAAGATGGGACGAGGAGAAAGCATGGAAGACAATCCGGTTATCAAGATGGTGGAAGAACAGCGCTGGCTGACGGCACTGGGAGAGAAGTCCGATGCACTGGTGAAAGGCGCTCTGGATTCAGTGGGCGATGCGGGCGAGGCTGCATCGGATGTTCTGGTCAATAGCCGTCTCCTGGGCCACAAGAAACATCCCACGATCACCGATGTGCCGTTTGGAAGCTGGACCGTCACGCTGGTCTCGGACGTGCTTGAGATGGCGGGGCACGAACCTTGCGCCAACGCCGCAGACACATCGATCAGCGTTGGGCTGGGAGCGTCACTGCTGGCGTCGCTCGGTGGTTTGGCCGATTTGAGCAAAACTCACGAACCGGGAGATCGACGCTTGGGCATGATGCATGGCATCCTCCACGGAGTAACGATC
Organism: uncultured Acidobacteriaceae bacterium; assembly: GCA_963814195.1. GTDB lineage: Bacteria > Acidobacteriota > Terriglobia > Bryobacterales > Bryobacteraceae > Bog-105. Next base: position 122,128 of record CAWFBU010000006.1, read on the forward strand.
CTGCTTTATGGGACCTCGCTCGCTTGCCGGCGCGCCGAAAACAGGGCGCTCGCCCGCGCGCTTAGTTTTGCTGGCTACGGAACACTGTTGGTTTCTTCTTACCTGGCTAATGAGTTGGCGCAACGGCAGACGATACAAGAGGACCAAGAACGGCGCGACTGATTAATGCAGGCCAACCGATCCAGTGACGGACTGAATCAGTTTCTCGGGATCGTATCCGACCCCATCTTTGAAAACGATCTTTACGTTGTGGACGTCAGAGATCTTCGCGACGGGATTACCTTGGATAACCACCAGGTCAGCCTGCTTGCCCGGTGCGACCGTGCCGACCTTATCCTCGATGCCCAGCCACTTCGCTCCATTCAGAGTCGCTATCTTGATGGCCTCGGTAGCCGTAAACTCGCCTTCAACTAGAAGTTCCAGGTTGCGAAGATCGCCAAAGCCGGCCATGGCACCTCCATTTCCTGTCGGGTCGACTCCTGACATCAGGTGTCCTCCGGCTTTGACAAAGTCGTATTCGAACTGCTCTTCCTGCTTCACCTGTTGAAGAGTTTCACTATCGGTCGCGTCAGCAGCACGAGCACGAGCAGTCATATAGGTGAGGGCTCCCTGCGCCGTCAGCACCTGGAGGAAGTGAGGATCGAGGGGCGGCCGGTGTGGAGCCATGGCATCGAAGACGGCCAGTGTCGACGTAATGGCCACGCCATGTTGCACCAGTTCATGAATGGTTTGCTGAACGGGAGCGCTCTTCAAGTCGAGCTTCACGAATGTGGCGCGAGTCAGAGTTTGGGATGGACACTCATCCGGTTTCTTGCCGGGATCGAATTCGGTATCAACCACCAGCCCGTGTTCCAGATTATCGATGCCGATAGCCGCCGCTTCCCGAAAGCCCACCGAACAGAGATGACCCGTTACTTTCAACCCGCGCTTGTGAGCTTCGCTGACCGAGGCTGCTAACTCCGCTCGCGTGATGTGCATATAAGCTTTGAAGGACGTGACGCCCATGTCGGCCCAATAGTCGACGGTTTTGCGCGCATCTTCCGCATCGCGTAGAGGAAGCAGTTGTACGAAATTTGTGCCACCGCCTTCAAGGTAGGGTCCGGTGATGTACATCTTCGGCCCAGGCATACGGCCGGCATCGATCAGGCTTTTCACTTTCAGATCAGAAACCGGCTCCATGCTACCGGCGGTTCGGGCGGTCGTAACACCACTGGCGAGATACAGCCTGGGAAAACTGAAGGCTTGTTCGTTGTAAGTGGGAATCCCCTCGCCCGAAGGATAGAAGAGGTGCTCGTGCATGCCGACCAACCCTGGGATTACGGTATGCTCAGCCAGATCCATACGCTTTGCATTCGGCGGAATCGTTGTACTTGCCGAACTGCCTAGAGCCGCGATTTTGCCCTGCTCGATAACGATGGTCTGGTCTTCGAGAGCAGGCGAACCGGTCCCATCGATTACTCGCACGTGCAGCAGAGCCACAACAGGCTCATTCACGCTAACAAAGGGCAGAATACCGGGTTCAAAGCGGCTTCCTGGCTGCGCGGACAAAAAGCTGCACAGCAAAACAGAAATCAGGATTCGGCGCAAATGCTATGGGTCCTTTCCGTCGAGCGGGGAATTGAATATTACTTATAGCAGTCGCGGCGGCGCTCTAGAGAAGGATTGGAGCCGTCCCGTCCTCTACAATGCGATCTAGCTTAGAATGACAAGATCGCGCAGAAACTTTCTTCAGAAAACTTCAGCCGGTTTGGTAGCCGCGACGAGCCCGATGCTTAGTGCCGCTCAAACGACTCCACCGCCCGCTGGCGCTCCGCCCGCATTCAATACCAGTCCAGCAGTGGGACCAGAGGTTTCGCCATCCACTTTTGCGGAAGCAGAGAAGTTGTTCAAACAGCTATGACGCAGCCGCAACGCGCAATGGCGGCAGAGAATTGGCGCACGTCCATGGCCCCGTTGTATGAACGTCGAACCGGGCCGCGCAAGGTGGAGTTGGACACCACCGTTGCACCCGGCTCGCAATGGAATCCTGTGTTGCCGGGTGAGAAGGCAGGTCCGTCGTCAGCAATCGATTCTTGCGCAGCAATGATAATCCTGGGCCGCTCCCGGCAATGATGAGCAAATCGCCTACGCTCCGGTAACCCAACTCGCATGCTGGATTGAAAAGCGTCAATTGACTGCGGAGCGGCTCACAACGATTTATCTGGAGCGGCTCCATCGCTTCAATCCGAAACTCCGCTGCGTTATTACGATGACTGCTGACCGGGCGCTTGCCGAAGCTAAGCAGGCCGATCGGGAGATTTCGGCCGGGCATTACCGCGGTCCGCTGCATGGTATTCCTTGGGGCGGAAAAGATCTCCTCGATACCGCAAATATCGCAACCACCTATGGAGCCGAACCCTTTCGAAGTAGGGTACCTTCAAAAGATTCGGTCGTGGTAAGGCGTCTAACTGAGGCGGGAGCCGTATTAGTAGCCAAGTTGAGCTTGGGCGCTCTAGCCCTGAATGATATCTGGTTCGGAGGCCAAACGATGAACCCGTGGCTGCTTGAAGAAGGGTCCTCCGGATCGAGTGCGGGTCCCGGCGCGGCGACCGCAGCAGGGCTTGTGGGCTTTTCCATAGGAAGTGAAACAGGAGGAAGCATAGTCAGTCCCAGCATGCGATGCGGAGTGACAGGATTGCGGCCTACCTATGGACGCGTTCCGAGAACGGGGCAATGACACTATGCTGGTCGCTTGACAAACTCGGACCGATGACGCGTGCGTGGAAGATGCGTTACTGGTTTTGAACGCAATTTCCGGGCAGGATGCGGGCGACCTGTCGAGCGTGCCAAGAAAACTTGATTTCGATGCGGCAGCGCCAGTCGGGGACTTAAGCGTCGGATATTTCCCAGATTGGATGAGACAAGTCCCGGCGACAGACGTCGACCGGGCGGCTCTGGAGACGGTCCGAAACTCGGCATGGTTCCGGTTGAAGTCTCATCCCCGATTGGCCCTATGATTCGCTAGACATAATCCTGTTCTCTGAAGCGGCAGCTGCTTTCGAAGAATTATCCTTGGCGGGGAGATGGATCGAGTTGAAGGTCGCAGGTGCCCGACGCGTGGCCTAACTTATTTCGGGAAGTCTCGATTTCTATCCGCGGTCGATTTTGTCCAGGCTGACCGTTTCCGGCGAAAGGTGGCGGGCGAGATGGCCCGGGTGTTCTCTGAGGTGGACCTGCTGCTCGTACCTTCTTTGCGCGATGAGATGCTGACCATCACAAACTTTACGGGCCATCCTTCCTTGACGTTGCGCGCCGGCTTTGTCGAAGTCGCGGAGGCGCGGAGCGATTGGGCGCCCGATCCCGCACATTCACTGCCCAAGCTTTCGCCGCCCAGAAGAGTGCCGCACGGCGTGACGCTGATCGGGAGGTTGTTCGACGAGGGCACACTAGGACGCGTGGGCATTGCCATGGAGCGCAGCTTTGGGGTGACCGCCGAGCGTCCGCCAGGTTTCTGATCGTAGGTGACTTGAAACTAGGAGAAGAGCACAGTGGACGCTGAAGATTTTCGCCGTGTAGCGCTGTCGTTTCCGGGTGCCGAGGAACACTCTCATATGGGCTCGCCCGATTTCCGGGTCGGTGGCAGGATCTTTGCGACGCTTGCCTCACAAGCACAGGGCTACGGAAACCTGAAGCTCACGCCGGAGCAGCAGGCAGCCTTTGTCGAAGAGCTGCCGAACGTTTTCGTGCCGATCGCAGGCGGGTGGGGAAGAACAGGGATGACTCATATTCGGCTTGCCGCGGCCACTGAAGAACTCTTGCACGGCGCGCTCCAAACTGCCTGGAGAAATCGGAGTCAGTTGAACGCGGAGACTACCCGGAAAGAACGCGCTAAGAGTACGCGAAAAAAGCGAACCGGCAGCTAGCCAGCTACGCTGAAGATCTCAGCGCGCGGACTATATTCGCCAGTAAGCTTATCTGGAAAGGTGACTCCAATGCGTAAGCTTGTTCTACTCTCTCTGTTCCTCGTCGCTTCTCCGCTTTTCTCGCAAAACATCAAAGAGGCGATCGTTAAGCATCTAGAAACGTCGCGTGACTTCACTCTGAAGGTCGCCGACGCGATGCCCGACAAAGATTATGGCTTTAAGCTGACCCCTGCACAGATGAGTTTTGCAGAACAGATGGTTCACCTGTCTCAGGGCTTTGATTATTTTCTCGATCCACTGAACGGTAAAAAGCCCAATCCTGCCAAGCCCCCCTCCCTTTCGAAGGCCGATGTGATTGCATTTCAGAAGGCGGCCTTCGAGCGTGCCATCACGAAAGTCTCGGATCTGACCGAGGAGCAAATCAGCAAGAAGTCATATCAGAGCGAGGAAGGAAACATGTCCGGAGTCGATCTGCTTCTTGGGTTGCTGGATCACACAACGCATCACCGGGCAAGCGCCGAAATGTATCTTCGCGCGAAGGGCATCACTCCGCCCGCCTATATGTTTTGACCAATCAGACTTCGTCCGGTTCGCTCTCAGGCTTCGGAAGCACGTCGTTGTTGCCGGCCACCCAAACGTAAAGGGTCGGCAGAAGGAAGATCCCGAGGAAGAGCGCAGCCACCAAGCCGCCGACGATCACAATCGCAAACGGGCGTTGGGAATCCGAGCCGATGCCCCGCGAAAGAGCCGCGGGCAGAAGACCTACACTGGCAACCAGCATGGTCATCATGATAGGTCGCAAGCGACGAACCGAGCCGTCGATCGCAGCATTCATGATGGTTTCTCCCCGGGCGCGCAGTTGGTTGATGTATTCCAGCATGATGACGCCTGTCTGAACAGAAACACCGAACAGGGCGAGAAATCCCACGCCGGAAGAAACGCTAATGTGAGTGCCGGTGAGCAGCAAAGCCAGCAGTCCTCCGATGGGAGCCATCGCGACGTTGGCAATGATGAGCAAAACCCATTTCATGGAGTTGAACATGGTGTAGAGAATCATGCAGATGACCAGGAGAGTAATAGGGACGACAATTGCCAGGCGCTTTTGCGACCGCTTCGCGCTTTCGTACTCTCCAGCCCAGCTAAGGCTGTATCCGACAGGAAGCTTGACCTGCTTCGAAACTTTGGAGATGGCTTCTTCGACGCCACTTCCCAGATCGCGGCCCACAATGCTGTACTTGAGGGCGACGTAGCGGGAGTTGGACTCTCGATAGATCTCAGACGCACCGTCTGAGACACTGACCTGCGCGAGTTGCGCGAGAGAGACCCGCTCGCCCGAAGGAGCGAGAAGCCGGATATTAGCGACGTCCTGAATGCTCGCCCGGAATGGAAGATCATAACGCACCACCAGGTCGTAGCGCTGCTCACCCTGCAGTACCTGGCCAACGGTCTTCCCGCCAACATCCGTTTCAAGCGCGTCCTGAATGTCGGACACGTTGATGCCGTAGCGTGCTGCTCGGGCGCGATCGACCTTGAACTGCAAATTCGGTTGGCCAATTACCCGGAACATCCCCAGATCTGAAACTCCGCGCACAGTGCGCATGACATTTACAATCTCCTGGCCTTTGCTCTCCAGAGTTTTCAGATCGTCTCCGTAGATCTTTATCGCAAGTTGTCCCTTTACGCCGCTGACAGCTTCTTCCATGTTGTCTGCGATCGGCTGAGAGAAGTTCCACAATGCACCCGGGATCTTCTCCAGTTCTCGATCGATGGCCGCTACCAGCGCTTCTTTATTCTGGTGGAAGACGGGCCGCCATGCCTCTTTGGGTCTGAGGTCGATGAAGTATTCGGTATTGAAAAATCCCGTGGTGTCAGTACCATCGTCCGGACGTCCAACTTGCGAGACAACTTGCTTAACCTCCGGGAACCTCGCCATTTCCACCCGCGCGCGATCCATCACTCCGATAGCAGAGTTCGGCCCGGTGCTGGGAGCGAGTGTCGCACGCGCCCAGATAGAACCTTCATCCAGGTGAGGCAGGAACTCAGAACCGATAATCCCGCTCATCATCATCCAGATCGAAACGCCAAAGACGGACGCTGCAACTCCCACCGTGACCCAGCGAAATCGTATGGCTCGACGCAGCAGCCAGAGGTATGCGACAGAGATGGCGGTCATCACCGGATTGCGCCATTCCCGGACTTGCTTGCCGAAGAAAAGGCTGCAGAGTACGGGAGAGACCAGCATGGAGAAAATCAGCGCTCCCAACAAGGCGAAGGAGACGGTCCAGGCCATCGGTTTAAACAGGCGCCCCTCCACTCGCTGCAACGTGAAGATCGGCAGGTATGCGGTGATAATGATGCCGATGGAATAAAAGACGGGCCTTTGTACTTCGTGTGCGGCCTCGCGGATGGAGGTGAGAGTAGGTTTGTCATGACCATCATGGCGAGCCAGGTAGCGAATGATGTTTTCCACCATGACGACGGCGCCTTCCACTACCATCCCGAAGTCGAGAGCTCCCAACGACAAGAGGTTTGCGGGAATCTTGTTGAGATCGAGGCAGATGGACGCGAATAGCAGAGAAAAGGGAATGGTAAGAGCCACAATGAAAGCTCCCCGTACGTTGCCCAGAAACAGAAACAGTATTACGGCAACAAGAATGATCCCTTCTGTCAGGTTGTGGAGAACGGTATGCGTTGTATAACTGAGCAACTCGCTTCGGTCCAGGTGAGGAACGACCTTGACGCCCGGGGGAAGCAGGTGCTCATTGAGTTCTTTGACCTTATCGTGAATACCGGCGAGAGTGCTCTCGGAATCGGCACCTTTGCGCAACAGCACAAGGCCTTCCACGACATCGCGATTGTCAACCACAACACCGTCGGACCGGTGAATCGCCTTAGCGATTTTCCCGAGCCGTATGCGTGGTCCTTGCGAGACGGTGGCTATGTCCTTGACGCGAATGGCAGCACCATTCTGTGATTTGAGGAAAGTTTCAGCAATGTCATTTACGTTGTCCACCAGCCCGATGGCGCGCACATTAATCTGCTGCATTCCGGCTTCCAGGAAGCTACCGCCGGCGTTCACGTTGTTATTCGACAGCTGTTGCTCAACTTGGCCGATATTGAGGCCATACGAAACCAACTTATTAGGATCAACGCGCACCTGGTATTCACGGGTGCTGCCACCAATGCTGCTTACATCGACAACATTCGGTACGGACTTGAATTGCTTTTCGAGCGTCCAGTCCTGAAGCGACTTCAGCGCCATCAGGTCGTAACTCGGATTGGTGCTGTGGAGGGTATACCAATAAATCTGACCAACGGGGCTATAGTCGGATCCGATCTGGGCTTGCAAGCCAGCCGGCAGACTCACTTGCGATAGCCGCTCCAGCACCTTCTGGCGGTTCATATCGTTAGAAGACTCGTCGTCGAAAATCAGGCTAAGACTCGACAAGCCGAAAATCGAAACAGAGCGGAGATGATCCAGATGGGGGATGCCGTTTACAGCAATTTCCAAGGGAATGGTGACTTGTTGCTCCACTTCCTCTGCCGCACGTCCGGGCCACTGGGTGATGATCTGAACGTAATTGTTCGCGACATCCGGATAGGCTTCAACAGGGAGATTGTGGAAGGAGATGCCTCCCCAGATAAGAAGGAGAAGTGCAACCAGAACGATCAGAAATCGGTTATTAAGGGCGAAATCTACTAAGAGCCGGATCATGCAGCGATTTCAAGCTACCATCTCTGCTGAGCGTGAGCTTTAGAACACACCTTCAAATTTGCCCGTTGTCGTTGATGATCTTGCCGCTTCGAGCGTCTTGCACCATCCCAATGAATCGTCGGGACAGTTCGTTAATCCAGTCGGCGTTTCTCGTCCGAATGGCCTCGTGGGGCAGCAGGTCGTTTCCGATTCCTAAAACGTTTGCCCCAGCGAGGATGTATTTCGCGGCCGTCTGTTGAGTAACGCCGCCTGACGCCATAAGACGAGTGCCAAGGAAGGGACGCCGAAGTGCTCGTATGTGGGAAGGCCCACCGACGCTCGAGCATGGGAATATTTTGATACAGGATGCACCCGCCCGCTTGGCAGCCATCACTTCCGTGGGCGTGAGGGCGCCCGGGATGGTAGCAATCATGTGCTGATTCGCGAAAGCGATGATCTCCGGATCAAACCCGGTACTTGTCAGGAAGGAAGCTCCTGCATCAAGACACACACGAGCCGTATCGAGATCAAGAACGGTACCCGCGCCCACAATAACACCCGGATCACTACTGATCAGCTGAGAGATCAGGGTCGCAGCCCTGGGAGTGGTCATTGTGATTTCTGCAACGGGAATCCCGCTGTTGAAGACTGACTCACAAGCAAAGAGCGCATCGTCAAACGAGTTTGTGCTTACGGCGGGAATGATTCCAATCTCTTCAATTCTCGCGAGCATCTCCTCATTGGTCATTGTTTCGAGATTCTACTTCATGCTTGAGTCGTATCAGCCATCCTCCGATCTAAGCAGCTTACTTACGTAACCAAACCTCAACTCGACGATTCTTCTCTCTTCCTTCCTCGCTGGCGTTATCCGCAACCGGCAACTCCTGGCCGAAACCCAAGATGGAAACAGGAGTGATGCCCTGCGGGCCCATCACCTTGGCCACTGCCTGCGCACGGTCTTTTGACAGTTTCAGGTTTGAGGCCGGGCTACCTGTACTATCGGCAAAGCCAACCAGCATCACGCCACGACCGGCGAATTGCGAACTCATCGCCGCCGCAACACGCTTGACATCGTCAACCGCTTTCGAGTCAAGTTCGCTGCTGCCTGTCCGAAAACGGAAGTCCACGGACAAACGGTCCGCTGAAGGCATAAGAGCCATGTAAGCGCCCGGAGCGTTGGCCGGAGCGGAAGCATTGATGACGTCAACCTTCTGCCCGACGAAGCCGTCCTTTTCGACAACCTCCTGGCCTGCCGGAGACAACGAAAACCTCACGAAATCTCGCGCTTCAGACTTGGCATTATCTGGGACATAAAGGTACAGGCGGCGACTGAGCGGGTAAGATTCGGTCCGTACCGTCATGGTATTGGGAACCAGCGCTCGCGTACCGTTTTCAGAAATTGCGAGTACCTTGACACCGACGGCATAAGGCAGACCCACAAATCCGATCCCCTGTTGGTCACCAGCAACGGCCGCAACAAGCGCTCGGCTGTCCTCCAGCCGTTTTGCTGAAGCCGCTAGAGAACGGCTTCCGAGCACCCGGTCTTTGAACGTATCGTAGGTTCCGGAGTTACTGTCGCGAGCATAGATATTCCACACTGGTCCTGACGAGGAGCCTGCGAAAATATTCGCGACCTCCTCTTTCGTCATGCTGTCTTTGGGATAGGCTTCGTTAACAATCACCGCGACTCCATCCAACCCAACGACACGTTCGTCGGCATTGGAGGTAAGGTCACCCAAACCCTTATCCTTCAGATCCGCAGCTTCCTGGGGCTTGATCTTGCGCGAAGCCATTCCGATATCGCAAGCATTCGATGCCAGGTCCGTGAAAGCGGTAGCCGATCCATGTGCTTTCACGACCACCGAAACAGGCGCTCCGTTCAAAGTTCCCATGATCGTAGTCTCGTCCGTGGCATGGGACGCAGTCTTCAGGCCCGAAGCGCCTTTCGAGGTAAGCCAGGCCTGGACCAGATCAGGTCCTAGTTGTGCGCCGATCGTATTGGATCCACTCAGGCGAAGCAGTGGCGCAGAATCGGGAGTTGTCGCGGTCGCCGAGGAGGTCTCGGGGCTGGGAGCGCGACGGGAAGAATGCATAAACATGTAAATGCCGCCCCCGAACAAAATGCCGAACAGAATCGCGATGAGCAGGAGCGGTGACGTACGTCTGGGGGCTGCCCCGGGCGCGCCTCCCAAGGGCGTCAGAGGTCGGCGGCACTCCGCACAGACGAAGTCGACGTTCTCCGGAATCCTTTGCGTCTCGTGAGTATCTGCTTTGGAACACAAACCGAAGTTCGTGCATTTCCCATAATGGTCCGGCATAAAACGAATTATCTCCGCTGAAGAATGGTATCCGCCAGGCGCGCCGCATCGGAGTAGGCACGTACCGCTTTATCAAGCGGATTCTTACGTTCGGCCTTGATGAGGTCAACGTCGGCAATCACTTTACTGAACAACTCGTCGCGCTTGCTTTGGTGAAGAAACTCGGAGGAGAGGGCTTGAGTCACACCTGACGATAGGGCATCAGATGCTTCCGGGCTCGGATTGGACGAGGCGTCTGCGAAGTCCTTTCCAAGAAAAATCGGTTCGCGGCTGAGTCCTCGTTCGTCTTTCAACAAGAGGTACAGGCCCGCAACGCCGGTCTCAGGATCTTCCAGCACTTGCACCAAACCCATCGCCTTTGCGATGAGCAGATTAGCAAGGTAACGTTTCGGATCGGCCTCCGGCAGAAAGAGATCAGGCAATTGCGATCCATCACCTTCCGCATGCAGCTCAAATCTGGCCTGCTCGGCCGCTGAACCGGTCACACGCTGTTGGTAGCGTTCCTTCAAGAAGAGCACGTCTTCCACAAAGCGTGCGGGAAACAGGCTCGAGAGGCTGACAAGAGTGATCTCGCTTTGGCGAGCTTTGGTCTTGATAACCTCTTTAGCTGCAATCTGAGCATTGGAGGTAAACTCCGCGCTCAGAGTGTTCAAAAACTCTGGTAATTCCTGCGAGTCGGGCAAGATGATAGTTAATGACGAAACTCTGCTTCCAAATGTTCCGGCGCCCCGCTTCCCTTCTTCGTTTCCGTTGAACCGGAGGTACACCTTGGCGTGTGCCAGGACTCCGATCACGTAGCTGCGCAGAGCTTCAGGATTGCCGCCATACTCTCGATTGAGACGGTCAATGACACTTACACCCAGAATGCGGGTCCGGTCTTTACTATCGGCAATGAAGGCGTTGTGTGCATCAACGGCACTCTGCTCACATGCACTCTCAAGAGCGGCCACGAACTTCTCGCGCGGGATCCGAACGTTAAACGAACTAAAGGTTTGATTGTCGCCGAGCATACCGGCCACCGATTGGCGAACACCCGCAGTCTGCTTAGCCTGCAGAGCTTTATCGCGAATCATTGATTTAACGAAATCTTTGACAACCACCGGTTGATAGAAGCGCACGACCTGCTTCTTCAGGTCGTCCTGGCCTGTGTCGGCCAGACGGGAGTCAATACCAGTGGAGAATCCCTTGGAAGCCTCTTCGATGGTACTGGCAGCGCGCGTTACCTCGTTGGCCAAATCGTTCAGTTCCATTGTGAACAGTTGAAGCAGATGCTTGGCAAACTGGAAGCCTTCGATTCTGGTCTGTAACGTATAGAGCTGTGTCAGGCTCTGGGCTTGACCGTTAAACAGGTCGGCCCGCTTCCCCAGCATGGCGCTAAGGAGGCCGATGCGCGCCCATTCCGCACCGGCGGCCTGCATGTGCCCCTGAGTTTCACGAAGCGTGTCCTGCAAGCGCTGTAAGCGATCATCCAGATTCCGGGAGTATTCATCCACAGAAGCGATCAGGGAGCCTAGCAGCCGGGCCGTGTCCTGAACCGAGCGAGCGCCGTTCACCCAATCCTGGAACAGGTCGTGTTCGATGCGGGACCGTAACTCGCGGGCGTGGTCTTTCGCGTCGCCTCGCTTGGTCTCATAGAACTTCCGTACCCCCAGGTCGCGGTAATTATCGTTGTAGGCCTGTTGGTACATCTTATAGAGTTCGCTTAGCCAGACCCTCTCGTCACTGGCGAACGACTCTCTCACTTGCGATTGAAAATGGGGCTGTAAGTCAAGCCAGAACTGGTTGATCGGTTTCCAGCGCCGGTTACTGACTTCGTCCGGGAGAATGCCTGCCGACAGCGTAAGGTGCTCGTCTGTGAGGCGCCACCGCTCCACCGTTTCCTTTTGGCGGACAAATTCACTAAATGAACTATTCGTAGCTTCGTCAAGGAAGCCAACCGTATCGGACCAGCGATTGTACTGAAGCTGCAGAGCAGCCTGACGCGCAAACTGGTACGTCATGTACTCGTGAATCTCTTCTTCCGGATAGGAGACCTGTTTGATCCCGAAGGTGCAAAACAAACGCGAACGCTCAGGGCGATGGCTGACCGGCGACTCTTCCGGCCGGAAATCCATGTTTTCGTAAGTTTCCATCCGGCGAAGTGAATCCCATGGCATGGTAGCCGTGGCAATCACCTTCTGAAACAGGAAGGAAGCAACGATGTCGGGCAGTTCTTTATCAATATCGACCTTGATGCGCTCTTCGTTCTCATCCGAGAAGAGATAGCAGTTGTTGAAGGGATCCTGCAGGAACAGCCGATCCTTTCGCTGGCCGGAGACGTCATGCGGCATCCACACGCCGGTCGATAGAGCATTCAGCTCTAACAGTGCGGCGTAGCCATTGGCATGATAGTTCGCCTGCGCTCGATTGGCGGGGGGAGTACGATCCGGCAGCAAAGCATAGACAATGATCCGATTGCTCTTGTCCGGAAACATCAGCCGAATCTGAGCCAGGACGTCGACCAGACAGCCGCTACCGGTACCACCGGCAAGTCCGGCAAGAACATGAAAGTTCGTCCCGGAGACACCGCCGACCTCCATCTCCCGCACCAAGGTTTGCAAGTACTCTCGAAAACGTCCGACCTGGCATGCAAAAAGAAACCGCCCCAGGTGCCGCTTCTGACCGCCGACGATATTGGCTGCATTCGCCGAGTTCAGCAGTTCGCGAAACGCCTCGCGGTCACCGAGCCAGGGAGCAATGCCCGGATAACTACCGATATTGTCGAGCACGCTTCCCAGGTTGAGACCGGAGATCAGCAATTGACTGGACAAGGGGAGCTGCACGCTCTGACCCAGGATCTTCCAGGAGGGATCATCGTGCTTCATCATCTCGTCGCTGGAATCGACGTAAAGATAGCGGATTTTGGTCTCTTTGGGCTGTTCACCGCGGTAGTTCTGGTGAACGGCCCGGCGGAACGAACGGATGATTTTTCCACCGGTTCCGCCCAGTCCAATTAAGAGGTGGTTGGCATTCGCCATAGGGAACCAGCGTACGACATCACGATGCAAAGACGATGGTTAGCGCTAAAAAGTTTGCCACAGCAAAGTACCGGGACCGGCCCCGTTCTGACCCGATATATCGCCGCTTCAGAGACCGGCTATTAGGCCCACTGCTGCTTCTTTTCCGGTCGCTTCAAGGACATTACCAGCCCAGTTCAGGTTTGGGCGGGCGCGGATACGAGTTTGGTGGCCAATTACATTGGAATCGTCACCGGAATACGCCTTGAGAGCAATATTGGGCTGGTCTTTCTCTGCTTCCGAACAGCTACTCTTCGTTGCTAACTTCCCGATGGCCGATCTTCCGGACCCTGTCCGTAAACGCCGCGCCCTCGGGAGGACCTACCCATAATATGAGTCCAGTTTCCGGTTATACTGGCGCAACCCGGAAGGTGACAACTTCGGGATCGGTAAACACTGGCGACTACCCGCGGGTAATCGGCACAGCAAGTTCACCGAGAAGCCGACTACGTCTACGTGGATGGTAAACCCTGAGCCGTCAGTGCGGATCTATGCATTAGATTTGGCCGATTTCGGATCCCTTTCTCCCGGCACAATCAGGAGAATTTGCAACGGATCAAGGGCCGATGAATTCTCCGCCGGAAAACATCTTACGGCGATGGCAGGTTTTGGCAAGGTGCTCTCGCTCTCAGAGGTGTATGGCTACTTCACTTCTCAAGAAACTTTCCCGACAGTTCTCCGGCAAACGCAGCGCACCTCGGGCGACCGGCCTCGGCGTGGCCACCTCGGTAACCACCCCCGTTCGGACCGCTCCCGAATTTCTGCTTCTTGTCTTGGCGCTCGCCCCGACCGTGCTCTCGGCACAGGGCGGGAGTGCTCCTACGACTACGACACTCAGCGCCACCGGCGCCAATCCTTACACTCTGACTGCGACCGTAGTTGGCCACAGCGTGCCCGCCCCGACCGGTTCGGTAACCTTCACCGACCTGACGATAAACCGAGCCCTGGGCACGGCTACTCTCGGGGCCGCTACGACCATGCAGACGTTTGGAAATCAGACACCCTATTCGGCGGGCTCTTCTCCCTTTTCCGTAGCGGTGGGCGACTTCAACGGCGATGGCAAGCCCGATCTCGCCGTCGGCAATTTGGGCAGCAGCACCATCAGCGTGCTGTTGGGCCAGGGGAACGGCGCCTTTGGGCCGCCAAGCACTTATGACACGGGCCTATCTCCCTCCACCTTGGCGGTGGGCGACTTCAACGGCGATGGTAAGCCCGATCTGGCCGTGGCGAATTTCGATGAAAACACCATCAGCGTACTGTTGAACCTGGGCAAGGCACCTTTGGGCCGCAAAGTACTTATGCCACGGGCCTATCTCCCTCTTCCGTGGCGGTGGGCGACTTCAATGGCGATGGCAAGCCTGATCTGGCCGTGGTCAATCAGTACGACAACACTGTGGGCGTGTTGTTGAACATGGGGAACGGCACCTTGGGCCGCAGACGACGTATGCTGTAGGCAACACACCGTGGTACCTGGTGGTGGGCGACTTCAACGGCGACGGGAAGCCCGATCTCGCCGTAGGCAATTTCGTCGGAATTGCCAACATCGCATCCTCCTCCAACAGCGTCAGTGTGTTGTTGAACCAAGGCAACGGCACCTTTGGGCCGCAAAGCACTTATGCCACGGGCAAATATACCTCTTCCATTGCGGTGGGCGACTTCAATGGCGATGGCAAGCCTGATCTGGCCGTGGTCAATCAGGGGGATAACACTGTGGGCGTGTTGTTGAACATGGGGAACGGCACCTTTAGGTCGCAGACGGCGTATGCCGCGGGCAACGTTCCCGTTTCCGTGGCGGTAGGCGACTTCAATGGCGACGGGAAGCCGGATCTCGCCGTCACCAATGGTACCGACAACACCGTCAGCGTATTAGTGAATGAGGGCAACGGCATCTTTGGGCGCAAAGCACTTATGCCACGGGCTCTGCTCCTTATTCCGTGGTGGTGGGCGACCTCAACGGCGACGGCGTGACCGATCTGGCCCTGGCTGATTATTACGACGGTACCGTCAGTGTGCTGTTGAACAACCTTACGCGAACCACAACCGCAACCCTGTCGAATGCTTTCGTGATCGGCACGGGCGCGCACACTGTCCAGGCGGCCTATCCCGGCGACGGCAACTACACCCCGAGCAGCGGGACGCTCAGCCTCGCTGCGTCCCTGGTGTCTACGCACCTGACCTTGGCCCTGCCCGGCGCGGCAACTGCCGGGCAAAGCGTGCAAGTGGTGGCCAGCTTGAGCCCCTACACACAAAGCGGGCTGACCGCCACCGGCCCGGTGACCTTTACCGACACCACCACCAGTGCCACCCTCGGCGCTGCCCCGCTCAGCAACGGCACTGCTACCCTCGCGGTCAGCTTCACGGGGACGGGCACGCAAAACATTCAAGCCAGCTATCTCGGGGACGGCAACTTCGCTCCCGCAGTCAGCAACTCGCAGACAATTACCGTCACCCCGGCGGCTAACTTCACCATCACTCCCACGCCTGCGGCCGAAACGGTCCCCCGTGGCAACCTGGCAGGCTTTATTCTCAAGGTGCAATCCGTCCAAGGGTTCGACGGCAAAGTCAGCCTGAGTTGCTCCGGCGGACCGGCGGGCTCCTATTGCGTGGATTTCCCCATGACTGTCTCCGTGAACGGCACAGCCTATGCGGTATCCGGCATCTTCTTTCCAAGGACGACGACGCCGGGAACGTACACTGTTACCTTCACCGGTGTTTCCGGTTCGCTGACCAACAAAGCGACGCAAAGTTCACTGTTAGTAAGTAGCAGCGTCCAGAGCCGGAGACGCGTCACCGGCTCTGCTCCTCCAGTTTGTAGGTCAATTAGTAAGTCAGAAGGAATAAGCGTGTGAACGTTGCTTTTCTTGCCACCGAGTGACGAACTGCCATCCCATAACAAGCAAAATATTCTGGGCAGTTCTTACTCGAACTGCAGGAGCCAGAGACACGTCCAGCTCCTGAGATCGTTAAGCAATGCTCAATTTAGTAAGTCTTGATCACTGCAGTCACCGGCGTGGTTCCGGAATCGCTGCCGAACGTGAGCGTGATCGTGACTGGATTCTTGACTCCGGAAAACGAGCCCGGCGCGCCTGCGGCATCGAAGGTGAAGGTGTTGTTGCCCAAGGAAGCAAGCCCCAGCACCACTTTTGTGCCATTGACGGTGCCCTCATACGCATACGGCGCATTGGAGCCCGTCCAGAGTTGATGGAACGAGCCCGCCGGTAGCGCCAGCGTGTAGTTCGCAATCTGCAGCGTCATGGCTTCGGTTGCTGGATTGAGGCCGGAAGTGCCACTACCCAGCGTGAAGATCGAGGTCAGCACGAAGCCAGGGTGCTTGCCATTATCAATCGCCAGGGAGGGGTGGAAGCTGGCGAATGGAACAACCTGTGCCAGCTCGTAGGCCCCGATGTCGCAGCCTTTTCCTTGCGGGCGAGTGGTGCCGCGCTGATCGGTGGTCACCGGCTTACCATTGGTGTCGGTGCAGTTGGCAGCGGGAATGGCGTCGACCGCTGGACTGGTCGGCAGCAGCGCCACGGTCTGCGTTGCGCCGCCGTTGTTCTTCAGACCATTGGTGTCCAACTGCGCGGGCGTGTTGTTCTTGTCAGTGGGCTCCGTGAAGCGTGCGCAGGTGCTGTCATCGGACAGATTGTAGCCTTGCGAGGTGAAAACACTTTGAGCGAGATTGGTGTATGTCGCTAAGCAGTTTCCACCGACATTGTTAGCGAGTAACGTGCCTTTCGTGGTGACGGAAGCAAGATAACTACTCACAAAGACGCCGCCACCGCCGACGGCACCCGAATTGCCGGTGATCGTAGTATTGACCAAGGTAAGTGGGCCCCCATCATGTTCAACGCCACCACCCAGGGACAGTGTCGCAGTGTTGCCTGAAATGGTGCTGTTGATGATGGAGGAGCTACCAGCGGTAGTGTAAAAGTCGATTCCACCCCCGTCTTCGGCAGAATTGCCCGAAATCGTGCTATTCGTGATTGTGAGCGTACCGGCTCCCTCGATCCCGCCACCCTCAGCAGGAACACCACCAAGAGCTGAATTGCCGGATATGGTGCTATCAGTGATTGTTAGCGGCCCACTGCTGAGACTGTTGATTCCTCCGCCAACCCTGGGTGTCGAATTACCCGACACAGTGACGGCCGTCAAGGTAAGGGCCACACCGTCATTTTCGATCCCGCCCGCGTAATAACAGATGCGGTTGAGACATCCCCCCGCCAAGAACTGACTGCCTTGTCCGTGCTGGATGGTCAGGCCGGCTAGGCTGACGCTAGCTCCCTGATCAATGAGGAAGATTGTGAATTGGTGGTTGCCGTCAATGGCTAGCTGCGTCTGGCCCGGGCCGGTGATGTTGAGACTCTTGCCAATCTCCAGCAGGCCGCTCGTCAGTGTGATGGTGCTTGGCTTAGGCAGGTTGAAGTTGATCGTGTCCCCGGAACTGGCATCGGCGATCGTCTGCCGCAGCGATCCGGCACCGCTGTCGTTCGTATTGGTAACGGTCAGAGTAGCGGCGAAGGATGGAACAGCGCTCGCCAGCGCCAGAGCAAGTAAGCAGACAGACCGAACGGAGCGGTTGTGTTGCGCCCCAGTGACAGTAGTTAGTTTAAATTTCATGAATATGCCTCGCAAGGTGAATTAGCCATACACTTCCTGGAGCGAGAGCACCCCTTCGAAAACTGCCATCCCATCGCAAATATCTTGGGGCTAGTCATAGCTTGAGTTTCAGGAGCCGGAGACAAATCCCCGGCTCTGAGAGCAGCAACGGCGACCAGAACGTCGTAATCAGCGCCTTCACACTGGCCGTTCCCGTATTTGTGCCGAAGCTGAGCGTCGGTCAGCGGTTAGCAGCGCGGCCGAAGCTCCAGACATTGCTGGTCACATCGGCTCCCAGGAGGGTTATATGCTTTTCGTCCCGATTGGTACAGACATGTCGGCAAGGGTTTAGCAATCCCATATTGGGACTGCTGGCTGCCAATTGGACGTGAAACGCGCGTGTAGTCGATGTGACCTTCTGGCGCAGACAGATCGCCCCTAACGGCGCAGAGTTTACTTTCCAAGTTGATCCTGGCTTTTCGGCGATCTGGAAGCGCGCCAAGCCTCAGCCCGGCAGATCAGAGATGATCTCCTGCGCCGCGCGCGCGCCCTCTTCCGCCGCGCCTTCCATAAAGCCCTGGAACCCTTGTGAGCAATGTTCACCTGCGAAGTGGCAGTTCCCCTGCCGCACACCTTCATAGCCGCTGAACAACGTGTACTGGCCAACTCGCCAGCATGAGTAGCTGCCGAGTAGATTAGGAGCCTTCCAAGGAGTGGACAGCGTCGCACGTCCATTCCAGAGTGACTCGATTCCCGGCCATGGGCGATTCGCAGCATCCAGAAATCTCTCGACATAGCCGACGACTTCCCCAGAACTGTTCGCATCCGCAAAGGGCTGGCGGGCTCCTCCCAGGGACAGCCCCGCGCTGCCACCCATGAAGGCAGTCAGCAGCCCCGGCTTCCCGGAGCTACCGCGCGAAGAGTCCCAGGTGTTCTGAAAAAACAAATCCGTGTAGATGTTGCCATCACCCAGCCCCCAGGGCCCTCTCGTGTCCCAGAGCCGCTCCGAGCACTGCAACGTCAATTTGGAATTCGTTCCGTACCCGAGTTGCCGGATAGCGGTTCGCTTAAGGTCGTCGAAGCCGGCATGCTGGTAATCAAGCCCACGCAAGACACTGAAGGGCACCGTCAGGATTACGTGATCGGCGGTCACATAACGCATGCCTTGTGGAGTGTCGAAGGTGAGATCGAAAGTGTGATCGGATGATTTTCGGATCGACTCCATCCACCAATCAGTGCGGATGCTCTCCGGGCTCAGCGCTGCGGCCATCTTCCGCGGGATCTGGTCGTTTCCGCCGAGCACACGAAATCGTTGGTCCGATCCTCCGTAGATCGAAAACTGCGCTGAATCAGGCTGGAAGCCCATCGAGTAAACAATGTTTAGCGAACTTTGCTGATCGGTGTCTAACCCATACTCGTTTGTGTAGGCGGAGTCAATATACGCACCCAGCGGCGACTTATGTCCGCCCGGAACATAGCGCTCGATCCAATCGTAGGCACTGAGGTGATCGAGCTGCACCGCACGCCGTGATTGTGTTGCCGGATCGTATGTTGTGGGATAGAGGTTGTTGGCGTCGGCTTCTAGCCTGGATGCGATCTTCTGAAAGTCGTGGTACGCACGTTCGACGCTGTAGTACTTGTCAAAGAAATACAGGGTGTCGGTAGAACCGGACGGTTGGGCATCGATCACGTCCACAACGTCAAGGCCAAATCGCTGCACCAGGGCCAACATGGTCGTGTGGCCCGAGTCGATAAACTCACCGCACCACTCACTCGTCTGATTCGCTAGCCATGTAGTCGTGTTCGAGTGAATGCGACCGCCTACGAAATCGGATGCCTCGTAGATAACAGATGCGATGCCGGCATCCTGCAGAGTCAGAGCCGCATTAAGGCCAGCTATCCCGCCACCCACAATGGCAATTCGGGGCCTCTGTGCTGCATGCGCGATCCGCCCGCGCGCCATAAGCGTTGCACCTGCCACTACACCGAGGCCCTTGACGATTTGCCGCCGAGTGGGCGTTATTTGGTGCGCTTGCGGCTCCTCTGCCGAGTGAAGGAAGTCCCTGAACAGCACGCCCTTTTGCCGGGCCAGCCTGCTTGCACGCAATAGATTTCGAAACTCCGCGAACAGCGACGAACGGTTCATTTGATCTCCTTTTGTCGGATGAGCGTACCATGCGGGCCGACTTCGTCCCAACCGGAGAGTTTGCTCGACCAATCGCGCTGAGTTGCAAAAACGACAAGGTTCAAGACTTGACTTGGGATGAGACCTGTGACCCAGGGTACTCGCTTCGTTCAGAACAGCAATCCAGCGCATTCGCAACCCATCAGTCCGGCTGCATCATACGCTGGTCAGGATGGCGCAAACTGACCTCTTCGTCGGCTGCTGCGGCTGGAGCGAAGCACAGGTCCGCTACCTCTCCGACTTCCGTTCTATCGAGCTACAAACGACCTTTTATCAACCTCCGGCTGCGGCTGTGGTCAGAAGGTGGAAGGCGCAGGCGCCTCCCGACTTTCGCTTCTGCCTCAAGGCGTGGCAGCTCATAACGCATACACCATCGAGCCCGACCTATCGCCGCCTAAAATCAGCAATCAGCGCGACAGAAAGAGACCTTTACGGTAGCTTCCGTCCCACAGAACAGGTGTGGCTGGCATGGGAGCGCACCCTTGAGGTAGCCCGAACCCTGCAGGCAGATGTTGTTGTGTTCCAATGTCCGAAGTCGTTCCTGCCAACACGTGAGAACATTGGCAATCTGACGGCGTTCTTTCATCAGATTGAGCGAGACACCCGATTCTTGGCTTGGGAACCGAGAGGCGAGGATTGGCGGCCCGAACTGATACGTGACATCTGCGCCGAGAACAGACTGATCCACTGTGTGGACCCATTCGACTCAAAGCCCGCTTTCGGAGATATCGCGTACTGGCGGCTTCATGGGAAAACGGGTTACGGTTACCAATACACGGACGAAGACTTGGCTGAACTGGAAGCCATGCTGCATGCCCGAGCGCATCTGCCCGGCCCCAATTACGTCATGTTCAACAATATTTACTCCAGGCAGGACGCTCAGCGATTCCAGCAGCGCCAGGCTGCATCGCAAATGACACCGGGCTAAGCGATTTGCGGTCATAAGTGTCGCCTGGTGAGACAAACTACTGCGGTGCGCCGATCTCGGCTTTCATATCGACCAGACTAGCCAGAGTTCAGAGGCGCCGCCTCCGTTAGAGCTCGATCGGCGAGCCTAGTAGCTCCATGCCATATACACGAAAGCGCTCGGCATCAGAACTGTATTTTGCCCCTTCTTCCCTGGTGGCAAAGTATTCTTCCATTTTGTTGGCCGGAGCATAGGAAAGAAGTAAACGACCGGGAGAGCTTCCGACAAAGGCATAAGCATGCGGCACCTTCCGAGGTCCTAAGATTGAATCCCCTGCCTTCAACTCAAATCGCTGACCGCCAATCTCCATCAGAAACTCGCCTTCCACAACATAGAAGTATTCGTCCTCGTTGTAGTGCAAGTGGCGGGGAGGGCCGCCTTTCTTCGCTATGACATTTTCCATCACGAACAAAGCGCCATTGGTGTCGCGTGTAGAGACCTTGAAGCTGCTCACGCTCACACCGACGTGGCGCAGTTTGCCCTCCCTGTCTTGCCCTCTACCTACTAGCCCGACATTGCCAACGGCCCGGTGTTCGTCAACACCTTGACGGGCTGACTGCGCCACAGCCGAGATGGGCAGGGCTGCAGCCCCGCAATCTGGGGACTGGCAGAGTTCTTCAACGAGCCGATTACTATGACCTACCGTGCGGTCCATCCACCATCAATCATTAACGTATGGCCGGTTATCAACGAAGCGGCCGGGGACGCCAGAAAGACTACCGCACCGGCCACCTCCACAGGCTGTCCGATCCGATGGAGGGCCGCGATGCGTTCCACCACTTCCGCTTCGAACTTGGGATCCGAAAGGGCCGGCTCAGTACCGGGAGTACGGATGAACGTAGGCGCAACGGCATTCACGCGAATCCCATATTGTCCCCACTCCACCGCGAGGCATTTGGTCAGGTGAGCGATACCTGCCTTTGTCATGCAATAGACTGACTCGGACGGAAGCGCCGCGAAGCCAGCCTGCGAACTCATATTCACAATGCAGCCGCCTTTCTGGCGCATCATGTGCCGCGCAGCATATTGAGAAGCAAAGAACGTTCCTTTCAGATTGACTGCAATGGTGCGGTCAAAGTCACTCTCGTTCACATTCTCCGCGAAATTGACTGGCGCAATACCGGCATTATTAACCAGCAGATCAAGCCGTCCCTGGCGCGCAACAACCTGTTCGATCGCATCGTGAACCTGGTCGAGCTTCGCCGTATCCATCTGCAATGGAAACGCGACTCCGCCCATCGCCTCAATTGCGCTTTGAACATCACCATTCCGGTTGATGTCACGGAATCCAAGGCCGACTTTTGCTCCGGCATGGGCGAGCGCCAGTGCGATGGAGCGGCCCAGCCCCTTGGCAGCTCCGGTCACAATGGCTATCTGGCCCGTCAGGTCGAAATTTGGGAGATCATTCATAGGGAGAAACTCAATATCATCGTGACTCATCAAGGGAGTATGACGGCAATGGAAACCGCACAAACTGGCCCGGCGACTTGCACCAAGCGACAAATGGAGATGCCATCGCGACAGCCGGATGAAGTTCGTTGTGCGCGTTTCGACAGATGGTTGTTAGGAACCGTAGTCCTGATCATGATGGTAGCGGCGACCGCTTGCGGATACGGAGAATCGTCTGCCGAAAAACACCGGGAGGCGAACACTCCTGCCGGAAAGGTGGGTCAAGCTGCGCATAAGGTGGCCGTGGAGGCAGACAAAGCCGGACGTGTAATCGGCCGGAAGCTCGATCAAGCTGCGCATGACGTTAAGGAAGGCTGGAAGGAAGACGCTCACAAGGAGCGAAAATGAATTCCGAACAGCCGGATTGGAAGGAACACGGGGTAAAGATTGTCAGGGCCGGCGAACTCGATCCCAATACGCCTCAGACGCCGGGCATGACAAGAGCAGCAGCAATCACGCACGCCCGCACCGGTGCAAGTAAGCTCTGGGCAGGCACGGTCGTCGTGAAACCCGATGCTAAGACGGGACCGCACCACCACGGTCCGTTAGAGACCGTTCTCTATGTTGTGAAGGGCCGGGCTCGAATGCGTTGGGGCGACAAGCTCGAGTTCAGCGGAGAAGCGGGTCCCGGCGATTTCATTTATGTCCCGCCTTACGTGCCCCATCAGGAGATCAACGCTGATCCCAAGGAAACGTGCGAAGCGGTCGTGGTGCGCAGCGGCCAGGAACCTGTCGTCATCAATCTCGACATGGAGACGCCCGAACCAGCTAGTGCCGGGCACTCTGAAGTTCCTCAGACTGCCATTCCCTTTCATCCAGAGCCGCAGTAACAGAATTGACACGAGCGGAAAAGATCATGCTCGCGTCTACATAAAGTCGACCTGAGAAGCTTCCGGGTTGGCCATACACTTATGTCACTCTCAAATCTTTTTGGAATCTTACAGCAGTACGCCGGTCAAGGCTCTGCGGCATCCCCCGCCCCCAACAGTGCGCAGGACCCCGAGAAGGACTTTCAACAGGTGACGCAACATGCGTCCCAGGATCATTTGGCGGGCGGTCTCTCAGAAGCTTTTCGGTCTAACGGGGCCTCGTCCTTTCCTCAAATGGTCAGTACTATGTTTGCCAATTCCAACGGGCAACAACAGGCAGGAATCGTGAACCATTTAATGAGCGCATTGGGGCCGGCCGCCAGTTCCGGAATCCTCGGCAACGTCCTGGGCTCGAATTTCGGCCAAGGTCAGATCGAACCGCATCAGGCATCTCAGGTTTCGCCCGAAGCAGTCCATCAACTCGCGACCGAAGCTCAGAAAAGCAACCCGTCCGTTGTGGATCAAGCCAGCAACTTCTACGCGCAGCACCCAACCCTCGTGCAGGGCTTGGGGGCAGGCGCATTGGCATTGATCATGTCCCACATGTCGCAACGGCAAGCCTGACGCTAAATTTTTTTGAAGTCTGACGGAACTTTTCGATTCGGCAGATCGTACGCGTTTTGTGGGACGATAGGTCTGCCTCCCCGTTTCCAAACTGTGCGTCAACTTCGAATTTCAAGCTCGATCCATCTGTTACCGGTGTGTGCCTTTGCCTTTGTTTCTGCCTGTTCGCAGAAGGCTGGGGCACCACCAAGTTCGATGCAGCGCTTTCCCACGCCGCAGGTCCGGGCTGTTTACGCGCAATCCCAAGACGTTCCTCTCATCATCGATGCGGTCGGAAGTGTCGAGGCCATAGCCAGTGTAGATGTAAAATCGCGGGTGGCGGGCCAGGTGCTTCGTGTCGATTTCCAGGAAGGGCAAAACGTCAGCAAGGGCCAACTTCTATTTGAGATCGACCCTCAACCTTTACAGGAACAGATCACCCAAATCCAATCCGATCTCGCCAAAGATCGGGCTTTGGAGCAGCAGGCTCGCGCCAACGTTGTCAAAGACGAAGCCGGTCTAAAGCAATATCGTGCAGCAGCCGACCGTGGGCTAGCTCTTTCGAAAGAAGGCATTTATTCGAAGGAACAAACTGAGCAGGCCGTGGCCTCTGCGGATTCGAGTCAGGCTTCCCTGGAGGCCGATCGGGCAGCGGTGCAAAGTGCTGTAGCTTCCATTGCGTCCGATGAGGCGCGCCTTGCGCAAACGCAATTGCAACTTGGGTATACCAAGATAACGGCTCCGATTACGGGTCGCGCCGGAGCAATCGCCATCAAAGCCGGCAACTTGGTGAAGGACAACGACGTCGCCATGGTAACGCTGCTCCAGATGTCACCGATCAACGTTTCCTTCGGAGTTCCGGAGGGAGTGTTGCCGGCTGTACAGAGTTTTAATCGAGCGAAGCCTTTGTCGGTGCGAGCCTCACCAAATTCGAGCACAAACGTCAATGGACTTTTGAAGTTCGTTGACAACACCGTGGATGCGACAACGGGAACCATACGACTGAAGGCCGAGTTTGCCAACACCGGACAGGAACTGTGGCCCGGGCAGTTCGTCAATGTGAAATTACAGTTAAATGTTGAGCGGGGCCGGATTGTTGTCCCAAGCCGGACCATTCAAACCGGACCGGACGGAAAGTATGTATGGTTGATTGACGCGGGAACAGCGACGGTCAGTATGCGTCCGGTCAAAGTGCTGCGTAATTACCAGGCCGGAAGCTCAGTGGAAGAAGCAGTCTTAGAATCGGGCCTGCGTTCAGGAGACATGGTGGTCTCTGAAGGACAGATGAGAATGGCCCCAGGCTTGAAGGTGCAACCGCAACTATCTCCTGGGACAAGCGCCGAATCGGCAACCGGCAAAGCTGATTCGGCAGGCGACCTATAGAACCTGGCACGTGAGGACTAACCTTGCACTTCACTGACTTCTTCATTCGACGAGCCATCAGCACGACCTTAATTATGGTGGCCATTCTTGGTTTTGGCTTCCTTAGCTACATCACCCTTCCGGTCAGCAACCTTCCGGCGGTCGAATATCCCACCATTCAAGTGTCTGCGTCCTTACCCGGCGCGAACCCGGACATCATGGCGGCGTCCGTTGCTACGCCTCTGGAGGCGGAGTTCTCCACCATAGCCGGCATCAACAGCATGTCGTCATCCAGTTCTTTGGGCAGCACCAACGTTACGTTGCAGTTCGACCTTTCGCGGAACATTGACGCGGCAGGTCAGGACGTTCAGGCTGCCATCTCCCGAGCCCAAGGCAATCTACCGACTAACATGCCGAGTCCGCCTTCCTATTCCAAAGTGAACCCGGCAGCGCAGCCTATCTTGTACATCGCTATTTCGTCGCAGACTATGAGCCCTTCTCAACTGGATGAGTATGCCGAGACACGCATGGCTCGGCGCATCTCGATGGTGAACGGTGTGGCTCGCGTGCAGGTTTTCGGTGCAAAAAAGTTCGCGGTACGAGTGCAAGCCGATCCTGAAAAGCTGGCTGCGCGCTCCATCGATCTGGAAGAGGTGCGAACAGCGCTTTCCAGCGGCAGCATCAATCTGCCAGCAGGTTCTCTCTATGGGACGAGTAAGTCTTATACGGTGCAGTCCAACAGTCAGTTGATGACCGCGCCGCAGTTCTCTCAACTGATTGTCACGTTCCGCAACGGGAGTCCCGTGCGGCTCGGAGAGTTGGGCCAGGTGCTCGACAGCGTAAGCGACCTTCATACACGTTTCTGGATCGACAACAAACCAACGATGATCCTAGCCGTGCAAAAGCAACCCGGCTCCAATACGGTCGCCGTAGCAGACGAGGTGAAGGCGCTACTGCCGGTGATGCAGAAATCGATGCCGCGCGGCATCGATATTGGCAACGCGTTCGACTCTTCAGAGAACATCCGCGAGTCAATAGCCGACGTGAAGTTCACGTTGCTGCTGACCATCGGCCTCGTCATTGTCGTAATCTTTGTGTTCTTGCGAAACGTCTCTGCGACGGTCATTCCCAGTCTCGCGGTGCCGCTATCACTCTTAGGCACGTTCGCCGCGATGAAGCTCCTTGATTTCACCATCGATATATTTTCCATGATGGCGATGACCCTCTCGGTCGGCTTCGTGGTCGATGACGCCATTGTGATGCTGGAAAATATCGTCCGGCACATGGAAATGGGAAAGCCTCGCTTGCAAGCCGCCCTCGACGGAGCCCGCGAAGTCGGTTTCACGATCGTCTCCATGACGGTCTCCCTCGTTGCAGTTTTTATCCCTGTTCTGTTTCTTGGTGGAGTGATCGGGCGGCTGCTGCGAGAGTTCTCCGTTACCATCGCCGTCGCGGTCCTGATCTCCGGATTTATCTCACTTTCGCTGACCCCCATGCTGGGCAGCCGCTTTCTAAGACATGAGGCGCATCCTCCCGGCGGCTTTTACCAGGTGACCGAACGCTTCTTTGTCTGGCTCAACGCGCTGTACGAACGAACGCTGAAGATCATCATGCATCACCGGCGGGTAACACTGCTTACCAGCATCGTTCTCAGCGCTGTCACCGTGTACCTGTTCGTGGTCATGCCGAAAAGTTTCATGCCGACGGTTGACCAGGGTTTTGCCTTCGGTGGCAGCGAGGCAGCCCCAGACACATCGTTTGACGAGATGGTTCGCCTGCAGCAACAAGTAAATGCGGTGGTGCAAAAGAATCCCTGGGTTCAACACTTCGGATCGGGAGCCGGTAACGGAGGTCAGAATTCAGGGTTCATGTTTATGCAATTCAAAGATGATCCGAAGCGTCCGCCAGCAGCCGCCATTATTGGGCAGTTGCAGGGTGAGTTCGCGAAGATTCCCGGACTGATGGTCTTCCTTCAGTCACCTCCGCTGGTGACATTGGGACAGAACGAAGGGCGGAGTCAATATTCGGTAGCGTTGCAAGACGCTGATACGAAGGAGTTGTTCCAGTGGGCTCCGATCCTGGAAAGGAAACTCAGATCGATACCAGAGTTGCAAAACGTCTTCACTGACCTGCGGCTAACGAATCCGCGTCTTGACGTTCGTATTGACCGCAATCGAGCCTTGGCCTTGAATGTGACGCCAGACAGAATCGCAAACACGCTTTTCGATGCTTATGGCAATCGCCGTGTGTCGACCATCACCACGGGGGCGAACCAATATGACGTGCTGCTGGAAGTACTGCCGCAATTCCAGCGTGACCCGGCAGCGCTCACTCAGCTGTATGTGAAGTCTTCGACCGGCAAGACCATACCGCTTTCTGCTATCGCGACACTGGACCAGACCGTGGCGCCTTTGAGCGTGAACCACATTGGACAACTTGCGGCTGTCAATTTTCAGTTCAATACGAAGCCGGGAGTCTCTCTAAGCGACGCCACCCGCCTGGTTGATCAGGCCGCGCAATCGCTCAACAAGCCAGATACCCTGTCTTTCACGTTCCAGGGAACGGCGGCGGCCTTTCAGAACTCCATCAAAGGGCTCGGAATACTGCTCGTCATCGCCGTAATGGTCATTTATCTTGTTCTTGGTATCTTGTACGAAAGTTTCATCCACCCGGTAACGATCCTTTCCGGGCTACCGTCGGCCGGACTGGGTGCCTTACTGACACTACGCCTTTTCCATGAAGACCTGAACCTCTATTCGTTCGTCGGAATCATACTGCTCATCGGCATCGTAAAGAAGAATGCGATCATGATGATCGACTTTGCTCTCGTCGCCCAACGTGATCGCAAGCTCAGCCCCGAACAAGCCATCGTCGAAGGCTGCCTGCAGCGCTTCCGTCCCATCATGATGACGACCATGGCTGCACTGCTCGGCACCCTTCCCATCGCCTTCGGCACGGGCGCTGGCGGCGAGGCTCGACGCCCACTCGGTATTGCGGTGGTAGGCGGTTTAGTCGTTTCGCAACTGCTAACCCTTTACATCACGCCTGTCGTGTACGTGTATATGGATCGGCTTACGGGTCGAAAGAAGCAAGACAGACCACAAAGCGAGCCGGAAGAACTCTGGTTGCAGGACGAAGTTCTGGTCAAATAGTTCGTGCAATCGAACTGAAACGCTTCAACAGGAAACCTTGCTAGTCGTGAGGGATCTACTCGGCCGGAGCGATCAAACCTATGTCCGGCCGTCTATCACGTCGTCAATTACTGCATGCTTTGGGGTCAATATCGGCGGTTGGATTCTCCAGTCCGGCCGTCCATGGGTCTCCGGAGCTTCAACTCCCGCTCGCTGCTTCATCGAGCAAGCTTCCTCCCATCAAGCATGTGCTCTTTTCGGTGAACGAGAATCGCTCATTCGACCACTACTACGGGAAGGCGCCGTTCGTGGGATCGCACGGTATTCCTGCTGGCTACTCTCAGCCCGATGGCCACGGCGGGAGAGTTTCCCCGGTACCGACCATTGTAACGACCACCCCGAATCCAACACATGATTGGGCCACCATCCACGCGGAGTACGATGCCGGGAAGATGGATGGTTTTTATACGGCCAATGGCCCAAGCGCCATGCTGTACTACACCGAACCGTCGTTGCCTTTCTATTACAGCCTGTTTACCGATTCGACGCTGTGCGTGAACTATCACTGTTCGCAACTTGGGCCCACCTTCCCGAACAGGCTCTATACGGTGGGCGGCACCAGCGGCGGGATAACAACAAACAACAGCACGGCCGGTTCGCTTGATTGGCCGATCATCCTCGATCTCTTGGACGCTCACAAGATCACCTGGAAGGTCTACGGGATCGAACAGTCTTGTTCGCTCAGCAACACGGCGGAGGCGTTCTACTGTGACAACATTTTTCAGCTCTTTAAACGCTGGTACCAGGATCCACGAGTCATCAGTTATACCGAAACCGATTACTTGATGGATTTAAGTAACGGTACGCTGCCCCAGGTGTGCTTTTTAATGACCGACGATATCTCAGGCGAACACCCGCCATACGATCTGAACTACGGCCAGATGCTGCAGCAGCGCTTGATTACAGCTCTGAAGCAATCTCAATACTGGTCCGATTCGGCCTATATTCTGACTTACGACGAAGCAGGCGGATTCTTTGATCATGTCAAGCCGCCGGTTTTGGATGCCTACGGGCTTGGTATCCGCGTACCGACCTGGATCATCTCGCCTTACGCGAGGAAAGCACACTTGGAGACCACCCGGTACGAGCACTCTTCCGTGCTGAAGTTCATCGAGAGGATTTTCAAACTTCCGACGTTGGCTTCAATCAATCACAAGTTCGATAATGCAACGCCGGGCGGCCCCAATAACGAAGCGGCGCAGGTCGGAGCCGCTACCGGACCGAAAGCTCCCCCGCGGGACGGCCGTTCTGACATCGGCGATCTCACTCAGTGCTTCGCCGCCTGAGCCGAAGCCAGACGATCAGTCTGAAAACGCCGAGTCCAACACCAGCCAGCAACAGAAGCAGCGGGCCACTCGAGAGAAAGAACACCAAGACGTCGAGGCAGAAGCTCTGTACGCGCTGAATGCCTTCGATTGCCGCATTTCGCAGTGTGTTGGCAGTCGATGGCTGTTCAGGCTTAGAAAGCGTCCTGGTGTACTCTTCGATGATGCTTACGTTCAGAGATGCATAAGCTACCCGGGTCGCCAAGATCTTTTGTTCCGCCTGAGACTCCTCAATCTGACCACGCACAACACTGATCTGGTTCTCTACGCTCAGGACGTCGGAGAGCTTTCCGGTTCTCTCCCGCAGGATTTGGTTGAGCCGACCCTCTTCCGAATGGAGATTCGAGAGCCGGGCTTCCGCATCGACTATCTGCCTTCCGACATCCTCGCCGGTTTGTGATTCTGACTCCAGCCGTCCCAGTTTCTTCAGCTCTGCCAAAGCAGCACTCAAGCGCTGAGCGGGAATTTGCAGCGCGGCACTCAGAGTTCGTCCACCGGACGGCGGTTCCTCGATATCCAGCCTGGCGATATATCCTTTCTCTGCTTGAACGACGCTCGCAACCGCTTCTCGCGCGCGGCCGAAGTCCTTCACCACCATCCGCAGCTGCGCCGTTTGTGCGACTGTCGATGGAACAACGGCCGGTAACTCTCTTGAAAGGGCATCGGCAGAAGGAATCTTTAAGCTCTTTTCCCCTCCCGCGACAACTGCTCGATCGTACAAAGCCCACTGCCTCGCAAGAGTCTGGTTGGTACGGAGCTCGGGCCTCTGAATTTGAATAGCCATTTGACCGGAGAGGGACCCACTCGCGACTTGTTGTTGATCGATCGTCCGGTGCGACGTTTGAAGCAAACCGACCTCCGCTACGACCAGCAAGGCCGCTACTCCGACGGCGGCTCGCAGTCGATAGCGAATCCAGTAGCTCTGAAGATCGACTAGGAACCGACGGCCTCTGGAAGCCGGTGCGCTCGGCGGACATTGCACATCGCTGTTGGGCAGTTCTATCTCCCAAGCAGCAAGATTCCGGGAGACTGCCTGGAGATCAGCCGCTAAAGCCTGACAGTCTCGGCATTGCCTCAAGTGTTCGGAGGCCTGAGCCGCCTGACGCTCTGTCAATTCGCCGTCGAGGTAAGCCATCAGCTCTTCCGGTGAAATCGGATGATTGATGATCGGCATTACAAACTCCCCTGGTCAGCGGTCAAATTCTCCTGCGGTACCAGCAATTGTTTTAAGGCCAGTCGCGAACGAAGCAAGCGAGACCGAACAGTATTGATCGGCGTCCGCAAGACCGTAGCAATCTCGGCGTAGCTTAGCTGCTCATATTCACGCAACATGAGGATCTCGCGGTCGTCGCTATCAAGCTTCAGCAACGCCTGTCGTACCCATAAGGCACGCTCTGGAAGCCCAGCACTTTGTTCCGAGATGGTGCTGGAATCCAAATGGGCCCGCGTACTCTGGAATCGCCTACGCTCCGTAAAGAGAACATTGAACGCGATTCCAAACAGATAAGCGCGTACAGAGGACCGAGGTTCGTAGCGTGAGGCGCCCTTGATTACGGCGATGAATGTATCCTGCACAAGATCGTCGGCATTACCGGTTCCTGGCAGCCGTCGCACGAAGAAAGAAAAGAGTGTCTGCCGATATCTCGCAAACAGCTCTTCCAGCGCTGTGTGTGACCCGCGCTGAAATCGCAGCAATAGATCTTCGTCGCTGTCCATTCGAATCTTACCCGCCGTTCTCGTCTAGGTAATGTCTCGGCGGGGTACAAAAGTTGCAGCGGACGAGGAGTTTCTCCCGGTTTATTTCGCGAGCATGGCATCCAGCCCGGCCTGCGCGATCGCTTCGTCAATCTCAGATTTGGCGCCGCTGGCCGAGATACCGCCGATGGTCACACCGTCAACTTTGATGGGAAGGCCACCTTGGTTGGGAAAAAACTCGGGGAACGTCAAAACCTCGACGTTCCCTTTCTTAACCGCTTCTGCGCCATTGCGCGACGGACTTCCGTAAAAGGCAGCATGGCGCGCCTTCTTCTGTGCGAACTGAATCGTGTTGAGGGGAATGCCATCTGCCTTCTCGAAAAAGAGAAGGTTACCGCTCTCATCGACGATGCAGATGCTCACATGGACGTCGCGCTTTTGGGCCTCGGCTTCGGCCGCCGTTACCATCGCTTTGATGGAGGCGAGATTGAGCGTCTTACGAGTGGAGAGTTCACCGGCTGGCAGTAGTGAAGCCATGGCGAGAAGGACGGCGGCGAGCTTGGACATCCGAACATGCTATCAGGCCTGCACGCCATCAGGAGCAAACAGGATTATGGAGCCAACGTATAGTTAACGACGATCTCTGTCACAACCGCAATGGGGTTTCCGTTGAGCAACACCGGCCGATAGCGCCACTGCCGAACCGCTTCGAGGGCTGATTGTGACAGGTCGTCGTTCGGCGATGAGACCACCCGGATCTCCTCCGGCATGCCTTCGGCCGAGATCACCGCTTCCAGCGTAACGGTACCTTGAATCCCAGCAGATTTGGCCGCCACCGGATACACGGGCTGGACTTTTTCCACCAAATTACTTTGTGCGACTTGGCCGCCGATCCGAACCTGCCTGGCTCCTGACGCATTGGCGATGCTTTCAGCCGGGGAACCGGGACTTTGAGAATTCGCGTCAGTGTGCAAGATCAATCCGCGATCCACGGTCGCGTTCTGCTCCACGGCAAAGGCACGCAGGATGGGTGCGAACCCCGGCTTCTCAACACGCAGAATGTACTGGCCTGCTTCTAAGTTGTCAAATTCAAACTTGCCACCCCCGTTGGACGCCACTTCTTGACGGGCCTTGGTGTCGGTGTTATAGAGCGAGGCTTTTGCGTTCAGAACGGCCGCGCCGCTGGGGTCCAGGATGGAACCACCGATGGCTGCAGCGGAAAGGCTTGCTGAGGTCAACAAGCCCGTGGACATGGTTGCGAATAACGTGCGTCTCATGGACACACCTCCTTTGGAAATCAAGTGCCCATCCACCGCGACCGAGACTCCCGAGCATGCGGCCGCCCAGAACAGTAACGCGGTCACCGCCCCGACGGCGGGACGAGTCCTGTGCGATGGCTCGGAACTACCCAAAATGGACCGCAGCCGAACCTGCAGAGAACTTGAATCGGCCATGAGCAAAGTACTCGCTTGCCAATACGATCGCCCTTGGAACAGCCGCGCAATGGCAAGGAGTTCTTCGGCGTAGGCGGACGGCCGCAAGCCCCACGCAATCACGAGCGCATCGCACGCCTGTTCGCTATCCGCACGGAGCCGGCGACGCAGCAACCAACAGAGCGGTTGGAACCACCAGAGCACAGTAGCCAGGTTTACTGCCCACTGAGAGGTGGTATCCCGGCGCTTGATGTGCGCGAACTCATGCAGCAGAACAGCTTTCTTCCTCGACTCCGTCCATGAACTCCAGGCAGGTGGAAGCAGAATGCAAGGGCGTAGAATCCCGAAGGTCTGTGGCATCACTTGCTCTGGAAACAGCAGTACTTGCGGTCTCCTTTGCAGGCCGGATCGTCGCATCAGATCCTCAATCAGCAAATCGTCGTGCTCAGGCAGACGGCGGCCCCGATGTTTCAGCCTGAGGACTTGGATTTGACCGACAGCTAGCCAGAGTATCCCGAAGCTTAATCCCAGAACCCAAACACCAACCGCGAATAGAACGGCGTTCGAAATTTGACCGGCACTTCTGCCCCGAATGGTCTGCTCGACTGTGATGAAGCCTTGCGCGGATCTCTCGATTGCCAGTGGGATGTAGACTTCAGGCACGAACCAGCACAATAAAGGCCAGAGAAGAAGTCCGACGAAACCCGTTAGAAGAACACTATGGCGATAAGCCGGGTAAGAACCACGAGCCGCGCGGCGCACCAGGTCTGCAACAAGCAAGACCAGTCCGGAGCGAATGAGAAGACCGGCCAACGTCCAGATCATTAGCGCCCCTCTCTTCGCGCTTTCTCTATCATTTCCGCCATTCTTTGCAACTCTGCATCCGAGAGGCTTTGAGCTGATACATCCAGCAGCGTTGCGACCGCCTGTTCAGCGGAGCCTTCGAAGAAGGTTGTTAGCAGGTGAGCAATGGCCGATCGCATGGCCTTTTCACGCGAAACGACTGGAAAATAGACGTAGCGGAGTTCTTTTTCTTCGTGGCGGACATGCTCCTTTCCCTCCAGAACACGTAGCATCGCCCGTACGGCCGAATACCCCGGCGGGTCAGGAATCGACTGGTGGATTTCGGCAGCAGTAGCTCGACCCCGCTGATAGAGAACGTCCATGATCTGACGCTCTCGCCGGCTTAATCGATGCTGTTTTCCTAGCATCATGCTAGAAAAGTAGCACCAAGGCGGGGCGCTGTCAATGGTTTTATTGCAGGGTTCGCTTCACTCTCTACCTGGGCAGAATTAGTTCGGAGCTCTCCTCGCTATGGCCGAGCAGCCTCCCTCGATCAGCGTTCGTTAACGACCGAGAGGGTTGGCTCGTCCACAGGCACCGTCCATTTTTCCAGGATCGCGCGAAGCGACTCGAGATCGATGGGTTTTGTCAAAAAGTCGTCCATTCCCGCTTCAAGGCACCTGGTTCGCTCACCGGGCATCACGTTTGCGGTCAATGCAACCACGGGTGTTCGGGACTTTCCGTTTTCGAGGCGACGAATGTGGTGTACGGCCTCCAACCCATCCATCACGGGCATTTGGCAATCCATCAGAACGACGTCGAAATGCCCATCCTTAACCGTTTCTACGGCTTTCTCGCCGTCCTCTACGGTGGTCACTTGATACCCCAAGCTGCCCAGCATTCGGACCACGACCTTGCGATTGATCATGTTGTCTTCGGCCACGAGAATATGGGCACGGGGGTCCTTCTTCAAGCCTGCGAGCGGCTCGGGGATAGCTTTCGGTTTAGGATTCGCAGTTTGCTTGGACGACACCAGAAATGTCGCCCGGAGAATGAAGACACTTCCCTTCCCGACCTCGCTGGAGAAAGCGATATCGCCGCCCATCAGGGCCGCGATCCGTCGCGAAATCGCCAAGCCCAAACCAGTGCCGCCATAACGGCGGGTGGTAGAGGAATCCGCCTGGCTGAAGTGTTCGAAGAGGAACTTCTGGGCATCATCCGAGATGCCAATGCCAGTGTCCCGAACGTGAAACTCGATCGAAATGTCCCGTCCCTCACTGCTGCAACCTGAATCTGTTTGAGTTCCGCAGACCACTTCCAAAGTGACTGTTCCACGTTCCGTGAATTTCACTGCGTTTGAGAGCAGATTTAGCAACACTTGGCGGAGTCGTACCGGGTCGCCTATCAGGTGACCCGGGATCGCAGGATCCACGTCCAGCCGGACATTTAACCCCTTATGCTCCGCCAAGGGACGCATGATCTTATCGATCTGAGTGAGCACCATCCGAGGTTCAAACTCGATACTCTCCAGGACCATCTTGCCGGCCTCGATCTTTGAGAAATCGAGAATGTCGTTGATGATTGCAAGCAAAGCTTCGCCTGATTGCTGAATGGTCCCCACTAAATCCTGCTGTTCGTCATTCAGGTCGGACTTTGCCAAAAGAGATGCCATGCCGATGACTCCGTTCATAGGTGTCCTGATCTCATGGCTCATCATGGCGAGAAATCCGCTTTTAGCCAAATTCGCCTGTTGCGCCTCCGCTTTCAGTTGCTCTTCCTGAATCAGGCGGGAGTTCAACTCCTCGGTCCGCTGTAGTACGAGCAACTCTAATGCTCGCTGCTTGCTGACCAAAGTCTGAATGCGCCAACGCCAGAGACCAGTTCCTAAGAGCATAAGGCCCAAACATTCAAGGGCGAGCGATGTCGGCCGGAGGAACAGCGGGGGGTCCACATAGAAAATCCTGCTTACAATCGGCGACCACTGTTTGGTCATCAGATCGTGCGACTGCACCAGGAAGGTGTGGCTGCCGTACGGAACATGGGCGTAACGCACCTCCGTTGCCGGAGTGGTAAGCCAATCGGTATCCACTCCGCTCATCCGGTACCGATATCGAAGCGCCCTTTCATTTCGATAGAGCATCGGCCCAAAACTAAAAGAGAGGGGGAGGTCGGGAGCAACCAAGTCGCCGATTCTCGCCCCCTTGCTGGTAGCCGTTAAAATCGGTTGCGGCAAGCCCTTTACATCCTGCGAAAGAGACGAGAGCCGAAAGCGGGAAACGCCGCCGCTGGTACCAATCCAAACACTATCTTTGTCCGCGAAAAAGGCATCGCCCGCGCAATCGTTCCAAATCAATCCGTCGCCGTCGTTGAACCCCCGCCACACGCCATGTTCCAGAACATCCACACCACTGTCGCCGCCTGCCCAAACGCGTCCTTCTTGATCTTTCCCCAAGAACACCAGCCGGTCAGACCGCAAC
This sequence comes from uncultured Acidobacteriaceae bacterium, assembly GCA_963814195.1. Taxonomy (GTDB): domain Bacteria; phylum Acidobacteriota; class Terriglobia; order Bryobacterales; family Bryobacteraceae; genus Bog-105. The sequence continues at coordinate 157,973 of CAWFBU010000006.1, forward strand.
TGAGGAGATCCAATGCTTTCTATTGCCCTGACCGTGTCACCAGCAAGCTTCATTCGCAAGATGCCCGGGAAATTTCCCGCTGCCCAGAGATCTCCCTCAGCCCAGAGAACGCTGAAGAATCGAGCGCCGGTCTTTTCCGTTCCGGCCACCGCTTCACAGACTTCGGCGCGGCAGTGCAAGATGCGCCGCGAAGTACCGACCCATGTCTCATCGCCGTCGCCCAGCGCCAAGCTACGATAGCGCTCATTCTCTTTCAACCCGTCCTGAATCGGGTGAAACCGCCAATCCCGCGAGCCTCTGGTGCCGATCAGCAAGCCGTCGCGCGAGGCTATCCAGAGCCGGTTCTGCCGGTCGCAAAGCACTTTTGAGACGCCGGGAATGCGGTAGGTCTTCAGAACCCGTCGGCTTCTTGCGTCTATCTCAACCAGGGTGCTTGATCCATCCGTGAGCCAAACCTCCCCTGTAATGCTCTCGGTCAATGAGAATATGGCGGAGTTCTTAATGGAGCCCAGAGGCACTCTGATGAAGCGCTCGTCGCCCGCGCTCTTTACGCTGAGCCCCGCATCGTCACCGATCCAAGTCTGGTGGTATCGATCCACCAGAATGGACCAGGCAAGTCTGTTTGTCATTCCGTGCTGGGGAGTGTAGTGTTCCCAAGCACCATAACCAAGCAGCTTCTGCAGACCTCGGCCACGCAGCCCCAACCAGACCAAACCGTCTCTGCTGGCGAGCAGCGTGGACACGCTTCCCTCGTTCAGACCTTCCTTTTCTCCTAGTAATTCCCACCTGCCGCCTGCAAAGCGCGCAACGCTATCGGGCCCCGCGCAAGTAAGGATTCGGCCGGCCTGATCTTCCACAATAGAGGTACACGAGCCGATGAGATTATCGCTCGGGAGGTCGATCCTGGAGAAGCTAAAGCTATCTGGCTCAGAGACAATAAAATGTCTGGAGCCACGAGCCCATAGCTTTCCTGACTGATCTTCGTAAATCGTGCTCCACTCGTCTTCCGGAACTCCGTTTGACTGTCCGAGAGTTCGGACGGAACCCTCGCTCGACTCGCATAAGCTCATTCCGCATCGAAAGACAATCGAGCCGCTCCGAAGGGCCAGGATTGCCGGCGGTAGAGCCTTAGGTGTTTTCTCCCGTGCGACACCCGCTGGGAACGGCGAGGCAATCCAGTGATGGCCACTATCATTCGAGTGGAATCGAGTCAATCCCACGCTTGTTGCGGAGTACACCTCGCCATTCGAAGCGGCGGTCATCTGGGACGCGGGATCGCAAGGCAATTCAGAACTCCCCATCCTGACCGGTTCGAACCGGCTGCCTTGCTGCACCACCATCCCGTCGGTAGTACAGGCCCAGACGTTTCCGAAAACATCCTGCGTATTGGAGGTCACTACTAACCCAGTGAGGCCCGCTTCTCGTCCGAACTCAACGAATCGGGCGCCGTCATATTGAACTAGACCCGCGTCTGAGCCTATCCACAGAAAGCCGGCTTTGTCCTGAAAGAGGGTGTTCAGGCTCATGCTGACCAAGCCGTCGTTCTGCGTGTAGCTCCTCGTTGCAAACTGTTGTGCCGAAAGGGCAAGAGGGAGCGTCAGCGCGAGTAACGCCGCCAATGCGTAGCACTTTATTCGGTTCAACATCAAGGAAGCCTTCTGAAGGGCTGCACTGGTTTAAGTGGTAGAGCAGCCTTGAAGATCTTATCGGGTAACTCCGTATTCCTCAATCGAGCAAAGGAAGAGTAATTTCTGTTATAACAGAAATTTCTGCAATATCAGTAGGAGAGCACTTTCTATGGTCCGGATAAATCACCGCATCTTCCTCAGAGCTCCCATTCAACGCTGCTTCGATCTAGCCCGAAGCGTAGAAGTTCATCTGCTTCGCAATTACCACAGCAATGCTCCGGCCGCGGCTGTGGCCGGTCTGACTTCGGGTCTCGCGGGCCTGGGCCAGCAAACCACGTGGCGAGCGCGCCACTTCTCGCGGTGGCATCAATTAACGTCTGAAATCACGGCCTTTCGGGCGCCTGTTTACTTCCAAGACACCATGCAATCTGGCATTTTTCGCTCCATGCAGCACGGCCACTATTTTCGTCTTCTGCCGTCCGGCTTGGTTGAGATGGAGGACACATTGTGCTTCGCTGCCCCAATTCTGGTGCTCGGTTCCATAGCAGAGGTCTTGTTCTTGCGCCGCTACATGCAAAAGCTGCTGGCAGAACGCTGTTGCGTCATCAAAGAAGTAGCCGAATCTGACGAGTGGAAGCGCTACATTCCTCAAGAGGAAGAGTCATGCGGATCGTCATAGCAGGCGGTAGCGGACAGGTTGGCACCATCCTGGCGCGCCACTTCTACGCAGGCGGACATCAGGTTGTAGTTTTAAGCCGCCACCCATACTCCGCAAAGTGGCAAACCGGATTGTGGGATGGCCAGAATGCAGGAGCATGGGCACACCACTTGGAAGGACGCGACGTCTGCATCAACTTAGCGGGGCGCAGTGTCAACTGCCGATATCATGCCGAAAATCGCAAACTCATCTATGACTCGCGAGTGAACAGCACCCGACTGTTGAATCAAGCTATCGCTGCCCTACGGAACCCGCCACCCCTCTGGATCAATGCGAGCACGGCCACCATCTACCGTCACTCGCTTGACCGTCCCATGGACGAGATCTCCGGCGAACTCGGTGGGAGTGAAAGCGCTTCGCAGGACACTTGGAAATTCTCGATCAAGGTTGCCAAAGCATGGGAACAGGCGTTCTTCGAAACACTGATTCCAGGCACCCGCAAAATAGCTATTAGGACCGCGATGAACTTCAGCCCGGACCGGGGCGGAGTCTTTGACGTCTTCCTCGGGCTGGTGCGCCGCGGATTCGGGGGACGGCAGGGCAGCGGTAAACAGTATGTTTCGTGGATTCACGACTCTGACTTCACAGCTGCGATCGATTTTCTGATCAAGCACGACGAACTCAGCGGCGTTATCAATGTCGCTTCGCCTCATCCGCTGCCCAACTCGGAATTCATGCAAATCCTCCGCACTGCTTGGGGAGCACGGATCGGCATGCCAACACCACGCTTGATACTGGAGATTGGCACCTTTCTCCTGAGGACGGAGTCAGAACTCGTTCTGAAAAGTCGGCGCGTCGTTCCACGCCGACTTCAGGAATCCGGGTTCCAGTTCAGTTACCCTGGCTGGGCTGCGGCAGCGCGCAACCTGGTTGCGCGCTGGCGCAGAATCCACGAGAGCAAAGGTTAGCCTCTACCCTGCCTTGCTTCTTCCAGCACCATCTCGGCGCTCTTCACCCCGACAGCTTCACCATCTCGCAAGATCATGTCGGCGCCTTTCTCTCCGATCATGAAAATCGAGGCTTGTAAATTGCCGCTCACTACCGACGGCATGATGGAGGCGTCCACTACGCGCAGACCATCCACGCCGTAGACTCGCAGGTGCGGATCCACAACAGCTCTGGAATCCAGACCCATCTTGCATGTGCCCGACGGATGCCAGTCCGTGATACAGGTCCTGCGAACATATTCCTCGAGCTTCTTTTTGTCGGTTCCGATCTCCGGACCCGGGATAAGCTCTTCCCCTCGCATCTCGTCGAAGGCGTGGGTATGAACAATCTCTCGGCCAAGCTCGAATCCGGCCAACAGCACTGACATGTCGTAGTCACAGGTCAGGTAATTCGTCTGTACATTAAGCGACTCGAGGGGATTCGTCGAGCGCAGCCAGACACGCCCGACACTCTGCGGGCGGCAGACTACCGGAACCAGTGCAAATCCTCGATTGAAGTCGGCGCCGAGACCCGGAAAAGCGAAACCTCCGAAGAAGAGCTGCAAGTCCGGCGAGGCATTAGGCACTCCTTCCCGCGTGAATGTGAACATCGAACTCTCGCAGATGATCATCGGGATTTTCTGTTCGATCTTGGATGACCAACACATCCGTACGTTGAGGTGATCCTGGAGGTTTTCTCCCACTCCGGGTAAGTTCACCACGACGGGTATTCCGAACTTTTCCAACTGCTCGGCAGGTCCGATACCGGATAGCAACAACAGCTTCGGCGTGTTGAGGGGGCCCATGCTGACGATTACTTCTCGGGTAGCACGCGCCTGCAGCGTAGCGCCATTCTGCAAATATTCCACTCCCGAAACGCGTTTGCCCTCGAAGAGTAGGCGTGTCGCAAACGATTCGAACTGGATCGTTAGATTAGGCCGCTTGCCTTTAATTGGATCAATGTAAGCAGTGAACGCACTCGCGCGTTTGAAATCCGGCGTTGTGGTCGATTGGATGAACCCCGCACCACCCTCTTGCTTCGGGCCGTTGAAATCCCAGTCGCTCTTAAAACCGAGTTCACTCACACCCGCTACAAATGCTTTGGAAGCGGCGCTACGGCGGTCCTCTGGCAAATCCATGACCGGGAGCGGGCCACCCACGCCCCGGAAATCGGATGCAGGACCCGAGTAATCCTCGCTTTTCTTAAAGTAGGGCAGAACATCTTCAAACGACCAGTTCTCATTGCCCATGTAGTTCCAGTGATCGAAGTCTCGCCTGTGTCCGCGAATGAAGATGCGCCCGTGAACAGAACTGCCGCCCCCGGCCACTTTACCCTGGGTAATCGGCATGCGGCGGCCGTCTAAGCCTGGCTCTTCCACCGTGCTGATTCCCCAGTCGAACTGTGGCTTGCCCCAAAGCGCAAACAAGGAGGTTAGTTCGACGTTGTGGATATCGGCATCGTCATCGGGCGGCCCTGCCTCCAGAAGCAGCACCTTTGTGTTCGGATCGGCAGACAACCGGTTCGCCACCACGCATCCGCCGATGCCGCTGCCGAGGATAATGTAATCGAATTCCTGCTGAGTCTGAGAAGCCACAGCGTCCTCCAGTTAATTGTTTGTTGACGCAAGTACTATACCTTTGAGCCGCGCAGCCGTCAACTGGATGGTGCGCTTCATTCCAGGTTTTGCCCTAAGCGTCAGCCTCCAGCATCGCCTTCCAAGCCTGCTCATCCTGGCCGACACTGATGCGATTTCCACTTCTCACCAGCGGAAGCTTAAGCAGCTTTGGTTCCCGTTCGATGCGAGTCAAGAGTTCGGCATCCGACATCTTCATGTACTTCAGTCCCGCATCGACGTAAGCCTTGCTTTCGGAGTCGAGTAAAGCAGCAAGACCGAAACGATCAATGAACCTTTTGATCTCTCCCGGGGCCATCGGCTTCTGCTTCAAGTCCACGGAATGAATCTTTACCCCGCGTTCCTTGAAAAAGCGATCGGCTGCCCGTGTCGCTTGCGAGTTTTTCATTCCGAATATCTGAACACTGACCATCTTGACGCCATCTTAACCGCCCATCTCAGCCCGAACGATAAGATGGTGGCCCATGGACGCACACGAACTTTCACGCCGTAAGCTTCTGCTCCAGACCGGTGATCTTGCTTTGCTAGCAGGAACCTCCGCAAGCGCTCAAGTCGTGCGCGAACCCGGCGTGAAGCTCAAGTTGGCGCTGAATGCGTACTCCTTTGACAAGCCATTGAGAGCGGGATCTATGACCCTGGAAGACGTCGTTCATTTTTGCGCTCAACATCGAGTTGATGCTCTCGACGCAACAGGGTATTACTTCCCTGGGTACCCGGACGTTCCGGCAGATTCCTATCTGTTCAGCCTGAAAAGGCTTGCCTATGTAAACGGCGTTCAAATTAGCGGGACCGGGGTTCGCAACAACTTCACCGACCCGGACGCATCGATACGAAAGCGCGACATACAAATGGTTCGGGTGTGGATTGAGGCTGCCAGCAAGTTGGGCGCTAGCGTATTGCGTGTGTTCTCCGGACCTCCCCAGTCATCCGCTCACAGTTTTGACGAGGTTTGCAGCTGGATGGTGCCGGCTTTCCAGGAATGCACCGAACACGCCATCCGTCATGGAGTGCTGCTTGGATTGCAGCATCACAATGATTTCCTCAAAACCGCCGACGAAACCATCAGGGTCATCAAGGCAGTCAACCAGACCGGGCAGCCCAATTGGTTCGGCAATGTCCTGGATATCGGAAGCCTACGTCAAGGTGATCCATATACCGAAATCGAGAAGCTCACTCCTTACGCCCTCTCGTGGCAGATCAAGGAGCAGGTCTACTACGGAACCAAGGAGGTGCCCACCGATCTTCGCAGAATCAAAGACCTCATCGACAAGACCGGCTACCGCGGCGTTCTACCGTTTGAAGCTCTTGGCGGCGGCGACCCCCGCGTTACAGTGGCCGGCTTTCTCGAACAGATCCGGTCCGCATTTTCACTCTAACGGTCAAAGTAACGCTTGAGAATCAGGAGAAATCGCTCTTCGTCGCGAACAGTAAGTTCGATGGGCAGATAGAGCAACTCGATCGGGGGAAGATCGGCCGGCAGGTTAAACAGATCTTTCTCCGTGGTAAGCAGGACATCGGCTCCTTGTTTACTCACCTGTTCCGCCAGATTCGTAAGTTCGGTGCGTCTATAACGGTGGTGATCGCGAAAAGCCTTTCGCAGGACCGTCGCGATACCGAGCGAATCCAGGGACTGCCAGAAGCTGCGAGGATTGCCGAGCCCGCAGAAAGCGCCAGCCTTCCGTGTGGAAGATAACTCCACTGGCTGTCCTGTCGCAACACTGCGCCACGACTTGGTGACTGTATCCGTTCGAAAGATCTCGATGTGCCGGTTATAGCTCTGAAGCTTGTGAGCGATTGCAGAAAAGCGCTCGTCGGATTGGCACTTTGTGATGACAGCAATGTGAGCTCGGGCAAGAGCGGTCAGTGGTTCACGAAGCTTACCTGCCGGAACTACCCGCCCGTTTCCAAATGGATCTAGCGCGTCAATGAGCACGACATCTATATCTCGCCGTGTACGTGCATGTTGAAACCCGTCGTCAAGGAGAAGAACATCAGTTGCCGGCAACTGCGTAAGCAACGCCTTCGCAGCTAAGTAGCGGTCGGCTCCAATACCGACCGGAGCGAGGCGACTACGCAAGAGAAGTTGGGCTTCATCTCCGGTGTCGTTCGCCGAGAGACTGGCTCCTGGTTCGGCTATGATTGTCGTTTTACTGCGCCGCTTGTAACCCCGAGTCAAGATGCCTGGGTGTGCGCCGCGCCTTTGGAGCATTTGCGCAAGCGCGATCGTAAAGGGAGTCTTACCGGCCCCTCCCATGCCGATTCCACCCACGCTGACCACAGGAACAGGTAGTCGTTCGCGCTTTTCCGCCAGGCGTTCGCCTTGTTCGCGCTTCAGTGCTCCTCCGAACTCCCATACCCGCGACAATCCGTTGAGGATGATCTGAACGGGTAAGCTGTGCGGTGGCTGAAATGAGCCAAGGAAATAGAGCGGCATCAGGCGATCAAGCGCACGTTCCGAAACGCCGCGTTGATTATCAACAAAGTCCCGAGCACATCGGCCAAGATGCTTTGACCGATCTCGATCGTTTAAGAGTGCTCGAACAGCCGGCACAAGTTCGTCAGCGGCTTTGATTTGGAGGATGGCTTTCGCATCGAGAAAACGTCGCGTGATTGCTTCGAAGTTCTGCATGTGAGGCCCGACGATGATCGGCACGCCTGAGACAGCGGCCTCAATGATGTTGTGACCACCCCGAGGAGCAATCGATCCGCCCACAAACACCACGTTCGCGAGTGGGTAAGTGCTTGCCAGTTCGCCCATCGTGTCGAGAAGAAGTACACCAGGCAAGGTTAATTCTCCGATCGGAGCTGAGCGCCGCTGGAAATTGAGTCGTAAAGCGAGCAGCTTCGACGCCACCGATTCGAAGCGCGCCGGCTGTCTGGGAGCAAGAATCAGAAGCAGGCTGGGGAACTCATCCGCGAGCTGTTGAAAGGCCGAGAGAACCACATCGTCCTCATCGACGGCATGTGCCTCGATACTGCCCCGTTCGTTAGGGCCAACGGTACTGGCCGCAATCCAGATTTGCTTTGCGCCAAACGCCGGTACATTGGTGGGCGTTGCGGGGAGAGCCGCATCAAACTTCAGATTGCCGTCGACCAGCAACGATGACGCAGGTACGCCGAGTTCCAGATAGCGTGCCCGGTCTACTTCGCTCTGCACCTGTACAAGGTCCGGTATGCGAAGCAGACTCGCGAAGAGCGTTTTCCATTTCTGATATGTCGGCCACGTGCGGTCGGAGATACGGCCGTTGATGATCGCCACAGAGGTACCCGACTGGGAAGCGATTGCAAAGAGGTTGGGCCATAGCTCGGTTTCGACGACGATCAGCAAGACGGGGCGGATAGTTCGAAAGACTCGCCTGATAGAAGACGCGTAGTCAAACGGAAGAAAGAAGACGCCGTCAACAAGGGAAGCAGTTTGACGCTCTGCCACTTGCCGGCCCGCTACTGTTGAAGTGGAAAGGTAAACCGGTACACCGGGAAGCCGAGCTCGCAGTAGCCTAAGTAGCGGAACCAGAGAGGTAACCTCACCGACCGAGACCGCATGCAGCCAGACTGATCCGGACGGGCGTGTCAGAAATGAGCGCGGTAGAAAGCCGAGCCGCTCGAGGAAGTGGGGCGCATAACCGTAGCGCTTCAAAAGGCGGGTGAGGACGTAGATTGATAGGAACGGGAGCGAAACGAACTGGATTAGTCGGTAGAGTAGAAGAGTGCGGGTAAGCCCTTTTATTTGCTTCGTGATTTTGAGTATAACTGCAACAGCGCCGGCAGCCGAGGGCTTCCGGGCCGGTCCTGCGAGCAGCTATGCACATCAGTCTGCAGACGAGGTGACGATTGGTGCGAAAGCGTTCGACCGATCGGAGTTAACCGAAGAAGCCTTCGGGAAGAAGGCCGACCTGTTGAAGTACGGTGTGCTCCCGGTCCTGGTGGTGATCGAAAACAAGAGCAAGGGCGCGCTAGACCTGCACAACCTGGAGGTGAGTCTGGTGGCGAGCGACGGGAGGCATGCGACGGCCGTTAATCCAGATGAGCTCTATCACTTGGGTGGTCCGACCAAACGGCCTGGTTTGAAAGGGCCCATCCCGCTGCCTAAGAAGAAGAATCCGATGGAGGCGCCCCAGATTGAGGAGCGTGCATTCGCCGCGCAGGTAGTGCCGCCCGGGGACACAGCCAGCGGCTTCTTCTATTTCGAGGCGAAATCGGAATCGGGAGACAAGCTCTACGTCAACGGACTTCGGCAAGCACGATCTGGCCAAGAGATGCTCTACTTCGAATTTCCGCTCGCCAAGTAGTGTCAGTTCCAGTAGTTGCCGTCGAGGTTGCGGCACTGCACCGCTTCCGCAAGGTGCTTCGTCGAGACAGCCTCAGAATGATCCAAGTCAGCAATGGTGCGGGCAACACGAAGAACTCGGTCGTGTGCACGCGCAGAGAGATTCATGCGTCGAACAGCCATCTCCAGGGTCCGTTCTCCACTTTCATCCAGGGCACACAGCACGCGGAGCTGGCTGTTTGGAATTTGAGCATTGTAGAAGCCACGCTTGCGCTGGGTCTCGCGAGCCTCCTCGACTCGGGTCCGGATTTCCGCAGAAGTAATTCCATCAGCTTTGCCTCGAAGTTCCTTGTAGGGAACTGCCGGAACCTCGATATGCATATCGATGCGGTCGAGAAGCGGGCCGCTCACTTTGGCGAGATACCGGGCGATAATGCCTGGAGTACAACGGCACTCGCGCGTAACATCGCCGTAAAAACCGCACGGACAAGGATTCATAGCGGCGACCAACATGATGCGTGCAGGGAAGGTCAACGTTCCATTGCTCCGCGCGAGGGTAACGGCTCCCTCTTCGAGTGGCTGCCGAAGCTGTTCCAAGACGCCTCGCGGGAACTCGGGCACCTCGTCAAGAAAGAGTACGCCTTGATGAGCCAGACTAACCTCGCCGGGACGAGGACTGCCGCTGCCGCCTCCAATAAGTCCCGCGTCAGAAATGGTGTGATGCGGGGCTCGAAAAGGCCGTGACTGGAGAACTCCGATACCGGGTGGCAGCACTCCGGCTACTCCGTGGATCTGCGTCGCTTCGAGGGCTTCGCGAAAAGTGAGAGCAGGCAAAATACCGGCGAAGCGCTTCGCTAGCATCGTCTTGCCTGAGCCGGGAGGCCCGATCATCAGAATATTATGGCTACCGGCGGCTGCTACTTCGAGCGCACGCTTAGCGCTTTGCTGCCCGCGCACATCGCTGAAGTCGGGCACGTCGGCCGAGTTCGTTTGTGAGTTTCGTTGAGCGGCGACGGCGGGAGTGAAACCGGCGGGCTCATTCAGGAACTTGACGACTTCGGCTAAGTGACGCAAGCCATACACTTGAACACCTTCGGCGACGGCAGCTTCCGAAGCATTCTCAATCGGTAAGAGCAGGTTGGGAATGCCGTTTCTGGCAGCGGCCACTGCGATCGAAAGGGCGCCACGAACCGGACGCAGACTTCCGTCAAGGGAGAGTTCACCTACCAGCATGTATCCGTCGGTCTTACGAACGGCACCCATTGCACCGAGAATGGCGGTAGCCATGGGCAGGTCGAACCCGGCTCCTTCTTTTCGAACGTTCGCCGGAGCGAGATTGATGGTGACGGACTTGCTCGGGTAGCCGAAGCCGGAATTCAGCAAGGCTGACTTGATCCGTTCGCGGCTTTCCTTCACAGCGGCGTCCGGCATGCCCACTGTGACAAAGTCACGGCTGGTGCCGGAGGGATACATGTCGACCTCCACGTCGACGATGTGCGCGTCAATGCCCTGGATGGCCGCACTGAAGGTACGGAAGAGTGCCACGGGAAGCTAGTGAGCCGAGCGAGGCACGATTCTCAGAGATTCCCGGGAACTCAGGCTACAGGACGTCTTCGGAAACTACCGCCGCCGATGAGACCCAGATCCAGAATGACCGCAATGAATAAGAATACGAGACTCTGGGTTGAGGAAGTAGAAGCGTGAGTGTTTCGGAGGTAGGTGTAGACGATGAGAGTCAACGGCAGGAACAAGAAGCCTAGCACCGGCATCAAAAGATCGCGGTAAACGCCATTGAAGAAGTTCGTGAAGAACCAAAGCAGTACGATCGCCAAGCGAGGGAAGGCGACGACAAGAATACCGAGTAAACAGGGCATGAGCTTTTCCTATTGCCAATACTGCCACTGAGACGTGGCGAGAACATATGCGCTAAGCGCGGCGTTTGTTGTTGCGTGCATAAGGATGCAGTCAGCAATTGACTTGGTGCGGATCATCCAAGCGTTGTAAATCACCCCGGTCAGCAATCCGACGTCCCAGTAAGGACCGTGTTCGGAGGAGAATAGGGCTGCGGTCACCCAAAACGAGATAACCGTATAAGCCCCGAGAGCGACCTTCTTGAAATCAGGATTGATGAGCCACCGCATCAGCCATGCTCGCCAGAACAACTCCTCAACGATGGGGACGATTAGAACAGCGCGAATCGTTCTCCACGTAAGAACCCACGGGCTGCGAAGATCCGCTGGTTGCATGGAAGAGTGCAGGTGGCCCATGATCGAGTTCGAGAAAAGCGGGCTATTCCGGTAGCCAGGCACCAACACGTCCGGGCCAATCCAAAGGACAAACACAACCAGTCCGACGACGAAGCTGGCGACCGGGAAGCGGGGCCGCAGTGAGAGCTCACGCGGCCAGCAGAGATAGCAAACGATGGCGAGAACAAGGACCCACAGAGGCGCCTCTACCTGAGCGCTTAAGAAGCGTTGCGGAGCGGCAGCCAGAAAGAGAAGAAAGATAGCGAATGGCGCGATGTATTGCGCGGACGGGTAGCGCTCGAATACCGACACTCAGCGGCTAACCAATCTGATTAACAAATGATTTGATCTGGTTCTGCTGATCCGGTACGGATGAGTGTTGAAGAGCCTTCTCGGCCTCTTGTCGGGCTGCCTGTTTATCCCCACCCTTGAGCAGCGCCATAGCCAGATGGAGATGGTAGGTGGCGTTGTTCGGGTTCTGAGCAACCACTTGACGGAAGATCTGAAGAGCTTCCGAGTTCAAGTTTTTCTGTAAGTAGACGTAGCCCAGAGTATCGGAGACGTCGGGGCTGTTGGGAGCACGCTTTTTAGCACGTTCAGCGAAGGTCATGGCCTGGTCGAGATTGGTGCCCTTCTCGGCATCCATGAAGGCCACGTTGTTCAGAGCCAGCGGATTGTCAGGATCAAAACCGAGGATCCGATTGTAGGTGGCGGCGGCTTCAGCCTTCTTGCCGGTGGCCTCTTGAAGCATGCCCTGGTTCAGGAGCACGTTCACATTACGCGGATCGGATTCGGAAGCTTTAGTGAAAGAGTTCAAGGCTTCGTCGTTACGGCCCATCTGTCGTTGGAGTACTCCGAGGCGAAGCCACGTTTCGGAAGACTTGCTGTTTGTTTTGAGGAGCTCCTTGTAATCATCGATGGCACTCTCAAAAAACTTGTTAGCAGCCTGGGGATTGGTACGGAAAGCCTGCGCTCCGGCGTTAGCCTCAAAGCTTGCTAACTGCTGCCTATAGCCGATTGAATCAGGGTTCTTCTGAACCATCTCGCGCATACCAGAAATTGCTTCGTCTACTTTGCCTTGCTCAAATTTGATGATCTGGAGGCCGACGACTCCGCGCGGATCTGGAGGATTTGAAGCTGCTACCTTTTGAAACTCAGCGTTGGCCTTGTCGAGCTGGTGACCGGCGACATAGATACCTGCCAGTTCCAGATGCGCATCATGCATGGCAGGATATTCCTGCACCAAGGCTTCCAAATCGGCCTGTGCTTTATCCATCTGGTTGGTACCCACCAGGGCTCGGTCGCGGAGAAAGCGAGCTTCGGGGTTTCGCGGATCAGAAGAGAGAATGTTGTCGGCCTGTTCAAGGGCTTTGGCGTGATCGCCTCTATCCTCATATATACGCCCAGCCAGGGCGCGTGAACCGATGATGACGAGTGGCCGAACGGGCTTAGCTTTCAGCTCATCACCGAGAGCGTCGAGTGCTTCCGAGAGAGCCTTGTCCGGCTGTCGCGCGCTGAAGTAACTTCGGGCTAATTGAAAGTGAAGAGCCCCATCGTTCGGATTATTGGAGACCAAGGTCTTCAGTTCGTCAACAGCTTTGGAGGCATCCGTACCCGAGCCGTTTTGCAGGAGGAGCGCGGCATACATCTCACTGGACGAGGCATTCTTCGGATTATCAGTGGCCAGTGTTTTGGCTAATTTCAAAGCTTCGGGCTGCCGGCCTGTCATTTGATAAGCGTTGACAATGCGCTGCTGATATTGGAGGGAGTTCTTGGAATCTTCCTTGATACCGTCCTGATACTGAGCGAGTGCGGCATCATACTTCTTAGCACGCATATAGAAGTCGCCGAGCATTTCGTGCGCCGCCGGAAAGTCCTTCTTGTGATCGAGGACTCGCTTAGCAACAGCTTCGGCTTCGTCGGGCCGATTCTGTGAAAGGAGATAGCCAGAAAGATTCTGGACGGCGGTCGGGTTAGATGGGTCCGCAGCGAGGCGATCCCGAAGAATTGATTCGGCTTTAGCCTTATCGTTCTGGCGTGAAGCCAGGACGAACAGAAAGTCGTAGCCCGGGCCCCAAGTCTTATCGTGGGCCAACATGTCGCGGATGAGCGCCTCGGCTTCAGGGGCACGCTGAGCACCAACGAGCGCATCGGCATACCATCCGAGCATTTCGCGGGAGTGCGGCTTAATGGAGTTTGCCTTTTCAAAGCTCGCTAGAGCTTTATCCCGGTTGTTATTGGCCAGGTAGAGCAGGGCTTGGATGCGGATACCATCGAAGGAGTTCGGCTGGACCTGAAGGATCTTATCGTCCAGTTCCTGCGCGTCTGCCAGAAAGTTCTTGTACTTCTTGGGATTAGTTGCATAGGCGCCAAGATAGATCTCAGCCAACTTAGCAGCAGCATCCGTGTTGTCCGGCTTTAAATCGACCGCCCGCCGGAGGTACTTAGTAGCATCGCCTAAGTTGCCGTCATCGAGTAAATTGAGGCCCTGTCGGTAGTAAGCCTCGGCATTCGTTTTGTCCTTTGCAATCGCCTTCTGATACAGGATCGAAGCTTCTTTGTACTTCTTATTCCCGTGATAGCGATTGCCGGAAGCGATCAGCTTCTCCGGACTCTGGCTGCAAGCTGACGAAAATAACAGGGCAAATACACCCGCAACGGAAATAACGTACTTCATATAAATACTTGGCTTATTTGGATTGTAGGAGATAGACACGATGTTTAGGAAGGGCCTTTGACCAGAATTAACAATTGTCATATGACTGAAATCGGCCATTTACCGGGCGGAGGCAGCCTTTGAAAATACGAAGCCAGTTACTCGCAAACTATGACTAAGTGCGAGATAGCAAACGGTCTTCTCAAGGAGACTTGCCATGCCAGCGATGTCGAATCTCTGCCCGCAGCGACTTATGCCTTTATAATCAGCGAAGAACATGCGTATTCCTTTCTCGAACCCACGGCGACTCAACTCGCCAGTCATCGGAGAGTTTGTACAACCAGTCCGCTCGTTCCGACTTGTGACGGCGGTTTGCGCGTTCCTGGCATTACTAGTTACGATGCTGAGCCTTCCGTCGGTCGGCTTCACACAAGTTAATCGGCAGAAGAAGTCAGTTCCATTAGAGAAGACGACGAAATCAACAGAACCAGCTTTACCCTCCGTGCCCTTGCCGGACGAGCCTGGATTGTACGCCGTACTCTACACGAGCATGGGCAACATAGTCTGCCGTTTGTTTGACAAAGACGATCCGAAAACGGTAGCTAATTTTCGAGGTCTCGCCAGCGGGAGTAAGACCTGGACTGATCCAAGGACCGGGAAAGTGAAGCACACACCGCTTTATTCAGGCACGACCTTTCACCGAGTCATCCCCGATTTTATGATCCAGGGCGGCGACCCGACAGGAACTGGCACCGGCGAACCCGGTTATAAATTCGATAACGAGATCGACGGAATTCACAAGTTTGACAAGCCCGGGGTGCTAGCGATGGCAAACTCCGGGCCTAATACGAACGGTTGCCAGTTCTTCATTACAGTTGCGCCGGCAGAGCACCTAGACGGCAGCTACAACATCTTCGGGGAGGTGGTCAGCGGGCAAGATGTAGCCGATGCGATCTCGAAGGTTCCCCGAAATTCTGAGGATAAGCCCGATACTCCCGTCACCATTACAGCTATAAAGATCCGGACTGTAGGCCAGAATGCAGAGGCAAAACCTACAGCTGCTCACGAATAGATCTCCGAACGGCGCTTGAAAAAACGAACCCATTTTCGGGGATAGCGGGGCGCTGTTCGGACGCTTGAAAATTCAAAGCCACTCTTGAGAGCAAGCCCGTCCCCCGAGCAGCAAGCGCTCGATAGGATCCGTCGAAGCATAATAGGCCCTTTTGGGGCTATCGACTTCCTGGTCAAGTCATTTCAAAATTCGAAGCCAGCGCCGAGCACAGGCCACCTGTCAATAGAAACCGCTGGATACGAGCGCTGAAAAAACGAACCCATTCCGCGGGACAGCCGGCCCATATTCGGCTCGGTGAAAATTCGAAGCCATCCGCGTCAAGGATCGGGATATCTGCAACGAGTCGTTAATTTCACGCATTCACACTATCTGGGACCTGATCCGAACAGGCCGGTGAAGCAATGCTAAATGATTCTGATGTAACGAATAAGAACGATTCTCTTCAACTGTCACCGGCGCCGGATCGGGGCGTTTCGGAATTGGTACAGAATCGCGACAGCGGAAAGAAAGAGGCCCAAGGTTGACGGTTCGGGAGTGGTAATCGGCACAACCGAGACGTCATCGATGGAGAAGAACCCGGTGTCGTCGCGAGCCCCAAAGTTCAGCAAAGACAGCGGTGAGGTCGCAACAGCGGAGAAGCTGTAGAAATGATACGGCAGATTCGGGGCGTCACCAGCGCTGAATAACGTGAAGCCTCCGAAGGTAGTAGAAAAGGAACTCAAGTAGGGAGCGACGGTGGCAGGTGATTGCGCCAACCAGCAGCTGATCTGATACGCGGTTCCTGGGGTAGTGGATATAAACTGATCGAGATTCAGGACGCCGCCAAAGCCTCCTAAGTAAGCACCGTAAGAGCCGGTATGGGCGTCAAAGCTGTCGACGCCGTGAGACACGCCTAAATAAGCAGACGAAGACTGATAACCCGAGAGATTCCAGCCCAGAAAGGTGCCCGTTTCAAATCCGCAATTTGCGACGAGGTTGCCGGGGGTTGTTCCGCACTCATCCGCCTGAGCAGGAACTGAGAGAAGCAAGAAACCGAAGACTAGATAAATCGCTGGTGTTTTCATAGGAACTCATTGGGACTGTGTGGAAGGAATCAGTGAAACACCCTTCAGCCAGTTGCTTACCAGGTTCGAGGCGTCGACGCTGCCGATGCCCGTCGCAAAGTCCCACCCTGAGGTACTCGGGTAGGCGGGTACATAGGACGTGGTGGAGAGGGAGAGTACTCCATAAGTGCCTGAGGGGGCGTAGCAGTTGGGGCTACCGGGCTGGCAGATGACGTCGTTGTCGCCTTGGGTGATGTCGTGGAAAGTACAGTCGGGGCTGATTTGATTGCCCTTGCTGGCATCGCAGGAGGAATTGGATAATGCACCAAACTGGTCTTGAGCGAGGGCGTAGTAGACCGGATTTGGATTTCCCCAGGACTGTCCGGTGCTTTGATTGATTAATGCCTGAATTCCGGCCATCAGAGGCGATGAAGCAGAGGTGCCGCCACTGACCCCAAAATAGTCGGTACAGGGACTGCCGGTTCGGTTGGGATCGGAGAAACAGATCGCGTAACCGTGGAACCACGCTCCTGCCGATGCGAAGAGCGAGACATCAGGTATGTCGCGAACACCATCGTTCGGGTTGCCTGGAACATTGGACTGCCAGGCAGGTTTAGGCCAGCCAGCGCAGTTGCCGCTGACCGTGAGAGGCGTACTGGGGTTTCCCGTGGCACAGGAACTCGGACCACCACTGCCCGTCAGCCCGGTTAGGCGCTGCGGGAAGATATTCGCGCTGTTGCAATAGCCGTCGATCCCGTAGGAGTGAGCAAAGCCATTGTAGGTAGCAAACAGCTGACTCGCGCAACTGCCATTCCAAGGAATTTCGGGGATATAGGATTTTGCCGATTCAAGGCTGCTCGTATTCGCGGTATTCCAGTAGTCAGGGACCTGTCCGAAGAACGTATCCTGGAAATCGGTTCCACCGACGGCCACATTCCAAGGGGTAGAGGCGTATCCACTGATACTCAGACCATAAAGGGAGCGGGTGCCGCGATCGGAATAGACACCATCGCCGCCCCAGTCTCCGGCGGAAACAAAGACCGAGACGCCCTCCGCGGCGGCCTGCAGGAAAAGGGCACTGGTGGAGGCGTTTTCGGCGGCTCCCAAAACGGTTTCGGAGTTGCCGTAGCTGATACTCATGACCGAGGGCGGGTTGGGAGCACTCAGCAGGTTGCGCATGGCAATGAAGCCTCCGAATTGGAAGGTGTTGGCGCAGGCAGCCACGACGATGGTGGCACTGGGCGCTGCGGCGGTGGCTACTTCAGCATCGAGAGTCGCCTCGCGGTCGGCCGAGAGCGAACCGGGAGCAATGCAGGGAAGGGCCGCACTGGAGGGATGGAGAGAGACCAGATTGCCCTGCGGGAAGCGGCGGGTGAGTCCAAAAACTCGACGGTAGGCATACCAGTCACCGGCACTGTAGAGATCACTACTTTCCAGTACCGCAATGGTCTGACCCTGACCGGACAGACCTGTGGCGTACAGCGGATTGATGTTGTAGATGGTGGCCAGGTCGCCGGGCCCTAAATAGGTGTAGCCGTTGCTCGATGAGAAGTCAGGCACCACCCGAAAAGGACTGGACAGCGCATGAGGATGGAAGTCGTGAAGAGCCACCACACCCTCGACGACTGACGCCAGAGAGGCCGGAATTTGAGGGTCGCGAATATTCGCGATGTGACTCTCTCCGTTCACGAGGAATCGATGGACGGGTGTATGAAACGCGGTTCGCACGGCTCCCGCTGTCCCTGAAAAATCAATGACGTTGCGAGTGGGGTAAACAGAATTGACACGAAACCCGCTGGATTCGAGCCACTGCCGAACATTATTCAGGTCCTGGTCGCTCAGACCGAACTCGGCGCCGATCTGGTTTGCCGTCATCCAGTGATGAAAGGTTGGCGAATGGGGATCGTGGAGCTGGCTTACCGCTTCTTCCAGAGCGGCCTGTTGTTCCGGCGAGCGCTTGAGCTGCAGAACAAGGTGATCCATCGGGAGGCTATCGGGCACGATGCCACGATCAGCATGCAACCGTACTTCCGGGCGCGTGTTTCCGCTTAGAGTCACCAGTGTCTTACTGGGGACTGTCTGCGCGACGGCAAAGGAGACGGAAAGGGCAGTTAAGACGGGAACTAAGTATCGCGACAGCAGGAACATGACACCTCGCAAAAGTAACTTCTCGCAACCGACTGAAAACAGACGAACTGGGCAGATCGAAACGGCCGAGTTCTCGACTGCCAGGAAGCACACACCGACCCATCGTCTGCATGCAGACTACAGAGCGACAATGAGTTCCTGAGGGGAGGGACGATTCACCAGGGCTGATCGTTTACACCTTTCATATAACTGTCACGAATCAGAAGCCTAGTACTATCGGCCTGCGCCCGGCTAAGGGAATGCCGCCAGTCTCAAGCTCACCATGAAATCTGGTCGAACAGGGCGCGAAGACGCTTGGCCCGATCGGGGTTGATCATTTCAAAAAACGCGATGCGTCCCGCAAGATGCGCTTGGAAGGCGGGGTGATCGCTCCGGTTTTCCGTCTGAGGTCCGCGGCGAACGCAATTCGTCAAGATCGCTTTGAGGACATCAAAATCCGCTCGATTCACGTTGAGTTTCTGATTGAGGACCAAACCTGCAAGTTGCTGCCGCACGCCTTGGCGCATAATTCTGGTCTTGTGGTGATTGACGCGGAAACCTTCCTCCTGGAGGATGACGGCAACGGAGGTGGCAAAAACTTCCGCAGACTTCTCGAAGTGTGTACCACCTGAGAAGGCCAGGTCGTCGGCGTACCGGGTGTAGACGGCGCCAACTGTTTTGGCAAGGCCCGTCAACCTGCAGTCGAAGCGATAGGCGCACAAGTTGGCGATAGAGGGGGAGGACGGTGCACCTTGCGGTAGATGCGACCGGGCATACAGCTTCGCTACCTCATATCTCTCTGACGGATCGAGCGGAAGTTCCGGGTTGTCCCACAACGTCCGGGGTAC
The DNA here is from genome assembly GCA_963814195.1 of uncultured Acidobacteriaceae bacterium. Taxonomy (GTDB): domain Bacteria; phylum Acidobacteriota; class Terriglobia; order Bryobacterales; family Bryobacteraceae; genus Bog-105. Next base: position 177,138 of record CAWFBU010000006.1, read on the forward strand.
GGCATTGGTGCAGATTCCGCCCAGGAGGTCGGCCACCGGTTCGGGATAGCCGAGGAGGCGGAAAATGGTCTGGACACGTGCTCCGCTGATGGAGACAAAGAAGTTACTTAGATCCATGCGGAGCACGATGCGCTGACCGACGTGGGGCGCCGCGAAGGTCTGGATAGAACGCCCTTTGTAGAAACCGTGAGCTGCCGGATGCGGAGAGACCTGATCCAGAATGCCGGCCAGGATTTCGCGCTGCATCTTCTTCAGGCGCGACTTGGGGGCTTCGATCAGGCGAACCGCACCTGAACGTTTCAGCATGGGACGGTAGGAGTAATGGTGCAGGCGCTGCGAATTTTGCATGAACCCGAGGCCTTTAAGATCGGCAAACCAGTCGAGGTCGCCGTATTCCAGCCAGAACCAATCAGCGAGCGCAGCCACGGACTCAATTGCAGGCACTTCCCAGGGTTGTGCAACCGCGGCGGGCTGCATCGGGGGAGTGGCGGTCAGCCAATGCGCTACCGAAATCTGGCGGGCGTGTCGCTTTACCGCGTTGGTAAAAGCCCGGTCGGATTCGAGAAACTCAACCACATCGCGGTGCCTGGGGCGAACTTGACCCAGCGATTTCACATAGCGACGGGCGAGAGGTGGAAGCCACTTCCAAGGCCTACCGAGCACGTGCTCTCCGCGGGCAACTACTTGCAAGACGTCGGGCTCACCTGCCAGGAAGGCTCGTGCCAGCACACGGATGAGGGTTCGTTTGGCATGCATGCGGCGAGGAAAGGCCCTAACGAGTCTAACCTTGCGTGAGTTGTTCTGCGTGCCAGTGCAGCCGGACTCACGCGACGAATTGCCAGTTCTCTCCATTGCCCCGGGGTAACCCCGGAGAGGCGCGACCGAACACAAGAGGAGCGGTTCACACCGAAGCTTAGAGCGCTTTCCGCCGCGGTAGGTAGGATAACAGGTGACTCGCGCGCTGCCACCCGCCGAGAAACACGACAGAGAGGCCGGGCGCGCGACCTAGGCGGGCAGTTCTTTACTGGAGGGAAGGCCGTGCTGCTCTCGACCGATATCGCCGTCGTACATGACCGTAGTCTTGAACAGTTCCAGGCGACCGTCGGCTGCATACGGGCGGCAACGGGAGCGCAGTTTCTCCATCTCCGCTTCGGACATTGGCGTGAAATTGGAAGCAATGGCCAGATTTTGCTTGAGGATATCCGGGTCATTGATGCCGCTAATGGTGACCGTAACGGGCAGACTCATCGCATAACGAAGGGCCTCGCCTGGCGTGACCGCGCCGCTCTTGACCATCTCTCCGCTACCGCCCATGCTCTTCATTCCGAGCACAACCATGTTTCGGCGACGCGCTTCGGGCAGGACATGCTGTTCAAAACTGCGGAAGGTGGCATCGAACGGGTTCAGAGGCATCTGCACAGTGTCGAAAGGAAAATTCTTTGCGAGCATCTGTTGATGAATGGACGGATTCTTGTGGCCGGTAAAGCCGATTAGCCGTACCTTGCCCTGCTTCTTGGCATCCACCAAAGCTTCGGCCGCGCCGCCGGGAGCGAAGATCCATTCGGGATCGTTGTCGTAGACCACTTCGTGAATTTGCCACACGTCCAGATAGTCGGTTTTCAACCGACGCAAAGAGTCTTCCAGCATGTGCATGGCGACTTGCTTGTTGCGTCCGTGAGTACACACCTTGGTCATGAGCACGGCTTCCTTGCGGCGACCGCCGAGAGCCTGTCCCAGCCACTCTTCGCTTTTTCCTTCGTGATACTCCCAGGCGTTGTCGAAGAAGTTGATGCCGGAGTCCAGAGCCGTGTTCACCATCTTGGTGGCGACATCGAGACTTTCAGCCGACCCGATATGAAACCCGCCCATGCCGATGATGGAGACCTGGGTATCGGTGGTCCCTAAGCGGCGGCGCGGGATAGAACCGTTACCGCTGGGCGGTGATTGCATTCCCGAAGCACTCAGACTTGCGCCCATAAGAGCAGCCTCCCCTAAAAATGTTCGTCGTGATGCTTTCATGCGTTATTTGCCTTCGATCGACTTAGTGGGAGGATAGGGTGCACCCGTGTTCTCGGTGTCTCGCATCATCTCCTTTACTTCTTTCTGCTGCATATCGAGCGGAAAGCCGTGGGCCAAGCGGGCTTCGGGATTGTCGTACTTCAGCGAGATCTTGTAAACTTCGAAACGTCCGTCGCCATACTTGGCGCATCGTTCACGCAAAGCAGACATTTCGGCGGTTGAGTAGGGCTTAAATCCACCTGCGATCTTCAGGTTTTGCTCGAGTACGTCGGGTGTTTCCATGCCCGCAATTGTGGTGGCCACCGGCAGTGACATTGCATAGCGGAGCGCTTCTTCAGCACTAAGAACCGACTTCTTGATGGCAGGTCCTGCACCGTTCATAGATTTCATTCCGAGTGGCGCGATGTTGCGTCTTTGAAGCTCCGGTAGCACTTGTTTTTCGAAGCTGCGAAAGGTGCCATCGAAGGGATTGAGGGGCATCTGGACCGAATCAAAGGGAAAGCCGGTGGCCAGCATGGCGAGATGCAGGTGAGGATCCTTGTGACCTGTAAAGCCGACGAAGCGGACAAGGCCCTCTTTCTTAGCCTGTACAAACGCTTCGGCCGCGCCGTTCGGGCGAATAAATTCGGCAGGATCGTTTTCAAAAGCCACACCGTGAATTTGCCAGAGGTCGAGGTGGTCGGTTTGCAGACGGTTTAAAGATTCATGAAGCATTCGGAGAGCAAGATCTTTATCACGACCGTGAGTGCAAACTTTCGTCATGAGAAAGACTTTGTCCCGTTTACCTTTGAGTGCGCCACCCATCCAGTCTTCACTCTTACCGCGGTGGTATTCCCAGCAATTGTCGAAGAACGTGATGCCGCCGTCGACGGCGCGGTCGACAATTTTCTCGGCGGTTTTGCGGTCTTCCGCGTCGCCCAGGTGATGGCCTCCTAAGCCAAGAGCCGAAATTTGTACGCCGGTTTGTCCAAAGGATCGCTTAGGGATATCCGCAGTCTGAGCCATTCGTTCTTCTCTCCATGAGGAATCGGCCAAGGGTGGGTTGGTTACACGGGTAGAAACACCGGAGAACGGCGCATCAGCCTTTCACTGCGTATTCCAATGTCACTAAGCCCGACGAATAAACTTTCTGTGCCATGAGTTGAAGACCGATCCTGGGTGATGGGGAAGGTAAGAGCGGCGTGCCTCCACCCAGAAGAAGGGGAACGAGGGTGACTTCCACCCGACCCACAAGTTTCGCCGCCGCGAGGCTCCGGAACAACGATCCGCCGCCCATGAGCCAGATGTCTTTGCCCGGCGCTTCGCGAAGAGCAGCGACAGCCTTGTGCCATCCCTCGCCGATGATTGTGACGTTCGGGTGGTCGCGCTGGTTGAGCGTTCGGGAGAAGACGAGCGTTGCCATTCCGGGAAAGCCGGCCTGGCCCGCACTTCTCATGAATTCAAACGTGCGGCGACCCAGGAGGATCGTGTCAAATCGAGCAAGAAGTTGAGTGAACTCGAGTTCGGGGTCCATCGTGATCCAGTCGATCTCGTGGTTGGGGCCCGCGATGTAGCCATCGAGGCTCATAGCGACGGAGTAGCAGACCTTGCGCATTTCACAAGCTCAATCGGATGTTCGATCAGTCTTTCCGTCGAGCCATCTTTTCAGGGGCAGTAGGGTTCGCAGCGTTAGCAGATTCAGCGCAGCAAGGGTTATCGCGATGCCATAGTGATCCATGGCGACAGCAGCGCCGATCACGCCGGCGTTCCAGACACTGGCAGCAGTGGCCGTGCCGCGAACGGTGGAGTTCTGTTTCAAGATCGCACCACCTCCGATAAAGCCGATGCCGGTAATCAGGCCCTGGAGCAAACGCGATTGTGCAGCGGCGTCGGCCGGGTGGCCAAGCAGCATGAGGTAACCGCAACTGGCCATTCCCACAATGGGAAACGTGCGAATTCCGGCGCTTTCTCCGTCCTGTTCGCGCTCCCAGCCGATGGTGGCCGTAAGGAAGTACGCCAAGCCGACGTGTTTAAGATTAGTCCAAACTTCCGGCCAGTCAGCCTGTATCTGCATCGACTTATTGATCGGGTCTTGCAAGACCCTACGCGGCTTATATTACTGCACGATTACAGACCATGCAGCCTCTGTGCCAGAAACCTTCAGGTGGGTGCGCCGGTCCATCTTGCGGAGGGGTCTTGTTGATGCGCAGGAGGCAATTCACCGCAACGATGGCGGCGGCAGGGTTCCAACTCTCAACACAAGGACAGGCGTCAGACACCTCATCTTTTCCAACGCCGGAGGTGATCCAGCTTTCTCGAAATGGGTGGATGCCGAACAATGACCGCCTACCCGTTTTGCTCTATCGAAAGGCAATACGGTTGGAAAGTGATGACCCAGGATCACTTTTCGAAGCTCTGTTTGAGCGGAACGGCTGGCCGGCGCAATGGCGCAACGGAGTTTACGACTACCATCACTACCATTCGACTGCGCATGAGGTACTAGGTTTCGCAGGTGGGCAGGCAAAGCTGATGCTTGGCGGGGAAAACGGACACATCCTGGACGTCTACGCGGGAGATGTTGCGGTCCTACCTACGGGAACAGGACATTGCAAGTTGGCCGCGAACTCCGACTTTCTCGTGATTGGCGCATATCCTCGTGGTCAACATTGGGATATCTGCCGGAAGGCGCCGGAGCAGGAGGCAATCGACCGTATGCGGCATCTGCCGTTTCCCAAAACGGACCCCGTTGGTGGCTCAGCCGGGGCGCTGGTTCGAGTTTGGCAGGCCACAAGCTAAGAATCAGAGCCCAGAAGTGCAGGATTCGGCTATTAAGTCAATCAACTAATGACGGCGTTTACGCTTTCACTACTGGATGGCCAGGCTTCTGCTATCGTGGCGGTTTCCACCATACATGCAGTTTCCCAATCTCGAGATCCCTTGTGAACAGTTCGTTTTAGACAACGGTTTAACCGTTATTGTGCACGAGGATCACAAGACCCCGATTGTCGCGGTCGACATCTGGTATCACGTCGGATCCAAAAACGAGAAGCCGGGAAAAACCGGTTTTGCGCACCTTTTCGAGCATCTGATGTTCGGAGGGAGCGAGCATCTGCCCGGCAGCTACATCGAAGCGATGGAGCGCATTGGGGCCACAGACCTGAACGGTACGACCAGCGAAGATCGCACCAACTACTTTGAGAACGTTCCTACGGCCGCTTTGGAATATGCGCTATTTGCCGAGTCGGATCGGATGGGTCATTTCTATAACACGATCAGCCAGGAACTGCTGGACCTGCAGCGCGGCGTGGTGCAGAACGAGAAGCGCCAGGGCGACAACCAACCGTACGCGATTGTGGAGGACCTGGTAGTGCGTTCGACATACCCGGCCGGCCATCCCTATGCCCATACTGTGATCGGTTCGATGGAAGACCTGAATGCGGCGTCCGTGGCGGACGTTCAGGAGTGGTTCCGGACCTACTACACACCGTCTAATGCCGTTCTGGTGCTGGCAGGCGATATCACAACAAAAGAAGCCGAGCTTCTGACGCAATGTTACTTTGCTGATATCGCGCCGGGAGTTCCCGTCTCGCATCATCGGTCGTGGATTGCGAAGATGACCGGCGAGCATCGCGAGGTGGTGCAAGATCGTGTACCGCAGGCGCGGCTCTACAAGATGTGGAACGTTCCCGGCAACGGAACGGCAGCGGCCGACCATCTGCGGATGGCCTCGTCCGTTCTTTCGTCAGGTAAGAACTCCCGGTTGTATAAGCGACTGGTCTACGACGACCAGATTGCGACACAAGTCGGAGCATATCTGGACGAGCGAGAGATCGGTAGTCAATTTGTGGTGGTTGCGACAGCTCGGGCGGGCGAGGATCTGAAGAAGATTGAACGCGCGCTTGATGAGGAGATGGACCGCTTCCTAGATAAGGGCCTGAGCGAACGGGAACTGGAGCGCGTCAAGACACAATCGTTTGCGGGATTCGTACGTGGAGTGGAGAGAATCGGTGGGTTCGGTGGGAAGGCAGACATTCTTGCTTCGAGTCAGACCTACTCGGGCACACCTCACGCCTATCGAGAACGACTGAACCGCCTAGAGTATACGACTGCCGTAGAGATTCAAAAAACAGCGGCTCAGTGGCTGACAGACGGCTCGTATACGCTGGAGGTCCTTCCTTTCCGTGAGGCACCCGAAACGGAGACCAAACCGGCGGCGCGTGAGGGTCTGCCGCCGATAGGTGAGCCGCAGGAGTTGCGCTTGCCGGCTGTACATGAGGATCGCCTCTCGAATGGCCTGCGGATCTTAGTGGCCGAGCGGCACGAAATCCCGGTGGTAAATTTCTGGCTCGATGTGGATGCGGGCTATGCCGCCGACCAATCCGCTGTTATCGGTACCGCGCGTCTGGTCTCCTCCCTTCTTACCGGCGGAACGGAACGTCGTTCTGCGCTGGAGATCAGCGACGAACTGCAGATGCTCGGCGCTCAGCTGTCGACTGGATCGAACCTGGATATGTCGACGGTTTATCTGTCGGCTTTGAAAGCAACGTTGGACGAAGCACTCGACCTGCTGGCCGACGTGACGATGAACCCGGTGTTTCCGCAGGCGGACTTCGAACGGCAGCAGAAGCTGCAAGTTGCCGCCATTGCGAATGAGAAAGTAACACCTCTGCAGATGGCCTTACGGGCACTTCCTCCCGTCCTCTTCGGAAAGGATCACGCCTACGGTGTACCCCTGACCGGCTCGGGTACCGAGGAATCAGTTAGCAATATGACTCGCGAGGATATGACCCGCTTCCACAGTGCCTGGTTCCGTCCGAATAACGCAACGCTGGTGGTGGTCGGCGATACTACCGCTGCGGAAATCAAGCCCAAGTTGGAACGGTACTTCGGGATTTGGAAGCAAAAGGAAGTTCCCGTAAAAAACACAAGCGAAGTTGAGCGGCCGAGCAAACCGATTGTGTACCTGGTGAACAAGCCGGGCGCCCAGCATTCCGTAGTAATTGCCGGAACGATTGCTCCTCCGCCAGACTTCCGCAACGAGGTTCAGGTGGAGACCATGAACAGTATCTTCGGTGGAACATTCGGCGCCCGGCTGAACATGAACCTAAGAGAGGATAAGCACTGGTCCTATGGGGCGGCATCGGTGCTTTACGGCGCGAGGGGACAACGACCCTTCCTTGCGTATGCGTCGGTGCAAGGCGATAAGACGGCCGATTCCGTGGCAGAAATCCTGAAGGAACTGAACGGAATGATTGGTTCGAAGCCGGTTCGCGAGGAGGAACTGACGAAAGTGAAGCAGCAGCAGATTCTCGAGTTACCCGGCTCGCACGAAACCATGAACTCGATCGGCAATTTACTGAGTGACCTATTGCAGTTGGGTCTACCGATCGACTTCTATAACAGTTACGTAAGCCGCGTACTGGCTCTAACGATCGCGGATATCGAAGAAGCTGCCCGAAAGCTCCTTGAACCGAGCAAGATGGTTTGGATGGTGGTCGCGGACAAGGCGGCTGTTGAGGGCGATCTCCGAAAGCTGCAAATTGGCGAGATCGTCACGCTGGAGGCGTAAGCCAGCTACAGAAGCCTTGATCTGCGTGCAGACTGCTAGGGCTAGGGATACTCAAAGCTCTGGAGGCGCCTTGAACTTCAATGCGATTCACTCCGAGTAAGAGTCTAGGGAAGATCGAGGGTTTTGACAAGGGTAACTTGTGAAGCGATCCTTGCGTGCACCCAGGGTAGGATCTCGCTGGCAGGCAGGGGTTTGCTGAAAAAGTAGCCCTGTACATCATCACAGCCCAAAGCGGCAATAACCTCGGCCTGTTCCTGCGTCTCTACACCCTCGGCGATCAACTCGAAGCCCAATTCCAGGCCCATCCTAATAACGCCTGACAATAAGGTTTGGCTGGAGGGATTGGTAGCAACCTCCTTCACAAACATCTGGTCGATCTTAATCCGCTGAATGGGAAGTTCCTGCAGGTAAGCAAGCGATGAGTGGCCGGTGCCGAAATCGTCCAGAGCAGTTAAGACGCCAAGCGAACGCAGGAGCCTCATCTGGCGCACGCCGTGGCTGAAGTTACTCATAACGGTGCTTTCTGTAATCTCGAGTTCCAGGTCGCCGGGCCGAATGTCTGATCCTCGCAAACGCCGTGCTACCTCACTGGCGAAGTCCTGGCGGGAAAACTGGAGGGCGGAAACGTTGACGGCCACGCGAAGGTTCGACAGGCCCTGACGGTGCCAGATTCCGAGTTGGCGCACCGCTTCATCAAGCACCCACGATCCAATCTCATCGATAATGCCGATCTGTTCAGCCAAGGGGACGAAGGTGGCCGGTGAGATGAAACCCAGCGAGGGGTGCCGCCAGCGAAGTAAGGCTTCGACGCCTAGAAGCTTACCGGTGGAGAGCTGAACCTGAGGTTGATAGAACAACTCGAACTCTCGTTTGTGGAGCGCGAAACGAAGATGCCGCTCCAGTTCCAATCGTTCGGGCGGCGTGGACATCATGGATCGTTCGAAGGCGGTTACACGGCCCCGTGAACAGTGTTTTCCATAGCGTAGAGCAAGCTCCGCACGATTGTGCAAATCCTGTCCTCCCCATTCCCCAGGACCTGAGAAGCTAGTTCCGATACTCGCCCGGATCATGAGTTCGTGATCGCCGAGTTCGAACGGCTCATGGAAGACTTCCAGAATCTCGGAGGCGAAAGAGCTAAGCTGCTGCTCCGGGGACACCAGGTCCCGGAGTAGCACGATAAACTCATCCCCGCCGGAACGCGCGAGCGACCAGTTGGGCCGTAGGGCATTGGTGAGCCTCAAGGCGACAACGCGCAAAAGATCGTTCCCGATCTTAGACCCAAGCAGCTCATTGATGATCCGGAAGGAATCGATCCCGATCAGCATCAAGCCGGTGGAAGAGCAGCATTCAGCTGCGAGGTGAGCAGCGGTGGCAAGCTCACGTTCCATCCAGAGGCGATTATGAATCTGAGTCAGGGCATCGTGGTGAGCAACGAAATATAGCTCATCAACCAGGTGCTTGCCTTCCACTGCGAGAGTAGCGATGGCACTGACCTCATACAAGCGAGCACTCAAGGCGACATCTCGCGAGCTTTTCGGGAGATTGGATACGACGAGAGCACCGATCATTTCGGCTGACGAGGTCTGGAGCATATATACCTCGAGGTGCGCATAACCCTCGATGGCAGCAAGACAATCGTCGTAGGGCAGCTCGCACGCACGGCTTATTAGCTGTTCGTCAGCGGGATGTAATCCACACGTTGCCTGAGCAGCAAAACCGAAGTCAGAGACGAGGAGAATCGCACAGCCAACATTCGGCTGAATGTTAGAAACCAAAGCAGCTGCCGCCTCAAGAGTGCGCTCCAGAGGCGACCCATGAGCCAGCAGCAGCAGCGCATCGGATGTGGGAGTTACGGCATCGTGAGCAAGGTCTACCAAGCTATTCACGAGCCGGTCTCCTTACTGAAGCGGTCCAGCCTGGCAGTGACCTCATCCAGTCCGCTTAAGAGCGTGGTCGAAATAGAGCGGACGTTTACCTTGAAGGTGGCGACGCGAGTTCCCGTAAACGCTCGATGCTCAAAAGTCGGGGGTACAGCACAGAGCAAACCGGCCGAATTGCCGGCAACCTTAGGTCGCCAAATCAAAACGAGAGACGAGGCAGACCAACAAAAACGCCGGCCCTCGGAGGAAAGGGGCTGAACATGTTGACGACCAAGCTCCTCCAGAATATTAGAGGCGACTTCTTCGCCATGGCGGGCGCGAATCGCGCTAAGACTATCTACCGCGAACAGACTCACGTGAAAGTCCGCTTTGCCGGTCGCTGCTACCAGGGATCGCATATAGTTCAACGCTTCGATCCGGCTTGGCAGTTGCACGCGCAACCGCATGTTCACGAGCTGTGCCTGGCGCAGTTGCTCGGACATGGCTTGCATTCTCGATTCCTTCTCTGTAAGGTCCGATCGGCCTTCGTTACGAACGAATTCAAGCATGTTCGCAAGATGGCGTCGCATGGAGACCAGAGAATCGATCCGCGTTGCTTGTCTTAGATTGCTCTCCAGGTATTTCAGTCGCTCCTCTGAGCGCTCGTCGCCAGCCTGGATACAACTGAAACTCTCATTTACAAGGCTAAGTACTCTTCTGAAATCAACAGCCGTTTCCCTGCTGGATTCGTTGAGACGGTTTTGATATGTCTCAATGAGAAGGTCGATCTTGGCTGCGATACTCGAAGATTCTCTTTTGGAGTCGGTAGCTAGTTGAGCTCTGATCTGGTCGACCTGGACCGAAAGGTCTTGATGCGCGTCGCCTACGAACAGTCGACTTTGCAGGGTGCTCAGTAGAGCTATGAAAGAGCCGACCTCGCCCGGATGGTAGGAGGTATGAGGGTCATCGGCGGTAACGTTCTTGTGCTCCGCCTCGGGGCCGTCCCCTTGTGAAGATCGAGCCATGCCAATGCGAGACTTAAGATCTAGAACAACCAACGCACTCCCCTTCAGTAGACGTATCGTATGTGCCGGATGGAAACTTTAGCGTTGTTTTGTATTTTTTCCACGAGCTCCCGGGTGAATTTACCTGTGGCTCCAGAGGCCGAAGCGGGGGTGTACTGTAAGCCTTTCTAAGGTAACTGATCCGGTCACCTGCAAGTCATACCGCTTGAAGAATGACTGTCATTTTACGCGCTATCGCTGCCTACCTGTTTCTCGTCTTTATCGTTCGCACGGTGGGGCGACGCCCCGGTAAACAGATGACGCCCTTTGAATATGTTCTGATCTTCTTTATCGGCGGACTCGCCCTAACCGCGTTGGTGGGCGATGACCACTCGATTACTAACGCCTTGTGCGCCGTGATGGCGGTCGCGCTCACACATTTGGCAATCGCTACGCTCCGGCAGATTTCCCCCGCCTTCGGCCGGATTGTCGACGGCACTCCCCTGGTGCTGCTCGAACGGGGACAGTGGCATACGGAAACAATGACAAAGATGCGTATCCATGACGACGACGTGATGGCTGCCGCACGGGATAAAGGAATGCGGGGATTAGAGGATATCGATTACGCGATTCTTGAACGGAACGGCGAAATCTCAGTGATTGGTAAATCAAAGCAATGAGTACAACGAGTGCCCCTCCCAAAACAAAGCCGGTCAGCGATTCTGTTCCCAAGGTCAACGATGAGCTCGCGGTCGGCGCAGATCTCGAATTTCAGCGGCATTGGTGGAAGTTTGAGCGTGCAGTCTGGTGGTTGTTCGGTGTTTTGGTGTTTTTGGACCTGCTTGGTGTCTTTGGAAGAGGTCCATTGGCGAAAGCGAATCTGAGGACTTCCGACGGGTCGATGGATATAAAGTACGAGCGCATTGAGCGTTTGGGTACTCCGTCCCTTATGACCATACAGTTTGGCGGACCGGCGATACATGACGGAAAGATCGAGCTCTTAGTGAGCGAAAGCCTGGTCAAAGAGCTTGGCACACAACGAGTAGTGCCGCAGCCGGCTATCTCCCAAATAGGGGGCGGCAAAATCCGCTACACCTTTCCTGCCTCCAGGTATCCAGCGACCGTGCAATTTCAGCTAGCTCCGGCGCAAGCAGGGAAGGCTCATCTGAATCTAGAGGTGGCGGGCTTTGAGCAGGCTGCTGCGGATATCTACGTATTGCCCTAGCCCCTGGAATGCATACCGTTCTGTACGCAATTATCGGATACGTCGCCCTGCTGCTCACCGTGAGAGTTTTGAGCCGGCGACCCGGCGCGCAGCTGACCCCTTTTGAGTTTGTCCTGGTCTTCCTGGTGGGCGGGGTCGTGATACTCGCGACCGTCGACGATGACCATTCCATGACCAATTGTTGCGGCGGGATCCTCACGGTGGGATTGATGCATCAACTTGTGGCGTTTCTGAAGCAGCGATTCACCAGACTTGCGGCTTTCCTGGACGGAACACCTTTAGTGCTGCTGGACAACGGGCGTTGGCAAACCGAAGTTATGCGGAAGATGAAGCTGCAGGACACGGATGTGATGAACTCGGCCCGCACGAAGGGCGTTCGAACGCTCGACGAAATACAGTACGCCGTTCTCGAAAGAAACGGCGCCATCAGCATCATCAAATACGAACAAGAATAGGATCCGAATGGCTTCCACGGTTGAAGAGCGCGAGATCGAAACTGACGTACCGGCCAGACTAGACCGGCTGCCCTGGAGCGGCTGGCACCGGCGGATTATCGTTGCCCTTGGCACCTCTTGGATGCTGGACGGATTGCAAGTGACCTTGGCCGGCTCACTGGCGGGCATTCTAGAAGACAAGAGCACCCTAGGACTGACTGATCCGCAGGTGGCGGCAGGAGCGACCAGCTATCTCGCCGGGGCTGTGGTGGGCGCCATCCTCTTCGGATATTTGACTGATCGTCTAGGCCGGCGCAAGCTGTTTCTGGTTACGCTTGCTATCTACTCGGCAGCAACAGCAGCGTCGGCATTAGCGTGGAACTTCGAAAGCTTCACAATTTTTCGCTTCATCACGGGTTTGGGCATCGGCGGCGAATATGCCGCGATCAATTCCGCGGTAGATGAACTGATACCAGGTAAAGTCCGCGGCACGGTCGACCTAGTGGTGAACGCAACCTTCTGGATCGGGGCGGCGGTAGGTAGCCTTGCCTCTACAGCGCTGATGAAGGGCCACTACTTAGCTCCAAACGTCGGATGGCGAGTGGCGTTCGGTATCGGGGCCGCTTTTGGAATTGTGGTCCTCTTCTTACGGCTGAAGGTGCCCGAGAGTCCGCGCTGGCTGATGCTTCGGGGTAAAGAAGAAGAGGCCAATAAGGTGGTCGAGGCCATTGAGAAGGACGTTTCAGCCAAGAAAGGGAAGCTTCCCGAGCCAGAAGGAGAAAAGCTCAAGATCTCGGTTCGGGATCATACGCCCTGGAGCGAGATCTTTAGCAACATGCTCCGGGATAACCGGTCCCGATCCATCCTTGCGTTGATCCTAATGGTAGGTCAGTCCTTTTTCTTCAATGCCATTTTCTTTACGTACGGGTTGGTCGTCGAGAAGTTTTACCACGTCAAGCCAGAGGATCTGCCGATGCACCTTCTGCCGTTTGCCGTGGCGAGCTTTCTAGGTCCGATCGTATTGGGCAGGCTCTTTGACACCATCGGCCGGAAACCTATGATCGTGGCGACCTTCGGAACGGCCGGGCTCATTCTAGCGGGAACGGTGATTCCGTTTGCGAACGGTGTCTTGACCCCCACTACACTGGGAGCCTGTTTTAGCGTGATCTTTTTCATCGCGTCCTCGGCTGCGAGTGCCGCGTATCTGACGGTGAGCGAGATATTCCCGCTCGAGATCAGGGCGCTAGCCATAGCAGTCTTCTATGCGATTGGGACGCTGATCGGAGGGGTAGGCGCGCCGCTGCTCTTCGGCGAACTGATTGCAACGGGATCTCGCTGGAATATCGGCATGGGCTACTTATTGGGAGCAGCACTGATGCTAATCGCGGCAGGTGCCGAGTGGGCGATCGGCGTGGAGGCAGCCGGGAAATCCCTGGAATCGATCTCCAAGCCATTGCAGAGCCGATAAGGGTAGGATCTTTCCGAGAGCACCTTATTCCTGTTACAATTGGGGCTCAATTACACATTGCAGCGGGCGTCTTAAGCGCTCCAAAGCCGGTCGACCCAGACGTTTTGATTCGTTAAAAATGCTCTAGATTGTTATACTTGAGCAGTCTCCCTCTATGTCAAACACCAGTCTTCTGCAAGATTCACCTAACGTTACCGACTTCCAACCGGTGACAATTACCGAGAAAAAGATTATCCTGCTGAAGCCTCGGGGGTTCTGCGCTGGAGTGGTCCGGGCAATAGATGTCGTTAAAATTGCTCTCGATTTATATGGTGCGCCTATTTATGTCCGCAAGGAAATTGTGCATAACCGGCATGTTGTGGATGAGTTGAGGACGGCAGGGGCGGTTTTTGTAGAAGAGCTGTCGGAGGTTCCGGAGGGAGCGCGAGTGATCTTCAGTGCGCACGGAGTATCGCCAGCCGTGCGGACCGAAGCAAAGGAACGCAGACTGCAGGTGATCGATGCGACTTGTCCGCTGGTGACGAAAGTACATCTGGAAGCAGTTCGTTTCGCAAAGCAGGGATTCACTATTGTGCTCATCGGTCATCGCGACCATGACGAAGTGACTGGGACCCTAGGTGAAGCGCCGGCCAGCACGATTCTGGTCTCGGATGTCGAAGATGTAAACCGCCTTGAGATCCCGGATCCCGAACGCGTAGTTTACCTGACTCAAACCACGTTATCGCTGGACGAAACGAGCGATATTGTTACGCGATTGATGCAACGTTTCCCGAAGATCGTGGGTCCAAAGACTCAGGATATTTGTTACGCCACGGAGAACAGACAGCTTGCTGTGAAAGCAGTTGCTCCAATGTGCCAGACTCTGCTGGTTGTGGGCTCGCAAAACAGCTCTAACTCGAGACGACTGGTGGAGGTTTGCGAAAAAGCCGGTGTCCCGGCTTACCTTCTGGACGATTGCAGCGAAGTGAATCCGGAAATGTTGCGCGATGTGGATACGGTGGCAGTAACGGCTGGAGCGTCAGCGCCGGAGCATCTGGTGCAGGAACTCATCGATCACTTACGCGCCAACGGTTACGATCGTCTGGAAGAAGCGGAAATCAAAGAGGAAGACGTACGATTTACGCTTCCTTCTGATCTGGAGAGTTTTACGCCGCGACTGTACACGGTGCGGGCCTAGAGGAAAATTATTCGTCAACGATGAAGTCAAGCCTGCAACATACGGAATCTCTAAGCTACGCAACGGCCGAGGCAGTTGAAAGAGCGTCCGCGTCTCTTCTGAAGCGCCAAACCGCCGAGGGATTCTGGTGGGCCGATCTGCGCGCCGATACGACGCTGGAATCTGACTACATCATGATGCAGTTGTGGCTTCATCCGCCAGTCAACGGCAGGTGGGAGCCACCTACGCGTCCGCAAGTCGACCGGGCGGTAGCGAGTATCTTGTCCCGGCAGCTTCCCGACGGTGGATTTAACATCTATCTGAAGGGGCCCTCCGAAGTTAGTGCCTCCATCAAGGCCTATTTTGCTCTGAAAGTCGCTGGGGTTTCACCCCAGGACGGCCGTATGGAGCGGCTCCGCAACAGGATTCTGGAGCTCGGCGGGTTACAGGCCGCCAATAGCTACGTCCGGACCAATCTCAGCCTGTTCGATCTATTTCCGAGGGATGCTTGTCCCTCCATTCCTCCCGAGCTGATCTTCCTTCCGTTCAATTTCCTCTATCAAATGTCGGCGTGGACACGCGCCATTGTTATTCCGCTAGCGATCGTGCACGCGGCCAATCCACGTCGTCCTGTGCCTGCCGGGTTCAATCTGAATGAGCTATTCCTTCCTGGCGCGCCGATGCTGCCGGAACGCGACTTCAAAAATCTGACGTGGCGGAATTGCTTCCTGGCAGTGGATGGCTTCCTGAAGAAATGGGAGCAGTTTGGGCCGAACGCACTTCGTCAGCATGCCATCAGTAAGTGCAAAGAATGGATGATTGAGCGCTTCGAAGGCTCAGATGGACTGGGCGCAATCTATCCGTCGATGCAGTATGCGGTGATGGCGCTGGACGTTCTAGGCTACGGGCCGGAACATCCGATGCGCGTTCAGGCGGAAGAGCAGTTTAACAAGCTGATGGTGGATAACGATGCGCGTGGTTTTTACATGCAGCCTTGTTTTTCGCCTATTTGGGACACCGCGATCGCGGCGTTTGCGTTGGGGGAGACGGAGAATCCGCCAGCCGAAGCGTTGCGGCGAGTGGGTGACTGGTTCCTGGCCAAAGAAGTGCGGCGGGTGGGCGACTGGGCGGTCAAGCGACCGGATGTGGAGCCTTCCGGCTGGGCGTTCGAATTCAACAACGAATTTTATCCGGATGTGGACGATACGGCGATGGTGCTTCTGGCGCTCCGTCATATCCACGCTTCCGACGAGACCAAGCAGCGTGCGTGTGAACGCCGGGCGCTGGACTGGCTGCTCTCCATGCAGGGCAAAGACGGCGGCTGGGCTGCTTTCGATGCCGATAATAACTGGAGCATATTGAGCCATGTTCCGTTTGCCGACCATAATGCAATGCTTGACCCGTCCTGTCCCGACATTACGGGCCGGGTCTTAGAAGCTTTGATCGCTTGTGGACTGAAGCCGAGCGATCCTGCTGTGAAGCGAGGCGTCGAGTACCTGCTCCGAGTCCAGGAAGCCGACGGAAGCTGGTACGGCCGGTGGGGCGTCAATTACATCTATGGAACGTTTCTCGCTCTGCGCGGACTTCGCGCGACGGGCATGAGCGAAAACGAGCCAATGGTTCAACGTGCGCTGGAGTTCATCCGCGCGTACCAGAACCGGGACGGCGGCTGGGGAGAGAGTTGCGCCAGCTACGACGAAAACCGGTTCATTTCGAATCCGAGTACTCCGTCGCAAACCGCATGGGCGATTCTGGCGTTGTTAGCCGGCGGGGATCTGCGCAGCGAGAGTCTCTACAACGGTGTCGAATACCTGGTTCGAACGCAACGAGAAGATGGCACCTGGGATGAGGATTATTGCACCGGCACCGGCTTCCCGAGCGTATTCTATCTTTCATACACTGAGTACCGCAATCTATTCCCTCTGTTAGCCATGGCGACGTTTACCAAGGCAACCGCCAGCTACGAGAGAGATTAGAGCGTCGCGACTGTGACCACCGCTCTGGTAACCGGAGCCAGCGGCTTCCTAGGCTGGCACGTTGCGCGCCTGTTGCTGGACCGCGGTTATCGGGTTCGCGCGCTTTGCCGTCCATCAAGCCAGCTTCGAGAACTGGCCGTAGACAAAATCATCGGAGATCTTCGCGATCTCAGCTCCATCACTCGAGCGGTCTCCGGGTGCCAACTCGTGTTTCATGTCGCAGCAGACTATCGTTTATGGGCGAAGAACTCCTCTGAACTCTACGATTCGAACGTAGAAGGCACCAAGAACGTCCTCGCGGCATCAGAACGCGCGGGTGTAGAGCGGGTGGTCTATACCAGCACGGTGGGGTGCATCGGCATGCCCCAGGGGCAAAATGGGAACGAAGACACTCCGGTTTCCATAGATGACATGAGCGGGCACTACAAGCGTTCGAAGTGGTTGGCCGAACAAGTAGCACTTGAAAAAGCTAAGGAAGGACTTCCGGTGGTGATTGTGAACCCGACCGCACCGGTTGGCGATCATGACTGGAAGCCGACACCCACCGGTAAGATCATCCTCGATTTCCTGAACAATCGCCTGCCCGCATATGTGGACACCGGATTGAACCTTGTGGATGTTCGGGATACGGCTTTGGGGCACTTGCAGGCGGCAGAACGGGGAGTGGCCGGTGAGCGATACGTCCTCGGATGTGAGAACCTGACATTGAGAGACATTCTTTCCAAGCTTGGAAAGATCACCGGGAAACCCGCTCCAGAGACACAAATTCCGTATGCACTGGCTTACATGGCCGGACTCGTGAGCACTCAATTCGCCAATCTCACAGGTAAAGAACCGCGCGTTCCCTTGGAGGGTGTCAAGATGGCGCGCAAGAAAATGTTTGTGACGCACGCAAAGGCGGCGCGCGAACTGGACTTTAAACCCGGCCCCGTGGATGCAGCGTTGAATCGGGCGGTGCAGTGGTTCCAATCCAATAGGTATTGTTGACCGATGGCTATTTTATTTGTTGCTGCTGAGGCGGAGGAGTTGAAGCCTTTTGCGGAGCATCTGACGGCACTTCGGAAGCTGAACTGGCCTTTGGATTACGCCTATGAAGGAATCCTGGAAGGACGGCGTCTGATGCTGGTGGCCAACGGAGCCGGTCCATCCCTGTCGGCGCGGGCAGTGGAAACAGCCATTCGGGCTGTATCGGCAGCTGATTTGTCCGCGTCCAAGCTGGAAGCAGTGGTGAGTGTCGGATTATGTGGAGCACTACAACCGGATCTCACCGAAGGCTCTATTGTGATCCCGACTGAAGTACGGGACGCGGCAAATCAGGAGACCTACCCGTGTCTGGACTTAGGGACAGGCCGGGAGCCGGGCGGCGTGCTTGTTTCTCAGAACCGGGTTGCCAATACGGCCGCTGAAAAAGAGGAGCTCGGCAAATTGGGCGCGTTCGCGGTGGATATGGAATCCAGTGGTGTTGCGATGCGAGCAAAACGCGCTCAACTGCCGTTTTCGTGCATCAAAGTAGTGTTAGACCCATTGGACGAGAGTTTCCGGTTCGATTTCAATGCCATGCGATCCGAGAACGGACGCGTAGTACGTGGGAAAATCATTTTTTACGCTTTAACGCATCCGTTGCTGATTCCTGAACTGTTCCGATTAAAACGGAGGACGGAGGAGGCGGCTAAGACGTTGGGGGAATTTCTTGTTAGTTGCCGATTCCATCTTAAAGGCGAGCCAGCCCTCTCGGAGTGAGACGCCGCCGAGAATGATGAGAGCTGCGGTTTACAGGGGAGAACACCGTGTTCAGGTGGAAGAAGTGGAGACACCGATCCCTGGTCCGGGCGAACTGCTGGTAGAAGTCAGAAGTTGCGGGGTTTGTCATACCGATCTCAAGAAGATTGAGTACGACCTGCTGACTCCCCCTCGCATCTATGGACATGAGACTGCGGGGGTTGTGGTCTCTGTTGGGGAGAATGTCACACAGTATTCGGTCGGGGATAGGGTTATCGGTTTCCACCACATTCCGTGCGGAGGCTGCTTTTTCTGTCAACGCCGTTTGTACGCGCAATGCCCGACTTATAAGAAGGTGGGCATTACAGCGGGATTTGAGCCGGCTGGCGGTGGCTTTGCGCAGTATGTCCGGGTAATGGACTGGATCGTGGATCGAGGAGTTGAGCGGATTCCCGCGGGCGTAAGTCTTCGATCAAGCGTGCTGGGTAGAGCCCGTTAACACCTGCTTAAAGGGTGTGGAGCAGCTTGAGTTACGAAATGATGATGTCGTAGCGGTGCTGGGACAAGGTCCAATCGGGCTGATCTTTACGATGTTGGCGAAGCGGACGGGAGCCCGCGTGTTGGCTACCGATACCATCGAGCGCCGGCGCACCCTCTCGGAACGATTTGGGTCCGAAGCTTTTGATCCGCGAAGCACGGAGTTCGGGCACCGCGATCTTAGAACTTACCGAAGGCCGCGGAGCGGATGCGGTGATCGTAGCGACCAGTGCACCCGGTCTGGTGGACCAAGCTTTGCGGGTTTCAAGACCCGGGGCGAAGATCTTGTTATTTGCCCAGACGTCCAAAACGGAGCGGATAGAGATCGCGGGAGCTGATATTTGCGTAGGGGAGCGGATGTTACTCGGTTCTTATAGTGCGGACGTAGATCTACAGGCGGAGTCGGCGCGATTAGTGTTTAGTGGCGAGCTGGATCTGGAATCGCTCATCTCGCACCGTTTTGGTTTAAATGAGATAACTCGAGGTATTGAAGTAGCGCAGCACCCTACACCAGAATCTCTGAAAGTAGTGATCCACCCCCAGGAGATGGCATGATCGTCCAAGACTCGACCGTGGTAGCGGCGAAATCGGTTTCGCAAGGTACGATGCGGGCGGCTGTCCTCTATGGCAAAGAGGACGTTCGTCTGGAGTCTGTTCCGGTTCCGACGTTGCGGGCAGGAGAGATTCTTGTGCGGGTACGCGCGGCCTTAACCTGCGGAACCGATGTAAAAGTCTTCCGTCGCGGTTACCACGCCAAGATGATTCAACCTCCTGCCTTATTTGGGCACGAGATGGCCGGGGACATTGTGGCGTGCGGGGAGGCTGTAACAGGCTTTCGACCAGGACAACGAGTAGTGGCGGCGAATTCGGCACCTTGCGATGCCTGCTTCTTCTGCCGGCGAGGCCAACCTAATCTGTGTGAGGACCTGCTATTCAACAACGGCGCTTACGCAGAATTTCTTCGCATTCCGGAGCGCATCGTAAAGAAGAATACCTATTTGATTCCGCCTCAGCTGGATTATCGAGATGCGGCGCTGGCGGAACCTCTGGCTTGCGCCGTTCGTGGGTTGGATGAGAGTGGATTGCGACCCGGAGACACCCTGCTGGTGATGGGACTAGGTCCAATCGGCCTGATGTTTACCAGGCTGGCAAAGTGGGCTTATGGCGCACGAGTGATCGTGATGGCGCGACGACTGGAACAGGTGGACCGCGCAATGACGCTCGGCGCGGACGAAGGTATCGTCATGGGTTCTGCGCCCCAGAGCCTTCGGTCTGAAGTGAAAGCACTAACCGATGGCCGAGGCGCGGACGTGGTGATTGAGGCGATCGGTCATCCGGACTCTTGGGAGTTGGCTACCCAACTTGTACGGAAGGGTGGTGTCATCAACTTCTTCGGTGGCTGCCCCTCGGGTACTAAGGTCGGGCTCGACACGTCGTTGCTTCACTACTCCGAGATTACGTGCAAAGCGAGCTTCCACCACACCCCGAAGCACATTCGTCGATCGCTGGAGCTGATTGCCGAAGGCAAAGTCAATGCCACGCACCTCGTGAATCACGAAGAGCCGCTTAGCGCGTTGCCTCAAGTGCTGGCCAACCTAGCCCATCACCGGAACGGGCAGATTAAGACCGCGATTATTCCTTAGCGAAACGTTAGAGTTACACTCGGTCTTGCCGGTCGCCCAATTACAGCCCAAGGAGTATGTCGAGAATATCGGCTTGACGCCCGAGACATACACGCATGCCGAGGCTGCAGACTACACTCGCTGGCTCGCCACCCATCATTACGAAAACTTCCAAGTTGTCAGTTTTCTGCTTCCGAAAAAGCTGCATCAGGATTTCTATAATGTCTACTCGTTCTGCCGTTGGGCTGACGATTTGGGAGATGAGATAGGGGATCCAGCGGAAAGTTCGCGGCTGCTGGCCTGGTGGCGGGAAGAACTGGAACAGATGTACAGCGGCAGGACGGCGCATCCCGTCTTTGTAGCCCTGCGGAGTACGGTCGAGCGTTACCAGATTCCGATCGATCCGTTCGCCAATCTGATCAGTGCCTTTGAGCAGGATCAGAAGGTGAACCGTTACCGAGATTTCAACGAAGTCTTCGCGTATTGCAACAATTCGGCGAACCCGGTGGGACACCTTGTTCTCTATTTGTGCGGGTACAGGGATTCGGAGCGCCAGAGAATCTCCGACCGTACCTGTACGGCACTCCAATTAGCGAACTTCTGGCAGGACATTGCCCTCGATTTACAGAAGGATCGCGTCTATCTTCCGCTGGATCTGCTCGCCAAGTACGGCTACAGCTTAGAAGAACTAGCGTCTCTCGCGTTTAATGATCAGTTTCGGGCTGTAATGACGGAAGCTGTTGGAGTGGCAGAGGATCTTTTTCAGGAAGGCATGCCGTTGATTGGGATGGTGGACCGCCGGTTGGCACTCGACCTTGAACTATTTAGTCGCGGCGGCTTGAAGATTCTGAGCAAAATAAGAGAGCAAGGATATAACGTGTTAGCGCGACGGCCTCGAATTTCGAAGGCAGAGCGCGTAACCATTTTGCTTCGATGTCTTCCGCGATTGCTCCCGTTCTGAACTCCATTTCCCTGGAGGAGTCGTACAGCTATTGCCGGAAAGTCGCGCAACGGCGGGCGAAAAATTTCTATTACTCTTTCCTGCTTTTAGAGAAGCCACAGCGTGACGGCATGTGCGCCATCTACGCCTTCATGCGGCACTGCGACGACTTGAGCGACGACCCGGCCCTCACCGACAAAGGACAGATTATCCAAAGCGTGGCCCTCTGGCGAGTACAGATGGATGGCGCGCTGCAAGGACGATTTGATGGTAATCCTGTCTGGCCCGCTTTCCACGATACGGTCAAGCGCTACCAGATTCCACATCGCTTTTTTCACGAAATGATCGAAGGTATTACCTCTGATCTAGAGCCCCGACGCGTACAGACCTACGACGAACTCTACCGCTACTGCTATCAAGTCGCCTCCGTCGTCGGGCTGACCATGGTTCACATTTTCGGTTTTGAATCGACGCGAGCGCTGTTGTTAGCCGAAAAATGCGGAGTAGCGTTTCAGTTGACGAACATTCTCCGTGACGTCCGAGAGGATGCTGAACTGGGCCGAATTTACCTTCCGGCGGAAGATCTGGCGAAGTTTGGAGTGAGTCCGCATCAGCTGATTAGTGGTGCGGAGGATGAGAACTTCCGCCGTTTGATGCGTTTTGAGGCTCAACGGGCGCGGGTGCTATACGACGAATCGGCTCCGTTATTGGATATGATCAAGCCGAAGAGCCGCCGATCGTTATGGGCTCTTCGTGAGATATACCTGAAGCTACTAGCGAAACTCGAGTTGGCGAACTTCAACGTACTGCGTAAAAGGCTGAACGTTCCGACCAGAACGAAGCTTTTGCTGTTATTCCGGGCCTTTCTGCTTCCGAAGTCGTAGCGAAGTCTACGTTCTCACTATCGAGGAAGGAAGCGATTCAGAAGCGGTGTAGGTGAAAATCCACTCCGAGCCGGGTCCGTCAATCGTAAAGGGTTGGTGTGCTGCCGGAATGAACCAGGTTCGTCCAGGTGTAAACGATTCCCCACCGATGGTTCCGGAACCTTTCGTGCAGACTAGCAAAGAGTAGAACGGCTGGTCTCCGGAGAATGCAATGGAACTGGTGGGACGTAAGCGCTCGATACGGAAGTAATCGGATTGCAGGAGGCTATCCCGTCCCTGGCCGAGTGAAACCGGCTGCGGTGCAAAGGTATGGGGGCCTAACTCGAGACACTTTGGTTCCGTGTTCCAGGTGCAGTTCTCGAGGTCGGCCGTAATCGTAGAGCCGATAGGTTATATCCGAGTTCTCCTGAATTTCGCAGATGGTAACTCCGGCTCCAATGGCATGCACGGTGCCCGCTGGAACGTAAATGATGTCTCCCGCCTGAACTTTGCGCCAGTCGAGCAGATTTTCGATTTCGCCTGAGTGGACGGCGGCATTGAACTGGTCCGGCGTCAGCGTCTGACGAAATCCGACGGCCACTTCTCCGGGCGGCGTGGCGTCAAGAACATACCAAGCCTCTGTTTTTCCCAGCGAGCCATGGTGCTCTTCGGCATACTCGTCGTCTGGGTGCACTTGAACGGAAAGGCGCTCCGTCGTAAACAGAAGCTTTACGAGCAAAGGGCAAATATCCGTGATGCCCTGGCAGTGCACCAGAGCCTAGCATTTCCGGATAAGCTTCCAGAATCTCTTTTAAGGATTTGCCTGAGCTTGGTTCGATTCTCGTTAAAGGTAAACCAAACTTCGCCGATAGGTTCTTTTGAGAATTTACAGGAGAACTTGCAAAGAACGGCTCGAGACTGGTGCGGCCCCAGACTCGTTCCCGAAAGATGGGCAAAAGCTCAAACGGCTTCGTAAATTCTGAATTCATTTCACCCCTATGACACCTAACAATTCCAACCTCGATTTGATCCGCAACGTGTGGACGAGATACCCTGCCTCCGGAACTAGAAGCTGAGTTGCGCTTTAGCCAATCTCTTCTCGCCCTAAGTAGAGGTCGTTCACTAGCGCCTTGTGATTCTCCAGCACCCGAGCTCGACGAATCTTCATCGTTGGCGTTAGTTCCCCTTGCTCAATCGAAAAATCTCTCTCGAGAACTCTAAACCGGCGGATCCGCTCGAAATCAGCGAGTTGTTTATTGACTCGCGAAACAGCCTGCTGCAACGGCCTTAGCGACCGGTTCAGCTTCCGCGGGCTTTAACTCTGAAGACTCCGGAGCCGGAGTGTATCCGGGGATGCTCGACAGCTGCGCGGTGTTCAGAGTGAGAATGGCAGTCAGATAAGGCTTCTTGTCGCCGACCAGCAGCACCTGGCTGACCAGCGGCTCCATCTTGAAGAGATTCTCAATGCGGGAGGGATAGATCTTCTTGCCGTTCGAGGAGACGATCAGTTCCTTTTTGCGCCCGGTGATGTACCAGAACCCATCGGCATCCACCTCGGCAATGTCGCCGGTGGAAAACCAACCTTCGCACCCAGCACCGAACGAGTAGCGGCTTCGTCGCTGATAATATCCATAAAACACGCAGGGGAGCGCACAAGAAGTTCTCCATCCTCGGCGAGCTTCGCTTCTACTCCGGGAGAAGCTTACCGACGCTTCCAGCTCTCGGGTTGTCCAGCGGGTTGAAGATAGGATACCGACCTCGGTCAAGCCATATCCTTCGACGATTGGTATCCCGATGGCCGCGAAGAATTCAGCCAGGTCTTTCCCAAGCGGGGCGGCACCGGATGCGGCAATGCGAATCCGTCCTCCCAGGCGTTCGCGCACCTTGGCGAAGACGACCTTGTTGGCAAGGGACACCACAGACGACAGCCCGCTAGGGACAGGCCGACCAGCCTGTTGATAGCGGACCTTCTTCATGCCGAGCTCCAGAGCCATAGCAAACAGCCGCCTGGCTAAAGGTGGACGCTTCTTGACCTCAGTCATCACAGTTGAGTACATCCGTTCCCAGACTCGCGGGGGCGCCAAGAAAACTGTGGGTTTCACTGTCCGGAGATCCGTGGGCAAGCGGGCCAGACTTTCCGAGAAGTAGACCGGAGTTCCCATGCGCATCGGAACCAGCTCCAGAACGATCCGTTGGGCAATATGCGCCGAAGGCAGAAATGCCAGGGTGGAATCGTCAGGGCGCATCGGCAGGACAAGCGGTCCCATATCGATATTGGCAAGAATGGCCGCGTGACTGGTGACGCCCATCTTGGGAACGCCGGTTGCGCCCGAGGTGAGGTAAAGAATGGCTGGATCCTGAGGCGAAATAGTAGCTTGGAGACGCTCAAAAGCGCCGGGGTCGCCAGCCAAGGCTTGTCGGCCGGCCTTGCGAAGTTGAGGGAGGGTTAAGACTCCAGGGGAGCTTTCATCACCGGTCATCAAAATGACATGAGGCGGGAGACTGCCGCCCAAATCGTGCATAGCGGATGCCAAAGAACGTAGGGTTTTCTCGTCTTCCACGAAGAAAAACCGACTTTGGGCCGCACGAAGGTTCTCGGCAAGATCTCGCATAGGATTGGCGGTGTAGAGAGCGCCAGAGACGCCGCCAGCACCCATAATGCCGAGATCCACCAGGTAAAACTCCAAGCGTGTTTCAGAAAGTACACAGGCAATGTCGCCGTTCTGCAAGCCTAGAGATCGCAGACCCATTGCAATCTCGCGGGACGCAGTCAACCATTGCTGCCAAGTGTATGAGTTGTAACCAGCTTGACCTTTGCCCGGAAGCGGTTGATGCAAAGCCGCAGCATCACCGTATTTTCGAGTAGTTTCTTCTAAAACGGTGAATACATTGCGACCAGGCATCGCTGAATTTTATCAATGTGCAGGCATGACGGACGCCTGTATCTGCGGGCCGGGACGGGTGAGAAAATCAAAGCGATGCTGCCCAATAATCAAAATTCCACCCAGAGGGAGGCGTCACATCGGAATCCTCTTGCCTATCGCGAAGAGGCCTTCCTCCGGAGTCCGGATTCTCGATCTCTTAGAATCTTATCGGAGTATCTCTGGCCGCTGTCGCATTTTCATGAGGAGAATATCCAAGACACAATCGTGTTTTTTGGATCGGCTCGGATCAGGGAAACCGGCCCCTTAGGGAGATACTACAGCGAAGCCCGGGAGCTGGCCAGGCTGGTGACGGAATGGGCGCAGGGGATTTCTCAAGTCGATCAGACCGGTGAGTGCCACAACCGGTTCGTGATTTGCACCGGCGGCGGACCAGGCATTATGGAGGCGGCAAACCGCGGCGCGCGAGAGGCCGGCGGGAAGACGATTGGCTTAAATATCGGTCTGCCCTTTGAACAACGTCCTAACGAGTTCATCACCCCAGAACTGAACTTTGAATTTCACTACTTTTTCATGCGGAAGTTCTGGTTCGCTTACCTGGCGAAAGCTTTAGTCGTTTTCCCGGGCGGGTTCGGGACACTTGATGAGCTTACGGAAGTTCTCACATTGGCGCAGACTAAGAAACTGGAAAGCAAGATTGTCATCGTGCTCTACGGACGGCAGTTCTGGAATGAGATTCTTAACTTCGATGCTCTGGTGCGACATGGCTTCATTTCGGAAGCGGACTTGGAATTGTTCAAGTTTGCAGATACGCCGGAGGAAGCGCTTGCGATCCTGAAGACTGATCTGAAAGCAAACTATCTGGATGGGGGAAGTCGCCACCGTCGGAGGAGACTCCCGAGATTGCGCACTCCCGAACATCTTAGGAAGGTAACTTACGCATGAAGCTATACCGCAGCACGGAAGGCATCTTCCTGGAGCAGGATGAGAAATGGTACCGGTTGAGCCGGTCCGACTGGAACACGCTTGGTATCCCGAGATGACCTGCCGGCATTTATCTGGGGATCTGGTGGAGCGGCTGTCGAAGGCGCAGGCGCCCTCCCCAAAACACGTTGCTTCCGCCTATAGAACAAGGCGAAGTGTGGGCTGCTGGTGTGACTTACTTTCGAAGCCGGACGGCGCGGATGGAGGAAGCGGAAGCGGCGGGTGGAGGAACGTTTTACGACCGCGTTTATGAAGCGGATCGCCCGGAACTGTTTTTCAAGGGCACACCGCATCGCGTCGTGGGACCGGGCGCGAACGTTCACATTCGTAGCGACTCGAAGTGGAACGTTCCCGAGCCGGAATTGGCGCTGGTGGTAACCCCCCATGGCAGACTTATTGGATACACAATCGGCAACGACATGAGCTCTCGGGATATTGAGGGCGAGAACCCGCTGTACTTACCCCAAGCGAAGGTTTACACCCGCTCTTGCGCGCTTGGCCCTTGCATTCTCGTGCAGGATCAGAGCCGCTCAGCCCGGAGACGGAAATCGCCATCGATATCAGGCGCGAAGAGGCATCTGTGTTTTCAGGATCAACGGCGCTCTCGCAGATGAAGCGGACGCCTGAGACACTCATCGAGTACTTGTATCGCGATAATTCTTTTCCGCAGGGATGCATTTTATTAACGGGAACGGGCATTGTGCCCGACGATAGTTTCAGCCTCAGAGCCGGCGACGAGATTGGCGATCACTATTCGAGCCATTGGAACACTAACCAACCGAGTTGGGTGAAACAGAGCGGCGGTAGCGCAGTCCCACTTAATTGGAGGAAACCTTGGCAAACGTCGAGAATACAGAAGAGATTAAGAAGCTGGCAGAACTGATGAGGGGCTTCAAATTCGCCATGCTCACCACGGCGGAGCCAGACGGCTCCCTTCATAGCAGACCGATGGCGACACAGGAGGTAGAGTTCGACGGTGACATTTGGTTCTTCACCGGTGCACATTCACTAAAGTCTGGGAAGCGGATCAACATCGCCAAGTCAACGTTGCCTTCTCGAATCCCGATAAGAACACTTATGTCTCAGCGTCCGGTACTGGCAACGCTGGTGAGGGACAAGGCCAAGATCGAAGAACTCTGGAAGCCAGTCTATAAAACATTTCTTCCCAAAGGGATTGGAAGATCCTGAGTTGGCCCTGATGAAGATCGAAGTGGAGAAAGCCGAGTACTGGGATTCGCCGAGTACGGCCATCGGACGGGCGTTCAATTTTGCTCGAGCCTATGTGTCGAAGGATCCGGGCAAACTAGGGGACCACGCTAAGGTAGCGCTGAAGTAGATCCATAAACCACTCCGCGCCAGTTAGAAGCGGTTCCGCGGTTGTAAGATGACAGGCATGCGTCTTGTTACTTTTGAAGTCGACGGTAAAGTCCGGCCCGGGTATCTTAAACGAATCAGACGGGGTATTCGATTTATCACCGAAGGCTTCACCTCCATGCTGGAGGTTATCGAATCGGCGTCAGAGGATCCGGATAGACTCAACAAATTTGTCTCGGATCCTTCGCTGGATTCGGCCTACACCCTGAGCACTGTCAAGATTATCGCGCCGATTCCAAAGCCACGCAAGTTGATTTGTGTGGGATTGAATTATCGGGACCATGCCGCGGAGACCGGAACGCCAATCCCGGATACGCCAACAATCTTCAATAAGTTTGCAACGGCTGTAATCGGCACCGGTGGCCAGATTGTCCTCCCCAAGCTTTCTAAGTCACCGGATTACGAAGCGGAGTTTGCGTTCGTCATCGGTCGCGGTGGCCGCAATATTCAGGCTGAGTCCTGGCTCGATCACATCTTCGGGTACACAATCGTGAACGATGTGACGGCACGCGACTATCAGCGAGCTACTTCGCAATGGCTGATGGGCAAGACTTTCGATACGTTTGCACCTACGGGGCCTTGGATTGTCTCGGCGGATTGTATAGCGGATCCGCACAATCTGGATATCCGGATGGAGATCAACGGCGAGATCATGCAGGATTCAAACACGCGCGAACTGATTTTCAAGATTCCCGAACTGGTTGCCTTTCTATCAAGCGTATTCACCTTGGAGCCTGGAGACATCATCTCCACCGGTACACCGGCCGGTGTGGGTGTCGCGCGTAAGCCGCAGCGATTCTTGAAAGCAGGCGACGATGTTGTCGTCAAGATTCCGGCCATCGGTGAACTGCGGAATTCTGTTGTCGCAGAGGCGTAGAGGCATGCCAACCATAAGCCTGGGTGAACTGGCACGAAGGCTCGATTGTGAACTAGTGGGCGGTTCGCCAGACATGCTAATTACTGGCGTATCAACTCTGGAAAAGGCAAGCAGTAGCGAAGTCACCTTTCTCGCAAACCTGAAGTACGCACCCAAGGTGAAAGAGACGGGCGCGGCAGCGGTGCTTGCGACTGGCGTGATCGGCCAGACAGCAACGGCGACGCTGGTGTCGGAAAATCCTTACTATGATTTCGCTCGGGCGCTGGGCATGTTTTATGAGGCTCCGCGCCCGGCTTCAGGCATTCACTCCACGGCCGTCATTGATGCAACGGCAAGCGTCGGGGCGGATGCATCGATAGGCGCCTACGCAGTTATTGGACCGCACACCGTTCTGGGCGCTCGCGCCGTTATTCATCCGCACGTGGCTATTTACGAGGGGTGCAGAATTGGAGACGATTTCACGGCGCACTCGCATGTCTCGGTACGTGAATTCACTCTAATCGGCAATCGTGTCCTGCTGCAGAATAATGTCGTGATCGGCGGGGATGGGTTTGGATTCGCGAAGGCGAACGACGGGACGCAGTACAAGATTCCGCAGTCCGGCCGGGTAGTCATCGAAGACGATGTTGAAATTCAGACACTCACATCGATCGATCGCGCCACGATGGGCGAAACGCGGGTTAAGCGAGGCGCCAAGATCGATAGCCTTTGTCAGATCGGGCACGCCTGCGTGGTGGGCGAAGACAACATCATCTGTGGGCAGACAGGGCTTGCGGGTAGCACAGTTTTGGAAGAAAACGTGATTATGGCCGGGCAGACCGGCTCGTCAGGTCACCTGACCGTTCATAAGAATGCGATCGTGTGGGCGCAGTCCGGTATTGGCCATGATGTGCCGCCAGGAGCTATCGTCAGCGGGTCTCCGGCGTTCGATTCGCGCGAGTGGCTGCGGGCATCTGCCACCTATTCGCGATTGCCTGACATGATGCGAACGCTACGCGCTCTCGAACGGCGGGTTGCTGAGCTCGAGGGGAAACCTAAGGCCATTTAACGCCGGTCCCGTCGCGTGCCACAATATGTGGCTATGATCCGAGGGGCCTTTCTTCTATTGCTGTTCATTTCGAATATCAGCTTTGCGGCGAGCGTAATGCCTCCGAAATCAGAACAGCAGCTTGCACGAGACATCTTCAAAGAACTGATCGAAATCAAATCGGGGTTCACTACGGGTGCGACCACACCGGTGGCTGAAGCCATGGCGGCCCGTCTTAAGCAGGCAGGGTTCAGTGACTCCGACATCTTTCTTGGTGGCCCGACGGAAAAGAAGAAGAATCTGGTTGTTCGATTCCGCGGAGATGACCGAAGGAAGCCGCTGCTTCTGCTTGCCCACACGGACGTTGTGGAAGCGAAGCGCGAGGACTGGACGACCGACCCGTTCGAGTTCGTGGAGAAGGATGGCTACTTCTATGGACGCGGCACCTCCGATGACAAAGCTCAGGCTGCGGTGTGGATTTCCAATCTGATTCGTTATAAGCGTGAGAACTTCCGTCCGGATCGAGACATTATCGTGGCCCTGACTGCAGACGAAGAGGGAGGCGGGCCTTACAACGGGGTCGATTGGCTGATCAAGAATAAAAAGGATCTGATCGACTCAGAGCTCTGTCTGAACGAGGGTGGGTTTGGAGAGATGATCAACGGTAGAAACACGGCTATGGATGTTCAGGTGAGTGAGAAGTACGTGATCAACTACCGGCTGGAAGTACGCAATAAGGGCGGCCATAGCTCCATGCCCGTTCGGGACAATGCGATCTATCATTTGGCTAATGCTCTAGCGCGATTGTCGACCTTTGACTTCCCTATCGAAACGAATGAGGTGACTCGGTCTTACTTTGCACAGTTGGCGAAGATTCAGCCGGAGCCGTTGCGCAAAGAACTAGCGGCGATTGGAGCCGGTTCGCTGAACTCTGCCGAACAGGTTGCCACGACGTCTGCGGCGTACAACGCAACGCTGCGCACCACTTGCGTGGCAACGATGCTGGAAGGCGGGCATGCACTAAATGCGTTGCCGCAGCTTGCAGCAGCGAATGTGAACTGCCGGGTACTGCCCGAGGACACTGTGGATTCAATCACTGCGACCCTGAAGAAGGTAGTTGCCGACGATCAGGTGGATATCAAGATAGTGGGAGAAGTAACCCGCGGGCCGGCTTCGCCGATTGATCCTCAACTGATGAAGGCGGTGGCGAAGGTTACTGATTCTTTATGGCCCAACGTTACCGTTGTTCCAACCATGGTGATGGGAGCGACTGACGGACGATCGTTGCGCAATGCAGGAATCCCTACCTATGGAATTCAGGGCTTCTTTGTCGATACCAAGGACTTCCGAGCTCATGGCCGAGACGAGCGAATGCCCGTTAAATCCTTCTATGAAGGCCAGACTTTTCTCTATGATCTGGTGAAGACACTCAGTACAAACTGAGCGATGGTGGACATGGCGATCAGGCAATTGAAGAAGTTCCCGCCCGCTTTGCAGCGCATTGCGGAAACGGAGCACTTGCGGCGCGTCGGCAAGGAGAGCCGATGAGGATCGTGGTCGCCATCACGGGTGCTTCGGGTGCCATTTTCGGTGTTCGCACGCTGCAAGCACTCAAAGCAGCTTCGGTGGAAACGCATCTGGTAACTAGTAAGTGGGCTCGTACAACGATTGCGCACGAAACCCCATACAGCCTCGCCGAAGTGGAGGCGATGGCTTCGTTTGTCCACAATTCCGACAATCAGGCAGCACCTGTGTCAAGCGGCTCGTTTCAAACGGACGGCATGATCGTTGCGCCATGCAGCATGAAGACCCTGGCTGCTATTCGCACCGGATACAGCGACACCTTGATCTCGCGCGCGGCCGATGTTGCTTTGAAGGAGCGCCGCAAATTGATTTTGCTCGCGCGGGAAAGTCCGCTGAGCGAGATTCATCTTGAAAACATGTTGGCCCTGACGCGCATGGGTGCCATAATCTTCCCGCCGGTGCCGGCTTTCTATAACAACCCCAAATCGATTGACGATCTGGTGAGCTATATCGTGGGACGACTGCTGGATCAGTTTCACCTAACCGTTCCGGACATGGAACGTTGGGGAGGCTTCTGAGAAGCCTGCGCGCGGTCACCGCAAGGCGGGCGCGCATCGACCTTCCGCTGCTATTGTTAAAGCGGTATTGCAGTGGCAGTCAGTTCCAAACCCGAGCGCTCGCTAACGTGGCTTGCTAAGTATATTTCGCTCGGATTAACTCTTCCCGCCTCGGTAGCAGCAGGCTATATCGTAGGGACTTTCGGTGACCACTACCTACATCATCCTTTGCTGCGCGTAGCGGGGATCTTTCTAGGAATGGCGGCGGGCCTTATGCAGATCTTCAAGGAAGTACTGCGTGACGACCAACGTAGCCGTAACTAAAGATGAAGTTTGGGAACGGAAAGACAACCATTCAGCAGCTTTACAAGCTAACCGCGGCTTTCGGAGTGGCGGGGACGGTTTGGATGGCTTTCACGGCAGGCTGGCGATCAGGGTTGGCGTTCTTCTTCGGGTCGTTATTGTCATGCGGCAATTTGTGGCTCTTTGACCGTCTGGCTACCGGCATCGAACCGGGCCCACAGACCCGTAAACCGTGGCAGGCGGGCGCCTTTGTCAGCCGTTATCTGATCTTTCTGGCTGCCGGCTATGTTATAGTCAACGCTTTGGGCGTTAGTCCATTACCTGTAGTGCTGGGCCTTTTTGTCAGTACTGCAGCGGTCCTGCTTTCCTCACTTCTGGAGCTTACCAGCAGCCTAATCGGACGGCGCGACGCCTAATCACATGACACACGAACTCTGGATCACAGGCATCTTCAACCATCTGCTCGCCGGGCCGGCCAACGCGGTTCTAAACGCGGTGCACTCTCCGGCACGAGACCAGGCGCATCCATGGACCGACTGGATGGTTTGCGAAACGATCGTCGTGCTTGTGATTGTGGCTCTGTTCGGATTGCTTCGGGCTCAGCTCTCGGTAGATAAGCCGGGCAAGTTGCAACACATTTGCGAAGTCATTTACGAGTTCGTTCACTCGTCGGCTGAGGAAGTGGTGGGGCATGACGGGCCGAAGTACCTGGCCTTTTTTGGAACACTTTTTGTGTTCATCCTGTTCATGAACCTGGTGGGTCTGATTCCCGGGTTTGAGTCTCCGACGATGTATCCGATGGTTCCGCTTGGCTTGGCGGTCGTGACTTTCCTCTTCTATCACGGAGCGGGCTTGCGCGCGCAAGGTGGAAACTATCTTAAGACGTTCCTCGGTCCCATGATCCTGCTGGCGCCACTGATGCTGCCGATCGAGATCATCAGCCATTTCGCGCGCCCCCTGTCACTCACGATCCGGTTGTACGCGAACATGTTTGCGGGCGAGCAGGTTTACCTGACTTTTATCACTCTGACGAAAGTAGTTATTCCGGTCATCTTCATCGGGCTGCACTTGTTTGTCGGGATCCTGCAGGCTTACATTTTCATGCTGCTCGCGATGGTTTACGTTGGCGGAGCCGTTTCGCACGAGCACTAAGCGGTATTGCATTCAGTGTGAGCGCCCGGCGTCCCAACGCACGGTGTCGAACCACCTCCTGACTGCAAGTTCATAAGGAGAACAATGAGATATAAAACTATTCTGATGGCCATCGCGATGATGGTGATTACGAGCCCAATCTTCGCGCAGGGGCAAGGAGCCGGGGGCGAAGGTAAATCCGCAAACCAAACAAGATTAGCGGCAGCTTACCTGGCAATGGGTATCGCTGCAGGGCTTTGCGGCCTCGGTCAGGGCCGGGCCACCGCATCGGCGGCAGAAGCAATGGCGCGTAACCCTGGCGCGATTGCAGCCATCCGCGTCGCCCTGATTCTAGGACTCGTGCTGATTGAATCACTCGCGCTTTACACTCTCGTTATTACCTTCATCGCTAGCTAGAGCTTCAAGGGAGTTTGACGGCCTTCGCGAGAAGGCTTGATAGCGAGAAGGGTATTGTAGAAGAGACACCAGGCCTGCGGCGCTTCGGCGTTGGCAGGCCTTGTTCTTTTCCATGAGCCTTGCTCCTTTGAAACTTAGCGGCATCTACCCGGCCCTGACAGCGTGCTTTGATTACGAGGGAGATCTTTACAAGACCAAGGTCTTCCACAATATCCAAAAGCTGAACGATGTGGCGCTCGCGGGTTATCTCGTGGGCGGGTCGACGGGTGAAACACCGATGCTGTCGCCGGAAGAGCGGTCGACGCTGCTGGGATGGGTACGAGAAGCTAGCGGCGGTGAGAAAACCTTGATCGCCGGCGTGGGTGCGGAGAGCGTCGCGCAGACTGTCCAGATGGCCAACATCGCGGCCGACCTTGGATACCACGCTGCACTGGTCTTGACTCCGTACTATTACAGGATCCAGATGCACCGTCCGGAGACACAGGCCCTCTACTTTCGGGCCGTGGCGGATCGCTGCAAAATTCCTGTCCTGATCTACAACATCCCACAAGTAACGAACTACAGCATTCCGCCTGAAGTAGTGGCTGAGCTTTCTTATCATCCGAATATCATCGGGATGAAAGATAGCTCCGGCGACCTGTCCAAGATGAAAGAGAATCTGGCGGTAGTCAAACCTGGCTTTCAGATCCTGGCTGGTTCTGACGGAAACTTCTGGGACGCCTTACAGATGGGTGCGTCGGGAGCAATCATGGCGATCGCCAATGCCCTGCCCTATGCATGCCTGACCGTTTGGGAGGCCTTCCGCCGGCGCGAACCGGAAGCAGGCGCTGACTGGCAGCTGCGCATTAAACAAGCATCACAGCTGATCGGCACTAAGCATGGGATCCCTGGGCTAAAGTACGCCATGGATCTGAATGGCTTCTATGGAGGGCCGCCTCGGTTGCCCTTCGTTCCGGTATCCGCGCCAGTGAAGGAAGAGATCGAAGACGCGTTCCGGGATCTGATTACTTAGCTACTTGCATCGCTGCCATGGCGATACTATGGCACCGATGCAACGTCGTCAATTTCTGCTTACCAGCCTTGCCGTGCTGGCGCCTCGCAGTTCGCAAGCTGCCACAGCCAATATCGAGATCCTCCCCGATGAGCCGATCGGGACTATCAATCCAAATATCTATGGGCACTTCACTGAGCACCTAGGAGGATGCATTTACGACGGCATCTGGGTAGGGGAGAAATCGAAGATTCCAAACATTGGCGGAATCCGTAAGGAGCTCGTGGAGCGGTTGCGTGAGTTGAAGCCGCCTGTGATCCGCTGGCCGGGCGGATGCTTTGCCGATAGCTATAACTGGCGCGACGGAGTGGGCCCACGTGCCGCGCGCCCCAAACATACAAATTTCTGGGACAACACGCCTTATTTGCAGAAGGCACCCGCCGGCCCTCAGAAATATGAACCGAACGAGTTCGGTACAAATGAGTTCGCACGTTTCTGCAAGTTGGTGGGAGCAGAACCTTATTTCGCCGGCAATCTTCGGAGCTTGCCGGCCAAGGATTTCTACGAATGGATCGAATACTGCAACTCGCCCGCGGGTTCCACTACCGGGGCTCAGATTCGTGCGGAGGGTGGCGATAAGGAACCTTTCAAAGTTCAGTATTGGGGAGTTGGGAATGAAAGCTGGGGTTGCGGCGGGAACTTCACGGGAGATGAATATGCGGTGGAATACCGCCGCTTCTCGGAATGGATCCCGCGCTATGACGTGGACCTGAAGTTTATTGCATCCGGACCAAATGGCGGCGATTACGCCTGGACGCGATCGTTCCTGCAGAAGCTGACAGAGAAGAACAAACGTGCTTTGCGGAACGTGTACGGGTCGGCGCTTCACTACTACTGCTCTACTTCTCCGGGACGGGGTAATTCGATCGACTTCACGACCGACCAGTGGTACGAGCTTTTGGGCAAGGCCAATCGAATGGAGGAACTGATCGGTAATCACTGGGCGGTGATGGGTGAAGTGGATACCGATCACCAGATCAAGTTGGTCGTCGATGAATGGGGCGCTTGGCACGAGACCGATCCGAGCATCGATCCCCGCTATTTATGGGCTTACTTTCCGAGTCTCCGTGATGCGTTAGTCTCCGGCCTGACGCTCGACACGTTTCACCGTCACGCCGACAAGGTGGCGATGGCGAATGCTGCTCAGTTGGTTAACAACATTCATACATCGTTTGTCGCGCGAGAAGACAAGTTCACCGTCACGCCGGTGTATCACGTCTTCAAAATGTATGGCGCACACGCCGGAGGAACCTCTGTCCGTACGGTCTTTTCATCGGGCAAGCTCAACCTGAAAACGTCCGGTAGTTTGCCGGAGCTGGCGGGATCCTGCTCAATGCACGGCAACCGCGCGATCCTTACGGTGAGCAACCCTTCGGCGGAAAAGGCTCAGGCAGCAGCGATCAGTATTCGCGGCGTCACGGTTCGCAAAGGTGAAGCGACAGTGCTTACATCCACGGATCTGAAAGCGCACAACTCTTTCGATCATCCCAACGCAATCGCTCCATCCAGCAAGCCGATTGAGGTGGCGGCGCCCCTTACCTATGAGTTCCCACCTGCTTCCGTCACGCGGTTGGATTTAGAAGTCCAGTAGTTTATCAAATTAGATTACCCTTGACGGGATATTCAATCGGGCATAAGGTATCACTCAATGGCGGTGTAGTACTGCCAGGGGTCGACGAACAACTCGGCTCCAGGTTCTTTCTATCTCTGCAAGGGGGGGTTCTATGTTGAACAACACTCGGGGTATGCAGCGCTGGGCAGCGGCCCTACTCTGCTCGTTAGCCATTGCTGCCGGCGTCTACGGGCAAGGCCAGGGTTCAATTTCTGGGCTAGTCACCGACAAGTCCGGATCGGTAATGCCATCCGCTCAAATCAAATTGACAAACCAGGCCACGGGCCTCGTTCGTACGTCTACTTCTACGGATTCCGGTAATTACACCTTGCCGGCGGTGCCGGTAGGAAGCTATTCGCTGGAGGTATCGGCGCCTGGTTTTTCCACCTATAAGCAGACCAGTATTCAAGTTAACGTCAATGACAATCTGCGTATCGACGCGACGCTCGATCTGAGTAGCGTGAACGAGACGATTGAGGTAAAGGCGGAAACCGTTCAGATCCGCGCGGAAGACGCGACGGTCGGACAAGTTGTGAATACCCAGCAAGTGGAAGCGCTCTCGGTAAACGGAAGAAACTTCACTTCGCTAGCAGCTTTGGTTCCTGGTGCATCTTCCACACAACCGTCGCTCAACACGCCGGTCGGAGTTACCTCCAATACAAGCATTTCGTTTAACGGTCTGCGCGTGAGCAACAACGTGTGGCGGATGGATGGGCAGGAAGATTACGACCGCGGGTGCGGAGGCTGTGTGGTGGTGCTGCCCTCTGTGGAGGCGATTAATGAATTTAAAGTTGAGACGGCAAACTCTGCTGTCGATACCGGATTCGGGAATGCAGGCCAAGTAAATGTCTCCACTAAGTCAGGCGCGCGACAATTCCACGGCACAGGCTGGGAGTATGTCCGCAATGACAAGATGGATGCAAAGAACTTCTTCACAAATCTGAACGGCCAGCCCAAACCACCTCTGCGGTTCAACATCTTCGGCTACAACATAGGCGGCCCGATCTTTATTCCGAAGGTTTACCCAATCGGCAAGACGCGCACGTTCTTCTTCTTTAATGAAGAGTGGCGCAAGCTGAGGCAATCAAGCATTTTCAATGCACCTGCGCCCTCGCTTGCTTCACGTACCGGGAACTTCGCGGGTTATGCCCCAATCAAGGATCCGCTCACAGGACAACCTTTCCTCAATAACATCATTCCGGCCAACCGGATTGATCCCAATGCTCTGATTTTGGGGAGACCAAATTACATTTTCCCGGTTCCGACAAATGGCAACAACTATGCTGCATCGGCTAGCGTTCCGACTGACTTGCGCGAAGAAATCGTACGAGTCGACCATAGCTTCTCTGATCGCGAACAGGTGTTTTTCCGTTTCATCCAGGAGGGGAATAAGCAGAACTTTACGAATAACCTCTGGTCGGGTTCCAGTTATCCCACCACGACCACGCTGCTAAACAATAATCCGAAGCTGTACCTCGGACAGATTACGTCGGTTCTCACGCCGACCATAGTCAACACTGCCTCATTGGGTTACACTTCGCAGCCCCTTGAACTGAGTCTGAATGGCAACTATCAGCGGCCTCCTGGGCTGAATATTCCAGAGATCTATCCCGAAAATCGGCTGAACCGAAATCCCAACATCTCTCTGAACGGCCCAGTTTTCGGAACCAACTATGACCTTGCTTCGTGGCCCTGGTCGAATGCACTTCAGACCTGGGCAATTCAAGACAATCTCTCTGTCACCCGCGGCAAACATCAATTGACCTTCGGTGGCATTATCATGCTGTTCGACAAACAGCAAGACCTGTTTGGACAGACGCAGGGCGCCTTTCAGTTCAATGGGAGCTACACCGGAAATGAATTTGCTGATTTTCTCCTGGGCGATGCTTTCCAATACAACGAGCTACAGACGCAAACAAAACCCAATTATCAGAGTCGAAGCTATGGCGCGTATGCCAGTGATGCTTGGAAGGTATCCTCAAAACTCACCCTCACCCTGGGGCTACGATGGGACGGATTCCCACACGCCTATGAGGAACACAACCATGTCGCGTCGTTCTTCTTAAAGTTGTACAACCCGGCGCAAGCACCGACTGTGGATGCCAACGGCCGCATTGTTCCAGGATCCGGAAACCTTTTGAACGGCATTGGAATCGCTGGCCAGAACGGCATACCGCGAGGGTTGGTAGACAACCATTGGGCGCTCTTCGAACCGCGGTTCGGCCTGGCGTGGCGTCCTTTTGACAACGAGACTGTGGTGCGGGCGGGGTATGGAATTTATTACGAGCGCGTTCAGGGGAACGACATTTACAACGTCGGCCCTAATCCGCCGTTCAGCAGCACAGCCACTGTATTCAACACCTCGTTGAGTAATCCCGGCGGGGTTCCCGGGGCAATTATCCCGCCGTCGTTAACGGTTTATGATCCAGCCTATCCGACCGCGCAGGTGATGCAGTACAACTTTGGAGTCCAGAAGCGCGTCGGCAAGGGAATCATCGCAGACTTGTCGTATGTGGGCACGAAGGGAACCCATCTGTCCGACGCTCGGAATATTAACCAGCCTTTTCCGTCGGGTGCAGCGCAGGTGCTCGCAGGAACCGCCAATGTGAACCAGGTCAGGCCTTACCCCGGCTATTCCAACATCACACAGTATTACAACGGAGGCACTTCGGACTACAACTCGTTGCAAGCCAGTGTGCGTAGTCAGGACTGGCATGGATTGACCCTGCAAGGCTCCTACACGTGGTCCCATGCTATCGACCTCGTCAGCGGCGATGTGCCAGGCAGTACCGCTCACCAGGATGCCTATCGAGCTTACCTAGAAAAGGCCAGCTCAAACTTCGACCGCCGGCAGATTCTGGTTTTAAGCTATGTTTATAACCTGCCGATGCCCATTAAAAACAGCATCGTGCACGGCGTCCTTGGCGGGTGGCAACTCTCGGGCATCAGCGCCTTTCAAGCGGGTATCCCTCTGAATATCACCTTCCCTGGCGATAACGCCGGAATCGGCGGCGGAAACACCTACCGCCCAAACGCCGTAGGTGATCCCACACTGAATGCAGGAACGCGGCTAGCATTCTTCAATCCTGCAGCTTTTGCGCCGCCACCAAGGGGAGCTTTCGGCAATGCCGGTCGCAACGCAGTTCGGGGAGCCGGGATCAACAACACTGACGCCTCTCTTTTCAAGAACATTCCGCGTATACTGGGCATCGAGTCCAGCGGATTGCAATTCCGTGCAGAGTTCTACAACATCTTCAATCACACCAACTTTAACACGTACGGGACCGGCTACGGGAACAGCAATTTCGGTCAGGCGATTGGAGCACGTGATGCGCGCAGCGTCCAGTTGGGGCTGCGCCTGTTTTTCTGAGGAACAACCGCACAACAGACTCGCTGCGAGGCCGCTCAAACTATTGGCTTTTAAGTTCAGCCGAGCGGCCCTTGTTTTTCTGGTTGTTGCGGTTCCGATCCTAACCGGCGCAGATAAGCGGCTGAATATCGATGAATTGAGCGCTGCCGTCCGCCAACACCCGGAAGACACCCGTACTCAGTTGACTCTCGGGTTGGCACTGCTCCGCTCAGGACAGTTGCAGGAGGCGCGGTCTCCTCTCCTGAAGGCGGCGAACAATCCGGCTCTGGCTGAGGAAGCGCGTTTTCTTCTTGGCGCTGACTACTTCGAATCTCATGATGGGACAGCAGCGTTGAAGTCACTCAAAGGTCTGGAACATGGTCAACATGCCGAGCGCGTCCTCTATATGCTCGAAGAGTGTTTCCGAAGCCTGGGTCGAACCGACGAAGCACGAGCTGCGTTTCACGATCTGAATACGCGATTTCCGGACGGCGCCTGGATGCACCTGCTGATGGCTTCGGCTTACGAAAGTCAAGCTCAACCGGAAAGAGCAATTGAGGAATATAAGTCGGCCTTAGGCAAGGATGCGGCTATGCCTAATGCACGTTTTGCTGTGGGATACCTTTACTGGCGGCAGGGCGAACTGGAAGAAGCCCGACGATGGCTTCAGGAGGAGACTTCTGTCACCGCCTGTCACTCACTTGCTAATTACTATCTGGGTGAGATTGCCCGAACCGAGCGCGATCTAAGAGAAGCAGAAGCCCACTATCGCAAGGCGATTGTTTGTGATAGCAGATACGGCGACGCCCATCTACGGCTGGGGACGGTCTTGAGCGAGAACAATCATCCGTCAGAAGCTTTAACGCAACTTCAGATCGCTGCCAAGCTGATGCCCACCCAATCGTCTCCTCACTATCAAATGGCCACTCTATACCGACGTTTGGGCCAGAACGGCAAGGCTGAATCCGAGTTTCAGACGGTCCGCTCGCTGAAGGCGAAAGCGGGGCAGGCGGATGAGAAGCTCGTACGTTAGGCGGCTCTGGCTGTATGGTGTAGTTTGTTGCTGGTCTTTGCCGGTCACAATGACTGCTCAGAGCTACGTAGGAGCAGCCAGTTGCGCGGGCTGTCATCTACAAGAAGCGAAGACACAGTCGGGATCGCATCATGCGCGGGCACTGCACGCTATGAAAGGGAGTGCGCTGGAAGCTACTTTGCTAGGCGCTCAACACTCACCTGATGATGTGGTTCAGTATTTTCAGAAGGGCGAAGGCGTTGAGGCACAGACTAAACACGATGGACATTCGCTTCTAACGTGGGCGTTCGGAGCAGGAGCGCAGGGGATGACCGCGGTCGGGATTCTTCAAGGAACATCTGATCAGACATTCATTGAGCACCGTTATTCTGTTTACACGAAGACGCAAGGGTTAGCGGTCACCTTTGGGCATCCTGCGCAGATAACAACTCCGGAAGCCGGTTTGGGAGTTCTCCAGGACAAACGGACCATTGCGCGATGCTTCAGTTGCCATTCCACAATCGATGCCGGTGGGTCTCGAAGTGCGCTTTCTCCGGCGCCGGTCGAGATGGGCGTTCGATGCGAGCGCTGCCACGGCCCGGGGGCAGCCCACGTTGAAGCGGCACAAGCACGGCGATCTCCCGCCGACCTCCGGAAGGCTCTTTTGAACCCCGGTCGCCTCCCTCCACGAGGGCAGATAGAAGTTTGCGGAGCTTGCCATCGATTACCAACGCCTGACTTGGGCGACGAACCGGAATTGGCAGAGCCGGTGACCGTACGATTCGCCCCTGTCGGCTTGATGGCGAGCCGCTGCTTCCGAGAAAGTAAGACCCTGAGCTGCCTCACTTGCCACAACCCCCACAGCAATCTCCTTCCGGCTTCAGACCCAAGTTATCGAGAGGAGTGTCTTTCCTGCCACACCGGCGTTCAAAATGTTCGATTGTGTCGCAGAGCCGAAAAAGGTGAATGCCTCTCGTGCCACATGCGAAAGGCTGCGCTCGGACCGTATCTGAGTTTCACGGATCATCGGATCCGTGTTTACCCCGAAGACCGGCATCCGCGGCATCCCGGGGCTGCGAAGTCCAACTCCGGTTCAGGCAGCGACTAAGGTTTCACGAATGATTTCGATCTGCTCCAGAAGTTTCTCCGCCATGGTCTGACAAGCCGAGCAGGAATCGAGATGCGCAGCTAAAGTCTGTTGATCCTGATGATGAAGCTGGTTCAACAGATAGAACTCGAGCATATCGAGGGTAGGGTGACGAGCGAAGTATTCCATGCCAGACTTATCGACCAAAAGCCGTCCGACCCTTCCTCGGAAACTTCTTAGAGGCAAACGGGAAAAGTCTGAAGTACCAGCGGTACGAACGATTAGAAACTAACCTGAGACTTCCCCCACAATTCGGTAAAGCTGCTTTCCGTACTTCTCCACGGTCGCCATTCCAATTCCAGAGATGGACAGCAATTCGCTATCTGTGGTGGGGCGATCGCTTGCAATCTCGCGCAAAACCCTGTCGGTGAGAACCCGGAACGCAGGGACACCACGCTTCCTCGCCTCGGCAAGGCGCCAGGCCCGTAGGGAGTCCTCAATCCGAGTATCGGCCTGATGGGCAGCGGTGGCGGCAGTCTTCGTTGAGATCTTCTTAGGCTTGGCAGCCCGGCGTGCCGATTTAGCCTTCCCTGTTGGGGCGGTATCGCGGATCAGCAACTCAATATCCGAAGGATCCAGGGTGGCGAGGCCTTCCTCTGTCAAAGTAACTGTCCGGTATGGAATCTGCTTGCCATCTTTTTCGAACACGGCCTCCGCATGCTCCAGCAGTCCGGCTCGTGCCATCGCGCCTAAGAGCTCCTCGAAACCATCGCGGGTCAACTCTCCATTGGGACAATGTTCGGAGTGGAGCCGACCGGTGGATTTTGTCTGGCCTTCACTCAGTGAGCCCAGGACGCGTCCCACCATTGTGCGTTCCAGAAGAGTACCCGCCCGGAATTGTTGAGCGATGCAATCTTCCGGGGCGCATGCATCGCAAATGCCGCAGATCTGCGCACCGTCAGCAGCATCTCCGAAGTGGCGAACAAGACTGGCCATGCGGCAATCGTAGCTGCCGGCATACCGAATCATAGTTTCGACGCCTGCGGCCTTCTGCTTGCCTTGAGCTATGTAGAGCGAGCGCCATCGGTCTTCGCCCCGGCAAACATTCTCCTCAAAATCGACAAGGGCTCCTGAGTTGGTCCAGAGCTTTTCGAGCGCCTTATCGAAGAGGTCAGGATCGATCTTTAACGTTCTCTGAAGGGAGCTCTTCTGCACCGGCTTATCCGAGAGGAGCGCATACAGCCGATCAAGGATTGTTACGTCCGGATAGTCGCGTTCGAAGAAGAAGTCGTGCGTGTAACGATCCGCATAGGACTGCATAAGAATGGCGCGGCTAGGCTCTCCGTCTCGTCCAGCACGACCAATTTCTTGGTAGTAGCCTTCCAGGCTTCCAGGCAGAGCCGTATGGATGACGGTGCGCACGTTCGGCTTGTCGATCCCCATACCAAAGGCTATGGTCGCGACCATCACCTCTAACTTGCCTGCGAGGAAATCCTCTTGCACTTTGTTTCGATGCCGTGCATCGAGACCAGCATGGTAGGCGGCGACTTTGCAATCGCCATGCAGGTCGGAGGCCAGCGATTCGGCCTGTTTGCGGGTTGGCACGTAGACGATGGCGGGCTTTCGCCCCGCTCCGGCCAAGACTGTCCGGGCAAGCGGAATGCGTTCCGATGGGGATACCTCCACAACCTCAATCGCGATGTTGTCACGGCGAAACCCATGAATGAACAAGGACGGATTGGATAGACCAATCTGTGTGGCAATGTCTTTCTGGACCATGGGAGTGGCCGTCGCGGTCAACGCAATGACCGGAGCGGGTCGCAGGGCCGGCAGGTAGCGCCCCAGCATTCGATAGTCCGGCCTGAAATCATGTCCCCACTGCGAGATGCAATGAGCTTCATCGATGGCGATGAGGGAGGGCTTGCGCTTGGCGAGCATCTCCGCAAAGCCCGGTACACGGAGCCGCTCGGGAGCGATGAACAGAAACTGCAGGTTGCCTTGCAAGTAGTCGATACAGGCCTGGCGAGAGGATGCGCGATCGCGTCCGCTATGAATGCGATCGACGGCGAAGCCTCGCGCGGATAGCTTAGAAGCCTGGTCCTCCATGAGCGCGATCAGTGGACTGACAACGAGCGTAGTGCCGCCTCGGGCCAGACCCGGGAGTTGATAGCAAAGCGATTTACCTGAACCAGTGGGCATGACCAGGAGAACATCTTGCCCGTCGATAGCAGCCCGGCAGACAGCTTCCTGGTTTGGACGAAAGGTACTGAAACCAAATGCCGACGAAAGGAGTTGGTCCAGACTTTGGCCTTCGGCACTCGGTCTAGGGTGGGGTTGGGGAGTGGCACCATTCTTGGCCGGCGCAGGCGCCTCGCCA
This sequence comes from uncultured Acidobacteriaceae bacterium, assembly GCA_963814195.1. Lineage (GTDB taxonomy): Bacteria > Acidobacteriota > Terriglobia > Bryobacterales > Bryobacteraceae > Bog-105. The sequence goes on from CAWFBU010000006.1 coordinate 221,072, forward strand.
ACTTTACCCACGACCTTTCTTACGTACTCTTCAATTCCCTCCATAAACGGCGGCAACATGGCCTTGCCCTGCTGTATGCGCTGCAGATAGGCTTCCCACTGACCAGTCATGGCGGGGCTCTTTACCTCTGGGTGCACGACTTCGATCAGATGAATGCCTTTGGCGGTAGCTTCGAGGCTCTTGCCTTCACGCACGATGTATTCGCGCTTAAGCAGAACTTCAATGATCGAAGCTCGCGTGGCAGGCGTTCCCAGGCCGGATTCCTTCATTGCCTGGGAGAGTTCTTTCTCGTCGAGCGTCTTGCCTGCCGTTTCCATGGCCGTCAAAAGCGTCGCTTCGGTGAATCGCCGCGGAGGGCGGGTCTTTTTACGAACTGCATCGACATCGAGAACTTCCTGCGGCTTGCCCTCTTCCAGGCCCGGCGGCAGTGCCGGTTCCTGTTCCGCGGCTTTCCCTTTCTTCTTTTCAGGCACCGGATCCAGCGCTTTCCAACCGATTTGCCGGACAGCCGTTCCGCTGGTGTAATAGCGATCTATAAAGCCGGGGTTGGAAATCGCGGTGATGATAGTGGTCACAGCAAGCATGTGGTCGTCGTGCCAAGCGCTCAGAAGGCGCCTGCAAACCAGGTCGTAGATCTTCTTTTCGTCGGCCGGTGGAGCGGCTTTTTCGAGGGATACGGCCGTGGGGATGATCGCGTGGTGATCACTGACCTTACTGTCATCCACAAAGCGTTTGCTTAAGGGGCGCTCTCCCGTTCCTGGCGCCAAGTTTTTTCGATAAGGTCCAGCAATTGTGCGCACAATCGCAGGCAAGGTTTGCGCAACATCTGCCGAGAGGTGCCGGCTATCGGTCCTCGGATAGCTAATTAATTTGTATCGCTCATACAGGGATTGAGCAAGATCAAGAGTCTTCTGCGCGCTGAACCCGAACAGCCGGTTGGCATGCCTCTGCAGTTCGGTCAAATCATACAGCAGGGGTGGTGCCGAGCGCTGGTCTTCAAAAGTGACCGCCTCGATCTGTGCTGTCCCGGTCTTGGCCCGCGCCACGATTGTTTCGGCTTCCTTGCCGTCGGGCGGCAACCGCATGGACCGCTCGTTTGATCCGTCAGCCTGATTTCGAAACCACGTGCCCTGGTATTGCGTGCTCTTTGGCGCGCCTGCAGGGTGGAAAGTCGCGACGACTTCGAGGTAGTCCTCTATGACAAAGTTTCGAATCGCCAGTTCGCGCTCCACCACCATGGCCAGCGTTGGAGTCTGAACACGTCCGACGGATAAGTCTTCGCCAAAAGCGAGCGAATAAGCACGAGACAGGTTCATGCCGACCAACCAATCAGCACGACTACGCCCGCTGGCAGCATCGGCTAGACCGTCGTAATCTGCCGCAGGCCGAAGCGCTTCGAACCCACGCCGGATCGCATCAGGCGTGAGCGATGAGATCCACAGACGGTCGACCGGCTTCTCACAGTCCGCTGCTTCGTAGATATAGCGAAAGATCAGCTCGCCTTCGCGGCCAGCGTCCGTGGCACAGACCAATCGAGAGACTCGCGACGAGTTCAGAATCTTTCGAACGACTTCAAATTGATCCTTGGTCTTCTCATATACCGTAAGAGGCCATTGCACCGGCAACATGGGAAGCAGGTCGATGCGCCACCGACGCCACTCGGGATTAATCTCATGCGGCTGACATAGAGACACAAGGTGACCGATCGCCCACGTGACCACATATCCGTTTCCCTGAAGATAACCATCGCCCTGTTTCGTCGCGCCAAGAACACGCGCAATATCCCGAGCCACAGAAGGCTTTTCGGCCAGCACGGCGATGGTACTGGTTTCGGCTGCCCCCATTTGAATTACTTCATTTTAGCGAGCTGAGGAAAACGCGTCTAATAGGGGCGCTCGCCTCTCATGTTACCCGGAGGATCGTAATTGCAGACCCAAATCTCCGTTGTCCTGTTATGCGCCACTCCACACCCCACCGCTTTGGTGTCGCGCCAGACAACTTGTGTGAAATGCCCGCACCGAGCGCTGCAAGAATTGTTACTTTCGTTGTAATTACGCTGCTCAGACATCCATCCGGCAACTACCTGATTGGGAGAAGAAGAACCACCGCTCGACTCAAAAAGATTTTCGCCAAAGAGGCCGTCCCGCCGTGGACCGAACCGTTCTTCGCGAAGGAGCAGCAGCGCCCATTCTTCCGAACGCTTGGCCAGGCGGCTGGACCAGATGAGTGGCGGCACCCCTAACTTTGCACGATAGACATTATGAGCGTCAAGCAGTTCATGCGCATACGCTGGAGTACTTTCAGCACCGAAAGCCGAGGCTACTGCAATGATTAGTGACAAGCAAATCCGGAACATCATTAGATCGACGTCCTGAAGAATCTAGATTGATTCATCCGGGATTGCTTTTCCAGCGCTTACGGACAAGCGCCCCGATAGATCAAGCTATCGGGGGCACCCTCGGAGGATTCCTATTTTGCAGCGAGCTGCTTTGCGGCTTCGTCCAGCAAATCGGCTTCCTTTTGTAAGGCCTGTGAGACGCGAGTCATCTGCGCATCGACTTCGGTCCAGCGCTTCTGTTCGATTGCCTCACGGACGCCGGGAATGGTCTTCACCCCGTAGCCGGTGTAGAAACCTGGAGCATAAATCGTGTTCTTAAACCATGGCCGGTTGGGGAGTCCAGCCGAATCGGTGAGCAGTCGCTCGCTCCGGATGAGCTTTGCGTTTACCCCAGCGTCTGCCCGTTCGCCTGCAGCGCTCAAGGCTTTCTCATAGACATCCGCAGCACGCGTCAACTCGTCGGAGGCATTCTCCAGAGGAGCAAAATTCAGGTAGGGCGGGAGCGGCTCCTTTGAGGGCGGCACCATCTTTTTCTTCGGATCAGCAGATGCCTGATACACGCCTTCCTCGATCGCCTGATTCCGATCCTTGGTCGTTGTCCGCTGATCGGCTGCCAATTTCTTCAGCTCGCCGACATAGCCGTGAATGGTCTCGGCGAAGTTCGAGAATTGGAATGGCAGGACGTTCGCATTTGCAAGCCGCATGACCATTGTGCCCGCGATTTGCGCCAGGGCGCGACCATAGACAAAGTCGGTGTCTTCGAAATGGGTATACCAGTAGAAATCGTCGTAGATGGAGTGGTATTGGCCGCCGCCTGCATCCTCACCTCCAAAACCGACGTTTATGCTGGCTACGCCAAGGTGATCGATGAAAACGGTGTAGTCGGAACCCGATCCGAGCGCGCCGATCCTGAGGTCAGGGCGTGTTTTCAATTCCGATCGTCGATCCGGAGATAAGCGGAGAGTGTCGGCCAGCCGAACACGCTTCCAGACATTCATTTTAGTCTCCGGGTCGGTGATGTCTTTCATCACGTCGTTGACAAAGTGTTCAAGCGAGTGAGATCCTTCGGCGCGGAAGTAACCGCGACCGTTACCATCGGAATTCAGGTAAGCGACAGCATGGGTCTTCAGTTCGTCTGCGTGAGTCTCCGCCCATTCAGTTGACCCGAGCAGGCCGGGTTCTTCGCCGTCCCAAAAACAATAAATGATTGTTCGGTCAGGCTTCCATCCCTGTTTCAGGAGTTCGGCGAGACCGCGTGCTTCTTCCATTTCCGGACTGGCACCCGAAACCGGATCTCCTGCCCCGTTCACCCATGCATCATGATGATTGCCCCGGATCACCCACTCATCCGGGAATTTCGCGCCCGGAATCCTGGCAACAACATCATAGAGCGGCTTTCGATCCCAATTAAATTTTAAGCGAAGGTGAGCCTTTGCTGGTCCGGGGCCAACGTGATAAGCGAAAGGAAGCGCTCCACGCCAACTCTCGGGAACTAGCTCGCCGTTCAGATTTTTGAGAAGTGGCTCGGCATCTTCATAAGAAATCGGCATCACCGGGATTTTTGTGATGGTCGCGACTTCACCGAGAGCGATTTTTTTTGCTCCGGCAATCGCTCCAATTCCTGGGGTCTGAGGGTCGCCCGGATAAACCGGCATGTCCATCACGCTGCCACGTTGCGCGCCGAAGGGCGGCCGCATGGGTCCTGCCGGGAACACATTCCCATGAAAGTAACCGTCCTCATGCGGGTCAGAGTAGATCAGGCAGGCGACAGCTCCATGCTCGGCCGCTACTTTAGGCTTTATTCCGCGCCAGGTCTGGCCATAGCGTGCCAATACGATTGCGCCGTGAACGGAGACGCCCATTCGCTCAAGCTGTTCATAATCAGCGGGTGCTCCATAGTTCACGTAGACCACAGGCCCCGTGACATCGCCGTCGGCAGAGTAGGCGTTATAAACCGGCAGTTGCTCGCTTTTCTGATTAGAGGTTGGATCGATCGCCAGAGGCGGCTCCTCGAGCTTAGCCGTGTACTTCACCGGGGAGGTCATCTCCATGAAGCGGTCCTTTGGCGTGGGAAAGAGCGTGTCGAAAGTTTCAATGCGGGCGTCGAGGCCCCACGATTTCAACTGGGCTGCAATCCATTCGGCGTTGTCTTTGTCGTAGGGAGAGCCGACATGGTGAGGACGGGCGGTCAGCCGCCGCATGTTCTCCCGTAGCTTTTCGGTTTGCGGCAACTCGCGGAACTTCTGTTCCCACTGAGTTTCCTGGGCGGTTCCGTCCTGAGTGAATCCGCGAATCATTCGTACGTTATCAGCTGCTCCAACATTGAGCGCGATTGCACTTAAGAGAGCAAGGGCTTTGCGCATGGATTCGCTTATTGTAGCGGGCGCATTGCGCGACTTCGTGTGAACCAGCTTTCCTTTGCTGCTCGAAGCGGGATTAGATCATCTGAATTAAACTCCAAACTCGTATCAAAAGCATCAGTAACTCGGAGGCGAAGGGAAGTTATGAAGATCAGCAAGTTAGTTATTGGCGCTGGCCTAGGCTGTCTGTTGAGCTTAGGTGTTGCAATTAGTCCCGTGGTCGCGCAGGACAATATGGGTAAAGGAAATATGCCCATGGTGGGCGGGTCCCCAATGTATCCCAACAAGGATATTATTGATAACGCTATAAACTCGAAGGATCATACGACGCTGGTTGCAGCTGTAAAGGCCGGCAACCTAGTCGATACCTTAAAAGGCCCTGGGCCATTTACAGTTTTTGCTCCCACTAACGCGGCCTTTGATAAGTTACCGAGTGGAACGGTAGACAACTTACTAAAGGCTGAAAACCAAGACATGCTAAAGAAGATTCTTACTTACCACGTTGTCGCGGGTAAAGTAACTTCGAAACAACTGGTTAACATGATCAAACAGGAGAATGGCTCAGCAACTTTGACAACCGTAGAGGGAGGCAAGCTTACGGCTTCTCTCGAGGGTGCCAATGTGGTTCTGAAGGATGAAAAGGGCGGCACAGCAATCGTGACTCAGGCGGATGTCATGCAGAAGAACGGCGTTATCCACGTGGTGGATAGCGTTTTGATGCCAAATTAACTTGTCGCGCAAGGCCGGCTTGCTTGTAAACCGGCCTTTTTAAGGCAGAGCGCATAAACTGCTTTATGTGAGTACTTTCGTAACTCGTCGCCAATTACTTGCTGGTTCTGCGGCTTTCGCTGCCGTAATGCATGCGGCAGATCAGCCCAATGGTCGGTTTCCTTCCGATGTCTCTCATCGCTTGTCAGTGTCGACGTATCCGTTTCGCTCGGTGATCGGCGCCACCTCCGCTACGTCTACAACACCCGCCCCACAAGTCAAGCAACCGGTTCAAGGTGCTCCAGGCAAAATGACCCTTCAGCAGTTTGCCGCCACCGTTGTTCCGCAGTTTGGCGTATTTGGAATCGAACCGTGGAGCCACCACTTTGAATCCATCGAACCGGACTATCTCAAGCAACTGAAGACCTCTTTTGACTCCTCTGGTGTAAGAATCGTCAACATACCGTGTGACGTCCGCGTCAAGCCGTGCGGGAGCGCTGAAGAGAGCAAAGCTGCTCTGGATACCTGGAGCGAATGGGTAGATGCAGCCGCTATTGTTGGTTCCCCGAGCATTCGCGTCCACGTTCCACCAGGGTCAGAGTCGAACGATACCACCTGTGCCGTGCAGGCCCTAGGGGCCATCGCTCAGTACGGAGAGAGCAAGGGAATCGTCATCAATCTTGAGAACGATAATCCTCGGGGCGAGGATCCCTACCGAGTGATCAAAGTAATTGAAGCGGTGAAGAGCCCGTACTTACGCGCACTGCCCGATTTCTGCAATTCGATGCAGATACGGAATGATCAGGCGGAGAACAGCCGGGCATTAGCAGCAATGTTTCCGCACGCTTTCAACATCAGCCACGTGAAAGACGTTGAGATCGTAAAAGGCCGGGAACTGAGAGTCGATGTAGACCCGATTTTCGCGATCGCCAAGAAGGCGGGATTCAAAGGATACTTCTCAATGGAGACAGAAGGCAGCCTGGATCCTTACGTCGGAACAAAGAATTTGATCGCCGCAGCGAAGAAGAATCTCGGCTAGTAGCCGATTGTGTGTAAGTAGAATACGACGCCCGCAGCAACTAAACAGTAGATTCCGAATAGATACCACCGTCCGCCTTCCAGCCACCCGCTCAACCAGCGTAGGGCTACCAGCCCGGCCAGGAAGGCACAAACAAGTCCAATAAGGCTCGGCACCATCGCGGAGGCCAGATTCGCTCCGGTGTCCAGGTGCTCGGCTTTGCGAAGTCGCAGAATTTCACGAAGCACGACCGGGGGAGTCAGAACGACGGCAAGCGCGAAGCTGAAAACCTCAGCCCGCCACTTTGGCACGCCATCCAGCATGCCCGTAGATATAGTTGCGCCAGACCGGGAGAATCCTCGGAAGGGCAAGCACAAGCCTTGAACAGCGCCCATGCGTGCAGCTTGCGGCAGACTGAGACCGGTTCCCGGAGCGGAACTTCGCACCTGCTCCCGCCGCTCTCGCAAGCCAGCCAGGAGTATCAACAGCCCGGCAGCTGCCAACGCCGGAGCAATCCATTCGAGATGGCTGAACAACTGCTCAATTTCCGCTTTGTCTTGCCCCTTAAACGCGAGCTTCTCAATCACCAGAACGATACCCTGGCCCAAAACTCCTGTAATAAACGTTGCCACGATCACCTGAATAGCCGTCTGCTTGAAAGTTTCTCCGTTTTCAAAGTATGTCCTTAGCCACTGCCTCCAGAAATACACGATCACCGCGAACATGGTTCCGGTATGCAACATCACTAACACTAAGGTCATCTGGGGAGAAGATGGGTCGAGCCCCATCAGCTTTTCAGCGACTACGACATGAGCTGAGCTAGAAACAGGCAGGAGTTCGGCCAGGCCCTGCACAATGGCAAGGATGATTACTTGAAGAAGAGACATTCTCTGTGATTATCGCCGAGACCAAGAATTGGCCGAAAACCACCACATCTGGTGCAGCTCAGCAGGGGCATATGGGTTAATTCCTTTTATTTGAGCACCTTTCGAAATGGCGACAGGCGTGCAGTAAGGGAATTGTCAAAATTCTTGGGAGTTAGAAATGATCTCTCGTTCCATAATTAAGAAGTTCACCACGGTTCTATCGGTCGGGGCATTGGCTGCCACCGCAGTGTTCGCCGGCCAGGATTTGCCGCAACCCGGTCCAATGCAAACGCCGGCACCGCAGCAGTCCCCGTCGCAGGTTCCCTCGCAGCCGGACAATGCCGGGCCTTGGACACCGGTCGGACAAGGACAGCAACAGAATGGACCTGGCCAATCAGGTTACGGGCAGCCAAGCTACGGGCAACCGGGATACAACCAGCCCGGCGCAGCTTCTCCCGGGTATGGCGTTCCTCAACAAGCGCCCAACCAGCCCGTCTACAACGGACCGGGCAATCAGCCACCGTACAACAATCAAGTTCCGTACAACCAGGGTCCTTACAACCCCAATGGATCGTACAATCAGCGACCTCAACAGCCGGTTCCGGCGCAGCTCACCGTGCCGAATGGTACCTTCGTGACGGTTCGTGTGAACCAGACGCTTTCGTCCGACCGTAATCAGCCTGGGGATGCTTTCACCGCTTCTCTGGTCGAGCCACTGGTGGTGAACGGCGTTGTAGTTGCTGAACCCGGGCAGACCATTGCCGGGGAAGTTGTTGAGGCGCAAAAGGCAGGACGGGTTGAAGGTGTAGCGCGCCTGAAGGTTCAGTTGACCGACTTGACGCTGGTGGACGGCCAGCAGCTGCCGCTCCGGACTTCTTTGGTCAGCCGCAAAGCGGATACTTCGGTCGGCCGCGATGCTGGAGCGATTGCAGGGACAACCGGCCTGGGAGCAGCTATCGGTGCAGCCGCAGGATGGGGTAAGGGCGCAGCGATCGGTGCAGGTGCAGGCGCCGTGGCCGGCACACTGGGTGTGCTACTTACGCGCGGCAACCCCAGCGTGATTGTTCCTGAGCAAGTTCTTACCTTCCGCATCGATACGCCGTTAACGATCGATACGACACGTTCCGTACAAGCGTTTCGATATGTTCAGCCGAACGAATACGATCGGCCAGCCTACGGACCAACTTCGCCTGCGCCCTATGCTACATACCCGGCCCCAGTGGCCGTTGCCGCTCCTCCCTACGCTTATGGGTATCCCTACTACTACCCTTATGGCTACGCTCCCGGCTTCTCGTTCGTCTTCGGATCCGGGTTTTATCGCGGACCGTATTACTACGGTCGCGGCTACTACGGAGGCCGTGGCTTCTATGGTAGTGTTCACCGCCGCTAGCCGGCTTTGACGTCGGTAGTCGAAGGGCTGTTCGGGGCGAAAGCTTCGGGCAGCCTTTCTTATTCGTAGCGAAGAGCTTCCACAGGATCCAGCCGGGAAGCCTTTACAGCCGGCCAGACCCCAAAAAACACGCCGATCGCAATGGAGATAAGGCACGCAACCAAGATTGCGCCCGCGGGTACCACCGTATGAAGAGCCGGGACAAGCGCACTGATGGCAAGAGTCGCCAGGATTGAGACGATGATGCCGATAACGCCGCCGGTTCCGGACAGCGTGATGGCCTCAATCAGAAACTGGCTCACAATATCACCCCGCCGTGCGCCAATCGCTTTGCGAACGCCGATTTCTCGGGTCCGCTCCGTCACGCTCACCAGCATGATGTTCATCACGCCGATCCCGCCAACCAGGAGACCAACGCCTGAAATGGCAATCGACATCAAAAAGATCATGCCGGTGATCTTATGGAAGTTCTCGAGGATCGAGTCGGGCGTGCTGAGTGAGAAATCATCAGGTTTCCCTGTCGGCACTTTACGTAATCGGCGGATCGCGTCGCGAACTTCTTCAACCGCATCGTCGCGCTGGCCTTCGCGGGCGTGAATGGTCAGAAAGAAGTTATCCGACTGGGGGTAGCGCAGCCGAGCTGTCGAGAGCGGCATCACCACCTGCCGATCCTGCCCATTCTCTCCGAAAAAGCCTCCCTTAGCCTTGTCGAATACGCCCACAACGTCGTACTCCACTGCGTCGATAGACACTTTTCGGCCCACACCGTCGTGCCTGGGAAACAGCGCTTCAGCCAGATTGTAGCCCAGGATCACTACCCTTGCGGCGCGACGGGCTTCCAGTTCAGAGAACACCCGACCTTGGAGGACAGAACGGGGCGTGATGTTGTAGATATTAGCCGTAGCACCGGCAACATTCAGATTGTCTGATTCAAAGCCTGGCACTTTCGCCGTCATAACCCGGCCGGCCGGCGGAATAACGTACACGCTTAGAGCGACGTCGTCAACAGAATGGACGGTGGACTTAATGTAAGAGACGTACTCCGGGTTGAGTTTGCGGCGGCGGCGCTCTTTGGGCGGCGCACCATTTCCGCTTGGATCCCCGCTTAAGCGGCTCACAAAAATACTGTTCGGCCCGAATTCCTGGAAGAAATCGACAATCGAGCCATTCAGGCCATTGAGCAGGCTGGAGACCGTAACGACCGTTGTGATACCGATGACGATCCCAAGTATGGTCAACCCGGATCGAAGCTTGTGGCTGGCAATGGCGTCAAAGGCCATCGCAAAAGTCGATTTGATGCTGAATCCTGTTGGTTGACTCATTCTGCTCTCAGGGCCTCCACCGGGTCCAGGCTGGCTGCCCGTCGCGCGGGATACCATCCGGAGACAATACCGACCGCGCTCGAAATGAATATCGAAACCACAACGTAGGGGACAGTGACCGCCAGCGTTGCACCGGCCACTTTGCTGATGATGAACGATGCCAACGATCCCGCAGCCACGCCAAGTGCACCGCCAGCTAAAGAGAGCATCAGGGATTCGATCAGGAACTGCAGCATAATGTCAGAGCGGCGCGCCCCAAGGCTCTTTCGAATCCCGATCTCACGCGTACGTTCTGTAACACTGACCAGCATTATGTTCATGATCACGATGCCACCGACCAGCAGGGATATGCCGGTAACAGGCACGACTACGGCGGCGATGACACCGAGTATCTGATCAGTAAAGGAACGAACGGAATCAGGCGTCAGAGTGTCAAAATTATCCGGTTTGCCAAGCCGCGTGTGAAAGCGGCTGCGAAGAGCATTACGGGTTTCATCCAGCGCATCGTTCATCGAGAGGCCAATGCCCGGCTTCGCTCGTCCGAAGATAACGAGGTTCCTGGATCCCGCAAAGAGCGCCTGATAGATGGTGGTGGGAATATAGACAGGATTGTCCAGACTTTGGCCCAAAGAAGAGCCCTGCCGTTCCAGCAAGCCCACGATTGTGAAATCGACTCCTGAAACTTTCAAGGTTAGTCCGATAGGGTCCTGACCGGGGTAAAGCGTGTTGTGAATGTCTTCGCCGATCACGCACACCGCCTGATGCCGTTGCTCCTCAGTCTCGTTAAAGAAGCGGCCAGTTGAAACCGGAATGTCTCGTATTTGCGGCATGTCAGACGCGACGCCAATCACGTTAGCTGCTTCAAAAACCTGGTTGTGAGCTTTAACGTCTTCGATCCGTTGCTGGTAAGGGCTGTAAAGAACTTCGCCCCCAGTCGTTACGCGCAAAGCTCTCAAGTCCTCCGTTCGGAGGCGCTTGTTGTACTTCTGCTTGGCAACGAATTCTTTTCCAGAGAGACGCCCGACGGAAGCAATCTGGGCCACTAGGAAACTGTTGGTGCCGAAAGCCTTTGAAGTGATTTGTTCCGCATAGACGCCAAGGCCATCGATAGCTGCGCCCACTAGCACTACGCTGGCGACGCCCACAATCACGCCGAGCAGAGTAAGAAACGACCGCAGCTTATGAGCACGAATGGAGTCGGCTGCCAAGCTGATCGCCGTGAACAGTCCCCGAAAGGAACTCATACGCCTCCGTTTTGGTCCTGAACCTGTAGTGTAGAGCTAAGCGACCTTCGCCGCACGCTTGCGGGCTGTCTTCTTAGCGTTCGAGGTAGCTGCGGGCGCGGTTTTGGGCGTGCCCGATGCGGCTTTTCCCGATCCCTGGCGCTGCAGACTTTGCTGCAGAGCTTGCATCAGGTCCAAGACCGGCGCTGACTTAGGCTGCTTGATAGGTGTCACCTTCTGACCCTTACGCTTTTTGTCAATCAGTTGTTCCACGTTCGTTTTGTATTCGTCGTGGTACTTCTCTGGTTCAAAGCTTCCAGCCAGGGACTCGATCAGCTTCTTCGCCATGTCGAGCTCTTTCTTGTCGAAGTTCTTCGTGTTATCCGCTGAGTACTCATTCGCCTTGTGCAGTTCATCCACAAAGTACATCGTGTGCAGCACGATGCCTTGGTCCGTCGGTCGCAGAATCACGATATGCTCACGGCCGTGCATAGCGACCTTGGCCAGCGCGTCATAACGTGTTTGCCGCATCGCCTCGAGCAAGAGAGCATACGGGCGGCTGACTGCTTCTTCAGGCGCAACATAATAGGATTTTTCCAGGAAAATAGGATCTACGTCTTCCATGCGCACGAACTCGAGAATATCCATGGTTCGGGCCGTTGGCGGCGCGACACTCTCCAGATCACTTGGCTCGATAACGACGTATTGGTTCTTCGCATATTCGAAGCCCTTGACGATCTCAGATTTCTCCAATGGCCGATCCTCGGCAGCGCAGTACCAGACCTCCTTGACTCGCGAGAGGTCCTTCTTATGGAGCATGTGAAAGTGAACAGTTTCCGGGCGCGCCGCCGCGGACAATCGAATAGGGAAAGAAACTAATCCGAAGCTGAGATACCCTTTCCAGACGGTTGCCGGCATGTTTCTGACTCTAGCAAGGCGGCATACACTGGAGCGTGATGACTGTTGAAGTGGACGGGCTCCTAGCTGACCTTGGGGTAGATCCAAAGCTGCATCGCGGTGGCACGTTGCAGGTTCATACCCCAGTCACTGGTGCCTGCCTGGCGGCAGTTCAAACGATTGAAGCCTCACAGGTGTCAGACAGGATTGAACAGGCTCATGAGGCATTCCTCCAGTGGCGCTGCGTGCCGGCTCCCCACCGGGGTGAACTGGTCCGACTCCTCGGAGACGAACTGCGAAGCGCGAAAAGCGCATTGGGTCTGCTCGTCACCATCGAATCTGGAAAGATCCTGAGCGAGGGTTTAGGGGAAGTGCAGGAGATGATCGATATCTGCACATTCGCTGCGGGATTATCCCGGCAATTGAGCGGGCTCACCATTCCGTCCGAACGTCCCAATCACCGAATGCTTGAGACCTGGCATCCACTGGGCGTAACTGGTGTTATCTCCGCTTTCAACTTTCCGGTGGCAGTTTGGGCCTGGAACGCCGCCCTGGCTTTTGTCTGCGGAAATTCCGTCGTTTGGAAGCCGTCGGAGAAGACACCACTTTGTGCTCTAGCCGTTCAATCCATCTTCAATCGCGCAGCGCGTCGGTTCGGCGACAGTCCCGCCCATTTACTTACCGTTCTGGTCGGCGGGCGCAGCGTAGGGGAAGCGCTGGTGGAAGACAAGCGCGTTCCCTTAGTATCGGCGACCGGATCAACCGCGATGGGGCGCGAAGTCGCTCCGAAGCTGGCGTCACGATTCGCCCGGCCGATCCTCGAGTTAGGCGGCAACAATGCGGCTATCGTCTGCCCTTCCGCCGATATGGACCTGACCCTCCGAGCAGTAGCATTCTCGGCGATGGGAACGGCCGGACAGCGCTGCACCACCCTCCGCCGGCTCTTTGTTCACGAATCGGTTTACGACGCGTTCTTGCCACGGCTCAAACGGGTTTACGAATCGGCCACGGTGGGTGATCCTCGGGACAGTCGTACGCTGGTTGGCCCGCTGATTGACCAGGCCTCGTTTGAGGCCATGCAGCGAGCCTTTGCCGACGCGCAGTCGATGGGTGGCCAAATCTGCGGCGGAAGCCGAGTTCCTGTCGCTGCGCCGGACTCCGAGTATCAGAGTTATTACGTTCGCCCCGCCCTGATCGAAATGCCGGAACAGTCTGCCGTGGTGAAGCGCGAGACGTTTGCGCCGATTCTCTACGTGCTTCGCTACCGTTATCTGAAGGAAGCGATTCACCTGCAAAACGATGTTCCGCAGGGACTGGCCTCCTCAATTTTCACCAACGATCTTCGGGAAGCCCAGCGCTTCCTGTCCGCGACGGGTTCTGATTGCGGTATCGCCAACGTAAACATCGGACCTTCCGGAGCCGAGATCGGAGGAGCATTCGGTGGTGAAAAGGAGACTGGCGGCGGTCGGGAATCCGGTTCCGATGTTTGGAAACTCTATATGCGGCGCGCGACAAACACAATCAACTACGGGAGCGAGTTGCCGCTTGCTCAGGGTGTCCGGTTCGATATCGACGAAATGGCATGAAGACGAATGCCGCCCGCATGCTGGATGAAGCCGGGATTTCTTATCAACTCCGCGATTACGAAGTTGACCCGGAAGATTTGACGGCCGAATCCGTTGCGCGCAAAATCGGATTGCCCGCCGATCAGGTATTCAAAACACTGGTGGTGGAAGGAGATCGAACAGGCGTCTGCCTGGCCGTAGTTCCGGGGGATTCCGAACTGAATCTCAAAGCTCTGGCGAAATTGGCAGGTGACCGGAAGATGGAGCTCGTTCCGCTGAAGGACGTACAGCCGCTCACCGGGTATATTCGCGGCGGCGTGACGGCTCTGGGAGGCAAAAAGGATTATCCAGTGTATCTTGACGAAACCGCGATCCTGTTCGACATCATCTCTGTCTCGGCGGGGATCAGGGGCACCCAGATCCTGCTGAACCCACAAGATTATATCCGGGCCGTGAAGGCCACAATCGGTGGCATCTCTAAGCCGAAGTCCTGAATCCGGATTTACCTTGCCGATCTTCGAAAGGCTCGTCCCACCTGCTTCACCAACTCCGCCAGAGCTACATAGATGTCCAGCAATCCGATGCCGCTAAGCGCACCTCGAAAATAGTGACTCATCCAGATAGGGGCCAGACGGGACGAATGTACTGGAATCCAGCTCTGCTCCCAGTTGCGGAGCCAGGGAAACACCACCAGAAACACGCCGAGCTCAAAGGCAAAGATGACCAGGCAAAAGCCGAGAATACGGCGGTGCCACCGAATGAAGGGCAGGTTTTCCCCCGGCGGTGTTTGGTCGCGGGAAGCTTCCGTGGCGGTATTCACGAATTCATCACCCGGCCATCTCCGCCAGCAGCAATTGCTCCTGCAGCGGCGGTTGATTCAGGTAACCCGTCCAGTGCACTTGCGAGCTGCTGTCTCGCACGGGAGCGAAGCTCCAACGATGCAGAAGAGTGGGACCATGTTGACGTAAAGCACGCCGGTGATCGGGTGTAGAGTAACCCTTATTGGACTGCAGATTGTACTCCGGAAAGACGTTATGCCAGATTGCCAGGCATGCGTCGCGATGCACTTTGGCCACGATAGAGGCCGCCGCAATAGCTCGACAGCGCGCATCTCCTCCGATCAAAGGAAGCTGTTCCGCCGGAAAGTCGATTCGTAAAGCATCAATCAGCAGATAATCCGGCCGTCGCGAAAGCGATTCCACAGCTCGTTTCATGGCTAAACGCGAGGCTTGGTAGATATTGATTTGATCGATTTCGAAGACGTCCGCTGCACCAACTGACCAGGCCAGAGAGCGTTTCTTTATCTGGGCAGCAAGCCGTTCACGTTCGGGAGCCTCGATGATCTTGCTATCGCAGAGGCCTCGGATAGGACGATCGGGATCAAGCACAACCGCGGCAGCGAAAACCGGGCCGAAAAGGCATCCCCGACCTACCTCATCGACGCCGGCAATGCAGTCGAATCCGCGCTCGCGAGCCAGGCGCTCATAGGAACTAACGCAACGAACGGAAGAAGAATGTGGTCCGGCCTTTAGCCGTCTTGCGCCACTGTTCGCCCGTTTCTCGACCCTCTTGGCCACAAACGAAACTGTCGAAGGTTAGACGCGTTCTTTGAGGCGAGCCGCTTTGCCCTTCAAACCACGCAGGTAGTACAGCTTGGCGCGGCGAACACGGCCGGTTCTGACGATGTCGATGTGGTCGATAACCGGAGCATGCACGGGGAAAATACGCTCCACACCGGTGCCAAAGCTGATCTTGCGTACCGTGATGGTTTCGCCCATTCCCACATTGTTGCGGGCAATGACGGTGCCTTCAAAAGCCTGCAAACGCTCTTTGTCGCCTTCACGAATTCGGACATGTACACGAATCGTATCGCCCGGCCGGAACTCCGGGTGCGGCGTCTGGCGCACGTGCTTACTGATAAATCTGCTGACAAGAGCGTTCTGCATAATCTTAATTCTTTCTTACTTTACGCCCAGCCATCAGATCGGGGCGCAGCCTTTCCGTTTTCTCAAGCGACGCCGCCCGGCGCCAAAGCCTGATTTCCTCGTGATTGCCACCCAGCAGCACATCGGGCACTTTCCAGCCGCGGAAATCCGCTGGTCTGGTGTACTGCGGGCAGTCCAAAAGTCCTTCCACTTCATCGCTGAAACTTTCGTTCCAGGCGGAATCCTGATTGCCGAGAACACCCGGCAGCAAACGTCCCAATCGTATCCACTAACAATGCGGCTGCTAATTCGCCGCCGCTCAGCACAAAGTCGCCGACCGAAATCTCTTCATCCGCGAGATGCTCGGCCACGCGTTCATCAACGCCCTCGTAACGCCCACAGAATGACAACAGATCGTCCAGCAATGCCATCTCACGCGCCATCGCCTGGTGAAACCGCTGACCCTGCGCAGAAAGCAAAACCACCTTCTTTGGGCCCTCGAACCGGAAGAATCATTCTCGACTGCCTCGAAGAGAGGAGCGGTTTCAGAAGCATGCCTTCTCCACCGCCAAACGGCCGGTCGTCCACCGAGCGATGACGGTCGTATGTCCAGTTTCGCAAATCGTGAATCTGGATGCCGAGTCTACCCTCTGCTTGGCCCCTGCCACCACGCCATATCGAAACGGGCTTTCAAAAAATTCTGGGAAAATCGTGACGATGTGGAAATTCATGCCCGACCAGATCGCCCGACTCACTAAGGGAGCTCGCGTATAACGGTTACTGCTGCCACGCGGCCAGCCGAGTTCCCGCACACCTGATGCGCGATCGCAGACTGCATCTGTTACTGAAGGTCCAACAATCCCTCCGGCAAATCCACCAGAATCGTCCTGTTTTCCAGATCGACAACCCGACAGATCGGAATCCACTAGCGGGATCAGACACCTCGCCTGTTTTGATAATCCACTTCGAGTAATGGAGAAGCCCCAAAGTGATGGCAATCCGGTTACCGGCCCAATCACTTCTCCCGTCAAGCTGTCACTTACCAGAGCAACCGATCAAATCATCATGAAAGTACTCGCCCTCTGGCGAAGAACCTCGATCTTCCCGTGGAATCCAAAGTTCTGCCCCGCGCAAACCGATCGGCGTCGCCAATGCTATCTACACCCAAGAACTTGAAGATCCACTCGCCCTTGTGCTGCCAGGAGGATTCCAGTTGCACCGCCAGATCAGTGCCATCGGAGAGCCGGGCTTGTGCCTGCCTTCAGGTTCTCCAAACGACCCGGGGACATCCGTCTGTGATTTCCCAAGCACCTCACCTTTATTCCCGCGACTCCTGAGAATGTCTGCAATAATGACTCGCCCGGCATCCACAATCTTCGTCCCGTTAACTATTCGAGAATCTCAAGCGAAAAACGCCGGTTCAGCTTTGTGCCGACCGCGCCAAGCAGGGTCCGGATAGAACGCGCCGTTCGGCCCTGTTTGCCGATTACTTTGCCCAGATCACTAGCGGCGACTCGCAACTCAAACACCGTTGCATGCTCCCCGGCAATTTCATTGACAACCACTCCGGCAGGCGTATCCACTAACGCCCTCGCGATGTCTTCTACGAGCGTTTTCACGCCATTACTGTCGTTCATTTTCCAACCCCGTGGAGAGATCCGCCTCTACGCGGACGGGCACAGTCTGAAGCGTTTCGGCGACGACTAGACGGCGGCGGGTGCTTCAGCCGGAGTGGACTTCATCAGACCGAGCCACAGTGTCCGACGGTTGGGCACCATTTTTCATCCAGTACTCAATGCGGTCGCGATCCAGCTGGACTTCTGCCGGCTTTGCAATGGGGTTGTAGTGACCAACAACCTCCACTGAACGGCTATTTCGGGCGCGCTCCTTATCAATAACCACCACGCGATACGTGGGTTTCTTCTTGGCGCCGAAACGCGCGAGGCGAATTGCTAACATCGTAACCTTTTCTTTTTATTATTCTTGCAGATTTGAAGCCATCCCGCATCTGCCGGCTGCGCACCAGTAGCGCAGCCTCAACCGGCGCTCGCTAGAAACCTGGGAGGCCGGGAAAGCCCGGGATCTTCATTTTACCCATGCGTTTTCCCAGCAGTCCAGCCTGTCCTGCAAAGCTCTTCATCATTTTACGCGCTTGGGCGTACTGCTTCAGCAGATTATTGACGTCTTGCACGCTGGTGCCGCTTCCCTTCGCGATGCGCCGACGTCGGGAACCATTGATAATCATATGGTTGCGCCGCTCAACCGGGGTCATAGAATCGATGATCGCCACCACCCTGCCCACTTCACTCTCGTCGATTTTGGCGTTCTTCAAATCCTTCAGCGGTCCAATCTGCGGCATCATCTCCAGCAGACCGCCCAAGCGAACCCAGCTTTCGAATCTGCTTGATCTGATCGCGAAAATCTTCCAGCGTGAAGTCGTCCCCGAGCAGCTTCTCCTGCATCTTCTCGGCGGTTTTCTGATCGATCGTCTCCTGAACCTTATCGATCAAGGAAAGAACATCACCCATTCCCAGAATGCGTGAGGCGACGCGGTCAGGATGGAACGCTTCCAGCGCATCGGTCTTTTCCCCGACACCCGACAAACTTAAGCGGTTGACCAGTAATGGTTCGAATAGAAAGTGCCGCACCCCCTCGGGCGTCGCCATCCATTTTGGTGAGGATGATTCCGCTGATCCCAGTTGCTTATGAAATTCGTCGGCCGACTTCACGGCATCCTGTCCGGTCATAGCGTCGGCAACAAACAGAATTTCGGTTGGATTCAGCGCCTCTTTTAACTCGCGCAGTTCTGCCATTAACTGCTCGTCGATGTGTTGACGTCCGGCCGTATCCACCAGCAGAATGTCCCGTCCAGTCTGCACGGCATCGCGACGCGCGGAGCGGGCCAGTTCCAGCGGTTTCGTTTCTTCGGGCGTCCCTTCGTAGATGGGCGCGCCTACGGTTTTGGCAAGAATGCTGAGCTGGTGGCGAGCGGCGGGACGGTAAACGTCCACGGACACCAATTCTGGCTTGCTGCCTTCTTTCGTCAGAAAGCGAGCAAGTTTGGCGGCACTGGTGGTTTTCCCCGAACCCTGCAGCCCCACGATCAGAACTACCGTCGGCGGCTCGTTCGCAAAGCGAAGCTTTGACTGATGGCCGCCCGAGCATCTTGGTCATCTCGTCGCGGACGATCTTGACGACCTGCTGGCCGGGCGAAAGGGCAGTCAGCACTTCCTCTCCTTGCGCCTTTTCCTTCACCTGCTCAATGAACTGCTTAACAACCTTGAAGTGAACGTCGGCTTCCAGGAGGCAACACGAATCTCACGCAGCGCCTCCTCCATATTCGCGGCGGTTAGCTTTCCTTCGCCTCTCAGATTCTTAAAAACTCGCTGCAGTTTGTCGGAAAGATTGTCGAACATGTGGCCGGAACTGCGGGGCGTTGCCTGGTACAAGCCGAGTATAGCGGCTTTTTGCTGCTCAAGCCGGCCATGCAAATTCTTACCACCCCGTGTCGATAGCGGTAAAAATGCCATTTTGGAACCCAAATGAGCGTTTTGGCCCATTTAGAAGCCCCGCTTAGATCATTCACGGAAACGGTAATAAATTTTTCTCCTCTGTTTTGAAGAATTTACATTGTAATTTTTACGCTGGACCGGTGCGTGCCCCAGCTACAGTCATGTGCAGAAAGAGGCTTTACGACATGCACGGCACACCAATTTGCGAAATTATTCAGCTCGTTCTCAGCGTGATTTTCGGCTGCTAATTACAAAAGTTCTTCAGACAACAAAGGGGATTTAAGACATGCACGGAACACCGATTTGCGAAATCATCCAGCTCGTTCTCAGCGTTGTTTTCGGCTGCTAATCCGAAGAACCTCCGCAGACATAAAAGGGATTTGAAAAGACATGCACGGCACACCGATTTGCGAAATTATCCAGCTCGTTCTCAGCGTTATTTTCGGCTGCTAATCCGAAGAACCTCCGCAGACATAAAGGGGATTTGAAAAGACATGCACGGCACACCGATTTGCGAAATCATCCAGCTCGTTCTCAGCGTTATTTTCGGCTGTTAATCCGAAGAACCTCCGCAGATATAAAGGAGATTTGAAAGACATGCACGGCACACCGATTTGCGAAATCATCCAGATTGTTCTCAGTATTGTTTTTGGCTGCTAATCCGCAGGACCTTTCTTTGTAAGCTGCTTCACGGGTGCGGCCGGTACTCGGTACCAAACGACCGATTGAAGCGCAAATTGCAAAGCAAAGAAGATCATTAGCTCCTATTCCTATCGTCTTTTTACGCAATCTTTGGCCAGTAGTGTTTCTACTTGGCGAATAGTTGAGTCATATTGGTCTGAATCCTTCGAAGATTTATGCAAATGGCGGGATAGACTCTTGATAAGGCATCGAGGTGCGCTGTTCTGCCATTCGCTAACCTACTCGGAATCCTATCTGGATGGAATAGGTTTCTTTTGTTCCCTTTGTTGCTCTGCTGCGAGCATATAGAAGGGTTTCAGGCTCACCCTGGCGTTGCAAACCTTACGTTTGAGGACAGATTTCAGCAAAAGTTGGCTGAGGGCCGAAAGCTAAGAGGCGCCGGCGAGTATGAGAAAGCCGAACGTCTTTTTAGGGCCGCCTCACAAGAGGCTGAGCAGGCCCAGTCGTTTGGCCCAGAATCACAAGCCTTGTTGCTGGCTTCTGGTTGCGACATTCGTCTTCATCGTTACGGAGTTGCCCTGAAGACACTAGATGCGGCACGACAGATTGCCCTCCGCCTTCATGATTCGACCATCCTCGGAGCGGTAGCGAGTAATACAACCAGCGTCTACTACGTTCTGGGAGATAGCTCGTCGGCCGGCAAGACCTCCGAAGAGAGTCTCGGCTATCTCCGCAATTCTCCACGCCGAGATTACTTTGCAAATGCACTTATCCTGAACGGAAACATCCAATTCGGGCTGGGTCACGTCTCCCAAGGCAACAATTCATTGCTGCAGGCCATTCAGGTTGCGAAAGACGCGAGTCTACCGGCAATCGAAGCTTTCGCTGAGAACGAGTTAGCGGTCTGGCGAGTCCTTAACAACAATCTTCCTGAAGCCGAAACCTTACTGCGGCGAGCACTGGAGGTTAGCAAACAGTGCAATGACGGTTATGACCTTGCCGAGACTTCAGAGCATCTTGCGGAGATTGAATGGAAAAAAGGTGGGCGGGAACTCACGTCTGCTCTACGTCACATCGACTCAGCCCTTGCGAGCACAGATGAGCGATTCAAATCCGAACCCCAGTACTATCTCATTCATGTTCGCGCCCAGATCCTCCTCAGTCTTGGGCACAAAGATCAAGCTTTAAGTGAGTTTCGACGGGCCGTTCAGTCCGCAGATTTGTGGCGGCAAAGCGCGCTTCCTGGAGACACTACCAACACACGAACCGTCGCCCAGCTGGATAGTGTTTATAAAGATTATGCCCAACTCGCGGCCGAACTCTCCTTGGAACGCGATGATCACGCTTTGGCCCGTGAGGCGTTTGAAGTGCTGTCGAGGAATCGCGCGGCCAGTCTCCGTGAACAGTTAACCCGCTCCTACACCAGCAAACTTCTCGATTCGCCTGAATACTTCGACCTTCTGCAACAGCTGCAGGCGGCTCAAGCTTCGACAACTCTGGAGAACGATACGCGCCAGGTTGAGATCCAGAGGCAAAAACTCGACCAGATTCGGGCAAAGCTCAGCGACCTGGAAAACCGGATCGGTCTCACACAGCAAAATTTTCTTCCAACTGCCGAGAAAAAAGAGCCACATAGCTCACTGAAAAGTATCCAGGCGAGATTAAATGCCAGCGAAGCTCTGTTTAGCTTCAGCTTGGGCGATCACAAATCTTTTCTGTGGGCTGTGACGACTAACGACGTAAGGCTATACGATTTGCCGAATCAAGAGACCATTGCGCATCAGGCTGAAGCCTTCTCCCGTGCCGTTTCCACAAACAGCACGACGAAGGCCGATGCCGGCCGTGCGCTCAGTCGTTCTCTTTTTCTGAATGTCGCGCCGTCGCTGAAAGCAAAAAGGAACTGGCTTTTGACTCCGGATGGCGCCCTCCTTGACAAAGTCCCGTTTTCAGCTCTTCCGGCAGTCTTCGAAGGCAGCGATAAACCAATAATTACGAATCACACAATTCGGCTCCTTCCAAGCGCATCCTTATTACAAGCTTCATCCCGACCCTTGGCCTCGCGTGTCTTTGTTGGCGTTGCGGACCCCATTTACAATCTGGCCGACTCACGTCGTGACCGGACCCTTAAGAACTCAGGGTCGTTCATCAGTCCAAAGCCGAAAAAATCCTCCACCACGCTCGGAAGATTGGTGGCCAGCGAAATTGAGATCAAGTCTTCGGCCGAGCAGTGCGGGCTTCCCCAAAAGCGAATGCTAACGGGCAAAGAAGCCTCAGCCGTATCGCTTCGCGAAGCCACCCGCCAGCCTACTGAAATTCTTCATTTTGCCGTGCACGTAATAAGCCCGAAAGATTTCCCGCAGGAAGCGGCACTTGCCCTCAGTCTCACCAAAGACAATCTTCCGGAACTGCTAACGGCCGAGTCGGCCGCCACATTTCGGGTGCCCGGAAGTCTGGTAGTCCTGAGCGGCTGCGCATCGCAACAAGGTGAAGTCTTGCCCGGCGCCGGGCTGGTTGGGCTAAGCCGTGGCTGGTTATTGGCCGGCGCTGCTGCGGTAGTTGTCAGCGCGTGGCCGACACCCGACGCTTCTGGATCTTTCTTTCCAACGTTTTACACCCACTACCGAAAAGCATCTGGCTCGGTTGCTGTGCGCGCAGCGATCGCCCTACAGCAAACCCAGATCGACATGCAGCGCGGCGCTGGATACGAGAGCGAGCCTTCTTTCTGGGCAGCTTATTCGATTATTTCAAAGGAGTAACAACTATGACGGCGAACGAGACAACTGACGAGGCGGCGCCGTCCGCGCTTGCATCACCCCCAGCGGGACTTGACGAACCGAACGCTGCGTCCACCAGTCCGGATCGGCAGCCGAACGGACGCACGACCCTGTCCCCAGCCGACTGGGCCCTCCTCGTCGATCAGATCAAAGCAGGTGAGGATGCAGGGATGGAGCATCTTTACAGCCTGTTCAGCCGGGGTATTCGTTTCTATCTTTGCCGCCAACTCGGTCCCCAGGAGCTCGAAGACAAGGTCCACGACACTTTTCTAATCGTTGTTAACGCCATCAAACGTGGTGATTTACGTGAACCTGAGCGCTTGATGGGCTTTGTGAGGACTGTCGTCCGTCGTCAGGTCGCCGCTTACATTGAAAACGCCGTTCATACCCGTCGCGATCAGACCGATCTCGACAACGGGATTACGGTGGTCGATAGAGCTCAGAACCCGGAACAGAAAGCCATCATCCGGCAAAAAGCTGAGCTTATGAAAGTATCGCTGGAGGCTCTAAGTCGAGCGCGATCGGGACATTCTGATCCGTTTCTATCTCTTGGAGCAGCCGCAAGAGCAGATCTGTCAGGAAATGGGCCTTTCCGAGACACAGTTCCGCTTGCTAAAGTCCCGCGCTAAGGCTAAATTTGGTGAGATCGGGAGAAAGAAGCTTGCTAGTAACGGAATATTCTCACTACTTTTGAGAACTCAGGCGGGCTAAGCCCACCTTATTTCCATGAGGAGAGCGGTAAGCTCGATGATCGAAATGCAAGAAGACCTCCAACATCCATCAGAAGATGCTCTCGAGCGCTTTGTTCTGCATCGCATGCAGGAAGAAGAGCTGGAAAGCTTCGAATCCCACATTCTGGCGTGCGATAACTGCGTGTCGCGATTGGAATACCTCGAAGTCCAGATAGCTGCAACCAAGATGGCACTTTCAGATCTGCACCAGGAGAAGGTCGCAGAGAATTACGCCAAAAGCAAGAAGTCTAGCTGGGCCTGGCTCAAAATTTCGGGCTACTCCCTGGCGGGCGTTGCGGCTGCTGCCATTCTGACGGTTGCGAATTTGCCGAGCTTCAACACGGTCGAACGTGATATTTCCGGATATCGCGGTTCGGAAACGATCGAATTCCCGGTTGACCACCCCTGTATCTCCACCTGAATGCGAAGGACCTTGCAGCATCTCCGGTCGCGTTGGAAGTGGTAAGTGCAGAGGGCAACGAGATTTGGAAAGGACGCAGCGTTGTGGATCACCAGAAGGTGGACGCACACCTTCCCAAGATCACCGAACGCGGTAATTATCTTCTCCGCGTTTACTCGTCACCGGCAGACCAGGGACAGGGAGCTCTTTTGAAAGAGTTCTCGATCGAAGTAAAGTAACTGAACAGCGGCACAAACAAAACGGAGAACTTTGCCGGCCGCCCCATTACGAGTCGGTCTCTCGCGAGTTCTTCACCAGGTCGGATCCGGAACGAAAGGCCATCTGAGCGTCGTTTCGGAATTTTAGAAGACCCGCTGCTTCAGACGGGCAATATTGAATGAGGCGGTTTCAGCGACAGCCATCACGGCCATCACCCCGGCCTGAACTGGATCGGTAACTACCAGATCCGACGCATCCGGCACACTGCCCGCCATATTTAAGCTAATCACCAGCAAGCCGTCGCTCCGGACCTCCCGGACGGCGGCTTCTATGTCTCCACCCATCAAAGATCCGGCCAGCACTAACGCTCTGACCCGAGTCAATCTGCGAACTGCGCGAACAGCCGCCGCCAGGGTGTGTTCACCGACAAGAGGAATGGTGTCGATTGAGATGTGTTCGCCTCGAATATTATGCCGGTCTGCTTCCGAAATGGCACCCAAGGCAACTTGACCTACTTGCGCACCTCCGCCCATAATCAGGATGCGCTTACCATAAATGCGTTGCAGCGACTGCACCGGCTCCACTAGATCGACAATCTTGAGTCCGCCAATTCGGCGATCAGCGCCTCGGGCGATTCCGGTAGAGCGAACTCAAAGTAGATTCTGGTTTTGCTGCGGTGAAGTTTCAATGATCGACACCGAAAGAATGTTGCCATGATGCCGCGCGATAACGCCGGTCAATTCGTGCAGCATGCCGGGACCGCCCTCGCTGGTGATCACCAGCCCGACCTTTTCCGAAGTCTCTTCGTTCAGAAGCACAACCTCATACTTCTTCAGCAGTTCATCCCAGACCCCGCGCGCTTTCAACATCAATTCGATAGATTCGCGAACGGCGCCCGACCCGCCTATTGCTTCCGTCACTATCTTCGCCGCGCTCTTCACTTCCGGTCGCGCATTGGCGGTCGCAATCGAGAGCCCTACCCGCCGCATAATGACGACATCCGTCAGATCGTCCCCAATATAGGCGACCTCGTCCGGACTGACGTTGGCCTCCGCCATCACTTTTCAAAGATCGGGATCTTTTCGATGTGTCCTTGAAACACCCACGTCATACTGACTTGCTGTGCACGCTCGAGGGTGGCTGGGGAGTCGCGGCCACTAATTACACCCGTTCTTATTCCGTACCATGACAACCATCGCAGGGCGATGCCGTCCTGCGAATCGAAAGCCTTGGTTTCCACCATCTTTCCGTCGGGCCCCGGGAGGAAATAAAGCCTTCCATCGGTCAGGACACCATCCACATCCATCAGGACAACTTTTATGCCGGCGGCAAGTTTATGAATGTCGAGTTCGGTGTGAGGTGGATTTACATGCATAGTAAAGCGGAAGAAGAACTAAACTGACATCATGGAGAGACAGATCTCGTCCGCCAGGTAGCCAAAATCCTCCACGGTTATAACATGCTGCTGCCGGACATGCACCTGGGGGTTGCAGTGTCAGGCGGCGCAGATTCGGTCGACTCTCCTTTACATCCTTCATTCTCTTGCTGGAATCATTTGGTTACCGCCTGTCCGTTCTCCACCTGAACCATCAGCTTCGGGGCGCGGTTTCGGATCAGGACGAGATATTCGTCCGCAATCTGGCGCGGTCGCTATCTCTTCCGATCGCTTGCAAGACTGAGTCCGTGTCCGCGGGCAATCTGGAACAGGAGGCTCGTCGAGCTCGTCAGAGGTTCTTTCAGGAGTGGCGCGCGCAGTTAGAACCCGCTCGCGATCGCACTGGGACATACCCGCAGCGATCAGAGCCGAAACTGTTCTATTCCGTTTGCTGCGGGGTTCGGGTCTCGCCGGTTTGGCCGGTATGGCGCCGCTAACGCGTCGGGCTTGATCCGTCCGTTACTTTTCACCTCGCGTCTGGAAGTGCGTCAGTTTGCTGCGAGTGTGGGGCTCAACTGGAGAGAAGACGCAACTAACGAGAACCTGCGATTTCGTCGCAACAAACTGCGTCTGGTCACCTGCCGCAGTTAGTGCGGACTACAATCCGGCGCTGGAGGAGGTTCTTGCCCGCATGGCGGCGATTGCTCAGCCGAGGAGGCGTATTGGGAACGCCGCATTCGCAAACTCTATGCGCGCATTGTAAAGCCAACCCACGTTGGCCTCGTTATCCCGGTCGAGGAACTGACAAAGCTCCATGGGCCGCGCAACGTAGGTTACTCCGCCGCTGCGTACTAACGGTCCAGCGAGAAATTTGCGATCAATAGACTTTCGCCCATATCGATGGGATGCTGAAAGTCTGTCAAAGCAACTCCGGGCACGATCGATTAATCATCCCTGGAGTAGATGTGATTCGATCGTTCCGACCGCTATCCTGGCGGAGCCAAGCCATGATGCAACAACCCCGCACTATGCCTCGCTGTGCCTCTTTCAGACCGGAAGTCGCCTCCCGTTTCACCGGGAAAAATGATTGTTAACCCGCGGAAATAACGGGGGACAAAATTGTGTTACCGTCAAGAATGCGGCGGATTTTTCGACCGGAAGAGCCTATCCGGAGACACAGTGACATTGTAAAGCCTGGTCAGCTCTGGCGAAAATCTCCGGGTTCGCAATTGGGAGCCGGGAGATAAATTCCAGCGCGGCGGGCTGTCGCTCCGGAAAAAATCAAGACACTTTTCCAGCAGAACAGGACTGTTCTCTGGGAACGACGACATTGGCCTGTGCTTGTTGTCGGTGGGCAGATGGTATGGGTTCAAGGTTTCGGCGCGATGCCAGATTCCGTCCGGGAGACGCTGACAGAACCCTACTCCGAGTCGGGTTTAGCAGGGCATTTAGTTCCCGGGCGGCGAGTGAATCGAAAGGCGTAACTTTGACGTCTTTATATATAGTAAGGGACAGATCCGAGCTTTTCATGCTCGGGCCGGAGAGGCAGTTAGCCGGCATAAGGGTGAAACAATGAGTTCAAACGTAAAGACCGCAGTGTTCTGG
The DNA here is from genome assembly GCA_963814195.1 of uncultured Acidobacteriaceae bacterium. Classification (GTDB taxonomy): domain Bacteria; phylum Acidobacteriota; class Terriglobia; order Bryobacterales; family Bryobacteraceae; genus Bog-105. The sequence continues at coordinate 247,942 of CAWFBU010000006.1, forward strand.
GTAGTGATTATCTGTGCGGTCGTTCTGGTTTACATGGCCGTAAAGACCGGCCGTGGTCCAACGCCACAGAGTCTATCGGTTTCTGATTTCGTCACGTCTGTCCAGGAAGGGAAGATCAAGGACGCCAATATCACTGGCACGGAAGTACAGGGCCAGTTTACGGACGGCCGAAGCTATCACACCGTAATTCCCCCGAATTACCCCGAAATCTACAAGGTAATGCAGGAGAAGGGCGTGAAGTACAGCTGGAAGGATTCGACCGGCAGCGGTTGGATCGGAATCCTCTTCAACGCTGTTCCAGTGCTGATCTTGCTGGGCCTCTGGATCTTCATGATGCGGCAGATGCAGAGCGGCGGGAACAAGGCGTCTCAGTTTCGGGAAGAGCCGCGCCCGTCTGCATTCTTCTCAGCAGAAGAAGGTCACATTTAAAGATGTTGCCGGTGTGGACGAAGCCAAAGAAGAGCTCCAGGAAATCATCGAGTTCCTTCGAGAGCCTCAGAAGTTTCAGAAACTTGGAGGGCGCATCCCGAAGGGCGTTCTGCTGGTGGGCCCTCCAGGTACCGGCAAGACTTTGCTGGCCCGTGCCATCGCGGGCGAGGCGAACGTACCCGTTCTTCTCGATCTCCGGTTCCGACTTCGTGGAGATGTTCGTAGGTGTCGGCGCAAGCCGGGTCCGCGATCTGTTCGAGCAAGGCAAGAAGAATGCGCCCTGCATCATCTTCATTGATGAAATTGATGCGGTCGGCCGCCATCGCGGCGCTGGACTCGGCGGTGGACACGATGAGCGTGAGCAGACGCTGAACCAATTGCTGGTCGAAATGGACGGATTCGAATCGAACGAGGGCGTGATACTAGTTGCGGCAACTAATCGCCCCGACGTTCTGGATCCTGCTCTTCTTCGCCCTGGTCGTTTTGATCGCCGCGTTGTGGTGGACCGCCCCGACGTTCGCGGGCGCGAGAACATTCTGAAAGTTCACTGCAAGAAGACTCCGCTTTCCGACGACATCGATTTATCGTTGATCGCCCGCGGGACGCCGGGCTTCGCAGGAGCCGATCTCGCCAATCTGGTCAACGAAGCGGCCTTCATCGCGGCCCGCCAGAATCGCAAAGTCGTTACTCAGTTCGATTTCGAACTGGCCAAAGACAAGGTCATGATGGGCGTCGAGCGACGCAGCATGATCATCAGCGACAAAGAAAAACGCATGACCGCTTATCACGAGGCCGGCCACGCGATCGTTGCGGCATTGCTGGAGCACGCCGACCCGCTTCACAAGGTCACGATTATTCCTCGCGGGATGGCTCTGGGTTTAACCATGCAGCTGCCCCTGGATGACAAGCTGTCGCACGACAAGAAGTACCTTGAAACTCGTCTGGCCATCCTGATGGCGGGCCGGATCGCGGAAGAGATGTTCCTTCAGCAGATGACTACGGGCGCGGGCAACGACATCGAACGCGCTACCGAAATGGCTCACAAGATGGTTTGCGAGTGGGGAATGAGCGAACTCGGTCCGCTAAGCTTCGGCAAGAAGGACGAGCAGATCTTCCTCGGCCGCGAGATTGCACAGCACCGCGACTATAGCGAAGCGACTGCTATCCGTATAGACGAGCAGGTTCGAAAACTTGTGGAAGAGGGCTATCGAAAGGCGCGGCAGATCATCGAGGAGCGTTCGGACGCTATGGTTCGTATTGCTGAAGCGTTGCTGGAGCGCGAAGTTCTCGACGGCGCGGAAGTGACGGATTTGATCAACGGGAAAATTCTCCCTAAGATCGCCAGTACTTCGAAGCCGACCACACCTCCGCCCTCAGATGGCGGTACGGTGATTGCTCCTCATCCGGGTAGTTCGATTCCCGGTTTAGTGGGTGGGGAAAGCCCACAACCAGCATAGACTCTCACCCTCTTCTCGTAATCCCTTCAACGCCCGGCCGTATGTTGTTAATACGGCCGGGCGTTTTTCGTTTGTTGGTCAAACCAAGATTACGGCTCGATAGCTTCTAAGGATGCGCGCAATAGGGTGCATTCGGGAAAGCCCAGCAACAAATGCCGTCATAGCCCCCAAATGACAATGCCAGCTTCAATCGACACAGGAGCTGGGCATCCGGCAACCAGGGCCAAATGTTCTTAGACCGTCAGAGGCTCACGCTTTGCAGCGTCTCTTCCGGCGGCTCGAAGATATTGCGCTGGCCACGAGATTTGCCGGTGCAACTCCTGAGCCGCCTTGATAGGCCAGTACGGATTTCGTAGGAACTCCCGCGCAATCAGAATCAAGTCTGCTTGGCCATTCCGGATCATTTGATCAGCCTGGGAAGCATTGGTGATCATTCCCACGGCCCCGGTGTGGATCCCGGCTTCGCGCCGAATCTGTTCTGCAAAGGGAGTCTGATAACCCGGCCCGACCGGGATTTGGGCCGAAGCGATATTTCCGCCAGATGAAACATCGATCAGATCCACTCCCCTTGCTTGCAGAAGTTTCGCCAATTCTACCGACTCGGTAATCGACCATCCGCCTTCAACCCAGTCCGAAGCCGAAATGCGAACGAAAAGTGGCTTTTCGTCAGGCCACACCCCGCGCACTTCATCAACCACTTCGATCAGGAGACGAACGCGATTTTCGAACGACCCCCCATACGAGTCGGTACGGAGATTGCTGAGCGGCGACAGAAACTCATGCAGGAGATAACCATGGGCAGAGTGGATCTCGACCACGTCAAAGCCAGCTGCTAGGGCTCTTTGCGCAGCAGTACGGAAACACGTCCTAACTTTCTGAATACCCTCCAGGTCCAGAGCCTGGGGTACTGGATAAGTGCTGGAGAACGCTACTGGACTGGGAGCAACTACGTTCGTCCAACCGCCTTCTTCCGCAGGTACCACGCGCTCTCGCTCCCAAGGCACCGCCATACTGGCTTTTCTGCCGGCATGAGCTAATTGAATGCCGATCGCTGCTCCCTGACTGTGAACAAACTCTACAATCTGACGAAGCTTCGGAATGTGCTCGTCTTTCCAGATTCCCAGGTCACCGGGCGTGATTCGCCCTTCGGGGCTAACCGCACTTGCCTCAACCAGGATCAACCCGGCTCCGCCAACTGCCCGGGTACCCAAATGCACGAGATGCCAATCTGTCGCAAACCCATCGTGGCTGGAATACTGGCACATGGGAGAAACTACGATACGGTTTGGAACCGTCAGGCGCCTTAAGGCTAAAGGTGTAAAAAGATCGGCTGCTGCTGTCATTTGTCTTCAGTCACTTGGATGTTGACTGTCGAGATACGACGCACTCGCAAAGAAAACCGTCTCCCCTGGGAGAGGGCGACAATCGGGCCCGGGTAACGATCAACTAACCTGCCGTAGCAGACCGGGTTTCCGGGGGTGAAGGGCGTATTTCAGGACTGTGGTGGGCGCGTTCATCATACCGTCCGAAAATCATCTTCCCGGCGGTAGTTTGCAGAACACTGGTAACAGTGACATCGAGAGTCTTCGAGATGAAACGGCGAGCGTGATCGACCACGACCATTGTGCCGTCATCAAGGTAAGCCACGCCCTGATTGGCTTCCTTGCCCTCTCTGGAAATGAAAACTCGCATGGTTTCCCCGGGCAGAACAACGGGCCGAAGGGCATTTGCTAAGTCATTGATGTTCAGGACAGAAAGGCCTTGAACTTGGGCCAGTTTGTTTAGGTTCAGATCGTTGGTGACGATCTTGGCCTTGCGTACTTTGGCCGCTTCGATCAGCTTTAAATCAACTTCACGCACCGCAGGGAAGTCCATGCTCGAGACCTGAACATTGACGCCGCCGATCTTCTGGAGACGCCCGACGATGTCGAGGCCGCGCCGACCGCGATTTCGCTTAGCTGAATCCGAAGAATCGGCCACAAGCTGCAATTCGTGAAGTACAAATTCGGGAATCACCAACTCGCCGTCAAGGAATCCGGACTCAGCAATATCGGCGATACGGCCATCAATCAGTACGCTTGTATCGAGCAGTTTTGAGGTTGAGGATTCGGGAGCGTTCTTGGCAAAAAGGCCGAGCGCTCCCAGATCGATAAGATCTGATTTCGCCAAGCCGACGAGCAGCCCGAGAAAGCCTCCCAACAGGGGAACGAGTAATCGGAAGAACTGCGCGGTCTGGTCCGCGACAAAGAGGGCGGGGTTTAGCAGAGATACGAATAATAAACCAAGAACTCCACCGAGCAGAGAACCCAAACAAGCTCCAACGATGCTCGTCAGGCGCGCTTCGCGAACCCGAAGCTCCAGGAAATTAACAGCGATGCCTAAGGCGAAGCCGCCGAGACCGGCAACTAGATGAGAGAGCCCAAACGGCTGAAAAGAACCGGCAATTACTGAAACGAGAGTAACAAAGCCAATTCGAAGTAAGACAGTATCCCAATCTGAACGAGTCACAATAAGAGTTACCAGCGCGAATGCAATTGCGAGCTGAGACTCAACATAGAACTCAGAGGCCCGCAAACGCTTCGGAAGTCATTCACCAGAAGGTGCAAGGCCTGTATAGCATGTAACGGGAAGCGTTCTGCAAACTGCGGGCCAAAGAAAAACCCTGTGCTCGGCACTTTTCTCCGTAACATCTTACCCGTCCGCTTTCCACTTCCCATCGAAAATCGGATCCCGTCCTCTGGCAATCCTGAGACCCAGCTCCGCATCCAAGTATGCCTGCTAAGGAGTTGCTCCAGGCGCCAGATATGTTTCTGGACGTGACAGGTAGAAACCGGTTGCTTACTTTGCCAAGTCTTGAGAAGAGCCTGGACCTTCGGCGTTCCGGACAAGATAAGACTACAAAGCTTTCGCGAGCTCTTCGGCGAAAGCACTTTGCCGTCCGCCTTGGGTATTCGGGCGGGACGAGAGTTGACAGGTCTGCGGGTCTGTCCATTGGCAGCGGAGGAGGAGCGCCCGATGCAGGGCGGCGATTGTATTCGGCTGGCGCACCGCAGCAGGAGCGCCACTCTTGACGGCACTCTTGCCACCAGCTTTCGGGGGCTGTGCAGGATTGGCGCGCAGAAGGCGGTCTTCCAGCGGAGCGCGATCAAACCGTCGGATGATGGAGTTCATCTCCTCTTGGTTTGGTGATTCGATAAAGGCGAATCCTTTGGACTCTTGAGTCTCGGGATTGCGAATGACTTTTACATCGTCAGCGACAAGATTTTCGGACGCAAGCCACGATTTGATATCGTCCTTGGTCACCCATGTGGGGAGATTTCCGAGGAAAACGGTAAAGCTCATTAGTAAGGTTTTGTTTAGCTCCGTGAGGGAAGTTGCGAGGCGAACCTCGCAAGGAACGGCTTCTTCCCCGGAGGCTATTAGAATACTAACACGAACGCGCGCCAAAACGTAAACACCAGAACCCGCGTTATCGCGTTGTTTCATATAGGTTAGATCATCTTTTCCAAATCTGTGACTCAACCATTTTCAGCTTCCGTTTCGCCCGCCCGCCGAGATCGCTTTCGAAGTGCTGCAAAAGGTCGCCGACAGGGCAGTATGCCTCCGACTCTCTACGTGCCCGCAGCCGCGGGCTTTCCTCGCGGGATGCCGGTCTCGCTTCTCAAATCGTGTTCGGCTGCCTGCGTTTTCAGGCTCAGCTCGATTATCTGATCTTCTTCTACAGCAAGCCGCCGCGCCGAAACACTGGAGAGCGATATCGCCATCGCGCTGCGGACCGCGCTCTTCCAACTCCGCTATCTCGAGCGCATCCCGCCCCATGCGGCCGTCCATGAGACTGTCGAACTGGTCAAAGACGGTCAAGGCGCGCCGCAGCAGGGCTGGCGAATGCCGTCCTCCGCAAAGTGCGCCGCGACGCCGATACCGTGGCCGGACCGGGCCACCGAACTCTCCTGCCCCGACTGGCTCCTACAGCGATGGACCCCCATTTCGGTGCACTTCAGGCAGAGAATATTGCCCGCATGCGCGCTGCGCAGAACCCGTTCCCTATATCCGGTTGGCGGCCGGCGAGCCACCTCCTCCGGGCTTGCGGGTAGCTGCGACCGAGATTCCCGGCTGTTTCCGCATCCTGTCTTCCGACCTGCCCCTCAGCCAAATTACTGATCTCCGGTTCCAAGACATAGGCTCCCAGTCCGTTCTGCCGCGGCTTGATCTACAAGCCCGGGCACTCCTATTTGGATCTCTGTGCCGCGCCAGGAAATAAAACACTCCAGGCGCTCGAAACACCGCTTAGCCTGGCAGTAGCCTGTGACGTCAGCTTACGGCGGCTCGAGACGGTTCCCCCCATTTGCCATCGCGTGGTCCTCGACGGCACCCAGCCGCTGCCGTTCAATCGAAAGTTCGACCGTATCTTCATCGATGCCCCGTGTTCCGGAACCGGCACATGTGGCCGGAACCCGGAAATCAAGTGGCGCGTCCAAAAACACGATTTCAGAAATTTTGGGGAAAAGCCAGATGCAGTTGGTGGAATCGGCCCTGCCGCTTTTGGCTCCTCAAGGAAAATTGCTTTACGCAACTTGCTCCCTGGAACCGGAAGAGAACGAAGACGTGGTCAAGCAGGTGCTGGCGAGACACTCCGGGTTCGAGCTGGAAAGCGCAGAGTTGGCGCCTTCCCGGGCGGCGAAAAGCCGGGCCTCCCCGGCGACCAATCTAATCCCGGGGACGGCTTTTATGGAGCCTTATTGGCGCGGCGCGGATAGCGGCAGAGTCCTCGAAATGGCTGATCCGCGTGTTACTATCAAGGCGTTTCCCTCCGATTCATCGAGCGTTGCAAGACACCGTGCCTCATATCGTTCCCTCGATTCTCGCGGCTGATTTTACGCGTTTGGGCGAGCAGGTGCAGCTGTTCAGTCCGCCGGAGCAGCCATGGTCCATGTCGACATCATGGACGGCCATTTGTCCCGAATTTCACTCTGGGCACGCCCGATCACCGAAGCCTTGCGCAAAGCGCTTTCCGGAGCCTGAAACTGGATCATCATCTGATGATTGAGGATCCCGACACCTATGCGCCCGATCTTCATCAAAGCCGGCGCCGATTGTGTCAGCGTCCATTACGAGGTCTGCCGAAATCTGGACCGGACACTGCACATGATCCAGGACCATGGCGCACGCGCCGGCGTGGTCATCAATCCCGCGACCTCAACTGGCGCTGCTCGAAAACGTGCTCGAGCTTCGTCGACTACGTCCTGGTGATGAGCGTTAATCCCGGGTACGGCGGCCAGAAGTTCATTCCCCGATCTCTGGATAAGGTGCGCGAATTGAACCGGGTACGGCAAGCGCAGGGACTCTCCTTTCAGATCGAGATCGACGGCGGAGTAGGACCGGGTAATGTTGCGGATGTAGTCAGGGCAGGGCGTAGATTGGGTGGTAGCGGGCTCGTCTGTGTTCGGGGCAGACAAACCGGCTGATGCGATGCGCCAGATGCAGCAAATCGCCGAAGAAGCAATTTCAATCAAGGTTTGAAGACTTACATGGCATTTCGTCCTTTCGTGCCGAAGCCAGTGCTGGTCACAGCGCTGTCGCTCGGACTCCTCGGCTCGTGCATTCACAAGAAGTATGAGACTCCCATCACCAAGAACACACAACAGCCGGACAAGGTGTTGTTCGATCAGGCGGTGAAGGACATTGAACACGGCCGGTATGAGGTAGCTCGCATATCCCTGCAAACCTTGATGAATACCTACGAATCGAGCGAATACATGGCCAAGGCCAAGTTGGCTATCGCTGATTCTTGGTATCGCGAAGCGGGTGCCAACGGCATGGCGCAGGCCGAAGCCGAGTACAAGGACTTCGAATTGTTTTATCCGCAAATGGAAGAGTCTGCAGAAGCCCAGAACCGTATCTGTGAAATTCACTACCGGCAAATGGACAAAAGCGACCGCGACTGGACCCAGACATTGCGCGCCGAAACCGAGTGCCGCGATCTGCTCCAAAAGTACCCGAACAGCAAATTCGTTCCTTCTGCCACACAGAAGCTCCTCCACATTCAGGAGAGCCTGGCTGAACACGAATTTGTTGTCGGCGACTTTTATTGGCGGCGGCAGATGAATCCGGCAGCCGCCAATCGCCTGACGGCGGTGGTGGACCAGTATCCGCTTTACAGCAAAGCCGGGGAGTCTCTTTACGAAGCCGGCGACGCTTATTCGAAAATGGGTCCGCGCTTCCGCAAACAGGCCGGAGACGAATTCGCAAAGGTGGTCCGTGAATACCCGCTGAGCAGCCGCTCGGACGATGCCAAGAAGCGTTTGGAAGAGATGGAAATGCCGGTTCCGGCGGTTGATAAAGCAGCACTTCAGCGGGCCAAGTGTGAAGAGGAGAGTTACCGGCGACCCGGCATGCTATCGCGGTCAATGGGGCTGCTGAAGGGTGGACCGGACACTAGTCATGCCGCCCAGCGGGACAGCCGACCATGACGGCGCCCAGAGGCACGATTCCTGCCAGCGTCCCGGTGCCGGTCAACACGGATACGGCCACAGCCGGGTCTGGAACGGGCACCACGGATGTAAGCGCAACACAGTTGACCGGCCCTAGCTGCACTCGACACCAAACCGGACGCGCGCAGCGACAATGCAGCCGCAAAACCCGATACTCCCGCTGCAGTGCAAGCATCCGCTTCCGACCAACCGCGATGCCGACCTGAAGAAGCTGCGAGAGCAGCAGGCGAAGAAGCAGGCCAAGCTCGACAAGAAGAAAAAGAAGAAGAGCGATACCACTTCTGATACGCCTGCGACCGCCACGGGAACTCCGGCGGCAGCGCAATCTCCTGTCGGTACGCCTGCTTCGGCTTCCAACCCCGCCCGGCGGCTACTCCTCCGCCGGTGCAATGAGCCGGATTCTTCTAGCGGACGACAGTCCGCAGGCTTTGCGGCTGGCCGAGCAGATCCTTCATGGGGAAGACATCGAAGTAGTCAGCGTAACGGATGGTTCCATCGCGTTGCGCAGGCTACCGGATGTCAAGCCCGATATCTTGCTGACCGACCTGTATTTAGCGGGGCAGACCGGCTTCGATCTGGCGCGCTTCATCCGGTCCCGGCCTGAGTACGCCCACATCCGCATCATCTTCGCCGCAGGCCCGACAGACGAGTTCAATGAGCAGGATGCCCGCAACGCCGGCGCCAACCTGATCCTGCGCAAACCTTTTGAAGCGTCTGCTCTGTTGGGCGCAGTCCGTCAACTTCTGCAAGAGAGTCAAGAACTTGCGATCGGCGGCACAGCCCGGATACTCTGCCAGTGATCGCCATAGCATCCGCGCTGCGGTAACCTTGGCCCTGGATCGGGCCATGCCGTCACTGATCGAGGAACTCACCGAACAGGTTCTGCTCGCACTCGCGCCCCGCCGTTAGCGAAGGCCGACGGGATTGCGCGGCTGAGGATCCGGTCCGGCACTCAGACGCCAGTTTGACTCTGAATCCGAACCTGTCTTACCATGGAATTCACACATCCGTTATGCCTGACAACAGTTTTGACGTCGCTTCCAAGATTGACCTGACCGAAGTTTTGAATGCCGTTCAGCAGGCCTCCAAAGAGATTCAGACCCGTTACGACCTGAAGGACAGCAAGTCCTCTATCGAGTTGAAAGAGAAGGAGAATAAAATTCTGCTGGCCAGTTCGGACGAGTTCAAACTGAAGGCCGTGATCGAAATATTGGGTCAGAAATTGGTCAAGCGCAATGTTCCGCTGAAGGGTCTTGAATATAGTGACCTGATCTCAGCCTCGGGAGGTAGCGTTAAGCAGGAAATCAACCTGCAGCAGGGTATCTCGACCGAGAAAGCCAAAGAGATCATCAAGGTTCTGAAAGACAGCAAATTGAAAGTGCAAACGACCATTCAATCCGATGTCGTCCGGGTCAGTGGAAAGGATCGTGACGTCCTCCAGCAGGCCATCGCGATTTTGCGCGGAAAAGACTTCGGAATCGATATGCAGTTTATTAACTTCCGGACGAACTAGGCGACTGCACGCGATGCCCAGACGAATCGAATCGTTGTTCCTGGCAGGTCCGGCCGGCAAACTGGAGGCGCTGCTGGAAGAACCCGAACAGCCGCCAACCTCAGCGGCCCTGGTCTGCCATCCGCATCCAAAAGGCGGCGGCACTATGCACAACAAGGTCGTCTACAGGATGGCGCGCGGCTTGCGGCATACGGGCAGTGTTGTCCTGCGCTTCAATTATCGGGGAGTCAATCTCAGCGATGGTGAGTACGACGGGGGCCACGGCGAAGCCGAAGATGCCCGGACGGCCCTTGCGGAACTGCGGGCTCGGTACTCCGGGTTGCCGACCATTTTGAGCGGGTTTTCTTTTGGGTCTCGCATCGCGCTGCGGCTGGCCGCCGAACAGCGCGATTTAGCTTATGTGGTGGCCGCCGGATTTCCCACCACCATTCCTGGTCAGGATTATGTGCATCAGGTCACGATTCCGAAATTCTTTGTCCACAGCACCAACGATGTCTTCGGTCCTTCCCAGGATTTTTCGGCTTTTTACGAGACCTTGAGGGAACCTAAGCATTTAACCTGGATCGAAGCAGCGGACCACTTCTTCAAAGACGGGCTGGACGAGTTTGAAAAGGCTGTGATGCAGATCGGCCCGGGATCAGGCCTATAACCGGCAACCTCATCTCGTCGTGAACCAGGCGCGCTGCTCGCTGGCTGATCAAGTCAGCCACTTGGGTCAAGAGGCCGGTAAATCCTCCGGCTCCACAAGTGTGGGCAGTGGCGCCGCATCCGGCAATTTACTCGAATGCGTCGTCAGGATAGCCATTGCGGGCTGATACTCCATAGAGCCGTGCGTGAGCCAGGACTTCCAAGCTCGCCTCCGGCGCTTCCTGCTGCAGATCGATCATGATCAACGCATACTGCGATTGCTCCATCATAGAAAGCGCTTCTGTAACGGAGGTTGCAGCATCAACGAAATAGCCGCCGGCCTGCAATACGGCCTGCAGGGTCAACCGAGCTGTAGGATTGTCATCCACCAGCAGGATTTTGCCAGATCCAGAACCTGATCCCGCAATTCTCTGCTTTCCGTATACGTCATTCGTGACACCTGATGCGAAATCAGTGTAAACGAAATGGGCATATCTTGCCCAGCAATTTCTTATCCGTTTGTAACGGGTTGACCCGTCGCTAGTCGCAACGCCGGCAAAAACTCGTTGGAAAATGCATCTACATTCGTGAGATGACGTTCAACAGAAAACGCCTTTGCCAGCTGCTCGCCATTCAGATAGCTTTCTGACGGTCTCATTCGCCTCAATGGCAGCCCGAAAATCGCCCTCCGATTCCCACGCCTGCATCGCCTCGCCCTGCACCAGCCGGTAAGCGTCCTCGCGCGACATGCCGGCAGCTGCCAGGTCAAGTAGTACTTGGCCGGAGAAGATTAGCCCTCGTGTCAGATCCACGATTGCGGCGCATCCGCTCCGGATACACCCGAACCCGGCGATCAGCCAGGAGGTCTTGGCCAGCAGATAGTCGATCAGAATCGTCGAATCCGGCAGGATGACGCGCTCTACCGAGGAATGCGAGATGTCGCGCTCATGCCAGAGCGCCACATTTTCAAAGCCGCCTGGGCATTCGACCGCACCAGCCGCGCCAGGCCGCAGATCTGTTCGCATACGATCGGATTCTTCTTATGCGGCATCGCCGACGAGCCTTTCTGCCCGGTGGCAAAGGGTTCTTCTGCTTCGCGAACTTCGGTTCTCTGCAGATGCCGGATCTCTAGCGCAATTTTCTCCAGGCTGGCGGCGATCCCTGCCAGGGTTGCCACGTAATCGCATGCAGATCGCGAGAAATCACCTGGGACGTAATCGGCGCCGCACGCAATCCCAAGACGCTGGCAGATCTTCTCCTCCGCAGCCGGGCCGATGTGGGCGAACGTTCCCACCGCACCCGAGAGCTTGCCAACCCGGATCTCTTCCGCTGCAGCTGCGAACCGCTTCCGATGCCGCTCGAATTCGTCCCACCAGAGCGCCAGTTTCAGCCCGAAAGTGATCGGTTCAGCATGAATGCCATGCGTGCGGCCGATCTGAACCGTGTCTTTAAATTCGAATGCCCGAGTGCGTAAGACTTGCCGAGAGTTCTGCCAGTCCGGCGATCAATCAGACCGAAGCATCCCGAATCTGCAGAGACTGCGCCGTATCGACGACATCGTTGGAGGTCAGGCCATAGTGCAGCCAGCGCCCGGCTTCCGCCGCTCCCGCCGCTGTCATCGACTCGGAAACAGCCGTCGTAAACGCAATCACATCGTGCCGAACTTCGCGCTTCGATCTCAGCAATGCGGGCTACGTCAAGCCGGGCATGAGCGCGCAAGGCGGCGGCCGCCTCAGCAGGAACATCGCCCATTTCGGCCAGCGCTTCGGAAGCGGCCAGTTCCACCTGGAGCCAACATTCATATTTGTGCTGCGTCACTCCAGACCTGGCCCATGGCGGGCCGGGTATAACGGGAAATCATCTCTTACTTATTCTCAGCCAGGCTGCGGCTTCAGAGTCGTAGGACTGCTTGCCTGATGCCGCCGGGTGCACGTGAGCTCAGCTAATAGCAGAAACACTTCGGATTGCACGCCGGGCTCGGCTACACACAATCGGGTAAACAACGTCGCGGCCATGCAGAGCCTTCATCGCCAGACCGCGCACCAGTTCCGGATGGTTGTTGTGCTCGCTGATGTGCCCCAGGATGACCGTCGAAACGCGGGTATCCAGGTCACGAGCAATGAAATCCGCGGCTACTTCGTTAGACAGATGCCCGCGCCGGCTCATCACACGCTGCTTCACCGACCACGGGTACGGCCCGACCCGCAACATCTCCAGGTCGTGGTTCGATTCCAAGACCACCAGATCGGTATTTCGCAGATGAATCCGAAGCGAATCAGTGACATAGCCCAGATCCGTAGCGATTGCAATCTTGATTCCGCCAGCCGAAAGAGTAAACCCGACCGGATCGGAGGCGTCATGTGGAATGGTAAAGCTGGAGACGTCGAAATCCCCGATTGTAAATGAGCGTCCAGCTCCGAAAATCTCAAGCGGGGGACGTTCGTCGCCCCAGTCAATGCACTCCGCCGTGCCCTGCGTCAGATAAATGGGCAATGGCCGCTTGGATTTTCGGGCCATCGCAATCAGGCCGGCAATATGGTCGCAATGCTCATGCGTCACCAGAATGGCGTCCAGGTCGTTTGCATCTTCGCCGATCGCAGCCAGACGCTTCACAACCTCGCGGCGGCTCAACCCGGCATCGATGAGCAGACGGGTCCTGTCCGTGGCCACAAACGCACAGTTTCCGGCGCTGCTGCTAGCGAGAATGCAGATCTTAAAAATGGCGCAATCCTACCGAACTTCCTTCCGTTTATATCAGATTAAGCTGACCCCCTCTACAATTCTCGCGAAAATGTTTTATGGGCGGCCCAGTGCCGAGTGCCCTCGTCGTTGACTCCCCTACCATAGAGAGATGAAAGCTCGGGTGTACGTCTCGATGAAGCCGACTGTTCTCGATCCGCAGGGACAGACCATTTGCTCTGCCCTCCAAAGCTTGGGGCATACAGAAGTACTCTCAGTACGCCAGGGCAAGTACTTTGAAATTCAGCTGGGCCAACAGATTTCGCGTGAAACTGCCGATAAGACCTTAGACGAGATTGCGCGGGACGTCCTGTCAAACGGCGTCATCGAGAACTATCAAGTCGAGATTTTAGATTAATTCAGACACTTCGTTTCTAACAACACTATGTGCGGAATAGTTGGCTATATCGGTAAGCGGAATGCTGTCCCTGTCATTGTGGACGGTTTGCGGCGCCTGGAGTATCGGGGCTACGACTCAGCTGGCGTAGCGGTCGTCACGGCCGAAGGCTGTCTGGATCTGCGGAGAGCGCCGGGCAAACTGATCAATTTGGAAGAGGCAATCAACCAGAATCCGTTATCGGGCGCTTACGGCATTGGGCACACCCGTTGGGCCACCCACGGACGTCCTACCGAAGAGAACGCCCATCCCCATCGTGATTGCAGCGGCAGGATCGTCGTCGTCCACAACGGCATCGTCGAAAATTACCTCCAGCTGCGCAAGCAGTTGACCGCTGAAGGCCACGTTTTTAAGACCGAAACGGACACCGAGATCATTGCCCACCTGGTTGAGAAGCACTTGGACGGAAACCTGGAGACAGCGGTTCGGAAAAGTCTGAAGGAAATAACCGGAGTATTCGCACTCAGCGTGATCGCCACCTCCGACCCCAACAAGATCGTTTCCGCCCGCTCTGGCCCTCCGGTTGTCGTGGGCTTAGGTCAGGAAGAATTCTTTGTAGCATCGGACGTGCCGGCTATCCTGAGCCACACACGCGACATGATTTTCCTGAACGACGGGGACGTCGCCATTCTGACGCCCGAAGGGATCACCATCACTGACTTCGACGGCCGAAAAGTGCAACGCGCACTTTCGCACATACTTTGGGATCCCGTAATGGCCGAAAAGGGCGGCTACAAGCATTTCATGCTCAAGGAGATCTTTGAGCAGCCACGTGCTATCAAGGATACGCTGGTGGGCCGCATTGGCCAGGAGAGCGGTCGCGTCTTCCTGGATGAAGTCGACATCTCCGAGGCTGACTTTAAGCAATTTCAGCAGGTCAAGATTGTCGCCTGTGGGACTAGTTGGCACGCCGGGCTCGCCGGAAAGTTCATCATTGAGCGGCTGGCACGCCTACCCGTCGAGGTCGATTACGGCAGTGAGTTCCGCTATCGTGATCCGATCATCCTGCCGAATACCCTGACCATCGTCATCTCGCAATCGGGTGAGACCGCCGATACTTTGGCAGCGCAGCGCGAAGCCAAGATGAAGGGCTCACAAACTCTCGCTGTCTGCAATGTGGTGGGATCCATGATCACGCGTGAAGCGGCAGGTACGTTGTTGACCCATGCCGGTCCCGAGATCGGGGTCGCCTCTACGAAAGCGTTCACCTCCCAAATCACCGCACTCCTGGTCCTCGGGATGTACCTGGGCCAAATCCGCGGGACACTGAGCTCCAAACAGTCCTGCGCCCTGGTTCAGGAGCTGGCTCAGATTCCGGGCAAACTGGAGGCCATCCTCGCTCAAAGCGAAATCTACGAACACCTCGCTAAGGATCTCGCCAAAGCGCAGGATTTCCTCTATCTTGGCCGCGGCATTCACTTCCCGATCGCGCTCGAAGGCGCCTTGAAGCTGAAAGAGATCTCCTACATCCATGCCGAAGGCTACCCTGCCGGTGAGATGAAGCACGGTCCAAACGCTCTCATCGACGAAAATCTACCCGTCGTCGTGCTGGCAACACGCGACCCGGAATCGGAAGAGAGCCAGGTTCATTACGAAAAGACTCTCTCCAACATCCAGGAAGTAAAAGCTCGCAGCGGCGTTGTGGTTGCCATTGCCTGTGAAGGCGATGAAGAAGTCGCCAAGATGGCGGATCACTTGATTTCAATCCCCACGACCCGCGAACTGCTGCTTCCTCTGCTCGAAATGATTCCTCTCCAGCTGCTGGCGTACCACATTGCTGTCCGGCGCGGCTGCGATGTCGATCAGCCCCGCAATCTCGCCAAGAGCGTTACGGTCGAGTAGCGCGGGCTCCTCTTAGCCCAACGGGAAGCCCGCAGTCACGTGGGCTTTCCCGTTGTGGCTTTTTACCCATTGACGGCTCCGTCAGAACTGGGCATCATTGAGGCCTGAGGTCTGGAGGAGTTAGGTGCCTGTCATTCGATCCTCGCTGGTCTCACCAGTGCCGCGCCGCACGAAACGCGATGGGCATTGATCTGAATAGCCAGGAGGTTCTCACATGAAGAGTAAGTCTTATGTATTCCTGTCCTTGGTCCTTTTCTCGGCGCCAGTGCTTGGCCGAGCCGCTGAGCAGTTGATTCCGGCCGGCTCTCTGATTCAATGTACGGTTGCCGAACCAAAGCTTTCGTCCAAGACAGCCGACATTGGCGATCCGGTCCTCTGCCAGGTCAGCCATGTCGAGTTGTATGGACGATCGGTGTTCCCGTACGGTAGCTATCTGGTCGGGCGCTTCGAAGACTACAAAGATCCCGGGCATTTTTTTGGAAAAGGCTGGATGGAGCTGAAATTCGAACGGATGGTGATTCCGCCCGATCAGGTTCTGCCGGTTTCGGCCAAGGTTGTCTACGCTCCGAAGTATCCCGTCGACAAGGAAGGCCGTATTCACGGTACCGGGCATGCCGTTCGAGACACCGTGGAGTGGATGCTCCCCGTTTTGTGGCCCATCGACTTGCTAACCCTGCCGCGCCGAGGCCCGCGACCCGTCCTAAAGGCAGAGACTCGTCTCACTCTCAAAATCATGGACGATTTGGGTGTCCCCATGCCGCAGACTGTGGCCTCGCCGTACTATCAGCCGCGTGATGCCTACGGCTTTCAACAGCGCGCCCCCATGTCCTACACACCTCCAGCAACTCCGGCGCCTCAGCCGTACCAGCCTACGACCTACGCTCCCACTTATCGCTACGTTCAGCCGGTTGTTCCGGTTGCGCCCGCACCACCGCCTTTTCTTTTGATGATGCGCGACGGAAACAGCAGATTTACTACCGACTACTGGCTCGATGCCAACCACCAGTTTCGATATATCGCCATGAACGGGGCACCGGTGATCATTCCTCTTGAAATGCTCGACTTGGCTTCGACCGTCGAAATCAACCGTCAGCGTGGAGTCATGTTCACCATGCGATCTGCATGGCAGTAGACGAGTTGCGCACCTAGCTCAAAGCGCCGTAGTAGACACCCACCAATCGTCGCGGCAGGGAGCAACAGCGGAGCAAGCGGACAAAGCCCCTTTCTGTCAAGACAAGTCTCTCGTGCTCGCCTTTCAGCGACAGTGGTCCTTTTTCGCGTAACGCTCTAGATCCGATAGAGTCTTCATCGGGGGAGTAAGGCAGGACATCGTCCTCCGCAGCCCTCTCGAAGGAGAGTCAAACATGGTGAAATTAGCAGACGCGCGGCGCGTCATCGAGGCAGCCGAGAAGAAAGCCGTCGAAATCGGTCAACCGATGAACATAGCGGTGGTGGACGAAGGGGGCAATCTCGTCTCCCACGTCCGCATGGATGAGGCTTGGCGCGGCAGTATCGAGATCTCCATCAACAAAGCCTGGACGTCCCGGGCCTTCGATATCAGCACTCAAGATCTCGCCACGCATTCTCAATCCGGCGACCAATTTTTTGGCATTCACGCCTCCAATCACGGAAAGGTCATGATCTTCGCCGGTGGCATACCGCTCAAGAGAGACGGTCGAGTGGTCGGCGCAATCGGGGTAAGCGGGGGTTCCGGAGAACAGGATCATGCAGTCGCAGAAGCCGGTGCAGGTGCGTTCTAGGGTGCAGTTGCAGAGTCAGCTTTTTAGGTCAGCTTGTAGGAGTTAATCATGGCGAACAATCGAGGAGTGGTTTACGAGGGTACCGGGAAGGTCTCAGTCCAGAGCATCGATTTCCCGAAACTTGAACACAATGGCCGCACGCTGCACCATGCGGTCATCCTGAAGGTAGTGTCGACCAACATTTGCGGCAGCGACCAGCACATGGTACGGGGTCGTACGACAGCTCCGACCGGCATGGTCCTAGGCCATGAAATCACGGGCGAAATCATAGAGAAGGGCAATGACGTCGAGTTTCTGGAAAAGGGCGATCTGGTAACCGTTCCCTTTAATGTGGCGTGCGGGCGTTGCCGCAACTGCCGCGAGCGGAAAACTGGCATTTGCCTGAATGTGAATGGCGATCGAGCCGGCGGTGCCTACGGCTATGTGGATATGGGTGGCTGGGTTGGCGGACAGGCGGATTACGTCATGGTTCCCTATGCCGATTTCAACCTGATTAAATTCCCGAACAAAGAAAAGGCGATGGCTAAAATCCGGGACCTCACTTTGCTTTCCGATATCTTCCCTACCGGCTATCACGGAGCGGTCACAGCAGGAGTTGGCCCTGGCTCAACCGTCTATGTCGCCGGTGCCGGCCCGGTTGGCCTCGCTTGCGCGGAAGCCTGTCGTTTATTGGGAGCTGCCGTCGTCATCGTCGGCGACATGAACAGCGAACGTCTCAGCCAGGCCAAGAGCTTTGGTTGCGAAACCGTTGATCTTACACAGAAAGCGCAGATCGGCGAACAGATCGAGCAGATCCTCGGAGTGCCGGAAGTAGACTCCGCCGTCGACTGCGTCGGCTTCGAAGCCCGGTCGCACGGAGAAAAGGGAGACGAGGCTCCGGCTACAGTTCTCAATTCCTTAATGACCTTGACCCGAGCAGGTGGAGCCCTGGGCATTCCCGGCCTTTACGTAACCGACGATCCCGGCAGCAAGGACGAACACGCTAAGTCCGGAGTGCTCGGTATCCGTATCGGCCTTGGCTGGGCTAAGTCGCATACCTTCGCGACCGGCCAGACCCCAGTGTTGAACTACAACCGTCAGCTCATGATGGCCATTCTGCACGAACGGACCTTCCCCGCTAAAGCTGTTAACGTCAACGTCATCAAGCTTGACGACGCACCGCAAGGCTATCAGGACTTTGACAAGGGAGCGGCGAAGAAATTCGTTCTAGATCCCCATGGTTTGGTAGCTAAAGCCGCCTGACCTAGATGGTCCTATCAACATCCATTTCGGTAGAGACGCGGGGCAAAGGTCTGTACCCGTTCACCCGAGCCGTCGCCCAATGGATCGGAAAGCAGTCGCTGGATCATGGTGTTCTGACCGTCTTTATCCAGCACACGTCCTGCTCGCTGGTCATCCAGGAAAATGCCGACCCGGATGTGACGCTCGATCTGCGCGACTTCTTTGAAAAGCTGGTGCCGGAGTCTGGAAAGGACTACCGGCACACGGCCGAAGGACCGGACGACATGACTTCGCACATCCGGTCCAGCCTTACACACACCAGCCTCAGTATCCCGGTGATCGATCGCAAGCTCGCCCTTGGTACCTGGCAGGGGCTTTACGTCTTTGAACATCGTGCGCTGCCGCACCAGCGACGCATTGTCCTGCAGCTGATGGGCGAGTAATTGCTCCCATCGGGTTGGGTGGCGGTCCCGCGATAAGACGTAGCCGGGACTCGGCAGGGAACTCTACTGAAGAGTTGCCAGCACCGACTTCTTCACCTTGGCTACGATGTGGAGTTGCGGATCGACGACCTCTGCAATTTCGTATCGAACCGAGGTCCCCAATACGATGTTCGACTCGTTCGGCGAGAGTTTATAGTCCCGTTCCAGCCATCGCGCCAGTTCTGTTGTAGCCTGCTGCAAGGCATCTTGCAGCGAACCGGCAATTCCTGATGCCATCAAATACTCACTATCCTCAAATCGAGGGCCGCCGGTGCTCTTGCCGCGAATGAGATCCACCTTGAATTCCACGTCCATCGAGGTTTCCAGCGCATCGCCGTTCAGTTCGCCGTCACCTTCCAGTGCATGTCCATCGCCCACAAACAGAAGAGCACCTTCTCGATACACCGGCAGGTAAACGGTCGTCCCTTCCCGCACGCCGGCGTAATCCATATTGCCGCCCCACGAACCCAGCCAGCCGGAACGGAAAGATTGATTCGCGGGCGGTGCAACTCCAATACACCCCAGCATGGGTTCTAATTGCACTTTGAAGTTCTTGAGCCGCTCAGAAGGCTTCTCCAGCCTTCCGAAGCCAGCTTCGCGATCAAGCTTCCAGGTGCTGTCATAGTCCTCGGCAAACTTGGCATCGCGATAATAGTCCGGTCTCACTGCGGTCGGAACGATGCGGTCGCCGCTCGTAGCAGAATCGCGGTTCAAGCGCAGACGCAGCAACTTGATGATCAACGTATCGCCCGGCAAGGCGCCTTCCACAAAGAACGGTCCTGTCTCCGGATTGCCGCCCATGGATCGCCTTACGCCTTTGGAGTCGAATCCACCGGCATCTACCGTTGCAGTATTGACCGTGTCTCCTGGATGGATATGCAAAACGGGAGTAATAGCGCCTGAAAATACACGCTGAAACTTAGTTGCTTCAAACGAATGAGTCTGTGGCGCGGAAGCGACTGTTTTGGCGCGATGCGCCTCCCAAGCGTATTCCTCCTTATCCTGCTTGACGGTGCCGCTCAGATCGTCGCCACGCAGTTGACCGTCCAGCGTGCCCCATTCTTTCCCGTTAGGCCGCAGCACCGTAAGATGCAGGCGGTCGCCTTGTAACGATCCTTTGAGAGTGAGCTCATTCAGAGTGCCCGTTACCTGGGTGCCCTCTGATTTGAACTCAACACGCGCCGAAACGAAAACTTCACCGAACTGGATAGCGTGCAATGTCCATTCGCCGGTCACATCCGCGGCCGACGCCAGCAGAGGAAGTAAGTACAACGGAAACAGCAGGAGCAGTACTTTGGTCATATTGCCTATACGTGGCAACCCGTCCTTTGTTCCGGACCGAGAGACGCTTTTATCCGCCTGCTATGGCCCCCACAATCAGAAACGGCTCTTTCCCGAGGGCTACTGCATCCGGCAAGGGAGCATCGATGGACTCATGGGACAAGTCCTGCTCGCAAGCAAAAAACCGTACAAACGGGCGCCTCTGCTGTGTTAAATAATCCCGGATCGTACCGCGCAGCATTGGGTATCGTTCCTCGAGAGCATCTAAAACGGACCGTTGCGTTACCTCGCCCGTCACTTCCACCAACACATCTCCGCCAACCTGGGCCAACGTCCGTAAGTGCGCCGGCAGCATCAGCCGGATAGTGCGCTGATTCACGGTAAAGTCTGGACCTCTACGGAAAATACCGCCGGCAGGTCGCGCACAATCGGCGCCCATGTGTCGCCTGCATCCGCGGACCCGTAGACCTGCCCACCAGTGGTTCCGAAATACACGCCACATTTATCCAGTGAATCCACTGCCATCGCATCGCGCAGAACATTCACATAGCAGTCCTGCTGCGGCAATCCACTAGTCAGCGGTTCCCAGTCATTCCCACCGGAACGGCTGCGATAAACCCGCAGCTTTCCATCGGGTGGATAATGCAGCGAATCGCTTTGATCGGCACCACATAGATGGTCTCCGGCTCATGCGCATGAACGTCGACCACGAAACCAAAGTCCTTGGCAGGTTTCCGCCCACTTCCTGCCACGATTCTCCGCGATTGTCGCTGCGCATCACGTCCCAATGTTTCTGCATGTAACAGAACATCCGGACGCTTGGCGTGCATGGCGATGTGGTGAACACAATGGCCTACCTCGGCGTGTGGATCGGGAATGTACTGGGAGTACAGTCCCTGGTTAATGGCCTGCCAGTCTGGTGCCGCCATCATCAGTCCGAAACGCGCCGGCCGCCGAAATGGCAATGTACATCGCGACCGGGTTGCTCGGATCGAGCAAGATGGAATGCAGACACATGCCCCCCGCCCCTGGCTGCCAGCTGCGGACCGGAACCATGGCCGCGCAGGCCGGCCAGTTCCTCCAGCTCTGTCCTGCCGTCGTTCGATCCGGAATAATGCGGCATCCTCCACCCCGGCATAGACAGTCTCCGGATCGGTCAAAGAAGGCTCGAGATGCCACACGCGCTTGAAGGCCCAGGGATGGGGCGTCCCGTCATACCATTGGTGCGTGCCGGCTTCGCCTTCATAGGCGAACTGATTGCCCACCGCTTCCCAGGTCTCTGACCGCCATCGCTCAGAACGCTGGATCACCTGACCGAACCAAGCTCTTGATTGGGATGCGTACAGCCGGTTCGGGTCGACCGGCTGAACCTTTCATGTGATAGATCTCCCAGCCTCCGAAGTAAGGACCCTTCCACCTTCCAGCTTGGTCCGCTTCCCATCCGACGTCAGAATGAACCCCCTTCGTGTGTTCCGACCAGCACCCGTACAGCGCTCATGCTTTTCGCCTCTTCTCCTCCATGACGGAAGGTCGCAGATGTGCGCCCTGAGACAAGAGGAGAGGATCCGCTGCTCTTTGCGGGGCGCACCTGATACCACACAGTTTAATCCCCCGCCCGTCCTGGCGCTCCGCATCACATTTAATCTCAAATCAGATTCTGGTAACCTTTTACAGCCAGAGCAGTATTGCTAGAGCGAGGGGTGAGTGGAAGAAAGTCGAGACCGAGCAGCTCATTGATGAGGCTGGTGGCGGCCGGTGAGACCGCGCATGTGGCGGTTCTCTTTGAGCGTCATCACGTCGCCCTGTTTCGCTACTTATTGGGGCTGACGGGCAACCGCGCTCTCAGCGAAGATCTGGTGCAGGAGGTCTTTTTTCGCGTAATCAAATACGCGCGCAGTTACGATCGCGAACATGTCATTTTAGGTCTGGATATACCGAATGGCCCGTAACGCATATTTCGACCTGCACCGTAAGCGCCAGTCGTGAAGTGCCCGACGAGATGCTGCAAAGGTAGGAGCCTGAGCCGATGGCAGATGAGATGGTCAGCCGCAGCCAGGACATCGGATTCCTGCAGGAGGCGCTCTTGCAGTTGCCGGAAGATAAAAGGGAGGTGTTGATCCTCAGCCGTTTTCACGATCTCCGGTACGAGGAAATTGGCAGTCTGCTCGGATGCCAAGCAGGTGCAGTCAAAATCCGCGTGTTCCGCGCTTTGAAGCAGCTGCGAAAGAATTTTTGTGAGCTTCGAAATGAAAAGACCTATGACGTTTGAAGAATAGCCGATCTGCTGATTCCGCAATATCTTTCCGGCGATTGTCGGCGGCCGGATCATGAAAGCTTCGAAGCGCACTCTCGAATCGCAGTGTTGAACTGCGGTTCGAAGCTCGAACAGATGCGTCCGTCTGGGAGAATCTTGCCTTACTGCCGCAGGAGGAACCAAGCGCCGCCTTGCGTGCCCGCTTCTATCAGCGCTTGAACGCCTGGAACGCGATCGTTCGGTCGAAACAACCGCCCGGGTTTTGTGGCGCTGGAAATTGTGGCCGCAGTTCTCACTGGGCGTTCTGATCTTTGTGCCGGGCTCGCGTTGGGCCGCATGAAGATCAATCGAAAGGCGCGCTCGAACGAACTCGCCGCGCAGGCCGATGAGAGTAGCTAAAATGAGTTCCCAAGTCCAGGGTTTGCGCGAATTGGTCGCCCTCTCGCTTGCTCGAACGCCAGTCGGCTGCTCTCGCCTCGAAGGCGTGGCTTGGAGCAGTCGCATCGACCAGCCAAATGACCAGGTCATTGCCGCACTCCTCGGGCTTTGAATCACGATGCGAACGTCAACGTGCGCCTCTCGTCGGTAGATGCGCTGGAGAGGTTCGCCAACAATGCGGCGGTCGCAAAGCGCTGATCGATTCCATCGAGCACCAGGATTCGCCGCTGGTCCAGATCGCCCTGATTGATTCGTTCGTAAACATCCGCAACCGTGCCGCCGCCGGGGAACTGAAGGAGCTCTCCGCCGCCGCCAACATCAATCCCGCTGTGCGCCAGCGCGCCGAATGGGGTCTCCAGAAACTCAGCATCGAATAAAGGAGATTCAGAACCCATGAAGAATTCGCTGCTCCGGATGCCCCGCGCATCCGGCAGGCAGCCGTGTGCCTGGGCGTGCTCTGCTCCACCGCCCTCTGCTTTGCCGAACGCCATGACACAACTGGCCGATGCGCGATCAGGAAACCATTCACAAGACCCTGCCGCTCTCCGGCGCACCCATGCGGCTGCTGGTGGAAAACATCGATGGCTACGTGCATGTCACCGCCGTCGCCGGCTCCGAAGTGCGCGTCACCGCCCACAAAACCATTCGAGCCGAGTCCGATAGAGATCTGCAGGAGGCCAGAAGCGAAGTGACGCTGGCCATCTCCGGCGAACCTGGCACCGCCGCCATCTCCTACGACGCGCCTTGGATTTGTCGCGGAAACAGCCGGCGGCTGCCACGACCACGCAGCGCCGCTTCTATACCGTCACCTATGACCTTGATATCGAAGTCCCGCGTGCGGCCAGACCGTTCGTCTCCACCGTCAACAATGGTGACGTTCGCGTGGATGGCACTACCGGCGATTTTGAGATCAAGAACATCAACGGCGGCATTTCCCGCAACAGCATATCCGGCTCCGGCGAAGTGCAGCAACATCAACGGCCCCGTGGTCGCCCGCTTCGCTAAAAATCCCACTGCTGCCACCAGCTTCAGAAGCATCAACGGGCCGATGGATCATTTACTTCCAGCCCAATCTCTCCGCCGACCTGCGCTTCAAAACCTTCAACGGCGAAATCTTCAGCGACTTCGATGTCACCACCCTGGCTGTGCCCGATGGCCAGGGTGAACGCAGGAACGGCAGATACATCTACCGCAGCAATGGTCTGCACGGCGCACGGGTCGGCCAGGGCGGACCCCCGTTGACCTTCGATGCCTTCAACGGAACTATCCGCCTGCACAAAGGCACCTCGGGCGGCAGCGTCGAATAAACAGTTCAAACACGAAACGGAAACTCCCCATGTCTAAACCATTTGCTCTTCTTCTTTCCTGCGGCCTCCTCGCCTGCAGCGCCTTACGGGCACAGGATGCCTCAGACAAAATCAGTGTTCCACTCGACGACCCCGCACGCCCGGTGCGGGTCCACGCCAGCCTGATGACCGGCGGCATCGTCGTGCGCGGCGCCGACGTCAAGAACGTCACCGTCGAAACTCGTGCGCAGGATGGCCGTGAGGGCCGCGAATCTCGCCATGAACGGCGCGAGTCTTCTTCTAAATCCGCCGGCATGAAGCGGCTCGATCTCCCCGGCAACAGTGGCCTCGATATCGTCGAACAGGACAATCTCGTCACTATCAAAAGCACTCCCTGGAACCACTCCGGGAATCTCATCATCACCGTCCCGCACCGCTCCTCGCTTCAATTGAAGTGCCTGAACAACGGCGATATCGAGGTCGAACAGGTGGAAGGCGAAATCGACGTCAACGATCTGAACGGCAGCATCACGCTGAAGAATGTGTCGGGCTCCGTGCTTGCCCATTCCCTGAACGGCTCCGTGCTCGTCACGCTCGACCGCATCGATTCCTCCAAGCCCATGTCCTTCAGCACTCTGAATGGCGATATCGACGTCACCCTGCCCGGCAGCCTGAAGAGTGACATCCTGATGAAAACCGACCACGGCGAAATTTACAGCGATTTTGAAGTGAAGCTCACCAACGCCGGCAACCGGCCTACCGAAGCAGGTCGCCGCCAGGACGGCGCCTATCACCTCCGCTTCGACCACGCCCTCCGCGGAACCATCAACGGCGGCGGTCCTGAATTTCAATTCACATCCTTCAACGGTCAGATCTACCTGCGCAAGAAAAAGTAAACTAAACTTGCGGATACTTCGTACTCGAAATCAGCATGCATCTACTCCAGGACATTACGTTCGCGCTGCGCACCTTCGCCAAAGCCCGCCTTTTCGTCGTCGTCGCCGTGCTCTCCATCGCTTTCGGCATCGGCGCGAACACCGCCATCTTCTCGCTGACCGATCAACTCCTCATGCGCCAGCTCCCGGTCACCGACCCCGGGCAGCTGGTCATGTTCAGCGCCATCGGCCGGCACTACGGCAGTAACCAGGGCGCGAACCGCATCTCCTATCCCATGTATCAGGATTTTCGCGAGCGCAACAAGGTCTTCAGCAGCATGTTCTGCTTTCGCGAAATCGATATGAGCCTGAACTACGGCGGCCGCACCGAGCGCGTTGCCGGCGAACTGGTCTCCGGCAACTATTTCCCATCGCTTGGTATCAAAGCCGCGCTCGGCCGCCTCTTCACCGCGGAAGACGATCGCTTCCAGGGCGCGCAGCCCGTCGTCGTCCTCAGCTTCGGCTACTGGCAGAGCCGCTTTGCCGGTAACCCCGGCGTCATCGGCCGCAAACTCAACGTCAACGGCTATCCCATGACCATCATCGGCGTCAGTCAGGCCGGCTTCCCCGGTGTTGACCCTGGCTTTGACCGCCAGGTCCGCGTCCCCATGATGATGGCGCCCAAGATGGGCCGCTACATGGATCTCAATGACCGCCGCTCGCGCTGGATCACCGCCTTCGGCCGGTTGAAGCCCGGTGTCACCGCCCAGCAGGCCAAAGCCAGCGTCCAGCCGCTCTTTCACCAGATCCTGCAGATGGAAGTCACCCTCAAAGACTTCGCCAAGGCCGCGCCCGAAATGAAGCGCGCCTTTCTGCAGATGTCCATGGATGTGCTGCCCGCCTCCAACGGCCGTTCCCAGCTTCGCGGCCAGTTCTCGAAACCCCTGCTGGTGCTGATGGCCACCGTCGCTCTCGTTCTGTTAATCGCCTGCGCCAACGTCGCCAACCTGCTCATCGCACGCGCCACCTCACGCCAGAAAGAAGTCGCCGTCCGCCTCGCGCTCGGCTCCAGCCGCCGCCGCATTGTCTCGCAGCTGCTGGTCGAAAGCCTGCTGCTCTCGTTGGCCGGTGGCGTCGCCGGCCTGCTCATCGCCGTCTGGACCGACCACGCGCTCATCAGCTTCCTGCCACCCACCTCTGTCCCGCTTGCCATTTCGGCCGTCCCCGATTGGCGCGTGCTTGGCTTCAACCTCGGCCTGTCCATCCTCACCGGCATCCTCTTCGGCCTCATCCCGGCACTGCAATCCACTCGTCCCAACCTCGCGGGCACGTTGAAGGATCAGGCCGGCGCAGTCGCGGGCGGCACCTCTACCGGCGTGCGCAAAGCTCTCGTCGTGGCCCAGATCTCACTCTCCGTCCTCCTGCTCATCGGTGCCGGTCTCTTCATCCGCAGCCTGCAGAAGTTGAAGGACCTCGATCCCGGCTTTCACACCACCAACCTCTTGGCCTTCAAAGTCGATCCCACCCTGAACGGTTACACCCCCGAACGCACTCGCAACTTCTACGAACAGTTGAAACAGAATTTAGAAGGCCTCCCCGGCGTCAACAGCAGCGCCCTCGCCGTCATGCCCGTGATGGAAGGCGATGAGTGGGACCAGTGGGTCACCATCGATTCCTATGCCCCCAAAACCGGCGAGCTCCCTGACCCGCACATGAACTTTCTCTTCCCCGATTACTTCAGGACCATGGAGATCGGCCTCCTCGCCGGACGCGATTTCCGTATGACCGACTCCCTCACCGCGCCCAAAGTCTGCATCGTCAATGACGTATTCGCGAAGAAGTATTTCGGGACCGTCAACGCGGTCGGCCACAAGATCGGCATGGGTATCGATCCTGGAACCAAGACCGATATCACGATTGTCGGCGTCGTACACGGCACCAAGTATGAGAGCATGCGCGACGAAGTTCCGCCCGAAATGTTCCGCCCCTATCGCCAACTGGAGTTCGGCACCGGCATCACCGCCTATCTCCGCACCACCCAGAGTCCGGAAGAGGTCTTCAACACCATCCGCAAGCGCGTGCACGACCTGGATGCCAATCTGCCTGTTTTCGAAATGGTCACACTCGAAAAACAGATGGAAGATTCGCTTGTCACCGAACGTCTGGTCGCTTCCCTCTCCAGCGTCTTTGGCGTGCTCGCAACGCTGCTCGCCTCCATCGGTCTCTATGGCGTCATGGCGTATACGGTGGCGCGCCGCACTCGCGAAATCGGTATCCGCATGGCCATCGGAGCCGGCAAAGGCGACGTCCTCTCTTTAGTCATGCGCGAAGTCTTCCTGCTGCTGGCCATTGGTATGGCGATCGCCTTGCCCGCCTCCTGGCTCCTCAGTCAGTACGTGCGCTCTCAGCTCTACGGAGTGGATCCCGTCGATCCACTCTCGGTCACTTCCGCCGTCATCGCCATTACCGCCGTCGCCCTGCTGGCCGGCTATGTGCCCGCTCGCCGCGCCACGCAAATCGATCCCATGCGCGCGCTGCGCTATGAATGATTCACCTGCCATGCTTAAGCCGTCATAAGCTAATGGCATGGATCGAAGACAAGCCCTGAACATTATCGCTGGTGCCACTGGCCTCGCTGCTCTCGCCAATGCGCAATCGTCTGGCCCGTCGGCTGCGGGCGGCATGATCTATCGCAAGCTAGGCACTACCGGCCAGCGCGTCTCCGCCATTGGCCTCGGCGGCGCACATCTTGCCCATCCCAGTGAGGCTGAAGCTATCCAAATCGTCCGCTCCGCCCTCGATCGCGGCCTCAATTTCCTCGATAATTGCTGGGACTACGCCAATGGCGAATGCGAGGTCCGCATGGGCAAGGCGCTGCGGGACGGCTACCGGCAGAAGGCCTTTCTCATGACCAAGTTTGATGGCCGGACGAAAGAAGCCGCTGCCCGGCAGATCGATGAGTCACTGCAGCGCTCGGACTGACCACATCGACCTCATTCAATTTCACGAAAACATCCGTTTCGATGATCCGGACCGATTCTTCGCCGCCGGGGGCGCGCTTGAAGCCGTCGAAGCCGCCAAAAAAGCCGGCAAGATCCGCTACATCGGCTTCACCGGCCATAAGGATCCGCTGGTTCACGAGCGCATGCTGGAAGTCGCCAAACAGCACAACTTCCATTTCGATTCCGTGCCAGATGCCGCTCAATCCGATGGACGCGCATTTCCGCAGCTTTGCTCACAACGTGGTGCCGAAGCTTGTCAGCCAGGGCATCGCCGTTCTTGGCATGAAGCCGATGGGCGCGGCTTCATTCTCGAAAGCAACACCGTAACCCCCGTCGAGTGTCTGCATTACGCGCTGAACCTGCCC
The DNA here is from genome assembly GCA_963814195.1 of uncultured Acidobacteriaceae bacterium. GTDB lineage: Bacteria > Acidobacteriota > Terriglobia > Bryobacterales > Bryobacteraceae > Bog-105. The sequence continues at coordinate 276,401 of CAWFBU010000006.1, forward strand.
ACTTCGGTCGTGATCACCGGCTGCGACAGCATGAAGATTCTCGATCAGGCGTTCGAGGCGGCGCGCACATTCAAACCCATGACCGAGCCCGAAGCTAACGCGCAATCCTGCAGAAACCGCGCGACGCCGCGCATGCAGGGCAAATACGAACAGTTCAAAATCAGCACGCGCTTCGACGGCACGATCAAGAACCCGCAATGGATGGGTTAGGTCTGGCACGGCCCAACCTTTGGTGTATGGTCATTACAGCAATGCGTCTTCAGTTATCAAAAGTTCTTCGCTTCACGAGCCTTGCTGCTCTTGTCGCTCCTCTCTTCGCGCAGCAGTTGGTTGCCTTTGCTGGCCCCGGCTCGCAGGCGACACCGCCGCCCGGGTCGGCCACTACTGCCATGAAACCGGAGGATACGGAAGTCTGGGAACCGGTTCCAAAGGTCGTCACTCCGGGCGCCAGCAACACGGCGCCGCCGTCGGACGCCATCATGTCTGTTCGATGGCAAGAATCTCGACGAGTGGGTGACGAATAGCGACAAATCGCCAGCCAAATGGACCGTTTCCGATGGCGTGCTGACCGTCAACAAAGCGCAAGATGCGCGGCAATATCGAAACCAAGCGAAGCTTCAAGAACTACCAACTGCACCTGGAGTGGAAGATTCCCGAGAACATCACTGGCTTCGGCCAGGCGCGTGGCAACAGCGGCATTTTCCTAGCGTCCACCGGGCCCGGGAGACTGCGGGTTATGAACTCCAGATTCTCGATTCGTATAACAACAAAACGTATGTGAACGGGCAGGCCGGTAGCTATCTATAAGCAAGTTATTCCGCTGGTTAACCCGAACCGCAAGCCCGGCGAGTGGCAGACCTACGACGTCATTTGGACAGCTCCTACGTTCAAGCGGACGGTTCGGTGAAAACGCCGGCGTACGTCACGGTAATCTTCAACGGCGTGCTGGTACAGGATCATCGGGAGTTGAAGGGCGAAACGCTATATATCGGCCATCCGGTGTATAAGAAATACGACAGCGCTCCGATTAAGCTTCAGGCCCACGGCGATAAGAGCGAACCGATCAGTTTCCGGAACATCTGGATTCGTGAACTGCCCTAGGAAATAGCCTTCCTACGAAGCCGTCCCGGCCCTCAGCGTTGGCGAGCAACCGTAGCTTGCTCCCCGACTCAGGCTTCGTTTGACTGGCATCTACTCAGTAGCGGGTCTGCTTGGGATCTGCCCGTCCCTCGACGGGCAGCCCCGTTTGGAAGCCCTCATCAAAGGCCGCGACGGATCCGCACACCGTCACCGTTGATCCTTTTTTCGCCCTGAATGGAACGAAGTTGCCCGTTCCAATCCTCAACACGTCCACCCCGGCGCCGTCCGCCTCAGCAGTGTAGACATAGCATGGCAGTTGCGTTGTTCTGCTCCACTTATGCTGCTCAAAGTGTAAGTCGCCAAACTTCTGTTGGACGAAGCCAAGCGTGTCAGCGCCTAGCGTTCCTGCCGTAGCCAATAGTCCGATCGAGATCAACGCGTCCAGTCGCATATCTTATCTTCGCTGGCCGATGCTCTACTAACGCTTAAACCGGGCCCTAGCGGTTTGGTCCAACGCGTGCCTTCTACGCTTGCCATGACCCAACCCAAAGCGACCCGCAATCTCTCGAATTCTAATAGCCTGCTCTTCTACGGCGTTATTTCACTACTGGCGGCAGCTGTTCTTTACGGGATGACCACCATGCCGTTCCGCGGGTAAGCAACCACTATCCGAACGGTAACTGAGCAACGTTTTCGTTAACTTTTCGTTGTTCCGCGCAGCTCCAGAACGTAGTAACGGCTCGGCACCTGTCCCACGTTCTTAGGCCGATGCATCTGGTTGGATCCGAAGCAGATTACTGAACCCGCCTCCGCAATCTCGGTTTTCCCTTCTAAATAGGCTTCCACCGTACCTTCCATCACAACGATAATTTCGTCGTGCACGTGCTTATGGGGAGCATGCGCCTCCGCGCCAGGTGCCAAAACGGTCTCGTGCATTTCAATTTGGAACCCGGAATGGTCCATCCCGAAGAAAATTCGGCCGCCCTTCTTTGGTTTCCCCCCAAGGTCCGTGCTCTGATCCGGGTGGTATACCTTGCTCGTCAAGGCTGTCGGTTCATCGGCGGCGACGCCCTCGACTCCCAGCAGCGGTAAAAGGACGGCGAGTTCTCTTCTGGATAGATTCACTGCCGTCATACATATCATGATGGCCGCCTGAGATCCTTGATCACATGCCCGCACGACCACCGCTTCCGCCCTTCACCACCGAAACCGCCATTCAGAAAGTCCGCCTGGCCGAGGACGCCTGGAATACTCGAGATCCCCAAAAGGTGTCATTAGCCTACACAGAAGACTCTCGCTGGAGGAATCGCTCCGAGTTCCTGCATGGCCGCCAGGCCATCATCGAGTTCCTCGAACGGAAATGGTCGAGCGAACTGGACTACCGCCTCATTAAGGAACTCTGGGCATTCACCGGAAACCGTATCGCCGTGCGCTTCGCTTACGAATTCCAAGACACCTCCGGGCGCTGGTGGCGTGCCTACGGCAATGAAAATTGGGAGTTCGACACAGAGGGTCTTATGAGCGTTCGCCACGCCAGTATCAACGATCTGCCTATCGAGCAGTCGGACCGTAAGTACCATTGGCCACAGGGACGCCGCCCGGACGGTCACCCCAGCTTAAGCGATTTGGGCCTCTAACGTTCTCGCCCAATAAGTACAAAACCGGTATTAATGCTTTAAGCTATAAGGCGACCCGAGTGACGCTCCGTTGCCACCGGGCGCGGCCCTGTGCTTCCGCGAAAAGGACGGCTCACATGAAGGTCAACATTCTCGGTTTCTGTCTCGCCCTTGGCTGCTCACTTTCAGCTTTGGCGGCAACTCCTGACATTGCAAAAGCAGGCAAAGACGATAACTGGAACGAAGCCGCTGCGGCCCATTACCTCGACAGCCGTCAGTCGTGGTGGCAAGCCTGGCCCAAGGCTAAGCGCGACCACGACACCGTCTGCGTTTCCTGCCACACCGTACTCCCTTATGCCCTCTCCCGTTCTCTGCTCCATACGGGCCTCGGTGAACAAGCGCCGGCGCCTCCCGAACGCGTCCTCCTTGAAAATGTTCAGAAACGGGTGGCCCTTTGGAGTCAGGTGCAACCCTACTATCTCGATGCCACGGCGGGGCCCGGCAAATCGGTAGAATCCCGGTCCACCGAATCGGTTCTCAACGCTCTGGTTCTCGCCAGCTACGACGGCCGGCAAGGACAACTCAGCGACGCCGCACGCTCAGCGTTCAACTCCGCCTGGACTCTACAGCTGAAAACAGGACCGAAAGCCGGAGCCTGGACCTGGCAGGTCTTTCACCTTGCTCCTTGGGAGTCCGATGAGTCGCAGTACCAGGGTGCAACGTTCATGGCCCTCGCTTTGGGCTTCGCCCCGCAAAGTTATCGCGTGGACCCCTCTATTAACGAAAACGTCAGCCTTTTGCGTTCTTATCTGAGGCGCGAGTACGCAGCTCAACCGCTGGAAAATCAGATTGTACTGCTGTGGTCATCCGCCCGGCTGCCCGGCCTTCTCACCGCCGACGAACAGAACGCTCTGGTAACAACTATCTCCCAAAAACAACATGCGGATGGGGGTTGGAGTCTGTCTGATCTAGGCGCCTGGAAGCGTCGTGATGGAGCACCGCTAGAGGTTGAAAGCGATGGCTATGCAACCGGTCTCGTTGTTCTGGCATTGCGTGAAGCAGGCGTCAAACGCGATGCCACTCTGCTGAAAGGCGGCATCGCCTGGCTTGTGGCGAACCAAAACCGCAATGAAGGCTCCTGGCGGGGTTATTCCGTGAATAAGAATCGCGACCTCACCACCGACGTTGGTCGCTTCATGACCGACGCTGCCACCGGTTACGCCGTTATGGCGCTCGAAAAAAGCCGCTAAAGGGCGGCCCGGATTCGGGCGTAGACGGTCTTGCTGTCCGCGCTTGTTCCCTACTGAACCATGCGCCGCTGCTTCCGCAGAAACGCCGGCGTCTCGTAATCGTCGGCCGGTTCTTCCACCGCAGCAGGTGTATCAGACTCCGGCGCATGCACCACAATCTCAGGCTCGGGCTCTTGCTCCGCTTCGCGATGCACTTCCGGAACCGGTGCTGTTGCCATCGTAAATGGAAAATTCGGGTTTCGGCGGTCGATTTCCGGCAAAGTGTCGCGCTGGAACCCGGTTGCAATCACTGCGATCTTTACGCTTGAACCCATCCGCTCGTCCATCACCACGCCGAAATTGATTTGCACATCGTCGTTCTCAGTAGCTGCGCGGATCAGGTTACAGGCCTCGTTTACATCGTGAATACCCAGCTGGCTAGAGGCAGTAATGTTGATCAGGACTCCCCGCGCCCCGAAGACTCCGCCCTCTTCCATCAGCGGGCTGTCAATGGCTTGCTTAGCCGCCTGCACCAGTGCGCCTTCGCCTGAAGCTGTCCCGGTACCCATCATGGCGTAACCCATGCCCGCCATAATCGTGCGGATATCGGAGAAGTCGCGGTTGATCAATCCGGGCGTCGTGATGATATCGGCAATTCCCTGCACAGCCTGGCGCAGCACGTCATCCGCGAACTTGAACGATTCGAAAAAGCTCGTACCTTTAGGAGCCAGTTGTAACAGTTTTTCATTTGGGATGCTGATTAACGTATCGCAGCTACCCGCCAATTCTGCGAGTCCGCGCTCGGCCTGCTTCATGCGACGCGGGCCTTCAAACAGGAAGGGTTTGGTCACAACCGCCACCGTTAGCGCGTTCAACTCTTTTGCCAGCGACGCAACCACCGGGGCCGCGCCGGTTCCGGTACCGCCGCCTAGCCCTGCCGTGACGAAAACCATATCGGCGCCTTCCAGGATCTCAATGATCTGTTCAGTGTCTTCCAGTGCCGCCTGACGCCCGACGGACGGATCCGCACCCGCGCCCAGCCCGCTTGTCAGCTTCTTGCCGATTGTCATCTTGTTGGCTACCGGCGAGGCGGCCAGTGCCTGTTTATCGGTGTTCAAAATGTAGAACTCGATTCCTGCGAGTCCTTCCTGTAACATTCGTGCGACCGCGTTTGAACCGCCGCCGCCCACACCGACAACCTTGATGCGCGTGCCTAGCTGTACTTCCTCTTCAATCAAAAACTTCAGATCTTCTGCCGTCATACTCTATTCCCGCCCCTACCGTAAAACCAGTCCAGCCAAGCCATTGGCAGCCCGCTTGACATCCCTCTTCAGTCGCAACCGCCCCGAATACATCGCCAGACCCGCAGCTACCGTCCATATGGCCGTATCCAGTTCGTCGGGCCATTTGTCAATCCCGATCGCCAGTCCGTTACGGGCTTGGCAATTGAGAATCTTCTCCGCCATGTCACACATTCCCGGCAGCATGGCACCCCCGCCGGTCAAAATTGCGCCTTCCAGCAGCGATTGCTCCATCCCGACACGCATAATTTCGGAGTAGATCTTCTCGAAGATTTCCTCGGCCCGCGCTTCCAGAATTTCGTTGAGTTGATAGCGGGGCGCCTCGCGAGGCGATCGTCCTTCCAGTGATGGAATCTCAATCAGGCTATGCTCCGATTCGATTCCTGTCATGGCACAGCCGTACTCCTTCTTCAGGCTCTCGGCGTCCTCATAGTTCACTTTCAGCAACCAGGAGATGTCGCGCGTCATATGGTCGCCCGCGACCGGAATGGTCGCAACCAGCAGCAACGCGTCGCCATCGTAGACCGCCAGATGTGTCGATTGTGCGCCGATATCGATCACGGCAACACCGCGCGCCCGATCCTCCGGCAGCACCGACGCATAACCTGCCGCGATCGCCTCGTGTACCGATTCGTCTACTGCCAGATGAGCTTGGTGCATCGCCGTGATCAAGGCCTGATGATCCTGTGCCGAAGCCGTAACGATATGGACGTGCGCTTCAAGGCGGGCGCAAGTCATACCCTTCGGATTTCGATAGCCAGCCCGTCCGTCGAGCGTGAAATCCTGCGGACAAATCTGCAAGACCTGACGGTCTTCCTCCAGCCGGACTCGAGCGGCTAATTCCACCGCATAGCGCAGGTCGTCGGGTTCGATATCACGCCTTCGGCCGAACTCATATAAGCCGCGGCTGTTGATTCCCGCCACCGAACCGCCCAATCCGATTACAGCGGAATCCGGCGAAACCTGGGCCCGCACCTCTGCTTCGTGCAACGCGAAGCGAATGCTCTCGGTTAGTGCACCCTGGTCATTCACGCGGCCCCGACTCCAGGCCTGCACCGGCGCTTCTCCGTGGCCTAGAAACTTGAGCGACTCGCCTTCCAACGCGCAAATCACGACGCGCGTGGCCGTGCTCCCCAGGTCGAGACCCACCGCCAATTTCGTTTTATTTGCCATGCCCTTGCTCTCCGACGTGTTCCCCGGCGCGTCCCCCGACTGCCGTGATTACTCCATCCACCCGCAAATCCAAAGTAGTCGCGTCCGGTCGCCGGCTCCGAATCTCCGCATAATTGTTCAAGAAATTTTGCAGCCGTTCGGCGTAGTTCTCTTCTCCCAACATCAAATTGATCACCGCATTATCAACGTGTTCGGCCACCACCAGGTTGTTCGGGTCCGAAACATCGATCTCGGAAACATCGCGGCTCAAGGGGCCCAGATCCTTCAACATCGATAACACACGCAGCACTCGCGCCTTCCGGTCGTCCACTCGTTCGTTTTCCCGGATCCCGGTAATTACCGGAAGAGTGAACTTGGCGGCCACCCGCGGCCGCAAAATCAATCCCTCACGATCGATCAAGGCAAATCGGGATACTCCATCCTTAGCGTTCGGATTCAAATGGACAAAGGCCACGGGGGTGCGCTCATGCACCTGCACTTTCAACGTTTTCGGCCAAATCTTCGCGACCGATGCATCCTCAATCCAATCGATTGCAAGTAGTTCCGCCCGGCGCTTCTGAACCGGTACGAGATATAAGCTCCGTCCGAAGTCTTCCGCGAAAATATGACGGATCTGGGCAATTGACGCATAACGAATTCCCTCCACCACGAGATTTGGGCTCTGCCCGCCGATTCCCTCCGCTTCCGCAATGCGGAACCGGGGATCCTTGATCAGGAACTCTTCGGTAAAGTGCCAGGCGAACAGCGCCACCACCATCAGCACCACACCAACTACTAGCCACACGAGAAATCGGCCCCAGTGGACGCCTTCCCATAGCTCTTCGGCGGCCGCTGTCACGCAAACTTCTCCCGTAGACCTTGCAGAATCTTCTCCGCTGCGGCAGACACATTGCCCGCGCCGAGGGTGATCAGCAGGTCCCCGGGCCTGGCCGCGTTCACTAAGGCTGTTACACCGTCGTCAATCGTGGCCACGTAGGCAGCCGAACGATGCCCGTAGGAACGTATTTTGTCCAGGAGTGTCTCGGCGTTGACGCCTGCGATGGAGACTTTCAGACGCTGCATAGATATCCAAAAGATAAAGCTCATCAGCCGCGTGGAAGGCAGTGCCGAACTCTTCAATCAAATGCTGTGTGCGTGAGAAGCGATGCGGTTGAAACAGCACCAGAATGCGTTGGAACGGACCGAGGCGGGCTGCTGCCAGTGTCGCTTTGACTTCGGTCGGATGATGACCGTAATCATCCACGACCGTGATGTCGTTTACCACACCCCGCAGCGAAAAACGACGGTCGACGCCGCTAAAGGCCTCCAGGCCTTCGCGGATCTGGGCAGCATTCACTTCCATTTCCAGTCCGACGCCGATCGCCGCCGTCGCGTTCAGAACGTTATGTAGTCCGGGAACCTTGAGGCGGAACTCGCCGAGTTCGCTGGCCGCCCGCCGGATAGTAAATGAACTTCCGTTGGCATGCAACGAAATGTTCTGAATTTCCAGGTCCACCTGCCCGGATTGGCCATAGGTGATAGTGCGGCGGCGAATTGAATGGAAAGATCTTTTGAACGTTCACATCATCCATGCAAACCACAGCCGCACCATAGAACGGAACTTTGTTTACGAAATCGAGGAACGCTTCCTGAATCTCTTCCAGCGACGCGTAGTGGTCCAGGTGCTCCCGATCAATGTTGGTCACCACGGCCACAATGGGCGCTAATTTAAGAAACGAGCCGTCGCTCTCGTCGGACTCCACCACCAGGATTGGACTATTCCCTACCCGGGCATTCGAGCCTTGCATGCCCGCCACACGGCCTCCGACTACGACCGTGGGATCCAGACCACCGCTATTCAAGATGGACGCCACCATCGAGGTTGTGGTGGTCTTGCCATGACTGCCGGCAATTGCAATGCCGAATTTCAGGCGCATCAGTTCCGCCAGCAGTTCACCCCGCGGGATAACCGGGATCTGCAAGCGGCGCGCTTCGGCCACTTCCGGATTTTTGCTATCGAGGGCCGAAGTAACAACGACCGCTTTCGCCCCGGCGACGTTTGAACTTTCGTGTCCGAGGTAAACAGTAGCGCCCAAACCGGCGAGGCGTTCGGTGATCGGGCTGGATTTCATGTCGGAGCCCGAGACCTGATAGCCCAGAGTAAGCAGCACTTCGGCGATGCCGCTCATCCCAATGCCCCCGATGCCCACGAAGTGAACGTGCTGGGGCTTAAAAAACATTCTCTAGCCGTATTGTTTCGGCTTTGCAGCCCGGTGTCAATGAGTAAATCAGACGTTTTCTTCCCAATAGTTCTAGTCTCACAAACCATGGCGCCAGCGTCAGGGTGAGACTCCCGTTTCAAATGAATTTCACAACACCGACTCGATAAGATGTGGACGGCAACTATGAATAAAGTCATCCTTATCGCGAACGGCGATCTCCGACTGTCCGCCAATCAGAAGTGTTGGCCGGCCCAGGCCTTGGTAGAACAGTCGATCGTCAAAGCCGTTGAATCGCTCGGGCATACTGTGGAGCGCGGCCACGCATTTAATCCTGAAAAACAACACGGCTTTATTGATTCGCAGAAGTTCGGAATGCAGGTGTTCCGCCAAATCCCGAAGGATGCCCCACTCATTGTTGCCGAGGCGGTTTGGCAATACAGCCATCATGTGCTGCATGGATTGATGGCCCATCAGGGCCCCATCCTGACCGTCGCTAATTGGAGCGGCGAATGGCCCGGCCTCGTCGGAATGTTGAATCTGAACGGTTCTCTTACTAAAGCTGGGGTTCGATACTCCACGCTCTGGTCGAACGACTTTACTGACCAGTACTTCCTTTCCAAACTCGGAGAGTGGCTGGACGGAAAACCGGTTGTTCACGACACCAGTCACGTGAGGCCTCTATCCAGCCTGAAGATCCCGGCGGAAGCCGAAAAGGCGGGCGCCGCCATCGCCGAAACACTAAAAGCCGACCGCGCCATTATGGGAGTCTTCGACGAAGGCTGCATGGGCATGTTCAACGCCATCATCCCGGATCATCTGCTGAATGCCACCGGCGTGTTCAAAGAACGTCTAAGCCAGTCGGCTCTCTATGCAGCCATGCAGACAGTGCCCGCTGAGGAAGCGCAGGCCGCTCGGTCCTGGCTCGATGCCAAGGGCATGAAGTTTAAGACCGGATCCAATGCTGAGACGGATCTAACGGACGATCAGATTCTCGACCAGTGCCGGATGTACATCGCCGCTCTACGCATCGCAGACGATTTCGGATGCGATACCATCGGCATCCAATACCAACAAGGCCTGAAGGATTTGGCTCCGGCCTCCGATCTGGTGGAGGGTCTGCTGAACAACAGTGACCGTCCCCCCGTGAAATCGGCCGCCGGTGACGTTATCCACCAGGGAGACCCGCTGCCTCACTTCAACGAGGTAGACGAATGCGCAGGGCTTGACGGTCTGGTCACCAAGCGTATCTGGAAAGCGCTCGGGTACCCACCCGAGAATACATTGCACGACCTCCGCTTCGGCGAAGAGTATCAGGGACAGTTCGTATGGGTTTTTGAGATCTCAGGCGCTGTGCCTCCGGCGCATCTGATTAATGGGTATGCCGGAACGGTCAGCGAACGGCAGCCTCCTATGTATTTCCGGCTGGGCGGCGGCACCGTCAAAGGAGTCAGCAAGCCGGGAGAGATCGTCTGGAGCCGCGTCTTCATTGAAGACGGCAAACTGAAAGCCGACCTGGGCCGGGCCGGCGTGGTCAGTCTACCGCAGGAAGAGACCGAAAGACGCTGGCAAGCCACGACCCCTCAGTGGCCCATTATGCATGCCGTGACCTACGGCATCACGCGCGACCAGATGATGGCGCGTCACAAAGCGAACCATATCCAGGTCGCCTACGCGCCGGATCCAGAAGGGGCCAACAGGGCCCTCGCCGCCAAAGCCGCCTGCTTCCGGGATCTCGGATTGGAAGTAAGCATCTGCGGAACCCAGACCGGGCTCTAAGCGGAAAGCTATCAGTCATGAGCACAATCGTTGCGGGTGTCGACTTTGGCACATTAAGCGTACGCGTTTCTATCTTCGACAGTCAGAAGGGACTGCTGGGCGCGGGTGTGGCAGAGTATCCGCTCCATCGCACTCGCAGCGATCCGGACTTCGCCACCCAGAGCCACAGCGATCAAATGGCTGCGCTCGCTTCGGCGATGAGCTCGGCATTGGAAAGCTCCGGGGTAGGAGGTGGCGAGGTCAAGGCCCTGGCCCTCGACACGACTGGCTCCAGCGTCATTCCCGTCGGTGAAGGCATGGTTCCGCTCGACGACTACTATCTCTGGTGCGACCATCGCGCCTGGCGCGAGGCAGCCGAGATCACAGCCAAAGCGAACGAGTACAAACTCGAGGCCATCGCATGGAGTGGAGGCGTCTACTCATCCGAGTGGGGATTTTCCAAACTCCTGCACTGGCTGAGGCACAATCCCGATCGGCGTCATTTGTTAGTCTCCGCGTTCGAACATTGCGACTACGTAGCTTCCGTCCTGTGCGGTATCACTCAAGTGGCCGAGGCGCCCCGCAGCATCTGCGCCATGGGCCACAAATGGATGTGGAATGAATCTCTCGGCGGATTGCCCCCACAGGACTTCCTGACGGCTGTCGATCCTCTCTTCGAGGGCATCCGCGAAAAACTGGGCGGGCGTTATCTCACTTCCAACGCCATCGCCGGAACGCTCAGCAAAGAATGGGCTGACAAATTGGGCCTGCCGGAAGAGACCCTCATTCCGGTCGGCGCCTTCGATGCTCACTGGGACGCTATCGGTGCGGGCGTACAACTTGGCGACGTCGTTAACGTGATAGGAACCTCCACCTGCATGATCGGCCTGACAGACCAGACCACGCTTGTCCCAGGTGTCTGCGGAGTGGTCCCCGGCTCGGTAGACCCGAACCTGACCGGCATCGAAGCGGGCATGTCGGCGGTGGGCGATTTGTTTGAAGCAATCGCCAGACGGGCCGGCTCATCAGCCTCGGCGCTTTCCAAAGAACTGACTTGCTTATCGAGCCGGACAGACCGGGCTCTTGCGCTTCACCTGGGACAACGGCGACCGGACCGTTTTGGTTAATCCTGAACTGGGGGGCGTTGCTTTGGGGTGGAATCTGACTAGCACGGCGGCGGACGAATTCTTCGCCGCCATCGAAGGAACGGCCCTGCATACCCGGGTCATTCTGAATCGCATGGAAGAACATGGCGCGACCGTTACCCGCATCATCAACGGTGGCGGAATTCCGCAGAAGAATGACGTATTGAATCAGGTTTATGCGAACGCGCTGAATCGCCCGGTCCTGGTTCCGCAGGGCAGCATCACCAGCCTTGGTTCGGCCATCTTCGCCTTCATGGCTGCCGGAGCTTTTCCGTCCATCAGCGAAGCACAAGCGGCGCTTTGCCCACCTCACCGCGACCTTCCATCCGGAGCCCGCCAGCGTGGCCATCTACAATGAGCTTTTTGGGCTCTACAATCGTCTATATTTTGCCATGGGCGACAAACGTTCTGAGCCGGTTGCGATCGGTGATGTACTGCCGCGTTTACGGACAATCGCCCGCCAGGCAAGGGAGAAACAGTGAAGCTGCAGTCATTGCGAGACGAAGTTTTCGAGGCCAACCAAGAGTTGGTCCGTCGCGGCCTGGTCGTCTTTACATTTGGGAATGCCAGCGGTTATGACCGCGCCTCCGGTCTGGTGGTTATAAACCAAGCGGCGTTCCTTACTCGTCTATGACGCCAGCCGATTTGGTCATTACCGATCTTGACGGCAAGACTGTGGAAGGCTCTATGCGACCGTCCTCCGACCTGCCTACCCACATCGCCCTTTACCAAGCTTTTGAAGGTGTCAACGGCGTAGTTCATACGCATTCACGCTATGCCACTGCATGGGCGCAAGCCGGAGCTGAAATTCCCTGCCTGGGAACCACGCACGCCGACTACTTTCATGGGCCGATTCCGATTACGCCGGCCATGGTGTCGGCTGAGATTGAATCCGAGTACGAATGGAACACGGGCCAGGTGATCATTCGCCGCTTCAAGAACTTAAATCCGCTCACCACCCCCGCCGTCCTCGTCGCGAGTCATGCGCCATTTTGCTGGGGACCTTCTCCCACAGACGCCGCGCATACGGCTGTGGTCGTGGAAGAGTTAGCTCAGCTGGCTCACTTAACGTTCAGTATCCGGTCCGAGGTTCCGGCAATTTCCCAGAGCCTCCACGATAAACATTTCTTGCGCAAGCATGGCCCCGGCGCCTACTACGGTCAGCCGGTGAAGCAGAATTAAACTGGCGCAGCAACCGTTTTCGCGTTAAGCGGCGGCCGTCTTGACCGCTTGGATAACCTGGTCGCTGAAGCGTTCCATCTCCTCGAGTTGCGGGCTGAACTGCAGCAGCAGCAGATCCACACCGACGTCTTCAAAGCGCCCGATCTGCTCCTTCACCTGCTCCGGTGTGCCGACCAGTCCGGAGCGAAGTCCACGGTTAGAAACTGAGTACTCCTGCACCGAAACCGTGGTCTGAAGCTGCGTTCCTGCCAGCCATTGCTGATAGTTGGCGTAACCGGCGGCACTTTGCTTCACATCAGTGATGCGGTCCAGTTCCTGTTGCGCTTCACTCTCCGTGTTGCGAACAATCGCGTAACCGGCCACTCCAAACTGCATGCGCGGTAGACCCATCCGATCGCGACGTTCCGACAGGTCCTGAATCTTGGAAGCGACAAGCTCCGGAGCATCGCCATGCATCACATAGGCATCGCACTTGGCTGCGATCAGATTTTTCGCGGCCTCCGACTCGCCTCCGGCATAAAGAACGGGACGCGGCTTGCGGACCGGCTTCGGCTGCAGAATATTGTCGTCCACCCGGTAGTACTTCCCTTCATAGGAGAAGTGATCGTGAGACCAGACGCCATCCAAGACATCTAGCCACTCTGAAGTCCGCGCGTAGCGGTCGTCGTGCTGCTCAAAATGAACTCCGTATTTGCGAGCCTCATCCTGCCACCACGACGAAACGACATTCAAGGACAGCCGGCCATTGCTGATGCGGTCAATGTTTGCCGCCTGCTTGGCCAGTAGAGCCGGTGAATGAAAGGTAGGCCGGACTGCCACCATCAGTTCCAGGCTGTGCGTAACGGCTGCCAGCGCCGCAGCGGTCGACCAGGCATCGAGAGACGGCGCTTCCGGACCCTTGATGTCGTTCAGGTTTAGTTCAGCGATCAAACTAAGGTCGAAGCCGAGCTCTTCGCTCCGTCGCGCCAGTTTACTGACGTACTCCCAGGTGGGCGGCATGCCCTCATCGTCTACGTTGCGGAGCCATCCGCCGAACACCGGCATCCAGTATCCATAGCGAATTGGCGAGCTACTTGCCATCGCCGGCTTCCTTCTGCAGATAATCAGCTAACAAGGCAAATGGGTTTAAGCCAACCACCTGCTCAGCGCTGGCCACGAAGTTAGAGAGTGCGTTGACATCGTAGTAGTAAAGCTGGCCGTCGCGATCGTCGATGATGTATTCAACACCGCCCACTTGGATCCCAGCCTCTAGCATTATGGTCTCGACAGCCCCAATGATTTTATTGGATGGTCGGAAACCTTCCACCCGTAATCCCGCCTTCGGAGCTTCCACCGGACAGCTGTTCTCCAGCGCAACGCCTTCCGTTGTACGGCAGATATCGGCCGGACAAAGATCGAAGGTTTCGCCGGTCAGGAAGACTTTTATGGCATAGAGGAAACGCCCATTCAGAACCTCGACGCGGGTGATGTGCCCCTCGCGAGCCGGAATGAACTCCTGCACTAACCCGACTTCGTCTAGCCCCAGGTCTAGTTTGCCGGCGGTGATACCTGCCTTCAACTCATCCGGCGAATTGAAGCGAACGACGCCCGCGCCACTCCCTCCCACATTGGGCTTCACCACAATTGGGAACCGTAGCCCGCGGGATGCAGCCCATGCGTCTTCCACCCGATGAATCACACGGGCGCGTGGGCTGGGTAAACCCAAGCGATGAAGAAGCGATAGTTGTGCGGCCTTGGAGACCTCGTACCGAAATGCCAAAGTACCGTTGATAACTTGTACGCCGCTGGCCTCCAGATGCTCCAGGTAACTGAGCGTATAAAGAATGCCGCTCCCTGAACCGCGCCGGTAAGCGGACGGGCTCATGCGATTGAAGACGACGCGGTGAACATCCGGCTGTCCTGGTTCATAGAAATGGTTTTCGGCGTGTAGCCGTTCATAGGAAGCGCCGCGCCGCTCGAGCTCCGCAAAAAGTGGTTCGAACCATCGCGGATGCTCGTAGTAGATACCGATCAGCGGGCTGGCTCCCGAGCCTTCGCCCTGCGCCCGTGGCTGATGTTCCTCGACGATTGACATAGCTTTAATTTAGCTTGTTCGTGCGGGTCTTAAGCTCCGGCAGAAAACCCGTGAGCAATCCGATAAGCGGCAGAAAGGAGCAGACCCGGTAAACGAAGTCGATGCTCGTCAGATCCGCCAGCTTGCCCAGGCACGCAGCGCCGATGCCGCCCATGCCGAATGCCAGCCCAAAGAATACTCCGGAGATCAAGCCGATTCGGCCCGGCACCAGTTCCTGTGCGTAAACGATGATGGCGGTGAATGCCGAGGCGATGATCACACCGATGAAAACGCTCAGCAAGGCCGTCCAGAACAGATTTACGTACGGAAGAAGGAGCGTAAACGGCAGGACGCCAAGGATGGACACCCAGATGACACGCTTTCGGCCGATGCGATCGCCGATAGGTCCGCCGATGATGGTTCCGGCCGCGGCCGCGCCCAGGAAGACGAACAAGTAGAGCTGCGCATCACGCACGGAGAGGTGAAACTTCTGGATCAGGAAGAAAGTGTAGTAACTGGTGATGCTCGCCAGATAGAAGTATTTTGAAAACACAAGCGCGACCAATACGGCGAGTGAGAGGATGACAGTTCGCGATGGCAGTGCCTCCACAGCGTGGCTGGCGACAGCGCGGATGTAGATCGCCTTCTTGCGTTCTTTGTACCAACCCCCGACGTGACTCAACACGAGCATTCCGAGTAGGGCCGCAAGCGAGAACCAGGCAATGCTACTTTGGCCGCGAGGCACCACGATGAATGCCGCGAGCAACGGACCTAGTGCACTTCCCGCATTGCCGCCGACCTGAAACACAGATTGGGCCAGACCATGTTGTCCGCCAGAAGCGAGCCGCGCCACGCGAGCCGACTCGGGATGAAAGACCGACGAGCCAACACCCACGCAACAAGCAGCCAGCAGCAACATCGAAAAGCTCGGCGCGAGGGAGAGCAAGACCAAACCGACCAATGTAACCGCCATGCCTACAACGAGCGAATACGGTTTCGGCTTACGGTCGGTATACAACCCGACCACCGGCTGCAGCAGCGAAGCCGTGACCTGAAATGCAAACGTGATGATCCCGATCTGCCCGAATCCGAGGTGAAAGGATGTTTTCAGAATCGGATAAATGGCCGGGATCAAGGACTGCACCATGTCGTTCAACAGGTGACAAAAGCTGATCGCGCCGAGGATCGTGTAGGCAGTCTTGTGGTCGATGGCGCCGGGGGACACAACCGCCGGCACCTTCAAACTCGGGGTGGCGGGCACCATCCCAGCCTAGCTTGTCCTCTAAGCGAGACGGCCCTTTAGCATCGTGAACGAGCGTGGAGGGCATGTATATTTCAGCATGGCTCCATTCGCGGAGACAGCTTTTCCCTGGACGGTCTTTACGGTCGTGGTATCGAAGTTGTTCTCTGCCTTGATATCGTTGCCGGTCACAACGTACGGCTGAAAATCACCGGAGAAGCGCTTGCCCGCGAGTTCGAAGACGACATCCATCGGCTGTTGCTGATGGCGATTGGTGAGATTCAGAACTACTGATCCGTCAGTGTCATGAGCTGCCGATGCGTCTATGTAAGGCACGGCCGCACGGTCCTTCGATTTATACGTCGGGCTCTCCACAACGAGATCAAGAGCAGTGCCGTGACAATGGACTGCAAAGAGCTGCAGGGGGTAGTAAATGGTTTGCAGGAAGAGCCCTTTCTCGCTGGTGAAGATAGGGGCAATCACGTTGACCAACTGAGCCATGTTAGCGATCTTCACGATGTGAGCGTGATTGACGAACGTATTCAGAAAGCTCGATACTACAAGCGCGTCTTCGAGGTTGTAGTGTTCTTCCAGGATGCGCCGGCCTCGCTCCTTATCGCCGCGAGCACGATACCAGACGTTCCATTCATCCCAGGCGATGTAAATCTTCCTGCCATCTTTGCGGGCGGAAACAGCGGCGTCGATAATTCCTTCGGTCACCTTGATGCGTTCGGCAAGTTCGAGCGGCGTCGCCTGGAAATCATAGTAGTTGTTCTCGTGATTACCAACGTAGAGGTGGAGCGAAAGATAGTCCACATGCGGACTGAGGTACTCCAGCACAGTTCGGTTCCAGCCGACCCAGTCGGCATTGAAGTTTGAGGAGCCGGCAGCAATCAGCTTGATGCTTGGGTCTGTCCAATGCATCAGCTTGGCGGCTTCCAGAGCAAACTTCCCGTAGTCCTCGGCGGTTCGATGACCCATCTGCCAAGGGCCATCCATTTCATTCCCCAAGCCCCAGTACTTCACACCCCAGGGCTTGTCACGTCCATTCTTTTTGCGCAATCGCGTGGTGGCGGTATCGCCATCAAAGTTGACATACTCCACCCACTGCTGGGCCTCATCCCATGTACCGGTTCCCAGGTTGGCGCAGATGTAGGGCTCCGCCTTGATCTGGGAGACGTAATCCAAAAACTCGTGGGTGCCGAATCGATTGTCTTCGATCGTTCCCCAAGCCATTTCGAGCCGCTTAGGCCGAGCGTCACGCGGTCCGATGCCATCGCGCCAGTCATAATTAGAAGAAAAGTTACCGCCAGGCCAGCGAAGAAACGGTACATGCAGGTCCTCGACTGCTTTCATGACATCTTTGCGAAACCCTTCCGGATTCGAGAGTGAGGAACCTTCGTCGAATACTCCACCTTGAATGCAGCGGCCCAGGTGCTCCAGGAAGTTGCCATACAACTTGGGGTCGATCTGCCCGATGGTGCGGTTCGTGTCAACCTGAATATGTGCTGTATTGGACTGCGTCTGCATGCCTCTCAAAATTGCTGGCGCTGCCAGGAGGCCGGTGGAGAAGGCGCGTCTTGAAAGGGTTGTATTCTTCATATGTGTTTTGAAAATCAAGGGAAAGCTTATCGCAACAGTTAAGTACGATCGTTACGGACTGACACAGGATGAGTGAAATGCTTCTTGAGATTGAACCCGCAGCTAACGCAACCAACTCCGTTGTTGTTCTTCACGCAGACGACAGTGTCGCCATCGCACGAGTGCCTCTGTCTCCGGGCCAGCAGTTGCAGATCGGTTCGACCAGCATTGCCGTCCGGCAGAGCGTACCAGCCGGACACAAGATCGCTATCAAGGCTATATCGGCAGGAAGTCCGGTCAAGCGATATGGGGAAGTAATTGGGTCCGCCCGCGTTGACGTAGTTAGCGGCGACCACGTGCACGAACACAACTTATCGTTCGATGATGCGGCTGCTCCAGTTGTTTATGAGGACCGGCCCAGCACGCCTGCGATCAGCACGCGCACGTTTAACGGGTTCGTGCGGAGCGATGGACGGGTGGGTACCCGGAACTACATAGCGGTAGTAGCCGCCAGCAACTGCGCGGCGCATGCGGCAGAACTGATTGCAACAAGCTTCGACAAACGTGAGCTACCGCCAGAACTCGATGGCATTGTAGCTTTCCCGCACGGCGATGGTTGCGGGCAGGCGATGGGGCCCGATACCGACCAGTTAAGGCGGACGCTTGGCGGAGTCCTGAACCATCCGAATGTTGTGGCTGCGATCATCCTCGGCCTGGGCTGCGAAGTTAATCAGATCGATCACTATCTCGGAGCCGGTTACAACAACAAGGCTGGGCTAGTTGGTTTGACCCTGCAAGGGAGCGGAGGGACGCGAGCCGTCATCGAGGACGCGCGCGAGCGGATTCTTACGATGATCCAGCAAAGCGCGGATGTCAGGCGGACGGAGGTACCCGCTTCGAAGCTTTGCCTTGGCTTAAACTGCGGAGGATCGGATTCGTTCTCGGGCATTACGGCCAACCCGGCGCTCGGATACTGCTGCGATCTGATTGTGAGAGAAGGCGGCACGGTTGTGCTCGCCGAGACTACCGAGATCATAGGAGCGCAGCACCTGTTGCTGAAGCGCGCCAGAAACAGACAAATCGCTTCCAAACTCAACGCGGTGATCGACTCGTATCGTAAATATCTTCGCCAGTTCGGAGGCAGCTTCAATGACAACCCGTCTCCGGGAAACAAGGAAGGCGGTTTGACCAACATCGTCGAGAAATCTTTGGGGGCGGTCGCGAAGTCGGGAACGACCACACTCAACGATGTCGTCGAGTACGCTGAGCGAATCGAAGCATCCGGCCTGGTGTTCATGAACACGCCGGGGTATGATCCGGCTTCACTTGCCGGACTGGCGGCCGGGCGGCGTGAACATGATCGCCTTTACAACCGGACGCGGTAGTGCGATTGGTTTTCCCAGCATCCCCGTCGTCAAAATCAGCAGTAACTCCATTACTGCCCGGCGCATGCCGGACAACATGGACATTAATGCGGGCGTCATCGCAGACGGACGGGAAACAGTAGAACAGGTAGGCAACAGAATCTTCGATACGATCCTGCGGATCGCGTCCGGAGAACGGTCAAAGGCGGAACTGCTCGGTCATCACGAGTTCGTTCCCTGGCGAATCGGACCGGTCCTGTAGGCGAGGGTTCGCCTGGTTTATAAATCAATGATGAGCGGTCAGCGTCGCGGTTGTCTATTGCCTGGACATAAGCCTTGCCTGTAGATCTAGCTCGAAAGACGCGGCGAGCGTTCTCTCTCGTGTTATTTACGCCCGTGTTGTTGGGCGTGTTCGTTGGACTAGAGCTTGTTGCCTATCATCAAAGCGTTCAGTGGGTAGCCCACACCAATGTGGTGCTTTCTACGGTGGACAACGTATTAATGGCAGTGACGCGGGCGGAGAGTGCGCAGCGAGGATTCCTCCTAAGTGGTAATGCTTCTTACGCCGCCTGGTGCTCTAAAGCCCAAAAGGACGCAATGACTGCGATCGAAAGCTTGAAGAGGCTCACGGGTGACAACCGGTCGCAACATGAAAATGTCCTGGATCTGCAGATTCGAGTGGACGAACGATTTCAGCAGATGAACCGGTTGATAGAGAGGCGCACCAGGAGCAACCTTCCTCCCGCTGAACGAAGCAATTCGCTACAGGAAGGAACCTCGCTGATGCAGCAGATCTGGGACAGAGGGCGACACATCATCGAATCTGAGAATCAGCTTTTGCGCAGCCGGGCGACAAGAGAACGTGAAACAGAGATCAGAGTGGCTCTCAGTTTCGCGCTTTGTATCTCAGTGACCCTGGTGCTGCTGGTCTGGGCGTATCGAATCATCACAGCCTTCTCACTGGAACAAACACGGGCCCGCGAAGAAGTGCTGCACCTGAACGCCGAACTTGAGGACCGCGTGACCGCTCGGACCGCAGAACTGGAAGAGGTGAATGAAAACCTGAGAAGGTCGAACGAAGATTTAACGAATTTCGCTTACGTCGCCAGTCACGATCTACAGGAACCCCTGCGAACGATCGGGAGCTATGTAGGACTGCTGGCCCTTCGGTATCAGGGGAAGCTCGACGAACAAGCCGACAAATACATCCAGTTTGCCGTCGATGGCGCCAAGCGCATGCAAAACCTGGTGCAAGATCTTCTGATCTATTCGAGAGTCGGAACCGAATCTTTGAAGGCGGCTCCGGTTAGCATGGAAACGGTCCTGAAGAATGTCGGCAGCAGTCTGGCGCTTCTCATCGAAGAGCAGCGGGCTGCGCTTGTCAGCAGTCCCTTGCCTGTTCTGATCGGAGATGAAGGCAAACTCACGCGGGTGTTTATGAACCTAATCGGGAACGCGATCAAGTTCAGAAGGCCCGAGGAGCCGCCGAGAGTTGTTATCGACGCACGTAACCTCGGCGAATATTGGCAGTTCTCAATCAGCGACAACGGTATCGGCTTCGACCAGCAATATGCAGAACGCATTTTCGCGATCTTCCAACGCTTGCATGGGGTCGGGGTTTACCCTGGTACCGGGATGGGCCTCGCGATCTGCAGACGCATAATTGAACAGCATGGCGGGAAAATTTGGGCTACCTCCAACCCGGGAGCCGGTTCCTCCTTCATTTTTACCTTGCCTACCGATATGCGAAGGAAAAGCTTAGAAAGTAGAACCAGCCTCCAGGATGCCAAAATGGGTGAAAGGGTAGTCTCAAGATGATGAATGGTAGGATTCAGCTCCTGCTGGTAGAAGACAATCCCGCCGACGTCGGGCTGGTCGAAGAAGCATTCCGTGAAAGCCGAATCCTCTACGAGATACACGTGGCTGAAGATGGTCTCGAAGCTTCGCGGTTTCTGCGGAAGCAGGGCAGATACGCGAATGCTGTTACGCCTGATCTGATCCTGCTGGATTGGAATCTTCCCAAACGAAATGGCCGCGAGGTTCTTGAAGACGTGAAATCCGATTCAGAACTCCGCTCGATCCCCGTCATTGTGTTGACAACGTCGGACGATGAACACGACGTTCTTCGCGCTTACGGCTTGCACGCGAACTGCTATATGACAAAGCCCGTGGATCTGGATGTCTTCATGGGGAAGATTCGTTCGATTGAAGAGTTCTGGATGACAATGGTCCGGCTGCCTCAACACTGAGGGCACTCCCGAACAAAGATCCTAAGCAGCGATTTTTTCGAGACCTGGCACTGAATCGGCGAAGTAAGGCGCAAGAGGAAACAAGCCGGCGCTCAAGAAGCTTTTACCGAGGGTTTGTTCGATGGTCCGAACTTCCGATGCAAACGTCCACTCGGTAAGCTTCAGTTTGGTGCAACAGGCTTGCCGGCTTTCGTTCTTCAGGAAATGCAACTGGAAGAGGCGGTAGCGTGGAGAGTCAGATCCGATAGCGCGTCTTGCAATGATGTCGAAGTCGAGAACGAAATCAGCAGCGGCTTCCATTACCGGCGACGCGGAAGGGGAACCTGAGTACTCAAGACAGTCCTGAAATCGCTCAAAGCAAGAGCGGAACGCTGCTACGTACTGAGCAGGAGAACTGTTCTTCTGAGAGTTATCGGTAGCGAATCGTGAAATTGTGGGCACAGGGAAATTCAAAGGCATTGCGACCATCAGTAAACGACGGCGTCGATTCAGCAGGGGCCCTGGACTCATTCTAGGTTGTTCAAAACAGCGCAGATAACTTTTTTTTGATTTCTGTGATCGACTCCGGATGAAGTTCGGTTTTGCCTAACAACAGGCACTTTGGGTGGAGTGGTGGTTTGGAACACGCAGACGGCAAGACCGTCTACGCCACCTTCTGGTTTTCCAGCCATTGGGGGGAACGACACTAGGCGGCTTGGTTGGCTCGCATGATCCGTAAGACCTGGGCGGCTTGGATATGGCGCCAGGGGGAGTTGGTTTCGCGGGCTTGCTGTTCGGCCACCGCGAGTTGTACATCGAGGATTGAAAATTCGAACCCAATTTCGGCTAAGACGCTGTGGTCATAGGAGATGTTCTGTTCGATGCAGTGCCGGTAATAAGCTGCGGCTTCGTCCAGTTGAGCTTTCTCTTCGGCCAGACGCTTCTGCTGGACTGCGATGAGTAGCTTGAGTTCGCGGTCGAGCCGGCGGACAAGTCGCGATTCCTGCAGGTAGAGGTTGTTGAATTCTTTCTGGTAGACGACGTAGATCTCGGAGTCGCTCACCAGGACGTTGTTTTCTTCCAGGTGGTTTTCGAATTTGGGGGTGAGACGTGTGCGGCCCACTGAGTGGAGGCCGGCTTCGAGAGCCGGGATGCGCAGGATGCGCCATTCGAGGTCAGCGATCATGGCCACGTGAGTGCGTTCGTCGTCGTTGGCCGGTTTGTGAGTGGATAGGATTCGGGCGCAGTGTTCCTGGTAGGCGGCAGCTTCTTCAGTAGAGAGGAACGGAGCGCGGCCGGTCAGTCCAGTCTTGAACGCGTTCTGAGAAGAGATGCGCTTTCCTTCTTCGGTCTTCGGTCCAGTCGAATGAGTCGCGTTGGCTCGGTTAGCAGCGAGCTGCGCGGGGGTAGGCGTGCCGGTGTTCATGCTCCGAGCGTGTTGGATGACTGTTCGCGGTAGGCTCGCGGGCACGGGTAAATAGCTGCGCAACCGGAAGATAATAATTTCGACGGCGGTGTGACTGAGGGAGCTTGAGCCCCAGCAGCCTACTTCCTTTGTTCAGGAAGCGAAGCGGTGTGCTCCCAACTATTCAACTTCGTGTCGCCCGTAATCAGGCGCGCAGTCCGCTGGAAGAAGACGTAGGTCCAGGCCCACTGCAGCATGACCAGGAGCCGATTACGAAACCCGACTAGGAAATAGATGTGGACAAGCTCCACGTGAGCCAGGCCATGAAGCCAGACCAATGTGCTTTGAACGGCCATTTGATGTCGGCCACTGCTTTGTTGCGCCCGATGGTCGACATATCGCCCTTGTCAAAGTAGTGAAACTTCTTGCGGGGCTTCCCGAAGATATCCTGCACGATGGAGTGTGCGGCGATATCGCCCATCTGCATGGCGGGTTGCGCCACCCCAGGGATGACGCGGCCCGTTCTCTTCCACATGCGCCAAGATCGCCCAGGACAAAGACATTCTTGAGCCCGGCGGGTTCAGGAATTCATCAACAATGACGCGTGCCTTTCTTCGACAGGGCAGTCCCGAGCATCGCGCCTAGTCGGAAGCCTTAACGCCGGCTCCCCAAAGCACCACAACGGCATCGACGCGTTGCTGGTTCACCACAAGATAACCGGGCTGCACGATCCTCCACCCTGCTGTTCGACGAAAACTTCGACGCCCAGGTCGTGCAACTGTTCGGCTGCGCTCTTGGAAAGTCTCGGTGTAAGATGGCAGAATTCGCGGACCGCCCTCATAGAGCGAGATCGCTGACTCTGTCCCGGTTCGAGGTGCCGAAAATCCTGGCGACAAACATGTTCGGTGATGTCCGCGATGGCGCCTGCCAATTCGACGCCGGTTGAGCCGCCGCCCACAACGGCAAAGTGCAGCGGCGGGTGCTTGCCGGTTTCAATCGCCTGACGTCTCGGCGAGTTCGAAGCTGAGCAGTATCCGCCGCCGAATCTCTGTCGCATCTTCGACGCTCTTCAGACCCGGCGCCAGTTTGGCCCATTCATCCTTCCAAAGTAAGAGTGGGTTGATCCGGTTGCAAGGCAAAGATAGTCGATATGTGACGGTGATGCCCGATGCTCAGACTGTACAGTTTGTCGATTCACATCGATCTCCGCACCACCTCATCCATACACGACTTGGACATTTTTCTGCTCGGCTGAAGATGGTGCGGATCGGCTCTGCAATATCGGCGGGCGACAGCACAGCCAGAGCGACCTGATAGAGCAAGAGGTTGAAAGGTGTGATGATTCCGGCGGTCGATCAGCACGACGTCGACAGGCTGGTGCGCCATTCCCTTTGTCGACATGAGTCCGGCGAAGCCGCCCCTACCACCACGACGCGTTTGCGGCTGATCTGGCGCCGGGCTGGAGATCTCGCTGTTCACTGTCTGGTCCGGCAAGGGAGACGAGCGGGGAAGACTCAGTGGGCACTGATCGGTCCTTTCGGCTTCACCTTCTTAAGAGCCCAAACCAAGGGCACGCAGGCCATAGCTGCGAACGCCATGTAGCGCAAGTCATCGATATAAGACCATAGGCTTGCCTGAGTCGACAGATTGTTACTCATGATCGCGTAGGCTCGGATCGTAGCATCAGCGGAACCATAGGTACGCGAGAGCATTTGCGTAGTCTGCGACAAGCTCTGCTGAAAGAGCGGCGAGGTGCTCTGGTAATTGTGAAGCAGTTCCGTGCGATGCAACTGCTCATGCCGGGCAAGGATGGTATTGACGATAGAGATACCGACGCTACCGCCGACGTTGCGCATCAAGTTGAAAAGTCCGCTGCCATTGCCGATTTTTTCCTTCGGCAGGTCGCCCAAGGAAACGGTGGATAGGGGAACGAAAACAAAGCCGAGAGAAAAGCCGCTGATGATGATGGGCCAGGTGAGCGAGTAGGGCGAGATGTCGGTGGTGAGATTGCCCCACTGCAGGCTGCAAAGTCCAAAAGAGAGGAAGCCCATGGAGACGAGAATGCGGGTGTCGACTTTCGATACGAGGAGGCCGACGATCGGCATGGCACAGATGGCACCGATGCCGCGTGGCGAAACCGCAAAGCCAGCGGCCGTGGCCGAGTAAGACATCAAGTTCTGGTAAAAGAGCGGCAGTACGGTGATGGCGCCGTAAATACAGCCGCCGAACAAGAAGATGAGCATACTGCCGATGGCGAAATTGCGGTTCTTGAAAATCTTAAGATCGACCAGCGGCTTAGGGTTCGTCACTTGCGTGTAGATGAATCCGATGAAGGTCACGATCATGATCCCGAAAGCCCATCGGATCCAGAGGGCGCCAAACCAGTCATCTTCCTGACCCCGGTCGAGAATGATCTGCATAGCGCCGAGCCAAATGGCAAGCAACCCGAAACCGATTTTGTCGAGACTGCCGGGATTGGCGTTCTTGATATACGGCGGGTCATGCACAAAGCGCCAGATCAAAAATATAGCGAGCATGCCAACCGGGATGTTGATGTAGAAGGCCCAACGCCAGGAATACGTATCGGTAAGCCAACCGCCTAAAGTAGGGCCCAGCACCGGTGCAACGACAACTCCCAATCCAAACAGGCCCATCGCCATACCGCGCTTTTCAGGAGGAAAGCTTTCCGTAAGGATGGATTGTGAAAGCGGTTGCAGTGCACCGCCGCCTGCTCCCTGAAGAAGTCGGGCCAGCAGGATGGTGATGAGGCTATTGGCTGCGCCACACAGGAAGGAAGCGACTGTAAAGATGATGATGGAGGTGATAAAAAAGCGTTTACGACCGAACTTCAAAGAGAACCAAGCGCTGGCCGGCAGCACCACCGCATTCGAAAGAAGGTAGAAGGTTAAAACCCAAGTAGCTTCGTCGTTCGAGGCCGACAAACTCCCAGCGATGTAAGGGATACAGACAGAGGCGATGGAGGTATCAATCACTTCCATAAACGCAGGGAGGATGACCGCTAAAGCAATGATCCAGGGATTTACTTCAGGCGTGGACTGCTGATTGTTGTTATCGGCCATCGTTACGGGTTGGCAGCGGCACTCGCAAGTTTGTAGATGCAGCAGGTACGCCGGAACGCTTCAAAGTAAACCAGGAATATAGCAGTACACCGAGGGCCGTGCCGGCGATGTTGATGAAAACATCGCGAATAGCCGGATCACGTCCGGGGAAAAAACTTTGCAAGTATTCGCTGCAGGATCCGACTATTGCGCCCAATAAGATGACGATCGAGTTTCTTCTCGGTGCATGCGAAACAGTGCGACTGAGGAGCAGCCCCAATAGGCAGAAGATCGCGACGTGGAAGCTCTTGTCAACCAGGAGGAATTGGACGCCGTGTTCGGGGTGCGGGACGGCACCCTGCCCGGTGAAAAAGTTGTAGGACTCTTCGGCCAAACGCTGCGCAAGGCTGGTGGAGGTAAAGAAAATAACTCCCACCCAGATGAAGGCGCACAGCGCCCAGGGCTTCGAGATGTTATTCATCCACTATTCAAACATAAGCCGTTGAACGGCCAGTCGAACATATGATGGACCTTGATGTTACGGCTCCAGCGCCTGCGCTTTACGTTCGCGACGCGAGATCCACTGCGTTTCCCTGCAGGGCAAGCAGGAAACACGCTGCGAGGAGCTTTCGGCCTGGCGGCCCGCCGTCTCTTTTGTTCGATGGATTGTCCGGGAGCAGGCTTGTGCCCACGAGCAGCAGCTTGCGAGTACGCCCGCATCTTTGAGCCCAAGCCGTCGGTCGCCGCGCCTAGCGGACTGGCTGATTTGCCACGTCCTTACGTCATACAGGCAGAGCATCTTAGCGGAAGCAGCTTTGTCGCCGGCCAGGATTTCTCGTTTCACGTTAATCTTTTCGATCTAGGTCACCGGGCGGCTGTGGTTGAGGCATTTCGAACGTTCGAAGGCTCAGGCCTTGGGGCCCGACGCAGCGGTGTGCGTTTCATGACAGTGACTTGTGACGAGATCAGCGTGGATCTGAGGCGAAAAGCAAAGCCGGTACGAAGAATGTTGATTCGGTATCGCACGCCAACGACTTTGAAAGGAGGGACAGTCCCTACCTTCGAGTTGGTAGCCGGCCGGGTCAGGGACCGGGTGGGTGCACTTTCGCAATTCTATGGAGAGGGACTGATACCGATCGATTTCGATGAGTTTGGCCGTCGAGCTGCGTTGGTAACCATGACGCGATGCGAGTTACGAACCATTGAAGGCCAACGGCGTAGCAGCCGGACGGGCTACACGCACGCGATGGGAGGCTTTGTGGGTGAAGCGGAGTACGAGGGTAACTTGACGGAGTTCGTTCCCTTCTTTGAAGCAGCCCGGTATACCGGAGTCGGGAGGCACGCGTCGTGGGGCAACGGTCAGATCGAGATTGAGTGCTGAAGATCTACTTGCGAGACTCGGCTTTGAGCAAGACCGGATTGAGAGGCTGCAGAGTAGCGCGGGAGTTGAAGCGCGGTTCAGGCGCATCGGTCGGAGACAGGCGAAACCGGGAAGCCAAAGCAGCGAGGATGAGCGTGCCCTCGGTTTTGGCGAAAGTGTCCCCAATGCACATTTTGGCACCTCCTCCAAAGGGGAAATAGGCGAAGCGATGGGGAGGCGGATCGGTATCCCAGCGGGAGGGCAGGAATGATTCGGGCTCAGGGAAGTAGTTGCTGTTGCGAGCGTTGATGAAGGGACTCAGCAGGACAGAAGAGTTTGCCGGAACCTGAAAGTTTGCGAGGGAGATGGGCTGCAAAACACGCCGCCCATAGACCGGCACCGGTGGATAAAGCCGAAGGGTTTCGTTGAAGACGTTTGCCGCGTAGAGGAGGCGAGGGAGATCTTCGATGGTGGGAGCGCGATCGCCCAGAACGGCGGTCGATTCGGCAGCGAGACGCTCCTGCACTTCAGGATGACGGGATAGTTCATAGACGGCCCAGGTGAGAGCGGTTGCCGTAGTTTCATGGCCAGCAAGGACAAACGTGACGATTTCGTTTCGGATTGCGTCGTCTGAAAAACGGCCGTCTTCGTCTTCCTGCAACGCAAGGAGTAGAGAGAGGACATCGCGCGAGGAACTTGACCGCGCAACGGACTCGCGGCCTGCGCTCGACAGGGACGAACTGCCCCGGCGGCGGAGAATCAGGGGTTGGAGAATCTTATCCAGGGCTGTGCGTTCATTCGCAAAAAAGAGGCTGCGTCCGTTGGGAAACGAACGCCGATAACTGCGCGTAAATGGCTTGAAAAGACTGAGGAAGGGAGCAATATGCCCAGCTCGCTTCATGACACGGCCGAGGATCGTGGACACAGCCGTGGCGCTCTCTCGGAACTCGGGGCCGAAAAGTATGGAACCAATGATGGCCAGCGTAATGCGGCGCATTTCCGTTCCCATGTTCAGCGGCTGATGAAGGGGCCAGGCAGACAGGGCTGCTTTCGTTTCCAGGCCCATGGCTTCTACGTAGGAGGCGATCTGCTCTCGATGAAAAGCAGGCTGGAGAATGCGGCGACGTTCCTTGTGATCGGGCTCATCGCGCGTAATCAGGCCGTCGCCAACCAGTTCACGAAGAATGATGGCACCCAAGTCGCGTCCGAAGTAGGACTGGCGAGTGATGAGAACATCCTTGACGATCTCGGCATCGGTGGCCAAGTACAAATGCTGGTGGAGAATACGGAAATAAGAGAAGGGTCCGTATCGCTGAGCGGTGCTTTGTAGGAATCCCAGCGTGTCGCGGAAGAAACCAAGGAGTTCTGTGCCGCGCGGTCCAGGTGGAACGGTCATCTGAATCTCTCTCGATTCTCCTCAGTAAACGAACAGCAGGCTCGCCCGGTACAAAAGATCTTGTCCATTTGCCGTACTTTGCTAACCGGAGGCTAGCGCGGTTCTGAGCAATCTCGTAGCGCAACGGGCCCGCGACCCGCACCCACGTCCGCAAGATTCGCCATCAAATTAGTGCAAGGAATCGCGGTCTGCGAACCCTTTTTGAGTATGGCAGCCTTTGGGTGACAATAGGGAGAGGTAGACCGCCCGCTCGTCCCGCGGGAACGGCCGACGCAGATTTCACAAGAAAGAGGAAACGCAAGTGGCAAAAACTTTACTAGAGCAACTTCGTGCGATGACCATCGTCGTGGCGGATACCGGTGACATTCAGGCAATCGAGCACTATAAGCCGCAGGACGCGACCACTAACCCGTCCTTGATTACAGCCGCGGCGCAAATGCCGGCTTACCAGAAGATCGTGGATGACGTCCTGACTGCTGCGAAGAGGGAGTTGGGCGAAAACGCAAAAGATGAACAAGTGGCGAACCTGGCGTTCGAGCGCCTGGCCGTTGCGTTTGGAAGCAAGATTCTAGGCGTTATCAAGGGGCGGGTCTCGACTGAGGTGGATGCCCGGATCTCTTACGATACCGACGCTACTCTGCAGAAGGCTCACTCCATCATTGAGCAGTACGACAAAATCGGCATCTCCAAAGAGCGGATTCTGATCAAGATCGCTTCGACATGGAAGGGCATCAAGGCCGCCGAAAAACTGGAGAAGGAAGGCATTCACTGCAATCTGACCCTCCTGTTCGGGATTCACCAGGCCGTGGCTTGCGCCGATGCCGGGGTGACACTGGTCTCGCCGTTTGTGGGTCGCATTCTGGATTGGTACAAGAAGGACACGGGCAAAGACTACCAGGGGGCTGATGACCCGGGCGTGCAGTCCGTTACCAAGATCTACAACTACTACAAGAAATTCGGTTACAAGACCCAGGTGATGGGCGCAAGCTTTCGCAATATCGGGGAGATCAAGGAACTGGCCGGATGTGACCTGCTGACCATCTCACCCAATCTGCTGAAGGAACTTGATGCGACTGAAGCTGAATTGCCACGCAAGCTGGATCCTGAGAACGCGAAGAGCCTGAACATAGAAAAGATGAATGTGGATGAAGCGACATTCGAACGAATGCATGAAGCGGACCGCATGGCGTCGGATAAGCTGAGCGAGGGGATCAAAGGATTCAGCGATGCCCTGGTATCACTCGAGAAGTTGCTGGCAGATCGCCTGAAGGCGATTGCAGCAGAACGGCCGCAGGAACTGGCTCACCAGTCGTAGTGCGTTCTAGTCAACTTTCGTTTCGTTAAGATAAAGGCCGTTCGCTCTCGAGTAAACGCGCACAAGCCGTAGGGCGGGTGGGCTTTCAGGCGAACGGCTTTTGGTTTTGAGGGAGAACACGCAATGCAGAGCAGGCGATCGTTTGGGAAGTTGGTGCTCGCGGGGTTACCCGCCACACTCTTGATGGCGAAGGAAGGGGTGCGTCTGGGTGTCTGCACGTACAGCTTCCGGGATTTGCCCCATACGGGCAGCGGAGATGCCGTAGATCCGGTGTTGGAAGCGCTGACGGCGGTCGGTGCGAAACAATGCGAGCTATTCTCTCCACAATTGGAGCCCGCCGGTTCGAACAAGGATCGTGAGGGATTACGTCAGTGGCGCATGACCACGCCGCCCGAGCATTTCGAAGCGGTACGAAAGAAGTTTGATAAGGCGGGCGTTGAAATCTTCGCTTATACCGTGAATTTCCATGACGGATTCACCGATGAGGAGATCGATAAGTGTTTCGAGCAGGCAAAGGCTATGGGAGTGAAGATTATCGCTACCTCCACGCAGTTTACGGTTGCTCCGAAGCTAGTTGCTCCGGCTGAGAAGCACAAGATCTATGTGGCACTGCACGGCCATAGCAAGACAAGCGATCCGAATGAATTTTCTACGCCGGAGACCTTCGCCAAAGGTTTGGCGATGTCAAAGTATTTCCGTGTGAACCTGGACATCGGGCACTTCTCTGCGGGCGGCTTCGATCCGGTGGCGTACATCAACGAGAACCATAAGATGATTACGCATCTGCATATCAAGGATCGAAAGAAGAATGACGGCCCCAATGCTCCGTTCGGCGAAGGCGATACACCGATCAAGCCCGTGCTGCAATTGCTGAAGGAGAAGGGCTATCCAATTCCGGCGTTTGTGGAATACGAATACAAGGGCACGGGTTCTTCGGTGGAAGAAGTCAAGAAGTGCCTGGCTTACATGAAGGCGGCGATCGCGTAGCTTGCGCACGGTTCTCGCGTTTTTCCTTTTATCGTCGCTTCAATTGAGTGCGGCGACGGAAGCTATTCGAGTGGACCAAGTGGGCTACCTTCCGGACGCGCCCAAATTAGCGATAGTGGTGGCGTCCGGTGCAAGGCCGAACAGCTTCGTCCTGAGAAGTGCGAAAGACAACACTCAGGTCCTGTCAGGTGGGTTAAGCGGGCCGGTGATTGATGCGGACTCCGGCGATTCGGTCTTCACTGCCGAATTCAGCAAGATGACCACGCCGGGACGATATTTTCTGGAAGTACCCGGAATGGGTCGCAGTTGGAATTTCGCCATTGGCCGGGATGTGTATCGGCGGGTTTACTACCTAGCAGCACGGTCGTTCTATGGCCAACGCTGTGGGACCGCGGTGGATCTGGGAGCCGAGTTCGCGCAATACAAACATGCGCCTTGCCATCTGGACGGCGAGTACAATGCTTCATCCGGTAAGACGGGCAGTCACGTTTCTTCACACGGTTGGCATGATGCGGGGGACTATGGCCGTTACATGCCCAACTCGGGTATCAGCACGGCGACTCTTCTGTGGGCATATGAGATGTTCGAATCGAAGGTCCGAAAGGTCTCGTTACAACTGCCTGAAACCGGGAACGGTACGCCGGACCTGCTGAACGAAGCGCGATGGAATATTGAGTGGATGCTGACCATGCAAGACGCGGATGGCGGCGTCTGGCATAAGCAGACCAGCACTCACTTTTCAGGCTTCATCATG
Organism: uncultured Acidobacteriaceae bacterium; assembly: GCA_963814195.1. Lineage (GTDB taxonomy): Bacteria > Acidobacteriota > Terriglobia > Bryobacterales > Bryobacteraceae > Bog-105. The sequence goes on from CAWFBU010000006.1 coordinate 307,825, forward strand.
CCGGAAAAAGACACGTTGACGAGTGACGTGATTGGGACCGGCACCTCGCCTTATAAGAGTTCCTGTGCAACGGGAGACTTCGCGGCCGTAAATGCCATCGCGGGAAGGCTGTATCGTCGGTTCGACAAGAAGTTTGCGGAAAGAGCGCTGGCCGCTTCCGAATCGGCGTGGTTGTGGTTAGAGCAACATCCGAACGTAACATTCCGAAATCCGGCCGGTGTGCTAACAGGTGAATACGGAGACAACCATTGCGAAGACGAACACCTCTGGGCGGCTGCGGAGCTCTTCCGGACCACGGGCAGAGGACTGTACGAAAAGTATTTTCTGGATCATTACCGGGATTTCATCGGCTCACTTGACGCGAAGAGTCCGCCCTCGTGGGCAAATGTGGCGGACTTAGGGCTTTGGACCTATGTCTTGGGAAAAGGTAAAGACGCGAGCGCGGCCGAATCGATTCGAAGCCAATCAATCAAAGCCGCAGGCGAGATTGCGGCCCGGGTGAAACAGCACGGGTATCTGACAACGATGAGGAGCGCGGATTACATTTGGGGTTCGAACGGTGTGGCTGCAAACTACAGTTTGCAGTTGTTGGTTGCCAATGAATTTTCGCCGAACGCGCACCTGATGCAGAGCGCGATGGATAATCTACATTACTTGTTAGGCCGAAATTCATTCTCGCTTTCCTGGGTAACGCAAGTAGGAGAGAACGCGTTTACACATCCGCATCACCGGCCAAGCGCGGCGGACGGCGTCGATTTACCTTGGCCTGGACTGCTGTCCGGCGGTCCTAATAAGGGGCGGCAAGACCCTGTTGCGAAGCAAACAATTGCGGAGAGTACTCCTGCAGCGCGCTGTTATATCGATGAAACCGGCGCATATGCTGTGAATGAAGTTGCTATCAACTGGAATGCCCCTTTAGTATTTGTTTTGGCGGCATTGCTGCCGGATTGAGAGGCGAAGGATCGATGGAGGAGAGTGCTGCTCCGCAAAAAACGCCGTTCGACACGATTGAGAGTGCTATCGAATTCGTTCGATTGCTGCAAGTGGAAGCGGAGCGGACCCGGGGCGAGATGGAAGCGCTCATGGAAAGCGATGAGAACGCGTCGTCCCGTCGGGTGGAAGCTATACGGCTGGTGATCCATAAGCTGACGCAGCTCAATTCGTACATGGACTCGAGCGAACGAGTATTGAACGATTTGCGCGCGTTGCGGACGCTTTTACTTCGGTAAAAAGGTCGCTTTCTTAAACCCCAGAAGCTCTTCGGAACACGTCGGTACCTGCCAGGCGGTCACCCAGGCGACGGCCGGTCAGCACGAGCAGTAGCATCTCAATCGAGATGATGATCAGGGAAGCGATCGGTGCCAGGACAAGGCCGAGAAGCGGGATCATCTCCAGCAGTACGGGGATGGCGAGCGGCGCATTGCGCATGATTCTTTGGGAAGTTGTGGAGGGTCCGCCGTCGGCTCTCAATACAACGCTTCCGACGATCAATTTCCCGGGGCTGGCACCATTCATGTCGCGCAGGAGCCAGTAGCAGCCTACCAAGAATCCGAACGCAATCCAGCCGATGATGGGCAGGAAGTGAAGCAAGGCAAGGAACAGGCAAGGCACGATATCGAGCAAGTAGGCGAAGACTCTTCTTCCCATTTCCTCTTTTCGCAAGGCGAGCGCGGTAAATGGAACCGGGACATCCGCCGCGTACAAGGGTTCCATGCCAGGCGCGGTTGGCAGCGGAGTGGAGGGGATGGACAAGGCGGTACCGCAGTTTGGGCAGAAGCTTGTGCCAAGGGTGACGGGCGCAAGACAGTTCGGACATTGCATATTAGAGGGCAGTATATCCGCTGTCTTCCGTTCTTCATGGCATACTCCGAAACAGCGTGCGTGTTTCAATTTCTTTTCTGATTAGTGGATTAATTGTGGCGGCCTGTTTGCCGGTTCATGCGGAGCAAAGTGGCAGGGATGTGGTTGTGCGATGCGGCTCGTTGCTGGATCCGCAGACGGACCAGGTGATGCGAGGAGCGACGATCGAGATCGCCAATGGCGTGGTGACGCGGGTGTCGCTGGAGAAACCTGCAGACGGGTCGAAGGTGGTCGATGTATCTGCCGGGTTCTGCCTGCCGGGGCTGATCGACGTTCACGATCACCTGACTGGCGATCCGAAGTATGCGGGATACCGGTCGCTGGGGCTCTCGGTGCCACGCGAGGCGGTGATCGGTACCAGGAATGCGCGGGTTACTTTACTCGCGGGTTTCACGACCGTGCGCAATGTGGGTGCAAGCGGATTCAGTGACGTGGCTTTACGAGACGGCATCAATGACGGTGAAGTACCAGGGCCGCGTCTGTTCGTCTCGGGTCCACCGCTGGGTATCACCGGAGGCCACTGCGACAACGACCTGCTGGCGCCTGAATTCAATTTCAAAAACTTTGGCGTGGCTGACGGTCCCTGGGCCGCCCGGCAGAAAGTTCGCGAGGTAATTAAGTACGGTGCCGACGTGATTAAGATATGTGCGTCCGGCGGAGTCCTTTCCAAGGGCGATGCCCCCGGGGCGGAACAATACACCCTGGAGGAGATGAAGGCGATTGCAGAAGAAGCCCATAAGCTAGGGCGAAAAGTGGCAGCGCATGCGCACGGGACGCAAGCAATCAAGGATGCGATTATCGCGGGCATTGATTCGATCGAACACGCGAGCCTGATTGACGCGGAAGGGATTGAACTGGCTAAGCAACATGGCACTTACCTGGTATTTGATATCTACAACGACACTTACATCTTGAACGAAGGGCCGAAGATCGGCATGTTGCCGGAATCGATTGAGAAAGAGAAGGCCGTGGGAAAGCTGCAGCGGGCAAATTTCCGGAAGGCTTACCTTGCGGGAGCGCCGCTGGCATTTGGAACAGATGGCGGCGTGTATCCGCACGGTGACAACGCCAAGCAGTTCGCCACGATGGTAGAGTTCGGCGCCAAGCCCATCGAAGCGATCCGATCGGCAACGGTCAACGCTTCGCGACTCTTAAGCCTGGAAGGGAAGGCGGGGGTTGTGAAGCCCGGCTCATTTGCGGACAATATCGCCGTTGACTCCGACCCACGCGTGAGAGTCGAACAGCTGGAACAGGTGAAGTTTGTGATGAAAGGTGGCGTGGTCTACAAGGACGACTGGAGCCCGGCACTGGCTTTGCAGGGGCGGTAAGATCGGCCACTTTAGTTCAGCGTTTGGTGTCTGTAGTCGCGAACGTTTTTCGCGAAGAACTCGTCGACACGGCGCCAAGCGTCTCGCAGAACATGCTCGCGATCGAAATAGTGGAACTCACCGGGGTACATCATGAAATCGACGAGCGGGCCTTTTCCTTTCTTCAAGCTTTCGTCAATGAGCCGTACTGATTCCAAGTAAGGAACGTTGATGTCAGACGTGCCGTGAAGGACGAGCAGGGGACGCTGGAGCCGGTCGATGTGGGAGAGAGGAGACGCGTTGTCGTAGACCTTCGGGTTCTGCTGGGGTGTTCCGATGCGACTCACGGTCCAGCCCCCATGGTAGGGATCGGTGTAGTACATGCGATAGTCCACCACGCCGGCTACATCAACGCCGGCCCGGAAGAGAGTCGGCTGGTCAGTTACTGCGATCAGAGTAAAGAAGCCGCCGTAGCTTAAGCCCCATACGCCGATGCGATCACGGTCGACGTAGGGCAGGGAGGCTAAGTACTTCCCTCCCATCCAGGCATCTCTGGCGTCGTTGCCGCCGGCGTCCATATAAACGCCCTGCCGCCAATCGCGCCCATATCCGGTGCTGCCGCGATAATCCGGCGCAAAGACGACATAGCCCTGTTCAAGCAGGTATTGATGGAAGCTGTAATAAACAGCGTAGTTGCGTTCCACGTGCCAGCCGTCATAGTTCTGGTTTATACCGTCACCATGTATCCAAACGATGGCCGGATGCTTCTTACTGCGATCTAAATTGGGTGGCACAAAGAGCCAGCCGGGGACCTGTTGCCCACCTGCGCCTGCGAAGTGAACAAATTCCGGTTTGACATAGGTGTGGCCAGCAAGTTCGGAAGGCATCGAGTTCGTCAGCCGCACGGGCTTCGAATTACCGGCTGTGGCGATCACAAAGAGATCAGCAGAATGCTGAGTGTCGGTGTGCTGATACACGACGGACTTATCGTCGGGAGACCAAATCGCTTCCATGTTGGTGCCTTCTCCGGAAGTGAGCGGATGAATGGAGACCTTTCGCGGATCGCCGTTCAGATCGGCAACAAAGAGCTGGCGATCGCCCGGACGACCGGGCAGATTGGCATCGAAGACGATGCGATTACTGTCGTGGGACCAGCGAGGCCGCCAGGTCTCGACCGGGCCGCTCGTAATCTGAACCGGTTCGCCACCTGCGGAGGGCATTACGTACAGATGATCCCAACCATCGCGGTCACTCATGAAGAGCAGCCATCGGCCGTCCGGGGAAGCCTGTGGCGCGCTCCCGGCATCGTAGGGCATGCTCCAGAACTTGGGATCGGTATCCGCCTGGATTTTGCGAGCAGCCTGGCCGGAGACCGGCGCAACCAAAATCGAATGGGTTTTGAAGTCCTTCGTAAGCGCTTCAAACACAACGTGACTGCTATCGACCCACGCTGGATCAGACAGTTCTTCGTCGGCCTGCACGGGCATGGCAGAGGCTTTGCCACCCGCAACGAGATAGAGCTTGGAAGGCGTGTGTTCGGTTGCCCGGTAGATAATCTTTGCGCCGGAATAGGCGGGGGCTTCGTCGTGATAGATGGTTCGTGAGTCGCCTAAGTACGTGAGAGATTTGCCATCAGGGGACCACGAAAGAGAGCGGATACTCGCGTTGTTGTGAGCCAGGACCTTGGGCGAGGGATGGGAGAAAGAGGCCGTGACGAGATCGACTCCGGTGGAGGAAGGCTGTACCCAGGCAACTTGAGACCCGTCGGGGGAGGGCGTAAACTCAACGCCTTTATTCGAGCTGAGGTTTAGGGCGCGAGGAGCGTCATGATGAGCAGGATCGACCTGCCACAAGTCGCCCGTATGTTGGAAGAAGAGAGTCTTGCTTTCCTTGCTCCAGAAAGCGCGCGGAGCCGTCGTTTCCGTGAAGTTCGTGAGACGCGCTGGTGCGCCGCCCGAGGCGCTTACGAGATATAGATTTCGAATACCACCTTCATCCCAAACGTAAGAGACAAACCGTCCGTCGGGAGACCACAAGGGATCCGATGGATGCTTGATGCGGACGAGCGAATCGATGGTGAGGCCGTTCGGCGCAGCGAGCGCCAGGACCGGCAGCACAAACGACAACAGCCTAAAAAGCGGAACATGAGTAGCCACGAATAACCAGCCTCCTGACACGATGTTCTGGCAAGATATCGCACGTGTCTCCGCGACGTTTCACCGCAACAAGGCGGAGCAGATTGCCTGTTATAGCATGCCCGGAAACTCGATGAAATCCACCTGTGCGAAAAGACGAATTTAAGCGGCGCGGGGCACAAGGAAGCATATCAATGCGATTTTGTTTTCGTGATATAGTCTTGCCAATTACCGATTCAAGACCTTGTCGATTCTTGCTTCAGCTTTAAAGTAATCGCCGGCAAAACGGAGCCTGGGCGCGAACCAGACCCTGGTGATAGTTCGCCACACTGGGTCGCGACCAGTCCTTGCCGGCCAACGTACCAGCACCAGCAAAGGAGAACATATGAATCGAACATTTGGCATTGCGGCCCTTCCCTCATGTAAACGTGCTCGAGCGGCGTTCCTTATGCTGGCTCTTTTGGCATCGGGAGCGTGGGGGCAGGTTTCCACGGCCGGTAAGATAACCGGCGTTGTTACGGATTCGTCCGGAGCGGCCATCAGGGGCGCCAAAGTGCTGATCGAAAGTCCGGCCCTGATGACGCCCAAGACGACCACATCGCAAGCGGATGGCAATTTTCTGGTCGACCTGCTGCCTCCGGGAAGTTATAACGTCGCCGTAGAGGTCGCCGGCTTCAAGCGTTTCCTGCAGAAGAATCTTGCGTTAGAGGCCGGCTTTACAGCAACCGTGCAAGCGCAGATGCAACCAGGGGACGTGCGGCAGTCGGTGACCGTTACGGATGCACCGGCGGTTGACGTCCAGACTGTCACTTCCTCGACAACCTTCAATCAGTCGCTCCTCCAAGATATTCCCAGCGGTCGCGATCCGTGGTCGACGGTGGCGCAAGCACCTGGTGTGACCTCAAGCACAGTAGATGTCGCAGGCAATCAGAGTTTTCAACAGTCGTATATGCAGGTGCATGGCAGCCTGCCCGGAGAAGAACAATACAGCTGGAACGGTTTGCGGCTAGGCTGGCCGGGCGCGAACGGCGGCTATACATCTTTTTACGTGAATCACGACGCACTGCAGGAGTTTCAGGTCGTAACGGATCAGGCCCCTGCAGAAGTGGGCGTTGGGGGCGTTTACATGAACATGGTGACGAAATCGGGCTCAAACCAGATTCATGGTCTGCTGGCCGGGTACTACTTGACGGGAGCTTTTCAGGCACAACCGCAACTGCCCAAGTTCCAAGGACAAGCCGTGCAGGCCGGTAGCCCCTTCGTTATGTCGCGCGATACAACGGCAAGCCTGGGACTCCCATTGATCAAAGACCGATGGTGGCTGTTTGGCTCATTTCGGCGGTATGACATCCGCGAAGACATACTGGCCGTAAGACGAGCGGACGGGTCTCCGATTAACGACATCAATCATCAATCGAATGTCGACACGCGATCGGATTGGCAGTTGAACCCGCGCAATCGGGCGAGCTTCGTTTGGCTGTATAACTCTGAAAATCGATTTTTCAGGCGCGATACGGCTTACCAGTTGGTCAGTGACCAGGCGAGTTGGCGTCAGATCGAACCGGCCTATATCTTAGAGGGCCTTTGGACGAGCCAACTAACGAGCTCGCTGGTCCTCGATTTCCGGATCGGCTACATGCATCAGATCTTTCCGTTGAGCTACCAGCCGACCGTGGGCGCCAACAGCTTTAACATCGTCGACTTGACGCTCTCGACGGAAACTGGTGCCCCGCCCTATTCGTTCGTCAATCCGGCTTCACACGGACGCGTTGCTGCCACCGGGTCCTACTACAAGAGCGGTTGGGGTGGATCGCACGACATCAAGTTCGGATTTGAGTATGGGCGGCAAAAGAATGGCAACCTCTACAACGTGAGCCAGGGGTTGACGGCGACTTATAACAATCAAGTTCCGTTGCAGGTATCGATCTACAACACGCCCGTCAACGCGTACAGCATTATTCACGACAGTTCACTGTTCGCGCAAGACGCCTGGCACGTCGGCAGGAGATTAACGCTGAACCTAGGTGTGCGGTACGACCACTTCCGCAACTTCAATCCGGCGCAGACGAGCCCGACGGCGGGACCCTTCGTCTCGCTTTTCGGCGCGCGCACATTTTCGCAGTCGCCCGACATTGTGAGTTGGGACAATGTCGCACCACGCTTAGGTGTTGCCTATGATCTGACGGGAAAGGGTAAGTCGGTGATACGGGCCGCTTACAGCCGCTTCTACCGGATCGAAGGAACGGAACTGGCGGAAGCAGTGAACCCTAATATTCTGAGTTCCTTGACCTACCTGTGGAACGGACAGACTACGAATGGTATTCCCAGCGGCTTCATTGGCGCCAACAACCTGATTTCTTCATCCGGAGGAGTTTACACGAAGATCGATCCGAACCTGAAACATCCTTACTCGGACGAAGTCACGGTCGGCTGGCAGCAACAACTTTTCAAGGACCTTTCCGTTGGTGCGCAATACTTCTTCCGGAACAACAAGAATCAGATCGGAGAGGTGAACACCACCCGCACAGCCGCCGACTATCAACCGATCACTTCTCTGAATGGTTCGGCTATCGTTAACCCTCTGACGAATGCGGCTTTGACGCTCTATAGTCTGTCACCTGGTATCGCCAGCCAGACCAGCCAATACCTGGTGACGAACATCAAGGCGCTCGATCACTACCGGTATGATGCCGTGGAATTTACGGCTACAAAACATCTATCGTCCAAGTGGCAATTACTGGCCGGATTCACTTTACAAAAGGCCAAGGGAACCTATGGGAACGGTACACCCAATGCTCTATATGATGATTTCAACGATCCTAATTTGAACATCAACCGGCAGAACAACTACCTGTTCCTTGATTCAACCTTCGTCTGGAAGATCGATGGCACGTACGAGCTTCCTTATCGAATCTCGATGAGCATTAACTTTCAACACTACACGGGATACCCGATCCGACCGCAGCAAGTTTTCACAGGCCTGAATCAAGGTTCAGAAACGGTTGCTCTTGCCCCGGCAGGAAATTTGCGGATGCCCAGTGTGGACCTACTCAATTTACGAGTAGCCCGGCCGTTCACGTTTCGCGAAGGGCGCTGGCGGGTGGAACCGAACATCGACTTGTTCAACGTGACGAACAGCAATACAGTCACAAGTCTTGTGACGACCTATGGGTCAAGCTACCTGTACCCGACAAATGTATTGAATCCGTTTGTGGCGCGCTTAGGTCTCAGGATTTCCTTCTAGCAGATCCACGACCGTGCTGAATCTGCAGCCGACCCAGCCTTCATCTGTGAAGCTGTAAGTTATGGAAGTGAGTCGAGAACAGATTCAGCGCGGGAAGTGGTAATCAAGACCCCAGAAATCCGGTTCGATGATCAGTTTCGCTCCAAGCTTGTCGAGCTACTGGAAAGGCGACGCGATGTGCGCCACTTTCTCTCAGAGCCACTCCCACATGGGACGCTGGAGAGGCTGATTGGATTAGCATCTCTTGCTCCTTCAGTGGGTTACAGTCAGCCGTGGCGATGGGTTCGCGTCGATTCGCTTGAGCGACGGAACAAAATCATCAGGAATTTTCAATTGAGCAATGCACAAGCCCTGAATGAGTACGCGGGAGAGCAGGCAGCTCTTTATGCACGGTTGAAACTGGCTGGACTGGTGGAGGCACCGGTTCACCTGGCAGTTTTCGTGGATCCGAGAACGGCAACAGGCCACGGCCTGGGCTTAAAGACCATGCCCGAGATGCTTTCCTATTCCGCCGTTTGTGCCGTAAACACTTTGTGGTTGGCGGCATGGGCAGAGGGCATCGGCTTGGGTTGGGTCTCAATTCTTGATCCCGAGGAAGTCAAAGGCACACTGGAAGTGCCGGGGCACTGGGATCTGATTGCCTATCTCTGTATTGGATATGCAAAGCAAGAGCGAGAGCGCCCGGAACTGGAATCGGAAGGCTGGGAGAGCCGTCAACCATCCTCCAATACTCTGCTGAACCGATGAGAGGGTTACTGCTTGTGAGCCTGCGTCATTGAGGCACGGAGCTTCTTCTCGGAGGCCGCTCCCCAGTATTTGCAATCAAGCTGGAGGAAGACGGAAGTGTAGGGAATCGTCATCGTGGTTTTGAGAATCAGCACGCGAAAGGTTTTGCCGGCTTCGTCGATTTGCCTGATGATCTGTTCATGGGGAAGGGTCTGCACGAATTGAGAGCCGAGCACCTCCTTCAACTGCGACCGATAGCGACTCACGCCGGGCGCGTCCTGGTCTGAGAGGAATGACAGTTCCTGGTCTTCCAAGATGATCGGGCTCACGTGTTTCATGCCGGCGACACGGTGGAGTACATCCTTCAAGACCGTGATTTGATCAGCATTCGTGTTAAAGGTCTGAACTCCCGGGGAGACCTGGAGGGGATAAGCGGAATCGACCACGAGGATCCAGTTCCGATGGCCGAGCAAGGGCAACTGGCGATCGACCTCCTCCTGCCAGGACTGGGCGTGCGTGATTGTGGCGGCCATCAGCGGAATGAGCAGGTGTAACCACTTCATACGATGTAGGGCTTTCGATACGAGTCGCGCGTAAGAAGCTTGTCGGCCTCATGATCGCCGACGAATTTGGGTCCGTCGGTCAGGTTCAACTTGCGTCCCACTCGATAGCTGATATTCGCCAAATGGCACAAGGAAGCGCTGGGGTAAGCATTGCCGATTTCATCGTGCAGTTCCTTGTTGTTCCGTGAGCGGCAGGCAGCCAAAAAGTTCTGCATGTGAAGCGCAGTGGAGTCGGCGCCGCCTTTCTCGGGCAGTTCCTCCATGACAAGTTCATTGCTTTCACCTTTGAAGGCCTGGAAGCCGGCGTCACTCATGGCGGCCCAGCCGTCGGTGCCATAGAACAGATTGCCCACCATGATGTCCAGCGGCTTGCCGCTGAGTGGGGTGGTCGCCACCGGAGCAGGCCCGGAAGGCGGCGCTACAGCGCCCGCGGCCGGTGCAGCGGCCTTGCGCTTCACCGGTACGCCTTCGCCACCCGTGAGAAGGCCTCGAACTTCAAAGACGATTTCACGATCGCCGTAGTTGTAGCTGGCCAGGAGGGTGTTCGGTGTTTCCTGGTCGTCGGTATAAGCGTACTTGCCGCCTTGTGCGTATGCGGTTTTCGGCCACATGGGATCACCCAAGGCCCAACGACATATTCCTATTTCGTGTACGCCCTGGTTGCCGATATCGCCGTTGCCGGTGTCCCAAAACCAATGCCAGTTATAGATAAAGCGCAGTTCGTTGAAGGGCCGCATGGGGGCCGGCCCGCGGAACAGGTCCCAATTCAACTCCAGGCGGAGTTGGGGAATCGGGCTTGTGACCGATGGAGGCGCGGCGCTTGAAGCAGAGGCCTTTGGAGAGGTAGACATTGCCGATCAGGCCACCTTGGACCGCTTCCATGGCGCGAATCTTGAAGGGCATGCTGCGATGCTGGGAGCCGATCTGCAGCATGCGATTGGTTTCCCGCGCAACCTGGACCATGCGCTGGCCTTCGTAGATGTTGTAGCAGGCCGGCTTTTCACCGTAGACGTCTTTGCCGGCCTTCATGGCCCAGATGGCGGCTAATGCGTGCCAATGATTCGGAGTGGCAATGGAGACAGCCTGGACGTCTTGATCGGCGAAGGCTTCGCGCATGTCGACGAACTCTTTGGCTTTCTCGCCGGTGTTCTTCAGGAGCGTGGCTTGCGCTTTTTCGCGAGCGGCCTGGTTCACATCGCAAAGACCGACCACGCGCGCTTCGGGGAGTTTGGAATAGATATTCAGGTGGCTGGTTCCGCGGCCACCAAGGCCAACGATGGCAACGTTCATACGGTCGTTAGCGCCCCAAACGCGAGTGGCAGCAAGTGCGCTGGCGGTACCCAGGAAGATGCGACGTGTGGTTTTGAGTTGTGCGCTCTGAGACATTAATCAAGAATCCTTCAGCGCGGGCTATTGTATCAGCGGAGACGGTTTCGCAGCGGTGCCGCTAGACTCATAACGTGAAAGAGGCAGCGCGGTTCGTTGAAGTACAGACATCAGTACGGCCAAAGGTCGGCGTTGTTTTGGGCAGCGGGTTAGGTGCTTTCGCAGACTCGCTTGCAAACGGGGTTCGCATTCCCTACGGGGAGATTCCGGGTTTTCCGGTTTCTACGGCAGTAGGCCACGCGGGTGAACTCGTGATGGGCACCATGGGTGCAAACGGAAGAGCCGCTATGGACGTCGTGGTGATGTCCGGAAGATTCCATCTTTACGAAGGCTACTCGGCGCAGCAAGTTGTGGCCGGCATCCGGCTCTTTCATGAACTCGGCGTCGATCGGGTGGTACTGACAAACGCAGCCGGAGGGATTAATGCTGCATACACTCAAGGCGCCCTGGTTTGCATTTCCGATCACATCAATTTACAGGGAGTAAACCCGTTGAGAGGACCGAACCAGGACGATCTGGGCCCACGCTTTCCGGATATGACGGAAGCCTATAGTGCGGCACTGCGCAGTTTGGCGCAAGAGACAGCTGCTGAGCTTGGGATCACTTTGACCGAGGGCGTGTATGCGGCTTTACTCGGGCCGAGCTATGAAACGCCGGCAGAGATCCGATATCTGCGAACGATTGGAGCGGATCTGGTAGGCATGTCGACAGCCGCCGAATGCATTGCGGCACGTCACATGGGTATGCAGGTTCTTGGACTATCCTGTGTCACGAACATGGCAGCGGGTATGAGCGGTGGCACGATCGATCATGACGAGGTGCTGGAAGTTGGGCGGCGCGTTTCGGCGACTTTTCTGAAGTTGCTGCGCGCGTTGCTGCCGAAGCTTGCCCATGCTTAGCGAGACTTCGCTGGTGCTGTTCGATATCGATGGCACACTGATGCGTGGCGCGGGTCCGCATCATCGGGACGCCCTGCAGGCAGGGATATTCCGCGAGATGGAGCTGCATGCCACGACAGACGGGATCGATACGGCCGGAACTTTAGATCGCGACCTGATCACGCTGATGCTGCGGAGCAAGCAGATTCCGGAAGAGGCGTTGCTCCAGGCGCTACCGCGCATCGTGGAGGCCTGCGAGGCAGCTTACCTGGACAATTGCGCCTCTGATTTGCGGGATCGGGTTTGTCCCGGTGTTGTAGACCTATTGCGATCTCTGAAGAGCGAAGGGGTGACGATTGGCGTAGTAACAGGAAACCTGCAGGCAATCGGTTGGAAGAAACTCGAATTAGCTGGACTGCGGGAGTATTTCGATGTAGGCGCTTTCTCGCAGGATGGCAGCACGCGCGCCGCCCTGGCCCAACGAGCAACTGAACGAGCTGCTGCGATGAGAGGCACGAGCAGTTTTGCCAACGTGAGCCTGATTGGCGATCATCGGAACGACGTTATCGCAGCTAAGGCGAACGGGTTCCGGGCCATCGCTGTTGCAACAGGGGTGCTGTCGGAGCAGGAATTGTCGAACCACGAGCCCGATCTGGTCGTGAAAGACATGACCGGGCTTACCGTGCAAACAGTTCTTCAGGCGAAGAATTTTTCGAGCCTTGAAACTTCGTCAGGAGAGAGCCGAAACTCGAGAGCGCCAATCGTGCCCTGCACCTGATCGGCGCGGCGTAAGCCGACAATGGCCGCGGTGACAGCAGGATTATTCAGCGTCCAAGCAAGGGCGACTTCACCCGGAGTACGCCCGTGCTTCTCACCGATCTGCTTCAGGATTTCGACCAACTCAAGATTGCGGCTGAGTTGAGGCTCCTGGAAGTCTTTATCGCGGCTGCGCCAGTCGTCCTGGGACAGGGTTTCAGCGCGCTCTTTGGTCATCTTGCCAGTGAGGAGGCCGGCCCGCATTGGCGAGTAAACAATAACTCCGATGTTGTTTTGCAAGGCGTAGGGCAGGATCTCGGGTTCCGCTTTCCGGACGAGCAGGGAATAAGGCGGCTGCAAAGAAGTAATGGGCGCGATCTTCTGAGCCTTCGTCATCTGTTCGACGTTGAAGTTCGAAACGCCAATCCAACGAACTTTACCTTCTTCCTTAAGCTTGGCCATTTCGGTCCAACCTTCTTCGATTTCACCCTCCGGTTCAGGCCAATGGATCTGGTAAAGGTCAATCTGTTCGACACCGAGGCGGCGAAGACTGTCCTCGCATTCTTTGCGAACGGAATCTGCTTTGAGCGAAGGAAAGATGCTTCCATCAGGATTCCAACGCCGTTCGCACTTTGTGAAGACGTAAGGCTTCTGAGAAAGACCTTTGAGCGCTTTTCCTACGACCTCTTCCGAGTGGCCCAAGCCATAGACGGCGGCTGTATCGATCCAATTGATACCAGCGTCGATGGCACTACGAATGGCGCCAAGGGAATCGGAGTCCTCCTGGCTACCCCAACCAAACTTCCAACCAGCACCTCCCATGGCCCAGGCTCCAACTCCGAGCGGGGTGATCTGCAGGTCGCTATTTCCTAAGTTCTTCTTCTCGGTCACAGCCAGTGGATGCAAAAAAGGTTCGGGACGTAACTGCTGAGGTCTCGCCCATATATTCGATAACAGCTATTTGAGAGGTTCGATCACTGGCGCACCTTTCGAGACCGTTCGGATGACGTAATCGAAATGGCCATTTTGACACTCGGCGAAGTCCGCTGTGCGGTAGTAGCTTAGCCCATATAGCCAATCGCGGTTGGTGCCCCCGTTGCATGTACGGGTGAGTTTCGATGCGTTCGCCAGCCAGAAACGGCGAGGCGACACGAGTTCATCTATGGCCGGGTAGCTGGCCACTTTCAAATACATTAGGCCGATAATGGCGCACGCGACAAGCGCAAGGCTGGATTGCGAACGAGGCGCCAGCACGACAGCAAGAAGAGGAAGAGCGACGAATACGAATTGAACGAGGGTGAGAGAGGGGAGCGTAGCCCAGGAGAGACGGCCGGCGGCGAGGATAGGCGGCAGTATGCCTGCAATGAATGGAAAGCTGGCAATCAGGCAAGCAGACGCAACCAGCCAGCCGCGAGGGATTTCCCGAAGGCGCTCGGTATGAGAGCCCGAAAAGCCGGTTCGTTCCGCGTTCGATGGTTCGAACCAGGAACCCAGCAGCACGAACAGCGCCGGGAGGATCGGGAGAAGGTAATGCGGAAGTTTATTACGGGTCGCGCTAAAGAAAATAAAACCGAAGGCCGATACGGCCAGTAGAAATTGGCGGCGCGCGTCGCCGAACGCGGGACGGAAAAGGAAGATTCCGAAGATCGGCGTCCAGGGGAACAGGCCAATCAGCAGGACCGGAATGTAGTAGTACCAGGGCTGGGTATGGAGGAGAGCTGCGGAATAAAGCCTCTGCAGGTGGTGTTTGACGAAAAAATCATCGACGAAAGCATATCCGTTTCGGGCATACACGAGCGCATACCAGGGCATGGCGACGACCAAGCAGGAAATGATCGCCAGCCACCAATAACGAACGTAGGAGCGCAAGAACCAGCAAAATGGAAGGGCGAGAGCGATGGGCACCAATCCTTTCGCCAGGACACCAAGGCCTATGAACCCTCCAATTAGGACGAAGTACAGACGGAGACGTGTTGTGCTTTTCGAAGCGAGCAACGAAGTGGCTAAAAAGACGGCTGCGGAAAAAGTGACAGCCAAAGGGAGATCGGTTAGGCAGAAGCTGCTGTAGGTGAGCCAACCGGCCGATGTGGCGAGCGCGACCGCAGCGACAGCTCCGGCGAGTGAGCCGAACTCTTTGGAAGTCCAGACGAACAGAGCGCCCAAGAAAATCAAGCTCAGGGCCGCGACCGGAAGGCGTCCGCACAAATCCGGGCCTAAGGCCAAAGCGAGTACCCAAGGCGGTCATCCAATAGAGGAGCGGCGGTTTTTCGAACCAAGGCTTTCCCCACAGAACAGGTGTAACGTAATCACCGGACTGGGCCATGGTGCGGCCGATCGCGGCATAACGCGGTTCATCGGGCCCAACCACACCTACGCCATTCAAGCGATAAAGGTAGAGTGTGACGATGGCGGTCGCGACCAGCCGCGGCGGGACCGACTTCGGAGCGATGACAATTTCCAGTATAGTGACCGGCTGTCTGGTTTTCGACTAGACTGAGGGTGACACATGCAAGGGAAACCTCGCGGCGGCAGCTGTTTGGGTATCCTGCCGTCACGCCTGATCAGCATAGCCGCGGAAGAGCCAGTTCCGAAGCTCGATAAGGCACGGCTAGAGCAGTTCATCCGGTACACCGAAGGCTATACCGCCAGTGGTCAAAATCGACATCGGCGATCCCGAACCAAGCTCATTCAGCGGAATGGACCGCCTGCCGGTGCATCTGAGCATGGGCGAGCCCAGAAGATCGACAAAGTTTACTTTGTGGGGCCCCGATGGGCAGATCGTGAACGGATCGGTTTGGAATCTTCAAGAATCGCCGTTTGCTGGACATGCTGCAGCACCTCCCGCGAAATGGTCCAGGCGTACGGTCCTACGAACGCAAAGGTGACGCTGGTGGTTTTCAGTGATTTTCAATGCCCGTACTGCCGCGAGTTTGCCAAAACCATTCGTGAAGAAATACCCAAGAAATATCCGAACGATGTCCGGATCGAATTCCAGGATTTTCCGATAGCATCGATTCACAAGTGGGCACTGCCGGCCGCAGAGGCGGCACATTGTGTCGGGCCGGGCAACGCCGAATGCTTTCTGGGAATTTCACGACTGGCTGTTTGGGCACCAGGAAGAAGTGAAGCCGGATAACGTTAAGGAGAAGGCGACGTGTCTTTCGCCAAGACGCAAGGACTGGATGGAGCGAAAGTGGGTGCCTGTATTGATAAGCCATGGGGGCGCGGCAGAGGTAAAAGAAGGTTTACAAGCGGGCAGGAACTGGGCGTGCAGCAAACGCCGACATCTTTCATCAACGGCCGGATGGTGGGCGGTGCGTTGAAAGCGGCGGATCTGGACGCGATGTGATACAGCTGGAATTGAACCGGCCACCGCAAGTGCCGGGGCCGGTCCACAAGGCAAAACACCAGACGCGAAGACGCTTAGGCCGTAAGGGCGATCGAAAGAACTGGCAGGCGAGATTGAAAGTGAGGTAATCCAGTGTTTCTGCCGATAGGGTGAAAGAGAACGAGCGAGATTCACTCACTTACATGACAGATGAAGGCGGAAACACATTGGAATTCTTAGCAGAGAGTTTGAAGATCGACCGGTAGCGTACCGGTGTTCAAGCTTCCGCCGCTGATCCTGCACCCTTTTTCGGGACCTGAAGACACTTCGGTTCTGATGGAGAGTTCGCGCGCTAGCCTGGCATTGCAGGGTTTCCTGCCACGTCCCGGAAGATCACCGACGACAATCTGGATCAGCAATTGCTGCGCGGCCGCTATGCCGAAGTTGCGGATGTTGTTCTACATCGGTAAGGACTTGAGCCGCTGGATGGAACAGTGCACGGAATCGTGCAACTGTCGGGGATCGAAGAATTGAAGGGCCTGAAGGCCGAGAGTTTCGCGATCGTGCTGGTGCAGCAGATCCCGGATGCGGTGCGGACGAAGCTGGAAAGTTGGGGAGTGCTGGATTTCTCGGCGCTGTTCCGGCGCTCCATCGGACTGCATGCGGTGTTCGCGGAATTTCCGACTGTGGAGCGTTTTGCGACCAGAGTTTCTGCGCCGCTATCACCGCCATCTGGATTCCTGGTATGAGCAGCGGATGCGCGATTCGGGATGCGAACGGCCAGCTGCGGGGCAATTTGCTTTCGATCTGTTTGCGTCCGGCGAGTACACCATGTTGCTGGAGCAAAGCTGGGGTAACTAGATTGAGAGTGCGAGGTTTAGCGCGGGCTTTTCGTAATGGGTGAGAGGGAGTAAGATTTAATGGTGAATTTACCCCGATTCGTCCGTGCTGAACAGTACTTTCCCAACCGTGCCATTGCCGATATTCCTGGGCATATTCGCGAAGAATTAGCGCGTTCCGGATCGCCGAACGGGTTCCCGTGGGGCGCGCGCATTGCCATCGGTGTCGGCAGCCGGGGCATCTCCAATACCGCCACGATTGTGAAAGCGGTGGTGATTTCTGGAAGGAGCGCGGCGCGCAGCCATTTATTTTTCCGGCCATGGGAAGCCATGGAGCCGCGTCGGCCGAAGGGCAGGCGGATGTTCTGGCGCATTACGGCATTCACGAAGCCACGATGGGCGTGCCGGTCATCAGTTCGCTCGAGGTGCATCACCTTGGGAAGACGCCGGAAGGGATCGAGACGTTCATTGACAAGAACGCCTACGAGGCGGACGGCATTTTTCTGGTCGGCCGCGTGAAGTGGCACACCGATTTCTCCGGGAGCGCTGGAAAGCGGCTTGTTCAAGATGATGGCGATCGGCCTGGGCAAGTTTGCCGGAGCGCTAGGCAATACCATACTTTTGCCTATCGACTGGGCTTGGAGAAGGTGATCCGAAGCGCGGGCTCCCGGATTTTCGAACGGGCAAGGTTTTGGGCGGTCTGGCCATTCAGGAGGGCGCGCATCACGAAACAGCGGGCCTGGTTGCGGTCAATTTTGCCGATCGGCCGAGAAGCTGTGGTTGAGCGAGGAAGAGGAACTGCTGCGGGAAGTCAAGTCCTGGATGGCAAAATTGCCGGCTCCCGAAATCGACATTCTGATCGTAGACGAGATCGGCAAAAACATCAGCGGCGCGGGTATGGATACCAAGGTGATCAATCGAAGCATCGCACGTGCCAGTACAATCCGTTTGAGAATACGCCGATTGGTTCACCGCATCTATGTGCGTGGCCTCAGTTCACTGAGCTATCACAGCGCGGTGGGCGTCGGAATGGCGGATGTCATGCATGACCGACTGGTGAACGATATCGATTGGAAGCCGACCTACATCAATTCACTGACGGCGTCGACGCCGGCGGCTATCCGAACACCGATCCATTTCTCCAACGATGTTGAGGTGCTTGACAAAGATTGCTCCGACGGTGGGGAAGACCGGATTTGTCGGAAGTCACCTACTGCCGCATTCGGAACACGCTGGAACTGGTGCATGTCACGGTGAGCGAGAACCTGGTTCCATCATTGTCTTCAAACGTCAAGAGTGATTCAGCTCCCTGAAGCGTTCAACTTGACGATTCGGACGGAGAGCAATCCGATGTGCGCGGTTGCGGACGACATGGAGCGCATCTTGCAGCAGATTTCCGAAGCGCACGCTAGTTTCGCCAGAGCGAACGGTCGAGGACGAGACAACAGAATCGAATAGAACTGTTATGCCGGTTGTATCTCATCTAAGTATTAGAGTGGAGATCCAGCAAAAGCTGCGGGTGCTTGGCTGATGCGGCGAAATACGATGCATCGTGCGCCAGCAGCGGTTCGCGGCGTGCACGCAGTCCCGGGTGGCCTGGGCAATACGGACGGTATGGGCATCTGTCACAGCTATACACCGGACGGCCGCTGTGTTTCGCTTTTGAAGCTGCTGCTGACGAACTACTGCGTCTACGATTGCAGTTATTGCGTAAACCGGATCTCCAGCGATACGAAGCGGGCGCGGTTCACGCCGGAAGAAGTCGTCTTCCTCACGATCGAATTTTACAAGCGCAACTACATCGAGGGCCTGTTCCTCAGTTCCGGCATCATTCAAAGCCCGGACTACACGATGGAGCAACTGGTGCGAGTTGCCAAGGCTTCTGCGCGTGGAGCATGGCTTCGGCGGATATATTCATTTGAAGGCGGTGCCCGGGGCGTCGGAAGAATTAATGCTGCAGGCCGGGCAGTGGGCGGACCGGCTGAGCGCGAATGTGGAACTGGCGCGCGACAGTGACTTAGCGCAACTGGCTCCGGCGAAAACGCACAAAGAGATTGAACTGTCGATGCGGCAGATCGCCAACGGCATTCTGGAGGCGAAGGACAAGACCAACCGGCAGGGCAAATCGCCGCGGTTCGCGCCGGCCGGCCAGAGTACTCAGTTCATTGTTGGAGCACCGATGCGCCGGACTCGGTGCTGCTGGACAAATCGGCGGAGCTTTATCAAGCACGTATGGTTTGCGGCGGGCGTACTATTCGGCATTCAGTCCGATTCCGCATGCCGACCCGGCGCTACCGCTGCAAAAGATTCCTCTGGTCCGTGAGCACCGGCTGTACCAGGCGGACTGGCTGATGCGGTTCTACGGATTTACGGCGGATGAACTGACCACGGAGGGCGAGCGCAATCTGCCGCTGGACAAGGATCCGAAGCTGGCGTGGGCTTTGCGGAACCGGGAGTTTTTTCCGGTCGACGTGAACAAGGCCGGCAAAGCAGCGCTACTGCGGGTACCGGGGTTTGGCGTGCGGAACGTAACGCGCATTTTGAAGATGCGGCGCTATCGCAAGCTGACTTTGACGGACCTGGCCAAGCTGAAGATCTCGGTAAAGAAGTCGCAATTTTTCGTGGTGACGGCCGACCACAATCCAGCGGCCAACAGATAGACAGTCGCGAAGCTGCCGGAGAAGTTTGTGGTTCGCCTAAGCAGCAACTGTCGTTATTTGAAGCGGCTGAGACGGCGCGATCGGGTGAGCTATGATCACGGTTAGCGTCGAGGATTTCGCGGAGCTGGCGGGCAAGCGCGCGCAAGCTGCTGGCAGCGGGGTGCCGCCGGAGCGGTGCTGTGGACGCCGGGTTTGTTTGAAGGGAGTTGCCGGCGACCCGGCCAAGGAGACAGCACCACGCGGGCCAGCAGTGCCCGGGAGTTTCTCGAAGCTGCAAGGACGGTCGCGTTGCACCGGGACGAGGCGCGCTGGCCTCTGCTCTATCGCGTTCTTTACCGGATCGCGCACGGCGAGCGCGATGTTGATGAAGATCGACATCGACGATGACGTGCGAGAGCTGAAGCTGATGGAAAAGGCCGTTCACCGCGACATGCACAAGATGAAGGCGTTCGTGCGATTCCGGAAGGTGGCAGGCGCCGAGCCGGAACAGTTCGTGGCCTGGCATAAGCCAGACCACTACATTGTGGAGGCTCTGGCGCCGTGGTTCGCGCGATCGCTTTGGGGCGATGCGGTGGTCGATTCTGACGCCTGACCGGAGCGCGCATTGGGATACGAATGAGCTAACTTTCGGCCCCGGCGTGCCGCGCTCCGAAGCACCGGCAGAGGACAAACTGGAAGATCTCTGGCGCGATTATTATGCTTCGATCTTCAACCCGGCCCGCGTAAAGGTGAAGGCGATGAAGGCGGAAATGCCGGTGCGGCACTGGGCGACTCTGCCGGAGGCCCAGCTGATTCCGAGCCTGTTGGCGAAAGCGGATACCAGAGTAAATCAAATGGCAAGCAGTCAAAAATCATCGGCGGCCGCGTTCGTTCCGGCAGTCCGGAGCATCAGAGAGTTGCAGACGGCGGCCCCGACTGCCGAGGTTGCGATTTATATCAGCATGCGACGCAGGTCGTGTTTGGAGAAGGGCCGAGCGACGCCAAGGTGGTGATGGTGGGAGAGCAGCCCGGGGATGAAGAGGATACAAAGGGTCATCCATTTATCGGGCCGGCAGGACGTCTACTCAGCAAAGCCATGCACGAAGCCGGACTAGATCGAGAGAAGATCTACGTCACCAATGCGGTTAAGCATTTCAAGTTCCTGGAGCGCGGCAAGCGGCGGATTCATGCCAAGCCGACCGGCATCGAAATTTCGGCGTGCCGTCCGTGGCTCGAGGCGGAACTGGCATCGATCGAGCCGGAACTCATCGTGTGTCTGGGCGCAACGGCGGCTCAGTCGCTGATGGGACGTGAGTTTCGGGTGACGAACGACAGGGGCAAATTCTTTCCGCACCGCTGGGGTAAGGAAATGGTAGCGACGATCCATCCTTCCGCCATCTTGCGAGCCGAGGATCGCGCGGAGGAAGAGTATGAACTGTTTGTGAAGGATCTGCGGCTGATTGCAGCAAGAGTCGCAGAACTGGAGAAAGCGAGTTAGAGCGTTATTCACAACGGCAACTTCAGCTCCGCGACTCGCCATTGTAAAGCAAACCTCAGGCAGGTGCCCGGATCTGCCGCTTCCAGTGGAATGACCAGTGGCCGAATCCGAAGACGTGTCCGTGTCCTTCTGAGTGCCCGGATCTGATACTAAGAATGCCGCCGGCGCAGATGAGAACCGTACCAGCAACTGCCATCAGGTCGGGTACGTTCCCAAAAACCAGCCAACCGAGCAGACCTGAGAAGATGACCACCGTGTAGTTGAAGGGCGATAACTCGGTCGCGCTGGCATAGCGATAGGCCAGAATGATTAGGTATTGCGTAGCTGCATAGAAGATTCCGACACCCAGCAGCAGTAGCCATTGCCGGGAGGTCAACGGTTTCCACGCCGTCATACAGAGCGGGATGAGCAGCAGGGTGGAAATACCAAAGTTGTACAGCAGGATGCGCCGCGGAGGTTCGGTCTCTGTAAGCTTGTTGGTCGCGACAAGCGCTATGGCCGAGAATACCCCGGCGGTCAAGGCGATCAGCGATGCAGGGTTCTGAAACATCTGCGGGCCGGGTTTGATAATCAGCACAATTCCTACCAGTCCGATCAACAGACTGAGCCATACCATCGGCTGTACGGTTTTTCGGAACCAGACGAAAACAACCAATGGGATGAAGAGCGGGGCCGCATTGGAGAGCAGGACGGAAGCCATCAGCGGTATAGAGCGGACCGAGATGAAGAACAACAACTGGCACACGGATCCGGCCAAGCTTCGGAAGGCCTGGAGCCAAAAGTGTCGGGTCTGAAGGATATCGCGACCGCCTTTGGCCGCCGATGGCACAAAAATCAGAAAGCTGATGGCGTACTGCATAAAGAGTGTCATGAGCGGCGGGACACTGGAGGCCTCTTTGCTAATAGCGCTCATCACGGCGGCGCAAAAGAATGCGAGCGTAATGAGTGTTATGCCGAGGGGCAGATTGTGACCGGCACTCTGCGCTTTGATATCCAATGAAGACCTTCGCTTCCTGATGCGCTAATCGTTACGAAGAGTAGCATCGTGGATGCCCAAATTCCAAAGGGAGTTTCACCGGTACTTACCGAGGCTGTCGTCACACGTTGTTAACACTGACGCCATGAAGCGGACATGTGAATAGCAGATACCAGATCTAGACTAATCGCTACCTCGTTGAAGTTGCACACACCCAATGGTTGAAAGAGACGTTCAAACGAGCGTGGTCAAAAACTAGCGGTCTAAGCTGCCGCTTCAATTCCGGAGAGATAAGAAATGACACTACGTAAGAAGCTTTGCTGCCTATGGCTCGCGGCAGGCTTGACAAGTTTTGCCGCGGATCAAACGCAGGTGGGTGCAGGCAACTCCATTGCCGCTGGTATCGGCCCTAATTCGCCGTTGGTCCAGTCTGCTTTTAAATTGTTAATCGCGAATGCGAACCAGATTCAAGACGCTACTTTGCGTCAGATCACTTTAGATGCGATCACAAATCCGCAAACGTGCATCCAGCATCGGGCGGGTCTTACGGCCGATCAGAAGGCCCAAATCGTTCAGACTCTCGTCGGCCAGGGATTGATAAATCCAGTAGACGGGGCAGCTATTACGGGCGGGATTTCGGCCGGCGTTTTCCCACCGGTTTTAAATGACGGAACAGCGTGCCCCAATGTTCCGCTTCAGTTCATGGCAACGCCCGGCAGTAACTTCGGCGGGCATCACTCGTATCCGGGTGGACTCGCCGTTCACGAGTCGTTGAACGACCAGAGCTCCATCAATTTTGCTTCAACCTACCGAGGCGAGTATGGCAGTCCAGGCGCGGATGGCATTCCCATTGCCAAGGGCGCAACCCGGACGGGTGACACGTTCATCAATCAGGATGTCATTCTGGCCGCTCCGATCTGGCACGACTGGGCGAAGATGCTGGTGTTCCAATGGAACGCGGACGGAACGGAGTTCACCGAATTAAACTTCGGTGGCGCAGGCTCGACAGACAACTATGGCGCGGCGGGAGATTCGCGAACGGGTGGTCATCACATCATCGGTATCGCAGAATCCATGAAGCGTGGTTTGGCTCCCGATATGGTGATTACACAGGCTTCAGCACATTCGAATCCGTCGCTCGGCAACGAATACAAGGTGGTCAATTGGCTTCGCGCGGCAGCGATCATTGCCCAGATCGATCCCGTAGCAGCCGGCTACCTGTTTAAGGATGCATCCGGCAACTTACGTCTTCCTCCACTCCGAAGCCTCGGCAGCACCGATCTGCTCGCAGCAGGACAGTTCAACAACCTGATTGAATATCAGATTCACAACCTTTCGGACGCCGACTTCACAAACTCTATTGCTGCCGTAACGGAGACGCAGGTACTACTTGCGCAGATCGCACCGGAATTCGGATACACCGCAACAGATACGGCAACTTTCAACAACAAGTTCCGCAACGTGATCTATTCCTACCTAAGCCCGGAAAGACTCGAAATGGTCTACTCGACGAGCGGCTTGAGCGGCGTGATAGCTGAAGTGACTAAACTCCGGGCGCAGTCGCTGCTGTAAGGCAGCCTAGGTTCAAAACACATGCATATCCAGTCCTGTTCCTACCTTCGTGTTGTTCCGGCAGTTCTCCTGTTGCTTGCCGGGAATGGTTTGGCACACGCCAGCTATGTTCAGCTAACCGCTGCCTCGCAACTGAGTCCGACCGACGCCATCGCCAACTATCCACAACCGGATTCGGGTAAAGTTGCTTCACCGTTTTCGGAGAGTGCGAGCGGGAATATGGTTACCTTTTTGACCGCTTCCAACGCACCTTTCACGGTGGATCACCAAGGTGCGAGCTTTTTCGGAGACTTCCCTTCCGGAACACCATTGCTTTACAACGGCGGCAACGGGCCGGATCTGATCAACTTCTCGACGCCGGTCAGCGAATTCGGAGTAACAGTCGAGAGCAACGTAGTTGACTCCTATCTCTACACGATCACCTTCCTAAGCGGCACCACTACTGACCTGACCTACACGATTAGCGACGACGGTCTGAGCAGCTTCTTCGTGGGGGCTAGAGGGACCGGTACCAGCACATTCAACCAGGTCAGGATCGCGAGTGAGGACAACGATTTTGCTATCGGACCGGTCAGCTTCTCAGCTTCGGCCTCGAGCGTTCCGGAGCCATCTTCGTGGGTACTATGTGTTGCAGGTATTGGTGTCCTCCTGGCCTTCAGGGCGATCGGCGCACGCAGCAGCGGGCTGAGTTGATATCCGCAGGTTAAATCTCGAACGCGCCGGCAGAGCACTCTGCTTTGCTTCACTCTAGAGCGCCTGAGCCGAAGGTACTTAGATGCCTTCGGCCGGGCACATTATGCGTGATTTACTGCGGCCTCGCAAATTTTCATGCGGGAATGAGCGATGATAGTAGACGCAAGATGAATAAGCCATTTCACTTAATGACCCCTGCCGAACGGACAGCAGCTCGAATCGCCCAGAACCGGGCCATCGACGAGCGCGTTAGTGAACGTGTTGTTGAGAAGAACAAGAAGCCGCCAGCCAAGTCGACCGGTGACTTCGTGCGAGCCACCCCCGAAGAGCGTGCCAGCCAGTTGGGGCACCTTGTTCGTAAGGTAGCCAAGTAGTAAGACATCAGAAGAGGGGCGAAGTCCTACCTCTCTGATCGCTCAGTCAACCCAAGCCGCTAGTTCAGTCCAGCCTTCCAGCTCTCGATCAGCACTAGCTGTTTCTGAACCTGCTCTCGCTCAGGCGCATGAAGTTCCAGGCGTAGATACGTTTCTAAATCTTCCTTTGCGGCCCGGTGATTATGTTGTCGCAAGTGTACGAGTCCCCGATGCCGATATTCTTCCGCATAATCAGGCGCCGCTTCAATGAGTAGGTTCAGCACCTCTCGCGCTTTGTCGAAAACCTCTCCCCGCAGATAGATGGCTTTCAGAGTTACTCAGCATTCGGACCAGAATCTGTCGTTTATTTACGGCGGAGAGCACGGCCGGATTAGCTCGTAGATCTACATTGGCGGTCTGCTTAGCCAGCGCTGAACAATCCGCAAAGGTCAAGACGCGTCCGTTATGGAACGGATCGATCCAATAGCGCGATTCGGCATCTTCGTAAGCCACAATGAAGTGCCCCGGCAGTCCAACACCATAGACATGGCGGTTTAACCGTCGTGCCACTTCCATGTAAACAACAGATAAGGTAATCGGTATACCCAAGCGGCGCATCAGGACTGAGTTCAGGCAGCTATTACGTGGATCGTAATACTCTTCTTCGTTGCCGCGATATTGCATGACGTCGAAGAGGAGTTCATTGGCAGCCTTGATGAAGTCAATGCCGGGAGCATTGGGCGTTAGCTGCGAGTTGATCTGCTCGGCCAAATTATCGAGGCGGAAGAGACTTGCATCGATATCGAGACCTGGGAATTCAATGGCTGCCATTTCCAAAGCCGCGATATCGAGAGTGACTGCCGAACGTTCGTCGCGCAGAGCATCCAACAAACGGTTCACGGCGTTTAGATTAACACTTCCGCACCAGTCGGCCGACGCCAATTGATGCCTAAACAGCTCTTACGATGAAGCCGGTTGCTTGAGGGTAAAGCGCCATACGGCGGCAGGCGGAAGATTCATCCAGACCCGGCCGAGGCACTCGCCATGCAAGCCGAGTTGCTCACGAGAAACGGGGCATCCAGCTCCATACGTAAACTGGATAAGCTGTCCACCGTCTGCCAGCGCGTCCATCATGGCACGTACAACCTGCAACTGATCGGGCTTGGCAAAGTTACGCAGAGGCAAACTGGAGATCACCGAAGTTACAGGAGGCATGGCGTGCTCGGACAACAGGCGGGAAGCGTGTGCAGCATCCCCACAGCAGACATGAACGGAGGGAAACTCCCGCTGCAGGAACGCCACCAAGGAAGGGTCGCGTTCAATGATGAACAGCCGCTCCGGGTTGAGCCCGGTTTCCAGAAGCGCTTTGGTAATCGAACCGGTCCCTGCTCCGATCTCCAGCACTGAACCGTCCGCCGGTTTGACACAGGAGGCCATCAAACGTGACAGCTTTGGTGAGCTCGGTGCGAGTGCGCCGATCTTCAAAGGATTGCTAACCAGAGAACGGAAAAAGAGAAGCGGCTCGCAGATTGGACGAGAACCTGTCTCTGTGGGCCAGAGCAGACGGTGATCATTGGCGGGCGATGGCATTGATGGAAAGGATAAGATTTGTGGTGAGCTCGTTTCTATGCAGCGTTGCAAAGCTCCTCTCAATGACGGTAACAGACGCCCATTCAGAGTGTTATAGAATCCCCGCTTAGGTTATGCGAGCCGTTGTTGTTCTATTTGCGGTCCTGGTGGTTTCGTTAATGACAATACAAGCCTTAGAACCCGGCGAAGACCGGCTGGAAGGAACGGCGTTAGACCCGGCGTTCCGCAATATTGTGCCGCCCGATGCTAAGTTGCAGAGGCTGACGAGCGGATTGAAGTGGACGGAAGGTCCGGTCTGGGTGCAGCCGGGCTATCTTCTCTTCGCGGATATTCCCAGCAACACGATACGAAAATGGACAACTTCCGGGGAAACCTCCATCGTTCTTCAGCCAAGCGGCTTCAAAGGCGACCATTTCGCAGGTACTGAACCAGGGTCGAATGGCATGACACTCGATTCTTCCGGACGGCTGAGTGTGGCGGGCCATGCACTTAGAAATGTGTGGCGAGCCGAGTCCGCCGATCTCCACGGCAAGATTACCGTCCTGGCCGACAGTTTCGAAGGCAAGCGACTGAATAGCCCGAATGACCTGGTATACAGCCGTGACGGGAGCCTCTACTTCACGGATCCACCATACGGACTAGAGACGCAGCTCGACACCGATAAGGCGAAAGAACTCAAATTCAATGGTGTCTACCGAATAGCGGGAGCACGCGACCACAAACCCGGCGCGGCACCGGACCCGCGCAAACTTTCTCTTCTTGTCAGGGACATGACACGGCCGAACGGGCTTGCGTTCTCACCAGACGAGAAGTACCTTTACGTGGCAAACTCCGATCCGCAGAAAAAAATCTGGATGCGCTACAAGGTGAATGATGACGGGAGCGTCGCGGAGGGCAAGGTCTTCTTTGACGTTACCAGCGACCAACGGAAAGGTAGTCCGGACGGGATGAAGGTCGACGTGAAAGGCAATCTGTATTGCACGGGTCCAGGCGGGATCTGGATTTTCTCGCAGGAGGGCAAGCAGCTTGGCCTGCTTCACATGCCGGAGGTGACGGCCAATCTTGCGTGGGGAGATCGGGACGGTAAGTCGTTGTACATTACTGCGAGCACCAGCGTCTATAAAGTTCGCTTAAACGTCGCCGGCGTCCGACCCGATATCCACGGATAAGTTCGGGGTCGGACCGAACTTAAACGCAACGATTCCGGTGGCTAACTGATCCATTGGGAGGAGTAACCATGGACCGATTAGAAGAACTGAAGCAGAAGTACAACGGCGCGATACAGACAATCCAGAAGACGGGTGTGAGGCTCGCGCATATGCACGTGCAGGACAACAAACTGTTTCTGCAAGGTGCAGCGCCTTCTGAGGATGCAAAGAACCAGGTCTGGAATCAGGTCAAGGCAGTCGATCCGTCCTACAGCGATCTGACTCTCGATCTGACGGTTGATCCTAGCCTGGCACCGGCCGAAGCACCTTCGCAACAGAGCTCACCGGCGAGCGAGAAGAAGTACACCGTTCAGTCCGGCGATACCCTTTCGAAGATCGCTAAAGAGTTTTACGGCAACGCTAACGAATACAACAAGATCTTCGAAGCGAATCAGGACAAGCTGCAAAGCCCAGACAAGATTCAGGTTGGCCAGGAACTGGTAATCCCTCAGCACACAACCGTTGCCGGAGAGTGAGGCCAGCCGAGGACATTTACCTGGCCTCAACCTCCAGTGCGGGTATAACTCGCTGATTTCAAAAGCTGGGTTCGCCAGTTATACTAGTAGCTGGAGTTTCAGCCGAGTGAATTTTCCTGTTAGCCGAGTAGGCGGGTTGGGCTGGCGTCGCTTCGTGCGCCTATTCGCGCACATACAATTGCTCCCCGTTCTTGAGAGTGGGGAGGAGACAACGCTCATCGGCGGCCAGGCGGTCATGGAAGGCGTCATGATGCGCTCACCCCACAGCTACTGCGTGGCAGTTCGAACGCCCTCCGGCGAAATCGTAACGCAGGAAAGCCCTATTTCCAAGGTTTCCGATAAGCATCGTGCTTATAAGTGGCCTGTCGTTCGCGGCCTGGTGACGTTGGGTGGAGCGATGCTGCTGGGAATGAAAGCACTTAAGTTTTCGGCCGATTGTGCGGTCGAGAGCCCAGCCAAGGGACCTATCGTTGAGAAGGAACCGGGTAAAGGGGCTATAGCTATTCAGCTGGTCATTTCCCTCTTGTTCATGATCGGTTTATACAAGGTGGTTCCGCTCTATCTTGCCACTCAGTTAGGGCAACATTTCCAGGCTGTGAGCAGCCGCTTTGCGATCAACATGATGGATGGTTTCCTGCGCATCGCGATCTTTCTCAGCTTCATGTATTTGTTGTCCCGAATGAGCCAGATGTACCGGCTATTCCAGTATCACGGTGCGGAGCACAAGGTGGTCTTCAACTACGAGTCCGGCAGACCGGTGTCCGTGGAGAATGCTCAGCAGTTTGTAACGTGGCACCCACGGTGCGGTACCAGCTTTCTGGTGGTGGTCCTGATCGTTGCAATGGTGACCTATGCCTTCCTACCTATCGATAGCTTCTGGGGCAAGCTGGCGGCGCGGATTGTGCTGTTGCCATTGATTGTTGGCGTGAGCTACGAAGCTATCAGGTTTGCCGCTAAAGGCAAAAGCCGTTTGCTGACGGTACTCACCAAGCCGGGACTCTGGTTACAGCGCGTGACTACTAAACCCCCGACAGATGAGCAGACGGAAGTAGCAATTTGTGCACTGAATCACGCTATGGAACTTGAGAAATCTCAGGGCGGCGTTCTTGTGATTGCATAGCTGTTCGGCTGAACGGCTCATAGTGGTGGAAGCAAACTCTGACAGGCGGCAAGCATGCAATACAAAGATCAATTAGATGAATCTGAAGCGCGGTTTACGGAACTAACCGACCGGATGGCGGATCCTGCTTTGATCAACGATCCGGAGCAGTATCGCAAAATAGCGAAATCCCAGAGCGAACTCCAGGAATTGGTGGCGAAATATCGCGAGTGGAAACGCGTCGATCAGGAACTGCGTGACGCACGTGCAATGCTTTCGGAAACAGATCCGGAGTTATTGCAGATGGCCGAGATGGAGGTCGTCCGGCTAGAGCCTCAGGTCGCCGAGATCGAGCAGGACCTACAGATTCTGCTGCTGCCCAAAGATCCGAATGACGAAAAGAACGTCGTCATGGAAATCCGCAAGGGCGCGGGCGGCGATGAGGCCTCGCTATTCGCCGCCGAAATGTTCCGCATGTACGGGCGCTATGCGGAAGAGCAGGGCTGGAAAATCGATATCACTTCTTTGAGTGAATCATCGGTTGGCGGTTTGAGTGAAGTGATCGCGCTGATTAGTGGCAAAAAAGTTTACAGCCGGATGAAGTATGAGAGCGGTGTTCATCGCGTGCAGCGTGTTCCGGCTACCGAGACACAGGGACGTGTTCATACCTCGACGGTAACTGTCGTTGTCATGCCCGAGGCGGATGAGGTTGAGGTGCAGGTGGACGCGAAAGATATCAGAATTGATACGTTCTGTTCCTCGGGTCCGGGCGGACAATCCGTGAATACAACGTACTCCGCGGTCCGTATTACACATTTGCCGACCAACACCGTTGTTTCGTGCCAGGACGAAAAGTCGCAGATCAAGAATCGAGCGAAAGCCATGAGTGTTCTACGTTCGCGGCTGTATCAAATGGAAATTGAGAAGCAGCAAGCGGCTATTGGTGCCGAGCGCAAGGGCATGGTCGGAACGGGCGATCGAAGTGAGAAGATACGAACTTACAACTTCCCGCAAAACCGAATAACGGACCACCGCATCGGTTTGACGCTTCATCAGCTTGACCTTACGATGGAGGGCCGCCTGCAACCCGTGATCGATGCGCTGACCACCTACTACCAGTCGGAATTGTTGCGCGATCAGGGTCGCGCCGCCTAGCCAGCTACTTGATGACGGTGCAGATAGCCCTGCTGCAGGGCGCCGAAATCCTGCACAAAGGCGCGGTGCCGGTTCCTCGCCTGACCTCCGAGGTACTACTTAGTCATGCGATGCGCTGTACACGCGAGCATCTTTACGCACACGGTTCGGATACGCTGACTGAGCTTGCCTGGATACATTTCGGGCGGTACTTGAACGAGCGACTAAAGGGGAAACCGACTCAATACATCACTCATAAACAGGAGTTCTTCGGTCGAGATTTTTACGTCGATGAGCGCGTATTGATTCCCCGCCCCGAAACCGAACACCTGGTGGAGACAGCTTTGGCATTTCTGCGGGAGCGGCCCGGGGCGCGAGTGTTGGATGTTGGTACCGGGTCAGGAGCGATAGCGTGCAGTGTAGCGCTGGAGGTGCGGACGCATGTGTTCGCGTCCGATCTTTCACCAGAAGCGCTGGCCGTAGCAGGACGTAATCGCGAAGCGTTGGGGGCATCTGTTGAGTTCTTCGCCGGGGATCTGCTGGAACCGGTGTTGGACGGCTCAATCGATCTGCTGCTTTCCAACCCGCCCTACGTGCCGGGAGAGGACGCTGCAAACATGCAAACGGAGGTACGCGACTGGGAGCCGCACGTTGCTCTGTTTGCCGGCGATACAGGCCTGGAGATCTACCGCCGTTTGATCACCGCTGCTTCCCGAGTTGTAAGACCGGGCGGTAGGATCATGTTGGAACTCGGTTATCGATCACTGGAAGCCGTGCGCGCTATGCTCGTCGAGGGATGGACGGATGTTCAGGCAGTAGCTGACCTGGCGGGCTGGCCAAGAGTGCTCACCGGAACGCGCCTCTAGTTTGTATCGGCATTGCGCGAGCGTTGGTTGCGCAGAAATCTTCAGTAGAGATGCAGCGATTGGTTTGTCATGTCGACATGGATGCCTTCTTCGTCTCCGTTGAAGAACTATTTGATCCGTCGCTGAAAGGTAAGCCTGTGGTTGTGGGTGGCAAGGCTGACCAACGCGGTGTTGTGGCCGCCGCATCCTATGCTGCTCGCAAGTTTGGTGTTCATTCGGCCATGCCGCTTCGCGTTGCGGCGCGCCTCTGCCCCAAAGCCATCTTCGTTCCTGGACATTTCGAACGGTATCGCGAATACTCGAGCCAAGTCTTCGAAATTCTCCAGAACTTTTCTCCACACGTTGAGATGGCGTCGATTGATGAAGCGTATCTTGATCTGACTGGCACTGGGCGACTGCTGGGACCGCCTATGCAAGCTGCCCACAGACTTCACGAGGCAATTGGAGCGCGAACGAAGTTGCGCTGCTCTCTTGGTTTGGCATCCTCAAGGCTCGTCGCGAAAGTGTCATCCGATCAGGCGAAGCCAAACGGCTTGCTATACATCATGCCCGGTCAAGAAGCTCGCTTTCTGGCGGGCTTGGAAGTGCGCAGGATACCTGGCGTCGGCAAAAGAGCTGAAGAGTCTCTGCACAAATTGGGCATCCGTTACGTCGGGGACCTAGCGGGGCTGGACGAAGGCTTCCTCGCGTTGCGGTTTGGGAAATGGGGCCTCGCACTAGCCGGCAAAGCTCAGGGGAATGATACAGGCAGCTGGTTCGACTCGCCCATCGGCGAACGAGATGACCCCAAGTCCATCAGTCACGAGAACACATTCAGTGAAGATGTCGCGGACCAGGACAAGATCGAGACGACCCTACTTCGCTTGTCTGAAATGGTTGCCAAAAGATTGCGGGAGCATCAGCTTTATTCACGCACCGTGCAGTTGAAGCTTCGTTATCAGGACTTCACGACGATCACCCGCGCTACGACCCTGGATCATGGCACACAGCTGGACCGTGAAGTTGCCGGCGCAGTCATCGGCTTGTTTCGTGAAGCTTGGGATAAGAAGACTCCTGTGCGTCTGCTCGGTGTGCATGCGGGCAGCTTGTCGGCGACAGAGGGACAGATGAATTTGTTAGAGGAAGACAAGACGCAGCGGCTGCGTCAGGCGTTCCGCTCCGTAGATCACATCCGCGACCGCTTCGGCGACCGAAGCATTTCGTTGGGCAAGACTTTAAAATCCGGGGTGCGCGAGAAGGTTCACGATAATCCGTTCGACCTGCCCGGGCGTTCTGGGAAAGAAAGAAGATCGGGATCAGACAGGTCAAAGGACGCTAGCGGTGACAAAGAGCCGTCAGGCGGAGTTCACGATCTTGGCGAATGAATATGGATCGAGACTAGCGCCCCCTACCAGCGCACCGTCGATGTCCTTATGTTTGGTATAACCGTCGATATTATCCGGCTTAACACTTCCGCCGTATAGTATCCGCAAGTTCTCCGCAGCTTCTTCACCAAAACGCTTGTCGACTTCGGAGCGGATCAGCAAATGCGCCTCTTCCGCGATGATCGGGGTTGCGGATTGTCCTGTCCCAATGGCCCAGACGGGTTCGTAAGAGATAGTCACTTTGGCGAACTGTTCCTCGGTGAGACCGGCAATGCCTCCGGCGAACTGCTTAACAAGTACCTCGGCGGTTTTACCGGCCTTGTGCTCGTCTAAACGCTCACCCAAACACACAATCGGGAAAAGATTCGCGTTAAGTGCGGCCTGAATCTTTTTGAGTACCGTGGCGTCCGTTTCACCAAAGTACTGTCGGCGCTCGCTATGGCCGATGATTACCCATTGCGCACCCACGGAACGTAACATCTCACCGGAGATTTCACCGGTGTAGGCGCCCTCCCGCTCCCAAAAGAGATTCTGCCCTCCGATGCCGATGTTGGTGCCTTCCGCAGCGAATACAGCTGAAGGGACACATAAGGCGGGCGGGAACACCACCACGTCACAATTAACGTTGGCGACCAGCGGCTTAAACTTTTCGAAGTAGTCAATAGTCTGTTTCGCGGTTTTGTACATCTTCCAGTTGGCCGCTATGATGCGCCGTCTCATAAGCTCCGGTTCCGTCCGTTACCCTTTCGTGAGTTCACTTTTGAAGCTAGTGCCTGTTTCCAGGGTTGTACCGAACACATGCGCAACGGTCTGCCCGATATCTGCCAGCGTTGCGCGTGTTCCAAGTTGAATTCCCGATTGTACACGGGGTCCGGAGACGAGCAAGGGAGTGTACTCGCGTGAGTGATCCGTCGACGGCGTAGTGGGGTCGCAGCCATGGTCGGCAGTGAGGATCAGCATGTCTTCTTGCCCCAGCTTGAGCGAAGGGAGCCAGGCATCCACGGCTTCGAGGGCGGATGCATAACCCTCCACGTCGTTACGGTGGCCGAACTGCTGATCAAAATCGACAAGGTTGACGAAGATCAAACCTTCCGAGTGCAAAGACAGTAAGTCCACCGTGCGTTCCATGCCGTCTTGATTGGACTTGGTCTTGAGAGATTCGGTGATTCCTCGGCCAAGGAAAATGTCGGCAATCTTGCCAACGCTGTAGACCGGCACGTTGCGTTCAGAAAGGCGATCGAGCAACATCCCGGAGGGCGGCGGTACGGCGAAATCCTTCCGGTTTGCGGTGCGTGTAAAGTGGCCCGATGTTCCTGTAAATGGTCTCGCGATGACACGTCCCACTTCGTCCGGACCGGTCAAGATTTCACGGGCAGCACGGCAGATTCGATATAACTCCGGCAGGGGTATGACCTCTTCGTGAGCAGCAATCTGAAAGACGCTATCCGCCGAGGTGTAAACGATAGGCTTGCCGGTGCGCACGTGTTCATCGCCAAGCTCGTTGATGATCTCGGTGCCAGATGCAGGCTTGTTTCCCAAAACCCCACGCTCGGTCCGCTGTTCAAAAGCTCTAATGACAGAAGGCGGAAAGCCATTCGGAAAGAGAGGAAAAGGCTTCTGAAGAATGATGCCCGCCATCTCCCAATGGCCAGTCGTCGTGTCTTTGCCCGGCGAAGCCAACGTACATTTTCCGAATGCTCCGGAAGGGTTTGGATCCGGCGGCAAACCCGCTAGTGAACGAATGTTGCCGAGCCCCATGCGAGAGAGATTAGGGAGCTGAAGGGGCCGCACGCTCGCAATGTTTCCGAGTGTATCGCTGCCTTCGTCATTGTAGGCCGCAGCATCCGGCATGGCCCCGATACCCACACTGTCGAGTACGATCAGGAGAACACGGCGGAACTCGAAAGGGCTCATTACTTCTGCGGCTTCTGCTCGGCATTAGCAGTGGCCGGGACTGTGCCCGTAAACTCGTCGCGAAGTCTGGCCGCCCGGTCACGCACCAAGTGCATGAATGCTTCGTGTGTGGCCACCCGAGTGAGCAGCGGCACGAACTGGTCAGGAGCTGCCAGCTGTTTTCTCAGCCAGAGCGATTCTAATTGCGCCAGGGCATCGTTGACGCCGAGCTTGTCGAAGTGGATTGCGCGATCGAGTTCAAGATACGCCCGTTCCGATTGAGCTATCTGCTCGAATTTATCAAGCAACTCCTGAGCAACCGGGTTTAGTGAGTAATTGAAAGCGGTCTCTGTTGAAGAACCAGTTTCAGGCTCATAGCGAAATACCTTTTTACCTGTATTCGCAACCTTTAATCCGGATTCGATTGGTTCCTTGAAAAAGCCGAGCTTTTCGGCAGATGAGAACAAGGAAGCGGTATCGGCTTCTTTGAGCGACGCTTTCAAGGGCTGCTGATCGTCGGGAGCCTCTTTATATTCAAGCGCCCCTTCACGGTTAATCTGGATAGAGACGAAGGCAGGAGTACTTCCGGGGAAGCTTTTTGTGAAGGTGAGCTTGGCCGGAGCAGCTGCAAGTCCGCCAAGGCTGAGGGACAGCAGAAGAAGGCGCTTCAACCTTCAGCCCCGGCAGCTTGCAGGTAGTTCATCCGAGCACCATGGCAGATAGCGACTGCCAGCGCGTCGGTCGCGTCGTAGGAGGTGAATTGGCGATCGATTCCCAAAAGCGATTGCACCATCATCTCCACTTGATGTTTTTCGGCGCGCCCATAACCCACAACGCTGATTTTGACTTCCAGTGGGGAATATTCAGCCAGCGGCAAACCGGCTTCAGCAGCCAATAACAATGCCACGCCACGCACGTGAGCTAGTTTCAAAGCCGATTTAGCATTTACCGCGTGAAACACCTCTTCGACGGAAACAATCTGAGGTTCGAACTGGGCGAATACCCGGCGCAACTCTTTGGCGATCTGGGCCAGACGAAGTTCCAACGGATAAGTGGTTTTCGTCCGAATGACACCTGCTTCGACAAGCCTGTGCGCGCGTCCGTCGGAATCGATGACACCAAATCCTGTCCGCTCGGTGCCGCAGTCTATTCCAACGATTCGCATTTTGGCAACTCTCTAGCGACTAGGCCTCGACCTCTTCCTCATCCATTTCATAGTTGCCATAAACGCTCTGTACGTCATCGTGCTCTTCAAGAAAGTCGTAAAGCTTCATCATGGCGGTGGCGTTCTTGCCTTCGAGCTTCACAGTATTCTTCGGCACCATGGCGATCTCTGCGGACTCATTGGAAATACCAGCCGCGGAGAGGGCCGCCAAAACGGCCTCATGGGATTCAGGCGGGGACAACACTTCCCATGCGCCATCCTGGTCGCGGATATCATCGGCGCCAGCTTCCAGTGCAATGGCCATCAATTGATCTTCGTTAGTCTTCTCGCCATCGATGATGATCTGGCTCTTACGCTCGAACATCCATGCGACACTGCCGACATCCCCCAAGTTGCCGCCGTACTTAGAAAATGCGTGACGGACCTCACTGACGGTCCGATTCCGGTTATCGGTAGCCGTATTCACGAGAATGGCGGCGCCGCCCGGTCCGTAACCTTCGAACAGAATTTCGTCAATCTGTCCGCCTTCCAGTTCGCCCGTACCACGCATTACTGCACGTTTGATGTTGTCGGCCGGCATGCTGACCGCCTTCGCCGCAAGTATTGCCGTACGAAGACGCGGATTCCCATCCGGGTCGCCACCGCTGCGGGCGGCGATCATGATTTCTTTGATCAGGCGGGTAAACGTCTTGCCACGTTTTGAATCGAGGGCCGCTTTCTTGTGCTTAATCGTGGCCCATTTACTATGTCCAGACACGGGAAAACCTCAGGATTGGATCTAATCTCCGAGCATATCAGAGGCGAAAGCTCTCGTGTCATCGATCCCTACAGGTGCAGATAGGTGGAGTGGTGGCGCAATCCTCTAGAGTAGTTTCTTGACGGTGCCGGAGCCTCCTGGTGAGAGTACATATCGCGTTTTGATCGTCGCCCCGGTGTACTGCGATTGGGACTCGGCAGCTCTTTTATGCGGGGACCTGGATGCGCGGTGCTTGGGGATCGCAGGTTTGGAAGTGCAGGTCCTCTTCGTCGATGGCGGAAGCCCGCCCGGGATCTTTGGCTGGAAACCCCACGCTTTCGCTTCGATCCGCTCGGTAGATGTTCTCTACCTTAGCCGAAACCTTGGGCACCAACGAGCTATCGCGATCGCACTCTGCCATGCTCACGCCACCTTAGAATTTGAGGCAGTCCTTGTGATGGACGCAGATGGCGAGGACCAGGCCGCCGATGCCATCCAGTTGGTTGAACTCGCCCGACAAGGCAAGCCGCGCATCATCTTTGCGGAACGTCGGCGTCGAATCGAGAACCTCCCTTTTCGGATCGGCTACTTCTTGTATCGCGTGCTTCACTATGTTCTTACCGGCATCCCTGTGCGGGTGGGCAACTTCAGCATCGTTCCGCGTCGAGACCTGAAGCGGTTGGTGTGCATGTCAGAGCTGTGGAACCACTATGTTGGTGCGATATTTCGATCCAAGCTGGCGTTTGACCTACATCCCACAACTCGGGGGCGGCGGTATGCCGGCCGCTCGCACATGAATCTGATCTCGCTCGCGAACCACGGCCTTTCGGGGATCGCCTCTTTTCAGGATGTGGTTGCTACTCGCATCCTGATGGCGACGCTTTTTGCAGTCAGCCTAGTGTTGGCCACGATCGCGGTTGTGGTCGTCATCCGGTTGATGACCCGGTGGGCAGTGCCGGGGTGGGCCACTTATTCAGTCGGTCTGCTGCTTGTTCTGTTGTCTCAGTTGGCTGCGACCGCTTTTGGGCTGGTGTTCACACTGATCACCAGCCGGAACAATGTTCTGTTCGTTCCGATTAGAGACTATGAGATTTTCATTGATCGTCTTGAGAGGCTTTGGACTTACGATTCAAGGATGCCGGACGGGACTGTAGAATCGCATGGCGCTGCTGACAGCACTCCGCCCCGATAACGACTGAGCCAGCCTAGCAACATTTGCACAGATTGTCCTGCGAAAAGGGCAGTTATCCAAAGTGTTGGTGTTCTATAACGGAGATCTGATTGGACCACCATGTACGGAAGGGAAAAGGCAATCAACGCTATGAGAAGTACAGAACGGGGAGTCGACGTCCGCAAAGCGGAGATCGAGGCCGGAATGGAGAGTAGAGTGACTAGCCAGATAACGGGCCCGAAGGCGAGCCGTCTATCGGGGAACCAGAAAAACAGGAAATGCTCGGCTGTAAGCGTCGCGAATTTCGAGGGATTGGTCTTAATCCAGGCCAGCGCCTCATTGAGTTTTCGCCGATTGTACTCGACTTCGCCTATCTGCTTGACCAAGACAGCCTGCGGGCGGCTGAGATTCGGATGGTAAAGCACATGAGCAGTTTCGATATTGTCGGACATGAAAGGCTGGGCGTGATCGTTATTGCTGACCTGTAGTTCCAGCCCGAAGGTGTCTCGAATACAAAAGGACCCGATGACAAGGTAATTGCGGATCATCCACGGAAGGCACAGACCGAAGCAAACAGCTAAAGCCACGCCCAGAGTACGAGGTCTCCACTTCTTGAGGACGGTCAGGCCGATCGACCAGGTAGCGAGGAATAACACAGCCGGGACGTTCAGCAGACTGGCAATCGCGCCCAACACACCGAGTAGCCAGGCTCTGGGTGCTGCCGAAAGCGAGATATAACAGAAGATCATCAAACACAGGAAAAGCGGAACCACTTCCCAGCTCGGCAAGACCTGCACAACGGGAAGCGTCACAATGACACACCCGGCAAGGACACCAGCACCGCGATTTTTGAGCACCGCGTTACCTAATGTCGGAAGGAACGCTGCCGCAATGCCGTAAAGGACGGCTGTTACGACGCTCAAGGAAAGGTAGTTGTAGAAGAGCTGATTCTTGAAAACCCAGAAAAAAATGGAGAGAAATGCGGGATACAGGGGTGGAAGATGGGCTGTAGGTCCCGTCGCCAGAGTTTGGTAAGGATTGGCGAACGCTCCCGTGGCTGCTATGGAACTGGCGATGTCTAAGCTCTCGAACTTGTATCGGTAAATATATGCCGTCAGAAAGAGAGAGCAGAACAGAGAGTAGATGCTCCCGAAGGCGAATAGAAGTAAGCGAAAGCCGTTTCGCGGTGGCGAGTTAGTATCTTTCGACACCTTTAAAGGTGGTAGCCGTTTGGGATTTGTCTCAGTAGCAGTCTTGCTTATGGTCTAGAGGAGGGTTTCTGGCGGAGAGGGGGGGATTCGAACCCCCGGTAGCGTTTTTGACACTACGACGGTTTAGCAAACCGCTGCTTTCGACCACTCAGCCACCTCTCCGAGTTCAGGCGGGTATTTCAGCTTACGTGGATACATGTCATCCTAACATAAGGAGGCAGTCCAGCAAGTTGCTTGGATGCGTCAAAACCCGCGCTGCATCGGCATCGCGAAAGGCGACTCCACTAGAAAATCGGCAGAGCGGATCTCGAGAATAGCCTCTCGTATAGATTGCTCCCTCGCGGGCTCCGTGGTTACGACAAAGGGCAAATCACGCCAGTCCTCGCGTGGCAACTGCAGTACTGCATCGATTCCGATGTGGTGTTTAGCGAGGATGGTGGCCAGAGTGGCGATAATGCCAGCTTTATCTTCTACACGAAAACGTAAGTAGTATGGCAACTCTTGCGTGGCCATGGGTAAAGGCTTGTACGGACCCAACCGCTCGTGGGCGAACGGACTTACCCGGTCAGGACTTCCGAAGCGGATCTCGCGCGCCACTCGCATAAGATCGCTGACGACGGCGACCCCAGTGGGCTTGGAACCAGCTCCCCGCCCGTAGTAGAAGGTATCTTCGCCATACTGGCCCCGTATCCAGATCGCGTTGTAAGCGCCCTTAACGTGAGAAAGGATGGCGTCCTGCGGTATGAGACTGGGCCGAACGGAAAGCAGCAGGCCTTCGTCGGTCTGCCGCGCGAGGCAGAGCAAGCGGATCGTATGCTTCAGCTGGTGCGCATATTGGAAATCCACAGGCATCACGCGGCGGATCCCTTCGGTGAAGATATCCGAAGGAGTGAGCTTTTCGCCGAACGCAAGGGCGGCAAGAATCGACAACTTCGAGCGTGCGTCAAGACCGTCGACGTCTGCGGATGGATCAGCCTCGGCGTAACCAAGCTGCTGAGCTTCAGCGAGGACCGAATCGAACGCGGCACGGCTCTTCTCGATTTCGGTAAGAATGAAGTTACTTGTGCCGTTCAGGATCCCGTAGAGTTCCTGGATTTTGTCGCCGGAAATCCCCTCTCGCAGAACCGTGTGAATGGGAATACCCCCGGCAACACTCGCCTCCATGGCGATGTTGACCCCGTTCGCATTTGCGAGAGACCACAACTCAGCGCCTCGCAACGCCATGAGCTCTTTATTGGCCGTGACTACGGATTTACGCTGCTTCAGAGCTTCCTCAATGATGGAGCGTGCCGTCGCGGTGCCGCCGATAGCCTCGACGACGATGTCGATTTCGGGATGCTCGACTACCTGACGCCAGTCGTTGGTACGGACCACATCAGGGGCGGACGAGATCTTCTTAGACGACAGATTCCGGCTGCAAATCGCCTTAACGATCAGCGGGAACCCAAGCTTCTCGGCGATGGATTTAGCGTTCTCTGTTAGGATCTGCAGGGCTCCCTGCCCTACGTTGCCGAGCCCAATCAGCCCGACGGTTACTTCCATGGCAAGAGTTCCTTGCTTG
This sequence comes from uncultured Acidobacteriaceae bacterium, assembly GCA_963814195.1. GTDB lineage: Bacteria > Acidobacteriota > Terriglobia > Bryobacterales > Bryobacteraceae > Bog-105. The sequence continues at coordinate 348,052 of CAWFBU010000006.1, forward strand.
CCCTCTTCGGCACCATAAGTGGCTTATGATAGCAACCGTATGGGCCGCACACGCCGGTATGCTCTGGGTTCTCTGCTATCTGTTCCACTGCTGGCAGCACAGCAACAATTTCCCGAGGGACAGGATCAAAAGCATCCGTTCCCACACGAGGACAATGACGAAAAGCTCCCTAATGGCAAGTCTCAAAAGAACGAATTGGCAAGGCTTAGTTATGAGCAATCGCTTAAGGACGTCGATGCCATGGTGGAAGCGGCCCAGAGCTTGCGCGACGATTTGAAGAAATCTGGAACGTACACCGTTTCCGTAGCCTCGTTGCGCAAGACGGAGGAAATTGAGAAGCTCGCCCGGAAGATCCGTAGCCGTTTGAAAGCTTGAATCGGGCAAGTCTCCGCCTCGTGTTAATCTGGCGTGACGGCGGACCGCTCCAGCCTACTGCCAGTCTTGATCTTATCCTCGAAACATGCCCACTTTACGCGAGAAAAAGCAGCTGATGAGTGCTTCGGAAATCGATCGCACGCTTGTCCGGTTAGCCCACGAGATCCTGGAAAAGACTTCGGACATTGACCAGCTTGCCTTCATAGGCATCAAGCGCCGCGGCGTTCCTCTAGCGGAACGCCTGGCCGCTAAGATCGAGAGTCTTGAGAAGCGGCGAATCCCGGTTGGGGTTCTTGATATCAAGCTATACAGAGACGATCTTTCCACCGTAGGCGAGCGCCCGGTTGTTACACCTCAGCAGATCGATTTCTCAGTAGTTGGGAAAGATATTGTCTTGATGGACGACGTCCTATTTACAGGCCGAACGATCCGCTCAGCTCTTGACGCCCTCTTTGACCACGGCCGTGCCGCTCGAGTCCAGCTACTGGCGTTGATCGATCGTGGTCATCGCGAGTTGCCGATCGAGGCTCGATACATCGGGCGAATGGTTCAGACTACGGCAAACGAAATCATCGAAGTGAAATTCCAGGAAATCGACGGCCAGGAAAAGGTGTTGCTAGTGGAGCGGGTTGAAAGCTAGCGAGTCATGACGAGTAAGGGCCTGTTGGATATAGAGTCTCTGGAGCGCGACGAAATTGACCAGATCCTGACTCGTTCGAAGGACTTTCAACCGCCCCGGGGTCAGCCTATACAGCGCTACGATTATTTGAAAGGCAAGACTGTCGTCAATCTTTTCTTCGAAGCTTCAACCCGTACTCGCACGAGTTTTGAAATTGCCGCTAAGCGTCTCGGTGCGGATATCCTCTCCATCACGGCGTCGGGCTCAAGCGTCTCTAAGGGCGAATCGCTGGTCGATACTCTGAATACACTTGGCGCGATGCGGCCGGACGCGATTGTGATGCGTCACGCAGCATCCGGCGCTCCACACTTTCTTTCACGCTACCTGCCCATTCCGTTTGTCAACGCCGGGGACGGAACGCACGAGCATCCTACGCAGGCTTTGCTGGATGCGCGGACGATTATGGACCGGCGAGGCAGTTTGTCGGGCTTGCGAGTGGCGATCATCGGCGACATCGCGCACAGCCGTGTCGCACGATCGAACGTGTTTTTGCTCTCGAAATATGGTGTTCAGATTGTCCTGTGCGGACCGGCTTCTCTTCTGCCCCGAGAGATGGCGGAGCTTGCTCCCGGAGTGGAATTAACGAGTGATATCGACCAGGCGATCCAAGGCGCCGACGTCATCATGATGCTGAGGGTCCAGTTGGAACGTCAACACGAGGCAGCGTTTCCGGCCAATGAGTATTTTCAATTCTTCGGCCTGCGGCTGGAACATATGGAAAAGGCAAAGCCCGACGCTATCGTGATGCACCCGGGTCCTATCAACCGTGGGCGCGAGATCTCATCTGAAGTGGCGGACTCACAACGGTCAGCGATCTTGAACCAAGTGGAGAACGGAGTGGCCGTGCGCATGGCCGTTCTGGAGCGGGTGCTCCTACGATGATCATCCGGAATGGGCGCGTGATCGATCCTTCTCAGGGTTTGGACAAGATTTGCGACATCGCTATCGAAGCGGGACTGATCCGGCAGGTGGCGGAGAACATTTCGAATCCCGGCAAAGTTGAAGAGTTCGATGCGACAGGCATGGTGGTGGCACCCGGCTTCGTCGATATCCACGTTCACCTGCGGGAACCAGGATTTGAACACGCGGAAACGATTGAGAGTGGCTCGCGTTCAGCTGCTGCGGGAGGATTCACTTCCGTCTGCTGCATGCCTAATACGCAGCCGATCAACGACAACGCGACCGTCACAAACTATATTCGTGCCCAAGCCAGCCGCTTCGCGGTTGTGAATGTCTTTCCCATAGGGGCAATTACAAAGAACAGCGCAGGCGAGGAACTCTCGGCAATTGCTTCTATGAAGCAGGCTGGAGCGGTTGCAATCTCGGATGATGGGAAACCCGTCATGAACGCGCGCATGGTTCGACGCGCGATGGAGTTGGCAAGATCCTTAGATATTCCTTTGATTGAACATTGCGAAGATCTACATCTGAGTTCCGGTGGCGACATGCATGAGGGCGTGCAGTCCACTCGGCTCGGACTCCGAGGCATTCCGCGCAGCTCCGAAGACGTCATGGTGGCTCGCGACTTGATTCTTGCTGAAGTGACTGGTTGCCGCTACCATGTGGCCCACATTTCGTCCGCAAACGCAGTGGATATGGTGCGTTTCGCCAAGGCGCGAGGTCTGCGAGTCACGGCGGAGGCCACGCCCCATCACTTTGTACTTGCCGATGCAGAGATTCTTCCTTACGACAGCAACTTCAAAATGAAGCCGCCCATCCGTGAACTTCGGGATGTGGAGGCAGTGACGGTAGGCTTGCTCGATGGGACGATCGATGCCATTGCCACTGACCATGCACCACATGCCGGTGCCGAAAAAATGCAGGAATTCGAACGATGCCCGTTCGGGATTATCGGGCTGGAGACAGCATTCCCTCTGGCTTTAGAGCGGCTTTTTCATACCGGGAGAACTGATTTATCGAGCTTGGTGTCGATGTTTACAAACAGGCCCTCGCAAGTTCTCTCGCTCTCACGCGGAACACTGGGCGAAGGACAACCAGCCGATATCACCATCTTCGGTTTAGACCATAAGTGGATCTATGATGTAAACCGCTCACCATCCAAGAGCCGCAACACTCCCTTTCACGGGCGGATGTTCCGGGGAGGGCAGCTAGCCACTCTTGTCAACGGCTCGGTCGTGTGGCGATTTGATCAGTGAAGAGCCTGCATGTCGTGCGGCTGCTACGAGAAACTCTTCCTCACTGTCGTCCACTGTTCGCATATCGAATACAATCCGATCGGCCTCAATCCTTGCGATAACGGGCGTTGAAGCGTTACGTAAATCGCGTTCAAATTCGTTGGGCTTTGGAACCTTTACGGTAACGAGCCAGGTAGGCAGCGCCTGATCAGGTGTAGAGCCTCCCCCTATCGGTGAGGCACTCTGCCGGATTTGCGGGTGAAGCTCTGGCAGTTGTTCGGCGATTCGCCCGGCACGCTCCTCCAGTACGCTCTGCTTGGAGAGGATCATTCTGAGCGCGGGTAGAGCCTCCCAATTCTGAAACAGCAGTTCCCGCAAGGTGTTCTCGAGCGATTCGATGACCAACTTGTCCACCCGAAATGCGCGGTACATCGGGTTTTTGCGCACTCGTGCGACCAGCTCAGGATCGCCGCTTATTATCCCGCTTTGCGGTCCGCCCAGCAGCTTATCGCAGCTAAAAGAGAGGATATGAACACCCGCCTTCAAGGAATCGGCAACCAGCGGTTCAGTGACGCCTGCCGCCTTGAGATCGACCAGGCAGCCGCTTCCCAAATCTTCATAAACCGGGACGGCCCGCTCGCGCCCAAGATCAGCCAACTGCTTCAGTTCAGGGTGAGCAGTGAAACCGGTGATTTGAAAATTGGAGGGATGAACGCGCAAGATGAGGCGGGTTTTCTCATTGATCGCAGCCCGGTAATCATCTATACTCGTCCGATTCGTAGTTCCCACTTCTCGCAGCACAGCGCCTGATCGCGCCATAATCTCCGGAATGCGAAAGCCGTCACCGATCTCGATCAACTCGCCGCGCGAGACGATCACTTCCGCACCTGCCGCGAGTTCATGAAGCACCAGGAAGACAGCAGCAGCATTGTTGTTCACCACGATGGCGGGTGCACCCAACAGGCTTTGCAACAACCCAGCGGTATGAACATCACGTTTGCCGCGCTTACCCGTTTGCAGGTCGTACTCAAGGTTGGAGTAGCGCGGAATCGGAAGAAAACAGCTCAACGGGGCACGGCCGAGATTCGTATGTAAAATGATGCCCGTCGCATTAATCACCGGGCGGAGTGAAGGACGACGTAAACGCTCGAGGCGGGCTGATGCCTCCTCTACAATCAGATCGAAACCGCATTGCTCACCCGCACTTAAAGCTTTTCGACGGTCTGCCAATACTGACCTGACTTCCTGCGCAAGGACGCTGTGGGGCAGATTTCCAAAGTTTGCCAGTTCGCGCAGGACTTGATCGACGGAAGGAAGTGAGCGGAAGACGGAACTCACGCGATGGCACGTTGCGCAAGTGCCTGCTTCAGGTACTTGCCCGTATATGATTCCGGAACGGACGATAACGATTCCGGAGTGCCGACTGCGACAATCCGGCCGCCGGCTTCCCCGCCCTCTGGTCCAAGATCAATCACCCAATCAGCTGCGCCAATCAGCTCCAGGTTGTGCTCAATGATGAGGATGCTTCCCCCGCTGTTGATTAGTCGCTCAAACGACTGCAGCAGCTTCGCGATGTCATCGAAGTGTAGCCCGGTTGTTGGCTCATCGAAGAGGAACAGCGTTCCCTCGCAGGTAGACTGCGCAAGGTGTGCCGCCAGTTTTACCCGCTGTGCTTCACCGCCGCTCAAGGTTGTTGCAGATTGACCCAGGCGCAGGTAACCCAGCCCGACATCAGATAGCACTTTCAACCGTGCGGCTAATTTGGGTGCTTCTGCGAAGAATGACAGCGCTTCCCGAACCGTTAATTGAAGCACCTCGTGAATATTAAGACCTTTGTACCGGACCTCTAGAACCGACTGCTTGTAACGTGTTCCTTTACATTCCTCGCACACCAACTCAACGTCGGCCAGGAACTGCATTTCAACAGTGACAGTGCCGTCGCCCTGACATGTCTCACAACGGCCGCCGGGAATATTGAATGAAAAATGACCAGCCGTATAGCCGCGGCGCTCGGCTTCCGGAGTACATGCGAACAAGTCACGAATCAGCTCGAAAGCCTTTACGTACGTGACAGGATTAGAACGGGGTGTGCGGCCGATAGGCGATTGATCAACCATAACCACGCTCGTGATCAAATTGGCGCGTTCCACACGCTTCAAGGTCTGCTTACGCTGGCTTGAAGTTGCGTCGTCTTTGCCCCCGGATGCCTTACCATCTTTGTTCACATGCGCATCGAGCGCCTTGAAGATGCACTCGTGAACAAGGCTAGACTTACCCGAACCAGAAACGCCGGTGATGGCGACCAGCATGCCAAGGGGAATCTCAACGTCGACGTTCTTCAGATTGTTTGCGCGCGCCCCAAAGAACTTGATGGTGCGCTTGGAGTTCACCTTACGACGATCCAGCGCTCGGGCCACGTTCAGGTCACCGCGCAGATACCGTCCTGTTAGAGATCCGAGCTCGCGTTCTTTGAGTGAGGGCGCTGAGAGCAACTGATTGTATGTTCCGGAAAAGGTAACGCGCCCGCCATTTTCGCCCGCACCCGGACCCATATCGATGATGTGGTCCGCCTCCGCCATGATCTCCGGATCATGCTCAACGACAATGATCGTGTTACCGAGCTCGCGCAAATCGTGCAAGATCTTAACTAATCGAGCTGTATCCCGGCTGTGCAGCCCGATGGAAGGCTCGTCCAAAACATAGATCGCTCCTACTAATCGCGATCCAAGACAAGTAGCGAGCTGAATGCGCTGCGCTTCTCCTCCGGAGAGCGTTGCAGACAGACGGTCGAGCGTAAGATACTCCAAGCCCACATCGTTCAGAAACCTGCACCGCTGTCTAATCTCGTCCAAAACGCGGCTGGCGATCTCTGCTTCTTCGGGACTCAATTGCAAACCGTCGAAAAAGGCCTGCGCCCGGGCGATATTCATTTTCGCAACGGCGGCGATGTGTAGATTGTCCAACCGAACCCAGAGCGCCTCCGGCCGTAACCGCGCTCCTCTGCACGCCGGGCATTCCGTATAAGCACGGTACCGGCTCATGAACACTCGTACGTGAACCTTGTATTTCTTTTTCTCTACTTCAGTAAAGAATCGGATCACGTGTTTGCGAACGAACTCCTTCTCATCCGCGCGGAGATCCCCATAAGGTAGGTCCAGCCTGACCTTGCCCTTCGACTTCGGCACGAAGAACTCATCGTAATACCACGTGTACTGAGGCTTGGTCCAAGGATCGATCGCACCAGCCTCAATCGAGATGGTCGGGTCGGGCACGATCAGGTCGAAATCGTAATCCACCGTGTTGCCGAAGCCCTGACAAACCGGGCAAGCGCCCATCGGGTTGTTGAAGCTGAAAAGTGAAGGCTCAGGTTGGGATGCCTCCTGACCACAGACCTTGCAGGCAAACTTCTCTGAGAAATGGAGTGTCTCAGGGTTGGCAGCGCCGGCAGCCTCAAAGAAGATCTCGCCGGCTTCGCGATAACACACTTCCACCGTGTCCACCAATCGGCTGTGGGAGTCCGGCCGTACGACAAGACGATCAGCGAGGATGAAAAGCGGCTTCGCAAAATCAATCTCCATTAGAGACTCCGGAGTGGAAAACTCAAAGGTTTCTCCTCCCTGGAACAGCCGTGTAAAGCCGCGCTTGCGCAAGTCGAAAAGCCTGTCTCTAAGAGCAGTGGTGTCCGCCGCCTTGACAGGGAAAAGCGCATACCAACGAGAACTTTCCACCTGATTAAGCATCGTCTCAGCCACCTGATCGACGCTGTCCCGTTCTATGCGAGTACCGTCGTTCGGGCAATACGTTCGTCCTGCGCGAGCCCAGAGGAGCCGCATGAAATCGTAAAGCTCCGTCGCGGTGGCAACCGTCGAGCGAGGGTTGCGGGTCTGATTCTTCTGCTTAATGGCAATCGGAGGCGCAATGCCCAGAATTTCGTCCACATCGGGCTTTTCCATGCGCTCAAGAAATTGCCGCGCATAAGCCGAGAGCGATTCTACGTAGCGGCGCTGGCCTTCCGCGTAAATCGTATCGAACACCAGCGACGATTTGCCCGATCCTGAAACACCTGTCACGACGGTTAGAAGATCGTGCGGAATGTCAACCGACACATTCTTCAGGTTGTGAACGCGCGCGCCGCGCACAGCTAGCGCTGGCGAGTCGAGATCTTTGGAAACAGGTAAGCTGGGGTGTGCTGGCATGGTTGCCGAAAATGGCGAGATGCCTTCATTATAAGGGCCAAAATCCGACAAATGATTTCTCCGGAAAAGATCCAAAAGTTCAGAGAGTATCTGCTGGATTGGTATTCGCGTAATAAACGCGACCTGCCCTGGCGAAGAACTCAGGACCCATACGCGATCTGGATTTCTGAAGTTATGCTCCAGCAAACTCGCGTTGCTGCCGCCATTCCGTACTATGAACGCTTCCTTAGTGCCTATCCCGATTTCCGCGCTCTCGCCGGGGCCGACGAACCGGAGCTGTTGAGTCACTGGGCCGGTCTCGGTTATTACTACCGCGCCAGAAATCTCCAAAAGGCAGCACAGTGGATGGCTGCGAATGGCGGATTCCCGCGTAGCTATGAGGAGATCAAGGCTCTCCCGGGTATCGGGGAGTACACGGCGGCCGCCATCGCCAGTATCGGCTTCGGGTTGCCATACCCTGTTGTGGACGGAAACGTCTTCCGGGTACTAAGCCGGGTTTTGGATGACCACACAAATATCGCCTCGAGGCAGGCGCGAAAGCATTTCACCGTCCTGGCTGAAGAGCTTTTAGAATCGAGCGATCCTGGAGCCTTCAACCAGGCGGTGATGGAACTTGGCGCTACGGTTTGCCTTCCGAAGAACCCTCGATGCCTAGTCTGTCCGGTTGGTGAACACTGTCAGGCCCGAAGGGAAGGACGGCCAGACAGCCTTCCCATTAAGACCAAGCCGAAAAAGACAATTTCAGAGACGAGAACGTTGCTTTGGGTGGAACGGCCAGGACAGATCCTTCTGTGGCAGCGTCCGCAGACTTCCCGATTGATGCCAGGTTTCTGGGAATTGCCCGAGGACGCACAACTTCCGGATGCCAACCCACTTGCTGTGCTGGCTGTGTTCCAGCACGGAATTACTTTCCACAATTATCGCTTCGTCGTAACACAGGCAACTGCGGTGGACGCGGGCGTCTGTCAGTGGGTCCATGTGGACGAATTAAGCAATCTTCCACTCAGCACTGTGGCACGCAAAGCTCGCAAATCCGTGACTAACTCGCAAATGGCGCAGAAGCCAGCCGTTAAAAAGTTTGTTCGTGCCGCTGCGTCTCTGAGCGACGCTTCCGGTTTTTTTTAAAAGCGCATAGAATATTTCGTCAGCGAGGTTAGCGCGTGATCAACATCATCACTGTGGAGAGAGAGTACGGGACGGGGGCAGGTGCAATATCTAGGGAGCTGGCAAAACAGCTGGGCTGGACTCTTTGGGACCGCCAGATCAGTGAGGAAATAGCTCGTCGCCTAAAGGTCCATGTGGACAAGGTTGAAGAGAGAGAAGAGCGGCTTGATCCCACTTATTACCGGCTCCTGAAAATCTTCATGCGCGGCAGCTACGAAGACAGTTTCCAAGGAAAAGACGTCGAGGTGCTGGATGCGGAAGGTCTCTTTTCGTTGTTCGGCCGTGTTATTACGGAAGTAGCAGACAAGGGCAATTGCGTTATTGTGGGGCGCGCAGCCCCGTGGTTTTTACGAGAACGGAAGGATGCCATGCACATCTTTCTATATGGATCCACTCAAGACAAGATTGAACGGGTACTCGCGATGGGTAGAACGCGAAAGGAAGCCGAAGCCCTGGTGGAACATGTCGACCTGGAACGCGCAGCCTTCGTCAAGCGGTATTACGGAAAGCAGTGGCCACTTCGCGAACTCTATCACTTGATGATCAATACCAAGGTCGGCAATCCGTCGGTAGTTAAATTGATTCTCACCGAGATGGCGATCCTAAAACAGCAGGAAGCTGTGTTTGCCTGATCTATCCTTTTTCCCGACAGCTTCCCAAATCCTGGTAGTTGTGAATAAACGTCTGCCTGGAATTACGGTCTACGATGCTGTCACGATGTCCCCTATAGGCGAGGCTAGAACTGCTATCGCTCCCCATGAGGTAGTGCTTTCCACCGACGGGTGCCACGCCTATGTGCCTATCTACGGTTCTTCGGGTGTAGGCAAACCCGGCACTGATGAACACGCTTTCCATATCTTCGATATCCCGAACTGCCGATTGCTCGCAACCATCGATACGGGACTGTACAAGCGGCCTCACAGCCTGGTAGTTGGGCGTAGCGGCATTGTGTACGTTACGGCTGAGATTGCCGCCTCGGTGATCCTAATCGATCCCACTAAGCAGGAGATCATCGGGCATATTCCCACTGGGTCTTTTACCTCCCACTTCATTGCTTTAAACCAGGACGAAACACGCCTTTACTGCAGCAATGTTCAATCTAAGACCGTTTCGGTAATCGATGTTCCAGGCCGCAAAATCGTCGCAACAGTCGAGACTAACGGGGAGAACCAGCGCATGACGCTGAGCCCTGATGGGCGATGGTTTGTCACCTCATTGGGCCCCGCACAGCAGATCGCGTTCTTTCGGACGGCCGACCATGCGCTTGAGTTCTCAGTACCCGTTGATGGAAGACCATTCGTGGCAAAGTTTAGTCGAGACGGACGGTTCCTATACAATGCCGGCCATAAAGACGGCACCGTTCATGCTTGGAAAATCGATGTTTCTCGCCGGGAGATTGCGGCGACGGCAAGCGATCTCGGACGTGACGTCGGATCGCTGGAAGTAAACCCCTTTGACGGCACCGTATACATAAGTGACCAGCCGACAAATCAGATCACCATTCTGGACTCCGATAGGTGGCTGCCCGTTCGGACGGTCGCGACTGCTCCCGCTCCCGATGCGATGGCTTTCGGAGAAGTGTCGATGTTTAAGCAGTAAGAAACTTGAAGATCGTCTGCTGATGAAACAACTCTCCGGGGCGTAGCTCAGCGGAAGGAAACTGCGGCTGATTAGGGGAGTCCGGGAAGTGCTGCGTCTCTACGCAGAAGCCGTAGCGAAAGTTGTATTTGACCCCGCCTTTCCCAGTCACGTGACCGTCCAGATGGTTACCCGTGTAGAACTGCATGCCAGGTTGGGTAGTGTGCACCTCCAGGACGCGTCCGGATTTTGGATCTTCTACGCGGGCCGCCAACCGTAATCCCTCGCCTCTGATCACAAAATTATGGTCGTACCCGATTGCCAGCTTCAACTGCTCATCATCGTCATCGATGCGTGCTCCTATTACGGCCGGCTGACGGAAATCGAAGGGGGTTCCCCCTACCTTTCTCTTTTCGCCGGTTGGAATCAGGTGCTCATTGACGGGGGTGAACTCATCAGCGTTGATCATCACTCGATGTTCAACGATCTCACCCGCCGGCTCACCCCTTAAATCGAAGTAGGAGTGATTCGTAAGGTTCAGAACAGTAGGTTTGTCTGTTGTGGCCGAGTAATCAAGCTTCAGCTCGTTGGACTCGGTCAGAGTAAAGAGCACGATAGCGGTCAAGGTACCCGGATATCCTTCTTCGCCGTCTCGACTGACGTAAGTCAATTCGAGCGCTGTCCCATCCTCGACCGGAACGTGACGATGTTTCCACATTACTTTGTCAAAGCCCCTGACTCCGCCGTGAAGAGAATTCTCCCCGTTGTTCCGGGCAAGCGTATACTCTTGGCTTTCCAAAGTGAACTTCCCGCCGGCAATTCGATTGGCAAACCGCCCGACGCTCGCCCCTAGGTAGGGATTCTTTTGTAAGTAACCACTGAGGCTTTCGCAGCCTAGAGCAATATCGGAAAAAGCGCCATTCTTATCAGCAGTCTTAATACCGACAATCCGGCCGCCAAAGTCGGTGATTGTGATCTCCGTCCCCGCTGAATTCCTTAGCGTGAAAAGCTTGACCTCTTCACCTGATTCTGTGGTGCCCCAAGGCTGATGCGTTAGCGTCGTCATTCTGAACCATGGCCATTGAACCACACAGCCAGTGTCGATTTGCTCATAGCTTGATCCTGATCAAAACTAATGAGGCTATAACAGGTGCGATCACAATAATCCATACCGCTTCGCGATAAAGATGATGATCGCCCATCCATCCGATGACCGGTGAAATTACGGCCTGGACAAAACCATAAGCACATGTCAATGCCGAAACGGCCAACCCTGCTTTCGAGGCACCATACAAATCAATCGGCATGGCGTAAAAGTTGACGCTCCCAGCCAGCACGAAGAAGAAGCTAATGCTGATAAAAACAGTAGATGCTTCCGGAGTGTGCGTGAACAGCAAACCCAATGCACTGAGACATCCGGCGGCACTCACTAGAATGGCGCGGCGTCTTGCCACCGCCGTAGGTACAGCCTGCTTAACCCAGCGTAAGGAGAGCCATCCGCCGAAGAAGCCACCCAGGTTGGAAACAACCGAAGGAATCCAGACCAAGCCTTTGATGCTCTGCAGACTGACGTGATGAACCTCAATTAAGTAGAGCGGAACCCAGTTGGACCAGAGCGAAAACCCGCTCATCCACAGCAAGTTAGCGAACACCAGGTTAAGCAGAGGTCCGTCAAACAGCATCGACCACGTAGGACGTTCCTTCGGTCCGGTGTTTTCAGTAGGTCGAATGCGTTGTGCAACTATCCACCACAGGGGAATCCAAAGCAAGCCCATGGTGCCAGCGGCCACAAAGGGAACGCGCCAGCCGTAAGCGGTAGCCAGCCCGATGGACAGGGCCGCAAGCGTAACGCCCACGCTGATACCAACACCGTTCAGAGCGGCTCCTAAGGCTCGTTCTTCGGGCTTCAGGTATTCACCGTTAGCCTTCCCGAAAGCCGGAACGCTCGCCGCTTCGCCTGCGCCAAGGGCCGCCCGGGAGGCAGCCATTGTTCCCACGCCCGAAACGAACCCGATACTGATACACGCGGCTGACCAGAAACCTGCAGCCAGCGAAATCGCGCGGGTGAGTCCCAGCCGGTCGAGCAGCCAGCCGGATGGTAAGGACGCCGCGGCATAGGCAACGGAAAAGGCCGAGATGAGCCAACCAATTTGCTGATTGTTTAAGAGAAACTCTTTTTGGATGAATGGGGCTAAAATTCCGAAAAGAGTGCGGTCCAGGTAATTCAATGTAGTTGAAAGTACAAAAATACTGACTGCTATCCATCGCAGCGGGTGATAACGCATTGCCAACTCCATCATCCCTTGAACAAGCAAGTTGAACCATTTAGGAGTGCGTCCTCAAGAGACATGAGGTTCGTGAGGTCTTACGATGGAAATCGAAGATGTCTACCCGACGTGATTTCCTCGGAACCGCCTCGGTGGCGGCTACCCTCCTTGCCGAAACTCCTACTGAATCGAGCGGCCATTTGACGGACGTCGCCGGATTGCGTGTGGGTCACTTCACTTCGGTCGAACGACCTACCGGCTGCACGGTCGTGCTCTTTGATGAGCCCACAACCGCAGGCGTGGACGTCCGGGGATCCGCTCCGGGCACGCGCGAGACTGACCTCCTGAACCCCATCAACACAATTCAACAGGTAAACGCAATCCTGCTCACGGGTGGTAGCGCCTACGGCCTTGATGCTGCTTCGGGCGTGATGCGTTTCCTTGAGGAACACGGGCAGGGCGTGAGAGTCGGATCGTCCGTGGTGCCCATTGTCCCTGCTGCTGTTCTCTTTGATCTAAACGTGGGAACAGGCTCGGTTCGCCCCGACGCTGCAGCTGGATACAGGGCTTGTCAATCGGCCTCGCGCACTATTACTACGGGGAATGTCGGGGCGGGCACAGGCGCGACCATCGGCAAACTGTTCGGTTCAAAGTACGCCATGAAAGGCGGTCTTGGCTCCGCCAGTATTTCTATTTCCTCCAGTGACATCGTGGTCGGAGCTTTGGTAGCCGTGAATGCCGTTGGTGATGTGATGGACTCCCGTAACGGACAGATCATAGCCGGCTCGCGCCGGGAAGACGGCCGCGGGTTCCGCGATAGTGTGAATCAGCTGATAAGCGGAGTTACGGTGAAAGCTCATTTGGGAGCGCATACAACCATTGGACTAGTCGCGACAAATGCGGTTCTGACCAAGCCACAAGCGGCCAAGATGGCAGCAATGGCTCACGACGGGCTCGCACGTAGCATCAATCCCGTTCACACGGCAATGGATGGAGATACGATCTTTGCTGCGGCGACTGGTCGCAGTCAGACCCAAGTCGACGTTTCCACGATCGGTTCACTTGCGGCCGAGGCTATGGCACGAGCCGTTCGTAATGCTGTCTGGTCGGCGGCCACAATCCCGGGTTATCCAGCCGCACGCGAATTTCAGTAGATTATCGTTGCTACTGCCACTTCAGGTTTCTGGAGATGAACTCGTCACTGACAACGTTCACGGTCTCCTCGTGATGTTGATCCCCACTTGTCATGGAAATCTGATGTGGTCCCGCACTTAAGTGCAAGGTCACCGGAGTTTTTCCCGACGGCTTTCCGTCGACAGTTACATCGGAACCGCTTGGATCACTGGTGATCAGCAGTACTCCCATGCTCCGTTCCAGGAGTATCGACATTGGGTTATCGGCAGGAACATTGAAGATACGCCTGGCGGTTTCATAGCCCGTTTCTGTCGCGATCATCGTATGCCGACCGCTGCTCAACCGGAGCATACACGGTGACGTACATTGCATATCGGGTTGTTCATCCACTTGCACTCTCGCGCCAGCCGGTTCGGTTTGGAAACTAACTGCGATTGAGCCGTCGGAGGCGGCCTTATCATGCCCGGTCTGTTCCGGCACAAGCACGGTTGTTTGCCTTGGCTTGTGCAGTTTCTCGTCGCGGCCCTGGCGTTCAGCGAGAGGCCCTGGTACTTCGCGACCTGCTGGATTTGGACTAACCGAGCCGGTAAGAGAAGGCGCCGTCGCAGCGACAGATGCAACTGTGCGCGAGCGATAAACTAAGAGTGCGGCACAAAGTAAGGCCGCCGCAAGCCCCACGGCGACACCAATCGGCCAAACAGCTTTGTGGTGAGTATTTGTGTCAGATTCCTCTTCTTCCCGAAACCGGCGGGCGCGCCCAGCCGGTAAAGATATAACGGGCTCAGCAACAGCAACATATTCCGAAACCTCTCCAAGAGAGTTTTCGAGCGCCGTCACCATTTCGGTACAGGTGGCAAAGCGCTGACTAGGCTCCTTCGACAACCCCCTCATTAGCACCCGACTGGATGCCGAAGGTAGGAGTGGATTCAATTGATCAGCAGGTTTCGGACTGAGCTTGCAGATCTGGTAAAACAACCCTGACAAATTCTCAGAATCGAAGGGCTTCTGCCCCGTTAGCAGTTCGTACGTCACGACGGCAAGCGAGAACTGGTCCGAGCGCGCATCTGCGACGTCTGTTTCGATCTGCTCGGGAGAGAGGTAACTCGGCGTCCCGATCATGGTTCCGCTATGCGTTGTCTCTTGCGAAATGAACTTTGCTACACCGAAATCGGCCATTTTGGCAAGGCTCTGTCCGTCTAGTGCGTCATCGGAGATGATGATATTTCCAGGCTTGACATCACGATGAACGACACCCTTCTGGTGAGCGTAATCCAGTGCCTCGGCAACCTGACGTAAATACCGCAAAAGTTCTGGCCGTGGCGGCAAAGCGCCGCGGCGGAAGAGATGCCCCAGTGAAGCCCCGTTCACGCACTCCATGACGATGTATGCCGCCGAATCCTGTTCAATCAGGTCGAAAATGGTAACGATATTCGGATGGGAGAGCACTCCGGCTGATCGCGCCTCACGCCAGAGTCGTTGATGGATCCGTTCTCTCTCGTCCGGGTCCTGGAATTCCGTAAGACGGATCGCCTTGATGGCCACAGTTCGACCGATGGTAGGGTCCAGGGCTTTGTACACAATCCCCATCGCACCCCGGCCAAGCTCTTCGACTATCTGGTACCGGCCTACTTGGGTCAAAGCCTCTCCAGTATATAGGCGCTTTTGTAATTGAACTGTTGCGCTAATGGTGGCCGAGTCGAGACACCTTCCCTGTTAGGATGAGGGTATCCCCGCATGATTCCTGAGGTTATCCAGGAAGGTCTCACCTTCGACGATGTTCTTTTACAACCTGCACATAGCTTGATCGCGCCTGCCGATGTCAACACGACTACTCAGCTGACTCGGCAGATTGAACTGAACATACCAATCATAAGCGCAGCCATGGATACGGTAACAGAATCCCATATGGCAATCGCATTAGCGCAGCAGGGCGGTATCGGCATCATTCATCGCAATATGCCGGTTGATCGGCAGGCAGAAGAGGTAGATAAGGTTAAACGTAGCGAGAGCGGAATGATCGTCGACCCTGTGACGATCGCCCCCGACCGCAAATTGTCTGAGGCCCTGGAGTTGATGAGCCGGTTCAGGATTTCCGGCGTCCCCATTACAGAGAACGGCAAGCTAGTGGGCATTCTTACAAATCGTGACCTCCGCTTTGAAACACGATATGAACTCCCGATCTCCGAGGTCATGACCAAGGACGATCTCATTACCGTGCCAGTGGGCACCACCCTCTTAGAAGCCCAGGAGATCCTGCACAAGAACAGAGTCGAGAAGCTTTTAGTAGTCGATGAGAACTACATGCTGAAGGGTCTCATCACAGTCAAAGACATTCAGAAGAAGATTAAGTACCCGAACGCGGCAAAAGATGACAAAGGTCGCCTTCGAGTTGCTGCGGCGATCAGTTCAACGGGTGATTTCCTGGAACGCGCACAGGAACTGATTAAGAGAAATGTGGACGTTATCGCCATCGACTCAGCTCATGGTCACAGCCAACGAGTTCTGGATTCCGTGCGAGCCATTAAGCGCGCACATCCGGAAGTAGCACTGCTGGCGGGAAATGTGGCTTCCTTTGAAGGAGCACGCGACCTGATTCGATACGGCGCAGATGGAATAAAGGTCGGCATCGGGCCGGGTTCGATTTGCACGACACGCGTGGTGAGCGGCGCAGGTGTACCTCAAATCACAGCGATTGCGGAGTGCTCGAAAGCTACCCGAGATGCTGGTGTTCCATTGATTTCGGATGGAGGCGTTAAGTTTTCCGGGGACATTACAAAAGCCATTGCGGCCGGGGCCGATTCGGTGATGATGGGCAGCATGCTTGCGGGCACTGACGAGAGTCCGGGCGAGACCATTCTCTTCCAGGGCCGGACTTTCAAGAGCTACCGAGGAATGGGTTCCATGGGAGCGATGCCGCAAGGCAGTTCTGATCGCTATCAGCAAGCTCCAAACGGCAAATTAGTACCTGAAGGCATCGAAGGCCGGGTTCCTTATAAAGGTCCGTTGGCCGATTTGGTCTACCAGCTCGTCGGTGGCCTGCGAGCCGGTATGGGGTACTGCGGGTGCGCTACCATTCGGGAACTTCAGGAGCGCGCCAAATTCCTGCGCGTTACCGTGGCGGGACTGCGCGAGAGTCACGTTCACGACGTAATTATCACCAAAGAAGCCCCGAATTATCGGCTGGAATAAGTGCGGACAGGCAACTCAGTTGGCCAGTGCCGGTTCCGATTCAAGCAGTTCTTCCGTTTGCGCAGTATGTGTAGCAAGGATCCCTGCCTTCTCATCGCCATCCAGGTCGAGAATCTCTCGAAAGCTGCCTTCTAGGGTCCTTATCGCATTGCTCATTTGATGCAGCCAGGTGCTCCAGAATTCTTCAATGGAAGGAACTTGTTTACTATGCTTAATTTCGCGATGAATGTCTTTGCGGAATGCCGGCATGTCAAACCCCCGAAGCATAGCGGCCCCCACGTCGGTCTGGTTCATCTGGTCATTGATGTCGAGGCTTAGCAGGTCCTTGCGAAAGGTTCGCTCCTCCCCCTTCTTATTGCTGAAGGTAATACGCTCCTGAAAAGTTAAAGAACCCGCGAGGACTTGCGCTTCTTCTGTCATGCCCAACAGGGTTGTGGCGCTGGTGGCGGCGCGTGCAACGAACGGTTGACTGGTGGAATGTAGGCGAATCTGAGCCGGAGTCGAAAGGCCAACCCAGAGTTCATTTGCAAGCTGTGTCATGGAGAAGAACCCGGAAACTATCGATTCCAGTTCCTTGTCTTCGAGCTTTTCTATTTCCTTGGGCTTGAAGCGGGTAGCTTCGTCCGCGCGCTTTTGGAAGTCTGGGCCGTATTGTGTACCTTCGTAGAGTTTCTGGACCAAGGCGGTCGGCCAATTGGGCCGACTAAAGTTCCAAGCTACCGGGAAAATGTCGAGTCCAAGCTGTTTCAACAGCAGAATGAGCGCTTGTAGAGCTTTCTTGCCACTGTTTTCGGCATATACCCGGCCCTCGTTAAAATCGAGCAGAACCGGAAATTGTTTGCGCATAGCGGCGGTGATACCGCGAATTTCCTGGTCGACTAACTTCTTATCTACCGCTTTCAGGAACTTGTATGGCCGTTCCAGCGCAGCGTAGGAGTGCTGCTCTTTGATCGAGGCCAGATCGCTGACATCCTTCCACTCGTTGGAAATGGCCCACAAACCGTACCAGGGCAGGCTAGCGTGCAGTTCAAAACTCGGAGCGGCATAGCCGAAGTTCTCCGATTCCAGCAAGGCTGACGAAACGATAGTGTTGACTCGCGTCTCCGCATCTGAAGCCGAATAACGGGCCAACTCCTCTTCCAGATCGACGTCGAGAGCACTTTGCTCGTCGAGGCGTGGAGCGCTATACGGGTTGATCCCGATTGTGTCAATTTTGATGTGCCGCGTTATGGCGGAAGCTGCAGACTGAGACACAGCGAGCATAAGCGCCCGGTCTTCCAGGTTTGATTTGAAAATTTCAAGCGATTCCTTGTTGAGGCCAAGAATGGCCCAATTGCCACGTCCAAACATGCTAGATCTTTCTCCTGATTGGGCTGCACGAAGAAGAATTAAGACGCGACCGACCCTTGGGTTGACGGCAGGATGACGTGACAGTTACTCCTGGATCGTCAGAGTTGTGAGCTGAAAGATGATCGTTCGCGTGCGTGCCGCCCCACCTTTTTACCACGGGCTGTTCTTGCGTTTAATTGCGACACGGACCGGATAAGAAGTGCCGGCTCTTGTGACGCACGGTGTAGGGGTCCAAAGTGGCTTATGAACATCGAGGCTTTAGATTGAAAGAGTGAGGATTGGAGTTGGTCTGGTATGCGCGATGTTGTTGATGACTTCACCCGAACTGGAGATCTTCAAACCCAAAGGACTCGCATTCCACCACCAGAACTCGCCGACGACACAAAAATACTTACCGGAGACGATGGGCGGAGGCGTAGCTTTACTCGACTACAACAACGATGGATTGCTGGACATTTTTCTTGTAAATAGCGGAAGTCTGAGAGTGCCAATGCGAGAGGGTGAGAGCTTTCGTCGAAACGAACCGAAGTACTGGAATCGTCTTTACAGGCAGAATCCGGACCACTCCTTTGCAGATGTGACCGAAGCGGCTGGTCTTGCCAAGGCTGGCAACGGAAATTACGGCATGGGCGTAGCTGCAGCCGATTACGATAACGACGGGTTTCCCGATCTGTACGTTACCAGCTACGGTCGCAATCAGCTCTATCACAATAACGGGAATGGAACCTTTACCGATGTAACAAACAAAGCGGGAGTGGAGGCGGGCGGCTGGTCGGCTTCGTCAGGCTTTCTTGATTTCGACAATGACGGAAACCTTGACCTGTTTGTCACTCGATATATGAAGTGGAGCTTCGATACGAGTAAAGTTTGTACCCGGAATACATACTGTCCACCTGGGGACTTTCCTGCCATCTCAAATGTTCTGTATAGAAATCGTGGCGATGGCACATTTGAAGACGTGAGCGAGAAGAGCGGGATAGGTGCGAAACGGGGCCGCGCATTAGGTGTTGCATTCAACGACTACGATGGCGATGGATGGACAGATATTTTTGTAGCCAATGATGGGATGGAGCAGTATTTGTTTCATAACGAGCGAAACGGCACCTTCAGTGAACGTGCGCTGGATGCGGGCGTCGCGCTCTCAGACGACGGCAAGCCCTACTCAGGCATGGGAGTGGACTTTCGTGACTACGACAATGACGGAAGGCCGGACGCGATTGTGACAAATCTTGCGCGCCAGGTTTACGCGGTGTACCACAATGACGGAAACGGATCCTTCAGTTACGCGAGCCAGGTTTCCGGCTTGAGTATTCTTTCCGCAGGAAGCTCGGGGTGGGGCGTGCGATGGGCTGATTTTGCGAACGATGGGTGGAAGGGCCTATTTGTGGCGCAGGGCCACGTTATGGACAACGTCGAACAGATGGACGGAACGCTGCATTATCGCGAGGCACCACTCTTCGCGAAGAACACGGGCGGCCGATTCAGTCGCATCGGCATTCCTGGCGAATACGAAACGGCAGGACGAGGCGCGGCCTTTGGAGATCTCGACAACGACGGCACGATGGATGTGGTCATGACGGTGTTGGGAGGCGAACCGATCGTGTTCCAGGGACACTCGACCGGGAATCACTGGTTGACTCTCCAACTACGCGGAAGCCGAAGCAATCGTGATGCATTTGGAACTGAGGTCCAGCTTACGACGGACCAGACAGTTCAAACCGAGTACGTCAATTCGGCCGGAAGCTATTTGTCGTCCAGCGACAAGCGGGTGCACTTCGGCCTGGGAGCATCCACTGAAGCATCAATCAGAGTGCGATGGCCATCAGGGAAAACTCAGAAGCTAACGAAGGTGCCTGTCGATAAAGTGTTGCCTATCGTGGAGCCGGGGCAATAACGGTGTACACCATTCTGTTAGCGGCGGGTCTCGCCTGGCAGACCGTCTCGCCGGAAATGGTGAAGCACGCAGAAGCCGGATTGCAGGCGCAAAAAGAAGGCCGCTTGACTGACGCAATTTCGGAATTCCGCCAAGCGACTGAACTCGCCCCACTGCTTCCGGCAGCCTTCGTGAACCTCGGCGCGGCTTTCTTGCAGAATCGCCAGCCGCACGAAGCGATCGCTCCGCTGAGACGAGCTGTAGAACTAAATCCCGACTTGGTGGGAGCACAGCAAATGCTCGGAGTATCTTTACTGGCGCAGGGCTACGCGGAAGAAGCTATTCCGCATCTTGAAAAAGCCGGCGCGGTTGATGCACTTGGGATTGCGCAACTTAAGACCGGAAAGCTTCCAGAAGCCGTCACCAACTTGCAAGCGGCCCTGCGTGCCCGACCCGGCGACCCGGATCTTCTCTACTACTTAGGCCGGGCGAGTGGGCTGCTTTCCAAGAATGCTTTTGATGTTTTGGAAGCCGACTCGCCGAACAACGCAAGATCCCACCAAGCTCTGGCTGAAAACCTTGCTGCTCTAAAGCGCACGGCCGAATCCGAAGGTGAGTTCAAGATAGCTCTCCAGTCACGGCCAGATCTTCCAGGTCTTCACCTGCAGCTTGGGCAGCTTTATACGGCCAACTCGGCGTGGGCTAAAGCGGAAGAGCAGTTTCGAGCCGAGTGCCAGTTACAACCGGGCGACGCAGAAGCGGCTTATGACTTGGGTCAGGTGTATCTGCAGGAGGGCAAACTTGCTGAAGCTCGTGCCGAGTTGAGCCGTGCGCAGGAGTTAAGGCCGGGAATGCCGGAGACCTTGTATCTGCTTGGAAAAGCTTCGTCTCAAGCGGGTGATGCAGTCGCTGCCGAGAAAGCCTGGAAGGATTTGATCCGACAGGAACAGAAGGGTTCACTTGCTGCGCAGGCCCACTTCGGATTGGCGACCCTTTATCGAAAGCAGGGAAAAAAAGAGCAGGCAGACGCGGAAATGGAGGCGTTTCGAAGAGCTAAATGAAACTACCGGGATCGGAGAAACTCCGATCCCGGCAGTTACTAAGCTAGAGGTCAGTCTAGATAGAGCTTGATTAGCTAAAAGCCCATCCGAAGGGCAAATTGAATCAACCGTGGCTGGTTGTACTGAGAAGTAACTTGACCGAAGCCTTGCACACCATACGTCTGCCCAGGATAACCGAACTGAACCCGGTTAAACAGGTTGAAAAACTCCGCCCGGAAGGTAAATTTCACTTTGCCGTCCGGACCGACAGGGAAGTTCTTAACGGCAGCAAAGTCCCAGTTCGCTATGCCAGCCGATCGTAATGTCGGGTCAACCCGAGGTTCATCACCAAACGTGAAAGCCGCGGGCTGCGAGAAACAGCTGGTATTGAACCATTGGGCCAATCGCTGCGTAGCAGAACCTGGGGTATCCGCTTCACATCCCGCTGCGACGTTCGGCCTGGAACCACCGCCGAAAGAGTTTGTTTGGTTGACGGACGTATTAAAATGAAGCGGAAAGCCGCTCTGAAGAGTCGTCGTACCCTGAATACCCCAACCACCGATAGTCGATTGCACTAGACCATTGGCATTCGAAAGATATTTCTTCCCCTTGCCTACGGGAACGTCGAGCACATAGCTGATAACGAGCCGATCGGGCGTGTCGAACGAAGCCAGTGATGTCTCGCCTCGTAAGTTGTTCCAGTTCTGGTAAGTGGTTCCTCCACCTGCTTCCAACCAATTAGTTACCGTATCAGTGTTGCTGATAAGCTTCGAATGTGTGTAAGCAACCGAAATAACATTCCCGCCTGCGAAGCGCTTTGTGGCTTGCACTTGAAGTGAGTTGTAGCTTGAGGTTCCGACACCTTCGCCCGCGAAATTGATCCCGTTGTATTGGGGATAGGGCCGAAGTAATTGTCCCGCTTGTACTGTAGGACCTGACAGATTACCGCCCTGCACCAATCCAAACAACGGGTTGGGAACGCTTTGAGTCAACTGACTGCCTAAAGCCATGTACTGCGTCGGCAACTGATTGATCTGGGCAGTGATCGGAAGATGAGTCCCCTTTGATCCCGCATAGGCGATATCGATCAGGAAGCTTTGCCCGAACTGATGTTGTAGGTCAGCGTTGTACTGCTGCATGTATCCATAGGGGTTAGCTAGTTGTGCAAAATTGTTTGTACCTTGCCCAAGTAAGAGCTGCTGATAGCTGGGATTTCTTCCTGGGAACTGCTGAACGCCATTTGGAAAGGGGTTGCTGATACTGCCAGCCGGGAGGCCTGTCTGAACTGAAGACGTGTAGTTGGTCGTGTAGTTATTAATGGGATCGCTATTCGGGGCGTAGTCTTGATTTACGTCGTTCGGGATGAAGAACACTCCGTAACCCGCGTGGAAAACGGTGTTTTGATGGATCTGGTAAGCCAATCCAAAGCGCGGAGAGAATTGCATCCAGTTTGGATTGATATTGCTCCGGTACGAATTGTGTGGACCATTTACCAATTCGACGGCACCTTTGTATTGCGGCGTTAGCGGGTTGATTACGTTGGGGTCAAAAAACGACAAGCGATCGTATCGCTCGGTCCAGGGCCCGCTATGCTCCCAACGAAAGCCCATGTTTATCGTTAGCTTGGAGCTAGCGTGCCAATTGTCGTTGAAGAATGCCGCAGGATAGAGTTGTTGACCGGCTACCAGCGCCGGATACTGTACCGAGCCTGACGACGCGTAACCAAGCAGGAATGAAGCAAGTCCTGCGCCACCGCCGGATGCTGAGCTTTGACCGTTTGCGGCTGTGAAGCCCGCATCAAAATTGAATATTCCGGAAGGGATATTGGTCTGCAAGTAATTATCTGTCATACGCAGCCATTCGCCCCCGAACTGAAGTTGGTGAGTACCCAAGATCTTTGTTAAAGTTCCAGCAAATCTGTCGTTGTCATTCCGTGCGGTGATGATGCTTCCTGCACCTTGACTTCCGAAGGTGTTGGACGGGTCGAAGCCGGCGATAACCGCGAGCGGCAGGTCCCTGGCCAGCACTTGATTATTAAGAGCAGCCGGTAGCCCTACAGTGGACAAGTCCAATCCTAGTGTTGATGGGGTCCTGTTATAGGTGAAGCGCTGGTAACTCGCTCGCAATTCGAGAATAGTAGTCGGATTAAACGAGTAAGTATCGCTTATGACGAAGTTGTTCGTGTTGAAGTATTCGGCGCAGCGATCTTGACACACACCGTTGCCGAATGGGTCATTCGGCAGGTTGTAGTTACCCCAATACGTATAGCGAGCGGAAATATGCTGCTTGTCGGATACGTTCTGGTCAAGGTGGGCGACCGTTTCGTTATTGCTTCCGCCGCCGCTTCCGTTCGCCACATAGTTGCCGACGCCATTCAGACCAGGCGCATTGGGCAAAGGGTAGAGCCGATTTAACAAGGCGAGAGATGTGGGGTTAAGACGGCTCTGCGGAATCTGTCCTCCCGAAAATGCGGTGCGGCTATACTGCGCCTCATTGAGTCCACAAGGCCGATATCCTGCCACAGGGGCAGCCGCGCTGCCGTTACAAGTGGTAAGGGGATCGTATAAAGTCACTCCGAGGGCCGACAAATTCCCGGCGCGCTGAGCCAGAGTGGGAACCGTCTCGGTGTAAGAAGTTCCCTGCCGTTGCCGGAACCCTTCGTAATCGATAAAGAAGAAAGTCTTATTACGTCCGTCGTAGATTTTAGGAATGTAAACCGGACCGCCGAGGTTCACACCGAACTGGTTCTGGGTGAATGCAGGACGGGGCGTGCCATTTGTATTGTTGAAGAATGTATTGGCATCCAGGTCCCGGTTCCGCAGATATTCCCAGGCGTTTCCGTGCAATTCATTGGTTCCAGACTTTGTGGTGAAATTCACCACTCCGCCAGCGAAGCGTCCGTATTCAGGGGGAAGACTGCTGGTCTGTACTTTGAATTCCTGCAGTGAGTCTTGGGTCGGGATCAAAGCCGTCAGATTGATGTATGCGACGTTTACAGGCGAACCATCAAGCCACATTGTGCTTTGATTAGCCTGACCACCGCCGATCTGGTAGTTGCCCCAGGCGAATGGATTCTGACCATTTGGATTGCTTTGAGAACCGCCTTGGGGAACGACGGAAGGTGCAAGTGCTACTAAGCTCATTGGATTTCGACCATTGAGTGGAAGCTCCGTAGTTTCCCGCTGATCGATGACGGTACCGAGTGATGAGGTCTCGGCCTGCAACAACGGCGTTTGCGCGGTGACCTCGACCGTTTGGCTGAGATTTCCTACTTGAAGAGCGAAATCGATTCTGACGGTGCTTGCGGTGGCAACCGTGATCTCGTTACGCCCTTCTTTCTTGAAACCGGTTTTCTCCACATCAATGCGGTATTGGCCAGGCGGCAGACTTACGTATTGATACAGTCCATCCGCACTTGTGACGGAAGGCCGTTTCTCACCCGTTCCAAGGCTTGTTAGTGTTACCTGTGCCGCAGCGACAGCTGCGCCCGAAGCATCATTGACCGTTCCAACGATAGATCCGAAGGTGGTTTGAGCAAAGTTGGGTTGTGCGGCGAAAGTACAAATGAGCAACGCCGCTCCAAGACACCAACGTGGTGACTTTCTAAACATGAAGCTGACTCCCTTTAGCGACTTGATCTTCAACAGATCAGTTTGGTGTCAGTATCCTTACTTCGCCGTAGCTAGTCAAGCTATAAAACTTACTGATTTGACAAATAGTTCTGACTTCTAAATCTAGTTTGGAATGGACCAAAATTATGAAATTCAGAAGATCTGAAAAACACTTACTAAGTAGTTAATTGTTATTACTGACAAAACACTAGCTAAAGTAAGTGCTAGAGTATAGCCGTGTTAACGATCAGTGCAAGCGAGATGGCGCGATTAGTTCATGCAAGGAAGCTATCATCGTGTGAATTGGTTGAGATGCATCTACGTCGTATACGAGAATCCGCTGGCTCACTCAACGCTGCAGTCGAGGTATTTGCGGACGAGGCGCTAACCGCCGCCTTCGAAGCGGATGCGCTTATTGCAGACGGCAAGACACTAGGGCCGCTTCATGGAATCCCATTTTCAGTAAAGGACTCTATCGATGTGAAGGGGCATCGGACCACAGCAGGAACTGTAGGGTTCCGATCTAGGCGGGTTGCTGATGAGGATGCAACTGTTGTCTCGAGGCTCCGTCAAGCCGGTGGCATCCCAATAGCAAAAACGAATTTACCTGATCTGCTTTTCGCGTATGAATCCGACAACTTGCTTTTTGGACGCACGAACAATCCCTATGATCTGGAACGAACACCAGGTGGTAGCAGTGGCGGCGAATCGGCGCTGATTTCAGCTTGCGGATCTCCTTTTGGACTCGGAAGCGACGCGGCTGGTAGCGTGCGGGTACCTGCTGCGTTTTGTGGGATAGCCAGCATTAAGCCTACGAGCGGCTGTCTTCCTCGGACCGGTCACCTGCCTGAAGCAAGTGGCTGGATTGAAGCGCTCTGGCAGATCGGCCCGATGGCGCGGTACGTCGAGGACCTTCAACTGGCCTTAGAGCTACTCGCGGGCGAGGACGGCCGCGACTTCACTTCTCCGCCCGCAGATCTAAAAGATCCACGTGCGATTCGGGGTCTACGGCTCGCGTTCTTTCGAGACAACCGCTTTGCGCAGTGTACGAGCGCTGTGCAAGACGTCGTTGTGAGATCGGCCGAGGCCTTGGGAGCACAAGGCATGCGCATCGAGGAACAGACCCCACCTGGGGTGGACGAGGCTTATGAGCTTGAGATGCGATTGTTAGGGGCTGATGGCGGCGAGGGGATTGAAAACTACCTTGGAGAGATCGGGAGCGACCAACAACATTGGTTATTGCACGCAGGCTTCCTGCAACGTATACGCGAATTCCGTTCCTCCCTGTCCGAGTTCTCCACACTCTGGGCTCGGTGGGATCGGTATCGCGCCCGAATGATGGAATTTTTCAGCCGGTTCGACGCAGTACTCTGTCCGGTTTATACGGAACCTGCGCTGATACATGGCGAGTCGGCGGCACAGGGGAAGTTTGAGGGATTCAGTTATACCATGGCGTGGAATGTCTCAGGTAATCCGGCTGCGGTGGTCCGGTGTGGCGAACTGGGGAGGTTACCTATCAACGTCCAAGTCATTACCCCCCGCTGGAAGGATCAACTCGCCTTACGAATCTGTGCAGCCCTGGAAGAGCGCTTCGGAGGCTGGCAGGCGCCCGAGCCTGACATCTATTTGGCCTCTACGAACAGGAAGGACACAGGCGACGGAACTTCAAATTTCTGACCGGTCGGCGTTAGCTGTCCATTTGCTTTGTCAACCCGAAATAGGGTGAAGTCGTTTGTCTTCTGGTCACCCACGAAAAGGAAGTTTCCGGTGGGATCGAACTCGACTCCTCGCGGAAAGGTCCCACCGGCCGCTGCCGACTGAACAGGCCGTAACTGGCCTGAATTCTCGTCAATGGCAAACACGGCGATAACACCGGAGAATCGAACCGACGCGTAAAGAAACTTTCCGCTCGGATGGAGTAGTATCTCCGCACCCCCGTCAGCCTCATGGCCGTCCGCGGTCGCGGGGATTGACTGAAATGATGTCAAAGCTCCGGTTTCGGTGTTCACTGTGTATGACGTCACCACTGACTTCAGCTCGTTTATCACGTACGCAAACTTTCCATTCTTGCTGAACGCGATATGTCGCGGACCCATGCCTGGCTGTTCCTTTGCGAACGCCGGATCGGCTGGAGTTACGCGGCCAGCTGCTGCATCCAGGTGATAGATGCGAATCTTGTCCAAACCTAAATCGGGAACGTATAAAAAACGATTATCTGCAGAGATAACGATTTCGTGTGCATGAGGACCGGCTTGGCGTTTAGGATCGCCTCCTGAACCTTCCGCAGAGAGCAGGGAGGTCAACTTGCCGAGGCTTCCATCTTTTTCGATCGGGAACACAGGCACCGTGCCACTCCCGTAATTGGCAGCCGCCAACAGCTTCGTTGTGTGGTCGACGGCCAAATGACAAGGCGCCGTACCTTCAGAGGAAGCTTGGTTCAGCAGTGTCAGTTTGCCTGAATGGTGATCAATCTTGAAGGCTCCTACCGCACCGTTGTGATTCCCTTCTACTTCGCTGACAGCGTAGAGGAAACGCTGATCAGGATCGCTAGCGAGAAACGACGGATTGGTTAGCTCTCCTACCAGACCCAACGGGTCAAGCTTGGCATCACTCGCATTGAAGCGATACCCGTAAATGCCTTCACCGTAGATGCCCACGTAGAGCAGATATTTCGATGGATTGGTCGCTGCAGACATATGTGTGATGAGCCCTAGGAGCACGAAACTCAGGCATCCTATTCTATAGGACGAAAGATTCATTCGCATTTCGGTTTATCCGGTGTACTTAGTGATGTAGAACGCAGCCGCATGCTCAACTACTATAAACAGTCAGCAAGAAAACGATCTGAGATTAGATTGAAAGTTCTCGCGCTGATTACTGCGGTCATCAGTTCTGGCTTTATCGGCTCCAACGACGTTCGTTCAGTCTACGCCAGCGTAAATGCGAACATCCTGGGGGCTTTCCAGGGTGAGCAGGATATCGGGGCTCGTTCAAAGGCCGGTAGCACCATTTTTGATGGAGTGTCAAAGAGCTACAGGGTGACCGGCGGAGGCGAAAACATCTCGGCACAGCATGATTCGTTTCACTTTGTTTATGCGAAGAGCTCCGGCGACATTACCTTTAGTGCGGACGTGCGTTTTGAGGGCACGGATGGGAGTATTCACAATCAAATCATGTTGATGGCCAGGCAGAGCCCGGAACCGGATGCAGCGTATGCGGATTTAACTCTGTTTAGTAACGGAGTAACGTCGCTTCAATACCGACCCAGTGTGGGCGTGGCGGCTTCTGAGTTTCGGGCTCCCATCAGAGCTCCTTCACACCTGATTCTTACGAGGCGTGGCCATGAATTCGCCGTTTACGCCGGGAATCCGGGCGAGCAGCCAATTATGACCGGGCCAATCGTAGTCGTAATGCAAGACCCGATATATCTGGGACTGGGTGTCTCTTCTCACAATCGAGATTTATCGGCCACCGCAGTCTTCTCAAACGTGCGGTTGACGAAGGGAGCAAAGCAATATTGATGCTTTAGATCCGGTGTGTCCGCGCCAACTGGTTTCGGATCATACCTGTATACGGCTGGTTTGCGGGTGAACGAAGATCCTCAAGCATCACTTTCATCTTTCGCTGCCAGTTTGGATATTGTGCTGTGCTGCCTGGGAGGTTCTGTTGGTGCGTTTCCTTCGTGAAGTCTTCCTGATTAAGTAGAAGGATCGCCGAAGGCACTTGCGCCAGGAAAGCGATGGTTGCATTGTGCAGATCACCATCCAACTCACCGATCTCATCTGCATTTCGGGTGTAGTAGGACGGCAGCAGATTCTCCTCATGGAGAGCGTCCAACATCCTTTGCCTCTCGCGACGGCGTTCTTCTTTTTGTTGTTGGAAGGCAGCTTCATCTACTAGTCCTGCGTTCCGGCGTGCCTCAACGTCCTGATAGGTCCAAAAGCCCGCCAACGTAGCTAGATCGTGCGTGCTGGAGGCAACGAGCGCCTGTCGAGGGTAAACACTACTGCTCAGAAATGTATTGGTCTTGTGATTCTTTTCAAAGTAGAAGAGTCGATAGCTGAGGATTCCAAATCGGGCCAGCATTTCCCGAATTTCATCCGTCACCGTACCCAGGTCTTCGCCGATAACGATGTTTTGATTCCGGATACTCTCCAACGCAAGGATCCGCATCAAGTCGATGGCGTTATCACGTACATAGGTACCGCTAGCAGCCGAGAAGCCGTCGGGCATCCAAAACAAGCGAAAGAGTCGCATGACGTGGTCAAGGCGGAGTGCACCACCGAGCGCCATAATTTTACGCACGCTTTCGCGAAATAGTCGATAGCCGTTTTCCTGGTGCGCCAAGGTGTTGGGAGGAGGAAATGCCCAGTCCTGACCGTCGGGTGAGAAATCGTCGGGCGGCGCTCCAACGCGACAGCCATTCACGTAAAACTCGCGATGCGCCCAAAGGTCGGAGCCGCAGCTATCGGTGGCTACTGCGAGATCGTGGTAAAGCCCAACACTCATGCCAGCTTCCTTCGCATACGTTTGAGTGGCCTGGAGCTGCTCCTCGAGAACGAACTGAATGTATTTGTAGAATTCGATGAGTCTGTGGTGTTCCGCTGCGAAAGTGTGACACTCGGGCGAGTCTGGACTTTGGTATTCCTTCGGCCACTGGATCCAGGTCCACCGATTACGATCCTGCTTGTGCAGCACCTCATCGAGAGCTGCGTAGAGCGCGAATTTGTGCAACAGATCGCCCTCATTGTCACAATATTCAGAAAAGCGTTTCGCGCGTTCCTGATTCCGGGTACGTTCGATCCGGAACTGCCTGTAAAGCGCTTTAAGAAATCGCCTCTTGATCCGATCCACTTCGCTATATTGAATGAACTCGGCTTCGCGCAAGTTATGCAGTTTTATTTGCACGCGCGGAGACTGCAAAAGGCGCTTTGCGCATTCCGAGTTCCGGAATTCTGGAACGCTTTCGATGTCGATATAGATTAGATTCTTGTAAAAGATCGACAACGGCAAGTAAGGGCTGGTGTTGTACGGGACTCGATTATGCAAAGCGTGGAGAGGGTTCAGTCCAATCAGCTCAAAGCCGACATCGTGCTTAGCCCAATCGATTAGCGGACGCAAGTCCGTGAAATCGCCACAGCCCCAGTTTCGGTGCGATCGCAGGCCGTACAGCGTGACGTTGAACCCGGCGATGCTTCCGCCTCCTGCGAGCTTGTCCGGCCAGTACGCGCGATCTGGAGAGACGATCACATTTGCTTGCCCCAACACATTGCCGTTCAAAGTGGCGGTGAGCCGGTGGTAACCGAGAGGCGTCTCCGAAGGCAGCGGTAAGGCGAGAACGGTCCAGCGCCGGTCACCCACGCTAGCTTCTCCGGTCCGCTGCAGCTGATGCAACTCAACGCTACCCGTAAGTGCCTCTCCGGATTCCAGCAACAGTTGAAAACAAAGCGATCCTGAACTGCCTTCCTGAACGGTGATGGGCAGAGCTTTCTCGGTGCTGCTCAGTACAGCGGTCTGCGGTAGCGACCTAGTAAACTTCTTCTCGAAGAAGTAGTACCGCGCGGTATCGAGGTGCTCCTGGCTGGAAGTATCGAAGCCAAGTGCATCTAACAACTTGCGGCGAACCTCCGACGAGACTTCGTGGCGCCGGTGGAAGATGTCCCAGTAATCGCGGTCAATCCCGCACGCATCAGCCGCCTTGAGGAGAGCATCGTCATAGTTCCAGGAATTTTCGAAGTGCATGGTCGCCGTTAGTAAAAGTTTAGGCTGAGAGATCCGAATGCCCCTTACGTGGGATAATTAAGGCGTGGGCGATTCAGAACGTTTCGAGATCAGTCAACCGCCGGAACTCTTCGCACGAGCTGACGAAGATGAGGGGCTTGCTTTCCGGGATAGCATCATCACTACTACCCTCGACAGCGCTTTGAATTGGGCCCGGAAGAACTCCTTGTGGCCCTTAACATTCGGGTTAGCATGCTGCGCCATCGAGATGATGTCAATGATGGCATCACGGTACGATGCAGCACGGTTCGGCGCTGAGGTTTTTCGAGGGTCGCCTCGGCAGTCTGACCTGATGATTATCGCCGGACGAGTCTCAAACAAGATGGCTCCGGTTATTCGACAGCTGTACCGGCAAATGCCGGAACCCAAGTGGGTTATTTCCATGGGTGCTTGCGCGACATCTACCGGCGTTTTCAGCAACTACGCGCTTGTTCCTGTGAACCAGGTGATTCCCGTCGACATCTATGTGCCGGGCTGTCCACCCAGGCCGGAGCAATTAATCTATGCCATCATGCTCCTGCAAGAGAAAATCCAGGCTGAGCGCGGCACGATGCGCAAAACTTTGAACTTGGCATAAGCTAGATATTCCAAACTATCTCTTAAGTGGGTCTTCGACCCACGGCGGTGTGGCGTTGACTAATGACCCAAGGAATGGGTGTCGTCGTTCGAGAGCAATCTTCATTTCCCAAGCTACTCGTCGATAGGAAAAGTGACCCTTAACCCCGCTTCGCAGGCGCGAGATGTACTCAAGTTCTGCGAAATCCATTTTGAATAAGAACCGCGACCTAGCGCCGAACGGAAGCAAGTACTGTGCCGAAGGCTGGGGCAGTTGCTGTATCGCTTCCCTGACCCTTGCATAGGAGTCGGCAAAGAGCGTTTTCATACCGCACTTCTCAGCGACTTCCGGAACACAGAAGCCGAGGTCCGCTGTGTACTGCTGCCGCAACTGATGGCACCGGCGATGCCGGTGCATATCTCGATACGCTCCGATGTCCATAACGATGTCGAACACGAAGGGCGCGCTACGGAAGTGACGGGAGAGCTCATCGTGCTTGCCGCGGCTGCCGCATGCAGTAGTCAGTACCTCCTCCTGTCTCGCTTTCGGCCATTTCACCGTAAGTTCGTAAAGGTCACGAAAAGACCAAGTGGTGACCGGATAGAGTAGCGAGGCGCAAAGGTCCGCCATGACATCGGTGGGCTCCATCAAATCCACGGATTGGTCCGCCTCTAGGATTGGAGATGGTGGAGAGGAAGGCAAGTGGTCCGCAGCCCACTCAGCGAGGTCAGCACGTAGCCTTCGCGTGGAGTCATCCGGTTCGGCATGCCGAGCAAGCGTCGGTGCAATCGGCTCAGCGAACTGGTCCTGGTCCCAGATGCAGGCAGGCGGAGCAGCGCAGGCGGCCAAAAGCTCATTCCCTAAGTCCCGCAGCTCCTCGAATTCGGAGGCCCGCAGTCGCCGAATCTGTTTCTCCAAAGTTCGAATGCTCGTTACCTGTCCGATGCCGGTTGGAATGCCGAAGGGGAGTAGATAACGCGCCACATCGAACGCCCGGGCCGCAATATTTCGCTCGTACTCATCGGATTTCATGTCGCTGGGTTGTGGCAACTGCGTCTTCAGGTACTCTGCCGCAGCGTGCTTCACTTGGCCGTATGCGTCCAGCAACTTCTTAGAGGAAGATGCATAGATTTGCTGCTCGTCAAAGGAGAGCTCCGGGGGCGCGATCGTACCCGACTGCGAGAAGTCCTGATAACGTGAGCTTCGAGCTTGTCCATCCCACAGCGGCTCATCTTCTATCTCAGTGGCGGCAAGCTCTGAAATGCCTTCGAAGCAAACCGTAACGTGACCGAGATCCGCAATCGATGCGTGTCCGTACTGAAAATAGAAGCTCTCGAGAAACTTGGAAGAATCGTGCGTCCGAACCCAGTCGATTGAGTTGCTAATGGAGTCCGGAGACCGACTGTACCGGGCCAGCGCATACGCGAGTTTCTCAGGAGGCATGGGCGCTATGGCCAACACACGCCTTGCAACCTGCGGTGAGTCAATCGGCTTAGGCAACTTATCATAATAACTGCCCAATGACCCTTCGAATTCGGAAGTTACATCCTGCCGCACAGCTCCCTGAGTACGCGCATGGGCCCACCGAAGATGCGGGTCTGGATTTGCGCTGCATCGAGGGTGCAATATTAGAACCAGGTGTCCCGCAAGCCCTATCGACGGGCCTGGCACTTGAAATACCGGCCGGTTACGAAGTGCAGATTAGACCTCGCAGTGGACTCGCCCTGAAGCATGCGATCACATTGCCCAACTCTCCCGCGACTATCGATCCCGGATATCGTGGCGAGCTGAAAGTCATTCTGCTGAATTTAGGTAAGACCAGTTATGAGGTTCAGGCTGGCGATCGGGTAGCACAGCTGGTTTTGGCGAAGTATGAGGCAGTCGAGTGGCAGGAGGCCGAACTCGCAGAATCAATCCGGGGCACGGGCGGCTTCGGTTCTTCCGGACGATAGTTATTTTTGACCTGACACTTCCGATGTGAGCCTGCTTGCCAAAGGTTGCGTCTGGCCAGCATATTTGTTGCCTACCTTCTTATGATATGGAACGGACACGGGCGAAGATAGCTGCTCAAAGGTAAATGAACAAATGCGCATGCCCGGATAAAGTGCGACCGGCATGATACCCAAATTGCTGAGCTCCAAGGTCGCCTTGCCTCGCCAACCGGGGTCGAAGAGTCCGGCGGTCCCGTGAACGATAATGCCGATCCGGCCCAAGCTCGATCGCCCTTCAAGCCGCCCTAAGACGTCGTCGTCTAGCTCGAGCGTTTCTTCAGTAATGGCCAGCGCGAACTCTCGCGGCTGTAAGACGAACGGCTCGTTCGGTTTTACCTCTACCGTACGCATCAGGTCCTGTATTGCTCCCTTCTCGCGTACATCGATATACGGGAATCGGCTATGTTCAAACACGCTGAATTCTGAGCCTAGGCGGAAGTCGACTGAACAACTACCAAACTGCTCTGGCGGTAGGTCAGGGAAGATGCGGATCTTACCTTTCTGCATGTAGGCGCGGATATCGACATCGGAGAGAACCATGGTAGGAAGGCACCTGTTGAGGCGGCCCGAATGGCCATCCTAACACGCGTGAAATGTTATAGTAATGGGGTCACGAAGGTAGTGGGCGGCTAGCTCAGTTGGGAGAGTACCGCGTTCGCAATGCGGGGGTCGTGGGTTCGATCCCCACGCCGTCCACCAAGATTCCCTCTACTGCATCGAGAGCTACTCGACACCCGCACCGCATGGCTAGCACGTTCTACAGAACGGTCAAGTTCCACTGCTGAGAACCACATGATCCTGCAGCAAGGCGCAAATGGCCCCCTGTAACATTTCGGGGCTATAGGGCTTCGAAAGATAAGCGAATGAGCCAATCGCATGCCCGCGCCGCCGCACGTCTTCGTTGCCAAATCCGGTAACAAAAACAATGGGTATCGACAAGCTACGCTGAATCTCTTTTGCCGTCGCAATTCCGTCGAGGGGTCCACGCAGCCTAAGGTCCATCAGGATCAGGTCGGGAGATGTGGTCTGGGCCAGACGTACGGCGTCCTTTCCTGTATCAGCGATTCCCGTAACCTCGTAGTCCAGCGAGCGAAGCAGGCTTTGGGTTGAGATCGCCACAAGAAGCTCATCCTCTACAATCAAGATCTTTTGCGGGTTGGTGTGAATGCCGTTGGTCATCTCTCATCTCCTGTCGCATTGCAGGGAAACCGTACTTTGACGGTTGTGCCCGGAGGTGAATGAACTGCAATCGTACCGCGCAATTGCCGGACGAGTGCATCCACCAAAGTAAGCCCAATCGAAGACGTATGCTGATAGTTAAACCCTTCAGGTAGCCCCTGGCCAGTATCAGCGACAATCAACTCGATGGTAGTTCCGTCGTCTTGAACGCCGACCGTGATGACACCCGTCTGCAGAGGGAGGAACGCGTGCTTACAAGCATTTGAAACCAGCTCGTTCAAGAGCATCCCATACGAGACAGCACGCTCCAGTTCCAGAGCCGCCCCGTTACCGACGATATCAACCCTAATCTTTTGCGCTAAACCGTAGAATCGTACCAGGCCAGGAACCAGTTGTCGGGCGTAATCAATGAGTTCGATGTTGGCGAATGATTCGGCCCGATATAGCAGCTCGTGTATCGACGATATTGCGAGTACGCGGTTTTGCATTTCCTTGAACAACGCCAGAATATGTTCATCCGAGATTTGGATTGTCTGCATGGTGATCAGGCTTACAATTACCTGCAGATTGTTCTTCACTCGATGATGAACTTCCTTGAGCAGTTCTTCTTTTTCCGCTAGTGAAGTACGAAGCGCTTCTGCGGCCTTTCGGCGCTCGGTCAGATCCACCGTGACAACGAGTAGAGTTCGAGGCTGTCCATGTTCGTCCGTCAGGGGCGTAACAACACTGTTGGCCCAGACCAATGCGCCATCCGGACGGCAATATCGTTTCTCGATCGATACTGGCCTGACAGTCTCGATCGCTCCTCGCACACATGCCAAGCTATGTTCGACATCATCGGAGTGTGTCACGTCCGGCACTCCGATACACAGTAAGTCATCCCGAGTTCGTCCCAGGATGTGACAGAGCTCCTCGTTTACCCGGAGGAACCGGCCATCCAGAGACAGTTCCGAAAGACCGACAGCTGCTTGCTCGAAGATGGCAGAGATCCGGGCTTCTTTTTCTCGTAGCGCTTCCGCCGCTTGTTGCCGCGAGGTTTCATCTCGAACAATCTTTGCGACACCCCTGAAGCTGCCTGCTTCGTCACGTATCGGTTCACTCAGTGAACGCGCCCAAAAACGTGTGCCGTCGCGGCGTACAAACCACTGCGCATCTTCGCTGCGTTTTCCGGTAGTCACCGTGGCTAAGTTCTCGCGAAATACACCCGATTCAACGTCCTCCCGGGTCAGCAGATCGGCAAAAGATCGCCCCAGCATCTCCTCGGGCGCGTAACCGAATAATCGTTCTGCGCCCGGGTTCCACGCCGCCACCGCTCCCTCCGGGTCGGTTTGCACCAACGCGTACTCTTGGACATTTTCAACAAACAATCGGAAACGATCCTCGCTGTCGCGCAGCGCCTGTTCGGGGCGCCGGCGTACCTCTCCATCCTTGTGTCGAGCGATGATGATTGCGGCAGTCTGGGCCACCATCTGGGCGAACTCAATATCCTGCGGCGTCGCCTCCCTTGGTTGCGCTGAGTAAATTGCAAGCGTGCCGACGAACTTTCCCGCCGATGTGTGTACCGGAAAGCTCCAGCAGCCCCGGAAATCGAATCTCTCAGCCAGCCAGATCCAAGGTCCCCAGCGTGGCTCCTTTGTCACGTCGCTGGTAAGTACCGGCAGCCCCGTATGTGTCGCCAGACCGCACCCCAATGACTCGGGCCCAATCTCAAAGCCACTAATTGCCTCAGCGTACAAGGCAGGCATGCCTACCACGTGATACAGCGCCGTACCTTCCAGGTTGGCCATGTAAAAGCCCGCCCGCGCTTTCTGACCCAACCGGTTGGTTACAGCTTCAACAAGCACCGCGAGCGAGGTCTCAAGTGTGGCACCACTTAGGGCGGCTTCCAAAGCCTTGCCTTGCCCGGCCAGCCAGGCTTCGCACTCTCTTAGTTCTTGATCGGCTCGTTTACGATCAGTAACGTCTGTGATGAATCCAATGCTACGAATAGGAGCGTTACGATCGTCGAAGATTAGTTTCTCGGCTCCGTGTAACCACCGAACTTCGCCGGTACCCAAGATGATCCGATATTCCAAACCGGAATCATCGCGATGTTCTGGACTGCCGGTGGAAGCATGTGCGTCCACGATTGCACGGTCGTCAGGGTGAACGCGTCTAAGCCAACCTTCAGGCGATTGCGCTTCTTCGTCCGACTCAAAGCCCATCAATCGTTTGCCGCTTTCGCTCCAATGTAAGGCGCCCGTTCTCAAATCCCGGATCACCCAGCCGGTGTGCCTTGTCTGCATTGCTACCGATAGGAGATCGCGCTCCTGCGCCGATTCCTGGGCTCGTTTGGAAGGGGGTTGTCTTCGAAAGCTTTCCTCGGAAAGCATGGAACACCTCTGGCGTTTTGCGTCCATCATTATGACGCGCATAAGTGGGAACTGGGAGGAAGCCGTCATGACGCAGACCGCCCCTGCTAACAGCAGCGCAATAACACAGCTGCTTCTCCTGGGATCCACCAGCTATCTTCCGTCTCGACGGGCGGTGTGCCGGAGCCCTTATACTGAGGGTCCTCCGTGGAAAAAATAACTTTCCAGGACTTATTCTTTGTGGGTGCGAGAAGAGGTTCTGGCGCCGGAGCAAACTCTTGCTCTGCCCCGAGGTTCACAATGAGTAATCGATCGTCTGTATGAGACTCCGAGAAGAACCGAATCGCAAAGCACTGGGGTGAGAGCACAGCGCCGTCAAGGCCGTACCGACCTTGCGAGGAGATGATCGGGTCCTCACGCCGAAGTCGCAGCAGGTCTTGATGCATTGCATACAGCTCTGCATTCCGTTCCACCTCGGAGAAATCGAGCTTGCAGCGTTCGAACGTCTCCCGTGAACAAGGATCGGCCAGTATCGCCTGCATCTCCGAAAGCCCCAAAGACCTCCATTGGGCAAGGAAGGCGGCTCTACCCTCTCTGACAAGGCCCGCTAACTCCGGTTTATGATCGGCAAAAAAGAGGAAAGGTTTTGAACTTGAAAATTCCTGGCCTTGGAATAACATCGGTGTGCCGGGGCCGAGCAGCATAAGCGCTGTAACGGCCTTCAATCGTCCCGGCGAAGTGAGCGCTGCAATGCGCTCGCCCCGGGCGGAGTTCGCGATCTGATCATGATTCTGAATGAATGTCACCATGGCAGCCCTCGGCGGATGCCAGTTCGGCGTGCCGCGCCTTTTGCGTTGCCACCGGTAAACCTGGCCCTGAAAAAGGTAACCGTATTTCATTGATGAGACGAACTCTTGCGCCGAGCCGCGGTAATCGGTGTAGTAGGCGTCGGCTTTGCCCGTCAGAGCCACTGTCGCCGTATGGTGAAAGTCATCGTTCCAGAGCGCATCGTGCCCACAGCCCAGGTCGTGTACCGGATCGACGAGGCGGGTGTCCTGTGGCTCGTTCTCGCTGATCAGCACGATCCCCCTCCCGTTTGCGGCGTTTCTGGAGGCTTCGCAAATCTCACTCAAAATATGCGGGCTGCCGTCGTCATAAACGTCTTGCGTCGCATCAAGCCGTAGTCCGTCCAGGTGAAACTCACGGATCCAGTACGCAGCATTCTCGCGTACAAATTCACGCGTGCCACAAGAGCCCGGTCCGTCAAAATTCAGCGCGGGGCCCCAATCCGTCGTGTGACGTTGACTGAAGTATGACTTTGCGAAACGTGAAAGATAATTCCCGTCAGGTCCCACATGGTTGTAAACCACATCCAGGATCACGCCGATCTTCAATGAGTGAGCGCGGTCCACAAAAGCTCGCATGCTATCGGGCCGGCCGTACAGCGATGCCGGCGCATATGGCTGGACACCGTCATACCCCCAGCCAAAGTCGCCGGGAAAATCGGAGATCGGCATGATCTCAATGAGCGTAATTCCCGTGTCTGCCAGATACGGCAGTTGCTCGGCGGCAGCATCCCATCCGCCCTTTTGCGTAAACGTTCCAAGATGCACCTCATAGATCACTTGCCCACTGAGCTGACAGCCCGGCCAGCGATGGTCGCTCCACCGAAAGTGGTCTGGATCGATAACTTCGGAGAATCCGTGAGGTCCCTCCGGCTGAAAACGTGAGCTGGGATCTGGAAAGGGACCTTCACCATCAACCAGGTATCTATAGAGGCTTCCCGGACCCATGCCTGCGGCAAGGCCGGAAAAATACCCGGATCCGTCTTGTTCCAGAGGCGTTGTGGAGGAACGATCAGCCCAGACTATCTCTACCTTCCGATGCTCAGGAGCCCAAACACGAAAATGCGTCGACCGCGCCTCCTCTATCCACTCAGCCCCGATAGGAACTCGTCGTTCTATTGCCTGAATAGTTGTCATACTCACCGCAGATTGCCTTGAGGACCAATGCGTTTTACCCACTGACTTGCCTTTCACAAACGACCGCTTCCCGCTGCTGTCGGACAGGCGAGAACTTTCTCCATGCCAAGCACCGGAAGGGCCAGCCGGGAGCTTGGTGCGGCACAAGTTGCTCGCTGGCGAAAACGGGGAGAACGGTGATCCAGCAGGCTTCACCGAGAACGTTTGTCTGATCCGTGTAGCCGCTGGAAAAAGCCATTGCCAACCGACGCCTGTAATCAGAAAACAGGAAGCTCGGAATCCCAATCGAACCGAAAAGCACCAACCCTTCGGCATAGCGCAAGGCCTGTTCGCCGACTCGGTTTACGATGCGAGTTGTATCCTCTCGAAGCTTCTCCACTAATTCCCAGAGGAGGCTATTCGCTCGGGCTTCCCGCTGCGTTTGCCTGACTGCGAAATGCCACCGCCCTTGCGCGTTCTTCCATAGGCGGTACGCCGCGAGCGCATAGCTGGTTAACGCATTCTGGCCGCTGGGACTACGCGCCAGTACTCCGGCGAACGAAGATAGCAAGCAGGACAGCAACACAGCCAGGGCAGGGATGAGGAGAGTGAGACGAACTCTGTAAGCCGCGTACAAGGTGCTCAGCAGAACAACCTCTGCCAAGTCTGCACTTGCAAGAATTTGGTTAGGACACGGCGAGTTCATCCTTCTTCTGCTGGTATCTCATATCTGAAGATAGAACCGAAATCAGGGAGACTGCGATTGCTTAAGGGTTTCCCCGTTGGGAATAAAACGTATAGAAGATCCGACGCACTTATGATCCAGACTGTTTTCAGCAGTCGAAAGTAAGGTTTGTCCCGATTCTCACCAGACTCAAAAGCTGTTATAAGTACCGATGTCGGTGCCGCTCGCGTTTACTTGCCGGTGATCACCAGAGACGTCGGTCTGGATGTTATTTAATTCGATCCAAGGCGGGTTCTCCATCATCGAGATGCTGATGGACGAACATGGCCGTCCGAGCAAATGGCAACTGCCGGCAACGACGCAGATTTCTGGCGGACACGATGATCGCGGAGGAGACACCGCCGAAGAAATAGCGGAGCTTCTGCCTGAGTTGGAGAAATGGTGGTTTCAGAGCAGCGGAAACCTTGAGCTTGGGAGCGAACTCCAAGTTCTAACCAATCGAGTATTCATTTCGCAACGTTGGCTAGACGTGTATGCCTTCCGCCTGGCCGGTTCAGATGGTCATCAATTGGCTTTATTGTTCAACGACATCACTGAGGATATGAAGGCAGATCAAGCTTTGCGTGCCAGTGATGAGCGCTGGCGCGCTGTGTTTGAGAACTCAGGCGTTGGGCTCGCGCTCAACGACTCCAATGGATCCTTCGTAATGACGAATGCCGCATACCAGCGCATGTTGGGCTATACGGCCGAGGAGCTCAGAGCTCTGACGTGGGTCGATGTGACGCATGAGGACGATCGACCGATGAACAGGCAAATGGCTATTGAGCTTTGGTCCGGAGAATCGCCGCACATCCAATACGAGAAGCGTTACCGTCGTAAGGACGGCAGCGTGATCTGGGTTAGAAATACGGTTTCGCTTGCCCCCGGGACGGGACAAATGCCACGTTTCGCCATGGCAATCGTGGAGGACATCACTGAACGCAAGCGGGCGGAAGAGGCATTACATGTTCTCCTGCAAACTCTCGAAGAGCGAGTCCTAGAGAGAACCCGCCAGCTTACGACGGCAAACACGGAATTGAAAAAGGAGATTGAGCGACGCGAACGGGCTCAGGACGATCTGCGCCGCAGCGAACTCTACATGGCCGAGGCTGAGCGACTCTGCCACATAGGCAGTTCAGTGTGGCATACACAAACGAACAAACTGTTTTGGTCGGACGAGACCTACCGAATCTTCGGCTTCAAATCTCGAAGCTTTGAGCCCTCGCATGAAATCTTTCTCGGATTGGTTCACGCTGACGATCGAAGTGCGTTTAGAGGAGCCATCGAAGTTGCGATTAGCCAGGCGCGCGGTTACGAACTTGAGTTTCGAGCAGTTCGTCACGACGGAGCCATCCGCGCGATGCACAGTATTGGAATTCCTGCGTGCGACAGTACCGGCCGGGTCATTGAACTTGTGGGAGCCGTAATGGATATAACGGACCGGAAGGAGGTCAATGAGTCTATGCAGGCCCAAATGGCGGAACTCAAGCGCGTTGAAGCACAACGCAAAAATCTGCTGCGGCAGCTTGTAAGCGCTCAAGAAAGCGAGCGGCGCCGTATTTCGCGGGAAGTA
Source organism: uncultured Acidobacteriaceae bacterium (assembly GCA_963814195.1). Classification (GTDB taxonomy): domain Bacteria; phylum Acidobacteriota; class Terriglobia; order Bryobacterales; family Bryobacteraceae; genus Bog-105. The sequence goes on from CAWFBU010000006.1 coordinate 388,759, forward strand.
CATGATCATCTCGGTCAACAACTCACGGGTCTTCGGATGAACCTGGCTATCCTGAGAGGGCGCCCCGAAGGCATTGCGCTCCAGTCCGAACTAGAGCCTCTCGAAAAGGCCGTTCAGCAACTGGATGCGGATCTCGACTTCCTCGCTCGGGAGTTGCGACCTGCCGTACTGGACGATCTCGGCCTGCCGCAGGCGGTCGCAAACTTCGTGGATAGCTGGTCGAAACATTTCAACCTTCCTGCGGACTTCGAGGTCAGCGGGATCGAGCAGAACCGGCTTCCAGGCGAGCTGGAGACGGTACTCTACCGTGTGACGCAGGAAGCACTTCACAACATTGCGAAGCATGCGCACGCACGGAATGTGGCTGTGTTGCTGCACCGGAACACGACGCACGTATCCTTGATAGTTGAGGACGATGGATTAGGTTTCGACTACAATCAGCCTCTAATTACGGGCGAAAACGGGCTGGGCTTGATCGGCATGCGCGAGCGCGTTGAGCTAACTGGAGGAATCTTGGATATCGAATCGCGGGTAGGGCATGGTACGACCATAGCTGTGCGCATTCCCGTTTGAATATCCCTACAAGGCGGGTCTCATGCACAAGCTTCGGATTTTGTTGGCAGACGACCACAGGGTCATGCGAGAAGGTCTGCGTCTCTTGATCAATGCTCAACCCGATATGGAGGTGATCGGCGTCGCGGACAACGGGCGCACGGCGATCCTTGAAAGTCAGGCTCTACACCCGGACCTGGTAATCATGGATGTCACGATGCCGGAACTAAACGGCTTGAAGGCTACCGAACAGCTCTGCCAGTTGTGCCCCGGTGCAAAGATAATGGCGCTGACCCGCCACTCTGATAACGGCTACCTGCAGCAGATGTTGGCTGCTGGAGCAACCGGGTATGCGTTGAAGCAGAGTGCTCCGGAAGAACTGATACACGGGATTCGCACCGTCATTGCCGGGCACAAATATCTCGACCCCGCGCTCACCAATCAGCTCGTCGGGACTGTCTACGGGAGAAACATCTCAAGGCGGCTTCCTCCGGAAAACAGCTTGAGCCAGCGAGAGGAGGAGGTCTTACGACTGATTGCGTGGGGCTTTCTCAACAAAGAGATTGGCGGTCAGCTTCAAATCAGCGTCAAGACTGTTGAAGCTCACAAAGCGAACGCGATGCAAAAAATGGGAATGAATAGCCGTACCGATATCGTCCGCTACGCTTTGCTGCGGGGCTGGATGGAAAACGTTTAAGGATTCACGGTTGCTTGTTGGTGGTCCTGCTGTCGGCCGAAATCCCCGTGAAGGCCTGCACTCCCCTACTTGCATCGGTCACAGTTCCTTTGGGAATGCAGAAGGACAGCCAGCCGGGCCCGTTGCACGAGCTTGATGCTGGTGGGCCGGTGCCGCACCAATCAGCGACACCGGCGAGTGCCAAGATGAGCGTGAACTGAACTACAGCATTAAGCAGCGGCCGCTTGTGGATGTAGGGTCACCTTGTGCCAGCCGTGTGCGCGCTCGTCGAAGTGCTTGTAGGCCCTCGGCGCTTCAGCAAGCGGAAGCTCGTGTGAAATGATGGCGGACGGCTTGGCCCTGTCGTGGTGGATGAGCTGCGCCAGGTTGCGGTTGTAAGCCTTGACATTGCACTGTCCAGTGCCCATCTTCTGTCCTTTGAACCAGTACTTTCCAAAGTCGAATGCGATTTCGCCTTTTTTCGCAAGACTGTCTTTGGAGTTAGGATCCTGAGGAACGAAGACCCCGACCACCCCGATGTTCCCGGTGAACTTCACCGCGTTCACGAGTGAATTCAGGACAAGATTCGGTACTTCCTGGCCCTTCGGCGTATGACATTGGTAGCCTATGCACTCGCACCCGCAGTCGGTCCCCTGCCCTCCGGTGGCTTCCAGGATCTGATCGACCTCTCGCCCCTCGTCCTCAACGATCGGAATCGCTCCTAGTTTCTTCGCAACCTGGAGCCGATCAGTATTGTGGTCCACCACAAACACCTGGCTTGCTCCCTGAATAACGGCGGAATGCGCGGCCATCAGTCCAACGGGCCCCGACCCGTAAATCACAACAGAGTTCCCGGGAGAAAGATTAGCCAGGCGAGTCGCATGCCAACCGGTAGGGAAGATATCGGACAGCATGACGTAATCGCGCTCTTTCTCTTTTGCGTCCTCAGGGAGAATAAGACAGTTATAGTCGCCGTACGGCACGCGGAGAAGTTCGGCTTGTCCGCCCCGATACGGCCCCATATCCGCAAAGCCATATGCCGCTCCCGCCATATTCGGCATCACCGACCGATCAGCCGTCGTAAGACAGAAGGCGGAGAGCCCACGCTCGCAGTTTGCGCAAAACCCGCAGCCTATGTTGAACGGCACTGCGACGCGGTCGCCGACCTGAACACGATCAACTGCTTCTCCAATTTCAATCACCTCACCCAAATTCTCGTGCCCAAGGACGGCATTCGCGGGCATGTCCGTACGGCCCTCATACATGTGCAGATCTGAGCCACAAATGTTGGTTGTAGTAATCCGAAGGAGTACGTCGGTTGGCTTTTCAATCCGGGCATCCTCGACGTTGTCGACGGATACATTCCGGGGTCCATGGTAAACAAGAGCTTTCATAATCCGTGATACCTTTCCAGAGTTAATGTGAGCCGACCGTAGTTCGCGGTTAGGCGGGCGCTTGTTGTGTTCTCGGATTGAGATAACGATGTTTTCCGAAAGCGCGATCACACAGTCGACACTCACGTGAGTGGAGCAGTATCGGCGTCCGCTGGTTACCCTGCCTCGATTGCGATCAGGTTAATGCTCACTGTATAAGGATTTTGCCTGAACGCGCTTCAGGCCGAGCATCCTCTGATACACATGATGCATTCGCCCGAGCGCGAAGAACCCACCAGAGAGGTCCTCTTCCGCTAAGTTTCGAACTACCGTTCTCCACCTCGGCGGACGGACTTATGTCAACGCCATCGAATGTCGCCGAGTGATCGCGAACAATCCCAGCCCGGCAGCACCCACAAGGGCAACAGTTCGGATTGAGGGTTTCGGCAACCACTTCATCGCGCGCAAGGCCAATTCCGGCGGTGCCGTCGCTTGCGGTGATGAATTAGTTGCATAATTTTTCTGGGTGACGATCGGTGCGGGCTCTTGAAAAAGACTAAGAATGCCCGATATAAACGCGCTCAGGTCCTGCGGACCGCGACTGGTGCCGAGATTGCCGTCTCGAACGAACTCCTGATCAAGCCATGTTGCACCTGCATTCACAAGATCGTCCCGAACGCCGGGCCAACTCGTCACCGTGCGCCCTTTGAGCAAGCCGGCGGACGCGAGCACCCACGGACCATGACACAGGCTCGCAATGGGCTTTTTCTTGCGGTCGAATGCGCGCACGAACTCGCGGGCTCGCTCCGACTGCCGAAGAAGATCGGGGTTAATAAACCCGCCTGGCACGAGTAGCGCATCGTAGTCATCCGGGTTGGCTCGTTCAACCGTTTTCGTCACCTGGATACGGCTTGCTGGCTCATGCAGGTTCACTCCGCGGATTCTGCCCTCGCGCAGAGATACAACGTCTACTTTTGCTCCGGCGAGTTTCAGGGCATTCGCCGGAATGGTGAGTTCCACCTTCTCAAAGCCGTCCGCAGCAAGCACGGCGATGCGCTTCCCTTTCAATACTCTCTTTGCCATAAGTCACTTCTCCTTGTCTTGAAAGCTCCGGTAGGGCGAGGGGTGCAATCGGGTCCGGAAAGTCATGACGCGATTCGAACTGCCCTCCCTCGCGGTACCGGGATCTACGTTTTCGATTGCATACAGCATTGCCTCCGCAAAAGGCTTGATTCGGGGTGCCCATTCCGTCCGTAGCTCCACGTATCTTCGAGCGCCTTGCTGAAGGTCCGTCGCTGTTTTGATTCCCGCACGTTCGAATAAGCCCGCACTTCGCAAATAGTAGCGACGCCATTGCTCCACCTCGGACTCGGTTGCGGGCCGCTTCATTCCCGTCTGCTTTGCTGGACCGAATGCTCCTTCAATCATGTCGAGCATCAAAAGTGATCCTGACCAAAGCTCGGCTACAGTTCCCGATTTTTGCAGCCATTCGTACTCTCGTGCATCGATCGCACTCTCAACGAAAGACACACAGTCGAGCACGATGCTGACGATGAACGAGACCGAGTAGTAAACCTCTTCGAATCGCAGGTAAAGCAGAACGGGATAAAAATGGTGCATCTCTTTTAGCTGGGCCACAGACGATGCCAGATTAGATAGCGTGTTGAATCCGGAGTCCATGCGCCCTTGAGGTGCGATGCGAACCAGCATCTCGGCGCTGCTGCCCGTCATCCCGCTTAACAGAAAAAGGTGTAGCCCGAGGGAGTTGCGCTGTTGCAACGCGTTGTAAATCTGCATCAGATAGGTTAAAGTCAGCGATGTCACCGACATACCAACGAGGGAGTTGCACATAAAGATCAGCCGGAAGCTTGAAGTTCGGGGCGAGAAACCACCAGATCCAATAATCGACATGCTGCTAGCTGCCGCATACATTGCCGAGACAAAATCCGTGGGCGTGGAACCACTGGAACTTACGATCGCGGAACCCAAGTAGGGATGAAAAATGAGCGCCGCTCCCAATGTCAGGAGAAGCGCCCACCAGGTAATCAGCGATATCAAGATTAGGGGTCCACATAGGGAAAGGAAAAGTTCTGCGCGTCGGACGAAGAGCTTTGCTAACAGGAGTATCAGTCTCCATTCCCATGCGCACACGAAGCGGCTGAAAACTCCACTCTTAGCGCGTGCGTACAAAACGGTGAGAAAGATGTCGACCAGCACAAACAGCGCAATGAGCGCGCCGCCCGACACCTGCAGAGCAGAGGGCACCGTGATTTCTCGGTCAGTGAGGTTTCAGGACTATCTTTTCGCAGTTGTCTTGTTTATCCCGAAACATCTTGTAACCTTCAGGTGCCTGCTCGAGAGGTAGCCTGTGGGTTATCACAAAGGAGGGATCGATTTGACCATTCTGGATGCGTTCGAGAAGCGGCTTCAAATAGCGCTGGACATGACACTGACCCGTTTTAATGGTGATGGAGCGGTTCATCATCGACCCGGCAGGAAACTTATCGATGAAGCCACCGTATACACCTATCACCGAAACCGTTCCACCGTTGCGACAAGCCATGATAGCTTCGCGCAGAGCGATTGGCCGATCGGTTTCTAATCTGACCGCTTGCTTGGCCCGGTCATATGCGCCGAGGAAGCCCGGTGCATGTGATTCCAAGCCCACAGCATCGATACAAGCGTCCGGACCACGGCCGCCCGTCATCTCGTTCAGTGCCTCCAGTACGGGTGTCTCTTCGTAGTTGATTGTGTCGACCCCCACCTTTTCGCGAGCCATACGGAGCCGGTACGGAAAACGATCGATCCCGATAACTCGTTCAGCTCCCAGCAGGAAGGCGCTCTTCATCGCGAACTGGCCCACGGGGCCGCAACCCCAGACCGCGATCGTGTCCCCTGGCTCAATTCCGCAAAGGTCCGCGCCCATGTAGCCTGTCGGAAAAATATCAGAGAGAAAGAGGACCTGTTCGTCCTTCAGTCCCTCCGGGATCTTAAGGGGATTCACGTCTGCGAATGGAACGCGCGCATATTCCGCTTGACCACCCGCATATCCGCCCAGCAAGTGCGAGTACCCGAAGATTCCTGCGGGAGAATGCCCCCACATCTTTTCTGCCATCCACGCGTTGGGGTTGGTGTTTTCACAAACCGAAAACAACCCCTTCTCACACATGAAACAGCTGCCGCATGCAATCGGAAATGGCACCACCACGCGGTCGCCCTTCTTCAGGTTCTTTACGCCGCGGCCTACTTCTACGATCTCCCCCATGAATTCATGCCCGAGTATGTCGCCGCTCTCCATCGTAGGGACAAAGCCGTTATACAAATGGAGATCGGAACCACAAATCGCGGTGGAGGTGATCTTCACTATGGCGTCGCTCTGGCTCAGAATCTTAGGATCGGGCACAGTCTCGACGCTCACTTTTTCCTTGCCAATCCAACAGTTTGCTCTCATGGGTTCTCCTTTCCTTTCAGACGCTATACAGACGCGGCAGCTCGCATGCCGCCACCCGCTCCTTCGTACTGCTCTGGGGGAAAAGCGGCGTGCATTCCACGATGAATACTCGCTTCAGACTTCGCGATTTCTCCGGTTTCGAGTAACTGCTTGAGGTTGTGGACGGCGATCTTCACATGCTGCTCTGGCAGAAGTCCGAACAGTTTACCCAAGGAGGAAGCCAGACCCTCAGGGCGGATCTCGACATGCATCTTTGTTCCCCGATTGCCCGTCGCAGGTTCGAAGCGTACCTCACCCGAGTGAGGTGCCGATGAAGAGAGGGACCGCCAGGCTATTCTCGAGTTGGGTTGGTCGTCAGTTATCTCGGCGTCCCACTCCAGGCTTCGCCCCATAGGCAGGGTGAGTTTCCAATGAGACTGCCGGTTGCCAAATGTGCGAACGGATTCCAGGCGGTCGAAAATCTGCGGAAGGCGTCTGAAATCACGCCAAAACTCGTAAACGTCCTTTCGATCGCGGGCGATGATTATCGAGGCCGATATTGGACTTGTAGTGGTCGTTCGGGCCTGCGAATCCTCCGTACCATTGCTAAGTTGATTTGCGCAGTAAACGTCAGTAAACGTAACTCCAATCAGTGCCGCCGCGGTCGCAATACCTTTGCCGCGATCGCTATGATCGGTAGTCATCGCCTTGCAGAGCGAAGATAAGTCGACTACATCTCCTGCGACTCGCGCCCAGAGCCAGCCTGATGGACGGGACTGGGAGAGGATGCCGAACCCAGCAGCCAATTCCCGCGCTCCGTAGAGCCTTAGAACCGTTCGAGTCTTCCTGTCACTTGTTACACCAATAAGGTTTGCCACAAGGTTTGGCCTCGCTATTTGTGCGAGCCCCAGACCGATGCTGAACCAACCTAGCCCGTTTGCAAGTTGCTGGGGCGCCACATGTTGCTCTCTCGCCATCGAATCTCCGTTTCTGCCCAGAGCCGCCGTCCGGGCCCCGGATCTTCATGAGCGCCTTACGCTCACGCTGATTCGACGCTCATCAAGTTTCAACGTATCTCCTTTTGAGGTCCGCAATTTGACGGGGGAAGAATAGCGATCAGGTAACTGGATAACCACCTAGGGATCGGCCCGGCGTCCGTTCAGTTTGTGACGCTTTTTGGATGTCGCGGGCCCGCGCGATCCGCACTCGTGCATCTCCCGTCAGTTTTGGTGCCCAAAGCTTACAGTGGGTTTGCCCTAATTACGTCTGTCGACAGGGCGCGCGACTCGAGCCACCAATGAGCAGGTCGTCCGGCTCATCTTCAGCAGGTGTGTCCGGAGTTTAGTCAGCCGATAGTAGCAGCGTCCAGGTTGCTGCTAACCATTGCGGTCAGTCGATGCACGATTTCTCGAAGCATCTGCGATTGGGACGTTAACTCTTCAGCAGCGGCCGCGCTCTCTTCAGCGTTGGCAGCAGCAGATTGCGTCACCTTTTCCATTTGCACGAGGGCACGTGAGATCTGCTCAATGCCCCGAGCCTGCTCCTGACTACCTAGGTTTACTTCGTCCACTAATCTCTTGGTACCGCTTGATTCCTGGATAATGCCTCGAATAGCTACGGTGACCTCATCAATCTTAGTTTTTCCATGGTCTGCCTTTGAGATGGACTCTTGAATCAGGGCCGCCGTATCCCGGGAGGCTTGTGAGCTACGCTGTGCGAGATGTCGGACTTCCTCGGCTACAACCGCGAACCCCATGCCCGCTTCCCCTGCCCGAGCGGCTTCCACCGCCGCGTTCAACGCAAGAATATTAGTTTGGAACGCGATCTCTTCGATGACTTTGATGATATTTGAAATTTTGCCGCTTTGAATGTTGATGTCGTTCATCGCAATCACAGTCTCCTCCAGAGATCGGCTGGCCAAAGCAAACTTCTGTTCGCAAGAGGCGGCCAGATCTGCAGCTGAACGGGTGTTGTCACTGTTTCGTCGCGCCAAAGCGTTGATCTCCTCGCTCGACGCTGAGGTCTCTTCGAGAGCAGCCGCTTGCTCGGAGGATCCTCCGGCCAGAGATTGGCTGGACGCAGAGACCTGTGCGGCTGCGCTGGCCAATTGATTCGCACCTTCGCGAAGGTCTGAAGCAATCCGCGTCAGATCGGCGTTGAGGCTACGCAAAATGAGGAACGTGGCGAGCGATCCAGTTCCTAAGCTGAGAACAGCTAAGATCCACGCGATTAAGCGAGCACGTTCCACGCTTTCGGTGGCTTTGCCCTGAGCGGACTCCAAACGGCTGTCATTCCAGCCAACCCTCTCCTGAAGCATGTTTGCTAGTTCGAGGTACACCGGGCGAACATCTTTCAAGTACTTGTCATGGGCCTCGAGACTCTTACCCGCACGGCTGATGGGAAGGATCGCAAACCAAGCCTGTTGGAAACGATCAAAGGCCGGCCTCAGCTTCTGAAATGCGGCACGATCATCTGACAGGTAGATTCCAGCTTCGTAAGATTTAAGCCTTTTCAGAAAGGTGTCTTTGATCTCTTCATTTTGAGCCTCAATCTCTTTCCGCTCGCTTTCGCTGGTCGCGGCGATGTATCGCCAGGTATTACCTCGATACTCGTCCAAAGCTACGTTAGCCGCGGTGGAATCTCGAACGCCTGGATACGCATCCGCAGTGATCGTCTGTAGATTCTTCTGTATCGAAACCATACTATAGATCGTCATTCCCGCTAACAGCGTCGTCAAAACCAACAGCAAACCGCATGTCAGCGAGACTTTTCTTCCAATAGTCATTGAGTTCATAGAATTGTGTTTGTAGTTTTAAATGGCTCTGGCACTTAGCCGTCCGAAGCTCTTGAGCTGCAAGCGATGCGCTCAACTAACAGGTAGAGTTATCGTCCGCTAACCTCTCTGGCTTAACCGCTAATCGGTTCACGGCCAAATTCGCGAAAGTTCAACTGTCCACCACAGGATCTTGATTGGATCGTAGGGAGGCTGAGCGTAGCTGATGCTCGAAGGTGCCTCCTACCAGCAAAAAACGATAACCGATGCTTTAGAACGTGACTAGAGTCGTGGCTCAGAAGCTGCGGTCTGAACATGCTCGGCAGGCCGGCTTTGACTCTCTGTCCACCTTACAACCGCATCGGCCAGCTGTTGCATTTGAACAGGCTTTGTTAGGTATTCATTCATTCCAGCCGCCAAGCAGCGGTCGCGGTCGCCCGAGATTGCGTGAGCGGTCAGAGCTACGATGGGCGTGGAACAACCTAAGGCTCGCAGGATGCGGGTTGCTTCGATTCCATCCATTTCGGGCATCTGGCAATCCATGAGAACCAGATCGAAGTTAGTCCGTTGTAGCATTTCCACTGCCTGCCGCCCGTTCTCAGCAAGATTCACCGTGCAGCCAATCTTCTGAAGCATGCGTGTTGCTACCTTCTGATTAATTAGATTGTCTTCCACGAGGAGAACACTAGCCCTTAGGTGATCACCCTGCACCCGCATCGGCATAGTCAATGTTTTGCTTCCTTGCTGCAGCCAGCGAGTGAGATCCTTAGCGCGTAGTGGCTTTGGAGCGATATACCTACAGCCAGCTTTCTCTAGTAATTGGGCTTTCTTCCTTGACAATGCCGACAGAAGAACGAACGGTCGCGTCTCTGAGCCTTGGGTACATTCTGCCAGCTGAGCCAGTTGATAACCAACATCTTGGTCCGGTGCCGTTGCATCCAGTAGCAATGGCCCAAAACGACGACTTTCAGCTAGACCATTAAGGAGCGTTTGGAGGCTAATGGGGGAAATATTGTCTAGTGTGCGAGAAAGCCAGCCTGACCCTTCCGATATAACTGTCAACCCATGTTGACGGATGACCGCTTGCAAATCATCGGCCATTGACCGGTGGCGGGCCACCTTGAAGGGAACCGTCACAGTGAAAGTGCTGCCAACATTCACTTCGCTTGAGACAGTCACTGAGCCTTGCATGCAGTCCAATAAACGTTTTGCGATGGCAAGACCTAATCCCGTGCCACCGTAACGGCGTGCCATGGAACTGTCCGCCTGGCTGAAGCTTTTAAACAGTATTCCTTGGCTCTCGGCTGGAATACCAATGCCCGTATCAGTTACCTCAAACCTAGACACACGACGCCCTCGACGTGTGCTTCAGCATCCACTGTCAAGCGCACGCTACCGGCTTCCGTAAATTTCACGGCGTTGCTTAGGATGTTCAACAGCACCTGTCTCAGGCGCTGGGGGTCGCCGAGGATCTGGTCCGGCACTGTATTGCCGACTTCTAGTATCAACTCCAGGTTTTTTCGGTCGGCCGCTTCTCCCAATGACCCGACAAGGTCGCGCAGAACGTCGATCAGGCTGAATTCTACTTCTTCCAGCTGAATACGACCCGCTTCAATCTTGCTAAAGTCCAAGATGTCATTCACGACGTTCAGAAGCAACTCGCCAGACCTTTGAAGCAGGGTCACCATTTCAGTCTGTTGTGCATCGAAAGTCTTCTGCGCCAGGAGCTCGGCGTTGCCTATGATTCCGTTCAGAGGCGTGCGGATCTCATGACTCATGGCCGCCAGAAAAGCCGACTTCGCTCTGCTTGCAGACTCTGCTCTGTCTCTGGCTTCCACAAGTTTTCTTTCGGCCGCGCGTTCACGTGTCACGTCACGATAGGTGGCGATGTAGTTTGTTATCCGACCATGAAGATCTCGGACCGGCGATACCTTCCAATTGACAACTAACGACGACCCGTCCTTTCGATACTTAACCGTCTCGCCCTCGAACGGTTCGTCAGCCAGAAGAGCCTCACTCAGACGCCTCAGAACGCCGGGATCGGTTTCTTCCCCGCGTAGAATACGCGGTGTGTTTCCTATGATTTCGTCCGCACTATAGCCCATCATTCTCGAGAAGGCGGCATTGGCATAGACGATCTTCGGTCCTCGACCGCCTAAGTCCGTGTCGGTTATGAGAATGGCCTCATCTGTTTGGTTGATGGCGTCCGCCAGGAGACGATTCGCCGTCGCTAGTTGCTTGAGTTCCAATGACTGTTTTCGTATTTCAAGGTGCCCGACAATCGTGGACGCAAACGATCGCAGCAGCATTTTGTCACGATCGGTCAGCGACGATCCAGGCTTGGTGTCCATAATGCACACCGTGCCAATCACCTCTTCGTCAGGTGTGAGCAATGGAGCCGCAGCATAGAAGCGCAGACCGATGCCGCCGCAAACCAAGGGGTTGCTCCGAAACTCGGGATCTACAGATAGATCTGAGATGATGACTAAGTCGCGAGACCGAACTGTATGAACGCATAAGTTATCATCCGTGACCGGGACATGCGAAACACAAAGGCCGTATCGTGAGACAAACTGGACGTTCGACTCGCCGACTAGCGACACACAACAGATAGGGACATGGAAGACTTGGCCGAGCATGGCCGTTAATTGATTGAGGAAAGGATCTGACTCGTTTTCCTGAATGCAGTAAGACGATAGGGTTTGAAGTCGCCGCCGCTCTACGTATGCGGCTTCCGTATGCGCCGAGCTTAGAGTATTCATCACGAGCTGCGTTTTACCGAATAAGCTTCCACTGACGTCTGAAGCGCTCGACTTACTATTAGTAGCAAGGCTGCTAAGGCAATCTCTAGATAATCATCCAGTTAACAGTTTAGTTAGCCGCGCTCTTTACGGTTTGTAACGGTTCTGAGCACCTTCTGGCATGTAGTTCAGACTATGACGATGCGAGAGTGGCTTGTACTACAAGGTTGTCATAGTCATACCTATACTTCAACCCTTGCGATTATGAGAGGCTGGGTGAAGTACGGTCAGGGCGGTAAATCCAAGCCAGTAATGATGAATGCAAATGGAATCGGCTCGTCTGAATGTGTTCAGAGCGATTCAGCAAGACCGTGCCAGCGATCCAGTAACTGTCAGAGGATGAAGTCTCCGTGCTTTCACGATATCGTTTTGGAACCACCCTTCAACGTTGACGCCATCCGGCAGGAGTTAGCAAATATCCTAGCTACACCGGCGTTTCGAAACTCTCAGCTACGTAGCCGCTTTCTTTCTTATGTTGTGAACTGTACCCTTGCTGGGGATGAGCGCAGCTTGAAAGAATATGTGATCGGATGTGAGGTATTTAGCCGTCCGACGTCCTTTGACCCGCGATTAGACTCGGTTGTACGCGTTCATGCAACACTCATTCGTAAGAAGCTGCAAGCTTACTACGAAGTGAATGGCTCTAACGCCCTGGTAAGGATCACAATTCCTCCAGGCTCCTATAAACCTCTCTTTCAAGGATTAAGTCAGGATATCAACGCGGATATGTCCGAATCATCGGCTGAGGGCCTAAGCGCATCTGACTTGCAAGCACTTCTAGTACTCCCGTGTGCCGACCTCGACGCTAAGGATGAGTCACCCTTCAGCAACGGGCTTACAGACGAACTGATCATTGCTCTTTCACAGCTGAAACATGTGAGGACTGTTCCCGGCTTGCGTGAGTCTTCCGGAAGTATCCAGGAACTGATCCGACATGCATCACACGCGCGCGCCACGGTAATCCTCAGTACCTCATTTCGGTCTACTGGCGAAAGCATAAAGATGACTGCCAAACTGATCTCGGCAATCACCCTTCATGTAATGTGGACGCGGCGCTTTGAGGCAGAAGCTGAAGATGAGTTGTCATGCCAGCAGGCACTTGCGCGCGCGGTTGCCAATGCAGTTGACCACCAAGTTCAGGATTAAAAACTCGTTGCACTGTTCGCTACGGCTAATCTAGGATTCCGTTGCTTAAGCCATAGTGCATTAACTCGGCTGTTGTCTTTATATCCAGTTTCTCTAAGATCCGTGCCCGATAGGTGCTCACGGTCGTGGCACTGAGCCGCAGTTCTTCTGCAATCTGGGACACCTGCTTCCCGCCCGTAATCATCCGCAGAACCTCCAACTCGCGGTCGGAGAGTCTCTCGTGTGGAAACTGTTCGTTTCCGCTCGCCACGTCTATGGCCAACTTCTCAGCGAGTGCCGCGCTGACGTATCGGCCACCGCGGAGCACCTTTCGAATGGCATTTATTAGCTCTTCGGGCGCGCTGTCCTTGTGCAGATAGCCTGCAGCGCCGGCCTTCAGAACCCGTCTCCCGTACTGATGTTCCGATTGCATACTAAGCACCAGGACTGGTAACGCGGGTTGCTCTAACCTCAAATCTCTGAGTACGTCCAGGCCACTTCGCCCTGGCATGGTGAGGTCGAGAATGAGGATATCCCAACGTTCTTCACGAACAGCCGCCAAAACCTCCTCGGCATGACGCGCTTCCCCAAAAGCAGCATCCGACAAACCGCGTGCAAGAATCTCACGAAGCCCCTTGCGGACGATTTCATGATCGTCGGCGATAAGGACTTTGAGCACGGCTAAGCCCCATGAGCCTTTCTGGAAAGTGGGATCCGTACCGACACGGTCGTCCCTTCTTTGGGGGAGGACGCAATCTTGAGTTCGCCCGCCATAAGGGTCGCCCGCTCCCGCATGCCAAGGATTCCGATAGAACCAACTCGCTCGCCGGACTCTTCGCCGAAGCCGATACCGTCGTCGCGAATTTCTAAAGCGAGTTCACTTTCCTGCTGCAAAAATGTGAGATTCACCTGTTTGGCGTTCGCGTGCCTGGCAACGTTCGTCAGCGCTTCTTGAGCGATGCGGAAGAGCGCAGTTGCACGTTCCGGATCAAGCTCGACATCCTCTGAAAGATGAGTGTGGACTTTGATGCCGGTCCGCATCTCGAAGTCGTCCGCCAACCACTCGAGCGCCGCAACGATCCCGAGATCGTCTAGTATTCTCGGCCGCAGCTCCGTCGAGATTCGACGGACTGAGTCTATCGTCTGATTCACAAGACCAATAATGGAGTCGGCCTTACCGCGATTTCGGCTCTCAGGAGGTAAGTCGTCCAGGAACGAGGTGAATTCAATCTTAATAGCGGTTAAAGCTTGGCCCATCTCGTCGTGAATCTCACGGGCTACTCGCCTGCGCTCGTCTTCACGAACTGTCTCTAGGCGAGCAGAAAGAGCGCGAAGCTCATTGTACGATCTCTGAAGCTGATACTGTGCACGTTTCTGATCTCTGATGTCGCGGGTAACGGTCGCGATGTTGACCGGCGTTCCAGTTTGGAGGTCATCGATCGTGAAGATATCGTAAAAAGCAACAGGTATTGCTTCGCCGGTCTGGAAGTGTCGAAATCTAAGTTCCCCAGACCACGTGCGCCTTTCGAGAACGACCGGGAAAACCTGATTGACGATGTACTCAGCATCTTCGGGAAAGAAGTAGTCGGTAACCTTTGTCTTCAGCGCTTCCTCGAGTCTTCCAAGACCAACTAACTTGAGCCCTGCCGTATTCACAAACATGACGTTCAGGTTGAGATCGCAAATTCCAATAAAGTCGCTTGCCTTTTCTACTACAGACGCAAGACGGTTGCGCTCGAGGTCGTTCCGCTTCCTGACAGTCACGTCCTGAACCATTGCAATAACGGATGCTGTGTCCGAATCACCATAGGGCAGGGCCGCAGTGCTTACGGTCTGTTCGTCCCAGAAGACGGAACCGGATTTCGTGACATAACGCTTTTCACACACAAAAGCGGGTATTTCTCGTTTAACTAGCTTCTGTAAAAGATTTGCATACGTTGGCCAATCCTCCGAGTGAGTCAGATCCTTGATTGACATGGCGCGAAGCTCTTGGTCTGAGTAACCGAGCAAGCTACAGTAAGCAGGATTCGCGTCTAAGACCCGGCCTTCAATCGAGAAAATTACGATCCCCAGCGGCGCACTTAAGAAGGCTGCCCGAAACCGGTCGGCTATCGTAGTTAATTCTTGCTCGTTCCGGTTCCACTCGCGAATGTTTTCGAGAAGCCGGCGAAGTTTTCTCGGCGCTAGCTCTGGCGCCAGGAACTCCTCTGGTGGAACATAGTAGGGATTCTTGGAAACCCGGTCGTCATAGACCACGAGGGGATGTGTCTTGACTACGGCGATGATGACCGCAGCAGGGAAGAGCGTCCGGTTGTACTGACATACGATGGTTACCGGCTTAGAGGTGATGAGATGGTTGAGTTTTGCCTCTAGCTCGATCAAGCGATTAATTTCGATACCCGCCCCCAGCGCCCACGTCATCTCGCCTAGGACTCGCAGGCCCGAGCGCCCACTGGATAAGGCCTGATCCGCTCTGTCAGAGAGGAATGTAACCATCGCGTTTGGATCGAAGGTTCCTTCCCTGAGAAACGTCTCCTCTTTCTGCACAATCTCCAATGACCCGTCCTGCAGGTAGCGAGAAACACTCAGCCCTTCGGCTTCCAGAACTTTGACAGCCATGCCGGCGCTGTTTTCATCCGCCACGTAAAGGCACTTCTCGCCTCGATTCAGGCCTTCTCTTAAGAATGGCACCGCAATGGCAAACTGCTGTTCCTGAGTCTCGTAAATCGTACAGAAATGTTCGTGTTCGCGAGTCTCCATGGCTGAGGTTTTCAATTTCAAGACTTACCTCTCAGTGGTGCGACTGCGAGTCTAACGACCATAAGGCCTCAGCTCAATTATGGTTCAATCGTCAATCTGCCATCGTGGCCTGAAGAAATAGTGGGACGTCCGTGAGCCAAATAGAAATCAACACCGCTTACTCTAACGTGGCGAGAGATGAGGTGCGTCTTCTGCCCGCGCACGAGTCACCGGAACAAACTCAGACCGGGGAAGCC
Organism: uncultured Acidobacteriaceae bacterium; assembly: GCA_963814195.1. Classification (GTDB taxonomy): domain Bacteria; phylum Acidobacteriota; class Terriglobia; order Bryobacterales; family Bryobacteraceae; genus Bog-105. Next base: position 404,485 of record CAWFBU010000006.1, read on the forward strand.
CGTCAAACAATTCACGAGGCATTTCGTTGCACAGAAAACTTAGTCCAAAGCTGAAAACTGCAGCAATTTCTCGTATAACAGTCGGCGTTGGATGCCCAGTCTTCGGGCGGCATCCGACTTATTTCCTCCGCACACGCTCAGAGCACGTTCAATCAAGTGCCTCTCCCAACGAGCAACCGACTCATGGAAGGGCAGGCTCTCCCAAGCGCGCCAATCTTCCGACCGATGGTGACCCGCCTCGCGCAGTGCATCCTGAACGTTCTTTGCCGTGATCGGTAAACCCGCAGCTTGTACCGCCAATTTATTCATCAAGTGCTCCAGCTCGCGAACATTGCCCGGGTACTCATAGGATTCGAGTAGCGCCTTCGCCTCTACTGCCAGCGCCGAAACCGGCGTTCGAGTTCGCGTGGCAAAACGCTCGAGAAAATATTCACTCAGTAGCGGAATGTCTGTGCGCCGTTCTCGCAGCAGCGGCAACTGCACATGGTAAGAGTTCAGTCGATAGAAGAGGTCTGGTCTAAATCTTCCTCGCTCAACTTCTTCGGCGAGACTGCGATTGGTCGCCGCGACTACTCTCACATTCGCCTGCATCAGGCGCGAGCCACCGACCCGCTGATATGTTCTTTCTTGTAGGACTCGGAGCAGTTTTGGCTGAATTGGCAGGGGCATCTCTCCGATCTCGTCTAGGAAGAGAGTTCCGTTCTGCGCCTGTTCGAAACTTCCGATGCGTTGTGAGCCTGCGCCCGTGAACGCGCCACGCTCGTGTCCGAACAGTTCGGATTCGACCAAATCCTCAGGAATCGCCGCACAGTTTACGGCCACAAACGGGCCTTTGCTTCGGTGACTATTTCGATGCAGTACCCTCGCCACAACCTCTTTGCCGGTCCCGGTAGCTCCTTCCAGTAACACAGTCAGGTCCGTCTGAGCTACTTGCCCTACTTTCTTGAAGGCTTCGATCCAAACGGGCGATCTACCGATCAATTGCTCGCCCCGGTCAGCTACGGTGCTTGCTGACACCGAAAGCCGGCCGTCGCGGAACCGCTCGCTTTGCAGCCGTTCTAAACTCCTCTGCAATGACATGTGTTCAAGGGCCCGGTTTACCGTGCTCAACACAACATCCAAGTCGACCGGCTTTACAAGAAAATCATACGCGCCCGCCTGCATACCCTGTACCGTGCTCTCCGCGTCTCCATAAGCGGTGAGAACAATAATAGGAACCGTTCGCAATATGCCCTCCCGCTGCATGGCACGAAGAACATCCAGACCACCCTTCGGAGCCATTCGCCAGTCACATAGGGCCACATCGGGCGGCATCTTCTGCAACAGGTCAACTCCCTCCTCACCGTCCGAAGCCTCAAGAACGCGATGACCCTCGCTCGTGAATAGTTCCGCCAATGTCTCTCGCAGGTTTTGGTCGTCGTCGATGAGAAGAACGGTCGACATCAGCTTTCTGCTTGTTCGGTGCGCCGGTTCAATTCAATGCGCACGATGGCCCCGGCATCGCAGTTGTTCAGTTGAATACTTCCCCCGAGTGCCTGGATGATCTCGTTGCTGCTCGCGAGCCCTAGTCCTGTGCCTTTCGCCCGTGTGGTGAAAAACGGCTGCAGGCCACTTTGTAATGCGTTTGCTGTGAAGCCACCAGCGTTGTCCCGAATCTCCAGCCATACCTTATCTAGAGTTTTCCCACAATCGATGGTAATCACGGGCAAGTTAGTCTTCGTTTCCATCGATTGCTGAACAGCGTTATCTATTACATTGTCCAGAACCCTCTGTAGCTGCGCCGGGTCGGTGGTCACAACGACGTCGCTCCCGCATTTACACACAAATTGGATCGCCTCATTGCGCGCTTTCCATCGGACGCATGCGGCAGCAGACAGCGCAGATAAACTCGCATCTGTGAGATTCAGCCGAATCGGCCGCGAGAAGTTCAGCAGTCGTTCAATAATCCCATCCAGCCGGTCTACTTCCGTGAGAATTACATTTGCCGCCTGAACCACTGGCTCATCGTTCGTTCTCCTCTGCGTCATCTGTGTCCGCAGTCGTATCGTCGCAAGCGGGTTGCGAAGATCGTGCGCCACTCCTGCTGCCAGCTGGCCGATGGCGGCTAGCCGCTCACTTTGACGAAGTCTGCCTTGTAATTCGCGCTCCTTCTCCATCTGGTTTCGAAGTGTTGCCCCTAGTCGATCGAGCGCGTCCATGATGCGATGAAACTCCGCAAGCCCTACGGACGCGCGTTGCTCGTTTGCACTCAGATCGACTTCCATGTGAGCGAGCTGATCCAGAACAGCTTGTGTTCCTCGATCCACCTGACGCAGCACGACGAACGCCAGAATCATCGTGATGCAGGCAACCGTTCCAGATCCGAATGCGCTCCAGAGAATTGCCCGCCTTCGGTCGCTCTCCGCTCCCGGGATGCGCTGCATCAGCCAAGCGACTCCCACAGGCCCCGCGACACATTCTTTGCTTTCGCAGACCGGTGCGGCCATGAAAAGCACTACGTCATGGGGTCCATAGAACTGGTCCCGCTCGATTTTAGCGTCGCGCATCGCGGCCGCCGCTAACTTCATAATGATCGGCGTTTCCCGAGCTGGCAGTGCATCTCTGTCTCCTGGTCCTTCGTGCGTCGGAAACGCATACCCCACCAACGGAGGGTCGGCCGGGTGATAGTAACCGCCCTCAATGCCTGTCTCGTCTTGCAGTACCCTCGAAGTCAGAGATGCGAGCTGCAATTCGCCTGAAGTTGGCTGCGGTTTCGTAGGAGGCCTCGGTGGTGCGTTCGGAGGCGGCGGTGGTCCCGGAACTCGCAGACGGCCAGGGCTAGGAGGTTCGGGTTGGGGAAAGCGGTCTCTTGGCTGTAAGGAAATGCTTCGGTCCGATCGAGTCTCGTATGCATTGGCTAGCGAGCGCACGACCGCTTCCAGGTGCTTATTCGACCGCGCAACCAGATTTACTTGTGAACTACGCAGCACAAAAACAAGAATCAGCAAAGTCAGCGATAGCAACACCACGACCGTGCCTGCTAAAAACGTTACCCTTCCGCGCAGGCTAGGCGCTCGCCACACAACCGCTCTCAATTCGGCGTCGTCCATGTGTGGTTTTTTTGGCACGTTGAAAGCCGAAGCAGTCATGATCGATTTCTTTGATGCCACATCGTTCCGCCTCTTTCCCTTCGCCTAGCTGAGTGTTTCGCGAACAGCCCACTGCACGGAAAACGTACACCACATGCTCAACGGTCTGATCTCGTCAGGCGAAATCGCATAGAATTCCGGGGAAATCAGGACAAGGACTTGCGCCCGGCTTTGGAACAACGCTTGCGTTCCATATCCGCGGAGGTAGTTTCATGAACCGCATTTTGTTATCTCTTGTTCCGGTCGCAGCTGCGTACACCGCTCTGGGCCAAACGCCTGGTGCGCAGCCAGCGTCTCCAGCAGACATCGTCTCCGAAAGCGGTAAGGTGAAATGGTTTGTCGCTGGACCATGTGCCCGCCCGCAAGGTTTTCTGCTCCGCAACGGCACATTCGTCATTTTGCCTCCCGGGTTGTCCCAACAAATGCCGGCCACCATACCTGCGAACGCACCTATCAGCGTAGCGGGTAGCGAGTTTATATACGACGGCAGCCGAACCATCCAGGCGCGCCGGGTCTTGTTAGCTGGAGTAACTTACGAGGACGTTCTTCCAACTGCCCCCGCATCGCCTCCGCCGCCTCCTCGACCGCGTGCTCCGCGCGCGGTCACTGGTTTCACTCCGCCGGCCGGACCAGACCCAGCAGTTCAAACTAGTCCTCGGCCCTGCCCGGCGGGTTCTGTCACACCGCCGTCAGCTCCGGCCGCACCCGCAGGTTCGGCAACGCCTCCGGCCGCTCCCCCGGCCCGGTAGAATTCACTGACCGGACCAAATCGCTGCAAAAGAGTCACTCATGAGCGCGCTCGCCACCCAAAGCTATGCTACGGAAGCTAAATGGCCGAACCCGGTGAGCCTCCGCGCGCTCGAGTGGACTAACTTTTTCCTCGCAGATGTTCAAGCCGGCTTGGGACCATTCGTTGCTGCTTACCTCGCGGGCCTCGGGTGGCAGGCCGGCTCGGTGGGCCGGGCTCTCGCATTCGGCGGGATCATCACCGTTCTCCTCCAGACTCCCGCAGGTTGGGTGGTCGATCGAGCCCAGCGCAAGCGGCTCATCCTGGTCGCGGGCACTTTGGTCCTGGCAATTGGCGCAGTCTTTTTCGCGATTGGTGGATACGCAGCCAACGTCTACGCAGCCCAAGCGCTTGTTGGGCTAGCTAGTCCCTTCCTTGGTCCCACCATTGCCGGAATCACTATGGGCGTGGTTGGCCCCAAGCTATTTGACGCCCAGTTCGGACGCAATCAGGGCTTCAACGCCGCGGGAAACCTGTTCGCTGCAGCAGTCATCGCACTTGTTAGCCATTCTCTCGGCAATCGCGCCATCTTCTACTGCGCTGCCGGGCTTACCCTGCCGACTGTCGTGGCTGCACTTTCTATATGCAAGGACGATATCGATCTTGACCTCGCCCGTGGCTCCGAGCGTGAAAATGCTCCGTTGAAATCCAGGGATGTCTCAATCCTCCGCTTAGCCGGGGATCGCGTCTTAGTTGCCTTCCTGGTCTGCGCATTTCTTTTCCACTTCGCCAACGCCGCCATGCTTCCGCAATTGGGTGAACTGCTGGCGCGTGGCTCCGCAAATTCCGCTGCCCCCTTTATGAGCGCTTGCGTGGCGATCACCCAGATGACAATGCTCGTAACCGCCGCGCATGTCGGTCGCCTTGCCAATCAGTATGGCCGCAAGCGGCTCCTGCTCGTCGGGTTCGGCGTCTTGCCTGTGCGGGCCGCACTGTATGCCCTATTGCATGCTGTTCCCGCTCTTCTCGCAGTTCAAATTCTCGACGGCCTCGCCAACTCTATTTTTGGTGTCGTCTCGGTTCTAGTGATCGCGGATCGCACACACGGTTCCGGAAGATTTAATCTCGCGCAGGGAGTACTTGCTACTGCAGTCGGCGTCGGAGCTGCAGTTAGCAATAGCTTTGGGGGCGTTCTAATGGAACGTTCCGGTTATCGCGCCTCATTCCTCGCTTTGGGGTTCGTCGCCGCTCTTGCGTTCCTGCTTCTTCTGCTCGAAATCCCAGAGACGGCCCGCAACACTTGCACTGAAATCAAACCTGTAAACGCATGAGCTCTCACATTTCCCGATCTTTGCCTTCCAACCCGCCCCAGAGCGTAAGCTGGATTCACATTGGTGACACGCACATCACTAAAGCCGGAGAACAGAACGAGATTGATCTAAGTAAGATCGTTGACGAGATTAATGAAATCTACTCGCACGGGGGCATCGACTTCATCTTTCTCCCGGGCGACATCGCGGATAACGGTAGTTCCAGTGAATACCGCGCGGTCCGCGCGCACTTGGATCGCCTCACTCTCCCGTGGTGTGCGATTGTCGGGGACCACGATGTGCACGAAAGAACCTTCGCTAATTTTCAGACCTACGTGACTCCCGACCTCTGGAGCGCCTTCACAGTAGGCGCGTATCGATTCTTTCGCCTGAATGCATTTTCTGAACCTAGGCCAGACTCTTTCGCGGTCAACACCGAACAACTGGATTGGCTAGAAGAAGAGTTAGTCCAATGCAGGGGCCAAAGTGTGCAGGCTGTGCTTCTTCTCCACTGCTATCCCAGCGATTTGAAGCAGGGAGGCGCCAGGCTAGGCGAATTACTTCGTCGCTATCCGATCCTGCTTGTTGATATGGGTCACACGCATTACAACGAAATCAGCAACGACGGCGCCGTGCTCTACACTGCTACGCGCTCTACCGGGCAGATCGAAGAAGGTCCTGTCGGTTACTCGGTCATCACACTGGATCAGAGCATCGTTAGCTGGCACTTCGTTCGCCTCGGCTCGCCTTCCCTCGTCGCCATTACGCACCCCGCCGACCATCGCTTATCAACCACCCGGACTGTCGTCGACTCAGGGTCACCAAAAGTTCAAGTTCGCGCTAAGATCTGGTCTCGCGGATCGATCACTGAGGTCCGCGCACAAATTGAAGGCAAACAGGTCAACTTGTCTTCAAAGGGCGGAATGCTTTGGACAGGCGAGATCGACACCTCCGATACGAAGCATGGAACACATCGATTGCTTGTGACCGCGGAGGACAGCTTCGGCTCTCAGTTTTCAAGCGATATTTGGCTCACCATCGGCCCAACGCCGCGGACCGGATACCACGAGATTGACCAGGAGAACGCAATCGGTCCCTGGACGGAGCGCGACATCCTCGGTACCCAGCTTGGTCCCAACAAGAACGGCCGCAAATGGTAAACCCTGCCTCTACGACTTCCATACTCATCTTGGCCATCTCCGCTTTTAGCATTCTGCTGATGCTACTGCGGCCCCGCAACATCCCAGAAGTCTTTTGGGTCGGCTCTGGAGCTCTCCTGCTTGTTGCCCTCCGGCTGATTCCTCTCCATCTTGCCGGCAAGGCCGTCCTCAAAGGATCTGATGTTTACTTTTTCCTGATCGGCATGATGCTGCTTTCTGCCTTGGCCCGCGATAACGGCATTTTCGACTGGGTCGCTTCCGTAGCCGTGTATGCGGCTAAAGGTTCCTGCAGCCGCCTGTTCACTCTCATTTACGCGGTTGGAACCGTTGTCACCATTTGCATGTCGAACGATGCCACTGCAGTTGTATTAACGCCGGCGGTTTTAGCAGCGGTCCGCCGCGCCAAAGCGCAGCCGCTGCCGTTCCTCTTTGCGTGCGCTTTGATTGCGAACGCCGCATCCTTTGTGTTGCCTATTTCTAATCCAGCCAACCTCGTGGTCTTCCACTCTGGCATGCCCCCCTTGGGCCGCTGGCTGCTGTCTTTCCTAATACCGTCTGTGCTTTCGATTGCCGTTACGTTTCTGGTACTACGGTGGTACTTCCGCAACGACCTCTGCGGCCCCATCGAACTTTCCCACGACAAAGCGGAACTTAAGCCGGAAGGAAAGTTGGTGCTCGCCGGCCTGGCTTTGGTCGTCGTTGTACTGCTCGTCATGTCATCGCTCAACCAGGATTTGGGCCTTCCGACGTGCCTTGCCGCGTTGTGCGTAACCGCCATCGTTTGTATCCGCAACAGAACCAATCCTCTCCCGCTAGCGAAAGAGATCAGTTGGGCCACGCTGGGCTTGGTCGCTGCTCTCTTTGTGCTGGTAGACGCGGTTGAAAGTATTGGGGCGCTTCAAGTGGTTCAAGCTGCGCTTCAACACGCAGAAGCTCTCGGAAGCACGTTAGGTTCTGTGGTCGTTGCCTTCGTAGTTGCCGTGGCTAACAACTTCGTGAACAATCTTCCGCTCGGGCTCATCATGGGGAGCACGCTCACAGCGATGCATACCAAAGGCCTGCTTGCGAATGCGGTACTGATCGGCGTTGATCTTGGTCCAAATCTCTCAGTTACCGGTTCGCTCGCCACTATCCTATGGCTCCTTGCATTGCGCCGGGAAGGTCTAGACGTCGGCGCCATCGATTTTCTAAAGGTCGGTGCTATCGCTATGCCTTCTGCGCTGCTTGCCGCCCTGGCCGGAGCACTTGCCATGCATGCCGTCTTTTCACTCAACTAATCGCAGATAGAAAGGAACTCATCAGTAATGAACGTAAGCTGGATTTTCCCCTTCATCATTCTCGGCGGGGCCCTACAGACCTGTGGCGCCGCGATGAATGGGCAACTAAACAAATACCTTGTTAACCCTTACCTGGCGTCCGCGGTCTCATTCGCTGTCATCACATTCTTCTTCATTGCCGTCTTCTTTGCCTTGCCACATCCCCTTCCAACTCTGGCTGACCTCAAGAGTTTGCCGTGGTGGGCTGTCTTCGGCGGCTTAGTCGGCGCTGTTCAGGTCTTCGCAGGACTCACGCTGGTCAACCGAGTCGGCGCTGGAACATTTATGGCAATCACCGTTTCTTCAGCGCTGGTGGCATCACTGGTCATTGATCAGTTTGGATTGTTTCGTATGGACGTACATGCGGTCACTCCGGTGCGTGCGCTCGGTGGTTTCTTATTAATCCTAGGCGCTACCCTGGCCACGAAAGCGTAAGTGCACTATGTGGTTGTCAGCGCTGACATCACTGATGCCATCTTCCATACCCTTCTCTCTACCGGAAGGGGTGAGATGACCCGTACTGACAGTGAAACGGACTCTCGACCCGGATCGGGCGGCGTCAGACCATAGCTCAATGGACCTGCAGCGTGGCATAACGACAGCCGCCGGCACAGGACGTTGCCAATGTCCGCTACCGAAGGAGGGGCTCGGCGAACGGGAGAAAGGCTACGATCACGATTATGAAGACTAAAACCAAAATAGCTTTGTTCTCGAGCCGTTCTTCTGCTTCATCAGTGGACAGGAGGTAAAGATCAACTGAGTGACTCCTATCTGACATCCCTCCCCAAAGTCGGCCTAACTGCCTTGTAGTTTCCTGCAGTCTCCTCATGCTAAACCGTTGCCTGTACTTTCTTAAACTCCATAACAAGGGCTACGAATCTGACCAGCGGGCAAGGACTTCAGTTGAATTTGGCTTGGTATGAAGAAGAACATCAGAAGCGGTCCCCACAACCCTGAACTTGTTAGTGACTGGTATAGCACTTGAACCTGGGACTTGTAAATAAAAATCTTGAGATCCGCTTGCCGGTCATAATGGCTCGTTCGCCGATCTAACAGGCTGTTCGTCGGTATTTACTTATGGGTAAGCACTATCCGCTATACAGTAACTCGTGTTTCTTGTATGCGGGCCTTGATTGTGGATGATGAACCGATTGCACGCGTCGTACTTCGTGAAGAGCTCGAGCGCGTAGAGCGGCTAGAGGTGGTAGGTGAAGCTGAGGACGGCAGCGCGGCGCTTGCGCAAATTGCGGCGCTAAAGCCTGACCTCCTCTTTCTCGACATTCAAATGCCGGGTGTGGGCGGATTCGATGTACTGGATCAGTTGAAAAGCGGATTCCTGCCCGCAGTGATCATGGTGACCGCTTACGACGAGCACGCGATTCGGGCCTTTGAAGCGGGAGCCATCGGCTACTTGCTTAAGCCGATCCACCCCGACCGGCTCATGCCTGCCATCGAGCGTGCGAGGCGCATGGCGCAGCACCCGGCGGAAGTGGCGGAAGACATCGCGAAGTTGCAGGAGATCCTCCCGGCTGTAGTGCGGGGTGTACCGAGCGTGCGCAAAGTCGTCGGCAAGCTTGGTGAGGAGTATTTCGTATTGAGTCTGGATGAGATCTTTGCCTTCCAGGCAGAGGGCGATCTGACTTGGATCTACACAGCCAAGCAAAGGTATTTAGCCACGCAAAACCTTACTGCTATGGAACAGAGGCTGAGCGGAAGTTCATTCCGCAGAATTCATCGCAATGCGCTAGTGAACATAGAACAGATACGAAAGCTAGGCGTGCTTTCCAGCCAGCGATGGCTTGTCACTTTGAACAACGGGACCGAACTGGTTGTCAGCAAGCGGCAGGCGCGAAACATCCGTGACGTCCTTCATTGGTAGCGGAACTCAGTGGTAGAAGCGTGGTGGCCGTTCGTCCGCGAAAGCAGACCGCCTGCGCCGAATCGAGTTCGCCCGTCAAATTTTGGTCGGAGTTGCCACCTGCTTCAGTTCTGATGGGATATCTGAGGTTTCTCGTGTCTGGTTGTCCTTCGGTGGGCCGGTAAAACGGTCGCCCCTAACCCGTGGAGTTTGTGTGATTAGAGTTCATCGACTACTTCTTCTCTCTATGTTTACATTGGGCGCCTTGCACGCTCAATCTTTAGGAAACGCAGGCACCATTAGCGGTATCGTAACTGATCCATCAAAAGCTAACCTGCCCAATGCAACAGTAACGCTTGTGAATCCCGTTAGCGGCTACCGGCAGCAGGTAAAGTCGGCCGCGGACGGCTCATACCGGCTCGTGAATATTCCGCCGAACGCTTATCACATGAGCGTGACAGCAACCGGCTTTGCTGCTGCGACACAGGATGTCACAATCAGAAATTCGGTTCCGCTGCAGGTCCCTTTTCAGCTGAAACTGGGAAGTTCATCTACTACCGTCACCGTGGAGGCAGCCGGTGCGGACCTCGTGGAGAACGATCCGTCGGCGCATGTCGATGTCGACAGCAGCCAAATCAACAAGCTGCCTTTTTTTGATCCCGGTGCCGGGCTCAGCCAGGCAATTACTTACAGCACGGGCGGCGTTGCGGCCGACGCAAATGGCTTTTTCCATCCTCTGGGCGACCATGCTCAATATAGTTTTGTAATTGATGGGCAGCCGATCAGCGACCAGCAGAGCAAGGTGTTTTCCACTCAGATGCCGACCAGAGCGATTCAAAGTATGGAACTCATCACCGGTTCGCCGGCAGCGGAATTTGGCGATAAATCGAGCTTGGTGGACCAGATTACAACCAAGTCTGGGCTGGGAGCGATGCGGCAGTTTGGTGATGTGGATGCTTTCTATGGCTCGTTCGGTTCAGTAGGTGGCGGCGGTTCGTACGGGTTTGGCAATGAGAAAATGGGGAACTTTCTCGCGTTCGATGCAAGTCGAAGCGGCCGCTTTCTCGACACGCCTGAGTTTACGGCGTTTCACGATAAGGGGAATAACGGCACGATCTTCGACCGCTTCGATTTGCAGCCCACGCCCAAGGATGTCGTTCATCTGAACCTGTTTGTGGCCAGCAATTGGACACAGATACCGAACGCTTACGATCAGCTGTCCCAAGACCAGCGCCAACGTGTCTTCACCTGGAACGTGGCGCCGGGGTATCAGCACACCTTTAACCCGCATGTCCTGTTGACCGTAAATCCGTATGTCCGAAAAGACCAGTTCCACTACTATCCGAGCGGCAATGCCTTTGACGATACGCCGTCGACACAGAGCCAGGATCGCGCGCTATTCAATTACGGCGTAAGAAGCGATCTGTCGATCAGTAAGGGTCGACACAATATCAAGGTCGGCCTCGACCTTAAGCAGACGCGACTGCAGGAACAGTTCGCATTCGGACTCACTGACCCAACTTACAATCCGCCCTGCCTGGATCCTTCCGGCAGCGCAGTGACAGATCCGTCGGTATTAGACCCGAACCAGTGCAGCGACCTGGGGTACACGGCAAACCCCAATCTGCAACCTGGTCTAATTCCCTTCGACCTGTCACGTAATGGCGCACTATTTGAGTACCGTGCCAAGAAGAGCATCAATCAGTACGCCTTCTATGCGCAAGACGCCGTGACGCTTGGCAATCTCCTGCTTACGTTGGGCTTGAGGGGCGATATGTATTACGGCCTGACTTCGGGCTCTCAACCGGAGCCGAGGGTGGGCCTTGCTTACAACATCAAGAAAACCAACACGGTTCTGAGGCTCGCGTATTCGCATACATATGAAACTCCGTTTAACGAGAACCTTCTGCTTTCGAGCGCATCGGGCTTAACGAACGGAGTAGCGGAGGCTGTTCTTGGGGTGACGGACACCCCTGCAATTCACCCTGGAATCCGGAATCAATATAATGTCGGGTTCCAGCAGGCGATTGGCAGGTACATTCTTGTGGACGCTGATTACTTCTGGAAATTTACCCGGAATGCCTTTGATTTTAGTGTCCTGCAGAATACGACCGTTACTTTCCCGATCTCCTGGTACAAGTCCAACCTGGACGGAGTCACTGGCCGAGTCAGTACGACTAACATCCACGGCTTTACAACCTACTGGACATTTGGCCATACACGGGCCCGCTACTTCCCGGGGCAGTCCGGTGGACTGCTGAACACTTCGGCGGTTCCTGAAAGCGTTTTCCGGATCGACCACGACCAGGCGTTTCAATCGACCGTAGTCGGACGGTATCAACACAAGAATGCGGAGTACATCAGCTTGAGTTGGCGGTATGACAGCGGCCTCGTAGTCAGTGGCGTGCCTGATGCAGGAACTGCCTTCGGTCTCACGCCGAATCAGCAAGTGACGGTAGGACTCGCCTGTAACGGTATGTTCGCGACTGTACTTACGCCGATCTCGGACTGCACTAACTCGAACGGAACCGCCGGCCGGGTTACTTCCAGTTTGCTTAAGTTACCGCAGGGTGGGTACGGATCATTCCCCAGTCAGGAAAACGACGATCACAATCCGGCCCGGGTGAACCCGCGACACACGTTTAATTTGAGCGTGGGGACGGACAATCTGCTCCACTCGGAGGGGCATGAGAAGTTCACCGCTTCAATTGAAGTGGACAACCTGGCGAACACTGTCGCGGTTTATAACTTTCTATCGACATTTAGCGGCACACATTTCTTGCAGCCGCGGACGGTGATCGGCCACTTTGGGTTTGTTTTTTAAAGCTATGAGTTATCCCGGCAAGGAAGTCTACGCATCCGTGTAGGCTTCCATCGGGTCGTAACATACAAACGCCCGTGAACACGACGCTAAGTCGCGCCATCCCCAGAACCGGGGACCGTTGCAGTATTTACAATCTCTATACAAATTGCGAACAAACTTAACCTTCGGTATCCCGTAGGATTGGGCTCAATGTATCCCTATCCTACAAATTATATTTCTCAGAAATCATCGGCAGTTATGATTCGTGCGTTTCTTTTTTGGGCCGTTGCAGCTTGCGCGCCAGCTGCGACGGTTTACAACGAAGCAGTCTCCGGCGACCTTTCCAACAGCGGACTATCGCCGACATCGGTTTCAGTGAGCTTGGGCTCGAACCAGATCTTTGGCACGACTGGACGTGGTACAGGTGGGACGGATCGTGACTACTTCACCATCAATGTACCCTCTGGCATGCAGATCTCGAACGTATTCGAACTCGCCGGAACCCAAGTAGGGGATGTTAATTCATTCATCGGGGTTCAATCCGGCGCCAGGGTTACGATTCCCACGAACGCAGCGACCGCCGATGGATTGCTAGGGTGGGATCACTACGGCCCCACGTCGGTTGATCTCGACATTTTGCCGGAGATGGGCGTTCCGCAGCTGGGTTCCACCGGGTTCAGTGGGCCGCTATCAGCTGGGCAATACTCTTTCTGGATCCAAGACTTCGGGTCTGGAACATTCGGGTACAGCTTCGATGTTCATCTGACCGCAACCCCGGAACCCGGCAGCTGCATTAGCTCGCTGGGCGGGCTTGCTCTTCTAGCGGGTCTCACCCGAATTCGTCAACGCAAATTAGCGGGGAAGGATTAGCGCAGAGCTTCTCTACTTGCCGTCTAGAGTTCTTCCATGTTGGTGGCATGGTATCGTCTAACCGTTCTCGCTTGCACACGCAGCTTGCTCATACCCGTCCGGTAGGTTGCCATGTGATCCGTCTTGAAGTGTGCCGCGAGCGCTAGGTCGTTCTCCCAAAGTTCACTCAGCTGAAAACGATCCTGCGTCGACAGGTCGTGGGAAAACGCGTAATGGTGGCAGCCTTGCTCTTTAACGGTCTCGTTCATCATGACCCGCATCAACTCAGCGGCCGCTGAGACGTCCTCTGGATGAATATCAAAGTGACCAACTACCACGATCAGGCTCATTCGAGCAATTCTACCGTGTTCTCAGGGCGCTGGTCCGTGCATACCATCTGAAGCACCACGTTCAACGCGTAATCAAAAGTTAAGGATTCCAGCTATATACTAGGCGCTCTATGCGCCACAGTTCTGCGAAGTACCTGGTGTTCTTGTGTTTTGCTGTCTGTCTAGCTCGTCCGGCATTCCTAACCGCTACGAACGTTGTGGTCTTTAGTAATTTCGAAACGGCATTAGGCTACAACACAAGCGATGGAAATGTAGTCGGTCTGGGCGGTTTTGCCGAAGCGGATTCCTTCAGTCCTTCTTCTACAGCTAGCTTCGAGTCTCTACAACTTGCACTCACCTGTGCATTCGCCTGCCCTAATCCTTTCACTGTCTCCTTAGCTCTCGACGACCATGGGTCACCCGGAGCAGTGATCGAATCGTTCACTTACGCAGGGACTTTGCTCGAACCCTTCGGCACCAAAGCCGAACCAGTGCTTCTCAATTCCATCCTGAATCCTACGCTTCTGATGAGAACACCTTATTGGATTCAGGTGCAAGGAGATCGCACTAATAGCGACGCCATTGCCTGGAACTGGAATACGACCGGAGATCCTTCCTCTGAAGCGATCTCCTACGACGGCGGTTCCAACTGGTTTGCTCCGTCTGGTCAAACACCAGGCGCTTACCAGATCAACGCCACCGTTCCGGAGCCATCGACTTGCGCACTGCTTTTAGGCGCATTCTTGCTGTTTGTCGTAAGGAGGTGCGGCAAGGGGCAGCTTACCGGCTGCATTGTGCTGATTGTCTTCCTGAGTAACCCCGCCCATGGCTTAGCCGCAAGCTGGGATCGTCTCAACAATTTCGCCCCGGGCGGCGCTGGTGTCATGATCCAGCTGACTGACGGGACTGTCATGATTCAAAACGGCAGCTCCCAGAACTGGATGCGACTAACACCTGACGCGAAAGGCAGCTATATAAACGGCACCTGGAGCGCAAATCCAATTGCTCCTATGAACTTGGATCGACTCTACTTCGCAGCACAAGTGCTGCAGGACGGCCGAGTTTGGGTTCTCGGAGGGGAGTACAGCGGGCCCTACCTCGATTCGAACATCACGCCGGAGGCCGAGATATGGAATCCTGTGAGCAACTCTTGGTCGCCGGCAGCATCCTACCCGCCCGAACTCGGACCGTTCGGTTGTGGAACCATAACTGTATCGTCGGCCGTCAACGAAAGCGCTACCGACGTACTTACAGGTATTTACTCAACCAGCCGCTTGCAAGTGGGCTGGACCGTGAGCGGCACAGGTATTCCATCTGGAACAACCGTCACCAGCATCGACTCGCCTTCCCAAGTTCACATCTCTAATCCAGCAACTTCGACGCAAATAGTTGTCGCAAGATTCACCGGCCGAACACTTGCCTGCTTCGGCGATGATCCGTCCATCCTTCTACCCAACGGGGACATATTTGCTGGAAATATCTTCACGAACACTGTCGCAACCTATTCAGTTGCGACAGATGCCTGGACCTCTTCAGTCAGCAAATATTACAGCGATCGAAGCGATGAAGAGGGTTGGGCCAAGCTATCGAATGACAAAATTCTGGTTTACGACCTATTCCAAAGCATCTCGGCGTCTAACGGGAACGGTTATGCGGAACTTTTCGATCCCTACACGCATACCTGGAACGGGATCAGTCCCGTCGACAACACTGCACACGGCAGCCTGCAAGTACTCAGCAGTGCCGCGCTCGGCGACGAGCTCGGCCCGACGATTCGCCTCCAGGACGGCCGCATACTGCAGGTCGGCGCAAACCAGCGTACGGCCCTCTATACGGAAACAACGAACACCTGGACGCCGGGGCCCGAAATTGTCGGTTCTCTAACGAATAGTCAAGGTACAGTGCCCGCCTTTTTTGGAGCGGATGACGCCCCGGCGGCGGCACTCCCGAACGGGCACATAATCCTGGCTGCCGATGCCAGTGCTGCCGCGTTCAACACCACCGGCGACCTCACGAGTGGATCATCCGTGATCACGAACATCTCCTCCACCGCTGGCGTGCAGCCCGGTTGGAGAATCACGGCGGTCAACAATGGACTAACAGTGCTTTCCGGGTCTGTCACAGGAGTGGATTCCGCTCATCAAATCCGTATCTCCACTGTTTCTTCGGCTACGCTGACCGGAGTACGACTAAGTCTCGGAGCTGTCTTCAGCAGTCCTACACAGCTGTTTGATTTCGACCCGGCAGCTAACACGATTTCTCCTGTTTCGCCGCCCATTCCGGACGCTTCTCTGAATAGCAGGCCTTCCTATGTCACACGCATGCTTGTGCTTCCGACGGGACAACTTCTCTTCTCTGATTCATCGCAGATCCTCTATGTCTACACACCGGATGGTGCAACCGAACCAGCGATGCGTCCAGTCGTAACTCAGGTTGTGTATCGCGGCCGCGGCGTTTTTTCTTTAGAAGGCAAACAGTTGAATGGCCAATCCGCTGGAGCTTCGTATGGGGACGATGTCCAGAACGACGAAAACTACCCACTGGTCAGGCTCACCAACGCGAGCGGACTGGTTTTCTACTGTCGAACAACCAACTGGAGTTCAACATCCGTTGGTCCAAGTCCGGTACCTGAAACAGTCGACTTTACCCTCAACCCTGCGGTGACGGCCGGCAACTATACGCTCGTTGTCAGCGGAGCAGGCATCTCCTCTGCCCCGACGTTTATCAACATCGCTCAAACCGAAGTCAACGGCCAGTAAAAATCAGGTGCCAAACTAATAGGAGATGCTTCCCGATTCACAAGCTTTCAGAAAGGCGAAGGCCCTTTCGACAATGAGCGAGTTACGCCCGTGAGAATCTCCAACCTGCGACTGCAAATCGGCGCACTGATTGTTTTCCTTTCTGTGTCCGGTTTGGCGCAACGGAACCCTCCCAGCCAGGGCCGGGAAGTGACGAAGCTGTATGCCGAAACCTGTGCGGGATGTCATGGCGCCGATCTAACGGGAGGCTCCGGCCCTAGTCTTCTCGAAACGGACTGGCACTATACCGGGGACGACACAAAGCTGACCCGTGCCATTCGTGAGGGTCACAGGGGTCCCGGAATGCCCGACGTGCCTAAACTTCTGAATGACGCTGAGATTCGCGGGCTCGTGGTCTACATCCATGAGAAAAGCACCAAGGCGGAGGAAGCACAGGGCAAGTACAGCTCACCTTCGCCCGGATCAGTCGTTCAAAGCGAACAGGCATCGTTCAAGCTGGAACCCGTTCTGGAGAGCGGGCTCGAAGATCCTTGGGCCGTGGCCTTCCTGCCGGATGGCCGCCTGTTAGTAACCGAGAGGCCGGGCCGGCTTCGCGTTATTGCAGGTGGCCAACTCCTGCCGGACCCGGTGCGCGGCATCCCGCCGGTTTACGGAGGCGAAGGCGGGCTCCTTGACGTTGCGCTTCACCCTCAATACTCTCAGCCGGGGAACGGCTGGATTTACCTCAGCTACGGCGACAAAAGTCCGACAGGCCTGGGGCTGGCCGCCGTGATTCGTGGACGATTGAGCAACGGTGAGTTCATAGACCAGCAACAAATCTACAAGGCCGATCCAGCTCTTTACCGTGTCGGCGGTCAGCGCTTCGGCTCGCGTCTTCTTTTCGATAGCAAAGGCCATCTTTTCTTTTCTGAAGGCGATCGGGCTAGCCCACCCGACGAACAGGACCTTTCACACCCGAACGGCAAAGTACATCGGGTTAATGACGATGGAACCATTCCGAAGGATAATCCCTTCGTGAAGCGGCCTGGTGCGCTGCCGAGCATCTGGACATATGGCCATCGCAACCCTCAAGGACTGGCCCTCAGTCCGGTTACGGGCGACCTCTGGGAATCGGAACATGGGCCCCGCGGTGGAGACGAACTGAACATCCTTCGGCCAGGTCACAACTATGGCTGGCCGGTGATTACGTACGGAATTAACTACGATGGAACACCCATCACCGATCACACCACCCAGCAAGGGATGGATCAACCAGTAACTTACTGGGTTCCATCCATCGCTGCGAGCCCCATTGCCTTCTATACAGGCACGCGCTTCCCGCAATGGAGAAACAATCTTTTCGTCGGCGCTCTTGCGGCACAGGAACTGCGACGTTTGGTGATTGAAGGCCACGTGGTTACTCACCAGGAAGTTCTCTTTAAGGGAATTGGGCGTGTACGGGACGTTGTTAACGGTGCGGATGGCTACCTGTATGTAGTGCTAAATCAACCTGGCCGAATCCTTCGCCTTGCCCCGGCAACCCCGCACTCGACGAACTAGCGAGCGCTACGGATCGACATTAGCTGGTACGCCAAGACCTGATCTTCGTACCAGCTCAACAGCGCTGAGTGAACAAAAACAATGGGCCGCCAGAGGTGAACTCTAACGGCCATTGAAAACATCGAACTTAAGCTCTAGTTTGACTTTGAAAATCAAACTGTTGATTTGCGCCGGAAGAAAAACAACACTCCTAAACCCGACGCTAGCAGAGCGAAGCCGGCCGGTTCAGGAGCGGCATTCGTTGCAGCAAACGTCAGATTCGAAACTCTTAGGCCGCCTATCGAATTGATATCTGCTGCACTGTCCTTCATCGAGAAGAATGTAGACGATCCGCCAGCGAGTGTCGGACTGAAGCTCACAGTAGCCTGTGTCGTTTCGAATAGAACCGTGGACTTCAGATTACTGAAAGAGGTGGTGGGTCCCTCATAGCCAGTAGCCGCGGTATCGCAGTACGCGCTGTTGGTATAAACGCAGTTCCGTTGAAAGAAAAATCGAATATACCGCCGCTTACTCCAGATCCCAGCAGCGTAAAACCGGTGAGAGCCTGACTTGAATTGTTAACGACATCCACCAGTGATCCGTTCATACCAGGATCCATGGTTCCGTCAACAAACTTTTGAGGACCGTTAAAAGGTGATGCCTGCGACCGTGGTGACCATGGCGGTTCCGACGGTTATCAGAAATTGCAATCAGAGGAAGTGAAAGGGGTCGAAGGGCACACCGAAGCAGTACCCATCAATCCGGCGAGAATGAGGACCTGTAATGCGGGACGAAGAAGTTTCATTGATGTACTTCGCTCTGTGATCTCGTGTTGAAGCAGATTAGCAGGCAGGGTACGAACCGGTTGACGCGATGCCACTTTCGAGGCGCCATTCACAGCGGCGTTCAGCGAATAGCCCGTAGTGCCAGTTTGCTGACTGACGAAAGGAGTGAGGGCGGCAATGGCGGATGCGCTGCCATGAACCAAGCTTGTCAGGCCGTCAGTGGACTCAGTACGGATTGTTTGGCTGTGCTTCTTTAAGAATAACGGGACCAAGAACCTGATGCTCGCATCAAGGCCCATGATGGAAGCTGCGACTTCAGCCAGCCACTCCAGTTGGTTGGCACTGAACGACCCTCAGAAAGGACCATCGGGAACACCCTTTCGCCGCTGCGCGATACAAGCGAGGCAAACTCACCGATAGCGTTCAGATACGCACCGATGAACGCGTTCTCCAGAGCCGAGAGGGTCGCGATGAGAATGTTGATGTCCGAGAACGTCATCGGATCGAAGTAGAAGGTCTGTACGGGATTGGTCATGCTACCCGCTTCCAGATTTCCAGCAGTACGCATGAGATTTGCGTGTTCGATTTCCTGGTTCAGAGCGGCCCGAAGATACGTGACATACGGAACGTTCCGGTGTTACTTGTGGCGCTGCCGTCCGGTCCCGCCAGGGCAGCATCCGTAATGACTGGTCCTACCAACCCGTTGTAGTAGAAGGTTGTCGCCAAGTCTTCGGCAATCACAGCAGCTTGGAAGATTTGACGGGAGTCTCCACTGCAGCGTTCGAGCTAATCGCCGCAAACATCGGTGCCGCCCAGCACGGTGACGAGAGAGACGCCTGTCCTAAACTTACCGAGTTCTTTGAAAAATACCCGTAGGCCAGGATTGACTGCAACCGCGTCAGCATCGAAGTCTTCTCACACATGAGAATCGATTCATCCTACGAGCTAGCGACGCTATACCTTTCGCCCCGTCTACCTGGAGTTCAAGCTAGTAGCTCTTCCGGATTAAGAATGGGTATGGATCGTACGCAACCCGCTCAGGACATCTGGGTCTTAATGACGCGAACATCCTGCGACGGCGCCTCTCTGAGTTGCCAAAGATAAGTACTCAGCTTTTCTTCGGTGCCGGGTAGCTTCACTTCCGGCGCAATCTCCAGGAGCGGTTCCAGGACAAATCGTCGATGCAGCATCCCGGGATGGGGAATCTTGAGAGTCGGCGTGTCAATCGTGGAAGCGCCAAAAAGCAGGATGTCGATGTCGAGCGTTCGAGGTCCGCGAGGTATTTGATCGAAACGCACTCGCCCAGCTGCCCTTTCGACTTCTTGCAAAGCCACCAACAATTCTTGCGGATCCAGATCTGTAGTAACCGCGATCACGATGTTCAGGAACCACGGCTGTTCGTGCAGGTCCTGAGGTTCGGTCTCATACAAAGAAGAGACTTTGCTGACTTTAATCCGAGAGTGGTGCCCCAAGTCTCTCAGGGCTTGCATGAGAAGAGCACGGCGGTGACCCAGATTGCTCCCCAAAGAAAGATAAGCCAGTTCAGGGTGCAATGATAGGTCTCCAAGGTTTCTCCCGTGGTAGCATGATCCGCGAGATGGCAAATATTGAGTTAAGCACCGGAGCAGTCTTTCATCCGGATAGCGTTTTACGAGTGGTCCGTACGCGCGAGAAAGTGGCTCCCGCTGAACCGAATGCAGAGGGGATTGGCGACGTAGACCTGCCCGCTGAACGCGAGGTATTACTGATCGAAATGAAGCAAGGCCCTGCCGAACGAGTCGAAGGCGAGCATGCCGCCATCGACGCTGCAAAACTCAAGGCTGCGGGGTTTGCCATCGAAGAAGCCTAGAGCAGCATTCCCTGCCCGCCAAACCTCGGTCTGCGTGAGATCCCGAAGTATTCGAAGGCTCGCTCGGTAGCCATACGTCCGCGCGGCGTGCGATCGAGAAAGCCGAGCTGGATCAAGTACGGCTCGTAAACTTCTTCGATCGTGTCCGCCTCCTCGTCAATGGAGGCGGCAATTGTATTCAAACCCACTGGCCCGCCGCTGTGCCGTTCTGCGATGGTGAACATTATCTTTTTGTCCACGTCATCGAGGCCGTATCGGTCTACCTTCAGCAGATCGAGCGCTGCCTGGGCGACCTCCATATCGATTTTCCCGTCCGCTCGCACTTGAGCGTAGTCTCTCACTCGGCGGAGCAATCGATTCGCGATACGAGGTGTTCCCCGCCCCCGTCGTGCGACTTCTCTTGCCGCATCAGATGTAATTTCCACCTCAAGCAGTCTTGCCGACCGGCCCACAATTTTAGCCAAAGTTACTTCGTCATAGGGATCGAGACGCAACACTATACCGAAGCGGGAGCGAAATGCGGCGCTTAACAAGCCTTGCCTTGTAGTTGCCCCGATCGCGGTGAACGGGGGCAGAGGCAAAGTGTGTGTTCGTGCACCAGGGCCCTTGCCGACCAGAATATCGAGGCGGAAATCTTCCATCGCCGAGTAGAGAATTTCTTCTATTTCCTTCATCAGCCGATGAATCTCGTCGATGAACAGTACTTGCCCTTTGCGTATGTTGCTGAGAATGCCAGTGAGGTCGAGTTTATTCTGCAGGATAGGGCCTGCCGTCTGGTCCATGGACACCTGCAACTCGCGTGCGATGATGCCGGCTAATGTCGTTTTTCCCAGACCTGGTGGGCCGCAGAGCAGAACATGGTCCATGGCTTCGCCCCGCCGCTTTGCCGCCTCGATTGCTATGGTCAATTGCTCGCGCACGTTAGGCTGCCCTGCGAAATCTTCAAGGCTGGTTGGGCGCAGGGCGACCTCAAATTGCCGCTCTTCCTCCTGGGCTGAAGGCGACACGATTCTATCGGGGCTCATTCCTCCTCTAGCTTAACGATCACCGGGAAGCCCTTGGCAACTGCGCATCCACGTCATCGTCAACGCACCAGCGCCAGAGCTGAACGGAAAAAAGGCTCGAACCCGGCTGGTGCACCCCTCTCTTTGGTCTTTCGGATTGCGTCCTCCGCAGCCGGCCGGGAGCACCCCAGATTGACCAACGCAGAGAGAACGTCCTGTTCAAGCTCAGACCAAGTTGGCGTCGCCTCGGGTATCAGGCCGCCGGATGCCTGGTCGATTCCAGAGAGCTTGTCGCGTAACTCGAGAACGATCCGCTCCGCGGTTTTCTTTCCTACCCCAGGAATCCGGACCAGGCGGGCTAAATCACCCATCCGAATTGCCTCGATCAAGTCGTTTGTAGCCAAGCCGGATAGCACGGTCACTGCCAGCTTCGGCCCGATACCACTGACCGACAGCAATCGTTCGAAGACTGTTTTTTCCTCTTTGGTAAGAAAGCCAAACAGAGAAAGGGCATCCTCTCGTACATGCGTGTAGATGCGCAAAGCAACCTCTGCACCCTCGGCGGGGAGAGCCGCGTAAGTCGAGATAGGTACGGTCACGTCGTAGCCGATCCCTGCCGCCTCAATTATTAGTTCGCCTGGACTTTTGTGCAGAACCGTGCCACGCAGATGTCCTATCATTGCCCGTCTATTATCCGAAATTCAGGTATCAGCAATCCGCCTGCGTAAACTAAAGGTTCCTGATGATATTGCTTCGGACCTCCGTATTCCTTCTCCTCGCGATGCTGCCCGCGGCATCTTCGGCCCAGACTCCGCCAGCTAAACCAGCATCGCCGTCCAGTCCGGCTCCTTCTGCACCCAGCGCACCAGATCCCAAAAAAGTTCCGGTGATCGAAGATATCTTCCGGCTTACAAAGCCCGAAGGAATGGTCAACAATATGCTCAATCAGTATAAGGGCGCATTCCAGCAAGCCGCTGCTCAAGGATTCGAACAAGAAGTGAAGAAGTTCGACGACCCGGCTAAATACCGCGGGGACTTTACAAAGCTTCAGGACCGAGTTTTCGCATTGCTGTCAAGCCGTCTCGACTGGCAGAAGATGAAACCGCAATTCGTGCAGGTTTACTCGGATTCGTTTACGCTAGACGAACTTAATGGGATGGACTCCTTCTACAAGTCTTCGGCCGGTCATGCGTTCTTGGAAAAGATGCCTGGAGTACTTCAGAAGTGGGGACAGGCAAGTCAGCAGCAGGTAGGTAACGTCGGGCCTGAGATCCAGAAGATGATGAACGAGTTCATGGCCGATATCAAAAAGCGAAGCGCGGCCAGCAGTCCTAAGCCACCAGCTAAATAAACCAGAGATAAGCTTCCCAAATTCTAGATGGCACAGGTCGCTTGGCCTCTCAATTCGAGACATGTCTAGACGTCGCTTCTTTGTTTCGGAGATTCGTCGTGGCTTGGCAGAGCTAACCGGTACCGATGCGGAACACCTGGTGCGCGTGCTCCGAGTGGAGGCTGGCGAACGTTATGAAATCTCCGATAACTCCAACGTTTACCTCGCCGAAATTCAGACCGCACGCAAGTCGCTTGTTACTTTCCAAGTACTGGAATCGATAGAAAAACAGCCGCTGCCGGTCGAGATAAGCCTCGTCGTCGCACTCTTCAAGTTCGATCGCTTTGAGTGGTTAATCGAGAAAGCAACTGAGTTGGGTGTGGCAACGATCAAACCGGTGGAGGCGGTCCGGAGTGAGCGAGGACTGTTACAGGCCGCGGCCAAAAGATTAGCTCGCTGGCAAAAAATCGCGTTGGAAGCTAGCCAACAATCCCGCCGGGATCACCTCCCGGTTATTTCACCCGCGGCTCGCATTCAATCCTGCCTAACTTTAGAAGCAGAAGCCCGTTTCTTCCTCGACGAGGCAGGCACGGATCCGATTCTGCGCTCAATTCCTGATAAACATTCTTCCCAAGATCGTGTCGCGCTTCTTCTTGGTCCTGAAGGCGGCTGGACGGATGAAGAACGGCAGCAGATCCAAAATGCCGGATGGATCTCCTGCTCATTGGGACCAACGATTCTCCGCGCGGAGACCGCAGGGATCGCCGGATTGGCCATCCTGAACGCGGCTTATTCCGGTAAGTCCTGACGATGGACGTGAGGGTGAGGCCCTGTGGAATGGTCTGGGTGTACATGGCTGTGGATCCGGATCAGGCCCGACCGCTCCAGCAGACGAACATTGTGTAGCAACTCCAGAGGTTCTCCGGCGCCCGCCACTCGCCCACTCTGCAGCAGGTAACAGCGGTCGGACAGATCTTCCAAAGAGTCGAGATCATGAGTTGCAGTAATAATGGTCCGTCCGCCGCCTCGCCACGAAGCTAGCAGCTCTAAAATTTGGGCGTGACTGCGAGGATCGAGCGCCGCAGTCGGCTCATCGAGCAGCAAGACCTCCGGATCCATAACAAGCACAGACGCTAGCGCAACCCGTTTCTTCTCTCCGCCAGATAGCCGGTGGGGCGCTCGATGCCTAAGATCCGCTATGCCGAGTGCCACGAGTGACTCCTCAACTCTCTGCCGGATATCTGTCTTCGACCAACCCAACTGCAATGGCCCGAATGCAACCTCGTCCAAAACGCTGGCATTGAACAATTGCACATCGGGATTCTGAAAAACGACACCCACACGCTTCCGGAAGCCGTAGAAAAAATCATCACGCTTCATGCTCGCCGCCGATAAAGGCTCACCGAGGAACTCGATATGTCCCGTCCCTGGAAAGTCCAGTCCCGCCAATAATCTTAGTAGAGTTGACTTGCCCGACCCGTTTGCCCCCAGCAACCCTATGCGCTCTCCCTTACAGATCTGAATGGTGATGTCGTGCAGAGCAGCCTGATCTTGATACGAGTACGAAACACCACGGACATCAAAGATTCGCATCTCAACGCCCAAGCTGCAAAATCGCAAGCGCAGCCAGCAGCGAAATTGTAAGTTGAAACCAGTCAAGAGGCTTCATCTGCAAATCTTCCAGAATGTGCACTTCTCCGCGGTACCCTCGCGCCTGCATGGCGATGTGAACTTCTGAACTGAGATGCAGACTCTTATCAAGCAAGACGCCAACATTGACCGCAGCTAAGCGGCGTTGCTCGGTCGAAGACAAGCGACCCACAAGTTTGGTTTGGCGAGACTCAAGCATGCTCTTCGCGGTCTGCATGAAGACGAAAATATAACGGTAGGTCATGCCGATGATGACGACTGCCACAGATGGCAATTGAAACCAGCGAAGCCCTCTCATGAGGTGACTCCAAAGGGTGGAGGAGATCAGAAGCATTGCCAAAGTCCCGGTCACTTCCGATCGAAAAATTAAAAACTCGGCGCTCCTCAGGCCCTGACCAGTAACAGCCCAGTGGACAAGCGGGATTCTGTAGACAAGATCGCCGGGTGTCAGACAAAGGGCCGGCAGTGCGATGATTCCGGTAAAAAAAAGTACGGCCAGCCAAACACGAGTGAACAGTTTACGGATCGGCAGACGGGAGAGCTTGGCCAGCAGTATGCCTATCAGCAACATAACCGCCAGAACAGTAACGCGGTGCGTGGCTATCGCTGCAATTATCAAGGCCGTGAAGCTGGCGAGCTTGACCCGTGGATCCATGGCTTGTAAAAATCCAGGAGAGAGGGCAGCATCTTCTGCTAGCAAAGCACTCTGAAGAGCAAGTACTAAATGGCCAATGCTGGATTCGATAAAAGACCGGCGGATCTCACTACGCGTGAGATATCGGTGCAGTAAATAAACGACGCTAAGAACCAGACAAACGCCTACGACGGCCGATAACAGATAACCTGCCGACGTACTGCTTACAAAGCTTGGCGAATAACCGGCCATCGGAGCTTTCCATAATGAGTAAAGCCGCTGCATGCCGCGCGGAGATCCCACCTGTTCCGGGCTCCATTCACCCCAGGCCGAGCCCACGGCAAGAATGCCCACAGGCGTTAGCAGAAGCAGAACTGAGAGCCCTATCCAAAGGGCCAGGGTAGACCGGATCGGCTCATTGACAGTTGCCAAAGCCCCCGCCGCGTCAGGAGCGGTCAGACGCAGCATCTCGGGGTCACTCCGCTGCAGGTATCTCACCAGGCCGGACGAAATGATGAACTCCGCTGATCCGGCAATTGTCAGATGACCGATCATCATCGCAGGGATGGAAATGCTAAGCGGATAGGGAGCATAAAGGGGAGCACCGCTGGCATCGTGAAAATAGATGGGCTGAATACCGAATTCTATGGCAGCGAAAAGTGCAGATAGATTGATGGCCCCGTAGCCTGCTAATCCAGCAGCTAAAACACGGCGGGTCGAGCCGATTTCAGCCTTCCACGAAAGTGCCCGGTAAATGGCAAAAGCGGAGAGAGATCCGACAACGGCCATGTTGAAGCAGTTCGCACCAAATGCAGTGACGCCGCCATCCCCGAAAAATAGGGCTTGTATTAGCAGCGCGATAGATATGGCCAGGATTGAGACAGCCGGACCGAGAACAATGCTGGCAATAGCCATACCGACTGCATGACCGGTCGTCCCTCCGGGCAGAGGCAGGTTGAACATCATTACTACGAAGGAAAAAGCCGCAAAGACAGAAAGCAACGGAACTGATCGGGAGCTTATCTTCGTCTTTAGACGCTGAAGTGATACATACCAAAAGGGCATCGTGGCGCCGTACAGGCAAGCACACGTCGAAGGGCTAAGGTAACCATCGGGTATGTGCATCCTCAATCAGGAGTAGCACGACACATCTGGAACAATGCCAATCATGCCCAGTCTTAGGCCGATTAGCGCCTAGCTAGCGTGAGAGACGGCCACAGCGGCAAACGTAAATTGATACTCGGGATCGACTTTCGGGTTTTGCTGAAGCAGGATGTCGTGGATATTGTATGGATTCGTGGGTCCCGCAACCGCGTTTCTTACAACCTGAAATAAATGCTCAATACCCTGCGCGTCGTCGATATCCACATCCACCACGTAGTCATTCCCGACATCGCCCCGCCGCTGAAATGTCAGCTGGAGGTTTCCGTAATGGTCGAAGGTCTTAAAGCTGGCCACTTTGTGGTAACCGGGCAAGGGTGTATGAAGCAACTCGGAGACGGGGTGAAATAGGGAGGAGTGAGAGGCTTCCTCAACGAGCGCGGCCGTTGTTTGCAGAAACAGTCTGTCTTGAGCAATGCTAAGCAATCCGAGATAGCGGTCGAGGCAGGTGCTTCCGCCTGGGAGCGGGGTGGCCGCCGATTTAGCAACGATGTTCAGAAAGCAAGCTTTGAACAGAGGACGATTGTCGAGCTGTGTATAGAGTTCGCTTCCGGTCACAAAGCTGCCATCGACGCGAGCGAAGGAGGGGCACTGCGCTCCATTCAGAATGTTTTGGGCCGCTGGTGTGAGTTGCTTGAAGTCTGGTCCGGAGATGGAGACAACCTTCGAGGGGTCAACCGGGACCGGAACAGAATAGTGAGTCTCTTCTCCGTCAGTGAACCGAAGAAAGAACTCCAGCATCCGGTGATTCGCGGGAGTGACGAGCACCCGATACAGCGTCACTAGCTGGGCGGTTATTCCGGTGACGACCAGGTCGCGTCGGACCTTCTCGCTAGCTTGCAAGTGCTCGGAAGATGTCGTTGAGAACAAATCGATCAAGACCCGATCGTTGAGATCCTGACCGGCAGCGTCGGTGAGTGTGAGGCTGAGAGTGGCGGCCATTAGGCTAAACCTTTACCGCCGTGTCGAGTATCCCTGGAGCGACGACCTTGTCGAGAGCTTGGAGCGAAGCTCCCGTCACCAGAACTCGGGCGCCGGCTGATCGGCCAGAGGCCAGGTAAACGGTGACTAGTCCCAGGGGGTCACCGAAATGTTCACCCGAGTGCTTCACAACGTCCGCCATTCGATCGCGCAGTTGCTGGCGCAATGCGGTCAGGCGATCGTCATCAGCATTGATGGAACTGGCGATCAGTCGCCGTGTGTCGACGATGGCGTCCGCAAGAGCCTTCATCGCGGCCGCCCAGGCTTTGATGCAGGAGTAATCAGCACCAGCAGCTTCGATTCGCGGATCCTTTACGTCCAATGGCAGCCCGAAGATACTGTTGAAGTTTGCGCGATTCCCGCTATCGTCCATAGCTTTCCAAACGCTGTTTCCTTTAGGGCCGAGATCCGCGACAAGCTTGCGGAATTCCTGGCCCTCGTTTCCGGCGATAACGTGCCCAAGAGCCTGGCGACCTAACAATACAAATTCTTGCTCAGTTCGGGCCTGCCCATCACTTCTCAAAAAGGTATGCTCGATTGCAGTTTCGGCGTAAACGGTTTGTAACCAGAAGGTAGTTCTGCCAAAGTCTTCGCGATCCTGAAGCCAAGCCGCTTCCTCAGCAGCCGTTAACACTCCCATGGTGCGGCAGATATCCAGGAGATCTTTTATGCGGTGGCGATCAGTCTTATTTGTAATCTCCACGAACGTGTGCTTTGCCGAAAGGTCGGGCGGCATAATTCTCAGGTCAACTGCCTTGAAGGTGGCCTGGAGTAAGAAGTCCTCACTCAACAAAGACTGTAGCCTCTTCACGTTCCCGACTACGTTCAGAAGCAACGCCTGCAATCGATTCGCGTCCGCGGCGTCGGTCACACAAACGATCTCCCCGTCTGCGTTGCGCTTAACCTCAGAGATACGAGCAAGCTTTCCAATCGAAACGTAGTTGACGATCCCAAGCAGGTTGATCGCGATCTTATGCTTTGACAACTCACTCTCCGTGAAGATGTTGGCTGTTTGTTTGACGCCTGAGGGCAGCGGTGTACTCGTCAGGCGAGTGAAATTGCCGTCCAAGGCCGACACAATTGCGGCCGCAGTACTTGCCGAGTCGAACGAGTCTGCTCCAACTTCAAACATCAATACGGGGCTCGTGCCGCGTGTGCTCGAAAGAGTCGCAATCAGAGAGGCAGCAACTTTGGTCGAAATAGCAGCGCCCAGGCTCTCTTGAAATGCAGAGATTTGTAATTCGCGCGCAGCTTCGTCCTCTCCAGGGATTCCACGTCGGAACTCCTCCAGGTCCACGATGGGATTTCGACTGATCGAGCCCAGGAACTTCTCGGCAAGATCGAACTTACCAACCCCGGCAACAATACCTGCGGCCGCCGAGACCTGCACCGCCAACGTGCTCGATTGCGAGCGACTGATGCCGATTTCGAGCGCTCCACTTTCCGATTTGCGAACTCTCGACAGATAGCCCCCTTCCAGCGTCAGACTGAGTTCTGCCGTGAAGGTCGCCGAAGTGTTGACCTCCACGACCTTTCCCGCTATGGGAGAAGTTGCCGCAAGTTGCTTTACAGGAGCTGCAATGCCGAATCCATTTGTCAGCTTTATTTGGCCGGTTCCGCCGGACATGACCACGGTATCGCGACCAAGTGACTTCAGATCTTCGCGGTTCTGAGGAATGACGAACTTGCGGAATAACTCCGCTAGCGCAACACCGAACCCCGGAAATGCTCCGCTGTCAGAACGGTAAAACCGCCGTTGAACGGTGACTGTAAAGCCCTTACCAACCGATAGCCCAAACGCGCACGTCGCAGGACCGATCGTAATGCCAGTTTTCGCCGAAAGAACGAGTTCCGAAGAGAGGTAGATTTCATCGGCTCCAATCGCAATAGGATCGAACGGATTATCCGGATCGCTCTTGTGGTCTTTTGAAGTTGCGATTCGGACATTCCCACTCAAACCCGCACCAATAACAAGGGCCAAGCCGGCAAAGGAAAGGTCAATCGGCTCTAGGAACGTTAACTCTGCTTTACCTGAAGCGAGCTGTACCTGGTCGAGCGGAACGCTCTGGAAGTGCTGAAGCTGAGAAAAAGCTTTTCCAAGGTGACTGTTTGGTTTCAGAGAGCCCGAAACCTCCAAGCCAAAGGCCTCGAGCAATGACAGTGTTGCCATAGTTGGTGAGCGACGAGATACGAAGAGTTACGAGGCTGGAGTATATCAGAACGCGGCGATCTGCCTCGTGATTGGAATCGCTAGCGAGCTTCCTGAATGACGTGTATCCGGTTTACGGGCTGGTTTTCTATCTCCTGTCGCTTACCGCTCGGCCAGAGTATCTCGATGCGATCAATCAACGATGCGTTACCAAGCCCAAAGTGAAGCCGCAAGTCATTCTGGGAAAGATAACTTCCGCCGCTGCGGACCTCGGCTGTTTGCACGTGGTGATTGGCAGTTACTTTGACTCGCGCGCCGATTGCGCTTCGATTGGACCTTTGACCGATGAGACGCAACACAACCCAATGATTACCGAATGCGGTCTCCTGTTTGAGCAACGATGGAGAATCGTTCTGGTTGTTTATTGCAATAGAGACCACGCCCGTATTGTCAATATCTGCCATAGCAACCCCGCGAGCGGAATGTCGTTCGAGGATTCCAGGCCCGCTTAGGGTCGAGACGTCCCGGAATTTGCCACCGTGAACATTTTGATAAAGGATCGCGCGATCTTTGTAGTGGATGTCAATACCGAGGGAGTCCACCTCCGGAAAAGCATGTCCATTGACAAGGAAGAGGTCGTCCCAACCATCGTTATCGAAGTCAAAGAACCCCGTACCCCAGCCAACGAACCGGGTATTTTTTCCTAGGCCTGAATCGAGCGTGACGTCGTCAAAGTTCCCCTTACCGCGATTGCGATAAAGAGTCTCGAATTCATCGGAGAAGTTGGTGCGAAAGATACCCAGGTGACCATCAGGAACGTAATCGGCCGCATCGACACCCATACCTGACATCTCTTTTCCGTTTTGGTCGAAGGCGACCCCGCGCAGTACTGCTTCTTCTTCGAACTTCCCACCTCCCTGATTGATATAGAGCAAAGACGGCGTTTGATCACAGGCAACGTAGATGTCCGGCAGTCCATCCTCGTTGAAGTCGCCGGTGAGGACGCTAAGAGAATAATGGCCAACCGGGGCGGCGACGCCGGAGTCTTCAGATATGTCAGAAAAAGTTCTGTCGCCATTGTTGCGATACAAGAGATTGCGATCAAACGGCAGGCCGCGTGGTCCGCAACTGACGGCGATTCCCCGATAGAAACAGTAGGGGTTCGCTCCGGGTTTTGGTGTGATTGCGGGATCGAACTTCAAGTAATTGGCGACGAACAGGTCCAAATGCCCATCGTTATCGGCATCGATGAAAGCGCAACCTGTGTTGTACCGGGTTCGGTCCTGTGTAAGGTGGGCAGCGGCAGTCACATCCTGAAAACCAGATCCGCCGAGATTTCGATAAAGGTGATTTTGGCCCCAGAACGTGACGAAAAGGTCGGTATATCCATCATTATCGAAATCGCCCGAACAAACTCCTTGCGCCCAACCGGAGGATTGAAGTCCCAACGCAGTGGTCACGTCGCGAAAGCGATCGTGACCCTGATTGTGATACATCCGATTCGTACCACCGGGTCCGGAGAGTACAAAGAGATCAGGCAATCCGTCGTTGTCGTAATCGATGAAGGCCAAGCCGCTGCCGGTAGTCTCAAGGATGAACTCTTTTGACTTATCTCCGCCATTCGGAAAGGAATCGGTCAACCCCGAACTTCGAGCAATGTTATGGAAGTTCGGATATTCCGGCACTGCATTTGTAAGCGCCAGGACCAGAATTGCGGCTACAAGACGAATGGGGCTCACTGGGCCGGGGGCTTTTCCCCTAATTTTTTAAGGAAGTCGGAGAACTCACCTTCCGGAGGCTTCTGCAGGCGGTCTAAGATCCCCTTCTCCGCTTTTGCTTCTTTCATCTGACCGTTGTCCCGGTAAGCAGTCATAAGAGCGTAGTGAGCCGTCTCATTCTCAGGCTGCAAGAGAATCGCTCGGTTGAGAAGATCGATTGCTGCCGGATATGCCTTCTCGCTGGCCGAGGTTTTGGCCAGAGCAACCATGGCCGCCACAAAGTCAGGTGTCAGCCGAAGCGCGCGTTGGAATCTGGTTTTGGCTTCACTGGTGTCGCCTTTCACCTGTGCAATTTGGCCTAGTTGGAACTCACTGGCACTATCTTCGGGGCTCAATTTGAGCTCAGACTGAAACTCATCGGCCGCTTTCTCCAAAGCTCGGGCGTCATGACTTTGCAGGAGAATGGCACGCCCGAGTCTGAAATGAAGATCCGGCGCTTTAGGGTTCAGTTCAATAGCCTTGCGATACTCTGACACGGCTTCACCAAAGCGATTGTCCACTTCGAAGATTTCCGCCGAAAGTTCGTGTACACGGTACGAGGCTGGTGCTTCTCGGAACATTGCTACAGTTGCGTCATTGAAGGCCTTCATGTGAAGCTTAGCCCCTATGTAGAGGAGATCCGGGTCGCGCGGGAACTGTTTTTGCAGCCGTTGCAGCAGGCCTAAGGCCGCTGCTTCATCACCCGTGCTGCTGAGGCACTTGACAGCCGCAACGCCAGTCAGCCGTTGCAAGACCTGATCTTGATCCTGGGTCTTAACCAACTCTGGCAAAGCGGTTTTGCAATCGCCTAGAGCCGCTTCAGAAAGCGCTCGAAAGGATCGGCCCTGTTGGTCTCTAGCATCTTTCAATAACTGCAACGCCGATGAGTATCGGCCCTGGTGGAAGAACTGTATGCCTTCTTCAGTCTTCATTTGCGCGCACGCGGCGACGGCAACGAAGCATAAAAGGACTGGTGTTTTAATGCCCGGCATCATCCAGCATCAGGCTTGAGTTTGTGAAACGCTGATGAAGTCTACCTTCGTACGTCCGAAAGCTGAGTAGAGGCGGTTGACCAGGGGCTATTTTCGGGCTTGAGTTAACACGCGCATCGGGAGGTTCGGCAATATTGGCGCATCGCCCCGAAGAGGCGATCTGATCAATGACTGAGTCCGTACCTAAGTCAGCGACAAACAGTCCGAGGAAAATAGCAAGTCTCAAGGCAGCACTCTATCGGCCGCTCAACTCTTGTAAGCCACGCCGGGCGGAAACGTTATCCGGTTTTCGATCGAGCAGCTTTTGCATCACTTCTCGCGCACGCTCCATCTGGCCCAGTTTCACGTAAGTTCGCGCCAAATTCATATAAAGTATATCGGTATCGGGAGAGACTTCAAGGCCATACCGGAAGGCGGCTACGGCATCGTTCATTTTTCCAAGGCGAATGTACAGAGCTCCCAGATCGTTGATAGCGTCCGAATGATCGGGCCTTAAGCTAATAGCCTGCTGGAAATTGAAGCGCGCATCTTCCAATCGGTCCTGACGTGCCTGCGCTAAACCCAATCCATAGAAACACTCCGGAGATGTCTTGTCAATCTGGATAGCTCGACCGAAAAACCGAGCAGCAGACTGGAAGTCTTCCTGAGCAAGATAGATTTGCGCCAATAGCTGCAAAACCCGAGGATTGTCAGGTGAGCGTTTGAGCTTCTCCTGCAAGTAGGGAAGGGCTTGCGTATTGTAGCCGGCCCATAGAAATGCAACACCAAACTTGAAGAAGTCGCGCTGGGGCTCAACGATATAGCGGCCTGGAAACGGCAGGGCAAGTCGTTGATGATTACTCAATTGCGCGAGATCTGACTGATAACGCTGAGCATCCGGAATGTCTGGGTATACCTTCACAGCCGCGCCGTCTTTGTTAAGCAGAAAGGACATGGGGGTTTGAAGGGAGGTGCGCCAATCGAAAAGGTAGCGTCGCAAAATCTCATATTGCCGGCGGAGGTCGGCAGGTTGGCTCGAGAAATCAATGACGGTCGCCGATTGATGGCGCGCCGTTGCGTCAGTCTTTTTGTCGCAAAGGACGAGAAGACCCGGTCCGGCATGTGGCTCCGGCAAAGGAATTGGCTCAACCAGCCAGGTATCTGCAAGTGCGAGAGAGTTGTCGCTCACTACCGGAGTAGAGGGTGGCCGAACCTGAGTTCGGAACGGCTCGGACCGGATATTGGGCTCGCCTTCCCGGACGAAGTAGGTCCGGCCCGCGATGAGGTCTGTCAATTCCTGGCGTTCGCCGGAGGGCCAACAGATTCGAACATTCTTCGCGGCTGCCGAGGCGCCCAGGCCGAAGATCAGCCGCTTACTGTGTTGAGACAGAAAACCCGAACCAGCGTCCAGCCATTTCGTTTGGGAATCAACCCGAATCTTTGCCCCAATTGCATCGCGGTTAGAACGGGTTCCCTCGAGTTGAAAAGCGATGGAGTGGTTCTCATGAGCGCAGTTGTTTTGCAGAACCCGGATCTGGGGACCTAATCTACTCTTTAGAATCAGATCAGGTCTGCCATCGCCCTCTACATCCGTGATTGCGAACGCCCGGCTATCCTCCGCAAAATCCAACCCGCTTACCCCTGAAGCATCGAAATAACGATCGCCCCGGCGGATGTGAAAAACGTTAGGCTCGTGCCCACTCCAGCTATAGTCTTCCCTCACAAACTGGTTGATTGCGTTCCAACCATTCTGGTACGCCGGAGAGGCGACGGCTTCATCAGGCGACTTCGCCACAACCTGACGCCAGAAAAAGCTCATCAGGTCCTTGCTCGACGTATTTGTGAGCATGCCGCAAGTGACGAAGATCTCGGCATGTCCATCGTTATCCAGGTCATGCCCACCGGAAGACCAAGCCCAACGTCCAAAGCTGGCGTATTGAGCCAGGCTGACATCGTGAAAGCTCCCGTCGCCGGCATTGCGATACAGCGAGTTACCTCGGGTATGCAGTTGATAAGCTTCCTTTTCGGCCTTGGCATGCGCAAGTACGAATATCGGGTCGCGAACGACACGCTGACCGGCATCTGACCACATATTCGCAACGTAGAGATCTGCCTTTCCATCATTGTCGTAGTCGAACCAGTTGGCGCTCATTCCCGGGCCAATATCTTCCACCCCGGCTTCTTTCGCCTGATCCTTGAAGCGGCCCTTTGTGTTCACGTAAAGATTTTTGCGGCCAAAGTCGTTCGCGACAAATAGATCGGGCCACCCATCATCGTTGAAATCGCACCAAGCCGGAGCAAAACTGAAACGATTATTGTTTTCGTTTAAGCCGACTTCGGCGGTGCAGTCCTGAAACGAGCCGCTTCCGTCAGTGTTCAGCCGATTTCGGAACAGGAAGTTCGGTGGTCCGTTCTTTGCGTCATAGTACGGCGACGCATAGGTGAATTGCGCCTCGCTTTGAAAATACACATAACAGCAAAGGTAAAGGTCAAGCCTTCCGTCTCGATCAAAGTCCGCGGCTGCCATACCCGTGAATCCGCCGGCCGGCGTGTTTGCAAAGTTGAAGGCGTCATCTCTCTGGGTAAACTTCCCCCCTTCATTCAGGAAAAGGACCGGCCCGCCACTTCGCAAGACCACCAGATCCTGTCTACCTGTATTCCTTAGATCGAGGAACAGAGCGCAAGACGTATCGTCTAACAACCCAACGTCCCACGTCTCCGTAATGTCGATCATCTGCAGACTGGGTGCCACTTTGTACAGCCGGTTCGGCAGTCCACCGGGCTGGCAAACGTAAAGTTCATCCCTGCCATCTCCATCGATGTCGCCTACAGCAAGCCCATTGCTCCCGTAGATGTCGATCCCTGATGCCGCATCAAGCCGCGAGCGCCAGTAAGGAATACCGCGTGAGAGTTGGTTCGTAAACGAAGGGGAGGAACCCAAAACACCCGCCGTGATATCGCGAAAGTAGGGCTGCTCGGACGTGACAACGTGCTCCTCGATCGGATTGAAGGATACGATCTTTTCTCCATTCCAGACCTGTTTCCACTGCCCTACCCGATATTGCAGCCGTCCATTGACGTGACTCGCTACCTCAAACTGAACGATGTCTCCTGGCAGAACGTAAAATTCGCATCGACGAATAGACCCGGTCGAATGAACCCACGCCTTCCAGCCTTCCGAAACCGCACCGTCCGCCTGATTAAACACGGCAGCTTCCAGATCTGGTGCTAGTGGGATATAACGTTGAGCCGCAGGAGAAAAGCCTTCTAGACCTTCCGCCAGTGGAAGTTCCATGGATGCGAGAGCTTGATGTAAGGCAGCACGGATCTCCATAGCTCGTTTTTCGCCCTGAAAGCCGTCAGTACCAGGCTCGATGTACCTCTGCAAAGCAAGGTAAGGGGCCTGTTGTTCCGGCTCCGGCGGTTCTCCCAAAGCTGAGAGGGGAATCCCAGTGGGTAACCCGACAGCAGCCACAGCGCTACCAAGAAATTTCCGCCGCGAGGTCTGGGACTGTTGCACGTGTTTCAAAATGTTGATCTTAGCCGAAACCCCTGGTCTTGTGAGAACCTAGAGAAGGCTCTTTTCAGAGTTACCACGCTCGTCGAAACACCCGATGTTGAAGAAGATAAAACTTGCGGTTCTATCAGCGGCTGATGCAACCGGTTTGTCGGCTCTTGCCCTAAAAACTAGCTGGCGCAAGCAAAAGCTGCTGATCCTTTGTTATCACGGTATTAGCCTCGAAGATGAGCACCAGTGGGACGCTGGTTTGTACATGGCGCCCGAATTGCTGCGAACGCGCTTTGAGCATCTTAGAAAAGCCGGATGCAATGTTTTGTCTTTGCCGGAGGCGATTAGAGCTCTCTACAAGGGTGAATTGCCGCCGCGGGCGGTCGTGATTACGTTTGACGACGGCTTTTATGACTTCTATGCAAAAGCGATGCCGCTGGCGGACGAGTACCGATTCCCGCTGACGGTTTATCTCACAACGTATTACAGTTACTACAACCGTCCCGTCTTCGATCCCGCACTCAACTACATCGTCTGGAAGGGACGGGGGCGGACTTTACAGCTGCCAGATGTTTTTCCGGAATCGATCACAATAAGCGAGAACTCTCGGGTCTCCGTGGGCGAACGCCTGTATCAACATGTTGTAAAGACCGGTTTGAACGGTCAGGAAAAGAACGCATTCCTCGAAACTGTGGCTGCCGCACTCGATGTGGACTTTGATGGGATACTCCAGAAACGCCTGCTGCATTTGATGACACCCGACGAAGTGGCATCCGCGTCAGCCGCAGGAATCGACGTTCAACTGCATACCCACCGTCACCGAGTCTCGAAAAACCGTTCGCAATTCGAGGGTGAAATCATTGACAACCGTGAACACGTCGAGAGAGTCACCCATAAACCTGCCCAGCACTTCTGCTATCCGAGCGGTTTCTTTTTGCCTGAATATTCAGGCTGGCTCAAGGAGATGAATATTGTCTCAGCAACGACCTGTGTGCCTGGCATTGCGACACCTTCCACGTCGCCCCTCTTGCTACCTCGTCTTGTAGACACCGCAAACGTGACGGACGTCGAATTTGGAGGTTGGGTCAGCGGTCTCGCTAGTCTACTACCGCAACGAAAATTCCATATGGACCAACGGTCTTACCTCGGATCGGATTCCGATCCGCTGACACGACCCGCCAGGATATAAACGGAGCGGGTAAGTTCCTGGAAGAGGTCCATCCCGTCCCAGTGTCGGCGGAATGATAAGGCTTCTCCGATAGGGACAATGCGGTCAATCCCTCGACCGTTGAGGCTCTGCACCAGCCCATCCAAAGCAGGGTAAGAAAAGCCGAAGTGCGTTAAGGTTTGGTCCCGGCGCTGAATAAAAGGCACAATTTCGCTGAGGTCGCGAAGAAACAATTGGTAGAGCAATCCGCCGCCGCTATGTTCGCGACTCACGCCTCCTAGACCTTCCAACGAAACTACCGACAGCTCGTTTCCATAGCTGTCATAGCGGACAACCGGGCGATCAAGAATCGCTCGGCAGGCAAAAGTAAATTTTGCAATACGAGTAGCAGGTTCCGAGACCAAGCCTCGCGAGGCAGCGTACACCCCTACGCGATCGTAGAAATCCTTACTTGCGAGATCAGCAGCCACCTCATCGCCACACCAGGCTATGAGGTGAGGTGAAGAACAAGCCATCTGGTCAAACCAAAAAACGTCGTTGAAGAATCGAACCGAAAGTTCCTTCCGAGTTTTGTCGTCCGCCTTGAGATACTCTTCTGCGGCTACCGCGCACAAAGAGTAGCGATCGGGAAAAGCAATATCACGCCCGTGCGGTGAGATTGGGACCGATCGAAGAGAGTTCACGGTTGCATCGCCTCCCCAAATCACCCGCACGTCACACGCTGCGGAGATCGCAGAGTTGATCACGAGATCGCGACCGTAGCTGATGATAGCGTTCCCGGACCGCAACGCTGGTGAGGCGAGCGCCAGTTCCTCATTCAGCAGTCGCACAAGGATATGAGATTGGGTTGCAGCTCTCGGTGAGAGACGCACAATGTTCCGGTTTCCGGTCAGCAACGCCAGCAACAACGAGTAAATGGAGATGGTGTCAACGTTCGTCGGCGGGATGTGGAAGACGAGCCCGCGAGGAGTCCGGCGCACCGGAGATCGATCGATCGATTGAAATTCCGAACGCATTTGGATCAGTTCGGTCTTCCGCATCCAGAATGCAAGGGACTGCAGTTCCGGGAATCGCCTCGCTCCGGGATCGGCGAAGATTCTGCGAGAGAATGCCTGACAAAATTCGACAATTTCGTCTGAAAAGGGTCGTAATGATGGGCTCTTTTGAAGATCTGCCAGTAAGCTTTCCAGCTCAACCGGTTGAGAGACCGGAGTAAGTTGCTGAACGATCACGCGCGCACTTCGTGGGTATCGCTACAGCCCCGCAACTCGGCCTTGGGAACCCGACCGCTCACTGTGAAAGCTTTGCCCTGCCGTTTTGAGAGTACACGACCGTTCTCATGCTGAACCCCGATATCCTCGGTAAGAATCGAGTGTCCCGGATAGCTGAGAGGCAGCACACTCACCACTTGGATCAGCCCTGGCTTCCCAGGCGGCAGTTCCTGCCAGGTGTTTACATCCCGGATGATTATGTCGCTGAAGTTCGGCGGATACAGGTATCCGTCCTCACCCTCCAAGTAGATGCTGCCCACTTGCTCCACCATCCCGTAGAAGTTGTAGATACGAGTAAGACCCGAGGCCTCCTGCAAGCGCGCCTTAAACTCGACATTGCTCACTGCCTGGTCCTGCAACTTCTTCCAGCCACCGCTATGAATCAGGATCCCGTTTGAAAGGTCGAAACCCCTGTTCCTGATCCGCTGGTACAAATACTGCCAGACCATGAAAGTAAAACCGAACATCAGGAACGGCTTACCGCCGAACTTCTCGAGGAAAGCGGCCAAGCCGGCTTCATCCAACTCCATGTTGTCATCGAGAGCATAGAAATGGCTTCGTCCGAAATTGGCCATTCCAAGCACACCGGCGGCACGAGCGCTGAACCGAGTCCGGTCTTTGATCAGCGCGCCGCTCTCAACCATCATCATCGGCAGGCGCTCAGGACCAAGAACGTGCGTCATAATCCTGCTCAGAGCAGCAGTCTGACGCCGTGCGGTTTCCTGATCCAAGACAATCTGGCTGACTTGTTGTCCCGTAGTCCCGCTCGAGGTCAAGGTCTTGAAACGTCTCTCAGCTGGAACACTGCTCAGCAGATGACTCTTGAACAAGCCGACGGGTACGAAAGGAAGATCCGAGAGTCGCTCAGCCCGGTTAAACCCAGGGTGCAGAACCTTTGTCAAACGGTCAAACTCTGCGCAGTTCTGGCGATGATGATCGGTCAGATCGTTCAGCATGTCCAACAGGACGCGCTCTTTTTCGGGTTGAGGAAGACTGTACTGGGGCAGCGCTAGGAGTTCATCGAAGTTCATGGCAGCGCTCGCAGAAAATTGTAATCGATTTTGCCGTTTGCGTTCAGCGGAAGGCGTTCGATGTGGCGGAAGAGAAAAGCGCTGGGATGCACACGCAACGTAGTAGCCAAATGTGCCTTAAAGGCTTCAAGATCCCCATCGCCCTCACAAAAAATCATCAGCTTCTCATTCCGGCTAATGGCGGCTGCTGTTGTATGCGCCCGCAGCAGACCTTCCACCTCATCCAAGTTGACCCGTACACCGAAAAGCTTTGCATCACGCTTGATCCGTCCAGTGATATAGACAAAATCCTCATCGTCTAATGATGCCGAGTCGCCCGTTCGCAGTTCACCTCCGAGTTCGTCGCCTTTCGACAAATCAGCGCGGCATTCGGCGTACCCCATCATGACGTTGGGACCTCGATAAACCAATTCTCCCGAATCAACATGAAGTAAACCACCAGGGATAGCCACGCCGGCGGAACCTAACTTTTCTGGCAGACGATTCCATGGGAGTATTGCAATCCGAGCGGTGGCTTCCGTTTGTCCGTACATGACGTAGAAACGTCCTTGCCGACGCTCCATCTCCTGGTGGAATTCGGCGACAAGTTTGTCGGCCAGTTTGCCGCCCGCCTGCGTAAGTGTTCTCAGGGTGGGTAGGTCGAGTTCGGTCAGCTTGATACGCCGGCTGAGCATCTCATACGTATACGGAACACCGGCAAACGACGTACACTTCGCCCTGCGGAAAGCATTCCAGAACCCGGGCGCAACGATAGATTCACGGGTAAGGGCCAGTTGAGCGCCACGAAGCAAATGCGTGTTGATCACCGACAGCCCATAGGAGTAGTAGAAAGGCAGACTCGTGATAGCGCACTCCGCCGAGTCAATCTCGAGAGCTTGGGCGATTGAATTCGCATTGGAGAGCACGTTCTGCCGAGTGAGCCTCACGAATTTCGGGCTTCCGGTACTGCCGGACGTTGAGAGCATCAGAGCAAGATCAGGATGCAGGCTACTGTCGTTCCCGCCTTTTCGCCGGAGGAGGTAGCCATCTGAAAACGTGCTCTGTACCGCTTCGTACAGATCTGGACTAACGCCTAATTGCGTATCCGCTTGTGAGTGAACAATCCAATCCGGTTCATACAAGGAGATAAGCTGCTGCTTTAAGCCTGGCGCCAACGCCGAATCGAGAAGGGCAACGGCATGGCCGAAGTCTACTGCGGCAAGATACCAGACCAAGGAAGCCAGATCGTTTTGCCCAAAATGAAAAATCAGCGCCTTTGGTGACCGGCTAAGGTCATCTTTGGCGCGATCCACAAGTCCGATCAAGTCGGCGTACGTTAGAACGTGAGAACGGACGGCATCGTGAATCGCGATGGCAGCCGGATCAGCCTGGTTCAGGAGGAACATACTGAGGCTTAGATCAGCATGCCGCCGTCTACACCCAAAATCTGCCCTGTGACATACGAGGACAGGTCGGAAGCGAGGAAAAGTATCGCATTAGCAACATCTTCGGGCTGGCCGACACGACCCATTTTGATGGATCGTACACGCTCATCATACTTAGCCGGGGGTAGTTGCTTAACCATGTCCGTCCCTATAAATCCGGGAGCGACGGCGTTGACTCGAATGTTCTTCGGTGCCAATTCTTTGGCCGCCGATAGCGTAAGTCCAAGTAAGGCCGCCTTCGACGATCCGTAAACCGCCTGGCCCTCGTTCCCTACCCGGCCGATAATAGAACTGACGTTGATGATGGAGCCGGAATTGTGGCGTGACATCAACCGGGCAGCTTCCTGCAAGTGGTAGATGGGCCCGATGGTATTGATCTGTATCGTTTGTGTGATTGCGCTTTCCGTAATCATCCCAAGCAGAGCATCCTGCAAGACTCCGGCGTTGTTTACCAGTACGTCTAGACGCTTGTACTTCTTGAAAATCTCGGCATAACACGCTTTAACTGAAGCTGGGTCACGAACATCGGAAAGATAACCGATACAATCGACGCCAAATTCCTGCCGAATCTCCGCAGCGCAATCGTCCAATTTTCGTTGGTTTGAAACGCCGTTCAGAATAACGTCGGCTCCCGATCGGGCAAAAACACGGGCGACGGCCCAACCGATGCCGCGTGTAGAGCCGGTGATGAAAGCGACTTTACCCTTGAGCATCCAGAACGATTCCGTGCGAAGCAACTATTTCTTTAGCTTTGCTGAAATCGCTCATGTTAATGACCTCGTCCGTGCTTAGCATGATGTCGAAGTTATTTTCGATCCCTGAAATCAGGGCCATATGCGCAACCGAATCCCAACCCGGTGTACTGCCATAAGCGATAGCCTGCCAATCCGTATCGGGTGAAACACCTACATTTTCGACGAAAGACTGCTTAAGTTTTTCGAGATTGTCTGTCATTACCAAGATAATGTCCGCAGCGAAAGAAAGACGTAAGAGACCATTATAAATCACCGCTTGGTATCGGACAGGTCGGCCCGACGCGTCTTTCGCTCCATCTTGGTGGAGCGGTCGTCGAGCCAGCGCATGATATTTTCGCGAGGCCACAGCAGAATCGTCTCAGTCGGACGGTACTCGCCACTCTCATACAACGCTTGGCGGTCCTTTGCACCCTGTAAGAAACCGGACGAGGGATCGGCCAAGCCCCTGTTCGTCATGAGCGCGCCATTCTCGAGGAAAATCCGAGTCGTCCACGATAAGTGAGGAGTAACACGATGCGTCTCGGGCGCATAGAACCACGAGCCAGTCAGTATCCCTTTTATGTGGGGCTGAAGCTTCATTGATCTAGCCATGAGCAACAGGCTCTGCTCCCATTCCCGCTCGCGCATAAACTGCACCCGGCCCCTCAGGAAAGCGTTGTGCGGGAACCAGAACGGTTTGAAACCGCCCATACGGAACAAAAGATGGTGTAAGGTCGACAACAAATCTTTTCGGGGTAACTTCGCTAACCACGACTTAGGAAAGCCCGCTTCCTCCCAGTCCAGAAGCCCAGCCCGGAAGCGTTCGCACACGCTAATGCCGAGCAGCGCGCGATACGAATACTCTTTTGGATCGAGAAGATGGTTCCATTCTGGATCCGCCCCGGCAAACGCCTGATACTCATCGCACATGAGCGACTTAACGGCTTCGTCTACTCCGCTCGCCTGCAGGCGGCCCAGCGAGTTCAAGCTATTTCGAACCAAAAGTAAACGATACGGCAGTAACAGACCGCCACTTTGGCTGTCGGCGATGGCTAACCGAGACGCGACATCTGGTGAGAAGGCCCGTGTTTTCCAGAATTCTAGAGACCAGGCAACGAGTTCATCTGCTCCCTCAG
This sequence comes from uncultured Acidobacteriaceae bacterium, assembly GCA_963814195.1. Classification (GTDB taxonomy): domain Bacteria; phylum Acidobacteriota; class Terriglobia; order Bryobacterales; family Bryobacteraceae; genus Bog-105. The sequence continues at coordinate 446,785 of CAWFBU010000006.1, forward strand.
GGAAATCTCTGGAAAGTGATTTAAGATCCTCACTTTCGAGCGCCTCGGAAAGCACAAGCCTCGTCTGTTCTATTTTTTCGTTCAGCATGGGCAGTCCAGGGCTGACACCGGAACATGCAACTAGAGTAGCGGAGGCTCGTCGTCGTAGCCATAGCCAACGCGGATGGAAGGGATAGAGTGGTCTCAGCAGATGAACTCACTCTTAAAAACCGGCATTTTCGGTGCCCTCGGCGGTCTGACCGGAGCACTGGCGATGCACCAATTTAGGCTGGTTTGGGACGCTCGTGCAACAGCGAGCCCAGCAAGCGGCATTTTCGGATTTGACGAGGAGTCGGACATCAACGCAGTCGATCAGATTAGGAAGTCTCTTTCTCTGCCCCCTTTACCTCGCAGCGAAGCGCTGCAGTTGGCGCTTATGCTGCACTACGCTTTTGGAGCTCTTTCTGGCGCGGCCTATGCTCTGCTGACTGAGGCGTTTCCAAACCTCAAGGCTGGCAGGGGACTTCTGTTCGGATCCCTGCTCTGGCTAGCGGGAGACGAACTCGCGGTGTCGATGACCGGCATCTCTGACCCCACATCCAAGACGGCTTCGTCTCATCTCAGCGCTCTCGCTGCCCATTTGCTTTTCGGTACGGTCACGGAGTCGGGTCGGCAGCTTCTGAGTCGGTTAACGCAATCCGCGATTTGACCAGACGAATCGCCTATTCTGATCTGGTGATTCGTATTGCTATCTGCTTACTGTTCGCAAGCTTTGTCGTCGGAGCTCAGTCCCCTGTCGCTTTTGAGGTGGAGGAAGCGACGATCAGCCAGGTGCACGATGCAATGAAAGCCGGCAAGTTATCCTGTCGTGCCCTTGTGGACCTTTACTTGAAGCGCATCGAAACATACGACAAGAATGGCCCGGCGATCAACTCCATCATCCTCATAAATCCTGAAATCCAGAAGCAGGCCGATGAATTGGATAAGCGCTTCGCTGCCGGAGGATTGACCGGTCCTTTGCATTGCGTCCCGATGATCGTAAAGGACAACTTCGAAACAAGAGGACTCCGGACCTCCAATGGCGCATTGGTTTTCGCGCAGTACGTGCCTGATCATGATGCGTTTCAAGTCCAGCGGATCAAAGAAGCCGGGGCACTAATCCTGGCGAAGTCGAACATGGCCGAATGGGCCTTTAGTCCGTATGAGACGCTTAGCTCGATTCTTCCGGGTTATACGCGGAATCCTTACGCCCTCGACCGGGTGACGGCCGGCTCCAGCGGCGGAACCGCCGCGGCAATCGCAGCAAGTCTGGGCCTGGCAGGGTTGGGCAGTGATACTGGCAATTCTATTCGCGGGCCCTCTTCGCACCAGGCACTTGCCGGCATTCGCTCCACCATGGGTCTGACAAGTCGCGCCGGTGTTTTCCCGCTCAACCTACGCGCCGATATTGCCGGCCCGATGGCGCGAACCGTTGAGGATGCCGCCAGGGTCTTTCAGGTTGTGGTCGGAGATGACCCCGATGACCCGGTCACATCAGCAGCGCGCCAGCATCTCCCGCAGAACTATCTCGCGGCGCTTGACAGAAATGGATTGCATGGCGCTGTGATTGGAATTCTCCATCAGGCGTACGAACGCGACTCGGCCGACCCCGAAATTGTTCATCTTTTCCAATCCGCCGTTGATGAACTTAGAAGAGCGGGCGCAACCATCATTGACCCAGCAAAGGTGGAGGACCTTCCGCCCGCGAATCGCTCCCAGGGTACTGCGCCTTGTATGGGATTCAAGTACGACATCAACCATTTTCTGGCCGCACGAAGTAATGCGGTTCCGGTGAAGACTCTGGGAGCCATTATCGAATCGGGCGGATTCCATCCGACCGTGCAACGACGCCTCGAACAGGCGGAAAAGGGGCCAGAGAACGGACCGGACTCCGAAGCGTGCCAAGCCGAAGAAGCTTCCCGTGAAAAGGTACGCCGGGCGGTGGGCAAGACCATGGACCGGCTCAAGCTAGACGCTTTCGTTTATCCAACCTGGAGCAACCCGCCACGGCTGATCGGGGACCTGAATACACCTGCCGGAGATAACAGTCAATTCTTTTCACCCGCAACTGGATTCCCTGCCGTGAACGCGCCGATAGGGTTCAGCAGGGGCGGAACACTTCCACTCGGCATGACGTTCTACGGACGAGCGTGGTCGGAACCCAAACTCCTTAAGTTTGCTTATGCCTATGAACAGTCCACACATCATCGGCGACCGCCAGCAGCAACTCCCCCTCTTCGCTGAAGAGAAAACCGTATGGCATACAATGACCGAAGCTTTTTGAACATCGGTCATGGGCCTTATAGGAAAGTTGGGTTAATTTGCTCTTTCAGAGTGCGGCGCGCTGTGCTTTGTCTCTAGCTATTTTCGGTTCGGCGCTTTGGGGGCAAACCCCGAATGCGGATGACCTGACGTGGCAGAAATCCGTCCAGAAATTTGACTCCAAGCGAAACGCCCTGCTCCAGCAGGTCGACAGCGAGGGTCATGCCGGGCCTTTTCAACCCAATTGGGATTCGCTGACGAAATATCAGATTCCGAAGTGGTACCAGGACGCTAAGTTCGGCATTTTCATTCACTGGGGCGTTTACTCTGTTCCCGCTTTCGGCAATGAGTGGTACCCGCGGAACATGTACCTGGAAGGGTCCAAAGATTATGCCCACCAGATCGCAGTGCACGGACCGGAGACACAATTCGGATACAAGGATTTTGTGCCGGCTTTCAAGGCGGACAGGTTCGATGCCAAGGCATGGGCCAAACTATTCGCCGAATCCGGAGCGAAGTATGTGGTACCTGTTGCCGAACACCACGACGGCTTTGCAATGTACAACTCCGACCTGTCCGACTGGACTGCCGTAAAGATGGGCCCCAAACGGGACGTCATCGGAGAGTTGGCAACAGCCATCCGAGGTCAGGGTCTGCATTTTGGCGCGTCCAGCCATCGCGTGGAGCACTACTTCTTTATGAACAGCGGGCGAGAGCATCCATCCGATGTGCAGGACCCGAAATTCGCCGCGTTCTACGGACCGGCGCACGCCGGGGTAACGGACAAGAACAAGCAGGAATGGGCAGCTCATCCCGATAGAGCGTATTTAGACGATTGGCTCGCTCGTACAACAGAGATCGTAGACAAGTATCAGCCTGAAATCGTGTGGTTCGATTGGTGGATCAAAACGGCCGAAGTGAGACCGTACCTGCAACGATTCGCGTCCTTCTACTACAACGATGCAGCTAGGCGGAAATCGACGGCTGCAATCAACTACAAATTCGATGCCTTTCCTGATGGCGCTGCCGTACTCGATATCGAACGCGGACAGCTTGATTCATCACGCAAAGATTACTGGCAGACGGATACCTCGATAAGCAACAAATCCTGGGGATACATCGAGAACGACACCTTTAAAAATCCTGCCTCTCTCATCCAGCAGCTGATCGATATCGTGAGCAAGAATGGCTGCCTGCTTCTGAACATCGGACCAAAGCCCGACGGCACCATACCTGAGGAGGCTCAACAGATTCTCCGGCAGATGGGTAAATGGCTAACGGTTAATGGCGAAGCGGTTTATGAGACCAGGCCGTGGACGACCTACGGGGAAGGCCCGACCAAAGTGATCGCCGGATCGTTTCACGACACCGCCACCAAACCGTACTCCAGCCAGGACATCCGCTTCACAACGCGGGGCAACACCCTCTACGCAATCGAACTGGCATGGCCGACCGATGGCAAGCTCACGATAAAGTCACTCGCGCAAGGGAAGGCAGGGACGATCTCGAAGATCACAAACATTACTCTCTTGGGCTCTAATGCCAAGCTCAAATGGACCCGGGATGCGGGAGGACTCAACATTCAAGTGCCGAACGACAAACCAGGAGATTACGCTTACGTCTTCAAGATCTCGTGATGTGTCCCGTTCAACTCGCTCGCCTTACACTAACGGTTGAGCGACATGGAACAATACATCGAGCGTGTGGTGGACCTGACTGACCCAGGTGCAACAGCTCTCCGCGGCATTTCTCTAGAGCAGGCAAATTCTATTCTTCTGAACGGTCCTGCGGAAGCGTTACAAAGTTTAGAAGGTTCGTTCACGCTCATCGCGAAATCAGAGCAAACCGTGAGAATGGCTCGCTCTCTGGATCGGCCCATGCGCTATTTCCTCGCCAAGCGGCAAGACGGGCCGATGTTGTTGGTGGCGCATCGGATCGATACCATTTTCGACTGGTTGAAACAGGCAGGCCTGGACGGTCAATTTCATCCGAGCTATACGCGTATGGTCCCGGCTCATCATGTCGTGGAGATTCAGTTGGTCGGCTGTCCCGATCCTGATCCGGTCTACACTCGCTTTTTTTCGCCGGCTCCGAACACAATGCCAAGCGACCTGAACGCCATCGGTGCGAGCTACATCGGCGCACTGGCTAACGAGATTAGCCGATGGTTAGCTTCTCTTCCGGAAAAGGACCCGATCGGGGTCTGTTTCTCCGGCGGTATCGACAGCGGTAGCGTGTTCCTGCTCACCTACTATTTGATGCAACGCTTGGGAATGAATCCGGCCCGGCTGAAAGCATTCGTTCTTGATTTGGGCCACGGTCCGGATCTTGACCAGGCATTCGCTTTCCTCAAAGCACTGACCCTTGAACTCTTCCTGGAGCCGATTAGCGCCCACGGCGCCTCACTAGACATCGCCGAGACTATCCGCATCACGGAAGATTATAAGCCGCTGGATGTGCAGTCCGCGACGATGGCCATTGCGCTGTGCCGGGGCATTCGGGAGCGCTACCCGGAGTGGAAATTCCTGATGGACGGCGATGGCGGCGACGAGAACCTCAAGGATTACCCGATCGAAGAGAATCCGGAGCTGACCATTCGCAGCGTTATCAACAACTCCATGCTTTATCAGGAGGGATGGGGCGTCGGGAAGATCAAACATTCTCTTACGTACAGCGGCGGCTTGAGCCGTTCTTACACGCGAACTTATGCACCCGCCCATCATTTTGGATTTGCAGGCTTTAGTCCCTACACCCGACCAGCCGTTATCGCGGTAGCAGAAGGCATACCGTTTCTCGATCTCACTCACTATGATGTGGGCACGCTTTACAGCTTGAAGGGCGAAGTGGTATCACGTGGTGTTGCTGCCATCACCGGCATGCAGATGCCAGTCTTCCCGAAGAGAAGATTCCAGCACGGCGCGATACCGGAACAAAGGTTGCGCGAACAATTACACTTCTCCGAGGCCGACTACCGGAAGCAATTCCTGTCGCTATACCAGTAGGCGACAAATTGGACGCATACCCAGTCGGTAGGACCGAGCGCGATCGTTGGATCGCGGGTCAGCGGGGTCTCCGTGCTCTGGTTTCGCCACAGAAGCCGTATGGTTTCTTCCTGGAGAGCGAGCGCGGAAGCGACGGCCAAATTGTTCCAGTTGCAACGGTGTTATTGAGCAATCGGGAATGCCCCTGGAAATGCGTGATGTGTGATCTGTGGAAGAACACTTTGGTGACTTCCGTTAATCCCGGAGCCATACCGGAGCAAATTGGGTATGCTTTATCTCGCCTCGGTCCCGCACGCCAAGTTAAGCTTTACAACAGCGGCAGCTTCTTTGACCCGGGCGCGATTCCGGCGCAGGACTTTCCGGCCATTGGCGCTCTTTTGCGTGACTTCGAGAGGGTGATTGTGGAATGTCATCCTGCCTTGGTCAGCGACTGTATGCTGAGCTTTCGCGATCGCCTGGAGGGGCGATTGGAAGTCGCGATGGGGCTTGAAACGGCGCACCCGGAAGTGCTGCAAAAACTGAATAAAGGTATGACATGCGAGCAGTTCGCCGCCTCTGCTGAATGGCTTCGCCGGAACGAAATCGATCTTCGTACTTTTATCTTGGTTCAACCGCCATTCTTGCCATCTCACGAAGCCGTTTTCTGGGCAGGCAGGTCAATCGACTTCGCCTTTGAGAATCATGCACGAGTTGCGGCCCTGATAGCCACTCGCGGGGGCAACGGCGCAATGGAGAAACTTGAAGCCCTTGGATTGTTTGAAGTGCCGAAACTGCAAACGTTGGAGGCAGCCCTGGAATACGGGATTGGGCGGCGGAAGGGTCTCGTCCTGGCTGATCTCTGGGACTTGCAAAAGGCAATCCTCGCGTGTCCGAATTGTCTCCCCGCGCGCCTTTCGCGCTTAGAAGAGATGAACCTAACTCAGCAGGTTCCGCCCGCGGTGCGATGTGAAGGCTGCCGGGGATTGGAATGAAAATCTCCTGCGACATTGCCGTAATCGGGTCAGGCTTCGCGGGTTCGCTACTCGCCATGATCGCCAAGAGGCTGGGCTATTCCGTCATTCTGCTAGAGAGCGGTAAACACCCTCGATTCGCAATCGGCGAATCTTCCACGCCGTTAGCCAATCTACTGTTGGAGGAATTGTCGGCCCGGTACAGCCTGCCGAACCTGGCGCCACTTAGTAAATGGGGCACATGGCAAGACCGCTATCCCGGATTAGCCGCCGGGTTGAAGCGCGGCTTCAGCTTCTTTCATCACTCACTCGGAGAACACAGACTAAGGTATGACGGCCGGGAAAACCAGTTGTTGGTCGCCGCGAGTCCGCACAATCGCATCGCGGATGTGCACTGGTATCGGGCTGATCTCGATCACTTACTGGTGGCTGAAGCGCAAAAGGAAGGTGTCGAGTTTGTTGATGAAATTTGCCTGACTCAGGCGGTGGCCGACCAGGAAGGGGTGAACTTGGAAGGATTGCGAGACGGAACCAGACTCGCGATTCGTGCGTCGTTTGTCGTGGATGCAAGCGGTCCACGAGGCTATCTTCACAAGGCTTTCCTGTTACCCGAACGAAATCTTCCCTACCTTCCAGCTACTCGAGCGCTCTACACACACTTCACTGGGGTGAAGCGGTTCGATGGTTGTGCCAGCAATAACTTGGAATGTCCGCCCTTCGCTGTCGATGACGCCGCAGTTCATCATGTGTTTCCCGGCGGCTGGATCTGGGTCTTACGATTTAATAATGGAATTACAAGCGCAGGAGTCGCCGCCGTGGACACGGTTGCCGAACATTACAGATTTCAGGATGGTGCCCCCGCTTGGGAGAAACTGCTTTGCGATCTACCGTCTGTAAAGGAGCAATTCACAGGGTCTCGGATCGATCGGCCATTCGTCTACGCACCTCTGCTCGGATTCCGAACCGGTCCCATCACAGGTCACAGGTGGGCCTTATTGCCCTCAGCTGCCGGGTTCGTTGACCCCTTGCTCTCAACCGGGTTTCCCTTGACTCTGCTCGGAGTAGCGCGTTTAGCCAAGATGCTTGAGCAACCCGTCGGATCACCGGACTTGGCGGAGCTTCTTCAAACGTACTCCGAACAGACCGATGCCGAACTACTGGCCGCCTCGCATCTGATTGCTGCCCTCTACAAGAGCATGGACAACTTTCCGATGTTTTCGAGCCTCTTACTTCTGTACTTTGCGGCTGCCAGTTACTCGGAAACAGCGCGACGGCTCGATAAGCCGGAACTGGCGTCTTCGTTCCTGCTTCACGACCGCCCTGGATTTGGTCAAGAATCGCGCCGATTACTCGATCGAGTCTTGCAATCCGGCGGAACACTCTCCTGCTGTGAGGTTCGAGATGCAGTGCTCGCAACCATCGCTCCCATTGATGTAGCCGGCTTGTGCGACAGGGCGCGCCTGAACTGGTATCCGGTTGATGCAGAGGATGTGCTGGCCGCAGCGGATAAGCTGCAAGTGAGCCGGGACGAGATCGCTTCGTTGCTGGATCGTTCAGGCTTCTGGGAACACGGTGCGTAGAGTCACTATCTCGATGACGTTTGTGCTGCTCGCGCTCATGGTGAACGGAGGTTGCCGTAAAGGCGCTGATATTCCCGAACCGGGCTCGAAACACTATGCCGATCTGGTCTCTGCTTTCTATGTCGGCTTGGCCGGTTTACAGGCCGGTGAAGACGTACGCGCCAAACAAGGGCTAACACTCGCCTCCCAGATCGCCCCCGGTGAACCGGCCACCTGGGCGGATATTAGCCTGCTTGAGTTAAGGCAACAGCAGTACGATCAGGCCCTCCAGCATGCGCAGACTGCGCGCGACCTGGCGCCGGAAAACAGTCAAATTCATGCGCTGTTGGGACTCATCGAAAGCAAGCGCGGCAATCTGGCTGAAGCCATCCATCAATTACAGGAAGCGGCGAAGCTAGACCCGGCAAACACTAAGGCTCTTTACGCACTTGCTCAGGAGACCGAGCGGCAAGGCTCCAGCCTCGGCGATGCAGAAGCGCGCCGAGTACTGAATGCCATCCTGCAAGCGCAACCTAATAATCAAGCCGTCTTACTGGACCTGGCTCGCCTTTCAGCCAAGATTGGCGACCAGCGTCAGGTGAGTGAGGCATTGGTCAAGCTTCAGCAGCTTTCAGTCTCCTGGCCTGATCCCGCCCGCAAGCAATTAGAGATAGTCAGAACGGCTGCAATCAGCAACGTCAGAAGCGCAGCGGTGCAAGTGCAATTCCTGCGCAATTTACTGGTCCGCGACGCCGGTTTCCGGCGGGATTTGGACGCCCTCAGGCCACCCGCCGGCACAGTCGGTGAGCCATTCATCCGCTTCATCAAGTTGGCGACTCCCAGTTCGTTGCCCGCCCCGTCGGACACCAAGATCGAGTTCACGCGGACGAACACAGCCGAGCTATTCTCCGGCAAACAGGTGACGTGGGCTGGCTCCTTTGTCCCTGATGCAAAGTCGGAACCACGGGTGATCTGGGCCGATCAGTACGGTTTGCATCTGGACCAGGGGACCACTTTGTCACTTCCTGGACATAGCGCCACGTCCCTGAACCGAAGCAGTGTTGCCTCCGGCGATCTGAACTACGATTTCAGGACAGACATCGTGATAGCTAACGAAGGCGGTGTCCGAATCTACCAGCAAGGCACCTCGCCGCTCTTCTCAGACGTTACGGCTAAAACGAAGCTCAATTCGCAAATCATCAACGCCCGTTATACCGGCGCATGGCTCTTCGACGTCGATCTTGACGGTGATCTCGACATCGTTTTAGGCACTCTTTCCGGACTTCCGGTCGTTCTGCGAAACAATGGCGATAGCAGCTATACCGTTATCCACCCGTTTTCAGCAACGGACGGTGTGAAAGACTTCGCGGCCGCAGACCTCGATGCCGATGGTGACCCGGATGTCGCCATACTCGATCGAAACGGCCAGCTGAAGGTTTTTGCCAATGAGCGCCTTGGGAATTACCGGTCTTGGCCCTCGCAACCGGCCCCCGAAATGACTTTGTCGGCGCTCACGACGGCCGATCTCAACGGAGACGGAATGATGGACCTCGTCGCGCTCACCACCGATAATCGAGCGGTACGGATCTCAGGTCAGCAGCTCGGGTCGGGATGGGAGGTCAGCGAGTTGGTTCGGCCGCAGTCGGCGCTGCCTGTAAATACAAGTCTGCTGGTCGCGGATATCGACAATAATGGCAGCCTTGATCTGGTAATCGGAAATCAGGTATTTCTCCACGATTCGAAAGGGTTTAGTCATCTCCCTCAAGCTCTGGATGGCAATTGCCAAGCGCTTCTTGATGTCGACGCAAAGGGCCGGCTCGATGCTGTTGCACTGAACACCTCGGGAAGCTTAACTCGGTTTGCCAACCATGGAACTCGCAACTACAAATGGCAAATTCTGCGCACACGCGCATCGCAGACCAACGGAGATCAACGGATTAACGCATTTGGCTTGGGAGGTGAGGTTGAGTTGCGGTCGGGTCTGCTTACCCAAAAACAGAGCATCACATCTCCTGTGCTTCATTTTGGTCTGGGGGAAAATCCCGGCGTCAGTCTAGCGCGTATTGTGTGGCCGAACGGTCAGTTGCAGGTGGAGTTTGATCTGAAGCCCGACGCAACAGCTCTGGCACAGCAAAGGTTGAAGGGCTCCTGTCCTTTTCTGTTTGCGTGGGATGGCAAGCGGATGCGTTTTGTCAAAGACTGCGCTCCATGGTCGGCGGCCCTGGGCTTGCACGTGAACGCTCAGAAGGTGGCTGGCGTGGGTCAAACGCAGGAATGGTTCAGGATCCCAGGGGACCAAGTCTCGCCTCGAGACGGCTTTTATGATCTTCGAATCACTGCCGAATATTGGGAGACCTTTTACATAGATCACTACTCCTTCCTCGCTGTCGACCATCCGCACGGAACGGAGATCTTCACAGATGAGCGTTTCGCCGTACCCTCACCTCCCTTGCGGCTTTACGAAACCGCCATGAGCCAGCCCTTTGAGAGGGCTCACGATGACAACGGGAACGACGTGAGTGAGGTGGTCAAGAGCCTCGACGCTCGCTATCTTGATAACTTTGGGCGTGGACGGTACCAAGGTGTCACGCGAAAGCACTGGGTGGAACTGGAATTGCAAGAAGAAGCTCCCCGGAACGCTCCGGTCTACCTGGTAGGCAGTGGCTGGGTTCATCCTACGGATGCTACGGTGAACGTCGCTCTCGGGCAGAGCAGCGCGGCACCGCCTGAAGGGCTTTCGATCGAGGTTATTGATCAACATGGCCAGTGGCACCTCAGGCAAAGCGGGTTGGGATTTCCGTCGGGCAGGATGAAGACGGTGGTGCTGGACCTAAGCAATGTCTTTTTGCCGGGCGCACCGCGACGTCTCCGTCTCTGCACTAATCTCGAAATCTACTGGGACCGGCTTGCATGGGCGGCTGGTACCACCCTCAGCGACTACCGCATTCACCGCCTCGCTTTAGCTGATGCCAAACTGAATTATCGGGGTTTTTCAAAGATGTCCCAAGCGAATCTGTCGTCACCGGAACTTCCGGCGTACGACGCGGTGGAACAACGTGGTCCACGGTGGCGTGATCTGGAGGGTTACTACACGCGTTACGGCGACGTCCGCCCTTTGCTGGAAGAGATCGACGATCGAATTCTTATTACTAACGCCGGCGATGAACTTCGATTGAAACTGGCGGCGCCATCACCTCCGGAACAGGGTTGGAGAAGAGACTTGGTCATGATAGGAGATGGCTGGATCAAAGACGGCGACTTCAACTGTGTATTCTCGAAAACTGTTCTGCCATTGCCCTACCACGGATTAAAAGATTACACGACTGCGACCCGCGGCCTGGAGGAAGATCCCGCCTTTCAGTTGCATCCCGAAGATTGGAAGACCTTTCATACCCGTTATATAAGCCCGGAGTTATTCAGGAAAGCTCTTTGGCAGTAGAGAAAGACATATGAATCAACTGGGTGCGCGAGCAGCTACGTCACTCCTGTTCGTGGGCCTGCTGGCCACACCGTTTCTTTATAAACATTACGTCGCAAATCGGGCGCACTCCGCTGGCGTTCCTTCAACCAAGGCCGGCGCAGCTTCCCCGTATGGTTTCGCATTGCAGGAATCAGCCGCTGCATCAGGCATTGCGTTTAAGCATCGCGCGCCGACTCTGGATCCGAAACTGAGCCACATCATGGAACAGGTAGCCTCGATGGGCGCCGCCGTTTCCGTTGTCGATTTCGATCGGGACGGCTGGGACGACATTTACCTTACTAACAGCGGCGAAGGGTCAAAGAATGCCCTCTTTCGCAATCAGGGTGATGGCACGTTCAAGGATGTCGCGAGCGAAGTCGGGCTTGCGGATTGGAACAGAGCGGAGACCGGCGTCTCGATGGGCGCTGTCTGGGCCGACTATGACAACGACGGTTTCGAAGACGTTCTGCTTTACAAGTGGGGGAAACCAGAACTCTTTCACAACGACGGAGGTAAGCACTTCACGCGCGTCACAGAACAGGCAACTCTGCCGGACTGGGTGAATGCTAACTCGGCTCTCTGGTTCGACTATGACAACGATGGAAAGGTAGATTTCTTCTTAGGCGGCTACTATGCCGAGGATGTCAACCTTTGGAAGCTCAAGAATACCCGTTTCATGCCGGAGAGTTTCGAATACGCAGCTAACGGTGGCCGTAAGTATCTGTTCCATAACTTAGGCAATGGCCGTTTTGAGGAGGTCTCGCAGAAGCTTGGTATTAACTCCCGACGTTGGACTCTAGCGGCGGTAGCTGCCGACCTCCGCGGGACGGGGTTTAAAGATCTATTTGTCGCGAATGATTACGGCGTTTCTGAGTTGTACCTGAATAACGGCGGCAAGAGTTTCACTGAATCCGGGAAGGAGACCGGAGTTGGTTATGCACCGAAGAGCGGAATGACTGCCTCAGTGGGTGATGTTCTCAACCAGGGTCAGCTCGGTATCTATGTGTCTAACATCTCCGAAGAGGGCATCTTGGTCCAGGGAAACAATCTTTGGATGCCGCAGATTGATGCCGCCACGCACCACGTGAGATATCAGAACATGGCAAATGCCATGGGCGTGGAATTAGGGGGCTGGAGCTTCGGGGGCCAATTCGGAGATTTAAATAACGACGGCTACCTCGATCTATACTTGGTGAATGGGAACGTTTCCCTCAGCAAAGACCGCAGCTACTGGTACGACTACTCCAAGGTCGCGGGTGGTAACCGGACCATCATCTCCGACGCGGCAAACTGGCCGCCATTTACAGGGTCGAAGTCTCTCCGGATATCAGCAGAAGCATGTGTGGCTAAACGACGGCGCAGGGCAGTTCACCGAAGTCGCTCAGATGGTGGGAGTGAAAGATGTTTACGACGGTCGGGCCGTGGCGCTGGCAGACTTCGAAAATCGAGGCGCGTTGGACGCGGTAGTGGCAAACCAGAAGGGTCCCGTCCTCTTGTACAAAAACAATGTGCACGCCTGCAAATCAATGGATCGAGTTCCAACTGGAGGGTGTTCGCAGTAACCGAAGTGCCATTGGGGCCCAATTGCGATTATTCTGGAATGGACAGCAACAAGTGCAGGAAGTATCAGGCGGCAGCGGGTTTTGTTCTCAAAATCAGCGGCGGTTGCACTTTGGATTGGGGAGAGCCACTCATGTCGACCGCGTTGAAATTCTCTGGCCTTCCGGTTTGAAACAGACCATCGCCTCACCTAAGCTCAATACAATGCAAAAGTTAAGGAGCCAGCATGAACAGTGTTTTACAATCTGCGAGCGTGCCGGAACGAGCCGGGCAGCCGCCGCGCCGTTCACCTTTCGCCCGATTTTATCAGCGTCGAAAATCGCTACCTACCGCCTATTTTCATCACACTGATTCTGCTGGTGGGCCAGATCTCGTTCGGGCTTTGCTCGAGAGCCTTTCCCGCACACTACTTGCCATCGCGACGAGCATGACTGGTTGAGATCGCGCTTTCGTGCTCTTCACTAAGCGTTTCCCCACCTGGCGAGCGCCTATATTTCCGGAATTAGCGTTGGCATCCTGGTACGTTCGCCGGAGTTCTGGCCTTATCGCGCTTTGCAGTGCGATAGCGATCACTTCGAAGTACGTTATTCGCTGGAAGGGCCGCCATCTATGGAATCCATCGAACTTCGCAATCAGCGTCATGCTTCTGCTTGCTCCCGAATACGTGGCAACACTCAGCGTGCAGTGGGGCAACACAATCTGGCCGATGCTGATCGTCTGGGTGCTGGGAGCCTTGATCGTCATCCGCGTCAAACGCTTCCACATCACCGCCACTTATGTCTTATCGTTTATTGGATTGTCTTTTGGCCGCAGCTTGATAACAGGCCACCCTTTCTGGCCGAAGTCGCGCCAATTACGGGTCCGATGTACCAGTTGTTCATCTTCTTCATGATTACGGACCCCAAGACGACCGTAAAGCCGCGTTGGGCGCAATGCCTGGTGGCGTTTCTTGTGGCAGTAGTGGAGATGGCTCTTCGCCTCGCCGAATCCGTACATGCCCCGTACTTCGCACTGGCGATTGTCGGCCCAATTGCAAGCATTATTGAAATTGCCGTGACATCGCGCCGCAAAGGCGACCGGTCAAGCGACCAACTGGTCAACTGCTCCCATCGGCCTGGATAAGCATGTTGCGGTGTGACTCCTCTATGGCAGGTAAGGCTCGAGCGATTCGGTCACGCGTTCCTCCCACTTTTGAGCGCAGTCATCTTGGTTGGTCTTTGGACATTGGTGTGGCAGGCACACATCTTTCACGAAAGTGCTTTCCCCTCTCCCAAATCGGTGCTATCTGGGCTTCGGCGAGGAGTTTCGGAACGGCCACTTGTTCGATGACTTAATTACTTCTCTTTACCGCGTTACGGTCGGCTTCTTATTAGCCGTAGGTGCCGGTATACCGCTCGGAGTTTGGCTCGGCAAGGGTATGCTCGCACGGACGGCACTGCTTCCCCTCATCAATTTTTTCCGGAATCTCTCTCCACTTGCCTGGATACCCTTCGCTATTTTGTGGTTCGGCGTGGGAGATTCAGCATCAATCTTCCTCATCTTCCTTTCTGCCTTTTTTCCCGTCATCGTGTCGACGATTGCGGCTGTCATGAGTATTCCTAACGTCTACTTCCGGGTGGCCGACAACTATGGACTTCGCGGTTGGCAGGAACTTTTCCAGGTGACCGTGCCGGCCATCATGCCGGAGGTGATTACAACCCTTCGAATGACCGCCGGACTGTGTTGGCTGGTGGTTGTGGCGGCAGAGATGATCGCCGGCCGCGACGGCCTTGGGTTTGCCGTGATGGATGCCGAAACGGTTTGCGAAGTGATCTTCTGGCGGTTGAGATGATCCTCATAGGCTTGATCGGTGTCATCATCGATCGCGTATTGCTCCGTCTTACATCCATTCGCAAGCGTACGCTGGGGCTACGAGCGGTAGTCATGCGATCTGCCATCGCCCTTCAATTTCGCAACGTCGCCCGCCGCTTCGGTCAGATCAAAGTCTTCCGAGATCTCTCCTTGGAGGTCCTGGATGGCGAATTCGTAGCGATCGTAGGCCCGTCAGGATGCGGCAAAACAACACTGCTAAATCTGGCCTCTGGCTATGACCGCCCTGACTCTGGAGTAGTTGAGAGGAGTGGGGAAGTCCGCATGATTTTTCAACAAAGCGGGCTCTTCCCCTGGAAGACCGTGAGGCAAAACATCGCTCTGGGTCTGCGTTCTATCGGCGACAAAAAGCAAGCTGCTGATCAGCTCGCGGAACTGCTCCGGTTGATACAACTCGACGGTTTTGAAGAGCACTACCCGCACCAGTTGTCAGGTGGCATGAAGCAGCGTGTTGAACTGGCACGTGCGCTGGCCGGAAACTCCGATTTGCTCTTGATGGACGAACCATTCTCTGCGCTCGATTACTTAACCCGCCTTCGTATGCGGCAGGAATTGGCTCGCGTTCTGCAGCAACGGCCACGTACCGTCCTGCTTGTGACACACGACATTGAAGAGGCCGCTCAGCTGGCCGATCGGATTCTGGTGCTGAGTGAGCGCCCAGCCGAGATACGGGTCGAGGTTTGTATCGCGGCAACGCGTCCGCGTGAACCGACCCACCCTGAGGTCGTGAGCGCCAGCCGTCGCATTCTGGAAGCTATCAGGCTAGACCGGCCGGCCTTTGACTACCGCTCCGATGCCTTGTAGTACAGTCTGGATGGAGTCCTTCAAGTTAGATGCTTAAGTCTGCCGCCGTGAAATGGATTCTCGGTCTCACAATCTTCGTTTTAGCTCTCGCGGTACTGCGCTTTAAGCCCTGGGTCCCGAAGGTTGGTGCCGGTCGAACCGCAACGGCTAAGCGCGAGGAACTTCGTGTCGGGTTCCTGCCCGTAACGTGCCATCTGACTTGCCCTGTGACTGACTTTGCGAGCCGCACGAGCACAACAAGCCGTTTCACTTCCCAGCGGTTTACGGACTTCCCTACCGTTGTGGAATCCATGAAGGCGAATCGGCTTCAGGCGTCTTTCATGATTGCGCCGCTTGCGATGAAACTTCGCGAACAGGGCGTCCCCGTAAAGATTCTCTATCTGGGCCATCGCGACGGGTCAACAGTGATCGTTCGAAAAGACATACCGGCCACCAGCCTGCGGGATCTGCGAGGCAAGACCTTTGCGATCCCGAGCAAGTTCAGCAATCAATATCTGGTAATCCGAAAGCTCATGGACGACCAAGGTGTCGGTGCTGATGAGATTAGGTTTGTGGAGATCCAACCTCCTGATATGCCGGCAGCACTTGCCGCCAAAGCCATCGATGCCTATTTCGTGGGTGAGCCCCATGCGGCGCGCGCGCAGTTAGATGGGAGTGGCCGAGTGCTCTACCTCGCGAAAGACATCTGGCCTCACTTTATCTCGTGCGTCCTGGTAGCTCGGCAGAATCTGATCGACCAGCATCCCAGCGTGGTTCGCGACTTGGTGCGAGGCATTGCTGAGAGCGGTGAGTGGGCCGAAAATCATAGGCTCGACGCGGCGAAGGTAGTGGCGCCCTACTTTCGCCAGGACGAGAAGCTGCTGCGATTTGTTCTTACTCAGCCGCCGGACCGAGTAAGTTACCGCATGTTGAATCCGAGTGACGACGATATGCAGAGGATCGAAGATATGGCGGTGAAGGCGGGCATTCTGAAGCGGTCGATCTCGATGAGCGACCTTCTGGATCGATCCTTTATCCCCACTGACATCAAGCCCGCAGATATAGATATGCAGGCTGCCCGCGTCAATTAGTCGAGATCAAACGACCTTCCAATAAATGGAGTATCTTCGCCCGGCGCCCACTCTGTAGAAAGGCACCAACTCGGTCTTCTGCCCTTCTCCGTCAGCTATGAATTGCAGTGAGCCTGTTTTCTTAACCCATTGAGTGACGGGCCTTCCAGCGCCCTGAAGTTTCGGAATGCTCACGGCCGGTTCTTTTTTTAAATTAGGGCCCATCTTATTCACGGTCAGGTCCGACTTCACGGCCTCTGCTCCGAGGTGTTCAGCTAAGACAAGCGGTCCGTAAAGGATCGCCTGCAGGCTATGATCGTCCGGCATGCTCTCGGTATACAGATTCATCGGCACGCCAATCTGAACGCGATCGCCCGTCTTCCAAGTTCGCCGTAAAGTGACATAGCTTCTCGGACTGCCGGACACTTCGGAAGCAACGCCATTAATGCTAATGACCGGGAAGCCATCGACCCATGCCGGTACACGAATGTTCAGAGCGAACAAGGTAGGTTGCGCCGCCGTGATCGTGATTTCAGTGGAGGCTTCTTCCGGAAAGCGGTTCGTCTGACGTAGTTCCACGCCCTTCGTTCCCCATTTCACTACCGATGGGATGAACAAATTTACGTAGATGGAATCGGCCTGATGGAAATAGATGCTGTCATTCAGCTTCGCGTATTCTTCAACGCCCGTCCCGTTGCAGCACCAAAAGGAGTCAAACTCAGTACCGAACGTGCGCCACGACCCCGGCACGACACCCAAGTAATACTGAGTGGTTCCGTCCTGCAGATTGATCGTACCCAAACGGTGGTTGAATAAGGTGCGCTCGTAGTAATCGAAATAGCGCGGGTCGGCGGTCCACGTATAAAGCATCCTGCTCAGCTTCAGCATGTTGTAAGCGCAGCAGCACTCATCGGTGTCCGTGCCCCGGCTTAACTCTTGGGCTAACCGGTTCGGCTCCACCAGCCATCCCTCGTTGTTACTCGTGCCGCCTGTCACATAGGTCCTGGTTTCGACTACTTCAGTCCAGAAGTAATCAGCCACATCGTGAAAGCGCTGATCGCCGCTTATCTCATAACGGCGTGCTGCTCCAATCACCTGTGGGATGTGAGTGTTGGTGTGCAAGCCGCGCAGATCATCGCGCCGCAGGGCAAGCGGGTTGAAAAATCGTTTCTTTGTAAATCGGTCTCCGATGACCGCATACTTTTCTTCTCCGGTAAGGGCTGCCAGGCTATAGAGCACATCATTCATACCGCCGTACTCGGTATCCAGCACCATCTGCAAATGCTCTTCGCTCATCGCGCTTGTCCAGCCATCAACCCAACTGGCCATTCCCTTGAGCACAATCAAAGCCTGTTCGTTATCGCAGTACTGATGCATGTCCAACATGCCGGCCATGATTTTGTGAATCGTGTAAAAAGGAGCCCACACCTTTTCACGTTTATTCAAGCGGTCAAACAGTTCCGTCGGGAAGGCGCTAAGGTATCCCGTGCTGCCCAGTCGCGCTTGGCACTCAGCAAGTTGGGTCACGATGGCGTCGCCTTTCGCTTTCAAGGCATCGTCACCCGTAGATGCATACATTAGGGCACAAGCTGAGAGAAAGTGACCCACGAAGTGACCGCGAAGTTCGCAATCCGGCTTCTCCCATCCTCCCAGTGGTTTGGCGGCTGAATCCAGCTTTGCGTTTACCCGAAACACGTGAACCAGTCGATCAACGGGAAGGCGAAGCAGGAACTGCCGGTTGGCTTCCTGAACATCGGCAAAGGTGCTTGGCAATAAGCGCACATCCCGCAAAGCAAACGGGGTTACCTTTGGTGCCACATCCTGGCGTCGGAACTGCAGCGGTTCGTCGAAGGGCAGGCTCTCTGGAACGGTCCCCTCCTGTACTTTCGGAGCGTCTGGATCGCCTGGTACAGACGCTTGAGTTATCTGCTTCGTGTCAAGGGCGAGAAGACCGGTCGCAGTGCCCCCCAACGCTACTCTTCCGAACAAACGCCTCGTGAAGCCTGTGAGATTGCTACTTGGCACGACCGTCCTCCAGTTCAAACGGAAATATATGTACAGTATCGCGCGGCGTTACACTAATCCGATGATTCGACTTACTGTCATCCTCGCTGCGTTCTTATCGAGCGGTTTCAGCTGCCTCTCGGCGGAACTTACTCCTCTTCAGACCGCGGAGAGCCTGTTTGCCATCATGCTGAAGCACGATGCAGAAGCTGGCAAGATGCTATTCACACCCGAAGCCACCATGACGGCTGTGCACAACGACGGACAGTCCACCGTGGTGCCTGCCGATAAGTGGTTGGCGCGGATAGGAACAAGCAAGGATACGCTGCTTGAGCGGATGTGGCAGCCTCAAGTTTTACAGCATGGTTCAATAGCCGTCGTTTGGGGTAGCTATGACTTCCATCTGAATGATAAGTTCCACCACTGCGGAGTCGATGCCTTCAACTTGATTAAGACCCAAACAGGCTGGAAGATAGCAGGTGTTTCATATACGAGCGAAACCACCGGCTGCTCCCGAGTCCTCTCGGACCTCCGGCAGCCAAATAGGACAATGCCACACGATGATGCTGTTCCGGCCCCGTGCAGGCGTTGTGTTACGCTCACGGGTGCTGTTGGTGCGCCAGCCTCACTGGTGCGGCAATAGGGAATCCGGTGTAAATCCGGAACTGCCCCGCAGCGGTAAACAGGAACGACCGCCTCATTTTTGCACTGACCCGTCGTTGTAGGTTGGGAAGCAGAGGCCAGTAGAGAACCCGATTCCGGGAGTGCCTGTAAGTCCGAAGACCTGCCAGCAGCCTGCATCGAAGATGCGGACTTGAAACTTGCACCTTCGTGGGAGAGGTTGCTGGCATGCCAGTTCTTTACCATTTCTTTGCGTAGTTTCAAGTGGCCTATGCCGAAAGGAGCATGGATGTCACTTGCGATTCGAAACTTACTAGTCGAGCAGCCTAGCTGCGCTAATTTAATAAACGAGAGTGACAGCCGGGCATTCTCAAATGAATTTACACGGCGATTCAGGGACCTTTTCGGCGATAGCTTCTTACTGGCTATTTACCTCCTGTGTGCCGGTTCGTTACTGGCTCAAACCAAGATTCACCAATATTCGGGAAAAGTAGTAGACCCCTCAGGCCTGCCTGTGAAGCAGGCCTCCATCTGCCTTGCCAGTCGTGACTCTACCGCCTTCTTCACAACCGTCAGCAATGGCCGCGGTGAATTCAATCTGACGTTGCCTGCCGGCGATTACCTGCTGGACGTTCAGGCTCCCGGTTTAGAACTCGCGAACGCCCCCAACCCACTCCCGCTGTTCGAATCACGCCGTCAGACCATTGAACTCACTCTCCGGCAACCCTCCAGCAACATTCTGGTTACCGCCGCCGGCACAGCGCAGTCTTTAGACGAAACTGCGAAAACGATAAGCATTGTAAGTCGGTCCGAAGTCGACATTCGTGGCCTCGAATCCACAACAGATGCTTTACGCCAAACTCCAGGGTTGCTTGTCTCTCAGCTCGGTGGGCCCGGGAGTTTCGCCACTGTACAGGTGCGTGGATTGCGGAGTTTTGATACGTCTGTTTTGATCGACGGCATGCGGTTTCGGGATGTTGGCGCTACACAAGCAGATGCCAGTTCCTTCTTGTCTGACCTTCTGCTCGTCGACGAGAATCGCATTGAGGTTCTTCGAGGAGCTGGTTCCTCGCTTTACGGCACGAATGCCATCGGGGGCGTGATCAACATAGTGACTGACAATGGGTCTGGGCCCTTTCACGGCAGCCTGACAGCCGATGGTGGCGGATTGGGTGAGTTTCGTGGCCTCGCTCGCTTCGGGGCCGGGGTGTTTCATGATCGATTGCACTTTTCTGCAGGGCTCGGTCACCAGGACGTCACAGCCGGTGTGGCCGATCACGGACGTTATCGCAACACGACCGGCAATGGGCTGATCGACTACGCCTTCCGCCCGGGACTGGTCCTGAGTTCTCGTCTACTTGCTACAGACGTGTTCGGGCAATTAAGTAGCGACCCTTCTACACCACCGTCCGGCTTACCCCTAAGTGGTCGGATACCAGCCATCGCGCTGAGCGATTCTCAACTCAAACTCGTCGAAGCCGGTCTTCCTTACTCAACGGGAAATGCCACATTCATCCCTGATCTCGGTGACGGCGACTACTTCCGGACCGCTCGATTCG
The DNA here is from genome assembly GCA_963814195.1 of uncultured Acidobacteriaceae bacterium. Lineage (GTDB taxonomy): Bacteria > Acidobacteriota > Terriglobia > Bryobacterales > Bryobacteraceae > Bog-105. The sequence continues at coordinate 467,502 of CAWFBU010000006.1, forward strand.
TCTCTTCGATGACTGCTCTTCAACACCAGGTATCCGCGCCCTTCTCCTACCGGATTGCTTATCAAGCCCTCATCTCCAATCGTGACGTTGTGAATGGTCCGTCCGGCGTTGGTCCATATCAACCTCTTTTCCGAACCTCAGATCAGTTCAATGGCCGCATTGACACACTCCAGGCCCGTGTGAACTATCGTGCCGGATCAAACAATCTGATCACCTCCAGCTACGAGTTCGAACGCGAGTCCTTCGACTCACCCTCGGTCGACAATAATCCGGACTTGTCCCAACGCATCGATTCCCGCTCTCAAGCTGCGGAGAGCAGTCATGCCGTCGACGCACAAGATCAGGTCCGGTTCTTTCACGATCGATTACAGATTTTGGTTTCGGGCCGATATCAGCACTTCACGCTTAGCAAACCAATCTTCAGTGGCAGTGTGCCAGTCTACGCAAGCGCGACATCCGTAAGCCCGCCTAGCGCCTACACAGGGGATGTCTCGATCGCCTATTTTCTTCGTTCGACGGGAACTAAGATTCGCTCGCACTCCGGAAATGGTTATCGCAAGCCTTCCCTCTACGAACTGTTTGGGACTTCTTTTTACGGCCCATCGTTCAGCGCGTATGGAGATCCGCGCCTCAAGCCGGAGCGCTCGGTTGCAATCGACGGAGGCATTGATCAATACTTCGCTTCCGATCGCGTCCGGCTCAGCGCTACCTACTTCTACACTCGTCTTCAGCAGGTGATTGGATTTGATTTCAGTGGTCTCATCAATCCCCTTACTGATCCATTCGGACGTTCCCTCGGATACTTCAACACGGGCGGTGGAATGGCGCGCGGAGTCGAAGCTTCAGCAGAGGTAAAGCTTTCTCGCGGCACGCGCGTTCAATCTTCTTACACATACACCAATGCGAGAGATCGCATTTCGCGGTTTGGTGACGGCACGCTGCAAACACCGCGCGTTGTGCCCCACTCGTTCAGCCTGGTCATTCTCCAACAACTGGGCTCCCGCCTCGATGCGTCGCTCGATCTGATCTCGACCAGTAAGTATCTCTACCCCTTCAATGCCCTGACAGTCGTGTTTCCGGGACAGCGACAGCTTGGGATGTCGCTCGGTTACACTCAGCCCTTCTCCGACTGGCTCAAATTGCGGTTCTACACACGGATCTCGAACCTGACAGACCAGACCTTCTATGATGACGGCTTTCGCACGCCCGGCCGTTGGGCCACCGTCGGCACAACGTTCTCGTTCTAGCGAGCTGGTTACGAAGCTTTCTGATGAGGATCTCGGCTCTCCCCCTTCTTTTTTCGGTTCTCGCTTCGACACTTCTGGCGGCAGCCGTTCCCCAGCGCATAGTCTCCACTGCACCGAGCATTACGGAAACGCTTTTCGCAATGGGTCTAGGGAAGTCTGTTGTTGGTGTCACTAATTACTGCGCCTATCCCCCTGAGGTCCTGAAGCTCCCGAAGGTCGGCACGTATCTCCAACCTGACGTCGAGGTGATTGCCGCCCTTCATCCTGATCTTGTTATTGTCCAGCAGGAAGCCAATCGCCTCGGTGAACATCTGGCAATGCTCCACATCCGCTACATCGAAGTGGAGAGCGACAATTTAGCGGGGGTTTATCAAGGTGCGATTGCCATTGGAAAAGCCACTGATCACCCGTTAGCTGCCAACCAACTGGTTACCGCAATCAAGTCGGGATTACAGGAGGTAGCTAAAACCGCATCGCTTACTCAAGATCGACCTACGGCTGTCTTCCTGGTAGGGCACGCGCCGGGTCGCCTCGAAAATTTAATTGCGGGGGCAGGCACCTCCTACTTCTCCGACCTTCTGACGCTCGCGGGTGCAAAGAACATCTTTGCCAACGCACGTGTACCTTATCCCAATATCGCGCTTGAAGAGATCGTCTCTCGCAATCCCGAATTTATATTGGAAATGAGTGGCGATTCGAGGCCCAGCCAAGCCGAAGTCCTCTCACTTTGGGCGTCGCGCAAATCGCTTAGAGCCGTGGCCAGCCATCACGTGTTTGCCGTGCCTTCCGCACCGTTCGTTGTGCCCGGACCGCGCGCACCCGAGGCGGCCCGCTTGCTGCTTCATCTTCTCCACCCGGAGTTGACGAATTGACTTCGCTTTATACCTTGGAGAAGGCAGGTATGCGATATGGGCCCATTCAGGTTCTACACTCCGTCTCGCTGACCTTGTCTCGGGGCGAATTCGTCGCCGTAGGTGGGCCGAATGGCGCAGGAAAATCCACCTTACTCTCCATCATGGCTGGGCTTGTGACTGCTACGGAGGGTTCCTGTTGTTTCCTGAATCGCGACGTTCGGCACTGGCCCCGCCGCGACTTCGCTCGCCGGGTTGCAGTCGTGACGCAGTCCGAACATTCGGCTTTCCCTTTCACTGCGGGGGAGGTTGTCGCGATGGGCAGGATGCCTCATGCGGACGGCTTTCTCGAGTCCGATACTGACCGCACCAGTATTCGCAAAGCTATGCTTCAAACCGATGTCGAGCAGTTCCGGGATCGCGATTTTCGTACCCTGAGCGCCGGTGAGAAGCAACGCGTTTTTCTCGCTTCTGCGCTCGCACAAGAGCCGGAGGTCCTTCTGCTCGATGAACCTTCGAGTCATCTTGATCTACACCATCAGCTGGCACTCCACGTGTTACTGCAAGAGCTAAAACAATCCGGCATTCTCGTTGTTGTCATCACTCATGAGTTGAATCTTGCAGCGATGTACGCCGATCGCCTGATACTCATTCACGAGGGCCAAATCAAGGCCGATGATAAGCCTTCGAGGGTCCTTACGCCGGCGCTTATGCGAGAAATCTTTCATGTCCATGCCGGGATCGGTCAATCCGTCCTAGGTACGCCCTGGATCTCCTACGGTCCGCTCAATGGTTGAGAAAAAATTTGTAGTCCCACCAAGGTGGCTCTTTGCGCTGGCGCTCTCAGCGATTCTGCTCCTTCTATGCTTCGTCTCTGCGGTTGTGCTGGGTTCAAGAGCCATTACGTTCAGCCGGGTGATACAGGGTCTCTCGCCCGATCATGAGATTTTCTTCGACCTACGGCTTCCGCGTGCTCTTCTTGCCGTGTTCGTTGGGGGCTCCTTAGCTTTGGCAGGAGTTCTCTTCCAGTCGCTGCTTCGCAATCCACTCGCGGATCCCTATACTCTCGGTGTCTCTGGCGGCGCGTCTCTCGGGGCCGTTGTTGCCGTCAGTTTAGGCTGGCGGTCCATCGGCACTCTACCGGCCGTAAGCGTGGCAGCCTCGGTTGGGGCAGCCATCGTGCTGTTATTTCTTCTCGTTATCTCTTCTGCAACCGGACGCATGTCCTCAACCAGCCTCCTGCTAGTGGGAGTCACCTTGAACAGCATCTGCCTCGCCACAGTCGTTCTTATTTCTAATCTCTTGACCGTTCTCCAATCGTTCTCCGTCACGCGTTGGCTGATGGGAGGACTGGAAGCACCCGACTATACGACTTTGTTGTGGCTTTGCGCAATCCTGTCGCCCGCCTGCCTGGTGATTGTCCTATACAGCCGGCAGCTCAATGTATTGGCCCTTGGTGAAACATGGGCGTTGACCCGTGGACTGTCCACGTCCCGACTCCTTATCATCGGTTGCATAGCTGGTTCGCTGCTGACCGGTGCGGTGACGGCTCTTACGGGGCCGATTGGTTTTGTTGGACTGATAGTTCCACACGCTCTTCGCTTGTGGGTAGGTGCGGACCATCGCATTTTGGCACCCTGTTCGTTCCTCATAGGAGGTGCTTTCGTCGTGCTCTGTGACTTGTTTTCGCGTACGATTCTTTCACCTGTGGAAATCCCTGTAGGCGTAATCACCGCGTTTGTCGGTGGTCCGGTCTTTATCTGGATGTTGAGCGGAAAGCGCAGGCTAGCCATATGATTCTGGTCGGCGGGGGTGCTCGCAGCGGGAAGAGTTCTGCTGCCTTGCGTATGCTCCGGTCCTTCGGACCGCGTCAGGGCTTCATAGCTACCGCTCAGGCTTTCGACGACGAAATGCGAGATCGTATCTTCCGGCATAAAGTTGAGCGGGGCGCCGGAACTATAACCTTCGAGGAACCTCTTGCTGTGGCTGAACTCATCACGGCGGTTCACCGAGATTACGACGCCATCGTTGTAGACTGCCTAACGCTTTGGCTGACTAACCTGCTACTCTCAAGCGCAAGTCAGCTCAACTCGTACTATGACGATCTGATATCCGCATCCCTGCAATCCTCGGCAGTCGTAATCCTCGTCACGAATGAAGTTGGGACAGGGATCGTTCCCGAAAATGCGCTGGCGCGCACGTTCCGCGATGAACAAGGCAGGCTGAATCAAATGGCTGCACAACATGCTGCGGAGGTGTACTTTATGACCTTTGGTCTTTCTGCGCGCTTGAAGTGACTGAGAACAGAAAGAGTCAATGAAGGATTGATGCTGATTCACCGAAGTTCGCGAAGCCAAATGAAAAAACCGGGCTCGTTTGGTGAGACGATTGACGTCTCCCTTACGAACCCGGCACCTGTTGGCCTACTTACTTTTCGCCGGCTACCGTGATCGCCTCAGATTCCGGTCCTGCACTTGATCCCCAAACTGACCTGACGCCCCAGATTGCGGAACTTCCCCAGACGGACCGTTCGGCCGAGTCTCCATCGTTTGATCCCCAAACCGATCTCTCCGCATTGGCACCACTGCTGGATCCCCAAACCGATCTCTCCGCAAAGGTACCAGTGCTGGATCCCCAAACTGATCGCTCACCCCACACCGCCGTGTTCCCGACCAGCACAGAACTTCCCCAGACGGAGTTTGAGCCCCACACAGAACGATTCGAAGTCGGTGAACCGCTTCCCCAAACTGACTGGTCCGAGAAGACGGAAGAAGGATCAAAATCGACCTGCACAACTCCGCTGGCCTGATCCCAACTGGCCGTGGGAGACAAGGCCATGACGCCGGTGGGCACAGCTTTGATTCGGGCCAGGGCAGCAGGCAAATTAACGTAGCCTGCTCCGACCGTAAACAGGTCGTAGTAGCTGACAAAAGTGTCTCCCGTGGAGGAATCTACTACTGTGCTGGAGCTCGGGAAAGTTTTCGAGGCCGTTAGCATCAGAAGCATTTTGACCTGATCTGGTGTAAGGCTCGGGTTCGCTTGCAGAAGATCTGCGACGACGCCGCTTACGACGGCGGCAGCCATACTGGTACCACTGAGTGTCATGTATTTGTTTGAGTAGCCGCGGCCGACTTTTACGCCCGGTGGCGGAGCATTCGGGTCATTCGAAAGTTTAGGTTGAACCTCGACGGCCGCACTGGATGGGTCAGGCTTATAAGCGGATGTCAAGGTGATGTTGTTGGGATATAACAACGGGAGCGTCGACTTCGTCGCCATCAGAGAAGCAATCTGATTACCCGGTGCTACGACGTCCGGCTTAACAATGTGATCAATGGCCGAAGGACCTTTGGAACTGTAGCTGGCAATCAGATCATCAGTGACCTGAGGTGTTCCCATCGTCTTCATCGCACCCACGGTCAGAACATAGGGGTCGTTCCCAGGAGAAGTTATTGTTCCATAGCCCTCATTCCCGAAGGAATTATCACGCCCGTCGTTGCCGGCAGCTACCACCACAACGATTCCAGCCTTCCAAGCTGCTTCCGCGGCCTGGCAGAGCGGATCATCCTGGTAGCTCTCCGTGACTGGTTGCCCCAAGGAGAGATTAATAACCCGGATGTTGTAAACAGATTTCAGCGCAATAGCACGCTCAATGGCTGCGATGACTGAACTGGTGTCCCCATCCCCATTTCGGTCGAGCACCTTCAAATCAATCAGGTTCGAACCGGGCGCCAACCCCACAAAGGAAGCCGTACAATTTCCACAAGTTGATGCTTTGCCGTTGGAGGCTATAATTCCCGCCACGTGTTGGCCATGTCCATACCAATCGACACCGTAGCTCTGAGGCTTCGCTGCTAATTTGCCATCCTTGTTGTACGTTACCGGAATCGAAAAGTCTTCGGTGTAAACTGCCCCGTTATTGTTCAAGTTGTCGTCGTCATTGATGCCGCTATCGATTACCGCCACACCGATACCAGCTCCGGTGAATCCCGATTTCCAAGCCGTCGGCGCGCCAACAGCAGCCGCAGCAGCCGCCAATTTCCTATGTACCTTCTGCTCGGCTGACACATGTTTAACTGCGGAGTCTTGGCCGATCTGTTTCAATGTGAGGGCTGGAACAAGATAGGTGCCCATGTTCAACGCCGGGGACTCACGCACGACGATTCCGCCCAGGTCTAGGATCTTCTGAGTGGAATCGGCGTGTTCTTCCGGATTCCATTGAACAATGATCTGCACCAAGTCCGGGGTCCTTGGCATCGATTTCAGGGCATCTGAGAGCTTCGATTTACCCGAGGCAGCTGAACACAGCAGTGTTGCAGCTAACAACAGGGTGGCTGTTTTTTGATTTAAGTTGATCATCCTCTTCTACACTTTCCGGTTCTCACCGCATAAGTCCTATCGGCTGCCGACCGAAGATCATTAGGCTGGAAACTGAAGGATGAATCCGGGTCAACAGTACGGAAGTTTGATGAATGCTGCGTCAATGGGCCGAACAACTAAACACCTGTGTCGACGAAAACCAGCTATCAACAACTGGCGCTGAAAAGGAACGAAAGACCTAAGCCACACGATGAAGGGCACGTTGATTTGCCCTGTGTCAAAAGTTGGATTGACAAAGCTTTGATTTACGACCACTAATGGAAGAACGAATGAAAAAGATCCTTTGGGTCGTGCTATCGACGGTGACACTGCTGCAAGCTCAGCGTGTTGATCCGTCCGAAGGTTTATGGCAGGGCTATGACGGGGAGTGGGGCCACGTATCGCGTCAACTGGTTGCGTTGGCGGAAGCAGTTCCCGTTGACAAATACGGCTGGCGTCCAGCTCCCGGCGTACGCTCCACCAGCGAGGTCTTCATGCACATCGCTATCGCTAATTTTTACCTGCTCAGCGCCACTGGCGTGAAGATGCCTGATGACCTGAAATCCGCCGATCTGGAAACCAAGGTGACCCAGAAGCCCGCGGTACTAAGCTGGCTCAGGCGCTCTCTCGATGAGGTTCGAACTGCCCACGCTGGGATTGCGCCGGCCGAACTTAGGACGCAAAATAAAGGTCTTCGGACGGGACGCGACTGTAGACGGTGTCTATCTCCGAATCCTTGTTCATGCCAACGAGCACATGGGCCAGTTGATCGCTTACGCTCGCGTAAATGCTATTAAGCCACCATGGTCAGAAGAGAATAAGAAATAACGCTTGAATCGGTTTCGCGCAGCTGTCCAATTTCTCACGCTTTTCCCAATTAGGCTTAGTCAACCCATCGGTCTGAGTCGAGCTGCCGTCTTCTTTCCTCTCGTCGGTGGTCTTCTCGGCGCAGGTGCAGGAGGCCTAAGACTTTTCTCACAGCCATTTTTGGGAGTATCGCTAGCGTCTCTGGTCGCAATCGGTTCTCTGCTGCTGATGACCGGAGGTATTCATGAAGACGGACTGGCGGACGTAGCCGACGCTTGCCGAGCAGGCCGCACTCGCGAGACGATGCTTCGAATCATGAAGGATAGTCGGATAGGCGTTTACGGGACACTGGCCGTCATCTGTTCATTACTCTTCCGCTGGGAGGCTCTAACACGTTGCCGGATCAATCCGCTGCTCGGGCTTGCTGCCGCGCTGTCCCTCTCTCGTGCCAGCCTCGTTTTTTTGGCTGGTATCTCGAGCCCGATCGGCGAAGGCCTGGGCTTCTCATTTATACGCCACCTTTCCAGAACGGATGTCTATGTCACGATCACAGTGGGATTGATTGTCGCCATCCTCTGCGCGCACTTCCACGGCGCGATCATGGCGGGCTTCAGCACCTTCATTGTTTTAGGTGCGCGATCCTATTTTAAGAAGCGCATTGGCGGAGTTAACGGCGATTGTCTGGGCGCGACTTGCCAGATTGTCGAAACTGTCAACCTGCTCATCCTGGCATGGCAACCTTCTATATAATCCGTCACGGCGAACCCGAGTTAAAGGGCGTATTCCTGGGCCGCATGAACCCTCCACTATCCGGCGAAGGCTACCGTGCCGTATGTTCATCGTTGGCAGATCTACAGGTCGAAGTGACGTACACCAGCCCACTCCGTCGTGCACGGCAGACCGCCGACTGCATACGATCTGGTGAAGTAATTGAACTGCCAGCACTCCAGGAGATTGACTTCGGTGTCTGGACGGGAAAGACATGGCTGGAAATCGAGACTCATTGGTCAGAAATCGCGCGCAAGAAATCGGAAGACTGGCTCTCGATTGATCCTCCCGAGGCGGAATCCTGGACTTCGCTGGTCGCTCGCTTGAGGCCCGTTTACGCGCGGGTTTGCTCGGGCAAGAGCCCGGCCGCAATTGTTGCTCATCAGGCGGTAAATGCCGCGCTGACTAACCTTTTTGATGGACGAAATCCATTGACGTTTACTCAACGCTACGGGGAGGTTATCCGCATTGAGCTTGGTTGACGAGACAATCGCGCGAATTCCTCTGCTGACAACAGGTGCTCATGAAACGGCAGTACGAGCCCGCTGGGATTCGCTCACCAAGCCGCGGGGCAGTCTGGGCCGATTGGAAGACGCGGTGGTCAGATTAGCGGAGATCCAGGAACGCAATGATCCTTCTGCGGATCGCCAAGCCATCTATGTGTTTTGCGGAGATCACGGCGTCTGTGAGGAAGGCGTTAGCGCATTCCCGTCGATCGTGACACGCGAGATGATGAAGAATTTCGTTACGGGGGGAGCGGCGATTAATGTTCTTTGTGATTCCCTCAAAATAACGACCCGGATCATCGACGCCGGCGTTAGTGGTCCAAAGATCGACGGGGTCGCAGATTACCGCGTCGGTGACGGAACGCGCAATTTCGCGATCGAGCCTGCCTTGTCTGAACGCGAGCTTCAGACTGCCCTCGAAGCGGGAATTAAACTTGCCATCGCCGCATCGGAACTGTACGAAGTTGTGGGCCTCGGTGAGATGGGTATAGGAAACTCAACTGCTGCCGCCGCCCTTTTGTGCGCGCTCACGGGTCTGTCGCCCGAACAAGGCACCGGCCGCGGAACGGGCCTCGACGATGCCGGCCTGATGCGGAAGAGAAGAGTGATTTTCCAAGCTTTAGAACTTCATAAAATCCCGAGGAACGAACCGTTACGAATCCTAAGAACTTTTGGTGGATTTGAGATTGCCATGATGGCTGGATTTCTCCTAGGGGCAGCAGCAAATCGTCTCCCTTCAGTGGTCGACGGGTTCATCAGCAGTGCGTCGTTTCTGATGGCTTGGGCCCTGGCGCCACAGCTTGATCGCTACGTCTTCTTTGCCCATGAATCAGCCGAACCGGGACACTCTCACCTACTTTCTTACGTCGGCGCTAAGCCGCTTCTGAATCTCGGGATGAGGTTAGGCGAGGGTACAGGGGCCGCTCTCGCGATGCACATCCTCCGCACCGCTGTAGGCCTGTTCAACCGAATGGCTACGTTTGAGGAGGCAGCGATTTCGGGCTCCGTCGAACCGCAAGCCAAATTACGAAACGAACTCCCCCTAGCCAAGTAATTGAAGATGTTTTACTTACGACTCATTCGCGTAGGATTGGGTCTGTTTTTCCGATTTGTCTTGCATGGTCATCCTTAGCGTCGCCTATCCGCTCTTTCCAGTCAGCGCCGACTCGAGCGGCGGCGCGGAACAGATTCTTCACCTCCTTGAGCGAGGCATTGTAGAGGCCGGACATCGTTCGATTGTGATTGCGGCCGAAGGCTCTCAGATCCAGGGAACTTTGATTGCTACTGAACGATGCGGAGCACAGATGAACGCCGAGGATCGGCTGAGGGCTCAGCAGGAACATCGGCGTGCCATCGAGATAGCTATCGACCGTGAGCGCGTTGACCTGATTCATTTTCACGGCCTGGATTTCGAGACCTACCTGCCGAACGAGCCGCTCCCCAAGGCTGCAACTCTCCATCTGCCGCCTTCCTGGTACTCGCCGGAAGTGTTCGAAATCTCTGACCTGGAGCTCGTTTGTGTTTCCAACAGCCAGGCCCAAGCAATCCCAAACCAAAGACCCGTCACCATCATCGAAAACGGGATAGAGCCAATCGGTACCGACTCGAGCGTAAGCCGGGGCGAAGGCCTACTGTGGTTGGGGCGGATTTGCCCTGAAAAGGGCACTCACATTGCGCTACAAGTTGCGCATCGACGCAACGATGAAATTACAATTGCGGGGCCGGTGCACGGGTTCGCTTCCCACCTTGAGTATTTTGACGGCCAGGTAAAGCCGCTGCTCGATGATCGCCGCCGATACAGAGGTCCGGTCGGCAGGATCGATAAATCTCGATTGCTGCGCCAATCCAAGGCGCTGCTTGTTCCGAGCCTTGCACCCGAAACAAGTTCGCTCGTCGCAATGGAAGCAATCAGCGCGGGTACTCCAGTCATCGCATTCGACTCCGGCGCATTACCGGAAGTGGTAGAACACGGTGTGACCGGGTTCATCGTTCATTCCGAAGAGGAGATGGCTGAAGCAATCGACAATGTGGGTGAACTGTCCGTGCAGTCGGATCGTTACTCAGCAAGCAGCATGACTGCAAACTACCTCAGTCTTTATGAGCGGCTGATCAAAACCCGGCATCTCGGCGTCTGAACCGCGCCCCAGGAAGCTTTGTAAGGCTCATCACCCCGTAGAAAGTCCCAAGAAGTGTAGCCGCCTTCAAACGCCCACTGCAGTGAGCGGTAGAGGAGGTAACGGCCGAAGCCGAGGATCTCGAAGGCTGGCTCGAAGGCGCTCAGGTAACTGTAAACAGTCTTTCCCTTCAGGAACCCGGCACTCGCCGCCACCATCTTGCCTTTCCAATTTAGGCTGAAGAGGCTGCAGCCATCACTCGCGGTCATTTCACGAAGGAAGTCGCCCGAACGATTGAGCTCGACCATTCCGATTTCCCCTTGCCGTCTCCATCGCTCACTGTGCAATTGGATCAGGTCATTCACCAGTTCCGACTTTGGATGATCAATGACGGAAAAGATCAGCGGACCTTCTGCCTCCGCCTTCCGCGCATACCGCTTAATGTTGCGCCGGAGATCGGCCGATCGCAACTGCCAGTAAGTTTCAAAGGAAGCATCGAGGGGAATGGCACTGCACGGCACATCCTCCTTTACGTCAGTCTGGAGATGAATCAACTGCTTTAGAGGAGTATTCGTCGAAAGGTCCTGCCAATCGCATACGTCCCAGGCTTGATCATTTTGGAGCTGCCATGCCAGGCAGTCGTAAACCTCGGCGCAGGCAATACACGGGTCTAAGTAGTCCGTAATACCCGAACCGATAAGCGTTAGCTGATGTTTGTCCTTCCACTCATGAAGGAAGAGAGGAACGATGCCGACCAATCGATTATCCCGCCAGAACGCAAAAGCACGCAGTTCGCCGCTTCCGAAGTGCGCCCACCAGGTCAGTTGCCACTTGGGCAGCTGGAAGGGCGTAACACCCGGCAGTCGATCCCCTAAGGTCTGCCACTCCCCGGAGATTTGCTCGAGCCGACTCGCCTCGCGTATGACCTCAGGCTTTAACATCGCTCAGCAGGCGCAGCGCTTCACGGTAGCCATTCAAAGTTCCTACGTCAACATAGGCCTGCCCGTGTTTGTAACCGAACGCGAGGCCTCCTCGTTCCAGGTACTCATTCACAAGGGTGCCGAGGTATTCGTCTTTCCGGGATGTCCAGAGGCTATACAACTCCCGAAGAACGGATCCCGGCATGCGCAAGGCTCCCCACACCCAGTGACTATCCGCGTTTGCAAGTTTGACCTGAATCTGAGACACGCGATTTGCGTCGTCAGTCAAAACGGCATCGAAACGATCGGGATGCTCGACAGGAAACAGCAGAAACGAAAGCTGCCCTGGAGGCAAACTGGCGAGGGCATCATCCGGAAACCAAATGGTGTCCGGCAATCCAATGCACACCTCTTCATCAGGCGAAATCAGAGGGAGCGCACGGAAGATGGCGTCGCACAAGCCGGCGGGCTGAGGCTGCACGGCATAAAAGATGGTGGTCGAGAGCGCGTGACCGCCGAAGAAGTTCAGGATGTCTGACTTGCCGGGCGAAATCACAAAACAAATCTTGTCGACTCCAGCTTTAACCATCCGTTCAATCAGGTATTCACTTACTGCGCGCGGACGCTCGTTCGCACCGTCGAGGTAACTACCGACGGGAAGAAGTTCTTTTGAGAAGGCCAGCGGCTGAATACGACTGCCCATTCCGGCCGCCGGAATGATTCCCCACATGCCTAGTCTTTTCCCGCAACCAAGGCGAGATCGGCAACAGGATCGGCGTCCTTGTCGTTGGAGTTTAGAAGCGATAGGAAACGGGTGGCCCGGATTTCGGCAGTATGACAATCAAGCGCTCTTTGTTTTGCGCGCGCAGCTATCTTCCGCAGCGACGCCGCATCCCTTTCGATTGCTTCTACAGCTTCCTGCTGAGATCTGGCAATCAAAATCTCCTCGCCCGGTTCAAAAAAGGCATCGAGACCGTTCCACCAATCACTCAGCACAACGCACCCGCAAGCAGCGGCCTCAAACAAGCGACCTGAAGGGCAGTAACCCATGGCAGCCATTGAGCCGCGCGTCACGTTCAAGGTGAGGGGCGAGGAGGAGTAGAAGCTACTGTGATCCGGGGGTGCGACGTGAGCAAAGACACGAATGTTCTGCGGCCAAAGAGCCGTTTCAGGGTACATGGCACCGGCAATCAGGAAGCTCTTGTCTCGCAGCCTTCTGGCTGGTTCTACTAACAATTGTTCTAACGCCTGCTGGCGGTCGGCCGCGTAAGTACCAAGATAGGAAAGATCCGCCGCAAAGTAGTCGTTTGCATCTTCACGATGATGAATGACGGGATCGACCCACCCGTAGAGAGCCGCTGTCCTGCGAGCCCCCAGCCTGCCTCGCAATCGATCCAGAGCCTCGCCACCCGTGTAGCTAAGTACGAGGTCGAAGCCGCCGAAACCGAGTTCCGGGACGTAGTCAACCACCTCGCCGCGTTCGAGGCGGCTTAGGGTAACAGGCGTATCCATGTCATAGAAGACTGAACGCCACAGGCCGGCTTGTAGGACCAGACTGCAGGCCTCCCGGCCGTCAGGGCAATAGGAGGTCACCACTCCTACGTCGGCGTCTGACAGTACATGAGCGGCCTTGGAAGCCACATCTGGCCACAACGAATAGAGATGCACGGCTGCGTAGGGAAGAGTCGGAGCATCCCGGTGTTGTGCGTAATAAGGTGTGTCGCGCTCAAAAAAGTGCACCTGGTGTCCTTGGGCATGCAGCGCCCGAAAGAGCCCTCGCAGGAGGGTGGCGTGCCCATTTCCCCAGGCTGAAGTGACGGAGAGACCGAAAACAACGATTTTCACGAGAAATTTTTATCGAACCTTGAATTTGTAAAAGAATTGAATACTTACGTTACCGTTGTAATCGCGCAATCCTACAGCCGAAAGTTTCGGAGTTAACGCCCACTCCAGGCGTATGATCTGTGAGTTTGTTTGTGTAACATCCGTGATGTAGGTAAATGTGATGTTACTGGCAATCTTCTGTTGCAGCGTCACTTTGGCTGTAGGCCCACCATTGCTGCCAGCCACAGAAGGATCAATCTTCAACGCACTGATACCGAAGACGCGCTGCACCCGGCTTGCCAGTGGATTAGCAATTGCTTGACCTAACACCGCCGATTCTCCCATTTGGCTGAGCGACTGTTGTGGTGGAGCAGGCTGCCGAGCTGCAATCGTTGGATCGTTTGGGGTCGTGTTGGTCGCAAGCAATTGAACAATCTGCTCGAAAGTTAAGGGCGGATCGGACCGATAGCTCAGAGCGAGATTGTTCATCGGGCCAGCTACTCCGAGCACGACGTCCACGTTCTGAGCGATAGTCTCCAAAGAGACGTTCAACACAGGTTCGATTGACGTTGGGTTGTAGAAGTTGACGGTACCGGTGTTGACTGTATATTGGTTTCCGAAGAAAACCAGTTGTCCGTCGGTGATGACAACGCGCCCGATCATACCGGGAGTCGCAGCCGTTCCCCTGACCGTGAGGTTCGCTTCGGCCGACAGCCGATCGGCGTAGGTTGAGACAACACGCAAATCCGGAGCGGTCAAAATATGCAGATCGAGCCGCATAGCAGACAGAACAGGCGAAGGAGCGCTGGGCGTTGTAGGGGGTGTCGACACGCTGGACAGGAAAGATCCGGCGTCGCTTGAAGATCCGTACGCAATCTTCTGGACTGTCACCGTGCCATTCAGCAGTGAGCGATTGGTATTACCTGTGAGGGCGACGGCTGCATTCGAAGTGACGCTCACGCCCGAGTATCGAACCCTCACGCGATCTGCAGTGGCTTTCAGATTGAAGTTGACCGCATTTCCTGTGTAGCCGACGAAACCTGCCAAGGAGACTTTTCCACCTCCACTTTCAGCAGTCAAATTCTGGATAGAGGCGTTTTTCCCATTCAGAACAATCACGCCGTTGGCGTTTGAAAGGCCGTTTGGAGCATCGGCATAGTTGACGTTCGCATTTTTCAACTCAACCTTGCCGTTGATCAGGGGATCGGCGAAAGTGCCACGGACCACAGCGTTCAAGGTGAGCGCTCCGGAGGAGTAGAAGTCGTGGTCAACATCCTGCAGCACTCCCAGATCAGCGTCGGCCGCGAGCGTCACACCGAGCGGATTGCGAGGGTTATTAAGGTTTACGCCACCACTTACATCGACGGTCGTTCTAGGCCCACGTAAATGGAATTGCTGTATCTGCACATTCAAGTGGTTCAGGACAACGGCGATGGGTCCCTCGTTTTGGAAATTCACTGCGCGTCCAGGAGGGGCGCCGGTTGCGGATCCTGTAGGTAAGGTTCGAAGCTCGAGCCGATCCAATTGCAACCTTGCGTTCAGATCGTCGGTACGCATCACAGGCCCATCAAAGGAGGCATTCCCCTCAACGAGCGCATCGAAACCGGGCTTCACCTCCGGGTCCGGCTCCACAAAAGGCGCTAGATTCGCATAGCGAATGTTACCGAAGCTCAGTTTGGCATGGGTCACATAGTCGCCCGCCAACTGCGAGACGCCGGAGGCATGGATCTGGGACTTAGCGATGTCGGAGTCGAGTCGGAAATTAAGGTTCTGGCCCGTCGTTCTAGCATCGAGTTCCGCACCGCCAAGCGCGAGCGTTCCGACTCGCAGTGTCTTGGCCGAAGCATTAGCAGTCAGCCGCGAAAAGGCAACCGAAGGCGTACCACCCTGATCACGCAAACTTGCGGCGATGTCGGCTGCTAAATGCAAGGTGCCGGCAATTCCGGGTTTGGCCTGTTGCGCGTGAACAACCTTGCTGATGTCGAGATCCGTGCTGTCCACCTTGAGTTGAAGAGACCCGCTCTTCAGATTTCCTGCTGGATGAGCGAAGGATCCGTTGAGAGTAACGGACCCGGCCGGCGCATCCAAACGGATTGACGGGATGTCGACGTTCGTAGGCGAATAGCGAACAGTGCCCTCGAATCGATTCACGGGTTCCTGGTAGATGTTGGCCCGGGCCAGAGCAAATTGTAAGTTTGCATTTGGAGCATCCAAAGTGCCTGCCAGGTGCGCCTGAGCGGAGAAAGTGCCTCTCGCCGGCACGGTGCTCTGTCCAACGATCTGTAGAGTTTTCTCGACTGAGAGGTTTTCAATCAGAGCGTCCGCCGTTGTGCGGTAATCCTTGGTGAGCGAGGTATTGCCATCAACCCGAATGTTGGATCCGGCGAAATTAGAAGCGACCTTATAATTGACGGAACCGTTCACGGTTCGTGCGGTCGCGGTGAGATCGCCGGCGCTCTGATTCTGAACGCGAAGCCCGGTACCGCTGAAGTCAGCGCTGATATTGGAGATGTTGATAACCGACTGCTTGCCCTCCGTTTGCAGGTCAGCAGCCGCATCCGCCGTGAGTTGGATGAGTCCAGCCACTCCAGGTGATTGCTGCTGAAGAGGTTTGACATTGCTCAATTGCAGGTTGCTCGAAGCGGCATGGAATTGCGCATGTCCCACTGAGAAGCTATCGCGTGGGTGGCGGAATGTTCCGTTCGCGTTGACCTTTCCGTTCGCGGACGCAAGTTCCAGTTGAGTCAGAGTGATTAACTGGTCGGCGAGGTTCACATTGACAAACAGGTGATCGATCGGCTGCTGGTAAGCGCTGGCATTGGTAACTTGCAGACCGGCGCTGCCCATCGGGTTACCGTACGTGCCGTTTACGTGAACGTCAGCGTTTAAGTTACCGCTAGCCGGAATAGCAGATTCGCCCGCTAGAGCAAGCAGATCGGCGATGTCGCCGTTGCGCAGCGCCAGATTTGCACTCAGAGGGGAGCGCGGCATCGGACTCCATTTCCGCAATCCGATGGAAGCGTCAAAGTTTGTCGTCAGCGTATGACGGGTAAGCAAACCATTCTGGACTTGCGCCCCGGTGGGTGAGGCTGAGAGGTCTAATGCCAAACGGTCAAAAGATCGCTGTTCGACGGCGAAATGATCCACTGCCAGATGGCTGGTAATCTTCGGTGCCGAGAGATTACCGTGAACTTGAGCAAGGATCTGAGCTGTACCGCCCTGCAGCGTCACAGGCAGGGAACTCTGCGGCTTGGCCGCTCCAAAGTTGGCTGCCGGCAGGAAATCATTGAGATCGTGAGAGACCAGACGTAGATCGATCTGGCGGTTCAATGCGCCGTTAAGATCGATGCGAGAGTGCGGCATTCCAATATAGGAGTTACCCAGGTCGACAGAATCGCGTGCGCCGTTAAAACGTGCAAGAAGGCGTCCACTTACCGGCACGCCACGAGTACCGGGTGAGATACCAAGATTCGCTTCGGCAGTATAGCCAGCAGTGCCTTTGGCATTTAAGTCTCCTCGCGCTTTCACGGAGCCATTGATTGTGCCATCGTAGCCGAGGCGCTTTCCAGTGAGAGCATTGGCAAGAACAGGAAGCGAGAAGCTTCGCAAATTTCCTTCTACGCTGAGCTGTTCCAGTTTTTCGACGAAGACCTTGGCGGCCAGAGAACCACCGAAAGCGTTGAGCTTCAGTCCGTCGAGACTAATCAGATACGGATCGGCATGGAAAGGAGAAGAGAGCGAGACGTTCGAGATCTTCGTAGTGCCGCTTCGGATTGCCAGGTCGTGCGAGTTCAGGGTCCCGTTAACCGCATAGTTCTTTTGAGCATCAAGCCGAGCGTCACCATTCGCAGTTAATGCTCCCGCGACTTGTACGCCTGAAACCTTGAAGAGAGCCGCCAACTCGTTGAGAGCAAAGTTGGACCTAAACTGAACCGCGGCGTTCCTGGAGCTATCGAGACTGCCCGCGGCTTCGAGGGTCGTTGCACCCATTCCCACGCGGCAGTTCCGAAACTGAATGGCATTTGTCTTCCCATCAATGAAAAGCGAAAGATCTGCGTTTACATTCTTAGGAGCAGGTTTTGCGGTAGTGTCCAGAGGCAAGCCGAAGCTCCGGGCTATTTCGGGCAATCCAATGCCGGCTTTCAGTTGCACATCGATCTGAGGGGTATTCAGATTCTGCAGGGTAGCATTCAGCTGGATCTGGGATTCGGTCGTGTTGAGGGTTCCATCTGCAACTCGGATAGCATCTTTCTCGATCACGACCGGGATGTTGATATGGACACCCAGCGGGGGATTCGTTCCAGCCGTAATCAGGAGAGGATCAATACGGACATTGCCCTGATAACTGGGGCGTAGCAAATTGTAGTCGAGGAGGACACGCAGGTTTTCACCGCGCCCGCTGAACGCAGTTTTCTGCTGAGCATATTGCAGCAACCCATGTTCGATCTGGAATCGTCCGACTGCCAGATTGACAACGGTTTCCAATCCGTTGTTGTCAGTGCTGGACTGCTTCTTGATCTTCGGTTCCGGTACGTTGGTTTGACCATTTGGGAACACGATGAGATTAACTTGCGGTGTTCTCAATACCGACATACTGCACATCAACAACTTTCTTCAGAGCAGAGAGCAGCTTCAGGTGAACTTCTAGCAAGGCAACGCGTGCTAGGGGATCGTTTCCAACCGGTTCGGTGCCATGCAAGATAAAGTTTCGAATACGAACCGTGAGATGGCTCCAGTCGAATTGAAACGAGTCGAGTTCAACCCGCCCGCCAGTCGATTCTTCCGTAACGGAAATGATTTTGTTGCGCACATAGTTTGCAAACCAACTGCTTTGCAGAATGAGGATGGTTGCGACGACCAACACGGCTATCAAGCCGGCGAGCGATCCACCGATGGTGAGAAGTAACCGCTTGCGCTTGCTCATTGAAGACCCTCTTCATGGAACTCAATCTTCTTACTCTTTCGCTGCTCGTCGAGCCAGGCAAAGAACTGCTGGTTGACCTTCTCGCCAACCAGGATTTCGCGAATCGGCTCACTTAGATCGTCTAGCGAGGATTTGCCCGGATAAGCTTTTCGAAGCGCCGCAGTATGGGAAGAATAATATCTCGCTACTTCATCTTCGGAGACAAGAACCGCCGGCTTGAATCGCAGATCGATGAAGCGCAGAACCGTGAGCTGCCACTGATATTCGAAGCGTAGATCGGGCTCGACTAATCCGTACTTGCTCAGCGCCTGCAAGAACGCGGCACGGGTCTTGAACCGGCTGCTTTGCAGCTTGGCGAGTTGTTGATCAGCTTCTTCCCACGTCGCTTGAGGATAATCACCGATCTGCACCTCTCGTTTAATGAACGACTGGTCAATGAGCCGCCTTCCAGCTTCGCGGCGATCGGCATTGGTCATTCGGAGAGGTTCATCGTTGAGAAACTCGGTTACTCGCACGTTCCTGCTGATATCACTATCCTTGACGATGGCATTGTCGACACGGATGGCGATGCGGTCGACGATGACAGGATATGCAGCGGTTGCCATCAATAAAAAGCACCAGGAATCGAAGACAAACCTTCTCAAAATGCCTGCCCGATAGAGAAGAAGAACTGGAAGCGGCTCAGCTTCTGTGGTCCGGACTGGCACTGAGGGCTCGTGGAAGATCCACACGCAAGAAGCTGTTGTGTGGTTAA
The DNA here is from genome assembly GCA_963814195.1 of uncultured Acidobacteriaceae bacterium. Classification (GTDB taxonomy): domain Bacteria; phylum Acidobacteriota; class Terriglobia; order Bryobacterales; family Bryobacteraceae; genus Bog-105. The sequence goes on from CAWFBU010000006.1 coordinate 486,573, forward strand.
GTTCGTGCTGAAACCCTGATAAGCGGGAGGGTTGAGGGCATACGCCAGGTCGAGGCGAACGGGACCGAGCGGCGTCTTATAGCGGATTCCAAAGCCTGCGGCCTGAACGGCATAGTTGAAGTCCTGGTCATTCCGCTGGCGGAAGCGTAGTGAGATATCACTGAAGTTGTTATAGATGTTTCCCATGTCATGGAAGAACACACCGCTGATATTCGGGCCGGCGAGTGGGAATCGAAGCTCAACGTTGTTGAAGAACAAGCCATTACCACCAATGGGAAAGCCAGTAGGATTCGTCGCGGGGCCGGGTTGTTCGTTTGGAGTTCCGATATCGCGCGGACCTGCCTGGTTATCACCGACGCCACGCATGGAAACGCCACCACCACCAAAGAACCGCTCAGGTAGAGGAATATATTCGTACTTGGTGAGGCCTGCTGTGGATCTAAAGGGAACGATCCCACCGAGCTGAGTCTGTCTTGCCAGAACGAAGCGGCGTCCGATCTGGGTATAAGTCGCGTTGCGAGCGAGGACGCGATAGAAGCTTCGTTGAGATCCGAAAAAGCTACCGGCAAGCCCCGCGTCAATTGTGTTCCAAAAGCCGGAATGAGCATCGGCTGGATTATCACGATGGTCCTGAATGTAACTCGCTGAAAGGATACCGATGCGCACAGGTTGCAGTAGAGCCGGAATCAGAAGAGAAGGAATGTCGACGTTGCCGGTGCTGACGCGCCGGTAGGCAAAACGAAGAAGAACGGTGGATGCGCGATTGAACCTTTGTGAAGTTTGGATCGAGCCTTCCAACCGTCTGGAGGAAAATGTCTGGACATCTTGCGTGGTGCTGTACAGGGCTGAAAACGTAACCGTTCGGTTAAACGAACCAAGAAAGTGCGGAATGATGTAGTTCAGGGACTCACGCTGTTCAAGGGTGGAGTATTTGGTCTGTAATGAGATAGTCTGTCCAGAACCAAGGAAGTTCAGGCGACTGACGTCAAACGCGACGATGGGGGAAATACCTTTTGAGCCACCGGCATTGCTGAGGTTATTGGTTGTGTTGCCAAATTGCCCGACCTGCAAACCAAAACCTACGTTGAAGGTGTAGCGGCCGGCTTCGTCGAAATCGAAGAGCACAGTTTTGTAAAGATTGGTACCTTCCTGATCCTGGACAGCGGTATTGACGCTGGCAAAGACTCCGAGATCGCTCAGCTGCTTTGCAACGTCATTCACTTTGACCATCGACAGCGGCTCACCCGGCTCAACCGTCAGGCGTTTCTGAACCATCTTGGGCCGGGTACGATAAAGACCTGAATAAATCACGCCCCGGACGAACTCGCGCGGACCTTCGCGGACCTGGTAAATGATCTTCACGGTTTGTGGCTGGGTTCCCGGTACTGTTGTGTAGACAAACGAGGCGTTCGGGAAACCATTGGTGTAGTAGTAATGCAAGATCAAGTTGCGATCAGTGGCTATATTTACGTCGGCATAGGGCTGTCCACTAGCGGATGTAAAGCTCTTTTCAAGCGGAGAAAGATCGAGCCGGTTGCTCCCCCGGACCTCCAGGCTCTCAACCATCCACTGCTGACCGGGATTAATCCGGAAGCGCGCGGATAGATCGTTTTCCTTGCCTTTATAGCCGGTTTGTACGGACGAGGTTACCTTGGCGTCACGAAAGCCATTGGAGACGTAAAGGTTAGCGATAGCCTCCTCGTCTTTCTTCCGAAAGCTTTCGCTGTAGCGACCATATCGCAATAATAGAGAATTTTTCCGGAGGAACATTCGTTCTTCCAGTGTTTCGGACGTAAAGTAATCGTTCCCCAAAACCTCTACGTTTGCTAAGCGTCGACGAGGGCCGGTTGCGATGTAGTAATTGATCGTCTGCTGATCATTCTGCGGCGGCTCACGCCGGAAGGTCACATCCACATCCGGATAACCTCGTGATTGGAAGTAATCGTGAAGGTTGCGCGCGCCCTCGGTCAACAGATCATTGTCGACTGAACCCTCCTGGTAAACAGGTATGTACTTGCGAAGCGTAGATTTCGAAACCTTGGCTTCGAGCGCTTTGATCGTGATTCTAGGTCCGGGCGTGATATCCAGAGTTGGAGTAGCCCGGTGTGTATCGGGATCATAGTCCAGCGACCTAAGATCGGCTGTGGCTGTCAGCCGATTATCTTTCGCATAGCGCTGCTCAATGCCTTCCGTTCCTTTGTCAGTCAGAGACTGCGTGATCTGACGCCAACGGTGAATCAGAGGGATGCGCCATCCGGTCGCGCGGATAATCGTGTTCACCGGAAGCTTCGTCTCGCCGTTAATGACAGGGGTGGCGTACTTTGCGCGAGGCCCGGAATCAACCAGAAAGCGGATGGTCACTTGCTGAGTGTCGGGATCGATAATCGTGGCAACGTTCACCTTCGCCTGATAGAGACCGTTGCGTTCTAACTGCTGCTGAATGTTCTTGCGTGCTGTCTCCAGAGCCTCTTCATCATAGGGCGTTCCCAGGTAGAGTTGAGCATCACTGATGATGACGGCACGACTCGGAGGATCAACGATTTTGCCCTGGGCCCCCACGTGCCCAATGAAGCGACGAGCCTTGGTGATAAACGTTACGACAACACCTTCTCCGGAAGGTTGCACGTCGACTTGAAGATCATCATAGAGTCCAGTTGAGAACAACCGATCGAGTGTGGCCGCTACTTGACGAGGCTCGTAGGGAGCACCTTCTGAGACCAACTGCATGCGTTTAAGGTCGCGCGCGTCAATGGGCTGAATAGCAGGCGCGTATTTAACCGAGACAACAGCTCTTCCCGCAAAGTCTTGCGCGTACGTGTTGATGCTTAGGGCAAGAAAAGCGGCCATAAGCAAGGCCGGTGTTGAAAGGAAAGCAAGCAAGTTCAATTGAGGTCGGAAGTTTACAGAGCAAAAGAGTTTAAGTTTCAGAACACAATCCTACTTACTTGTTGACACAGCAGCTTCTTCATACAAGAATGCGGTAATCGACAACGTCAGATCCCCTGGGAATGTACTCAGTGGACGCGGATTTGCTTTTGCCTGTTACAAATGTCTCAAGGAACAACCGGAAAGGATCTATAGAAGAAGATTGCTACTATGATCGCCGGAAAAGACATTTTAGGTCTGCTGAAAGACACCGCGTCGCGGTGGAGCGACTGCAACGCACCTCGTCTCGGTGCATCGCTTGCGTTCTATATGTTGCTGTCGATGGCGCCGCTCATGATCCTGATCGTCGCGATCTGCGGATTAGTCTTCAGTCAGGCGTCCGCCCAGGAGCAAATTCTAGCCCAGGTACGCGGAATTTCGGGAGCGGCCGGAGAAAAAACGGTTGCGATGTTGATCGAGAATGCGCATCAACCGAAGAGTGGAATTACCGCTACGGTGGTGGCGTTTATCACTTTACTTTCAGGAGCATCGGGCGTGTTCCTGGAACTGCGCGACTCCTTAAATACGATCTGGGGTGCCCCCAAGGCAGTAGCCGGAGGTTGGAAAGGAATGGTGTGGCAGCGGGTGGTGTCGTTCGGGATGGTGCTGGCACTCGGGTTCCTGTTGCTGGCATCACTGATCCTGAGCGCCGCCATCGCCATTGTAGAGAATTTCTTCGCGGGCTTAGTACCGGTTCACCTGGCTGTTGCCGGCCACGTGGCAAACGTCGCGATCTCACTGGTGGCTATCTCGGCGCTATTTGGCTTGATTTTCAAGTTCGTTCCCGACGTGCCAATCGCCTGGCGCGATGTGGGCGTTGGCGCAGTCGTGACAGCTATCCTCTTCACGATTGGGAAGACTCTACTCGCCTGGTATTTGGGTACAGTCGGCGTAGGCTCCACGTATGGCGCCGCGGGTTCTCTGGTCGCACTTGTTGTCTGGGTCTATTACTCCGCCCAGATCTTCTTCTTTGGGGCAACTTTTACTAAGGTTTACGCAGACACATACGGTTCCCGGGCCTCGCGGAAGCAGCAGAGCAAGCCGATTTTACGCTCAGGCCTGGAGGCGAAAACCCAGAGCGCCTAAGGAAAAGTCCCTGAAATTAGGCTAAACTGAAGATTCCCCCTCCCACCTTTCATGATTTCAGTTAGCAACGTCAGCATGCGCTTCGGCGGCAAGATTCTCTTCGAGGAAGTCACCACAACGTTCCTTTCCGGACGGCGGTACGGACTCACGGGTCCAAACGGCGCAGGTAAATCAACGTTCATGAAGCTGCTCTCGGGCGAATTGGAGCCTCAAAAAGGGACTGTTGTTCGCCCCAAGAAGCTAGGAATACTGAGGCAGGATCAATTTGCCTTCGATGAATACCGGGTTGTTGACACGGTGATCATGGGCAACCTGCCGCTTTGGAAAGCGCTTGAGGAACGTGAAATTCTGTATGACAAACCTGAGCTGACCGACGAGGACGGAATGCGTCTAGGTGAACTTGAGGGCGTCGTAGCCGAAGAGGATGGCTATACGGCCGAAGCAGATGCTGCCGTGTTGCTCGATGGCTTGGACATTCCGGAACCTCTGCATCAGCGGAAAATGGGCGAGCTGCAGGGTGGTCAGAAGGTCCGTGTTTTGCTGGCGCAGGCGTTGTTTGGACAACCAGAGGCTTTGCTGCTCGACGAGCCCACGAACTATCTCGATCTCGAATCGATCCACTGGCTGCAGAACTTCCTTAACCATTACAACGGTTCAGTCATCGTGATCTCACACGATCGACATTTCCTGAACGCGGTCTGCACCCATACAGCCGATATCGATTACCAAACGATCATTACCTATACCGGCGGCTATGACGACATGGTGCTGCAGAAGACGCAGGTCCGGTCGCGAATCGAATCTGAAAACGCGCAACGCGAGAAAAAGATTGCACAGCTGAACGACTTTATCGCTCGCTTTTCGGCCGGTACACGCGCCAGCCAAGTGACCTCCCGCAAACGGGAAGTGGAGCGACTTGCAACCACGGATCTGGCACGGTCGAACATACAACGCCCATTCATCCGTTTTGAAATGAAGCGTCCTTCGGGCCGGCAGGCGCTGGAGTGCAAGGGCGTCACAAAGGGCTACGACGGAACGGCGGTCATCAAGGGATTCTCTGCTTCAATCCAGAGAGGCGAGAAGATTGCCTTGATGGGACGGAATGGCATGGGAAAGACCACCATGCTTAAGGCGTTACTCGCTCAGGCTCCAGGTGTTGACGATCCGGATGTCGGGCTCGATTCCGGCGTTGTGACGTGGGGTCATGAAGTGCAGGTCGGCTACTTTGCCCAGGACCACCGCGAGACAATCCGGGGCGGTACGACAGTCGGCGAGTGGCTTCACGATTTCGATCCTCAGGCCTCCAAAGAAGAAATTCGTGGGTTGCTGGGTCAGATGCTGTTTAGCGGCGAGGAAGGCAATAAACCGACCCAGACACTTTCAGGAGGCGAAGCGGCGCGTTTGATTTTCTGCAAGTTGATGCTGCAGAAACCAAACGTCCTGGTTTTCGACGAGCCCACAAACCACTTGGACCTGGAAGCGATCAACGCGTTGAACACGGCTCTGCAGAAATTTGAAGGGACCGTTCTGCTAGTGACTCACGATGAGGACCTGGTGGACGAAGTGGCAACTCGCATCTGGTACTTCGAACCGAATGAAGTTCAGGACTTCACCGGCCCTTACGCGGAATTTACAGCCTCTGTTGCAACTACTCGCTAGGTGAAGTCACTCGCCAGCAATACGGCCGCCTGTGCCTCACAAGAGCGGCCTTCACCCACGGGCCCAACCTTTTCAGCAGTCTTGAATTTTACTGAAACTAAGCCGGCGTCCAGTCCGAGAGCTGCTGCCAGGCTTTCCCGGATCGCACCACGGAAATCCTTCAGTTTGGGACGTTCCAGGACGATGGTGGTATCGACGTTGACGAAAGAAAAACCTCGATCTGCGGCTAAGCGGGCGGCGTGCTGCAGGAATTGAAGGCTGTTCGCACCTTTCCACTCCGGCGCTGTGTCAGGAAAGTGCATTCCGATATCGCCGAGAGCCAGTGCACCAAGAATGGCGTCAGTCACGGCGTGGAATAGTACGTCGGCATCGGAATGACCCGCTAGGCCGAACTCCGAGGGAACGGTCACGCCGCCCAATACCAGGGGTCGGCCCAATTCGATGCGGTGGGTGTCCCAGCCTTGGCCGATTCGAAGCTGGGGCAAATTACGAAACGAACTCACTTAATTGGTCTGCAGCGCCGGAATGCTCTCGAAGGTCAAGTAAAGCCTGGCGAGGTCCATGTCACCTGGCCGGGTAATCTTGATATTTCGATCAGACCCTAAGACGACGGAGACCTCAACCTGCTCCAGCCGCTCTACCAACGACGACTCATCCGTGCCGATGAAGGCGTCTTCACGCGCTTTTTCGAATGCGCGCCGAAGCAGATCAAGACGGAACACCTGGGGAGTTTGAGTCAAGACGAGGCGTTCGCGGGGCAGAGTAGCTCTGACCTTATTCCGGTGAACCTGCTTCACTGTGTCTACGGGGACAATTCCGACGATGGCAGCACCACTTTCCCCGGCCTCGGCAATCACCTTCTCGATGACCTCTCGGCCGATAAACGGGCGCACGGCGTCGTGGACAGCGACGAGATCCACATCATCAGCTAGCGTCGCCAAGGCGTTTTCTACTGATTGCTGGCGGCTCTCGCCTCCTTGCACAATCCTGACCTGTTTGGACAAGCCCTCCTGGGCGAGGAGTTCTGCGGCCCAACTCATATCCTCGGCGCGCAGGGCAACCACGATCTCTGAGATCGAGGGCAGATCTACAAACTTGCGCAAAGTATGGACGAGTATGGGCGAGTTATTCAAGAGCATGAACTGCTTGCGACTGATTCCCGCGTTTTCTGGGACGGGCGCGCTACGACCCATGCGGGTTCCAAGCCCTGCAGCGGGGATGATGACGGTGACTTTCATGAACTGTCTTCCTGAGTCGCAGCCGGCAACTGAGCGGTCGCGCCTTCTTTGAAGTGAGGCGCTGGCCGCTGCCGGCCGAAACGATTAGCACCCCTATGATACGGGAGTGATAACCGGTCCGACCGCGCTCTTGCGAGAAGGGACCCTCAGATGATTACCGCGGACCCGGAACGACCAACGGTGCTTCCAAGCGGAAATTCAGCACTGACTCTGACGGGACCTTCACTTGCTGGCCGTGGGTCAGGGCATTGAACCCAAAACCAGCACCGCCGCCTGCGCCAGCGCCGATCGCTGCGCCCTTTCCTCCGCCAGCCAATCCACCTATGAGGGCGCCTACTCCGGCCCCAATGCCTGTCTTGAGGGCCGTGTTCTTGCCCCGAGCTTTGCCCTGCTCTTCGTAAGCACTTGTTCTGATCGGGTAATTTCGTCCGCGATACTCGAGGCTGGTCGCCTGAAGAGACAGTTCGCTCTCACCCCTGATGCGGCCGGCGCCTTTCGCACTCGTGACCTGTAAGGTTATGGGTGCTCCAGCGGGTACGATCACTTGGCCTTCGGACACCAGCGGGGAATCGAGGGTAGCACGGAGAGCCTGCCCTTCGCTGACTTTGCTCGAATCAATCGCGTCAACAGTTCGGACGGAAAGTCTTTGCCCAGCGGCAATGGTCACACGCTCAGGCTCCACCGGCTTCGGCGCTGGTCGGGGTTCAGAGGGGGTCGATTGGGACATGGATGAACTTGGGGGTGTTTCGGGCCGGGAAGATGCAGAGGGAGGCGGGTAATTTGGCTCCGTCTGGCTCGCCACTTGACTTGGAGGAGTCGAGCCAGAGCTTTTCGACTGCGTAGCAGGGGTGGCAACTGGCGGAGCCGGAGCCGGCTGCGATGCAGCGGAAGCGCTATTCACCTTCATCTGGTCGGCGACGCCGCGCACGCCGCTGACCGAATTGGCAATCTTCATGGCAGCAAGTTCGACGTCGGAGTTCGGCACGTCGCCCGTCAAGGTAACCGCGCCGTCTTTCACGGCAACGTTGACGGAACTCTGCTTCGTTGTGGGATCGGAGTAAAGCTTCGACTGAATATCAGCGGTAATCTGAGCGTCAGAAGCTGCCGTTTTCGTTCCAGAACATGCGATTGAGAGTACGGAAACCAGGCAGACTGCAGCCAGGGATAGATTTACTCGTTTCATTAAGTCTCCGGTTATTAGAGTCGAGCCAAAGGGGGGACGTTGCTTCTCATTCACGCACTCTTACTGGGATGGCGTGGCATGGAAAGCCAAATTTCAGTTGTATTCAGGAGCATTGAGAGCGATCAGCGATGTGCGAGCCTCATGCAACTTTTGCTGGACCGCCAGGACTTCAGGATTTGGGTTCGGTCGACCGTCGGCTGAGTGCTGTAACGCACTCTCCACGTCGATAAGTGCCTGGATAGCGTGCTGAATCTTCTCTCGCTGCTCTACTGTCATGCCCCCATACTAGCGTTCAGGATTGAGGGCCAGAAATCAGCAAAATCTGTTCCTTCCACTTTGAACTCATTTGAACGTTACAATTAAGCTGAACGGTAAAAAGGTTCAGGGAGTACATGGCGAACGAAATAACAGAAACTCCAACCGGCGTAAAGCAGAGTGACCCTAAACCGGCCACTGCGGAACAGGCGCGTAACAGCATAGCGGAATGGGCAGTTACTATCCTTCTTCTGCTGTTTGGCACGACCACGCTGGTGCAGGCCTTCGTGATTCCTACCGGATCGATGGAAGACACGCTGCTGATTGGCGATCATCTACTCGTCGATAAGCTCGCCTATGCCCCTTCAGGCCCAATCAGCAAATATCTGTTGCCGTACGAACAGCCAAAGCACGGGGACATTATCGTCTTCCGGTACCCGGTCGATATCTCACAGACCTTTGTCAAGAGGGTCATCGGAGTACCCGGCGACCGTCTTAAGATGATCAACCGTATTGTCTATCGAAACGGAATCCGCCTGAACGAGCCGTACGTATATCATAAATTTCCTTACGATCCGGGCCGGGATAATTTCCCGGGAGATCCCTCGGCTTTCGCGGAAGGTTTGCAGTCCCAGTTGCAACGGGAGATGCTGGATTCGCACGTGAAGGACGGCGAAATTGTGGTTCCGCCAAATACGTACTTTGCGATGGGTGACAACCGCGACAACTCGTTGGATAGCCGCTACTGGGGCTTTGTCCCGCGTGAAAATATCATCGGGAAGCCGCTCATCATTTATTGGTCGTACCGGGCGTCGACCGAGGATCTCGCCGGCTCGTCAGTCGGATCCCTGGTTTCCCATTTTGTGGATCTAGGGGAGCACTTCTTTAGCCGAACGCGATGGGATCGGACCCTACACGTGATTCGGGGGTTCCCGGATTCACAGTTGGGTGATCAGCCTCTGCCCCTCAAGACTGGCTCTCCCAATCCGTAAGGCCAGCACTTACAAGTTTTTCAAGAAAGTAGCGCCGCCATTTACACTGATTAAGTTCATGGCGACTCAACGTTATGCCCTCATCATGGCCGGCGGACGCGGGACCCGTTTTTGGCCGCGCAGCCGCAAACGCAGCGCAAAGCAGGTTCTTCGATTCTTTGGAGAACGAACTCTCATTCAGCAGGCTGTCGATCGTCTCGAGGGGGTCATACCGCCCGAGAACATCTGGGTTTTAACGAATGATTATCTGCAGGCCGAGATTCGAAAGCAGCTGCCCGAGATCCCGAAGCAGCAGATTATCGCCGAACCTTCGCAACAGAACACCGCACCTTGTATAGCTCTGGCTGCTCACATTCTGGCTGGCGCATCGCCCGATGCGGTAATGGGTGTATTTCCGGCCGATCACCTGATTACAAAGGAGAAGCGCTTCCGCAAGTTCGTGAAGGCAGCCTACAAAGCAGCCGAGAAGACCACGGTTGTCGTTCTAGGAATTCAGCCGCGCTGGGCTGAGACTGGCTACGGATATATCGAGTTCCCTGCGAGGGTCGAGCCGGGCGGACTCGAGACTCAGCAAGTCACGAAATTCCGCGAAAAGCCAGACGAGAAAACTGCAGAACAGTTCGTGAAAGCGGGCAATTTCTTCTGGAATGCCGGCATGTTTTTCTGGCGCGCCTCGACGGTACTCGATTTGATGCGAAAGCACCAACCCAAAACCGCGACTCTAATCGCCGGTCTTCCCGCGTTTGGGAGCCGCAAGTTTGGGGCTAAGCTCGCAGAGATATACCCGCTATGCGAGAGCATCTCGGTGGATTACGCAGTCTTGGAGAAGGTGCAGGATGTTGTCGGCATCGCCTTGGACGACATCGGCTGGAATGATGTGGGCAGCTGGGAGGCTGTGTACGAACTCACGGCCAAGGACGCGGCCGGGAATGCGTCGACTGGGGAGATCTTTGTTGAAGGCAGCAGCGGGAATTACGTTAGTGCGGGAAAACCGGTGGCGCTGGTGGGTGTAGAGAATCTGGTCGTGGTTGATACGCCGGATGCTTTGCTGGTGGCGAACCGAAACAGGTCGCAAGACGTAAGCAAGCTGGTGAAGCAGCTGGATAAACTGAAGCGCGAAGAATTGTTGTAGCCGTAACAAGAAATAGAAAAAGGCCTGTTCACCGATTGCCGGAGAACAGGCCTTTTGTTCTTCTGGGCGCAGCTAAAAGTTATACTTCAGGCTGACCTGGACGTTGCGTGCACCGGAGGAACTCTGGACAACACCAAATGTAGTGCTTCCTTGAGTGCGATTCGGAGCATACAGGATGGGGTGGTTGAAGGCGTTTATAAATTCGCCTCGAAGCTCCAGGTTCTGTGCTTCGGTAAAGTTGAACTTCTTGCTGAGGCTCAGGTCAGCAGTCGAGAGGCCCGGGCCGCGAACCGTGCCCACGCCGCAATTTCCAAAGGAGCCAATCGGCACCGCGGCGTATTTAGTTGGGTCAAACCATTGGAATCCGCCGCCGGCGCCTCCAAAGTTCTGCTTTCCAAATACAACGGCCGGCGAGACACAGTTCGCTCGATTACTGCGCTGCCCGGTACCGGTGGTGTCCGTTACGCCATTGCTGATCGTGATTGGGAAACCGTTATGGACGCTTACGATGGCATTAAGCTCCCATCCGCCGGCGATTAGTTCGGCCGGCCGGCTCAGGTTCTTACCGAAAGTGCGTCCATGACCAAAGGGAAGTGCATAAGTGGCATAAGCGCTGAGAATGTGGGTGACATCCCAGCCGCAGGGGCCCCACTCCGCCTTGCGATTGTACAGATTGTTGACGTAGGCCGAAGTGACAGCGGTTTGTTGACCAGCCCCGTAGAATCCGATTGAATCCGTCATGCACTTCGAGTAAGTGTAGGCTACGTTAGCTTGCAGCCCTTGAGATAAGCGCCTTGCCAGCGTGGCCTGTAGAGCGTTATACGACTGGTTGCCGTTGGTCTCCGTTCCGGATATTTGGGAGATGCTGTTGTAAACGAACGGATTGCCGGACAAATACGCCGACTTCTGAACGGTTCCGTTGGGCAGCAGGACGCCCTGACGGTAGGGCTGGGCAACGATGAGGTGCGTATTCTTCTGACCGACATAACCGACCTGGAGAGTAGTCGCGCTGTCAAATTGCTGTTGAATGCTGAAGTTCCATTGATTGGAAACCGCCGGCCGAATATTAGGATCCCAGATCTTTACGTTAGCTCCGGCATAAGGATTGGATTTCGCTCCGATGGTCGTGTAACCCTGATCGAGCGTTGAGCCGGGCAGTAACGTGGACGGATTGTTTGGATTGGGAGCGCTGTACTGCACGTCTTTTTCGGTCGAAAAAGGCGGATTGATTGTCAATCGGAGATTGGTTCCGCTGCCTTCGAGATAAGACGACATTGTGTAGGAAGCACGAACAACACCCTTGGGACTGTATTGATAGGCAAGGCCCAGGCGCGGTTGGAAGTTCGTCCATCCGTTGTACTGGTTGTACAGGGCCCGATTATTACCGTAGAAAGTGCTCTTCCCCGCCAATTCGATTTCTCCGGAAAACGGAGCGAAGTTCGCTTGCCGGTTGGCGACTTCCACCAAGGGTGTGGTCAGGTTGTAGCGAAGACCGTAGTTGGCGGTGAACTTCGGGCTGATCCGCCAGGTATCCTGGACAAACCCCGCAATCATGTTGTCGCGCTGGCCCCAAGTTCCTCCGTTGGTACCCACACCAACATGGAAGGGTAAGCCGAGAAGGAAGTCGGCCGCCGCTACTCCTGAGTATTGCCCGTTGTACTCAAAAAGACCCGCCGTGCCGTTATTGCCCGCATAGAAGGTGTCTATGCGATATCGATTGAACTGTCCGCCAAAGCGCAGGGTGTGAGTTGCGACGGTATAGATCACCGTGTCACTCACTTGAATGACGGTATCGGCGAACAAAGTGACCAAAGCACTGGAACCAATAGAGTCGAAGCTGGTTATGTTCTGCGACGGGAGGATGGATGAGGTGGCTCCGGGTATGCCAAATTGAGCCGGCAGGTTCGGCAAGGTGGATTGCGATGTTCCGTTGTTGTTAAAGGTATAGTTCACACCGGCGCGAAAGTCGTTGATCAGGCTGGGCGTGAATGTCCTGGTGTAATCGAGCGACCCGTTGTGCACAGGATAAACCCCGAAGTTGTTGTACTTCAAGGCGTAACTGTTGACGGTGGGGTTGTCCACATTGCTTTGGGAGTAGCGTGCAAAGAAGCGATCTTTCGTTGATATATTCCAATCGACTTTGCCATCCCCTTGATCTCCATTGGTAGATGTCTGACTGGTGTTGAGGGCGTTGGACGATAAAGAGGAGTTGACAGGGGCGGGATACAAGTTCGAGGTAATCATCTTCAGCGCAGCAGGGCTGAAGCGCGAAGTCGGTATTTGGCCGTTGGCAAAGGGGACCTTAACGAGCGCCCCGTTCACGATCGTGGTCTGCAAAGGATCGTACACAGGTACGTTGAAGGCGCTCAAGTTGCCGTTGCGAACGGCGGTCGGCAAAACCGAAATGGAATTGGCAACACCAGGCTGATCGTAGCGGGATCCCTGGTAATCGGCAAAGAAGAACAACCTGTCTTTCAGTACCGGGCCACCAAGAGTGCCACCGAACATGTTCCAGCGCAGAAAGTTCTTCGGCGCGCCGATCCGATTGTTTTGCCATTCGTTGGCATTCAACGCATCGTTTCGCAGGAACTCAAACGCATCTCCGTGAAACTGGTTCGTTCCTGATTTGATGGAGACGCTGGTAATGCCTCCCATGAAATTTCCGAACTCAGCAGAGGCATTCTGAGTAATTTCATTGAACTCCTGAATGGCGTCCACGCTGGGCGCGTATGCCACAACGTTATCTGAGGTTTGGTTATTGTCGACTCCGTCCAATAGAAAGTTATTGGTCTGTTCGCGATTACCGTTGATATAAGGACGGGCACTATTGAAAGTCGTCTGTGCACTCTTAAAACCACTGGGATTCGGAGTGACAGCACCGGGTGCCAACAACGTCAACTGGACGTAGTTGCGAGTGGCAAGCGGCAGCGTCACGTTGGTATGAGCATCGATGATCGTGCTGAGTTGAGCTGTTTCTGTCTGCAGGATCGGGGCTTCCGATGAGACATCGATCACCTGGCTCTGATCACCGACCTTAAGTGCGAAATCAACCTTCGCGTTTTGATTCAACTGCAAAACTATGTTGGACTGCACTGCCACAGAGAAGCCCGGCGTTTCGACGCGAACTTCATACCGTCCGATGGGCAGGCGGGGAAAGCTGTAAAAACCATCGGCATTGGTGGTAGTCGGAAAGGCGCTTCCACGATCCAGATCCTTTGCTGTGACCTTGGCGTTTGGAACGGTACCGCCGGAGGCATCAGTCACTACGCCGTTGATAGAGGCGGTAATTTCCTGGGCGTTTGCAACAGAGCTGACAGCGCAGAAGTAAACAAGAGCGAAAAAAGCAAAACAGAGCTTGAACCGACGATGCAAGAGGGACCTCAATTCGAATACTCCTTTTCTATGAGCTTTACGGAATTGTAATCAGGCCCTGGAAGAGGTGTCAAGGCAAATCGAAAGCAAACATAAGCAAACGCCGGAAATCCGCAAGATGGTATTTCCTATGAAAAATGGGACTTAGGCCAGTATTACTTCTAACCCTTTAGAACGGAAGGAGTCGGCCTGATTAGCAGGCACCTCAGCATCGGTGATGATACGGTGAATGGAACGCAGGTCCGTCACTACCGACAAACTTCTGACGCCAAACTTGCTGGAATCGGCAATCACCGACACTTCTGCAGAGTTGTTGATCATGCACCGATTCAGTTGCGCCTCCATGATGTCAAGCGTGGTGAGGCCCACATTCAAATCGAGCCCCACGGTTGACATAAAGCAGTGATCCGAATGTAGCGTTTGCATCATGTGTTCGGCCTGAGGCCCGACTAGCGCACACGAGACCTGCCGCAACAGACCCCCGATAACAATCAGATCGATGCCATGCACATCACACAGGACGGCAGCAACGTTCAGAGCGTAAGTAATGACCTTGAGGCCAGTAAAGGATCGTCGGCGTATGGCTCGGGCCAATTCGACGGAAGTAGAACCCGTACAGAGAACTACAGTCTGGTAGGGCTGAATCAGATTTGCCGCGGCGTCGGCGATCCGAATCTTTCGTTCAGTATTAATGTTCTCTCGTACCCGGAGAGGATGCTCCGGGCTGGCAGCCAAGGGGCGAATGCCACCGCCGTGAGAGCGTACGAGGAATCCCTGCCCCGACAGAACGTCCAGATCGCTGCGCGCAGTCACAGCGGAGATCCCAAACCGGCTAACAACTTCATCGACGGTTATCCGGCCATGCTCGTCCAGAAGTCGGACGATCTCACGCCTTCGCTCTTCGGCAAGAAGTCGGGTCGGTTTGGTTGTAGACATGCCTGAAGTTCTGCGGCGATCGGGACAACGCGAACTGCTCTTGCGGATGTTCGACGCGGCTAGAAGCTATTATCCGATCTCAGGCGATTGTAAAAGTAAAGCCTTTGTAATACAAGGAGCTTACATTTACTTTCTTTTTCACCCCGAGGAGATTTGCTTTGCCTTCCTACTTAGGGTCGTTTCGATTTAGAGAAAATGCGCGAAAGAACCGCGATGGCACAGTCGACATCAGCCTCGGTAAGGATATAGGGAGGCAGGAAACGCAAAACAGTGTCATGCGTGCAGTTGAAAAGCAAACCTTCGTTCATTCCATCGATGACGATCTGTTTGCAGGGAAAGTCGATTTCCACACCGATCATCAAGCCCTGACCGCGAACGTCCTTGATGAAACCGAAGGTGCGCATGAGCTCGGTCAGCCGCATGCGGAAGTAACCGCCAACCGAGTTAATAGAGGGAAGCAGTTCGTCGAGAATATCGAAAAACTCAAGGGCTACACGGCAAGCGAGAGGGCCCCCGCCGTAGGTTGTTCCGTGCATTCCGGGCTTAATGGTCGCGGCAGCCTTCTCGTTCGAAATCACCACACCGAGAGGTAGACCGCAGGCCATTGGTTTCGCGGCGATGACAATGTCGGGCAAGAGGACAGGGTCGAGTAATTGGTATGCGAAGTAAGAACCGGGGCGGCCCACTCCGCACTGGATCTCATCAAAAACGAGTAAAGCGTTGAACTTTTCGGCAAGTTCCTTGGCTTTGCGCGCGAACGGTTCAGAAACCGGGTTGATTCCGCCTTCCCCCTGAATGAACTCTAGAACGATTCCGGCGGTCCGTTCAGAGACTGCCGCCTCAAGCGCAGCAATGTCATTGCCCGGCACAAAGCGCGCTCCGGGGAGCAGGGGTTCGAAATCCTTCCGGTACTTGGGCTGTCCGGTGATGGAAATAGCCCCAAGAGTACGGCCATGAAAAGAATTTTCAAGCGAGACGACCTCAATCTTTTCGCCGGCTCCAGTGTGATTGCCATGAGAGCGGATCATCTTGAGCGCTCCTTCCATTGCTTCCGTCCCGGAATTACAGAAGAAGCTGCGCTGCAAACCACTGATCCTGGCAAGCCGCTCAGCAAGTCGACCCTGATATTCGTGATAGTAAAGATTCGACGAATGAAGCAGGAGGCCGACTTGTTGCCGCATCACCTTCGTGATCCGCGGATGAGCGTAGCCTAAAGAGTTAACGCCGATACCGCTAATCAGATCAAGATAGCGTTTGCCGTCGAGATCATACAGGTAGACACCCTTGCCGCGGTGGAGGGCTAGCGGATAACGCGAGTAATTCTGAAGAAGATATGCGCTCTCAAGTCCCTTGATTTGCTCGAAGGTGATCGTCGGAAGCTCAAGTTCGGGGGGGAGGGCGGAGGACATATTCCTATCATCATACGGAAATCCGACGATTTCTTATCGGGTTCTTACGCAGTTGGGTTCGGCCGGCGCTCTCCTCTGTCCGCCTTCTATTTGAGAACGTAATCGAACTTCACGAGATTGTTTCGGTAGTCGAGATCCAGGCGGAACATGGCCAAAACGGCCAAGCCTAAGATACCTGACATCCGGACCTCCTCATGCCGGGGAGAGTTGTTGAGGTTCAACGATATAAGGCCCAGATTCCGCTGTCGAAATCGGCCAAATTCCAGTTCCGCTTTGTCGGCCTCCAGAACATCGTTCACTTTCCCTGAGAGACCATGAACTTTCATGTAATCATTGCCGCGCAATTTGGTCGAGATGCGGGCGAAGCTGGAATCGATGATTGATAAGTCAGACCCCGTATCGAGAGCAAACAGGCCGGAGCTCTTGCCGTTCACTTTAGTCGGAATCATAAGCATGTGTCTGAAGCGAAAAATCGGAGTGAAATCTGATTCGCTCGTGGGAACCATACGGTCATAACCTTGCGGGTTGGCCGATCTCTCCGGCAGGGGCGTCAGATTCATCAAGCGGCGCTGGAAGTCGAGGTGTATCAGGTAATCCGCAAAGAAATCCGCGCCGATCAAGCCGTCCTCATCGCCAGCGATCTTGCGCCCCTCCAACGATTGGAATGCACAGTTCTTAAATTCAAGGCTACCGATTTTGCAAACGGAGGCAAAGGCGGCGAATGTTTTTCGGACACCGCCGTCGCCGATGCCCCAAGCCTCGCTTGAGCCGATGTGTTTCAACCCTGCTTTGTCAGCAGCCCTCTGAGAAATTATGACGCCACTGGCACCCGTGTCCAGAAGGAGGCGAAGCGGCCGATTGCCCTCTACCGAGACTTCCAGGCCAACGCCTCGTACCCGATTCGGACCATAGAGGAGGTCAACCAAATGGAGCGTGGTCTCTTGCCTGGCACCCTCGAACTCGAAAGCCTTGTGTTCTGTCAGTTCCTTAGCGACGTCGGACCGGAACTGCGCGTCGCGCTCATAGTTTTTCGCGAACCAAGGATGAGCCTGCATGAACGGGCCGAGTTCCTCACGCACTTTGTCAGGCACCAGATAACTCATAAAGGCGAGGGTGATGAGAGCATCATCGGGA
Source organism: uncultured Acidobacteriaceae bacterium (assembly GCA_963814195.1). Lineage (GTDB taxonomy): Bacteria > Acidobacteriota > Terriglobia > Bryobacterales > Bryobacteraceae > Bog-105. The sequence continues at coordinate 503,894 of CAWFBU010000006.1, forward strand.
TCTAATGAGTGAGCCCGAAGACAACTCAAACGTGCCGAACGATAGAAGCCTGCGGCGCGCAAAATACGATATAGACCCAAGTTCGCCCGCGCTGATTGGGGATTCAACTGGAGCGCTGTACTAAAAAGCTTGTCGGCTGCCAGAATGTCGCCCAAGTAATAGAGGAGTTCGGCTCGCGCTGTCAGGGCTTCAGGAACGTTCGGAAAGCGAGCAGCCAAATTGTCGGCAAGATCGACAGCCTCATCGACCTGGCCCTGGTAGACAAGGGACGAGAGCAGAGCCGAACGGACGACGGCTTCCTGGTCTTTCGATTGGGAAGACATTAACAACGAAATGGCGGTAGCGTAATCCCCGGATTTATAGACCTGGAGAGCATCCGGTCCGGGTGGTGCAGGTTGGCCCGAGATCACACCGCAGATCAGCGAGAATAGAGCGACCCGCGAAAACTTTTGTAGCCGCGACATACCCAGATCGTATGGATGCTAACAAAATCTCCGGCCGCAAAACAATCGTTTTGTGCTGGGTCGATTAGCATCTTTCTACTCTGGGCGGCTGGAAACGTCTTGGAGCGGTGCGCGGCTGAGATTTGCAAGCTGGGTTTCGATGATGCGATTTGGAGAGAAATCTTTCAACCGGATAAATTGGGCTGTCCGGATGTCGATTGCGCGTCTTGGAACTAGTCCGATCAATTCGCTTTCTTCCACTTCCACGCCGTGCTGTTGAGCGAGGCGGAGCACTTCAGTGAAGACGCGGTCGATCGGCGTTACTTCGAAATCTGTCAAGTTCATTGACACTTGGACGAGTCCGCGGGAAGCGAGCGACAGTCCCAGGGCTTTGACAGCGGGCAGCCCTCCGCTGCTGGTTCGAATCGATCGGGCAATGCTCTTAGCTACGGATAGATCGGCGGTGCGCAGGTTTATGTTGTACGCGATTAGGAATTTTCGAGCGCCGACGATGACGGCACCGGCGGTGGGATGGAGCTGAGGGCCACCGATGTCAGGGTACTTGTCGGGATTGGTCAAAACTGTTTCCTGGAGTCCTTCAAATTCGCCTCTCCGGACGTCTTCAAGCTTCTGGCGATCGCCGCGAAGTGCGGCAGCCTCATAGAAGTAAACCGGCACACCGGCCTCTTGCCAAATGCGGTTCCCGGCTTGATGAGCAATCTCGATGCAATCCGCCAGAGTGGATCCCTCCAGCGGCACGAAGGGCAGTACATCCAGGGCGCCGAGGCGGGGATGTACTCCGCGCGCCGATCGCAGGTCGATCACTTGCGATGCTTTCAAGGCGAGGCACACGGCGGCGTTTAATACGGATTCAGGAGGGCCAGCAAACGTTATCACCGAGCGATTGTGGTCGGGATCGCTGGTAACGTGGAGTATTTTTATTCCGGGGACAGTCCCGGCGATCGCGTCAACGACAGAACGGATGAGTTCAGGATTGCGGCCTTCAGCGAGATTCGGTACGCATTCGATTAACGGGCTGTTCAACCGGCGCTCTCCAACGGGTCCTGTTTAACACCATACTGCCTTGGCGAAAAATCATAGCGGCATGATTGATTCCGAACTGCAGAGGAAGTTCGCGGTAATCGGAGACATTGAGGACCAGAGCGTCTGCATGTTTGCCCGATTCGAGGCTCCCGGTTAAATCACCGCAGCCTGCGGCATAGGCGGCGTTGATGGTCGAAGCCGCGAAGGCTTCCTCGGTGGATAACCCGAGCCTCGCTACCGCGAGAGCAATGGACATCTGCATACTGGAGCTGGCCATTACGGTGGAGTCGTAACCGCTAGAGAGGGCGAGTGCGACTCCTGCGTCGACCAGATCCCGGCCGGCGGTGCCTTTGGGACCTTCGAACACCTGCTTGCCCGCCGCTATGATGGCTATCGCCCGTGTTTCTGCCATAACAGCGGCCTCTCCCGACGTAGGAGTTCCGCTGAACGTCACCGAATGCGGATCGATCTGGCGGACAAGCGCCTTGAATAACGACAAGTCTCCGCCCGACCAGGACATCTTTAGAGATAAGCCTGCGGCCTGCGCTGCTACCAGGAGATCCATATCGAAGTCGTGCGGCGTTCGCGGCTCCACAGAGATGGCGTCGATGAAGTTACGCCTTAGCAATGTGTCGAAAGTGATCCGTCGGTCTTCGGGGTTTTCAGGGTTGAACGGGATGTCCTGGTCACAACCGATGCGCCAGGTTCTGGTCATCCGTACGGGATTACTTCCGATTTTTGCCAACTTGCGAAGTACCGCGATATCGGAATGGAAATCTCGTGCATCGGCGCTGGCCTTCACCTCAGCGGCTACAGTACCGTGCTGTAAGCACGAGCGGAGGAGAGTAAGGCTGTCGTCGTGGAAATCAGCCACACGCTTCAGCTTTTGAAGATGCTGCGACCGACGCAGGCTGAGATGCAGGGCAGCATCCACCAGCCCGGGCATGACTACTTTCCCGTAAACCGGAATTTCCAGGGCCGAGCGCGCGTCTTTCAAGTTTTCAATGCGCCTGGTTGGACCGACACTGAGTATGAGGCCATCCCGGATCAGCATTGAGCCATCGGTGATGATTCCGAGATCGTTGAGAGCCGAACCGCGACGGGCCCCAAGCGGTCCACGCAGCGTTAACAGCTGATTGGCACCACGCAACAAGATAGTCTGTGGCAAATAAGGCGGGTAAGACGCAGTACTAGTTACCTATAAGTATTGCTCACTCCGCGGGCAATCGCTTGAAAGGAGAGGAAATCCTGGAGGAAAGCATATAGCGTTATCAGCACAGCGAAGGCTGCCAGAGCGTTCCAGACCTTCTCCCGAGGGGTGTCCGGAAGGCCGGGGAGGCCGGCCAGAAGACCTATCACGAAACCGCCGGCGAGGCCTCCGATATGAGCGGCAATGTCCGTGTTAAATCCTGGTAAGAAGCTGAAGATAACGGCGTAGATAGCCCAACGGCCGTAATAATTTCGAACTGCCTGGGCCAGCGGGTCCGAGCGTTGCTGGCGCAGCCCGGTGGCAAGCATAATGCCGATTAGCCCGAAACAGGCAGCAGAAGCGCCCACAGAAAGAACCGAGAAGTACAAGCTCAGCCAGAATCCCGTAATGGTCGAGAAAACATAAACCACGATGAGGCGACTGGTTCCATAGAACTGTTCGACCTCTCCGACCAGATCGAACAGCACCCAGGAGTTCATCGCAATGTGCAAAAAACCGCCATGAAGAAATCCTGCGGTGATGAGCCGCCAGTATTGCCCTTGCGCTACGAGCGGCCCAAACTTAGCGCCCAGGTCCACAAGCATCTGGCCATTCAGGTTTTGAACGCTCTGATGGTAGAGGGTGGAGTTGACAAAGATTTCCAGCAGGAAGAAGATGACGTTCAGTGTCAGAATAGCGGCGCTGGTCATATTGGCCCGCGGCATGAAAGAACTAGCAAACTGAGCACTTCGCAGATCGATCGCGCGTGGCCCGAGTTGCACGCCGCAGTAGGGACAGACTCTGTCGCTGATTTCAATAAAGGCCCTGCAGTTGGGGCACATCCGGCGCTTTTCCACGGCTTCATTGTAGCGGCGGGGGTAGAGTGCGCCTGATAAACTCGGTTAAATTGCAATGAGCAAAAGTGAGCAGCAATGCCGGGAGGACCTGCTTCGGGTCTGCCGTCTGATCTACGAAAAGGGCTGGGTTGCCATGAATGACGGCAACGTGAGTATCAGGTTGGACGAGAATCACATTCTTTGCACTCCGACTGCCGTGAGCAAAGGCATGCTGGAACCCGACGACATCATTGTTTGCGACATGAGCGGGCAAAAAGTCGAGGGACGGCGTGAGCGGACCAGCGAAATCGCTATGCACATCACTGTGTATGAGATGAGGCCGGACGTGAAGTCGGTCGTACATGCTCACCCGCCGGTGGCGACAGGCTTCGCGACAGCGGGGCGCGCTCTGGACAAAGCGCTGCTACCCGAAGTTGTGATTCAGCTCGGAGCGATTCCCTTGGCTGCGTACGGTTTGCCGGGCACGAATGCGTTGAGTGACGGCATGCTTCCGTTTATCCCGAACTATGACGCTCTGTTACTCGAGAATCACGGCTGTACCTGCTGGGGCTCAGATGTTTGGCAGGCCTTTTTTCGGATGGAGATGGTAGAGCACTTCGCGCGAATCACGTTTGTGGCGGAGATGCTAGGCGGCGCACAGCTGTTACCGCGGATTGAAGTGGAGAAGCTATTCGAAGCCCGGAGCCGCTACAACGTCAGTTCTAAAGCAAGAATGGAGCCGGGAATGCCCTTGGTAGCTGAAGATGCCAAGTCAGTCAGATCCGCCCCTGAACGGTCACGCGAGAACGAGTCGCAGGAAACACAGTCTCAGCAGACCCACTCCCGATGAAGATCCTCTGAAGAAGGCACGCACAGCAAACTCGCTTCAGGCGGGCTACTCGCCCTGACGGGGCCAACTTAAGACTTCCGTTTGGAGATTTCTGATTCGAAGATTGTTCGCCTATTAGCTTTCCTGCTATATTGGAAGAGCCCCGCCCCCATTCGTCCTTCAAAAGCGGTTGTTTCTGCTTTCCTCGGATGTCCTGATTTCGAATCTCGAAAGATGCAGCACAGGACTCTGTTTGTCTTCTAAGGACGTCTTACCCGGTCACCGGTGCATCGACTTGTCCTTATTATGACTGAATTTTCTGAATTACTCTTATCACCTGTCCTTCATCAGAATCTGGCTCGTAACAGCTTTGTCACGCCAACTCCGGTGCAGGCTCAATCGATTCCTCCGGCCTTAACCGGAGCAGATGTTGTAGCGACGGCCCAGACCGGCACTGGAAAGACCCTTGCCTTTCTCCTGCCGATCATGAATTCCCTTCTGAACAACGTCTCGTCACCAACCGCTTCGGAAGACCGCAGCGCATCCAAGCAGATTCGCGCTTTAGTTCTCAGCCCTACTCGTGAGTTGGCGATTCAAATCGCCGAAACGTTCAGCAAGCTGGCCGTTGGTACCGGCTTACGCGCAGCCGTCGTTGTCGGCGGGCTCAGCGAGCAGACCCAGCTAAACGCCATCAAGCGAGGCGTTCAGCTGGTAATTGCTACGCCTGGAAGACTCGAAGATTTCTTGAACCGCCGCCTTGTAAATCTCGGTGCCGTGCAGACGTTAGTCCTGGACGAAGCCGACCGCATGTTGGACATGGGCTTCCTTCCGGCCATTGAAAAGATTCTCGCCTTACTTCCAGGGAATCGGCAGAGCCTGTTCTTTTCCGCAACGATGGAAAAGAGCGTGGAGCGCTTGATCGCCCGGCATTCTAAAAGTCCGGTTCGCATCGCCGTCGGCGGCAGTAACATGAAGACGCCAGAGCAGGTCGACCTGCATGTGTACGAGGTTGATAACCACCTGAAAGTCGGCCTCCTGAAGCATTTATTGGGGCAGGAAACCGGTTCTTTCCTTGTTTTTGCTCGCACTAAACATGCGACGGACCGCCTGGCAAAGCGCCTGACCGGTTCAGGCATGCGTGCGGTGGCGATGCACGGCGATCGGACTCAGAACCAGCGCAACCAGGCTTTAGCTGGATTCCGGGATGGCCGTTATCGGGTGTTGGTTGCGACGGACGTCGCTGCGCGTGGTATCCACGTGGACAGCGTGGCGCACGTCGTGAATTTTGATCTTCCGCAGGCCCCCCAGGACTTTATTCATCGCGTAGGGAGAACGGGTCGTGCAGGCCAGCGCGGTTCAGCTTCAACCTTCAGCTTGCGATCAGAGCGCGGAGAGATTCGCCGCATTGAACGGGAGTGCAAGGTACGACTATTGCGCCAGGAACTATCGCCTGCTGTGATGTCAGAACTGATGACTCTCGCGTCGGCAGAGTCCGAGACGGCGCATGAGATCGAGACGGCCGAACCTCGGCGCTTTCAGCCGTCCTATCGCTCGGAGCAAGGACGCTCCGGACAACGTCGCTTTGACCAGCCCCGTTACGACCAGGCAAGATCAGGCGAAGGCGGATCGTTTGAGCGTGGCAACCGTGCGGAGTACGTCCGTCCAGAGGAAGGCGCCCGTGCTGACCAGGACCGGACAGACCCCCGCACCACCCCACTCATAAAGCGCGAGTTCAGCTCGGAGAAACGCAAGGTGGGCGGTTTCAAATCTCCAGGCGGATTCAAGCGCGGTGCCCAGCGCCGCTCCGGCCCTCGTTTCGCCGCAGCCAAGGCCTAGTTCAAACAGGACGCTGCTCGAGACTTCGGCAGGCCGGAGTTTTCCGCACGAAAGTCAAACACGATGCTAGAGACCTATAAATATTTCTTATTCTTTGATTCTCTTGCATAAGAATTACTTGTAGGCTACCTTGAGTCATAGGGTTGACGCGCTTACCAGAGCAAGACCCAATACTCCTCTCTTCGGATCAAGTATCTGAGGAAACGCACCGAACCAGGGCCACTGATGGAGGACATCCACTAGTCGGCCCTTTGTGCTATCAAGTTTGAATTTTCACCACCCCATGGCAACTTCAACTATTTCCGGCGCTAAGATTCTCCTGAATTGTCTGGTCCGCGAGGGAGTCGATTGTATGTTCGGCTACCCAGGCGGAGTAACGCTCCCGCTGTACGACGCCTTGTACGACCATCAGATACGGCACGTTCTCGTACGCCACGAGCAGAATGCAGCGTTCGCGGCGCAAGGGTACGCGCGGACTACCGGGAAGGTTGGCGTTTGCTGTGCAACCTCAGGTCCAGGCGCAACGAACCTGGTGACCGGGTTGGTAGACGCCATGATGGATTCCATCCCGATCGTGGCAATTACCGGTCAAGTCTCCAACAAATTGATGGGGAGCGATGCGTTCCAGGAAGCAGACACTTTCGGTATTACGCGGTCGGCGACAAAGCACAATTTCTTAGTTAAGAATGTGGCCGATCTGCCCCAGATCGTTCACGAGGCATTCTACATTGCGGCGAGTGGAAGGCCAGGTCCGGTCCTCGTCGATATCACTAAGGATGTCTTCCAGGGACAGGCGCAGTACGAGCCAGTTACTGAGATTCACCTACCTGGATACCGAGTTTTCAGCGAGGGACATGGCGGACAAATTCGGCGCGCAGCCCAGATGATGTTCGAGGCCGAACGGCCCTTCATCTACGCGGGCGGCGGCATCATCTCAGCCAACGCCAGCGAGGAGCTGCGGGAGTTGGTGGAGACGCTGAACGCGCCGACTGTCTGCACCCTGATGGGTTTGGGGGCTCTACCCTCCGACCATCCGAATTTCATCAGCATGCCCGGTATGCACGGAAGCTATGCGGCGAATATGGGAATGACCCATACCGACCTGATCATTGCTCTCGGCGTCCGGTTTGATGATCGGGTAACGGGTCGATTGAACGCGTTTGCGCCGCACGCGAAGATGATTCATGTGGACATGGATCCGGCGGAGATCGGGAAGAACCGCTATGCGGACCTGCCGATTGTTGGTAATGCAAAGAAGGTGCTTCCGAAGTTAACAGCGGCACTGCGGGAACTGGCTCCAGAGATGGAGAGTGCGAAGAGTTCGGTCTCGCGCAGCATGGCGGAAACAAATCAAGACTGGAAAGAAGAGCATCCGTTGAAGTTCCGGTCTATTCCGATACTGAGATAAAGCCGCAACATCTGATGGCGGAGATCGACCGGCTATCGGGCGGCAGCGCGATTGTGGCGAGCGACGTCGGCCAGCACCAGATGTGGGCCGCACAGTTGATTCGCTATAACGAGCCTCGGCTGTGGATCAATTCGGGCGGATCTAGGGTCGATGGGATTCGGGCTGCCGGCGGCAATTGGTGCACAGTTTGCACGTCCCGACAAACTGGTATTCGCCATCGTTGGCGACGGCGGGTTTCAGATGTCGATTCCTGAGCTGGCGACGATTGCCAACCATGCGCTGCCGATAAAGATCATTGTGATGAACAACGGCTATCTGGGGATGGTGAGGCAGTGGCAGGAGATGTTCTATAACAACCGGCTAAGCCAGGTGGAGCTGAATTCATTCCCCGATCCGGAGAAACTGGCGGGCGCCTATGGATTCACTGGCAGCACGGTGGAAGACGTGCGGGAGATGCCGCGAGTGCTGGAAGCGGCAGTTCGTGCACCGGGGCCATATCTGTTGAATGTGAAGGTCACGTCATTTGAAAACGTGTTTCCGATGGTTCCGGCCGGCGGTGCGTTAAGCGAGATGGTATTGCGTCCGCCGCAACCGGTGGAAGTGTAAAGGAGCGGGAAGGATGCAACAAATTATTTCGCTGCTGATGGAAAACAAGCCGGGCGCACTGATGCGCGTAACCGGGCTTGCTGGGACAGCGCGGTTACAACATCGAAAGCCTGACGGTGGCGCGGACGCACTAGTGACCCGACGCTTTCGCGGATGACGATTACGGTCGACGTGGAAGCAAACATCCGCGCTCAGGTGATTAAGCAGATGAATAAGCTAATCAACGTGCTGCAGGCGACTGACGTCACGGATGGTCCTTCGGTAAGTCGCGAACTGCTGCTGCTGCGTGTCAAAACAACTCAATCCTCTCGTACAGCCGTTTTGAAAGAAGCGGAGATCTTCGGAGCGCGGGTCATTGATTCGACCGTAGAAGGCTTCGCGCTGGAAGCCACCGGTGATAGCGAGAAGCTTGATGAGTTCGTGGACGTCATGCGGGGTTATGGCGAGATCGAGATCTCACGCTCCGGGACAGTCGCGATGTCGTTAGAGAACAAGAAGTTACGGCTGTCACCGCCTGTACTGCGGGGTGTAGCACCAGAAGAAATTATGGAACTGCAGGAGACGGAATAACACCGTGTCCTAAGCGATGCCGGACGCGTATTTTGAGCCTCGGCTTGCTAACGAATAGAAGGATCGAAAATGCCAAAACGATATTACGAGGGTGACGGAGACCTCACTCCTCTACGCGATAAGACTGTTGCCATTATTGGCTACGGAAGTCAGGGCCATGCGCATGCCTTAAATTTGCGAGATTCCGGCGTCAAGGTCGTCGTCGGGCTCCATGCCGGAAGCAAGAGCAAGTCCAAAGCGGAAACGGCCGGACTGCGTGTTCTGACAGTATCTGAGGCGACCAAGGCTGCGGACGTGATTATGGTATTGCTGCCGGATCACCTGCAGGGTGAAGTGTACCGCGAGGAGATTGCACCGAATCTGACGCCCGGCAAAACCCTGATGTTTGCGCACGGGTTCAACATTCACTTCGATGAGATCAAGCCGCCGAGCGGCGTCGATGTGTCCATGATTGCTCCGAAGGCACCCGGGCATCGCGTCCGCGAACTGTTTGTCGAGGGCGTGGGTGTGCCGGCCCTGGTAGCTGTAGCCCAGGATGCCTCTGGCAATGCCTTGAAGAATGCTTTGGCATACGCTTACGGACTGGGATGTCTGAAAGCGGGAGTGATTGAGACCACATTCAAAGAAGAGACGGAGAGCGATCTCTTCGGCGAACAGGCCGTCCTCTGCGGTGGTGTCAGTGAGCTCATTCGAGCTGGTTTTGAGACCTTGACGGCCGCCGGTTACGCACCGGAGATCGCCTATTTCGAATGCCTGCACGAGCTGAAGCTGATCGTGGACTTGATTTATGAGGGCGGCCTTGGATATATGCGGTATTCGATCTCGGATACGGCTGAATACGGAGATTATACTCGCGGTCCGCGCATCGTGAACGACCAAACCCGAGCGGAAATGAAGAAGATCCTCTCTGAAATCCAATCGGGCGAATTCGCAAAGACCTGGCTGGCGGAGAATCGCGCAGGTCGCTAGAACTTTATGTCGATGCGCGAAGCTGCGAAAGATCAACCGATCGAGAAAGTCGGAGCAGAGCTTCGGGCTATGATGCCCTTCCTGAAGAAGCGCAAGGAAGCGGGCATTCCGGAAGAAGTTCCGGTTAACGCCTAAGTTAGATCGACAGAGTCGCGTTTGTAACATGCCGCCCTGGAGTAAAGTTAGGGCGGCTTTTCTTTTGTAAATGATCTTTCGTAGGTGTGTTCAACGATAGAATGCTAGTCCATGCGACTGAAATTCTTGTCCCGTCTCGTGGCGGAAGACGCCTCCGGCACGACCTTCGTCGTGGATCACGTAGAACCGGCAAACAGGCGGATCTGGACGCAGCCTATGGAAGAGAGTGTGAGCCGTCGATTTCAGCGGAAAGTTCTTTTGCTGCCCAACAACGATCACCCGGTGATCAACGGCTTTGTCGACTCCCTTTTGCAACGGAATCACGATCCAGACCCGTTTCTTTCAAAGCTGATGAATTACGTCAGCAACAAGCATCCTCTTATTGAGGCCGTGCACATTGCGTTCAGCGGACACTGGCCGCTTACCTTGTCGCCCGATTGCATCTGGCTTGTGATCGCTCAAGGGTTCAGCCATCATATCGCAGAGAACAGCGAAACCCTGCGCAGCTCGCTGGTCCGCCACCAGGGCGTAAAGCAGCTTTACGCTAACGTCGATGGTTTGAGTCTGAAGAGCTTTGCCAAGCCATTGCCGACTTTTCAGCTCAGATCCGTGACGCGTCCGATCCTGTTCTGCTGAAACGCTGGTATGCGACTTCTCTACGACTACTCCTGCTGTGCGCACAGCGAGCGAAGTAGTTCTGATGGATGCTTACAAGGCCTACTTCGGGTATGCGATGCGATGCGTGTGCGGAATACCAAAAATCACCGTAACGGGAACTTCGGAGGATTGGCAGCGCATTCGCGCCCGGGTCGAGGTATTTGAAGCCTACGGACTGGGTTGGTGGGTCCAGCGCCTTCGACCGATCCTGGATGAGTTCATCGCAACGGTAAACGGCCAACCCTGCAGGGACTTTTGGCAAGCTATTTACAAGCCGAAACAGGCATACGGTTTGAAAACAATCACCGGATGGATTGCGGACCTGTTTCCGTACTTAGGTGATGCCCCTAAACGGACACGGAACAACGCTTTCCGATACGAGCGACGGGATTGGGCAATGCCGGTTGAACAAGGCTTGAAGTCGTCGGGCTTGGGTGAACCGGGAGCTGAGAAAGGCGCCGCCGGATTCCCCTCTGGGCTCTCCAGTGTCCCCGTTCACCTCGACTTACCTGACGGCCGTACGGCAGAGTTGGACTTGGTAGCTGGATTTCTGGCAGTGGAGCAGAACCGACGGGATTTGGCGATCTCGCCGGTGATCAGCTGGTCAGTGGCAGAGCGCGCTCCCGAGAATCCGATGCTGATCAGTCGCTAGGACAATCAGAGAGGCGCAGACGAAGCTTCGATCTAAATGTCTATGCGGCGATCCTTGTGCCGAATTAAGTACCAGCAAGGACTCGCACCTGCATGAGGAAAAAGAGAGTTTACGCAAGTCTCCTCTTTAGGATCATCGGGCATGAATTCAATCTTGTGATCCTTCCGCGGCACGGCGTAGTAGGGCCTGATCGTGACAACCTGCGTGGGATTGTGTTTGGTATTAAAGCGCCAGCGCAGGATAGCCAAGTCCGTCAGGTAGGAAAGACAGCCAATTGCGATTACGCCCAAGACGGTCCACAAGGCTGCGGCCCTTAGAACACGACCGTTAGCCATTCGGAAGGTGCGAAGCGAGATCGGGCGAGTGAAGATGGATAATGCCGCGCCGCAACCCGAGCGTGACAGCATGAGTTCGATCCTTGGCACCGAGCTTGCCGAGAATACTTTGCATGTGGGCCTTCACTGTTCCCGAAGCTGTTCCCAGCACATCACCTACTTCTTTGTTACCTAAACCGCGCGCCACCAAACTCAGCACATCGACCTCACGAGGAGTAAGCGCCACTTCCGGGAAGAAGCCGTTGAGCTGATTTGTAACTTCCTGAGGGATGTAACGTTTCCCGCTTTGAACCATGTGAATGGCCCGAACGATTTCCGTGTGCACCATCTCCTTCAGAAGGTAACCGCGCACGCCAGCCTCTAGCGCCCGGTAGATATCCTGGTCGCCATCGTACGACGTGAGGGCAATAAATTTAGCATTGGGGAATTCGTTCCGGATTTCAACAACTGTTTCGATGCCAGTTCGATCCGGTAAGCGGATATCCATTAGTGTGACGTCGGGCTGATGCTGGCGGAAGTAACGCACAGCGCTGGCGGAGTTACTCGCTTCCGCAACCAACTCGATACCAGCCGCGGCCGAGAGAATGGCAGCGATGCCTTTGCGAACCAAATCATGGTCGTCGACCGACAGGACTCTTATAGGCGGAGAAGAGTGCATTCAGATTAGAAATCGCGCTCAGTGCTTCACTTTAGCTCAGTGCTTCACTTTGTATGATGCGACATTTGCGCCTCGGCGGTATATTCAGGGTCGCCGGAACTGGGAGATAGTCTTACGGTAACAGACACTTCCGTGCCCTGCCCCGGTCCGCTAAGAATCTTGAGATCGGCACCGTACTCGGCGGCGCGTTCGCGCATTCCGACTAAACCAAAGTGCCCAAATGGCTGTCCTTCGAGCTCTGAAAGCCAATACCGTCGTCCTTGATCGCAAGCCGCAATTCTCCATCGAGAGGCAAGAGTAACTAAGATTGTCGTCGCGCACGCGTGACTGGAGTGAGTTGCTGATCGCTTCGCTGGCGATTCGCAACAACTGAAACTCAAGGTCCGGATGGTGAGACAGGGAAGTGGACTGAACTTGTAATAACAGATTGCAACTGGTTCCTACCGTGTCCTGAGCCACCTTCGTGAGCCTTTCGGAAAAGCTTTCAGCATGGCCGCCGAGGTTGCGGAGACCCCATAAGGAACGCCGGGCATCTTTCGAGCAGCGTCCGGCATCGGCGATAATGTCCGCTAACGATGCTCGTTCTTTGGAGGGCGGCATCGAAGTCCAGAGCGCCTGTAGCTGCATAGTGATTCCTGAGATTCCCTGCAGCAAGGTGTCATGAAGTTCACGGGCTATCCGGGTTCTTTCGCTTAGAACAATGCTGAACGTCTGACGCATCCGGGATATGCGCATCCGGTAAATCACTCCGACGAAAAGGCCTAAGACCACCACGAGGATTGGGAAGAACCAAATACGTTCGTAGAGGCGCGGGGTTACGTAGAACCGAAGGGAAGCTGGCTTCGCGCTCCACACTCCATCCGCGTTACGTGCGCTCACCTGGAATTCAAATGCGCCCGGAGGCAAATTAGTAAAAAAGGCTTCACGCCGGCTACCCGCGTCCGTCCAGGTCTTTTCGTAACCCTTAAGCATGTAGCGAAACCCGACGCGCTCGGGCGAGATAAAGCTGAAACCGGCATAACGAACCTCGATATTCCGCTCCAAAGGACTCAGCTGCAATTGCCGTGCGGGATCGGGTGTTACACGCCGCCCGTTCACCAGAAGACCGGTCAGGCTCACAGGCGGAGCCACGGTATTCTTACCCAAATTGCCGGGGTCGATCATCACGAGGCCATTGTTGGTAGCGAACCAGAGACGACCGTCACGGGTGCGCGTGGCGGCTGGCTGTACTCCGGACTGGCATTCAAACCGCAGTTGTCCTGTGGTAAATGGCAGGCTCGTAACCGCGGCTGTTTTACCATCGGCAAAGTCATCTAATTGCCGTTGCGCGACACGAAAAATCCCCTTACTGGAAGCAAACCAGAGGTTCGCCTGATCGTCTTGCACGATGCTATAAATGCGGTTGTCATACAGACCATCTTTGACTCGGACGTGGGTAACAGCACCGTTGCGGTATCGCAGCAGACCCGAGCCGAGTGTTCCCATCCAGGTTTCCCCTCGCCGACGGTCAAGGAAGTAGCAATCTGCGGGTCGCGCAAGGTCAGCACTTGTATGACTTGCTGTGCCATTGCGAAGGGCGTAAATTCCTTGTTCTGTGCTGACTAGAAGACGGGAGAGACGGCCGCTGCCAATGGCAACGATGCTTCCCAAAGGATCTTTGCTCAGAATTCCATCACTACGTACGAAGCGATGTCCATCCCAGCGATCAAGACCGCCTTCAGTACCCACCCACAACACGCCTTGACCATCGGAAAAGATGGCTCTCACCTCATTACCGGAAAGCCCGTTCGCACGATCGAAAGTGGCAACTACGGAATCCCGATGCCAGAGATTAAGCCCGTGTTTGGTGCCGATCCAAAGGTCACCAGATCCATCCAACTCTAAGCTTAGGATCGAGTTGTCCGATAAGCCGTTTGCCTTCGTGAAAGTTCGGAATCGCGAGCCGTCGTAGAGATTGAGTCCATGACTTAACGTGCCGATCCAAAGATGGTGCTCATGGTCCTCCAGCACAGGACCGATATCGTCGGACGAGAGCCCTTCATGGCGAGTGTACGGCGTAACTTTGCCGTCCGCGAACTGGTCGAGACCGTTCTTCGTGCCAGCCCAGAGCGTGCCTTCGCGATCCTCAAACAGCGACAGCACCGAACTGTGAGAAAGACCGTCGCGAGTTCGATAAGCAGAAACCTCGCCCTTGTACCAGCGGCTAACCCCGCCGGTAGTGCCGATCCACATCGTGCCGTCGGCACCCTGATACAGCGAAAGAACGTCATTATCTGGCAATCCGTCCTTAGTGCTGATAACCCTTGAACCGGCTTGGGAAATGCGCACGACACCAGCATCAGTACCGGCCCACACGGCTCCGTCCTGACTGCAACGAAGAGCCGTAACACCATTCGAGAGAGGCAATGATGAGTTTTGATATGCTTCGTACCGCTCGCCGTTCATTCGAGCCAACCCAAAGTCCAATCCGGCTACCCAACGGGTTCCATCCGTAGATAGACAGGTATTTCGGATTGCATTTGTGGGTAGGCCTTCGGCAGTCGAATAGGTGCGGAAATCCCGCCCACTGAAATGGACAAGTCCCCGGTTTGTACAAGCCCACACGTCTCGGCTGGAGTGTGCGTCAACACAGAAAACGTCGTTACTCGGCAGTCCGTTTTCGCGGTGAAGTGAGTGGCTTCGATTCGCCGCGATCCGAAGCAGACCACTGCCTACTGAGGCTGCCCATAGGTTGCCGTCATCATCTTCAGCGAGATCGCGAACAAGACTCCGATGCAAGGGAGCTTCCGGGGAATCGTCAAATTCACGAAAGTGCAATCCATCAAAACGGAGCAGGCTGTCCTGCGTGCCCAGCCAGAGAACACCATCGCGGGTTTGCAGGATGGAATAAACAGTGGGTTGAAACAGGCCCTCCTCCTGACCCCAGATCCGGTGGGAGTACTGCACAAGCGATTTGCTGCCGTCCAGGGCAGCCGCGTTGCGGCAAACCAGCAGGAAGAGGCAGCACGCAATTGTCCGGCCTATGACGGAAGAGCGAATGAGCGACAATCCACGGCTATTGCCAGTATGCCGAATGGCGTAGGTCCGTTAGGTCCTTCGGCAGTCGCGTGACATCGCGGTATTCGACCGAATGATGGGAAGCGTGAACACTTCCCTACCGATTCCGCCGACTCCTGAGCACCTCCCCGGCGGAAACGATTCTGGGCGATGGAGTGCGGCGATTCTGCTGGCGATATTGGGCGCGACCTTTTCCTGCTTCCCAACGAAAACAGGAAGCGGCACAGGCGTCCGGCGGGTGCAAAAGGCGGACGGGGCCGAGGCGGCGCCGGCGGAGCGGTTTCAGTCGGGGTGGCCCGGTGCGAGAAGGCGATATAGGGGTTTACATCAATGCATCTGGTACGGTAACCCCGGTTTACACGGTGACGGTAACCAGCCGCGTGGTGGGGCAACTGAAGAGGTCGAATTTCAAAGAAGGCCAGATGGTCCATAAAGGCGAGCTGCTGGCAGTGGTGGATTCCGGCCTTACCGGGCGCTGCTGACACAGGCGAAGGGCAACTGGCACGCGATCGGGCCTCATTGAAAAACGCGTACATCGATCTCGATCGCTACAAGATGATCTACGCACAAAAAGCCATTCCGGAGCAGACCCTGGCGACCCAGCAGGCGACCGTGGAGCAGAACGAAGGCACCGTCAAAGTGGACCAGGGCAACCTGGAAGCTGCGCAGGTGAACGTTGACTACACGCCGCATCACCTCTCCCATCGATGGACGCGTTGGTTTGCGACTGGTCGATCCCGGCAATATCGTCCAGGCGAACGGAACTGCGGGCTTGGCGACGATCACGCAGCTTCAGCCGATCACTGTGATTTTCACGATGGCCGAGGATTACCTTTCCGAGGTAGCCAGCCAGATGCGAGCCGGGCGGACATTGCATGTGGATGCTCTGGACCGATCCAATCAGGAAGTTATAGCGCACGGCACAGTGTTGACCATCGACAACACGATCGATATCGACCACGGGGACAGTCAAGGTGCGGGCTTCCTTTCCGAACCGCGATCTGGAGTTGTTTCCCAAACGAGTTCGTTAACGCGCGCCTGCTCGGTAAAGACCCTGAAAGCTGTGAACCTGATACCACAGCGGCCATCCAGCGGAACAACGACGTTGCTTTTGTGTATGTCGTAAGCCGCACAGAGCACAGTACAGTCGCGCAATATCAAAATCGCGACGACGGATGGCACAACCGCTGCCGTAACTGGCGTGAAGGCGGGAGAGCGGTTGGTAGTAGACGGGTTTGATCGCCTGCAGGATGGAGTGAAAGTCGCAGTCCGCGAAAGCAATGCATCCGGTGCACGCCTGCGGTTTAGTTCGCAGGAGCAAAGCCCTGCTGACTCGCAGATGGACAACAACAGCCAGCACGGTGCACCTCAGCGCACCCAAAGCGGCGCAGCTCAAATCTGCAGGACCTGCGAAGTGAATCCGTCGCGGCCGTTTCATCCTACGACCAATCGCGACTTCGCTGCTGATGGCGGCGATCCTGCTGGTCGGTGTAGTTGCCTATAAACAACTTGCCGGTATCAGCGCTGCCCGAAGTGGATTATCCCACCATGCAGGTAGTCACCTTTTACCCGGGCGCAAGCCCTTCCGTTGTAGCTTCCTCCGTTACGGCGCCGCTGGAACGGCAGTTGGGAGAAGTGCCTGGATTGAACCAGATGCTGTCGACAAGTTCCGATGGCGCCTCGGTTATCACTCTGCAGTTCGTTCTGAGTCTGAACATCGACGTGGCAGAGCAGGAGGTGCAAGCGGCTATCAATGCAGCGCAGAGTTTTCTGCCAACCAACCTGCCGATGCCGCCGATCTACAGCAAGACCAATCCGGCCGATGCGCCCATCATGACGCTGGCGTTAACGTCCACTACGCTGCCGCTGCAGCAGGTGGAAGACTATGCCGATACACGCATGGCGCAGAAGATTTCGCAGCTTTCGGGTGTGGGCGCGGTGACGATCAGCGGCGGGCAGAAGCCGGCGGTCCGCATTCAGGTGGACCCGACCCAGATTGCCTCCTACGGATTGAATCTGGAGGACGTTCATACCGCGCATTTACGGCAACCAGCCTCGATTCGGCAAAGGGAAGTTTCGATGGGCCGAGCCAGGGCTTTCAGATCAACGCAAATGACCAATTGGTAAGCGCAAAGGATTACAACGAGGTCATCGTTGCTTACAAGAATGGCGCTCCCGTGATGCTGAAGAACGTCGCGAAGATCGTGGACGGTGTCGAGAATACCCGGCAGGCTGCCTGGATGAACCGAACGCCTGCGGTAATCGTCAACATTCAACGGCAGCCCGGCGCCAACATTATCCAGGTGGTGGACCGCGTTAAGGCCTTGCTTGCCAAAGCTTCGCGGTCCACCATTCCATCCTCCATATCGAGTTGCGACTTTGACCGACCGGACCAACACAGTCGGGCTTCGGTGGCGGACGTGGAATTCGAGCTGATGCTCTGTATCGCCTTGGTGGTCATGGTGATCTTCGTCTTCCTCCGCAATTTTGCCGCGACCTTCATTCCGAGCGTCGCTGTTCCGCTATCGCTGGTCGGAACGTTTGCCGCGATGTATCGTGCTGGGCTACAGCCTGAATAACCTGACGCTGATGGCGCTGACCATTTCGACCGGCTTCGTGGTGGACGACGCGATCGTGATGATCGAGAACATCATGCGCTATATCGAGGAAGGCGAGAGGCCACTGCAGGCGGCCCTCAAGGGGGCTGAGCAGATCGGCTTCACGATCATGTCACTCACGGTCTCGCTGATTGCGGTGCTTGATTCCGCTGCTCTTCATGGGCGACATCACAGGCCGGCTGTTCCGGGAATTTGCGGTCACCCTGGCGGTCACGATCGTGCTTTCGGCGGTTGTTTCGCTGACGCTGACGCCGATGCTGTGCGCGAAACTTCTGCGTCATAAAAAACCGGGTGCAAGAAGGGCGGTTCTACAGGGCTTCCGAGCGGGTTTTTGAGAAGACCATCGAGTTCTATGGCAGGACGCTTGCAGTTTGTGCTGCGCTTCCGGAATGTGACGCTGCTGGTGGCTCTCGGCGACGCTGGCGCTGACAGTCTATCTCTACGTCATAATCCCCAAAGGCTTCTTTCCGGTTCAGGATACCGGCGTGATCCAGGGCGTTTCGGAAGCGGACCAGAGCATTTCGTTCGGCGAGATGTCGAAAGCTGCAGCAGAAGCTGGCCGACGTGATTCTTGAAAGATCCCGCGGTAGAAAGTCTTTCGTCATTCATTGGCGTGGACGGCACGAACACGACGATGAACAGCGGACGCATTCAGATCAATCTGAAGCCGATCGAAGAACGCGGATCTGAGTGCCGCCGATGTCATCCGGCGGCTGAAGCCTCAATTGGCGAAGGTCTCGGGAATTGTCCTCTACATGCAGCCGATTCAGGATTTGACTGTGGAAGACATCGTCAGCCGAACGCGAATATCAGTACAGCCTGGAGGATCCCGA
Source organism: uncultured Acidobacteriaceae bacterium (assembly GCA_963814195.1). Classification (GTDB taxonomy): domain Bacteria; phylum Acidobacteriota; class Terriglobia; order Bryobacterales; family Bryobacteraceae; genus Bog-105. The sequence goes on from CAWFBU010000006.1 coordinate 522,569, forward strand.
TTACGACGGAACTTTCGCGCTATACCGCCGAGTTTGTTGACCGGCTGAACAGACTTCCGGAACTGGCAGATGTGGCAAGCGATCTGCAGACACATGGCTTGCAGGCCGCCATCAATATCGACCGGCCAGACTGCGATGCGCGTCGGCATCACGGCACAGAGCATCGATGACACGCTCTACGATTCTTTCGGGCAGCGGCAAGTATCGACGCTGTTCACGCAGTTGAACCAGTATCACGTCATTCTGGAAGTGCAGCCGCAATTCAGGACGCATCCCAAGAATCTGCAGGACATCTACATCAAGTCGAGTTCTGGTCTCCGCATACCGCTCAGCACGTTTACCAAAGTTGACAGTTCGTCGACTCCGATCCTGATCAGTCACATCGGGCAGTTTCCCGCGACCACCAGTTTCATTCAACTTGGCGGATGGCGCTGCGCTGGGTGAGGCAGTGGATGCCATCCGGAAGGTGGAGAAGGATTTCCCGCGCTCCGGCAGCTATGCAGGCTTCGTTCCAGGGAACCGCTGAAGCCTTTATCGCTTCCCTGACCAACGAGCCGTTGTTGATCCTGGCGGCGCTGGTCACGGTCTACATCGTTTTGGGCGTGCTGTATGAAAGCTACATTCACCCGATCACTATTCTCTCCACGCTACCTTCGGCCGGTGTTGGTGCGCTGCTGGCGCTGCATGATTGCCGTCAGGAGCTAACGGTCGTGGCCATCATCGGCATCGTGCTGCTGATCGGCATTGTGAAGAAGAACGCCATCATGATGATCGATTTTGCGCTCGAGGCGGAACGCAAGGGCGGCAAGCCTCCCGAGGAAGCGATCTATCAGGCGTGCCTGCTGCGGTTCCGGCCCATCATGATGACCACCATGGCGGCGCTGCTAGGCGCGGTACCGCTTGCCTTCGGGCACGGTACGGGTTCGGAGCTGAGCGACCACTCGGCATCACGATCATCGGCGGCTTAGTTCTGAGCCAGATGCTCACGCTCTACACAACTCCGGTCATCTATCTGTTCTTCGACAACTTGGCTCGACGCTTGCCGGCTTCCGGAATCGCCATACGTCCGGAGAGCAGGCATGCAGCCCGAACCGGCAGGAGATTGATGCGTGAGCCTTTCGTCTCCTTTTATCAAGAAGCCGGTTGCGACGACGCTGCTGACGATCGCGGTTGCTCTGGCGGGGGGCGTCGCGTTCCGACTGCTGCCGGTCTCTCCGCTGCCGCAGGTCGATTTCCCGACCATTTCGGTCTCTGCCTCGCTAGCAGGCGCGAGCCCGGAGATCATGGCGTCCTCGGTGGCGACTCCGCTGGAACGCCAGTTCGGGCGCATCGCCGGCGTCACGCGAAATGACCTCGTCGAGCACACTCGGGCAGACGAACGTCACACTGCAGTTTGATCTGAAGCCGCAATATCGACGCTGCGGCGCGTGATGTGGAGGCAGCGATCAATGCGGCGCGAGGCTACCTGCCTACTACGCTCCAGCAATCCGACCTATCGCAAGGTGAATCCGGCGGATTCGCCGATCATGATTATTGCGCTGACATCGGATAAGCTGCCTCCTAGTGCGCTTTACGATGCAGCCTCAACTGTTCTGCTGCAGCGCATTTCGCAAATCCGCGGCGTCGGACAGGTGACTGCCGGGGGCAGTTCGGCGCCGGCTGTTCGCATTGACGTCAATCCGACCCAGATCAACAGCTTTGGGCTGCAGCTGGAGAACATTCGAACCGCAATCAGTTCACAAACAGCGAACGAAGCCAAGGGCTGGATCACGCGATGGGCATCGCACGCTGGATGCTGAGCGCGAACGACCAGTTGATGAAGGCCGCGGATTACCAGCCTCTGATCCTCTCCTACCGGAACGGGGCGGCAATCAAGTTGGCTGATGTCGCGAAGGTGACGGATTCGGTGCAGACTCTGCGATCGCTCGGCATCGCCAACGGGAAAAAGGCGGCCCTGCTGATCATCTTCGCCAGCCAGGAGCGAACATCATCGACACAGTCGATGGCATTAAGGCAGCATTGCCGCAACTGCAAGCCAGCATCAATCGATCGATACAGCTGACTATCACGCTCGACCAGACAGTCACCATTCGCGCCTCGGTACAGCGATGTTGAACGAACGCTGATGATTTCGATTGTCCTGGTGGTGCTGGTTGTCTTTGTTTTTCTGCGCGACTGGCGATCGACTCTGATCCCGAGCGTGGCGGTGCCGGTCTCTTTGATCGGCACGTGCGGAGTCATGTATCTGCTGGGGTACAGCATCGACAATCTTTCGCTGATGGCCTTGACGATCTCAACGGGCTTTGTCGTGGATGACGCGATTGTGGTGCTGGAAAACATCTCCCGCTACCGCGAGGAAGGGATGAACGCCATGGAGGCGGCCTTTAAAGGCGCAGCCGAGATCGGATCGACGGTTCTTTCCATCAGCATCTCGCTCGTGGCGGTATTCATTCCGATTCTGATGATGGGCGGCATCATTGGGCGGCTCTTTCGCGAGTTTGCCGTAACGCTCTCGCTGACGATTCATGGTTTCTCTGGTCGATTTCGCTCACGACGACGCCCATGATGTGCTCGCGTCTGCTGAACGAGCAAGCCAAGTCATGGCCGGCTCTACATGCTGACCGAAAGGTTCTTCGACTTCATTCTGAAGATGTACGAGGTAAGCCTGGCCTGGGTGTTGCGGCACTCGATCTTCACTGCTTCTGCTGGCTGCTCGGCGACGCTGTGCCTGAACGTTTATCTTTACGTCATTGTGCCCGAAGGGATTCTTCCCGCAGCAGGACACCGGTCGCATGAACGGCAATTTCATCGGCGACCAGAGCATTTCATTCCAATCGATGCAGGCCAAGATGACTGCACATGGCGAACATCGTGCAAAGCGGATCCGGCTGTTGCTGACGATCCAGGCGTTCTCAGGCGGAGGCGGCGGCACATCGACGAACACCGGGCCGAGCCTTCATCACCCTGAAACCGCTGGAGCAGCGAGACGTAACGGCGGACCAAATCATCGCGCGCCTGCGGCCCAAAGTTGCGCTCGGATTCCGGGCGTGAACTCTGTTCCTGCAGTCCTCGCAGGATCTGCGGATCGGCGGCCGCCAGAGTGCGGCGCAATATCAATACACGTTGCAGAGCGACAACCTGCAGGAACTGACGCATTGGGCGCCGGTACTTACGAACCTGATGAAGAAGATGCCGGCGCTTACGGATGTGAACAGCGATCAGCAGGACAACGGGCTGGAGGCCAATCTGGTGATTGACCGGCCGACTGCATCGCGGCTGGGCATTACGCCGCAGACCGATCGACAACATTCTCTACGACGCTTTCGGCGAACGGCAGATCGCCAAGACTTACACGAGCGTGAACCAGTATTTCGTGGTGATGGAAGTGGATCCAATCTTCTGGCAGAACCCTGACGGCCTGCGTAAGATCTACGTCAACTCGACGAACGGCGGACAGGTACCGCTGGCGGCGTTTACGCATTTCCAGCTCCGCTACGGCCGCGCTTGCGGTGAATCACTCCGGCATTTTTCCGTCGATCACCATTTCGTTCAACCTGGCTCCCGGCGTGTCACTAGGGGACGCGGTCGACGACATTGAGGACGTCGAACGGAAGGCGGGTATGCCGGCCACTATCTCGACAAGCTTCTCCGGCACGGCACAAGCGTTTCAATCGTCGCTGGCGAACGAACCATTGCTGATTGCGGCGGCGTCATTGCCGTTTACATCGTGCTCGGGAATCTTATATGAGAGCCTGATTCACCCCATCACGATCCTGTCGACGCTGCCATCTGCCGGCGTGGGCGCGATTCTGGCCCTGCTCATGACGCATACGGACTTGAGCGTGATCGCGCTGATCGGGATCATCCTGCTCATCGGGATCGTCAAGAAGAACGCGATCATGATGATCGATTTCGCGCTGGAAGTGGAACGGCGGGATAACAAGACCCCGAAGGAAGCCGTCTTTCAGGCCTGCCTGCTGCGGTTCCGCCCGATCATGATGACGACCATGGCGGCGCTGCTGGGCGGGTTGCCGCTGGCATTGGGACGGCACCGGGTCGGAGTTGCGGCGACCGCTGGGCATCACCATTGTCGGCGGTTTGATCTTCAGCCAGGCGCTGACGCTCTACACAACGCCGGTGATTTATCTCTACATGGATCGCTTGAGTACATTTCTGACCAAGCAATTCGCACCGCCGTGAGCCCGAGGCGCCAGCGGAAGCGGTGGGATCGGCGCACTAAGGCCGGTCAGGGACACAATGGCGCAATACACAATCACAGCCGAGCCCAACCCAGCCGAGCAAGCAGTCACGCTGCTGCTGAACGGCAAATTCAGCGAGGAATCGCTTGCCGGAGCTGGAGGACCGTGCTGAATCGCTGCGCTGCGAGCCTGCAGCCCAGGATCTATATCGATTTAAGCGAGGTGACGCTGGTGGATCGCAAAGCCGCGGAATATCTCGTCGCAGACGAGTTGAAGACGTGCAGTTATCAACTGCCCGGTCTATCTTGCGGCAATGGATTTTAGAACGGAAAGTGAAGCTCGAGCATCATGAGATTCGTTAAAGAAAGATTTGGCTGCCATCTGGCCTGGCTGGGATTGCTGGCCTTGCTGGCTGCAACCCTGCGCCGAAATACGCCAAGCCTCCGGCTCAAACTCCGCTCGCCTACAAAGAGGCCGTTCCGAAGGAGTACAAAGAGGGCGACGGATGGAAGATGGCGCAGCCAGGCGACGACCGCATTCGCGAGCAAGTGGTGGGAAGTGTATACAACGATCCGCAACTAAGTTCGCTCGAAGAACAGGTAGCGATTTCGAATCAATCGCATTGCTATTGCGGAAGCGAACTTCCGGGCGGCGCGATCGCTAGTTGCATATGCGCGATCGTCCCTATTTCCGACGCATCACGACGTCGCCATCGTATACACGCTCACGGTTCTCGCAAACTTCAAGAGGAGCACAGTGGTGGGCGGCGGCGCGGTAGGCAGCACGGGCACCACTCGACGACAACCACCGGCACGGGTACCAACCGGAACGGGAACACATCACCGGCACCGGAACAACTGGCACCGGCAGTAGCCGGGACATCGGGAGCACGGGCGTGGGCGGAACTGCGAATACCGGAATTCTAAACAACTATTCAGCCAGCGCTTCCATTTCGTATGAGGTGGACCTGTGGCATCGCATTCGCAACACCATCGCGGCGAATTCGTTCTCCGCGCAGGCGAGCGCGGCGGATATTGCGACGGCGCTATTTCAGCACGCAAGCGGAACTGGCGCAGGACTACTTTGAGATTCGGGCTCTGGATGCCCAGCGTGCAATTCTGCGACGAGACGGTTAGACAATTATCGCGACACGCTTGAATTACTGAAATCCGATATCAGGGCGGGATCGCGTCGGATGAAGATGTTTCGCAAGCGCAGACGCAACTGGACACGGCAATTGCGCAGCAGACAGACGTAAGCGTGGCCCGCGCAACCTATGAGCACGCCATCGCGACTTTGATTGGCAAACCTGCAGCGGCCTTCGCTCTCGCTGTGGCGCCCTTTGTTCCAAATCCGCCGGCGGTTCCGGTGTCGGTGCCTTCTGTACTTGTTGGAACGTCGACCCGACATCGCCGCTGCGGAACGGCAGCGTGGCCTCCGCCAATGCCGAGATAGGCGTGGCGCGTGCAGCCTATTACCCCCGTCTCGCGTTCAGCGCCACAGGTGGATTTCAAACGTCACAGTTCAGCCAATGGTTTACATGGCCGAGCCATCTTTGGTCTATCGGCCCTTCATTCGCTGAGACTTTGTTTGATGGTGGCGCGCGTAGAGCCACCAACGATCAGGCCCGAGCAGCTTACGAGGGCGAAGTAGCAACCTATCGACAGACTGTTCTCACCGCGTTCCAGGCTGTCGAGGACCAGCTATCAACCCTGAGGATCTTGTCACAGGAGATCGGGGAACAACACACGGCGGTAAGCTCTGCTAATCATTATCTGGACCTCTCACTCGTCCGGTATCGAGGTGGAGTTGACAGTTATCTGACGGTGATAACGGCACAAAATGCACTCTTAACTAATCGCCAGGCCGAGTTGCAAGTGCAATTACGGCAAATGACTGCAAGTGTCTCGCTGATCATGGCGCTGGGAGGCGGATGGGATCCATCGCAGTTGCCCAAGGTTCAGCAACTGGCTGCGAAGTCGCCGCGGGCAAATGGGAGTGGCACAGCCATTCCGGGCACAACGCAACCACCCCCCGTAACCTCACGTCAACCGGTCGCGGCACCGAATCCACCTGCCTACCCGCAGCCTCAATAGGCTGAATAGCTAATCTAAGGCCATGGACGTTGACATCGAGCTTCGAAAACAGCTGGTGAACTTATTAGAGGGTGGTCAAGCGCACATGGACTTCTCGACCGCCGTAGAAAACTTTCCCGTTGAAAAGGCCGGCTCCAAACCGAATGGCGCCCCCCACTCCGGGTGGCAACTCCTGGAGCACCTCAGGATCACCCAGCACGATATTCTTCAGTTTTCCCTAGGAACCGACTACCAGTCCCTGAAATGGCCGGATGACTACTGGCCCAAGACGGATGGACCTCCAGATGCGAAGGCGTGGAGTGAGAGCATAAAAGCGTTCCAGGCAGACCTCGAGGCTCTGAAGAAGTTAGCATCCGACCCAAAGCAAGACTTGTACAAGCCCTTCGATCATGGGGAAGGTCAGAATCTTTTACGTGAGATCTTACTTGCGGCCGACCATAACTCGCATCATGTCGGTCAATTGCTCTTTATGAAGAAGACGCTGGCAGCGACGAGAACCCCATAGGATCCGTCCAGTTGCTCAGGTTACCAGAGCTGACATATACTTCTAATAGAAATCTCAGGCTGATGACTTCGCTTCTTACCAGCGGAATTCTTATTATCGTGGCCATTAGTGGCCCCGCCTGAGACCTCTTGTAAGTTTAGATTGAGGCCACCGGCGGGAAACAGCCAGGTGGCCTTTTTTGTTTTGCATCAACAAGTCAGGATGATCTATGAAGGTTTTCACATTCGACACCACACTACGCGATGGCACCCAGGGCGAGAACGTGTCCTTTTCCGTTGAAGACAAGCTGGTGATTGCCGAGAAGCTTGACGAGTTCGGAATCGATTACATTGAGGGTGGTTGGCCGGGTTCGAATCCGAAAGACAAAGAGTTCTTCGCGCGGGCGAAATCGCTGAAGTTGAAACATGCAAAACTCACGGCCTTTGGATCCACGAGGCTGGCGAAGAACACAGTCGAAAACGATGTCAGTGTGAACGAACTGTTGGCGGCCGAAACACCCGTCATTTCGATCTTCGGAAAAACCTGGGACTTCCATGTACGGCGCGCCCTCGGTATCTCGGAAGAAGAGAATCTGCGGCTGATCGCCGATACGGTCACCTACCTGAAGGCGCATGGACGCGAAGTGGTCTATGACGCTGAGCACTTCTTTGACGGCTATATTGCAAATCCTGAATACGCTTTGAAAACGCTGCAGGCTGCAAAGAACGCCGGCGCAGACGTCCTCTGCTTGTGTGACACCAATGGCGGCACGCTCCCGCAGTACTTGGTCGACATCGTATCCAAGGTTCGGGAAAGATTCGACGGAATCCTAGGCATCCATTGCCACAATGACTCCGAGCTTGCGGTGGCAAATACCATTGCGGCGGTGGAAGCCGGAGCAACCCACGTGCAAGGTTGCATCAACGGATACGGCGAACGTTGCGGGAATGTGAATCTTTGTTCCGTTCTGGCCAACCTGGAACTCAAGCTTGGTCATACGACCGTAGGGCCCGAGAAATTGCGCCAGCTGACTAGCTTGGCCCGTTTCATAGCGGACTTAGCTAATCTTCCGCTGCGTAATGAACAGGCTTTTGTCGGCGGAAGTGCGTTTGCTCACAAGGGCGGCATTCACGTAAGTGCCGTGATGAAAGACTCCTCAACTTACGAGCACATCAAACCGGAACTGGTTGGTAATCGTCAGCGTGTGCTGCTAAGCGATCTGTCAGGACGCGGGAACGTCAACTACAAGCTACATCAACTCGGGCTTTCCGAAAGTCTGGGTGAGAGTGCGCGACACGATCTACTGCAGCGAATCAAGGGGATGGAGCATCAAGGCTACGACTTCGAAACTGCCGAGGGCACATTCGAACTGCTGGTGCGAGAGGCGGCTTATCCCGACTTTCATCCCTTCCAGGTGATGGCCTACGAGGTCTCGACCCGGCTCGACCGGAGCAAGGCAGGGAAAACTTCCGGCAGTGAAGAGACCATTACGGTAGCCAGTGTGACGCTCGGAGTCAATGGTGACGTACACTCCCACACTGCCACCGGAACGGGCCCTGTGCATGCGCTCGATATCTGCCTTCGACAGTGCCTGGCCTCCGTATATCCGGAGATTACGAACGTTCACCTGATTGATTACAAAGTGCGCGTGTTGGATGGTTCGGCCGGTACAGACTCAAAGGTGCGCGTGCTAGTCGAGTGGAGCGACCACGAAAATTCTTGGTCAACCGTGGGTGTTTCAGACAATGTCATCGACGCCAGCTGGCATGCCCTGGTGGATGCCTTACGGTTAGAGCTGATCCGACTACGCGACCTCCAGCCCCAGTCTAAAACCAACCAGGATTTCAGTTGGGCAGTTTAAGATATTGCAAGTCGAGTGGATAACCCGCTTATATATGATGAGCAGAGATGCAGGCCATCCTTCCTGGCAAACGTAAGCGCGTCACAGACAACCAGGCTGTAAATGTATTTTAGACTCAGTCAAAAGGGATCTCTATCCGTGACGCGGCTATTTTTAGCAAAGTGCATTCGGGATCCAAAGCAACTGGAATGGCGCGTTGAGAACATCTTCAGCTTACTGGCCGATGCTGCTGAAGCCGTAGAACAAGGCCGCGCTTGACTCCCTTTCAGGAACGGCGAGAGGCCCTGGCCGAACAGCTTCAAACTGCCCGAATCGAAGGCTTTTTTACAACAGCTCTCCCCAACATCCGATATCTTGCTGGTTTTACCGGGAGCAACGGAGCACTCCTGTTAACAAGAGATCGCTCCTTGCTCGTCACAGATCCACGATATGCGACCCAAGCCCCACAGGAGTCCGATTGCGAAGTAAAAATCGCAAAAGGTCCAATGTTAAAAGAGGTGGCCCGCTGGATTAAGCGGCTCCGGATTCGATCGCTGGGCTATGAACGCAATCGCATCAGCCTTGCTCAATTCGAGGAAATCAAAACGCAGGCCGAAAACATTCGGCTTAAGCCGCTTATCGGTGCAGTAGAGGCGCAACGAAGCATTAAGTCAGAATCCGAGATCAGTGCGATTCGCACTTCTGTCGTTTTAAACTCGGCTGCGCTGGCCATGGCTCTCCGCCAGTTTAAGAGTGGAATGAAAGAAATGGAGCTAGCGGCTGAGATCGATTACTCGATGCGTAAGCTTGGTGCCGACGGAGTGGCCTTTGAAACGATTGTGGCATCCGGAGCGCGCGCCGCTTTGCCTCATGCTCGGCCGACGAGCCATGAGATCAAACCCGATCAACTATTATTGATAGATATGGGCGCGAGTGTTGCTGGTTACGCCAGTGACATGACGCGAACATATGCCTTGGGCAAGCTGGACGCCAAGCGTAAGAAGATGTACCGCGCTGTTCTTGAAAGTCAGCTTGCAGCAATTGATGCAGTCAGACCGGGTGTCACCTGTGCGAGTGTAGATCGAGCAGCAAGAACCGTTTTGTCCAAAAGCGGGCTTGAGGAGCTGTTTATTCACTCAACGGGACATGGACTCGGCCTGGAAATTCATGAGCAGCCGCGCATAGGCCGAAAAGAAAAGAGTAGGCTGCACGTCGGCATGGTAATAACGATAGAACCTGGTGTATATGATGCAGGTTTGGCCGGTGTTCGAATCGAAGATACTGTGGTGGTTACGGCGTCGGGCTGTGAGACGTTAACGCCCACAGAGAAGGAATTAGTAGTTCTCTAGAGCCGCCCTATGTATGAGGGTGAAAGAGCCAATCATGACGATTGACGAAATTAAAGAATTGATTCAGGTCGTAAAAGAGACCGGAATCGCCGAACTGATGGTTCAGCGTGGCGAGGATATCGTGAAGATTGTAGGGACGGTCGCCAGCCCTGCGCCCATGGTGCCGGTTCCTACGGTGGTCCCGATTGTCAGCACCGCTACTTCTTCGCTACCACCTTCTGCCGCACTAGCATCGTCGCAAACGGGGAACCCCGTCAGCCGGACCACGGTAACGGCACTCGAGAGCTCCGAGGAAGAAATTCTCGTCAAATCTCCCATCGTAGGCACTTACTACGATGCCCCTTCTCCCGACGCGCCTAAGTTCGTGAAGGTGGGAGACCACGTCGAGCCTAAACAAGTACTCTGTATCATCGAGTCGATGAAGCTGATGAACGAAATTGAAGCAGAAACAGCCGGGATTCTTGTTTCTAAGTTCATTGAAAACGGGCGTCCTGTGGAGTACGGCGAATCGCTTTTTTCGATCAGGCCCGTTAAGTAGCAGGCATGTTCCGAAAAGTTCTAATTGCGAACCGGGGCGAGATCGCTCTCCGGATCATTTGCGCGTGCCGAGACCTAGGCATCAAGACAGTAGCGGTATATTCGGAAGCCGATCAGCATAGCTTGCATGTGCGTTTTGCAGATGAAGCCATCCGTATTGGGCCAGCCAAAAGTTCGCTGAGTTATTTGAACATTCCAAGCCGTAATCAGCGCGGCCGAAATTACAAATGCCGATGCCATCCATCCCGGATATGGTTTTCTCAGCGAGAATCCTGACTTTCGCCGAAGTTTGCGACCTCTCAGGCTTGAAATTTATTGGACCTCGCCCGGAAGTGATTCGCCAGATGGGTCTGAAACAGCGAGCGAGGGCGCTGATGAAGGCCGCAGGCGTGCCTATCCTTCCTGGCTCAGACGGCATCATAAGGATGCCGAAGAGGCCCTGGAATCTGGCTCGTGGGATTGGTCTTCCGGTGATGCTTAAAGCGGCGGCGGGCGGAGGCGGTCGCGGTATGCGTGTCGTCCGGTCGGAAGCCGAACTCCCCAGCCTCCTGGCGCAAGCGCAGAATGAAGCTCGCGGCAGCTTTTTCCAACGGCGACGTTTACATGGAGAAACTGGTGGAGGCTCCACGCCATATCGAATTCCAAGTCCTGGCGGACGAACACGGCCACGTAGAGGTACTGGGCGAGCGGGAATGTTCCATTCAGCGTAGACATCAGAAACTGCTTGAAGAGTCGCCGTCGCCGTCGGTGACACCGGAACTCGCGACGCAAATTTCAAAGAGCCTGCGTGCGGCCATGAAAAACATCGGCTACACCAATGCGGGTACGGTCGAGTTTCTGATGGATGAGCGCAAGAACCTGTACTTCATCGAAGTGAATGCCCGAATCCAGGTGGAACATCCAGTGACAGAGACTGGTGACGGGCATCGACCTGGTGAAGTCGCAGATCCGAATCGCTGCCGGGGAGAAGCTTGACATCCATCATTACTGAGCCTATTACGCTTTCCGGTCACGCCATCGAGTGCCGAATCAATGCGGAGCATCCCGAAACGTTTGCTCCTTCGCCAGGGCGAATCACGGGACTGAATCTGCCGGGCGGGATCGGCATTAGGGTGGATACGGCTGCTTACACCGACAGTGTCGTTCCGCCTTATTATGATTCGCTGGTAGCCAAACTGATCGCACACGGGAAGGATCGTACCGAAGCAATTCAGCGGATGCGGCGCGCGCTTGAGTATGTTTGTAGTGGAGGGCATTCACACTTCTATTCCACTTGCACGAACAGATTTTATCCGATGTGGATTTTGCGGCGGGACGATTCGACACGAAATTCCTGACGAAGCTCAGCCGTCAAAACTCCGCTGACGTGCTGCGTAACGTCTTATTCTGCATTGCCGAGTTGCAAACCTTTTCGAGGGTTTTTCGTTCTAGTGAGCATGAGAGCACGTAAAACGGTGGTCCCGCTCTGGCCGGTGCAGAAAAGCTGGAACCTAACTTGCTTGGACGGAATCGAGAGAAGAGGCGATGGCGAATCTAAGCGGAGGCAACACGGTACTCAAGCCGATTGGAAGCCGTGCGTCCATGCGCTGCAGTTGAAGTACTACATTCACGACAGTGTTCAGGAATTTCGTTTTCAATTGATCGGCACTTCGGGAAGTCGATGTAACAGAACTCTCTGGCTGTTGGAATACTGCAAGAACGATTCGGGGATCCGCCAACTTGTAATAGATCTGCGAGCTCTGCAAAGCACGGACGAGGCGGGAAAGCAATGGCTGCTGTCCTTGGCGCACGAAGGCGCAGTATTCTGCCCGATTCCTACTTCCGTGACGGACTTGGCGTCACAGAACAGATGGACTGCCCAGCGCGAAAACTCGGGCATTGTTTCTCGGCTGCTTTCGATTATGCGGGGATCGGGCGATCCCCGCTGGGTCTACTACACGAGCACAGTAAAAGCTGATTCGGTTCGGGTCACGGGCTTGTAGGTGGTATCCCGTTCAACCGGTTCGCGGCCGGCTTCTTTAATCAGTCGCAAAAGGTCCTGCCGCCGCAGATGTTGGGCCGTGGTAGCGCCGGCGTCGTGATAGATCTTTTCTTCAACACCGTGCCATCGATATCGTTTGCTCCAAATCGCTGTGCAATCTGGGCAACGCCGGGCGTCATCATAATCCAGTACGCCTTGATATGCGGAATGTTGTCCAGCATCAGGCGCGAAATCGCGATCTGCTTCAAATCGTCAAATCCGGAGGTTGTCGACAAGTGCGACAGAGCGGTGTTGGCCGGATGAAAGGCGAGCGGAATAAAAGTGACAAATCCGTTTGTCTCATCCTGCACTTCTCGTAAGCGCACGAGGTGATCGGACAGGTCTTCCGGAGTTTCCAGATGCCCATAAAGCATCGTGCAATTGCTCTTCAGGCCGATCTGGTGCGCAGTCCGGGCCGTTTCCAGCCACTCATTGCCATCGATCTTGTGATCGCAGATGATCCGCCGAACGCGCTCTGAGAAGATTTCGGCTCCGCCGCCCGGCATAGAATCGACCCCGGCCGCTTTCAACCGCTCCAGAGTTTCCCGAATCGAAATTTTGGCGCGCTTTGCCCAAAAAGCAATTTCCACCATCGTGAAAGCCTTCAGATGAACATCCGGGATAGCGTTGTTTCAGCCCGGCGATCATTTCGCAAAACCAATCGAGGCTCAATTCCGGATGCAGTCCGCCGACAATGTGAAATTCCGTGACCGCTTCGGCATAGCCTTTGCCGGCCACTTCCCAAACCTGTTCCATCGACATCGTGTAGGAGTTGGGATCGTGCGCCTGCTTGCCGAACGCGCACAAGCGGCAACTTGCGACGCAGACATCGGTCGGATTGATATGGCGATTGACGTTGAAGTACGTGACGTCCCCATGCAGTCGTTCGCGTACAAGGTTGGCCATGTAGCCCAGCGCCAGAATATCGGGGCTGCGGTAGAGCGCGACGCCGTCTTCATAGGACAAGTCTCTGGCGCGCTTCCACTTTGCTCAAGAATCGCGTCGGAGCTCGCGGTCTTCAAAACGAGGAACAGACATGACCGGGGTGGTTGGTTGCAAAAGGTAGTGGATGTCATTTCAAAAGTGTGTTTGCGAGTTACAAGAATATCGGCTGCCCAGAAGGCGAAGAACAGGAGGCTGACGTAGCCATTCACAGTGAAAAAGGCAGCGTTCACGCGTGACAGATCATGCGGCTTCACCAGCCCATGTTCGTAGATCAGCAGTGCGATCACGGCGGCTACGCCGACCAGGCTTAGAATGTGCGAGGTGGAAAGCGATACACCAGCGCAAGCAGGCATAGCGATCATCGCGATGTGCAGCAACGCGTGCGATCAGCAGGCGCTCGTGCAATCGCCAACGCTTCTGGGGATGCTGCACAAGCCCTTCGTTGCAATCGAACTCAAAATCCTGGCAGGCGTAGATAACGTCGAAGCCTGCGGTCCAGAACATCACCGCCGCGGTCAGCCAAAGGATCCGCGACGATCTAGCGTTCCGCGGATGGCAATCCAAGCGGCGGCAGGGGCGATGCCGAGGGCGAAGCCGAGCCACAGGTGCGCAAAACTGGTGAAGCGTTTGGCGAACGAATAGCCGAGACACAATCGCCAGAGCGACCGGGGCCAGAAACAAGCATAGTGGGCCCAGTTGGCGCGCGGCCCAAATGAAGATAGCAATGGAGACGGAAGTGTAAAGCCCAGGCGAACCGCCGGCTCAGCAGACCCGCCGGAAGCGCTCGCATCGCGGTGCGCGGTTGCGCTTATCGATATCGGCATCCAGGATGCGATTGAAGGTCATAGCCGCCGAGCGGGCCGAAACCATGGCGACGACGATCCAGAACGAAACGCCATGCCAGACCCTCAACAGAGAATCCGCTCTCCCGCCACGCCAGCAGGGCTCCGGTCAGCGCGAACGGCAGCGCAAACACGGAGTGCTCGAACTTGATCATTTCGAGAGTAAGGCGCAAACGTCGCCAGAAACGGGTCATATCAGCAGGGAACGTTACCATTTTAGGAGATGCTCAAATCAGTCGTTTGGCGTTGAAATAATGGATTTACAGCAATTGCAGTCTTTGCTTGAGGAGGTCCGTGACGGGAAAGCGCCGGTTGAGCAGGCACTGGAGGCCTGCGTGACCTGCCGTTTGAGGATCTTGGGTTCGCCAAAGTGGACCACCACCGAGCCGTTCGCCACGGCATGCCGGAAGTGATTCTGGGGCAGGGCAAGCATCCCGATCAGGTGGAGGCCATTGCGGCTGCGCTCCTGGCGAAATCGCCCAACCTGCTGCTGACGCGCGCCACTCCTGAAATGGCGGAGCGAGTTCGGAAGTTCGATACCGAAGCGGAGTACTTTCCGGCCTCGGGCTGCGTTCGAGTGTGGCGCGACCGCACATTGCAAGGCAAAGGCAAGATTGCGGCCGTTTGCGCCGGCACAAGCGACATCCCGGTGTTTGGAGGAAGCGCGCGTTACAGCAGAGGTGATGGGCAACACGGTGGATTCCATCTACGATGTCGGCGTGGCCGGCATTCACCGGCTTCTGACTCAGCGGCAGCGGTTAGTGGATGCGCGCGTGGCAATTGTCTGTGCCGGGATGGAGGGTGCGCTGCCGAGCGTGGTCGGGGGGCTCGTCTCTTGTCCTGTCATTGCGGTGCCCACCAGCATCGGTTATGGCGCGAGTTTCAACGGTCTTAGCCGCGCTTGCTCGGCATGCTGAACAGCTGCTCCAGCAATGTGACGGTCGTCAATATCGATAACGGTTTCGGGGCCGGGTATGTCGCCAGCCTAATCAACCGGTTATAGCTATTTTAATTGCTGCAGCCGTTCGCCGGCGGCTTTCAGAGTTTCAGGCTTCTTCGCAAAACAGAATCGAACAAGGCTTGATCCGTCTGCAGGATCACGGAAGAAACTCGAGCCAGGCACGGCCGCCACACCGATACGCTCCACAAGGTGGCGGGTAAACTCAACATCGTTGCCGAACGCAAACTGGGAGATGTCGCACATTACGTAATAAGCACCTCGCGGTACATACGTGCGCAGCCCGACAGCTTCCAGCATGCCGACCATGGCGTTCCGTTTTGCTTCGTAGCTCCTGGCGAGTTCCGTGAAATATGAATCGGGCATGGACAAGGCTGTCACGCCCGCGTGTTGCAGTGGCGCGGCAGCTCCCACCGTCAGGAAGTCATGAACCTTGCGTATCGAGGCCGTCAGTTCAGGAGTGGCAAGCACCCAACCAACTCGCCATCCAGTGACTGAAAAAGTCTTACTCAGACTATTCACAACCACACAGCGGTCTCGCAATCCCGGCAGCATCATCGGAGTGACATGGCGGTCTCCGTCGAAGACGATGTGCTCGTAGATTTCGTCAGTTATAAGCAGACAATCGTACTCCTGACAAAGATCGCCTATAAACCTTAGTTCACGAGTGTTAAATACCCGCCCGGTCGGATTATTCGGCGTGTTCACAATCACTGCTCGTGTTCGCTCATTGAAAGCAGCCCGCAACTCGGCAGGATCATACGACCAGTCAGGGGCGTGCAGACGAACGAATCGGCAGACAGCACCGCTCAGCTGGGAATCAGGCCAGTAGTTCTCGTAGAACGGCTCGAACACTATCACTTCGTCGCCAGCGTTCAGTAGTGCCAGGAGACTCGCGATCATCCCTTCAGTTGAGCCGCAGCAGACTGTAAGTTCGCGATCGCCATCGATTTCGAGTTGATAAAAACGACGATAGTAGCCGCAGATCGCGTCCCGCAGAGGCTTGGCGCCCCACGTCACCGCATACTGGTTCAGGTCATCGTCAATGGCCTGTTGGGCAGCTGCCTTAATTTCTTCAGGCGCGGGAAAATCAGGAAAGCCTTGGGCCAGATTGACAGCTTGATGCTGGATCGCGAGCCGAGTCATTTCCCGGATCACCGACTCCTTGAACTCCGCTACCCGAAAGCTTTGAAAGCGATTGATTTTAGGACTGACCGCCGAACTCCTGCTCACTTTGCGATTGTACCGGCAGACTAGTCCGCCACTCGACCAGCTTCCAAGGGCTATCGGAGAAATCACGGAGCGAGTTCAGTGCAATCGAGGTACGTTCGACAAGGCTCCGCAACTTCCCTTGCGTAGCCCAGATTGTCAGCCCAGCCTGGTAGCTTTCAGCAGCGCTTTCCCAGTCGCCGAAGGCATGTTGTAGGCGATTCCCATCCGTAGTTACGGACAATAGGAACTCGTCGTAGTTAGTCCACTCCAGATTCACTGCCAACCAAGCGAGCAGAATGGCCCGCATTAGATCCCACGCAAGAAAGTCTTCTCTCGGACGTCCGGTAAGAAGAGCGCAATGCGCCCTATACCCTGTTCGCCTCAGGTGTTCCAACACTTTCAATAGCTTTTTACGGTCCCCTATACCCCAATCCCGATTCAGCGTAGAAAGGAGAGCGGCGCGACGAGCCGCTGGCGCTCGGAATGTATCAACAGGCAGAGCGAGCATCATAAGGTACGGTGCAATGACGGCGAGGGTCCAGCGCTCTGTGGGCGGCAATGCCGGAAGTTGAGAGCCAGTTCGCACGAAATGCGTCAGATTATGGCGAATCTGCCGCTTGACGAAGATCTGAAGTGCCGCTAGAAGAACGGCGGCTACTATGATGAGCGCGATTGCCATTTAGTGGCGTGACTTCGACTTCGTTCTCTTTCTTTTAGTCACTTTGACCTTAGGAGCGGGTTTCGGATGATAGACCGGTATCTCAGGCACGGTGTTCGCGTAAAGGTGTCTATAGATATCAGCGTTACGCAGGACCACCTGCACGTAATTGCGCGTCTCCTGGAACGGCACAGCTTCGACAAACTCGGGCTGCTCTCGAAATGGTCCCCAGGTCTGCCAAAGCTTCGCCCGACTGGGACCTGCATTGTAGGAAGCCAGAACATACTCCTCCTGACCTCCGAAAGAATTGAGCAGGTTGCGCATATAGAGAGTGCCAAGTTGAATGTTGCGTTCGGGAGTCAACAACTGAGAGGCACTGAATTTTCTGATTCCAACCCGGCGTGCCAAATCTTTTCCGGTCGAAGGCAAAACTTGCATCAATCCGTAGGCATTCGCGTGCGAGATAACGGCGAAGTTGAACTCCGATTCTTGCCGAATCAAGGCGGCGACAAGAAACCTGTCAAGGCTTTGCTCCTGGCTATAAACATCGATAAACGAGCGATAGGGCATGGGGAATGCCATTTGCCAGAACTGCGCCGGAGCCTGATCCAGCGGCATATACAGGTACCCAGGAGCATAAACCTTTATGTAGTGAAGCGCCTGGTCAGGGGCATTTCTGGCAAGAGCAAGCTTCGCAAGTTCATACGCATAAACGTTCGCTTGATCGCCATCGTTTCTCGCACCGAATTTGAGCTCGCCTTCAGCCATCAAATTCAGTCCGGTCAACTGCAACAGATTTGCGCGCGTTAAGCGGACCTGTGCGAGATTACCTGGGGTGAAGCTCGGGAACTCCGGGCGGCTTGGCCAAGTAACTGAAACGAGAAACTCCCGAGTGGACTGACCGGCGGTAGCAGCCTGTAGGCTCGGCTGTTTCATTCGCTCGCGCGCGATCATGGCGTAGTACGTATTCGGGAATCGCTTCTGTAGTTCTTCGTAGCAGGCGCGCGCCGATGCATTGTCGTTCTTACGCTCCTGCAGTCGACCCAGGAAATAAACAGCGTCATTGATGTCTTCTGAACCCGGGTACTGTTGAATATAGCTACGCAGGAGATCGTACGCATCAGCGCCGTCGCGCTTGTAGCTCTCGTAGGCTACTCGCCAGCTGCACCAAGCCGATCTCGGATTCTTGTAGAAGGCGGCGGCGCACGCCTGATACAGGGGCTGATAAGTGCCCGAATCGTTCTCCATACGAGCCTGGTCACCGGCAAAAATAAGCGCGTCCAAACGCCAGACCGAAGCTGGATGGCTTTGCTCCAGGTCTTGCAAAAAGGGTTTGATGTCGGCGTGCCGATCAGCACGGCGTGCACACCGCACCAGGTAATTGAGTCGTTCCGCGTCAGCTTCCGCATCATCCACCTTTAAAGAAGACAGGTACTGAAAGGCAGCTTCGGTATGGTTGCTGAGGTAGTCCGCCACGCCCAGGCGAACACGGGCCACATCGCGTTCGGCACCTCCAATTTGAGGAATGGCGGCCGCCAATTCAACGCGAGCTCCTGCCGGGTTCTTCGCATCGAACAATTTCTGGGCGCGTTGAATGAGCGTCCCCGGCATGACCGGCGGAAAGGCATCTCCCAATCTTGATTTCAACTCCACCAGAGCGTCGGCCGCATCCGCCGCCTCCTTCGCAGAAGGGTACTGGTAATAGACGCGCTGGAAGTATTCGGCCGCCTGCTGCAGATCGCCGGTCGCCTGAAAGCAGCGCGCAAGCAGCAGGTCGGCTTGAGGCTGAGGCACAAGGTCGTAGTACTTCGTGATCAAGGCGAGCCCCTGCCTCGGGCTGTCCCCATCCAGATCTGCACGCACAGCCAGCGCAGCGGCATTGCCTACGAAGGGAGAAACTGGTGCATTGTTGAAGACATGCGTCGCGGCCTCAGAGACCTCGGCAAAGTTGTGCAGCTGATATTCGGCTTGAGCTCGAACGTAGTACGCGTAATCAGCGAGTACAGGTGCTTTGGACACCGCTGCCGAAGCGTAGTCAGCGGCGGCTGCAAAGTTCTTCTCGTCAAGCTGATGCTGAGCGACCGCGATCAGGCTTGCGGCCCCGACTAACTTAGGGCTGGCAGGTTTAGCAGCAGCCGGAGTTGTGGCCGGTTTCTTTTTCTTGTGAACGGCTGATCCTGAGGCGGCAATCAGCATCATCGGCAAAATCAGGACCGCTACGGGTCGAGCGCACGACAGGACAGTATGCAGGCGCCTAAACCATTGCTCCAGGGTATTCCACTCCTAGTGCTGCTTCATCATTGTCGGCGATTACTCGCACGAATTCCAGGTGAAGGTAATCCACCATCGACGGTATCACCATGAATTGCCTACGATAAGTTTCACGCGCCTTCTCGATCTCATTCTGCAGGAACAGGTAAACGTTCTTCGCTTCCCGACCTGCAGCACAGGCCTCTGGTTTTGCCATCTGCGCTTCGGCCACGGCGACTCGAGCAAAACGCTGCGCTCGCAAGTGCAGGGTCTGTTCAGCCTCTGTCAACTGTCCCCACGCCGGAAGCAGTTCTGAGGCTCGAGATGGCGTCGAAGTCTTACCACCAGCCAGTTGGGAGTGCAGAGCTTTGTTGCCATGCCGTTCCAAAACGGCAGACGCGAGCCCGGCAACTAATTCCAGCGCATTCGGGTCCACCTCAGGATGATCAACTGCAAAAATGATTGCCACGACCCTATCGCCGTTTACGATCGGTATCAATCGCGCACGCCCGTCAGGAGACTGCAGTTCCTCACCCACCTCCTGCTTAGATCTCATCGCGACGACGGAATCTTTGGTCTCAACTGCGCTCGCAAAGGCCGGACTTACGGGGAGAACTAAAGCCTCCGCAAGATTCAGACCGCGCTGAACGCGCAGCTTCAATTCGGCGCCAAGCACCTCAAAGATCGCCAGCTCGTGCGCGAAGAGGGAGGCACTCTCGGCCAAGATGGTCAGCCATTCGCCTTCGTTTTTGTAGATCCGTAACCGCCGCAATAGCTGATTCAGCTGCGAGGTGGTTGCTTCACGTGCGGCTCGGGCCTGCAGTGCACATACACCGTCGAAGTCACGCCTCAGAAGTTGCCAAGCCTGTTCAAGAGAATGCATTCCGCAACTCAATTTTAGCGGAGGCTAATGATTCGCCAGAAGAGCAGGGCTATCAGTTGTGTCGGCTAACGCGGTAATGATGTGGCGCTGCTGACGGCCCCGTTCCAGATCAAGAACCAGACTGCCATCATCCTTAGCTTCGCCAATGCCGATCCATTTGCCATCGCGATCGACTGCCTGCAAGCCGTTCAGACGAAGGTCAGGCCATCCCCTACCGTAGGAGAGCTCGAAGTTGCCGCTTAAGGAGGGAAATGAATCGTCTGAACTTAAGTGGAGGTTGATGCCGCTAAACGTACCCAAGCCGCGCAGGTGACGAAGGCCTTCGCTATTTAGTCCGAAGGTTTGAAAGTCGCCGCTCGCATTCACAAGGCCTCCGCGCCAGGGATACTGATTCAGCGAGGCTGTGAACGAGCAACTTGGCCGGTAAGAGGATAGATTCGCCGTGCCGTAAGCCTGGACCGTCCCCGTCGGCAACTTCAATTGCACAGTAGAGAAGCGTAGCGACGTCCCCTGCCAAGTGACTTGAGTCATGAGTGATCCCACGACCGTTCCGCCCACCGAGAACTGCCGGGCAGTGACCTCCGCATCCATGTCTCGCTCTGCCAGCCATGCAGGGACAGACCTTGTAGTTACTCCTAGCCGCGCTAACCACCCTTGACCCTGCACTGTCGGCGCTATGAGGTCCTCAAGACTGCCCAGTTCAGCGCTCGGAAGCTCTACGCGTAATCGTTCGGTCCGCTTGGCAGACGAGTTATAGCGATAACTGGCTTGAAGTACCTGGTCACCTGCTTGGGCTGACAGATGCGTTACATCGAGAGTAGTGTCACTGAAACTGACTCTTCCAGTAGCTTGAGTAAGCGGTAAGGATAGGCCGGGAATTCTCAAGCTCGCTTCAGCAAAATCGAATCGTCCCGCCCAGGCCGGATCCGAATTCTCGAGAACTTTGTAGGACAAGCTACCTGTGATCTGTCCGTCCGACCAAACATCAAAGATTGGGGGTGAACCCAACCAAGTGCCAAGAGTACGCCTCAGCCCGGAAATCGGATACTCCTCAAGCGCAACGGACGTTGTAGAGCGAGAGGCAGCCAGCCACACCTCGCCGCCCACCTGCAACGTTCCGTCGATTGTCTTGACTCCGGATGGACGAAAGATCAACCGGTCCTCTTTTAACAATGCCTCAACGTGATCGGCGTGCAGAGATTCTTGAGAAGGTAATTTGGCCGAGACATTCTCAAGGACAAAGTTTCCTGACAGCCCCTCTTGATTATTGAAATTCACCCGGCCGCCCAGGGTCCCGATGAAGGAAGCATTCGGAGGTATAGACAACCCCATCCTTCGACATAAAGGGAGAGTATCCGCAATCGGTACCTGCTCCAGGTTTGCTACAAGCGACAGATGGGGACTTGTGAGAAAGTCATTCACGAGAACCTGGAGTGTTACGGGGTTAGTGCCACCAGCTTTATTCGACGGATCTGTATTCAACTGCAGCCGATTGGCAATGAGGTCAACGCTTCCGCCGTAGGGGACCTGCCAATCGTCTCCGCTTACGGGAAAAAGATCCCACCGGTGCAAATCACTCAACTGCATGCGCCCATGAATTGACAGCGCCGAGAGCGGACCTTTGAGGACAGCGTGCGAAGAGATGGTCCCGTGTACGCCCACATCGTGGCCTTCCACCAGAGTGGCAATCTCACTCAGATTGCTTGGGTCCAGAGTGACATCTGCTTCCAGGTGATTGTCGCTTACGCTCTGTCGATTGAGAAACCAATTCACAGTCCCGTGCAAGTGGCCGAAGCCATTCCCCGCGCGATCTGTTCGAGCCGGAGAGCCCGAAAACCGGAGGCTCAACTCATTGGAGCGCTCAGGAAAGATTTGCAAATCGGAGTCAAGCAGATACAGCGTCGTCTTTCTGGCACCGAACTTGAAGTCAATGCGCCCTTGCAGCACTTCAAAAACGGGAAAGAAGTTAAGCGGCATCTTTCGAGGAGCGCTCAACCTCTGGACTAGCTCAAGAACGTTCCAGGTACCGTCGCCTCGTTTAACGAGATTGAGAGAGGGCTGCAGTAGCCGGAGACTTGAGATCTGAATCAGCCCAAAAAGCAGCTTGTCTGGCCTGACACGGACCTGTAGCTCCGGTACGTAAGCAAAACACTCGACACCGTACCGCGGATCTTCCGCAATGGTCACACCCTCCAGGCTGAATC
The DNA here is from genome assembly GCA_963814195.1 of uncultured Acidobacteriaceae bacterium. Lineage (GTDB taxonomy): Bacteria > Acidobacteriota > Terriglobia > Bryobacterales > Bryobacteraceae > Bog-105. The sequence goes on from CAWFBU010000006.1 coordinate 545,046, forward strand.
CCGGTCCAGTGAAAACTGTAAAATGAACTGCGTCGAATTCAACTTTCCGGCCGAGAGTCGCCTGCAGCGTTTGCCGGATGCGCTCGCCATATCGTGACGCATCGATGAAAGGCGCCGCGAATCCAGCGCCCATCAAAGCCAACACTATCAAAAGGGCAAAGACCCAAACCCGGCGCGACAGCAGGTGATTTTTACGGATGAAAGATGTTTGAATCAATGGGCGAAACCATCTTCTCGTGTTCGCGTGACCTGATTATAGCTTTCGCGGCGAGCTTTGAAGCAGGGATTCTCATCCGACAGACCCCTGAACCGCATGCTATTCTCGACGCCGTGAGCGTTACTGTTAACCCTTCCCCGGCTCAGCAAACACACACTCTTGACGGACTGGCCATGATTTTTGATATGGATGGCGTCCTTGTTGATTCGATGCCCTTACACGTCACGGCATGGGAGCAATACCTTCAAGGATTGGGAGTCGACGTTCATGATCTCGAACGCCGTATGCACGGCAAACGGAATACCGAGCTTGTTTGGGATTTCCTCGGCGAACACGTCTCGGAGAAGAACGCAATTGAGCATGGTTCGGCGAAAGAACGGCTCTTTCGCAAGTTGATGAGTGCAGAGACTAAAGAGACGTTTGACGTGGCCGGCGTCGCCGAATTCCTCAAGCGCTACGAACACGTTCCAAAAGCAATCGGCTCTAACGCCGAACAGGAAAACATCGATTTCATTTTGGACCTGTTTCAGATGCGCAAGTACTTCCAGTTCACGATCAATGGATTGCAGGTTGAGCGCCCGAAACCTTTTCCAGATATTTACCTGGAATGTGCACGACGACTCGGCGTAGAACCCGCAAACTGCATCGTGTTCGAAGACTCGCCAGCAGGTGCTGAAGCTGGTATCGCTGCTTCCATGCGAGTGGTGGGCGTAGAGACCACTCCCACATCCTTTCGCGGAATTGACCTGCAAATCAGCGACTTCCGCGATCCAAGGCTTGAAGCATGGCTAAGCGAGCAAAGGCCTGTCTAGGCTGCTTCCGATTCCGAGGCACAGCTGGCTGTTACAATCCCCCTTGATGTTCAAAGGAATCGAGCATTTTGCGATCGCCTCACCCAATCCTCAACGCTTGGCGGAGTATTACGTTTCCACGCTCGATTTCGAGATCACATACGAGTACTCAGGAAACTACTTCGTCGAGGCCCGGGATGGAAGCTTGATCGAGATTGTCCCATCGGAAGGCGAGCCACCTGCCACCGGCTTTCGCACGCCAGGCATGCGACACATTGCAATTGCCGTGGATGATTTCGACGCTGCCTACAACCTGTTGTCTGATCGCGGAACTAAGTTCGAAGGTGAACCTTACACCAATCAAGGCAATCGGCTCGTCTTTTTCAAAGATCCTGATGGCAATCTGCTTCACCTAATCCACCGAGAGAAGCCGCTTCGCTGATTGCTAAAGCGAACTTTCAAAGCATTCCGCTACCCTGACTTCCGGCTCATGTGGTTGGGCGCCTGCGTATCGAGTGTCGGTACGTGGATGCAAATCCTGGCACAGAGCTGGTTGGTTTATCAGCTCTCCAACTCCTCCGTATATCTCGGTCTCGACGCGTTTTTTGGACAGATTCCTATCTTCTTGTTCTCGCTGTTCGGAGGAGTTTTTGCTGACCGAAAGAGCCGGCGGAAGATCCTGATTCTTTCTCAGGTGATCCAGATGACGTGCGCCTTCGTATTGGCGACGCTTTGGATAATGGGTGTGGTTCGCGTCTGGCACATCTGGTGTTTGTCATTCACGGTGGGTGTGGCTCAATCGTTCGGAGGTCCGGCATATTCCGCACTGGTTCCGACACTTGTGCCGAGAGAGGACCTCCAGAACGCTATTGCATTGAATTCCATCCAATTCAACCTAGCAAGGGTCGTAGGTCCGGCCTTGGGCGGAATCGCACTGACGAAACTTGGTGCAGGGTGGTGCTTCTCGTTAAATGGACTGTCATTTCTGGCCGTCATCGCATCGTTGCTGGCGATCAAAACACAATTTGTTCCCCAGCAGAACCATGGCTCGGTCCTGGAGAGCATGCGAGAGGCGGTTCATTTCCTCAAACAAAAAGAGGGCATGTTCAGCCTTGTGGCGCTAGCATTCTTCGTAACTTTGCTCTCTTATCCTCTGATTACATTCCTCCCGGTCATCGCGCGTGATGTATTCCATGGGGACGCCAATACATTCACCCTCTTTCTCTGCCTTTCTGGTGCAGGCTCCGTGACGGGCGCGCTTGCCGTTGCCGCCACCCAAAGCCGAAAAGGCCAGGCGCGATGGTCCCTGGTCGTGATGCTGCTACTTGGAGTGCTAATCACAGCCATAGGTTTATCTAAGGTATTTGCCTTGACCAGCGTCTTAATTTTCTTGTCCGGATCCCTGCTGCTGGTGGTTTTCGCACTCAATTCTTCGCTCGTGCAGAGCAATGTCTCCGATATGATGCGTGGCCGTGTCATGGCTTTCTACAGCGTGGCATTTCGCGGCGGTATGCCATTAGGAAGCCTCCTTTCAGGCATTCTGATCAAACGAAGTTCAGCTTCGGCGATCATGTCATTGAATGGAGTGCTTGTAATCGTTCTCGGGTTATATTTCTTATTCGTCCAACGCAAAGTCTCGAAACTCTGACGCTCAGTGAACGTCGACCTACAATAAAGGTCAGATGCGGAGCAAGTTAATCAGACCCCTAGCTATTGCTGGGGCCTTTACCCTTGTGTTGTCGAGCTTTTTGGTTGCTTCTACGTCACAACCTTCGGACCTGGTAGCAGCGCGCGATCGTAGCGACAGAGCAGCCCTTAACGGGATGATCACGCAATTTAGTACCGCAGCGGCCAGCAGCAATACACCTGATGCGAATTACCGTCTGGCGTTAGCGTATTCGTATGCGGCGGAAGTCGCAATGGAACAAAAAGATAAGCCTCAGTCCGAGAAAATGGCCGAAGCCGGCTACGAAGTTGCGAAAAAGTTAGTTGAGGGCAACGACAAAAATGCGGAATATCATCGCTTGCTGGGAGCACTCTGCGGGCAGGTCATTCCGGCGAATCCCTTTATGGGAACGCTCAAATACGGGCCATGTGCAAAGGATGAGATTAACCGGGCCATTCAATTAGACGCAAGCAACGCATTGGCTTACGTCAGTCGCGGGGTGGGCAACTATTATCTTCCGATGTCTATGGGTGGTGGCCCGGAAGTGGCACTCAAGGATTTCGATAAAGCAATCTCTCTGGATCCAAAGCTTCCGGACGCATACCTCTGGAAAGGCATTACGCTCAGAAAAGAGCATCGGAATCCAGATGCTCGGGCTGCTCTCGAACAGGCCGTTAAGCTTTCCCCAGGGCGCAAATGGGCTAAAGAGCAACTGGATAAAACGCCGGCTCAGTAGATGTGGCGATCGCTACTGCTGTTCCTCGGCATTGTTGCGATCACTTATCTGGAATTTTGCTTCTATCCAGGTCATACCTTTCTTGCAGGTGAAAGCCAGCCGCTGGTAGCAATGATGGAGCGGTTGCAGGCTCCCGGGTTTCTTGTCGCGCGACTTAGCGGCTATTAACCCGAATCTGACTTACACCATCTACGACGAAGTTACCCTGTTCCTGTGTCGAATTACCGGACACAGTTTCGAGTGGGTACTCGCCGCGCAGCAAGTTGTGTGCCGCTTTGCGGGAATGCTCGGGGTTGTGCTGCTCTGTCTGTCTGCCGGGATCGATTATCTTCCCGCTTTGCTGGTTTCAACACTGGTGAGTGCAGGTGCGGTTCTGCCGGGAATACATGTAGCTCTGACTGACCCCGAACCCGTACCTTTCGGTTTCGCTTTCGCGCTCACAACGTTGGCCTTCGGACTGCTCGCCAACACGAAACCTTTATTGGCTGGGCTGATTGGGGGTATCGCTCTCGTCTATCAACCCACCGCGGCATCCATCTTTTGGCTATTCGTGATCGGAGCCGCGCTGTTCAGGCGCGACTTGCGGCATGTCCTCCGCCCCACCTTCCCCGCCCTCATCGTGTTCACATTGTTACTTGCAAACGCCGCACAACTGCAATCTGGGCGCGGTGAATCCCACGCTCTGTTTCAGCAGATTTCTCACGACTGGATGCAGTTGCAATTATTCCGGACTCCCGAACTCTGGCTTTCCACCTGGAGTTACAAATCTTTGTTGTTCTATCTCGCGATTGCAGCCGGAGCCTGCTTTGCTCTTCGTGATCTGTGGAATGAGCTAGGGCCACTAGTGCGGGCGATGTTCGCCGTACTGATTGGCTTCGGAACGCTAACCTTGCCTGCCACATTTTTGGGCGTGCAGATTTATAGATCGGCGACCCTGGGCGAGGCGCAACTGCTAAGGGGCCTGGCGTTCCTTGTCTTAGCTGCTCTCATCCTGTTTGCCCGGATGGCAATCAAGGATTCACATCGCAAGCTCAGGCTGAGAGCTTGCCTTTGGGTTTGTCCGCTTATCGCGATCGCTGTCACTCTTCGGATTGCGTTGCCTTCAGAGTCCCAGAAGTCCGAAAGCAGGTCCATCCATGACATTTCGGAGTGGGCTGAGCGGAGCACCTGGGGCGGAGCGATGTTCGTTTTCCCCGACGCGGGCAAGTCATCAGCTCCGGGTCAGTTCCGCGGCTTGGCTATGCGTGCCGTCTATTCTGACTGGATTAGCGGGAGTCTTTTGGATGTATTTCCAACCTTCGGCAAGGAATGGTACGCCCGGTGGATGCGGATCGAAAAGCCAAAATTCTCGCTCGGTCACCTAAGAGACCTGCAGCCTCTTCCCATCGAGTATGTTGTGCTCCGGCGCGAACATTCGCTTCCGAATACAAAAGCGGAATTTGTGACCCCGGATTTCGTCGTGTACGACACTCACGTCCTGCGGATTCCAGCAGCCACCTTGCCGGAAGAGATGCCGCGCTGACTAGGCACTCAAGTTGATGCCCAGCTTTTTAAGCTCTTCCGCATAGTAGCGGCGGTGCAGAATGTCGTATTCTTCGCCGCCTTCCGGTATGTCGCGCTTCTGTGTTTTCACCTTAGCGCGTGCTGCCTTATCGATTCTCTCTTCCATCTGGAGCACATCGGTCATCTCACGGACCAGTCCGAGTCGAAGATCATTCGGATCTTTGCGAACCCGGAAGTCACGGGATTTGCGCATCTCGGCAACGATTTTGTGCGAGAGCTCATTCACCCGGTCACGGGAAAGCTTCATTGGATCGCCCGTATCGCGACCGGATGCCCGGCTGATTTTCCTCTGCGCCAGCATCTGGTTCTTGATCTTCCGGAACATGTCCTGGTAAGAAATGCTTTCACGTCGCATGTATTCGCTGTAATCATCCAGCAGATCGCGCACTTCGTCGTTCAGACGATCTTCGGTCGAAAGATCTTCTTGAATAATCTCTTCAATCAAACCAGCTGCAAGCGTCGGATTTGACGTTTCGAAGGCAGTTGGGCTTAACCGGCTGACAAGTTGCCGGGCGAGATACCCAATAAATTCGCGGGCCAATAGCATTCGTGGGCTAGTTTAACAATGAGACGTTTTATCGGGCTCCGAGCTCACGTCTCCTCGATTGATACCGCCGGTGTTCGTGTTCCAAGGATCCGGAATCAGGCAAGGCTGAGTTCCACCTGCGGTGCTTATACCCACTATTCTGAACTTTGCGGATCGGCATTCACACTTCCACATCCGGCTCGCTTGAGAAAGCTGCCATCAAGGCCCACGAACTGGGTGCAAACACATTTCAGATCTTCTCTGCCAGCCCGCGCATGTGGCGGACAAAAGCCCCTGATCCCGGGCAGGTCCGGCTGTTGAATAACCGGCGAGAGCAGCACGACTTGCATCCACTTGTCATTCACGACAGCTATCTGATCAATCTCGCCTCGCCGCCCTCGACGATCCGTGAAAAGTCTATTGCATGGCTTTCGCGGCGAGATCGAACGGGCCATTGTGATCGGTGCCGATTACTTGGTCGCGCACCCGGGCAACTACAAAGGGCTGACGCTCGAGCAGGGGATGCTGAACGTGGCCGAGGCCATGGCGCTTGGCCTGGCGGCTGTAGATTCCAGACTGCTGCGGCCAAGGCCAAACTGACAATACTGCTGGAGAATACGGCCGGGGCTGGCGCTCAACTGGGCGGACGGTTGGAAGAACTCGGCGCCATCCGGCAACTGGCCACGTCCCTATCTGGATATTCCGATTGGATTTTGCCTCGACACTTGCCACAGCTATGTCAGCGGATTCGATCTGGCGACCGAAGCAGGGCTTTCAGCATTGCATTGCAAACGCCACAGGAGTCCTGGGCCTGGAGAACGTGCCCGTCGTTCCACGCCAACGATGCCAAGATGCCGCTCGGCTCCCATCTGGACCGCCACGCCAACATCGGCGCTGGTTATATTGGTTTAGAAGGCTTTCGCCGCATTCTGAATCATCCGGAACTGCAAGCGAAAGCCTTCATCCTCGAGACGCCCGTCGATAAACCGGGTGACGACCTTCGCAATGTGAAGGCATTGAAGGAGCTGGTATCCCAGAACAAGCGTTCGACCCCCAGGAAATCGAGCCCAAGTGGCACGCCCGCTGGGCGCAGAGACCCGGCGCTCTACGTAGCGAACGCGCCGGAGAAGCCGAAGTATTACGTGCTGGAGATGCTGCCGTATCCCAGCGGCAAACTGCACATGGGACACGTGCGCAATTACTCCATAGGCGATGCACTGGCGCGTCACATGTGGATGCGCGGCTACAACGTGCTGCATCCGATGGGTTGGGACGCGTTTGGCTTGCCGGCCGAAAACGCCGCGCTGAAAGAAGGTCGTGATCCGCGCGAATGGACGCTCAGCAACATCGCGCACATGAAGGCGCAGATGCAGCGGCTGGGGTTTGCCTTCGATTGGAACCGCGAAGTAACCACCTGCGAACCCGACTACTATCGCTGGAACCAGTGGTTCTTTCTGAAGATGTTCGAGCGCGGCCTGGCTTACCGGAAAGAAGCGCTGCTGAACTGGTGCCCGGAATGCGGGACAGTGCTGGCGAACGAACAGGTGGTGAACGGTTGCTGCTGGCGTCACGAAACCACGCCGGTGGAACAGCGCGCCATGCAGCAGTGGTTTCTGAAGACCACCGCCTATGCCGGCGAACTGCTGGACGCGATGAAGCAGTTGGAAGAGGGCTGGCCCGAGCGCGTTCTGGCCATGCAGCGGAATTGGATCGGCCGTTCGGAAGGCGCGGAAGTCGATTTCACGCTGGAGGATCGCTCTGAAAAGATCCGGGTCTTCACGACGCGCATCGACACCATCTACGGCGCGACTTGCCTGATTCTCGCGCCCGAGCATCCGCTGGTGGAGAAACTGGTGACGAATCGCGGACGACCGGCTGAAGGTGAAGGAGATGATCGACGCGACGGCGCGGCAGGGTCCGGGCGAACATGGAGAAGGTCGGCCTGTTCACCGGACACTACGCCGTCCGTCCGTTCGGAGGCGGACGAATTCCCATCTGGGTCGGCAATTTCGTCCTGATGGGATACGGCACAGGCGCCATTATGGCTGTTCCCGCGCACGACGAACGCGATTTCGAGTTCTGCCGCGCTTACGGCATTCCGGTTGTCGCCGGTGATCCGGCCCGTCGGATGGTGAACTGGCCGACGGCGCCAGCATGGAGCAGCCTTACCTGGCATACGGAATCGTTGAGAATTCGGGCGAATGGTCGGGCCTTCAGCAGTGCGGAAGCGCGCAAGAAAATGGCTGCCTTCGCGGAGGCAAAACGGCTTCGGGAATAGTTCCATCACCTATCGGTTGAAAGACTGGGGCATTTCGCGCCAGCGCTATTGGGGCACGCCCATCCCGATGATCCATTGTCCGACAGTGCGGCGATGTTGCCGTCCCGGAGGCAGATCTTCCGGTTCGTCTTCCGCAGGGTGAAGATCACAGGAAAGGGCCGATCGCCGCTAGAAGCTGTGCCCGAATTCATGAACGTTGCTTGTCCCGAAATGCGGAGAACCGGCGCGGCGCGAGAGCGACACGATGGATACGTTCGTGGACTCCTCCTGGTACTTCTATCGCTACTGCGATCCGCACAACGAGCACGGCGCCGTTCACGACTGAAGCGATCGCGCAATGGTTTCCGATCGACCAGTACATCGGCGGCGTAGAGCACGCCATTCTGCACCTGATCTATTCGCGCTTCTGGACCAAGGTGATGCGTGACATCGGCGTCATCAAGAACGACGAGCCGGCGAATCGACTGTTCACGCAGGGCATGGTGATCAAGGACGGCGCGAAAATGTCGAAGAGCCTGGGCAACGTTGTCTCCCCGGACGACATGGTCGCCCAGTACGGGGCGGACTCGGCGCGCATGTACTCACTGTTCGCCGCGCCTCCCGATCGTGATCTCGATTGGCAGGAGGACGGCGTTTCCGGCATCAACCGATTCCTGGGACGCGCTGTATCGGTTTCGTTACCCGGAACGCGCGACGCACGGCCTGAAGGCGCACGATGCGGTCCAACAAGAGCCGACGAGTCAGGCACTGCGCAAACTGCACCAGACGATCGAGAAGATCACGCAACGATTTCGACAGCCGCTGGCACTTCAATACATCCATTGCCTCGCTGATGGAGCTGGTGAATGAGCTCTATCAACTGGAGCCGAAGCTTTCTCCCGGCGGCCTAGCCGAAACATGTCGCGACGCTAACGCTGTTGCTGGCGCCCTTTGCGCCATACACGGCGCAAGAATTTGTGGGAAATCCTGGGCGGTACTGGCCCCGTCTTCCGGCAAACCTGGCCGGCGTTCGACGCCGAACTCGCCGCACGAGAGTGAGATTGAGATCCCGGTGCAGGTAAACGGCAAACTGCGCGGACATCTTCGCGTTGCGGTCGGAACCTCCAGGGAGCAACTGGAGACGCTGGCGCTGGATCACGACAAAGTCAAGACCTTCATCGAGGGCAAAGCAGATCGTCAAAATCGTCGTCGTCCCCGACAAATTGATCAATATCGTTGTGAAATAAGCTTGTATTGCGAGCACAAGGAGCTGAGGTGAGTGACAAGGGCGTAGAGCGTTGGACCGGACTGGTGTTCATCGGTGACGGCTTGGCCGGCTTAATTTGGCCGAGAGAATACCTCAGGAAACTCAAGATCGGGCCTCGTTTGGTGAACGATATCTTAGAACACTGCGCCGAGCGGCCGGCTCTAACCAGGTTCCTGTGCGTAGCCGAGGTTGTCTTCGGAGCGTCGATCTTCTTCAAACGACCCTAATCTCCCCTTTCCCGACCGGCTTGCCTTGGCGAGCCCCTTTCCCGACCGGCTTGCCATGTCGAGCCCCTTTCCCGATGTAAGGAATCGGAAACTGAATCCCGCGCGTCTAAAGAGTAGGAATTTACCTGTCGTGAATGTTTCAACTCAAACACGACGGCGGTCGTTACTGTTTTACTCTTAAGAGTGAAGGTGTGAGTTTGAACGCAGATTACGCGATCTGGGCGGATTCGCTTACCAAGCATTACCGATCCGGCGGCTCAGAGATCGTTGTCTTTGACGATCTGGACCTGCGCGTGCGAGGCGGGCGAAAAGGTGGCCGTCATAGGGCAATCAGGGGCGGGAAAATCGACTCTACTGCACCTCTTAGGTGGCTTGGATCGGCCGGATACCGGGCGCATTCATGTTTAGCGGTGTTGACATAGCGACTCTCGCGCCCAGACCAACTGGCTGGGCTTTCGTAACCGTAAACTTGGGTTCGTCTGGCAGAATCCATCGTTATTGCAGGAATTTACGCGCTCTGGAGAACGTGACCATGCCGCTCCATGATTCGGGGAGTTCCGGCCTCATGACGCAGTCCGTACCGGGCGAGAACTGCTTGGCGAAGTTGGTTTGTTGAATCGGGCAAACCATCTCGCCGGCGAGTTGTCCGGTGGTGAACAGCAACGAGTTGCTCTCGCCCGCGCGTTGGCGGGACAGCCCCAGTTCTTCTTGCGGACGAACCGACCGGAAGCCTCGACTTTCGCACGGGTGATGCGCTGGCTGAACTTTATTGCATGAGGTTCACGCCCGTCACGGCTTAACCTCCGTGTTTGTCACTCACAATCTTTCTTTCGCCAGACGATGCGATCGAGTTTTAGAGTTGAGGAAGGGCAAGCTGCAAGTTCCTGCCGATGAAGGACCTGTGGGAATCGCAGGAAGCCGGAGTAGTACAGGGCGCAACCCGCCTTGATGGTGGCACGTATGTTTGAACGATATACCGAGAAAGCACGCCGCGTTATCTTCTTCGCAAGATACGAGGCGAGCCAGTTCGGCAGTCCTTATATAGAAACGGAGCACTTGCTCCTCGGCCTGCTGCGCGAGGATAAGGCACTTGCTAATCGTTTTTTGCGGTCTCATGCTGCAATCGAATCCATTCGAAAGCAGATTGAGGCGCATACTACGGTGCGGGAGAAGGTGTCGACGTCCGTCGATCTTCCCCTCAGCCACGAATGTAAACGCGTGCTAGCGTATGGTGCGGAAGAAGCAGAACGCCTTAGCCATAAACATATCGGTACCGAGCATCTGCTGCTCGGCCTTCTACGTGAGGAGAAGAGCTTCGCTGCTGAAATCCTCCATGAGCGTGGTTTGCGGCTTTCCGCCGTGCGCGAAGAGATCGCCCGTTCAGCATCCGAGAAAACGTCGGCAAGTCGGCCCAAAGAGAGTTCGCTGCTCGCGGAGTTCAGCCGTGATCTGACGCAAGCTGCCGTGGATGGCATGCTTGATCCCCTCATCGGTCGAGATTCGGAAGTCGATCGCGTGGTGCAGATTCTGTGCCGCCGTACCAAGAACAATCCGGTTTTGATTGGTGAACCGGGAGTCGGCAAAACAGCGATCGTCGAAGGGTTGGCGCAACGCATCGCCGACGGCGACGTTCCCTCTTTCCTGTCCGATAAGCGGATCCTGGCTCTCGATCTTTCGTTGATCGTGGCCGGCACCAAGTATCGTGGCCAGTTTGAAGAGCGCCTGAAAACGATCATGAAGGAATTGATGGAGAACCAGAACGCCATCATCTTCATCGACGAACTTCATACCCTGGTAGGCGCCGGTTCTGCGGAAGGTTCTCTCGATGCCGCCAACATCTTGAAGCCCGCGCTGTCCCGAGGCGAGATTCAGTGCATTGGCGCTACCACGCCCGCCGAATATCGCAAATCAATCGAGAAGGATCGCTCTCTGGAGCGGCGGTTCCAAGCCGTTAAGGTTCCGCCGCCGAACGAGGCCGATGCAATTCGCATTCTCTTCGGAATTAAAGAACGGTACGAGAAGTTCCATGCCGTGGCTTACACGGACGAGGCAATTGAGTCGTCGGTCTATACCTCGACACGCTTTATTCCAGATCGCTTTCTGCCGGATAAGGCCATCGATTTGATTGACGAGGCGGGCGCTCGCGTCAAACTGCGCCAGACCACGCTGCCGAGCGAAGTCGCCGATATTCAAAAGCGCATCAAGTTCATCGTGCACCGGATGGAGAATGCCATCGCGAATCACGAGTTTGAGAAGGCGCGCTTTTACTCGGATGAGGAGCGCAAGGAGCGGGAAAACCTGCGGCAGCTTCGGGAAAAGTACAATCTGGACGACACCTCCACGGGCGTCGTAACAAAAGATGACATCGAGGATGTCGTTGCCCGCTGGACCGGCGTTCCCATGACCTCCATCAAGGAGGAAGAAATCAACAAGCTGATCCGGATTGAGGAAGAACTCCACAAGCGTGTGATCAGCCAGGAAAAAGCGATCAACGCTTTGTCGCGGGCCATTCGGCGTTCGCGTGCGGGGCTGAAGTCGCCCAAGCGACCTTCGGGCTCATTCCTGTTCCTCGGGCCGACCGGCGTCGGAAAGACCGAAGTCGCCCGGGCCCTGGCCGAATTTCTCTTCGGCAGCGAGAAGTCGCTGATCCGCTTCGACATGTCGGAGTTTATGGAGAAGCATTCGATCTCCAAGCTGATTGGTTCGCCTCCCGGCTATGTCGGCTATGAGGAGGGCGGCCAGCTGACCGAGCGTGTCAAGCGCGCTCCATACTCGATCATTCTGCTGGACGAAATCGAAAAGGCGCATCCGGATATTTACAACATCCTTCTGCAGGTGTTCGAAGACGGCCAGTTGACCGACGGTCTTGGCAATACGGTCGATTTCAAGAATACGATCATCATCATGACCTCAAATCTGGGAGCACGCTTCCTGGATAAGCGCGGGCAGATCGGATTCGGCTCGGTTGCCAACACCGGCATTCCGCAGAAGATCGAGGAGCAGGTGCTGGGTGAGGTGAAGCGCGCCTTCAATCCGGAGTTCCTGAATCGGCTGGATGAGGTTATTTTGTTCACCTCTCTGGTGGACGAGGACCTGATCCAGATCATGGACCTGCTGGTCGAGCAGATCAACGTCAATCTGGCGACCAAGCAGCTGAAGATCGGCTGCTGCCCGGATGCGGCGAAATACATCCTGGATAAGACTTGCGCGGATCGCAGCTACGGAGCTCGGCCATTGCGCCGCGCACTCCAGAAGTACATCGAAGATCCACTCTCGGAAGCTCTGATTCAAGGGACGCTGCCCCGTCCGGCAGAGCTTGAAATCTACCTGGGAGAGAACGGCATCTACTGCCGCCAGATCGGTGACCTGGAAGGTCAACCGGTGGCGGCAGGCAACGTGGAAGAACTGGCGGTCACGACGATCGGCACACCGCTGTATATGTTCTAAGATCCTCGAGACAGCGAACGAAGAGAGAGGCCACTCTCTAAAAGGGTGGCCCTTTTTGCGTTTTACAAAGGCAACGCCGCCGAGCCTTCATTCCGTAACGACAAAGGAAATTGTATGGGCGGTCATGAGCCCGGTCTCTTCGTACCTCCACGTAAACACTCCACTCCCCGGTGCCGAAAACAGGGTTTAGCAAGATACATGCCAGGACCGGTCATGATGGCCTTGAAGTCCCGGACGTTCATACTGTCTTTGTCCTTTATTTGCAGCAATACCTTCGCATGCTCGACGGGTTTTGCCGCGAATCGATGACGGAAATCTGAAACGGCACCTCGGTTTCGACTGCAGCTTGGCAGTCGGTTCAAAGCGAATCGTGAAGACTGCCGTCCCGGTCCTGCGGCAGTGCGACCGGGACCAGTCAGCCCTGAGAAAACACAAAGCAGAACAAGAATTTTCACAACAGCCAGTTTATCGTTAATAGCGTTGAATGCGGATGCTTCCCATGCTGGAGATCGCCTCGATTTCGGTCCACCGTTCCCAATTGGCCCCGAAGTGCATGCTTGGAAAGCTCTTCCGTCGAGGAAAGCTGGAATTCGTTGGAGACGGTGGCCATGCTGGTTTCAGCGTTTAGCCGTGCATTGGTTTCCCAGGTAGACGCAAATTGACGGTCCCATGCGTCGTTTCTGCCTGGATCGGATTGCCGTGTATTGCGCGAGTGCGAGAGTGACACTGCCGTTGGTGGTATGACACGCGGATTGGCTTTCGGTCGCACGGTTGCTCAAAGCAGGTCCACACTGCCATTCGTAGATTCGCGCTTGGATCGATCCGTTTTTCAGACGGCCGCGTACCGAGCCATTGGTCGTCTCCGCCCTTTCATCTCCGCTGCATTCCTCCCATTCGATAGCACCATTCGTAGTCGTTACCCGATAATCACCCGTTAAGTGAGTCAGCAATAGCTTGCCGTTTGTGCTGTTCACCTTACCGCCGCCTTCCAGGTTCTCTACGGAAATCTGCCCGTTTGTCGTCTGGAGCCGTTCTAGCTGGATATGCAGCGGAACGTGAATTCGGTAGTGTACGCCATAACTTCCGTGGAACCAATCCCCTCTCGGCAGTTCCGTTGTCACTTTGGCCATGTCTGAGCGAGCGTCCACCTTTACCTGGATATGCTCCAGACCGCTCTGATCCGGCGCGTACTTCGTTCCAGAAACATCGATTGAGTTCCGGTCCCAGCCGCTTACTTCGACCGAACCATTCGTGTTCGTCAGATCCAGGTGGGCCCCGGGTTGCAACTCATAGGAGTAGTGGAAATCCTGACTGACTCGGTTATCTCGCCCGTCCAGGTCGCAGCTACTCAGGAGCATAGCTGCCAAAAGGCAGCCGCCCAGGGTCAAATATCTTCTCATTTCCATTTGCCCGCCTCATCTCCGTTCCAGGCTTGTATGACGATGTAGGTACGTGTGCGTCTTGGAAAAGTTCCGTTCTTCTTAGACGCCCGTCGCAAAGACTATGAAAAAACTGCTTGCCCTTAATCGAGGCGAAATTGCCATACGAATTCTCCGTGCCGCCAACGAGCTGAAACTGAAAACCGTTGCGGTTTTCTCTCAAGAAGATCGCCTCAGCCTTCATCGCTTCAAAGCAGATGAGGCCTATTTGATCGGGGCAGGCAGGGGACCAGTCCAGGCGTACCTCGATGTCGAGAGCGTAATCCAGCTGGCAATCGAACACGAAGTGGATGCTATCCATCCGGGATACGGATTCCTGGCGGAGAATCCGGCGCTTCCGCAGGCATGCGAGCGCGCCGGCGTTACATTTGTTGGCCCGAGCGTTGCCATCCTCGAAGCTTTGGGCGACAAAACTGCGGCACGAAAGATTGCTCAGTCTGCTGGCATCCCGGTTGTGCCCGGCACGGAAAATCCTGTCGACCCCGAAGGCTCTGAGATCGATGCGCTGGCCAATCCATCGGCTTTCCGCTCATGGTCAAGGCGGCGTTTGGGGGCGGCGGCCGTGGTATGCGAGTCGTCAACTCGGCCTCAGAGTTTAAGGGCAAACTCCGCGAGGCCAGCCAGGAAGCAGGTGCTGCATTCGGCAACAACGCGGTGTTCCTGGAACGCTACATACGTGCCGCGAAACATATCGAAATCCAGATCCTTGGCGATCGACACGGCAACATCTTCCACTTGTATGAACGGGATTGTTCAGTGCAACGCCGCCACCAGAAGGTGGTCGAAGTAGCTCCTGCCATCGGCTTACCGGACAAGGTTCGAGCTGAGCTAGCCGACGCTGCCGTCCGACTGGCTGGAGCCGCTGGTTACTACAACGCCGGCACGGTCGAGTTCCTGGTTGATGCAGAGACTTATGCGTGGTACTTCATCGAAGTCAACCCGCGTATTCAGGTTGAGCACACCGTTACCGAGATGGTGACGGGCATCGACATCGTGCGCACCCAGATTCAGGTGGCTCAGGGACTGAACCTTCTCGGGCCTGAAATTCAGTTTCCGCCGCAAGATCAGATTCCGCTGCACGGGACGGCTCTCCAGTGCCGTGTCACCACGGAAGACCCCGCCAACAACTTCACGCCCGACTACGGCAAGATCACCACCTACCGTTCTCCCGCAGGCTTTGGTATCAGGTTGGACGGTGCATCGGCCTACAGCGGAGCAGTCATCTCACCTTTCTACGACAGCTTGTTGGTGAAGGTCACGGCTTGGGACAACCATTTCCCCCAAGCCTGCGATCGCATGGATCGCGCTTTGAGGGAGTTTCGGATCCGCGGTATCAAAACCAATATTCCGTTCCTTGAGAACGTAGTGAGTCACCCAACGTTCGTTTCCGGCGCGATGACCACGACATTTCTCGACCAGACTCCGGAGCTATTTGAGTTTCAGGTCACGCGAGATCGTGCGACCAAGCTTCTGTCTTACCTGGCCGATGTGATCGTTAACGGAAATCCGGAAGTTGCCAATCGTCCCGTTCCGTCGATCATCCGCGAGGCGCCTGTCCCGAAATCTTCTCGCGAGCAAGCGCCCGAAGGAAGCCGTCAATTGCTGGATCGGCTCGGGCCCGAGAAGTTCGCGGATTGGACTCGCGCACAGCCGCAACTCCTTTGCACCGATACAACCTTCCGCGACGCGCACCAGTCGCTTATGGCAACCCGGATGCGTTCGTACGATCTGTTACGAATCGCAGATTATGTTGCGAAAGAACTGCCCCAGTTGTACAGCCTGGAGATGTGGGGCGGTGCAACCTTCGACGTCGCCATGCGCTTTCTTCTGGAGGACCCCTGGAAGCGGCTGCAAGCGCTGCGCGAACGCATTCCCAACATCTGCTTCCAGATGCTGCTACGTGCCTCAAATGCCGTGGGCTACACCGCCTACCCCGACAACGTCGTTCGCGAGTTCATTGCGGAATCTGCGGCACAGGGCATCGATATCTTCCGAATCTTCGATTCCTTGAATTGGATGCCCAATATGCAGGTTGCCGTCGAGGCGACACTGCGCACAGGGCGTCTTTGTGAGGCTGCGATCTGCTACACCGGTGACATCCTCGATCCTTCTCGTGAAAAATATTCGCTTGATTACTACGTGCGTCTCGCAAAAGAGTTGAAGCAAATGGGAACGCACATTCTGGGAATCAAGGATATGGCCGGCCTCCTGCGTCCGTATGCCGCCTACAAACTGGTCAAGACTTTGCGCGAGGAGATCGGACTGCCGATCCATCTGCATACTCACGACACGAGTGGCATCAATGCTGCCACTCTGCTGAAGGCTTCTGAAGCCGGGGCAGACGTGGTTGACGGTGCGATTTCTTCCATGAGTGGCACAACCAGTCAGCCGAATCTCAATTCCTTGGTGGCTGCCTTGGCTCACACCGAACGCGACACGGGCCTCAGTTTCGATGCGCTGCTCAAATGCTCGGATTATTGGGAGATTGTCCGAACCTACTACACGCCGTTTGACAATGCACCCAATACCGGCAGCGCGGACGTGTACATCCACGAAATGCCCGGCGGCCAGTTCACCAACTTGAAAGAGCAGGCCGCGGCGATGGGCTTGGGCGATCGCTGGCCCGAAGTAGCGCGCATGTACGCGGATGTGAATTTTGCCTTCGGCGACATCGTGAAGGTCACACCCTCCAGCAAAGTGGTAGGTGATTTGGCGTTGTTCCTGTTAAGCCATGGGATCACCATCGAGGAATTCAAAAAGCTCCCTCCCGATCACAAACTGACGTTGCCGAACTCAGTGATTGATATGTTCGAAGGTTCTCTAGGGCAGCCGGAAGGTGGCTGGCCGCCGGCCATGCAGAACATTATCCTCCGGGGTAAGACGACCGAGATCCGACGTCCCGGCGAACTACTGCCACCGGCGGACCTCGACGCCGCCGCCCAGAAGATACGCCAGGAGTTCGACTCAACCAGCCGGACAGACCTGATGAGCTATCTCATGTATCCGGATGTTTTCGCAAAGTTCGCGAACGCCCGGACAGAGTATGGCGAGCTGGATGTACTGCCCACGCCTCAGTTCTTCTTCGGGCTGGGAGAACGGAACGAAGTCACCATCGATCTCGAGCCGGGAAAGACCATCATTGTTCGTCTGCTCACCGTCGATGAGCCGCGCGAAGACGGCAAGCGGAGTGTTTTCTTCGAATTGAACGGGCAACCGCGAGAGATCCAAGTCAACGATCGATCCTTCAAAGCCACTGTAAATGCTCGCGCCGAAAGCAGATAAGGCGAAACCTGGGGAGGTGGGAGCGCCCATTCCAGGAGCAGTGACCACTATCCATGCAAAAGCCGGTGGTGAAGTAAAAGCAGGCGAGCCGCTGCTGGTGATGGAAGCTATGAAGATGCAGACGACCGTCTACGCACCGGTGGCAGGAACGATCGTTTCGATTGCAGTCGATCGCAACGACACAGTAGCGGCCGGCGATCTTCTGGTCGCAATCGAATAGCGTTCTTGAACTGCCCGGAAGAAGCCCGGTAGACTAGAGACGTTGGGGGCGTAGCTCAGTCGGATAGAGCATCAGCCTTCTAAGCTGAGGGTCAGAGGTTCGATCCCTCTCGCCCCTACCATCCCCCTCCCTCCGGGCGAATATCTTCTGAAGCTTAATGGGAAGCTGGGGCCGAGGCTTGTGCGGCGGCGGCGTGCTGCTCAGCAGCAGCCTTCTCAATAGCGGCTTTCTCCGCCGCCGCCTCTTCTGAGAATTGCGGATGAGATAACGGATGCGCGTGCCCTTCGTGGCAGGTGAAGCAGCGGACGTCCGGATGGCCGTCAAAGTGATTTTGGTCGATTGCAGCTACCATGTCGATCATCTTTCGTGCCGTGCGTTTTTCCTCCTTATCGTCGGCATCAAACTTTCGGGCGACATGGCAAAACTCACAGTCTCGATTGAGCGACCACGCGAAGTATCGCATCTGATTTAAGAACTCCGATTGGGGAAGAGTCTTTAAGGCAGCCGTCTTCACGTTTTTGAAGTGCGCCTCAGCCAACTCTTCGGGCTTGCGAAGAGCTTCGCCCTCGGCCTCCGGCTGTCGCACGAGTACCAAGCTTGTCGTGGCCGGCTGCCCCTCACGAACGTTGACGATCTCAACATTGAGCGTCTTACCATCTGGAGCGAGCGTATAGGTACGTGTAAAACTATTCGGGCGTCCCGACACCTCCCCTGCAATGGTGAGCGTGGTGCCTTGCGTCGACGCCGTCAGTTTAGTGGGAACACCCTGGTAAAACCGGACAACGGACTTCCCGTTGTTAAATGCGGTCAATACCGAACGCTGCTCCCCGCGCTGCCCCCAAATGCCGGTTGTCTCCACAACTTCCGGCGCTTCTTCTTTGGTCCGTTGATTGAAAATTGCACTCTTCTGTTCAATCAGCACCAGGTAATTGCTCGGCGGTGGCCCGGGAGGACCAGCTATCTTACTTTTCTGCAGATCGGCCTTCCAGACTCCGCTGAGTCCCGGTACTTGGGCGGGCAATACAGCAGCAGTCGCAATTAGCAGAACCAAGATTCTTCGCATTTGTTTGGCAAAGTATAGCGCAGGCTAATGCGGAGGCGTGCGCGATGAAGGACTAGAACCGGAATCCAACACTACCAACGATAGTTCGCGGTTGCAGAAAATGGGTACCGCTGAATGTGGAAAGAAAATTGAAAAGAGCGCGCTCGTTCGTGAAATTCTCTACCTGAACGGAGGCAACTAGACGGCGCTGCCCTTCCGCATGCAGCAGGTTGTCGGTTCCTACACCGATATTGAACGTGTTGCGGGGCTTCACTCGATCGGGGTTGTGGTCGTCGTTCTCTTGGCCTATCTGAGGCAAGGTCAGCAATGTCGATGTTCCTTTGCCGGTACAACTCGTAATGGGAGCCGTATAGGTAGCAACGGCGCCATTACACGCAAAACCGATCGTGGTCTGTTCGGCTGCCGTCAGCCCCAAAGCCGCCGCTACATCCGGCAGGCCGGCCACCATTCCGCTGTCATATCGCCAACTCACCGAGATCCACTCCGCATTGTGCGGACGCTGATAGCGAGCCAGCAGAGTCGATTGGAATTCTTGATCGTGATCGATGCGAAAGGCGCCTGAAGGAACGTTCTGCGTATTCAACAAGCCCCCGGTCTGATCGGGAAAGTAACGGGCGCGCGTGTGGCCAAAGGTCCAATAACTCTGAAAGCCGTGGATGTTAGTGGTACTCACCTTCCCCGTGATTCCGTCGATTTTGGACTTCTGCCAAGCAATCGGAAAGGTGATTGTGGTGTTCTGCAGCGTGCTGAAATCGTAAGCGTTGTTGGTCAGCTTCAGAAAATAATCGACGTCAATAAGTAAGTACTTTCCAACGCCCTGCTGGAATCCAGCATTGTATTGATTGCGTTTACCGACGGGGATAGGAGGAGTTGCATTCGCCCCCAGCACCGTGTCCGCTACTCCATTGCTGAGGCCGGAAGCGCTGGAAAGCAGAAGATTTTCGTTGAATGGTGTTTCGAAGCTTCGTGAGAACGCAACGCGCAAAACGGTCTTTGTGTTCTTGATGTTGTACGCCAGTCCGACGCGAGGAGAAACGCCGCTGTCCTGAACCAGCCCGAAGTAGGTGTCTCCGCGCATCCCTAAAGTCAGAAGGAAGTTGCCGATCGTGATCCCGTCCTGAATATAGGACGAATACTGATTGATGTTATGAGTTGCCTTGAATCTGAACAGTGATCCACCGGTTGTTAGATTGAACGGCATGAGTCCGGGTGGAGGTCCAGGATTGTCCATGCCATCGTTGGGTCCGCAGACCGGTGCTTCAGGTGCCCCCGACAGTGCAGGGGGCCCTCCAATTGGATTTGAACATTGGGGCATCCCCAACGGCGTTGTCAAACCGAAAGCAAACTCCTCAAACAAGCGTGTTTGCTTGAGATCAACGCCCATCTTGATGTTGTGGCGCCCCTGGCTGACTGACAGGTCACTCCGAACACCATAATTGAACAACTTGCGATGCTGAGACTGGGTCGTCGGTGTGTCGAGCAGCGGATCCCGACTCGGGTAGTAATTGAACTCGTCCTTGCGGATATAGGGGTTTACCGTTAAGAGGTAATGCGCGTTAAAGGTATGTTGAAAACCCGGCGCGATGCTCCATGTCAGAACCCGCTGCCGTTGATCCTGCGCTAATTGATCGTACGAGTTAGGAATCTGAATCCAATTGCGAGCTCCGAACAGGTTCAAATGAATGGCATCACGGGAAGTGGGTTGCCAGTCAAACCGATCGAAGATCGTCTCATTATTGCCCTTGTCGTGGAAAGGGGTAAATTCGGGAGTATCCAGAAAACGCCCGCTACGGGTTCCATCCACCGCGACAAAATTTCCCACTTTTTCGTTTCCGAAGCCTAACCCAAGATCCCCGACTACGTTGCCGAAGCTCCCGTATGAGGCATCCACGCTTCCAAAGGTGCGCATAGCTCCCAAACCGGAGCGAGTTGTAATCTCGTCGACAAGACTTGACTTATCGCCGAACTCAGCCTGTGGAGAACCCGTAATCAGTTCCATACTTTGTATGGCGCTGGTTGGCAACTGCGTCGAGAACACCTTGCTTTGCTGGTCGCTAATCGGCTGGCCGTCGATGACGAAGCTGACCTGCGCGTGATCCCCGAGCGGATGAAAGAATCCATTTTCCCCGGCAGCCACTCCACCGGTGCTGTAGATGATTGCCTGGCTTAGACCACCGCCCGGGTCGAACGACGGAATCTTCAACATTTGGCTGCGGTCAACGTCAACGTGGGCTGATGTGGAGGTCTCCACCAGGTCCTGGCCATCCGATTCTACGTTGACCGTCGTGCCGGTCGATGTCAGATTCAACTTAGTCCCATACTCAACAGGCAGCGAATTCGAAATGGTGATATCGCCGTTGAACGGAGCAAATCCTGGTGCGTCGATGCGCAAGTGATACCCGTTTCTGGGTATGTTGATCAAACGATATGCGCCGTTCTCTCCCGAAGTCACCGACTGCGAGTAACCCGTAACGGCATTGGAAAGAGTAACCTTGGCGCCGGGTACAGAAGCACCGGAAGGATCTGTCACCGAACCTTGAATGGTGCCGGCGTTACCTAGAGATTGCGCGCTTGCGTCCTTCGGCAGCTGTAAGCACAAGCCGGCCATAAGAACTGCAACGTACTTCAAACTTCTATTCACATTATCTCCAGGGAAACGCAGTCTCTGATGAGACCCGTCATCCTATAGAAGCGCAACGCCAGCGGAATCCAAACAAGAATTGAACGAGTGATCTAAAAATTGCGACGTGCGGTCTGTTTTTGACGACGAACGGGAGTTCTGGTTACCAGCTAATCACGTCGCGAACATTCTTGGCTTGCCGCTTACTGACGATGAACTCCTGCCCATTGTTCAGAGTCATAAGCCATCTCTGGCTGGTAATCATGCTCATTTTTCGGATCTGCTCTACGTTGACTAGTGCATTGCGGTGAATGCGGCGAAACGAAGTATTCTGAAAGCGCTCTTCGATGGAACGAAGGTTCTGGGTCGCTAAATAGCGCTGCTTAGCCGTCACTATCCAGGTCAAGTCACCTTCTGCCTGGAAAGCCAGGACTTCTTTCAGGTTCAGAAGAAAATACTCCTCGCCTATCTTTCCGACAATCTTTCGAAGCCGCTGTACGCCCGCTTTGTCGTTTGCCGTTACCTCCTGCAAATGGGCTACCTGCTCGGCGGTCTCCATTCGATTGCCCGCCATCCGCCGCGCACGCTCCAGGGATTGCAGAAGTCGCTGTTGACTGATAGGCTTCAGCAGGTAATCAATGGCACCTGCCTCGAACGCGCGAATCGCGTGCTGATCGTACGCCGTCACCATAACGATCACGGGAATGTGCCCCCCATTGAGTCGACGCAGTAGCTCAAACCCATTCATCACCGGCATATCGATGTCCAGGAACACAATGTCTGGCTTTACAGCGTTGATTTGGGTGAGCGCCGCCTCTCCATTCTCGGCCTCACCCACGACATCGACAGCATCGACAGTCTCGAGTTCCTCCCGAAGAATCCTTCGAGCAACAGGTTCGTCATCGACGATTAGCGCACGCATAAGACAGTGAACACTACGGGTACAGAAAGCGCTTGGTCCAAGATTACTAATCATCCAGGAGCGGCCCACCAGACGTCACGAAAGCATCGCTTTCTTCTTTGAACGGGCTGCCTGCCGGGATCTGGTCGGGAATAAAAAACGAGACACAAGTTCCTAAGTCGCTTGATTTGATACTGAGGTCGGAATCGGGACCGTACATCAAGGTCAAGCGCCGACGCACATTCGCTAATCCGACACCTGTCCCGCCCCTCGGACTTTGAGCGCTCTTTTGAAAACCAACGCCCGTGTCCTCTACCGAAATCCGCAAACCGTGGACATCCTTGTCGGCGCGTAGGCAAACCCGCCCTTGTCCCCCCTTGGCCGCAACCCCGTGCTTCACCGCATTCTCGACCAAGGGCTGGATGCTGAGAATGGGGATGAGCGCAGAGCGTGCTGCTTCGTTCACAAGCAACTCTGTTTCCAGGCGGTCACCCATACGCAGGGACTCAATTTCGAGGTAAGCCTCGACGATGCGCAGTTCCTCTGCAAGCTGAATCGTGGAGCGGTCGCTCTGCAGAAGGTATCGGAAAATATCCGCCAGGTTCAATACCGTTCGGCGTGCCTGATGCGACTTCCGATCGATGATGCCATACAGCGTATTTAAGGCGTTAAAAAGAAAATGAGGGTTAATCTGCGCCTGCAAAGCCCGCAACTCAGCTTCACTCACCAACCGTTTCAATTCGTCGGCGCGGAAACGCTCTACCTGTTCAACGATCACCGTGGCAAGCCGCCGCATATCATCTAATTCCTCGCTGAGGTAACGGCGCCCGCCACGTCTAACGCCCGCGACCAGATAGCGGCTATCCCCACTTGCGAAGCGAAGTGGAATCTGTGCCTCGGCTCGAAATTGTGGCCTGCCGGAACTCTGACGCAGTGTTTCTCCGAATAGCACCGAAGGCTTCTCCGGACGTCGCGTACTCATCGGCTCGTCAAGAATCACAAACTGCTCGGCACGAAGATACTGGGCGACTTCGCCGGCCGCATCCGCGAACAGCTGCTGTTCGGAGCTGTGCCTGTGCAGCCGGCTGACAATCTGCTGATACAGGCATCCAGACTGGGACGGCGAAAGACCACGCGACTCACCCAGGCCTGCAATGCATTACGAATGTAGGCAAACAGAACCAGTGAGAGACACAAAGCCACGAGCGCGATACCTGCCGAAAACATGCTGGCGGACATCGGCCTCCACAGATCGAAGCTGTTGACCTATCGTGATGACCGCTCCAATATAGAGCGCGGCCAATCCGGAATTAATCAGGAACCGTAGGAAAGTATCGAGCAGGAGAAAGCGATAATCCTGCAGCAGCACGATTAAAGCAACCGGGATGCCGATATGGTGCCAGGCAATTTCCGCGGCCCACGGCGAGCTGACGTGCTCATATCCAAAGTGGAGAAAGGAGCTGGTAAACAGCAGCAAGGCGGCGGGCAGAATCCAATCTGACCTTGGGGGCAACCCCTCTCGTTGACTCCGGTTACGAACGAAGAAGACTGCCGCTGTCAGCACGGCATACCCTCCGGCTACCAGCACTAACGCTGCTTGATGCGGTTCGTAGTCTCCAGGCTTCCAGAGCTCAGCAAAGTGCAGCAATACTGCCGTGGAGCTGACAAGATAGCCGGCTGCCGTCAGCCAACGATGCTGTCCATGCAGAACAACCTGCAGCAGGATCGCGGGTAGCATGCTCAGGATCCCGAAACTGGCGGTCATCACAATGCCAGTGAGGAGGGGACGCTGATCGTCCGCCGCAAGCGCGATCAAGGAACCTACGTTCCAACCGAGCGCCAATACCGAGGCAATCAGCGATAGCTTAGTTTGACGAATGCCGTGGTCACGCCAGTCGCGGATGATTAAAACGATAATCAACCCGAAGAGCAGCAGCCCTGCCGTGTGCCCGACTGTATTGATCAATACAGGATCGCGCAGGTTGAAGTGGTTGAACATGCCCCACTATCAATGGAAACATATCCGGCCTTCGTGTCCACCTTAGGGCGTCAGGCTGATACAGCACCGATCCATGAGACGGGATAGTCGCATTCAACCCGCTCGTCCGTCCCCGTTCCTGGTGCCGCCACAGGTCACGCACTGTGTAGTCCTTCAGGGGCACACCCAGTTCTTGCCAGGCAAGTTGCACCTTTACAGGTTTACTTTGCAGATTGAACACCGCCATATATTTCGCATGACCGTTCTCATGCATCGGCGGTCCAAGCGCGGATATCATTCTTGTCGTAACTCTGTCGGTTGTTGCGGCTGTGTTGGTCCATCGCGATAACTTCCTCATTCGTGATCAACGCGTTCGTCGCGGCGTCGTTGCGAGGCAGATCGCCTCCAAAGATCAGCGGTGACCTGAAAATCGACCACAAGGTCATGACGGTCATCTGCTCGTCGGCAGTAAACTTGCTTGGCTCGGGACCGCGTTTATTGTCGTTCACTCGAAGCATGCCGAACGGCAACATATCCGCATCGGGCCATGTGTTGTTCCTGCCCACATACGGTGCCCAGTCTCGCGTGTAGTCGAATTGTTTCCGGAGCAGGTCCCACTTATCCCAGAAATCGTCCGAGATTCGCCACATTTGGGCCTGTTTAGCTAAGTCTGCCGCTTCACTCAGCGGAGCCGCACCCGGAGAGAGACTTAGCAGTATGGGACGTCCACTTTCACGGAGTGCTTTGCTCAGCGCGACTACTTCCAACCGGCGGCTCTGATAAGGCCGGCTCATATCGTCGGCCTTCACAAAATCAACGCCCCACGAAGCATATAGCTCTGCTAACGAGTTGTAGTACTCCTGGGCTCCCGGTTTAGACATGTCGACGCCGTACATATCCGGGTTCCAGTCACACACACTCTTGCGGTTAGCGATATCGGAGGCCCGGAATCTGCTATGCAGTATCGGCGTGTTTTCGTCAACTGCCTGCCTGGGGATGCCGCGCATGATGTGAATCCCAAACTTTAGCCCCAATCCATGCACGTAATCGGCAAGCGGCTTGAATCCCCTTCCGTTTACCGCCGAGGGGAACCGATTCGTGGCCGGGGTCAGCCGGCCGTACTGGTCCATCTCCAGAGGCGCGCCCTGCTTGTATTCGTGGCCTTCAGCGTGGGGCTCGTACCATTGGATGTCGACCACGACGTATTTCCAGCCATACTTCTTCAGATCGCGCGCCATCACCTCCGCGTTCGCTTTCACGTCCTGTTCGCGAACGGTTGTTCCATACGAATCCCAGCTGTTCCAGCCCATGGGCGGAGTGGGAGCAAGGCCCGTCTGAGCCGCGAGAACCGAGGACAGAAATAGCAGACTCACGGAACGCATTTTGCTCGCTCTTTCAGTACCGGGAAGGCCGTGATTCGAAGCTTAGCCGCACCGTATGGGATTAGGCTCAACTCTTCCGTGTCGTTCCGGGACTCAACCGGGCTTTCCGGCAGAGTCCCTGCCGAATTCTCCTGGATGGTCCAGGCCGGCAGGATCCGGGCGTTCACGCGAATGGCGACAGCCGGCTTCTCAATACTGAAGGGAACATCCCCGATCGCACTTTCCTTCACTGGAGGTTGGCAATCGCTCAGTTCGAATGCATAGTTCCATTTAGACTCAGGCTTCAGCTCCCAATCGGCCGATTTCTCGGCGTAGCTTTTCACTTTGTCCCAATGGGCTTTGACCGGCAGGGCAAACACCAGCGGACCGCGCTCGACGACCGCTGATTGGTGGAACCAGCGACTGACTCTGACGGGCGTCTCAAATCTCAGGTCCACGGTGTCGCCGTTTTTCCAGGTACGACGAACGATGTGAAAGGGTCGATCGGTTACTCTCGAATCCGTTCCCCCGACCTTGATGCTTGTCGCCGTGGCCCATGCAGGTATTCGCAATTGAAGCGGAAAGGAGACCGGCTTCGGTGTTCGGATCACCAGATGCACAGTGCCGCGGAATGGATAGTCGGTCTGTTCTTCGATCTCGACATTGGTGTTGTTAACACTCGCGTGAACGCGGCTGGGAGCGTAAGCGACCGTCACAAGGCCGCCATCCGGAGTCGCCATAAAAAGGCTGCTGACGAATTTAGGCCAACCTTGGTGCAGATTCGCCGTGCAGCAGCCGAAGTTTGGCTCAAGGCCAAACATATTCGAGTCGTCGTTGTTTGTAGACCATGCCCGATGTGCGCGCGTGCAAGCTATCTGGTTCGGTTGCTGGTCATATTGATGCGACCACATGTCGTCCGAAAGAGTAGCCGGTAGCGCGTTATAAGTAACCTTCTCCAGTTGGTCCGCTATTGCTGGCTCACCCAAAATAGAGAATGCATCTTCCAGGGAAAACATCGTTTCGACGACGGCGCAGAGTTCAATGCCCTGCGAGGGGTCTATGCCCGCGAAATGCTCGTCGCCGCTGAACATTCCGTTCGGCAGACCGTGGTACTTGCTCAATAAATTCCATTGCCGATCAAATGCACCCTTATCGGCCGGCGTCCCACTCAGCAAATACCTGATTGGAGCCTCTTTCAAGGCCATGGCATTGTTCACGCCGTGCGTCTGCATGGCGCGATCCGGCGGCGGCCCTTTCGTCAGGCCCAGGCTGGAGCGCGTCTCCTTGCCCGTGTACTTGAAGTCCTTGAACTGTGCCTCCCAGTCATAGCCTTGATTGCGTAACAGCTTTGCGAGTTCCAGCAACTTGGGGTTTCCAGTCCGGTTGTAAAGCCAAAACACCGTGTACACATTGTCTTGCCAGCGATACTTACCCCAGTCCTGCAAGGGCCTTCGCGGAAGCTCACCCAACTCAAACTCGAAATACCTGGTCATCAGCGGCACGACGCGTTTGTCGCCGCTCACCTCCGCATATTGAGTTAGAACCTTCAACATCACCATGCGAGGCCACCAGTCGTTGTTGCTGACGGGACCAATCTGACCGCTGGGGGCCTGATGAGTCAACGTCCACTCGACCCAGCGATTAGCCTTCTTGATGAGCGCCTCGTCTTTCAGTTGGTAGGCGAGCGGCAGTAATCCGTCGAGAAAATACGGCCCGCGCTCCCATGATTCCCCGCTCCCTCCAAGCCAGCCGCTGTTGCTCCCCACGTCTTTCCAGAAATCATCCAAATGCCCGGTGAGGCCGGCTGCTTGAATCTCCAACTGCTTGCGCAGCCAGCCCTGCGGCTCTATGGCTCCCAGGGGCAGCGGATTATAGGCATTCGGTTGCAGTGGACTGCGGTTCGGCACGACGTCCGCAGCAAAGGCGCACGTGCAAAATGCTACGAAGAGAATCGACGAGGTTCGTTGCATGACAAATCATAAATTGTATGCCTGAAGGAAAGTTTCTACTTCCGAGCCCGTCGGGGAGGAACTGCCTGCGCCCTTACGAGTAACACTCAGGGCAGCGGCAGCGTTGGCAAACAGCAAACCGTCTTCAAAGGATTTGTCCCGCAGCAAAGCGACCGAGAGTGCAGCGTTGAAGGTATCCCCTGCCCCGGTGGTATCCACCGCGTCCACCTGGAAGGCCGGAACGGTCAACAGATGGCCGTTCCGAAGCGCGATACACCCCTCACTCCCTTTCTTGATAACGATCGTTCCGCCGGTCAGCTCCGCCAATTGATGAATGTCATCAGACGCACCAAGCTCCGCCGCTTCCGTCTCATTCGGAGTGAGGATATCCACGTTTCGAAGCAGGTCCACTGGAAGCTCTCGGGCCGGCGCGGGATCCAGCATGGTAGTTGCTCCCCTTTGTCGAGCAACTCGCAGTGCGGCTGCGACCGTCTCGAGCGGTGTCTCCAGTTGACAGAGCAGCAAGTCTCCAGGCTTCATCTCA
This sequence comes from uncultured Acidobacteriaceae bacterium, assembly GCA_963814195.1. Taxonomy (GTDB): domain Bacteria; phylum Acidobacteriota; class Terriglobia; order Bryobacterales; family Bryobacteraceae; genus Bog-105. The sequence goes on from CAWFBU010000006.1 coordinate 573,100, forward strand.
GACAAGGGCTTGTCCAGATCGCCCGGCTGAAGATCTCCGTTTGCTCCAGGCGCAATCACAATGGAGTTTTCGCCATCCGGCAGCAACAAGACGATGGCTGTTCCCGTTGCTTTGCGAGACGGCAGAACGTAACTAACGTCGAGACCATCGTTGGCAAGAGCGGTTCGAATCGCGTGCCCAAACTCGTCGTCGCCAACCTTGCCAACCATGACGACCGTTGCGCCAAGCCGATGGGCGGCCCGGGCCTGGTTTGCGCCTTTACCGCCGAACCCGATTTGCAGCTCGGCGCCCGTTATGGTTTCTCCCGGTCGCGGCAGGCGCGAGACAGCCTGCAGGAGATCCGTGTTTAAGCTGCCGATAACAAAGATACGGCGCTCACTCATACACCAGAAGCTAAGCGGCGGTTCTGTTGTCTTGCTGTGCGCGGAGACGGATGTACAACATGTAGAGCACGATGACAACGTTGACGGCGAGGACCAGGACCCGTTCCCAATCTGCCTTTTCGGCAACCTTGAATATTTCTAATGGCAGGTAAAGAGCGCCGGAGAGAAGCGCAAACCACTCGGCCCAAACGCGACGGTGCCACAAACCCCAGGACTCGACGAAACGAACGCCCGCATAAGTGAATGCCGCCCCAGCAATCATCCATAGACGAGCATCCGAAACCTGTTCTGCCGCATGCATCAGCATGTGTCCGAAGCGGCGATCCGTATCGATATGGAGGTGATAAAGCAGGCTCTCGGCGAAATCTTCTGCATGCGTATGCACGAACAGCAGCAGAATGCCGAGTAAAATCACCAGCACTCCCTTGAGGGCTTCGAAGCTGGCCACGGCCCGAAGGCCAGCTTCACTGGAGTGACGATCCAGAGATTGATCATGCTGGCTGAATTGAGTAGGCAACGTACCCATCCCCTCATGCTTGCATACGGAGGTGCGGCAACTTTCAGTTAGTACACTCACATCGAATGGGCCGGGTATCTTCACAGGGCAACCTGAAACGCGGGACCACCGGCAAAGGCTTTGCAGTTGTGGTCAAGAAGCCTTTCGTTAAGCGACCCGTTACGAGCAAAGCCCGTGCCGACGTCAAAACCCGGCACCCGTCAGCGTGGCTGGGAGCAATTGCGCTCTCCATCGGCGCGGTGCTGGTAGTCGCCCTTGTGCAGTTCAATGCCGCTTACACTGTCAGCCTGCAATCGCCCTTTCAGGTCCGCCTGCAATGGCCGCTGGTTGTGGCTCATCGTACCCAGACGGTCGATGCCGCCGAAGCTCAATCGGACCAGCGGCATCCCTTAACGGCTTACCAGCAATACGCATGTACCAAGTTCGGCTCCGCCTGCCGGGTGGCGCTGGCTATCCAGCGCGCGGAGAACCCGCAAGGTAAGTGCGAGATTTATCACTACAACACCAATGGAACGCTGGACTGGGGTTATTTCCAGGTCAACACGATCCATCTGAAACGCCCAGGATTAAATCTCCGCGATCTTCTGGACTGTAAGGCCAACATTGATTTCGCGTATCAGCTGTATCGTGAGAAGGGCGACTTCACTCCCTGGAGCACCTTCAAAAACGGCGCGTACAAACGCTTTCTGCACTAATGAAAGGCGCTCACTATGCAAGTTTCTCGGCGCGACTTTATCGTTGGAGGAACCGCAGTCCTCAGTAGCAGGCTGATAGAGGGCGAAACGACTTCGCCTTTGTCGCCGTTTCCCTATGGCGCGGTCGAATTGCTGGAGGGGCCGCTCAAACACCAGTTTGACGAGAACCATCAGTTCTTCTCGAGCTTAAGTGAGGATCGACTTCTCAAGATTTATCGCCAGCGAGCCGGTCTGCCCGCGCCAGGCGACAGCATGGGCGGCTGGTACGACGACTTCTGTCCGGGAGCACATTTCGGTCAGTACGTATCTGCCTTGGCACGGTTTGCGGCCATAACCGGTTCAGCTCCCACGAAGGCCAAAGTGAGCAGGCTCCTGGAGGGCTTTTCGCAGACTATCGATCCATCAGGCAAGTTCTTCGTCGATCTGCGCTACCCGTCGTACACCTACGACAAGCACGTCTGCATGCTGATGGATGCGCATTCACTCCTCAATGAGCCGCATGCGCCAGCTATCTTGCGCGCCACCACCAACGCCGCCTTGCCACATATGGAACCGTACGCCATGACGGGCGAGGAGCAGGCGAAGTGGCGTCCCCAACTGGATGAAACTCACACCTGGGACGAACCCTATACCATCTCTGAAAACCTCTTCCTGGCAGGGACGCGGTTCGGCGACCGCCGCTACTTCGAACTGGGGAAACGTTACTTGCAGGACCGGGCGTTTTTCGACCCTTTGTCTCGGGGTGAGAACGTTCTTCCGGGTTTACACGCCTATAGTCATGTCAACGCACTCTCGTCCGGCATGCAGGGATACCTCCAGCTGGGCGATCGTAAATACCTGCACGCGGTAATGAATGCCGTGGAAATGATTTGGACCGACCAAAGCTTTGCGACTGGCGGCTGGGGACCGAATGAAGGCTTCGTACAGCCGGGGAAAGGACTTCTCGCCGCCAGTCTGAAAGATACACATCGCAGCTTTGAAACACCGTGCGGAGCCTACGCACATTTCAAAGTTATGCGTTACCTGCTGTTCCTCACCCGGGATGTCCGATATGGCGATAGCATGGAGCAGGTCCTTTACAACACTGTGCTGGGAGCGAAGCCGGTGCGCGCAGATGGCTCGAGCTTTTACTACTCTGATTACCACTCTTTGGGGTTCAAGACTTATCGCCGGGACATCCCCGGAGCTCGGCACCAATGGGATCATGATGGTCGGTGGCCGTGCTGCTCGGGGACGCTTCCCCAAGTGGTTGCCGATTATACGATCAGCACCTATTTTCGAGGTGCGGATGGCGTCTACGTAAACCTTTACGCGCCCTCAAGACTTACCTGGAAAGCAGAAGGTGCCGAGTGCTGCCTGACACAGGAAACTCAGTACCCGACGGAAAACCTTGTAACCATTGGGCTGACGACCTCGCGCAGCATCGAGTTTGCTCTATACCTCCGGGTTCCAGCCTGGGCTGGTCCCTCAACTTATGTTTCGATCAATGGAAACCGGCAACCTGGAGTCATCACACCAGGCCGGTTCCTGCGCCTGCAACGCACGTGGAAGTCAGGAGATAAGGTTGAGTTCGATATCGATCAACGGACCTCGACGGTGGCGATCGATCCTCAGACTAAGGATCTTGTCGCTCTGCAGCGAGGGCCGCAAGTGTTGTTCGCGATCACCGATTCGCCGGCTGCCATGAGCCGCAAAGCCGCTGCCGGTCCTCAAGTCTCCAGGACTAAAGGGCGGGACTGGCAGTTGCAGGACGGTGATAGACGAACGTCGCTGAAGCCCTTCTACGAGATCGCCGACGAAACTTACCAGACCTACTGGCCTGTCGAATCGTCGGTTGAAAAAACGAAGCCAAGTGGTTCGGGAGGAGCGACCTAAACGGCTCGCATGGTTCGTAAGACCTGGGCGGCTTGAATGTTGCGCCAGGGGCAGTTGGTTTCGCGGGCCTGTTGTTCGGCGACAGCGCTTTGTAAATCCAAGATCGAAAATTCGAACCCAATTTCGGCTAAGACACTGTGGTCATAGGGGATGTTCTGTTCGATGCAGTGGCGGTAGTAGGCTGCGGCTTCGTCCAGTTGAGCTTTCTCTTCGGCCAGCCGCTGCTGTTGGAGCGCAATGAGTAGCTTGAGTTCGCGGTCGAGCCGGCGGACTAAGCGGGATTCCTGCAGGTAGAGGTTGTTGAATTCCTTCTGGTAGAAGACGTAGATCTCGGAGTCGCTCACCTGAACGTTGTTCGCTTCCAGGTGGTTTTCGGATTTGGGGGTGAGACGTGTGCGGCCCACTGAGTAGAGGCCGGCTTCGAGAGCAGGGATTCGGATGATGCGCCATTCCAGGTCAGCAATCATTGCGACGTGGGTGCGTTCGTCGTCGTTGGCCGGTTTGTGAGCGGCCAGGACTCGGGCGCAGTGCTCCTGGAAAGCTGCAGCTTCTTCGGCGGAGAGGAAGGGCGCGCGGCCGGTCAGTCCGGCTTTCAGTGCGTTCTGAGAAGAGACGCGCTTTCCTTCTTCGGTCTTCGGTCCGGTGGAATGAGTGGCGTTGGCTCGGTTAGCAGCGAGCTGGGCTTCGGTAACGGGGCGGGTGTTCATGCTTCGAGCGTGTGGGATAACCGTTTGCGGTGGGGTCTCGGCGGGCAGGTATGTTGTTGGGAGATCAGGAGATAAAAAAGTTCGGTTAGTTGTGATCAGTGAGTGAGGTGGAAGTCACCGGATCGGGTCTGAGTGTTCGAGCGTCGGCAGACCACATAAACTGATGGTCCGCCCCACCTTGTGTTTTAGGATTTGCCGGATGCGCTGGAACAGCAGGTAACCGCCAGACCGATTCTTGAGTCTGCTGCTGTTGAGTTTTTGGTGTCCGAGCAACCCATGCTCTAGACTGAGTTCTTTCTTCTTCAATCAAACATGAGAATCGCGCCCGCTTCTACCCGATGCCTGCCGCTGCTTATCCTTTCTATAGCTTTCGGGACCCTGTCGCCTGCCCAAAGCTCATCCAAGATCACCACGCCGAAGGAACAGTTCGGCTTCAACCTGGGCGACGATTACCAGCTCACCACCTACACGCAGCTCAGTGATTACTGGAAGAAACTCGCGTCCGAATCGGACCGTATGCGTCTGGAGACGATCGGCCAGACGGCCGAAGGCCGGCCGCAGTACATGGCGATCGTCACCTCGCCTGAGAATCTGAAAGTCGCTTGACCATTACCGTGAGATCTCAACGCAAGCTTGCCCTGGCTGAAGGTCTTTCGGACGCCGAGGCACATGCGACTTGCCCAGGAAGGCAAGGCCGTCATCTGGATCGACGGCGGTCTGCATGCGAGCGAAGTGGAATGCGCCCAAGCCCTTTCGGAAATGGTCTACCAGATGGTCAGCCGCAACGATCCCGAGACCCAGCGACTGCTGAACGACGTCATCATCCTGTTCGTGCAGGACAATCCCGACGGCCAGGAACTGCTCGCTAACTGGTACATGCGCAATCCGGAAGCATCGAAGCGCACGACCGATGCCGGCGTGCCTCGCCTCTGGCATAAGTACATCGGCCACGACAACAATCGCGATTTCTTCATGAGCAACATGCCGGAATCCACCAACATCAACCGCGTGCTGTATCGCGAGTGGTTTCCGCAGATCATGTACAACCATCACCAGACCGGACCGCCCGGCGCGGTGATTTTCATGCCGCCCTTCCGCGATCCGTTCAACTACCATTTCGATCCGCTGATCATGATGGAACTCGATCAGGTCGGCTCGGCCATGCACAGCCGCATGGAAGCGGAAGGCAAAGCCGGGCGCGGGGATGCGGAGCGCGGCGACTTATTCCACCTGGTACAACGGCGGCCTCCGCACCACCACTTACTTCCACAACATGATTGGCTTGCTGACCGAGATCATCGGCAACCCGACGCCCATCGACATTCCGCTGGTGCCGCGACGCAATTGCCGCGCGGCGATCTGCCGTATCCGATCGCCCCTCAGAAATGGCATCTTCGGCAGTCGATTGAATACTCGCTCACGGCCAATCGCGCAGTGCTGGATTTTGCCTCCCGCTATCGCGAAACGCTGCTTTACAACATCTATCGAATGGGCCAGAATTCCATCGAGCGCGGCAACAAGGATTCCTGGACCATCTCGCCCAAGCGCATCGAAGCGTTGCGCGCCGTCGCGGCTGAGACCAAGAGCGCATCGACGGTCGAAGTATCACCTCTGGCCGCCGGACCGGGTGGCCGCGAGAGTGTTCCCGCAAAGCTCTACAACACCGTGCTGCATGACCCAGCGACCCGGGATCCGCGCGGTTACATCATTCCCGCCAGGCAAGCCGATCTGCCCACCACGAGTGAAATTCCTGAACGCGCTGATCAAGAACGGCGTCACCATTCATCGCGCGACGAGCAGCTTTACGCTCGCGGGCAAAACATATCGAGGCCGGCTCGTTTGTCGTGAAGTGCGCGCAGGCCTTCCGCCCGCACATTCTCGACATGTTCGAACCGCAGGATCATCCCGACGACTTTCCGTTATCCCGGTGGACCGCCCGTTCCGCCTTACGATGCGACCGGCTATACGCTGGCCTTCCAGATGGGTGTTAGCGTTCGATCGTATCTTCGATGCCGTGGACGGCCCGTTCGAAAAGATAGACGGCTTCTGCAAGCGCCGCCTGGTAAGCATCACCGGGCCGCCAGACCGGCAGGCTATCTGCTCAGCCATCGCGCCAACGATACCTTCATCCTGATCAATCGCCTGCTGAAGCAGGATTGCGAAGTCTACTGGTTGAAGTCGCTGCCGGCGGGCATTGATGCCGAGGCGTTGGCACCGGGCGCGATCTGGGTTCCCGCTTCCAGCAAGTCAAAAGCCATTCTGACGGAAGGCGCGAAATCGCTCGGCATCAACTGCTATTGGTGTGGCTGCACAGACCCGCCGGCGGAAGCCATCCGCTGAAGCCGATCCGTATCGCGCTGTACGACCAATACGGAGGGCTGATGCCTTCCGGCTGGACGCGCTGGCTGTTCGAACAATACGAATTCCCATTCAAGGTCGTCTATCCGCAGGAACTCGATGCCGGGCGATCTTGCGAAAAACTATGACGTGCTCGTGCTGACCGATGGCGCCATCCGTTTGCCCGGAACCGGTCGCGGCGGGAGCGAAGGCTTCTTCGGACGGCAGCCCAATCCACAGGACATTCCAGAGCAATATCGAAGCTGGCTGGGCCGCATGACTCGCGAGAAGACTATTCCCCAGATCCGCAAGATTCGCTGAAGCCGGCGGCTCGGTCGTAGCATCGGCTCATCTTCGGCGGCGCTCGGCTTGTTCCTGAACCTGCCGGTCAGCAAGCGCTCTGATCGAACACCGGCCGACGGTAAGGAGCGCCCGCTGCCGCCCGAAAAATATTACATTCCCGGTTCGCTTCTGACGGTCAGCGTCGACAACACCAATCCGGTGGCCTATGGCATGCCGAAGACAACTGGACGTGTTCTTCGACAACAGCCCGGTCTTCCGGCTGAAACCGGATGCGTCTTGAGCGGCACCAGCCCGGTGGCTTGGTTTGCCAATGGCACGCCGCTGCATAGCGGCTGGGCCTGGGGTCAGCAATACCTGGATGGAGGCACCGCGATTGCGGTGTCCTCGCTCGGTTCGGGGAAGGTATTTCTGCTGGGGCCCGAAGTGGCCTTCCGTGGACAACCGCATGCCACCTTCAAGTTCATCTTCAATAGCGTTTATCTGGGGAGCGCTAAGGGCATGCCCAAGACATAGTCCGGGCCTGCGCCTGAACAGACTTGCGGTTCGATGGCGTTCTGAACTAGAGCGCCGGCAGACCACGGAAACCGATGGTCCGCCCCACCTTGGGTTTAGGACTGTGCGACGGAGTACTCGGGGCTGGAAGAACAACGCCGCGCCAGACAGCAAGCCGGCCCAGACCGCCCACACCGTCAGATAGATGCCGCTCAATCAGCAAGCCCGAAATCAACGGCGCAACGATCTGCGCAATCGACATCAGGGATTGCGTCAACCCGAGAATGACTCCCTGTTCGCGCCGGCCTGCACTTCTGCGTGACCAGACTCGTCAGCGCCGGCCGGAGCCCTGCACCGCAGATCGACGAAAGCCCGCTGACCACCAGCAATTGTCCCACTGTGTGCGTGAACCCAATGGCGGCATAGCCCAATAATGACGCAAGAAAGCCGATCTGCACCACGCGCCGCTCGCCCAGCCATTTCACGGCGCTTCCTACTACTCCGCCCTGCATGATGATGCCGATGAACCCGGAGAACGCGAAGATATAGCCCACCTCACGCACTCCCGACGGCATGCCCGTCCCAGAGTATCGCCGCTCGGCGAATAGCGCAAATCCGGAAATGAAGGTCGCGAACGAGAAAGCGAAAAAGCAGCCACTGCATCAGCAGGCGAGCGAGTTCTTTATCTTGGAAATAGTTGCGGTATTGGCCCCAGGAAATCAAAGACAGCCGCTTGCCGCCGGGGCCGGCCGCCGCCGCATCTGCTCCCGCCACTGATGAATGATCTCCCGTCGCGGCAGCAGAAACAGCGAGCAAAGGATGGTGGTGAACGACAGCGCCGCAGCCATGTAGATCGGAGCCTGATAACTGAAATGGGCCAGAAAGCCGGAGATGGCCGGCCCAACCAGGAATCCGAAGCCAAACGCAATGCCGATGAGTGCGAAGGCTTTAGCCCGGTTCTCCGGCTTGGTGACATCGCTGATATAGGCTTGAGCGGTTGTAAGGTTTCCGGCGGTCGCACCGTCAATGGCCCGCGCTGCGAATAGCAGCCCGATATTGTTGGCCGCCGCCAGCAGCAGGAAGCCCACCAAGCGTTCCGAGCTGGCTCACAAGCAGCACGGGACGCCTTCCGAAACCGGTCAGAGAATTGACCTAGAATCGGTCCGGCAATCAACTGGCAGACGGCATAAGTGGATACCAGTGCGCCGACAACGGTCGGTGACGCCCCCAGCCGTTCGGAATAAAACGGCAGCAAAGGCAGGATAATGGTAAAGCCAAGGACATCCACTGCCACGATCAGGAAGATCGGAACAGTGGCGACCAGAATCGCCGGGCCGGTTCGGCCTCGGTGACAGGCAACTCAGGGGTAGTCACCTCTTGAGTTTACCGGGACGGAATCGGTCAGTCCGTCACGCGCCGGTAGGCGGTCAATCAACTGCACTTTTAATCGGCGCTCTAAGGGGAGTCATAAAAAGAATGTCTCACAGTTCAGTACTTTTCCGCGTCAATAGCAGTGAATTATGAAATTTGCGCTCCTCTGCTTTCGCTGTTTGCTATTGCCTTGGCTCTGTCGCCCAGGAGAGCAACCCAACCCAATCCGGTGAGAAGTCCGCGTCGTCGGGCTCCCAGCCGATTTTCAAGGTTCAGGTTGTCTCGCGCTCCATCCAGGCCATCAGCTATCGCAATCGCAGCGGCTGGACGAAAGTGGATTTCCAGGGAACATCCATCGCCTCCTCAAGCGAAAGGTAGCGGCCGACGTCAACAGCCGCTTGGGCCACATGGAGATCAAAATCGATGTGAAGAAACTGCCGGCGCCCGGCATCTTTCGGAAACGAGTTCCTGACATATGTGCTGTGGGCCATCACGCCCGACGGACATGCTGCCAACCTGGGCGAGGTGGTGGTGGATTCAGACGGAAAGTACAACGGAACTTCAACCACTGAACTGCAGTCGTTCGGGCTTATCATCACGGCCGAGCCTTATTTCGCGGTTCGCCAGCCGAGCGACGTAGTTGTCATGGAAAACGTCGTGCGACAGGAAACAAAAGGCAAATATGAAGCGATCGACGCCAAGTACGAGCTTTTGAAGCGCGGCCAATATACCTACCAGGTTCCGCAATCCGAACAGCATCCGGTGCTGACCGGCGACAAGAAGAGCCCTCTTGAATCTGTACGAAGCGATGAATGCAGTTCAGATTGCCAAGTACGCCAAAGCGGATCAGTTCGGCGGCGACACCTATCAAAATGCGGTAAAGCTGCTGCAACAGGCCGAAGATTATAAGAATCGGAAGCAATTCAACCCGTCCATCATGACGGCCAAGGAAGCAGTGCAGAAGGCGGAGGATTCGCGCATTATTGCCTTGCGGAAGGAGCAGCAGATGGCGCTCGACCAGGAACGGGCCGACGCCGCTGCGCGGCAGGCAGCGTCGCAGGCCGAGGCAGAGGAGCAGGCTCGCCAGGCGCGCAGCAGAGGAACAGTCTCGCCCAAAGCGATCGCCGCCGAGGAGCAGGGCGTGAACATGCCCGCGCAAAGAAGCGGAAGCTTGCCCGCGCCCAGGCCGATGCCGCTCGGGCCAAGCCGCCGCGGAAGCGCAGAAGGCCCAAGCCGCCGCCGCCGAAGCTGATCGTCTTACGTCAGGCGGCAGAGAACGATAAGAACCAACTCCGGGCGCAGTTGCTGCAACAGTTCAATTCCGTTTTACCGACTCGGGAAAGCCCCCGCGGCCTGGTGGTGAATATGCAAGATGTGCTCTTCGACACCGGCGAAATACACTCTCAAAGCAGCCTGCCGAACTGGCGCTGGCGAGATCTCCGGCATCATCGTTTCGCACCCTGGTTGAACCTTCAGATCGAAGGCTACACGGACAGCACCGGCACCGCTGATTTCAATCAGAAGCTTTCGGAGCAGCGCGCCAATGCGGTCCGGGATTTTCTATGCAGCAGGGCCTAAATACACAACACCATGACAGCTGTTGGCTATGGGACGAACTATCCGGTCGCACCGAATGACACGGCGGCCGGCCGGCAGCAGAACCGGCGCGTTGAGCTGGTTGTTTCAGGTGAGGTGATCGGAGTAAAGATCGGCACTCCCCCGACCGCAACCCCGGGAGTTCCCAGTCCCGCAGCTCCTCCGGCTAACTAACAATCGATTCAGCATCAGTTCCCCTAAAGGCAGTCGCCTCGCGTGACTGCCTTTTTTTCTTTCCGGCTGTTTGCGTCAGATCAATCTCTGCCTTAACGGAGCAATGTACAATCCCCCTTCGTCCAAAGAGCCTGTGGCTTGTTGAACGAAGAAGGGAGAATCGTATGAAGATACGTCTCGCGAGAGTAGTTGTCTCTTCTGCAGTTGTTCTTGGCGCAATCGTGGCTAGCGGTTGGATGAGCGGCAGGGATGTGCAGGCAAACGATGACAACGGAAACTCTAAGAGTGAAATCGGGCTCAGCATAACCCCTGTTCCACTCAACCTCAAAGGCAAAGATCCTGCCGTGGTGGGATACGGAAGCTACCTGGTGAATGCGGTAGCCGATTGCAACGGCTGCCACACCAAAGGTCCAGCAACGGAGTACTTACCGACAGGAAATCCCTATACGGGCGCCAAGAAGATTAGGGTTAATCCCGAAACGTACTTGGGAGGCGGGCAGAGCTTCGGAACACTTATACCCGGATCGGCAGAAATTATCTCGCGCAACTTGACCCCTGATAAAACGGGCCGACCGGAAGGAGGACACACCTTTCAGGAGTTCTTAGAAATTATGCGGCGCGGCGTAGACTTCGACCATCTTCACCCCACCTGCTCGAGTGCCCCGAATGCGAATTGTATTCCAAAGCCGTTTGACGGCTCGCTCCTACAAATCATGCCCTGGCCTGCGTTCAGCCACATGACTGAGGGCGACCTTTGGGCCATTTACGAGTATCTTAGCGCCATCCCTTGTATCGCAGGTCCACCTTCCCCCAGCAACCTTCACAACGATTGTCAGTGATCGAGCCGATCCCACCCGGGTACATCTCTGAGCCCGGGTGGACTCCTACTTGCGAACGCAGCCGCTGATCGCGTCGGCCCTATAGTCCTGGTCCGCTGGTAAGATGAAGGGCTGCGACCTTTTTAGGTAGAACAAATTCGAGGACGCGGGAACATTTGCCACGCCAGTTCCGTCCTCCTTAACTTCAGGGAGTCCTAGGGCTTGAAGAAAAAATGGAAAGCTATTTTACTCGTCGGATTGCTGATTGTCATTGCAGGCGCTGTTTTCGCCAGCATCCGAATCAGCAAGCAGGGCGTAGTCACCGTCCAAACAGGGCGTGTCAACCGCGTTGATCTGACTGCGATCGTCACCGCATCGGGCGAAATCAAACCTCGAAATTACATCAACATCGGAGCGAATACTCAAGGGCCAGCCCCCATTACCGCCATTTTGGTGAAGGAAGGTGACCGTGTACGGCGCGGGCAGGTGTTGGCTAAGCTCGCGAATGTTCAACCCTCGGCGGACCTGAATGCGCAGCGGGCATCGCTCAATGCGGCGCTTGCGGATTCGGCGGCGTCGGAGGCGGCGCAGCGATCGTCTGCCGACAACATTGCTGTCGCGGAGGCTCAGGTAGATCACGACCGTGCGGATTTAGAACAGAAGAAAGTTGACCTGAAGCGGAGCCAGGATTTGTTTCAATCCAAGCTGATCTCCTCACAGGATTTCGAGGCGAAGAAATCTCTGGTCGATCTGGCGCAAGCGACCTTGACGTCATCGATCCAGAAGGTTTCGCAAGCGAAGTCACAGCAAGCACAAGCCACAGCACAGCTGGCATCCGCTCAGAAGAAGATTGCGCAGTACCAGGCCATGGTTTCGCGGTCGGCAGACGTTCTTTCGCAATACGAGGCCATTGCGCCTTTGGATGGAGTGATTACCAATTTGCCGGTTCGGGTTGGCGAAACGGTCGTACCCGGCATCCAGAACTCGGCTGCGCTCGACGATCATGACCATCGCCGATATGTCGATTATCACGGCCGAAGTTCACGTGGATGAAACGGATATCGTGAGCGTAAAGGTGGGTCAGCAGGCTGAAGTGACCATCGATGCCATTCCGAATAAGACGTTCAAAGGCCAGGTGATCGAGATCGGGGATACGGCGCTCGTGCGCTCGACCGGTGTTGCGGCTTCGCAGAGTTCTACGTCAAGCCAGGAAGCGAAAGACTTCAAAGTGGTGATTGCCCTGGACATTCCGGAAAGCCTGGTGCGTCCCGGTCTTTCCTGCACGGCCAATATCGTCACGGCAACCCGGCCGCGAGCTGTAGCTGTTCCGATTCAGGCCATGACACTGAGACAACGTGGACAGTTAGTAGACCCGCCCAAGCCCAATGCTGTGATGGCGGCTCAACACGACCCCGCAAAGGAGAAGGCGATGAAAGAAGAATTGCAAGGCGTCTTCATCGTCCAGAACGGTAAGGCCGCGTTCCGTGAAGTTAAGACAGGAATCACTGGTGCGACCGATGTCGAAGTGGTGGATGGAATTAAGGAAGGGGACGAAATCGTAACCGGCAGCTACCAGGTGTTGCGAAGTATTCGCAACAACTCCAAGATCAAGATCGATAACAAGCCGGCGACTAATACACCCGGGCCAGGAACGAACAGCTAAAGAGCCGAAGCGAATGGAGCGAACATGGTGATGGACGAACCGGCGGTTAGCGAGTGGACGGCACAGCAGCGGGAGGAGCGCGGTGAAAGTCTGCAGCGCGACGGCATCGTTATCCGGACTTACGATCTCTGGAAAACGTACACGATGGGCGACCAGGAGATCAACGCGGTCTCAGGCCTGGACATACAGATCAAACGCGGTGAGTATGTGGCCATTATGGGTCCGTCAGGTTCCGGCAAGTCCACTCTGATGAACCTGATCGGCTGCCTGGATACGCCCTCTCGCGGTCTCTATTATCTGAATGGCAAGCTGGCCAGCGATATGGAGGATGACGAGTTGGCTCGAATTCGAAACAAGGAGATCGGATTCGTGTTTCAGACCTTCAATCTGCTGGCAAGGGCCTCGGCTCTCCACAACGTGGAATTGCCTCTGATCTATGCGGGGCTTCCAGCGGCCGAACGCATCGAAAGAGCACGCGAGGCCTTACGTGCTGTTGACCTGGAAAAGCGCATGGACCATAAACCCAATGAGCTTTCAGGCGGGCAGCGGCAGAGAGTTGCTATCGCACGAGCATTGGTGAATCGTCCTTCGATACTGCTAGCGGACGAGCCGACCGGAGCGCTCGATACCAAAACCGGGGACGAGATTATGGCACTTTTCGAGCGTCTCTACAACGAAGGCAATACGATCGTCCTGGTGACACACGAGCAAGATATCGCCATGCACGCGCATCGCATTATTCATATTCGTGACGGTAAGGTCGATCGAGATGAGCCAACGGGCAAGTAGTGCTGGTGCAAACGGAGATGATATCTTGAGCGTAGTCGTAACGCCCTGATGCTTTCGGAAAAATCATCGGTCACTGGATCTGTTCCCCGCATCTTGATGGCGGAAGACAACCAGATCAATCAACGTGTAGGTAAGCTGATCCTGCAGCACGCCGGATTTGCTATCGACCTTGTGAGCGACGGTAGCGAGGCTTTGGAAGCTCATAAAGCCGAGCCTTACGATTTGATTCTTATGGACTGCCAGATGCCCACCATGGACGGCCTGGAAGCTTGCCGGCAAATCCGCAAGCTCGATACCGTGCAGCCTGTGATTGTCGCGGTTACCGCGAATGCTCTGGTCGGTGAACGGGAGAAGTGCCTGGAGGCCGGAATGGATGACTATTTATCCAAGCCTTTTCAAGCCGAGCAGTTAGTGGCGGTTGTCCGCAAATGGACATCTCAGCGGAAAAACGGAAGCAGCGCTAAATAGCAAGCGCACGCGTGCGCGCCTGTTAGAGACCGATCGATTCAACGCTTCCAGGTCACGAGTAAAGCAAACATCACCACCCAAAGAAAATCAAGGTAGTGCCAGCAGATCGCCACGCCCTTGGCCACTACGCGGGTATGCATGTTGTACCTAGGGCCGGTCGTCCGTTCACGCGTTCGCAGGATGAGATAAATGAGTCCAATCAGCCCCCCGATGATATGTAAGCCGTGAAGCCCACTGAACAAAAAGATGAACCAGGAATGCGGATTGTGTGCCAGGACCAGACCCGATCGCAGCAATTGATAGCCGCCCAGCACTTGTCCCAGCAGGAACAGCGAAGCCAGAAAGAGTGTCCACTTCATAAGGCCGTGGAAGCCCCGTTGGTCGTCTAAGGCCAGTTCCCGCCGCGCTTGTTCGAAAGTAAAACTGCTCGCCATGAGAAGTCCGGTGGTGATCCAAAGAATAGCCGGCACTGTCAGGTGGCCCCAGAATTTGGGTGCAGCCGAGCGATACAAGAACACACCTATGATGGAGCCGAAGGTCATGGTGATGGTCGCGAGGATCACGATGACGGTAACGTTGGAAAGGGAGTCAAGCTCTTTCTCCCGAGCAAGCGGGTCGATTTCGATGGACACGTCTTCTTCTATGATGCGCCCTTGCCCCTGAGATGCTTTAATCTATGCATGCGCTTTGCCCTGGTGTGCTCATTGATCTTTTGCGCTTCGGCTGCTGCTTCGACTGTGAGACAGAGCCCCGCAGCCGAAACTCAAGTGCAGGGAGGATTTCGGAATCCGACCAAAGACGGGTGGATCTTCGTTCACTTGCAGGGTGATCCGGCCACGATCGGATATCAGCATGGCTACCTGCTTCGCCCGGAGATTGAAGATTCCAAGCGCGCCATTGAGCTGAGCACTACGCACGGTGTGAACCATTCCTGGAAAGAGCTGCGCGCCGTTGCCGATCAGTTGTTTGTTCCCAAGCTGACCGATGAATACCGGCAGGAGTTAACTGGCATGGTGAAAGGGCTACGGGCAAGGGGCTCCAAATTAGACCTGATTGACTTGGCGACCATGAATGGGTACATGGAGTTCTCCTATTACTACGATGCTTCGAAGCGGATGGAGACCAAGGGCGTGGTCAGCCATGCACCGGAACATTGCAGCGCGTTTATTGCGACGGGTAGCTATACGAAGGACCGGCGCATTGTCATCGGCCATAACAACTGGACCGACTACCTGACAGGCTCACGCTGGAACATCATCTTTGACATTTCGCCGACGGCTGGGAATCACTTCATCATGGATGGCATGCCGGGCCTGATTCACAGCGGGGACGATTTCGGTATTAATGACGGGGGCATCATGATCACCGAAACAACCATTGGCAACTTCTTCGGATTTGATCCCAAGGGAGTGCCGGAGTTCGTCCGTGCACGCCGTGCGATGCAGTATTCCAATTCCATTGATGACTTCGCCCGCATTATGAAAGACGGCAACAACGGCGGGTATGCAAACACGTGGCTGGTGGGAGATCGCAAGACGAACGAAATTGGCCGGCTGGAACTTGGACTCAAGCACATGAATTTGGCACGATCCAAGGATGGCTACTTCGTTGGTTCTAATTTCCCGATCGATCCTCAACTGACGGCGGAAGAGACCGAGTTCCCCGCGAACGACCCGAACACGCCGAATCAGGTCCGGCACCGGCGATGGGACCAGTTGATGGCCGAGAACAAAGGCAGGATCGATGTGGAACTTGGTAAGAAATTCGAAACCGATCATTATGACCCAATTACGAAGGAGATCGATCCGAATGAACGGACAATTTGCGGGCACATCGACAAATCGAGTCGTGGAATGAAGGGATGGCAGGGACCCTACGGGCCTGCCGGTGTAGCCGAAATTAAGGTCGCGGACAGCGCTATGGCCGAGAAGTTAACGTTTGTCGCCGGGATGGGGCATCCCTGCGGAGTCGCCTTCAATGCTACGGAGTTCTTGAAAGCGCACAAAGAATATGCCTGGCAGAAGCCGTCGTTAGAGGATATGAAGGCGAACCCCTGGACGGATATTGCGGCAACCACAAACCCTGGGCCGGGCGCTGTGATTTGCCATTAGCCGCTGTTCGGCAACGACCAGATTTGATTTGCCAGCGCTAGTGGGAAGCGGTGCTGCCAGCCCGTTCGGCAGCGTCGATACGAGCTTGCGCCTTCTGCATCGCGCGTACCGCCTTTTCAGATTCGGCTGCGTCGTGCACCTGCTTCAAGGCATTATTTGCCTCGTCGAGTTCGCGCCGTGCCGTGTCAACCTGAATTTCGGCAGCGGGCTCGGCATGGTCGGCGAGAACGCGCACCTGGTTATCGAACACCTCGACAAAACCGCCGTCGATCGCAAACACCTGCCGATTACCGCCGTTCGAAATAGTTAGTACGCCAGCACCGAGAGCACTGAGCAATGGTGCGTGTCCGGGAAGAATTCCCATATAGCCATTCTTTCCCGGCACTTCCGCTTCAGTGACCTGTTCGCTCGCAAAGAGCCTCTCCGGTGTGGCGATATCAATCTGAAAAGTGTCCGCCATGGCGCCTAGGCAGCTTTCATCTTCTCGGCTGCTTCGACGACTTCCTCGATAGTTCCCTGCATATAGAACGCCTGTTCAGGCAGAGTGTCGTGCTTACCATCGACAATCTCCTTGAAGCTTCGGACGGTGTCTTCCAGCTTGACGTACTTGCCTGGACGTCCGGTAAACTGTTCGGCTACGTGGAACGGCTGCGAGAGGAACTTTTGAATGCGGCGAGCCCGGGCGACCGTCGCGCGGTCATCGTCACTCAGTTCATCGATACCCAGAATCGCGATAATATCCTGCAGGTCCTTGTAGCGCTGGAGGGTTTGTTTCACACGCTGAGCCACATCGTAATGCTCTTCGCCGACGATGTTGGGGTCGAGAATGCGCGAAGTAGAAGCCAGAGGATCCACGGCCGGATAGATACCGAGTTCTGAGATGGCTCGCGAAAGATTCGTCGTCGCATCCAAGTGCGCAAAGGTGGTGGCGGGAGCCGGATCGGTGTAATCGTCCGCCGGAACGTAGATTGCTTGGACGGAGGTGATGGATCCGCGCTTCGTAGACGTAATGCGCTCCTGCAAGTCGCCCATCTCCGTCGCAAGATTCGGTTGGTAGCCGACCGCAGAGGGCATACGGCCAAGCAGCGCGGACACTTCCGATCCAGCCTGCGTAAACCGGAAGATATTGTCGATGAAGAGCAGCACGTCTTGACCCTCTTCATCACGGAAATACTCTGCTACGGTGAGACCGGTTAGACCCACACGCAGGCGAGCACCAGGCGGCTCGGTCATCTGACCATAAACCAGGGCGACTTTGGATTTGTTGAAGTCGTCGGGCACAACGATGCCGGCTTCCTGCATTTCCAGCCAGAGATCGTTTCCTTCACGAGTGCGCTCACCGACACCGGCGAACACTGAAACACCGCCGTGCTTCATGGCGATGTTGTTGATCAGTTCCTGAATGATGACTGTCTTACCGACACCAGCGCCGCCGAACAGGCCGATCTTTCCGCCTCGTAGATAAGGTTCGAGGAGATCGATGACCTTGATGCCGGTCTCGAACATTTCGAGCTGTGTCGATTGTTCATCAAAGAGAGGTGCCTGCCGATGGATGGGAAGGTAATGATCACTCTTGATTTCACCTTTGTTGTCGACCGGCTGACCAAGGACATTCAAGACGCGACCGAGGGTTTGCTTACCGACCGGGATCGTGATGGGCGCGCCAAGGTCAAAGGCTTTCATGCCGCGGACCAGACCGTCAGTTGGTTCCATGGCAATGGTACGAACGCGGCCTTCTCCAATATGTTGGGCCACTTCGGCCGTGATATTGATGACGGTGGGTACGTCGAATCCTTCGCTGGTCACATGGATCGCATTGAAGATCTTCGGGATGTGACCTTCTTCGAACTGGATTTCGATGGTGGGACCAGCCACCTGAACGACATGGCCTTCTGCTACGCCTTCATTTGCCATAAATACTCCAAAACCTGTTTAAGAATCTCCGACCAAAGCGCTGCCTATACCGCAGCGGAAGCGCCACTGACAATTTCAATAATCTCGCGTGTGATCGCCGCCTGGCGTACACGGTTCAAATTGAGCGTTAACGTCTGAATCACTTCGCCGGCATTCGAGCTTGCCGTGTCCATCGCTGCCATGCGAGCAGCATGCTCGGCAGAACTGGATTCGAGCATGGCCCGGTAGATTGACATCTCGATGTAGCGCGGCATCAGTTCGCTAAGCAGTTCGTGCGGGGGCTGTTCGTAAATGTAGTCCACTTGCTCGCCGCCTTCCGGCACTTCGACCGGAAGTATCTTCCGGAGGACGATGTTCGGAGCCATGACGTTCTTGAACTCATTCACGGCGAGATAGACTGCATCCAGCTCAGCTTTGCTGTACAAATCAATCATTTTGCTCGCGATCTCGCGAGCGTTTTCGATTGTAGGCTTATCGATGATGCCTATGTATTCACCGGATATCGGATAGTTGCGGCGGCGAAAGTAATCACGTCCTTTACGCCCGATAAGTTCATACCCAAACTGGGATCCACTATGTTCGTCAATGAAGCGCTGCGCTCGCCGCAGCAAATTGGTGTTGAATGCTCCCGCCAATCCTCGATCGGCGGTAACGACGATCATGTGGATGCGCTTCTCTTCTCTCACCTGGAGCAAGGGCAGACTGGAAGCTTCTTCGTTTCCGGCGGCTGCCGCGGCAACGTTCAGAGAGCACGCGCGCCATCATCTCCGCGTAAGGACGCGAGGCAATGGCACGATCCTGAGCACGTCGAAGCTTTGCGGCCGAGACCATCTTCATGGCCTTGGTAATCTGCTGGGTATTCTTAACGCTTCGAATGCGGCGCCGAATGTCGATTAAACTCGGCATTCCTTAAGCCTTGGTCTGCGCCTTCTCTGCTTCTCTGTCGACCTGCGCGGCTCCTGTCCGGTTTCCATCGCCAGCGGGAGTTTCAGCCGCAGGTTTATCTTTGGCGTCGCTCTTCTGGTCGGCGGGCCGTTTCTCCGTCTTGGGCTTCTCCTTGATGCCGCTCGAGAAGGTACCCTTGAATTCGGTCAAAGCCGCTTTCAGCTTGCCCTTAATGTCGTCATTCAATTCGCGCTTCTCGCGAATCGCCTGCAGAACATCCGCTTTGTTGTTATCCATGAACTGATACAGTTCGGCTTCAAAGCGGCGAATGTCTTCCACCGGAACATCGTCCAGAAATCCGTTGCTGCCTGCGAAGATGATGGCCACCTGTTTCTCCACCGGTATCGGTGAGAACTGGCCTTGCTTCAGAACCTCGACCCAGCGCTTTCCTCTGCTCAACTGTTGCTGAGAGGCTTTATCAAGATCCGAACCAAACTGGGCGAACGCCGCCAGTTCGCGGTATTGCGCCAAGTCGAGCCGCAGAGATCCTGCCACTGACCTCATCGCCTTAATTTGGGCGCTACCACCTACGCGACTTACTGAGAGACCGACGTTGATTGCAGGACGGATATTGGAATTGAACAGATCACCCTCGAGATAGATCTGGCCATCGGTGATGGAAATGACGTTCGTCGGAATATACGCTGAGACGTCGCCGGCCTGCGTTTCGATGAAGGGTAGCGCGGTCAGTGAGCCGCCGCCTTTCTCGTCGGAAAGCTTGGCAGCACGTTCCAGCAAACGGCTATGTAGATAGAAAACGTCTCCCGGAAAAGCTTCGCGGCCCGGGGGACGGCGCAGCAGCAGCGAAATCTCCCGATACGCTGCAGCATGCTTGGAGAGGTCATCGTAGATGCAGAGCGCATGACGCCCGCTGTCGCGGAAGAACTCACCAAGGCAGCATCCCGCATACGGTGCGATGTACTGCATAGGCGCAGGATCGGAAGCCGTGGCAGCCACGACGATGGTGTACTCCATGGCGCCGCGTTCTTCCAAAGCCTTGACGACCTGGGCGACAGTCGAGCGCTTCTGCCCGATCGCGACATAGATACAGATAACGTCCTGACCCTTCTGGTTCAGAATCGTGTCAAGAGCAACGGTCGTCTTTCCCGTCTGACGGTCACCGATGATCAGTTCCCGCTGACCGCGGCCAATCGGCACCATCGCATCAATGGCTTTGATGCCGGTTTGCAATGGCTGCTTAACAGGCTGGCGGTCCACGACGCCCGGAGCGAGCCGTTCCAGGGCGATTGACTCGGTCGTGGCAATCGGACCCTTTCCGTCGATGGGCGCACCCAGCGCATCCACAACCCGGCCGACCATGGCGTCTCCCACCGGAATAGACATGATCTTCCCGGTGCGCTTCACTTGATCGCCTTCTTTTACGTTGCTGTAATCTCCAAGAAGAACCACACCGACCTGGTCTTCTTCCAGATTCAGAGCCAACCCGACAGTATGAGGCCCGAACTCGACCAGTTCTCCGGCCATGACGTTTTCCAGGCCGTAAAGACGCGCAATACCGTCACCGACACTGATGACCGATCCGGTTTCTGAAACGTTAGCAACCGCGTCAAAATTCTCTATCTGGGAGAGAAGGACACGCGAAATTTCATCTGCTCTAATCTGAGCCATAGGTTCTTAGAATCCCCTCTAGAGTCCTGCACCCAACTTTTGGCGCAGGTCTTCCAGCTTGCCTCGCAAAGTAGCATCGTACTCTTTGGACGCAACACGCGCACGAACGCCTGCAAGCAAGCTGGCGTCTACCTGGTAATGTGCGCGAACAAACTTGCCGAGCTTGCTGCCGAGTGCACGCTCAATAGTTTCCTTCTCTTGTGCGTTCAGTTCGCGGGCCGAGGTGATGTCCGCCGGCATCCAGCCTAGCCGCTCGTCGACCGCTGCTTCAAATTCTGTCCGGATTCCCGAGATATCTTTTGTCCGCCGATGCGCAACCACAACCAGAAGAAAATTTCGGATAAGGCGATGGAGTCCGAGTATTTCCGCGAGCTGCGAGATCACAGCCGACTTTCTCTGGCGGTTGATCGCCGGTGAAAGCAACGCACGTTTCAACTCCGGGGAACCGGAAATCAGCTGATCAACGGAGCGCATTTGATCAACTGCATCCTCCGGAGTCAGACCCGCATTTTCTCCGAAAACGGCCTGCACCAAAGCATCTGCGTAGTGCGTCGCGAGAGCTCCGGTCATTAATTCTTGCCCCGTTCGACTAAATGGATAAAGTCGGTCAGCAAGCCTTCGTTCATCACTCCATCGCCACCGGTGTTCGCACGATCCTGGAGCTGACGCTCAGCGGATTCGAGTGCTTTCAGAGCCGCCGTTCGTTGAATCTGATGAACACCTTCCTCGCGGGAAGCCGCGATCTGGGCCTGGAGCGAAGCGTGGATCGTCCTTAATTCGTGCTCGGTCTCGTCGCTCCTGCGTCGATGCTCACGTTCCATCTCCGCTTTCGACTGTTCGCGCAGACGGGCGACTTCTCGTGGCAAAGTCGCCATTTTGCGGTCCATCTCGGAGTAGCGGAAATCAGCCTGAATCTTCAGACCGGTGGCGTCCTGAATGGCCTTCTGTATTTCCGACGAACGCGCGTTGAAGAAGGCCGGTGAGTACTTCCAAATTGCATACGCGAAACCGGCCGCGAAGATGACGCTATTGATCAGGTGCCATCGAAACTCGCCCTGCTCCTCGGCGGCGTCACGTTGGGATGCCGTTTGTGCTTGCAGGTTCGGAGCCGCGAAACAGAGAAGTAAGCCAGCAGCCAGCACGAGCTGCGCTAACCGGCTCAGAAACGGACGGCGCACTAGGCGGCTCTCCTGCGCAGCAGTGACGAAATGATGCTTTGCGTGAGGGGCTGTATTTGCGATTCCATTTCTCTACCAGCTTGCGCAACTTCCTCTTGGATCACCTTACGTTCTGATACGAGTTTGACCTCAGACTCGGCGCGTGCTTTCGCGATAGTCTCAGCTTGTTCCTGCAACCACTGCTGGCGCTGCTTTTCGTTCTCCGCTGAGATCTCCGCGCGGGCTGCCTGCAGAGCACGCTCGTAAGCCGATGCTTTCTCATCCGCTGCGGCAAACGCCTTTTCCGAAAGTTCTCTCACACCCTCAGTCGCTTTGCGGCGCTCTTCGAGAATGCGCGCCATCGGCTTGAAGAAGACTCGATTGAGATAAGCAGTCAGGAATAGAAAGAAGATGACGGTAGGGATTGCTTTGAGTAGCAGTGCACCAAGATCGTTGATCGTCGTGTCCATCGAGAAAGTGTTCCAGCGGAAGGAGGGACCCAACCGGGATTTCGCAAGCGCACTGATGCACTTTGGAACATGGCGGACTTTCCCTACTCTGTTTACGCTAACATACCCGCTCTTCTGATAAGAGGGTATTCTAGGTCTCGATCAACTCGTTGATCTGGATCATTGCCTTCATGTCAGTGAAGTTCGGTATGTCATCGAGGATCTGCTGGCCATACTGGATCATCGCAGCGCGGAAAGTAGAGGGATCGGCAAATGATAGAAGTGCCGTCATAGCGTAAACCGGCTCTCCTCCATTTTGAAGTTCCTTACCTGCTAACAGCCGCAGATCCTGCAGTCCTAAGGGCGTGAGAAGAGTCTTAACCATCGTCACATGCTTGTGGACGTAGTAATCGAGATCGAAGAAGGTTCCCGATTGCTTGGGATAGGTCACGCTAACAATCGTCATCCTTGTATGGTCGCTGATGCGAGTTGCGGTTTGGTTACGCAACCCGCTCCTCGGCGTCGAGCTTAGTCTATACAGGGGTGGTCGAGGCGAGTTAAGCCCTAGAAGATGGTTCGTTACGGTTTAGGGTTGATCTGATGATTGCGTTGATGGGGACGGGTGGTGACGTTACTGCAGTTTGGATGCGGGGACGCAAGGGCGTTTGTCAGAACCTATTAGCGTCGAGAAAATGTTGTGCAGATCAACCTACAGATACCGGGTAATGATCGATGCTTTAGATACAGTGGTGTCGCCCGCCAGAACGAAACGCGGAACGACTCACATAGAAATTGAGGCATTCATCGCTGCGGCCGAGATGAGTCGCCCGTCGGCTCACTTGGACTGGACTAGTAAGCGAGAAGGAAACGAGGTGCCTTGGTTTGCTGGTGGAACTCCTACCCAGCCTGCTCTCCACTCTCCAGTTCCTTGATGCGGCGCTGAGTCTCGGCTCGTTCGAGTTCGGCTAATCGTTCTTTCTCCGCCCTCGCTTCGTTCCATTTGCGATCTGTCTCTTCACTTTGCTTCTCCCTTGCTGCCCTTTCTGCCTCGCGTTCAGCTTCGCGGATTGCTTCGTGTTCCTGGTGGAGTTTTGAACTGTATCCCATGCTGGCGAATAGCGAGAAGTAAGCTGATCCCACCATCAGAATCAGCAAAGCAAACCCAGCCGGAGCAAAAATTGTGAACAACCATTTTAATATGAGGAACAAGACTAAGATGACCGCTCCGACGCATGCAGCCCACGCCCTCAAAATGTACTGAGTTGTGTATTGAATCCTACGTCGGTCACTCAAAATTCGATGAAGCATCTGGTCATCCTTTCTCGTTCGAACCATCCTAGCTGTGGATGTCCTCGCATACAAGGCAAACGCGTACTGTGTCGAATCGGTCAAATAACGGAGGTGCGGCTGTCGTGAAGGCTGAGTTCTAAAGCAACAATCCACCTTGTTTGGTGGAACAGTGGAGTCCCGGTTGTTCACAAACCGAGAAAGTACAAATTAATTCCGTGCTACTTCGACGACGATTGAAGAGCGATCGAAACGTCCCGCACACTTCGAGGACCTTGGGTCTGATCATCGCTCGTGCCTCGATTCAACCCTACATGATTCGTCTCTCGCCATGGCGAAACTAAGGCGAAGATTTGATCGGATATGATCACATGTGTCCAGCCCTAAAACATGGTGGGTTACCATCACTGGAGACGGAATCTCTCATTCAAGTTGAGGTAAGTGGTTCCACTGTTTTCGAAGCCGCCGTCCGAGCGCTTCGTGCTTTCCGCAACCAGGACTGGAGAGCCGACGCAGCCTACTGGACTGACGTTGCCAACATCATTTTGAAGCAACCGGAGGTCAGTCACCGTGTTCTGGTGAAAAGGCCTTCGAGAGCTGGTTGGCACGGGAACGGGGGCTAGTTCACGCGATATCACTCGGAGGCGAATGGCGAAGGAGATCCTACAAGGCTAGGCATCCTGGCGTTTAGGCGGTACGTGGGTCTCGACTCAAGGCCTTCGGTTTTCGATCGCAAGGGGAAGGAATAGAAGAAACCGGAGGAAGCCGCTTAGCGGCTTCCTCCTTGCTCTTACAACCGGATCGCAGACGAGAAGGGCGTTTCTCATTACCTATTCGTGTTTGGTTGAAGAAACCTAATCACTTCAATAACTTCCGGCCGCTCGAGCAGAATTGATCATTAGCCCTTGCCACTGGGCATCGTGACGATCCTTGATTCCGCGCTGCGATCAATGTCACCATAGCCGACTTCTCGTCAAGATCGTGCTGAATTCCTCAAGACGGGCGATCTGCAGGATCCTCTTGGCTTGCCAGCATAGACATCGCTCTTTGTTGCTGCGTGTTGAAAGAACCTTTGCCCTATACTCCGATCTGTAAGAGCTACCGGAGAAGGCAACAAGAAAAGCGATGTCGGGCGAGAAGATTGAGGTTTTTTTCAGCTATTCGCATAAGGACGAGAAGATGCGCGAGAAACTCGAGATGCATCTGAGTGCCCTAAGACGGGAAAATATCATCTCCGGTTGGCATGATCGCAAAATTATGCCGGGTACCGAATGGAAAAACCAAATCGATGAACATCTTGAAAGATCTCGCCTTATCCTGCTTCTTATCAGCGCGAATTTTCTCAGTTCCGATTACTGTTGGGACGTCGAGATGAAGCGGGCAATTACCCGGCATGACGCAGGCGATGCACAAGTAATTCCGATCATTCTACGTCCTTGTGATTGGGGTGAAACAGTCTTTGGCAAGCTCCAAGCAATGCCCCGAAACGGGAAGCCCGTGTCCGATTTTGACACTCAAGATCATGCGTTTAACGAAATTGCGCGCGGTATTCGCAGGCTCGTTGACGAAAGAAGTAAGGCAGCGAAACGCGGGCAAAACTCTTACAGTGTTAACGAGGAATTCGGAACACCCAGCGAACACTCCGCGGGCGAAAAGACGGCGCCTGCAGTGCAGGAAACCGGCGTCACAATTTCCAAAAGCGTGGCCGACAAACTCGAAAGGATGAGATTTATCAACGCAGTAATCAAGTCAGACGAAGAGGCGATGGACGACGATGCGATATTTGCCGAGTACCGCTCGTTGCTTGGCGAAATGGTCTACATGTTTCTGCCTTTGGTCAAGAAAATCGTAAAAGCGGGCTTGCTCACCGTGAATATGAATCTCGAAGACATCGAGGATCTCGCGCGCTACTCGACCTTGACCGGAGAGCCCTCTAACGTCTTTGATAACGGAAATATTTGGGTTGATGCCGAGTACGCCGGGGGAAAGCTTCGTAGGGAGGAAATGGATGCACTAAAATCGAAGCCCGCAGAAGAAAAGCAGGGTGGCCGCGCTTCGCGATCTTTTCCCCAAGCGCGCGTGAATCCACCCCAGCCAGTCTTGGAGCGATCGAATTTTTCCACCGTCGGCCTAGGAGAGCCTAACCTTCGTCAGCTTGGGTTTGACGCCCCTGTTGGCCTGTCGTTTTTCATCCGCAACTCCGAGCAGCGTTATGAGACATGCGCTCAGAACCTCAAAGCCTCCTTAACCCTCCGGTCGATTACTGGCACGGAATTTCACATCGATTCAGCGCCATGGTTTCATAACCAATCTTCAGTTTTTCCCGGCTGCTATTTTTGTCTCCTAACAAGCCTCAGCATGTGCGAAGTAGCCGGCGTAGTTTGTGCGGTGATGCGAGACTCACACTTCTATACTGCGCTGTATGCGAATGATAAAACCGTCAGCGAAGGGCAGCGGATAGCTTGTGGCGAATGGGATTTGGATTTGGAGGTGCGAGGAGATCATATCCAGAAGCAATTCAACGGAAAGCTGCGTTTGTTGCCGAACGGTTCCAGTTCCTTTGAGCCAGCCGACTAGCATGCCCCGGAAACTGGATGTAAGAATTTCAGCTACTCGACCTGACCCTGGCGCAGTGCAGTTTGGTTCTATGCGGAGCCATGTCGGATCAGTCTGTTGCAGAAATCTAGTTCAGCTGCCCGTCGAAGGCGCGACGCCCTCTTTTGCATCTGGCCAGCAACATCGACGTCAATCCACGGATGCCGAATACACGTCAAAGTGGATTTTCTCTCGATATCGGCGCTCAGGGTTAGCCTACGATCTGCTCGAGCTCGTTCGGGTCAGTTTTCTGGCGAAAACGATCGAGTCTCCGCTCTTTAACGCGATTGTTTCAGGCACGGCATCGGCTCTGAGGCGTTCGGATCGATTGTTCCCTGACTTGAGCGAATTCCTCACCCCCAAGTTTGCTGTACCCACTCGAGCAGTCGCTCCTCTCGCTGCTGAACTTGTGCCGGTCCCCACCCATTGGACTCAATAGTCTGTGCGACTTCCGTCGCCGCATATAAGGCGGTGGCTCGGTAGGCTGTCGTCTTCTGCGATGGCTTCTTACCGCTAAGGGTCGAATTCAGTCCTGGTGTGAGGAGCATTAGATTGCCGAGGAAGTGCATGTAAGCGGCGCCGCTCGACTGCGGCTGGATGTGCTCGATAGAGTGCGCTGCCGACCGTTCCCAGATCCGCTCCCACTGCTCGTTGGTGATATTGCCGTGCGCGTGGGCTTCTTCATACCGGTACATGAGATAACGAACTTCTTCTTCCCAACCCTCGTAACAGTTAGTCTTCCTGATGTTCTCGACGGCCCATTCAATGCTGTGCTCGCGGTCGTCACTTCCGATCTTCAAAAGTCGCGTTTCAGCGGTGGCCGCCGTGATATCAGTGTTAACGCAATCCCAGGCCAAACGCACATATTCGCCCACTTGAGTTCTGGCGTCTTTGTGGCAGAGGCCGAACACTCGAAACGAGATTTTCTCCCAGACCGCGTACAGCGTTTTTCTTTCTTCCACAGTGAAGTTTGAAAGGCCAATAGCGACGGCTAAGAGCCGTGCGTGGGCGATACGTGTGACTGCGCGGGATCGGTGCGTGGCAGCCAGAAATTCCTCCACAGCTTGGGCGACACGCAACACCCACTTGGACGTTGCGACCGTTTTGGGCGGTTCTGTCCCGCATTGTTTTACGAGGCTCTCGACCGCTTCTTCTTCGCCAAGAGCTTTGCTGCGTTGACTAGCGGACTTCAGTGTGGCGGCGAACCGAAGTGCTTCCGTGCTGAGCCCTTGCCGGAGCCCGATCGTGGTATAGATGCCTTCCCATATCCCGTGGAGTTCGGTGATGATCTCGTTCTGGTTTCCGGAACCGTGCTCGAACGCTATGCCCATGAGTAGACTCTTCAGCCGGTCGAGCCAGGGAACGGCGAGGCCGCGGCTGTTGAGGACCTCGAAGACGGTGTACACCGTAGCCTCGTCGTCGATCTCATGAAAGATGAACGTAAGCCGGTTCTTCACGATCCCGGTAAGCTGGATTAGGTCACCCCAGCTATTTACGAATTTAGTACAGTCGCTGATTGCTGTCAGTAGCGCTCTGTCGGCGATGGTCTTCGCAACCGTCGGGTCCGCAACCGCACCATGCCGGAGGTACTCCGCGAAATAACCGTTCGGGTCATGGTTCATCTGCAAGAGGATAAGGCTGAGCTCATCCTGTTTAATCAAAATTCCTTGGAGCTCAGCAGAGAGTTTTGGCTTGTCGGCTAGAGAAAGCTGAATCGCTTTTAGTAGCACGATCAATGTCGTCAGTCGTTGCTGGCCATCAACAACCTCGATCACGGAATACTCGTCAGTGACGATCGTTTTCATACCGCGATTGAGGCCGACGACTGTTGCCATAAAATGGCGCTGGTCCGGACGATTTCGCAGACGGTCGATATCGTCAAACATGTCCTTGCGCTCCTTCGAACTCCACGAATATGAACGCTGGTACTGGGGAATTCGAAAGAGACGGTTTGCCAATAGGTCGGTTAAGCTCAGAAACTTCGGTTGGATTAACACCAGAAACAATCTACCAGTGCACCATCTGAGTGGAGATGTTCCAGAGAGAGCCCTGAGAGCAACGATCTGCGAATCAACCGATACGTCTGGAAAGGACTCGTGTAATATCCGTCCGCCCTTGTCGCCAAGATAGGGCAATATCCCGCTTGCCGTATAATGCGCTTACCTATTGGCCAACTATAACTACGTCAGCCTGTATCGAGACTGTTACCCGAGCGTTGTGGCCATCGCCCTTGTAAACCGGACCGGTCCCCAGGACGGTGAACATATGCCTCGTATTCTGGGGACCGGATTTGTCATTGATTCTCGAGGTGCGATTGCTACGAACAGACATGTTGTAGAAGCCGTCGAAAAGGAACTGGAACAGCCGCACTTTGATGAATGGCGTCCAGAGGTTATTCTGTTTGTGCCTCTCAAAAGATCCAATCAGCCAACGATCTTGAATTGGGTATACGCATCCATCGAAAGCGTCAGATCTGTCACTAGCTTTCACTACGAAGGGACTTGGTTTGGCAGTCCTGTTCCAGACATAGGCTTCTTAAAGATCGGAGTCTGCGATCTGCCCGCCCTAGCGCTCGCGACAAGCGACTATTACGTAGAAACTGGCATGGAGGTAGCGACAATAGGTTTTCCACTTGGAACTCAGACGCTGCGTCAGTGGGTGCATGGGACAGAAATGCGCACTAACCAGGTTTCTGCCTTTCTACGCGCAGGACTCGTGAGCAGTGTCTACCCGTACGATTGTCCGCAGCCGCACGGATTCACGATTGATGTCCTTATGCAGGGGGGCACTAGCGGTTCTCCAGTGATTCGGGCCTCAGATCATTCCGTAGTTGGCATGATGGCTTCTTCATGTATAGACTTCGACGGAAACCTCGACCTGCCGGATGGAACTAAGGTCACAACTTCGCAGAACACGAACATTAGCGTGATTGAGCCGGCAATGGCGATTAAAGATGCTCTCGACCGAACTCTTTCCGATGGTGATTGGACATTTGAAACTGCTGTTCCACTAAGCGAGTATTTAGAAAATCTAGTCGTGTTCCGTCGGAAGCAATTTCCGTATCGGGCATCTGTTTCAACCTAGTCGTTAGTACCACAATCCGTCATATGATCCAGCCTGCCGTCGGTGCGGCGATCTGCAGTTCATATGGCGGTATAACGCACATTCCACTGCTGTGCAGGCAAGCACGCGCAATCAGCGCAATGCCGACTTTCCGCCAACTTGGATCTGCTGAGCTGACCTAGGGGTTCGGAACGGTAATCGAGATTCGCCTAATAAGGCTACCCATAGGATTGTCGCGCGGAACTACTGCCCGTGGGGGTTCCCGTCAGCCTCTTGTTCATCCCTATTGGCAGAACTGCTGCTGGTGCCCGGCCATATCCAGGCGAGGTAGGTCAGGATGGTACCCGTCGGCAACAATATCGAATGATCGCTAGTGTTGCTTATTTCTGGAAGAACACCCACGCAATCTGCGCCGCGGCTTTTCCAAGCAACAGCAATGCCGCAATGGTCACGAGGATCGTTGCCCATTCGAGGAGACTGGCCAAGCCTGAATGCTTTGCTACGAGTTCGCGCGCACTTTTCTGCTGTTCGCGTGCACCCTCCATGACCTTCTTGTATTCGCCCTGCAAGACTTCATTCGCTGATTTGAACATCGCACCGACGTCGAGCGGCTCTTCGTCGCCTCCCTGATCCGGCGTTACCGTTCCGGTCAGAAAACCTGTCGTCCGCCCGAAGCGCCGTGCCCGATCTTCTGTCCGATATTCCCGCTTCAGTGATGCGTTCATGACGAAAACAGACTCGATCGCTGCCATCCGCTGGCGGGTGTGCCAGCTGGCCAGCAAGATTGAAAGGAACAAAAGAGCCCATGCCGCGTACAGGGTGTGGAGAAACGGCCCCGAGAATGCGCGGGCCACGCTGTGCGATCCGACGCTTGCCAGAAACGTGAGAGATAGAGCGAACGTGCCGGTATCAAGCAGGATGACTTTGTCGATGAAGGCGATACGCATTTCCCAGAGCTTGGTCAAGCGATCAAACATCGCTTCGGTATCGTCAAGCGTCACATCTCGGGCCTTCAGAAGATCGTTGAAATGCGCAAGAAACGCATCTTTCTTCAAACCCTCAATGTGCCAGGTGTAGGTCGGCGTAGGATCGTCTTGCACTCAGCCATTCTAGTCGGGTTTCCTCTGCGGCTAGCTTAAAGGGTCTTCTTGCGGGATGAAGCTATTCCCTGGCTGCACTCGTTCCGACTTCCTGAGCGATCTGAATAGGCCATGCCGGAAGGCCCTGAGACTAGAGGAAAATGCTTCTGAAGCGCTTGCAATCGAAGAGAAGTTGGGCCGAGACCGATGGACGACGCCTAGCCGGAGCCGATTTGGACTGGAGCTACTCGGTGAAGAGAGTGGAGACTACCCTTGCGCATTCAATTCGGGTTTACAGATGTGGCGTCAAGTTGACGTAAAACGCACTCCTCGTCTAGGTGACGCCTCGGCGCGTATAAACCCTGGCGGCGATTCGTCTAACTCCCGAGTTCGTGACGGCCACGCCTACTTGGGTCCTGCAATTAATTGCAAAAATTCATCCTAAAGGCCAAAGCCACTACCGACATGGCGTTCGGTGTCACGTCGATTCCTTAAGTGAAGCGCGTTCCTCATTCCCTATTCGGCCGCGCTTGGAAAAAA
Source organism: uncultured Acidobacteriaceae bacterium (assembly GCA_963814195.1). Lineage (GTDB taxonomy): Bacteria > Acidobacteriota > Terriglobia > Bryobacterales > Bryobacteraceae > Bog-105. The sequence continues at coordinate 604,057 of CAWFBU010000006.1, forward strand.
AACCTATCAGCTCAGCAACTTGCGCGACCGCCTACAAAGAAAATAAACCGTGTTTGTTCCAAGCAGGCATGCGACTAGTGTCCAGAAAGGCAAAAGCCTTAATGAAATCCGCAGTTCTCGCCGTACTTGTATAAACCGGCGGTAGCCTGATGCCGGCAGCTACTGTAGAAACGATCAGCTTCAACCTCTCGCCTCTTCACGCAGGATCAACCCTGACGGGCACGTTCACACCCCTGATGCACCTCTAGCCGGCAACACCGCATCTGTCTCTTTGTCGTTCAGTGATCCCGGGAATTACTCCTCCAGTTTCATTGGCTGCTACGCTCAGTGTCATAAGTGGAACAGCGAGTGTTACGCGATAGACGTCTCGCCTCTGAGCTTCACGAACCTGAGTGGCGGTGCGACCCCGGTCAATACACGAGACCCAACCGCAAGCTTACGAATGTCATCAAGATTGCACAGTCTAAGCAGTTCAGCAGAACGAGATGGAGCTACTGATCGAGTTTCAGGATGGCTCCAAGCTGGATATCAAGACGGCGGAATCGACCTCAAAAGTAACGCTGCTTCAAACAGTCGCTTTTTTGGGTTGTCGATTCTTTTCTTCAGATATTTAGCTGCGCTAAAAACCAACCTACTTCGCCTTCTTAGACTCGCGGACCTGCGTGTTTCCCCTTTATAGTTCTCGTCGGGCAGCTTGCCAGCCGTCTTGGTCCGCTAACCGTCCCAAGCAGCGGTTTTTAACCCTCCTCCCTCACAACCGATCGCTCGGGAACTTGAGCAATAATCCATCACAAATGTAAAATTCAATACACATGTTCCGCTTGCAACTATGTCTATGGGCAGCCTTCTTGGTTGGGTCTGTAACAGCACCTCTAAAAGCAGCTTCGTCCGATGAGGCGGGCGTGTTCTCGATATTTACGTATTCCGGGAGATCCATTTCCCCGATTAGTCAATACTGGTCGCTTGCCCAAGATTCTCACGGCGTTATGTACATCGCTAACAGTGCTGGGGTTCTCGAGTTTGATGGAGCATCGTGGCGAAGGATCGAAGTAGATAATGGCAGGCCAGCTCTCTCGGTCGTTGTGGATTCGCACGACAAGGTGTATGTCGGTAGCCAGAATACGTTCGGCTTTCTTTAACCCGATGCGGCGGGCCAACTGCACTACGTCTCCTTGACTGGGCGAATCGGTCCGTCAAAGCCAAGGTTCGGCAACGTTTGGCAGATACTACCAACACCAGGGGCTATTTTCTTCCGTGCGGCACACGAACTATTCCGTCTGGATTCTAGCGGGCGCATTGAAATTCTAACCTCCAATGGGAGTCCCCTGGGGAAGATGCTGACGCTAAATGGCAAAATCTACCTTCAAAGTATCGGTTCAGGTCTGCTAAGTGTAGAAGGAGGAGTTCTTGTCCCATCTGATTTGCCACCGTTGCAAAGCAAGGAGATGCTTGAAGGAGAGTGCTTATTGGGCACTGGCACTCTCTTCGCGTCTGAAAAGCGTCTCTACTTAGCAGAAGAAGGGCTAATCAAACGGTTCCCAACCGGGGCGGATTCTTACCTACAAACAAATAGGATTTCAGCCTTAACACGCAGCTCTGTTGGAGATATCGTTGTGGGAACACGTCGGGGTGGTGCTGTCGTTTTAGATGCTGTCGGGCAACACCCTCGCATAGTAAATCGGCGAAGCGGATTAGGTAGCGGTGAACAGGTCTCGGCAATCCTTAACGACTATCAAGGCAATCTGTGGGTGCCGGGAACACGGGCCTATCACGCTTCGATCCTGCGACAACGCACTTTGGCGACCTTCAAGGACTTCATACGGCGGTTTATTCCGTTAGCAGAATGGGGATGAACATCTACGCCGGCACAAGCAGCGGGTTATACGAGTTGGTCGTTCCTTCTTACGGCAATTCCAGCTTCCGAGCGATAAAAGGCATCGATGCCAGCGCGGTGGTTATGAAAGAGAGGCATGGCATCCGTTTAGCAGGAACTGCTTCGGGCTTGTTCGAGATCACCGGGACAAGCGCAAAGAAAATCTCGAATGGAGTTGTTTATGATGTCTCCTTCTCAGAATCAGATCCTAAAGTGGTCTATGCGGCAGGGACAGAGGGCATGGTAGCTCTTCGTCTGAACGGATCTACCTGGACTCAGATTGCTAGAGTACCCGGGCCTGAGTTCAGAACGGTTCTTGAGATTGAGAAAGGTCGCGTCTGGGTGACTTGCCGCAGCGAGATACTTAGAATCGACTACGCGGCAGAACCGAAGAAAATCGAAAGGTTTAGGACGAGTAGGGGTGCGCCGGAAGGCTGGATTAACGTTTTCAAGTTCCAAGGACACCCGGTGTTCGCAACTTCCAAAGGCTTGCTGCAATTCTCTGAATCTGAAGGTCGTTTCGTTGCTGATCCCGAGTTGGGCTTAGAGTTCTCGAATGGCGGGAAGAGCGTTTCGCAGCTCGCGGTGAACGCTAATCACGACGTTTTGATCACCGGAACCGATTACAACACCTATTTGGAAGGTCTGCCATTAGCTAAACGAGAGCGGATAGAGAATCCAATGTTGGGGCTATTACCTGGAGAACTTTACGGATTGTTTCTTGATGACGATGGAACAGCATGGGGTTCAGGATCGGACGGCGTTCTTTATCGATGGAACCCCATCCGTAAGCATGTAATGCCAGAGCTAAAGGTCTTGATCCGGCGAGTGATGTCGGGGAATGGGACTACGATCAGCTCTACCCGAAGTGGTGTGAGCAACCAAGCGGCACAGGTCTCCGATCATACCGTACGATTCGAATTTGCTGCGCCGTTCTACGCCGATCAGGAGGGCATTCAATATCAAACTCGGCTGGATGGCTATGAAGCAAATTGGTCTAAATGGACCAATGAAGCCGCGAGAGAATTTTACGATCTCTCCGAACACAACCATGAATTTCACGTTCGAGCGAAGAACGCGCGCGGGCAATTGTCGCCCGAGGCAGTGTACATGTTTCGAATCCTACAGCCTTGGTATCGCACATGGTGGGCTTATGGATCGTACGTTTTAGCGATCCTCGGCCTTACCCGCTTGTTCCAGCGCTGGCGCCAACTAAAAGCGGTGCAGTCTGAAAACGTAAGGTTGGAAGCCATGGTAGCCCAACGAACTGCCGAGATTCGGGCGGAACGAGATCAGAACGAAGCTTTGTTGTTGAACATCCTGCCTGCGGCAGTGGCTTTCGAGCTGCGGCGAAATGGTTCCGTCAAACCTACCTTATTTGAGGACGTGACCGTCTGTTTCAGCGACTTCAGGGAGTTCACGTCCAGCAGCGCACGTGTCTCGCCGGACGAATTGGTCTCAGCTCTGAATGAGTACTTCACAGCCTTCGATGGAGTTATGGAAAAGTATGGATTAGAGAAGCTGAAAACCATTGGTGATTCTTATATGTTCGCGAGCGGACTGCCGGAACCTTCTCCCTCCCACGCATTGAACGCGGTGCTGGGTGCCTTTGAGATGATGCAGATCGTAAAAAGGTTGAACCGAGAAGGCAAAGCAACTAGCTGGCAAATGAGGATTGGCTTATACAGTGGACCTGTCATAGCAGGGGTTGTAGGGAAACGCAAGTTTGCCTTTGACATCTGGGGCAACACCGTCAATCTTGCATCCCGCATGGAATCGAGCGGAGTGCCGGAAAGAGTAAACCTCTCAGCAACAACACACCACTGCGTCCGCGATTTCATACAGTGCGAACCTCGGGGAGACATTCACATCAAGGGTGGACAGGAGTTAGAGATGCACTTTGCTCTCGCTCCATTGCCTGAGTTGATCGAGGGGCCCTTGAAGGACGGGATTCCATTAGCATTTCGTGAGAAGTACGAAGCGACCTTTGGACACAGTCCGAAATCATTTCCCGAATTCATGCTTTTGAAGGAGAGTTGCAAGCCTAGTGCTCGTTCAAAAGCAGTTTAGATCGACTTTGCGGCTCAGGACTGGAGTGCGACCGGACCTTCAAACCTAACTACTCACCAGTTCCTCTGGTTAGTAAGGTGAGTGAGACGTCCAACGGTGGAGAGAGCTAGACGGGAGTAGCCCGTCTGATCGTTTATAGGCGGGCGCTTGCTTATCTGTCCTATGCTCGACCTGATCAACACTGGCTAGCTGCGCGGAATCACTGCCTACCGACTTGCTCACGCGATTGGAGCCACGACATCAGGGTAAACAATCGGGTCGAGTCAACAGCAATGTTCGGCTCGGCGCGGCTCTGCAGCCCGGTCAAGTGAGTGGATCTGTGCTGGTTACCGCCGAACCTCTGGCGCTGTAGACCGGCCGCGCCGATACCCGCCGTAGCATCGATTCGCAGACGGTATCTGAATTGCCCGTTCTGGTTAGCAATCGCAACTATCAAGGTTTGCTAGCGCCGGGCGGCAAATCAACTCGGGTCGGCTGAGTACTCTCGTCCGCGGCATTTCTGCCGGAAGCTGGAGCAGTGGCTGAAGATGATTCGCGTGCTATGGCCGGACTGTCTGCTGAGGGAAATCGAAGTGGCGACGCTCTGTTCGTCAATCCCAGTTCAGCCGTGATAAGGGCGGAGAGGATCGGAGCGTGAAAAGCTTACGCGGAAAAATGTCGGAAAGAGCCGGGATCCGCTTGTCCTACAGGCGAGAGCCTTCTCACTGGAAACTCGCGTTCGCGGCAGGCAAGATGTTCTTCATAAAGAGGTTTGCGATGGATTAGAGGATGAAATTCGTATACGCGAGAACTGGCTCCGAGCGTTCCGGCCAGAAACCCTGGTTCGTTCAGGATTCGAATCGACAGAGGATCATCATCCTGCTGGATTCTGAGACTGCACCTTCCTGCCTGGAAGAGCGTTGTCGTTCAACCGTAACTCTCAGCCTCTATACGACAAAACTGTAAACGATGTCTCCGGTCCAAAATGTAAACTATCTCCTGGGTCGTTCACCTCCGGTTTCGGGTGATACCCCTCCGCTCCGCTCTTCCCCAAAAAGCTTCGCTCCCCGATCTTGTCCGGTTGCTACCCGGCTCTCGCCGGCGAGGCCTCGAGGGTGTTGGCGCACCACCCAAGCCAACGATTTAAACCAAATAAGGAGCTCAATCAACATGTATCTGAACCGTGTTACTCTCATCGGCTTTACCGGCCAGGAGGCAAAGGTCTTCTCTACTCAAACGGGTAAGGAGATCACTCGCTTCTCAGTGGCCACGACCAGGCGGTATCAACAGGAGTCTGAATGGAAGGAAAAAACGCAATGGCATGATTGCCATTCACAAAGGCGAGCTGGACGAGGCTGAACATGAGTTTAAACTGGCGTTCCAGATTTATTCCAACTCCGGCCGAGCAGTGGGAACGATCTATGCGACCGATGGACTAGCGCATGTCGCCTGGAATCGCGGGCTTTTGGATGAGGCACATGGGCGGTACCAGGATGCGATTCGCGCCGCTCGGAAAATTCCTGAGATGAAGCGAGTTGCTCTCGCTTTGCGTGCGGATGCGCATGTATTGCACGATCGCGGCGATGAGGAGGAGGCGCGGAGAGAGTTGGCTGAATCGCTGGCTTTGCGAGAGGCCCAGAAAGAGATCTTGGCAGCAGCCGAAACAAGGCTGTCAGCGATCACCTTTGACTTGGACAACGGGCAAACTAAAACCACTGATGCTCAATTTCAGGACCTGCTGACACTCTTTGAATCAAAGAAGGATGGAGTTGATGCGGTGGATACGGAGCTTGCCTGGGCCGCTTCGCTTCTGCAGCAACGAAGGCAGGTCGAAGCCGACCAGCATTTTGCCGCGGCTGAGCTTCTAATGCGTCGGTTGCATGATGCGGAACTCATAGACAGATTTAATCTAGTGAAGGCAAAGTTAGCGTTCAGTCGAGGGGAGTTGGTACGGGCGGAGTTACTGCTCAGCCAATGTCTAAAGAATGCAAGAAAACGACATGATCTGCCGGCAGAAATAAACCTTCATTTGGAATTAGCACAGATGAAAACGGTACAAGGACGAGCTTCGGACCCGATGATACGGTTGTTTGCAAGCGACGCACGACGCCATGGATTTCTGAGAGCAGCAAACCGCCTTGATGCTTTGCGAGGACATCGAGTGCCGTCAAGGGCCTCCAATTGAGAGTCAAGATAGAACACCAAGGCTCAAGAGCAACTAAGTCACGGTTCATGTGCCAGCGCACAAATGCATTGCCGATGTAGACGAACGTCCGGGTCGGTGAGCATCTGCTTCCAAACTCAAGTCCGGATACAATGGACCGTTTCCAAACGCGAGCTAGGTTTGGTGAGCGAAAAGGGGAGTAAATGTCAAAAAGTAAAAACGGCATTCGGGCGGCGTTCGCTTTCTCAAGACGGGCGCGGCAGCCGCAGGGCTTGGCCTCTTGGCTGACCTCGAAGCGTATCCCCAGAATGTCAACCGGAGTTCAAGTCCGTCGGACTTGAAAATCACGGACATGCGCATCGCCGTTCTGAGAGGGCCGGGAGGCCAGGGGGGCGAGGGTCGGATGGGCGGACGGCGGTCGCGGCAGGGTCGCGCCGCCTCCTGCGACTCCCGGCGCGGGAGCGGCATCGGGCGGCACGATCATCGTCCGAATCGATACCAATCAGGGAATTTCGGGTTACGGCCAGACGATTGGGGACGGCCCCCAGCCGAACTACGTGCTGATGCATAAGGCCCGACTGCTCGGCGAAAATCCCTGCAACGTTGACAAGATCTTCCGCAAGATCAAGATGCATGGCGGGTATAACCGTCAGGGGAGCGGCGTCAACGCGATTGATAACGCGCTGTGGGATCTGGCCGGCAAAGCTTATGGCGTGCCGATCTATCAAATGCTTGGCGGGAAATTTCGCGACAAGGTCCGCATGTACAGCGAGGGTGACCCGCGCTCGAACGACATCAAAGACATCGCCGCCGATTATAAGGAGAGAGTCGCCGCGGGGTTTACGATGCTCAAATTCGACCTGCCCGTAGCTCCCATCCTCCGAGGCAAGCGGGGCACGATGTTTGCGCCGGCAGACTATAACGGGGAACCGGGGGAAAACCCCGAGAACTACTATCAGGGATTAGAAATCAGCGACAAGGGATGTGAACTCGTAGCGGACTACGTCGCTTCGATCAAGGAGGCCATGGGCGACGCCGCCAACGTTCCCATGGGTCACGACCATTTCGGGCACCTCACCGCGAAAAGTTGCATCAAGCTGGCTAACGCGCTGGAGAGGGTCACTCCCTCGACTTTGGAAGACATGGTCCCGTGGTTCCGGGTAGAGGAGTGGAAGCTCATCACCGATTCGATCAAGGTGCCCACCTTGACCGGCGAAGACGCCTACCTGGTGGAATCGCTCGAGCCGCTTTGCCAGGCGCGCGCAGTCGATTATATCCACCCGGATCACCTTGTGATCGGCGGCTGTCTCGAATTGAAGAAGACCGCCGACATGGCGGCCAAGTATTCGGTGGGGATGATGGTCCACAGCAACGCTACCCCGATCGGCTACGCAGCCGGCGCGCACGCGATAGCCGCCTGCCAAAACTTCCTCGCCATGGAATGGCACCAGCCACAGCCAGCCTGGCACAAAGACTTATGCGACAAAGGGGACCTCGTGGTGAAGGGTCACATCCCCGTTCCGACGGGGCCAGGCCTGGGCATCAAAGTCAATGAAGAAGCGATGCGCCCCCTCTGCAGGCAGGGTGAGTTCTTCACCGATCCTACGACGTATTGGGATTCGCAGGTCGGCGGAGAGAAGGCGTATACGTAAGCACGGGGATTGAGGCACGCCTTAAATACCTTGCCATCCTGATTGAACTTTTAAAGGCTTTGAATGTTTAAATCCGGCAAGCCGGAATCTCGCACGATCCCGATCGCCGGGCACTTTCGAAGTGCCACCCCGTGTATGTAGCCACGCATGAAAACCTGAATGCCGCATCACGTTTGACTTTTCCATTTCTTTTATCAGCTCGAAAGGCGCGTTTACGGGAGAAGCGAAGCGATGCGGCTCATTGCAAAGGATGCAATGGCGTACTTCGGGACTGTAAGCCAGATACGGAATTTGAAGTCCAGTTCAATCCACTATCTCGGGTTGCACATCAGCGAGACCACCTCTAACCACGGCACACCTGTTGACCTGTGGCATGATCGACAGGACGTTCCGCCATGAAACGAGCCCTCATCCTCGCTCTACTAACCTCCGCCCTGTGCGCTGCTGCCGAACTGCCCACAGCCAAACCCGAGTCCGTCGGCTTCTCCAGCGACCGGCTTCAGAATCTGCATACGCTCATTCAGAACGAGATCGATCAAAAGCAGCTCGCCGGGGCCGTGACCATTCTCGCCCGTCACGGCAAGATAGTCGATTACCGCACTTACGGGCAGCGCGACACCGAAAAAAGTGTACCGATGATCAAGGAGACAATCTTTCGCGCATACTCCATGACAAAGCCCCTCACGGGCGTCGCCATGATGATCCTTTATGAACAAGGCAAATGGCTTCCTTGGCGTCCCACCTCCGAATACATCCCCGAATTCGCCCATCTTAAGGTCTTCAACGGGTTCGACTCATCGGGCAAGATGATCCTGGTAGATGCGGAACACACGCCGACGCTGGGAGAAGTCATGTCTCACTCAGCGGGCTTCTCTTACGGCTTCACTCAATCACCCGTGGATGCGATGTACCACGAGAAAAAAGTTTTGCAATCGGCGAGTCTGCACGAGATGATCGAGAAGCTCGCCACTATTCCGCTGAACTACCAACCCGGCAGCCGATGGCAGTACAGCGTTGGCATGGACATAGAGGGCTACATTATCGAGAAGCTATCGGGCCACACTCTGCCTGATTTCATGCGCGAGCACATCTTCGATCCGCTCGGCATGAAGGATACCGGCTTCTTTGTGCCCCATGAGAAACGTGCGCGTTTTGCTGTTAACTACGGCGCGAAATCGGACGGGCATTTGGAGCCTGTCAATCCCGGTGCAAGCACGCCCACCGATTACAGCGAACAGCCCGGCATGCCTTCAGGAGGGGGCGGATCGGTAACAACCGCCGAAGACTATTACCATTTCGCGCAGATGCTCGCCAATGGCGGTGAACTCGCGGGCAAGCGCATCCTCTCGCCAGAGACCGTCAAGCTGATGTCGTCCAATCACCTCCCGTCCTCCTTGCTCACTGGGCAATTCGCCGGTGGTCAGCACGTGATGCGGCCGGGTTTCGGCTACGGTTTCAATGTGGCTGTGGTGTTTGATCCGCCCGCAGCCGAATTACCTGATGGCAAGGGCACGTTCTTCTGGGACGGAGCCGCCGGAACCTGGTTCTGGGTCGATCCAACCAACGACGTAGTCTTCGTGGCCATGATCCAGCGCATGAGTTCGCCCGACAACCATTCCATCGAATACAAAAGCCACGCAGCCGTATATGGCGCGCTCATCGATCCGTCGAAGTAGTTGATTACGGCGATCGGTAACAACTCCGGAACTCATCGCGAAACTTTCGGTCTTGCGCAGGTCAGTCCTACTCGGTCTGATTCCGATACTCCGAGCTGGTTTGGATGCCCGGCACACGGGTGACACGCCTGCTGGAGTGCTGTTTCGGATACGAACGAAAGTCCCCTTCTCAGTGCCGAGGCTACAGCGAGTGCCGGCCCACAGGCAGTCTTCTTGCAAATGTTATATTTTTTCAATCGTTTCACAAGGGATCATGCACACGCTCAATCGGAGACTGTTTCTCATGGGAGGGGCTGCTGGGTCGGCTTTCCTCACCGGCACGCGATACCTATTCGCCGATCCGCTTGGTATGCCGATCGGCTGCCAGACCTATCCAGTGCGCAAGTCGATCAGTACTGACTTCGCCGGCGCGATGAAGGGATTGCGTGCAGCAGGGTTCACTCAGATTGAGCTGTGCTCGCCCTACGGCTACGCCGATTTTTCGGGCCTCCAGCAATACAAGCCGCAGGAGTTGCGGCGCATGCTCAGCGACTGGGGATTAGGCTGCATCTCCGCGCACTGGGCGCCGACGGAGCTCTTTCAAAAACCGGACGAGAGCATCAACTATGCGAAGGAGTTCGGCATGACCCAGATGGCCATCGCTGCACTTGGACCGTTCAACGCGAAGGGCAGCGAGACAGTCGATGACGTGAAACGCTACGTCGAGCCCTTCAACGCCTTCGCTGAAAAAGCCCACGCCGCAGGCATCGTCGCATTGCTGCACAATGAAGGCTTCGTCTCCAAACACATCGACGGCAAACCGGTCTACGACATGATGATCGCCGAGCTTAATCCCGCCACCACCAAGCTGCAGTTTCAGGTCTCTACCTTGCAGGAGGGATACGACCCAGTGACCTACTTCCAGAAGTACTCGGGACGCTACCTCTCCATGCACTGCCAGGACTGGGTGAAAGACACCTCCACCAAGTCTGGCTTCCGCCAAGTTCCGTTGGGCAAGGGGGTCGTGGATTGGAAGGCCGTGTTTACCGCCGCAAAAACAGGTGGCGTCAAGAACTACTTCGTCGAGCTTGAAGAAGATCCGGCGCTGATGCCGCCGAGCGTGCCTTACCTGAAATCGCTGACCGTCTGAAGCCGGGAGTGATCTCTCGAGCGGAAGCCGTTCTTACGAAATAGCTGCCAAATCATAAGTTTGAATCCCGATAAGTGGCCAGCATCTGCCGTAGCGCGTCGCCAACGAGCAACCGGGAGCAGCCGCGTTCTTCAGAACGTAGCTCATGCGGCCTACTCTCAGTTCCTCAAAGCGTTGTAGTCGCGTCTTAGCAACATGGAAAGAAGGGAATCCGTGATTTTGAGTTCTCGAAAACGAATTTGGGCAATCGCAGCGCTGCTCGGCTCCACGTGGGGTCTTACGGGAACTGCTCATTCTCAAGCTCCCGCGCCCGCGCAGGCACCGGCCTCTCCGGGAGTGCAGACTCCGGGAACGCAAAATGTTCCGCCACCCAATCAGCCGGTACATAGAGGCAAGTTTGTTCCTGGACAGAAGCGTGCGCCAGGAGATCCGGCGCAGATTGCTCGCGGCAAAACCCTGTACGCCATCAACTGCCGAGGTTGTCATGGAGCCGACTTGCGAGGGGGCGACCTCGGTGGTCCGAATCTGCTCCGTTCTCAGGTGGCCTTGAGCGATATCAATGGCGAAGCCATTGTCCCTATCATCCACGGAGCCCGCCAGAACATGGGAATGCCTGCGATTGGAGTAAATGACGCCGACGCGCACGCTATTGCAGATTACGTACGGAGTGTCGTTGAAACCATTCAAAGACAAGGGGCACCGCCTTCGGCCGGCCAAGAAGTTCCTAGCATTTTGGTCGGCGATGCAAGTGAAGGCAAGGCGTTCTTTGCGGCCAAGTGTAGCGGCTGTCACTCAGCCACCGGTGACTTGAATAATCTCGCCAGCAAGCTTCCTGATCCGAAGCAGCTCCAGAACGCCTGGCTCTCGGGCGGAACACCTCAGGAGGAGGATGACCAGTCCGGACCTCGCACAGTCACTGCGCGAATTACTCTTCCCTCAGGAGAGACCATCGACGGCAAACTCGTTCGACAAGACGAGTTCATGATCACCCTGCAGCTTGCGGACGGGTCACAGCGCACATTTCGCCGAAATCGAGCATCGCCTGCGGTTGTCGTGCATGACCCCTTGAAGGCTCATCGCGATCTACTCTCGCAATACAGCGATAAGGATATCCACGACGTGACCGCCTATTTGGAGACTTTGAAGTGAAAATTAATCAAGTTCTGTTTGCATCACTGTTGCTGTCGCCTGTTCTCTCCCTGGCACAAGGCGGGGGTGTCACCCAATCCGACCTCCTGAAGCCGCTCAAAGATTCTTGGCCCACTTATAACGGAGATTATTCGGGTAAGCGATACAGTGCGCTCACCCAAGTAAACCGCTCTAACGTCCAACACCTCACGCTCGCATGGATGACACGTATGACACCGGGCCTCGACGAGACAGAAAGCTTTGGGAGGCGTACTCGGACGGCTGCACCGGTCATTGTGGGAGGTGAGGGCCCCGGAGACATAGCGATTCGCGGCGGCCGTATCAAAGCATCCGTCCTTGAAGTGGATGGCACCTTGTATTTCACAATGCCTGACAACGCGTGGGCGGTGGATGCGCGAGACGGGCATGAACTCTGGCATTATTTTTGGAAAACCAAAGGCGGCACGCACATCGGCAACCGCGGGTTAGGGATGTGGAATGACTATCTCTACATGGAAACCCCCGATGACAATCTCGTTTCGCTCGAGGCGAAGACAGGGAAGGAGCGCTGGCATAGACTAATCGCCAACGTGGATGACGGCTATTTCTCAACACCCGCCCCGGTCGTCGTTGGAAACCACGTGCTGGTGGGCATGGGCAATGATATCGACTCTCCCGGTTATTTGCAGTCCTTCGATCCACTAACAGGCGACCTGCAATGGAAGCACTACACTGTCCCGATGCAGAAGGGTGATCCTGGTTTGGAAACCTGGAAGAGCCTGGATGCCGCTCAGCACGGCGGAGCGCAAACCTGGATGCCCGGAGCTTACGATCCCAAGACGGACCTGTATATCTTCGGCACCGGTAATCCGACCCCGGCTTTCACGAACGGTACGCGCGGCGAAGGCCTCAATCTCTATACCTGCTCCCTGATCGCCGTCAAAGTGGATACCGGCAAAATGGCCTGGTATTACCAGACGTCGCCGCACGATATGCACGACTACGATTCCGCTCAAACTCCTGTTCTAGTCGACGCCATGTTTGGCGGCCGAATGCGGAAACTAGCGCTGACGGCATCTCGCAACGGCTACTACTTCACCGTTGATCGCGTAACGGGTGAACACCTCGTCACCAGCAAGTGGGGAAAAGTAACCAACTGGGCGAATGGTCTAAATGAATTCGCCGGACCGAAACTCGATCCCGGAAAAAACGCAACCGTCGGCGGCTCGCTTGTCTCTCCGAACTCAGATGGAACTGTCAATTGGGAACCGCCCGCGTTTTCTCCCGAAACAGGTCTACTTTATGTAGCCGAACACGACACGTTCTCCGAATTCTATTTGACTGATTTGGACCCCCGGGGGTCAATGGGTCTGGGCGGTAAGGAAGAAGCGGAAATCGGATCAGGTGGAACATATTTGACCGCCATCGATTACAAGACGGGTAAGATCGCCTGGAGACATCCGTATTACAGCTCAGGGGGCGGCGGTGGCGGTTTGTTGACCACGGCCGGCGGCTTAATCTTCGGCGGAGACGGTGCTGGAAGCCTGGTCGCTAGTGACGCAGCAACTGGAAAGTCTCTGTGGAACACGCGAATCGGAAACGTCTCGAATGCACCACAAACTTTCATGCTTGACGGTCACCAATATGTGATTGCCGCCACGGGCGATACCCTTTGGGCGTTCGTGATGAACTAAGCGATCTGTGCCGAGTAGGAGGATTTGGATCGTATATCGGATGACACTGTTTGAGCCGGGAGAGCGTCGGCAACACTCGGCTGAGTGCAGATCGTTAGCTACATCGGCGATCGCCGTCGCCGTCCGATTCCCTTGGCTGCCGGCATGCGATCCGTGCCGACGTAAGGCAGTCACACTGCGCCGCAGCACTTGCAAAGCGCCGCCGAGCCGGACAATCGGAAAGATTGGGAATGATAAGTCCCGATATCAACGGAGAAGTCCCCTAACCGGGCTGGTGTCAGGCCTCCGAGCAAAGAATGCTGTTGGGCCCACGACGATCCGTGTCGGATACCATCCGACTTATGCCTCTGCTGACTGACATGAAGACTTGGACGGAGCGGCTGGGCCATTCTCATCTACGCTCGTTCACTGATAAAGACGGTCATTTCTGGCTCGAGCAGAACGCCGAAAAAAGCTCAAAATGGGCAAAGCTTGCCAGAAAAGGACACGATATCGCTTGGGAGTTCGACGGATCAGGTGGCGCATATACCGGCCGGATGTTGATCGACGGAGAGATCTATACACCTTCGGAGGCGACCAACAAGTTCCTGAAGCAGTGAGTGCTGCCGCGGTCCTTACCCTCGCTTTTACATGAGTTAACGATCAGTTTCACCAATGCTTCTTGAAGTAAAGGGAGCCACAAAGTGAGCCGTCGTTGTCACATTCCGAACTGCCCAAGCTAACGATTGGCGCAGCATGAGAACTGATCTGATCAATCCGCGATCGGATCGCGGCGGCCACACTTTGCCGCCTTAAGCGAAACTTTGCAGTCCTGTTTTAGGCGGCGCTGATGCAAGTAGACCTACGCGGCTGTGAAATTTGAAAGTTCCTCGGATTAGGACCCGCAAGTCCCCTTCTCGCCTGTAATCCGGGTTGCAAATCTCCTCATCAAGGGCAGAGGAAGGCTGCAATTTGTCTTATGTCTAATTAGCCGACCATCCCCTCGCTATCCAGAAGTAAACGCTAGGCAAATACACACGATCTACGCCGGACTTAACTAAACGGGACGTGTGCTACTGGTGATAATGAGCGCTTCTTGCCTCGTTTGTGCGCGGACTTCTTACGCTTCGGAAAAGCAGACATCGCAGATTCGGTTATGGCCGGCAGTTGCGCGCGAGTGCACCGTCTCGTGCGAGAACCGACATCCCTTGGATCACGGCTATCGCCAATTCAGAAAGCGCGGAGGCATGTGTTTCGTTGCGGCAGCACGTTGCTGGAGATGTCGCATTCGATTCGTTCTCGAAGGGTCCCTCAAGTTCGCGACGATGTCGGCCACTGCCTGTCGAACATTTGCCGAAGCAGCGGATCCGCTACCGGTGGCACTGGCTAGCAAGCAAAGTTTTGGCTTCGTTTCACTGGTAAATGCAGTCGCAGAGCCGACAAGCATGTCACGAGCCGCGTCATAAGAAAACGTTGCACCATCAATCTCGCGAGGGGTCCCTGTCTTGTCGCCAGCATAAAGGCGCATGGCCTCCAGGAACAGTCCCTTCTTGTCTCCGAAGATGGCGTACAGGCTCCGAGCGTTTACTCCGGTAGCCCTCGTCAGGTCAGAGACCGAGGTGGTCTCTTAGCCATATTTCCAAAACGTCAGCATTGCTTTCTCAAGCACAGCGTGTCGGTCGAATGACAAGCGGTCGACACACGGGGTGAGAATAAGCTACTTTCATAATGACCGTTACGCAACAGTGCTGCTGCATGTCGGTTATTCAACTTCGAACGCTGGGGCGCTCGGGTCTGGTCGTCAGCCCGCTGGCACTTGGCACCATGACGTTCGGCCAGGATCGATATTTACCATTGCGGAACTATTCGTGGCGGAGCGCCGTCATCGGTTGGATACGAAGAGCCCTGCTGGCGGGTAGATAACAAGCAGCCGCGGCAGCCGCCAAGAGCAAGGTCGCGACCGCTAGGAAAGCAATCGGGTCGCTCGGATTCCAGCTTTCAACATAGGTGGCAATCCAATGGCTCAGAGCCAGGCTTCCGGCAAAACCAATTACGATCCCAAGGAGCATAAGGCGAGCAGTCGTACCGCCAACTAACGCCAGCACGTCCCAGTCGCGGGCGCCGAGCGCGATGCGGATGCCGAACTCACGGGTGCGCCGCGTGACAACGTACGAGATGACACTATAGATGCCAGCGACCGCGAGCAGAAGGGCAACGCCTGCAAACAGCGAGAAAAGGATAGTGCTAAAGAGCGGATAGGCGAGGCTCTGACGGGTAATGTTGTCCTCGATGGTGCGGATCTCGGAAAGGGGTTGGTCGGGATTGATTTTTCTCATCTGCTCTCGGAGTGGATTAATCATGCTGTTGGGATCCCCCTTGGTCTTGACGAGGAAGCCACAAGTGGGCGGCAGGATTGCCCCGAGCGGGACGTAGACACCAGGAAGTGCTTTATCCTGCAGTCCTCGATTTAGAGCAGTGGCGACGACACCTATGATTTCGAAGGTTTGCGGGCGACTCGGTGCAGTGAAGACGAACGGATTGCCGGAGAAGTCCAGTTCGGGAAGGCGAATCTTCTCACCAATGGGGTTCTGGCCAGCAGGAAAGTCTTGGCGCTGCAACTCGTCGTTGATGATCGCGACTGGAGTGGTGTTCTGAAGGTCGGATGGCGCGAGGAGTCGGCCTGATAGGAGCGTGATGCCGAGCGTCTTGAAATAGTCGCCAGCAATAGCGCCGACAACCACCGGCTGCGTTAGTTCCTTGCCGCTGCCGTTCGGAAGTTCGGCCGAGGTTTTGAAGCCGGTCCAAGGTGGAATGGCTGCTACCGTGGCCGTTGCCGAGAGAATGCCGGGCGTTTCTCGAAAGGTGGTGAGCACCTTATCGTAGAAAGCTTTGCGCGCTTCCCACGTTTTGAGGTTTGCCGACTGCGTGTTGAGGTAAAGCATCAAAACACGGTCGGGTTGGAAGCCCAACGGACGTTGCACCAGTGCCCAAAAACCGCGAAGGGCAACGCCCGCGCCGACAAGCAGGATCATGGTCAAGGCGATTTCCGCCACGACGAGCAGGTTGCGCGTGCGGCCGACAACGGAGCTTCCGGTGGAAGATCGGCTGCCTTCCTGAAGCGGATCCCGGAGGTCGAGTTGTGTCAACTGAACTGCCGGAGCCATTCCGAAGAGGATGCCTGTCAGCACGGAGGTGACAAAGGTGAACAGCACGACCATGCTGTTGACTTGAATGACCGCTTCGTGGGGAACAGAGTATTCAGGCATGAGAGACACAATGGCCGGCACGCCTCGATAGGCGAGGAGGACACCGATGATGCCGCCCAGAATAGAAAGGATTACGGATTCGGTCAGGAGTTGGCGCAGTATTCTGGACCGGCTTGCGCCGAGTGAGAGGCGCGTGGCAATTTCTCTTTGGCGTTCTCCGGCACGGGCGAGCAACAGAATAGAGACATTGCCGCAGGCGATTAGAAGCAGGAAAGCAACGGCGGCCATCAGGATGAGCAAGGTGCCTTTGAACTTGCCTAGCAGCCAATCGTTCAGCCGCTGGGAAGCAAAACGAAATTCAGGCGGATAGGTATGGGCGGGAGAGCGCTTCGCGAAACGTGTGGTGAGGGCTTGCGCTTCAGCATCAAAGGCCGTGGTAGTGACGCCGGGCTTGAGACGGAGAATTATATTCAGGGGCACTTGCGACGCCACCATGGGCAGCGGGATGTAAACATCGGCGTCGGTCCAGGTAAAACGCGCTGGCAGCACGCCAACGATTGAATAGAGTTGGTGATTCAGCTCTAAGGTGTGGCCGACGACTTGCTGACTACCGTGAAAGTGCCGCTGCCAGAAGAGGTAACTAATGGCCGCGATTCTGGGTGGTGCGGCGGGTGTTGCGACGTCAGTTTCTTGCGAGGCTCTGCCTAGGAGCGCTGGCACTCCCATGAAGTCGAAGAAGTTTGGGGAGTGACGATACACCGCAACCTGTTCGGGAATGCCTCCGGTGAGCGTTCGTTCGGTGCGATCCGAAAGAACGGCGCCTTCCATTGTTTGGGACTGTTTAACAAAATCCTGGAAATCAGCAACGGTGTAATCCATGGTTCCGTTCCGGCCCTTATGATCGGTGAACGTCGGCATCACCATGCGGTCGGCCGCTCGATACGGATAGGGATTGAGCAGGACTGCGTAGATGAGGCTGAAGATGGCGGAGCTAGCGCCGATGCCTAAGGCGAGGGAGGCGATAGCTACGAGCGAGAAGCTGAGATTGCGGCGGAAGAGGCGGAAGGTGAAGCGAACATCGGAAGCAATTTCGAACGGCAGTGCCACGGGCACCTCCAGAAGGATAATTTGCGCACTGTGACGCGGTGCTTTCGATGGTACAGCGGGGTTGCAGGCGAGTAACGGATTTGCTGAATGGGGGCGCTGATGAGAAAAAGGCGGCCCGGACTCCGGACCGCCTTTTGGTGGAAGGAGAAAGGTCTAGAGAAGGAACGCCATTGCAGGTCTGCTCAGTCACAAACACCTCACTCGCATGGATGTTTCTTCGGGCCGAATGACGGGCCACTCGGAAGTTTGAACGTTGAAGACGGTAGTCGGAGTCTCGGTCTTCCCTCATTACGAATCCAAGTTGACGACAAGTCGGCTATGGTGAAATTGGCCCGAGGCGGACTCAAAAGGCCCTTCAAAAGAGGCTACAGTTTCGCCAGCCGTTGCGTTCAGCGGATTAGGAACGGGAAGTCCCCTTAACGTCCGTAATTGCAGATTAGTAACGCTCCCCAACTACTCACGACGTTCACCATAGCTTCGCTAAAGGAAAGCTGGCTCGAAGACGCTGCCGGCTAAGTTCGTTGGTAACGCAAGCCTGGCGTGCCAATCTAATGCGCAAGAATCATGAAGAAATCGCTCTACCTGGCGCTCCCGCTCGCCATCACCTTAACTCAGTCGGGCTGTATTGCCGTCGGCTATCGCAGCGGCGGTAGCTGGTTAATCTGGCCCGGCGGACTAGGCGTTCTATTGATAATCGCGCTGCTCTACTTTCTCTTTGGCCGCCGCGGTTAATGCTCGTGGGGCTTACCTATCTTTGTTGTGGGGCGCGTAATTTCTGCGCTCGGTCTTGATGGACGGATTGTCTTGGTACTGCATGATAATGCCTCCCACGATTTGTTGCCTTCGTTAGCATCTTAAATGGCGGCCGTACTTGGAAGCTCATCCCTCTTCATCGCACAACGGCTCTCTGGCGAATAGAGAGAGCTAAGGGAGGGAATTGCAAATCATTGGACCGCCGCCTGTGTTCTACAACCCAAGCTGCAAAGCAAAGTGCTCCCTTGGTCCATCGTTGACCGCCAAGGGTTTACCTATCAAGGTCGAGCCGCGGCGCCTGGGAAGGTGGACAGAGTAGGAACGAAAAGTCCGCACGTCGTCATCTGCAAACGCTAACGACCGGCAGTCTTTAGCGGTTCATGATGAGCGAGGTGAGAGCGGGAGAGATCTGGCGATTGAAGAATAACAAGATTCACGCTGATGAGCTGAGCTTAGTTTCTCTAGTCACGGATGTGGATGGAGGCTTGCGAAAAGCTGGAATGAGTTCCAGTTCCCAGCGATCGGTCTGCTTTTTTGAGAGTGGCGACCATCGTGGTTCTGAGTTCGTGAACCAGCTTGAGACTGACCGACTTTCGCTCTTGGCAAGACGGACAGAGGACTCATCAAGAACTCCCCTGTATTGGCGGTGACGATGGCAAGGGAATTTGGTGGGCGCGCTAGCAGGGGATTGCGCGGGTCCAAGGCTTCAGCGAGGACTCGAGTGTTGAATCGAGCCAACTAGGTCGCGATCAATCCAGACGTCCTGCAAGGAGGGTCAATCGGCGTTTCAAGGGTGGCTTCGTCAACGCGAAACACAAGCAGGACAGGGCTGGTGGACGCTTTCATAGCCGTCAGTATCATCGCTTATAAGCGCAAGACATTGAACTCTGCGTTCAAGCAGGCGGTCTGTAGGCGTTCCTCAGAAGAAATGGCCTGATGATTGGAGGCTTGCGCTGCTTCCTGATTGGAGTTGGTGTGCTAGGATCTGCGGAAAGCATGCGCACGCTTATTTCGTTCCTCTTTCTGGCCACCTTAAGAGAACCTACTCAGGCTGCACCTCAGAAGCCAATTCAATTAGCGGATGCGCTGGCATGGAAACGAATCCAAACGCCGGTGGTATCGAACGATGGGCAATGGTTCGCCTACAAACTGGTACCAAATGACGGAAATTCTGAGCTGGTGTTAACGCATATACAGGATGGCAAAGAGCAGCGCTTTCCCATCGGACAGATTGTTCGCCCAAATCCTTATGTGGCAGCGCAGGGTCCGCCGCCTGCGCTGGCAGGTCCGCCGAAGGACATGGTGTTTTCCGAGGATTCGAAGTGGATTGCGTTTAGCGTGCATCCCGCCGAGCATGAGGTCGCAGCTCTAAAGAAGAGTCACAAGCCAGTGGAAGACAAGGTGGTGCTGGTTGAACTTGCGAGCATGAAGAAGACGGAGTTCGATCGAGTGAAAAGGTTCAGCTTCTCAGGCGAGCGATCGGCGGCAATCGCGCTTCATCGGTATGGCGCGGCGACTGCGACACCCCCGTCCGAGAGTACGACCGGCAATGAGGCAAAAGCAGACGATAAGCAGCAGGGCTCAGACCTGGTGGTGATGGAACTGACCAGCGGAACGGAGTTGAGCGTCGGGAACGTCTCGGATTTTGCGTTCAATAAGGTGGGCGACCGGCTAGCCTGGATTGTGGATGCGCAGGACAAGCTTGGAAACGGCGTGGAACTGCGGAACATGGAGACCGGAGTGGTGAGAGGCCTGGATACGGCCAAAGCGGTTTACCGGTCACTGACCTGGACCGAGAAGGGCGATGGTTTAGCCGTGGTGCGTGGTAAGGATGACAAGCATTGGGAGGGCAAGATGTATTCGGTGCTGGCCTTCAAGAACTTCAATGATCAAGCCGCGCCAGAGAAGTATGTGTTCGATCCAGCGGCCGACAGCGATTTTCCTAAAGACATGACGGTGAGCCCGGAACGCCACCCAACCTGGATGGCAGACCTGGCCACAGTAACTTTCGGCATTCGAGAGCTAAAGCCGAAGCCAGCAAAAGAGGGCGAAGGTGCGGATAAGAAGAACGAGCAGCCGGAGGAACTCCCGGACCTGGTGATTTGGAATTGGAAGGACCGGCGATTGCAATCGATGCAACAGGTTCAGGAGACGAGAGACAAGAACTTCAGCTATCTTTGCGCCTGGCAGCCCTCTCAGAAGAAGTTTCTGCGTCTATCGGATGAAGCTGTGCATGATGTCACGTTGGCGCCTGAAGGGGCCTTTGCGGTGGGAAGCGACGTGCGGGAATACGAGCGGGAAGCGAACTTAGATGGCAGGCGGTTTGAAGACGTCTACAGCGTGAACCCGCGCACGGGCGAGCGCAAACTTATGCTGACCAAGGCGCGCTGGGTGTTTGGAACCTCCCCTGACGGAACACATCTGTTGCACTACCATGATGGCGCCTTCTACAGCGTCAACCTAGCGACGGGCGTTTCTCACAATCTGACAAAGGGCCTACCAGCGACTTTCGTCAACACGGAGGATGACCACAACGTAGTGAAGCCACCGACGCGAGTGCTCGGGTGGTCGAAAGATAGCCAGTTTGCGCTGATCTCCGACAACTGGGACATCTGGAAAGTGCCAGCCGAGGGCGGAAGGGCAGTCAATCTGACGGGCAACGGCCGAAAAGACCAGATCCGGTACCAGGAGATCTGGCGCTTAAACCTTGAAGATAAGGGCATTGATCTGGCGAAGCCGCTCTACATTAAGGTTTATGGGGAGTGGAGTAAGAAAGGCGGTATCGCGCGAATACAGCCGGACTCACAGAGCGTCACGATGCTGCATTGGGATGAAGCGAGTTATCCGAATCTGCTGAAAGCTAAGCACGCGGATGAGTTTTTCTACAGCCGAGAGACAACCGGGGCGTACGGCGACTATTTTGTTGCCAGCGCCGACCTTGAGGGCGGCAAGAAGATTACCAATGCCGATCCACAGCAGAAAGATTTTGCCTGGACCAAGGGCACGAAACTGATTGAGTACCAAGGCCCCAAAGGCGATAAGTTACAGGGCGTGCTCTATCTGCCGGCTGAGTATGAGCCGGGTAAAAAGTATCCGACGATTGTCTACATCTATGAGAAGCTATCGCAATCTACAAATAGCTATCCCATGCCCGGGGTGAACGGATTCAGCGTGGGCCTCTATACGAGTAACGGATACGCGGTGTTGACGCCAGATATCACATACCGAGTCAACGACCCGGGAGTTTCATCGGTACCTTGCATTCTGGCGGCCGTGAAAGCCGCGGAGGCGACGGGCGTTGTGGATGCAAGCCGGCTGGCGCTACATGGACACTCCTGGGGTGGCTACCAAA
Source organism: uncultured Acidobacteriaceae bacterium (assembly GCA_963814195.1). Taxonomy (GTDB): domain Bacteria; phylum Acidobacteriota; class Terriglobia; order Bryobacterales; family Bryobacteraceae; genus Bog-105. The sequence continues at coordinate 625,819 of CAWFBU010000006.1, forward strand.
CTGCGTTTGCCATCACTCAAACTAAAATCTTTAAAGCAGCTATCGCGGGCGCTCCTTTAACAGACATGATCAGTATGTATAGCTCGATCTATTGGAATACAGGATCGGCGAATCAACCGATCTTCGAAAGCAGCCAAGGCAGATTTTCAGGCGGATATCTGCAGGAGCTGGAATCATACACGCGGAACTCGCCCGTTTATCATGCGACGCAAGTGCAGACACCCTTGTTGATTCTCCATAACGACAAGGACGGAGCAGTAGACCACATGCAGGGGATCGAGTATTACAACACGCTGCGGCGACTGGACAAACCAGTGGTGATGTTGGAGTACAAGGGCGAGAACCACGGGCTGTTTAAGATCCAAAATATGAAGGACTACACCGTGCGCATGAAGGAGTTCTTCGATCATTTCCTGATGGACAAGCCCGCCCCAAAATGGTGGACGGAAGGCGTGCCCCGTTTGAAGATGAGCGATGAACTGCAGGCCCGCGAGAAGGAGATGAAATCAGGCTCAATGATTGCTGCTCCGGTCAGTTCAGGGAACGGTTCCGGGCGGTAGGCCCAGTGCATAGCTGGCAAGCAATCCTGAGCCGAGTACCTGCTGTTCGAGGCGAGCACTGGGAACAGCGAATGATTCTTCCAATACTTACCCCAAAGGGTTCGTCACGTAAACCCACAGCGTTGCACATCTTAATGTATGACGCGATGCCGCCGATGTGACTCTGTGGCGGCCGCCCAAAGTCCTCTTCGAGGACTCGAAGGCCGTTTATGGCCAATCTCAACATAGCCGACAACCCGTCAAAGTGGATCACTCTACACTGGGCCGTCACCTGCGATTTATCCGGCAACCTGACCGCTCACCTCGTTAGGAAGCGAAAGAAGTGGCGCAAAGCTCTAACGCGCTCTCAAGCAGGCCCTCACCGCCGTCATAATCAAGTAGGCCAGCTGCACAGCGCATTCCTGTAATGAACGGTATTCTAGGCAGTCAAACGCCAGCGGCTCCACTGTCTTCCCTCTAGCGTCGAGGAACTTTGTGGTGTCACTTCGCCTCCCGCCGCACATACTCGTACCTATGCTTGAGCCAGAGGCTCTCGCGACCATCGGCTAAGTTGAAGTACTGGTCTTTGCGGTCGTGGTTTGCGTCGTTCTGCGTGATGGTCTCTTGCATGAGCAGCAGTTGACCTGCTCTTGACCCCTCGATTGGAATCGCGAAAGGCTCGAAGGTTAGATGAATCTCGGCGACGTCTCCTCGATCCGCGCTGCTGGCCGGCATAATGCCCACAGATGCGCGGGTATCCATCGAGACATACTTCCAGCGTCCCTCGATGCGGTGGAAACTAAGGTAATCAATGCGCTGAACCTCTCCTGGAGGTGCGCCCACCGCTGGCTCCAAGACCTCCTCTAAAAACTCCCCAATCATTCTTCGTTCCGCAACCCAATTCTTGATAACCGGCTTCGCTGTTGGTGCGTCCCAGACTGTCTCAGTGACATCCCAGACGCCCACACGTTGTGCTATCTTCGCATTCTCTTGACCAATCCCGCTTGCAAGATGGACGTGTTGAGTCTGCTGACCAAAGAGGAGCGACAACGCGAGAGTGGCAGCTGAGGAGAAAGCAGATAGAACACTTTGCATAATCATGCGATCTCCTCAAGCACCCGGATTCGAAGAGTAGGTGATGGCGGCGATTTTCCATCCCTCCTCTGTTTTGATGAGTTGCCAGGTCTCGCAGCCTCGGTTCTGGACGTTTCCGTCAATGAGGAATACGTAATCGAAGTAAACGCTGGCGATGGTTCCGTCGGTTTGGATCTGGATGTGAGTGTGTTGCGGGTTCAGCGCCGCAGGCGTTGATGAAACAAATTTTGCGAAATCGGCAAAGCTGGAATGACGCACCTTCCGTACCCCAGGATTCTTCACCTTAGCGGCATCAAACGCCTCGTCCGAGAGCACGTTGAACCAGGTGCTGCCCTCTGCGACTGAAAGTGAGGTAACGCGCTTACCATCGTGCGCGGCCACGGCAGCGTGGAAGTCTGCCATCACCTTCTCAACGGCCGCCTTGTCCTGAGCAGGGCCCTCCTCAACTAGGTTGACCGGCGTAAGCGCCTGAGCGGGTAGGCCGCTTGCGGCCGCCGAAATCGCAAGGGTAAGCGCCAGCAGCGCTGTATAAGACTTTGACATAGTATCCTTTTTCCGCGTTCGTGGACGGTATGCGCCCGCGCACACGAAATTTTGCTTTCTCTCAAGGCAGACGGAGGGAACCACTTCGCTACACTGATTCGCTCTACCTCTAACTCACAGGCTTTGCACTCAGGCCTTGTTCAGTAGCGCGCAATAGCTCCGGCGGTTCTCAAGCTTTGCCTCCTGCTGAGGCCTTCGCCAGTGCTTGCGTGTCAATGTATTCCTTTATTCTCGTCAGTTTGCCGTTTCGAACGGTGACGTCGAAGACCCAGTCATCCACAAAGGTTTTGCCTGTCATTTTGACTGTTCCCGTCGCGGTACCGACAACCAGAACCCGGTCTTCCTGCGCTATGAACTCGGGTGGGTTCGGGTACGACGTCTCAACGGTGTTGTTAGCCTTCGAGAGTGCGTCCTGCAATCCTGCGTGCCCGCGATAGGTGCCAGCCAGCGGCCAGTCTTCGCCTGGAATGATCCACTCGATATTCTCGGCAGACAGCGACAGCAAAGCCTGTTCATCGCGGCGGCCGATTGCTGCAAAGAATTCTTTTACAACTTGGACATTCTCTTCTATGCTCATTGAAATCTCTCCATTTCCCTTTCATCGGAGCATCTCCGAGTTACTCGGACATGCTCCACACCTTGGTCGGTTGATCACTGCTTCTTTTTGAACAAATCCTGGAAGATGAGTGGCCCCCACGTACGCCCGCGTGCGTGAACTAACAGACCGCCCTCGTTGAGCTTCCCCAACTTCACGGGTGCAAAGCCGAGTTGAGTAGCCAAGTCCGCCACGGGAGCGATCGCGTCCTCGTCGTCGCTCGACAGGAAGACAACTCGATGACCTTCACCCACGTTCGGATCGGTGGCCAGGGTAGCCGCAACTAGATGATTGAAGCCTTTCACTACCTTGGCGCCCCCGAATGACTTCGCAATGAGGGCAGAGGACGGAAGACCGTCCAGATCTTCAGGTGGGACTCCATATGTGTTCGTCGCGTCGATGACTGTCTTGCCTTCCCAACTCGACAGGACTTTCGCAACCTCACGATGCTCCCCGAATGGGATTGCCAAGATGATTGTGTCGGCGTCGAGTGCATCGCGCAGTGACTTGGCGACTACAGTGGATCCAATCGCTCGAGCCTGCGGCGCCAACTCCTCAGGCGGCCGGCGGCTCGCGACAGTCACCTCAATGTTTTTACGCGCGAAGGCGTGGGCGAGGGCTTGGCCTATCTTCCCGAATCCTACAATTGCATAGCTCATAATGTTTCTCCGATCCGTGTTGGCACTAAAGTTCGAGAAGCAACCGCGCCGGGATCAGACCTGCGCCATGCCTCCACCGACGGGGAGATCCACGCCGGTGATGAAAGAACTTTCGGCTGAGGCGAGAAATGTGACAGCGGCTGCGATTTCCTCGGGCTTGCCCCTACGGCCCATGGGGATCTGCGAGGAAAACTGGGCGGCCGCTTGCTCGGCCTGTTCAGCGGTAAGGCCGGTCGTTGTCTCTAGGGCGGGGGTCTCGATTGGGCCGGGGCTCATCGAATTCACGCGGATGTTGCGGTCTTTCAACTCCAGAGTCCAGGCACGCGCGAAGTTGCGCACAGCCGCCTTACTCGCGGCGTAGGCGCTAAACCCCGGCAGCCCCAACACATTTGAAACCGAAGAGTTCAGGATGATCGATCCGCCGTCCTTGAAAAGGGGAATGGCCTTTTGCACCGTAAAGAACAGGCCTTTCACGTTCACGTCGAAGGTCTGGTCAAAATGGGCCTCAGTAGCCATCGCGAGCGGTGCTATTGTGCCCGCGCCCGCGTTCGCGAAGAGTACGTCAATGTGACCGTGTTTCTCTTTCACGACGGCATAGAGCCGGTCCAGCTCTTCCAATCGCGATACGTCGCTTGCGACTGTCGTGACGCTGCTCTTGATGAAGGCTGCGGCCTCCTTCAGCTCTTTCTCTCGTCGCCCCGTGATCACGACGTGCGCACCCTCTTCAACGAAGCGCTTGGCGGTGGCCAAGCCAATCCCGCTACTTCCGCCGGTGATAACTGCAATCTTCCCGGCCAACTGTTGTCCATGGTTATGACTCATATGTTTTCTCCTCTTTGTTGTTTCTGCATTCTTCCCTGAAGGTCCCGCGATAAAGCACTTTGCGGGGCCAGAATGTCAGCCGTATCCGCGGTCTGTGAACATCAAACGGCCGTCATGCCGCCATCAACGAACAGCTCTTGCCCATTGACGAAGCTCGAGTCGTTCGAAGCAAGAAAGAGCGCCACCGTCGCAACTTCCTCTGGTTGTCCCATCGTTCCTCGCGGGATGAGCGATTCAAAATACTGCTTCGCTTCCGCCGTTAGGACTTCCTCCTGCATCGGCGTAGCGATCGCACCTGGAACGAGCAGGTTGATACGGATCTTTCGATCCTTCAGTTCGTTGACCCAAGTGCGTGCAAAGGAGCGGAGCGCCAATTTGCTCGCTGCATATACACCGAAGCCAGGAAAGCCTTTTGCTGCTGCATTGGATCCGGTCATAAAGATCGATCCGCCATCGTTGAACAGTGGCAACGCCTTCTGCACAGTAAACAGGGTGCCGCGCACGTTCAGGTCGAACGTTTTATCGAAATGCTGCTCGGTAATTTCGCCCAGCGGAACGGGCTCACCAATACCGGCGCTCGCGAAGAGAATGTCGATCTTACCCTTTTCCCGTTTCACGGTGTCGAACAGCCGGTCCAGATCGTCGAGATTGGCCGCGTCACCCTGGACGCCTGTTACGTTTCGTCCGATTTCCTCTTTGGCCTTCTCAATTTGCTGCTGCTTGCGCCCCGTGATGAACACGTAGGCGCCCTCTGAAACAAAGAGCTTGGCGCTGGCAAGCGCCATTCCGCTCGATCCGCCTGTGATGACCGCAACCTTGCCTTCAAGCTTTCCCATGGTTGATCCTTTTTGTATGGTTCTGCGTTTGCATACACTGGAGTAGATTCATCTTGTCGTGGACGTGAGCCGCCTGATCGTCCACAAGTTTTGTCTATTCGTCCAGACTAGGAGGCGACGTTGGATTCAATCAGCGACATCTTTCAGATGATGCGCGTAACCGCATTCGGTCAGCACAGGCTGGAGGCGACAGCCCCGTGGGGCTTGATCCAGCAGGAAAAAGACGACGAGAAATTCAAGGGGGCCGAGAAGCAGGAATCACCTACAGATCTGGCACATTTCGCCGTGGTGTCACGCGGTAACTGCTGGCTCAATGTCCAAGATCTTCCAGGGCCGATTCCCCTCACCGGTGGTGATTGCTTTTTGCTGGCCGGTGACACCTCGATCATCATGCGCGATAGTCCGCGAACACGTCCAAGGTCATCCTTCGGCGAACTTGCTGCAATCGCGAGTACCGTAGTGCATTACGGGGGCGGTGGTGCATCAACAACAATCGTCTGCGGCTCCCTTAAATTTGAGCGAGCCCCCCTCAAGTCCATCACCCATTTATTGCCGCGATTCATCCTTGTCAAGGCAGACCAGACCCACACGCTTGCACTCCACAACGCCATGCAAGCGTTGGCTTCAGAAATGGCAGAACCAGCGCCGGGATCGGAAATGGTTGCGAATCGGCTGGCTGAGGTGTTGGTCATCCAGTTGCTCCGGGCACACATCGCGCTTAGACCGGAATGCAACAGTGGCTGGTTGAGCGCAATTTTCGATCCTCAGATCGGCACTGCTCTAAGCGCCCTACACGACAACGTGAAGAACCCTTGGACGGTCGAATCCCTGGCCGAAGCAGCGGGCATGTCTCGCTCTGCATTCGCCCTGCGCTTTAAGGAACTGCTCGGACAGACGCCCCTGGAATATGTAACTGAGTGGCGGATGCAGAAGGGAATGCAATTGCTCGAACGGCGTGACAAAAAGCTCGTCGATGTGGCTCGGGCGGTCGGCTATGAGTCCGATGCTGCGTTTAGTAAGGCATTCAAGCGGGTTGTCGGATCGAATCCTGGCCAGTACCTCAAACGTAGTTTGAACGCTCCAGATCACGTCGAAATAGACCACGATCAAACCTAATCAGAGCCGTTGATTGCTGGAATCCACTTGGCCGAGGGATGGGCATTTCGGGCAACTAGACTGCCGGCTCCCCATGGGTAGTCCGGTATGGTTTACAAACGTGTATACAGACTCCAGTTTGGCGCCGGTCGTTAGCAAATGTAGGGGGAGTTATCGGTACACATCGGCTCTGGATGAGTGCAGCGGCGATTTCTTGTCAATTGCGTAAAGCAGCTTAGGGAGCTCTGGCGGTCGAAGATCCATTTTTACGTAGTTGCGGGTGACTGAGCTTGTTCCTTGCTAAGGATCTTAGTACCCGTCAAGAGCGACCAGATCGTTACAACGCCAAGAAGTGAGCCGATCGCGAGAATCATACGAAGGATCTGGTTTATCTCGGTGTTCTGAAACACCTCATTGTCCACCGGTACAGCAGGAATCTTCAACATGTTTGGGTAGACAAAGATCGCCAGTCCAGGAAAAACCGTTGCTACCATCACTAGGCCGAATCCCACGACCATTCCAAAATACCTCAGCCATTGTGGTAAGAATTCAGACAAACGCACATTCGTAACGATGAGCCACGCTCCAAACAGGCCTTGCGGAAGCATATAAGCCATGTCGTTAATGACCTTGCAAACTCCGAGTACAAGCAGAAGGGCGACGAGACAAAGTGCGCCTATTCCCCAAGCAATTGTTTTCCCTCCTATGCCGGACGGGCTTTGGGTTGAGAGTTTCTCCAGCCGAAGTGCTAAGGGAATCAGTAGCAGAAATTGAAGTACAACTGCGAGATCGTGGGCCCTGAATAGGAGATACACCCCGTTTGAGAGCGTCCACGTACTTCGTGTCGTCACAGCGACAATCAAGAAGACGAGGGCGACAAGACCGATGACTCCACTTGTGATTGCCGTCCGTCCCGTATTTCGCGATCGCGGCGCTATCCTCGATGGAGCCTGTTGATCCATGCGACATCATATTGCATTTCAGGGCCGGCAGGTTAAACGAACCTCACATTCACTTTGGTAGATCAGCCGAAGGCGTCACTGTAAAGGATCGGTCGTGTTGCCGTGCGAATGAGCGCCAATAGCCCAATGCACCCACCTAGCGCATGAGAGAACATTGGTCCTGAAAAACGCCCATGTCGGACTCTAGAAGAATCGAAGGGGGACTCACTGGTAGGAACGGCAAAGGACAACAAAGTTCTTGACCGATGCATAACCACGCGGTTATGATTCCAGCGTGAGAGCAAACCGCGTAGACTCGGCATTTCGAGCTCTGTCAGATCCTACTCGTCGGGCCATCTTTGCTCAGTTGTCGAGCAAAGGCGAACAGACGGTGCATGCGCTGACGAGCTTTGCTGGCGTCTCGCAACCGGCAGTTTCCAAGCACCTTTCAGTACTAAAGCGCGCGAAGCTGGTGCGGCATCGGCGGAATGGGCGGGAGACGCGTTACAGAGCGCAGCCCGAGGCGCTGGCGCCGATAGTGGAATGGCTCCGGGACTATGGCGCTTTCTGGAAAGACCGCTTAGATCGTCTGGAAACTTTGTTGGAAAGGATGGACTCGTGAACGGATCGGAGGAGCAAACCCGGAGCGTAGTGATTGAGAAGACCTTTGCGCACGCGCCTGAGAAGCTGTGGCGGGCCCTCACCGATCCTGCCCTCCTGACGCAATGGCTTCTGAAAAACGATTTCCTGCCCGAGATCGGCCGAGAATTTCAATTCAGGAACGAGCCGGTCGGAGGTTGGGACGGAGTGATTGACTGCAAAGTTCTCGCGCTCGATCCGCCGCAACGGCTTGCTTACTCGTGGCGTGCATTTGGTCTTGAAAGCACAGTGTCGTTCACGCTGACTCCGGTCGAGGGCGGCACCCGGCTCCGGATGGAGCATTCGGGTTTCCGAGCCAATCAGGAAGCTGCTTACCGGGGCGCGCAGTATGGCTGGCAAAGATTCATTGGTAATCTCCAACCGCTGCTTGACCAGGAGATCCAATGACTAAGCCCCGAGCAGTAGTGATTGCGTTCTGGTTAGTGACGGTGCTCTTCTGCGTCGAGATCATGTTCACTGCCTATTGGGAATGGTTTGCTCCGCAGGCGGTGCAGGCGTTTGCGCGTCTCGGCTTTCCGGCTGCTTCGTTCCGTATGGAACTTTCCGTGGCAAAGGTGCTGGGCGTATTAGCGCTGCTGATTCCAGCTATGCCTATGAGCGTGAAAGAGTGGGCCTACGCTGGATTCGCGTTCAACCTTGTGTCAGCTCTGATCGCACACGCCTCCATCCAAGATCGGCATGCGGCCTTTGCGCCGTCAACGATCACGCTATTGCTTGGGGCGTGTTCGTATGTATTGTGGAGACGCTTGGAACGCCTCCGGCGGTCTCGGGTCTCTGCTGTTTGAGCTTCAGTATTGCTGAGGTCCCGGGCGTGTTTAGAAACGGCTACACGCCGAACTGCCGCAAGTGATGATCAAGATGTTTATACATAAGAATTGCCCACTCATCCGCCGTCATCTTCCCGAAGAAGCTATGTGGATGTTTCGTACAGGCCGCTCGCCCACCAGCCGAAAATTCGTCGATCAAGGCCGACAAGCGCTCCTGTTCCCTGCGAAAATCTCGATCGTCTGCCACAATGAAGCTCTTAGCTGTCGGTGAGTTTTTCCGGAATGGATCTTCGTTCCGAAACACCATTGGCTTCAGTAGCCGTCCTAATAGACGCGCAGGTAGCGGCCCCTTTTCGGGTACCACTTCTCCTAGTGCCCACTGCACACTCACCGAGCAATGTGCCAGCATCTGTGCGGGTGTCATCTTGCCCCAGAGCCTCTCAGTTTGCGGCTCCATTTTCTGCAGCCGGGTTTTAACCACATTCGCTACTGTCGGATCAAACAGGTTCTTCCTCATGTGCCCCATCCTCGGAAAATCATACGCAAGGCTCATGCTGGAGAGGCTATCTTTCTACCTTAACCATCGGATGTCCGATAGGCGCGCGGAGAAAGATGTTATCCCTTTGGGTACTAAGATCTTGAACCTGGATGTAAGTTGCTCTTATGATTTGGCGATCCGATCACATCAATTCCCGCACTCGGGATGCCTGGTCTTAAAATCCTGGTCTCTCGATCGCTTTTGCAGGCCTTGCAATGTTCCTGGTCGTAATCGGACTCTACGGGACTGTTTCGTACATGGTAAACCGGCGAACTATTGAGATCGGCTTGCGGCTGGCGCTTGGAGCGAGCCATGGCGAGGTGCTGGGAATGGTATTACGCGAGAGCATTCTGCTGGCTGCGATGGGCATCGGAGTTGGGCTACCAATCGCGATTGCACTGGCACGCACATTGCATTCCATGTTGTTCGGGCTAAGCTCCGCCGATCCGAGTGCTTGGGTTGCTGCGCTGAGTGGCATCGCATTGTTGCTTTGGCGGCAACTCTCCTGCCGGCGCTCCGGGCAGCGTCTATAGAGCCGATGCATGCGCTCCGCAGCGAGTGACGCCGAGTGGTGGTATCAACCTCGATGAGATCCGGATGGCCGGCGAATTGGGGGCGCTAATAGCGGGTCCTGAAGGTTCCACAAGGAGATTGATGCGAAAAAGATCCACCCTGGTCCGGCAGGGTAGATCTATCCTCGTCCCTCTTCAACTTGACGGGAAACGGGCCACTCGGAAGTTTGAACGTTGAAGACGGTAGTCGGAGTCTCGGTCTTCCCTCATTTACGAACCAAGTTGACGACAAGTCGGCCATCGTCCCTAAGGTGCGTGGGCAAAGTACCAAAAGATCTAAAGTAACCGGATTAGTATTTTAACTGCAACTCTGCGATCAAGCCCCGGAGTCAATCAGCTGAACTTAGTTGCTGGCGTGGACGGAAAGCTGCCCTTTAACCCAACGATCAATTCGAGCATCAAGGACGTCGAGCGGGAGGGCTCCGCCTGACAGGATCTCGTCATGAAAAGTCTTGAGATCAAACTTGGGACCTAACTTCTGTTTGGCGCGTTCGCGCAGTTCGCGAATCTTAAGCTGGCCGAGCTTGTAGCTACACGCCTGTCCGGGCCCCGAGATGTAACGGTCCGTTTCAGCCTGGATCGTCGGCTCGTCGACTGCGTGGGAGTTTCGCATGTATGCCACAACTTGGTCGCGGCTCCAGCCCAGGTCGTGAATGCCGGTATCGACCACTAAGCGCACAGCTCGGAACAACTCCGAGCGTAAGCGGCCATAGTCCGAACCAGGGTCCTGGTAGAAACCAATCTCCTTACCCAACTCCTCGGCATAGAGCCCCCAACCCTCCGTATAGGCTGAGTTCCCACCGTGCTTGCGAAACTCGGGCAGGCCGGTAAGCGACTGTTGGATGGTGATCTGAAGATGATGACCGGGAACACCCTCGTGATAAGCGACTGCCTCGTCATTGATGAAGCTGCGGTGGGTTGAGTCAGAGACAGCAACCGAGACGCGGCCCGGGCGCTTGCCGTCAGGTGTTCCGCCCTGATAGTGGGTGGCAGCAGCAGCCTGAAACGGTGGGATCGCCTCGACGGTGACGGCTGTCCTGGGCAAGAGATTGAAGAGCTGAGGTAAGTGCGGCTCCATTTGCGCGATATATTTGCGGAAGTCCTCGACGATAGCGTCTGCAGAAGCTGGCCGGTACTTAGGGTCGATTTCTACATGGTCGCGGAAGCTGGCGAGATCTTTATAGCCGTTGGTTTTGGCCAGTGCGGCCATTTCTTCGGTAAGCCGGTGCACTTCCTTCAGGCCAATCTCGTGGATCTGTGATGCGGCTAGGTCGGTGGTGGTAAAGCGGCGTAGTGTGGCCTGGTAGCGGCGCTTGCCCCCTCCCAGAGAATTGACCGACAGCGTGGTTCTGCAGTTGGGTATGTAGTTGGAAGTGACGAAGGCGGAAAACTGCTTATACGCCGGGAAAACTTCAGTATCAACCGTTGCCGTGATCTCGCCGGCGAGACGTTTTTTATCGGCATCGGAAAAGCTAGTGGGGAATTTCTTGACGGGGAGGAGGAAAGGGTTGGCGCTCATAACACCCTCTGCCTGTGCGGGAATCTTTTCGGCAATGAAGCGTACAGGAACAAGGTGATCGTTGACGCCGGCCCGTAGAACGTCTTCGGTCTGCAAGAAAGCTTGCGGGATTTTGTGCAGACGAGCGATGTAGTCTTCGTAGTGCCTGACGGAGTCAAACGGCATGGAAAGCGGTAGGTCGGCGAGATTAACATGAACACCACCTCCGCCCCCGGAAGAGCTGAGCGGCATCTCGAACTCTCTGAGATCGTAGTCGTCCACGCGCTGTTGGAGCTGACGAAGAAAAAGGTCGTGCGAGATCAAATCCTGCTCCGGAAAGCCGGTGGAATCGACCGCCTTAATGCGGGCTAAGTCGTCCATGTCGCGTTCATGGCGTGCCGTCGAGGCGGCCAGGGAATAATCGCCAAGTTGGTCATTGTAGCGGTAATCGCCGACTGCAGTCGCCAGCGTAGGATTCATCTTGAGGTTAGTCTGCCAAGAGTCATCAAAGAGGGCATTTTGGGCAGCCAGGCGTTCAGCTACCGGCGCCGGCGATTGAGCTGGGGAAAAGTGCGGGATAGCGGCCAGAAACAGAGCAGAGGCAGCGAGCCGGTTACGATACATGGCGAAAGGGTAGCAAAGCGATACTGAAGCAGCTGATACTATCCGCGAGCCAAAATGCTCGTGCACAACGGCCGACTGCTTATGTATATCTCCAAGGCCGTGACCCTTCACCTGGATACATGGATTATTTCCGTCAAGATTGAGCGAGCCGATTTTAGTGATGGTTTGCCCGTTAGGAGGCCAAGTGGCTTTAACGCGCTTTGCTTCGGCGGCGGAAAGAACGGAAGTTAAGCACTAGAGATCCACCGTTTGCGTGGCGGCCTATTGTGTCCGCGGCCGCACGAATGGTTCCGTGTATAAGCGAGCGCAGCCGTCTGAAGAGCACGTGTTCCCGCAACGAGTTACGCGATATGTTAGTCGACATGCGTTAGGAGCTAGGTTTACAGGCTTTTCGGCCACAGGAAGGACAACATGAAAATCGTCGTAATTGGTGGTACTGGACTTATTGGAACGAAGCTCGTCAAGAAGCTTCGTGAGGATGGGCAGGAAGTAGTAGCCGCGTCTCCGTCTTCGGGCGTCAACAGCGTTACGGGTGCAGGACTCGCGGATGCATTGAAGGGCGCCTCCGCGGTCGTTGATGTAACAAACTCCCCTTCATGGGAGGATGCGGCAGTGCTGCAGTTTTTTGAGACGTCAACCCGTAACCTCCTCGACCATGAAGCAGCGGCGGGCGTAGGACATCACGTTGCGTTGTCCGTCGTAGGAACGGAACGTATGCTCGAAAGTAGTTTCTTCCGCGCGAAACTCGTTCAGGAGAACCTGATCAAACAGTCCTCAATTCCGTACTCAATCGTACGTGCAACACAGTTCTTTGAATTCGTGCAGAAAATCGCCGATCTTTCCAGCGAGCGTAACAACGTGCGCCTGCCTCCCGTCCTCTTCCAACCTATGGCGGCGGACGATGTCGCTACTGCCGTCGGCAGAATCGCACCGAGCTCACCTCTGAATGACACCATTGAAATCGGAGGGCCGGAACAGGGTCGTCTTGATGAATTCGTGCGGCGGGACTTGGCCGCACGCAACGATACACGCGAGGTCATTTCTGACCCACATGCGCGCTACTACGGCATCCAAGTGAGCGAGAGAACGCTGGTCCCGAACGACGGCGCGCGACTCGGCGAGACGCGTTTCGAAGACTGGCTCCACGAGTCTACAAAACAAGTACCGAAGACGGCTCGGCAGTCCGCATAATTGCATGCAGACGAACAGACCAACGCTCAATATCGACCCGAACGGCGAAGCCTTTTCACATTGAAGCAGCGCGGTCCCGAGCGTATTATCGGTGACTCGGAAACTAGACGCCGAACATATAGATCCTCTCTTGTCCCACAGTGTTACCAATCGTTAGTAAATCAACTTTGACGTAAAACGCGCTTTGCGCTGATGTGTTTGAGCGCGCAAGCCAGAAGTCCGGTTCGAGGACGCGAAGGCCGTTTCTTGCCCGGTTGCTACCCGGCTCTCGCCGGCGAGGCCTCGAGGGTGTTGGCGCAACACCTAAGGCCAACCATTCAAAAGCACAAAGAGCCAAGTCTATCTTTCCCAATCGCATTGCCCTGATCGCTTTACCGGCCAACAGCCGAGGACGTACGCAACGCAGTCAGGCCTAGGAGATCACTCGATTATCCGTTGCTACAACCAAACGCTATCAACAAGACTCGGAGTGGAAGGAGAAGACACAATGGCATGATTGCGTCTTCTATGGCGGTACTGCTCAGCTTACAGCCAATCTGCCCAAATGGAACTTCATATTTTCGTAGAAGGTGAACTGACCTATCGCGAATACAGCCGCACCATCCAATCAGAGACTGGCGCGGTCGTCGTTCAATGGCCTGTGGTGGAGATTGTCGTTGGATTGATCAAAGTTCTCGATCGGAAGAGAAAAGAAACAAACGAACTTGGAGGAAGCCGCTTAGCGGCTCTCTTCCTAGCAATACTGAGCGCATCGGGACGAGAAGCGCGTTTGAACGAACCGCTCATGCGGGGGGCGCTACGCGTCGGTGTTATTCGGCAGTTCGTAGTCGGGAGAGCGCAGCGCCCAAACCTGCATAGAGTTGATGTCGAACAGAGCAGCTATGTCTCTGCTGATATTCAGTAAGACCTGTGCTTCACCATCAATAACGTACCCTTCAGCTTCGATCGGCTCGATATCACCTAATTTGTAGGTAACTGTGAAGCGTGTATTGGGCATAGCTGATTCGGATAGCTTGAGGGTCACAAGGGAGGTGGCTGCGAAGGCTATTAAACGCAGCTACGAAATTCATAGATGTGGTCCCGGCGAAGGCTGCAAGAGCTCCGATTATCCGGGAACAATCGAGTAGAAGCTTCATAACTGAATCGGTCATCTTTCCAGACCTCGCCGGCTTAGGCCGAAAGATCGATCAGCTGTGGCGGGATCGATCTTCACCTTATTGATCTGGCCTCATGGCTACCATGAAGGATAATGTCCGCCAGCTTCACAGAGGGGCAGTTACACGGGCAGAATGCTTATCGACGGTGAGTTATATACGCCGGCAGAGGCGACCAAAAAGTTCTGCATGGCAAGGAAACGACACCAGACTCTGAATGACTGATTGCCAATCATCTACATACACTCTATGGCCAAACAAGCGACTCCGCCATGATCTTATTCATTTTCATCACTGCTTCGCTGATCGGAATAGTATTCGAATCCTTATCTGTGCACGCCGTCTGACGAGTACCGGACGAATATGAATAAACATTACAAGACACCAGTGCGGTATTGTCCTGTCCGTCAAACACCCATCGCGACTGAGTTGTTTGAACTTCACCGTTCTTCGTTTGCTGATAACCAGTCTTAAATTGCTCGACGTAACAACGGTTTTCTTCAGGATCGTATCTATTGTTGAAGCTGTCTATGTCCCCTGCGCCAAAACCAGACGTTTTCTTGTTGCGTTTGTAATCATTTTCAGCCTTTCGCCGCAAGTCAGAACATTTTGATCTCAACTCAAACAGCTGAGTTGGAGTGAGGGATTGACCTTTGGCCGCCGGAGAACTGGTTGGGCGACAGGAAGAGCATGCGACGGACAGCGCTATCGCAGCGGAGATTCTTAGCGTTATAGACGGTCCATGCATAAACAGAAAAGCCGAAGAAGACGTGAGTGCTTGCCTCTCACTTTCTCAAGGTAAAGGGGCTCCCACCAGAAACAATTTTCGTCGCGACGAGCGATCAGAGGCAGTTGACCTACCTCCTCCAGACTCAGCCCAGTGGGCAGCTGCCGCTGCATCTTCGCATAGGGCAAGTCTTGCCGGAACTCGTGGAGCTACAGTGTGCGAATGAAAAAGAACTGTACTGCAGCGACACGAGCTATGACAGTCCCTACGGCGAGTTTACGGCTCTTCAGAAATAGGCTGCTACCGCCGAAGTCTCTCAGGCGCGAGTTAATCCGGTGCGTTTCCATAGTGCTTGGCGAATGCTGCGATCGCACTGAAATATCCAGGGGCTGTGCTGTCGGAGTAATTGCGGCGCTCGAGTTCCTCGAGCATCATCTTGCGTGAATGGGTCCCAAAGAACGTCCTTGTGACCCGTTACTCAATCGTTCTCTTGCCACTGCTCATCGCCACCGTGTAGCACCCGCCGCCCAGATGCCAAGTCGGCAACTCGGAGAAGTGTAAGCCAGATACGAACCGAAAAGTACCCCCACATCCGACGAGATGGAACCGGTCTGACTGATCCCCTTTTGCTCCATCCATCTTGAGGTCTAAGTCCGCGCAACAGGAACAGCAGGTGGGCTTCCAAACGACAGAGAAAGCCCGCTTACTGGGCCGTTTCGGGAGAGTGGTGAGAATAATTTGAGGTCGCATCCACCTCCTGAAAGGTGTCTCTTCAGTGGAGCCGCGTGAGTTGCCGCTGAAGGTAATGTCTAGACGATTCGCTTCGATGAGAAAGACTGGATTTAAAAGCGGAGGGCACTTCGCCGTTCTGTGTAGGGCCAAATCCTCATCGCCACCGATGCAAACGCTTAAGACAACGATTATTGTGCTAATGACGGTCATCCTTGCGGTCCTTGGCGCCTGCTCTCAGCGGAAGGGCGCCGTTGGTGATGAGCCTAATGCAACACCACAGGGGGAAGAAACCTACTCTCCGCCTACTCCCGAGGAGCTGGCACCTATGCGTCCCGAATATCTTGCAGAGCTTGCCAAGATTGACGAGCCACCAGAGATGGCTAGGAAGCCTATGCAGCCACGGAAGCCTGCACCTCCCGCAGCGATAAAGCTTATGCATGTCATGAGTGCCCTCCGATCACCTGAGAGGGCCACTCACATTGAACGTGTGGCCGCGATCAAGGACATGCTTGCATTATCTAAGACCGGAGAGCAAGGCGACACCATCGGTGGGCCGAAGCTATATAACGTTATTGCGATGCTGGCATGCGCTGACGGAGCGCCACCACAGACGGTTATCAGGTACGCGAGCAATGCTGTTGGGGCCGATGAAGGCGCTGATGCGCTTGCCTTGCGAGCACGGATGTACCAGAAGGTAGGCCGGCCAGGCTATGCGTTGGATGACCTACAGCAGATCATGGCCGATCAAAATGGACACGCCCTGGTAGGCGGCGATGCTGATCCACGCAAGAAGTCCGCTGCGTGCGGCTGGAGTATCGCTGACTTTGATTCATTTGGAGAGGACCCGCGTGCGATTGCTGCGAAGGGCCTATATCTAAGCTCCTTTCTTGGTTATGGCGCCGAGACGAGACGCACTGTGAGTGAATTAGAAATTCGCGCTCTTTACAGGCGCGCGGCAACTGCATGGCGCTCGCCACTCCCGCATTACCTGATCAGCAGCCTGTATGGTTTTGGCAGCCAGCACTCTATAGATGGCGCAGGGTGCCTACGAGCCAACGCCGGTGGCGATGCTCCGGAAGTCAGGAGCGCTTGCGCCAGATACGATGCGGGTCTCATGGATGAGATTCGCGAACTAACGATGGCGCTCGTGATCGATCCAACATTTGCGTCTGCTCTCTCCGTTAGGGCAGATACATATTTGAACTTGGCGCAAGGGTCGTATGCGGATGGCAAGCCGTCGCGCTCGCTCTTTGAGCTTGCCATCAGAGACTATACTGCTGCGCTTGCTTCGGGTAGCAAGCAGAGACATACGCTGTACTGCGACCGAGCTCTTGCACAGGCATTCTTAGGTAAGTATCCAGATGCTGCTCTTAGCTATGAGCTAGGGATGAAACAAGCGAAGAACGGCATCGAGGAAAGTTCCTTTGTATACACCCAGCTTGCTGGCGTATACGCCAAAATGGGGCGGTTCGACGAGGCGGCTGACACGATCACGCAAGCTATTATGAACGCGTCTGGAAGTGGTATTCGTACGGTAATTTTCCTAAGTGATATCAAAGCGTTTAGGACTTTGTACACGGAATATGATCCAATACCTGACGAAATCCTTGCTGAGGCAGTGCGCAGAAGGTATTCTCCAGCCTCGCCGGAGAGTTGGGATCGCCAGTTCATCTCCACTGGTAGCACGTCTAAGGGAAAGGTCTTGTCCAGCATCCTGCCAGACCTGTACATACTCCGGGCCGACGCTTGCATGAAGGCAGGGCGACGTAAATTGGCACTGGCAGACTATCGTCGTGTGAAGAGCAATGCTTGGAGTATTGAAGGAGGCGTGACAATGCGGGACCTCTACTTCCATGAGAACGGAAGCCGTAGACTCGATGTTCCTGAGCTATTTCCGCCTCGGCCACCTAAGCTGTGAGCGTTTGAACGCGCGTGAATTATCGATCGCTAGAGTGGGCGATCTTTGTCTCGTCGATACCTAGCAATCAGATTTGCTACAGGCCGAACGGAACTGCAACTGCTGGTAGATCCGTCCTGAGAAGGCTAATGCGCCGGAGGAGCACGCGGCTGATAAACGGACGCAGAGGCGTTTGTAAGGACTATCTGGAATAGAGGCGAGAGTGAGATTCGAACTCAGGCGCCCCATTTAGACCCTGCACGGGCTGGCTAGCTCTCGGAAGACGTCAGCACTTCGACAGGCATGCAGACGTGCACTTTGCCAGGATTCATGATCAGACTGTTTTGAGCAAACATCACTCTTCGCTGTTGCCGTCTATATTGAGCGAGTGTTCTGAGCGGTTCGATCCCAACTACCGCCGTCTTCGGGTCGACGAGTACGACGGAACAGCGGGCACAGGGCTTGACGATGGCGAGGCGAACGGATCCGATCTGCAAGTGACGCCAGCGATCCTCCTCGTGCGCAGTCGTTCCCGACATAACCAGATTCGGCTAAACCGCTCCACACCCACAGGCGATGGCAACTTATGATTCAGCAAATCGAGTGATGCCTGAGCCAGCACCAACAAGGGAAAGCCATCGGCCAAACTAACGCGCCATGGGGACTCCTGGAACGGAGGCTCAATAGGTCTGGCAACGGTATCGGGCAAGTGAACCAGACGGCATGGCCGACCGAGAAAGCGGCTGAACCAATCGCTATACAGCTGATTCGGATGTGGCAGGGTTAATTTGTCGCGCCAGATCGTGACAGTCATCGTCTCTCCCTCGCCTGCCCATTCCGAGATCACTAGCGGCACCATACCCGGAGCGGTGACGACAAGATTGGTCCCGTCAAAACTCGGACTGATCAAGGCCATGCGCGGCAGCTTACGCTGCGAAAGAAAGAGGCCCTGGGAGTCAACTAACATCCAGCGCCTGTCCTGCACCGGACCACTCACATCCAACAATGTTTCATCAACAGCAATGCCCCGGACGGATTTGATTGGATAAACAAAAATCTGACTCAGCACCATAGGAACGAAGCGTGACAGTAGCGTACTTCATGGCGAAAGTGCTCTGTTAGACTGAGTAACTTTATGCGCGGTAATCGGCTCATCGGGCCTTGGAGCATGACAGCGCTGGTGATTAACTGCATCATCGGAAGCGCCATCTTTGGTTTGCCTTCCGAGGCAATACGCATGGTGGGCAAAATGAGTCCACTCGTGATGCTCGCAGCTGGCCTACTGATGCTACTCATCGTTCTTCCCGTCGCTGAGGTGGCATCACGATTTTCGAAGGCAGGCGGTTTGTATCTTTACGCTCGAACCGCATTCGGGAGATTTGTGGGATTGCAGGTTGGATGGTTTTGGTTGCTGGCGATTGTGGGCGGGGGTGCAGCGAATGCGAACCTGTTCCTGACTTATCTGGCGCAATTTGTACCCTCTGCGACGCATGGGTGGGTCCGGGTTTTCACGCTGTTGATCCTGGTGGCGATTCCGGCTGTGGCGAACTACATCGGCGTACGCGAAGGAGCTAACTTAAGCGTTATTTTTACTATCGCGAAGACGTTCCCGCTGCTGTTTGTAATCGGGCTTGGATTGTTCCGTCCGTCAATGGCCCATGAGCCTTCCGCGTTCGCTCATCCCTTAGCTTCGAATGCCTGGCCGAAACTTCTGCTCCTGCTCTTCTATGCATTCAGCGGTTGGGAGGACGCCCTGATGCCAAGTGGCGAGGTGCAAGAACCACATCGGACGATTCCGTTGGCACTGATTACGGGATTGCCGATCTGCGCAGTCGTTTACACCTTGTTTCAGTTGGTTGTATATCGGACGATCGGAACGAGTGTCACGGATCGTCCGGTCGTAGAAACAGCGTCCGCACTGTTAGGAAGTGGGGCGGGATCGTTCGTGGCGGTTGCGGTCATGCTGTCGACCTATGGTTGGCTGTCAGGAGCCTTCCTGAACGCACCCAGGTTCCCGCTGGCACTTGCCGAGCAGGGTG
This sequence comes from uncultured Acidobacteriaceae bacterium, assembly GCA_963814195.1. Classification (GTDB taxonomy): domain Bacteria; phylum Acidobacteriota; class Terriglobia; order Bryobacterales; family Bryobacteraceae; genus Bog-105. Next base: position 645,343 of record CAWFBU010000006.1, read on the forward strand.
ATTGCCCGTCAGTTTTTAGCAAATTAGATCCCCGATTCCAAACACCATCGGCTGGCATTCTGTTTTACAGTGCGACGGTACTGGTTCTTGCCCTAACCGGGACCTTTCTTTGGGCAATCGCATTAACAGCAGGCGCACTTGCAATCTTCTACGCCGCTGGATGCGCGGCTCTGATTCGCTTGCGGCGTTTGCAACCTAATGCACTCGCCTTTCGAGTGCCTTTCGGGCCGCCGCTCGCCGTGATAGGCATTGCCGTCTCGTTCGCGTTGCTGACCCAACTGGAACGGGCGCAACTTGGCCTGATGAGCGTGACTGCGCTATTTGCCACCGGGAACTGGTTGTGGGCGAGAAGGAATGAAGCAAGGAAGCTCGAATACGAAAAAGCTGTAATAGAGTAACGGCAGTACATGACAAGTGCACATTCGTTGAGCAGGCGGTCCTTACTGACGATGGCCGGCCTGACTGCCCTGCCCTTGTTTGGCAAGCAGCGATCTGCCGCGGGAGTTCAGCTTTACACCGTTCGTGAGGCAATTGTGAAGCACCCGCTGGAGACGCTTCAGACAATCGCTGATATCGGCTACCGGGAAGTGGAGATGTTGCGCAACCAGGTGGCATTGCTTGCGCCACTTCTCAGTCGCGTGACCTTACGTCCGATCAGTTTGCACTTCGAAACTCCGCTAATAACCGGCAACACCGCCGCATGGAAACACGCCGACATGCCAGCCATTGAGCCCGGCGTGACGTTCAACGATTGCATTCCCCTGGCAAGAGATCACGGCTTCCAGTACATCGTCTTCAACTATCTTTCTCCTGAGGAACGTCTGGGTCTGGATTTCTATCGGTCTCTGGCCGACAAGCTCAATGCGGCCGCGCAGAAGGCCGATGCTGCCGGACTGCGGTTTTGCTACCACAATCACGATTTTGAGTTCCAGCCAAAACCCGGCGGCCGGCCAATCGATGTCTTGCTTAGCCACTTAGATAAGAAGTTAATCGGCCTGGAGGTCGATACCTTTTGGGTGAGCATGGCGGGCGTGAACGCTGCTGCGTTTTTGCGAGAACATGCAGACCGAGTGGAATTGGTGCACCTCAAGGATCGGGCGAAAGGAACTCCCGTTCACTACGACATTGCGACCGTGCCGAACGAAACGTACCGAGAACTTGGCACTGGTGATTTGCCGGTACACGAAATCCTAGCGGCCGTTTCGGAGACGAATGCTAAGCACATTTTTGTAGAGCAGGACTTCAGCACCGACCCGCTGGCAAGTTTGCGTAAAAGCTATACATTTCTGCGAGAAAGTGGATTCGTGAGCTGAGGAGATTGAACTACGTGCGCCTTTTGAGCATGTGTTGGGAGACGGAGAAACCCCGTTGAGGCGCAATGGTTTTCAGCAACTAGCTTACGAGCTTCGTCACGACATTCCCCGCGACATCTGTCAGCCGGAAATCGCGGCCCTGAAAACGGTATGTCAACTTTGTGTGATCAATGCCCATCTGGTTCAGGATGGTGGCGTGGAGATCGTGAACGTCCACCGGATCGTCCGCAATGTTGTAGCCAAGGTCGTCCGTCTTCCCGTACGTTAATCCCGGCCGGAAGCCGCCGCCGGCTACCCACATAGTGAACGCTCGCGGATGATGGTCGCGACCCAGGAACTTCGAAGCATTGCGCGCCTCGTTCATGGGCGTACGCCCGAACTCTCCGCCCCACACGACGATGGTGGAATCGAGCAGGCCTCTCTGCTTCAGGTCCTGTACGAGTGCGGCTGCGGCCTGGTCCGTCTCCTGGCACAGGTGCGGCAGACGATTCACGATGTCGTCGTGACTTGAGGTCCCATGGTTGTCCCAACCGCGATGATAGAGCTGCACAAAGCGAACGCCGCGCTCCACTAGTCGCCTTGCCAGCAAGCAGTTGTTTGCGAACGATTTCTTGCCTGGCGCAGTCCCATACAAGCGATGGATGGACTCCGGCTCGCCATTGATGTCCACCAGTTCTGGCACGCTCGATTGCATCTTGTATGCCATCTCGTACGAGGCGATGCGGGTCGAGATTTCCGGATCTCCATTGCTGGCCAGATGTTCTTCGTTCAGCTTCTTCAACAAGTCGAGCGACGCTCGCCGCGCGTTGTCTGAGACTCCATCCGGATTGGTCAGGAACAACACCGGATCGCCCTGTGACCGGAACTCCACGCCTTGGTACAACGACGGCAAGAATCCGCTGCCCCAGCAAGCCTTGCCGCCATCGGGCTGGTTTTCTCCTGAGACGAGCACGACGAATCCGGGCAGGTCTTTGCATTCGCTTCCGAGCCCATAGGTCATCCACGCGCCCATGCTCGGGCGGCCCACGATCTGGAAGCCGGTGTTCATGAAGATCTGCGCCGGCGCATGATTGAACTGCGTGGTGTGCATCGACCGGATGATGGTGATGTCGTCGCTGACGGTCTTCAGATGCGGCAGCAGTTCCGAGATTTCCGCTCCGGATTTACCGCAGCGCGTGAACTCGAACGGCGACCCGAGCAGTCGGGGCTTGCCTTTGATGAACGCAAACCGCTCGCCCTTCATCGAGTTCGTCAGGGATATTCTGGCCGTCGTACTTTTGCAGCGTTGGTTTTGGGTCGAGCAGATCGACCTGCGACGGCGCGCCCGCCATGAACAGAAAGATGACGCTCTTGGCCTTGGCGGGGAACATCGGTGCTTGCGTGCCGGTCAGTGGCTCCGCCTGCAGCAGGCCCCCAAGGCCGCCGCACCGATCCCAAAGGCCGACTGCTTGAAAAAGTGCCGCCGCGTGGACGCCTGCAACAACTCGCGTGTCATTTCAATCTGCTCGTCCATCGTGCTACTCCTTGGTGATCGCTTCGTCCATGTTCAGCAGCACATTGGCCGTCATCGTCAGTGCCGCCATTTGAGCGTGGCTTTCCCCGCTATCCGTGATGCCGGAAGCCACTCCAGACGTTGACTTCAATGTCTGGCGCGCCGCGTCCTGGTTCTTGCGGTAGTCCGCCAGTTGTTGCTCGTAGAAGGCCAGCATGGCCGTGAGCTCGGTTTTATTCGGTGCGCGCGAGGTCACCAACCGGTATCCGAATTGGATCTGCGATTCCGCCGTTGTGCCGCCTTCCGCGCCCATGCGCCGCGCCATGGCCCGCGCCGCCTCGAAGAAGAAGGGATCGTTCAGACCGGTCAAGGCTTGCAGCGGCGTATTGGTGCGTACTCGCCGTACCGTGCAAAGCTCGCGACTGGTGGCGTCATAGGTCACCAGACTCGGGTAGGGAGCGCTCCTGCGAAGGAATGTGTAGATGCTGCGCCGGTGGGCGTCCTCGCCTGCACTCTGTTTCCATTTATCTTCGCTGTAGGGGATGTCCCAAACTCCATCCGGCTGATACGGGAAGACGCTCGGTCCGTACATCTTGTCGCTCAGCAATCCACTCTCGGCGAGCACGGCATCGTGGACCATCTCTGATTCCATCCGGAAGCGCGGCCCGCGTGCATACAGATGGTTGTAAGGATCGCGTCCGTTCAAATCCGGCGAGACATGAGAATCCTGCCGGTAGGTCGCGGACATCACCATGATCTTCTGGATGCGCTTCATGCTCCAGCCGCCATCGGTAAACTCGACGGCCAACCAGTCAAGCAGTTCCGGATGAGTCGGCAGATCCCCTTGCGAGCCGAAATCCTCACTGGTCTCCACCAAGCCTCGCCCGAACAGAGCTTCCCAGAAGTGGTTGACCGTGACACGCGCTGTCAACGGGTTTTCAGGCATGACGAGCCAACGCGCCAAACCTAGCCGATTTTGCGGAAAGTCCTTGGGTAGCGGATTGAACGCCGACGGGACGTTTGCTTTCAGCAGCTCTCCCGGACTTGTGAAGCTTCCCCGTTCTCGCAAGTAAGCCGTGGGCTGAGGGTTGCCCGGCAGTTCCTGCATGACCATGGCGGTGGGGATACCGAGGTGATCCAGATCCTTCTGCAGACTTGCTAATTGCTTGCGCTGCGGGTCGAGTGTGGGCGAAGCAAGCCGGAAGGCAGCAGCCATGTCTTGGGCTTGATCCGGGGTGCGAGGGAGTTCCTTCGAGTCGTCGCCTGTCAGCAACGGCCGAAGTGCGGCGGAGAAGTTGACGGTGAAATTCGGGTCTGGCTCCGACGTCAGCGAAATGCGAAAACGGCCCAGGTTGCGAGAAGCATGCCGCATTTGATGCGACAGAACAATGGTCAATTGGCTCGCGTCAGTCAACTCGAACGGCTCGTTGGGAACGAACACCGCTTGTCGGCGCCATGCTTTGTTATCGCCTGTTTCAATAGCCCAGCCCGTTAAGCTGTCCGGCTTCTTGCCAATTAAGGACTTGACGTCGTACCCGCTCTGCGATTCGTCTGCCATTGCAGACTTCCACGCCAACGCATGCGGCGAGGCGGCACCCTCGGCTATCTGCACACGGAAGTCACTCAGGAAGAAATTGCCTTCTTTATCGCGGCCCGGTCCACCCTTGGGCAAGCTCGGGTCCGGCAGCACTTCAATCCTCACACCCGTGACCCGTCCCGCTTTTCCCGGCCGCGCGATTAGCTGGTAGGTATCGGCCTCGGGATTTTTTCCCGACGCCAATACCGATCCATCGGACTGCACGGCCAAGGACGCGCCGCCTTGCGATTCGGCTTTGTCCACGCGAATGGCGGTCCACTCCCGATCGACGCGCACCATCCGCTGTTCCCATGCCTTCTGTTCGCGGTCAAGTTCCGGCGTCTGCGTGTTCAGCGTGGCGCGGACCTGGTCCAGTTCGGCACGAATCAACTTGCTTTCTTTTTCCTGCTCGGGGTTCGGCAGTGGTAATTCGGGCTCTGCCATCCAGAAATCGACACCCTTGCCCGCCTTGTGATGCTCGGCGTTATTGAAGAAGGCGAGAAACCGGTAGTAGTCTTTCTGCGGGAACGGATCGAACTTATGGTTGTGGCATTGCGCGCATCCCATGGTCGAGCCCAGCCACACCGAGGCCGTTGTGTTCACGCGATCGACCTGGCTCAGCCAGTAATATTCGTCCACATCGATGCCGCCTTCCTGATTGGTCATGGAGTTTCGGTGGAAACCGGTTGCCACGAGTTGGTCCCTGGTGGGATTGGGCAGCATGTCCCCGGCAATCTGCTCCACCGTGAAGCGGTCGAAGGGCATGTCAGCATTCAGGGCCCGGATGACCCAGTCGCGATACTCCCAGGCGGTCCGTCGATTGTCCTTTTCGTAACCATTACTGTCCGCATATCGCGCCAGGTCCAGCCACGGTCGGGCCCATCGCTCGCCATAGCGCGGGGACGCAAGCAGCCGGTCCACTACCTTCTCATACGCTTGGGCACTCGTGTCGGCCACAAACGCCGCGATGTCCGCCGGCGAGGGTGGCAAACCGGTCAAGTCCAGATAGACTCGTCGCAGAAGCGTTTGCTTCGACGCTTCGGGCAAGGGCTTGAGATGCATTTCGTCCAGCTTGGCCAGAATGAAATTGTCGATGGGGTTCTTGACCCAGGCGTTATCGCTGGTCACTGGAGCCGAGGGCCGCACTGGTGCAATGTAAGCCCAATGCTTCGGCGCTTTGGCCACCTGCATCGGCTCGGTCGAATCCGGACCCGGAGCGCCGGCGTCGATCCATTGCCGAATGGAACCGATCTCTTCTGCGGACAGGGCCGGGCCGTCATAGGGCATCTTCGGTCGATCCTGTGCCAGCAGCCGGCGTACTAGGCGACTGCTGCCGGACTTCCCGGGAAGGACCACCACCCCGGTCTCCGAGCCTTTCAAAATCGCTGCCAGAGAATCAAGACGGAGCCCATTCTGCTGCGTGTCCGCACCATGACAGCCATAGCATCGCGAGGCCAGGATGGGACGAACCTTGGATGCAAACAGGGGCGACTCGGCCACGCTGGTATTCGCAGGCGCGATCGTGGTTGTTGGCGACGCTGTGTTTCGCGCGATTTGGCCCGGGCGCAATGCGTCGATCCACTCGCGCAGCTTTTTGACTTCCTCCGCTGTCAGCGGCTTGCCACCCATCGGCATACGCGGCGCATCCGTGGAGCCCAAGATCCTTCTAATAAGGAGACTGTCCTCACTCTTGCCTTCCACGAGTGCGGGACCCGACGCGCCACCGTGCAGAACCGCAGCTTCCGATTCAAGTTGCAGCTTGCCCATGGCACTGCCGTGCAAGTGGCACGGCGCACACGACCGCTGAAAGATGGGATAGATGTCCTGCTTGTAATCGGCGGCGCTGGCGAGGGCGGCGAAGAGTAGCAGCAGGGACGCTGACCGTCCAACAACAACTCGGAGAGGATCAGAGCACGGCATGAGCTTCTTGGAAGTCTATCGAAGTGGAGTAGCCGGAACCAACTTCATCGGTACTAGGGCAGCGTTCCCTCTGAACGAGATGATGTTGCGAACAGAGGAACGCCTCGTATTAGGAAAGGGAAACGTACATGGTGGCCTCGGCGGTGGGTGAGACTTCTTTGACCATGTCCTAATCTTTTCATAACCCCTCGCAACGACTTCGGCCCAGTTAGTAACGCATGTTCTCTCGGCGATCCACCTTAACGCCCAGTGTTTAGGAGCGAATCTTAGTTTGAGCAGTCAGCAAGCCGATTCTGTTGTCAGAGCAGCGAGCTTCCTAAGGGCTCCGCCCTCGCGCCCGCAAGACCAGGGGCCTCCGGTTTCGGGTGATCCCCCTCCCCGCTTCGCTCCTTCCCCGAAAAGCTGCGCTCCCCGATCTGGTCCGGTTGCTACCCCGCTCTCGCCAGCGAGGCCTCGAGGGTGTTGGCGCAACACCCCAACCAACTACTCAAAACCGAGGAGCTCACTCATGTCTCTCAATCGCATCACCCTGATCGGGTTCAACGGCCAAGAGCCGAAAACATTCGCCACGCAAGCTGGCAAAGAGATCACTCGCTTGTCGTGGCCACCATCAGGCGCTATCAACGACACTCGGAGTGGAAGGAGAAGACGCAATGGCACGATTGCGTTCTCTACGGCGGTGCTGCTCAGTACGCAGCCCATCTCCCCAAAGGAACACATGTCCTCCTCGAAGGAGAACTGACCTGCCTCGAATACACTCGCACCATCGAATCAGAAACTAGACCGGTCAACATGCAATGGCCTGTCAGCAAGATCTTTGTGGAATCGATCAAGGTTCTCGATCGCAAAAGAAAAGAAGCCGAAGAGACGGCCGGAGCGGCTCAGCGGCTCTCTTAGACATGCAACGGATCGCGGGCGCGAAGCGCGTTTCTCGATACTAATCAGAGAGTCTAAGCTCGCATGCGCCGGCGTGGCGTGTTGGCGGTTAACGCTCGGAAACGACTTTGCCGCTTGCAGAACTGGGCAGTCTAGCGTTGCGGACTGCCGGCCTTTGATACTGCGGCAGACAACGGAGACCGCCGGGACCTGATCTGGTATTGCCCTCATCGCTCCCGAACTGGGAGGCCTCGTTGACGAGGGCAAGAGCTGCATATTCTGAGGTGAGATCACATTCGACTTCTTTGGAGTGCTATCAGAGCAGACCCTCGAATGTTTTCGACTAGTAGCTCGTTCGGATGATCAACGCCGTACTTCCGCGAAAAGGCTACAGCATCTTCTTTTGCAATGTTAGAGGGCGATGAGCGGCCCTCATAGCGTAGTGTTGTTTTGGCCCGCCGGTTCAGCCTCCCTAGACCTCGTGGCTCCCGAGCGTCTTGCTACTTGGCGAGGAAGAAGTCGAAGGTACATTCGCCGCTTTGGTGGGACTACCGACGGTCAATGACACGCGAAACTATTGGGTCACCTCCGTTTAGATCGCGCCGGTAATAGAACCTTGGAGTTTGTAGCTGGCCCTTTTCCTTGGAGTTAGATGGAGCTGGCTCTTCGAAGGTTAATTTACGCCCTGCCTCGGCGGCATGCTGCAAGGCTTCCATTTGGAGTTCCGGGACACGAAAAGAGGCATACTCAAACCATTCCGAAGCAGTAATGCGGCCGTCAGTAGGCTGTTTGTCGGCCAAGCTGGTCTTTAAGCCCTCTTCGGCGAGAGCATAAGTAAGATAGCCATGCCCCAAGCGGGAGCTTTCCAGGGCAGCCTGATATCCCTGGGCCGCTGTCAACACATAGATTCCTTTCTCATAAGCGAGTTGCGCTAAGCCACGGTTGTTCATGGGTCCACGACGCTGCTCTTCGGAGTCGAGCACCTTTCCAGAGTTGCATGCATCGATGATCAGCAGCGAATGCCCCGCCTGAATGGGTTCGAAAGCTTTTTCAAGATCCAGGTCAGAGATGCTATGGCTGAAAACAGTTTGAATAGAGGCCTGCAGCGCTGAGCGAGGGCCGGAGTAACCGAGATCATGGGGAACGAGAAAGAAACGGTCCCCCGCAGCGATGCCATGGCCGGCGAAGTAGATGATGACGACGTCTTGCGGTTCCGCGGCCTTCAATTGTGCCAACGATTTCGGATAGGCCGCGGAAAGCGCGGTGCTGCTATGCTCACCGGAAAGGATCGAAAGAGCTAGCAGAATATTCTCCCTGGTGGCTTCCTTGTCAAGAAGTGTTACTTGCACTTGCCTTTGAAATTGAGCCAATTTCTTCTGCTCTTCCGCGACCTGTTCGCCAAGTACTGTGGCGTCCGACACGGCGAATTTGAGATTGAACTCTGAGTTTTCATACTCATTCACGCCGATCGTTAGGATGTAGGCGGTTGCCGGAAGTCTTTCAGCGTTGTTTTGCACAGAGACTGCGGCATCGGCGCTTTTCACGTTGTCGTGATTGAAAGCGTAGGCAACGAATTCATTGCGGCCCTCGGCCAGGGGCACAGCAGTTTCGAATGTCGCCTTGCCACCCTGCAAATCCGCATCTCCGCGCCAGACCTTGACTAAGGTTCCATTGCGAAACAGACGAACGTCGCGGACACCGCTAGCATTTTGACGCTCGGCATTTGGAAGACCTTCTTCAACTGTGATAACAAGCTTTACTGTTCGTGCAATCTGCGTGGTGTTGTCGGCAGCGATGCGTACAGTTGGTTGACGGCGGTCCACCTGTTGCACGTTGCGCGGTGCGGAAGGTATGTTGCCTTGTAAAAACTCGGCGAGGAGACCGGGGCGGTAAAAATCATTGAAGAAGATTTCGGCGGGCTGCGTGACCATCCCCTGACCCGGGACGCGCCAGACAATTTGGGTCCAGCCACGGGGCGATCCGTCGAAGTATCCGGCCGGCGTGGTGATCAACCATTCGCCTTCTTGAAGAGCACGCATAGTAGCGAGCTTTTCACCGGTTCGGAAATCCCAGAAGCCAAGTGCGTTTTCTTGGTCGGCGCCAAACAAGATGCGCTTGTTCGCAGTGGTGTTGATCAGATTGAGATTGGCAACGATATCGTGGATGGTGAGGACTTTGGAGCCGGTGGTGACGTCCCATGCTTCGATGCCGAACGTAGCTGGAGAGCTCTGATCCTTAGGACTGGGAGTAACAAAGAGCAGCTTCTCGTCAGACGAAAAACCAAGCGATCTCTTTGCGGAGTCCTGCAGGTTAAATACTCTCCTGCAAGAGGAGGCATCCCAAACGCTCAGATCACGATCAACAATAACGCTCTTTACTAAACCAGCACCGCCCCTGAGGCGACCATTGTAAATGTAGTGGGATGTGGGGCTAAAGGATAAATTGCCCGCCAATATATGAAAATCTTGTCCGCCTTCCAACTCGCACGCGAGTTTGCCCGTGGCGGTCTCATAGAGTGCCAAGCTATCGGCGGTTTGCTTACCACTGATTTCTAGCGCTGTCTTTTCTCGTAGCGATAGATGGTTGTTCGGGGCAGAACCGACTCGTAGCTTCTCCAGCACGATGTACTTTCCATCGTCACTCACCGCGCATTGTTGCCGTTTCAGGAGTTCGTCAGCCTCGTACAAAGTAGGGTTAGACAGGGCCGAGAAGTCGATCCCTTTTTCAAGCAGGTCGGTTGCCGCGCCACTGGCGGACCTAAGGGTGGCTGATTGTACGCGGTGTTTTCCGGCTTTCCATTTCTTCGGATCGAGTTCCCTCTTGAGTTCGACGCCGTACTCGCCGGATTGAGACTGGCACGCCCAATTACTGCTGGCATAGTGAAGAATGGGTTTAGCGGGTTGGATTGCGGCACCAGGGACTGTATTGGTCAAACTGCGCCGGAGGTAATTGTAGACTGCATCGTCGTTATGGCCTGAGTAACTGTTTTGAAAGAGTTCCAGCACTTTGTCAAAGTCATTTCTTACCGTGCGGAACGGCAAACGGTTACCGGTTGCCGTGTCCCAGGTATTCCATGACAGGTCGGCAGCTAGAACGGCCATCACTCTTCCCGAATCTAAGAAAACGACCTCGGGCGGTATGACCGCCGGACCGCCAAACTTTTTGTAGGAATTTAACAGATCCTTTGTGTACTCCTTAACGGCTGGAGCATATGTCTGAAACTGACTACGATTGCGTTCTTGCTGTTGCCGAGTGCGAGCGAGATTATGCTCTTCCTGCATTTCCTGTCGTTTTCGGGCGTTAAACTTGGGCAAGGATTTTTCAAACTTGAGCTCTTCCTTTATCTGCCGTTTCCCATCTTTCCGCATTGTAGTTAGGTCGGCTCGACTCTTTTCGAGACTGTCACTGTAAGCCTTCGCGAGATCGACCGTGGGAGCGAGCGAGACATTGGAAGTTTGAGTACCAAGCAATTGCCGTTGAGATGGATCTGCAGTAGATACAAGCACAAGTGTGCTGCCCTGGGCATATGCGATGCGGTCGCCGTTCGGGCTCATAGCGCCCGTGGTGCCGAGGGCTGGATCAAACCTTGCTATAGTCGCGCCGGTTCCTGCGTCTATCAGAGCTTGGCCGGAGAGACCAGACACGAGATACTGTTTTCCGCCCGATACTGTCTTAGCAGTGGAATATCCATCTGCCAAGTTGAGCAATCCAGCGCCCAGCTTCTTCAGACGTTTGCCGGATGGAACCGAGATCAGAAATACGCCATCTTTCGTTAGCGCCACAGCGGAGCGCCCTAGCTTGGAGATCGCGGATACTTGCCCTTGTCCTTCCATTACTACTGCTTTCGTCGCAGTGTCCGTGATCGAATATCTGAACATGGAGTATTGTGCAGCTACGTTCGACGAAGAGTCCTGTGACCGCGGATAGACGGCACCAAGGTATTGGCGGCCAATCGCGGAAAGAACTTGCTTTCCAGAAAAACCGATCCGAAACTCAGCTACCCAACTGTCATCCTGAGTCTGTGCGAGTGGTGCCTTCGCGGCATTGACGGGTTCTTCTCTAAGAGCTATTCCGCTCGATCCATCCCATACTTTGCGCTTGGCGGTACCGAAGCGCTCAACGCCGGTCATGGAAGCGGGGCAGTCACCTGCAATTTCACTACCGACGACATTTACGATTCTGCAGCCATCCGAATCGGCGGCGTCGAACGCTTTCTCGCCGGAAAGGATGTCGTATACCTTTATCGTCCCGGCATTCACGGCGAACTGGTCTTTGGCTGGGATCGCGAAGAGCGTGGACATGTAGTCCACACCTAAGATCCGGATCTGACGGGCAAGGCGACCGCTTTGCAGATCGTATACATTGACGGTACCCGAGTTCTCTGCTTTTTCGAGACTGACAATCCATTTAGCGCTGGTGCCCCAAGTAACGTTGCTGGTCTCAACAGGTTGAGATTGGTGAATGACGTCAATGCTGGGGATCTGAGGCTGAGCAGCGGTAGGCAAACGGATAATGCCAAGAATCGCAAGTAAGCCAAGAAGCCTGAATACGGTTCGCATGTGATTTTCCCAAGGTGAGTAGATTATCGCTTTTGTAACTAGGAAGCTTTTCGCCGGAAACCGGGTCAAAGGATGATACCTCAAAATGAGCATTCAGGTAGAAGTGGCCTGTCCGTGCGCTTCTACCTGGGACTCCGGAGACCATCAACGGCGACTCAGCAAGGAGTCACTCGCGGGGATATGGACCTCGCCATCGACATAGGCAGTGATCTCGGTTGCTTCGGGAATGACAGCGGACTTGCCGTGCATCATCAGGAAAAGCGGAGCGGCGGGCCATGCAACAAATGTCGCGGCAACGATACCAGCAGTCATCGCACCTGCGTGACCTCCACCGACCGATTCTTTGCTGGCCCGGAGAGCAACCTTTGTCCCGTCCTTCAAGATGATGTACTCCATGACGAAATTTAACTTGCCTCCGCGGGCCATGCGCTTTTTGCGCTCGGCTTCAGTGATGGCGCCAATCGCTTTAGTACCGCGCGGAATAAGGATTTGATCGCCCGACCGGAGATCATCCATCACATCGAAGTCAACCTTTTGTCCTACCTGTTCATCTTCAGAGGAGAGAGTTCGATTCAGGCGCAAGCGAAGAGGGGTTCCGTCGCGCACGATGAGTGAGGAGTCGGACTTGGGAACCGGGATAACAGCTGTCTCATTGATCGAAGAGGTGATCGCCGTGTTCGGCTCAGTGTTTGCTAACAATTGAACAGCTGAGACGTCCGCCGGCGACTCAACCGGCGCGGATTTGCGCTGGGTTGGGTGAGTGATGAGTGCTGCGATAACCCGGTCAGAGGCGCCGGATTTACGCAGTGCGCTGAAACTCTCGGCCGTCAAAGTGTAGTCGCCTGGTTGCGATTGAATTATGCGCACCACGACATCTTCCGAAACTCCGGATCGAACTAGGCGCAGCACGCTCTCGTCGTCCAATCGGCCCGCTGTCATGCCGTATGCGGCGAAAGAAACGAGCAACATACCACCAATGATTCTCTTCATAAGAGTTCTCCTTTTGCGGTTAGCGGACCGGAGGTTTCGGAAACCGAAGTCCATCGCCCTGAAAATAGAAGCGCGCCCGGAAGGTATTTTGCGACACGCGTTTCGAAGAAATCTGCAATCTCCCCGGGATATACTAAGCCCACGGAAAGATGCCGCAGGACCGCAAACATCAGGTGACGCAACTTCTGGAGGACGCCCGGTTGGGACGCAGCGGTGCGGTAAATGAGCTGTTTGATGCGGTCTATTCGGAGTTGCATTCGCTAGCAGGGAACAAGATGCGGCGCGAGCATTCGGGTAATCTGCTGCAAACCACGGCGCTGGTTAACGAAGCATACCTGCGGCTGTTCGGCGGAGAGCCGATTTCGATCAACGGCCGCGAGCATTTTTTTCGACTCGCATCTTCTGCCATGCGGAGGATTCTGGTCGATCTTTCGCGATCCGAGAGCGCGAGCAAGCGGGGCGGCGAGGCGACACAGGTTTCTTTTGAAGATTGGATGGCGCATCGGGACGAAGCTCCGCTCGATTCGCAGATCGATGTGCAGGGTGCTATTAATTCCCTGGCCGAACTGGATCCGCGAGCGGCCCAAATTGTAAATCTGGTTTTGTATAGCGGCAGGAGCAACGACGAGATCGCGACGCTGCTGAATCTTACAAGACGGACGGTGGAACGCGATTTGTCCGCAGCCAGATTGTACCTGAACCGCTTTCTGTCTTCGGATCATCCTCGCGCCTCGAATGCCACTCGAGCCTGATCAGTGGAATCGGCTGAAGGAGATTATCGCTTCGGCACTTGAGCTGCCTGTTTCAGAGCGGGACTCTTTTCTGAATAGGGAGTGCGGACAGGATCAAGAGCTGTTCAATGAGGCCAACTCCCTGCTTCTATATTCGCGGACGGAGGCGCTGAATTCCGGACAGAGGCTCTTAAAGAATCGGTACCGTGTATTGGCTGAGTTGGGGCGCGGCGGTTTTGCGATTACGTACACCGCGATCGACCAGGAACTGCATAACCGGAAGGTCGTAATCAAGATGCTCTCAGGTTCGAATGCGCAGGAGGAGCACTATCTTTACCGCAAGTTCCAGGACGAGATTCATGCGCTGTCCCTGCTGGAGCACCCGAATATAGTTTCTCCCCTGGATTGCGGACGCACCGAGGAGAACAGGCCGTTTCTGGTCATGCAGTTCGTGGAAGGACAAACGCTGCGCGCTTTGATGAACGCAGGACCATTAATAACGTGCAAAGTCATCTCGAGTATCTTGCGGCAGTTGGGATACGCGCTCACGTTCGCACACAAACGGGGAGTTATTCACCGCGATGTGAAGCCCGAAAACATCATGGTGCATTCCGTGGCTGAGGGGGTAGTTCATGTAAAGCTGATTGACTTTGGCATATCGACCATAACAGCGGGGGCGGACGACATGCAGACGCGCATTGTGGGAAGCGCCGCGTATATGGCTCCCGAGCAATTTCGGGGAGAAGTCAGCGCAAAGAGCGACATATTTGCGATGGGTGTTGTTGCTTACGAGTTGCTACATGGGAAACCGCCATTCGGTAATGGCGAACCGATGCAGATCATGGAGCGGCAGCGAATGGGACGATTTGTCGACGTAACAGGGCAGAGGGCGGAGTTCGATTCGAGCGTCGACACGATACTAAATCGGGCGCTGGCATTCGATCCGGAGTTGAGGCCACAGGACGTCTCGAGCTTCGCTGCTGATTTGGTTGGGGCGCTAGAAACAATAGGGGCGCAAAGAAAACAGAGCCTTTCGCGGTGGATGTTAGCAGGTTCCGTAGCGGCCGCTGTAAGCGTTCTACTGATTTGTCTTTTGTTGTTTGGACGCCAGTGGGCTGGAACCACGAAGTCTCAGCCGGAAGTGGCGGCCGTGTTGCCGAAATCTCAAACGGTTCAACCTAAGCAGCGGGAACCTGTCGCGCCGCTGACTTTGGCGCGGATCACTTTCGAAATAGCGGATCCGCCGGGCGACTTGGTGTCAAACGGACAGGGAATTATCGAGATGAGGCAGCGTGACAAGTTTAGACTGCATGTTCATGCCGAGGGCAGTGGTCATTTATATACGTTTGCGCGATCGCTGGAGAGTGCAAACTTTCATGTGCTGTTTCCATCATCGACGGCAAATCGCGGCCTATCCTTATTAAAACCAAATCGGTCGACCACCATCCCAGCTTCCAATTGGTTTAGTTTCGGCGATACTCCAGGCACCGAGACGCTAGCGCTGATCTGGTCCGTGACGCCGGAGCCTGTCCTTGAAGAAGCGGCGCGGTATGCGAACACCAAGGATCGAGGTGCTGTTCCAGAGGGTCCGATTACGCGTCGGATTGTGGAGATGCTAAGCTCGCCGAATTCGCTAAAGCAGCTAAACTCAGAATTTCAGTTGGCTGGCGACAAAGAGGCTTGCGGTTGGCTAACTCTGAGGCACAAGTGAAGAAATCTTTGTCGCATTTGCGATCGGGAATTCGCTAGTGCAGGTGCATATGAACACTTCGAGTCTAATCGCTTGCTCTCTTGCAGCGGCAGTGTTGGTGTACGGCCAGGATCTTTCGCGGCAGATTTGGGATACAGGCTTTCTACAAAAACGGCCGACTACCCAATCGGCAGGTGCAGTCGCGAAGTCGAAACCGGCAATTGCCTATCAGACGAGCGCCCCAACTGAGCAGCAAAAGCAGTCGTCACAAGCAGCGATTGGTGTCACTCTTTGGAGGCTACGGCGGCCCAGCGCCCACGATACTGGCGCGCGTCTATTGTTGCAAGAGCAACCAAGTGGTTCCAAGCCCGTGGAGTTCGTGCCCGAACGCATCAGCTTAAGCGAACCGTTGCACGAGGGCGATCGAGTCAGGCTGTCGATTGAATCTCCGCAGTCGGGCTTTCTTTATGTGATCGATCGCGAACGTTACAGCGATGGGTCGGCGGGAGATCCGGTCCTGATCTATCCGAGCAAGAACTTTCATTCGGGCACCAATGATGTAGAACCGGGGTGCGTTATTGAGATACCGCCGCAGGACAGCAAGATCCCCGCGTTAAGCGTTACAACCACTGGGGAACGGCACGTGGGCGAAGAATTGTTAATTGTGGTAACCAAGGAATTGATTCCTGACCTGCAGGTTGAGGAGAAAGAAACCAAACTTGCCCGCAAAGTCGTCGCGAATTGGGAACGCACTTGGGGAGTTACTTCCATGCGCCTAGATATGTCTAGCAACGAGCACGGCGCTTGGACGCAATCAGAGAAGGCGGCAGGAGAGAATCGTCGATTGCTGACGCAAGATGATCCAATGCCGGCGACGATCTTCAGCGTTGCTCCCAGTGGCGACAAGCCGCTGCTGGTGCGCATTCCGCTCGAAATCAAAAAGCAGTAAGAGTCACAGAAACAACCAGGAGAACAATCATGAAGTTATACATACCCGAAGTGTGCCCAAAGGTCTTGTTGGCAGTGAGTTTGGCGCTTGCGTGGGCAGCAACCGCCAATGCGCGAGAGGCTACGTACAGAGGGAGCAGTTACAGCTTTCACGTTCCGTCTTCGTGGCAGGTCACTAAAGCGGAGCCGAATATCCTATTCGAATCCGACAGGAAACAGGAGCGTTACGAGATGGTCGTGCTCTCGCCCCGCGACGGAAGGGCTGCGATGATCGGACTAATCTATCGGCGCTTCCAAGCGGGCGTGATGTGCGGCTCGGCCAGTCAGTACATTGAAGGACTAGTGAATACTTCGTTGAAAATCGCTTACATGAGCGAGCACTATGTCTCGGAATCATTCCCCGCAGGAACGGTTGTGACTGTGCAATCAACAAGGAATCTTCACAGCCCGGGAGCAGAGCAGATTTCGTCAACGGTGTGTAACGACGGACGTGTCGCATACGTATTCGCAATGCACATGCAGGGCGATGCGGAGATTCTGCAAGCAAGGCGAACTGTGCTTGGCAGTCTGTCGTTTGCTGGTGCTCCGCAAGGAATCGTGGGAAGTTGGAACGGACAATCTGGTGTGTTGACACTGGGCGCTGATCGGCAAGCTGAGTTTTCGTTCTATAACCGCACCCGGAGCATCGGAACATACGAAGACACGGGTGGCAGGATACGAATCTCCTGGACTCAGATGATGTCGGTTCCTGTCTCGGCGACTTGGAGCTGCAATTATTCGGTATCGGGTGAACAGCTCAAGCTAAATTGCGACGTTGGGGGCGAACGCATCTATACCCGTTCATCCTTGCAATGACGTTCTCTTTCGGACAGATCGCGCGAGAGCAGTCACATAGCAGCTCTTTATTAGAGCACCGGCATCGCGCACATCGACGGACTAGCGGGCTACTCCAAGTGGCAGATCGCGATTCGTTGAATATGTGCCTAAAGTGCCCATAGACCGTGAGCAATGGCGAAGGGTTGCCAGGGATTATCGATAACACCTGGAGGCTGTGAATGAGCAAGCCGAAGTCATCCTATCAGCTGCCTGGTTTCAGATAGTACGCTCGTATTCACAAAATCTGATAGTCTGTTGGAATTTGTCCAACTTGGGAATAAAGCTACATGGCAAGTCACACTGTTTCGCGCGGGGAAACGCTTCAAGCTATCGCTCAGAAATATGGTTACTCTGACTGGAAAGCTATTTACAACAATCCAAAGAACGCCGACTTAAGGAAGAAAAGACCAGATCCTAACTTCATCCAACCCGGCGATGTAATTTACATTGCTATCCGGGAAGTGAAGCCGATCACTGTCACAGAATCAACAGCCGCACCAATCGCCGACGACAACTTCGATTCGATTACGTACGATCTGGATTATCGATCAGAGCACGGTGGTCTCTCGAAATATTTGGTCGCTCGGTACTCAGATGGTACAAAGCGGGATATCAACATCGATAGCGTCACAAATCCAGATTCTCGATTATGGGCAGCCAAGCAACGAGTCCTGATAATAATGGACGACTACAATACGAACTTCATCCTCGGCCCAGTCTTTGCCGCGGTGTGGTTTATCGTGACAATCAGCCCGACGGCCACTCCCGTTGCTGAGCTTCCAGGCGTTAGGCCGCCCAAATACACGGTCTCTATGCGGACCTTGGCGAAATCTGAGGCTCAACTTCAAACTGAAGGGGCGGCTCTTGCTTCCCGTTTGCAGACAAGCGGAAAGCGCGTCGTAGTCAACGTTGGAGGTACCGGCGAGGTGCCGGATGCCATCAACTTGAATCCGAACAAGGTTGCGCCGCGCAAGGGCATTCCAAACCTCATCGAGAAGGGCGGCGAGGAAATTGGAGAAATATTCAATCCAGCGACCGTGGATGAGATCACAAGTAATCGATTGCCCCCCAATACACTAGACTGGGATCGAATCTTGCCCGGCGCGCAAAAGGTTCTCAAGCCGGGCGGAAGGATAACCATTAAATTTCAAGGGGTTGGAGGCGACGGCCCTAAGATTGTCGAACAGCTCAGGAATTTGGGCTTCAAAGACATCAACAACCCAATGAACTTGGGTGCTGTTATAGAAGCTGTCAAATAACCATCATTGTCACGGCTCGCTGGTCTCGCCTGACTGCGTGCGCCATTTTTCTTTTTGATTTTCTTCGCACTCTAGATTGCTCCTCGAAGGCGTCTTTGCATCCGCGGATCAACTCTTCCGTATCGTGGCCATCTCGGAAAAGTGTGAGGCAGATACGGAACGAAAAGCAGCGCATGGGGATGTCCCAACAGGGACGAGATGAACGGGATTCGGTAGACTGATTGACCGCTGGAAAATGCGGCAGCTACAGCCCGCAGAGGACATTGGTGCTCGATCGAAGCCCGTCGAAAAGCATGGGTCCGAGGTCACGTACAGGTCATTGGTGACGTTTGCTTCGGCAGGCGATCCCGTTCAGGAGTTTGCTTTCTTCGTAACCTCGGGCCGCAGGTTCCAGCAGATAGGAGCTTGTGATGGCACGAAAGAGTAAGAGCAAAGGTAAACGAAGTGGCCGCATGCTACCGATGCTGCATCCCGATGCGGCTGGAATCGATATAGGGGCAGAAGAGATCTTTGTTGCCGTACCACCGGACCGGGCAGTAGAGCCGGTACAATCGTTCGGCACATTTACGTGCGATTTGCACGCGATAGCTGAGTGGCTCGAGGCGTGTCAGATCCGCACCGTGGCGATGGAATCAACGGGAGTGTACTGGATTCCGCTTTATCAAACTCTGGAGACGCGCGGCTTTGAAGTGTTTCTTGTAAACGCGCAGCACGTAAAGAATGTGCCCGGCCGAAAGAGTGACGTTTCAGATTGCCAGTGGATTCAGTATCTGCATTCGGTTGGTCTGCTGAAGGCGAGCTTCCGACCACCCGACGAGATTTGTGTGATTCGTTCTCTGTGGCGGCATCGGGAGAGCCTTGTTCAGATGGCGGCTGAGCATACGATGCATATGCAAAAGGCCCTCAGTCAGATGAATCTGCAGGTACATCATGTACTCAGTGACATCACCGGTCGCAGCGGACTCGCTATTTTGGACGCCATCGTTTCGGGTGAAAGAGACCCGCTCACGCTCGCCGGCTTGTGCCACAGCCGTGTGAAGAGTCCGCGAGCGAAGGTCGCCAAGTCGTTAGAGGGGGACTATCGCCCCGAACATCTTTTCGCGCTGCGGCAGTCTCTCATCGGATATCGCTTTTATCAGAAGCTCATCGCCGAGGTGGATATCGAACTGCAAGGCAAGATGCAGGAACTCCCACGTGCCGAGCAGGGACCTGAACAGATGCCGCCCCGCACCAAGGCTCGCTACTATGAACGCGCCAGCAACGAGCCGGCCTTCGATCTAAGGGGTGAACTGTTCCGGATTGCAGGGGTGGACCTCACAGATGTTCCCGGCATCAGCGCCAACACCGCGCATACCATCATTATGGAAGTCGGTCCGGATGTCTCGCGCTTTCGCAATGCGTCTGCCTTCGCCTCTTGGCTGGGACTATGTCCAGAAAAGCAGGTCAGCGGCGGCAAGGTCCTTTCGACTCGTTCTCGCAAGGTCAAGAACCGAGCCGCCATCGCACTGAGACTTGGAGCACACTGCCTGTATCACGCCAAGAGCTATCTCGGGGACTTCCACCGCAAAATGAAGTGGCGGCTCGGCGGTCCCGAAGCGGTCACAGCCACAGCTTACAAACTGGCCCGCATCGTCTACCACTTACTCTCCACCAAACAACCGTATAGCGAGTCTCTACTTCTACAATGCGACCGCCAACAGGGTACCAGAGCGGAGATGCGCCTCCGCAAACAAGCCGCGAATCTCGGCTATACGCTGTCGCCTATACCCGAAACATCGTGAACGTCAGTTTTGTTCATCAGGAGTCCCCATAGCGTCGGTCAACTGCTGAATGCTGTCAAATAGTGAATGTATGTTGCTCGAAGAGCTTAGAAGTCTCGAGACGGAGTTGCACACTATCGAAGTCCGTCGCAACAGGCAACGCATGGAAAGGCTGCTACATTCTGATTTTGTGGAATTCGGCCGATCAGGTAAACGATATAGTCGCGCCGATATCCTCAACGAATTCGGACGGACGAGCGAACTTCCAGCTGTCCGCTCAAAAAACTACCAATTAGCCCTTTTGGCCGAAGACATCGCTTTGCTGACATACGCATCCGCCCATGAAGATGCCGACGGGAAACAGTCCCAACATACGTTGAGGTGTTCTGTTTGGGTACGCACGGAAATCGGTTGGGAAATGAGATTCCATCAGGGGACACCAACTGCAGCTTGAGCATTCATTACGAACACGCCGAGTCCAGTGCCAATCAGAGTGCAGTCCGGAATGCTCTATTTCGCGTGCACCAGATGATGACCGAGAAGTCCTCTTTTCGTCTATAATCCATTCGGTTCTCTTGTCCCACAACTAGCGATGATTGTGATGGCGGAATCAGAAAAGGATCGGATCGCGCGGCAGACTGCCGACCTAAGGGTCACCTTGGATATCGCGCTTGCAAATAAGCGGAAGTATCCGGTGACGGAGTTCAAGGCCTTCGTGCAAAGCGCCCGGCGATACATCGAGATAACGGCTGGTGATTCGATGGTGCACAGAAGCGTAGTGCAGGCGGTGAATGGCTTACGGGAATTTCTTGAAGTAGAACGAAAGCGAATCCCTAGCGACATTTTGTTCGAGGCGGATCGACTAGAGTGCCAGTTCTTCGCTGGCTACGATCCGAGCTTCAACGGCGATGAACCTCCAGGGTTGTGAGCCGTGTTCACCTAAGACTGTTGCGCTTGATTGGTTTACCCCTGCCGACTTCGCCCGGGTAATCTCCTCTAAGGCCGTTTATGACCAATGTCACCATAGCCGACTACACGTCAAAGTGGATCACTCTACACTTGGCCGTTTTGCGGGGCCTATCCGCCGCCGGGGCCTAAATTCCAAAGCGGCGCGACGCTTACTCACCTTAGCGACTTGGCTGCGGGGAGGGGCGGCCGTTCTTGGAACCTGACCAAATAGTGAGTAGGCGATGCCATTGGGCGGTCCAGGATAAATTCTACGCAACTTGACCCGTTGAGCCTATCCCCAGCGATCCAATCGCCAGACCATGACACAATGATCTCTCGCCGTTGCGCCGCATCGATCAGCTTTTCCCGCTCCGGCGCATCTTTGCTTCAGACCCACATCCTTCACCTCGACGGCAAGGACGCAACGTCTCGTCTTGGCATAGTCCCGGATCGCGGACATCCGACTGGGTAGGGTCTGCTGGTCGCGCGTATTTAACCCCTTCGGTCTAGACAGCGGTTAGCCCGCCATCGACCGCGAGGTCGATGCCGGCGACGAAACTGCTTTCGTCCGAGGCGAGAAACAGCGCGGCGGCAGCGATCTCTTCCGGCCGTCCGAGACGGTTGAGCGGAGTAAGCAAAGTGATCTGCTTGCGGGCCGTGTTGGCAGCATCCGCCGAGGGAAACTGGTCGTTGAACATCGGCGTTTCGACAGCCCCGGGGCTTATCACGTTAGTTCTGATCTTGCGATCCTTAAGTTCGTTAGTCCAAGTCCGGGCGAACGAACGGATCGCCGCTTTGCTGGCGCTATAAGTGCTGCGGCCAGGGTTGCCTTTGTTCTTGCCGGCGGACGCCACGAGGATGATGGAAGCCCCCTCATTCAAATGAGATAGCGCCTTTTGAACGGTGAAATAAGTGCCGCGGGCGTTGGTATTAAACGTTTTCTCGAAATGCTCGGGCGTCGCTGTGGGGGTCATCGCTTTTTCGACAAAGGCCGCGCCAGCGAAAATCACATCGATCTTGCCCTTCTTCGCGACTGTCTCGTAAAGACGGTTGAGGTCATCGAGCTTGGAGATATCGGCCTTTACGCCGGTGACGTTCGAGCCGATCTCTGCGACGGCCTTGTCGAGCTCGGCCTGGCGGCGGCCGGCGATGAACACAAAGGCGCCCTCTTCAACGAACCTCTTGGCGGTCGCGAGGCCGATGCCGCTCGTGCCGCCGGTGACGACGGCAATCTTGTTTTTAAGTTGAGGCATATTGATTCCTTTTCGGTGGGGGCGCTGCCGGTTCAGAAGTGCTGCGGCTGAAGCACCAGGTCGGTAGCTTCCTCAGCATCTTTGAGGAGGGCTTTGCGCGGCAGGCCTAGCTGCGCACGCATGGTCAGCCCACGCGCTAAATCCGTGACTTGGATCGCGCGCGCGGCTACCGGAAAGTCGGGCGGGATGTCTCCCGCACTGATCCCGTCCCGGAAACGGCTCTCCAGAAGCGCCGCACCGCCCGCGACCGTGCTCTGCAGGAACCGCTGCACTTCCGCGTCGTTCACAAGCGGCGCGACGCACATCAGAAGGCAACCCCGGGCGGACCCTTTCTCGGTCGCACTCTCGACGGTGAACCTCAGAAAGCTCGCGATCGAGTCGCGAAGGCTCTGTGGCGAGAGGAGTGCCTTCGCGGCGACGGCGCCCTTTCGTTCTGCGTAAGCCTTCAGGGCGCGCAGAAATATCGCCCGCTTGTCGCCAAAAACGGCGTAGAGGCTCGGGCGTCCCACACCCATCCCTTCGACCAGATCGTCAATCGTCACGCCGTCGTAGCCTTTCAACCAGAACACCTGAGTCGCCTTTTCCAGCGCCCCCGTCTCGTCGAAGCTGCGCGGTCTGCCCCGCGGCCTAGAAGGATTCTGAATCATCTAGTTCAAAACTCATTGACAACGATTATCGCGTCCCCCAATATATAACTGAATAGTTCGAAATTAGCAAGCCCCGGTTCACGGGCGTTACGACTCAACATTTATCACGGAGATCCCATGGAACATTCGATCGCTCTCGTTACCGGCGCAACTTCCGGGCTCGGTCAGGCGGGCGCCCGCCTCCTTGCCAAAGAGGGGTGGCGCGAGATCATCGTCACCGGGCGCAGCCTAACCGGGGCCCAGGAAGCGGTTGCTCAACTCGCCGCTGAACACAAAAGAGTGATCTTCACGCCGCTAGAGCTCGATCTGGACAGTCGGTCGAGCGTTAAGTCCGCCATTGCCGAGCTCGGCAAGCGAGGTCAGCCGATCGACTTTCTGCTGCTCAATGCCGGGTTGGTCCCCTTCAAGAAGCGCGCGCTCACTGCGGAGGGCATCGAGTCTTCTCAGGCGCCGCTGATCGGGCATCATCGACTGACGGTTGGGTTGCTCAATGCCAACTTGCTCAGCTCCAACGCGCGAATTGTTATCGCCGGCGCGGAGCCTGCCCGAGGGGGTGTCCCGATGTTCAAATACACCGACCTGCCGACCTTCGCGGCCAAGAGGTACCAGGGCGACCGAACCGCCGCTGCTGAAGCCCTGATACGCAATGGGCCGAACGTCAAGTACGTGCCCAACAATGCGTATACCGACGCGAAGCTCATGATCGCGTGGTGGACCGCGGCGCTGGCCCGCCGGCTTCCCGCTGGCATGGCCGTGTACGCCGTGTCGCCCGGTGGCGCGACAGGCACCAACGTGGTGCGAAGCGCGGGCTGGGCGTTGAGGTATCTGATGATCCCGATCGTGAACCTCATTCCCGCCATGAACCAGACGCCGGAGACCGCGGCCAAGCGGTATATCCACGCATCAAAGTTCGGAACCGATCTCTCGGGGCAATTCTTCGCCTCGGCCAAAGGGAAGTTCTCAGGCCCGATTGAGGTGCAGCGCCAGCCGCACCTCCACGATCGTGGCAACCAGGAAGCCGCGTGGCAGGCCCTCGTCAAGGTCTCTGGCGTCGATCTCTCGCCTGCCAAACCCGCGGCGCTGTCTGGCCCGAAACCGCCCGGCGCATGACATAGATCGGCGCGCCACCGGATGCAAAAGATCATCGCAACTTCCCTCATATGGAAGCGCGGCGGCGGAATGAAAAACGACTACTTCACAAGGAGAAATACAGATGAAACGGTACGAAGGTAAAAAGGTGGTCGTCATCGGCGGCACGAGCGGCATGGGGCTCGCGACGGCGAAGATGCTGCTTGACGGTGGCGCGCGCGTTCTCGTAACGGGCCGCTCGAAGGAAGGCCTGGAATCGGCACAGAAAGAGCTTCCGGATGACGCCATCGTGGTGTCGAGCGACGCGCGGTCGCTGACGGACCTCGACGCGCTCGCCTCCCGGGCGAAGGCCGAATTCGACACTATCGACCTGCTCTTCGTCAATGCCGGGTTCAGCATCCGAGCGCCTCTGGAGAACATCACCGAGGCCATCTACGACGAGATGTTCAACCTGAACGCCAAGGGACCGCTTTTCGCGGTGCAGAAGTTCGTGCCGCTCATCAACAAGGGAGGCGCTGTCGTCTTCACGACCTCTATCGCCAACGAAAAGGGAATGCCCGGTCAAGCCGCATATGGAGCGGCCAAGGCTGCACTGCGATCCTATGCTCGAACGCTCGCCGCCGAGCTGATCCCTCAAGAGATCCGCGTCAACGCGGTGACGCCCGGTCCCATCAACACGCCGATCCTCGGCAAAGTGTTTCCCGATAAGAACGCGGTCGCCCAGATGAGGGAGAAGATGACCGGTATGGTTCCCATGAAGCGCTGGGGGATGTCGGAGGAAATCGCGAAGGCCGTCCTTTTCCTCGGGTTCGATGCGACCTTCACGACCGGCGCTGAACTTCCGGTCGACGGCGGATGGTCTCAAATCTAAAGCTTCAATGACTCGCATACCGGTTGCGCACCTGATGCGATACCGAAGGCAGCGGTGGCGGCCCGGTCGCCGCCGCTAGCGCGTTTTAGCCGAAGAGAAAAATTTCGCGTTCGGCGCGAAGCGTCACGACCCGGCAGCGGAACTCCCTGCGGGCGCATTTTCAGAAAAGTCAGTTTTTTAGAAAAGATTCTTTGCTTCATCCATGAGCAAGGGGCGAAGGCTTTGAACGCCGAGCTTGACCAAATTTCACTTTGAAAGACGAGAGGACTATGAAACGGACATTTGTACTGATAGCGGTTGCGGTGATGTGTGTGACCGGGATGGCCGCGCAGAGTGCGCCGGGCAGTGTGATTTCTCCGGCGGACGGATTCAACGCGGTGTTGAGTACAGCCGAGAGTCAGGTGATGGCGTTGGCGAAGGCAATGCCGGCCGAGAAGTACGCATTCGCGCGGAGCCAGGCGATCTTTGTGCCGTCTCAGAAGACGAGCTATGACGGCGTGCGCACCTTCGGAGGCTTGATCCTTCATGTGGCGCAAGCGAACTACATCATGGCCGCGCGGTTCAGCGGGCTCAAGCCCGATGTGGATGTGAAGTCTGTTGCCGAGCTAAGACGAAGGACGAGATCGATGCGGCACTGGCCGCCTCGTTTGCCTTTCTGCACAAGGCTGTCGGCACTCTGACGATCAACAATGCCTTTCAAAGCGTGGGTTCGACCTCGCGTGTTGTGACCGTGGCCGCGAGTCTTGCCCATACCTCAGACGAATACGGGCAGATGGTTGAGTACCTGCGCATGAGCGGTATAACCCCTCCGTCCAGCGGCGCTCCTGCCCCGCCGAAAAGATAGGTCCGTCTCGAAAGCGCTGTTAAGAGGAGCAGCAAGATGCACAACCTTGTCGTGAGCTGTTTGGTCGTTGCTTATCTCGCAGCGAACCTATACGCAATCGTGAAGATGCGGGTGTTTGACTTAGTGCGTTCGCGCAAGTATATCCTGCTCTATGGCCTCCCCTTCATACTTTGGGGCTCGGTCATCCTGTTGGGATGCGGGCTCATGCAGATGATCCGCCGATTCGATGAGTGGGCTGACGACCGCCCATCGATTCCGCGCAGCGATGGTCGTCCCTACCGCGACATCAAAATTCCGAACGAGTAATCCGGAAGGGTTTAGGAATCCCATACTTGGACTGCAGGCTGCCACTTGGACGTAAAACGCGCTTCGCGCGGATATGAGCTGGGAGGTTCACAAAGAGGCTTTAGTGGACATTGTAAATGGTTGCGAACGTCAGCGATTTCAGACCTGATCTGCGTTTCCCAGGATCGATTCGCTGAACTCCCTTCAACCGGAATTCGCGAGAGCATCCGCTAGTTTCGGTTCAACGAGTTCGGAAGTTATGCGACAAAGTTGGCGAGGGTAGTCGGGATCGCCATCTGCTCTTTTGGGATCGTCGGAGATCGTCCCGCAAACCCTCTTAGTGCGACTTGATAGCTTGAGCGGAATGCCAATCTGCGACAAGCCAGTCAGGCTGCTAATGCGTCAAATGGTCGATGACATGCAAGTCCGAGCGGGCCAGGTAATTACGCGTGACGACGTATAGCACCTCCGTATGCGCGAGTTGCCGAAGATAGCCGAAGGAGTTTTTATACGGGAAGCTTACTTAGAACCAACGACGATCTTTCCCTCCTTTATAACGCCCTTGACTCTGTCGATTGCGACTTGTATGTCGGAGAGAGGATCGCCCTCGACCGCGATCAGGTCGCCATAGAAACCAGGAGCCACCACCCCTAGATCGTGAGATTTGCCTAAGAGAGCCGCACCATTCAACGTCGCTGTTTTCAATGCTTCTTCCGGACTCATGCCGGCTCTTACATACCAGGCGAGTTCTCTTGTGTTTCGGCCAAACATGGTAAAAACCGCATCTGAACCCATGCCGAACTTCACGCCAGCTTTGTAAGCGCGTTTAGCGGTCTCAAGATTTCTCTGGATGTACGCTCGCAAATTTGGTTCATAGCCTGGGCCAAACTGATAGTCCTTTGCAGCATCGATGTAGTAGCGATTGTGATCGATTGTGGGAACGTAATAAGTCCCGCGCCGTACCATCTCGGCGAGTGTTGCATCGTCGAGATCAACGGCATGCTCCAGCGTGTCGGCTCCAGCGCGAACAGCGTCCCGGCCGCCCTCGGGCCCATAGGAGTGAATCGCAATCTTCTTTCCCATGGTGTGTGCTGTGTCTACGGCAGCTTTCATCTCTTCATAAGTAAACGTCTGCTGGGTGCCGACATCGTCGAATCCACCCTCTGAGCCATACATTTTGATGACATCCGCTCCCGCTGCCACTTGCCTTCGAACAGCAATCATGACTTGCTCTGGTGATGCCGCCTCCCCAGGCGATGGCTTTTCAGAATTTCCAGGAGTAGATGGCCAGGGTGTGGACAGTCCATAGCCGCAGACGAACATGCGCGGGCCAACCATTGCTCCACGATTGATCAACTCGCGCATGGCAATATCCATATAGTCTTGTGACCCCAAGTCGCGGACCGTTGTTACCCCGGTATTGAGCGTGCGCTGAGCGTTTTCCTGAGCCAAAAAGACTGTAACGGCAGGCATTCTTGATTCGCCAAATGGGCGCGTACCGGGTTTCCTGTCCCAGTAGTAGGTCATGTGTGTATGTGCATCGATCAGTCCGGGTAATCCGTAGTAAGAAGACCAGTCGATTATGTCCGCTGCGGGAGGAGTAGCGGGATTATTCCCTGCGACGGAAATAATCCGGCCATCTTTTATCAAGACAAGAGCACCGACTATAACTTTGTGTCCATCCCAGAGTCTGCCAAGGCGAACCGCCGTGACATTCGCTGCCGACGCACTCAGTGCACAGCACAGAAGGATGGTGACCCGAATCAATTTGTTTCTCATGTGCGATCTTCGGTTGCGGTCATTTCCTAAAAGATGTATTTCAGTCCGAGCTGAATCTGACGAGGAGGTCTGCTTCCATAAGCGTTGGAAGTTTGCAACTGACCGAAGGCCGACGAATCGAAGTTACCGTTTGGCAGATCGAAGTGAGGGTGGTTGAAGATGTTGAAGAACTCAGCTCTCAATTCAAGACGCTGTCGTTCAGTGAAGGCCGCCTCCTTCAATAGGGAGAAATCAAGATTGCTGAAGCCTGGTCCGATAAGTGTGTCCCGTCCCAAATCTCCGAACCGGCCTGGGGCAGCCACAAACGCACAGGGATTAAACCAGTTTCGAGGTGTTTGAACCTGGGAAGGCGCTGCGCATCCTGGGTTCGCGGCAACCGGTCCGGGAGTAAAGGGATCGCTGACGACATCGGGACGATCTGACCCCCCGGTGGGAACTGTACCGCTCTGCGGGACGCCTCGTGTAACCGTAAAAGGTTGACCCGTTTGCCACGTAAATATACCACTCACCTGCCAGTGCGACAAAGCTTTGCCTGGGATGCCGTGGCCCAGGAAACTATGGCCGGATCCGATTGGCAGTTCATAGACGTAACTCAGAACAAAACGGTGATTGGCGTTGAAGTCGCTCAGTCCCCGTTCTGCTCGTATATCACCACCAAACTGCGCTGAGCTTCCCGCAGCTGAGCCGAAAAGCGACGAACCCGTGTCGATACTTCGCGAGAAAGTGTAAGCCGCTAAAAATGTGCCACCTACGTTCGAGCGCTTTTCCGCCCTGACCTGAAGTGCATTGTACGAACTATCACCACTGTTATCCGTGATGTAAACCGACGGGGCAAAACTTGGGTAGGGCAACGGCTGCCCAGGAAGTGCCTGATTTAGATTACGAAGATTGATGAGATGATTGCCACGGCTTCCTACATAACCCACGTCCAACAGGAACTCCTTGGCGGGTTGATACTGCACATCCAAGTTCCATTGCTGCATGTAAGCATCCTTTAAGTTGCGTGCCAGAAAGGTTGCGGTGGGTGGTGAGAGCGCAGGAGACTGCTTCAGGATATTTTGGATAGTGAGCGTTCCGGTTGGATTCAGAATCTGGGTTTGCGTCGTGAACGGAGGATTGAAGGCTGCATCGAGGTTGGCGTTGAGAATGACGAGATCCGTGAAGATCCCATACGCCGAACGCACAACCAGGCGATCACTCTGTGTAGGTCTCCAGGCAAAGCCGAAACGCGGTGCAAAGTTCTTGTAATCGGTGTCGTAAGTGGCGCGAGGAAGTCCTCGTCTGCCTGCAGGAATGAATTGGCAATTCGGAATTGGCGTACAGTTGGAAGAAGCAGCGCTTAGGTCGGGACTACTGATCTTATCGCTCACTTCCACCGGCGCAACGTTGACTGAATAACGCATCCCTAGATTCAGCGTTAGGTGGGAATTGACCCGGTAGTCATCCTGAATATACCCATCGTAAGATGGCGCCACCATCTCTACATTTGCGCCGGCACTCGTCGTTTGAGCAACATCTGGGGTTCCGAGTAAAAGTTGAACCAAGGAATTCTGCGTAGGATTGAGGGGCTGGTTGGGAATGCCGCCGCTAAACTGCCAAAGCCCTCGCGCCAGCACGTCAAACTGGATGAAGTAGATGTAATACCGAGCTTCGAAGCCGAACTTAAACTGATGTCGTCCGCCATTGAATTGGGGATTCCAGGCCAGATTATCCGCTAAATGGGCCGTGTAAGTGGGATGATACTGGGGGACATTCGTTGGTTGTCCAATGCCGTCGTAACCCGCGACACTGACGTTTGGATACCCAAGATCGTTCGCTGCTGTCAGTACCGTGGGGAAGCCGAGCTGCTGGCTATAGTTCTTCGCATCTGTTTGGTAGAAATAACCAAGTTCTCTGTTGGCGCCAAGTCTAAACTCGTTCACCAAGCGAGGGTTGAATATGTGGGTCCAACTGGCTCCGCCGTTCTGTCCGTGAGTCAGTACAGTTGTTCCATAACCTGGCAGATTCGTGAAGGGCGCTAGCGGGTCGAAAGGGTTAATTGCATTCCCAAACGAGAGCACGTAATGACCAGAGAGGGTATCTTTCTCACTGAAGTGGTGATCTACTTTAGCCACACCGTAGGGCTCGGTCTGCTGACCCGTTGGCGCGGACACAAACGTAGTCGAGTTTAAAGGATCGCTGCCGACATTGGCATTTGGATACAGATTGAGAATATTGAGGCCAGCGGGATTAATCTGACTCGCTGGCACTGCTGCTAAGGCTTGTGTCCGCTGATTGATCGAGGGAACGGCCGCCTCACGTGTCGTCGCATTGCGTAGATTCAGGTATTCAAAAGCCACAAAGAAAAAGGTCTTATCTTTGGTGACCGGACCGCCGAAAGATCCCCCGAACTGACTACGATCCAAGCGAGGAATGCTGGAGCATGTACCCGGGACAAAGCCGGGCTTGCAATTCGGCTGATCAAAAAAGTTCTTGGCATCCAGGTGGCGGTTGCGGAGGAACTCGTAAGCGGTCCCGTGAAGCTGGTTCGTTCCACTTTTCAATAAGACATTTATTTGTGCACCCCCGCTACGACCGAACTCCGCTGTGTAGTTGCCGGACTGCACCTTGAACTCCTGGATTGCATCGAGGGTCGGAATCGCGCTGTATTGATTGATCACGAGATCGTTATCATCAATGCCGTCTATCAGAAAGTTGTTGGCTGTTTCTCTGGCTCCGTTCACGCTCAACGCAAGACCTTGAGTGGAATCCAGCGATCCCTGAGCAGCGAATTGGACACCAGGAACTAGATACGCGAAACTGACGAAGTTCCGCTCATTCAAAGGCAAGGTACTCACCTTTCGTTGGTCAATGACATCGCCGAGAGCCGAGGTGTCTGTCTGAACTAAAGAGGTGGACTCGGTAACCTCCACCTTCTCGCTTTGACTACCGATCGTCAGAGAGGCATCGACGCGCACCGTCTGATTCACTTCCACGTTCACACCTGCATAAATCGCTTTTCGGAAGCCCGCAGCGGCGACTTCTATCTCATAAACACCAGGCGAGAGCAGCGGCACGGAGTAGTCGCCATCGCTATTACTTGTCACTTTCCGGATGACGTTAGTCGCTTGATTTTTGATTGCCACATCCGAGTGGGCTATTACGGCATTAGAGGCGTCGCGGACTGTGCCGACTATCGAACCCGAAGTGCTTTGGCTTTGCAGGTTTGTGGAAAGTAGTGCAAGGAGGCCGCAGAGAGGTAGAAAAGATTTGAGCTTATACATTGATGGAATCCTTTGCGTTGACTCTTAGGAGAAGAGTCGTGGATATTGTGATACCCAGGCGTACATGCCGCGCTCAGCAGAGCTGGCCCGATAAACTCCGCAGGTATTGTTGAACTGGTCTAGCTTGTAAGCCTTGGACGGGTCACGCCACTGCTAACATAAATCGCATCGCCTACGTATAAGTCTTCCTGCTTAGTTCAATTGAGCAACTGCGGGGTTGCTTGCGCTCACGTGGCGTTAGAGGCACCAAAGCTACAGAGTAAGTACGCGAAGGAGGAACACTTACTCTTTGGTGGATTACGGTTTCAAACCAAATGTTACATTACATTGCTGCCCGATCAGTGTCAATGGAAACTCTTAGCTTCTAAATACAATAGCTGTTTCTGACGATCACTTTCACTCTGGCAGGGAAAAAGAAAAAGCCAGCTGGTTCGACTCCTGTTCAAAAGTTCATCAGAGATCGCTTCCAGCCAATAGCTACCTTTTAAGCCTCACCGTTCTTGCGTTTAATTGCTGGAACGATCATGTCTGGATTCAACTTGGGACGTCTGGTATGCCAGTTGGTCGCTTTCTCGTAAGCATTCGCCAGCGCCAGCACCCGGCCTTCAGAGAAGCGTGGTCCGGCGATCATTAGGCCGATGGGGAGACCATTTGCCGAAAAGCCACATGGAATCGAAACTGCCGGGATACCGAAGGTATTAAACGGAACGCAATTCGATGTCTCCACCGGCTCAGTTACACCACCCACATTTTCTTCATGCGCGAGGGCGTCGTTGATTGTCTCTGCCAACACGCGCATGGTTGGTAGTACCACTAGCTCGCAATTCAGGAATGAATCATCAATGGTTTTCCGCAATCGTTGCAGTTCCCATTGCGCATTGATGTAGTCCACTACGCGGGCTGAACATGTCTCGCTAGCCACATCGTTCAATCGTCTGTGGGCCGCCTCAATGGTTCGCCGCTGATTCAGGGAGTAGCTGTTCGCCTTGCGCTGATACCACTCCCAATGAAACGCTTCAATCTCACCATCGAAATAAGAACGCGAATATTTACCCGGCGCCGGCAAATGCATATCCTTGACACTCGCTGTAAGGCTTTTCAGAACAACAATCGCCTCCGCGACCGCTTTTCCAGTCTCGTCATCCAGAAAGTCAAAGAAGGGTGCACGAGGGATACCGAGCCGCATCTCTTTCACGGGTCGTTTAAGCGCGGCAAGGTAGTTCTCTTGGGGATAGTCAACACTGGCGACGTCGTACTTGTCGTAACCAGTCATCCCGTTCAGCAGCATGGCGTTGTCTTCGACCGTCTTAGTCATTGGACCGCAATGATCTAGCGAATAGGTTCGCGGAATGATACCCCGAATAGAGACAAGCCCGTAAGTCGGTTTCAGTCCAACGATCCCGCAATAGGCGGCAGGCATCCGTACAGAGCCTCCCGTGTCAGTGCCGAGAGCTCCCATGGCCATATCGGCAATCAGGCAGGCGGCGGAGCCTCCTGAAGATCCCGCTGATATTCGATCCAAAGCCCAGGGGTTTCGGACAGGCCGGAAGTACGTGGAAACGGAACTGTTACCCATCGCAAACTCTTGTAAATTAGCTTTGGCCATAATGACAGCTCCTGCCTTTTTAAGCCGCTGAACCACATCGGCATCTTCATCGGGAACCCTATCTTCGAAGACTGCGCTGCCGCCGGTCGTGCGTGTCCCCGCCGTGTCGATGTTGTCTTTCAGGGCGAGGGGAATGCCATGCAGAGGACTCCGAAACTTGCCCGCTTTCGCTTCGGCGTCCAATTGCGCTGCCTGGGCCAAGGCCTCTTCCTCCATTAGCGTTATGTAGGCGTTCACCTTCGGGTTATAGACTCGCGCTCGCTCAATGCACGCCCGCGTCAGTTCTGAGCAGGTGATCTCTCGGGATTGAATTTTCCTGGACGCTTCGGTCATGGTGAGCTTAGCGAGCTCTTCGGATCCGCCAGTCGACGTAGCACCCGCCGCGTTGTGTCCGGCAATCGAAGTTGAAGTCGCGCCTGCCGCCATCAGAAGAAAGTTACGGCGATCCCACTCAGCGGGTCGGTTGGCCTCGGCTGTGTTTCTCTTTGGTCGGTCAGCTTCGATTGATTGTTCCGGCATGTTGTCCTGGATCCTTACCACGTGATGGCTCGAGCGAACAAGCCCGTGCGCATGCGTCTGTGTGAAGAAGAGTTAGCATCCGCAGGGCTTCCGTGTCAAGAAGTCTTGTGGGAACAGATCGATTCCCGCCGGGAATTTACGTGCTAATAGTTGCGACCGTATCTTTGTCCAGAGTATAGTGATTAATTCTCAGCAACACCCAAGCTCTCTCCGTAGCTCCGTTGCTACCCATGACAGAAGATTTTCGACGATCGCTCTCACGAACTAGCGTCCAGGCGAGGAGAAAAAATGCAACGTAGAACTTTGATCCAGCTTCTGTTCCACTGGGTTACTTTTACGAACTTCCGATTGTCTGGGCAGACCGTCGCCTTCCCGGGCAAGCACGAAGTAACGCTCAACGAACTCGCAGCCGCTGTGCTTCCCGAGTCGCTGGGACGTGCAGGCAGTGACGCCGTGGCTGCTGGTTTTGTTGAGTGGGTGCAGCACTACCGAGAGGGAGCCGAGATGCAGACCGGCTATGGTTTTACGCGCCTTCGTTATAAACCGGTTTCGCCTGCACGGCGTTACCTGGACCAGATGGATCAACTTGCCTCAGGCGCGCTAGCCGAGGACACGCTCGTTGCTCGCAGGAAGAAGATTTCAGAGCAGCTACTGGCTGCAAATATCAAGGATCTCCCTTTTTCGCCGGATGGCGCGCACGTAGTCTCCGACCTCATGACGTTCTACTTTCAAAGCTCGGAGGCAAATGATCTTGCTTATGAGGCTAGGATCGGCAAGGACATGTGCCGTGGGCTGAAGAGCTCAGCCGCTGTCCCGGGTCCATTCAGACAGAACGGATCCAGTACCCGTGCCTGAGCTAGTACAAAGATTCGAAAGTGACATCTGCATTATCGGCGGTGGCATTTCTGCAGCTTTTATGGCGCAGAAGTTCTCGGAGTTGAAGCCTCATCTCAGCATCACCATAGTCGAAGCCGGTAAGCGACTGTTTGATGCGCAAAACCGAATGGGCTATCGCCAGCGGGCCTTGTCGTACGGCGAGAATGGCTGGCCCGGCGACTTCATAGAAGATCAAGGCGGGACCGGAGTTATCTCCCGCACCATGGCTGTCGGCGGTTCTGCCATGCACTGGCAAGGGCACGCCAATCGCTTTTCCGAAGAAGATCTTCGGCTCCATTCACTTTACGGTTTGGCCGTGGATTGGCCGCTCAAGTGGGCTGACCTGGAACCCTATTGTTGCGAAGCTGAACGCCTTATGGGAGTGGCAGGTGAATCGAGTCCGCATCCGGAAGATGAACGATCGCAACCCTATCCCATGCCTTCCATGCCGCTGACCTACAACCTTGCGGAGATGAAAGCCTGGGCTGAGCGTACGGGTATCCCCTTCATGGCGTGCCCGTTGGCGCGAAATACCCGGGCCTACGATGGACGTCCGGAGTGCCAGCGTTGCAACACCTGCGTGATGTGTCCCATTGGGGCACGCTACTCGCCGGACTATACATACAAGCAACTGCTGACCCGGAAGAACATTGCGTTGCACGACCAGACCT
The DNA here is from genome assembly GCA_963814195.1 of uncultured Acidobacteriaceae bacterium. Classification (GTDB taxonomy): domain Bacteria; phylum Acidobacteriota; class Terriglobia; order Bryobacterales; family Bryobacteraceae; genus Bog-105. Next base: position 679,984 of record CAWFBU010000006.1, read on the forward strand.
TGATTCGGCGACTCATACCGCACGACCAGAACAGCTCCATCGTAGCCGCCACGGGGGCATCGGAAGCACGGCCAGGCGAGAATGTGGAGTACCGCGCCAAGCTGTTTGTAGTCGCGTCCGGTTATGCCTGGACATCCCACCTTCTGCTGAACTCGCAGAGTTCGCGGTTTCCTCAAGGGCTGGCGAATCGTTCAGGCTTGGTGGGCCGCTACATGACGGGCCACGGCTTTATCACGGCGAACATTGAAGTCGGCCGAAAGCTTTATCCGGGAATGAATGAGCCATACCCGATCCTCTCTCGCGAATACTTCCGCTGCGCTACCAACAAGCCCTTCGTACGGCATGATATCCAGATCTTCGAAAGCACGGCTGGGCGTCGGCCCCGTCTGAAGTCGGAGAGCGGAGAGTTCCTATTCGGCGATGATCTTCTCAACGACTGGCGGTCCCGGGTTCCGCATGGGGTTGCCCGCGTCCGTATGTATTACGACACCCATCCCTCCCGTGACAGCGCGCTGACTCTCGATCAGACAAACCGAAACCGCTTCGGCGACCCCATGCCCAAGATTGAGCACCGCCTTGATGAAGCTGCAGAGAAACGTGAAGCTGCAACCCAAGCCCACATTCACGCTATCTACGAACGCATGGCCAAAGCCGAGGGCACGAAAATTCTTTCTGTGAATAAGAGCGACTATCAGGACCATCCGTCCGGCGGATGCCGCATGGGGACAGACCCTAGCCAAAGCGTTTGTGACAGCTATGGACGCACGCACGACCATCCGAACCTCTTTGTTGCAGGAGCGCCCACCCTGCCCACCGGAGGCTGTACGAATGCCACCATCACCTTTGTCGGCTTGACGCTACGAAGCGCGGATCATATTGCGAGTACGTTATGACGCCGCTTTGTAAAGCCGGACTCTTGCATGCTTCCGAAATCCTTTTTGCTTTATTTGCAGGCTCTGCTCTCCTCCTCTCGGGTCCCGCCCCGAAGCAGATGCAGGAGTGGCCATGGTACGGCGGCGATGCCGGCGGAAACCGCTATTCCACTTTGGACGACATCAACCGCGACAACGTCAAGACTTTGAAGATTGCCTGGGAATGGAAGCCCGGCGAAAAACCCATGCCGGAGAAGGGCATTCGACCCGGCAACTTCGAAGGAACGCCACTCATGATCGACGGCGTGTCTGTACTTGTCCACTTCCTACAACCGCGTTGTCGGCGCTTGATGCTGAAACAGGTCAGCCAGCTTTGGGTCTATGATCCAAAGGCCTACGAAGAAGAAGGGCAGGCACTGAACGGGGTCGGCTATGTCCACCGTGGCGTAGCCGCCTGGTACGACAACGGTAAACTTCGCCTCTTCCTGGTGAGCCACTATAAGTTGATTTGCCTGGATGCGCTTTCCGGAAATCCAATGCCAAAGTTTGGCGATAACGGCGTTGTAGATCTCTCGCAAGGTTTCGCGTGGGAGGTGAACAAGAAGCATTACACAAACACCTCGCCACCGGTCGTCTACAAGAACCTGGTCATCCTTAGCAATAGCGTGGATGATCGCGTCATTTACAAGCACGATCCGCCAGGTGATATCCGCGCCTACGATACGCGTACCGGTAAGCGGGCCTGGATCTTCCATACCGTGCCACAAAAAGGGGAGTTCGGCAACGACACCTGGAAGAACGATTCGTGGTTGTATACCGGACACGTCAACACCTGGGCGCCGATCACTCTGGATGAGCAGCGAGGTCTGGTGTACCTGCCATTGGGGACGCCGAGCAACGATTTCTATGGCGGAAGCGCCCTGGCCAGAACCTGTACGGGGAATCCCTTGTATGCCTCGATGCGAACACAGGGCAGCGCAAGTGGTTTTTTCAGACGGTCCATCATGGCTTGTGGGACTACGATCTGCCTGCGCCTCCAAATCTCGTTACGCTGACCGTGGCGGGACGCAAGGTCGATGCCGCTGTGCAGCTCACGAAGATGGGATACATTTTCATGTTCGACCGCGTCACTGGTGCGCCGATGTTTCCCATTGAAGAGCGCCCCGTGCCGGCAAGCGATGTTCCCGGCGAAGAAGCCTCACCGACTCAGCCGATTCCGTCCCGTCCGCCGCCTCATCACGCCGCAAGGGCGTTTCGCTTGAGGACGCTTTCGATTTAACGCCCGAGCTCAAAGCGGAAGCTGTCGCCGAAATGAAGAAGTACCGCCTCGGTCCTCTGTACACGCCCCCAAGCTTGCAGGGAACATTGATGCTTCCGGGTATTCTAGGAGGCCCGAACTGGGGTGGTGGCGCCTTCGATCCGGAAACGGGCATTCTTTACGTGAAGACGAGCAAGCAACCGTGGATCGCCCGTGTCACGAAACCTGCGGAGGCACACAATCCGCACTCGGCTGACATTGTTTCCGACTACACGCAGGATTTCGGCACTCGAAGCCAATTTCACAATGGCCTGCCACTGGTCAAGCCTCCTTACGGTATACTGAACGCTGTCGATCTGAATCGCGGCAGCGATCGTGTGGCAGGTGCCGTTTGGCGATACCCCGTCGTTGCGCAACCATCCTGCTCTGAAAGGTGTCGCGCTGCCCGAAAAGCTCGGTGTCTCGGGCGTGCAGGGACCTCTGGTTACTAAAGGCGGCTTGGTTTTTATCGGCGGCGGCGACATGGCTCTGCATGCGGTGGACAAGACCACGGGCGCGGATCTGTGGAGCTACCCACTTCCGCAGCGAACCACCAGCACCCCGTCCACCTATCGAACCGCAAATGGAAAGCAGTTCATCTTGATTGCTTGCGGGAACGGACCGCAGATGCCAGTCTCATCGCCTTTGCACTTTGAGACCAGAAGATATCTGTAACTGCTTGACTGCCGATCAGAACTTCGTGGGAAGATCCCATGCAAACCGAAGTGTAGAACGATCTGGCCCAAAAGAAATGCCGCAGCATCGTTCATCGCTGATTCATTCACACTCAACTAAGGAACCGTGATGCGTTCCGATCAACAAAAGCTAAGACGCTTACCAATCACACTGATTCGCTTGCGACACGCCGCGCTCAGTGATAGAGAGCGACTTTGGAACGGCATCGGTTAGTAAGACACACCTATTCTCGCATGAAAGGAAAGCAGTCTATGGAGCGTATACGCATTTTCACCCTGGTGGTTCTGGCGCTCGCTGTATCGGCTCTGGCGATGCCCAGTCGAATGGAACCGTAAAGGGTATTCTTACGGATCCGGCTGGCAGTTCCGCACCTGATGCCATCGTTGCTCTTGTCAAACCGGAACCGGGCAGCGGGTGGAAGCAAAGACCACGTCCAGCGGAGCATTTCGCCTTTACGTTTCTTCCGCCCGGCGCTTACGAGTTCTCGGCGACACTGCCTGGCTTCAAACGCATGGTCCGCAACGTGACCGTGGACATCGCGGCAACAGTAACCATCGATGCATCTTTCGAACTTGGGCAGACCGCAACACAGGTTGAAGTGGTCGATGCAACTCACGCAGGTGGATACCACCTCAAGCGCGGTTGGCATGGTGGTCGAGCAGCAATTAGTAACGGCGTTGCCCTTCTCCAGCCGTAACTTCACTCAGATTCTCGCGTTGTCTCCCGGCGTAAATGCGTCGGTAGCAAACGCCGGCGCGCTCGGCCGAAATAGCGTTAACATCTCCGCCAATGGTTCGCGCCCCTACGACAACAGCCTGGTCTTGAATGGTCTGGTGGCGGAGAATCCCATGTCGCAGGGCTTTGACGATGACGTTGATAAAGGCGGTACCCCGATTCCGTCGCCTGACGCGCTCATGGAATTCAAGGTTCAGACTGCGCTCTACGACGCCGAGACCGGCACGGCAGGGCGGGGCGGTCATCCAGGCCGTGACGAAGAGCGGAACCAACGAATTCCATGGTACGCTATATGAGTTCCTTCGCAACGACGATCTGAATGCGAACGATTTTTTCCGCAATGCCACTAGCCAGCCGCGCGGCGTTCTCAAGCAGAATCAATTTGGCGGAGTCGTCGGCGGTCCCATCAAGAAGGACAAGATCTTTTTCTTCTTCTCCTATCAAGGCACAAAGCAGGTGAATGGCGTTTCAAGTTTCTCAACGGCCAGCACCTTCCTGCCCGCCTTAACCAACGATCGCTCTGCCCAAGCGCTAGGACGGATCTTCGCCGGGCAGAGAGGCGTGCAGGGCGGCGTGGCGGTGGCCGCAAACGGATCCAACATCAATCCCGTTGCTCTCAATATCCTGAATGCCAAACTGCCGAATGGCCAATATGTGATTCCGACTCCCCAGATGATCCAGCCTAACGGTTCCGGATTCTCTACTTACTCGCTTGGCGCTCACTTTACCGAAAATCAGTATGTCGGCGACCTCGATTATCAAATCAACAATGCCAATCGTCTCGCGGTAAAAACGTTTTACTCGCAGCGACCCCTGGAGCATCCCGTTCTCTACCTCCGCCGGCGACAACGTGCCCGGCTTTGGCGAGAACGACAATAAGATCAACTGGAACGATACCCTCATCCTCACCACCACCATCACTCCGCGGATTGTCAATGAAGCGCATGCCGGCTACGCTCGCAATTACATCAGTCAACTTCCGATCGAGCCGCTCACCGATGCGCAGGTCGGAATTCAGGCGCCCGTGTCAGGGTGGGGCGGCATTCCGCTCATCTCCGTTACCGGAGCCTTTGTGATCGGGCCCGCCACTAACAATAACCAGGTCACGATGATCCACAACTGGCTAGGCAGCGATACACTGAGCATCGTAAAAGGACGCCACCAGATACGCGTTGGAGGCGACTCAATATCGTGCAGGTGAACCGGACCAATGCGTTCCTCACTCGCGGCTCCCTCGGCTTCGGCTCGTTCCCTGATTTTCTGCTCGGTATGACCGCTGCCCAGAACGGATCAAATTTCAGTAACGTCTCGAGCAGCCAGGTTGCCAATGGAGTGGTTCGCGCGTATCCGCGATTCAAAAACTATAGCGGCTTCGTGCAGGATGATTACCGTGTTAACAATCAGCTCACCCTGAACCTCGGCCTTCGCTACCAGTTCAACGGCGATAAGACAGACAAACATGGAAGGATCGGCGGCTTCGATCCCAACCTGGTGACGCCCTTCCTGGCGCCCCCTGCTTCAGGCACTTATGCCGGCTTTACCGTGGTTTCCAACTGCAACTGTACGCCACCGGCAGGTTTCACCAAGGTCAGCTCCCAATCTCCGATCTACGACCAGAACTATCTGGGCTTTGCGCCGCGCGTTGGTCTGGCTTTCCGGCCGCTCGCCGATAATGAGAATCTCGTCTTCCGTGCCGGGTACGGTATCTTCTGGTCCAGCGTTGCCGGAACCGTGACCGAGCAATCGAACTTCGATCCCTTCTATGTCTGGAACAGGGCCGGCGGAGCAGACCTTGCCTCAACATCGTGGCAAAATCCATTCCCCAACCCTGTGCCTCCCACGACCGCCTTTCCGGTCTATCTGCCGTACACGCTCGGAAGCACCCGCTCCACTCTTCCGACCGACCCCTATTTGAAGCAGCCCTACACCCAGCAATGGAGCGCGAATCTGCAATATAGTCTCAAAAGCTACCTCTTCGAACTCGGGTATGTCGGCAGTGCTTCTACGCATCTGATTGCCGGGTTTTATCCCAACCAGCCGCTGCTGGCGAGCCCGTCGAATCCCGTGGATGGACTAACCGTCAACACGGTTGCCAATCGCGCGCTGCGTGGGCCTTTCCTTGGTTGGTTGCCCACCGGGATTAGTGAGTACAAATCCATCCTGACGGCTCACTATGACGCACTACAACTGAGCGTAAATCACCGCTTCTCCCACGGGTTTCATTTATCGCTGCCTACACCTGGAGCCACGCCTTGGACGACGATGGCGTTACCGCTGGCGGTCGTAATGAGCCGCTAGGCAGCTTTATGGGAGATTTCTACAATACAAAGAGCGCCTACGGTGACTCCAGTTTCGACCGCACGCATCGGCTTGTTGTCAGCTACTCTTACGATCTGCCAAAACTAACTGCAGGCAATCGCCTTGTCAGAGGCGTAGTGAATGGTTGGTCGCTCTCGGGAGTAACCACAATCCAATCAGGCCTGCCGTTCTCAGTTACTGACAGCACCTCTGGAACAATCTATGGCATCTCCGCCTACGCTCAATTTGCAAACGGCATGAACGTTAACAATGCCAGGCTTAGTGGTAGCACCGAGTCTCGTTTAACCCAATACTTCAACACATCCGCGTTCACCAGTGTTCCCCTTGTAGGGAACGGTACCGGGTTCGGCAACGCTGGGCGTGACATCCTGCGCGGACCTGGTCAACTGAACTTCGATGCTGGCATCGGTCGCGAGTTTCGGGTCGGCGGTATCCGGGAATCCGGCGCTTTACAGCTTCGGAGCGAGTTCTTCAATTTCGCCAATCATCCCCAGTTCAACAACCCGGGATCGAACCGGGGAGCTCCCCAGCAATTATGGTGTCGTCTCCAGTACTGCTGTCTCTCCTCGCATCGTGCAGTTCGCTTTGAAGTATATGTTCTGAGGACCCCGTCGCTCTCCGCTAAACTAACGGGTTCGGAGATGTGGATGCGGCTCGTGTATGGCTCTCTGTGGGTTGCCCTGTGCTCCGTTTGCACCGGCAACTCACAGCCAAACGCCACGGTGACTCCCCTGACTTTGCGCGAGATTGCGGCAGCACAAATAGCTGTCCACTCAGCTCCCGATTCAGAAGCAAATCTCGTTTCTCTTGCCTCGCTGTATCTAAGGGTCGGCCGGAATCAGAACGCCATTCAGACTTTACAGCCTTTCCTGAAGGCTCACCCTGACGCTCGGAAAATTCAGAGCCTCCTAGCGGCCGCCGACCTGCGTGACGAGCAGTATGCCGCTGCCAGGGACCTCGCAGAACAAGCTCTTCGCACTGGAAGAGATGCAGCTTTAGTAGAGATTCTGGCAATGGCCGAATTAGGATTGCAGGATACTGCTTCTGCCGAACGCTTGTTTCAGGAGGCCCTCGCTCTCAACCCTGATTCTGCCGAAGCAGACCTTCAACTCGGTCGGCTCTACGTCAACCAGCGCAAGCGTCTGCCGGAGGCTATCTCCCTGCTTAAGAAAGCTCGTACTCTTGCACCGAATCTCGCCGGTATCGACGCCACATTGGGATCGGCGTTCCTCAACTCAGGGGATGGACAGCAAGCCGTCGCAGCACTCGAAAGCGCCATCAAGACCGATCCCAAAAATGCCGGATCGTATTACTTGCTGGCTTCCGTCTATCGACAGTTGCATGAGGAAGATAAAGCGCAGGTTGCCTTGGCCGCCTTCAACACTCACAAGAAAGCGGAAGCCGAACAGCGCGCGCTCGAGATGCGCGGCCGCGCTGATTACGAAGAAGGCGTTAACTTGCTCGCCAATACTGATCAGCTCGATAAGGCGCAAGCGTCCTTCTCCAAAGCCATCGGCGAACTGCCGGCCTTCGATCCCGCCTACTACCGTTTAGCGCAAGTGAGCTACTTGCAAGGTAATATACAAGGCGCACTTCAATCGATTCGTCAGGCGATCGCGCGCAATCCTTTCGAGCCTGAGTATTACTTTGTAATGGCTCGCTGCCTGCAGGAAAGCGACCCGGATGGTGCGATCGAGTCTATTCAGAAAGCAATCGGGTTACGCCCGGGAGTCCAGGACTTTGAAGACTTATTGCACGAACTGAAGGCACATCCTGCCGCTCATTGAGCCGCGACACTTTCGGTGATTCTTCTGGTCTGGTCCACCGGAAGATTGTTCCATGTCTCGCTGTGCCCCGATGGCCAGTGAATCACCACGCGATCGATTAGGCGTGCTGCTCCTAAACCAAAGTGCAAGCTCGTGTGGCTGGCCGAACAATAGCTTGTTCCTCCCATGATCTGGGCGCGCTGCTTCTTCCCTCCTGCTGTTATGGTCACCTCGGTGCCGACCGCATCACGATTACTTCGTCCGGTACCCCGCAAGTCAAAGGCGATCCAATGATTCAGCGCCTTCATGACACTCTCTGCAATGAGAGGCGGCCCGGCATTCTGGTTCACAACAAAATCAAGCAATCCATCGGCGTTGAAGTCGCCTACCGCAAGTCCGCGCCCAAGCAGAGGCTGCGCAAGAACATCTTTCTCTCGCGCCACACTTTGCCTGAACCGCAATCCTTCTACACCTTCAAGTAATGTCATCGGTTCCCGATAACTCACACGCGGATGGAATAGCGCGATGTTATCCAGTATGTGCCCATTGGCCACCAGAATTTGCTGGTGTCCGCTGTTGGAGAAGTCGGCGAACCGAACACCGAAGCCACTCAGCAGACTGCGTTCACCACCTAAGCCCGCCTCCTTCGTCACGTCGCGGAAAGAATCCTGGCCAAGGTTTCGATAAAGCCGATTTAACTCGTTGTCCAGGTGTGTCACGTAGAGGTCGGGCAGACTCGCATCACCTTCCAGGTAGGCAGCATCCACACCCATGCCAGCTTCCGTTTGCCCGTCTTCCGTAAAGCCTGCTCCCGACGCCAGCCCTAACTCCTTGAAGGTTCCGTTTCCTTGGTTCCGATAGAAAAAATTCATGGCGCTGTCGTTCGCAACGAAAATATCCGGCCACCCGTCACCATCGAAATCGGCTAGTACCAAGCCCAGGCATTTGCCTTCGGAGCTGATCGAGCCCGGCATTACTGGTCACGTCTCGGAACCGGCCATTCCCTTCGTTGTGGTAAAGTCTTACACCTGTGCCCTGATACACGTCCGGGTGACAATAAGCACGGCGACCTTGGGCTCCGTCACCACAGAAGCGCTGGTCGCTCCAGGAGAAATCGGCAACGTAATTGGCGACTACAAGATCGAGGCGGCCGTCGCGATCATAGTCGAACCATCCCGCGCTCGTTGCCCATCGACCCTTGTTCTCCAGGGCCGCCGCCGCTGTAACATCCCGAAACGTACCGTCGCCATTGTTGTGAAACAGGAGGCATCGCGGATAGCCTGTCAGTAGAATGTCCGGATGGCCATCGTTGTCGTAATCAGCGATAGCGAGGCCCATGCCATAGGTATCAAAGTCTCCGGTTAGGTGAGCGGCAGCCGTCCGGTCCTCGAACTTGCCATTACCACGATTGCGATAGAGCTCTAAACGATTATGTGCGGCCTCCGTGGAGCCGGGTTGGCCGCCACCATGGACGAACAAGATGTCCAGTCGTCCGTCTCCGTTGTAATCGAGAACACCTACACCCGAGCCCATCGTCTCGATCATCTTCTTGTCTTGGCTCGCGCCGTTCTCGTTGACAAATCGAACGCCGCTTCTGGCTGTCACATCCTCAAACTGAATGCGCTGTAACTCGGAGTTTGCAGCATGCATCATGGCGGCCACTAAGCAGAGAGAAGAGCTTATACAGAGCGGACGAAGAAGTTCCATGCGCTTCGATGGTCACTCACAGACTTCAGCGATTAGTCCGTGTGCGCACCTACACCATGGGTCGTATCCGAAACAACGGCGCCGCCCTTCATCACCCAACGAATGTTCTTGATCACCACCTGAATATCGGCCAGCGGATCGCCCTGCACCGCGATAATATCCGCGAAATAGCCGGGCGCAACTGACCCAATGCTCTTCTCCATGCCCAGCGCTTCAGCCGGAAGAGTGGTCGCGGTCTGCAGGGCCTGTTCGTTGGTCATGCCCATCTTCACGAACCAGGTCAACTCGCGCATGTTCAGTCCGAAGCCGTTATAGACCGCGTCCGAACCGACCAACAGACGCGCCCCAGCCTTGAATGCCTTCTGCGCGGTGACGAAGTTCCGCTGAATATAATCCTTCAGATTTTCTTTTGCGCCCGCCGGAAACTTGTACACTCCCGCATCCCATTCTCCACGTAGTATTCGTTGTGATCGATGGTCGGAACGTACCAGATCTTCTTGCTCACCATCTCGGCGATAGTGGCATCGTCCATATCGGTCGCATGTTCCAACGTGTCACAACCGGCCTTGATTGCGTCACGCGCACCGGCCGGACCGTAGGAGTGAATAGCCACTTTGTGTCCTTCCGCATGAGCGGTGTCAACGATGGCTTTCATCTCCTCGTAGCTCACCGTTTGGTCGCCGGTTACGTTATCGAAACCCCCGGTAGACCCGAATACCTTCACCCAGTCTGTGCCTGCTGCAAGGGTCTCCTTGGTCTGCTTGATCTGTTCCGCTACCTTGTCGTTCATGTCGGGAATTTTCGGCAGTCCGTGCAAGCCCCGCCCGGATACAAATAAGCGGGGACCAACCAGGGCACCCATGTTGATCAGGTCCCGGAGATCGATATCCGCGCCGCCCGAGGCATTCAGATCTCGCATGGTCGTGACACCTGCCTCCAGGCCTTTTAAGCCGTTTCTCTGCGCGAGTACAACCGTCACCGCCTCGTGTCGGGGCTTCTGCTTACGCGGATCGACGCTGGTGTCTCCGTTCCAGTAGTAAGTGATGTGCGTATGCATGTCGATCATCCCGGGCATTCCTGTGTAACGACTGAGGTCGATCGTCTCCACGCCGGCAGGAAGCGAACCACCCGCGGTGACGCTGCGAATCTTCTCGTCATCGACAATCACCACAGGCTTTTTAATAACCTGGTGACCATCCCAGAGTTTTCCGAACTTGATTGCCTTAGTCGCCGCATGCGCCTGTAAGCTGATACCCAAAACCGACACGGCAAGTAGAAATTTAGTGTTTTGCAAGTGATCCTCCCGCGATTTGGAATGCCGTTACCTGCGGCAACGGTACGGATGATTGTTGGCTTTTAGCAATGCCGGCAACACGTGGGACCGGGCAGGGACGTACCGCTCAAGAGCGGCCACAACAACATGGTGATTGGAGTTGAGCATACCAGACCTCACAAGGCTCTTCCAGGTTCTGGACGATCTCCAGTCTCCACCTGAAAACTCGTCCTCCGCTATACCTTGAGGGAAAACGCCGTTCACGTATCGAAGAAGTTCGAAGCTCGAACGTTGAGTCCGAGCAATGTTCCATGCATAGTCCGCGTCAGCTCGTAACAGATGAAGGGCCACTCTTCTGGTCTGTTCCCGGCTGCCGCTTCATGTTAATGCTTTCGCCTGGAGCATGCGCTCCGGCCCATAAGAACCGAGCCCTGAAATACTTGCCACAGAAGGAGCTACAAATGATAGGTCGGCCGCTCCGCGACGGCTCGGATCAAGAGGCTCCATCACATCCATGCGGAGTTCCCGGTTTACAACATTCAATTGCTACAACAGATCTTTATTGCCGGCAGTTTCGGGCATCGAAGGGTATCCGTCTTTGAAATCTATTTCCGCCGACGTACATGGAAGATGCTCGCCGATAATCTGCCTCATCTTTTCCTGTGGACTTTTGTACTGCTTGTCGGTCAAGGTGCGCATGTCCCCCACCGCTTGCGCTTCCGCCGGCACAACGTTTACTTTGCCGGATGCCCTACCGGTTGCGGTTGCTGAAGCATAGGCGGCCTGTGTCTCGCCTACAATCAGCCCCATGTTGTAGGTCAGACCTGTATCATGCAGTTCTTGATCGAAGCGGTACAAAATCCGACACATCTCATAGATCGCGCCGTCACCAACGCTCATATTAAAGATGCCGCTAGAGTGGCCGTCTTACCTGTTGTAGTCAAAACCCATTGGTAAGCACTCCGCCGTGCGAGGCTGGTCGCATCCTGCCCGCCATTCTGAACACCACCTTCAAACTCCAGGGCCGCATCGCTGTTCTTCCCTGCTTCGATAAGGTCGCGCCGCGCGACTGACAAAGGCTCACTCGGCCGTTTCTCATCGCCAATAAGGACACCGTAATCATGGTTCCCTCCAGCGCATGATTTTCGTATAGCGCCTTCAGGGCGCCGAGCGTAATGACCAGGCCGCCCGTCATATCTGCAGCGCCCGGACCTGTCGTCGTCCCGTCTTTCTCTTCAAACTTCTGAAAGATACTGTCTGGTTCGAAAACCGTGTCCATGTGTCCGATGAGCAGAATTCGCTTCTCCTGATTACCCTGTAGCGTGCACGCCGGCCAGACTGAGCGTTCCGCTGTTGATGTCCACCAGCTGTTTCAGAAGTGCAGCAGACTCGTGCTCATCCGGGGTCACTGTCGCGACGATCTTTTGCTCTTCGGCATTCAAGGGGGCACTCACCGCAGGCTGCACCAACAGACCAAACAGCAGCCCACTCGTCAGAACCTTCTCCGAATACATAAGTTGCTGAGGAAGACTGAATGCCACCAGCCGCGTATCCGCGTTTGACCCGATGGCAATCGCGACATACTGGCGTCCTTTGAAGCTGTACGTCATGGGGGGCCCGCGGTTGGTACTCCCAGCTGCATTGCCATAGCTCTTGACCCGTCGACTTATCAAGGGCATGGAATGCTTATCCCCACCACCTACAAAGATGAGCCCTCCTTTTGCAACGATGCCGCCCTGGACACCCGTACGCTGAGCTTGTTGGCAGCTGAACGCCCTTCAGAGCAGGATGCGCACGCAACCGTTCATCATCGCCGAAGGTAATTCCCCATTTCACTTCGCCCTGACTCAAAAATTGCAGGGCCGTCAAACAAATAGGTATACTTTTGAAGCCTAGTTGCCCTTGGACATCGTCCCGTCCAGCTATTCACAACTAAACGTCATCAAGGAGTTCGACATTTTGAATTTCAAATGTGTCGCGGTTGTTCTCGCGGCGACCGCCTACGCTTTTGCACAGGAGAACACAGCGACCATAACCGGACAGGTTCAGGATTCTTCCGGCGCAGGAGTTATCGGCGCTACCATCACCGCCCGCAACACGCAGACAGGCTTAGAACGAAAAGTCGTCACCAATGACAGTGCCACTTACACCCTTCCTTTGCTGCCGATCGGCAACTACGATCTGTCTTCCGAAAAGCAGGGTTTTGAGAAGGTCCTCCAGACGGGTATCGTGCTGCAAGTCGATCAACATGCTCGCATCGATTTCGCCCTTAAAGTCGGCGCGACCACAAACACTATCCAGGTCACCGCCGAAGTCCCTCTTACTCAGACCGACTCTTCGTCTTCGGGAGCAGTCATCGACAATCGCAAAGTTGTGGAGCTACCGCTCAATGGCCGACAATTCTACAGCCTAGCCTTGCTGACCCCGGGCGTCGCACCGCCGGCGCAAGGTTCGATCCTAAGCTTCCGCGGCGGTTTCAATGTAGCTGGCGCCAGCGAGTTAAACAACAACTTCACCTTAAATGGCCTGGACAATAACAACCAGTTACTAAGTGCGCCTGCCTTCCGCCCTTCGATAGACGCCATTGAAGAATTCAAAATCATCACCGGTATCTTTCCCGCTGAATACGGACGCAACTCCGGCAGCCAGGTCATCGTCACAACCAAGTCGGGGACAAACGCGCTGCACGGAACAGCCTTTGAGTTTCTGCGCAACCAGGTGCTGGATGGCAAGAATTACTTCACGCCAGCCGGCAGCAAGCCCGCCTTCCGCCAGAATCAGTTTGGCGGCACGCTCGGCGGCCCCATCATTCGGAACAAAACGTTCTTCTTTGCCAGTTACGAAGGGACTCGCTCCAATCAGCAGATTACCGCACTGACCAACGTGCCGACCTCCGCAATGGTCAATGGCGATTTCTCGGGGATCAGTAAGGCGATCATCGATCCCACTACGGGCAAGCAATTTCCGAACAACATCATCCCCGTCATCAGCATCAACCCGGCCGGCCAATTTCTCGCGAAACTCTATCCCAAACCCACCGCTGTAAACGCCGCCGGCGCTCAGCCCGCTAATAACTACACATTCGACGAGCCTCAGATCGACAGCCTCAACTTGGGTTCTCTGCGGATCGATCACTCATTTTCCGAAAAAGACATCCTCAACGCCAGCTACAACGACTTCGAGGACAACACCCTCACACAGAACAATGCCGTCTGCGGTTCACGTGTTGTTCCAGGCTTCGATTGCACCGTCCTGCTGCTGGCGCGCCTGGGCGGGCTCACCGAAACGCATACCTTCAACCCCGGCCTGATCAACGAGTTCCGGCTCGCCTACACTGAATTTCAAAACCCACGCGCCACCAACGATCAGAACATCAATTACCTGCAGATGTTCGGCATTACCGGAACACGAAACGACGGCTCCGCCCGTACCGGCGTTCCACAGGTCTCGGTCAATGGCTTCGCGACCCTGGGGGAACCGACCAACTTCCCCCAGGTCCGTACTGACAACACGTACCAGCTCGCTGACAACCTCTCCTGGAATGTCGGCCAGCACTCGTTCAAGTTCGGTGCTGATTTCCATCGCTTTCAGTCCAACGGGACCATAGTCGGGAATGGCCGGGGAGCCTACACCTTCAACGCCCAAAGCACTGCCCCTACTACGGGCTATGCCTTCGCCGATCTACTGCTGGGCCTGCCAACAAGCACTTCTCGCAGCCCTCTCAGTCCCCGCATTTACGACCGCACCGGGATTTACGGCGGGTTCATGCAGGACGATTTCAAAGTCACCTCGAACTTCACTCTGAACATCGGGCTTCGTTATGAGTACAACATCCCGACCTTCGAAAAATACAACACCCTGAGCAACTTCAATCCCTCTACCGGCAAGATCGACATAGCCGGTCAGAATGGAGTTCCCCCCAGCCTTTGGAATGCAAACCCGTTCGACATTGAGCCTCGTTTCGGTTTCTCCTGGCAACCCCTCCATTCCGCCCGGACCGTGCTCCGCGGCGGCTATGGCATCTTCTATAACGCGCCCGCGCTAAACAACGTGAACAGCGGTCCTCAGCAAAGCAACGCCCCCTTTGTTTCCGCCCAGACATTCAATTCGAGTCTGGCTTTGCCCGTCACGCTATTGAATCCTTATCCGGCAGCAGCCGCAGGCGCCGGCAGCCTTACTCTCTCCGCCTTCAATCGCCATCAGCCCGATGCCAAAATCCAGCAATGGAATATGAACATCCAGCAGGAGTTGACGCGCAATCTCGTGCTGGAAGTTGGCTACCAGGGCTCGAAAGGCACCCACCTTCCGCTCCTATACAACATCAACCAGCCGCCACCCGGTCTTGCCTCGGTCGCGCTCAAACAGTCGCTTCGCCCCTACCCGCAGTTCGGCAACATCACTTTCCTTGATGCGGTCGGTAACTCCAGCTTTAACGGTCTTCTCACGAAGCTTCAGCAGCGATTCTCCGGCGGTTTGTCATTCATCCTGTCGTACATGTATGGGAAGTCCATCGACGATACGCCAGGCACGCCCTATAACGTTACCCCTTCGCGCTCCACCGCAGAAGACCCTACCAATTTTCGGCGTGAACGCGGACTCTCCGGTTTTGACTTACGGCATCGCTTCGTTTTCAGTCCTGTCTACGAGTTGCCGCTGGGTCCTGGTAAATCGTTCCTCAACACCAACAAGTACGTGGGTTGGGTCGTCGGCGGCTGGCAGGTTTCGGGCATCTTTACGGCTCAAACCGGACGTCCGTTCACAGTTCTTGTTAATACCGACAACGCTAACGTCCTCGGCACCGTGGATCGTCCTAATGTGATCGGCAACGGTAACGCAGGCCCCAAAACAGTTCAGCAGTGGATCAACGTCAACGCCTTTCAACTAGCTCCCGCGGGTACTTTGGGTAACGCTGGTCGCAACAACCTCATCAGTCCCGGGCTGATCAATCTTGATCTCTCGCTCGCCCGCAACTTCCAGATCGTCGAACGAGTGTCGCTCCAGTTCCGCGCCGAGTCCTTCAACATCGCGAACCATCCCAACTTCGATCTTCCGGCTCAGACTTTCGGGGTTCCCGGTTTCGGCTCCGTCACTTCCGCCGAGGCGCCGCGGCAGATTCAGTTTGCCGCCAAAATTCGCTTCTAAGCGCATGCAAAAGAACGTCCTTAGGGTCGCCTGCTGCTTCGCATTGGCTGTTCTCCCGGGTGCTGCCACCACCATCCAGGCGCGCCGGGTTCTGGACGGGAAAGGCGGCGTACTTATGAATGTCCGTCTCACGGTCGAAGGCGACAAGATCACCCGCGTCGAACCCAACCAGACAGGCACGGCCGACTACAAGCTCGGTGCCGTCACCTTGATGCCGGGCTGGATCGATACCCATGTGCACATCGGCTGGCACTTCAACAAACAGGACCGCGCCGAAACGACTCAGGAGTCGCCCACTGACTTCGCCATGAATGCCAGCGGCAATGCTTACATCACTCTTATGGCAGGCTTCACGACTATACAAAGTCTGGGCGCCCCTATTGATGCCAACCTGCGCGACGCCATCGCCCGCCAGATCATCCCCGGACCACGGCTTCTCACGTCGCTCGAACCGCTCACCGAAAGATCCGGAACGCCCGACCAGATTCGTGCACTCGTCCGTCAACGTGTTCAGCAAGGGGCTGATCTCATTAAGATCTTTGCCACTAAGAGTGTCCGCGAAGGCGGTGCGCAAACCATGTCCGATGCCCAAATCCAGGCTGCCTGTGGCGAAGCGACGGCTCTCGGCAAGCGCTCCGTCGTCCACGCCCACGCCTCCAGCGGTGCTAAAGCATCGGTTCTCGCCGGCTGCACCAGCATCGAACATGGCAGCATGCTGGATGATGAGACCCTCGCGCTAATGGTCAGCCACGGTACCTATCTGGATCCGAACATCTCCACCACTCACAACTACCTTGAGCATAAGAAACAGTATCTCGGAATCGGAAACTATAACGAGGAAGGCTTCGCTTACATGGAGAAAACGCTTCCCATTCGGATTGAGACATTGCATCGAGCTCTTGCTCACAAGGTGAAGATCGTCTTCGGCACCGACGCTGTCGCCGGAGCTCACGGAAGGAATGCCGAGGAGTTTATCTACCGCGTCAAGGATGGCGGACAATCGCCCATGGACGCCATCATTAGCGCCACGTCCCGCGCTGCCGAAGCACTTCGCTTGAGCGATGTTGGCACCATTGCGCCTGGTTTCCACGCCGATCTGGTGGCAACCGACGGTAACCCGCTGGATGACATCACCAGCGTTCGTCGCGTCGTCTTTGTTATGCGCTCCGGCAAGATCTTCCGCTACCAGCCGGTGGTGTCGCGATAACTAGCTTTCAATGAGCATGTCCAGCTTCTTCCGCAGCCTTCTTGCGCTGACCATTGCCGGCTTGTCGTTGATGGGCCGTGCCTCCGCCGAGCCTTGCCTTACCGCAAGCCCAAAATGTACGGAGTGGTTACGCCTGCAAGGCGCCTCTCGCTCTCTTGTGTATCGAACGTTTCCGCTCGAAGGAAAGAACGAAAATATAACGCAGGCCTTGGTAATGGTCCATGGCGCGGGTCGGGATGCCGATAACTATTTCCGCACGGCGCTCGCTGCTGCCTTCCTCGCCAACGCATTCGACAACACGGTTGTTATCTCGCCGCGCTTCTCCTCTAATAATGAAGGCGGCTGCCACGATACCCTCTCGGATGACGAAGTGAACTGGGGTTGCAGCGGTGATAATTGGCGTTTTGGCGGTGCTTCTGTCAATAACAAGAACCTAACGTCGTACGACTTTATGGATGCGCTCCTAAACCGCCTCGCAGACAAAGCTGTCTTTCCGGATCTCAAGGTCATTGTCGTCGCCGGCCACTCGGCGGGAGGTCAATTTGTCACCCGCTATCAGATGGCTAACAAGATAAGTGAGCAACTCGGCGTAAGAGTTGAGTACGTCGTCGCCAATCCTTCTAGTTACGCCTATCCGGATGCTCTGCGCCCGGCGGCCGAAGGAACATTCAAGCCATTCTCTGACGCCCGGAACTGCACTACCTTCGACAACTGGCCCTACGGTTTGAAGAATCGTTCCGGCTACGCTCTCCAGCTGAGTGACGAACAGCTTCTTTCCCAACTGAAGTCCAGGACCGTCACATACCTCCTCGGCGAGATCGACATTCTACCGCTCGGCGGATTCGACTCCTCCTGCCCGGCCATGGCGCAGGGTCCTACTAGACTTGCCCGCGGCCAGGCCTTTCAGCACTATGTCGCTGAGAAGCTGAAAGCAACCCAGAAGATGACCGTCGTTCCCTTATGTGGCCACAACGCGCGCTGCATGTTCACCGCCGAACCAGCTCTGCCTATCCTTTTTTCAAAGCCATGACGATTACTCCGCATCTCCGCTTCTTAGGTGCTCTCTTTGCACTCTCTCCCTTTGTCTTCGGCCAGAACACCACTGTCCTGCATATCGGCACGCTCATCGATGGCAAAGGAGGCGTGCAGCGCAACACCTATCTCTCGGTCCGTGGAACGAAGATCGAGAAAATCGGGGGACGTCCTGCCGGTCCTGTCACCGATCTGAAGAACTACACCGTGCTGCCCGGTATGATCGATACCCATACGCATCCCAGCTGGCATTTCGGACCCGATGGCCGCTATCAACCGCGAGATACGTCCCCGGCGGAAGCTCTGGGCTATGCCATGGAAAACGCATATCTGACTCTCATGGGGGGCTTCACGACTATACAAAGTCTCGGCGCTCCCATTGATGGCGATCTCCGCGCTGCCATTCAGCGCGGCATCTTGCCCGGTCCTCGTTTATTAACGTCTTTGGGCGCCATCAGCAATCCTTCCCTCACCGTCGAACAGATTCACGATTACGTCAGGAAGGCCAAGTCCAATGGCGCGGATGTGATCAAGATATTCGCTTCAAAGAGCTTTCGTGAGGGGGGCGGCCAGACTTTGAGCAAGGAACAGATCGACGCCGCCTGCGGCGAGGCTAAGGCTCAGAACCTGCGCGCAGTGGTTCACGTCTATGGACCCGACACTATCAAGTTGGTGTCCGAAGCCGGTTGCACCTCGGTCGAACACGGCACGCTCATCACTCCGGAAGCGCTCACCTTCCTCGCCGAGCACGGCACTTACTTCGATCCCAACATTGGCCTCGTGGCCCAGAACTACCTCGCCCACCGCTCCAATTACCTCGGCATCGGCAACTACACCGAAGAAGGCATGGCTGCCATGCAGCGATCCATTCCCATTTCCCTGAAGGTCTTTCAGCAAGCCCTGAAGACTCCCAAGCTCAAGATCATCTACGGTACTGATGCCGTCGCCGGAGCTCATGGGCACAACGTGGAAGAGCTGATTTATCGCGTCCAGAAAGGCGGGCAGGATCCCATGGCTGCAATCACCTCCGCCACTTCGCTGTCGGCTGAGTCTCTCAATCTCGGCGACAGAGTCGGCACTCTCGCCCCCGGCTTTGATGCAGATCTCATCGCGGTCCAAGGAGATCCCTTGAAGGATATTACTTCTCTTCGCAAGGTGGTCTTAGTCATGAAGAGCGGGACTGTTTTTAAAGGCAACCTCACGCAGTAACTCCAAGGAGCGAACGGTAGTGTGAGTTCCGTGCGGAACCTACTTTTCGGCTGCCACCCATCATGAATCGGCAGGGCGAAACGGTTTAGTAAGCGATGCAATGCAATCCCTGCATGTTCCAGCCACGGACTCTGGCGGCGTTTCTTGGCCCGACAAACTCAAAAGCAAATAGCAATCGGTACCAGGAAGCTGAAATTCTTCTTGCGGGATGTGAAGCGGTATTTGGAACTTTGCTGAAGAGCGCCCTAAAGACAGATGAAGCAGTCGGCGGGCAAGGCCAAGACGTGCAACGGTCCCGCTTCAGCTTTTTTCGGAAGCCCAGATCTGGTACGACCGCAACCTGGATCAACCGGCACTTCCTGCCTAATTTCGAAACGTGATTGTCCTTAGCGACGAATTGAAAATCGGGAGATCACCAGCCACCCGTTCCCACCGATCTTGAAGCTGTGAAGGTGCTGGCCGGCGCACAGGCCGGCAATCTCGTAAGCGCAGGTAAGATTCGTTATTTTGCCCTCTCCGACATGCCTTCCTGGCTGGCAATAAAAGCGGCCACGATCTCTTCGGAACGCCGCGTGCCGGGTCCGATCGCGATGCAAGTGGAGTATTCGCTGGTGGCGGGTGACGTGAAAAGCGAACATCTCCCGGGAGCACTCGAAGCAGGTATGGGTGTCGTGCCGTGGAATCCGCTCGCGGGTGGCTTTCTCACGGGAAATACCATCGAGCAACTAGTGCACACGCTGGCAGACTGAGCGGGCCTAACCCATTCGGCAACAGCAAGTTTGTTGAGCGGAACTGGAGGATCCTCGACGTCCTGAAAGAAATCGCCTCAGAATGTGAGCGACCCATGGCACAGATAGCGCTTGCGTGGACGTTGGCGCGTCCCGGCGTGAGTTCAACTATTATCGGCGCCAGCAAGATAGCACAGTTGCGAGACAACATCGCCGCTACCGACATTCAGTTCAACCAGCTTTGCCTTGACCGCCTGAACGCGGTTAGTGCCCCACCGCTTGGATTTAGTTCGGGAACATGCCAACGATCCGGCAAATGGTCTTCAGTGGCCAGACAGTTGCTGGGTGGGCCGAATAAGCAGGAGAGCGCCAATCAAGCCAAAGGGGCCGGCGATGATTATATAGCGGCGATTAGTTGCCGCTAGTCGGCCAGGGTAGAGATGCCTTTATCTGACACATTGCCGAGAAAGGCGCATGTCGCGGATGTGACTCACGCGGTCCAGAAGTCCGCTTCGAGGACGCGAAGGCCGTTTATGGCCAATGTCACCATAGCCGACTATGCGTCAAGTTGGTTGCAACGTCCAGAAGAAGCCGGCAGTTTAAAAACGTGCAAGGCGGTGATGGAAGCTGCTCCGGCAATGACCTACTTGGCTCACCCAAGGTTGTTATCATTCTTGGCCATGGGTAACGAGATCCTACGACCGCAGGAGCAAATAGTTAAGATTTGGAACTTCTCAATACCCCTGCCCGTTTTCAAACGGACATTGGTCGCCGGAGGGATCATGTTGCTGATGACACCCGGATCATGGCTGCTGGCAGAGTTCTTGCAGTTAAGAGCTGTTGTAGATCTGACAGCGTCGAGAATCACCTTGGCTGGACTCTGGCTTGTTGGTTTTTTAGTATGCATGTTAGTAGTTAGCCAAGCAAAGCCGGGCCATAAAACAGCAACGTTGCTTTTGAGCGCTGGTCTCCCAGCAATGTTTGTGTTCGCCCTTGACTGGTGGGCTCCCAAACCGACGGTCGAGGCGAACCCGTTCTCATTCAAGGCATCACCTCTCCTAACTGGATCGAAGCAAAAAGAGATCACGAGTGATCTTAAGAAATTCCAGGATTTCCTCAAAAGTTCCGGCTTAGAGATACCAAAAACAATTCCTCCCATCGGGGTGAATACGCACGGTATTGGAACAGCGTCTCGGCAGGGGAACAATCCGGCTTATCTGGACTTGCTGACCATCCCGACGAGCGCGATCGAAGACCGATCTGTGATCACTGGTGCTTACTGCTGGTATGCAATGGAGTCGCTCATTCCGACTTCTTTCCCTACCGCAGGAAATGATTCTGCTATTAAGGGAACCGCGAAACTTTACATATCGGAGTATCTGAACTGGAGTTTCTGGGGTAAGCCACAATCAGGATTCCATTTCGCTGGCACACAGGCGTTGTGGGAAATGCGCGGCCAGTTCTCTCCCCACTCTTCTTTCGATCGGGTAATCGGTTTTACGGTCCGGTTATTCAACGAGTCGCCCAATCGTAATTGGAAACAGTCGGATAATGTGTTCTTCTTCAGAAGGTTGCTGGAGGGAGATTCAGTTGTTGATAACGAATCCTTGAAAGTAGCAAAGCTGGCAGCAATCTGGCGGAAGCATGGATTGGCGACCGATTAACGTTGCCGATTGCGATCTCGAGCAAGGTCAACGTCTCAGAAGCGCCTTTGTTCGAAACAGCCATGTTCGTCAATATAATGAATTGAGCTCGCGGCAACTCAAAGTATCTGCTGCCAACCTTGAAAGTGTCTGGAATGGTAGTGCTCATATCTGCTGATATGCCTTACAAGCGGATGCCGCCGCTTATATAATCTGTAGGCCAAGTTAACGACGTCTAACAAACGCACTGCCACTTAACGTAAACCGCGCATGTCGCGGATGCGACTTGCGCGCGGTCCAGAAGTCCCGCTTCGAGGACTCGAAAGCCGATTCGGGCCAAGGTCACCATAGCCGACTTCCCGTCAACATGGATTTCTAAATACTACGCCGTTTTGCGCGATCTATGCAGGAATAACTTCGCCCCGAGCTTGTCCGCGACCCTTATCCTCAGTCGGCGCAAGCCAAGCGCATTTGCCACTGGCGTAAGCCTTTTATGGCAGCGTCACTAGACCGCGGGGCCGAGGATTTATACTATTCGTGCCGCACTTGACACACATGCAAGAGGTCAGACTAAGGTGAAAAAGACGTTTGCAGTAGCGGCAATGATCTCCATTGGGCTGGGCCAATTGAGCTTTGCAGCTCGGACTTGCGATGTTGCAGGCGACCTCGACAACTTCGCTCTGCAGAGGGCGATGGAGTACCCCGACGTTACTGGCCTTCAGCAATCGTTAGGACTTCTCAAAGAGGCCATCTATGCCTGTCCCTCATCGGGTGACTTTTGGTATCGCCGGTCCTTATTGGAAAACAGGTTAGGAAACCAAGCTGCAAGTCGGTTCTCGCTTAGTCAGGCTCAGAGGATTGGTTCGTCGGAGTTGACGGAAGGGATTGATCCTTTCCGTCTAGCGTCTACAAGGCCAATTGCCGAACCTCCAAAAGAAAAGTGGGCACTGATCCTAAATCTTGGAACTGGTTTTTTGAATAAAACTGCGTCAGACTTGCGTACCACACTTATTGATTCCACCATTGGCAATTTTTCCGCTGACCATGTCTTCATGCTAGAAGGACCATCGGCGACTAAGTCAGCGGTTGAAGCTAGGCTCTCAACCTTAGCACGTCGAATTCATGCCTCTGACTTGCTGTTCCTGTACGTCTCAGCCCCGTTTATATCCCACCGTGTTTCGGGATTTAAAAACGCCGAAGTGCAGTATCTACTCTCGGGTAGCGAGCTCATATCCTTAATCGGCTTCGCCGAGTTCGTGCGATCAGAGGTCGTAGCCTCTCGAACGGTACTGATCTTTGACAATAAACGACTCGACACTCCTGTTGACTCTGATGACCAGATCCTGAAGCGTGCAGTAGGACCTTCAACTGCACTACTCAAAACCATTGCTGCCGGAGTGGGCCGAGCCGTAATGTCTTCGAGTGAGGATGACCAAGTAGTTGTCTTAGATCGAGAATCTCAGCAAACCATCTTCGGGTTGGCCCTTATACGTGCGCTCACGGTTACTCACGCTAAGGCTCCAATGTCTCAAGTTTTCGGGATGGTTCAACGGGAGGTGAACGAGCACGCCCTACTTGGCGCGAACGTACGACAGACGCCTCTCTTTTTCAGCAGCGATGGCGGCCCAGCGATCGTTTTGGGTCTTGATGCTAAGCAAGATGACGGTATCAGAACCTCCGCGTTTAATCCCTCACCGGCACTTTCGCCTCCGAACCTTGAACGGGACGCTTCTACAGCTTTTACAAAGATCGAGTCGGAGAGACTTATCGCCGAGTCCAACGCTCTGCATCAGCGCACGGACATCGTCAAAGCAGAGCTCCGTAGGGTAAGGCCGTCGAGGCTTGCTGATGTTCGTACAATATTGCTCCCTAAGCTGCAAGTCTCTATCCGAGAACTCAACGAGGTGGAGCAATCGTTTTTGGGAATTGCTGCTGACCAGGCGCTCAGTGAGGACGCGACCGACAGAGATAAAGCGCTCAAAATCGCAATCGATGATTTGAGAATTACATACGCCAACGCAGCGAGATCTCTTGGGTCAAACGCTTTGGGAGAACTGACTGTCCCGTTCCACTTTGAGAAGGTCCTTCATCACCAGATCGAACCCAGCGTTTTTGATCCAAGAATGTCTTCCCTTACGGCCGCGGGTCTGCGACCGATGGAAGACAATGAAGCCCTTTATGCAAAGCTCGTGGCTACCGGTAGTCCCACATTTGACTTGACGGTTCTGAGCGCGCCGGAAGGTGCGAGCATCGAATACAAGCGACGTGGCGACGAGTTCAAGAGATACTCCGGGAATACTATGGCGATTATCCAGTCCCTTCCAATTGCAATTTGGGCGATTCGTTTAGAGAAGGAGGGCTACGACTCAGTGGACGTTGAATACGATCCATTCCGCAACCGGGAATCTTCTGTTAGTGCTGAGTTAAAGCAGCATGGAAGATAATCTGACGGACCCAGATCCTGTTACGTTCTCCGAGTTTTTTAGATCCTTCAAGGACTCGTCCGGATTATTGGCAGGGCTGAGTATACTACCGGCCCTCCTGTCTGAGTTGAAGCCGAATTGGAGTGCCTATATTTTTCCACCTCTTGGCTCTCTCGAACCAGCGGCGCGGATTGGCACGGTATTATTCGGACTTCTTGCCATCGCGTGTGGTTATCTTCTCATTGGAACTTCCAGAATTCGAACGATCATCTATTCATCTAGCCTAGTTGCCTTGTGCTGTCTGCTTGCCTATCTTTCCGCAACCGCTATGTATGTTCGGAAAATTGATATTGCTAGCCAAGCGCTGCCCGTTTTTGTCACAATCGGGTCTCAAAGAAGTGACTTGGCGCGAAAAGTTTTTCCTAACGAAACCGACTGGCAAATGCTAAGAGATCGTGGGCTTAGCGATGAGGAGATCTATCGACTATGGACGCCCCGCTCTGTCTTGCTCGGCAGGCTGGCAGTTTATGTCTCATATTTAGGTATCGTTCTTGGGTGGGCTTTCACGTTTAGCTCCCTACTTGCATTCGAGCTTTCAAGGAAACACTTACCCAAGGAACGATCACAGCACTCCATCTGACTCACACTCAGAAGCGTTTGCAGACAAATGAGGCGCTAGCTGTTTACATCGAATTGCGGAGTTGTTTCCAATCTCATGGGTGAAGAATACATCCTTCCTGGTCCTCAAGGGACGGGTAATCCGCCCCTACCGTCAGGGTTCAATGCCGATTTTGTCGTTCACGGCGAATCGGAGCTTTTGCTTGCAGCCGAGGTAAACTTCCGTCGTTTGGATGGATACATGACCAAGGAGAAACTGGATCTGGTCCAGCTCGCCTCCGGCAAGATGGCAAAGACGTGCGCAGGTGCGGCGAAGATCGTGAGGCGCTAACTTGTCGATTCCGGCATCTTTCGCCGCCCTCTTGACGATCTCCCAAAGCACCTTCGGCGTCATACCTTCGCCCCAGATCTGGCCCGACTTGTTGATTGATCTAAATAGACAGCCGTCTTTGATTCCACTTGCTTCTGTCCAGCGATTGAGCGCCTCCTTCACCCAGAGTGGAATAGGTACCGTTCGAACATGGCCGGCCTTTCCATAGAGGTCGGCAATCACCCAGTGCTCCTCCCGGAGCTGAATAGACGCGACCGAGAGGGCGAGGAGTTCGCCGCGCCTCAATCCACAACCAATCAGAAAAGCGAGAATGGCATGGTTCCGTTTGCTTCTGAGACCGTCGCCCTGGGAGTTCAGCAGCAACGAGCGGCTCTGGTCGGCGGTGAGCCAATTGCCCAATCGCACACCAATTCGGCGTACGCCCTTGACTCGGCGGATACCTGCGGCAAGTTCTGGGCTGAGTAAGCCCGAATCAGCTGCCTCGTACGCCATTCGTCTTACTGCGGCCAAACGGAGGTTGATCGTTGTGGAAGCGAGGTGCCGCTGTTCCAAGTGGATTCGATAGCGAAGAACGACAGTACGGTTGAACGCGAGTCGCGGTTCCGAGCAATACCAGTCCACGAATTCGTTGATCGCATGGTCGTACGTTCGCTGGCCGCTCTTCGACGTGAGGCTGTTCAGCACGGCAGACTTCGTCTGTTCGAGATCTGGTAAGTGATCAGAGTCAAGTATTTATCCGTTCGCGGTCAACTATTTTTCCCTTTGTTTGAGAGAGGTAATCGCAGTCCCGGCGGTGGCAATGTGGGAAACGCGTAGGCGTTTTCCAAGGACTGTGGGAAGCGGCGTTTGCTTTCCATCAGTCCGCCATTTCCACGGCCGTCTTCGTGTGTTTAGGATTCTTCTTTGGCTTTCTTGGCCTGTTCGACTCTGTAACTCGGGATGTTGAGCTCAAGGATCAAGCAGTGATGAACCAGGCGATCAATGGCCGCTGCGGTGGTCATAGGATCTTTGAAGATCCCTTCCCATTTGGAGAACGGCAGATTGCTGGAGATGAACACGCTGCCCCGTTCGTAACGCTCCGCCAAGAGCGTGAACAGCACTTCCATCTCTTCTCGACTCTGTTGCACATACCCGAGATCATCGATGATCAAGCCTTCAAAGTGTGCCAGCTTTTTGAGGAACCGACTGAGCTTGAGGTCGCGTTTGGCAACCAGGAGATCCTGTACCAGCAGTGCCGAGGTCGTAAAGTACATTCGGCGGCCGCGGGCAATCAGCTCTTGCCCGATGGCACAGAGAAGATGCGTCTTGCCGCTACCGGGATTGCCGAATGCCAGCACATTGTCGCGCCGGTCTAGCACCTCGCCTTCAATGAGCGACTTGGTTAAGAGCGCTACCTTCGGTGGCAGCCTTTTGAGGTTGAAGTTGGCTAAAGCTTTCTCCGCCGGAATGCGTGACTGACGCAGCAATCGTTGTATCCGCTTCTGCTGGCGATCCTGGCTTTCTCGAGTGACCAGGTCCAGCAGGTAACGTTCATAACTCAGAGTTTCGCGCTCCGCCAGACGGGCCGCCTCTTCATAAATCCGTCGCACTGTCGGCAGGTGCAGTTCTGTCAGGCCCTCGGTCAGTGCTGCTTTGACATCCACGATATCGCCCGTCACGCGGCAGTGTCCTCCGTCGTCAGAAGGTCATCGAAAACCGCTAACGACACAGGATCAATAGCAATGGTAGTCAGTAGAGCAGGTGCATTATCCTCTGTGAATCGAGCTGTTTCCGCTGCGTTGAGAGCGTGCTGGCTCCCCAACAAAAACCGTAGCGCTCCTTCGACCCGGTCTTCTCCACGACGGGCCGCCAAGAACAAAATCGCCAGGTACTCTTGGGCGCCGCGTTTCGGACCCTGTTCCTCGCGCAAAGCATCGTAAGCCAGACGAAACCAGCTGGTCGGAAACAAGTCGCTCCGATAGCGATAGTTTTCAAAGGCGCCCGGCTTTCGAACAAGCCAATCGATGATGTGCCGGTAGTCGATCCGGTGTTTACTACGGCCACGCAAGCGCGGTAACGCTTCCACTTTTCGATCACCGTACCAGATCTCGACCGTGTCGGGATGAACTCGCGCCTCCACCATTTCGCCGATCAGCCGGCTGTGCACAGAGTAAAGGTTGCGGCCTACCGATACCAGACTGCCTGGGCTGACTCGCACCCGTTCTCGCCGCACCGAATCGAGCCGCTGCTCCGGCAGAGGTCGTAGCTGGGCCACCTCGTCCAGATATCGTTCCCGTCGGCCCGACATTTAATCGCGTGAACAGCTTGTCTAAGAACATCTGATAGGCTGCCACCTCAGGAAAATCGCGGCTGCCTCGCATCATCAACGCTTGATCGGCCGCTTCCTTGAACCGGTAATGCCGTTGTTCGATGTCGCCGTTTTCGTTGGCCTGACGCGCTTGGATTTTTTGCCCACTGATCCGGTAATGTCGCAGCAGTCCTTCATAGGCTCTGGTGAACTCTTTGGTATCGCACAGGTTGTTCACCGCCGCGCTCATCCGGTCCGTTCGATGTTCCACAGGAACGCCGCCGAGTTGCCAGAGTGCATTCTGCAGCCCCTCGCTCAGGCTCTCGAACGTCTCCGAGTAGCAGACGCTGCCGGTCTCCCAGTTCGAGTAACTCAGGACAAAGTGGTAAATCAGATGGGGGAAGGCTTGCCCATTGATCGTCACCCCCAGTTCCCGGCAGTGCGTAAAGTCCGACTGGCACAGCTCGCCCGGTCGATGCTCTTGCGCAAAGAACACTTCTCGTGGCGGGCCTTCCGTTGCTCGCCAGTAGCTGATCCGGCGTCGCAATGTCCGTACTTGCCCATCACTGAATCGGCCCGGATGCTCCGCTTGCAGATGCTCAAACAGTGTCTTTGCTTGCAGCCCAGGTTCCACGATGAGCAGTTGTCGAATCTCTTCCCAAACTTCCGCGAACGGATCCGGTCGTGTTCGCCAGGTATGCTTTTGTCGCATCTCGCTTGGCAGGCGCCGATCGCGCAGGTACTTTCGAGCTGTCTTCGGGTCCATGCCCGCCTTCGCCGACGCAATCTCAACCGTCAACTGCTGTCCAGCGTGCCGCCACAGCCGTTTTACCTGCTGATCGCTCACCATACAAGTCGTCTCCGACTTGTATCGCTTAGCCTTGCTAGCCAGCGGGCATTCTAATTGTCCGCGGCCGAATTCTAATTGTCCGTGATCAAGTAAGGCAAGAGATCGCTTTGGTGGTCTCCTCTTTCTACGCAGTTTGAACATTCTGGGCGGCCTCCTGCGCCGCCTTCCATCAGAATGCCCGCGAACTCAATCCTTGGCCGTTTTGCGCGAGTAATTGCGAACCGCAGAATCGAGTATATGCTGGCCTCTGTGGTTCGACGAATACTCTGCACTCTGATTTCAACGACGCTTGTTTTCGCCCAGCGCTCACCATCGTCAAATCTAAGAAGCTTGTATGAATCAGGAAAGTGGGCTGAGCTTCGGAACGCACTCCCAGCGAAAGAGGGGTTTGAACTCTATCGAGGAGCTATAGCGGTCTCCTTCCATCAGGACTCCACGCAGGCAGAGGCATATCTTCGCTCCGTCATCAGATCTGCGCCGAAATCCACGTCAGCATATGAAGCCTACGAGTGGCTAAGCCATCTGTTCCTGTACTCCGGGCATTACGCTCAGTTCGTTGCAAACATGGAGGCTCGCTGGTCTGCTTTTCCCGACAAGCCAGAAGAGAAGCAGGAAAGAGCGGTCGTCGCAGGATTCCGCGGTCTTCCTGACCAAGTCACGCTTAGCGTTTCACCCACTACTTTGCGGCACGAGAACCAGAGCATTTTCGTTCCGGTGTCTGTGAACGGAAAGGACGCTACCTTCTTCTTTGACACAGGGGCTTGGCCAAACGTCATGAGTGAGTCCGAAGCCAAGAGGGTTGGCTTACGAATGACTGACGTGTCCGGATCTATGGGCACGATGACCAGCCAAGTAACCTTTCGCACGGGCGTGGCGGATCGGCTAACGATCGGCGGAGTGCGGCTCCAGAACGTCTCATTCACCGTTTTACCCGACAATACCGAACCTTGGTCATTGCTGCCGTTGGGACGGCGTGGATTGATCGGAATTCCGGTGATCCTCGCTTTTCAGACGCTCCGATGGGGACAAGATGGGACGATACGGATTGGCAGGCCTGCATCGCCACTCAATGTTCAGAACGCGAATTTGATTCTCGACAACGATCATCTTGCAATCAAGTTCCACTTAGCAGGACGTACAGCGCTGGCGACTTTAGATACAGGCGCAATCAATACGGATCTTTATCGCGGACTAGCCATAGGGTTTCCATCGCTATTGCGAGCTGGAAAGAAGACTAAGACGGAAATTCGTGGGGTTGGGGGAGCAGAATCTTACGAATCCGTCCTCCTCGCTGAATTGCCATTCCAGATCGGAGGATTCCATGTGATCTTACGAAATACCGGCGTCCTTATGGACCGCAGCGTTAGGTCTTATGTCGGCAATTTCGGAATGGACGTACTTAAGCAGGGCGGGGCTTTCCAGATCGACTTCACGGCGATGAAACTTGAGTTGGAAGATCGTTAGCGAAACGCTGTGTTTGGCTAGCTGAAAGAAACACAAGAACATAAGCTTGACTGCCATGATCGGCTCGCTGCTGACCTGCCGTCCGCTCTGAAGCATATAAAGCTTGGGTAGTCCGAATGTGTTTACTAGCGTTAGGAAATCCACTTTGACGAGAAACGCGGTACTCGAAAGAAGTGGCGCGGTCCAGAAGTCCGGTTCTGGGAGATTGCCCGCTATGTCCGGCGAAGTATAGAGAAATCTGCCACAGGGATGAATCGACTTCGGTTCATGCAAGGTCTGAGTGAAACAAGTTCCCTAATGGCTCTGCCCTCGCGCCCGCAAGAACAGGGGCCTGCGGTTTTGGGTGAGCCCCCTTCCGCTTCGCTCCTTCCCCCAAAAGCTCCCGCTCCCCGATCTTGTCCGGTTGCTACCCCGCTCTCGCCGGCGAGGCCTCGAGGGTGTTGGCGCACCCCCCAAGCCAACTATTTAAACCGAATAAGGAGCTCAAACAACATGTATCTCAACCGTGTTACTCTCATCGGCTTTACCGGCCAGGAGGCAAAGACCTTCTCTAGTCAAACGCGATCACTCGCTTATCAGTGGCCACCAACAGGCGGTATCAACAAGATTCCGAATGGAAAGAAAAAATTCAATGGCATGATTGCGTGGTCTACGGCGGCGCTGCCCAGTATGCAGCCAATCTAGCTAAAGGAGCTCATGTGTTAATCGAAGGCGAATTGACCTACCGCGAGTACAACCGCACCATCGAATCAGAAACCGGATCGGTCAATGTTCCGTGGCCAGTCACCGAGATTGTCGTGGAATCCATCAGGGTTCTCGATCGAAAGAAGAAAGACACCTTAGAGACGGAGGGAGCCGCTTAGCGGCTCTCCTTCCAACCCGAAATCGCTGACGTGAAGCGCGTTTTTGGGGACCTATCTTTTGGCAAGCTTGCAAGTGCTTACCACCTAGTAGATTGGGGGCCGATTTTCCTTACGCGAGACCGCATCTAGCCGGCTGCAGTTTGATCTACCAGCCCTCGCCGTAACTTTGAATGCGGGCAGTGATTAAACTGAACCGGATCAGTCGCGAGTCCTAAGCCCTCCACCGAGATATTTGCCGATTCAGAGCTTGGCTCTTCGTTGTCTTCGCTGCAATCTGCGAGAGAAACCGCGGCAGAAACTGCGTTTCCTTTCACCTCGATCTCAGCGAGTCGCAAAAGATCTGAACACAAATAAACGGGCATGCCGACGAGGGTTAGTAAGACAAAACATTGTCGTTGCTGCGCCGGCAGCAGCAATACGCGGCGCAGCTCGATTGGGATTGATAACGGAGCCGAAAGCCGGCTTAGATCACCGTCTATGAAATTGCTCTTCCGGCGGATGGCGACCTCGATTGTAGTTTCGAGAAGCGGTCTGCCCCTTGTTTGGCGATCGATCGCCTCGAGCATCGAAGCCTCCGCGTCCTCGACATTGGAAGTGAGGAGCAGCGTCGTGAGAAAGATCCGGTCGAGTTCTTTCCCCTCAATTGATCCGAAGTGCCATTCCGGTGCTGTGTTCGCGGTAGTGAGTGTCATCCGGTATTCCCTTTCATTTATCTGTTACTTGCGTTCCGAGCTGCCCTCTACAGAAAGGCAGCGAGTCTTTCAAGGTCGCCGCGCATGGCAGTTGACGGAATCTGGGTGCCGATCAGTTTATGGCCAGGCATAAAAGAAAGATGTGGACATCGGCGAGTGTGAGCCGTCGGTGTGACATCTTGCACCGCGATCTGCTCGGGAGTTAGATACCGGGTACGTGCGTCGACTCCGGGGACGCGCTACCGATGATGTCCGGCGTCCCGCAGGTTTTAAACGTGCCGACCGCCGGCTCGCATCCGAGTTAGCCGTGCCATCACAACGCGGTTGACTAGGTCGAGAGTGCTGTATTGCGCATGGAAAGCAGTCGTGAATAGTTCACAAGGTTCTTTTCGCGAGCCATTACCTTAAGTGACCGTGATCTCCCCCATGTCAATCGAGACTAAAAGTGGTTCTTTAACCAGTTGATAATCGCCTTCGTAGGCGTAAATTCTGCGCTTTGTCGGGAAGACTATGCCGTTGATAGTGCGATAGTCTGAAGCGTAATTTAGGCCTGTAGCGCCGCCAAGGATGTCGACTGTATAGTCGTGACGGCGCAAGAGACCGTCGGGCCCGAAACAAGAAATCTGCTCGTGAGTGTGGCTCTTAATCTGGTCCGGAAAGATCACCTTAAGGCGTCGCCATTGTTCACCATCCACCTGGATTGGAGAGATTTCCTCGCTGACAAAGCCGTTGTAAGTGTAAAGAAACGGCGTCGTCAGATACGTCCAAAGCGCCTCGCCTTGAAAGTATGCAACGTGCAGGTCGTCCCAGGGCGTTTCCCTCTCTTGTCCTCTAAAGGACTCCTCTGGATTCTCGCGCGACTGAATCACCGTTCCATCGGGACGCTCCATGGTCAGGACGGGTGGTTGAAAAACAAAACGTTGTCCTGACCGGGAAAGTCGGTCACGAGCCTCTCTTTCTTAGTCGTGACCGTCATGACGATGTTCTTCAGGTAGTCGCCCTGACTCTTGATAATCCAGATGGCGCCAGTGATGGATGCGCTCACTTGAATTTGACTGATCTCGCGCCAACGTTCCAATCCCCCGTGCGCGGCAACAGCGGTCTGCAGTAGATCCTTCACGTGTTCTCCTCCAAGTAGCCTCAATAGGTTTATGCCAGCGTTGGCGATTGCTCTAGCTCTTCGTTGAAAGAGCGTATGAAGCTTGCTTCGTTCGCGCCTGCCTGGCATCGTAAAAATGCGGCTCGCGGAACCATGATTTCGTCAGCGTCGGTGGCAAGAGCATCAATGGTGTCAGCGATGAATTCGTCCAGCGGCATAGCGCGAGGCTCCTCGCTGCTGTTGAAGAGCTCCGTTCGTACCCAGGGAGGAATCACCTCCAACACACCTACCGAGGTGTCTCGCAGCTTGAACCGGAGCGACATGGCGTATGAGTGCAACGCCGCCTTCGTGGAACAGTACACGGCAGTCATCGCCATGGGAGTGAAGCCAAGGACGGAAGAAACGATCATGACCGTTGCCGAGCGTTGCGCTTTCAGATGCTCTATAAGAGCGCCGGTCAGCCGAATGGTTCCCATAAGATTGGTTTCGATGGTTGACACAAGCAAGTGCTCGTCAATCGCAGTTGCTACATTGTCGATCTGCATAATGCCGGCGTTGTTGATCAGAACGTTCAGGGCTGGGAAGTTCGCGACCAGATGCTGGCAGGAGTTCGAGATGCTATCCGGGCAGCTGACGTCGATCTCTGCACATTCCATACCTGGATTGGCCGCGATCGTCTCAGCCAGACGCTCTCTACGGCGGCCGCCAATGATCACTTTGTTTCCTAGTCTGTGAAATTGTTCTGCGAGGGCTCTGCCTATTCCCGAGCCCCCACCCGAAATGAAAATCGTATTGCCCGTTAAGTTCATAGCTGTTCTCCTTCTGGTTTGTGATGTAGAGGATGAGCCTCGAGCGGCGTAGTGGTACCTTGCCGCTGGAGGCCTGAAATGGGCAGAACGCCTGCTCGGATTTGGGAGCAGATACGTCGAATGCCTCGTTAGTAGTCGGGTGTGATCACTAGTAACGAAAGCGGTCCGCGTACTTGCGGGCAAAGTCAGCAATGGTTCGAGAGTGATGCCCGGTAAGCCGTGTGAAATTGTCGAACACTGCGTCGGCGCCAAGATCTTTCCCGTCGGTCAGATCGGAATAGCTCTCAAAGACGCACTTCATGTAGGCAGGTTCCGCCCCGGCGGCTAAGACACTCTGCAGAAACTCTGAAGGGGGCCGTGGTTCATAGGAGAACGGCTGTCCCAGTACTTCAGTAAACGTTCGAGCGATTTCGTAATAGTCTTTTGCTTCATACCCGAGCCGGTAGGTTTGGCCTGCGTGACCATCCGGGTTGGCCAGACAGACTGCGGCAACAGCGGCGATGTCCTCGCAGTCAACCCAACTGAGCCGCGCATCACCGACATAATGTCGAATCACGCCGTTCTTGACGTACGTTTCACCGCCATAACCGAGCAGATTCTGCATGAAGATCTCCGGACGAATGTGAGTGAAACGCAGACCCGACCACTCGATGTAACGTTCTATGAATTGATGCCAACCGTAGTGCGCAACCCTTGTGTCGTTGTCCCCACAGGCGCCAAGGTGGACTATATAGCCGACTCCAGCTTTGTTTGCCATGTTCACCAGGTCCTTACTTTGCCGCAACATGTCGACGGTGTAACCGGTGATCATAAGAATACGCTCGACGCCCTCGAGTGCCGGCGCGAAGGTTTCAATTCGGTCTAAATCCAAATGCACGATTGGAACACCGAGTCGTTCGCCTTTAACTGGATTTCGGACCGCGGCAATTGTGTGCACTTCCGGGTTTTGGGCGAGAAGGGCAACCACGGCATTTCCAATCTGCCCTGTTGCTCCCATTACTAGAACACGAGGTTTATCAGTCATCGCTGCACCGTTATTTCGCTAATTGACTCACTTACAGATTCGGCAGCAAGCGCGATAATTTTTGCCACCGCTTCGGGTTGAGAGAGGAACGGTGCGTGGCTGGAGGCGACTGAACTGACAGTCGCATTCATTCGTTTCGCCATGAAGTCCTGAGCGGGCGACGGGATCATTTGGTCATCGGTACACCGCAAATACCAGGAAGGAATGCTCTTCCATGCTGGTGTTATCTCTTCGCCACCAAAGGCAGCAACGTGGAGCGGCTTCTGTACGGTCGCCATCACGAACGCTTCGTCCTCAGTGACATCGGCGGCAAAGGAATGGTGAAACTTGTCGCGATTGATCCAGAGATAGCCGTTGGTATCAGCCTCAATGGCGGCTGATCCGGGTGAGGGTGGCCCTTGTTTGCTCAGAGAGGCCAGGCTCTCGCCCTCATCCAAGCCGAATGCGGTGATGTAAACGAGCGCCTTAACGTGCTGTTGATCGGTAGCGGCACCCGTAATCACCGCGCCTCCGTATGAGTGACCAACAAGCACTGTCGGTTCGTTCATCGAGGAGAGAAAGCGGCGAACTACCGCGATGTCATCGTTGAGAGACGTCAGCGGAATCTGGGCAGCGATGACGTTTACGCCCTCCGCCCTTAGCAGGAGGATCACCTTGCTCCAACAAGATGCGTCGGCCCAAGCGCCGTGCACCAGCACTACATTTGCATTCTTCATATGTTTCTCCATGTGTTTACATTTGCTGCTCAACGCTGACCTAGCCGCCGAGCGCTTGATCAAACGACGAACAGTTCGTTTGCGATTGTGGGGAATTTAGTCAGGCGTTTGCAGTGCTTCATCGTTATGCGCGTTTAAGTACTTTCTTTTCTGCGATTGACAAGCGAGTTTGGGGGACGTTATAAACGGTGCTTCACCCCTGTTTAGCCTTTGCTATGAGTGAGCGAACAAAATGGAGCCCGACGACGCCTGCGGAATTTGCCGAGGTCAAGCGTGAACTAGAGGACGTCCTAGCGGCTTCGCCATTCGCGAACAGCAAGCGTTATCCTGCATTTCTTCGTTTTGTGGTTGAGAAGACGCTGGCTGGGCAGGCTGAAGAACTCAAAGAGCGGACTCTTGGCATTGAGATCTTTCATCGCGCGCCGGATTACGATTCGAACAATGACACCATCGTTCGGGTGACGGCCGGAGAGGTGCGCCGACGGCTCACCGATTTCTACCATCGAGCCGGAGCGGACCATTCAATCCAAATCAGTGTCCCGTTAGGGTCGTATGTGCCGGACTTCCTTCGGGTTGAACGCCAAGCGCTCAAGACGGAAGCCGTGACTGCTAGCAGCCCGGTCCTAGAGCGGCAGGATATGCCGGTGGTTGAGGACCCCAAGCATTCTCGAAGACCGGCTGTGGCGATTCCCGCGATGTTAGCGGTTGTGACGCTGCTCTTTCTCTGGTGGCGGCTTGTACCGCTCAATTCAGTCGATAGCTTCTGGCAGAATTTAGGATCAACGGCCGTCATCTTGTCTCCCGGCACGATCGTCACTTCAGGGACGCCCCCGGTGGCACGCCTTGGGGATAGCGCGCATGACAGCGTCTGGATGTCAGTAGAGAGCAGTCTCGCCATCGCGCGCATCACCCGGATACTTGGTACCCAAAAGCGCGAGTTCTCGATTCAGCCGACGGCTTCCTTGACCTTGACTGATTTGAGGACTCACCCAGTCGTCTTAATCGGAGGCTTCAACAACAACTGGACACTCCGCCTTACTGAAGATCTCCGGTTCCATTTCTGTCCGAAAGATGCGGGCCGCTACTTTATGGACCGCCAGAACCCGACAAAGATCTGGCAGTCACGTTACAACGCTGAGGAACGAATTCTTGACTACGCACTTGTCGCGAGATTTCGCGAATCTGTCACCGACAGGGTGCTCTATGTCGTCGCGGGATTGAACAAGGGCGGAACAGACGCGGCCTCCGAGTTTGTGACAAACAAGCGGTATCTGGACGTACTCGGGCGAAAGCTGTCGCGAGGTTGGGAATCCCGCAACGTTGAGGTCATCCTCGAAACTCATTCATTCGGAAATAAGAACAGTGCCCCGCAGATCGTGGCGACACATGTTTGGTGATTAGTTTTGCTTGGCTGAGCCCTTGATAGAAGCGTGTTCCAGGGACAGTGTACGGCGCCGACATGAGATGCTCGGTAGATTGTATCTGCTTAAAAGCGGGGCTTTAGCCTTGGTTGATGCGTTTCTGTCGCCTAAAGCTGATTAACGAGAATGCATAAAGCTGTGCACTCATAAAGAAGAATTAATGCCGATATGTCCCCTTGCAGCATGGATCTACGGCTGGGGCCCTAGCCCAATGTCGTCGTTCACGGCGTTGTGTAGTCTCTGCTTGCAGCCCAGATAGCGTTCGGTGGTCTGAACGCTCACGTGGCCCAGCAGAAATTGGATCTGCTCGAGTTCTCCGCCCGCCAAGTGGCACAGGCGAGCGCAAGTGCGCCGAAGATCGTGAGGCGCAATGTTCGCGAGCCCGCAGGCTGCCGAAGCTTGCCTGACGACGCCCCAAATGACTTTAGGGCTGAACCCATTGGCCCCGATCCGCCCGGCCTTGTTGATGGGGCGGAACACGGCTCCTGCCGTCACGCCAGCTTCTGTCATCCAGACGTGAACGGCTTCAGCGACCCAGTCGGGAATCGGAACAGTTCTGATGTGACCACCCTTTCCAAGCAGGTCGGCAAATACCCAGTGATCTTCCCTTTGCTGGACGTCTCGAACTTGCGCAGCCGCCAACTCTGCGCGCCGTAAGCCGCACGCAAGCAGAACGGCAACCATGGCGTAGTCTCGCTTGCCGCGCAGTGAGATTCGATTAAAGGTCAAAAGGAGAGCCTTACCTTGCTCTACCGTGAGCCAATTGCCAACACGGGCTCCGTGCTTCTTTGCACCCTTGACACGGCGTATGCCGGCGGCGAGGTCTGGGCTGAGCAAGCCCGAATCAGCAGCTTCATACGCAAGACGCCGTACCGCTGCAAGTCGCAGGTTGATGGTCGCGGATGCGTAATGCGCCTGCTCGAGGAAGATGCGATACCTTGTCACAACAATTCTGTTGAACGCTAAGCGGGGTTCTGAGCAATACCAGTCAATGAACTGACGAATCGCATGGTCGTACGAGCGTTGCGAGCTAACAGACGGCAAGCTGTTCAAGACTGCTGATTTTGATTGTTCCAGGTCTGGCAGCTTGAGTATAGATTTGGGAGGGCGTCTATGTTTTCTGGCCATGGCAGAAGTATTCCGCCTTCGCCAGTTCATGTGGGCTGCCCTTGTCCGCACGCAACGACGTTTCAGTAGTAATCCGTCTGCTGTGCACCAAAGCTCATCAGGCCCGCGACTTGTAGGCTTGCCCAAGCGCGAGCCACAGTTCGGGGCGAGAGTTTGATGCCCGTGGTACTGCCCTTCTGCGTCGCAGGTTCATTTGGATCGCCGGGTGTTCTCGTAATCTGATCGAGCACACGTTGCCGCATCTCGCGCCAGTATTCGTCGTGAGTCTCGACCGTAAAAGCTACCCGTTGAAAACACGGCGGACTGCTGAGACGATCCATAAAGAAGCGATTGGCATTCTATTTCAACTTCAATCCGAAGCAATAAACATTCGAATCGTGATCCACGGCGAAAATGCGCCCGTCGTCCATCGCAAGCCCCCCAAAGTGGTTCCAACTCTTCATGGCCGAGTCGTTCCGATAAAGCACCTGTCCCGTCTTCGCATTCAAAGCAAACAGCGTTTGACCGTGCGTCCCCTGGCCGCGTTCTTCCGTCGTCAACAGATTCTGCTTCCAATCCTGTTCACTCTTGAATTGGGTTCGCATCTCATGTACTTGCTTCGGGTTCTCACCCGTTCCCACAACGAACACGACTCCATTCGCCACCACTGGAGCGTCCGGCAGGTTCACGTCCTCCGAAATCCACATTGGTTTCAAGCGCACTTGCCCCAGGGCGTCGCGTTCTGTCCGAAGCGCCACAATCGCCCCATGCGGAGAGGATCCATTCGACTGCGCCACCGCTCTCGCCGCCGCTGACGGTTCTCCCCACAGCGGCTCGAACACCCAAACCTCACCCGTCTCGTCGCGCCAAACAGCCGGAGAACCCCAAAACCCCTTGGCCTCAAGTGTGCGGCCTTCATTGCCCATCCGATCCGAGACAAACAAAGGAGTCACGTGATCCTTGCTCCCCAACTCATCGGCATTCAGCAAATAGACACGCGCGTCCTTGCCGCCGCCAACAAGCAGATTGCGGTTCCAATAAGCAAATAGCGCCACACCTCCTGACGGTAAATCCAGGTCTTTCTTGTTCAAGTCAGTCCGATCCATCGGACTGA
The DNA here is from genome assembly GCA_963814195.1 of uncultured Acidobacteriaceae bacterium. Taxonomy (GTDB): domain Bacteria; phylum Acidobacteriota; class Terriglobia; order Bryobacterales; family Bryobacteraceae; genus Bog-105. Next base: position 718,428 of record CAWFBU010000006.1, read on the forward strand.
AGTAATCGTTGATCCCCAACAATGGCGAACTAAATGCCAGAAACGTGCTGCCATACTCGCCGAGACCAGGATCAAAGGGTCCATCGCCGGTGGTGACATACACTTTGCCGTCATCCGAGATCGCCGTGCCACCTCGATTCCACAATCCCGCGCCAGAACCTCCTCGGACGACTGTTTCGTAACTGGTGTGCTGCCTTCCGCCATCCACCTGCATCGAGTAGATTCCGGACGGATCACCACCGCAGAACTGTGAAGTGGTCGTAAACACAAATCCGTTCTGCAGATTCAAACTCCATGCCTTGGCTAAAGGAGGCACAAACTGAGCCGGCCCGAATCGTATTGCGCCGGTTCCAAGATCAAGGCCATACAATCTTCCGTCCAGAGCCAGCGCGAAGATTAAATTCTGCTTGCGGTCGATCACCGGAGTAGCATTGACCGAGTTCGGACAAAGGAAGAAGGAGTCGTCTTTGGCCTTCACATAGCTAGGGAATGTGCGTTGCCAAACCACCGTGCCGGTTGTAGCATCCATAGCGAAAAGATGGTTGGAACTCCCGGCGACGTACACAACGCTTCGCGTACCGGCCTCAGTGACAACCCCCCGAGCAACGATGGGGACAGTCAGTGCATCGAGCGCTAACGCTGCATTTTCGAGATGCGCGGACCACTTCAGTTCCAAGTCCGCGACGGACTCGAGCGTTAGCTTCGTTTCTTCGTTGGCCCAACCCGTCCGCCGCGGATCGTGGTTGAACGTGAGCCACTGTGCGGTCGAAAGAATAGGGCTACTTAACAATGTCACGAGAAGAGAAACACAGCGAAGCATCGGCACGAATCCATTCTCTAAAATGGGTTCCGAAAGAATGGCTTGGCGTCAAACTTAACGCCTCAAATACCCCACAACTACCAGGCTCCTGCGATTAGAGCGTAATCGTCCAGCTACCGGAGGCGGACAACTATGTCCTTTCACTGTGCTTTTGAGGTGTCGGCAGCTTACACAGAGAAGGTGACATGCAGAACGCGAAAGTTAACTTGGGGCCGAAGCAGACAGTTACAGGTCGTGTTTGGTTGAGGCTGGTGTGGCGTCAACGGTCTAAATAGATTTAGATCTGGACGCAAAGTTCCATCGGCCGTTCTGTACGAACCGGCGACAACTGCGAGGTGACCGTCTGGATCCCGCCGCCAGCACTCCCCATGATTCGGCCGCGTCATCATCGGACGCATTCGGGCGGCGTATAAATTCGGAACCAGCGTCCACATTCTCGCAACCGCTCACTGCCTGAACCGGTCGGGCACTCGGAAACT
>CAWFBU010000007.1:0-934047 GCA_963814195.1 uncultured Acidobacteriaceae bacterium
CTTAACCTGCTGCCTGGTGCGGGAACAGTCGTCGTTGAAGGCCTTCCTCTATATCGGCAAAAACTGGAAACGCGTGCTGGCCAAACGCAAGCAGATCATGGACCGGCGCCGCGTGGACGACGATTACATGGCGAGTTGGTTCAGCTACGAGCCCGTCAGCCATGCCGGCTCCCGAGGTGAAAGCCGCCTGCCGCTCGGGCCGTGTCGCGGTCGAAAGCCGTCCGGGGCTGAGATTCGCAAGCCGTTCCGCATCGCGATCCTGGGCACCCGCGGCGTCCCCGCCAACTACGGCGGCTTCGAGACCTTCGCCGAGCGGCTCGCCCTGCATCCTGGTCGAGGAGGGGGTCTCGACGTCACGGTCTACTGCCGGCAGCACTCACGCGACCGCCGGCAAGCGGCGAGGGGTGCGACTGGTCCACCCTCCCGACGATCCGCCACAAGTACTTCGACACTGTCGTCCACACCGCCCTGTCGGTCTTGCACCTGGTGTCCGGGGCCCCCGCTGGATGTCGTGCTTTACTGCAATGCCGCCAACGCGATCTTCACCGTCTGGCCCCGCCTCCTTGGGCATCCCATCGCCCTCAATGTGGACGGCGTCGAGCACCGGCGAAAAAAATGGAATGCTTCGCCAAGGCGTGGTACCTGGGTTTCCGAATGTCTTCGCGACCTGGTGTCCCGGCCGATCGTCACGGACGCCGAAACGATTCCGGCCCTACTATCTCGAACCGATACTCGAAGGATTCTACCTTCATCCCGTACGGCGCCGATGCTAGGAAAAGGCGCAGACTGCGGAAAGCTACGAAACTTGGCCTTGAGTCCGGCCGCTATTTCCTCTATGTGAGCCGGATGGAGCCGGAGAAACGGCGCGCTGCTGGTCCGAAGCCTTTAACCGGTGAAGACGGAGATCAAGCTGGCGCTGGTCGGCGACGCCCCCTATGCCGACGAATACATCCGCAGGTTCGGGACACGCGGATCCCCGGGTCGTGATCCCCGGCGCCATTTAGGGAAGGATATCGCGAACTGAGTCGCACTGCTTCGCCTACATCCACGCCACCGAAGTCGGCGGCACACATCCCGCGCTGATTGAGGCCATGGGCCGCGGAGCGCTGGTGCTCTATCTGGATACGCCGGAGAACGCGGAGGTGTGTGGCGATGCCGGCCTAGCCTTTGAGGCAGAAGTTGAAAAATGGGTTGCAGTAGGCCTGAGGCCTGGAGATGAGGAGCCCGCGCGCGCACGCTAGCGCGCGCGGAGCCGAAGCGCGGTTAGTCACGAGAGTTATAGCTGGGAAGGCGGTCACGGGCCCGGCCCATGAGGAGCTTGTAGCCGCCTCTGACGTGCCCGGATCATACCGGCCTGTCGCCCACCCTTACCGGTCCTGGGTCGAGGTTTCGCGCGCGACCAGATCGCGCGAATTTCAACGTGCCCTAAGGGATGCCGTCGGGCCCGGCGGTGGAAGTGGTGCCCGGTGGTAAAGGCGGATGCGTACCGGCATGGCGCGATCGAGGTTTCCCGGGTCCTGGATCGGCGAGGGCGCGCACTGGCTGGCGGTGAGCAGCGTGGATGAGGGCGTCGCCTCCGCGACGCCGGGATTTGGCTCCGGATTCTCGTGATGGCGGATTTCCTGCCGCTGCCGGATCGCACGTTGCTCGATTTCGGGCTCACGCCGGTGTTGCACGACTCTCGACGAGCAAACGCTCGATGGATCCTGGCCGTTGCGCGGCAGCAGGTCACGTATCACCTGAAGATCGACAGCGGCATGGGACGGCTCGGCACACGTGCGCCGGCGGCGGAGATGTTGCGAAGCGGTGAAGGCGGCGCAACATGCGCGGCTCGAAGGGCTGATGACCCACTTCGCCTCCGCTGCGGACTATACACGGCGTCAAACGGAGCAGCAGGCTGCGTATTTCGCGGATCTGCCGGTGTCTGGCGGCACTGGAGGTACAGCCGCGGTACGTTCATATGTCCAGCACCATTCCGATCGCCTATGGCCGGCGCGATTGCTGGCAGTCGATGGTACGGCCCGGCCATGCGCTCTATGGCTATGTATCGCCGGCCCGGGGACCCGCGCCCGCGCTGCAATGGGGGTCAAGCCCGCGCTGACGTGGAAGACGGCGGTGCTGGCTGTGAAAGAGGTCGAAGAAGGTGCGCTGATCGGCTATGGCGGCATGTTCCGGGCACCGCAGAACGATGCGGATCGCGGTGCTGGCGGCAGGATATGCGGACGGCATCCCGCATAAGCTGTCGAACCGCGGGCAGCGTGATTGCGGCGGGCCGGATCGTGCCCATACTGGGAGCGGTTTCGATGGATCTGACTACCATCGATATCACCGGACTGCCCGGCGATGCAGGTCGGCGACGCGGTCACGCTGCTGGGGGAAGAGAACGGTGCGAGGCTGGATGCGCAGGATATTGCGCGGCGCGCCGAGACGATTTCATACAGCGTCTTGCGGGATCAGCGCGCGGGTGAAGCGGATTTACGTGTAGGACGACGGGGTTTCGCTCAGCGCGGGAGTGTAGTATGCTCACCTTGTGAGCAAGCGCCTTCAAGTATTGCTACCGGATAACGAGATGTTGGATATCCAGCATTGTGCGGCGCGGGAGCACTTAACGGTTCCGCCGTCAGACTCGTTCTGCGGGACGCCCGAAAGAGCGGCCCACCGCCAATGCGGATAACAAGATCGCAGCAGTGCGGCGTGGGGCGGCCTGTTCTTTTCCTACCGGAGATATCGGGGAGATGCTCGCTGATATCGAGCGCGGATATCAGAGTTGATTTTCATCGACTCCAACATCCCGATGTATCTGATCGGAGCCGCGCACCCGAACAAGTTCCAGAGTCGGATCACCCTGGAGCGGCTCATCGCCTCTGGGGAACGCCTAGTCACGGACGCCGAAGTGTTCCAGGAGATACTGCACCGCTACGCCGCGATTAACAGGCGGGAGGCTGCGGAGACGGCCTTCCGAGTCACCCTCGACATTGTGGACGAAGTGTTTGCGATTGAGAAGGCCGATGTACTGCGTGCCGGCGAGATTGTGCAGCATCGCGCGTTGCTATCGGCGCGGGACGCGGTCCACATTGCAGTCATGGAGCGGCGCGCCATTTCCTCCATACTGACCTTTGATGCGGACTTTCACCCCTGGCTAGGCATTCGCCGGGTAACGCTGAGCTGAGCGGCTTACTCATCGCCTGATTAGCAAGATTTATACAAAAAGCCTCTTGTATTTGAAAAACTTCTCGGCTATTCTAAGACCAATGCAAGGGCTGTTGTTCAACTCGTCTGTTCCGGCCTTACCGGGTGAGCGTACGAGTGTTCTTTCGGTTCTTGCGGTTTCGAAGCTTGTCAGCATTATTATTCAGGTCGCCGTACCCGGCCCCGCCTGAGTGGCTTCGGAAAAGAGTTCTGAAGGCCATCGGCGGGGCGAATGATCCAGCCGGTGGCCTTTTCTGTTTATAGGACCATTTTTTGGAAGAGAGAACATCTACAAATGTCAGCAACATGCCACATCCACATGTGCTGAGCGGCGCCCAGATCCTGCTTGAATGCCTGGTTCGCGAGAACGTCGACTGTATCTTCGGCTATCCGGGCGGCGTCACGCTGCCGCTCTACGACGCGATGTACGACCATCCGATCCGGCACGTGCTGGTCCGGCACGAGCAGAACGCCTGCTTCGCCGCCGAGGGCTATGCGCGGTCGACCGGCAAGGTCGGCGTCTGCTGCGCCACCTCCGGCCCGGGCGCGACCAATCTGGTCACCGGCCTGGTGGACGCCATGATGGATTCGATTCCGATGGTCGCGATCACCGGGCAGGTGTCCACCAAGCTGATCGGCAGCGACGCGTTCCAGGAAGCCGACACATTCGGCATCACGCGCTCCTGCACCAAACACAATTTCCTGGTCAAGAACATCGCGGAACTGCCGCAAGTCATCCACGAGGCGTTTTACATCGCGGCTCAGCGGCGGCCCGGCCCGGTGCTGGTCGACATCCCGAAAGACGTATTTCCAGGCGCAGGCGCATTACGCGCCGGTCACGGCGATTCACTTGCCCGGGCTACAAGGTATTCACCGAAGGCCACGCGCGGCCAGATCCGGCGCGCCGCGCAGATGATGTGGGAAGCGGAGCGGCCGTTCGTTTATGCAGGCGGCGGCATCATCGCGGCGAACGCATCGGCGGAATTGCGCGAGTTGGTGGAAACGCTGGATGCTCCCGCCGTCTGCACCTTGATGGGTCTGGGTGCGCCTGCCCTCCGAGCATCCGAATTTCATCAGCATGCCGGGCATGCACGGCAGCTATGCCGCCAACATGGGCATGACGCAATGCCGATCTGCTGATCGCGCTGGGCGTGCGCTTCGACGATCGCGTGACCGGACGGCTGGCTGCTTTCGCGCCGCACGCCAAGGTCATTCACGTGGATATCGATCCGGCGGAGATCGGCAAGAACCGCGCTGCCGATCTGCCGATCGTCGGCGATGTGAAGCGCGTGCTGCCGAAACTGAACGCGGTGCTGACGGAACTGGCGCCGACGTGCAGCGGCCAAGAACGCGGGCGCGCGGCAGGCCTGGTGGCGCACAGATCGGCGACTGGAAAGAGGAGCATCCGCTGATCGCCGAAACGTCCGACCACCGAGATCAAGCCGCAGCACCTGATGGCGGAAATCGACCGGCTCTCGGGCGGCCAGGCGATTGTCGCTCGCGACGTGGGCCAGCACCAGATGTGGGCGGCGCAGTTCATCCGCTTCAACGAGCCGCGTCTGTGGATCAATTCGGGCGGCCTGGGCTCGATGGGCTTCGGACTGCCGTCGGCGATTGGCGCGCAGTTGGCCTGTCCCGACAAGCTGGTGTTCGCGATCGTGCGGCGACGGCGGCTTCCAGATGTCGATTCCGGAACTGGCGACGATCGCCAATCAGGGCCTGCCGATCAAGATCATCGTGATGAACAACGGCTATCTGGGCATGGTGCGCCAGTGGCAGGAGCTGTTCTACAACAACCGCCTGAGTCGCAGGTGGAACTGAATACCTTCCCCGATCCGGAGAAGCTGGCCGGCGCCTATGGGTTCAAGGGCCGAACGATCGAAGTCCGCATCAGCTTGCTGCCGGTGCTGCGAGGAAGCGGTGGACGAGCCCGGGCCGTACCTGCTGAACGTGGGGTGACGCCGTTTGAGAACGTCTATCCGATGGTGCCGGCCGGCGGCGCGATCAACGAAATGGTGCTGCGGTCCGCCGCAACCGGTGGCCGTGTAGAGGAAGCCGGAACGACATGCTGCAGATCATTTCTTTACTGGTGGAGAACAAGCCCGGCGCGCTGATGCGCGTGACCGGGCTGCTGACGCCAGCGCGGCTACAACATCGAGAGCCTGACGGTGGCGCGCACGCTGGACCCCACGCTTTCGCGCATGACGCATCGTGGTGGACGTGGAGCCGAACATGCGGGCGCAGGTGATCAAGCAGATGAACAAGCTGATCAACGTGCTGCAGGCGACGGACCTGACCGACGTCCCGGCGGTGTGCCGCGAGCTGGTGCTGCTGCGGGTCCGGGCGGCCATCAGCAACCGCACCGCGATCCTGAAGGAAGCCGAGATCTTCGGCGCGCGCGTGGTCGATTCGTCGACCGAGGGCTTTGCGCTGGAAGCGACGGGCGATGGCCGAGAAGCTGGACGAGTTTATCGACATGATGCGCAGCTACGGCGAGATCGAAGTGACCCGGTCGGGCACGGTTGCGGTGTCGCTGGAAGCGAAGAAACTGCGCCTGTCGCCGCCGGTGCCCAAGGCGCATGCGGCCGCCGCGCCCGAGGCAGTGCTGGAACCGGTAAAGAATCTAACAATATAGGAACGAACACTCACAATGGCAAAACGGTATTACGAAAAAGACGGCAACCTCGACCTCTTCAAGGGCAAGACGGTAGCGATTATCGGCTATGGCAGCCAGGGCCACGCGCACGCGCTGAATCTGCGCGATAGCGGCGTCGAACGTGGTCGTCGGGCTGCACGCCGGCAGCAAGAACGCCGCCAAGGCGGAAGCGGCGGGACTGAAGGTGCTGAGCGTCGGCGATGCCGCCAAGACCGCGGACATCACCATGGTGCTGGTGCCCGACCATATCCAGGGCGACCTGTACGAGAAGGAAATCGCGCCGCACATGACGCCGGGCAAGACCCTGATGTTCGCGCACGGCTTCAACATCCATTTCGGATTCATCAAGCCGCCCGCGGGCGTGGACGTCTCCATGATCGCGCCCAAGGCTCCGGGCCATCGCGTGCGCGAGCTGTTTACCGAAGGCGTCGGCGTGCCGGCTCTGGTGGCGATTCAGCAGGACGCTTCCGGCAAGGCGCTGGAAAACGCGCTGACCTACGCGCTGGCGCTGGGCTGCCTGAAGGCGGGCGTGATCGAGACCACCTTCCGCGAAGAGACCGAAAGCGATCTGTTCGGCGAGCAGACCGTGCTGTGCGGCGGCGTCAGCGAGCTGATTCGCGCCGGCTTTGAAACGCTGGTGGGCGCCGGCTATGCTCCCGAAATCGCCTACTTCGAGTGCCTGCATGAATTGAAGCTGATCGTCGATCTGATCTACGAAGGCGGCCTCAATTACATGCGCTTCTCGGTTTCGGACACGGCCGAGTATGGCGACTATACTCGCGGTCCGCGCCTGGTGAACGACCAGACCCGCGCCGAAATGAAGAAGATTCTCTCGGAGATTCAGTCCGGCCAGTTCGCCCGCGAATGGATGGAAGAGAACAAGACCGGCCGGCACAAGTTCCTGGCCACCCGCGAGGCCGCCCGGGATCAGCAGATCGAACGCGTCGGCCATGAATTGCGCGGCATGATGACGTTCCTCAAACGAAAGAAGGAAGCCGGCGTTCCCCAGGACCAGGTGGAAGCCGTCGGCGCTAAGTAAGACCCATGCGAATCCAAACCTTCGATACCACGCTCCGGGACGGCACTCAAGGCGAGGCCGTCTCCTTCTCGGTTGAAGACAAGCTGACCATCGCCAGGAAACTGGATGACCTCGGTATCGATTACATTGAGGGCGGCTGGCCCGGTTCGAATCCCAAAGACCGCGAGTTCTTCCAGGCCGCTCGCGAGCTGAAGCTGAAGCATGCCCGCTTGACCGCGTTTGGCGCTACCCGCTTTGCCAAGAATGCCGTCCACGAGGATCCCAATGTCCGGGCCTTGATTGAGGCCAACACCGAGGTAATCTCGATTTTCGGCAAGAGCTGGGAACTGCATACCCAGCGCGCTTTGGGCATCACCGAAGAAGAGAACCTGGCGCTCATCGGCGAGACCGTGCGCTATTTGAAAGACCATGGCCGCGAAGTGGTCTACGATGCCGAGCATTTCTTCGATGGCTACACGTCCAATCCGGACTTCGCCTTGCGCACGCTGGAAGCCGCCAAGACTGCCGGCGCGGACGTGCTGGTCCTGTGCGATACCAACGGCGGCACTTTGACGCACCGGCTGGTGGAAATGATCGCCGAGGTCCGCAAACGTTTCGATGGCGTCATCGGGATTCATCCCCATAACGATTCGGACGTCGCCGTAGCCAACGCGATCGCCGCGGTGGAGGCCGGCTGCACCCATGTGCAGGGCTGTATGAACGGCTATGGCGAGCGCTGCGGCAATGCCAACCTGTGCTCCATCCTGCCCAATCTCGAACTCAAGCTCGGGCACACCACCATCGGGCGCGAAAACCTGGCGCACCTGACCACTGTGGCGCGCTACATCGCCGAACTGGCCAACCTGCCCTTGCGCAACGATCAGCCCTTTGTCGGCCGCAGCGCTTTCGCCCATAAGGGCGGCGTCCACGTCAGCGCGGTCCTGAAGGACTCCGCTACTTATGAACACATCAAGCCGGAGACCGTGGGCAATCGCCAGCGTGTTTTGCTGAGCGATCTCTCCGGGCGCGGCAACGTTCTCTACAAGCTGAAGGAGCATGGACTGGCCGACCGGCTGGACGCCGAGGCGCGCCGTCAATTGCTGGACCGCATCAAGGATCTGGAATACCAGGGCTACGAACTGGAAGCCGCCGAAGGTACCTTCGAACTGCTGGTTCGCGAGGCGCTCCATCCCGGCATGAGCCTGTTCGATGTGGTCGGCTACGACGTCACCACCCGCATGATCGGCGGCACCACCGCCACCGTAACGCTGAACGTGAACGAAGCCGTTTACACCGCGACCGCCAGCGGTCACGGTCCCATGAATGCCCTGGACGTGTGCCTGCGCCAGTGTCTGTCGTCTATGTATCCCAAGATCGCCGAGGTCCGGCTGACCGACTACAAGGTCCGGGTCCTGGATACGAAAAAGGGAACTGCCGCTAAAGTACGGGTGCTGGTGGAATGGTCCGACCAGCGCCGCAGTTGGGCCACCGTTGGAGTTTCCGACAACGTAATCGAAGCCAGCTGGCGCGCGTTGGTGGATGCCATCCGTCTGGAGTTGATGCCCGCGATGTCGCCGGGATTGCTATGGTGGGACGCCTAATCGACTTGCACCTAACATGAACAAGACGCGAGGAGCTCTATGATTGGGATCGATTTACGCCCGCTGACCCTGGGAGAGATCCTGGACCGGACGTTTACACTCTACCGCCGTCACTTCCTATTGTTTATTTGCATTACGGCGATCCCTCACCTGTACAATCTGGCACTGGGCGTGGTGAATATCTTCGCAGTGCAGACCTCGCCTGTAGGTAACAGGGCTGGTGCGCCATTTCCTTGGGCAACGCCAATTTCTGGTAGTTTTATATCTTCACCATAGTAGTGGGTCTGATTCTGGAAGCCCCTTCCCGATGTAGAAATAATAGCTGCAATCAGCTGTTTCGATTGACTTTTGCCCAATTGACTGATTACCATCACCGACAAGCATCTTCAGTAACTAATTGCTATTAGGGGGTTTTCAGTGAACACGCGTTTATGTCGTGTGGTGGTGGCTTTGCTCATTCCGGTAGTAGCAAGCACCTTTTCAGGTTCTGTAGCCTACGGCCAAACAGCGACTTCGGGTTTAGTGGTCGGTACGATTACGGACCCAAGTGGGGGGTTCGTACCCAACTGCACAGTTCAACTTCTGAATACCGCAACAAATGCCACGGCCAGCGTTGCCAGCGATTCCAATGGTGGGTTTACGTTCGGCAACGTCGTGCCGGGCACTTACAAAGTGACCGTGACTGCCGCGGGCTTCCGTACCAGTACGGTGGAGAATCTAAGCGTCGATGTGAATAGAAGCGTCAACGTTCCGGTCAAGTTAGAAGTCGGCTCCGCAAATCAGGTGGTGGAAGTGACTGCAGAGTCCGGTGCTCAATTGCAGACTCAAGATGCCCAGATTGGAAACGTGGTTTCGACTCAGGAGATCCTTCGCCTGCCGACTCTGCAGCGGAACGCGACGGAACTGATGAACCTGCAGCCCGGAGTTGTGGCGGGTGGGGACAGTTTGCGGATGCGCGTGAGCGGAGCGATCGACGACCAGAATACGGTCACTCTGGACGGGATTGACATCACGCAAAATCTCGTCGCAACAGGAACCTCCATTCCCACTCCAGCAGACAGCGTGGAGGAGTTTCGCGAGACCGTGGCGAATCCGAGCGCTGCTCTCACGCGCGGCTCCGGAGGACAGGTCACTCTGGTAGGCCGGCGCGGCAGCAATGAATTCCACGGAGCCCTGTACGAGTACCTACAGAATACGGATCTAAACTCGAATACCTGGGACAACAATCGAACGCATCAAGCGCGGGCCGCAATTCATGACAATCGGTACGGCGGACGATTGGGCGGGCCAATCAAGAAGAACAACACCTTTTTCTTTGCCAATTACGAAGCGAGACGATTCATCAGCACCTTCCAAACCACTCGCACCGTGCCAACCACAACCCTGCGACAGGGCATCATCCAGGTACTGGGGCCGAGCGGTGTCCAACAATTCAATTTGAAGAACGCGGCTGTTTGCGGTACGAGCGGAAATGCTTTGTGTGATCCGCGCGGCCTCGGATTGAATCCGTCGGTGGCAGCGCAGTGGGCCAAGATGCCGTTACCCAATCTGCCCGGTATTGGTGATGGTCTGAATACGAGCGGCTTTTTCGCCAATGTTCCTACTCCCATCAACACTGATTACGGAGTGCTTCGTCTGGACCATAACTTCAGTGATAAGGTCACTCTGAACACGAGCTTCACGTACTATCGCCAAGATCAACTGGCTAGCGCCAATAACAACGACATTTCCATTCTGAACGGAAACGTCAGTTCAGCGGTGACAAACCCAAGTAGAGCGATAGTACCGACTGCGCAAGTGACGTGGCAGATCTCTCCGACCTGGCTGAATGTAACCAGAGTCGGTTGGGTGCGCGATACCAGTCAAAGCAACGCGACCTCGCCGACGCAAGTCGCTGGCATCTTGAACACGCCCGGTTCACAGACGTCAGCTGGACCAGTTGCGCTGCTGGTTGGCAGCGGAGTGAGCACGTTTATCGATTCGCCGATCGATATGGATACGCAGCGTGCCCGTTTCCAAGGTCAGTGGCAACAGGATTGGCAATGGATCGATGATGTCACCAAGATTTGGGGAAAACATCAGATCCAATTCGGAGGACAGCTGAACAAGCTTCCCTTCACGCACGCTCGCGCCGACAAGGTCTTCGGTTCCATTACGTCGCTGGTCGCGCAGATCGATGGCGACCAGACCTCTTTGACCATTCCCGCCACCAACCGACCGCTCACCTGTACGTCGGCTGTCACCAACAACTGTATTCCTTCCACGCAGTTGACAAATTGGGACAGGTACTACGCTTCCATTTTGGGGATGGTCGACAACGTTGGTGTTCTGGCGGTTCGCAATGCCAATCTTCAGCCGCAACCGTTCGGCACGCTCTTGCGGGACGTGACTAATCAATGGGCTACGTACCTTTACTTCCAGGATTCCTGGCGCATTAAGCCCAATCTGACTCTGAATTACGGCCTCTCGTACGGCTGGCAGACCGCGCCGACGGAGCAGAACAACCTGCAAACGATTATGATCGACACCAACACGGGGGCGCCGGTCACAGCTTCTTATCTGAACATTAAGCAGACGGCTGCACTGCAAGGGAGTATATACAATCCTACGTTTGGCTTCGCCACTGTGGGATCCAGCCACATACCGGTGTACAACGTTGATTACGGCAACATCGCTCCCCGTGTGTCTTTAGCCTGGAGTCCCACCGGACAGACGGGTTTCCTGGGCAAAATCATGGGTGATAAGAAGTCAGTCTTTCGTGGCGGATTTGCGATGGTCTACGATCGTTCGAACACCGTTCAGAGTGTAGAGATTCCGATGTTGGGCATCGGCTTCGATCAAAATCTGCTGGTGTCATCTCCTCTCTGCAATTCCACGGGGGCGGGCGGTGCCGGTTGTAATAGCTCGGCCGGCAGTTCAAATCCGGGGCTCTCCAGTTTTCGTGTAGGAACGGACGGCGTGTTGCCCTTACCCACGGCGACTGCGGCCACATCACCTGTCATTCCAGGTGTCGGGGCCGAGACGCTTTCATTCCAAGTGGACCCGCGCACGAGAACCGGACGGAGCTACAACGTAGATTTCAGTTATCAGCGCGAACTGCCGGGCGGAATCATCCTGGAAGCTGCCTATATCGGCCGTTTCGCTCGTCGCTTGCCGCAAGCGGTTAATCTGAATTCCGCTCCCTACATGTTTGTCGATAAGGGCTCCGGCCAATCTTTTGCGCAGGCGTATGATGCCGTCGCAAACGCTTTGCGGTCGGGCCAAAGCGCTCCGACCGAGCCGTTCTTCGAGAACCAGTTCCCCGGTCTAGCGGCAGCGCAAAAGACCGGCAGCGCAACTGCATATATCGTTTCCAAGAACTCGGCCTTTTTCACACAAGGTAATGTCGGCAACCTGTTTCTGAACCTGGATAGCTACCGTCGCGGACTGGGCCTACAAGCTTACAACAGCGACCAGGCGCAGGTAGAGTTCTTACGAACTTACATTGGATACTCGAACTACAACGCGGGAATTATCACGTTGACAAAGCGCATGAAACACGGGCTAATGCTTACCGGTAACTACACGTATTCCAAAGCATTGGACGACGGTCTGTCGAACCAGAACAATGCAGGGTTCTTCTCGAACAGCTTCAATCCGAGCGTTCAGTATGGCCCGTCCAGCTATGACCGCCATCACGTCGTGAATGCGATTTTCCAATATGATGTGCCGGCCGGTAAGGATCACCTAGTCCATGGCAATGCTCTGGTGAATCAGATCGTAGGAGGATGGTATGCCTCCGGGATCTTCTCGGCCTGGAGCGGGCTACCGGTCAAGGTAACGGAAGGTAGTCAGGTCTGGGGAGGAGGGACGTCGATCATTGGCGGTACCGACTACATGATCCCCACCGGCGGGCTTCCTTCGGCGGGTCTGAGCCGGGGTGTTGCGGCTTCCACCTGTAGCAACTCACTGTTCAACGGAAACGTTGCGACTGCCGTTCAAGGGACCGGAACCGGTCTTGACCTTTTCTCGAATCCTGGAGCCGCCTACTGCGGATTCAATTATGTTCAACTCTCTTCTTCTGGACGAACAGGAAGCGCGAATCCGATGTACGGACTTCCGTTCTGGAATCTGGACATGCGGGTCGGGAAAAGCACGAATTTTGGCGAACGTATTAAGGCCGGACTTTCGGCTGATTTCTTCAACCTGTTCAACCATCCAAACTACCTAAATCCAACCCTTAACTACACGAGTCCGGCGACATTCGGCGTAATAACGAGTACCTATACACCTCCCAACCGAAGCAACAGCGCACGCTGGATCGAACTGGGGCTGCGGGTAGATTTCTAACTCTTCAGCGCCCGAACTAAAAAGCCCTGCCAAGAACGGCTGGCAGGGCTTTTTATGGCGAGCTTGCTGGCGCTCACTTCATTTACAGCTTTTTGTGCTGATCGAACCAGCCCGAGATATAAGCTACCTTGGCCATCTGATGACTTGGCCTCTTTGAGATACCGTGCCCCTCTCCGGGTACGCGCACCAAAACACTATCTACTTTGAGAAGTTTCAGGGCTCGGTAATACTGCTCTGCCTCTTCGATCGGGGTGCGGTAATCTTCCTCTCCTGTCATCACCATGGTGGGTGTTTTCACGTTTTTGACAACCGAAAGGAGCGAGCGCTGCTCGTAGTTCTGGAGATTAGCGTCGCTGTCCCAAGGCGCGCCGGCGAACCAGTAGTTGACCATACGTGAGCCGATATCGGCAGTGCCGATCCAGCTGTACCAATTGATGACCGGATATAGAGAAGCCGCCGCGCGGAACCGTTTGCTGCGCCCGATCATCCAACAAGTGAGTACCCCCCCTCCGCTTCCGCCCGTAACAAAGACATTTTCAGGGTCGACGTATCCCTTCGTGACAACGGCATCGACTCCAGAATTCAGGTCGTAGAAGTCGTCCCCGGGATAAGCGTGGTTGATCAGGTTGCCGAACTCGCCGCCGTAGCTGGTGCTGCCGCGTGGATTTTCATAGAAAACAACATAGTCCTTTGCCGCCAGCGCTTGTTTTTCGTAATCGAAATGCGCACCGTAGCTCATGAAGGGCCCGCCGTGAATCTCCAGGATCATCGGATACTTCCGTGCTGGATCGAAGTTCGGCGGCTTCACGATCCAGCCTTCAATCTTCTTACCGTCTTTTGAGGACGGGAACCAGATTTCCTCCACTTGTCCCATGGCTCGCTGTTCCAGCAGGTCCCGATTAACGTGTGTGATCGTAGTGACGCCTTCCCCATCAAGCTGGCCTACGGCGATGTCGCCTGGATTGTCAGCGCTGCTGACCGTAGTGACAAAATGCCCATCCTCTGAGATAGAGAACGTATCCCCTCCGCCGTAGGAACTGACTCCGGAACCGAGATGCTCGGCGACTTTACGGAATTTTCCATCGAGCGGAGCGTAGCCGAGCCGGGCATCGCTCTGGTCGATATAAGTGAAGTACACACCTTTGCCGTCCGGTGCCCAATGGGGATTTTGCGCATCCCGGTCTAAGTCTTCGGTCAAGACACGAGACTTGCTACCGTCGCGGAACATGACTGAAAGCTTGTTTACCTGATATCCCTGATGCTTGTCGTCAAATCCGATGTAAGCTATCCGGCGACCATCCTTTGAGACGATTGCTGCATTATCCGGGCCCTTGCGATCGGTGAGCGCTTTCACCGATCCGTCCGTTACCGAAAACTCGTAGACTTCGGTATTGATGGGATCGTAGTCGGCGTCATCGTGGCGATTTGCCGAAAGAATCAAACTCTTTCCGTCCGGAGTCCAGACCGGGGTTGATCCGCCCGGACCGCCGGGACCACCCAGATTAAATTTGCCGGATGAAATTTGTCGCGGGGTCTCGCCATCGGCGGACATGATGAAGAGTTGCGAATAGCCCGGCTTGAGATAGCCGATCTGATCGAACCGGTAAACCATCTTGTCGATGATGCGCGCGGGGTCTGCCCACTTGGCTCCCTCAGGTGGCGTCGGCATTTCGCCGAGCTTGAAGGGCTTCTCGGGTTGAAGCGCAATGAAAGCTATTTGTTTGCCGTCCGGTGACCACGAGAGCGAGCCCGGTCCTTCCGTCAGATTCGTCATGCGAGTGACTTGTCCGTTTTGCGGCCACCATTCGAACACCTGAGGTGTACCTTCCCGATCGGAAACGAAAGCCAAACGAGTTCCGTCCGGAGACCACTTCGGTGCGCTATCCCGATGGTTACCGGAGGTGATGGGGCGATTGCCCGTCCCGTCAAAGTTAACAACCCAAAGATTCGAATACCGAGTGTCCGAACGGATATCCGCAAAGTTGAGAACATAGACAATCTGTTTGCCGTCCGGTGATATCTCAGGAGTGGCCACGGTCCGAAGTTTAAAGACGTCTTCCAGACCGAGGCGCTTTGCCGGTTCTGCTGAAACGGGCCAAATTGTGCAGAGAAGAAGCGGGATGAGGCGTAATAAGGAGCGTCGAGTCATCTGTAGATTCCTTCCGAAATACGATCAGTGACGAACGCGGACTGAATCGTTTGCAAGATCATAGCGAACTCGGTGGTCGAGAGTGCCCGCTTTATGAGAAGCAGGGCTCGGTAACTTTGTTCGTACTGTTTCGAGTCAGGAGGTCAAATGCTGGTAGACAAGTTTTGCCGCCGCGATATCCTCGACCGCGATACCAACCGACTTAAAGACGATTGGCTGCCGGCCTCGTGCAACAACGCCGCCGCTCAATAACTCACCGAGTTCCGCCCAGATTGCCGCTTTGGGAATAAGGATATCGCCGGGTTCTCGTTGTGCTGCGTCTCGCGACTCAACCACCACTAAGCTCCGCAGCATGGCTTCATCGTCGAGTTCGCGGCGATCAGGCGTTACTGCGCCCACTGCGCAGACCAGCGCGGAATCCTTTAACCACTTCCCCAAAAGGATAGGTGTCGGCGAACTGGTAAGAGTGAGAATTACGTCCGCGTTCGTAACAGCCTCCTTTGCCGGAACTGCGTGGGCCCCGATCTCAGCTGCAAAAGTGCTCGCATGCTCGGACGTTCTACTCCAGACGCGGACGTCTTTGAATTCGCGAACTCGGCGAAGTGCGTTGTAATGTGAACGCGCCTGTACGCCGCTGCCCAGAATGGCGAGAACTTTCGCGTCTGGTGCCGCCAGAAGGTCGGTCGCTACCGCAGAAACGGCGGCCGTTCTCATCTCGGTAATAAGACGACCATCCAACATAGCTATCGGCTCGCCGGTATGCGAGTGATAAAGCTGGATGGTCGCGAGATGAGTGTGTTTTCCTTGATGGGCATTGTCTGGATAGAAAGTGACCATCTTGGCGCCCATCACGTCCCCGACAACGGCCGGCATAACCGCGAACCAACCGTTGTGGGAGGACACAGACATTACTGTTCGGACCGGTTG
Organism: uncultured Acidobacteriaceae bacterium; assembly: GCA_963814195.1. GTDB lineage: Bacteria > Acidobacteriota > Terriglobia > Bryobacterales > Bryobacteraceae > Bog-105. Next base: position 15,870 of record CAWFBU010000007.1, read on the forward strand.
GAGGGCGTTCCCTGCGGAGAAGTCCATGAGCGCCTTCCTCATGGCCGGAATCAGTTCATCGAACTCGAGGACCGCCCTCACCTGCTCTTCAGAGATAATGCGGATCTCAGGCGGCATGCCTGCCGACAACGCCGTTCACCACGTTTCGGAAGCGACCGTTGAGAAGTGCATCTCTTACTGTCATTGCAGATTTCTGCCGCATTTCAATCAGTGATTCCGCGGAATAGAAAGCGCTGTGCGGCGTAACGATGCAGTTGGCAAATGTCGACAGCTCGGCTGCCCCGGCGGGTTCATCCTCTAAAACGTCAAGACCAGCTCCGGCAATAGTGGCTGTCTGAAGGGCTTCCAGTAATGCAGCATGAGATACGACGGCGCCTCGGGAGGTGTTAATCAGATAAGCCGAAGGCTTCATCAAGCGCAGTTGTCTTGTTCCGATCAGGTGGTGAGTTTCCGCATTCAGGGGAGTGTGTACGGAGATAATGTCACAATCCGCGAGCAGCTCATCGAGGCTTTCAGCCCTTGCAACGCCGATGGCCTTCTCATAACCCGAAGGGACGTAAGGATCATAGAAACCGACGTGGAAGCCGAGAGCCTTGGCTCGGATCGCGGTCGCCGTACCGATCCTGCCGCAACCGACAATACCGACCTTCTGCCGTGAAACGCGGCGGCAGGACTGAGCAATCTGCCACTCCCAGTTGCCCTTAGCGATATCCAGCATCAACGGCTTGATATGGCGGACGAGTGCAAGCATTAACGCCACAGCATGGTCGGCTACCTCTTCAGTGCCGTAGTCTGGAACATTGGCCACTGCGATGCCGGCCTGTGCTGCCGCCGCGACATCCACGTTGTCGAAGCCTACGCCGTTTCGGACAATGATGCGTGTCTTCCGTAAATGGCTTATCGAAGCACTGGTAAGCGCAATGTGGTGCCAAAGAATAATTGCGTCTGCTCGAGACGCATGGGGTTCTAAATCCTGCTCCGAAGATAAGCGAAGTGTGGTGACCTGGGCGATATCCTCCAGGATCTCGCGTTCCAATTGGTCGTCGTCCCCATGGGGTACGTGCGCTGAATCAACAATGAAAACTTCGAACGACATTCTGTTTCATTCTGCAATATCCGGGCGATTACGTTGCATTTGCAGCCGAAGGCCCTCTCCAATCAAGAATCCGCCCAGAGCGCCTACCGCGATTGCACCGAGATGCCAAACAAGAATATGCGGTGCATTCTGAATACTACAGTGCAGGCTCAGGGCCGCTACTCCTGAAAGGCCGCCAAAGCAGCCGATGAGGACGGTCGTGGTCCTGACCTTAGTGACATACCCACGATTCAAGAAAAGAGCCGAAAGCAAACCGAACAAAGCTCCGCAGCCGCAGCCAAATCGGAGACAAGGTACACCCCTGCTAACAAATTGGTTCAGTTCGAAGTAGGGAAAAAGAGAGGTGACGAGGCACGCAAGCGCGACCACGCAACTGGCCACAGCCCAGCCGACCGGAACTCTGACTTTCGATCCGGGAATAGCTGCTCCTGCAGCCGCGACCGAGAAGAGGAGTCCAAAGAAGAGAATGGCTCCACAATAAAGTAACCGTTCGGCCGGAGTCATCCGGAGATACCCTTGGACTCCCACGATTGCGCCAACTACCAAAGTGAAGGCTACAAACACACCCAGTGTGAAAGCAATTAAAACGCGATCGGAGGGCAGGGGAGTGACCGGTGCCAGTTGGGTTAGGAGATCATTCAACGGCTTGTGCACACGAGCACTATCAAAGGGCGGTCCAGGCTGAGAAAGGACCTCCAACAAGGAGCGGCAAGCCGCACAGTCGCGGACGTGCTTCTCCGCTTCTGCGGTTAGCGGCTTTCCTTCCGAGAGTAAATTTTCTATATCGCGACAGTTCATCGCTCTTCTCCGAACAGTCGCCTCAAAGTCGTATAAGCCCGGTGCGCCCTCTGCTTAACAGCACCGATACTTGCGCCCGTAGCTCGAGAAACCTCCTCCAAGCTAAGCCCCGCTACCTTTAGGAGCAGTACCGTCTCCTGCTGTTGACGTGGTAACGACTTCAGCAGATCTGAAATCTCGGGCAAGTGTGGCCTCGAAGCTGAGGACGCGGTCACGGCAGATATTTGTTCTACATTTTCATGCCAGACTTCGTGTTGAGCAATGCGTTGTCGTTTACGATAATGGTCTACCTGCACATGGCGCGCGATGGCGAAGATCCAGGGCAGGACGGGTTCTCCCGGCCGGTAGGTGTGCCTCGATTTGTGAATCTGCAGCCAGCAGTCCTGAAGCAGATCCTCTGCGCGATGAGGATCGCGCGCCTGCACGAGGAAAAATCGGTAAAGCTTGCCACTCAAGGATTCTGTTAGTGATGTTGCCGCGGTAGCGTCCCCCTGCTGGTAACGACGCATCAGCAACTCTAAATCGTCATCGCCCGGCGCATTGGGGCGGTTGGTGGCGTCGATCACGGCTCCGCCCAATCAGTGATTCCGCGGATCTGGTTCAAAAGTTACGCTGCTCTTCATGAAGGCGCTCTGATTCATCGGTGATCTTCTTTAATGCAGGCTAGACAAACGAAGCGATGACTCTCTATTCTCACTTAGTGGCCCGGAGCCAGATTTCCAGGGTACGATCACTATGCGGCTTTTGACGTAGGAATCAGCAGAACATGAGACGAATAGCGGTTTTTGCTTTGGGAGCTCTCTGGGCCATGGCTTCGCTCTGTCGCGCCCAGGATGGTCGCGTTGGCGTTTTGTTGGAGCTTTTCACTTCTGAAGGTTGTTCCAGTTGCCCTCCGGCAGATGAGTTACTGGCCAAACTCGACCGCTTCCAACCCGTCAAGGGTGTCGAACTCATCGTTCTAAGTGAGCACGTCGACTATTGGAATCGAGGCGGCTGGGTCGATCCATACTCCTCTCCGGCGTCCACCGAGCGCCAGCAACGTTACGCCGCTCAACTCCATCACGAGGAAATCTACACGCCTCAATTGGTAATCGACGGCCGGAGCCAGTTGGTTGGCAGTGATTGGGTGAAGGCGCGAGCTGCCATTGGATTCGCAAGTCGCGCACACAAACTGAACGTACAGTTAGAACCCAGCACGGTCGTTGACAGTAAGACGGTCCTGCTGACCGTAAAGCCCGATGCAAGCATGCCCCCGGGAGATATCTACCTTGCGTTCGCGGCAGATACCCCGGATGCGCAGATAAAAGCCGGTGAGAACCACGGGCGACACTTTGGTCACACCGCCGCTGTCTTTGCGCTCCAGAAGGTTGGCAACGTTTCGAGCACATCAGGTTTCACAAAGACCGTCGCTCTTCCGGATCGTCCTCGATGGGGAGGCATAACCCGCACCGTCGTGTTCGTTCAGGATCCGGAAACGGGCAAAATCCTGGGAGTATCTCAGTTGCCCATACTCACCAGCTTTGCTCACGAGTAATAGATCCAGAATCAACGGACCGTGATTATCACGGGCACAATCTCAGGCCAGGAACCTACCCGCTGACGCTAACGTCAGTGTTCCGGGGGAGTTGAGACGGAGATGTGTAGTGAACAGGTATTATCTGGCGTTCCTGGCGGTCGCAGGTTTGTTTACCTTTGCAGAGCCAGTGTCAATCGCTCACGGAGCTGAGGCCGCAAGCCGGATCTCCGGTGAAATCAACGATCAACGAACTTTTCATCTGACCGGAAATATCAAGCCGATGTTGGCTTTGGCGCAAGATCAGGGTGAAGTCGCCGGGAGCCGGGCTTTGCCTCGTTTGGCCATCCACTTTACGATGAGTGCGCAACAACGAGAGGACTTGGACCAGCTCATCCGGCAGCAGCAGATACCGGGCGCGGCACAATATCATCGATTCCTGACGCCTGAAGAATACGGAGAGCGCTTCGGACTGAATCCGAGTGATCTCGCCAAGGTAAGGAACTGGTTGCAGAACTCCGGCTTTACGAACATAGAAGTTGGTCGAAGTCGCAATTTTGTGAGCTTCTCAGGCAGCGCAGCGAACGTGCAGAACACGTTTCAGACCAAGCTCCATCGGTATGCGGTAAACGGCGAAGATCATTACGCCAACACAGGCGACCCGGTACTGCCCAAAGCTCTAAGCGGGCTGGTCGAAAATATTCGAGGGCTCAACAATTTTCGGATGCGGCCACAAGGAATCCGCAAAGTACGCCCAAACTTTACTTCGAGTATTTCGGGTAACCACTACCTTGCGCCAGGAGATCTCGCGACCATTTACAACATCAATCCTCTGTATCAATCGGGTCTGGATGGCTCGGGGGTAAAGATTGCGGTCGTAGGGCAGAGTGATATCCAATTGAGTGACGTCCGTGCCTTCCGGGCAGCGGCGGGTCTCTCGCCGAATGATCCCACTATCGTCTTGACTGGTACAGATCCGGGCTTGCAATTCAGTTCGGGGGACGAAACCGAGTCGGACCTGGATGTGGAATGGGCCGGCGCTATTGCACGGAACGCAAGTGTAGTCTTTGTTACTTCGCCAGATGTAGCAACTTCTATCACCTACGCCATCGACAACAACGTCGCGCCGGTTTTGTCTGTTTCCTATGGGTTGTGTGAGTCCGAGCTTGGCTCCGCCGAAAGTGCGACCCAGGCATCCCAATATTTGCAGGCCAATGCCCAAGGCATTACGGTCGTCGCGGCCGCAGGCGACTCAGGCCCCTCAGATTGCGATACCTCCTATCCGGCAAGGCTGGGACCGGCGGTCGATGTGCCGGCGAGCCTTCCCTATGTGACGGGCATTGGCGGTACGGCTCTGAATGACAGTTCTGGAAGCTACTGGGGTTCGACAAACGATAACTTTGGTGCTTCGGCTCTGTCGTATATACCTGAGGTCGTTTGGAACGATTCCAGCCTGGCGAACGGGTTGTCGGCCAGCGGAGGAGGTGCGAGCATTTTCAACGCGAAGCCTGCCTGGCAAATGGGAACCGGTGTGCCGAGCGATGGTTCCCGTGATGTGCCGGACCTTGCGTTTGTGGCTTCACCGTCGCATGATGGACTTCTCATCTGTTCCAACGGCGATTGCGTCAACGGCTTTCGAGATACCGACACAACACTGGACGTGATTGGTGGAACCTCTTCTGGCGCGCCTACCTTCGCGGGGATCGTCGCCCTGATGGTACAAGCCATGGGACCTCAAGGGAACATCAATCCAACCCTGTATTCGTTGGCTTCTACTTCCACCGATGCCTTTCACGATGTCACTTCCGGAAACAACAAGGTTGCCTGCCGGTCGGGTTCACCGAACTGCACCTCGGGAACACTTGGTTTCTCGGCGGGAGTCGGCTATGACCAGGCAACAGGTTTAGGTTCTGTGGATGCCTATCACCTCGTCCAGGAATGGCGGGGTGCAACCGCCACGTCTACAAATGGGTCCAGCGGACCACTCCTGTTTGTTCCGCTCACACCTTGTCGCGTGGTGGATACCCGAGGGTCGACCGGCCAATTTGGAGGACCGGAGCTCTATGCCGCTGCGACGCGTGAATTCGATATACCCAGCAGTACGTGTAATATTCCACCGACCGCTGTTGCTTATGTGCTCAATGTCACAGTCGTACCGGGAGTCCCGCTCGGTTATCTTACAGTCTGGCCAAGCGGGCAGGCGCGGCCCCTTGTCTCAACGCTCAATTCAGATGGAAGAATCAAGGCGAACGCCGCGATCGTACCGGCGGGCGCAAACGGGGGTGTTAGCGTCTTTGCAACCAATCCGACCCACCTCGTGATGGATATCAGCGGATATTTTGTTCCGGCCGCTAGTGCATCAGGGCTGCAGTTCTACGCCCTTCCTCCTTGTCGGATTGCGGACACGCGCGGAACTGATGGCAACTCGGGTGGCCCCTCTCTAACCGGAGGGCGGAATCGTGACTTCGCCGTGCTGTCCAGTGGATGTAATGTGCCGACCTCTGCTCAGGCTTATTCATTGAACTTCACTGTGGTCCCAAAACAGCCAATTGACTTCTTTGTCTCGTGGCCGACCGGTCAGGCGCAGCCACTAGCCTCCGTCCTGAACTCACCAACTGGTTCCGTAACGGCAAACGCAGCTATCATCCCCGCTGGTTCCGGCGGCAGTATCAGCACATACAGCACGAACGATACGGATCTCGTGATCGACATCGACGGTTACTTCGGGCCACCAGGATCGGGTGGTTCGTACTTCTATGCCGTATCGCCCTGTAGGGCACTAGACACCAGAAATCCTGCGGGTACGATGCCTTTCAGCGGAACGATCACGGCCAACATACCGCTGAGCGGATGCCAGGCTCCTGCATCGGCGCAAGCCTATGCCTTAAATGCCACCGTAGTTCCGTCGGGAGCTCTTACTTATCTGACGCTTTGGCCGCAGGGACAGAGTATACCGTTAGTTTCGAGCTTGAACGCTGATCCGAACACGGTGACGTCCAACATGGCGATCGTGCCGGCAACGAACGGATTAGTAAATGCTTATGCTGCAGGCACCACCCATCTCGTATTAGATGTCGCGGGCTATTTCGCTCCATGAGGGCAAATAGGGTTTAATATCCTTCGAATTGTCTCAACGAGGTGGTGAACTGAGGCGTGCCTTTCCAGAAAGTCATGTCAAGCTAGAGCTATTTCGGCACAGTGTTGACTAAATGGCCTATTACTTATTGTGCCGGCATTCACAGCCTCAGCATCTTGCAGTAGTGAGCAATGTCCGCCACTCGGCTTGATACCCCATAAGTATCGAACTGAGAACGTAACCAAATGCATTAAAGACTTTTCCTGAGAGCTTAGTATTACGCAGCTCGGTTCCTCAAACTCGATCCATACATAAACCTAAATAGGACTAAGGAGTTCTGCTTGTAAGCGTACTGCAAGCAATTGATTGAAATCAATTATCGAGTGAAAAATGAATTCACCTTTTGAAAAGCACTTTTATAGTCTCCGATTTGTCGGGGCTCGAAGTGTGTTTTCGGAGGGTAAATTCGGAGGACTCGATGAAGCATTCCAAATTGATCCAACACTTGGTTGTGATCATCCAAGTCTCCGCTCTGACCATAGGGACAGGGCAGGGACAATCACTCTCAAACGCTACTCCTACGACGGGTCTGGTCAACGCCGCCCAAGCGCAAGCCAGTCGTATGAAAACCGTAACCAACGCTCAGCGGAAGGCGGCCGCTGCTCAGGCCCGAGCACAGCGTACAGCCCTGCGGGCCGCTACCAAGTCCGCGGCAAAGACACGCTTTGCTCAGCCGGCGACAACGGCGACTGTAACGGCTGCGGCGGTTGCCACCGTTGCTGCTTCACCTAATGCCGCTGCTTTAACCGCTCCGGTACAAGCTGCATCAGTAATCACTCCTACGGGCACCGCCGCTGTTTCAACCGCCGTGACCGCGAGCGTCGCAGATGCGATTATTGCGCCTGGCCAGATTACTCTTTCGCCTGGCAAAGCGATTCTGAACCAAACTTACCCGATCGGAGTTCCAGGAAGCACCGGCGGCTGGACGCAGGCGGTAGACGGGTCCTACTCTTATGCAGGACCAAACGTCTGTCAGCCAGGAATTCTCGATTATTTTAATTGCGGAAATTACGCGAATAGTCCCTTGCCCGAACCGCAGGTCCAGCAGGACTCGGCCGGACATTTGACTCCCATGCTCGATGCCAACGGCTTTATGGTTCCCGCCCCCGGAACAGGCATTCATAAATTTGTTGATACGGTCGCGGGTGTCGGAGCCGGCAATGCTAACAATTTAGGAAATTACATCCCGATTGCCACTCCAGGCCATGCAAAGCTCGCAAATGGTGCAACCGACAACACGGCTGACTATTATCAGATCGAGCTGAAGCGGTATACCCAACAATTACATAGTGATCTTCCCCAAACAGTTCTTCAGGGCTACCGAGATGCAACTAGCTCAGATTTGAATCCACACTATCTCGGGCCGATCATCTTTGCAAAACGCGACGTGCCGGTTCGAGTCAAGTTTACGAATAGCCTGCCGACAAGCGATAAAGGCGGTCTTTTCCTGCCAATCGACAGAACGATGAAAGGAGCAGGAATCGGTGTTTCCCCAGACGGTAAGACGGCGAATTACACCGAAAATCGGGCGTTGTTGCACCTTCATGGCGGTATCACGCCATGGATCAGCGACGGCACGCCGCACCAATGGATCACTCCGGCTTCTGATCCCACGTCTCTCAAGAAAGGTGTAAGCCAGCAGAACGTGCCGGACATGGAACAGCCCCCGGCCGATGGTTCGGGCGGTTGGGACACCTGGTACTACACAAACCAACAGAGTGCTCGCATGCTGTGGTATCACGATCACTCATATGCGGCTACTCGTCATAACGTCTACGTCGGCGAAGCGGCACCATATCTCATCAGCGACCAATGGGAAGAAGACTTGATTAATCAAAATCTTATCCCTAATCAGGCTGGACTCGACCACTCAGGACAGGGAGCCTATCGTTATGGCATCCCGTTAGTCATTCAAGACAAAACATTCGTTCCTCCCACGGTAGATAAGTCCGGCAAATTGCCTGGAAACTACACTATGGACCAACTGATGGCCGAAGATCCCACCTGGTTTTCGACGATCTCTACAACTGACGGAAAGAACGACTCGCTTCTGGGTCAGTATGGGCAGCTGTGGTTCCCCCACGTGTTCATGCCCAACCAGAACCCGAACGATCCGAACACGGTGGTTAACGGTTACGGGCGCTGGGACTATGGTGCCTGGGTTTGGCCACCTGTTACCGGCCTGAAGTATCCGCCGATCACAAACGCTACCGATCCGGTAAGCGGAGCAACTATCACGATTCCCCCGTTCCCGAACCCATCGGCCGTGCAGGAAGCGTTTATGGATACGCCCGTCATAAACGGCACCGCCTATCCGAAGATCACGGTCGGTACCAAAGCATACCGGTTCCGGATTTTGAACGCCTCGAACGATCGTCACTGGAATCTGCAGTTCTATTACGCGACTGACGCGAACGGTAACGTTTGTACCGGAACCGGAACCACCAAACCTTCGCTTTGCACCGAAGTCAAAATGGTGCCCTCCGCTCCCGTAAAAGGCATGCCAGCAACATGGCCCACCGATGGTCGTGACGGCGGCGTACCGGACTGGAACACTGTCGGTCCCGACATTATTCAGATCGGAAGTGACAGCGGGTTCCTTCCTGTTCCGGTTGATATTCCCAGCCAGCCAGTTAATTACGAGTACAACCGACGTGTCATCACGACTTTAAACGTGAAAGAACATGCTCTCTTACTCGGACCTGCAGAGCGAGCAGATATCGTAGTCGACTTCAGCAAAGTTCCGAGCGGAGCCGTCCTGATGCTTTACAACGATGCTCCGGCGCCCAACCCGGGCTTCGACGCCCGCCTCGATTACTACACCGGTAATCCTGACCAAACAAACTCCGGTGGAACCCCGACGACTATCCCGGGTTACGGACCAAATACACGCACGGTCATGCAATTCATAGTCGATAGTTCGGCTGATTCGTCTGCGGGTGGTGCTTTCGACATCAACGCCTTGGCGGCCGCAATGAAGACCACCTACCCTGCCGAACAAAAGGCACCTCTTGTGCCCGCTTTGGCCTACGGCAATAGCAGCAACGTCTACGCCAAGATTCAAGACGTCACCTATGACGTGACTAAAGGCGTGTTCGTTGATGCCTCTGTAAATACCGGAACCGACACGGTGATCACTATGAAACCGAAATCAATCGCGGAAGAGTTTGACACGGACTGGGGTCGCATGACCGCTCAGCTCGGAGTGGAACTTCCTTTCACGAACTTCTTGACTCAGACCACGCTGCAGATGTGGATGTTTGATCCGCCTACCGAAATTGCCACTGCTCACGACGGTGATGCTCTCAATCCGAATGACATTCAGATTTGGCGCGTGACCCATAACGGTGTCGATACGCACTCGGTTCACTATCACATGTTTGACGTGCAACTGATCAACCGCGTCGCTTGGGACGGAACAATGTATCCACCGGATGCCAATGAGATGGGATGGAAAGAAACAGTTCGGATGAACCCGTTGACCGACGCGATCATCGCTTTGCGGCCTATCAAGCCGACACTGCCGTTCTCGCTGACGGACAGCTTCCGACCCCTGGATCCTACCTCTCCACTCGACACTGCTGGTCCTTCAGCTAGCACCCCGGCGTTCACCAACGTCGATCCGCTTACGAACAATCCGATTACGGTAAGTAATCAACTTGTCAACTTCGGATGGGAGTACGTTTGGCATTGCCACCTGCTTGGCCACGAAGAAAACGACATGATGCGTCCGATCGTTGTCAAAGTCGAGCCAGAGGCACCAATCACACCTGGAGCAATTCGCAACAGCGATTTCTCAGTCCACCTCACCTGGACCAATACTGCGGCAAGCGCTACTGGATTCGACATCCAACGTGCGACCGACGCCCAGTTCACTCAAGGGCTCACCACGCTCCATATGGCGCCGTCCGTCACAATGACGAGTCAGATTAAGCCTGGGACGGCAGAGTCTTACGACGACACCACCGCATCAGCGAGCGTCCCGTATTTCTACCGCGTTGCGGCTACAAAGCTCTTCAACAATCCGGTAATGGAAACGGCTTTGACCAACATCCTCTATTCCGCATGGTCAAACTCCGTCCAGGCTCCAATTGCGAACGTACCTAGTGCAACCGTTAATCCCGGTTCTCTTACGTTCGGTATCACGCCACTTAACCAGAGTTCCGGCACCCAGATCGTCACGGTCGGTAATACTGGAAATGCCAACCTCTCGGTCACAGGTTTGACAGTTGCAGGCAACTTCAACCAAACAAATACCTGCTCCAGTGTTAAACCGGGATCCACATGCACTATCAATGTGGCTTTCCGCCCGACTGCTGCGGGACTCCGCACGGGCTCGGTCACTTTCAACACGAATGATCCACAGCACGGTACGATTGTCGTGCAACTGAGCGGAATGGGAACTGCACTTCTGCTGAACCCGACTGCATTAACCTTCGGCACTATTGCAGGTACCCAGACGTTTACGGTTCAGAACCTCGGCAACACGGTTCTAACCGGCCTCGCCTTCACGAAAGCCGGTGCAAACACCACCGACTTCACCGTGACAACGCTGCCGCAAATCTTTGGCGGTTGCGGCACTACCCTTGCCGCAGGTCGTACTTGTACGATGTCCGTCCGGTTCGGTGGATCCTCTACCGTGCGAACGGCCGCAGTGAACGTCGCTTCGTCGGATCCGGCAGGTGTCCAGGCTGTCACTCTCACCGGAGGAGTTGCACCGGCAGTGACGCTGAGCCCATCTACCTTGGGCTTCGGCAACGGCAACCTGACCACCACATCAGCTGCTCAGTCCTTCACTGTTACAAGCAGTGGAAACTGGCCAGTTAGCATCACGAGCGTCGCGCTGGGCGGCTTCAACGGCAACCAGTTCGCGCAAACTAACAATTGCCCGGCCATCTTGGCTGTCAGTGCAACTTGCACGGTCAACGTCGCCTTCACGCCGACTACGGTCGGTGCGAAGTCAGGCACAGTGACTGTTAACGTCGGCTCGCCGGCCCTTTCAAAGTCAGTGACTTTAACCGGCACGGGAGTGAATCCGAACCCGTCAATCGCGGTTGCGCCAACATCTTGGAATGGCAGAACCGGAAGCGGCGGGACTGTCACACAAACGTTCACTGTCACGAGTAATGGTGGTGCACCAGTGCAGATGGCTGCCACGGCGGCTACTTTTGGAACGAGTACCAATAACCGGTTCTCAATTACGGTTAACACATGTAGCGGCAAAATATTTGCTGTGAATCAGACTTGTTCTGTTACTGTGTCCTTTACTGCTCCAGTCTTAACCCGGGGCACGGCGACCGCTTTTGGCACACTAAATATCGTGCCTGTAAGCCCGGCTACCACTCAGCAGGTCTCACTGACTGTTACCTATTAAATCAGCTAAACTGCTGAAGCGAGGGAGGGCGTAGTTTAGCCCTCCCTTTTTCTTTCACCCCTGTCCTGCGTTTTCCTCTCAAGTTCTCCCTCAATTCCGCCGATACCAAGATTGGAAGTGTTTCCTGCGGAGGAATGTAAAGCAATGCGAAGCATCGGCAAAATTTTTGGATTATGTATTCTCACCATCGCAGTTTTTTTAGCCGGCTACTACGTTCACCGACCCATTCCAAGCCAGTCCCTATCTTCCGGACGTAAACCGCTGTACTATCACGACCCGATGCACCCGGCCTATACGTCGGACAAGCCAGGTATCGCGCCTGATTGCGGAATGGAGTTAGAGCCAGTTTATGCCGAAGCCAAACAAGAGGTTCGGGACGCCCTGCCTCCGGGTTCTGTGCAGCTGGATGATCACAAACAACAGCTGATTGGGATACGGATGGTTCGGGTCGATCGAAAAGGAACTTCTCAGACGGTTCGCGTAGTTGGCCGTATCACTGTGGACGAAACGCGTGTGGACAGGGTAACGGCTCTGGCCGATGGCGTTGTCCGCTCCGTCTCATCCTTTGGCACAGGAAGTGTCGTTCAAAGGGACGATCTCCTTGCAACCTATTTCGTTGCCACTCGTGACATTTACAACGCGATGCAGGCCTTTGTGCTGGCGAGTGGAACTTTTGACCAAGCTACGTCCTCCGTCCGGAATGGATTGATCAACAGCTCAAAGGCGAATTCAGCCGCACGGATGAAGAACTCTTGAAGTCCTACGGCGTTACCGCAGCTCGATCCGGGACCTGGCCCGGACGCGCGAGGTTACGCGCGATATTCAGTTTCGAACCCCCATTTCAGGTCTTATTCTGGCGCGGAACGTGTCTCGTGATCAGGTCGTAACTCGCGGAACCAGGCTTGTTTCGGATCGCAGATCTCAGCCACGTGTGGCGGGATCTCGCGGAGGTCTTCGAGAAGGATGCCCAAACTTTCAAAGCAGGAGCGACCGCCCGAGTCATGTATGGCGGACGAAGTTATACAGCCATCATCAGTGATGCGCGTCAGTTCAACCCCGAAAGCCGCACGCTTGAGATCAGGCTCGAGATGGAGAATCCTGGGATGCTGCTCCGTCCTGACATGTTTGTTGACGTTCAGGTAGATTCTCATGGGCCTCCGGGATTGAGTGTACCGTTCGACAGTATTCTGGATTCCGGGCGCTCAAAGGTGGTTTTTGTTGCTCGCGGAAACGGTGTTTTCGAGCCGCGAAAGGTCTCGCTCGGAACAGAATATGACGACCATGTCCAAGTCATCGGCGGGCTTAGCGAAGGAGAGGACGTTGTTAGCTCAGGCACCTTCCTGCTGGATTCTGAGAGCCGTCTACACGACGTTTCCGCGGTCAACAAAGCTGTTCCCATAAATGCGTCGCTCGTCACGGCCAAAAAGATTCTACCGTCAAATGGGGCTGATCCGGTCTGCGGGATGCCCCTTGGGACAGAAACCCACGAAACTGCCTCTTACCAAGGTGAGATCATTCGCTTCTGCTCTAAAACATGCAAATCGAAATTCGAAAAAAACCCAGTCGCCTACATCAAAAATAAGAAGCTTGCTTCCGCTCCGTTGGAGAGCCGAGGTAATTCGTGATCGCGCGAATCATCGACTTCTCAGTCGGAAATAGGCCGCTCATCTTCCTCCTGACTGGAGTACTTTGTGTCCTCGGCTGGTTTTCGATGAGGACGGTTGCAGTCGACGCATTGCCCGATCTGTCCGAAACACAGGTCATCATTTACTCTCAATGGGATCGTAGCCCGGACATCATAGAAGACCAAGTCACGTACCCCATCATTAATTCGTTATTGGGGGCACCCCGGGTAAAAACCGTGCGAGGCGTGTCCGACTTCGGGTATTCCTATGTTTATGTGATCTTCGATGACAAAACAGATCTCTATTGGGCTCGCGCGAGAACGATGGAGTATCTGGCCAGTGTTATCCCTAGCTTGCCGAATGGAGTAAAAACGACTTTAGGTCCAGATGCAACCGGACTCGGTTGGATTTACCAATATGTCGTTGTTGATGATTCGGGCCGCCACAGCCTGGCTGAATTACGTTCCCTCCAGGACTGGTACCTTCGCTACAACCTGAAGTCTCTGCCCGGAGTGAGTGAAGTAGCGTCCGTTGGCGGATTTGAAAAACAATACCAGGTTACGGTCAATCCCGGCAAGTTGCAGGCCTTTCACATCGGCATTGATAAAGTCGTCGACGCTGTTCGTGGAAGCAATGAGGAAACCGGAGGTCGGCTGCTCGAGTTTGCCGGCGCCGAGTACATGGTGCGCGGCCGCGGATATTCTCGATCCTCTCAGGATATCGGAAGTGCAGTGATCGCTGCGACCGCCGACGGAACGCCCGTACGAGTTCGCGATGTCGCAAGCGTCAACTTGGGTCCTGATCTACGGCGTGGCGTTACAGACTGGAACGGCCGAGGAGATGCTGTGAGCGGCATCATCGTAATGCGCAACGGCGAAAACGCGCTCAGTGTTATCGAGAGGGTGAAGTCAAGACTGAAAGAGTTGGCTCCCGGCTTGCCAGCGGGCGTAAGAGTGGTTCCGGTCTATGACCGTTCCGAACTCATTCAGCACGCCATCACTGACACGAAGTGGACCATGCTCCAGGTAGTTCTTACGGTTTCTCTGGTCATCTTTCTCTTTCTGTGGCATGTCCCGAGCGCCCTGATTCCGGCCATCACCATTCCCGTTACGGTCTTGATCTCCTTCATCCCATTTGGAGCTGCAGGACTGAACGCAAACATCATGTCTTTAGGGGGCATTGCCATCGCGATCGGCGCTCTCGTCGACGCAGCCATCGTCGTTGTTGAACAGACACATAAACGGCTTGAGGAATGGCAGGATGGCAGTTCTAAAGAAAGCTATGCCGCGGTTGTAGTTGCCGCGGTCAAGGAAGTCGCTGGTCCAAGCTTCTTTTCGTTGCTGGTGATCGGTGTGGCGTTTCTACCTGTACTTGCATTGGACGGGCAAGAAGGCCGACTGTTCAAGCCGTTGGCGTACACGAAAACGATCGCTATGCTCACCGCCGCCATCCTGGCTATTACGCTAGATCCGGCTCTACGCCTGACGTTCACGCATCTTCGCCGTTTCAATGTTCGACCCAAATGGTTCGGGGAAGCTCTGGACGCCATGCTTGTAGGCACGATACAGCCCGAACGCAAACATCCCGTTTCGCGTGTACTGATCAAAATCTATGAGCCGGTGGTCAGTTGGTCGCTCAAACACTCCGCGGTTGTAATCGGACTGGGCCTCCTGGTCGTTGCGTCGACTGCCCCGATCTTTGTTCGGCTCGGCTCTGAATTCATGCCGCCCCTACAAGAAGGGTCTCTTCTTTACATGCCAACCACGATGCCGGGTATCTCGGTGGCTGAAGCTAAACGGTTGCTCCAGACAACCGACTCCATTCTTAGAACTTTTCCTGAAGTGGACCAGGTTCTCGGCAAGGCGGGGCGCGCGAATACAGCTACAGACCCAGCGCCGTTATCGATGTTGGAGACAATCATCACGCTTAAGCCCAAAACTCAATGGCGGCGTGTGTCTACGTGGTACTCCGGCTGGGCCCCAGAGTGGCTGAAGCCCGCGCTGCGCCACCTCACCTCCGATGCAATCTCGCAAGAGCAACTGATCAGTCGAATGAATGCGGCGCTTGCGTTACCGGGCGCGGCCAATGCCTGGACTATGCCGATCCGTGGCCGTATCGACATGCTGACGACTGGGGTTCGGACGCCTCTTGGCCTGAAGATCATTGGCGCTGATCCCGAGGAGATCCAACGGCTCAGCGCCAACATTGGTAGTGTCCTACAGGCGCTTCCCGGAGCGATGAGCGTTTTTGCAGAACGGCCGGCAGACGGATTCTTTCTGGACATCGTTTGGAATCGCGACGAACTTGCTCGATACGGACTGAGTATTCAAAGAGCCCAGGAGGCCCTCGCCAGTTCCGTAGGCGGCGATGACGTCACAACAATGATTGAAGGGCGGGCGCGATTTGCAGTCAACGTTCGGTATGCTCGTGACTTCCGAAGTGACCGTGGAGCGCTCAGCCGCGTCCTGATTCCGGTCGGCGAAGGTACCCGCCAGGTACCTTTGTCAGAACTGGCATCAATTCGCACTACTACCGGTCCTTCCATGCTCCGAAATGAGGACGGAATGTTGGCCGGCTTTGTCTACCTGGACTACTCCGGCGGGGACATGGATGCCTTCATGGAATCCGCCAGACGAGTCCTTGCTGAAAAAGTAGCGGTGCCACCGGGCTACTCCATTAGGTGGACTGGTCAATATGAGTCCTTGCGATTAACTCGCGATAGGCTCCGGTCGGTAGTGCCCCTAACTTTACTGCTTGTTCTGACGCTGCTATGGTTGAACACCCGATCAATCACGAAATCGATGATCGTCCTGCTTGCGATTCCGTTCTCCGCGGCGGGCGCGATCTGGTTGCTGGCGGTACTCAACTACAAGATCAGCATCGCGGTTTGGATCGGCCTCATCGCCCTGCTCGGAGTTGACGCTGAAACCGGCATTTTCATGCTTCTCTATCTCGATCTCGCATTCAAAGCGGCGTCTGACGCAGGCGCATTGAGAAGTCGAGAGGACCTCCGGACGGCCGTCATCACCGGGGCAGCACGCCGGATTCGACCGAAGTTCATGACGGTCGCCACTATGCTTTTCGGTCTGCTCCCGGTGCTTTGGTCAACGGGAACCGGCTCGGAAGTTATGAAACGTGTCGCGGCGCCTATGGTCGGTGGAATTTTTACTTCCTTTCTGCTTGAACTGCTCATCTACCCGGTCATTTACGAACGTTGGAAGTGGTACTCCGTCGTCAAGAAACAATGTAAGTTGATGCCCAGTCAATTGACATCCGTAGTGTTGGTTGTCGATAGCGAAAGCTTGGAGTTTATCGGCCAAGACAGATAGTGTCGGCACCAGGTCAGAGCCGAATACCCGGCTGGACAGCACGTCGACCGGGGGTTTCGAGTTTTCGACTTGATGATGCTCTCGTGCTCATTGCTGACTTCGTTTGCAAATGGCGGCTGTACTCAACCCACATCGATCTGGCTCAATGGAATCTGCAAAAACTTGATCTGCTTACGATTCCAGGTATACGTGATATCAATGTTTCCATCACGGTCTTGGATCATTGCAGGATACGAAAACTCGCCATCCTGATCCTCTAACGTTCGAAAATTTGTGAACTTCTGTCCATCTAAGCTAAGTGCCAACACTAAAGGCGTGCGTCTCGTACTCGAGTCGTTATACGCCATTATGAAACGGCCGTCGCGGAGTCTTATCGCGTCAATCCCTGAATTCGGATTTGGGAGTGACAGGACTCGAGTGGTTGTCCATGTCAGGCCGGCGTCGCTTGAATCTGCGAAGGCGATTTGTCCGATCTGCATCGTCGAGCGGGCATAGAGGCGAAGCTTACGCCCGCCCAGGGAGACTATGGAAGGCTGAATGATCCCGAACGTTTCCGACCGGGCTGAAGCTGTTTCATTTGCTTCGCCTCTCATGGACGCGGCGCTATAAACCGGGGGAGCGGTCACGGGGCCAATCCGGTTCCAGGAATGCCCATTATCGGTGCTCCGCTCAATCCAAACTGCCCATGAGTGATAGCTCTCAACGGACGTGCCGCTTACGACCGTGCCATCCTCCATTACAAGCGGCTTGGTGCGAATCGGGCCGGTAACCCCGGCGGGTAGATGTTCGATGGAAGACCATGTTCGTCCATCGTCATCGCTCCATCGTCGTCCTGCCGACCAGGTTGATGGACTCGGTCCAAACTTGTAATAGAACCAGAGCCGACCCTCCTTGGTATGAAAAAGAACCGGGTTGTAGCAAGCGATATTCGGCTCGCGAGCTAGCTCGGTTATGGCTGACCAACGGCCATCATGCCGGCGTGAAGCCCAGATGGCAACGTCAGGTTTGCCTTCCGCGGTACCACCGAACCAAGCTGCCATGATGTCGCCGTTTCGAAGTTCAACGACACTTGAGGCGTGCGCCGACGGAAAGGGAGCCTGATTGAAGATGAAATCCGTTAGGGCCGGCTTGAACAGGCCGAGAGCCCCTAAACAGAACGTTATTAGGGCAAAGTATTTCATCGCTAGATGGTCAGGCGCCAGTATCACCTGTGAGTGCTGGACTTATCTGGGATACCTGGAGAAACCAATAAGGCAGTATTCGTACAGAACCACAGTCTTTGCTGATTGCACGATCTGTTTCATCTTAATCGAATCCGGCAAGCGGATCGACGATCCGGAATTCTCTTACCAAAGAGAGCGGCGCTTAAGCATCCGGATAAGATTTGGTGATTCTTGTTTTCCGATGCTGGTGCGGATGAGAGGACTTGAACCTCCACGAAGTTTGCGCCCACTAGAACCTGAATCTAGCGCGTCTGCCAATTCCGCCACATCCGCAAAGATGGTCGAACTCATTCATTGTAAACCAATCGTGTTAATATTCCGCGCAGTCTCAATGCGCGTTTTTCTTTGGCTTTTCTCCTTGCTTTTGCTCGCCTGCTTATGGCGCCTTTGCTGGGGAAGCTTCTGCGGTCCGTCCGTCTGATTCTGGATACAGACATCGGCAACGACATCGACGATGCGCTTGCTCTTGCCATGATTCATGGGATGCAGAATCGAGGTGAAGTGCAGTTCCTGGCGGTCACCATCACAAAGGACAACCGCTATGCCGCGCCCTACATGGACCTCGTGAATACGTTTTACGGGCGTCCCGATATGCCAATTGGCGTCGTTAAGAACGGCAAAACGCCCGAGGACTCAGCCATGCTTCGTGTTCCGGCAGAAGCGCGAAACGCAAGCGGAGATATTTGTATTTCGCCCACCGGGTGCGGGATGGAACAGAAGCTCCGGATGCTGTAGATCTGTTGACTGCAGGTGCTCCGGCGAGAGCCCGACCACTCTGTCACGATTGCACAGATCGGGTTCAGCACGAATCTTGCGCGGCTTCTTCAATCGGCCGGCGGACTTGACTTGGTTCAGCAAAAGGTAAAACTCCTGGCATTGATGGGCGGTAATTTCGTCAAGCCGCGTCCCCGAGTACAACATCTACACCGATCCCGAAGCTGCCGCCTTTCTTCTTGCGAATTGGCCGACGCCTATGGTGTTCAGCGGGTTTGAGATAGGTTCGGCCATTACCTTTCCGTACTCAACGTTCTCGACTAGCTTCCTTTACACACGCGGCGCATCCGATCGTCGCCGCTGCTCGAAGTTTCTTTCCCAAAGCCGAAGACCGCCCTGCCTGGGACCCCACCGCTGTTCTGTATGCGATCCGCCCGGAGGAAAATTACTTTCGGCTCTCCGAGCCAGGAAGGATCTCGCTGGCTGAGAAGCAAACAACGCGCTTCGAAGCCGACCCGAAGGGCTTGTGCCGGTATCTCATCTTGATCAGGAAAAGGCGCCGATCATCAGACAATTGCTCGTCGATCTTGTAACGGAACCTCCTATCGGTTCTGCTCGTAGATAAACTGAGGAGTATGCCTGCCGTTTCCGCCGTTGCTCCGGGAGCTAGCGCTCCTATTCGTTCGCCGTATCTGGTGACTTTAGCCGCATGGTTGATACCGGGCAGCGGGCACTTGCTGCTCGGCAGACGGGGCCGTGGCCTGATCATCCTGTGCACGGTGCTCGCAGCCTTTGCACTGGGTTTGTTGATGCACGGCTCGTTGTTCGTTCCAGGCGGGAACGGATACGAGGTAAACGGCCGCGGGGCGCTGACCGTTACCGCGCAGGTCGCTAGCCAGGGAGACGTCCTCTCGAAACTGATTCAGTACGGCGGATTCCTTGGCGATTTGGCGAACGGCGTTCTTTATTTGGCAGCATCGTTCTTGGGTTACGGACCGCCGGATAGTGCTGCCCATTCCCAGGATTACGGATCGAAATTCCTGGTCGGTGCCGGACTGCTCAACATCATGGCGATTGTCGACGCTTACGAGATTGCTACCCGTCAGAAGGACTAAACCACATGTCACTCACCCTCGATCATTTCACTGTGGCCATTCTGTTTGCGCTGTTCTCCAGCATTATTCTGGGACTCGTGACGAAGCGAACTGATCGCGAACGGATCTCGTACGGCCTGTATTGCTTCGGCTGCTTCGTTCTGGCGCTCTTTCGGAATCGGATGGTTCATGCGTGTCCTGCACGGATGAACAACATACTAGAATCAAGTGAAGACCTTTTATATTGAGACCTTCGGGTGCCAGATGAACGCCCATGATTCTGAGAAGGTCATTGGCACACTTCTCCAGCAAGGATATACGCAAGTGCCGGAGCCGGAGCAAGCCGAACTGGTCCTCTACAACACCTGCAGCATACGAGATAAAGCCGAGCAGAAGGTGTTCTACCGGCTGCAGCAATTCAAGAAGAATGCAGGGGCGGGAAAGAAGTATCGGAGTACTCGGGTGCGTCGCACAGCAGGAAGGTGAGAAGATTTTCGAGCGTGCGCCATTCGTAAGCCTGGTGGCCGGATCCGCCAGTTACACCAAGCTTCCGGAGATGCTCGTTCAGTTGGAAGCTGGTAATAAGCGGGTCACGGGTTTAAGCCTGAATACCGAAGACACCTTCGATACTCCCTTTACCCGGCGTGATAACCCGCATCGCGCCTACATCACGATTATTGAAGGCTGCGACAAGTCCTGCGCGTATTGCGTTGTTCCTTTCACCCGCGGTCCGGAGCGCAGCCGCACTAGTGAGAGCGTCCTTCAAGAAGCACGATCTCTGACGGAGTTGGGCTACACCGAGGTGCAACTTCTTGGACAAAATGTGAACAGTTACCAGGATCCATCTCCGGCAGGTTGGGAGTTCGCGCAACTTCTCGCATCGGGTGGGTCGTGTTCCCGGAATGCGTCGGGTACGCTTCACCACTTCTCATCCTCGCGACTTCGTCAAGGAGATCATTACCGCGATCGATGAGAACCCGGTACTTTGCAATCACGTCCACTTGCCGGTGCAATCCGGTTCGACCGAAATCCTGTCGCGCATGCAGCGGCTCTATTCGCGTGATCAGTATATGCAGCGCATCGAATGGATGAAGAATGCCAGGCGAGACATCGCCATAACAACCGACATCATCGTCGGATTTCCGGGCGAGACCGAGGCGACACTTCGCTGAGACATGCCGCCTGATCGAGGAAGTTGAGTACGATGCCATGTTCATCTTCAAATACTCAAAACGCCCGAACACGCCGGCATTGACATATGAAGATCAGATCTCGGAGGAAGAAAAGATACAGCGCTTCCAGATCTTGACTGAACTCCAGCGGGCTATCCAGATGCGGCGCAACGCGACGTATGTAGGGCGGTGCGAAGAGGTTCACGTCGAGGGCTATAACTCCGCGACTGGTCAGTGGATCGGCCGGACAAGCCAGAATAAGATGCTGAATTTCGTCGATCCGGCCTTCTCCGCTCCAAGCGAAGGCGACACTCTGATTGGGAAGTACCTGGATGTACTGATCACCCGTGCAAGCCCCCACAGTCTGGCTGGCGAACGTACGTCTTCAAACCCCAGATGCAGTTTGCAGTAGGCTGGTGGTATGGGTAGCGAAAAACATATGGAAGTAGAGATGAAGATTCGTGGTCTGATGATGGATCCGATGACCAACATGCCCATCGTTGTGTTGAAAGATTCAACGGGTGATTCGGTGTTGCCGATCTGGGTGGGTATTTATGAGGCCAATGCGATCGCGCTGGAGATTGAAAAAGTGACGACGCCCAGGCCGATGACGCATGATCTGATCAAGGTTCTTCTGATGGGGCTGGACACGTCCATAAAAAAAGTCGTGGTTAGTGAGCTGAGGGACGATACCTTCTACGCGCTGATCTGGCTTGAGCGCAATGGCGAACTCGATCAGCGTAGATTCCCGGCCCAGCGATGCTCTCGCACTCGCGCTTACGGCATGATTGTCCGATCTATGTGGAGGACCGCGTCCTGCAGACTTCCAAGACCTCGAGCACTGTCTCGGAGAAGGTAAATAATGAGGAACTGCGCAAGTGGCTGGAAAATCTAAACGATGAGGATCTTGGCCGCTATAAGATGTAGCGGTCCGTCTAAGACGTCAAACACAAAAGGCCCGGGAGATCATCCCGGGCTTTTCGCATTTGATGTATGGTTACTTATCGGTGCCGTCGTTGCTTTTCGCGCCGGTGCCGTGGTCTGAACGCCTGGAATCGTCGGATCCTTGAACGTCAAGCGAGTAAGGATCTTTAGTGAAGCTGTCCGCTACACCACTGAATTCCAGCTTTTCGCCTACTTTGATCTTCTCCAGTGCTGAGGCAGGTAGCGGTTGTGAGAACTCCAAAGTGGCATCCGGTTTAGCCGGGTCTTCGACGCCCAGGGTCACCTTTGTCGGGCGGTCTGGTGGATCGATCGTAATTACAGTGCCAGAGAAGTTCTTTACACCTTGCGCTCCGCCCGGTACCTCGACATCCTTCATGTTGCTGGTGAAGAACGTCTGCCCGGCATCCGCCTTTAAACTCGTCTCGATGCTGTACCACAGCTTAAAAGCTGGGTCAGAAGCCATCCTGGCATTTAGAGCGTCTGCTTCCTTATTAGCAGCATCCGCTTGGCTTGTAAGCTGCAAATTGTCGGGCGGAAGAGCCGACGTTTTTGCCTGATCGAGCAGAGCCTGCTTTCCGTCATCACTACCGTGATACTGCGTGTAAACCTTGTTGAAGTAATCTAGAGCAGCCTGCTTCTGAGCGGCCGGGAGGGCTCCCGGGCCATCATACTGACCAGCTCGGGCGTATTCAAAGAGACCCTCAGGGTACTTCTTTTCCCCAACCAGAATCTGGCCATAAGCGGCCGAAACACGTGCCTGGTTCGGGTCTGCTTGCAGGCTGGCCTTGTATTCACTCTCGACGGTCGCCATGTCCTTCTTGGTCGTTGCTTCCCAAGCCAGAGCATTGTGGGCCAACGCGATCGCTTGCGCTTTCGCATGGTCGAAATCAGCTTGTGAAACCTGCGCCGGCTTTTTATCGGACGCTGAACGCAGCATCCGCGCCGAACTGATTACAGTTGCGTGAGCCGCGGAATCAACCTGGGTCACCAGGTCAGGCGAAGGAGAAGTCTTTCCGATAGCTCGGACCATACAACGTAATGAAGTACGATGCCCGAAAATTCTGAGGGTCGGTTTTAAGAATCTCACTCGACTTATCAATCAATTTCTGCCGCTGCGTCGGATCCTGGCAGCTAATTGGCTTAAGGTAACCAGGAAATATTGTGTTCGTTCCTGGGATAATCGGTCTGAGGATATTTGTCTTGCCAGGTATTCAGCAGCTCCAGCCGAGCCTTGGGATCGGTCGTTTGCGAGATCTTTAAGTATAGATCGTATTCCGCCCGATCTTTCTAGTTTTTCGCGCCTGCTGCGGGCTGTTGCGCCGGCGCCGGTGCGTCCTGAGCCACGGCAACAAGCGGGGCACCCACCAAACTGGCCAAGAGAGTAACGCCCCTGTCAACTAATAATCGGTCTATTCGCTCTCATAAAACAAAACTCCACAACGGCCTCCTCGGAGGAATTCAAAATTAGAAAACTGGGAAGAACTTCCGGGTAAGGCAACTGGGCAACAGCCTAACCGCGTCATCGCTTACCTAACCGGGACCATAATACCGGACGGCAAAGCCGGAGTATAACGAATAGCTCCCCAGCCCGCAACTACTTCCTAAAGTGTTAGATGCGTAGCTACGGTAACATGTTCCCAATCGAAATAGCGGATTCGTAATCCATCCAGCCTCGTGCTACTATTCCCAATCCATGCGTACTGTGGATCTCGCGGTTATAGTCGTTTACTTGATTGCGATCACATGGTTTGGTGCTCAGTTCAAAGAGAGTCAAAGTAGTCTAAAGGGTTATTTCCTCGGCGGTAAGGGTGCACCCTGGTGGGCCATCGCTTTTTCGATCGTGTCGGCTGAAACCAGCACGTTAACCGTCATTGGAACACCGGCTATCTCTTTTGCAGGCAATTTTACTTTTCTCCAGCTCATCTTCGGCTACCTGCTAGGACGAATTGTCATAGCGGTACTTTTCCTCCTCAGTATTTCCGCGGCGAAATGTTCACAGCGTACGAACTGATGCAGAGGCGCTTCGGTCCTCATATCCGGCGATTCACAGCTGGAACTTTTCTGATCCTGCGGGCCTTGGCAGAAGGCGTTCGCGTTTTCGCCATTTCGATCGTTATCTCAGTCATCTTGGGGACTGGGGAGGTCGCTTCCATCTTTTGCCATCGTCCTACTAACGCTCTTCTATACATTTAAAGGTGGAATGACAGCCGTTATCTGGACTGATGTGGTCCAGATGATTTTGTACGTGGGCGGGGCATTGGTCAGCTTTTTCGTTATGCTTCACATGCTGCCTGGCGGATGGCCTCATGTTCTCCAGGTCGGGGAGGCTGCCCACAAGTTTCAAATGTTCGATTTCCGTTTTTCCCTCGATCCGGCCTTTTTCCATCATACTTATAGCTTCTGGGCCGGCGTTCTCGGCGGCTGTTTCCTGACCACTGCCAGTCACGGGACCGAGCAACTCCTGGTACAACGGTTGCTGGCTGCCAGGAATGAGCCGGATGCGCGGCGGGCTTTAATGGTCAGCTGGGTTCTGGTGCTGTTTCAATTCGCCTTGTTCCTTATCATCGGTGTGCTCCTCTTCGTCTCTCACCAGCAGAACAATTACCGGCCGCGACTGTTCCAGAGCGGACCTACCCAGAGTTCATCTGGCAGCATTTGCCGGTCGGCGTTGCAGGTTAGTGATCGCGGCAATTCTCGCCGCCGCCATGTCCAATTTGAGTGCGGCGCTAAATGCGTTGTCTTCGACGACCGTCATGGACTTCGTCCGTCCGCTACGGCCAAACCGCCGGAAGATCTTATTTACGGCTTGCGCGCTGGGCCACCGTCGGTTGGGGTGTCATTCTGTTCTTGGTTGGACTCGTGGCCCGCCATTGGGGCCGTGTCCTGGAGGCGGGGCTGTCCATTGCCTCTGTCCTCTACGGCGCCCTGCTGGGCGTCTTTCTTCTGGGAGTCATTACTAAAGCCCAGGTGAATACGCCGCGATTACTGGTATGAGCGCCGGATTTGCGGCAACTTATTGCTTCGGCCATATGTAGCTTACACCTGGTACGTCATGATCGGAACTGTAGTCACATTTTCCGTTGGTTACGGCGCCAGCTTCGTCAGCTTTAAGAGGAGTTCGGTCTATGTCAACTCCTGACCGGCTAACGCCAAAAGAAGTGCATTCTTAAGCCTACGGGCGAACCACAGGTCGTCTCGCTTCGCAGAGTCCTAGGACTTTGGAGTGCGGTTTCCATCGTTATTGGAACGGTTATCGGGAGCGGAGTCTTCCTGGTTCCCTCAACCATGATCCGTTTCGTCGGGTTCGGTGAAAGAATTGTTCGTGATATGGGTTGTGGCCGGTTTACTCAGCCTCTTTGGAGCTCTTACGTATGCCGAATTAGCCGCGGCAATGCCTGAGGCAGGCGGCGAGTATGTTTATCTGAGCGCAGCCTATGGCCCTTTCTGGGGGTATCTATATGGTTGGACCCAGTTTTGGGTTGCCAAAAGCGGATCGATCGCGACGTTGGCAGCTGGCTTCTATACCTACCTCACGATTTTCATCCCAGGACTTTCGCAGACCCTTGCATTGTCACTCCTTTTCCATCGGACCTAACGGAAGTCTCTTTGGAATCTATTACGGTCAGCTCGTTGCGATCGCCCTCATCCTGATCCTCGCTTTTGTAAACGCTCTTGGCGTAAAATCCGGCGGAAACCTTCAGGTCTTGGTGACCTGCCATCAAAATGGCCCTTATTGGAGGCGTGATTGCGGTCGGGCTGTTTTCTGGGAAAGGCGATTATTCCCACCTTCAACAGCACATTCCAAGCCTGAGTGGGGTGGCAGGGATTCTTTGCGGCCATGGTCAGCGCTCTGTGGGCCTACGATGGCTGGAATAACGTGAGTATGGTGTCCTCAGAGATCACCGAACCACAGCAAAACCTGCCAAAGCGCTAATTTTCGGCACTATTGCGGTAATCGCCACGTATATTCTGATCAACGTTTCGTATTTCTATGTGCTGAACGCAACCGAGGTTGCTGTTAGCAAGCACGTCGCTTTCGACATGATGGCTTCGTTATTTCAGTGGACCGGCAGCCGGTTGTCGTAACGATTGCTGTATTGATTTCAATTCTGGCTGCACTCAATGGTTCCATTCTTTCCGGGTCGCGGGTTCCGTATGCAATGGCGCGAGACGGACTTTTCTTCAAGGGTGCGGCTGCTGTGTCCGCGCGCTATCGAGTCCCCGGGAATTCTATCGTTATGCTCTGCATCTGGTCCTGCGTGGTCGTGTTGAGCGGGTATTTCGATGACCTATATAATTTCGTAATCTTCGGTTCCTGGATTCTATACGGACTTACAGCACTGTCGGTGGTGGTTTTACGGCGAAAGTTGCCGCTTATGCCGCGTCCTTACCGCGTAATTGGATATCCTTTTGTGCCAGTACTGTTTACCATCGTCGCCGGCCTGCTGCTGCTTAGCACGCTCCAGACCCGACCAAGGGAATCTCTCATGGGCTTGGGTTTCATGGCGCTTTCGGTTCCTTTCTACTTCTACTGGCGAAGAAGAAATCGGCTTCTTTTGTAAAACCAACCGCCACAAAGTGTTGAAATCCTGTTTTGTACCAATGGTACTGTCTCGGAAATTAAAACTTAATTACCGCTAGTTCCAGCTAAGTCGTATTGAAAGTCTCCCCAACCACCCATTAAACTTCGACTAAATCCTTTGTTCAGACAAAGATTGCACGTAGAGGATCAAAACCCATTGAGGGAGTCTTAATGGCAGGAGGCACAATTTTGGACGTAGATAAGATGCTCGCAGAACTGCGGCTGGAGCGTGAGCAGATCGAGGAAGCCATTTTGACCCTCGAGAGATTAGCTCGCGGTCGCGGCCGCCGGCGTGGTCGCCCTCCGGCATGGTTAAAAGGATCGGGAATTGGCGTAGTGGATGGAACCGGCGAGAGCACGATACGGTGGTTGAGCCGCGGCGGCGCGGTCGTCCGCCAGGATCAAAAACCAAGGCTGCTACCGTTGGCCAGCAGTTGGCGCAAACTTAGCCTTCGATTCCGTCCGGTTATTCGGAAACTGAAATTAGTACAACAGAAAAGGTTTACGACGCTCGACGAAGGCGGCACAACGTCAGCTTGCATAGCGGTCCAAAGCGCACCGGTGTCACTTCCTTGCGCTAGACCTTTACTATCTTTGTACTTCCAATGAGTGCCTTGCATTTTGCGAAGTCGATCTTTCCCGGATACAATTTCTGTAAAGCGGTTCCTACCTCTATACCGACTCGCGTGCTGTCGAATGCTTCTCGCTCCGTGATGATCAGGCGGATGCCTGATATGTCCTGACCGATAAAGTTGGAGCTTACCGGCCGGAAGCGGGTCGGATACGCGCGTAAACCTGGAATAAGCCTGGAGTTCAGAGTAGCTGCCAAAACAGGTCCATCAATCCAAGGCGCCCCAATTTGCTCGAAGGGAGCATCCGTTCCGCGACCTACAGATAGAGATTTATTGGCTTCCATCATCGCGATACCGGGGTACAGCAGTGCGGCACTAAGACTGCGCATGTTCGGCGAAGGATTCGTCCAGAGTTGCGCCGTCTCGTCGAACCAATCCCCACGTTCCCAGTTCTGCATCTTGACCACGTGTAGATCGGCGTTCCAATGAGATTCTGTGTTCGCCATGGCAGCTAATTCACCGAACGTCAATCCGTGTCGTAGCGGTACGTTATAACAACCGACAAAGGATTCGAGCTCTTTAAGCATCGTGGGACCTTCGACATGAGTTCCCGTTATCGGATTCGGGCGGTCCAGAATCCAGATTGGCTTCTTAGCCAATCCCGCTTCCTCAACGGCGTACAACATCGTGCAAGAGTAGGTGTAGAATCGGGCGCCGACGTCCTGAATATCAAAGACGATGGCATCCAGATCATGCATTTGTGCGGCCTTGAGCCGCCGCTGTTCTGGTTTATACAAACTCACTACCGGGAGACCGGATGTCTCGTCAAGTCCGAATTGGCAACGTTTTCCGTGTCTTGAGTGCCTGAAATGCCATGTTCCGGAGAATAAAGCTTCACAATATTCACTCCAGCCGAGCGCATCAGGTCGATGTCACGCCGGCCTTGTCGGTCTACTCCCGTTTGATTTGTGATGAGTCCGATCCGTCTTCCCAGAAGTTCACGAAAACCATTGCCGCCATTACTTCCAAGCCAGTCAAGTGTTCGCATTGCGATAAACGATGCGGTGAACACCGGCACCTGCGATAGTCTCGTTGTACCCAGTCAGAGTGACGGTATTACTCAAGACCATGCCGAAGGTAGAGGCGACTGCCGTGTGCCACCCTTGATCGAAGAGAACTTAGGGACTTGATGCCGTGAGGATGCACGACGTTAGTGAGAAGCATGACGTAGGACTTCGTGTTCGGGTCGATCCAGAGTGATGTTCCCGTGTAGCCCGTATGGCCGAAGGAACCGATAGGAAAAAGCTCGCCGCGATTGCTGGAATAGGTAGAGTCAATGTCCCATCCGAGCCGCGGACGATCGGCTGATCGGCCGGGCTCGCCGGTTCGATGAATTTTCACAGTCAGCGGATCGAAGATACTGATCCCGCCCAACTGGCCATCCGTTCAGGAACATATCCGCATATCGCGCAAGATCGTCGCCCGTAGTGAAAAGTCCCGCATGTCCTGCAACTCCTCCCATCGCTCGCGCTCGCGGATCATGTACCGCTCCCCGCAGGGGCGCGCCTGTCTCGGCATCGATTTCGGTCGGCGCAATCCGCGGCAGTAAGGCTGGGCCGGCTGGAACCCCGAATCTTTCATGCCCAATGGCTGGTATATATTTTGTCTTGGCGAACTCCGGCAAGCTCATCCCGGAGAGGCGGCGGACAATTTCTCCCAGCAGGATAAATTGGTATCGCTATAAATAAAACGGCTGCCGGGCGGAGCTATCGGTTTTTCTGCCAACGCTTTCTGTACTCCTGTCTCATAGCCGGACCATGCCTGCCCATGTCAAAATCTGGCTGGAATCCGGAGAAATGCGTCATTAAAAGCCGGATCGTGATGTCGCTCTTTCCTCCTTGAAATTCTGGTAAATACTTCGTGACTGGATCGTCGATGCGGATTTTCCCTTGCTCAAAGAGCTTCATGATCGAAGGCGTGGTTGCAACCACTTTCGTCAGCGAAGCCGCATCGAAAATTGTGTCTATCGTCATCGGCTCCCGGGTGGGTAAGAGCGAACGTGACCCATACGCTGAACGGAATACGATTGAGCCGTTATGGCCAATCACCACCACGGCTCCCGGAATCAGATTTGTCCGCACAGCTTCGTTCAGAATGGGGTCCAGTCTGGCGGCGAGTTGTTGCGAGGCCGAGTCCTGACCTTGGGCCACAACAGTAAACGTCAGGAGAACATAACCCAGGAAAAGCAATTTCATGAAGAGAACTTCTAGCCTAACCGAAGGGAAACAAAAACGAGCTCGTGGCTATTGAAGCCCTTTGCCTTATTCCGAGCAGTCCTTCTCGGAGCTTTAAAGAACTTCTTGCCTTCTCTTGCACACGTGTGCAAGCATAGCTCCAGAGGTGTAGCATGCAGACTCTTGCTGAGAGCCAGCCGCTCAAAGAGCTAGACGAATGGGACGATTTTGTCGCCACTCGCTACAAAGAAGGTAAAACAGAGGAAGAGTTCCGCAACTACAAGGAAGACGCCAATCCGTCTGTAACTGAGTTCTATCGTCTGAACCACCAGTTCCAGACGCTCGAGTTCGTCCTGGACAAAAAGAAGCAATATTGCGGTCTGACACGCGAGAAAAAGGGTCTGTGGGAAATGGCCGATTACCTTAATCAGCTTATCGACGACAGCGACCCGGATACTGATCTCACTCAGACCGAACATCTTCTACAGACGGCAGAGGCGATCCGAAAGGACGGCCATCCTCGCTGGTTTATTCTGACCGGTCTCGTTCATGACTTGGGAAAAGTTCTCTGCCTTTACGGCGAGCCGCAGTGGGCCGTTGTCGGGGATACCTTCCCGACCGGATGCGCTTACTCCGACCAAATCGTTTTCCCGGAGTTTTTCGAGGCAAATCCCGACAGCCACAATCCCAAACTTCAAACAGAGTATGGGATCTACCAGCCGAACTGCGGGCTCGACAAAGTTCATCTCTCGTGGGGTCACGATGAGTACATCTATCAAGTGACCCGGAACTTCTTCCTGAGCCCGCCCAGTATATGCTGCGTTATCACTCCTTCTACTCGGCGCACGGGGAGGTGCTTACGGCACCTGATGAGCAATCACGACATGCAAATGTTCGAGTATGTCCGTATGTTCAACCCTTACGATCTCTACTCAAAGGGACGTGAACGCCCAAATGAAAGAAGTCATGCCTTTTTATGAAGACTTGGTTTCCGAATTCTTTCCTGACCAGCTAGCCTGGTAAGTTCGTACTTCGGAGCGGCTGTCGAAGCCCTGACCACGAGCGTCGCCCGGGATGACAATCGACTTCTCGGAAGTCGACCTCCGCAGCAGCCCAGTAAGGATTTGCATCGCCTGGGAGCCCATCTCGCGGCAAGGCTGACGAATGGTAGTCAGGGCCGGGGCAGAAAAGCTGCCACGAAGATATCGTCGTAGCCCACCACGGATAGTTCTTGAGGGACCGGCCATCTGCGTTCTGCCGCATAGCTGCAGAATGCCCAGAGCAGACATATCGTTATAGGCAAAGAATCCAGTGAACGATTGGATTCGGCTGAGTATTCGTTGAACGCGCGTGACTGCACCTGCCGGCTTCTCCATCGCCCCGCGCACAGGCTTCTTATCGAATTCGGTTCCGCTGGCTTATCGCCAACTGGTATCCGTCGGAACCGTTCCTGGTCCGAATGCAAACCAAACTCGTCGCCGATATGCGATCCGTTGTGCCTAAGCGATAGCAGATGTTCGGTCGCCTGCCGCGCGCCCAGTACGTTGTCGATTGAGATGGAGTGCGCAAACTCGCTCCGGTGCTGGTTATTGATCAGCACAATGGGCGTGTGTAACTCGGAAAGAGCCGGTAGGTAAGCTGCCCCGACCCGCGAGGACGCTACCAAAATGCCATCGACGCGCCGTTCATGAAATGAACGCACCATCATCAGTTCCCGGTCCGGTTGCGCATGGGAAGCCGCCAGAATGACCGAAAATCCATTCTGGTTTGCAACTTCTTCGATCCCGTCCACCACGTTCGCCGTTAAACGGATCCGCAATGCTCGTCACAACTACGCCGATCGTCTGGGAGCGTCTCGTGACGAGACTCCGCGCTATGGCGCTCGGACGATATCCTAGTTCTTTCGCAATCTTCTGAATACGTTCTGCCGTAACAGCCGGGATCAGAGGACTTCCGCGAATGCACGAGAGACAGTCGAATGGGAAACTCCTGCAATTCGGGCAATATCTTTAATTGACGTCGGCATGCGCAGCGCGGGGGCCTTAAACTGACACTGTAAACGATGCTCACTGTCATTGACTCGCAATTTTTACAAGCATCGTCTTATCGTCAGCCGCCCTATCGGGCCAACCGCAGGAGCCGCTCAACAATTGCAGTATCTCAATCACGGCCTTCCGGTCCTGGACGCTCATAATTGCTACCCATACAAAGGAAACTGGACTGACCGCATTGACCGCGCGCTCTCCACCGGTTATCCCGTCGGCGATTGAACAGGACCTCGCCTGGTATGTCGATCCGCAAACCAAAGAAGGCCGAATCGTCGTATCTCATACCAATCAGCCGACCGGAACGGAACCGACATTGCAGCAGCATTTCTTTGACCGAGTACAACAAGCAATCGAACATGAATTGAAAGACGGAGACCATTCTCGCTGGCCGCTCATCGTCCTCCATTTCGATTTCAAGGACAACCAGGTGCCGTTGTTGCGTGCCGTTTGGACCTCCTGGGCAAATACGAGCAGAAAGGCTGGATCGCCACCGCACCGATAGAACAGCCAACCAGTCAACTTTCTCCGTTTGACATAAGCCGATCCTGGTGCTGACTGAAGAAACCGATGACCAGGAGCAGGTCTTCTTCACGGAAATACCCGTAGGCGGCAGACTGCGCTTGTTTGGATCGGCCAAAACAACGCCGTGACGGGAGATACGCAAGCCGAACGCGATCGTAACCTCATGGCGATGCCCCGCGAGGCTCTTTCCTGGTGCGCCCACGAACTACAGGCGCTGGTGGAACGGAAGCTGGTACGCCGTTGAGGAGGGCGGCGCACCTGGGGCAGCGGAGTGGACCGAGGCCGACGAAGCTCGCCTGAAAGCCTCGTCGGTTACGCGCATCAACAAGGCTACTGGATACGCTTTTATACTCTCGATGGGTTCGCGCGTCCAAGACCGCGGCTGGGGAGGGCTTACAACTTCGGCTAGCTCCGGAAGCCGCTCATTTGCGCTGGGCTGCCGGATCAAGGCCGGAGTGAACCTGATTGCCACTGATCAGTACGAGGATTTTTCAGCTTTCCAAAAGCAAAACCATAGTCACGTCGAGGTCTTATCGTGGAAGTACCTGCACTTGCTGTCTGTTTGGCTCAATTTGCGGAAATAGCCCGCCACCGCTTCGCGATATTTGTCCGGTGAACGTTTCTTGAGCACCGGTTCGGGTACCGGCGGTACTGTCTTGACCCACGCGTTTGGAAACTCCACCTCTAGCCGCTCCAGGCTACTCAGCGCATTCTGACTCAATCGTGCATCAAGCAATCCATCCTGGGCGCCGTTAAATGATGCAGATTACCCAGTGCTCCATCGATTGATCCGTAAAGGGCCCGATCATTTGGATTGGTCTGCGACTCGTAAGCTATTCAGTTGCCGGATGGCGCTCTCACACCCTCCCGATCCAGGTTTCCCAGTCGAACCTCGCGCCGATTTCCACCAGCATTTAGACCTGGACGGCCTAGCGCCAGCTGCCCATTACCGATGGTCATTCCGTCGCCGTTCTGGCTGCGATCCCGTCACGCTGCTGTTGACCGCTGCCGCGCTGAGGCTGCGCGTTGCTGCCACCCGCCTGCGATCCTGCCGCATTTCCGTTTGTTGCGAAGCCCGTTACGGGCCGTCGCTGGCGCTGCAGTCGCGCCCGTAAATCCTGCACCTCTGCCAGTGCCTGCGCCGTCTTGTCGCCCTGTTTACCGCCGCAGTTCCCGGAGCGCCGTTCAACGTATCCCGAACGCCTTTCAACTCCCGGCTCAATTGCTCCAGTCCGGCCGTCACATTGTCTTCCATTTGCAGATTACGGTCGCCATAACCCTGCCGCATCCACTCTGCGTTTTTCTGCAATCGCAATGCCAGTTCTTTCCCTTCGGCTTCTGAGAGCGCCTGCGACAGCTTCGAAGAAGCATCCGGCCGCGAACCCGCCAGGCTTTGTGATTGCGCTTGCATTTGCTTTTGCAATTGCTCCAGTTGTGCCGCCAGCTTTTCCTTTTCGCCCGCCATCGCTCGCTCCGCCTCGGTTGCCTGATGCGGTGGATTCATCTGGTTCGGGCTCACTGGACGGCGGAATCCGTAGCTGAACCGCCGACTGTTGGGATCGTTCATCTCCGGCATATTCTCGCCGCCTTCGCCCGACCCGAAGAAATTCCGCAGCCGGGTGCGTGCTCCGTCTTCTCCATACATCTGTTTCATCCGCTCGGCTACAGACTTTTGCCCCTCGGCCAGTTGCTGCGCCTGAGCTTGCATTTCCGCCACGCTTTTGCCCGATTGCTCACGCATCATCTGGTTGATCTGTTCCTGCGCCTCCCGCAGTCTGGCGGCCGCCCGCTCACGCGCACCGGCGTCGTTGCTCCCTGCTGCCTTGCGCATCTCTTCTTCTGCCTGGTTCAGCGAACTTCCTGCGCGCTGCAGAGATTCCGCAGTCCGTTGGTTCCCGCCCTGCGAGCCCGACGAAGCACTCTGCTGACCTCCGCGCGAACCACCTGGTTGTCCCGACTGTTGTCCTGCCTGTTGCCCCGCCTGTTGTCCCTGTTGCTGCCCCGACTGCTGTTGCCCCTGCGAACCGCGCTGCGAATCCTGGGCCATCTTCTGCAACTCCTGCCGCAGTTCTTCCGCTTCCCTCCGCAGTTGTTCTTCCTGCCAGCGCTGCTCAAATGCCTGTTGCTGTGCATTCTGGGCCGCCAGTTCCTGCTGCCGTCGGGCCAGCGCCTGCAATCGCTCAAAAGCATCGTCTAAGGCCTTCGACTTCTCGCCCGAGCCCTTTGGCTGCGCATTCTGCCCGGTCTCGTATTGGTTCTTCGAGGTGTCCAGTTCTAGATCCAGCATCCGCGCCAGGTCACGCTGCGCGCCACTGCTGCCAGCGCCTCCACCACCCATTTGCCCGAAAGCTACCTGAATGTCCCGGAACAGCGCATCCGCCCGCAACAGTGAAGTCAGGGCTTTCTGTTCCGGAATCAACGCTTCGCTCCACTTACCGGGCTTCAATTGATCGGCGGCTGCACCCATGTCCGCAGACGCTTGCGTCATCAATTGCGAAAATTGCGCAAATTGTGAACCGGTCGAGGACAGTTCGCGGCTTCCCATCCGGTCTGACAGCGCCTTGGCCTGCGCACCCAGCTTACTTTGCAGATCCGATAGAAACTTGCCATCCTCCGCCGCGAGCGCGCGCGTCTTCGCCTTGTCGTTCACTTCATTGAAAGTCGCGGCAATCACCTGCTTCTGGCGCTTTGAAATATCATTCGATTCATTGCCAGCGCCGCCCCCGCCCCCGCCTCCGGATTGCTGCGATTGCGAAAACTTGTAATCGAAGGGCTCCGCTTCTGCGAATACGATGTCGCTGTGGGCGGTCGTCTTGGCATCGCGCGCCGTGGCATAGAAACTCACCATGTCCCCCGGCGCTACTTTGAAATTCTCAAAATAGAGCGTGGTCTTCCCCTCGGCTTCCTTTACCGAACGCCCTTTCATCAACGCTGCCGTCTGTTCCGGACCACCATTTACTGAATAGTGAAGCTGCAGGTCTCGCACGCCATAATCGTCCGACGCCGTTACCGTCACCGGCAGTTCTTCGATGGGACTGACTTTCGGGTCTCCGCCCGGCTTCAGAATCTTCACGGACGGCGGTTCGTCCTTCTTCGCTTCGATGATGTAGTCGTCGCTAATCCGGATGGTCTCTCCGCCATCGATTGCTGCCACATGATAGGTGCCGTCCTTCTCAATCAGCAGCGAAGCCGACATCCAGTTGCCATCACCTGGATGCAAGTCGAGCTTCTTTCCGTCGTTAAAAACGATTTGTCCTTCTAGCAGCGGCCGATCGGTGAGAACTGAGATCTTTGCGGTCGTACCAACCACTGCGCGTATATCGCCCGCTGGCTCCAGCACTACATTTTCCAGCCCTAGTCCCGACGGATAATTCAGCGCCACTTTCGATGGTTTTGGTACGCCGGGGAGATCTCTTACGCCAATCTTAAAGTGCTTTGAAATCGCGTGTTTTGCCGTAACGTAGTACTCCACCTGATCCGAAAGTCCGGCAAAAAGAAATCGATATTGGTCGCCTTCGCCTGTTCGCTGCATCGCGGTTCGGTCCCATTTCAACGAGGCGCCATATTTCACGTACAGGCTTACATGATCCGCCGAGAAACCGTTAAGCTTCGCCGTGACAACCTGGTCGGTCTTCCGCCGGATCGTTTTGTTTCCTGGGGAAACGCTGATGTCGTACAGAGGACGTTTACCCGCATCGCCGCTGCCTGTCCACAATAAGGCTGCCCCATATCCCCAATATCCAGGCCCTGCCGTTACCAGCCACAGAAGAAGACCCGCCGCTGCCAACAGACCAGCGGTGAATCCATAAACTTGCTGCGTCGAGGCGAAGCGCTCCACCGGTTGCCTGCGAGCTATCTTCAAGGCGTCTTCCGCCAGCAGTTCAGACCAAGGGTCTTCGGCTGCACTCTTCTCGTGAACCGTCAACAGCCTCTGTTCAAACTCAGGAGCATTCCGCTCCGCCACCTCCAGAACCCGGCGGCGATTCAGGCGGTATAACGGCCATCCCAATAGGGCTGCCCGAGCACTAGCAAGCGACAGAAGAGGAGGATACGGAGCGGAAGAACTACGTTTTGAGCGAACGCAAACCGGTTGCTGACCCACACCATGACAACGGTCATCAGCAAAGCCAGGAGCACCGTGATCGCGGCGCCTCTGGTTGCTGCGATGAGCCGCAACCGTCTCTCTACCGACCTAAGGTACTGATTAAGCTGCTGAAGTGAGGTCATGCCGTTTATCTCCCTTATGTACTGGCCTTATCTAAGTACCGGCTACCGAAGATGGATTCCGCGAGCGCTGCTATGAGAGCCACCACCAGCAGTTACCGCCAGAAGGGGACCGGTTGAACGTCCGGCGCTGCTGCGGAACTGGTCGCGGAACCTACCCCACCAGTATTGCGCCAAAGTTCGAGCGTTTCCGTCGGCACTTGTGTCAGGTCTGATTCCCGGCGATCGGGATTCACGCCCACTAGGCGTCTCACTCCGCCAGCTCGACCAATTTCATAGAATCCGCCTTGCGTGAGGTCGAAGCTTAGTGCCGTACTGGCTTGATCCAGTGTGAGCTGATGCTTGCCGTCGGGACCAATCACATCCGCCGCGGCTGTTTCGCTGCTCGTTCGGCGTAAGGTAATTGGTGCTCCTGCTACAACACTGCTTGAGGCTTCCTCAGTTCCGGATAGATAGCGCGCTGTTTGAGCAACGAATGGCAGAAACGATGCATGCAAAGGGAAATCATTTGTAGTGTTGTCGAGAGTCGAGCTGAAGACGAGCTCCCGGCCTTCACCCATGCGCTCTTCGGTAACTAACGGGGTTCCATCGGCGAGTTTTGCCACGACCCGGGCATCGGGCTTGAAGGAGACGTTGGAAGCACCATAGAACTGAACGTTTTGGAAGTGGCCAGCTCCCGTCAGTGCCGGGTTCTGGTCGTCCATGTTGCCGATCCCTTGCGTTTGGCTGTTCGCTGTAATACGCAGGTTCGACAACGGCAGCCGTCCGGAACGAACCGTGGCCGGTCCTGCAACAATAAATGTGGCGCCCCCGTGCTGGACATAAGCGCAGAGGCGCTGTGCGGTGGGCGTGGCAATCTCGCCAACATCGTTCAAGACAAGGAAGGCGTAGGGAGAAAGATCTCTTCCGCCCAGTTGTTCTATGGCAAACGGCTCGACTCGCAATCCGGTATCGGTCGACGCCTCGAGCGCCGATTTGTAATAGAAACTCTCACGCAAACGACCGCCTGCATAGAAAAACAAGACGGGTCGCGGGTCTAGCCGCTCGATTGCGAAATTGAAACGATCGTCTTCGGGCAAGGGATCCGATGAGTCGACGCTGACGGTTCCCCGGTGTCTTCCATAAGGCAGGTCGAAGCCGAGAAATTGCACGGCAGCCCGCCCGCCCGCCGGGACCGTAACTTCTTTTGAAGCGATCACCCGATTATCGATCAGCAGCGACACTTTCTTGGTAGTGGCCTCTGTTTGCCAGCCCGCTATGGTGGCATCCAGCTTCGTATTTTTGGTCGAAAACACTCGCGGTGCTGTATTAACCGATTGAACAGCAAAATTCCCGACTGGCTTACTTGATCGGCTCGCCGGATGAAACTCCATTGTGGTCCCCGCGCCTAGTGTCAGGTCTCGAAAGCTGGGGGGCATGGACGATTGCTGCATATCACTAAAGAGATGCACTCGCAATTGCGAGCCCTTGCTCTCCGACAGCACCCGGAACGTTCTGGCCAACTCCCCGTAGGAGCTGGATAGATCGGTCGGTTGTATCGTGTCGATCGCCGCCGTCAGATTTCCACGGCCGCTTTCCATTCCTGTCAGGGACTCCACGTGGGAATCAAATGCGACGACCTGCGCCAATTCCCGCTCGCTTAAGCTGTTAGCAAATTTCAGTGCCTCTGCCTTCGCCTGCGCCATCCGATTGTCCGCTCGCATACTGAATGATCGATCGATTGCTCAGCACCGTCAGCGTTCGCTTCCGGCCGGAGCCGCCGTTCGATTCACAAATGGATTTGCGAATGCAAGAACCATGAGCATGCAGTAGCAACAGCCGTAGCGTCAGCAGCGCAGATAGCGCAACCGACGATGCTTGGTTGAACTCTGAATCCGCCGCTCAAAAAACATGAGGGAACTAAATGGTTGTGGCGTCCGCTTAAATTGGCGCAGCAGATGCAGCCACAGCGGAAGGCCCGGCAACGACAAGTCCAGCCAGAAACCATGGCGCTAGGAAACCCACTAGATTTTTCTCTCGCGCATCCTGAAATATTCACGCAAAGCCTCATCCAGCGGCCGGTCTGTCGGAAGCAGAAAATATCCCAGTCCGGCGCCTCTAGCTTTACTTGCCAGCGTTTCTAAGTGCTGCCTCATGCGTTCGGCATATTCGTTCCGTGCATATTCCGGTGAAGATTCGATTGAATCTCCGGTTTCCATGTCGAGCAGCAGTGGACGCGGATCCGAGATCTGGCTTGATCTCTCCCGGGTCCAGCACGTGAAAAAGCACCAGTTCATTGCCCCGTTGCCGCAGCGGCTCCACGGTACGAATAAGCGTTTCCGGTTCCTCAAAGAAATCCGAAATTAAGACCGTAATTGCCCGCCGCTTCGTTACTTCTTGCAAGTGGGCGAACGGTTTGCTGAAATCCGTGCGCTTTCCCGGTGCCGCATGATCGATTGCGTGCATCATGCGATTTAACTGGCCCTGCCGCGAGGAAGGCGGCACGAACTGCGTGCACCTCATCGGCAAATACAATGAGTCCCGTTCCATCTCGCTGTAAATGCGCGAGGTAGACGAGCGCGGAAGCGACGAACTTTGCATAATCCAGCTTACTGAGCGCGCCTGACTTAAAGGACATGCTCCCGCTCACATCCAGCAAAACCATCAGCGTAGTATTGGTCTCGCCGCGATAACGCTTCAAATAGGCTCGTTCCGTCCGTGCATATACGTTCCAGTCGACATGACGCAGGTCGTCGCCCGGCGTGTAGGCCCGATACTCTGCGAACTCCTGACTGAATCCGAAGTCGGGTGATCGATGTAACCCCGAAACAAACCCATCGACCACCGTCTGGGCAATCAACTCCAGACTGGAGAGTTGAGCCAGTACGATGGGGTCGATAAACCGATTCGTGACTTCAAGCGGCATGCTTCGTTTTTTTCGATGGTTCGAAGTATCGCGTCTTTTTTATCGCGGTGCAGGTTTGGCGTCGAGCAATTTTCGTAGCACGATCGTCACAGGTCAGATGATCGGACTCCGCATGAAAGTTCAACAGCACGCGATGCCGCAAAACAGGGATAACCAACGCGCGTATATCTTCGTAGGAGACATGGAGCCGCCCATACATCAGGGCACGTGCTTTCCCGGCCAGAACGAGAAACTGCATCGCGCGGACGCTTCCTCCGAAGTTCACATATTTTTTAACGAAGTCAGGACTGTCCCCGTTGCTTTTCGGTCGGGTTGCTCGCACCAGGTCTACCGCGTAACGCGCAACCGGCTCGGCAATTGGCGTCATGCGTACGAGCTGCTGGAAGCTTCGGATCTCCTCTTTGTTCGTTACTTCGCTTGCGGCGGGAATGGTAGTTACCGTCGTGAGGTCCACAACCTTCAACTCATCATCCGCCGAAAGATAATCCAGCACAGCATTAAAAAGAAAACGGTCGAGCTGCGCTTCAGGTAAGCGGGTACGTTCCTTCCAGCTCGATTGGGTTTTGTGTTGCCAGCACAAAGAACGGCGGCTCAATCCGATACTGGTTCCCGCGGACAGTACACGTTAGTTCGCCCATCGCCTCCAGCAACGCCGCTTGGGTTTTCGGCGGTGTGCGATTGATTTCGTCAGCCAGAAGGATATTTGAGAAGATCGGCCCGGGAACAAACGTCCAGTTTCGTTTGCCGGTGGTCGAGTCTTCTTCGATAATGTCCGTCCCGGTAATGTCCGAAGGCATCAGGTCCGGCGTGAATTGAATTCGATTGAATTTAAGTCCTAGCGTCTGGGCCATGGTTCGGACCAGCAGCGTTTTCGCCGTTCCCGGCAGACCTGTCAGTAGACAATGGCCACCAACAAACAGCGAGATCAGCACGCTCTCAATCACCTCATCTTGTCCCACAATAACTTTGCGTACTTCGCCCTTGATGCGGGCGTGTACATCGGCGAAACGCTCAATGCGGCTTTTCAGATCGATCGAATCGGTTGGCAGGGTTGATGATGGTTGACATTATTCCTGACTTAGCTGCAACAGAAGTTGTTGCGCTGGTTTATAGTCTGGGGCAGTCTCAAGAGCAATTAGTACCTGGTCTTTGGCTTCGTTATTCCGATGGGCTGCCTGTAGCGCTTTCGCCAAATCATAATGCGCTTCGGCCGAATCGGCCGGTTTTAAAGCGAGAACCGCCTGATACTCCCGAATGGAGTCCTCTGGAGCGTTGCTTTGCAGCAGGAGGCTACCCAGCCGCCGATGGAGTTCTTCGTTTTCCGGATAAATGAATAGAAGCTTGGTCAAGGTCTTCTTGGCTTCTTCGGTCTTTCCGGTTTCTGTCTCGTTCTTGGCTAGCGAAAGCAACGTATCTACATTGGAACCGCCCTGGTCACGGTACGCTTCCAGTTCTTTCGTCGCTGCGGCCTTATCGTTGGTCTTGCCATAGGCGTCTGCAAGTACTTGGTACGCACTGTTCGCTCCGATGTAGTCAGGATAGAAATCTTTCACTGCCAGAGCCTGGGAGATGGCTTCCTTTGGCTTACCCGCCTCCAGTGAAGCACGCGCTGACTTCAATGCGGTCTTCCACGCATCGAAGTGTTGCACTGCTTTACCTGTCTGGCGGTCCAGCCAGCCAAGAACTCCTTATCAAAGGCCGAAGGCTTTTCATGCAGATTGTCCTCAATGGCTTCAGCCGTGGTTTTCCGCTCTGCGTAGGAATGAATCATACCCAGAATCGCCGTATCGCCCCATTTTTCTGTAATGAAGTCGCACATCCTGCCGGCTTCAAAGTAGGAGACCAGTACCTGGGCTTGATAGTCGGGACGAATAAAGCCTTGATCAAGCTCCATAACTGGTAGCAGCTTTTTCTCCCGAATGGCAGCATCATGTCCGGCGTCATCCGGTCGCCCCAAGAAGCCGAAGCCGCCGCTTCCTCGTGCACGGCTAGGCCTTCTGTAAACCATCGCGGCACCAAGTTGTGCGTTGCCGTCAGCACGAAAACATGGCTCATCTCATGCCACATCGTGCTGGCCCAGTTGAATTCCCCGGGCGCTCGCGCCGAAGGACTGTCCATCGCGACGACCAACCCGAAAGTAACTCCCAACAGTCCGCCCTGTCCGGGCAGCCCGAGCGATGCGAACGACAAAGTCCTCATGGTTGGGATAGACGTCAAGCCTCACTGGGCCCGGCAAGGTCATTTTGTATTTACGCTGATATGTCCCACCGCCCGTTGCATTTCGGGCTCGATGTATGGCCGTAGCAAGGCCTCCTCGCTTTTATTCAAAGTCAATTCTGAAATGGCGTTTTGCTGCTGCTGTAATCGTTCAGCTGTCCAGCAGTCGAAGTGCATTCACAGTCTGTGCATCGCGGAATGCGCATCGTAGCAGCGGTTAATTCGGTCTTCGGCTTCCTCTTCTTAGCCTAATCGCATCAGGTTAATACCGAGCTGCGAGCGGGCGCTCCAAAGGTCGGGCTCCAGCACCAAGGCCTTTCGATATTGGCGATTCCCTTCCTGATACCTGTGGTTAATCACCAGAAAATGAGCGCCCGGTCGAGAAGCCCTCGCCATAGACAGGGTTCACTTTCAGCAACTTATCCATCCACGGAGACTGGAGATTCCCATCCAGAAAATCCATCGAGCCCAGGATCGCCAGCCGTCTAGCGCTTCGGTATAAGAGAGCGCACGTCTCGGCTTCGTCCTTGGCGAGCTTGACCGATCGCTATCCTCCAGTGCCAGATACGCAAGGAATTCATGGGCAGCTACCAATTTAGAGTCGTGCTCCAGTGCGGTGTTCGCGAACTCGACGGCTTTCTTGCTATAGCTCTCCGCTGCCAAGTGTGCTAGATCCAAATAGGCTGGCGCATAGTTCGGGTCCGCATTGACCGCTTGTTCAGTAGTTTGACCGCCTCCGCCGGGTTGTATCGCTCCTGGAATAGATTGCCCCATTCTGTCTGCAGTTCCGCATTGTTTGGGTTCGCTTATAGGCGGCCTCGAACTGAGTGTTTGCGGCTGATCGAATTGGTTCACTCCCCAGAATCCTTCCGCGCCGCGAAAGCCTGGGATGATCGCGTCAGTCCCTGAAAGCAACTTTGGCCTGCGAGGGTCGGCCGATGTGTTGCAGAGAGCGGCACTCCACCCGGCAGAGTTACTGGCCAAAGCCCCGCAAAGTGGCACAAAAAGCAGCAGCAGCGTGCTGCAGGTCATCGATCTATCTCCGCCTGCGTCTTCGCCAACTCCAGCAACAAGGCCCCTAATTGTTGCTTGTAAAGCTCCGGAGTCATGGCAGCCTTTTCAAATTTCAGCCTGTCGATCTTCGCTTCCAGATCTTCTTTTTTCGAGAGCAACCGCTGCTTGCCAGGTGTAAGACTTTGCATGGCATTCACTTCTGGGCGAACCAGTGGAAATGCTGCTGCTAGAAGGCTAGATTTCACCTGATTCACACCGGATCCCGTCATCGTGGGTTCCACCCTGGCGCTGTCAATCATCAGCGGATGCTCAGTGGCTAGCAGTTTCTCGGCTTCAAAGTACGCTGCCGTTTTTCGCTGCGCATAATTGAATGCCTCCTGGGCCGTAATCGTTCCGTTCTTATCCACGTCTGCGGCGGGGTCTCGCAAGGCGTCGACCCAGTACCTCGCGAAGACCGGCGCATTCTTCTCTGTGCCGGATTTGGTTGCTGTTATGACAATCCGGTCTTTTTTGGCAAAGCTCGCCATAGAAGCGCCGCTGCAGCTTGTCATATTGACGATTAACTGTCGTTTAGCGCTAATGCGATTGACGAGTGCAGCTAATTCATGTCCCGTAATGTCTGGTCCAGGCAGATTGAACTTATATTCATCTCCGTCAAATGTGCCATGGCCCATTAAGAACAACGCGAAGGTGTCTTCCGGCTTCGCTTGACCAGCCAATTGCGACAAAGCCTCGGCGACGCGTTGCCGGGTGGCAGCCGCGCCGCTCAGCGTGGTGACATGCACGTCCGCCGAGTTCTGGCTTAGCTCCTTCTCCATATCGCCAGCCCACTTTTCGAATTGAGTCTCATAGTCCGGAGCTCCGCCAAGCCCGGCTACGCTGACATAATAGGTGGCAGCGGAGGAGAGGTATCGCGAGAAAGCGAACAAACAACAATCCAATGAAGCGCAACTCAAACTGTTCCCCATCGCCTTCGCAACAGCCACTCCGCTGACCTTAAACTGCCAATCAGCAGAAAAACAACCGGCATATTCCAAAGGTCGCGAAATTCGCGCGAAGTGACGCCCGCTTCGGAATAGGCGATCTCCTCCGGGCAGCCGTTTCGGGCCGTAGCGGGGAGTAGTATCGACCGCCAGTCTGTTCTGCTAATGCGTCAATAGGTCCCGATTCTGCTCCCGATGGAAGTTCTCGGCGACTCCGTCTTCTCTGCGAAACGAGAGCACATCCTTGCCCAGCGCTTTGCCATCCTTGGTTGCACTGATCTCGGCCACGTATGACCCCGGCTTCGCCGCATCCCAATCCGCTAGATAATCACCTGGGGTCTGTGGTTCTGGACGAAGCTCTACGCTTTGTGCCGACCCGTCCGGCTGCACGATATGCGCCTGCACCTCTGCGTCCGGTGCCGGTAGATACGTAAGGTCGCGAACCTCGGCGCGAAGCTGCATATGCCCTTCATCTTCCAGAGTCGCATTTTTTGTAGAGCACGACCACTCGAGACGGAGTCGCACTCACTGTCCATCGCAGCAATTGGCGCCAGAAAGTTTCTTGCGTCTTATCTTTACCGGCTGCTGCATGCGCCATCGCCAGCTTCCGCCGGTCGCAAATACCGCCGTTCGCCCTGAGCCGTAGTTCTCTGTAATCAGCAACGGAATCTGTTTGCCATCCACCGTTCACCCGCGCCAGCACCGTGGCGCCGGGCTTGGCGGTACCGGGATCCTGGTAACTCGCCAGATACGGAAGAATGCCCCAATGCTGCGGCGCTTTTGTCCGCATCGTCTTCAATGCGGCAAAGCAGGCTGGCACGTCCCGCTTCGGTCAGTTCGGCCGCTACAAAGTTGCGTTGAAACGTGTTCTTTCTTGCAGGCAGAGTTACCGGAAGCAGCTCAGCCAGAGCGCTCGCCCCGTAGCCGCCATCGGATAAGCGAAGCTTGCCCGCCCAGAAACAAAGCCCCGCCGCCGCGCCGATCGACAAATTGTTTGATCAGTTCCTGCTGCCCGGCACTGAAATACGCCGCCTCGACGCTGCCAAAAATCAGTCCCTGATAGGCAAACAGGTCTTCCGGCCTTGGTCGGAAACCCATCGGCCAGCTCTTGCGGGTTCGCAATGCCCTGCCGGTA
The DNA here is from genome assembly GCA_963814195.1 of uncultured Acidobacteriaceae bacterium. Taxonomy (GTDB): domain Bacteria; phylum Acidobacteriota; class Terriglobia; order Bryobacterales; family Bryobacteraceae; genus Bog-105. The sequence continues at coordinate 60,325 of CAWFBU010000007.1, forward strand.
CACTTTGCTCTGCGTTGTCCGTAGCATGGAGACGATCTGAACTGCCGGATCGTCCTCCACTGCCCGTCGCAGGAACTTGATACTCCCAACGCGGTTCGCCTTCCACATAGAGGAGCCGGCGCTTCGTGTCGTCCACCGAAAGCACGCGCGTCTGACTATTGTTCTCGCGGTTGGTTTCGCCTTCCATCGGCTGCAGCCGGACTTCCACATTCTTCACGCCTGCCTGACCGGCGTTGAACTCAATCTTCTCCGTCTGTTCGGCCCGGTCCTGCAGCACGATTTCGCGTGTTGCCATCACACTTCCGCTGCTGAGCAAAGTCAGCTTTGCCCGCTTGCCCGTAAATCCGTTTTGCCGCAGCGTCACCAGTGCCTCCAAACGCGATTTCGCCAGCGTCTTCGGCGTCAGTTCCAAGTCGTCCACTTCAACGTCGTTCGAAAGACTCTCCGCTCCAAACCCGATGGTGCTGACAGGCAGCCGGCGCCGCCGCAGTTCGGTCATGGTCTCCGATCGACCCCGCCGGTGTTATCCGCACCATCGCTCAACAGCACCGCCGCCCCGATCGGCAAAGTGCCCGCTTCCTCCGCAATTTGCCGCAGACCCGTCCCAATCTGGGTCATCGGCGCCGACGCATTCAGCTTGTTGCAGTTCTGTGACCCGCTGCACACCAGCACTCAACCGGTAAAGCCGCAACTGAAATCGTTCTCGCAGCTTCTTCAGAACGCCGTTCTCCAGCAACCGCCTCGGCTTGTTCCTGCCGCGTCCCGGAACCGCCGTCGCTCAGGCTCATGCTCCGGCTGTCGTCTACCAGCACGGCGATGATGTTCTGCTGTGGTTTAACGCCGTTACGCTGATGGCCGGCTCCCAGAGAAGCAAAAGCAATACCGCCACTACCGCACTTTGCAGCGCCCAGATCACCCCCGCACGCCAGCCGCGAAAACTCGCCAGCAGCGAACTCCGTCTGCTCCAGATGGCGATTCCTATCGCCGCGGCAAGCCGACAGAATCCCAGCCGACCAGAACCCAACTGGGCCACGACCCCAGAAACACAAGTGTCCCCTGGAAAAAACACTGGCCGGATACTTGAACAGAAATTCGAACATCGCTCGAGTGCTCTCAGTGTGTCATGGCGTAGACCAGGTAGTTCACCCCGATCCGAAAGCCCAAGCGCCGAATACTGTTCTGCATAATCCGGATTATCGGCGTGTTCCCACGAGTCGCCTAAGATCCATGTTGTGACAAATCGCCACAATCACTCGTCCCTTGTCGTCGTATATGCCCCGCCAGCGCGCCTGGAATCCGTCCTTTTCGCTCAGCGGTCTCCGTGTAAAGATATTGTTCTCCGGGAACTTGGTAGCGATCGTCAAGGTCGTAAACCGAATGGAAGATCGGATCACTATTCGGGAGGTCGACAATCTGCCGGTCTCGGGAAAACTCGCTTCATGCTCTCGACGAATGTCTCCCATTCCACGGTTCCATGAAAGTCGTCAACCATCAAGAATCCGCCACGCTCCAGGTAGTCTCGCAGTTTGGCTGCTTCCAGATCGGTCAGATCCCAATGTCCTACTTCCACCGCATACAGCCAGGGCCAGTTATAGATATCGTCACCATCTTCGGCCGCTACCGGTTGCTCAACGGACCGCGCCTGGATTCGTGTCAGCCGCCTAACCGCACCTGAGAGATGCCGATCCGAACGTGGATAGTCGATGGTCCAGTTGCTCATCCGACCGCGATAAGTCGGAACTGCCCGGTACATGAAGCGCGCAAATACCCATTCGTCCGGGCGCCTGGTAATCCGGCGGCAGGGGAAAATCGTAATATTCCCACCCCGGGTACTGGCGAAATGGCGAAGGTCGCTGAGCTTCGCGATTGGTTCGCGTTCCGACAGCGGCCACCGGCTCTGGTTCTTCCTTGGCCGCGTGCGCAACAACATCGCCAGTCCCGAATCCCATGGCATATGCAACCCCCAGCAGAAAGAGACCGCTGGAGACCGCCAAAAGCAGGAGGCGCGTACGCATAGAGTCTTGCTGGCCGTCACGATAGCACGGAGTGTTCGTGGCTGACCCAATCGACGTCTGCGCTCGTCCCTACGTTACTTTCCTGTCTATCACTTATCTGTTTCTCTGACGCGCTCAGGGAATTTTCAATCAGCCAACTTCGTGAGATGGCACAAAGATCGTGTCTCGGTTTGACCGCGCCAAAGCGGCAGGGTTCTCTCGCTATTGCCTGAAAACGGCTTGAGATCTCCTCTACGGCGGTTTCTCTCACACCAGAAAAAATAAAGTACTTCAGACCAGCGATCGGTAAACCGCTAGTGTGTCCAATGCCGTCTGCTTCCAGGAGAAGTGCTTAGACCGATTCCGGGCCCGGACTGCAAGGCCGTCCCGCCATTCCCGGTTCGAGTGCACTGCTGTCAACAGTTCGGCAAGATAGGCGGGTGTCGCCAGTGGAAAACTCTCGCCGCCTCCGGCCAGGATTTCGGGCAAACAGCTGGCGCGAGAAGCGAAGACCGGACACCCAGTTGCCATCGCTTCACAGAGCTGAAGCCCGAAACCTTCGTACTCGCTTGGGTACACAAATGCTTCGGCTTCGGCATAAAGTGCCGGCAGATCACCGTCCGGGATCCGTCCCAGCAGGTGGACTCGTCCCTCGAGGTTCAGTTCCGCCGCCCGCTTCAGCAAGGCTGCCTGTTCTTCCTTTCGTGAACCTCCGCCAATTGCGAAGCGTAGACCTTCGGCTTTTGCCATCGCCAGGGCTTCCAGGACGAACGGAACATTCTTGCGCGGTTCAAGGGAACCTACGTAGAACACGAACTTTTCCGGAAGCTTATATTCGGCTCTCACCTTCATGCGATGCTCGTGCGACACCTCTTCGTGAAATCGTTGATCGGCTGCCTCGTAAGTCACAGAAATTCTCTGTCGCGGAATCCCCAGTTCACGAATCAAGTCCTGTCGGGAGTGTTCACTGACCGTGATGATGTGGTCTGCCCGGTGTCGAGCCATGCGGCAGAGTGACGCAGTAAGCCACTGGGAAGACGATTTCTTCCACAATGGGGAAGCGTAGTAGATCTCATCGATTGCATCATGCAGAGTGAGCACGCACTTCACGCTCCGCTGCTGCGGAAGCCCGAAGTGAGTTGGCGAGTGAAATATCTCAATTTTGTCGGCCTTGCACCGCCGAGGGATCCACCACTGTTCCCATGCAAGATAGTTCATCGGAGGCGCTTGTCGGATGACGAATCCAGTCCCCGGCAATAAAGCCAGTTGAGCTGGATCAATGGTTCGGTCTGTGTAGAGATAGACTTCGATTCCGAGGTCAACCAGCCCGGAAATCAGATTGATGGCATAGCGATTCCAACCACGTAAGTTCGAATCGCTCAATACTCGGACATTGACCGCCACTCTCATTGATTAGGTCCACCTCCGAAGATCCAATCGCGCCGGTTCTAACGGGCAGTTTACGCTTTGCCGCAGCAGGAAGGAAAGGGGTAAGTCTCTCATTTCAGAGCTACTTCGTTGGGCCTAATACTTAGGATTGTTCCAGCACGCGCGTGCCAATATGGACATCCATGCAGACCGGGTCCGGCTACTTTATCGTGATATCCTGCCAGCAGTGCCTCCTGAGCGGAACCTTGTCCGCCTTGGCTTGCAGGCCTTACGTGAACCTGGAAAACTCCCACTTCGTCGCTTCGCTGATCGATCATACGCTGCTTAAGCCCGAAGCTGCGAAAGAAGATGTAATCCGTCTCTGTTCCGAGGCTAAGCAGTACGAGTTCGCTTCCGTGTGTATCAACCCTTACTGGGTGCGTCTGGCCGCCGACGAACTTTTGAGTGCTCAAGTTAAAGTCTGTACTGTCGTGGGCTTCCCCCTGGGCGCGAACCTCTCTCGCCTCAAGATCGCGGAGGCGGACGCGGCCGTTTCGGACGGGGCCCGGGAACTGGACATGGTGATCAATGTGGGCGCTCTCCGTTCTCGCGATTATCATGCTGTTTACAAAGAGATCGCCGATTTAGCCGACGTAGCACATGCTTCCGGCGCAATCTTGAAGGTAATTCTCGAAACAAGCCTGCTGACCAAAGAGGAGAAGTCCACCGCATCCCGTCTGGCTAGAGATGCCAAGGCTGATTTTGTCAAAACTTCGACGGGTTTCTCATCGGGCGGAGCAACGGTGGAAGACGTTGCGCTTCTCCGAGAGAGTGTCGGTGAGAAGCTCGGTGTCAAAGCTTCCGGAGGAGTCCGTTCCCTTGCTGCTCTCCGCCAGATGGTTGAAGCCGGCGCCTCACGCATCGGTACGAGTTCTGGCGTCGCCATTCTTCAGGAGTTAGGTTCAGATTCCGCCAACTCCTTGCCCTCGAAACAGGACTTCGCGGGCCGGTATTGATGGCCATCACAAGAAAGTCTGAAGTCCGCTTTCGCGAGCGCGCCGAACTTCTGGATTTCCTCCTCGAAGTCAGCACAATCACAGCTGAGACGCTGGATCTGGACCGTCTACTGACCCGCATCTCCGAGATCATCCACGATGTGGTGCCGCATGAGCTTTTTGCCATCATGCTTTACAACGAGCGCACGCGAAGTCTGCGCATGCGCTACTCAATCGGACATCGGGATGAAGTAGCTAAGAATCTGCATATCCGTCTAGGCGAAGGCATCACCGGAGCTGCGGCCGCAGCCCGGCAGCCCATTCTGCTTCCCGATGTGCGCCAGGACTCCCGGTATCTCAACGCTCTGGACGCGGTTCGCGCGGAATTGGCCGTGCCTATGTTGGTTCGAGGCAAACTCGTTGGGGTTATCGACCTTCAGGCGACCCGGCTTAGTGCTTTTTCCGAGCAGGATCGAGCGCTGCTTGTTCTGATTGCCAGCCGCGTTGCGATTGCCATCGATAACGCGCGTCTGTACCGCCGCGTCGAACGGCAGAACCGAACGCTTCGGGTTCTTGCGCACTTATCCCAGGAGTTCAGCTCTATTCTCAACATTGATGAGCTGCTAACCAAGATTGCCGTCACTATTCGCGCGCTCATCAACTTCGACGCATTTAGCGTATTTCTGGTGGATGAGGACCATCGGCTCTTGCGCTGCCGCTTTAGCCAACGGTATGACACTCAAACGACCTCCGACAACATTGGATTTGGGCAGGGGATCATTGGCGCGGCGGTTGACGCGCGCCAAGTCATACGTGTTGCGGATGTGAAGCACGACGCGCGGTACATACCGACCCATCCCGACGTTCAATCTGAGGTGGCGGTACCGCTTGTCTCACGTGATCGTGTAATCGGAGTCATCGACCTCGAAAGCGTGCGCCCCGGCTTCTTCACGGATGATCATGTGCGTGCTCTGAGTCTGCTGGCGCCGCAAATAGCCACCTCGGTTGAAAACGCGCGTTTGTATGAGGAACTGGCAAAGCGCGAAGGGCGCATGGAGCAAGATCTCCGCGCTGCTTATAAGCTGCAGTCTGTTCTGCAGCCTCGCACGGTCACCGAGATTATTGGCCTCCAGGTCGCTGTAAAAAGCCGTCCCGCCCGCGAGATTAGCGGTGATCTCTACGATTTTTTTGAGCACACCGGAGACTACACTCTGATAGCGTTTGGCGATGTTAGCGGCAAGGGTGCCGCCGCAGCTCTCTATGGGGCTCTCATTTCGGGTCTTCTTCGTACCTTGGCGCCACGCCGCAAAAGTCCCGCGCAACTGATGCAGCTTTTAAACGAAGCTCTGTTGGAACGCCGGGTCGACGCGCAATACGCTACACTTTCGCTGGCGTTGTGGAACTCGAAAGTTCGGACCTTTACTCTCGCCAGTGCCGGTACGTTGCCGCCTCTCCTCTGCCGCAAAGGCAAGATCATCGAAACACGGTCTGAAGGTGTTCCGATTGGTTTGTTGGATGATCAGGTTTATGACCAGAGTGAAATTGTCACGCAACCCAACGACCTTCTGCTCTTTTATTCGGACGGCATCGAAGACCAGTTAGCTGATGAAGGAGAATACGGTCACGAACGGCTGGAAGCACTTCTTCGAAAGAACTGCAGTAAGAGTCCTCAGCAGCTGGTAAATGCCATTTTCGAAGACATAGATGTTTTTCGCGGAGCCACTGCGCTCACCGACGATCAGAGCCTGATCGCTCTCCGCGTTTCCTAACTTCCCCCAGGATGCCTAATAGTGATGAATTCCAATACCGCAATGGTGTTCTGTTCTGTGAAGGGGTTGATCTTACCCAGATTGCACTGCAATACGGCACCCCAAGCTATGTTTACTCGCGCGGAGCGATACTCAACCGTTTTTCACAATATGAACAAGCTTTGCGCGGAGTTTCGAGCAGAGTCTGCTTTGCTGTAAAGGCAAATTCAAATCTGGCTGTGCTTTCCACTCTGGCGCAAGCGGGCGCCGGGTTCGACATCGTCTCGGGCGGCGAACTGTTTCGGGTTCTTTCCGCCGGTGCATCGGCGTCTACCGTCGTCTTCTCCGGTGTCGGCAAAACGGACGATGAGATCCGTTATGCTCTTGACGTCGGAATTCATAGCTTCAACTGCGAATCTGAAACTGAGGTCCTTGCGATTTCGCGAATCGCATCCAGTCTCGATAAGACCGCATCGCTGGCTCTGCGGGTAAACCCCGATGTTGACGCTAGCACCCATCCATATATTTCAACTGGTCTTCGTGAGCACAAATTCGGAGTGGCGATAGACGTTGCGGAAGATATTTACGGCCGGCTTTCGGCACTGCCCGGTATACGTCTGGAAGGTGTCAGCTGCCACATCGGCTCCCAATTGCTCGATTTAAATCCCGTGCTGGAAGCCGCGGGAAAAGTTCTGGCGCTGATCGCACGTCTGCGCGCTCGCGGTTTGCAGATCAAGTACCTCGATCTGGGTGGCGGAATCGGGGTACCCTATCGTTCTTCGGAACAGGCTCCAAAGATTTCTTCTCTCATCTGCTCCCTTCGCAATTTGATCGCGGAACTCGATTTGACACTCATGCTTGAGCCTGGCCGCTCGATTGTAGCGGAGGCCGGAATTTTGCTTGCGCGCGCCATCCTGACAAAACAAAACGGAACCAAGACTTTCGTCGTTGTGGATGCAGCTATGAATGATTTAATCCGGCCTGCACTTTATCAGGCTCACCATGAAATCCTTCCAGTAGTTCTAGATTTGAAGCGCCGTCCTCGGGAGGTCGACGTGGTCGGCCCGGTATGCGAAACGGGAGACTTTTTCGCCCGGAATCGCAGCCTTCCTGAACTTGCTCCAGGGGATCTGGTCGCCCTTCAAACCGCTGGTGCCTATGGGTTTGTGCTTTCGTCCAATTACAACTCACGTCCGCGTGCTTGCGAATTGTTAGTGCACGGATCTTCGGTTCACATCGCGAGAGAGCGAGAAGTATGGGCTGATCTCATCCGCGGTGAGCATCCCATCAACTCTCTGGACTGATGGTCTGTATCTGCATCAGACCGTGTAGTCACGGCAAACTCTATTTCTCCCCAGTCGATAGTTCTCTTCTCACAACAACGAAACAACCTTGACCGGGGCTCCAAGGCATTGCAGAATAACATTTGCCCTCTAACCGTCTTTAGAGATTTCCCGCCGAACCGGTGAGCTAACAATCCTAAGTGAGTTAAACTCCCGAGTAAGCCGGAAACATAAGCACCTTGATTGTTTAATCGGATATCCGTCCCTAGATCTACTGAGTAGTCACCTTTAATTCACAGCAGACCATGAACAAATCGTTAAATTTTCGGCGCGCCATTGTCACTGGCCTGTTTTTCTTTTTCGGCCTTGTTGTTGTGCCGAACGCCCCAGCTCAGACTTCCTTCGGATCTCTATCGTTATCTCTCAGCGGTCCAGCCCCCAATAGCGTCCCGATTGGGGTTTCAACTTCGTCGCAGCTTGTAGTTCTCGCTAATGGTGGCCCGGACCCGGTCACGATTGGGAACATCCTCGCGTTGGGCGATTTCCAGCAAACCAATGCATGCGGAAAAGTGTTGGCCGGGTATTCACAATGCATAATTTCAACGGTATTTACGCCGACTGGCGTTGGACTCAGGACAGGAGTTCTGCTGGTTTTCACCAACTATGGCGGTTTGCTGTTGTCACTTCAGCTGAATGGAACTGGCTTGAGTGCTTCTCAAGCCAAACTTTCTCCCGCAAGCGTTCTGTTCCCAAGCCAACCAGTAGGAGCCCCGAGCGCGCCGCAAACTGTTACGCTCTCCAATCCGGGAACTGAAAATCTGACGATCAGCAACATAAGCGTGGCCGGAGAATTTGGTCAGACCAATAGCTGCGGTAATATCGTTGCTCCTTCTACTAGTTGCACCATCAACGTTACATTCAAGCCCACATCCGGGGGTGCACGGAACGGCACCTTGACCATAGCTGACAATGGCTCTACACCAACGCAAACTGTTACTCTCGGAGGCTCTGGTTCTGCTGGAACCGGCAGTATGATTACAGCGGTTTGGGCCAATGAGGGCGGAGACAAAGTCACTCAAGATGAGCTTCGAGCTACAAAGCACGCTGAAAATCTCACAGGCTATGTCTTGAACAATGCTTGGGACGGCACGACCATAACTCTCTCCGGAGCCCACAACGAAGTCGTAAGTTTCAACTTGGTTCTTGAGGCTGCGAATGCGGCTGCGGCTAACGTTTCCGTTCAGTTCGACACGCTGACCGGTCCTGGTGGCGCCACAATCCATTCCGTGCCCACAACAGGAGACGGAGTTTTCAATTGGGTCGGGCGTCCGATCGAACTCTTCTTTGTCCGCTACCTTCAGATCACTGGCTTGAGCTTCTTTGGGTATGAGAAGAGCGATGAACGTCAAATTCCCCGGCGTTTTCAGACGCCCTGGACCGGCAATGGGGTCGGTACCTTTAATTGGTTCGATCGGCCAGATCACGACAAGTTCTACCCCGACATCATGGTTCCTCTGGAACTCACGCCAAATTTCACAATCGCGCAGGGGCAGAATCAAAGTATCTGGAGCGATATCTACATTCCAAAGAATATTCCGTCCGGGCTCTACAGCGGTCACGTGATTGTGCAGGAAAACGCGAACGCCACTTACACAGTCCCCGTTCAGCTCAACGTGCAGAATTTCAGTCTTCCTGACGTGCCAACCTCCAAAACTATGGTCTCGCTCGATACTACGGAGATCCAGTTTCGCTACGTCACTGGTTATGGCGGGTATGCAGGTTGGGGTTCGCCCGGAGGTCTTACGATTCGCCAAGTGACTGATAAATATTTCGAGCTGTTCCACAGGCATAAAATTGCGATCGTTGGAGAGAACGAATGTCCTCCCGTCGACCACCCTTGCGACTCGTCAGTTCCGCGAATCAACGGCAGCCTCTACACAAGTGCGAACGGGTACGACGGACCGGGCGTGAACACGCCGACCGGTCTTTACTCTATCGGTACATACGGCACGTGGGGTGCGCCGCAGGTTGGATTCCCGGAATGGAAAGACAACCAGTCCCTGTTTCAGAGTCATATCGACGACTGGGTAAATTGGTTCGACGCAAATTCGCCTGCCACCGACTATTTCATCTATCTTCAGGACGAACCCCCGGCTTCGGCCTACGCTCAAGTGGAGACTTGGGCCGAATGGATTGCCAACGATCCGGGCCCTGGCCATCGATTGCACAGCATGGCAACCATGGATGCTCTTGCTGCCTCGATGTACGCGCCTACGCTGCAGATCCCGGTAACACACGCGAGCATCGGCACGTGTCCGAACAATACGCCACCTTGTGATGCTTCGGGTATCACGCAGCAAGTTGTGAACTCTTACAGTTCGACTCCTGGCAAGAAGTTCTGGGTGTACAACGACGGCAAGCCAGGTGTGGGTACATTCGACACCGAAGACGACGGGATTTCTCCTCGCACCATCCCTTGGGCGCAGTTCAAAAAGGGGATTGATCGATGGTTCTACTGGTATGCCAATCTGGACGTTAATGCGGATTGGTTTATTCAGCCAGTCACCTGGAGTTACAACCAATATTTCGATAACTCGATCGGCTGGACGAGTGACTCGGGCAAATCCAACGGTGATGGAGTAATTGTCTATCCAGGCACAGACTTAAACCATCCTGCCGACTCCTACGGAGTTTACGGACCGTTTGCGAGTCTTCGAATTAAAGAATGGCGGCGAGGCATACAGGACGCTGATTACTTGGCTTTGGCTAGTCAGATCGATTCAGCGACAACGCAACAAATCATTAATTCCGAAATTCCCCAGGCTCTCTGGGAATACAAAACCTCTGACCCGAGCTGGTACTCAGGGGGAATTAGCTGGTCAGTTAATCCTGACGATTGGGAAGCGGGACGTAAGGCGTTAACCCAGATTATCAGCAAGTGGTGCGTTCAAAACCCGGGCGTTAATGGCTGCACTACAAACTGAGCCCCTCGACCAAATAATTCTTTAGAGCCGTAACTCAGAGATACAAAATCGGGGCGGGCGGAACGGCTACGTTCTTCCGCCCCCTCGAGATATTTCTCCATTGCTCCCAGCGTACTATGGAGAACATGTCTGAAGCGCCGGTAATTAGGGTCGAAGGCCTGCGCAAGTCCTACGGAACGATCGAGGCCCTTCGCGGCATTGATCTGGAAGTCCGGAGTGGTGAGGTCTTCGGTCTGCTCGGTCCTAACGGAGCAGGGAAGACCACCACGATGGAAATTTTGGAGGGTCTGCGGCCCCGCTCGAGCGGTAGCGTCTCTGTTTTGGGATATGATCCGGCGCTGAAGTCCAGAGAGGTTAAAGACCGGATAGGCGTTTGCCTGCAGGCCACTAACTTACCCGATAAGATGAAAGTGATTGAAGCGCTTGATCTTTTCGGTGCGTTCTACACCAGAGACCACCGACTGCAAAACTTGTTGCAGCGCCTGCAACTCACGGAAAAAAAGGACGCCTTATACAAAACACTTTCGGGCGGCCAGAAACAGCGGGTCGCTCTTGCGCTGGGCTTATCAACGATCCCACTCTGCTCTTTCTCGATGAACCAACAACAGGCCTCGATCCGCAGGTACGGCATGAGATCCATGGGATCATCACGGAGCTGAAGCAAGATCGCCGTTCCATTCTTATTACCACTCACTATATCGAGGAAGCAGAGCGTCTTTGTGACCGGGTCGCGATTGTCGATGCGGGCAAAATCATTGAGTGTGGAACTCCGCGCGAGATCCAGAATCGCGTTCTCGGTCAGACTCTGGTCGAGGTGACTACTAATGGACCGATGCCCCTTGAATTGTTCCCGGAAGCGTTGCTTCTAGAGAAACACGTGGTTCGGGACGATGGCCGCACTTTAGCGATGCAAAGCGACTCTCCAGCTGCCTTATCGTCGAACTAGTCAAATGGATTGAGAAGAACAGTCTTCGGCTGGTTGACATTGCTATGAAGAGACCCACACTCGAAGACGTGTTCATCGAACTCACCGGTAAGAGGCTCCGCGAACAGTGAAACCATACGTCGCACAAATAAAGAGCAGTCTGCAATTGCTCGGCCGTGACAGGGCCGTTCTGTTCTTCAGCGTTATTTTTCCCGCTGATTTTTTTCTTTGTCTTTGCTCAGGCCTTCGACGCCGGGAAGAGCCCGGTGCCATGGCCCAGGTGCTCTCTGCGGTCATAATCATTGGCGTGCTTGGCAACGGGTTTTTTGGCGCCGGAATGCGAACTGTCCAAGATCGGGAAGCCAATGTGCTGCGACGATTCAAAGTTGCTCCCATAGACGCATCGCCCATCATTGTTGCGTCCTTGATCACAGGGGTGGTTAGCTTTCTGTCTGGTCCTGCGTTCTGCTGCTTGTTTTCTCATCACTGATTTACCACTCTCCGTTTCCCCCGTAACGTGATTTCGCTCATCCTCTTCGTGTCGGTAGGGTGTTCTTTCCTTCCGCTCCATGGGAATGATCGTAGCTTCAGTGGTGAACTCAGCCCAAGAAGGCCAAATCGTAATTCAGATTCTCTATCTGCCCATGTTGTTTCTCAGCGGAGCCACTTTTCCCGGTCTCGATAATGCCCGCCTGGGTACAAACTGTTGCACAATTTCTTCCTGCCACATATCTCCACCAGGGTGTTGAGTCGATACTTATCAGCGGCGACACAATCTTGGCGAACTGGTTTCGCGTCGTTGCCTTGTGTCGCGTTGTGCGTCGCTGTCTTCATCGGGGTCAAATTGTTTCGATGGGAGAAAGAGGAGAGGATTGAGGGCAAAGCCAAGCTCTGGATTCTGGCCGTACTCGCTCCGTTTTTTTTGCTTGGGTTTTATCAGGCTAAGACCAAATCCAACGTAAAGAAGGTCCGCGTCATGGAACGTGTCGCGGCACGCAGTCGTTCCGTTCTGTTTCAGAACGTGAAGGTCTTCGTCGGGAACGGAGCAGTGATCGCGAACGGGGCTGTCCTGGTACGTAGGGGTAAGATCGCGGAAGTTTTCGACCATCACGTCTCCGAGACAGCCGCGCTCAATGCTCAGGTCATTGAAGGTGCCGGCAAGACGTTAATGCCGGGTTTGATCGACATGCATGTGCATCTCGGTGCACCGGGAGGCATTTACAGAGATGGTCGCGCTTACGCCGATCCAACCTTCTGAAACGCCGTCTCGCAGCATATCTTTACAGTGGCATTACCGCCGTTCGAAGCACTGGCGATTGGCACGATGCTGCCCTGCAATTGCGCAGAACCATCGATTCGGACGAATATGAAGGTGCGAAGTTCTACTCCTGCGGGCCGCTGTTTACGGCGCCCCATGGACATCCGACAGAGATCGTTGAAATGCTCCCGGGTCCTGCAAAGAAAGCTGGCTATGAGCAGTTTGTCCGCCTGCCTAAGAGCCGGATAAGCGCGCCGGCAGGTAGACAGACTAAGAGTCGATGGCTTCGATTGCATCAAGGCAGTCCTCGAGTCCGGCAACCCGGCCTGGGGTATCCTACACTCATCTGGAATCCGATGTGTACTCGGCCATCACCGGTGAGGCTGCCAAGGTCGAACCTCCCCATGGCCACTCACACCGGCAACGCTGCGGATGTTCATGAGGCGATTGCGCCGGCACCAACAGCATCGAGCACGGCTCAGGAGTCGACGCGATTCCAGCCGAAGATTTCGCTTCCATGAAAACGAAAGGTATTGCTTACGACCCCACGCTCAGCGTCTACGAAGGTTTACTGAGAAATTCGCAAGGGAACGATCGATCTGCTGAATCGACCGCTGCTGCAGCAGGCCGCCCCGCTGAATTTGCTGCAATTTACCCGATCTGACTGGTTCAAACGAAAGGTCCGGCAAATCACTGTTCAAACCGCTTCTCGTCTCGCAACCCAAAATCTTCTAGCTGCATATCATTCCGGCGTTAACCTGATTGCGGGTACTGATGCCGGCAACATGCTCGTCATCCACGGTCCAACTGTTCAGCATGAACTCGACCCTCTGGGTAAAGGCCGGTGTCCCAGCCGGTTGTGCTTTACAGGCGGCCACCTACAATTCTGCCCTGGCCCTCCGTAAAGAAACCGAGATCGGCTCCATCGCAAAGGCCACGATGCAACCTTGATTCTCCTCGATGGCGATCCGATGGCTGATATCTCCAACCTTGAGCACATCTCCACGGTCATGCTAAAGGGAGAGCGGATCAATCGATACCGAACTATTCGAACAAGACAAACCCTAAGAGTCACCGACGCTGTCTGAAGCTCATTGCGTCTCGGCTCAGTTTGATAGTGCATCCAATCGGGAGAATGGCACTCATGAGATATGGCGGAGAGAGTGGGATTCGAACCCACGGTAGAGTTTCCCCTACACACGCTTTCCAAGCGTGCGCCTTAAACCGCTCGGCCATCTCTCCGGATGGGGAATCCGGCACGCGTCAGCCAAGAGCCAGGCGCCGGATGCTACACCACTTTGCCCGGTTGGGCAATTGCGGGTCAATCGCTTTCAAGTGTAACATCCGGCGCTGCTTAGCCCTTATGCCAGATCGAACTTCTCGGTATGCAGCGTGGCGTCGCCGGTTACCAGCACCGGCCGCTTCAGAATCTCCTCGATCTCTTCCAGAAACTTGTTGTTGCTGGCCTTCAGCACCTTCGCCACTTCCGGATGCACCCGCAGCACGACGTCCTTGCCGTCGATCGCCCTGGCAATCTTTTGCGCCTCCACCAGAATTTCGCCGATGGTCGTCTGCACGCTTTTCACGTAGCCCGCGCCCTCGCAATACGGGCACGGAGCACACAGTGTCCGCTCCAGGCTCTGCTTCACCCGCTTGCGGGTAATCGCCACCAGCCCGAAATCGTTGAACTGCAGAATCTTGTAAGGCGCCTTGTCGGATTCCATCGCCTCTTCGAGCGCCGCCATCACCTTCTGCCGATTCTTGCGCTCATCCATATCGATGAAGTCGACCACAATAATGCCGCCCAGATCGCGCAGCCGGATCTGCCGCACAATCTCCTTCACCGCTTCGGTATTGGTCTTCACGATCGTGTCTTCCAGACGATTGGACTTGCCGACATACTTGCCCGTATTGATATCAATCGCCACCAGCGCTTCGGTCTGGTTGATCACGATATATCCGCCGGACTTCAGCCAGACCTTTGGCCGAAGCGCCTTCTCCAGTTCCTGGGTAATGTTGAAAGCATCGAAGATCGGTGCTTCCCGCGTGTACATCTTCACGCGCGATACCAGCGTCGGTTGAAAGCGCTGCATGAAAGTCAGAACACTCTCATACATGTCTTCGCTGTCTACCCAGATGGCCTTGTAGTCATCGGTCACATGATCGCGAAGAATCCGCTGCACAATATCGAGATCGTAGTGCAGCAGCATCGGCGCCGGCTTCTTCTCCGCCTTCTGGCGAATGTCCAGCCAGAGGTTGTAGAGGAAATTCATGTCCGCGGCGATCTCGTCTTCGGGGACGCCTTCGCCGGCGGTCCGCACAATAAATCCCCCGCTGGTCCCGGTCGCGATGTTTCTGCAGAATCTGCTTCAGTCGCTGCCGTTCTTCGTCACTGGCAACTTTTCGCGAAACGCCGAGATGGCTCACGCTCGGCATGAAAACGACATATCTCCCGGGAAGCGCAATGTGCGACGTAATCCGTGCACCCTTCTGTCCCAGCGGTTCCTTCGCAATTTGAACAATAATTTCCTGCCCGGCTTTCAGCAGGTCCGAGATGGAGGGCATCACTCGTTCTGCCCGCTCCGGACGGGTTTCTGCGGTTTCCCGAGCGAATCTCCACCGGCTCCAGAACAGGTGCCGCGCCGGCCGATGCCGAAGCGGTCGCAAGTCCTAAAGCCGGTGTAGCTGGCCCGATATGTCGGTTGCAACGGGGTGAGCCGAACCGTTTCCCCCGCGCCGGCGTCTGCTACGGCGCGAACTGCGGTGCATTGACCGAAGGCTAGGGTCCCGCAGATTCGCCGTTTGCGGTGTTTCGCTGACCCGGGCTTCGCCGCTGATCTCGTCTCCGGCTTCGGAAACACCCTCTCCTTCTTCGAATCCTCGCCTCGCTCTCGCCCTCGGCGAACCGAGACCCAGCGGAGCCGTCGCCCCATAAGTTGCCAGCGGCTCGGCCTCAATCACGATCGGCCCGACGATGTCAACCGTCGATGTCGCTTCGAAAGGAAGAGAAAACTCTTCGTGTGTCCGGAACGCTACCGGCTCGCCATCGGGCGCATGTTCCGGAGCCTCTTCAGGGTCTGGCACCTCCGGATGTGCCGCTTCATAATGTGTCTCTTCATGAAGTTTCGCCGGCTCGATTCGTTCAATTTCGACATCGGCCAGCTTCTCGTCTTCCGGCAGTTCCTGCGCTTCGTGATGCGCGAAAATGCGATCCGCTAACTCCAGTTCCTCGGCTTCGCTGCTGATTGCTTCCTGCTCTGCAAGCAGATCCTCCACCGGAATCTCATCCTCGTCGCTGACCGGAACTTCGGCCACCGGTTCCTCAACTCGTTCCTCAACCGGGAAACGTTCTACCGGCGCGAAAGGAGCGGCAGTCTCGTGATCAACTGGACGCTCCGGTTCCAAGGCCGAAGGCGCCGCCGCCGGAGTCTTGCGATACTTGGCCAGCGATTCTCCCGGCAGGATGATGACATCCGACGGCTCCACATCCTCCGATGCTGCCGTCATGCTCTCGGCCCGCGGAGGCCGGTCGCCTCGAAAGCGTTCGGCCGCGGGAACACGATCAAGCGAACTCCGGTCCGCATACGCGCGGTCGAAGGAAGGCCGATCACCGCCAATCTTCTCACCCGGCAGGCGATCGGGCCGCGTCCGTTCCGCACTCGCTTCCTCGGCTACCGGACTGCGCTCGGCGGATGATTCGGAAAACGAAGAAACCGAGGACGGTTGCGCATATTTATTTTCGGGAAACCCTCTGCCCGCTCGGGCGACGTCTACGACCCCTCCTGCTCCCGCGATCGCCCTCTCGGTCGCCACGACCGGCATCGCTCTTGTTCACATCGACAGGAGCCACATCGACATCGATCCGTTCGCCTTCCAGAGGCATTCCACCCGGCTCGACCTCTTCAAAAGCCCCTTCACTCTCAAGGTCCGGCTCTACGGAAGTGGGACCTGCTTCGATGGATATGTTTCTCGTCGATTCAGCACGAGTTTCGTCGAAGGGTCGTCCGGAACGCGTCTCAATCGGGGTACGATTGCCTTGGTTGCGCTCACCGGCATTCCGATCGTTCGGACCTCGCTCAGTTCCGCGCCGGTTATCCCGTCGATCAGTGCGTACCGGAGTCTCGTCGCCTACAGTGTCGATGTCTTCATGTTCTTCGAAGAAGTCCGAGACATACAGGAACGTGTCGCGTTCCAGGCCCAAGATCCACGAAAGCCGACTGCATGCCCGGAAGCACGCGGGTCACTCGTCCTTTGTGAATGCTTCCAGCGAGCGAATACTCGTTTGCCCGCTGAAAATAAACTTCGACTAGCTGATCGTCTTCGAGGATCGCTACTTTCGTCTCATGGCGATTGGATCCAATCACCAGTTCCTTACTCATGCCTCACCGCCTTTGCCCTGGGCCGCAGATGATTCATCCGCCGGGCTTACCGGACCTGTCGTCTAAAAGCGGATCGACTCGGAATACAAAAAAACTCCGGACTTGCATCGCGCTCACCGCAGCAGGGAGGTAGATACGTGCAAAAAAATTTTTGAGCCTCAACCGCAGGCGGAGACTTCGCTCATTCAACACCTGCGCTTTGGTTCCGTCTACACCACTTCTCAGTGGCCGTAAATCGTCAGCAATCCGAACGTCTTTCTGTCCTACTCGGTTCGACCCGGTTCTCTGTCGAAACTAAGCTTCTGCCAGCTTGCAGCAGACCAATCATCTATCTTCAGTTCACAAACCGTCTCAGTCTGACGCTGTTCACCAGCCCCAGCATCAAAAAAACAGACCACGTATTGGATCCGCCCGAACTCATCAGCGGTAGCGGAATACCCGGTAACGGGCATCCGGCCCACCACCATTCCCACATTCACCAACACGTGAAACAACAACAACGCCGCCACGCCCATGCAGATATACAATCCTGCTCTGTCCGTTGCGGTTTGCGCGTTCTGCACCACCTGCATAATCAGCAGAAAATACAACACTAGCGCGACCACAATCCCTACAAATCCGTGTTCCTCTGCAAACGAGGAGAAGATGAAATCCGTATGCGGAACGGGCAGAAAACCCAGATGGGTCTGTGAACTATCTTTTGCCCCGCGCCCCCACATTCCGCCATTTCCGACCGCAATTCTCGATTGGATCACCTGAAACCCAGTTCCCTTCGGATCCCGGTCGGGATAGATGAAACTCACAAGCCTATCTTTCTGATACGGCTTAAGAAAATGATATCCGATCGGCAATGTCACTATCAGGATCGCCAGCAATGATCAGCAAGTATTTCCAGCGAAGTCCGGCCATCAGGATGCCGCAACCAGGATAGGGATGTAGGTGAGAGAGGTGCCCAGATCAGGCTCTTTCATCACCAGCAGCATGGGCAAGCCCACGAATCGCGGCCAACTTCCCGCAGGTCTTTCCAATCCAGGGTATTCGGACTTCAAGTCAGTCAGGTAGCTCGCGACCAACAAAATCAGCACGATTTTGACGAACTCCGAGTTTGCAGCGTGAACCCGCCGACACTGATCCAGCGAGTGGAACCGAACACCTTGTTCCCGACCACAGCTGTCGTAATCAGCAAGCGCCACCACGCCGCGAAATATAAGTAGAAGACGCGGCCCAGCAGGGCGTGATAGTCGATGCATGGCAGACGATCCACATCATGACCAGTCCGGTGCAACCCAGACAATCTGCTTCCACCAGGCATCTTCCCATTTCGTGCCCATCGTGGCGCTGTAAATCTGAAGGATTCCGAGAGCGCAAAGCGCCAGACGTGACGATCACCAGCGGCCAGTCCAGATCGCGAAGACGTACGATAGAATCTGCACTTACTGCTGTGGACCCTTTCCAGGCGGCGAGCAGCATGCCAGGGGTGAACGCGTCGCAATCAGACTCGGTGCCGAACTAGCGGCACGCTTCGTGCGCTTAGGTTCTTATCGCGCGCCTTTTTATCGAAATATGCTTTCATAACGTCGCGCACAATCAGGAGGCATTGTCGCCATGTTCGCCGTTTTCAAACAGCGCGACAACGACAATTTCCGGCGCTTCATCGGGTGCGAAGCCGACGAACCAAGCATTGTTTGCCATGCAGATCTATGCAACTTGGCGCCTTTGGTCCTCTCGTTGACGCCACCTGGGCCGTACCTGTCTTGCCCGCAAACCTTCACAGTCGGTAGGTAAGCAGCGCGTCCGGTGCCTCCCTCGTTCACAACCGCATACATGCCGGACGATGACTTGCTCCACGATTTTCCGGGTTGAAGTTGCCCTGGTTCAGCAGGATTCGGCGCTTGGTCGACGCTACCAAGTGCGGCTTGATACCAGTTACCGCCCGCGCCCAAGCCGCCGATCGCTGCTGCCAATTGCAGCGGCGAAACAGTGACGGCGCCTTGTCCGATCGCCACCGAAATGGTTTCACCTGCATACCACTTCTGGCGGGACAGTGCGCATCTTCCATCTGGTGGACGGCATGGTGCTCTCGCGTCTCGTTCGGCAAGATCGATACCGGTCTTGTGCCCGATGCCCGCCATCTCGGCGTAGTGGGCGATGCCGGTCGATACCCAGGCGGTTGCCACGTTGTAGAAAGAAACGTCGCAGGATTGCGCGAATCGCCCGGTGCAGAGAGATGTTGCCGTGACCCGGTTTGATGCCAGCAGGCGAAATAGTGTCCGTAGAACGACGCTCCGCCTGGACAATGAAACTCGGTATCTGTCATCGATCAGCGCCCGATTCCAGCCCCGCCAGCGCCACGATCGGCTTGAAACGTGGAACCCGGCGCCAATTCGGCTTGAATGGCCCGGTTCATCAGCGGTTTGTACGGATCGCCCATAATCTCGTTCCAGTCGGTCCGGCTGATGCGCCCGGTAAACTTATTGGCGATCGTAGGTCGGACGGCTGACCATCGCCAGAACCTCGCCGGTCCGCGGATCGAGGGCCACTACCGCGCCACGCTTGCCTTCCATCGCAAGTTCCGCCACCGGCTGCATATCCAGATCGAGCGTCGTCTGCAGATCTTTCCCGCGCACCGCCTCCTGTGAGGTTTCCATCTGCCGCTCGTGGCCCATGTTGTCCACCAGCACTCGCTGCTGCCCGTCGACCCCGCGCAGTAGCTTGGTCATATTGCCGCTCAAGACCGTCTTTGCCGATGATATCGCCCTGCCGGTAATCGATGAATTGCGGTGAATTAAGCTCAGCTTCGGCTATTTCACCCACATAGCCCGTCACGTGTGCCGCAAATCCATCCTGCGGATATTGCCGCCGCCAGGACTTGAATCAATTGCATCTCCGGATAGGTATCCGCGTCCTGATGCGATTCGATCCAGGCGATTTCGTCCCGGGAAAGTTGATCTTTGATGATGATCTGTGGCGCAGAACGCATTCGCCGGATCTTTTTCGCCACCTCTGTAGCGTCCAGCTGCAGAGCTTCGCAGATAGCTGGAAGATGTTCGTACACACGCTATCCCGGTTCAGCAGCAGCGAATAGGAGGCCTTGTTATCGACGATGACCCGCCCATCTCGGTCGAGAATCTTGCCTCGCGCCGCTAAGATGGGCGTACTCTTGATGCGATTGCGTTCGGCTGCTTCGCTATAGAAGTCGGGGTTTTGGACCTGCAGTTTCCAGAAGCCTGAGATCAGGAAGACAAACACAGCCACCGTAAGATATTGAAAAACAGCGATCTTACCGGGCGAACCTTTCGGGTCATCATGTAGGAGACGCTCGGGAGTGAGTTCTTCCTCCGACCGGCGTTCGTTCTCTACAATGGCCACAGATGTCCTGAATTTATTCTATCGAAAGTTCTCTCTTTATGAGATGTTCTCTTGAGCCAGCGCGAGTATTCGGTCTCTAAGTAGTTGCGCGATATGGGCGGTGGGAGAGCCCTTCTCAGCTAATTCGCCAGTTTCATGCGGTCCAGAATGGCGAATAGAGGAATGGCGACCAACGCGTTGAGTGCCCCATGGACAAAGGTTTCTTGTGGATCGAAAGGGACGATCTGCCCCAGCAACGCGCGTCGCATGATCCAGTACAGGAAAGCATGGAAGAAGTAGAAGAAAAAACTTAACACTAACCGGATTACGGAGCTCTCAACGTTGAAGCGCATACTCACCGAAGCAGCGAAATAGCCAACGAGCGTTTTCGTAATGCCATACATCCCAATGGGCAAGTTCGCCGGCGACAGAGAATCTTCAGCCAACCCTACAAATGCACCGAAGAATAAAGAGGAGATTTGGCTCCGGCGCATAAGCCCGAAGTAGATCGTTAGCAGAAGCGGCAGTTCAAGCCATTCCGTATTGGGTACGAGGCGCGGAAGGTAGAACTTTCCAATGATCGCGACCAGTGTGATCAGGACTAGCGCGACGACCTGAAAGCGGCTGAACCAGTTCTCTTGAATTGGCTGCCCTACGATCTGATGACTGGTCTCGTTCATCGGGGAGAAGGCGGCGGAGACGTCGATGTCGGCCGCTTCCGGCGGCGCACCCAAAGGAAGAACTGGTCCGTTCGTGTTGGGGCTGACTTCCGGAGCGGGCCTATTTGCCCGCATTGTGACCGAAGGGCTTGGGCGGATCTCCGGAGCGGGAGGTTTCAGCTGAGGAATCGCCGGATTCTCAGGGACAGAGTGCGGCGTGGAACTGCCGGTTCGAGCCCCTAGGATGGAAGGAGTGGCGACAGGTGCCTTTGCCACCGGCCTGGCGGGTTCTCCGGTTTCATTCTGCGCTGTTGACGAAGATTTTGTTTCCGAAGTCGGATCATCGGACCCCCCCGGAACTGTAGCCTGTGCCAGCGGCGGCTTTAAATTGAAATTCGGGACGCCCGAGCCCATCGCGCCGTAGGTATGTTCCTGCTGCTTGCCGAGTTCTTCGTACTTCTGCATCACTTTGTCGGCCTCTGTCTGAGGCTTTACGGCGACCTGCGTTTTACCTTCCCGGTCAGCGGGTGGTGGCAGCATTTTTGCCGAGTCCTGTAGCACGGGTGGAGTGGAAGGAATGTTTTGATGCACCCCCTGCAGCACGACCAGCACCTCCTCGGCCCCGCCAGGGGCGCCGCTCAAGTTCAGCTTGATGTCTTTCATCCCCTGTCCAGGCTGTACGGAAACGGTTGTGCCAACAGGAAAGCCTTTCGGAAAAATGCGATCCTCTCCTGATGTGAAGAACCACTCGCCGTTGTCTATCCGTTCTTCGTTCTGGATCTGTTCGACTGTGCATTTGCCTGTCCCGCAATCCAGTACGCCGTGCACGTGGCCTTTCTGCGACTCCACGCCCACCTTGAATGTGGGATCCGTAACCAGCAAGACTTGGGCAACAAGCGGGTAAACCGCCGCAACTTTACCCACAATGCCCTCAGGCGTGACCACTGCCATGCCTTTCTCAAGTCCACTTGTCGATCCCCGGTCAATGAACACGGCTTTCGCGGTGACGACCGTGCTGTTTGCCAATAACGCGCGCAGGCACTGTTTTTGATGGTGTTTGGGCCTGGAACTGAATCAGTGCGCTGGCATGCTCGGCGGTTGATAGTTGGTTCCGAAAGTAGACATTCTCCATTCGCAGATGGTCGTTGTCCGATTTCAGCTTGCGATTCTGTTCGCGCACGTCCAGAAGAATGAAGTAATCCTGCAGAAAGCCAATCGTATTGCGGCGCAAAGCTTCCACCACCCCGGCCATTGGTGTTACCGCGCTTACTGCCCACACGCGGATCAGCCTTTCATCTCGCGTGCTTCTAACCTGGTACGCCAGGTAGATCAACTGCGCAAACACCACAACTAGCAAAACCGTTAAATTTCTATAACGGCTCAGGATTGCGTCCATTACTCTTCTCTACTGTAAAGGTCACGAAAAAGGAATGGCAAACGATCTTGCGGGGGAAGCTGAACGGTTACTCGATGGCAATGCGTCTGAGCAACTTGAAGTCGGTCAGCATTTTTCCGGTTCCGAGTACCACGGAGGCCAGCGGATCGTCCGCAATCGAGACCGGAAGCCCGGTTTCTTCCCGGATCCGGCGGTCAAGGTTCTTGATTAGAGCGCCGCCACCTGTAAGGACGATACCGCGATCGCTGATATCGGCACTCAACTCTGGAGGAGTCCGTTCCAACGCCACGCGAATGGCATTGATGATCGTGGCGACGCACTCTGATAAGGCCTCGCGAATCTCGGTATCCTCAATCGTTACCGTTTTCGGTACACCCTCGATCAGGTTGCGACCCTTGATCTCCATTTTGATGGGCGTGTCCAGCGGATAAGCGGATCCAAGCTGGATCTTGATCTGTTCCGCCGTTCGCTCGCCGATGAGGAGATTATATTTTCGCTTAAGGTAACTCATAATGGCGTCGTCCATCTCGTTACCTGCGACCCGTACCGACCGGGAATAAACGATGCCGGACAGCGAGATGACCGCTACGTCGGTGGTTCCGCCACCAATATCAACAACCATGTTCCCGGCTGGCTCGGTAATGGGTAGGCCGGCACCGATCGCCGCCACCATCGCTTGCTCCACCAAATGCACTTCGCTAGCCTTGGCCCGGTAGGCCGATTCACTAACCGCTCGCTTCTCCACCTGCGTGATCTCGCTGGGAACACCAATCACAATGCGTGGATGGACCAGCATCTTCCGACCATGCGCCTTCAAAATGAAGTAGTTCAACATGCGTTCGGTGACTTTAAAATCCGCAATGACGCCGTCTTTCATCGGTCGGATTGCCACAATGTTTCCGGGTGTTCGTCCAACCATCTCTTTCGCCTCTTTGCCGACGGCCTCAATGCCTCCGGTCGTTTTATTGATAGCGACAATCGATGGCTCGTTCACTACGATGCCCTTGCCTTTAGCGAAAACCAGAGTGTTGGCAGTTCCGAGATCAATGGCAAGATCGGAAGAAATAAGGCTGAAAACGGAACGAAAATTCATGAAAACGGTGGCTTCAATGCTGGAAGAATCCTCAGAGTAACATAGGGATACATATGCCAGCCGACCGCTTAAAGGCTGTTTTTTCGGGTCAATTTTTACGTGACTGAGGCTGTAGTTCCGGCTCGCTTCTATACCCGCCGCGGCTTTTGCTCTTGCAGCATTGCGGCCTTGTCTGCCTCCTGTACTCGACGCAAAGGTTCTGGTTATCCCGGCTTCGCCCTCATTGCTGCCTCTGGCGAGCGGGCCATCGCCGTCGTCGATCTCACGCGCTTCCGCCACGTCAAAGACATCGCTCTCCAGGGCGAGCCCAGTGCCGTCATCGCTGCGCCCGGTGGTCAGGTCTTCGCTCTCACGCCTCGGACCGGCAGCATTCATCTCATTAGCCCGAACCTTCGTTTGCAGAGCAGTCGGCGCTGGGCTGATAGCCTAACTTCCGCCATGCTCTCTGGCGATGCCAGAGCTCTCGTTGCCATATCCGCGAGCGGCCGCGAGCTGCTGGTGGCAGATCCACGAACACTCCGCGTCTACAACCGTCATCTGCTCGCAACTGAACCTGTTTACTTGAGCGTGGGCGTTCCGGATTACGCCGCCATCTCGACCGGGTCGGCAGGCTCTATCGAACTCATCCACCTCGCCTCAGGAAAACGTTGGAAACGCGAAATGCCGGGAGCGGTGGGTCATTTGGCCTTCCGGGCCGATGGTCAGTACTTACTTGCTGCCAACCTGCACGACCGCTCGTTGAGTGTTCTCTCTGTCCCGGCCCTTGAGTTGGTGGCAGAACTGCCGCTTGCTATGCGGCCCGACAATTTCTGTTTTAGCGCTGACGGTGGCCAATTGTTTATCTCCGGGGAAGGAATGGATGGCATTGCCATTGTGTTTCCTTATCGCGTGCTGCAGGTTGACCAGACCGTGCTTGCTGGCCGCGATCCCGGAATAATGGCGGTTTCCGCTGCTCCACCCTATCTTTTCGTTGCCAGTGCCATGGGCAGCGACATCTCAATACTGGATATCGACAATCGCCGGGTGATCGCCTTAGTCGATGTTGCCCAGCAGCCGGCTTTCATGGTACTCACGCCCGACAATCAATACGCGCTCGTGTTAAACCAGGTTTCCGGAGACATGGCTGTCATCCACGTTGCCGCTATTCGGCGCGATTTCCTTACTAGCAGTCATAAAGCGGGAGCTGCTTTGTTTACCATGCTGCCGGTAGGCGATCGTCCGATTCATGCGATCGTGGTCCCGCGCGCGTCTTGATTGGGTGGGAAAAGGAATGGAGCCGAAGACGAGAGTCGAACTCGTGACCCTCTCATTACGAATGAGATGCTCTACCAACTGAGCTACTTCGGCCTGAAGTTAATGTTACCGCATCACCCAAACCGCGCAAGGGTACAGAAGACGGATGCCTGGCGCCGAACGACGGAGGCTAGTGCCAGTCGTTTCCGTCGCAATCGTAGTGCCTTGCCCGAGTTCTTCAGAGGAGTATCTCGTGCCTGAACTCCCCGAAGTCGAAACGGTGGTCCGCTCCATCCGCCCACACCTGCTAGGAAACCGGATTTGCAGTGTCTCTTTAAGTTCCCACCGAGTCACTCGCGCGGACCACGCCCTCACTGCTGCGGCTCTGGCCGGAACGACGATTCAGCAAGTCCGTCGACAAGGTAAACAGATTCTCATCGATCTCGACAACGGACTCTTGTACATCCACCTTGGTATGACCGGTAAATTGCTTTGGAATGCTACCCCGGGGAAGTACACGCGGGCCGTGTTCGAGATGGCTGACGGCACACTCGTTTACGACGATACCCGCATGTTCGGGAGAGTCGAATACTTCGCGGCCACGCCCCAAATTGTTTCCCGAACTGGTCCCGACGCACTCACGATCAACCCCGTCGACTTCTACAATCGTCTCCGCAAGTACCGGGGACGTATCAAAGCCGTCCTCCTCAATCAGACCTTTATCTCAGGGGTAGGCAACATCTACGCAGACGAAGCTTTGTTCGCCGCCGGTATCAACCCAAAGACGGCGATACCGAGGATCTCCAAGGCTCGTGCCATGCGACTGCATTCCCACCTGCTCGAGATTCTAAGACTCTCGATTGAAAATCGAGGTTCTTCTATTTCGGATTACGTCGATGGAAAGGGTGAGCGTGGCTCCTACCAGCAACTACATAATGTCTATGGAAAGGAAGGCGAGCATTGCCCCCGCTGCAGCGGACCAATACGCCGGATTGTGGTCGCGCAGCGAGGGACTCACTATTGTCCTCGCTGCCAGCGTCCTTGAGCGGGCTCCGCCTCGGGCTCCGGTTGTGTAGACTGCTTCACCATGTCCACGACGTCGGCTACCGCCTTCATATTCTTCACGTCATGTACCCGGACAATATGTGCACCGTTCAGAATACAAGCTGCCACAGCGCCCGCCGTGGCGAACTCCAGATCGATGTCTTCTTCCCGCTTCAGAAATGATTTTCGTGATGGCCCGATCGCGATGGGCAGATTAAAGGCAGCAAGCCTTCTCAGCTCAGCAATGATCTGAGCGTTCTGTTCCCGTCGCTTGCCGAAGCCGAGCCCCGGGTCGATTACAATCTGGTGCTTTTGCACCCGCGATTGCCGTGCTCGGTTTAAAGACGCTTCCAGATCAATGGCGATGGTACGCATCAGGTCCTTGATCGGTGGTAAGCCTGCCCAGGTCTCTGGCGTTCCTCGCATATGGTTGACGATCAGACCCGCGTCGTACTTCACCACGACCTTAGGCAGTTGCAGATCGAGTAGCACTCCGCTTGGATCATTGATGATCTCTGCCCCGTGTTCTAGTGCTTTTTCAGCCACTCCGGACTTGTACGTGTCGACTGAGATCGGAACCGCTAGCTTGTCCTTAAGCCGCTTCAACACCGGAATCAGACGTCGGAGTTCCTCAGCTTCAGAAATCCGCTGAGATCCAGGCCGTGTCGATTCTGCACCGATGTCGATGATATCCGCACCCAAATCTTCTAACTCCAGAGCTCGCGCAAATGCCCGGTCCGGATCTGCGTACGCACCCCCATCGGAAAAGGAATCGGGAGTCACATTCAGAACTCCCATGATGAGAGTTCTCTCGCCCAGAATGATTTCCCGCCTCTGTAGCTTCCATTGGTAACGCTTTTCCATTCTTCTAGTAAAGACAGTACCGCTCTTCAGGAAAAAGTTTGTTCCGGTGAGAAAAAGCGTTCAGCGCTAATGGACTGTTCTACGACTTGACGCTCAACATAACGCGCCTGGCCAGCACAATCTGCTCGTCCACAAAGGCGGCAATATCCGGATTCTTTTCGCGGAGGGTCTGGAAATGGCTCTCGCTAATCTCTGGCGTGCATTCATTTAACGGACCGCCCCATGTTGCCCGGCCGCCGCGTAAAAAATCATGCAGCATCTTCAAGGTCATCTGTTCAAGCAATGCCGAGAGGATATTCCCGGAGAAACCTCCCGTTCGTAGGGCCTGCTGAGCCGACAGCAACACCGGTACAGTGACCGCGGTCGCCATCATCTGAGACGCAAAGAGAAGATGTTTGCTTTCGGCCCGGAGCTCGTCGGAACGAACGCCGCTCCGTTCCAGAAACCGCCTAACCTGCCTGACCGCTTTGGGCGCACCTTCCACTACGAACCAGTCGCGTTGCGTAGTAGGTAAGTTCATCAGCGTCGCAGTCGAAGCTCCTTGCTTTGCGAGCGGTCGTAGCACATCCCCCGTCAGCCAGCTCTCACACAGCACAAACGACATGTCCTTCAAGACCAGTTCGGAAGCGCAGATTTCATCAACAATACGCGAGACCGCCGCATCAGGCATTCGCAACAAAACGAGGCTAGCCCCTTGCAAATCCTCATAATCCTCTACCGCACAACCCGCCTTCAGTACGTTAGAAAGGCGGCGCGCCACTCGCACCGTAGCGGCCTTAACAGGACCGAGTTCAACCGCAAGCCTGGAAGCGCGAAGTACGGCTGACGCAGTGGCGCTACCCTCGATCACCAGTCCGAGTTGCGACTGCTTCTTCATACACTCCGCTTGCTTTTAGAGCTTTCATCCGATCGCGGAACTGCGCTGCTTTCTCGAACTCAAACATTTTGGCGGCTTCGCGCATTTTCGAATTCGAGTTCGCTAATCAAAGCATCTCGTTCCGCAGGGGTCAATTGCTCATCCGGCTCTGGGCTCATCTCCAGCGGAACAGTTACGTAATCGGCCTCTGCCACTGCAATCAAACTCATATCGATTGCCTTAATGATGGTTTGTGGGGTGATCCCATTAGCTTCGTTATAAGCCTTCTGCAACACCCTGCGCCGTCCAGTTTCATTCATTGCTCGTTGCATGCTGTCGGTGATCACGTCTGCGTAGAGCACTGCCCGACCCTTCACATTCCGCGCAGCGCGGCCAATGGTCTGAATCAAGGATCCTGACGATCGCAGAAACCCTTCTTTGTCCGCATCGAGAATCGCTACAAGCGTCACCTCCGGTAAGTCAAGACCTTCTCGCAAAAGGTTTACCCCTATGAGGACATCGAAGATGCCGCGCCGCAGGTCGCGCAGTATCTTGATACGGTCGAGCGTACTCACTTCTGAATGAAGGTATGCGCACTTTACGCCCACCTCTGAGTAGTATTCCGAAAGGTCCTCGGCCATGCGCTTGGTTAGAGTGGTGACCAGAACGCGTTCGTTTTGCTCTACTCGAATGCGGATCTCGTTTAGCAGATCGTCGACTTGGCCCTTGATCGGCCTGATCTCCACCTCGGGATCGATCAGGCCCGTAGGGCGAATAATCTGCTCAACAACCACACCGGACGACTTTGTTAACTCGTAAGGGCCCGGAGTAGCGGATACATAAACGAGTTGGTTAACCCGGCCCTCAAATTCTTCAAACATCAGAGGCCTGTTGTCGCGTGCGCTTGGCAGGCGAAAGCCATAGTTCACCAGGATGTCTTTGCGGCTTTTATCCCCGTGGTACATGGCCTGCAGCTGCGGCATAGTTTGATGACTCTCGTCGATAAATAGCAGCGCATCATTCGGTAAGTAGTCCAGGAGCGTAGGTGGTGCTTCTCCGGGAAGCCGTCCAGAGAAATGCCGGGAGTAATTTTCGATGCCGTGACAGAAGCCGATCTCTTTGATCATTTCCAGGTCGAACATCGTCCGCTGGTAAATCCGCTGCGCTTCAATTAACTTGCCGCTCGATTCCAGCTCTTTATGCCACCACTGCAGTTCGTTCTCGATGCTTTGCATTGCCTGCTGTCTTGTCGGCGCATCCATCACGTAATGGGTCTTCGGGTAAATTGGAAGCCTGATGTAAGTCTGCTTCACTTGACCGAGGATCGGATCCACCTGGCTCAGCGATTCAATCTCATCGCCCCAAAATTCAATCCGGAATGCATTGTCGTCGTAAGTCGGGTAAAGTTCCACCACGTCTCCACGTACCCGAAAGGTCCCCCGCCGAAAATCGTGGTCGTTTCTCTCGTAGAGAATTTCGACCAGACGATGCAGGAGTTCTTTTCGAGTAATCTTCTGACCCTTCTCCAGCATCAGCAGCATGCCGTAATAAGCCTCTGGCGATCCGAGCCCATAGATGCAGCTGACACTCGCGATGATGACGCAGTCCCGGCGTTCAAACAATGAACGCGTCGCCGACAAGCGCAATTTGTCGAGTTCGTCGTTGATTGTCGACTCTTTCTCGATATAAATGTCGCCCGCTGGGATGTAGGCCTCCGGCTGGTAGTAGTCGTAATAGCTGACGAAGTACTCTACGGCATTCGTCGGAAAGAATGTTTTGAATTCGTGATACAGCTGCGCAGCCAGCGTCTTGTTGTGCGCGAGCACAAGGCTTGGTCTTTCACAGGCCTCAATGACCTTCGCCATGGTGAAGGTTTTTCCGGAACCGGTAACGCCGAGCAGAACTTGATGCTTCTCGCCGTCTTCAGCTCCCCGAATTAATTCGTCGATCGCTGTCGGCTGGTCGCCACGCGGCTGATAATCGATGCCTAATTTGAACGGCACGAATCTTAGTATAGAGAAGCTTAAGGTAGACGGTACTCTGAAACATCGAAGACTGAGATTGTTGTATCGAGCTTTAATTAGCCTTCATCTCGGGGAAGCCAATAAAGCACGGGCGTTTTGAGCAAGTTATGTGAACCTACATCACGCAAAATGCCAGAGCAGACTTGGTCACTCCTGAACTCGTGCTTGTCTTGTTTTGTTACGCTGAGAGTTACTTTTTGAGTATTAGCGAGTGGCACCCGCCAATGGTGTGCCCCTCACTTCAGCCTCAATCGGCGGTCCTAATCAACAAATGCATGTATTCGAACTGACACGCCGTCTCATTGATATTGAATCCATAACTCCCAATGAGCGGGAAGTTGGCCACTTTCTGTGGGGTTATCTTTCTGAACTCGCCTCAAAGCATGGCGGCGAAGTAGAACGAATGCGGGTCGAGCCAAACCGCGATAACATTTTCGTTCGCTTCGGAGATCCACATGTTGTGCTCTCCACCCACATGGATACGGTTCCTCCCTTCTTTCCGTCGCGCGAGGACGCGACCGGCATCTGGGGACGAGGCGCCTGTGACACCAAGGGCATAATCGCGTCCATGATCACGGCCGTCGAAGGTCTTCTTGAATCTGGCAATAAGAATGTCGGTCTGCTCTTCGTTGTCGGTGAGGAACGAAATAGTGCCGGTGCGCACCACGCTGCGCAAAACCCGCGTGGCAGCCGCTTTATCATCAACGGCGAACCGACCGAGAATAAACTGGCCTTGGGTTCCAAAGGCGCCTTGCGTTTTGAGGTGTCCGCAAAAGGTCGTATGGCGCATTCGGCGTACCCCGAACTTGGTGAATCGGCAATCGACAAACTACTGGACGCACTGGCCCGGGTCAGGAAAGTGGCGCTACCGGCTGATGCCGTTCTCGGCCAGAGTACTCTCAACATCGGAACCATCGCGGGAGGGCGCGCTCCCAACGTCATCCCGGATCATGCGATGGCGGAAATATTTATTCGCGTCGTAGGAGACGTAACCGATATACGTCAACAGATCGCCGCCTGTGTGCAGCCTGAAGCCGAAGCTACGGAGGTTCTCTTTATACCCGCTTTGCATTTGGGAGCCCTCGACGGCTTCGAGTCCACAGTGGTCGCTTTCACTACCGACATACCCGCCTTCGGCGAGGCCTGGGGCCAGCCTTTTTTGATCGGACCCGGCAGCATTCACGTGGCCCACACCTCTGCGGAACATATCCCAAAGGATCAGCTTCTTGCCTCTGTGGGTCTTTATCAGGAACTGGTAACACGCTTGTTGCAGTAACCTTTACGTAATCACTCATTGGCAGAAAACGCAAAGATGACACCCATTGAAGTTGGCGTTCTCGGCGGTACCGGGATGGTAGGCCAACACTTTATACGCTTTCTCCAGGGCCACCCTTGGTTCAGGCTGACATGGCTCGGCGCAAGCGATCGTTCCGCAGGCAAGAAAATGCGGGACGCGACAGCCTGGCGGCTGGATGGCGAGATGCCGGCCGACGTTGGCGAGATAACTGTCTCACCTAGCAATCCAGGTTCCGCGCCGAAGCTGGTCTTCTCTGCCATGGACGCCTCCGTGGCGACAGAGATCGAACAGGCCTTCGCTGCCGTCGGCCATATCGTTGTCTCAAACTCCCGCAACCATCGCATGGAGCCCGATGTTCCGCTCCTGGTGCCTGAAATTAACTCTGACCATCTCGCAATCTTGTCGGCCCAGCAGAAATCACGCGGTTGGAAAGGCCTGCTCATTACGAATCCCAACTGCTCCACAATTGTTCTTACACTCGCGCTCGCTCCGCTGGTGCGCTTCGGCATTACCCGAATAGTAGCCACGACTTTACAGGCAGTCTCGGGCGCAGGTTACCCGGGAGTTCCGTCCGCCGACATCATCGGCAATGTTGTCCCTTTCATTGGGGGTGAAGAAGAGAAGATGCAGCAGGAGACACAGAAGATCTTAGGATCTATCAACGGTGAGCAGTTCGTACCATTGGACGCTCGCATGAGCGCACACTGCAATCGCGTTGCCGTGCTTGACGGACATATGGTCTGCACGTCAGTCGAGTTCTCCAGCCCTCCTGCCGTGGCCGATCTGCGGCACGCGATCGAGAATTTTCGTGGCCTGCCGCAGGATCGCCAGCTTCCCAGCGCCCCACCACGCCCATTGATCTACATGGATCAGGATGATCGTCCCCAGCCACGTCGCGACGCACTGCGTGAGAATGGCATGGCCGTGTTTGTGGGCCGCCTGCGCCCCTGTCCGGTGCTTGACTTTAAGTTCGTTGCTTGCGGCCACAACACCATTCGCGGAGCAGCCGGCGCTGCCGTTCTTAACGCTGAGCTCATGATGTCGGAAGGCATGGCCCACTAGCTTCCCGCTTCGCTGCGCCGCTCCTGGTAAGGAATCTCGCCTATGATCGTGATGAAATTCGGCGGAACCTCCGTCGAATCGAAAGAGGCCCTCGCGCGCCTCGTCAGCATCGTCCGCAGTTACGAACATCGTCGTCCCGTGGTGGTCGTCTCAGCCATGGGTAAGACGACTAATAAGCTTCTTCAGTCCGGGATCGAGGCGGCCGCGGGGCGACGCGAACAGGCGTTGTCTGTCGTCGACGAGGTCCGCCAGCATCACCTTAACCACGGTTTGGCAGTCGCCGGTAGCGCTGCAGCAGAACTTGACCGCTTCATCCGTACCCACTTCGATTGGCTTGACGACCTCATCAAAGGTCTTTCGATCGTCGGCGAACTTTCGCCCCGCTCTACCGATGCAATTGCGAGTGTGGGTGAACGCCTTTCCAGCATGGTGGTGTCCTTCGCTCTCTCCGCCGCAGGTATCGGTTCTGTACACGTTGATGCCCGCCGCGTGGTAATTACTGATTCGCGATTCACCCAAGCTCAGGTGCTCTTCCCGGAAACAAACGCCGCATTGCGGTCGACAGTTCTGCCCATTGCAACCACCAAGGTCCCTGTTCTCGGCGGCTTTATAGGAGGGACAACCGATGGCCAGACTACCACGCTTGGCCGCGGTGGCTCCGACTACTCGGCAGCCATTGTGGGGGCAGCCCTGGACGCCGAAGAGATTCAGATCTGGACCGACGTCGATGGCATGCTCACCGCGGATCCGCGAATCATCCCTGGTGGGCACCGCGTGAAGAGCATCTCCTTCGCTGAAGCCGCTGAACTCGCCTTCTTCGGAGCCAAAGTTCTTCATCCCGCGACCGTTGTTCCTGCCATCGAGAAGGACATTCCGGTTCTCATCCTGAACTCCAGACGTCCCGAGATCGAAGGCACGCGAATCACCTCGAAGCCAATTCCTTCTCGCAATGCGGTGAAGTCAATCTCCTGCAAACGAGGCATCACGATCGTGAACATTCACTCGTCCCGTATGCTGCTCGCCCACGGATTTCTCCGTCGGATTTTCGAGGTGTTTGACCGCCATGCTACGAGCGTCGATATGGTTTCCACTTCCGAGGTCAGTGTCTCTCTTACCGTCGACAATGACGAACACCTTACTGCCATTGCAGGAGAACTTCGTGGCTTCGCCGAAGTGAGTACCGAAAACAGCCATGCCATTGTTTGTCTGGTGGGCGAAGACATACGTCATACCCCGGGTATCGCGGGACGAGCTTTCGGCGTCTTGAGCGGTTGTAATATTCGCATGATTTCGCAGGGAGCATCCCTCCTCAACCTGGGTTTCGTCATCGCCGAAAAGGACCTCGAACAATCCGTCTCCGCACTCCACAAAGAGTTTTTCTCTGAACTGGATCCGGCGGTCTTCGCATAGAAAGGAAGCATGCAGAAACTGAAGCGGCTCGCGTTGATCGGTAATGGCAAGATGGGCAAACTGGTTGACCAGCTTGCGTCTGAATATAACTTTGAGGTCGTGCTGCGACTCGATAGCAGCAACAATTCTCGCGGACAAGCTATAGCCGCCCCGGCATTCACAGCCATAGACGTAGCCATCGAGTTCTCCTCGCCAGAGGCGGC
This sequence comes from uncultured Acidobacteriaceae bacterium, assembly GCA_963814195.1. Classification (GTDB taxonomy): domain Bacteria; phylum Acidobacteriota; class Terriglobia; order Bryobacterales; family Bryobacteraceae; genus Bog-105. Next base: position 93,748 of record CAWFBU010000007.1, read on the forward strand.
GCCACAGAACTTACGAGCTCTCGCTACGGCGGGTATTCCAACCGTCACCGGCACGACAGGATGGTCACAGTTTTTGCCGGAGATTTCGGACCTCGTCCATACCTCCAGTACCGCGCTGGTCTGGAGTTCCAACTTTTCGGTCGGAGTTGCGGTATTCCGCAAAGCTGTCGCCCTCACCTCGTCTCTGCTCGCCAGCGAAGATGCATATGGAGCTTGGGCCTGGGAAATCCACCACGATGCTAAGAAGGATGCGCCTTCGGGAACTCTCCTTGACCTGGTGAAAGTCATGCGGGAAAGTGGCTACAAACGGTCCATCGATACGAGTTCCAGCCGAGCCGGAAAGCACCCCGGAACTCACGAAGTCGGATTCGATTCCGCGGCTGATACCATTACTCTTCGGCATTCTGCCCGCAGCCGCGAAGGCTTTGCGCGCGGAGCTCTGAAAGCCGCACAATGGATCGATGGCCGTCGCGGCGTTTACACTTTTGATGACGTTCTCTTCGGCGCTTAAGGAGCTACTATGTTCACAGGTTGCGGCACTGCTCTAGTCACACCGTTTCGCCAAGATCTCTCCCTAGACGAAGCCATTTTCCGCTCTCTGGTTAATCGCCAGATCGAGTCTGGGATCGACTTCCTCTGCCCTTGCGGAACTACGGGCGAAAGCCCCACTCTGAAAGCTGGCGAGCAAGTTCGAATTTGTGAAATCACCGTCGAGGAATCGCGTAGGCGCGTCCCAGTCCTGGCAGGAGCAGGCGGTAACGACACGGCGGAGGTTATCGAACGCATTCACCAGCTCGAGAAAGTCGGCGTCTCGGGCATTCTTTCCGTCACCCCCTACTACAACAAGCCGACGCAGGAAGGACTTTATCAGCATTATCGGGCCATCGCTGAGTCTACCCGTTTGCCGATCATCGTATACAGCGTACAGCCCCGCACTGCCGTCAATATCGAAGTGCCCACGGTTGTTCGCCTCAGTGAAATCCCCAACATCATCGGTATCAAGGAAGCTTCAGGCATCATGGGCCAGATGACCTCGATCCTGGCTCGCGTGCCCGAAGACTTCCTCGTCCTGTCGGGTGACGATTCGTTGGCTTACCGCTCGCCGCTCTTGGCGGCCGCGGGGTCATCTCGGTCGTATCTAATCAAATCCCACGCGAATTGGCAATCTTGTCCGTTCTGCTCTTCAGGGTGACTTCGCTACCGCTCGCCACTTACAGCGTCGCTACCAGGAGCTCATGGAAACTAACTTCATTGAAACCAGTCCGGGGCCGATCAAGTTCGCTATGGCCCGTATGGGACTTCTCGAGCCTTCTATCGCTTGCCTCTTGGTCTTACCGCAACCGGCTTCTCAGAAGCGTATCGAAGAAGCGCTGGAAAGTGTTGACTTGTTGGCAGGAGTTAAGGCTTGACGTTACAGTCCACCATCGAAAATCTTTTCGATCATCCGCCCGCTACGTACTCCGACGCCGACAAGAACAGCTTCTTTGAATTCCGTGCCGCTCTCAATGAAGGGAAAGTCCGGGCCGCTGAACCGGACGCGTCTTCTTTATCTGGTTGGCGGGTTAACAGCTGGGTTAAGAAGGGTATTCTGCTGGGTTTTCGCCTGGGTGGCATTATCGAACTTCCGGCCTGCGAGCCTTTTCAGTTCTTCGACAAATCAACTTACCCGCTCAAGGCTCTGTCTCTTCAGCATGGTGTGCGTGTAGTTCCCGGCGGATCAAGTATTCGTGATGGCTGCTTCGTCGGCCGAGGCGTCACTTGTATGCCGCCTATGTATATCAACGTCGGCGCCTATGTCGATGATGGAACGATGGTCGATTCCCATGCTCTAGTCGGCAGTTGTGCCCAGATCGGGAAGAACTGTCACATCTCGTGCAGCTTCCCAGATAGGTGGCGTTCTCGAACCGGTCGGAGCCCTTCCCGTCATCATCGAGAGCAATGTCCTCGTAGGAGGCAATTGCGGAGTTTATGAAGGAACGGTCGTGAAAGCAGGGGCCGTGCTTGGAAGCGGAAGCATGTTGAATCGCTCAACCCCTATTTACGACCTTGTGCGCGGTTGCGTGTACCGTTCTACTGATGAACTTCCCCTTATCGTTCCGGAGCAAGCTGTTGTGGTAGCCGGATCGCGCAAAGTCACCTCCGGCATCGGCTCGGAATGGGGAATTTCGCTGTATACTCCCATCATTGTGAAGTATCGCGACGCCAATACCGACGCTAAGGTGCAACTCGAAGATCTCTTGCGTTAGTCGCTCCGGCTCACTGCTCCGCTTCGGCCTTCTTCAGTCCAGCGGGGTTCCAGTCTTCTGGTTTGGTCACGCGACTCTCTCCAAATGGCGCATCCAGTTCCTTGATCGCAAACTGCGCCTGGTCTCCGTGCACCGTCACGAGGGTATGTTGAAAGAACCAACCTTTGGCATATGTCCGAGGCTCTCGCAGGTGACCGCCGGAGCTTGCCATGGAAAGATACGTCACGCCGTCTAATTCAAACCGCAGCATCTCGTGAATATGGCCGCACACCACGTACTTCACTCCGTACTGCAGCACTAGCTTCTGTAAAGGGAAGTCTGGGTTCCGCATGAGCACCTTCAGAATCCACGAAGGTCGGTGGAAGAAAATAAACTTCAGCTTCTGCTTCTGATGTGCCTCAAGGTCGGTCTTTAGAAACGAAAGTTCTTCTGTCGGTATAAAATCAGTCCTGCTATTATCCAGCACGGTGAAGTGCGCTTCACCGTAATCAAACCCATAGTGCAAGGGTCTCCCCGTGTACTTCTCATATGCTCTTGCTGAACTGTCCGACCATACGTCATGGTTACCTGGTACATAGAAGAAGCTGTATTTACGGTAGGCCTTCAGCATGCCCTGGACACGTTCCCATTCCGTGTCGATGGTGGAATCGTCGCCACCCTGAATCGTGTCACCTACATTGATCACGAAATCGGGATGATCCGCGTCGATCTCCTTCCAAGCTTCCTGGTAAACGCCGGGGAAGGCGCCACCTGTTCGGTCCCCGAGAATGGCGAACGTAAAGACAGCCTTGCTCGTTGTCTCAAGTGCGAAGGTTCGAAAGACAATAGCGCAAACGGCGATGCAGGCGAGCGAACCGCCTATACGCAACCCCAGTCGGGCCCTATACATCCAATAGGAGTTCATGTTTGCAGTCTCTCCCTCTGGCCTAGTCGAAGCACGTTCGGCCCGTTCGCTTCAGAATATCGAGTACGCCAAGGTCAAAGGAACATCACTTCTGCTCGATGCCCATTTACCTGCGAGCCATACGGCAACCGATGCCGTTATCATCGTGCACGGCGGTGGATGGGTGCGTGGCGACCGTCACACCGATGTGCAGCCTCTGTTCGCGCCATTGGCGGAGGCCGGTATCGCCTGGTTCTCCATCGATTACCGCCTCGCGAAGAACATCACGGATTTTGGCGTGGCTGTCGCCGACGTGCAAGCTGCCATTCGCTTCATCAAGTCACGTACCCGCGAGTACAACATCAATCCAAACCGTCTTGCGATCATCGGCGAATCCGCGGGCGGGCAATTGGCGGCCATGGCTATCCTCAGCAAAGAACCGGCGGTTCAGGTCAACGGCTTCGTCGGCCTCTACACGCCCAGCGATCTTGTCACTCTTTTGAAGGAAGCCGACTTCCTTCCCGCTGATTTACGCCGCTTTGTCGTGGGGACACCTTGGGAGAAGTTGCTCATGTCGCAAGTTAAGAAACTCTCCCCTCTGCAGAACTTGGCCCCTTGTATGCCGCCCACTCTGCTGATCCATGGCACCGCTGATCCGCTGGTTCCATTCAGTCAATCCATCAACTTGGCCGATCGCATAAACCAGGCAGGCGGACGCTGTGAACTCCATCCCGTTCCAGGGGCTGGACACGGTATCCGTTGGTGGGACGATCAGTCCTACAAGGCCAAGCTGATCCAGTGGCTCCGCGCCTATTGATGTTTGTAATAGGACGAGATCTTTTCGTAGAGCTCCGGCGGAAATTCTAGATTTTTATACACATTGCAGGTATCTGGATTTTCTGCATTTTCGCAGATGGCGAAGTCCTGCTGGCTCATCCATTCGAGTATTCGTTCCCGCTTTGGAGGATTGTAGCCCTTCGCTTCCACTTGTTGGACCAGCAATCGCGCCTTCTCTTCGTCACAATCCTTATCCTTTGTCAGCTCAGCAACAATCTCGTCAGGTGAAAGGAAGAACCTGGACACCATGACAAACACTAGCCGTCCGTAATGACCTATATCCTTCCCCTGATCGAGCGATGTGAGCAGGTGCGCCATCATGTCGCTCTTCCGCAGTTCGTCTATTCCGGTTGTGGTCTTCATATGCGTTAGACATCCTGCTGACGGTTGTGGTTTCTCCTTTTGTTCGCTAAGTTCGAGCTCAGCGGGTGAATGCCTCAACCCGAGTCTGCGACAATCGCGAAGGGGAGTTCGTTTCGTTTTCTTGCCTGATGCTATTGCAAACAAACGAAAGTAAGCGCAAAGCACATCGCGCGTACAGACTGCTTCTTTTGGTTCTCTTCCTCAGGCCGTTCGGCAATCTGTCACTAGCGTGGGGAATGAAGCAGTTTCCAAGTGTCCTTTCGGTGAGCCCTGTCCCCTATATCTTGACGATGGTAAATCCGTTCGTGTCGGGTGGCATTCTCCTCCTCGTCTTGGCCACTCTGGTTCGAATGGCGCTCCTTAGCGTGGCGGACCTGAGCTTTGTGGTTCCGCTAACCGCCTTTGGCTACGTTGTCACGACATTTCTGGGGCGCTTTCTGCTCCATGAAGCAGTGTCGACCGCAGGCTGGCTCGGAACCGGTTTAATCTTTTTGGGGACGGCAGTCGTCAGTTCAACGGCCACTGTCACGCGCCAAATGAAACCGTAATGTATTGTTACCCGATTCGAAATATTGCCGTCATATCATGTTAAGAGCTCTGTCTTTTTAGGAGCTTACGCAGTTCGCAGTCAAGGAGAGAGCTACTTCTAATGAAGATTTGTGTGCTGGGCGGCGACGGATATTGCGGCTGGGCTACAGCCTTGTATCTATCGGCTCGCGGCCATGTCGTATCTATCGTCGATAATTATGCCCGCCGCGGTTGGGATCACGAACTGGGTGTCCAGACGCTTACTCCAATCCGCCCTTTGGTCGACCGATTACGGGTTTGGCAGCAGCAGACTGGCAAGGCTATCGATCTCTATACGGGAGACGTCGCCGACTACGAGTTCCTGGCGTCGACCATCCGCGAGTTCCAGCCCGAAGCTGTGATCCATTTTGCCGAGCAGCGTTCTGCTCCGTACTCGATGATCGATCGGAAGCATGCGGTCTCTACGCAAGTCAACAACGTGGTAGGAACGCTAAACCTGTTGTTTGCCTTACGGGAGCTGCAGCCCGATTGTCATCTTGTCAAACTCGGGACGATGGGCGAGTACGGGACACCGAATATCGATATTGAAGAAGGCTATATCAATATTGAGCACAACGGCCGTCACGATATCCTTCCTTTCCCCAAGCAGCCAGGCTCTTTCTATCACCTTTCAAAGGTTCACGACAGCCACAATATGATGTTCGCCTGTAAGATCTGGGGCCTTCGAGCTACCGATCTGAATCAGGGTGTGGTCTACGGCACGATGACCGATGAGGTGGCGCTGGACGAAGCGCTCATCAATCGGTTCGATTACGATGAAGTCTTCGGTACGGTCCTTAATCGGTTCTGCGTTCAGGCTGCAATTGGCCATCCGCTCACCGTCTACGGCAAGGGCGGGCAAACTCGCGGCTTTCTCGATATCCGTGATACTGTCCGATGCCTCGAACTAGCTTGCCTGAACCCTGCTGCGCCTGGAGAATGCCGGGTTTACAACCAATTTACAGAGCAATTCTCCGTTCTGGAACTGGCCAACTTGGTCGCTTCGGCCAGCCGAAAGCTTGGACTCGATGTGGAGATCCAGCATCTTCCCGATCCTCGCGTCGAGAAAGAGGAGCATTACTACAACGCCAAACATTCCAAGCTGATTGATCTTGGATTGCGGCCGCACCTGCTCTCCGACTCGTTGTTAGATTCCCTGATGAATGTTGCTCTGCGGTATAGAGATCGTATCGATTCCTCTATCTTATTGCCGCAGATCAACTGGCGTTCGACCAACAACGATCGTAAGAAACAGCTCACTACGCCTGAACTGTCTTCGCTTGCGGCGACCCTAGCCTAGGTCCCCAACGTTTTTGCGGAGGGCAGCGGAACAAGCCTGCCCCCCACTATCAAATAGTTTGCATTCCGCCACCGAATTTTAGTGCGCGTAAAGCTTGTCAGCCACATCCCGAATGCAAGCGCATCCCAGACAAAGATGAGCGGCACTTGGCGCCAGAGTCCCTGCCGTTTTAGGCCCCAAGCTCCAATTAGCCAGGTCATGGCGATGCGCAATCCTAAGTAACTGCCTCCGAACAAAGCGCCAACGAGCGCTGTCGGGTGAACGGCGATTGCCAAGAGTGTCCAAGGCAAACCTTGAGTAAATAAGAAGCCAAAGTGTCCCCAGGGACGCATGTGCTTCTGCACCACCAGCCAGCGCATGCGTTTGTGAACGAGATCGGTCAAGCTGTGGAAATCCGGCACGGTTTCGACCGCGTAGTCCATCAACTCAACTCGATAGCCACTCTCTGCAATCAAACGCCCCACCCAGAGATCATCCGCGGGCTTGTTCTCGATCGACTCATACCCCCCGAACTCAGCTAATCGGGTTCGTGTTGTGCCGATTGTCGGTCCAAGCGTAAATTTCACGCCGTCCAACTGTCTCGCAACCAGAAGGCTCCCGTAAAAGTCTGAGATCATCCCGATTGACTGGAGGCGATCGACAATGCTGCCTTCGCCCGTCGAAACGTAGAAGCAAGTAGTCGCTCCTACCTCTTTATCCCGCAAAGGCGCGATCACATTCCGTAAATAATCTGGCCTGACCCTGACATCACTGTCACTGACAACCAGGTGCTCATAGGATGCATCGCGCACCATCCGTGCTAGTTTTGCGACCTTATCATTAGTGGCGACCCGGCCCGACCCAAACAGCACCCGTATGTTAGCTTTCGGAAAGTCGCGCTGCAGTCGCTCCAGAACCGGCACGATGGGGTCCTCGGCTCCATCAACGCAGAACACGACTTCATACTCCGGATAATCCTGCTGGCAGAAGCTGGCGAAGTTTTCATACGCGTCCGGGTCCAGTCCCCGCACGGGTTTTAAGTTGCTGATAGGCGGAGTGAACGGATCGGCACAGTTCTTTTGCGTTCGTCGGAAGAAACGGCCGGCGCTGAAGATTACCAGTGAATAGTAGATGAATGGGAATGAGGCCACGCCCAGCAAAGCGCGCAGCCACGGGCCCCGTAGCGCCTGAAATGTCAAACTCGAACTATAACAAACCCCTGCATTTGCAGGCATCCCGCGCAAATCGCCTGCTATCGTAAGTCTTAGGCTACTTCTCAGCAGGTCGTTCTTTGTCCGAACCGAACTCCGAACCTCACCTTCAAACTTCGCTGCGTTTCCCCATCTACTTACTAGTTTTAACTTTCGTAGTGGCAGTCTACTTTGGCTGCATCGTCTCGCCGCCATCCCTGATGGATGACGTAGACGCGGTACAGGCCCAGATCGCCCGAAACATGCTAAGTTCCGGGGATTGGGTCTCGGCCCGACTCGATGGAGTGTTGTACCTGGAGAAGGCGCCGCTAATTTATTGGCTGATCGCCATTGCTTATAAACTGTTCGGGGCCTTTGACTGGGTGGCTCGTATCCCGATCGCCCTATCCTCCGTGGCCCTTGCTCTCGTGACGACCGCATTCGGCAATTGGGCCTTTGGCAAACGCGCAGGGTTCTATGCCGGGCTTTGTATCTCTACGTGCATAGGCCTCTTCCTGTTTACGCGTATCCTGATTCCCGATGTCACCCTTACCTTCACCATTGCACTCGCGTTGTGGAGTTTCCTACGAGCACTTGATGCCGAAGAGAAACGCCCTCGCCTTTGGGCCTTTATTCTGGCCGCAAGCATCGGGACAGGGCTGCTCTTGAAGAGTCTCATCGGCGCAGTCTTTCCCATCGCTGCCGGACTGCTCTTCCTTCTCGTCACAGGCAAGCTCTTTTCAATAGAGACCTGGAAGCGCCTGCGCCCGTTTTCGGCGATTGCCATCATTCTGTTGATTGCAGCTCCTTGGCACATCCTCGCAACGTTGCGAAACCCGCCCTTTTTCGAATTCACCATGCGGAGCGCACCAGGCGAATATCACGGCTTTTTCTGGTTCTACTTCATCAATGAGCAGCTGCTGCGCTTCCTGAACCTGCGGTATCCGCGCGACTACAACACGGTTCCACTTCAATGGTTCTGGTTGCTCCACTTTGCGTGGCTGTTTCCCTGGAGCGTTTATCTTCCTGGTGTCGTCCGACTCTCGTTTAAGCCGGTGGATCGGGCAGGGAAGACTCGCTTGCTCGCGCTCTGCTGGGCGGCCGCTGTCCTGGTCTTCTTCACGTTTCTCGACGACTCAGGAATACTATTCCATGCCTTGCTATCCGGCGCTTGCGTTGTTGATCGGCTGCGCTATGGCGCGCGGTGGCGCTTTCGTTCGAGTGGGAACAGGCGTTGTCACGCTTGTCTCCGGCCTCGCTGCCATCTGTTGCATCGCCATTTTGGTGTACGTCCGCAACACACCTACGCCCGGCGACATCGCGAGCGCTCTTTCATCGCATCCCGGTGCCTACACGTTGTCCCTTGGACACATGGAAGATCTTACTCTCGAGTCTTTCGCTTATCTCCGGCTTCCCCTTGCTGTTGCGGCCGCAGCGTTCCTGATCGGGCTCTTGGGGACCATTCGTGCTTCAAACCAGCGAGCGTTCCTCCTGTCTGCCTGCATGATGGTGCTGTTCTTTCACGCCGCTCGCCTGGCCATGGTCGGTTTTGACCCGTATCTCTCATCGCGCCCCCTTGCCGATAAGTTGCTGCAGTCTCCGCCTGGTGAACTCATCGTGGATCACCACTATTACGAGTTCTCGTCAGTATTCTTCTACACGAATCGCACTGCTTGGCTCTTGAATGGGCGCTTCAATAATCTGGTGTACGGCTCGTATGCGCCCGGTGCACCGAATGTCTTCCTCGATGATCCTGGATTCCAAAGCCACTGGGCTCAGAAGCAGCGCGAGTACTTTATTGCGGATCGCAAAGGCGTTGAGAGGATAAGACCCTTGGTGGAGAAGAACTCTCTGAACGTTGTTGCTGCGAGTGGCGGGAAATTTTTGTTGACCAATCAAGCACTTCCCGGCACCACTGGGCTCTAGGACGACCTCGCATCGATATGGAGGCGCGGGGCGGAATCGAACCGCCGAATAAAGGTTTTGCAGACCTCTGCCTTACCGCTTGGCTACCGCGCCGAAACTGTCGTTCTCTTCGAACAGTAACATAGTCTAGCAGGCGAATGCCCACACGAATGCACGAATCCGAAAGCGGGCTCTTGCGGGTTCTTTTCCGTCCCACTTCTTACGCCGTCACCCAGGCTCTCTTCCTTCGCTCCCTTGGCCTCATCTATCTCGCAGCTTTCGCAGCGCTGGCTCCGCAAATCACCGGCCTTATCGGTTCCCACGGAATCGTTCCAGCCGTTTCCACGCTCACGGCAGTGCGTACAGAGCTGGGTTCTTGGCACGGCTTTCTGGCTGCTCCAAGCCTGTTTTGGATCCGGATAAACGACGGCCTATTGATCGCCGCCTGTTTACTGGGCTGTGTATCCTCAATCGTCTTGACCCTCTCCGGCAGCGCCGCCCGGATAGCGGCCATCTGGTGCTGGGTTCTCTATCTCTCCTTGGTTTCGGTCGGCTCGCCCTTTCTTAATTTCCAATGGGACGCGCTGCTACTCGAAGCGGGTTTCCTGGCGTTCTTCTCCGGCGCTCCCTGGCTCGTTTGGGCTTACCGATTCCTCCTGTTCCGGCTAATGTTTCAATCCGGTTTGGTGAAGCTTCTCTCGGGCGACGTGAATTGGGAGAACTTCCATGCCTTGCGCTACCATTTCCTGACGCAGCCACTACCAAACCCGGTTGCCTACTACGCTTATCGTCTGCCGGCTCAGGTCCTGGATGCCTTGAGTGGCATCGCTCTCGGGATTGAATTTATCGCGCCATTTCTCCTCTTCGGACCTAGACGAGTTCGCCAGGCCGGAGTTGTGCTCCTGGCGCTGCTCCAGGTCAGCATCCTGTTGACCGGAAATTATGCGTTTTTCAATCTGCTGACCCTTGCTCTCTGTATCTGGGGGCTAGACGATCAGGTGTTCGCTCAACTCTCTTGGTTGAGTTCTAAACCCGACTCTGCGGATGTGCAAACGACCTCAAAGGCCACGTGGAGACTGGGCGGCAATCTCATCCTGGTCGTCTATCTCATTCTGAGTTCTGCTCAGCTGCTGATCACGTTCCGCACCAATCCGGGTCCGTTGCGTGCCGCCTTGGTCGCCGTATCACCTTTCGAAATCGTCAATGGATACGGGCTATTCGCAGTTATGACGACAGAACGGCCGGAGATTATCTTACAGGGCTCTAACGATCAGGAGCACTGGGAGGACTACTCCTTCAAGTACAAGCCCGGTGACCTGCATCGAGCCCTTCCGGTGATAGCACCGTACCAGCCGAGGCTCGATTGGCAGATGTGGTTCGCCGCACTTGGCTCCTATACGGAAAACCCGTGGGTTGGTAGCCTCATGTACCGCGTTCTAGTCGGAGATCCCATCGTAATCCGGCTGATGGATCGTCCGCCTTTCGCCAAACCCCCGAAGTATCTGCGGGCCATGGTCTACAACTATCAGTTCACGACACCTGCAGAGCGGGCGCGTACCGGAGCAGTTTGGACGCGAACCTTAAAAGGAACGTGGTTTGGTCCGGTCTCTCTCACCGGCCGATAGAAAGCCGAAACTCACAGCCAGCCCCTGGAGTCCACACTGTGATCAATGCAATACCGCACACTCGGACGGACCGGTTGGAAGATTTCTGATGTCAGCTTTGGCGCGTGGGCCATTGGCGGCTCCTGGGGTGATGTCGATGATGCCGAATCGATGGCGGCGCTTCATCAGGCAGTTGATTCCGGCGTAAACTTCATCGATACGGCCGATGTTTATGGCAACGGCCGGAGTGAGCGCCTGATAGCGCAACTGAAGGCGGAGCGCAAAGAAGAAATCATTGTCGCGACCAAAGCTGGCCGCAAGCTCCCTTCTCAGACCGTCAAAGGCTATTCGCGCGAGAACCTCACGTCGTGGATCGAAGAAAGCTTACGTAACTTGAAGACCGATTCTCTCGATCTGGTTCAGTTGCACTGTCCGCCGACCGACCTTTACTATCACCCGGAAGTCTTCGCCATCATGGACGATCTCCAGCGTGCTGGCAAAATTCAACACTACGGCGTGAGTGTGGAGCGTGTGGAGGAAGGCCTGAAAGCGATCGAGTTCCCCAACGTAAAGACCGTCCAAATCATCTTCAACTGTTTCCGTCAACGCCCGGCTGAGCTACTCTTTCCCCAGGCGATCCTCAAGCAGATCGGCATCCTGGCCCGTGTACCTCTGGCCAGCGGGCTGCTCACCGGTAAGTTCGATTCAAACAGTAAGTTCGCAGCTGAAGACCATCGGCATTTCAATCGAAAGGGCGAAGCTTTTGATGTGGGCGAAACGTTCTCAGGCGTAGATTACGAAGCGGCATTGCACGCAGTCGAAAAACTTCGTCCGTTAGTTCCGTCCGGCTTTAGTATGGCCCAGTTTGCTCTCAAGTGGATCCTGATGCACCCCGCCGTCAGCTGCACAATTCCCGGTGGCAAGAAGCCGGAACAGGTAGCAGACAATTGTGGTGCTTCTGAACTTCCGGCCCTTTCTGAGGATGTCATAGAACAAGTCAACCGAATCTATAGCAGTTCGATCGCAGGGTTGGTCTATAACCGCTGGTAGACGCCTCAAACGCCGTGATATGCTCTCCGGTGCATGAGCATTAGCGAATCGATGTTGATGGAAGTAGACATGGAGATGGAGAGTACACGGAAGATGCTCTCCGCCGTCCCCGAAGGCAAATGGGATTGGAAGCCGCACGATAAATCTATGACTCTCGGTGTCTTGAGTGGGCACATCGCGGACATGACCGTGTGGGGCATTGACACCATCACCAAGGATTCGCTGGCCATGGGCGACGGCGAATACAAGCCCTACATCCCCACTTCTACCGCCGACCTGGTAGCGACCTTCAACGAAAATAAGACCGTCTTCCGCGAACTGTTGGCGAAGACTGACGACGAAGCCATGGCGAAGGTGTGGAGCATGACTTGGAATGGCCAGAAGGTGATCGAGATGCCTCGGGCCGCTGTGCTTCGCGGCATGATCATGAATCACATCATTCATCATCGCGGTCAGTTGTCGGTCTACCTCCGCTTGTTAGACGCTAAAGTCCCGGGAATGTATGGTCCCACCGCCGACGACCAGCAGCCTGTCACCAATTAACTTACATGGACGAAATAGCCGAGAAGCCTACCCAGAGGAGAGGTTTCCTTTCTTACCTGACCGGCGTCGCCGGACTCGTGGCGGGCACGTCTTACAAAGCTTCGGCTGCACCCGCCGTTAGCAACCCGACCGAGCTGCCGGCTTATGCGAAAGCCCCAACCCACAAGACCCTCAAGCAGTCCAGCTTCGACCGCAGCGGGGGCAACAAAGATTTCTTCACGATCGCGAGTGGCCAGACCACCGAAGTTTTTCAGGCAACCGGTCCAGGAATCATCACCCACATCTGGTTCACCATTGCCGCACAGAGTGGACATCACTTAAAGGAGCTTGTCCTTCGCATATATTGGGATGGCTCAACTCAGGCTAGTGTTGAGGTGCCGGTCGGAGACTTCTTCGGTCTCAATTTGGGCGACTACTTTGTTTATCAATCGGCATTTCTAAATTGCAGTTCGATCAAGGCCTTAAACGCCTACTTCGCCATGCCGTTTCGTCGTTCAGCCCGCATTACCATTACAAACGAGGGTGCGAAGCCCGTGGGTTCGTTTTATTCGAACATTGATTACCAGCTCGTGCCTGCGCTTCCGGAAGACGCTTTATACTTCCACGCCCAATATCGCCAGGCGGTTCCCAACAAGGTGCTCCCGGATGCTGGTCACACTAATATCGAAGGGACTAACAACTACACCTTCCTCGAAGCAACCGGCAAAGGGCAGCTCTTAGGCGTCACTTTAGGCGTGGTGCAAAACACTGACCAGTGGTTTGGAGAAGGGGACGACATGACGACCATAGACTCATCCTCGAAGCCTGTCATGACGGGAACAGGCACGGAAGATTACTTCTGTGGAGCTTGGGACTTTGGTGTTAGTGTTCAGTTCGCTCACCTGTACAACGGTGCTCCTTTTATCGGAGTGGCGGAACGTGCCGGTGGCCATTATTGTTTGTACCGCTGGCATGCTGACAACCCCATCGCGTTCCAGGAATCCATCAAGCACACGATTGAACACGGGCATGCCAATGACCGGGCAGACTGCTTCTATTCGGTAGCCTACTGGTATCAAACGCAACCCGCGACCGCTATGCCGGCGTTACCGCCGCTACCCGAACGCCTCGCGCAACTCAAAGTGCCGGCTTAGTTCGAACTTCAATCCAGAATCCGGATCTCGCCAATGCCTCCGGTCACCTTCAATCGGACGTTCACTTTGGCAGTGTCGAAGGAGTCGTTCTCGTAGTGATCGCCCTTCTTCTCGAGGCCCTTCACATCGATGTTCCCTAGGCCGCCGGTTACATCTGCTCGGATCCCAACACCTTGCGGCAGGCGGATCGTGGCTTGTCCTACGCCCCCGGCCATCTCCACTTCGTAGTCGTGTTGTGGATGCCCACTGAGGTCCAGATTCACTTGCCCGGCGCCCATATGTACCTGTAAGGATCGGAGATTGAGCGAACCCAAATTCATATCCGCCTTTCCCGCGCCGCAGTTCAACGCAAGGTCAAGCACAGCTTGATCGTTCAGTTGCAGGTCCCAGGTGTTTCGCGCATGATTGCCGAACTCAATATTGCGGGGCTGTTCTATCGTCACCGAGGCATGTGAGCCGTCAATGCTGCTTCGGGTAATCGGCTTGGAACTCGCAACGTTGAATTCAAATTGTCCGTCAACGAGTTTGTTGGTCCCGCCGCTTAGTTTTAGTTCGCCGGCTTTCAGATCGAGCTGGATATTCGCGTGGTCCACATTGTTCTTATCTAGAGAGAACGATGTGGATTGTGTTGGGCCCGTCTCCTCAAGCTTTGAATCGCAGGCTGCGAGAGCAATCGCGGTCAAAACGAGGAGAATCAGTCCGGGCTTCCTCACGGTAGGAACGTCGTGGCCTAAGAGTGTCGCCATAGTTGTTAGCTATAGTACGGCAGTTAAGCCGCGAATGTTCACTGCCCGAGAGCGCAAATCTAACTAACGGCGAACTCCATCAGACGATTAAGAATGGATTGTGGCGTATCGGCCACCACCTCGCAGTATTGGTCTTCGTACCGCATCGAGAGAACCGCCGTCCGGTCATGGAGAAGATTCAGCGCTCGACCCTCGCCCAGAGGAAGACGGAACGTTTGCCGTACGACGGGATCCTGCACTAGGTGTTTGTCGATCAGGGTCAACAGTTCGCCGGTGCCTTGACCGGTTTTGCCGGAAATCAATACCGCCTGAGTGTCATTTAAACGTGCCGATTCGCCCAGCATGCGATGCGTAACTGTTGAAAGATCCTCTGGAAGCTGGCCGGCTTGCAAGGAATCGGCCTTGTTGAGAACCAGGATTTGCGGAGTTCCTTCCGCTCCGATTTCGCCAAGTACCTTCAGCACATGAGCGGTTTGCTCCGCCGCAGTCGGTGAGGTCGCGTCCACAACGTGCAGCAGGAGTGCTGCCGCGGTGACCTCTTCCAGGGTCGCCCGAAAGGCGTCTACCAAAGTCGTAGGCAGATTACGAATGAAACCTACCGTATCGCTCAACAAAACGCGCCGCTGTGAAGGCAGTCGAATCTGGCGAACTGTAGGATCGAGCGTAGCAAACATCTTCGCATCGGCCAGCACGCCGGCCCCGGTGAGGCGGTTGAACAAGGTCGACTTTCCGGCGTTCGTATAACCCACCAGACTGACCGTCGATAGTGGCACAGCTTGACGCTGGGATCGTTGCACCCCTCGAGTCGCCCGAACGCGTTCAATTTCCTTCTTGAGCTTTGCGATTCGGCTTCCAATGCGACGCCGATCCGTCTCTAATTGTGTTTCGCCCGGACCTCTGGTTCCGATGCCGCCACCGAGTCGGGACATCTGCGTACCGCGACCCGCGAGCCTCGGAAGCAAATAAGTAAGCTGTGCCAGTTCCACCTGCAGCTGACCTTCGCGGGTTCGTGCACGCCTCGCGAAGATATCGAGAATTAACTGCGTACGATCGATTACTTTTACGCCCAGACGCCGTTCCAGGTTCCGCAACTGGGTTGGTGTTAGTTCGTTATCGAAGACGACCGTATCCACATTGTCAGCCGCCGCCCTGTCATGGAGTTCAACGACCTTTCCAGATCCAATAAGGGTGGCAGTATCAACGCTCTTGCGAGCCTGAATCACGCTCCCCACTGTGGTTCCGCCCGCGCTGTCCACCAGAGTCGCTAACTCTTGTAAGGATTCCTCGGCGTCCGGTTCAGTGACCGAATCCTTCCCGCTCTCTTTGGGTGCGGACACCAGTTCCACGCCCACAACTAACGTGCGTTCTCGTTGTTCCCTGACTTCCACTACTGATTCTCGGTCTCCCCAATTGGAATAGGTACGCCAGGGGATCCACCCTGCGCCGCGTGGCCCGTGATGCCGCCCAGACTCTTCGATACGACAACTGTGGAGATGGCGTGCTTGAAGATAAGCTGCTCCTGATTATTTGCTTCCAACACCACCGAGTACCGGTCGAAGCTCTTGATCCGACCTGACAGCTTTACACCGCTCATTAAATAGATCGTCAGAAACGTTTTATCCTTCCGGGCATTATTCAGGAATGTCTCCTGAATATTCTGGGCAACCTTATCCATTTTCGTCCTTGTTCAATCGGCAACCTGATCGGCTGACTGGGCCACTCGTTCTCAAACAGGAGAACCTTACAAGTTGAGACTCTATTTGCATTCATTTGTTAACTGGGCAATCAGGAAGAAATACCGGTTCCGCCGAGTAAAAGTTTGGCCGGTCCCTGTCGTCGTGCTTCAGTTTCGCACGTAAATTCAGTACTATCCTCGCGCACTGCGTTCACAAGCCAGTCGTGACCGCCTCAACCAAGCTCGCGATATCCTCAAGCAATATGGTTGCGGCGCCACCTCGCCAGGTGTTGGATCGGGAAGCTCTATTTGGTCGGCGCATCGCTCTGGTCAGTGTCACCTTGGGCCTTCTTCTTGCCTCCACTAAAATTTGGATCGGTACCGTGGCCGGCTCGGCTGCGGTCATCTCTGACGGGTTTGAAACCGGGGGAGATGTCTTTTCTTCCGCCATGGTCTATGCGGGTTTGTGGCTTGCCAGCAAACCTCCAGATTACGAGCATCCATACGGACATGGGCGTTACGAAACGCTCGCCGGACTCGCAGTCGGAGGCCTTCTGTTGATTACAGGAACCGCTATTTTCTGGAATGGGCTGGTGCACTTTCATGAGAACAATCGTGTTGAAAAGTTCGCCTTGTACCCTTTGGTGGCCGCCGTCGCTGCGAAGATGATCTTGGCCTTGACTAAATTCAGGGTCGGTCGCCGGATCGCCAGCACCGCACTGGAAGCCGATGCTTGGCACGACGTCACTGACCTGGTTTCCACCACCATCGCCATCGTTGCCACCAGCCTCGTTTTGATCGACCCGGAACGTTTCGGCATCGCGGATCGAATCGGCGGCATGCTCATCGGCATCATCATTTTTCTCCTCTCTATACAGGTTGTGAGACGCGTTGTAGGACAGCTGTTAGACACCATGCCTGACCCTGCCCTCATGTCGCAAATCAGGGAGGTCGCTCTTCGCGTGCCTGGCGCCGTGGGTATCGAAAAATGTTTCGCTCGGCGCACTGGAATGAAGTACCACGTTGATTTGCATTTGGAAGTCGATGGAAGCATGACTGTCCGTGAATCTCACGAGATTGCCTCATTGGTGCGGCATGCTGTGAAGGAACAGCTTTCTTGGGTAGCCGACGTTCTAATTCACGTTGAACCTGCCGCGCGAGCCTCTCTCTCCTCCGCCATGGAAAATAAACAGATCGCGCAACTGCTCTCCGAGACAGCCGATTTAATGGAAGTGGCAGGCGAAGATGGATTCCGGATTCGCAGCTATCGAAACGCGGCAGCTGTCATCGCGACTCATCCCGAACGCATTGCCGACATAGTTTGCAACAGCGAACGGAAAGTCACGGATATTCCGGGTATCGGAAAGGGTCTCTCGTTCGTACTTGCCGAGATCTGCGAGCGAGGATCTTTTGACCGCCGCGATCAGATGCTGGCTCGTTATCCGGCGTCTGCCCTCGAGTTGCTGAAGATCCAGGGACTGGGTCCGAAGAGCATCGCGTTGCTATATGAGCATCATGCCGTAAAAACAGTCGATGATCTGGAGCGTTTATGCCTGGCGAAGAAGCTGCGGGAACTGCCACGGATGGGAGCAAAGCTCGAAGAGAAAGTGCTTCGCAGCATTGAAGCCTATCGCAAGACTGCGGGCCGCTTTCTGTTGAGCTTCGGGCGGCGTGTGGCCGATGAGCTGATCGCGGAAATCACCGCTTTTCCGGGCATTGAAAAGGCGGAGCCGGCGGGCAGTCTGCGCCGTGGTCGGGAGACGATCGGCGACCTCGACCTTATGGTGACGGGGCCCGGCGCTGAGTCCATCCTTGACCATGTCGCGAAACATCCCAAGGTGCAGGATGTTCTGGGCCAGGGAGCCAATAAGGCAAGCGTGCTGTTCGGACTTGAGCGCTTGCAGGTGGACGTCCGTGCCCTGCCGCATGAGAGCTTTGGTGCAGCCATGCAGTACTTCACCGGGAGCAAAGAACACAACGTTGTTCTACGCACCAACGCCATCAAGCAAGGATTAACGCTCAATGAGTACGGGCTTTTCCAATTGGAAGGGAACGTCAGGATAGCCGGCGAGGACGAAGCTGCGATTTACGAGCGCCTCGGCTACCAGTGGGTCCCGCCTGAATTACGTGAGAACTCGGGTGAATTGGAAGCGGCTGCTGCCGGTACTCTTCCGAAGTTAATCACGCAAGCCGATTTGCGTGGTGACCTTCACATGCACACGACGGAGACCGACGGCAGAGCGAGTTTACGGGAGATGGCGGAAGCGGCCGCAGCGCTTGGGTATGAATACATCGCGATTACTGATCATTCAAAGGCTCTGGCTATGGCCAACGGGCTTGACGAAAGAAGGGTTGTGGACTTCGCCCAGCAGGTCCGCGAGCTGAATCGGGACGGCCTCCCAATACGTGTCTTCTCCGGCTTGGAATGCGACATTCTACGCGACGGGGAAATGGACGTCGCAGGAAGAGGCGCTCGCTGAATTGGATCTGGTCATCGGCAGCGTTCACAGTTACTTCACACTTGAACCAGAAGAGATGACGGAATCGCCTTCTGCGAGCTTTGGAATCTCCCGCACTCACGATTTTGGGTCATGCCACCGGTCGCATGTTGTTGCAGCGCGACCAATATCCCTTCGATTTCGAGAAAGTCGCCGAGCGTGCAACGGAACGGCGGGTCGCCTTCGAAATCAATGCCAGTCCGGAACGGCTGGACTTACCGAGTCATCTGGTGCGCGCTGCCAAGCGCCGGGGCTGTCGCTTCACCATTTCGACCGATGCACACCGACCGTCCCACTTAGCTAACATGCGATACGGAGTTGCTACTGCCCGCCGTGGATGGCTCGAAGCAGAGGATGTCATCAATACCTTGCCTGCTGAGCAGTTCGCCGCAGCAATCTCACGATATACCCAAAGCTAATGACTAATGCGTGCAGGAGTGCGCTTTCGCCGCATTCTCATGAGAGCTGTCGGCGTGGTAAGAGCTGCGAACCAGGGGACCCGCTTCGACATGAGCGAAACCCATCTCCAGGCCTGCCCGGCGATATTCGTCAAACTCTGACTGCGGGAGATAACGCAAAATCGGTAAGTGCTTTGGCGAAGGCCGAAGATACTGCCCAAGCGTCAGAATATCCACATGATGTTCGTGCAAGTCGCGCATTACCTGCAGCACCTCGGGTTGCGTTTCGCCAAGGCCTAACATCAGGCCCGACTTGGTCGGTATCTGCGGTCTTAACTTTTTCGCATATTGCAGCATCTCGAGCGAACGGTTATAGCGGGCGCCTAAGCGGACCTGCCGGTAAAGCCGGGGCACCGTTTCCGTATTATGGTTCAGCACGTCGGGCTGAGCGTTCATCACGATTTCCATTGCCGCATGGGAGCCTTGAAAGTCGGGCACCAGGACTTCAATCCTGCAATCGGGGATCATCTTGCGGATCGCTTCAATAGTGAGCGCGAATAGCTCGGCTCCGCCGTCTTTCCGGTCATCTCGGTTCACGCTTGTGATAACGGCATACTTCAGCCCTAAGGTCGCGCAAGCCTCCGCCACTCGTCGGGGCTCGTCGTAGTCGACCGTCAGGGGAGCCCCCTTTTGCACGGCGCAGAAGCCGCAGCGCCTCGTACAGACATTCCCCAGGATCATGAAGGTTGCGGTCCGGCGATTCCAACATTCGCCAACGTTTGGACAAGCTGCACTCTCACAAACTGTATGCAGATCGAGCCGCGTGACCAATTCTTTCAGCTCGCGATAATTCTCTCCAACGGGTGCAGGCGCACGCAGCCATTTCGGACGTTCGGGTTGCGAATCAATCGTGACTAACACTTATCTTCCAGTCTAACGGGGTACTCAACAAAAGGCACAAACGGCACACGACCCTGATGCAGTCCTCAAATCCAGTTGCCTGGCGGCGCGACTTCAATCCAGGGACCTTCTGCGGCATCCTCATGTAGGCTGATTCTCAAAACCAGCTTCTGAAGATTTGGATATTTACTCAGGTCGTCAACTTCGAAACCCGTGTGACTCTTCAAATCGACCAGATCAACCCTCTGGGCCGAAAGCAGCTTTCTCATCTCTGCCGTTAGTTGGTCAGCATTTTCCAGAGCCGCCGTCGACTCATAATCGGGCTCAACCAGAACTCGGCCGACGCCTTGTACGTTCGGCTTTAAATCTTTGAATGCGTCCTGCAGAAAGTCTTCGATATCAGGATTCATAAGTATTCAGCTACATCTCGCGGCGATTTTCAAGCGATCGCGACATGGTGACTTCATCGGCAAATTCAAGGTCACTGCCCACCGGAATGCCCATTGCAATACGTGTGACTCTTGGCCCTAATGGCTTGAGGAGACGGGACAGATAAACAGCCGTTGCTTCACCCTCGACTGTCGGATTGGTTGCCACAATAATTTCTTCCACTTCGGTACGCCCTAAACGATCGATCAACCCTTTGATCTTCAACTGCTCCGGACCAATACCCCGTAAGGGCGATATCGTGCCATGGAGAACATGGTAGACACCGCGATAATGAGTCATCTCGATCGGCAGAATGTTGTGGGGCTCTTCCACGATGCAGATATGATTCTGCTCACGGTGGGGATCACGACAATACAAGCAGAGGTCGCCGTCGCTGATGTTGTTGCATTGCGCGCAGATGCCCAGCTTATCTTTGATGTCGAGGATGGCTTGGGCCAGGCTCTCAGCATCTTCCCGCGGTGTCCGCAGCAGATGAAACGCTATTCTTTGCGCTGACTTCTGGCCGATCCCCGGAAGCCTCTTGCACTCCTGGATCAGACGCGCAAGTGGCTCTGCAAACTCTGGCATGGAAGGGCAGCTTAGAAAAGACCCGGAGGCAGGCCGAGTCCACCCAGCATCCCGCCCATCTTGGCTTGCGACTCCTCGTCCACCTTTTTCGCCGCTTCGTTGACGGCTGCAAGAACCATGTCCTGCAACATCTCCACATCACCGGCAACTTCCGGATCGATTTTCACGGCCAGCACATTCTTCTGTCCGTCCATCTTCACGCTGACCATGCCGCCGCCTGCCGAAGCCTCTACTCGAATCTGCGCAATCTGCTCCTGCATCTTTTGCTGCATCTGCTGCGCTTGCTTCATCATGTTCTGCATGTTGCCAGGCATTTTCACAGTTTCGTTCCTTCCCCTACTCTTTCAAATTTCGCACGGTTCGAACTTGCGCCCCGGGAAATAGTTCCTGAAACCGTTTAACACCCGGATGCGATAAAGCTTTTTCTCGGACCGCAGCATCGTCGCCAGCCGCCTTCGTCTCGGCCATAGGGGTAAAGGCTTTCAGATTCTCGCCGGCTTCCACTTTCAGCCGTACCGGCTTGCCGGTGACCTGCACAGCAATTTTCTGAACACCCGGATCCTTCAACGAGAGAACCATGTTCTTGGGAGCACGGATCAAGAGATCGTTCCCGTTCAGTGTTAACTCTGAGTGCTGAACGGCATCGGCGCTGAATTGTAGTCCGGCCTCGCATAAGGCGTCGTGGAGTGTCTGCCGCATATCCTGCGCGGCCGGCTGTGTCTCGGTTACCTTCTCCATCTCAGCTGAGACATCGTTTTCTGCACTCGGAATAGGCTGCGCAGGAGTGGTTCGCGCCTCTGCCTCTTCCGTTGTTTTTTCAACGGAAGCTCCCTCGACCACTGCGGCTTTCTCAACCACTGCGATCTTCTCGACCACTGCAGGCTTCTCGACAGGAACAATCGACGATCTGATCGGGCTTTGGAACGTCGGCGGTCGGGGAGCACTTTTCTTAGCCGTTGCGGTAAGCAAAGAACCTGCAGCAATTGGCGATGAGTTAGGCGGCTCCTGTAAGGCCCCAAGACTTGCCAAAGCAGCTTCGATCGATTGCAATCGGCCTGCTTGCACCAGCTTTACCAGACCTAGTTCCAGATGCAGGCGCGGTTGAAGCGACGACTGCAGGTCTTTGTAAAGATTCAGAGTCAAGTTCAGATAGCGAGTCAGGTCCTCCTCGCTGAAGCGGTCGGCAGTCTCCCGCAGTGCCTTTTGTTCCGGCTCCGAGGCCGCAATCAGTCGAGTCTGCTTGCCCGTGATCTTTGCCACCAGCAGATTACGCCAATACCGGGACAGCTCGCGGCAGAAATGTTGCAGGCTTTGCCCGGTTCGCTCCAGTTCCTGGACAATCTCCAGCATCGCTGCCCCGTCGGATCGTTCCACGGCTTCTGCCACGCTTCTCAGCGAGTCAATACCGAACATCCCCAGCAACGATCGGATCTCGGTGACACCGAGCGTGTTCCCACAACACGCAATGGCTTGATCGAGTGCGGAAAGAGAATCCCGGACACTGCCCTCTCCTGCTTGCGCTATGACTGAAAGCACTTCATCATCGGCGGCAATTCCCTCCTGCTCGGCGATGTAGCGCATCCGATTCATCAGATCGGTGAAATCCACTGAGCGAAACGTGAACTGCTGGCACCGGGACGCAATAGTGTTCGGAATCTCGTTTGCTTCGGTCGTACACAGAATGAAAACGACCCACTCCGGAGGTTCCTCTAAGGTTTTTAGGAGTGCATTGAAGGCTTCCTTCGTAATCTGGTGAGCCTCGTCGATGATGAATACCTTGAAGCTATCGCGGGCCGGTCGATAGCGGACGTTCTCCCGGATCTCGCGCATTTCGTTAATGCCGCGATTGGAAGCTGCGTCGATTTCTATAACGTCTGGTGATGAACCTGCGCTGATTTCAGTGCAACTGGAACAGATACCGCATGGCTGAGAGGTCGGTCCGTGGATGCAGTTGAGACAGCGGGCGAGGATTCGTGCCACGGTCGTTTTGCCTGTTCCACGCTGGCCGGAAAAGATGTATCCGTGCGCCAGCCGTTTACTTTCGATCGCGTTCGAAAGTGTCTTCTGAACGTGTTCCTGACCGATAAGCTCAGAAAAGTTCTGTGGCCGATACTTTCGCGCTATGACCTGATACATGGGAAGGGGATGGCCGGGTAATGAAGGCTAAGACTCTTGCTGCGAGCAACTTGCCGGGTTATGCCAGACCTCGGGTGATCCGCGGCACACAAGCTAAACCGCTACCGTTGCTTCCTTCCGGACCTGGCGGGGTTCGCAACCGCCCATTGCACGAAGCCCGAAGCCTGGCAATCCATCATGTTACCATCCACTCGATTATTTACGCGGACCCAATACGGCTTGCAGTTTCTCACCAAAAAGCGTTGCTCGCGCTGGTACCGGGTCCGGGCGAGTAACTTTTTTAACTTCTGGCTCCGGCTTGTGGGGCAGGGAGGGTGCCGGTGATCTTTGACCGTCTCTGCTCTCCGAAAATTCGGAACCCTCGTGCTTATCCTCTCCCCAAAGGCCGGTTACTGGAATGGTTTCTGGTAGAGGCGCGAACAACGTTTCCTTGACAACGGCAACGGCTGGTTCCGCCATGTACCGGTCTTTACGTAGCAGTGTGCGCTCTAAAGAGGGCACCCAACCGGTAAACTCCCCTTCCGCCAGCGCATCTCTCTTCAGGGCGCTCCTCATCGCTTCCATCTTCGAATCCAGATTGTCCAGATGATGCAGCAGCAGCGCTTCCGGGAATACCGGAACCTTCGGTGATCCGAATTCCAATTCACCGTGGTGGCTGATGATCATATGCTCCAGAAGTGTCCGCAGCTTGGGCGCAAACCCCGGAACCTGTCGCACTTTCTCGCTTATGATCCGCAGCCCAATGACAATATGCCCCAGCAGTTGTCCTTCCGAACTGTACCCGAAGCTTCTCGCGTAGGTAAGCTCCTCAATCTTTCCAATGTCGTGCAGAATCGCGCCCGCCAGCACCAGGTCGAGATCGACGCCTGGGTAATGCCCGGCGGTCATTTTGGCCAGCGTACACAGGGACAGAACATGCTGCAGTAAACCTCCACGGCAGGCATGATGGATGCTCTTCGCTGCCGGGGCCATCTTGAATGGTGTCGCATAGAGCGGATCATCGAAAATCACAGTCAACAGGCTCCGCAAATGTTCATTCTTCAGGCCGGAGATAATGCCACGCATCTCCGCGAACATCTCCTCGACATCACGGTCCGCGCACGGGAAGTAATCTGCAAAGTCAACTTCATGTTCTTCCAGCCGCCGTAGTTTGTGAATCGTGAATTGAGACCGCTTCTGATAGATCTGCAGCAGCCCCTTCACTTTCACAAAGTGGTCCCGATCGAAAGTGTCCATCACTTCCGTCACGTTGTCCCACATCTTAGCCTCCAGTTCGCCGGTCTTATCGGCAAGCTGAAGGGAAAGGTAAGGCTCTCCGGTTTTCTTCTGTCGAATCTCTTTATTGATGACGAGAAACTGAGCGGTGATAACGTCGTTCGGCGTCATTTCGCCGACGTACGGTGATTTCATGTTGAGCTATCGGGAACTGCTCTTGCCACTAACAGTCGTTTCGGTGCCTGGAATCGGGATCACCCAAAGCGCCCTCTTGTGACGAGTCTTCTGTTCGACTTCCGCCTTAGTCACGGTCTCGGCCTTCAACACAGCTGGATCCTGCCACTTGGTGTCCTGCTTCGGAGCGGCTCCCGTATCGATGTATTCTGGCTTGATCTGCAGAAACGCCCTCGTACGTAATTGAGTCAGATACTCGCGCACTTTAGGCTGCATCTTTGGACCATACAGCGCGTTCTCAATCTCAGGTTTGGCATCCGCTAGTGGTTCTAATCCCGCCTTGCTGTGCTCTTCCACCTTGAAAATCTCAAAGCCTGTAGCGATTTTCACCGGCTTACTAACGCCGCCCTTCGGCAGCGTCCAGACTGCGTCCTCTATTTCCTTGGTTAGCTCGCCCTTCTTGTATCCGCCCAGAGCTCCACCGTCTTTGGCAGTCGTCGCATCGGAGTTGTCACGAGCCAAATCCGCAAACCGCTGACCTTTCGCTGCATCCGCCGCCACCTGTTTTGCCTTTTTCTCGGCGGCCACAACCGCCTGCGGAGACTTGCCTTGAGTGGATATCAAGATCTCGCTCAAGAACACTTTCTCTTCCCGGACAAAGTCCTGCTGGTGGGCATTGTAGTAATCAAGGATCTCTTTGTCGGAGATATTGATCCGGCGCCCGACTTCCTGCCCAATCACTTCTCGCGTCAAAAATTGGTTCTTGGTCTGTTGCTGGAAGTCCTCGAAAGACATGCCGGCTTCCTTACGGATGTAGTCGTGGAACTTCTCCGGATCCGTCATCCCGGACTGCCGCTGTAAGTTGGCCATGTATTTACTCAGGTCGGAGTCAACGTTGATATTCAACTCCTTCCCTTTCTGGGTCAGCAGCAGTTCATCGATTCGGTCTCGTAGCGCGTCCTTCTGCCGCTTGGAAACTTCGTCGTTGATCCGGCTCTCCGGAATATTCTGTGCCTGCATTTCTTTCCGCATCTCTCGAGCGACGCGTTGCAATTCATCCTGGCTCACGATATCGCCGTTTACCTTAGCGACAATCTGGTCGACAACCAAAGCAGGACTCGGTGCGTTGTCAGCAGCAAAGCTGACACTGGCAAGGGCCAGCATACAAACAACTCTTGACTTCATAGACGAATGCTTTTCCTATTATGACAAGCGACTTCACTCCCGTGCACGTAGCCTGAAACGGACAAAAATGTTTCCTCCGATTGGACTATCGCCATAGTAAGGCTTGATCGCCGCGGGTAGCGTATACAACTGTATATTGCCCCCGATGCCTGTCTGAAGGTGTGCAAACAACGGGATGTCCCGGGTGTAGCCCATCGTGTAAGCACCAATCCGGAAGGTGGATCCAGCGGTGTGGGTCAGCTGCTCTTCTACCTCCGGTTGGTCTGCGAACAGTTCATCTTTGTCCACCAATTCAAATCGCCCGGTAATGAAATTTCGACGGTGCAGGGGCACAACGGTCTCTAACGTATACGCATCGGTATTGTGGTGGGTTGCGGTGGAGTGATTGCGGCCCCACACAAAGCTCGACGACCAGCTGCCTCCCGGAAGCGGCTTCGTGTATTCAAGCGATGCTGTCGACCTCACCACGTCTCCGGGTTGTAACTCCTCCGGGCGTGCCAGGCGTCCTACCGAGACCTGTGTTGCCCAGTTACGTGTCGGGAAATACCAGAACCTTGCTGACCATGAGTTGATCGGTCCGTAGTCGATGTTCCATCGATTCTCGTTCGGTTCACGTCCATAGAATCCACTCGCCTCCAGCTTCACTCTTCTGTATGCAATGCCGGCCGTCACAACTTCGTTTGCAATATGGGTGGAATCCTCCCAATGATGGCCCAGGGTTGCTTGTGGTAGTTCTGATGCGGAAGCCCGGTGCGGGTAGGCAGTCGGTCCCAAGGCCGGATCCGCCACCGGTCCGAAGCTAAGCTCCAAGATAGTGTTTTTATTCAGTTCGCGAGCATACTGCAGATTCAGCGCCATGAACAGATCGTGCGGATGCTGCCCGTCCACGATCGGCTTCCCATAGGCACCCTCACCAGTCTGAAACAGCAGCGGATATCGTCTATTGGTGATGGTCGCCGGATCCAGGCTGAACATGAATTGGAACTGAAAAGCTCCGTGCTCCCCGACCGAATGCTCTGCGTTCGCCATAAACCAGTTAGCGGAATAGAGCTTGTCACCTCCGCGCGGGCCTGACTGTTGCGTATCCACAATGAACGCCTGACCCATAAACATGGCGTTCCAGGAGCCAACCGGCTTCATGATCATGGGCATCTGCCAGGTGGCGGGATTAGCTGAGGTGCCCGATGAAAGATTCATCAGGAACGAACCCGCAAGGTTCACGCCCGTTATCTGCATCCCCGGCATTGTTGAATGATCCATGCCTTGCATATCCATTCCGCTCATCGAGTGGTCGCCCGACATTTGACCTCCCGACATGGTTTGCGTTGCTAATCCCTCGCTTTGCCCGAATGCCAGCGAAGCTGTCAATAAAATCTGCGCACCGAAGGCGCACGTCTTCCCTCTAAAGAACACGTCATCTCCTATCCGTCTCTTGTTGATTGAAATGAGCTTCAGCTCTTGAGAGCTGTAATCAAACGAAGAACGGCGGATCAGAGCCTGAGGACAGCGAGCGAGCAAAATTGAGAATGCGTTGGCTTGAATTGCGGCAGGTGAACTGCGTCCACAGCAATCAGGCGTGATGGAAGGAAGGCGATATCCGATTGATGCAACACGTCGGATGCACTTACATCAGCGAGACCGGCCCGGTCGAAAACCGCGGAAGGGTGCTGCTGAACACAATGGGCCGGGTGACTTGGTTGCCCTTGCTGGTGATGGCA
This sequence comes from uncultured Acidobacteriaceae bacterium, assembly GCA_963814195.1. Lineage (GTDB taxonomy): Bacteria > Acidobacteriota > Terriglobia > Bryobacterales > Bryobacteraceae > Bog-105. Next base: position 121,010 of record CAWFBU010000007.1, read on the forward strand.
GGGCGGAACATTGGCTATATTGCACGAGCCCAGACACTGTACGGGGGCAGACGCCAGCGCAAGCAGCAAAACTACCGCCAGCGCTCGTAACCCTCTTAGCATCTGTCTTGATCCTACCTCGGTTTCCTAACGGCGAGTCACGAGCTTCGTCTCGTTGGCGTCTTTAGGATCGGCCACATCATCAACCATCAACTTGCTTAAAGTCGTGCGCAATTCCTCCAGGAGTTTCGCGGCATCGGGTGACGGACCAAGCGGGACCTTTAGGACGCCCGCCGGCGTGAACTGGGCGCCCTCTGTGTCGCGCACCAGGTTCATCAACTTGAACGGATCCACTCGCGACTGCTGATGGAACTTGATATTCACAAAACCCTGCCGGCGGTCAACAGATTCGACTCCGGCTCGTGCCGCGTAGCTCTTCAGTACCGAAAAGCTAATCAGGTTTCGAACCTCTTCCGGCACGGGACCATACCGGTCGTTCATCTCTTCCTTCACCTTCTTGGCCTGCTCAGGATCCTTCACATCGGCAATCCGCTTGTACGAACGGAGCCGTTGGGCCTCGTCCGCGATGTACTTGGGTGGAATGCGAATATCCAGGCCCAGATTCAAGGTCGAGTGAATCTCCAGAGGAACCTCTTCGCCCTTCAGTTCCTTTACGGTCTCTTCCAGCAGTCGCACGTACATGTCGTATCCCACTGCTTCGATATGCCCGTGCTGCTCACCGCCCAGCAGGTTTCCAGCGCCTCGCAATTCCAGATCAAGCGCTGCAATTTTAAAGCCGGCGCCTAAGTCGCTAAACTCTTTCAAGGCCGCCAACCGCTTCCGGGCAACTTCACTCAACTGCGTATCGGCCGGGACCATGAGATAGGCGTAAGCACGACGATTCGATCGACCTACGCGCCCCCTTAGCTGATACAGCTCGCTCAAGCCGTACCGTTCAGCATTTTCAATCAGGATGGTGTTCGCCAGCGGAATATCAAGTCCGTTTTCAACGATGGTCGTGCAAACAAACACATCGTACTCGTGCTTCATAAAACCGAGAAGCACTTTCTCTAGCTCCGATTCCCCCATCTGCCCATGACCGACTCCGATCCGGCACTGCGGCATCAACTCCTGGAGGAAAGCGGCCCGCATAAAGATGGTGTCCACACGGTTGTGTACAAAGTAGACCTGGCCTTGGCGCGCCATCTCCTGTTCAATGGCGGTCTTGATCAAATCCGGATTGAAGTGTGCGACTACCGTGTTAATGGCCAGTCTGTCTTTTGGAGGCGTTTCGATCACTGACATGTCGCGCAATCCCAGAAGTGACATGTGCAACGTACGGGGGATCGGCGTAGCGCTCATGGTTAGCACGTCCACGTTGTGCCGTATCTGTTTCAACCGCTCTTTGTGGGCGACACCGAACCGCTGCTCCTCGTCCACAATCAACAGCCCCAGATCGGGAAAAACCACATCTTTCGAGAGCAGACGATGCGTACCGATTAGGACGTCCACCTTACCGGCGGCTAAATCCTCCAATGAACTCTTCACTTCCTTCGTACTTCGAAAGCGGCTCGCTAGTTCAATCCGCACCGGGAAAGAAGCGAACCGTCGCTTGAAAGTCTCGTAATGCTGAAACGCAAGCACTGTCGTTGGGGCCAGCACAGCCACCTGTTTCCCATCTCCCAGCGCTTTGAAAGCAGCACGCATAGCCACTTCCGTCTTTCCGAATCCGACATCTCCGCATAGCAGCCTGTCCATAGGCTGTACGTCCTCCATGTCGGCCTTAATTTGTGAAACGGCGTTCAGCTGATCCTTGGTTGCGCTGTACGCGAAGGAGTCTTCGAACTCTCTCTGCCAATTACTATCGGACGAAAAGCTGAAGCCTTTGGTCATGCGGCGTTGCGCGTACAGCTTGAGTAGCTCGTCCGCCATGTCGCGCATTTTGGCTTTAACGCGTGACTTGGTTTTCTCCCAACTGACTCCACCCAGCCGGTCCAGGTGCGGTTTAGCCTCACCGGCACCGCGGTACTTCTGCACGAGATCCAGTCGCGTCAGCGGGACGTAGAGCTTTGAGTCTCCGGCGTACTCCAGCACCATGAAGTCACCTTTCTGGTCTCCTTGTGCAATCTCCCGTATGCCCAGGAACTGGCCGACCCCATGCGTTGCGTGCACCACGAAGTCGCCCGGCTTCAAATCCGCCACATCGGCGGCAAACGCGGCCAGTTGCTTCTTACTGGGCTGCCGGGCAATCAGGTCTGAAGTCTCAAAAAGATCTTCCGAGCCCAGGATCGCCAGTTGGGACTCCGGAAGTACCGCGCCTCGTCTGATGCATCCTTTCACCAGGTAAGCACTCGCTACAGCACCTGCATGATAGGTGCGTTCCGCTAGCGACGGACGTGTGCCCGAACTGCTCTCCAGGCCCAGCTGGTAAGGAACCGAATACTCCTGCAGGACGTCGGCCATGCGTTCCACCTCGCCGATAGAAGTGGCAAAAAACATCACGCGATTGCCGGCCTCGATCAGGCCTTTTGCCTCCGCGACCGCGACCGGCATATTGCCCTGAAAGGTAAGAGCCGGCCGCGTCGGAATTTCGAACTGCTCACCGCGAGTCGTCGTGCCGCCAACTTGCAGATCTAGCTGCTGAATCGCCACCCGCGTGCGAGGCTCAATGGCCGCGCTCAGTTCTTCCCAGCGCAGAAAGTTCTTCTCTGGTTCGATCGGTGCCGGACGCTCAGGCTTTGCCAGGCGCTGCCATAACCGGTCTGCTGCGGATTCAATTGCGGAAGGCTCGTCCAGGATGATCAGCGAGTCCGGATTTAGGGCCAGCAGGTGTTGACTCCGCTCCCGGACCAACGGAACCAAGAATTCCCAACCGGGAAACACTTCGCCAGGGTTAGCAAGATCCAATTCGCGTTCATCGGCCGCCTTTGCCAACTGGTTCAGCAGCGATCGCGATCGCGGATATTCAGCCAACGGCAGCAGGACCGTCGATGGCACCTTTAAAACCGAACGTTGCGATTCCACATCGAACTGCCGGATCGATTCGATCTCGTCCCCGAAGAACTCAACGCGTACAGGTTTGGCGCTCTCGGCCGGAAACACGTCGAAAATCCCGCCCCGCAACGAGAACTCGCCCACCATCTCCACCGGCTCACGCTGTTCGTAGCCGATGCTTTGCAAATGCTGTACTAAATCCTCAAGCGGCACTTCTTCGCCCGCCCTCAGCGTGATCGCGAGCTGTTGATAAAACTCCGCCGACTCGGTTTTCAATAACGCTGACGCCACCGGCACGATGGTGATGGGCATCCGCTGCGCAGCCAGTCGCCAAAGACCAACGGCACGCTTTTCCGCTATCTCGTTATGTGGAGAAAGGTGCTGGTGTGGCAGAACGTCGAGCGCCGGAATCAAATGCGGCGGAGGAAGATCGCGGCCGTCTAACAGAATTTCGAAGAACGCCTCGGTCGCCTCCAGCAACGTCTCGGCTTCTTTATTGCCATCCACTATCACCAGCAGTGGGCGTTCCGTGGCCTGGTACAGCAGCACCAGATACAACGCTTTTGCCGTGCCGGCCAAGCCCGTCAACGAAAACGGACCGTGCTCGCGCCGCGTTAGCCGTTGCAGGAGCGCCTGAAAAGAAGGGTGCCGCGCAGCTGATTTGAGTAGTTCCTGAGATGCCGGATGAACCACGATGCTCTAGAGAGAACTCGCGCCAACCGCCGCGTACTGCGACAGGATCCTGGCCGCGATATCGGTCGTGGAAAAGCCTGGCTCCAGCGGCAATGCGTGAACGGTCCCGCCGGCCGCTTCGACCTCTTCTCTCCCGGCAATGAAGTGTGCCCAGTCCGCGCCTTTCACGAGTACGTCCGGAATTACGGCCGCAATCAATTCTCGCGGGGTATCTTCATCGAACAATGTCACCGCGTCAACCGCCTCTAGTTGCAAGGCAAGTGCCGCACGCTGCTGCTCGGAGAAAAAGGGTCGCGCAGGGCCCTTTGAACGTCGCACGCTCGAGTCTGTATTCAACGCTAAGATAAGGACATCTCCCAAACTCCGTGCTCGCTCCAACAAGCGCACATGTCCTGGATGAAGAATGTCATAACATCCGTTCGTAAACACAACTCGTTTGTTCTCGCGCCGCCAGTTTACGCGCTTCTCAACCAGTTCTTCGCGCGTGTACAGCCTGCTCATTGTCAATCTTAATTTTACGTCCTCAGTATCCTGAAACTTCGTTTCCATGCCGATCCGCAAGTTTCTAGTCCGCGCAACGAATTGGATCGGCGATGCGGTCATGTCCGTTCCTGCGCTGCATCGTTTGCGGGCCCATCACCCCCACGCAACCATCTCGATCCTTGCACGGCCCTGGGTTGCAGGACTCTACAGCCGTGAATCCTTCTGCGATGAGATCATCCCTTACGAAGCGCCGAAAGGTTGGAAAGGTCTGGGTGCGAAGTGGCACGTCGCAAGATCTTTGCGCAGCCGCGGTTTCGATTGTGCTCTCTTACTGCAAAACGCTTTCGAATCGGCCGCCATTGCGAAGTTGGCGAGCATCCCGCAGCGTGTAGGTTACGATCGGGACGCACGAGGCTGGTTGCTCACTCATCCCATACCGGTCCCTCGAAAGGGGGAAACACCCCAGCATCAGCGCTTTTACTATCTCGAGCTTCTTAAGCGCGCCCGACTCATCCCCGACTACTCGCTGGATTCACCCATTCTTCTCGAAGGCGCTGGCGAAGCGGCCAAAGCCGGCCGGCAACAGTTGCGTGCAGCAGGATTTCGAGAAAGCGTGATTGGGGTAAGCCCTGGCGCTGCCTACGGCGGCGCCAAGCGCTGGCTTCCGGAACGCTTCGCAGAAGCTGCGGTCGCTTTAGCCCGGACTCGCTGCGCATCTGTTGCGATTTTCGGTTCGGAAGCCGAGCAAGCTATCGGCAATACCGTTCAGGCTCTGGTGAGCGACGCCGGCATCAATGCCATCAATTTCGCCGGGACCACTCCGCTGGCTCGTTTTATTGAGATGGCCGCCGCTTGCGAGCTTTTCCTAACCAACGACTCCGGCCCTATGCATATTGCCTCGGCTCTTGGCGTTCCGACGGTAGCCGTTTTCGGTGCAACCGATCACATCGCTACCGGTCCCACTGGAGCCCATACTCGAGTGGTCCGTCATCCTGTCGAATGCAGCCCGTGTCTCCTTCGTGAATGCCCGATCGACCACCGCTGCATGACGCGAGTGACGGCTGACGATGTGGTGGCTGAAAGTCTTGTGCTGCTCAATAGCATCGATAAAGTGACAAAGCGGTAAATTGACGTAAGACACTTTTGGACACTCGAGAAAAGATCATCGCGCCCGACGGGATCGCCGCAGCAACCGCCGAAAACAATTGGATCATCGTCGTCGGCTTATTTGATCCCCTCACCGCCGAAAACGCTACGATGCTCTCAAGGATCGCTGAAAGTGAACCTCAGCGTCGTCTCGTCGCTTTCGTGCTTGAGTCCGATTCGGCCCACATGCCTGCCTCCGCCCGTGCTACGCTCGTCGCCTCTCTTCGCTGTGTGGATCTCGTGGCGAGCGGCACGCGAAATGCTCTGCCGCAAGAAAATGCGCGCCTCCGGGTTGTCTCTGATCCTGATGCCGATCAGCAGCACTCCCAGCGCTTTGTTCAATTAGTCTTAGAACGCCAGAAGGCTGGCTCCTGATGGACCGCATCCTGGTCGTCCGCATCGGTGCAATGGGCGATATCCTTCACGCCTTGCCGGCAGTAGAGTCTCTCCACCGCAGCTTTCCAAGGCATTCTATTGACTGGCTGGTGGCTCCGCGATGGATGCCTCTTCTGCGCGGCAACCCGGCCGTTCAAAGCCTTGTTCCCTTTGAACGCCATACGTTTGCTCAATTGCAGTCCACGCTCCAAAGACTTCGCCCCTTGCAGCCCGCCATCGCTTTCGATTTCCAAGGACTTCTTCAGTCCGCAATCGCCGGCCGCCTCTCCCGTCCTGCTCAGTTCTGGGGCTTCACTCGGAAGATCGCGCGTGAACCGCTCGCCGCTCTCTTCTATACCGACCGGGTCGAACCGCAGGGCGTTCATCGCGTCGAGCGCAACTTGTCTCTTGTATCCGCTGCGGGCGCAACCGAGATCACAGCGCAGGCCTGGTTGCCCCCGGGCTCACCGGAAGGGTCATTGCCCGAAGGTCCCTTCGTGCTCGCGAATCCTTACGCTGGCTGGGCCGGAAAGGAGTGGCCGCTCGAAAACTATGCCGCTCTTGGAAGGGCTTTGCGTACCCATGGTCTTGCGTTAGTTCTGAACGTGCCCGCCTCCAGAGCTGTCGAACTGAAGTCTCTCTCCGATGTGTACGTTCACAGCACTTCCATTGCGGGCCTCGTATACGCCACTCGCAGAGCGACCGCCGTCCTGGGCCTCGATAGCGGTCCTCTTCATCTCGCCGCCGCCCTCAATAAACCCGGCGTTGCTATCTTCGGCCCCACCGATCCTCTTGCCACCGGTCCGTTTGGTAGCTCCATGACGGTGCTTCGGGCTCCCGGCTTTGAATCCACTTACAAGCGGCATCGCCAGGTACATGCCAGCATGCAGGCCATCACGGTCGACCAGGTGGAATCTGCCTTGCTTGCATCGATCGCGAACTCCGAGAGCGTGTTGACGGGCGCACGGGAGAATCTATTGGGACGCGTTGTATGACCGTCCGGCCTCATCCCGAACACGCGTTCTCCATCTTTCCGAAACCCTATTCCGATGCGGTGCAACGTCTTCGCGTCCCTTGTGGCTTCGTCCTGCTTGTCACGTTTGCCTGGCTCTCTCGTCCTTCGGTCGTGTCGTTGCTAGCTGGTCTGCCATTGAGTTTCCTCGGCCTGGGCTTGCGTGGTTGGGCAGCTGGTCATCTCGCCAAGAACCAGGACCTCGCCACCTCTGGCCCTTATAGCCACATCCGGAACCCGCTCTACTTGGGCACTCTCATCGCTGCAGCCGGTATCGTCGTTGCTTCTCGCAGTTGGTGGCTCGCCTCCCTGTTTGCTTTCGCCTTCCTCTTGATTTACTTGCCGGCGGTTGAACTGGAAGAGCAGCACTTGCGCCAGATTTTTCCGTCCTACTCGGCTTACGCGAGCCGCGTCCGCCGATTCATTCCATCGCCCAGATATCCTGGCGTCCGTCGAACATTCTCTTGGGCCCTCTATCGCCGGAACGAAGAATATAACGCCTTTCTAGGCTTTCTCATTGCCGTCGCCTGGCTAGCCTGGAAGACCGTTCGCCTGTGATACCCTTTCGCTGATGCGAGTCGGATGCTTCACCCCATTACTGTCACAGTTCCCTCTTGATAAGGTCCTCGAAAAGCTCAAGAAGCTGAACATTTCTACCGTGGAACTTGGAACCGGCAATTATCCCGGCGATCCGCATTGCAAGCTTTCCATGCTGGAAAACCACAAGGAGCTTACCGAGTTCAAGAAGCAGTTGGACGATACCGGCTTCACCGTTAGTGCGCTTAGCTGCCATGGCAATGCTCTGCATCCGGACGCTGCTACCGCCAAGGCCTTCGCTGATGTCAGTAAGCGAACCGTGGAACTGGCTGCCAAGCTGTCCGTCCCCGTGGTGATCGACTTCTCAGGCTGCCCAGGTGACAGCGATTCGGCCAAATATCCGAACTGGGTGACTTGCCCGTGGCCTCCGGAATACCTGGATGTTCTCGATTGGCAATGGGAGAAGAAAGTCGCTCCGTATTGGATTGAGCACGGAAAATTCGCCAAAGAACACGGCGTAAAGATCGCCATCGAGATGCACCCCGGTTTCGTTGTGTACAGTCCGGAGACCATGCTCAAGCTTCGCTCCATAGCGGGCGACAGCGTTGGCTGCAACTACGATCCCAGTCACATGTTCTGGCAAAACATCGATCCCATCAAGGCCGTGCGGGTATTGGGCGATGCGATCTTCCACGTCCATGCGAAAGATACCGAAATCTACGATTACAACCTGCCTAAGACCGGGGTTCTCGACACTAAGAAATACACCGACGAAAAGAATCGCGCCTGGATCTTCCGTACTTGCGGCTACGGGCACCCGTATGGCTGGTGGAAGGAGTTTATATCCACGCTCCGCATGTACGGCTACGATAACGTGCTCTCCATTGAGCATGAAGACACGCTCATGTCTCCCGACGAAGGACTAACGAAAGCTGCGGAATTCTTGAACCAGATCATCATCCGCGAACAGCCCGCTGCTCCTTGGTGGGTTTAGGCGCGTCGCTTCTCACGCTCGTAGGCCGCTCCCGCCAGATCACGGAAAACAGCAACTGTGGAATGTGATCGAAGCGAGGCGAGTCTGTTCTGCGCGTCCATCGCGGAGGCGCATTCTCGTGTCCGGTAAACTCATGTAGGAGACCTTCGGAATTCCTATGGCTGGTAAGAAAATTGGCATTTTGACAGGTGGCGGTGATGTTCCCGGCCTGAACGCAGTCATTAAAAATGTGGTGTATCGGAGTACCAGCGACGGCCATGATGTTACTGGTATTCGCCTCGGTTGGAAAGGTCTGACCGATCTGAATTTTGATGATCCCGAAAGCGTGAAGCGGTACATCCTTCCCCTGAATCGCGACAATACACGCACCATCGACCGGACGGGCGGCACGTTTCTCCACACCAGCAGAACCAGCCCTTCCAAGATGAAGAAGGTTCCGTCTTTCCTGAATCCGGCCGATTTCCCATCTGCTCAGACCACTAAGAACGGTGAAACGGCCACAACTTACGACATGAGCAAGCGCGTGCTTGCCAATCTTGAAAAGTTGGACATCGATCACCTGATTGCCATCGGCGGTGACGATACGCTCAGCTACGCAGCTGTTCTCGACAAGTTGGGGTTCAAAATCATCGGTATTCCGAAGACCATGGATAACGATGTGCGCAGTACCGAATACTGTATCGGCTTCTCGACCGCCATCTCACGAGCTCAGGAGTCCATCCAGCGTCAACGCACAACCGTCGGTTCTCATGAGCGGGTTGGAATCTTCCGCGTTTTCGGACGCGACGCCGGCTACACGGCACTTTATACCGCTTACGTAACCTCCATCCGCTGCGGCATTCCGGAATACAAGTTCAACCTCGATCGCATGATCGAATTGCTGATGGCAGACAAGAAGAACAACTCGAGCAACTATTGCCTCGTCATCCTCTCTGAAGGGGCCCAATGGAAAGGCTACGAGCTGAAGGAGTACGGCGAACCCGATGCTTTCGGTCATCGAAAGAAGTTCAGCGTCGGAGAAGCCTTCGCAGATGAGGTCACCAGAAGACCGGTTCGGAAACCGTGGTCAGCGATTTGACTTACGATTTGCGCAGCGGTGCTCCTGATTTTCTGGATACCCTGGTGGCTACCAGCTTCGGCACCATGGCATATACTGCCATCACCGAAGGCAAGACTGGTTTGATGGCCTCCATCACGGAAGGTAAGTTCGCGATGGTTCCGATTCCTGATCCGAAGAACGGGCCTCGTCACGTGGATGTCGAGACTATGTACAATACTGATCGCTACCGGCCCAGCTACACCAGTAAGCAAGGGCTTCCCGTCTTCCTGACCCACGCCTGATGGCATCCAATAGCTTGCCGGCGTCTCCGTCCGGGCTTTCTTTATCAGAAGTGGTCGAAGCTCAAGGTCACCTGATCGATTCCCACATCATGGAGCAGATCTTCGACTCGGTCGTGGAGTTTGGTGGCCGTTTTGAGGTTGAACAGTTCTCCATAGGACGGACAAACAGCGATCGTTCCTCCCTTCGATTGCGGGTCGAAGCTCCTTCCAGAGAGCAGATGGAGCGCATGTTGACTCAATTGTTGGGTCTCGGTTGTGCGCCGGTGGGTTCGGAAGATGTGGAACTGAAAGACGCCGAGTGCGACGCCTGCGCCCCGGAAGATTTCTACTCCACCACCAACCAGCGAACTTACGTTCGTCACGATGGCCAGTGGTTGGAGGCACAAAATCAGCGCATGGACGCAATGATCGTCGTCCGCGACGGCCAGGCGTATTGTCGCCGTCTTCGCGACATCAAAGCCGGCGATCCTATCGTTACAGGCATGAAGGGCATCCGGGTCATCCCCGAAGCCAAGGAGCGGGACCGCATGGCCTTTTCCTTCATGAGCAATGAGATCTCCTCCGAACGTCAGGTGGAGATGGCGGTGAAACAAACAGCTGCCATCATGCATCAGGTCCGGGCGGACGGGAAGCGGATCATTGTTGTCGCGGGTCCTGTCGTTGTGCATACTGGGGGCGGGGAACCACTGTCCCGTCTCATTCGCGCCGGCTGGATCGATGGCCTACTGGCCGGTAATGCTCTGGCCGTTCATGATATTGAGTCTGTGCTTCTTGGTACGTCCCTGGGCGTTCGTACTCAGGACGGCCGTCTGGAAGAACACGGACATCGCAACCACATGCGTGCTATCAACGCGATCAACCGTGCGGGTAGCATTGCCAGGGCGGTCGAAACTGGACGTCTGCAGAAGGGCGTCATGTACGAGTGCGTCAAAGCTGGTATTCCTTTCGTCCTGGCCGGCAGCCTGCGCGATGACGGCCCTTTACCCGGTGTCATCACTGATATGAATGAAGCCCAGGATGCCTACGCTGCTCAGGTGCGTGACGCGGGCGTGGTTCTCTGTCTTAGCTCAATGCTTCACTCCATCGCCGTCGGCAACATGCTCCCGGCCTGGATCAAGATTGTATGTGTCGATATCAATCCTGCGGTGCCCACCAAAGTGAGTGATCGCGGTACCGGCCATGCTGTGGGCGTCGTCACCGATGTCGGCTTGTTTCTCGAACTGTTGTCCCAGAAGTTAATTGCAAAAAGAATAGATGAGTAAGACCCGTCAGTACACCGATGAACACGCCGAAGCCGGCGTTAACGCGAACCTTCCCGATATCGAAGTTTGGCCCAACCAATACAGCGGCTATCAGATAGAGATCATCATGCCGGAGTTCACCTCCATTTGTCCGAAGACCGGCCTGCCGGACCATGGCGAACTTCGTCTGGTTTACATCCCCAACAAAGTCTGTCTGGAACTGAAGTCGCTGAAGATGTACACTCTGGAGTTTCGGAACCTCGGCATTTTTCAGGAGAACGCAGTCAACCGGATGCTCGCCGACGTCGTCAAAGCCTGCGATCCCATTGAGGCCACCGTAGTGGGGGAATGGGCACCCCGCGGTGGAATCTCGACAAAGATCACCGCCACTTACAAGCGCAAGAAGAAGTAATCGTGCATCAACTTCGTTGGCATGCCTTGTTGCAGCAGTGGGTCGCCGTCACCACCGCTCGGCAGAATCGTCCGCAGATGCCCGCCAACTGGTGTCCTTTCGACCCTGGCTCGGGCCGCGTGCCGGACCATTACGACGTTTATCTTTATCCCAACGATTTTCCCGCATTTGCTCCTGACCTCGATCCGTTTTCACCCGATCCGAATCCCGGTCTCTTTGCTGAGACCGGACCGCGCGGCATGTGTGATGTAGTCCTGTATTCTCCGCAACACACGCTCCCTCCCTCCCAGCTACCGCTCGAAAACTGGAAGAAGGTAATCGATATTTGGACCGAACGCACTCGTCAGCACTTTGCTAATCCAGACATCGCCTTCGTTGCCGCATTCGAAAATTGTGGCGAAGCAGTGGGCGTTACCATGCCTCACCCGCACGGCCAGATTTACGCGATGCCGTTCATCTCGCCTGTTGTAGAAAGGGAACTTTCTTCCGCCCGCGCGTACGCCGACGGCCATGACGGAGCGTGCCTCTTCTGTGCGCTGCTGGAAGAAGAGCTAAAAGCGAAAGCCCGGATCGTCGCATTCAACGCCGATTTCATCGCCTTTGTACCTTACGCCGCGCGCTTCCCCGCCGAACTCGCCATCTACAGTCGCCGCCATGCCCGGACTCTTCTGGATTTCTCCGAGTCCGAACGGAGCAGCCTTGCGCAGATGATCAGTCTGGTTCGCAAAAAGTACGATAATCTCTACGGTTTCCTGATGCCCCTGATGATGGCTGTTAAGCAAGCGCCGCTCAAACAGCCGGAAGCTTCATACCATTTCCATGTACAATTTCTGCCGCTGCAGAGAAGTCCGACAAAGCTGAAATATCTAGCGACCATTGAGACCGGCTATGGAACTTTCCTTGCGGACACCGCGCCTGAGCAGATGGCGGACAATCTTCGTAACTCCGAACCTGTGACTCCGCCCTACTCTGGCTCGTAGGGCTTGATCTGGTTACTGGCCATAATGGCGCGAGTGGTTTGGAGATCCTTCGGGGCAACGTAGAAGAATGCACCTGCCAGTTCGCGCCTCATAAGAAAACCGCCTGAATAGGTTCCTGTCTCCACCAGGTAGTCAACTCCAGAAGACGTCAGCAGGTTCTCCATGTGCAGTGCTTCGCTTAGCCGGCGCGCCATGTAGACCAAGTCCAGCTCTGCTTCCCCGAAGTAGTCTGTTTCCCGTCGCATCTTCACTTAGGAGGCTGTCCGCCCCCAACGTACCACTCCCCTGAATCAGTCTCAGCCGCTTTCCGAAATGATAAAGTCTCCGCCTGTCCCACGCTCAGATGCACGCGCTGAAAGCCCTTCAGTTCGGCCGTGCCGTCCTGCCGCCGCCGGTAGAGTTGCGCTACCTCGTCCCCCTCCCGGCTAGACGTATTCTTGACTCTGGCTGTCACGAAGGCGTCCGATACGTTTAGCTGTTCGTATTGAAAACTTGAGTAGCTTAATCCGAAACCGAACGCGAATAACGGCTGACCCCTAAAATACCGATAAGTTCTGCCCTTCATCGAGTAATCATCGAACTCCGGCAAGTCGTCAACTGAGCGATAGAAAGTCACCGGTAACCGCCCGGCCGGATTGTTGTCTCCTGCTAGCGTATTCGCGATGGCCGTGCCACCCTCCTGGCCCGGATACCAGGCCTCCAGCAGAGCACCGGCTTTCGCAGCGGCCGTATTTACTGCCAGCGCACTGCCATTTAAAAGCACCACCACCACGGGCTTGCCGGTTGCGAGAACGGCTTCCAGCAGTTTCTCCTGGTTGGCCGGTAAATCGAGGTTGGTCCGGTCGCCCCCTGCAAATCCTGGGATCTTGACCTTCGACTCCTCGCCTTCCAGCCGCGAGTTTAAGCCCAGAACTGCCACGGTCATGTCCGAATCTTTGGCCACCGTAACGGCCTCTTGCATCAATGCGTCTGCCGGCGGCGTCCAGACCAGTTCCACCCCAAAGCCCGAATTGCGCTGACTGTACTCCAGCCGGATTTGATGTGCTTCGCCCGCTTGCAGCTGGACTGACGCCGTTTGGTTCTCAGCCCCACCCGCAGCTTTGCGACGCTGCTCCAGCAGCAGCTTGCCATCCAGATAAAGCCTGGTCGCAATCGATCCTATGCAGCTGTCGCACTCGCCGCGCGCAAAGCCAATTCGATACTGTCCGCTGAAATCAGCTTTCAGAGTTCCTGTCCAGCGAACCCCAAATGTCGCGTCTGGAATCGCCTTCTGTACCGCTGGGTCACCCATAGCCCACGCAAAGTAAACGCGCTGTTCTCTTCTGGAGAAAACGGGACTGCCTTGTAGCGCCGGATCGCGGAAATACTGGGCCTGTAAACCCGGCGCGAGATTTTTGGCCGGAATCAGAGCCGTTGAGGACTCCGCATAGACACTCCCCAGCGCAAACGCGACTGAAGACAATCTTCCGAACCTCTTCTCCATTCCCGCCAGGGGAGTCACTAGGTGCCGCGGAGTTCCGTAGTAGTTCCCAAGCAACACGTCTGGGTCATCTGCTGCCGGACCCACCACGGCGATCTTCTTTGGTGGCGTCGTCAACGGTAGAATGCCGGCTTCGTTCTTCAGCAGAACCATCGACTTCTCGGCGGCTTCCAACGCCAGCTTTGCGTGATCCGTGTTGGCTACCTGGTCCATTCCAATCTTCGAGTACGGGACCTTCTCGGGAGAGTCAAACATTCCGAGTCGTATCCGCGCCACAAACAGACGTTGCAAGGCCCGGTCAATCTCGACTTCTGTGATGTAACCCTTGCTCACCGCCTCGACTAGAGTTCTATATTCGCTTCCGCAGGACAAATCCGTGCCCGCCTTCACCGCTTTCGCCGCTGCTTCGGCCATCGACTGCGCATAATGATGGCCTTCAAAGATATCCGACACCGCACCGCAATCACTCACCACGTAACCAGGAAAACGCCACTCGCCTCGCAATCGCGTCTGCAGCAAGTCATCGCTCGCGCAGGCCGGGGCGCCTCGCAGCCGGTTATAAGCGCACATCACGGAATACGCTCCGCCGGGCCTCAGCGTAGCTTCGAAAGCAGGCAGGTATGTGTCCTGCAGGTCTTGGTCGCTGACCTGCGCGTCAAACTCATGCCTGCCGGTCTCCGGACCACTATGCACCGCAAAGTGTTTCGAGGTTGCAATCGTTTTGAAGTACTTCGCATCTGTTCCCTGCAACCCGCGAATGAATTGCGTCGCCATTTGGGTGGTCAGATAAGGATCTTCTCCATACGTCTCCTGCCCTCTGCCCCAACGCGGATCGCGGAAGATGTTGATATTGGGCGACCAGAAAGTCAAGCCCTGATAGCGTCCATGCTCCTTCCGGCGAATCGCCTCATGGTATTTACCTCGTGCTTCGGTCGAGATCGCATCCGCGATGCGAAACTCAAGATCCGTATCCCAGGTCGCGGCCAACCCGATCGCTTGAGGGAAAACCGTCGCCAGTCCCGCCCGAGCTACTCCGTGCAGCGCCTCATTCCACCAGTCGTAAGCCGGGATTTTCAACCTCGGGATTGCTGGTGCCGTGTTGCCCATCTGCTGCACCTTCTCTGCTAGCGTCATCTGCGCCACCATCGCCGCTCCCCGACGTTCTGGGCTGTCATTCGGTTGCTGGCCCCAGACCAAGCACGCCAGCAGAATTCCAGGCAGAACTTTTCGCATGCAAACAGTCTAATGAACAACTACGTCCCCGACAGCGTACGCTTAGTAGGTCAGCGTCAACGTCACCCACTATGAAAGAAATAGCTAATGAAGTCGCGATTGTGCCGCTTACCATTGCCAACGTTTATCTCGTTGGTACCAAAAACTTGTGGTATCTGGTCGACTCCGGTCTCGCCGGCGACGTGAAGAAAATCCGCAAAGCGGTCGCTGCCCGGTTCGGAGCTCAGGCAAAGCCGGCGGCAATCGTTCTAACCCACGGCCACGTCGATCACGCGGGTTCCGCTCTGGCGCTGGCGGACGAGTGGAATGTCCCTGTACGCGCCGCCCGGCTGGAGATGCCGTATCTCTCTGGCCAATCTGCATACCCGCCGCCTGATCCGACCACACCCGGATTCCTTACCCTCGTGAGTCGTTTCGTTACTCAACATCCGGTCAACCTCGGCAGTCGCCTGTCGGTAATCGACGAAGCGGATCCGTTCCCGGGACTCACGGGCTGGAAGTGCATTCCCACGCCTGGCCATTCACCCGGTCAAGTCTCATTTTTCCGAAAGAGCGACGGCATTCTGCTGGCCGGCGACGCTATCACGACCGTGAACTCTGAATCGCTGCTCGCCATTCTGACCAAGAAGCAGCAGATCTCCCGTCCTCCGGTAGTTTCCACTTTGAATTGGCCGCAAGCGAGAGAATCCGTTGCTCGACTCGCCGCACTTCATCCGGTTCTACTCGCGGCCGGTCACGGCACGCCTATGTCGAACACGAAAGATCAGCTCCAGCACTTTGCCGACACGTTTCCCATTCCCGCGCAAGGGCGATTCGTTCAGACCCCTGCGCAAGTGAACGAGAATGGCATTGTCTCGTTGCCGCCTCAACCCGAAGACCAAGTCCCGGGCATTGCGAAATCACTGCTGGTGGCCGGTTTAGCCGCAGGCATCGGAGCCGCTTATCCAGCCATCCGTAAACGGTTGAAAAAGAAAGAAGCTGTCACCAAGCGCTAGCCCCACTCCAGCCGGAGTGCCACCGTGCGTGCTAACTCTTCACTGTGTTGGAAATCGCCGGGTCTGCCAATCGCCGCTGCGGATCTTTGTCTCGCAAAGAGAGTATTGGGCTCTCAAAGAATCTCCAGGACAGCGCAGCAAACACCAAAGTGAATCCAACGCTTGTAACAGCCACCATCCATAACCGGATTCCTGGCGCATCTGACGATAAGGAAAAGATTCTCGCGAACAAGATGTAAACCGGCACATGCACGAGATAAATCATGTAGCTTCTTCTGCCGACATACACCAAAGGCGTGGATCGTAAAACCCGGCACAACGGATTGTTGCTCAGCGACTCATTCAAAACAATCGCGAGCACTCCGGCTACTGTCAGACTTATTAGCAAAGGCCCGAACGCAGCGAAGCTCACTGAGCCCCGGATGTCCTTGCCTAAAAAGGGCCACAAGTGCAGTAACAGCAGACCAAGGCACGCCGCGGAGCCCGCGGAAGCCCACCGCAGGAGGCGATCGGAAAGCAACTGCTTCCCCTGTGGAACAGAAGAGCGTCGCTCCATCCAAAGCGCCAGAAGACCGCCTACCGCAAGCATGTCGCAGCGGCATAGGAAATTCACGTACCACTCCCAATCGTGGAATCCGAGCCATCGAATTAGGAAGGCAAAGATGATCAGAAAAATGCCGGCAATTGCAACACTAGACCGCCTCAAAATCAGAACCACCGGCGCCCACAGCACGTAATACCACTCCTCTACCGAAACCGACCAGAAATGCCCCACCGATGTTCTGAAATCGAAGCTTGTCACTCCGGAAAGGTTCGGAGTCAGGGTCGAGCGCGCAAAAAGCGGCAACGGGTGGCTTGTGCCGGAGAGCACTTTCAATGTCCGTTCAAAATACCGCAGATTATCCTGCATGCTGAACCAGAAGAAGATATTCGTCCACAGCACTAACAGGGCACTTGAGATCTGCTTCCGATCGGTTGCCCAAAAAAGTACCACGATCAGCAGAAGCACCAGGAAGTATGGCGGCATAATGCGGACTGCCCGGCGCTTAAGAAAAGGCAGATACGCATTTCTGGTATCTTTTTGAGCCAGAAGTATCGAAGTAATTAGAAATCCAGACAGAACAAAGAAAATTTCAACACCCACCCATCCATATTCGGGTAACCCATGGAGTGTGGAAGAAAAGGCTGGGTAATGGCATCCAATTACCAGCAAAATGGCCACGGCGCGAAGACCATCCAACTCGGGGATGCGGTGGGTGCGGAACCCTGCCGCCAACCTGTCACCGTTGAAATTGGACACAAACAATCAAGGTCCGTATGACCATATCTCAGCGCCACTTTACCACGAAATATTGCCTCTTTCGGCTGCAATTACCCAACGCATTGCGTTCATTCTGTTTTCATCGTGCAGCTGACGGAGTCCCATATCCGGACGCCGGCCTCGCACCTGTTCTGATCGGAACCTTTGCTAAGCTTGGTCGCTCGGCATGACCTCTGGATTGAAACAATCTTTGGATCGTGAGGGGCTGGATTGGCGCTCCCAGCTTTCCGTCTTTCTCTTTGCTGCGCTTGTAATCGTTTGCCGCAGGCCCGACGTACTCCTGAATCCCCAGTTTTGGGCCGAAGAGGGAACCATGTTGTTCTCGCAAGCCTACAACTTAGGCTGGCTGCACGCTCTTGCCATACCGCAGGCCGGATATCTTCACATCTTCCCCCGCCTTATAGCCTCTGTCGCGCTCCTAGTGCCGCTTCGTTTCGCCCCGCTGGTTTTGAATTTTACTGGACTTATAATCCAGGTGCTACCCGTAATGTTGTTGTTATCTTCGCGGTGTGCGGCTTGGGGCTCCTTACCCGTCCGCTTTGCTTACTCAGCGCTCTATCTCGCGCTGCCCAACTCCTGGGAAGTGAACGTCAACCTCACATGCTCTCAATTTCATCTCACCCTGGCGACTCTGCTGATCATTTTGGGTCGGCCGCCTGAAACGCATTGGTGGCAGGTATTTGACGTTGCCCTCGTCTCGGCTACGGGAATGACTGGCCCGTTCGCCATTCTGCTCTTGCCCATCAGCGTGGTCTTCTGGTGGCTGCGCCGTTCTCCGTGGATCCTCGTCCTCGCCTCCATCTTGGCGCTGTGCGCTGCTGTGCAGGCACTCACACTCCTGACTTATCACGGTGTCGGAGCCCGCGTCTACCAGGGACCGCTTGGCGCAACGCCTCAACGCTTACTAAGAATCTTGTCCGGACAAATCTTCACCGGCGTATTCTTCGGACAAAATTCTCTTGGTCTGAACGGCAATCCTGTCGTTCTCTCGCTCATAACCGTTGTAGGCGTCTCGTTTCTGCTCTACGTCTTTATCAAGACCCATTTCGAGTTGAAGCTCTTTATCTCGTTCTGCTTCCTGCTCCTTGCCGCATCCCTCGCGAAACCATACATTGAGGGTGATGTCCCCCAATGGGTGCTTCTGTTGCGCGCGCAGGGTTGTCGATACTGGCTCTTTCCCATGCTCGCGGTAGTCTGGTCTCTCGTTTGGTCCGTTCGCCAGGCACCTGCGAGGTGGGTCCGTACCGTCGCTTTCGTTGCCCTCTGCCTCATGTCGATCGGCACAGTTCGAGACTGGTCTTATCCGCCCTACCCGGACAAACACTTTCGCCAGTATGCCGACCGTTTTACCGCGGCGCCACCCGGCACGGCTGTCACTATCCCGATCAATCCAGACGGCTGGTTTGTCCGCCTGGTTCGGAAGTAAATCGCAAAGTCACACCTTGACGGATATATCCGTTGCCGATATAGTGGCGGTAAAGCATGGCTGTTTCATACTCGCCGCCTTCCGATCCGCAAGAGCAGCTGCCATTAACTGCGGTCGTCTTTTCAATCCTGCTCGCGTTGGCTGACGGTGACAAGCACGGTTACGGAATCATGAAAGAAGTGGCCCGGGCTGCAGGCGGCGGTCTCACGATGGGCCCTGGAACCCTCTACGGTTCCCTTGACCGTATGATGCGAAGCGGCTTTGTGGAAGAAACCGGTCTCACCGACGATGAACGCCGGCGCTACTATCGCATGACGAGCTTCGGCCTTCAGGTTTTGGCCGCTGAAACTTTTCGCCTGAAGCAGGCCTTGGCTGCTGCCCGTCGCAAAGGGATTACTGGTGCGCTCGGACGGGTAACAAACGGGGGACAGGGCGCTTAGTCATGCAACTTCCAGGTAGCCTCCTCTTTCGGCTTTATCGACGCGCAATCACCTTCTACCCGCCGCCCTTCCGTCAAGCGTATGGCGATCAGACGTTCATCACGGCCGAAAATCTCTATGGCGAAGCACAATGCGATGGCCACGTGTGCCGATTTTGGCTTCGGATTGGTTGCGATCTCCTAATCTCGCTCTGCCGCGAGCATGCCCTATATCTAAAAAGGCAGGTGATCAAACAACCAATCATCTTCCACACCATTGGTCTTGTCCTGGTTCTTACTTTGCTCGGAGGTGTAGCAGCCGTAACCACTCAGCAAATGCTGCGCCGCGGAGCGGACCAACCCCAGCTCCAGATGGTGGAACGTTATTCGCGCAAGATCTCTGACGGAGCCGCACCCGCTGCTGTTATTCCCGTCGGTCACATCGATGTGGCCGAGAGCCTTGAGCCTTTTCTGATCTTCTACAACGACGGATTTGAGCCACTGACGTCGGATGCCTTCCTAGGCTCCCAGCCACCTGTTCCGCCTCTAGGTGTCTTCCAGCAAACACGGCTCCATGGCAGCATCCGGCTAACTTGGCAGCCTCGTCCCGGCGTCCGCATCGCCATGGTTACCCGGCGCATTGATGGTCCTCATCCTGGTTTTTTGCTGGCCGGTCGTTCTCTCCGTGTCGTCGAAGAGTATGAGAGCGACCTGTACCGAATGACGATGATTGGTTGGGTGCTGGTCGTCGCGCTTTTGGCGGGAGGCGCCACACTGCTGTCTCGAACCCGGTCGGTTGCCCCTTGATCCACTCGCCCCCATTGCCATAGGCAGGCTACGGCCGGTCGCTTTGCGTTTGCTAAGGTCGTCTTCGAATGCGCATGCTGGTGGTTGGCGGAACAGGCTTCATCGGATCCTCCATCGTTCGACAGCTCGCCGACGCAGGTCATTCAGTTACGGTTTTTAATCGAGGCCTAACTGCCGCGGCACTTCCTGAAAGCGTTGAGCAAGTCCTTGATCCAGAGTCCACGGTGCCCATCAGGCGGTTCCCAAAGGAACTGGCCGTTTCGCAATTCGATAGCATCATCCTGACGCTCGCCATGGGTGCTCCTGATTCACAAGCCGCTATGGAATTCTTCCATGGCAATGCCGGGCGGATTGTTCTCCTGAGCAGTGGCGATGTGTACCGGGCGTATGGACAGCTGACACGGATGGAGTCGGGTCCTGTCCACAATCAGCTACTGACGGAAGAGTCACCATTTCGCTCCGTTCTGTTTCCGTACCGCCATGAAGCTCCGTCAAGGGGAGCGCTCGAATACTGGTACGAAAAGATTTTGGCGGAACGCGCCGTCATGAACGCTGCGAATCTGCCCGGCGTCGTTGTCCGCCTTCCCAAGGTGTACGGCCTTCGAAGTAACCACGACCTTGCCACGGTGTATCGGAACAGTCATCATCCGAACTGGCGATGGACTCATGGCTACGTCGAAAACGTCGCGGCAGCCGTCGCGCTTGCCGCAACTCATCCCGCAGCGGTCGGACGGATATACAACGTAGGTGAAGCCGATACCCCCACGATCGGTGAACGTCTCCACTGGCTTCCGCCCTCCTCTCTCGCCCCGGACCTAAACTCTCCTCTCGACTTCAGAATCGACATGGCCTACGACACCACCCGGATCCGAAGCGAACTGGGGTACACGGAGCTTATCCGTGAGCGCGAGGCCGTTCTTTTGGTGCTTAGCAGCCAGAATCGCTAGACCCGCAACTGCTCTCCGAGTAACTGCAAAATGTTACGATTCATCGCAATGGAACGAATCGTCAGCCTCGCTGGCTTACCCCTTCTTGTGATCGTCTCGTGCGGACCCCCGAAAGCCGAAATCCCCTCGCTTACCCCCCAAACTGCCGCTACATTGCTCGAATTCAGCCCAAAGGCTAAGGTCTGGCTCGAACACGTCCGAAAGGAAAATCCTGCCTGTGAGTACAAGCTCGATATCCCCGACCAGACCAACCATCCCACTACGGTTGATGTCGACCATGCCGTCTCGTGCGGAGGCCGCCCCAGTCCGCGCGAACTCGACGCCTCCGTTACCTTCTCTTACGACAAAGCTTCCGGCCGTTGGACGATCAGCCGCTTTTCGAGCTGAAGCTCCCACTTTGTCTCTACAATAGAGAAATGCGAACTTTGCACCTGCGGTCTCTGCGAATCGCGGGGCTAATCCTGACAGCGATGTCCCTGCTGGTTGCCCAGGACTGGAAAACGTCCGCCAGTCTCCCCGGTGTGGATTTCAGCGGCCTGAGCCCGAGAGCAAAGGCCAACGTTCTAAAAATTCTTCGCGACCATGGCTGCGTTTGCGGTTGCAGTATGAAGCTTGCTGAGTGCCGTGTCGCTGACCCAAGGTGTGCCTACAGCACCAATCTCGCGGCTGTCGCTGTTGCTGCTGCGAAGGCAGGGAAGACCGACCCCGAGATTATTGCCGCCATCGACAACTCCAAATGGGCGAAGGGTCCGCCCCAGCAGTCCCATCAGCTGCTCGATCCCGCGGTCAAGATCCCCGTCTCGGGTTCACCAGTCTCCGGGCCGGCCAATGCCAAGATTACGATCGTTGAGTTCTCCGATTTCCAATGTCCCTACTGCGCCGGGGTAGTTGAACAGGTTCGTCAGATTCTCCGCGCCTATCCGTCCCAAATCAAGCTCATCTTCAAACAGTTTCCCCTGGAGATCCATCCCCAGGCTGAGTTCGCTGCCGCAGCCGCCGTAGCAGCCAATCATCAAGGAAAGTTCTGGCCATTGCACGACGCAATGTTTGCCCACCAGGAAGATCTTTCCCGCAAATCGATCCTGGCCATGGCGCAAAGCGTCGGCTTAGATATGAAGCGCTTTAATGAAGATGTCGACTCCGTCGAGACTCGTGAGACCATACAACGCGATGTCCAGGATGGTAATGATGCAAACGTGGAAGGAACTCCTACGTTTTTCATCAACGGGCAAAAATATAACGGTGCGGTAGCCCTCAACGCCATCAAGCCCGTCCTCGACAATGAACTGAAACCGGCTGCGACGGTCGCCCAACGCTAAGTCGGCCTCGACTTTAGTTTTGGCTGTTTAGCTTTGGCGTCGGTATGTCCTCTCGCCTGACTACGTAGATTGCTTGTTTGGAATAAGGTGCCCACGTCGTAAATGGAACGGCCAAAATGGTCTTTTTAGGAACTGAGTTCAGCTCGGAGGAAAGTGCTACGTAGTCAGGCTTGATCGCCCGCGAATAATACCAGAACCAGAATTGGTTGTATTTGCCGCCAGAATCGACGCCGTAGAGTAGCGTCCCCACTTTTCCGCTGCTCAGCAATTGCAGCCACCCGTCCCGCTCAAGCCCCGCAGAAATGCGCAAGGGAGAAATGCCCCTTTCAACACACTGGGTTGCTGCAACAGACCTCGCCTCCAGGTTGCGCGTATGATCGTGTGTCGTGACGACACCGTAAGAGGCGAACACGAGAAGACAGGCCCATGCCGATATCGGAATCCGAACTTCGGTTCCCTGTAGCGGCAGCAGAAAGCCGATCAGAAACAAAGGCAGGAGTGGCAGAGAATACCGGTCGTAACAGAAGCCGAGAAGCGCGCCCGGTATCAGCAATGCCATGTAAGGGAGAACAAAGAGTACAAAAACGGAGCTCGCTGTTTTCGATAATGCCTTCCACTTGTTTGCGTTTCTTGCTAACAAAATCCAAGCACCCGCAGCGAACAGAAGGAATAAAGTGATTGCATAACGAACCGTCACACGCAATAACAACGGTCGAGTGCCTAACCCGCCCGATTCCGCATCGATCACACCGTGCGGAGTAATGATGTTCCCCAAGAACGGCGCTATACCCAGAAGAAGTCCAAATCCTGACCTCAAGTAGTCAAAGATCACAAAGCAAATCAGTAACAGGATCCCAATCTGCCGGATGCCGAGTGTCTTCCACATCGGTCGATAGCAAAGAAGGACCGGCAAACACATCAAAGCACTGACGAGCAGAACACTCACAACATAATGAGAGCCGTCCCTGCCGTTCAGGATTAACAAGCTAATCCATTGGCTCTTCGATATCTCCGTGGGCCCGTATTTGGGACTGAACTTAGCGAGAACCACTGCCAGCGACAACAGGCATAAAACGTAGGCCAGTGCGCATTGCACCATGAATCGCTGGTTCGCTCGGCGCAGCCAACCTAAGTAAGGCAGTAGCACCAACGGAGCCAGCCACACCGTCTGCCGGTCCGATCCTCCCAGGATGCCCCCAAGTGCAACCACCCACATCCACACGGAAGCCGAACGGGCGTCCTCGGCTTCAGCGCTACAGATCGCGGCATAGACGCAAAGAATGCTGAAAAAACAGCCATAAGGCTCAGTCATGAACGACGCCGCAAGCGGAAGAAATAATGGCGACACCGCTATCGTGAGAGCAGCAAATTGTGATAAGTTTCGCTGCAGACCCACCTTTCGCGCCAGGAAGTACGTGAGCAGAATGAACCCCATGGAGAAAGGAATGGTCACCGCTCGCAGTAGGTCGAAGGAGAAGCCAAATAGCTTAGCGAATAAAGCCGCCCAGACGCTCTGAAAGATGACGGTCGGACTTCCCCAGCCGCCGTATTCAAATCGGCCCGTCTTGGCTAGCCGGTACGGAACCCAGGAATAGGACCAGTCATCATTGAAAGCACTGTTCACGAAGGGGTGAGCGATCAGGATGCAGACCAGCAGAGCGGCGCAACATACACCAGCAGCCATAAGGTCACTTGCGAAAACAGACTCCTTCACTTCCGCCCGGCGCGATGTTGCTCCCATGAACCACTGGTTTACTTCAGCCATTTGAAATAGTAGAAGCGCATCGGCGCGGAGCCGGTATTTTTGATGCCGTGTAGATGATCAGATTCGCTGAACATGAGCGCTCCAGGGCCCACCTGCGTCGTCTTGCTGCCCGCCAGAATCTCTCCCGTGCCTTCGCCGACAATCATGAATTCTTCTTCCGGATGCTGGTGCGGCGGATGAGGCTCTTGCCCCGGATTCAGGACCACCGACCCTGCTACCAGGTAGCCCAGTTCTTGGGTCTTCCCTTCGAAATAAACCGTCACGCTTCCGAAACTCTCGTGCGTCGTTTTGCTTTGCTCCAGCGTGAATGTTGCGTCTTTCCAGGGAGTCTTGCTTCCGCCGCCGCCGAATTGCCCCTCACCGGCCATCATCATGGCGAGGCCTTCCAGAACTTCTCGTCTCATCATTCTTCGCTTAGTTTCCCATCCCGGAGTCGATTTGTGTGACCAGTTTCAACACCACATCCCCAACCACCTGAAAACTATGGGCGCTCAGCTTATCCGTGGTGTCGCTCGCCTGATGCCAGTACGCGTTTCCTGGCCCGTAATCGAAATCGATCAGGTCTATTGCATTCACGCCAGCCTTCACAAAAGGCACGTGGTCATCATCGATTCCGCCGGTCCTGTCTCTCCGAAAGTACGTTCCATCGTTCAGGTCCGCCGCAATCTTCTGCACCTGCGCGCGTAGCGACTCCGATGAGTTAGCATCGTTATTCACGTCCAGGTTCTTGTCTCCGATCATGTCCACATTGATCAGAGCTTTGATATTCGAAAGCAGTCCACTCCCCAGCCATTTATCGACGAGGTGTCTGCTCCCGTATCGGCTGTCCGTCTCGCTCCATTCGCCTACTGCCTCTTCACCGTCGAAAAACACCACGTAAATATCGTCTTTGTGCTTCGTTTTGGCGATAGCGTGCGCAAGTTCCAGCAGGAACCCGGTCGACGATCCCCCGTCATTCGCCCCTACAAAAGTCATCATTGGTATGCGCTTGGTATCGTAATGTCCGGTCACCACAATCGCCTTACCGGATGTTCCGGCAAACTTGTCGATGATGTTTACCATCGGAACCGGCCCGGTTGGTGTTTGCCCCTTAAACTCGTCCAGTTCAAGAGCGCCACCCAAGGGCTTAAGATCCGACGAAATATATCTCCTGAGGCTTTCGATCGCTGGCGATCCCGAAGGCCTCTCCCCGAAAGCGACGCTGCGTCGCGTTTTCTCGAGGGCCGAAGCCCCGCTAAACCCACTCTGTGCCGCACCGGCGCCAGAACAGATAAAACAACTCAGGACCACGATTTTCTTGAGAATCTTTGGCACAGCTATAAACATAGGGGATAGTTAGACGGGTAGGGCCGAAAAGAAATTCTCCGCAAAATGGCAGAATTGTTTTCCGGTTGTTGCAAACGCTGTTGTATCATGAGCTTGCACAAAGGCTACGACTGAATATGGAATCGGTCGGTAAACAAATCCGAACGGCGCGACAGGAGACTGGCCTTAGTCTCGAGCAGATTAGCGCACATACTTGCATCTCTGTCAAGATTTTGCAAGCCATCGAAGACGACGATTTTCACCAAATTACCTCCGCCTTTTTCTACAAGAGTTTTGTACGGCAGGTATGCATTCAGGTCGGCCTCCCGATCGAGCGTTTACAGGATGCGATCGCCTCCGCCGTGACCATCTTTCCGGAACCGATTATGCCCGGGCAGGGCGAAGCTCTGGTTCGAAACATCGTGGTGCGACCGCTCAAGCGCCGGCGTCAAGTACGTTGGCTCGTCCCTGCCGTATCCCTTGCTGCGGTTCTGGTTGCCTGCTCCGGCTTCTATGCGTACTGGGAACGCATGCGCCTTGGATCTGCTCAGTTCACCCAGAAGGCTGCTCAGGCGCCGACGCAGGGGAGTTCAAGCTTGGCTGCTCCCACTGGAGTTCCCGCTAT
Organism: uncultured Acidobacteriaceae bacterium; assembly: GCA_963814195.1. Classification (GTDB taxonomy): domain Bacteria; phylum Acidobacteriota; class Terriglobia; order Bryobacterales; family Bryobacteraceae; genus Bog-105. The sequence goes on from CAWFBU010000007.1 coordinate 146,838, forward strand.
CGCCGAGCCTGAGGCGGCTGTGCCCGCCGAACCCGATGGCCGCTTCAGAGTGGAGCTTTCTGCCGTCGAACGAACCTGGCTCTCGCTACGCGCGGACGGCAAACAGCTTTATTCCGGAACTCTCGAAGTTGATCAGACCAAGGTATTGGAGGGGCGTCAGGAAGGTCTAGTTAGAACCGGAAACGCTGGCGGCGTCAATATCGTGTTCAACGGAAAGCCTATTGGCCTAGCCGGTCCTCATGGCTCTATTCGCACCGTGGTGTTCACTAAAGACAACTATCAGGTGCTGCCTGACCCGGTCCACACTGCTATGTCCTTCCCACTTCTACACTCGCCGTTCAAAGTGATCGACGGATGGCTGCTGTTTCCGCTCGCTCGTTAAGCTTTTCCTGAACTCTCGCCGCCTTCGCCAGACGTCTTTTCTGCCGCTCCAATAGGATTAGCTCGTTCCTCCGACGCGCCTTGATGCTGAAGTCCACCTTACGCCAGAACTTCCGAAAGTAATCAATTGCCGAAGCAAGCCCCAGGATGACCACCGCCCACATAGCCGCGAGGCTCGCCGGCTTCAACCAAGGCCATCGTCCTGCCAGCATCACCAGCACCACGCCGACTACTTGCAACATCATCTTCGATTTGCCCAGTTCCCCGGCTTTGATCGTGTAGCCTTCGGCCGCCGCGATGCTCCGCAAACCGGAAACGGCGAATTCCCGGCTGATGATCAAAATCACCATCCAACCCGGCAGCAGACGCATTTGTACAAAGGAAATCAATGCCGCCGAAATCAGCAGCTTGTCCGCCACCGGATCCAGCAAGGTGCCCACCGTGGTCACTTGTTTCCAACGGCGTGCCAGATAACCGTCCAGCAGGTCCGTCGCAGCCGCGGCCAGAAACAGCGCCAGAGCCAGGAAGTCGTTGGCCACCAGCAGCGTTTCGCCCCAATGAATGCGCAGGTTTTGCTGCACCAGCGCCGCGACAAGGAGCGGCACAAGAAAAATGCGGAAGAGGGTCAGCAGATTGGGTAGATTTGCCAATTGATTCAAATATAAATCAAGGCTGAGGTGGACGCACGAAGGGCGGTAGCGTGTACGGTCTTGGCGTCTGCGCTTCTCGACCTTTTCCCTCTACTTCGAACCGCCAGCTGGCTTGGTGGTACTCGCCACAGCCGTAGCCCGGTCTGTCCCCACCGTTGTCCCGCTCGGTGCGGGATTCAGTTTAAGATTCGTCTCCCGCCCGGTGCTATCCCCACGCAGCCAGAAGTAGATCGGAGCATCCGGAGTCGGCGCAGCCGGCAGGATCACGTGAAGTAATTGCTTTTGTCCCTCGCCGGGGATCGGGGTCGGCAAGCTCGTCGGCGTAGTCCCGTTACTCGCGTCCCACCCGGCCTTCTCAATCATCTCCAGGCTGCGCCCCTTCAAATCGACGGCGATCTGGCCCGCCGGTGCCGGCTCGCTCGAAGCCACCACGGAATCGACCTGGGGCACTCGGATCAGGTGCGCCAGCTTGTACGGACTCGAGGCGCCGTCTTTGCCATTCGTGATAACCGCTTGCAGCGTGCATCCCGCTGGTAGTGAACTCGTATCGAACGACACAAAGAGTTGGTCAGGAGACAACTGCTGCAGATCCCAATGTGCCGTTTGCTGTCCAATCTGCAGAGTCGCAGGCTGACCGATACCCTCCGCACAGCCAAGCTGGAGTGTGCTGGTGCGCTCAATGTTCTTTACGTCCACCATTGCCGATAACGTGTAGCCTGCCGGGAATTCATCTTGCGTCGTCTTCACCACCATATCCGCTGGCATGGAGAGCTTAGAACTCACGATGATCGGCAACGGTCCCGTTACCTCCACCGCCTTTTCGAAGAGAATGGGCTCCGTCCGATCTTTTAAATAAGCCTTCACAGAGCTGGTCGTGCCTGGTTTGCTACTCGCATTCATCTTTACCGTCACATTGCGCTCTGTGTCCCCGGAACTGCTCGCACCTAATTCGAAAGTCGCCCCCGGCGCTTCCAGCTTCGTTAATTCATTCAGCCGTTCACCCTTCAACACATAATGCTGAATGGCTACACCGTCGTTCGTAACGATCGGGAGATTCACAATCTTCGGCGGATTCGGCAACACCGCGAAAGTGACCGGGTGACTCTTGCCGTCGCTCTGTGCCAGCAAAAGCTGGTACCGGCCCGGTTCCAAGTCGTGCGTGTTCAGCTGCACGTCCATCTGCTCCTGCGGGCCCATCTGCGGACCTTTTGGCAGCAGAAATTTCACCGGTTCCGGGACTGCGAACTCATCGCCTACCTTCTTTAGCTCCACCTTGCTGGTGAACTCAAAGTCGCTGCCCGTTAACGTCACTGGCATCTTCCCGCCATTGGCCAGAATGCGGTCCTGCGATTCCGGCTTCACCTCCGCATGCGCGTAATCGCTCAAAGGCAGCACCTTGATCTCGCCCGTAGCTTGGAACTTTGCCCAATCCCAATAGGCCGCCAGATGATAGGTACCAGGAGGCACCTTGGCTTTGGCCAGATCGACCTCCACTGCTTTCTGGTTTTGCAGCTTCAGCACTGGCACTTCGATCTGTTGCTTCGCATCGTTCTCTAGCGTCCATTTGCGGGCGCGTTGCAGATACTTCCAGTCGGCATCCGCAATCTCCGCGGTCACGGGTGATTTCTGCCCCGCCGGAATATAGTGAGCATCCCCGATCTGCATCTTCGGTGTCGCTGCATTCGGGATGCGCGATGCCCAGATATAGGCCACTCGCGTATGCGGTGGCGCGGCACTTCGCTGACCGCAGAGGTTCACCCGCGAATCCTTTGTCGCTTGCGAATAGGACGACCGGAACTGTGTATCGGGGAAAACCAGCGATCGCAACTCCAGCACCATCGATGTCCCGCCGGCCAGCAATCCCACCGGACTGCCAAAGAGAAGTCCAGCCGCTGCCGTTGCCAGGCTCGCCGTCTGGCTAACTTGCGAGGCACCCGACGCCGCCAGTGGACTATTGTTCGCCAGTTGTGGATTAATTGCGGAGAACAGAGTCTGCGCCTGCACATTGGCTGGGGCCGTCTTGTCGATCTGCACGGCTAAGCCGTACTGCGAAGCGAACCCCGTCAGCGCCGCATTCATGCTGGCCGGAGAACTGTCCGAGCTTGACAGCGCTTGCAGCAATGCTTCGGTCTGTGCCGTCTTGTCCGCATAATCGGCCATCTGCGCTACCAGCGAAGTGTCTTGCGAAAGAAAGCTCTTTACCTTTTTCTTGCTTAGCCCTTGCGGCCCGTACACGAATACCGCCAGCGAAATCGTGCGCGGAATCTGCCATTCCTGCGGCTTTGAGGCGTCCTTTACCTCCGTCACCAGCAGCTGTTCCTTGCCGGAAATCATACTCGGAACCAACACCATAGCCACTTCGCCTTCTCGTTTCTCCCGGCCCCTTGTGATCGGCGCATACTGCACCGTATCGCCCTCGCTCAGGTGCACGATGTTCGCAAAGGGCAGCGGTTGTGGATTGGCGTTGGTCTTCACCTGTAGATTCATCTCGCCCAGCGGTCCTCCAGCTGGACAGGAATATAGGCTCGGCGCATCGGCCGTCGCAGCCGCTGGGTTGGGCCGCATCACTTGCTCATCTTCTGGCTTTTTCTTCTGGGCAGACGCCGATAGGAAAGACAGCACCAGTAGGAAAAGGATGGCTGCTCGCAAGGGCATTCTACTTCAGGATATCGTGAGATCAGTTCCTGATGAATCCGCCATTTCCCTACAGCACGCACCCTTCTTTCGACTACATGGACGCCATGGCGGCGAATCTCCAGGCCAACACTGGCGCATCCCTGCAAGAGTGGGTGCAGCGGCTAAGTCGTTTGAGCGCGACGTCAAAGTCGGAACGAATGGCGTGGCTCAGATCGCAAGGCTTAAACCTGAACTATGCATCCGTTATCCAGGAGGTCGCTGACGGTTTCGGGACCCGCGAAAGCTACGACCCGCAGTCCCTTGTCGACGCTATTTTCGTTGGTCCAAAAGCCGAATTCCTGCCGCTCTACGAAGCCATCCTTCGCTTTTCACAAACTCTCGGCGATGCAGTGAAGGTTTGCCCCTGTAAAACGATCATTCCCTTCTATCGGGAACACGTGTTTGCACAAGTCAAAGTGCCGAATCGAAAGCAGCTTCACCTCGGCCTCGCGCTCGGTGATCACAAAGCTGAAGGTTCACTCATCGACACGGGCGGTTACGCCCGCAAGGATCGCATCACCCATCGCCTGGAACTAAACTCAGAGAGCGACTTCAACGAGGAGGCGAGACGCTGGTTGCATGTGGCGTACGACCGCGACTCGCCCTCAGTCAAATAACTATCCCGTGCACATATCCGCCAAATCAGGTGCCTAACCGACCAGTCTATTATGAGATGTATGGCAGGACCGTCTACCACCCGCGAGCATCTTCTCGAGGTTGGGCTTAAGCAGCTTCGGGCTAACGGGTATACGGCCACGGGTGTGAAGGAACTCCTTGACCTGGCGCAGGTACCCAAGGGGTCTTTCTATCACTATTTCCCGAGTAAAGAGGCTTTTGTAGCTGAGCTCTTTGAGCGATATTCGGTTCAAGAGAGGGAAAGGGCGCAAAGGATCTTAGGGGATAGCTCAATTTCCCCGATAAAGCGACTGCGCACCTATTTCGAAGAACTCTTCTGCGTGTCTGGCCAGCGAGGAGAGGTCACCGGCTGTTTGGTCGGAGCAATGAGCATTGAGGTAGCAGACCACAACTCAAAACTCCAGGCGAAACTGCAATCGATGTTCACGGTCTGGCAGGCAGCGATCGCCGACGTTCTACGCCAGGCCATCAAAGAGGGCGAGCTAAAGAAGTCGGTAAAGCCCGAACTTCTTGCTGAGTTCCTGATCAATAGCTATGAAGGAGCGTTGGTTCGAATGAAGGCCGAGAAAAGCGACAGGCCGCTAAACAACTTCCGGCATTTCATCTTCGATGTTCTCTTGAAAAACTAAGCATTCGACATACTTTCCTGCGAAAGTCGATTTATTTCTGAACCGTGGAACCGACCGGTCTACTCAAAGACGTGAACCAAGAAATCGGTTCACAGATCCGAAACTAGGAGAACTCACCATGTCAAAGATAAGCACCTCACTCAAAGGCACAGCGCTGATTACCGGAGCATCCACAGGCATTGGTGCCGTCTATGCTGACCGTCTGGCCAAGCGCGGCTACAATTTGATTCTGGTCGCTCGCAACGGAAAGCTGCTGAACGATCTTGCAAGCTCACTAACGGCCGCAACGGGGCGCACGATCGAAGCGCTGCCAGCTGACCTCACGAACAAGGAAGAGTTGCGCAAAGTGGAGCGAAGGCTCCGAACCGACAGCTCAATCACGGCGCTTGTAAACAACGCTGGCTTTGGTGGAGTTTCTACGTTACTCGATTCAAGTATCGAAGAAATGGAGAACATGATCGACCTGAACATCACTGCTTTGCTGCGTTTGACCGCCGCCATCCTACCCGGGTTCGTCGAGCGAAAGGGCGGAGCGATCATCAATATTTCGTCAGTCGTTGCAGTAAATCCCGAGCTTCTGAACGGCGTCTATAGCGGCACCAAGGCCTTTGTCCTCAACCTCACGCAGTCACTTCACAAGGAAGTCGGAGACAAGGGCATTCAGGTTCAGGCTGTTTTGCCTGGTGCGACAGCGTCTGAGTTCTGGGACCGTGCCGGCATCGGCGGACATCAGAATCTGCCGTCTGAAATCGTCATGAGCTCGGAAGAGATGGTCGACGCTTCACTGGTGGCTTTCGATCGCCGTGAACTGGTGACGATCCCCGCACTTCCGGATGTTGGTGACTGGGACAAATTCAATGCCGCACGCATCGCGTTGGCGCCAAACCTCTCCCATAAGCACTCGGCCGATCGTTATGGAGTGCGCGAACTCGCGGCCCGTTAACCCGGTGGCTATGCTCACGGCCAGATCTTGGGTTATGGGTATAGCCGTTCTCGCACCGCGGGCTTGGCACAGGGCAGAAAAGCCATCTTGTTCAACAATGCCGGAGTGGCTAGCTCAGGCGGAAAAGTGCCTTTGAGCTTCGCCGAGACGGCGAAGATGCGGTCTCGTTCATCGATGCGCTGGGTCTGACGAACGTCGATATTCTTGGGTTCTCACTCGACTGGATGATCACGCAGAGCATCGCCCTGCAGCGGCCCGACCTGGTTCGCAACTTAGTGATCCCCGGTAGCGTACCTCGCACGGCGCTGGCATCCCAGTCACTCCGGAATCCAGGTTATCTTCACAACGAAGAATGAAACCCAAGACGCTTTCTGGATTGATGGCTTCTTCACGACCTCGCCCGGAGTAGGTATCCGGAGTGGTTTGCCGCACTTCAGGAGTGGGCCGAGCCGAACGGCCAACGCTTCGCTTGTTTGAGAGACATCCGAATGCCGGTTCTAGTGATTGGAGTGAATCAGACGCTGTCTTCTACACCATCAACTCGTTTTCCTTGCAGCAGAACCTGCCGGAAGCTCAGTTGATTCTGTATCCCGACTCTGGACATGAATCGCTTTTTCAGTATCCGAAGCTTTTTGTCAGACACACGGACATGTTTTTGCGCGCCTGATCAACATAAAGCTCTTGAGAACCCGTGGCTGGACTGCCGCAGAGCCGAGAAACTGGCATCACTCTCGCTTTTACGGCAGTCGTGCCACTTGCCAATCTAAGTCCCCATCAGCCCACACTTCCGCAAACGCAAGGCTGAGGCGAAGCCTTGGTTCCGCCCCGCTTAACTCCCCCGACGCCCTCCGCCAAATCACTACTCGCAATTTCGGACTCAGCCGAAAGATACTCTGTTAGGGAGCGACCGATTTGTGTTCAAAATTGTCACCGGCTTAACTTGTCACATCATTTCTAGAAAACTGTCCAATCAGGAGAGCAAATAAGTGCCTACCACGGAAACACAAACCCTAGAAGACCTCTGCATCAACACCATACGCTTTCTCTCGGCCGATGCCGTGCAGCAGGCAAACTCCGGCCATCCGGGTATGCCAATGGGCGCTGCCGCCATGGCCTATACGTTATGGACCAAGTTCTTAAAGTTCAACCCAAAGGATCCGCACTGGTTCGACCGCGACCGTTTCGTTTTGTCCGCCGGCCACGGATCCATGCTTCTCTACAGCCTCCTTCACCTGACCGGTTACGATCTGCCGCTTGATGAATTGAAGCGTTTTCGGCAATGGGGAAGCAAGACTCCGGGGCATCCCGAACGCGGCCATACCGTGGGTGTTGAAGTCGCCACCGGTCCCCTCGGACAAGGTCTTAGCAATTGTGTCGGCATGGCCATCGCCGAAGCTTGGTTCGCGGCCAAGTTCAATCGCGCCGGTCACGAGATCATCGACCACCACACCTACGCCATCTGCGGTGATGGCGATCTGATGGAAGGCGTCACCCAGGAAGCCGCTTCGCTCGCCGGCCACCTGCAACTCGGTAAGCTCATTGCTCTCTACGATCACAACCACATCTCGCTCGCCGGCGCTACCAGCCTCTGCTTCACCGAAGACGTCGGCAAGCGCTTTGAGGCCTACGGCTGGCATACCGTTCACGTCCATGAAGGTAACGACGTTCAGGCTATTGCCGCAGCCATCAAAGCCGCGCAGGAAGAAAAAACCCGCCCGTCTATGATTCTTGTCCGTACCCACATCGGGTATGGCAGTCCCAAGAAGCAGGACACCTTCGAAGCTCATGGCAATCCCCTCGGCGAAGAAGAGTTGTTAGCTGCGAAGAAGGCGCTGAACTGGCCTAGCGACGACAAGTTCTTCCTGCCTCAGGAATCTCTGGAATTCTTCCACGAAGTCGGCAGTAAGGGCGCGAAGACGCAGAGCGATTGGCAGACCCGTTTCGAGGCCTACAAGCAGGCGTTCCCCAAGGAAGCCGAAGAGCTCGAATCCTTCATCGCCGGCAAACTTCCCGCCAACTGGCAGGAGGGGCTGCCTACCTGGAAGCCTGAAGACAAACCAATCGCTACCCGCGCGGCCGGTGGGCAGGTGATGAATGCGCTCGGCAAGAACATTCACAACCTCGTAGGCGGTTCGGCCGACCTGAATCCGTCTACCAACACCGCCCTAAAGGGCAAAGGTGACTTCCAACCGCCTGAGGTCGGCGGACCTTCTAGTGCCGGCGCAGTCGGCGGCGTTTGGGGTTACTCCGGCGATAACATCGCGTTCGGCGTTCGTGAACATGCCATGGGCGCTGCCGTCAACGGCATGGCGGCCCACGGCGGATTGCTACCGTTCTCGGCGACATTCCTGGTCTTCTCCGATTACATGAAGCCCTCGGTTCGCCTCGGTGCTCTTAGCAAGCTGAAGGTCTTCTATGTCTTCACACACGACAGCGTTGCCGTTGGTGAAGACGGTCCCACGCACGAACCGATCGAGCAGCTCGCAGGCCTGCGAGCTATCCCGCAACTGAACGTCATGCGTCCCGCCGATGCCACGGAAACAGCGCAATCCTGGGCCTTCGCCATTCAGCATGACGGCCCGACGCTCTTCGCTCTTACCCGCCAGAATGTTCCTCACCTGAACCGCGCTAAAGCCAAGGACATCGATGTTTCAAAGGGCGCCTACATCCTCTCTGACTCGGAAGGCGGTGACCCGGAAGTGCTCCTCATCGGCAGTGGATCCGAAGTCTCTCTTTGCATGAAGGCGCAGGAGAAGTTAACCGGTTACGGCGTGAAGTCGCGTGTCATCAGCATGCCGAGCTTCTACCTCTTCGATCAGCAGGACGATTCGTACCGCGATACCATCCTTCCCAAATCGCTCCGGAAGCGCGTCACTGTTGAGGCCGGCGCCACCTTCGGTTGGCACAAGTATGCTGGCGATGAAGGACACAGCATCGGAGTTGACCACTACGGTGCGTCCGCCCCCGGAGATACCATCATGAAAAATTTCGGCCTCACCGCCGAAAATGTCACGTCGGCCGCGCTCAGATTGCTCGGACGGAACGAAGAAGCTGATAAGGAAGCAGGAGGTAGTGATACGCCGAACGTGCAGCCCACTTCTCCCCAATCAGGCCACTCCTGATCCCTCCCGCGGCTTCAAACCCGCGGTTTAATCGAACTGAAACAAACCTGTCGCTTTTGCGGTAGACTGGCGAAATAACCTTCCCCATGGCCTACCGCTTGAGCACAGGTGACCAACCTGTATCCCGCCAGCTTCACCAAATCTTCCTCGAACAAATTGACTCTGCCGCGGAACACCTAAGTAAATCAACTGCGGAGGATCGCGACACCCGAATCCACGAAGCCCGCAAGGACATTAAGAAGATTCGTGCTCTGCTGCGGCTCGTCGCTCATCAATTGGGTAAGTCTACATTCCGCTCTGAAAACCACCGGTTCCGCGACATAGCACGGAAGCTCTCTCAATTGCGTGATGCTCACGCCATCATCGAAAGCTTCACGGCTCTTCCCGATGGTGCGCTTACCCCACGATCTCGCACTGCCTTCCTAAAGCGGTTGCAGGCCGAAAAGGCGCGCGTGTATCAGTCGCTTGATGTGGAGCAGGTGCTCGCAGCCACCGTCGCCGCGCTGAAGGAATCACGACCCTGTTTTGAGGCGTTCGAGTTAAAGGGAAATGGCTTTGGTGCTATCGAACCCGGGCTTCTTTCCATTTACCGGCAGGGCCGCAAAGCCTTGAAGAAGGCTCGTGCAACTTCCTCTCCGGACAACTTGCACGACCTACGTAAGCGCGTGAAGGATCACGGCTATCACATTCGTCTCCTCACCGGACTTAATGTTGCGTTTTTGGATGGCCGGCAAGCTGCTGTGCGCGACCTGGAGACCGCGCTTGGGGAAGCTCACAATTTGCACGTGCTTCGGCAAAGCCTGCAAGTGGGAAAAACCAACCAGAAAGTTCTCACCGCGCTCGCCGCACGAGAAGAAGAGTTAGGCTCCGAAGCGCTCTACTTGGCGTCGAGTCTGTACCACTGGAAAACGCGTCAGCTCGAGAAGGAGCTCTCCGGCTTGCATCAGCTTTGGACTAAGCCATCAGCGAACAAATCCAACAGTTCGCACAAACCGCCTGTTCGCGAAACTTCTGCTGTTCCGGATCACGCCACACCGCAAGCCGTCACTGCCTGAAGCCTCGCTATCTTCAGCCGAAATCCAAATCTGCAGAAAAAGCGTACCTTGTAGTGAACACATTCGTATGCACAGGTAATATTCTGCAGCTAGTTGCGCAAATTCTTCATCCGCCGGCCAAAGCTAGTAAGTGCCAGTGTTCATCGTTCCTATTCCTGAGGCTTTGGAATCAGTAACTTGCGGTTCTTAACTGCATAGTCCAAACATCCGTCCCGGCATTGGCATTCCATGTGCATCACAACTGCACGAGGAGGAAATAAAAACTTATGCTCTGGTACGCCTGGGTGTTCTTGGTTGTGGCAGTACTTGCTGCTGTGCTCGGATTCGGTGGCATTGCCGCTGCGTCTGCTGGAATCGCTAAGATCTGCTTCATCATTTTCTTGGTGCTGTTCCTGGTCAGTGTCTTGGCCGGCCGTCGCAGCGCGCTGTAAATTAGATAAGTTCGAGAATTAGAAGAGTTCGAGTTTCATCGAACCGGTTGGAAATCCGCTCCGCTTCTCCCACAAGAGAAGCGGAGCTTTCTTATTTAGTGCCTAATAAGGACGAGCGTAGTATGGATTGCCGTAGTTATAACCGGGAGCATAGTTGTTGTATCGATAGCTCCGATCTTCTCGGCGCTCCCGCTCGCGCCATTCATGTTCCCGCCAGGCATGTTCTCTCGCCTCTCTTTCTCGCCACTCATGATTCCGATAGAAGTCTCGGTCGCCGTCATAGCGGCGATAATCGTTGCGGTTCTGATAAGGGTAGCCTCGGTCATAGCGATCCTGGCCAAACGCCGTCGCCGGCTGGACCAGTGCTGTGGCCGCTGCGGCCAGCATAAGTCCGAACACCCCAAGTCTCTTGAACATGATGAACCTCCTTCAGGCTCTCTGGAAGCTTCCCTCGCTTCCTGTTCATAAGACGTTGACGCCCTCTCCGCGGACGCCACCAATCACAGTGACCTCGAATGAATGTGTCTTAATCGCGCCCGCTAGAATCAAGCTGCATGAAGCAAACACCCTGGGGCGAGCTGGCCGTCAACGATGCACATATTCACTTCTTCTCTCAGACTTTCTACTCCGGCCTGATGCGCCAGAAAAAGTTGGACTCCCTCGAAAGTCTCGGCACGCTGCTCGGCTGGGAGATGCCCGGGAAAGATCCCTGTTCTCTGGCGGGCCGCTGGGTCGCTGAGCTTGATGCGCACGGTGTCGATCGCGCTTGCCTCATCGCTAGCTCGCCAGGTGACGAGGCGACTGTAGCTGCGGCGGTAGAGGCTTATCCCGCACGCTTCTACGGCTTTTTCATGCTGGATCCCACGCAGCCCGACGCTCTTGAGCGAGTTACTGCCGCCGCCGTGTCACGCCACCTTCACTGCGTGTGTCTCTTCCCCGCCATGCACACCTATTCACTAACTGACGCACGATTGGTTCCTCTCTTTGAGATTGCATCCGATTCCAGGCTTGCGGTCTTCGTACACTGCGGCGCCCTTAGCGTCGGCGTCCGCAAGAAGCTCGGTTTGCCTGCTCAATACAACCTGCGTTATTCCAATCCCCTCGACTTACACCCGGTGGCGCTGCACTTTCCCCAGGTCCGCTTCATCGTTCCTCATTTCGGTGCCGGTCTGCTTCGTGAAACTCTCATGCTGGCCGATCTCTGTCCGAACGTCTATCTTGATACCTCCAGTTCGAATCACTGGATGAACTACGAATCGCTAGACATCGGAACTGTATACCGTCGCGCCATCGATGTGATCGGGGCCGATCGCCTTCTGTTCGGTACCGATTCCAGCTTCTTTCCGCGCGGCTGGAATACCCCAATCTTTGATCTGCAAGTGAAGACCCTCTACGAACTGGGACTCGATCAGGAGCAGGCCCGCCAGATCCTCAGCCTCAACCTCGAGCGCCTCTTCAGCACCGCAACCGCTGTTTGATTTGTGTCCCTCGATATCCTGCATGGGTGCGAGTTGTATCTCTCTTCTTCTGCCTGGCCACAATGGCTGGCGCTCAGCAGGCGAATGCCCCTGCTTTCTGGGGCCACGCCACCACTCATGCTGGTGAGCGTCTCGCCGGCGCTGTCATTCACCTGCAGGGCGGAAAAGAAGCCATTGCAACTACCGCCGATGCTCAAGGCGAATTTCGATTTGCCGTGCTGCCCTCCGGCCGCTACCGTCTCTCCATGGAGTGGAACGGACGCCAGATTCGCGCCTCCGCGCCCCTCGATCTGCCGCAGACTCAGGCCGCATCCCTCGTCTTATCGGAATCCAACACGCTGGTCGTCGCTTTCCCGGTAACCCCGTCCCCCGGCACCCTCACGGGAGGAGAAGACCTCTCCGGTCAGGCCGTGTCCGCCATTCCTCTCAACAAACGAGACTTCAGTCAGTTGCTGCTCCTGGCTGCTGGAACCATGACTGACGCCAACGGCGCCACCAACTTCACGCAGCAGTTCGCCATAAACGGGCAGCGAGGTGTAGAGGCTGTCTTTGCCATGGATGGCGCGGATACCAGCGACCCGGAGATGGGTGGCTCCACCTTCTCTAACTTCAACGTCGATGCTGTGGCCGAGATTCAGTCTTCTTCCGGCTGGATGCCCGCCGAGATCGGTCGTGGTGCCTCGGGCTTCACCAACATCCTCACGCGCTCGGGCACCAACGCATCCATGGTTCGCTCTTTGAGTTCCTTCGTAACTCCGCCCTGGATGCTCGCAACTTCTTCGATCGCCGATCTCCTGCGAATCCGGGCCGGCTCCCGCCGTTCCGTCGCAATGAGTTTGGTCTCACGTTCGGCGGCCCTCTCGAAATCCCGCATCTCTATCGCGGCCGCGATCGCACCTTCTATTACGTTCAGCTGCAAGGCTTTCGCCAGGTCTTAGGAACTACCCAGGTCTTGCCCGTGCCGACCCTCGCTGAAAGACAGGGTCTCGATACCACCGCCTATTCCGGTGACACGCTGATCGTGCCTGTAACCGGCAGATCTCCTCCATCCTCAATCGCTATCCACTTCCCAACGATCCGGGCGGCTCTTTTGGTGCTCGTACCTTCGCAACTTCCTCAAAGGTAACCACGAACGCCGATCAGCTTTCGGTTCGGCTCGACCACAAGCTCTCAGCGCGCAACACTCTCTTTGCCCGCTTCAGTCTGAACAATCTCACCGGTCCCACCACGAATCCCAGCCAAACCGCCATTGAGCAGAGTTTCGGCATCCTGTACGTTGATCATCAGCGTAATGGCGTCCTCACCTGGACCCACGCCTCACCTTCCTTTGTTGCCGAAACGTCGCTGAGCGTCACGCGAAGCACGCCGTCCTTTGACACACCCAATCGCACCGACCCGGCTCTCACCTTTAGTGATGGTTTGTACGAAGGATTCAATACTGCCGGCGGCTCGGTCGTCTCCTCCTTCGGCAATCTCTTCCAAGGGCGTCAGGTCTTCTCCTGGACAACCAAACGTCACGCGATAAAGGCGGGCGGGGAGGTCCGCGCGAACCGCGATTCCACCTACTTCGGCACTGCCCCCAATGGGTCTTATACGTTCGGAGGCGGAACCGCGTATGCGCCCGTCAATATTCGTTCGCTCAGTGGCCAGCACGACGTCCCCGCCGGCGCTCCTCTGCCCGACACGTTAACCGCCCTGCTTAGCGGGAGCGCCTTCGCCTACACCGTGGCCCTCGCACCGCCCAGCTTTCCACAAGGCGGCCAGATCGGAGTCGCCGCAGTCTCTCGCTACAACATGAACCTCTATGTCCAGGACACCTGGAAAATCTCCGGGAGTTTGCAGCTCGATTACGGTCTCCGATACGAACTCTACACGCCCTTCAGCGAACGAGCCCGTCGCAGCGCCGGCGTGTCGTTTGTAAATCAGAACGGCGTGCTGAGCCAGAACTATCTCATCAACCCCGAACCCATCTTCCGCACCGACGCCAATGGGTGGGGACCGCGTCTGCGCCTCAATTGGCTTGCAACACCCAAACTCCAGATCCGTGTCGGCGGTGGACTCACTACCATCCCGCCCAACATTTGGCAGGACAACTTGCTTACCGGCTCAGCTCCCTACGTTGACTATCCCCGGCTGACCGCTGCCCCAGGCGTGCCCCTTCTCTTCGGCACTCGCCTCACGCCCGAGCAGTTACCCGGCGTTTACAGCCCGTCGGGAGTCAACATTCTGGCCGCAGCTCATAACGACTCCAAAGCTGTTCCCGCCAATTCGGTCTGGGACATTACTCGCTTTGCCCAGGACTTGGCTGCCCTGAGCCCCAACAAGCAAGTTGCGCCGCTCAACGTCAACGTCATGTCTCAGGATTTTCGTAACGCCTATCTCGCCACCTGGACTCTGGCCGCCGAACGCTCCTTCCAAGGATTGGCTGCCAGCGCTGCCTACGTCGGAACTGCCGGCATCAGCCTCCCCGCTATCAACTTTCCTAATGGCTATACCGGCGCAACGCCCGCCTTCGCTCCGTTCACCCAGTTCGACTCCTCAGGTCAGCCGCTCGGGGGCTTCGGTACTGAGATGTTGATGACCAATCGTTCCCACTCCAGCTACCATGCCCTCCAGGCCTCCTTGCAAGGACCTGTTCCGCATGGCGGACCGGCTATCCAAGCCAGTTACACGTTTTCGAAATCGCTGGACGACGACAGCACTGTGATCGGTGGCTTTGTCAGCGGAACCTCGGGCGCAGCTGCCCAGGCTTGGCCACAGGATCCATTCAATACCCGTGCCGAGAAGGGTCCTTCTACCTTCGACATCCGCCAGGCCTTCACCCTGAGCGCCATTCAGGATCTTCCCTTTACCGCTTTCCGGGCGCGCGGCTTCTGGGGCGCAAAGTCACCAAGGCTGGCAGCTTTTGAGCGTCGTGACACTCACCGGCGGGTCGCCCTTCACCATCTACTCCGGCCTCCAGCAGACGGGCGTCGGCTCCAATGGGGTCGACCGTCCTGATCAAGTGGCCGATCCCATTCTTTCCACCAGCCGCGGTATTCGAGAGGACTACTTCGGATTGGGTGCCGCCAATTCAAACTTCTTCAGCATCCCCATAGGTATTTCGGGCGGTACAGGACCTAACCGGGGCCGTTTCGGATTCCTGGGGCGCAACACCTTCCGGGGACCCGCCCTTCATAATTTCGATTTCGCCCTCATCAAGAACACCCCGTTCGGTTCTCGTAACGGGAGCGAACGCGCAGACTTGCAAATTCGGGTCGAGACGTTTAATCTCCTCAACGCAGTTAACTTTGCACTTCCCGCTAACAACATCCTAGGCTCCGGCTTCGGACAGATTAGCCGCACTGCTAGTAATTCTCGCCAGGTACAACTATCGATAAAATTAATGTTCTAGTATTGATACTAGCGCAAAGAAATTCGAAAAAATTTATTAGAAGACAGAGAAAACTATATACAAGAAGCCAGGTATTTACTAGAATGCAGGTATATCGTTTTTACCACTGCTTCGGGTGCCGGGTACCCTTTGGTTCCTGCTGCGCGCGAAGCCTGACCGGGGAACACCCTGCTGTAACTATGTGTAAGCATTAGGGTTGGTCAGTTGGGGATGACCGAATCTCTCGAAAGGCTCAAGTCTTCTACTAATGTACACCACATGGAAAAATATTACTTCCTCTCGCCGCAGCGTTCGTTCACTCGCCGGCGCAGCAACCCTGACTGTCCCTGCGGGTGGAGACCTCCAGGGCGTGCTCAATTCCGCACACCCAGGGGACACAGTCCAAATTGCCGCTGGCGCAACATTTACGGGTCACTATTATCTGCTGTCCAATTCGGGTCCTACAATAACCATTCAAAGTTCGGCTATGGGTTCATTGCCCGGTGCCGGCAGTCGCATCTCTCCCGACCAAGACCTCTTCTATGCCAAAACTGCGTACCCCGGACGGCGCTCCGGCACTGCAGATGACCACTGGCGCTAACTACTACACCATTCAGGGCATTGAGTTCCTTCCGGCCTCCAATGTCTATGTTCAGGATCTGGTCCAGATCGGGACCGGAAACGAAAACTCAACCGGAGCGTTGCCGCACGACATCGACTTTGACCGTTGTTATATCCATGGCGATCCGGGCGCGGGCGGAAAGCGCGGAGTGGCGCTGAATGGAATCAACATTACCGTCGAAAACTCGTACATTTCAGGTTTCATCAGTACCTGGCAGGATACGCAGGCGATCGCTGGATGGAACGGTCCCGGACCATTCCGGATCATCAACAACCATCTGGAGGCAGGCTCCGAAATCATCGCCTTTGGCGGAACCGTCCCGGCCATCCACGGCGTCCTGCCCTCCGATATCCTCATTCAGAAGAATCAGTTTTACAAACCCCTCAGTTGGCAGGTCGGCAGTTCCAACTACGCCGGAGTGCCGGTGTGGGCCAAGAACCACATCGAGCTGAAGTTCGCACAGCGAGTCACCATCGACAGCAATACGTTCGACAACAACTGGGTCGGGGCTGACCAGCGCGGCTTCGTGATGGTCTTCAACGTACGTGCAGAAAGCGGCCAGGTGCCGTGGGCTGTCGTCAACAATGTCACTGTTTCCAACAACGTTATTCGTCATGCCGCCGCCGGTGCAGTCTTCGTCGGCCATGACTCCAGTTCCAGTGAGATGGGGAGTGCCGGAGGCTTCACCGTCAAGAACAACATCTGGGAAGACGTCTCGTCCTCCTGGGGTAACGACGGACGACTCTTCCAAGTTCAGGATGGAGTCAACGGGGTCACTATCGACCACAACACCGGGTTCCAGACAGGCTATGCCCTGGTCTTTAGCCCGTCGGGTAGCAGCACCGTCAACTTCACCAACAACATCACCAACATCGGTTGGGGTGTGGCGGGCGACGGCCAGTCTCCCGGCATCGCAACGCTGAACACTTACGATTCCGGCGGTACCTTCTCTAACAACGTCTTGATCGGTGGAAGTCCTTCCGGATACCCGGCCAACAACTTCTTTCCCGGTTCTCTGGCTGCCGTCGGCTTCATCAACTTCGCGTTGGAAAACTTTCTGCTGAGTCCCACAAGCCCTTACCTGTATGCCTCGACCGATGGCAGCCCACTAGGCTCCACCGTCGCCACCAGTTCAGCTGCTCCTGCTCCCAGCAGTCCGATCCCGACCGGTTGGGTGGAGATTGTCAACAATCACAGCGGAAGCTGCGTAGATGTCGTAGCCATAAACGGCTCACAATTGAATCTCGGAACACGTATCCAGCAATATGCTTGCTGGGGTGGCACCAACCAGGAGTTCCAGTTCACTCCGGTCAATGGTGGGTACACCATCACGACTCGCTCCAGCAATCTGCAACTCGATGTGGCCTCCGCAAGTACGTCCAATGGAGCTGTAATCATTCAGTACCCATACTGGGGTGGGGCGAATGAAATCTGGACGCTCAATGATGCCGGCAACGGATACTACACCATCCAGCCAAACAGCAGCGGAAAGTGTATGGACGTCTTCGGCTTAGCCACTTACAACGGCGCAACCATCGGCCAGTGGAGTTGCAACGGCGGAACAAATCAACAATTCAAGCTGGTTCCGGTTCAGTAACCTTACGGCCGCGACTGACACGATTAAGAAAGGGCTGCCGCCAGGCAACCCTTTCTTTATTTCCTCAAATGCTCGTACTCTGAGCGAGCTGCGTGGAGCGAGGTCCTTATTGTATGGCCCGGAACATGGGTGACAGTTCGGTCCCACAACAAGGGTCACGGTCAGTCTTCAGTATCAAGGAAGCCGTGTCGCGGAGCCGGAGGCGGAGCGACACTGCTTCCTGATATCGGATCGACCGATCTTTTAAGGTCAGCTCGCAAAGTAAATGCTAGGCCACATCTCGCGGCTAATCTCCCAGGGGCGTTTCGATGAACTCCGCTACGAGGCTATTCTGGCCAAGGGCTCACCTGGATGCATTGGGTCTGGAAGTATTGATTTCACATGGTGGGTAACCGGTCGCGGCGGGAAGCTCCACTGTGCGAACCCGGACCTTCTGAGAGCGAGGCGAGAGTCCAACTGGATTTGCTCGAAGCTCTCCGCCCGTAGCTCCGATGTGGCCCTGAGTCGAAACGAACAGATTATCCAGACGTGCTCGCCATTATCTGATTGAGTGCAATGGCGGAAGGACGGGAAGGCGTTGCCATGGACTTGTTTATCGATTGGGTTCTCCTTCCGTCTGGCCTTCAAAGTGCATTGGAGAACCATTGAGGCGGCAATTAACAATGGCTGGCAAATGTCAGGCTCCAGAGGACATCCCTGGAATACCGAAGCAGATAGAAGACACAATGGGTCAATCCGTCGATGTGCTGGCCGAAGATAAAATCTTCGATCACTACGCGCGGAGGCGCGGTACGGGAACTCCGCAAACCATCCACCCAAGGCGTGGGTCTGATGGGACTCAGATCTTTAGGGACTTCCCTTCGGTAGCCGGCGGACCAAACAACACAAAAGAATTCATCAAGTTCCTGAAATCGAATAACAACCAGGTGGACGAGATCAATCTGGCCTTGCAGATGAGCCTGCCCGGCGCGGGAATAAAAAATCCGGACTGGATGACCCACCGCCCGTCGCAGTCCGAGTTTGAGTTCTACGAGGTGAAGCCGAACTCGACGCGCGGTCGTGCCAAAGGGCCGGAGAAGATCCTCTTTCTGATAGCGATTTGCGGCTCCCAAAGGCCTCCGCTTCCGTATGTGCCGGGAGTCTTATACTTTCCCGACGAGACCGAAACTCTTTGGGTCGAAACGAAGGGCTTTGCTGAGACAGAAGTTAGCCTGCACTGGTTTCGAAAGAGTCCGGGCCTGATTCTATACGAAGTCTGCATCGAAAGCCGTTTGCGCCAGCCCGCGCCACAGAAGGCTAAAAGCGCGGTCGACGCTGCAGCTTTGTTGCTGATGTGGCTCATACTGTCGGGTCTGGAAGCTGGACCCGTTTTAGCGTTGTAAAGATCAATACCCATGAAAGGTCAAGATGGCGATTACTTCTTCGGTGGGCGTGGGTGGCAAGAATGTTGCCGGCGATGTGATGTACGTGCAGCTGCTGCTCAATGATGCGAGAATGCGAAGCGGTCTTCCTCCAATTGCAATCGACGGCCTGACCGGGCCTGAAACGGAAAGCGCAATTCGAGCATTCCAGGCGCTGTTCACCCCGTCTAGGGATGGACGGGTGGATCCGAACGGTCCAACGATCTCCGCGCTGGAAGATGCGCATTTACTCGGAGTTCTTTCGGGTAGATTTGCTGACTATGTCCGAAATAACCCAAGAGTTCGTCTGAATAGGGATATTGCAACGACGAACGGATTATTTCAGTTGTATCTGAAGACGCTCCGGGATGGACTCAATTAGCGTGCTGCCCTACGGCGTTTTACTCTAAGTTCTACTGTGCGGTGACAAGCCGATATCCACCGCAATCCGGATCACGTCATTTCCCGTTTCTGATCGACGACCTGTTCATCGCGACCGCTACGCGAGGCCGCGACCAACTTCGAACTTTCCTTATTCGAAGGCCAGCCTACCAACAAAGATTACCTATCCCTCTAGCACGGATCGATATCGGCAGATGACGTCGCAGGTTCAAAACGCCTATTTTGATGGTGCAAAGCATGAGCGAAGTAGAGAGGTTGCCCAACGAATCTACTTCGTCCTGCGAATTCGAACCTTCAAAACGTTTTGCGTCGGGACTCAGTCTGAGGTGGCGGTAAGCCGGGCTGTTCCGATGGAAAGTACCGGTCGAAACGTTGAAGTCCTAACTAGAAGCCTCAGGCTCACTTTACTCCAGGGAAGCGTCTAGCCTCGGCACTGAACCGATGAATACGCGCTGCAATTATTTTCCGGTCCAGTAATCTGAAGGGCCGTAAGTGACACGATGGGAACAGGGCTGCCGCTAGGCAGCCCTAACCTCATTTCCTGAAATGCTCGAACTCTAAGCGAGCTGCGCGGAGCGGACCGAGGTCCTCATCGCCCCCTTCCCAAAGCTGAATAAACTCCTCGTAAGCTGCCTTCGCTTTCAGCCGATCTCCCGCAACCCGATAAGCCCGGCCCAGCTGCAAGTGAGCCAGGGCGCCTACCGGATCGGTCACTACCAAACCCGAATGGTCGATCACTCGCTGAAATTCGGCGGCTGCTTCCGCACCTCGTCCCAAAGCGCACATCGCGACTCCGCGAAAGTAAACCGGATACAAAGCTCCGAAAAGAGTATTGATCGGGCTGCGCGACACGCCCATTTCAGAAGGTGCTGCCTGATTTAGCATTTCCACGGCTTCCGCCGGCCTGCCGCGGTTCAACTCGATTTGTGCACGCATCACCGGCACATATGTGAAGCGAACGGTCGTGTCTTCCGGATACTCCTGCTGCAGGGAATCGGCAATTGTCCGGGCCTGCATCGACTCACCCGCTACAGCCAGCGCGAGTCCCGCTCCATACGCCACTTCCCGATCATTCGACAGCCGCATGGCTTCCAGCGCGCTCTTCTTTGCGAAGGACCTGTTCCCCATCATTGCTTCGCGCAGCGCCATGCCCGCTTTCCACACCCCGGCCCGCTCCCGCTCGTTAGCCCGCTCCGCCTCTGCAATCGCCTGCTCGGAGACGCTGCGAGCTTGCCTAAGGCGACCGCCATACGCAAGGCGAAAGGCCTCCCGGTTATCAAGCCAGCTCACCATGCCAAGGCGCTGGCGCGTTTCGGACACAAGTTTGCTAATGGTCTGTGTGTCGTTCCGAAGGAATGCCAGATCGTAAGCGAGCATCCTGAACTCATCAATGTCGAGCCCTCGTTTCGCAGCCTCTGCCAGGGCGTCCGCCGCCGCTTCGAAGCGCTGCAGGTACATGTTGTTCACCCCGAGGTTGTAATAGCTCATGCCGAAATCGGGATCCATCTGTATCGCTTGGTGCGCCTCCGCCGCAGCCTCTTGATAACGTCCTACTGACTTATTCAGAAGACCGGACAGCAGAGCGTGCGGCGTCGCATCCCGCGGGTAAGTGCGAGCCCAGGTCTCAGCCACTTTTCGTGCCTCGTCGAGATTGCCTGTTGCCAGGCTCTGGTAGTTGACTTCGATGAAAAAGCGTTCGCGATCGCTTGCGTGCCCCTTCAGATCCGACGCCTTTTTCAGGCTTTCGGCCGACCGATCCGATTCATCGATATCTGCATACATCCGGCCCAGCGCCGCATGCGCCATGGCAAACTCTGGATCTAATTGCACTGCGTGGCGCAACAAAGGTATAGCTTCGCCGGCCCCGCGCGTCGTGTGCAACGCCCATCCTGCGCTGTACGCTTGTAAAGCTTCTGCCGACCCGGTAGTTGCCTCGGCCAGCGGAACCTTGTGTCGTTGCAGAGTCGCCGCCGTTTCTCCGACGCGCTTGCGAAACCGCACCGCCATGGCGCTGAGCGCATCCAGTACACCTTCTCGATTTCGTGCCTGGGCCTGCTCGGCATCCACCAGGTGATCTGCATCACAGCTCGAGGCTCGCAACCCTAGGACATAGAGATCTCCCAATCTTTCGATCGAGCCTTCTAGCACCAGCGTGCTCCCGGTCCGCTCGCAGACGCCCAGCGCCGCCTCGTGCGTCAGGTGTGCACCCGCTGGTTGCCTCATCAGCCGCATCGTTCTTTGTACCCGCTGTTCGGACAACAGACTCAAAAACGGCGATTGTTCCAGCTCCACCAGCAACCCTTGCCGAAGCGTTCCATCGAACACCGGGTCGCCTGTTTTATTCTCAAAGTCCGCCAGCACAAGAGTGCCGCTTGCGGTAAGCGCCGTCACGGAACGCGATCGTGAGCTGGTGAATATCAAAACGACGCAGAGAGCGAGGACCGTACCGGCCCCGATCCATACAGGGCCGACCCACGCCCGGCGCGAATGCATCACGGTATTCACGCTCACAGAGGGCAAATCTGCTTCCGGCTCTTCGACTACCTTACCGATGAATCGATAACCGCGCTTAGGGACCGTTTCCACAAAGCGCGGATCGTTCGCGCTCTCTTCTAGCAACCTTCGCAGCGTCGATATTTGGAAAGCGATGTTCGTGTCTTCTACGAAAGTTTTGGGCCAAACCCTCTGCTTGAGCCTTTCCTTCTCAACCAGTTCACCGGGATTCTCCAGAAGGGCGCAGAGCACTTCTAGCGTTTTGTCCGCAATGGCTAGCGGTTTGCCATCTCTCTCGAGCACGCGCTCCCCAGTGCGCAGTCTGTATCGCCCAAACACTAGATTGTGCTTACCCGGCAGGAGCATAGGAGCGCTAATGTCTTTCTAAGGTTTTTCTAAGGAAGCTGGCAAGAGTTCCAACGTAGCATCTGTTCGTATGCAAACAAAATGGTTCGCGCGATTTCTGCTATCTTTCTCCACCATCTGGCTTCTACCCGTCTCGATTCTGGCCGACTCTGTGTACGTGTCCGACGGATTCCGACTTGGCACGGTTGATCTCTCCACCGGGGCTTTTCAACAGATCGGGCCCGACTTTCCCGATGTTTCGCAAGGTCTCGGTTATGCCCCCAACGGATCCCTGCTCACGATGGGCTTTAGCGCCAATCTGAACTCGATCAATCCTGTGACGGGCGTCATGACCACAGTTGGGCCTTCCGGACTATCGGATTGTTCGACACCTTCTTCTCCGTGTGGTCCCAATTCAGTTAATACTCTGGCCAGCTTCAACGGCCAGACCTTCGCAACCGATCTCCAGAACCGCCTGTATCGCGTCAATACCTCGACGGGTGCCGCGACTTTGATTGGATCCACGGGTATGCCGGCCGTTCCTTTCATTCCGCTCAGCGAAAACCCGGACGGCACAGTTAACATTTACGACGAGGCGTTCTTCAATGCCAGTGGAAAGCTCTATGCCGCGTTCGATACCGGACGTGTGAATTTCTCCACGGGAGAGGCGACGCCCGTGATCAATGGAATGCTTTACCAGATCGACCCGCTGACCGCCAACGCGACTCTCATCGGGCCCACAGCGTTCGGTATCGGCGGAGCCGTTGAGTCAAACGGGATCACCTACGCCTTCCTCAACACGACGCAAGAACTCGCCACCCTCGACCTCCTGACCGGCCAGACCACGGTTGCGGGCGGGCAATCCGCAGGGATCATATCGGCGGCCGCGCCAACGCCCGAACCCGCCACCGTCGCCGTCGCGGGTCTGGGCCTTGTAATAATCGCACTCGGCTGCCTCCGACGCCGGGGAGTACAGACCAGGCAACTTAGTTCAACTTCGGAAGGACCACATCCTCCTCCGGTGATATGAGCTAAGCGCTAGACTCTGGGCCAATCTCTACGAAGCACCCCAACCCGGCAATCTCCATTCACAAAACAAACCAAAAAATCGCACCTGAAACTCGCCTGATGGCAATAACTTCCAGCCATCTGCCCCAAAAGCGATGCTTAACCCGACCAGCCGCATGTTACCTGTGCAAGCGAAACGATTCTCCAGGAGTGCTTGCATGAACAAAGAAAAATTAACGGCGCGCCAGGCCGCGAACCGGGCCAATGCTGCGAAGTCAACGGGCCCAAGATCCGCCGAAGGTAAGAAAATCTCGTCCCACAACGCCCTGAAAACCGGGCTCACCGGGCGCACCGTCCTGCTGCCGACCGATGATGTAGCGGAATACGAAGCCCACCTCGCCAGTATCGAGGAGCGCTACCAGCCTGCCACCGACGAGGAACGCTTCCACGCTCAGAACATCGCCCACATCGAATGGCGGATCCTCCGCATCCCGACTCTGGAAACCGCTTTCCTCGCTCTCGGCCGAAAACGCTTCGCCGATACCCACGCCGAAGAACCCGAAGACATCCGCGCCCTGCTCATCGAAGCCGAAGTTCAGTTCGAACTCCAGAAACCGCTCACCAACCTCGCTTTGCAGGAATCCCGTCTCAATCGTCAGCGCGAACGCGAACTCGCCAACTTGAACACGCTCCAAACCGCCCGCCGCAAGCTCGAAGCCACGAAATTAGAAGAAGTCGCCCGCTTCTACACCCACTGTAAAGACAAAGATTTGCCCTTTGATCTGGACGACTTAGCCATGTTTGGCTTCGAATTTTCACTGGAGCAAATCCAACGCCGCGTCGCTCATCACTTAGTCGCCCGCGACCGCGATCACGTCGCTTGGCCCACCATCAAGACCCACTACTGCTACGAACTGATGCAGCAGCAGCAAGCCGAATAGGCCTTTTCTGCAGAAAGTGACGCTCTCCACAAGCGTAGGGACTGAAAACCACCCGCCTAAAGCACACGCATGCGCCCCGACTCGCCCGCTTTTCGGACCAGCCAGGTCGTCATGCAGCGTTGCTCCTGTATGACGGTCGTCTTCAAGGGATCCACCAGTTGCCCCGAAAGCTCGACAGTCATTCGCATGAGAAATGCCTCGTCGACCAAAAACCGCTCCATCCCGTCGGGCGAGATAAAACGCCGGCCCTGCACATGCTCATGGTGCAGCGCAACGGACGACGCCAGCCGGCAAAACAGCAGACCATCCGGCTTCAGAACGCGCCACATTTCCTTCAGCATTGACCGGAACTGTTTTTCGTCGCGCGCAAAATGCAGCACCGCGCTGCTCAGAACAATATCGAACGAGGCGTCCGAAAACGAGAGAGCCTCGACTGCTTCTACGCGAAAGTTGCGCCAAGGTAATGAGGGCGCCAGAGTTCGCGCGAGTCGTCGCAAGTCGTCGATCGCCAACGGGTCCACATCGACACCGGACACCTCGTACTCGTTCTGCAGAAGATACACAAGATTACGCCCGAATCCACACCCCGCATCGAGCACGCTCATTCCTGGCACAATGCGTCCTCGAAGAAGCTGGTCGAACAAGTAAATGTCGATCTCACCGAACTGTTCTTGTAAGGGCGTCATCCTTTTCTCAGCTTGTCAGGTACTCTCATTAAGTAACAAATTAGCTGGTCACTTCGCGTTGTCGCCTCTGATGCGCGTAACTCTTTTCGTAGCTATCATCGGCCTGCTATTACCGTGCAAAGCGGGACCGGCTCCCCCACGCGCTTCATCGCAGAGTTCCAGACCGTCGCCTATCTCCGCCAAGCGTCAGGCTGCCATGGATCGGGATTTGCTTGAGATCACGATTCCCCAACTGGAACGCCTCTACGCTCAACATCGATACACCGTCACTGATGTCGTCGGATGGTATCTCGCCCGCATCGCCAAATACAACGGCATCTACCGGGCATTCGAAACGGTCGACCGCCCGGGAGCTCTGGCCGCGGCATTAGCCGAGGATCAGGCGCTGAACCGAACTGGCCGAAAGCCTGACCAGTCCCCGCTCTGGGGCGTGCCGGTCGTCATCAAGGGGAACACCAGCATCAAGGGGATGGTGACCACCGACGGTTGGCGCGGCTTCTGCCTTCCTGGTCATGAGCTCATCGCTCCACAAGATGCCACCGTCGTCCGAAGACTTCGGGAGGCCGGGGCCGTCATCCTGGGTCGCACGAACATGCCTGACTTCGCCGCCAGTGACACGAACCGAAGCACCTCCTATGGTCGAACCGGCAATGCTTACGATGTACGCTTCAGTCCGGGAGGCTCTTCCGGAGGCACCGTCACGGCCATTACAGCAAACTTTGCGCTCCTCGGTACCGGCACCGACACCTCCAATTCCATTCGCATGCCCTCCGGGACCAGCGCTGTCGTCGGCGTCTTGCCCACCAGAGGTTTAGTGAGTATTGCCGGGATCGCGCCGCTCGACTGGTTAGTCGACAACACCGGGCCGATTGCGCGCAGCGTCACCGACGCTGCCCTCGGCTTGAGCGTCATGGTGGGTGAAGATCCGATGGATCTCCGCACCGCCGGATCTTCCGGCAAGGCGCAGCCTGCACCGTACGTTTCGTATTTGAAGACCGATTCACTTCGTGGAAAACGACTGGGCGTTCCGGCCTTTATCGTCAAAGAAGACACGGCCAACGCTATGCGTCCCGAGACCCGCGCAATGTTCCTTAAAGCCATCGAAGGTCTGAGAACAGCCGGCGCGACCGTAATTTTCGATGACTCCATCCTGCCGGATAGCTTCCCGGAGCTCATTGGAAAGATCAGCACGAGAGCCTACCGCCTGGAAGGCACGCAAAACTTCCTTCGCCTGTTCGGCCCCGCCGCCTATCACTCTGCTGAAGAGTACGAGAAAGCCGTCGGTTCTCCGCTGCCGGCCGTGATCACCGGACCCAATTCCAAAGGGAGGCCGATCGCGCAGACCGATCTGGAAAGTGATCCTGATGCCCAGACCAACTTCTTCTCTCCGCAACGCGCAGCACTGGCGGCCTATCTGGACTCTCTGGAGCGCTTACATCTCGATGGACTGGTTTACCCAAGCGCCCAGATGCCTCCGCCGGACGAAACGATGCCGCAGGACGACGAAATCAGCAGCGGTCCTCACAGCAACACCGGGTGGGTCAATAGGATCGGTGTGCCGGCGGTCGTCGTCCCTGGCGGCTTCTATCAGTCCGGGCTACCGTTCGGACTCGAACTCTCAGCACGCCCTTGGGAAGATGGCGATCTGCTCAGTTGGGCCTACGCGTATGAGCAGGCCACACATCACCGTAAGCCGCCCGTGTTGGTAGAGTCGGGCCTGCTTCGATAGGTGTCAGCGATTGTTATAGACTCGCATGGAAGCCCATCGGCACTGCCGGCTTCAGGATGTGAGGAAGAAATCCAGATGGCTAACACTCGACGCGACTTCATACGGCGGACAGGGACCGGACTTGCGGCACCTCTGATCCTTAACGCCACCTCCAAGTCGGAGAGCGCCAAGCCTGTCATGGGAAGCGGTGACCATACTTACGAAGTAACGCACGATTGGGGTGAACTCCCTTCGGACATCCGGTATGGCAACACCCACGGCGTCTGTGAGGATTCGCAGGCGAACATCTATATCCACCACACGGTTGCTGCCGATAGCGAACAGGCCGACAGCATGGTGGTGTTTGACCATAAAGGCAAATTCATTAAGAGCTGGGGCAAAGAGTTTCGGGGCGGCGCCCACGGCCTGTATATCCGCAAGGAGGGCAGCACCGAGTACCTGTACTTGTGCGATACCAAGCGCGGGCTGGTGGTGAAAACGACTCTGGCCGGGGAAGAAGTGTTCTCCCTCGGGTACCCCACCGAAGCACCGCCATATCAGAAGCCTGGACCGGATGGCCAACGCATCAAATACAGTCCTACCAACCTGGCGGTAGCTCCCAACGGCGACATCTATGTGGCCGATGGGTACGGTTCGAGCTACATCAACGTGTACAACTCAGCAGGCAAATATCTGAAGACCTTCGGCGGTCCCGGTAAGGAAGCAGGCCAGTTGCTTTGTCCGCACGGCATTGTGGTTGACACTCGTCCCGCCGAACCGGTCCTGATCGTAGCCGACCGGACCAACAAACGCCTGCAACGCTTCAATTTGGCCGGCGAGCACATCGACTTCATCGAAGGAACGCCTGCCCCCTGTCACTTCCACGTCTTCAAGAATGGTGATGTGGTCCTGCCTGACCTATTCGCACGCGTCACTCTTCTGGATAAGAACAACCAGGTCATCGAACAGCTAGGTGACGATTCGGGCAGCGATTATATGCAGACCCGGAAGCTAACCCGCGACCACTTCAAGCCCGGCAAATTCGTCTGTCCCCACGGCGCCTGCTTCGATCACACGGGAAGCATTCTGGTGGTCGAGTGGGTCGAGGTCGGCCGTGTCAGCCGCCTTCGCAAGGTTTAGTCCGGGACCCGACAGTTCGCGGCAGGGTATAGCATAGATCGAAGATAGTTCCTGAGACGGGAGACCCCATGACCGGTTCACCCTGGAAGTTCGCTTCTGCGTGCTCCATTCTTATTTACAGCGTGCCGTTGTTATGCCAAACGACGGGGCCAGCACCGAAGCCTTCGTCGGAACGACCTATAGACTTCCAGCGGCAAGTGCGGCCGATTCTCTCTGACAACTGCTTCCTTTGTCACGGTCCTGATAAAGGGACACGCATGGTTGACCTGAGGCTCGACCTCAAGGAAGGCGCGCTCTCGACCCGAAAGAACGGCGTTGTCATCGTGCCCGGTAAACCGGACGAGAGTCTTCTGGTGAAGCGAATTTACTCGGACAATGCCGCGTATCGCATGCCGCCGGCCTTCTCGCACAAGACATTAACGCAGGCGCAAAAGGACACCCTTCGCAAATGGATCGAACAAGGTGCACCGTGGAAAGAACATTGGGCCTTCATTCCTCCGGTGAAAGCGCCCTTGCCGGAAGTGAAGGATACAGCCTGGGTCCGCAATGAGATCGACCGGTTTCTGCTGGCTCGGATGGAAGCTGCCAGCCTGTCTCCCGCGCCCGAGGCTGACAAACGGATTCTGATCCGTCGCGTGACACTCGACCTGACCGGCCTGCCGCCGACTCCCGAAGAGGTAGATGCCTTTCTGTCCGATAAGTCTCCGGCAGCGTACGAAAAGGTAGTCGACCGCCTGCTGGCATCGCCTCACTATGGTGAGCACCGGGCACGTTACTGGCTCGATGCCGCTCGCTATGCCGATACGCAAGGCCTTCATATCGACAATTATCGCGAGATGTGGCCTTATCGCGACTGGGTTATCCAGGCCTTTAACCGCAACGAGCATTTCGATCAGTTTACGGTCGAGCAACTGGCCGGCGACTTGATGCCCAACGCGACCCTCGACCAGCAGATTGCCTCCGGCTTTCATCGCTGCAACGTGACTACCAATGAGGGCGGCGCCATACCGGAAGAAGTGGCGGCGATGTACGCCAAGGACCGCGCCGATACAACGGGCACCGTCTGGCTAGGACTTACCGTGGGTTGCGCCACTTGCCATGATCATAAGTTCGATCCCATTGCGCAGAAGGAGTATTATTCCCTCACTTCCTTCTTCCGCAACACGACTCAGAACGCTTTAGACGGCAATATCGCCGATACTCCACCGACGGTGATTGTGCCACAAGGCGCAGACCGCGCACGTTGGGAAAGCCTGAACAAAGAGCGCGCCGTTATAGCCGAGTTCATTGCGCAAGGTGAGACTACTCCAAAGACTGCCTTCGATGATTGGCTGCGATCCAAGAATCGTGCCACTGCTATGGCAGGCACAGACGGGGTACTGCTGAAGGTCTCGACGGAAGGACTGCAGATGTCGGCTGGTGCGACGGCCGGTCCATCCATGACGGATGGTCTGCAAGCCATTCACTTCGACAAAGAGGGGATGCTCACGGTTCCCGAGAACCATGTCTTCGATACCGATAAGCCGCTGACCGTGTCCACCTGGATCTACACGCCGAAGGAGCACACGAACTACGTAGTCGCGAGCCAGATGCTTACCGTAGCGGGAGCCAAACCGGACGAAAAGAAAAGGCAAGGCTGGCAACTGGATATCGCTACCGGGAACATAGGCCTTAACAATCTTGGCCCAGGTTTCCGAATCATGACTTTGGATGGGAGATACATTGGAGCGCGGCCGGGTGCAGGCTTCGACCTGAAGCCGGAGACCTGGTATCACGTCGTCTACAGCTACGACGGTAGTCGCAATCGCAAAGGCATCACTCTCTTCGTGAATGGCGTGTTTGTCCCGACCTATGGCACGGGCGAGGATTACTTCCCGCTCTCGCAACACGAGAAGGTGGACGCGCCGCTGACGTTGGGAGGCGCGTCCAAAGCGTCTTTCAACGGCGGTGCGATAGCAGATTTTCAGCTCTTGGGAAAGACCGCGGACGAATCCGATGCGAAGCTGTTACGTGCTTCCAGCCTTATCAATGCTGCTGCTACCAAGCCTGTCGAGGCTTTGAACGAAGAGGAGCGGCAGGCCTATCTGGCTTACTACACATACCGTGTCGACCCGGATGCGAAGCCGCGTATCGCTCGCCTGCGTACCATCGACGCCGACCGCTATGCGATTGCCCACCGCAGCCCGGTCACTTTCGTGATGCAGGAACGAACTGACACCCAACCGGTAGCCCACGTGCTGTATCGCGGCATGTACGATCAGCCGAAAGACGAAGTGCACCCGAAAGTGCTGAGCGTCCTGCCACCGATGCCGCCCTCCTACCCACAGAACCGGTTGGGGCTCGCGAAATGGATGGTAGATGCAGGCAATCCCTTACCGGCGCGCGTCACTGTAAATCGCTTCTGGCAGGAAGTTTTCGGAACGGGCATTGTGAAAACAGCCGAGGACTTCGGTTCGCAGGGAGAGCCGCCGTCACATCCTGAACTGCTGGACTGGCTGGCCGTGGATTTCCGGGATTCCGGGTGGGACGTGAAGCGGCTGTTCCGCATGATCGTTACTTCCGCTGCTTACCGGCAATCGGCCGCGGCCACACCTGACAAATTGCAGAAAGATCCTGACAACCGGCTTCTGGCGCGCGGGCCCCGTTTTCGCATGGACGCTGAGATGATTCGTGACTACGCGCTCGCTGTGAGCGGATTACTGCAGCCCACCATCGGCGGTCCCAGCGTGAAGCCTTACCAACCACCGAACATCTGGGAAGCCGTCGCGATGGATCAAAGCAACACTCGCATCTATCAACGCGACACGGGAGAAAAGCTGTACCGGCGCAGCATGTATACATTCTGGAAGCGCAGTGCGCCTCCCGCGTCGATGGACATCTTGAACGCACCCTCGCGAGAGACCTGCCAGGTGAGGCGCGAGCGAACGAATACACCTTTGCAGGCGCTGCTCACCATGAACGATCCGCAGTTCGTTGAGGCGGCGCGCGTCCTTGCGCAAAGAGCCTTGTTGTCGCGGCAGAAAGACTTAGCGGGGCGAGTGGACTACCTGTCTGCACGGCTGCTGGCGCGCTCGCTAGACCCACAGGAGTTCGATGTGGTCCAACGCTCCTACAAAGACTTTCTGCGCTATTACGACGGAAAGCCGGAAGACGCTAAGAAGCTCCTCAGCGTGGGCGAGAGCAAGGCCGATGAGCACCTCTCAAAGCCGGAGTTTGCGGCGATGACGATGGTTGCTAACGAGATGATGAACCTGGACGAAGTGCTGGTTAAGTAAGAGCGAGGAAGCGGAGATCAGATGGATTGGCATGACGAGACCGTTCTAAACGAGACCAGACGTCAGCTGTTAGGGCGCGGGGCACGTGGCCTCGGTTCCTTGGCGCTCTTCTCGCTTTTGCAGAAAGCGGGGCTCGCCGACGCCCCGGCGGCAGGCATCGGGGCATTGCCCGGGCTTGCCCCACTTCGCTCCCAAGGCGAAGCGGGCGATCTATCTTCACATGCTGGGCGCGCCTCCGCAGATGGAGACTTTCGACTACAAGCCCGGGATGGCCAGCTGGTTCGATAAGGATCTGCCGGATTCCATTCGTCAGCGGCCAGAGGCTGACCACGATGACATCGGGCCAGACCCGCTTCCCAATCGCGCCGTCGGCGTTCAAGTTCGCTCAGTACGGCAAGAGCGGCGCCTGGGTCTCCGAACTGCTGCCGCATACCGCCAAGATGGTGGACGACATCGCGATCATTCGGTCGATGAACACCGACGCGATCAATCACGAACCGGCCATCACCTTCCTGCAGACCGGCTTTATGATCGCGGGCAAGCCCTGCATCGGTTCGTGGATGGCTTACGGGCTGGGCAGCCTGAACCAGGATCTGCCAACGTTCGTGGTCATGAATGCTAGCCATTCCAATCCGAAGGCGAATGTGCAGGCCATCTCCGCGCGGCTGTGGAGTTCGGGTTTTCTTTCGGGCCAGTACTCGGGCGTTGCTCTGCGCTCAGGCGGCGAACCGGTGCTGTTCATCAATAATCCGGAGGGTGTGCCATCGAGTGTTCGGCGGCGCATGCTGGACGCCGTTGGAACGATTAACGAGATGGAGGCCGACAGGATTGCGGATCCGGAGACACGGGTACGGATTGCTCAGTACGAGATGGCTTTCCGGATGCAGAGTTCTGTGCCGGAATTGACGGATCTTTCCAAAGAGAGCCGAAAGTACGATCGCGATGTACGGAGAAGACGCGCGCAAGGGCGGTACCTTCGCCAACTGTTGCCTGATGGCGCGGCGCATGACGGAGCGCGAACGTTCGGTTCGTGCAGGTCTACCATCGCGGCTGGGACGTGCATTCAGCATCCTTCCGGAAGTTCTGCCGAGCCAATGCCGCGACATAGACCAGGGCGCGTGGGCGCTGGTGCAGGATTTGAAACAGCGCGGGATGCTCGACGACACGCTGGTGATTTGGGGCGGGGAGTTCGGACGGACCATTTACTCACAGGGGAAGCTGACCGCGACAGATTACGGGCGCGATCATCATCCGCGATGCTTCAGTATCTGGATGGCCGGCGGCGGTATCAAGGGCGGTGTGGTTTACGGCGAGACGGACGAGTTTTCATACAACATCGTTAAAGATCCGGTGCATGTCCGAGACTTTCAAGCGACCATTTTGAATCGCTTCGGCATTGACGATAGACGCTTCACTTACAAGTATCAGGGACTGGATCAGAAACTGACCGGGACCGAACGCCGGGCCAGTGTTGTGCAGGCGGTTCTGGCTTAGGGGTCGTGATTATTTGCGGGAGGCTAGGAACTTCTGCCGCTCGCGCTCTGACGTAATTTGAAGTGCCAACTGCGTGTACATCTCGTCCTGCGTTCCAGCCGTTTTAGCCGCCCGGCCCACAAGAACGCCGGCGATCGGTCCCACGAACTCTGCCAGCTCCTTCCTCAATCGGTTAAGGAACTGCTCATCCCAACTCTTAGGTGAAGGCGGCGGAGGCGCAGTGGTGACCTGGATTCCATTTGGTTCAGCGGCGATTGCTTCGGAAGTGGCCGCCGATCCGAGCAAGTCTTTGCATCGCTTGAGAAACGTTGCGCGATCGCCAGGCGGTACCGAAGCTTCACAGAGTAGCTGGCAGAGTTGAGTTACGCTGTTCGCCTGCGCAGCCGTTTTCTTCACAAGATGAGCCGCGATGGGGCCGACAAAGCTGGAGAGCTGTTTTTCGACGGCTGCCAGATCCTCCGGCCTGATCGTGGTCGCGGCCTTGATGATTTCACTCGAACCGACTAGCTGTTGAGCGGCACTCGTCTCCTTGCCGGCTGAGTCTTCCTGAACCAGGGCATAGACGGTATGTTCACGAACGTGTTTGTCGTGGCGGACGCCATCGAAGCGAAAAAGCGACTTGTAGTTGTCTGAAAGTGTGCTGATGACTTCGTAGTACGACCTGGAAATCAGCAGATGGTTGCCGGCGGCGAAGCTCATGATGCGCTGGCCGACGTTAATGCCATCACCGACTGCGTTCAGGTGATTGTTGATATCTCGAATCAGGCGGATGGGCCCGAGATTGATCCCTATGCGTACAGAAGCAGCCGGTTTCTCCGTAGCGGCCCGAAACTGCCCGAGAATACTAAGGCTGGCGAGGAGCGCGGCTTCCGGATCACCCAGGAAGCAGACCACCGCTCCGTCGCCGGTATCGAGGATAATTCGATCCTCGGTCAGCACTGAGCGAAGCGCCTCAGAGAGGCAGCTGTTGAAGAACGCTTTCCACCTGACCTGGGTCTCAACCGGTTCGGAAGAGTAGTTTACGATGTCCAGGAACAGGACGCTGCAAAGCCAGGTGCGATCGAGCTTGCGACTGTCCTCTTCCATCTGCGTTATTGCTCCAACATTTGGATTGCCTGTGCCAGGCTTCGGTGCATGCGATTGAAGGACCGCGCGAGAATTGAGACTTCGTCATTACCCTTCACAGGGATCTCGGTTGCCTTCATGTCGCCTTTGCTGGTTTCGTCGGCAAGTTTGGCGAGCCTTGTAATCGGCAGCACGATCATGAAATAGATCGCCAGGTTCAGAATCACGAGCATCAGAACGCCCAGTCCTGCCAGGGCAATCATGAGAACTTTGAAGGCTTTATCCGCCATGCGGATAGGAAGAGCACTGGGCACCGAAACGATCTGTGCGCCGATTACTTCGTTCAATTTCCAGCCGAAGCCGTTAGCAGTGCCGTACGCCTTGATCATGGAAACAGGAGCCACCTCCGGAACACTGTGGCAGGCCAGACAAGTCGCCTTCGCCACAATGGGGCGGGCAAGTACGAGTGATGGCCCGGTCGGGGTGTCGCGTTCGGTGGTCAGTTCCTTACGAGTAGGATCATCGCGGAAAACGCGAATCACGTCGGCTTCCCAATCGGCTGCACGATCTCTCAGATTGGTCGGATTGAGCGTTGCCTCTTTGTAGGAGTATTCCGGGAATTGCTTATGGACGTAGTGGAAGTGTTCCATAGCCGCGAACCCCGGCACCTGTTGAGGATGGAAAACCTTATCCTGTTTGCTCAGTGTCTGAAGGAGCGGGCTTACCTGTTCGGAGGTGAAAGCGCGCGTAGCCAGAGTTGTCTCAAGCATCAGGTGCGCCTGCTGCATCACGGTATCTCGGGCGTTGTCGTAAAGAAAGCCGCGGCAAATATATCCGGCGATCGCGAGACCGGTGCCGAAAATCGCAACAAAGATAAGGCTGAATTTAAGCCAGAGTTTCATAAGGCGGCCCCTCCGCTAATTTTAACTGTGAGTCTTGCTCGTGCGGAGTTAAACACTACTCCGTAAACGAAGAGTAGTGCTAGCCGGGCGTTGTTCTCAGCGAATCGCAGTTACGAGTACTTAGTGCTTAGCGCGTGGTACTGAAACTTCAACTTCGTCGATGTAGCACCAAGCCCAATGTTCGCCCGGCTCGATCGATTGAATGATGGGATGGTTTGTGGAATGGAAATGTTTGGTAGCGTGCTTATTCTTGGACGAATCGCAACAGCCAACGTGGCCGCAGACCCGGCAATGGCGAAGGTGAACCCAGCTGTCTCCCATCTTGAGGCATTCCTCACACCCTCGAGTGTGGGGTTTCTCATCGGTGACCTGGTTCAGGTGAGTGCACTGGCTGGACATGATCTAACTAACTACTCCTTAATTGGCAAACGAACGGTAAAAGTGGTCTGACCCGGCTGAGACTTAAAGGAAATCTCACCGGAATGACCGACGACAATGCGGCGAGAGACATCCAGCCCCTGGCCGGTGCCTTCGCCGATCGGTTTGGTCGTGAAAAACGGTTCGAAGATGCGGGTTTGCACATCGGGTGGAATACCCGGTCCCGAATCGGTGATGGAGATGAATGCATTGTGGTCCGCGCGGCTGGTCTGAATCGTCAGCTTGCCCTTGCCGTGCATAGCATCCGCTGCATTACCGATCAGGTTGGTCCACACCTGGTTTAGCTGGCTGCCGTGAACATACAGCTTTGGGATGGAGCGATCGTACTCGCGTTTAACCTCAATTCCTTCCTTCAAGCGATGCTTCAGCATGATCAGGGTGCTTTCCAGACCGTCGTGAATGTCGACGGTTTGCTTGGGCGCCTGATCCATATAAGAGTACTCCTTGATGGAGCGGAGCAGGCCGGAGATGTGACTCATACTGCTCTGTATCTCTTCCACCAGCCGCGTGGCTGTGAAGGACGCCGTGACGCGATCCAGAGCCTCTTCCAGAGCTTCCTCCGGGACTTCCCGGCTGATGTTGTCTAAGTCGTCCACGGTTGTGCAGCCGGCATCGACTAGAGAGGCCGAAAACTCCCACGCTTTTTCGACGCGATGAGCCTCTAGCCAGTCCGCAAACTCTTCCTCACGCTCACTCCGGTCCAAGGTATCGAGTACGGGTGCGGTGCAGATGTTGCGCGCCCATTCCCATTCGAGCTTTGCGAGGAAGAGCCGCGCAGAAGAGGGGATGCCGCGCTCTTCAAGTGCCAGATTCGCTCGCTGCATGGTTTCCAGCCTCTGCCGCAGACTATCGGCGGCGCGCTGAGCTGCGGCCGCGGGATTATTCAGTTCGTGCGCCAGGCCGGCAGACATGCGCCCGAGTGCCATCAGCTTTTCGTTTTGTTGCTGAACCGAAGCGTCTTCCCGAACTCGATTTTTGAGAACACCGACAAGGCGCTGATTCAGGATCGGTATCTGCTGCAGCATTTCGGCGAAGTTGTCCTTGTGCAGGATGGCTCCGCGGCTGTCTCCCCGGGCGGTTATGAAACCGTAGTTAGTCATTTGCGAGTAGGGCAGCAGTCCGCTGACTTCCCCGGCCGGAGCAACGAAGACACTGCCGTTCTTGCGTTCGGCCTGCAGTTCGCCTCTGAAAAAGACGATCATCTCTTCCGCGGGGTCACCCTCCTGCGCCAGAACCGCACCGTTGCCAAGTTCGAAGACCTGCATGTGGGATGACAGCCACTCGATCTGCTCGGCGGGTAAGTCTTCGAACACGCGAACGGTTCGCAGTTCGGCTTCGGATGGATGTTCTCCGCTGAGACCACTGAACTTCATTGGCCCACTTTGCTCAGGTATTGATGGATGAATTGGATAGAAATAGAGCCTTCACCGACTCCGGAAGCGACTCGTTTGACCGACCCATGGCGAACATCGCCTACGGCGAATATGCCAGGAACGCTGGTTTCCAGCAGGCCGGGATCTCGTTCCAGCGGCCAGCCCTTGGGCTTCTTGCCCTCATGCATGAGATCCTGACCGGTCAAGATGAAGCCGCGGTCGTCGCGCTCGACCACATCCTTCAGCCAGGCGGTGCGAGGCTCAGCACCGATAAACACAAACAGTGCGGAGGCAGGCACTTCGCGCTCCTCGTTGGTCTTGGAGCATTTGATGGTGATGCTGCGCAGACGCTCATCTCCAGCGACGGCCGTTACGTAGCTGTAGGCTTCCACCTGAATCACGGGAGTGACCTCAATCTGATCGATCAGGTATTGGGACATACTTGCCGCGAGTGAGGCTCCCCGGACCAGCATGATCACGCGTTTCGCATATTTCGAGAAGAACATGGCGGCCTGGCCTGCGGAGTTTGCGCCACCGATGATGTAGACATCTTCGTCGCGGCAGGAGATTGCTTCGGTCGAGCCGGCTCCGTAGTAAACGCCGGCGCCCTGGAAGCGATCGATACCCGGAACGTCCAGCTTGCGCCATTGCACGCCCAACGCCAGGATCAGTGCGTGGCAGGAAATCTCGGTTCCGCCACTCAGCTTCAGAAATCTGTACGGGCCTTCAACCCGCAGGCTGGAGGCTTCCTGAGGCGAGACGATTTCAACCCCGAAACGCTTGGCTTGTGTCAGCGCGCGCCGCGCCAGATCGGAACCGGTGAGACCCGAAGGAAATCCGAGATAATTCTCAATGAGCGAACTCAATCCGGCCTGGCCTCCCGGAGCGGCCCCTTCAACGAGAACCGTTTTCAGGCCCTCCGATGCTCCGTAGACCGCGGCGGCCAGACCAGCTGGTCCTCCGCCGACGATGGCGACGTCGTAGAAATCGAGACCTGCTTTTACGCGCAACCCAAGCTTACCGGCCACTTCTTCGGGGCTCGGCTGTTCCAGACGCGCGCCGTCCGGAAAGAGTACAGTGGGAAGCTTGAGCTCTTGGCCGTCGAAGCTCTCCAGCAGGCGCTTCACTTCAGGCAACGTGTCCCCGGCCTCTGCATCCAGCCACTGGTAGGGGATCTGGTTGCGTGCCAGAAAGTCGCGAATGTCGTAAGACTTGGGGGACCAGCGCGTACCCAGAACACGCACACCTTCAAAGGGAGGGCGATAGTTTGCGGACCAATCCTGAAGCAGGTCATCCAGAACCGGATATAGGTTTTGCTGCGGAGGATCCCACGGCTTCAGGAGGTAGTGGTTCAGCTTAACTTCATTAATCGCTTTGATGGCTGCTTCGGTGTCGGCATACGCAGTCAGCAAAACACGTTTCGCCTCGGGAAAGAGCTTGATTGCCTGTGCCAGCGTTTCGATGCCGTTCATCTGGGGCATACGGTGATCGACAAGCAGCAGGGCAACCGGATCGCCCCGTTCTATCAGGCGGCGGAGAACATCCAAAGCAGTGGCTCCGGAGTCGGCACGCAAAATACGAAAGCGGTCCGAATAGCGCGCCTTCAGATCCCGCTCAATGGAGCGAAGAACATCTACGTCATCGTCGGTGGTGAGTATGACTGGTCTCTTCATGAAAGTGTTTTTACTGATGGACAGGTTTAGCGGGGCGCGAGGCGCTTTACTCCGGGTAATGCAAAGAAAACGGCCAGAGCGATACAAGCTGCAATGCTCGCCCAAACATTCAAGAACGCGAGTAAGAACGCAACAAGATAATACAAGGGTCCGAAGCGGTACTGGCGATTGATGGCGGCTACGCTTTCCAGGTTGCGGCGGCTGCTTAGCAGAAGATGGCGGCTGTAAGCGTATTTCCAGAGCATTTGGTAGAGTACCGCGATGATCAGAAATGTCCCGCTATAAATCGCCACCGCCGTACGGCCGTGAGTTCCGTTGATATAGGCAGAGAGGATGGCTGTGGGGAACGGAACCGCCGTAACCATCATCAGAAGGAGGCCGTTGAGCAGCATGAACGATTGGTCGGTCCGGTGAATGTGGCGGAAGAGCTTATGGTGATTCATCCACATGATCAGGACGGTCAGGAAGCTGATCGTATAAGAAAGGAAAGTGGGCCACTGATTTGCAAGAGCGGCGGCTAGCGACTTGGTCGCGAGATCCGCCGGCTTCGGTACTTTGAAATCCAGCACCAGGAGAGTGATAGCGATCGCGAAGACACCATCGCTGAACGCTTCGATGCGGCCGGTCTCTTTTTCTTCTTCGAGAACTACCGGACTGGAGGCAATCTTCTCTACCATTGCAAAGCCCTAAGTCTTAGCTTAGAGCCAATCGAGTCCTACTGGCCGCAGGTATTTCCAATCCGATCCGGATGAGCATCTCCTTCCAATACCAAGTCAATCAGGAATGGTCTTTTATGGGAGAGCGCTTTCTGGATAGCCGGGACGATCTCCGAAGGCTGTTCCACACGCACGCCCTCTACACCCATACCTGCCGCCATTTTGTCGAAATGCAGGGCTGGGAAGGACAGATCGAAACTAAGAGGAAAGTCGTGTGCCGCGATGTTTCGCTCCTTCCAGAAAACGCCGATGTTTAATTGCAACAGGCGATAGGAGCGGTTGTTACAGACCACGAAGATGATATCCAGTTGATGGCGAGCCGCAGTCCAGAGGGCTTGGATAGTGTACATCGATCCGCCATCGCCCGAGAACCCGATGACGGTCTTATCAGGATTGGCGAACTTCGCCCCGATGGCGCCCGGGAAGCCAACGCCGAGAGATCCGCCGCGTGTCAGAAAGTATTTGGCAGTCTGACTGGGCGGCAGGAGGCGCGAGATAGGAGGCGAGTTGGTGAGCGCTTCGTCGAACAAGACGGCATCTTTAGGAAGGACCTTGGCCAACTCTTCCACGAACTGGGACATGCGCAGAGGCGTCCCGCTTTCCGAGGCGCTTTCTTTTTTGGCCTGAGCCTTGGTGTTGTCGGCTTTCTGCGCTGCTTGAGCTTCGATCCGGCTTTTGGCTTTTTGCGTTTGCTCGCCGCTCAGAATCGATTCCAATTTGTCGGCAATGGCCTGGAGAGTAACCTTCGGATCACCGAGCAGGCCGAGATCGACGCGATGGTTCTTCGCGATCTCGTACAGATTGAGGTCGACGTGGATGACGGTGGAATCAGCGGCGTAGATGTCCCCCAAGTTCGGGAAGACTTCCGGCAGCATATAGGTGCCGCAGATAAAATTGACGTCGCCTTTGGAAGTAAGCGGAAAGCTATTGGCCCCGAACATGTGCCCGGTCATTCCGTGATAAAGCGGGTGTGAATAGTCCATGTTCACTTCGCCCGCATCCGCTTCCCAGACTTCAGCGCCAACCAGTTCGGCAAGGCGAGTCAGTTCGTGCTGCGCATCGGAGAAGGCGATGCCATCGCCGATGAAGAAGACCGGCTTTTCGGCCGCGGCGAGTGCAGTCGCCGCCCGTGCGATGAGTTCCGGCTCGGGAAGGGCACGCGTCAGAGGAATGGAAGTCGGGACAACCTGTTCGGTTGAAGGGGCATCGAGAATATCTTCGGGAAGACAGATATAGACAGGCCCCATGGGCGGGGTGGCTGCGATCTTAATGGCCCGGCGGACCGTTCGCAGCAGAGACGTGGGGTCCTGCACCATGGTGGACCACTTGGTAACAGGCTTCGCCATGCCAACCAGGTCACCCGCCATCTGGGAGTCCATCGCCTGATATCGAATGCCAGCATCACCGCCGATGACCACCAGGGGCGAGTGCCCCCGCATAGCCTGATAGAGCGCGCCGATCGCATTGCCGAGGCCGGGCGTGCTGTGAATCTGCACCAGAGCCGGCCGGCGCGTGGCGCGGGCGTAACCATCGCCCATCATCACGGCTACCGACTCCTGCAGTGAGAGC
This sequence comes from uncultured Acidobacteriaceae bacterium, assembly GCA_963814195.1. Taxonomy (GTDB): domain Bacteria; phylum Acidobacteriota; class Terriglobia; order Bryobacterales; family Bryobacteraceae; genus Bog-105. The sequence goes on from CAWFBU010000007.1 coordinate 187,059, forward strand.
ACGTACCGAAGCTCCGGATAATCTTTTAGTGAGTCAAGGAAACCCTGCTCAACTGTGCCCGGGTTTCCAAACATGTAGCGGAAACCGTCGGTAATGAACTGCTCGAGTAGGACTTCACGCCCTGTCTTGGACATTTGTGTTTACCAACCGTATCTTAAAAAGCGCTCTGAGGATTGAAGTCAATGAGTCGACAGACCCGAACGATCTACTGTCTTTCAGGCAGCCGAGGGCTTGAGTCCTTCCCCGAGACGGTGCGCAAAGCTGTAGTGAATGTCGATCTTTCCACCCTTCATGTGCCAAGCGTCGCCAACCACCCAGCGGCCGGTATTGGAGCTGAAGATCGCATGGAACATGATGGAATCGTCGGTTTCTGAGAAGTTCGTGAGACTTTCGACCTGGATGGCGCCTTGCCAGGCGATATAAGTGTGAAAGAAGTCCTTTAACGCCTGGCGGCCACGCACCACATGGGGTGGAGGCACGGAAAGCACGTCGAAAGGCGAAAACAGAACGGCATCCTCCGTGTACTGGTCGTCGATCATCTCATCAATTTTGTTGGCGTAGATATACGCCATGTGCTCATCGAAAAATTTCCGGCCGGGCGTGGTGGTGGTGGTCATGAGTTTGGAACCTTAAGCAGACAACGCAAGCGCGCGGATCAGCGCGCGACGGGTTAAGACTTGCAGCAAGTGCCGGCGGTACTCACCGGAACCAAAAAGGTCAGAGCGGAACGTGAGGGAGGCGGGCAAGTGGGATGTCGCGTTGGCGATCAACTGCTCATTTGCCTGTTTCCCGAGAAGCGCTTCCTCTACGGAGACGAGGCGTGCGGGGACCTGCAGTGCGCCCGTAGCAGCAACCCTGACGAAAGAAATCGCGCCAGAACTGGAGGCGGACACAAAGACAGCGACACCGGTCAGCGCGTAGAGAGTAGCCGGATGCTTGATCCTCTCGTAGACGAGCGACATGCCATTCGGGGCGGCCGGCAGGTTCACACTGGTGAGGATTTCGTTCGGCTTCAAAGCTGTTCGACGATCTTCAAAATAGAAGGTAGCGATGGGAACGACACGCTTGCCGTCAGCGCCGATGATGTTGATTGTCGCGTCGAGGGCCAGGAACAAAGCCGCGAGATCAGACTCCGGATGAGCATCGGCCATCGTTCCACCGATGGTCGCGCGGTTCCGAAGCTGCGCATCCCCGATCCACGAGGCAGCTTTTGCCAGGGTAGGATACTGGGTGCTGACAACCTGGTCTTGCATCAGAGCATCAATGGTCGTCATGGCTCCGATCTGCAGGCTGCCATCTGGCTGAAGCTTGATACCAGCCAGTTCTTTGACCTTGCCTAGATCGACCAGGAGCGCACCATCAATATGCGCTCGATTTGCGGTGAGCAACAGAGTGTGTCCGCCGGCCAGGATGCGTGCCCCGGGCTGACTCGCCATCATTTCGCTCGCCTGTTGCAAAGTGGCAGGCGCGAGATAGCCAGCGGCACTCATTGTACTTTCTCCTGCGTTCGTTTTGCTTCGATTCCACGCCAGATTTTTTCGGGCGTTACCGGAATATCCAAATGCCGAATGTCCCATTCGCGTAAAGCGTCCAGGATGGCATTGACGATTGCCGGCGCAACTGCAGGCTGGCTTACATCACCTGCTCCCTTGGCGCCCATGCGATTCACATGAGTCGGGGTGACGGTGCGCTCCAACTCAAAATGCGGCATGTCGCTGGGGCGGGGAATGGGATAGGTTTGCAGGTCAGATGTTAAAAGATGTCCTGCCTTGTCGTACACGACCTGTTCACTCAAAGCTGGTCCGATCCCGAAGCATACGCTTCCGTGCATTTGGCCTTCGACGATTTTCGGGTTGCCGACATTGCCCACGTCGTCCACACAGATGTAACGAACTACGTCGACGATGCCGGTTTCTGGATCAACCTCAACGATGGCGACGTGAGTTCCAAAGGGGAAATTGAAGTCGACCGGGTCGAAATAGGTGGTCACTTCCAGGCCAGGATCCATGCCGGCGGGAAGATCCCAGGCGAACCAAAGCGCAGAAGCGACTTCTGCAAGCGTCTTGGAACGAGAAGGATCGGTCTTCACTTGTACTTTGCCGTCAGTGAAGACCAGTTCCGATTCCGGAACCTTGAGCATGTGGGCGCCAAGACGGATGACCTTTTCTTTGATTACTTGGGCAGCTTCGAAAACCGCTGCTCCTTCGACACTAAAGCTCCGACTGCCGTAGCTGCCCTGGGCGTACGGAACACCCTGCGTACTGGAGTGCAACATCTCAATACGCTCGATGGGTACACCGAGTTCTGCTGAGGCAATCTGGGAGAACGTTGTGACCTGGCCTTGCCCGTGCGGCTGGCATCCTGTGATGATGGTGACGTCGCCGGTCTCGTGAACACGGAGGACGGCCGTTGCCCAGGTGCTGCCGATGAGGCCTTCGCGGCCCATGCGGGACGACGGCCCGACGCCGCCGATGGTCACATAGGATCCGATGCCTAATCCGAGACGCTTGCCTCGCTTCCTGGCATCCGCTTTCAGTTGATCGAGCTGAGCGCTACCTGCCATTTCCAAAGCGCGGTTTAGAGAGGCGACGTACTGCCCGGAATCGTAGGTCCAGCCGAGACCATTCTCAAAGGGGAATTGTTCGGGCTTGACCATGTTCTTGCGGCGAACGTCTGCCGGGTCCATCCCGATCTCCCGGGCAAAGAGATCGACCATGCGCTCAATGACGAGCATGGCCTCCATGCGTCCCGCACCGCGCGCCGGACCGGTCATGACGGTGTTGGCAAAAGCCAGGCGAGCGTTGTAATAAGGATGCGGAATGACATAGGCACCCGTGATACTGCGCCCCGTCAGAACCGTGGGCGCACCCGGGCCGTTGGTTGCCGGGTAGCCGCCTAAGTCGACATAGTTGACCGAGGAGAAAGCGTTGATGGAGCCATCGCGAGTGCCGGCGATAACGGCGTCGTGCACCTGACCGCGGGCGTGCACCGTAGTTTTCGATAAACCTTCGCGGGTATCGACCCATTTCACTGGCCGGCCCATCTCTTTGGCCAAGACGAGCATGAGCGGAGCATCCTGATACAAATAACCCTTAGACCCAAAAGATCCGCCAATGTTAGGCACGATGACTTTGAGCTTGTTGTAGGGGATGCCCAGCACCAGATTGCAGATCATGAAGCGGTTCCCATGAGGGATCTGCGTATTGGTCCAGAGCGTGTATTCGTCGGCCGCGGGATCGTACTGCGCGATTGTGGCACGCGTTTCGTTGGCTTGGTGCAACTGGCGCGGGATGGTAATTCTCTGCTTGATGACGACTTCCGATTCGGAGATGGCCTTCTCTGTGGCTGCTTTATCACCGTATTCGACGCTGGCACAAAAATTGCCGGGAACTGACTCGTGTAGCTGCGGTGCACCTTGGGCCAGAGCCTGCTCGGCGGTTGTGACTACCGGCAGAGGTTCGTAATCAACCTTAATAAAGGCCAAGGCATCATAGGCCTGCTGGCGGGTCTCTGCTACTACGGCGGCCAGCCACTCGCCGACGTAACGGGCTCGGTCCGTCGCTAACGCAGTCTGAGCGCCAGGAACTCCGTATGGATGTGGCGGGAAGTGGCTCTCAACACCCGCCGGTTTCCAAATGCAGACGACCGGCATCATCTTGCCGGTGAGGTCCGCGCCGGTGAAGATGCGGAGAACGCCCGGCCGTTTGGCCGCTTCTGAGGTGTCGATGCCGCGGATAACGGCATGGGCCTCGGTGCTATGCAGGATGGCGACGTATGTGGTGTCGGGTAGTTCAAGATCGCCGGTGAACTTGCCGCTGCCCGTCAGGAAAACCGGATCTTCACGTCGCTTGATGGGTGCGCCAAAAACGGAGGTGCTCATCTTTATTCTCGAGGTTTATTTGTTGCCCTTTAAGCTGAGCACGGCCTGAACAACATTCTGGTAAACGCCACAACGGCAGATGTTGCCGTCCATCCAACGGCGGATCTCAGGTTCATTCGGTTCTGGCGTGCGGTTCAGAAGATCGGTCAAAGAAAGCACCAGCCCGGGAGTGCAGTAGCCACACTGGACGGCGTGGTTTTCCCACAGGCTCGTTTGCAAAGGGTTCAAAGCATTTCCCGGCGCAACCCCCTCAATGGTGTTGACCGACGAGCCTTGCGCCTGAGCCGTCAAAACCGCACAACTCTTCACAGAGACGCCATCCAAAAGGACCGTACAGGCCCCGCACTGACCGGTTTCGCAGCCAAACTTCGCGCCGGTCAATCCGAGCCGATCCCGCAGAAAATCGATGAGGAGCAACCCCGCTGGGACTACCGTTTCATGTTGGGTACCGTTCACAGTTAGAGAGATGGCGATTTCGGGGCCTGCCGCGGTGGTCGGAGAAGCTGTGGCGGTTGCTTGTGATTTAGTAGCCATGGGGGTGTCGTGCCTTTCCAAGTTTCTGCAACGGACGGAGTCCGCCGGAATTACGATAACGCCGGCGGATTGTCTTCGTCAACGTAGCCTTGATTCAGTTCGACGATGTTTTCATCCGGATCTGCTAGCCAAGCGACCCGCATGCCTGGAATGAACTGGCTCATATCGAGCGGCCCGAGTGTGATCCGGGCATCGGAACCCATGGCGGCAATCGCGGCGTGGAGATCCGGCACCTGAAAAGCAAAGTGACGATAGCCAGGGTAATCCGGTCCTGCGCCGAGCACGCGAGGGCTCGGAAGCGACTCGCTGGAAGGAAACAGTTCGAGGGCCAGAGCTCCGGAACGAATAATAACCACTTGTCCCGGCCCCGGTGCGTAAACCCGAACGCGCTTAAATCCAAAATGCTTGGTATAAAAACGCTCTGTAACTAAAGGATCTTTACAGCTTAGTCCAATGTGTGAAAATTCTAACTCAGGCATTTGATTTCGCGTCTCGTTCGATGAGTAGATCGATGATCTTACGAGCGAATAAGTGGCAATGTCCACCAGTGCGTCCCGTGACTAAGTCGTCGTCAACAACAACGTCTTCGTCCACGTAACGAGCACCATAGTTCTTGACGTCGCCGAGCAGATTAGTGTGGGCTACTACAGGCCGCCCCTTTACAACTTCTGAAATAGGGGAGACCAGCCACATACCGTGACAAATGATCCCTTTGATAATCGATTTTTCGGCAAAGGCACGCCGGATGAACTCTACAGCTGGAGGGAGTTTAGTTATATCTTCTGTCCAGCGCAGGCGATCCGAAACCATGGCCGAGGGAACAATGATAGCCGAGTAGCTGCGAAGTTCCTCGTCACTCATGTTCTCGAATGATTCCGAACATGTAAAAGGATAGTGCTCCTCGTGGCCGCGGAAGGTAAGCGACGGCTGACCCCACAAGCGTGTCAGGAAGTGGAGCTCCATACCTTCTTCCGGGAAGCGATGTTCGTAATAGAAGATTTCTTTCTCGTAGAAGTCGCTCTCTATAAGAATGCCGACTTTTTTTCCCTTGAGCTTCATATTGGCTTTCCGTGGAAACCGGGGCTGATCCGTCAGGCCATCGAGCCGTCAGGGTACTGAACCATGCCTGCGAAGTGAATCGCGATTTTGCCGTCTTTCAGAGCCCAGCTATCAGCGAATCGCATGGTAGCGGTCCCTTCGGCACTCGTGACTTTCACGGCTTCGACGATCATGAGAGCGTTTTCAGCTTCTCCCCAGAACGCGATTTCCACTTCAAGACCCTGGAGAGCCAGTATGCCTTGGAAATGCTCACGCAATTCCTTGTGCCCGCGGTAATATTGCGGCTTTCTGTCGCCGCTGAAGCTGCTGATCAAGAGAGCATCGGGGGCGTACTGGTTGAGCAGGCCATCGATGTCCTTTTTAAGGATGAGAGCGATGTGCTTTTTGTACATTGCGCCTAGGGGCGAATCAGGTACGTTCTTTTCCATAAATGAGCTCCGGCTAGTGTTATGTCTTAGAGTTGAGCGAAGCCAGGTGCGTAGTCGAAACGATCTACTGCGTAAAACACAATCTCCACGCCGTAGCTGTTCTTAGTGGAACGACGCACCTTCCAGGTCTGGATGGCGTTCATGGAAGTTCGCTTGCTTTTCGCGGCGGGAGGAACGAACCAGCTGGCCTGCCAGCCTACGATGACTTCCACGTCTGCCTCGGAACCGCTGATAGTCGCCTTCACCGACTGCACATTATGATTTTCGTCAAAAAACAAGTTTGTAACTCGGTCGTACCACTTCTTAAATGACGTGAAGTCGCGGATATCGCCATCCGGGAACTGCATGTTGAGGTCGGTATCGGCCAGGAGCTTGTACGCTTCTTCAACAGGAGCATGGACATCAAGCACGTAATACCAGGCGGCGGCGAAGTTCTTGATTTCTTCTTCAGTTAATGGGGCTGTTGCTTCAGTACTCATCTTCTCTCCGGAAAATTATGAAGTTATCGGCAGCTGCAGGGCCAACTGGACAGGACGCAGCGAATGTAGTTAGTTGTCCGAACGAATAGCTCGATCGAGTAACTGACTCAGGACTATAGAACAAGTAAAGAGACCATACTAAGCCGCGGGCACGTGAATCAAGTGCCGAGTATGCGAAGTACAGCTTCTTAGCCCGTAAATAGAACTAGCAGCGTGTACCGGTGGTCGTCAAGTTAATATTGCGCGTCATGGATCGTAGATCGTCCTGTACTCCTCCGGGCAGCAATGTAGGGAACGAGAGCACTGATGAAGCTATCACAGACAAGAAGAAAAGAAAAGATGGAGCGAAAAAGATATGATCGTGTCCAATCTTCCTATTCCTGAAGGAACCAGACGCTGCGGCGGTCAGGGCCGGCAGCATCCTTGCCCGTTGCGGGTTGGATGACGCGACAGAACAATTTGCGCACCTTCCCTCGCTGCTTCTACGGCAGGGAAGTGCTCCCGGGCCTGTGCGAGGATCATTTCCATTTCTTTATCGGTCCGTGAGGGGCTGTGATGGAAGAGCAGGAGTCGATGGACGCCAGCCTTCGCCGCAAGGGAACAACTTTCAAGCCAGGTGCTATGGCCCCAGCCTCGATGGGTTTGATACTCTGCCGGGGTGAAGTGAGCATCCGGTATCAGGATGTCTGCTTCACTAGAAATCTCCGCTATCTGCGAGTCGATGGTAGGAATGCCGTGTTCGTGATCAGTAGCGTAGACGGCAGATCCGGCGGGTGAGTTGAGACGAAATCCGAAACAACCTCCCGGATGGTTGAGGCCAATGGGACGGACGTGCACACCGTTGATCTGGACTCCGTCCTCGTCGATCTGCTCGTATTGCAACTGCGCCCTGATGGCTGAGTAAGGGATGGGGAAGTAAGGCTCCCGCATCTGTCCCCGCAAAGTTTGTTCCAGAATCGCCGGAGTAAACGCAGAGTAGAGCCGGATGTGGCTGTGTTCTGAATAAAGGTGCTGAAAAAAGGGAAAGCCCTGGATATGGTCCCAATGAAAGTGGCTGAAGATGATAGCCACACTCAAAGTTTCGCCGGGAAGCGAAGGCTGGTTGCCGAATAGCCGAATGCCTGTACCCGCGTCCAGAACGATAGGATCCTCGCGCCCCAGCTGGAAAGAGACGCACGGAGTATTTCCTCCGAATTCACTTTTGTCCTGGTCGGGAGTGGGCACAGAACCCCTCACGCCCCAGAATCGAATTGTGAAGTCGTCAGCAGCAGAGCCCATGGAGCCGAAGAAGCAATAACATCATGACAGAGTACTACTGGACTGTAGAACTTTCATCAAACATGCTTGTACTTACTCCTCTAAATCTGAACTTGATTCTTGGATATAGTGTTCCCGAGCGAACTAGTAGCATCGAGTTTTACTTTTCGGAGCCGAAAAGAATGCAAGCTGCATCTTCTTGACAAGCTGCTTAGCTCATGTAACGCTATTGGCGGACGTTTTAGCTGAAAAATATATCATCTCCGAGGCTGAGCTCTTTTTGCTGACTTCCATTCGCAAGCGAACTCACGATGTATTTTTGGGAAGCAACACGAGCGGGCAATCCGAATGCTCGTGCGATGCTCCTTGCCTTCTTCCTGTTGGGTTTTGGGCAGCGTGGCAACTCGTCTTATTCCAAGAAACTAGCGGTTTAAAAAACAGAGGTTAGTTCAGCGCCATGCAATTGGATTTTACGTTCTCAGATACCATTGGCGGTTACGCCAACAGTCTTAACTCAGCCGAAGGCTCGTTTGTCCTCACGACGTCTGACGGGCGGTCTCAGAAGATATTTTTCACACCGACGACTTATGCCCGGTTCAGCTACAACCTGAATGAGTCCTACCAGGACGCAAGCGGACAGATGCATGGGCTGCTATCCAACCCAAGACAGTTTGTCTATGTTTACGGGACCTTCTATCCTGTGACGGACAGCGATCCCCGGTTTGAGGCGCAGTGGCTGGTGTTTCCCGGTTCAGCTCCCGGAAAGTTCCGTCACGAGGAACCGGATTGGTGGATCAATCAGTCGCGCTCGATCGGCAATGCTTATCTGCGCTGGCAGTTCGACCATCCAGCGACTCCGATCGACTTCCGGAACTATCGAACGTTCCTCCATTTAGCCGGGGCCAAGCGCGGCGACTTCCTGCAAGAAACAGATACGATTTCGCGCCTGATTTACGGGATGTCGACAGCATTCATGCTGACCGGCGAGGATCAGTTCCTGGATGCCGCCGAGAAGGGTACCCAATACCTTCGTGACCACATGCGGTTTTACGACCAGGATGAAGAGTTGGTGTACTTCTATCACGGTCTGAAGTTTCAGGGCGATCGCGAGTTGAAGATGCTGACTTCCGAGTTCGGCGACGACTACCATTCCATCCCGATGTACGAGCAGATTTACGCTCTCTGCGGACCCTGCATGACGTACCGGATTACAGGGGATCCGAAGATCCTCTGGGACATGGAAAAGACGGTTGACCTCTTCGACAAATACTACAAAGACGAGAAGGCGGGCGGCTACTTCTCGCACCTGGATCCAATTTCGCTGGATCCCCGGGCGGATTCGCTCGGCAGCAACCGGGCGAAGAAGAACTGGAACTCAGTCGGCGATCACGCGCCGGCTTACCTGATTAATCTTTACCTGGCGACCGGGGAACAGAAGTACGCAGAGTTCCTGGAAGATACGTTCGACACGATAACGAAGCATTTCCCGGATTACGAAAACAGTCCGTTTGTTCAGGAACGTTTCTTCGAGGACTGGAGCCAGGATAAGACCTGGGGTTGGCAGCACGATCGATCGGTCGTAGGCCACAACCTGAAGATCTCCTGGAATCTGATGCGAATGATCTCGCTGAAGTCGAAGCCGGAATATACAGCCTTTGCGAAAAAGATTGCGGAGTTGATGCCGGCCGCCGGATCAGATCCGCAGCGCGGCGGGTGGTACGACGTTGTAGAGCGAGTTTCTAAGCCGAACGACAAAGCGTTCCGGTTTGTATGGCATGACCGTAAGGCCTGGTGGCAGCAGGAGCAAGCCATTCTTTGTTACCTGATTCTCTACGGCGTGCTGCGCGATGACGCTTATCTGAAGCAAGCGCGGGAAGCAGCTGCCTTTTACAACGCCTTCTTCCTGGATCATGACGACGGTGGTGTGTATTTCAACGTCCTCTCAAACGGTCTCCCGTATTTGACGGGGAATGAGCGCTTGAAGGGTAGCCACTCGATGAGCTGCTACCACTCAATGGAGCTCTGTTATTTGGCTGCCGTTTATACCAACCTTCTGATCACGCGCCAGCCCATGTACTTCTACTTCAAGCCGTACGCTGGCGGGTTCAAAGACAATATTCTGCGAGTCTCGCCGGACATTCTGCCGCCCGGTAGCGTTTATATCGCCGAATGCAAGATCGACGGAGAAACACATACGGACTTCGATCCCCAGGCCCTGACCGTGAATTTGCCGAAGACTGACAAGCAAGTTAAGGTGCAGGTAAAGATCGCTCCCTCGAGCTGGGTGTAAGCGATGGCTTTGACAACATCAAAGACCGGAGACGTTGGAGTCGTCACGCTGTCGGGAAGTATCGACAGCAAGACGGCTCCGGGAATCCGAGAAGGATTGCTGGCGGCTCTGCAGGAGACGAAGAACGTCATCATCAATATGTCGGCTGTGGATTACCTTTCCAGCGCCGGCCTTCGTCTGCTCCTTCTGGCTTATCGGGACGTGACGGCGAAAAGCGGGAAGATTGTTCTGGTGGGTGTTTCCGAAGAGATACAGGACGTGATGTCCAATACAGGCTTCATCAAGTTCTTTCAGTTGGCGAACACCGAATCGGAAGCTCTGACGAGCTTCGCCTGAGGATAGCGCGGTAGATGGATCTAAGAGTCGATTTCTATCCGACGCATGAGCAGGATGGGATTAAGTTCCGCATCGGACACCCTTTGCCATTCGGAGCGAGTTCAGTTCCGAATGGAATTAATTTTTCGATTTGTTCGAGTGCAGCGACCTCGTGCACTCTAGTCCTTTTTAACAAGAACGCTCCCTTTCCTTACTGCGAGATCAAGTTCCCCGACGAATTTCGGTTGGGCGACGTTTACTCGATGATTGTGTTCGATCTGGACACAGAGAATCTGGAGTACGGGTATCGGATGGACGGGCCTTGGGACCCGCAAGCCGGACACCGTTTCGACAAGACGAAGATACTCTGTGACCCTTACGCGAAGCTTGTCGGGGGCCGAGATGTGTGGTTGCAGAAGCCTGACTGGAACAACGTTTACCAGTATCGTGCCCGGTTGGCTTTCGACGACTTCGACTGGGAAGGCGACAAGCCGCTCGAGATCCCCTTTGAAGACCTGGTCGTGTACGAAATGCACGTACGGGGTTTCTCTGCCGACGAATCGTTTGGACGAGGCGCGCGCGGAACGTATGCTGCCATCCGTCAGAAGATTCCTTACCTGAAGGAACTCGGCATCAATTGCGTTGAATTGCTGCCCATTTTCGAATTTGATGAGTGGGAAGGCAATCGCATCCACCCCGAAACCGGCGAACTGCTGATTAACTTTTGGGGTTACAGCACGCACGGTTTCTTTGCACCGAAGGCCGCCTACGCGGCTACAGGTAAGTTCGGAATGCAGATGGACGAAGTGAAGACGCTGGTGAGAGATCTTCACGCTGCCGGGATCGAAGTCATGCTTGACGTGGTCTTCAACCACACGGCGGAGGGCGATCAACGCGGACCCACGATCTCCTTTCGCGGCATCGACAATCGCAAGTACTACATTCTTACTCCCGACGGCTACTATTACAATTTCTCCGGCACGGGTAACACGTTCAACTGCAACAATCCCGTCGTACGCGGACTAGTCCTCGATTCGCTGCGATTCTGGGCTTCGGAATATCACATCGATGGCTTCCGCTTTGATCTGGCATCGATTCTAGGCCGAGATCAGAACGGAGCACCCCTTCCCAATCCACCTTTGCTGGAGACGTTAGCAGGCGATCCGGTTTTGGCGAAATGCAAGCTGATCGCTGAGGCTTGGGACGCCGGCGGGCTCTATCAGGTTGGCTCGTTTCCCGCCTATCAGCGGTGGGCTGAATGGAACGGCAAGTACCGCGATTCAGTGCGTAAGTTCCTGAAGAGCGATACCGATCTGGTTCCAGAGATCATGAACCGGATCCAAGGCTCGCCTGATTTGTACTATCATCGCGGCCCGACGGCGAGCATCAACTTCATTACTTGTCACGACGGCTTCACGCTTCGAGATTTGTTCAGCTACAACGAGAAGCATAACTACGCGAACGGCGAGAATAACAACGACGGGGGCAACGATAACCATAGCTGGAATTGCGGCTATGAGGGCGAAACCTCCGACGCAGGCGTCCTGGCCATGCGGGACCGGCTTTCTAAGAATGCCCTTGCGCTACTGTTGCTCAGTCGGGGAGTGCCGATGATCTTGATGGGCGACGAGATGGGCCGGACCCAGCGAGGCAATAACAACGCGTACTGTCACGACAGTGACTTGAGCTGGCAGGATTGGAATCTGGTTTCGACCAACGAAGACCTGCTGCGCTTCGCGAAGTTGATGATTCAATTTCGCAACGACCATCCTGTACTTCGCAGCCACACATTCTTCCAACATCGCGATTACGTGGAATGTGGACTTCCCGATATAAGCTTCCACGGTACATCCGCGTGGTCGTGTGATACGTCGGGTGGGAGCCGCTGCTTTGCTTTCATGCTGTCCGGACAACACGCCAAGAATGGACAGGTGCCCGACGACGATATCTACGTCGGGGTAAACATGTATTGGGATGGGCTACCGTTTGAGCTTCCCAGACCCCGGAAGTTTGCGTTCTGGCATGTGGCGGTTAATACCGGAATGAAGTCACCGTATGATATCTTCGATTCGGCTCAAGCCCCGCTCTTAGACGACCAGGACCGAGTCATCATCGGTGGGCGCTCAATCGTGGTCTTAGTTGGCCGATCGTCATAAGTCTTATTTTTTACTCAGGAATGGAGTCGATAGGTGTCACTTGATATCAGTTCAGAAGTTGTCGGCAACGCTGCGCACGTTACGTTGGTAGGCGAACTCGACGGCAGCACTGCACCCAAATTGAGAACTCTAGTAGATGAGTTACTGGCGAAGTCTCCGTCGACCTTGGTGTTGCACATGGAAGACCTCACGTTCATGGCTTCGGCTGGACTGCGGGTTTTGATTTTTGCGAAACAGAAGGCGCCGGACTTGAAAATCTACGTCGTCAAGCCTCAGGAGCCGATTTTAGAAACCCTGCACAAGACCGGTTTCTTTCAAGGTGTATACGTCGTCGATGAGGCTCCGGCTTAGGGCCCGGCTCACATAAGCCGACCTTTTTTCTGCTGCCGTTCGAACAGTCATCTGATGCATACTCAACGATTTAAGGGTGATCTGGATGCTCTGGCACCGATCCGGCAGTTCGTCTCTTCCGTTGCGCGCGAGGCGGGACTAGAAAAGAAAGCAGTCTATGATCTTTGCCTCGCGGTCGACGAGATTGCGAGCAACGTGATCACGCACGGTTACGAGGAGGCTGGATTAAAGGGTGATTTGCGCATCCGGGCGAAGGTCACCGACAGCTGCCTTTTTGTTTACCTTGAGGATTACGGCGCTCCTTACGACCCCGAAAACTTCGAAGTTCCGACCGAGGAGGATTTGTGTGTGCCTCTAGAAGACCGTCCGATTGGGGGCTTAGGAATCCTTCTAGCCCGGGACGGCGTCGATCAACTGAACTACCGAAAGTTCGGCGATCGACACGTTCATGAATTCATAGTTCGTAGGAACAAACATGTCTGAGATGAGTAAGACGGATGACATGCTGGACAGCAGTTCGCCCCCGATCAGCGAGGATCGGCACAAGCTAGCAATCCTGCTGGCCCTTTCACATTCGCTGGGTTCGGAGATTGTCCTAGACAAGCTGTTCACCATCATCGTGGCGCAGGTGACCGATGCCATGAACGCGGAACGAAGCAGCCTGTTTCTCTATGACGAGGCGAACGGATTGCTTTGGAGCAAAGTGGCTGAAGGCCTAGGAGCCCAGGACATCCGCATCAAGCTGGGAGAAGGCTTGGCGGGCACAGTTGCCCAGAGTCTTGAATCGATCAACATCAGAAACGCCTACGACGATCCCCGATTTAATCCAGCTTTCGACCTGAAAACCGGGTTTAGAACCAGGTCGATTCTGACAGCTCCGATTCTTAACCAGAATAAGAAGCTTGTCGGGGTTGTGCAGGTACTAAATAAGTACAACGGCACTTGCTTCGATGACGCGGACGTCGAGTTTCTGGACGCGATCTGTGCTCATTTAGCGCTGGCGATCGACCGGGCTCAATTGGTGGAATCGTACGTTCGATCGCAACGGATTCAGGAATCGCTTGCGTGGGCACGCGACATTCAGATGGGTATTCTGCCCAAGCCGTTCGGTGCAAACAGACCTGAGATTGAGGTATTCGCCACCATGAAACCGGCGCAAGACGTCGGCGGTGACCTGTATGACTACTGTCTGATTGATGAGGATCACCTTTGCTTTGCAATTGGTGATGTGTCGGACAAAGGAGTTCCGGCGGCTTTATTTATGGCTATGGCGCGAACCGCTTTTAATATCTCGGCGCGCACTGGTCTCAGCTGTATCTCGGACGTTCTGGGAAACGTGAATGATTTTCTGGTGGACAACAACGATGCGCAAATGTTCGTCACAGTGTTTGCCGGCATTCTGGATCTAGACACAGGCGTAGTGACTTACAGCGACGGCGGACACGAGGATCCGTTTATCATCCGATCCGGGGCTACGATCGAGCAGTTCCACAAGGAGACCGGGCTGGCCCTGGGCATTACGCGCGATTTCAAGTTTCCGAGTGGAGTGATTCAATTGATGCCGGGGGATACCTTGGTCCTCTACACGGACGGCGTCAATGAAGCAATGAACCGGGAGCGAAAGATGTTCAGTACCGAGCGCATCGGACATACTCTGATTCCGTTCCTTGGGGGCGCCCCCGCGTCGAATGTAGCCAAGACGATTGTGGCTGATGTTGTGGAGTATGCCGCAGGTGCTCCTCAGAGCGACGACATTACGGTTCTGGCAATTCGATATTTCGGTCCACAAGGGAAGTCTGCATAGATTTCCGACTATTGCTTACTTGAGAGGAACTGCTCGACAACTTGTATGAATTTGTCGGGCTCCTCATAAAAGGGCATGTGACCGCTGCGATCGAACACCACGAATACTGAGTTCGCAATGGCTTTGTGAATTTTGTAAGCGACTGAGGGAGCGACGTTGATGTCGTAGCGGCCGGTCAATACCGCAGTCGGGAAATGAAACTTGGCCAGTTCAGGATTGAGATCGAAGCGTTGAATATCGTGATTGATTGCCTGATTGACTGTACGATTCTCGTCGGTATCTTTCATTGCTGAGAGAGCCTCGTCCCGCTTTTCCGGCGAGTAGAACAGCATCGATAAGTACTCTTTCAAAGCCACACGAGCGCTTTGCTCATCACCCATCTGAGTTGCAAACGTCTCTGCATTTTCGCGTTCCACGCCTTCCGGGAAGATGTCCTTAAATAGAAAGACGGTGTCACTCCATTTGGGAGCGGCCGAATCGACAATCAGCAGGTGCTGGATATGCTCGGGATGGCGCGCCGCATAAGCCATGGCTAGAAACCCTCCCCAGGAGTGACCGAGAAGATCGATCTTGTCGGTATTCAGCTGACGCCGTAACGCCTCTAAATCTTCGATCTGGTCGCGCAAAGTGCAGGACTGCTTGTCCGAGAGGGGCGACGATCGACCAGTTCCACGCTGATCGTAGAGGACCACCTCCCGAGTTCCGCTAAGTCTCTCCCAGCAAAATGAGAGGTGCAGGTAGGTGTGATCAAAGCCGGGTCCGCCATTCGCCACGACTAGCGGGATGCCGCCCTCTCCGATCGGTTCGTAATAGATCGAGACGCCGGCGGTCTTGAACGTCTTACCCGTATGAAGATCGGCACCGAAGATTGGTGGTCGACAAAGAATGGTCAGTCCAAATGTCAGACACAAGCAAAATTTGAACATAGAGAGCTTAGTTTACAGAAGGGCCGCCAACTAGAATCGTGCGATCACCCCCTACCGACAAAGGGCATCCGAGTCGCCATCACGGTTATGAATTGTACGTTCACCTCAAGAGGCAAGTTCGCCATGGAGAGCACGGATTGAGCTACGTACTGCACATCGATTGTGGGCTCTACCATCGTTGTCCCGTTGGCCTGCTGAACACCCACTGTCATTCTCTCGGTCATGTCCGTGGCCGCGTTACCAATGTCGATCTGGCCACAAGCGATGTTGTATGGTCGGCAGTCGAGAGAGATTGACTTGGTAAGTCCAGTGATGGCATGTTTGCTCGCTGTGTAAGGTGCTGAATGGGGCCGCGGGGCGTGAGCAGAGATGGATCCGTTATTGATGATGCGTCCCCCCTGCGGCACTTGATCTTTCATGAGTCGAATAGCTGCTTGCGCACAGAGGAAGGCGCCGGTCAAATTGACGGCGATTACTTTGCTCCACTCTCCATAACTGAGGTCCTCGATCGGGATTCCAGGTGCATTTGTTCCGGCATTGTTAAACAGAACATCCAGACGCCCGAAGTTCTTCCTAATATCGGAGAAAAGGGCGAGCACTGAGTCGGGGTTAGTGACGTCTGTCGGAATCGCGAGTGCTCCTGTCTGATTCGATCGACAAGATGCTGCGACATCCTGCAACTGCCGTTCGCGGCGTCCAGCTAACACCACCTGGAAGCCGGAGGAGGCGAAAGCAAGAGCCACTGCTTTCCCGATACCTGAACCCGCTCCTGTTACTAGGGCGACTCTTTCAATTGTTGACATGGCTGTGCCTAGAATTAGCACTGCCCGGTCCCAAAAGGAAGAGAGGCTGAGCTCAAATGAAGAGCTGAGCCTCTCTTTGTGGATGCTGATGAGAGCAGACGCTAGAAATTAACGCGCGCGGAGAGTTGGATGGAGCGGGGGCCTGCACCCTCAGCGGTTTGAAGGTTGGTTACCGATGCAAAGCCGGAGGTGCCAACTACGAGATTGCCGGGTGGTGCGTAGTTGGAGTGATTGAAGGCGTTCGCGGCGGAAGCGCCAATCTGAACTCTGAGTCGCTCGGTAACGGCAAAACCTTTGAATAGGGACAAAGACACGGCCTGAGTGCCGGGTCCTGTAACGGCGCCTACCGAAGAATCAGCGATTCTTCCGATGTTATTGGCCGGAGTTGCGAAAGCGGCAGGATTGATCCAGGCATTGAGCGATTGCCCGGAGTAGGGCGACACACCTTTGACCGTGTCGGCGCGTCCATCACCGACCAGGGCAGGATAGCCATTGCCAGCCGGATCGCCGCCAGCAAGGATGGTCATGTAGGGACCGGACTGCGACACGGCAACTCCGGCGATCTCCCATCCTCCAACCAAGCGATCGACGAAGCCATTGTGGCTATTCAGGAAAGTCTTGCCCTTGCCGAAAGGTATTTCATACAGGAACGTGAGAAGGAAACGATTTCGACGTGTAAACGAAACGTTGCCATAATCCAGCCCTGGGTGGAACTGGTCCGTTACATAACCGCCATTTTCTCCTGTAAATGCGGTGGGAGCGTAGCCTTGGTTGTTGGCTAAGTTTCTCGCAAAGATGTAACTCCCCTGGAATTGAAAGCCCTGCGAGAACCTCTTCTGAACTGCGATGGTGGCAGAGTTATAGTTACTCACTCCGATGGAGCGTTGGTAAGCAATGTAGTTAAACAACGGAAAAGGCGCAGAGGAAGAAAGAGCACTGAAGCCGACGGTGTTAGAGGGCAGTTCATTGACATTGGTTAGAAGCCCGAGGTTTGATCCGTGGCTGCCGTCGTAGGAAGCGCGAAGACTGTATCCTTTTCCAAGGCTCTGCTCTAGTGTCAGGTCCCATTCCTGAACAAATGGATCCTTGTAATTCGTGTCGAAGGCCTGGTAGAACGATTGGCTACCGGGCTGGGCCAGATTGCTCGGGAACGCGTAGGGGAACCGATAGATCGCGGCGCTAGACGAAGTGCCCGCGGGGTTGTTGAAGCCCGCGACATCACTGGTATGAACGCCCCAAGCACTGTCGAGAGCTCCACCCATAAGCGCCTCAATGAAAACTCCGTAACCTCCACGAAGAACGGTCCGATCGCTAGTGAAAGGTTTCCACGCAAAACCCACGCGCGGCGCAAAGTCGGTCTTCTGTGAGTTGCGCAAACTGGCCGGCAGACCCGCCTGTGCAGCCGTGAGAATAGGCGTGGGAGCGATGGACTGTGCGAACGCCGAGTTCAAGATGGAAAACGATGTCTGGGTAGGAATGATTACTGCTCCAGGGACCGTTTTGCCGTTGATGACTGAACTATAGCTAGGCAGAAAGTTGGTTAAGTTATCTAAGTGGTCGCGGAACATCGGGTGATATTCGTACCGCAAACCATAATTCAGAGTCAGACGGGAGGAAACTTTCCAATCATCCTGGGCAAAGAATCCGTAATGACTGGCATACGCGTGAGTATCCGGTTGCAGCACTGTTGCAAGGGCAGCCACATCGGGTGTTCCCTGCAGAAAGGCGTCGAATGATACAAATGGTGCTTGAACGCCGTTATTGTAGTAGCCCGCAGTGACGTTCCCATTGAACGTATATCTTCCTAGCCTTCGACTGGCGAATACGTTGGTGTACAGTCCCGTTAGATATCGATAATCTGCTCCGAACTTGATCGTGTGGCTGCCCTTGGTCCAGCTCAGGGTGTCCAGAAGCTGAATACTGCGATTGGCACCGGAGTTAGAGGCGTAACCGCCGGTACTTTGGTAGCCTGCAATTCTGACGTCCGGTACCGCATTTCCAACCGGAATGGAAAACCCGGTCAGGCCTAACGCGCCGGCGATGCCGCTAGCGCTGATACCGTAGCTAGTTGCGTAGTGATTGCCACTAATGCCACCACGAAGCTCATTGATGATGGTCGGCGTAATGACGTAGTTGTAGCCACCCGAGATGGAGTAGTCGATCTCCGGCTGGGAGAATGGACCCTGGAGGGCCGATCCACCGGTTGGCGGATTCTGCACGCGCCTGTTCTTGTAAGTCAGGCGAACATAGGTTTGTTGTTTTGTAGAAATGATCTGATCGAATCGTGTATCTGCCTGATTACTTTTGATGGGCGTTGCGAAGTAAGCTGCATAATTATTCGAGCTTGCACCGGGCACTCCGTAGTTAGAAACCGGAAAGAGATACTGGAGCATCTTCAAAGACAGCGGAGAGATCTGACTTGCAGGAACTACGGGGCCGCCCAGCGCTCTCAGATCGCCGTTTCTCATCGCGTTCGAGGGAACATTTTCAACCTGGATAACCTGACGGGGAAGCCGGAGAGCTTCGAAGCTGCCGAAGAAGAAGGTTCGATTCCGGCCGTTGTAGAGCTTGGGAATGCTGATGGGCCCGCCCAGGAAAACTCCAAAGTCATTCATCTTCAGCACGGGCGTTGTATGAGTGAACGTGTTAGAAGCGTTCATTGCGTTGTTCTGAAGGTTTTCAAACAAGCCGCCGTGATAAGAATTTGTACCGCTCTTGGAAATAGTCGCAATGTCGGCGACACCGCCAAACTCGGCGGGATTCACGACTTCACTGACGCGAATCTCTTCGATCGCGTTGAAGGATGGGAACAATTCATTGATGGGGCCATTCTCGCCTGCCCGGGGTCCCGTCACGCTGATGCCATCGATAGAGACCGATAATTGTGCAGGATTGGAACCCGCTACCGAAATGTTGCCATTTGAGTCGATCTGCACTCCGGGTTGAGTCGTGAGCGTGGATATTGGGCTGGTTGAACCTGTTCCACGAGTAGCGATCGCCACGGGAAGATCAACGAGCTCGCGCCCTGTCTTGGTCTCGGAGATGTTCGAGGTATCCGTTTGTATCTGCGCGCCTTGAGCCTCCTGGACGTTCACTGTCTGAGTTTGCGTGGCCACCTTCAGGTCACTATCGAGGCGTCTAGTCTCACGCGCCAGCAGATCGAACGCCGCGAATTCTTCTTTTTGGAATCCAGGTACGGCAATCGTCAGGAAGTAGGTGCCCGCCTCGATATCTGAGAATTTGTAATCGCCTGTGTCAGACGTAAGAGTTGATCGTTGCGCATCTGTTCCTTTGTTTATCAGCTGGACTCTTGCCTGAGACACAACCTTCCCAGAGGGGTCCTTGACCGTTCCTAAGACGGTTCCGGCGATCGATTGGGCTACAGTCTGTCGACAGAGGCCGAGGCCGATCAGGAAAAGCAAAGAAAGCTGAAGAAAACGACGAGTCTGGGCTCGAGACAAGCTTCGAGAAACCGGCTTGGAGCCTTGAAGAGAAAAGGACATTTAACCCCACTTCCAGTAAAGTTTTAGATCCGCGATCGAATCGGGCGCGCTGGCTTCGTTAGGTCGAGGAAGCTTATTTGCAACAGAGCACAAGGGCGTGGTGCCCGCACTGGTACGTGGCGTCAGGTATAGAGGAATTCGTCGCTGTAATCCCGGCGTTAAGCGCTATGCCTGAAGCATGTCTGAAACTAATGAGATTGAGTAACAGCTTATCGGCGGATAAAAGTCCTGTCAAGAAGAATAACTAATACAGAAGAGTTAAATAATTATTGGCCGGCATAAAGCGGGTTTCTCGATCTTGCACCAGGTTGCAGGCGCAATCGTTTTCGCAGCTGAGGGCGGGGTAATTCTCGAATTCTATCCTTAATAGCGCACACTCGGTCAGGCACCTGCTCGCTCCGCGCGCCACGGGAACCAAGCCCAAAAAGACGGACTACACCGTTACCAGTTACCGTAAGCAGGGCCGCTAACTCACTCAGTAGTAAGCCTTTAGAGAAGGAGTAACAGGTGGCTGCTTGCCTTGACTTAGCCGAGTACTTAGAGCATAGTCAGGAAAACCAAGGAAGGCAAAAATGTTTTCTAAAGAAGCATTCGCTTCTGTTCTGGTCATTCTCATAACAGTAGGAAGTTGCAGCGCACAGGTCTTGAGTGCTGATGCGGGCATACCGATCAATGATCAGCTGACGATTACGAAGTGTGGAGGATGCCACCAGAGAGATGCGGATGGGATGATGCGGCGTCTCTCCTACATTCGGACCAGTCCGGAGGTGTGGGAGCAAGCAATCAAGCGAATGGTCCGACTGAACGGCTTGAGCATCAAGCCCGAGGAAGCACACGAGATTCTGAAATACCTAAGTGCAAATAACGGCCTTGCACCAGAAGAAGCCAAGCCGGTTTTTTGGGAAGCCGAACACCGGTTATTCCGTGATCAAAGCGATAAGATTCCGGACAATGCCCTGCAACACACCTGCAATTACTGTCACACTATCGGGCGGGTTCTCAACCAGAGGCGAACGCGTGGAGACTACGAGAAGCTTGTCGCCATGCACATCGGACTTTTTCCGGGTGCCGAAAATACGCTGCGACCACGGCTGACGAACACTGCTCCGCTCGACGTTCCTCCGGTCTTGGCATCGCCGACTACCAACAATCCTGCGGTCGTAAATGTGGTGGCAGCCGCCCCGAAAAACGACGGCCGATACCCGGCGGATATCGCGATCGATTACCTTTCTAAGAATCAACCGCTGCTGACGCCTGAGTGGGCCGCGTGGAAGGCCCTCATGCGCACGCCTAAGTTAGAGGGCAAGTGGCTTCTGACCGGGTATCAACAAGGCAAAGGGCGAGTCTTCGGGACGGTGACGATCGAGCCTGGCAGTTCAGCGGAAGAGTTTGTAACGAAAACAAAGCTTGAATACGCCTTGAGCGGGATTGAGCTGTCGCATAGCGGGAAGGGAATCGTCTACACCGGTTACAGTTGGCGTGGACGAAGCACCGGCGCGGTGCCAAACTCACCCGTAGCTGACCCAGGTTCCCAGCCTGCGGAGTGGCGTGAGGCACTCATGGTGTCGAGAGACGGCAACACCATGGACGGCCGCTGGTTCTGGGGAGGTTATCAGGAGTTCGGGATTGACGCGCACCTGACTCGCATCGGCTCAACACCCATGGTTGCGGGTGCCGGATCGTTCTCCCTGCAGTCACCTTCCACTAGCGAGTTGAAGATTTACGGAGCGAAGCTTCCGGCCGACATGAAGGCGTCCGATTTCGACTTAGGAAAGGGCATTACCGTCAAGCGCATCGTCAAGCGTGAGCCTTCAACGGCAACTCTCGAAGTGGCCGTGGAGGCAGGACTTCCGACAGGTATCCGCGATCTGGGATTCCGAAGATCAACTGTCGAACGGGCCATAGCAGTATACGACAAGATCGCTTACATCAAGGTGCTGCCCGACGCGAGCATGGCGCGCCTGGGCGGCGTGATTGCCGAGAAGCAGTTCGCGCAATTTGAGGCGATTGCTTACGCGGCAGGTCCGGACGGCAAGACGCAGACACCCGATGATGTTCCTTTGGGTCCGGTCTCCGCTTCATGGGCTATGGAAGAATTCGTTTCCACGCCGGGCGATGACGACACGAAGTTTGTAGGCAAGGTCAACGATTCCGGGCTGTTTACACCGAACATCGAGGGACCCAATCCCGAACGCCGGAAGCAGGCCAACAATTATCCAACGAACAATTGGGGCGATGTCTGGGTGGCAGCATCCTTCAACGCTCCGGGAGGCAAACCAATGAAAGCCCGATCGTATCTCGTAGTGACAATTCCGGTCTATATGCGTTATGACCAACCGGAGGTCGGCAAGTGAGCGCCGTTGCAGAAGCCATCTCCTCTTCGGGCGTAGTGCCCTATCGTCTACGCGAGTTTCACGCCTTTGAATCGGCGGGTACGCGCTTCGTGTACCTGGTCCCGAGTGGTGCGATTCTGGCGCTGAATCCGATCGGGCGCGAAATCGTGGACGTACTGACCGACGGACCGCGCTCAAAAGAAGAACTCGTTCACATTCTGATTGCTCATGGCCGAAGCCGAAACGAGGCAACAAACGCTCTCAGGGAGTTAGAGCAGTCGGATGTCGTGTCTTACGGAGACTACATCCCAGAAAGACCTCGCCTTCCTAATCGGAGCTTTCCGCTGCAGCGCATTGTGTTGAACGTGACGAATCAATGCAATCTGGCTTGCGGTTACTGCTACGAGTACAGCGACGACAAGATCAGCAACACCGTGGGCAAGCCGAAGTACATGGATCAGCAGGTGGCCGAGTCCGCAATCGACATGCTGCTAAAAGAGTCCGTCGGCCGACCAGCCGTTCATGTCACATTCTTCGGTGGGGAAACATTGATGAACTTCCCCCTCCTGCGGTCGTCTGTTGACTATGCCAAGCGTAAGTGTGCGGAAGCGGGCAAGACCGTTGAGTTCAGCCTCACAACCAATGGTACTTTGCTGAGCGAGAAAATTATTGAGTTCCTTTCTGAGCAGAAGATCGGCGTAACAGTAAGTATTGATGGTGATCGGGAACTGAACGATCGCATGCGGGTTTTCCATGATGGACGAGGCAGTTATGACGTTATGGTGCCTAAGATCAAGATGCTTTTGCAGCGCCATAGAACGAACTCGATCGGTGCACGTGTCACCTTGAGTTCCGGTGTTTCACATGTGCGGCGGATTTATGATCATTTGACCAAAGAGATCGGATTCGATTCGGTCGGCTTTTCACCGGCGACGGCTAGTCCGGACCGGCTCTACTCTTTGGGACCGCAGAAGATGGGCAATGTTCTGGAGGGCTTTGAGGAACTTGCCTGGGAATATCGAGACTTCGCGGTCAGCGGGCGCCAGCATGGGTTTACCAATGCGAGCGACACGATCAAAGAACTGCACACAGGGATCAGCAAAGCCTATCCATGCGGCGCGGGGTTGGGACTTCTCGGGGTCGGGACAGCGGGCGATATCAGCCTCTGCCACCGCTTTGTCGATTCGCCAGTAGGCAAGATGGGAAACGTCCAAAACGGAGGTGTCGACCAGAACGCACGCGAAAAGTTCTTAGACACTCACCACATCGGCGCACGTTACGACTGCCACACGTGCTGGGCGCGTCCGACGTGCGCAGGCGGGTGCTACCACGAGGCCTTCATCCATCACGGCAATACTGCGGCAGCGAACCTGCATTACTGTGACTGGATTCGGGGATGGAATGACCTGTGCTTACGTATTTACGGCGAGGTTAGCGTTCTAAATCCGTCGTTTCTGGATCGTTTCAATGAAAACTAAGTCGATTAGGGAGTCTACACCATGGAATCAGTTCGAGCTGTAAACCGAAAAGCGAAAAAGACGGAAAGGGCCATTGCACCTTCCATCGAAGAAGATGTGCGCGCGCTACAGGCAAGAGGTGGGGAAGGGAAGATCTACTATCCGATGGGGTGCACGCTCAACTTCACGCCAGGTTGGGAAGTGGATGTGGCTGGCGGAGTAGCAGGCCTTTGCCAACCGGTCGAGCGCGACCTGTTCGACTGTCATCTCGGATGCGGTTGGCCGGCTCAGGTTCCAGATCACTTGAACAATGCAGTGGACTGGACGGATAAGTGTTCCTCTGCCGCGAACGACTGGCGAAAAGTCGACATCGTATTCCCGTAGGATTGGAGCCCCCTCATGAAGACCCTTGCAACTACCGTTCTGGCAGCGATGCTCGCCGCTGGACCGCTGAGCGCAGCATCGAGCCAGGTTGTTACAGCCGGTCAACTCATGTATATCGGCACGCTCGATAAGAAGCTGCTGGTGTTCGATGAGAACAAGGAGGAAGTCGTCGGCCAGATTGAGCTGACCGGCATTCCGCGAGTCACGGCACTGTCGGCAGACCAGAAAACGCT
This sequence comes from uncultured Acidobacteriaceae bacterium, assembly GCA_963814195.1. Taxonomy (GTDB): domain Bacteria; phylum Acidobacteriota; class Terriglobia; order Bryobacterales; family Bryobacteraceae; genus Bog-105. Next base: position 211,251 of record CAWFBU010000007.1, read on the forward strand.
CTACATACTGTCAACGCGGATGAAGCTCGAAGTAGTGGATCTGCCAAATCAGAAGGTGACGGGCAGCTTCGATCTGGCAGACGCGAGGAGTAAACCCCGGTTGGTGGGCAGTGGTCCCGACTTGATCAATATCGGCAGTAGTGCTAGGTATTCGGGCCTAGCAATAGACCCGCAGGGGAAATATCTGTACACCACGATGCGCGTAGTGGTTCGCGACATTGATCAATACAGGGTCGAAGATCCGCAGTTTGTAGCCGTCGACTTACATGACATGAAGATAGCCAAAACGTGGCCGTTTCCCAAAGGAATGGATCAGGGTTTTGGATTCAATGCTTCTTACAAGGTATCGCCCGACGGTAAGTTACTGTATGTCTTTCAAGAGGACATCCTGGTCTTCGATCTGGCTAACTTCACTCAGGTAGATAAGATTCCATTGGCCCAACCCACCTACCCTGGTGCGACGCCTTATCATCTTGCCGAGAGTGGCGATACGTTCGATTCACCCGATTCGGTAACGTCCGTCTTTACGGCCGTTGACCCAATTGTCCACAAGGGAACTCTCGGATTAGCCACTATGAATCTTTCGAGCCGCAAGGTCGAGTACTTTCCCATTGGCCCGCTGCTACCAATGATGGGTTTTCTCATCTCACCTGACCACAAACTCGGATATTCAGTCATGCCGAAGATTGGCATTGGGGAGAACAGATTAACGGAATGGTGGGTTTGGGACATTGCTACTCACAACGTGATTAAGCGAAAGGAATTTGACTCACGACCCACCTTTAAGTTCGCAGTGGGGGGTGACGGGAAGCATCTGTACCTGTATGGAGCGGGTTCGACTCTGGAGGTTTGGGATGCCGCGACCCTCGAATCGAAAAAAGTAGTTTATCTCAACAAAGACACAACAACAAACCTGATTATGGCCAAGCGTTAAGGGAAGGGCCAACGTGAAGATGAGTGCCGCGCCAGTTTACTCCTCCTCCGATCCGCCATTCCCGATGGCAGCCGGACGCGGCGTGAAGATCGCCGTGATCGATAGCGGAGTCAATGGCAAACACCCGCACATTCGTAATCGGATCTCGAGGATCACCATTCATGACGAATCCACTGACGGCGCGAGATTTGCCCCTGGAGAACTGGTCGCAGAGTTGAGCGACGACACAGACGACAAGCTGGGACATGGCACTGCCGTCATGGCCGCGATTCAGGAGAAAGCGCCTGAGGCAGAGTATTACGCGGTCAAGCTTTTTCACGAGTCCCTGAGCAGCACCTCGGTTCGACTGATGCGCGCAATTCGATGGGCGATCGATCACGACATGCACCTCGTCAATATGAGTTTGGGTACGCCGAATATGGACTACCGCTCAGAGTTCATGGCGTTGGTTGAATACGCCAAGGATGCCGGAGTGATCCTTGTCTGTGCCAAACAGGAAGGGGACCGCCCAGTGCTCCCTGGCATGCTGGAAGGCGTAGTGGGCGTGGATGTGGACTGGCGTTTGCCTCGGAATGCTTATCGGATCGATTTGAATAGTGAGACGCCGACCTACTTCGCTTCCGGCTTCCCGAGACCGTTGCCGGGTATCTCTCCCATTCGAAATCTGAGTGGCATCAGTTTCGCTGTCGCTAATATGACGGGTTTGCTGGCTCGCGCCTGTGAACACGTGGGTGCCCGGTCGTTGCGTACGATTCAGGAGGCGTTGTTGGAAGAAGGTGAACGTTTGCAGGCATGACTGCTGCTTTGCTCCTCGCATTCGCGCTTTCGGTGACGGAACCCGTCAAACTCCCATTTGCAGTTGAAGCGACCGAGAACGTCAGTGCGGATTTCCCAGGAGCACCGAGGCTCGAATCTGCTTCTTTCGGTCAATTGAAAGGCCGGTGGCTGTTCATCGGTGGCAGGATTGCTGGGTACCATGCCACGGGAGGAACAACCGCTGATTTTGCCAGGTCGGATGCGAACAGGGATGTTTGGGTGGTGGACACGACGTGTAAGCCCGCCAAGGCCTACCATCTGAAGGTCGACTTACTTCCGGTTGTCTTCGCGCCATTAAAAGACGAGTGGATTTCGACCGGTCAGGCCTACTACCAGGACGGTGAATCACTCTACATCGCCGGTGGTTACGGCCAAGATTCCAGTGGGCATTGGGTGACTTATCCGATCATCTCGAAGATTGAGTTACCCCGCTTCATCGACGGCGTGATGAAGGGTAAGTTCGACCCATCGAGCGTGACTTACTCGCGGACTAAGCTAGTTCAGTCGGCCGGAGGAGAGCTGATCAAGCTGAGTGACGGATTTTTCTACCTGGTTATGGGGCACGTATTCATGGGTTCATACACGGCATTTGAGGGCCATGGCGAGAGGAATTCCGGGCCGGTTACACAGGCCTACCTGAACGAGATTCGTAAGCTGAAACTCGTGTCGGATGGTGGTGGCAGTCTGTCCGTCACTTTGGTTGAGGCCTTCCGAGACGAAACGGAGTTTCACAGACGGGACCTTACTGTAGCCAAAATCCTCTCGCCCCGGGGGGTCGGATTGGCGGCGTTTGGAGGTGTGTTCACACCCGACCAGTTGAGCTATAGCAAGCCCGTCTACCTATTTCCTAACGAACGGCCCACGGTGGACCAGAGTTTCGATCAAAAGCTGAACGCCTACAAAAGCGCGAAGCTCCTCCTTTACGATTCGGTACGAGGATCGATGTACACGACGTTGTTCGGCGGAATTAGTCGATTTCAATGGGATGCAACATCGAGTCGATATCTGGAGAACGCCAAGTCCGGTGATAAGAGCTCCAGCAATTACCTCGATGGGCTTCAGTGGAGCGATCAGATTTCCACGATTGAACGTGCCTCCGTGGGAGGCAGAGAGGAGACTCGGGAGTTCGTCCAGTCGTGTGGTCTGCCGGCTTTCGTTGGAACCGATGCGCTCTTTATTCCGCTACCGAATGTTAAGAGAGCGCTGGAAGGAAGCGACGTGTTGGATCTGGCTTCATTGTCTGAAACTAAGACGCCGGTGGGTTATCTGTACGGCGGTATTCGAGCGTTCCCTTTCCGGTTTCCATACAACAAGAGCGCTGCGCCTTACAACGCAGGAACTGTGCCTACTCAGCCGAGCGACTTGATCTTAAAGGTCTACGTGAGCGTCGGGAAGAACTAGGGCTTCGGCGCTTTTCTTTTAATGTACTCGCCATGCACTTGGTGGGACCGGTCCGCTATGGAAGAATTTTGCAGGTGCCATAACGCCGTCACGCTTAAAGAATCGGCCGTCCTTCATTACGAAGCGTACATCGCGGAGGGCATCGATATTCTCAAGAGGATTGGATCGGACGGCTATCAGATCCGCCGGCAGACCGACCTTGATCGGTCCTCTTTTGTCGTACATATCGCATACCAGATAGCCGTTCGTGGTCATGATCTTAAGAATGGCCGGTGAAGGAATGCCGGCGCTCTTCCAGCTCTCCAGAAAGTTGATGACAACATCTCCACGTGTCATCCCGGGGATGTAGTAGTCGGCGTCGGTCGAGAACGCCATCTTGACATGGTTGTCGTAGGCATTCTTCATACCTTCTTCCTGCTTCTTGAATCGCGCTTGGGCCTGGGGTGACTTGCCGGTGTAGTAGTCCATCAGAGGCGTCTCGGTGCCTACTCGCCAGATCCCTTTCTGCGCCATGAGCTTGTGCGCTTCGTCGTCCAGCGCACCAGAGTGCTCTATCGACCAGATTCCAGCTTCGATCGCGCGGAGAGCACCGGCGTGTGTCTGAACGTGACCCGCTACCTTCAAGCCTGATTTGGCAGCTTCGGAGACAAAGAGCTTCATTTCCTCCACCGTGTAACCATACGATTTACAGTCGACACAAATCTTGATGACCTTTGCGCCGTAGAGGATGTTGCGGCGAATAGCTTTGATGATTTCGTCGTTGGTATCAGCGTTCAGGTACTCAGGGTAGATAAGGCTCTCTCGTTCCGGAACCGGGCTAAATTGTCCTCCGAACCCGCCAATAATAATCCCGGAGTTGATGATAGTTGGTCCGGGAATCCAGCCTTGCTCAATAGCGACACGCAGGGCAGTATCAGCGTAGTTTGCATTATTGCCAAGATCACGCTCCATGGTGAATCCGGCGTTCAACATCGTAATGCCATTGGAAGCAGCCTGAATGGCGCGAATGGCAGTTGAATCAAGTACGCTCGTCAGGTAGTAGCTGTTGTGTTCCGGTTCTTCTTTGTAGGTGAGAGCGAGGTGATTGTGAGCGTCCACCAACCCGGGCAGCACATAGTACTGCGACAGGTCGACGATTTCAGCCCCTGGAGGGACAGCCGTATTTCCGCCTACGGACGTGAACTTACCCCCTTCGAGCAAGATCATCTGGTTTGCCGCCACGGTGCCTGCTTCGGGATCTACCAGGTGTCCTACACGAAGGACAGTGACTTGCGCACTTACTAAGCTTGAGGCTAAGAAAAACGCGTATGTAATACGAGCTGTGAAATTCGCCATAGTTACTCCTAGAAATCGGTTTGATAATGCGGAGTCGCGACAAACTCAACGAGGAATTCAAGCTGCCCGCGTTTTAGAGCTTAGTCATGTATACCAGATGCGCGATTAGCGAGTCCCACTGACTAAAGAACTAGGTTTCTGTTCGGGTTATCTTTATAATCGCGTAATGCCATCTTGTCTGACTAAGATCTTCCTACTGCTCTCCGCTATCGTTTTGCCAAGCTTGATGGCGCAAGCGCAACCTTCTGCTACAGGTGAAAAGGTTCTTCTGCTGAAACCGGCTTCAACGTTCGATGGTGAGACGATGCACAGCGGCTGGGTGGTAAGGGTGCGGGGCGAGAAGATCGACGCTGCAGGTCCTGCCGCTAGCATCGAGGCAAGCGGCGCGACGATTATCGATTTACCGGGAACCACCCTGATGCCGGGATTGGTGGACGGGCATTCTCACGTTCTGCTGCACGCCTACAACGAAACACCATGGAACGACCAGGTTGCACATGAAGGACTGGCCCTGCGAGTTGCCCGTGCTACGAATCATCTGAATGCGACCTTGATGGCCGGATTTACGACCATAAGAGATCTGGGCACTGAGGGAGCTGGCTATGCCGATGTCGAGTTGAAGCAGGCTGTGAATCAAGGCATAATCCCCGGCCCGCGAATGCTCGTGTCTACGCGAGCGATTGTGGCCACCGGGAGTTATGGGCCGAAGGGATTTGCTTTGGAGTGGCACATCCCGCAAGGGGCGGAAGAAGCCGATGGAGTGGATAGCCTCATACGGACAGTCCGCGATCAGATTGGCCATGGGGCTGACTGGATCAAACTGTATGGCGACTATCGGTGGGGCCCACACCCCGGGTCGCATCCTACGTTCTCGCTGGAAGAGATGAAACTCGCCGTGGAGACGGCTCGAAGCGCCGGTGTTCCGGTAGCGGTGCATACCAGTACGGCAGAAGGCATGAGACGCGCCATTCTAGCGGGAGCGGAGACCATTGAGCATGGGAATGAGGGTACGCCCGAAGTGTTCAAGATGATGGCTGAGCACCATGTCGCTTTGTGTCCGACCTTGACAGCTGCCAGCGTCGGACGACCGGTAAAGAACCAGGTCGAAACTCCGGCGATGGCACGGCGGCATGCGACCTTCAAAGCTGCGCTGGACGCGGGCGTGACTATCCTCAGCGGCAGCGACGTAGGAACTTTTCCGCATGGAGACAACGCGCGTGAGCTGGAGCGCATGGTTGATTTCGGGATGTCGGCAGTTGATGCATTAAAGGCGGCAACTTCGGTTGCGGGTCGTGTTTTGCACATGGAGATTGGTGAGGTGAAGCCCGGCATGTTGGCCGACCTGATTGCTATCGAGGGAGACCCGACCAAGGACATTTCTTGCATCCGGCAGGTCAAATTAGTCATGAAGGGTGGCACCATATACAAACGCTGAGTCCGAACTGAAATCCAGAAATCAGCACAGCGGCGACTGTCTCTGGTTAGCGCAAACTGGGAAAAATCTTCGCTCCTTCACTCTTTTCTCACCTTTCGTCATTAGAATGTAGTGATGAGGATAGCTCTGTTCACCGAGACTTTCCTTCCGAAGATAGACGGCATCGTTACCAGGCTTCGGAATACGGTTTCCGAACTGCAACGTGCAGGTCACCAGGTTCTTATTTTCGCTCCGGGCGACGGCCCGGCGGAATTTGATGGGGCACAGGTTGAGGGTATGCGGGGTTCTCGCTTTCCTCTCTACCCCGAACTGACTCTCTCACTTCCTCGACCGGTCATTCGCCAGAAGTTACTCGATTTCAACCCTGATCTCATTCACGTGGCTGACCCAACCTGTTTGGGAGTTGCTGGCATTTATTACAGTGATGTACTGGGCCTGCCGCTGGTCATCTCGTATCATACGAGGCTGCCAAAATATCTTCATTACTACGGATTGAGCGCTCTTGAACCGGCAGTTTGGAAACTGATTCGGGTACGTCACAAGAAAGCGCAGGTTAATCTTTGCACTTCGACCGTAATGGCGGATGAGCTGCGGTCACATGGGGTGGAGCGCCTCTCGCTTTGGCCGAAGGCGGTGGATACACATCAGTTTCATCCCCGGTTCGCCTCGAAAGAGATGCGCGATTGGTTGAGCAAAGGGAAACCGGACAGCCCCCTTTTCCTCTATGTGGGCAGGCTTTCGCCGGAGAAAGGCATTGAGGCTCTTCGCTCGATCCTTGATGCGGTACGGAACGCGCGTTTGGCCCTAGTGGGTGGTGGACCTAGCCGTGAAAGTTTGGCAACGCATTTTCCTGGTGACAGAACCTTCTTTGCGGGTTACCTTACTGGACAGAAGCTGGCAGAAGCAGTTGCGTCGGCGGATGCGCTTGTTCTGCCTTCAAAGACAGAGACATTAGGTTTGGTCTTGATGGAAGCGATGGCAGCGGGATGCGTAGTGATCGGCGCAAACGCCGGGGGTATCCCAGACATTGTCAAACACGAGACGAATGGCTTTCTGTTTGATCCCGATCGCGACGGAGATTTAGCGCAGGTGGCGCAGCGCGTAATCTCTGAACGAACGCTTTGTGATTCGATCCGCTCAAACGCGCGTCTTCAGTCTGAAAGCTGGAGCTGGGAAGCGGCTACTCGGCAGCTGCTTACCTTCTACGAAGAGGCAAGATGCATGCCTCGATTCGAAAAGCCAGAGTACGCCAGTTCGACCTGGATGCTTGCTGTTAAGCGCGCAGCGATCGGGAGCATGAAGATCTTTCTTTCTTAAGGCTCTATCGAATTTTAAGGTCTAGAGTTCCGACCGCAGTCACCTGAATCTCAACGTCTTCTTTGACACGCAAGATGAATGTACTGGGATTTCTCATCCCCCAAGCGACATAAGGAACAAGGAAATGCGTAGTCGCCGTAATCTCTTCACCCGTTCTCTTCAGCTCGACCGGTAAGGTAATCTGGTGGCGGTCTCCATGGATGGCGAACCAGCCGGTAATCTTGATGGGCGCGGTGAGGCCATTGACTTCGCCTTCGAGACCGGCGGGAGCGAATGTGATTTCGGGGTACTTGTCGACCTCCAGAATGGTTTTCTTCATTCGCCCGTCCCTCGCCGCACTGCCGCTTTGACCGCTGGCAGCATCCACCAAAAACAATCCCAAAAACCGCCCTGTTTTCGGGATTCACCTCAACGCGTCCTGACTTCAGCTGGAATGTTCCATGCACGGTGTGTAAGACGTCGCCGAGAATGTACTCAATTCTGGTTTTGGACGGATTGAAATCAACATGAATCGGCGGCGAATCCGCAGCTTGGGTGGAAATCGGCGCTAGCAAGCAGATCGCGAGCATTACCTCTGGTAATCGGCACGTTCGTAGCCGATTGCGGATCATGCGGCCAGAAACTCGCGGCAGAAGCTTAGCAGCTCAAACGAGAGTAGATCGGGAATACCTTTCTCCCCCACGTGAACGGCAAGGAGCGACGCAAACAGCTGAGGGCAGCGCGACAAACTTGCCAATGCCCTACGTTGGACGAAGGGAGCGGTATCTAATGTCAACAGGAGAGCGCTCATCAACTGAGGCCGCCGGCTGAGCTTCCTGTGATCCGACTGGTATTGGGCGAGGTTGCCGGCTTTCAGGGCCTGAGCCAAAGCGAGACTCTGTTTCAAAGCAAGGCAAATTCCCTCGCCTGTAATCGCGTCTACTGAGCCTGATGCGTCGCCAACCAGGGCGACGTCATCGGTGAAGACACGCGGCAACTTCCGGGTTACCGACAGAGCACCCCTTTCCCGGGTCGTTACGGCCACATCAGCTAAGCGAGCCCTCAAAGTGGGAAAGTGATGCAGCGCCTGACTAAGCCGCAGTTCCGGGGAGCGGGACATTGACACGATGCAAACCTCGTCCTGAGCTACCGGGGTTACATACACCTGACATCCCTTTGCCCAGTACAGCTCCACGTATTGCGACCAGGGAGCCATCCGATAGTGGCGACGAAAGCCGTAGCGGCGCTTCTCGCGTGCTCCCCGGTCTAGACCGCACGTTCGACGCGTGATCGAATTCTGACCATCTGCGGCAATCACGAAGTCGAAATCCATGCGAGTCGATCCGACTGTAACCTGCTTCCGTGTGTACTCGGCTTTGCCCACTGACCAAATGCACTCCACGCCCAACTCTTCGGCGCGACGCAACAGAAGTTCGTGAAGAACAACGCGCCGTATACCAATTCCTTCTCCCCAAGGAAAATCCGCGACGACGGAGCTGTGAGAGTCGCCAAAGCGTATCCCATGAAAGCGGGATCCTGTTTCATCGGGGATCTGGATACCCAAGCGAGCCAGCACGGCAACGCTGTCTGGCATCAAACCTTCGCCACAAGCTTTATCGATAGGGGGCTGAGCGCAATCGATAACTGTGACGCGAAAGCCGACTTGGCTGAGGGCGATGGCAGAGGCAAGTCCTGCGGGTCCTCCACCAAGAACACAAACGCGCGAAATAAGCCGATGCAGCGAAGCCATTAAAGACTATTGCAAGACAGTACGCACTGACTGGGATATTTTGTCCGCGTTAGCGAGTAACAAGCTTACCTGCCACATCTCGGTATCGCTGAGTGATCCCTTGTAGGCGGGCATACCAGTGAGCCGAATACCGTAGGCCACCTTCCAATACGTTTCCCCTGCAGGGTCGTCCGTCACGCCATGACCCTTGAAGAGTTGAGGCGGGTTGGGATACATACCCTTGGAAGTGGGCGACTCGGTGTTTCCGGGAAGACCGTGGCACACGGCACAGTTATCGCGGTAGATGTGGGCGCCAGATTCGTAGTTTTGATCGCTCGGCTGTATGGGAGCGTTCTTCGGTGCTTCTTTCGCGATTCGCGCATTGAGTGCCATGTGGGCGAGACTCTTCTCAAAAGGCATTGGTGAAGAGGCTGTCGCTACTGGTGCATAACCGAAGCGGAAGTACAACCAACCAGAGAGGGGCAAAAGAATCAAACCGAGAACTAGACCTAATAGGAAGCGCATCATCGGAATCTTTATCTTAGGCTTGTGTCTTTGGGGCTGACGTCTTCGGGAGTTGACGCTTCCGGGCATCAAGCCGTTGCTTCAACGTGCGAGTCTGGCTTGGATATAGCCGGACGGCTCGTCGGTCGGTACAAAGATTTGATTATTATTCTCCAGGCCAAACCTCGCAAGATCGAACAGCAGGCAATGTTTGTTGGGCATAACGAGATGAATGGAAGCTACAGTATCGATCAGATCGAGAACGGCACTGCCCATTGCGAACAGAGTGTGCTGAACCGATAGACTTTGATTTTGAGCGAAGGAGTCTAGCAGGACATTACGAATTCTTTCGTGAGACTGATCGAAATCGATGTCCGTCCCGAGGTAATTCCACTCAGCTTCCAGGACGGTTCCAAAGAGCCGGTCGTTCGTTTCGGGAAGAGTGGTGATGCTGTCCTTCAGAAAGCCTGAGAAGGCGGAATCAGCTGTCTTCAGGATCTGCAGACCTTTGAGGCCGGAAGTTGAGGTTTGTGTCGAGCGTGTGGCTACCAGGTGGGCCGTTCGACGTTCATTCCCGGTTTGTAAGAAAGCAGAGGTGTGCTGACCTATTTGTGCCCACGGAACTTGTTCGAGGTTCAGGCTGACCTGAGAAACATGCTTTATTGAATCGAGGAAATAGTTGGCAAGGGCGGCCGCGAACGTCTCGATATCACCCCAGACTAGCTTCCGCGCTATTACATAGACGGCATTTTTCATCGTGTCGGTTGGAAGAACGTGCCGGTTATCGCCGTTCCTATAAACCTGTTCGAAGTCGCCTTCGAAGAGAATGTCGACTGAGAGTTCTCGCACTTCGTGGGGCTCCTTGGTGCGATCCACGTAAGTGAGGCGTACTCTGGTCTTTCCATAGGCATTCGAATCGATGGTGGGCAAGTGATTAAGTTCCGCGATAGGTGGTGTATCCGAACGGACTGATCAGCAGAGGTATATGGTAGTGGGCCAGTTCGTCGTGAACATTAAAGAAAATGATCACCATCGGATAAAAGCTCTGTGGGAAGTAGTCACCGGTCTCAAACTCGAGACGGTAGATGCCCCGTTCTAGCGAAATTCCGGGCGCGACAAGTGCCGGGATGCGTCCCTCTTGATTCGTTGTGCCAGATCCTAGCTCTTGATTTTGCGAAAGCAATCGCACACGAACACCGGAAGCTGGCTTTCCGCTGGCCGTATCGAGGACGTGAGTCGAGATACTCATATACCGATCATCTTGTTCAGGCGAAGTGCGGTGATCTGGGCCTGTTCAGCCGCAGCGGTTCTCAGTTCGTCCTCATCGTTATTCCCGAGACGCGATCGCAACTGTTCCAAAATGTGCGAACCACTCTTCCCACTTGCATTGATGAGGAAAATCCACCCGAATCGTCGATCGTATCGGTCGTTCCCTTCAGCCAAGCCTTGCAGTATTTCGGAACGCTCTGAGAAAACACCGCTTTGCTCTTGCGAGCACCATTCCGAAAGCTTCTTCTCACCGATTTTGGGGTGAGCTGCGAATGCCTCTAACCAGTCGGTCCGGTCCAAAGTCCACCAAATCGTGTGAGCGGAGGATACAAGTGTAGTGAAGTCTGAGAACGGGCGGCTCCCTAGCATCGCGCGTGCCCAGCGCGTTGAGGCGCAGCAATTAAGAAGGGCGGTGAGAGTAGCGGTCTCGTCCGCCGTATTGAAATCTTTAAGCGTCATCGCAGGCTCTCTAAAAATGCTGACAGAAGATTCTGCGCCACTTGAGAACGGTACACGGCAGTTGAGCGAACGTCCGTGATCGGCTGAATCTCTGATTCCAATGTTTTTCTGGCGAGAGCTATAGTCCGGCTGTTCAACAGCGAACTTTGAAGCGCATTCTCTGTAGTGCGGCAGCGGAGAGGAACCGGTGCGACACTGCCGAAAGCCAGTCGGACTTGGGCAAGGTGGCCATTCTCAACACGGGCGGCCGCAGCAAAGGAGACCTTTGAGATAGCCTGGGCTTTCCTGGTGCCGACTTTCCTGCCGTAATAACGCCAGTTCATCTCACTCCGTGGCAGCTGAACTCCGACGATCAGTTCATCGACACGCATATCGAACCGCTTATATCCGAGATGGAAATCCCGGTACGGTACACAACGCGTGCCCTGAGTTGAAGTGAGTAGAATCTGAGCGTCATGTACCAACAAAGGAGGGGTTGAATCAGCAGCAGGAGATCCGTTTGCGATGTTCCCGCCCAGTGTTCCCTGGTTCTGGTTAGCAACGCCACCGGTCCAGCCGGCTGCTTGGCAGAGCAGAGGAAACTCGGCCTGGAGAACAGGATGCTGCCGTATCTGCGTGTAAGTAACCGCTGCTCCAATGACCACGTGTGGCGAAGTCACGGCGATTTCGCGAAGATCTTCAATTAGCCGAACGCTAACGAGCCGCTTTGCCGGAAGCAAACCTGCATTCAACAAGACCATCAGATCCGTTCCGCCTGCAATAGGCCGCCAACCCTCCTCGCTTGCGAGCAACTGCAGAGCCAGTGGCAAAGTTCTCGCCGAAACCAGCTCAAAATCGGAGAGAGACGATTTCATGCGGACTGCGTGGAAGCATGATGTACGGCATCGACAATCTTCTGATATCCGGTACACCGACATAGATTTCCGGCTAAAGCCTCACGAATCTCTTGCTTACTCGGGCGCGGATTGTGCTTCAAAAGGTAGACCGAGGCCAGAACCATTCCTGGCGTGCAAATGCCGCATTGCGCGCCACCACACGTAGCAAAGGCCTCCTGGACGGGGTGCAGACGATCACCATCGGCGACACCTTCTACAGTCAAGACCGCAGCTCCCGATGCATGCAAAACGGGTACCAGGCAGCTGTTCACCAGCGAGCCGTCCATGATCACGGAGCACGCGCCGCATTCACCTTCCCCACAGCCTTCTTTTGTTCCAGTCAGCTTCAGTTCATCTCGAAGAACATCGAGCAGGCGCTTTAGCGGGTGTGTCTCAACCTGGTATTCTGTGCCGTTAACGTTGAGGGTCAGGACTCGATTGCTCAAACCAAACTCTCCACTGTTTCCTGTTCAGCAAAGTGCGCCTGGTGCGCGGTGTTCAGCTCCGCTAGGATGTCTTCGGCAGTTAAGGGCACATGATTGAAGGGGACTCCAAGCGCGTTTCCGATAGCATTCAGCACTGCCGGCGCCGGCCCATCCATAGGCAACTCCCCGATGCCCTTGGCGCCCATGGCGCCATGCTCGTACGGAACCTCTTCGAAAATGACTTGTATGGGAGGTATATCCACAGCGGTGGGAATGATGTAGTTCGTCATCTGGTTATTGGCCATGGATCCGTTTCGCCACACCACCTTCTCTAAAAGCGCAAATCCCAGCCCCTGCACAATGCCGCCTTCAATCTGTCCGGAGGCGAGTATTGGATTCAAAACCCGGCCCACCTCCTGCACGGCAGTGAAATCGTCCACTTCCACTTCGCCGGTTGCAGTGTCGACACTTACTTCCGCAACGTAAGTAGCCCAAGAGTAAGCACCGTAAGCGTCACCCCGGTATTTCTCGTCGTCCCAGTGAATACCGGGCGGCTCGATGTATTGAGCCCTTGTCTTAAGTGTTCCTGCTGTCCCCATGTATTCGCACACAGCACGAGTAAACTCCAGGGAGGAGTAGTTGTCCGGCAAGAGTGCCGCCGAACGAAGCTGCGTCTTGAAGTCCTGAGCAGCGCGCTCCACAAGTTTGCCGACCACCATCGAAGTTCTTGACGCCACAGTGGGGCCGCTGTTAGGAACGAGCGCTGTATCGGGACGGCAGATCTCCACGTGATCATACGCGATACCCAGGGCATCAGCCAAAATTTGCGTAAGGATCGTATTTGTGCCTTGCCCCATTTCCGTCATCGAACACAGTAGCCGCACGTTTCCGGACGGTGTGCCTTCCAGTTCTACGACCGATTGCAGGTGGCGTTCGCCGGAACCGGTAAATCCAGAGCCGTGCATGAAAGTCGCGAAGCCAATGCCCTTTTTGACATCCTTGCCAGTGTTCTCGGTCCGGAACCTCGCCGATTTCTCATGGAAGTTCGAGATTGTAAGCGCCCGCTCTTGCAGTCTTGGAAGATCCAGTGCTTGCGTAATCAATTGGCCGGTGGCGGTAGTATCTCCGGTCCTGAGTAGATTGCGCCGGCGGAATTCATCTGGTGAAAGTCCAACTGCATTGGCTACCTTGTCCATGTGGCACTCGAGCGCAAATAGACTTTGTGGAGCGCCGAACCCGCGGAACGCTCCATGGGGTGGGGCGTTGGTGGCGACGGCCGTGCTTGTTATCCGGACATTCGGGCATCGGTAGGGCCCTGGCGCATGAATGGTTCCGCGCGACAGGACGACGGCCGAGAGTGTCGAGTAGGCACCCCCATCGATGATGAACTCAATGTCCATTCCCAATAGAGAACCGTCCGCGGAAACCGCCGTACGATGGCGAGTTCGAGAAGGATGCCGCTTGGTTGTGGCAGCCATATCTTCTTCGCGATCATAAACCAGCTTCACGGGCCGCCCAGACTTCCACGCAAGCAGTGCCGCATGGCACGCAATAATCGATGGGTATTCTTCTTTGCCGCCAAATGCGCCACCGGTCTCCAGTTGAATGACTCGCACCTTCTCTGGCGGCTGATGGAATAGTTCGCGAAGTGCCCGATGAACGTAATACGGGCACTGCAGGGATCCTGATACGGTTATGCATCCCTCCGGGTCGACAGTAGCGAACATGCCATTCGTTTCGATGTACACGTGCTCCTGCGCACCGGTGGAGTACTCGCCTTCAACAATGAACGCCGCATCTGCCCATACGCGGTCCACATCTCCCTTGTTCATCAGATAGCGTTTGAAGACGTTATCTTCGCCCCAGACGATGGTGTCCCGACGTAACGCGTCGTGCATGTCGAACACGGCAGATAAAGGCTCGTACGTAACTCGGACCAGTTGCCGCCCGAGCCGTAGTTGCTCTTCATCTTCGTGGGCGATCAACAAGATTGGCTCTTGTTGATGATTGACTACTTCAGTTGCGAGACAAGGTTGATCGTCATTTATAAGTGAAACCGTATTCTTGCCCGGTATGTCCTTGCTCGTGACAATCGTAAATTGATCCCAATCCACGCCGGGCTGGAACTCTATCTTTAGAATGCGGCCTCTTGGCACAGAACTCCGGATTGTCGCCCCGTAAAGCATTCCGGTGACATGGATGTCGTCGACGTACTGTGCTGTTCCCGTGAGCTTGCCAAGAACCTCTTTTCGACGGACCGGCGAGCCAACAACCCGAGACTCCATGCTCTACTTTACCTATCTTCCCTGGACTCTAGGAAGCACCGCTAACGAAGCACTTCCCGGCCTTCCCTGTTCGTATTAACGGTCCCGTGATCAAAACAGACTCTGCCACCGAGCAGCGTCATCTGGACATCGCCGATTAATTTCTGACCCAGGTATGGAGTACAGTGATGCCGGAAATGCAAACGCTCTGGTGTGACCTCGAACGGGGTATTCAGGTCTACGACCACCAGATCGGCATCAAAGCCCGGCTCGATTCGTCCTTTAGTTTCGTCTAAACCAGCGAGCTTTGCAGGTGCCTCAGCCATCCAGCGCACGACATCCTGGATCGTAAAACCACGTCTACTGGCCTCCGTCCATATGGCAGAGAAGCTGAGTGAAAGTGAACTGATGCCTCCCCAGGCAGAACGAAAACTGCCTGATTCGAAGCACTTCATTTCAGGCGGACAAGGCGAATGGTCGGTGGCGATGAGATCGATGACTCCGTCCGCCAAGCCCTGCCACAACCCATTGCGATTAGCCGAGTCCCGTAACGGTGGCGCGCATTTGAACTCGGTCGCGCCGTCTCGAATTGACTCCGCTTCAAAGAAGAGGTAGTGGGGACACGTCTCCACTGTCAACGGGAGACCCTGCGCTCGCGCGTTAGCCAGCTGTTGCAGGGCTGAGGCCGTGCCCAGGTGGACGATATGAATGGGGCAACTGTATTCCCGGCAGAGATTGATCATCAGCGAAATTGCCTGGAGCTCCGCGTTCTCCGGCCGCGACCGCAAGTAGGTGCGGTAGGATCTCCAGTCGGCCTGTTCGGTTTCGAGTGCGGTGCGCGCCTCTTCAATGGGAGCAGGAAGCTCCGCGTGAACGAGAAGCGGAAGCCCGGTCTCCGCAATGCTGGGTAGCGCCTGCCGTAAGTCCGCCTCAGTCACCATGGCAAACTCCTCGGTTCCGGGATGAGTCAAAAAGCATTTAAATCCACGGACGCCTGCCTGGGCAAGCGGCTTTATCTCGCCTGCGTTCCCGGGAACAACCGCGCCCCAGAACGCGAGATCCACATGCGCCTTCCCCTTCAGAGCCGATCTTTTTTGTTCAAGCGCTGTGACTGACGAAGTACTTGGAATGCAATTCAGCGGCATGTCGACCAGACAAGTGCATCCCCCCGCAGCTGCTGCTCGAGAAGCGGTCTCGAACCCTTCCCATTCCGTCCGGCCAGGCTCATTGATGTGCACGTGCACGTCGACCAGTCCAGGCAAGAGGAATCGCTCCCCCACGTCGATCACGTTCATCTCATGCTCGTTGCGATCGAAGGGCTCGATACTTCGGATATTGCGGTTCTCGACAACAACCAAACCGGGGCGAACTTCCGCAGGGGTGACGATGTTCCTGGATCGAATCGCCTGCTTCATGGTCGAAGACTCGATAGTTTCACACGCTGCTTAAGAGGCGAGGGTTGCCAAAGTTCGGGCAAGAACACGAATGCCATTGACGATGTCCTGGTTTGAGGCGAACTCATCGGGGCGATGGCTGACACCGTTTCGGCACGGGATGAAGAGCATCGCAATCGGTGTTACCCGGGCCAGGAAAAGCGAATCGTGATACGCCCGACTCACCAGTTCTATAAAGCTGATATTCTCCGCCGCGCAGGCATTGCGCAGAACCTCCAAAATTCCTTGATCTGCATGTGCAGGATCATCGGCGTTCAAAACTTCGACATTTATCGTTACTCCCCTTTTCTGGGCCAGTAATCCCGCAGTGTCCCGGATCTCTTGAACCACCGAGTTCCGACGAATGCGATTGATATCACGTACGTCTATCGCAAGCGTCACGCGGCTTGGAATGCTATTAACTGCCCCGGGGAACACGTCACAGATACCGGTGGTAGCCACTGTGTCGGCGGATCCGGTTGCGAGCGCCAGATTCTCGACGCTGAGAATCATCTCTGCTGCTGCTGTCAAGGCGTCACGCCGATTAGGCATAAGCACGGCACCGGCGTGTCCGCCCTCACCTTCGATCACGAGTCTCATGCTGGCAGGAGCAGCAATGTTGGTAACCAGGCCCGCTTGGCTTTGCGTTGCTTCCAGCAAGGGTCCCTGTTCAATGTGGAGCTCTACAAAAGAAGCGTAGTAGAACTCTGGCAACCGAATTTCCGCAAGCGATCCGCCGAAGCCCGCGGCCTGGCGCAGGTCATTCAAGGAATTGCCATCGCTATCTCGTAGACCTTCGGCCTGTTCCACACTCATAGCCCCGGACATCAATCGGCTGCCAAGACATCCTATGCCGAACCGTGTGGGTTCTTCGGCCGTAAAAAGCAAGAGCTCGATAGGCCGTCTCGGTGTAAATCCACTCTTTTGCAATGATCGAATGGCCTCGAGCCCGCCCACAACACCGACTGTTCCGTCATAGCGTCCTGCATTAGGGATCGCATCGATGTGCGAGCCAGTGCCAATGGCTGCACCTTCCACACCATTCGGACTCCAGCGGGCGAACATGTTCCCCACCGCATCTTCCCGAATGTGCAACCCGGCTTCGCGACACTTCTCTCGCAGCCAATGACGGGCCTGTAAATCAACTGCACTGTAGACAACTCGTGTGACCGAAGGCGGCGGTCCCTCTGAGAACGCTGCCAATTCCGTCAGCTCGGACGCTACGCGATCGGAGTCGATTTCAATCTGCATGCGTGCAAGCCAGCGCCCAACGATTCCAATCTTTGTAGATGAGATATTTGGCCGGCGTTTTCCCTAGAGCGCCGAACCACTGAGGACAGAAGCTCTTCATCCAGATAAAGTCGCCGGCTTCGACTGAATACCAGGAATCACCCAACCGATAGATACCTCCTCCTTCGAGCATGAGACAGCCATGCTCCATCACATGAATCTCCACCATACTCAAAGAGGCGCCAGGCTGATAGGTCATGGTGTTGACCGCAAAATCGAAGGCTGTTTCATTAGGCAATAGTGCCCGCACCCGAAGCGCCTCATCTCCCATGAGAGCTGTCGACTGTATAGAAGCTTCCAAGCCCACAATGACCCCTGGGCTGGCCCTGCCTGCAAGACGCACATAGGGCTTTTCAATGACCGACAATCGTGCTCCGCGATGGGCGTTGATACTATGAGGCTCGCCTTCGGGTATGTAGGCGAACCCGCCGGCTGAGAAATTCTGAACGGTTCCGCTTACCTTGACCGCAACCTCTCCATCGAGACAGTAAACGAAACGCTGTCCGTGCGCCGCGCCCAGCGTACTTTCGCTTTCCATCTCTACTGTGTATTGTGTGAATCCTGCGCCCAGTGTCGGACCGCAATGAACGATCGCAACCGCACGGATCATTCCGGGAAGAACGCTCCTGACGAAAGCGTCCGGTGTTTGTAGCAGGTGATCGTGCTTCAACACGCTGCGAGTTTGTCCCAGGTGCCTCATATTGATGGCGCGGGATACAGGCTTGCGCTTGCTTCTTGAGCGAGATCGGTTATTAACTGGATTCCCACGCGTATCGCTTTCTGAACGTCGGCCAGATAAACGGCTTCATCGAAGTGATGACTGATACCACCGACGCTACGGATGAAAAGCATAATTGAGGGTACTTTCTCGGCCATGATCATGGCATCGTGCCCAGCACCGCTCAGCATTCGTCGTGGCGTCTCACCGAGTTTCCTCATTGCTTCTTCTGCCATCCTGACAAGTCGGTCGTCCATGGACACAGTCAGCTGATTGACTCTGTTCTGAGATTGAAATGAAAGGCCCCTCCGGCTAGCGATGCTCTTTGCTTCGCCGCACATGCTCTGTACGGCCGCCATCCTGATTGCGTCGTCCTCATGCCTAACGTCCAGACTTGCACGGACCTGGCCGGGAATGATATTCGCCGCGCCCGGGTTAACCTCAAGTTTTCCGACCGTGGCCGCCAGCCCATCGATCGACTGGGCCAACTTTTCTACGGAGAGGACCCACTCCGCGGTTCCGGCAAGTGCGTCATGGCGCAAGTTCATCGGCGTTGTTCCAGCATGGTTTGCGCGGCCATCAAAGGTACATTCCAGGCGACTCTGTCCCGCGATGGCGGAGACGACGCTCAATGCCTCTCCGGCTAAGTCCAGCACTGGACCTTGCTCGATGTGAAATTCTATGTACGCGAACGAGCGATCAAAGAGCTGTGCCCGAGGAATTTCTGCGGGATCTAGTCCGTACTCTCGGATGGCTTCTTCCACCGTGCATCCGGCTGCATCTTGCAAACCGAGGTGGGTAGAGTCGAGTCGCCCAACCAGTGCCAGGCTGCCAAGAAACGGACTTCGGAAACGGATCCCTTCTTCTTCTGAAAATCCCAACACTTCCACATCGAAGGGCAGGGTAGTTCCTTGAAGGGCTTCAAGAATCGCTAAGGCAAGGCACACGCCCAGTACCCCGTCATAAGCTCCCGCACACGGCACCGTGTCCAGATGGGAACCCACCAGTAGTCGCGGACGCTCGCCACTCCCGAGCAACCCTCGAATGTTGCCGACCGCATCCACAGTTACCTGCATGCTAAGGTCAGCCATCCACGAAGCCAGAAGCTTGTGACACTCGCGCATGGGTCTGGAGAGGAAGGTTCGCGTAGTCTCCCCAACCACCTCGCTGAGACCGGAGATCACGTGACAGCGGCGCAGAGTCTCTTCCGCTAATTGCGGGAGGTACGCGTCGTCTTGTGCGTGGGACTTCTGCAAATCGTTAGTATCCAATGCTCGGCCTGGAGAGTACTTGTTCCTTGAAACAGAACAGTAGCGAGCCTGAATTTCAATTGCAACTTCAGCGGACCTTTGCTAAAACTAGCTAAACAGCAAATTAGCCGCTTTCAATTAGCTAGTCTCTTCTCGTCCCGCCCAACGTCTGCTCGGGAGGCGTTTCTTACTACGGCTTTTCCTTTCAGGAGGTTTCAACGTGATGGCGTTGCTTCAGCGCTTCGCAGTCGGAGTGTTTAGCCTGCTCCTCTTTTGGACGGCATTCGGTCTTGAACTTTCAGCCCAATCGCAAGCGAATGCGGGCACGATCGAAGGCATTGTGACCGACCCTGCCGGTCAGTACATTGCCAACGCGGCAGTCATTTTAACGAATACGGGCACGAATTTGACTCGTACCCTGAACACAGACTCCGAAGGCCGTTTCCGAGGATTGTTGCTTCCACTCGGCTCCTACAAAGTGACGGTGAAGGCGTCGGGATTTGGGGTACTCGTACGAGAAGGCCTCGAGCTTTCTGTCGGCCAAACGATCACTCTGCCTCTGCAGGTCAGCGTCTCGCAACTACAGCAGACGGTTGACGTCACGGAGGAGGCGCCGATTGTGGAGACCAGTCGCGTGGAGGAATCGACCAAATTAGACCAGAAGTCCGTGCAAGACCTGCCGAATAATGGACGAAACTTCCTCACACTCGTTCCCCTGACCCCAGGAGTTGCCATTGTGCAAGGGCCTGACGGAGCTGAGATTACGATCAACGGCAACAAGGGAATTAACAACAACGTATCTATCGATGGTGCCGACGACAACAATCCTTTCTTTGGCGAACAGCGCGGGGGCCAGCGTCCGGCTTTCACCGTAAGTCTCGACGCCATCAAAGAAGTGCAGGTAGTAGCGTCGGATGCGCCGGCCGAGTTTGGGCGCAGTAGTGGCGGCTTCATCAACGTCGTGACGCGGTCGGGCACCAACGATCTTCATGGAACACTGCACGAATATCAGAAGTGGACGGGTTTGACATCTCGCCTATCGGACGGTACCCGCCTCAGCGGTTTCTCTCAGGAGCAGTTCGGCGGAACCCTCGGGGGTGCTTTCAAAAAGGACAAGCTGTTCTACTTTGTCGCGTATGATCAGCAGCAATTCACTCAGACTAAGCAGAACAACCCGCTTCGAATCGACCCAACGCTGGCTAAGTTCTTCGCCACTGCTCTTGGAGACCCAAACGAGAACGGTCCCATTACGCGAACCAACAACGCCATCGCTTCCCTAGGAAAGCTGGATTGGAATATCAACAACAACAATCTGTTTACCGCGCGTTACAACTACTCTCATTCCGAACAGCAAAATGGCACGTTTGATGTACAGAGTTGGGGCCGAAGTGCTAACGCGGACGAGCTCGATTCCAGCAACTCTGTCAGTCTGCAGCTAAATACTATCCTCACGCCGAACACGATTAACGAGTTGCGATTCCAATGGGCACGCGAAGATCGGCCGCGCTACTACAACGGTCCGAACTTACCCGGACAAAGCCGTCCTTTCCCGGATACCGGCATCGATTTTGTCGGGCAGTACCGCTTCGGAGAGCCGTTCTTTATCCCGACGCTCGACCACGATACGCGGGAACAGATTAATGACAACCTTTCGCTCGTGCGCGGCGCTCATAACTTCAAGATTGGCGCCGAGCTGAATCGCACCGCGACAAGCCAGGTGTTTGTTGGTTTTGCGAACGGGCGTTTTATCTTCGACAGCGTAGCCGGATTCATCAACTACGTCACGTTGGGACCGAGTTATCGGGAACCCTCGGGTTTCAGTCCTTTGGTGCTCTTCATTCAATTCGCTGGCGTCAACGGACTGAGCGTGAACCAGGCCGGAGCACAGACACTTCCGCAATGGGAGCCGGCCCTCTTTGCGCAAGATCGCTGGCAGATCCGTCCCAACCTTACCCTCAGCTACGGCTTGCGTTGGGAAGCACAAATTGAGCCGGATCCAATTACCCCTGCGAGCAAAGTTTTCTTCGCACCGTTTATCGGCCGACCCGGCTTTCCTTCGACAGGCAACATCCCTTCTTCTTGGAAAGGATTTCAGCCCAGGGTGGGACTCACGTGGGATCCCAATGGAAAAGGGAAGACGGTCTTCCGTCTGAGCGGCGGCATCTTTTACGCACGAACGCCGGGCCTTGATTTCGCCAGTATCCGTTCAACCAACGGTTCAGTGGGTCAGGACATCAGTGGCATGCCCGCCTATACGCAATTACTAGACGCCAGCAACGCCGGTCCTCCAAACCACCCGCAGGTTTATGTGGCGTCAAAGGATTTCACCAATCCACGTAACTACCAGTGGTCGTTTTCCGCAGAGCAAGCCCTGACAAACAGCTTGAAGATCTCCACCACCTTCACTTGGGTAAAGGGCGTCCACAATAGCCGCTTCCTGAATCGCAACGATCCGGCGCTGGGGTCACCATGGACAACAGGTTTAGGCGCCAACGGGCTGAACGGCATCGATAACAGCGCTAGCGGAGGACTTACTACGCTCGAGAGCTCTGGGAAGTCGCTCTATCGAGGCCTGACGGTCGCTCTCATCAAACAGTTTTCGCGGCACTTTCAATTTCAGATGAATTATCAATTATCTGAAACGCTATCCGACGATGACGATGAGCGCGACCCGTTCACGTATCGTTACGCTTCAGTCACGAACTTTCAGCCCGAGTACGGTTTCTCCGACCAAAACCAGCGCCATCGCTTCAACATGTTCGGACTCTATCAAGGGCCCTGGGGTATCGAATTTGCTCCGGTTATCAGCTTCCACACGCCGGAGCCGATCTCCTTCGGTGCGACTCCTCAGCAGCGCATCCTGTCGAATGGCTACATCATTCGTCGCAACACTCTGTGGAAAGATGATACCTTCTTTTCCTGGGACTTCCGGATCGATAAGAACTTCAGGTTGTCAGAGCGAGTGAGCCTGCAGGCGAGTGTCGACGCTTTCAACGTGACCAATCGTAAGAATCTGAAATTTCCTGCCAACGGAAATTTGCTCTTTAACTTTGACGGCACCGTTCAGAGTGGGCTCGGTGATCCAAGGCAGGAGCAACTTGGATTGCGCCTTGTCTTCTGAGACCGTTGAGATCGGTCGAACGGTCAGCTTCCAGGGTGATATTGTCGCTCGACGTGCCCTTTTAAGTCGCTTGGATAGAAGTAAACGTCCCGAAGGTTGCCGACGCTGTACCGCTCTGCTTCGTCGTTGAAGTGTCTCGATTGGGGGTGCCCGCTTTCGCCGCCCGCCGTTACTGCGCGCGCTCGCACCTTACTGCCAAATTCGACCACGGCCACAAAACTGTTGCCACTAGTGCCGTACCACTTCTTCGTGCCTGGATAGGCGTGCGCGCCGAATGAGGCAAGCGAGCCCCAGACAGACGACGTAAACCCAACAGGAATACTCGGCTGCTCGTCGTTAAACGGCTGGACGATGTCTCCGTTTAGTCTCTGGAAGCGGTTGATCTGACCCCAAGGTGTCTTCCAGCTCCCGAATTCCGAGCTAAGCTTCTCTGACGCTTTTACAAGAGCTCGAAGCAGTTGGTCACCAGGCGATTGGCTCGCGACGTATTCCTCCGCCGACATTCGGGCTTTCTTGCTGTCGGCCAGGACCTGACGCCGGATCTCCTCGCCCCAGAACACGGCGAGAGACGTGGCGAAAGAGTCTACGCCCCAGCGCCGGTCCCAAGTCCGCAGTGCCTCGACCTGCTCCGCAACGCTCGATTTCAATGGGTCTGAACTGGCAGTTTCGTTCCAAGCTTTCACTAGAGCGGGGATCGGCTTTTCGAACCATGGCAGATAGCTGTCGTACGCGGCCGCAATCAACGAGTCTACGGTGAAGTCTTTCTTGTCGCCTAAAACCTTGATAGCGTGCAGCCCGCGCGCAGATTCCGACCCGGTCTCAACATAAGTCGGATAGTTTTCTTTCTTGAGGCTACTCGGACCGGCACCCGACCAAGGCCAGTTGTTCGAGTTATACAGCCATCCGCTGTCGGGATTGAGCAAGCGGGGCGTCTCATCTACCGGAAGCAAACCTTGCCACTCAGTAGCCGGCGTGCTGCCATCCACGGCTTTTGTCCAATCGATGCTGTCATCGCGCTTGGGAATGAAGTTGCCGTGGAAGTAGGCGATGTTTCCGTCCGCATCTGCAAATATCGTGTTGTTTGAGGAATTCGCCTGTAAATCCATCGTTTTGCGATAGGACTTATAGTCTGTTGCCTTCGTCCGCAAGTACGACTGCATCAGAGCTTTGACCGGTTCCTGCATGAGCCGGACACTCACCCACTTCCCGTTTGTTTCCCGGATCACTGGCCCATGATGGGTGCGATACACGGTGAATGTTTTCTCCGCTGTCCCATTCGCGGTTTTGTACGGCACGGTGACCTCAGTGCTAAGCACCGGACGATCTTTGGAATCGTAGCGATAAGTGTAGCGGGCATCTTTCTTGTTGATCGTCTCCAGATACTCGTCCACCGCGTCTACTCCGCTGGAGGTGTGCATCCATCCCACCTTGTCGTTGAATCCTTGATAGACGAAGAATTGCCCCCACGTTACAGCACCGTAGGCGTTCAACCCCGCATCGCTCGTCATCTGCAGCTCCGACCTGAAGAAGAATGAAGTGTGAGGATTAATCAGTAGGAGCGCGTGGTGCGTCGCTGTATTCTTCGGCGCGATCGCGGCACCGTTCGAGCCGCTGGGTTCTACTTCTTCCCTGAGTTCAGAACGCAAGACCTCCGGCTCATGCAGTTGTGCCGTCGTAACTTGAGATCCTCCGTAGAACTTCCTCAATTCGTTTAGATCGATCCGTTCGATATCGCCACCAATACTGCCTTCGGTAAAGCTGAGCGCCATCCAAGGTTCAAATCTCGTAAGCACCTTGGGCTTCACTTCCGGATGTTTCCATAAGAAGTAATTCAGCCCGTCGGCGTAGGCGTCCATCAACTCCCGCAGCCATGCCGGACTTGCTGCATACTCAGCCTTGAGGTCCGAGGGCTTGATGAACAGTTTCATCCTGAGGTCCTGGTAGATCCTGGCTTCTCCTTCTGCTTCGGCCAGTCTGCCCATGGAGTTCAGATAATTCACTTCGATTCGATTGAAATCGTCCTCTGCCTGGGCAAAAATCATCCCAAATACCGCGTCCGCGTCTGTCTTGCCGTGTACATGAGCAATCCCCCAATCGTCTCGAGTGATGCTGACCCGCGCCGCTTCCTTCTGCCAGCGAGCGGAATCGGATGCACCTTGGACCTGTAGACACGAAATCAAAAGGATTGGCACAAACAGGGGAAGGTAAGCTGGGTAACCAGTCTTCCTGTTCGCAAAGGCACTTTGTTCTTTTTCCTCTGATAATCTCAACAACTTCTCCCAGGGTCCGCAGTCCGGAAATCAATAAGTAAGGTTAACTTGAAACCCGGTGCGACACAGCCCCGTAGGTCATTTGTAGTGTAGGAGAGTACAGTGCAACAGACGTCGACATGGACTCGAGCCTTACGAGGAGATCTGGGCCAGGGCACTCGAATTGGCTATGCCTCTACAATGGATTGATCCCGTGCTCGACGATTTTCGTTAAGTGATTGTGGCCAGCGACAACCAGTCAGTGACATGCCTGTGAAAACTAGCCCGAAGCGTTTGACCCGGTTCCTTGGCGTCTTTCTGCAGGCGGCTGCGCTTCTGATTGCCCATTCGTCTGCTCATGCTGATGAATCAGAAGCTGGAGCTTTTTTTACCCAGCAATTTGCACCGAAGACGTACGGCGGGAGTCCTCAAAACTGGGCCGCAGTGCAGGACCTGCGCGGCGTGATGTTCTTCGGGAATACAAGCGGCGTTCTGGAATATGACGGTGCAGCTTGGCGCCTGATCTCGCTGAATGGTCTACCCGCGCTCTCGCTGGCTATCGATGCCAAAGGAACGATCTTTGTCGGGAGCCAGAATGACTTTGGATTCTTGCAACCAAACGGAAGCGGAAACCTCGAATTCGTTTCTCTAGCCAAGCGGTTGCCCGCTGCTGACCGACATTTCGGTAATGTATGGACTATCGCCTGTAACAAGTCGTCGGTGAATTTCACGGGTCAAGCGACCGTCTTTCGGTGGAAGCCTGCGGAAGAGGAACTGACGGCTGTTCCAGCCGAGGGAGTTTTTCGATCCTTTTCGCTTGATGGCACGATTTACGCGTCGTTCCGAAAAGAGGGGCTGAGCCGGATAGACGGCGTTCGATTCATTCCGGTTGGTGGTCTGGAGTCGGTCTCACGAGGCGTGATTCGAGACGTTACCCGATTCCACGACAACATCCTGGTCGCTACGGCCGATGCACTCTATCGCCAGCAGGGCAACAGGTTTCTTCCTTGGCGAACGGACGCCGGGCCGATCTTACGAAATGCGGTGATTACGTCGATTCTGCCGCTCCGAAATGGCGATCTTGGAATTTCGACAATACGGTCCGGGTTGATTCTATTAAATAGAGACGGCTCTCTGAAACGCATCTTCGACAAGCGCTCCGGGCTACGAAGCGACGCAGTTAAACGCCTCTTTGAGGATAGGCAGCAGGGGCTTTGGCTGGCTCTCGATCGCGGCGTCGCCCGGGTGGAAGCAGAATCTTCACTGACAAGCTTCGGCGAACGTGAGGGACTCGGCGAGGTGATCTTCTCACTGCAGCGCTTCAACGGTCGGATGTATGCCGGAACGGTAGCTGGGCTTAGCTACCTGAGTCCGGCAGCGCCGGGGTTAGTATCTCGCTTTATTCCCGTGGAGGGGATTGAGGAAACCGCGGCCAAGTTGATCGCTGTAGATCGCCAGTTATTGGTGGGCACTGCCAGCAGGATCTATACCGTGGAGAATACCGCAGGTCATCTGATCCTCGAAGCCGGAACGACCTACGACATGACCCGCTCCGCCAGGGACCCCGATATCGTTTACTCGGTGGGGACTCAGGGCCTCTACGTTCTGCGCCGGTCGGGCTTGGATTGGCGGGTAATCCAGCATATGAAAGCTCCGAGCGGAGAGTTTCGCTCGGTAATAGAACGCCCGGATGGGAGTCTTTGGATCGCGGCGAGATCGACTATTTATCTTGCGGATTGGAAAAGGCAGCCGGTTAAACTTGAAACCTTCTCGAAAGGTGAGGGCGTTCCCGCCGGTTGGGTGAACGCTTACAGGATTAACGGCCAGGAAGTCTTTTCGTCTACCAATGGCTTACTCCGATTTGACGAAGAGAGGCGTCGTTTCGTGCCGGACCTGGATTTCGGCAAGGCTGCGGCCGATGGGACTCACGGTGTCTCGATCATCCGCGAAAGTCGGAACGGCAATATCTGGATAAGCGGCGATGGATATCAGGCAATTCTTCAAAAACAGCCCGGGTCCGGTTATCGATGGATTGAGGCTCCGCTGGCGAGAGCAGGGATTGGTGAGCTTTACACTCTGTATCTTGACGACGATGATACAGCTTGGGCATCTGGCAGCGACAGTGGTCTAGTCCGATACACTAATCGTTCTTCTGAAGCTCTTCCGATCCCGCCTCTTCTGCTGCGGCGAGTTGAATTTCTGAAATCCAAGCAAGTGCTTTCGAATGGCGAAGTCCCTATTCCGCCATCACCCACCTTTCAATTTGCGGATAATGCTCTGCGTTTTGAGTTTGCATTGCCTGATTTCGAAGATCCGTCTCGCACTGAATACCAAGTCTGGTTGCAAGGTCTCAGTCCAGACTGGTCAAAGTGGAGCAAGGAAACCGAGAAGGAGTACACAAACCTCTACGAGAAGTCTTATACGTTGCAAGTTCGTGCCCGGAGCCTGCACGGGGTGATTTCTGCCCCGGCACAGTTCAGCTTTCGAATCCGTCCGCCCTGGTATCGGACCTGGTGGAGTTTCATTCTTTACTTTGCTGCTCTGTTAGGCTCAGTCGCGCTGATCATCAAGCGGCGCCTCAGCAGCCTCGCAGATGCAAATCTGCGTCTTGAGAACACTATCCAGGAGCGTACACAGGAAATCCGCGCCAAGGAAAAGGAGGCAACCGGGCTCCTGCTGAATATTCTCCCGCCCCAAGTCGCGGACGAACTGCGCATCACCGGTAAAGTGCAGCCTGTCACTTGCGGCGAGGTGGCTATCTGCTTTACTGACTTCGTAGGCTTTACGCTTTCGAGCGAAACCATGACGGCCCAAAAGCTGGTTGAGGCTTTAGATACATACTTTAGAGCTTTCGACGATGTGATAGGCAGGTATCAACTCGAGAAGCTAAAAACCATCGGCGACGCCTATATGTTCGTCGGAGGACTACCGCAGCCCAGGAAATCATTCGCTGTAGATACCGTCCTTGCCGCCTTGGAGTTAGTCAAGATTGTTGAGCGTTTCGCCGACTCCGAACCGGGGGTTGGATGGAAAGTCCGTGTCGGCGTAAATACCGGTTCAGCTATATCGGGCGTTGTCGGATCTAAGAAGTTCGCGTTCGATATATGGGGAAACAGTGTCAATCTCGCATCGAGAATGGAAAGCAGCGGCAGTGCAAATTGCGTGAATATATCCGCCGATACTTATCACCACGTCAAGGACTTTATCGAATGTGAGGCACGTGGATTAGTTCGGACCAAGGAAGGACGTTATATGGAGATGTACTTTGCTCGTCGCCTAAAGCCGGAGTTTCACAGGCTCTACGAAGAGCGGTTCGAGAAGGCGTCTCCTGCAACTGAACTCGCTCT
This sequence comes from uncultured Acidobacteriaceae bacterium, assembly GCA_963814195.1. Taxonomy (GTDB): domain Bacteria; phylum Acidobacteriota; class Terriglobia; order Bryobacterales; family Bryobacteraceae; genus Bog-105. Next base: position 239,401 of record CAWFBU010000007.1, read on the forward strand.
TCAATCGGAGCAGACACCTTCTCACTCACTTTAGTGATTATGTCCGCTTACGGCGGAAATAAAGACCGGCTGTTGCAATCATCACGGCCAACCCGCTGAGCGCAGCACTTGCAGGCTCCGGCGCTGCCGTAGGCACCGTCAAGAGTGATCCGGTCTGCAAAGCATCAAAGCCCGCAGGATTTCCTGGCGAAGCACTCAAAGTAAACATGGTCTGAACATCGACAAACGGAACAGGAGAAGGGAAATATACAAAGCTCGTTGGCGACGTGGGTGTCACACGTTGCGTCACCGGAATACCGTAGGCACAACCGTTCGAAACCACATCGTTTTGACAAAGATTCTGCACAACGTTCACAGCCCCGTAGGGAGGATCCAATGAGAGCCCCTCTCCGACAATAATCGGCGGCGGATCAACCGAATAGCCTATACCGTAAGTCGCAGATTCGACCGTCGTCGGATTGTTCAGCATGAAATATGACGACGAAAAGGAGAAGCCAATCCCGATGGACGAATTCAGCGGAGTCACCAAAACGTCGCTCGCTGCCGCAACCGGCGCTCCGCCGGTGGAGACGGGCGTCGCATAGGAGAAGCGGAAAAACGTCAAGTCATTAGAAAGGCATCCACCCGCAGAGTCGAGCGAGATGTACTCTGCCAACGAAGCCGTTGGGCATAGTGGAAGAGCGCGGACTTCTTGGATGCCCGCTAAAACGAGAAAGCTTAATAGGGCATAACGGACTTTGGAGGACAGAATTTTATTCAGCATCATAGTTGTTGTTACTGGCCCATTCTAGCTGTATTCGACAAGCAACTTATTGTAGGAATTACATGGTTGGTACCAAAGGTCATGGAACTTTCTGCGTCTCGGCAGCATGCCCGGCAATCCACTCCATTTCCGTCTCGGTTGCGGCTGAACTCAGCTCGATATGCTCCCGTGCTGTTTCCACCAGAATCTGCAATTGTTCGTCGGTTCGCGCAGGATTGTGGTGAAACAAGCGAAACTGTTTTACGCCGGCTTCCTTGGCTAAGATTGTTCCTTGGAGCCAGGTACTGTGGCCCCAACCGACGAATCGTCCGTATTCTTCGGGAGTGAAGTGAGAGTCGTAGATCATCATGTCGACTCCCGCGCACTTCTTTACAATCTGTCGATCGATCACCTCGTTGCCGTGCTCGTGATCGCTTACATAGGCGATTGATCCGTTCGGAGAGTCGATACGAAAGCCAGTTGCTTGTCCGGGATGATTTAGGCACACGGGGGTGACTGAAAGGCTTCCCAGATCAAGACCTTCCTGGGTCAACTGGCCGCAGGAATACTGAGCAGGAATTTCGCGAAATCCCATTGGGAAGTACGGCTCCCGCATCTGCTGGTCTAAATTCCTCTTCAACTCGGAGGAAGGCCGTCCCGAGAAAATCTTCAAATGGGAGTGGCTGGAGTAAATCGGTGCAAAGAATGGAAAGCCCTGAATGTGGTCCCAGTGAAAGTGGCTTAGCAGCAGCGTTCCGTGGAACGGTTTGTTGCCCTCGCGAATTAGCTTCGTACCAAAAGCACGGATCCCCGTTCCAGCATCGATGATGACCGGGGGTTCATCCCCATACTGCAGTACCACGCAAGGTGTATTGCCACCCGTACGCAGGTGCGACTCCTCCGGAGTCGGAATGGAACCTCTCACTCCCCAAAACCGTACTTTTAGCTGACCATCTCGATTCGGGGATTTCATTCTGCCGTTCGTGATTTTGAAACTAACACGAACTCCTTGAATTGTAGTTGCGGTTCTTCACGTACCTTGTATCAGATTTCTTCCTTAAAGAACCTAATAATCACATCCTGACGCGAAAAACATAAGCAAAATGAATACTACCGCATCCCTATCCGTGCGTTGACGCCCTCGCTGCAAGTTGTTCTGTCAGATCACTCTGTTGAAGCTGACTGACAGCGGTTTCTTTCCTGCAACCAGGTGAGCCGGTTGACTCATGAGTAAATTGAGCCCTCGATTTCAGGATTCGTGTAGAAGATGCTATTCCTTTCGTGCGATTTCAGCCGGGAGATTAATCTAGCTCAAACGCGCGGCATTTAGCCCTCTCGACGTTCTAAAACAAGACCTCAAAATCAAACCGATACCGACGCTTATAATTGCCAAAGAAGATTCCACGCCCTGGGTCATCCACGTTGTTGTGGACAGCGAGCGGATTGAAGTGGTTCGTCAAGTTAAAGCCCGTGACCGAAAGTCGCAGCGTGTACTTAGGATTTACTTTGAAATCCCTCATCAGCCTGGCGTCCGCTGACAGAAAGTTCCGAAACCGGGTCGTATCGCTATAGGGCAGTCCAAAGTAATTTTGGGAAGCATCGTAGTGGGAATAGAGAAAGCCGCTTCGATATTCGACGATCGGAAAGACCTCAAATCCCTGAAAGTGTGTTTTCACATTCCCCCAAACCAAAAAGCGGTTGGGCACGTCTCCCGGAAGGTTCGAGTATTGATTCGGGCGGATTAGCGGTAGCGGAAAATTTCCGAGGAAGCTGTCGAAATCGTTAATCGTTCCTCTAGCTTTGCTGTTGGTGTAAGTGAAATTCAAGATCTGCCTGTCTGGCAGTGTTAGCTTTGCAGTGATTTCGAGTTGCCGGTACCGCGAACTACCGCTACCGTTGAGCACGATCTCATTGGTTTGGTTTCGAAGTTGAGGTTCAAGGACCAGCAAGCCAACCGATCGGTTATTCGAAAAAGCCGCCCGGACTCGAAGTCTATCGGAAAAGCGGTGTTCCAGTTCGGCGTTCCACGTTGCTCCGCGCGGTGAGAATTCCCCAGCTACTTGCTGTCCTCGAATCAGGAATGAGCGAGGTCCGGTAATGCTGCCTATGACATTGATGAAGGTTTGTGGAACTCCTAAAACACTTCCGTCTGGCGCGTACTGCGTGATCGTTCTCCGCGGGTATCGGTCAAACGTATAAACGTCGAACGGTATGTGATCGTAAAACTGCCCCCAGCCTGCCCGGAAAACTGTGTTGCCGTCGGAGAAGGGCGTCCAAGCAACTCCCCCGCGCGGAGCATAGCGAAGACTGGAAGCCAGTTGCTGATGCTCGATCCTCAAACCGTAATCGAGAGAGATTCGAGAGTTGACGATCCAATGATCCTGAATATAAGCCGTCTCCTCAAGATCCTTCTTGTCAAAGCCGGCAGGATTTGAATACCGGATGCTCTCGATCTGAGTTCCGAACGAATCGTATATAGCTACCGGACGGAAAGTGAACCGGCCGAAATCCTTCCCGCCGGTCAAAGAGTTCCCTAACTTCAGCTGATGCGTACCCAACGCCCTCCGCGGGGTTGGCGACCAGATCTCCACCCACTCCGTTCGCCGTGCCTCCCGGTATTGCCGTCCGAAGTAGTTCCCCTGATTGCCTTCCGGCGTAAGGATGTAATCCAAACTCCCTTGGGCGCCAATCGACCCATCAAACCGTTGCATGGAAAGGGAACTATCCAGAGTTCCTCCGAACAGCCCGTAGTGGTCAGCGATCGTTCCCAGGTAATTATGTTGTGCGTAGCTGGGAGTTGTCGGCTGAGGATGAAAATAGTCGGGATCCACGAAATTTGTATGTTGCGGAGCCAAGTGAAACGTTAATGTAATTACTTGCTTGCTGGACGCGATCCAATCCAGCTGGGTGAATGAGTTAACTTTCTCCATCTTCGACGTGTTGAAGGGGAAACCCAAAGTTCGGCTCTGTACTTTATCGAGCAGGTACTGGAGGGCCGTGTTGAAGTAAAGTCGGCCGGAAATGAGTGGTCCTCCGACGACAAACCGCGGAGCCTCATTGAGAATCCCCCGCATGTGATAGCTTCGGATTCGAAAATCCGGAAATGGATCGTTCAGTTCGGCGTGCCACTTCTCGCCTCCCCTCTTCGTCTCAACAGCAATGACGCTTTGGGTGAACCTGCCGTATTGTGCCAGGAACGGCGATCGAAGGACGTTAATCGTTTCGATGCTGTCGACGGGAACTGTTAGTGTGAATTTGCCGGTTGCAGGATCCGTGACATCGCTCTGATTAACCACCAGGGCACTGCGCTGCTCTCCTGCTCCGTCTATATTCAATTCGCCGTTTGAGCCTCGGGTAATACCCGGCGCGAGCGGCAGAGTCTCCGAAAGTGTTGCCGGGTTGTTCGGTAGGCGCTTGGCTTCCTGCGGGGGAAGCTCGTTGTTGTTGGACGAGCTCTGTTCCACCAGGGGAGCCGCTTCTTTGACCTCTATTGTGGCCTGCTGAGCTTCCGGGACCAGCGTAACCGTCAAATCCTTAAGACCTGTGGCGGTCAATTCCATCGGTAATCGCTCCTGTGAGAAGCCCGACTTGCTCGCGTAGACGGTCACGGGTCCGCACGGTATTCCGGTGAAGTTGGCCGTGCCGGTGGATTGCGATTGCTTAGTGGCGACCTCCCGGTCACCGCTAGTCACCCAGACCTTGGCATCGAACACTAATCCACCTTGCGAGTCTTTGATCGTGACGTTCAGGTCTGCGACACGGCATCCCTGTGCCATGGCCGTCCCCGTTCCGATGAAGACAAGAAGGCCAACCAGCAAAGCCGAGCTAAGAAAGCTGTATCGAAATAGATTCATCTGGGCAGCGCGACTAAATGGACACCGTTCTCCCGCATCCGGTCTGAGATCAACAGACACTTCTACGCTGCTGCTGAAACGACCCATGGAGATTAGCTATATTCTCGCTTGTCCCATCTACGCGGGATCTACTAGACCCTCGGAGCATCAGGTTCTAGTACTCCACGTCGATCGCTCACCTCGATGTCGAACGATTAGACACAACGTCTGTCGAGAGCACGTAATTGCTCTGGCGAACATTTACGGAAAGGTCTCCTTCGGATCTGCATCCTATGCTCGTGTCATCTGTAAGCGAGGTTGAATGGCTTCGCACTCTAAATACCGTACCGAGTTGGGATCCCCCAGCTAATTCCGCCCTCATTATTGCTCCTCATCCCGATGACGAGACGTTGGGACCGGGTGGTCTTATAGCCCACCTCCGATCCTTAAAAATCGAAGTCGCAGTTGTTGCCGTCACAGACGGGGAGAAAGCATATGGGCCCGCGGACAGTGGCTTGGCGGCCGTGCGTCGCATCGAGCAATCTAATGCTCTGTCCCGACTGGGCGTATCGTCTGAGAAGATCGTCCGCTTCGGTTTACCCGATGGCGAAGTCGCGTTTTGGGAACCGCATCTGATTGAGCGCCTCGTTCCGCTTATCTCCCCTGAATCTCACGTGTTTTCTACCTGGAAAGGGGATCGGCATCCCGATCACGAGGCCTGCGGTCGCGCCGCCGAAGCGGCCGTAAGCCGGGCAGGCGCAACCCTTACCTCCTACTTCTTTTGGACTTGGCACTGGAGCGAGATTTCCGCATTAGATGGCGTGAGTCTTCGCCGCTTTCCCCTGGCTGACAACCTGTTGCGTGCTAAATCTGAAGCGCTTCTCTGTCATCAATCACAGCTCGTTCGCCCGGAAGGAAGTCCCATCTTGCCAGAATCCCTACTAGCGCCGGCTCGTCGCCCGTTTGAGGTTTTCGCGGTCGCATGAAGAGGGATACAACCAGCCAGGAGTTTTTCGAACAGAAGTACCGAGAAGATGCCGATCCTTGGAATTTTAGGTTAAGCGCTTACGAACAGAGCCGCTACGATGCAACGCTTCGTGCTCTGGGCCAAGGTCCTTACATGCGAGCTTTCGAGCCAGGCTGCTCCATCGGTCTACTCACTGCTCGTTTAGCTGAAATCTGCGGTCATGTAGAGGCGATTGATATTTCACCAACGGCGGCTGAGCAGGCGCGGGCGAACTGCCGCAATCTTTCGAACGTCACCATCGTCACGGGAGCTCTCCCGGATGCTATCCCGAGCGGTAGGTTCGACCTGATCGTCCTTAGTGAGATTGGTTATTACTTCACGGAGAGTCAGCTTCGGGAGTTGAGTCGCGAACTCTTCGGTCGCCTGCGCACTCCCAGCACCCTGATCGCTACTCATTGGCTCGGTGAATCAGAAGATCACATCCTGAGCGGCGACCGCGTGCACGAGATCTTAGGCTCCTCCGACGGCTTGACCTTGACACATTCAGAACGCGCGCCTGGATATCGCCTAGACCGATGGGATCGGTCATGAAGGATAGACCGATGGATTCGGTCATGAAAGATAGACCGGCGGAATCGATCATGAGAAGTAGGTCGACGGAATCGGCCGTCGATATCTGTCCCTGGCACCTGTGCGTTTTGATTCCTGCCCGTAACGAGGAACAGCTTCTTCCCCGTTGTCTTCACTCCGTTCTCGCTGCCGTTGCTGAGGTCCCGGCGCCGAACACTTGCGACCTTATCGTGGCAGTAGATAGTTCCACTGATCGGACGGTCGAGGTAGCCGAACAACTCCTACGAGGGCGGGGAAGGGTCGTTATAACAAACGAGGGCGTCGTCGGCTCTGCGCGAGCTCACGCCGCCCGCGCTGCCCTCGAGCGTTACGACGGACCGAATTCCCGATGCTGGCTCGCCAATACCGATGCCGATTGCATCGTGCGGCCGGAATGGCTCAACCAGCATCTCGCTTTGGCTGCAAACCACGTTGAGGCCCTCGCCGGCATCATCGATGTCGATTCCTTTGAAGGGCACGATTCTATTGTGGAAGAGCGCTTTCGGGCTACCTACATCATCCCTCCGGATGGGTCTCACTCTCACGTGCATGGAGCGAATCTCGGGGTCCGTGCGGACGTTTACCTGAAGGCCGGAGGTTGGCGTGACGTTGGGACTGGTGAGGATCATGACCTTTGGTCTCGACTGACAAACATCGACGCGCGCAGGTATTCGACGAGTCGCGTCACTGTCTTGACAAGTGGCAGGAGAGTCGGGCGGGCGCCCCGCGGTTTCGCAGATGCACTCGCCGCTCACAACGAAAGCGCGGCATGATCGCGCGGGATTTAGTCTCCACACTTCGGGCGAGCTTGGCCGACGAACTTCCGCTACCCGGTGCTGGCCAGACTGCCCTACGGCATAAGTGCTTACTGGAGATTGGTCGAAATAATCTGTCTCTTGCCCGTCTGTCTGAGGCGCATTGGGACGCCGTTGCCATCCTCGCAGAAGCCCAGCGCCGACCGGTTCCGAACGTCATTTATGGAGTGTGGGCCTCTGAGCGAGAGGGACAGGCTCTGAAGCTGCATACAAAGGGTGCACAACTTTGCATCTCGGGCGCAAAACTGTTCTGCAGCGGCGCCGGGTTAGTCGACCGGGCACTTGTGACCGTACTGGAACCGGAGCCGCTGCTCTTCGACGTGGACCTTCGAAGCCATTCGCAGGCTATCTCCTTCGATCATTCGATATGGAAGACCCAGGCTTTCGCAGAGACCAGAACCGCCGCCGCGGTTTTCCAGGAACTGCCCGTCTTCGCCGAAGATCAGGTTGGCTCTCCAGGCTTCTACCTGAACCGTCCTGGTTTCTGGCACGGAGCTTGTGGACCCGCGGCTTGCTGGGCTGGAGGGGCGGTCAGTCTGGTCGAGTACGCAATGCGTCAGAAACGCGAAGATCCGCACACGTTCGCGCACTTGGCAGCGATGCACTCAGCCGCCTGGGCATTGCGTTGCTATCTCGACGCGGCAGGTCGCGAGATTGATGCCGCACCTTCTGACGCCCAGTCAGGGCGAGTCAGAGCACGGACCGTCCGCCACCTGATCGAACAAGCCTGCACCGATATCCTGAGGCGATTGACTCGTGCTTACGGACCGTATCCGCTGGCCATGGACGAGCAGATCTCATTGCGCTACCAGGAACTCGACATCTATTTACGGCAGTCCCACGCGGAACGGGATTTGGAATCTCTCGGCAAGGACCTGAAAGGTTTATCGTTTCCCGGGTAGTTCCTTCCTTCGATCCGGGGAGTGCCGGCCGTTTTCCCATGCCTCAGAGGTTTGGCTGCGCCGCGGTCACAATCGGGTGAGTTCTAATAGGCTAGGCCGAATCGCTCTCGCCGTGCAACGTTCCTTGTTGTTCTGTCGCGAAGCGGAGGAGAGCCGAGACAGAAAGGAACCTAAGATGCCGTTTGCCGCCTCGGGAGGCTGCAGGATTTACTACCGCTTAGAGGGATCGGGATCGCGCCCGCTGCTGGTGCTTGTGCACTCGCTTGGTACGGACCACGGAATGTGGGATCTGCAGCTACCGGCTTTGATGGAGCACTTTCAGGTATTGCGAATCGATCTGCGAGGCCATGGCGCCTCCGATGTTCCGCCTGGAGAATACTCGATTGCGCAACTGTCAGAAGATGTCCTCGCTGTGACAGGCGCCATCGGCAGGAGCAGCTTCTCCTATTGCGGATTATCGCTCGGCGGAATGATCGGTCAGTGGCTGGGTGCTCATACTACTGGTGTCATCGAAAGACTCATCCTGGCGAATACCTCGCCCAGAATGGCCGACCCGAAATTGTTTGAGGAACGTCGCAAGCTGGTGCTGGTAAAAGGCATGGGCGCGATCGAAGAGGCTGTGATGGGTCGATTCTTCACCGCTCCGGCTTTAGTCTCCGGAAATCCCATCATTGACTCAATCCGTACCACCCTGCTTACTACCGATCCGACTGGTTATGCCGGCTGTTGTGCGGCGATTCGGGACATGGACCAGAAAGCGTCCTTGAGCGAAATCCGAATTCCAGTCCTAGTGATAGGTGGCGACGAGGATGTCTCCACACCATGGGTAGGGCATGGAGAGTTTCTCGAACAGCATATTGCCGATGCGAAGGCAGTTTTGCTGCACGCGGCTCACCTTTCTAATGTCGAACAGCCTGCGTCGTTTTCCAGCGCACTCTTGGATTTCCTTCTACCCGCACTGTGATACCTGATAAATTCAAGTCTGCATTCAATTCAAGTGCACTCCGCTCCGTCGCGCGATCTTAGTGCCCGCTGGGAGAACATGTGCTGAAGCGCTTCCACTTTTCTGAAGCCATTCTTTTGATGATCTGCGTTTCGACTTGGGTCGCCACGCCAAGCGTTGCGCAAGTGGCCCCGAGTTTGTTTTCCGGGCTCCGGTGGCGAGAGATTGGACCTTATCGCGCCGGCCGCACCCGAGCCGTGGCGGGCGTTCCAGGTCAGCCGCATGTGTTCTATATCGGCGCTGTTAACGGTGGCGTCTGGAAAACAGATGATGCGGGCAATACCTGGCAACCGCTGTTTGATGATCAACCAACTGGTTCCATCGGAGCACTAGCCGTTGCGCCCTCTGACGCAAATGTCATCTACGTGGCCAGTGGTGAGGGACTCATGCGTCCCGATCTTTCTATCGGAGACGGCATCTACAAATCTGTTGACGCGGGGAAAAGTTGGAAGCACTTGGGTCTTCGCGACGGTCAGCAGATTCCTCAGATCGCGGTCGATCCGAAAGATGCGAACCGCCTGTTCGTCGCGGTGTTGGGTCATCCCTATGGTCCGAACGAGGAACGAGGGATTTTCCGCTCGACTGATGGTGGTCAGACCTTTCACAAGGTTCTTTTCGTAGACGAAAACACGGGTGGTTCAGAGGTCCAAATCGATCCCAACAACACGAATGTGATCTACGCAGGACTGTGGGAAGCGCGGCAAGGACCTTGGGAGAACGCTGCCTGGAGCGGTGTCAAAGGAGGCCTGTTCAAATCGCTTGATGGCGGTGACCACTGGAGTAAGTTAACCGGTCACGGTCTTCCCGATGACATCATTCAGGCCAACATAAGCATCGCGCCGAGTAACTCCAGCCGTGTTTACGCAACTGTTGCAACGGCCGGAGCTGTCGGTATCTACCGTTCCGATGATGCCGGTCTAAACTGGCAGAAAACAACAGATGATCCGCGCCCCGCCCTGCGCATCGGGGGAGGTGACGCGCCTGTTCCAAAAGCCGATCCGAAGGATCCGGATGTCTTATACATCTGCAGCACGGTTACTTGGAAGTCGACAGACGCGGGCAAGACGTGGTTTGGACTGCGCGGTGCCCCGGGAGGGGACGATTACCAGAACATCTGGATCAATCCTGAAGACACGAACATCATTGTCCTCACAAGCGATCAGGGGGGCATCGTCACTCTGAATGGCGGTGCAACCTGGAGTCCCTGGTACAACCAACCCACAGCGCAGATGTTCCATGTGACCATCGACAACGCCTTTCCGTATCGCGCCTGCGGCGGTCAACAGGATAGCGGTTCGGCTTGCGTGGCAAGCCGCGGTAACGATGGCCAGATTACCTTCCACGACTGGCACCCTGTTGGCGTTGAAGAATACGGGTACGCGGCGCCAGATCCTAAGGATCCTGATATCGTCTTCGGCGGAAAAGTCACTCGGTACGACCGACGGACAGGCCAAATTGCCTATGTCGGACCTAAACCCTTACGCGATTACCGGGTCGTACGCACTCAACCGATCGTGTTCTCACCGGTCGATCCGCGTATCCTTTACTTCGGAGCCAACACTCTATTTAAGACCACAACCGGTGGCCAAAGCTGGATCCAGATTAGTCAGGATCTGACACGCCCTAGCTGGGATGTGCCAGAGAACGTGAAGCCCTTTCAGAACACTCCTACGGCCAAAGCGACACAACGTGGCGTGATTTATGCTGTTGCGCCGTCCCCGCTGAGTTTGGGTCGCATTTGGGCCGGCACGGATGATGGACTCATCTGGACCACTGCCAACGGTGGTCAATCCTGGACGAACGTCACACCTCCCGAATTGCATCCGTGGTGGAAAGTCTCAATCATCGATGCCGGTCATTTCGATCCAGGCACTGCCTATGCGGCCGTTAATACCTTCCGGCTTGACGATATGCGGCCTCATCTGTTTCGCACTCACGATTCCGGAAAATCTTGGCAGGAGATTGATAAGGGCCTCCCAGCCGGCGCTGCGACGGACGTCATTCGAGAAGATCCGAAGCACAAGGGCCTGTTATTCGTGGGGACTGAGACCCAGGTATACGTCTCGTTTGATGACGGAGACCACTGGCAGTCCTTACGTTTGAACATGGGTGTAACTTCCATTCGGGACCTGCAGGTCAAGGGAGATGACCTGGTCGCCGGCACGCACGGACGAGGATACTTGGTGCTCGACAATATTACGCCTTTGCGTCAGATCGGCAGTCAGCTGGCTAATAGCTCCGTCCATCTCTACCGGCCTCAAGTGGCGATGAGAATCAGGGGAGACATGAATCCTCCTACACCCTGGCCGCCTGAAACATCCTCAGGCGAAAATCCTCCGGACGGTGCAATGATCGATTACTACGTTGGAACCAGTTCCGCACCGGATCTGCTGTTGGAGATCCTGGATGCAGACGGCCACCTGGTTCGTCGTTATTCAAGTACCGATTCTGTTCCGACGATTGATCCCCAGTATCCTGTACCTCTGTATTGGGCCGGGCCTCCTCAAGTTCTTGCCGCAACGCCGGGTCATCACCGTTTCTTGTGGGATCTTATGTACCCGCCTGTTTCTGGCATGAATACCGGGCCTGACGCCGATCAGGCTGTGCCGCACAAAACGCCCTCAGTTCCTACGGCGCCATGGGTTATGCCGGGCCAATATAGTATTCGACTAACGGCCGGTGATCAGGTCTTTACGCAACCGCTCACTGTTCGCATGGATCCGAGAGTGAAAACCAGCCTCGCAGATCTGCGAAAGCAGTACGATACGTCCAGGCAGATGTACGACGGCATGGTGTTGACGACGACTGCTCTGGCCCAGGCAGACCAACTGCGTGAAAGAATCCGACAACGAAAAGCGCAAAATGGGGAGGCAGACTCACTCTCTGCTTTCGAGAAGCGTCTCGAAGCAATCGCAGGAAAATCCGCTGGTATGCGTGGCGCACCTCCCGGTCAGTCACCTACATTTACATCGCTCCTTGCCCAGATGAATCGATTGCAGCGTGAAATGCAAAACGCAGACGTCGCCCCAACAGCTCAACAGGTCGAAGCCTGCATAAAAACACGTGCTGCTCTTCAGAAGTTAGAAAGTGAGTGGAACGATCTGAAAGCAACGCAGGCGACGAGCTTTACAAATTAGTATGAGTGCTGCGAGAGGGCCAGTTCTCAATCTCATCACGCTGGTCCTCGGAATCTCCGGGCTGCGGGCCGCGGAGGTAAGTTTGTCGTACACGCAGGAGTTCGATTATTCGATCCCCGGGATCGTTGGCCATCCAACTGCCACCTGGACCAGTATTTTCGAACCCAATCTGCATCCTTCAAATCCCTTCTCGGGCACTTCCCCTCGTCTTAACGAGGACTTTCTGCTGTCCGGCATTATGCTCCAAGGAGGGCCCACATTCTTTGCCTGGCAAGGGATTGCCATCGAGGGAGTTCAGTTCGGGACTTCAATTTAGGCGAAAAATCTTACTTGGTGTTCCCTTTCCTGGCGCTTTTTCCCATCTGTTCGTTGCCGTGTTCGGAAACGGCCGCCCAATCCGACCAGGTGCTCGACATCGGCTCTCAACGGTCCATCTTTGCCGCGACACCCGACACGTTTTCGGCGGTTCCGGACCCTGCTCCTGAGCCAGATAATCTGCGTCTAGTCCTGCTTGGCTGCCTCTTATTTGGACTTGGTTACTGGATCTCCTTACGAGACCTCACTCCATCACAGGGCCGGAGCCGCGCCCATTGACATGTTCCGTTTAGGGTGATAAGTTAACGACACCTGTTTACTGCCCGTACCAGGGCTCAATCAGCGCCGGCCACCCGGTTGGTTCCGTCGGCTGCACGCGGTCCAACGTCCGGACCCGCATCCCGTCCATGCTGCATTCTTTGGCGCGTCATCGCTACGCTGCCACAAAGAACGTGAGTGTTCTGGAGGCGACCGTGCAACAGATTCCCGATGCAGAATGCTATCGCGAACTCAGCAGTTGTGGATGCGCTTCGTTTGAAGCGGACGCAATCCTGCAGGAGCTGAACAAAGTCCTGACCAGCCGCACCTTTCAGGCGGCACAGGGGCAACGAACTTTTCTTCAATACACCGTGGAGCAGGCGGTTCTTGGTTGCGGTCATCTTCTGAAGGAGTACGTCATCGGTGTGGAAGCTTTACGCCGAGGCGATACTTTCGACCCGCGCCTCGACCCGATCGTCAGAACTCAGGCCCGTAAGCTCCGTGCACGGCTAGCGAAATACTACGAAACGGAAGGTCAGCAGGATCCGATCCGCATCGAGTTCCCTAAGGGGTCCTACGTTCCAATATTTCTCCCATCGGAGCGGAACGATACTGCTCTCACACCTGAAATTCAGGCTCCGGCTGCAGTTTTGGCTCCAGCCAACGAGCTTGTTCCGCCGCAGGGTTCGACTACCCCGCACCGGTTTTCGGTACCGAGTTGGAGGACCGCGGTCGCTTCTCTCGTCGTGGCGTCAGTTTTGGGTGTGGCCGCCATCGCATTCTACGGAAGCAATAACTCTGGTTCGATACCGACGGACGAAGCCTCCCTCGCCGTCATACCCCTTGTTGATTTGGAAAACACGGACGGTGACGAATACCTGAGTGATGGACTGACGGACGATCTGATCGCATCCTTTCGAGCCGTACCCAAGCTGCGCGTGATTGCTCACAACTCGGCATTCCAGTTCAAGAATAGAGAGCGCGAACTGTTGGAGATCGATCGCAAGCTGCGCGTGCGGATGATCTTAGTTGGAACTGTCCATCGATCCCATGAGAGGCTGCAGATAACTGTTCAGCTGAATAGCGTTCCGAACGGATACCATCTCTGGAACGGAAACTACGATCGCCAGGCTACAGATCTGCGTTCAGTCGAGTCCGAGATTGTGCGAGCCGTTAGCGGCGTGCTCGGCACAACTCTCACAGACAGTGCAAATCAGGAAGTTGTAAGCATGCTCTCGCGCCCGGCTGTGCCAAACCTCGGCGCGCGGGACAGCTACTTCCGAGGTCTTCAATCCTGGCACAAGCTGTCACCTGAGGGTTTGCAAGCCGCAACCGGTTTCTTCAAGAAGGCGATCGCCGAGGATCCTTCTTTCGCCCGGGCCTACGCCGCTTTAGCTGATTGTTACGTCGTTGCTCCCCAGTTTGCTTCTTTCAGAACTTCGTCATCCGAAACGGCAGCGTTGATTAAAAAGTTCGCTCTCCGCGCACTGGCCTTGGATAAGACATTAGGCGAAGCGCATTTTGATCTTGCCATCAGTTCTGAATACGAGTTCGACTGGTCTGCTGCAGAAAAACAGTTTAAAGAAGGGTTCGCTCTAAGCCCCGGTAACGCCGTCGGCCACCTTTGGTACGCCAAATACCTGGCTCTTACCGGCCGCAAAGCTGAGGTTTTGAGTCATCGGAAAACAGCGGCGGAGCTAGATCCGGTCTCGGCTTACGCAGCTCAATCGGTAGCTGGCTACTTCTCTGTAATGGGCCGTTATGATGCCGCTATTGCACAGTTCAGAACTGCGCTATCGTTGGAGCCTGGATTTGGTCTCGCACACCAAGGCCTCGGCTTCACTTACCTCTTGGCAGGCCGGCGTGCTGATGCTTTGGCAGAGTTACAGGTTGCCGATCAGTTGATGGCTGGTCCCTATCGGGAAGCTTTGCTCGGTTATGCCTACGGCGTGTGCGGCGAGACCGAAGATGCACGTCGAATCCTGAACGGTCTATTGCAACAAGCTCGCGAACAGCCTTTTCCTGCTGTTGCCGTTGCACATGTGTATATCGGTCTCGGAGACAAGGACCGCGCTTTTGAATGGCTTGAAAAAGCTATCGATCAAAGAGATCTCAGCGTGGACTTACAGTGGGACCCTGTTTATCGCACCATGCGGCCGGATCCCCGGTATACAGCGCTTCTGCGCCGGATGAAGTTAAGCTAGGCGCGTAGTCCGGTTTCCGTCACAATTACGGTCTACCCGCTGCGGGCGATGACTGCTTTGACAAAACAGCACCGGGTTCGGCCGCCGGTGGTGGTGCGCTGGGTTGGGGGGCTTTACCGGGCTCGGCAGGCATCGGTGCGTCTCCGGTCTTACTAATCGGAGCTGCAATCTTCTGGTGTAGTTCGATCAGGTTTGAGGTCCCTACCTCAATGGCTCGCACGTTGTTGTCAGTCACCTCCTGAGCTCGCACCAAGTGCGGAGTGATCGCAAAGACAATCTCACTCTGTTGGCGATCCTTGTTTTCCTGAGCAAACAGGTACTTCAGAATCGGGATCTTACTAACCCAGGGATATCCGCTGAGCGAGTGAGTTTCCGTGTCTTCCAAAATGCCGCCGAGCAGGTTGACTTCTCCGTCTCTGAGGCGTGTTTCATGCTCGATGCGACGCTGCCCGATGATAGGTTGCGTGATACCTCCGATATTCTGCTGCCCGGTTACGGACGAGATCTCCAGGGACATCTTCAACGTCACATCGTGATCGGAGTGAATGTGGGGCGTAATGTCGATGTTGACGCCGACATCCAGATATTGAAATTGCGTGCTGATCAGCGGACTGACGCCTCCGCCACCCGCCAGGCCGGGCTGAAAGGAACCGGTTGCGATCGGCACGCGATCACCGATCCTGAGCGTTGCCTTCTCATTATTCAGAGCTCGGATTTCGGGATTCTGCAGGATCTTACTATTGCTGTCGCTCTCCAGCATTGTGAAAGATCCTCCGGGAATGCCGATCACGAAATTGGCAGAGCTCAGCTTCGACAACGTGTTCAACGCAAAGCTTCCTGCGCTGCTCGAGGCGGAACTCGCCGTGCCGTTTGTGCTGCTGCTATTACTTGTGCTGTTGGTCGATACGCTCGAGACGTTGAACGATGTCGGCAGAGTAGTTCCAAGGTTACGGAGCTTATCCCGGCTCACCTGCATGACAACGATGTCGATAATGACTTCCGCTCTTGGCTTGTCAAAGTCGGAAAGCAACTTTTCCGCTAAGACCATCTGATCTGGCGTGCCACGAAGAATCAAAGCGTCTTGAGCCTGCACCAACTGCACCCGGCTCAGGTCAAGCATCTGCCGGACGACGTTCGCCGCTTCCTGCAGTTCGGCGGGCGTTTCTATGTTCTGAAGATAGAAAGTCCTCATCACATTCTGCTCCAACTCCTTGCGTTTCGTAGGCGAATCTGACGTCACAAAAATGGCGTTAGAGAGAACCGGCCTCCAGAAGGTCTTCGATTGTAGCCGCACCATGTCGAGAGCCTCCCGTAGCGTCACGTTAGTCAGGTCTACCGTAATCTTTTGCGGCTTGTATTCCGGATCGACAACTACGTTGAAGCCGGCCAGCTTCCCGATCGTTTTGTAAGCCACGTCGGCATTTACCGTCATGTACATGCTTATGGCCGAATTGGAGAGTGGCTGTAGTTCGACTAGTTGACCGAAGTCATTGGGCACCTTGGCGACGGGCTTGGGAGCCGGCGTGTTCTTCTCGCGTTCTTGCCGGGCCAGCAGATCCGCTGTGCGCCGTACCTCTTGTTGCGCGATATAGCTCGAGCTATCAAGTTCGACGGCCTTTTGAAACTCGGCCAGAGCTTCTTTCAAATTACCCGTATTGCGAAGCAACGTACCGGAGTGTACATGTTGAGAAGCCGAACTAAACCGCATCCGGGTATAAGCCGCAAAATACTTGGCGTTCTTGGGATCAGCCGAATAAGCTTGCTTGTAATACAAGCAGGCTGCGTCGAAATTACCTTGCTGTTCGGCGCGCGTACCTTGGTTGAAGTTATTCTTGCCCGAATCTGTGTATGCCAATAAACTCAGTGCGGTTGTAAGTAAGCTTATAATCAGCCGTCGATAGATAGACGTAAACATAGTTGCAAGCTAAATTCCCGGTCGAATTGAATGGCCTCGAGAGCCCTATTGTGGCTGGAATTAAGCACCGCCTGTTTGTTCTGGAGCAAAGAAACGTTGTAAGATACAGCTACTACCATCTGTAGTTTGCAATATCTACAACCGTTTATAGCAGTACCCGGTAAATCTTATATAGTACCTTCCGGTGAGCCCTAGCAATTGCCCGTAGTCCTGCCTGCATGTCAACATACAGCAACCAGGAGCTACTTACCTATGTGCAGTACTGCGGCAGTCGGTTCATCAGACCATCAGAGCGGCGCCTTTCGCATCGCGAATGATACGTCAGCAGTCAAACTGTCTCCGTTGTTCGCCGGCGTTACTCCAGCTGAGTACACCTCAATCTCAGCATCTGCGCATGTGAAGACCTACTCGCGCGGCGAAGTTATCTACTTCAAAGGCGACATAGTGCAGCAAGTGATGTTGCTAACTACGGGCTCTATAAAAATTACACAATTTGGCGCCAGCGGAACCGAAGTTATCTTGAACCTCCGTGTCACAGGCGATGTGCTGGGTGCAACCAGCTTGTTATCGCGGGGAAGGCACGCTGCCACCGCCCAGACGTTCAGGCTTTGTCGAGCACTCACTTGGGATACTCGGGTCTTCAAAACGATGCTCGATCGCTCTCCCATTCTCCATCAGAATATGGCTCGCATCCTCGAAAACGATATAGAGGAGCTGGAACAGCGCTTTCAGGAAGTCGCAACCGAGAAAGTGGGAACACGAGTCGCTCACCAGCTTTTGCGATTGCAGGATAAGATCGGCCGCCAGGTTCGTGGCGAGGGAATTGAGGTCAGCCTATCCCGGCAGGAACTCGCCCAAATGACCGGTACGACATTGTTCACCGTAAGCCGGCTGCTTTCCTCCTGGGAGCTTCTCGGAATCGTTAAAGCAAACCGTGAAGCCGTGATCATTTGCGACACAGCCGCTCTACGCTCGGCGGCCGAAGCTTGTGATTTGTCGGAAATGACAAAGCCGGTTGTTTCTCTCGGAACCGGGCGAGCGGTGAGTTAACCGTGCGAACAGCACCCTTTCACCCGGCGGCAGCTGCCGAGCGCTCTTTGTTCCTCCGCAAAGACAATGACACTGTTTGTTGGCCATCATTAAGCCGTAAGCACTTATTTGTAATTACTTGGCCCGCTCAGTCGAACGCCTTTGCTGATCTCCGGCTCGCCGGGCTGCTCCACCCCGCAGCAGAGATCTAGGGCCACGGTTAAGAAGGACGACCCTCTATGCGGCGTATCAGCATTCCACTCCTGTTCGTTACCGTAGCGGCTCTCGGCTACGGACTCGCCCAGCATCGCTGGAGCCCGCAGACGGACAACGCATCCGGGCGTAAAGTGCTCTACTACGTTGACCCGATGCATCCGTCCTATCGATCCTCTAAGCCGGGAATCGCGCCGGATTGCGGGATGCCGCTGACTGCCGTCTTCGAAGACCAGCGCGGAAGCTCACAGCCGAAGTCGGCCCGAAACGCCACGCCTAATCCGGGTGTGGTCCATATTGATGAGGCGATGCGCGAATCGGCAGGTATTCACCTTTCTGCGGTTCAACGATCGTCTGCTTCTCAAACCATCCACCTGATCGGGCGAGTTGTCCCGGAAGACACGCGCGTTTACAAGCTAAATTCCGGAGTCGACGGACTCATCCGGGCCACTATGGGTGATTCGGTCGGAACGTTAGTCACCAAAGATCAAAAGCTGGCTGAATACTTCGCGCCCGATTTTCTCTCAGCCTCCTCCGGCTTCCTGGCTGCGAGTGAACGGGTTCCCGGGTCAGTTGCAAATGAAGGCTCTAAAAGCCTTCAGAACTACTCCGACCGGCTGCGCAACCTGGGAATGAGTGATGAGCAGATCAAGCGAGTAGCTGCAACGCGCCAGCTTCCTGAAAACATCGACATTGTTGCGCCGGTCAGCGGAGTCATCCTGGCCCGCAGCATCTCGGCTGGACAACACGTCGAACGCGGCATGGAGTTTTATCGTGTTGCCGATCTCAGCCGTGTCTGGGTCGTGGCGGATGTGTACCCGCAGGACCAGGCGTATTTAGGTCCGGGAGGAACGGCGGAGGTTCGCCTGCCGGGAGGGGGGCGTCGCTTGCC
Source organism: uncultured Acidobacteriaceae bacterium (assembly GCA_963814195.1). Lineage (GTDB taxonomy): Bacteria > Acidobacteriota > Terriglobia > Bryobacterales > Bryobacteraceae > Bog-105. The sequence continues at coordinate 258,235 of CAWFBU010000007.1, forward strand.
CGCTCGCGTCACGCAGAATCTACCGCAATCTGACGGGGCCAGCAGCACAGTCAAGGTACGTCTGGAAGTCGCCAATCCGAGCCTGATGCTCCGTCCCGATATGTTGGTCACGGTGGAGGTGCCGGTGCATCTTCCGCCGGCTATTACCGTACCTTTGGATGCGCTGATCGATGCCGGAACACGCACGCGTGTCTATGTGGCGCAGAGCGGAGACGTTCTGGAGCCTCGAGAGGTCGAAGTTGGATGGCGAACCGCCGATACAGCGCAGATTCTGAAAGGCCTCCACCCGGGCGAGCGCGTTGTCGCCGCCGCCACCTTTTTAGTCGATTCGGAAAGTCGCCTACGGACAGGAGTGGACCGTTCTTTGTCCACGCAAAACGATGCTGTACAGGATTATTGATTTTTCCGTAGCCCACAAACTTGCGGTCCTGTCGGTCATCGCCATCGCGTGTGCGTTCGGATGGTGGTCGATGACCAATCTTCCATTGGACGCTACTCCCGACCTTAGCGACAAGCAGGTCATCATCTTTTCGCATTGGAATCGTAGCCCCGACATCATCGAAGACCAGGTGACGTATCCCATCGTCACCGCCATGTTGGGCGCGCCGCATGTAAAGACTGTCCGCGGCGTTTCGGACTTCGGCTACTCCTACGTTTACGTCATCTTTGAGGACGATACAGATTTATATTGGGCGCGTTCGCGGACCATGGAGTACCTCTCCAGCGTCATTCCCAGTCTTCCCGACGGTGTAAAGACGGAGCTTGGTCCCGATGCTACGACTCTGGGATGGGTTTATCAGTACGCGCTGGTTGACACGTCCGGGAAGCATAGCCTGGCTGAGCTGCGTTCTTACCAGGACTGGTTCCTGCGCTATCACCTCAGGTCAGTGTCAGGCGTGGCCGAAGTCGCACCGATTGGAGGCTTCTCTCCTCAATTCCAGGTAAATCTCGATCCGAACCTGCTGCGGGCTTACAACATTCCGGTCGCAGGCGTTGTGGATGCAGTACGAGGTGGAAACAACGAGACGAGCGGACGTTTGCTCGAGTTCGGCGGCACCGAGTACATGGTTCGCGGTCGCGGCTACGCTCATTCGCTTGAGGATTTCGGAAACATACCGCTCAGCGAAACGACCTCCGGTGCTGCGGTGCGGATCAAAGACGTGGGCCGCGTCGTTATGGGACCGGATCTACGGCGGGGACTCGCCGACCTGAACGGGAGGGGCGAGGTCGTGTCCGGAATCGTGGTGATGCGCAATGGACAGAACGCCTTGGACGTCATCGACCGGGTGAAGGCGAAGATCAGAGAAATCGAGCCGGCGTTTCCGCCGGGAGTGAAGCTGATCCCTGTCTACGACCGCTCAGAACTCATTCACAACACGATCCGGACAGTAACGGAAACGATCGTCGAGGTCGGCCTGACCGTTGCCCTCATCATCCTCATTTTCATCTGGCATTTTCCAAGCGCGGCCATCCCCATTCTCACGATGCCGGTCGCCGTCTTGCTGGGTTTCATCTGTTGCCGCCTGGTAGGGATTACCGCCAATATCATGTCGCTGGCGGGAATGGCTCTGGCTTTCAGTGAGCTGGTAGACGCCTCAATCGTCGTCGTCGAACAAACTCATAAGAAGTTGGAGATTTGGGAGCAGGAAGGCCGCGAAGGCGATAGCCGCAAGATCGTACTGGAGGCGATTAAAGAGGTCTCAGTACCCACATTCTTTGCGCTTCTTGTCATCGCCGCTTCCTTCTTGCCCATCCTCTTCTTGACAGGGCATGAAGGTCAGATGTTCCGGCCCTTGGCTTTCACCAAAACGGTGACCATGGTGATTGCGGCTCTATTGGCGGTCACTCTGGATCCCGCGCTACGTCTGCTCCTGACACGTGTCGAGCCGTTCTCTTTCCATCCCGTGTGGGTGTGTCGGCTTGTCAATAGGCTCTTAACAGGGAAGATCAAGGCTGAAAGCGCGAACCCGATGAGCCGCTGGCTGGTTCGATTGTACGAGCCGGTTGTCCGCTGGTCGCTGCGTTGGAAAGGGCTGGTCCTGGTTGGGGCAGCTGCACTAATTCTGGTCACCATTCCCATCGCGTCCCGATTGGGAACCGAATCGATGCCCCCGCTCGATGAAGGCAGTCTCCTCTATATGCCCGCTACCATGCCGGGCATTTCCATCGGCCAGGCAAAGCAACTGTTGCAAACAACCGACCGTCTCATTCGGCAGTTTCCACAAGTGGCACAAGTGCTTGGTAAGGCCGGGCGTGCGGAGAGCGCCACGGACCCCGCTCCTCTGTCGATGCTCGAGACAGTGGTCATCCTGAAGCCGCGTGAAGCTTGGCCTCGCGTCGCGACCTGGTACTCTGCGTGGGCGCCCGAGTGGACCAGGGGCCTGTTCCGGCGGATTACACCCGACACCATTTCCACCGAAGACTTGATCGCGCAGATGAATGCCGCGCTGAGGATCCCCGGCGTTAGTAATTCCTGGACCATGCCCATACGCGGTCGCACCGATATGTTGTCCAGCGGCATTCGAACACCGCTCGGGCTGAAAATCACCGGAGCGGATCTGCAGGAAATTCAGAGAATAGGGACGCAAGTTGAGTCGGTGCTCTCGCCCGCTCGCGGCACTCGTTCTGTCCTCGCTGAGCGAACCGCCGAGGGTTACTTTCTCGATCTGAAGTGGGATCGTGAACGGCTGGCCCACTATGGTGTTAGCGTCGCCGAAGCGCAGCGTGTCGTCGAAAGCGCTATCGGAGGAGACAATGTAACCACCGTTGTGCTGGGGCGTGAGCGGTACGGGGTCAACGTCCGCTACCAGCGCGACTTCCGCAGCGATATGAACGCAATTCGCCGCATTCAGGTGCCCGCCGGCGGCGACCGTCAGGTTTCTCTCGGAGATCTGGCAGAAACGGGTATCACCACCGGACCGGCCATGATTCGCAACGAGGGCGGCCTTCTCACCGGTTACGTCTATATCGATGTAGCGGATCGTGACCCGGAAAGTTACATGGCCGAGGCAAATCGGCTCTTGCAAGAACGGGTCAAAACACCACCCGGTTATGCCATCACCTGGAGCGGACAATACGAGGCGATGCAGCAGCTCAGGCAGCGGCTGAAGTTCGTCATTCCTGTTACGCTTGCCATCATCGTTCTCCTGCTCTACTGGAACACCCGCTCTGTGGCGAAGACTTCTATCGTTCTGCTGGCGCTCCCCTTTTCCGCTGTCGGTGCTGTGTGGTTTCTCTACCTTGCCGGCTACAACATCAGTGCCGCCGTTTGGGTGGGCTTAGTCGCTCTTCTTGGTATCGATGCTGAAACCGGAGTTTTCATGCTGCTCTACCTAGACCTGTCCTATGCGGAAATGAAGCGGCAGGGGCGGCTACAGAGCCTTGCAGATCTGCGCGAAGCTGTCGTCGCCGGTGCGGCCAAGCGTGTGCGACCGAAGTTTATGACGTTCGCCACAACCTGCATCGGCCTGTTTCCAATCATGTGTGCAACCGGCGCCGGTTCGGACGTCATGAAGCGCATAGCCGCTCCGATGGTTGGAGGGATCTTCACCTCCTTTGTTCTCGAACTTCTGGTGTACCCCGCCGTTTATGAGCTCTGGCGATCTCGATCGCTTGCCCCACGCGCCGTTCAGCATCTCTCTGTGTTGACCCCGGCGCCCAGCCTGGAGGCTTGTGGTGATTAGGTTATGGTCGGGCTGCTCGTTTCTTCTTGCGCTGATGGTCTGCACTTGTTTGGCAGTTCCGACGGTAGCGGCCCAAACTCCCACGCCGGCAGCAACGCAATCGCCCAATCCGGGGCAGCAGACTAGTCCCACTGGTGCGTCCGTTTCCTACGCCGGCGGCCGCTTGCGAATCGAGGCGGTAGACAAAACACTAACAGAAATTCTGATCCAAGTGTCCGCTGCGATCAAGGTTAAGATCGATCTGCCGCCGGATGCCGTGAACGACCGGTTGCCGATGGTGAAGTTAGGACCTGGCCCGCCGCGTGAGGTGCTCGCCTCGTTATTGCGAGATTCGCATCTTAGCTATCTGATTCAGGGATCCGATGCCGATCCGGAACAGATCCGGAGCGTCTTGCTCATGCCTTCGGATCCGCGTGGTGGTTCTGGTAGCGAACCGGAGCCGGCGATACCGGCAGTTCGGTCGACTTTCGCTCGCGCAATGCCGCCCCCGAGTCCCAGCGATCAGACGGCTCCAGACCCCATGCCGGCCGCTGAATCAGTGGCATCCATTTCTCCCGTTCCGGCGGTGCCCCACAGTCCGACCGATGATGCAGAAGCCCAGATTCCACCTCCGGTTCTGCCTGGTCCTTCCATTCCGGCTGACCAAGTGTCTCCAACACTCTCACAGCCGGGACAGTTGAACGGAGCGCGAATCGCTCCTCTGAGTCCTCCGGCTGTGATGAGCCCGCAGAGTATCAACCAGCAGTTGCAGCAGATGTACCAGCAAAGGGTGCAGATCGTCCAGCAGGATCGATCGAGCTCTTTGCAAGGAGCGGTCGCAAGCCATGACTGACGCCCTCGAGCCTGTCCCGAATCCCGGTCCTTCTAAACGGAAACGCGCCTTGGTTCCCCAGACCTCGGCTCATTTCATTAACTTAGCCACCCAGCCCTTCCGCCGGGAGAGGGCACAGAACCTCCTGCTTGGTTTGGCTTCGGCCGTGCTGATGTGTTCGCTGGTAGTGTTGGTTGCCTCGGTTCTTCAGGAACGAGGCCGGGCAGCTCACTTGAGGCAATCTATCGACCTTGAGAACGCTACGCTCCAGAGAGCCGTTTCCGATCAGAATCGCTACTCAGCCATTCTGAGTAAGCCCGAGAACTCGGATGTCTTCGCCGTGAGTGTCTTCCTCAATGAACTCGTCGCGCGGCGCGCCGTCAGCTGGACTCGAGTTTTCAAAGACTTGGGAACCGTGTTGCCTCGCAACGTCAGGCTGATTGGTCTACGTCTTCCGCAGGTTCCGTCGGAAGACACAAGCGGTGTGAACCATCTGCAGCTGGACATGCTTCTCGGAACCGACAAGCCTGAACAGATTGTGGATGTGCTGAAACTCCTCCAGACCTCCCACACGTTTGGAGCGGCACAAATGCTGGCTCAACAACCGCCTAGTCAAACCGACCCGCTTTACAAATTCCGCGTCACGGTGGCGTATGATCAGAAACTTTAAGCTTCCCGTCGCCCTGCAGCGGGGAACACGGTTTTGGCTGCAAGTCTTGTGTGCCTCGCTCCTTGTTCTGAATGGAGTGGCCCTGATTTTTCGCCTGGTGCCGCCCTGGGGAACCCGCCATCAGCTCACCGCTCAACAACAGGAGCTCAGGAACGGGACCCTAAGCTCGCGGGCGCGCTCCATTCGACTACGAACCGTTGCTGCGAAGGTGCAGACCGGCGGGCGGCAGGCTGCCGACTTCCAGAACAAATACTTTCTCCCGCGGCGTCAGGCTTATGCCGCCGTTGTCGAGGAGCTTCAGCGTGTGGCCGGTGTGTCCGGAATCCATGAACGAGACGCGGTCTATAGCGAAGAGCCAATCGAAGGTACAGCCGATCTGTCCTTGATGAACAGCACTGCCAATTACGAAGGCACATACGAGAATTTGTTGAAGTTCCTCCAGGTCATCGACCAATCTCCCATGCTTCTTATGCTGGACAATCTGCAGGCGTCACCCCAGCAGAAGGGCGGCGTTATCAGTACCTCCATTCGTTTTCAGACCATCGTTCGTGATGACGGAACGCAAAAGATAGGAGAGCAGCCATGAGCGCGGCAACCCAGACCAGGGTTTTTGGTGTGAAGCTCGGCATCCAACCCAAGTTCGCCGTGGGAGCGTTGATGATGCTGGCGCTTCTCCTGTTTTGGTACAACTCGCAAGACGATACCGGTAACGCGAGCTCGCCCGCCGCATCTACCGCGGTTCTGCGGGATGCTGTGCAACCTGCTGGGACGAAAATCTCTCGTGCACGGACCAAGGCCATGCGGGGATCACGCCTGAATCCGGATCGGGGAACGCTGCGGGTGCGCCCTGTAGATCCAACGAAGGGAGACATCGATCCAACAGTTCGGCTCGACCTTCTGGCGAAAGTCCAATCTCTGAACGAATCGGCGGGACCGCGTAATCTGTTTGAGATTGAAGCCCCTCCTGCGCCAGCGGTAGCCAAGATCACCGGGCCCGTCATCATGCCGGAGCCACTTCCCGTCGTGCAACCGGTCAGGCAGCCCATTGCTTTGTCGATGCAGGTCAGCATTCCGCTCAAATACTACGGCTTTGTGGCTTCCCCCAAGAAAGATCAAAAGGATCGCGGTCTCTTCCTCGATGGCGATAACGTCCTGGTCGCTGCGCAAGGCGACTTTGTGAAAGGCCGATATCGCGTCGTGGAGCTTACTCCTTTGACGGCGCGCATGGAGGATACACAAGTGAAGCTCGACCAAGTTCTGCCGGTCGCTGCTCCGGTGACGAATACGGGAGCCACGCCCTAGTGTCGCCGCCGGCCAGCCGCACTCAGAACCAGCGCGGGTCGGCACTGCTGATCGTCTTCGTGATGGCTGCTGCCGTAGCCATACTGTTGTACATCGAAATTCCGATTACGGCTTTCGAGGCACGCCGCGACCGCGAACAAGACCTGATCAACCGCGGAGAGGAGTACGCGCATGCCGTCAAACTCTTCGTACGAAAACTGGGCAGTTATCCGCCGACCCTGGATGCACTCAGCGACACGAATCGGATGCGTTTTCTTCGACATCGTTACGCAGATCCTTTTACCGGGAAAGACGATTGGCGTATCCTCCACGCAGGCCCCGGCGGTCTTCTGCTCGATTCAAAAGTAAAGCCCATTTTGACCGACGATACTGGCCAGAACGGAGGCGCAGCTTCATCTCCTGATGTTGCCTCCAGTGGTGTCTCAACAGGAGGCGGCGTTTCCGATTTGAGTAGCGCTGTCTCTGATACTGCCAACTCCGCCACAGAACAGCTGTCCCTTCCGCCTATCCCGCGAAGACCTCCCGCCACTGCTGCCGGAAATGCGGAAAGCTCTGCTGGTCTTGGCTCCGGAACGGAAGCGAACCCCGACCCGACAGTTTCGTTGCTGCCTTCAACACCTTCGGAAACAGCAACTCTTGCTGCGGCCCAAATCACCTCGGGACAAGGCGGGGCCTCTGCTGGTTCAGTTAGCTCTGGAACAACATCCGCGGATACGGTTCCGGAAGCACCCTCACAGGGTGCGGTAACGCCGGGTAGTTCAGCCATCGGCGTCAAAGCACATCCAACCGTAGACGTAGCGCCCATGGGAATCTCTGGGGGAATTGCCGGCGTGGCGAGTAGAGTCGACAGCCACACCATCAAGAGCATCAACGAGCAAAGAAATTACTCGCTGTGGGAGTTCTATTACAACCCACTGCTGGACCCGTTTCGCATGGGCTTCTGGGTCCCGCCTCGGCCGGCTTCAACGCTTACATCGACCACGCCTTTGGCATCGCCACGTAAGCATTGAAACTAACATCCACTTAGGCCTACCGGATTCGCTCGTCTTCACCTAAACTCAAGTGAAAGGAAAACCAACTAACATGGCTAATACCGAATCGAAGAAATGTGCACATCCCGCTTGTCAATGCACCGTTCCGCACGACAAGAAGTACTGCAGTCAGCACTGCGAAGATGCGAAGCAAGAACTCGAGATTTCCTGCGATTGCGGACATCCCGGCTGTTCCATCGCCTAGTAAATAAGCTTCTATTACGGCTGCCAGGACTGACGATATCTCTCCGTCCCGGCAGCCCTGTTCAACTCTTATGCCGCTCCAGCCTTTGCTTGGCGGTAATGCTCGATAAGGGCGTTGGTCGACGTATCGTGTTTCAGGGCCGCTTGCGCATTCTCCAGCTCGGGAATGATCCGTTCCGCGAGAACCTTACCAAGTTCCACTCCCCATTGATCGAACGAGTCAATATGCCAAATGGTTCCCTGCGTAAACACGCTGTGTTCATAAAGTGCAACCAGTTTGCCTAGTGTCTCGGGCGTCAGTCGATCCGCCAGAATCGTAGTCGATGGCCTGTTGCCTTCGAACGTGCGATGGGGCACCAGCCAGTCCGGAGTACCTTGTGCCTTAACTTCTTCGGCCGTTTTGCCAAAGGCCAGGGCCTCGGCCTGTGCAAAAACATTCGCCATTAAAAGGTCGTGATGCCTGCCCAGCGGGTTCAAAGACTGCGCGAAGCCGATAAAGTCGCACGGTATCAATTTTGTTCCCTGATGGATAAGTTGATAAAACGAGTGTTGGCCGTTAGTTCCCGGTTCGCCCCAGTAAACTGGCCCGGTCTGATAATCAACGTGCCCACCATCAAGGGTCACGTGCTTGCCATTACTCTCCATCGTCAGTTGCTGTAAATAGGCCGGAAAACGCTTAAGATATTGCTCATAAGGAAGCACTGCTACCGTTTGGGCATCGAAAAAATTGTTGTACAGCACAACAAGGAGGCCCATCAGCACGGGCAGATTGTTCTCAAATGGCGCCGTTCGGAAGTGTTCATCCATTGCACGAAAGCCTGAGAGCATCGCCTGGAAGTTCTCGGGCCCAATGGCAATCATGGTCGATAATCCGATCGCCGAATCCATCGAATATCTTCCGCCAACCCAGTCCCAGAAACCGAACATGTTGGCCGTATCGATACCGAACTCTCCTACCTTTTTGGCGTTTGTCGAAACGGCGACAAAGTGACGCGCTACTGCCTTCTCGTCTCCCAGCGACTGTAGCGCCCAATCACGTGCCGTATGCGCATTGGTCATCGTTTCGAGAGTCGTGAACGTTTTGGAGCAAATGATAAACAGAGTTTCATCGGCCGCTAGATCGCGCGTCGCTTCGGCGAAATCTGTGCCATCCACGTTCGAAACGAAGGAGAACGTCAAGTCGCGCTTGCTGTAATGTTTCAATGCCTCATATGCCATCACGGGTCCAAGGTCGGAACCGCCGATACCGATATTCACAATGTGTCGAATGCGCTTACCCGTATGTCCTTTCCACTCGCCGCTTCGAATTCGATTGGCGAACTCGGCCATACGGTCGAGCACTGCATAAACTTCGGGCACCACATCGGCGCCGTCCACAACGATCTTTTCGCTCTTCGGAGCGCGCAACGCCACATGGAGAACGGCGCGTTGCTCGGTGACGTTGATCTTCTCCCCCCGAAACATCGCATCGATCCGCTCGCGTAAACCAGATTGCTCCGCCAGTTCTAGAAGCAGCCGAATAGTCTCGTCGGTAATGCGGTTCTTCGAATAATCGAAGTACAGCCCAAGCGACTCTAACTTGAATCGTTTGCTTCGCTCAGGGTCGTCTGCAAAGAGCTGCCGAAGGTGCAGATTGCGCATCTTGGCACAGTGTTCCTCAAGTGCGCTCCAGGCTGGTCGATTGCGGAGCGGAGTAATGGTGGGTGTCTGTTGCGGAGTTGTCATCTTTGTCCCTATTGGCAGCTTTCAGTGTGCCACTTCAGTACCTGCACCTGAGCAGTGTACTCCTTCGATTGACGAACTCCGCAAGCTCAGCCGCCTACTGTTCCTTCGGTGGCTCCTTGTAGAACCACATGTTCCCCGGTTGATCTCTCAACGCATAATCGGGTGGCACTTCAAAGAGTGCGGCCGAAGGTTCACTCCGCTGCAGGTTGGTGAGCTTATAAGTTGTTACGCCCATCCTCGGGTCTTCAGTCTTGCTCATCACCAGCACCTTGAGTTCAGGCGAGTACCAGGTTTCGGTCACGATCACGAGTGGCTGTTCATTTCCAACCGTTCCCGTCGCAAGCGTTCGCGTGACTCGGGTCCCTTGTGCGCTCACTCCCTCAATCGTTTGTGTCCCCAAATCCGATCGATTGGCAGTGGCGTCCGCTTCTGCATTCCTCTTGGCTAACGTTTGAATAGTGATCTGTGATCCTGGCGTGCCCGATGCGTAAAACCACGTTCTTTCGGGTCCCGGCGCCGGCAGAGAGCTGTTCGCCAGTACCGTAGTGCTCTTTCCGATCGGCGTCTTAACGGCAGTCTTGGCCTGAGGATCGAGAATCCAATGCACTCCAGCCACCGGGTCCTCAATCATCTCCATCTTTGGACTGCTCGTCTTATTTCCTAACACGATGCCGAGTGATTCATCGCGTCGCACACGTCCTAGACTGTCACGAGCCACCGTTGCTGTGGTGGTCTGCACAATTCTGTTTCCATCCACCAGAGTCTGCACACGTTCGGTTACCGCCTCCGCCGAATACGGTGCTCCCGTGATAGTCGGTGTGGTGCCCGCCATGGCCGCTTGAATGCCGATCGGTCCGAAGGTCTGCACTTTTCCCGCACTCTGCATTGCCATCTGGCTTTGCTCGGCCATTAGCTTTGCGGGGTCTGGGCTTTGTGCCCAGAGACCCGCCGGAATCACGCCCAGAACTGTAATTGCTTTTTTCACCCTTCTCTCCTTCTGACTTTGCTTTTCTATTCGGTAAATCGAACCGCGCGTGCTATTCCGTCCTGTCCGATCAGGAGATCGGCTCGTCTTCGCCGCGTCCCGATTCGCCAACTGGAGGGCAGTCCCAACGCCGCGATATCGGCCGGCTGCAGATTGACTCTGACGATGAATGCCTGCTCCATCGGAACATCACTCTGTGCATAAGGAAGCGCTACGAATCCCGCGTAATTTGGCGTCTGCAACATCGTCGTGCTCACCGCTTTGGATTGCTTCGGCTGACGTATTGATTGCCACTGCCATCCAAGTGCCATCAGCACGCAAGCAGCTATACCGATGCCGATGCTGGCCTGCCGGACCCGCCAACGCCTTCGCTCGCGACACTCCGCCCGTAGGCGGACCTCGATCGCCACGCTTGCCGGAAAAATAGCTTCTGCCCCGAGTTCGCGCAGTAAACTCGCCAGCTTCAACTGACCGTCGCTATCGGACATCGTTCGCTCCTTCGCAATTTTGCCTCGAGAATCGCTTTGGCACGATGCAGACGCGACCTCACAGTGCCCACCGCACATCCGAGCTGCTGCGCTGCTTCGACATACGTCATCTCCTCGAGTTCGCACAACACCGTGACGGCGCGGTAGTTCTCGGGTAGAGCCAGAATCGCTTGCCGTAGGACTTCCAGCTCGCCTTCACTGCTCTTCTCATCGCTATCTGCTTGTATACAGCTGGTTGGTACCGGCTCGTTACGTCGCCTCAACCGCAGCAGCCGCCGCACATGATTTCTCGCCATGCCGATGAGAAAGCCTTGCAGGTTGCCCCGTGCTTTATCGAACTCGCTTCGCTTGGAAAGGATTGCCAGAAAGACTTCCTGCAATACTTCTTCCGCCACATCTCTGCTGCCCGACATATGCAGCGCAAATCGGAGCACGGCCGGCGAGTGACGCGCGTAAAGCGACAGAAAAGCATCTTCATCTCCTGCCACGCCACGCCGCAGCAGGTACTCGTCGCTTCGGCCGTCGTCCGTTTCCGCTGTTTGCTTCAACCTCGCTCCGCCTTCCGTACTGTATTACCGGAAGCAGGGCGAAAGTTCCCGGAAACTTCGAACTAGTCAGGCTGGAAGTTCAGGATGAAGTGCTTCATGCCGCGTTCGAACTTATGCATCCCTAGTTCTTCTGCTTCTTCTCTCGCTTTACGGTTGGGCCAGGACTCAACTTGTATGCGATAACACGCGATCAATGTTCCCGTCCGGTCCACACCATAGCGGCAATGCACAAAAACCGGCCAGTTGCGAGCGTCTTGCAGCACTTTGATTCCATGCTCAATCTGTTCCTGGCTGGGAGCGGCGAACCCATGCATAGGGATGTTGATGTAGTGCATCCCAAGCTGAGTCACTTCCTCTTCCTCATCCGCATTCTTCTCGTTAGAAGGCCGCAAATCCAGGACAGTCGTGATTCCCAGATCGGAAAGCGCGCGCAAGCTCTGCAGGGTTGGCAGGGCTCCCCGGTACAGATGGTCATTTACTTTATGAAATCGCGCGATGCCGACGGCCTCTTGGTCAACCTTGCTCTGGCTTTGGACCGTCCAGGTAAAAAACAGCAGCAGGAGCGCGAGGCGACTCCTGCCGCAGCTTCGCAAAAAATGCGTCATTACTCTTACCGTAATCCAAGCCTCGGAAGTCGGCGCTCGTGGGGGCCTCCTGCTTCGGCATAACGGCACCCCGACTCGTTTGCGCAAGTTCTTCCAGGCTTATAGACTCGAATGTCTAGAGAAAGCACGATCGCCAGCTTCGCTTGGTGCTGCTCCTGACGTTGCTCCTTCCGAAGTTCTCGCTCCGTTTCAATTTTTCCGGTAACTCCGGAAGCTCCGGTACCGCCCTTGCTATCACCTTACGCGTGACGCCAGAAAGGAAGCTATGAAGATCACCTCCATCACATTTCTATCCTTAGGGTTGGCCTCAGCAATCCTGCTCGGGCAGACTTTCTCTTCCGTCCCTGGGCAGGGGCGCTCCATGGTGGTGACGAACTATGGCATCGTCGCCGCACCGCAGTTCCTCGCATCTCAGGCCGGCGCTCATATCCTCGAGGAAGGGGGCAACGCCGTGGATGCAGCGATCGCAGCAAATGCCGTCATGGGTGTAACGCAGCCCTACGTGAATGGCATGGGCGGCGATCTCTTTGCTCTCTACTATGAAGCCAAGACGGGCAAACTTTACGGACTCAACTCTAGCGGCTGGACGCCTAAAGCGCTCACCATTGAGTACCTGAAGGCTCACAACGTCGACCACTTGGATGCCATCGGTGTTCACACCATCGATGTTCCAGGTTGCGTAGCCGGCTGGGATGCACTTCGCAAACGCTTCGGCACGCTCAGCTTCAATCAGTTGTTGGCTCCCGCCATCTCCTACGCAGAGACTGAATTCCCTCTGGCCGAACGCAACGCGCGTTACTGGCTTAGCAAGAAACTTCTGCAACAGCCCGGCTATCAACAGACCTTTATGCCGGGCGGCTTTACGCCCGCGGTAGGCGAAGTTTTCAAAAATCCGGCGCTCGGAGAATCTCTTCGCCAGGTGGCCGCACATGGCAGAGATGCTTTCTATCACGGTGCTATGACCACCGACATGGTGAAATTCTTGCGCGCACAGGGAGGCACCCACACGGAGGAAGACTTTGCCGATTACCAGCCCGAATGGGTTGACCCCATCTCAACCACCTACCGTGGCTGGACGGTTTATGAATTGCCGCCGAACGGGCAGGGAATCGCTGCTCTTTCCATGCTGAACATCATGGAAAAGTTCCCCATGGCCAAGTACGGCCACAACTCAGCCGACGCTCTCCACGTCATGATCGAAGCCAAAAAGTTAGCCTATGCCGACATGTACCACTACGTCGGGGACCCTCGATTTACGCACGTTCCCGTCGAGCAGATGGCATCGAAAGAACTTGCTTCGGAGCGGGCAAAACTGATTCATCTGGATCATGCTTCGTGCAAAACACTGCCGACCGAGATCACTCAACTGTTGAACGCGCACGGAAACTCCACGATCTATCTCTCGACCATCGATAAGGACGGCAATATCGTCTCACTGATTCAAAGCAATTACTCTGGCTACGGCACAGGAATGGTTGCGCCCGGGCTTGGATTTTCCTTCCACAATCGAGGCGCCGGGTTTGACCTTACACCGGGACGTCCGAACTCCCTTGCCGGGCATAAGCGCCCCCTGCACACCATCATTCCGGCCTTCATGGAAAAGGGCGATCTCCATATCGGGTTTGGGATTATGGGCGGCTGGAATCAGGCCCAGGCTCACGCTCAGTTTGTTGCCAACGTTGTGGATTACGGCATGAACGTTCAAGCCGCGCTCGAACAGCCCCGCTTTACCAAAGGCACGTTTGACGGCTGCGACGTCCAGATGGAACAGACCATTCCTGTCGCAGTAAGGGATGAGCTGACACAGAGAGGACACACCATCGATTTACTTGAACCGTTCTCGTTTAGCGTAGGCCAGGGAGAAGCGGTGGTTCGAGACGGTAAAAGACGCGTGAACTTCGCCGGCGCTGACCCTCGGTCGGACGGCATGGCTATTCCGCAAGGGCCGGCCACCAGGTGATCGGCCCGCCTCTTTATTGAGTGCTCTTGTGAGCTAACCGGCTACAGGCGTCGCCAGCGCCCAGTATCTTCATAGCATCGCCACCAAACTCGATGAAAGCGATCTTGCCTGTCGGCTCTATTACAAACGTGACTCGATTCGCAACGCCCGCTTTCGGAACAAACACCCCGTAGTCTTGAGAGACCTTCCGATCAAGGAAGTCACTTAGCAGGGGGAAGGACAATCCCAGACTGGCCACGAACGCTTTCTGGGACGGAGTATTGTCCGTGCTGATTCCGAAAACCTTCGCACCTGACTGCTGAAACTTTTGCATACCAGACTGGTACGCTTTCATTTCCGCTGTTCAACCACCGGTGAACGCTGCCGGAAAGAATGCCAGCACAACCGGCCCCTTCCCGAGTAGATCGGCGAGGTGAACCTTGCCGCCGTCTGTGGAGGGCAGCGTGAAATCGGGAGGCGTGTCACCTACTTTAAGAGTTGTCGATCCCGTGGCTTGGCCCAGAAGCGACGTGGAAAAAAAGATGGCGCACAACGCCAACCCAGCTAGTTTCATAAGTTCCTGGTGAAACTACGTTAGCAGACCTTAGCGCGTTTCGACAAAACTGTTAGTGCACGGAAAGCCGGAATGCTCCGGGTCCCGCACCCTGAACCGAAACGACATGTGAACGCGTCCCATTCGCACCTGCTCCGGGCCACGTTTTTAGAATGCGTTCAGCTTCGGGAACACGCGACCGGTACTCCATCAGAGCGCGCTTCGCTTCGGAAGTCCAATGATTCTGAGCCACCTCTGCCAAAGCGAGCATAATATTGGCTTCCGGCGAGAGCGGCATCAATCGCAATGCTCGTCGCGCCGAGTCCTCCGCCAACTTATATTGATATGTATTGAAGGCTACTGAGGCAAGATTGCGATAACTGATCACAGCGCTTGTATCAAGGACTACTGCCCTCTCGAATGCTTCCTGCGCTTCCTCATCTCTTCCCATCACACAATAGAGAACGCCCAGGTTGTTCTCGTAGGAGGACGATTGCGGATCGACCGCGTGTCGCATTGCAGGTAGCGCTTCTTCGAATTGTTCGCGCCCAAATTCACGCATACCCTTCTTTTCCAACCGCCGGGCGTCTCGATTGCTGGAGTGCTCTAGAGCCTGTAAAGAGACGACACTGCTCCCGGCCGGACCTGCCGAAGCCGCTTTCGCTCCTTCAGGCCAGTTCAAATGTCCGGAATTTGCTCTCGGCGTGTTCAACCCATGTTCCAGCATGAACGTGTCGATACGCTGATGCTCCAGGATGTCTTGGGAAGAGATGGCTTGGGATGAAGCAGGACGCCCGCTAGACTGGGCCCAAACCTGGATAGCCCCTAGACAGCACACACCTATCCCTAATACGAAAAGCTTCAATGATTGCTCCTCTGATGTAGTCGAAGAATGCTCAGCCGGGAGCTAAATTGAAAGAACTTAAAAGTAATCGAGAATGAAACCAGACGAGTGGTGTCGAACGGGGAACTTACTTATTTCTTGATTTTAGATGTTGTGACCTTGGTGCTCAACCGCTATCTTTGCGAGTGAAACAGAGAGCGGATGTGCTCATAAGCCCGGGAGCGGCTTGATGTATATCAGTCCCAATTGCCGTGCTTTTATCCAGTACAAATACTCTGATTGCGACTTTAAAAGCAATAAGTGCGATCGATGCTCTTTTTAGACTATTAGCGGAGAAACACATTTGAGTACTGACTCATTCGTGACCGAATTAGTTATGCGTCATTGGTTCTTCCGGTCGCGTTCGTCGCGCGGCCGGATGAACGACGGACCTGCGTGCCCGTCAGCTTCGGCAGCGATCCACTCACGGTCCTCGTCTGCGAAGATAAATCCACTGCGATGAGTGACCACCCAACGCGCCGCGAATCGATCAAAGGTCTGGCGACTGCTTCCTTCATGGCGGGAGTTCCCGAAATGCAGGCAGAAGCTTCGTCACTCTGCTTCACGAGTGCAGTAGAAATGGCTAAGCTGATCCGTACAAAACAGCTCTCAGCCCGTGAAGCACTTTCAGCTCATCTGAAACAGATTGATCGTGTAAATGCCAAAGTGAACGCCATTGTCACTCTTGTTGCCGATCTCGCGATGGCTGATGCTGCGAAGGCCGACGAGTTCCAGGCGCACAACGGCAAATTAAGACCGCTCCACGGCTTGCCGGTTGCTCATAAAGACCTCATCGAGACCCGTGGCGTGCGCACCACCTTCGGGTCCTTGCTTTATAAAGACCACGTCCCCGTGGAAGACGATCTGGTCGTAGCGCGCATGCGCGAGGCGGGCGCAATTACCATCGGCAAAACCAACACACCGGAGTTTGGAGCTGGGTCGCAGACCTTCAACCGCGTTTTCGGCGCAACTCACAACCCCTACGACCTGAGCAAGACGTGCGGTGGTTCTTCCGGCGGAGCCGCTGTCGCGTTGGCGTGCGGGCTTGTACCTGTGGCTACCGGTTCTGACATGGGCGGTTCCCTCCGCAACCCGGCGGCCTTTTGCAATGTCGTCGGATTCCGGCCGTCCATCGGACGCGTTCCGAATCGGAAAGCAGCTTTCGCTTGGTCCACCCTGAGTACTTCTGGGTGCCTCGGTCGTTCGGTCGCCGACCTCGCACTGGCGCTGAGTACGATTGCGGGGCCTGATGCGCGGGCGCCCCTCTCCATCGATGAATCGGGAGATTTGTTCGCCCGCCCGCTGGATCGTGATTTCAAAGGTGCTCGCGTCGCGTGGTTCAAGGACCTCGGGGGCGTGCCCTTCGATCCTCAGATTTGCGCGGTCATGGACGTCCATCGCCGCACCTTCGAATCATTGGGTTGCGTTGTCGAACAGGCCGAGCCTTCCTTCGCGCCTGCGGAAATTTCCTTCCGATTGCTGAGGGCCTGGAACTCGGCTGCCTCCTACGGTGCCCTCCTCCAACTGCATCTCGATGCCTTCAAAGACACACTGAGGAACGAGATTCTTGAAGGCCAAAGGCTGAGTGCAATGGATCTCGCGCGGGCAGAAACTGCGCACGCACAAGTGTGGCGTGGTTTTCAGACCTTCCTTGAACGATATGAATATTTCGTTCTCCCCACAACCCAGGTACCCCCGTTTGCAATCGAGTCACCATACCCGATGGAGATCGCCGGTGTAAAACTCGGGAACTATATCGATTGGATGAAGGCCTGTTGGTATATCTCGGCGACCGGAAATCCTGCAGCTTCTGTTCCGGCAGGCTTCACCCCGGAGCATCTACCCGTAGGCCTGCAGATCGTCGGCCGGAACAAGAGAGACTTCAGTGTTCTCCAACTGGCTCACGCCTTCGAACAGGCAACCGGCTTCGCCCGTACCCATCCTGCGATCGCGCTATAGGCGTCGTGATGATCTCCTTACTCGACAGAATCCCAGTCGTAAACTCAAGGCCAACCTCTTAACCTAAGTCAATTGCCCATGCAGACCCGAAATCATGACGCTTCTGAGTGCAATCATGAGGTCGGAATCATTAAAACAGGACCGGATTAACACGACAGAATAGTGACCTCATGCGTTCGTTCGAAGCTCGAAGAGTCCCGATGTATGCTGTAGCCCTGCTGGTTTCCATTTCGGGGATATCCGGCCAAAGCGTACCCTCAACATCAGCTAAACCTTGGCACGTCTCTCCTGCACAAAATCTGGCCTCCGGCAAAACAGAGCCGCTTTCCGAGAAGTATCGACTCGCGGCCGACAGGTCCTACACGCTATCGGAACTTATCGACCTCGCCGAGCAGCACAATCCCGAAACTCGAGCTGCGTGGGAAGCTTCCAAGCAGCAGGCTGGCGCACTGAAGGTAGCGCGCAGTGAGCTGTTTCCTACTCTCGCGGCTGCAGCTATGGGGCAGACCTTACAAACTGGCGTACTGCTCTATGACCAGTTCGCGCTTCAGCAGCAGGGTATCGGCGAAGGAGAATTCACCCTGAGTTACACGCTCCTGGACTTCGGTGCGCGGCAGGAGCGCATCGCAACCGAGCGGCTCAGCCTATTAGGCGCCAATTTCAACTTCAACGACACTCATCGCCGAATCATCTTCCAGGTGATGAGCTCCTACTATCAGTTGCTGAATGCCAATGGCCAGCACCTGGCTGCCGAAGTGAATCTGCAGAACGCACAGGCCGTTCAGCAGGCCGCCGAAGCGCGACTGGAGCATGGACTCGCTACCCTACCGGATGTTCTCGAAACCCGCAGCGAGACCGCGCAGGCAGAATACAATCTGCAGTCGACAATTGGCATGCAGGAGACAGCCGCCGGTGATCTCGCGACATTGCTTGCCGCCTCGCCCGCTTCGCAGTTTCACGTAGAAGATATCGACGCGCTCCACGTACCGGAGCAGCTAGTCGATTCGGCGGACGATCTCATCCGCCGCGCGCTTCAACAAAGGCCCGATTTGATGGTTCGTCTGGCCGATATACAAGGAGCTCAGGCCGGCGTGAAAGGTGCGCGTGCCGCATACTTCCCCTCACTCAGTTTTCAGGGAAACTGGGGACGTCTGCGGGCCTATGGAGATCAGCCGCCTTACCTTGCACAGTACGCGGCTGCCAACGTTTATAACGCGCAGCTTAGTCTCTCGTGGACCATCTTCGACGGGGGCCGCCGCCGCGGCAGTCTGGAGGAAGCAAGGGCGACTGAAAGACGCTCCGAAGCAGAATCCGACACTGCCCGGGACCGAATCTCCGACGAAGTCTGGCGATCCTATTCCGATGTCAAAACCGCTCTTCGGCAGCGGCAGGCCGCCACGACGCTTTTGCAGGCCTCCAATACGTCGTACGATGCAGCGCTCGAAGCGTATCGCTACGGAGTTCGGAATATCCTTGACGTCCTCTCCGCACAACGCGCTCTTGCCCAGGCCCGTTCGTCGGATATCGCCGCCAGGACACAGGTGCTTCTCGGCTTTGCCGACCTGGCCTATCGAACGGCCGACCTTCTTCGCCCGCCAGGAGCAACAAAGCCTTGAACCGCTTTGCCCTGAGAGCGAGCTTGGTGATTGCGACGCTTCCGCTAGCCGGATGCGTCCGAGCCCCTGTCATGAATATCCTGGGTTCCTATTTTCCGGCCTGGATGTTCTGCGCCTTGCTCGGCATTTTGCTTGCCGTGCTCGTGCGCGTAATCGTCACCCGCTTCCGGTTAGAAGAGTATGCCAGGCCAGCCGTGTTGACCTATCCATGTGTTGCTGCCCTCTTCACCCTTAGCACGTGGCTGTTGTTTTTCAGCTGAGGGATAAATGGCTGACCAAATCACACCTCCATCAAAAGTCATCCGCCGACCCTTTCCCTTTGTCACGGTGGCCGTGGTCGCGGCGACCTGTTGGGCTATTGTTCTCGTCGTTCAGCAGGTCGAGACACATCCCCGCACCGATGATGCGGAGGTCTTCGCAAACTTTATCGGCATCGCGCCCGTGGTAGAAGGGCCAGTAACGAAGTTGGCCGTTCGCGATAACCAATACGTCAAGCAAGGCGATCTCCTGTACGAAGTGGATGATGCACCCTACCTCTACGCCCTACAAAACGCAAAGGCACAGCAAGCCCAGTTGGAAGGTCAGATTGCAAACGAGCGGCGGCACATTGCATCCCAGAGCGATGCCGCTCTCGCGGCCCGGGCCGCTGTACGTACCGCTGAGGCAGATGTTACACAAGCCGGTGCCACCATCGAACAGATGAAAGCCGACGTGGCTCATTCGGAAGCTGCCATTAATCAGGCCGCGGCCGAATACGACTACGCCCACGCCAATCTTCAAAGAGTTGAGCCGCTGCTGGCTAAACAATTCGTTACGGTCGACCAGGTCGATCAGGCGCGCTCGGTTGCCAAAGCCCGGCAGGAGGCGGTGCAGCAGGCGGTGGCTCAACGAAAGCTTTCGCAGGCTCGGCTCAACTCGGCACTCGCCCAGAAGCAGCAGTCCGAGGCGTCGCTTGATCAAAGTAATGCCCAAGCTAATCAGAGCCGGCGCGCGATCGACATCCTTGAACCTCTGACCGCGCAACGCGGAAGTCGAGCCGCTGCGGTGCAAACGGCCGAATATAACTACACTCACTGTCGCGTGTACGCCCCATTCAATGCACGCGTTACCAACCTGACCATCTCCGAAGGCGCCTTCGTCCACACTGGTCAGCAGCTGTTTACCTTGATCGATACGCGCGTGTGGTGGGTTGTGGCTAACTATCGCGAGAATCAGCTGCGTGACATTCAACCTGGTCTGCGAGCCGATGTCTATGTCATGGCGAATGCGGCGCGACACTTCGACGGTGTCGTCGAAAGTACCGGATACGGTGTAGCACCCGACCCGGCCATCCTCGGTGTTCTCTCTTCCGGCCTCCCGGCCGCGCAACGAACCCTCAACTGGGTTCACCTTGCCTCGCGTTATCCCGTTCGCATCAGGATCCAGGATCCCGTTGGTGACCTGCTTCGGATTGGCGAGAACGCGGTCGTTACCGTTCGTGGTGATACGCCGGCTCGGGGCGAAGCCGTTCGCTAAAAGCTCGTCGCATGGCCAGCGCTGCCCAGTCCGTCCCAGCCGAGGAGCTAGTTCAGACGCCATGGCAGTGGTTCCTTAGCTTCCTCCGCAAGGAATTGTCGCCCTACCCGGGACGAGGTTGGGTCGTGACACGCATGATCATTGCTGCCACGCTCATGATGCTCTGCATCATGGTGTTCCAGATTCCGAACGCTGCCTTAGGTGCGTACTACACGCTTTTATTTTCACGTGACAGCGCTCGATCGACCGTTCGCAGCGTTTTGCGGGCAGTCTTCGCCGTCGCCGTGTCTCTGGTGTACGTCAGCATCACGGCTCGCATGCTCGCGGGAGAACCCTTCCTGCACTTTGTCTGGGTCGTCGGCACACTCTTCCTGACTTTCTTCCTGATTAGCGCGTTATCCGAGTATTTGGTAGGTACCGCCTTTGGCTTCCTGGCTGTGAACTCTGTCGTCTCCTGGGATTTCCCCGCCAATACAGACCTCTTATTTGCGAATACGCTGTGGACTGCTCTGGCCGTGTTTCTAGGAGCAACCATCACCACGGCCGTCGAGCTGATCTTTCGAAGCATGCATCACTCGGATGAATTTACCGAGCAGTTGCTAGATCGATTGGCAACCGTTGAACACGTATTGTTGTGTCTGGCTCACGGCCGTCGCTTTGAACCCGAAATCATTCAGAAGCTCGAGCAATATGCCATGACCGGCACAGCATTACTCCGCCAGATGCTGGCTCGCTCTTCTCCTAACTCTGAACAAGTTGCGCAGGTGAGCACCACGGTCGCACTTGCGGGCCGATTGGTCGACCTTACGGCGCACGTGCTAGCGACACACCAGACCTTCCCCGTGCAAGAACAGATCGGGTTCCGTCACTCAGCAGATCAGTTGCGCGAAATCATGAGCGCTCTGCGCAGGAACGACCCGCATACGCTCGCCGGTTTGCAACCAAGGCATATCGAGACCGTTCCCGGCTCTTTTCTCGCCGACATTCAGGCAACCATCGACCGCATCCCGGAGGTCTACTCCGGGCTGGAATCGCTCGGGGAATACCGGCCATCGGATATCGATATTGAAAAGGAGAAGCCTCTCTTCAAACATGATGCGTTTACCAGCCTTTCTCATGTTCGCTTCGCCCTGCGAGGCACCCTGGCCGCAGTTGCCTGTTACGTAATCTACAACTCCATCGAGTGGCACGGATTGAGTTACTCGGTCGCGACGTGCATGGTTACCGCGCTCTCTACGGTCGGCTCGTCGCGGCAAAAACAAGTCCTGCGTGTGGCGGGGGCGGTGATCGGCGGCTTCATTCTCGGCATGGGCTCTCAAGTTTTCCTCCTGCCTTTTATGGATGGCATCGGAGAGTTTACTTTGCTCTTCGTGGCGGTAACAGCGATATCGGCTTGGATTGCCACCTCCAGTCCTCGTATCTCCTATGCCGGCGTCCAAACTGCTTTTGCGTTCTACGTCACGCAGCTCCGAGTGTTTGGGCCGCAAACCTCCTTGAGCGTCGCGCGGGATGACGTTTCAGGAATCCTTTTTGGACTCTTCATGATGTGGATAACTTTCGATCGCATCTGGGCTAAGAACGCTAGCGACGAGATGATCGATACCTTCGTTGCCAACTTCCGTCGCATCGCTTGTTTTGATCAGGCCATCAAGAGTCCCGACCTTCGAACCAGCATCAACCGGGCTCGGGAAGAACGAGCGGCAATCAACTATAACTTCAATGCCATTCGCAACGTGGGCGATGCTTTACTCTTCGAATTCGGATCGGGCCGGCTGCGCAATCTTCAGATGAGACAGAGGATAAGACAGTGGCAGCCTCAGCTGAGAGCTTACTTCCTGTTACTTGTTGCTTTTTCGCATTACCGCTTGCAGGGCATAGAAGTCGAACCCGAGGCCGAACGGAACGTCGCGCAAAGCTCGGAGATCATGTGTCTTCTCGCGGACCTGGAAGATCGCAAGAAGCAGGATCGGCCCGCAGACCTTCCGCAACAAATCAACCGGGAGATCGAACAAATTGAGCAGGCAAACACCCACGAAACTGAAGAAGCCACGCAGCCGAGCCAGCCAGTCCAGCTCTCTCGTTCCCTAATTCAAGTTGCCGTTTCGCTCGCTGGCGAGATGACGCGCCCCCGCGATGATCTCTAAAGATGATCTCTAAAGCGGGCACGGAATCTTACCTTCTGAGTCTTCCCGAGCGAAGATGATAGTCGGTGAGCCCTTATAGGTTGTCAGGTATTGCTTCCGATACCCACACTTAGTCGCCACGCGAATCGACGCTGCATTGTCTGGTGCAATGAGGCAGACTGTTCGCGTGTGTCCACGACGTTTCTGAAACCATTCGATCGCCGCACCCACCGCTTCGGTTGCATACCCCTGCCCTGACATCGCTGTCGCCAGGGCCCACCCTATCTCAGGAAAGCCTTTCAGCGGTGGCTGAATGTCGCGTTTATAGTCCGCCAATCCAACCTCTCCCACAAATCTCCCGCTGCTTCTTTCCTCAACCAGCCAGTACCCAAACCCGAACCACGCCCAGTGCCCCGCGTAGCGCAACGTCCGCGCCCACACTTCTTCTTCCGAAAAGGTCCTGCCACCGATGTAGCGAGTCACTTCCGGATCAGCCCACATACTTGCGCAGTTTTCCAGATCCTCAATTCGGTGGCCGCGCAGACGAAGGCGTTCCGTCTCAAGGATTGGCACGTTCGAACCGGGCTGCATCACTCACATTCTTTCGCAGCGCCAGGTTTTTACTCCCGAGAGCTTTATTCTTAAGCTCAATGTCCAGTCACGGATTTTTCGGCCACCCAATCGGCCTGCGAACGCTCTTCCTTACTGAAATGTGGGAGCGCTTCAGTTACTACGGTTTGCGCGCGCTTCTTATTCTGTTTATGACCGCACCCATTTCGCGTAATGGGCTCGGCATAGCGACCGCTGACGCAGGAGCGATCTACGGTCTTTATACGGGAATGGTCTACCTCTTCGCGTTACCTGGCGGCTGGATCGCCGATCGAATACTGGGTGCCAGGCGTGCCGTGCTGTTCGGAGGCATCATCATTGCGCTTGGACACTTCAGCCTTGCCGTTCCAAGCGTCAAAACCTTTTTCCCTGGTCTCGTTCTCATCGTCATAGGTACTGGCTTGCTAAAGCCAAATGTGAGTACGATGGTCGGCCAACTCTACCCCGAGCATGATTCTCGTCGGGATGCCGGATTCTCTATTTTCTACGTCGGCATCAATCTCGGCGCCTTCATCGCTCCCCTCATTTGCAGCTATGTTGGCGAGAAGATCAATTGGCATTACGGTTTCGGCTTGGCTGGAATCGGTATGACCGTCGGCGTCATCCAGTACGTCTGGAGTCTCAGAACCATCGGCGATGCCGGCGCCCCACCCTCACCCGCTCGCGGTGAACAGCAGCGCTTCCGCTGGAGCGTTGTGGCTTTCCTCGCTCTGCTGCTCGTTGGCGGAAAACTCGCACACGACGGCTTGCTATCCATTCAGGCCTTGTCCGCTGGCTTTGGCTTTATGCTCACAGCTATTGTTCTCGCCGTTTTCGTCGGAATGCTGCTCTTTGGGAACTGGACTCCGGAAGAACGCAAACGCCTGCTAGCCATCTTCGTTCTTTTCGCCGCTGCGGCTCTATTCTGGTCTATCTATGAGCAGGCCGGCTCTACGCTGAACCTCTTTGCTGATCGCAACACCAACCGCACCATCCTTGGAACTTCCCGGGAGTTTCCAGCCGGCTGGTTTCAATCCTTGCCCGCGCTATTTGTGATCACCATCGCGCCCATGTTTGCATGGCTCTGGGTGACGCTGGGAGATCGCAACCCGACCAGCACCACCAAGTTTGCCATCGGTCTGTTCTTCGGTGGACTCAGCTTTATCATCTTGGTGCCCATCGCCGGAAAGCTCGGCGTCAGTCCCATTTGGCTGACCTTGACCTATCTGCTGCAAACGATCGGCGAACTCTGCCTGAGCCCTGTGGGACTGAGCGCCATGAGCAAGCTCGCGCCTCCTCGTATCGCCGGTCTGATCATGGGCATCTTCTTCCTCGCCATCTCCGTGGGCGACTACATCAGTGGCCGTTTCGCCTCCATCTACGAGACCATGCCCTTGCCCCGGCTATTCGGCACGGCCGGCGCTTCCGCCATCGTCCTGGGATGCATTCTCGCGTTGTTTAACAACCCTATGCGGCGGTTGATCGGTAGCAACGATTAGGAGTCTTCTCGCTTTGTAGTCGGCTAGCAAATTGCAACGCAAACGTCACCGGACGCCGTCATTGCGGCCTTCGAGTCTCAGGAGAACGTATTGTGAGCACAGCATCGGCTATTGGAGCGAGTTCCATCGGAGCACTTCCGCCACGCAAGTGGTCCATCGCGTTGTGGGCGGACGTGGCGGCCTTCTCAGTTGTCTTTTCCTACGCACTGACCTTCGTATTGGGCCTGTTTTTCGTTGGCTTGGGTGCTCTTCTCACACTCGGCATGCTGAGCCAGGGGCTTTCCTTCTTCGGCGTAATGCTGGATTGCTTTTCCTTCATTGTGGGTTTCACGATTCTCTGGTCTCTTGTACCCCGGAAGGACGTCTTCGATCCGCAAGGTGTCCTCATCGACATGTCCCGAGAGCATCGCCTGCGGAGTGAACTCGAGGCGATCGCTCAGGCCATGGGCGAATCGATTCCGGCTGAGGTGTATCTCATCTCCGAGGCCAACGCGGCCGTAGCGCAACGCGGCGGCATCATGGGCTTCGGCAGCCGCCGTGTCATGCTCTTGGGCTTGCCGCTCCTGCAGGCGCTGAACGTCTCGCAATTCCGCGCCATTCTGGCACACGAATTCGCTCATTTCTATGCGCGCGATACCCGGCTGGGTCCCTGGGTTTTCCGGGCTCGCACCAACATGGCCCGCGTCGTGAACGGTCTCGCCGAGGAGTCGATCGTCCTTTCCTTTCTCAATCGTTGGGCCATTATCCAGCTCCTTTACCTGATTGTTGTTGGCGGTCTGGTCCTGTATTGGAAGCTCTTCACCAGGGTGACCCAATACGTCTCGCGCCGGCAGGAATTTCGATGCGACGAACTGGCTTGCCACATCGCAGGTTCCGACAGCATGGAGGGCGGGCTGCGCAACATAAACCGCGCCGCCACGACATTCGAACCGTACTGGAGACAGGTCGTCATGCCGGTTGCGGCTTTAGGTTACTGTCCGGAGGTTGCCGACGGCTTTGCCCGTTTCATGAGTGCACCGGAGGTCGCCAATGCCGCCGCCGCTCTGCTCGAAAAGCGGCTGGCTACCAAGTCCAGTAATCCGCTGGATTCCCATCCGCCGCTGCCCTTGCGTCTACAACGGGTTCGCGCCCTCGCCATTCCCGCCCCCGGTGACACGAAGGATAGTGACGCCGTGCCTGCTATCCAATTGCTTAACGATCTGGCGTCGCTCGAATTGAAGCTGCTGCAAAAACTCGTCCCAGGACTCAAAACTTCCGAATTGAAAGCCATGCGCTGGGACTCGGCGGCTTCCGATGTTTACATTCCTTTATGGCGGCAGCGGGCAGCACTGATCCAGCCGGTTCTGGCGGGGCGCACAGTTGGTAGCCTGCCGGAGATCTTTAAAGCGTTGCCGGAGTTGGCCAGCCGCATTCCCGATCCTCCAGGCACATTACTCACTCGTGAGCAGCGCGCTGGTCGCGCAGCGGAAGCCCTCAGTTTTACTCTGACTCTGGCCCTGGTCGACGGAGGTTGGCACCTGCAATTCCAACCCGGTCAGTTCCACGTAGAACGCGACGGTCAGAAACTCGAGCCCGGAACCCTCATCGCCAATCTCAGAAATGGGAAGCTCACGGCCCGGACCTGGCTCGAACTTTGCGCAAAACATAATATGACCGACTGGCCGCTGCTTGCTGACGGAGCTGTCAACATCACGAGCAATCCCGCAACAGAGCCCGCGTCAAAAGCAGCTACGGGCTAATCACCGAAATCCTTAACAATACCGGCCCAACACCGCCAAAGCCCGCCCCAGACTCTCGGGGCTGTTATAAAAATGTGGCGACATCCGGATCCAACCCTGCCGAGGCGCAGCCGTAATCTTCTGGTGCTTTAGTTCTCGCACAATCACATGATTACTAACCGAAGCATGCCGGAAGCTCACAATACCTGACCCAGTTTTCGTTGTCCGCTCCATCATCAACTGGTACCCGAGCGCCCTCGCCCCGTCCTCTAACTGCTGCGCCAGACCGTCAATCGCCGCCGCGATCCTCTCCACCCCTACCTCCAGCAGCAGTTCGATCGCCGCACGATGCCCGAAGCACCCGATCGTATTAAGCGTTCCGCATTCATAGCGCCCGGCATCCGCTCGCAAACTCATATCGCGCGAAGCATAATCGTTATAGTTCGCCGGGTTCGTCCACCCGAACTCCACCGGCTCGATTCGGTCCAGCCACTCGCTACGAACGTACAGAACGCCGTTCCCCTCCGGCCCTAGCATCCACTTATGCCCATCCGCCGCAAGCGCGTCGATGTGCGCTGCCTCCACATCTATCGGAAAGCAGCCCATCCCCTGGATCGCATCCACAAAGTAGAAGCAGCCGTGCGCCTGGCACAACCGGCCAATCGCTTCCAGATCCACTCGATAACCGCTCAGGTAATTCACGTAGCTGATCGCTAAGAGCCGCGCTCCTGGAATCGCCGCCGCTATCGTCTCGAGCGAGTCATAGACCGATAACCACTGAATCTTCACGCCGCGCGCTTCCAGTCGCAGCCACGGGTAATAATTTGCCGGAAACTCCTCTTTGAAAGCGACTACCCGGTCACCCGGCTTCCAGTCGAGACCCAGCGCAATCGTCGCAATCCCCTCGGAAGTGTTCTTCACAATGGCGATCTCACTGGCTTTCGCACCAATCAGCCGGGCCGCCGCACTCCGCAATCCCGCATAGCACTCCATCCAGGTGTCGTAATGCAGCGATCCGAATCGGCAGGCCTCATCCGCAAAGTTACGCATAGCCTCCGCAGCCCGCCGGCAAATCGGACCTACAGCGGCGTGGTTCAGATAAACGAGGTTCTCCGTAACCGGAAATTCACCCCGATACGTCTCCTGCAACTCGGAAATCTCAGACTTCACCTGGTCCTTGACAATTTCGAAACCCATTCTTCCGAGCATACGTTAACCACTTGTAGTCCTTGTCTGCCCGGCATGCCTACCAGGACGCAGGAAAGTCCTACTTGCCGGGTCCATATTTCGGCTTATACTTGAAACTAAGATCGTCCCGTCCTCGAAGGAGTTCCATGCGGCGTTTTTCACCTGCCAATTCTTTTCTTAGCCTGACCCTTGCCTTCCTTTTAACCGTCCCAACTGCATCCTTCGCTCAGGACCAGAGCACCACTTCGTCTGATAAGCAGGAGAGCAATAGCGCCAAGCGGAAAGATCCCGATGCGATCGGTGATCGGAATGTCAGCGGCAAGGTCAATTTCTACTCGCTTGAAAAGGAAATTGCCTTAGGCAAGCAGTTGGCGCAACAGGTCGAGCGCCAGTCGAAGGTCATCAATGATCCGGTCGTTGCCGAGTACGTCAACCGGGTTGGTCAAAATCTGGTTCGCAATTCTGACGCGAAAGTGCCGTTCACCATCAAAGTGATCGAGGATCCCTCCGTCAACGCCTTTGCGCTTCCCGGCGGATTCTTCTTCGTCCAGTCCGGCCTGATCCTCAAAGCCGATACGGAAGCCGAACTCGCCGGGGTGATGGCGCACGAAATTGCTCACGTTGCTGCGCGCCACGCCACCCGCCAGCAATCGAAGATGACCATGGCTCAGCTCGCCACCATCCCGCTCATCTTCATGGGCGGCGCTGCTGCCTATGGCATCTACCAGGCCTCTGGCTTACTCGTTCCTATGACCTTCCTTGCTTTCAGTCGTGGTCAGGAAGCGGAAGCCGATTACCTGGGTGTGCAGTACATGTACAAAACTGGTTACGATCCGACAGGCTTTGTTGACTTCTTCGAAAAGATTCAAACTCTCGAGAAACGCAAGCCCGGCACCGTGTCCAAGCTATTCTCTACTCATCCCCCGACTGATGACCGGATCAAGAAGTCCCAAGTCGAGATCTCCGACCTGAAAGCTCGGCCCGAGTACGTTGTGACGACGTCCGAGTTCAACGACGTGAAATCCCGCCTGGCCATGCTGGAAAATCAACGCCGCCCCGATAAGACCAGCGTCGATCCCAACAAGCCAACTCTACGCCGTAACCCGAATTCCACCGCTCCGATTGAAGATGAGACTGATCCGTCCAAGAAGTCTAAGGGTGATGAAGATGATCGGCCTAAACTGAAACGGCGGCCGTCTGACAGCGGCGACGCAAGCAGCACTAGCACCGATCCGCCTACTTCTACACCGCCGCCCTCTTTTAATTAAGAACGGTTAATCGCCTGAAAGCGTGAAGAGTTATCGCAAGGAACTGTGGTTCGAAGTTCCATCCCGGCGGGGATTTATCAACATCACCTCGGAAGTCAAGGGTTGCCTTCGAGAAAGCGGCGTTCAGGAGGGTCTTGTGCTGGTAAACGCCATGCACATTACGGCCTCTGTCTTCATCAATGATGACGAGTCAGGTCTTCACGCCGACTACGAGAAGTGGCTAGAGCAATTAGCGCCCCATGAACCGGTCGCTCAGTACCGGCACAACAGGACGGGTGAAGACAATGCCGACGCGCACATGAAGCGTCAGCTCATGGGAAGGGAAGTAGTGGTCGCTATCACCGAAGGCAATCTCGATTTCGGACCGTGGGAGCAGATATTCTATGGCGAATTTGACGGTCGCCGCAAGAAGAGGGTTTTAGTCAAGATCCTGGGAGACTAGCGGGATTACGGTTCCGTCTTCAATTAGACCAGCTAGCAATCCTTAAAGCACCGGGGTAGAGGATCATCTTCCCCGGCGCGCAGATTATCGTAACGAACGAAAAATGAAATTACTCTTCGTCTTCTTCCTCTTCTTCTTCATCCTCGTCTAAGTCGTCATCATCAATATCCAGTTCGTCGTCGCCTTCGCCCAGCTCATCGGCGTCAACGTCATCTTCGTCGTCGACATCCTCGTCGTCCAGATCGTCGGCTTCGTCGATGTCGGCTTCTTCTTCTTCGTCATCGATCGCCATCAGACGAAGATCCTCCCAAACTGGCGTTCCTTCGTTGGCTTCCGCCCTGGAAGAAAAAGTAGCGGTCATGTAGTTCTCTCTCCTTTGTACGTTGTCAAAATCACGCATGTTGATTTCGAGGACTTAAGTTCAGATGTTACATGCCTAAGATGCAGGTTCGTCAAAAATGGTACTCAAAATCTTCGCCGCTCCTTACAGCATTCGATCGAGCGTAATCGGGAGTTCTCTCACGCGTTTTCCCGTTGCGTGATAGACGGCGTTAGCGATCGCCGCGGCGCTTCCTATAGTCCCGATTTCCCCAATGCCCTTCACTCCGAGTGGATTCACAGCCGTGTCTGTTTCCGGGAGAAAAAACGCTTCGATCTTCGGAACGTCCAAGTTAGTCGGCACATGATATTCCGCCAGATTATCGTTCACAAACGCGCCTTGCCGGACATCCATTCTTGTACCCTCCATCAGGGCCATCCCGATCCCCCAGATGATTCCGCCTAGTAATTGACTCTGCGCCGTCTTAGCATTCACGATTCGTCCCGCCGCAAACACGGCCACATAACGCTCCAGCTTTATGCCGCCTAGCTCTGGGTCGACGGAAACCTCTGCGAAGTGAGCCCCGAAGGAATAGCAGGTATGTTTCTTATGCTCTTCGTCCGGCTCTGCCGACCCGACTGCTTCCCGAAAAGACCCGGCGCTGAGTGGAGCAGCTTCCTGTTGCTCATGACGAAGCTTCAGGCAAGCTGCTCGGACCGCCGATCCTACGCTGGCCGTAGTCTGCGAACCCGCTGCCAGTGGTGCCATGGGGAGCGTGGTGTCGCCCCACTCGCACTCAATCCCGTCCCTGCCGATCCCCAGCACTTCCGCCGCAATCTGCACCATCATCGTGGTAGCGCCCGTTCCTGGCTCGCACGTGGAACTTGCCACCACCACCCGGCCGTTGTCATATACGCGCACACGGGCCTTTGCCGCCACCATCTTTGCGTCATATGCCATGGACGCCACGCCCATTCCTACCTGACGGCCGTTCCTCCAAGTCGCAGCCGGTTTCGGGTTACGATGCGCCCACCCAAAACGATCCGCGCCCGCCCGCAGACATTCCTTCAAGCCGCGGCTCGACCAGGGCTTCCCCGTTTCAGGGTCAATCACCGTATCATTCCGCATCCTCAACTCAATCGGATCCATGCCCAGTTCATAGGCCAGTTCATCCATCGCTGATTCCAGCGCGAACAACCCCGGCGTCTCGCCTGGACCCCGCATTGTAAACGGCCCGGGAGCATTCAACTGCACCAGCCGGTAGCTGGTCTCGCAATTAGGGCACGCGTATAGTTTCTTGGTCGTCTTTGTGACGGGAGCCACGACCCGCCGATCGAATCGCGATGTCTGCGCCACGGCATCATGCGCCACAGCCGTTAAAAAACCGTCCCGTGTCGCAGCTAATCGTAGCCGGTGCTGGATCGATGGACGATACCCATTCGAAGTAAACGTCTGTGGACGTGAGAGTACAATTCGCACTGGTCTGCCGGTCACCTTAGCCGCGCCCACAGCAATCGCCACGTGCGGCCAGGTCGGCCCTTTGCTGCCGAAAGAACCTCCCACAAACGGCTGCAACACTCGCACGTCCTCTTCCTTCAGACCGAACCATCCCGCCACTGTTTTCTTGGTGCCGAATACCCACGTAGTCGCCTCGTGAATGGTCACCTGCCCGGCATCCCAACTTGCCACCGTGGCGTGCGGCTCCATTGTCACGTGGTGTTGCACAGCTGTAACGTAGGTCCGATCGATCCGCACGGCTCCCGCCCGCATGCCGGCTTCTACGTCTCCGCGTTTGGTATCCGCATCCTCGGTCCAGGCTTTGCCGGGAGAAAACTGCTGCGGTAGCCTTGCGTTGAAATCCGCCTCGTGCGGAGCCCGCCGGTAGCGCACCTTTACCAGGGACGCTGCCCATTGCGCCTGCTCGAGAGTTTCCGCCAACACGACCGCCACATCCTGGCCACGATAATGAACTTCGTAATCCTGCAAGGGCATGTGTTGCTGGCCAGCCCCGGTCACGTTCATTTGGCCGTCGTCGTCCGGGTCCAGCAGCACACGCACGGGCCTCAGTTTCGGAAAGGTCTTCGGAGTGATCACTGCAACACATCCCTCCGCCGCCTCGGCTTCGGTCGTTGTTATCTCTTCCACCGCGCCGTTCGGCACCGTGCTCTTGACTAACACTCCCTGTAAAATCCCCGGTACCCGCGTCTCGGCCGTGTACTGTGCTCGGCCCGTTACTTTCAGCGGCCCTTCCAGACGTTCTAATCCGCTTCGGCTTTCTCTCTCAAACTGCATTTCTATGTCCTGTTGACCAAGAAAACCGAGAACTTAGAACTGATTTCCTGATACCCTGCATCTGATCACTTCATGAGCACTCAAACTCGCACGAACCGCTGGGGAATCGATCTCCGGTATGAGGACGCATTGCACAAGTGGCATGACACAGCCGAGGAGACCGTTCAGGCCATCCTGCAAGCGATGCGGGCGGAGAAGGGCGGGGAAGAAGCCGAGGACGATCACCCGGTGCTGGTCATTCGAACTGGCGAAACGCGGAAGCTGAAAGCGCCCGCTACCATCACGCTCGAATCGGGTCAGAAGATTTCGGCGACTACAGCCGTTCCCGCAGATTTGCCGACCGGCTACCACCAGCTTCTTTTTGAAGGAGCTGCCGAACCCATTAGCCTCATCGTGAGTCCGAAAGAATGCTGGTGTCCTCCCAACCTCTCCACCTGGGGCTGGGCCGTGCAGCTTTATTCGGCCCGGTCCAGAGAAAGTTGGGGCATCGGCGATTTTGCTGATCTTGATCGTCTTGCCCGATGGTCCGCTCAGGACTTGAAAGCTGGCATGATGTTGGTCAATCCATTGAGCTCTGCCACTCCCATCATTCCTCAGCAGAGCAGCCCTTACTACCCCACCTCACGTATTTTTCTCAACCCGCTCGCGCTTCACATTGAGTGGATTCCGAACGCCTCTTCTGCTACCATCCCGGAACTCGCGAACCTCACCTCCGCAGCGCATGAACTGAATACGAACAGCTGCATCGATCGCGACCGAATCTTCGAGCTCAAGATGCAGGCACTCAATTCGCTCTGGAAGCACTTTGAAAGCGACGCTGCCTTCGATGCCTTCTGCCGCGACCGCGGAGAAGAGCTGCTCCAATATGCAGTCTTTTGTGCGCTGGCCGAACACTTCAAATCTGGTTGGCACTCCTGGCCGGAAGAGTTTCGCCATCCTGAGTCCGAAGCGGTGAAAGAGTTCAGCACTCGCAATGCTGATCGCGTTCGCTTCTATCAGTGGCTGCAATGGCTGGTTGACATTCAGCTGCAGCGTAGCGCCCAACATCTGGCTTTAATGCAGGATCTTCCCATCGGCGTCGACCCGGACGGCGCTGATGCTTGGGCCTGGCAGGATTATTTCGCCCACGGAATTGGAGTGGGAGCTCCTCCCGATGAGTTCAATACCCAAGGGCAAAGCTGGGGTCTGCCGCCCTTCGTCCCCCATCAACTGCGCGCTGCCGGCTATCGCCCCTTTATCCATACTATTCGTGCGGCCTTCCGCCACGGCGGTGGTCTTCGCATCGACCACGTCATGGGACTCTTTCGGCTATTTTGGATACCCAACGGCATGCCTCCCGCGAAGGGTGCCTACGTCCGCTATAACGCGGATGAAATGTTGGCGATTGTGGCACTCGAAAGTGAGCGTGCACAAGCCTACGTAGTGGGGGAAGATCTCGGCACAGTGGAAGATAGCACGCGCGAGAAATTAGCTGAGTGGGGTGTGCTGTCGTATCGCCTGCTCTGGTTTGAAAAGACTCCGCCTTCTGGTTTCCCCAAGGAGGCTCTGTCTGCCATTACCACCCACGATCTTCCTACCGTAGCCGGTCTCTGGACCGGAGCCGACATGGCAAAACAGTTGAAGTTGGGTCTGAAGCCGAATGAAGAAAGTACCTTGGAGATTCGCGCCAATCTCAAGCACCTTACTGGTCTTGATGACTCGGCTCCTATCGAAGACGTCATTGCGGGCGCCTATGAACAACTCGCTAAGTCTCCCTCCCGGATCTTGACCGCAGCTCTCGACGATGCCGCAGCCGCTGTTGAACGTCCTAACATCCCGGCGACAACGTCGGAGCTCAATCCAAACTGGTCTCGTGGACTACCCTTGTTCATTGAAGATCTGATGACCTCTCCGCTACCGAAGAAAATTGCGGGATTTTTGAGTCGCGTATCTTAACGTGAGCTCGGCTTCGGACCCCGGTGGCGTAGACGATCTTGTCGTCTGCGCTCTCCCTGAATCCATGAAGAAATGAGCGAATCGCTCTGCCCTGCTGAGAAGGCAGAAGCGAGTGTTATGATCTGACTCCCTACTGTCGAAATGAAGCCTCGGCTCATCATCGCTGACGATCACCTGCTCTTTGTGGAAGGTTTGTGGCGGGTTATTGAAGCTGAATGCGAAATCGTGGCGACCGCCAAGAATGGGCGTGAGCTCGTCGAAGTCGCCGTACGGCTTCGACCTGACATCGTTCTCCTCGACATCTCAATGCCTATCCTGAGCGGCATGGAAGCAGCTCGCCAGATTCGAAGCCAGGCACCTGAAGTGAAACTCATATTCGTCACCATGCAAATGGGTCGCGAGTTCGTCCGTGAGGCGTTCGGAATCGGTGCCTCCGGTTACTTGTCTAAGCAGGCTGGTGGGGAGGAGCTCAGACGTGCCATCAAGGAGGTTTTGTCGGGTCGTTTCGCCTTTTCACCCCACCTGTCTATGCTACTCCTGGGTCAGCAGCTGTCGCCGGACGAAAACCCTGCGGACGCCTTCGGTGAACTTACGCCACGTCAGCGGGAAGTGTTGCAGTTGGTCGGCGAAGGGCGCACTGCTAAGCAGATTGCAGACCTCCTCTCGATCTCGGTCAAGACTGTCGAGTTCCACAAAAAGCAGTTGATGCTTGAACTCAAGCTGCACAACTCTGCCGAGTTGATCCGCTATGCCTTGGAACGGGGTCTACGGTAAGGTGAGGCAAAACAACGCTGTTCATCTAAAGCAAAAAGCCGCTCGCTGGATAGGCGAGCGGCTTTTCGATTCAGCTGAATTTAAGTTAGATCGTGGTCCCGCGATGGAGTGGTTTGTCCGTCTCGGCAAAATCGGCTGATGATTCTCCGGTGGAAGAAACATCCGTTGCACCGGTATGCTTCAGAATGTCCTTGGCCTTGTGCGTCCATTCACTGCTGTCCGAGTGAACCGAAAGTAAGATGCCGCCTTCTTTGATTCGCCCTTCGTAGCGCTTCGCCTCGTACTCTGGAATGCCCATGCCAACCAAGGCTCCAATGACGCCGCCTACTAGTCCGCCTGAACCGAGCCCGGCTAAAGTTCCCATGATTGGTCCTGCAGCGATGAGCGGTCCAACACCCGGAATGGCGAGCGCCCCGATTCCGGCGAGCAGCCCTAATGTGCCTCCGATGGCGCCTCCCGTTAGCACACCCGCTGTCGTGCCTTCCGGAGCTTTCGTTTCCTTGTGATGCGCAAAGTCTTTAGTGCCGACATTGTCCTGTAACAGCACGGAAATGTCTTCATTGCGGAAGCCGGCTTCTACCAGCCGGTCAACAGCATTCTCCGCTTCCGTACGGTTGCTATAAATTCCGTAAACTGCTGTGTTCTTTCCTGCCATGTTGATAATCTCCTCTTCCCTTTACTTACCGTCTGCTTTAACAGTAATTTCGTTGGTGACGTTCATATCACCCGCGTACTTTTTAGCGATCTGCTCAATGGTCTGCTTCTCTTGATCACTGTTGACCGGTCCCCGCAGGGTCACCTTCCCATTGGCGCTGACAATCTTCACGTTGTGAGCGTACATCGACAGTGACTTGTCTTTAACCACATCGCGTCGGATGTGTGCCATCACTTCGCGATCCGACAGGTTGTTCTTTGCAGAGTCGGCTGTGGGTGCCTGCTTCTTATTCATCTTGGAGTTGTCTGGTGCGGCAGTGCTGGTATTCTGCCCCGCAACAGCAACGCCCGTAGCTGGCATTAGTAAGATCAGACCGCTGCACAGCATTAATCCGAGATTTCTTTTCATATGATCGTCCCCGGAGACATAAAGCAAACCAATGGCCATTAAATACCGCGCCTTCGGTATTGTCTGCAAGTTATAAAAAAGAATAGGTTAGAGACCTAGCTTCTACATAGCTCTCTATGAGTTTATGATTGACGGTCGGCAAAACCGGGTAAATTTTCACAAGGGCCGTTTTCGAGGACGCCATTGTTACACACATTGCGTGCGCTTCATTCCTGCAAAAAATGCCGGTCTTAGCTCCTAACATGAAAAGCACAAGGTAATTTGTAAATTTCTTGTATTGATCTCATGTAAAACTTATGCCTCGCATCTTTGGCAGCTGTCGTGCAATGAGTCGATTGAGAGGAGATACTTATGAAATACCTTTTTGCATGGCTGATGGGAGTTCCGGGCTTTTTGATCGTCATCTGGTTCTTGTTTAATCATCACTAATCCAAGTCACATTATTGGGTGTTTTACATTTCACGAACTTGTCGTACGAAGATCCTCACCTGGTACTAAGTCGTGTTACAAAGCTGTATATCACCCACAATGTGATTGATCGTCGCAAGTCACTTGTATACCGTAGAGGGTAAGTCAACGTTTAACCTTCGTAGTTATCCTCTTCGGCGATTGGAACCACTTGCGACATCTACTTTTTGGCTTTCTTCTTTTTTCTGCCCTTTCGAGCCCGCTGCTAAATGCGGCAAGCATTTCGTACTCGGGCTCTTTCACTCACGACAATGACGTCCGGCTTCTCTCCGTCACTATTCCCACCACCTCAACTGTAACGTTCCGCTCTTTTTCCTATGCTGGCGGCCTAAACAGTTCGGGCACGGTAATCCCGAGTGGCGGGTTTGACTTGGCTCTTGATCTTTTCGATGCTTCTGGCGTCCTGATCAATGAGACTGATGACGATGTCAGCGGCCATGTCTCATCTGATCCTGTAACGCAGCAGACGTTCGATTTTTACCTGCAAACCACACTGGCTGGGGGCACCTACTCCGTGGCAATTGTTCAGTTCGACAATTTCGCCAACGGCCCCAATTTGTCCAACGGCTTCTTGGAGACAAGTTCCGACTTTACCGGCAGCTTCGGTTGCACCAATGGTACGTTTTGCGACGTCACCGGTGTTAACAGGACTGCAAACTGGGCCTTTGACATTTCGCAGACTCCTGCCGTGGCCACTCCCGAACCGGCCGCCTCAGCTTTGCTTGTGACTGGTCTTGGAGCGCTTGGCCTCCTGGCTCGCCGCCGATTCGGTTGGACATCGTAGGCAGGGCGGGCATTTGTTGTTCGCCCTGCTTGGTCACTGGAACACGTAGGGCAACCGCCCGCCCGATCAGAGTCACAAATAGCCCCAAATAAACATCTCGTCCCGCCTCAACTACCTGCAGCGAAATTCCTGGCCTTTGCGAACGCCCTCATGCGCTCCTAAGAAGCGCAGGGGGCACCCAAGATGCGTGTCACCGAGCAATGAAAGAGAACCCCAGTTCTTCGGGTGGCGCGTTCCACAACGCCCGTTCTACGCGAAGTTCTCAAAGCAAAAGGAGTTTTGTCATCGATGGCGACCGCCGCACAGATAGCTGCCAATCAACGCAACGCCCAACGCTCGACGGGCCCGCGCACGGAGGAGGGCAAGGCCGCCTCTTCCCAAAACAACTTCCGCCACGGTCTGCGTTGCGTCTTCAAGGTTCTCCCCAACGAAAGCCAAGCCGACTACGACGCTCACCTCGCCTCGCTTGTGGCCGAACATCAACCCGCCACTTACACGGAAGAACTACTGGTCGATCTCATGGCACAACACTACTGGCACTGCCGCCGCACGCTTGCGTCCATTGACCGGCTCATGGAAAAGGGCTGCGAAGATCCAAAACTCCTGGCCATCTTTCTGCGGTACCAGACTCAGTTCAGCCGCAGCTTTCACCGGTGCCTGACCGACTTGACCAAGCTGCGCGCGCAACGTGTCCGTGAACAGATTGGGTTCGAACGGCAAGACCTGCAGAGAGCGGCCGAAGCACGTCGTCAGCAAACCGCTGACGCCCGCAATCGCAACCTCCACGCACAAGCGGCGGCCCGCGAAGTCGCGACTGCAGCTAGATTTGCTCGCCTTACCGGCTCCGCTAACTCTCGCAAAACCGAAATCACGGCGGAATCTAGCTTGAACCTTCAACCAGCGCCGCCCTCTTCGCTACCGAATGGCACCACGGGCGCGGCCTAGTCCGCGTAATTTAATCTACTTTTCGCTCGAAGGCGGGACTATATTCTTCAAGCGCATGTAGACGGAAAGAATCGCGTACTGTTCTACATCGTGCGTTGTGTTTCCGGCTAGAGCTCCAATCCGCGTTGCCTGTCCGCGAGGTGTCTTAATGGCTTCGCCAGCATTCGCGTCGGTCAATGTGGCATAGGCTTTGTCGCACTCCGCAAATGCTTCTTTTAGCGCAGCAGAGATATCGGCTTTTGAGGTTTTACCTGCCAGATCCAGAGACTTGGAGTCGCCTGCCACTGCTCCGCAGGAATGAATCTGTGCGTTCGCCACGTGCGACAGGACCTCGGCAAAGGTCCGGGTTTCCGGCGTAGGCTTAAACCCGTAATCGTCCTCCGGCACTTTGTCCACCGTCTTCATCAGGTTGCCTTTTACTGTCTCGTACGCGCGCTTAATGTCGGCGCTCATACTGGGTGTACTTTGCGCCTGGAGCATTCCAGCGCATCCTAAACCAAACAGCAGCTTTGCCATGGTAATAGCTTTCATTCGTGTCTCCCGGACTGGTGATCTTTGAACCGCTACTATTCTATGCGCGCTGGCGCTCTTCGCAAACAAGCATCATGAACTTACTTTGATATGCAACTGTCATCGAAGTGCCATAGACGTTCTTCAAACTCTCAACTATGAACTCCGTATGCCTCAAAGTGACATTTGGGTTGGGAGCCCTTGCACTCCTCGCAGCGAGCGCACCTCTAAGTGCAGCAGCCATCGTAAATTTCAGCTGGACCGGTAATGCCGGTTACACTGCAAGCGGATCGTTCCAATACGACCCAGCTATTACGCCGGTATCGTTCTCTGAGACCGGATCGGGCCCTAAGAACTATGTCCAGAATTTCAACATCTCGTTCTTCAGCCCGCAGCATTCGCTTCTGGAGACTGGCAGTTCGGTTGTCAATGGAGTCTCGTCCGACAACTTCTTTCGGCTGGACTACAACACGCAAACGAACTTGATCAGCTCACTTGACGCCGATGTCGGCGGCACCAGCTATCAATATTTTCTGACCAATCTTCGAACGCCCGGCGGCCAGGTCGTAGGACCCGGCGTGACAACCTTCAACCTCTTCGTTCGGACTTCTGGAACGCCCAATCTCGATATCGCATCGAGCGTTCAGGTAACCTCGGTTGCTCAGACACCCGAGCCTGCAAGCTTTGGCTTGGCGGCCGCCGCCACCGGAATCGGTATTGTCGGCATGCTCCTTCGCCGTAGAAGCCATCGATCCTTGTAATCTCAACCGCATTCCGGGGGACGGCGGATCCAGCAAATGCTGCGCTATCGTTGTCTTACTAGCCGTCCTCCTTTATGCGCTATCCGTTCCTGCTGGCCCTCCTCTATTCATCCCTCTCCGCTAGTACACCTCCGGACTCTCTGAATCATCTGAGCTGGCGTTTGATTGGACCTTTTCGAGGGGGACGATCCGTCGCAGTCAGCGGAGTTCCCAACGACGGTGCAACATTCTACTTCGGTGCTGTTGATGGCGGTGTCTGGAAAACCACTGACGCTGGAACAACCTGGGCTCCCATCTTCGACGGCCAGCCGGTAGCATCCATCGGCGCAATAGCGGTTGCTCCTTCCGATCCGAACATCATCTATGCAGGTACGGGGGAGACGGACATCCGCTCCAACCTCGCGAGCGGCGACGGTGTTTACAAATCCACCGATGCCGGACGGACCTGGCACAAAGCCGGTCTGAAAGAAACCCGCCAGATCAGCCGCATCGTCGTCAGTCCCGAAGATCCGAATTACGTTCTCGTTGGCGCCCTGGGCCATGCGTACGGGCCTAACGATGATCGCGGCGTCTTTCTCTCTTCCGACGGCGGCGAGTCCTTCAAAAAGGTCCTCGATCGTGGTCCAAACGTAGGAGTCGCCGATCTTGCTATTGCGTCCGATAAGCCGACCGAGGTTTTCGCCACTCTTTGGGAAGCGCACCGCCCGGCATGGAGCACTTACGCTCCCTTGACCGGTCCTGGCAGCGGACTGTTTCGCTCTCAAAACGGCGGAAAGACTTGGAAGGAAGTCACTGGCCACGGACTGCCGGAATCAACCTGGGGCAGGGCAGGCGTCGCCATCTCCCCAGGCACCAAAGGCAAGCGCGTCTATGCTGTCATCGAGGCTAAAGATGGCGGCCTTTATCGTAGCGACGACGGCGGTGACCGTTGGTCTCTAGTCAACAACGACCCTCGCCTTACTAGCCGCGGTTGGTATTTCAACAGCATCACGGCCGACCCCAACGATCCGGATACCACTTACATCCCGAACGTCGCCTTGTACAAACTCGCCGACGGTGGCAAAACCTTAAGCATCGTTCGTGGTGCGCCGGGCGGAGATGACTATCACCAGTTGTGGGTCGACCCCGCGAACTCTCTCCGCATGGCCTTAGCAACAGATCAGGGCACTAGCATCTCCTTGAACGGTGGCCGTACCTGGAGCACTTGGTACAACCAGCCGACCGGCCAGTTCTACCATGTGATCGCCGATAACGACTTTCCCTATCACGTCTACGGAGCGCAGCAGGACAGCGGCACCGGGGCACTCGCCACACGCTCCGATCGAGGTCAGATCGACGCCCGGGATTTGTTCAACGTCGGCGGTAGTGAAAGCGGCTACAT
Organism: uncultured Acidobacteriaceae bacterium; assembly: GCA_963814195.1. Classification (GTDB taxonomy): domain Bacteria; phylum Acidobacteriota; class Terriglobia; order Bryobacterales; family Bryobacteraceae; genus Bog-105. The sequence continues at coordinate 298,810 of CAWFBU010000007.1, forward strand.
CGCTCTCGACGCAAAAGATCCCAACATCTTCTACGTCACCGGAACCTTCGGTACGGTGGACCGCTATGACCGGCGCACGATGCAAAGTCAGAACATCGCGCCGCTGCCCGCGCCGGGCGGCTTGTCTGAGGTTTATAAGCGCAAGCTTCGCGACCCTTGGACGCCGGTGATTGTAAGTTCCGGCAAGGCTCCCTTTCCCGTCTTCCTCGGCACGCAATACGTCATGAAAACAGTGGATGGAGGTTTGCACTGGCAAACCATCAGCCCTGATTTGACAGGTGCCGTGCCTGGTCTCCACAGCGATTCGGAAGGTGCGCCGCCTACGCTGGAAAAGGCCCGCGATCTCGGCTACGGCGTCGTCTACACCATCGCACCCTCTCCGCTCGATCTCCAGGAAATCTGGGCGGGTAGTGACACGGGGCTTGTCCACGTGACTCGGGATGGGGGCAAGAAGTGGTCGAACGTCACGCCCCCGGGGTTAAGCGCTTTCAGCAAAATCACACAGATCGAGGCTTCGCATTTTAAAGCCGGCGAAGCGTATGTGGCGGTAGACCGGCATCGCCTTGACGATCGCAAACCTTACTTGTTTCGGACCACGGATTTCGGCAAGACCTGGACCCCAATCACGGACGGAATCTCAGATCCGGCCTTTCTCAACTGTGTGCGCGAAGACCCGATGCATCAGGGCCTGCTCTTTGCCGGCACAGAGTTCGGCGTATATGTCTCTACCGATGACGGTGGGCATTGGATATCGCTGCAACGGAATCTGCCTGTTACCTCAATCCGCGACATTGCCGTACACGGCAACGATCTCGTCGTCGCGACGCACGGTCGTGCGTTCTGGGTCATGGATGATTTCGCGGCACTTCGCGACTTGAAAGCCGACGCTGTCATCTCTGCGGTGCATCTGTTTGCTCCAAGTCCCGCGATCCGCATGAAGAGCGATTCGTTCCTTGGTACGCCGTTACCGCCTGAGGAGCCACAGGCCGCAAATCCTCCTGCTGGTGCAGCTATCGATTACTACTTACCGGATGCTGCTTCGGATGTCGCACTCGACATTCTGGATGTGCGCGGCAAAGTGATCCGGCACTACTCTAGCCGCGAGCACGCCACGGCTCCCTCCACCGCTGTACCCATCGCGCCACGCTGGTTCGAAAAGCCACGGATGCTGGGAACGTCCGCTGGTAGTCACCGATTCATGTGGGATCTGCGCTACGGCAGGTCCGGCCTTCCCGACTCAGGTGACGATGAGGACGAAGATCAGCGCTGGGTCGGTCCGCTGGTAATTCCCGGTAAGTATCAGGCCAGGCTCACGGTCGACGGAAAGACGTTAAGTGCTCCGCTGCAAGTAACAATGGATCCGCGCGCTCACGTACCCTCAGCCGTTCTGGCCGAACAGTTTGATTGGGCACTGAAGAGCTTCACGGACATGATTACGGCCCGGAAAGCTGTAGCGGAGATGCAGGGTCTCCGGGCGAAGCTGAACGATCTGAAAAGTAATCCCGAGGCAACTTCGCTACGGCAGAAGACAGAGGAGTTGCTGAACGACAGTAAGTCCGGAAAGGCCGGAATGGTCGGTGTCAGTCGCTCTTTGACAACTGCTCTGAACGCCATTGAGAATGCCGACCGGACACCGCCCTCTCAGGTCATTGAGCTCTACCAGACAGCGAGTAAGAATCTCCGCCCTGCCATGCAGGCATGGCAGCAAGTGAAAACCGGTGAACTGCCTCGGCTCAACCAAACTCTTAAGAGCCACGGTTTGGTCGAGATACAAGTCTCTGAACTGGAGCAGCGGGCTGAGGAGAGCCTCGCCCGCTGACCAATAAAGCTATTTGACTGCCAGGCCCTGGGGCCGAGTTCCGGCCGGAAGACTAAAAACGAGAGGCGAGTTTGGCGCTTCCGTGAGCGTGCCGTCCTTCTGAATCTTTAGGGCGTGCAGTCCGTTTCCTTGGCCGACCGGAAGAGTAGTAAAGGCTCGTTCTCCGACTACGTACAGAAACTTACCGTCTGCATCGAGTTCGATCTGGTACAAGCCGGCCGCTGGCTGATTCAACACGAGGCGTTGAATTTCGATTGGGTTACGAGCATCGGTCGAATCGTAAACCGAAATGCTTTGATCGGCGGTATTCGAAGTGTAAATCCGGGTACCGGCACGATTAGTTCGAATCCAGCAAAGCCCCTGACCTGAATTTGCGACCGTCCGCAAGAACTTCAAGCTTCCTTTCTTGTCGTATTCGTAGACGCCAAGCTTGTTAGCCGTTACAAAGCCGACATACACAACAGGCTCGTAAGGATGTGGATACAACCCGAGTGGACCATGAAAGGCAGCATTACCCTCGAACTCTGCATCAGGTAAACCGAGAGTCTTGCCAGACGTGATTGCGCCATCATCATCTACTTGAAATGACCGCAGTAAGCCGCCCAGAAACTCATGGCCGAAAGAGAAGTAGCCTTTGTCGTTCCCAAAGGGGAGGATCGTTACGTCCACAGGCGAAGAACCGTACGCGACTTCCAGAGGATCCTCATCGGTTGGGACGAGCCGGCCGGATGCAAGCACTCGGTGAGTGCTGTATTTCGGCAGACGTGCATTTAAGTCCTGGTTCGGATCTTCATCCTGATTGACTACGACCAAGATGTCGTTGTGAAGAGCCAACGCAACCGGATTTGTTCCGCCGGAGGGAAACGGCGAGCCGGATACGGCCACTAGTTCGCCGTTGTTTTTCACGCTGAAGACGGCAATTGTATTTGACCCGGAATTAACGGCGAAGAGCAGCGTCTTGTCGCGGTTAAGAATGATTTCGTGATCCGAATCGAAAGGTCCCAGTTTCAACGATGTATCGAACACCCCGGTTCCTCCAGTGAGGAATGGGGAGTTCGGAAGCGGGGTAAGCTGTCCGTTGTCGCTCTCGAACGCCATGATCGAATTTTGACCAGCTACGCCCAGATTACTTTCAACATAGACGTAAGATTTGGCTTGGAGAGTCGAGGTACTCAGCAAAAACACGACTCCAAATGCCAAAGCAGAATGTCGGGGAATCCTCAAAAAAGGCGTGAGGACCTTTAAGTGGTGCGTCATAAAGTGGGGCGAATCCTTTGCTCAATGAAATGAGAACGTTGCAAGCTCAGATTCAGGCGAGATTGCTGGTGGAAGTTCGCTGGTGACGCTTGGGAAGTTATGCGGGATGAAAATAAATAAAAAAGGGACGGGGGCTAACCCGTCCCTGTGTCGAACAACTCTTTAAACGGCTGCAGTACGGGATCCTGCACCGGCCGTAACCCGGCGGTACGATTCGGCCGCTGCTACCGGCAGATGCTTCCAAACCTTCTCAGCAGTCGCCTTTTCTTCCGCTTGAATTTCGCGTGCCAAGGCTGCGGTCTGGGCGTCGCCAGCCGCATCAGCCACAACGGCGAGCGACTCATACATCGCCAATTCGCTGTTTTCTACCGCGAAGGCCATCATCAGGTTCTGAGTTGTTCTCTCTTCCTTCTCATGACCAATCTGCGCGGCTTTGGGACTTAGGCCGAACACATGCGCCAAAAAGCTTTTTGTACCCGAAGGGCTGCCACCGAGTGCTTCCAAACGGGCGGTTAAGCGTTCGTGCTGACGCTTAGTTTCCACGGCATGCTGCCGAAACAAAGCCTGGGCAGCCGTGTCGTCGCCTTCTTTAGAGAATCCGTCCAACTGCGTCTCGAAGCTTCGTTCAGCCGCGATTGCATCTTCCAGATACCGCTTAATCACATCGATACTTGTTTCTGCCATAACGACTCCTGTCGCTTATTGGACTAGCACCGACGTTAGATGTTTCGCGGCTTACTTTTCAAACATGGGGATCTTGGTATGGTTCCAAGGCTTAGCCTGATACTGCCATCCGCGGCTCGTGTAATCGCTATAGGTGATCAAGACGAGAATCGTGAGCCAGACCAGCCCGGCGACCACGAAAAGTTTAGTCAGCGAGCTGGTAAAGCGAACGCCCATGAAGATCCAGGCGACGAGCGAAGCTTTGAAAAGAGCGATCAGCAGCGCCGCGACGATATTGAACTCGCCCAGATTGACGTGCGAGATAGCAGTCGTCACGACCGTGAGAACTACCAGTGCGCCGAATACGGAAACAAGCGTTTTGACCGAGGGAATGTGGACCTGATGTGCGCCGCTGTGCCCAGGTTCGTTACTCATTATCTGTCTCCAATCAAATAGAGCAAAGGAAAGAGAAAGATCCAGACCACGTCGACAAAGTGCCAGTAAAGCCCGATCATTTCCACCGGTGTGAAGTACGCCGCGCTGAATTCATTCTTGTACGAGCGAACCACAAGGTAGGTTAATAACCCGAGGCCAATGATCATATGCAGCGCGTGCATGCCGGTCATCGCAAAGTACAAGAGGAAGAGGATCTGAGCGTTGTGTTCGAATTGGGGAGCTTTTTCGTAACTGAAGCCCAGACCGGGGATCAGATGCTCAACGTACTTGGAGTGATATTCGTAAGCCTTCACTCCTAAGAAAATCGTTCCGAAAAACATCGTCAGGAAGAGGAACCGAATCAGATCGGTCCGCCTGCTTAACTGCGATGCGCGGACCGCCATCGCCATGGTCAGACTACTGCAGATGAGTACGACCGTATTTGTGGCGCCCAGCGTAACGTCCATGAACTGGCTGGTGCTTGCAAACGCGTCGTAATACATGTTGCGGTAAACAGCGTACGCCGCAAACATGCCGCCGAAGAAAAGGACTTCCGTGATGAGGAAGGTCCACATGCCGAGCGTATCGGCATCCATCTGCTGTTCGGATGTGGCGAAGTGATGCTTAAGGTACGGATCGTGATTTTCGAGCGCAGGCTCATGGCCAGCGGTCACAACAGAATCAGCCAAGGACTTCCTCCAGGGGGCCGTAATTGTAAGCTTCTTCCGTGACTACCGGAGTTTGATCGAAGTTGAAAGTGGTGGGAGGCGACTGAATCTGCCATTCCAGACCAGCTGCTCCCCAAGGATTCTTTCCAGCGCTCTCACCGTAAAACAGAGAATGAACAAAGTACACCATCGGAATCACGTAGCCAACACCAAGCACCGAAGCGCCTGCGGTTGACAGCACGTTCAGAGCTTGCATTTCCGGCGGATACGCGTGATACCGTCGCGGCATGCCCAGATAGCCCAAGATAAACTGCGGGAAGAACGTCAGGTTAAAGCCGATAAAGATGATGAGCGCGGCGAATTTTGACCAGGGCTCCGAGTACAGCTTGCCAGTCATCTTCGGCCACCAGAAGTGTATGCCGCCGAGGAACGCCATCACCATGCCGCCGACCATGACGTAGTGGAAGTGCGCAACTACGAAGTATGTGCCGTGAGTTGCAACGTCCGTCGCCAGAGTCGACAGGAAAAGACCGGTCAGACCGCCGATGGTAAAGAGACCGATGAAGCCGAAGGCGTAAAGCATCGGTGTATCGAATGAGACCGAGCCCTTGTACATCGTCGCGGTCCAGTTAAATACTTTGATGGCCGAGGGAACAGCAACCATGAAGCTGAGGAACGAGAAGGCGACGCTCGTGTACATGCTCTCACCGGTGACAAACATGTGGTGTCCCCAAACGACGAAGCTGAGGACGGCGATCGCCATGCTGGAGAAGGCAATGAAGTTGTAGCCGAAAACGCGCTTCTGAGAGAAGCAGGAAACGATCTCACTGATGACGCCCATGCCAGGCAGAATCATGATGTAGACCGCCGGATGCGAGTAGAACCAGAAGAGGTGCTGAAACAGAATGGGATCGCCGCCAATATTCGGATCGAAAATCCCGACGTGAGCGATACGTTCGAAGGCGAGCAGCAGAAGCGTGATCGCAAGCACCGGAGTTCCTAAGACCTGAATCAATCCAGTGGCGTAGTTGGCCCACACAAATAGCGGTAACCGGGACCAAGTCATTCCCGGTGCACGCATCTTGTGAACGGTGACGATGAAGTTCAAGCCCGTGAGGATGGAGGAGAAGCCGGCCGTGAAGACGCCGAAGGCGGCAGCCAGAACATACGAGTTTGAATAGGTGCTGCTGTAAGGAGCGTAGAACGTCCAGCCGGTGTCGACTCCGCCACGCACAATCGCATACATAGTAAGCGCTGCGCCCACGATGTAGATGTACCAGCTAAGCAGGTTTATCCTTGGGAACGCCAGATCCTTAGCGCCGATCATGATCGGTATAAGGAAGTTGGCCAGCGTCGCGGGAATGGATGGCACCAGAAAGAAGAACACCATGACGATGCCGTGCATGGAGAAGAGTCGGTTGTACGTCTCGGCCGTGAAGATTCCTTCAGGCTGTAGGAGGTTGATGCGGAACAGCACTGCCATGAAGCCACCCACGAAAAACATGAGGGTGATTGAGACGAGATACAACATCGCAATCCGCTTGTGGTCTGTCGTGAAGAGCCAGCTCTTCCAACCATGCTCGACGTTGAGGTAATTTACCTCTTCGACGACATCGATGGCCGGTGTTTCGTGTGCAAAAGTTGCCATGATCTTCTAAGTTCCTATAAATCTAAATACTGTCAATTGGACGAGGACTTGGGTGCCCCATCGCGTGGAGCAATAACCACCGGCGGCTGCTGCGAGCCTTGCTGGGAAGCCGGTCCATCCTGCGAAAGTGATTTGATATATGCAATCAGCTGGATGATGTTTTCTTCGCTCAGCTGGCCCTTGAACACCGGCATGATATTTGGCTCAAAGCCCGAAACGATCTTGGCATTCGGCTCCAAAATGGACTCCCGAATGTATGCATCATCCGCGATAACGGTCTTGCCACCGGTCAGTTGGACCGGCTTGTTATAAAGACCTTTCAGGACCGGGCAACGGCCTTGCTGATCATTCAGGTGACACGTTGAGCAGCCGTTCTGACCAAAAATCTTCTCGCCCTGTTCGGCCAGTGAACCCCCGGCATCCGCACCCGACATCCAGTTGGCATAATCACGCTCACTGAGGACGTCTACCCAACCGCCCATGCTGGCGTGCGACGTGCCGCAGTACTCGGTGCAGAAGAGATGATAGCGGCCGGGCTTACTGGGAGTGAACCAGAGCGTGCTGTAATGGCCCGGCATCACGTCGTGGCGGACTCGGAAAGCAGGGATGGAGAAGCTATGAATCACATCTTCCGAGGCCATTGTGAGCTTCACATTCTGACCGACGGGTACGTGAAGTTCGTTGATCTCACGGTTGCCGTTCGGATATTGAATTTTCCACATCCACTGCTTACCAGTGACGAAAATCTCCATGGCATCACGGGGTGGCTGCTGGGCCGCAAAAAAGAGCTGAGCACCCCAGGCAAACATAATTAACATGACCAGAAACGGCACGATCGACCACGTCAACTCCAATACTGTCGACCCCTCGATCTGCACCGCATGGACATTCACGCGACGCCGATACTTGTAAGCGAAGTACCCGACTGCGACGAAGATTAGTATTGTCATGATCGCCGAAACGATCGTGAGGAACCAGTACAGCAAATCGATTTGGCCGGCCTGCTTGGACGCGGCAACGGGAAAGAGTTCAAGATCAGCTAATAAGTAGGTGAGGTTAGCGAGCATGCTCCGCCTCCTTCCACGTGATAGGAGAGCCCTTGGTCGGGGTTCCGGAATTCTTGTCTTTGCGCATGAGTAGATAGAGCAGTCCTGCCAGGCAAGCTACGAATAAACAGCCCGCCACCTTCAGAAGGTTGAAGATGGCCAGAGTGTACTTACCCTGGGTAGCGTCGTAATGAAAACAGAACAAAAGAACGTAATTGACAGGTGAAGAAATCTTGTGTTGAGAAGCTTCGACCAGCGCCATTCTCAGATCGGATGGAGCATAGTCTATTCCATAAAAGTAGCGCGACATCTTCCCCTCAGGAGTGGCTACCATAATGCCGCCCGCATGGATGTACTGCTTGGTTGTCTCATCCCAGCGGTAACCGAAGCCGATCGCTGAAGTCAGCTTCTCAATGTTCTCTTTGGTCCCGGTTAGAAAGTGCCAGCTGCGGTTATAGCCAGCACGGCCGTACATCTTCTCGTACTGAGCCTTCTGCTTTAGGGCATCCGCTGGAGTATCGGTGGGGTCAAAGCTGACTACTACCACTTCGTAATCAATGCCGCTTTGCAAAGGTACCCTGCGCAGGCTTCCGGCCGTTTCGCGCAGGCTCATCGGGCAGAGTGACGGACACTTAAAGTAAACCGGCGAAAAAATGACAGGCTTCTCGCCGAAATAGGTTCGGAGCGGAACCAGCTGTCCGGTTTCGTCGCGGAAAACGAGGTCCAGAGGCACTGGCGAATTCAACTTCTGCTCAATGGTGACGCCTTTGGTCAGGTTCGGGCGAGCATATTGCGCGGCGAGATAAGGAGCGCCCCCCAGTACGGCCAAAGCCGTGCAGATGACTGACCAATGCTTCAACACTTAATGGTTTTCTCCTGAGGAAGACTTGCGGATCTCTCCGGAGATGACCGGCTTCTGCTGATAAGGGGCGGGCATGTCGTGCAGGCTTCCAGCAAAGTCGCGGCCTTCTCCTCCTGGAGTTGTGATGCCTTGCGAAGCACTCGGCGCTATGGAAAGTCGGGAAACGACGGAATCAATCGCCCGATCGATGGGAACGTGCACGCGGCCGTTCGCATCCTTGCCGGTTCCATTCAGCACTTCATCTTCATGTGCCCGCAGGTCCGGTAGCTCGTCCCAGGGATGAACCTGGAGCTGCGGCAATGGAGGAACGACACGCGCCGGCGCAATGGCGCTAGGCAATTGCCCGGGAGGGTTGTACTTCTCGAGTAGCTTCTGAATGCCGACAGTCAGGATGAAAACAAAGACGAGAGTACCGGCAATGATGGAAAGCGAGTAAATAACGATACCAGCTTTGGCATCCGTACCCTCATAGTTAGTACCGTCGTGACCCAGATGAGGCTCGGAGTGCTTCTCACCCCGGCTGCTGACCATCTTGTTCTGAGTTTCATCGATGGTCGAGGGGCCGCTCTGATGTTTGTCGCTCATGATGCAATTAGCTCCGGCGTAGTTTCGGCAGGGACAACCTCAGCAATTCGTGGGTCATGCAGAGGCAGCAACGGCCTGCGTCTTAATTGTCCCAGGTATGTATAGAGCCAGATGCCGCCAACGCCCAGGAACGCCGCCGGGTCGGTCCAGTAAACGGTGAAATTGCGCCGGAAGGTGGGCTCAACAAACCAGAAGATGTACATGACGTCGGCGCACAATAGCCAGACTGCCACCCGTATCAGCCGGTTCGGATTTCTCTTTCGTGCTTGCGAAAGCAGAGCGAGAAAGGGGAAGGCGAACATCGTGAGACCGACGATCCAAGCGATGGCTTTCCATCCGTCCATGGTTCGCTCGATGTACCAGCCGATTTCCTGAGGTAGGTTGGCCGGCCAGACGATGATCAGCTGAGACGCAGAAAGATAGGTCCAGAAGATGGTGAAAGCGAAAAGCAGGTTGCCAAGATCGTGCAGGAGTTTAGAACTGATCCGGCCGCCAAAGCGATCGGCACGGGACGTGATAATCAGCACGATGATGGTCAGCGCGAACGTCTGCTGGACGTTGCCAATCAGAAGCAGGCCGCCGTACACGGTCGAGTAGAAGTCCGCGTTCGTCGAAAGTACCCAATCGATGTAGGCGAATGTGATTGTGAGGACGAATACCAGGAGGCTCGGTGCGCCGAACTGCCGCAACCGGACAACCAGCGTGGGGTCAGCTGTCTCATCCTGCAGATCCGTCATCTTCTGCACGCGGAAAGCGATGAAAGAGAAGATCAGGAAGTAGATGATAGCCCGAACAATGAAGAACGGAGTGTTCAGGTACGGTTGCTTGTGGGCCAGGATCGGGTTGTTATGAACCAGAACCGCGTTAGCCCAGGGATAAAGGTACGGAATCCCAAAAATCAGGATGGGGAGAAACAGAATACCAACTACCCAGAGCGTTCGTACTTTCGCTTCCAGCAGACGCCGCGTAGTAACGCCCCACTTACCGCCAACCACGCAGTTGAGGAGCAGAATCCCCAAACCGCCAAAGGTAAAGCCACCCCAGTACAGGAAAGCGAACAGGTATGACTGGAAAAACTGTTCGCGATTTGCGAAGAATCCCGCAACACAAAGAAGAAGGCCGAGGCCGCCGACCACACCGGAGATGCGCTCAAAGCTGGCAGCACCCGGACCGAGGCGCACTATCGGTACTGCCGCGCCATGGTGATGATGATCGCTCACTGTTGTCCCCCGGGCGCACTCTTGGCGCCTGTCGAATTGGAAGCCTGCTGAAGATCAGGCGGTGCGTTCTGGCTCAGCTGCAAAGCACGAATATAGGCTGAAATACGCCAGCGGTCGTCAACGGGTACTCGCGAGGCATACGAATACATTGACCCGTAACCGTTTGTGATCACGTCGAAGAAGTGGCCGATAGGAGCATTTACGAGACGTTCATCGTGATAGCTCGGCGGTTGGCGGAAGCCGCGCAGAACAACCATGCCGTGCCCATCGCCTAGCCGACCATGACACGGCGTGCAGTAAATGTTAAACCGATCCTGCCCACGTACAATGTCGGCGCGGGTGATTTGAATCGGAATCGCTGTGACGTCCTTACCATCTACTTTGCCGGTATAGCGTGCGTCGTCCAGGTGAAGTTGGCCACGAGCCACGGTATCGGGAATAGAGGGTCTGGCCGACCGGCCGTCACCGAAGAACTGAGTTCCGGCAAGCGGTTTGTACCGGGGCTGATTATGCATGTCTTGGCGACAGGCAGAGGTTGCCAATGTGCTGACCAGGAGCGTACCGAGAAGCAGTTTATGCCGGAACAACGGACACCTCGTTTCCACCCAGGCCACGCAGAAATTCGACAGTCTCCTCAACGCGGAACTTTGGATCAGTAGATTCGATGCAGAGGAAGAAACGGTCAGTGGACGCGCGAGCAAATTCGGGCACGTTGAATACCGGATGATACGGCTGAGGGAGGCCGTTCATGCCCAGCACGCACAGCAGGGAACATATGGCAGAAAACAAAATTGTGCACTCAAAGGTGATGGGGATGAACGCTGGCCAACTATTCAGAGGCCGACCGCCCACATTGTGCGCGTACGCAATACCGGAGATCCATTCGAGGAACAGAAAGCCACCGCTTGCACCTGTGAGAGCCGCACACAGCACGGCGAATGCGACGTAGTTCTTCTTATAACCGATGGCCTCCGCCAGACCTTCAATCGGCATGGGCGTGTAGGCATCCATCTTGCGGTAGCCGTTTGCGTAGGCTCTCTCGGCGGCCGTCATCAGGGCTTCGGGAGTGAGAAATTCCGCCATGGCGCCATGCACGGCTGCCAGGTCATGAGCGGGCAGGTGTTCGGATGTCATACAGTGGCAGACTCCAGTTCTTCTTCGGCGTGCTTCTTGCCATGGTGCACGGCTTCGCGTACCTCAAAGATCGAGATAGCCGGCAACAGCCGGACAAAGAGGAAGATCAGCAACATAAAAAAGCCGATGGTTCCCGCGTAGGTGGACCAATCCCAGACGGTCGGTCTGTACATGCCCCAGGAAGAAGGAAGAAAGTCGCGATGCAAGCTGGTAACGACAATGACAAACCGCTCCAGCCACATGCCGATGTTGATCACGATCGAAATGACCCAAACGGCCCAGAGATTGAAACGGATTCTCTGGCTCCACAGTAACTGGGGAATGAGGATGTTACAGAGGATGAGCAGAACGTACGTGAAGCCGTAAGGACCGGTCATCCGGTTCCAATACATGAACTGCTCGTACTTATCGCCGCTATACCACGAGAAAAAGGCTTCCATACCGTACCCGTAGGCCACAATCAAGCCAACACCCAGCATCAGCTTAGATGCGGCTTCCACGTGACGCATGGTAATTAGGTCCTGCAGTTTGTACCACGAGCGCAACGGCAGCATCAGCGTGAGCACCATGGCAAATCCGGAGTAGACGGCGCCGGCAACGAAGTAAGGCGGGAAGATGGTGGTGTGCCAACCGGGTAACTGGCTGACCGCGAAGTCGAAGCTAACGATGGTGTGAACCGAAAGCACTAGCGGCGTTGCCAGGCCGGCGAGCAAGAGATAGGCCTTCTGATAACGATGCCAATGAATGGCCGAGCCACGCCAGCCGAGCGCCATGGCCGCATAAACGCGCTGCATCCAGACTCGGGGCGCTGTGTCGCGCATGCTCGCCAGATCGGGAATCAGTCCTATATACCAGAAGATCAGCGAAGTCAGCCCGTAAGTGGAAACCGCAAACACGTCCCACTCCAGCGGACTGCGCGGCTGCGGCCATAGCCACATGCTATTGGGGTAGGGAAGCAGCCAATAAAACAGCCAAGGACGACCAAGATGCAGGATGGGGAACATGCCGGCGCAAGCGACAGCGAACAGCGTCATCGCTTCGGAGAACCGGTTGATGGAGGTTCGCCAGTCCTGCTTTAACAGGAACAGTACGGCAGAGATTAGAGTTCCGGCGTGGCCGATACCGATCCACCAAACGAAGTTGATGATGGCGAAGCCCCAGGCGACCGGAATATTGATACCCCAGATGCCGACGCCACGAAGAAAGAGATAACAGACCGAGACGGCAAGAACGTTGACGAGCAGGAACGAAAGGAACGCTCCGATGAGCCAGTTCCTTGGAGAGTCCTTCCAGGGCAGATAGACAACGCCGGCGATGCGATCCGTGACGGTTGTGTAATCGTGCCCAGGGCCGAGGATCTCGTTAGGTCCCGGATCCTTGATGACCAGATCTTGTGCGAGTATCTGCTGCTCAGGATTCTTTTGTGCCACGAGGACCTCTCAGCGCTTCATTCGTATTGCGGACGTAACTCAGGTATGTTGTTCGGGGCCGATTGTTCAAATCGTCCAGCAGCGCATAGTTGCGCGGCGACTTATGTAGCTTGGCAACTTTACTATTCGGATCGTTCAGGTTCCCGAACGTAATAGCCTGGGTGGGGCAAACCTGCTGGCAAGCCGTAACTACCTCGCCATCCCGGATGAACCGACCTTCTTTTTCGGTCTTAATCTTCTGTTCCTGAATGCGCTGGATGCAATAGGAGCACTTCTCCATCACGCCGCGGCTGCGGACGGTGACGTCCGGATTGCGCATACCGTACATGCTGGGAGTCTGCCAATCGGAATACAAGAAGAAGTTAAAGCGCCGTACTTTATAAGGACAATTGTTTGAGCAGTAGCGAGTGCCAACGCAACGGTTGTAGACCATCTGGTTGATGCCTTCGTTGCTGTGAACAGTGGCGGCCACCGGGCAAACAACTTCACACGGGGCGTTTTCACAATGCATACAGGGTACGGGCTGGTTGTAGATCTCCGGCGTATCGAGGCTGTTCCCCGAGTAGTACCGATCGACCCGGATCCAGTGCATGTGCCGGCCCTTAGCCACCTGCTCCTTGCCGACTACTGCAATGTTGTTCTCCGCCTGGCAGGCAATGATGCAAGCGCTGCATCCCGTGCAGACGTTGAGATCGATGGCCATGCCCCACTTGTAGCCTTCGTACTTCCACTCTGTGGGCGGGTAAATCGTGTCGTTAAGAGGAACAGGTTTTTCTTCCTCAGTGGCGAAATTGGGGTGCTTTTGATACTCGGAGTAGTCCGCTGCGCGAACCGGTTCCCGGTCCGCCATGGTCTGCGTTTCCTGAACGTCCCCGATCTCGACATGTTTGCCGGTCTTTTCTAACGTTCCGGCAGAGGTAAAGCGAGACGAAGCATCCTGCAGCAGGTACGCGTTGTACCCGATTCCGTTACCGACGTGACCGCAGGCTTCGCGACCATAACCGAACGTTACGCCGACAGTTTTCTCAGCCTGACCAGGAAGAATCCAGGCCGGACCTTCAACGCTGGCGCCATTTACTGTCACCTTGAGAACGTCGCCGGTGGAAATTGCCATTTTGGCGGCGCGGGCCGGACTAACCGTGACCGGGTTTTCCCAAGTGATCTTGCTTTGAGGCTTGGGCAGCTCCTGCAGCCATCCATTGTTCGCGTAAGTACCGTCGCCGATAGTTGGATCGGGGCGGAGAACGACTTCGGTGTCTCCGGCTGCGGTAGCGGCTAAGGCCGGAAGTGCGGCCGAGGCAGCTCCCCCGTTGATAACGCCGAGACCGGAACCCCCGACTATCCCGTCGTGGAGCGAAGTCTTCCACATCTTCTCGAAGTCGCCCTGAGTTTGGCCTTGCCAGTAAGCCCGTACGAGATCGTGAGAATTCGAATCCGGCTTACCCAGCAGGATGGCTAGAACCTCATGTGCCGATTTGCCGCCATATAAAGGTTCAACCAGCGGCTGCTGGATGGTAGCAGTGCCGTCGAAGGCGCGGGAATCAGACCAGGTCTCCAGGTAATGCGCTTCCGGAACATGCCAGTGACTGTACCGGCTGGTCTCATCGAAGAAGTTGGCCAGCGTAACAACCAATCGCGCTTTGCGAATCGCATCGAGAAATTTCAGCGAGGCCGGCGCCGAATAAACGGGATTGCTGCTTAAAGCCAGCAGCACTTCCACCTTGCCACCGTTCAGGTCATTGGCCAGCTCTTCGATCGAATGCGTGTTGTCCGGTTCCACACTCTCCAGAATGCGAACAGTTTTCCCTACGTTGCCTAGGGCAGCGTTGGCAGCATACGCGGCGAGGTGGACGCTTTCCGGTTGAAACTCACCAGGAAGGATGACGCAGCGTCCTTTCGCGGCCTGCAGGTCCTGGACTACCGTGGCCAACCAGGAAGGAGGCGTACCCGACGCGTCGGCTCCAGAAACGCCGAGGGCTTTTGCCAAATGGTAGGCAACGCCAGGGATATCGCTGCTTGGTGTGGGCAGGTGGTGGTCGGCGAGTGAACCGCTTACGCTGGGAAGCGCTTCGATGGCATACAAACGATTCGGTGCGCGTCCGGAATCCAGGTTGCGGCGCGCCGAGAACTGGCGCGCGTACACCATGGCAGCCGGCCCTTCATTAAGGAAATCGCTTTCAAGGCTGACGATCACGTCGGCCTGAGACAAATCATATGAAATGAAAGCGTTTCGACCGGCAATCTTCTTTGCTGCGGACTGAACGGCAGGATTCACCGACGGTTCGTGAACGTACCACTTCGCAGCGGGCCACTGACTGAGCAGCGAACTCATCTGGTTCAGAAGTGTTGGCGATGTGGAAACGCCGGTTAGGATCGCGAGACCCTCTCCCTTGCGAGACGCGAGACTCTGAGCTTCGTTGTTCAAGGCGATGGTGAAGTCGCCCCAGGTGCTTAGGCGGCCCTGCTTAAGTACGTTCTCGGACCGGTCAGGATCGTACAGATTCAATACCGATCCTTGCTCGAAAATGCCGGTGGAGCCCAAACTCGCAGGATGGTCGGGATTTCCTTCGACCTTCGTGGGACGGTTAAGATGACTTTCTACCAGGAGCCCGCGAGCATAGCCTTTGACCGGCATAGCCGTGGCGTAAAAGAGAGGCAGGCCCGGGATGATGTTTTCGGGCTGTCGAATGTAAGGAACAATTAGTTCTTTCGGCTGCTTGGTACAGGCTGCCGCAGCGGCCATGGCCAATGACGCGGCCATCACCTTAAGTATGTTGCGGCGGTCCACGCCTTCGGGTATCTGGCCCGAAAGACCGGGGAACTCCTGCTCAACGATTTCCTTCAGGTCGTCGCTTTCGGCGGCTTCGTTCAAGGTACGCCAGAAGAGAGGACCTTTGCCCGCTGCGAGTTTATCGCGTAAGGCCTGGATGTCCAGGGCTTTCTTCTGAGAAGGGGGCGGGTCGGTCAACGACTTAAGTGAAATCAGCCCCGACGTGGAACCGTTCCCGTGTTGGTGACCGTGATCGTGATCGTGCGAGTCGTGCGAGTGTAGATCGTGGTGTCGTAGATCGCTCATCGATGGCAAGTGACACAGTCAGTCAGCGACTGAACGTGATACTCCTTCACTAGCTTGGGCCCTAATTCAGCCTGATTCGCTGGATACTTGTAATTGATATTGAATACTTCCGCGCGCGGACGAACGAACTGCGCCGGATTGCGATGACAGGTGATACACCAGTTCATATTCAGGGTGTTTACCTTATAGGTCAACGCCATTTCGTTGATTTGACCGTGGCAGGTGGAACAGCCAATCCCTTTATTGAGGTGGATGCTGTGATTGAAGTAAACGAAATCGGGAAGGTCGTGAACGCGCGTCCACTCAATGGATTTGCCGCTCTGCCAACTGTCACGGATGGGTTTAGTCACAACGGCGTTGGACCAGATCTGCGAGTGACAGCTCATACAGGTCTCTGTAGGAGGAATGCCGGCGTAGGCAGAGTTTTCCACTGAAGTATGGCAGTAACGGCAATCGATTCCGTCATCTTTCACGTGGTGCTTGTGAGAGAAGGGAATCGGCTGTTCAGGAGCCATCTGGACTGCAGTGGTCCAGGGACCGCGATCCATGATGTACGCCACTGCCACCGTGGTGGTTGCGAGTAAGAGGACCGTCGCAATCCCGACCTTTGCATAAGTGTTCGAACTGGGTCTAAAAAGTTGTGCCATAGCCTACCTGGGCAGTAGAAACCGATTATGTGTCAAAAGCCAAACGTTGATTATACTCACCGGCAAAATTGCGCCCACACAAGAATGATTCTGGTCTTGATGGAAAGGATATACAAATTAAACGCGCGAATTTCTTCTTTATTGGCGTTGTACAATAGAAGACCCTCTGCCCGAAAAGTGACCGAAAGTTTCAAGATCGAAACACGCTTGATATAGTGCGAGAGTAGCGACTGGCACGAGTGGAAGTTCAAAGCGTGTCTCGTTCACCAGAGCACTTCTAGCCGCGACAGTACTACGTCTACCCGGCCAGGAGCGTGCAACCCCTGCATCTCGGAGTCAAAATGACAGATATGTCAACACACACCACCGCACCTCAACCCGATCTGGCGCAACCAGGCTGGAGCAGTCTTTCAGGAAGGGTTCTGGATGGTGGCTTCGAGTTGCAGGAGATGGTAGAAGCGGATGAGAGCCGCGCGCGCTTCAAAGTAAGGGTGCTGGGAGATCGCGACTTAGATTGTGTGGCCCTGTTTTTCCGGATTGCAGGCCCAGCCGCAGACCAGCAAGTGGAACTATGGACGCTCACCCGTCAGTTGCGACATCCCAATGTCAGTGCTCCCCTAGGGGCAGGGCACCTGACGACAGAATCCTGGTCGGCAATCTATAGCGTTGTAAGGCGAGCCGACGAATCGCTAGATGGAGTTCTGGTGGAACGGCGACTTACGTCCGAAGAAACAGGCGAAGCTCTGGAGAGCATTGCGAAGGCATTGGAAGTTCTTCACCTCAATGGCATGGCGTTTGGATGCCTTTCTCCATCGCGCGTGCTCGCAGTTGGGGACGCCATCAAACTTCCAGGGGAATGCGTTCGCGCGATGAATTCAGTGCCGGCGGTGGCGGTGTTCCAACCAGTCTACCTGGCGCCGGAAAGTACTGCGACTGAAGGTTTAGGCTCCGGTCCACAGAATGTTACGCCTGCGGCGGACCTTTGGTGCCTGGGCGCCACTATTTTCGAGGCATTAACCCAGAAAGTCTGGACTGAAAACCTGCGCGATGAGACAGGAGAACTGCCGGAGCCGTTTGCCAGCATTGCTTTGCGCTGCCTGCATGCGGACCCGGATGGTCGCGCCACTCTGGGTGAGGTGGTGGCGCTCTATCGAGGCGAACTGAAGCCACTGGCACGAAGTCGTGCGGTTGCGGCCATACCGCCGAATGTCGCGATCGTTCCTGAAACAGCGATTACGCCAGCCGAAGCAGCGCAAACACACGAATTGCTTGAGGCAACCCGACCTTCCGCAATAGAGCCCAGTGTGCCCTTTGCTGCGGACGTCGCGCAAGCTACCATTGCGACGGTAGAGCCGCGCTTACCTGTCGCTGAGACTCGGTCGGTCGAGCCCACGCCGGAGCCCTCGAGCGAAGTAGTAAAGGTGCTGGAAAGCTCGGCGGTGCCCCCTGTTCCGCATCTGATTCGCACCGAACCGGAAAGACTTCCTGAGAGGCCGTCTGCATTTGACAATGCCCTTGAAGATCGGGCAGTACGGAGACGAAGCTCGCTGCAGGAAAGGGAAGACGAGGAGCCAGCCACCAATCTCTGGGTGTGGGGCGGCATCATGCTGTTGGTGGTGTTTGGTCTGATCTGGGTTCTGCGGCCGAAAACCCCGAGCGTTCCTGCTTCGACAGCTGCCACGAGTGTGCCAGCGAAGGGCAGTACTCACTCGAGCGTGCCTCCCGTGCCGGCAAAGACACCGGGAACGGCGCCAAACGCCTGGCAAACACAAACGCTTCAGCCCGACGGCTCGGTCGCCAAGCCGGTTGCACCGCCGGCGGAAGCGCCAGTCAAAAGCGTTGCGTCCGGAGTTGCGGGGACTTCCGTGTGGCGAGTTGTGACATTCACGTACTCACACCGCGAAGATGCTGAGAAGAAGGCAAATGCGATTAACGGAAAGAATGGGGGCCTGCACGCCTCGGTGTTCTCGCCCTCTGGCTCTGGGAGTCCATTCTTAGTAGTGTTGGGCGGCCGAATGACACGGGACGAAGCGAATCAATTGCGGCGGAAGGCTGTCGGTGAGGGACTGCCCCGGGACTCGTACATTCAAAACTATTCTCATTAAGGTCCCAGTACCTTACCTAACGCTCGAAGCGATTTACGTGTTCCATCATCCGCTTGCCCTCAGTCTTACGTACAAGCTCTAGAGACTGAAGAGCAAGGCAAGCGGAGGATACTTGAAAGCTTTTGCTGTTGTTTTTTTACTCGGACTGATGCCGGCAGGCTTCCTGATCGGCGCAAGCGATTCACAACCGATAACGCTCGATCATAAGCTGCAGATCCCAGGCGCCACTCTGAAGCGGGGCGATTATACATTCGCAATCGAAGACCGGCTACAGGACCGAGCAATCATTCGAATCACTGATTCAAAGAATCAGTCGCATGAACTTATCCTGGCCGTTCCGAATGAAAAACTGAATCAGGGCGAGCACGGCAAGCTGATCCTCTTTCCAACGCAAAGCCAAGACAAACAGATACTCGAAGGTTGGATGTGTCCTTCATGCCAGACTGCACTGCAAGTTGTGTACCCCAAGGCTGAGGCGGTAAAAATCACCGGTGTTAGTGCCAAGCCGGTACTGGCCGTAGATCCGGCTTATGACAAGCTTCCGAAGAATCTAACTCCGGATGACATGAAGGTTGTGACGCTCTGGTTGTTATCACCTAAAGAAGTCACCGCTGACCAAAAAGGCAAAGGTTTAGAAGCGGCAAAGTGGGCGGATGTAAATGCCCCAAAGAACACGCAGACGGCGGAGGTTACTCCGTCAGAGTCGCCGGCACAACAGAACGCTAAGCAATTGCCTGCGCCTGTCAGTGCAGCGGCCGCTACTCCCGAGAGCCCGGCTCCGAACCCGACGCCTGAACCGGCAGTGACGCCCTCTGCGCCGGTTCCCGATACTCGGTCACCTGCAGAAGCTCAGGTTGCGATGCCCGCTTCGAAAGCTGTCGAGCCAATGGCTGCAACAGCAGAGCCATCAACGCAAGTTGCTTCGCTGCAAACTACGCAAACCACGACTCGCCGCATGCCCCATACAGCGAGCAATATGTTCAATTTTGGACTGGCCGGTTTGAGCTTGTTGGGAGCAGGATTTATGCTCCGATTGAGGCGAAGACTCCAAGAGAGTCGATCAACCAGATAGGTCCCTATGTTAGCTGCAGATACAAGTGATCCGGCTGATTCTATTGCTGGGCAGCAACACCTTGGGGACCAGAGGATTGTAATGGTCCGCCGTCCGGAGTACTTAACATTTCATAGGACTGGGGCTTCTCGGCGGTTCTACGCAATTCTTGGTGGCGCTGTTCTCGCCGGCGTCGCGTGTGGTCTGGCTGCTGTATCCCTTGTTCATCCGAGTCGGACAGTGTGGGTTTCTAAGCCGGTGTCGGATCTGAAAATTACTCAGACAGTTGTCCCGGTTACTTACCAACAAGTCGCGACCGGTAACGCTGGATCCGCTTCCACAGTTCGGACGATGCCCAGTAGAGCGGATGCAGCGCTCCAGGAAGTTCGGATCAGGAATCGGCGGCTGGAAGCTTTGGTGAAGGTTTTGCGTCAACGAAGTTCGGGCGAAAGTCAGTCCCGGACCCGTCAAGTTAACTGAGTTAACCAATGAGGCGTAAAGTCGAATACTGCCTCATTGTGGCCGGCCTCTCGTGTATTGCCCTATGCGCTGGTTCTTTTTTCCGGTACCAGGTATTTCAGCAACATGCACAGGTCCTACTCTCCGAGCCACAAAAGCCTCTCACTTACACTTCGCTGAGTAAGTCGGGTGGACCTACGGTGATCGGTTCGATCCTCATCCGTCGGCTTGCTCTTCAGATTGCAGTAGTCGAAGGTGATGATGATGAGGATCTCGCCTTGGGGGCGGGGCATATGCCCGGAACGGCTTTGCCCGGACAGCCCGGAAACGTCGTTATAGCTGGTCATCGCGATTCAAGTTTCTGGCCTTTGCGCAATATCCGGGAGGGCGACCGCATCGAAATTGCAGGGCAGAAGACCTCCATGTATCGAGTGCAGCATGTGCAGATTGTGCAAGCTGACGACGTTCGACTGCTCGCTGACACACCCGAACCGATTTTGACGCTTGTTACGTGTTATCCATTCAGGCATGTTGGCCTCGCTCCGGAACGATTTGTCGTTCAGGCGAAACTAGTAACGAACAGCAAACGAAACGGGGAGTAACTCTTGCGAGTACTCCCCGTCAGAAGAGATCACAGAACTGACACTAAGTTCTGTTTAGGCAGAGGCGCTGGAGGTATTTAGCAGGCCGTTCGCCCCATTCGGGAAGAAGCCGCCCGACGTGGCATTCGCCATGTTGCCGTAGGCGAGGTACAGCACTTGGCCGGGCGTACGCACAGCAACCAATCCATTTACGTTGTCAGCCGAGATGAAGTCGGTTCCCGACGGAGGAGGAGGGATATCGACACCGTCAAGAGTCGGCGATGAAATGTTCAAGCGCGCAATTTGCAGGCGGATGTTGCCAGAGTGTTCAGCTTCCACGGCAAGGATGCGTGCCGCGGTTCCAATATAAGGGCTGTTGGCGACGAAGGGGAGGGCCGCTGCGCCGGCGTAAGCGGTAACGCCGATATCTTCGAAGATTCGTGCCAATGTGAGGAACTGAGCGAGATTAGCGAAACCAATGCCTAAGGCGCCGAGATTGATGGCCGGTTTAGCGACCGGGGTCACACCGGCGGCCTGCAGCGCCGACCGGAGCAAGGAAACGTGAGCACGTTCGTCCTCCCCGATTTGCATCGCGACCTGACCCGAGAACACAAGGTTATTGGAAAAGTTAACTTGATTCCATCCAGTAGTGGGCCCCGTGTTACCGGCGCCGTCGATGCCGATTCCAACCTGATCGATCGTCTTGCCCATGGTCGCTGTGGTGTAAAACTCAGCTTCGAGGTATTCCAGATTCAGGGCAAACTGGAGAACGTCGACAACAGTCGGACCCGTCTGCGCTTCCAGTTTGACGCCTCCAGCAACGGCAACTGCGCCCACTGCGGCGCTAGCGATACCGATTTTCTTTAAGAGACTCCGTCGATTCGGGGACTCGCTGAGTACTTCAGAAACAAGTTTATTGTTCGACATAATTCCTTTTCTTGAACTAATGAATGCTTGGTTTGAAACGCGTTCTTTACGACAGGGAAACGATGCGCTTGCGGAGTAAAGCGAAGGCACCAACTAGAGCTGTAGGAATAACAAGGAGAAAAGTAGAAGGTTCAGGCACGCTGGGCGGCGGTGTTGAGAGCGAACTGGCCGTGATGTTCAGCGTGTAGTTGCCAGTGCGGAGGTTTCCGGCAACGTCGATGAATGAAGTTCCACCTCCGTAGTTAATAAAACCATCGGAGAGGTTTGTGGCCGTCGGTGATTGCTGAACCAGAAAATCAGAAAGGGCCAGGATGTATGTGCCAGCGGCTAAGTTGGAAGAGGACAGATATGAATCGCCATTCAATCCAGTAGTCGGATCGGTCTTGCCCATGGGCGAAGGAAATGTTTCCCCGGCGACGTAGTTGCCCGCAGCGCTGTACAGAACCAGCGATGGCATAAAACCACCTGCGCTGGGAGTTGCTCCGTTCAGATTCGCTCCACCGCCGTACGAAGTGGTGTAAATCGTTACATTCGAGGCGGAGGTCAAACTAAACATATCTTCCAGGGCGGTGTTCTGATTGGCTAACATGCCGCTGGACGTTGTACTGGCAGCCAGGGATCCAAGGTTACTCGACGTGACAGTTACCGCCGGTAACTGCTGAGCACCAAATAGTAAGAACGTGGCTGTAAGCGAAAGGCAAAGATTGCGCTTTTTCATATTTCTCCTCTAGTCTGTGAACCAACACCTATGGTCGGTCTACTTGACTGTACGGCTTTATTGCGCGAACGGATTAAGGTAACCTCTGCAAAGGTACTGATTCGAGTCGTTGTGAACCATTTTTCCTATACCGTTGCGCTACGAAGGTGCGGGCGGATTCTGAGGTAAAGAAATGAGAACGACTTTCGCATGGATAGCATCAATGAACTGAGCGAATGATTGACACTTCCGGCGAAGCCGCGCTGATAGAGCGGCTGCGGTCTCGCGATCCTGACGCTCTTGCGGCGGCATACGATCGATATTCGCCGATCGTCTACTCGCTCTTCCTTCGAATAACGCGCGATCAGAGCGTTGCTGAGGATCTGGTTCAAGAGTTATTTATCAGGGTTTGGAGTCACGCATCAAGCTTCGACGCGCGTAAGGGCGCGCTGGGAGTGTGGATCCTCTCAATCGCTCGTAACATGGCGATCGACTACATCAGATCAGCACACGCACGGTTCTCGACCAAGCTGCGGCCGATCGAACATGCGGAGAGGAGCGATTCCGGTCAGAACGGACAGGATCCTGAACCTTGATCGACCAAAGCAGAGCCGTGAATGCCGCCTTTGCTTCTCTGAATTTCAATCAAAAGCGAGTTCTCGAGCTCGCGTATTTCCAGGGTTTTTCGCAAACTGAAATTGCAAGTCAGTTGCAGGAACCGATTGGAACGGTGAAGAGTTGGATGAGGTCGGCCCTGATCTCACTCCGTTCGGCCATCAAAGGAGGCGCGCATGGAGCACGCTGAGATGGACGAGCTCTACGAATTGTTCGTACTCGGGTCACTCGACCGCGAGGAGGCGGCCGCGATCGAGAAACACCTGCAGGACAACTGTACTTATTGTCACGCGCGAGTTCGGGAAGCGACCGCCATGACCGCTTCGTTTTCCGGGTTGCTTGAAGTGGTTAAACCTCCTGAATACCTGCGCAAGCGGGTACTGGGGACGATTGCTCCTCCACGTGCAGTGCTTCCTGCAAAGAAGCAGACGGCCTGGTTCGGCGGCATGCTTGCTTTGGGTGCGGCATGTGTCGCGCTGACGGTGTTCTGTTTGTGGCTTGGTTCGCAAACAGACTCATCTGCAGAATCGCTTGTCCGCTGCTGACACTGGAGCGCGATCAACTGGAAGCTGCTCTAAAGGTGCTGAGCCGGTCTGAAACTAGGACGGTGCAGTTTGGCAAGGCCGATCAACCGCAAGGACGCGTCTTTGTGAACCGTTCTGGCGGCCTGGTGTTCGTGGCCTCGCGCCTCCCGAAGATCGCGGCAGATCGAACGTTTGAGCTATGGCTGGTTCCGCCGAAGGGGACTCCGCGTAAGGCCGGCCTGTTCCGTTCGGATGCGAACGGCGACATCGTTCAGGTTTCAAGGACGGCGGTGGATCCTGCAAGCACTGCTGCTGTCGCCGTGAGCGTGGAGCCGGACGGAGGTTCCGACGCGCCGACGACGACGCCGATCATCGTGGTTCCGCTCGCTTAGAAGTACCGGTTGCGCTAAAAGAGAAGGGCCGATTCCGGCGAATTCCGGCATCGGCCCTTTCTGTAACGGCTCGCTAACGAGCTATAATTTTGCTTCCGCTCCTGCCGGGGCAGGATTCTTTTGGGAGGGTGGCGCTCCACCTTCAGGAAGTTTCACAAGCATCTGTTCCTTGCGATAGACCAAGGTAGAGGTGTTGTAGCTTGCCAGTTCGAAGCCGTGGCCATGCGTAATGGCGTCAGTAGGACAGGCTTCTACACAATAACCGCAGAAGATGCAGCGGTTGTAGTCGATGTTGTAGACCGCCGCGTACCGTTCGCCGCCGCTGATCCGCTTCGTGTCCGTATTCTCGGCAGCCTCAATGTAAATGCAATTGAGCTGGACAAGCGGCCGCGCACAAAAAACAAGCGACACATTTCTCCAGGCCATTTTCGTCTCGTTGCAGGACATGAGCGCCGCGAAATCGCTCCTCAAGTCTTGCCGGGCCATCCGGGTACTCCTCGGTGATCGCGGGCTGCATCATTTCCTTGAAGGTGATGCCCATGCCCTTGGCAATTGCCGCTGCTGAGCTGAATACCTCACCAATATTTGCCATCTTCTTGTCAGGGTAACGCAGCACGGGCCGCTCGCCAGTGCGCGCAGCGCCGGTTAAACTGAGTTCGTGCGCCTGGTGTCGTTGTTCCTTCTGGCTGCCGCTCTGCTTCTTGCCGATACGTTCAAACTGTACTTGAAGGACGGTGGATTCCACATGGTTCGTGAATACCAGGTGCAAGGCGATCGCATTCGCTATTTCAGCACCGAACGAGGCGACTGGGAGGAGATCCCGAAGGAACTGGTGGATTTGGGCAAGACCGAAAGCGAGCGGACAGGCGCAAGAACGAGCGGGCGACGCGAAGCGCGCGGGAACAGGATGAAGAAGACAAGGCCGAGCGAGCACTCGCCAAAGAAATTGCGTCCATCCCGATGGAGAGCGGTGCGTACTACAAGCCGGAGAACGACGTTAAGGCCCTAAAGCTGGCGGATTACCAGATCAATACAAGCAAGAAGAGGCGCTTTGTGCAAATCATGTCTCCCATCCCGCTAGTCCCCGGTAAGGCGACAGTCGTGATCAAGGGCGAACACTCGAGTTTCACGCTAAGCGAGAAACGGCCCGAGTTCTATCTGCGCCTTGCCAAAGAAGAGAAGTTCGGGATCATTAAGTCTAACTCCGAGCAAAGGCATGCGTATTGTGGAGAATATCTCGATCGTGCCGGTCTCCCGAGAGAATGTGGAGACCCGGAAGCAGATGGATACCTTCGAGCAGGAACTTGGCCGGGATCTGTACAAAGTCTGGCCGGAGAAACCCCTTGAACCCGGCGAGTACGCGCTGATGGAGTATTCGGAAGCTATCGATCAGCAGGACGTACAGCTCTCTGATCTGGGACTTCTCGGTCCAATAATCGTCTTATTCGTAGCGAAGCGCCTCGGCCGGAGCAATGCGCGCAGCCGTGGCACTGGGATGAAGCGTAGCCACGAAGCTTGTGAGCAAGGCCAACCCGGCCACCCAGAGGGCATCGGTCCAGTGCGAGATAAACGGCACGTAGCTCAAGGCGTACACCTGTTCGTCGAGCCGTACCCAATGGTAGTGATTGAAGAGGCCGGTAACCAGGTAGCCTGCGGAAAGCCCGATGACGCTGCCCAGCGCGCCGATGATCAGACCTTGCAGAATAAAGATGCGCTGGATCTGTGTGCGCCGAGCGCCCATGGACAGCAGGATGGCGATGTCGCGACTCTTCTCCATAACCAGCATGACCAGCACCACCAGGATGTTCAAGGCGGCGACTAGTTCAATCAGGCTGACAGTGATGATGCTGACGGTCTTCTCGAGCCGCAGAGCATTCAGGAGAGAGTGATTCTGGTCCATCCAGGTGCTGGCGATCAGAGTTTTTCCTGTGATCTGCTCGGCGGCGCGGGCCACGGCAGGAGCCTCAAAGATATTGTCGAGCCGAGCTCGATCGTGTTAACGACGTCATTGAGGTCGAGTACCTCTTGTGCCGCCGACAACGATGTGAAGGCCCAAGTGGAATCGAGATCATACAGGCCGGACTCAAAAATGCCAGCAACCCGGAATTGAAACAGACTTGGGACAACACCCAAGGGTGTAAGTTGGCCCTGATAGCTGATGACCGTAACACGAGCTCCGACCACGGCACCGGCCTGTTCAGCGAGCCTCGACCCGAGTACGATCGATTGCATCGCTTGAGGACTGTCAAAGCTTGCCAGGGTTCCGGATTTGAGGTGTCGCAAGAGTTCGGGCGTCCGTGCTCCCGCGCCAAGTGGGACCCCTTTCAGCACTGCCCCGGTTCCGAACACTGGGCCTTTCAAAGCGACTTGGCCGTACAGGCCGGGTGTCGCGCTCGTGACATGCGGAAGGCGCGCGAGTCCGGGCATAAGTTGACGCCAATTCTCAATGCCATACACAGGGTTCCGTTCGAGGATGCTGACATGGGCGGTAGCGCTCAGCAAGCTTGATTGCAAAGTGCTTTGAAAGCCATTGTTGATAGCCAGCGCGATAATGAGGGCCGCCACTCCGGCGGCAACGCCAAGAACCGCAATGGCCGTGATGACCGAGATAACGGTCTGCTTGCGTTTGGCACGGAGATAGCGAATGGCTACCGTCCACTCGAAGCGGGACATTATTGCCCGTCGAGTTCACGAAGCCGTTGTACGAGACCGATCTCGCCCTCGGGGCGCAGAAGCGGGAAGAGGATGACGTCGCGGATGGACTTCGAGTTGGTCATCAGCATGGTGAGGCGGTCAATACCGATGCCTTCACCGCCTGCGGGCGGCATTCCATAGGCAAGCGCACGAACGTAATCTTCGTCCATCATGTGCGCTTCTTCATCGCCACCCTCCTTGCGTTGGAGTTGCGCTTCGAAGCGACGCCGCTGTTCCTGCGGATCATTCAACTCGGTGAACGCATTTCCGATCTCCATCGCGCCGGCGTAAATCTCGAAACGATCGACGAAGTCTGGTTCGTCCCGCTTATTCTTAGACAGAGGCGACACTTCGACCGGGAACTCGTAGATGATGGTCGGCTGGATCAGGTGTTCCTCGGCGTGACTCTCAAACAGTTGAACCAGAGCGTTACCGGGAGTTTTCTCATGCGAGTTGCGGAGCAGCCATTCGGGGTCGCGCACGTTATCGAGACTCGGCCTGGTTTCCGGCTTCGGCCAAAACTCCACAACTGCCTCGCGCATGGTAAAGGACTGAAACCGGCTAAAGTCGATTACATCTTCGCCGAAGGTGACCTCAGGCGAGCCGTTCGCATCGAGCGCCACCTGAGAGAGAAGCTCCTTGGAGAGTTGCATCATGCCGTGGAAGTCTGTGTAGGCTTGGTAAAACTCGAGCATCGTGAATTCCGGGTTGTGGCGGGTGGAGATGCCTTCATTGCGAAAATTCCGATTCAACTCGTAAACGCGTTCGAGGCCTCCGACCACCAATCGTTTGAGATACAACTCCGGTGCAATCCGTAGATACAAATCAATGTCGAGAGTATTGTGATGTGTGATAAACGGCCGGGCCGCGGCCCCGCCGTAAAGCGGCTGCATGATCGGTGTTTCGACTTCGAGAAAACCACGTTCATCTAATTGCCTGCGCAGAGACCGAATGATCTTGGCACGAGTGACAAACGCTTTCCGCACTTCCAGATTCGCGATCAGGTCGACATAGCGTTGGCGGTAACGGGTTTCCACATCCTCCAGGCCATGCCACTTTTCGGGCAGTGGTAACAGGATCTTCGAAAGAAAGTCCAGGTCTCTCCACGTGCAGAGTCAGTTCGCCTGTCCGAGTGCGGAAGAGATAGCCGGTTGCGCCGATGATGTCGCCGATATCCAGAAGTTCATACAGCGAATAAACCTTCTCGCTGACCGCGTCTTTCTTGACGTAGATCTGCAGGCTTTCCCCGTTCTGGGTGAGATGAAGAAAGCCTGCTTTGCCCATGCGCCGGTAGGCCCTGATGCGTCCGGCGATGCGCATTTCCACGCGCTGTTCCAGTTCTTCGGCCGTTTTGTCGCCGAACTCAGCGATGATTTCTGGAATTGACTTGGTGAAGTCGTAGGCGTGTCCGTAGGCATCGTAGCCCAGGTGTTCAATCTGCTCGAATGCGCTGCAGTCGCTGGCGCAGCAAATCATCTTCTAATGCCAAACAGGAACTCCCTCGAAAACTCAATTGTAGAGGGGCAGATGATCAGGACCTGTATTCGTAAGGTCGAAGAGAAAAGCAGCGGTAAGCGGATCGTCAGCGTCGAACGATCAGCTCGCGCAAGTGGTCGCGAGTCAGGAAGAACTTGATGGAAGACGCACGCTCAAACAGCTTCTCCAGAGCTCGATTGTTGAAGTATTGGCTGCGTTGAGCGGTCATGCCCGCGCGCGGCACTTGCACAAGCGTTCTGCTGTCCTGAATGCGGTAGGAGTAGATCGGGAGCGTGCGGGCTTTCTCGTTTGCGTTGAAGAAAACCAGCATCAGCCCGCCCGGCCGGAGCACCCGCAGCAATTGTCCGACGGCCTGTTCCACCAGCGGGGGACGAAGGAATTGAAGGGCATCCCAAGCCAGAATGGCATCGAACGAAGAATCCGGGAATGTGAGCGTCTGGTCGAGAAACCGCTGGGCGTTACTGGCCGCGCCCTGGTTCTCTAAAAAATCTTTGCCGAAGCACTCGCCCATCGTGCCGATAATGTCATCGGACGAAATCTTGTGCCCGTAACCGGTGATAAAAGTGATGTTCGCCTGGCTCGAGCCGGACATATCCAGGACGGAGAGATCGTGAGATTGCTGAAGGAAAGAACAAAACTGATCAAATCCGCTACTTTGGCGGGAGATCGGAGCTGGTGCCTCCTTAGAGGAAAGCTTCGGAAACACTCCCTTGCCTGCACCGAACATAGATAGCCGCCTCAGCAGGAATGGAATTAAAAGAAGGAATGATGGATGAAGGCGCGCATCCACTGGACGGAACGGGCGCCTAACCCGGTTTACTTTACGGAAGCAGCAGCGGCAGCAGCATTCGCTGTGCCGACGGGCTGAGTAGCAGGGGCAGGAGCAGCAGGTGCTGTCGCGGGAGCGTTGGTCTTGGCAGTCGCCTTGGAGATGTCGATACTTCCCTTGAAGTAAGCCCCGTCTTCAATGACGATTCGGCTTGTTTTGATATCGCCAACAAGCTTAGCTTCCTTCTTGATGTCGATCTTGTCTGTGGCGTCTACATTTCCCTGGATGGAGCCATGGATAATGATCTCGCGCGCTTTGAGACCGGCCTGGACCCGGGCGTTCGGCCCAATGGTCAGCCGATGCTCCTGGCACTCAACGGTGCCTTCTACTTCGCCATCAATTATCAGATCTTCGCGGGCGAAAATCTGTCCTTTGATGGTAACGTTCTTGCCGAGCGCGGCAGGGCCGGTACCACGATGTGGATATGGGTTCTGGATCAAAGGATCGGGATGGCGATGACATAGTTGTTGTTTCTCTCCTCGGTGATTCCACTGGCGGCGGTGTGGTCGATGCTGGTACACCAGCTGGCCTGTCCAGCCTTTGCGGTACTTCGTCTTCTTTTCTTTTATTACTCCACATGCAAAAGGCTTCTCCTCGAACTTGCTCCATTCAATCGTACTACTGCCAGCAACCGCGCCTGTTGCTGCTTCGGATAGTGGAGAAAGCTTCGAAAGTACTCTTCAGAATTATTGCATCTTCCGAGTTGCTGAATCGGTTTGTAATAATATGGGCGGTGTCCAAGACTCGGGATCTCGAAGTCCGGCTCGAGAGGGCCGAGGAACAGCTCAGGCTTTTCCAGCGCGTGAGCCGGTTAATGGCTCGTGAACTCGTTCTAGACGACGTTCTCAACGAAATTGTTGAGCTGGTCCGAGCACTTCCTGTAGTGCGACTCCTGCCTGATTTATCTCGTCGACCGAGGTGAATTGGTGTTGCGCGCGTCGGGAGACGAAGGCCGCAACAAAGTCGGCGCGGTTCGGCTTGCGCTTATCTGAAGGACTGACCGGGTGGGTGGCACGAGAACGCCGGCTGCTTTCCATTTCCCGCGAGGCTTACAACGATCCCCGGTTTAAGTTCTTCAAAGACCTGCCCCAGGACACGTTTGAGGCATTTCTGTCGGTGCCGATCATCTCGCAGAACAAGGTCGTGGGCGTTATCAACGTACAGAACCGCGAAGCGCGTACCCATTCGGGCAGCGACATGGAGATGTTGAGTACGATTGGCGAGCAAGTCGGTTGCCTCTTGGTACTGTCTCAACAGTTGGCAAGGGTCTTAGCCGTAGCGCGGAACCACAGTACCGCGCTTAAGGCGTTTTCGCCGATCGAAAGCTGACAAAATTGTACCCGGCAGATGTCGCAGCGGTGCCGATTGGCTCCCAGCCGGAGCAAGAATTTGCGCCAGCGCGGAGAGACGGTAGTGCTTCGGGATCCCAGGTAGTAAGAGAAAAGTTCAGGCATCGCGGGCAGCGGGAAAAAGGGAGTTGAGCAAGCAGCAGGAGGTTAACCCAGAAGCGGTGCTGGCAATCTTGGCAGCGGAGAGGGTAGCTGCCTAGTAGCATACGGAGGCTGTCGAGAACCGATTGTCCGTGGCTGCGCCTGACGTTTGCGCTGCCACACTGCTGGCAGACAAATCTGCGACCGGCTCATGCCGCGAAACTTTCGGCGAGACTCCTCGGCTCACATAGCGCGCTGCGCAAATTGAGGAACTCATTACTGTAGAGCGTCGAGATGCTCGGGTGGCTCTTTAGTTCGTAGCCATCGATGCTCAGGACGGGAAGCAGGTCGCGCGTAGTGGAAGTGATGAAAACCGCATCGCTGCGCCTCCAGTTCTGAGGGCGACAGTTCCCGCTCGACAAATCTGTAAGCCGGGGATGTGAATTTCTTCGAGGAAGAGTGCCCGGGTCACACCCGGAAGGCAACCGGAGGTGCTGAGTGGAGGCGTCCAAACATGCTCACCCTGGATGGCGAAGATGTTGGCCGAGGTGCATTCGCTAATTTGTCCAGCTCATTCAGCAAGAATGAACTCGTCAAAGCCGCGTTCGTGAGCGATCTCGTTAAACGTCAGGTTCTCACTCCAGGAGGTATACTTCGTGCCCGCAAAAGGAGAAGCCGAGAAGCGCCATTGGGCATGTAGCTGAGCTTGCACGCCCTCGCCCCAGGCGTTCAGATCGGTAGTGAAAGCAACGATGTCAGCGTCCCTTGTGAGCGAGGACGCTCGAAGAGCCCGCCGCGGTTCCGGATGATCGCTACCCGTAAAGTCGCGATGCAACGGCGAGATTGGCGTCACCAGCTTCATCAGGTCACTTTCAAGTTCGCCAGAATTTGCAGAAACGGCACGTGCATCCGCTCCGCATCCCGCTGCATGCGGCGAAAGTGGCGGTCCCATGCAAACAGAACTCCATCCGCCACCCGAACGGTGCTGAACACGCCCCAGCCGTTCATAAAGCCGACCTGGCCAGGCGACAGCAGCGCCTCAGTCGTCTTGCAAATTTCGCCGTTGTGAAGCAGATTGCCGTGCACGATCCATATTTTATCGGATTGTTAATGCATCGAGAAGAGCACGCACAGCGCGACCGCGATGGCTTACCTCTAGCTTCTCCTCCGGGCTCAATTCAGCGAAGAGCGATTCAGCGGCGGGTAGAAAAAAAGCGGATCATATCCGAAGCCTCTTCCGCCTGCCGGTTCGGCGGCGATCTCGCCCTTCCACCGTTCCCCGCGCGGTCTTGATCTTCTGCCCGCCCTGCGCCAGCGCAACCACACAGACGAAACGCGCCGTCCGTACCGCCTGTCTTCCCCAGCCTGCTCAGCAGGAGATTGTTGTTTTCCTCGTCGTGGCGCCTGCTCCCGGCGAAGCGGGCCGAATAGACGCCCGGAGCGCCATCAAGCGCATCCACCTCCAGGCCGGAATCATCGCAAAGGACGGCTTCGCCCGTAAAGCCCGAGTAGTACAGCGCCTTCAGCACCGCATTCTCTTCGAAGGTGGCTGCCCGTCTCCTCGGGTGGCGTAATCGTGTTCAGCCCGGGAAGGGGAGTGAGGTGAATGAGGGGCCCGGCTGCGGCCTGCAATTCGCGCAATTTTCCCGCGTTGGAGGTTGCAGACGTACGCCGCACTACGTCCGTCCTGCGAGCGCTTCCTTTGCAGAGTGTGCAACTGGGTCACACCCGCACTTCCAACGGCCAGCATCTCGGCCAGATGCGCGTCCCCGAAAGCATCTCTTCTCGGAGGTGGCCTGCAACTCAACGAATTTACCTGCGCCGGTCATCACGATATTCATGTCGACGTCCGCACGTGAATCTTCTTCGTAAGCGAGATCCAGCATGACTGCACCGCCTACCACTCCGACGGAGGTCGCTGCGACAGAATCGGCAGCGGCGATCGTCGCGATCACTTTGTACTTAACAAGCGTTTCGATCGCGATCGAGCAGTGCAACGTAGGCACCAGTGATAGCCGCGGTCCGGGTTCCACCATCGGCCTGAAGAACGTCGCAGTCGATGATGATGCTGCGCTCTCCTAGAGCGGCAAGGTCTACCACCGCACGGAGCGAGCGCCCAATGAGGCGCTGGATCTCGTGCGTGCGGCCGGACTGCCGGCCCTTTGTGATCTCACGCGGCGTTCTTGTGGCGGTGGCGCGCGGCAGCATGGAGTACTCTGCCGTGACCCAGACCTTTCCCGGTATTTCGCAGGAACGGTGGGGTGCTGTCTTCCACCGTGGCGGCGCAGAGAACACGCGTGTTGCCTGCTTCGATCAGCACCGATCCTTCGGCGGTTTTCAGGAAATCGGGGGTGATGGTAACGGGACGCAATTGATCCAGGGTGCGTCCATCAATTCTCGCTGATGAAGTGATCATGCTGGTCTCTATGATCCGCTGTTGGTTTAGGAGCCGAAATGAGAGAAGCCGGCGAAGAAGAAGAAAGCAAGAAATGCCAGGATCAGAAAAATTAATACGAGGCAGGGATAGCACCTTGCCGGGGAAGAGGAGATGCTTTAACTTCAGAGGACTTCTTTTTGATTTTGGAAGCTGCCATGAGAGGGAGGCGATCGGCCGGGTATTGACCGAAGCCAAAATGATCTTAGTTAAGAAACGATCCGGAATTACTTTTTGAACAGGCTGTCGAAGGCGGCGCGTGCGTCGCTCGCATTTCGGGGAGCCGCGGGAGCGGACTGAGGTTGATAGTTGCTTGCGGAGGCTTTTTCGACAGGTCCCATGGGTTGAGCGTCTTTAGCCACGGTCAACATGGGACGGAACAGCTCACAGGTGTTGGCACGATCCTTCGCTACGATTCGGACTGGAATCGATTTCAGGCACTGAAAACGCGTTGAAGAATCAAAATGCACGCATTGTTTGCAGCAGTGAAGCTCGGCCTTGCACTTTGTGCAGACGGTATCGAAGCCAACCTCCGGCATCAGCGTCACCGCACAATTGAAACAGCGAGTGGCGGTCACACTCTGCACGAGCCGGGGAAGGCGAGGGCCTGTTATATCGAGAGGCAATTTCGGGCCTTGAGCCCGGGGCCGATCTGTTCTGGAGGAGTCGTGTCCGGATGAATCCGAACGTCTACCCGAGTCTTGATAGCCTTGCTGCCTATACTTACGATCGCCGTCCATAATTGTTGATCGGCTCCTTGGGGTTGTCGAGATTCGAATGAGCAGGCGGAGTTGGCGGAATTGATCAATGAATCCGACGTGTTTCAAATTAGTCCGACGTAAGTAGATGCTGACCTGGACTTCTCAATCTCTCTTGGAGCACTCGCGCCACAATTTGAAAAGCGCTGGCGCTTAGAGAATGGGAAGCAGATTGTCAGATCGAAAAATCAAATCGATCCGAAGGGTGAAATAGCGAAACCTGCCTACCTGCCTAGATGTGTACCACGGTTTCCTTCGCTAGCGCTAGCATCAAAATGCAATTAATTGCAAATCTCTAGTACTTTATTCAGAAACCCACTTTAAGGGCGAATTACACGGGCCGTGTAAGTGGGTTGTCGAATTGGTTCGGACTCACTCGCACGGAATAACCAACGCGCCCGTTTGCTGGACCTTGAAGTCGGTTGTGAAAGTAACAGCTGTTCCTGATTCCGCATTCGGTTTCAGCGGCAGAACGAATGTATTTTGCAACTGACCATTCACGCCGACCTGGCCGATCACAGCTTCCACTCGAACTTCATCCGGCTTTAACCCGGCCAGGTCTAAGGTAGCGCTCAAAGGGACCGAAGACGCCGCTCATCACCTGATCCTCGCTGTGCTTGCCGGTCTCGAGAAAGCGAACCGCATTCCAGGATTCTTGAATGCGGCTTTCCCAGATCGTCTTTTCTCGCGCAGCCTTAAAGTTATCGCAGAAATAGCTTGCCAGATGGGATGGGCAGGCTTGTACAGGTCAGACATATACTCGGCCACCATGCGGCCGCAACTAAAGCGCGGGGTGATGTTGGCCACGACAAGTCTTCATCCGGCGAACCCACTCGACGGGAATCTCCTGCTCTGAACCTGCATAATACAACGGAACAATCTCGTTCTCAAGCATGGAGTAGATCGAGCTTGCATGAATCGGATTCTGATCGTCCGAATACGGAACTCGATCTCCGATGGCCCAGCCGGCAGGAAATATCATAGGCTTCATCGAACCATCCATCCAGCACGCTGAAATTCAATACGCCATTCATGCACGCTTTCATGCCGCTGGTGCCGCAGGCTTCTTCTCCGCGGCGGGGATTGTTCAGCCAGAGATCGACGCCCTGCACCATTTCGCGCGCGACTTGAATGCTGTAGTCCTCAACAAAGATCAGACGCTTGGCGATTTCCGGGTCGCGAGACATGGTCACAATCTCGCGGATCAGCGTCTTGCCTTCGTTATCTTTGGGATGCGCTTTGCCCGCAATGACAATCTGCACCGGCATCTTCGGATTGTTCAGAAGCCGCTTCAATCGGGCGACATCGCTGAACAGCAGCGTAGCGCGCTTGTACGTGGCGAAAGCGCCGTGCAAAGCCAATGGTGAAGACGTCCGGGATCGAGCACTTCCTGCAAGCGTCGAATCTCCGGTGGCCGAACCTTTGCGCAGACGCTGCGAATGACTGACCGCTCGCGCACGTAAGCACACCATGCGCCGTTTGCGCTTGCGATGCATCTCCCACAGTTCTTGGCCGGGAATTTCGTTTACCAGTTCCCACATTCTTGATGTCTTCCAGCCGTTCGCGCCAGTCGGGCTGCAGGTACTGATCGTAAAGGCTGGCCAGATCGCCGTTGATCCAGGTCGGCGAGTGTACGCCATTGGTGACGGACGTGATGGGTACTTCGTCCACCGGCAGGCGCGGCCAGAGATCCTGGAACATCTCCTGCGAAACATAGCGATGCAGCATGCTGACGGCGTTGCGGAAGGCCGAGGTTTTCAGCGCAAATACCGCCATCGAGAATCGCTCGGATGGATCGCTCATCCGGGTGCGGCCCAGCGCCAGCATCTTTTCAAACGGAATCTGCGCCGCTTCGCAGTAGCTGCGCAAAGTATTCGTAGACCAGGCTGTTATCGAACAGGTCGATGCCTGCCGGTACCGACGTGTGCGTCGTGAAAACATTGTTTAAGCGGTTCGCTTCCAGCGCTGCTTCAAAGGTCAGTCCGTGTTCCTCATCAGCAGGCGAATCCGCTCAATCGCCTGGAATGCGGAGTGGCCCTCGTTCATGTGGTGCACAGTCGGCTTGAATACCCAGTGCCCGCAGCGCCCGCAGGCCGCCGATGCCCAGCACAATCTCCTGCCGAATGCGCTTGTGGATATCGCCACCGTACAGTTGGTCGGTGATCTCGCGGTGCTGCGCCAAAGAGTTCTGCGGAATGTTCGTATCCAGCAGAAACAGCTTCACCCGGCCGATGTCGATGTGCCAGACCTTGATGAAGACTTCGCCGCTGGGAAGCATCACGCTGACCATGATGTCTTCGCCCGTCTTCTCCGACGCACGGGCGCACCGGCAGCGTGTAGAAGTCGTTGACCGGCGTGCGTTCCTGCTGCCAGCCGTCCGGATTCAGGGCCTGTTGGAAATAGCCCTTCTGGTAGGCAAGCCCGACGCCGTTCAGTGCAAAATCACCATCGCTCGCCGCCTTCATGTGGTCGCCCGAGAGCAGTCCCAGGCCGCCGGAGTAGATCTGCATGCAATCGAGCAGTCCGTACTCCATCGAAAAATAAGCGATGCTGGGCGTGTCCTCTGTCTTCGGAGCCACGTGCAGGTACGTGATCGTGCCGCTCACAGGCGCGCCGGTAGAGCGAAGTAAATCGCGGGTCGGCCGCCGCCTTGTCCAGCTTCTCCTGGGAAACCCGTCCCAGCAGCGCGATCGGGATTATGGTTGAGTTCCTTCCACAGCGTCGGATCCAGCCGTCGGAACAACGCGCGAATGGAGTGATCCCAACTCCAGAGCAGGTTGTAGCCAAGCTCCGATAAGCGGCTGAGAGACGGCGGAAGCGCCGGATGAACTAAGAATTCACGAAGGGGATGAATCTGATAGGGCATGCGGGAGTGCGACAGCATTCAAACTGTCTTATACCGAAGCTTTAAAATAGCAGAGGAGCGCTAACCTCGGTCTTAAGGTTCTTCCTTACCAGGAGGTCGGACAAAGCCAACCCTTCGTCAGCGCTGCCCAGGCAGTGTTGCAATAGAGAAGAGAAAAGACAACCATTCACCGTGGAGCATTCCTGCCCTATTTAGAATTCCGTAACGTCAGCTACCAGGTCAGCGGCCGCACCATCCTTGAGACATCAGCCTGAAGGTGGAGCGCGGCGAGACGCTGGTGCTGCTCGGGCGCAGTGGCTCCGGTAAAACCACCGCGCTTCGTTTAATCAACCGGTTGCTGCAACCGACCTCGGGCAACATTGTGATCGATGGCCGAGGATAGCGGTAGTAAAGATACCATTGCCCTTCGGCGTCAGATTGGGTACGTAATTCAGGAATTCGGCCTGATGCCGCACTGGACCGTAGAGCAGAACGTTTGCCTGGTTCCCCGACTGCTCGGCTGGCCGCCGGAAAAGCAGGAGGCCCGGTCGCGGCAGAACTTCTCGATCAGGTCGGCCTCGGCTTCGACAAAGTCCGCCATCGCAAGCCGACTGAACTTTCGGGCGGTCAGCGCCAGCGAGTCGCAGTTGCGCGCGCGCTAGCTGCTTCTCCCGGCTTGCTGCTGTTTGACGAACCCTTCGGTGCGTTGGACCCGATCACCGCGTCTGGAGATGCAAGCAGCAGTTCCTCCGCCTGCGTGCGCAATATCAGGTCGCCTCTGTCTTCGTTACACACGACATAGCCGAGGCGCTCGCTATCGGCAACCATATCGCGGTGCTCGAAAACGGTTCGGTGGAGGCGCTTACAACTCCGGACGATTTCTTTGCCCTCGACACGCCTGTGGCCACCGCCTTCCGCGACACCCTGCCAAGAGAGATGGTGGCAGCACGGCGGCCCGCATGATCCCGGATTCGATCGGGTTTGTCTTGTTGGCGGCGGTCGTCGCGCCTTCCGCTGCGCCAGACGGTTCCTTAACCGAGTGCAGGGGAGCTAAAGGCGCGAACCTTAGCCAGCATGAGAAAGCCCAGCTGGCACTTGAGCGATACTCCTGCAGTGTTCACGGCTTTTACGACGAGATTGACGACGACGGCAATGTGAGAAAGCATTTGCCCCGGCGTTCGGACCGGTTCTACGTCAATGGTGTCCAAATCGATCACGTAATCTCCCGCAACGGAAAAGATCTGACCGGTGCCGATGCTAAGAAGGAGCAGGCTCGGGTGGACAGCGAGGTCCGCAAGTATAGTGATCGTGCAGAGGCTGATAAGAAACAGGACAGGAGAAAGACCGCCGCTGAGATGTTCATCCGCGCCCAACGATTTATGAACGGCCATCGGGAGAGCCGGTGGGGCTACAACACCATTGCGTTTGACCTTTCAGGGGATCCCGATTTTCGACCGCGAAATTTGCAGGAGCGGCTGGCCCAAGCCATGAGCGGACGAATCTGGATCGACGAGGAGAGCGGCATCCCGTCGAACTGCAGATTCGAACGGACCATGACGTCAAAATCGGCGGGGGCCTGCTTGCGACCTTGCACAAAGGATTTGAACTGAAAGTCGTTGAGCACCGCCAGGCGGACGGGACTTGGCTGGAGCAATCGGCGGAAGGGAGCGGTGACGCGCGCGCCGCCCTTGTTCTTCCATCCACGATTTCGTTTCATGGAGCAGGTGGGTGGCTGCCGTTTGTTTACTGTCGAATCCCGAGATACCACCCATGAACAACTCTAGAAAGTAATCGAATTGGATCCTATCGTTGTTCAGAGCCTTTTACGCGACATCGGTCAATTGACCGGGTGAGCACCTGTTTCTCGTTGGTGTTTCGTCTGGCCTTGCGATCATCATCGGCGTTGGCCTGGGAATCCTGGGAACGCGGCGGCCGGCATTACGACGGATTTCAATCGGCATCGCCAATATTTTCCAGACCGTGCCGAGCCTGGCCCTGTTCGGATTTCTATTGCCGATTCCGTTCATCGGAGGAATCGGAGCGCATACCGCAATCATCAGCCTGGTGCTTTATTCGCTGCTGCCCATTCTGCGCAATACGGTAGTCGGCATCACTTCGGTTGAGCGTCCGGTGCGCGAAGCTGCCATCGCAATGGGCATGACCGATGGACAATTGCTGCGGCTGGTTGAATTGCCGCTGGCCGCACCAACGATCCTGGCGGGTATCCGCATCGCTCTGGTAACCAATATTGGGACTGCCGTTATCGCTGCAGTAATCGGAGGCGGAGGTTTGGGCGTTCTGATCTTCCGCGGTGTTGCATCTGTGGATACGCTCGAGATCTTGGCGGGCGCAGTTCCGGCAGCCGGCATGGCGCTTCTGGTGGATGCAGGTATGACGTTGATCGAGCGAAGGATTAGACGAGCATGAAACGGAGAGTCAGTTTCCTGCTGCTTTGCATCACCATGGCGTCCTGCGCACGCAAAAACGGCATTGTGGTGGGCTCGAAGAATTTCACTGAGCAGTTGATTCTCGGCGAGATCGCGGCGCAGCAGCT
The DNA here is from genome assembly GCA_963814195.1 of uncultured Acidobacteriaceae bacterium. Classification (GTDB taxonomy): domain Bacteria; phylum Acidobacteriota; class Terriglobia; order Bryobacterales; family Bryobacteraceae; genus Bog-105. The sequence goes on from CAWFBU010000007.1 coordinate 337,692, forward strand.
TGAGCGCAAAATGAAGATCAAGGTCGAACGAAGGCTAGACCTGGGCGGCACATTGTTGGCTCACGAAGCCATTCTGAAAGGAGACATCGACATCTACCCCGAGTACACGGGAACCGCAAGCAGTGTCGTCATCAAGGCTACGATCCCGGAAGATCCGGGCCGCGCTTATATCGATGTGAAGGATCAGTATTTAAAGAGATTTCAGCTGGTGTGGCTGCCGCCCCTGGGTTTCAATGACACATTTGCGATGGTAGTTAGAACACAGGATGCCAAGAAATTGAAATCGCAGGATCTATCGTCGGCTCGCGACCGAAGCTGGAGGTCTAGGAGTTGGATACGAGTTCCTGACCCGGCCGGACGGTCTACGCAAGCTGGACGCGGTCTATAAGTTGCGCTGGCAGGATACTCCCAAGAGCATGGATCTGGGTCTCCTTTACCAGGCTTTGCGGCAGGGCAATATCGACATGATCGCAGCCAATTCGACCGATGCGTTACTGACTGATAGTCGCTATACGGAGCTGAAGGACGACCAGCACACCTTTCCTCCTTACAGCGCCTGTTACGTGGTCAGGCACAGCCTGGTCGAGCAGCAGCCCGGAGTCGAGATGGCCCTCACGATGCTCTCCAACCATCTGTCGGCGGAGACTATGCGAGCCCTGAATCGGAGAGTTGATGTGGATCATCAGCCAGTGGAGCGGGTTGCTAAGGACTACCTTTCTTCCCAGCAATAGAAAGGCGCCAGCTTCACTTACTTAAATCTACTTACACAATGATCAATAAGTTAGTAATTGAGAACATCCGGCATCGCTGGGTTAGAACATTTCTTTGCGCCCTGGTCGTGGGTGTCCAAGTCATGTTGATTCTCACCCTTATAGGCTTAAGCCGCGGCATGCTGGAGGATTCGGCTGCTCGCGCCAAGGGGACCAATGCGGACATATTCCTGAAGCCAGGCGCCGTAATGTCGTTATCCGCCGGGCAAATCGATCAGAAATATCGTTGCATTCCTCGCCAAGCAGCCGCATGTAAAGCAGGTCGTCGGGGTACTACACATCCCAATTCCGGGGGAGTTGATCACCACGCTCAATGCGGTCGATATCCCAACATTCGAGGCCATGAGTGGAGGTTTTCGCATGGACAGGGAAAGCCTCCGTCCCAACCCGACGACCTGATGGTCGACTCGTATTACGCTAAGCAACATAAGCTCCGCGTAGGACAAACGTGGAAGGTACTCAAACAAGGACTGGCAAACTCACCGGCATCATGCAGGGAGGCATGCTGGGACGTCTGATCGTTCACTTTGCGCTCTCTTCAGGAGCTAACCGGCAACGCTAATCCAGCCCGGTTATCCGAGATTCTGTTGAAGCTCGATGATTCGTCACTCACTAATCAGGAAGTCGTGCACCTGAACCAATTGCTAGATCGGAATTTAACAGCTATCTCGTGGCAGGACTTTATCGGTCAATTCAGCATCAGTAACCTTCCGCAACTGCAATCGTTCATCCGCGTGGTGACGTTCCTGGCTGTGATGGTTGCCTTTCTTGTCGTATTTCTTTCGATGTATACGGCCGTCATTGAACGCACGCGGGAACTGGGAATTTTGAAAGCGCTTGGAGCCAAGCCCAGGACCATCGTTGACATGCTGGTCCGCGAGTCCGTCATTCTGGCACTCGCCGGTTGCTTGATGGGCATCATACTTGCCTATGCTGCGAAGAGCCTCTTAATGACTCTCATGCCGGCTACTTTGCAGGTCGTTTCCGTACCGGATTGGTGGCCCCGCGCTGCCGGTATCGCCTTGGCCGGAGCCCTACTGGGCGCCATCTATCCCGGACTGAAAGCGGCGCGACAGGATGCCATCGAGGCTCTGTCGTATGAGTAAGCCTCCGATCATCACAGTCAAAGGCCTCACAAAGCAATATCGCGTTGGTGAAGTGGATGTTCACGCCCTTCGCGGCGTCAACTTGGTTGTTCCGGAAGGCGAGTTCCTGGCGGTGATCGGCCCGTCCGGTTCGGGGAAATCGACCTTGTTCCATATCCTGGGAGGTCTCGCGCCGCCTACTGCCGGTGAGGTTGTTATTGACGGCGTTGATCTTCGCAAATTGACTGAGAATGAACGAACCGAGCTGCGCCAAAACAAAGTCGGGTTCGTTTTTCAGAAATACAATCTTCTGCCGACGCTTAGCGCGGCGGACAACATTCGAATCGCTCAATCGTTGGCTGGCCGCACGGAGCAACCCCCGGGTTTTGAGAACATACTCGAACTACTGGGGATTCGGCAGAGGCTCCAGCATAAGCCCCGCGCACTGTCGGGGGGCGAGCAGCAACGGGTTGCGATAGCGCGTGCACTGGTAAACGCACCGGCTATTCTGCTTGCCGACGAACCGACCGGCAACCTGGACACCGCTAACTCCACCGCGGTTCTCGACATCCTCCGCGACCTTAATCGGCGAACCTCTCAGACGATTCTGATGATTACGCATAATCCGGAAGCGGCCGCGTTTGCCGATCGGATTGTGACCATGCGGGACGGGCAGATTCTGGAGTCTTAGAAAGATTCCGCTTCAAAAGATTTTAGAAAGCGAAATCTGACTATAAAAGTCTCTCGCTTTGTTCGATATGTTCGCGTGAACATCTCTTCGATTGCACTACAAGGTCTCGAACAGGCGCAGGCCAAGCTTCAGACGGCGGTGAGCCAACTTTCATCGGTGTCGTCCCCGGCGTCGGGCGGAGCAGACGCTGATATTGTCGATCTCAGTGTGGCCGCAGTCGCTATGGTCTCCGCGAAGGATCAATCCTCGGCGAATGTCAACGTCACAAAAGTGGCGGACGACATGCAAAAGAATCTGCTGTCAGTGCTGGGATAAACCAGCGTGACTCTTGGGTAATTGCACCCAGGAGCCGCGCCGTGGACGGTAGCTTCTGAAAGTCGAAGCCGGCTATCTGGAATGAAGCAAGAACGGATCGACGGCGCCGTGGACCGCGTTCCCGGCGAGAGAGTCAATCTTCACGTACTGACTCAAATTGTTCAAACTGTTTGCTGTCGTAACCATAGTCGGCGCAGGTCGAGCGAAGTAGTAGCCCTGCATCAAGTTAATTCCGACGCGGAACAGATTCGCGCCGTAGCCAGGTCCTCGATTCCTTCGGCAATCACCTGTACCCCGAATTCGTTCGCCAGGTCGACGATTTTTCTGATGGCCGACCGGTACATTGCACTTTGCACATACCGGAGATCAAGGATTTGTCAATCTTCATATAATCCGGTTGCAAATCGCAGACCATCTGCAGTGAGTTCGCGCCGGTTCCGACATCGTCCAGCGCAAATTTAAAGCCCCGTTCCCGGTAGTAAGCGCATATTTTCTTCAGGTGCTTCATATCCGTCACCGCTTCCGATTCCACAACTTCGAATACGATGTCTTCCGGTTGCAATCTGGTGTGGCTCAGGGCTTCCAGTGTCGACTTCATACAGAACGCCGGATCGTAAATGGAGGACGGCATGAAGTTGATGAAAACCTTCGTGCCCGGTACATGTGTTGACGACCTGCGAGGCGCACGCTCAGCTGACGAACATAGGAATCGAAGATGTAACTCGACCGCGATGAGATTGCCGCCTCGATGATTTCACCGCCATTGTAGCTTCGCTCCATCTGCAGCCTGACCAAACACTCATGGCCGTGAATTGTGCCGGCGCTTCGATCAATAATGGGCTGAAAATGGCGTGCTGAAGAGATCTTCCGCCAGAGCTCTATCGAACCAGGACGTATCGGACTGGTTCAGCCAGACCAGCACGCTAGGGGCATTCATCATCTCCGCGCCGCGTGCGCGTGGTTATCGCGGATGTCGCGCATTTCAACCGTCGCTCAGGCGCTGCTTCAGTGCCGCGGCAAGCTGCTCGTCCTGAACCGCTGCATCCAGACGCGATGACTCCGTTTTCCATCCTGTGAGCAATCTGAGCATCCCATAGGCGTTCCGACCAGAATGTCTTTTACAATCGGAGTCGTAGGATAAAGAACAAACGAATTCCGCTCACAGTTTTCCTTAAAGGTGCAAAGGAGGCAGGTGTTCATCGTGCTAGCTGTGCTTACTTCGATTCCGGAACGAGAACAAAATCGTCCCTACATCTGAGGGAAGAGAGTTCGATATCTCTCCGAAGAATAAACTCAGAACATGTTCCGAGAGATAAGTTCTAGGCGACAACCATCCGTAATCTGATGAATACGTAGCATGTGTGGATTGAGCTACGGGTAAGTAGCGCCTTTACGCATTCCCATAAAATGGTCTGCAGCCGCGGACTGGCCTGCGCGAAGGCCCAAACCAGGCCTGCAGCTTTGCCAGGTACAGATAAATCACCGGCGTGGTGTAGAGCGTTAATACCTGGCTTAGAAGTAAACCGCCCACAATGGTGATGCCAAGGGGCTTGCGAAGTTCCGATCCGGTTCCCGTTCCCAAGCGCTAGCGGCAGGCCTCCCAGCAAGGCCGCGGCCGTCGTCATGATGATCGGCCGGAAGCGCAGCAGGCACGCCTGGTAGATGGCCTGCTTGGAGTCGAGACCGCCCTTTGCGCTCGGCCTCCAGCGCAAAGTCGATCATCATGATCGCGTTCTTCTTCACAATCCCGATGAGCAGAATAATTCCAATCAGCGCGATCACGGTCAGGTCAGTACCGAAAAAGATCAGAGCCAACAAGCGCTCCGACGCCCGCCGAGGGCAAGCGTGGAGAGAATCGTAATCGGGTGAACATAGCTTTCATACAGAATGCCCAAGCACGATGTAGACCGTAACCAGCGCAGCCAGAATCAGCAGCGGCTGGCTAGCGAGCGAAGCCTGAAATGCTTTCGCCGTTCCCGCAAACGCACCATGAATACTGGCCGGCATCTGAATATCGTCTTGTGCTGTCTGCACCGCGTCCACCGCATCGCTCAGCGCTACTCCGGGCGCCAGTGCAAAGGAGAGCGTCGTTGCCGGGAAACGGCCCCTGGTGGTTTACCGTCAGCGAACTCATCGTTGTTTCCTGGCGTGTAAAGGTTGGAGAGCGGCACCGGAGGTTCCGTTGCTCGAATCGAACGTACAGTTTGCTTCAACGACGACGGGTTCTGCTGATATTCCGGCAGCACCTCCAGAACCACGTGATACTGGTTGATGCCCGTATACATCGTCGAGACCTGGCGCTGGCCGAACGCGCTGTACAGCGACGTATCGATCAGGATAAGGATTGACTCCCATCCGCGAAGCCGTCGTCCGGTCGATCTGCAGTTGAGTGGTCAAGTCCATGCGCTTGCTGATCACTATTGGCATCCAGCACCTGCGGCAGCGTCTTCAGCTTGGCGAGCAGCTTGGGCGCCCACTCGATTCAGATCCTTCAGATTGTCAGCCGTCAGCGTGTATTGATACTGCGAATTGCCGCCTCGTCCGCCTACCCGGAAATCCTGCTCTGCCTGCATGTACAGGGTGGCCCCGGCACGCGCGACAACTTGCCGCGCAGCCGGTTGATCACCATGGTCGGCCGAAATCTTACGCTCGGCCAGCGGCTTCAGTTGCGCCCGCATACTGGCCACATTCAGCGTGCCGCCGCCGGTGAATCCGTTCACATCCTGAATCGCCGGATCCTTTGACACGATCGCCATCAACTGGTGCAGTTTCTCGCGCATCGCCGCAAACGAGGTGTCCTGGTCGGCCACAATCGCCCCGCCGATCCGTCCCGTATCCTGCTGCGGGAAGAAGCCCTTCGGCACCACGATGTACAGATACACGCTGACTGCGCAGGCCACCAGCGTATCATCAGCGTCAACTGCGGATGCTTCAGCACCAGCCGCCAGACTCTTGGCGTAACCGCTGCGTGATGATGTTGAATCCGCGCTCACTCAGCCTGTATAAGAAGTTATGTTGCTTGTTGTGCTGCGACCGCAGAAACAGCGCGCACAGCATCGGCGTCGTGGTGAGCGATACCAGTCAGCGAAATGCCGATGGCAACAGCCAGCGTCACCGCAAATTCCCGGAACAGCCGGCCCACGATGCCGCCCATCAGCAGGATCGGAATGAATACCGCAATCAGCGAAATGCTCATCGAAAGAACAGTGAACCCGATCTCCTGCGCTCCGCGCAGCGCTGCCTTCATCGGCAGTCATACCTTCTTCCAGGTAGCGCGTGATGTTCTCCACCACCACAATGGCGTCGTCCACCACGAAGCCGGTCGACACCGTCAACGCCATCAACGACAGGTTGTCCAGCGTATAGCCCAGCAGATACATCACGCTGAACGTGCCCAGTAGCGACAGCGGCACCGCAATGCCCGGGATCAGGGTTGCCCACACGTTCCGCAGGAAAACGAACACCACCAGAATCACCAGCCCAATGGAGATCAGCAGCGAAAACTCAACGTCATGCACCGACGCGCGGATCGTGGTCGTGCGGTCCTGCGCCACCCGCAGATGAATCGCCGGTGGCAGGGACGCCGCCAGTTGCGGTAGTACCGCCCGCACCCGGTCCACCGCTTCGATAATGTTCGCGCCCGGTTGCCGGCTTACCGCGGCCAGCACCGTGGGCTGGCCATTCTCCAACCCTTCGTTGCGCACGTCTTCCACCGAGTCCACCACGTTGGCAATGGCGCTCAACCGGATCGGCGCGCCGTTGCGGTAGCCCACCAGCAAGATTGGCATACTCGTCCGCTTTGAACAGTTCGTCGGTGGTGTTCAGCTGCCAGCGCCGGTCGCCATTGGTCAGGTCGCCCTTGGCCTGGTGCGCGTTCGCCCCTTGCAGCGCCGCCGCTACATCCGTAATCCCTATGCCCAGGTTGTTCATCACGTCCGGGTTCACCTGCACCCGTACCGCCGGCCGCGAACTGCCCCAGATATGTACCTGTCCCACACCTTCGATCTGCGAAATCTTCTGGGCCAGGATGGAGTCGGCGGCGTCGTACATGTGCGGCCGATCGTAAGGTTTCCGAACTCATGGCCAGCATCAGAATCGGCGCATCGGCCGGGTTCGCTTTGTAGTAGCCAGGGTTCCCGGGCAAGATCGGCCGGCAATTGTCCCCGAGCCGCATTAATCGCCGCCTGCACATCGCGCCCCGCCGCATTGATGTCGCGGTCCAGATCGAACTGCAGCGTGATGTTGGTGCTGCTCAACTGGCTGGATGAAGTCATCTCCGTGATGCCGGCAATGCGTCCGAACTGCCGCTCGAGCGGAGTGGCCACAGCCGAAGCCATCGTCTCCGGACTTGCACCCGGCAGATTGGCATGCACCTGAATGGTCGGGAAATCAACTTCGGGAAGCGGCGCTACCGGCAGCAAGCCGGAAAGCCAGCACGCCCGAAAGCGCCAACGCCACAGTAAGCAACGACGTCGCCACCGGGCGATTGATAAACGGTGCCGAAAGATTCATGTCCTTGATTTCCGAACCTTAAGAACTCACTGGACCCACCGGAACCCCAAAAACCAACGTACGCCCGGGAGGACACCTGTCCCAGTCCACTCCGGTCCAACCAAACGAAAACGCTCGAGGCGCGTGGACAGAGCTGCCCGGACTGTCCTCCCGCACCGGAGTCAGGCCCCAGCTCGAACCGCCCAAAAAACCAACCCGCGCCTAATCCCCATGCACCGCCTCCGCAACCTGCACACCAGCCCTCCGCTCGCTAGTTTGCTTACGCGAAAGCCTGGCCGCCAGCCGCTCAAAAAACAGGTAAACCACCGGCGTCGTGTACAGAGTCAGCACCTGGCTGACAATCAGTCCACCAACGATCGTGATGCCGAGCGGCTTGCGCAGTTCCGATCCGACACCCGTTCCCAAGGCCAGCGGTAGGCCGCCGAACAGACGCCGCCATGGTCGTCATCATGATCGGCCGGAACCGCAGCAGACACGCCTGATAGATCGCTTCGCGCGGCGATTTGCCGCCATACCGCTCCGCCTCCAGCGCAAAATCGATCATCATGATGGCGTTCTTCTTCACGATGCCGATCAGCAGAATGATGCCAATCAGCGCGACGACATTGAAGTCGGTCTTGCAGACATAAATAGCCAGAATCGCCCCGATTCCCGCCGAGGGCAGCGTCGAAAGAATCGTGATCGGGTGAATATAGCTTTCATACAGCACGCCCAGCACGATGTAGACCACCACCAGCGCCGCAAGAATCAGGTACGCCTCGTTCGCCAGCGAATTCTGGAACGCCGCCGCCGTGCCTTGGAAGCTGGTATGAATGCTGATCGGCAGACCGATCTCCTGCTCGGCCTGTTTAATCGACTTCACCGCATTGCCCAGCGATTCATTCGCCGGCAGATTGAACGATAAGCGTCACAACCGGGAATTGCCCCTGGTGGTTCACCGTCAACGGCATGGCGTGGACTTCGAACTGGCTGATGGTGCTGAGCGGTATCTGCGTGCCTGTATTCGAACGGATGTACACGTCGTCCAGCGAATCCGGATTCCGGCGGAACCCCGGCGCCACCTCCAGCACCACGTGATACTGATTCAACTGCGTAAACATGGTCGAGACCAGCCGCTGGCCAAAGGCGTCGTAGAGCGTATCGTCGATCTGCTGCATCCCGATGCCCAGCCGCGAAGCATTGTCCCGGTCGATCACCAGCAGCGTCTCGAGCCCGTTATTCTGCTGGTCGGTTGCCACATCGCGCAGTGTCGGAATGGTTTTCAGCTTGGCCACCAGACGGTCGGTCCAGTGATTTAACTCCTTGGCGTCGGCGTCTTCCATCGTGTATTGATACTGCGTTCGGCTGACCCGGTCTTCCACCGTCAGGTCCTGCACCGGCTGCATGAACAGCGAAATGCCGTCCACGCTGCCCAGCTTGCGTTTGCAGCCGTCCGGATCACGTCGTTCACGTTGCCGTCGCGTTGTTCCAGCGGCTTCAGGTTGATCTGAATCCGCCCGCTGTTCATGGTGGTGTTCACCCCGTCAATGCCGATAAAGGACGAAAGACTTTCCACTGCCGGGTCTTTCAGGATGGTGCTCGCCAGCGCTTGCTGCCGCTGCGACATCGCGCCGAAACGAAACTGTCTCCGGCGCTTCCGAAATCCCCAGAATCACGCCCGTATCCTGCACCGGGAAGAAGCCCTTCGGCACTGCAATGAACAGCAGAATGGTGCCGGCCAGTGTGCCCACCGTTACCAGCAGCGTCGCCGGTTGGTGCCGCAAGCACCCACTGCAGCGTCCGTCCGTACCAGGAAATGACGTCTTCGAAAAGCTTTTCCGATCGGTTGTAAAACCAGTTCTGCTGCGATGCCGGCTTGTGCCGCAGCAGCTTGGCGCACATCATGGGCGTCAGGGTTAACGAGACCGCCGCCGAAACCAGAATCGTGATCGCCAGCGTGATCGCAAATTCCCGGAACAGCCGCCCCACAATGTCGCCCATGAACAGCAGCGGGATCAGCACCGCGATCAGCGAAACTGTCAACGACACAATCGTGAATCCGATCTGTTCTGAGTCCTTCAAGCGCCGCCGTCAAGCGGGTCGGCGCCTTCCTCCAGATATCGCGAGATGTTCTCGATCATCACGATCGCGTCATCAACCACAAAGCCGGTGGAGATCGTCAGCGCCATCAGCGTCAGATTATTCAGGCTGTAGCCCAGCAGGTACATCACGCCGAACGTTCCAACAATCGAAAGCGGCACCGCCACGCTCGGAATAATCGTTGCTGCCAGACTCCGCAGGAACAGGAAAGATCACCATCACTACCAGCGCAATGGTCAGCATCAGTTCGAACTGAACATCCTCTACCGACGCGCGGATGGTCGTCGTGCGGTCGGTCAGAACCTGTACGTTAACTGCGGCGGCATAGAACCCGCAGTTGCGGCAGCAGCGCTTTCACGCGGTCCACAACCGAAATGATGTTGGCTCCCGGCTGCCGCTGAATGTTCACAATCACCGCCGGGGTCGTGTTCATCCACGCCGCCTGGCGCGTGTTTTCGGCGCCGTCCATCACCGCCGCTACATCTTCCAGCCGGATCGGCGCGCCGTTCTTGTAGGCGACGATCATGGGCTTATATCCGGCGCTGGTCAGAATCTGGTCGTTCGCCCCAATCGTGTACGCCTGCCGCAGCCCGTCGAAATTGCCTTTGGCCTGGTTGATGATTGGTCTGGTTCAGTGCCGTGCGCAGGTCTTCCAGGCTCAGTCCGTAGGCCGCCAGCGCGGTCGGGTTTACTCGGATCCGCACCGCCGGCTTCTGCCCGCCGCTAATCGACACCAGACCCACCCCGGGCAATTGCGAAATTTTCTGCGAGAGCGTCGTGTCCGCCAGATCTTCCACCTTCGTCAGCGGCACGGTCTTGGAGCTCAGCGCCAGCGTCAGAATCGGCGCATCGGCCGGATTCACCTTGCTGTAAACGGGTGGATTCGGCAGGTCGGCCGGGAGGTATGTGCCGGCCGCGTTGATCGACGCCTGCACCTGCTGTTCGGCAATGTCGATGTTCAGGTCCAGGTCAAACTGCAGCGTGATGACGGAGCTGCCGAACGAGCTCGTCGAAGTCATCTGCTTCAGTCCCGGCACTTGCCCGAACGTTCGCTCGAGCGGCGCCGTCACCGACGAGGCCATCACATCCGGACTCGCGCCTGGATAAAACGTCAGGCATTGAATGGTCGGGATAATCGACCTGCGGCAGCGCCGCCACCGGAAGCTGGCGGTAGGCGATGGACCCCGCAATCAGGATGCCCGCCATCAGCAGCGACGTGGCAACCGGCCGCAGAATAAACGGCCGCGACGGGTTCACTGGAGGTTTCTCCGCCTGGGCCGCTCGCCCGCCGCATTGGTGGTCTGCCCGGCCGTATGCACTGCCACCTTCATCCCCTCGGTCAGCTTCTCCGCTCCGTCCGTCACCACCTGCTCGCCGGCCTGCAGCCCGTCTTCAATCGAGACGTTGTTTCCTTCCGAAATGCCCAGCTTCACCGCTCGCACTGAGACCGTCGAGTCGTCCTTCACCAGGTACACAAACGTGCCTGTCGGTCCGCGCTGAATGGCCGACGTTCGGCACAATGATCACGTTTCGCTTGGTGTCGAGCGACAGCCGCACATTCACGAACTGATTCGGAAACAGCGCGTAATCGGTGTTCGGAAACACCGCCTTTAATCGCGATGTTCCGGTGGTGGCATCGATCTGGTTGTCCACCGTCAGCAGCGTCCCGTCCGCCAGTTTCTTCGCCTGGTCACGGTCGTAGGCCTGCGTCGGCAGCTTCGCGTTCTGGCGCAGTTTGGCCAGCACCGGTGGCAGTTGTTCTTCCGGAATGCTGAATAGTACGGAAATCGGCTGCAGCTGTGTAATCACCGCCAGACCCGTCGCATCCGAGGCATGAATCATGTTGCCGACATCCACCAGCTTCAGTCCGATTCGTCCGCTCAGCGGCGACGCAATCTTGGTGTACGTCAGGTTCAATTTGGCGTTGTCGATAGCCGCCTGCGCGCTTTCGATGGTTGCCTGGTCGGCCGCAATCGATCCTCGCACCTGGTCTGCCGTCGCAAGCTGCGTGTCCAGTTGTTGTTTGGCGATGATCTGCGCCTTAAAAAGTTCCTGGTAACGCTGATAATTCGCTTGCGCATCCCGCAGCGACGCCTGATCTTTGGCCAGCGTTCCCTTGGCTTGCGCCAGCACGCCGTTCGCCTGGTCCAGGGCTACCTGGTAGGGCCGCGGAATCAATCTCAGCCAGCAACTGTCCCTTATTCACGAACTGGCCTTCATGGAAGCCGATGTTCACCAGTTGGCCGTCGACGCGCGTTTTTACTGTCACTGTATTGAATGCAGTGACATTGCCGAGCCCTGCAGATAAACCGGAATATCACCTGCCCGCGCCGCTGCCGCCGAAACCGGAAGCGCCCGCGGCCGCACGGCGCCCGGACCCCGCCGCGAGGCCACCGCCGCCTTCTTCGCATTTTCGAAATCGTACAGCCGATAGCACCCGTAGGCGATCAGCGCGAAAATAATCACCCAGACCCACCAATACTTATTCCCGCCCTTGCCGTCGTCTTCTAATTCCGGATACCGTGTCGCTGCTGCCCCGGTTCCGTGTGCGTCAGTCCTCCCCGGTTCCTCCAGATGTGGCTCTAACGCGTTAGGTGACTTCATCCCTGCTCCCTTAATCAATGTCCCAAGACTACATTCCCTAAAAATGCCCCAGGATTACATTCCGTGAATTTGTTGCGCCCTCGAAGCGCCGCTCACGGAACGCGGTTCAGAGCAAACTGAAGGCGACCCCGGGTAACTCAGTTTCCAGACTTGATCTCAGTCCTGGCTTTACGCCGGCGAAACGAATCCTGATTTCAGTCCCGGTGACAGGTAGACGACCACAGTAATTAGACGTTACTGCTCCTGAACTGTTAGCCGCCTGTATCAAGTTAACGCCGCACATTTCGGCTACTTGGTGGGCACCAACATCATGCTTTCTTCCGCCGCAGCCTCCACCGCCTGCGCGAAAAGGGCATAGGATGGTATTCCCCCTGGGCCCAGGGCTCGGCCAGATCGCGATAATGAGCTGATCCAGGAACGCCGGATTCGCCCGGGCGCGTTCGTCATCACCGATCGATCCCAATCCCCCACGTCAATAATCTGCCGGTAGGATGCCCCATAAGCCTCCGTGTAATTGTGGCCGCCTCCCGTCGCATTCACCGTGTTTGCGTCTCCCGGACGTGAGAGGGGCAGTGATGTTGAGTCGCTTCACCCGGATGGTCATGGTGGGTTGCAGCGCTATCCAGGCCGAAGGGCGGTGGCGCTGCGCCCGGGGGGACCTTCCAGGCTTCCACCACTGAGAGGGGATGACGGAAGTAAACCTTGTGAAGCGCGCCCCAGGTCCAATGAGATTGGTCCGGTCCCAACCGCCGGGTAATTTCCGCCAGCGCCTCGTCCAGAGACTTGGAAAGAAGTTCGTTTAGCTGCGGGGCTGTCCGCAAACCTCTAGAACGGCTCGGGGGTTGGTCCGGGGAATCGGAAGCGTCCTAGGCAGTCAGCTTCGAACTCAACCGGCCTGACCAGACCTCATAGATCAAGAGCAAGGCGAGAATCCATGGCGATATTGCCGTCCCAGCCGGCAAACTCCTCTTTCACCCGTTCTCCCGGACTGCCCTCTGCCGGATGCCACTCGTCCAGGAGCCGCACAAACTCCGAGCAATCAGGGAGACGGTGTCCTGTTGGAGCTTTTCGAAGTCACCGATGTCGAACTTGCCGCCTTTCTTGAAAGCATGTCAGCAATCCTCTGATACCGTTCGGGAGAAGCCCAGTAATAAGCCAATTGGTGGGAGTAGCCCTGCGGCAGGATATTGTTGTTGGCTGTCGCAATGAAATGCTGCTTGGGATCATAGGCCGTAGGATGATCCGCGGCATTCAGATAGCCCCTTCCATTCGTATTCGCCCGAATCTCCCGGAACGGGGAATAAGCCTGCCCAGCCTTCCCGCATCGGAGCCAGACCTGCCGCAATCCAGCCGACATTGCCTTGCCGGTCTGCATAGACAAGATTTTCGGACGGGACTTTGTACGCCGCGGCCGCCGTCTGGAACTGAGGCCAGCTATGCGCCCGGATTAACCCGAGCGCCGGAAGGTATCCAGCTGTGCCGGGCAGTTCGCCCACCCACTTCAGTGCGTACGCGCGATGGCGGGTCGTATCTTCATAGATAATCGGGCCGTGGTCGGTGAACTTCAGGTCGAATTGTTCCGGGACAGGATGTTCGGCGCCCGCTCCGTCCTTCTCCGCCGCCTCCCACCTGAATCGTCTCGCGCTCTATCCGAATCTTCTTCCACTTGCCCTGATAAAGGTATTCGGTAGGGTTTTCTGGGTTCGTTTTTTCAACGTAGAGATCTTGTTGGTCAATTCCAACGATCGTGAAACCGAATGCAATCTCATCGTTGTGGCCCAGCGCAACTCCGGGCAGGGAAGGCTCACCTGCACCGATGACGTTCCAGCCTGGAGCTACCAGATGCACAGTCTTCCGCAGGGATGGCAACTGGATAGCTCGATGCGGATCGATTCGCCAAAATCGGCTTTCCCGTTTTTGACAGCGCTCCGTCGATCACCCAGTTATTACTGCCTTGTTGACCAGGAAAGCGCAAAGGTCCGATGGCGCTCGTATAGTCGTGCAGAATCGAGCTGGTGATATCGGCCAGGTCCAGTCCATGCGGGATGCACGAACGGCGCCGGTGGATCGGGCGGCGAAAGCATCTCCACCGTGCTCAAGGCCTAGCCGTGTAACCTGTTGAGCTCGGTTTACCTCCTGCAGCATGTTACCTGTCATCTGCAGCCCGGCTAGGCGCGAGCCACGACATCTTCCGGTTCCCAAAGCCCGGGTCGTAGTTCGCCAAGCCGGAATTCTTCAGCGGCGGTGCCCGTTAGGGACTTAATATAAGCGTTAATGCCCTCGGTAAAGTGGGTGCAGATCTCTTTGGTATCGGGCGAATAGCTCTTCCACTCGGCATCCCAATCGCCACGATACCGCACCAGTCGCGCGATCCGATCCCGTGCGATGAAGTTTGGACCAAGTACCTCGGAAAGTTTGCCCGTGCCGATACGCCGCCAGAGATCGAGCTGGAACAGCCGGTCGGCCGCGGTGATGTATCCTTGCGCGAAGAACAAGTCGTCCGTATTCTGGGCGTAGATATGAGGAACGCCCCAACGGTCGCGCAGAATCTCGACTGGTTGCCGGAGGCCGGATATGGTCCTCTGGGTCTGAGTGATCCCGCCCGCGGCGCCTAGAAGCAAGGCAGTCGCGCACGCAAGCAGCAAGCCGCTGACCCAAAGCAGTCGATTCGGCAGCATGAGGGCAGTGTAGCCGAAGTGCTTCAAAGGCTTACTTGCGGTGTGGTCGCAGCTTGTCTGGCCTTCACAAAGACCGTTCCGTCTTCCACTTTCACGTCCAGGACCGGTTGATTGCTGGTCGCCGGGCCGTCCTCCACCCGTCCGTCCTCTAAACAGAACCGGGATCCATGCCAAGGACAGACAATCGAATCTCTTTCGACTCTGCCTTCCGATAGCGGACCGCTCAGGTGAGAACAATGCTCGGCCATGGCGAATATCTTTAATCCGTTTTTCAGGATGAAGATATCGGTGCCCTGAATGCTTACCTTCGAAGGTTTACCTTGCATAAGCTCTGACTCTTTAATGGCTTCCGTAAACTCCTTCGGAAGCTCGCCCTCAGCATCCGGCGCGTGATTCACGCCGATTTTTTGAGAATAGGAGAGTTCCCCGCCCAGATAAGCGCTGGACAGCAACACTCCATACCCCAAAAAGCCGAGCAGGCGGCCTAGTCCCCGCTTTTCGGATTTCCGTGCTGCGTACGAAGCTGCGTACAAGACCGCTGCCCCGACATTCAGGATCCCGTGGAGCGCGCCGACACGCTGCGGCTTACCGTGCGTGTCACTCCAATCAGTCATCCCTGTGAGTGCTACAGGGATCGAGCTAAGCAACCCCAGCATTACCGCCGCATCCGCCCCGGCTCTGTACTGCGAGTCACCGCGGATCTCCAGCAGATCAAGAGCGGTCGCCACGGTCCAACTGCCGACCGGGACGTCGGTCATTGCAGGATGCAGCGGATGCCCAAGCCAGACGCCATGTAAGGCGTTCTTGGCCGTTTGGCCGGCTGGGCCAGCTGCCGTGAACGCGTTGTGAATCAGTTCTGCGCCGGTGTCCTGAATGGGCTGGAGCCACTCCTGGCGATCAACCAGCCCCATGATGGAATTTTCACTCATATCGAGAACAGACGTCGAAGCCGTCCTAATTAAGACGCTGGTAATTCTCGGCAAGCGCCAGTAATAAACCTCGTCAGACTAAAAGTCCAGGTGTGCGGCCAATTGAATGATTCTGGCGTCGTAGGTGCTGGTGATCTGTCCGAAGGTTCCCTGGGTGATGGTGACGTTCGGATTTTTGAATTGAGTTTGATTGAAGATGTTGAAGAAATCAGCGCGTATGTCCAGTTTCACGCGTTCGGCGTAGATCGGGATAGTCTTCACTAAACTGAGATCCGTATTGACACGACCGGGTCCGTAGATCGCATTGCGTCCCAGCGTGCCGTAGGTGTTCTGGTTGGCGTTGATATTCGCGAATCGGCCGAAATTCGCCGGATTGAAGTAGTAGGAGCCGGTCACCCCGTTTAGCGTCTGCGCATTGCGCGGATCGTACAGCGGCACACTCGAAGTCAACAGATTCGCGCGTACCAGGTTCGGATCGCCGTCGCCGGAAGGCCCGACACGCGTCTGCAGTGCGGCTGATGCCGGCTAGTATGTCGATCGGGAAGCCGGTCCGATAGCTGATGATCGGATAGAGATTCCATCCCTTGGTCAGCCGGCTCGGGCCTGACGACCACAGCTTGTCGAAGGGCAGTTGCCAGGCTCCGCTGAACACGAGATTGTGGCGTATGTCGTAGTCGGAAGACGCCATGAACTGCTTCTGGTTGTAGTACGGCACGCGCGATGTCGTCTCGCGGAATCCGGATTCGTTGTCGATGCTGTGGCCATAGGTATAAGAAAGCTGGAATTGCGTGTCGCCCAGAATCGGCGTATTCGGCATCCGTTTGGTCAAGCTGGCTTCCAGGCTGTTGTAGTGGGCGCGTCCCACATTGTCGAAGGTGTCCAGATAACTGAAAGCCGAAGCCGCCACTCCCGGCTGTGTACTGAACAGCCGCCGGTTCGTGCCCGGCACGATCGGGTTGCCGTCCACCAGTCCGGTCAGCTTATGCGACGACGACCCCACATAGCTCGTCTCCAGCACAATGCGTCGACGACAGTTCACGCTGCACGCTCAGGTTGTATTGATAAACATAGGGCGTGCGCAAATTCGGGTTCACAAAATACACCGCCGCGCCGCCGATGGTTGTGAAACCGGCCGCCGCAAAATTCAGATTCTGTGGTGGCGGCGTCGAGGGAAACGGGTTCGGCGATCCGGTCGCCACATACGGGTTCGAAAGATACTGCACCGGACCGGTTGGATTGCCCTTCAAAGGATCGAAGAACAGATCGGAGAATCCATAAAAAGGCGCCTGCCCGTTGAACTGCAGATTGTCTTCCGCTTTCAGAATGTCGTAAAACACTCCAAACCCGCCGCGAATGCTCGTCTTATGGTCGCTCGGTGCATACGCAAAGCCGAAGCGCGGTGCAAAGTTGTTCCGGTCCGGGAAGTTTGAGCCCTTCGGTGCCCCCGCATCGCCCGGGAACAAAAGCCCGATCGGCGCACCCGGAAAGCGCGTCGACTGCGCCCCGTACTTCAGTGAGAACGACCGGCCTTGCAGGTCATACTTGGGCTCGCTGTATTCATAGCGCACGCCCATCGTCAGCGTGAGGTTCGGCCTCACCCGCCATTCGTCCTGCCAAATCCCGCCCAATACTTGCTGCGAATGTTCGAAGGCGCGGCGCCATACTGCAGATATTCGTCGGGCAACCCAAACAGGAAATCGGCCCGGTCATTCCCGGATCCGATCCCGCCGTTCGACCCGCTGAAGAAATACTCGCCATTGATATAGAAGTCGTAGTTCGTGTTGTTCTGATAAGGCTCCACCGTAAAGCCGCCTTTCAACGTGTGCTGGCCCTTGGTCCACGTCAGCACGTCCGACAGGTTATAGGTGTTGTCAATCAGCGCGGTGGGGCCCTGCGGGCTGAACCCGACACTGCTGCCGCTGGCCAGGAATCCGAGAATCGTCGGTCCCGTCGGGTTGTCGGAAATGATGTTGATTCCCGAGCTTGTTCGAAGTGGGTAAACTGGTCGGCGGCGACGCTTGCAGCGCATTATTCCGCTGTGCCGTAAAGCGCAGATCGTTGATCAGCGTCGGCGTCAGAACGTCGCGCATAATCCACCACGCCGTGATAGCGATGCAGCGTCGTCGTGGTGGCGTATCCCGGCAGATAGGACCGTGCTGAAGTGAAACGGCGACAGCGTCGGAGCGCTGCCGCCGCTGAGAGTCACCGAGAATCCGGTCGTTCGAAGTGGGCCATAATCGACTTTCCCGATCACGTCGTCCGCATTGGATTGCGCGCCTCCCCTGCGGAATAATCGTGCCCGGTGCTGGAAGTCGGTATCAGCCCCGCGCTGATGTAGTTTTCGCCACCGGGTCGATTCGGGTCGGGTCGATGATTCCCTGCGCAGCCAACGCCGGATTCGCCTGGTAATACGGATGCGATCTCAGGAAACTGACGACACCCGCATCGGGACCCGTCCGTGCACCGAGTTGAATGCGAGAAGTCGCCGCTGAGTTCGGCCGGCGTATAGGTTGTCAGCGCTGAATTGAGTGGTGGTGCTGACCTGCCGCTGTCCCTGGTAGGAAACGAAAAAGAACAGCTTGTCGCGTCCCGTTGAAAGATCTTCGGCAGGACGACAGGACCGCCGAACGTCGCGCCGAACTGATTGCGCTTCAGAATCGGTACACCGATGCCGGTTTTTGTTGTTGAAGAAGAGATTGGCGTTGAAGTCCTGATTGCGGACGAAGTCGTACGCGCTGCCCGTGCACGCTGTTTGTGCCGGACTTGATCACTTCGGTCACAATTCCGCCGCCATTGCGCCCGTACTCGGCGCCGTAGTTGCTGGTTAGAATGCGGAATTCGTTCACTGCGTCGGGATTTGGCTGGAACACAACGCCATTGCTCAGGAGGTTATTGTTCACGCCTCCATCCAGCAGGTATGTGACTGAATCGCTGCGACCGCCGGCAACATTGAAGGTCGTTCCACCGCCCGCCGTAGTGCCGGAGTTAGAGGGCGTAACCCCCGGCTGCAGAAGCGCAAGATCCAGCGTATTCCTGCCGTTCAAGGGGAGGTTCTGGATGGTTTGCGTCGTGACCGATGAGCCCAACTGCGCCACCACCGTCTCGACATTCGGCAGCGGCCGTTCCTGCACCTCGACGGTACTCGTAACCTGGCCTACTTCCAGCGTAACATCCACCCGAAGGGACTGATTGATCAGCAACTTCTGAGGTGTCGTCATGACTTTTTTAAAGCCGGGGTGCTCAATCTGGACACTGTAGCTTCCGATCGGAAGGGAAAGAACCTGAAATGCGCCATCGCCCCCGGTAAGTGTTTCGCGAGTCAACTGCGTGTCAACAGCAAGCACCGTGACCTTGACATTGGGAATAACCGCGCCAGCCTGGTCAGTTACACGCCCGACTACCCGCCCTGTGGCGTCCTGGGCAGGAAGTAAACCCGGCAACAAACAAAACAAAGCAAGCGTAGAAAGCCTACGAACAAAGGACAACATGAACCCCCGGAAACACCAAAATTGAATTCGGGGCCTGGACGGACGGGGGCAGGCACCTGTCGATGTATTCGAGGATGTAATAGTTTGACAGTATAGTCAAGCGCCGTTTACCCCATCTGATACCAAGTACGTTCTATAGAAACCGCCATTCTTTAGCTTCAATAAAGGTCGCTGTACTAACGTTTAAAGACAGGCTTTACGTGACTCATATTTTTGATTCGGCGGAAGAACTCTCCTCGGCAGCAGCTCTGCATGCGGCTGAATCCTTTCGCGACCTCTTACAGCGACAGGAGACCGTGCGGCTTCTGGTTGCGACCGGAGCTTCCCAATTGCTATTTCTCCAACGCTTAACGGAGCAGCCTGACCTCGATTGGAGGCGTGTGGAGCTCTTCCATCTGGACGAGTACATTGGGATCGGACGCGAGCATCCTGCCAGCTTCGCGCGATACATCTACGAGAGAGTGGTCGTCCCAACAGGACTCGGACGTTATCATCTGCTGGACGGCCGTGCCAACCCGGATGAAGTTGTAGCGACAATGAGTGAACTGATCCGGCAAGCGCCCATTGATCTAGCGTTCGCCGGGATCGGTGAGAACGGACATCTGGCGTTCAACGACCCCCCAGCGGATTTTGAGACCGAAGATCCTTATTTGATAGTTGAGCTTGACCAGCGCTGTCGGCTGCAGCAGGTCGGAGAAGGCTGGTTCAGCTCGCTGGACGATGTTCCTCGCCGGGCGATCTCAATTTCTGTGCGGCAGCTTTTGCAATCCCGGGAGATTATTTCTGTTGTTCCAGGCAAGCAAAAAGCGATGGCCGTTCACGCCTGCTTGAGCGGTCAAGTTACGCCGCTTGCGCCTGCTTCTGCCCTGCGGCTCCATCCGAAGACTTCTCTTTATCTCGATCGCGATTCTGCATCCCTTCTCCCATCGCAAGAACAACAAAGTTAAGCTGTAAGAGCTGGTTGCAATTGATGATTGAGCTGCAGAATATCCTTCATCTCTGGGAAAAGTCAAAGAGCAACAACCAAAGCTGTGTCTTGGCCACAGTAGTAAAAACGCAGGGCTCCTCCTATCGCCTTCCGGGTGCGCGTATGCTGCTGAACCCTTTAGGCGAACATGCCGGATCGATCAGCGGCGGCTGCCTGGAAGAAGATCTCGTCAAGAAGGCTTGGTGGCTCACAGAAAGCGGGCCCGTCATTCGGCGCTATGACACAACACCCGATGGAGAAATCAGCAGTACCGGCTACGGCTTGGGATGCAATGGCATCATTCATGTTTTGCTGGAGCGAGTCACCTCTGTCAATTGCGCGGTTCTCGATTTGCTTCAGGAGGTTCGGCAATCTCGCAAGCCCGCCACGGTAACGCATGTCCTTAGTCCGATTGGCCACGTCGGGACGAGGTTCGACGTTGGACCTGACGAGAGATGGGAAGAGGTTTACGTTGAACACCTGTCTCCGCCGATTCAACTGTTACTTTGCGGGGCAGGGGACGATGCAATCCCGCTCAACCGGCTGGCGCAATTCCTCGGGTGGCAAGTTTTGGTGTTTGACGGGCGTTCGCATTACGCTCGGCCCGAACGCTTTCCCGGTGCCCAGGTGACAGTTCGCCCTCTCGATATACCGCTGCAATATCCCCATGACCCCTGGACTGTGGCAGCCATCATGACTCATAGTTACTCCCAGGACAAGCGCTTTCTGGAAGACCTGCGCGGATTGAATCTGCCCTACCTAGGCGTTCTTGGACCGCAGAAGCGGACACGGCAGCTTTTACAAGACTTGGGCTTGAGCGGCACCGAACACGAGGCGGAGTTGCATGCTCCCATGGGACTCGATATCGGCGCGGACGGACCGGAGCAGGTCGCCTTGGCGGTGGTGTCAGAGATCCAGGCCAGTTTGAACCGACGGCTCGGAGGCCAGCTTCGCCAGCGTGCCGGTTCGATCCACGCGAGCGCCGAGCAGATAGACGGCCTGGATGACAAAGGCGCATATATTCTTTCGTATACCTGCGTCTAAGTAGCCGTATGAATAAACGTTGCCGCAGGACAACCTCGGTCCTGATGGTTCTCTACTTTGGTGTGGGCTCCATTGCGGCTCAAACACCCGATCCGGACGCCGACAAAGCCAAGGGGATCCTCGATCTCGCTTTGCAAGCACTGGGAGGCGATCACTATCTCAACATGCATACCAGGCTTGCCACAGGACGGGTCTACACCTTCTTCCGTGACCAAACCAGCGGGTCCGACATCTCGAAAATTTATACCGAATACCTGCCCGACCTACCGAAAGACGGAGTTGCTATCCGGGAACGCCAGTACCTAGGTAAGAAGTTGGACTACTCCTATTTGTTCTTGGAACGGCAAGCGTGGGAGTTGACCTTCCGAGGTGCGCGGCCTGTCGCCGCGGATGTGCTGGACCGCTACAGGCGTACAACTGAGAACGACATCCTGTACTTTCTGAAGTATCGCCGGAACGAACCAGGGCTGTATTTCGACTTCATCGGAAGCGAGGTTTACCTGAGCCGGCACGTTGAGATAGTGGATATCACGGACTCTCAAAGGCGTACCATCCGGGTCTATTTCGACCACAATACGCACCTTCCGATACGAGAGACCTTCACCTGGCTCGACCCCGATACAAAGTACCGGAACGATGAGGTCTTGGAGTTCGACAAGTTCCGCAACATCGGCGAAGGGATTACCTGGCCGTTCAACATAGAGCGTTCGCGAAACGGTTACAAGACCTATCAAATGTTCGCAAATGCAGGAGAAGCAAATCCGAATCCTCCTGATAGGACGTTTTCACTGCCGCCGGACACTAAGATCTTGGAGATGAAGTAAATCCGAGGTGGGTTCTTCCGGCTGCTACAATTTGAACTCAGCGGCTTCCCTCCTGGATTATCTGGTTCGGTTCAACGCGCATGGATCTCGATCAACTACATACGTTTCTTGAGATCGTTCGTTTGAAGAGTTTCTCAAAGGCTGCTCAGACCTGTTACCGTACTCAGCCGGCGATCAGCGCACAGGTGCGTCAGTTAGAGCAGGAGCTGAACACAACGCTTTTTGAGCGTTTAGGCACGAAAATCTCCCTCACCGTAGCGGGCAGAATCTTCGCTGAACACGCGGAACAGATTCTTGCACTTCGGCGCCGCGCGCAGGATTCCATCAACGAGTTGGAAAAAGTGCCCCGGGGCGAACTACTGATTGCCGCAAACGAGGCCACTTGTATCTATGTCTTACCCGCGGTCTTCGCGGAATTTAAGAAGCAGTTCCCCAACGTTCAGCTTTTGGTCGATCGCTCCTACGGTGCGCGCGTGGTCCAGGCAGTTCTGGATAATCTGGCCGATTTCGGAATAACTCAGCTGCCGGTGGAAGAAAAGAAGCTGCAGGTGGTGAAAATCTACTCGGACGAGATTAAATTGCTTGTCCCAGCCGGCCATAAGCTTGCATCATATGAGCGGATTATGCCTCGGGATTTACTTGGGGAACAGGTGCTCCTGCCGAAGACCGGTACGACCCGCGCGCGTCTCAATGCGTGGCTCGATTCAGTCCATGAGGATCTGAATGTTTCTATGGAGCTCGATTCCACGGAGATGATCAAGCGCTTCGTTATGGCTAATCTGGGCGTCTCGTTTCTGGCGGCATCGCACTGCCAGGAAGAAGTGGCGGCCAATCGGCTTGTTGCTGTATCGCTTGGTCCAGAACCAATGATACGGAGAGTAGGCTTGATTTACCGGAGGGATAAGGCTATTATCTAAAGCTGGTTTAGGATTTATCCAGGTAACTTCGGAAAATGCAGGCAATGAGATGGGAATGTCCGCTGCGAGCACTCGCCTTCGTGCTCTCGGCAGCTGAGCGGGATCGGAATTAATGGCTGTGGTAACGGCGAAAAGCTCCACAATTTTTATAGCTACCGCGAGAGCACCAGGTTTATCACTCGGTCAACGAAGTTCCCGCTCAATTGCGCCGAAGACTTCGGGAGACGACCCAATCGCCTAGTTCTGCGACGATTTTAATTGCCGATAAGCGCGGCCGTGAAGAGTTGATCCGCGCTCTGCAAGGTGAGCCGAGCAGCGTCAAATGCCGGCTGGCGGAGACCATTCGGCTTCGCCAATCGGAAAAGGCTGCTCTGCAGAAGCAGCAGCTCTCCCGTAGGTCTGCGCGTCGCTGGCTCGAACTGCTCCTCCCGGTGGCCATCGGGGCCTCGCTTTGGTTCCTGGTCGACATCCATTTCTAAATTAATTTTCTTCACTTGCGGCTAAAGGTCACCTCGGCCGCTGCCGATTAGATGGTTGTGAAACACTTCGACAACCAGAACCCGCGATTCGCAACCATCAAGTCTTCTTCTTTGCGTAACCAGACGATACCGTGCCTCTTCGGTGAGGTTAAAGGCAAGCGGCTGGTTCTGCAGAGTGAAGTGCCGTAGCGCCGGCATGACCGTCACGGTGGAATACGAAGATGCGCTCTTCCTCGGCGAAGTGATTACTTGTAAACAGTCGAAGCTGAAGCCTTTGCGCTTGGAGATCAAGGTGGAGCAAGTGCTTAGCGGGTTGCAAAGCCTGATGGCATTGCGTTCCCAACTTCTTTGCGAGGCGCCTGCCGACGCGGCGAGAGTCTGTCCTTTCAGCGTTTCCCCTATGAGTCAGCCGTCGCTTAATCGTTCATCATCCAAACGGCGGCTGGGAAGAATAAATCAGCCAAAGTTAGGTCCCGAGCACGCTATCCTGCTGAAGAATGCAACGTAAGGTGATGATTTTCGGCGGAGGCGGACAACTCGGCGTTGAGCTATGCCGCGAGTTTGAACGACGACAGTGGATCCGTGCAGCGTTTAGACCGGCAGACCTTGGACGTAACGGATCAGTCGGCCGTTGAACACCGAATTGCCGAGAGCGACCCGCACTTGTCATCAATTCAGCCGCTTATAACCAGGTGGACATAGCCGAGTCGGAGCCAATGGCCGCGTATCAGGCAAATGCTCTGGCAGTCCGCAACATTGCTGTAGCTTGCCGCCAGGTCGGTGCGCAGGTAGTTCATTATTCGACCGATTACGTCTTCGATGGCACAAAGGGCTCCCCGTATGTCGAGACCGATATGCCTCATCCCTTAGGCGCCTACGCCGTATCGAAACTGGCTGGTGAACTTTATGCACAAGCCTATCTGGACAATCCCTTAGTGCTTCGTACCTCCGGCGTCTTCGGACCCGGCGGAATGTTCACTCCCCGTGGCAACTTCGTTGAGATGATGCTCCGACTTGCCGATAAGGGTGGACCGATACGCGTTCTGGAAGATCACGTTGCCTCACCCAGCTACGCCCCGGCCATGGCCTCGCGTACGGCTGATCTGGTAGAGCGCGGACTGGGCGGATTGTTCCATCTCGGTGGGGCGAAGCCCATTTCCTGGTTCAAGTACGCTGAGATGATTTTCGAAGAAGCCGCCTGAGCCCTTCGCTGACTCCGACTGACGAACGCCAATACCGCACGGTCGCTCGCCGTCCCAAGTTTTCTGCTCTCTCAAACAGAAAGTTAGAAGATGCCGGTATTGAGCCGATGCCGACCCTACGTCAAGCCGTCAAGGACTACTTCGAAGCTCGCAAAGTCGTTAAGGCACATCGGGCGGTGTAGCGTAATAACCGTTGCGCGCCTGCGATTTGTAGGCCGGGTTGTCGACCTTGATCTCAATGTCGGCGGAAGGTGTTATCGCGCTTGCTGTTGGTTGAGGAATAGCCGATGGAATACTGGTTTCGCAGCTCCTCCTGTATCTCGGTGAAGACTTCACTCAGAGGATGCTTGTTGCTAACGGTAAATACTTTACCGCCAGTCTCCTCTGACATTTTTCGCAAATCGGATTCTCCTCCTCCGCCGCCCAACATCAACCCACCCCGGTTGTAGAATGCCCGGTCGACATAGTAAATGCTGTAAATGATGGCATCGGCGCGTTGCGCTGCCTCGACTGCCGCCCTTCGGTCGTAAGTGCTGCCCTGGTCTTCGCCGTCGGTGATCAGGATCATTGCTTTGCGGCCTACTTCGCTCTTCAGCTTTTCGTTAGCCGCGAGGTATACGGCGTCGAAAAGTAGCGTGCCTTTAGGCGCCCCAGCGGTAGGAACCGCACCTGGGTTAACCATTGGGCTGGCACCTCCTCCGTCTCCTTGCAAGTCGCGCATGGACGCGGTTAGCGCCTTGGCGGAGTTGGTGTAGTCCTGCAGCAGGTCAGTCGATTTGCCGAAAGAAATAACGAACGCTTCGTCCTTCTTGCGCAGAACACTCGAGAAGAAAGAACCGGCCGCTTGCCGCTCTATATCAACGAGGCGCTCCTGGCTGGCACTGATGTCGATCAGCAGCCCAAGGGTGATCGGGAGATCGGTCTCCCTGCTGAAGTGTTGAATGGTCTGCGGTTTGCCGTCCTCGAAAACCTGAAGTTTTGTTTCTCGAGGTTCGGGATCAGTTGACCGCCCTTCTTTGCCTTGACTGTGAAGAGGATATTAACTAGTTCGACGTTCACCCGGATTGTATTCGGGTCCTGATCAGCGGGCGGAGGGTTCTGTCCGCTGGCAGGGTGGTGCTCCAAACCCCAAGAAAGGCAGATAGAGCTAAGGCACAAGTAAGGTTTCGGGAAATGCTCATCATTTGGGAGAACGATCTCTTCGGCTATGATTATCTTCTAGAAGTCGCTCGAGAAGCACGTCTGTACAACCCTGACCTCATTCGGGAAGCGATGAGGCAACTAGCGGAAGCGGATCCGGTGATGGCGGAAATCATACGCCAGAAAGGGCTGTTTCAGATGGCGTCACTTCCACCAACGTTCGAGACGCTCGCGCGATCCATTACGTTCCAGCAACTCAATGGAAAGGCGGCAAAGGTGATTTTCGATCGCCTGAAGAAGGCTACAGGCCGACGCTTTACAGCTGCTGCCTTAAGCCCAACGAGGAACAACTTCGCGCTTGCGGACTGTCACGCCAGAAGATGGCGTCGCTAGTACGATCTGGCAACGCAAGTTCATCGACGCGAAATCAGCCTCCACCGGATTCGCGCCATGGAGGACGCAGACGTCATTTCCACACTTTGCCAAGTTCGGGGGGTTGGGATCTGTACGGCTCAGATGTTCCTGATGTTTGCTCTCGAACGCCTGAATATCATGCCGGTCAGCGATTTCGCGATCCGGACCGCCGTGCAGAAGGCCTATGCTTTGGATGAACTGCCAAAGCCCGCTGAACTGGAAGAGATCGCCAGCCGTTGGCAACCTTACTGCTCAGTTCCCTGCTGGTATCTCTGGCGCAGTCTGGACGGATTGGCCGCCGTTTCCTGAATCATAGGTTGGCAACAGGAATTTGGGACACCAAACGAAGATTTATGGTGTCCCACACATCCTGCGATTATCCGGCCGGAAGCAGTTGCGGAAGCGGGCGAGCTGGCTTCAAGACGACCACTCCGAGAGGTGGCACAATCAGCTCCGCAGAAGCTGGTCGTCCATGAGATTCGACGGGCTCAGCATTGACCCATCCCCCGTTCCCCAAATTGCTTCCGCCAAACATGGCTGCGTCCGAGTTGAAGATTTCTCGATGGCCGCCTGCTTCGGGGATGCCGATTCGGTAGCCTAACTGCGGAAGCGGCGTGAAATTGCACACGAATACCAGGTAATCGTCCCGCCTCTTGGCACGCCGGACGAAGGAGACGATCGAGTTCTGGTTATCGTGGAAATCGATCCACTCGAACCCGGCTGGCGTGAAATCCACTTCGTAGAGGCTTGGCTCGCTACTGTACAGCGTATTCAGGGCCGTATTGTAAGCCTGCAGCTGACGATGAATTTCGTGGTCCAGCAGCCACCACTCTACCTGCGCTTCGGAGTTCCACTCCTGTGTTTGCCCGAACTCCGACCCCATGAACAGCAGCTTCTTGCCGGGATGTCCATACATGTAACCAAGAAAGGCCCTGGCATTTGCAAACCGCTGCCACTCGTCGCCGGGCATTTTGGAGAGCAGAGATCGCTTGCCATAAACCACTTCATCATGCGAAATCGGCAACACAAAGTTTTCCGAGAACGCGTAGACCATGCTGAAGGTGATCTCACCCTGGTGGTACTTGCGGTAGATCGGATCCAACTCGAAGTAGTGCAGCATGTCATGCATCCAGCCCATGTTCCACTTCATGGTGAAACCGAGACCGTTCAAGTAAACGGGTCGGGAGACGCCAGGAAACGACGTGGATTCCTCAGCAATCGTCATGGCACCCGGAATCTGGTGCACCAGTTCGTTCACCTTACGCAGGAAGTAGATGGCTTCCAAGTTTTCATTCCCGCCGTAGATGTTGGGCACCCACTCGCCGGCTTTGCGTGAGTAGTCGAGATAAAGCATGGACGCAACCGCGTCGACCCGCAATCCGTCGATGTGATACTTCTTCAGCCAAAACATGGCATTCGAAATAAGGAAGGAACGGACCTCATTACGTCCGTAGTTGAAAATCAGCGTCCCCCAATCGCGATGCTCACCGAGGCGTGGGTCTTCATGCTCGTAAAGGGCCGTGCCGTCGAAATAAGCGAGTCCGTGTGCGTCCTTAGGGAAGTGACCCGGAACCCAGTCGATGATGATTCCAATACCTTCTTGATGGCACCGGTCGACGAAATACATGAAGTCGTGCGGGCCACCATGACGCGAAGTAGGAGCGAAGTAGCCGGCTACTTGGTAGCCCCAGGACGGGGCGTACGGATGTTCGGCGATGGGCATTAACTCGATGTGTGTGTAGCCCATCTTCTTCACATAGGAGAGAAGTTCTACGGCCAACTCGCGGTAGCTCAACGGGTGATGCGATCCGTCACGCCGCCAGGACCCGAGATGGACCTCGTAGACCGACATCGGCGCTTCCAATACTTTGAGATGGTTTCGCCGCTCCATCCAGGCATGGTCGTTCCACTCATAGTCTTCAAGATCGACAACGATGGAGGCCGTCTTGGGCGGAAGTTCCATGGCGAAGCCAAAAGGATCGCTCTTCAGCTGGCTATAACCGCGGAACCGGGATTTCAGCGAATATTTATAGGTACTTCCAACTGCCACACCGGGCATGAAAATTTCCCATACGCCACCGGTTCGCAGGCGCATCGGATTGCGGCGCGTATCCCAACCGTTGAAATCTCCCACTACGCTTACGACCAGCGCATTAGGGGCCCAAACGATGAAGCGAGTCCCGGACACTCCGTCTATGACTACGGGATGGGCTCCCAAGGTGTTGTAGCCTTCGTAGTTCGTGCCTTCCGAGTGCAGGTGTAGATCGAAGTCGCTCAGCAGCGGAGCAAAGCGGTAGGGGTCCTCAAAATCGGTCTGATGGCCGGACTCATCGGTGATACGCACTTTGTAGTGCTCAGGGCGTGTGCTAGCCGTTAGAGAAGCTGAGAATATGCCGGTCGTGTGAACTTTCTCAGCAGGATAGACTTCTCCGTTGTAAAGGATTTCAACCTTAGCCGCATAGGGATAGAAAGTCCTAATCTCCCAGCTATTCGTCTTGTCTCGATCGCTTTTGTCTGGATCGCTGCGGTGTGGGCCCAACACGGCGAAAGGATCACCATGGTACCCGCCCGCGATTGCTTCCAATTCTTGGTCAGTCATCGCACGCTCATTATGTCAGGGCAAGTTGCCTGAAACAGCAGACGCTTTTCCTCCATCCAGTTCACTTAGGAAGATCTACTAGCGTTTCTTTCATGTTGGAAAGTAACGGCGACTCGCCGCTTCGTGACTACATCCAGGGGCTTCCGAAAGCCGAGTTGCACCTTCACCTCGAAGGTTCCGTCGAGGCGCACACTATCCAGGAAATCGAGCCTTCGCTCTCGCTCAGCGATATCCAGACTCAGCTCCACTACTCCGGATTCGCTGGTTTTCTCAAGGCTTACGTATGGGTATCCCAGCGCCTCACATCACCTCAGGCCTACCAGGTTGCGACTCGACGCCTGTTGGAGAAGCTGATTGAGCAGAATGTGCGTCTGGCTGAAATTACGCTTTCAGCCGGGGTCGTCCTTTGGAAAGGACAAAACCTTTCCGCGATCTACGAGGCGATTCACGACGAATGTAAGCTCCACCCGGCCATACAGGTGAGGTGGATATTCGACGCCATCCGGCAATTCGGGGTTGAACAGGCGGCCAGTGTTTTCGAAATGGCGACTGAATACAGAGAGTACGGGGTAGTGGCGATCGGTATTGGGGGAGACGAGGAACGCGGCCCGGCCATTTGGTTCTCAGATCTCTATCGCAAGGCACAGGACGCCGGCTTGTACCTGACCTGCCACGCCGGCGAGATGGCCGGACCGGAAAGTGTCTGGCAGGCCATTCGGATCGGAGCGCAACGGATTGGACATGGTATCCGATCCGTCCAGGACGCCAGTCTTTTGACTTATCTGCGTGACAAGGACATTGCCCTGGAGATCTGCCCGTCAAGCAACGTGTGCACGGGGGCAGTCGCCAACCTTCAGCAGCATCCGCTGCGCCAAATCTGGGACGCTGGCGTACCGGTCGTTCTTGGAACAGACGATCCGGCTCTGTTCTTCACAAATTTGACGCACGAGTATACCCTGGCAGCTGAGATCTTTGGGTTCACACGCTACGAACTACAGAGATTGGCGGAGAATAGCTTCCGGTACAGCTTCGGAGCGTTTAGCCGCGACCTTCACCCACCCGCTCATCAAGCAACAGATGAATAGTGGCTTCCAGTTCCCGGATTCGGTCTGCGAGGTGCTCCAGCGCCGTGACTTCTGACTCGCCGCTGGCTGCGACGCGCCCATGCTCTAGAGCGCCGATCTTTTTACCGCGTGTTTTGACGACTCGGCTCGGAATACCAACTACAGTCGATCCATCCGGAACGGAATGAACGACCACGGAGCCCGCGCCTACCTTTACTTCGTCCCCTAACCTGATATTGCCGAGCACCGATGCGCCGGTTCCGACGACAACTCGGTTGCCGATGGTAGGATGCCGCTTACCCCGTTCATTGCCCGTCCCGCCAATCGTCACGCCTTGATACAACAGGACATCGTCCCCGATCTCTGCGGTTTCGCCAATTACGACGCCCAGCCCGTGGTCTATAAATAGCCGTTTCCCGATGGTCGCTCCCGGGTGAATTTCAATCGCAGTCAGAATGCGGGAAATAGTGGAAACCAGACGGGCCGCGACGTAGAGTTTTCGCCCGTATAACCAGTGGGCCACTCGGTGAAAGAGCACAGCATGCAGACCTTGGTAGCAAAGCAGTATCTCCAAGCTGCTTTTGGCTGCCGGATCTTCTCGCTTGATGGCAGCAATGTGTTCACTTAAAAACATGTATCTGCGGTTCCCGCCCGAATATTTTTGAGATGTTCTGAATGCCCGGCTGGGTTCGGATTACCGAAGAACTAGGCGTAGAAGGTACCACGTCCGAACTGTAACATGTGAAAAGTGCAGACCTGCCGGCGATATTACGACGACTGCTATACCTCCCGCTTCCATGCTGAAGCGCAGGAAGTAAGTACGGATGGCCTACGCGTTTACCTGGACAACACCTACTTCTATCCAACGTCAGGTGGTCAACCGAACGATCGAGGGTTTATCGCGGGTTTGCCTGTCGTGGATGTAATTGACGAGGGAACACGGATCGCTCACCTGTTTGCTAACCCGCCTGAATCACCGGAGATCCTCCTTGGATGCCTCGAGTGCCGACTGGACTGGCCGCGGCGCTACGATCACATGCAGCAGCATACGGGGCAACATCTGCTTTCAGCGGTTTTTGTCGAGATTTTTGCCCTTAAAACGCTGAGCTTCCATATGGGAGAGGATGTCTCCTCCATTGAACTCGCC
The DNA here is from genome assembly GCA_963814195.1 of uncultured Acidobacteriaceae bacterium. Taxonomy (GTDB): domain Bacteria; phylum Acidobacteriota; class Terriglobia; order Bryobacterales; family Bryobacteraceae; genus Bog-105. The sequence continues at coordinate 368,640 of CAWFBU010000007.1, forward strand.
TCCGGCAAGCTCGATGACAACCAGATCGACATTGTGGAGCGCCGGGCCAATGAGATCGTTTCAGAAGCGCGCGAAGTTCGAATCTCCTTCGAAGATGCCGACGAGGTTTTCGGTCTTCGGAAGGCGAGTGCCCGGACGGGCCTGCTTCGGATCATTACGATCGAGGACTATGACCGAAGTGCCTGTGGCGGCACGCATGTCCGCACAACCGCCGAGATCGGACCGATCCAGATTCGAGGCTTAGAACGCGTTCGGGGAAATATCCGGCTTGAGTTCGTCTGCGGGCGTCGAGCTTTCCGGCGGAGCAAAGAGGATTTTCGTCTCTTGTCCAAATTGTCGAAGGCCAACTCGGTCCCGCCACAAGCTTTGGAGGAACACTGGGCTGCTCTGCGCGGACGATTGGAGAACGCTGAGAAGTCACTTGCTAAGTCGAAACTCCTGCTAGCTCAGGGGGAAGCGGAGCGGCTGTATGCGGAAACGCCGGTCTCGGAAGACGGACTCAGACGACGGGTGATGCCAGTGACTGAACTTACAGACGAGCGCCGTTCGGTAGCGATCGCATTCGCTAACAACTCGAAGTCCTTGATGGTTGCCCTGCCGGTCAATTTACCCGGGCCACTACTGATAGCTTGTTCGGCCGATTCCGGTTTGCACGCCGGCGGACTTTGGAAGGCGACATTTGCGGAAGGTGGTGGGCGAGGTGGAGGGTCTGCAACCCTGGCGCAAGGTCAAGTCACTGCACCTCAAGCACTGCGTAGGTTGTTATCCTCTGCGGGTCTCAGCTTGGAACTCGCGGCGGATGGCAGCGCCACGACACTGAACTTTGGGTAGCTTCTGAGATCAGCGCTGAATAGGGTAGACGGGATCCACTTTGCAAATCGCGACGGCAGCGCGTAGCAGCCACTTAAAAAACGTCATCCGGCCCCTCTTATTGCCGACGCCTGCCGAAAACGGCTGACGGTCTATTCTTAACTACGTTTTAGAAGCAACACTGGGTTACTCGGAAGATTCCTACCCGGCTCTCAAAGTGAGGTGGCCGATTACCGGGTAAGACCTTACGCGTTGCGGCCGCCCTCAATTGATGGTGGGACGCAAGGAAGCGGGAGTGTGCCCCAGGCGAATAGAGTCGGTTCGAATCTTATCCCATTCCTGCACGGCGAGTCCGTGCGATTCGAAGAAGGCCCGGATCCGCGACGAATCCCAGTGGAAGAGATCTTCCAACATCGGGATCAGCACACTAGATGCGTTGTCGCTCAGAATGGTTCTCTTGGCGATTGGAGTCAGATACTTATTTTCTGAGACCGCGATCGTTAGCCCATCGAGCCGATTTACGTGCAGCATGACGTGAACGTCGGAGCTACCGTCGCCAACATACACCAAGCTGTCGTGTCCGATCAGCATATCGGCCCTGAGCTTATCGACGACGACGACTTTGCCGTAACCGGCCGGAAGCCGCACTATCGATTCGATTTCGCCCGAGCCGGCGTATCGAAATCGAGTACCGTGGATGTTTTCCGGCTCGACGATCCCCTCCAAAGCCGATTGAATTACTTCCTCCGGCGCTGCGGAGACCACGTGAAAGGAAAAGCGGCTGCCGTTTAAATCACGCAAGAGCTCGGATAGCAATTTGATGTTTTCTTTGAGCCGTATCTGTTTGCCGACGGCTGTCAGATGTTCCTTCCGGACGCGGCGAAATTCCGGATCGTGGAGCAATAAGTAGCTTAGTTCTCCACCTTGTTGGACGAGTTGGATATCGGATAGGCCCTTTACGCGCTCTTCGAAACCATCCAGGCCTAATAGCTTGCTGAGAACCAGACCGGAATCGTTGAAGCTCAAAGTCTGGTCGAAATCACTGACGAATAGATATTGTTTTCCCGGTTGAGTAAGATTTTGAGTCATGTTTCTCCTTTGGGTGGGAAATGGACTGACTGGCGGGTCAGAGGTTCTAAAGAGGCTACTGGACTACAGAGCGCAGCGGCTGACAGACGGGGAGGGAAGCGATCAGTGCCAAAACCACTGACCCACAGTCAGAGCTTACCGGATTTAAGACACTTTGTCCATGGCAGCACAAGGCAACCTGATATATCTGATCTATGAAGAGTGAGGCTTCGTCTGTTCCGGGTAAGAAATATCAGGTTCTTATGGACTCGCTCAAGACAGACATCTTGAGCGGTCGATATCAACCCGGACAGAAACTACCGAGCGAGGCCGCCTTGGTCAAGAAATCTGGGGCTTCCCGGATTACCGTCGGGCGAGCCCTCCGTGAACTGCAGAACGTCGGACTGGTCGACCGAGTTGCAGGCTCAGGTACTTACGTTCGTCAGCCGGTGAATGACCGGCAATCCCACTTGTTTGGACTTCTTATCCCGGATCTGGGCGAAACAGAGATTTTTGAGCCAATTTGTCAGGGAATCGCGAGCGCCCCTGAAACCGCCGAGCATGGTCTGCTCTGGGGCCATACGGAAAAGAGTGCGACAAAGCCCAGGCAGGCATGGAATCTCTGTCAACAATTCATTGAGCGAAAAGTCTCCGGCGTATTCTTCGCACCGCTGGAGTTTGAAGCGGACGCTGAGAAGGCGAATCGCCGCATTTTGACGGCGTTTCGAGAAGCTGAGATTCCGGTTGTGCTCTTGGATCGAAGGAGCACAAGAGCTCCTGAGCGAAGCCGCCCGGATCTCGTCGGCATTAATAATTATCAAGCCGGATATGCCGCAACCGAACATCTCGTTCATTTAGGTTGCGCGCATATCGGTTTTCTTGGCTATCACGGTGCAGCATCGACCATTGAGGATCGAATGGCTGGTTACCGCGCGGCTTTGGCCAACCATAGGCTTACCCCGGCTTTAGAGGTAGAGGTGGGTGATAAAGGGCGTCCGGAAGATAACCTGGAACGCTTACATGAGATCGAGGGATTCGTGTGCGTGAATGACCGCGTTGCCGGCCAGCTCATGCATATCTTTCTCGCTCGCCAGGTCCGAATCCCGGAAGACATCCGGCTGGTCGGAATTGATGACGTTTCCTATGCCGGTTTGCTGCCGGTGCCTCTGACCACCGTTCGACAACCCACCCGGGAGATTGGACAAGCTGCACTGCGGACCATGCTGGATCGGATTCGGATGCCACACATGCCGCCACGGGAACTTCTGCTCGATGGGGAACTGGTCGTGCGAAAATCCTGCGGAGCGGAGAGCTAGACCGGCTATAACAGCTTTATGTCTAAGCGAGTAACTTGTTATAGTGGAGCCGCATCTGAACAGCATGAACGAAAAGGTTTGGTTCGAGTCAGAAGGAAGGTTCATCCGGCCGTCTGGCGTTGTGCTTTCTCAACCTAAGAGCGGAACGTGGCTGAACAGCGTGTCCAACGCTCTGTCTAAGTTGTTGAAGAACTTTAGTGTTGGCCAGGGCTACGTTGCTTTTGGCAGCTATCACGTACCTGCGAAAGGGAAAGACTGACCATGCGCAACATCCCTCTTGCCTTTGTATCGGAAGATACGCTTCGATCCATCAACGCTACGCGTTGCGGACGGAACTCATTCGCCAGTGACGTGTCTGGCTCACTCTTCCAGAAGGTCAGAGGCTTGCTTCTAGAAGCCGTGGCGCATGTATTTGATGTTCGAAATTTCGATGGACCCTACTGGCTGGCTCATCTGGAACGAGAACTGAGTCAACCGTCGCGGCTTAAAACACCACGCCGGTAATTTGATCCGCCTATTTAACACGCTTTTAGGCGCCAGCAGCGGGGGATGTAGCTGCCAACCTCTCTGCGAGAGATGGAGCGTAGCCGACTGTGGCGCCTGGATCGTACCCAAATCTACACTGACTGCCCTTGATGCCGCCGGTAGGTGAGACCCATCGAACCTGAGTAACGGAGGATTCCGGGGCCGACGCAAGGGAGAATGTAGCTCGGCTTCGGTAACCGCAATCCGGTAAACACGCAAGGATCTCTGTTGGCGTCAGGCCAGGAAGGGCATCGCTTCCGACGACTACGCAGTCGACTGCAGAATAGTGCAGTCTTCAAATACGGCGTGCAGTGCTGGGAACTTTAAGAGACGGAGATCGTCGTCTTCGCCAGACGCAAAACCCTGCAAAGCCCGCTCCCGTCGTCATCAACAAGCCCAAAGATGATGGTTCGGGAACTGGAGACGCGAGCGGCGTTGCGATGAAGGCGTAAGCAGAGTTGAAGAGGAGGGTACCTTGATTGTTGATGGCGGCAAGACCATTCACCTTGAACAGATCGCTTTGAAACGGTGTGTAAGCATAAGCGATCGCTAACGTGCCGTCCGGATAAAGGACTCCAGAGCCATCACGAGAGCTGACTGCAATCGCTCCCAGGTCGTTGATACTGACAGGAACTCCATAGCTCAAGGTGGTGAAGGCACCGCCCGAATAAAGAAAGCCGGTGGTTGCCTCACCAAAAGTCAGGCTGTCCGCTCCATAACCGACAATCTGGCCCAAGTTATTGATGCCCACGAGGGTGGTCCTTGGAGCTTCTGGGTTGTCCAAGGTCTGGAACGTTCCACCTTCTGGTAGATGAAGCCGTGTTGCACACCATTGCTGACGTAGACTCCCACGATTGTGCCCTGGTCATTGATTGCATACGGATAAGTTGCCGTTGCGCCGGGAAAGTTAAAAGCGGTCACTGCAGAAGAGAGGTTGCCAGGATCGTACACGCCGATAAAGCCGGATATTCCAGAATTACCCAGAATCGGGCCGTAACCGACAAACGTATTGTTGTCATTGATTCCGGTCAGCTTCGAACCGCCCGGAATGCTGTACAGATCCTGAATCTGCCCGTTTGCGTACACGTCGACGTGCGGAGGATTGATCTTACTGGAATAGTTGGCATATTCGCCAACAGCAACGCCGTTGTTATTGATTCCATTCAATTCGTTCAGTCCCATGTTCAGACCGCCGGCATAGTAGGTTGTGTAGAGGGCCGTGGTAAACGTTGGGTCCTGCAAGCTTGCAGCGCGCAGGGTTGGCAGAAGGCAGCAAAGAGTTATAAGGGCGAACCGAGTCATAGTATTCTCCTGAAGAAGCCACCGCGAGTATAGCCGTTGTTCCGCATCTATTCAGAAGAAAAAGTTCACCTTGTAGTACCGTTCTGGTCCTAGCTAATGGATTTTGATTGGGTACTGTCGTAAAGCGCAGGTTATGATCCGCGCAGACAGCGGCTCGTCTAGGCCACTGGAAGGCATGGACCTGGCCTGTTTATGAGGACTTTACAGGAACAGGGCGAGGATCGCGACGACGATTGAGATCAGGGCCAGAGTGATCAACAGAGTCGCTGGTTTAGGAGCGAGTCTGAATTCTTTCCAGGCGAAGATCCCTAAGGCCATGGCTAGCGGTATCGCAGCCATCGGAAGGTAAAGAGAGCCCGACAGGGTTGAGCCGGAAAAAGCGCTCGCATCAGGTGTGGCGTTGCCTCTCAAGAGCAGTAATGACAGGGCACCCATGGCCCAGATGGCCCCACCAAGGATTCCCGGAAGATGTCTGCCCGGCCAATCCCGCAGATAGGATTTTAGTGGGAGCGCTCCTCCTTCCAAAGCAATGTTGAAGAAGTAAAGGCTGAAGATCAGGTTCGTCAGCAACATGCCTGCTGAGAAAATAAAGAGACCGGCATAAGGTCCCAGCCCAAACTCGTCGAAAGCGCCACGCAACGTGAGGGGAAAAGAAAACGCGATCGCAACTGCTCCGAGGATGCCGACCAAAACACCCTTGGTGCTCCTTCGAAGGCGAAGCGGAGGGGGAGCTTGCCCTCTCGTCAGCGGTTGCGGTGCGGGCACCGGTTCGGCCGCCCTGCGCGAAAGAGCGGCCAACATAGAGCCGATCAAGAAGAAGGCAAGTGCGGCGGCAAGAGGCAGCTGAGCGATATCCGAGTGACGTATCGCCAGACCGATCGCAAGTGCCAGGCCACCACTGATTCCAAAAGCCGCGGCAACCCCGAGGAGCGAGACTGCCCCCAAGAGAAGAGTGTTGCCGACCCCGAACATGCAGCCCGCAGCCCAGGTAAGGACCTGAGAGGTCTTGCTGGATACGATAAGCCGGTCGCTAAACGGCAAATCTGTTGCGGCGTTCCCGAGCGTCAGGGCTACGGCGAGGGAGAACAAAAATGCTCCCACTGCAAAATCCACCGTAAATAGTTCGAAGCGCCACCTGCCGCCTTGCAGCCTGAAGGCAGTGATCCATAATCCGAGGCATACAAGCGAAGCCAACAATAATGTCAGGTGAACCGAAGGATCGGTAGGAGCTGGCAAAGTGAGTGGATGAAAGTTAGTTCTGCATCGAGACCAGGGCAGTAGGCACAGAGGGCTGCTCAGGAGAGAGGTAATGCTGCGCTGAAAGATTGTGGTAGACGTTCCCTGCTACCCCGGAGGCAATCGGCCCACTGATACCGCGTCCCCCGGTCAGCAGAACGACGACGGCAAGCCTGTTTTTTGCCATATCGTTGAAGGAGCCGAACCAGCCCAGATGGACTCCAGGTTGGGCGGTGTCCGTACAAGTACCCGTCTTGCCTAAGATCGTGTCATTTCCGGTGGCACTCGCCCGGCGGGCAGTGCCGAATTCAGTGGCGCCTAACATACCGGCTCGCAACTGAGGCAGGAAGCCAGAAATTTCGAAAGTTCGTTTGATACGAGGCACGAAGCGCTGAACATCTTCCTGGCTCTTCGGGTACTGCAGGTAGTACATGGTTCCGCCGTTCGCAACGGTGCTGACAATGCTGGTAAGTTCGAGCGGGGTCACCCGGATGCCGTCCCCGAAACTTGTCATCATTCCTACACCAGTTTCGGGCGGAGTATCAGTAACATAGCCCGGCTCTTCGCCAGGAATATCCAGTCCAGCCTTTTCGCCCAAGCCGTACATGCGCGCGTAGCGGAAGACACGGTCAAAGCCGAGTTGCTGGCCGAGCTTGGCGAAATACAAATTGTTCGAATGAGCCAGCGCCTGAGTCATGTCCATTGCATAACGGCGTGTCAAATGCACGGTGGAATTGGAATCGACAATCCCTTCGCTGAGCGACGCCAAAGACACCACAACCTTCACGGTGGAACAGGGTTGAAAGGCGCCCTTAAAAGCAAGCTTCTGATTGACCACGGTCAAGATTCGGCCGGTTTGGGTATCGGCCACAACGACCGTGCCGTTATAAGGACCCAGAGCATCGACAGCTGCTTTGCGCACCGCCAGGTCCTCGCCTTCCACATTGTCGCCAACTGTGGAATCTGCATAGGTTGGTTCGGTCCACGGACTCGCGAAGATATGCCGACCCCGCGAGCGGCGAAGCGCACTCGCTCGCAGTCCTGCGGGATGGCTGTGAATGACGGCGGCCTGTGTTTTCGTATGGCGGGATCGCACGGCCGCGCTGGATGCGACGACTTTCGTGTGCTTTCTCTTATGGCTGGTAGTTGCGCCGCTCGCAACCTGGGGCAGAAAAGCAGCGCACAGAAGAACAGCGGTCAATGCACCGCTGTTGATGTTCGAGGTAATCGATCGAAACCTCACTGTGCCACCCGTGATGTAAAAATCAAGAAATCCATCGAATGCTTTGAAGGAACCTGTTTAGTTCGCGGAACTACCAGAATTCAGATTACTTATATCGTAAGTAGTCTCTCCGGTAGCGTCAACTAAAAACATTTCACAATGTTTTTGGGGCTACGCGGCCGTCCACCCGCCATCAATCGTCATCACCGAACCGTTGACAAAGCCCGCTTCGGAAGAACAGAGATACAGGGCCAAAGCTGCAATCTCCTCAGGCCTGCCGAGACGGCCTATGGGCTGTCTACCTGATAGTTCGGCACGGACCTTATCTTTCTCATTTCGATGATATTTTTCCAGATAAGCTTCGACGAAGGGACTGTCGACTGTGCCAGGTGCGATGCAGTTAACGCGGATCTCTGTGGGGTAGTCGACCGCTAACTGCCGGGTCATAGCGATTACCGCGCCTTTGGTCGAGCAGTAGGCGAACCGCCGTTTGACTCCCACCATTCCGGCGACGGAACCAAGGTTCAGGACGACGCCTGAGACCTGCTTCAGGAAGGGAATGGCCGCGCGTGTCATTAAGAAGGTACCTTCCACGTTGACCCGATGGAGTCTGCGAAACTCCTCTAATTCTGTCTCTTCGACCGAACCCACCATGCCGATTCCGGCACAATTGACGAGAATGTCGAGGCGCTCAACAGATTGGAAGATGCCGGCCACCTGCTGCTCTTCCGTGATGTCACAGCGGAGGGATCGAACGCCCTCAGTGGTCTGGGGATTTTCGTCCCGGTCGACAACCAATACTTGGGCGCCCGCGCCTACGAACAATTGGACGATAGCCGCCCCGATCCCGCTGGCGCCTCCAGTGACCATCGCGATCTTCCCGTCAAGCCTGAACATGCTTTGAACCATAACCACTCAGTCTAGTGGGTGGCCATCCCGACGAGAAAGACTACACTACTGAGGAAACGCTCCGACGAAACGGAGTCTACTGGCCTGCGAGCCAGCCCTTGGACGGCTAACCACATACACCTCACATTTATGCGAATTGTTCAGCTTCTTCGATCGAGCGTTCCGTCCTTAGTAGCGTTCGTGCTGTTCTCTCCCTTGCATGCCCCCGGTCAAAGCCCGGCCGGACATGCGCCAGTCTTCGAATCTGTAAACCAGCACGCCTCCGAGTTTGTGAAGGCGTCGAAGGCGATCTGGGACAACCCGGAGCTTGGTTATCACGAGGAGCAGAGTTCCAAGATTCTGAAGGGTGAATTGAAGCGCGAAGGGTTCAGTTTGCAGACGGGAGTTGCGGGGGAGCCAACAGCGTTCGTTGCCTCGTACGGCAAAGGTCAGCCGGTTATCGCGATTCTGGGTGAGTTCGATGCACTGCCCGGGTTGTCACAAGCGGCAATGCCGGACCGGAATCCGGTGGTTGCGGCAGCGCCCGGGCACGGATGCGGTCACAATCTTCTCGGCGCAGGAGCTGCACTGGCCGCAGTGGCAGTGAAGGAATATCTCTCGGCCAACCACACGTCCGGGACGCTACGTTATTACGGAGCTCCGGCCGAAGAGGGTGGTTCCGGCAAGGTCTACATGGTTCGAGCGGGCCTTTTCAAGGATGTCGATGTGGTTCTGCACTGGCATCCGGGAGACCGCAATAGCGTCATCAACGGTGGCGCGCTCGCAATCACTTCGGCGAAGTTTCTCTTCCACGGCGTAGCCGCCCATGCCGCCGCAGCCCCGGATCGAGGCCGTTCCGCGCTCGACGCGGTGATGCTGACCGGCAACGGCCTTGAGTTTATGCGGGAACACGTTCCCAGCAACACTCGCATGCACTACATCATCAGCAATGGTGGCGTGGCGCCGAACGTGGTGCCGGACACCGCCGAACTTTACCTGATGGCGCGCAGCCCGACGCTTCCCTCGTTGGACTCGATATGGGCGCGCATCTTGAAGGTGGGGCAGGGAGCTGCACTGATGACGGAGACCACTCTGGATGTAAGGATCATCAGCAGCGATGCGAACATCATCCCGAATGACGTGCTGGCTCAAGCGGCGCACAAGAACCTAACAGAGGCGGGCGGCTTTCATTACACAGCCGAAGAAGAACATTTTGCCGAAAGCTTGCAGAAGAGTTTGCCGCCTGGAGCAGTTCGCCCGCTGACCTCGACCGCGTCGGTCGAAGCGCTCCGGCCTGTTGATCCAAATGCTCCCAGTGCCTCGACCGATGTAGGAGACGTGAGTTGGAACGTACCGACCATCGGCTTTTCAGCGGCGACCTTCGTGCCGGGCGTGGCAGCCCACACCTGGCAGGCTACCGCCTGCGCTGGTATGAGCATCGGTCAGAAAGGAATGCTGGTAGCTGCCAAGTCGCTCGCCGCCACGGCAGTCGACCTGTTTGGCAACCCTAGCCTGGTTCAGGATGCGAAAGCCGACTTTCAGCACCAGCTGCAAGGTAAATCATATTCGTCACAGATACCGGCTGACCAGACAGCACCTCTGGACTATCGCAAGAACTAGGTTCCGAGTGACACTTTCGAATCAGCTCAAGTCCATTGGGGTGTGCCGTTCGGGATCGACGCTAGCGCAAGTGACCACTGGATTCGAGACCTGCGGCGCTCAACAGACCGGCCCGTAACTGTGCTTGTAGTTCGTGGTCCAACTTGCCTCCGTGAAAGGTGACATAAAACACATCGATAGCCTTGTGCGCCTCCGTGTCAATCATGACGACCTCGATGTTGCATTCCGCCATTCGAATGGCCGTCGCAAGGTCGTATAGCAAACCCGGACGGTCCTCGCCTACAAAGTCAATGAGGGTAGCTTCCTCGGAGGCTTCATCTACGAAGCGGACGGTGGGCAAAATTGTGGATTCGCTAGTGGGCCGCCGTAGTGGGCGCCTTCGCTTCAAGAGTTGAGCGACGTCTACCGACCCGGCTACAACGTCCTTCACCGTTCCCTCCAGCCGTTCCACTTCTTCGGGGTTCAAAGCAAGAGTGTGGTTCGGATCGACAAACCTGATCTCGTCCAGAACGAAGTGGGACGAGTTGGACGAAGCCTCCCCTTTCACAATGTTCATACCGAAGCTAGCCAGTGCGCCACACAACGCGGCGAACAGGCCACTCTTGTCGTGAGCCAGAACAGTCATCAGATATGCTCCGGACTCCTCGGCGATCTCGACAGCAACGCCTTCTCTCCGGGCTTGCGAGGACAACTTTAAATGCCGCTCAATCTGTTCTCGGGTGTGTGTCCGTAGGTAACGTTTGGGGAATCCCTCCAGAAACTCGAGTAGTTGGGGCGATCTGCCTTCGGTGAAATCAGGGGAGGGCTCATGAATCCTGTCGGACGCCAGTTCCCGGGTCAGTTGCTGAACGCCCAGCAGGTAAACGCGCCAGAGTTGCTCAAGTCGCCAGGGACTCATGGCTGTTGGATTAACTGCGCTGATATCGGCGTATGTCAGTAGCGTGAGGCGGCGCAGGTCCTCCACCGTGTTGATTTCGGAGGTGAGCAGTCGAGCGGTAGCGGGGTCTTCTAAATCGCGTCCATTCATCAGGATGGAAAGATCGAGATGATGGCGGATTAGGAAGTGAACCATCTTCTGCTGGGTTCCGGCGCTTTCATGGACTCCATTACGTCACGAGCGGCCTTCCGCGGAGCCGCGCAGTGGTCTCCCGGCGTTGTGCCTTTCCGATATCGTGGAGCAAGAGCGCCAGCCGGAGTTCGGGTCAGGGCCGTCCTCCCTGGCCAGACGTTCAAAGCGCTCTGCCTCGACTGGACTCGGCGTCGAAGCCGTCGATCTCCCAATGGCGAATAAGGTGTGTTCGTCTACCGTGTAACGATGGTAGAAGTCGCGTACCACGAGGCTGTCGATACTACTCCACGGCGGGATTGCAGCTGCAAGCGCACCCGTCTCCTGCATTTCTGAGAGCGCCAACCCGGCGTGTGGCTGGCTCAGGAGGTCGCGCCATTGTCCCCAGGTGACAGGCGATCTCCGGAACGTCTCCGCTATTGCCTCGGCTGACTGTTGAATCCCCCATTGAGCATCCCACGACAATCGGAGGCCTTGGCTGCCTAGAAAGGTGAACAGCCGGAGAATCTCAAAGCTGGAGTGGAGAAGCTCGGAGGCTTGCTCAGATAGACGCGATTACGAAGGATCGGAAAATCCGGACTTACTGTTCGCTTCTTCCAATCTTCTTTCTTCCGCTCAAGGAATTGCTTGAGGCGAGAGCCCTCATGCACGGAGGAAAATTCATGGCGCGGAGGCTTCGCTGGTAGATTCGCCTGGCGTGCTGGAAATAGACTCGCATCCATTCTTCAGGCGGACAACGGCTGGGCGGGGAGATGGTCGCGGCGTCGTCCTGCATCTCAAACGTCAGCAGGTTGAAGTCGCGGCCGGCATGCAGATGCAGGAAGCAGCGGAGCGCGAAGGAACCGGCCATTCCTTTCGGGCTGGAAAGGCGATCTCCATTGCGGCCCATCCAGGCCAACCAGAGCTTCGCGCAGGAAGGTTCTTCCGGTTGTAATTGTGCGAGCCAACGGAACAAGTGGATGTCGCGGATGCCAGCCGGGTGACTCCTTGACATTCGGCTCTAAGTGATACGGAGTGTTGTTGAAGCTTGGCGTGTCGTTGCCGGGTTAGTTCCACAAGTCGACTGATGAGTGCCGGGGCCATGTCGAGTATACGTATCCGGGAGCGGCATCTGGAGTTGGGCGCCGATATCGAAGTTGCCCGTGAGAAGCGAAGATCCAGCAGACTGATGTGAAGTTCGGATTGTCGGGATGGAAGCGGCAGCAGTCGGCGACTGTGCGGGTGGAGTGACTGATGCGCAGACCTTCATCCCAAAGAGAACTCAGTAAGTCAGCAAGTGCATCCTTGATGGAAGAGATATCGGTTTCGCTGCCGGTCAAAAACAACAGATCGACATCGGAATAGCGGAAACAGTTCCTGCCTGCCCATAACCGCCTACAGCTGCGACACGAGACCATCTGTCAGCTAAGGCGGCGGGAAGAAGTTGCGAGTGAAGCCGGAGTGATGATCGCGTCGGCCCGGCGACTGTACGAATTGCCAAAAGCTGACCGGCATCCGTTCTGCCTCGAACAGGGACACCAGGTCCAGTGGATTTGCGCCGGTCTTGCCGTGCATCAGAGCGTCCTGCATCGAAGGCGTCCTTGTCAGAGAGCGGCGCCTTAGAGAGCCGCTTCGCCCGTATCGCCGTTGCGGATGCGAATGACGTCGAGAACGTCGAAGATGAAGATCTTGCCATCGCCGATCTTTCCTGTCTTAGCAGCGCCCATCAGGGCTTGCGCAACTTCATCCAGCCGTGCATCCGGTACAACTGTTTCTATCTTAATTTTCGGGAGCAGGTCAACGTCATACTCCATGCCTCGATACACTTCTTTGTGTCCCTTCTGCCGGCCGTGTCCACGAACTTCGGTAATGGTCAGGCCGTCGATGCCCAACGCTTTTAAAGCGTCTTTCACCTCGTCTAATTTGTGGGGCTGGATGATTGCTTCTATCTTCTTCATTGCGCGCTTTCTGATACATTCGCGCACGACAGACTTGCTGGGAGACGGCCCAGGTTGCGAGTTCCTGGTTCGGTCAAGGCCGCTCGCAGCAGCTTGTGCGCTTCTTTGGAATTTGGCAGCGCTACGGACTCACGACTCGCGCCCACATCCGCCGAACTTCCTCCTTGGGCTGGTGGCGCGGGCTCGCGGTCTGCGCTTGCTGCTATCGATCCTGAGTGTATCGTCATCCTAAGCATCCAGGTTGTATCCTTCTTCTCCGTGCATCGCAAGATCCATCCCTAGAGTTCTTGTCCGTTGGTTGCGCGCACGCCCATCATAAGGTCAACAACTTTGAGAATCAGGAAGGATCCCAGCGCTCCTAAGCCTATGGCGATGATTACGCCGACGCATTGATTCAGGACCTGGTGGGGATTACCATCAACTAATCCAAGCGGAAGGACTTTGCCGGCAGAATCTTTCAAGCCGTCATTGATTTCTCTGGTGGCGAAGACGCCGGTGAGGATGGCGCCCAGCGTTCCACCTGCTCCATGAACGCCAAAGGCATCCAAGCGTATCGTCGTAACCAAACCTGCTTCTTCACGCCGCTGACCATGTAGAAGCAGAAGATGCCGGCGAGGAAGCCCAATGAGCAGCGCAGGGAAGGGTTTGACGAATCCGGAGGCGGGAGTAATGGCGACCAGGCCGGCGACCGCACCCGGAGATGCCGCCTAGCATGCTGGGCTTGCCGTGCTTCATCCATTCGGCGAGCATCCATCCCAAGGCTGCGGCGGCGGCTGCAAAGTGAGTTGCGACAAACGCGCTGGTCGCCAGGCCGCGACGCATTGACTGCGCTGCCCGCATTGAAGCCGAACCAGCCCACCCACAACAGGCAGGCGCCGATCAGGCTGAGGACTAGGCTGTGCGGCTTGAAAGGTTCGCGCGGGAAACCCGTCCGCTTGCCCAGATAGAGAGCGCACACCAACGCGCTAACACCGGAGGTGATGTGAACGACCGTGCCCCCGCGAAGTCGAGACAGCCTACCTTGCCGCCGAGGAAAGCGTTAAGAAACCCGCCTTTGCCCCACACCATGTGCGCCATGGGGAAGTACACGATGGTGGACCAGAGGCAGGTGAAAAGCAGCATCGCGCTAAACTTCATCCGTTCAGCAAAGGCGCCAGAGATCAGGGCGGGCGTGATGATGGCAAACATGAGCTGGTAGATCATGTACGTCGCATGCGGGATGGTGGCGGCGTAGTCTGCGTTGGGAGTACTGCCGACTCCGTTGAGCAACAGATATTGAAAGCCTCCGATGAACGGCGTTGCCTTCGCCGAACGCGAGGCTGTAGCCGTAGATGGCCCAGAGAACCGTAACCACGGCCATCAGCGACAAAGCTGTGCATCATGGTCGAGAGCACGTTCTTGCGCCGAACCAGACCGCCATAGAAGAGGGCAAGACCCGGGCCAGTCATCATCAGAACCAGCGCCGCGCAGGTCAGCATCCAGGCATTGTCGCCAGCCATCTGAGCCGATTTCGCGGCAGCCTCGACAGCCGCGAGTCGCGCCTCAGTGCTTAGTTCCGGGGCGGCGGAAAGCACGCCACAGCAAAGGGATATAAAGGATATATAAAGAATTACTCTTCTCATAAACGGCTAAGCTATTGCAAGATCGTAACAGTTTGACTGAAGTACACACCCTCACAACTTCTGATCGTTGCGATTGAAAACTCTTATCAGCGGGAGCGATACTTTCGCTGGATTCCCTCACTGTTCCGGCGAGCTTTCCTGAATCAGAGCTGGCCGGAAACCGCAGTTATGATGGAGATATAGGTAAAATCGCGGTGCATCGCTCCTGCGATTTTGGGCTTCTAATAATCGTTATTTATGTTCTTACACAAGTGGACAGTTCAGGTGGCGCAACAAGGTCAGAATGAGGAAATTAGCTTCCCTTCGAAGGAGGAGGCTATGGTCTATGCGCAGCAATTGTTTAGCAGGGCCGGAGAGGACACGCCGGTGACGTTGACGCTGATCGATCCCGACAACCAAAAATCCACGCTGTTCGAACGGTCTAAAGAGAACCAGATGGCGGCGGGAGCTTAGCGGGAGGGTTAGCCGGTCGCGCATGATTTGCGCGACACTAGTAATTGATGCAAGAGCGTGATCTTAATCCGAGATTCTGCTGGAAGGCAATCCTCGTATTGAGTGCTCTTGTCGTTTTAATCGTATCAGTCGTCCTCTTTGCCCGTTCGCACCTAACCATCGACAATCATCCAGCTTCTCAAGTTCTGATACCGCAAGCCAAACACTAAGGGCTAGAAGATCCTACCGAGCGACCCTGTTAAGGCTTTCACCGGCTCTTCGCTTTTTAAGCAACAGCGAATTAGTTGCACTTAATAATCGGTTGAACCGCCGGTCCGGATGCTCAACCAACAGGCTTCGGCAAATATAGAAGAAACGGTAGCCTTACCCGAAATATTGCCAGGCAGATCTTCTGTGAGATTTTTCGTGTTACTGAACACCTTCTGGTAGGGAGATGTACGCGCGTCGGTGGATACTATCGGCGGAGGCTCATCCCCCAGGGGGCAATAGTTGAAGAAGTTTTGGCTTAATGCAGCGTTTGCAAGCTTTTCCTTGCTCGCGTTCCATATATCGGGTATTCATCTAGACGCGCAATCAAGCGCATCGGCGCAGTTGGCAGGACAAATTCTCGATTCTAGCGGCGCTACCGTCCAGGACGCTGCTGTTCAGTTGGTTGAAACTGAGCGACACATTGTCCACGCTGCCAAGTCGGACTCAGAAGGTCGATATACTCTTCCAAATTTGGAAATTGGTCCTTACCAGCTCGAAGTAAAAAAGGACGGATTCAAGACCTACGTACAGGACCGCATTATCCTGCACGTCGGAGATAACCGCCAGGTCAACGTCCAGATGCAGATCGGCGAAAAGACTGAACAAGTCAACGTGGTTGCAGGCGCAAATCTGATTCAGACCGAACAGAATTCGGTCTCGCAAATCATTAGCCGGAAAAGCATTCTTGAACTGCCGTTAAACGGCCGGCAGCCCACTCAGCTGGTGTTGATTTCTGGCGCATCGGTGGTTTCACCGGCCGGCGACAATGCCACGTCCAAGAACTATTGGAGTTCCACCACAATCTCCGTGGGCGGAGGTCAGGGTACCGGCACCAACTACATGCTAGATGGCGGTGACAACACTGACACGATGACTAACGTGAACCTGCCATTTCCTTTCCCGGATGCACTCCAGGAGTTTGGTGTCGACACCAATGCTCTCCCAGCTCGCAACGGTTATCAGCCGGGTGGCTTGGTGACGATCGTCACGAAAAGCGGCGGCGACAGCCTGCACGGCGACCTGTTCGAGTTTGTACGAAACGGAGACTTGAATGCGCGAAATACATTCTCCGCTGCACAGGACACACTGAAACGCAATCAGTTTGGCGGTACAGTTGGCGGCAAGATTATCAAAGACAAACTCTTCTTCTTCGGCGGATACCAGGGAACCCGGGTGGTTTCACTGCCTAATAGCGCCGTTGCATATGTACCTACGGCGCAGGAACTGGCCGGCAACTTCTCGGTCCAGGAATCGGCAGTCTGCCAATCCAGCAAGACCGCCCATGCTCCCCTGAACGGCCAGGGTTTCTCGAACAATCAGATCTCGCCAACCAAATTCGATCCGGCAGCTCTGAACATCATCAAGTTACTACCCGCCACGACGGATCCATGCGGCCGTATCAGCTATGGCGTCCGCAACATCCAAGACGAAAATCAGGAGATCGGCCGTATCGATTGGATTCAAAGCTCAAAGAATACGGTTTTCGGCCGGTACTTCAGGACCTCCTACGTCAACCCCGCTCCTTTTGATGCTTCTAATTTTATGGTCACCCAGTCAGCAGGCGTGAATCAAGGAGTGCACAACTTCACGTTCGGCGATTCCTATACGCTAACGCCCAGCCTGTTGAATTCCTTCCACGGTACTTTCACACGACGGACCGATGATCGCAGCGGCGCCGCCGATCAGGTGAACGCTCAGAAAATGGGAATCAACATCTATCAGTTCGTTCCCAACGACTTCAGAATGGCTGTTGCGAACGACTTTGGCATTGGCTGCGGTACATGCTCTCCTGCCCACTTCAACGTCAACACTTATCAGTTCTCGAACGACCTGGACTGGATCAAAGGCGCTCATCACTTCGGCTTCGGAGGCGGTTACACGCGCACTCAGACGAACGTATTGGTGGGCTATCTGCAAAACGGGTCCTTCAACTTTAACGGCTCGGTGACTGGCGATGCGATGGCCGACTTCTTACTCGGCACGATGAATACCTTTCAACAGAGCAAGCCACAGCAAGAGGCACTCCGCGAATCCATCATGAATCTCTATGCGCAGGATACTGTCCGACTGCGTTCGAATCTGACTCTCAATGTTGGGATCCGCTGGCAGCCGTACTTCTATCCGCAGGACTACTTCCATCGGGGATCCTCTTTCTCCCTCCAGAACTTCCTGAATGGTGTCCATAGCAGTGTTTACCCGACGGCACCCGCTGGCGCCCTTTATGTCGGCGATGCCGGTGTGCCGAAGTCGTTCTCGAAGAGCAACATGGCGAACATCTCGCCGCGCCTTGGTCTGGTTTGGGATCCGTCGGGTAAGGGTCGCGAGAGTCTCCGGATCGGCGGCGGGATTCTCTATGATTCCCCCGGTGTCTATACAACGCAACGAATCCAATCCAATCCGCCCTTTGTGAATGAAATCGACCTTACGACCAGTGCCCCCGGTGGCCTCAGCAATCCGTGGACAACGGGTTATAAGTACCCAGGCGGCAATCCATTCCCGCCTACCGGCGTAAGCTTCCCACAGTATGGGCTCTGGATTGTTTCCCCCACGACCCTGAAGAACACACGGATGGCGCAGTGGAACCTCAGCTACCAGCGCCAGGTAGGAACCGACTGGGTTTTCTCCGGCAGTTACATGGGTAACAAGACGTCGCATCTTCTGGTAGGTCAGGAGTTGAACCCGGCTATCAACACGCCGTCGGTTTGTGCCCAATTTGCCGGCGGTTGCACAAACGGTAACTCCAACCTTCGGAAGCGTCTGGAATTGACGAACTTTGCCCAGGGGCAATACTACGGTAACGTCGACCAGATCAGCGACGGGGCGAACGCTACTTACAATGCTCTATTGGTCTCGGCAAATCGTCGCTTAACCAAAGGCATGTCATTCCTCGCCAACTATACGTGGTCCCATTGCATCAGCGACGCCGACTTCGCTGGTGACGTGTCTGGTCCGACCTTCATGAATCCGGCGAACCTACGCCAGGATCGCGGCGATTGCAACTTCGATGTTCGCCACATCTTCAACATGTCTGTGGTGAATACTACATCCTTCCGCGGTCGACGAATGTTGTCGCAGATCCTTGGCGGATGGCAGATCGCTCCCCTGGTTCGCGCGACCAGCGGTGTCCCGCTTAACGTTTTGACCGGAGCAGATAACTCCCGCACCGGTATTATGCTTGACCGGCCAAACCTGGTCTACGGGGTGAATCCGTATGCCTCGACAGGCGATCCGCTGCAGTATCTGAATAAGGCAGCCTTCTCTCTGAACCCGATTGGGACATTCGGAAATCTGGGACGTGATGCATTACGCGGACCTGGTGCTCTGAATATCGACATGGCCGTCACGCGAATCTTCGCCGTACGAGAGCGTTACAACCTCGAGGTCCGCGGAGAAGCTTTTAACGTCATCAACAAGGTGAATTACCTGGCTCCGGCCTCCAGCACCGGTGTCCCAGGTATCTCCAGCTCCGGCATCAACTTGAATGCAAACTCCGCTTCTTTCGGTCGCATCACCTCGGCGGGCGACCCGCGGATTCTGCAGATCGCTATGAAGCTCTCGTTCTAGTCTCGAGCCGCTAATCCAGCAAACAACAATCGGGTTCTTTCGCCTATCCAGGCCGGAGGAACCCGATTGCCATTTAGATTGAATTTGGTCGCATTGCTGACGAGATTCCTCCTGAGCATTGTCATTGCAACGCAACATTCACGAGAGTGCAATGCGCTAATCTCCAGCGTCTCCTAATCTGATATGCAATGAGATCTTGCAACCGGAGAGCGAACACCGTGAGCGCTGCCGTACTACTCCTGCTTTTCAGCATTCAATTAGAGGCTCAAGTGCCACACCCAACTCCGGACGGGTTTGCATTGCCGAACGGCTGGAAGATTACTCCGCCGACTCACGTCATCGCGACCGAGGATATGGTGCTGAAGCTGGTTCCATCGCCCGATGACAAGGTCATCATTGCTTCTCATTCGGGGTACAACCCACATGGCTTGGTCGTGGTCGACCAAAAGTCCGAAGAAGCTCTGCAGCGTATTCACGTGAAAACCACATGGATGGGAATGGCCTGGTCTCCTGATGGTCACACGCTCTATGTCTCGGGTGGCAATGCGAACGGGAAAAAAGATGTAGGCCCGCACACTCGCACCGATCTACGAGTTCTCCTATGCTGATGGAAAGTTGGGCGCAGACCCTGTCGCAAAGCTGGACGAGACCGTGGACAAGAATAAAGTTTGGTGGTCTGGTGTGGCTTACCATCCCAAAAAGGATCTGCTCTATGCAGCGAATCGAGGAACGGATGCGGCTCCTAGCAACATTGTTGTTTTTGACACGAAGACCCGCCAGATCGTGACTCGGATTCCGGTTGATGTAAATCCGTATGAGCTTGTTTTCGCTCCGGATGGGCGAAGTCTGTACGTTTCGAACTGGGCAAGCAGTTCGGTCAGCGTGATTGATACCAATCAGAATCAGGTGGTGGCAACCATCGGTGTCGGTTCAAACCCAAACGATATGAAACTGTCGAATGACGGTCGACTGTTTGTGGCGTGCTCAAACGACAACACGGTCCACGTAATCGACACAAAAACGCGGCGGCAAATAGAGGTGATCTCGACCACCTTTACTCCCCAAGCACCGGAAGGATCAACGCCCGACGCGCTGACCGTGGACTCGGCGCGACATCTCCTGTATGTCGCCAACGCCGACAACAATGACGTGGCTGTAGTAAACATCGCCGATGCAAAGCATAGCGAAGTTCTCGGGTTTATCCCGACAGGCTGGTATCCGTCCGCATTGGCTTTGTCGCGCGACGGCAGGAAGCTTTTCATCGGAACCAGCAAAGGCGAGAGCGCGCACGCAGACATCAAGGGGCCGACCAGCCCGCTTGCTTCTAAGTACAACGGTGACGAAACCGTGAAAACACTCCAGAAAGGGAGTGTCGAATTTCTCGACGTTTCGAATTTGCGCAAACAACTTGCAGGCTTTACCAAGCAGGTTCTGGCAAATTCTCCTTACAACGATTCGCAGCTGACGGTCGCACGCAATACGAAGTTTCCGTCGATCATCCCCAGCGTAGTCGGAGCCGGTTCACCGATTGAGCATGTGATTTATGTCATCAAAGAGAACCGTACGTATGATCAGGTGTTCGGCGACATGCTGAAGGGGAATGGAGATGCCAGGCTGGCCATCTTCGGGAAGAAAGTAACCCCCAATCAGCACGCGTTAGCTGAGCAGTTCGTGCTGCTCGACAACCTGTATTGTGATGGCGAGGTGAGCGTTGATGGACACTCCTGGTCGAACTCGGCCTACGCAACGGATTTCAACGAGCGACTGTGGCCGCCCACCTACGCCGGATTCAGCGATGCACTTCCTTCACGGGCGTACATTCCTTCAGCAGGACACTTATGGGATCTGGCTCGCCGCAAAGGTCTGACGTATCGCAGTTATGGGGAATATGCGGCGCGCGCAAGCGATGGAACAACTATGGAAGGCGGCACCCGTGCGGATGCACTGTTCGGCCACGTCTCTCCACACTTCCGGAAGAACATGGCGACTCGCGATCCCGAAAACATGAAGGTTTTTCTAAAGGAATTCGACGAATACGAAAAGAACATCGAGAGTCCCGATGCCGAGAAACGACTGCCGAATTACATCGTGATGAGCCTGCCGGAAAACCACACACGAGGCACCGCGCCCGGTGCATTCACCCCGACTGCGATGGTAGCCAGCAATGATTACGCAGTAGGTCTGCTTGTTGATCGCGTGAGCCATAGCAAGTATTGGGCGTCTACTGCGATCTTCATTATTGAGGATGATGCGCAGGATGGTCCGGATCATGTAGACGCGCGTCGCACCGCGGGCCTGGTGATAAGTCCCTATGTCCATCGAGGAATTGTCGATAGCACCATGTATTCAACAAGCTCGATGGTTCGTTCGATCGAGCTCTTGCTCGGCCTGCCTCCGATGAGTCAATACGACGCTGCTGCCATGTCGATGTATGCTTCCTTCGGCATTGAGAAAGACAATTCGCCGTTCACTGTCATTCAGCCCCAAACTGATCTCGACGCCAAGAACACAGACCGGTCATACGGTGCCAATTTAAGCAAGCGCATGGACTTCTCGGAACTGGATGAAGCGCCCATGGCAGAGCTGAACGAGATTATATGGAAGAGTGTGAGGGGTGCCTATTCACCCATGCCGGCTCCTGTTCATCGCTTTCGCGCCCTGGTCGGACCGCAGTAATCCTCCGTTGATCCTCCAATCAGGCTGTCAGTCGTTGAGATTTGGCCCGGGTTTTTCCTCAAAGAGAATAGCCGCGATTGTACGACTGTAAGAAAGTTCTGAACTTTTAGTGTCACCTAACATTCGTTCGAACAAGGCCACCTCAGCTCCGATAACAATTTGAGAAGCTTCGCGCTTGCAGGCGGCTAACGCACGAGTCAGATCGGGCGGAAAAATTCAGCTGGTTTGTGCGAAGTCTCGCAAATCAAAACGGAGAATATGAATGAAATTTTCACGAGCAATGTTGCTGGTGAATGCAATCCTTGCAGTGGCGCCCCTTTTGCGGAACAGCCCTCAAGCGAGGCTGATAAATCGGGCAGGACTGCAGATGATGTGACATTGGCGGCACCGGGTCAGTCCGAAGGGCGTCTCTCCCGATGGCTCGATCTTGACACGCTGTCTTTCAGCATGCGCTACAAGAGCGTGACAGATACGGACGGCTTCCGCCTGTTCGGTGACGGACAGCAGAGAAGTTTAGCTATCGGCACTGTAAAGCTGGACTCAGAAGGTAAATACGGAGTGCATTTTCGGGCATCGTCCGGAAGGTATTTCAATTGGGCGTACGCCGACTTTGTCGGTGGTGGCTTCGCCGACACTGTTGGACCGTCGCACAATGCGATGCCGGCCGCCTTGCATAAGCAATTTGTTGCCGCTAAAGCAGCTTCTCCGGCCACCAACTATCTTTCTGGCGGATGGGCTTTCTATCTGCGGGAGCTCTACTTCAGTGCCAAACCGATTGACGGAATCGAGTTGCAGTATGGCTCGCTGGGATTTAATAGGGGCGTCAATACTGAGATCACCAGTTATGACAACGATGGATACATGGCCGGCGAGCGCTTGATCGTTCGGAAGCCGAAGGTTCTGTTCGTCGATGAGCTATCCGCTACCTGGGGCTACGTCGGTGATTTCACAACGCCGAACTTCTTCGAGCGGGGCAACCGCCTGATGCAGTCCAACTATCACCAGTTCTTGGCGTCGAAACACCTGGGAAGGCGCCTCGATGCTTCGGTCGACTATACGTGGCACATCGGAACCGACACAATGCGCGAGGCCTTACTAGCAAGGGTTCCGGAGAGTAAGTTTTTGGACAAAGCTCGGGTGGAGCTGTACCAGCGTACAAATGCAGTGACGTTTCAAGGAGCTACTTACGCCGGCGGAGACGGATTTGCCATCACGGGCACGAAAACGCTGTTCCGGAAATTTATGTTGGAGGGTGGTTACGCCGATGTTGACCGTATGTATCCGGTGTACAGAGGCAGCCGCGTGGGCACTGTGACGGGGCTAGGGATGAATGCCGATACGTTTCTAACCGGTGATCACTTATTTGCCAGAGCAAATATGAAGATCAATCCGTACGTCACGTTCTTCGGCTTCTATTCACATGACGTGAGCACGCCGTTCTACACCGACAATCGACAGGCGGTCAATGCCGGATTCGATGTTGACTTCAAGGAGCTGTTGTCGCGCAAAGCACACCTGTTTTAAAGCTCATCAAACCGGCCGCGAGCATTCGCGGCGTTATAAAAAAGAATGCGCGACCGAAGCCATCCGGTCGCGCATCCTTTTACCCTTTGGATCGTAATTAGAACTGCAGATGCAGTGCAAGCTGCAGGATTCGAGGATCGTAGGTGTTGGATACCTGTCCGAAGGTCTGAGACAAAGGATTTGTATCCGGATTCGAGAACTGGGTGTGGTTTAGAACGTTGAAAGCGTCACCACGCAATTCAACATTCATCTTTTCTGTGAAGAAGAAGTGTTTAGAGATGGTCAGATCTAAGTTCGTTTGCCCCGGCCCGCGCAGACCGTTCCGCGGGAAGGTTCCATACGGATAGTAGGTCAGACCAACCTTCGCAGTGTTCGCCGCTGTCAGCCTGCTCGTGCTGAAAGTATTCGGGTCGAAATAGAAGTTGCCGCCGGTCGAACCCGAGCTCTCACTGGTGAACGTGCGATAGGTGGAGGGGTCCAGGGTGGTGATGCTCATTCCGTTGTAATCGGCTCGTACGAGTCCGGCGTCGCCCGCTCCAGACGGACCCGGGTTGTTCAATCTGGTCTTAAGCCCGGCGTTAACATCGAGCGGGAAACCCGATCGGATACTGAGTATCGGATACAAGCTCCAGCCTTTCGTCAGCAGCTTGGGTCCGTGACTCCAAAGCTGATCAAAGGGCAGATCCCAACCGCCCGAAATGTTGACAACGTTCCGAACGTCCGTGTCGCCGGAGGCCCTGAACAGGTCGTGGTTGTAGAACGGAACAGCGGAGTTTCTTTGGCGGAATCCGCTTTGATTGTCGATCTCGTGAGAGTACGTGTAACTCACGTCGAGGAAACTTTTTCCGAAACTGCCCATTCCGGTAAATGCGCGTTTCAAGTGCGCCTGCATCGCATTATAGTTCGCCTTGCCGATGTTCTGAAACTCACTCAGGTAACTAAAATCGCTGCCGTAGAGTCTCGCGCCGGTTGCCGGCGAGAACGGATTGACGTCTACCAATCCCGTCATCTTATGCGCAGAGTATCCGAGATATCCGACCTCGAGCGTGGTACCAGGCGCTATCTGCTGCTGGATCGAGAGATTGTATTGGAAAACGTAAGGCGTCCGGAGATGAGGGTCAACGAAGTAAACACCGCCTCCACCGAAGGGAAGAAAACCAGCCGCCGCGAAGTCAAGATTCTTGGCTGGTGGTTTCGAGGGGAAAGGATCGACCGCACCGGCTGAGCCATACGGATCCTGCAGTCCGCTAGGTCCGGGATTTCCCGGTCCAGCGGGAAACACGTCGCCGAAGCCGAAGAATGGCGCCTGTCCATTGAACTGAAGATTATCCTCGGCCTTGAGTACGTCATAGAACATGCCGAATCCACCGCGGATGCTGGTCTTGCCTTGGCCCGTTACGTCATACGCGAATCCGAAACGAGGGGCAAAGTCGTTCTTGTCAGGGAAATTGGATCCCTTCGGCGCACCCGGATCCCCAGGAAACACAAGTCCTCGAGGAGCGTTCACGAATCTTTGTGACTGCAACCCGGGAATGAAAGAAAATGAGCGCCCTTGAGTGTCGAACTTCGGTTGAGCATACTCGTATCGCAGACCGAAATTCAAGGTCAGCCGCTGTGTGACCTTCCAGGAATCCTGCGCATATGTGCCGTATTGTTTCGATCGAACGTTGGAGGGAGCAGCACCGAATTGAAGAAATTCGTCCGGCAGTCCAAACAGAAAATCGGCCAGGTCAACGCCCGACCCGACGCTAGTGCCAGGCCCATAAAAGAAATATGCGCCGTTGATGTAGTAGTCGTACACCGTATTGTTCTGAACAGGAGCGAACGAGAAGCCTAGCTTCACGCTGTGGTGACCTAGGACCCAGGAGAGATTGTCGACATAGTCGAACGTATTGTCGATCTCTCTCGTAGGGCCTTGCGGGCTAAAGCCGGTGCTGAGGTTTGAGCCATCGAAGTACAAGTTGGGTGCGCCGGTGGGGTTGTCAGACGGAACATTGGCCCCCAACTGTGTCGCTGTGGGCTGTAGAGCGGTTGGTATGGCCTGGGCGTGATTAGCCCGCTGGGCGGTTACACGAAACTCGTTGAGAATGTTCGGTGTGAAGGTGTGAGTATAAGAGACATTAGCGAAGTAGTTTGTATCGCTGCTTGTGGTTGTATACCCCAGGACATTCAAAGCCTCGGTTGTTCCGCTCTGGAATGGATAGGATACGGGGTTGTCGCGCGCTGTAAATGTGCCAGTCAATACATCCTTGGACGTGATGTTGTAATCGAAGCGCCCAAGGTATTCTTCGCTGTTATCGAAAGCGCCGGCCTGCGGAAACAGATATCCGCTGCTTGATAAAGGGATCAGGCCTTTGGTGATGTAAGCCTTGGCCACGGGGTCAATCTTTGTCGGATCAATCACGCCCTGCGCCGCGAGAACCGGATTTGCCTGGTACTGCGGGTTGGCTGCTAGAAACGCCGCCACTGTGGACGTGTAAGACGAGTTCGAGAAATCGCCATTCGCCTGGGCCGGCGTGAAGGTATTCACCTTTCCATTGGTGGGCGTTTTATCCTGGATCTGTTTCTGGCCCTGGTAAGAAAAGAAGAAGAAGAGCTTATCCTTCTTGATCGGACCGCCTACCGTGCCGCCGTACTGGTTTCGCTTGAGGATCGGCGTTGGAAGACCTTGCTCATTGTTGAAGAAGCGATTTGCGTCGAAGTAGTTATTCCGCAGGTAATCATAGAGTGTCCCGTGGAAACTATTAGTTCCACTCTTGGTGACCACGCTAACGATACCCCCTGCATTACGGCCGTATTCGGCAGAGTAATTGTTCTCGATCACCCGGAACTCGGCGATCGAATCGGGATTAGGATTCGCCACGACGGCATTGCTCAGGACGTTATTATTGAGACCGCCATCCAGGAGATAGGTAACCGAGTCGGTCCGCATGCCACCGATGCTGTAATTTCCGGCCGCGGTACTGTCCGGGTTGGTCCGTGTCACTCCCGGCTGTGTTGCCAGAAGATCCAGAGTATTTCGCCCATTCAGCGGCAGCTCATAGATTGCCTGCCCGATGACGGTCCCGCCCACCGTCGAGTTCTCGGTTTCAACTTGCGAGCCAATGCTCTCGACCGTAACGGTGCTGGTCGTCGACCCGACCTGCAGCTGAACATCGAGACGGAGGGTTTGATTGATTTGTAGAGAAGTTTGCGAGGTGACCGTCGTCAGTTGAAATCCTGATGCCTGCGCCGAAACGGAGTAATTGCCGATGGGCAATTGAAGCACCTGATAGTTGCCGGACTGATCTGCATTTGTAGCTTTCGCAACATTCGTGGACGTGTTGGTCACCGTAACCTTGGCGCCCGGAACGGCAGCTCCACTTTGATCAGTAACGGTCCCGGTTATCTTGCCGGTGGCGTCCTGGGCGTAAGCAAATGGCTGAAACAGGGAGGAAAAACTAAGGCTCAGAAAAAATAGCGAGACTCTGAAAAGAGTGCGCATACGTGCTGGGGCTCCTGCGAATAAATATTCGCGCCGCTGGATGTGATGCAGACGACATGGTCCGTCGCCAGTCGACGGAATTTGAAGGTTAGCACGTTTGGGTTACGGTTACGCTCGTGTTACGGCCTTAAGAAAATGTAAGGCCGGTTCTGTTTGTGAAGTCCGTTCAGTACTAATGTGTTATCCGGCTAACTCGGCGCCCAGCTCAGCGTACAGCAATCGGTTCGGCCGTAGAGACTGTCGTTTGCGGAGGGCGCACGATCAGAGGAAGAACGGTCGATACCAGGAGCACCACGGCTATGACATGAAGTGCGCCCGTATAGACGCCGGACGTTTGCCGCATCCGGGCAACAAGGATGGGACCAAAGGCGCTCGCGAAGCCCCATGCCGTCAGCATCAAGCCGTAAATGGGACCGACGTTCTTCGGGCCGAAGTAATCAGCCGCGAAAGCCGGCATCGTTCCAAAACCCCCGCCGTAGCACATTCAGGATGAGGAAGGCGACAGTGGTAATCAGGCCCACAGAATGCAGGCTCGGGAAGATGAAGAACAGAACCGCCTGCAGCCCGTACATCAGAACGAACGTCATGCGCCGCGTAAAGGAGTCCGAAACCCAGGCCCAGAAAACTCGTCCCACCGCATTGCCGATAGAGACAACACCCACCATCCCGGCTGCCACAATTGCGCTGACTTTCCCGAGCTCCTGAAACATCGGCGCTTCTTGGGAAATGATGGAGATGCCAGCCGATGTGTTCAGAAAGAGCAATGCCCAAAGCGCCCACCACTGCCAGGTGCGTAAGGCTTGCCGGAGCGAATATTCGGCTTTCACACGCTGCGCCGCTTGCGTGGCAGTTGGCGTCCAACCCTCGGGTTTCCAATCTGCTGGTGGATTCTGCATGAAGAACCCGGCCGCTACGGTCACTACCAAATAAGCAATGCCGAGGTATGCAAAGGTGGAGAGCACTCCTATGCTGGCAATCAGGCGGGTAGCGACCGGTGCTGTAATCAGGGCGCCGGCCCCGAATCCGCCGACGGCAACTCCGGTGATGAGTCCACGCCGCTCCGGAAACCACTTGACGAGCACTGCTACTGGAACGATATAGCCGAATCCAAGGCCAACGCCGCCGATAAGACCATACGTCAAATACAACCAGAAGATGTTATGGCCGGTAAAGCTGGCTAGAAAGACCCCTAATCCGTAGAGTGCTCCACCCGTCATCGCAACGATTCGTGGGCCGGACCGATTCAGCCAGAGTCCGGCGAAAAAAGCAGCGAAGCCTAACGCAAAGATCGCAATGGTGAAAGTTAAGGTAACTTCGGGAATTGACCACCCAAATTGCTTGGCTAACGGGACCCGGAAGACACTCCAGGCATAGACGGCACCTAAGGCAATCTGCATGAGAACACCTGCGCCCGCGATAATCCAGCGATTCACAACAAACCTCTTTCCCTCAGCCCCTTTTCAAGGGAGAACTCTGCACGGTAGACTCTTAAGGCCGCCAATCTTATACAGGAGATTCTGTTGCTAGGCCGTTCCTTTTGAGCATGTTAGAAGTACTCGTTTGCGTGGAACATGGTTTGCGAGAGCATAAGTGGGACGGGCAGAAATGAATCAGTTATCGAAAATTTTCGAATGGCCAGTACTGAAGCAGATCGGCCAGAGCGATCCGCACGCTCTAGGAAGCATCTCGGCCTCCGAACGAACCTTATCATTGGGTGTCGGACGCGGAAAGCGGATCGCGTGGTTGAGTCGATTTGCCCTTATTGTGCGGTGGGCTGCGGCCAACTGGTCTACGTAAAGGACGAGAAAATTATCGACATCGAGGGCGACCCTAAATCGCCGATTTCGGAAGGATGTCTGTGCCCGAAGGGCTCGGCAACCTTTCAACTGGTGACCAGCAGTCTGCGAGAGAAACAGGTGCTGTACCGGCAGACCGTACGGTACCGAATGGGAGCCGATTCCGCTCTCGCAGGCAATGGAGATGGTGGCTCAGCGCGTGAAGAAAGCTCGCGATGAGAGTTGGGAGATCGAAGAACGCGAAGGGCGAGGTTGTTAACCGGACTTGAGCATGGCGCACCTGGGCGGCGCTACTCTCGACAACGAAGAGAACTATCTGCTGAAGAAGCTGTATAGCTCGCTCGGCGTCATTCAAGTCGAAAATCAGGCCAGGATTTGACACTCTTCCACGGTCCCCGGTCTGGGGGCCTCGTTCGGAAGAGGCGGTGCAACCACCTCGCTGCAGGATTTAGCGAATGCAGATTGCATCTTGATCGAAGGATCCAATATGGCCGAAGCTCATCCGGTCGGCTTCCGTTGGGTGATGCAGGCCAAGCAGCGCGGAGCGACTATCATTCACGTGGATCCGCGGTTTACGCGGACTAGCGCCGTAGCCGATATCCATGCCCCTATTCGGGCAGGCTCTGATATCGCGTTTCTCGGTGGTCTGATCTCTTACGTCATCGAGAACAACGCGTACTTTAAAGAGTACGTCGTGGCGTACACCAACGCTTCTGAACTTGTATCGAAAGATTTCCAGGATACAGAAGAGTTGGACGGATTCTTCAGCGGATGGCAGACCGGCGACGGCCAATACGAAACAACGACGTGGAGTTACGAACGCTCGGAAGGCCAGGCCGCGTCATCCGGGGCTAAAGGAACAGAGTCGCATGCCGAGCGAGCTGCGAACTTCCAAGGCGACCACGCCAAGACGGAACGCAGAGACGCCACTCTGCAACATCCCAGGTGCGTGTTCCAGGTTTTAAAACGTCATTTCTCCCGTTATACGCCGTCGATGGTGCAGGAAGTCTGCGGTGTACCTGCCGATCAGTTCTTGCGGATTGCAGAGACCCTGGTCAAGAACTCCGGCCGGGAGCGCACGACCGCCATCTGTTATGCGGTCGGCTTTACTCACCACTCGATCGGCGCGCAGATGATTCGTGCGGCGGCTATTCTGCAGTTGCTCCTGGGAAATATTGGCCGGCCGGGCGGCGGCATCCTGGCGTTGCGCGGTCACGCCACCATTCAGGGCTCGACTGATATTCCGACTCTGTATAGCCTGTTCCTGGCTATCTGGCCATGCCGAAGGCCGCAACGGATCAGTCGTTACAGCAGTACCTGGAAAACTATACACCGCGTTCTGGTTGGTGGACGGAGACACCGAAGTACATGGTGTCGTTGCTCAAAGCCTGGTACGGCGAGGCGGCAACCGACTGAAAACGGATATTGTTTCGACCACATTCCCAAGATGACGGGTGACCATTCCCACATGACGACGGTCACCAATATGGCGGATGGGGACCTAGCCGGGTATCTCGTGATGGGTGAGAATGCGGTTGTTGGTTCACCCAACGCGGGTTTGCAGCGCAAAGGTCTGCGTAACTCCAGTGGCTTGTCGTTCGTGATTTTTCGCTGATCGAGACGGCGGAGTTCTGGAAGGCGTCGCCCGAGCACGACAGCGGTGAAGTGAAGACGGAGGAAATCGCGACGGAAGTCTTCTTCTTCCCGGCTGCTTGTCACACCGAGAAGGACGGCAGTTTCACGCAAACCCAGCGGGTCGGTCAATGGCATCATCAGGCGGTTGAACCGCAGGGGGACATCCGAAGCGAACTGCATTTTGCTTATCCATCGGGAGGCGTTAAAAGAAGTTTATGCCGATTCAACTGATCCCAAGGATCGCGCGATTCAGGACATGACCTGGGATTACCCGACGTCATGGCCGCTCGAAGAGCCAAGCGCGGAGGCGGTACTGGCCGAGATCAACGGCTATACGTTCCCTGATCAGAAAGCCGGTTGAGTGGGTTCAACGACCTCAAAGATGACGGGTCGACGGCCTGCGGGTGCTGGATCTACTCCGGCATCTACGCTGGCGGCGTGAATCGCGCCGCACTTCGCGGCGATAGCAAATGACAAATATCACTACGGCCACGATTGGGGATTTGCCTGGCCGGCTAATCGCAGGATTCTCTATAACCGGGCCGCTGCGGACCCAGAAGGTAAACCGTGGTCCGAGCGGAAGGCATTGATCTGGTGGGATGAGGAGAAGAAGGCTTGGACAGGTTACGACGAACCCGATTGTCAGAAACCTAAGCCTCCCAGCTATCGAGCCAAACCTGAGTCCCAAGGTCTGGACACCATCTCCGGTGATGATCCGTTCGTTCTCCAGCCAGATGGCAAAGGATGGTTGTTCGCGCCGAACGGGTTGCAGGAAGGTCCGATGCCAACTCACTACGAGCCATTTGAGTCTCCAGTGGAGAACGCGTTATACGGCCAGCAATGCAATCCCGGCCGCTTAGAATACAACCGCAGCGATAACAAGGTCGCCAGACCGTATGCGGACCCGTTGTTCCCGTACGTGATCACCACCTACCGG
Organism: uncultured Acidobacteriaceae bacterium; assembly: GCA_963814195.1. Lineage (GTDB taxonomy): Bacteria > Acidobacteriota > Terriglobia > Bryobacterales > Bryobacteraceae > Bog-105. Next base: position 399,570 of record CAWFBU010000007.1, read on the forward strand.
CTGACCGAGCATCACACTTCCGGGGCCATGTCGCGCTGGCTAACCTGGCTCAACGAATTACAACCTCAGATGTTTTGCGAGATTTCTCAGGAGCTAGCTTCTGAGAAAGGGCTGAATAACGGGGATTGGGCAACCATTGCAACGGCGCGAGCTGAGATCGAAGCCCGTGTGCTGGTGACACAGCGAATGAAGCCGTTGAAGATGGGACGACGCTGGATTCACCAGATTGGGTTGCCGTATCACTGGGGTAACCGAGGACTGATTGTAGGCGATTCGGCAAATGAGCTGCTGGCCTTCGGGGCTGACCCGAACACCAGCATCATGGAGTCCAAGGCAATCACTGGGGACATCCGGGCCGGACGACGAGAGAAGAATAAGCATCACTGGATGCGTCCAGGCATTGCTCCGGACGAAGAGTTGCGGGATCTCCCTCAGGCTCGCTCCCGGCCGATCGGCAAACATCACATTACCTCGCCTCTTTCAAAGCAGGGGCCACAAACTTAGGCGGACGAAAACAGGAAATGGCTAACGGCTTCTTTACCGACACCACATTGTGTATTGGTTGTAAGGCTTGTGAAGTTGCCTGCAAGCAGTGGAATCAGCTTCCGGACGACGGCTACCACTTCACGGGGATGTCGTATGACAACACCGTCGCACTCGGGTCATCTACCTGGCGTCACGTCAGCTTTATCGAACGCCCCGTGCCGCTGGGCAGTCAGGATAACGGTGGTTTGTCATGGCTCATGTCCTCCGACGTCTGCAAGCATTGCGCGCGTGCAGGTTGCCTTGAAAACTGCCCGACCGGGTCGATCATCCGGACGGAATTTGGCTCGGTCTATGTGCAGCCCGATATCTGCAATGGTTGTGGATACTGCGTTTCCGGCTGTCCGTTCGGTGTCATCGATCGCAATCATGATGATGGGCGCGCCTGGAAGTGCACTCTTTGCTATGACCGCCAGAAAGATGACCTCCAGCCCGCTTGCGCGAAAGCCTGCCCGACCGCCTCTATCCAGTTTGGAGATGTAGACGAGTTGCGGGAGCATGCACGGGAACGAGTGGCCCAGTTGCATGAATTAGGAATGAAGGAAGCCTACCTTTACGGAGAAGATGCAGAGAGTCAGCCTGGCACCGGCGGACTAAACGCATTTTTTCTGCTGGTGGATAAGCCTGAAGTCTATAACCTTCCTCCGAACCCCGAAGTGCCAACGCATAAAGGCAACAAGAGCTGGGTCTCAGCCGGGCTCGCGGCGATCGCGGTCAGCACCCTCGCTCTGGCATCTGCGATGCTCGGGAACAGTTCGCGGGAGCGAGTCTAAGAAATGGACGAGCTGCCAGATCAACGACTACGGGAACGCGACGACAGCCGCAATATAGACCTGGAAATCGGTACGCTGACGGGCGAAGCAGCCGGGCAAAAGCCGCTTAAGAGCAACTACGACGTCGCGCTGCAATCAAAGTCCTATCCGTATATACCGAGCCATCAGGACACTTCGAGCCCAAGCTACTATGACAGCCCGATGCTCAAGCAACCTGTCTGGATCTGGTCGATTCCGGCTTACTTCTATGTTGGCGGAGTAGCCGGGGTTGGTGCTACGCTCGGCGCTGCAGCACAGTTGATTGCACCGGAAGCGATGGGATCCCTCGTCACCAAGGCGCGCTGGACGGCTACCTTGGGAGGCGCTCTGAGTGCTGCGCTGCTGATTCATGATCTCGGGCGCCCTGAACGATTCCTGAACATGCTGCGTGTTTTTCGGGTTTCCTCGCCCATGAGCATGGGATCGTGGATCCTCAGCATATTCTCCACGGCGGCCGGCGCGGCCGCAGTACTCCCTTACGGACCGAGTCTTTTTCGACCGCTGGCAAATGTCTTCGGAGTGGTCGCTGGCATCTTCGGGTTGGGTCTTTCAGGCTATACCGGGGTGCTGATCTCGCAAACTGCCGTTCCAATCTGGCAGCAGGCTTATCGCACTACACCGATCTTGTTTCTTGCCTCCGGGACCGCTGCTGCGGCTTCGTTTTTTGAGTTCTTCGACCTGAACTCCAAAGAACTTGAGACTGTTGAGCACTTCGCCCTGATGGGGAAAGCGGTCGAACTTTGTGCCTCGATCGTGCTGGAATCAGATGCGAAACGAGTCGAGAGAGTAGGCCGGCCGCTCCATGAGGGGCTCAGCGGTGTTCTCTGGCAGGGTGCCAAAATCCTCACGATCGCCAGCGCACTTATCTCGTTGTCACCAGGTAAGTCAAAAGCGAAGAGGGTGACAGCGGGCATTCTCGGTTCGCTCGCCAGTGTGAGTTTACGTTTTGGAATTTACTACGCCGGAAAAGCCTCCGCGCGTGATTCACGGGCTAGCTTTGAACAGCAACGCCAGGTACCGCCCTCGCAAGTTAGCACCTCCAACATGTTGGCTCAAGAAAAGATGTAAACGGTATCCGCCGAGCCGCTTAGAATCGAGTTGGCGTGAGTTTAACCTCTGTCGAGCTAACGCCGCTCTAGCTTCTTACTTCGCCCTGCGAATTACTTCTTGTTTTGCCCGGCAGCCGTGGTCACTGTGATGTTGATGGTTGCCGAGTGAGTAATGCCCGCTCCTGTGGCCGTCACCGTGATTGGATAAACACCGACCGGGGTATAGGCCGGTACGAAGAATCCGACCGTGTTGTTGACCATATTGTTGGCCGCAGTCCCACCGATCCACCTCCAATTCATGCCTGGAGCTAAATTCGTGTAGGTGATCGTGATGGTTGAATTGAAACCGCCGGTGAAGTTGCCGGTTGAGACTGTCAGATTGGCTGCGGCGCCTCCTTGTTGAACCGCCAGGGAGTTGCTGCTGACTGAGAAAGCAAAGTCGGCGGGGCTTGCAACGGTAAGGCTGAGGAGGGCTGTTTGCGTGACTCCACCGCCCGAAGCGGTGAGGATGATGGGGTAGGTTCCGGGTTTAGCCGTGGATAGGACAGCGAAAGCCATACTGTTCAATCCGTCACCCGGTGCTGGCATGGACGTTCGGGATAGCGCCGCACTCACGCCTGCGGGGACGCCGGAAACTGTCAGGGCGACCGCTGAGTTAAACCCTCCAACGTGAGCAAGGCTGAAGCCGATTTGGCCGGATCCGCCCGGCTTAACCGTCACTGACGTGGTTGACGGTGTCAAGGTAAACGTACTGGCAGCTGAGATTGTGAGCGGAACGACCAGGGACTGGGTAAAGCCTGGAGCGTTGGCGACCACAATGAGGCCGTAGGATCCGTTCACTGCCGAGAGAGGTGAATTTAGATTCAGGGTTGTTGTAGCACCAGCCGCAGCCGCGACAGAACTAAATGCTGCCGCGACACCCGACGGTTGTCCCGTGACAGCATACGTCAGAGGCGTGCTGAAGTTTCCCTGGATATTCCCGCAAACAACCTGAATTGAAGCAGCCTGTCCGGCTGTCAACTTGAGTGATCCTGGGTTTGCCGCCAACGTACAGCTTGCACGAGCCGAAATCACCAAAGTCACGAGTGTGCTCTGTGTGATGCCGCCCCCGATCGCCGTAATGGTCAACGGGTACGAACCAGCGGTAGCAGCCTTCGAAATCGCAAAGTTCACGTTGGTAGTCGCAACGGTATTGACGTTAACCGTTGATGAAGTAAACGTGGCTGCCACCCCGGGCGCCAATCCTTTTAAGCTCATGGTGACCGGCGAGCTGAATCCATTTTGAGGAGTGAGCGTGACCGGCAGAATGGGCGAATCGGCCGTATAGGCCGCTACTGTTGTGCTGGCAGCCAGTGTGAAGGTAGGCGTCGGGACTACGACGGAGATCGCCACAGTTGTCGCCTGACCGCCACCTTGCGCGTTCACATTGAAGTTATAGGTTCCGCCCTTAAGGTTCGAAGCGGCAGTAATCGTGAGCGCCACTGCGCCCGATCCGGGTGAGGCAATGCTGGAGGCTCCGAGTGTCGCTGTCAAACCGGGAGGAACTCCTGAAACACTAAGAGTCACAGCCGTCTTCAGAGTTGAACTGGTGGTAGATGTAATCGTCGCCTGGAGACTCGTACCCGCTTTCAGAGATAAAGACGTGGACGAGGCCGTGAGTGTGATGGTTGGGCTTACCGGCTTAGAGGCATCGGTCCAATGACGGACCATCAGGGCCGCATCGACAGAGCCAAGGCCGCTGGCCAGATCATAACCCGCCGTAGCTTTGAATCCGGTCACTCCCGGTACAGTGTTACTCCCGCTCGTGATGTCATGGAACACTGCTGCCCCGCCGTTTGCCTGATTTGCGGCAAGCGGATACAATACTGTGTTCGCGTTACCCTGCCGCACGCCGGTTTGCTGGTTGACTAAAGCCATCATCCCGGCAAACGAAGGAGCCGCTGCCGACGTGCCTCCCACCGCGTACATGCTGCCGTATTGGACAATGATGTAGCCGTCGTGTCCAGCAGCCGTAAGCGACACGTCAGGTACATCGCGGCGGCCGTCGGCGGGAACACCAGGACCCGATTGCCAGCTCGGCTTGGAAAAATAGAGACTTGGCCCCCCACCTCCGGCCCATAGACCGGAACCACCGTTCGATCCGCTTTCGTTCCAAACGACTTCCGGGACGTAGCTGATTGCCGATCCGTACACCGAATTGTTTCCGGGCAGCCAGTATTGCCCTGGATTACCGTTGTCGTTGAATTGAGTTCCACCGACACAGGTGCTATACGGTGACGTACACAGCCCGTTCACACCGGTCATCGAACCACTCGAATCGCTGCCACCGTTACAACCCGCGGCACCGCTATCTCCCGACGAGACGAGCACGGTTTGACCTTGCGCGGCGGCCTGCTGCCAAAGCGAGTGATAGAAGGCTGTGCCGGCGGAGCCCATGTAAGCCTCGCAGGATCCATAGCTGAGCGTGATGATCGGAGCAACGTTGTGGTTTACGGCGAACTGAGCAGCCAGATCGATCCCGTCGGCAGAGCTTGTTGAAGCCGCCGTGATGACCTTGATGGATGCTCTAGGCGCGATAGCCCCAGCCCACTCGGTATCCAGAGTTGTTTCGGTAGAGTCGCCCTGAAGTGTCCCGGGGTCGCTGTTTACGATCACGATTGTGGGGTCGTTGACAGGCAAGCCAAACGATTGTCGAAAGGATTGTATGTCTGACAAGGAAATATGAGATCGAGCGATTACCGCAATGCTCTGTCCCGTTCCATCCACACCCGAGGAGGAAAGAGTCTTCAGATTATAAATCGTTGAGTAGTCGGCTGGCGAAAGATAGTGAGAGCCACTGCTGGAAGTAAACTGCGCCGCTTCTGCGTTCGCTTTCGGCACGGCCTTCACTGTCACGAGGCTTGGCTTGTGCTGGAAGTCATGAAGTTTTACGATCCCGCCAACCACATCGGCTAGGGCCGCTGGGATCTGGGGATCTGTTGCATTCGCGAAATGCACTTTGTCCGCCGAGATATACTGCCGGATCTTCGTGTTGAAGGCGTTGGCAATATGAGTGGACGTTCCGCTGAATACAATAGTCCGGCGTCCCGTAGGGATCTCATCGATCGTGAAACCGTGGGCTGCGAGCCACGCCACTGTCTTGTCAAGATCCGCCTGCGAAACACCGAAGTGAGCGCCAAACTCCTGAGGCGATAGAAACCGATGGTAGAGCGGGGACTTGGGATCCTGCTGTTGCGCGATTAGCTGCTCGAGAGCAGCACTTTGCTGAGCATCCGGCTTCAGGGATAAGATCATCTGCTGCATCGGGACTTCAGAGGTAGTTGCTTGGGATGCGCTACCCATCGTTAGAGGATGGACGTTTCCACTGAGAACTACAGTTTGCCCGCTATTGACGGAAGCCGTTATGCGGTCATGCGGTTGTGTAGTGAGGGTGGTTGACCCTTGCCCCAGAAGAAAGCCAGCAAAGGCGGTCGCGGCAAAAACTGCTGCCGGTATGCTGCGAAGACACATCGACGAATGCTCCTTGGTGCGCTGCTAAGCACGAGCGCCCAAGTACTCATCGGCCGACTAGAGGAATCCTTTAGAGGTGGAGGACAGTTTATTCGGAACTAAGAAGCAGGCGGCCGGTTGCGCCTGCTGCAAGAAAGGTTGGGACACGATGGTCCATCCTTTCGATAGGACGGCCTTACGCGACGCTCTCCACAGGAGCTTCGCTTTCCTCACTAACGTCGAGGGGGCGTTTAAACTTACATTCGCCGTTGGGACATTGCGCGACCGGTCCCGCCTTCAAATACTTCTCGACGAGATAACTACTACCACAATCCGGACACTTCTCAGGAATCGGCTTACCCCAAGCCACAAAATCGCAATCCGGGTAACGATTGCATCCGAAGAAGGTCTTACCGCGCTTCGAGCGGCGCTCAACAATCTCGCCAGTCGAACAATTAGGGCAGGGAACCCCAATGGTCTTCTGCTTGACGTACTTGCACTTGGGGTAATTGCTGCATGCGACGAACTCGCCGTAGCGTCCGAACTTCTGAACCAGGTTGCTGTCGCACTGCGGGCACTTCTCTTCCAGCGGCACGTCCTTGCGCTGCTCGCCGCCGATCTGCTTCGTCGTCTTGCAATCCGGATAGCCGGAGCATGCAAAAAACTGTCCGAAGCGACCTTTCTTCAGAACCATGGGCCGACCGCAATTCTCGCAATATTCGGCCTCGTCCTGTTCTCCGAACGCAGCCTTGTCGCCGTCCGCGACTTCCTGCTCGACTTCACGCGTATTGGTGCATTCCGGATAACCGGTACAAGCGATGAAGCTGCCGTGTTTGCCCCATTTGATGACCATGGGTTTCCCGCACTTCTCACACAGGAGATCGGTCGGCTTCTCCATCCGCTTGATGTCGGTCATGTTCCGAGCCGCATCATCCAGATCTTTCTGGAAGCGATCGTAGAAGTCAGAGATGGCCGTCCGCCATTCGATCTTGCCGTCTTCGATTTCGTCGAGCTCTTCTTCCATCCGCGCCGTGTATTTCACGTCGAAGAGTTCATTGAAGCTTTCGAGGAGCAGGTCCGTAACCACCATGCCGAGTTCGGTGGGCGTGAACTTTCCGCCCTCCTTCTTCACATATTCGCGGTCCTGGATAGTCGACAGAATGGAAGCGTACGTGGAGGGGCGACCGACACCGTCGGATTCCAGTTTCTTAACGAGCGTGGCTTCGTTATAGCGGGGCGGAGGTTCGGTAAAGTGCTGTTCCGGCGAAATCTCCTTGAAGCGTAGGGTCTCGCCCTCGGTTACGACCGGAAGCTTGTGCTTCAGTTCGTCGTCGTCTTCGTCCTTTTGGTCTTTTCCTTCCTCATAGACCTTAAGGAATCCGTCGAATCGCAGGACGCTTCCTGTGGCTCGGAAGAGGTAATTGGTCCCACTCTTGCCATTAGCGTCGATATCGATGGTCGTCTGGTCGAATACGGCCGGCGTCATCTGCGAAGCTACGAATCGCATCCAGATCAGCCGGTAAAGCTTCAACTCATCTTCTGCTAAGAACTTTTCCAGCGATTCCGGAGTCCGCAGCACGGATGTGGGCCGGACCGCTTCGTGGGCATCCTGCGCATCCTTCTTCGTCTTATAAACGTTTGGCTTTTCAGGAAGATAGCTATAGCCGCTCTTTTTAGCGTCGCTCTCACTGTATCGCTCAGTGATCATGCCGCGAACTTCCGCCAGCGCATCCTCAGAGACGCGGGTGGAGTCGGTACGCATGTATGTGATTAGGCCGACTGAACCTTCCTTGCCGAGTTCCTTACCTTCGTACAATCCTTGTGCCAGCATCATCGTACGCTTCACACTGAAGCGCAGCTTGCGGGATGATTCCTGCTGCAGAGTTGACGTGATGAACGGTGCTACGGGATTGCGCTTCTTCTCGCGAGTAGCGACAGATCTGACAACGTAAGGAACGCCATCCAGATCCGTGACGATTCCCTGGGCGGTCTTCTCGTCCCCGATCTCGGCGTTTTCGTTCGCCCGCTTGTTCAGGCGGGCCGTCAGCACCGGCGGCTTCTTGGCGTTTAAAGCTACATCGATCGTCCAGTACTCGCGCTTTTCAAATGCTTTAATCTCGCGTTCGCGTTCAACGATCAGCCGCAGAGCAACGGTCTGCACACGTCCCGCCGACAACCCACGACGTACCTTGTCCCAAAGGAGGGGAGAGATTTTGTAACCGACCAACCGGTCCAGAACCCGGCGCGCCTGCTGCGCTTCCACCAGATGTACGTTGACGGCGAGCGGCTTGTCGAACGCCTTCTTAACGGCATTCGCTGTAATTTCATTGAACATCACCCGGAAGATGGCCGGTCCACCGGGTTTCTTAAGTTCGAGTTCTTCTTTCAAATGCCAACAGATCGCTTCGCCTTCGCGATCCGGGTCAGCTGCTAAGTAAATCGACTGCACGCTTTTCGCTGCCTGACGTAATTCCGTCATCAGCTTCTTCTTGCCTTCGATCACTTCATATTTGGGAGTGAAATCGCGGTCTACATCGACCGACAAATCCTTCTTCGGCAGATCCTTCACGTGACCTAGCGAAGCCTTGACAACGAAGTCTTTACCTAGATATTTCCCTATAGTTTTCGCCTTCGCCGGGGATTCAACGATGACGAGAGATTTTGCCATGACTGCGTGTTTACCTGTTATTCACCCGAAATGCTGGAGCATGCTCGGGGAGAACGCTACCCTTTTACCACACCTTGACAAAGTTCTTACCGGGCATTTGCCGGACCAAACCTGACATCTGGAGATCGAATAGCGCGCTGATCAACTCGGATGAAGAAAACCCTTCGAAAGTTTCAAGCAGGGTGTCAAGTTGTTGAGGAACATCAACTTGCAGGTGTTGCAGAAGCTTCCGTGCCAGTACTTTCAGAGGCTCCTCGGCGGCTTCGGGGGCGGGGGCTGGAAGGGCTTCTCCAGCCTCCAATAATATTTTTTGCTGGGCTCCCGAAACCAGATCCCGGCGGACACTTACCGGTAGCTCGTTGGTGATGTCTGTCCACTCGCCGACCAGCTTAGCTCCTCCATCCTTAATAAGGAGGTTGGGACCCCAGCTCATTTTCGAGGTGATGTTGCCCGGCACGGCGAAGACCTCTCGACCCTGGTCCATCGCCAGTTTGGCGGTGATGGAAGAACCGCTGTACTGAGCGCCTTCCACAATTAGGACCCCCAGTGAGAGTCCGCTTACGATCCGGTTTCGAATCGGGAAGTTCTGTGGAAACGCGGGAGCTCCCATCGGAAACTCGGATAGGACTAAGCCGCGTTTCTTCAGTTCATCGTAAAGACGCTTGTTCTCTGAGGGATACAGTACGTCAACGCCGCAACCTAGGACTGCGATTGAGTTTCCGTCCTCGGCGAGCGCGGCTTTGTGGGAGGCGGTGTCTATGCCGCGCGCCATGCCGCTGGTGATTGTGAGCCCTGCCCGCGCCAGATCGGCGCTTAGCCGTTCAGCAGCAGCGATGCCGTATGGCGTAGGGCGTCGTGTGCCGACCACTGCGATGGAAGGCGTATTCATCAGCTCAGGTTTGCCCAACGCGAAAAGCAGCATCGGCGGATCGAAGATCTCTCGCAAGCGCGAGGGATAACGCAGGTCGTAAATGGTGATGATCTCGGCGCCCGCATTCATCAGCTTTTGCTGCTGGTCAACGGCGTCATCAAAGGAAGAACCGGTAGTTATGTTCCGAGCCTGACCGGCGCTCAGGCCAGCGCCCTGTAGCTCAGAGCCAGAGGCTCGAAAGATCGCTTCCGGCGACTTCAACTTCTCTAATAGGCGAAGGGTTCCGACCGTTCCTAATCCGGGAACCATCCTTAAGGCAAGCCAGTGTAGTACCTCTTCTTGCGTTAGCTTCGGATTGGAGACAGCCTTATGCACGTCCAATTGGTGGTCAGGAAGTGGCGTAACTCTCCGCAAAAATGATGCTCTGCAGCGTGGTTCAGCGGTTCGACTCATAACCGGGATCTTCGACCAGCACTTTGCGGTCGAAGATCTGGCGCGTACTACGTGAACGGTTCGGGGCTTCAGCTTTTCAGCTTTGCAGACCACAAATCTCGATTGCTGCGCAAAGTGGCTCGCGAGATTGTCAAGACTCTCAGCGTTTCACCGGATGAACAATGGCTGCTTTATAGCCAGGTGGACCAGCGCAGTGGGAGTGACTTGATGCTTGTCAACGATTTCCAGTGATCCGCCTTCCTTCAGTCCAAGGACTCCCGAACATTCTGCCGGTAGTTTGTTGACATACTGGGGTTGTTAACAACATGATGATAAGCAGCGCCGCCAGTGCGCTTCCACCGTATTACTATCCTCAACGGGAACTAGTGGAGGCATTCCGAAAACACTGGGGCAATCGATTGGACAGGTTCTCGGTTCTCGAGAAACTCCATGCTGCTACTCAAGTGGACGGCCGTTATCTGGCGCTTCCTTTGGAACGTTATCCCCTCCGGGACTGGGGCGAGGCAAATGATTGCTGGATTGATTCTGCGGTCACGTTGGGACAGCAAGCCATTACCGCTGCTGTCGAACAGTCCGCCGTCAATCCCGATGACATCGGTGCTTTCTTTTCGGTCTCCATCACTGGTGTCGCCAGCCCCTCACTTGAAGCTCGCATCATGAACAAAATGCAGCTCAATCCGCGGATGAAAAGGATTCCGATTTTTGGGCTTGGTTGTGTGGCGGGTGCTGCCGGGATTGCTCGCGCTTCCGACTATGTCAAGGCCTTCCCGAATCAGGCAGCTTTGTTGCTCTCCGTCGAGCTCTGTTCGCTCACCATACAACCCGATGACCTTTCGGCGGCCAATCTGATCAGTAGCGGACTTTTCGGCGATGGCGCAGCTGCGGTAATCGTGGTCGGCGAAGATCTCGCTGCCACCTCCGGCCCACGAATTCTGGCTACCCGATCAATTTTTTACCCCGAGACCGAGCACGTTATGGGCTGGGATATCTCTGAGAAGGGCTTCACCATTGTTCTTTCGAAGGAAGTGCCAGACGTAGTTCTCAAAAATCTCGGCGAGAATGTTGACGAATTCGTGGCAGATCATCAGTTGACGCGCAATGACATTGCGAGCTGGGTTCTTCATACCGGGGGCCCGAAAGTTCTGGAAGCCACCGAGAAGGCTCTGCATCTGGCGAAGGCTGCGCTCAGTGCCTCATGGGATTGCCTTCGGAAAACCGGAAATTTGTCGTCTGCATCGGTTTTATTCGTATTAGAGGAAATTCTGAAGCACCGCCGTCCGCCCTCGGGAACCTATGGCATTCTTGCGGCGATGGGGCCGGGTTTTTGCTGTGAACTTGTTCTGTTGCGGTGGTAGCCGCTTGGAAACCCGGGAGTATACTCCAACCATCAAACAGCTATGTCGAAAGTTCCCATCGTGTCTGTTGCCTTGCTGGCTGCTCTGACATTGTGCGCCGTCGGACCTTACACTTGGGCGCAATATCCCGGACAGTATCCCACTGGTCAGTACCCCCCCGGCCAATATCCGGGCCAATATCCTCCTGGACAGTATCCGCCAGGTCAGTATCCCCCCGGCCAAACGGGACAAGCCCCGGGGGGCACGGGACTGCCTTTCCCTTGGAAACATGGGAAAAAGACAAAGGATAAGGACAAAACGGCGGGTCCCGCAGCTGATGCGCAGCCCAACTTTTCCGCCGAAGGCCAGACGCTCTCCAATGATGGTAAAGAACTCGTTTTCGCCACTAAAGATGGCCGGACGATCACGATGACGATCACACCGAAAACGAAGTGGACAAAAGGAGGCAGTGAGATTGCGGCCACTGCAGCTGGCGAGCGCAGTCACATTCACGCCGATGCCCTGGAGGACAACGAGGCATTTCTCACTGCCATGAAGGTGGAGGTTCTCCCGGACTTACCACCTGATCCGGTTGCCATCACGGCGGGGCGACCAGACTCGATTACCAAACGGTCTTCTGCGCCAAGCGCGGAAGCAGACGAGAACGCCATTCCCAACCCGACGGCGATTGGCAGTGAACCGGACGATCCGAACCGGCCTAAGCTGCAGCGTGGCAAGCCCAGACTAACGAAGGGCGATCAAGAATCACCTGACACGACCGAAGCGTCAGCAGCAAAGGCCCCCGCTCGCCCCAAGGCGGCTGCCTTGAAGACTCCCGGAGCTCAGGAGCCTACGGATTTCACTATCGATACCGACGCGGAACATCCAAAGGTGAAGAGCGCCGGCAACGATTTGGTATCGCGCGCCACCGAATGGGCGTCCACCTTTTCCAATGGTCTTCCCAACTTCGTCTGTCAGCAGATGACCACCCGGTACATGCAGGAATCGAAAGCGTCAGGCTGGCAGCCTCAGGACGTCGTGACCGCGAAGGTTGTTTATGAGGATGGTCGTGAGAAGTACCAAGACATTACGGTGGGCGGGCGCAAGACGAACAAGAGCATGATGGAGCTGGGCGGTTCGACCTCCACCGGTGAGTTCGCCTCCACCTTGAAAAGCCTCTTTTCGCCCGGAACTCAGGCGAAGTTCAAATTCTACCGGTCCTCCACGATCGGTCCTACGGCGGCTGCGATATATGATTTCAAGGTCGCTCTGGCAAATTCTGACTGGTTCATCAAGGTTGGCGGTCAAGCACTCCGCCCTGCCCACAGCGGGAGTGTCTGGATCGACAAATCAACAGCGGAAGTTCGAAGGATCGAAATGTCAGCGGACTCGATACCTAAGGATTTTCCTATGGACGCGGTGGAGTGGGCCGTTGACTATGACGTGGTCCATCTTGGGACAGCCAACTTCCTGCTCCCCGTGCACGCCGAAAGCATGAGCTGTCAGCGTGGTTCGACTATTTGCAGCAAGAACTCAGTCGAGTTTCGCGATTATCACAAATATAGCGGCGAGAGCACTGTAACATTTAAGTAGACTTGTCTGATTACTAGGAGCTTTACGGGCAAGGCCACTCGCTGAAAAGCCTTATGCTGGATCTATACCAAAATTGAAGTCTTTTGAGTGGATGTTGGCAGCGGCTTGCAGCAAACAGCCGAATGCTACCCGGACCCTAGGAATTCGTACGTAAAGTTCTTGAATGTCGACCAAACCACTCGCGTGTAAACATTTGCTCGATGCCGATCGGGCAGAGCTTTACGACATTCTTATATCTCACCTGACGGACTCGGTCGTTTTCCTGATGGATTGTCAAGGCTGCATCGCCAGCTGGAATCCCGGAGTTGCGCGTATTCTGGGGTATTCGGAAGACGACTGGTTAGAACAGTCCGCTGATCTCACGTTTACGGAAGAAGACCGGGCCTCTGGAAGACTTCAGCAGGAACTCTTAACGGCTACCAACGTGGGGCAAACGGCTGAGGTTTGTTGGCACGTTCGTCGGGACGGCAGTCCAATCTACGTGCACGAAACCATGGTAGCGCTGCATGACTCCTCCGGGCAATTGCTAGGGTTTTCGAAGGTCATGCATGACTTGACGGAGCGCAAGCGGCGCGAAGTGCAGCTCCAAGACGCTCTGTCTTATACCGAAAGCATTCTGGATACGATCCGCCAGCCTTTGGTGGTACTTGATGAGCAATTCAAGGTCAGGTCCACCAACGCCGCTTTCTGCCGGGCCTTTCATCTCACGAGGGAAAGGATCGAAGGACGGTCAATCTATCGACTGATGGACGGGGAGTGGAACATCCCGCAACTCCATTCCTTATTGGAATCCCTTTTACCTACTCAATCTGTGGTTGAGGACTTCGAGCTGGAGCACACCTTCCTGGAACTCGGGCACAAGGTGATGCTGCTGAATGGGCGAAAACTCATGCACGAGGGCAGCCACACCGAACTCATCGTACTTGCAATCGAAGACATCACCGATCGAAAGCAAGCTGAGAGAGCGTTGACGAACATCGAGAAGCAGCGCCGGCTGATTATGGATGCCGCTCCCGCGATTATCAGCTATATCGGGTCGGATCTGCGGTTTAGAGTCGCGAATAGCGCGTATGAGCGGTGGTTCGGTGAGTCGCCAGACAAGCTCGTCGGCAAACATATTAGCGAAGCGTTCGATTCGCCTCTGCTGGATACTGTTAAACCGTATCTCCAGAAGGTGCTGGCAGGCGAGGCGGTCGCGTTTGAAGCCGAATATCCGGGACTGACTGAAGAGCGAACGCTTCAGGTTACCTATACTCCGGATTTCGACGAAGCCGGTTCAATGCAGGGGTTTGTAGTGTTGGGGAGCGACATCACGGGCCGCAAAAAGATCGAGCTGGCCCTCCGTCGAAGCGAAGAGCGCTGGCGTACCTTGTTTGAGTCCATGGCGGAAGGGTTCTGCATTGTAGAGATCGTACGCGACGCCTCGGGAAGGGCGGTGGATTGCCGTTTTGTTGAAGTGAATCCTGCGTTCGAAAGCATCACGGGTCTCATAAACGCCATCGGAAAAACCTTCCGTGAACGAATTCCAGGCATTCAAGATTCTCTGATTCAGACATATGGGAACGTCTTGGACACCGGCGAATCGGCTCACTTCGAAGTTCTGGTCCCCGCCTTGCGGAATGCCTGGTATGAGGTAAGGGCGTATCGGACAGATTCGACCTGTGTCGCTGTCCTCTTCCTGGACATCACCGAACGCAAGAAGGTCGAAGCGCAACTTCGAAAGAACGAGGAGCGCCAAACTGCCCTCATCGCTTTGGGCGATCGTCTTCGTGAGTTGAGTGATCCTGCCAGTCTGATCGCAGCAGCCATGGAGATCCTTGGCTCCACATTGCAGGTGGCGCGCGCGGGATATGGTCAGGTCGATTTCACGCAGAACTTTGTCACGATCAACGATGAGTGGACCAATGGCGTGGTCTCTTCGCTAGCTGGGACCTACCGCTTTGATGATTTCGGCGAAGATCTCAAGGGAAAACTTCGTCGAGGCGAGTCGTTCGTAGTACCGGACGTTACTACCCACCCAGTTACGATGCGCGACAACGCTCGGTGGAAGGCGCTTGAAATCGCTTCAGTTGTCAATTTGCCCTTGTTTGAGAGTGGTCGTCTGGTCGCGATCCTTTTCATTCAGGATTCTGTGCCACGCGTCTGGACCGAAGGAGATCTTTCGTTTTTGCGGAAGGTGGCTGATCGTACCTGGGCGGCCGCCGAACGTTCGCGAGCGCTGAAAGAGTTGCAGGAAAGTGAAGCCTTTACGCGCAGCGTTCTTTCGAGTAGTCCGGATTGCATCAAGGTTATGGATTTAGAGGGTCGACTCCTAACCATCAACGAGGGTGGTTGCGATCAGATGGAAATAGACGACATCTCGTCGTGCTTGAACCGTCCCTGGGCAGAGTTCTGGGGCCAGTCGGCTGCTGTTGCGAGTGAGGCCTTGGATAAGGCCAGAGCGGGTTTTACCCAGCGATTTGAAGGTTTTTGCCCCACCGCCAAGGGAACTTCTAGATGGTGGGAGGTTGTCGTATCTCCCATTCGAGATAATTCAGGTGAGCCTGTTCGTATCTTGTCCCTTTCACGCGACATTACCGAGCGAAAGGTCGCCGAACAGGAACGTGAACGCCTGACAGCTGAACTCCAGCGCTCGAATGAGGATCTCTCGCAGTTTGCACATACGGTAGCTCACGATTTGCAAACTCCGCTGCGTGGCGTGACGGTGTTCGCACAACTGCTGCACCGGCACGCTGCGGAGCGTCTGACTGGAAAAGATGGGGAGTTTCTGGAGCACATCGTGACCAGTGCACGCCGCATGGCTGAACTGGTGCAGGGATTGCTGCGATTCGCCCAGATAGGGCAGGGGCAGATCGAGCGAAAGCCCGTTGACATGAACGCCACTTTGCATGCCGCTCTCCAGAGCGTTCAGCTGCAAATTGACGAGCAGGCCGCTGTCATCAACGCTCGAGAACTTCCGGCTGTCATGGGTGATTCGGTTCAGCTTTCTCAGTTGCTGCAAAACCTGATCTCCAACGCAATCAAGTATCATCGGCCCGGAGTGCCTCCCGAAGTTGAGATCAGTGCGTCCCAAGATGGTGCCTACTACCTGTTTTCTGTTTGTGACAACGGCGAAGGGATCGCCACTGAGCACCTGAAGACTGTGTTCGAGCCCTTGAAGCGCTTTCATGACGGTGACGTCTCGGGAAGCGGACTCGGCCTCGCCGTGTGCCATCGCATCATTGCTCGCCACGGTGGCCGTATCTGGGTGGAATCACAGGTTGGTCATGGTTCGTGCTTCTACTTCACGTTGTCAGCTTCCTGAATGAGTTCCTCGCCCAAGCTTGATCCGGCCCGCGACCTACTTCTGATTCGAAGCTCAACCGTCTCCCTGACTCCGGTCTAAGCCGATTCGACGGGAAGGTTGGTAAGATCGGATGCGCCTTGGACCTTGCGGCGCGCTGAATCCGAACGCCCGCATGCCGCAGCCTTCACGTCATTCTGTGAATAAGACCAAGATCATTGGCGCTGTTCTATCTATCTGCCTCCTTATCGGCTTCAGTTCTCGTTGCTTTGGGCAAGACGGCGCGATCGAACCTCCTCAGAATCCACCGCCGGAGGGAGGGCAGATACCGCGTCAAGAAGAGAACAAATCTCCTGCTGCTGAAACGGTTCACACGGAACGTTGGAATCTCTTCTACCAGGCAACGTCCATCGGTCAGTACCACGGCACATTCCGATCTCCCTATGAAGGCCCGTTCAGTTTGCAGAATTACATGGAGCGAGACGTTTCGCTTACGACCACCCTTTTCCTGGGCCTCAGGCTTGAGAAGAATACGACTTTCTATTTCAATCCAGAGATTGCCGGGGGCCGCGGCTTTAGTGGCGTTAACGGACTGGCCAATTCCTCGAATGGTGAGTTACCCCGGGTCGCTTCGGCCACTCCCAAGCCGTATGTAGCGCGCTTGTATGTCTCCCACGACTTTGGTTTCGGAAGCGAGACCGAAGCTTTTGAGAGTGAAGAGAATCAACTGGCGGGCCGACGACCGATGAACCGCTATACCATCACAGCCGGTCGTTTTACATTGACCGACTTTTTCGACAACAACCGCTACTCGCACGACCCGCGGACACAATTCATCGGCTGGGCTGTGATGTTCAACGGCGCCTGGGATTATCCAGCCGATGTTCGTGGCTATACCTGGGGATGGGTTCATGAACTGCACCTACGAAACTGGTCGTTGCGATATGCCAGCGCGGCTATGCCGCGCTTCGCGAATGGACTTCGCTTTGACCGCCGGCTCTTCCGGAACCGCGGAGACGTATTCGAAGCAGAGTACCGATACCAGGTACGGAAACACCCCGGCACCGTTCGTTTGCTTAACTATGAAAATCATGCACGAGCCGGAACCTATGCGACGGCCCTGCAGCGTGCGCAGCTCATGGGCGGCATTCCCGATGTTGTCTCGACCCGTCGAGAACGGCACATTTAAGTACGGGTTCGGGGTCAACTTTGAGCAGGAAATCACGGCCAATCTGGGTGTTTTCGCGCGACTAGGCTGGAACGACGGAAAGACTGAGAGCTTTGCTTTCACCGCCATCGACCGTCTTGCGACGGGTGGCGTGTCTATCACCGGGAATCGCTGGCATCGGCCTTTCGACACAGTTGCGGCCGAAATGACCGCAGGAGGTCTTTCGGGAGTTCATGCCCTGTATTTAGCTCGTGGCGGACATGATTTTCTAATAGGCGATGGACGGTTGCAATATGGGCCTGAATACGTAACGGAGGCTTACTACAGCGCCCGTATCTTCCCTGGATTCTTTGCGAGTTTCGATCTGCAGCACGTCTCAAATCCCGCGTACAACCAGGACCGGGGACCGGTCTGGATACCTTCCATTCGTCTCCATATTGAGCTGGGAAAGAATACGTTCGGCTCTCAGGCACAGCATCCCGGGAACTAAGACCCTTCATCCTTTGAAGAGCCGCCATCGCACATCGCCTGTCCCTCTTCGGGTGCGGTTGATGTCCATCGCGTTTGTGTGTCGCGCAACCGTCGCGGATGTGAAGCGTTTGTTGTTGCCGCCAGGATTGTGCTGGTGTAAGCTACCGTCCGAGGTGAAAGAGTCTGGTTATGGTGAATGTTAGGCTATTCGATCACGCGGAAACGCTCTCTATGTCCGCCGGCACGACACTGTTCGAAGCCGGTGACCCCGGTGACGTGATGTACGTGATTATCACTGGAGAAGTTGAAATCCATGTTGGCTCGATGACAGTCGAGATTGCAGGGCCCGGTTCGATTGTCGGGGAGATGGCGCTTATCGATAAGTCTCCTCGCAGTGCTTCCGCTAAGGCGAGGACCGATTGTAAGCTGGCGGCCGTCGACATCAAGCGCTTCGAGTTCCTGGTGCAAAATACGCCGTACTTCTCTATCCAGGTGATGCAAATCATGGCTAGCCGCTTGCGCAATAGCAACATCCACTACCAGACCGAGCACAAAGCTGAAACGATCTCGGCCGTCTGATGGCGGCCGGTTCCTTACTCTTTAGCCTCCTTCTGCCAGGTGTGGGCGGGCTCCCAGCTAGAATGCATGCCGTAGACTAATGGCTGGTACCTGAATCAAACCACTCCCTCTCCCCGTCTCCGAGAGCGAGGCGGTGCCCGACTCCGTGACGTCGCTGCAGCGCTTGCATCCAGAGCATCTCGTACTGCGAAGCAAAGACACTCAAAACGGATAATTACTTTGGCGATCAACGTTGTGCTTCACCACCGTACTCACTGGAAGTACGACAAGCCCGTCACATTAGGTCCGCAAACGATACGACTGCGTCCAGCGCCTCACTGCCGGACACCGATCCCCACGTACTCGCTTAAGGTCATACCGGCCAAGAACACTCTCTACTGGCAGCAGGATCCGCTCAGCAACTTCCAAGCGCGCCTTCTTTTTCCCGAGAAGACGCGCGAGTTTCTCGTGGAAGTGAATCTCATCGCAGAGCTCACCCCGATCAACCCCTTTGACTATTTCCTGGAACTAGGCTCCGAAGATTTTCCTTTCGAGTACTCTTCCGTCTTGTCTCGCGATCTCGTGCCGTATCGCGCAATGGAGCCGGCCGGGTTGCATCTACAGAGATTGCTTAAACGGCATCTCCCGAACGAAACGCCCCACGCTCGGTTTCCTTGTCGATCTGAACACTCGTGTTCGTGATGAAGTGAAATACACGACGCGGCTCGAGGCCGGCATCCAAACCTGCGAAGAAACCCTTGATCGTCGCAGCGGTTCCTGCCGGGACACGGCCTGGCTGCTGGTCCAGATTATGCGACATCTCGGATTGGCTGCTCGTTTCGCGTCTGGCTACCTTGTGCAATTGGCCACACCGAATGGACCCAGAAGGACTCGTTCGACCTGCACGCCTGGACAGAAGTCTACTTGCCTGGCGCCGGTTGGGTAGGCTTCGATCCGACATCCGGACTCCTCGCGACTGAAGGTCATATCCCGCTCGCGTGCGCTCCTGACCCGTCCGACGCTTCACCAATCAATGGTTCCGTCGAGCCTTCAAAGGTCGACTTCAGTTTCGACATGTCAATCAACCGCATCTCCGACCATCCGAATGCTGCAGCTCCTTACAGCGAAGAACAGTGGTCTCATGTGCGCGAGCTCGCGCATGCAGGTCGATGCCGAGCTTTCGGCAAGGATGTCCGGCTAACCATCGGTGGCGAACCCACTTTCGTTGGTATCGATGAGCCAGACAGTCCCCAGTGGAATGGCGATGCTTTGGGTCCGCTCAAGCGGAATCGCGCAATCACGTTGATCCGTCGCATTCAAGAAGTGATGGCTCCCGGAGCCCTGCTTCACTTCGGCCAGGGTAAGTGGTATCCGGGCGAAGCTCTGCCGCGCTGGGCTTTGAACTGCTATTGGCGGGCAGATGGCGTGCCGGTTTGGGAGAACTTCCGGCTCATTGCGAGGAATCTCGCGACTATGGATTCGACACCTCTGATGCGCTGGAGTTTATCGAAGCTCTCACCCGACGCCTGCAAGTGTCCTCCGCGAACATCATGCCGGCTTACGAGGACGCGTTCTACTACCTGTGGAAGGAACGGCGACTTCCTGTAAACGTCGATGTGTCGGATTCGAAGCTGCTTCAATGCCCGCGAGCGTGAAGAGATCGCCGCGAGTCTTTGAGCGTGGCTTAACGAGCCGGTCGGTTATGTGGTGCCCATTCGCCGCCGCCAGGTCGAGGGACGGCTGTACTGGTCGAGCCAGTTCTGGTTTCTACGTCCGGAACGGCTGCTCCTTATCCAGGGCGATTCGCCCGTCGGTTACCGGCTTCCGCTGGATTCGCTTCCGTGGATTGCTCCCGATGACATCGAATACGAATACGAAGCCGATCCGTTTGCGGAACACGAAAAGCTTCCACCAGTGCAGTCGCGCCGCATGGATCTGTTTACGACGACATCCCGACAGAGGATCCTCTACCGGCGGAGCCGCAGATGGCGATGATTCCAAATCAGCTATCCGTCCAGCGTTGTGCCGTGGAGGCGCGTAGGGCCGCCTGCACGTGTTTCTGCCATATCTGACTAAGCTGCCCGATTATCTTGATCTCTGGCGGCTGTTGAAGACACCTGCTTCGCATCTAGACAGCCGGTTTGGATCGAAGGCTATGGTCCGCCGTCCGATCCCCGTATTAAGTCGTTTCAGCATTACTCCCGATCCCGGTGTGATTGAAGTAAACCTGCCGCCGGTCAGCACTTGGGATGAACTGGAACAGTCAACACTGGTCTTCGAAGAGGCCATCGCAGCCGCCTGACTGCCGAGAAGTTCATGTACGACGGCCGGCACACAGCTACCGGGGGAGGGAATCACATCGTCCTTGGCGGGCCGACTGCCGTCCGATAGCCCACTCCTGCGCCGGCCCGGATCTGCTGCGCAGCATGGTGGCGTTCTGGCAAAATCATCCGTCTCTCTCGTACTCTGTTTCGGGGCTTTCATCGGCCCCACCAGCCAATATCCGCGGGTGGACGAAGCGCGCATGGATTCCCTGTACGAACTGGAAATCGCCTTCGCGCAATTGCCCGACGGCGAGTGCCCGCCGTGGCTGGTTGACCGGCTGTTCCGCAACCTGCTGGTGGATATGACGGGCAACACGCACCGCGCGGAGTTCTGCATCGATAAGCTGTATCCGCCCGAAGGCTCCGGCTCGCGTCTGGGTTTGCTGGAATTGCGTGCCTTCGAAATGGCGCCGCACGTCCGGATGGGGCTGGTGGAACTGCTGCTGATCCGCGCCTTGGTCGCGGCTTTCTGGAAGCGGCCCTATCAAGGCGCAGTTGGTCCGCTGGGGAACTGGCCTGCACGACCGTTTTCTCCTGCCGCACTTTGCCAGCAGGATTTTCAGGGATGTTCTGGCATTCCTTGCAACGATCCGGCTACGCCTTCGAGCGGCACTGGTTCCACCCGCATCTGGAGTTTCGCTTTCCGAAGATCGGTTCCATTGCCGTGCGCAGGTATCGAGCTGGAACTGCGCCAGGCGCTGGAGCCGTGGCATGTGCTGGGCGAAGAAGCGAGCGGCAGTGGAACCGTGCGCAACGTCGACTCTTCGCTCGAACGTCTGCAAGTGAAGGTCACTGGTTGACGGATCGCGTATGTCGTCGCGTGCAACGGGCGCCGACGTGCCGCTCCATCCCACAGGCAGTCCTGGCGAAGCAGTGGCCGGCGTGCGCTATCGCGCGTGGCAGCCGCGCTTCCTGTCTGCATCCCACCATTCCGGTCCATACGCCGCTGGTGTTCGACATCGTGGATCAGTGGAGCCAGCTGTCGGTAGGTGGCTGCACGTATCATGTGCTGCATCCGGACGGACGATCTTACAGTGCCCGCCCGGCCGATGCCGCCGAAGCGGAGAGCCGCCGTGCCGAACGCTTTCGAGAGGACTGTCACACGCCCGGCCCGATGACTGCACCGTGAAGAGGAATTGAACCCGAGCTTCCCGATGACCCTGGATCTGCGCTGGCCGACTCGGCGCTGAGACCAGCTCGGACCGCGCTAAGCTGGTGCGTCGCCATGATTGCGGATCTGCTCCAAATCTCGCTTCGCGATCCAGCCGTTTACGATGAGCTGTCGCCGATGGCGTAACCCGCGTCCGCATTGGGCGGCGCTCATGGAGTCGCTGCAGGCGAATGGGTCCGAAGAACTGGCCAAGCGCTGGTCTCGGGCGGAGCGCCGCATCCGCGAAAACGGCGTCACCTACAACATCTACGGCGATCCACTGGGCGCAAACCGTCCCTGGAAGATCGACCCGATCCCGTTGCTGATCTCGGCCGACGAATGGCGTTTCATCGAAGCAGGCATAATCCAGCGCGCTCAGCTTCTGAATATGCTGCTGGAGGATCTTTATGGTCCCCAAAAATTGCTCCTGGAGCGGCCGGGTTCCTCCCGCGCTAGCTCTTTGCAAACCCCGCTTTTCTGCGCCCGCTTGCGGGCGTACCTGTTCCGAAGCACAGCTATCTTCATCTACTCGCCGTGGATCTCGCCCGGTCGCCGGATGGCCAGTGGTGGGTGCTTGCCGACCGCACGCAAGCGCCTTCAGGCGCCGGGTATGCGCTAGAAAATCGCACGATCGTTTCGGATGTACTTCCGGATCCGTTTCGCGACTCGAACGTGCAACGCCTGGCGCCGTTCTTTCGTGCCCAGCGGGAGGCTCTTGCTCAGCGCTGGCCGGATGCGATAATCCGCGTGTCGTTTTGCTGACGCCCGGGTCCGCTGAACGAGACTTATTTCGAGCATTCGTATCTGGCGCGTTACCTCGGCTTCACACTGGTCGAAGGGGCGCGATCTCACCGTTCGCGATCGTCGCGTGTTCCTGAAGACTGTAGACGGTCTGCGCCAGGTTCACGTGATTCTCCGTCGTGTCGACGACAGCTTCTGCGATCCCTTAGAACTCCGAGGCGATTCGTTTCTCGGCGTTACCGGACTGGTGGAAGCCGTGGCCGCCGGTAACGTGCGAGTGGCAAATGCGCTCGGCAGCGGCCTCATCGAAACCGCCGCCATCATGCCTTTTCTGCCGGGCCTCTCCAAACACCTGCTGGGCGAGCGGCTGAAGTTACCTTCTGTTGCCACTTGGTGGTGCGGACAGGATTATGCGCTCGCAATGGGTCCTGGAAAAGATCGAAAGCGTTGTTGTGAAGCCGGCGTTTCCCTCGCGTGGATGGAGCCAGTTTTCGGTGCCCAGCTTGCCAGCGCTGAGAAGAAGCGCTTAGCCGAAAGGCTCCGCTCACGCCCTTATGAGTACGTGGCGCAGGAGCAGGTGGCTCTCTCGACAGCGCCGGTTTGGGAAAGGGCCGACTTCACGCGCAGCGTCGTGCTGCGAACGTATGTCCTTAACACCGGTTCCGGATGGGTGGCGCATGCCTGGTGGCCTCGTGCGCGTTGCCGGTGCTGATGGCCCGGTAGTCTCCATGCAGCAGTGGCGGTCACAGCAAGGATGCATGGGTGCTGTGGGACGGTCCTGTTGACACCTTCAGCATGCTGCGTCCCCGCGATCAGCCGCTGGAAATACGTCGTGATCTGACTCTCTGCCGAGCCGTGTCGCCGACAATCTTTTCTGGCTTGGGCGATATGCCGAACGGCGTGAAAACATTGCTCGTCTCCTCCGGACCTCCTGACACGGGTGCGCAGCGTTAACTCATGCGGAGCTCGGTTGCTTGCTCCGTCTGCACTCTTGTCTCGGATTCACGCACAGCAAACTGAAGCGCAAGAAGAGCATCCGACTGCTCTGCAGATTGGAAGAGGAACTCATCTCGCTATGGGTGACAGGAACGTGGCCGGATAGTCTCGCTTCTACGCTGGCGCAGGTGCAGCGTATTGGCGGCAGTGTGCGTGAGCGCCTTTCATCCGACATGACCCGTCTGATCGGTCAGCTGACCGAATCTGTTCAAGATTGAAAGTATATGTTGTTCGTCGAGTACTCGGCTGTCCTGAACGGTTGTTTGGAACTGCTCTTTGCTTTCTCGGGCCTGGAGCGCGAAAACATCACACGCGGCTCCGGCTGGCTCTTCATGAGCCTTGGCCGGCGTCTGGAACGCGCAATGTATATGACGCGCCAGATGCGTGACTAACGGAGCCGCTCGCCGAAAGCGAATGGCCGCTGCTCGAGTACATGCTTGAAATGGCGGACAGTTCTATGACCTATCGTTCGCGATACTACACGACGCTGCAGCCTGTCGCTGTGCTCGATGTGTTAATGGCAGATGAAACTAACCCGCGCTCTTTGCATTTTCAGCTCAGTCATGTGGTTGATCTCTACGGGAAGCTCCCGCGCCATATCCCCGAAGAACTCGATACCGTTACCAAAGCTCTCGCCAAGCTTCGGAACGTTGACCTGCGAGCCGTTCACTTTCCGTTGCCTGGCGCTGTCGATTCAGACAGAAACTCTGGTGAACGCCGTCGCCTAAAGCAGGTTTTAAAAGAACTGGAGTCCTTCCTGCCAGCTTGGTCGAACAATCTTTCTGACACTTACTTCAGCCACGTTCGTACGCTGCCGATCACGATAGGTGACTGATGCGATGAGATATAAGATCAGCCACAAAACTACGTATCGATACAAGTACCCGGTTTCGGTGGGCAACCACGTGGCTTGTCTTACACCGCGAGCACTACCCCATCATCGCGTCACGAATTTCGAACTGCACATCAGTCCTGCCGCCAAACGAGTGAACGAGTCGACTATTTTGGAAACCGGCTCAGCTTCTTCAATATCCAGCAACCGCATCGGCGGTTGGTCGTGGAGGCGCACAGTGAAGTTGTGATCGACCCGAAACCGTCTCGCCCGGACAGCTCGCGCCCTTGGGAGGAAGTTGTGAGTTCAGTGGCTGAAGTTCGGGATCCCGAGTCCCTCGAGGCAATGCAGTTTATCTTCGAATCTCCCCGTATACGTCCCAATCCGCAATTGGCTGCCTACGCCTTCCAATCTTTCACCCGCAATCGTCCTTTTGTTGAAGGGTTGCTCGATCTGACCGCCCGCATTTTCCACGACTTCAAATTTGATTCAAAAGCGACCAGCGTCCGGACATCTACCGAGGAAGTTTTTCGCAAACGGCGCGGAGTCTGCCAGGACTTTGCTCATCTGCAAATTGCCTGTCTCCGATCGTTGCATCTGCCAGCCCGTT
Organism: uncultured Acidobacteriaceae bacterium; assembly: GCA_963814195.1. Lineage (GTDB taxonomy): Bacteria > Acidobacteriota > Terriglobia > Bryobacterales > Bryobacteraceae > Bog-105. The sequence continues at coordinate 424,515 of CAWFBU010000007.1, forward strand.
ATGTGAGTGGCTACCTTCGAACTTATCCACCTCCTGGACGCCCGCGTCTGATAGGCGCGGATGCCTCGCACGCCTGGGTTTCTGCCTTTTGTCCGGGCTACGGTTGGCTCGACGTCGATCCCACCAACAATCTCGTGCCTTCTTACAATCACGTGACGCTTGGTTGGGGTCGCGACTATGGGGATGTCAGTCCGCTCCGTGGCCTCATTCTTGGAGGCCGGGATCATACTCTCAAAGTGAATGTGGATGTCGAACCGGTGGAAGACTGAGGTTTCCGGAACACCGAACTTTTACAAGTCGCGAACAAGTAACGATGCACTCTGCGCCGCAGGGCCGTCACACAGTTCAGGATAGTTCGACAATCCATGAAGTTCCTACTTGATGAGCTGGAGGCCCGACCACGCCGACGGGAGTCTTTCTATGCTCTCTCAGCGTTGAAGCGGTCGTACACCTGCCGCTGTGGCCGCGCCATATTCTTTCGCAACAGTCAGTGCCTGCATTGCTTCTCCTCGTTAGGTTACGAGACCCGACTCGGACGAGTCTTCCCTCTGCAACCTGTCGCCCGAGGTGATTCTTCCATAGATCTCTGGGAACTTACCGGTCCCGATGCTCCTCCGGGTCACGATATCCTCTATCGGCGCTGCGCCAACCTGAACACCGCTGCTGCTTGTAACTGGTTGATCAAAGTCTACGGAAGCGGCAGCGGCTCCCAGCAATTCTGTAAGTCGTGCCGATTGAATCGAACCGTCCCTGACCTATCGATTCCAGAGAACGGCGTATTGTGGCGTCACCTGGAGATGGCCAAGCGGCACGTCATTTCAGCGCTCATTGCTCTTGGTCTGCCTGTCTCCTCGCGGGTATATGAAGATCCTCAGCGGGGCTTGGCCTTCGATTTTCTACGGTCTCCCATCAATGGTCCGCATATTCTCACCGGTCACAGCAACGGGCTTATCACGATCAATATCGAGGAAGCAGACGACGTCAAGCGCGAGCAGATGCGCAGTTCCATGCATGAGCCGTACCGGACCTTGGTCGGACACTTTAGGCACGAGGTCGGTCATCACTATTGGGATCGGCTGATCATACATTCGCACTGGCTGGAGCACTTCCGATCGCTGTTCGGCGACGAACGTCAGGACTACAACAGAGCATTGGAACGTAACTATCGCGAGGGTCCGGATCGCAAGTGGCAGCAAAGATATGTCAGTGCTTACGCCAGCGTTCATCCTTGGGAAGATTGGGCGGAGACCTGGGCCCACTACCTTCACATGGTCGATGCCCTTGGTACCGCCCTTAGCTTTGGCATAAACCCCGAGTCCATGTCGATGCCTTTCGACTGTTTCGGACCCGAGGCGCTGTGGCAGGGCGAACTTGCAGACGCCGACCGTTTCCTTGCATTTCTAAATGCCTGGCTTAAGTTAACCGCAGTTATGAACGAACTCTGTCGTAGTATGGGCCAATCTGATTTTTACCCATTCGCACTTTCGCAACCGGCCGTAACCAAGCTCCATTTCGTTCATCTGGTTGTAAGCGACGCCGATAATCGACGTTTGCGAGAAGATGATGCTCGCTGAGAAGTAGCTACAAGCTCACCCAGCGAGCTTCAGCGTTGGGCTAGACGGCCCTGCTCATAATGCGGTTTAGTCTCTGGACGAAGACACCCGGATTGTCCACTGACAATCCTTCAATCAGCAAAGCCTGCTCCAGCAATAGCCAGGCCGCGTCGTTGACCACGGCTTCATCTGCAGATCCAAGAAGCTTTTTCACGATCTCATGATCCGGGTTGATCTCCAGCGTCGGCTTGGGTTTAGGGAGTTGGCTCTGGCCCATCGAACGCAACATCTGCTGCATCTTTAGCGAAGGCTCGTCTTCATCGGAAACGATGCAGGAAGGGCTATCGGCCAGACGCACCGAAGCTCTTCACGTCCTTGACACTGCTCGCCCAATGCGTTCTTGAACTTTTCGAGCAGCGGCTTCAAGTCTTCGCTCTTGTCTTGGTCTGCCTCGTCTTTCAAGTCTTCGCCTGCGGAGCTCTTGTTAACCGCTTTCAACTCAATGTCCTGATACTTATCCACCCGCTCGAAGACAATCTCGTCGATATCATCGTCAAGGATCAAAACCTCAATATCCTTCTTCTTATAAATTTCGAGCAAAGGCGAAGTCCGCAGAACATCAGCCGTGCCGCCGGTGATGTAATAGATGCCCTTCTGCCCTTCCTTCATCCGGCCCTTAACGTCGGCTAGGCTGGTCCAGCCTTCCGCCTTCGTCGATTTCACCCGGATCAGATCCAGCAGCGCTTCTCGGTTGGCGAAGTCGCTGTAAACTCCTTCTTTCAGCGGACGGTTATATTCGTCGATGAACTTCACGTACTGTTCCGGATTACTCGATAGCGATCGCCTTAAGTTCAGAGAGAACCTTCTTCACGCTGGCGTTGCGAATAGCACTCAGCACCCGATTCTGCTGCAGGATCTCGCGGCTCACATTCAGCGGCAGATCTTCGCTATCGATAATCCCGCGAAGAAAGCGCAAGTAAGTAGGTAGCAGATCCTTCGAGTCGTCGGTAATGAAAACTCGTTTGACATAGAGCTTAACGCCCGGCTTATAGTCCGCCTGGTACAGATCCAGCGGGCGCTTTCGAAGGAACGAAGAACAGCGTCGTGTACTCCATGGTTCCTTCGGCCTTGGTATGGAACCAGAACATCGGGTCTTCCCAGTCGCCCGAAATCGTCTTATAGAGCTCCTTATAATCCTCGTCCTTCAGCTCGCTTTTCGAGCGTTTCCAAAGAGCGCTGGCCGAATTGATCTGCTCGGTCGTGCGTTTCTTAATTGACTTTTTCTCTGTCTCGTCCCATTCGCTCTTGTCGGCAGTGAGGAAGATTGGAAACGCGATGTGGTTCGAGTATTTCTTGACAATCTCGCGCAGTTTCCAGCTGTTGGCATACTCTTTGCCTTCTTCGTTGAGGTACAGTGTGACGGTGGTGCCTTGCTGGGTCGCGCTCTGCCGGCTCGATTTCAAAGCCAGTCTTGCCATCGCTCACCCAACGCCACGCGCTGCTCTTCTCCGGCTTTACGCGAGATCACCTCCACCCGGTCGGCGACCATGAAGGCGCTGTAAAAACCAACTCCGAACTGGCCGATCAGGTTAGAATCGCGCTTAGCATCTCCCGAGAGATTGGACAGGAAGTTCTTTGTTCCGGAACGCGCGATCGTACCCAGATGCGCTACCAGGTCGTCCTCATTCATACCGATCCCGTTGTCGCTGATCGTCAGAGTGTTCTGTATCTTCGTCCAGCTCCAAGATCGATGCGCGGATCGAATGCCAGCGACTTGTAAGCGGTCTTCTGTTAGTGTCAGATATTTGAGCTTGTCCAGCGCATCTGACGCGTTTGAAATGAGCTCCCGAAGAAAGATCTCCTGGTGTGAGTACAGGGAGTGAATAATCAGCTGGAGCAGCTGATTAACTTCGGTTTGAAATTCAAGTTTAGACATGCAGTTTTTGGTTGAAGCAGTTTTTCTTGGACTGCGATTCTTAAGTTCCGCTCGCACCGGATATGGATCCGCTGCCTTGAAACGTGAGTACCGCTATGTATATTGTGGCAAACGCAATGGCGTGCCACTCGGACGGAAGGCGGTCATTTCTGGTTGGCGATGGGGCTTTCTTTTGTAGGCAGCCCAAAAAGTACCGTTTCTTCTGCGACCGGTAGAGGGAATGATAGGCGCTCCGACCAAAGCCAAACCTTTTGCGAAAGGACGGTCGACGTACAGTTAGGCCGATCGATGACCTGCTATTCGGATCTGGCTTTTTTCATTCGCATCTCAGCTTGGCAGATCGCAAAATCCGGGAAAGGGTCGAGAAATCCGTAGCATAGGCTTCCTCCAGTTGAGGGTAGCCCTTCAAAGCGACGGCCCGACGCTCAATGCCTTCGCAGGTTTCGGCGATCTTCGAGAGGTAGGCATAAGTCATCTTCCCCAGAACGACCTGAACGTTAAGACTCCGCGTTGCGCTCTCCAGGCGAAAAGCCATATTCACGGTGTCTCCAATCGCGGTCTGGTCTGGAACGGATTTGCTTCCTAAGTTTCCGGTAGCGGCAAAACCCGTGTTAACGGCCGCTCCAAAGCAGATGGAGACAGGCAGATTCGTATGGGCGTTGAGCCCTTCGAAAACCTTCTCAATGCCTAAGAGAGAGCGGAAAATGCGTTCCATCTCCAGCTTGGATGGCGTTTCCTGCTCGTGAACCCAGACTCCCATTACGGCGTCGCCAATGTACTTCTGGCCCCACGCGAAGTTTGCGTTTAGAATCTCCCCAGCCTTCTCGAAAAGCATACCGATGATCTCGGACATGCGTGCCTCCCCTAATTTCAAGGTCAGGCCCGTATAATCCTTGATATCGGCAACGAGTACGGTCACAAGACTCCTCGACACTCGCAACCGGGTCTTGAAGTCCTTCGAGGAAGGGAGAATCTCGCCAGACTCGCCGTGGAAAACGATTTCGTAGCCGCCGACCTTGATGACATCTCCCTCTCGCAATGGAGTAGGCGTGGTGACAGGTCGTCCGTTCAACATAGTGCCGTTACGGCTGTTGAGGTCGGCGAGGTAGAAATTCCCATCCACACAGTGCACGGAAGCATGAAGTAGCGAGACGGTAGCGATGTCGCAGAGCGCGATGGTATTCACCTCACTCCGCCCAATTGCACAAACCTTAGCCGTGTTAAGGGGAAAACGGCACAGCTCTCCATTTAGTTCGTATTCCAGGTAACATGTACCAGATTCCAGCTCCTGCGCTGCGCGTTCCGACATCATTTTCTCCTCTCGCCGCAACAAAGAGGCAAGCACGCCGTTTCCCTTAGACTAAGGCAAATCACAATCTAACGCAGCCCCAGGAGGAACAAGATCGGTTTGTTTTCAAGTTGAATGTCTCTCGTTTCAGCTATTTCCGCAGGAATCTAATTACTCGAGCGCAGTTCAAGCCGACTCACTGAACCGCCTGAAACCGCCAGTTTAGGATACTCCGATTGGCTGCAACTAGCGTGAAGCAGCGGTTCTTTGATGTTAGTCGAACAAGGTCGATTCAGGTGAACTCAACTGTGAGGGAAGATGCAAGTGATCAGCACCGGCCCGGATATCAGCATTCGTCGCGGTCCAACCTTCCCTCGACTAGGCAGCAATCGGATCATACTTGAGCTCCTCACCGGTGCAGGAGAGACATAAAAAATACCCCAGCATTTGGACCGAAGTACGACTCTCCGTTACTGGCGGAAACAGGAGCATAAAGTATCGTCGCGAGAGCTCTGGCGACTTGGCATTCATCCTTGCGAGTGAATCAGCAGGGCGGAGGATCGCACGGGCAGCAGTTCCATGACAAGGCCTTCCTACTCTGGATTTGGATGATCCCGAAGCGTTCATGCTGGCGCAGCTTTTTGACGCGGTATGAATTCGAATTCATACTTGCACGTATGAGAATTGGCGAGCGTGGACAGGTGACGATCCCAAAGGAAGTTCGTGAGCAGTTTGGTCTCGGGCCTAATGACTGCGCGGGCGTTTTGGCCTTTCAGGCCGTCTGAGAGATGGCAGCATGCTTCTCCCTGAGAAAGCCCAAAGGCAGCGGGCGCTTGTCGCTCTCAAAGACTGCGTATAGAAAACGGGTGCGGAGCAGCTTCAGCTTTCATCGTGACCACAAGAAACAGAATGAACAGTACTCGTTTACATCGGCGAACTTCTCATAGAAAACGCCCTTCACGTCGGCGTGCAACTGAATGAGCCTCTGCCCGGCAGATTCTAATTGAGCAGATCAGTTGTAAGTGGCAGGCCAGTTCTCTGCTGTCCTCGAGATGTGTGAGGCTGTCTTTGCTCAACGATCAGTGACGCGTCGAAGATCTCATGAGGCTCAGCTGGGTTAAAGTACCGGAACCAGCTTCACCTCAGTGTGAAGGGCCGGCAGCATAGGAAGGTGGCGGACTTGAATGCCTGTTGTTGCAAAGAGAGCGGAACCGATCGAAGGTGCGGTGGCGGTAATAGGAGATTCTCCTGCGCCAGCCGACGGAACGTCACGGCGATCGATCAGGATGACTTCGATCTCCGGTATATCGGTGAAGCGCGGAACGCGATAGTTGGCCAGGTGACGAGTCACGATCTTAGTCTGGTCATACTGGATCTGCTCAAAAAGTGCGCCACCTATGCCTTGAATGATGGCGCCCTCGACCTGATTGGACAGGACGTCTGGGTTCACAACGGCACCGACGTCGAAGGCTGCCACCATACGGATGAGGTTCACCGTCGTTCCGTCGACTTGCAATTCTGTGAACAGGGCCAAATGGCCGTCCTTCTCTACATTGCACGCCAGCCCGTAGCCGAGTCCGTTGCCGCTCTTTGTTTTGCCCCAACCGAAACTCTCGGCAGCCCGTTCGAGAACCGCTTTGAGTCGCGGGTTGTTTGTATTGCGAAGGCGCAACTCGAGAGGATCGATTGCGAGAGAAGCGGCGATCTCATCCATGTGCATTTCGCGCGCAAAATTGTTTCCGGTGGCCGCTAGCGAGCGATATGAGCCTTGGCGGAGCGGCGACTCGGATTCGTGATACGCGGCGTAGAGATTCGGGATTTGGTACGGCGGCTTTAGAGAAGCGGCCCCGCCATTGTAATTGTGAAACTCCCAGGTGAGGATTTGGCCGTTATGCTCGATAAGGGTTCTCACCTCCATCAGGGCAGCCGGGCGTGAGTAGGATTGGGCGAACTCGTCCTCACGCGTCCAGGCTAAGCGCAGGGGTTGGCCTGTGCCGCGGGCAAGTCGGGCCGCCTCCAATTCACATTCCGAATTATGTTTGGCTCCGTAACCCGAGCCCGTATCGGAGACGATAATGCGGACGTTTTCCTCGGGAACGCGCATAGCTTTGGCAATCTCAGCCCGCACAACGAAGGGTGCCTGGGTGCCGCACTGCACAGTCAACTTGTCGCCCTGCCAGCGGGCGACGGCGGTTCGCGCTTCGAGGGGAACATGCGCGATCGGAGCAATTGTGTAGCTACTTTGGAACTGGCGCTGATCCGGGCCGGCTTCCGTGCTGACCGAACCTTGCTGTAACAAAGCAGGATATCGACCGAACTCCTTTAACTTGGGCGGTCGCGCGTTTCTCTTGATGTTGGCGTAGAGTAGGCCGGGGTCTCCGAGCGCTGCTTGCGTCCATTGAGCCGTGATCAACTCTGCGGCCTGTTTTGCCAAAGCAGGGCTGGAGGCGGTAACACCTAAAAAGTCTCCCTCATGAACGACCCGAACACCGGGCAGGCTTTGCGCCCGCGATGCATCAAGGGAAGCGAGCCGGCAAAGGTGGTTAGGAGGACGGACGACGCGCCCATGCACCATGCTTTTGGACAGAAGATCAGAGGAGTATTTGTGCGAGCCGGAGACAATGCTTGGGCCGTTGACGTTCGGCAAAGACGTGCCACAGATTTGCCACTGGGCAGGTGGCTTCGTTTGGCCGCCGCCGTTAATGGCCGTGGGAAAGGAAGCGTCAGCAGCGAGATCACGGTAGCAGTATGTGGCGCCTGAAGGCCCAGCAATGCAGCCATTCACGACGGCAAGAGTGTGCGGTTCGACTTGCCAATGCGCACCCGCGGTTCGGCAGAGAAGCTCCCGCAAAGCGGCACAGGCCTGCCGGATCACTGGCACAGTCTCCGGCGTGGTGAGACTTCCCCACGTTCCGCCATCGTCAGGAACCAGGTCGGTGTCGCCCATGATGAGGCGTACATAGGCGGGCGAAAGTTCGAGCTCTTCAGCGGCTACCTGGGTCAGCGTTGTGCGGATACCCTGGCCGCACTCGATTTTGCCGGTGAGGATGGTGACGATGCCCTCGGGTGTGACATGCAGGCGTGATGTGAGCAGCGGCTGTTTTCGGAGGCCGTTCTTCTCTTCGTCTGCCTGCCCTTGCTCTGCGGTGTAAAGGAATAGCGCCCCTGTGCCGAGCCGCATTAAAAGCCGCCTACGCGTGAGATCTTCCGCGTCTTGTATGGGATTAGGCACGTTCTCCGCCTTGTGCTGCGCGTTGGACGGCCTTGATAATGCGTGGATACGTTCCACAACGGCAGAGATTTCCTTCCAGGCCGTTTCGGATCTGCTGGACGCTTGGATTTGGATGTCTACTGAGCAGCGCTACGGTCGCCATAATCATGCCGGGTGTGCAGTAGCCGCATTGGAAGGCCCCGCACTCCAAAAACGATTCTTGTACCTTGTGTAGCTTGGCCGGCGAGGCAAGGCCTTCTACCGTCTGCACTCGCTTGGATGCCACATCGCTGACCGGCGTGATGCACGAATGCACAGCGCGTCCGTCAACTAACACGGTGCAAGCGCCACACTGGCCTTCGCCGCAACCGGGTTTGGCGCCGGTGAGCCCGAGTTCCTCGCGGAGAACTACGAGTAGAGAGGTTGTTGGGTCGACTGCGACGTTGCAATCTTTTCCGTTTACGTTTAGTTTGACAGCGCTCATGGAACGCGGACGCCTCAGGCCCATAGTAGCGGGCAGGCCTGAAAAGAGAAGCTCAGCCACTGGATGAGCACCAAATCCGCCGAGCGCATTTGGTCAACCATCCAGGGTTCGCCAATACGCGACGCCATTCGTTGAGTTCCTGCTTTGTCGCTTCAAAGTCCAGCCCTAAGTCTGTCAGCAAAAATCTTGGCAAACGTATAGATGCTCTGCATCGGGTTGGCGCCGACTGAACTCGGAAAGATACTGCTGTCCATCACAGACACGTTGGGAACCTCCTCGCCTCGCGTGTTCCACAAACGGTGAGAGGGGGACACTACTGACGTTTTATACGAGGGCCCGATCTTATTGGCCGCCTGCAGATGGGCCGCCGTTAAGAGCGTGCGATTCGGCGTGAACTGCAGGTTCTGTTGGATGAGATCCGCCTGCCCGATGCGGTCCAGGTAAACGCCATTCATCGGATCAAAGCTCGGAATCTGCAGGTAGTTCTCATTCGAAGGAATGACCACTTCTTTGGCGCCCGCCAAAAACATCATTCGCACGGCCGTGGCAACTTCCTTCCGGAAGCGGATCTTGTCGCTTTCGGTCACGTCGTAGTGGATGGAGACATTACCGGCTTCGTCTATCTCAATGAAATTGAGGTCAGAAGGTGTGTCAATCACCGCCACGCCGAAGCCCGCGTAGTATGTAAAATGCTTGAAGTGCTCGAACACCTGCACTCCATCGCCCGGCATCGAATCGCACCGTACCGTGGCAGGTCGCTTAGTTTCCGGTGAAAGCGCTGCACCGGTCCGGGGACAGACACGTTACTCTCTTGATTTCTGTCCTAACTACGATGCTGTCGTGTAATCGTAGATGTTTTTGCACTAGGTTTCCACGAAGCTCTGCGGTTTCTCAGGTCTCAATTTTGCTTGTGAGTCGACCAACCAGCCTCATTCCTGGTTGAGGAAAGCTGGACCATTCACGATTCGGCATACTTTACCAAACGCAGGACGTCTTCCAGTAAAGACTGCGGGCCGCTGCGCTGAGAGCGTAGCGGCCCACGAGTTATGCCCACGTGATTCTCAACGGTGTTTATGGCTTTAGCGATGTCGGTACGCGATTCCTCCTAAGTCCCAGTAGACAGGACGCCAGCAGCGGCAACGAGAGTAGGACCAGGGTCCCAGGTTCCGGTGTGGCGACGGACGCTACAGACGCAGCATAGGGCTGCGCGGAATCGGGCGCGGCGAACCGGAATTGCCCGCCAGCCGCGGGATCGCCGTTCCACCATTCAGCATTAATGCTGAATGAACCGGAGTTGACGAAGCCCATCGGCGTATTCGCGTCCCAGACGATCCCATACAGTCCAGCGGCTTTATTGGGATTGTAAGGAACCGTTACACTCGCGCCGGGTGCAAGGTCAGGAAAATCGAAGAGCAGGTCAGGTGTGGCGTGTTGAAAGGTGCCGGCTGACAGGTCTGTTGTGACCAGCCACAAAGAAGTGCTCTCGTTGTTAATGGTGTATCCCCAACCGATCGTTGACCCGGGTACTCCTTGGATAGCGCCGTTCTGAGGCAGCAGCGTGAAATCATAGATGTCGGCAGCCATTCCCGGGACCGCCGCTAGCAATAGAGCTACGAACAGGGTTTTCATACTTGTTTCTCCTTGGTTCCGATGAATTTACTTCTGTATATAAAGCACTTGGCCGGCACTGAAGTTGCTCAAGTCGGGCTCTCCCACATTCATCGAGCCTTCCTCCGTAATCCCGAGCTTCGTGATTCCAGGCGGAATATTTAGAGTCAAGACTAGATTGATGGAGTCGCCCGCAGCAACGTCATTCACCGCAACGGGGATCGCCGGGCTCACAATGGTGGCTTCTCCTGAACCGCCCAAGGTGTGCAGCTTGATAGAGCTGAATTGGACTGAGTTCGCTAGCAATGTCCCGCTGTTCGAGATGATCAGCAAAACCTGTACCTGCGTTTGATTCGTCGCCGTCTGGTAGGCGTGGATGGTTAGGCCAGCAGCTGCCGGTCCGGGCGAAGATTGTAACGGCGGCTTAGCCGAGTTCCAATTGCAGCCGCCATTGGAAGCGCCCGGCTGGCCAGGGGGGTAAACACCGGATGACGGATCGCAAGTGACGCGCGGAAACGGCCAGCCTTCAAAGAACGCAGCGCGATATACGCCAAGTCCGTTCGGTTGCGGCGTGAATAAATTTGCCATAAACGTTGAATTGGGTGCGTCATAGTGGGCTTGGGGCCCACTGTCATATTGACTGGATTGCAGGCTGATGGCTAACCAGGAATTATCCGCCATGATCGTGCCGGTTGATGGATTGTTTGCAAATGGATTATCCGGATCGTTCGGAAAAGTGTAGGGGATGTACCAGGGAAGATCGGTGGGTTGGAACGGAGTGACGCCGTTACCGCCGCCAGCGCCACAGTTATAGCTAAAATCCGAGACAACATACGCGCGAGGCTGTTGAAACAACTTTTTTTGACCCCAGATAGGATTCGGTCCGTTGCCAAAACAATTTAAGGGGGTTTGCGGGTAGTAGCTGCCGATAGCGTAAACCGCTGCCATGACGTTCTGATACGCAGCTTGCTTCACCGCTATCTGCATCTGACCCAAGAGTTGTCCGCTCAGGGAGGGCGGCCAATACCACGGCGAGTTTTTATCCGTTTGGGTGAGAACGGCATTGCCTAGCACGCTGATCATGTCGTAGTCCTCAAGAATTAGCTGGAACATAGTTCCGGTAGTCGTTTCCTGCTGTATGAAGTTTTCGACTGCCTGCTCCTGCAGTTGGCCGATTGTCGAAGTAAGATCGACCATCTTGTTGCCTTGGCTGTCCGTAGTGAGATCCTCACCGAGGTTGAAAGCCGTATCGGCGATACCAAATGCCTGTCCGACCACCGGAATATTGCCGGCCAACCCTAGGAAGAAGTTCACCAGAGGTCGAACCAAGCTCGAAGACTGCGCGGTAGCCGGCGCCGGCAACGTGGCTTTTACGTCGTTGTAGGCGCTTAATGCGGAATTGATGCTGGTCGAGTTGTTTTTCGCCCAAAGGCTGTCCACGTTGCTGTAGAGTTGTCGGACTTGGCTTACCAATTTCAGCTCGTCAAGAAGCTGCTTGCGAACCGTACAGAAAGGTAGGCCGGCGTTCGCGTTCAGGTCGCAATTACCTTGCGAAACGGGGTCGACCAGGCCCGCTAAGGAAATCTGATATCCCGAGACGATGTCAACGCCCAGATTGCTATAGGCGTTCCTTAGACAATTATCAGACGAACACAGCTTGTTGTTGATCGTTTTGAACGCGGCGAGTTGGTCACCATTGTATGTAGGGAAAGCGCTGGGGGGCATTGCCAGAATTGTGTTCAGTTGAAGATTCGCCAGGCCGGTCGTATCGGAACTCCGCGGACTATACCAATTGCCGCGTCCCCGCGCGAGAACACCGTGCAGTTCACCGGTGGGCGTGGTCAGGCCACCATTCGTAGGCGGATAAACCGAGCTGGCCTCTGCCGCCCGATCGCGGGCCCGAGCCACGAAAGAAGGCGGAGCAACAGCTCCTACGAAGGAATACGTGTCATTCGGGCTGAGATCGGCGACGGTCTCATAGTAGCCGCCGAGGCTGGCTACTTTCCGGGCTAATTGGAAGATTCGCAAGTCTCCGCCGGTGTTGAAATCCCAATTCTGGGGAATGGGATGACCGTTGCTGGCAAGAAAAACCAGAACGTCCTCGGTGGTTGCGTGGGCCGCCAAATCGTTTGTAAGACGCAAGATCTCGATGTCAGATTGTGCGGTGCAATAGGTATTGTTGACGATTGTAGGTTGAAGCGATTCGCGGGAAAGAATCAGCAGGTGGAACGAATTGGACGCTACGCCGCCGCATCCCGGCTTGTAGGAACTTGCCACGTCGTAGGTCGTATTGCCCACCTTGATCGTTCCGTCTACGCCGATATCGTAGCGAACGAAATCGGTCTGAATGAATGTAAGCTTGCCGTTTTGATTAGGTACCAGATAGCCATCGTAAGGAAGGTTCGAGCCTCCCCGTTGCAGGGCGCCTCCCTTATTCCGGCCTCCGCTGCCGATGAAGATTAACTGTAGGGGACCAGGTAGCAGTTCGAGATCCACCTGACCACCGAACTGCTCCAGATTCTTGGCGATTGCGCTCACGGCGACGTTATAGTTTCCGTCACCGCCGTTTGCAATAAGGATCGCGTCGCTTGTAGCCTTATTCGACAGCAGGCCTTGCATGAATTGAATAGCGGAACCTGGATCGTTGACGACTTGATCACGAATCAGAACGGGCGTATCGAGTGAACCCGCCGACGAGGTGTCCGGCTGAGGGTCGAGAGCGAGCAGATGCAAACCGGGATTAGCACCATGGTAGGTTGTTCTACCAACTGTAATGTCACCACTAGCAGCGTCGAGGTGAACAGGGATGATGTCGTGCACCGGCTCGGTCGGGCTGGGCGGAACCACAGTGGGTGGATCGGCTGACTGCGCGAAAGCGGAATGGGCGGTGGCAGCAAGACAAAGAGTGAACGCTAGCATCGCTATGGCTTTCTGTATCCTGTCGCGAGATGGGCGATTCAGTAACAAATTCGGCATAAGTTTTCAGATACCCTTTCTTTGGTATTGGTCTCTAGAATGCCCCTTTAGAGTGGAGAGGGATAGATGAGTAATACTCAATTCGAATGGGTAAATGTACTCATTTTTAAGGGCAAGTTCATGAGCAGAAGTACTCAGGCCACAAGCCACTTCCGGATCTCCAGCAGATTTTCCTTCGAAATGTATCCGCATGCTCCGGCCTTATGCGCTGCTTCTTGCAAGTCTTCATCGATGTAGGAGTAACGACAAGCACACGGGCAGAGGGCCAGGCTGTCGTGATCTGTTGTGTGGCAGTAAGACCGTCAACGTGCTCCATCCGGATATCCATCAGAACCCAAGCGGGCCTATGCTTTTCGTACAGATCGAGGGCGTCGCCGCCGTCTCCGCATTCCCAAAAGCCTTCTGCGAGATCGCCGATCACTCTCTTGATCAGCTCGCGCATCGCTCCATCGTCTTCAACGATCAGAACCGTCAAGATGTCTGTTGCCGTTCTAGTTCCAGGATCCGGCTTTGACATGAGAAATAGCTAGAGTGTTGATACTCAACCAGTATGAGTAGACTTACTCAATTTTGAGCTTGCAAGTTCGAGATTAAGAGAAAGCTGCTTATTAGCGCTCAGGTTCGGCTTTGTTCAGTTTCCGACGCGCCACTCCCGCTAGATTAGCTCGGACTGATGCGTGAGAGCAAAGCGCAACAGTGCCTCGCGGCCTTGTAAGTTGAGCTTGCTGGAGATGTGGGCGCGATGATTTTCAATTGTACGCATACTCAAGCAAAGCTCGCGAGCGACATCGCTTGTGCTCCTGCCTGCCGCGATGAGTTGCAGGACGCGGCGCTCGGCCGTAGTAAGCTCCTTCAGACCCGGCCACTCCTCCCTAGCAGTCTCATGGCGATTCCGCCGGCTTAACAGAAAAGTAGATAACGACGGACTGACAAAATGGCCGCCGGCCGCAACGGCTTTGATACTGTCCACGAGTTCCGAAAAAGCGCTTTCTTTCAAGACGTAACCACGTACTCCCAAGTTCAAAGCGCCATTGAACAGCTCCTCGTCCTTGTGCATGGTGAGAAAAACTACCGCGCTGGTGAGTTTGCGCTCCTCCATCGCCCGCACCACATCGAAACCATCTCTTAATCGGCATATCGATGTCGAGCACGGCGACGTCCGGTCGCTGTTGCTCGATGTGCCGTAAAGCGGTTTCCCCATCTTGCGCTTCGGCGACAACTTCGAACGTAGCGTCTACCAGGAGAATTTGGCGCAGACCCCGGCTGAAGATGGGATGATCATCAGCAATCACGATGCGAATCTTGCTCATGCGCTCGTTTGCCTTCTTCAGAGAGATTTGAATTGATGGATCCATAGCCTGGAGCGGACTCAATGGCTCACACGGCCGCCCAGCATACGAACGCGCTCGGCGATTCCTAGGAGCCCGAAGCCTTTATGGCTTTGCTCCGCCGCGCGGCCGGTGGCGGTGTAAATCCACGGCCATTATCCTCAATCAGCAGGTTCAGAGCTCCCGCCTCGCTTAGTGACCAGCACCCGTCCTTCCGTCGCTTGCGAATGCTTGATCGTGTTATTCAAAGCTTCCTGAACAATGCGGTAAATGCTGATCTCGACCTCCTGCGGGAACAGGCCATTCACTTCATCGATCTCGGCCCGAAACTGAATGTGAGACGACGCCGCCACTCGATTCACCAGCCCTCGGATTGCCGCTGTGAGTCCCAATTTTTCGAGCTGATAAGGTCGAAGGTTATAAGCAATTCCTCGCATCTCCTCGACAGCGTGCGAAGCCGTGTTGGAAATCTCGTCGAGAGGTTCTTTCAGCGAGTGTCGCCCATCAAGCCCGCTCAGAGCCAGTGTCGCCCAGTTTTTAATGATGAGGAGTTGCTGGCCCAGGCTGTCGTGCAGTTCACCTGCGATGCGCTTGCGCTCTCTCTCCTGTGATGCAATCAACTGACGCGAGAAATCCTGCTGGGCCGCGTAGGCACGATGCAGCTGCGAGACGCGGTGACTGCCAGCCGAACACGGCTGCACCAGCTGCCGCAAAAGAGACAAGACAAACAAACCAGGAGGTCAGATAGAAAGGCGGGAGCACCACAATCGATAAGCTCTGGCCGGTTGTATTCCAAACTCCATCGCCGTTAGCGGCAATCACGCGAAAGGTATAAGAACCGGATGGCAGATGCGAATAGAAGGCGGAGCGGCGCGTGTCCGCTTCCGTCCACTGTGTATCGAGACCCGCCAATTCATAGCGAAAACGTGTCTGCTCTGCGCGCGAAAAGTTAATCGCTGTGTACTGGATTTCCAGGTCAGACTGTCCGGGAGGGATGCGGATCTGCTCCTGACAATTAAGTGCCCGACCGTTCAAGCGAGCAACTTTCGATCACCACGGGCGGCGGACGCGAGTCGAAAGCAAGACGATCAGGATGCAGAACGGCAAGACCGTTTCGAGTCGGAACGAGTAGTGTGCCGTCTTTCTCTTGAAAACCCTGGGGTTGACCCTGCCCTCGACAATCCACATTCAGAAAACCGTTGGCTTTGCCCAGGTGTAACGAAGTGACGCGAGCAATCCTGCCAGCGAAAAAAGCGTTTAACTCCTCCTTCCTCACACGGGAGATGCCTTTCCGGCAGGTCAACCACAAAAACCCTGCTTGGTCCTCTACAATGCTGTAGATGTCGTCCGCATAGAGGCCATTCTGTACGTTGATATGTCTAAACCGTTCATTCTCGAAACGGTTCAACCCACCATCCGCCGTACCAACCCAGAGCACACCTTCCTTGTCCTTGTGAACTGTCACAACGTGGCTTCGAGGAAAGGCCGTCCTTTTCTCTCCAAATTCTGAAGCTATCATCTTTGAAAAACAACAAACCGTCGTCGGAAGCGATCCAGAGTCCTCCGCCCGGGTCTTCCAAGAGCTGTCGAATCTGTCCAAGAGGCACCCCGTTTACCGCTCGGTAAGCTTGAAGTGCGGAAGCACGCCATCGGTACAGTCCTTCTCCGCCGCCTAGCCAGAGATCCCCGGCTTTATCTCGAAGTATCGCGCCGATGTCGCCAGGGATCGATCGCAGTGCTGGAGGGATGGTTTGGAACTTCCCATTCTGAAAGCGGCTCAATTGGTCGGGATAGCCCACCCACAGCGCATTATCCCGATCCCAATACATACCGCTGATGACTTGTGCATCGAACCATTTTTCCGACGAGCGTTTTCGACCAAAGGAGTGAAAAACTCCATTGGCTATTTTAGTTAAGCCCCAAGTGCCTACCCAAATATTGCCAGCCGGATCGGCCAGCACCGGACCAACCCGATTGCGTACGGGGCCACCGGGCAGGTGAAGAATGCTCACCTCCTGCCGAGCCAAGCGGAAGAGCCCTTCATTGAGAGTTCCCACCCAATGGTCGTGATCCCGGTCTTCGAAGACCCGAAACAGCGAAGGAGTGGAAAAGCCAGGTAGCGGTGTGAATCGGTTGTCCTTCCACCAGCCGGTATGACCTCCGGGGTCCGTGATCCACAGCCTACCCGATCGATCTTGGTAACAAGCGAAGCTGCGTTTCGGCACGCCTTTGTAAACCCTCAGACGACCATGGTCTACGCCGAAGATTTCGTGTTCCCGGCCAATGACTTTGAACCACAGCCGGCGTTGTGAGTCCTCCACAACTTGGTCAAGTTTGATCGCTCGGAGTGACGCGGCATCCGCTGGCATTGGAACGAGGGACCACTGGCCATAAGCGAACCGCTCCCATCCCGAACTAGTGAAGCGCCAAAGACCGTAGAGGTAGGAGTCAATTCCTAAGTTCAATGGCGTGGCGAGATAAGGATTGAAGGGAGAATCGGGCGCTGGCGACAACTTTGTAATCTTGCCGTTTTTCCAGGTGGATAAGCCCGGGTTCTGTAAAGATCCAGATCGTACCGGCACTATCTTCATCGATACGAACCACATGATTGTTGGGCAAGCCTTCTTTCACGGTGTACGCGGTAAACGTGCCATGAAAATAGCGAATAGCCCCGCCCTGCCATGTGGCCGCCCACAAGCCACCTTCGTGATCGACCACTAGGCCAAAGGCCGCGAAATTCGTGCTTTTGAGCGCGGGGGTATTCGCGCGGTTAAACACTTTGAATTGAAGCCCGTCAAAGCGCACGAGTCCGCCAGAAGTAATCAGCCACAAATATCCGTCTGGGGTTTGTTGTATCGCTAAGGTCCAGTTACTCGGTAGGCCTTGATCTACCGTCCAGGAATCGAAACGATATCTTGCGGCAGTTGTGTCTTGGGCTAAAGACTGATAGGAAGCGAGAGCAATGACTAACAGGACGCAGCGGACGACAGGGGCTCGCAGCAGAGGCACGGTGAGGGATTATTGTACGTCATCCGGCTTACGACCAATGAGCCCGAGCATCCAGGTTCAATCATTGCGGGGGGATACGGGCCTGACCGTCTACTATCCAAGCCTGAAAAGGTTCTACGTTTACCAGACGCCGTTTCTAGGCCTACCAACTTGGAATTGCTCTTATTCGATTCAGCTCAGTACGCTCGGCGGAAGCATCGAGCGACAAGCCTGTCCTTCACCAGGGCAGGCGTTCTAAGAAAGGGTCACGATCTAACTTCTTAAAGCCGGCCTGAGTAGGCCCGCACTGCTGAAGCCGCAGCTTTCGTAAGTGCCGGCGCAAGTCTCGTCAGCAGGTGAGCAATCCGCCTAGCGACTTGGCTAATTTTCGGCCATTTTGGACCCTTCCGCGAGAGAGTCGCGTCGAATGAGATGGTTGGGCATGAAATGAAAGGTATTGTTGGATTTACCTAGTCGGCAAAGATCTACAAACCCTGATCACCGGCGGAAAGGGGACTTAGCGGTCCGTATCTCGCTTACAGTTCCTGGTGAGTCCTATAGGCTAGCGGAGACGACGACAAGTTCCTGCGCAGGAGCGACTGAATGCTTCGGCTATCCTTTTCAATAGTCAAAATCCTTCGATAGCCGTTGCCAGTCCTCCAAGGAGATTTTCGGCAGCGTCAGCTTCTCCTCAACCGGGGACTCGTTTTGATACCAAACGATCACTAGTCCGGAGCCGGAGAACTTCTCTTCATGGGTCCAGTGCGAACGAAAGAAGCCGGCGCACACGTACTGGGGCAGAAGGCCCTGTTCGGTGTAGTCGGAGGCTTTGATAGCGGAGTGGACTGGCCAACCAGAATGCAGTGCCTCTGCTCTTTCCTCCCACCTACGAAGGAGCTTCGGCATTTCAGCCGGTTTTGGCGAGCCCATCAGCCAGTCCTCGTATGTGCCGTATAGGTGCAGGCTGTCCAGAAAAGAGAAAGGATACCGTTCTTCGAATGTGCAGAACAGCAACGCGTTCGGTCCTCCAAAGGAAAGATTAGCTTCGCACTCCTGTCTGACCTTGAATACCATGGACCGTGTGTTCCATTCCGCGGGCCAGTTGCGTCAAGGGAGATCCGGGACAGTCACCATAACCCCTGAAGTCAGCTGCCCACCATCAACTCTCGACCTCACTGCCTTCAGAACTGAAGGGAACTTATCGGTCTCAATCTTGGGCGAGCCCGTCAAGTACGAGCAGAAGTGTGCCAGGCATGGACGGTGATGCTCTTACTCCGCGGAGGGAAAAATGCGCCGCTCAAATCCGTAGGCAACTCGAATATTTCTTTCAGGACAGTACAGAGCGAAAACAACAAACTGCTTATTGGGGCTCACCTGGAGGATACGCTCGAAACGAAGCCGTAGGTCACCGATGCTCCCTTCCGCGCCGAGAGCGTCCTCCGGTTTATCAAGTTTTCGTGAACTTAATCCGTTCCGCTCGTCATCGATCCACTGAGCTTTTATAATGCCTGGCTCAGGCATGGTCAACGTACCCCATCGCTGTTGGCCAGAGGCAAGGTTGAAGCACTGTGCTCGATAAGCAGTTTCAACGACGCCTCTGATCGTCACTTCCATTTCAAAATTGAACAAATAAAAAGTCTCGCGAAGAGGTGTGTCCTCGGCCGCCATCCATCTATCTCCTGCAACAACCGCAACCAGCTGGGCATACTAAACGCATGCGAATCGAACGGCCATCAACCGCCGTGTAGAGCTCCTGC
Organism: uncultured Acidobacteriaceae bacterium; assembly: GCA_963814195.1. Taxonomy (GTDB): domain Bacteria; phylum Acidobacteriota; class Terriglobia; order Bryobacterales; family Bryobacteraceae; genus Bog-105. Next base: position 443,644 of record CAWFBU010000007.1, read on the forward strand.
GAATTTCGATTCTCGTCATGGAACGGCAGCCAAATGCGCTCCGCCCAACTCCTTACGGCATTCCCAATGGCCTTGCACTTCGTCGATGTCATCCGATATCCTAACCGACGTCATCGCAGACCCTAAGGGGACTTCCCGATCCTTATCTGGCTTACGGTTAGCAGAGCCAGTGACGCAGATTGGTAAACCCTTGGCCGTTAGGGCGGATCTATATCGGTCGGCTCTGCGTAGCTTTAAACGGGAGTCGGAATGTCAACGTTCTACGCACGTCACCTCTGTGCTGCGCTCTCTGTGATTCGCAGACCATGAACACGTTCGAAAGAGTATGGAGTCTGGGAGCAGGGCTGGGCTGAATTGCACTTTTCTGAGGATGCGGCCGACTACCGGCGCAACGCGGCTCCTCACCGCTGACTGTCCATCGTCCGTTCTCGAAAGGCCGACTCATTTTCTGCGGCATGCTCACGCTCCACCCCGGTGGTAGCGAGTGCAATCTGCTCGGCCGGCCTTCGGTGTCCGATCCGCAAAGACAAGTCCATTCGCTTCCTGAAACGTATCCGCAAATTGCGTGTAGCAGAATCCAGCAAGCGCACGCAAGCTGGTCACAGTCTGCATGAGAGCGCGATATCGCTCCAGAAAGTCCTGCGCGGATTTGGCTTGAGAATAGCCCCATATACCTTCGTGTTTCGTGCTGAAGGCAATGCCTCCGAACTCAGTTAGAACGATGGGCTGATCGTTCGCGGGTTGGCCATCGACGACCAACATGCGGCCGCCAGGTCGCTCGCGCTTAAATAGCAGCGCTTCCACTTCCTTCATTGCATAGCGGCTGGCGATGCGCTTCGGCTGATCATCGTAATCGTGGATGCCGATGATGTCGGTAGCAACGCTCTCCCAACCGTCGTTTCCGATCACGGGACGACTCGGGTCGAGCGTCTTGGTGAGGTGATACAGCGCCTGTACATAGTGCCGCTGCGCGGGGCTGTTCGGAAGGTCGGGCACGCCCCAGGACTCATTGAACGGAACCCACGCCACAATGCAAGGGTGGCTGCTGTCACGGTTCAAGACCTCTACCCACTCGCGTGTCAGACGCTCAATCGAAGTACTCGTATAGCGGTAAGCGCTGGGCATTTCCTCCCAAACAAGCAAGCCCAGGTGGTCCGCCCAATAGAGATAACGCGGATTCTCAATCTTCTGGTGTTTGCGAACGCCATTGAACCCGAGTTGCTTGGCAAGCAGGACGTCTGCCTTGTAGGCCTCATCGTCAGGTGCGGTCAGACCCGTTCCCGGCCAATAACCTTGATCGAGGACCAACCGCAAGTTGAGGGGACGCCCATTGAGAATGAACCGGTCACTTTCGGTTGTAACGGTTCGTAACGCCGTATAACTGTGAACACGGTCAAGCACCGAGCCTTCGCTGTTGCGGAGTTCCAATTCAGCGTTGATGATCGTCGGAGAGGCCGGACTCCATAGCAGCTCATTGCGGTAATCGTCGATGCCCGGATCGGAAAGAGCCACCTGCCGGTGAACTTCTCCAGCAATTATCGAATACGTGTCACTTGAGAGCACCAGCTCGCCAACGCTCATCCTGACACCCAGGCTAAGCCCCTCCGCTCGCTTTCCTCCGATCCGCGCTTCGAGCCCGATCTCCCAGCGCTTCAGGTTCGATGTCCATCGCAGCTTGTCAATGAATGATGCGGGGACAGTCTCGAGCCACACCGTTTGCCAGATCCCCGTCGTCCGTGGGTACCAGATCGAATGGGGGTCTCGTTTCCAGTCCTGTTTGCCTCGCGGCTTGGCCAGATCGGCCGGATCATCGTCGGCCTTAACGATTACCTGCTGCGGGCGGTCCGGACGTAAAGCGTCCGTGATGTCGGCACGGAACGGCGTATAACCACCCTGGTGAGCGCAGACTTCTATCCCGTTGACCCATACACTCGCGCAGTAATCGACAGCGCCGAAATGCAAGAACACCCGCTGCCCCGGGTTTAAATCAGGCGCGGCAAAGTCCCGGCGGTACCAGACCGCCCTGAAGAAACCACAATTATTAACACCGCTCGCCAAAGTCTCCGGACTGAACGGGACAACGATGGTGCGCTCCCATTCGACCGTGAGCGGATTGGTCCACTTCGCCTCGGGATCGAGCGCAAAGTCCCAAACGCCGTTGAGGCACGTCCACTTATCCCGCTGCAATTGCGGCCGGGGGTACGCATTGCAGTTGCTCTCCGGTTCAGTCAGGCTAGGCACTTCCATCTGACGTTTACATGTAGCAGAAAATATCGCCCCGAATCGACAAAATTGACCAGGGACCGCGGCCTGTCGAAGCTGCCCGCGGATTCTTTGCGGCTAGATCGCAGACTTGATGTTGCTTTTAAGATTGAGGGCCACTGCAGCGCGGATGAGATCCTGCAAAACGGCCTGATCGATGTTGTCATCTTCGAACGCAGATGGCGAGCCTGGAATTTCCGTCACCCAGGCTTTTCCCCGGATACCCTGCCAACGACCGGCGCCGTGGACGCACAAAGAGGCAAAATAATATGGAAGGTCCGGACCGTCGACCGCTTCACGTCATCGCCGAACCGCAATACTACGTTACTGCAACGGAACGGTCTGTCACGTTTACTCGCGTTCTCGACCAACTGATGCTTCAGGCATGGAGTCGTGGCATCAACCGCTGATCCGAGAAGCGTCGCTGGGCGGATTCTCCTGCCTTGTCGGCATGTGTTTACCAATCGTGATCACTGACGAGAAGGGGACTCCTCGATCCGTAGCTGGCTAATCACTTCTCCGACATGCCGACGGTTAACGTCAAGTGGATTTGTGTACCGCGGGCCGTCACTCACGATTGGTCTGCCGGACTAGCCTGCCGTTGTTCCCTGCGCCGCAAGCCTTTCTCATCACCATACCCGCTTCTCTGGTTCATCAGTCAGAACTCGATGAGCGGTGTGGTCGAACCAAGTCCACTGCGTCCGAGGAGGCCACATCTCTCCAGGTGGCGCTGAACAGTCGACCGCGGGTTCAATCCCATAGATCTGCTCCGGCTTGAGGGCTCCCGGGCCGCGGCACCGGCCACTCCGCAGGACGCCATTTCACTGTGCCTGGCCACAATCGGCTCACATTGACTGACGGTGCTGCTGCTTATCACCGGTCAAAAGCCAAAGTCGCGCCTCTGATTCCGAGCTGCGCAAGCCACTGGTACACTACGCGTCATGACTCTTTTGGCCTGCGGCAGGTGCGCCACCCTTTCCGTTCTGGCTTCCATTGCCTCAGCGCAGGCTCCCCAACCGGCGGAAGTTAAGAGGCTAGTCGAATATACTCGCTCGCATTTCACTAAGTATGAACTTCGAGTTCCGATGCGAGACGGAGTTAAACTATTCACCTCCGTCTATGTCCCCAAAGATCTCTCACAGCCTTATCCGATCATCATGCAGCGGACGCCCTATTCCGTGGGGCCCTACGGAATCGATAACTACAGACCGATTGTCGGTCCTTCGGAGTTGGCGGAGAAAGAGGGATTTATCTTTGCTTATCAAGACGTGCGTGGACGCTATATGTCAGAAGGAACTTTCATCGACGTGCCGCCACACAAAACAAAGCTCGTCGGACCGACCGACACCGATGAAAGCACGGACACTTATGACACGATCGAGTGGCTAGTAAAGAATGTTCCCAACAATAATGGTCGAGTCGGAATGTGGGGCATTTCTTACCCGGGTTTTTTCGCGGCGTACGGACTCATGAATGCGCATCCAGCCCTGAAGGCCGTCTCTCCTCAGGCGCCCATGGGTGATGTCGGCAATGGCGATGATGCTTATCATAATGGAGCGTTTCATTTAGCCGCAAATTTCGGGTTCTACGCTGCGTTCACACCGCGGGGACCGGAACCGGAGCGTCCCCCTCAACAGTTCACCCGCTTCGATTACGGAACTCAGGACGCCTACGATTTCTTCCTCCGCATGGGAACTTTGGCGAACGCCAATGAACGCTATCTGAAAAACAAGAACAGCTACTGGAACGATCTCCTGAAACACTCCGCGTACGATGAATTCTGGCAGGGGCGGGCGCAATCGCCACATATGAAGAACGTCACTCCCGCTACGCTCTTTGTCGGCGGATGGTTTGATGCGGAAGATCTTGCTGGACCGCTCAAACTCTTTCGAGCGGTAGAGAAGGATGGAGCGAGAGCATCGAACACTCTAGTCATGGGTCCGTGGTGTCATGGTTGCTGGTCGAGGGGAGACGGGCAAATTCTCGGCGACCTCGATTTTGCCTCGCATACAGGTGAGTTTTTTCGTGAACATATCGAGCTGCCGTTTTTTGTGCAAAACCTGAAGGGCAAAGGCGACGGACTCAAAGCGCTGCCGGATAGTCAGGTCCCTAAAGCCTGGGTATTTGAAACAGGCACGAATCAATGGCTACGATTTCCAGAGTGGCCTCCGAAAAGTACCTCAGAACAAGCTCTCTATTTGGGACCGAAAGGCGCGCTCGGGTTTAACCCTCCGGCAACCCAAGGATCGGACGGGTATCTTAGTGATCCTGCCAAGCCGGTTCCGATACTCTCCAGTATTGGGGCTGGTATGCCAGGCGATTACATGACATATGACCAGCGGTTTGCAGCGCGCCGCCCGGATGTACTTGTTTACCAAACCGAACCGCTCGACCGTGACATTACTGTGGCCGGACCGATTACGCCGGTCATGAAAGTCTCCACCTCCGGTACAGACTCAGATTTCATCGTGAAGTTAATCGATGTTTATCCGAACGATTACCCGAATCCCGATCCGAATCCGGCGAAGCTTCAGATGGGCGGTTATCAGCAACTCGTGCGTGGTGAGCCACTTCGCGGCAAGTATCGAAACGATCTAGCTAGGCCAGAGCCGTTTACGCCCGGTAAGCCGGAGAAGATCGAGTTCGTGATGCCGGATGTTTGTCACACGTTTCGCTCCGGGCACCGCATTATGGTTCAGATCCAAAGTAGTTGGTTTCCGCTCGTGGATCGCAATCCACAGAAGTTGGTCGACATTCCAACTGCGAAGGCTTCCGATTTCATCGCGGCTACCGAGCACGTGTACTACGGCGGGAGCGATGGATCGCTGTTACGCGTTCGGGTTGTGCGATAGCTTAAAGGCGAGCGCTGGCAGGTTGGGAGACCACTTAGTTGAGGTCACGGCGAGCATTCCAAATACATCATGAAAGCTTTTGTGGTTTGAAAGTCGCCGCGCCATCCATGGTCAATTTCTTTTGAAAGGCGAAAAACAGGTTTTCCGAAGGCTTGTTTTTCATCGCGACCGCTCACCTTACAGCCGGATTGGGAGGAGAGTCCAATCCGCGAAGACAGTCCACCTCCGCTAGCAATCACCAGCCCGGAATGGGCAGGATGCTTGATTCTCGTCGCCCAGGTCAATCGCTAGGACAGAGCATCTCGAGTCACTTGGACGTAAAATCTGCATATCGGCCAAAGCTGAACTGCTTCGCCAACCCCGTGTAAAATCCTAGTCTGAGATCTGATAGCTCTGAGATGAGCCGATGATACGTGCGCTCTTGCATGCCCTGCGGCTTTGGGCCATAACTAACGCATCCGCTGTTCCGCCCAGATGTCTACTGATCTTGACAGCTCGACTGAGAGCGCGATCGGCAGCCGTCTCCCGCTGACTTTGATATGTCGGGCGAAAACAAAGGCGGCACTTGAAAGGGCGCCCAAAGAGATAAAGCGATTCAGTTCGTCTGTTGCAGCCGGGGCAGCGAAACCAGAGCCTGGATCCGCCGAAGTGGCATACCCTACTGGTGAGAAACACGGTTTGTTCAACGGTGCGTGATAGTGCGCCCACCGTTTGTTGGTAGCAGATTGTCAGAAGATCGCCGACGAGCACAAGTCTTACAGAAGCAAGCTCCTTGCCCGCGACCGACCAGGAGTACCTAACCCCTGAGCCAAGTCCAGCCAATCGAAATCTTTCGTCTACCCGTAAGCGAAGAACGTCGCATTGCTAAACAGCTTTGTGTATGGCGTTACGCTTGCTATTACTATTTCCCATGCCAAATCAGTGCGGGGACGGGAATCTTTTTTCGAAATCGCTAGACAAATCGAGCAAGTCACACCCTTTTTGTTACACAACCTTGCCTGTAACCGATGGTGACCAGGACTAAATCAAACCGAGCCCTGGCTGATCAATCGAGATCTTGCGTGCAAACGTTCGACCAGCACGGTTTTCAGTGCCGGTTCTGGAACGGCTGGCGATCGGAAACAATCGCTCCAGACCAGACCTCATTTTCCCGATCGCGGGCGGCAGGTCAGTAATGATAAGCCTGCCCTTACAAAATGTAATTTTGAGACCATCGTGGCGGCTTGAAGAAGGCTTTAATGGGTTGTCGGATCAGCAAGAGAGTCGCGTCAGAGTTCTAAGCGAGATCGGAAAGCTGTTCATTGACGAGTATAAGATAAGGCAGCCAAAGTCAGTAAGCTTTGCGCAGCACGCTGTCGGCCACGTAGTGCGACTTCTCGGAACCTCATGGCAGTCGAGATCAAGGGCACCGCGGTCATAGAATTCCAGACTCAGCGCTTGAACGAGGGTGCAGCACCCAAAACAATCAACCAGGAAGTCGGGTTCCTTTTGCGGTTGCTGCCGACAGGCCAATCTGGCTCGATTCGAGCGCAGCTGAAACAACAAAAAAGGCTCAAACTTGAGATTACGAAGCAAATAGGACGAGCATTCTCCGCGGAAGAGAAAGCTTCGCTGATCCAACATGCGGCAGCGGAGAACCGCCGTTCGAAAGGCATCCATCTGGCTATGATGCTGGCTCTTCATGCTGGATTGAGAGACAAAGAAATCCGCACTCTGCAATGGGGCGTGTCGACGTCGACAAGCGGATCGTGACTGTTGGACAGACGAAGAGCGATGCCGGTACAGGCCGAACCATTCCGATGAACTTGGACCTGCATCTCGTATTTAACGAATACTACGTCTGGTATGTCGACCGCTTCGGATGTGTTCAGACCAGTTGGTTTGTTCTTCCCTTTGGGAGAACTTGGACCCAAGATCCTACCCGACCCCAAACAAATCTGAAAAGTGCGTGGAGGAATACCCGTTCGAAGGCGAACGTGGTCGGGAGATTTCACGATGCGCGCCACACTTTTGTCACTGACTTAGCAGAAAGTGGCGCGGGCGACCAAGTCATTCAGGACCTTGCTGGCCACGTCTCTCGAGATATGGTGAAGCACTACTCCCATATCAGAACCGAAGCGAAACGCTGTTGCTGCGTTGACGACGGGAACCACAAAGTCGAGTAAGACGAATTCAAGGAGCGTAGGACAAGAATTGTTACAAGTCGCCGCAGTAAGCGAGATGTCCATCCCAAGAAACGTCAGAAAAGCTGTTAATTTTTGGCTCCCCAGGTAGGATTCGAACCTACGGGTTATCCGATGTTCCCGTATCGCTAGCTGGCATGTCATCTGTTATCAATAAGATATCAACGTTTCGTTTCACCAGCTCTTACCGCGTTGAGCTGTGAGGTGACATCAGGGTGACACGAACCCCCAGTTAAGCTTCAAGAGGATCTGCAATTGAGCAAGGCGAGGATCCGCACGCGACACAATCTCACACCTGAACGCTTAGCCCAACTGGAAGACTCCGCAAAGGAGAGAGCGCGCCGTTTGTCGAATTCGGGGCCTAACTTGCTCAAAAGAGTCAGGACAGTACCCCGAGACCTCCGGTCAGAGCAGCGGCACCCGAACAATCTTCTGAAAAAGGGTGTTAGTTGCTTAACTTGTCTATTGATTTCGAAAAAAGATTCCGGTCCCCGCACTGATTTGGCATGGGCAATAGTAATAGCGGGCGTAACGCCATACACAAAACTGTTGAGCAATGCGACGTTCTTCGCTTACGGGTGGACGAAAGATTTCGATTGGCTGGACTTGGCTCAGGGATTAGGTACTCCTGGTCGGTCGCGGGCAAGGAGCTTGCTTCTGTAAGACTTGTGCTCGTCGGCGATCTTTTGACAATCTGCTACCAAGAAACGGTAGGCGCACTATCACGCACCGTTGAACAAACCGTGGTTCTTACCAGTACGGAATGCCACTTCGGCGGATCCAGGCTCTGGTTTCGTTGCCCCGGCTGCAACAGACGAACTGGATCGATTTATCTCTTTGGGCGTCCTTTCAAGTGCCGCCTTTGTTTTCGCCTGACATATCAGAGTCAGCGGGAGACGGCTGCCGATCGCGCTCTCAGTCGAGCTGTCAAGATCAGTAGACGTCTGGGCGGAAAAGCGGATGCGTTTAGTTATGGCCCAAAGCCGAAGGGCATGCAAGAGCGCACGTATCATCGGCTCATCTCAGAGCTATCAGATCTCGGACTAGGATTTTACACGGGGTTGGCGAAGCAGTTCAGCTTTGGCCGATATGCAGATTTCTCTTCCAGGAGATCAGTTCGCCATGCAGCCAGAAGCAGTAATCGGGCTAGGGCTCGGTAGGAGTAAGAGTGCTGTTTTGGAAGGAGTAAAAGTGCTGTTTACCTCGACAAATGAGTTTAAGAACGAATGTAGCCCCTGCCATTTTATGGATCGTGTCCGGATAGCCGACCATCCAGGAAATGACATGATCCAGGTTGGTGACGACTATGGCGATGCGCGCCAGCTAAGCATGTAGGGGCAGAGTCTGCGAGAAGCACCACATATCGAAGCGTGTTAGGCTGAGGCGGATGCGGCAGCGTTCTACCGTTGCGTCGCCCCGCCTGGAAGCCACGCTTGGCTGGTCTCTTGTACCTGTTCATCATTATTCTCGGCAGCTTCGCTGAGATTGGGGTTCGACAAGGGCTGGTTACGGCGGACGATCCGGCGGCCACCGCACGGGCAATCATGGCCCACCAGGGCTTGTTCCGCCAAGGCTTCGCCGCTGAGATGATGACGAACGTCATGGCGATCCCCGTCACGCTGATTCTCTATCGTCTGCTCGCGCCGACGGGCTCCTATCTAGCTCTGCTCGGCCTGACTCTGGACCTGACGCAGAACACGATTAACGCCGTGAACGCCTGGACGCAGTTCGCACCGCTTACATTACTCGGAGGGTCACCGGATCTTGCGGCCGTGCCCCACGGCGAGCTCGTGGCCTTGGCGCGTTTAACGCTCAAATGGCATGATGTTGGCTTCCAGATCGGCCTAACATTTTTTGGCTTCGCGCTGCTGATCGAAGGGTATCTAATCTTTCGCTCTAGTTACTTTCCCCGGTGGCTGGGAGCGCTGTACGCCTTGGCCGGCAGCTGCTATCTGGCCAACAGCTATGCCTATTTCCTGGCGCCCGGCCTACCGATCTTTCCGTACGTTCTCTACCCCTGTGTCATCGGTGAGGGCGCGCTCAGTCTGTGGCTGCTGATGGTCGGATTAGACGAAACGAAGTGGCGAGAGGTAGCGGACAGAGTATAGCGAGCGCGCCTGGTGATGCATTCCGATTTCGAACCCAATCAGTTGTCTGAATCCGTGCCAATGTCGAAGCTGTTGGTAGCTCCTGGATAACGGGCAACCCGGACGGTGTGTGTTCAGGGTGCCGACCGCACGAAAGTTGCGCTGCTTAGACGGCCTGATCCAATCTGGCGGCCAACGAGGCGGCTGCCCAAGAACAGAGCAGCTAGCATCAGCACCAGGAGAGCGTAAGAAGGCTCCGGTACTGGAAGTGCTGCGATCGTATACGTGGATGTGAATACGGCGGGGTTGCGGTCCTGAAAAAGTCCGGTTGCTGAGCAGGGGAATGCCGTGCACATAGCAAATGCGGTGCGGGTCAGACTCACGTCTTGTGTATTGATCGGAGTCGCAACGCCACTCAGGTTCGTGAAGCTCAGAGGCGAGAAATCTATCGCGTAACCACTCGGCGTTCCACTTATGACACTGAGCGTGGCAGCCAATGAAACTGGAGAGTAGTTCCCGGGATCACTGAATGACAAAGATACAGATGCGGTGTTGCCGGCTAAAGGTACATCAGGGAGTGTGAAGGTGCCTGTCAGGGTTGATCCTGCGTGAAGAGGCGAGAGGTTGAAGCTGATCGTTTCTATAGTAGCGGCCGGCATCAGGCTAGCGCCGGTTACTACAAGTACGGCGAGAACTGCGGATTTCATTAAGTGCTTTTGCCTTTCTGGACACTAGTCGCCAATCATGGCAGAAAGGCGAGGTTTGTATGCGAGGAGTGAAGCGTCGCGGGAGCTAATCGACGCTCTAGGGATGCTGAGCGGAAAGTAGCCGAAGCAGGAAGAGGTTGCCGTTTTCGAAACAGAATAGCATTCTGGTCTGTAGGAAGGATTGTGACAATTACGGGCAATCCGGAAACTGAACAGCAAGCACATCGCAATTGCTTGCGCTGTCATTACACATGCGAGCGGATTACCTTCGAAAAGGCATTTGTCGAAGGTAATCGTGATCCTCTGAACCAGAGAGGCCCGCTCAGTCGACGGGATGCCCGTTTCTCGGACAAATGAACGGCAGATTACTTCCCACAACCCGACTTGAACGAAGCCGAAGCAGCATTTGTAAGTCCTTGGCAACAGATCGGAAACCGCAACTCCGCTTTGTTCGACATCCCGACGCGTCTAAGCGGAGTGGCGCCGTTTACTGTCTTCTCCCAGATAAGCATCGTCCGGATATAGCGCGCTTGACTGCCCAGATCTGAGGGACAATAGGGGATTGCCAATGCTTTTACAAGGTCCAAGAGTGATGTGCAGATTAGTCCTGAATTGCCCCCTCCGAGGATTGACCCGAGTCGCTTGAGATCGGGCATTATGTAAGTTGATGTTATTGACGGGCCAAGTGAATGGGATCTATTCCGCAACGCCTGACTGCGGCTGGTAACGATCAGGTATTCAGGTCCACCAAGTGAGTGCGACGAGTCCAGGCATTCAACCAGCAGCGATGAGTCAGCCGAACCGAATGGGGATTTGGTTGAAGGTCAACATCCAAGTTCCCGGCTCAACGAGTCGCCCTTGCGGCATTTTGCTGTGGGATCCGCTCGGGGATACACTCCTACATGCCCTTGGACAGCTGAGCTCAGACGAAGCAATGGAAGATGTTGAGCCGTTCTGGTTGGAGCTTCCAGACTGGCTATCGTCAATGACTGCTGAAATGGGAGGATTAGAGCTTGTCGAACTCCTTGAGAGCGGTTGCTCTCACGTGCTTCAACTTAGTTCGCGTACCGAGGTGCAAATTAGCGAGCCTCGTAACCTCCTTCAAGATCTCTTCGAGATGCACGTTGCCCCCTTCGGTCAGCCGCGCTTTAATGAAGCCCAGCTCGCCGCCGCGCAAGCGCGGCTACCAACATTACCTTCCAGTGCACTCCAGATCATCACCGCACTGAACAATCCTATGGCCGACTTGAAGGAGGTGGAACGGTATATCTCACGCGATCCGATCATTAGCGCTCACCTGATTCGGCTCGCGAACCTAGCAGGCCTTCAAGTCAGAGAGCCAGCGAGAACGCTGTCTGGCGCGCTTCAAAGGATTGGCTTCGACAAAGCCCGAATGCATGTCATTGCCTTAACAATAGGCAAAATGTATTCTTCCCCCACGCTCCGATCCCTTTGGGAACATTCGATTGAAGTTGCCCAGGTTGCACGTCAGATTGCCACAAAGGTCGGCTATTCGGGAGATGAAGCAGCCCTGGTAGCCCTATTGCACGATATCGGAACCATTGTCCTTTTCGGGTTAGGAGAGGAGGTGATTGCGTGGTACAGCGACATGCAGAAGGCGGGTAAAACAAACCTTAGTATTGAGAAACAACTCTCTCCTTGTAATCACTCCGAGATTGGCGCTCGGTTGTTGTCGGAATGGCGACTCCCTAACGACATGTGTGAAGCGGTTGCAAATCATCACGCGCCATCGCGTTCAAAGCTTGAATTGACGTCGATAATCCATTTGGCCGAGAGTTGGGTCGAGGGAAACGAGGATGCCTACGACATTTCTGAGCATTCTAAGGCGCTGAGTCGTCTCGGGCTTCTGGCAAACTCTCTGAACAAGATCAAAAAGGAATTAGACCTTGACCTTCAAGTGCTGCGGTCAATAGCCTAATCTCGTGAGCGGAGGGCCCATCCGGTCTTAGTTTAAGCCTGTTTCATTCGAACCTCGGTGTCTGAACTCTGCCCGTGAACAATCGTCCGTGTCTGAGATCGCCGCTCCCGCCCAGTGACAGTTCAGATCTCGCTCTTTTTATTACTCTCGTCTTTTCAAGCTGTTGGGAAACTTTTTTGAGACCCTCGTGTGTTGCCCCATGCCAGATTGGCGTTATGAGGGTCTGGATTGACTCTGGCGGACAGCTGAGGATTTGCTCTACCAAATGGCTTCGAACAACGAACGAAAAGAAATGACTTGCAGAATCTGTAAAGAGACATTCACGTCTCACCGAGTGAAGGGCTTCTGGAAAGAGAGGTGTCAAAAGCCGCAATGCCGGCCCCATCCAAACGAGGGGTCGTTCCCTCGGGCACAGGCTGGCGGAAAGCCTGTTCGGCACACCAAGTGTTTCATCACTAGCTGGTTTCAGGTCGAATGAAATGAGTTCACTACTTTTATGCACACCCAAGCTGATTGAGGCGAGGGGATTTTTCCGATGTAAAGTGTGGCCGAAATACTTCGACAAGGTTAAGTGGGCCCTTCACGATGAGACGCGCATCTGCTTTTCTGACGTTACTCCGTCTTATACTTGCGACCTTGAGCTTCTACGTCACCGCACATGCGCAAAGCGTCAGTAACTTCGTTCCCTTACCACCCTGTCGACTCGTGGACACCAGGGATGCCGACCGCGGTCTGCTCGGCAGTCCCGCTCTTGTAGCTATGGCAACAAGGGACTTTCCAGTCTTAGCCGGAAGCTGCAATGTGCCGCCTGGTTCTACAGCTTATTCAATTAACGTTACGGTGGTGCCTCACCAGCCGTTCTCGTACCTGACCGCCTGGCCGACCGGGCAATCGCAACCGCTCGTCTCAACATTGAACGCTTACTCTGGAGGCGTAACAGCAAACGGAGCCATTGTACCTGCTGGTGCGAGTGGTGCAATCTCCGTATTTGTTACTGGGAATACTGACCTGATCGTCGATATCAATGGGTACTTTACGCCACCGACGACTCAGGTAACTGACAACCTGAACCAGCAACTTGCTCAACTCCAGCAACAACTGGCAACTCTCAGCACGTCTCTTAGCCAACTCGCAACGACGAATCAGATGTCATCACTTCAACAGCAGATAACGAGTTTGAACGCATCTGTTAAGCCAATTCCCGGATTACAACAGCAGGTTTCTGCTCTCAACATAGCCATCGCGGAAGCCGCGAGCTCAACTCAACTTTCATCATTGCAGCAGCAGGTAGGATCCCTCAACACCATAGTTGGGCAAGTCCCTGCTTTGGTGACTGCGGCAGACCAGATCGTAAATACTGTAAAGATCAATCAAGCACAAGGGGATATCGCATTCGGTAAAGATGCCTCTTTGTCGGGTTCCCAAAACAGTGCTCTTGGGAGCCAGAGCCTTCAAGCTAACCTCAGCGGAATCGGAAACACCGCCGTGGGAGCAGGATCTTTGGCCTCGAACATCAGAGGCAATAGCAATGTAGGTTTGGGTTTGAATGCGCTCAGCAGTATTCAGGCCGGAAATGAGAATATTGCCATCGGATATCAGTCCGCAAGTTTGATTGGCGACGGAAGCAATGTCATAGAGATAGGCAACCTTGGACAGCCCGGTGATCAGGCAGTCATACGCATTGGAACCCAAGGGATTCAACAGAGTGCTTCCATGGCAGGTATATATTCAGCTCCGACGGACGGAACTGGTGTTGGCGTTATGGTCGACGAGAACGGAACTTTGGGTACGTTTCAGTCTTCCATCCGATACAAGGAAGACGTCCGCGATATCGGACTTGGGAGTGAAAACCTGATGAAGCTACGTCCGGTTCAGTTTCGGTATAAGAAGAAATCTGCCAGGGGCGACCAGCCCGTCCAATATGGTCTAATCGCCGAGGAGGTCCAATCAGTCTTTCCGAATCTTGTCGTTCACGATAGTCAAGGCCGTCCTGAGACGGTTCAATACCATCAATTACCAGCGCTGATGCTTAACGAATTGCAAAAGCAAAACCGCAAGCTGGAACAGCAACAACGCCTCATAGAAGACCAAGGGCATCAAATCAGCATGCTTCTTGCAACGATGTGCAGCGCAACTAGACGTTAAACAAATCGCAACCTTGTTTCCGCAGTAGGCAAAGCCCCGGTGCAAACCGGGGCTTTTTTATTTCATTTCTCATTAACTAAGTGGAGGATTTTAGATGATTAGACTTCTCGCCCTATGGCTTCTCATGACTGCGGCGGTCAATGCTGCGCAGCGTATGAGCGAGATACCAACCGGTAACGTAGACGGAAGCAACTCGAGTTTTCACCTCAGCGTACTACCGTATCCAGACACGTTGAAGCTTTACAAGAACGGAATTAGATTGGCTAACAATGTCGACTATACATTGAACTCACAACAGATAGCCTTTATCGCCGCTCCTCAAAACGGCGACTCTTTGATTGCGGACTATGAGGTTCTTGCTCCTGCCGGTTATCACGCACTCTTGAGCAAGGCAACCAACGCATGTTTGACGCCTTCCAGCACCAGTAAACTCGTGTCAGCCTCATGTTCGGGATCCGATGCTCAAAAGCTCAGCGCCACTCTCTCGGTCTCCGGTTATCTCCTAACCATAAAGAGCAGCAACCAGAACTTTGATCTCCTTAATTCCGGAACGGCTGATGGTACCGCAGTAGTCCAGAGTGCTCCATCAACAAGTAGGGGACAACTATGGCAGCCTATATCTTTGGATAACGATCTATTCTTCGAACTAACAAATGGACTTACAAATGGAGCTTCTTGTTTGACAATGTCTGCAGGCTCTCTCATTCTTCAAACGTGCACCGGACTAGACGCACAAAAATGGCAATGGCAATAGCGGAGTCACAGCCGAGCGGCGGCTGAAGCAAAGACTTGCTCTTGATAGCCGCTTAGTTTGCGATATTGAAGCCTTAGTTTCGGGCGGAGTTAAGTCGCTTGAGGTTGAAGTGAATCGCGTCAGGAGGTGCTTGCATTCAACCTGTGCAAACCATAAGCAGAAGTTTTGATGATGTTGTGTGAAGGTCGACGATCCAAAACGAAACAGCACCAATCCATAGTAAGGAGGGGAGAGGAAGATCTGAATGCAAATACGGGGTCCGTCAAAGACTTATCTAAGGAGGTTGCGGATGGTGTAGAAAGTCCCCAACCCCTTCTTTTATCGCCAAAGGACATCGATGAAAACCGCAACAATCGTAAGAGTGGTGCGCCAACTAAGAGGTGGAAGCCACTCTGCGCTTGTAGAAACCGACTCCGGCAGGCACTACGTTGCGAAGTTTTGTCATAACCCGCAAGGAACGCGAACGCTAATCAACGAGGTCCTTGGAAGTGCCGTGATGCAACGGGTAGGTATTTGCACACCGTCTTTGCGAGTGCTTACCTTACCTGAAGAAGTCGGCGCACACTTTTACAGAGATCGCAGATGCAAGTCACCGAAGGAAAAATGGCCCTTCGGAGACTCGCTGCACCTTGGATCAGAGTGTCCGGCCAACCCTGATCGGGTGGCCATTTGGGATTTGCTGCCGAGAAAGTTGTTGCCCAGAGTAGCAAACCTCGGCGACTTCGGAAGGGCCTTCGCCATTGACCGCTGGCTCAACCAGATCGACATTCGACAAGCAATCTTCTTTAAGATTTCGGGCCAAGCGCGCGGTGAGGCTTGCTATCAAACTTCGCTGATCGATCATGGATTTGCTTTTCAGGGAACTGATTGGAAGTTTGATGATGACCAGGCTATGCCCCTAAGGGGTCTTTATATTGATCGGTTTGTCTATCGTCTGCTCGACATGCAGCGACTATGCGAAGAGACGCTTGATCGAGTGATGGACATTGGTGATGGGGATCTACATTCAACGGCCGACAGTCTACCCGATTGCTGGTTCTGTGATGGCGAACGAGGTCAGCTGAAGGAAATCATCAAAGCACTCTGTGTAAGAAAAGCGATTCTACCAACAATCTTGAAGCGCAACTTGCAAAACCTGCACCACGCAATAGCACGAACCGGTGAGCCGCGTCAGCTGCCCGATCAGAGGGATCTTCTTTTCGCTTAGTCCGCACGTGCCGCTTGCCTAATGTGAGACCGTTCTCCTTCGTAGTACTCTGCTAATCAAAGTTCTTCACTCTCGGCGATAGTTCAGCTGGCTGGCATGCGGAAATCGGTTCCTCGTAGGTCGCTAAATCCCATCAGTATCCGCCACTGTGGAAGGTGGCGATCTCTTGTGATCACCTCCTGATAGGACGGATCATAGCAGCGAGCTCTTACGCGAGGGTGCCGGAGCTTATCCAAGCTTTAGTTTCGGGTAAGAGCATTTTCTGGTTCTGCAAAACGTCGCCTTTGACTCACTTATCACTCATGAGGCGTTTGACCTTCTTGGCCCACAGCCGGGCACTCCCAACGTCAGGATTGTTCATTGGGAAAACGATTCTTCTTCTTGCTTCTTCTCTGCTCGCCGCGGCAAGCACATCCAACATCACTGGGGTCTGGGCTAATGATGGTGGGGATAAGGTCTCGCAAGATGAATTGCGCGCAAGTAACGGAGTTGAGAACCTCACAGGAAAAAGAATCAATCGACTCTGGGACGGCACGACCATTAACCTCTTCGGCGCGGAAAACGAGAGTGTAAGCTTCAACCTGATACTTGAAGCGGCCACAGCAACAGCGCAAAATGTCTCAGTATCCTTTAACAGTCTGACTGGACCGAATGGCGCGAGCATCCAAACTACCCGCCAAGCTTCTGGAGACGATCTCTATAACTATGTCGGACGCCCAATTGAACTTTTTTATGTGCGTTACCTGCAGATCCTCGGTCTGAGCGCCTTCGGCTGGTTTCACGGCGATGAGCGCCAGTTCCCAATTCGATTTCAGGCTCCCTCCTCCCATCTCTGGACTGACCGCCCGGACCATAATAAGAACTATCCAGACCCTCTGATCCCGATGGAACTGGTTCCAACCTTCTCGATTAGACAAGGCCAGAATCAAGCAATTTGGGCCGATGTCTTCATCGCTAAGAATCAAACGCCAGGCGTTTATACCGGGACTGTTTCCGTCAAAGAGGCCGGCGTTGCTACACGAAGTATTCCCGTGAGACTGACTGTCTTACCATTCGCCTTACCGGATACTCCAACGTACATCGGCTTTACAAACCTGGACGCAACTGATCTTCAAGGTCGATGGTTCGGACGCTACATAAACTGGCAGACGGCGGAAGGTTCAGAACTAAGGCAAATAACTGATCGCTACGTGCAGTATTTTAAACGGAACCGCATCACACCGATTTCTGGTGAGCAGGAATGTGCTGGATTGCCGCTGAGCCGCAATCTTAGCGTTTGCGGCTCAGTAGATATCAGCGTGCAAAAGCGCCTTGATGGAACCCTGTTTTCGCCAGCAAAGGGATACGATGGTCCTGGTATTTCGCAAGGCCTGTCACTTTATTCGTACGCGACGTATGGAGCGTGGGATCGAACGATCAACGATGAACAGACCTTATGGAATCTGGTCGATCCAATCGGGCAGTATCTTCACACAACCTTCCCCAACGTGGAAGCAGTGATGTATCTCCAGGACGAACCACCCTCATCCGATTTTTCAAAAGTAGAGAGTTGGGCGAAATGGATTTCGGAAGATCCTGGTCCGGGACACTTCGTCAAGACGCTCTCAACCACGAATTATGGCGACGCTCTGAAGTACATGCCGGACCTTGACATTGCAATTGAGGGCGCCGCGATCGGCGAGTGTTACGGCTGCCCAAACGGAGATAATTATTCCTACACCCAGGGGCTAACGGCGTCACTGAAAGCAGAGCCGAATCACGATGCTTGGCTGTATAACTACAACCATCCTGGCAGTGGCACTTCCAACACAGAGGACGATGGCATCGCTATGCGGACATTTGGTTGGATTCAACACAAATTGAAGATCTCACATTACTTCTATTGGTATGCCAATGTTGATTCTCAGGATGTAGATACGCTCTCGCAGGCGTGCACCTGGGGCTGTAACTCAACACCTGATGGTTGGTGGGGTCAGGTTTCCCCCAATGCATTTACTAATGGGAACGGTCTTATGGTTTACCCCGGAACCGACAATAACCCGGGACATGTCAACTATGGGGTAAACGGACCGCTCGGTAGTTTACGACTGAAGGAATGGCGACGTGGCATAGAAGATGGAGATTATCTGGCGATCGCTCAAAAGATAGATCCAGATGCCGTCAAGACAATCGTACAGCGCGTGATGCCCAAGGCGCTATGGGAGAATCAAGCGCCAGGCGGAGATGTTTCGTACTTTTACGGCAACATTTCTTGGTCAAGCGATCCCGACATATGGGAGTCAGCAAGGGCTCAACTTGCGCAGATAATATCGAATTACTGTCTTTCAAGCAGCAGCAGCGACATCAGCATACCCTGCTCCACGCAGGTGCCTATCTCAATTTCAACCACTCAGCCCGCTGCTCCTGCCGAACCGACAGCCCCGGCCCTTCCTTCAGCTACTCCGGGGTCCGGATCTCAAAACCTCCAAGCTACAAATTCTCTGAACTTTGTACCCGTAGACGCCTGCCGTCTACTTGATACGCGAAACGAAGAGGACGGACCTTTTCTAGCGGCCGAGGAGACTCGGCAGGTCGCAGTCGCTGGATCAAGGTGCAACATCCCTCAGTTCGCCAAAGCGTTCGCCATGAACATGACCGTTGTTCCACATGGCCGCCTGCCCTACGTCACGGCGTGGCCGACGGGATCAGACCAGCCGGTCGTTTCCAGCATTAACTCATATGACGGCCGTGTTAAGGCGAATGCGTTGATCATCCCAGCTGGCGCAAACGGATCTGTGGCTGTATACGCGAAGGGAGATACGGATCTTATTCTCGACATCAGCGGGTATTTTGTAGAGCCCTCAACAACCGGCTCAGCCCTGGCGTTTTTCCCAGTCACCCCGTGTAGAGTAGTTGACACTAGAACACAGGATGCGGGCATTCTTGGTGGCCCCTTCATTCCCGGAGGCAGCCAGCGGATATTCCCCTTCCTTCAATCGAGTTGCGGATTGCCCAGTACGGCGCAAGCATACTCGCTCAACTACACGGCTGTCCCTCACAACGGACTCTCTTGGCTAACCGCTTGGGCCGGAGATCAAGCGATGCCACTAGCCTCAATACTGAACTCCCCTACAAACGCGGTGACCGCTAATGCTGCCATCACCAAGGCGGCACTCGATGGCTCCATCTCTATCTATGTTCACGACGATGCGGACGTAATTGTTGACGTGAACGGATACTTTGCGCCACCAGGAATTGGTGGTATGAATTTTTACACTGTGTTGCCCTGCAGAGCTTTTGATTCACGATCAACGTTGGGGCCTCTTCAGGGAGTCTTCTCCGTGACACTCTCAACTGCGAATTGTGGCATTCCCACGACGGCTCGTGTCGCTGTCCTGAATGCGACCGCAGTTCCCTGGTTATCACTAGCGTATCTTTCACTTTGGCCCGCGGGGACAAGCCAGCCAATCGTGTCGACTTTAAATGCGTTCGATGGGCAGGTAACTTCCAATCTGGCAATTGTTCCGTCCACCACTGGAAACATCAGCGCTTATTTAGCTGACAAATCAGACATCATCTTCGATGTCTTCGGGTATTTCCAAGATTGAATCTGTGAATGAGCACTCAAAATTCTGTTCGCACGCATCTGTATCTAGTCTGCGCTTACGTCGAAAGACACTTGAACAAACGTGGGCTTGAATTCAGGTAGGAAGGATGCGAGCTAATTGCCACAAATTCAAACGTGAACTGGGTGTAGCACTCGCAGAGCAGCGCAACACTTACTAGACTTCAGTCTATTCGGGACATAGCGCTTCCGATGGTTACCAGAGGCGGTCCGATTTGACGGTGTGACTTACTTGCATTTAAGGAAAAGACTTTGAACGACGCCCAAACTAATCAGCAAAGATGTTTTTTTAAAATCCTTCTCCCGCCGACATCCTCTTTGCACGAGATGCAAATAGGTAGGTTCGTAACTTTTGAGAAGAATGAACTCCGCATTTCGTGTGATCAAGCATTGCCCTCCGGCAAACCCATTTCGGTTCAATACGAAGACATGCTCTTTCTGGGTGAAATTTTGAGTTGCAGCGCACTAATAGGTGAAACGTGGACGGTATTGATCAAGGTGGAGCAGTTGCTCACCGCACTTGACAGCTTACTTCGCCTTCGAGAGCAGCTTGTCGGCGTCGAGAGTAGCGTCTTGGTCTCTCAGCCAAGACTTGCGACACTCGCTGCCTAGACCTCAGTCGTCGAAAAAGAAAGCATTCGAGCGGACTTGAAACATCCGGAGTCTCCACACTCCGTGCTGCGCAGGACCATCAAAATGTGCAAGCCGTGCACGACCTTAAGCTCTTGGGTCCTTGCTCTCACGGGATGGTATGACACATTGCTTCTGGTTAGCCCGTTACGGTCAACAGGCGATTGTGATTCTTGCCGCATTGACAACCGATCCGAGCATTGTCTCGGTGGTCCGGGACTTTAAACTAGCTGCGTAACGAGCCACTCGCAGCATCGAATCCGAATCCGGACCAGTCAACATACAGTGGCCCGTCGCGGAAAGTGTTGTGGAATCGATCAAGGTTCTCAGTTTCAAGAGAAAAGAAGCAGACGAGACGGAGGGAGCCGCCTAGCGGCTCTCTTAGACATGCAACGGATCGCGGACGAGAAGGGCGTTTTCCGTCAGAGTGGACAGACCGGCGCGGCAACGAGAGGTTTGTTGTGGAACGCGCTTATCTGATATTCAATCGTTGAACTTCAGAAAGATAACCTTTCCAACATGAGTCTTTAATTATGCTCATCCAAGGGGGGAGGCACGTGACGAAGAACCTGTTCGATGCGACGGTGGCGAATGATGTAAAGACCCGGTTAGGGAAATTGGAGCCCGAAACTGGAAGGCGCTGGGGCAAGATGACGGCCGCGCAGATGCTGGCACATTGCTCGGTGAGTATGCAGTGGGCGGTAGGCGAAGTGGTGCCCGAAAAGGGAGCGTTACCCGCGCGTCTAATGGGTCGGCTAGTGAAACCGATGGTGTTCCGGAACGAAGATCCACTCCGGAAGAATTCCCCGACGGCGAAGAGCCTCATTGTGGCAGACGATCGAGATCTGCCCAGGGAACGGCAGCGGTTATCAGGCTTGATCGACAAGTTTGCGGCTGGCGGGGCGGCGGGATGTACGAAGAATCCACATAGTTTCTTTGGCAAGATGACGGCGGACGAGTGGGCGATCTTAATGTACAAACATCTTGACCACCATTTGCGGCAGTTTGGGGTGTAACCGTTTAATACACGACCCTGGCCCGAGCCCCGCATTGGAGCTTTGCGGATCCACTTGGACGAGAAGTCGGCATATCGGAGATTGGCCGTGTGGTTTACCTTCGACAATTACGGGAGTCGAAGGTAACTAAAACACAGTGTGCACAGTTAGAGGGGGATAGGGCGTTCTCGTCCTAATGAAGCGAATGTCTTGTAAAGCCATTGTAGTGACTCCAATGTGCTGATTTCAGGCAACTGATAATGCCTGCTGCAGCCGTTCGCCTTAGGAGAGGTTTTGAGACTTAAGCTAAAACCAAGCTCGTTTCGAAAGCTGCTGCCGAAAACAGAGACCCCTGCTTGCGGCTGCAGTTCTTAACTTAGTTCTACGGCCGAATTTTCGATATACTCGTGTGCAATTTCTAGGGCGGGCTAGTTGCATAGCCACACGAAAGAGGCGATCGAGATGATTGGAATCTGTTTTCGTAAGTTGGCGGCCTTGATCATCTATTCAGCCAGTGTTGGCGCAATTGCGTATGGGCAAATCGATGTTACTAGTGCGCAATACGGCAATTTAAGAACGAACGCCAACCAGAGCGAAATAAACCTGAGTGTTAAGAACGTCAACACCGCTACTTTTGGCAAGCTTTTTTCCCGGTCTGTTGATGATTCCATTTACGCGCTTCCTCTATATGTCGGTAACTTAGATATCCCGGGCAGTGGTGTTCACAATGTCGTTTATGTCTCGACGATGAGCAACACCGTGTATGCTTTTGACGCTGACGACCCTGCGCTATCTGAGCCGTTGTGGGTTCGGAACTTGGGCTCCGCACCGGCCGTAAGCGGCGACGTGCAGACCCACTGGGGGATCCTTGGTACGCCAGCGATCAGCAACGGAGTGATGTACTTGGTCGCCAATATTGCCGAAAGCGTCGAGTCTTGGTCTCTCCGCTTGTTCGCTCTGGATATCGCCACTGGGGCCGACGCTCTTGGTCCTCCGTCGGAAATACTCTTCCCTTCTGGTTACGGGCTAGTACCTGCCACGCCATTCACGATCCAACGCGCCGGACTTTTAGTGGCGAACAACGCCTTGTATATTGCGTTCGCGAATTTTCAGGTCAATCCGCCGGACCGCTCTTCTCAGGAGGGCTTTGTCTTCTCTTATGCGTTAACCGATATCAGTCAACCACTACACAGGTTTCAGGTGACAAACGGTCAAGGCGGTGACGTCTGGCAAGCCAGCAGGGCGCTTGCAGCAGATGAGAACGGTTACGTATATGCGAGTACCGGAAATGGTTTCTATGATGGCGGGGCAAGTTTTGGGGACAGTGTCCTGCGGTTTGACCAATCTCTCAACTTGGTGGATTGGTATACCCCAGACAATTGGCCGCTTCTGTACCAAAACGACTTAGATCTTAGCGCAAGCGGCCCGGTTTTGATTCCCAGCACGGATTACCTTGTAGCGGGGGGCAAGGAAGGAGTTTTGTATCTCCTTCGACGATCCGCGTTGGGCCGATTGCAAGGCAGCGACTCGGGTGGAGCAGTCCAATCCTTTCTTGCCACGAACGGATGTCACCTGATCACGTGCAGCCAGACCTTGAGTTTGACTTATTGGGACCGGCCTAGATTGAGTGGAGCATTGTACGTATGGGATCGCAAGGATTACTTGCGGGCATTTCTGTTTGACGGAGATCACATCCAAGAAGATCCTTCGCAAATTGGAAGCTCGACGAGCGAGTCTATCGGCGGAATCACGCTCTCGTCGAATGGAGTTACGCCCGGAACGGGGCTAGTTTGGGCAACCACAGCGGCAGATAATCCGGATCAAACAATCGTTCACGGAACTTTGAGGGCCTATGATGCATTGAACCTTCAGAACGAGCTTTGGAATAGTGACTTGGTATCAGGACAAGATTCGGTTGGCAACTTTACCAAGTTCGCCTCACCAGTAATCGCCAATGGGAAGGTCTATGTTGTGACACAATCCAAACAGCTGCAGGTGTATGGGCTGCTTAGCGCAGCTTGTGACGTAAATCAAGACGGACAGGTGAATATTCAAGATCTTCAGTTGGTCCTCGACGAGATACTTGGAGCGCTACCACCTAACGACGATATCAATGGAGACGGTCAAGTGAATGATCTTGACCTGCGGATGGTTATCAATGCGTTATTGGGAAAAGGTTGCACAACGTAATGAGCGCTGCGCTCCCAAAGTGAGTATATTCAGCACCACGGGCCGCCAACCAAAGCGCCTCGTCAGTTTGACTTTAGATCGCAGTTGTTGAGGACACGCAAGGCTATTCAGTTTCGGTTTACGTCCGACGTTTTCGTGGGCGGAGCAATCGGTTTCTTTGCTGGCTGCTATGGGGTCCGAACTCAGCGGATTTACTCCGCGCGTACTTATCCGCTCGGAGCGAAACTGCCAACGCCGATCGTCGTGCGGTCCTTTTCGCCAACAAAGCACAACCTTGCGCTCGGTTGGACATATTAAATTCCCGCTAGGCAAAGCCCGGTGCGGCGGTTACTTGCGCCCTGCAGTGCTGTGCAGGATCTCAGGGGCCGCTGAGCAGGGCAAGAGTGTTGGATAACTTTTCTCTACGATGAAGTAGGACGTTTCTTCCTTCCGACTCAATGCCTCAGTCCGAACCGAGCGGAAAGGTAGCGAAGAACCCGCAGTCTGACTGGCTTAGGCATGTTCTCCAGTGACTCGACCAGCGTAGTTAAGGTTCTTGTCTCCATCTCGCCGCCGACTTGGCCGGGTCTCGTCTTGATAGATAAGAGCTGGTCGACATCTTTAGCGAGGTACAGACGTCTGCGATTGCCTGTCGTACTTGTCACAAGTGTAGAATGCACTTTGCCCTGAGCTCGGAGTCGGTCTAACGTGCGGGACGACGATTTGAGGATTGCTACGGCCTCTTTCGTTGTCAACCAGCGATCAGTCGACGCAGAACTTTCGTGTTGGCTCAATAAGCTCTGCTGCACATCCCTCTCGGGCTGATACGTCTTAGTCCCTTTTCGTTCTGCCATAGAACCCTTTCCGAAATCTACAGGCCTAAAGCCAAGGCAGCGTTGTCTGTAAAAACATTTGCCTGGCGAACATAGCGAAGCACCATCTCGATGCTCTTGTGACCTGTCTGCCGCATAATGCGCCTTTCCGGTTCGCCGGCACGGACCGCACTTGTGACGAAGCCCGCACGAAGGGAGTGACCTGAAACCGAAGCTAACTGGAAACCTGCTGACCCAGCATAATGTTTGACAATGCTCGCAACCGCATGGCCAGTCAACCTGCAAGCGGCTATTCGGCCGCCTTTCTGGACAGGCCGAAAAACCGGCCCATCGACAATGAGGCTCTCGTTGAGCCAGCTCTGTAGCGCGAGAACAGGACAGGTCTCGTCGTAAGTACCGTAGGGGATTGCGACCGTTCTGCCTCTTCCTTCCTGATCTGTCTTTGAACGGCGGAGGAGAATCTTCACGCCAGCGGTTTCGAAACTTAGATCCGCAACATCAACGCTGACGAGTTCCGACCTTCGGAAGGCGCCAGCGAACCCAATCAGTAGGAGGGCCTTGTCCCGAGATCCCTTTGTACTGGGAGGCAAGCCGCGCAACATGGACCTCAAGTCTTCGGTGAGGATCGCCGTTTTCTGACGGACCACGTTGCCGTGAACCCTCTTAATGCCTTTAAGCGTTTCTGTCAGCAGTAGGTCGCTCTGAATATCAAGACTGAAACCAGCAGCAACATGTGCTTTTTTGATGGCCGCAAGGTGATGTTCGATGGTGGAGACACAAAGTCGCGGCGCCTGGGTTGCGATGTATCGTGCAACAGTCTCCGGTACTGCCGGTAGAGGAACAAGACCCGACGTCTTACACCACGCTTCGAACTGCCGAAAGCTAGAACGATATCCGCGTATGGTGTTTCGAGCTCGTGCTGTTTCTAAGTAACCGCGCACGAGGTCACACCGATATGACAAAGACGGATCAAGTGTGACAGGCGCAAGTACATCGGTAGTTGTCAGCAATTCGGTTTGGGTTATGTGGTCCATGTAAGGAACTGTAGCTTACCCCCTAAGCACAAACAATACGCCATCATTACCACCGGACTATACTCACCCGGTAAGCTCATAGGAAGAGGTTCTGATTCTTGGCTGAGCTGCCGCCCGAGGTACTTGAATATTTCAGAAAAGAGGGTAAGAAGGGCGGGAAGAAAGCTGCTGGCCAAATGACGGCTGCCGCTCGGAAGAAAAGGGCTCAAGCAGCCGCAGCAAAAAGTGCTGAAGTCCGTTCGAAGAAAAAGGCTGTAAAGAAGAAGAGGCCGCCGATTTCTTAAGAGCTTAATTTACCTTCGACAATTGGCATTTCCGAAGATAGATGGCCGATCTTTGACGGCAAATGAGCAATGTTGATGGATTTCAACTGCATTGCGCGTCCGAGATGCGCATTTTGTCAAGTTGGGATCAGCGTTCCATAGGAGAATCGGGACCTGGGCTATCTCAGAGCGGCCGACGATCCGCGCCAAGCGTCTGAGCAATTTGTCGGGTTCGGTATTTGGATAGAACCTGGCTGTGTGCGTCGCAAGTGCCGCTCCAAAATGGCTTTCGAAGCAATTCACGAACACCACTGCTGGAGACACGTGTGCGCTAGCTATTTTTATGCATGTCCAAGAGCTTGGAAAAAAAAAGTTTCGCTATACGGCTCAACCCAATGTTGAAGCCAGGGTGCAATAATACCGAGGCTAGGATCTTTGATCCGGCCGCGACCGACAAGTGCACTCAATGATCGAAGGGTCCTTCTTTTGGTTGTGAACCAGGGTACAGAAGAGAATGCTTCAACCAGGGGATATTTCTTCCTATCGTCAGAGCCGCCTGTTTCAAGCAGGCTTTGATCGAAAACTTTATCCGGGGCACGAAGAGAAGACGGAGTACTTCTTCCAAGCTTTAGAATCTTTTCGTGCGAGAGTGACGCCGCTGGTAGCCACAGTATCTCATTTCCTGCCTGGGTTTACGGATCATTCCATTGAACATTTAGACGCTCTTTGGGAGATGGCTGATCTGGTCGCCGGCCGGGAGGTTACGCTTGAGAATCCTGCGGAGGCTTTCGTCTTTGGCGGAGCCGTCCTGTTACACGATGCCGCTCTTACTTTGGCAGCATACCCGGGCGGTATTCAAGAGCTTGAACAGACAGAGGAATGGAGTAGCGCTGTTCGTCAGTTGCAAAGGCTAGACCACAGTAGAGATCTCGATCCGGCGTACCTGGCGCTAAAACGAGATGAGATCGTAGGGATGGTTCTTCGTATCAGGCATGCGTTGCATGCCGAGCAACTCGCCTGTCAGGATTTCGGAAGAAGCGAGTTCTTAATTGAAGATTCAGGTCTGCGCCGTTCGTACGCGGTGGTGATCGGCAAGATTGCGCGTAGTCATTGGTTGCCGGTTTCTCAGTTGAGACAGTATCTACCAAGCGGCTTCCGAGCGGATTCGCCAGCGCCCCCAGATTGGAAGGTAAATCCATTGAAGCTAGCGTGCCTTCTCCGATTGGCCGATGCCACCCACATCGACCATCGGCGTTCACCTAGCCTGAGACGAGTTTTTCAATCGCCCAGCGGATATTCGAAGCTGCATTGGGATTTCCAGGAGAAGTTACGCAAGCCGGTCGAAGAGAATGACCTGTTTGTATATGCGAGTAGAGATTCGTTTCGATACGAAGACGCGGAAGCTTGGTGGCTTTGTTACGAAGTTATCAGGATGGCCGACAGTGAACTGCGCGCAGTCGATCGGTTGCTGCAAGATTACGATATCATTCTAGGCCCGCACTCCGAGCGCTTCCGCTTCGCAATCCGGGGAATCCGCGGCGTTGACGACCCTACCGCTCTAGCGCGTACAGTCGAAACAATCGGCTGGAAGCCGATTGATGCAAGAATCCGTGTATCTAACCTTCCAGCGCTTATCAAAACCCTCGCCGGTGAGCGACTTTTCGGTTATGACGATGGAACTCCTATCCGAGAACTCCTACAGAACGCTATGGATGCGATTAGGCTGCGCCGAGCGCTGGAGGGCCGCGCCCCGGATTGGGGAGAAATTCTAATCAAGATCAGGGGCCCGTACTCCGATATGAGTCTGGAAATCGCCGACACCGGAGTAGGAATGTCGGAGCGCGTTCTTACTGAGGTGTTGGCGAATTTTGGTGCTTCCATCTGGAGCAGCCCAATCTTGGATGAAGAGTTTGATGGTTTGAGTCTTTCCGGCCTCGAGACGGCAGGGGAGTTTGGCTTTGGCTTCTTCTCGGTCTTTATGCTAAGTGACCGAGTGACAGTCAAAACTCGCAAAGTGTCAGAGATCAGCCCAACCCTTGTGCTTGAATTTCGACACGGTTTAGAACACCCGCCGCTACTACGTGAAGCGACCAGATCGGAGAGGCTGATTGAACCGGGAACTCGAATTCGCGCACAATTGTCGAAATCTGGCACGTTTCGGACCAACGCCGATCGTTCGCCATGGCTAAAGGGGCTTCTTCGAGAGCTTCTGCCGGCTTCGGATGTCAATGTCTATGTTGACGTCCACGGCAAGGAACTCACTGTGTCGGCTGGCGGGTGGCAGGACTGCCCTGCTGCAGAGTTGTTCGGGCGCGCCACTGGCTGGCGCGACGTCGACGCCGGGTCGCTCGCGCCCTACGCGAGGAATCTCCGCCTGGTCAAAGATTCGGGTGGGAGGGTTTGGGGCAGGGCGTGCCTAGGGCGAATCAACGGTATAAAAGCCGTTTTACATACATCGGGCTTACGAATTCCACAATGGAAACTAGATCCACCTTGTATGGGCGTTTTGCAAGGTAGGCCGACTACAGTTTCGAGAGCAGAGGGAGAGTTGGCCATTCCGAAGGACGTGTGGTTGGATTGGATTGCAGGGCAATGCGAGCTATGGGCTGAAACAGAGGTGAACGATGGTCTTAAAATGCGAATCGCCGACGCCGCCGCCCGGTTTGGCGCGGACACCGGGCCCCTACCAATCGTGGTGAGAGGGAACACTCCATACACCCGCGCGGATCTGAAACGACACGCTGCGAAATTGCGGCGTCCTATTGTCGTTTCATCTGCTCGGACTGCTGGGTTTTGGGAACTCTCCGAGGCCAGTAGGGAAACAGAATTCATCGTCAAGGACCTTAACTTTGACGAGGCTTTCCGAGGCCACTTCGGCAGGATGCGGCACTACGAATCTTTACTTGGATGCATCCAGGATGCCCTCTGTGATGGATGGGGAGTTGACAGTTGCTGGATTGCTGTTGTCGTTCCGGGTTTGCTCTTCAGCGTGGATGAAATCGACCCAAAGATGTACATACTTCCCGAAGACAAACACGACTAAGAGAGCGACGCAATATGCCAGTATTTCGGATGTGTGTTAACCAGTCCTGGGAATGTCTGCGTAGCGGTGTAGTGGCGAGGAGTTGCGCACGGAATGTCTGCCGTTTTGGCGATAAGACGAATCGCATCACGCTCTCCAGTCAGATGATGCGGTCGTCTCTGTCCCGCTTTTTCTACTTCCATTGGCCCGGACGAAATGAACCACATCTAAAGGTGCGAGGGCTTTTGCTGGGGCCGTCAAGGACGAGAGGACCAGCTCCAGGCCGCGCGGCGATGCGATTGCTCGCGCTCGGCAGAATCAACTATGCGCCGACCGGGCACAAAGCTCAGAGCGAGGTTAAGCGAGCGGAAGTCGGTCCGAGAACGTGTGGGCCTAGGCGCGTGTGGAAGTGATAACGGGTCGCGTGACACCCTCACGGAAGGCACCAAATGAGCGATAAGTCGCTAGGCTTGATCGGAAAAGCGTCGGAAGACAACGCCGAGGAGCAGGACGCCATCAAGCCCAAGCGCTTTCGATAAGCAGACTTGAAGGAAGGCGCTGGTGTTTGCGGCGGGGCGCGGCCTATTGAGAATGAATCCTGTTGGGTGCTCGTAGGTCCAGGAGGAAGAATGCCACTGACCTTTTGCAAATTTGAGGAGAAGAGGATCTGCTTATAGCAAGGGCCTCAAGATCAACGGATCGAGTACAGACCAAACGTGCTCTTGAGGGTGTGCAGACACACGAGTGCGAAGGCGTGCGGTTAGCACGTCTAGAGCCGCAACTGAGTGGCGGCATTACGAAGAGTCCAATAGCTTGCATCGAGAAGAGGCTTCTTGTGCTGTCAAGGGGGTAGAGACTGTCATCGCAGAACCGCAACGCGGACAGCGCCAAGTGGAAGCCGCCGCTGCTTCTTCGGATAGGGCAGATCTTGCCGGAACTCGTGGCGCTTCAATGTCCGAATGAAGAAGAACCGCAGCGCAGAGACACGCGCTATCGCGGTCGCTACGGCCAGTTTACGGTTCTTCAGCAGATAGGCTTGATACCGCCGAAGCTCCTCTGGCCCGAGTTGATCGGGTGGCTCTCCGAAGTGCTTGGCGAATGCTGCCACTGCGCTGAGATACCCGCGGCCTGTGCTATCGGAGTAATTACGACGCTCGAGTTCTTCGAACATCATCTTCCGCAAATGAGTCACAAAGAAACCCTCCTTGTGATCCGCTACTGTACCGTCCGTCTCTACAGTTCACCTGTAGCGCGTAGCGCCCGCCGCCCAGCGGCTTCGTTCAAGTCGGCTTCTCGGAGAAGTGCACGGACTGCGAGGCAATCGAATCTGGAGTTTACCTTCGACAATTCACGGAATCGAAGGTATTCAAAAGTCAGTTTGCACAAATGGAGGGAGACTAGGCGCTTTTAAGGAGTGATCCGCGTCTGGATAGCGGAGTCAACTTTGTTAGGCTTTCTCCACGGAAACTCGTACAATGCCGGAACGTGCGAACGATCCGGCACGGTTTACGTCGCTCAGAGAGTAACACTGGGCACCCTTGTAGTTTGATGTACTTCCCGTTCTGAGACCAATTGTGAGACGGCGTAGAATCCGACGTGACTAAACTAAGAGACCCTTAGATGGTTTGACCTCGATTTCTAGGTTGAAAGCACGCGGCCGCAAAAGTAGTTCGACAACGACGAAGGACGCGATTAAACACTATGGCTTTGGCTCAAAGATGTAATCCGGAAGGCCAACGTTGGGTTGAAAAGAATCCAAAAACTCGAAACCGGTTTGTTTTCCATCTTTCGCGTAATAGCGGGCAAATGCTACAACAACATCACCCACTCTACGGAAATCCAGGAAGTTGTCCCTCAGGATAACTGGTCCACTCGCACTGCGGTTCATGTACTCTCTGGCGACGAGCATGTAGTCTTTCTTCCGGAACCAAAAGGTCACTGAAGCGCCGTAAAACGGCTCCTTGGCCGCTATCCTGTAGGTAGGCTCACCTGCGAGTTCGTCGGAGTATACTTTCAAATCTTTCCAAAGAGAGGCAGTACCAGGACAGTAGGCGTACCAATCGTCAACGAGGTGACTTACAATGTCCTCAGGGCTCAATGGCTTTCTTTCGATTCGGTCTCCAACCTGAACCCACGAGCCGTTTTCGTTCTTGCCCGACAACACAATTAGTGGACTGCCACTGCCGTCGTGACTTTCGTATCTGTGAGCTTCTCTAAAGTCGGACCGCTGCCAAAACTTATCACTTGAGCATAGTCCTGTTCGCGCGCAAACCCTGCTCGTCCAACTCGCATCTGTCATGCGACACGTGCCAGAGGCTTTTGCGGATTCAGTAAAGATTCGGTTCACTTCTTCCGGGAGTTCATCCGCCGACGACTCGGCGGGAGGCGCAAGCAGCTTTGGTTGCCGTGTGGATGCTTGCGATTGAGAGGCAAGAAGTGTCCTCAAGTTAGAGGCCGGAATTGCGAAGTTTAGCAACTCACCCTTAGATAGTTTGAATGCTACAATTCCGACAACGCTTCCGCCATCGTCCAAGACCGGCCCTCCGCTATTGCCGTGTGAGAGAGGCGCACTGATCTGGATCACTTCTCCGTGCGAGTCTAGAGTCCTGATTCCAGAAATCAAGCCATCTGAGATTGAAGCAGTTAGCTCACGCCTTCCTAGAGGATTACCGATCACGAATATTCTCTGACCGGGCTGTAGTCCACGACCGGTTTCAAGTTTCAGCGGCTGACAACGATGAGTTGACAATTGCAGGACTGCTAAGTCATGAGCCTCATCACGTGAGGCGACATCAACCTGAGAATCGATGATCTTGCTCCCGTTCTGGAGGGCCGCTATTGTCTTCGCGCCATCGACAACATGTAGTGAGGTGGCAACCAGCCCATTGCTGCTCACGCAGAACCCGGTACCAGCTCCCGAATCGGTTTCTAGCAAATAAATGGATGGGCTGGTTTTGCGGAACAACGTTACTGAAGACTGTCCTAACAGGCAGCAAGTCGAGATCAGAATCAAACACCAAAGCTTCATATGCTATCTGCTTGTCAGTCTGCCAAAAAAGAATCGATTCAGGGTTAAGGTTTTCTCCTGCGCCGCACAGTACTTGCAGGCAGTATGTCTTTCTCAGGGTGTAAACCAAACTGTTCTTGACTGCTCACCCGTTTAGTCGATTACTCCCGTACCCGCAACGTCAGGCGCAACTTGCTTCCCTGAATGAACCGGCTAAGATGGGCGTACCCCGGTGCAAGGGAGGATAGATCCCACTAAGGATTCTCCCGGTGGGGGCCAGGATCTTGCGACTACCCTCCGCACTGAAAGCGGGTAGCCGAGCCTATTCCAAAAACGCTTCGAAACTCACGGCTGGAATTCGCTGAAACTGCGAGTACCGAACGAAACAGCCATTCTGGTGTATCCACAATCGTTCAATTTAGGAACGAAAAGCACTGGATGGGTCGGCCCAAGAGGAACGAGCTTTCGATAGATTAAGCGACCGCTGGAAAATGCGACAGCAGCAGCTCGCAGAGGACATTGGTGCTCGATAAGAGGCCTGTTGAAAAGCATGGATCGGAGGTCACGGTCAGAGTGTGCCTTTTTGAATGCGAGCAGCTTGCGGTTCGAATCGGCTCCGCCCGGCGTGCCGGGAAGGCATGCGAGTGTAGCAGCGACGGCATCGAGTTCGGACACGCCCTCCAATCCATGAACGCCTCGATATTCTCAGCCATGTGCCTGCCGGCATCCTGGTCAACTCACTCAGTTTGTTCTTTACGACGGGGCTTCATGCACCATACCGGATCTCGACCGACTAATTCGGGCAAGCCATCCCAGAACTTGTCGACTTCGAGCTCCATGAACCTATTTTAGCGGCGTTGGCCAGCTCGCAATGGCGATCTATGTCAGGAAAATATACCCCGCACTTGCGCAGGTACGCGTGGCTCATTCGGTTCGGGCAGTTCGAAGAAAGAGTTTCGGCACTTACCCGCCGAACTCCTAAACAGCCCGCCGCCGGCCCGGAAACGAGGCACCAGCGCCGCCGACGAGCTAAAACCATCGACGATAAAAGCATGCTCGCGCTGTTGGCCGATATGAGGCGACCAAGGTTGTAACCACCTCGCCGGCTACATTGCAAGCACCTCACTTCCAGCGTAACCAGCCCACCCGTCGACAGCTGGCCCAGGGTGACACCCTTAATGCGCTGATTAGCAGCCTCGATATCAGCGGCTACCTCCCGGCTCTCTTCTCTTCTCGAATACCCTACCCGCCCATCATAGCCGAACACAAGGCGAATATCACCGCCCATGCGCGGTGTGCTCATCGATCTTTTCTCGGAGGTAATCCAAGACAGCATCGATCGGTTGACCGAATTGCAATTTAATTTCCGCTTCAGCACGTTTTCTGCGAGCGGTCAGGAATGCATTTATGTCGGTCTGCTGAAGCATCTCCATAGGGCTTGGCCTCTGATAATCGTAATCGGAGGTGTTTTCGACTCTCTGAATAAGAGCATCAAGATTTGGGTCCGGCGGGAACAACAACCTTGCTTGGCCAAGCGCCGAAAACAACTGCTGGGTCACCGTAAGCGACTGGTCTTTGTCATGCTCTAAAACGCGCTCCTTCTGAAAGGAGTCTTCCAAAGTCTTTGCCCCCAGCTCCGAGTACATTTTCGACGACCCCTTGCTCGACATTCCGAGACCGATGCCGGTCATCTTAGCGCTGCTCGCCTGGTAGAACACAAACGCGTCACTGTCAAATGCAATGTCGGACATAAGTTGAACGAGAACAGCTTTCTGGCCGGTGATCTGAGAATAGACCTGCCTCTGATCGCTTATGTCTCGGAGCCTGATTTGAGACTCCGTGTCCCATTGCTTCAGTTTGTAATTTAAGAACATTGAAGCCGAGAAGGTAAGGATCGCCGTTATGATTGCGACCATTGCCGGATGGCTGAAGACACCTACGGAAGAGGATTTGAGGGTTTGATCTGACATGTATACAGCCACATCCTAACGGACGATAAATATCTCAATTCACAAGTTCGTTAACTCTTCCTTTTCTGCACAATTTCGGTACAGCTGCCCCGAAACAACGAGGGGTTGGAGAGGTGACGAAGCATTACGAACGGCGAGACATCAAACAGGAAGTTAGCGACATCATGCCTCGTACATTGAGGAACACCAGTCGCTTCCGAAGTACAACAAAGAGTGGCGACCAGATCTGTGTCAGAAAGTTATGCCACCGCATAAACCCAATCGCAGGGACGGTCTATTCCGGAGTGAATTTCTGGGTGGCCTCTCTTTCGCCGGCTGCTCTGGCGACGGGCGAGTATCGCTTCATCACTTTTGAGCAGGCCACCAAGGCCGGATACCACGTCCGCAAAGGCGCTTCCGATCATCTATGCTGGCAACGCCATCGTGAAACGGCGAGATTTAGCTTTGGTCAGATGCCGGCGAGCCAACGTAACTAGAAGGACGCCGATTTTCGGACACATCTTGAACACCGACGCCAACGGCCAACCTGGCATCGTGACGTTGGGCTATGATCGTCCGCTCGATTACGTGTTCTGCACGGTTCATGGACGGCCAGGGCGAGGTTCTCTACCCCAATCTCGACCGGGAAGACGGGTGCGAGATTTAGGAAGTGAGCGAGTATCGCGGACCGCCGGAAGAACTGAGCATTATCTTGCCGGAAAAGGTGTTTGTCAAGGTCTCGAAGGACCAGCGCGGCGTCGGCAATCGCGTGGTGGTCTATAATCCAGTCGTTTGGAATTTCGCGAATCGACCGCGACCGGCACGCCGGGCAGGCCTGCGAATCGCCCGGCGCCGGTTTGACCGGATACGACATGTCGGTCACGGAGGGATTATTCGAGGCCCAAAGAATTTGTACCGTCTGCAGAGCGCCTCGATCCAAGGTGTCCCCAGTACAGGATCACAATCTCAATTTACGTTGCAAGGCTCAAGCGCGACCGGTGGTTCGCTTGCGTTAACGCAGGCTGCATCTTTTGCAAGGATACTTGCCGATATCAATAGCCTGCTGCAACTTAAGTTACTCGCCAATAAGATAACGGCCGTTTCACTTTCGGCAGTAATCATCACAGCTCAAAAGCTGAGTGGCCAGGCACGAAGACTCGAGTTGGAATCTTTTATCTTATATGTCAAGGCGCTGTCCGCTCCTAAGACATCCAAGCCGCTGATAAGTGGACCAGCGCCGCAAATATTGCTGCATTCACCCACTTATGTGTGGCTGAGCCTCTCAGCGCCCTAGGACCAGTTGGATGTCCAACCCGGATCGATCGATGATCATGCGGCGAGTGTCGTCGTCGGGCAGTGTAGACGGGTCCAGAAATGCGCTGCGCACCCGCCGTGAGAAAAATTGGGACACTAGCTCTTGGAGCGTGTCGGCTTTAGGTTCCAGCGATTTCCGAAAATAGACCACGCTTGTATCTCCCGTACCGCCGGTAAGACTTTCATAAGCTTGAGAATAGGGGCCAGCAACGCCAAATCTGCCAATATAAGGCGTAAAGTTCTGTTTTCTTATGACAGCCAGCAGTTGCTCGACCTGCTGCGCTGAGTAGCTGCTGTTGAACATGCCAGCGACAATGACGTTAACCCAAATTTCTCCCTGGCGCTTCTCTGCTGTGCTTTTCCACGGCTGATTATCAGATGTCACGTATAGTTTCTGTCCGAGATTAGGGAAGACCTGGCGGACGGAGACATCATCGACCTGACTGGAAATCTGCTGAACCTTGGTTTGCAGCGATTTTTGAATCGTGTCCACCTGCTGTGAAAGTACCCGTGCATTGACAAGCGCCGATTCCATCTGTTTCTGAGCGTCATCGAAGGCAGTCATTCGTTTCTGAATGTCGGCGCTGCTATTCCTGACACGTTTAGTCTGCGCATCGAGGTCAGTCGAAAGGCGATCCACATTGGTCTTGATCGTGTCAGCCCTGCCGGCCGATTGAGCGACGCTTTGTGCGGCCGTCTTTGCCTTAGCCACGGCTTCGTTTACGATTGGATCGATTCGTGCTGACACGTCGCTGAGCTTGGATATTCCAAATAGGGAGAACGCACCAAGGATGACGTTGTCAGCGCGCCCAACAAAATCGCAGGGTATAGCGCTTCCAGAGGATGTCCTCGAATGGTAATGGCTAGGCTTTTGGTTCCCCTGTAGGGAGTGGATTATCGGCCATCCGGAGATTGTAAGCCAGGTACGGACCGACAAGTCCTTTTCGGCTACGAGCCGCGTCTGATTGCCATAAGTTGAAGCTTCACGTGTTTACCTTCGCAAAGCCGAATTGTCGAATGTAGTTGCGTTCACGTACTTCAAACGAATGTGCTCTCTGAGCTTTATGAAATCAATGACACAAGTGACAGAAGTGGACTTGTGTCACTTGTGTCATCGATAACTAGCAAGGCTTCCAGAGACATTCCATCTTTAACCGTCACAGTTTAAGAACGCAGGGTTTACTTCATAGATGTCACTTGGGCGACGGCCACCCTGAGAGTCACGATGGTGCCGCCGGATGTATCCGTGTTCTTCTAGCAAATCCAGAACTGGGTTCAAGGCATCCATTCGCATAAATCTGCTTTGATGAGCACGGAAGCAGTTCCGTGCCGTGAACGAATCGTTGCCTACCCTTCGAATCCAATTTAGTACTTTCGCCGCGCTCTCAAATGCGGGATCTCGCTCCAGCAGCTCAAATACCGCCCGCGCGTGTGTAATCAGTGCAGCGGCGACCTCTATGGCGTTCCTCATTGTGATCACTGAGACCTCGTCTTCTACGAGCTTCTTTTTCTGATTGCAGAACCATATGCAAGATTCCAGCCAACCTAAGGGATGCGCCCGCAAGTTTTGCGCCCCAGTCTTTCAGCTCACAAAGAATGCCTCCGTCTAACAACTGGGGCTCAAGCGATCGCTGAAACTGCTTCCATTCGCTGTATGCTGATGTACTAAGACGTAATGTCACTGTCGCGCCAGGTTCATAATCCAACAGATTGGAAATTCCTTTTTGATATTGACCCTCGATCTCTGTCGGAATCGGCCGGGGCTCCAAAGTTCGTGATCCTAATTTGGATGAGGGCAGAGCATAAAGCCACCTTGCAAGGAATCCACGACTTCGAAACCCCGGTCTTCCCCAGAGACTTGCTAGCACCTGCGGCTGGGGTGAAATGCCTACTGTCAGGTGAGGCCGATCCATGCGTATCGGCATCTTTGATGCATCTTGTCGGTCGACGCGAACGGGCGAGACTGAGTGTCCCTTCAACCAAAGGTCCAAATTCGGAATTCCGTTTGAATACCGGCCACTTAAGATGTCGAAGATGCCACCTTCATCGGAAAAGAGCGCCATTTTTCCTCCGTGCTCCTGCATGAGAGAAGCAAGCCTTTCTGAAGTGATGTCTTGGGAAAATAGACGTGGAACAATTGGAATCACGGGCATCTCAGATTCGAGGTGACTTATCTCCTCCGCTATTGATTGTGATTCACCAGTCCTGGAAGCTCTCTTTCGGAGCGACTCAATTCGGGAGTCCAAATTGCGCCGGTGGCTTAGCAGCCTCCGGCGCTCTGGCTCAATCTGTTCCGCTTGCGATCGCTCTCGCTTTATCAATGGACTTAGGAGAGAATTCAGACCGCGGTCTTTCTATTACCAGACTCCATCATTGGGCATACGTATATATTGAGCGGCTCGAGATAGCCTAGTTCGGCTGAAATCACTACCTTCGCTGCGACGCACGATGAAACCACCGCGATTGATAGAAGCGCCGGTAGATCAAAGGGAGTTTCCGTAGAGGCCGATAGAGCATCAGCCATATCGCCAAGCCATGAGGGCAGGGCACTTCTCGGAATTGCTCTCGGAGTTGGTGAGCCCAAAGGAAGAAGTTCGGGCCACTCACCACCTGAAAATTCGCCCCGAAGACTATTTATTTTAGGTGGCCACTGAGTAGCGCTTTCGGATATTCGGCGAACATGTTCCTGATGATAGGGCGGCTCGCAGCGTGCGCAGTTTTCCTCCCATAGGGCCGCATAGATTGCTCGCTGACCCATGCCTTTTTGACGCATGCTCCCCGCATGACTGACCAGCGTAGCGTGTCGGCTCCCCTTGAGTCTTCGGAGTCGGGCAGCAAACATTTACTCGTCTCTTTACAATTCGATGTTTTAAGAATCCCGAGCCAACCGAGTGCGGTGGATACAAGAGTTGAGTCGAGAACCTTCTGAATCTCTTCCTCCTTTTTATGGCACTGGGGAGATATGTCCGGTGATTGTACGGCTCTTTCCGACATCAGAACCTGTGTGTCGTCATCAGGAGTCTTGCCCCAAGAGGCACGTAAGATGCGCTTTATCCCATCGAGGAAACGTTCAGTTTCGATCTTGGTGTAGCCTCCCCTCTCTAGTACTTCAGCAATAAGCCACAATTGGCCCGCCCCGTAGTTCTGAGCGAAGAAGTGTCGACTGATGAGGGTACATGCAGCAATGTTTCGCACCCCTTTCTGTAACTCGCTTGCGTCAACGATAGAGGGAGCAGGGATGCTATCGATCCCGAATCGACTAAAGCTAATCGCTTGACCGGTCTCCTTATGCGTCGAAGGCGGAACAATCGTCTGAAAACCGATACTTCCATCGCGCTTGAGACAACGCTGCTCAATAATCATTGAATCGTCATCTTGCGTAGGATCGATAAAACGGTCTGAGATCAAGCTCTGGTTCGCGCGATAAAACCGGTGCGACGAAGGACGAGATCCATGGCCGAAGACAAAATCGGTGGGCGGCAGAAACAGGTGTGCGACTGATTCTGCCTCCGGGCAGTCGATATCAATATCGACTAGACCCTGAACACCGAGCAGTATGCCTATATTTTGCTTGGGCTTATTAAAGTACTCCGGTACATTGTCGGAATTGAGCCGGAGCTCGGGCCAACCCTTCAACACCGGTTTCTTATGCATGAATGGAACCGGAATAGGTGCCATTCCAAGGCGCAAGTACTGTCTAGCAGCAATGCGCGCTGGAGGGGCTGCGAAAGGGGAAATACCGCTACCCATTAACTCACTCCTAACGCTCGGTAGGTTCACGCTTTTGGGCGGGAATCCGGAGTTTTAAGGCCTCTGATTCCCACCAGAGGAAAAACGGTGGTCGCGGGATCAAAATCTTTCTCCCCACTCTCATATGGGGAATGATGTTCGCTCTGAGTAAGCGACGTATAGTAGCTTGTCCCAAGTGACACAACTGGGATATCTCCCTTATGCTGATCCAAGCGGCCTTCGACGAGGCACACGCTTCGACTTTGCTCGCTAAAAAAGGGTCCAAGGAACCTCCTACGATTCGGATTGGCGGCGCAGATCCGGTATACTTCTCTTCTAGTCAGAGTTTCGTGGCTTTATAACGTCGCGTTATATAGTACTTATGTAACGTGAGGTTATAGAACGAATGTAGACTGACCAAGATCGGATGTCAACGTTAAAACCAAAAAATGTTTCGGAGGCCGTCACGCATCTGAGGCGAAGTCTGAAATTAAGTAAAGAGAGATTTGCAGGGCGAGTCGGCTGCAGCTTTCAGACGGTCATGAGATGGGAGTCTGGACGCGCAAAGATTGCTGAAGGCAATCTTGTCAGGTTATGGGAGCTTGCACAGATATACGATCCAGTTGCAGAAGAGATTTTTGCTAATGAGACCCGAAGCTATCGAAGATTGATCGACGCTAACAATCTTGCAGATATCAATTCTCGCGAGGATTGCGATCATTTGGTCGATCTTTGCAAGGCAAAGATTGACGAGGCAATCGAAGCACTACAACGGCGCCAGCAGAAGCAGACCATAATCTTACTCACCTCCTTGAAGGAAGAGCTCGAGAGATGGCGTCAAAGCAGTTCGCAAAAGCAACAATCAGGGCAGGAGTAATAGATCGTGAAGCGACCGCTAGGGATTAGTTCGCAGACTTTGGTCGATGGATCAAAAAGCTGGCGCTGGAGGTTCAAGCACGGGAAGAAGTCGGACGGGCGTGATCACTATGTCCATCAGGGCGGCTACGGGACGATGCGAGAAGCCGTTGATGCCATGAATCTCGAACGAGTTCGCCTCGGTAAAGCATCGCGTGAGACACACCGCGATATGAGTTTCGGCGCGCTGTTCTTAGAATGGTTACAATTCGCCGGTGCGGAATGGACACCCAAAACGAGGGAAGTTAATAGATTTCACGCCAATCGGGCAATCGAGCGATTTGGCAATGTCCCTCTTTCGAAGTTGACCGTGGAGATTCTGGAGCAGGAGCAGCGATACCTGCTAACGTTTGGCAAGAGGACCAAAGCGGGGCTTGGTCCCCTTTCAGGCAAGTCCGTCAAAGAGACATTCACGCTCGTAAAGGCCGCCCTTCGCCAAGCCAAGAAGTGGAACAGGATTCCAGTCGACCCGGGCGCTGACCTTGATGTTCCGACAATCAAGCGAAAACACAAGGATATTTTGAGCGAAGTCGAACTAGGTCGTTTCCTACACGAAATCTCCTCTTCTCGGCATTATGCACTGGTAGTGTTCGCCGCAGCGAGTGGATGTCGGCGGGGGGAGATTTTGGCTCTTCGCGTAACAGATGTCGACCTCAGTACAGGTGAGGTGAGGATTTCGAGAAGCCTGGAAGAGACGAAGCTCGGCCTTCGTTTGAAGACCACAAAGAGTGAAAAACCGCGAACCCTAACGCTTCCCGCCTGGGCGCTCTTAGCCTTGAAAGAACAATACTCAAGGATTTGCATGGAGCGTGACCAACTGAGCTCCTGCTATCAGGAAAACGGCCTCTTCTTTCCCCGAAGAGACGGTTCTTACTACCGTCCGGATCACTTAGGGGAGCAGGTGAATGACCTGATGCGAAGCCACGGCCTTTCCATCACTCTTCATGGTTTGCGGCACCTTCATGCAAGCTGGATGTTGAGTAAAGGAGTTCCTCTGCCCATCGTCGGCCAGCGACTCGGGCACGCAAATCCTTCCATAACGCTGGCGATCTATTCTCATGCCATGCAGAACGACGATGTCGCCGCTGCCGCCACTCTGCACGAGGGGCTCAAGTATAGTATTCCTGAAAGGCGAAGCTTACGACCACATTTGGTGACATCGAGTGACACGAGTAGCCGAAGGACGGGAACTGATTAGCGATGCTTCCTCAATAGAATGAATATATTGCGAGATCAGAAGTTTGGCTCCCCAGGTAGGATTCGAACCTACAACCCTTCGGTTAACAGCCGAATGCTCTGCCATTGAGCTACTGAGGAGCATCTTGCCCTCGCGTTGCTGCAAGCTCCGAGCTTGCCGCAAGCAATGCCAGAACCATTAAAACACATACCCTCGTCATCGGCTAGACACATCCGGGCCTGACGGC
Organism: uncultured Acidobacteriaceae bacterium; assembly: GCA_963814195.1. Lineage (GTDB taxonomy): Bacteria > Acidobacteriota > Terriglobia > Bryobacterales > Bryobacteraceae > Bog-105. The sequence continues at coordinate 484,668 of CAWFBU010000007.1, forward strand.
GAAAAGGCGCGTTTCGGATGCTACGCTGAGACTTCCCATGCAACTTGAGAAGGTGTACGAGCCACAGCGGGTGGAGCCGCATTGGGCTCAGTGGTGGATCGAATCCGGCATCTACCGCGTCGATGCCACAAAGGCCAAAGCCGGCCAGACATTTTCGATTGTCATTCCACCGCCCGAATGTGACCGGTTCCCTACACATCGGTCATATGTTGGACCACACGATTATGGATGTGGCTGCGCGCTGGCACCGCATGCAGGGCGAAACGGTGCTCTGGCTTCCCGGTACTGACCATGCGGGCATCGCTACTCAGATGGTCGTCGAACGGCAACTCGCGGCCGAAGGCCTGACACGAAAAGGCCTTGGGCGTTGCGAATTTGAACGCCGGGTCTGGCAATGGAAAGAAGAGTACGGCGGACGCATCAACAACCAGATTCGTCGCGAAGGAGCCAGCGTCGACTGGTCGCGCGAACGCTTCACTATGGACGCCGGCCTGTCGCGTGCCGTTCGCGAAACCTTCGTCCGGCTCTATGAAAAAGGCCTGATCTATCGCGGCGAGTACATGGTGAACTGGTGTCCGCGATGCCAGACCGCCATCTCTGATGTCGAAACCATACACGAGACGATTGAAGGCAACCTTTGGCACATTCGGTATCCACTAGTCGATGGCGAAGGCGGCCTCACCATCGCCACGACGCGTCCGGAAACCATGCTGGGAGATACCGCGCTTATCGTCCACCCGGATGACGAACGCTATAAACATCTGCACGGCAAACTGGTTCGCATTCCAATTGCGGGCCGGGAAATTCCAATCATCGCGGATACGATGGCCGATCCGAAGTTCGGGACCGGCGTGGTCAAAGTGACTCCCGCACACGATCCGAACGACTTCGAAGCAGGGAAACGCCATCAACTACCTTTCATCAAGGTGATCGGCGAAGATGCGCGGATGACAGCCGCAGCCGGTGTATACGCAGACCTCGACCGCTTCGAAGCTCGGAAGCGCATTGTGACGGCCCTCGAACAATCGGGTGACTTGCAGAAGACTGAGCCGTACCAGGTGAACGTCAGCAAATGCGACCGTTGCAAGACCATCATTGAGCCGCTGGTTTCCACCCAATGGTTCGTCTCCACGAAGCCGCTGGCCGCCAAGGCAATGGAAGCCGTTCGCAGTGGCCGCATTCGATTTGTTCCGGATGACCGGGAGGTGATCTTCTTCCGATGGATGGAGAACATCCGGGATTGGTGCATCTCCCGGCAGTTGTGGTGGGGGCACCGCATACCAGCGTGGCACTGCCGCCGCTGTCACCAGATTACAGTCGCTCGTGAACTACCCGTTACCTGTCCGCACTGCCACTCGACTGAACTGGAGCAGGATCCGGACGTTCTTGACACCTGGTTCAGCTCCGGCTTATGGCCATTTTCAACACTCGGCTGGCCCGACGATACGCTTGATTTCCAAACGTTCTACCCTACTTCGTTATTGATTACGGGCTTTGACATTCTGTTTTTCTGGGTGTCGCGCATGATCATGTTGGGAATCGAATGTACTGGCGACGTACCGTTCCGGGAAGTGCATATGCATGGACTGGTGCGCGACGCGGAACGGCAGAAGATGTCCAAGACGAAGGGGAATGTGGTCGATCCGCTGGACATCATTGAACAGTCAGGGACGGACGCCCTTCGAGTAGCTCTCCTGATCTCGGCCGCGACTGGGTCCGACATCGCTCTGAAGCCGGACCGGATCGATTCGAGCCGCGGATTTGCGAACAAGATCTGGAATGCTTCGCGCTTTCTCTTCATGAACATGGAGCGCTCCGGGGTTTCGGGTTGGGTGCCGCCCGCGGAGCTGACGCTGGCTTCCAACGCCGTTGAGGACGTCTGGATCTTTCATCAATTTGAAGGGGCGCGGTCAACTGTCGCCAGAGCATTTGGCCAGCACCGGTACCACGAGGCAGCGCAAACCCTGTGGGATTTCGTGTGGGGTGATTTCTGCGACTGGTATCTGGAGATTAAGAAGCTCCGATTCCAGGAGAATTCCGGAGTGGATGAGCATTGGCAGAGCGCGTTGTCCATTTACGAAGCGTCACTCCGCCTGTTGCACCCCATCGTGCCGTTCCTTACAGAGGAACTTTGGCAACGTTTGACCGAAGATTCCCAAATGCCGGAAGGCTCGCCCCGATCCATTTCGCTGGCGACATATCCTCGTCCCGTTTCACTGCTTACTAATAATCAAGAGTTGTCTGAATACAATACGTTACAAGCTATCGTGAAAGCTGCACGTGAACTTCGGGCGGACCACAAACTCGACCCGAAAGCTACGCTTCCTGCGGTGCTCAGACTCACCGATACTCACTTAACGGAAGCTGATCTGGGCGTTGTCTCAGCGCTTGCAAAGCTGAACTTTGCTCCTGCGAACGCGACGCAGAACGTCCTAACCCGTTCCGGCATTGGATTCGATCTGGAGATTTTCGCGCCCGCAGCACCGGAACAGTCGCCGGCTCGAAACGCCAAAGAGGCTGCTCAGCTCGAAACGAATATCGCGAACCTCAAGCGCCAATTGAATGACGAAGCTTTCCTGAGCCGGGCTCCGGAGAAGGTGGTCACATCCATGCGTCAGAAGCTGAGTGGTTATGAGGCGCAAATTGGCAAATTGAGAGGCGAGGAACAAGGCCAAGGCAAAACTGATGTTTGATTTAAATCACCCGGAGGTACGAGGGGCGGTCGAGCGGGCGTTGGCCGAAGACCTCGGAAGCGGCGACATCACCTCGCAGCTCACCGTTCCCGAAGACCTGAAGGCACATGGAAGTTTTCTGGCTAAGCAGGATCTGGTGCTCGCCGGCGTTGAACTGCTGCCGCTCATCTATGACCTTTTGGGCGGTTCTGCCGTGCAACTTCTCCGGGCCTCAGGAGATGTCCTTCAATCCGGCGAGGTCATCGCAAAGGTACAAGGGCCGGCCCGCACTTTGCTGAGCTGCGAACGGATAGCGCTCAACTTCATGCAGCGCCTCAGTGGCGTCGCCTCTTTCGCGAGTCGTTACGTCCGAGAGGTGGCGGGCTTGAATGTCAAAGTGCTGGACACACGTAAGACAACGCCCGGTCTTCGGCAGCTGGAGAAAATGGCTGTCCTGGCCGGCGGAGCTACCAACCATCGTCGCGGGTTGTTTGACGCTGTCCTGATTAAGAACAACCACATCACGGCTGCCGGTGGTGTGACGAACGCGCTGCGACTGGTGAGAGACTTTGCCGGCCCTGTCGAGATTGAAGTGCGCACACGGGCGGAACTCGAGGCTGCTCTGGAAGCGGGAGCGAAACATTTGCTGCTCGACAATCTCTCTCCCTCCGAAGCGGCTGCGTGGATCCGGCACATCGACGGGCGCGCAACCGTCGAACTTTCCGGAAACATCAACCTTGAGACCATCCGGGCCTATGCGGAAGCTGGACCCGACTACATTTCGAGCGGCGCCATCACGCATTCGGCCGCTGCCGTGGATATCAGTTTCCGGCTCGAGTTGGAGTAAGTCACCTTGCCCTTGGACCTTGAGTTCATTCGCTCCGCCCGGCCGCAGAATCGTTTTCACTACTTCCCAACCATTGGCTCCACTATGACGGAGGCGTCTCGTTTGGCGCAGGACGGAGCACCTCATGGCACCGTCGTCCTGGCGGATGAGCAAGTTGCCGGCATTGGCCGGCAGGGAAGGCGCTGGCAGTCGCAATCGGAAGTTGGCCTTTACTCTTCCACTCTGCTGCGGCTGCCGTTGACTCCGGCTAATCTTCCTGTCGCCAGCCTGCTGATTGGCCTGGCTGTGGCACGGGCCATCCGCCAGGCGACTGATGTTCTCTGTGACCTGCGATGGCCGAACGACGTCTTGATAGGTGAACGTAAAGTCGCCGGCATCCTTCCTCACCTGGTCTCAGGCTGCATCGTTGCTGGCATCGGGATCAACGTCAACAACCAATCCTTTGACGAGGACCTGCGCACTCCGGCAACTAGCCTCGCACTTGTCTGCGGAAAGCTAATTAGTCGCGAGACTCTTCTGGTAAATCTGTTGCAAGCGTTAGACGAGTTCTGTCAGCGGTTGCTGGAGGAGGGCGCACCGTCAATCCTCGACTCGTTTTGCCAGGCTTCTACTTACGCGAAGGGTCGCCTGGTCACGGTAGAAGATAGCGGCCGGCGTGGTGTGACGGCGGGTCTGGACGAGAGTGGCTTTCTCCTCTTGCAAACCGACCGCGGCAGTGTGGAACGGATCCTTTCGGGAGGTGTGCGTCCTGCCGCCTGAAACCGGCCCGGCTTCGTCCGACGAGGCGCCTGACGATTGGCCGCGCAACTATTTCAACTACTTCACTGAAATTGAGGATCACTTTCAGAGGGCACGCGGCACCGGGCTGTTCTTACTTTCACCAATCGATTGGGCATTGATTGACAACTGGCGGACGGCCGGCATTCCCCTTGAAGCGGCGCTGAAAGGGATCGACGACGCGTTCGAAAAGTGGCATGCCCGAAAACAGAAACGGCGCTTGGTGAACTCCTTGGCTTACTGTGCGCAAGCCGTCCTGGAAGCAGCACAGCGCGCGCCGGCAGATCGCCAATCGGCCGGACACTCTGGCGAATCACTCTTCGAAGCCGTCCAGATTTCAAGCTATCTCCTGCAGGCTGCCGCGCAACTGCGAGCACATTCAGGATCTGCCCTCTCCGAAGTGGCGCACACCCTTGAGACACTCTCGGCCGAAGCCCCGTCACACCTGGGAGATCTAGAAGCTTTGGAACAACGCTTGACGACGCTTGAGGAAAAAGTGGTCGCCATATTGCGTTCCAGCCAGACGGACGAAGCACTTCTTTCCATTCGTCAGACCCTTGCTGCGGAACTGCGTCCGTACCGGAACAAAATGACTGCCGACCAACTGGCAACGCTGGAAAGGCGCTACCTAGATACTGCGCTTTTGGAAAGCGCACAGCTTCCCCGGCTCAGTCTTTTCTACCTCCACTAGGTTTGTTACAGTTGCGAGGGATGCAGACCGATCAATCGCGACCGAGTCGCCTTCAATGGCTAGCGCTGGCGCTGCTGGTTGTCTCCGTTTGCATCAACTACGTTGATCGCGGCAATCTAGGCGTTGCCGCCAAAAGCATTGAGGCCGACTTAAAGTTTCCGCCTCAGCAGCTTGGATTGCTGCTCGGGAGCATATTCTGGACCTACTCGCTGGGACAGTTGGTCGCAGGCAAATTGATCGACCGTTGGAACGTGAACTGGGTTTATGCCGCCGGGTTTTTTGTCTGGTCATTGGCAACTGGCTTCACAGGCTTAGCCAATTCGTTCGTCGCCTTCTTCCTGCTGCGTCTTATCCTCGGCGCTGGCGAATCGGTCGCATATCCCGCGTATTCAAAGATCATCGCGACAGGCTTTCCGGAAGAACTCCGAGGCACGGCCAACGCTCTCATTGATTGCGGTTCTAAAGTCGGCCCTGCCCTGGGCGTCATGTTGGGCGTCAAAATGATCAGCGCGCTGTCCTGGCGCTACATGTTTCTGGTGATTGGCGGCGCCAGTTTGTTATGGCTGCTTCCCTGGTGTCTTCTCATTCCAAAACTCCCTCTTCGGAAAGTCACTTTAGCCTCTGAGTGGTCACCTCCGTACTGGAGCCTTATCAAAGAGAGAAGGGTCTGGGGAACTGTACTTGGCTTGTTCGGTGGTAACTACACCTGGTACTTCTTTCTAACTTGGCTACCGTACTACTTCGAAAGTGACCGCCACTACACAAAGGATCGCCTTGCCCTGTTCGCCTCTCTACCGTTTTGGTCCGTGTCTATCGCCTCCATCTTGTTCGGTCTCGCGGCTGACGCGTTGATTCGCCGCGGTTACCGTGCCGGTAGAGTGCGCCAGGCATTTGTCTCCTTCGGCTTACTAGGCTGTGGGCTATTCATGCTGCCCGCCATTCTCGTCGAGCAGGATTGGCTCTGCAATATCTTCTTCGCACTCGCCAGCATCTGCATGGGAGGGTTTTCTTCCAATCACTGGGCGCTCAGCCAGACGCTGGCCGGACCGGAAGCCGCGGGTAAGTGGACCGGCTTTGAAAACTGTATCGGAAACTTTGCCGGAGTGATCGCTCCCTGGGTCACCGGCTGGGCTTTGCACGAGACACACTCGTTCCTGGTAGCCATCCTCATCGCTTCGGGAGTTTCGATGCTCGGAGTACTTGGGTTCTCTTTCGTTGTTGGTACACCAAACCAAGTGCAGTGGCGTAAGATGGTCCCCCCGCTGCATACTGAAAATGTCCCCGAGATCGTTTAGCTAGGTACGATCCGGAACCAAACTTTGTCGTTGACGAGCTTGGCGCATATGCATACGTGTGTGCGCCTTCCGGTGGGCTTCTTCCTCCGAGTGGCCCGCCGGAGAATTAACTCTTCTTTAAACTCACCCTATTTCTCCGCAACCATGCTGAGCCGGAACGCCGGCCGATACGAGTGGATGTCGACTCTCCTCATGCCTGCGAGCTTAGCGAGCCGGGCGAACTCTGACTTTCGAAAGGCTGCTCTCACCGAGATAGGACCATCATGTAGAGTCAGGCGCTGCCACCTGAACAGAAACTTTGTTGCCGGTAAGAACACGTATGGCAGGATGTGGCGTTCCAGATCGCAGACCAGAACGGCTCGCTTCGCAACTCGGTATGACTCCGCCAACAAATGCACCACCTCCTGATCAGTGAAATGGTGCAGAAATAAGCAGCTCATCACAAAGTCGAAACTATGGTCAGCGAACGGAAGAGCAAAAGCGTTTCCCAGCAGTTTGGGATGTGGCGCCGCGCTGAGATTATTCCAGTTGTAGTCAAGGTTCACAACGGAAGAGAGCGGATACTCGCCCTGGATTACTCGCCCCGTATCCCCCGATGCAGCCCCAACGTCAAGTAGCGTGAATGGAGAATTCCGGTTCGCTACTTGAGCCAGGGTTTTTCTAATGACGGAATGTCCTCCGAAATTCTTGTTAATACGGATAAGGTCGTCGAGATTGACGCGAGCTTCCTCCGGGTCAGCCTTGTCCAGAAGCTCCGGTTCGATCAGACGTTCAGCGAAAATACGTTCCCCAAGCATGGCTTAAACGTCTGCTTCCGCTAGCACGTAACATGAAGGAGCAAACATATTCATCAGAATTGTGTAGTGCAGGAACGTTTCATTTGGACATTATTCATCCCGACTCGGGTTGGCTGGAAGTCATTTGCGGCCCGATGTTTTCCGGTAAGAGCGAAGAACTAATACGGCGGGTACGGCGCGCGACTTATGCCCGCCGCCGGGTGCAGACGTTCAAGCCGGCTTTGGACAGCCGCTATTCTCCGGACGAGATTGTTAGTCACGACCTTACCCGACTACCTTCCGTTCCGGTTCGGTCCGCGACCGAAATTCTTGAGCTACTCGATCCCCGTGCTCAGGTGATCGGCATCGACGAATCGAATTTTTTCGGTCCCGCATTAGTGAAGGTGGCAGACTTACTCGCCGGGGAGGGGAAACAGGTTGTGGTGGCGGGTCTGGACACAGATTTCCTGGGACGTCCGTTTCCACCGATGCCGGAACTGCTAACCGCGGCTGAGACGATTACCAAGTTGCTCGCCATTTGCGTTCGTTGCGGAGCTCCTGCCAAGCACTCGCAACGTATCGTGCCCTCGGATGACTTGATTTACGCCGGGGCTGCCGAGTCTTACGAAGCTCGTTGTCGCCGCTGTTTCGCTCCTCGATTGCCGCATCAGAATTTACTTCCGTTCTCGTCCGCGGACCGAATCCTGTCGTAACTACTACCACGGGGCTATCAACGTTGCTCATCATCAAAGTACATGGGAATGTGTGCTCAATTGCTGGAAAAACCCTACTCCCTGTGACTTGAGAGCGAAATGAAACATAATAGGAAGAGCACACGTCTTTTTAGCCATCTTGATTGCTTTCCGAGGCATTGATTTAAACACATGAGCACGGCACAACAACCCACCTACATCATCCCGGCTCCGGCTCCGGCTAACTGGAAGACGCCCCTGTTGGTTGGCGTTCTGGCATTGCTCGCGGCCTCGAACATTTTTCTCTATGTTCAACTGGAGCACGCACGTACTGACAATCGCAATGAGATGGCCAAGCTGAGCCAGGAAATCAACAACACCCTGGAGAAGATGCGCCTCGATTCGTCGGAAGCGGTTCAGCGGTCTTCCCGCCGTATCGAGTCCCTGCAATCGCAATTAGCATCGTCGCAGCGCGCCGCGTTGCACGAGGTAGGCCAGGCAAAAATAGACGCACAGCGTCGCGTTGAGAGTCTGCAGCAGAAAGTAGCCCAGGAGCAAGCAGCACAGCAGCAGGCTATTACGGCGGTCAAGCAGACGGCCGATACCGCCACGACTCAACTGGCAAGCGTGTCCACAGATGTTGGCGTCGTAAAAACGGACGTGGCTAATACCAGGACTCAGTTGGACCAGACAGTTGCCAACCTGAAACGTGCGACCGGAGAGTTGGACGAGCACTCCAGCCTCATCGCTACAAACGGAAAAGAGCTACAGGCCCTTCGAGAACTGGGTGAACGGAACTATATGGAGTTCACCATTCTCAAAGCGAAGACACCTACGCGGCTCGGCGCTGTAGCCATTGAGTTGAAGAGAGCCGATCCTAAGCGGAATCGGTTCACAATTGTAGTTACCGCCAATGACAAGATGGCTGAAAAGAAGGACCGAACCGTGAACGAGCCGATTCAGTTCTATGCGGGCGGTCGACAGCCTGACGAGATCGTGGTTAACTCAGTTAGCAAAGACAAGATCGTTGGCTATCTGGCAACCCCGAAAGTTCAGACGCCGCGTCCCGGTTCCTAGAACCTTCTGGAAAAGAGAGGAATTCCTAAGTGAGATATCCCGAACAACTAATTGCCCCAATGCGGGCAGACTTGACCCAATTCGGTGTGGCTGAAGCCAGAACACCGGCCGACGTCGACCGAATGCTGTCAGCCGAGAGCGGGAACGTGTTGATGATAGTCAATTCGGTCTGCGGTTGTGCAGCCGGAAAAGCAAGACCAGCGGTGGGTATGGCACTTGAGCACTCGGTGAAGCCGGACGCCGTTGCTAGCGTGTTCGCCGGCGCCGACGTCGAAGCTGTCGCGCGCCTCCGCGAGTTGCTGGTTGGATTGCCGCCGTCTTCACCTTCCATGGCCTTGTTCCGGAATGGAAAGCCGGTCTTCATGCTTCATCGCCATCAGATCGAAATGCGCCAGGCTCCAGAAATTGCCGAGATCCTGACCGAGGCTTTCGACGAGTTCTGCGTTACCGCTAAGCAGTAAGTTGATTAAGCAGTAGCTTTGGCCGAACCGGTTCTTTTCGATGGGGATTTCCGGTTCGGCTTTTTCTGCTCAGCTTCGATTTCAATGCGTTCTTCCCGGATCGCTTTCTGAAATTGTTCGAAATCTGACTGAGCTTGCCCGGCATACTCCAGGGCGAAGTCGGTGATCGCCGACACGACTTTCTCATAACCGCCGATATATCCCTTCAACTGCAAAGCATCCCCGGATCGGGCATGTCCACGAGCGATGAGCTCGCCCGCTACTTTCGCCAATGCCGCCAGCCCTTCATCACGAAGTTGATCGAGGTTAATGCTGCCTTTATGATCGTTGAGCTGCCGGACTAAGTAGTCCTTGCCATCGATTCGCGTTGAACCGAGCAGCAGATCGGAGAGCGGTTGTACACTGCGTTGACCGTCCGCAACTCTCTGCCCCTGATGAGCAAATGCGGATTTCAGGTAGCGTGCATAGGCCGACTCGACTTCTTGTTTTATCTGCAGAAAGAGTGGATCACTCTTCCCGTTACCGAACATCAGGACGACATAATCGCGAAGCCCCACGCTGCCTGTACCGACGACCTTAAATCCAACGTCCTGGACCTGGAAGAAGTTGAACCAGTGCCGCCGCTCGGGAGCCAATTGGTCAGCATAGGCGGGCAACGCGGACAATACCTGAGATCTCTCCTGGCCTGTGATGCGCCACATGGCGTTCGGAGTCTTCTTGAAAACGTGGCTGCCGCTCTTCGTACTGGTAGTGTACTTTTCGAGCAGGTCACAGGGCGTAGCACGCTCAGCTTGCGTCAAGGCCGCCGAGACCGCCTCTGCCTTCTTCAATCGTCTGATCTGATGGCGCGCAGCGGTAAGGATCGGCTCGTTTGCCAGTTCCCCGATACAGGCGCAGTACGTTGCGGCAAAGATTTCCACTGCTCGCGCACAGGTTGCCCGGCCGTGATTGCATTCATAGCCTGCTAGCACAATGCTCGAGGCCATCCGTTTGACGTCCCACTCCCAAGGGCCGGGGATCGTCTCGTCAAAGTCATTGATGTCAAATACCAGCCCGCCGTCCGGTCCTTCAAATGACCCAAGGTTTTGCAGATGCGCATCGCCACAAAGCTGAACGTGTATGTTCGTGTGGGGTTCATGTGCCAGGTCTGCGGCCATGATCCCTACGGACCCACGAAAAAAAGCAAAGGGCGAAGTGGCCATCCGCGAATGTTTGATCGGAAGCAGTTCCTTCAGCCGGCCCTCTTCATCTCTGACCAGGATGTCGATGGGATCAGACTCTCGAACTCGGGAGTGAACTGTCCCCAGTTGTTTTCGGCTCACTTGGTTTCGGCGATCACGACCCGCTTTCAATCTTTGCTCCGGAGTAGGGAAGGAGTTTCCGGCTTTAGAGGAACGCTTGGTCATGGAGAATGAAACCTGATTGTAACAGTTGGCGGGCGTCAGGGGCACCCCGACTGCTGCGGAATAGCCGGAATTATTGGGCTACGCCGCTTGAGACACCCGTAAATCCATACAGCCCATGCTTCTCGATGTACCGACGAACTGCATCCGGCAATTCCGGTGTGGCTTCTCCTCCTGCGAGCCTGGCGCGTATGGTGGTGCTGGCGACAGGCAAATCAAGGCCATCCAGCCTCAACACCGTTGCCCCTGCGGGAACTCGATAATCTTCCCCGGGCCGAGTAGCAACGATGAACTTCGTCATCGCCACGACGTCCTGCCATCGCTGCCAGGTCTGGAGTTCATCGAAGGCGTCGGCTCCGATGAGAAAGTACAGGTCGTCTCCAGGGTTCATTACGGTCCGGAACCGCTCCAGAGTTTCCACCGTATAGCTGCGCTCTTTAGCCTCCTCCAGGCGCGATGCCCAGAAGCAGGGAAATGGCTCGCACGCCAGTTCCACCATTTGGAACCGGTCTTCAAACAACGCGAGGCCGCCGCTGTCTTTGTGCGGAGGGTTGGCCGCCGGCACAAAGAGTACCCGCTCCAGGTTGAATCGCCGCGTTGCTTCTTCAGCGATCCTCAGATGGGCCTTGTGAATCGGATCGAACGTTCCGCCGAACAGGCATATCCGCCGCTCTCTCATGCCCGAAGACTGGATCCAGTCTCGCTTGTGATTTGCTCCCGCGCAGCCTGGCTCGCAAGTTCATCGCATCGATTGTTATCTTCGTGCGAAGCGTGCCCTTTGGTCCATGTCCATTGTGTTTTGTGCGTCGCCACGAGCCTGTCAAGCTCAAGCCAGAGATCCTGGTTGACAACCGGCTTCTTGTCGGCACGCTTCCATCCGTTCCGCTTCCATCCATGAATCCAGGTGGAAATGCCGTTCTTAACGTACTCGGAGTCTGTCACAATCTCCACGGCGCAGCTTTCCTTCAATCGTTTCAGGCCCTCGATGGCGGCCGTTAGTTCCATGCGATTGTTTGTCGTCTGTGGATCGAAGCCGTACATCTCCCGCTTAAACTCCCCAAAGCGGAGGATGCAAGCCCAACCGCCCTTTCCTGGATTACCGAGGCAGGCTCCATCTGTAATAAGTTGAACCTGTTTCAAGCGACTTCCACACACTCCGCAACGCCCGACGTTTCCTCGCAACGCTCTTCGGTGAAGAAGGCTTCAACGGTATCCAGGATCTGGGAGACACTTCCCGTCCGATAAATATCGGTACGCAGTTTGGAGCCGTTGCGAATGCCGTGCGTGAAATACGTTGCGAACTGCTTCATTTTGCCGACAGCGTCGCTTCCGCCATGCTCCTGCAGCATCAAGTAGTACACCTTCATCATTTCGTACCGATCACGGTCGGATGGCACGGCATAAGTTCCTGTGTTGACGTATTCCGTAATCTGGCGAAAAATCCACGGATTGTAGGAAGCTGCCCGGCCGATCATCACGGCATCGCATCCTGTTTCGCGAACCATGCGGACCGCGTCTTCTGGTTTCTCGATGTCACCGTTCCCGATCACCGGAATCTTTACAGCGGCCTTTACTTCGGCAATCCGGGTCCAGTCGGCACGGCCGCTGTACCCCTGCTCGCGTGTTCTCGGATGGAGAGCCACGGCTGCCAAGCCGCAATCCTCAGCCAGACGAGCCATTTGGACCGCAACCAGATCGCGATCGCTCCAGCCGGCGCGGAATTTGCAGGTCAGAGGAATCGTGATTGCGGCCTTCACGGCTCGCAGGATTTGTTCCACCAGCGGCAGATCGCGCAGCAGCCCCGACCCGCCATTGCACTTGACCACTTTGTTCACCGGACACCCGAAGTTAATATCCACCGCATCAAAACCGCGGTCGGCGCAGACTCGAGCTGCATCTGCCATCACACTGGGATCCGAACCGAAGAGCTGACAGGTGATTGGGTGCTCCTCCTCTTCGAAGAAGAGATAACGGAACGTTCGGGTCTGTTTACGGGATGTTCGAGTACTCACGACTCCGTGTGAGCTCGTAAACTCTGTCATCAGCAACCCGCACCCACCCTGGTTTCGGATTAACCGCCGAAAAACGGTGTCGGTAACGCCCGCCATAGGGGCCAGAACCGTCGCTGGCTCAATTCGAATTGAACCGATGCGGTAGCTGTCCGGGAAGGCGATCGAGTTAGGGCCGGTCATTCAAGAGGTGCGCACTACTTTAAATGAGCGCATCCCACCATTTTAAGCGGAAGCCAAGCGTTGCTCTAAGGCAATACACAACTCGTGCCTCAAGTGCGATCGGTGGCTTCCAAAAGCCGCCATTTGGAAGCATCCAGACGACGTAATCCAAGTTCTACTTCTTCGCTCTGTGGCAGCCTTTCGGAATTTGCCGGTCTTAGGTCCTGAAACTTCCTTGCCGACGATAAGACGTTCTTCTCCAATGATCCGACTGTGTCGTTGTAAGTGGCAACGGTCTTCTCAATAGCGTCACCCAGCTTCGAAAAGTGGCCGTGCATAGTGCTGAGCCGTTTGTACAACTCCAGTCCGGTCTCACGGATCTTGTCTACGTTCTCCGCCAAAGCCTGCTGTCGCCAGCCGTGCGAAACGGTCAACAGGAGTGAGATCAGGGTCAGGGGAGTTGCCAGCAGAACCCGCCGTTCTACTCCGTAATCAAGCAGTGTCGGGTCCTGCTCCAGTGCAGCGCTGAACAACGATTCCAACGGTAGGAATGCCACGACAAATTCCGGCGTACAGGACAGTCGCTCCCAATAAGCTTTCTCCCCGAGCGACTTGATATGAGACCGTACCTGTCGAGCATGGTCACCCATGTGCTTGGTGCGCTCGGCATCGTCCTGGCTTTCTATGCCTTTCAGGTATGCCTCGAGAGACACCTTCGCGTCGACGATGACCTGGCAATCATTAGGCAGCCGCACCATCAGGTCGGGACGTTGATTCGTCTCTCCGAAGAGTGTCTTCTGTTCCGCGAAATCACAGTACTCCAGCATGCCGGCCAACTCGACCACGCGCCGCAGCTGCATCTCGCCCCACCGGCCGCGTTGAATCGGAGATCGAAGAGCAGTCTTCAACTGATCGGTCGATAATCGAACACGCTCCTGAAGTTGTGTCAGCGTATGTACTTGCGCCGAGATGCTCTCATACGCTCCGACGCGTGTTTTTTCGATGGCCTGAACTTGTTCCTCAAAGCGCTTCAGCGACTGGTTTACGGGCTCAATCAGATGCTGAATTTGGTCACGGCTACGGTCAAGGAAAAGCTGGCTATTGTTCTGCAGGGCATCTTGGGCCAAACCCCGGAACTTCTCTTCGAGCTGCAACTTTGTTTCGGTCAAGAGCCGGATCTGGACATCTGCGACATCCTGGATGCGGCGGCTTTCCGCTTCGCTTTCGACGGCCGTACGTCGGGCTGCCTCCAGTTCCGTCCGCATGCGTTCGGATGAAAGCTGGCCATCCAGGGCGCTCGACCGCCAACGCCGCGCCTCGGCGAATTGGAATGCGGCAAACGCAACAGCTCCAACCAGCACGAGAAGGAGCAACACCACGAGAGGCGCCATCACTTCTTGAACCCGGTCTCGGTCTTATACGCTTCCACCGAGTTGTACACAATTGGACAATAGACCGCGCGATCGGCCATTTGCCACATCCTGCTGATGAAGGAGCCGTTTCCCTTTACTAGGTGGGGGAAGAATTCACAAGTACTTGGCCGCGCTTCGTACACCGAACAAAGTTTTCCGTCTAGAAATACGCACCCGGCTTCAGTTCGCTTCAGGATGCGTCCTTCGTCTTTTGTATCTTCGGTGTATTGGGCCGCGAAGTCGTTACTGCGCATGCCAACGAATTTCGCTAGCTTCTCCACATCGCGTTCCGTCACCTGGGTAGTCGCCACGCGGCAGCAGTTTGCGCACGCGGTGCAATCGATCGCGTCTTCTACGTCCTGCGCAATTGCTTTCAGCTTCTGCTCAGCAAAATTTCGCCGCCGCAGCCATGCTCGAAAACGCTCGTTCTCAGCCCGGTTCTTTTCCCCGTAACGCTCGATCTGTACGAGGTCTGTTAACACTCTTTCAGTATCTCAGCTAAGTGCGGCCACTCGCCAATGCCGAAGCAGCGACGATAATAGGGGAGTGACGGATCAACTCTTTTTGTCGATTTGGCTGGACCGCAATGCGCGGCCAAGCCGTCTGCGCCACTTCCGCACCTTGTTGCGACTGTTTCCATTTTCTCAACGTGAGCAGCCTCAAACAACCGTATCTATTCAGGCGGTCAGCAGCACCGAACCGCCGTTGCTCGAACGTGCAATAAACGGCCCGATCGATGTCGAGGATGTCGAAACTACCTTTGTTGATTACAACGGCGAAGACATCGCATATGAGGTAGAAAGCTGGTGGGATCTATGGCAATTCGACGGTGATTGGAAACTTGCCCCGGCGGCGGTGACCATCTCCTGCTTCGGACCTGCCTTCGACAACGGCACAGAACGCGAAACGCAGGAGCAGGAAGACCTCCGGATCGACTTCGGCGTTGACAGTCACTATCTGCCGATGCCGGATATAGCCGGAAGTCCCCGCATGGTGGAGTCGAACGTTAAGAGCCTTTTGCGGCTTGTCCACGAGATCGAAAACGCTTTGCCCGTCTCGAAACGCTTGCTCGAAACCGAATCCGGCGAGAACTTCGCTGACCGGCTGCAGAGCCTGCTGGTAGCATCCACGCGAGTACAGTAGGTTCTTTGCCGACCGGGCTAATACAGGGTCAGCGGAATGCTCTGCGAACTGAAGTTGACGCCAACGGAGAATCGATTGTCCGCCACACCGGGGTTATTGCCGAGCGATCCGTATCTTACGAAGTCGTAGCGGGCATTCATTCCAACGTGCCGGATCACAGCGTAGCTATAACTCGCGGCAAAGGAGGTAGTGGAGTACCCATAGGCCACAGTATTCGAGACCGAGTTCAGACGGTTCCAATTGGCGCCGAAGCTGACGTTTGATTTGTTCAGTGACCGCGAGTAGACACCTGACAGAAACTGATTTCTGGATGCCAAATAATATCCGTTTCCAGAAACCACGTTCTGTCCTCCGCCTGCTGAGAAGGAAGACTTTCTCAGGAAATGCGTCACCGACCCTGAGAACGAAGGAAGGAACGTTTTACTGTCGTACGGACCGACAATATAGCCGTTGAGAAACTCCCCGGTCGTAGTCTGGAGCGTCACAGGAGTGACCGTAGTACCGGTCACGTGACTGTGACTGATTCCTCCGCTCGCCGAGGCCACCCAATGGTTCGCGAACCGGTGGGAGACCGAGCCGTAGAAGCTGTCCACTGTCGATGTTCCCGCATTTCGCTGGAAGACGAAATAACTGCGGCTGTAATCGACTGAAACTGTAGTGCGCGCCGTGACACGATAGTTTACACCGATATCGCCGCTGCCTCCTGTACTACCGATGGCCGCCGCGTAGCTATAGCGCTGTAAGTAGTAGCCGCCCGAGACAACGTAGCTCAGGCGTCGCGTCTGCTGGTAGGACATGCTGACATAACCCGAGAAGAAACGCGTTGAGTTGCTGAAAGGATTTAGCTGTATGTTGCCCGTCCCTACCTGCTGCTGGCCGAAGTACCCGGTTCCGTACAAGACGGTTCCTGCGTTCACGCCTAGATTAAGATTCAATCGACGTGCCAACCGCCGGCTGTATGAAAGACCGAGACTTTGATCCGTGCCGCTGCCGAAGAAAGAGCTCGAGTAATCTCGATAGTCGCCGGAGTAGCTAAGCGCTAAGCTCGCCTTCTGCCAGACATGCCGAGCGCTCACGCCGCCACCAACTTGATAGCCGGCGCCGCCATGATTTACGGTGTGGCCATCACTATTCAACGTTGGGTTGTAACTGTCGTAAACCGCATTGGCGAAGGCGTAGTAGTTGAAGAAGTTATTGTTTTCGAAGAACTGCGTGGCCAGTGTCACAGGATTCGTATTGGCTCCCGGACCGACCGGCGGCGCCTCTTCCTGAGCGAGAGCATGTGTGGCCGTAAACAACGAAAATGCCAGGAGAGCGGTCGACACCGCCCCTATCCCGCGTAAGCTTCTTAAAAACCCCGTGAGTCTAATCGTCAATGAAAGTTCCTGCCCGCCGGACCCGGACGCCCGGGAAATCCTAGTATCACCCAAGTATCTATTCCAACGTCCCTTTAGTCTGCAAGACCCCGGATAGGGTGTCAACAAGGAAGATTCTGACCTGCCTGCGCTTTAGCCTTTGACGTCAGGTTGTTACAGTCATTCTTTGCGGGTCTCGCTCATCGGCTACGGTCATGTGGGTAAAGCGTTCGCGCGCCTGTTAGAAAAGCGCCGTTCTGCCTTTCCTTTTCGTATCGTTGGCATCCATACACGCCACGGCACCGCCTACCATTCAAGAGGGGTACCGCTCGTACCTTCCTTCGGGCCCCCGGCCACGTCGATAGAAGAGTTCCTTGAGGTCTCACGGCCAGAAGTCGCGATTGAAATTACGACACTCAACCCGCTAGACGGCGAGCCAGCCATATCGCACATCCGGGCAGCGATAGCCAGAGGTTTTCACGTGATCACCGCCAATAAAGGACCCATCGCTCACGCTTATCACGCCCTCCGCGAAGAGTCCCGGCTGAGGCCTGTGGAATTTCGCTTCGAGTCGACGGTAATGGATGGCGCACCGGTCTTCAATAAGGTTCGCAACAATCTGCCGGGGCTCAACGTGCTTGGGTTTAGCGGTGTCCTGAATTCCACGTCTAAAGTCGTCATCGCGGCCATGGAACGAGGTCTGTCCATGCAAGAAGGTGTCCTCGAAGCGCAGCGGTTGGGAATCGCCGAAGCCGACGCTTCCTACGACCTGGAAGGTTGGGATTCGGCGGCCAAGGCTGCGGCATTGGCCAACGTTCTTATGGATGCCCGGACGAATCCGCAACAGGTCGAGAGACAAGGCATTACCCATCTCACCGGCAAGGAATTACAAGATCTTTCGCTTGAAGGAAAAACGGTGATGATGGTCAGTCGCGGGGAACGGGTTGGCCAATCGGTGCATCTGAAGGTCGGCCCCGAGGTTCTGCTCCAGACCGACATCCTCGCCACCGCCAAAGGAACGTCAAATCTGATTTTGATTCGTACCGATCTGATGGGAACACTCGGCACAATCGAAATCGACCCAGGGGTCGACCAGACTGCTTACGGCCTCTTTGCCGACCTGGTTGATATCGCGCGATCTGTTTACTAGCCCATGGTTTCAGGAAAGCAGCGTTTGAACCTTCTCCAGATCTGCCGGCGCGCCAAATCCGGCGCCTTGCAGGGAAGGATCAACGCTACGGCACAATCCCGTCAGGACTGATCCAGGGCCCACTTCCACAAAGCGTGTGATGCCTTGCGCTGAAAGTAAGTGAATGCTTTCAGTCCATCGCACCGGATTGGGAACTTGCTCGTAAAGTCCCTTCAGTGCCTCGTTTGCCTTCGTGATCTGCCGCGCCTCCCAGTTATTGATCAACGGGATGTTGAGATCTCGGAAGGCAGTGGCGTGCAAGTCAGCTGCGAGACGTTCCTGCGCTGGTTTCATCAGCGGACAATGGAATGGAGCGCTCACCGGAAGTAAAATCGCGCGCTTGGCCCCGGCCTCCTTAGCCAACTCGATGGCGCGCTCTACTGCTTTCGCATGCCCGGCGATTACAATCTGATCCGGTGAGTTGAAGTTGGCCGCAGTGACGAACTCCTCACTGGTTGAGGCAGATGCCAGTATGTCGTCCAGCTTGCCGTCGGGCATCTTTAAAAGCGCTGCCATGGCACCAACCCCAGCCGGAACAGCATCCTGCATGTAGGCGCCGCGCTTCCTTACGAGTCTTAGTGCGTCGGCAAAATCGAGGGATCCCGCCGCTTCCAGAGCCGAGTATTCTCCCAGACTGTGCCCCGCCACTAGAACCGGTTCGAATCCTGCTCTTCTCAGCACTCGATTAGCAGCCACTGAGACGGTCAGAAGCGCCGGTTGCGTATTAACGGTTAAGCGCAATTCCTCCTCAGGGCCTTCAAAGCACAACTTCGACAGAGGAAATTGCAGGATTTGATCGGCTTCTTCAAAGATTTCCGCCGCAACCGGAAATTGTTCCGATAAAGCTTTCCCCATTCCGACCTGCTGCGATCCCTGCCCGGGGAAAAGAAAGGCAAACTCTGCCATAGAACTGAAAAACTCTCCAAAACTGTAAAGTCACTTCACTGACCTGAGAAACTGGATATAGTGAAATTAGGAATGAAAAAGAAACGGGTTACCGAGCCAATCATCTCACCAGAGATTCTCGACATGGCGAAAAAGTCGGTTGAACCTGAGAGAGCGTTGCCAAGCGGTCGCTGTGCTGTGTGCGGAAGCTCCACGGTGCCCTTGACCGGGCCGCAAAATAGTGACGAAGATGAGCTGTGCTGGGTTTGTCGCCGCTTGAAGATCAGTGCGTGGCGCGAATCAGAACAGCAATCTTCGATGCAGGAATAATCAGAGCGAAGTAGCAACTCTACTTCTTCATCGAGCCCAGAGCTTCCAGGACTTCCTGGCTATGGTTCGATGGTGTAACGCCCTTCCACTCCTTAACGATCTTGCCATCTGGCGCAACTAAGAAGGTTGTCCTCGCAGCTATTTTGAAGCCCATCATATCCCGAAGGCACCCGTACTGCTGTACAACCTTTTTGTCCGGGTCAGATAAGACTTTAAAGGTAAGACCCTGATTCGCACAGAAGCTCTTATGGCTGTCTAAGGAGTCGACGCTCACGCCGACAATCACAGCGTTATCAGCCTCATACTTCGGGAGGTCTTTCTGGAAGTTATGGGCCTCGAGCGTGCAGCCGGGCGTTCCGTCCTTCGGGTAGAAATACAGGACGACATACTTACCCCGGAAGTCTTTCAGGCTCACAACCGATCCGTCCTGCGATGGCAAGCTGAAGCTTGGCGCCATTTGGCCGACCTGCGGAATGTTGTCGTCTGCCTTTAGAGGGTTAACGCCCAATGTGGCTACCGCTAGAAGAATTAGCCATCCAGTTCTGATCAAAAGGTTCATGTCAGTGTCTCCCGCAATATTCTTTCAGATAGCCGCATCGGAACTGGCACATCGGCGGAGCTGTTCCGGTAAGTTCTGAACAAAAGCCGAACGTGCCAACACGACATCACATCCGGCTTGAACGGCTGCCGCTCTGAGGTCGGTCTGGACATGAGAGACAAACCCGAGCAGGGGAATGGTTTGCGTCTTTGATTCCGTTTTAAGAGCCTGGATAACCTTCAAAGGTTCAGCTTCCGCGAAGTTGACGTCGAGGATGATAAGGCACGGCTGTTGCTCCTTTGCCATTTGCAGCAAAGGAGCGGGCGCTTTCACGAAAGTTGCCTGAATGCCTAATTGCTTGGCCGCATCCGCGATTTTCACCTGGAACATGAGGTCGTTTAGCAAGACGATCAGAGATTGCGGATTGCTCATTGAGTCTTAACAAGAGTGTAACGATGACTCGATTTGCGCATCTAAATTCCCCTGACACTAACCAGAAGCTCTATCATCAAATCAGAATCATGAGCGTTGTTGTTCAGCCGGTAACCGAAGCAAATCTTCTCCAGGACCCGCTACGTTTCGATCGACGCGTTCCGCCATGCGCCATCGTGATTTTCGGCGCAAGCGGAGACCTCTCAAAGCGAAAACTGCTGCCCTCGCTGTACCGCCTCTTTTACGAGCGCCGCATCTCGCCCAGTTTCGCCGTGATCGGAAGTTCGCGCACTCCCATGTCCGACGACCAGTTCCGGGAGCGGATGAAGGAGTCCGTTTCGAAGTTCCTCGAAGATGCGCCTTTCGATGAGGAGGTCTGGAAATCGTTCGCGCAGTGCCTGTTCTATGTACCGGGAGATATCAGCAATCCCGAATCCTACGACGACATTCGTAAGAAAGCTGGACGAAGTAGAGCAATCGCACCAAACGGCCGGGAACGTCCTTTTCTATCTTTCGACTCAGCCTAGCTACTACGCGGAAGCGATAAGCGCATGGGCGCGCACAAACTCACCAAAGGCAATGGATGGCGGCGGGTCATCATCGAGAAGCCGTTCGGTCACGATCTGTACAGCGCCCGCAAGTTGAACGAAGAAATCCACAAGGTCCTCGACGAATCGGAGATCTATCGGATCGATCATTATCTGGGCAAAGAGACTGTTCAGAACATCCTGGCGTTTCGTTTCGGAAACGGAATTTTCGAGCCGCTATGGAATCGCCGCTATGTAGATCACATTCAGATCACGGCTGCTGAATCGATCGGCGTGGAAGGTCGCGGCGGTTACTACCAGGAAGCCGGGGCGTTGCGCGACATGATCCAAAACCACCTGAGCCAGGTGATGGCCACCGTCTGCATGGAACCGCCTACTGTTTTCGATGCGAATAATGTTCGGGACGAGCGCGCCAAGCTTCTGCGAGCCGTGCGCATCATGAAGCCGGAAGATGTCAGCGAAGTATGCGGTCGCGGGTCAATACGGTCCGGCCAAAGTGGGCGGTCAGGATTTGCCCGGCTTCCGCCAGGAGCCAAGCGTCGATCCGCAGGCACAAACCGACACCTATGCGGCAGTTACGTTCTTCATCGATAACTGGCGCTGGGCGGGTGTTCCTATTTACATTCGGAGCGGAAAGCGCATGCCGAAACGCGTTACCGACATTGCTATTCAGTTCCATGCGCCTCCACTGGGACTGTTCACGCAGGAGACAAAGACTGGGTTGCGCGAAGCCCGACCGAACCTGCTCGTTCTGCGCATCCAGCCCGAAGAAGGCATTTCGCTTCGGTTTCTCTCCAAGAGCCCTGGCAGCGGAATGCGGGTTCGGCCCGTGTCCATGGACTTCAATTACGGGTCGAGCTTCGGCGAACGTTCCCCTACTGCCTACGAAACCCTGCTGCTGGATGCCATGGCCGGCGATCCGACGCTCTACACACGGCAGGATATGGTGGATGCGAGTTGGCAGATTGTCCAGCCGATTCTGGATGCCTGGGCGCAATACTAAGTTCGATTTCCCGAACTATCCGGCCGGAAGCTGGGGCCCGAAAGCTTCGGATGAAATGCTGGCCCGGCAAGGGCACGTCTGGAGAATTCCATGAGCAGCGCCGTTATCTTCCCGGCTCAGCCGGAACAGATACTGAAAGGTCTCGGCAAGCTTTGGACATCGCTCGGCGAGGAAGAAAAGCAGCAGGGCAAGCCCACTGTTCTTCGGGCTTGCGCCATGACAATGGTGGTTGCGACTGATGAAGAGGACGGCGGCTACTCGGCTTCGCAAATTATCTCGGAGTTGATGCGCGAACACCCCAGCCGCGGTATCGTCCTGGCTGTTTCGAAAGAAGCCGAGCATGGTGTCCAGGCTCGTGTTCTTGCGCAGTGCTGGAAGCCGTTCGGAAAGGCGCAGCAGATCTGTTGCGAGCAGATCGAAATCATCGCGCAACCGGATAGCTGGCCGAATGTGGGGCCCACACTATCCGGGCTGACGGTTGCGGATCTCCCGGTCATTTTCTGGTGCCGTCACAAGGGAGCTCTCAGCACCAAGGCGACCCTCGAGCAAAAACAGGGCTTGCAGGTCGTTCTCGATCTGTCCACCAAAGTGATCGTCGATAACGCTGGGGAAGATCCGGTGGCGGCCTTCGAACTGATCCACCGCTTGCAGCAGGGCGGTCGGGCCGTGGCTGATCTCGAATGGGCGCGGCTTACCTTCTGGCGTCAACCGATTGCGCAGATCTTCGACAATCCTACGCGCACCAACGGATTCTCTAACTTCCACACTGTCGAGATCGAGCACTCCGGCCCTAAACCTTCGCCCGTTGCCATGTACGCGGGCGGCTGGTTTTCATCGATCAACAAGGCCAAGGTGAATTTCATATCGCACGAAGCTACGCGGCCTGACATTCACTCCATCAGGCTGATCTCTCCCGAAGAGACCATCGAATTTGAGCGAACGGGAGCCGAGACTCTCACCCTTTCCAGCACCAATGGACGTCAACGTACCTACACACACACGGAGCGAGACGCTGTATGCTCTGCTGAGTGAGGAACTTTCCATCATCCATGCCGATCCCTGCTTTGACGCTGCGTTCCAAAGAGCCCAGGAGTTGCTGATTGCCCGCTAGCGAGAACGACAGCCAAGTCAGAGTGGCCGCAACGGCCGAAGAATCTGCCGAGTCTTTGACCCAATACGTTGTGGAAACCCTCACCACGGCGCTGGATGCGAAACCTCGCGCGACGTTTGCGATATCCGGAGGAAGTACTCCGACCTTACTCTTCAAGAGGCTAGCGAATTCGAAGATCGACTGGTCGCAAGATACACGTTTTCTGGGTTGATGAACGCTGCGTGCCTCCCACTGATCAACAGAGTAATTTCAAGCTCGCGAATGAACATCTGCTGGTGCCGGCCGGTGTTCCTCACGTGAACATTCATCGTGTTCTCGGTGAACTGACGCCAGATGAAGCGGCCATTTGGTACATCGAAGAGATTGAGCGCTTCTTTGAACTGAAGACGGGCGAGTTTCCGTCTTTCGATTTACTCCATCGCGGCATAGGGCCGGATGCACATACTGCAAGCCTGTTCCCGGGCGAGCCATTGATCCATAACCGAACTGGGATTGCGGCGGCGGTTTGGGTTGAGAAGATGAAGAGCCATCGAGTGACACTCCTTCCGGGGGTGTTGCTCAAAGCCGCGAGAACGGTCATCCAAGCTGCCGGCGAAGACAAAGCGATCCTGTCTTCAATGTCCTGCGTGGACCGGAGGACCCGATGCAGTTTCCTTGCCAGATAGCAACTCGTGGGCAAACGAATGCCGTCTGGTTCCTGGATCAAGCAGCCGCTCAAAAGATCTAATTGAGGGTCGTTCTTGTCGCGCTGCTTCTTACGGTTGCATCGTGCTCGCCGAAACCGTCACTAGAAGTTCGTCGTCACAAGCTCCCCTCGGCTCCTCCATCAACTCGGTTGATCTTCGCCGGAGACGTGATGTTTTCGCGTGCTGTCCGCCGGGCGATTCTCTCGAGTGGCGATGATGCGCTGCCCTTCCGCAAACTGGCCCGCGTTCTTTCCGGACGCCGATATTGCGTTCATTAATTTGGAGACGCCATTTTCGGAGACCGGGCCTTATCACGAGGCAGGATTGATTTTTCACGCCGCGCCCAAAGATGATCGCCGGTCTGCAACTGGCGGGCATCGATATTGCTTCCACTGCAAACAACCATGCGCGTGATTGTGGATCCCACGGCGTTGAGTACACGGTGAGGTGGTTGCGTGAACACGGCATACAACCTGTTGGGAGCAGTGAATCAGAAGGCGGCAACGCACGCAGGGGTAGTGCTGGTCAGACACGGCATCCGCTTCGGATTCCTGGGATATACCTTTGATCAGCAGAATGGCAATTGGCATGACGTCGACACCGCGCATTGCCATGGCGGAAGTGGACGCTCTGCGACGGGATGTCGCGGCACTTCGGTCGAACGCTGTGATGTGGTGATCGTCTCGATGCACAGCGGCATCGAATACAAGCCTCGCCCGTCGCAGAAACAGATCGACTTTGCACATGCCGCAATCGACGCTGGAGCCACGCTGGTGATAGGACATCATCCGCACGTCGTTCAGCCGCGAGAGATGTATCGGGGCAGAGAGATCTACTACTCACTGGGAAATTTTGTGTTCGATCAATTTCAACGTGAGCGAAACCCAGCATGGGGAGATGGTGGAGATGATCTTTTCTCGGAGCGTACGAGGAGTCGGCAGTCCGGGTACTGCCGGTGCGGATCACACCGACAGGGCCCGAACTGGAGTAGGTGCGCTCAGCCGCCGGAAGGCAACTCCACGTGTCCGCCGAACTTCGACCGCATAGCAGACAAGACTTTCTCCGCAAATGTATGTTCAGTGCGTGAACGGAATCGAGTGAACAGCGCAGAAGCAAGAACTTCCACGGCCACGGCCTCTTCGATGGCTGCATTGATGGTCCAGCGACCTTCGCCCGAGTCTTCGACCACACCGGTGTAGTTATCCGAGTGACTTGTTCTCGGTCAAGAGCCATCGAAGTCAGATCCAGGAGCCAGGATCCGATCACGCTGCCGCGACGCCAGAGCTCGGCGATGTCGCGGACATTCAGGTCGTAACGTTCGTCAGGCGGAAGCTTCTTCGAGATTCTTATTGACCATGATGTCAAAGCCCTCCGCATAGGCTTGCATGACGCCGTACTCAATGCCATTGTGGACCATCTTCACGAAGTGCCCGGAGCCAGGAGGTCCGACACGCAGGTAACCCTGTTCGGCAGTGTCCGGCGATCTTGTCGAAGCCAGGAGTGCGTTCGATATTGCCGATGCCGGGCGACAAGCGTCTTGATGATGGGTTCGATGATGGCAAACGCGTCTTCTTCGGCGCCGACCATCAGGCAATAACCGCGCTCTACGCCCCAGACACCGCCGCTGGTTCCTGCGTCAACGTAGTGAATGCCCTTCTTCTTTAACTCGGCAGCCCGGCGGATATCGTCTTTGTAGAAACTATTTCCACCATCAATGATGATGTCGCCGGCTCCATCGAGTGAGCCAGAATCTGAACGGTATTTTCCGTCGGCTTTGCCGGAGGGAACCATCACCCACACTACGCGGGGCGTGGGCAACTGCTTCACCAGATCTTCCAGAGAGCTTGCTCCGGACGCGCCCTCGCTGACCAGTTTCTTCACGTTTTCCGCGTTCAGATCGAACACGGTACATTTGTGTCCGCCCTTTTCGAGGCGCCTCACCATGTTGGCGCCCATGCGCCCGAGACCTACCAGTCCGAGTTCCATTCATGTCCTCTCGATAAACTATGAGCTTGCAACAGTCCCAGCCTTCACGTTTCCCATATGAGATCCAGCGGTCGCGCGTGTTGTTTCCAACAGTGCATGCGTGGCGGCCATGCTTACTGAATTTTCTCATGCTGACGGGTCTGTAATCGGGAGCATACGAACCACTGTTGCCGTGATACCCAAAGCAAGTGCTGATATTTACTGGCAGAGCGTGCACGCCGGTGCTGTCAAGAGCGCGTGGCAAAACAAGTGCAGCTGATATGGGATGGCCCTGCCGAACGAGATCGACATCGCAGGCGAGATGAAGATTGTGGAGACCATGATCAACCGCCAAGTGGATGCGATCGCTCTGGCTCCCTCTGATCGCACCGCTTTCAAGATCGTGATTGCGCGTGCAACAGCTGCGCCACATCCCTGTCATCGTCTACGATTCCGGCATTGACGGCAGTGGTTACACCAGCTTTGTAGCAACCGACAATTATCTGGGAGGTGCGATGGGCGCCGACCGAATGGGATGCCATTTTGACGGGGAAAGGGAAGGTTGTGATTTTGAAGAATGTCCCGGGTGCTGCCTCATCAACGCGCGAGAGAGGACGGCTTTCGGGATAAGATCAGATCCAGCTTCCCAGGCATCGAGATTGTTGACGAGCGATTTGGCATGGCTAGCCTGGCTCAATCTCTGGCCGTTGCAGAGAACATGCTCTCGGCCCATCCCGACCTGAGTGGCATCTTTTCGTCGAGCGAATCCGGGACTGAAGGAGCTGGACAGGCTTCTAAAGCAAGGCAGGGAAGAGTCAAGGTAGTGGGTTTCGATTCCAGCCCCATGCTGATCGATCAGCTGAGAGCCGGTGTTGTCGATTCATTGATCATCCAGGATCCGTTCCGGATGGGGCAGACTGCCACCGACCAGGCGGTGAACGCAATCCGAGGCAGGAAGGTCGATAAAGCGATCTTCCTGCCTCCCAAGCTTGTCAACGCATCCAACTTGAATGAGCCGGCAGTCCAGGCCCAATTGAAGCCCGATCTGCAGAAGTACCTGTCGCTGGAAACGCCTTAATTGCTGGTTCTGAAATATGCGACCAGCGAGTCGCCGACTGTCGGTGTGCTGACCAGATTCGAGAAGGTAATCGTCGATCCGCTCAGGGTGTAGTCGACGGTGTTTACCAGAAGAAAACCATTCTTAAAGAGCTTGAGGCTCGAGGCCACCGGTGTAGCAGCGAGACCGAATACGAGATTCGTGCCGTTGATAGTCCCACTGGGCACGGCTGCATCAACGAAACCAGACTGTCCCGCAGTGCCGAGCCGGTAGGAGGCTAGCATTGTGTCCCCGATCTGGGGCCGAGCCACGCTTAAGAAGGTAATCGTCGTTCCGGATAACGAATAGTCCTGGCTTGCGCGAAGGAGAATTCCATTTCTTGATAACAGTAAGCTCGACGCGGGCGTTGGAATGTTCGCCAGGGTGAAGACGGCATTATTTCCGTCGATCAAACCGCCAGGAGTCTCTCCGTCAACGAAGGTAGCGGCCGGACTCAATGTGCTGAGTTGGTGACCAGATTATTGACGGTTGATTGAAGGTTAGAAACCGTATTGCTGAGGCTGCCGACAGTTGAGTTAAAGCCGCCGACGGTCGAGGTCATGGTGCTTAGTGAGCTGGAGATCGCATTCAGGTAAGAGCTTAAGCCTGTGACCTGCCCAATACCGAGCGTTGTTCCATTCGACGTTGTGGTTGTGCTGGATACGTTGGAACGTACCTGGCTTACGGTCAGCGGCGATGCACTAGGGCCGACCTGCCACGTTTCGACCCAACTTGTCCGTCCATCACTGCTGGTATAAACGGCAAGGTAGAAGCCCCGGCGGAACAGCCGCTGTGGATGGTGCGACCCTCACTGAAAGAACGCCGTTATAGATCTTTACGGAAGTGCTGTACGGCGCTGCGCCGCTCAGAGAAGCACCCGATGAGCCGGTCCAAGTTAAAGACAACGTGCCGTTAAACGGCGTGCCATCTGGATTGTTAACGGTATCGGTGATCTGTGTCAGGGTTGTCTGCGCCATCGCGCCGATCCCGATGAAAGAAGTCATGATGGTTGAAATTCGCAGAAAATGCCCAAATTTGATCAAGTTTGCCTCGCTTATTGGTGGATAGTTTCCAAGCGCCTTCAGTGAAGCATGACTGGTGAAGGCTGCGGATGGGGTTCGCAGACATCGAAGTAGGGATCTGGAAGATAAAGATTGCCAGCTCAACGACATACGTCAAAAGTAGGAATGTCGTGAAGATTCGTGACCGGTTTTTGGAGCTACTCGTGACTTCGCGTCGCTTGTGGCCCGCATGGTTCAGGACCTGTGCGTGCTGGAACGCGCAGACGGCAAGACCGTCTACGCCACCTTCGGGTTTTTCAGCTTATCGTGGATTAGCACTAGGCTGCCTGGTTGGCTCGCATGGTTCGTAAGACCTGTGCGGCTAGAATGTTGCGCCAGGGGGAGTTGGTTTCGCGGGCCTGCTGTTCGGCTACGGCGCGTTGGATATCCAGAATTGGGAATTCGAACCCAATCTCGGCTAAGACACTGTGGTCATAAGGGATGTTCTGTTCGACGCAGTGGCGGTAGTATGCTGCGGCTTCGTCCATCTGGGCTTTCTCTTCGGCCAGACGCTTTTGTTGGAGTGCGATGAGTAGCTTGAGTTCGCGGTCGAGCCGGCGTACAAGACGGGATTCCTGCAGGTAGAGGGTGTTGAACTCTTTCCGGTAGACGACGTAGATCTCGGAGTCGCTCACCGCGACGTTGTTCGCTTCCAGGTGGTTTTCGGATTTGGGGGTGAGACGTGTGCGGCCCACTGAGTAGAGGCCGGCTTCGAGGGCCGGGATGCGCATGATGCGCCATTCGAGGTCGGCAATCATTGCAACGTGAGCGCGTTCATCGTCGTTAGCCGGTTTGTGAGCGGCCAGGATGCGAGCGCAGTGTTCCTGGTAACCAGCAGCTTCTTCGGTGGAGAGGAACTGAGCGCGGCCGGTGAGTCCGGTTTTGAGTGCGTTCTGAGAAGAGATGCGCTTTCCTTCTTCAGTCTTCGGTCCAGTCGAATGAGAGGCGTTGGCTCGGTTGGCAGCGAGCTGGGCTTCGGTAACGGGGCGGGTGTTCATGCTCCGAGCGTGCGGGATAGCCGTTTGCGGCGGGGTGTCGAAGCACAGGTAAGTGGTTGTGGACTCGGGAGATAAAAAAGTTTGTCGAGTTGTGATTGGATTTCAATTCGTGACGAAGTTATACAACCCTGATGAAGCGCAGACGGCAAGACCGTCTACGCCACCTTGAACTCGTTGCGCTCGAGTGCCGGCATGCGCTCCGGCACAGGATCTGGAAACGGTGGAGTGCCTCCACATCACCCCTGCACGAAGCTCCAGCTTTACGCCCTCTGGCCACGAGCTTCGCTATCCTTCAAAGATGACGCGGCTCACTGGCTCAGGCACAGCAAAACGTCCTGAAGACTTAGCCGAAAACCAAGATATAGACGAAAAGGCGTCGCTACAACTGATCCTCACCATCGGACGATCCTTCAAGTACGTCGATGATCAGGTGCGGCCTCGGATGCTGAAGCTCGGCTTGACGATGACCGAGTTCTCGGTCCTGATGACTCTCTATCACGGCGGTCCCATCCCTCTGGGCGAGTTGAGCCACCGAATCCTTCTGACCGGCGCCAGCACGACTTACACCGTCAAGAAACTAGAGCAGCGCGGGTTTCTAGTTCGTCGCGCGAAAGAGGAAGATCACCGGATTATTCTCGGCAGCATCACAGACGAAGGCCGGAGATTGCTGCGCCGCATTTTTCCGCTACACGCCAAACATCTGTCAGCAGCCATGAGCGGCATCTCTACGGACGAGAAGAAAACGGTTGCCACACTGCTTCGTAAGATGCAGGCGGCACCCAAACAAGAAGAAAGCTAAAGCAGCAAGACGTTCAGGATGTTATAGCCGAATGAGATCCCTGAGCAAGCAACGCAGTTGCCAAAAAGCGGACCACATCCGCCAGCTTTCGAATCCAATCAGTAGCTAACAACCGGTTCATTAACGCTGCCGAGTAACCGTCTCGATTGAACTTTCGATGGATAGGGAGCTGCAGGAAAGCCGTCGACAGTATTCCTACGATCGACGACGCCAACATTGTCCAGGCAAGTCTGCCGTCGATGCCCGCCTGTTTATAAACGAGCAGCATTCCAACTTGCAGCATGGTGGAGATGCCAAGCGGCAGCACAACGAACCAACGAATAAGTGGAGTTTGGGCCTGGTGATAAGCGCGGAACGAGGCGGCGTCAATATTAGGCCAAGTTCGATAATTGACGAACCGCTCCACACAATCGGCACCGAAACAATATGCATTCGTCAGAACCAAACCGACCACAAGCCAAGCTTCGATTGAAGAACTCATGGGGCTGCGTCAGAAGTTCCACGTCAACTGTGGCGACAGGAAGTTCAAGCTGTGTCCGGGCGGGCTCTTTTTGAGAAAGGCGCCCGAGAAGAAGTGTTCGTAGGCAAGCGCTCCCGTCAGGTGGCGGTTGAAGGCATAGCCGATCTCTTCCTGAATCTGGGAACCGATGTAGCGGGCGTTCGATCCTGCAGCCGGGTGGATCAGAATACCGACGATGTTATAAACACCGTCGTTCAGTGCTTCACGCCAAAGGAATTCGACGTTCGTGTTGAGGCTGGCCTTTTTCGAGAGAGCCATCTTGACAGTGGGCCTCGTGATAATCAGGTTATACGGGCCAAGCAGGATGCTTTCGCTCAAATAGTTTCCGTTCGGGAACAGCGGATTGAAAGTGCTTAGAGTCCGGTCATGAGAGTTGCCGTCGCCGCTTAAGAAGCCCCCATCCAGTTCAGGGCGCGGTGAAAAGCGCCGCCCTGAAAATGTGTACGCAAGGTGATAGCCGGCTCCCCAAGCGCGGATGTCGCCATTTGCGAATCGTCCAAACTGCCCGGTGTACTCAAAATCGTAATCCCAGGTGTTTGTGTGAGACCAAAGTCGACCTCCTACGGTCTTCCGCTGTTCGCGGCCAATGCCCTGGGTATAGCGCGTGCTCTTATGGTCAAACCCTAAGTAGTAAACATCGAAGTTTGCGCGTTTCAAACCGGGAAAGGGATGCGTAGCATACAAGCCCCAGAGTGCTTCGGAGGAGTTGGGCTTGTTATCGACCACACCTGTCTGGATCGAGGTTGGCCTGAGCGCCAGCACGTCGGCCGTCCAGTGAGCGGCCTGTGCTGTGACCCGAACACCGTCGAATGGTTGTTCAACGTTGAGCCCGGCTCCCGTAGCAACGAGGCGTGTGGAGCCGAGCGATACAAGTTGCCTGCCCAGGCGAACGGTAATGTTAGGCTCGCGATCGTGGCCAAGCGTTAAGTCCACAAATGCCTGGTTGAAATCCAGTTTGTCCCGGTCGATGCCAGGACGGGGTCCACCATCGCGACCCGAAATCAAGCCGCTGTTGAGTTGAACAAAAGTTCGAAAGTGGTGGCCCAGGTGAAGATCGCCGCTTAGCAGGTATCGCTGCAGGAGATAGCCATTGTCTGGCGGCTGCGCTCCCCAGGCCGGATGATCCTGATACTCGCCCCGTTGCCGAATTTGACCCGTGACGGCCAGAAATCGAAGTTGCTCAGGACTGCCCAATTGCACATAGTGCAGTTGATCCGTCCAATCCCCATGAGTCGCCTGGTCCTTGAGATAGGTCCAATCGATGTCGTACACCAGCGGTGTGTATTGTGGGGATATCAATGTAACGGCGGGAGTCGGTGTTTGACCGTAAATCCTGCCCGCCGCCACCCAGCACAGAAGACCCGTGACCAGAAGTAAACGAATCTGCATCATTTCAAGCAGCGCTCTGAAACGTGTTCCCCAGAACCAAGGTGCTC
Organism: uncultured Acidobacteriaceae bacterium; assembly: GCA_963814195.1. GTDB lineage: Bacteria > Acidobacteriota > Terriglobia > Bryobacterales > Bryobacteraceae > Bog-105. The sequence continues at coordinate 516,037 of CAWFBU010000007.1, forward strand.
TTCAAAAGATTGGCCACAGCTCTGGAGGAGTTGCGAGCGGAGGCTTACGGTTGCAGCTTTGAAATAACTTCGTCACCAAGAATCTGCTGAGCCTTGAGGCCATCAGGGCTGCCGAAGTCATTCTGCAGTTCTGTTACTACCTGGTTGGTGACGGCGACGGTGGCACCTAAGTGGCGTAGGCGGTCAAAAGTAGTTTCGTCGCCAAGTGAAGTCATCGTGCCACAAGCATCGGCCACGACCATCACGTTGAAACCAAGCCGGACTGCATCACGAGCGGCCCAAAACAAGCAGATGTCGGTCGTGAGTCCGGCCAGGATCAGATTGGGTCGACCCGTCGCTTGCACGGCCGCGGTCAGCTCAGGTTGATCGAAGCAGCTTAAGATCCCGCCTCGTTTGAAGCGCGACTGAAACGCGTCAGCAGCAACCTGCTGGATCTCCTCAATAGTAGCCCCAACATACTCTTCCATGGTGGTGGTCAGGAACAGAGGCATGTTGAAGGTAGTTCCCATGCGGGCCAGAACCCGACAGCTGGCAATAACGTTCGCTTTGGGCATACTCTTCACCCAATCAAGCGTTGTTTTCTGATGGTCAACCAACAGGATTGTGCTGTCGTTGACATTGAAGCGAGGCTTAACTTCTGTATTCGGCATGGTAGGGATCCTAGTGCGAGCAGTTCCTTAGAATTTAGTTAGAATTCTAAATAATGCTAATGCGATTGCCTTTGCTTGTCAAGCTCGATCGTCTCGAACAAGGCGGTTCTGCGACCTAGCAGGGCACCAATATTCAGAATTTCTGAAGCAGCGGCAGCAGTGCTGCAAGACGTCCGATCCTTACGATAAGAGTCTGGGACCCGCTGGAATGCGGGTGGGTGGGGGCTCCTTCTGGATCAAAGTCGCTCGAGAGCGTTCTTTGAGATCGAGGCGGTTCGACGGTGCCTCGGGCGGAAATACCCGAAAGCCGTGACCAGGGCGGCCAGTCCAACAAGAGCAAAGCTTGCTGGTTCCGGGATTGCGGCCGCAGCTGCTGCCGTCCCTATGTAGTCTTGGGTGTAATAGAAACCGTAGGGATTGCTGTAGGCCCCATTAATGAAGTTTGTTCCCAAGACGTTAAAGTTCACAGTACCGAAATTCAGATAGTTCGGATCGCAGGGACCTCCTGAGGCGCCGGCGGGCAGTAGGCAGACCGACAATGTTCCTTGCAGCAGTATCTGGCTGCCTACTGGCGGTCCGGAGGACGGGATTGTGATGGGCGCACCGTAGGCTACGAGCCTTCCGATCACGTAGGCGCTACGGCCGGGGTTCTCCGGTATGGGGAGATTGACGTAGGTCGAACCCTGTCCCAGGATCGGCGATGGGTAGTCAGGGGCGGTGATATTCACGTAGCTGGGAATCGTGTCTCCTGCAATGGCGTATGGACCGGATCCGCCACAATAGCCAAACAAATTACTGTTAAAAGCAAAGGATGTGCCTTCTACCGTTCCCTGCACGTAATAGGAGAAACATTCTCCCAGGGAGACGGTGGCCGTGGTTACTTGGAGTTGGATGGGAGCGGCCGGAGCGGAGATCGCCAGGAAACCCAAAGAAGAAAGAAGTAGGAAGAAGAGACGGGTTGTTGGTTGCATAAAGGTACAAAGCAACTCGGAGACGCTTCCATTTGCTCGGAGTTACATAAGAAGCCCGCATGCAGCGATTCGCCGTGCAGTGGGCCCGGGTTCCTTATTTATGGGCGATGGTCAGGCTGTGGGTCCGGGTGCATCCGATCGCGCTCTACTTTGCCTAACGACCGAGTAGTCTGCGGGTCCAGTTGGAAATGCTGAATGCGGCTGCTCATGTTTTCCGCACGGCAGCGACCTGGGTTTTCCCGTCGTGACACCCACTTGTCGGACGATCCGGTGCATCTGTATTTCGCCCGGCTTGTCCTCCGTCATGCGGACCACTCATGACCGCGGGGGATCCAGTAACTCATCTACGCTCCCCAGCCCGCTGAATCTGTATTTCGGTTCAATCACTCGGGTTAATGATAAGCGTCCTAGTCAAACTGAACGACGACATCGCTGCCGGATCCTACTGATCGGACGGCAGCAAGCCCTGTTCAGAATGGCTGATGATTTCCGGGCTGAATGCGGTCTGTTCCGAGGTAAGTTTGAAGCGCTTTCGGAATCAGGACGCTGCCGTCCGCCTGCTGATGATTCTCGACGATGGCTACCCAAGTTCTCCCAACGGCCAAGGCACTGCCATTCATTGTGTGTGCAAACTCAGGCTTGCCTTTTCCACCTTTGAACCGAATCTGGGCACGGCGCGCCTGGAACGCCTCGAAGTTCGAACAGGAAGAAATCTCCTTGAAGTTGTTCTGTCCGGGCAGCCAGACCTCCAGATCGTATGTCTTGGCTGAGCTAAACCCGGTATCGCCTGTACACAGCAGCACGCGACGGTAAGGCAGTTCCAACTTTTCCAATACGACTTCGGCATGGCGGGTAAGCTTCTCGTGCTCGGCTTCGCTCTGGTCTGGCCGTGCAAACTTCACGAGTTCGACTTTTTGAAACTGATGCTGCCGTATGATGCCTCGAACGTCCCGGCCATACGAACCAGCCTCACTACGGAAGCAGGGCGTGTAGGCGCAGAGGGAGATGGGTAACTTGTCCGAGTCGAGCGTTTCATCTCGAAGCAGATTCGTTACGGGCACTTCCGCGGTGGGAGCCAACCATAGATCGTGGCCTTGGCACTTGAATAGATCTTCCTCGAATTTTGGAAGTTGGCCTGTTCCGAAGAGGCTTTGGGAGTTGACAAGGAACGGCGGAAGAACTTCGGTGTAGCCATGCTCTGAGGTATGCAGATCGAGCATGAAATTCACCAGTGCGCGCTCCAACTTCGCGCCGACATCCCAGTAGACCGCAAAACGAGCGCCGGTCACCTTTGCCGCACGCTCCAGGTCCAAAATGCCGAGACTTGCTCCTAAGTCCCAGTGAGGTTGCGCAGGGAAATTGAACTCGGCGGGCACTCCCCATCGATGAATTTCCTGGTTGTCTCGTTCATCCTTGCCCGTTGGGACTGAGGCTGAAGGGATATTCGGAACCCGTGCCAGAAAGTCTCGGAACTCAGTGTCGACTTTGCTGACCTGTTCATCCAAATCCGTGATCCGGTCACCCATGGAACGAACCAGGTTTTGCCGCTCTGTTGTGTCTTCACCCGCCTTTCGCAACTTGCCGATTTCCATGGTTGCGGCATTTCGCTCCGCCTTCAACTGCTCCGCCTCGGTGACAATTTGACGCCGGTGGGTGTCCATGGTGCGAAAAGCATCTACGTCTAGTTCATAGTTACGATCGGCCAGGCGATGGCTGATTTGATCGAGGTTATTGCGGAAGAAAGTAAGGTCGTGCATCAGTCGCGAGTATTCCGAGTTTGGATTTGTTCAATGAGCGTTCTGAGTTAGAACGTTGGCGGACCACCGAACCGGCAATCCGCCTCACCTTAGGTGATCAGAGCTACGCGATGAACGAAGTGGGGATCAACGTTGTTCCAAGGTCTTCCACGGTTGACCATCAGGCAAACCGGTATACTCGGCGCGCGGTCGAATCAACCGATTGTTTCGATATTGCTCGAGAATGTGGGCCGTCCATCCGGACATCCGGCTCACTGCGAAGATCGGGGTAAACAGATCAACTGGAATACCGAGGGAGTAGTAAGTGGATGCCGAATAAAAGTCTACATTTGCGTTCAGCTTTTTCAAATCGTGTACTGTTTGCTCAACGCGAGACGACTTATCAAACAACTCTCCCTGGCCGGTCCGCTTTCCAAGTTCTTCGCTGAGCTTCTTGAGGTGAATCGCACGGGGATCGAGTGTCTTGTAGACCCGGTGCCCGAATCCAGCTACCTTGATCTTGTTGTTGAGATCTTCCTTCACCTTCCGTACGGCATCGTCCGGAGAAGAAGTGGCAAGAAGGAGCCGGATGACGTCCTCATTCGCCCCGCCATGCAAGGGACCTTTCAAGGCGCCGATAGCAGAGGTCACGGCGGAATAGATATCGGAGAGCGTTGCTGCTGTGACGCGTGCTGCAAAGGTGGATGCGTTTAGTTCATGATCCGCGTGAAGGATCAGTGCGATATCAAAAACCCGCTCCATCACCTCGTCGGGTTTGCTTCCTGTCAAGGTGTAGAGGAAGTTAGCTGCATAGCCCAGGTTAGGATCGCCGGGTACAACAGCCTCTCCCTTCCGCAAACGGTCGAAACTTGTCACGACAGTCGAAATGCGAGCCATCAACTTGACGGCTTTTTTAGCGCTGGCTTCCGTTGAGTTGTCGCGTGCCAGCGGGTCGTACAGACTCAGCATCGAAACGGCCGTCCGGACTACATCCATTGGGAGGACGTCCTTCGGAACGTTCTTCAAAAACTGAGTTACTTCGGGTGGCAAGTCCCGCTCCGCCACCAAAGCAGACTTTAACTCTGCCAACTGCGCTTCATCAGGTAACTTGCCGTTCCACAGCAGGTAGATCGTTTCTTCGAAAGTCGCGTTCTCCGCTAACGTATGAATGTTGTAACCGAAGTAGCTCAGTACACCTTGGTCACCATCGATGAAACAGATTTGAGACGACGTTGCGACAATGCCCTCAAGACCTGCTCCTGTACTCGCCATGTAATGTTCAATCTCCCGACTTGATTCTATAAGAACCGCTTCCTCTGTGAAGCGGTTACAGATTGTGAGGTAAAAGCGTACTACTAGCGACGTTGCAATTTGACGGTCAGATCGTCGCCGGATCGATGCTGTTCGGATCTAACCCAAGATCCAGTATGGCCTGGCTGGCCGTTCGCTTGTCAAACCGTCCCCAATGTGCGAGTCTGGCAAGCGCGGCGGCCGCAATGCTGGCCGCATCTACCTCGAAGAAGCGGCGCAGATGTTCGCGATTTTCGCTACGTCCGAAGCCATCCGTGCCCAGCGCTGTCAAGCGACCCGGCAGCCAAGGCGTAATCTGATCGGCCACAATCTTCAGGTAGTCCGAAGCCGCGATGATCGGGCGGTCAACATCGCCCAGTGCCTGCAGCAGATAAGGCTTCCGCTGCGGTTCGGCGGGATGCAGCCGATTCCAGCGGTCGGTGGTCAAAGCGTCGCGCCGAAGTTCGGTGTAGCTGGTGACGCTCCAGACATTCGCGCCGACGCCGTAGTTCTCCGCCAGGATCTGCTGCGCCTTCAGCGCTTCATTCAGGATGGAGCCGCTGCCGAACAGGGTCACCTGGGACGCGCCGCTTCTCTGAGGGCTTGTACAGATACAGTGCCGCGCAGAATGCCTTCTAGTGACACCGTTCGCCTTCCGGCATCGCGGGCTGAACATAGTTCTCGTTCGAGACCGTGAGGTAGTAGAAGTGATCTTCGTTGTTTTCGTACATGCGGCGGATGCCGTCCTGCACGATCACGGCAATTTCATAAGCAAATGCCGGGTCATAGCTCTTGCACGTCGGGATAACGCTGGAAAGCACATGGCTATGCCCGTCATCGTGCTGTAATCCCTCGCCCAGCAGCGTTGTGCGTCCGGCCGTGCCGCCCACCAGGAAGCCTTTACCGCGCGAATCGGCGAAAGCCCAGATCATATCGCCGACGCGCTGGAATCCGAACATCGAGTAGTAGATGAAGAACGGAATGGTCGGGACGCCGATGTTCGCGTAAGCCGTTCCGGCAGCCGTAAACGAGGCCATGGAGCCGGCTTCAGTGATTCCTTCTTCCAGGATCTGCCCGTTCTGCGATTCCTTGTAATACATCAGGACATCGCTATCGACGGGCTTGTAGAGCTGTCCGCTGGCTGCGTAGATGCCGCGCTCGCGGAACATCGATTCCATACCGAAAGTGCGCGCTTCGTCCGGGATGATCGGCACGATGTATTTGCCGACCTCCGGGCTCTTCAGCAACGCTTTCAGCACCGATACAAAGGCCGTGGTGGTTGAAGCTTCGCGTCCGCGAGAACCGCCAATCGATTCGTTGAAGCTGTCGAGTGGCGGTGACTTCAGATCGAATCTTCTTCGGAGCGCGCACCGGGAGGTAGCCGCCGAGTGCTTCGCGCCTGCGCTTCAGGTATTGAATCTCCGGACTGTCTGTCATCAGGTCGAATCAGAGCAATGCTGTGAATGTCTTCCTTCGACAGGTTCAGATCGAATCGATTTGAGAGATAGAACAGTTCATCTTCGTTCAGCTTTTTCTGCTGGTGAGTGATGTTCTTGCCTTCGCCTGCTTCGCCGAGCCCGTAGCCTTTCACCGTCTTCACCAGGATGACGGTGGGTTGGCCCTTTGGTCTCGTTCGCGCGCTTGAAACGCGTTGTAAACTTTTACCGGATCGTGGCCGCCGCGCCGCAGCCTCGCCAGGTCGTCATCGGATTTGTCTTCGACCAGTTTCAGCAACTCCGGATATTTGCCGAAGAATTCTTTGCGGACGTACGCGCCGCCGCGTGCCTTGAAATTCTGGTACTCGCCGTCGACGCACTCTTCCATGCGCTTCAGCAGCAGGCCTGACTCGTCGCGGGCAAAGAGTTCGTCCCAATCGCTGCCCCACAAGGACTTTGATAACGTTCCAGCCAGCGCCGCGGAAGATGCCTTCGTATTCCTGAATGACGCTGCTGTTGCCGCGAACCGGTCCATCCAGGCGCTGCAGATTGCAGTTGATGACAAAGATGAGGTTGTCCAGCTTCTCGCGAGAAGCAATGTGGAGCGCACCGGTCGATTCCGGCTCGTCCATCTCGCCATCGCCGAGGAACGCATAGACTTTGCGATCGGTTCGCTCGATGATGCTCACGATTTTCCAGATAGCGTAGGAAGCGTGCGTTGTAGATGGAGTTGATGGGGCCGAGGCCCATGGAGACGGTCGGGAATTGCCAGAAATCCGGCATCAGCCAAGGATGGGGATACGAAGACAGGCCCGGAGTGTCGCGCAGTTCGTGACGGAAGTTCATCAGATGCTGTTCAGAAAGGCGGCCTTCGAGAAAAGCACGCGAGTAAACGCCAGGCGAGGCATGTCCCTGGTAGTAGACCAGATCACCCGGCTTGGTCACCATAACTGCCGCGGAAGAAATGATTGAAACCGACCTCGCTGACCGTTGCAAGCGAAGCGTAAGTCGAGATATGTCCGCCGATGTTCGGCATCGTACTTATTTGCGCGCACGACCATGGCGGCGGCGTTCCAGCGAATCAGGCTTTTAATGCGACGTTCAATGGCACGGTCACCGGGATACGGTACTTCTTCATGCACGGGAATGGTGTTCACGTACGGCGTCCGCGTCTTGCGGCTTGGTGGCCACACCAAATTGTGCGGCGCGACTCAACTAGCCGCTCCAGCAGATATGAGGCGCGATCCGGACCTGCCTCGTCCACTATCTGATCAAGTGCCTCAAGCCACTCCGCGGTTTCCTGGGGATTCAGATCCGTTTCACGTTCTTCTTTGGTTTTCAGCATCTCTTCCGGGGAAGCATCTTAAACAAGACGAAATCTCACGACAAATCTAACAATACGAGGTTGCGTTCGGGAGATGCAATGCAGCGTCCGGGACCAGCGGATTAAACTCGACGGAATCCAGCTTTCACCTGGAATTTCAAACTTCAACCCATAATTATGGCGCACCCGCTTGCATTTCGTCTCTTCCGTCAGGCAATCTAAAAGGTTTTCTGGAGAACAACTCTAATTAATGAGGGTGCGAGTCCTTTACCATGATCACTGCTTCGATGGTGCTGCGTCTGCCGCTTACATCACACGATTTTTCGCAGCGAGTTTTACCCGGCAGCAGAGTTTCTCTACACCGGCCTGGCCCATCGGGCCGATCAGCTTTTTGAAGACGCCTTTTCGATGGTGACGCGAATGCCATCGTCGATTTCAAGTACGCCACGCATCCGAATTTGACCTGGTGGTTCGATCATCACCAGAGCGCATACCTCAGCCCGGAAGATGCCGAGCATCACCGAAGCACGATAAGTCGGGCCGCAAGCTTCTGGACACCAGTTACCGTTCGTGCACGAAGTTCATTTCGACGGTCGTGAAAAAGCAATATGGTTTTACGGCTCCGGACCTGGAAGAGCTTGGTGACGTGGGCGGACATCGTGGACGGGGCGCTTGTATGAAAGCGCCAAGGCCGCGGTGGAGATGGAAGCGCCTGCGATGAAGTTGACACTGGTGATTGAGGGCAGCCCGGGTTCTCAGCCTGGTGCAGCGAATTATTCACGCGATGCAGCACGAGCCGCTTATCGGCCATCATCGCCGAGCCGGAGATTCAGGAATCCTACCAGCGAACTACATGAACGGAACATCTTCGCAATATCGACGTCATTCGCAAGGAGGGCACCTGTGACAAAGGCGTTATCTTCTTTCGACCTGGTGGAGTACGGAATTGAAGGCTATAACAAGTTCATTCCGTACTACTCTTTCCGGACTCGGCCTATACGGTTTCAGTTTCTACATCCACTTTCCGCACGAAGGTTTCAGTTGGATCAAATCCGTGGGTACGCGAGCCGCTCCGGCACAACATTGCGACAATCTGCGAGCGATATGGCGGCGGCGGCCACCCCAAAGTTGGCGCGATCAGCTTTCCCATCGGGGCCGTCGACGAGGCGCGAAAAGCGGCTGCCGAAATAAGGGAAGAGTTGAAAAGCTAAGCCGATCGAAGTGGGGGATACTTGGATCGGTTCAATGCGCGAGTCGGGATAGCTTCTCAAGGTGCTTGGCGAGAATGTCGACTTCCAGATTGACTCGCGATCCTGGAGCATACTGCCGCAAAGTAGTGTTTTCATAGGTCAAGGGAATGATGGTGAAAGTCGACCAGATCCCGGCGATCTCCGCGACCGTCAGGCTGATTCCGTCGACCGCTACTGAACCTTTGCTCACGATATAGCGAGTCAGTTCCTGCGGAACTCGAATCCGCAACCACCAGTTGTTATTGCCGAGAGCCTCCAAGCGAAACGATATCGCCTGTACCATCCACGTGACCCAATACAAAGTGGCCATCCAATCGTCCGCTCGCTCGCAGAGGCCTCTCCAGATTCACCGTAGCGCCTGCTTGCAGTTCGCCCAAGTTAGTCCGTCGTAGCGTCTCGGGCGCAAGATCTGCCGAGAAACCGTCCGCTTGCAGTTCGCTCGCGCTGAGACAGGCACCATTCACTGCAATGCTTGCGCCCAAGGTCACATCGTGCAAGATGACGCTGTGCAGTTCACTCGCAGTTGTGCGCCGGCTTCTCGCAGTTCGCATGCTTCTACTCGGCCGAGTTCTTCGACAATGCCGGTGAACATCTAATCCTTCACCAGGTACGCTTCCACGGCAAATTCATTTTCGGACACCGGGTGGACTTTCAACCTATCCAACAGCATGGCGTCAGCCCGCCGCATTCGTCCTTGGCCACCCGCCACCGGAAGGCTGTTCAGACCACCGAGGATCTTCGGAGCGTAGTAGAACAAAACTTTATCCGCAATCTGGGAATCGAGCATGTTCCAGTTCACCTTGCTACCCGCTTCAACCATCAGCGAAAATAGCGCTCTTCGGCCAGGTACTCAAGACCTTCGGGAGACTGGTTCTGCCACCTATTCCGTCAGCAATCAGGACGCGAATGCCCGAAGATTCCAGACAGCGCCGCCTTTCCGGTGGTGCAATCGAGGTGCCGACGACCAAGACATCACCGCTTGCACTCGTGACGATCTTTGAGCTCAATGGAATTCGCAGCTGTGAATCGAGCACGATACGAAGCAGTGGCCGGCTACGCTCAAGCCCGGAACGATCTGTTAAGAGGCAGTCATCTTCCAGCACCGTACCCAGGCCCGTGAGAATGGCGTCGGAGAAATGCCGCACTTGCTGAACGTCGGCGCGGGCCACATCGCTGGTGATCCAACCGACGTTATCCTGCGGCGCCGCGATCTTCCCGTCGAGCGTTAAAGCGGCTTTAACGGTTACGAGCGGACGACCCGTTCGCATAAAGTGAACGAAAGGCTCGTTCACGCGCAGGGCCTCGGCTGAGGCAGCCTGATCGATCTCAACGCAAACACCGGCCTCCGTTAGCTGGCGGAACCCATTCCCGGATACTTGTGGGTTGGGATCTTCCATGGCCGCCACCACCCGCGCGATGCCCGCACTTATGAGGGCGTCGGTACAGGGGCCAGTCCGTCCGGTGTGAGAGCACGGTTCCAGGGTTACGTATATGGTAGCTCCGCGTGCTGTATCTCCGGCCTCGCGTAGTGCGACTATCTCGGCGTGGTCTTTTCCAGACCAGGTATGAAAACCTCGTCCTACTATGCGGCCATCGCGCTCAATCACAGCGCCGACCGTCGGATTCGGGCTGGTGAGTCCTCGACCCTGATGGGCCAAGTCCAACGCCTCCCGCATAAATGTACTCATCTCAATCAAATATGGATTGCACGAACTTGTCCGGCTCGAATGGCAGCAGATCGTCGATCTTTTCGCCTACGCCGATGAAGCGGATCGGCAGGTTCAACTCCCGCGCGATTGCGACTGCAACCCCACCTTTCGCGGTCCCATCCAGCTTGGTCAAGATGATGCCGGTCACGCCGGAGGACTCTGTGAATTTGCGCGCTTGCTCCAGACCATTCTGGCCAGTGGTTGCGTCCAAAACCAACCAGACTTCATGCGGAGAACCGGGAAGGACGCGCTGACATGTCCGGCGCATCTTGTCCAACTCAGCCATCAAATTTTCCTTCGTGTGGAGGCGGCCGGCGGTGTCGATGATGACGTAGTCTGCTCCTCGCGCCTTGGCTGCATGAAGCGAATCGAAGATCACCGCACTCGGATCAGCCCCGGTTTTCTGCTTGATCATGTCGACGCCGGCGCGTTGAGCCCAGACTTCCAGCTGCTCGATGGCTGCTGCGCGGAACGTATCGGCAGCGCACAACAGGACTTTGCGCCCCTCCCCCAAAAAACGGTTTGCGAGCTTCCCGATGGTTGTCGTTTTGCCAGCTCCGTTTATTCCTACCAGCATGACAACGGCTGGCGGGGTCGTGACCACCCGCAAAGGAGTTTCGGACGCTTGCAGCACCTCGAGCAAATGTTCGCGGATTAGGACCTTTATCTCGGCAGCGTCACCGGTTTGTTTTCGATCGACGCGCTCCTGTATGCGATCCAGGATTTCCTGCACCGTCCTGACGCCCAGATCAGCTGTAATCAGCGTGTATTCGAGCTCCTCCAGCAGGTCTGCATCAATCGTTTTCTTGCCTGAAAGAACGTCCTCCAAACGATCAACGAGCCCTGAACGTGTCTTCTCGACACCAGCCTTCAGGCGGTCGAGGAGGGTCGGCTCTGTCGGGATCGATCCGAATAATGTCTGAATGGCCATGGGATGCGAGAGCGCAGCTCGGGAGAAAGCTGTTACGCCTAGTGTAGCGTCGCCTTAGTCCGTACCCCCTCCTCGATGAACCGTAAGGTCAACAAAGCAAGAGAAAGCCAGTACCTGCGAGCTGGCATTCGTCAACGAAAGGAACCATACTGACGGCATGGAAATTGGGTCAGCTTCGCACGCTCTGCCGCCCCCTTCGCAGGGAGCATCACCTAACCACTCACCTCGCGCCGGGGCATGGCGTCAATCTTCCTTGCTGACTCTTTCCACGCTTTCCTGTGTGGTCCTGCTTCTGGCACTCGGCAATCGAGGCTCTCTTCTTGTTCAAGAGCTTTGCAGTCCGGTTACTCTTAACGGGATCGAGCCTTTTGTCTTACTCCTGATCGCGACCTTTTCTGCCTTGATAGTTCACGAATTTGGTCACCTGGTAGCTGCTGTAGCTTGCCGCTTCGAAGTTCTGGCGATTGCATTTGGAGCGTGCCGTTTCACCAGAGTGGGGTCCGGGTGGCGAGTGCAGGGCAGGACTAAACGGGTATTTACGGGCTCGGTAACCGCTATCCCCCGCACTAATGAGTTCTGGCGGAGACGAATGATGATCGTGATCGCAGCCGGACCCGCAGCCACATTCGCTGCTGCCGTATTCGCGGCATTAGTTCTGTACCACGTTCATCCAATCGAGATCCTGTCGTTGTTCCTCCGGGACTTCTTTCAAGTGAACTTCTTGATTTTTACCCTGGGTCTAATTCCGAACGCCTCTAACTCCACTGCTCAGAACGATGCTGGGCTGTTTCTGTCTTTGTATAAAGATGGAACAGAGTCCAATGCGATCTTCCTGTATCATCTGGTGCTACAACATCAGCGTGCCGGGCTTGAGCCCCGGGAATTTCCGCTCTGGCTTGTTGAGTTGATGGCAACCTTCGAGGGACGAGCTGATTTCATGGTGCTCTATGCCGGGATGTTGGCAAGTTGGGCCTTCGATCGCGGAGATCATGGGAGTGGAGATCTTTGGGACAGTCGTGCTCTGAGTCTCTCCTCACGGGCGAATCCTGCTACCCGGTCCGCGTGTCTTGCCAATTCGGCCTGTTTCGATATCGTGTTCCGAAAAGACGTGACTTCGGCCAAAAGCAAACTCGACAGCATTCAGGTCGACATGATCACGTCGCCTTCTCTAAGACATTGTGCTCTCGCGGCCCGGGATCTCGTCCGAGGTCATGTTGCGAAGAGCCTGGCAGAAGTTGCCGCTTCTCGTTCTTTCATTCCGGCAAAGCTTCAGGGTCGCGGCTTTGACTGTTTTCTTTTGAAGCGTCTGCATGCTTCGGCTACCTCCTGGAGTGTCCCCGTCGTCTTGGCATAGGCGCGCGGTGTCCAGGATTGCCCGTCAGAAGCAAGACCGCCTTGAGCCACTGTAACGGTCTGGACCTGATTCTTCCAGGGTAGACGGTGGGTCGATGGCTGCACGAATCTCGATTGGCTGTGCATTAGCTTACGTCTCACTGAAACCTATACGCTTACCGTAGGGTCCACCGTATGAGAACATCACCTGAGCCCTTGCAAGATGGTGTTGCGCTTCGACGAAGATGTTCTTGCTGCTCCCGGGAAGGGAAATGGCTGATTCTGAAAACCGATATGAGATGAATTCGACCGCTCGCTTCAATACTCGGCGTCGTCTCGCTCTCCTGTTTTTCATTCCGTTAGCATTCAGCCTTTTATTTTTTCTTGTCACGATGCTCGGCGAGCACACGGACGTCGGGTTGCTAGCGATCGAAAATTTGTCGGCCAGCATCAGTTCGTTGCATTCGGTAGCTTCGGACATTGAAAGCGGTGAACGCGGATATCTCCTTACGGGCGACGAACGTTTCCTTGTCCCATTCGAAAACGCCAAAGCGGCGCTCGAGAGCCACATAAACACCTGTCGCCGGTATGCCCAGGATCAGCCCCCTGATCTGCAAGACGACGTTCAGAAACTTACCTCCGCCTTGAGGAAGCGCGTCGAGATGGCAAACCAAACGCTAGACGTCGCCGCGAGCCAGGGGCGGGACCACGCTATCGAGATTGTGAATACAGGCGAGGCCGACCGGGCGATGAACCTGATCAGGATGGAAATTCGCCGGCTCCAATCGCGATTGAGCACGGAAGAGTCCAGCTTTCTGGAGAGTCAGCGAAAGCTGAACCACTCCTCCTTCTTCGTCTTTCTTTTTGGAACGACTATCCTCGTGGTTGTTCTTTACCGGCTGTATCAAGCCACTGTGTCTTACCTGGAGCAACGGGACGAGGCGGATGCCCGGCTCCGCGATCTGAATTTAAGTTTGGAGGCACAGATCGAAGAACGAACACGTGATTTGCGAACGGTGAACGAAGAGCTTCAGCAGTTTGCTTACGTTGCCAGCCATGACCTCCAAGAGCCGCTCCGTACCATCACCAGCTTTAGCCAATTGATCGAGGCACGCTACAAGAACAAGCTGGATGCGGATGCCGACGAATTTATCGGCTACATCGTCACATCGGCCAGGCGCATGACTGACTTGATCAACGGGCTGTTAGCGCTGGTTCGGTTGAGGAAAGCTGGCCAGCCGGTGGATCCAGTCTCATTTGCGGACATTCTGAGGGACGCCACCGTCAGTCTCCAGGCGGCCACGCGTGAGACAAAGGCCCGTGTCACGCACGGAGAGCTTCCCGAGTTAGTTGTCGATCGGGTTCAGTTCTCACAGGTATTGCAGAACCTGATCTCGAATGCGATTAAGTATCGAGGAGTCGATCCGCCGGTGGTTCATGTCAGTGCGAAACGGGACGATTCACACTGGGTGTTTTCTGTCGTCGATAACGGTCGAGGCTTCGATCCGCAGTTTGCGGAACGCATCTTCGGACTGTTTCAACGCCTTCACAATCGGGAATCGATCGAAGGGACTGGTATGGGACTTTCCATTGCGCGCAGAATTGTGGAACGCCATGGCGGACGGATCTGGGCCGAATCCAGTGAGGGCAACGGATCCAAGTTCTTCTTCAGCCTGCCTGTAAGTCTCGAAGGGGTAAGGAACGCGAGTGACGCTCTGAATTGACGCGCACTACGCGTTCATGCGAGCTCTCTGAGCCTTGCTCGATGAGCGCTATTCAGGGCCTTGGGTTACGGGAGACCGCGTTCGGACACTTGGACGTGGCAGTTCTGGGGACAATCAATTCAGTTCCGAGTAGCCCGACGTCCAGACACAACTCGGTGGATCATCCAGCGTTGATAGACGCTTCCGGACCAGTCATTCGTCGGCAGCCGCCAAACGGCGGCGAATCAAGCAAACAAATCTGGGATGGACTTCGGGCTTCTTTCGATGGGGAACAAGCATGACACTCTCCGCATCCGAGCTCTTACGGCGCTATGTGCACCATGTTCTTCCACACGGCTTCGTGCGTGTTCGCCAGTTTGGATCCCTTGTCAACCGGCGCGTTTCGGAGGGCATTGCCGCATCCACTGGTTGCATGCTTCCGAGTCACAGCACGACCGCCGAACTTGGCCGCTCGTTGCAAGCCTTAGTGGCGCTGTCCTCGCTCGGCCACATTATGCAGACCGAACAGAGGCTTACCGCCCTCGGACTCTACTCTTTCTGCGCGCGACTCGACTTGATACTTCTCAAGAATGCTCAACAAATATGCTGGAACATCGAAGGCAGGACGAAACGCACCGCACCGCAACTCTTCCGGGCCGATCGATTCTGGATGGCACCTATCCGTACTAACGGGCACCGTTCCAAACGGCAAGGCCATCTCCGTGAGCAACGTTCATGATGGGTGACTCCATCGTCCAGGTCGCCAGATTCAGAACGTTAAGACTGCCGCTGAGATAACACGCGACAAACGCCTCATTGCCAACCACTTTGATGCCGAAAGGCAATCGATCGACCTCATTGACGTGCTTGATCTTTCGATCGCTCAAATCGACGGCCTCAAGTAGTCCTTTCGTTCCAATGTCTTCTCCGACTAAGAGCCAATGGCCATCAGCCGTCGGGTAGACGGAAAACGGAGAGGCGGTTACAGCAATCTTGCCAGTAATCTCATCTGTCCTGGTATCAATCATGATGACGTTCGGAGACTTGCCGTCGGTTGCGAAGAGCCACTTGCCATCGATGGAAAGTGCGATACGGTTCAGAAGTTCCGACACCTGGATGATTTTGACAAGTCGGCGGGCCGCAACATCCAGCACGCTGATGCTTCCCGCATGCAGGTTGGCGGTGTAGATCTTCCGGCCGTTTGAAGTCCTCACAAAAACGTGTGACTCCTCCGCTCCCGTGGGTATCTGACCCATAGTTCTCCCGTCCTGCAAGTTGATAATCGTGAGCGATTGGGCCAGTTCTGTCGAGACGAGCAAAGTACCATCTCCGTTCAAAATGGGCATGTGCGGACGGAGCGGTTTTCCAAGATCCCACGTCTGCTTCAAGGTGCGGGTGCGCATGTCGACGATATCTATTGTTTGCCCATCCATGCCGGGCCTCCCTACAATTGCATCGCTGTAGGAGGGGACATAGGCAGTCTTCCCGTCCTCAGAGAAAGCAACCTCGTGCGGCCATCCTGGTACCGGGATCTGGCCAACAACGGTTTTCTCCCTAGGATCGATAAGGACCAGACGGTGTCCTTTTGCCTCGGGCAGCACCAGCAATGGCGCGTTGGCACTCTGAGCAGAGAGGTGCATTGACAACGCCAGTGAACACAGTGTGGATCTCCACATCCTCTGATTCATTCTCGAACCTCCGGTCAATTATGCCAGCGAGCATTAAAGCCTCTGCATTTCCCTGCTCACCTTTGCAGACTCGCCGACGCGAATTACGACCCAAGACGCTTCGAATGGGCTGTTGAATATTCAGCCATGAAGCTTTTGATGAGAGTCGCCTGTCGGGTTAACGACCGAGATTCATGTGGGCGTCCAACGCGCTAGCTTCGAAGTGTTGTCGGTAGGGTTACCCACGTCTAACGGGCAGCGCAACGGACAGTGTCCGGACGGTCGGCGACCCGGAATGTCATCGAACGTGACAGCGGCTTTCCAATACTTCCCGGATCGCCCGTAAACAATGCAATTAGGAAACAACACCGTCGCGAAGAACTTTCGGCCTATGGCCCCTGTAATAGCTAGGCTAAGTCGGCTCCCCAGCTAGCAGAGGCGGCAGATTCGTCAACGGCCGAGTTTATGCATGCAGACAGACGTTACTTCTTCGACGGTGGATCGGAGCCACTTCTCTTGCTGCTTCGGCATTACAGATGTCCCGAGATTCCGGACCTGACCGGCGGATGAAGCCTGAACGACAGCGAAATCCGGTCTGAAATCGGGCTTTTTCAACAATCTAGGATTTATGATTATTGCGGAACGGACCTGCATGGAGAAGGGCAAGCTCATGGCGCATTTCTGCGCGATGTTTATGCTATTCACCGAAGACATCTATACGATCAATATCCTCGCGAAGGTTGAAGCCATCGTGTCGGCATGATGGCTTCAACCTTCATATAACCGCGCAAGAACCGAGTCGCATCGCTTCTTTCGATGAGGCTGGATTGCCGCGCCAGTACTTGCGGATGAGGCGGCAATCACGAACGCCAGAGCCTATAAGATCAGCTTCACAGTCGGAATATGTCATCAGATTTGCGGACCGGAAGGAGCAATTCATGCGTCGTCGGCAAGTCAGAAACAACTTTGGTCGCATGGCGAATCCAACAAGAGCGATGCACTACTGCTGACTATTACGGTCGCTATTCAACATAACCGTTGGAGTTACTGACATTCCCGGTAGCAAAAGGTGATCCCGGTTTTCTCCTGGTTCCAAGACAATCTTCACCGGCACGCGCTGCACAACCTTGACGTAGTTACCCGTGGCGTTCTCCGGCGGAAGTAGATTGAACTTGGCACCGGAAGCAGCGGCAATGCTGTCGACATGACCCCGGTATTTGCGGCTGCTTCCATAAGTATCGACCTCGATCTCGACCATTTGTCCAACGCGCATTTTCTTTAACTGCGTTTCTTTGTAATTGGCAGTTACCCAGATATCATCCAAGGGCACAAGCGACATCATTTGCTGGCCGGCCGAGACCTGCATTCCGGGCTCTGCTGATTTGCGGCTGACGACTCCATCTACGGAGGCCTTGATGATTGTGTAGTCCAGATTCAGCTTTGCCTGCTGAACGTCAGCCTGACGCTGTTGGGAACTGGCGACCGACTGTTTGATACGCGCTCGCACAACAGCTACCTGGTTTTGCCGTGTTTCCTGGCTCTGCCTACGTTGTACGGCAGCTGTCGCCAGCCTGGCCTTCGCCTGGTCCAATTGAGCGACAGCCTGGTCGAGACTATGCTGTGCTCCCAAAGCATCCGCACGAGCCGACTCTACCCTCGCTGCATTGGCTTCCGCATTCGCCACAGCCGCGTCGTAATCCTGCTTCGAGATCTCATCTTTATCGACCAAGCTCTTAAATCGGGCAAGGTCCTTCTGAGCCTTCACGAAGTTTGCCTGCGCTTCCGCCAAAGCAGAATTGCTAGCCGCCAATTTGGCCCGGGCCGAATTAATGCCCTGCTGAGCGACCTGTACGCCAGCGTTCGCCTCTTGTTCCTGAGTGGAGGCGGTCGTCACCTGGCTTGACGTGTTGATGGTGGTGATCGGTAGATTCTCCTGGCTTTCGGAGGTCTCCGCTTCTGAACCTGACAATTGTGCCTGAGCTTGAACTAGTGCAACCTGGTAATCGGCCGGATCAAGTTTGACAAGTGATTCGCCTGCTTTGACCGACTGGTTGTCGTTGACGAGTACCGAAAGCACATTGCCGGAAATACGCGAGCTGATTGGTATGACGTGACCGTCGATTTGCGCGTCGTCGGTCGACTCTCGAACCGAGTAATAGGCAAGCACCGGAATGGTCACAATCACCGCAACGACCAGCAAAGCGAGGACGATCAGCCTTACCGCTCGCTTTCTGCGCGGATTCGGTTTCTTCTTCTGTTCTTCGTTCTCGTGATTTTCCTGGTCCTGCTGCGCTTGTTGACCTTGTTGCTCATCTGCCATAACAATCTTCAGTCCTCATTGATCTTCATTCTTACAGTGGCTTGTGACACCCGCGGAAAGACTCTCGCGCATTTTCTTCAGCAGCTTTACTAACAGTCGCTTCTCATCTTCTTCCAACTCCCGAAGCAGCGATCGCACGAACTGCTGGTGCGCCGGAATGACCGTGTTCAAGAGCGCTTCCCCCTCAGAAGTGATTCGGGCGAATCGAACCCTCCGGTCAGCAGAATCTATCGTACGCTTGACGAAATTCTTCTGCTCCAAGTGATCGATGAGGCCTGTGATATTGGCTTTGCTCACCAGCAGTAGTTCGCCCAGGTCGTGAAGTTGTACGCCTTCCAAGGGACCGTGCCGTAAAAGTACAAGGATGTTGAAGGTCGATCGAGAGAGACCGTAACTGGCGAACTCGGTGGATAAGAGCGTCTGCATGATGTCGCAGGTAAAGGCGACATCCAGGCCGACCCGCATCGACAAGAAATCGTAATGAGCGTAGAGCGGGCCAACTTCCTCAAGGAAAGATGAGTAGAATGCCTCGCGCCGATCGCCCAACACAAACGGTTTGATTCCGACCGAATAGTAAAGTTCCTAATTATTATGCTACTTCGTTGATGCGGCCAGCGTCATAGAGTTGAAGCTGAACAATCTATGCGCATGACCATCATCACTCTTTTCCTGACTGCCGTGCTGACGTCTTCCGTCAAGGCTGAAGACTTTCAGGGCGTCCTGACAGACTGGAAATGCACCGAGCGAATGGTCAAGGATGGGCGCGAAAAGACATTAAAGAACGATCGCAGCTGTTCACTGCGAAAGAACTCTGCGCGCAGTGAGTACGGCCTGATCACTGATGAGAAGAAGTTCTTTAAGTTAGACCCTGCCGGTATCAAGCAGGCCCGGGAGTTGTTGAACAATAGTCACGACAAAGACAATCTCCGTGTGATTGCGCATGGAGAGCTAGACGGAAACGTCATCAAGGTTTCTACCATGAGCATCTTGTGAGCCGGGCAGGTTGCCGACCTTACGTTGCCGGATCCCCATGCACTCCTATCACGACCTCAGGATGCTCGCCTTTCGGCTCCGGAAGTTTACCGGTCCAGTTTGCCCATCCCCAGAAAATGGCTGTTGAGGAGCTTAAGAGGCCGGAAGCGGCGCCTATGAGTCGCACGCTCGCATGTTGAGAAGCCAACCCAGCTCCTAACATTGAGAGCATCATGGTTGACCAATTAAGAGTCTCGACGGTGGCGAAAACGCGGCCGCGGAAACGGTCTTCGACATTCTTCAGCAGATTTGACCAGTTCAGAACCGAACTCACGGCGACACTCGCCCGTGAAAGCGCCATGAAAAAGAGCGCCCAACCCCAATGGGACATCTGGCTGAATATGATGTAGGCGCCCCCGTGTATGAGGTAGCAAACGAAAACCGTCCGCTTATAGGTTTCGAAGCTGATGACCTTGCCCAGCCGATTGCCAATGGCTCCACCGATTAACAATCCAACACCCGCGATGCCCCAAAGCTGGCCCAGACCTTGTGCTCCGCGTTTGAACACGAGTTCGCTGAATAACGTGAAAAGCACCTGCGCGGCACCACCGCCGCTAGCCCAACCGACCGCAATGAGCGCAATGCCGAGAATCAGAGGACTCTTCAACATATACGCGAGTCCTTCACGGTACTCGTGCCAGGGCCGGGCTACATCCGTTTCGTTCAGTTCTTCGGCCGGGTCCTCGCGTTGGGCCCGAAATTGACCCGTTGGCGAGCGTAGCCTTCCTATGCAGAATGCGCTGAAGAAAAAAGAGAGGGAATTAAAGACAAAGGCGAGTTGATAACCGAATCGGGCTGCGGTTGTGCCGCCAAAGTAAGCACCTACGGCAAGGGTCATCCACCCTGTGGTTTGGGTGAGCGAGTTCGCCGTATGAAGTTCGTCCCTGGTTGCGATTGAAGGCAGGATCGCAGAACGGCCGCTCGTAAAGAACGGGGAGGCCAGCATCAGTAAAGCACTCAGCAGGCATAGGAGCCAAGTCTGGTGGAACCTGATTGCGGGAATAAACCCCAACGCGATCACACCACGCACAAGGTCGCTGACGATCATGATCCGTTGCCGGTCAAAACGGTCCAGCAGAACACCTGCAAGCGGACCGGCAAGAACTGCGGGAACGGCGCGCGACAGCATCAGTGCCGCAATGACACCGCCGCTGTGGGTCTGCTCAATGGCTAAGCTTAGAACCGCAATGTTGTTGAAGTGGTCTCCGACCTCACTAACAATCTGGCCCAACCAAGTGAAACGGTAATTTCGATTGCGGCGGAGAAGTTGAGAAAAACTCGACATTGCGAGGGGTCAGACCTGGGAGCGGAGTATTTGGGCCAGAGTGATGGCCTGGCCCAAGTGCCGCTGTGTATGCTCCGCAAGATGGACCAGCAGCCCGAGGACGGTGGTCGGCAAATGCTGCCTGCCCACGGTGCGAGCGTCGAAGATATCGGTCGGGCGCAGTTGCCGTAATCGCATTTCGCAAACTGCCAAACTATCGTGAATCGCTTTCAGAAGCTCCGGCAGGCTGCTTTCCGGTTCATGCTCCTGCTGCAGAGATTCCAGCTGATTTTCGTTGAGTTGGCCGCCGATCAGGTACGTTCCGAGGCGGTCGACGCTTCCGGCAATGTGTTTGAGATGGAAGCCCAGCGACATATTCCCGAACGTCTGCCAGACTCGGTCGGACGGCAGTCCGGTGATGTGCCGGGCCAGATCCTCTCGAACTTGAGCGAACGAGAAAAACACCGGCATCACTAGCGGATGAACATCCGCAAGGGGTCCACGCAGCCAGGGTTCAGGAACGTCGGACACTACCGCATATTTCCGGTGTGGCCCAGCGAATATCGTCCAGGCTGCGGATAGAAACACAAACCGTGCGGGCCCTCGCCGACTTTGATGCGGGCCTGCAGGTTGCCATTCGACGTATCAAAGACATAGACCTCGCTGTTGTAACGGCCCGAAAGCCAGAGATACTTCCCGTCCGCCGAGACCCCACCCATGTCGGGGCTACCTCCGCCAGGGATCTTCCACTTGGTGGCGATTTTTCGGGTGGCCGTATCAATTAGCGTCACCGTACCTTCGCCTCGGTTAGAGACATACATGTACTTGGAATCCCGACTGAAATACAAGCCGTGCGCACCTTTGCCCGTTGGAATAAATGCAATCTGCTTGAAGGCGTCGCCGTCGATGACATGGACCCCATTGGCATCCATGTTCGCCACATAGAAGACCTTGCCATCGGGAGAGATCCGGCAGTCCTGAGGCATGCCCTTCGGTTCGAGTTTCAAGTGCTTAAGCACTTTCTGACCCTCGACGTCGACCTTAATCATTTCGCTTGAAAATTCACAGGTTGCGAGCATGTAGCGCCCATCGGCAGAGAAGTCAGCATGGTTCACTCCATTGCAATCTACCGGAACCTTGTTTACCACTGCCATCGACTGTGCGTCGCGGAAATCGATTCGCTTTTCCCGTTCCGCCATCACGATCGAGAACTTACCGTCCGGAGTGAAGTACATGTTGTACGGATCATCGACATGGACCGTTTCGCCCTGCTTGCCGGTCGCCGGATCAATGGCAGTGAGTTGATCGCCCAGATCCTGCGCAACCCACAACTTCTTCAGGTCCCAAGAGGGGACCACGTGCTGCGGTTCCAAGGCGCCCTTCGTCTTCTTCGGGAGGGCAAAATGACCAACAATCTTATAAGTCGCCGGATCGATGATGTCTACGGTGTCACTTTTGGAATTAGGCACGTAGACCCGCGTCGGAAAGCCCTTCACCGCCGCGCTCAGCATTCCCGGGGCATCAGCCGAGTAG
Source organism: uncultured Acidobacteriaceae bacterium (assembly GCA_963814195.1). Taxonomy (GTDB): domain Bacteria; phylum Acidobacteriota; class Terriglobia; order Bryobacterales; family Bryobacteraceae; genus Bog-105. Next base: position 538,185 of record CAWFBU010000007.1, read on the forward strand.
AGATTCGACGGATCAGCCACTTCGGGCATTCCAGGCAGCAGCATCAGTTTCACGGAAGGTGCGGCGGCCTGTAATGTTTTGCTCTGGAGTCCGACAACAATCGGTAAGGCCAGCAACGAGGCTGCGGCTGACTGTGACAGCTACACGAGTCACAGCTAACCTTGAAGGGAATTTCATAGCAATAGTTGCGGTATTCCGTCAGGTTACCATTTCAACCCCTTGCATTCTCCAGTACAATTCAAAGTAGAAATGTTGCGGACAAGCGAGAGCGAAACCGAGATCCTGCTAGGCAACAAGCAGTTACTCGGCATCTTCCTAGTGGTTGCCGTTCTCTTAGGGGTGTCCTTTACTGGTGGCTTCCTGATTGGCCGTGGAAGTTTTGCAAAGAAGGGAATAACGGCGGCCGCAGCAACCCCGGAACCTGGTCCGAATCAGACCGCTACGGGGGGGCAGACTCATACACTGGATGGTGAAACGACTCTCCCGGCCGCAGCATCCGGAGGTGCGGATGCCGAAGCTGCCGGACCCGCCTCCAGAACACAGCAATCCGATGCCGCATCCGACGATGCTTCTAAGACTCAAGAGCCGGTTCTTGGGACGCGCAAGCGCGCGGCGTCTCCCATGGCAGTCTCATCCGCGAAGCCTTCCACTTCTGAGATGGAAGCAAAATCCAGCAAGCCCGATGGGCCAGGCTACACGCCCCATGCCGGATCGGAGTATCTGCAGGTGGTGGCAGTCGGGCATGATGAGGCTTTAGCAGTGGCGGATGTTCTTCATAAGAAGGGTTTCCGTGCCCATGCCGTGCCCAAGCCTGGCAATGCCAAGCTGTATCGCGTGATTATTGGGCCAGTCAAGGACGCTGGGGAACTATCCTCAACCCGCGATGCTCTCCGCAAAACAGGCTTTCGCGAAGTTATCGTCCAACGGTACTAAGAGAATCTCTCGCCGGATTTAATTTATTTACTCGTAGCTGTCGTTTTCGGCCGATCCAAACGTTGAAAGAGTAGGAGATTGACAAATGCAATACCTACTCTTGATCTACGAAGACGAAAAGCGATTCAGCGACGGATTTCCTCCGGCTGAGTACGGAGAGTACAGAACTTTCGGTGAACAGAACGCCGCTGCCATCAAAGGAGGCCAAGCCTTGCAACCAACGGCCAGCGCCAAATCCGTCCGCGTCAGGGATGACAAGGCCGTAACCACAGACGGACCGTTTGCAGAGACCAAGGAGCAGCTTGGCGGCTTCTATTTAGTTGAAGCGCCGGACATCAATGAAGCCGCTAAGCTGGCGGCAGGCATTCCGGGCGCTCGTTATGGATGTATTGAGGTCCGGCCGATCATGACCTTCTCCTAAAGACACACGCCCAAAGGACTTCACCAGGAGAACGGTTCAGCCTTCTGCAGGGCTTGAACCGTTATTCCATCTTTTGTCAATTTGTCCGATAGGGCCTCTGGAGTGCCTGTCAGAGCAGGGAACGTTCCGTAATGCATCGGAATAATTGTTTTCACCTTCAACAGGCGAGCAGCATGAGCAGCCTCGTGTGGACCCATCGTGAAGTGGTCCCCTATCGGAAGGAACGCCAGTTCCGGTTTGTGCAACTCAGCAATGTACGCCATGTCTCCGAATAATGCGGTGTCACCCGCGAAGTAGGCGGTGCGTCCATCTTGGAAGGTAAGAACATATCCGGCCGCCTCGCCGCCGTACAGAAACTGGTCGCCGTCCTTGATTGAACAGCTATGCAGGGCATGGGTCATCGTTAGTTTGAGAAAGCCAATGTCGACAGTTCCGCCTTTGTTCATGCCGATGGTGTTCTTAAGGCCTTTTTTCTCAAAGTAAGAAGCGGTCTCAAAGATTGCTACTACTTTGGGCGAAAACTTTTTGCCCGACCGGTATTACGTCATTCACGTGATCAAAATGCGCGTGAGAGATGGCAATAGCGTCGACTTTTTTCAGCTCATAACCTTTCGGATACGCCGGATTACTTTCTATCCAGGGATCGAGCAGCAATACTTCGCCCGAATCAAAGCTGATTTCAAAGTCGAGTGTCCTAACCAGGTAATTTGGTTCATTCCAGCCCGTTAGATGCCGTATGGTCCTGGCTGGTACATCCAAGTCCTTCGCCGAGTTTGCGACACCCGGAATAGAGACCGGTAACTTTCCGCCAATCGGAATTTTGCCAAGAATCGCTTTGGCCGCGGCCGATTCCGAGCTCTGCGTTGTACTGAATGTGGCGGCATAGGCAGTCACTTTCGGGAAATCGCGAAGCAGATATGGATTACCCATCGAGATCAACGCCAAGGGTGTTGTTGCCGACTCAAGCGTGTGCAGAAACCGCGTGAGTCCGCCCTCGAGCGCGACGCTCCCTCTACCGGCCGAGACGGTGATGAATGCCGCGGCATAGATAGAAGTGCAATGTGCGGCGTCGGCGGCGATTGCGTCGAGAACGCTATCGGGCAAATTCGGATTCACCATGTAGAACTTCAAAGCTTTGAGGTCTCGCCGCAACTCGTTGGTAAGTGTCTCTCCACGTTGCGTGAACGTTCCCTCCGCCATCACGATCAGGCATGCGCCCTCAGGATTAGGGATCGGAAACAGTTGCCTGTCGTCCTTTACCAAGGTGAAAGCGTGTTCGGCTACATGTTGCGCCAGATTAGTGGCGCGCGCGTCATCAAGTTCGTCACTCAATCCGTTCAATTCCACATAACGCTTTCGAAACAAACCTACTCGCTGTTTTGCCGCCAGTATCTTACCCACGCTGCGATTGATTTGTGCGATCGGGATGCGTCCGCTTGCCACCGCGGCCTCGATGGCGCGGATGCAAGGTTCAGGATCGATCGGCATCAGCAGCACATCGGCTCCCGCGTGGATCGCGCGCACGGCCGCTTCGCCTTGCGAGTAGAGTGCAGCGATACCTTGCATCTCCAGGGCATCGGTTACGATGAGACCCTGAAAATTCAACTCGTTCCGCAGTAATCCAGTCAGTATGTTGGTCGATAAAGTCGCAGGCTCGTCTTCGGAGGCGAAAGCGGGGACGGCCATGTGGGCGGTCATGATGGAATCAGCTCCATGCTGGACAGCGGCCCGAAATGGCACAAGTTCCAGCGTTTCGATCCGATCGCGGCTTTGATTTAGCCGGGCCAATTGCATATGGCTGTCTTCCGCGGTGTCGCCATGTCCAGGAAAATGTTTTGCCGTGACGAGCACGTAGTTGTCGGGGTCGCTATGCGCGCCGTCGATGAAGGCCGCGGTGTTCGACGCCACGGCTGTTGGATCTTCTCCAAAGGAGCGGATGTTGATGATCGGATTATCGGGGTTGTTATTTACATCTGCATCGGGCGCAAACACCCATTGCACGCCCAAGGCGCGAGCCTCCCGGGCCGTCGCCGCACCGAGCGCTTTCGTAGCTGCTAAGTCGTGAGCCGCCCCGAAGGCCATTTGGTAAGGAAGATTAGACGTTCCGGCCACTCTCATGGAAGCTCCGCGTTCGAAGTCGGAAGCTACCAGCAAAGGAGTTGCAGCCAGGCGCTGCATTTCGTTCACAAACGTTGTCATTTCGTAGGGCTGCGCAGGAATTACATTTCCGTTTCGAATGCGGCCCGCGACGATAAAGCCACCGACATGGTCTTCGCGAATCCAGCGCAGAAACTTCTTGAATTCAGGGTTGTTGCTGGATGGGTAATCTCCATAACCACGAACGATAATCAGCTGGGCGATTTTGTCGTGAAGCGACAGGCTGGCGAGCGTGGGGAGCTTGGTTGAGTTACGCGCGGGTTTAGTTTTTGCAACTTTACTAGAAGTTGCGGCTCGCTTTACCTTCGTGATGGCTGCTTGTGAGGCCAGCGCAAACCAAAGCATTCCCAAGAGAGCGAGAGCGACAGGACGCCTGGCTGCGCGCGTGATCGGTTTAACCATTCTCCATACTATAAGGGCAGCGACTCGTCCCCGGTTACGAAGTTGGCACTCAACCCGCATGCCCAATCTCGGTTCAGACGTTCTTATCTTAGGTGCGGGTGCGGCTGGCCTGATGTGCGCCATGGAAGCCGGCAAGAGAGGGCGGCGTGTGGTTGTGCTTGATCATGCCGCAAAGCCTGCTGAAAAGGTCCGGATCTCCGGTGGTGGCCGTTGTAACTTCACCAACTTACATACATCGCCGGACAACTTCCTCAGTGCCAATCCTCGCTTTTGCGTCTCGGCTCTTGCCCGGTATACGCCCAGAGACTTCATCGCTCTTGTTGAGAAGCACGGCATTGCTTACCACGAGAAGACCAAAGGTCAACTCTTCTGCGACGGTTTATCGCAGCAGATCGTCGAGATGCTTTTGCAGGAATGTCGTCATGCGAACGTCACAATTTGCCTGGCCGTCACGATCGACGACGTTAGACATACAGGCGATTGCATCCGGGTTCAAACCTCAGCCGGGGAGTTCGATTGTCAGTCGCTGGTGGTTGCGACCGGTGGTTTGTCTATCCCCAAGATGGGTGCAACTCACTTGGGCTATCGCATCGCCTCACAATTCGGTTTGCCGATTGTCCCCACACGGCCAGCTCTAGTGCCCTTCACCATGCCGGAAACGCACCTGGAGGTCTGGGAGCCGTTAGCCGGTGTCGCGATAGAAGCAATTGTCGAATGCAACAAGCAGAGCTTTCGTGAGGGGCTTCTTTTTACTCACCGCGGCCTGAGCGGACCCGCGATACTGCAAATCTCGTCCTACTGGACTCCGGGAGATAGCGTATGTGTGAATCTTGCTCCTGATCAAGACATGAACTACACGCTGCTCCGTTCGAAGGCGGAGCGTCCGCGGCAAGCGTCGATGGCGTCATTACAATCGGTTCTCCCGAAGCGTCTGGCGCAGCAACTGCTGGAAATTTATCTCCCCGGGTCTGCTGTTAAGGCCCTGAACGATATATCCAACCGGCAACTGCGCTTGTTGGCGCAGGCTGTAAATCAGTGGCAATTCGTTCCAAACGGCACCGAGGGTTATCGGACTGCGGAAGTAACGCTAGGCGGTGTTGATACCAAGGCCCTCTCGTCTAAGACCATGGCCAGCCAAAGCGTTCCCGGGCTCTACTTTATCGGGGAAGTTGTCGATGTAACGGGACATTTGGGCGGGTTTAATTTCCAGTGGGCATGGGCGTCCGGGTACGTCGCGGGCCAGTACGCCTGATTCAAAAGCTTAGGAACCGACCGTCTTCGAGCGACTGCCGAGCTTTGGTTCTTGAACGGATCGAGCGGGTTTTCGTGGCGGCTGAAGCAGCCTCTTCGCATGGCGCAACAGGCTTGCTAACTCATTCGCGCTTTTCTGTATAACAACGTCGGCGCCCGTCGATTCCGGACGTAAACCGAGCGCTTCGGCGAAGCCTGTTAGAAGAATGATTGGCGTCGTACGCTCCTGGGACCGCAGCTCGGCGATGAACTCTAATCCGTTCATCTCATTCATCTTGTAATCCGTGATGATCAGATCCACTGGCTGGCTCTCCAGAAGGGTTAGAGCCGCCGATCCGCTACTGGCAGTCACAACTTGATACCCGAGTTCACACAGAACCGAACGGCGAGCGATGATGCCGTCTGGGTTGTCATCTACCAGAAGAATCATAGCCGCAAATTGTGCGCGCTGAGAAGGGGCCGATCGCATCAAGACCCAGCAAACGTAACACAGCGTCCATGAGGCCTGTCAACGGATCTCTAAGACGATGCAATGGCTAGGATTTTAGTTCTTGACACTAAGTCTGGCGCTTACACGGTATGCAAGAAGCTTGCACAGATGTAACAAGCGAGGCGCGCCAATCGAGCGCTAGTCCACTTCGCGAGGAGCCTTGTATCCAGCTTTAGCAATTACCTGATACTTCAGCGGCTTACCTTTTTCATTTGTCAAACGCAACGGTTCATTTGTGTCGGGGTTGATCAACTCAACCTTGATGCGCCGGAACTTACCATCACGCGCCGTATTGGTTGGATGGTACGCAAACGAGTACTGTCCTCGAAGAGATTGTTCGATCTGCCGGAACACGGAAGGATACTCACCCGTAAAGCGCGGGAAAAACGACATCCCGCCCGTCTCTTTGGCGAAGGTTCGCATCTCGTTGTCGGCCTGCAAGAACGTCATATCGGCCTCGCCGCTCATGCCGCGGCTCTCTGCCTGTATTCTTGCGATTTGAAGTACGCTGACCGTGTAGATGGGGACCCCTGATTCCTGTAAGGACCGGCGTGCCTGGTCGAACGTAATCTTGCTGAAAGTATCCAAGCCAGAACCGATCAGGAGGATCGCTTTGCGGCCCTCAATGTTTTGCATACGACTCGCCATGTCGGTAAGAGCGTCGAAAACGTTAGACTCGCTGAATCCAGGGATGCGAAGCCGCGACATCGCCTCCTCGGCCTTCCGTTTATCCGGAGAGAAATCCGAGAGGATCGTAGTCCGCAGATCGTAAGCCACCACCGCTACGTTGTCGTCGGCTTTGAGCGACTGGAGAAATCCGTACGAAGCCTGCAACGTCTCGTACCAGCCTTGTGTCCAGTAGGCTTGAAAACGCCCGCTAAACTCTATAACCATGCAAATGGTCATCGGTGCTTCGCCGAGACTGGCCTGGGAAATCTGTTGCGGAACTCCGTCTTCCAGAATGCGGAAATTATTTGCCGGGAGTTTAGGGATGAAGCGGTTCTTGTCGTCGAGTACCGATACGTCGACGCTCACAGTCGTAGCATTGGATTTAAAAGTCGGAGTATCGCCTGCTGCTCCGGCCGTCGGATCTTTCGGCCGCTTGAACTCCGAGGGGATAGGCGCTTTGTCCTCGGGTGCCGGCGCTGGCATGTCCGGCTTTGCAGAATGAGGCGCAGATACCGTTGGCTCCGGACTTGAAGTAGTTGTTTCATCCGGCGGTGGTTGAGACTTCCGTTTTGGCTTTGCTACCGAGTCACTCGACTGCGGCTGTGGTCCTTCCTGCGCCATTCCGGCGCAAAGAGCACCGGCGAGACCCAAGGCCGATAGAAATGCTACGAGAGAAACTTTCCGAAAAACCATTGACTTTCAACCTGACTATCTGACATTTAACTAAGTCGTCAGTGGACCCATGGATCGCGACCGGACTTCTGCTTCTGGAGGTAGACCTGAAACTTTTTCTTAGCCCGGCGCAGCTTCCACTCTTTGATCCCTGCCGTTACCGGTTCTCGCAGCTGCAGGCGGAGGCGCTTCCCTCGCAAGAAGAGATAACCGGCCACCAGACCGCCCAAGTGCGCAATCACCGCTATTCCCGTGCTCTGGCCTCCTACAGTTGCCGTGTAGGACTGCAAGAAGAGAATGGCTCCAATGATCATCACAAAATATTTGGACTTGATCGGAAAAAGGAAGCCAAACAGGATGGTACGGTCGGGGAAGGTCAAACCGTACGCCATGAGTACTCCATAGATGGCTCCTGACGCACCCACTGTTGACGTATTCGTGCCGCCAAACAGGTACGCCATAATGACAACCGTCAATCCGGCCGCAATGCCACACAAAAAATAGAACTGAAGAAACTTCTTCGTGCCCCAAAGCCGTTCAAGCTCCGCGCCGAACATCCACAAGCCAAGCATGTTCCACAGGATATGGCCGATCCCGGCATGAAGGAACATGTAGGTGACTAGTTGCCAAACCGCAAACGTTTGAACTACCTGCGCAGGAACAAGCGCGAAGTTCTGCAGGAAAGGACTAACGCCACTTGCCTGAAGGATGTAGCTCAATATGAAAAGGGAAATGTTGACGATAAGGAGCCACTTCAAACCCACGGGAAAGCGATTAGAAGGGGTAAAGCGATTCACGTACGAACGCGAACTGAAAGGCATTTGCTGGAGGGAAGCCCTCACTTAAAGATATCAAGGGTCATTCAAGTTTGCGTTGCAGTTTTCCTGCCAGCAGTTTACACGGCGATAAACTGTTGGCCTGCCGAATCAGACTCGAGCTTGAGTGTGCCGCTTCAGGATACTAGCTGCAAAATTCAGCAGAATCGCGAATCCTAACCAAACCAGCCAGTTCGAGAAAGGTCCCGTTGTAAACAGGAATGACGTGGTCCAACCAAAGTTTGTCGTGAGACTCCATGCAGTCATCGCGTATGCCAGGAAGACCGCAGGACCCATTAGGTCAGCAAGTAAGGCAGCAAATTTTTGTGCGGTATCGCCCGCCCACTCACCACTCCGGAGTAACGAGTGTCCTACAGTCCTGGCCAGCCACGATTGTGCCGGTTCTTGTTGGACTGAAGGTAAAACATTCGTTTCGATATTTAACATAACGCCTTTGACTACTTTCCTCTGATGCAACTAGGGGGCCGAACGGTTCCGTCTACAAAGGCCTGCAGGTCCCGGTTAAAATTCCGACAGGTCTTGGAACAACTTGCCGGAATTGGGTAAGAAATCAGTACTTCTCTGGGTCATTGCCGGTAATAGCCGCTTTTTATAGATAAATAAGAAATTTGTCGATTATGACTTTTGGGATTCCGGCCTGATTCTGATTTTGTTCTCACGATCGGGACAGTCTAAGGGTCGACTCTGACATTCAGGGAAAGAGCCCGTCCTTTCTGCGACGTCAGCATCAGTCCGAGCAGCTCCAAGCTTCTCCAGCAGGTGGCCAAAGACCATCAAGAGAGCCGCGACAGAAATCCAGACCTGCCAGTGAGAAAGCGCCGTACCCTGAAAAAGGAACGTGCTCGTCCATTGCGCTTCGGCGGCAAACGCCCAAAACGCCACAGTAAACGCCAAGAGAGCAAGCGGAGCGAGCAAGGAGCCGACGGCCAACGCCAGTTGCTGACTAAGGTCTACAGCTTTCGCGCCCTGCAAGCGTATTCGAATCACCATAGGTCTCTCTAATCCTGAACAGGCTAGCAGCTTGAATCCCAAGGCGACATGGTCAAGGGTTGTAGATTGTCTTTGGAAGGATTCTTATGCAGAAAATCAAAACCGCTGTCATGGGCACCGGTTTCATGGGCAAGGTCCATGTTGAGAATGTGCGCCGCTTGGGCAATGTCGAGATTGCGGCCGTGGTGGGAAGCCGGCCTGAGACCGCGAGGAAATTCGCCGAAAGCGCCAGCATCCCGATCGCTACCAGTAATCTTCAAGAAATCCTTGAGAATAAGGAAATTCAGGCTATCCATATTTGCACGCCAAATGTCGACCATTTTCCAATGTCGCTCGCGGCCATCAAGGCCGGAAAAGCCGTTCTTTGTGAAAAGCCGATGACAATGACCGTGGCGAAGCCCGGGAATTAGTGGATGCCGCCGCGAAGTACAACGCAGTCAATTGTGTCCAGCACAATCTCCGTTATTATCCGGTCGTGCAGCAGATCCGCCAAATGATTGAGGCGGGCGATCTGGGCGAGATCCTGATCGTTCAAGGCACGTATTCGCAGGATTGGCTGCTGTACGAAACCGATTGGAACTGGCGATTGGATTCGAAGATCAAACGGCTCGCTGCGCGTAATGGGCGACATCGGTTCGCACTGGATGGACATGATCCAGCACCTGACGGGGCAGAATATCAGCTCTTTCTGTGCTGACCTGGCGACGTTCTATCCAGAGCGCAAGCGGCCCAAAGGCTCAGTGGAAACCTTCTCGGCCAAGAAGGCCGATACAGCCGACTACGAATCTTTTCCCGTGGACACGGAGGATTTTGGCGTAGTTATGCTGCGTCTCGGCGCGAAAGCGCGCGGCGCCTTTACTGTCAGCCAGATGTCGGCGGGGCGTAAGAATAAGTTCGCTTTCGAGATCTTCGGAACCAAGGCTGGTGTGGCCTGGGACCAGGAGTCGCCGGACACTCTGTGGATCGGTCATCGGAACGAGCCGAACCAGATCATTATTAAGGATGCTTCGCTGTTCTACCCAGCGGCAGCCGCCTTCGCCGATCTACCTGGCGGACACAGCGAGGGGTACGACGATTCGCACAAACAGGTCTTTAAGCATTTTTACGCCCGGGTAGCGGATCCGTCGGCACCGATTGATTACCCCACCTTTGCCGACGGACTCCACGGAATGATTCTGCTCGAAAAGGTCGCCGAGAGCAATGCGAAGCGTTGTTGGATCGATGTGTAAGTAGTGGCACCAAGACGGCGCCTGGATTGTTCGTCCCGGCGCCGGTCCGAGCGGCGTGAGCTGCCTATTGCAAAGCCTGATCCAAGTCCCACAGCAAATCCTCGACGTCCTCGAGTCCGATGGAAAGTCGGATTGACTCCGGCGTAACGCCTGCTGCTTCCTGCTCGGCCAACCCGAGCTGCTGGTGAGTCGTTGACGCCGGGTGAATTACCAGACTGCGGGCATCCCCCACATTGGCGAGGTGTGAAAAGACCGATAGGCTGTTGATGAACTTCTTCCCCCCTTCAAAGCCGTCTTTCAGCCCAAAGGAAAAGACTGCGCCAGCGCCTTTGGGCGTGTACTTCGATGCGAGATCAAAGTAGCGATTCCCCTGAAGCGAAGCATACTTGACCCAGGCGACTTTCGGATGACTTGCCAGGTATTCCGCTACCGCCTTGGCGTTGGATAGATGCCTGTCCATGCGCATGCCCAGAGTCTCAATGCCCTGAAGAAACAAGAAAGCGTTGAATGGACTGATGCATGGACCAAGGTCGCGGAGCCCCTCAACCCGAGCCTTGATGGCAAAGCTGATCGGTCCGAAAGTCTCCCAGAACTTCATGCCGTGGTAGGCGACTGATGGCTCTGTGAAGAGCGGGAACTTGCCGCTGTTCCAGGGGAACTTGCCGCTGTCCACGATGATGCCTCCGATTGAATTACCGTGGCCGCCCATAAACTTCGTTAACGAATGAACTACGATGTCGGCGCCATGGTCGATCGGGCGAGTTACGTAGGGCGTAGCGAAGGTGTTGTCGATAACCAGCGGCACTTCATGTTCATGCGCGATCTTAGCAATCGCTTCAATATCCAGAACATTACTGCGCGGGTTGCTAATTGTCTCGCCGTACAAGAGCCGCGTTTTTGAAGTGATAGCACGTCGAAAGTTTTCGGGATCATCCGGTTCGACGAACACCACGTCATACCCCAGGCGCCGCATTGTCACGTCGAGCTGAGTGTAGGTACCGCCGTACAGGGTGCTCGCGGCGACAATCTGATCACCGGGTTGAGCGATGGTACTGATCGCCAGAAATTGCGCAGCCTGCCCGCTGGAAGTCGCCAGTGCCGCCATGCCATTCTCCAGAGACGCAACGCGTTCCTCGAGAACCGCAGTTGTCGGGTTCATGATCCGCGTATAGATATTGCCGAACTCCTGCAACCCGAACAATCGAGCTGCGTGTTCGGTGTCGTCAAACGTAAAAGAAGTCGTCTGATAAATCGGAACAGCTCGGGCGTGAGTGCTGGCTTCTGGACTATATCCGGCATGCAGAGCACGTGTATTAAAGCCGAATGTTCGGCCGAAGTCTTTGGGAGGCATGGCCACCAGTATATTCGTGTATGCCTATCATCTTTAGGGCGATACGAGGCGCCCTAGAGCGATTTCGCTTCGCCACGTAAAGGCAGCCGCGAGGAGGGAAAAACCAAGACAGCTCCAGGCGAACCAGTCTCCATGGCGGGCATAGAAGGTGGTTGGTTCTACCGTGCCAAACCGGACGCTTGCCGCTACTTCCTCGTACGGCGGAAGACGTTTTATAACCCGGCCAGCCGGATCAATCACCGCGGTGACTCCGTCGTTCGTGACGCGGACGATAAACCGCCTGTTTTCCACCGCGCGCATGCGAACCAGTGCCCAAGTGCTGCGACTCGCGCTTCGGAGTATCCGAAATAGCGCATCGTTTGAAAGGTTTACCAGGACGTTTGCCCTCTGTGGCAGAGAATTGCCGCACCAGATCAGGAAAAGCAGATTCGTAACAGATGAATACGCCGGGTCGTGGCGCCGGCGTTAAGAACCTTGATTTCTGGCCCGGCGCGAAATCGCCGGCTTCCTGGGTGATGCGGTTTACAAAGGAAAACATCGGCGGAATGAACTCGCCAAACGGAACCAGGTCGATTTTGTCATAGTGCCCGGCCTCCGATCCATCCGGCCGCAACAGTACCGCCGAGTTCAATGGTTGATGTTGGCCGGTATAGGCAACCGTTCCAAACAGAAAGTAGCTGCCATGGCGGGCGATATCGATCGCGGCCTGATGGAATTCTTTATCGTCATAGTAGTAGAGCGGCGCGGGCAGTTCCGGCCAGATGACTAACGGGGCTGGAAGGATACCGGAGAGCAGGCTCAGCCGCCGTTCGGTCGTTCAATTGCGCGAGCGAGGTCCACTGCGGTCGCAGGATCGATATTGGGTTGCACTACCAAGGCGTTTCTGTAGCTCGAATGCCTTGAGGAATCGTCGGCAGCAGCCAGAGGAGGGGGGTTGCAAGCAGCGGAAGCAAGCCGCATTCTGGGATATCGCAGGGGAACGCACGCGAACCCCACACTCAGCATCGCAAGCACGAAGGAGACGCCATAGACGCCCACGGACGGGCGCCAGCCGCAGCGGCAAGCGACATGTCGATTCCTGCATTACCCAGACGCCAGCCATGCAAAGCCGAAGGTCGCGTGAGTGCGTTCCAGGCCGGTCCATAGGGCGGCCACGACGGAATGGCGCACCGGCGAGCGCATGAGCGGCACCTGCCAGGCAGCTGAAAACTCCCAAATGTAGGCCTTCAGCAAACAGAAGAGCGCGAAAGCACCCCAACTGCCTAGCACTCCCATATCTCCGTGTCTTTCCAGGACAAATTGGATCCAGGTGCAAAGGAAAAACCAATAGAAGATTCCGGCCGCCCAGCCATAGAAGAATCTCTGCCAGCCGTCCCGGTGTTTGCGCCGCGCGAAGAGCAGGGGTGTCAGTGCAACAGGAGCCAGGAAGTGGATATCGAACTTCGGGAAGATCAGAAGCAGCAGGATAGCGGTCGCGATAGAGAGTAGCGTGTGAATGGCAATCCGCCACCGATAGCTGGCAAGACGCTCGGAAGTCTAGGCATTCAGCTTTTGCTTCTTCGCTGACCCGATCCGCCATATAGGAACTGCGCACAAGCGGACCGCTAAAGACCATTTTGAAACCGATCGAGAGCCCGAAGTCTCTGTATGCATCAAACTGCTCGAGGCGATACGTACTCCGCCACTGGCATATTCCGGCGTGTTGGTTGCAGATATTGGCCGATGGTGGCGACATCTACATCGGCTTCGCGAAGATCGCGAAGTAAGTGCTGCACTTCCGCCGCGGACTCGCCCAAGCCGACCATCAGCCCTGACTTTGTCAGCGTCTGCGGTCGTTGCTTCTTGGCGAAACTGAGCACCCGTAGGGATTGACGGTAATCGGCTTGCGGACGAACCCGCCGGTAAAGACGGCTGACTGTCTCCATGTTGTGATTGAACACATGCGGTCCGGCATCGAGCACTCGCGCGACCGCTGTCATGTCACCACAGAAATCCGGAGTCAACACTTCCACTTGCGACGCACTCAGCGCCAAGCGAACCTGCCGCACTGTCTCCGCGAAGTGTGTGGAACCGCCGTCTGCCAGATCGTCACGATTTACCGAAGTAATCACGACATACCGCAGGTTCATCTTGCGGGCCATCTCAGCAACATGAAACGGCTCCAGCGGGTCCAGTACAAACTCTCTCTTAGCCGGCGAACCTTTGGGCACTGAACAGAACGAGCAGCCACGAGTGCAGAGATTGCCAAGGATCATGAAAGTCGCTGCGCCCCGGTGAAAGCACTCGTGAATATTTGGACAGCGCGCTGATTCGCACACCGTGTGAAGGTTTTTCTGGCGCAACTCAGCCTTCAGATCGTGCACTGACTGGAAGTGGGTTCTACCTTTGCGAAGCCACTCCGGTAAACGGCGTTGCACGCCAAGCGCAGGGGTATCTATTTGAATGAGGGAGTCCAAAGACACCTTCATTCTATTACCCCGGATTGAGGCAGGCGCTGCGAACACAGTTATCTCGTGATCCCAGAATCAAGTACAAGTTGAAGACGGCCACGAATCTTGCACGACAGAGAGAAGAACGAGCACACGCGTGCGCTCGAATGCTCAATCGTCGCTGCGGAAGAAGCTACCCAGGTCACCGCTAGCCAGAGCCCCTAAGGGGTTACGCTCTTCACCGCGATGTTCGCTGGGTGCTAACTCATGCCGTAACCGTTCCAACGTAAGGCTTTGCAAGATGACTCGCCCGGGACCGGTCAGCGTTGTGAGGAACAGACCTTCGCCGCCGAAGATCGCCGTTCGGATACTGCCCACCATCTGAATGTCGTAAGCCACGCTCGGCTCAAACGCCACCAGATGTCCGGTCTGCACCTGCAGCACCTCACCAGGTGCCAAGGTGAAATCCACATGGTCACCGCCAGCATGCACAAACACCAGGCCCGGACCGGTCAACTTCTGCAAGATGAAGCCTTCGCCTCCCAGAAGTCCCGCTCCCAAGCGGCGCACCATAGCGATATCGAGCGTCACGGTGCTTTGCGCGAACAGAAAACCGTCACGCTGGACCATAATGACCTGGCCGGGCTGCAAATCGAAGACCTGAATTTTGCCCGGATAGTGCCCCGCGAAGCCGAGCCGTCCTTCGCCGTTGTTTGCCTGAAAGTAAGTAAAGAACAGGGACTCGCCCATGAGCTTCCGCTTGATTGCGCCAAAGATCTTCTGGCCGATCGTCTGGCCTGTCATACGGGTTGCCCAGTCCACGTTGATCGACTTATAAATCATCTTGCCGGCTTCGGCGTAGATTTCCTGCCCCGGCTTTAAGGAGACCTTTGCGATCTGAAGATTATGCCCTTCGATCTCGTACTTTAGTGGCTCCTGCAGAATGGGAGGCGGTGCGTAGGTTCCCGGAGTTGAACCGCCAAGGGGGGCTCCACAGTTGACGCAGAACCTGGTGGAATCGGAAGCCGGAGTGCCGCAATTGGTGCAGAAGGCCATAATGTTCTCACCATGCTATACGAACAAACTAGCAGTGTAGTTCAGCTTTTGCGTCGAATGCAGGCGAAGTTTGATCAGGACGGGCAGGGAACTGAAAGACCAGTGCGTCATGCATACGGCAGCCCCAAGCCTTTTCGTTATGACCGGCACCCTCGTCCTCAACAAAGCGCAAATCCTCGCCGAGCTTCCACCCGCGTGCGATGAGCGCGTCGCGAAGATCACGAGCATCTTGGACGAACTCGGAAGGATTGCTGCCCTCCTGCGTTCCGACATCCAACCAAATCTTCTGATTGGTTTTACCCCGAAGCTTTCTTGTTTCGCGCAGGATAGCCCGGTTGGCCCACCAGATAGAAGGCGACATAATCACGAGCTTCCCGAACAAGCCCGGATAGTGCAGGCCGATATAGAAGGAAACCAGGCCTCCCAGCGAGGAACCGCCAAGCGCAGTATGTTCCGGGCCCGTCTCGCGTCCGATATTCGGATTCGATAAAGGGCTTCAGTTCTTCCGCTAAAAATTTGGCGTACGAGCGTGCATGCCCCCCGGTTCCCTGCCGATTCCGGATATGGCTGTACTCCGCGATGCGATTCTCGCCAGCGTTATAAACGCCGATGACGATTAAAGGTTCGATACAACCTTCATTGATGAGCCGGTCGAGAACTCCACCGAGGCCCCAATCCTGATTCGCAAATGCAGTGGACGGGTCGAACAAATTCTGTCCGTCCTGTAGATAGAGAGTTGGATAGCGGTTCTGTTCCTTCTCGTCGTATCCCGGCGGAAGGTAAACAATACAGTCCCTACTCTTTTCCAGGAAGCGAGACGGAATGGACCGGTGAACGGTGAGGATACTGGTTGCCGAAGACGTCAAGACTTTACGAAGTCAAGAGAAGCAGAATTCATGCAGTAGCGTAGACCAGTCGGCCGTGGGCCATCATCGAACACATGTCCGAGATGGGCGTCGCATTTAGCGCACAGCACTTCGGTGCGACTCATCCCTAGTGTTCTGTCTACGTTCTCACGTACATTCTGTCTTGCGATCGGTTGGTAGAAGCTCGGCCACCCCGTCCCTGACTCAAACTTGGTGTCCGAAGCGAAAAGAGCGTTCTCGCAACAGATACACCGATAGACTCCGTGGTCGTGGTTCGAAGCGTACTTGCCCGTAAAGGGCCGTTCAGTACCTGCGCGACGTGTCACCTGATACTGCTCCGGAGTGAGCTGTTTCTTCCACTCCTCATCAGTTTTCACTACCTTCTGCTCTTCCATGACACCCTTCCGCCTCCCGTCATTTTCGAACTCAATGAGCTTGACAGTCCCGCCTTGCAGCTCCCGCCGCCAGAGCGACAGAAGATCCGAATACGCACGCCCAACCCGGCCTGCAAGAAAGATCGACGGTTCATCACAATCCTTTAGATGGCAGCTTCAAGTCAGAAGATGCTCTTCCCCTCAACCAGCCCGCCGGTCTCATTATAATTTGGATATGCCGATCTATGAATACGCCTGCGACGATTGCGGTACAAAGTTCGAGAAACTGGTACGCGCAAGCTCAACCGCGGTTGCTTGCCCGAAATGCGGACAGGATCATCTGACGCCTCAGTACTCCACATTTCGCTGCCCGTGACGGTAGTTCGACCATCGCAGCTCGCAGCCGGCGCAGGTTGTGGTGCGACGGTCTGTGGTAGCGGTGCTTGCGGCAGCGGCATGTGTGGAATGAACTTCAACTAAAGTCAAAGAGATTGCAGATAAATTGTTTGCTGTTCGTTGTTTCTTCGCCTATAGTGGAGGTGCGGAGGTGCGATGGCGCTCACTCGTCGGCAGAAAGAATTGATGGACTTTCTATCCGGGTTCATAGATCAAACGGCTACAGTCCGAGCTACGAAGAGATCGCTGCCGGGATGGGTTTGGCTTCCCTGGCGACCGTGCATAAACACATTCAGGCGCTGGAAGCGAAGCATTACATTCGCCACAATTACAACCACAGCCGCTCGCTGGAAGTCGGTGAGCGGTTTCTGAGTGAGGAGAGCGCCCGTCGTCCAGCGCATCGACTGATTTCTCAGTCCCTCTGATGGGCCGAATTGCCGCCGGCGCTCCGGTGGAAGCGATTGCCAACTGCTGAGACTCTGCATTTTGCTGATTTCGTTGGGCAGGAGAGCACCTTTGCGCTGGAAGTCCGTGGCGAATCGATGATCGAGGACCACATCTGCAGCGGCGACTTCGTGCTGGTTGAGAAGACTGATTCCGTTCGCAACGGCGAGATTGTGGTCGCGCTGGTGGACGGCACCGAGGCTACTTTGAAGCGTTACTACCATGAACCGGACGGGCGTGTCCGTCTGCAGCCTGCGAACTCTTCCATGCAACCGATCTATGTGAATCCGGAAAGCCTGCAGATTCAAGGCCGGGTGCTTGCAATCATGCGCAAGTATTAAGCGTGGGATGAGCGCCTTATCTGCCAGCTTGCAATCGATTCTTGAAGTTACTCGAATGATAAACTGAGCTGAGTGGCAGAAGCAGTCCATCAGAATACATCGGCGGGGTTGTCATGCGCCGCTTGATCTTCTGGGATTTTCCTCGGGCATCGTGGCCCTATGACGTTGTCGTAGCCTTAATTCTGCTCTTCATTTTGCCATTCCGCGAGAGTGGTTTCGCGATCAGCCTCGCGCTTCCAGCGTGGTCCTGATGTCGTCACCGCATGGGGCTAATCGCGTCTTCATCGCAAGCGAACTGCTGTCAGAGCAGACGAGAACGCAGCGTCTACAGCCGTTCGGAAACTCTGATCCGTGAGCGTACCGGAAAGAGTGGCATGTGGTCGAGTGGAGCCGATTCGCGACGAAGCCGATGAGGAAGTTAAAGGCTTTATTGCCTACACGGCTCCTTAATTCGCTGCCCTGTCTAAACGATGAAATCAACTACTGATTGCCTGTTGTCTGTGTCTTGCCTTGTCCGCTCTGGCGGTACACGCTGAGACTAGCGAGAGCCATTCTGACCCGAATGGACAAGCCGGCGCCGTCCTTCACGGGCGTCTCGGCGGACTTGAAGATGACCACGTATACCAAGATCCTCGGCGACAGCACTGTCGAAACCGGAACCTTGAAGATGCAGCGGGTGAAGGCGGAGTGACACCCGGGCTGTGATCGATTTCTCGGGCGGAAGTGATGCGCGGATCCTGAGCTTCGAAGGCAAGACTGTTCGAGATCTTCTATCCCAAGCTGAATCAGTACAACGAGTACGATCATGGGCAAGAATGGGAATGTGCTGAATCAGTTTCTTTTGCTAGGTTTCGGTTCGTCGGGTAAGGAGCTGTCCGCGAATTACACGATCACGAGTGAGGGGACTGAGAAAGTGGGGTCGGCAGATACTACGAAGCTGCTGCTTGATCCCAAAGACGCCGGAGGTGAAGGAAGCGATCGAGAAAGTGGAAATCTGGATTCCCGAGGGAGCCACGCTACCCGGTTCAGCAGCAGTTCTACGAGCCTTCGGGCAATTATCGCCTGGTGGTCTACAGTGAGCGTGGTGTTCAATCCTGCCGGTGTGAAGGTTGAACTCAAACTGCCCCCCGGGGCCAAGAAGCAGAAGAAAGTAAGATTCGGCCGCCTTCGCAGGAATGGAGCAGGCAAAAGAAGACATCAGGACGACTGGCATTCATCGATTGGATGCGCGGAATTGCGGCGGTCGTGATGCTGCAGGGACACACGTTCCATTCGTTCACCCGCACCGATCTGCGCGAACAGGGCCCCTACATGCTGTCGCAGTTTGTGGGTGGCTTGCCGCCTGCCATGTTCCTTTTCCTCACCGGAATCACGTTTGCCTTCCTGATGGACAGCCAGGATCGTAAAGGAGCACGTCGTGGCAAAAGGTAAAAGCTGCTTTGAAACGGTCGCGGTACTTTTCCTGATCGCCTTCTCTTCCGGCTGCAGTTATATATATTCGGGTATCCGACCAGCCCGGCCAGCGAGTTGCTCCGGGTGGACATTCTCAATTGCATGGGAATGTCGATGCTGTTGCTTGCGCCCATGGCCGTTTTTACGACGAGCGAGCGAATACGCCTCTGTTCGATCCTCGGTTTGCTGATTGCCTTCCTTTCGCCGGTCATCGCTCTGATCGACACACCCTTTCTGCCCGCGTTCCTCAGCGGTTACTTTTTGCCGACCTACACCGGCTTCGGCTTCTTCCCGTGGGCTGCGTTCCTCGCCTTTGGAATGGTGACCGGCAGTGTGATCCGAACTGTGAAGCCGGAACTGCTGGGTAGCGCCATGCTGTGGACGCTGGCCCTCGGGGCAACTGTTGTTCTGGCCGCCCATCAGCTGTCCAGCCTGCCCTATTCGATGTACCCGAAGGTGGATTACTGGCTGACCGGCCCGGGCCTGACCGCGCATCAAGCTGGGTATCGTGCTGATTATTCTGGCCATCTCTTACCTTTGGGTCCAACTTCGCTCCGCTAGAGCGATGGAGCCTGTTCCGGCAACTGGGAACGACCTCGCTTCTGGTCTATTGGGTGCATATCGAACTGGTTTACGGCCGCTGGTTCGGCATCTGGAAAGAGAAGCTGAGCGTGCCCTCGTGTTGTTTTGTACAGCGGTCATTCTGATCGCACTGATGACGCTGCTGTCGGTCGTGAAATCGCGCGGCAACCCGTTTCCTTCGCTTTTCCGGACCCAGGTCGTTCCGGCTAACTGAGCCGGCTGTGTAACTTGATCGGTTAAACTTAACTAGCAAATATGCGGGTACTGGTTGTAGAAGACGAAAAGCGGATTGCGGATTTCCTGTCACGGGGCCTGCAAAGCGCTGGATATGCAGTCGATGTCGTGCATAGCGGAGGGGAGGCGATTGAGCGTGTCCACTCCACCGAATATGACTTGGTGGTTCTCGATCTGGGCTTGCCCGACGTCGATGGTCTGCTGGTGCTGGACAAGATCCGAAATCGAAAGATTATCCCCCCAGTATTGATTCTGAGTGCTCGCGATTCGGTTGACGATCGTGTTCGTGGACTGGAGCAAGGCGCCGACGACTACCTGGTCAAACCTTTCGCGTTCGTCGAACTGCTGGCTCGGGCGCGTGTGCTGCTGCGACGCGGTCAGCCGACTCCCGAGAAACTGCAGGTGGGCGATCTGTCGCTCGATTGCATTCGCCGTAAAGTAACCCGGACGAACGAGAATATCGAACTTGCGCCGAAGGAATTCAGCATCCTCGAGTACATGATGCGCAACCGGGGCCGGCCGCTCAGCCGGACCATGATTGTCGAGCATGTCTGGGACATGGATTACGACGGCCTGACCAACATCGTCGACGTCTACATCCGCCATCTGCGCAGCAAGATCGACGACAAATATCCGCTGAAGATGATCCATACGGTGCGCGGTATCGGCTACATGCTTGATGTGCCGGAAGTGGCGCACTCGGCCGCGCCGGAAGCCGTTCTTATTTGTAGGCGCCTCATGTGCTGGAAATCCGCAGGGCGATTCACACTGTTCCGAACCTTCCGTTTTCAACTGGCCAGCCACGTTTCTGCTGCTTCTGACGGCGGTGCTTGCGATTGTCGGCAACCGTGGGCACGACTACTCTTCGACCAGATCCTGGAGGGACAGAGTAACGACGAATTGACCGAACAACTGGGCGCTTGAAAGGTGGCTGGATCTACTTCGACGATTCAGGGCAGCCGTACTGGTCAGATCGACCACACCGATCCGGAGGAAGAGGCGGAGGCGATCCGAAATTGCAGGCCGTTTACGTTGTGGCGGACGAACCGGCAAGATGGTCCTTGGTTCTCAGGATCCCACGCTGAAGCCGCTTATTCAATCGCCAGACGATTGTCGGCCGAACTGGCGCGGCTATCAGAAAAATCGTGAGCCGTACATGAAGACTCTGCAATGGCACCGACGGCGTTCCCTACCAGGTGATCAGCAGCACCTTGACCGATTCGAAGCACGTCGCAAATGGTATATCGCCGAAGGGCGGCCACTGGCCGAGGATGTACAGGTACTGCGCCGGTTTCCGGCGTAATTACCTGATTTTTTTCCCTCTCGCCTTATTGGCCTGCGCCTTGGTCAGCTGGTTCTCCGCCGGAACGGCGCTGAGTGCATTGCAATCCGTGAAAAAGGCAGCCAGTGAAATCACAGGTTCGAACTTGGGTGTTCAGATTCCGAAGCGCGGTGCAGATGACGAACTGGACAGCCTCATCGATTCCTTTAACGAGATGAGCCGTCGACTGAAGGCTTCGTTTGACCAAATGCGCCAATTCTCAACGGATGTCTCGCATGAACTCCGCACACCGCTGACGGCCATCCAAGGTCAGCTGGAGGTGGCTCTGTTCACTGCGAATCACAAAGAGCAATTGCAGTGAGGCGATTGAGAATGCACTGCAAGACGTAGAGCGCTTGTCGAACCTAGTGCGGGCCTTACTGTTGCTCTCGCAATCGGAGTCGGGCCAGATTCCGATGAACAAAAATGTTGTCGATCTGGGCGACTGTGGTGAAGGATCTGGTTGACCAATTCCAGATTCCGGCGGAGGCGCACGAGGTGACCTCGACTCAGACACACGAGCCGCATGTGCTATGCGAAGTGGACCGCACGCAGATCGAACGCGTAATCACGAATCTGCTCTCGAACGCGATGAAGTACACGCCGCCAGGAGGGTGGGTGAAGGCTGGTGTGCAACGCACCAACTTCTACGTCCGCATGTTGTGGAGGATTCGGGGATCGGCATTCCGCCCGATCACCTGCCACACATCTTCGATCGTTTCTATCGGGTGCCAGACCCAAACCCGGAGAAAGGGTTGGGACTGGGGCTGAGCTTTGTTGCCGCCATCGTCAAAGCACACGGCGGCGAAATCCGAGTCCATAGCAAGCCCGGCCAGGGTTCGCGCTTCGAAGTCACCTTACCGGTTGGTGTAACCCGAGAAATGGAACCAGCGCTTTCGCCAGCTTGAAGATCTTGGCAGTCCCGCTT
The DNA here is from genome assembly GCA_963814195.1 of uncultured Acidobacteriaceae bacterium. Taxonomy (GTDB): domain Bacteria; phylum Acidobacteriota; class Terriglobia; order Bryobacterales; family Bryobacteraceae; genus Bog-105. Next base: position 560,009 of record CAWFBU010000007.1, read on the forward strand.
TATGGGAGTATGAGTCGCCATTTCTGAGAGGGAGCGTTATTAGACCCCCAAGGTTGCAGGTCGACCGTCGTCCAGGCGGAGCCGTCCAAGACTGCGTTCGCGCTCCGGTTTCCGATGATGTAGTGGCCGTCGAATAGATCCGTCAGCGTCCACTGTTGAGTCCAGTCCTGGCCGTCACAGGCGCCTTGTTGTAGTGGCGCGTCCTGTGAAGATCCGGCCAAGCAGAGAGCCGTCGCGCTATTTAGAAGCCGAAGATAGCCATCGCTCGTAGCCTGCAGTTGCCAGTTCAGGATGCCCGAATCATCGTCACAACCGCTCACGGCGCCATCAGCACGCAAGCATAACTGGGAAGCCTGATTGACGAGCCGGTAGAAAAGTTCCGGCCGCACCTTGGGAGCAAACAACCAGTTTTGCCCGGAGGAACCGCTGGGCGTCTGTAATTGCGCGAGGAGGCCAGACGCAGGAGCGCCCTCGGTCAAATCCAGGAGCAGAGCCGTTCCATTTCTTTGCGGCCATCGATTAGCTACCGTGAGGTATCCTCCGCCAGCTTCGGTAAATTGCCAACGCTGCGCATCGAAAAAATTATCGGTCCAAAGCTGAAGATGCGCGGGTGAGCTGAGGGACGCTCCATCGTCATCCAGAGCCAGACCTGCGGCCAGATTCATAATCTTGTAGTAACCATTGGCAAACGTGCTGGGAAGTACCTGCCAGTCTTGCGGCGGTAGTCCATGACAGGGGTACAGTTCCACAAACGCACCTGGAGAGGAGCCGCCCCCCAGGTTGTCCAGGCAAAGCCGTTCTGCCGGGTTCGTCACGGTTCCCGAAGCGTTTTGACTGAAGACGCGATACGAGGCACCGGGATAGATGCCATGATCGGAGGCAACTCCTGGATCTCCCGAGGGCAAGGGAAGGGGCGTGGTTAAGGGAACCAAGGAGCCTAAATTCGGAGTACCATCCTCGTTCCACGAGATCTTCTGTGCGCGCACGTCGCGATTGTCAGGATCGAAATTGCCAGTCGGATCGTGTCGCCAAGCGCAATACGCGAACCACGATTCCGACCCATCCGGCGATGAGAATGTGGTGAAGGTCGCCGCTCCATACGCTTCGGCGCTTGGATCGGTTCCCCCGCCCGCCGGGCCGTTGCCGACTTTCACCCAATTGTTCGGGTCAAGGAGAGCATACGAGTCTTGCCAGTAGTTTCCGGTGTAAGTTCCCGTATACTTCAGGATCCCGAGACCATAATTGTTTCCCTGCCACGGATTAGAAGAGTAAACGACCGAGAGCTGGTCGAACTGATTTTGGGCGTTGAAGTGAAGCACCGGCACGGGCGCTTCCACGAGGTCGCTTTCCCAGGCCTGGTCAACGGCTGCGATGTAGTGCGTCTGCTCGTCAGCAAGCGTGTATGGATTTGCAAGCGGCTGTATGAAGATGTTTCCGTCCGTAGCGAGTAAATAGAGCGATTGATCGGGGGTCTGCAGAATCGACAAGTCCCAGCATCCCGAACAAAGAGTTGCTTTGAAACGGTAGGAGCCTTGCGGGTCAGCAGAGTCGCTTTCAAGCACGTACGAAGCATCGTCCTGATCGTAGACCGTAAAGTACAGATACCAGCGCACGTCCAGCGGCGAGCCGGGCGAGGCATAGCGAAAAAGATAGGGATGTTCGAACGGAGCAGAGCCAAGGGACCAAACTGGTTTAGCTTCGGACGTCGCCAGGCCAGCCAGACTGCTGGACTTAGCGACTGTGATCACGCTGGTTTGGCTGTCCGTGAAGAGCTTACTGTCATTCGTGTTCAGCAGATAGTAGAAGCCATCGGCATAGGTCAGAAACGGATCGGGATGTTCGTAGATCGGATTAAAGAAGACTCGCTGAGTTGCTGGTTGCGCCGTTAAAAAAAGCGGATTAAACAAACCAGTGACGAAGCAGCAGGCAACCGCTAGAATCTGGCTCAGCGACCGCGACGTAACAGTGCGGAGAGATACAACGGTTGGTGTTTTGTGCATTTTCTTGTGGGCTTTTCCTACCTGCATGAATCGCCGTAGCTTCTTTCGTCGCACGGGCAGCGCCGCCGCAATCCTCGCCACGGGTGTCGTCCCGGGATTCGCTGCCGATGCAGAAATTGAGATCACCGGGCCAGAGACCGGCTCGGAAATCAGTCGTCACCTTTACGGTCAGTTCATTGAGCACCTGGGAGGCGTTATCTACGACGGCATCTGGGTGGGCCAGGACTCTCAGATTCCAAACGTGAATGGCATTCGGCGCCAGTTCGTCGACGATATGAAGCGAATCGCTGTGCCGAACTATAGGTGGCCGGGCGGATGTTTTGCCGACGGCTATCATTGGCGCGACGGCATCGGTGGGAAACGGCCGCATACCTACAACTACTGGCAGTCGCGCATGCCGGCCGGCCTCGAAACTCCGGAGTCAAACCAGTTCGGGGTTAGCGAGTTCATGCAACTGTGCCGGCTGACCGGAGCAGAGCCCTACCTGGCCGCCAACATGGGATCGGGTTCGCCCCAGGAGTTCCACGATTGGGTGCAGTATTGCAATGCGCCGGCGGGCTCGGTCTCGCTTGCCGCCGAGCGGGTCGCCAACGGAGACAAGGAGCCCTTCGGGGTGCGATGGTGGGGCGTTGGGAATGAATCGTGGGGCTGCGGAGGAGATATGACACCCCAAGAATATTCCGCCTTGTACCGGCGCTTCGTCACGCAGTTTCCTTCGTTTGAACCGAAGCCGTTCCTGGTGGCGGTAGGTCCTCGGGGTCACTCCAAAGATCTCGATCTCGGTTGGACGAATGGCTTCTTCGAGAGCATGCAGGGCCACCACTCACCAGTGGACGGACTGTCCATCCACTACTACACAGACTTCCGAAACAGCCCCGAGAGGGTCTCGACTTTCAATGATCGCGGTTGGTATGACGTGATTCGAGAAGGCATCCGGACCGAAGCGGTGATCGAACAACACTGGGCAGCGATGGGGAAATACGATTCCGGTCATCATACGAAGCTCGTGGTAGACGAGTGGGGCGTCTGGTACAGGCCGGGAGAAGAGATCGCGCCGCGCTATCTGCTGAGCCAGCCCTTGACTCTCCGTGACGCCCTGCATACGGCGGTTACCCTCGATGTGTTCAATCGGCACGCGGATAAGATCGCCATGGCCAATGTCGCGCAGACGATCAACTGTATTCACTCGTTGTTTCTTGCGGAGGGTGATAAGTTTGTGCGGACGCCGGTTTACTCGGTCTTCGAGATGTATGTGCCACACATGGGCGCGCGCTTAGCCCCTATGCAGATTCGTTGCCCGGAACTGACAGTTCCCGGGCCGAGCGGTGCTGTGAAGATGCCTGGGCTCTCCGGATCGGCTTCGATCAAGGGGAAGAGGTTGACCGTAACGCTCACGAATCCATCTCTCGACTCAGCTGTTTCCGTCAGCATCCGATGGAAGAACGGGCTCTTGAAAGAAGGGCGAGGCACTCTGCTCACGCATCCGGAGATCACGGCGCGCAACACGTTTGAAAGGCCTCGTGAGGTCGTGACGGTTGCTTTGCCGGTCAGCGTCCGGGGAAGCGTGGGAGAGGTAAGTTTGCCGCCACGGGCTGTTGCGGCTTTGCAATTTCTAGTGGTCTGAGGGGTTGCGCCAACCCGGGCTGGTGTTTGCTCAATCCAGAACCTGAACGAACTCTGCCACCACCTGATACTTTTCTTCTTCCATGTCCAGATCCCAGGATGGATAGGCCGGATTGAGGCTCTCCAGCCGAATGCGCGTTTGGACGAAGCCATCCTCGGTCACCCGCTTCTCGCTTTTGTAGCGCTTGACCGTGTATTGGTTGTCGTCAGCCAGTTCAGAGTTCCTAACCAGCACCAGCCGGTTATTGCGTGAGCCGACCACGCCGCGCCGAAACACGCATAAACTCCCGTCCGGGATTCGTGGCTCCATCGAGTGCCCCCGGATTTCCGCGATGAACATGTCTTCGTCGAGGTGCAGATCCGCAGGCACCTCCACCCATTCCTCGGCGCTGACCTCTTCCGGGTTCGTGAGAAAGGGTCCGGCCGCCACGGCGAGCGAAAACCGAGGCAAGTGGGTCCGAAACTGCAACACATGGGAGGGTACGTGCTCACGGTAGAGCTCGCCCAGTTTTTTGTCAAAGTCGCGGGCCAGCACGGATTCCCGATCGGTCACACGCACGCTGAGGGAGGCGCTGCTCTCCAGGTACTCCAGGGCGGCGGCCGCTCCGTGTTCCTGCGCGACAGCCAGCAGATGGTCCTCGAGCTCGGCCAGCACCTCGGCGTCTTCCTCGCTTGCCAACCGGGACCAGTCGCGACGAAGCCGTATGTAAAGTTGATCGGTCGACGGATCGATCAGCAGCACGCCGATCGTCTCCACGCTCCGGCCTGGCAGCTCGGACAGCAGCAGGAGATATTGCCCCTGTTTGGGCGCGAAATCTCGAATGCTGATTACCCTCGCCGACATACTATCTCCCTACCTTATCTTCTCGGGTTAGTTCCGCGCGTCTCCCGCTCCTTTGGTACGGGTTAGGAACCGGCCGCGGTTGTTGGCCCCTTGCTGGAAGCGGCGGCAGCTAAGCTACGGCGTAGCCGCGTAATAGCCCTTGCGCGCTCGCACCTTGACGTTTCCCAAGTCGACGACCACCTTTACGTTGCGGTACTCTTTATCCGTTTTGTTGTCCGAGATGTAGCGGATGATATATTGCGTTGTCACTTCGCCCGCAATATCGGCGACGGCATGATACATGCGGCCATCCACCGCTGAGCGGTAGGCACCGGTTCCGACTGTCATCGCGTAGTTGCCGTCGTCTGAAGGATGGCTCAGATACCCGTCGGTGTCCTTGTAAACGTCTCCGAGCGGGTAAACCACTCGGCCACCTGTCTCCTGTGCCAAACGAACCAGGTTGTCATCGCTGGCGTTCGTAAAGCCAAATGCTTGCGTGCTGATGCAATAGATCGTCACCAGGTTTCGCTGCGCCAGTTCGATCACCTGATTAAGAGAGTGTTTGCTGGCGTTGTCGTGACCGTCACCGATGATCACGACGATACGGCGCGGCTCAATCGGTTCGCCGTGGACCAGCTTGCGGCTGGTGCAAGAAAGGTAGATGGCGTCGTACATGGCCGAACCGCCGCCCGGCTTCAGCTTTCGGATCTTCTCCACCATCGGTTCAGGATCACTGGTGGTGTTCACGGCCACTTCGGCATCCTGGGCGTAGTCGATCAAATAACCGGCGTACTTCTTGTCTCCCGTGAGCAGATTCTGAATTAACTCAGTGGCCGCGTTCTGAAAGTTCTTCCAATGAATCCGACTCGAGGTGCTCAAATCTAGAAGGAATCCGATGACCACAGGCTGGCTGCGCTCGCGCGTGAAGTAGCGAATACTCTGGGGTTTGTTCTCCTCAAAGATCTGGAAGTCGTGCTGATCCAGGTCCGACACGAAGCGACCCTTCTCATCCGTGACGGTAACCGGCACAATCACCTCGTTGACGGTGACCTTAATGGAATTGCTGTCTTCCGGAGCCTCAGTCTTTTGAGGCGGCGGAACAACAGGAACCGTGACTTCGGAACTAGAGGAGGATCCCGGCTGATGCACCAGTGGCGTATCGGGTGTTTTGCCAGTTTGCTTGGGTGAAGCACTCGGAACGGGTTGCGGGGCCGAGCTTTGCGGAGAAGCTTCGAGCGCTGTGCCCAACCCTCCGGGCACACCGGGAAACAACAGAACTGCCAGGGCCAGTGAGGCCACTCGCGTGGGCTTACAAAACTGCATCGTTGGGGTACTGCCGTGATTATACAGGGAGTGACGACAGGTGTAAGAACCGGGTTCCAGACGTTCCAGGGCGCCGCCTAGCGTTGTACACGGCCGGAACCTCCGCCGGTCAAGAGCCCTTCCACCTCCGCCACGGACAACCGGTTGAAGTCGCCCGGTATGGAGTGCTTCAGGCAGGACGAAGCTACCGCGAACTCAAGTGCATCGGCCGCTGACTTCTGTGTCGCCATCCCGAAAATCAATCCGGCCGCGAAACTATCGCCCGACCCGACCCGATCCACAATATGGGTGATCTCGTAATGGCGACTCAGGAGGAATTCCTTGCGAGTATGCAGGCACGCGGACCAACCGTTGTGCGACGCACTCTTCGATTCACGCAACGTGATAGCGATCGCCTTCAGTTCGGGAAAGGCCTCAAGAACTTTCTCAGCTAGCGCCCGGTAGGATTCGCGATCTAGTTGGCCGCTTTCGACATGCTTGTCCGGATCGATGCCGGCGTTGATGCCCAGGGCTTTTTGGCAGTCTTCCTCATTCGCGATGCAGATATCAGTGAGCTTCATCAATTCCGGCATGACTTCATCGGCGCTCTTGCCCCATTTCCAAAGATTCTTGCGGTAGTTCAGATCGCAGGAGGTAGTAACGCCCGCCTCCCGTGCGGCGCGCAAGGCTCTCAAAGATGCTTCGGCCGCGGTTTCACTGATGGCAGGAGTGATCCCCGTCGTGTGAAACCAGGTGGCATCCCCCAGGACCTGCGGCCAATCTATGGCATCGGCTGCTGCGAGGGCAACGGCACTTCGGGCCCGGTCGTATAGAACCCGCGACGGGCGCTGACTGGCCCCCGCTTCGACAAAGTAGAGGCCCAGACGTCCCGACATGAACCGGATCGCTTCGGTGTCAACGCCGAAGCTGCGCAATTCCGAAACCAGCGCCGTGGCGAGCGGGTTCGCCTCCGGCAAGACCGTGACGAAGCGGCTACGGAGACCAAATTGAGCCAAGGAAACGGCTACGTTGGCCTCGCCTCCTCCAAACGTGGCGCCGAACTCGGCGCTCTGAAGAAACCTTTCAAATCCGGGGGGCGAAAGCCGCAGCATGATCTCGCCGAAGGTTACAACCTGGGGTGACATTCTCCCGAAATTGTAACGTCTGGCTCAGTAAGGTTTTAGTGGGCGTTGGGTGGCTGTCCAGGTGACTCGGCAGCCATGACTGCTTCGATACCTGAGGAAGCATCAATGGCCGGCAAGGCCTCGATGGTATGAACGGTGAACGTGCTAGGCGAGACCTGGGTGGTTTTGCGAAGTGCGGCGGCCGCGGTCGCATCGAGCGAAAACGCGTTTACCTCAACCGGGGCATCTCCTGGTTCGATAGTCGATACGGTTCTCTGCAGGCGCGAGAACGCCTCTCGCGCGTCGTCCAGATAACTTCCGAACGTTAACTGCATTCCGGTGAAGACCAGCCGAGGTGCATTTACCAGTGCCACGCGCGATTGTTTCATCAACACCAGGGTGCTGTCTGGTGTTTTGTTGAGCTTGGCGACTGCATCGCAGGTTACGCTGTCGTCAGCGGGGTCGCGCAGAGCTTGCACCACTGTAACGGCGGCTTGCGGGAATATGGAACTCACGGCGCTGCGGGCTGCCGATTCGTCATCCACACGAGCCGCAAAGCAGCTGCATTGCAGTAGGTTGGCGGTTGGGATTGACGCTTCAGCAGCGTTGTCGCGGAGGCGTTCTACCGCGGTTTGCAGGCTTTTGCCGGTCTGGCCCGAGAGGAACGCGAGACCCGCTGGATTCATTACACGTCGCGTACCTACCACGGCCTCGATGACAACTTTGGCCAGGTCATCCCCCAATCCCCCCACTCCAACAACAGTCAGCACCGGCAGCGGAAGCTTGTGTTCCGTAAACATGCTGCTGACTTCAGCGCCTACACGGCGGGCATCGCCCGCACCAGAGACAAAAGCCCTCAATTTGATGATGGTTTCGCCGTGCGTGTCACGAATCAGGTCACTCAGGCTTCGCCGGATTTGGGCCGACAGGCCGCCAACCTTCAAGAGGGGCGAGACATGAAAATCGAGGCTGTTGGTTTCGGCCGCCAACACCATTGGCAACTCATGGGGTAAAGGAAGTACCTGGCTTTTCGGTTCTTCGTACTTTTTGCTGCGGCGTTGTCCGTTAGCTTGCCAGCCGCTGACCAGACAGGCGGCCGCAAGGAGGCCCACAACGCGGAGTCGGGAGCAATGCACAACTCCAGCCTAACTTGCTGCTGATCCGGACTTCAGGTCTGATCCACCGGTCTGCCGTTCAGCCAGCGTCGCCCATACATGTCGAGCCATTCTCCGTCCTGTTCGCCTGGCCGGCGGTCCGAGCCGAGCCGTAGAATATTCCCGTCCAAGTCTTCGACCTGCATCTCCAAGGCCCAGGCGTAGTTTGTGGGGGGATGTCGAATCTTTGCTCCGGAAGCCTGGTATTCCTGGTGGAGAGCATCGACGTCCTGGCCGTCGATCCAGACCCACGAACCGGGATGTCCCTGGTCTCCCTCGCAGAGAAAGAGCCCCCAGCGTCCGCGCGAGAGAGAGACGAAACCGTCCGTTTCAAAATTGATCTTGAAGCCGAGGACCTGGACATAGTAGTCTCGGCTGACGGCTGCATCGCGTACCCGGAGTATGGGTATCACGTTGCCGAAGGGAGGCAGAGCAGGTGATGTGGGCTCGGGCATAAGATCGCTCGCAAACGAGCATAACGTTCGAATTGCAGAGCGTGAGCCGGTTTCGCTCACGAGGCAAGATACAAAGACAGCGTTTCGTCACGGCCGTGCGAGCGCTCGAGACGGGGAGGCGATCGCCGTGCGGGTCAGATTGCGCCTGGCCCTAAGAAGTCTGGCCTACGCTATTACTCTCAATCAGTCGTTGTCTTGCTAGGAGATTCGTGGTGCCTGGCAATCGGGCGCTGATCCAACCCAAGCACGGCTGTGATCAGGTTCGACAACGATGTCGGCATGGCGATCGCTTCGCGATGGCTTAGATGCTGTGACCCGTTCTCGTCACTGACGAGGCCCAGCTTTACTCCAAAAGCCTGCTCCATTCGTTGAGCTGAGCCCTGCACTTTCACTGTGCGGGTTGTGGCATTGGCTTCGGTCACCTGCAGCCCGTGATCTTTTGCGAAGGCCATCACCTGCTGAACAGCCTCAGGTGAAGCAGCTACCGCCGTGGAAGCTTCCCCATGTGGCAGCGCCGGGGCCGTGCCGGCAAGCAGTTGATCAGCCATGTCCTCACCGCTGCGGCGCAGCAGGATGGTCGCGGCCACCTGATGCTGATCGGGGTTCTCTACAGGAGTCCACCGTGCCGTGGAGGTATGTTCGGGACTACTCCCGGGCAGCGGCGTCCGTTGCGATCCAGTGGTTGTTGAGAAAGCCTTCAGCAAGGCGGCGCCGTTGGGGGTCCCCAGACCGGTGCACGGATCCCAGCCCGCCTGGGCCTTGTAGTAGCCCAACTTTCCATCATCATTGTCGCCGGTTGTGATGTCCTGAAAAACGGTTTCCTTCAGTGCATAAAGCTTGGGGTTGATAAAGCCAACTGGCTTTCCTATCTGCTGATTCAGTAAAGCGACCAATGCCGCCCACAGAGGGGCAACGGCGCTAGTGCCGCCCACGACCGTTGCTTGCCCATCGACAAGAACCTGGTATCCAGTAGCAGGATCGGCATCGCCCGATAAGTCGGGGACGCCCCGTCCCACGAACCTGGTTTCTGGCTGTTGCGGAACGCCGGATGAGGATTGATAGCTGGGAAGGGGGAAGAAGTTACTGACCCCACCACCGGTTGCGCCTTCTTTTTTGGCTGTCTCGTTCCAGACGGTCTCAGACGAGATCGTTTTTCCAGAAGCCTTCAGCGTTGTGCCGCCGCAGGCCAGGGCGAAGGGACTCGACGCCGGAAAGTCAACGTGCAGCTTGCCATCTGTTACACCGTCTGTTGATCCGTTGTCGCCGGACGCAACGGTGACGGTCACCCCCAGTGTTGCCGCATCCTGCAACGCTGAATTCATAGCGTCGCGCGCCTGCTGACTCCACGAGTCTTCCGGACCACCCCAGCTGATGGAAACGACGGAAGGTTTGCGCTTCGCATCATGGACGGCTTCGGTAATCGCATCAACAAAGCCTTTATCCGAGTTGTCTGCGAAGTAGACGGCGATGTTCGCTCCGTTTGCAATAGCACCAGCTACCTCAATATCGAGAAGCACTTCCCCATCGGCATCGGAACCCGGAGTATTCTTCCCACTATCCACCGCGATAGCCGTCACGTTTGGCACTTTCAGACCCATGCCTGTGAAGTACGTTTTAAGGTCGGAGGCCTTGTAGCCACCCCCGAGCTCAATGATGGCAATGGTCTGACCACTGCCGGTCACGTTGGTTGGAAAGGAGTACAGGGCAGCGACCTGTTGGGGTGTAAAGCTTCCCGGGGGCGGAGTTTGCTTGGGCTTCTTGTTATCTTCCAAAGCCGCGGCCTGTCTGCTCAAATCGGCTGGTCCCGCTATTCGAAAGTGCGGCTTAGCCACCGGACGAGCATCCAGACCAAGGACCGCGATGACAACACCCTTCAATTCAGTAGGCACAGAGATGGTGCCCTCACGGCCACGAAAGGTCCTGCCGGAGCTCTGCTGGGTATAGCAAACCAGACTCGCGCCGAAAGCTGTTTGCATCTGCTCAGCCGTGCCTGATAGCACGACGCGGCGCTTAGCCGTGCTCGCCTCCACAACGGTAAGGCCGTACTCATGAGCAAACTGCTCAAGTAGCGCAACGTCGGATTCGCTGGCACCATGTCGGGTGGCGAGATCCTCGTGAGTGAGGTGGAGAAGATTGCCGATTTCCTTGGCTATACCGCCAATTGTCTCGGTCTTCCGTCGGAGCATCACGCTCACTCGGACAACTTCATCCGGGGGCACGGTTCCACCAGGTGTCAGCCCGTGCCGTTGGACATTCTGGCTCCCGGGCAGGATGGTTCGGGTATCAAACGCCATTAGAATCTCCTTTATGAAAGGCTGTTCGGGTTCCAGTGTACCTCTCTTCACGTTACCCGGTAGGACCCGCCGTCCTGACAAACGCTCCTTTACAATTAAGTCAATCGCTCTCTCGAATGCAAACAGCTTCCGCTCTGCAGATCCATCAACTTGCAACCATTCCTGAGTTCACGAGAGTGGTCGAACTGCAGCGTGAAATCTGGGGCTTTGCGGACGTGGAGCTGCTGCCGCGCAGGCTATTTGTGGTCGCGAGCAAGATTGGCGGTCAACTGTTAGGTGCCTTCGATGGCGAAAAGATGGTGGCGTTTTGCCTCTGTATTCCCGGTTTGAAGCCCGGCGGCAAGGCCTATTTGCACAGTCACATGCTAGGTGTGCTGCCACCGTATCGCAACACTGGTCTGGGCCGTCGCATGAAGCTGATGCAGCGGGAATACGCTCTGGCCAACGATATCGACCTGATTGAATGGACGTTCGATCCCCTGGAGATCAAGAACGCATTCTTCAACATTGAGCGGTTGGGGGCTGTGGTGCGCCGTTATACCCATAACCAGTATGGGATGACCAGCAGCCACCTGCATGGCGGACTACCGACTGATCGCCTGACGGCTGAATGGTGGCTTCGCTCATCTCGCGTGACGGCGGCCTGTTCCGAAGCCGGATCCGAGACCTCAGATACACTTGATGCGGGTGAGCCTGCGGCCACCATCTCAGTGCCGAGCGATATCGATACGCTTCGGAAGGAGCAACCGGTCGCCGCTCGTCAAACTCAAGAGCGGGTTAGCCGCGACTTCGACGCGGCCTTCGCTGCTGACCTCACGGTTACCGGGTTTCGCAGAGACTCGCAAGCAGGAACTTATCTCCTAAACAGATGGCAATTACCATAGACCGCATTGTGCTCCGGCACATTCGAATGCCGCTGGTTCATTTCTTCGAAACCAGCTTTGGACGAACTCACGATCGAGACATCATTCTGGTAGAAGTCTCCTCCGATGGCGTGTCCGGCTGGGGCGAGGTGACCGCCGGTGAGAACCCGTTCTACAACGAAGAGTGGACAGGTTCCATTTGGCCGATCTTAATAGACTACGTCGCCCCACGAGTCCTGAACCATACCTTCGAGGCGCCCGGCGATGTTCCTGCAAGGACGTCTTATATCCGAGGCCACCAGATGGCCCGAGGAGGCCTGGAGACGGCAGTCTGGGACCTACAGGCTCGCCTGAACAACGAGCCTCTCTGGAAGACCATAGGTGGCGGTGCCCGACACGAGATCGCATGCGGAGTGTCGATCGGAATTCAGAACAGCGTCGAAGAGCTACTGGATAAGATCGAGACCGAGTTGTCGGCGGGCTATCAGCGCATTAAAATGAAGATCAAGCCGGGCTGGGACGTGGACGTCATTCGGCGAGTGCGAGAGCGCTTTCCACAAATCAAATTGATGGCCGACGCCAACTCCGCCTACACCCTGGCAGACATCGATCATCTTAAGCGTCTGGATGACTTTTATCTGATGATGATTGAGCAGCCGCTGGCGCATGACGACATCATTGACCATGCCGTGCTGCAGGCGAAACTCGAGACGCCCATCTGTCTCGATGAATGTATACGGTCAACCCACCATGCAGAACAGGCGATTCGTCTGCAAGCGGCCCGCATTATTAATATCAAGCTGGGCCGAGTCGGCGGCTTTGGCGAGGCAAAACGCGTTCATGATGTTTGTGCCGCGGCGAGTGTTCCGGTCTGGTGCGGCGGGATGCTGGAATCGGGTATCGGTCGTGCGCACAACATTGCGCTCTCCACTCTTCCCAATTTCGTACTGCCGGGCGATGTTTCGGCTAGCAAGCGTTACTGGCGCACGGATGTCGTGACACCGCCGGTTGAGGTTTCTGACCGCGGAACCATTCATGTTCCGGATATGCCTGGGTTCGGTTACGACCTTGATCGCGCTTACCTGGAGTCATTAGTTCTTCGTAGGGAAACTCTGAGCTAAGAAAACTTCTTAGTCCTGTTCTGGCTGAGCTTCACTAGCTATGCTGTTTACTTATGCTCAAGCAGAGTATCTTTCGCGAATACGATATTCGCGGCATTGCTGATGAGGAATTGCTCGACGATGATGTGAAGGCGCTGGGGCGTGGATTGGGCACATACCTGATCCGGCATAGCGGACGCATCATCGCTTTAGGCCGTGACTGCCGCCTGAGCGGTTCACGCCTCCACGCCGCCCTGCGTGATGGTCTGCTGGCATGCGGATGCACGGTGCTGGATATTGGCGTGGTACCCACGCCAGTCCTCTATTATTCGGCGGTCCACTTTCAAGCCGATGGCGCGATTATGATCACCGGTAGCCATAATCCTTCCGAGTACAACGGCTTCAAAACAGTTTGCGGCACGGGAAGTCTCCACGGCGAAGGCATCCAGGATGTTTTCAAGCTCATTGTCAATCAGGATTTTGAGAGCGGTGAAGGTTCGGTAAAAGAACTTGACGCCGTGACGCCCTACGTAGAAGAAATTGCGCAGCAGTTTAAGTTCGAACGCAGGGTGAAGGTAGTGGTTGATGCGGGAAATGGAACTGCCGGGCCGGTCGTCCATCGCCTTCTCAAGAAGTTGAATGTCGAGGCCGAAGAGCTGTTCTTTGAAATGGACGGCAACTTTCCAAACCATCATCCCGACCCTACGGTGCTGCACAACCTAAAAGCACTTCAAGAGAAAGTGACCGAAGTCAAGGCGGAGTTGGGGATTGCCTTTGACGGCGACTCCGACCGTATCGGCGCAGTTGATGAGAGCGGGGAAGTCGTGTACGGCGACATGCTCCTGCTGATCTTCGGGCGCGAGATTCTGACCCGAAAGCCTGGTTCGACGTTTATTGGCGAAGTGAAATGCTCGCAGATCATGTATGACCGCCTGAAGCAGCTCGGCGGAAATCCGATCATGTACAAGACGGGCCACTCGCTCATCAAGACGAAGATGAAGCAGGAGCACGCGGAGTTGGCGGGTGAAATGTCCGGACACATGTTCTTTGCGGACCGCTATTACGGCTATGATGATGCCATCTACTCGGCCTGCCGGCTGATTGAAATTGTTGCTGCGTCGGGCAAGCCGCTCTCTCATCAGCTGCTTGGAATTCCCAAACTTTACTCCACACCGGAGCTGCGCGTCGATTGCCCGGACGATCTAAAGTTTAAGGTGATCAGCAAGGTTGCCGAAATGATTCGCAAGCGGCACGATGTGGTCGAGGTAGACGGCGTGCGTGTTCCTTTCAAAGAAGGCTGGGGACTGGTCAGAGCATCGAATACGCAACCTGTTTTGGTGATGCGTTTTGAGGCGACTTCCAAAGAACTGCTGAACCAATACCGGTCGGAAATGGAAGCAGATGTGGAGCAAGCCAAGAATGAGCTGGGAGCGGCCTGATCCTGATCAAGGGCTTCGCTCGGCGATGCCAGAGTCCCCAGACTCGTATTCCCTAGTCTAGAAGCCACACGCCCTCGCCCTATCTGCGGGGTATGGCATACTTCCGCACATGCGATTTGTGCCTGCGTGCGGGTTATTGATAGCAGTGATCCTCTCGGCGAGCGAATCCTATCCTCCGCCGCGTTTTACCGATCCCGATCGGGTGTCGAAGTTACAGTCGGCGATGCCGGAACTTGACAACATCTTCCAGCGATACATGGGGGGGCATCGGATCCCGGGTATGGTCTGGGGTGTAGTGATCGATGGACGTCTAGCCCATGTGGGAACCGCAGGACTGCGAGATCTTTCATCGGCAGCGCCGATCAGGCGTGACACAGTCTTCCGGATTGCGTCGATGACGAAGAGCTTTACGGCTCTTGCTGTTCTGAAATTGCGGGACAGTGGCAAGCTCTCGTTGGAAGATCCGGTCGCGAAGTGGATCCCCGAGTTCCGCGACATGGAAATGCCGACCCGCGATACGGCACCGCTCACTCTCCGGCAGCTCTTGAGCCACAACGCGGGTCTTCCGGAGGATAATCCTTGGGGCGACCAGCAACTGGCGGCTACAGAGGCTGACCTGAGCGGATGGTTGCGACAAGGCATTCCGTTCTCAACGCCTCCTGGCACTCGTTACGAATACTCCAATTACGCGTTCGGGATGCTGGGCAGGGTGGTCACGAAAGCCTCAGGCATGCCCTACGAGCGCTACATCCAAATGGAACTACTCAAACCGCTGCAAATGACCAACTCTACGCTCGAGTACTCTGAAGTGCCTGCGAGCCGCCGAGCTCAGGGGTATCGCTTGCAGCCGGATGGAACCTATTTGCCGGAGGCACCCCTGCCGCAAGGTGCGTTCGGGTCGGCTGGCGGCCTGCTTACAACTGCCGACGATCTAGGTCGATATGTGGCGTTCCACCTCTCAGCCTGGCCGCCGCGTGATGAGGCAGACAGCGGGCCCGTGCGCCGCAGTTCGGTCCGCGAGATGAGTCACATGTGGACGCCGTCAAACTTCACAGTTCTCCGCACAGATGGTTCCCTGCACGGGTCGCAAACAGGCTATGGCTTTGGACTGCGTACCACCACCGATTGCCGCTTTGAGCACATCGCCGCCCATGGAGGTGGTCTTCCGGGCTTTGGTTCCTACATGGCATGGCTCCCCGATTACGGCGTGGGCATGTTCGCGATGGCAAATCTGACGTACGCGGGACCGGCGGAACCGATCAGTCAGGCTTGGGATGTTCTGCTGAAGGCCGGAGGCTTGCAGAAGCGCGACTTGCCGGCATCTCCGATCCTCTCGCAAACCCGGGAACACATTCTGAACCTTTGGAATAAGTGGGACGACGCGGAAGCCAAACAAATCGCGGCCATGAACCTGTTTCTGGATGTGCCGATGGCTGAGCGTCAGAGTGAGATGAAAGCTCTGAAGGCAGAAGTGGGGCAATGCAGCAGTGCCGGGCCTGTCATACCAGAAAATTGGTTGCGCGGACAGTTCAACATAACCTGCTCCAAAGGAGACGTAGGCGTATTCTTCACGCTATCTCCTACCCAACCGCCTGCTGTCCAGCATCTCGCCTTCCGCCGCCTGGAGTCCAACAAAGTTCGGCTAGGTGCACCGACAGGGCCGCCATCCGGCGTTGCTTGTTCGGAGTAGCAGGGCTGAAGTCCGAAAGCGGTTCGGGAGCGCTAGTTCTTGGGTCCGATGTTTTCGGTCCGGCCAGCCAGTGGCTTCACGGTTGGACCGCCACAAACGCCAACGCCAGTGTCCAAAAGAGCATTCAGCAGATTAAAGAGCACTGCATAAACCACCTGTTCATTGATGGGCTGGCGGTTAGGCATCCGGAAGGCACCCGGCAACTCTTTCGTGATTTGCACGCGAATCGCGTTAGGAATCACCCTGCCGCTGCGATCGCGCTGGTTTGCCAATGACAAAGGGGTCTGGAGGACACTGCCCGATTTACCGTCAACATAAAACTGGCAGCGCGAAAACCACCCCAAATTGCCGGGATCGGCGGCATCAAACAGCAATAGGGGCGAAGTCCGTTCTGATGCTTGCAACTCAAGCGCCATAACCCGGCTGCCATCGTCGATTTTAATTTCAAATCCCGCTTGCCGCGCAATATTGGCCACGGCTTCCGGCTCTACCTCTAGCAGGAGATACTTATCCGGACCAGCTTCAAGAACTTGCATTGACCAGCTTCATTTTACCTGTGTGTTTCAGTTGCAATGCTGCCACGTAAGTTTTCGGCACAAGCCCTATAAGTTTGATGATCAGACTCACTGAATTGGACCAATTTGATAGCACTCAGAACGCCCGCATGAATGCTCAGCCAGGAAGCGATCGTTCGAATAGCGATCGCGGCTGCCTCCTTCACTGGATAGCCGTACACTCCGGTGCTTATGGACGGAAAGCTGATGGTCTTTGCCCCGTTGGCAAGCGCGAGATTCAAACAGGTCTCGTAACAAGAAGCAAGCGCTTCGGGCTCACCCGACTTACCATCCGAATAGACTGGTCCGACGGTATGAAAGACAAATTTGGCGGGTAGATCGCCAGCGCCGGTTACGACCGCACTCCCCGTCCGGCACTTACCAAGGCGGGCGCGGATTGCATCCAGCTCTCTCATGATCTGGGGTCCGCCGGCGCTGTGAATGGCGCCGTCCACCCCGCCACCTCCAGCCAGCTGTTCATTCGCTGCATTAAGGATGACATCGACCTTGATCGTGGTGATATCGCCCCGTAGAAGCTGCAGCGGAACTAAGCCCACCTGGATTGTGTAATCGGACGACATGCCGCCGGGAACCCTTCAGAGCGAGGCTGCTATCGCTTCCAGAAGGAAATCAATTTCTGCATCATTCGCCAGCGGCCCCATGGTGCCAATGCGCAGGACTTTGCCCGCGAACTGTCCAAGTCCACCTGCGATTTCGATCTCGTATTTCTCCAGCAGCCGTTCCCGCAGCTTTGCTTCGTCGGTCCCTGCCGGAGGAGTGACAACGGCCAGATGCCACAAGCGATCTTCTGCGTTCTTGACTATCGGATTGAAACCAAGACGCGTGAGACCACTCATCAACCGTCCGCTCGCTCGCTCGTGGCGGTCCCAGCGATTCCGCAGTCCTTCCTCTTCGATCACCGCGAGACTCTGATGTAGCGCGTAGAAAAGCGTAGGAGAAGGCGTGTGGTGATAGACGTGCGGTGGTTCAAAGTATTTCGCCATCAAGCGCAAGTCCAGATACCATGTGAACGGGTCTTCCGACCGTTCCGCCAGTTTGGCCCAGGCGCGGTCCGAGACGGAGATGGGCGCCAAGCCTGCGGGGCAACTCAAACCCTTCTGCGAACAACTGAAAGCAACGTCGATGCCGATTGAATCAAGCTGGACCGGCATAGCGCCCAAAGTGGTAACCGCATCAGCGATGACCAAAGCGCCAGCGTTCCGTGCTGCAGGTACAATGGCCCGACCGGATTGGTAAGCACCGGTCGACGTCTCAGCAGTAACGAAAGCCACAACATCCGGCTTTTCGCGTTCGATAAACGCCTCTGCTTCTTCGGAGGTGAATACTTCACCCCAGGGTTTTTCACAACGGACGACTTGGGCGCGCTGCCGTCGGCCCATTTCACTAATGCGTTCAGAAAAAAGCCCAGCTGTGAAAACGGCAAACTTGCTTCCCGGGTAAACGAAGTTCGCGACAGCTGCTTCCATTCCGCCGCTTCCGCTCGCCGGAACTGGAAAGGTCATCTTGTTCTCGGTTCCGAATGCCACCCGCAATCCGGCTTGAATTTCTGCCATGATCTGTAGAAAGTAGGCGTCGCGAATCCCGAGCGCGGGATTTCCCATCGCCTCAAGGACGCGCTGATCTACCATCGAGGGCCCGGGGCCATAAAGCAGCCTTCGAGGCGGTGCTAGTTGCTTAGTGACAGTCGTGAGCATTACTTCAAAGTTATCAGGGTTCTCGAAGTCGACAAATCGGCAGTTCGTTACGAGCGGTAGGCTCCGACCAAAGTCTATGGAACTGAAGCGCGTCAGTCGCGGAAACAAGGTCCATCGCAGGTTAGCTCCTTACAATGAATCGTGGAAACATTAAACGATCGGTTTGCTCTTTTCGTTTCCAACGCCCAAGTTCGGAATCGCAAGCAGTTTCGATTCTCTCTCCTGATGGCAATAGTTATCGCCGTTCTTCTGTGGCAAACCACATGGCTGTCGTTACGTCCGGGCCTATTGATTCTCTTGATAGGTCAGATTTCTGCGGCTGCCGTTTTCTTCGCGCACAGATCCGCCATAGGCGGCACTGGCTCGTGTTTAAGAATGTTGACGTGGTTCGACGGTGAAGAGCGCTTCGTGAGCTTTTCCGCACTCGTCGAGAGCGTCTTCCGAGTCGTCGGGTTCGTCGTGCTGGCTTACGGATTTTGGACAGCAACCCACATCCTGTGGATTACCTTGATTCTGGGGATTGTTTATCCGCTTTTCAGCTATTTTGGCGTAGCTAGAAGGAACACACGCCAGATGCTGAATACGATATCACGGCAGAGGAACGAGCTGGAACAATTCCCCGATTAGCTCGTTCCTGTGAACGGTTTACTTTACTCTCACGTGCGTCGGAGTGGCTTGCGCGCTGGGGAGCTCAGTGGTTGTTCATGATGAACGAATAGAGTCGGTCACCCGCGCCTACAACAATGTACTGCTCGCCATCCATCTCGTAAGTGATTGCACCGTTGGAGACGGGACTTCCCAAATTCGCATGCCAGAGCGCTTGGCCGGTACTGGCGTTCAAGGCTACAAAGTTGTTGCCGGTATCGCCCGTAAACACCAGGTTGCCATCCGTGCTCAAGACCCCCGACCGCACTCCGGAGCCTTCCCACTTATGGCTCCACTTCACCTTGCCGGTCTTGTAGTCCAACGCCTGGAGCATCGACTCGGTCCATCCGCCTTGGTCATTACCACCCCAGCCTTCCGGCTTATCGTCATCATCGAAGATGTAGTAAATGCTGAATGCGCGATTGGCATTTACATAGAACAAGCCGGTTTTCGGACTGAAGCTGGGAGGAGGCCAGTTGACTGCCCCGCCTTGATTGGGGAGACAGCAGAGCGCCGGCTACTTGCGGCTCCTTGGCCGGATTCGGAATCGGTTGGCCCTTTGGCATCGACACCCTTCGCCCAATTGGTTTTCACGAATTCGGAGCTGTCATAGTTCTTGCCGGTCTAGTTCGATCCAGAACAAAGAACCAACCGTTGCGACTGGCCTGCGCCAGCAGTTTGCTTCGGCTGTCCGTCAATCTCGCCGTCAAATAGATACGGGCGTCTGGACGGCATCCCAATCGTGAGTATCGTGAGGTGAAGGCTGGAAATACCAGACCAATTTGCCGGTGTCCACATTCAGCGCCACGATGGATTCGGTAAATAGGTTGCTCGCCTTTGCGCCCTTTGCCCGGCGATTACGGGTTGAGGGTTGCCGGTGCCTACAAAGAGCATAGTTCAGTTCGGCATCGTAGGTGCACGGAACCCAGGTCATGCCGCCGCCATGCGCCATGGCTTCGGCATTAGGCCAAGTTTCAGAACCGGGTTCACCGGGTTTTGGCACCGCGTACCAGCGCCATTGCAATTCGCCCGTCTCCGGATCGCGCGACTCCAAATAACCCGGACGATCCAGGTCGTCACCGCTGACGCCGGCAATGACATGGTTCTTGATCACGATAGGAGCCGACCGAGGCGTAGTACATCTCATCCAGATCGCAGATGGGCTTACTCCAGCGCAGTTTGCCATCATTCGCGTCCAGCGAAACCAGGTTGCAATCAGGGGTTTCAAAATACAGCCAATTGCCATACATGCCGACACCGCGATTTCCGAGATGGATGCCGCCTTTCGAGGCCCAGGTGTAGCGCCAAAGTTCGCGACCTGTCCGGGCATCAATGGCCCACACTTTATCGGGACAGTGAAGTACATCACGCCGTTCACGACAACCGGAGTTCCCTTGATGATGCCGCTCATCGCCGCTGCCGCCGATGCCGTACACCCAAGCCAGGCTTAGGTCCTTGACGTTTCCGTCGTTCATCTTATTCAGCGGACTGAAGCGCTGCCTGAGTAGTCGCCGTTATAGGTTGGCCAGGAATGAACCGGAGGTTCCGACAGGGTCTTCGGGTCCACACCGCCGGCCGGACTCGCGGCTGTCGCGAGGCTCCACCAGGAGCGCCAGGGCAAGTGCAAAACGAACTGCGCTCGATCTCATTTCAAAGTCTCCAAATATGCGACCACGTCGTGAATATTCTTATCGGAGTATTGATCCAGGAGAGCCTCATGCGCGGCGTAAGGGTCATGTTTCTCAACCTTAAGCTCTGGGGTTCGCAGGAAAGTGTGATATTGACCGGACTCATCCGCAGCGACACGTTGAAGTCGTCCATGCCAGACAGGACTCCCTTGAACGTTCGCCGGAGGGGTTGTCACCGAAACAGTTACCGGCTTTCGGCCGACCTTGCTTGCCGCCTGCCGAATGCGACAGTCTGGGGAAAAACAGTCTTCAGCTGAAGAACTGGCGGGTCATATCTGGTCGCAATGCCTGCCAAATCGCCCGATTGGAGAATGACAGGTGCTGCATTTGCCCGCTCCATTAAAGTAGTTCTGGCCGGCCTTTGCGTCACCAACCAGAACGTTCAAAACAGTGTTGTAAGGTCCCGTTCGCAACGTATCACCGACCTTCTGGTGAAGAAAATGCGAGAGATCGTCAACTTGCTGCTTCGTCAGGCTGGAACTTGCTTCCCCACTCTGCATGGGATGCCCCTTCTTCAGGAATGGACCGATAAGACTCCCATACCGGTCCTTCAAGACAACCAAAGACCGGACCATGTCAGGTCCACGATCGGTGCCCCGGGCCTTCGGTCCGTGACAGGTTATACATTGTGCGATGTAGATGGTTCTGCCGCGATTCGCAGCTTCTTCATCCACCACGTGCTTATCGCTCGCACCCGCCTGGTCAATCAAACTCGGGCGGCGCTTCGGAGTAGGCACTGCCGATGGGGCGGCGGAAGTGGTACTTGTCATCCCCGGACCGGTGGTGACCGGTCCCGGCTTTTCCGGTGGCAGATTCTTAGTCAAGTAATCCACTACCTGGGCGAACTCTTCGTCAGTACCCCGCGCGCCGCGGCTAACCATGTTCGAAACCATGGTGCCCCACTGGTCGCGCGACATACCCTTACCTAAAACCACCTCCGCCGGGTGGCAGGCAGAACATATGCGCTTCACCGTGTCGCGACCGGGCGCATCCGGTAACTGTGCGCGGTTTGCGCCTTGACCGCAAACTAAGGCAGAACCAACAATCACTTGCGCGAACAACCCACGTAATGCTTGATTCATTATTTCTTCTCCGCAGGTGCCATGGCGAGTATGTCCGGTTGCGTGCTGGTTTGTTCGGCCGTCGGAAATGTGGGCGGTACCTTCTGTGTTACTTTCCCCGTGGCGGCCCACTCAGTTCCCCGTCGAAAAGTGGTAATGAACCCTACACAACTCAAAGCTGTAACGTCGTGCCCCAGAGTGGTGTGAAAGATACGACCCTTTCCGTAGCTCAAGACCATCAGCATTGGTTCATCGTGACCCGTGCCATGGTTGGCCGGGTCTGAGTGAGCCGTGGCCAGTACTGTCATATTCTTCCCCGGACCACGCAAGTTCGCATAGAGCTCATCTGCCACATGCATCCAAGTTTTAGGAAGGCCCCGAGTGATCGGGTGATGCGTGTCTTGAATCGTCACGAGGAAGGGAAGTCGTGCGCCGTGCGAGCCCGCTGCGCCTGGCGAAGAATCGGAAGTCAGCTTTCCGTTTTCGTAAAACCAGTGAGGCCCCGCTTCCGCGTCCCGGTGACGCCAACCACCGATGCCGATCATTTCGTTGAAGGCGGTCCACTTGGGGAAGGCATTATCCGCCGCATGCACGATCACTAAACCGCCACCGCCTCTAACAAATTCGGCAAAAGAATATTCGAGCGATACCGGCCAGTCCTCCGAGTCTAAATTCGACACGACTACTTTGTAGCTGGGAAAGTCAGGTTGGAAGTGACTGAAATCACCTCCTGACTTAGGAGCAGTTACGACGTCCACCTGGAATAAACCGCTCTCCTCTAACTCTCTCTTCAATACTGGTGTGGTGGTTTGCCATGCGTGGTAAGGCCCACCGCTTTCACCATCCAGTAGCATGACGCGAATGGGATCGGCCGCATATGTCGGTAGCGAGCACGTACAGACAAAAACAATAGACGCAAGGACAAAACCTCTCAACTTGGAAAAGGACATGTATAAACCGGAGTAGCAGAACGAAGACATCGGTCTGCGTAGCTAATTGTCGACCAGTTTATACCTAACGCTCTGAAAGCCGACTACTTGCTGACTTCGACGGCGGCGCTGCTTCCCTGTGTTTGACGAGCCCGGAACATGCCAAGGGTGTTGAAGCTCCAGACTGGATCAGATTTCTGGTCCAACACGATCACCCCTCCTTCGCCACCTTTCAACGCCCCTACTTCCCGGTTGATCACGAAGTTCGCCGCTTCGGTTGTGGACATCCCACGATACTGAACCAGCGCGCAAATCTCCTTCGCCACCGAGAGCCGGATGAAGTATTCTCCTACGCCGGTAGCCGATACGGCGCACGAGGCATTCGAGGCGTATGTTCCTGCACCGATGATAGGAGAATCGCCGACCCGACCTGTCATCTTCCCTTGCATTCCGCCGGTCGAGGTTCCGGCGCTCAGATCCCCGTGTATATCCCGTGCCACCGCACCTACAGTGCCGAATTTGTGCGAGAACGCGCGAAGCGGCACGCTGCTCGTCTGCTTGTTGCCGGGCGGAACACCAGCAGGCCGGGCGGGCGCGGGTCGTCCATTCTTTCGGAGGACCTCTAGCAACTCCTGCCATCGCATCTCGGTGAAGAAATACGACGGGGGCATCTGTGGCAAACCTATGCTCGCTCCAAATGCATCGGTTCCCGGACCGGCTAGCATGACATATGGTGACCGTTCCATCATCGCCCTGGCTAAAGATATTGGATTTTTGGTACGCGCGACGCCTGCCACTGATCCGGCTTTGGTGTTTGAGCCATCCATAATGGCTGCATCCATCTCGTTCTTGCCCTCGGCATCGAAAGCTGCGCCCTTACCGGCATTGAACAAAGGATCGTTCTCCAGCACGTTGATCGCCGCCTCCACTGCGTCCAACGCGCGGCCGCCGCTTCTCAGCTTCAAAACTCCCGCCGCGAGGGCGCGACTTAGCGAATTCCGATACGCAGTTGCCGTTGCTGCGTCCATGTGCTCCCACTCACTCTCTCCGGCACCGCCGTGAATGGCGATGGCCCATTTAGTTGCATGACTTTGCGCGGGTGTGTGGGCCAGGACCGGTAGCGAAGTCATAACGAGTGCTGCTGTTAGTAGAAACTGCGGGGATCGCATCAGATTATTATGCGATTGAGCTCACCCCGGCTGCTAATCTGAACAAAGAAACTCGAAATCGAACGCCAACAGAGCGAGTCAGAGCGTTTTCACACCTGCGCCTTCTGTTGCGCATCGAATTTACTTGGGGAATTGAAAATGGCTACAACCGCACTGGGCGCTCACGAGATTCGCCCTGCCCGATTCTTCGCGTCAACTAACGGCAAGAAGATCGTCATGGCCCTTACCGGCTTTATCCTGTTTGCCTTCGTTGTCGGGCACATGCTCGGCAATATGCAGATCTACGCCGGCGCTGACAAATTCAATGGATACGGCCACTTTCTTCATGGCGTTCCAGAGTTGTTGTGGATGGTGCGCATCGGCTTGCTGGCTGCCGTGGGTCTTCACATTTGGGCGTCCATCGGTCTGGCTGGGCGAAAGCTCAAGGCTCGCCCGGTTGCATATGCTAAGCGGCAGAACACCGTCTCATCCTATGCTTCGCGGACGATGTACTGGAGCGGCCCCATCCTGCTTGCTTTTATCATCTATCATCTCCTTCATTTAACGGCCGGCGTGGTCCACCCCGGGAGCAGTTTCGAAGAGGGCGACGTCTATCGCAACACAGTCGGCGGCTTTCAGGTCTGGTATGTCTCGGCTTGGTACATCTTCTCCATGATTCTGCTCGGACTGCACCTTCGTCACGGGGTCTGGAGCATGTTTCAGTCGCTCGGCATCAATCATCCCCGCCACACTCCGCTGCTTCAGAAGTTTGCGATCCTTTTTGCTGTTGTTGTGACTGGCGGCTTCATCTCCATTCCCATTACCGTTCTGGCGGGCCTCATCAAATAACTGGATCTAAAAAAGGATCGATACGTAAATGGAACTGAACTCCCGACTCCCTTCTGGCCCGATTCAAACCGCCTGGGAACGCACCCGTTTCGATATGAAACTGGTGAATCCGGCCAACAAGCGCAAGCATTCAGTCATCGTGGTCGGCACTGGCTTAGCGGGTGGATCGGCGGCGGCCACTCTGGGCGAACTCGGTTATAACGTTAGCTGCTTTTGCTTTCAAGATTCTCCGCGCCGCGCGCACTCGATTGCTGCGCAGGGCGGCATCAACGCCGCTAAGAACTATCAGAATGACGGCGACAGTGTTTATCGCCTCTTCTATGACACTGTCAAGGGCGGAGACTTCCGCGCGCGCGAAGCCAATGTCTACCGCCTGGCGGAGATCAGCGTTCAACATCATCGACCAGTGCGTAGCGCAAGGCGTCCCGTTTGCTCGTGAGTACGGCGGGACTTTAGCTAACCGTTCTTTCGGGGGAGCGCAAGTTTCCCGAACCTTCTATGCAAGGGGCCAGACCGGTCAGCAGTTACTTCTGGGCGCCTATCAGGCTCTCGAACGCCAGATTCAGGCCGGTAGCGTCACCATGTACCCACGTACCGAGATGCTTGACCTGATCGTCATCGATGGCCGGGCGCGCGGCATTGTCACTCGTCACTTAGTGACCGGCGAAATCAACGTACATCTCGCTGATGTGGTCATCCTGGGGACCGGCGGGTATGGGAACGTTTTCTACCTCTCGACCAACGCCAAAGGATCGAACGTAACGGCTAGCTGGCGTGCCCACAAACGAGGGGCACTGTTCGCCAATCCCTGCTACACCCAAATCCACCCGACGTGCATTCCGGTGTCCGGCGATTACCAATCTAAACTCACGCTGATGAGCGAATCGCTTCGCAATGATGGCCGCATTTGGGTTCCCAAGCAGAAAGGCGATAAGCGCTCACCCGATCAAATCCCCGAGACCGATCGCGACTATTACCTCGAGCGGCGTTATCCGAGCTTTGGCAATCTGGTCCCGCGCGACGTGGCATCCCGCAATTCAAAAATGGTGTGCGATGAGGGCCGTGGTGTTGGCGAGACAGGTCTAGGCGTCTATCTCGATTTCAAGGCTTCCATTGAGCGCCTCGGCCGCAAGACCATCGAAGAGCGCTACGGCAATCTCTTCGACATGTATCAGCGCATCACTGACGAAGACCCGTACAAAGTGCCGATGCGCATTTACCCCGCCATTCACTACACCATGGGTGGACTCTGGGTGGATTATCACCTGATGAGTACTATTCCTGGGCTGTTTGTTATTGGTGAAGCGAACTTCTCTGATCACGGTGCCAATCGGCTTGGTGCTAGCGCATTGATGCAAGGACTGTCGGATGGGTATTTCATTGTCCCGTACACGGTGGGTGATTACCTCGCCAACAACAAGCTGGCGCCCGTCAATTCCTCGCATCCTGAAGCCAGAAACGCCGTGTCCTGCGTCCAGCAAACCATCAGTAAGCTGCTAGCTATCAATGGAAAGCGTACCGTGGATTCCTTTCACCGGCAGCTTGGAAAGATTGTATGGGATTACTGCGGAATGTCTCGCACGGCGCCCGGGCTCGAGTCTGCCATCCAACAGATCCGAGAGTTGCGAGAAGAGTTCTGGGTCAACGTCAAGGTTCCTGGAACCGGAGACGACTTCAATCAGAGTCTTGAAAAGGCTGGTCGCGTAGCCGACTTCTTCGAGTTGGGCGAACTGATGTGTGTAGACGCTCTGGAACGAAACGAGTCTTGCGGCGGTCACTTCCGCGAGGAGTATCAAACACCCGAGGGCGAAGCTCAGCGCAACGACGATGACTATGCGTATGTCGCAGCTTGGGGTTACCGTGGCTACGGCAACCGCGAAGAGCTCTCGAAGGAACCGCTCGAATTCGAGTACGTGCATCCCAGCCAGAGGAGTTATAAGTAGATGAGAATTACGCTGAAGATCTGGCGTCAGTCCGCCCGCAACAGCACCGGGCAGTTTGTGTCTTACCCGTTCGACGAGGTAAATCCCGACATGTCGATGCTCGAGTGTCTCGACGTACTCAACGAACGTCTTGTGGAGCGGGGTGAAGTCCCAATCTCATTCGAACATGACTGCCGGGAAGGTATCTGCGGATCATGCGGCTTCATGATCAACGGTGTCGCGCACGGCCCGTTACCTGCAACCACGGTCTGCCAGCTGACAATGCGTCACTTCAAAGACGGCGAAGAGTTGATCCTGGAGCCTTGGCGTGCCTATCCTTTCCCGGTCATCAAAGATCTGGTTGTGGACCGTCGCTCCTTTGATCGAATCATCGCCTCGGGGGGATACATTTCGGTGTCCACAGGCAGCGCTCCAGATGGGAACGCAATTCTGGTCGCAAAAGAGCAGTCCGATCGTTCCATGGACGCGGCCGCGTGTATCGGTTGCGGAGCTTGTGTCGCTGCCTGTCCGAATGCGTCGGCCGCCCTGTTCACCGGGTCCAAGATTGCTCACCTGGGCATTCTTCCCCAGGGCAAGCCCGAGCGCGACCTTCGAGCCATTCGTATGGTTAACCAGATGAACGAAGAAGGTTTTGGCGGCTGCACCAACATAGGCGAATGCACGGGCGTGTGCCCGAAAGAGATTCCTCTGGAAGTTATTGCCGCGATGAACCGTGATTACCTCCAAGGCAGTTGGCGCGAACGCGACAACACGGTCACCACCATGAAGCCCTTTACCGAGTGGAGCACTGGCTCTAAACTGAAGGTGGACGCTAACACCTAAGAATGGCCGCCCTAAACTTCTTGTCGCTGGAACAGTTTGAGAAGCTCTATAGCGACGAGAAGCCGCACTTTGAATATTGGTTCGGCGAAGCCATTCGGAAAGCCATGTCCACCGGCCTACATGGACTCTTAGCGGGAGTTCTGATTGTCTTGTTGGCCAAAAAGGGTTGGAAAGTAGGCGCTGAGGTACGCCTTAAGATCTCGGCGCTTGCTCATCCCGTGCCTGACCTCATCGCCGATCGACATCGCATCGATCCTGACTATCCGAAGGAGCCGTTCGATCTGTGTGTCGAGATTCTCTCGCCTGGAGATAATCTTCACCATACAAGACAAAAGGCAGCTCAGTATTTGGCTTGGGGAATTCAGACCGTCTGGATTATCGATCCTGACAGACGCACGGCGTATCAAATGTCGCTGAATAACCCGGTTCCGGTCGAATTAGCTCCCGCTGATTCTTTCACGGCTGGTTCAGAATCTGAACTGCTCTTCTCCGTTCAGGAACTCTTTCAGGAACTGGATAAGGCCCTGGGTTGATCCGCCGCGATCAACGCATTGATATTCTGCGCGGCGTCGCGATCTTTCTTGTCCTCTTACATCACTTCCATTTGGCGTATCGGTTAGGCCCGAGCCTGCTCTTTAGCAACGGCAACTATGCAGTAATCATCTTCTTTGTCATCTCGGGTTATCTGATCACCAACACTACTCTCCGTCGTTTCGGCCGACTTGGAAATGTGTCGCTCCGAGACTTCTATGCCTTCCGCTTTGCCCGTATCTATCCGTGTTTGATTCTGGTTTTACTTGCAATCACCATACCCGGTCTGGCGGGTGTCCCGCACTTCGCCAGCAATAAGCCGGTGCCCTGGTTCTGGGCCGATTTCTCCGTACTCACCTTCTGGCACAACGTCCTGATGGCAAAGGCGGGCTGGTTCAATTACTGCCTGAACGTCCTCTGGTCGCTCTCGGTCGAAGAGGTCTTCTACTCGTCGTTTCCACTGCTCTGCCTCGTTTTCCAAAAGGATTGGTTAATCGTTTCCGTATGGTTTGCAGCGATCATTTACGCCCCCATCTTTCGCATTCAACACGCTAACGACGAGATTCAGTATCTGCTGTCCAACTTCAGTTGTTTCGATGCCATCGCAATGGGCTGTTCCACCGCTTTATTGGTCCGCGGCAAGTTCATCGGGAAGACGATCACCACCTCACTCCGAATCGCCTCCGTCTTCGGTATGCTCGCGACGTTCTTCTATGCCGGGATCTGGGCCAACGTGCTCTGGGGACCAACGCTGATGGCCGCGAGCACAGCCTTATTCCTCTACGCAGAGGCCGCAAACCCAAGCCCGGCTTGGAAGGCCGGCGAAACAGCCGCGTGGTTCGGACGCCACAGCTATGAGTTGTATCTTTTTCACATCGTTATCTTGGCAGCGTTGCGCAATGTCTTCGAGCGAAACGCCTTACCGTCAATTTACAAGTGGATGTGGCTTGCTGTCTATTTGGCTATTTCGAGTTTGGCCGCTTGGCTGATCGCCCGCTGGTATAGCGAGCCACTCAACCGAAAACTACGAATTCTGCTGGCGTCTAATCAGCAACCGTCATCGTCGGTCGCTGTCGCAGCTTCGTCGCCTCTGCTTTCTCGATGACGACCTTTGCGAGCTCTATAAACAACTTCGCCTGAGCTGAATCTCCCTGAGAAGCAATAGGCTTCCCGGAGTCGCCACCTTCGCGCGTCTTCATATCAAGGGGGATCTCTGCAAGCAAGGGCACTCGCATCGCCGCCGCAGTGCGCGCACCTCCGCCTTGGCCAAACACATAAATCTTCTCGCCGTTGTGTTCCATGTAGCTCATATTTTCGACAATGCCTAAGACCGGCTCACGGACCTGCTCAAACATCAGCACTGCTTTACGCGCATCTTCCAGCGAAACATCCGACGGCGTAGTTACAATAACCGCACCCGATAGGGGAGTCGTTTGAATCAACGTGAGCTGGACGTCTCCAGTACCTGGGGGCAGATCGATCACGAGATAATCCAACTCCCCCCAATCCACGTTGCGAAGGAACTGCTGAATCACGCTGTTTAACATCGGTCCCCGCCACACCAGCGGCTTATCGCCGGCGTTTAGGAAGCCCATCGACATCAACTTGATCCCGTAGGCCTCAATCGGTCGAATCCGTTGTCCCATGGCATGCGGCGTTTCCCGGATACCCATCATCAGGGGAACATTCGGTCCATAGACGTCGGCGTCCATTAACCCGATCTTGTAGCCTAGCTTGGAGAGGCTGAGCGCAAGGTTTACCGCAACAGTGCTTTTACCAACGCCGCCTTTCCCTGAACCGACGGCAATTATGTTTGTCACGCCAGGAATCGGAAGTTTCGGTTGCTCGCCTGGTGTTTGAGGACCCATGTCCTCAAGCTAACATCAAGCCGGCCTGCGGTTTCAGGTCGAAGCCTGCAAATTCACCCGAAGCCAATTTCGGGAAAGCTGCCGCGGCGATCATGGCGGCATTATCTGTCGCCAGGTGTGCAGAAGGAAAATAAAATTGCAGGCCCTGTTGCGCGGCGGCCTGTTGTCGCAACCCTTTGTTGGCGGCCACGCCGCCCGCTACAATGATGGACTCGGCGCCAATCTGGTCGGCCGAAAGTATCGCTCGACGCAGCAATTCATCAATGACGGTCCGCTGAAAGCTCGCAATCAGGTCAAGTGTTCGTTGCGGCGTAACGCGTCGCCACCCCTCTACCGAGAAGTCCGTATTTTTTTGGCGCGCGCGAATCTCCTCGGCGAGATCGTTCGCCTCTGTCCATCGAAGGATTGCCGTTTTCAGCCCGCTGAACGAAAAATCCAGTTCGCTGTCCCGAATCTTGACAGGCTTGAATTTCACTCCATACGGATCACCGAAGCCGGCCAGTTTGTCCATGATGGGTCCACCGGGATATCCAAATCCGAGCAGCTTGGCCACCTTGTCATAAGCTTCCCCCGCCGCATCGTCACGTGTTTTGCCGAGCAACTGATATTTGCCTAAACGCTCAACAGCGAACAAGTGCGTATGTCCACCGCTCACCACCAAGGCAAGGGCAGGGAAGCGTACGTCGCGGTGCTCGATCAGCACCGAGTGGATGTGGCCCTCGACATGATTCACTGCGATCAGCGGCAGCCCGGTAGCTAGCGAAAGAGCCTTGGCATAAGTCACGCCCACTAGCAACGACCCCACCAGGCCAGGACCTTGCGTAACCGCAAGCGCATTTAAGTCGGCGTAAGTAACACTCGCACCTTGTAGCGCCTGTCGAACTACGGGAACAATGGCTCGCAAATGCTCACGCGAGGCGAGCTCAGGCACCACCCCGCCGTACTTCCCGTGAATGTCGAGCTGCGAAGCGATCACGCTTGAGCGAACTCGCAACCCGCTTTCCACCACAGCTGCAGCGGTTTCATCGCACGAGCTCTCGATACCTAAGATAAGAGTTTGGCCCAAGTTTCTGATTTCCATTATGATCTTCCCGAAGAGCTGATCGCGCAACAGCCGCTGGAAGATCGCAGCGCTTCCCGCATGCTCGTGATTCAGCGCACCACGGGCAGCTTTCACGACGACGTGTTCGAAAATCTGCCAAATTACCTGCGCCCTCAAGACTGCCTGGTTTTGAACAACACACGAGTCTTTCCCGCACGTCTGCATGGCCGGCGCAATCACCCGGCGGGCGCAGAGGTGGAGGTGTTTCTGACTCGTGCTCTTGATTCTGAAGAACGAACCTGGGAAGCACTCGTCAGGCCTGGCAAGCGCGTTCGTACAGGCGATCGCATTCTGTTCGCGGCTGATCTGGCCTGTGACGTTTTGGATCACAGAGACTTCGGTGAGCGGACGATCCGCTTTGAAACAGAACGGCCGGTGACAGAAGTTCTTGAGGAACTGGGAACCATCCCTCTACCTCCCTACATTCACCGGTTGCCCGACGAGTCAGATCGCGAGCGATATCAGACGATCTTCGCCCAACAGCGCGGCTCGGTTGCAGCACCTACTGCTGGCCTGCACTTTACCCCGGAGATTCTGCGGCGGAGTCAAGATGCCGGCGCTGCCCTTGCTCACGTCACGTTGCACGTTGGTTTGGGAACCTTCGCCCCCTTACGCGCGCAGAACCTGGAAGAGATCCACTTGCACCAGGAACACTTCCGGATCGAGGTTGATCAGGCAGAGATCATGAAGCGTGCCCACCGCCTGGTGTGCGTTGGCACGACAAGTGTCCGCGCGCTCGAGAGCGCGTACCTTTACGGTGGTCTCGCAGCCCTGGACGGAGAAACCAGCCTGTTCATACGACCTGGCTTTCGCTTTCAGGCCACTGGCGCGATGATCACAAACTTCCATTTGCCGCAGTCATCGCTGCTGATGCTCGTTTGCGCTTTCGCGGGACGCGAGACTGTCCTTGCCGCTTACCAGCATGCTGTCTCAGAACGTTATCGGTTCTTCTCTTATGGAGACTGCATGTTAATTGTGTGAAAATACGTACTTCCATGTACGGACCGAAGCTTCGCCTCGGAGTGCCAGCCGCTCTCCTGTTTTTACCTTTGTCTCTACTGCTTGGCCAGGAGGAGGTTCCAAAGCTACGGCTACCGGAGACCGTTGTTCCGTCAAGCTATCAAGCAGAACTCAGTCTCGATCCCGCCAAACCTAACTTTTCGGGCAGTATCACCATCGAAGTCACGGTAAACCGGCCCGTAAAGATCGTCTGGCTAAATGCGGCCGATTTGAAAGTGCAGGAGGCAAGCTTCTCCTCGGGTTCAAATCGACTCGTGGCCAAAGTAATTGCAGATCAGAAGGAATTCCTCGGTCTCGAATTCGAGTCTCCGTTAGCTGCAGGTAGTGGCCAGATTCGCATTCGGTACACCGGCGATGTTCGCCAGCAGGACAGTTCCGGTATCTTCCACATGCAGGATAACGGCAACAATTACATCTACACTCAGTTTGAATCTACTGATGCCAGGGCCGCTTTCCCCTGCTTCGATGAGCCCTCTTTCAAAGTTCCGTGGCAACTTACGCTGAACGTTCCCGCCTCGGACGCGGCCATTAGCAACACCTCACCTTTGAAGACGCAAACCCAAGGCGACCGTAAGATCTATAGCTTCGGTAAAACCAAGCCTCTGCCTAGCTACCTGGTTGCATTCGGTGTCGGCCCTTTTGATTTTGTCGACGCGGGGAAGGCGGGGCGGAACCACGTTCCGGTGCGCATTGTTACTCCGAAAGGTCATGCCGACGAAGCTCAGTACGCTGCACAGGTGACCGCCACAATCATCACGAGACTGGAGAGCTACTTCAATATTCCATTCCCGTACGAGAAGTCGGACCAGGTGGCCATCCCGGTCACCTTTGGGTTCGGAGCTATGGAGAACGCCGGCATGGTCACCTACGCCCAAACGCTGATCCTCGCAAAACCCTCGAGTGACACTGAGATGCGCCGAAGAGGTTACGCGTCAGTAGCTGCCCACGAACTGGCACATCAATGGTTCGGTGATCTTGTCACCACAGCATGGTGGAACGATATCTGGCTGAATGAAGCCTTCGCAACCTGGATGGAGCAAAAGCTGATCGCCGAGTGGAAACCCGAATGGAAC
Organism: uncultured Acidobacteriaceae bacterium; assembly: GCA_963814195.1. Lineage (GTDB taxonomy): Bacteria > Acidobacteriota > Terriglobia > Bryobacterales > Bryobacteraceae > Bog-105. The sequence goes on from CAWFBU010000007.1 coordinate 592,824, forward strand.
ACTCGCGTGGAAGATGTCGGTTCAAAGCTTTATGCGGAAGGTGAAGACAGTCTGATCTCGGCTCGCAAGATCCGTCAGGAAATTAAAACGAAAGACGATATCAGCAATGCGTTTGACGGTATCACCTACCAGAAAGGTGCCGCCGTAATTGGAATGTTTGAAAGCTGGGTCGGTCCCGAGCAGTTTCGTAAAGGTGTTCAAACCTACCTCAAGCAGTACGCCTTCCGCAACGCCTCGGCGCCGGAGTTCCTCGATTCGGTGAGTTCGGCCAGCAAAAAGAACCTGACAGCCGCGTTCTCTACCTTTCTGAATCAGGCCGGTGTGCCGCTTGTAAGTGCTGCTCTTGACTGCAACGGAGGCAAGCCGGTGCTTCATCTTGAACAGGAACGCGCTCTTCCACTCGGCTCTAAAGGATCTACTGATCAGGTTTGGCAAATCCCCGTGTGCATCCGATACGGAACCGGCAACGAAGGAACCAAAGAATGCAAACTTATGACCGAGGCGAAAACGGACCTCGTTCTAAAAGGAAACAGCTGTCCTGCGTGGGTCGAAGCGAATGATGATGCGGTCGGCTACTATCAGGTGAATTATCGTGGGGGCTTGCTCTCGGCGCTTGGGAAAGGTGACGTTCAAAGTCGCCTCACTGCACCCGAACGAGTGGACCTCATGGGCAACGCTCAATCGCTCGCCGGCACGGGCAAACTGCCGGTTGGCGAAGCGCTAGGTTTGGTGGAGGTCTTCCACGCAGATCCTGAACGGCAGGTAATTCAGAGCGCTATCGCTCTCGCGCGAGAGCCCCGGGTGCACTTGGTTCCCGATGAGCTTCGGCCCAATTATCAAAGGTTCATCAGAAAAACTTTCGGTGATCAGGCTCACCAACTGGGTTGGGTGTCCAAAGGAAATGAGGCCGAAGAGGAGAAATTGCTGCGTCCGAATCTTCTCTCGGCTGTAGCGATGACGGGTGGAGATCAGGAACTGAAGAACGAGGCTAATCAGTTGACAGACCGATGGCTCCAGGACCCATCCGCAATAGATCCTACAATGGTCGTCTCCACCGTGGGAACTTCGGCCTACTACGGTGACAAGGCGTTTTTTGAGAAGCTGCTCGCTCAGTTGAATAAAACAAAAGACCGCCAGGAACGCGGCCGGATACTTCGCGCCATGCAATACTTTCGAGACCCGGCGGCGATTGAGGCTGGTATGAATGCCGTTTTGTCCAAGCAAATTCCCTTCATAGAAGGCTCCAATCTTCTGTTTGCCGGGCAAGGTGCGGAGGCAACCCGTAAGATGTCGTTTGAGTTTATGAAAGCTCACTTCGAGCAGCTTGCCAAGGAACGTCCCACGGGCGGTGGTTTCGATGCTGGCGCGCTTTTCCCACGCGTAGGTTCGGAGTTCTGCGATGCGAACTCAAAAGCGGAACTTGAGCAGTTTTTTCGGCCAAGGGCGGCGCAGTTCTCTGGGGCTCCCCGCGCCTTGGATCAAGTGCTCGAATCCATTGATGTCTGCGTCGCAACTAAGCAGGAACAGGAACCCGGAGTCGCTGCCTTCCTCAAGAACTTCTAGTTCACTTACTCGATTCCGAGATCTTGCTTAGCTTTCTCTTGGATGAAAGTGTCAGGATGGTCATCGAACTTTCGCTTACACTCCGGCGAGCAAAACGGATAAACCCTTCCGTTATAGTCCGAGAAGTACCTCGGTTGGTCCCAATCTGTAACCTCTTGTCCGCATACTAAGTCTTGTTTCACTCTCACAAGCTTACCCACTGCGTTTGGCAGTAAGCCCCTTTGAGAATGTGAGAACGTTTAGTCGCGTAAGTCACTACCAATGGAATGAGGTTAGGTAACAACCAGATGAACAAATTTGTGTCATTGGTAATTCTCTCAATCGCGCTGATTGCGCAGAGCCAAGGCCAGACTGGCTCAAGCTCGGGCCTGCAAGTTAGTTATAACTCGGGCGGAATTGACAAGGTGAGTTACAACGGAGTAACTCTCGAAGATACATCAAGTAATCCGTCAGACAATTTCCATATCTGGCACATGAAGGCGACAGACCTTTCGGGTAATGTCCTCACCGCTGGTCAGTACGGCTGGGGAGAAGTAAACAGCGGGAAAAGTTGGAATGCCGCCACCAATACTTGGACCTATAAGTTCATCTGGGGATCGATTAGCGTTCAGTTCGCCCAATCAGGCAATAACCTGGACATGCGCGTAGTGACGCAGAACAACATCGATTCGGGCATCATCTTCGATGGTGCAGTGATCTATCCTTTTGTTCTCCGCTTCCCTCAGTTGCCGGCCGGCTTCTCTGATTCCAGCTATGAACACTTGGCGTTCAATACCACCGGGCCTAGTGTTGTATCAGCAGACTTTGGCGCAGGCGAAGTAGTGACCGTGCTTACGGATGCTAGCAAGCCTCTCTATTCTGGCTTTGAGCCTGCCGGTGCAGCGAACGCCTATTTTCCAATTGTCAGTGGCACGCCGCTCGACGGAATGGCTACCTTCTTCCCGCACAATGATAGGCCTGTCTGGCCCGGTACCACCGATTCATACACGATCTCTCTTCGCTTTGCGCCGTCCGGAACCCCAACCGCAGCGCTGGCAACGGATGCATATACAAACTGGGCTGCAACTTGGCCCGCCCAGCTGAAATGGAGTGACCGGCGCATGATCGGTACGGTTTACCTGGCCAGTTCCCCCCAAGGAAGCCCTAACTATCCGGCCGGTTATCCTAACAATCCGCGCCGTTACTTCAACGATAATAATTCCGCCGACTTCGACATCCACACCGCCGCTGGAGTATCACAGTTTCAGCAACGGGTCTTGCAGCAAGCTCAAAATAATGTGACGAACTTGACCCAGCTCAATGCACAAGGTGCCATCACTTGGGATATCGAGGGCGAACAGTATCCGCAGACAACCAGTTACGTCTGCTCTCCGGATCTAATTGCCCAAACATCTCCAGAGATGGAGTCGATAGTGACCGACGCGACATCACCCTATGCCGGGATGAAGCTGGATGATGCCTACTTTAAGATCATGCAGGACGGGGGATTTCGCGTCGGCGTCTGCATTCGGCCGCAGCAGTTCACCCTGCACGCGGATGGTTCGGCGGAGCAAGTGCTTCTTCCAAACGGTGAGGTTGCCGCTCAATTAATCCGCAAGATTCAATACGCGCACGACCGTTGGGCGGCCACGATGTTCTATGTCGATTCCAGCGTCGATGCGAACGGAGCTTCGCTTGATCCGTCGATCTTCCAACAGGTTGGGGCGGTTTTCCCTGATTCGCTTATCATCCCGGAAGAATCGAGCCCCAAGTACTACGCCTATGTCGCACCTTTCGAGTCCTTCATCTTCCACACTGACCTGGGCACGCCACAAGATGTCTACAGCTATTACCCAAGCGCCTTCGGCGTGAACCTACTTAACGACGTCGATCCGAACAAGTTGGCACAGTATCGCGCGCAGTTGACTGATTCGGTGCGGCACGGGGACATTCTGATGGTTCACGCTGACTATTGGCAAGCGAACAACTCAACAGTGGTGCAGATCTATCAGGACGCGGGGGTGACGCAACCGGTCCCCCTTCCAACTCCTACTCCGACCCCAGCACCTCCCCCAGCCCCCACACCCGCTCCCGACCCGGCACCCACTCCAGCACCGGCGCCTGCTCCCAATCCAACCCCTGCCCCAACGCCGACAACGAGTAGCCCGGTCTTACTTACCTTCCCCGCGAATGGTGATGCTGTCTCCGGCATAGTCACTGTGGACGCGCAGATAGGGTGTACCCTGGATTCTGCCGGTAGCTACCTGATGGTTGACAATCAGCCAACCGGAACCCACCGCGTCACGAACGGCCCGTACAGCTACACTTTCGATTCGACAATCCTGACCAATGGCCCGCACACTCTCCAGATCTGGGCTCACGACATTGGAAACAATACCTTGTTATCCGCCGTAGTCACAGTCAATGTCTCGAACTAACTAGCTGGTAATCACTCGAAGCTAAGCCGCTGCTGTGACGGTGGCGGCAGAGTTCTTTCTTCCAATTGCCTACGCTGGTTGCGTAACATGGCTGCAGCAAACTGCCACGTGGGACCCGGGGTGTCCCGCCACGGAGCAGGCACAATCACGCGGCAATAATCCGGGCAAACAGGATCCAAAAAACAACCAGTCATCTGCGCATGCAGCATTCGGCTTCTGTCGCCCCTCGTGGCTTGTCCGATTCCATCAGTCCGCATTCGACCGGGATCTCATCCGGCGTTAAAAGTTCAGGCGGAGTGACGAAGTAGAATTCATTTGAATAACGAAGGCCCATTCTTCTCTTTAGTGGATGTTTCAGTTCACTCAGGTAGTCGGCACGCGAAACTTTCACTTCGTAACAGACCCGCTTCATACTCAGGTGGGGCAGGCAGTTAAGAGCAAAGGCGTCAACGCGCTGGCTGCTTCTGTTGCGAAAGCCGGTTCCCACTCGCAGTTCGCGTAAGAACATCCATTCTGTTTTGCTCGCGTGTACCAGGCGTTCGAGAGTATCTAGTAGAGCTCTGGCGCTTTTGTCATCGGACTCAGTAAGTGACTCTCCAATTGCCGCCGCACTCATACCTGCTCTGTAAGGACTTATGCCAGCCGAAGACGGGCAATCGAAGCCACAGCACTCCCGCCGGAAATATCGGGCTTGATCGTGAGTTCCAACACCTTTACGCCCGCAAGGTTTACCCGGAAGTTCTCAATTTCGCTTGTTGAGCCGGAAGGACTGAAGTTCCACTGCTGGCGCGCGACCTCCCGTACGGGGCCATCGACACCCTGCCAGCTCAACGCGATCTCCTGCGTCCGCTGGTCCGACGGCTCCGAAATGTGGATATGGATCAAATGGATCAAGGTGGGCCCGTCAAACAATATTCTAATCTTTTGTTCTCCTGGAGCGGACGCCTTCCAACCCTTGCCGGGATCCTTCAAATTTAATGCTGCTTCAATCGGAAAAGACGGATCCTCCGTGGTGACTTCCACCTGGGCGATGTACTCCAGGTCGAGCCATTCATAATCTTTGACCGGCTCGAGAGTCGTTTCATTTCCCAGGACTGTTTTTCGCATATCTTATTCTGCCGCGCGCGCCTTTCAGTTCCCGAGTTCGATTGCTTTCGGCAGGGTCACGGGATGGATTAAGCCGGAGGAGGAGATCCTGATGAGCAGACTTTCGTTTGTATTAAAGGCGAGCTGTACCGGTATCTGGTGTCCGTTCCAAGTCAGAAGGGCTTGAACATTGCGGGCGGTTGCGTCCTCTGACATTCGGTATGCCATTGGGTATCCGATGTCCGATGCTTCCGGATGTGCGAAAAAGATCAGCAGTTCATCACCATCCTGCCGGGCCCAATATGTTGGAAGCCGACCATCGATATGGGTTAGTAGCCGCTCTTGCGAACGCAGCGTGTTCCTTTTGGATATGGCCTTTCGCAGGTACTCTTCATAATCGGAATGCTTGGCAAAGCCAGGTTGACGTGGCGTTCGATTCCAGGCGATCTTCGCTCCCGAACTGGCCAGCCGATGTAACTCAACGAGCGCTTCAAGATCAAGCCACTCAACGTCGATGTAAAGTGCATCGAGCTTCACGCCGCGAGATGTAATCGCGTTCCCCTGACACGTGGCCTCCCGTAGAAAGGGAAGAGAAATCCAAAGGGGAGCGAACCCCCATAATTTCGGATCCTGCCTGGCATCTCGCATCTCCCAGTGATAATTAGCTCCCGGAGTCCTCTCGCCTTCGGAAATACGGCCCATCATCAACGCATCTTCATTGGGGAGATAAACGCCTAACGAAGCATACGTTCGGCCCTCCCGCATGGTTCTGCAGACTTGAGCGAAGTACTCGTTCAATGCGGGTAACGAAGGCGCGAAGGCCGAGTCCGGGCCTACGTGAACGGCCGCATAGAACTCCTGTGTTCCACCTTCAGGCCGGTAAGGCATACCGTGCCAGACAAGTTGATTCACTCCGTTTGCGAACAGAGCGTCTGCGAGCATTTTCAGATCTGCCGCACGTTCTTCTTGCCAGAGCTCCTCGGCTGAATCATCCCACCCAAGAAATCCGTGCAGGCATGTGAAAGCCTCGGCGCTGACTACACTCTTACCAGCCCAAGCTGCCGCCGATGCAGCGATACGCGAAAAGGGCGGTAGGAATAGCAGCGCTTCGGATTCAGGAACATCCACTGCCGCGTAACTCCCCAGCAAGTCAGTCGGAGCTCCATGGCACTGGACGCGCGAGTATGCTCCGTGCTCGTGGCAAAGCTTCGTGAAGGGCTCATAGAACTCGCGCCGAATCGCTTCTCCGACTAACTTCCGGTAGTCATATCGGACGTCCCAATGCTTATCCAGCGAATCTTTGTAGGGCTCTAACCGGTATGCGAATTTGGCCGCGAACTCGTCCCAAAGGGAAGGTGACCACAGTCGCTCCGTAGCGATCTCAAGCGAGTCGCAGAACAGCGCTGACGGTGAACCCAATAGTGCCGGTGCGAGTGCTGTTAGCAGGTGACCCGAGTAGCGAATAAGCGCGTCCGCCGATAGATGATCAAGAACGTAGAGACTCTCGGCGGGTCCCTCTTCCCAAGTGCCGCGCACTCGCTGCTCGGAGAGACCTTCAAAGGTCTTTGCCGCATCTTCCGGCCGTACCCAGGAACCACCGAAGGGCCAGGAGCTCCCGAAAGTGAAGTCGCAACCTAACCCGAGCGCGTCCGCTTCTTGTTTAGCGAACGAAACAAGTCTGGTCCATTCCTCTGATAAGAACGCCGGCCGCGGGCTACTGCGTTCCGGCTCGTCGAGCCAAGACGGATCGATCCAGGCTAGTTCCACACCGCCAAAGCCTTGGTCGCAAACCCATCGAAGCTGCCGCGTGATGTCGCGCTCCTCAAAGGGACCCGAGAGCCACCACCAGCGGACGTACGGTTTACCGCTCGGCATACGCTCAACCGCTTTCCTAGTTAACACATCTGTAGCTTGCCCTAACCGGTTTGCGATAGCCTAATTATTGGATCTAAGTCCGATCAGGAGTCGACCTCTGAAGAAGTACGCTCGCCTTTTCTCTACGGCTGTGTTCGTGTTGAGTGCAGCCCTTTACGTTCATGGTCAGGAACCACCGACCGCACCACCAGTGAAAACGCCGGAGCCGGTTGCAGGAGCGGGAAACGGTCCCAATCCCGGTCCGGCCCAGAAGCCCGCGACAGCGCCCCACGGTGCTGCTGAGCGAGCAGGAAAGAACTTCTTTGGCTTGGCGCCTCCCCCGGATCCTGCGGCAGTTGCTCGCGGCCAAAAAACGTTCGTCTCGAACTGCGCTTTCTGCCATGGTTCCAATGCGAACGGCGGCAACTCGGGTCCAAACCTGGTGCGATCTGTACTAGTTCTGCACGATGAGGGTACCGGTTCCCAGATTGGCCCGGTCATCCTGAATGGCCGTCCGGATAAGGGAATGCCGAAGTTCGGGTTCAGCCAGGACCAGATCAAGGACGTAGCTGCCTTCCTGCTGTCCCGGAGTCAATCCACCGTCGATCGGATGAACTACAAGACTCAGAACATCAATACGGGAGATGCAAAAGCAGGTGAGGCGTTCTTCTCCGCTAAGTGCGCGTCCTGTCACTCCGCTACCGGCGACATGGCCCACATTGCATCAAAGTATGAACCGGAAGCCTTGCTGACGAGAATTCTGTATCCCGAGAGCAAGGTCCGCGGAGCGGCGGCTTCGGCTGATCCGAAAACCGAAAGCACCGTCACCGTAACCACGCCATCGGGCAACGTCTCAGGCCAGCTGACTTATCTTGATGACTTTACGGTTTCGCTGGTCGATGCCTCAGGCGAACACAAGTCCTGGTCCCGGGACCTGCCCGGGCTCCAGATCGACGTCAAAGATCCGCTGAAAGCTCATGCAGATCTGATCCCGCAATATACCGATGCCGACATGCACAACGTACTCGCCTACCTGGAGACAATGAAATGAAAACTCTTCATCGCCTGTTCCCTTTACTCGCCCTGTGCTGTTGCGGACTAGCTACTGCCCAGGAACTTGACCCGAAGAAGCTTCTCATGCCTCCGACGGACACCTGGCCTACCTTCAATGGCGATTACTCCGGTCGGCGCTTCAGCCCACTTTCACAGATCAACTCCGGTAACGTTCAGAATCTGACCCTCGCCTGGGCCTACCGAATCAACACAGGGGCCGAAGGCGGAGGCGGCTTTGCGCAGGCAATCAAGGCGACTCCGTTACAAGTAAACGGAATCTTGTACTTCACGATGCCCGACCATGCCTGGGCGGTCGATGCACACAATGGTCGCGAACTCTGGCACTACAGCTGGGAGTCAAGCGGCGGTATTCACATCGGCAACCGTGGCGTGGGCATCTACGGCAATTGGGTATTTTTTGAGACCCCGGATAACCATCTCATCTCGCTAGAAAAGAATACGGGAAAGTTCCGCTGGAGCATCGAAATTGCCGATGTCAAACAGCAATACTTTTCCACGCCGGCGCCGCTGATTGTCGGTAACCACGTCATCTGCGGCGTCGGCGGTGACTCGCTGGACGTACCTGGATTCCTGGAAGCTCGCGATCCGGAAACCGGCCATGTTCAATGGCGCTGGAATAGCGAACCAGGCAAGGGCGAGCCCGGCTCCGAGACTTGGCCCGACGTTGAATCCATGTCGCATGGTGGTGGCATGACCTGGATGCCGGGAACTTACGATCCTGAACTACAGACCATCTACTGGGGTACCGGTAACCCGAATCCGGTTCATGCCGGACAAGGTCGAAAGGGTGACAATCTCTGGACCTGCTCGATCGTGGCTCTGGACGTGAACACCGGCAAGCTGAAATGGTATTACCAGGTCTCCCCTCACGATACGCACGATTATGACGCGGTCCAGACGCCCATCATCTTCGACGCTGAATTCGATGGAAAACCCCGTAAACTGCTCGCTCAAGCGAACAGGAACGGTTATTTCTTCCTGCTTGACCGCGAAACTGGCAAAAACCTGGAAACAAAACCTTTCACTCATCCGACTTGGGCGAAGGGCGTCGATAAGAACGGTGTGCCTATTGCAGATCCGGCAAAGAACCCGAAAACGGATGGAACACTAGTAAGTCCCGCGTCCGGCGGCGCCACGAACTGGCCTGCGCCCAGCTTCGATCCTAAGACCGGACTGTTTTACGTTTACACAACGCAGTCCTACAGTGTCTTTTATTTGACGGACACTGACCCCAAACCCGAGGGCTATGGGGGTCGCGACAGCGGCGTTTGGTCTCAATGCGCGTTGAAAGCCATTGATTACAAAACGGGCGACATTCGTTGGAGTCACACGTTTCCGGGGACGGGAGGTGGGGTGCAGAGTATACTCACCACCCAAGGTAATCTTCTCTTTACCGGAGATCCGAAGAAGAACCTGATCGCTTTCGATCCGGGTACCGGCAAGATTCTTTGGCACGTCGGTTTGCTGTCCACGCTTAGCAACGGACCGATGACTTACGAGTTGGAAGGCCGCCAGTATCTGGTGGTCGGAGCAGGTGATACGCTTTACGCTTTCACTCTGCCCCGTAGCACCTCTAATCAGACTAAGACTGAATAGCCTAAGCGCCCGGCGCTTTGGCAGCCAGAATCATTGGCTTGTCGACGTCGGGCTCTTTGGTAAACAGATCTTTGGCTTTACTGAACAGCGCTTTAGCGATGTCTCCATTCAAGTGAGCGTTACGCGCTTCCTCGTCGGCGAAAGTATCGAAGATACCGTAAGTTGACGGGCCAATCTTCAGGGCGTACCACGTCGTAGTACCTGGTTCCGCGACCGCCATTGGCTGAGCGGATTTCAGGAACGCTTCAACTTCCTCTTCCTTGCCGGGTTTTGCTTCCATCTGTGCCCACAATGCAAACTTGTCCATGTGTTGTCTCCGCAGGTCTGATGGCATTTTAGGCAGAACCTCTACAACCTACTTACTCATCGCCTCCAACTCGCCCCAGCGAGTATAAAGATCGTCCAGTTCGGATTGTTCGCGCTCGATTGCCTCGTAGAGTTCTGCCAGACGCTTCGGATCGCGAACTACATCGTTATCCTCAAGGAGCGCTCGTTTCGCCGCGAGTGATTCGTCCGCTTCTTCGATCCGCTGCTCGATCGTCTCGTAATCCCGGTTGTCTTTATAGGAAAGCTTCTTCTTACCTGTGGACGGTTTAGGATCCACACTGGCGCCATTGCCTTTGATCTTGCTCTTAGGTGACCGCCGTTCCGTTTGCCACGTTTCCCACTGGGAGTAATCTGCAAACGCCTGGGAACCCCCTTGGCCATCCAGACCCCACACGGCAGTCGAGACCCGGTCGAGCATGTACCGATCGTGGGTCACCAGCACTAAAGCACCAGGAAACTCCAACAGGCTCTCTTCCAGGATCTCGAGCGTCGGAATGTCGAGATCATTTGTCGGCTCGTCGAGCAGCAAGAGATCAGCAGGCTCCAGCATGAGCTTGGCTATCAGCACCCTCGCCCGTTCGCCGCCTGAGAGGCGTCCCACAGGCTGGTTGAGTTGTTCGCTGGTGAACAGGAATCGAGCAGCCCACGATGCCACGTGGATCGTGCGGTCTTGAAAGATCACTGAATCGCTATCGGGCGCTAGTGCTCGCCGCAGAGTCACTTCCGGATCCAGAATCCGATTCTGGTCGAAGTACACGATGCGAAGATTGTCAGCCAGCATCAGTTCGCCGCTGGTTGGTTGTATTTCGCCTCGCAGCAGTCGAAGTAGCGTGGTCTTCCCGCTGCCGTTTGGGCCCACCAGACCAACACGCGTCCCGGCAATCATCGTGAAATTCAAGCCTTCGAACAGGACGCGATCCTCGAAGCTGTAACTCATGTTCTTGATTTGGACCAGCCGCTTAGTTTTGCGATCGGAGGCGGTAAAGTCGATATCTGTACTGACCGTCCGCGTACGCGATTTCAGATCGTTTAGCTGACCGATCAACTCGTTTGCATTGTCAATCCGTGCTTTCGCCTTGGTAGCACGGGCCTTCGGTCCGCGTCGTAGCCATTCGATTTCGGTCTTGACCCGGTTCGCCAACGCATCCTGTTGCTTCGACTGTGCGGCCATAAATTCGCTCTTCTTTTCGAGGAACTCACTATATCGGCCCCGCACCCGGAAGATGCCGCCGGGGTATATGCGGTTTAACTCTGCCGTATCGGTGGCGGCATTCTCGAGAAAGTACCGATCGTGGCTGATAGTGATGGACGCAAAGCCGGAGTTCTGCAGCAGCTTCTCCAGCCACTCGATGCCAGCCAGGTCTAAATGGTTCGTGGGCTCATCGAGCAATAGGATGTCCGGTTCCAGAGCTAATGCTTCGGCGATCGCCAGCCGCTTACGCCAGCCGCCCGAAAGCTTCGAGGCATCCAAGTCGAAGTCAGTGAACCCGGTGCGGCCGAGCGTCTCTGCCAGCCGGCCCTCATACTCAGAGGAATGCACCGAAGAACGCTCTAAAGCGCGGATTATAACGGAACGGATTGAAACACCCGATGCAAACTCAGATTGCTGGGCAACGTAGCCCAGTCTGGTGTTCTTCCGTAAAGCTACCTCGCCCGTATCCGGCTCTAATTGCCCGGCCAGAATTTGCAACAGCGTGGACTTTCCCGATCCATTTGGGCCGATCAAGCCAAGCCGGTCACCATCATTGATGTTCAGTGAGATGTTTTGGAAGAGTGGAACGGCCCCGTAGGATTTCCGAAGGTCGTTCGCGTTAAGTAGAAGCGCCACTCCCTTTATTTTCCTATGAGCGCATACACGGTCGGCTGGGTCGCATGAAACGGAAGCAGTGCCTATTTGAACCGATCGTCCACTTCCGCCAATTTAGGGACCGGCGTGTCGGGTTTTATCGGCGGTTGCCGTTTGTGCCAGTCAGTAGCGTCTTGATAGGCTCGGGCGAGAGCTAACACCCGGCCTTCGGAAAAACGCGGCCCAGCAATCATCAGTCCAATCGGAACGCCGCCGGCTGTGAAGCCGCAAGGCACCGAAACAGCTGGGATTCCATAGTAATCGAACGCCTGCGTATTCTCCATCTCCGGATTCTTCGGCTTCTCGTCAGTCTCCCGCTTGATAGCAGCCTCGATTGTTCTGGGCGTATGGCGCCGGGTCGGCAGCACCACCAGATCGAACTCCGCAAAACTGTCGTCTATCGTCCGGCGTAGAAGCTCCAGCTTCCAATGAGACCTCACGTACTCCGCGGCTTTGACGTTGGCGCTGCTCTGTAGCGACCGCCGGGTCGGTAGCATGTAACGGCCTGGATTCTTTGAGAAATATTCTTCGTGGTACGCGAATGTTTCGGCCATTAGACCAATGTCACTGGCCGGGGGAAGCGTGATGTCCTTGGCGCCCTTGGTCAGCTTACAGAGGATCTCGATGGCATCCTCGACAGCTTTGGCAATATCTGCATCGACCAGATCGAAAAAGGGGGCGCGCGGTATGCCAAGCCGCAAGTCACGCACCGGCTGCTTGCAGGCAGTCAGATAGTCCTCTCTGGCATGCTCCACGCTCGTGATGTCTAATCGGTCGTACCCTGTCATGGAGTTCAGCAACAAGGCTGCGTCCTCCACGGTCCGAGTGATGGGCCCGCAATGGTCCAGAGATAACGTAAGCGGTACGATGCCTCGAATCGGCACAAGTCCGTAGGTAGGCTTTAGCCCGACCGTCCCGCAATAGGAGGACGGCGTTCGAATCGAGCCACCAGTATCCGTTCCCAAAGCTCCGTAACAAAGATCGGTAGCCACTGCTGCCGCCGAACCGCCCGATGATCCGCCCGTTGCTCGATCCAGCGCCCATGGATTCCGCACTGGTCCGAAGTAACTGGTGGATGAAGTTCCGCCCATCGCAAACTCGTGAAGGTTAGCCTTGCCAATGAAAATGGCGCCTGCAGCTCGAAGCTTCTGTACGACAGTCGCATCTTCGTGAGGGACACGGTCGTCGAACACAGCGCTGGCTGCCGTCGTCCTTATCCCCGCAGTGTCAATGTTGTCCTTCAGGGCGATCGGCACGCCGTGCAAGGCTCCGCGCCATTTGCCTGCGGCGGATTCTCGCTCTAATTGCCTTGCCTGCTCCAGTGCCTGCTCCCGCAGGACGGTGATAAAGGCGTTGATCTTGGGATTGTAAATCCCGATGCGGTCGAGGCAGGCTTCTACTAATTGGCTCGGTGTCACAGATCGCGCGCGTACCTGTGCAGCAGCCTCCACCAGAGTCAGCTCGGTGAGCTTTCTCGTGCTTTGTCCAGCGCTTCTGCCCGCAACGGCAGCGCTTGCCAAAGCGACCGAAAATACTCTTCGGGAAATCAGCCCCGTTTCAACCATTCACTCCTCCGTCCTGCAGCATCGTTCAACTGCGAACGGGGCAGAGTTCTTTATTTGAACACGAGGGAGTTAATCCAACTGCTCCGGCTCGATCTCAGCCGTTTCGCCCGAGGCCTTTTTCTCCCAGAACTTTCGTACCCAGGCCTTCCAGCTCTTACCGGCCGCGGGATCTCGATCGCTGAACCTGATCGCAGCAACGTCTGCGTACGCGATGTTCATCCGTGGACTTCCATCAGCAGGCAGTAGCCGGATCAGGGAATCGGAAAGCGACTGCCCACTGCGACGATCGTACAAGTAGCCATCCACTAAGCGGCCGTCTTTGCAGGTGATGCGGACGTCGCCACGGTAGTCGAACGCCTTCTCTAAAGCGGATCGCAGTGCTTCTTCGCTCTCCAGTGGCGGAACCCATCCTTGTAACTGCTCGTGTGTGAATCCAGGAGCAACTTCCAGCTGATCGGGATCCACCATCTGCTCGCTCATGCCTGGCGCTCGCCACTCGGTTGCTGAATCTGCACTAAGGGATTAAATCCATGAACGGCCTTCACCGGCTCGTTCAGTAAAGCCTTGCCGTACTCGTCCTTGTAGCTGCTGAAGAGAGTCGCCTTGACCATTCCAAAAAAACCACGCACGGTGTTGAACCCGTAATGCACCGACGAAGCTTCATATCCGCTGTGGACCATGCAGTTCGCGCACTTTGGATTGCCCGATTCAGTCCCGTAATTTGCCCAGCCGGTTTCGCGCATCAATTCGTCGAACGTATCCGCATAACCGTCCTGCAGCAGGTAGCACGGCTTCTGCCAGCCGAAGACGTTGTAGGTCGGCATACCCCAAGGCGTGCAGGTAAAGTCGCGATGGCCCATCAGGAACTCCCCGAACAGCGGTGACATGTTGAACTTCCAGGTGGATTTTCGATTGGAAAGAATGGCGCGAAACAGTCGCCGTGTACGAGCGCGGCCCAGAAAATGCTGCTGGTCAGGCGCCTTGTCATACGAGTAGCCGGGCGAGAGCATCATTCCCTCAACACCCAGGTCCATCATCTCGTCAAAGAAGCGGCGGACGCTATTTGGGTCGGCGCCGTCAAACAGAGTTGTATTTGTAGTGACGCGAAAGCCCTTCGCGAGTGCAGCCTTCATGCCGTCAATCGCCAGATCGTAGCCACCTTCGCGGCAGACGGAAAAGTCATGGTGATCGCGTTCCCCGTCGACGTGCACCGAAAAGCTGAGGTACTTACTCGGCTTGAAAAGGTGAAGCTTCTCTTTCAGAAGTAACGCATTCGTGCAGAGGTAAATGTACTTCTTGCGTGCTACCAGGCCTTCTACAATCTCCTGGATCTGCGGGTGCATCAGGGGTTCGCCGCCGGGAATAGAAACGGCCGGGGCACCGCATTCGTCCACAGCGCGGAAACATTCTTCGGGAGTAAGTTGACGCTTTAGAACGTGGGCAGGGTACTGAATCTTCCCGCAGCCGGCGCATGCCAGATTACAGCGGAACAAGGGCTCCAGCATCAGAACGAGCGGATAGCGCTTGCGGCCCGCCAGCTTTTGCTTAAGCACGTAGGACGCAATCGTCCACATCTGAGAAGCAGGAACACTCATAGTTTCGGAACTGTAACCTTCTCTATAGGATACCGGACGAGCTGCCTATGATTCGTAAGTCTTTTGGTGCTATGTCGAGCTAATTAGCAGTCTACCCGGGCTCCTTCGAATCTAATTGCAGCGCGTGCTGCCTTTACATTACTGCTGTTGCTGCTGCTGCGCGATCGCGATTTCCGATTCCTGGTCTTTCTCCAGAAACCGGGACCACTCCTCATCAGAAGCAAATTCCTGATCCGGCGGCAGAATAGCTTCCGAGGGCGTGACGCGCACCCGAACCTGCAGTTCGCTGCTAGCTCTGCCTTTCATCGTTCCCAAGGTTGGAGGAACATCCGCGTAATCTCTTCCCATGGCAGTACGGATGTGTCGGCTTCCGGCCAAAAGGTTGTTAGTTGGATCGAACCCGAGCCAGCCAATGCCAGGAAGTAGCGCCTCCACCCAGGCGTGCGAAGCGCCGTCCCCCGATCGATCCGCATGTTCCGGATCATGATGTAGATACCCGCTTACGTATCGGCACGGCACGCGGAGTCCGCGAACGAGCGCAGTCATGACGTGCGCGAAATCCTGACAGACACCCTGGCGCGATCGCAAAGCCTCCTCAATCGGTGAATCAACACTCGTGCTGGCTTTCACATACGAGAATGCATCGTAAAGATCCGAATTGAGCTTAAGCAGGACCTGCAACGGATCACCGGACCGCTTTTGGACCCCCAATTCCCTCGCTAGAGACTCAAGCTCCGGCGATGTGCGCGAGAAACGGCTTGGACGGAGCATATCCCAGTAATCCTCATGCTCGATCATGTCGTCCAATTCATTCCACGCCTCTGGGCCCAGTTCTGACGGAAGTTCCGGTGGGTCATCGACTTCCACCAGGGCATCGGCGATCACAGTTAATTGGTTATGAGAAGCAGGAATGTCGAAGTGATGAACCAGATTTCCGAAATGGTCAGTATGCGAGAAGATCCGTGCGCGCGGGCTTACGGAGAGCTGAAATGTGAAGCAGCGCTGCATGTACTCGCTCCGGGGATGCATGCGAACCTCCATCACACTCTGCGAGACGGGACGGCTGTAGCGAAACCGCGTGAAATGACGTACGGCGTAGAACATTTAAGCCTCGAAAGCAGCCTCAAGAGGATAGTCTGTATAGATCTCGTGAACGGCGAAATGCAACTGATGGCACTGCTCCAGGATTTTGTTCAGAAACCGATGCAAATCGCCCGCCATCACCTCGTCAATCTGAACATAAGCAAGGGAGGAGCGAAGCTTTCCGATCAGGCGTTCGACTCTTGCCGTCTTACGCGCTGATGTTAGCTCTGCAATAGCTTCCAGCGTAAGGTACATGTTTTCGGCAGAGTAGCGTATTGAATAGGGAAACTCCGGATTGAGAATCAGGAACTCTGCTACGCGTTCAGCCGTTAGGTCGGCGTTATAAACCTTTCGGTAGGCCTCCAAACCCGAGCAACTGGTTAGTAATCCCACCCAGTCAAGGTCGTCCGATCCATCGGAGGAAGCGAAATGGGCGTCCAACAAAAGTGATAACGCGCAGGCACGCTCCATATACTTGCCAAGCTGGATGAAATACCATCCTTCACTGTGATTCATGGTGCAGTCGGTTGCACCGTAAAATTTATAGGTATCGTCGTGCAGCGCTGCCAGTAGACGCAACGACTCCCCATCCAGCTCGGCCGTAGAAGTAGCGGCCGTGATTGAGTGGTACAGCTGATTCAGGCGCTCCCACATTTCGGAGCTGATCTGCTCGCGGACTTGGCCGGCATTCTCTCTCGCGCTGGTGATGCACGCCAGTATGGACGCCTTATTCCCGGGCTGTGCAATCAACCGCATCATCGTCGTTTCCGCGTCGGCGGTGGAAATGTCAGTAATGCCAAGCGAGAGAGTGATGCGGTTCCAACGCTGTTCACGAGAGGATTTAAACGGATTCAGCAGGAGGTTGTAGCTCGTCTCCAGAACGCGCGCACAGTGGTCGGCGCGTTCGAAGTAGCGGCTCATCCAGTACAAACTGTCGGCGACTCGGGAAAGCATCTTCGGAAACTAGTTCTGTAGAACCCAGGTGTCCTTCGAGCCGCCACCCTGAGAGGAATTCACCACTAAGGATCCTTTGCGCAGGGCAACACGGGTCAGCCCTCCCGGTACGATCGTTACTTTGTCTCCCCCGTAAAGAACATAAGGACGAAGGTCCACATGGCGCGGTTCTACCCGACCATTGTCCACAAAACAAGGCGCTGTTGAGAGTGCCAGGGTCGGCTGAGCGATGTAGTTTCGGGGCTCGGCGAGGATGCGCTGCCGGAAATCTTCCTGCTGTTGCCTGCTGCTATGCGGCCCAATCAACATGCCGTAGCCACCGGATTCGCCGACCGCCTTAACCACGTACTTCTCTAAGTTTCCGCAGACGTGGTCGCGCTGCTTCGGATCTGTCATCAGGAATGTTTCTACGTTGTCGATGATCGGCGTTTCGCCCAGATAGTAGCGAATGATCTCTGGGACATAGGCGTAAAGAGCCTTATCGTCCGCAACACCTGTCCCCAATGCATTTGCAAGCACCACATTGCCGGCTCGATAGGCATTGAACAATCCGGCCGCACCCAATGATGAATCCGGGCGGAAGACCAGCGGGTCGAGGAAGTCGTCGTCGACTCGCCTGTAGATTACATCCACACGCTGTAATCCGCAGGTCGTGCGCATATACACGTAATTGTCGTGAATGACGAGATCACGACCTTCTACCATCTCTATGCCCATCTGGCGAGCCAGGTATGTATGTTCGAAGTACGCCGAGTTATAAACGCCCGGTGTGAGGAGAACGATAGTGGGGCTCGACCGACCTTCCGGCGCTAGAGAACGCAAGGTGGAGAGCAGCGCCTGACTGTAATGTTCGATCGGCCGTACGCCGCATTTCCGGAACAACACCGGAAAAATCTGTTTCATCACCTTGCGGCTGGTCAGCATGTACGATACGCCGCTCGGTACACGAAGATTGTCTTCTAAAACGACAAAACGGCCATCTGGTGTCCGAATCAGGTCAGTTCCGCAGATGCTGACATAAACGTCCCGCGAAACCTTCACACCGCGCATCTCGCGCCTGTAATGATTGCAGGTATAGATCAGCTCGCCCGGTATCACCCGATCTTTCAGGATTCGACGCTCGTTGTAGACGTCTTTTAAGAAAAGATTGAGTGCCGTGATCCTTTGCGTCAGGCCTTTTTCGATCACTTCCCATTCAGCACAAGGAATGATGCGGGGCAGCAGGTCATTAGGGAAGATTCTCTCGGTCCCTTCGTTCCGCCCGTACACGGTAAACGTGATCCCCTGGTTGAAAAAGGAAAGGTCCGCCTCCTGCTTACTGCGGAACAGCTCTTCCTTCGGTTGGTTGAGCAGGCGCGTGTAGAGAGCTTTGTAATGAGAGCGCGGCTTGCCCGACGCACGAAACATTTCGTCGAACGCGCCCGTGAGCTGGTAGTCAGAAAAAGGCGCTGGATCCGTACGTTCACCAGCGGGAAGAGTCGCCATGTTCCTTAAGTTTCCTATCAGCCGGAAGCCTTTCGACTCGGAACAGGACCGGTTGCGTAATGCACGAGTATAACTCGCCGCTCGGGAGACCGCCGGGCTCTATGACATTGTCCCTACGTGGGAAGGTGCTGACTGCCGAGTCCGCGGGCCATCTAGCAGTCCGCCTCCGAAAGTCTAGCGCCGGGCTTGCCTTCAGGTCGTGACTTCAGGCGGAGGGCTTTGAAACTCGATCTGTGGCAGTTGCTCCACGGCCCGCCGCAGCGAAGCCTCCCAGGTGGAATGAATATTCGTTAAATCCTCATCGGTAGCTCCGAATCGGCGATAGGCGCCCAGTTCAAAAGTGTCTTTCCGATACAACAACACTTCCACAGGCGGACCCACAGTGACATTCGAACGAATGGCGGCATCGAACGAAAGCAGAGCATACTTCGCGGCGGTAGCTAGTGGTGTTTTCGAATCCACACCGCGATCCAGAATCGGTCGGCCATACTTCACTTCCCCGAGCTGCAAATAGGGCGAGTCCTCAGTTGCGCGAAGCGGATTACCTTGCGGGTAAATCAGATACAAGGTCGGCGGCTCGGCGCCTTTTACCTGTCCTCCGAGCAACAGGTTGACATTGAAAGAGAACTGATCGCGCTCGAGAGCGGCCCGATCCAGATCAGAAACCCGTCTCACGCAATCCCCCACGATGCGGGCAGCGCTATAGAGTGAATCGGCTTGCGCCAAACCGCCACCGGCATTGAAGTCCTTGCGCAGCAGTGTCACCACGGACTGGCTGATCGATAAACTTCCACTGCTGAGAATAATGAAGACGCGCTGACCCGGTTGCACAAAGCAGTGCATCTTGCGGCAAACGTTTACCTGATCGAAGCCGGCATTGGTCCGCGAATCGGATGCCATTACCAGGCCGTCATCCGTAACGATGCCCAAACAATATGTCATGATCCTCCAAGCGGTTTCCCTAGCTGAAGTCCATTGTGGCAGGCAAGGTACAGTCTTCCAGTTCGGCCAGGGCATTAGCTACACTGGCGGTACGCGCTGACGAAACCGCAGTCTGGTTTCTACTGCCCTGTAGCACAGCAGCGACCTTTCACATGCCAGTGTTGGCTGGTCTGGCCTTTCAGGAGCCCCTTAATAAAGATGCTGATCCGCTTAGGGTACGACATGAAGTTTGAAGCGTGGAACGAAGTTCCGATGGTGGCTGTTCTGAACGTCCACCATTCACGTGTGGGCGATCTTTTGGAACCCGACGTCCTGAAGATCGAACCGGCCGTAAAGCTGAATACCTACCGCGATAGTTTCGGAAACTTCTGTTCCCGCTTCGTGATCCCACCCGGATTAATCCACCTGCACAACTCGACTCTGATCCGGGATTCAGGCGAACCCGATCCGATACCTGAGGATGCCACTGAAAGCCCTATTGATGAATTACCAGCGGAAGTACTGCAGTACCTGCTGGCAAGCCGCTACTGCGAAGTTGATCTCCTGATGAATACCGCGACCGAACTCTTCGGCAACGTACCGAGAGGTTACAGAATGGTTAAGGCCATCTGCGATTGGGTTTGGTCAAAGGTAACATTCGGATACAACTTCGCCCGGTATACGAAGACCGCTATGGATGTTTACATTGAGCGGGCTGGTGTTTGCCGCGACTTTCAACATCTGGCCGTCACCTTCTGCCGCTGTATGAACATTCCAGCTCGCTATGTCACCGGGTACCTTGGGGACATCGGCGTACCACCGTCACTCAGTCCCATGGATTTCAGCGCCTGGTTCGAAGTGTACCTGGGTGGACGATGGTGGACGTGTGATGCTCGTCACAATCGGCCCCGCATTGGGCGAGTGTTGATGGCTGTTGGTCGCGACGCTGCTGACGTCGCGCTGACTACTTCGTTCGGCAATGCGAAACTCCGTGAGTTCTCGGTCACCTCCCTGGAGGTAACTGACACGCCAGGGCAGGGTATTTAGAGTTCGTCCCTTTAGTGGGCTGGTTCCACCGCTCGCGCCGTACCTGCGCTGGGCCTCCGCATGATGAACGGCAGCGGCACTAAAACGATCACAATCGCCGACATCACCCAAAAACAATTCATGTAGCTGAGGGCGCTGGCTTGCGCCTGTACGATCTGATACATCTGTGCGAGCGCTTTATTTGCGGCCGTGACTGAATCGAAGCCCTGTGCTATGAACGTCGCCTTTAAACCTGCCAGCATCGCCTGGAAGTTTGGATCGCCCTGCGTCGTGTGGGCAATAAGGGAGTTCTGGTGCGCCTGATTCTGACGGGCGATGAACACGCTTAGCAGGGAAGTGCCTATACTCCCTCCAATGTTGCGCGCAAAGTTCGACAGCCCGGAAACCTGATTGCTCTTCTCGCGCGGCACACCAACGTAATTCAGAGTGCTGATCGGAACAAAGATAAAGGGAATGGGTGCAACCTGGACCATACGCAGAAGAACCATGGTTTGAAAGTCAATTTGCGTATAAACCACCGTCATTCGGTGCAGTGTGATGGCCATGCCAAGAAATCCTAGCGAGACCAGCAGCCTCGGGTCGATCTTCGCTTTCGTAGTCACAAAGCCGGCAATGGGCATCATGAACATGAGCGCAAGCCACCGGGCGAGAGTGCCATTCCTGCCCGTTCGGCCGTATAGCCCAAACTGCTTTGCAGAAATTGCGGGGATCAGCACTGTAGTTCCGAACAGCACAATCCCAAGCACGAATGAGAAGAAAACCGCCGTCCCGAAGTTGCGATTTCGAGCAGCCGCACGTCAACAATCGGGTCGTCGTTGTACCACTCCCAAATGAAGAAGGCGACAAGCACCGGAACGCCGATGCTCAGCATGGTCGCGATCAGCGGCGAGCTGAACCAGTCTTCTTCCTGTCCTTTGTCCAGAACGAACTGAAAGCAGGCGACACCCAGAACGATAAGCGCCAGCCCGATGTAGTCGATTCGATGCCGCTTCCTTTTCTCTTTCAACCACGGCGGATCCTGGACAAAGCGGTTGGTCATGAACAGCGAAATCAGTCCGACGGGGATGTTAATGAAGAAAATCCAGTGCCAGCTGTAGTTGTCCGTGATCCAGCCGCCAAGCGTGGGCCCAATCGCCGGCGCAGCCACAACGGCCATCCCGTAGAGCGCGAAGGCCATGCCGCGCTTCTCGACGGTGGAAACGTATCGGCAAGAATGGCCTGTTCGGAGGGTTGAAGACCTCCGCCGCCTGCCCCTTGCAGGACCCGGAAAAGATCAGCATCGGGAAACTGGTCGCAATCCCGCACAGGAAGGAGCGAAATGGTAAACAGCACCACGCATGACATGTAAAACCGCTTGCGTCCGATCATCGTCGATAGCCAGCCGGAAACGGGAAGCACGATAGCGCTTGAAACCAGGTAACTGGTCAGAACCCAGGTGGCCTCTTCGTAACTCGCTCCCAGCGAACCTGCAATGTGCGGCAGAGCGACGTTAGCAATGGAAGAATCGAGCACTTCCATAAACGTTGCAAGCGTAACGGTAAACGCGATGATCCAGGGATTGTGAGCGGACGCCAGCTGGCGCGAATATCGTTGGGCTCGGCATCGTATCGGCTAAGCTCCGATTCGTACTTCAGGCTCCACCGACATTCCCGGCCTCAGTTTGTCGGCATTCGGCTGGTTCGGTTTGAAGCGGATGCGAACCGGAATGCGTTGCACAACCTTCACGAAATTGCCCGTGGCATTTTCCGGCGGCAGAACACTGGCTACCGCCCCTGTCGACCCGCCGATGTTGTCGACATAGCCGTCGAAGTCCTGTTTCAAAGCATCCACATGGATGCGGACGATTGCTTGCGGCCGTATATTGCGGAGTTGCGTTTCCTTGAAGTCTGCCGTTACCCAGATATCGTGAATCTGAGCGATCTGCAGCAGTTGCTGTCCGGCTGTGACATGCGCGCCGATTTCGGCTGAGCGCTTCATCACGATTCCGGCAACCGGAGCTGCAATCTTCGTGTAGCTTAGCCTTAGTTGCGCCTGTTCCACCTGTGCCTCGGAACTCAGCACGCTTGCTTCATCGGAACGTACGGTGGCGCGGCGGATTGCTATCTGTTGGGGAGCGCTGGTCCTGTACTGCGCGAGTTTGCTCTGCGCGGAAGCAAGTTGCGCCTGCCGTCCCTCGATGGTGCGCTCTGCAGCCTGTAAAGTGGCCCGATTGGCTTCAACAGTGGCAGCCTGTGCCTTTGCAGCGGCTACGATCCCTTCGAATTCCTGCTGCGAAACTTCCTCCTTCGCGATCAGAGTTCGATAGCGAACCAGGTCTGACTGGGCTTTTGCCGAGTTCGCTTCCGCCTCGGCGAGCTTCGCTGCCGTCGAATCCCGATCTCGCTCCGCCGATGCCAGCGCCGCCTGTGCATTGGCCACGTCCGATTCTCCGCTGCTGATATTAGTTGTGTTTTCGGTTTGGGTAATCGGCAGACTAGGTCGTTCGGCAACGACCAGACTGCGTGCCTTCGAAAGCTCGGCTACTGCTTGGTCCAGACTAGCCTGAAAATCTCGGGGATCGAGATCCACCAGCGGTGTTCCGGCTGTGACAATCTGATTGTCTTCCACATGGACGGCCGTAATGGTTCCATCCACCCGCGAAGTTACGCCGTTCAAGTGCGCGTCGACCTGCGCGTCGTCGGTCGATTCGAAGTGCCGCGCATGCAACCACCAAAGAATTGCGCTCGCCGCAGCCACCAATAGAACCACGGCGAAAATACCAAATGCCCGTGTTCGTCCGCGCGTGTTGGTTGGTGGATTGGAAGACGCTTTCGCCGGCGTAGCAGGAGGTGCCGCTGCTTGTGAACTCATGGTTGTTTCTTCCTCGAAAGGTTTTCTAGATTTGCTTCTGCTTCTCCTGTGGCGCGTGCCAGGGAAAGCCGCGATAGCTGATAACTGAAAAGACTTGTGATGTAGTCGTTTTCAGCGCTGGCCACCTGCTCCTGCGCCTGCACCACCTCGACTGTTGTCGCTACCCCGGCCTCGAAGCGATCGCGCGCCTCTGCCAGCGTCTCGCTTGCATAGCCACGATTGCTGGTCGCAAGTTGCACTTGTCCGGCAGCGGTCCTCAATTCGATCAGTGCAGTTCTTACTTCGCTCTCCACTCGTCCTTGCTGGTCTGCTAATTCCGACCGGCGTTGCCGCAAAGCAGTCTCGGCTTCCAGCAGGTCTGCCTTCATCCGGCCACCCGAATACAAGGGAAGATTGACTGAGCCGGTTACGGCAAACACTCCGTGCTGCGAAGCTGGCGTTGGCCCAATCACACCGTAGTCGCCGCTCAGGTTGACGCTGGGATAGCGTTCGGCGTGTGCGGCGGAAACTGCTAGTTCCGCAACCTTCACCTGTGATTCGCTCGCTCGCAGATCCCACCGCTTTTGCAAAGCTGTCTGAATGGCAGTTGGCTCGTCCGGCACCGAATCATCGCCCGGAGTGAACGTGTCGCTGAGTAACAGCTCGCGGTCAAGCGGCAGGCCGATCAGTCTGGCAAGAGAAAGCTTCTGTTTGGATACGTCCGCCTGGAAGGCGCTCAGGCGCTGCTGCTGCGTCTGCAACTCTACCAGGCTTCGCATCACGTCGATTTTGGAATTCACTCCTGCCGACTTCCGTACTTGTGCCTGTTTGTAGATTGCCTCCGCATTGTCTACCTGTGCCTGCTGCGAGATCACCCGAGCGGTGGATGCCACCACTTGCAAGTACGTGCCCGCCACCGCAAGCACAACCAGTTCGCGCGTATCCCTGGCTGACAGTGTGGACGCGCGCTCGCTCTCTTTGCTGCCTCGATAATTCCGGCTTTGCACTAAATTCAGAATCGATTGCGACAATGCTCCCTGCAGTTGCGAGTACTGATAAGGTCCTACGACCGTCGGAAATGAGAGCCCGCTGCTCGCCGGGAGACTGATGGAGAGACCGTACGCCGCCAAATTGACCTGTGTCACCGTCTCACTCGCATTAACTGAGATGTTCGGAAGAAGTTCGCTAAGCGATTGCAGCCTCGAAGCTCTCGCATAACTGACCGAGTTGTTGGCGCTGATGGGGCTTAGATTTGTCTTCAGAGCACGGGTCACGGCCTCATTCAAAGTGAGTTGAATGGGACCGCTTCCTGTCGTTGCACTTGGAACGCTACCGGCGAGTGCGCCAGAAACCTGTATGGAACTGCTTACTGTCGAGATGCCATCCGTATTCGCATTCTGCTGAACCTGCGCTGATCCCCCGTTACTCTGGCCTGAAAGCGGCAACTGCGTGGCCCGGCTGGGACTTGCCGCCGCCGATCCCGATGGACCTTGAGCGAGAAGCGGCCACGAACTTATAGCAAGCAGCCATGCGGCGGAAGGCAGCAGGGTTTTGTTTAGTTGAAGCACGCAGTCTCCACGCAATTACATACACAGGTGTACCACATTGCAAACATGAGTGTATGCAATTATAGATTTGCGATGTCCGTCTCCAGACCATCACCGCCCAGGAAGTCCCTTTCGCACCTTCGGCTCGAGGAAGAATCCCTCAACAAGCACCAGGCGAAAACCGAGGAAACTCGAGGCAAGCTGCTGAAATCAGCTCGTAAGATTTTCGCTCAGGTGGGATTCGAAGCAGCCCGGCTAGAAGACATCGCAAGCGATGCAGGCCATACCCGGGGTGCCTTTTACGCCCACTTCTCGTCCAAGGAAGATCTCTTTTTTGCACTGTTGGAACAACAAATCTATATCCAGCTCGAACATGTGCAGACGATCATGGACGCGCAGAAGACCCGTCGGGCCAAGCTGCAAGTTCTGCGCGACCATTACGTAACTAAGTTGTCCGACCCCAACTGGTCCATGTTGATGCTCGAGTTCAAGATGTTCGCCATCCGCCGACCCAAGATGCGGGCTCGGTTGGCGGCGGCTCATCGTGAAATGCGCGCCTCAGTCCGCATCCAGGGCATTTCAGAGCTTATTTCCGCACAAGGTTCCCGGCAAGGTGTCTCCGAAGACGGAGTCCGGGTCATCCTGGAAAGCTTTTTGCAATGCCTGATCCTGCAGATGTCCTACGATCCCTTGAGCTTATCTGGTGACGATGCAACCGCCGCTTTAGGAAAAGTTTTCGACCTGCTGGTGGGCTTAAAATGAGCGCCGCACAAATTTGGCTGCGATCAGTTCGAACCTGCGGTCGTATCCGCAGCGTATCGGGAAAGCAGGGCAGTCCGATTGAGTCTTAGATCCAGACCCGTGGGTCTTTCCGGATACGGCTTGTCACCCATGATGCCCTTCCAAAGTATGTGGTTGTACCGGGCAAAGTCGATCTTATCTTCGGAACGGAAGTCCAGTCCTTTGGTGACGCCAGCCCAATACCTCGCGTCGTGCAGCGGCCTGACGACGTGATGCTGCGCAAGCGTCGATGCGATCGGTAAGGATGTTCCTCCCAGCAGCGGCGAAGGCACAGCGTTGAAATCCCACGTCCCCTGGTTCAAATCGAATACATCCGCCATCGGCGTCGCCAACGCGTCGTTCAGGTTTAACTGACCCATCCCCAGAACGTCTTCCATGGTCCGAATAAAATCGGTGGTGGTGTACGAGGAAGAGATAACCTGCTTTTGCTTTACGTAAGGACCTGCAATGAAGGCAATACTTCGGTGCGCATCCACATGGTCGCCTCCATCCTGTGAGTCGTCTTCAATTACAAAGATGAGTGTATTGTTCTTGTAAGTTGGGCTCTTTGCGATCGT
Organism: uncultured Acidobacteriaceae bacterium; assembly: GCA_963814195.1. Classification (GTDB taxonomy): domain Bacteria; phylum Acidobacteriota; class Terriglobia; order Bryobacterales; family Bryobacteraceae; genus Bog-105. The sequence continues at coordinate 618,971 of CAWFBU010000007.1, forward strand.
CTGAACCAGCAACCCGACGGCGTAATCGTTGTCGGCCACCTGAAGTTCCGGCGTGTTCACACCGTTCAACGCGATATCGAAGCTTCCCGTATGGTCATGCATGAAGCGGACGAGGCTGAGTTGCGGGAGTCCGTTAGCATTGAAGTCCCGCTGCCACTCAGTGAAGCGATAGTAGTCGGGGAAGATGTTGTCGAAACCACGAAAGAACTGGTCCGTGTACGGGATTAGGTCGGCATTTGTCACGTATGCAACAGGGGTGTTGGTCGAGTGAGGATCGGTTAACAGCGGAATGCTGAACGCCTGATACGCAGCCGGAAGTTGATACCGCACCAGATCGATGAAGAAGCCGTAGTTCCGAACTGTAAGCCCCGCCCGGAGTGCGGCATTCCAAATGTAGCCTCCATTCGGTTCTCCATTGGGCCCATCCGAGCCGCCCGCATCCGCAGTGCCAGGCAGTAAATCTGGATCCTGAGGGTTCAGCGGATTGGCGGATAACCTTGCCGGAAGGGTAGGCAGGCCAACGTTGATGTTGCGGTTGGTTCCTTCGGAGTCATAGGAGAGGCCGCGGTTAGCATAATTAACGGTCACCTGCTTTTCTACAGTGTCCGGAGCCCGCGCTGAAACCGACCAGGGCCAGCCATCCATACTCACTTCGCTGCGGTCATAGAAATTGTCTAAATCGACAAAGTTGCTGGCCAGGCTATGCAGGTTGGGCGTGACGTTCTGTCCGAACTCAGTCAGCGCCGGATCGCCGTTCCCAACCGGCAGGTCGCCCAGTACCTGATCGTACGTTCGGTTTTCCTTGATGATGTAAATAACGTGCTGGATCTTGCTTCGCAGAGCCGCCATGGTAGCTTGATCGGCCGCTTGGACGGTTCGGCCGTAATGATTGTTGATCGCGACCTGATTCGTTAGAGCCGTCAGTTGCGTACCGATCGGGATCGGTACCGTTTGAAGACCTGCCTTCACCAGTTGCAGATCGTACTGATTCAAGGAATTGCAATAGCTTGATGGACGGCTCGGTAGAACGCCGCCATGGCAGTTCCCTGGGTTCGCGCTGGTAGGAGATTTGCCGTTCACCACGTACATGAATTTGCCCGATTCGTTAAAACTGACCGAGTTCGGATACCAACCGGTCGGGATCAGGCCGATGACGACGCCCGAGTTCTCGTCTGCAGCAAGTTGCACTGTCGCCACGTTATTTGTGTTCCCGTTCGTGACGTAGAGCAGGCGCCCGCTGGGGAAAAGCGTAACGCTGTTCGTGTTGTTGCCTTTCAATGCACCAGGGGCTCCGGTTAGCAATCCTGCTGGTGCACCCACGGGGATTGAGCTGATGATCTTGTTTGCCGCAGTATCAATGATGCTTACCTGGTCAGTCTGGTCTTCTGCCACATAAAGGCGGGTTCCGGCAGAGTTTAGAACCATCCGGTTGGGTTGACCCTTCACGCTGATGCGAGCGGTGACCGATGGCGTACCTGCGATGCTCACAACATCAATCTCGCGATCCCGCACGCTGGAAACGTATGCCGTATCGTTGTTTCTCACCGCAACCCACAACGGATACTCACCACCGGCAACGCCCTTTCCGCCGACCGGATCAATCTTTCCAGGCCGCAGATCGAGTTCCGACACCTTGCTCCAAACCGATCCTGACTGCATCAGTACGGAAATCGAATCGTTGTAATAATTCGCCACGACGATTTTGGACCCATCAGCAGTAACAGCTACTCCGGCTGCTTCGGGACCGACGGCGAGGCCGGGAGCCGACGAGTGACCCAGTGCTACAGGACTGCTGACTCGCTCGGACCACATTCCCGCATTCAGATCATAAACGTGCAGATTGTCATCCATTCCGCCAGCTACGTAGAAGCTCTTGCCGCTCGGGTCGAAGGCGATCCCCGCATATGTGTTTGGTACCTGGATGACTTGTTTCTTAACCGGGTAGGAGGTGCTTATGTCATAGATAAACACGTCTTCAGTGGAATCTTTTGCAATCTGCGCCCCGGCATTCGCCCCAGGCCCAGGATCGTTTAGAAGATTGTAACCGGATGTCAGAACTAACAGCGTCAGGTGGTCAGGACTGGTTACCGAGGTAACCGCCTGCCCCGCCGTATAGTCCGGGAAGTCAGCTAACCCGGGATTCAAGTATTCGAATCGAGAGTTCCGCGGCGCAGTGGGAGTAATCTGCTGTCCGGTATTCGGAATGCTTTGCGCCTGCGGTTCGGCACTTGCGTTTGGTGGATTCGACGCCTGAGTTGGAGCGGTGGATGCCGTTACGGCCAGAGACAAGCCCATCAGCGCGGATGGCAGAAGTAGACGATTAATCATTGTTCTCCAGGTTGACAACTGGTTACAAGCGAGTCCTTGCAGAGACTCGCCTAAAATTTACATGAGCGGCTCTAACGCTTGATGAACACCGTTGACAGCTGCGTTTCAGCTCGGTATCGGCGTCCATTCCAGAGGAGACGTCAAGCTGAAAAGGGTCGCCGAATCCGGTACTGGAAATCTTTGCTGAGATCAGGGCCCATATACCGGTCCAGCATTTTGGGACTGGTATCGTGCAGATCGACCACAAGAAGACCGTCCAGAGCATTCGAGAACTTTCGATCGAGATTAAATCCCGCTACCCTCCCGCCCAGTTTGAAATATTGGCGCAGCAGGACTGGAACACCGGCGCCGTCTCCGATGTCGGCAATGGGCCCGGAAAGCGCGTCCAGATCGGGCAAGCACTGGCCAATCGTACTGAACTCAAATCCATTGGTAAGGCGCGATCGGAACGGATGTCTAGGCACAGCGAGCGGTGCTAGGTCAGTTCGAAATCCGTGTTTGGTAACGAATTGGACGATCAACTCCCTGGATGCCTCTGAATATTCATCGCTGATGCTGACTGCGCCAAAGAGCACGGGAGCGTCGGGACGTCGTGCCGCGGCCCGGCCGATTCCTTGCCAAAGCATCAGCAGCGGCGCATACTCCTTCTGGAATTCCAGCCGCACGAACGACCGGCCTAGTTCGAGCGCCGAGCCCATTCGTGAGAAAAATGCCGGATGAAAACGAAACAGTGTGGACGTGTACAGTCCGGAGATCCCAAATTTCGGCAAGACATCCGCTGTCCATGCCAGCCGATAAGATCCGGCAATTTGCCGGGACTCCTTGTGCCAGAGAATCAGGTGCTGGTAATACGGATCGAAATGATCGATGTCGTGAACCTTGCCCGTGCCTTCACCCGCCGCACGGAACGTAACTTCCCGTAACCGTCCAATCTCCTGGATGAGCGCCGGAATCTTGTCTCCGCGTTCCAGGTAAACCGCGTACTCGTTATTTTCGACGATAGTATTTCCTGCTGCATCGACACCCGCGAGTTCCCGTTCCAGATCCGAGCGGGAGATCGTCTGCTCGGGCAAAGGAGAAACCGGAAGCGGTCTTTTCACAGTCTTCAGGTTGGTGAAGAGGGGAAGGCGGTTGCTTACTCTGGGGTCGGCCGAGAGCCCGCTCTGTTTGCGATGACCCAGCATGTACGTTCGAGCGCGAACGTAATCCGTTGCTTTCTCTGTTGACGCGAAGCTGCGAAGTTCACTCGCTTTGATCAGGCTTCCTACTCGGACCTCCACCGTACGATTCCGCTTGTTGAGCAATTCGCCGGGCAGGCGCGCCGTCCGTAAACGCGGGTGAATCAAACCGGCAATCTGAAATCCAAGGCTGTTCTCGCCCTTGAAGTACAAAGGCAGAATCGGAACGTCGGTCAGTGTCGAACATCGAACCGCAATGTCGCTCCAGGGCGGGTCGGTGATGCAGCGAAACTCTTTGCGCCAATGCGACACTTCACCCGCCGGGAAAAAGGCAATGCCATGGCCCCGGCGTAAGACGGTAATTACCTTGCGAAGGCTCTTGAAGTTTCGATCCAGTGCCGCTTCGCCCCCGAAAACGTCAATGGGGAGAACACGATCGCGGAGTTCTTCGATGCCGCAAATCATCGAGTTCGTCAGGATCTTTATGTCGGGTCTGGCGCGCAGCAGAACCGAGTCCAGAAGCATGCCATCCAGGATGCCGAACGGGTGATTGGCAACCACCAACACCGGACCGCTCTTTGGAAACCGAGCCAGGTCCTGGGATGTGATTTCTAGCTCTACATTCAGCACCTTGAGCAGTTTCTGCGATAGTTCCAACTCCGGGTATCGCTCGCGTGCTTCCGTATACAGGTGTTGTAGATCGCGAAGTTGCAGTGCCAGGTTTAGAAAGTCCCGAACCAGGTGCGGGGCTTTCCCAAACAGCTCAGGGAAGAGCGTCGGAGGCGTTGTCGACACATTCCTTTGTAGGCGAAGAACGTGACGTGTGCGCTAACAATGTGTTTCGATCGTGCGAAATTAGCGAGCTTGCTTTATTCCTTCCCACTTTTCTTGTGAAGTGAGGCGCGTTGCAGTTCGTTAGCACGAACGCTCAATGCCTCAGAGTTGGCCCGCAGAGTCGGCGACCAGCTAACTCGGGAGAGGCGCTGCAGCTTCTTAACAAGCTGCAATTCCTCTGTATTGTCAACGTGCTTGATCCCCTCAGACTCGTGAGTAACGCTTGTCATTCCTTGCGAAACAGTCCTGTCCATCTCCAACATTATTCTGCATTGTTTACGAATTTACGACCACATCGGATTATGTGACAAATCCGTGAAGTGTCGCGAATCCCGTTCGGACTATGCTTAGTTTGAAACGATCATTCGATTCACTTTCAGGAGTTCGCATTTGAGACTTTGGCAACAAACACTCTTTCTATTTGGACTACTGCTTCCCATTGTGCAAGCAGCTGACGCGGACGGTAGTTCTATTCTGGGCCCAAATTCTAGCCGATAAAGGAACGATTTCACTCGGTGATCTCTCACGAGTTCAGACCGCGGGAATGGCCGATCGGCTGTCCGTGCTTACTTCCATCCTCCAGGAGAAGGGGATTCTCACTGGCACAGATTTGGCTAAACTCCCTGCTACGGCCGTCGCCTCAACCTCGACGGTTGCCACCGCCGGCATAGTGGCAAAAGGAACGGAACCGCCCATTTCGCGTCCTTCCGCGCCGCCCGCACTGGACGGATCGTTCAAAACCGGCAAGCGCATTCCCGTAAGCCTCTACGGAACGCTGCTGTTTAGCGCGGGCTATAACACGGCTGCTGCAAATATTGAAGATGTCCCGCTTTTCCTGAACAAGCAAAACTCTGACCCGGCCGGAGGCGATAAGAACTTCTATTCCACTGTCCGTCAAAGCCGAGTTGGCCTTGCCTTGAACGGCGTCGACACGCTAGGCGCCAAACTCACCGGAGCCTTTGAATTCGACATGTTCGGCGGCCAAACCGCTCTTCCCGGAGGCATCAGCATGAATCTGTTCCGCATGCGATTGGCTTACGGACGTCTCGATTGGAAGAACCTGGCCGTTGAAGTGGGCCAGGACTGGTCCGTTTTTGCTCCCTTAAACCCCATCAGTTTCTCCCAGTACGGCATCCCCTCCCTCACCGCCTCGGGCAACGATTGGCTGCGCACACCACAAATCCGAATCGAAGCCAGGCACGCATCCGGTGCAAACGCGCTGTTGTGGCAAACCGCCGCCTCGGATCCGAACCTGGGCGACTACAATACGGCACTCTTTTCGACTTCCAGAACACCGGCCGCTGGCGAACGAGGGAGGATGCCGGCCTTCGACAGCCGCATCGCCTATACCCGGACGCACGCTGATCGCAAATTTACATTGGGATTGAGCGGGCACTACGGCCGCGGAAAGAACGCCGGAACAGTTGGCAACCTGACTGTGCAATCGCCAATCGATTCCTGGGGTGTGGCCCTGGACTATTCGCTTCCACTCACCAGCAGGTTCACCTTGGTAGGAGAGGCCTATGAAGGCCGCGATCTCGGCATGTTTAGTAGTGCAGCCGGTGAGGCTTACGGCGCTGTCGGCACCATTGGTGCGCATGGAGTAGAAAGCCGCGGCGGCTGGTTCCAGGCGCAGACAAATTTGGCTAAACAATGGCAGTTGAACCTCGGGTATGGCCTGGATGCACCCAATGCCCGCGAGTTGCCAGTGGGTAACCGCAATCGCAATCAGACGTACATGGGCAATCTAATCTACAAGTTGAATCTGAATATCAACCTGGCGCTTGAATATCGCCGCCTTCTGACCGATTACAAAAACCAGCTGTTTGCTAATGAGCGAGGTGACCATGTTGATCTCGGCATCCTGTACACGTTCTAGACTCAAGCGTTTTTGCGCCTGAGTGGAAGAATGTAAAGGATGACGCCGCCTGCCTTCCAGTATGTCGGTTCGGAACTGGCGACCTTCGCCAAGGCCCAAAACTGGAAAGGTCGCCTGCGCCGGGAAATGTCACCCTACCTTCGGGGCAAGGTGGCTGAAGTCGGCGCAGGTTTGGGATCGATGACGACGGTTCTCTCGGGCTGTGCCTTTCATTCCTGGCTTGCGCTGGAACCAGACCCCGGTTTGGCGAAGCAGATCCCCAATGGCTCGACGACAGATGTTTTTGTCGGCACACTGTCCGACCTTGCGGCGGCCGACGCTTTCGATACGATTCTCTACATCGATGTTCTGGAACACATCGAGGACGACAGGCGGGAGTTATCGACGGCGGCGGCCCGTCTAGCGCCGGGTGGTCGCCTGATTGTTCTTGTTCCTGCCCACAACTTTCTCTTCACGCCATTCGATAAAGCCATTGGCCACTTCAGGCGCTACAACAAAAGCATGCTGCGCGCCGTTGCACCAGCAAGCCTCACGCTGAAGCGATTGCGTTACCTCGACAGCGTTGGCTTTTTTGCTTCGCTGGCTAATAAACTGCTACTGCGCCAAGCCATGCCCACAACTTCGCAGATTTTATTCTGGGATCGCTTCATGGTGCCCGTGTCTGAGTTCACCGATGCTCTGCTCGGATTCCGCTTCGGAAAGTCGTTGCTGGCGGTTTGGGAGAAGCCAGCCTGATTAACTGAGTTCCACGGCTCTCTCGGTCGTACCCGATAGACCTTCGATGGAGCGGCCGTGAAAGAAGACGTCCTGGTTGTGAACCAGCGATGGCGGTTGATTCAAAACAATAGAGATGGTGTCAAAACGCACCTGATTCCAGGCCACACCCGCCCGGTTAGCGTAGGCACGCGCGGCGCGGGCAATATTCCTTTGTTTCTCTTCGTCGATAGCCCGGTCGGGATTCCCGAAATCCGCGCTGGTCCGCGTTTTCACTTCGACAAACACCAGAATCTCGCCGTCTCGCGCTACGATATCCACCTCTACTTCGCCGCCCGCCGGACGGTAATTTCGTGCCAGAACCGTAAAGCCGGAACTCTGTAGATACCGATGCGCCAGATCCTCACCTTTACGGCCGAGTGCTGCCTGCGGGGTCAAAACTTTGCGCTCCCGGAACTGCCGGGCAGAATCACTTAACTTCCAAAGCAACTGCTTCGGTGCTAGCGACCAGGGACCTCTTTCAGTGCTTCCAGTTGCCATTCGATGACTTTGCCTCTGATGATGTAGCAGAGATAGAATTCCCAGAACCGCCGGAACCGCCGGGAGGCGTTCACCAGCAGCTCAAAGCCAAGGTATCTCCACAGAGCAAGTAGGCGAACATGAGTGGAAATCTCATGGAACCGAACCGGAGAGTAGTAGCCGAATCCGGCGTTATCGGCTCCGAAGTAGCGCAGCGAAAAACTGTTCAGGTGTGACCGGTGGGTGGGGTCGCAGAAAGAGCTGAAGTCGGTGTAATGCGGCGTCACAATCACCGCTCTTCCACCAGGCTGCAGCAACCGGTGAAATTCCTCTATTGTGCGCACAACATCGGCCACGTGTTCGATCACGTGAATGGCGCGTATTTCCCGAAAGGAACTGTCCCGGAAAGGAAACGGAAAATGGTCCAGGTCGGCCAGAACATCGGCGTTCGTGTTCGGGTTACGATCCAGACCGATGGACCCGGCATACTTCTTAATGCCGCAGCCCACATCCAAAACTGGAAGAACAGGCTTCCCTAAGCTTCCAGCTGCCGCAGACACGCTTCCAGTGTATCCACCGCAAACTCCGCCTGATCCCGGTTGATCACCAGCGGCGGACAAAGCCGGATGCTGTTCGGACCGCAGCCAAGAATTAGCAGTCCGCGCTCGAAAGCGAGCAGCTCGAGACGGTCTCGCAGGTCAGGCGCGCGCTCCTTCGTCCCTTGATCCCGTACCAGCTCGAATCCAATCATCAGGCCGAGGCCCCGCACATCGCCAACATGTCGAAAGCGCTGTGGCCAGTCCCGCATCCTGTCCATCAAATAGTTCCCAATGGTGGTCGCGTTTTCTAGGAGTTCTTGCTCCAGCAGTTCGATAGTCACCAGGGCTGAAGCAATCGAGACCGGGTTTCCGCCAAAGGTGCTGGCATGGGCACCCGGTCCCCAATCCATCACATCCGCTCGTGCCACGGTTGCCGACAGCGGCATACCACTGGCAATCCCTTTCGCTATCGTCACGATATCGGGTGAAACGCCGAAGTGTTCGGAAGCGAACATCTTGCCGGTACGCCCCATACCGGACTGCACCTCGTCGTGGATAAGCAAGATTCCGTGTCGGTCGGCTACTTCGCGCAGGCGATGGTGAAACTTTGCCGGGGGCACTAGGTAACCGCCTTCCCCCTGCACCACCTCCACCGCAATTGCCGCAACTTCCTCTGCCGGCAAAATCGTCGGAAACAGCCGCTCTTCCAGAATCTTTACGCACTCCACATCGCAGGTGTCCGGTTCTTTTCCATAGGCGCAGCGATAGCAGTAAGCATAAGGAATGTGCTGCACCGGGAGCGAAGGATGAAAACGCCGCCGTTGAACGACCTTACTTCCGGTCAGTGACAGTGCTCCCATGGTTCGTCCGTGAAACGAACCCAGGAAAGAAATGAACTGTTCGCGCCCGGAATGGTAGCGGGCCATTTTGAGGGCGGCTTCCACGGCCTCAGCACCGGAGTTCCCAAAGTAAACGCGCCGGGGCACATCGCCAGGTACCAGAGAGGCTAGTTTCTCGGCCAGCTGCACCATGCTCTCGTAATAGAAGTCCGTGCCGGACATATGCAGGAAGTCAGCCGCCTGGCGCTGAATCGCATCCACCACTTTCGGGTGAGAGTGACCTGTGGCCACCACTGCGATCCCTGCATTGAAATCGAGAAAGCGGTTCCCGTCAACGTCCTCCACCAGCGCTCCTGATCCACGCTTCATCACAAGTGGATAACAGCGGGTGTAGGAAGGCGAGAGCACAGCTTGGTCGCGCTCGATGATCGCCCGTGCCTTGGGGCCCGGAACGCTCGTGGCCAGTTGCGGAAGGAACTCCTGCGAAAGCGTGTTGGTCACAAGAACGCTACCTCTGATAGACAGTTGAGGGAAACCGGCAAAGATATCAGCCCGCCGGACGAAAACCTCCAGACCCAACGGACAGAACAGGCCCAGGCCGGAACGGCCTTCATGCCTCTACTCTACTAGGGAATAAAGGAAGCCAGAGCCATGGCCAGCTCAGTCGCTCAATAATGTAGGGTGTACTGAGCCGATATGAGCCAACCTACTCTGGCCGCTACAATAAGTCGATGCCGGAGGAAGTAACTTCACCACTCACGTTTGAGGCGAGCTTGGATGAATTGGAGCGGATCGTTAGAGCTCTCGAGAAAGGCGATCTGCCCCTTGAGCAAAGTCTGACCCTGTTTGAATCTGGAATGAGATTGAGCTCCGAATGCAAACGGCAGTTGGAAGAGGCCGAAACCCGCGTGGAGATTTTGATGAAAAAAGGTCCTGACATGGTGGCCGTACCTCTGAATCCGAGCAAGCAGCAGATGCCCAACCAATCCGTGCCGACCCAGGCAACTGACAAGCTGCCGAAATGACGAGTACGGGGCAGCACCTGGAGACACTAAACGAGTACCTCGCCGCACAGGTCCGGCATGTGGACCGTGCACTGGAACAATGGGTGCCGGCCGAGGCTGTCGAACCGTCCTCAATTCATCGCGCCATGCGTTATAGCCTCTTTGCCGGCGGGAAACGCATCAGGCCGGTACTGGCGATTGCTGCCGGTCAAGCTGTTTCGGGTGCCACGGCGGGACTGGAAAATGCCGCCGCCACCCTTGAACTCATTCACACGTACTCTTTGATACACGATGATCTCCCGGCATTGGATAACGATGACCTCCGCCGTGGGCGGCCCACGTGTCATAAAGTCTTCGGCGATGCCATGGCGATTTTGGCGGGCGATGCACTGCTCACGCTCGCCTTTGAAGTGCTGAGCCGCTTGCCCCACGCGAGCGCGGAAACCAGAATCATCCTCGTGGAGGAGTTATCCCGAGCGGCTGGAACCGTGGGCGGCATGATAGGCGGTCAGGTGAATGACATCGAAGGTGAGCGCCAGACTCCCACTCCCGTATTGCTGGAGTCGATCCATCGTGCCAAAACCGGTGCCCTGCTTCGTGCCAGCGTCCGGATGGGTGCCATCTACGCCGGAGCAGGCGCGGAACAACTCGCTGCCTTATCTCAATTCGGCGAACACGTCGGGCTAGCCTTCCAGATCATCGATGACGTGCTCGATGTGGAACAGTCCTCTGATGCCTTGGGCAAGACGGCCGGCAAAGATCAGGCACAACAGAAGATCACGTTTCCGGCAGTGTACGGCTTGGAGCGTTCCCGGCAAATGGCCGAACAGGAGAGGCTTGCGGCCCACACCGCTCTCCATCCGTTCGGGAGCCGGGCGGACCGCTTGCGCGAGATAGCCGATTTCGTCGTCCTTCGCACCACCTAGCGATGTCGCTCAAGCAGCGGTTGGACACACTGCTGGTCGAACGTAATCTGGTGGAATCGCGCGAAAAGGCGCAAGCTCTGATCCTGGCCGGTAAAGTGATGGTGAACCGTCAGCGATCTGATAAGCCGGGCAAACTCGTCGCCGTCGACGCCGATCTCGATGTTGAACAAGCGCTTAAATACGTCAGTCGCGGCGGGCTCAAGCTGGAAGCTGCGCTGGAAATAATGCGCATCAACGTAAGCGGAGCGGTGTGTATGGATGTCGGTACCTCCACCGGCGGCTTCACTGACTGCTTGCTCCAACATGGCGCTACACGCGTCCACGCCGTTGATACCGGAGCCGGGCAGATCCACTGGAAGCTTCGTACCGACTCCCGGGTCGTGCTGCATGAGAACTGCAATGCCCGTTATCTTCGGTGGGAAGACATCGGCGAAGCAGTCGACTTGATCGCCTGCGATGTGAGTTTCATCTCCGTCACCCTTCTCCTTCCGGCGCTCGCTCCCCTCCTGAAGCCCAACGGGAACTGGATCGTGCTGGTCAAGCCGCAGTTCGAGGTTGGTCGGGAAATGATTGGGAAGGGCGGCATAGTGCGGGAACACTCGGCACATGTCTTGGCCTGCGAGCGCGTCGAGAGCGCTTTACGATCTCTCGGCTTCGCGACTGAACTCATGGAGAGTCCCATTCGCGGCATGGAAGGCAACCGCGAATTTCTCCTTCACGGATGGTCTCCCGTCGCATCCTCGGATTGAAGCAGCATCCGGGTTACTCTATCTTTGACCCTCCGACAAAATCATGAATACGATTTCAACTGTCGGCATCATCTCCAAACCGAAAATCTCACGTGCCTCTGAGATTGTCACCGGCCTCTTGGAGTGGCTGACGGAACGCGGTATCCAGTATCGGTGTGATGAGCAGACAGCCATCTACGCCAAGTTGGAAAACTCTTATCCTCGCGAAATAGTGCCGGACGGCACAGGGCTGGTTATCGTCCTGGGTGGCGACGGTACTCTTCTCTCCGCGGCACGCGTCATTGCCGGACGAGACATACCACTCCTCGCTGTCAATCTGGGACATCTGGGCTTTCTCACGGCAATCCAGGTTGACGATTTATATCCCCAGCTGGAGCGTGCGTTGCGAGGAGAGGCCCGCGTGGGCCGTCGGGCCATGATCGATTGCGAGCTTGTGCGCAACGGGGAAACGATCGCAACATACTGTGCCCTAAACGACGTTGTGATCTCGAAATCCGAGCTGGCGCGTATGATCGATTTGGATACCTTCGTCGACAGCCACTTCGTTGCTGCGTACAAAGCGGATGGACTCATCGTGGCGACGCCCACCGGCTCAACGGCCTATTCGCTATCGGCTGGCGGACCAGTCATCTTCCCTTCGGTGGGCGCATTCTGTATCACGCCCATCTGTCCGCACATGCTAACCAATCGTCCCGTCATCGTATCCGACGCAAGCACAATCCGGATTCTGAATCGCGGGGAAGCGGGCATCTACCTCACCGTCGACGGTCAAGTCGGCGAACCTCTTCGCGCAGGAGATCAGGTGCTTTGCCGTTCGTCGCCGAATGCGATTAAGCTGATACGTCCGCCGCAGCTGCTGTTCTTTGATGTCTTGCGGGAAAAATTGAAGTGGGGGGAGCGCTAGAACGTGATGGGATTTCTGAAGCGTTTTTCTTTAACGGCGTGGATCTTCATCTCGCTGGTCGTGGGTATTTTGCTCGGCATCTTCTTCCCGGAGTTCTCGCGTAATCTCGCCCCGGTCAGCAATATCTTCCTACGCCTTATCCGTTCCATCGTCGGTCCTCTCCTATTCGGCACACTTGTCTACGGCATTGCCTCAGCCGGTGAACTCAAGACAATGGGACGCATCGCGCTGAAGGCCATCACCTATTTCGAAATCGCGACCACTCTCGCTCTGGTCATCGGCCTCATCATGGTTAACCTGATGCAGCCGGGCCTGGGTGTGCCGCTAAATGAAGGCGGAGCAGCTTCAAAGATTCCGGTCCTCGCCAAACCCGTATCGCTGAGCCAGGTTCTGGAACATGCAGTACCCGCAAATATCTTCGAATCATTGGCCCAGAACGACGTTCTCCAGATGGTGGTTTTCTTCTTCCTGTTTGGTGCCGCTTGTTCCGCCTTGGGTCCGAAGGCAAAGCCGGTGCTGGACTTCGCGGGTTCCGTAGCGGAGGTCATGTTCCGTTACACGAAGTACGTCATGTACGTCGCGCCGTTCGGTGTCGGGGCCGCCATTGCAGTAACGATCGGTACGAAGGGTATCGGCGTCCTGTTCGGCCTCGGCAAGCTGGTTGGCACGTTGTATCTGGCGCAGGCGCTGTTTGTAGTGGTCGTACTCGGAACTGCACTCAGCATTGCCCGTGTGCCCCTCGCACCTTTTGTCAAAGCAGTGCGACAGCCATTCTTGCTAGCCTTCTCGACTGCTTCGAGTGAGGCGGCGCTTCCACTCGCCCTCGAAAACATGGAGCGCTTTGGCATTCCAAAACACATCGTTGGTTTCGTTCTGCCCACCGGATATAGCTTCAACCTGGACGGATCAACTCTCTACCTGTCCTTGGCGTCGGTTTTCATAGCTCAGGCTGCCGGAATACACATGCCTCTCGGCACCCAGATCACCATGATGCTTACCTTGATGTTGACCAGCAAGGGTGTGGCCGCCGTGCCTCGGGCCTCTCTTGTGATCCTCGCGGGAACGCTCGGGACATTTCAACTGCCTCTCGAAGGCATCACATTGATACTCGGGGTGGATGCCCTCATGGACATGTGTCGCACCTCTGTGAACCTGTTGGGTAATTGTGTGGCGACTGCAGTTGTAGCACGATGGGAAGGTGTCGTGTTAAGCAGCAATCCTCAACGCGAACTTGAGATAGAGGCGCTGACTTAATCGTCTTAGGCTCTTGAATGCTAGAAATCCTCGTAGCACTTGGCATTGTGTTCGCCATCCTGCTGATCGTTTTATTTTTCAACCCTCCCGAAGCCTGGGTCAAACGCATGTTCAACCGGACCAAAAAACCGAAAGACGACCTCCGGCTCTGAATACGCCGCGCAATGCCTATAATTCCGATTGACAATCAGTAGATTGGCTCCTACTCTGGAGCTACATGCTCAGACCAGCGGCTTCGCCGTTACGCTTCATCAGGCTCGCAATCGCGAGCTTGGCGGCCGCAGTGTGTCTTACCGCACAATCTCTGGGAGACATCTCGGGTCTGATTAGCGATTCCACGGGCGCAGCACTTGTTAGCGCGACGGTCAGTATAAAAAACATCGAGACGGGCTCGGTCCGCAAACTCACCACAGATCAAAGCGGTCGTTATAGCGCTCCATCGCTCCCGAGTGGCAGCTACGAAATCAGTGTCGAAAGGACAGGATTCCAGACAACCTCAAAGACCGGTATCAAGCTTGCGGTTGGACAAGAAGCTGAGGAGAACCTTTCTCTCGTAGTCGGTCAGTTACAGCAAGTAGTCTCGGTCGAGGAGCAATCTCCGTCGGTGAGTGTCTCGACTCAACAGACGTCAGGCTTGGTGACCGAAACACAAATCAAAGATCTGCCTCTGAACGGTCGCAGTTATGACGAACTTCTTAGTCTGAATCCCGGAATCGTCAACTATACGTCTCAACGTTCTGGTGGTGTCGGCTCGTCGAACTCCGCCATAGGCAACATGTTTTCTGCGTCAGGTCGGCGCCCGCAGGAAAGCTTATTTCTCTTGAATGGCATCGAGTTCACAAGCGCGTCGGAAATCAACCTGACGCCGGGCGGAGCAAGCGGACAGCTGCTGGGTGTCGATGCTGTACGAGAGTTCAATGTCGTCACGGATGCGTACGGGGCGGAGTTCGGTAAGCGGCCGGGCGCGCAGGTGACCGTTGTGAGTTCCTCGGGAACGAACGAAGTGCATGGCGCGGCTTATGAGTTTCTGCGCAACAGTGCTCTCGACGCTCGCAACTTCTTCGACCAGAAAAATGTCGCACCCTTTCAGCGCAATGAGTTCGGTGGCGCGCTCGGCGGCCCGATCCGGAAGAACAAGACCTTCGTCTTCGGCAACTATGAAGGATTTCGCCAGCGGCTTGGCTTGAGTGATGTGACCCTGGTTCCCGATGCCAAATCGCGCGCCTCTGCAGTGCCAGCTGTTCAACCGTTGCTCTCCTTGTGGCCTATTGCCAATGGACCTGAGTTAGGCGGCGGCATCGCCGAGGCTTTTAGCAATCCGCTGCAGCATATTCGGGAAGACTTTGGAACTGTTCGTGTCGACCATTCGTTCTCGGAAAAGGATACCCTCAACGCTGTCTATACCATCGATGACAGCCAGGATTTTACGCCAACATCAAACCCCGTGAGTTCCATCGTGGAAGGCCTTCGGGAGCAGGTGCTGAGTCTTCAGGAGACTCACGTGTTTTCTCCGCGCCTCCTGAATACTGCGGTCGTAGGGTTCTCGCGCGGCAGTCTCTTCTTCAACAGTCAAGTCTCGGGTTCCGCCGCTCCATGGATCGCGGGTGCTCCCTTAATCGGAACGATTGTCATCGGCGGGGGTACCGCATCAAACGCCGCCACGCAGGTGACACAAGCAGGTTCTAACGTGGCGGCCAACACACTGGCCGCGCGTAATCTCTTCACCTATCAGGATCAAGTAGATTACAACGTGGGGCGCCACCATCTACAAGCGGGAGCCTGGGTCCAGAGAGTTCAAGCAAACGACCTTTTTGCGCAGGCACAGTATGGACAAGCATCCTTCGCAAGTCTTAGTAGCTTCCTGAGTGGAACCATATCTACCTTTAC
Organism: uncultured Acidobacteriaceae bacterium; assembly: GCA_963814195.1. Classification (GTDB taxonomy): domain Bacteria; phylum Acidobacteriota; class Terriglobia; order Bryobacterales; family Bryobacteraceae; genus Bog-105. The sequence goes on from CAWFBU010000007.1 coordinate 634,525, forward strand.
CGCCGTACCTTCACCAACGCCGTTGAGCTGGCGATCGCTGGAAGGTGCCTCGTTTCTGCAGGACACCGTGAGAGTAACGCCTCGCCTTGAGCTCAAGATCGGATTTCGAGCAGAATCGACGAATGGGTGGAACGAGGCGCATGGCCGTGCTTCTAACTACCTATTCGGACCCGGTGGCGTGATTGAGACGCAGCCTCGGGTCGGCAGTTCTGCCTTTACCGTGAACCGCGCGAAGTTTCTCCCCGAACCTCGCTTTGGTTTAGCCTGGGATCCACTCGGCCACGGGCACACCGTCATCCATGCGGGTTTCGGTATCTATTACGCTTTGATCGACAACGCCAGCTATCGGCTCGATCAGAATGCTCCCTTCAACACGACTGTCTCTCTGAAGAACATTCCCGTGGCTGGCCTCAGCATCATTCCCAGTCAGCAACTACCGTCCAGCAGCCTTATCTCTCCCGGTGGCGTACAGCCCGATGCTTACACGCCCGCCGTTCAGAGCTACACCCTGAAGATCGAGCAGAAGCTGTGGAGCAATACGTCCCTGAGCGTGGGCTATGCAGGATCGCACGGTTATCACGAGATCCTGTCGGTCGACGCGAATCAGCCTGTGCCTACGGTCTGCCCGGCGGCGCCCTGCCCATCCAACCTGAGCGCCGGTACGGTTTTCTACCCGCGAGGTGCGCCCCTTGCAAATCCTGCGCTGGCCAACACAACCAGCTGGTTTACCGAAGGCATCAGTTCGTATAACGCATTGCAAGTGGACGTCAACCATCGGGTCAGCAAAGGCCTGCAGTTCCGTGCTGTCTACACCTACGCGAAGAGTCTTGATGATGGTGGGACTCTTGCCACGGCTGTCGGCACAAACTCACCTGCCTTCACCATGTATCCCTTGAATCCCAAGCTCGATTGGGGACTGTCCCCGTTCGATGTGCGTCACCTCGCCGTCATCAATGGAACTTACGACCTGCCTTTTGGGCGCAAGCTGACTGGAACTGGAGCGAAGTTGGTTCGAGGCTGGTCTATCGGAGGAGTCGTTACCCTTCAGACCGGGTTCCCCTTTACGCCCCAGCTCGGTTTCAATCCAACCAATAACGGAGACTCCCGCAATCCGATCCGTCCTTCGTGGAATGCAGCATTTAGCGGTCCGGTTATTCTGGGCGGACCCTCCCAGTACTTCAATCCGAACGCATTCGTAGCTCCACCGAACGGGACCTACGGGAATGTGGGACGCGACGTCCTCACCGGCCCGGGGCTCGCGACTGTAGACTTCTCGGTCCTCAACGATACGGCGCTGAACGAGCGAATGAAGCTGCAGTTTCGGGCTGAATTCTTCAACGTCTTCAATCACACGAACTTAAATTCGCCGAACCCAGTCGTGTACACCGCGGCCGCGAGTCCACCTTCGCCGACCGCCGGAGTAATCAGTGCGACTTCCACCACGTCGCGGCAGATCCAGTTCGGCTTGAAACTTCGTTTCTAATCGTCCTCCGAACCCTGCTGGAGGTGACTCTTAGCAGCCTCAATAATCTTCGCCGCTTGCGCAGCCGGCACGAATTCGTAGTGATCCATCTCCATATGGAACGAAGCGCGGCCTTGAGTTTTGGCGACAAGATCGTCCTGATAGCTCAGCATCTCCGCCATGGGGACCAGCGCTCGGATACTTTGCATCGATTCCTTCAGTTCCATACCCGAGACACGGCCGCGGCGCACGTTGAAGTCGCTCATCAGATCGCCGGCAAATTCCACGGGTGTCTGCACCTCCACCTGCATCACCGGTTCCAGAAGTGCCGGACGTGCTTGCTGCATGGCCGCACGGAACGCCTTTCGGCCGGCTAGTTTGAACGCCATTTCCGAGGAATCGACGTCATGATAGGAGCCGTCGTAAACCGTAACCTTAAAATCCACCACCGGGAAGCCGGCCAGGAAACCCTGTTGCGCGGCTTCGACGATGCCCTTCTCGACCGCAGGAACGTACTGCTTTGGAATTGCGCCCCCGAAGACTTCATTCACGAACTGGAACTTACCTCCCCGAGGAAGTGGTTCCATTCGAATCCAGCAATCGCCGAACTGCCCGTGTCCACCGGTCTGTTTCTTGTGACGACCCTGCACATCGGCTGTACCGCGTATCGTCTCGCGATACGGGATCTTGGGTGACTTCAACTCCACTTCGACTCCGAAGCGGCGCTTCAGCCGGTTGACCACGATCTCGAGATGCTGCTGACCGTTGCCGGCCAGCAGAAACTCTTTCGTGTGATCGTCGCGATAAAAGCGAAGAGACCGGTCTTCTTCCAGCATCTTGAGAAGAGCTACGCTCAGCCGGTCTTCATCGTTTCTGGTCTTGGCATGGATCGCGAACGAAATGGAAGGCTCGGGCGTTTCAACAGGACGGAAGATCAATTGGTTCGATGGGTCGCCCAGCGTGTCACCCGTCAGTGTGTCTTTCAGCTTGGCGACGGCTCCAATGTCACCAGCTCGCAGTTCATGTTCGGGGTGAAGGACTTTTCCGAACGGCGAGGCAATATGCGCCAGGCGCTCGTCCGCGCTCGTGCGCATATTCAACAGGTGAGTATCATCGCGAATCGTTCCTGACATGACTTTGAAGTAAGTCACGCGACCGGCAAACGGATCGGCGGCGGTCTTAAAAACGAAAACACAGGCTGGTCCGGAAGCCTGGACATGCGTGGAAACCGTGCGCCCGCTGCGAGTAGCTTCGTGTTCCGGTCCTTCCAGGGGGCAGGGAAGGATGCTCTCAACGAAATCGAGCAGTAAATCCGATCCGATATTACTCGCTGCCGAGGCACAAAGAACAGGACAAATGCGTCGTTGCTGGACGGCTTGTCTCAACCCGCTGACGATATGTTCGACCGGGAGTGTGCCCGTGGCGAAGAATTCCTCCAGCAGTTCATCGTTGCCCTCGGCTATGGCCTCCACCAGCGTTTCATGGCCCTTCGCGGCCTCTTCTGAGAGCTCCGGTGGGATGGGAATCTCTTCACCTCGGCCATTGCCGCCCGGACTGTATTGAAAAGCCCGCATCTGAATCAGGTCGATGATGCCCCGAAAGGCTTTCTCCGATCCGATCGGCATCTCGATAGGTACGGCGACTCGGCCGAACGCTTTCTGCGCACTAATTGAGGCTCGCTCGAAAGAAGAACGTTCGCGGTCAAGCTTGTTCACGATAAAGGCGCATGGCAGTTTCATCCGCTCCGCGAATTGCCAGACCTTCTCAGTCGAGACCTCAACACCGGCGATGCCGTCCAGCAGCAGGAGTCCGGAATCCGCGACGTCCAGTGTGGCGCATGTATCGTTCAAGAACAGGTTGTAGCCTGGCGTGTCAAGCAGGTTGATCTTTGTCTTTCTCCAGGCAAAGGCAACCGTCGAGGTGCTGATCGTGAACTTACGAGCAATCTCCTCTTCGTCGAAGTCAGTGATGGTGTTTCCGTCACTGACATTGAGGTGCCGGTCCGTCAGTCCGGCAGTGAACAAGATAGCGGAACACAGGGATGTCTTGCCGCAATGTCCATGTCCGATGAAAGCGACATTGCGAACGTCAGGTGTTTCGAAGACCCTCATACAGCCTCCAAACCGGCGACTCGGCCGATGATCCGCTGAGCATATCAAAGCGGATTTGCCGAGGCGTCCGGGGGTCGGGAGGCAGGTCTTTAGAGTCCAGCCCAGATCGGCGCTAAATCGAGCGTGAATCCTTCCAGCGGGCCAGCGCCATGAATCTCCGATCGAGCATTCGAAAGCTCCTGATCCGTGTGGAGGCGGGAACCGGTGCGTGAAAACACCTCAACAGACCTTTCCTCCGGCATAATCAGCCAGGCTTCGAATGCGCCATTCTTGATATAGCTGCGGCACTTGGCCTGCAACTCTCTAACGATGTTCGACGGCGACTTCACTTCGATGGCGAAGTCAGGGCAGAACGGGGCAAAGCCCTTCCGGTCCTGCTTTGGGATGCTTCCGATACGCTCGTTCGAAACCCACGCTGCATCGGGTGAGCGATTTTCTCCCGGAGTGATGAAGAACCCGGCAGTAGAATTGAAGGCCTTGCCCGTATGGTCATCTACTGCCCAATTAGCGAGTTGGCCAAAGACTTCGCCCCGAAGGTAACCGCCTTCCAATCCGGCTGGAGCCATTACGAGGATATGACCTTCCTCTGTTAGTTCAACTTTGCGATTGTCGTAGACAGCCGCTACCCGCGTGAAGACCTGCCTTCGATCTGCTCCGGGCGGAATCAAGATTTCGATCCGATCCAGCTCACCCAGAGCATCGTCCAGAGTTGGCATTGTGCTACTAGGGTCCGTCAGAAACGTCAGGTTTTGATTCGTTCAATACGGCGGATGGAACGGGCTTTCCCGGTGGTCTGGTCGGCATCAATCAAAACTCCATGCAGTTCCAAGCCGGTACGCGCGGCCTCCATTCGGCCTGCCGCTCCGGTCAGAAAGCGCCGGATTATGATATCTTTTTCGACCCCGATTACCGAATGATACGGCCCGGTCATCCCGGCGTCTGTCTGGTAAGCCAAGCCCCCCGGAAGGACGCGCGCATCCGCGGTCGGAATGTGCGTATGTGTCCCAATCATGGCCGTAGCGCGCTCGTCCAAATACCACCCCATGGCGACCTTTTCGCTTGTCAGTTCTGCGTGAAAATCGACGAAGCGGATCTTGATCTCAGGTTTTAAACCTTGCAGAATCTCGTCCGCCTTGCGGAAGGGACAATCGATATTGGTCATCAAAGCCCGGCCTTGCAGGTTGATCACCGCATACTCCACACCATTGCGAGCCCGACTCTGAAACACGCCGACGCCCGGAAGTCCCGGAGGATAGTTGGCCGGCCGGAGAAGACGCGGCTGGTGTTCATAGTAATCGTGGATCTCGCGCTTGTCGAAGCTGTGGTTCCCGCCGGTGATGACGTCAATGCCGAGCGAGAGAAGATCCTCTGTGATAGACGGCGTGATGCCGAATCCACCGGCGCTGTTTTCACCATTCGCGATGACCAGGTCAACTCGGAGCTCGGCGACCAGTTGCGGAAGATATTCGGTCACAAGGCCACGCCCGCCGGCGGCAAAGATGTCGCCGATAAAGAGGATGTTCATGTGAAGGGGAGAAAAGGAAGTGCAACGTACCCGGCGAGAGCTTTCGCCCAAATCTCCGTCATTGACCCCTAAAAAGCAAAGGGGGGAATCCTCCGAGCGCCTTCAGGCTTCTCCTAATGTGAAAACACCGGAGCATGCACACCAGCACTTAATTCGAGTTGGACTCCATGACATTGATTATCGGATCAATTTTTAGGAGACCAGGAGATAAACTCTCGCGGGGGACGCTGCACTATTAGAGTACCAGGATTTTGGCTTTCTCTCAATCAGCCTGCAGTCTCTCGGCAATATCCCGTTCAGAAATAGCGCCTTCCTTGATCACTTTCCAGTACGCGTCGGTGATGTCGACCGTCGTAGAACCAGGTCCATTGCAAAGGCCGCCGTCCAGCACCAGATCGAGTCTGCCGTCCATGGCAGCGAACAGTTCTATCCCACTCGAAATGGTGGGAGAGCCCGAAAGATTGGCACTCGTGGCAATGACTGCGTGTCCGACCTTGTCGATGATGGCATTGAGAACCTTGGAGTTAGTGTGCCGCAGGGCCAAACGGCCCGTATTCCCAGTAACTTTGAGCGGAACCTTCGAAGCGGCGGGCACAATAATGGTCAGCGGGCCCGGCCAGAAGTGACGAGCCAGAATGTAAAAACGGCTGTTCAGTTCCTTGGCCAAGTCTTCCGCCATCAGGGTATCGCTGATCGCGAGAGGCAGGGAGCGAACGCTTTCCCGGCCTTTGGCAGCAAAGACCTTCCCTGCAGCGTGCAGATTGAACGCATCCGCTACCAGCACGTAGAGAGCGTCGGTGGGAACTCCGACCACTTTTCCTCGGGCAATTTCGCGGGCGGCACGGTCAATCGCAGCAGGGGCGGGGTCGGTGATTTTAACTTCGATTAGGTCAGTAGCCACAAGGGAGACATGGAATACCCGGTGAGCTTATGGGGCGTCACGAGTAATCCTGTCAGTTTACCGTTAGCGAATAGCCTCAGCAACCTGAATGGCCATCTCGTAACGCCCGAACGGCGCACTCAGTTGGACTCCAGCTACGATACGACGGGCTCGCGACGCCATTTCCTGTGCGATCGCGATGCCTTCGGCGCGGGACTTCTCAGCACTGTCCGCGCGACGCATGCGGTCCATATAGTCGGCCGGTACGGGAACTCGCAGCTCATTCACCATGAACTCGGCATTGCGATAGCTGGTGAGAGGCCAGATGCCCGCCAGGACGGGAAGCTTATAGCTTTCAGTTTTCTGGAGGAAGGCTTCGAGCAGGTCCAAATCAAAGACCGGCTGGGTGACCACGTACTCAGCGCCGGCCTCTACCTTCCAGGCAAACCGGCGCAGTTCTTCATCCATGTTCAGGGCACCGGGGTTTGCGCCAATACCGATCAGGAGGCTGGTTTGCGACCCAATGGGATTGCCGCCGATGTCGAGGCCATGATTGAGGTTATTCGCAATATTAGTCAGGCCGATGGAATCGACATCGAACACAGCGCTGGCATCCGGGTAGGCGCCCATACGCGGCGGGTCACCCGTGATGCAGATGAGATTACGAACGCCGGAGGTGTGGGAGCCGAGTAACTCCGATTGAATGCTGAGGATGTTGCGGTCGCGGCAGCAGAAGTGAAGCACAGCTTCGATGCCGGCCTGCTGCTGAATCAACTGGCAGGTGACCTGTGCACTCAGACGCGCGCTGGCGCGGGGTCCATCGGGCACATTGATGCAATCAATGCCGTTCTCCCGGCAGAGGATCGCACCGGCGATCTCCTTAGAAGCATCCACACCACGGGGCGGCAGGATCTCCACAAACGATACGAATTGTCCGGCCGCCAGCTTTGTCCCCAGCCTCGATTTTTCGGCGACAGGAACTTTGGCGAGTCGCTTGACTTCAGGTTTGCTGTGGTCCGTGACCGTGACGGTCGGCTGCGATTGCCGTAAGGGCTGCAGCGATCGAACTTCGCCGTTGATTTGCTTGATGTGCTCTGGTGTGGTGCCGCAACATCCGCCAATCACGCGGACGCCGGCCTGCAGAAAGCGCCTGGCGTACTGGGCCATATATTCAGGCGAGCACAGATATATGTTGCGGCCTTCGATGGTAGCTGGCAGCCCGGCGTTTGGCATGGCGCTGAGCGGTTTGCTGGTCAGGGCCGCCATCTTTTCGATCGTCTCGAGGGCTACTTTAGGACCGGCCGAACAGTTGACCCCGATGACATCCACCGGCATTTCATTGAGCGCCAGTGTGAACGTCTCCGTCGATGCGCCATCGCGCAGACGGCCGTCATCTTCAACCGTGACTTGCGCCATGATCACCATCTGAGGCCCGGCTGCTTCGCGAGCAGCATAAATAGCTTCCCGCAACTCCGCCAAGTCGAAGAAGGTCTCGAGGACGATCAGGTCAATGCCTGCGGCCAGTAACGCTTCCGCCTGTTCGCGGAAGATCTCTCGGGCTTCGGCGAACGATGTGGGGCCTAATGGCTCGATGCGGACGCCGAGCGGACCCATCGCGCCTGCGACGAAGGCTTGCTTTCCGGCTGCTTCACGGGCAATTCGCACCCCGGCTTCGGCGATCTGACGCAGTTTCTCAGCGAGGCCAAAACCACCCAGCCGCACGCGATTGCATCCGAAGGTATTCGTCTCGAGTACCTCAGCGCCAGCTCGGACGTATTCGGTATGAATTTCGCGAACCAAACCGGGCGACGACAGATTGAGTTCATCGAAGCAGCGATTGATAAAGATGCCCTTGGAGTAGAGCATTGTGCCCATCGCGCCGTCGGCGATGACGATCTTGGAGGCGAGCCTGCTACGAAACTCGGTAGCGCGCGATTGCGTTATTGATTCGACAGCGGTCATTCAGAAATCCAGTCAAAAAGCGGGCGATCTAGCGGTGGGATTGCCTGATTGTACCGCGTATGGCGGCTTAATAACGTAAACTGATGCTCTGTCCGACGGTGGCGCCGACGTACAGGGCGGCGTTTTCACGGTTCAATCCGACTTCGATGTAGTTGGAACTGCCCAGATAGGCGAAGAGTACACCGGCGGGCGCATGAGCGAAAGTAGTCTGAAACTCTTCAACGAAGAAGTTGCCGATCTCCAGCCGGAAGCTTTTGGTGAGGATAGCGGTATTCTCCAGCCGGAAGTTGGTGATCACGTTTCCGAAGCGATCGATGCTGAGAATCCGGCCATGCCACCAGTCACGGCGAATCCGCTGCGGAGCGAGTTCGGGAAGCAGAATCAGGTCATTCAATTCAGGCCCAAGTTCTTCGGGTTTGATCAGGCGCTGAGCGACGGCGGCGGCGACAGGCGCAAAGATGTCGCGGCCATGAAAGGTTGTTGACAAGACAGGCAACATCAGGTCGCGGCGAACGATCTCAAACGCGCGAAACTCGGTTTCCTCTGCGATGACAAGACTCAGTACGCCGTTGTCGGGAGCGACAAAGACCTGATCGTCCGCTTCGAGGACAATAGCGCGGCGGCTTGTACCCACGCCTGGGTCGATGACCACCATGTGGACGGTTCCGTCCGGAAAGTAAGGCGCAGCCTGAGCGATGACATAAGCACCTGCGATAAGCGAGTAGGGAGGGACTTCATGCGAGATGTCAATGAGTTGAGCGCCGGGACAGGTACGCAGAATGACTCCCTTCATGGTGCCCACGTAGTGATCGGCGATACCGAAATCGGTGGTCAAGGTAAGAACAGGCGGGGTCGAGGGGAGCTCAGTCACTGTTAGAATTGTATGTAAGCGCCCTCCTTCGCTCCATCTTGCTTGCCGTTATAGATGCTTTACTTTGACCACAACGCGACAACTCCGCTCGCCCTCGAGGTAGCGAGCGTTTTTGCGGAGGCTTCGCAGGAATACTTTGGAAATGCGTCCAGCATTCACCGCCACGGGCAGCGAGCCAGGCAGCAATTAGAGCAGGCCCGGAGAGTAATCGCGGAATCGGTGGGTGCCAGTCCTGCCGAATTCGTGTTTACCAGTGGCGGCACAGAAGCGAACAACCTGGCGTTGTTCGGTATGTTGCGAAGCTTTCCGGCGGGGCCGAAACACGTGATTACTTCGACGATCGAACATCCGGCTGTGTCGGAAGTGTTGCGAGCCTTGCAGTTGGAAGGTGTTGAAGTCTCATGCGCGGCCGTCGATTCCGATGGTGTGGTGGATATCGGGCAGATTCGAGAGCTCTTGAGGTCGGAAACCGTGCTGGTTTCGGTCATGCACGCAAACAACGAGACGGGAACTTTGCAACCGCTTCAGGAGATTGCGGCCATCGTCAAGGAGCAACGGGCCAAAGGTCACGAGATCTACCTGCACTCGGATGGCGTGCAGGCGTTCGGCAAGATCGCCATGGACCTTCCGGGCCTGGGGGTCGATCTGTACTCGATAAGCGGGCATAAGATGTTTGCGCCGAAGGGGATTGGCGGGCTTTTCGTGCGCTCGGGCGTACCTCTGGCAAGCCATCACTTTGGCGGACGGCACGAGCGAAACCGGCGCGCGGGTACTGAGAATGTGCCTGCCGCGATTGCGCTGGCGAAGGCCGTCGAGCTTTGTCAGGAGGAAGACGGCAAGGAGATGGCCGCCACCCGGAACCGCTTTGAGTCGCTGGTATGCGGAGGCATGGGTGTTTCTCAAGTACTCATTAATGGTCCGAAGGAAGGACGCCTGGCGAATACCAGCAACCTAGAGTTCTGCGGCGTCTCTGCAGAAGCTTTGGTCATCTCACTAGATATGGAAGGTTTGGCAGTGTCAACGGGCTCAGCGTGCAGCAGCGGGTCGATTGAACCGTCGCACGTCCTGATGGCGATGGGTCGAAGCCGCGAGCAAGCCAAGAGCTCGGTCCGGTTCTCGTTTGGCCGGTACAACACGCCCCGGGATTTGAAGGCGTTGGTAGCAGCGGTGCGGTATTCGGTGCAGCGATTGCAAAGCAAAGGACAGGCTTACAAGGACAGGAATGTTGTCCTCCATTAAAGACCCGCTTCAGGAAGACCTGCTGGAGACTTCGGAAGTAACGGCGCCGATTGCAGTTGCCATGTCGGGCGGGGTAGACAGTTCGGTGGTGGCAGGGCTCCTAAAGCGCCAAGGATTTCGCGTGGTCGGGTTGACCATGCAGTTGTGGAATCAGCGGCGATTACCGGCGTTAACTCCGGAGGGCGGTAGCGTGGGGCGTTGCTGTTCCCTGGACGACGTGTATGATGCGCGGGCGGTGGCGGGCGCGCTGAACATTCCCTACTACGTCATCAACTTCGAAGAACATTTTGAGAAGCATGTCGTACGGCCCTTCGTGGATGATTATCTGGCGGGTCGAACGCCCATCCCTTGTACGCTCTGCAACAACTTCGTGAAGTTCGACCAGTTTCTGGATATGGCCGATGGAGTGGGAGCGGACAAGATAGCCACGGGCCACTATGCCAGGCTGAGTTTCGATGAAGAAAGCGGCCGTTACCAGATGCGGGCAAGCGCGGATACGAGTAAGGACCAGACTTACTTCCTGTTTGGCTTGACGCAAGCGCAGTTAGCCAGGACTCTGTTTCCGCTGGGCGGGATGGTGAAGTCGCAGGTGCGTGAACTGGCGCGCGAGCTTTTGCTGCCGGTTGCGGAGAAAAACGACAGTCAGGAAATCTGCTTCGTCCCAAATGGCGATTACGCGGCCTTCATTGACGCCTATTTTGAGGAGCAGGGGATTGATCGGCAGAAGACAGCAGGAGAGATTGTCAGTTCCGACGGGCAGGTATTGGGAGAGCACGAGGGAACGCATCACTTCACGGTCGGACAGCGGCGCGGTCTGCGTGTGGCAGCAGCTGAACCGCTCTATGTGATTGCGACTGAGCCCCAGACCCAACGGGTAATCGTTGGCAGCAATCAACAACTGCTGCGGGATTCTCTGTTTGCGCGAGACATCAACTGGGTGTCGATTGCGGCCCCGACTCAGGAACGCAGGGCGCAGGTGAAGATTCGCAACAAGCACCATGCTGCGGCCGCGAGACTTCTCCCGTCAGCTGATCCATCGCGAGTGGAAGTCCGTTTCGACGAACCGCAGCGAGCTGTGACTCCGGGTCAGGCCGCTGTCTTCTACGATGGCGATCTAGTGCTGGGCGGCGGCTGGATCGAGTAGCGTCCACCCTCCTGAATAGACTGTACGTTGGTCCAAAAGAGTCGCATCGGTAATCAGCTGGAGTACGGGCTTGCGGTGACGCTGCTCGCAGCGTTGCGCTGGTTGCCTCGGAGCCTGGGTGAACGGTTAGCGTTTCTGGCGGTTCGAGTGCTCGACCTCGCCGTGCCAAAGCTGCGCCGCGTCGCCATGATCAATCTTGGGTTTGCACTACCCGAGCTGGGAACGGCTGCTCACCGGGAGATTGTAAACGGTGTGTTCGCTAGCATTGCCCGGCTGCTAATTGGACTGGCTTATTTTCCTGCACTGAACGCCCGGAACGTCAGCCAATGGGTCGGGTATGAGGGACTGGAAAACTACATGGCAGCCAAGCGGGCCGGGAAAGGCATCCTAGTGGCGACGGCCCACTTCGGCAACTGGGAGCTAAGCGCTTTTGCGCACGGACTGCTGACCGAGCCGATGCACGTCATGGTTCGACCACTTGATAATCCGCTCATCGACCGAGTCATCGAGGAGCGGCGTGCGTCCTCCGGCAACACTCTGGTTCAGAAGCGGGATGCCGCGCGCACGGTGTTGAAGGCGCTGCGTGCAAACTCGGTGATCGGCATCTTGATCGACCAGAATACGACTCCTGCCGAAGGTGTCTTCGTGGACTTCTTTGGCAAAGCGGCCTGCGCTTCTTCGGCGTTCGTAAAGCTGGCGTATCACTCCGGGGCAGCGGTCGTTCCTGGGTTTGCGCTTTGGCACAAGGAGCTTGGGCGTTACATCATTCACTTCCTGCCGGCGGTGGAGCTGACGGGAGATCTGCAGGAAGACACCCAGCAGATTCATTCCGTTCTGGAGCAGTGGATTCGCCGGTATCCGAACCAGTGGTTGTGGATTCACCGCCGCTGGAAGACGCGGCCTGCGGGTGAACCTCCCTTGTACTGATAGTGGCGCAGACGCGCTATTGACGGCGGCGCCGTTTCCAAAGGCAGGCTGCAGCGAAGGCTATCCCGAGGAGGGAGAAACTGGCCGGTTCCGGGGCTGCCGCGAGAACGTCGACCGGCGTGACGCCATCTGCTTCGAGGAATCGGAACTGGTAGTCGAGGTCGAGAGTGCCGCTGCCATTCCCATCGGTGTAGCCGCCAGCATACGCCGTAAAGTCACCGTTGTAGCTGAGGTAGAACGACGTGCCGAGCGGGACGACGAAGCCGCCGAGAGAGTCATAGTGGTTCAGGTAGGAGATAGCGGTACAGGGCGACCAAGTGATGCCACACGAACTGCTTTGCACGCCCGGCAGACCCAACGTAAAAGTGGCTGAGATGGACTCACTGGACGGATAAACGAGACTGTTGTTCGTCAGGAAGATCTGCAGAAGCCCTTCGCGGACCGGACCGGCGGTGGTCAGGTAGGCACCGAATTGAGCGCTGGAGGTGGCGGAAACAGGAGGTACTGTGATGCTGTTAGGCTGAGCCCATGGCAGGCCGAGCGCGGTGGTCTGTACCGCATGAACGTCGCTTAGACCGGTGCCCCCGATCGATGAGGTTACGCTGGCTGTTGCCGCGGCGTAAGAGAGGCCGAATAGGGGCAGGCTGTTGGTGTTCGCCAGACCAGTGGGACCGGAGAAACAAGAGGTATTGCCGCTAACCGTCGGGGCTCCGAACGTGCTGCAGGAGGTCTGGTAAGCTGCCCCGGTAAACGGAGCAGCGAAACCGGTGATCGCCATCAGGCAGGCCAGGGCCGCGTATTGTAGAGCCAATCTCATCTGAATGAAAGGTTACATGTATAGACCTTACTTTCGATAGTGGCTTAAGGATATAGGAACTACGGAAAGGTACCGGATAAGGGTAGATCGAAAGAGCAGACTAAGCATCCCCCGGGCAGCTGCATGGGGGGTATCCGATCGGAACGGCGAAAGAGGTTCGATGAACGCCAGCGATATTCATAACTTCCTGACAGGTAGCAGGCTAGGTGTGCTGGGAACGGTGAGTCCGGAGGGGAAGCCGCAGAATGCGCTGGTTGGGTACGCGGTCACGCCGGAACTCGAGATTGTGTTCGATACCGTGAAGTCGTCTCGCAAATACCGAAACTTGGGCGTCAATAGGAACTGCTCGTTTGTAGCAGGCTGGAGTGGCGAACAAACGGTGCAGTATGAAGGAGTTGCGACCGAGCTGGCTCCACCCCATCTCGAGACTTACCTCCGGACGTACTTCGAGGTCTGGAAGGATGGTCCGGCCAGGATGAGTTGGCCCGATATCGTGCATTTTGTGCTGAAGCCGACCTGGATTCGCTACAGCGATTTCGATGCCAGGCCCGCTTTGATTTTTGAGATCGATTTTGCGAGAGATGAGCCAGGGTTTTAGGCTTGCTGCTGCATGAGTTCGTAGCAGTAATGAGTTTTGATGGTGGGCCAGGCGACGTGATCGCGGTCGCGGGCAACTAAGTGATGGGCTACGCGGCGTTGGATCTGCTCCATTGAAAATTCGAAGCCAAACAGGGCTAAGTCGTCCAGATCAAAGGGCAAATCCTTGTCTTTACAGTGCGTGTAGAAGCGGGCTACTTCTTCTAATTTGGACGCGTCGAGTTTGCGGCGGGCGGTTTGGAGGGTGTTCAAGCTGACGAGTTCGCGTTCGCGCTGACGATTGAGGCGGGATTCCTGCAGGGCCAGGTTGGCGAGCGGTTTCTGGAGTTCGAGCTGCACTTCGGCTTCGATGAGCAGGGCTCGGATGTCTTCCGGTTCTTCGGGATGGGTGTTGGCGAAGCGTTTGCGCCCGAGGGCTAGGAAGGCGGTTTCTAAGGTCGGGATGCGGAGGATTCGCCATTCGATGTGGGCGATGTTCTGGGCGTGGAAGCGTTCCTCGTCCGTGGCGGGTTGATAGCGTTCTTCGATGCTGGCCAGGTGGGCTTCGTATTCGGCCACGTCGTCCGTGGGTAGCAGGACGGTTCGGCCGGTGAGCCCGGTTTTCAGGGCGTTGTGCGAAGAGATCTTCTTTCCTTCTTCGGTCTTTGGGCCCGTGGATTTCGCGGCGTTGGCTCGGTTGGCGGACTGGCGTGCTGCGCTGATGGTTTTCTTCATGCAAGAGACTCCTTGAGAATCGTTTCGATTGCACAGGTAGCATGCGGTGGGTTCGTTCCGGTGTCGATTTTGGGGCAGATGGCTGGAACTTATTGCGGTCAGGCGAGTTATCGGCGCGATTTTGTTGGGTTGGTTTGTGAATAGCCCATCCGCTTGAGAAGGTGAGTGCAGCTGGAGCACTGTCTTCGGTGGACGATCTTCTCTCGCTGTGTCGGCCAACTCCATGATCGATTCTCGACGGCGTTTGCCGCATTGGATACCGGACGGTGTGCCCGTTTTCGTGACGTTTCGTCTGGCGGGCAGTTTGCCAGGTCCTCTGGGCGGCGGTTTGCGGTCCCAGGCGGGAATAGGCTTTTTCGCTGCCGACTGCGAGTTGGATCGGGCCGAGCGCGGTCCCGTTTGGCTGTGGGACAGGCGGGTTGCGGCCATGGTGATTCAGGCGCTGCGATATGGGGAGTCCGTCAAGCGGTGGTATTCTCTCCATGCTTTTGTGGTTATGCCGAACCATGTGCATCTGGTCTGGACTCCGGTCGTTTCTATGTCACGGGTTCTGCAGTGGTTAAAAGAGCGCGACGAGTAAGCCCGCTAAGCGGATTTTGGGGTTAACTGGCGAGCCGTTTTGGCAGCAGGAGTCTTATGACCATTGGATTCGGTCGGATGGGGAGCTGCAGAAGGTCATTCGCTATGTGGAACGGAATCCAGTGAAAGCTGGTTTGGCGGGCTCGGTGGAGAATTGGCCTTGGTCCAGCGGTTATGTTGTGCCAGTGGAGGAAGCGCAGACGGCAAGACCGTCTACGCCACCTTGAACCTGTGCATCTGGTCTGGACTCGGGGTCGGCGCTCTTTTCAGGATTGGCCTTGAGTTTGGAACCAGCCATTGTCTTCATCTGTAGAAAGAACTATTTCTGGCAGGGTGGTCCGGCGTCAGTCAAGAACGTTCCTCTGTTCGAAAACCAATTATTCACTCCGACGGAGGGTGCTCCAAAAAACCAGGAGAAGAAAGCCATTTCCTGCACCTGGTATGCGTAGCCATTGGGCATGGGAACCGAGAACGTGGTAAAGCTTAGCGGGTCGCCGACCTCCAGGTTGCCTTGGCAGCCCGGGACTGGACCTGTGTGTCCCCACAGGGGCGTGACGTTGTAGACCCATGGATCGTTCATCCATTCACCGATTTCGTGAGACAGCGGGACGGTGTCTCTACTGGATGCACTCGCCGTGTGGCGAATGCTTGCCAGGATGTACGTTTGGGTCGGAAAGGGGAAGCCGGTCAGACCGTGGATGCCGCTGAACCCTGAGGAGTACACGTTGGTAACGGAATTCAGCCAAGACGCGACCGTCGAGACGAAGATCGGGAGGTTTGTGGGATTAACCCCTTTTGCGGCTAGGGAGGGGACGATTGTGTCAGTGAGGTAATTGAGAAACCAATTTCCGTCGATGAGCCCCAGCGGAACGCACGTGGTCGAGCTACCGAGCAGCAACGGGTTGGTGATGGCAAGTCCGTAGCTGGGGGGCACGTCCACGGTGATCGGGTCGAGGACGTGAACCGGGCTGAGGAGCGTGTGATAGCGATCCTGGTTGGCGCCGAGGGCACTCCAAAAATTGGCGCGTTGAAAGGCATCCACGTATTGTGTGTTTCCCACCGAGGTGCCCCCAAAGGTGAACGGCGCAGGTTCGAAGAGCGGCGACTCGGCGATTAGTTTTACGGGAATGTTGTTGGGTGCAGCGTAGCAAGCGCTCGGCGCAGTCGGGTCCAGCGTGGCATCACCCGGTTGCGTGCCAATTGCTCCTGAACTGCTGTTGAAGCTGGCTCCCAGTGTATGCGTGGTGAAGATCAAGGGAACCAGAAAGACCGGTACGGCTGCCGTTCCGGCATCGGTGAAGGGGTCGCGGCCAACCATTGTTCCGGAGTATGTACTTCCGTCGCGTGTGGAATGGGTGGTGTAAGTCCACAAGGGTAAAATTCCCTGCGGCGGCCATGCCGTAGGCTGTGCTTGTGCGGCGGCCTGCCCCGGCAACAGGATGGTCGTCGAAAACAGGATGGTAATCACTGACAAAATTATTTTCATTGGCATGTCTCCTGGAATCATCCGCATGTGAAACCGCTATTCGACGCAGGGTGGACCTGCATCCGTTTTAAGAGTGTTGTTGTTCGAATACCAACCGTTCACACCCAAGGATTGGCCGCCGAAAAACCAGGAGAAAAAGGCTAATTCCGGTAGATGATACGTGAAACCGTTGGGCATGACCAACGGCGGAATCTCCTGGCCTTCGTAAAGCGGAGCCGGGGTGTTGAAAAAGTAAGCGCACGTGGCCGAGGGTGGAACGAACTGCCAAAGGGGCGTGGCGTTCCCAGAGATTGAAAACGGATTGTTGACCCAATCTGCGACAGCGCGCGCAAGAGAGGAAACATCCTCAAGTCCGCCGGTGTAGAAAAAGGTGCTGCTGTCGAATTCAGCTACCGCGTAGGTCTGGACAGGAATGGTTTTCCCGGTGACGGAGTGGTACGAGGCATACAGAATGGGCTGAACTAGGCTCGGGCTCCAAAAAGTGTTGTAGGTCAGGAAGATCGGAAATGTTTTCGGGTTCAGCCCTTGCTTGGACAGTTCTGGAATGACCTGGGAGCGGAGATAGTTATCAAACCAAGTGATGTCGACAATGCCCAGCGGTGCGCAGAAGGCAGGAGGCCCGAGGATATCGCCGGACGTGAGCGCCAGACCATAAGCAGCCGGGACGTGTATCACGATGGGAGGAAGAGTCCGCACCGGATCCAAGAGCAGATGATCATTGTCCCGATTGCCGGGGCCGGCGTTCCAGAAATTCGCACGCTGAAACGCGTCGATGTATTGACCGGTGCCCATGTTCGTGCCGCCGAAGGAGAAAGAGGCGGGTTTGAACAGGGGTGATTGTTCAACCAATTTGACCGGAACGTTGTTTGTCCCAGCGATACACACCGGATCTGCAACCGCCGGATTTAAGACTGTGACCCCTGGTTCGGTGCTGAGGACAGCTGCGGTGTTTAGGTCTAATTTGGTTGCGACGGTTTGAGTTTCTATGATGAGCGGGACTATGAGAGTCGGGATTTGAGATGTTCCCGAGTGCTTGAAGGGGTCGCTTCCCACGACCGTGCCGTGGTAATGGTTTCCGTCCCGCTCAGAGATGGCATCGTAAGTCCACAGCGGAAGCACGGGCTCGCCATCGGGCGCAAGAGCAGGTGCCGTTTGCGTTGTGATGCTCAAGCCGGAATAGTTGCTTGGACTGGAGTTCGCTGACCCCAAGCCCCCGGCCGTTGATGCGGCGTTCACGGGCAGGCGGTTCCTCCGGGCCGCCAAATTGAGCCCGTGCGAGTGGGACAGTTTTTTCAGCCGATCGTTGCCGGCCGAGGGCGAGTGCTCCACGGACTGTTCCGGTTTCGCTGCAAGTTGCGCGGGAGCTTCTGCGGGGCTCGATGCCGACTGTGTCTCTGCCGCCAGAAGCAGGGAGCACACACTCCCTGCCAAGGCTAGAATCTGCAAACTTCGCTTCACGAACATGACATCCTCCTGGGAACTGGAATCCGTTGTTGTTGCATTCGCGTTTTAGGCCGATTCTCAATCGGTCAATGCGTGATCAGAGCTTTGACTGAACTGGTTCCCGTATCGCTGCCGTAGGTGAGCGTGACGGAGACAGGGTTCGTAATGCCGGGGAACGTTACGGGCGAACCAAGGGCGTCAAAAGCAAACGTCCTGTTGCCTAGCGAAAGGATGCCAAGCACCACAGTTGCCCCATTCACCGTGCCTTCGTAGGCATACGGCGCGTTTGGTGCGTTCCAGAGCTGATGAAACGACCCAGGCGGCAGAGTAAGCGTGTAATTGGCAATCTTCAGCGTCAGGGCTTCCGTCGCAGGATTGAGGCCGGCGCTCGTGCTGCCAAGAGTGAACGTAGAAGTGAGAATAAACCCGGGCTTCTTGCCGGTGCTAATCACCAGAGCGGGATGGAAGCTTTCGAAGGGGACAGCTTGAATCAACTCGTAGGCACCAATGTCACAGGCTGTGCCTTGCGGACGCGCAACGCCGCGTTGGTCGACCGTTACAGGGTTGCCATTGGTGTCGACACAGGCACTGACGGGGATGGAGTCCACTGCCGGGCTAGTTGGTAACAGGGCGATGGTCTGCGTCGGACCGCCGTTGGTCTGAAGTCCCTTTGGATCCACTAGAGCTGGTGTATTGCTTTTATCTGTGGTTGCAAGAAACGCGTCCTGGCACGTCGGGTCGTCGGAAAGGTTGTAGCCCAACGAACTGGGTTTGGTGCCAAAGTCCCAATTGCAATTTCCACCCGGAGCATTACCGGCGAGCAGAGCGCCCCGCAGCGTAAGCGTATTGAGGCCGTTCTGGATGCCGCCGCCTCCGCTGGTTGAGGAATTGCCCGCGAGGGTGCTGTTTGTGATTGTGAGGGTGCCTTGGTTATAGATCCCGCCTCCACCGTTTTGGGCAGAGTTGCCCGCCAGCGTACTGTTCGTGATTGTGGCGCTACCTCCATTAGCGATGGCGCCGCCTTCGCCACCTGAGCCGGATGCGGCCGCAGAGTTACGCGACAAGGTGCTGTTCAGGACGGTGAGAGTACCGGCGTTGTATATGGCACCGCCTCCACCGGCCGTGTTTGCAGAAAGTGTGCTGTTGCTAAGCGTGACGGTACCAAGGTTGAAAATAGCTCCACCAGCGTCGCTGTTTCCGTTTTCGATAGTCACTTCGGAGAAGGTGACGCTTGCTCCGTTGCAGATATTGAAAACCTGCACCGCGTTGTTACCACTTATCGCTAATTGAGCGGAGGAAGGACCCGGTCCAATAATCGTTAGGTTTTGGAGGTTGCAGACAGAAAGACTGCTGTTCAGGGCGATGGTTGCCGGAAGCTGCAGGTTGAAGTTGATCGTGTCGGACGACTTCGCGGTAGTGATGGCCTCGCGCAGCGAACCGGCACCGCTGTCGTTCGTATTGACTACTGTGAGCGTGGCGGCAAACAACGGGAAGCAGCTGAGGCAAGCGCCTGTCAGGGTCACGAGACGGAAGAAGCGTAACGTTGATTTCAGGGTCATACACTCACTTAGCGAGAGCAGCCGACCGAAAGCTGCCAT
Organism: uncultured Acidobacteriaceae bacterium; assembly: GCA_963814195.1. Lineage (GTDB taxonomy): Bacteria > Acidobacteriota > Terriglobia > Bryobacterales > Bryobacteraceae > Bog-105. The sequence continues at coordinate 653,880 of CAWFBU010000007.1, forward strand.
CCCTTCTATCTTTTTTTTGGAGGGTGTGAGCGAGCGCAGCTCGACAGTCAGCATGTATGAATTGCTACAGGGCGACTAGAGGTGGGCGAACTCAAAGGTGTGCATGTGGGAGGGGAGGCCCGCCGAACGGCCCTCCCCTTCGTGGAGAACTACTGACTCAAGTCCCAGGTGGCAGGGCAGTGAAACATCACGTATATAGCCAGTGCGGTTAACACAACGAAAAACAAGCAGATGAGATACAGGTCCGCGTTTTGGGCGGACAACGGCTCTCTATCGATCTGAAGAAAAGCCTCGTGTTGCTTCGGAAACGCCGTGTCGTGAGCCATATCAGCCATGTGCAAGCGCTTATTCCCGCTCTTTGCTTCCATCCTGTTTGACGGCATTGCCGGCTGTTGTCGCTGAGCCATCGGTTTCCAGCATTTGGAATTGAGACAGTTGCGGACCTGTGATCAAAATGGCGAACTTGAATTTCTGCCCGTTGGACGAGATCTGAATCGAGCCACTACAGTCTTTGTTGACCGAGTAACTTCCACCCGTAGCAACGCCATCGGTGACGAGTACCGCGCCATTTAAGACGTAAACGAAACCGGAAAGCGAGAAGCCGCCCGAACCATCGAAGTGGGCGATGGCCTGATACGCCACCGGCATGTTGTTCGGGGTGTGGCCCGAAACCGTACCCCCGTAACTGCCCTGGAGACTGGAAAGCTCGCAGGATTGACCAAATAAGCTACTGCTCGCAGTTAAGAGTGCGATAGAGCCGAGTAAGAAAAGCGATGTACGCATGTGTGTCCTTTCGTGAGTTTTGAGTTAAAGGTTGCTCTGACCCGAAGGCCCGGAGCCGCTATCATTCGTATCGGTTACTGTCAGCGCGGCGGAAGTAGCGGGAGGACGAAGCAATGATAGGCATCCACTTCTTATAGCGAGTGCAAGCCTCCGAAGACTGCCACGATTTCTGAACTTTTTTTGATTTCAGCGGGTGAAACTCCAGATGTTGCTCGTTAGTTCATCCACGGAGGCAGCACCAAGGGATCCGCGGTACGGCTATTAGGGTCCGTCCAAGCCAGCCACTCGCCGTCCACCGGGCTGGGGTTCATGCCTGCCAAGATCAAATCCACGCCAGCAGCGTGTCGCACGAATTGCCGCTGACGTGACGGATCCGGATTGAGTTGCAGTTCGGTGAAATCGCCGAGGCTGACGCACTGGGGACCACCAGTGACCTGCCGTTGGCCGCCACCCCCCAGTGGCCTAATCCGGTGACGGCTAGATTAATTCGGCCCAACTCCCGACCTTTTCCTTTGATCGGATCGAGTTCGTAGTAGAACTGGCGGCGCTCATGCGTCGTGCGTAAGACACAGGTTTGACCTTTACCGGGCATGCTGCACCGAAATTCATCCAGTGGCTCGCCAATCCCGATTTCGGTGATTGGTCCGCCATCGGCTGGAGCGCGCATGAGACGGAAATCTGTGAAGCCGACGTCCTTCGTGTTCCGAGCTGACATGAATAGAAGCCATTTACCGTCGGGCGAGACTTGCGGAGAATAGTTCTCCCGGTCGGAGGAGACTAGCAGCTTCGGTTCGCGGCGGCGCCGTTCCTGGCGGAATTTTTCAGCGGCTCGTCGCGGTCCGAGCCTATAAGCACCGACTGACTGTCAGGGGTCCATGCATGTGGAAAGTTGTAGCTCTACTCGAAAGTCAGACGGAGCGGCCGGCGCAGCGAAGGCGTCGGTTCTCGTAGCCAGTCGGCGGTGAAGATTTGAGACGAGTTGTCGCTACGCACCCAATACATGGTTTGGCGATCGGCAGTGCCGGTTAGATTCGAAAGAGGCGCGTTCGTGAACTGCGAGATCTGGTGAGACATCGAGATCCGCTGTCCTTCTTTGTCCGCGACAACCGGACCCATCAGGTGAATACGGCGAGAACATGTTGTTTTAACTGCGGGTCATGGTGGCTCCGCGAACGTACTCCTGCTGGGCCGAAGCCTCCTGGTCTCCCGCGATTTCACACAAGACCCACGCTGCCCACCACTGCTCGTCAGTCATTGTACGCGCCATTTCGAGGTGGCCGAGTGCGGGCCAGACGCATACACACGCTGCATATCTATCGAGCGAGTGCAGGGGAGCAAAAATTGATGCCGCGGCGGATTTCTATTGCAGCTCGAGTTGTTCCCGTAACCATTCCTTACTGAATGCCCAGTTCCGGGCCACCGTTCGCGGGGCCACCTGAAGGCGCCCGGCGATATCTTCCACCGACAGCCCTTCAAACACCTTCATCTCCACAATGCTGCGCAGGCGTGGATGAATACCGGCCAGACGTTCCAGGAGATCATCGATTTCCTGTAGCGTGGCAGTGCCGCTGTCCTGACCGGTGAGATCGAAGGCAGCGATGTCGATTTTCACCACCTGACGGGACAGCAAGCGGGCGTGATCGATAAGCAGATGGCGCATCACATGTCCGGCAAATTGCAAGAACTGATCACGTTCCGAGCGCTCATCCTGGGCTGGAGACGGCAGCGACTTGACCTTAATCAGCTGCAAATAGAGTTCATGCACCAGTAATGACGGTTGCCAGGAGTGCTGGCTTCCTTCAGCAGCCATCTTGCGTGCCGCTAAGCTCTTCAGTTCCGGGTAGAGAACCGCAAAGAGATGGTCGGCCGCTTCCCGATCGCCTAAGCGGAAACGCGCCATCAGCGTCGAAACCGTGCCGGTCGTGGGAAAGGAGGCCATCCTGTAGGGCTATTTTAGCGACGGCTGATGACAGAGTACCCGGAGTGTGGAAATTTCCAGGATCTTCGCTCGACTGTAGCGATGTAATGAAGCCTACGCCGCGGAAAGTCAGGCTCTTCGACCTTCTGCAGAAGTGTGAAGCAAGGGCGGAAATTCGTTTTAACAGACGGCGGGATGGCAGTTTTCCCCCCGCTGCACTCGCTGTCTTATCTATAGAGCACATGTTTGGTTCTGCTACAGCGCCACTCTCCTCGGCCGCCTGCGCCTCTTTTTCGGATGGAGGTGAATTGTGACCGAGGAACAATGGCGCGCGGCTTGGGTGTTGTGCGAAACAGCCGGCGATCTCGACACCCAAGCGCAACGGGAGTATGTGCGGGGTGCCACGGCCGATGCGGAAGTTGAACGCTATGTGCTGGCCATCCTGGAAGAGCTTGCAAGCGAAGGCTCAATTTATCCGCCAGCGTCGGATTGACGGCTGGGCAACACCGTCGGGCGTTACACGTTCTCCTGGCATGGCACGGGAGGGCTGATTGAGGATTCATCAGCACTGGACCCCTAACGTTTGGCGCGATCCGCCGGGCCAAAGCTTCTAGTGGTTAATTCACCTTTCGCCAGACCACGGTCACGTGCCAGGCTGGTGAGTCCGCCTCCAGTGTGAGTCGGTCCCGATCGAATCTAAATGCACGCATCTGCTTCTGTCCGACCCAGTTTGGAAACCAGCCGCCCTCGACCTGGTGGGTGACAACTCGGGCGTTCGCATCGACGCTGAAAGTACCCCAGTACCCAATGTAATTGCGCCATCCGCGATCGTGTTCATCCTTGGTTGCCTTGAGCGGATCCGCGCTGGCAAAAGGTGCTATCGCCGGATTCATCAATTGCGTTGACATGTGCCCGCCCTCCTGGTACATGCTGCAGCCAAGGGGATGATCACCGAATGGTCTGACGACCTGGCCTGAAGCAAGACGGACTTCATAGGAGACGAGGTACCAGGAACCGACAAACCGTCTCGCACTCGCATTTTCAGCACCTTCGCCGAGAACCGTAAGCATCATGCACAATCCGAGGACAGGGAGTATACGCATGGATCAAGGCTACAGAGAAATTCGTTGTGGTGCTTAGGCCCTGTTTAGGCCAACGAAGGGTTCACTTCGATGCTGCCTCACGTCGCGTTGGAGTACGGGCAGACTTCGTGGGCATCGTGAATCAACTGCTCCGCTTATGTTCGGTCCATTCCAGGGCAGATGTACGAACATCTCGACAGCGATGCCGAAGCCTTTTCCAGTTAGTTCTGCGGGGCCGAGGCTGACCTTCGAATCGATGGAAACGTTGTCCGGCATTGAAGGCTCCGCGTGTTCGCGATGTGTTTCAAAGCTCCGATTAAAACAGGCTGCGTAGCCGGCAAAGAGCTGTTCCGATTTTGTCCCAGTGCCGGCACCGTCCATCTGTCTCGGAGTATCGAGTTTTTGTGACGTACGTAAGAGAACGAAGTGGTGGCTAGTGTTGGCTCGGGGCCACGACGATCAGGCCTGCTAACTTACCGAGCGTGGAGTGCGCGAGATAGACGACTCCGTCTTTGGTGACGACGCCATTGCGAGCGCCTTCGTGAGTCGGTACGGCCGCAGCCAAGCTAAGCTTACCTGCCGTGTCAACCCGGGCGATCGTCAGACGCGCGTTCTTGGCTGCACCTACGTACAACATGTGGGTGACTGGTGAGTAACTGAGATCGTCCACACCATCGCCCGTGTCGACAGAAGAAACGTTTTCTCCGTTGTGAGCTACATCCAGAACTTCCGCCCGGGTACTACAGGCAACGAAGAGGTGACCGGCATCCTGATCGAGCGACAGACCGTGCGGACCGTCCTCTCCACACGACGAAGGCCACTTTGCAACTGTCTTGCGCGTCTTCAGGTCGATGGCAGTTGTAAGGTCTTTGTCTTCGTAGTTCATATAGAACATGCCGCGCCTGGCGTCGACTGCATATCCTTCGGGCTGCCCTTCGAACGTCAGCTTTTCTTTCTGACTTAACGTTTGGCTATCCAGAATGCGAACGGATTTGTCGCGAGGAGCAGTTACCCAGACTTCGTGTGTGGGTGCTACATAAACCACTGCGTCGGGAGTGGCATCGATATGGCCGCAAGTCCCGCGAGCGAGCGTCGTCTGATTGAAAGCGCAGATGCTCGAGTCGGCACGATCCCCGATGTAGACGACACCCTCACCAATCGTTACGCCACTAGGGCCTTGCGTGCGTTTGCCCCCGCGGGCCTCCACTTCCTTGGTGGCAAAGCCGGTGATCTCACGGACTTTATCGTTGCTGGTATCTACCACATCAACGGACCCCACGTTCGAGGCTGGGACCCATACATAGCCGGTCTTTCGATCGTACGCGATGTAGTCCATTGCTACCGTCCCCTGGCCATGGTCAGGCAAAGCAAGCGTTCGAGCTGAGAATTTGGGGTTTCCGTCACCGGCAGCATCCAATGCAAAGCCTATGGCGCAGAGTGCCACGAAGGCGACCGGGAGCTGTGGAGTTTTCCGTTTCATGCCGAAAATCGTATCACCGATTTTGACCAGTTCGGCGCCGTTTCGCGAGTATTCAGGATATCTTCAGACTTCCTATCAGACCTTTATATCGATTTAACAAAGTCTTCACACCTGATCCGTAAGCTGACGGATGTCTTCTGTTCCTGGCGACTCAATTTTGGGGTTGTTGCGCCCGTGAACTCAAAGTGCTGAGGAGCTCTTAATGAAATTTCATACCCAGATCAAGCCAATCATCCATCGTGCTTACCCATGGGTCACCATGTTTATAAGCGCTTCGCTACTGGCACAAACACATGACACGCAGATTGCGATCCCTGCAGCGTTGGGAGATCAGTTCTCGTATAACGCCGCAGGCAAGCTTCAAGTAAAAGAAGGCGGCAACACCTTCACCGATATCGGTAACACCGATAAGTACAATCTCCAACAAATGTTCGGCGACCCTAAGGGCACCGAAACAGGCATTGCCCTTGATTTCCACGATGAGAATCTTACCGGTTCGGTCTCGTACGGCACGTACAACGACAGCGTCCAGTTCCCGACCATTCTTTTCCTTCCTCACCCGGTAGAGATCAAGAACGGAAGAGCTCTTTTAGAGATCAAGAAAATGTTTACAGGCAACTCGAACGATTTCTCACACCTGGCTGATACGGGCACGGGCATTCTCGGCTTTCGCGTTATGAACAGCGCAGGTCACATCCTCTATGAAGGGCGAGTGGCATTCACGGGCAAAGGACCCTATACAGTGCAGCCGACCATCGTGGAAGGACCCTTGGTGAACCTGCTGCAGCCCACGGGTTCAACCATCTCGTTCGAAACTCAGGTTCCGATCCAAGCCTCGATTGAGGTTAACGGCCAGAGCTACCGAGACGCTCAGGCAGCGCTTCATCACGAAATCAATATCTCCGATCTTTCGCCAGAGACGCTCTACACGTACACCATTCATTACGGAGACCGGACCGATCGCCATAGTTTCCGTACCGCTCCGGCGAAAGGCAGTCGCAAACCTTTCACCTTCGCCTTTGTGGCAGACAATCGCGCAATCAAGGCCGGAGGCGAACGTGATTTTGGGGAAGTCAATTATCAGACTACCCGCGCCGGGATGGCCAGCGCTGTGATGCACCACATCGCTTTCCTGCAAGCCATCGGGGGCAACACGACCGGCAATAACCCCTCGGTAGCGGGACACCTGTTAGAACACGCCAATTGGAAGCGCGCGCTGGAACCGTTCTGGGCCTCGATTCCAATTTATGCGGGAATGGGCAACCATGAAGGTAACTACTATATTCTGGCCCCACAAGCGGGTAGCGCCAAGCCGGTGCGGATCGCGCGTTTTCCTTACGGCAGCGAGGCTGGAGAAGTTGCCTTCGCCAAAGCTTTCATCCAACCCACCAATGGTCCGGATAGCGAAGATGGCGCCGGCTATGACCCCACACCCAGCCCCGGCGACTTTCCGAGCTACAAAGAAAATGTTTATTACTACACGTATGGCAATCTTGCGATGGTGGTGTTGAATTCTGAGTATTGGAAGTCCACCGATCCGCGCGTCAACGGAGCGCCGGAAGGCTATGTTATGGATCAGCAGCTGAAATGGCTCGATCAAACTATCCAGAAGCTAGAGGCCGACCCTACGATTGACCACGTCTTTGTGGCCACGCACAGTGCCATGTTCCCCTCCGGAGATCACACGGACGCCGGTATGTGGTTCTTTGGTGATAACTCTCCTCGTCCCATGATCAAAGGTGTCCGTACTGATAAGGGCATTATCGAGCGCCGTGACCAGCTCATCGATGTTGCGATCAACAAGAGCAAGAAAGTGGTGGGATTTCTCACCGGGAGCGAGCACAACTTCTCTATTCTTCAGGTTACACAGGATCTTCCGATCTATCCGGATCAATACCAAGCCCAGAAGCTGAAAGTGAGTCGCCCTTTCTTTGTGATCAACAATGGCGGAGGCGGCGCGTACTCCTACGCCAGGATGAATAATGGTCAATATCGGACACCCTGGAACGACCATTTCGAGCACTTTTCCGCTCCTGCCTCGATGGCGATCTTTGAAGTCAATGGCCGGAACGTTACTCTGAACGCTTATAATCCGGAGACTTTTGAAAGTATCGCTAAGGACATTAAGCTCAGATGAGGTAGCAGTTGGGAGAGCCTTTGCCTCATGAATTAGTACCCGCTCACTCGTGGCGGAGAGCCGTATTAGGATCCACTCTCAAAACCCGGCGTGATGGGATCCAGCAGGCGAGGAGAGTAACAGTAGCGAGGAAGAGCGGCACCGAAATGAAAGTCACTGCGTCGTGACTCGGCAAACCATAAAGGAAGCTGACAAGAAGTTTTGAAGAAGCCCACGCGATGAGGAGGCCCGGCACCATTGCGAGAGCGGCGAGCGTCATACCTTGGCGGATGATGAGACGTTGTATTTCACCCGCCCTCGCTCCGACCGCGAGGCGGATACCGATCTCGCGGGTACGCCGAGAGACCCATTGGCCGATGACGCCGTAAAGGCCCACTAACGATAAACCGAGTCCAAGAAAGCCGAAGGTTCCGAACAGTGCTCCCGCCAGGCGAGGAAGGAACAGCGCGTCTTTCAGATGTTCTTCCACGGTCTTTGTATTGAAGATGGGAAGAGCAGGCGCCAGCGAGTGGATCTCGGAGCGAATTGCATTTGCCAGAGGACCCGGATCGCCCGCAAAGCGAACCACCACGGTATAGCCGTCCATAGATGGATCGACGCTGATGTCAGTCGCAACAGACCGGTAAAGGACAGGCCTTAAATCCTCACCCAAGGTGCGGGATTTCGTGTTTTTGACCACGCCGATGATTTCATAAGCGCGATCACCATCCCGTACGTGCCGGCCCATCGGGTTTTCGCTGCCGAAAAACTGGTTGGCGAACCGTTCATTCACAACAGCCGTTCTAGTCGATGTGGAATCATGGGTCTCGAACACATGCCCCGCCACCCGGTCAATGCCCATGGTGGTGAAATAGCCCGGGCCGGCCATATAAAGATCCACGACTGAATTCGCGGGTTGCGGCTTGCCTTCGACCGCAAAACCATCACTGCGGTGCCCGCCGTTTAGTGGAATAGCGTCGGTGTAAGCGGCCGATATTACTCCAGGAAGACGGGCGATCCGTTCTTGCGCTAGCTGAAGCAGCTGGACGGAACGCTGGTCGCTGTATCCACTCAGTCGCGGATCAATGGACATCATCAACAGCCCTCGCGAACGAAACCCAATGTCGATGTGAGAAGCGTTGTCCAAGCTGCGCAGGAAGAGACCCGTTGCACAAAGAAGCAGCACCGACATGGAGATTTGAGAGATAACGATGAGATTGCTTAGGCTCCAGATCCGGCGTTGACGTGTGAGCACCGGCTCCGCACCAAGCCGGCCGCTAACCAGGGGATGAACTAATAATCTGGCGGGCAACAGGCTCAGCACAATACCCGCGCATACGCTTAGAGCGAAGGCGTACAGAAGGACCTTGAAATCCACTCTCACGGAGAGATCAAGTGGGACGGGGGCTGCTACCCGGAATATTGCAACTGCACGCGTCGCCCATACGGCGAGTGCTATGCCGATGACACCGCCTCCCAGTGAGAGCACGACGCTTTCGGTGAACATCTGCCAGAGCAGGTGCCATCGCGTGGCGCCTAGTACGAGTCTTACCGCTGTATCGCGATAGCGGCTGTTGGCCTGAGCGAGTGCAAGATTAACAACGTTCGCACAAGCGATACATAGGACGAGCAATGCGACGAACAGCAGGGTGGAGAGGAATAGCATCATCGTCGTCCGGTCGCGCGGAGGCAGCGACCCCGCTTCATCCATTCGGAAACCCGTGTCCCTCTCGGTGAACGGAATGGACTCGGTATATGCCTTCACAAAGCGAGCACTCAGGATTTTTAGTTCAGCTGCGGCCTGTGCAGCCGTTACGTTCGGAGCGAGGCGACCAGCCACGGACAGCCAATGATCGTTGCGCGAGGTGTGATTGGCGGTGTTTGGCAGGAGCGAATCGAGGTTCTCGAGCGGGACCCAGAACTGGGCATCGAGAATAATATCGAGTCCTCGAAAGCCCGCTCGAGTAACACCGACTACCGTATAAGACCGGCCGGAAAGGTGCACGGACTTACCTACAATCTGCGGATCGGACCCAAACCGACGATGCCACAAACGATCGCTGATCACGACCGCTGGAAGATGTTCTTCGTCAGCAGTAAAGCCACGCCCAACTTCCATGCTTACCGATGCAACGTCGAAGAAATTGGCCGTGACCGCCTGGCCCCAGATGCGTTCCGGCTCTCCGGCACCATCGATGGATGCGGGCAGCAGGTCGTAGCATGCCGCGACGCCGGAGAAGGATTTCGCCTGGTCGCGGAGGTCTTGAAACAGGGGCCAACTGAAGTTGTTGCAGCACTGGTTTTGGCCCCGCGTGGTGTGTATGGCCATGAGCGTTGCTGGATTTTGCACAGGCGGACGGCTTAGTACAAGCCGGCTGACAATGGAGAATATGGCCGCGTTCGCACCGATGCCCAAGCCCAGCGTCAGCACGGTGACGACCGCAAAACCGGGCGATCTACTGATAGCCCGAAACGTGTACTGCAGATTGCGGATGAGCGAGTCTAATCCTGATCCCGCTCTTGAGTCGCGGACCTGCTCTTTCACGGTTTCCGGATGACCGAATTTGATTCGGGCCAGTCGACGCGCCTGACTCTCCGGAATGCCTTTTTGCATCAGGCCTTCCACAGTGGTTTCGTAGAACGCCTCCACCTCTTCGTGGAGTTCCGCTTCAACGCTCTTCCTACGAAGAAATAGCGTTAATGCTGCCTTGAAACGCGACCGAATGCTCATCTAGCTCTCCTCTGTGAGGGCGCGGTTCATCGCGGTCAAGACCGTTTTCCAATTGCGCTTTTCTTCTATCAGCTGCGCGCGTCCTGATTTGGTCAATTTGTAAACTTTGACCCGGCGCCTGGATTCCGATTCCGTCCATTCCCCAGCGATGTAGCCCTTTTCAGTAAGTCTGTGCAGAGCAGGGAAGAGGGAGCCGGGACCGATCACAAATACGCCACGTGTCACCTGTTCGATGCGGTCGGCGATCGCCACTCCGTGAAGCGGGCCTAGATCGAGTGTTCTCAGGATCAGGAGATCCAGAGTGCCCGGCAGGAGATCGGAAGGTTGAGGCACGTCCCGATGATATTGCTTATCGATATCGAGTGTCAATAATATATTGGGGTGGCATCAGCGGGCTGAGCGGCGGCGAGACGGTTGGTCTCTGTTGGAGCGAGGCGCCGGTCGAGAGAAGTGTTGTCTGAGCTAAGTCAGGGTTTCCTCGAACCATTTGACGAAAGCCCTTGCTTTCGTGGTTGTCAAACGGCCTGACGGGTAGATCACCCAAAGCTCTAAGGACGGGAGCGTCCATTCTTGTAGCAGGCGAATGACTTCACCAGTTTCAAGTTCAGGTGCAAACATCCAGCGTGAGGCGATCGCAAGACCCTGCCCGGCAATCACAGCCTCCCTGACCCCTTCTGCGGCGCTAAGTGTTAGCCGCGCTCGGATCTTTACCGAAACCTCAGAAGCTCCGCGCCGGAACACCCACTCCTCACCGCCGGTGTACTGACTGTAGATGATACCCTCGTGATCGACAAGATCCGGTGGACACGTCGGGGTGCCTCTGACCGCGAGATAACCTGGGCTCGCCACGACAAAGCGCTGCGATTCCGCTAATTTCCTGGCGGTCAATGCGGAATCTGTAAGAACACCAAAACGGAGAGCCGCGTCGATGTTGTGCGCCACGAGATCAAGCAAATGGTCATCCATTACAAGCTCGAGGCGAAGCTTTGGATGAGCACTGAGAAAGGCGTTCAGTTTGGGAACTACATGCAACCGGGCAAACGTAACCGGCGCACAGATTCTTAAGCGGCCTTCCAGACTGGCAGCCACGCCCTGTGCTGCCGCATCGGCTCCGTTCGCCTCTGCAATCGTGCGAAGGGCTCGTTCGTAGAATGCAGTGCCTGCTTCGGTCGGCGCTAGCTGGCGAGTAGACCGGACCAGCAACCGCACACCCAACCTATCTTCCAATCCAGCTATCGTTTTTGAAATGGCTGGTTGTCCAAGTTTCAAGTCACGTGCAGCAGCCGAGAACGAGCCTGCATCCACGACTCGCACAAACATCTCCATTTCGCGCAAGCGGCTCATACTTATTCCGGGAAGGAATAAATCCTATCACTTTGGGCGGTCTTCTGAAACAGCTTTTCTCCTTCTATCGTTGACCTGAAGGCGATGACGGCAGTAACTCTAGGACCAACTGCAATCCAAAGAACACTTACGGATACTTCAGTTTGTCTTTGGAAAGCTCTTCTGCGGTGGATCTCGTCAGACCACACACGTCAAGTTCAAACAAGCGGGTAGGTGAACGAATCAAATGGAAGATTATGATCTGGTAATCCTCGGCGGCGGCACGGGATCGACAATCGCCGCGTGGACTTTCGCTGGTGAGGGCCAGCGCGTGGCTGTTGTGGAACGCAAATACATCGGAGGCTCGTGCCCGAATATCGCCTGTCTCCCCAGTAAGAACATTTTGCACAGCGCCAGGGTGGCATCGTACATTCGGAGGAGAAATGAGTTCGGGATTGCCGGCGACGGCTTGAGGATTGAGATGTCCGAGGTGCGCGAACGCAAGCGCCAGATGGTGACGAGCTTAAACAACCTTTACCTCGACAACTACAAGAAGACCGGCGCGGAACTCATTCTCGGCTCGGGACGTTTCACAGCGCCCCGGACCTTAGAGGTGACACTTCCCGACGGAACAACTCGCCAACTGCGCGGGACCAACGTGATCATCAGTACCGGCACACGCGCCGCCCTGGACGCAACTCCCGGTCTCGCAGACGCGCTGCCGCTTACCCACGTCGAAGCACTCGAATTAGACCAGGTTCCCGAACATCTCATTGTGATCGGCGGCGGCTACATCGGACTGGAACTATCACAGGGCATGCGTCGATTTGGAAGCAGGGTGTCGGTGATCGACCGCAACCACTGTCTGCTGCATCGAGAGGACGACGATGTAACCGAAGCGCTAGGCAGACTGTTTGAGGACGAGGGAATCGACTCAGTACTCGATGCATGTATCCAGCGAGTGCTGGGAAAGTCAGGGCAATCCGTAACAGTTGTTTTCGAACAGGGAGGGGTTGAGAAAACGATTGAGGGCACGCATCTCCTGGTCGCTGCGGGCCGAAAGCCGAACACGGAGAGTATCGGGCTGGAGCTGGCCGGCGTGGAGACAACAGACCGCGGATACATCAAAGTTAATGAACGGCTCGAGACAACGGCACCTGGCGTTTGGGCTATCGGCGAGGTGGCCGGCAGCCCGCAATTTACCCACGTCAGTGTTGATGATTTCCGTATCGTGCGTGACAACCTCGCCGGGGGTAACCACGTGACGACGGGCAGAGAGATACCGTTCTGCCTTTTCACGGATCCGGAGTTTGCTCGTGTGGGTCTGAGTGAGAAAGAAGCGAGAGCCCGAGGTATCGCGTATCGCTTATTTAAGATCCCGATGGAAGACGTGCTCCGCGCCCGCACACTTTCTGAAACACGCGGATTCCTAAAGGCGTTAGTTGACACGACTAGCGACCGCATCCTGGGCTTTACGGCGCTCGCAGTGGACGCTGGTGAAATTCTATCTTCGGTCCAGATCGCGATAATGGCGGGCCTGCCTTATACTGCGCTTCGCGATGCTATTCTGACGCACCCGACTCTGGCGGAGGGTCTTATTCCGCTGTTCTCGTCCGCGCCTTCGAATTTGGCATCGGACCACGCGCACGCTGCAGATCGGCTTGGGAGCGAAGTCCTTATCTAAAGGAACAGGCTATGGCTATTCTCATCAAAGCGTTGACCAAGCTGGGCGTTCTGAAGCCCTACCTGGATTATCACTTCATTCGCGCGTCGATGGTTTTGATCTTCCTGTTTTTCGGGTATCAGAAATGGTTTGACTATGAAGCGAAGGCCCTAATCCCGTACATTAGCAATGGCCCGCTCATTTCCTAGATGTATCCCGTGTTCGGAATCAGAGGCGCGTGCTGGTTCCTTGGTGTTTCGGAGTGGCTGTTTGGTCTCCTCTTGTTCTTAGGATTCTGGAACAAGCAACTAGGCATTCTCGGCGCGCTTGGAGCGTGTGCTTCTTTTGTGGCAACCATCACATCATTCCGTTTATGCCAGAGGGCTGGGCCGCCTCTGCCGGTGGTTTCCCTACGATGACAGGCAACGTCGCGTTTCTGATGAAGGACGTCGTGCTATTGGCCGCGTCAGCTTATTTGCTAAGGCAGGACCTTCTCAGGTTGCTGGCATCCGGTTCTAATGCTGAGTTGGGCATAGAGCTGCCTGTGGCGACGCTTCGAGCCTGATGGAATCTTGGGCAAGCGGAATTTAGTCCAGGCTCGGCGGCATGCCGATTATCATGGGCGAATGTTTGTTAGTCTGACGCGACTAAGACTTCGGTCGATCCGCTTTGTGCCTCTGTTTGCCTTTCATGCGCTGCGCTCATTGAAGCAAATACGAAGCGTGCCTAGCTTTCTGTCGGGTAGACTGCTGCCTGACCGGAATTGGACTTACTGGACCATGACAGGCTGGGAGAGTCAGGAGAGCATGCGGGCCTATATGACTTCCGGCTCTCACAAGAGCGCTATGCCACATCTTCTGGACTGGTGTGATGAAGCTTCGGTCGCGCATTGGAACCAATCGGAAACCGCACTTCCTTCCTGGACGGAGGCAGACAGACGCATGCGCGAGGAGGGCCGTCCATCGAAGGTACGACATCCCAGTCCGCAGCACGCGAGCTTGCAGTATCGAGAGCCACGGACCACCGGCGGTTCTTCGATCCGACCGGACTGAGCAGGGAATGGAAACCGAATCTCAGACGAATGATTAGAAGCGGTGGCAGGATGCTTCAAGGACGCGTGCGAACTCGTCGCCGTTCCAATCCCGGATCATCACACGGGGCAGTTGGAAAGGATCGGTTCGAGAGTGTTCAAAGGCCGAATAGGCATAGTGGAAGCCGTTGCTGCGCACGGCCTCGACCGTCTTGAATGTGTAATCCGCGTCGGTTCCGTTCGGGTATGAAAAGCCCAGAACACGATAGCCAATCCACGCCTCAAGCTGACGCTTGCTCTGCCCGATTTCTTCTTCCTGTTGCGCACCTGAAAGTTGGGACAACACAGGATGCGTCACGGTATGAGCACCTATTTCCACCAACGGCGAGGCAGCCATCGAGACAAGTTCGTCTGCGGTGAGCATGCGACGTCCTGCTCGAGGTGTGCGAGACAATTTGCTCTCTTCAAAGATGCGCTCGAGTTCATGGTCTTGTTCTTGCGCAGACAGGGTGCGAAATTTCAGATACTGTGGCGCATACGAGTCAGGATCGGGATAGAGCCGATCGAGCGCATCCCACCACATCTCTGTCCGCAGGCCGATGGCGCCAGAAGTAATGAAGAAACAGGCAGGAACATCGTATTTCTCAAGCAAGGGCAGAGCATTGTGGAGGTTATCGGCGTAGCCATCGTCGAAGGTCAGGCATGGACGCGGCGACAGACTTCGCACCACCTGGAGTTGTTCAGCGAAGTGCTCGGGCGAAACGCACAGTGTCCAGGGATCAGGCTGCAACCGATTGACGCGGTGGTAGAGCAAGTTCAGCGGACGGATAAAGAAAGCTCCTCTTTTTGGCAGCAGGCGGATTTATAAGAGTCAAGCCATGAGAGAAAACGGGCTCGTTCGGCCGCTGCTGTTCCGTCGGCGGCCGCCTGGCTGCAGCAGGAATGTGGATGCTTGCGGTATTTGGAGACTGAATCGCTGGAAACGTAGACGGACCCTGCTAGACATAGCTTGGCGTAGAGCACCTGGTCGTCGTACAAGCCCCAAAACTGATCTTCGAAAAGACCGGAATTGCGGAGGGCAGCGCGACGAATGACAACCGAGCCGGTGCAGGGCGTCAACGATTCGTCGCGCAGGAAGGTCTGGAGCAGCGCGGTTCCCGGAACAAGACAGTCCGAGCCGAAGCCGTCGACTGAAGCTGGAACATGCACGTCCAGACCGCCATTCCAGCTGTACCAACGGATGGCAGGGCCATAGATCATGTGGGCGAAAGGATGAGCATCAAGCGTCAAGACCTGACTTTTAAGCTTATGCGGGTACCAGACGTCGTCTGCATCGAGAAAGGCGATGAGGTCACCGGAAGCCGATCGGATTCCGAGATTCCGCGACGCACTGATGCCGCGCCGGCGCCTACCAGGATGCTCCAGAAGCTGCAGCCCGCCGGGGTGACGACCGCAGAACTCACCGGCGATTTGCACATCTTCTCCCTCAGAGCCGTCGTTAATGAGGTAAAGCTTCCAATCGGGACTGTCCTGCTGGGCCAGAACACTCTCGATTGCCTCGCGAAGATAAGCACCAGACCGGAAGAACGGCAGAATGATGGAAACTCGCTCGCGCTGACGTTTACCCACGCCCAGTCACCTGCGAAGAGAGTGCCGATAGACCGGGGTGGCGGAGAGCAGGCTCAGCGGAATGGCTCCGTTTCCGAAGGCGGAACTGCCAGACCAGGGCCAGAGTGATGGAAGAGCCGATAGCTGCCAGGAGGCGTCCCAGCCAGAGTCCTTCGAGCGAAAAGCCCTCGCGAAAAGTAAGGAGATAGGCGAGCGGCATGCCCAGCATCCACGACCAGATGGCATTCACGATCAAGGGACTGCGGGTATCACCAACCCCAATGAGCGCGGCCGCCAAAATAATACCGGCAGCATCGCCCAACTGGAGAACACCGCATAAGAGAAAGATAGGACCGGCCGCTTTCATGACTGCGTTATCGGTAGTGTAGAACGACGCCCAGGTATGCCAGAAGCCAACAAAGATGGAGCCGGCTACGGCGATGTAACCCAATCCAAGGATCAGGCTTGCTTTGGCTGAGCGCCGCACTCCCGCGACGCTATTCCGACCGGCACTTTGCCCCGCCCTCACCGACGTTGCATAAGAGAGTCCCAGGGGTGCCATGTAGACGAAGGCGTCAAGATCAAGGACGATCTGGTGCGCGGCCAAGAGAGTGGCACCCAGCTGCGCACAGAGAACGGAGAGATACGTGGATACACCCAGATCGGCGAAACTCTCGATAGCAGCGGGCCAGCCAATGCGCAGAAGCATGTGAAGACGTGTGCGATGCGGGCTGAAGAAAGAAGTAAGCGTCTTGCGAGCATCGGCCCAGAAGGTTCGGGGAACGCCACATAGCAGAAGGCTCAAAGCGAAGAAGCGCACCACACAAGTTGCCCAGCCCGACCCAGCGATGCCGAATCTAGGAAGACCCAAGTGTCCATATAGAAATGCCCAGTCGGCGGCGAAGTTGACGAGACCGCTACTGAGCAGAGAGAGAACGATGAACAGAACGCGGTCGAGCGATTGCAGATAACGGCGCAGGGTCCAGTAAAGAAGAAGAGGTGCTGTGGACCAGACAAGCGCATGCAAGTAACGACTGGTTTCATCAACGATATCCGGCGGCGTTCCAAACCATCGAAGCGCGGGTATAGAGGCCAGGGTGACACCCATCGCTATTGGCGTTAACGCGGCATCGATCCAAAGAGCTTGTACCAGCAGGCGGTGGCACTCAGGTTCGTCACCACGACCAAAAGCTTGCGCTGTTAAGGTTTGCAAGCCCGTCATCAGCCCGATGGCGCAGAAGGCAATGGCGTAGAAGATGGTATTGCCGAGCGAAGAGGCTGCGATGGAGAGCGCCGAGTGGGGAAGGCGGCCGATCATCAGCGCGTCGACTATATAGGTCGACATCCATCCCATCTCGCCCAAGGCGAGCGGGATGCCCATGCGTGAAGTAAGAAGGATTTCTTCTCCCAGCGTACTTGCTGGACGAGCATGGCTGCCTAGGGGTTCAGTAGCGCTGGTTACCATGGCGGTCGCGAGTAAGTTGTAAGTACAGCATGCTAACCGAAAGTTATGCCGAAATCAAAAGTAGACTTTAAGAGCTAGCTGAATGATACGTGGGTCATAGGTCTGCGATATGGCGCCGAACGTGCCGCTGTTGAAGCTGAGATTCGGATTTCGGAATTGGGTGTGGTTCAGGGCATTGAAGAATTCGCCGATAAGTTCGCCGCGAACTCGCTCTTTGTAAAGATAGGTGGACTTTGCTACACGAAAATCGAGATCGGTACGGCTGGGACCGCGAAGGCTGTTTCGGCCGAGTGTTCCGTAGCCGGTCAAATTATCCAGTGACAGCGCGCTCGAGTTGAACCACAAGTTACCGGGCTGGTGAGGATCGAAGTAGCGAATGGGCGCCACGACGTTGGGACGCACGAGGTTCGCATCTCCATACCCGGACGGACCGGGATCACTCGCCGCCTGCGCTAACCCTGCATTGATATCCAATGGTTGTCCGCTACGGAACGAGAAGATGGGGTTTATGCTCCAGCCGCTGGTCCAAAGATGTTTGCCGAACCAGCGCGAGAAGGGCAGATCCCACAATCCACTAAGGGAGACGTAGTGTCGGATGTCCTGGTCGGATGACGAATAGAAGGCATGGTGGTTGTAGAAAGGGACCGCGCTATTGACCTGCTCAAAACCGCTGGCGTCATCGAGACTATGCGCAAAGGTGTAAGAGGCTTGGAAGGAAACGGATCCAATCCCAGCGAGGTTGCCGTAGCGTTTCTGCAAACCGGCTTGCAGGCTATTGTAATTTCCGTTTACACCGTTGATGAACTGCGTTGGCAGAGCGTAGCTGTCCACACGAGCTCCGGGCTGCGTGTTGAGTAGTCGCAAACCCGTACCCGGCACAAACGGATTGGGGTTCACGAGAGCCGTTAGCTTATGCGAGCTATTGCCCACGTAGTCGAGTTCCGCGATGATGTTGCCGGCGAGTTGTTGTTGCAGACTCAGGTTGTACTGATAGATGTACGGCGTCCGCAAGTGGGGATCGACGCTGTATCCATTGAATGGTCCGAATGCGGAATAAAAATCGAGGCTACGAGGAGGCGACCGGGACGGAAACGGGTTGGGTTGACCGGCAGCGGCGTAGGGCTGCGAGAGAGGATTGGGAGAAGCAACTGCGCCGTCCGGTGGCGGAGTGAAGGTGAGGTACGCTGAACCCGCGAAAGGTGCGATGCCGTTGTACTGGTAGAGGTCTTCGCCTTTCAGGATGTCGTAGAAAACTCCGAAACCTCCGCGGACGCTGGTGTGGGCGTTACCGGCTGGGTCCCAAGCGAAGCCGAAGCGCGGGCTGAAGTTGTTTCGATCTGGAAAGTTCGCGCCGGCAGGAGCTCCTGGGTCACTAGGGAAAAGCAGGCCTGGAGGCGCATTGGGGAACACCACCGATTGCCGCCCATACTCCAGAGAGAAGGAGCGGCCTTGTGTATCGCGGCGCGGTGTGTCGTAGTCATAGCGCAGGCCAAGCGTGAGGACCAATCTCGGATGAACACGCCATTCATCCTGCCCAAAGCCGGAATAGGATTGAGTCCTGATATTGGAGGGCGCCTCTGAGTATTGCGAAAAAGTATCGGGAAGGCCGAGAAGGAAATCGGCTCGGTCGTTCCCGGTGCGAGTGGCCTGGCCGTTTGCTCCGTTGAATGAGAACTGGCCGTTCACGAAGAAGTCGAAAACTGTGTTGTCTTGAAAAGGCGAATAAGAGAAGCCGCCCTTGAAAGTATGGCGACCATGCGTCCAGGTGAGCGTGTCTGCGAACTGATAGGTGTTGTTGACCACGCGGCTCGGCCCGTAGCCGCTGAATCCGATACTCAGGCCGCTGCTGAAGTTCAGGATGGGCGGTCCGGTGGGATTGTCCGGGGTGATATTGACACCGAGTGCGGAGGCAGTGGGAGCTGTTCCGTCCGGCGCCGAGCGCAACCGATTTTGCCTCTGAGCGGTTGCGCGAAACTCGTTCAGCAGCGAGGGAGAGAGGACGGATATTAACGTGATGTTGGCGAAATAGCGGCGCAGATTGGATTGCGAAGCGAAGCCGCTGACATTAGCTCCATCGAACGGGATAACGCTGGGATTGTGTGCTGCCCCAATCGTGCCGGAGAGGCGCTCAGAAGGGCTAATGATGTAGTCGATCTTGCCGGTGGCCTCGTCGCGATTGTCCACCCCGTTCGCACGCGGGAATAGTAAACCGGTCGTCGAGGATGGTATGAGTCCCTGACTTATGTAATTAGCGGCGACTGAATTGATAGCTGTGGAACTGATGATGCCTTGCGCAGCCAGTGTCGGATTGGGCTGATAAGCCGGATGACTTTGCAGAAACGCTACAAGCGACGGCGGCGGAGCGCTGCGGGTGTCATTGGAATGCGAAAAGTCGCCCCGGAGCTCTTCCGGAGTGAAGACAGACACCTCACCGGGTGTTTGCGCCTGGGTCTGACGCTGTCCTTGATAACTGCCAAAAAAGAAAAGTTTGTCGCGACCGTTGAACAGCTTTGGCAGCACCACCGGACCGCCGGCAGAAAAGCCGAATTGATTTCGTTTTAGTACGTCTCGCGGCAGCCCTGCATTGTTCGAGAAGAACCCATTGGCATTTAGCGCGTCGTTCCGAATGAACTCAAAGAAGCTTCCGTGCAGTTGGTTGGTTCCGGACTTTGTGATGATGCTGACTACCCCGCCTGCATTTCTGCCGTATTCAGCGTTGTAGTTACTCGTCAGGATACGGAATTCCTGGATGGTGTCCGGGTTGGGATTATAAACGATGTCGTTATATAGGAAACTGTTGTTCAGACCGCCATCAAGTAAGTAAGTGATGGAGTCATTACGGCCACCTGAGATGCTGAATCCCCCGGTGCTATTGGTGTTGTTGCCGGTGGTGCCTGCGTAATAGGAACTATCATTGGTAGGGGTTACGCCAGGCTGCAACAGGGCTAAATCCAGAGCATTCCGGCCATTTAGAGGAAGATCAACTAAGGCCTGACTAATTACTGAAGCTCCGAGTGTGGAACTAACTGTCTCGACGCCCGTCCCGTTGGTGGTTACCTCAAGACTCTCATTGACCTGTCCCACCTGTAGGGTGAGGTCAACGCGAAGTGCCTGATTGAGCTGCAATGGCTGGCTCTGCGTTTTGGCGACTTGAAAGCCAGTGTGTTCCACAGTGACCTGGTACTGTCCTGCGGGAAGTTGAAGCACCTGGTATGTGCCATCCTCTCGAGTTTTGGTGGTACGGGTCACGTTCTTGCCAGTATCGATGACCTCGACGTGAGCATTCTGGATGACGGATCCGCTGGCATCCTTAACGATGCCGAGAATACGTCCATTTGAAGACTGTGCCGCGAGTTGAGTAGTCAATAACGAAGCGAAGGCCAACCAGTACGGTAGGCGCCGCGGAGAAGCAACGTGCATCTCAGTTTTGGAGATATGTTGCCGGGGCAACGATCTATTTTTTGTGTATACAGCCGCACATTGGCTCGCATTGATACTAGGTCAGGTTGCGAAAGCTGAACGGCGATGGTCTGGATCAGGAACCCATACGTGCCGTCGAGGTTAGCGGCGTGGAGGCCAGGTCCTGGTAGTTCGCCAACCCTGCAATGTAAGTATCCAAAGAATGCTGTAGGGCGAAATCCAGAGGGTCCGAGGCGCCCACAATCTCGATGGTTTGGCCAATGTGCTGGTACAGCGGTGGGAGGGGAACCTTGGGTACCAGATCACTCGGGTTTACAACGCGAACAACATTGGCAGCAGGCGGTAATCCCCTGATCGGCGAGAAGACCGCCGGACCTGCGAACGTCCACGTCGCGGCCTCAGGATGGTGGATGCCCATGATCAAGGCGACGGCCGCGCCCAAGCTGTGGCCCGTAATGTAAACCCGTGCATTCGCCGCTGCCGCGATATTCCAAGCTTCGTGTAAGTTAACGGTGATTGAGTTCCAGACGTCGTGGAAGCCGCTGTGCATCCACCACATCTCGTGCGGTACCGGTTGAGCGATGGCCCGAAAATCTTCAAGCCATTGATGCTGAGTGTCAGTGCCACGGATTGCAATCACGGAGATGTCGTCCTTGCGTGCGACTATGCCCCAATCGCAGTCCTCCGTTAGGGCCACTTTGGCTAAGCCAGAGGCTGTCTCGCGGTTGATTGTGGACTGATCTACTGTGATGACCCCGGTTTGTTGCCAACCTGGGGGGAATTTTAACTCCTGTCCCCGAGACAGTTGATACGCGGCGTTGTTCAAGGGGACCAAAACTTCGCGTGCGAAAGCAGCATTGAATGTCATATCGAGAGGACTTTACAGGAAACGGCTCTGAAATGCTATCGAAAGCTTTCGCGATTGGTAACTTCTGTCTTTCGCTCAAGAGCAGATTAGAAACAACAGCTCTGCAGCCGGGCATATGATGCCCGGAAGCTATTTTTCCTACAAGCTACTGCTCAGATTTGTCGGCGTGAGGCAGGAGAAGAGCCAAAGGGCTGATGGGACCTAGCGGAATCAGTTCGAAGGTCATCAGCTTCGCCTGTCCAAGCGGTAAGGCTTCCAAGGTGGCGCGGGCAGCCTCTACCGAGGACATGTTGAGAATGAAAACGACCCCATTCCCCTGTTTCAGTGAGTACCATTGCTCAATCTTGCCGGCGAGGTAGAGGCGGACGGTTTCCGGAACTTCCTTTGATGCGATCAGCTGAAGTTGGTCGCGAGTAGGTGGAGCGCCGAACCGACCGATGGCAAGAATCTTTGTGGTGGGAACCGGCGGGATAGGTGGCGTCGCGGGAACTTGCGCCTGTCCGATGGTGGGCAACGAGAGGAATGACAGAGTGAGTAAGCGGGTCAGGGTTTTCATAGCTTTTCCTTTCTTTGGAGCGAATCGAAGTTTGAACTTCAGACGAGAGCAGTTTCGGCCAGAGGCGAGCCTACCAACTCGTCACGATGGTTTTCAATAAACTGCTGCATGGTCAGAGGCGGACGACCGCCGATGGTCTGGACCAAATTGTTGGTGCCCGCGAACACACCGTTTTGGTGGTCGACTACTATCTCACTGAGGTGCTGCCAGAAGAAGTCTCCCAAGTGGGAGCGATGCTCCTTGGCTAGTTTGGCGAGAGACGGCACATCAGTGCGCACATAGCGAACCGGCCTGCCAAGGGTTTTTGCCATCTCGTCCGCTAACTCGGGAAAGCTAAACTCTTGCGCGCCCAAGAGCGGGTAAATCTTGCCCTGATGGGTGGATGGGTCAGTGAGGATGTTAACGATGACGCGAGCCTGATCTTCCGCGGCGATCGGCGCGTGACGACCGGTTCCAAAGGGAAGAGGAAGGAACCCGGCCTGGATAAATTCGGCCCAATAGAGAACCCATTCAGCAAACAGGGTCGGTCGAAGATGAGTGACGGGCACGCCTGACCAATCAAAGACTCTCTCAGCAAGCCAATGATCCTGGGCGGCGTGACTCTTGGCGTCGGGGCGGGCTGAAGCCTGGGACATGTTCACGATGGCTTTGACGCCCGCTTCTCGCGCGGCCTGCGCGAAATAGGCAGTGCCTTGGAGGATGCCTGGCTCGATAGGAAACACAAAGTAAGCACTTCGAATTCCTTCGAGAGCTGCGCGAAGGGATTCGAAATCACGAAGATCACCCAAGGCCACTTCCACGCCGGATTTCCTGAGAGCCTCCGAGCGATTGTCCTCGCGACGAACGAGCGCCCGTACGGCTTCGCCGCGATGGAGGAGTAACTTCACTGTTTCCCTTCCTGTGGCCCCGGTTGCTCCGGTTATCAAGATCGTTCTTTCAGTCATGGCATCTCCTTAGGAATCCGTGAGGCCGCAAAATGGGTAGGGTTGGACCTCATCTGGCCTTTAGAGAACGAGCGGCATCTAAACGGTGCAGGTTTTTATCGAGGGGGAAAAGGAATGCGTAAATCGCGAAGCGACACAGCGGAGACCAAAGAGCGGATTGTGTCCACCGCCTCAGCGATGTTCCTGGACAAGGGCCTGGAAGCAGTTGGGATGCGCGAAATCATGGGAGCCGCAAACCTGACGCAGGGTGGGTTCTATCGGCATTTTGGGTCGAAGGAGGAGCTGGTGATAGAAGCCAACAGAAGGGCTTTTGATCATCTGCTCACGATGCTGGAGAGCGAGACGCTCGGTAAATCTTCACAGGACGCGGTGGAACGGATTGTTTCGCTGTACTTGAGTCAGGTCAGAGAAGGGAGCATCTATCGCTGTCCTTTGTCGATGATCGGGGCGGAACTGAGTCACTTCGACACAGAGGTGCGCGCGGTGGCAGTGTCCGGGCATCGACGTCTCGTGCAGTTGCTGGCGGACCATCTGCCGAATCGGGGAAAAGCGGAGGCGCTCGGGATAGCCAGCGGAATTGTTAGCACGATGGTAGGGGCTGTAACGCTCGCCCATATCGCGCCCGATCCGGTGACGGCAGCAGCGATTGTTCGTAATGCTGAGGCTCTGATCAGAAGCCAGCTACCTCCAGGAAAGAAACGCATGACCAAAAAGACCGCTTCTGGCGGACAGCGCCAAAAGCCAAGCACCTAAACGCAGTGGACTGAGACGGGTTCGATCTGAAAGAGAAATCGTTGAAGAATCGCGGTTGACATGCGCAGCCGACGGCTTTACTGTATACCTAGCTAGATATGCCAAAGAGCAACAACGATAAGTTGCAGGGGACCTTGACGTTGTTGGTGCTGCGCACTCTGGAGAGTCGCGGTCCCTTGCACGGATATGGCTTGTGCGCACATATCCACGCTGTCTCGGATGAATTGGTGCAGGTGGAGGAAGGCTCGCTTTATCCGGCGCTACATCGGATGGAACAGGACGGCTGGATTTCATCGACCTGGGAACTTACGAACAAGGGACGCAAGGCAAAGTTCTATGCGATTACTGCCCGCGGCAAAACGCAGTTGGCCGACGAGCGGGAAAGCTGGGCGCGCCTGACGCGTGGAGTCGCGCGAGTGCTGCGTTACTCGTGATGGGAGAAGGCGACTATGCCGTGGCATGCGCGTTTGCTAAATGTTTTTCGGAAAGAACGGCTGAATCAGGAACTGGATTCCGAATTAGCCTTTCACCTCGCTGAGACTGCCGATCGCCTGATAAGCGAGGGAACGCCCGAAGCGGAAGCCTGGCGGCAGGCCCGGTTACGGCTGGGAAACTATTCCGTTCAAAAGGAGAGGACGCGAGATATGAACACTCTGGGGTGGCTGGAGGCAGCGTGCGCTGATGTTTCTTACGGCTTGCGGCAGCTACGGTTGAATCCTGGATTTGCGGCTGTTGCCGTACTGTCGCTAGCACTCGGAATAGGCGCCAACACGGCTATTTTTCAGGTGCTGGATGCCATTCGTCTGCGGGGTTTGCCCGTGAAGGATGCTTCGCAACTCGCCACAATCGCCAGGGGAGGGAACCGGGGCGATTTCTTTACCGCGGGTTCCTATTCATCGAGAGAAGAAGCTTTCACCTTTGCGCAATTAGAGGAGCTTGCTAAGCGACAACAGGCTTTTTCAGACATGCTCAGTTTCTGGCCCACACAGTTCAACTTGAGTTCGTCAGGCAGATCGCGCTATGCCGAAGGCCTGCTGGTGACTTCGAATTTCCTGGATGTCTTAGGTATCACCCCAATTGCGGGGCGAGGCTTCGCGGCTCAGGATGACAAGGTTGCGTGTCCCTCCGGGTCAGCGATTTTGAGCTATGGCTTCTGGCAGCGGGAGTTTGGCGGCGATTTGAATGCAATCGGCAAGAGCATAAGCCTGAATGGACATCGTTTCCCGATTGTTGGAGTTAGTCCGCCGACTTTCCTCGGCCTGGAGCCAGGACAGCGCTTCGACGTGGCACTGCCACTCTGCGCCGATCACGTCTTATTTTCGAGAGAAGGCAAAGTTCGGGCTAATGACAAGATGGCGTATTGGTTGACACCCATCGCAAGGCTAAAACCTGGATGGTCGTTGGAAAGGGCTTCAGCGCACGTTGCGAATCTTTCGCCCATCATCTTCCGGGAGACTGTTCCGGCGGAGTATCGTCCGGACTTCGTCCAGAGCTACCTCAAGAATAAGCTCAAAGTAGTCTCAGCCAGCGCAGGTGTCTCGTCACTGCGGAGACAGTTTGCCAATCCCCTTGGGATTCTGATGGCGATTACCGGTTCGGTGCTGCTAATTGCATGCGCCAACCTGGCAAATTTGCTGTTAGCGCGCGCCAGTGCCCGTGAGCGAGAGATTGCGGTGCGGCAGGCGGTTGGAGCTTCCCGGGCGAGACTCATCATGCAGTTACTGACCGAAAGCTTCCTGCTGGCGGCAGGAGGGACGGTGTTAGGAATGTGCCTGGCACAGGCCCTGAGCCGAACTCTGGTTGCATTTCTCGATAGCGACACGAACCCGATTGCGGTTCAGATTGGACTGGATTGGCATGTGTTCGGATTTCTGGCCGGACTGGCTGTCCTGACCTGCATCCTGTTCGGCCTGGCGCCTGCGCTGAGGGCCAGTAAGAGTGAGCCGGCGGCCGTCATGCATGGCGCTCGTACGGCAAACGCATCGCGGGAGCGCAACACTCTTCGGCGTACTCTCGTGGCAACGCAGGTCGCGCTCTCGTTAGTTCTTCTGGTCGCCGCACTGTTGTTCGGCAAAAGCCTGCAGAACTTGTTGGCCACAAACCTTGGGTTCGACTCGCACAACATTGTGGTGGCGAGTGTGACAGCAGACGGTCCAGGGTGGAAGAGCGCAGAAAAGCGGAAGGTATTCTTTCGCGAGCTGGAGCAGCATATTGAATCCTTGAATGGTGTCTCATCGGTAGCCTCCGTCGCCTTCACGCCTCTCGGTGGGAATAGTTGGAACGGGTCCGTGCACTCCGACAAAGATCCGGCACGCACAGGCGGCAAGCAATCGTGGTTCAATCGCGTGGGACCACGTTACTTCTCAACCATGGGCACGCCACTGCTAGCGGGACGAGACTTCAACGAACACGACACTCTAGCGAGTCCGCATGTCGCGATGGTGAACGAGTCGTTTGCAAAGCTGTACTTTGCGGGTCAGAACCCGATCGGCCGAAGTTTCCGGGTGGAAGAGCTTGCCGGAAAGCCAGACCGGGTGTACCAAGTTGTGGGATTGGTGGGCGATTCCCGATACAACGAGCGCCGGGAACAAGAATCGAGCATTGCGTTCTTCCCCACAGACCAGGATGAGCAGCCCGGAAATAACAGAACATTTGTTGTCAGGGGGCGTGAAACGCCGGGGTTACTGCAACAGGCTATTCAGCGCGAGGCGATGCAGTTGAACGCAAACTTGCTTCTCGACTTCCGGGTGCTGGATGTGCAAATTCAGCAATCGATCTTGCGAGAACGTTTAATGGCGAATCTATCCATCGCTTTTGGTGTGCTGGCCGGTTGCCTCTCGGCGCTGGGTTTATATGGAGTGATGTCTTACATCGTAGTTCGGCGTCGGAATGAGATTGGCGTTCGACTTGCACTAGGTGCAAGCCGCAGCAGTGTTTACAAGCTGGTCGCGAAAGACGCCACACTGATGGTGGCGGCCGGTATGTCTTTGGGCCTTGTTGCTTCGCTCGCTTTATCGAGATACGCGGAATCGATGCTCTTCGGATTGAAAGCGAGAGATCCGTTCACTTTGGCAATGGCGGGCGCACTACTCGCAATCACGGCGGCTGTGGCGACATTTCTGCCAGCCAGGAGAGCCGCACAACTGGAGCCTGTCGCTGCGCTTCGCGAAGATTGAAGGAGTAATACTTCTCAGACCTTCACGTTGAGTTTCCGGACCTGCTCAACGATGTAGTCTGAAGTTCGCCAACCGAGTGCCGTGATAGTCAAGGTCGGATTCTTATCCGCGTTGCTGACGAAGGGAGCGGCGTCGGTGACGAAGAGGTTCTTCACGTCCCAAGCCTGGCAATACTGATTGAGCACCGAGGTCTTCGGGTTGTCGCCCATTTTTGTGGATCCGACTTCGTGCTTGACCTGGCCTCCGCGCTCGATGCCCCAGTCATCGTGTGGTCCGGAACTGTCGGTAACCACGCCACCGGCTGTCTCGATGATTTCCTTGAACGTCTCCTGCATGTGGCGTGCCTGCAGAAGCTCATCCTGGCTCCATTGAAAGTGAAAACGGAGGACGGGGATACCCCATTGGTCGACAACGCCAGGATCGATCTCGCAATAGCTCTGCGCGTTAGGGATCATTTCGCCGCGACCGGCGAGATGGACTTCGCCGCCGTACAACCGTCGAAGGTTTTGCTTCAGCTCGAGACCGTAACCGCCGCCGAGAAAGCGTTCGGCGTAAGCACCCATGGCACCGCTGGCAGGCAGATGCCTTCCACCACCAAGCTCAATGTGATACCCGCGAGCGAAAGGGAGTTTGCCGGACTTCTGTTCTTTATAAAGCCACCAAGGCATGTAGACGTGCATGCCGCCCACACCATCTTCGTTGCGAGGGGGAAGGTCCTGGAGGATGGGCAGGTAGCCTGCAGACGGCAGAGCCCACCGTATCCATGATGTATCGGCCGACCAGCCCGGAGGAGTTGGCCATCCCGTCCGGAAATGATGAGCTCTTGGAGTTTAACAAGATGCGTGCGGTTTCACAGCAGCTTGCCGCGAGAACGACAATCTTGGCGCGTACCTCCACGTCCTTCCGGGTGTTCTTGTCGACATACGACACACCCTGCGCCAGTCCGTCGGACCCTAGCAGGACTTCGCGGACCATGGCATTGGTTCGCACTCTCGAGAGTTGCCGGTCTTCATCGCCGGGAAGAGGTGAACGCCCGGAGAGTTGAAATTCGCGTTGACACCGCAGGAACGCCCGCATTCCGCGCAGTAGTGGCAGGCAGGGCGGCCATTCAGCGGGCGTGTCAAGATGGCGAGGCGCGACGGAATGCACGGAATGTTGATTTTCTCTGAGGCAAGTTTTAGGACTTTTTCGTAGCCGCGCGGCGCTGGTGGGGGTTGGAATTTGCCATCGGGCGCATTCTCCATGCCTTCCGACAGAGCCGAAAACGCCGACCAACTCTTCGGCTCTGTCATAGTAGGGGGCCAGATCTTCGTAGGAGATCGGCCAGTCGAATCCTTTCCCGTCGCGGCTGTAAGGCTTGAAGTCGTAAGGACCCATGCGCAAGGAGATTCGACCGTAATGATTGGTGCGGCCGCCGAGCATGCGGGCGCGCCACCACATCCACTCGGAACCGGGAGCATTGGTGTAGGGCTCGCCGGGAACCTCCCAGCCGCCAGACAGAGTGGCGTCGAAGTAGCCAAGCGGCATTTCGCGGCTGGCGGCGCCGCGATGCGGCACGCTGTACGGCCACTGAAACATCTTGGAATGCTTGGTGCAGTCGAACCAGGCGCCGGCTTCCAGCATGCAGACTTTGGCGCCGGCATTGGCAAGAACCTGCGCGGCCACGCCCCCGCCCGCTCCGGAGCCCACAATCACGACGTCATAAGTTTTGGTGGTTTGCTTCTGCATGTAGTTTCATTATCCGTCCAGGACAGATTCAGGATTTCCAGGAAAAGAAGTACGCCTCGAGTGAAGTCCCTACCCAAACGGATGGTGTGCGCCTAGCGTTTCACGAACAGAATTGAGGCATGAGTGAATTGACAAGTTTTTCCAATGCGCTGACGCAGTTAGTCAGTGACACGGCATCGTCGGTGGTGTCCGTCAAGGCCGGCGCTTATCGAACCGTCAGCGGCGTCGTCCTGGACGCGCAGCATATTGCCGTACCCGAGCATGCGCTGAAGCGCCGCGATTCGGCCTCGTTCGTGACGCAGCAGGGCGGGGAAGGCGTGGCGAAGGTTCTGGGTAGAGATCCCAGCGTGGATGTCGCCATCCTTGAGGCAAATGATCTGAAAGCAACCGTTTTGCCGACCGCTGACGCGGGTTCTCTGAAAGCGGGAATGCTGGCCGCGGTGGTGGGAATGACGCGCGATGTGGGCCCGTCCGTGAGTCTTGGCATTTTGGGCGCGGTGGGCCCGGAGCGAAGAACGTGGCGGGGCGGAAGTCTCGAGCAATTTATTCGACTGGATGTAAATCTCTATCCTTCCCAAAACGGCGCTGCGATCGTAACGTCCGAAGGGCAGTTGATCGGGATGGCGACTCCGGCCTTATCGAGGCATTCCACAATGGCCCTTCCAGTGGCTACGTTGCAGCGCGTCCTACAGGAACTGCAGAAGGAAGGGCGAATACGAGTCGGATATTTAGGCGTGGGTGTCCAACCGGTGGCTATTCCGGATAGCCTACGAAGGAAAATCGAGGGAGCTCCGGCATTCGGCCTCATCCTGCTCAGCGTGGCTTCGGGCGCGGCGGCTGAGGTGGCAGGATTGCAGGTAGGTGACATCCTGCTGGGGATCAACGGGCACTCGTTAGAAGACATCGATCAACTGCAAGCGCAACTGCGTGGAGAGCACATCGGCAAAGCGAGCGAGTTGCAGATTCTGCGCGGGGGGGAACCTCGCAAGCTATCCATCATTATTCAGGAAGCAGAAAGAAAGCAGGCATAAGATGGCGATACCGGTTCCCGGGCGGTTGGCTGAGGCTGTCCGGCAATCAGTTGTGCAGGTGCGCGGAGACCATCGGAGCTCAGGGTCGGGCGTCGTGGTCGGCGCAGGCAGAGTTATTACGAACGCGCACGTCATTCGCGGGAAGGAGGTTCGTCTGGAGACCTGGGAAGGCTCGACCTTCACGGCCACAGCAATCCGAATCAACCGGTCTCGCGATCTGGCACTACTTTCGGTGGCGAGTTTGAGAGCGAGTGCACTGCCGTTCGGTGACTCAAAGGGGTTGCGGCCAGGCATGCCGGTATTCGCCATCGGAAATCCTTTGGGCTTTGTCGGCGCCGTCTCAAGCGGGGTGATTCACAGCGTGAATGTACCCCGGTGGGTCTGTGCCGATGTTCGCCTGGCGCCCGGCAATTCAGGTGGTCCACTAACGAACTTCAGCGGCCAGATGATTGGGATCAATACGATGGTCGTGAGCGGCGGCCTGGCGCTGGCAGTTCCGGGCCACGCGGTGGAAAAGTTCCTGAAGCACGACGATGCGCGCAGCCTTGGCGTGATGGTGAGGGGTGTGACTTTTCGCGGCCGCTTCGGAGTATTGATTACCGGCCTTGTGCCTGAATCGGCTGCGGAGCGCGCGTCTTTGCTGCCCGGGGACATACTTACGGGAGCGGACCAAGTTACGTTCACGGATGCAGATGATTTAAGCGACGCGATCGACGACGCGAAGAACGGGTTGCTGCATCTGGAGTTCTATCGAGGAGACGGTAAAGCGGCCCGGCATGTAACAGCGGACCTGGCGAGTCAAGGTGTGAGAACGGCAGCTTGATCCGTGTCTTTGTGGTGGCGGACTCGATCGACCGCGCCGATGCCGTGGCCTCGCAACTGGAGGAGGACGAGGCCTTCGAGATCTCGGATGTTCAGCGTGCGGATGTCATTCTGTGCCTCGGTATTTCGTTAAAGCGTTTACCAGAGCGCGGAACGCCCGTCGTGGCAGTGAGTGTCGAGGCCGATGGAGACGCTCCGTTTGACGAGACGCTTAGAGCGTGGCTTCCGGCCAGTGCGACGCTGGAGGAGATCGCAGCGTCGTTGACCGCAGCCGCGAGTGGCCTGACGGTTCTGACGAAGCAGCAAACGAAACGCGCTTTCCACAATGCAGCCAGCTCCTTCGACCTCGAGAGCGGGGAGGCCGAACCACTGACCGTCCGCGAACTTGAAGTCTTACAGATGCTGGCTGCCGGTTTAGGCAACAAGGAGATCGCTGCGCGACTGCGCATTTCTCCGAATACGGCAAAGTTTCATGTTGCGCAGATTCTGAGCAAATTAGGAGCAAGTTCCAGAGCCGAAGCCGTTTCCCTTGCCATCCGTCGCGGCGCGGTGCCTATCTGAGAGTTGATTCGGAGTGTGGATGGTGGTCACGGGAAATCCATGCCACGCAGAAGCGCGACCCCAGATTTGGCCTGCATAGCGTAATCCACTTTGACGGACTTGGGCTCTTGCGGGCCGCAGTTGAACTCGGCCGGGGAGTGTTGCATCAGCACATGCAGGGGATCAGGAACTGCTAGTGTCAGGACCTTGCGATCGACCTCCACAAGAAACCCAGTCAATCTCCCGTCGCTACACTGTACCTGCCGTAGCGTCCCGTTTGCGGTCTGGAGCTGATCATCGGGCTCTACGAAGGGGTTAAAGCTGGTGGTTCCGTGTGGAACTCGCGTGGTGACGAGCTGAAGAGTTCCGTCGGGCGAGCGCGCGAAGCGGACGGCGAAATCGGTCTTTGCAACGTAGGCCAGTGAGCTAGCCTGGGAGCGCTCGTCGGCGGTCCGCGCAGCTAGCATCGCCTGCCTGGCCGCATCTTCGGCTTCAGTTCTGTTGCCCAGTTCGGATAGAGCATAGGAGAGCGCTATCCAGTAGTTGAAGGCACGCCCTGGCAGAGGTGTGGACATTTGCCGCAACTGGTCGACCGCCGCCTGATATTGCCCGGAATTACTCTTCAGGATCGCTAACCTGTAGCGAGCATCGTCGAAATCAGCCCTTCCTGCTATGGCTAGCTCCAGGGCAGCTTCGGTCTCGTTCGGAGGAAGTTCCAATTCATCGGCCAGCACCGCAAAACGATAACAAAGAGAGGCGTCGGTCAGGCCCGCGGCGAGAGCTCTGCGCCAGTAGCGCACCGCGGCGCTACGATCTCCTGCTTGCAGCACCACTGTTCCGAGACAGGCGAGAAGATTGGGGTCGTCTGGCGCGTGCTGTAAGAGTTCTTGGTAAGTGTGCCGGGCCCGATCCCATTGACCGTCGGTAAAGAGCAGGTCCGCCAGCATGGCTTCGGCCTTGAGATCCTGCAACGGAGTTACATCTGTGCCGAATGCTTCGGGAGCAAGGGCGGGTAACGTTTGCCTGGATGAGGCGCTCCGGGCGACCCAGTTCCGTGCGTCGACAATCACTTGTTGCGGCGACTTACGGTAGGTCTTAGCGAGCGCCTGTTCCGGGCTCATGTTCTCCGCGTTCAGCAGAGCGACCAGCTGACCAAAGTGGGGCGCGTAGTCGGGCGCAGAGGTAAGCATATCGGCCACAGCCCAGCTTTCCGCGTAGAAGATAGCAGCACCTTGTCGTGTCTGGCGCGTGGGCGACTCGGGCTGAGCGGCCAGCAGTTCGGGGGCGGAGAGCCACGGTTGGCGCTGCAAGGTTTGCATACGACTCGGGATGGGACCGCCGAGTTCACATCGTTGGCGGGTTATTTTGATGGTGGAGAACACCTCTGCCAAACCTTCGTTAAGCCAGGCGGGGAGGTGAAGACCGACCGAGTGCATGAGGACGTGAGTGTATTCATGAGCGGCAATGCTGAGGTCATCCTTGGCAGAGAGGGTCGTCACAATGTACTCGCGATCAGCGTTGCCAGCGTAGTAAGCATCGGCGATTGCTCGCGGCTTTATATCGTCGAATTCCGCTTTAGACTTAAATTCAATCACGCGCACGGATTCCAGATGTCTTGACGCCGATCCGGGCGGGAGAATCCGGTTATGGACGAAAAACGATCGGAGTTCTTCGAAGCGGGCAAGGGCCTGACGGGCACTGTCCGGCCCGGCCTGTGAATAGAGCTCAAAGTGCGGATCTCTTGCGACAGTCCAGCCCGAAGTTGCTCGCGCCGATACTGGAAAGAAGAATGCCGTAAACGCGAGAAGAGTAAGAGGACCTCTGGTTTTCATGCAACGCTGGAATACTTGGCGGATGGGATGCTTTGACCCAAGGAGGGCAGCACTGATTTCTGCGCTGCCAGGGACGCGACTATATCGACCAGGATATCCTGGCGATCGGTTACGTCCAGTGCACCCCGGCGTCTCGCCTCGGCTTGCAAGTCAGGATTGCTTTCGGCCCCGAAAATGAGAAACGGCGTGGTGATGCCGCGGCTCCGCAGCTCGTCCAGCAAGGTGAAGCCGGCATTGTCATTCCCCGGGCGGACCATGCCGGAGATGATGAGCTGATAACGAATGGACGCTACCAGGTTAAGAGCATCAGTCGTGGAAGAACAATTTGTGACCCGGGCGTAAAAGTTCTGCTCAATGAGGTCTCGCAACGAGGCGTTGTTTGCGGGCGTTTCGTCGACCCAAAGGATACGGGCTTCCGCGACGCCAGCGACCACGCCGGCCCGGAACGCGTCGAGGTCCACGGGGCGGACAACAGGACTGATGCGGACGAACGCTTCGATGTCCACTCCTTGCAAGTCCCAGGCCGTAATAGGACCCACAACGGAGGTGCCGAGATTGATCAACTCCTTCTTCAAGTCAACATCCATACCGGTTGCCACATCCGCGGGATGATCGCCACCGAGTGCTCGAAGGAAGAATCGATTATTGAAGCCTGCGGTGGTCCAGAGCGGCCAGCGCAATTGCATAGCTACCAGTTTCCCGAGTTGTTCGGCCGTCATCCTGCCTGGCTGTAAAAGGCCGGTCTCATATGCAACAAACGCGCGCAGGCGGAAGATGTTGACGAACTGCTTCAAACGCCGTGGATTGTCGTCAAAGAATCGGCTAATCTGGCGAGCCACGTCCCGCACAATCTGGGAATCGGTTGAGAACTCTACCTGAAAGGCTGGGCTTGCCGTGGCCGCCGCGGCTTGCAAGGTGGGACTTGCAGCCGACGAGTGGGCAACCGATTCACTCTTGACGGATCCCATGCCGGAACGGTCGGGTTCAGGCTCTTTGCGGCCGGAGAGAGATCTCAAGAAGCGATCGATATTCTCAGCTCGGGGTTTGGGTAGAGGGAATGAGATCTGGATAAACTTTTCAAGGTATTCGTATCCGAACTGCAGGCCGACAGAGGGAGGGAGTGCCTTCGGGTCAGAAGGCAAGACGGCCTCGGGGTAAATATACGGTAAGAGTTCCTGGTGCTTGACTGCGATACCGGCCGCGATCTTCTCTCGATCCATACCGAGGATAAAGATGATGTTCTTGAGCTCGGTCGAGATCATAAGGTTGATAGCCTGCATGAGTTCCGAAGCGCGAGGCACGGAGGAGCGATCGAGATCGTCGACAAAAACGAAGACTGTTTTGCCGCGTGCGAAGGCGTTCACTACGCGCGCGAAATCCTCATGGAACTCTTCGATAAAGGAGATACGGCTGGCATAGTCAGGTGATTTGATGTTCTTCGCCAGGTTCACGGAAAGAGGTGCCGAGAGAAGAGTCTTTAGCTTCGAGACAACGAAGAGAATGGCGATTAGATAGGCTGCGAGCGCTCCGAAGAAGCCGAACCCCGTCAGCCAGGTGAACCATTCGGTACCCTTTACCGGACTTGGACGAGATTGGGGCGCCTCTGCGGACCGAGCGTCGACCGCTGGTTTTCCAGGCGTCGCTTCCGCTGGTCCTTTCTTCTCCACGGCATCGGTAGCCTCGCTCTTCTCTGCGCTCGAGATGTTTACATCTTTCGCGAATTTGAAGAGCCAGCCGGGTCCGTTCTCGGCAGTTAAAGCCAGTAAAGAAAACAGCAAACCGGTGGCGACCAGAAACACTGTAAGAGCCTTTAGCAATTCCAGCCAACCGTGCTTCCAGTCGAAGCGAGACAGCAGAACCCGAGCGTGTCCGGCGACCTGGTGTGGCAGTGATTGCCCTTTTACGATCTCCTTCGTGAGGGCCACCGCGAAGGCTGCCCAGAGAGCTTCGTCCTTGTCATGACGCCAGGGGTTGAACTTTGCGATGACCGGAACATTGTGAGGTATGTTCTTCTTCAACTTCTCCGCTGAGGCTCGTTTTAAGTCGTTTTCGAGGATCAGCAGGAATGAGGATTTGCCGCTGCCCCACTCGCCTTCCACCGAGACGGTCAATGGGCCTTTCGTATCGATGTTGAGAAGGAACTGAGTCAAGGCTCGCGTGTAGGGTGCGAATCCAAGTTCGTCTTCGGAGGCTGGAGTATCCGCAATGGTGGCAGGGGCGAACGACTGAGGCTCGCTCACAGTGTTAGTAGGAGTGGCTGGCGGGGGTGGAGAAGCAGGGCGCGCATCACTTGAATCCGCGGACCGAGAATTTTCCGGCGGCAGGTCAGGCTGCGGGGGATCAACATCGGGCAAAGTCGCAGGAGATTCCTGGAATGTCTCTTCGAAGAAGTGCGGAGACGCCGGCGGCTGGTCTTTCGAAGATGACATTGCGATGCGTACATCTTATTGCAAATCGAGCCTGTGCGTTTTGGTCGGCCAGCGACATACTTACAGTGCCTATTGGCCTTGAATAGCTGAATAACATACGTAGATATTCAGCTAATCCGAAGGTTTTTGTAATCCGGCTTCAACATACCGCTGTTATCGTTGCAGTGTTGGAACGAGGCGGGCTCTCTACTGCCAGCTTCATTTACTTCGTCTCGCCTTCTTGCAAGAGACTCCTAACTAACCCAATCCGCAGACTCTGTTCGACTGCGTAGTTGGTGATCCTTTCAAGGACCGCAGTCGAGTTTTCAGCGCAATCAGACACAAACCCTTTACGCGTAAAGGCAATTCGTTCCTAATTGAATCTCTTGACCTCTTTGATGAAAACCCAATCTCTTTCTCTGTTCTTTGCTCTATTACTCTCCAGTTTGACGGCCTTTGGGCAAGTCGACAAGGCATCGATCACGGGAACGCTGAGCGATCCCTCGGGTGCTTCCGTGCCGGCCGCGCAAATTACGATTGAGTACCCGGCGACGGGCGTGAGCCGCTCGGTAACAACGAACGCCTCGGGCGTCTTTCTTATGGTCGGACTCCCTGTCGGCCATGCTGTGGTCAACGCTGCGAAGACGGGCTTTCGTCCGGTCCGTACTGAGATCGATCTCAATGTAGGCGCCACCAGAACACTCAATTTTCCACTCGAGGTTCTTAGTGTAGACACCTCGGTCGAAGTGGTCTCAGAAGACGATCTTCAGAAGAGCTCTGCCGCGATCGGCGCAACGTTCAACAACACACAGATCAGCCAGTTGCCGATCAACGGACGAAACTGGGGCGGCCTGATGACGTTGACACCTGGAGCCATCGACACTGGTGCGGGAAACGGAGCGAGCGTGCGCTTTTTCGCCCAGGGCGGCGATGATGTGAACTATCGCGTGGACGGCGTGGACGCTACGGCGGTTCGTAACCAGGCGGAAGGCAAAAGCCGTCTGATGATTTCCGAAGACGCCATTTCCGAATTTCGCGTGACCTCGCAGCTGTATACGGCTGAGACCGGCGGCGCTACCAGCGCACAAGTAGAGATCGTGTCGAAAGGGGGGACCAACGAGTTCCACGGCGCCGCGTACGAGTATCTCCGAAACAGTGCGCTTGATTCACGAAGTCCCTTCGACGGCAAATCGGTTCCTCCGTTCAAGATGAATCAGTTCGGAGCTACGTTTGGCGGCCCCTTGCTCCGCAACAAAACGTTCTTCTTTCTCTCGTACGAAGGTCTGGTGCAGAAACAGTACATCACGCAAATCGGATTTGTTCCTTCGGATTCTGCGCGTGCGTCGGCTGTACCGGCAGTCCGGCCGTTGCTTGCGCTGTACCCCACCGGACAAACTCCTGTTTTTACAAACGGAGTTCTAAATCCGAACGTGAGGCAATGGACAGGGATTGGTCTTTCGACGCAGAATGAGCATACCGGTCTGCTGCGGATCGACCATCACTTCACAGACAAACTGAGCGGCTACTTTCGTGCCAGTGGCGATACGACTAATATCTTCACGCCGAATGCTTCGCTCCCGTACGGAACTCGAAATCTCGATGCGCCGAGCAGTGGACTGTTCGACCTCTTGTATCTGGTGAACAGCAATACAACCAATGAGCTGAGGCTTGGGGCCAACTACGCACAACCGCTTCATTCCATTCCCAGCGGCGCGGAAGCGACCATTTCCATTCCCCAGCTATCGTCGATTCCGGGCGGAAATCGGCGGCTGGCCATTGGAGTATCGCAATCCCTGGTCGACCAATATGCGAGCTTACACGGTCCCCACACCGTGAAGGCTGGTGTCGAGATTCGCCGCGTTCAACTGATTGTGCATGACTTCAACCTTTCGGACGGCACCGCCGGCTTTGCGAGTCTCCCGAACTTCTTGAGCGACCGGCTCAACACGCTGGCAGGTTCCGGTGAGTTGCCGACCAAGCAGATGCGCAAGATTGAATACTTCGGATACGTTCAGGACGAGTGGAAGGTGACACCAAATTTCACGGCCAACATTGGACTTCGCTACGAATTCTTCAACGCGTTCTCGGAAATACACAATCGTGATATCCCCTTCGACATTCAGGCTTGTGGCGGGTACTGCGCACGCGGCTCGGCTTTCGCGAATCCTCCCCGCCTCGATCTGGCACCACGAATCAGCCTGGCGTGGGCGCCCGAGAGCATGGGCGGAAGAACCGTCATCCGGGTGGGTGGCGGGATCTTCTATGGCGATGCTCAGCTTGGAGATCAGTACAGTCCGGCGAATAACGATGCTGTCCGCTATACATTGACAGCGGCTTCTACACCGGGGCTCTCTTATCCGTTCGATCCCTTCATCAACCCAAATGCCGCGGTAGCTGCTGCGCCGCGTTCCATGCCGATCAATCACAAGAACCAGACGTCACAGCAGTGGGGATTGCAAATTCAGCGCGCAATAACGAAGAACGTGACGGCCCAGATCGGTTATAGCGGACAGCAGAACTATCATGTCTTCTCCCGAACTTACGTCAACGTGATCAATCCCACGACGGGAAAAGTGCAGTTCCCGAATTTAAGTCAGGACATCGATGTTCGCGGAGAAGACGGCGTAAGCAGCTTCCATGGTCTTATCAGCTCGCTCCAAGTGAACAATTGGCACGGTTGGCTTTTCCGAGCGAACTACATGTTCTCTCATGCCATCAACGACGGATCTGCCGGCGGTGGGTCGGGCAATTATCCCCAGAACGTCTCCTGCCGTTCATGCGAAAGGGGCAACAGCGATTACGATGTCCGAAATGTGTTCACAGCAAACTTTGCCTATCAGATTCCTTACGCGCGGAACCGGTGGTACGGTGGCTGGATCTGGAGCGGAACAGCAACCGCGCGGGGCGGGCTGCCTTTGAACGTGACGGTCACTCGCGCCGCTTCCAGCTTGCTCGACGGGAACGCTCTTTCACCGCAGCGACCCAATCTGGTGCCTGGGGTGCCGCTTTACCTGGATTACGGAACGACCGGATTGTGGCTCAACCCAGCTGCGTTTGCGGTGCCGGCAGCCGGAACCTGGGGCAATCTTGGAAGGGACGTGCTACGTGCTCCCGGTCTCTTTCAGATCGATACGGCGCTTTCGAAGAACCAGCGCATAACGGAACGCACGAATATCGAGTTCGGGGCCCAGTTCTTTAACGTGTTGAACCAT
The DNA here is from genome assembly GCA_963814195.1 of uncultured Acidobacteriaceae bacterium. Taxonomy (GTDB): domain Bacteria; phylum Acidobacteriota; class Terriglobia; order Bryobacterales; family Bryobacteraceae; genus Bog-105. Next base: position 692,369 of record CAWFBU010000007.1, read on the forward strand.
CCACAGCTTGGTGCGCCAAACGCCAACATCAGCTCCACCTCGAACTTCGGCCGTATCCTGACGCCGATCAATACGTCTCCGGTCGGTTCGGGAACGCCGCGCCAGATTCAGGTTTTCGCGCGCTTTGCTTTCTGAGCAGGAAGAAGCATGAACATGTTGAAGAGAACGATGGTTGGCGCGGCATTTACGGCGTGTTGCGTTTTGGCTTTCGAGGCGCGGGCACAAAGCGCGCATAAGCCGATCTTTATCACCCAGGGACAACTCAACGTCGCGTCGCTGCTCCCGAACCCGCCGGCCGACAACTCTCCAGTCGAGAAAGAAGAGCTGGCAGAGCTTCATCACCTACAGGACACGCGCCACCCCGCGCAGATCGCTCATGCGAAAGCCGACGATGTGGAAGAAGACATCTTTATCTTCAAAGATGTTCTGGGCGAGGATTTCACTGCTGCGCGACTTCCTCTTACAGCGTTGCTTTCAAGCCATATACATAGCGATGAAGGTGTGATTGTCGGCCCTGCCAAGAATAAGTTTGCGCGACTTCGCCCCTTCAATTTCGATACGACTCTGAAGCCGGTCTGCAGGGTGAATGCTGACGTTCATGATTACGGTTATCCGAGTGGACACTCCACAACCGGCTATCTGGAGGCGCTGGTTCTGGGGATGATTGTGCCTGAGAAACGAAATGCCATCCTGTCGCGCGCCGATGACTACGCACAGAGCCGGGTGGTCTGCGGTGTCCATTACTCGTCGGATGTTGTCGCCAGTAAGTATGTTGCCTACGCGATGATGGGCGTCATCGTCAGCAATCCCCAATTTCAGAAAGAGTTGGAAGCGGCTCGGACTGAGACCCGCCAAGCCTTAGGGTTACCGTAATTTTCAGCTCAGTCCTGAAGCCGACAGCACAGCCGCTCAGACTAACATCAGCACTCAGGAACGAGTGAGTCCGGTAGGCTGGTGCCGATGACCCGTTTTTCTGCGTTCCTCGCCCTCGCCGTCCTAGGCTCCATGCCGTGTCTTGTGTGGGCGAACGATCGAATCGACATAGACCATGTCGATCCCCAAGCCGCCGGTATGGATCCGCACCGTCTTGCGAACATCCGCGTCCGCATGAAGGAGTATGTCGATGCTCACAAGACCGCGGGGACAGTCACGATCGTGGCCAGGCATGGCAAGGTCGCCAGTTTCGAGGCCGTCGGTTACCAGGATTTGGAAAGTCAGAAGCCCATGCAAAAGAATTCTCTTTTCCGTATCGCTTCGCTAACCAAACCGATTACGTGCGCCGGGATCATGGTGCTGGTGGACGAGGGCAAGATTTCTGTTATCGATCCGGTGGAAAGATATATGCCGGAATATCGCGGCTTGAAGGTGAACGGCTGCGCGGGACGTCCGGTTTATGGTTGCCCGGTGAATGCGCCTCCGTTACTTACACCGCAGCGGCCCATCAATATTCAGGACCTGATGACACATACTTCCGGGCTTAGCTCGGATGCCAGTTCCGGCGATTCAAATCATGTGGAGACCCTGGCGGAACTGGCTGTGCTCGGCGCAAAGCTGCCGCTGTTGTTTGAACCGGGGACGGCCTGGAACTACAGCAATATAGGGTACAACGTCCTGGGGCGAATCATCGAGGTCGTTTCTAAACAACCCTACGATCAGTTCCTGCGGGAAAAGATCTTCGAACCGTTGGGGATGAGGGACACGGAATTCTTTCCGTCCGAGGAGAAGCGTTCCCGGCTTGCCACTCTTTACACCCTGACTGGCGACAGTCTGCAACGTGCGCCGAAACAGCTGCCCTCCAGCGGTCCCAAGATTCCCATGCCGGCAGGGGGCCTGATCAGTTCAGCCGAGGATATCCTCCGGTTCAACATGATGATGCGCAATAAGGGCGAGCTTGAGGGACACCGTGTGCTGTCTAGCTCTGCCGTTAGCCTCATGACCACTTCCCACACTGGGGACATAAAAGCGGGCTGGGTGCCAGGAGTCGGTCACGGGTTCGGCTATGAGGTCGTTCGTAACGCCGACGGCATGTTCCGCTACAACTCCCTGGGAGCGTATGTGAAGGGCGGGGCTTACCGGACATACGAGTTCGTCGATCCCGAAAAAGATCTGGTCGGGGTTTTCATGATGCAACTCACCAATGGCGGTGGCGATACGGCGGACGAGATCAATAGTTTTCTGGCAATCGCTGCGTCGGCTATTGAGTGACTCAACCAACGACGCGGATCAGCCAATTTGGTATAGTACGATCCATTGGTGCTGCATACCAAGATTAAGCTCGACGCGGACGCGTCAGTGCCCTTATACAGGCAACTGGCAGATACCTTGGCTGGCCTGATCCAAAATGGCCTGGTAGGAGAAGGCGAGCGATTGCCCGCCACACGCGAGTTGGCCAGTCAACTTGGCCTGAACCGGGCTACGATTTCGGCCGCCTATGCACTGCTGGAGGAAACAGGCTTACTCGAGGGGCATGTTGGACGGGGCAGCTTCGTCGCTAAAGGGCGTAAGAACGCCGTCAACTTCGGGAACGACGCGCAACCCGGTCCCGATTGGAGCACGTTGTTTGCTCAGAGAAGTTCAGACGTTCCGGTGAGTACGAGCCCGGTTCAGATCAATTTCGCCAGTTCGCGGCCAGATCAAGTGGCTTTTCCTCTGCCGACTTTTCGCAAGCTCGCACGAGAAGTGGTGGATAGCGGTGAAGCGGGTGAGATTCTGCAACTGGGTTCTCCTTACGGTTATGCGCCGTTGCGCCGTTTTCTTCTGGAGGAGGCCACAACGGAAGGCGTTGCGAGGACAAATGACGGTGTCCTTATGACGAACGGCTGCCAGCAGGCGCTGGACCTCCTGGCGCGCGTCGTTGCTTCGGGCGCAGCAGAGGCGGGCGGTTCTCCGGCAGGCGTAGTAGTCGAAGATCCGGCTTATCACGGCATGTTGCGGATCTTTTCGCGCACTCGTTTGCCGATCCATCCCGTTCCGGTGGGCGAAGACGGTTTGAACCTGGATGCTTTAGAGGAGACGCTGGTACGGTTTCGTCCACGGGTCCTGATTGTCACTCCCAGCTTTCATAACCCGACAGGCACCACCATGCCGCTGGCCTCGCGCAGGCGACTTTTGGAGTTGGTTCACAAGCATGGTCTGGCGCTTGTGGAGAACGATATTTACAGTCAGTTGCGGTATGTCGGTAACTCGCTACCGAGCTTGAAAGAGTTGGACACAACTGGAAACACGATCTTGCTGCGCAGTTATTCCAAGGTGGCCTTTCCAGGTTTGCGCGTCGGCTGGGTTATTGCTCCGCGGGCGGTGATCACGCGCATGGCCGATGAGAAACAGGTGGCCGATCTGCATTCCGACCAGCTCTCGCAAGCGATTTTGCTACGTTTCGCGGAATCCGGTGAACTGGGACGCCATCTGGAGCGCACGCGCGAGGTGGGCAGGGAACGTCTGCGCGTCGCCTTGGCAGCCTGTGAGAGATATCTACCTGCCGGCTCACACTGGACGCGGCCCGAAGGCGGTATGAGTTTGTGGATTACGGTGCCTGCGCCGTTGTCGGCCGACCAAGTTCTGGCGCGAGCCCAGAAGCTTGGTATCGATTTTCTGCCGGGCAAGAACTTTGCTCGTAAGCCGGCCCATGAGCGCAGCTTACGAATCAGTTTTGGCGGACTTGCGCCCGCTAGTATCGATACCGGCCTGCGGGCGGTAGGTGAAGCAGCAGTCGCCGAGCTGGAAGCTATCTCGGAACGGATGCATGCCGAACCGGCCATGGCGCTGGTGTAGGAACAGACTTATCAACGACCTCGAATCAAAGTAAAAGGAGCATGAACATGCAGTTTGGAAGTGATCAGTTCCGGTTGAAGACCGGCTTGGCCGAAATGTTGAAGGGCGGCGTGATTATGGACGTCGTGAATGCCGAGCAGGCGATTATCGCCGAACGCGCTGGTGCCTGCGCCGTCATGGCCCTGGAGCGCGTACCCTCCGATATCCGCAAGGAGGGCGGTGTAGCTCGCATGTCTCAGATCCGCATCATCCGCGACATTATGAAGGCTGTCTCGATCCCGGTAATGGCGAAGGTGCGCATCGGCCACTTCACCGAAGCGCGTATTCTGGAAGCGCTGGGAGTGGATTACATCGATGAGAGCGAAGTGCTTACGCCGGCGGACGAGGAGCACCATGTCGACAAGCACGATTTTAAGGTCCCATTTGTTTGCGGCGCCCGCAACCTGGGCGAAGCTTTACGGCGCATCGCCGAAGGCGCAGCCATGATTCGTACGAAGGGCGAAGCCGGTTCAGGCAATATTGTCGAGGCAGTACGCCACATTCGAACCATCATTAAAGAGATGAAGCAGTTGACTGTGCTGGGTAAAGAGGAACTGGTACACGCGGCGAAAAACTTGCAGGCTCCCTTGGAACTGGTTCAGTATGTCGCTCAGACTGGCAAGCTGCCGGTGCCTAACTTTTCCGCAGGTGGCATTGCTACGCCCGCCGACGCCGCTCTGGTGATGCAGTTGGGTGCGGAAGCTGTATTCGTGGGCTCGGGTATATTCAAGTCTTCCGATCCGGAAACCCGTGCGAAAGCAATCGTCAAAGCCGCTACCTTCTTCCAGGATGCGGAAAAGCTCCTCGAAGCCAGTGAGGAACTTGGAGAAGCTATGCCGGGCCTCGAGATTTCGAAACTGCCCGAATCGGAGTTAATGCAGGTTCGGGGCTGGTAGATTTGCCGTCGGATATTTCAAAGGGGAGACCGACCATCGGTGTGCTCGCCTTGCAGGGCGATTTCGACGCTCATCGGCGCGCCCTGGAGGAAGCGGGCGCGCACGCCGTGAGTGTTCGAACCGCAGCCGAGCTTGGATCTCTGGATGGATTGGTCATCCCAGGCGGTGAGAGTACTACCATGCTGAAGCTTTTGATGGTGGAGGATCTGTTTGAGCCGTTGCAGCAATTCGGGCGGCAGAAACCTGTTTTCGGAACGTGTGCCGGTGCTATTTTGCTGGCATCCGAAGTCCGGAATCCCCAGCAGCCCTCCCTCGGCCTGATGGATCTGACGGTGGAACGAAATGGCTATGGGCGTCAAGTCGATAGCCGGATCGCCACGCTCGACCTGAATGGCCAAGCTGCCGAGGCGGTATTTATCCGGGCACCCATCATCCGGCGGGTCGGCCCCGAGACATCGGTGCTGGCGAGTTATCAGAATGACCCTGTTTTAGCCCAGCAGGGTCGTCATCTGGTAGCGACTTTTCATCCGGAACTGAGTATGGGCAGCACCGTGCACCGCCATTTTGTCAAAATGGTGGAGGAAACCAAACAAATGGAAAACGTAACCCGCGCTGACCGGAAGCCGGTTTGATGGAGCCAAAACGAGTTCTGTTTCTGTGTATCGGCAATTCCTGCCGGAGTCAGATGGCCGAGGGCTTTGCAGCGCGCTATGGAAGCGATGTTCTACAGGCGGTAAGTGCTGGACTGGCGCCGGCGCCGATTGTTCAGGATCTGACTAAAAAGGTCATGCTGGACAAGAACATTAACATTAATCATCAATACCCGAAAGACCTCGCTTCGGTCGATCCGGCTACCTTCGACATCCTTGTTAATATGTCTGGCCGTAAGCTAGCTGCGAGGAGCGCAGCGGATACGCGCGACTGGAAGGTAGAAGACCCGATTGGCAAAGAAGAATCGGTGTACGTGGCGGTTCGGGACCAGATCGAAATGCTGGTAATGCAGCTGATCCTCCAGTTAAGGCGAGAGATGAACCCGCCCGAACCGCTGCAACCCAATAAGCGCAGTCAATTGACTACAAACTCGTAAGACGCTGTGTGCGGTCGGCGTGAGTTGCCGAACTGGGATGAATACTGTCCCTCTAGATAATCGATTATCCGATCCGCCTTCGCCTGAACACCCAAGCCAGAAAGAAGAAGCGGTCCGGAGCGACTCATCGTCGCCGGACCGCTTCGGAATACAGAGGTTTTGCTGAAAGTTACTTGGAGGTAGAAGTGGTGGAGCTCATCGTGTCTCCGGTACCCTTCTTGCTCTTCTTCTTGGTCTTCTTCTTGCTCATTGTGTCTGAGCTCATGGTGTTCGTGGACGAGGTGTTCTGAGCGAAAACGGCAGTGCCTGAAAGCAGCGACAGGCCGAGGGTGGCGATCATGATCTTTTTCATTTGGTTAAGGTCTCCTACTTGGTGAATGTGACAGCACCGTGTGCTCTCATGGATAGCTTCCCATAAAGGGATGAAATAGTCCTGAAGTTCACATTAAGTTTAATTTATATATTCCTACTACACGGAGGGGATTAGCTGGTACTCGCCGGATTTGGCTGGCTAAAATCCTTGGTGTAAAACGTGCAAACAGCTAGCCAGACCAACGATAATCAAGTGGTTTAGATCCCCAGATGCTCGAAACGCCCTCCATCGCTGTAATCCATCCCGGCGGAAACGATCGTTATGAAATCCGGGAAGCGCCCATCGGTCAAGGCGGGATGGGCGTAGTTTACCGGGCGTATGACACCGTTACCCGCCGCCATGTGGCGCTGAAGACCCTAACCGGTAGTGTGGATGCAGCTGCGCTAGAGATGTTTGAGCGCGAATGGTCGGTACTGGCGCGTATCTCGCACCCGAACATCATCGACATCCTCGATAAGGGAACGTTCGAACAGGACGGCCAGATCCGTCCTTACTTTGTAATGCCGCTTCTGCGTGGCGCCACGCTCGATCAGCTGATCAAGCACTCCAGTGAGCGACTCACGGTGGAAGGCGTGGTGGACATCATCAGCCAGGTTTGCCGCGGGCTGCAAGCGGCACATGATCAGAACCTGGTCCACCGCGACCTGAAGCCGAGCAATATCTTTGTGATGGACGACGACACCATCAAGATCATCGATTTCGGTATTGCTCACCTGGCCGATACGCGTTCGGTAACCGGCATGAAGGGCACTCTCCAGTACATGGCGCCGGAACAGCTGGAGATGAAGCCGCCAACCCCGCTCTCGGACATCTTTTCTTTGGGAGTGGTCTGCTACGAAGCACTGACCGGACGCCGTCCGTTTGCCCGCAAAACTGACAGCGAAGTAGTGGACGCGATCCGGACGTACGTTCCGCCGCCGGCCACCGAAGTGAATAACGCGGTGAACCAGATGATCAGCCGCACTGTTCATAAGGCCATGGCCAAACAGAGCTGGCATCGATTCACGAATGCGCGGGAGTTCGGTGACACTTTGAAGCGTGCTCTCCGCAACGAGCCGATTGAGCGCTTCGACAAAAGTAAGATCCAGGGGCGTCTCGACCGCATCCGGAAGGCGCAGAGCGAAGGAGATTATCAGTTTGCCGCCGAGATCCTGACGGAACTCGAGTCGGAAGGACATATCGACCCTGATATGTCGGTCCTGCGCCTTCAAATTGACCAGACAGTGCGGCAGCGGAACATTCGACAGCTACTGGAGAACGCCCGCACCCGGATCGAAGAAGATGAGCTGCCGCTCGCGTTACAGAAGATCCAGAGTGTCCTGGAAATCGACCCACTCAACGCAGACGCGCTTGCCTTGAAGGGACAAGTCGAACGGCAACGAAGCGAACGGCAAATTGAAAACTGGTTTCGGCTGGTTCGCCAACACATCGACAATCAGGATTACGGGCAGGCGCGGCAGGGAATTGGAGAGATCCTCAAAATCAACAGCTCGGAAACGCGTGCACGCGAGCTGCTCGCAACCATTGACCGGACCGAAGCGGAATTAATCAAAGCGCAGGAGGAAAAGCAGAAGCTGTATGATGCTGCCCTTGCTCTGTACCGGAAAGGTGAGATCAGTACCGCGCTCGGCAAGCTGGAGCGTTTACTGGAGATCAATCGCACCGGTCCGCGGTCGCCGAATCCGGAGCGAGACGCGCAATACCAAAGCCTTTACAACCAGGTACGGTCAGAGCACGATGCCGTCCGAAACGCATACACGGAAGCGCGCCGCCATCTCCTAGAGAAGAACTTCGCCAAAGCTCGTGAAATCTGCGACGAAAGCCTCGCCAAACATCCCGATGATCACCTGTTTCAGGCTCTTAAGCTGGAGATTCACGAGGCGCAGCGGCAGCAGCAGTCGGCGACGGTAGCTGAAATCAACCGACGCGTCGAAGCCGAGCCGGATCTCGACAAGAAATTCAGCATCCTGACCGATGCCGTCGAGAAACATCCCGATGAGCGGGTCTTTCAAGCCTCGCTAGACCTGGTTCGTGAACGCCGCGATCTGATCAATTCGATAGTCACCCGCGCACGGCAGCATGAAGACCGCGGCCAGTTCGCGGACGCTGCGGGACAGTGGGACATTCTTCGGAACATCTACCCGAAATATCCGGGTCTGGATTTTGAACTGGAACGAATCTCCCGACGCCGCGAAGACCAGTCTCGTAATGACAACAAGGCGCGCTGGGTGGAGCAGATCGATCGGCACCTGGATCTCGGCGATTACACCAAAGCGCAGGAGTTGCTCAATCAAGCCAATCTTGAGCTGCCGGGCGATGCGGAACTCGAGCAATTGGGTGGCGTGGTGCAGACCGGGCTTAGGCGGAACGTCGAAGCCAGCGCTCTGGTGGTTAGCGGACAAACGCTGATCGCGCAGTCGAGGTTCGAGGAAGGACTGGATCATCTGCGCCAGGCGGAGCGTCTGGACGACCGCAATCCGGCAATCCGGGCCGCGTTGATGAGCGCCATCGTGAAGCGGGCGCGAGAGTTGATGCTGGCCGACTGGAAATCGGCGGAACCTCTGGTGATCGAGGCCACAGAGTTGGATAGCTCTGATCCGGTGGTGCGAGGTCTTTCGACGCTCATCGACGACTACAAGAAGCAGGAAGCAGTGAACCGCATTGTGGTCGAAGCAAGGAACCTGCAGGCCGGTGGCGACATGCAAGGAGCGCTACGGAGAGTGGAGAGCGGGCTCAACACCTATCCCAATGAGCTCCGGTTATCACAGCTTTACAATACGTTGCGCAGCGCAACTAGCGAGAGCCGGCGAAAAGAGACTCTTGCTCCCACCGGCCCAAAAGCTGTCCTGCAACCACCTCCGGCGCCCAAGCTTCCCGCGTCGCCCCCGGCCGCGCCGAATCCAGGTCCGCCGCGTGCGAGTACGGCTCCGCCGCCAGCTGAGAATGCAAAGGACCTTGAGCTTCCACCTACTGTCAAGACGACAATACTGCCGTCCGTTGTCCTACCGGCAGCTTCTGTCGAGCCGCGTCCTCCCGGACCGTTGAAGCCAGGAAAGGGTATCCCAGCCAGACCAGAAGCTCCTCCTCCAGTGATCGTTCCCGGTCCAAGGCCGCCTTCGCCGGCGTCGCCCAACCGGTCACGGCTAATCTGGGGTGCCGGTGCGGCAGCCATCGTGGTCATTGCGGCTGCTCTGTTTTTCCGGAGTAATCAGCCTCCCGTTGTAACAGAAACCAAACCAGCCTTGCTTTCATCGGTTCCCCTCAAGTTCTCGTCGAACGTGGCCGGCGCACATTACGTTCTGGATGGTCAGCCCGTCACGGACCTGGACAAAGCAACGGTTGCCCCCGGTTCCCATAAAGCGGAGGCGACGCTGGAAGGGTATACCAGCGATTTTAAGGACTTCTCAGTCGGCAAGAATAGACCGGAGACGGTCGTGTTGGCTTTCAACTTACAGCCGCTGCTGCCCGAGTTGCGTGTCAGCTCCGATCTGAAGAGCGGGAAGTACATTCTCGACAAAGGCACTCCGGCGGATCTGCAGGACGGCAGTCTGGTTCGAGAGAGCATCGCTGCCGGGCCGCACACGCTGGCGATCCTGGACGGAACGCGTCCCATTTTCTCGTTTGGCTTTACGGCCGAACCGAAGGAGCCCGTCAAATTAACTGAGGCACTTGGATCCAAAACAAGTCCTGGCCTGATCGTTTCTTCTCTTGGCAGCTCAGCGCATATCTACAGCACTCCCGGACTGAAAGGCGGGCTCGACGGCCAACCTCTGGTGCCGATTCCCGCGGAAGGTCTGGCCGTTCCTCTATCGGCGAATCAAGCCGCCCGCTTCATCGTGGATGATGGCAAAAGTAAGCCGAGAACAGTTCCCATCGAATTTTCACCGCTCCCCATCCTGAGTGTTTTCCTGAGTGGTGCGGCCGAACGGCTACCGCTGGTAATCAACGCCAATGTCCCTGATGCAACGGTTTTAATAAACGGGCACCCTTTGACGAGGCCCATGGCGGCGGGGACGCGAACGGTTCTGTTGCCGCCTGGCACCTACAAGTTCAAAGTCGTTCATGAGGGCTACCAGGATGTTTCCGAGCAGACGGTGACGATCAAAAGTGGCGATACCAATCTGCAGCCACTTACGTTCCAGTTGGCCGAGGTTGTTCAGGCCGCCACCCTGATCGTTGACAATGCGCCTTCCGGTGCTGAAGTTCTCGTGGATGGAACCCGTGCAGGTCTTGCAACAGGCACTTCATCGGCGTTTAAAGAGATCGCTCCGGGGACGCATTTAATTGCCGTTCGAAAAACTAATTACGAAGATTTTCGTCAGACCCTAGACTTCAAGAACAACGCGCAAGTGCACCTGAACGCCGCGGGCATGAAAGGTCCAGGGGTCGTCAACATCAAGGTAGTTCCACAGAATGCCGTCATTATGTATCACCGGGACGGCGATGCCGCTTCTGTGACGGTGGAAAACAACCACTCCCTCGACCTTCGCGCGGGCACCTACGAATTTTCGGCCGAGGCTCCGAACCATTTCCCCAAGAAGGACCTCATCACCATCAGCTCCGGCAAAGTATACGATGTGTCCTGGACTTTACCGGCTCGTGTTATAGCGAATACGGTGAGGCCGGGAGGACCTCAGCCTGATGATGTCTTTGTCAATGGTCCAGCCTGGACAGTGACGCCAAGTCAGTACTGGCTCCATGCCGGGAAGGGCATTAGCTTTCTTAAAAGATCCGAAGGCCTTCACGCCTTCAACCTGGTCAATCCGAAAGATGGTAAGGATATCGTCGGTTTGAAGATGAGAAAGATCGTGTTTGTCGTAGACTACAGCGGACCCGACAACCAGGTTCTCTACACACTCGATGCCCACAATCTCTCGCGGCGAGCAACCATCAACGGATCAGCGCAGGAAAACTTCAAAACCGAGAGCGGGATCGGCGGCAAGATCCTGGGCATCATCGTGGAAGTCTCGCCCTCGACCATTGTGGTTAAAAACAGCGGTGGCAGAGTGCTTGACACCTATAAGCGCACCGGCAATCCCGGCAAGCTGGGCTTTGTGGACGAAGTCGCTGTCGCGCCTTTTCGGTAAGCGCGTCAGCGGGATCAGGCTACAAACGGCAGATCAAGAGTTCTCTCTCGTAAATCATTTCGGGCGGAAGGTGATCGTGGAGATCGATGAAGAGTTCCTCGTGTCCGATCACTTCAGTTCGCCATGCCATGGCGTCAAAATCCTCTACCTGTGCGAACTGCTCCTTTGAGAAATCGAGCCCGGCCCATTCGAAATCCTCATAGCGGGGCATCCATCCGATCGGCATCTCGCGGCCGACGGCTCGGCTATTGGCGCGGTCGACAATCCACTTCAGCACCCGCATATTCTGACTGAAGCCAGGCCATAAAAAATGGCCTTCGCTGTCCTTGCGAAACCAGTTCACGTGAAAGATACGCGGCGTTACGCTCAGCGATCGTTGCATCCGGAGCCAGTGCCGGAAATAGTCGCCCATATGGTAGCCGCAGAAGGGAAGCATGGCCATGGGGTCACGTCGGATCTTTCCTACCGCACCAGTGGCAGCCGCCGTAGTTTCCGATCCCATGGTGGCGCCCAGGTACACGCCCGCGCTCCAGTTGAAAGCCTGATACACCAGCGGAGTGGTAGTGGCGCGCCGACCACCAAATATGATGGCGCTGATCGGCACGCCTTCAGGTGCTTCCCAGGCCGGATCGATGGAGGGACACTGGCGTGCCGGCGCGGTGAAGCGCGAATTGGGATGCGCCGCTTTCCGGCCAGAAGACTTCCCGATCTCTGGCGTCCATTTCTGGCCCTGCCAATCGAGACATTCTGCGGGGGGCTCATCAGTCAGGCCTTCCCACCAGACGCCACCGTCCGGAGTCAGCGCAACATTAGTAAAGATAGTGTTGCTGGAAAGCGTAGCAATGGCATTCGGATTCGTTTTCGGCGAAGTGCCCGGTGCAACGCCGAAGAAGCCTGCTTCCGGATTGATGGCGCGCAGTTGGCCACTGTCGTCGGGCTTGATCCAGGCGATGTCGTCACCTACTGTCCAGACCTTCCAGCCTTCGAACCCAGCCGGCGGAATCATCATGGCGAAATTGGTCTTGCCGCACGCGCTTGGAAAAGCAGCTGCAACATAAGTCTTCTCACCGTCCGGACTCTCGACGCCGAGGATCAGCATGTGCTCGGCCATCCAGCCTTCGTCCCGCGCAATGTTCGAGGCTATGCGAAGCGCGAAACACTTCTTCCCGAGTAAGGCATTGCCGCCGTAACCGGAGCCATACGACCAGATTTCGCGCGTTTCCGGGAAATGCACAATGTACTTTTCGTTATTGCAGGGCCAGGGAACGGCTTTTTGTCCGTTCACGAGTGGCGCACCGACGCTATGCATGCAAGGCACGACACGCTTAATGTCGCGGTCGATCTCCTGGAAGACCGGCAGCCCGATGCGCGCCATAATGCGCATATTTACCACGACGTAGGGCGAATCGGTAAGCTCGACGCCAATCTGCGACATGGGTGAATCGATCGGCCCCATGCTGAACGGCAACACATACATGGTACGTCCCCGCATACAGCCCTTGAACAAGCTTTTCAGCTTGCGCCGCATCTCAAAGGGATTGACCCAGTTGTTAGTCGGGCCGGCAGCATCTTTTGACAATGAACAAATAAAAGTGCGGTCTTCCACACGAGCGACATCGCTGGCATCCGAACGCGCGTAGTAGCACCCCGGCCATAACTCGTCATTCAACTTGATGAACGTGCCGCTTTGGACCATCTGTGCGCACAGCGCCGCGTTCTCTTCTTCCGATCCGTCCACCCAATGAACTGCAGCGGGCTTGGTCAGGTCAGCCATCTTCTCCACCCAACGGATCAAATGCTTATTCACGCTCAACGGGGTCGTGGACTGGTTCGTCATGGGCAACAACTTCTTACTGTAAACTGAACATTTCTCCGAACCCCTCCCCGTCTTCGAGGTTGTCGGTTTCCTGGGAGCTCATCAAATGAAAACACGCCTCATGGCGTCCTTCTTGGTTTCGGCGTTCTACGCCCTGTTCATCCTAACCAGCGCCGGTGCCCAAACACCCAACCGCCCGGCTTCGGAACAAAGCCCGATCACAACGCCCGGCGCTCAGCAGCCGCAAGGACGTCCGCAACGCCCTGAGCTTCCGGCCGAATCGCAGGCCACAGAGAGTTCACGGACCGCTTCCGAGCGGCGCTCGCGGCCGGTGGAAGAAAAGAGTTCTATCACTCATCACTCGGCTAAGATTGGCGGCGAGCAGATTGCCTATACGGCGACGGCAGCCAACTACATCATTCGTTCCGACGATGGCACGCCCAAAGCGACCTTTTTCTTTGTCGCTTATATGCGCGACAATGTCCCGGACGTTGCTCGCCGCCCGCTTTCGTTTGTCTTCAACGGAGGTCCTGGCTCAGCGTCCCTTTTCACTCACATGGGCCTCGGACCGCGCCATGTCGTGCTCACGCCGGAAGGCTACGGAAATCCTGCGCCGTATCTGACAGAAGACAATCGCGACTGCTTTCTGGACTCCACTGACATGGTCTTCATCGATGCCGTGTCCACAGGCTTTAGCCGGCCGGCTCCCGGCGAAAACGCCAATCAGTTTCACGGCATTATTCAAGATGCGAATTGGTTCTCTGACTTCATCTACGCCTATCTCACCCGCAACAACCGCTGGGCTTCGCCAAAGTATCTGATCGGCGAAAGCTATGGGACAACCCGGTCAGCCGAGCTTTCGGGCGTCCTCCAGGAGCGCCACCAAATCTATCTAAACGGCATTGTTCTGCTGTCGTCGGTAGCCTTCTCAAACTTCGGAGCAGACGAGCGCACTATTTTCTTCCTGCCTACCTTTATCACCTCGGCTTGGTTTCACCATTTGCTTGCACCCGACCTGCAGAAGTTAACGATCGAACAGATTGCGGAGAAGGCCCGCGAATTTGCGCATGGCGAGTATGCGCAAGCGCTGGACAAAGGGGACCGCATCGAGCAGGCGGAGTATCACAAGGTTGTGCAGGATTTGGCTCGTTTCACGGGACTGAGTCCGAAGTATATCGAGCAGACAAACCTCCGGATCAGTCCGTTTCGCTGGTTTCGTGAACTCGAGCGTGACAAGCGCAAGACCGTGGGTCGCCTCGACTCGCGTTTCGAAGGTTACGAAGCCGACGCTGCTGGCGAGCGCACCGACTACGACGCCAGCGAGGCTTCTTATGAGGGAGCCTATGTGGCCACGTTTCAGGATTACGTTCGCCGCGAACTGAAATGGGACACGGACATGTACTACACGGTGACGGCCCGCGTGCAGCCGTGGGACCAGACGGGCAATACTCAAGTTGCCGATGTCCTGCGAGCCGCCATAACGCAACAGACACATCTGAAGGTTCTCGTGCTTTGCGGATATTACGATCTTGCGACTCCGTTCAACGGCATTGAACACACGGTGAACCACATGGGCCTTGAACCGCCGCTCCGCAAGAACGTCAGCTTTGCGTATTACGAAGCCGGGCACATGGTCTACATCGATCAGAAAGCCAACGACAAGTTACACAAAGATGTCGATTCGTTTATTGATTCTACGTACAAACATTAACTGCCTGTGTGAGCTGAACTTGGGTTGCTGGTTGCAAAATCCCGTGATATCGTCCGATAGGCGTACCATTAGTACCAACCTATCAATTAGCGACATAAGAAGGGTTTAGCGATCAATGTGCAAGTCCCCGCTTCTAGTACTTGGAAGCGCTTTCATAGGTTTAATAGCCTCGGTTGCCTCGCTCGCGGCACAACAAATTAGTGACTCTGCGAGGCAGCAGATAAACGACATCATTCAGGCTAAGCGTTCTCTCAATCGAAGCCAGCGTAAATTGTCTTCGAACCTCATCTTTGCTTCGATGAAGGCTCGTAATCAGTCGCTCGGCTCCATTCCTGAAACATTCGTACAGAAGGACTTGACGGCGGGCCCAGTTGGCGTCGTGGTCGAGATCAAGGCCAATTCCCTGGCCGGGGCAATGACGCGAATCAACGCTGTGGGCGGTACGATTCTGTCCACTTCGACAAGCGGCTCCACCATCCGGGCCAGAATTCCGCTGCTCAGCCTGGAGACGGTCGCGGGCAGCAACGCTGTTCGCACGATTCGCACGCCGTCCTTGGTGAAGACCAACAATGTTCCTTCTCAGGACTTCGCTCCCTTCACCAACTTGAATGCACCCCGCTCTTTTGCCCTTGAGCGCCACCGGCAATTGCTAGGCGATGAAGTGCAAACAGCGCTTCCGCTACTGGCGGCCAATGGCCTTTACCCCTCATTGAAATCGTTGCTGCCGCTTCATATGCGGCCTTTCGTTGGTTCCGTAACGACTCAGGGCTTTGCCACTCATACAGCCAATCAGGCCGTTCCCCTCGGTTACGACGGAACCGGTGTTCGTGTGGGTGTCCTTTCTGACAGCGCCAGCGCTCCTCGAGTCGCGGCTCTGATTGCGAGCGGCGATCTTCCGTCCGACGTTGTGGTGTTGCCTGGTCAGGACGGAGGATATGGCTCCGATGAAGGAGCAGCCATGATGGAGATCGTGCATGATATGGCTCCTGGAGCCAAGCTCTTCTTTGCCACCGCATTCCTGGGAGAGCCGAGCCTTGCCGATAACATCCGGGCGCTGCGCTTTACCTATCATTGCGACATCATCGTTGACGACGTCACTTACTTTGACGAAAGCGTCTTCCAAGACGGTCTGATTGCCTCCGCTATTAACGAAGTGACTGCAGACGGCGCACTCTACTTCTCGGCCGCGGCGAATAACGGAAATCTTACTCACGGAACATCAAGCGTATGGGAGGGTGATTTCAGCCCCGCAGGCGACCCCGGAAGCGGCTTTCATAACTTTGGATCTGACTCAAATCCCATCTCATATAACCTTCTGACTCTCCCCACTCGTTATGTTTTCCTGCAGTGGTCCGACCCTCTGGGGGGAAGTGCTAATGACTACGATCTGTTCTTGTTAGATCCGACCGGCACATCAGTTCTGGGAGCGAGCACGGACCCTCAGGACGGCACACAAGATCCGCTGGAATACATTGTGAACCCAACCGGATACTATCCGGCCGGCAGCCGTGTCGTTGTTGTTCTGGCTGGCGGAAGTCCACGGGCGCTGCATGTTGATTCGCACAGTAGTTTCGGCATTGGCACGTCCGGTTCGACCTACGGGCACAACGCGGCTCAGAACGCCGTCAGTATAGCGGCCACGGCCTGGAACGGCACGCGCCGGGGCGCCGCAGTTTTCTCAGCTGCGAGTGCTACCGAGCCTTTTAGCTCCGATGGCCCTCGCCAAATCTTTTACAATCCGGACGGCACGCCTATTACGCCGGATAACTTCCTGTTTGGCACCAACGGAGGAACTCAGCTCCAGAAGCCGGACCTGACCGCCGCTGACGGTGTATTCACGAAGACTCCAGGTTTTCTGCCGTTTTTCGGAACTTCGGCTGCTGCACCCCATGCGGCTGGGATTGCTGCTCTGATTAAGTCGGCTAATCCCGGGCTTACTAACTCACAAATCCGGCAGATCATGATCGACACAGCCGTGGACAATATGATGCCTGGCGCTGACCGAGACTCCGGCTTTGGGATTACATTAGCCTTGCCGGCAATTCAGGCTGCTCTGCAGGTTCAGTAAAGCACTGGAAAAAGAGGCAGGGTAAACCCCTCGGTTACACCCGGCCTCTTTCCTGACTTCTCAATTCAGAACCGGTGAAAGCACTTCAGGAACTTACCGGGGCTTACTCAGCTCCCATTCCAGATGAGCCCGCACGGCCGGCCACTCGGCTGCTGTCACGCTGTAGACACACGTATCGCGCAGAGTGCCGTTGGGGGCCACTGAATGGCTTCTTAGAATACCGTCGAGCTTTGCGCCCAGCCGTTCAATTGCGCGCCGGCTCTGATGGTTCATGAAGTGCGTCCTGAATTCCACTGCAATACAGCGAAGGTCATCGAACGCATGCTGGAACAGCAGCAGCTTGGCCTCCGTATTGAGTGCTGTCCTTTGTACCCTCCGCGCATACCAGGTAGCGCCGATTTCCACGCGGCGGTTCTTGGAATCCACGTTCATATAGGTCGTCATCCCGACAATCTGATCGTGATTCGGTTCGGCTACGGTAAAGGGAAGCATTGACCCCGCCTCTTGCAAGGCGAGGCGACGCTGGATCTCGGCCCGCATCTGTTCGGGAGCCGGCGTAGTGGTGTACCAAAGATTCCAGAGCTCCCCATCCTGGACTGCCGTTATCAGAGCTTCACAATGCTCCATCGAAAGAGGAAGGAGTTGAACGTTCTGGCCGGTGAGAGTAACTGGTTGAAGCATTCCTTGGCTGGCGTAAACGATCGAAGGCAGGGCAGGCGGTATCCGATTGGATCTAACCGGGGGGCCCTTACAAGGCGCGCTTACGGCGAGCCGTAGCGGCAAGTGCGGCTGCGGTCAGCGCGGTACCGCTCAACAGCATGGAGGCCGGCTCAGGGATTATGGGCGTCGTGTCGTTGTAATTAGTGTCGTAAAAACCCTCAACAACAAATTGGAAAGGCTGGTTCAAACCTGCGCCGACCAATGACGTGTCATTCACGACTACGACGAGATTACTTGTGCTCGGATCGGGAAGAATCACCTGGAAGGGCCGTGGATTTCCAAAAAAGGTACCGGAATTGCCCTCGTAACCCAGATAGTTTGTATCAAGCCCCAGATTCGATCCTTTGCCAGTCGGTAAGTAGGCGTTCGCGTACGCCGACGCAAAGGTATTGCTCGCTCCAAGCACGTCATAGAAGGAAATCTGAAGATAAGTAAACGGGCTGGCCGGAATCGCAAAACTTTCGTAGTAGTAGGGCACGCCTGGATTAACTATGCCTGGAAACACAACCGGCGTAGACCAGTCACTTGGGATGCCGACTCCATTATTTGCGGTGGAACGTGAAAGGCGACCGGTCTGTAAAGAAGGCGACGCGGAGATAGTTGTTACGCCGCTGTCATAGATCACTGCTCCGAACGAAACGATGGATCCGAATATGCCAAGAAAGAGTGCTTTTAAGAGCATGGTCCTGATTACGGAATGAGTAGCGCTTTCGTGAGAAAGAGATTGAATTCGTTTCAAATGAGGTTCTCGAAAAAAGAAGAAGGCAAGCTCAGTCTACTTAGAAAGGAAGCCTCGGTCAATTCTTAGGTGATATCCGGACGGTCCGCAGCACACTTAACGGCGGTAAATAACTCCATCCTTCATGACGAACTTCACACGCTTCACCGCGCTGATGTCCTTCAACGGATCGCCGTCAACTGCGATGATGTCAGCGAGAAATCCGGCCTTTAACTCTCCCATCTGCCCTTCCCATCCCAGCAGTTTGGCTCCGTTAATCAGATCGGCTTGCAGCACGGATGCAGGAGTCATGCCGTACTGAACCATGAGCTCGAGTTCTCGCGACTGGGTTCCATGTGGGAACGGTCCTACATCGGAGCCAACCGCCATCGGGACTCCGGCTTTCAGCTGCTTGCGGAACTCGGCGGCGTGCAATTGCAACGACTGCTCCAGAGCGCTTTGCTCTTTGGGGTTCGCCGCATGTTGAGCGAAGTACTCAGCAATCGCAAAGGTAGGAACTGCGAAGATCTGTCGCTCTCGCATCAGTGCCATGGTCGCCTCGCTCAGTTGATTGGCATGGTCGATGGAGGACACGCCCGCCTGTGCTGCGTAGCCGGTCCCCGGTTCGCCCGTCGCATGCACTGCGACCGTCTTGCCGACCCGGCGCGCCTCGGCCACCGCGGCACGTAACTCCGCTTCTGAGTACTGAAAAGGCGTCTTGAGGACACCATCAACGATGCGGTCCGCCCCTGTCTCATAGATCTTGGCGAAATCGGCACCCTCCTTGAACTGCTCGCGCATCACGGCAATCAACTCGGCTGTATCGTTCGCCCGCGACGCGTTGGAAAGCACGTGCTGCTCAGGGTTAAATCGGTTTGCGTCCTCGTGGCCGCCCAGGATGTCGATCGCGTTACCGCTTACCCGCATATGTGGTCCTGGGATCGAACCATGGTCGATGGCGTTGCGGACGGCCGAATCTGCTGATCCCGCCCCCTCTGTGCCCATATCCCGTTCCGCCGTGAAGCCGGCCATCAGGTCGTCCCGGGCCGCTAGTGTTGCCACAATCACACGCTCTGGCACGGATTCCTCCACGGTCTGTAAGTCTTCTGCTCCGGGATGCAGAAACAGATGAGTGTGGGCGTCGATCAGGCCGGGCATGAGGGTCCGATCTCCAAGGTCCACCACTTCAACACCTGACGGATGCGTGACTTTGGTGCCAGCCTCCACAATCTTTCCGTTTTGAATCAGAATTTCCGCGGGTTCGATTAGGCGTGCTGCCCGGACATCCAGCATGTGTGCGGCGTGTAGAAGGACAGGAGGGGTCGTCTGTCCGTTAACAAGACACGCTGCAAAGGCGCCGATCAAAACTCGCGAAAAAGCTTGCATATTTCTCCTCATCGCGGAGCGGGCGACCTACCCCAAACTCCAGTCACAAGTATTCCTAAGAAATAAAGAGATACCCACGTTAGCGCACGCACTTAAGAGAGGTTGGTGTCGGATGCCGTTGAAGCACTCTGGCAGTGCGGTAACCCGCGTTGTGTTTCGGGCAGACGGAGTACAGAAGCTAAAACAAGAACCCTCCGCTGCTGCCAGCAAAAACTTTCGCCCTCAAAGAATGAGGGCCATTAGCACCAAGGAGAATACATCATTCAGATGAAATTAAAGCGAGCTTTATTGGCAGGTATTCTCGCGATTCCTGCTTTACTTTTGACCGGATCGGCGGCTGACGCTACTCCGATTACCGGATATGCCAACATCTTCGGCGACGTGAGTGTTTCCGGTACCAGCATTGAGTTCACGACCGGTTTCGGAACCTCCGGAGCGACGGAGACCGGAGATTTCGCCGGTCTCACAGGTGGAACTATCATGAGCCTCACGGGTGGGCCAGCTACAGGAAGCACCTACGTTCCGAAGTTCGTAACGTTCTCAAGTGGGCTGACCTCACCGATCTATTTCGATTTGACCTACATCTCACCTGGCGTCGGGAACATGGCAAGCTGCAGCAGTGCAGCCTTAGGCGCTATCTGCACTCCGGCCGGTTCACCTTTTACTTTGTTTCAGTTGCCGAACAATACTGTTATTGCCACGTTGCAGTTGAACGGTGTTCTGTATAGCGGTTCGACTCTCGATGGCATTTCGACAGGCGTCAGCGTCTTCTCTACTCAGACGGTTCTTAATGGAACGATCCCAGCAATCGTGTCGATGCTGGAAGCCGGCCAAACTCTCGCCGGGATTACCTATTCCGCTTCGTTCGAAGCATCGAGCGTTCCAGAACCTGCCTCCCTGCTGCTGCTTGGAGTGGGGCTGGTAAGTGCAGGTGTCCTGGCTCGTCGTTGGACCCGTTAATTACAAAAAGGAAAACGCTCGTCAGTAAAAAGAGCGTTCTGCAGGTGTAAATACTTATATCCCGCGAGGCACAAACCTCGCGGGTTCTTTCATTGCTTAATTGTGATTAATTAAACAGTTGGGATTAGCCAAAAAGAATATACTGGACCTGTCGGTTTTGAGAGTTACAGTCCGACATGTCAGTAATCTGATGATTCGGTGAGGTCCTATGGTCATTCTTAAGCGAGCCCTGTTCGGTTTATCCTCGCTCGCATTCCTGTATCCTGCCTTGTTACAAAGCCAGACAGTTAACTCCATTGTCAATCTCGGTTCAGTTGCCGTAGGTGCTGCGTCGGCCAGCACTACTGTCACTGCACCCCTTGGATCAACGTTTTCGCTTTCCTACGGCACAGAGTTCGTTCTAACTCCCGCTGTCTGCGCTTCGACTTGTTCTGTCTCGGTGACCTTCAACCCCGCCTATCCAGGAGTCCGAAGGGGAGCAGTTTTGGCAACTACCGGCGGAGCCCCCTCTTCTCTTACGCCTCTGGTCGGTATCGGAACCGCGCCGCAATTGAGCCTCAGTCCCGGTCTCATCACAACCGTTGCCAGCGCGACCAATGGCCTGCTTGCGACCGCCAAATTTTTCGGCGTGGCGGCGCGCGATTCCAATCAGATCTACGTTGCGGATTCCAACAATCACGAGGTCTTCCTGACTGATCGCCGGACGGGTCAGGTCACGTTAGTCGCCGGTAACTCGACAGCCGGTTTTTCTGGCGACGGTGGCGCTGCAACCAGCGCCCAGCTGAATCAGCCGTCCGGCTTAGCCATCGATTCCGCTGGCGATTTGTTGATTGCCGATACCAATAATCATCGGATTCGTAAAGTCTCGATCGCTACGGGCGTCATTTCAACAGTGGCGGGCAATGGATCAGCGGGCTTTTCCGGGGACAATGGTGCCGCCGTTAGCGCCTCCCTGAACTCCCCCGGGGCCATAGCTGTGGACTTCAGCGGAAACATTCTGATTTCTGACACCAATAACAATCGGATTCGGCAGGTCACTCTCAGTTCGGGCGTTATTACGACAATCGCCGGTAATGGTGCTTCCGGCTTTAGTGGAGACGGTGGTGCCGCCGTGAGTGCACAGCTAAGCTTCCCGATCGGAATTGCAGTAGACGCCAGCAGCAACATCTATGTCGCGGACGTGCTGAATAATGCGGTACGCAAAATTTCTGCTGGTGTCATCACCACCTTCGCGGGCCAAGGCGGGGTTCCCGGGTTCTCGGGCGACGGCGGAGTCGCCACTAGCGCTCTCCTCAACTTTCCATATGGCGTGGCTGTGGATGGCGCGGGCGATCTTTATATCTGTGACGGACGCAACAATGTCATCCGGAAGGTGAGTGGAGACGCAAGTCATACCATCAGCACGATCGCAGGTTCGAGTACGATCGGCTATCTTGGCGACGGCGGTTCCGCGCTAGCAGCTCGCTTGTACTCGCCCAGTTATCTGGCGGCCGACAATCTTGGGAACCTTCTCTTTATCGATTCCGGCAATAATGCCATCCGGAGCGTAACGGCTACTGCTGCTCCGGTCACGTTCACTTCCGCATCACCGAATCCCACGCTTGTGGTTTCGAACACAGGGAATGCAACGCTGACTATCAACGCCCCCACATTTAGCAGTAACTTCAGCGGAACCGGCTGCCCTTCGACTCTTTTGAGCGGTCAGTCCTGTACGGAGGTCGTTACCTTTTCTCCCACCGTCAACGGACCGACCACTGGCACCATCAGTGTCACCAGTAACTCGTTAAATGCTTCCTCCGCAGCCTCATCGATCTATCTTTCTCAATCGAACGGCCTCTACTTTGTCCCGGTTACGCCCTGCCGTGTTGTTGACACCCGGAACGCTGGCACGTTCCAAGCAGGCGTCCTTAACGGGCACACAACCCGTACCCTAGCTATCCGAAACAGCACAAATTGCCCCGGAACAATCCCGACCGCAGACGATGTTCGAGCCTATGCGTTGAACGTTACCGTGGTTCCTCGGAAAATTCTGGACTTCCTTACTGTGGCGCCGTCCATTACGGGCACGCCGACTTTCTCGACCCTAAATTCACGTGACGGCCGTACGAAAGCCAACGCCGCGATTGTGCCCGCCAATCTCTCCACAAACGACCGGAGCATTGACGTGTTCTCAACGGACGATGTCGACGTCATTTTGGACGTGTTTGGCTACTATGTCCCCACGGCCGCCCTGGCTTACTACCCGCTTCCTCCGTGTCGGATCGCAGACACACGCTCCGGAAACGGCGGCATCCTGAACGCGGCAGAAACGCGCAACTTCCCGATTGCCAGTGTTTGCAGCGTGCCTACCACAGCGCAGGCGTTTGCGCTCAACTTCACGGCTCTTCCTCCTGGATCTACTCCCAACACGGGCGCGAGTGCTCCGCTTCCATTCCTAACCGCTTGGCCTGCCGGTCAAACGCAACCCGTCGTGTCCACTCTGAATGCCACGACCGGAGCTGTGACTGCGAACGCGGCAATTATCCCCTCCGGCAGCAGCGGGAACATCTCCGTGTACGTCCAGTCGGCCACCCACCTCATCATTGACGTAAGCGGTTACTACGCTCCAGCAGGAGTGGGAGGATTAGCTCTATACAACACAACGCCTTGCCGGGCCTACGACAGCCGGGTCAGTTCTCCCGGCGCGCCGATCAACGGAGCTTTTAGCACCGACGTGCGTACGCCTTGTAATTTGCCGGCAGTGGCCCAAAGCATTGTCTTGAATGCGACTGTGGTGCCGCCGTCCTCGCTCCTGTACCTTACGCTGTGGGCTCACGGGAGTGCGCAGCCCCTTCAATCCACGTTGAACGCCTTCGATGCAGCTGTTACCTCTAATTTGGCGGTGGTTCCGACAGTGGACGGTCTGGTCTCGAGCTTTGGGCCCGCTCCGACCGACATTATTTACGACGTTTTCGGTTACTTCGCGCCGTAAACTGATTCTGAAAGGGGAGAGACTTGGTTCTCTCCCGCTCCGTGTCGGCAATACCTTCGGACGTAACGCTTTTTCGTCTGAAGGGTCACATAAGCAAATGAGACTAGCCGTTCGGAGCACTCTTTGTGCTTTTCTTTTTGCGGGCTTGTGTATCTACCCAGCGGGTCGGCTAGCAGGGCAGAGTTCGAGTCCAACACCGAATCCGCAGGACGTTCCACATCAGCAGCCCGGCACCGATAACCCGGATGTCAGCAAGGAACGGAAAGGTCCAGCGGGGAAGCCGGGCAAAACTTCCGGCACAAGCAGCGGCGATGTACCCGTTCAACAACCAGGGACCAATAGCCCTGACGTGGCCAAAGATCAGCCGAAGAGCGGCGCAAACACAGGCAGTTCTTCTGCCAAGTCAACGAGTTCTCATAAGAGAACAAAGCGGAAGTCGACTACTACTTCCTGATTACCTGAACAACATCTCTTTTAGCAGGAGGGCGCCCAGGGTTGCGGCACCGCAAGCGAGCGCCAGGTTCACGGAGAGCAGCAGAGTTAAGGTGACTCTGAGTCGGCTCTCTCGTAGTTTCACCAACTCCAGGTCTTCTGATTGCCTGTCTCTCGTCAGGGTGTTCTCAGGGTATCGGACCAGCGCTTCCATCGGGTTCCTCCATTCCGCATATCGGCCGAAGGCGCCAAAAACGTTAGCGCTCAACTACAAGGCAGTACTATCGTCCTGGTAAAAATCTCTGTGGCTGCTTACACTGAACCAGATGAAAGGTTTTAAAGCATTTCTACTTCGGGGTAATGTTCTCGACCTAGCGGTAGCTGTAGTCATGGGCGCGGCGTTCGGCGCGGTTGTCACAGCCTTGGTCAAGGATCTTATTACTCCTATCATTGCGGCGGTGGTCGGTAAGCCCGACTTCTCCAACATAGTTTTCACCGTGAATGGAAGTAAGTTCCCGATCGGTGACTTCATCAATGCGGTTGTTTCTTTTCTCCTGGTGGGAACAGCCGTTTACTTTTTCGTCGTGCTTCCGGTGAACACGATCATGGAACGCATGAAGAGGGGCGAGCCGGCACTGGACGCCACAACAAAGAGCTGCCCCGAGTGTCTCAGCACCGTTCCTATGGGCGCCCGTCGGTGTGCTTTCTGCACATCTGTTCTGGGCTAAGTACCGGAGCCAGGGGCAAGTGCAGGCCGTAGCCGCGAGTTCACGCCGAAGCGAGACGCCTCAGGAGGAGCTCTCGGTCAGGCGCTCGCGAATTCCTTGCTTCCAACTACCACGGAGCGGAGATCGTAGCGCCCGCTCCCGAAGCTCGTTCTCCCAGGCTGCACCCGTGTAGAGTCGGAGCACGTCAGCGATCGACACACCATCGCGGTCCTGTTCGACCCTTACCATCTCGTCTCCCGCGCTGATTTCGCCTTCCCGGACTACCGAGAAGTAGGTACCGGATCGCCCGCTCGCCCAGAAAAGCTTCACCATGTCTGACCGGCCAAAGCGAAGCGCCAGCTTAAAGCACGGCATGCGCGGTTGCGCCACTTCCAGAACGGACGTACCCACCTGAAACCGGTCGCCGATAACCAGATCCTGTTCCAGCAGTCCGATGGTCGTGAGGTTTTCCCCAAAAGCTCCCCAGTCCAATTCGCTAAGTCCCAGTTCTCCTTTCCAATCGAGATAGTGCTCCGAAGCGTACGAATAGACGGCTTTGTAGGGACCGCCATGGACCTTCAAATCAGCCTGCTGGTCGCCGGAAAAGCCCGTCATGCTAACCGCTATGGGACCAGCGACCGCCGACTTAAAGATGCCGGTCCGGACCATGCGACCGTGTGCGCCGGCCACCTCGCGAGCACGTCCGACATTCACCGAAAGAACCTTTGTCGTCGTCAAGGTCGTTGCCATCTCTTATCTTCGCAGTCTGTTCGATTGTCAACCGGCAAAGAAGGCAGAGTAATGTTTTCTCGACGATTCCCATCCAAGACCTTATGGAATACAGAACTCTCGGTCATTCAGGCCTGAAGGTCTCCGTCCTAAGTTTCGGAACCGCTACGTTCGGCGGCGGTACCGAATTCTTTAAGGCATGGGGAAGCACTGACGTAAAAGAGGCTACACGAACGATAGACATCTGCCTGGAAGCCGGCATTAATCTCTTCGACACGGCCGATGTTTACTCGAAAGGCCTGTCCGAAGAGATTCTGGGCAAAGCGGTCGAGGGGCGTCGCCAGGATCTGCTGATAGCAACGAAAACATCCTTTCGCATGGGCCCGGGCGTGAACGACGTTGGAAACTCGCGCCACCATATCATCTCGGCTTGTGAGGCTAGTCTTCGTCGCTTGGGGACGGATTACATTGACCTCTACCAAATGCATGGTTTCGATGCCTTATCCCCTGTTGAAGAGACGCTGAGTGCGCTCGATTCGCTAGTGCGAGCAGGTAAGGTTCGTTACATCGGATGCTCCAATTTCTCAGGCTGGCACCTGATGAAGTCTCTTTCTGTATCCGAGCGTTATGGCTGGGCCCGCTACATTTCACACCAAGCCTATTATTCGCTTATCGGCCGCGAGTATGAATGGGAACTGATGCCACTCGCAATCGATCAACGGGTGGGAACAATGATCTGGAGTCCGCTGGGTTGGGGGCGGCTGACCGGAAAGATTCGGCGCGGTCATCCGTTGCCTGAGCAGAGCCGGCTCCACAAGACGGCGGAAGCAGGACCACAAGTGGACGACGAATATCTTTACCGCGTGGTGGATGCCATTGACGAGATTGCGAAGGAAACCGGCAAATCCGTTCCCCAGATTGCCCTGAACTGGCTATTGCAGCGTCCTACTGTTTCATCTGTCATCGTCGGGGCTCGTAATGAAGAACAGCTGCGTCAAAATCTGGAGGCGGCCAATTGGAACTTAACGACCGAGCAGATTGCGAAACTAGACGCCGCCAGTGACAGACCAATGATTTATCCTTACTGGCACCAGCAAGGTGCCGCCGGGGATCGCAACCCGCTGCCGACGAGCCGGTCATAACACCGGATCTGACATAGCGGGCAGCTGCGCCTATCCTCGGCGTCAGCCGTCGATCGATGACGTTGCTGCCCTATGCTGAGAGCAAGCTGACAGCTGCCATCTTGAATCGCTGAGCTGCCACACTGGTAGCTCACGATGGCTCTTCGCATTAGTTGCAAGGCGGTTCTGTTTGACATGGATGGCACGCTCGTGGACTCCACCGAATCGGTCGAGATGATCTGGGGTCGGTGGGCGGCACGTCATAACTTGAACATCGAGCACATCCTGTCGGTGTCCCATGGCCGCCGTACGATGGACACTCTGCGCGACGTGGCTCCGCATCTCGATATCGAAGAGGAGGCACGGCGGTTGGAGGCGGAAGAAATCGATGGCCGAGAGGGCGTGCGCGAAGTGCCGGGAGCGGCGGCGTTGTTGGCCAGACTGCCTCCGGATCGTTGGTGCGTCGTGACTTCCGCGAGTCGGCCCTTGGCAGAAGTTCGGCTCACGGCGGCGGGCTTGCCGATTCCTCCAGTGCTCATCTGCAGTAGCGATGTCTTACAGGGCAAGCCGGACCCCGAGGGTTACCTGAAGGGGGCCGCTCGCCTGGGCGTTGCTCCTGCTGATTGTCTGGTATTGGAGGATACCCCGGCCGGCCTTGCTGCGGGACGGGCGGCCGGTTCGCAAGTCCTGGCGCTCACAACCACGTTTGGCTGCCACGCACTTCCTGGTGCTACGTGCATTGCAAACTTCAGAGACTTGAACGTCTCGGAGAGCGAGAATGCGCTGCATTTCTGGATCTGACAATTGAATGCACGACGAACTTCTATTGCCGAAACCCAAACGGGCCGGCTTCTGGCGAGCCGCACTCGGCGGCACTCAGCAGGATTTCACCAACGGTTCCATCAGCCGGGCGGTGGTGCTCTTGGCTACTCCCATGGTCCTCGAGATGTTCATGGAGTCGCTGTTCGCGATTGTCGACATGTTCTGGGTTACGCATCTCGGTGCAAACGCGGTCGCCACGATCGGACTCACCGAGTCCATGCTGACTTTCATCTTCGCCACAGCGTTTGGGATCAGCATGTCGACCACTGCCATCGTTGCGCGCCGCACGGGCGAAAAAGATCCTGCTGGCGCGACAGCGTCTGCCTCACAGGCCATTCTGCTGGGCACCGCAATCTCACTTCTCATTGGTATCCCCGGCGCTTTGTTCGCACCGCAACTGCTTCACGCTATGGGTGCATCGGAAGCGATTGTCTCCCTCGGACACAATTACACTACGATCGCTTTCAGCAGCAGTACGGCGATCATGCTGCTGTTTCTCAACAATGCGATCTTTCGCGGAGCGGGCGCACCCGCGGCGGCCATGCGAGTCCTTTGGCTGTCTAACCTGATCAACCTGGCGCTTGACCCGTGCTTCATCTTTGGGATCGGACCGTTCCCAGCGCTTGGTGTTACGGGAGCAGCGGTCGCGACCTTTACGGGCCGCACCTGCGGTGTCGTGTACCAGTTCTGGACGTTGTCTCGAGGCCACAATCGGATTCGCGTTCGCTACCGCGATATCCGGTTGATTCCTCCCGTCCTTCGAAGCCTGGTTCGCATCTCGATCACGGGCGTGACCCAATTCGCGATCGGGCAACTAAGCTGGCTCCTGCTGGTGCGCATGGTGAGCTCATTCGGTGCAGCCGGAGTAGCGGGCTATACCATCGGTGTCCGCGTGTTCCTGTTTGTCTTGCTGCCCTCTTGGGGGCTGAGCGGCGCTGCGGCCACCATGGTCGGGCAGAACCTCGGGGCAGGGAAGCCCGACCGCGCTCAACGGGCTGTTCTGGTTACGGCTCTATACAACGTGACGTTTCTCGGGTTGGTCTCAATCATCTTTCTAACAATGCCCGAGACAATTATTCGGACTTTTACAACGGACACCGCCGTTGCCGCCATCGCGGTCGACTTCCTCCGTATCATCGCCTTGGGAAATCTCGCCTATGCCTTCGGGATGGTGATGGTCCAATCTTTGAACGGGGCCGGCGATACGATCACGCCAACCCTGATCAATATCGTTGGCTACTGGATTATCGAATTGCCGCTCGCGTATGCGCTTGCCTTCGCGCTTCACATGCAAGTGCGCGGAATCTTCATCTCAATTCCGATTGCCGAGGCTTGTATCACCGGTATGGGACTAACTGCCTTCCTAAGCGGGCGCTGGAAGCGAAAAGTAGTGTAACCGGCAACTTCGAAAAGCTCCGGGTAGCAAGGTACCCTGCGGCAGTTCTGTCAACAATTGGTGACCGAAACGTAACGTGATCGTTACTCAGCGGTGATATGTTCACAGTCGGTCGATATCCCACCCTCCGATGCCCAAATCCCAACTACTCTGTCGTACTCTTGCTTCGGCAACCATCCTCAGCGCCTTGTGCTGCGCCAATCTCTCAGCCGATTCCTTCAACGGTTTTACGCCAGGTAATCTGGTTGTCAGCCGTTCCGTGTACACAGGCGATGCAACAACCGTCACCATCGGTCAGAAGCTGCCGCCGAACTGTCCTGCAACCGCCACTTGCGGAACCGGTAAGGCTACCGATAACGGCGCTTATCCAGTCGTTGGGAGCACAAACAATGTGTTCAACAACGATTTAGTGGACGGTAGTTTTGGCGTAACAGCACCGCTCTTTCTCGACCAGGTAACTACGGCCGGGTCACTGATCAGCACTCTTGCGATCCCCACAAGTGTTGTGACGACGAGCTTCCCTTCGAAATCCGAAGTGGCGCTGAACCTGTCCGACACCAGGTCGGTGATGACCTTTATGGCCTACGTGGCTCCGCCCAACACGTTGGATGTTTCCAACTCGAATACACCTGGTGTTTACGACCCGACCAATCCTGTCGGCGACAGCTATTACCGTGCGATTGTGCAAGTCGATGCCAACGGCAACTTACAGGTGACCGACACAAACGCCTATAACGGGAATAATGGCCGTGCAGCGATCCTCGCTAACGGACTGTATTTCACTGTAGGCAACTCAAACAACGGTTCCGGAACACCGGCAAATGTCGTCGCTGCGGCAGGTGCCCAGGTCGTCGTTCCCGGAGCTGCGGCGGGCGCTCCAATGCCGATCGGCAATTTCTCCATCACTCAGGTCATCGATCCATCGACCGGTAAGCCTTATGCTGCGGACAAACTTGGCAAGGACAACAATTTTCGCGGACTGACGGTGTTCAACAATACCCTCTACATCACAAAGGGAAGCGGCGGCAACGGCATCAACACTGTTTATCAGGTAGGCGCGCCCGGTGTACTTCCGACTGTCGATACGGCGCCCACAACTCCCATTACGATTCTGCCCGGTTTCCCCACGACGCTCGCGAAGAACGCTGACGCGACAAATCCTTTTGGCATTTGGTTTGCGAACGCCACAACCCTATATGTTGCCGACGAAGGTGATGGGACAGCCGCCAATGCAGCCACAAGTAAAGCTGCCGGTCTTCAGAAATGGACGTTAGTGAACGGTACCTGGGTTCGCAACTACGTCCTGCAGAATGGTCTCAACCTGGGCGTGCCCTATTCGGTGAGCAGTACTTATCCCTCTGCTCTCAATCCCTCTACCGATGGATTGAGGAACATAACGGGCCGTTTGAATGCCGATGGAACCGTAACAATCTGGGCTGTCACCTCCACCATCAGCACCAACGGAGACCAGGGTGCCGACCCCAATAAACTTGTGGCCATCACCGATGTCCTGGCAAACACAGATCCGGCGGCTGCAGCCAATGAACAGTTTGCCACCGTGCGCTCGGCCGGTTCTGGGGAGGTTCTTCGGGGCGTTTCATTCACCCCCGGCACTCCCGCGTTTCCTGCCGCCGCGAATGTCCCTGTGACAACCAGCGCGTTCCTGTATAACCGCGTCAGCAAGACCTACACCGGCACGATCACGGCCACGAACAACACGAATGCGGCAATCGCCGGGCCTATCACGATCTCGCTGTCCAGCCTGACTCCGGGCGTGAGCTTAACATCCTCTGGGAGTTCAGTTTCGATCCCTGGACCGCTTGCACCAGGTCAATCCGCTTCCGTGGCAGTGTCTTTCCTCGACTCCTCCAACGTTCATATTTCCTTCGTTCCTGTGGTGAGCTACTAACTTCATGCGTAAATTACAGATCCTCGCACTAACTCTCTCTTTGACTTCGGCCTTGACATTAAGGGCCGATCAACTCCTGAACGTGAACCTGAACACGTCCAGCCTTAACGGAACCACGGGCTCACTCGACTTTGCGTTCGATGCCGGTGCGCTCTCGTCTCAAGCGGCAACTGTGACGGTCTTCAACTTCTCAGGCGCTACTTTTGCGGGTACTCAGATTCGCACAGGAGCCGCGACTGGCGGACCGATCAGCGCACCTGTCAACATCAGCAATAACAGTGCATTTCAGAGTAATGACGACTTCGAAACCGTGACCTTCGGTAGGGCAATGTCCTTCACCCTGAACTTTAGCGGGCCCGCCGTTAACAGCCCGAACGGCTCGGCCACCTCGACCAGCCAGTTCGGCTTTTACGTGTACTCGGATGCGAACGGCACAGTCCCAGTTCTGACTAGCGACCCTTCAGGGCTTGCCGCTCTGGTGACAGTCAACCTAAACGGGACTGTCTCCTCTTCGGCGGTGTCGCCCAATGTTGCCTTGAGCAGCGTTCCTGAGCCGGCCACGTTGTGGATGGCGGGCGGCGTCTTGAGCCTCTTGGGTCTACATCGATTCCGGCGTCGTTCCGCATAGTAGTTTCGGTAGTTTTGGTGGCAGAGTCTCATTGTTTACAGTGGGACTTTCCTCCAACATGCGCAACGCAATTCATCGTAAAGCTCTTACTTTCCTCCTCGTTTCTGTCGCCTGCCTCCCTTTACGGGCTCAAGACTCCACCGCTTCGTCAGGACCGACTCCCGTTGCTGATGTGCGCGATAACAATCTTTATTCATCGCAAGTGTCCGGTGGTTTCGTTAAGAAGTTTGCGACGAACGTTCTGTTGGACCAGAAAGCAATCTGGACCAGTCCATTACACATCAACAGGCAAAATGCGAAGTGGTGGATTCTGGCCGGAGTTAGCACGGCCGGTTTGATCGCCGCCGATCATCGCATTTCGCAGGCACTCCCATTCTCGGGAACGTCGGTGAATGCCGGTACGGATCTTTCGCGAATAGGGCAGTGGTACTCGGTGTTTCCCTTTGCGGGCGGAGTCTATGCGGCAGGCCTTCTGAGCCATAGCTCGAAGTTGAAGGAAACCGGCCTGGAAAGTTTGGAAGCTCTGGCTGACGCCGATATAACGGTGAACGTCGTAAAAGTCATCGCACGAAGACAGCGTCCGCAAGATGGAGACCATGGCGGTCATTTTGAAAAAGGCGGCAGCTCGTTCTATTCTGGCCACTCGACGCAAGCATGGGCCCTGGCTGCCGTGATTGCGGATGAGTACGGGAATCATAAATGGGTCCCATTCGTCGCCTACACTTACGCGACGACTGTCAGTGTTTCGCGCGTGCTGGCCCAAGCGCACTTTGCTTCTGATGTTTTGGTCGGGGGTTTAACCGGTTTCTTCATTGGACGATACGTCGTGCACGTGCAGCAGGTTCATCGAAACCACCTGACTTCTAAGCACGCCGAATGGCTGATTCCCTCCGCGATCAACCCCAGTTTCGGGCCTGGTAGTAACACTCTCAGCATCTCCTGGCGGCATTAGCGAATATGCTTTTCGCCTTCTGGGGAATTTCATACCCCTGTCACAGCGGACAGCTATATCTTGCACAGTGAGTGGGCGTCCGTAGGGATCAACGGGCACCCCGTTTTTCAGCGCGATTATCCACTTCACCCGAAAGGAATTTATGACTCGTACTTCTCGCAAGGCTACGCTAACAGCTGGCCAATATGCACTTTTGGCGACCGCTATTTGCCTGGGCCAGCATTCAGCTCAGGCTGCTTCCTATTCCACCTCGACATTTGCGACGGGCGCAGCCGTAAGTGCAACCGCAGCCGACTCGGTCACCTACGGGGGTGGTTCGGTCTGGGTTGAATTCAGCAATGGCGCTTCGTCCAGCAGTTATACAGGCAACAGCACCATCGTTCAATACAGTACTTCTGGTGCTGTTCAAAATACCTATACCCTTGGCGGCAACGTCGACGGACTCAAGTACAACCCGAACACTGGTATGGTTTGGGCGTTGCAGAATCAGGATGGGAATTCGCAGATCAGCGTCATCAACCCCACCACGAAAGCAGTCAGCACTTACAACTATGGTTCGGCTTATGCGCCGGTTTCGGGATCGCGCGGTTTTGATGATGTCGCATTCATCGGAAGCAACGCGTACTTGAGTTTCACCAATCCTGCCGGCACATCCGACGCTGTTGTCGTCAAGCTGGATAATGCCAATCTCGCCACCCCGGTTACCTACACCACGCTTCAGACTGGCGCAGGCATTCTTGCCACCGACCCGGATTCACTGAAGTCTACGCCTACCGGTGGATTGATCCTAACCGGAGAAGGCGATGGCGCTTTGACCTTCATCACTAATCCCGGTCTCGCTTCCCAGACCGCAACTTCTGTTAAACTCAACGGCACTTTCACAGGTGCACCGGACGATTCCGTGATCGCCACTGCGACCTCAGGCACTTTCTATGTAGCGTCCACCAGCGGCAATACTATATACGCCATCAACGCCTCCGGACTGACTCCTGGTTCTTTATTTGTCAGTGTCGGTGACCAGTTCGGCAGCGTGGATCCGAACACTGGTTTGGTGACTCCCATCCTCAGTGGCCTCCCGGGGCTTCATGGCGCTGACTTTGTAGCGACGCCCGAGCCAGCCAGCGTTGGCATGGCTCTCGCTGGCCTCGGAGTTCTCGCGATCAACATCTATCGCCGCCGCCGCACCAGTTAGCCTTACAAATCAGAACGGAGAGATGGGGGGCGCCATGCTGCCCATCCTCCCGAACTTTTTCTCAAATTAGCAGGACCAAGGATTGCCTGGTAGAACTACACTTGTGATTTGTCACGCAATCTGATTCGTCTCATCCTTCTCCTTTGCTTCCTTGCTCTGTACGGGGCTGCCCAAGACAATTACGAGATTCAGGTGTATGGCTCTGAGACGGTCGCGCCTAATCGAACGATGGTAGAGCTTCACAATAACTACACCATCTCCGGGTCAAGAACCATAACCGACGGAGTGCTTCCCACTCAGGGAGCGTTTCATGAAACTGTCGAGATTACCCATGGCTTTACGCCTTGGTTCGAAACCGGCTTCTACATCTTCACAAGCATTCCCAGAGGCTATGGTTGGAACTGGGTGGGCGATCATATCCGGCCTCGTGTCCGCGCTCCGGAGAGCTGGCATTGGCCTGTCGGCGCGAGTCTTTCGCTGGAGGCCGGCTACCAGCGTCACTCCTTTTCCCAGGACACGTGGACCATGGAGATTCGCCCCATTATCGATAAGCAGATTGACCGCTGGTACCTGTCCTTCAATCCTACGGTCGACCGATCGTTTCATGGACCCAGTGTTTCTCAGGGCCTTGTCTTCTCGCCGAACTTCAAAGCCGGCTACGACGTTACGAAACGCATCAATGCCGGACTTGAGTATTACGGGTCTGTCGGTCCGCTCGCCGGTTTTAGCCCTTTCCGCGACCAGCAACAGCAGATTGTTCCTGCCATGGACCTGAATTTAGGACCGAATTGGGAATTCAATTTTGGTGTAGGTGTCGGTGTGACGCACAGCACTGACCATCTGATCGTCAAAATGATCTTGGGACGAAGGTTCGGGTTCGGAACACCGCAGGCGAAAGAATCCGGCGAAGATCAGAAGCGGGACAAGAAGGCGCCTCAGACACCAAGCACTCCACCTGAATAACTTCGCACCTGAGGTTCCGCATAGTCGCCCGGGCCGCTATTCCTCTTCCCAAAAGCGCCGTGCATTCAGTTCCGTGAAAGCCGTATCGGCAGAGTGGGCAACTGCGGACGACTGATCCAGAGGCGTAATGGTGGTTTTTGTCGCTTGCCTGTTTACTTCGCAGAAGAAAAACCAGCCTCCCTGACGGCAATCCCACGAACGGCCGGAGGCCTCAAGCAATGGATCCACGACACCTGCGCTCTGAGGAAGCCCAACGAAGAATATGAAGTCAGTCTGAGACAGAACCCGGTCCCGGGCGGCTTTCGACTCCAGCATCTCTTGGTACAACTGCAGAGGATTAAGCAACTCGAAGTTCGTGAGTGCAACATTCAGCCTGTTTGCGCTGCGGTTGATGGGCAGAATGTTCGGCGGCCCAGCCCACGGATCGTTCAGGAGCAGAGTGTTGGAACGGCGAAAGAAGCGCGAGCCGCTCCATACATGGTAAGGATTCGCCATCAACCGGCGTGGTCCAATGATCCGGGAAGCATTGAACATCAATCCCGTCTTGTTGCGAGCTCGCACCGAGAGAGTTTCCACCTGTGCAACTTCTTGGGCGACAGGCCGAACGAGCTTCTCGGCCATCGCCAGGTCATAACCCGCGAAAACTAACGCGCCCAGGTAGAGAGCAGTTTGATATTTGCGGCTTAATCCCCTGGAAGCGCTTGCCGCCGCGAGGGCGAAAATGAAGCCATAGATAAAGAGCCGCTCGCGGAAGTAATCAAGCCCGTTTACC
The DNA here is from genome assembly GCA_963814195.1 of uncultured Acidobacteriaceae bacterium. Lineage (GTDB taxonomy): Bacteria > Acidobacteriota > Terriglobia > Bryobacterales > Bryobacteraceae > Bog-105. The sequence goes on from CAWFBU010000007.1 coordinate 727,595, forward strand.
CGTGACGGTATCAAGGGAAGAAGCAAGATCACGCTAACGCAGCACACAAGCATCGTGGAAGAAGCGTCCAGACGTTTCGTCAGCCAGCGCTCCTTGAAGCTTCTCCAACCTACCCAGAGGAAAAAGAAAAGCAAAGTAAGCAAGAAGAGACGGAATAGCTTGGTTGCCACTCCTCCGGAAGCGAAACACATGAACTGGAGTAAAGCGATTTGCTTACACCAAGCCATTAAGGAAACGGTCCTGGATGCGGCCGTGACAACGCTTGGCTTGTTTAGGAAAAGCGCAAGGTACGAAAGCGAGCTAGCCGCGGCAAGGAAGCTTACAATCTCCCATTGAAGCTTCTTTACAATCTGCTTCCAATCGAGGAACCTGCTGTATCGAAGTTGTCCAGCACGGATACATAAATCTGCAAAGACTACGCCAATCAAGATGAGCAGCGGAACGGGATGAGTAAATTCGACAATCAGAATCGAGCAACCGAAGAGTAGAAACGCACCACGACGCCCGGATGCTGCTCGCAACCAGAATGTGAGAGCCCACAGCGAAAATCCTAACGAAAGACAGAAATTGTGGAAGCCCATGAAGAGCGGCCAGCCTAAGGCGAGTGGAAAGATCCACAGGGAGATCACTGCCCCTGCATCGCCGATCGTTTTCGCAAGAGATCGAAAGCCCGTAGCAGTCGTGATCAGGATAAGGCAGACCATGATCTTCTCAGCCCACACCGAGTCAACGATCGAGGTCAGGGCATACAGGAGCGCGTATTGAATGCTGTATGGCGGGACAGGACTCCGCCACGCGTAGGAGTGGCTGAAAAGACTGTTTCCCCCGGTCAGTTGGTGAAGTGCGTGCACGTAATACAGGTGAAGCGCCCCGTCCTGGGTCGGGAATAGCGGAAGCGAGAGCACCCAGCCGCAGTAGATAAGAATCATCGCGAGAAAGCTCCCGACGTAAGATCTTCGTTTGTCTGCAACGCGAGTCTCACGGTCAAAGCGTGGGGTGAGTACGGATTCTGTCCCGCTGCTTTTAATCAGTTGTATGTCGGTGAGCGATGTATTCACACCGGTCTTTTCGGCACTTCGAGCTGCAAGGATTAGGGTCCAGAGCGCTTGTTTGGTACTCCGGTCAGAACCTAGGGATAATCTGGTGCACTACGAATCAGAAACTTAGTCAAAAAAGTTAACGGAGTTCACGACAATTGCCGACAGGACTTGTATGCGAACAGCACAATATCCGGTTCTGTCCGAGGAGCGGTCACAACGGTCGGCCCAGGAGAGTTTGCGCGAGCTGAACAGTCGCGTCTACCAGTCCGAGAGGCCCAGAGCGGCGATTGTCATCCCTTGCTATAACGAGGAAATGCGGTTGCCGGTCGATGAGCTGAAGCGTCACATGATCTCTCAGCCAGGTATCCAGTTCCTCTTTGTCGACGATGGCAGCAAGGACCGGACGCGCGATGTCCTCGCCGAAGTTTGTTCCGCCGCGGAGGACAGATCCCGCTTTATTTCGCTCGATCGGAACAGCGGCAAAGCAGAAGCCGTTCGAGTCGGGATCTTGAACGCTCTGGCAAACGGCACGCCCGAATACGTTGGATTCTGGGACGCTGATCTTGCCACCCCCGTAGCGGCCATCGGCCAGTTTGTTGATGTTCTCGAACTCAGACGTGATATCGAGATGGTCTTCGGCTCGCGCGTCAGACTTCTTGGAAGAAATATTAAGCGCAAGCAGTACCGTCACTACCTTGGTCGAGTCTTTGCCACGGTTGTGTCTAACACCCTGAAGCTTGCAATTTACGACACGCAATGCGGTGCAAAGCTTTTCCGCGTCACACCCGATCTGGAAGAGGTTTTTAGTACCCCATTCCTTTCAAAGTGGATCTTCGACGTCGAAATTATTGCACGTTTTGCAAAGTTGAAGAACGACTCAGGCACCGAACTTGCGGACACCATCTATGAGTTTCCGTTAGAATCCTGGGAAGACGTAGCCGGCTCAAAGGTAGGTGGCCAAGATTTCCTGATCGCCTTCTCTGATCTCATCAGGATTCGCAACCGTTACTTGTAAGCTGGGGGCCGTTAAACCCCGAGGTTAGGGCAACTTTGTGGCCTGACGTGAAGCCATCTGCCAGCGACCGTCCTTCTGTGCCCAGACCTCAGTTAGGTACAGGTGACTCGTTCCCGTTTGCACGGTCACAATGACGGCCGATTGTGTCACAACCACTACGTTTCCGTATTGCCTGAGCTTCGTTCCTTCAAACTCGATCGATTTGTAGACCGTCGATCCCCCCGTGGCGTCTTGAATGAATTCTTCCTTTGTCTGTGTCTTCGCGCTTGAGTGGGTGTAGCTCAAGTCTTCGGCCATAAGCTTTTGAAGCGCATTCCGATCGCCGCTCAAAACGGCAGCCTTCCAGCTTTTCTCAGCCCTCATCACAGCATCTCTTACGGCAGGCGATGCCTCATCGGCCCAGGAGCAAACCGAAAGGACAAACACCAAAGCGCCTACTTGGATAAACCTATTCATGGTTCGCAATTCTTTCATAGCCGTGTCAGCATTTCTGGGGTGGTAAACTCCTCATCTCTGAACTGCTACCTGGCGCGACTGGCCGAGCCCTTCGATCCCAAGCTCCACCGTATCCCCAGCTTGCAAGTAGCGTGGGGGCTTCATTCCGAGTCCCACTCCTTCCGGTGTCCCCGTCGAGATGATGTCGCCCGGCAGCAGACTCATGAACCCGCTCAGATACGACACCAGGAAGGGGATATTGAAGATCAGGTCGGAGGTGTTGGAATTCTGGACCAGGTCGCCGTTGAGCTTGAGCCATAAAGCCAGGTTATGGGGATCGGGGATCTCGTCCTTTGTGGCCAAAAACGGGCCTAAGGGGGCAAATGAGTCGCAGCTCTTTCCTTTGACCCACTGGCCCCCGCGCTCCAATTGGTATTCGCGTTCGCTGTAGTCGTTATGAAGGCAGTAACCGGCCACATAGTCCATCGCTTCCGCTTCGGATACGTAGGAAGCATGCCTGCCGATGACAACCGCAAGTTCAACTTCCCAGTCCGTCTTCTTTGACCCTGGCGGAATGATCAGGGCATCATCGGGACCGCATATAGCAGAGGTGGCTTTGAAGAAGATGATAGGTTCTTTCGGGATGGCCATGCCGCTCTCCGTCGCATGCCGAGCGTAGTTAAGACCGATGCAAATAAGCTTAGACGGGCGAGCGACGCAGGCGCCGAGCCGAATGTCCGGGCCGATGATTGGACACTCGGAAGCATTCTTGTCCAGCCATTCGCTCAGGCGAGGCAGTCCATCGTTCGCGAAAAAGCTTTCGTCGTAGTCCTGTCCGAAGCCACTAACGTCAATGCGCGTTCCATTGCCCAGGATCACGCCTGGTTGTTCCTGATTGGGAGAGCCAAATCGGATAAGTTTCATGAAGGGGTTGCGTACTCTACGCTATGGCGAAGATATCGCATCGACTAATGGCAATCGTGAAATCGTATAATCCACATGATTTGACTTTTCAAACATCGATACAGAGACGGATAGAGAAGTGGAAAGAGATCTCGCGGGCGTACCGGAACAGGGTTGAACTTAATGTTTGAACTCAGCGGACAGGTCGCGGTAGTCACCGGGGCAGCCACCGGCATAGGGGAAGCAATCGCGGTTCGGCTTGCCCAAGCCGGGGCTAAGGTTGCAGTAGCCGATCTGAACCTGGACGGTGCCAAGGCCGTTACCACCCGGATTGGTCCTTCAGCATCTGCCGTGCAGTGCGACGTGTCCCAGCGAGCGTCGGTTGAGGCAGCCTTTGCGCAGATCGTGACGGGCGTCGGCCCAATTGACATCCTCATTAACAATGCCGGGATCGCCGGCAAAGCTGCTCCTTTTTGGGAGCAGACGGACGAGGATTGGGCGCGCATCATCGCGATAAATGTCCAAAGTGTTGTAAATTGCTGCCGGAGCGTCGTTCCCGCAATGCGCGCACGAGGCTATGGCCGCATCGTTAATATCGCTTCCATCGCCGGAAAGGAAGGCAATCCGAACATGGCTCCCTACTCAGCCACGAAGGCTGCGGTCATAGCCATGACGAAGTCTTTGGGAAAAGAACTTGCGACCGACGGAATCTGCGTAAATGCCATCTCCCCGGCTGTGATCCACACGCAAATGCTTGATCAACTCACGGAGGCACAGGTCGGCTACATGACTTCACGCATTCCCATGCAACGAACCGGAACGCCGGAGGAGGTCGCGGCGGTCGCCCACTTCCTGTCTAGCCGGGATTGTTCTTTCGTGACTGCCCAGTGCTACGACGTCAGCGGCGGACGCGCGACTTACTAACCGGCAAAGGGCAATAACTTACTTCGCAAATCAAGCGTAGTAGGATCTTATCGTCCGATGGAGGCGGGGATCTCGGATCATGTCTGGTCCACCATGGAGCTGTTGCATAATTTGACCACCACTTTTCGGATAGCCCGTCATCCGCCCAATGAGACGAAAGTTGACTCCGGACTTTCGCAAAGCATGGCGATTAGGTAGGCTCTATCCTATTCCTGCCGCGGCGTCATCGTCGCCAAACACTTCTCCAGGCGAAGCGGGCAAATCGAAGGTCGTGCGCGTAAACTCGGACGGAACCTGTTAGCATCACTAGCCAAGAGATATGCCTCCCCTTTCAATCGATTCCGTTGGATCCCACGTTCAAGTTGGCGTATTTCTTGCAATCTGCACAGTTTGTCTGGGACAAGCTCAATCAGTCAACGAGGCGAAGCCGAAGGTGCCAGTCAAAACGAGGCAAGCGCTTGCGTTTGGAATCACTAGGGTAGATGAACTGTTTGCGGCGGAATACAAAAAGGAACATGCCGCAGGGCTTACCGTCGGTATCGTTTCCGGACGGGAACTCGTCTGGACAAAAAGTTATGGGTTAGCGGACGTCGTGAATGGACGGCAGGCCAATACGGATACGGTGTACCGCATCGGTTCGATAACGAAGCAGTTTACAGCTCTTATGCTTCTACAACTCGTGCAGAACGGGAAGGTGCATTTCTCTGATCCTGTCGAGAAGTTTTTCCGGGAGGTCAATCAAGTCAACGGAAGGTATGCCGGAGCGCCACCTATCACTCTTATTCAACTTGCAACGCATCATTCGGGTCTAAGCGAAGAGCCCGACGATGTTGAGCGGTTCACCACTGGTCCGGTAAGCCAATGGGAGCAGACGTTAATTGCCGCTTTGCCGAAGCTGAAATACACGGATGAACCCGGGACTCATTTTATCTATTCGAACATTGGCTACGCCATTCTTGGCGCTGCATTGAGCAGAGCTGCCGGAGTGTCTTACACCGACTATATTCGAGACCAAGTTTTCAGACCACTCGGCATGCAACACACTCGATTCGAACCCGATGAACAGATGATTCCGACTCTCGCAAAAGGGTACGTTCTGCACGAGGGTGTGGCCGACGCAAAGCCCTCAGCCGCGGATCTGAAGAACGGTCGCGGCTACAAGGTACCAAACGGCGCGGTATTCACGACGTTAAGCGATATGGCGCGTTTCGTCGCCTTCGAAATGGGATATGGCCCCGAGGTCGTACTGGCCAGAAAGGCATTGCTAGAAAGTCAGTCGGAGATGTTCTGGGCAGATAATACCGGAACGAACGGATACGGTATGGCCCTCATGCTCGTTCGCAAGGGGAATACTGTCGGTCTTGGTCATGGGGGACTGGTAGCTGGGTTTCTATCCGGAGAATATTTCGATCCCGCCTCTCACCTGGGCATCATCTTTCTACGAAATGCGGAAGGACATGGCTTTGAACCACAATTCATCATCGGCTTATTAGGCGAACTTGAAGCCAATTATCATCAGTAGCAAAAGCTTCCGTCTGTAATGAAAGCTCATTGAGATCTCCCTTATGGCAGTTGATCTGCGGCAAGCTAACTCGCCTGCGACTCTTGTTAAAGCGGATGAGGGGTTGCCCGATACTATTTCGCCTGCCGAGAACGCATGGTTTCGACCCTTGATCCGTTGGACTGCTAATTTGTTGATATCGGACTAATTAGAGCTTTCCACAGAAATCCCTCCTTACGGCGATGTGTTTAGTCTCCGGGTTGAGTCCGAGTGGTCGGCTATCTGGACATACTTCCGGTTAGCGCGTAATCCATGCGCTGAACGGTCAACATCGAAAGGTTCATACATCGCTCTAGCGCCGCCAAGCTTTAGGAACGCACCGGCATTGAGCAAAAGGCCGATCCAGCCTTTTTGCAACAGTCAGGGCCGACCTATCTTATGAGCGTCAACACGATGTAAAGACAGACTGCGGTCAAAAGTGCATCTCGCAACCTTGACTTTGGGAACGCTTTGTCCAGTAGCCATCCGATTAAACCAGAGACTGCGACTCCCCCGCAGATGAGTAGGAACATCCATAGGTTGCCTTCCCTCATTCCGCAATTCTCTCAGAGAGTTCGCCTGGGCTGAAAGGCCACACTTACAGAACGTTCATTATCTTTCGATCTTAGAATCATATGAAAACGGACGAAAAGCGACGGCAGCCTTACAGGCGTTATTGAACATCAAGGTCTCTGGCTCGGCGGGCGGGTATAGGCTCAGTACTGATGACTGACTTGATAGTTAATCAAAGTTCAGCACGAAACTTCGATTCTCGGAACTGAAAAGCTGCCGAGCACTGTTCCGAGTTGTTCCTGCATGGTCGGCCATCCGGAAAATGTCTCAATGGAACAGCCTTTCCGTTTTTCTTTCCGGTTGGCCGCTACTCAGGAACAATCTGTACAGCCCATTGAATTATGGCAGCTAACTTTCAACGACGAAGAGAGGATGACGAGGCACCGCTCAATAGGGGAAGGTAGTCGGAACCGTCTGCAATCGTATCGTGGCCGGTACCGGCTAAAACGACCATCGAGGCGAGGCCGGGTTTGAAATGTGAACGAAGCAACTCGGTACTGTCACGCGGCACAACATCATCATGGTCCGCGGCAATAATCAGAGTGGGCGCTCTGACAAAGGGCGCAAATCGCCAGGACTCGAACTTATCCAACAACAGCCATCCGACAGGAAGGTAGGGAAACCGGCGGGCTGCAAGCTCCTGAATACTGTTGTACGGAGTAACGAGAACGAGCCTCTCGATCGGACGGGAGCTTGCGAGGTAGATAGCGACTCCACTGCCTAAGCTCCGTCCGACGACTTCCACGTCTGGGTATTTGAAATGAACTCGGTCAAACAGAGTCAGGGCATCTTGAAAAAGAGCGCTTTGGGACGGTTTGCCGGAACTCCCTCCATACCCTCGGTAGTTGAGGAGGTAGAGTGCGCGGTCGGGCATTCCGACCGAGAAGGGATGCATGTTGAAAGAAACGTCTTCTGCGTTTCCCCCAAAGTAAATAAGGGCATGTCGTCCTTCTCTTGGCCGCGCGCACACGAGAACCCGCCCTGTCTGGATAGGCAGGCTGATCGTCGTTCCGCAATCGCTTGAGAATGGTTGCGGAAAGTAAATAAGCGAGCGTTGAAACAGGAATAGGATAGTGCAGAGACCTAAGTAGACAAAGGCTAGGACGCGGGTGACCTTCAAAAGCAATCGCAGCCGGGGAACCATCCACACTGCTGGATTCTAACCGGAGCAGAATAGGACAACTCTTAGTTAGAACCATTCGCTCATGTTCCCTCTACGTACATTACAACTCCCGCATCCGGGCGAAAGCAAGCTTGCCCCAGTTGTTGTGGAGCGCATCAGAAAGGTATTCCTTGAAGAATTGGTCGGTCGGAAAACGAGTTGCGAGCACGTGTGCGGTTCTACTTTGTCTGATGTTGGTTGCCGGAAGTACGGGCTCGTATGGCATTCACCAGGGCACGAAGAGCCTGGAATCAATGGTGACCGATTCTGTTGCGGGCCTGGAGGCACTGGCCGAAATTCAGAGCGCAGTTGGAGAGCTGCGGGGCGATACCATGGCCAGCGGTGTTGCGGGATTAGAAATGATCAGGGCGAAGAATTTGGCCGCTGTGATGAAGCTGCAAAGGACATTGCCCGAGCTCTTGGGAGCCTATGAGAGAACCATTACCGCCGCGCAAGACCGCGCTCTGTTCAACAAGATAAAATCGTCCGCGGACGTGTATTTAGCTACATGTGTGCACTATGCAGAACTGGTGCAGGTTGGCAAATTGCCGGAAGCGGCTGCCATGTATGGAGCCGAAGGGAGAGCTCAATACGTCACTCTCGCGTCAGCTGTGCAGGCCGAGGCTAGGTTCAACAAACAGAATGCCGACGCACTCTATCGGAATGCCCTCGCTAGTGATCATTGGATCCTGAATCTAACTTGGCTTATTATCGGGTTCGCCACAGTAGGAGGAGTCGCTTTAACGATGGTGATCGTGCGCGGAATTACTAAATCTCTCCGCCGCTCTGCCGAAGAGATTGGAATTAGTGCCCGCGAAGTGGTCAGTGCTTCGACGCAATTAACAGCCTGCAGTGAGTCGCTGGCTCAAGGCTCCAGTGAGCAAGCAGCCTCTCTCGAAGAAACATCCGCGTCTAGCCATGAAATCAGCGCTATGACCCAGCGGAATGCAGAAAATACGCAACAAGCGGCCAACTTGATGCAGCAAGTGGATACGAGCGTAACGGAAGCTAATCAAGCCCTTCATGAGATGACCGCCAGCATGAGTGGTATCTCTCAATCCAGCCAGGAGATCTCTAAGATCATCAAGACCATCGATGAGATCGCCTTCCAAACCAACATTCTGGCCCTCAATGCAGCGGTCGAGGCAGCGCGGGCTGGAGAGGCTGGTATGGGATTCGCGGTAGTAGCGGAGGAGGTGCGCAGTCTTGCTCAACGCTGTGCACAAGCAGCCCGAGACACCACTTCCCTCATTCAGGTGTCGGTCGGCAACGCACAAACAGGCAATGACAAAGTAGCCCGGATGCGGAAGGTAATCGATGCCGTAACCCGGAGTTCGGCCCAGATCAAGCTACTCGTTGATGGGATGAACGAAGCCGCACGGCAACAGTCGCATGGGATTGACCAAATCTCCACATCGCTCCAGCAGATGGAACAGGTGACACAGCAGACGGCGGCAAATGCTGAAGAGAGCGCCTCCGCTAGCCAACAACTGCGGGCACAAGCCGAAGCGATGCACTCCGTTGTCGGCTCCCTCGAAATCCTTGCTGCGGGACACAAGGAATGACCTGGACCGATTGCGTGCCTTGGGAGGTCAGGCGCGCCCGTCAGCGAACCGGAAATCGAGAATAGCCCCGCATGCTGTTTCGTTGTTCTTCTGTATCCAGACCCGGTTCGAAACGCATCGGCCAGATAAGTTCCGATGCGTTTGTTGAGAACTTGGGGGGGATTGTCTCGGCAGTGGCCCAGGATGACGGGCAACCCGGAGACTTGAACAAGCTATAGCCCGGATAGATCCAACCTGACGGCCTAGCGTTTACGTTCCGAATTGAGAGTGAGTTGTCGGCAACCTAGACAATGCTTCTTCGGGTCCCCCCAGATGCGTAGTGTCCAGATCGCCCGTCATCCTGGCACAACTCTGACTGTGCTCCGGATCGGTAAAGCAGTACCTGCCTACACTCCAACAAATTGGCATTCCTACTCGGGTCGACCTCGCCCGACATGACTTCCGCTGTTCCGGAACGGGCCCTTCAGTTTAAAGCCGCTTGGTACGACCTATTAGGTCTGATACCGTACTAGTATGTCGTCCGCAGACGCTCTTATACCACTGTCATCAGCCGTGTTCCACATTCTGCTTTCCCTTGGCGAAGGCGAACGCCATGGCTACGCCCTGAAACGTGAAATTACAAAACGAACGAACGGAAAACTGAAACTCGGCCCGGGTGTGTTGTACGGATCAATCAATAAGATGTTGGAACTCGGATTGATTGAAGAATCGGATGAGCGACCGGATCCGCATCTTGACGATGAGCGACGACGGTATTACAAGATCACCACGTTTGGGAAGCAGGTCGCGCGTGCTGAGGCTGCACGTATGCGGGAACTCGCAGAAATGGCAGTAACGACCTTTGGAAGAGCCAAACATGCTTAGGCTGTGTCGCATTCTCTTGCACCTCTATCCAGCAGCATTCCGCGAAGAGTATGCCAAGGTGATGGAGCAGGAATATCGCGATGTACTGGCGGAAGCGCCGTCGAGGTTAGCGGTTGTCCGGCTCTGGATGGCTTTGCTGTTCGATCTCGCGGCGTCCATCCCTGTTCAGCTGGCGATCGAGGTTGGTCGCGACGGTCGGCACGCATTGCGGCTGTGGGCCACACGTCCCTGGCAAACTGGCTTTGCGGTTGTAGCGCTTGGGGTAGCGATCGGTGCGAACACCGGAGTCTTCAGCGTGATCAACGCCCTGTTATTGCGATCCTTACCTTTCCAAGATCCGGCAAGCCTGGTGGCATTGCGTCACTTTCTTCCTCCGCATGACAGTGCCTCTCAATTCGATTCCTGGCGCCAGCATTCAAACTACCTTCAGGATGCCGCGCTTTTCGAGGACGGCGACTTAAACATAGGCGACCCCCAACGCATGCTGCGGGCACACATTGCGATGACGTCAAGCAATTTCTTTTCTCTGCTTGGTCCGCGGCCGGTACTCGGAAGAACATTTACGCCGGGCGATCAGGGCGTTGCGGTGATTAGCTATGCGCTGTGGCAAGACCTGTATGCCGGAAGTGAGCAAGTACTGGGAAAAACCATCCGGGTTTACGGATTGCAACCGCCTCCGGGCGAGCCGTTGACAATCATCGGGGTGATGCCGGTTGAGTTTGATTACCCCGCAACCACCGCTTTGTGGAAGCCGCCACAGTATACGCACGGCAACAACGGTTGGGTCGCCATCGGACGTCTGAAAGCTGGCGTCAGCGGGGCACAAGCTCGGGCGGCACTCGCGGACGACGTTCATCGCATGGAGCCGCATCGCAAGTTTCGGGCCGACTGGGTTCCAATCATGATGCCTCTTCGGGATCAGTTGGCTGGGCCCGTCAAGGACGCCTCGCTTCTCCTGATGGGTGTTGTAATCCTGATTCTGCTAATCGCGTGCGCCAACCTGGCTAATCTGATGCTGGCGCGGACAGCCGACCGGCAACACGAGCTCTCCATCCGCTCCGCAATCGGGGCAAGCCGGGCTCGTTTAATCCAGCAAGTGTTCACTGAGTGTCTCCTTCTGGCAATCGTTTCGGCTAGCCTTGGCTGCATCGTTGCTGTTTGGGCCACGTCCGTGGCAAGCAAGGTGCAATCGGCTACTTTACCTTCCCAGACGTACACTGTTCTGGATCTCAGGGTGCTCGCTTTTACGATCGGGCTTGCTGTCCTTAGTGCCGTACTGTTCGGGCTTTTGCCAGCGCTGAGCACCGGTCGGACGCACTCGTTCGTTGCACGAGGAACCGCTGACTTTCGCAGCTCACGGCTCGTGCGTGATGTGCTGGTCGGAACTCAGGTAATGCTCACAATTGCTTTGCTCACAGCCTCGGTCTCGGTTGTACGAGGCGTCTCCCATCAGCTTAAGATTGATAGGGGATTTAAGGCCAACGGTGTCATTACCGCGAGCGTCGCACTGGCCGGTACGGTCCGAGACAAACCGGGGTTACGCCTGCAGTATTTTGAAGAAGTGCTGGATCGTCTCCGGCACTTGCCTGCCGTTCAAAGTGCAAGCTCCACAGAGTTCTTGCCTCTCTTGTCTGGAAAGTTTCTCGGTTGTCCGTACTCGTTTGACGGTCATCCATCTGCGCCGGGCACCAGCGCTTCTGTGATTCCAATCATGTCCGATTACTTCGCAACGACAGGCGGCCATATCATCTATGGGCGAGAGTTCACCGACACGGAGGTCCAGTCGAACACAAAGGTCATCCTCGTTAACGAAACCTTTGCAAGAATTTGGCTGGCACCGTTTGATGTTCTCGGACATATTGTCGAAGGTGCTGATGGAACCCCGCGAAGAATTGTTGGTGTCGTCCGCAACCTGGATTTCATGGGACAGTACATCTCGGATGTTTTCGATGTAAATCCTCCAGAGACTTTCATTCCGGCGCATGACCCTGGAAGCTTTGACTCCACGTTCGTCGTGAAGGTGAAAGGGCGACCGGAAGATCATTTGACCGAGATTAGGACGGCTTTAGTCTCCGTTGGGCGTGGCGTTCCGGCTTATAGCGTGCAAACAATGCAGCAACGCTTGGATCGTGCCTTTCTCCGTCCGAAGTTCTACAGAACAGCGCTCGTTTTCTTTGCGGGCTTTGGTCTGCTGCTGGCCCTGATCGGCATTTATGCTGTGGTTTCTTATGCCGTCACGCAGCGAAGGCAAGAGATGGGCGTAAGACTGGCGTTAGGGACAACACCCGCCCGCTTACGCACAAGGTTTATCCGCGAAGGTTTGACAACAGTTTTCCTTGGAACTCTGGGCGGAATTGCATGCGCCGTGAGTACTGGAAAGCTGCTGGGCCACCTCATTGAAGGAGCCGCGACCTTTGATCTTGAAACCTATTTTCTCGCGACGCTTTCAATTTGTCTGATTGCAGCGGCGAGCATCTGGGTCGCTACTCGCCGCATTGCCGGTATGGATGTGGTGGAAATCCTGCGCGCAGAGTAGGTGGCCATAATCTCATAAGAATGTAGGCCAGCACAGGTTGCGAGTTCAGCATAGAGTTCACATCCGAGTTGCTCCTGAATTGTCGGCAATCCAGAAACTGAGTTTATGTTGTTCAACGCACCTTTAGAGCACTACAGTTGCGTGAGACTATTTGAGAGGCTTCTTCTTTTCCCGCGCTCGTTGCCGTTTCGCCTTATCCTTGCTCACTGCTAAATGCGGCGTATTGAGCACAGCGCGGAACGCTGTAATCGTTCGTTGCCGTCGCAACACGCCACGAGTTCAGGCGAGATTTGGATCGGCTTTGTTTCAGATTATTGCTTTTCTGAATTTGGCTGATCGCCTTGTTTGCCGTTCAAAGCTTTCAAAGCATTTGGGACCGGCTGCTGTTGTGATCCCGTCAGGTCCGCTTTCGCTTGCTCATCCTTCCCTAGGGGTTCGATATCTTCACCCTAACGCTCCTTCTGATGCGCCGCACTCTCGGCCAGCGGTAGATCGGCTATGTGAACGACCCGTATCCCTCCAAAGCTTTCCCTGTTCGTGGATATGCTTATCGGAGGGAATTGATTGCCCGGCAAAGGGCGAGTCGCTTTCAACCCTCGGCTGCTGACGTATGTCGGCATGCTCCATCGTCTGGTATGATTCGGAACATTCGTGAAACCGGAGACACATCTGCCCGCGTTAACAGAGCAATCTGCTTTCAATGCCGCAATTGCAACGGGTCAGGTCGCGCAGATGGTGCAGCGCTGGAAAGAGGGACAGGGAACAGTCCTCGAAGATCTCGTCGATCTACTTTATCCGGATTTGCAACGCCTCGCCCAGTTTCATATGGCAGGCGAGAGACGAGATCATGCTCTGCAACCCACAGCGCTGGTCAATGAACTGTATTCACAACTCGCCCGGGCTACTTCCATCGCATGCATTGACCGTCATCACTTTCTGGTGATCGCGTCCCGTGCCATGCGCCGTCTTCTCGTCGAACATGCGCGTTCGTATGATGGACAGGGATGCGGAGACAAAGATGAGCTACGGGAAATGCCTGAGAATTATCCCGCGCCTTGGGACAGTCCCGAGAAAATCACTGCTATAACGGAACTGCTCGACAGGTTAGAAGTTGAAGAGCCGCGCATGGCCCGTGTCATTGAGATGTCTTATTTCGGACAGCTGACCTTCCGTGAGATCGGCACGATTCTCTCGATTGACGAGAGAACCGCTGAACGAGACGCCCAAGTTGCCCGGGCCTGGATTTCCAGTCAACTTCGCAAAGGCCCACCCCATGTCACCGGATCAGTGGGAGCAAGTTAAATCCGCTTTTGAAGCGGCTCGGGATCTACCTGCGGCGGAAAAATCAGCGTTCCTGGCTGAGATGCTTGCTCGGGATGCTTCCTTGTTGTCGCTGGTCAAAGATCTACTACGCGAGCATGAGTGGCTCACCAGCGACGACAATCCTTCCCGGAAGCGCGCAGTTTTTACCAAAAATCAGCTTGTCGCCGGTCGTTTCCGAATAATCCGGTTGATCGCCGAAGGTGGAATGGGCCAGGTGTACGAGGCCTTTGATGAGTTCCTTCAGCTACGGATTGCTCTGAAAACTTTGCACCCTGGCATTGTTCGCGATACGGAACGCCTCGCGCGCTTTCGCCGCGAGATTCGTGTAGCCCTGGAGGTGGCTCATGAAAATCTCTGCCGCGTTCACGATCTGATTGAGCACGTCGAGTCGAATGGAACCTCCGTCCCGTGCCTCACCATGGAACTGCTGGAAGGTGAGACGCTCCAGTCGCACGTGGCGGCAAGGCGTCCGTTGTCTATTGATTTAGCATTGTCCCTCATCCGGCAGGTTGCTGATGCACTAACGACACTTCACAATCACGGCATCATTCACCGCGATATGAAGCCTTCGAACATCATCATCACTCAGCGCAAGACCGGCTCCATTCGGGCGGTTGTCACCGATTTCGGCTTGGCGAAGCCAATCGAGTCCGATCTGGGATTGTTTGAAACCAAGCTGGAGCAGGCCGCGGGCGCTCCCTTTTTCATGGCACCCGAACTGTTCTCCGGGTCACGCCCGAGCATAGCTTCCGACATCTATGCCTTCGGCATGGTGATTGACGAGATGGTCACGGCGACTCCCGCCTTTGACTTAGGCTCATTTGCGAGCCTGTATTACTCGAAGTTGCAGGAAGGTCCTATCGCTCCCAGTCGGCGCTCTCAAAATCTTCCCTCGTCGTGGGAGAACGTCATCCTTCGTTGCCTTAATCACAAGCCGGAGCTTCGCTACGCCTCCGTAGCCCAAATTGTGCGTGACCTGGAGAATCATTCCGAGCGGTCAGCGACGCCATTCGCTGTACCGGTGAGCTCGTTCGAAGCCGGTGCTGAAGATCGGAAGTCCGCCATGCCGACTGTGGCCGTGATGCCTTTCGAAGACTTAAGTCCCAGCAAAGATCAAGGTTACTTCTGCGATGGATTGACCGAGGAAGTGATCCATCTTCTGAGCCAGATTAAGGGCTTGCGAGTTATGGCCCGCACGTCCGTGTTTGCCCTCAGGAAGTCGGGGCACGACGCGTTGGACGTGGGCCGCCGGCTCGGCGTCTCAAACATTCTCGAGGGCAGCATCCAGCGCCGCGGAGATGATGTCCGGCTCATTACCCGCTTTGTAGATACGGCCGGCGGATTCAACGTATTCTCAAAACGATACGACCGCAAGCTGACAGATGTCTTTGCGATTCAGGACGAAGTTGCGTCGAGTATCGTGGCAACCCTCCGGATTGAGATGCTCGGCAGACCAGCCTCGGTCAACGGTGGGCCAGGGGACATGGCCTTCTATAACTGCTACCTCCGCGGTTTGCACGAATTTCACAAGCAAACGATTCCAGCTCTCTGGATCGCGGTCAGGAACTTCGAGGAATCCATCGCCCTGAACGGGAACTTTGCTTCCGCGCACACGGCACTCGCCGACTGCTACATCGCGCTCGCGTGGTACGAGGCGATCCCACCATCCGAAGCCTTGCCCAAGGCTGAACGCTCAGCCCTGGCAGCACTCGGCCTGGATCCGGACTTGGCCCCGGCTCATTGCGCCCTGGGCCAGGTAAAGGCTCGGTTCCACTGGGATTGGACGTCCGCTGAAGAGGAATTCAGGAGTGCCTTGTTCTTAAACAGCGGACTATCTCGTTTGCATTTCTGTTACGCCCTGGATTTTCTAACCCCGCTTGGCAGACTGGAGGAAGCTTTGTCGGAGTTACAGCGCGCTCAACAGATTGACCCTTTGTCCCTCATCGTGCAGACTGCCATCGGTGGCAACTTCTATCGCAAACGCCATTATCAGAAGGCCAAAGATCTGCTAATGGCCACCACCGAATTAGATCCTGGCTTCTACCACGCACATTGGTCGTTGGCGCGATGCTTGGAACAGCTACGGCAATACGAAGACGCGGTGCGAGCATATCAGACAGCCCTCAGCCTCACGGAGAATAACTGCATGATCTTGGCGGAGTTGGGGCACTGCTTCGGCTCCCTCGGTGACGCTGCAAACGCCGAAGTCATCTATCGTGAGCTGGGAACCTTGTCGGATCGCCAATACGTAACGCCGTTGTGTTTTTCCTTCGTTCACCTGGGACGCGGAGAGTTACACAAAGCTCTGGACTGTCTGCAACATGCCATTCAAGAGCGCTCCAGCATGTTGATCTGGTTGGGCATCGATCCGCGTTGGGATGTGTTGCGCCGTGAACCGGCGTTCTTGGAAATTGTCAAACAAGTCGGTTTGCCGGCTGCTTCGACAAATTAACCTGACAGCCACCCACGGCTCCGAAATCTACGTTATACTTTCAACCTAATACCCGAAAGCCATGACGTTGAGGTAGCCGCGATGCCATATTCCCAGCGCCTTTCATCGCCTCCGGATCCACCAGGTGGCCGTGCGGCAAGAGTCCTTGTGGATTCAGTCGCAACGGTACGGCATATTCTTTCGGAAGAAACACGAGATCTTCCCAGTCACGAGCCGCTCAATTTCATCGGTTTTGGTGACTTAATGAGAGGCTTCGGAACATCAGCCCCATCGGCTCCCTCAGGAATTTCGGTCTTAGTTTCCCGGCCATCTACGCTGCTGCCAGGACAAGTCGCGGAGTTTCGCTTCTCGCTTCAGAATGACGAGACGTACGCTGTTTCTTCGTCCTTATCTCTGACCGATTTCGTTTCCAGTTCCGGTTTTCGCATCCCATCCGTCTCGGCTGTTTTCTCGCAGGAGACTGTGTCGCTAAAACCAGGAAGTCTCCCGCAGCTCACTTGCTCTGTTCAAATCCCGGCGAACGCTGCCGAAGGCCACTACTTCGGACTCCTTACCGTGATGCCAGCAGAATCAGATCCAGCTGTCCTTGGCTTCGAGGTCGTGAGTTGATGATTTTGTGCGGGAACTGCGGCGCAGAGAACGCCAGCGGGAATAAGTTTTGTCCGCAATGCGGGTTTTCTCTCTCTGGTGAGACTTCTGAACTTCGCCAGCTTTCAGTCCTCTTTTCCGATATTGTCGGTTCCACCAGGCTGGCTGCACAGTTAGATCCTGAGGACTTTCATGAGATCCAGGAGAAATACCACACGCTCTGCTCCAGCATCGTCGCTGAGATGAAGGGCTTCACGGCGGAACTGCTCGGCGATGGCGTGGTCGCGTATTTCGGATATCCAACCGCTCACGAAGATGATCCGGCCCGGGCGGTGGATGCCGGGCTCCGCATCGCGGAGGCGGCCGGTAAGCTATTCGGGGCAGGGCAACCGCTGGCAGTTCGGGTCGGCATCGATACCGGCATCACAAGAGTCGGTCTGACGCGCTTTACAGACCGCAAGACTTTGCTGGCGTCGGGAGCAGTACTGAGCAAGGCCAGCCGGATTCAAGCTGAAGCTCAACCGGGCACGGTAGTCGTTTCTCAAAGTACTTGCAGCCTTATCAAGCAGCACTTTCATTTCGACGCGCTTCCGCCCGTCACCCTTCGCGGATTCGCCGCCGGTGAGCGCCTGTACCGGGTGCTCGGCCGGGTTGTCGAGGATTGGGATCTGGTCCCGGCGGTCGACAGCCTCACTCCGCTGGCTGGCCGCTCTGACGAGATGAAGACACTCCGGCAGTGTTGGTTGCAAGCGCTCGAGGGCCGCTTCCAGATCGTCTCTTTGCGGGGAGAGCCCGGAGTAGGAAAGAGCCGGCTCGTCCAGGAGTTGAAACAGGAAGCGCGTAGCTCCGGGCCGCTCATTTCCGAATTTCGCTGTTCGGATTATCACAGAAACACGGCCTTTTATCCTGTTGCTGAAAACCTGAACCGAAGGCTCGGCCTGACCCTTGACCAGCCCGATGAAGCTAAGCGGGCAGCGCTCGAGCTATGGCTTAACGAGCAGGGCCAGAACAATCGCATCAACCTTTGGAGTCTCGCCTCGCTCTTGAAGCTGGATGTCGCGCCACCTGATGACATGACCCCGCAGCATCAGCGCCGTCTCGTTCTGGAGCGCGTCTCGGATCTGCTCTTCCGGCCTTCCGGCAGCCGTCCTCACTTGATCGTCATGGAGGACCTACACTGGGCTGACCCATCGACGCTGGAACTGCTCGAAACCACCCTGGCCGCCGGCGCTACTGGTTCCATGATGATGGTGTTCACTTATCGGCCCGAGTTCCAGCCGTCGTGGTCGCGTTCTCCCGAAGACATCACGATCGACCTCAAGCCGGTAGATCGGGCCACCGCCATGCAAATGATACGAGCGGTCGCCAGTGGGTCGAATCTCCCCGAGCGCGTGGTTTCTGAGATTTCGGCTAAGGCTGAGGGCGTACCGCTCTTCATCGAAGAAGTTACCCGCGCCTTTGTGGAATCAGCGTCTGCTTCCCAGTTTGAGAACGCTAGGGAACCGAACGATCTGAATAGAATTCCCCTCACCGTACGTGGCGTGCTGATGGCGCGTATCGATCGACTCGGAGAGTCACGGGAAGTCCTGCGCATGGCTGCTGTACTTGGCCGCGAATTCTCGTTTCGAACACTTCAGCAGTTAAGCCGGTTCGACGAAGTTGCCCTGACTAGCGTGCTTCAATCGGCAGAAGACGCGAGCATCGTTTATCGCAAAGCAGATGGCCTGAACCAGCAGTACTTCTTCAAACACGCGCTGATTCAGGAAGCCGCCTACGGCTCGCTTGTTCGGCCGACTCGTCAGCTGTATCACCGGCGTGCGGCCGAAGTGATCCGGGCCCAGGCGGATTCCGATATCGTTCAGTCCGAAATTCTCGCCGTGCACTACGACGGAGCGGGTCAATTCGAAGACGCCATGCGGTGCTGGCTGGTGGCCGGCAAGGAAGCTCTGAAACGTGCAGCCAACCGCGAAGCCAGCGCCCACCTCCAGTCCGCGTTGCGAGCCCTGGAGCGTTTACCCGAAAATGCGCAGCTCAAATCACTCGAATTGGAGATCCAACTCTCGCTCATGGCCGCCAACATGGCCCTGTATGGATGGGCGGCAAAGCAGGTAGAATGCTGCTGCATTCGGGCGCGTGATCTTTCTCTGGAGCTGAACGATCAGCAGACCTATTTCGGCGCTCTCTGGGGCATTTGGACTGTACACTTTCTCCGCGCGGAACTGGAGGAAGCGCTGGTGATCGGCCACCAGTTGCTGGAGATGGCTCTTCCCTCTGGCCTGCCCATGCTGGAAACGATGAGCCGGCACTCCTTGGGCTTCACAGAATACTGTATGGGTCGATTCGATCGCGCTTTCGAACAGGGTGTTCATGCCGAGCGCATTTACGACCGCTCGGTCGAACAGACGATCGTGGCGGCCTTCCAGTTTTCGTCCAGCGTGGCCATCCTGTCGTTCCAATCTCACAGTGCATGGCTGATGGGTGATGAAGAATCGGCCGAACGAACGTTCCAGGCTGCTTCCACTTTGGTTCGCGATCTTGGCCATCCGGCGTGTGAAGCATTCTTCCTCGGTTTGCACCTTTATGTTCATCACAGCAAGGGCAATGTGGAGGCGATTCGATCGTCGGTGCGAAGGCTGCGAGACCTGTCGGAGCAGGAAGGGTATGAAGCCTGGAAACCGATGGCCGAGCTCTATTTGGGTTGGCTTTCTGTTCGTGACCAGGACATCGAAGGTGTGGAGCGATGCATTCGGGCAGTTAAGGCTGCCACGGGTACGCGTAATCTGTTCACGCACGATAAATTGATTGAGGCCGAAGCCCTAGAATTGTGCGGTCGACACGATGAGGCGCTTACCTCTATTGAAGAAGGTATCGCCTGGTGGCGTGCTACCAAGCTTGCCTTGATGGTTCCGGAGCTGTTTCGTCTGCGCGGCACCATCCTGGAAGCGCTGGGCGATTTCGACGCAGCTACCGAGGCCTTTGACGAAGCCATCGCCAGCGCGTCCGAGTTTGGATCCGTTCCCTTGTTGCTGCGTGCCGGTCAAAGCAAGGTGAAACTTCTGAGGAGTATCGGCCGGGTTTCAGAAGCACGCGATTTGCAGGAAGAACTGAGGTTGGCTCTCAACACCCGCTCCGGTCGAGCGACACTGGCCATTACTCCGTTCACCGCTCTCAGACCAGCGGGCCGTGCCGCTTCCGTTTAAAGTTTTCTAAGAATCTGGACGGTTGTTTGTTGCAACTGCGTTTGAAAGGGATAGTTATGGTGGAAGGTACGTTGCCGTTTCAGTGGTCAGACAAGCAGTGGAACCAGGTGCTGCAGGTTGTTCAGGATGAAGCAAACAAGGCGCGCGTCTACGCTCAGTTTCTGCCCGTAGTCGGGCCTTTGTCGCCAGACACGACCACCGTTCCTGCGCAGAGAATGAGCATTGGTGATGGCAGGCTGAGTGTCGATGACTACGACGTACTGCCGCTAATCACATTGGCCGTCAATGTCGAACTCTCGACCGCACAGGTGGCCCAGCCGGACCTCAGCACACCTTTGACGATCTTCCGTCGGGCCGCAAACATGATTGCGCGCGCGGAGGACTACATCATCTCTCGCGGAAAGACGGAAAACTCTCCCGGGGTGCACGGCGTGGAGGTAAAGAGTGCCGCATCAGCGCAAAAAGGTTTGGTGGACATCGGCAAACTACAGGCGGGCACGCTACGCGCACCGAAAACTGGTGAGGAGTCAGTCAGCAGTTTGATCGATGGGATCGGCGTGTTGCAGAAAAACGGCTATGTGGGCCCCTACGCCCTTGTACTTGGGAACGCGCTATTTGCAATTGCTTACAATCCTAATGGCGGTTCACTGGTTCTGCCGAGCGATCGCATGAAGCCCATCCTCGACGGACCCCTGCTGCGGTCGAGCGTCCTTGAACCGGAAAATCTCATCTTGCTGTCACTGGGCGGCGATCCGGTCGAAATCGTAGTGGCTTCGGACATCAGTGTTCGGTTCCTCCAGGTAACACGGGAACCGCGATACATCTTCCGTGTAAGTGAAAGGTTTGTCCTTCGGGTCAAAGATGAAGGCGCGGTTCTGGCCCTCTAGCCATGCGCTTCTCCAGCCAAGGCTTCAGCCTGTGGTTTGGCACGACCGACGCGCCGGCACCCACAAACGAAGCACCCGCACAGCAATTGCCGCCCATACGGGTTGCGGTTCAGCCTGCTCATGCACTCAATCGGGTCGATATTCGATACCGGGTGAGTGGAGGGTCGCAGCGTCTGCTCCGAACCTCATTGAAGGAAACCGACTCGCAGACCCAGACACAATACTTCGGGGCGAACTTTCCTCAATTGCCGCCGGGTGCGCTGGTCGAGTACGCGCCTCTTCTCACCACCGCGGGACGCACGGTCGATTCGCTCAAGGACGGCGCCTACCCAGCCAGCTTCCGCGTCCCTGAAGCCGACTTCCCGCGACCTCCTGTGGCGCCCGAAGCTTCAGAGTTCCCCCTCGGCTACCGCTTTCCCTTTCGTCTTGAATTACTCTTTCGGGCGACATGCAAGCTGCGCGCTGAGCTGCTTGGAGAAACACCCGACGGCTTGCGTTACAACTTCTTCGTTGATCAGGGAACATTGGATGGTCCGCAACTCCGTGGAAAATTTCTGCAGGGCGGTGACTGGATGCGCGTCCGGCACGACGGAATGGGCATTCCGAACATACGAGTCACACTTCTTCTGGAAGATGGAACCAAAGTCTTGATGGAGGCTGGTGGATGGTTTGACTTCGGGCCTGCCGGCTACGAAAACGCCAAACGCGGTGTCTTCGGACGTGTTGGCAATTTAATGACCCAACCTACGTTCCTCACGTCCGATCAACGTTACGCCTGGTTAATGCGGTCGCAGTGTTTTGGCGTGGGCGCCGTTGACCTCACCAGCTTTACTTTGCGCGACGACGTGTATCGGATCGTTCGCCCGGACGCCTAGAATGCCCGGAAAGAAAGTCATCATTCTGGGCGGCGGCGTCGCTGGTATGAGCGCTGCTCACGAATTGGCGGAACGCGGGTTTGAGGTTCATGTTTACGAGCGGCAACCGCTGGCAGGCGGTAAAGCGCGTGAGATCCCGGTGCCGCAATCCCACGAGGATGGCGACAGCACTGCAGGCCGCAGTTGCGATTATCTCCGCAACTACACAACAGCCCGGGGATGGGCCGCTTCCGGCAAGCAATCCTGGTTACCGGGCGAACACGGCTTTCGATTCTTTCCCTCCTTTTACCGCCATGTTGTCGACACCATGTCGCGAATTCCGTTCGCGGATGGAACGGTTGCCGATAACCTGGTCAACACCTCGTCCGTCCTGCTGTCGCGTTTTACGGAACCGCCGATCGAATTACCTTCGCGGTTCCCCCGCACGATCTCCGAATTCAAGGTGCTGCTCGACCAATTTCTCGGCGTGATTGCGGAGTCATCTCCCATAGCGGCCGACGAGTTGGCGTTCTTTGCAACTCGCCTCTGGCAGGTCGTCACCTCGTGTGAAGAACGCCGGGTGTCCGAGTACGAAAAGATTCCGTGGTGGACCTTCATTGAAGCAGAGAAGAGGTCGTACCCGTATCGCAGGCTTCTCGGTTACGGGATTACGCGGTCACTGGTTGCGGCGCAGGCCGATAAAGCGAGCACGCGCACCATCGGCGATATCTTCCTGCAGCTCTTGTTCGGCATAACGGATCCAGCCGTAGCCAGCAGCGACCGTGTCCTGAATGGGCCCAGCAATCGAGCTTGGATCGGGCCTTGGCTTGATTATCTGCGCAGCATCGGCGTTCAGTACCATCTGGAAACTGCGGTCACGGCGATAACTTGCAACCAGGGTCTGGTACGCAGCATTACTGTGGAAGGCCCAGACGGTAGGCGTCAAACTGTGTCGGGAGACTACTACATCAGTGCTCTTCCCGTAGAGCGTCTCGCCCCACTTGTGAATGCTGCGATGAAGATCGCTGACCCCCGCCTCGCACATATCGATGAACTGGCCCAAAATGTTGAATGGATGAATGGCATTCAGTTTTACCTGCGGTCAGACGTACCCATCATTCAGGGTCATGTAATCTACACCGACTCTCCGTGGGCGTTGACGTCCATCTCACAAGCGCAATTCTGGGCGAATGTTGACCTCTCGCAGCGAGGAGATGGCACAATCCGGGGCATCCTTTCGGTCGACATTTCGGACTGGGACTCTCCGGGTTTAAACGGAAAGATTGCTGCTAGATGCTCTCGCAAAGAGATCGCCGATGAAGTATGGAACCAGTTGAAGCACAGCCTGAACAGAGACGGCGTCGAGGTACTGGCGGACGACAACCTGGATTTCTGGTTTTTGGATCCGGATATCGAGACCCACCCCAACCGCAGATCTACTGATTTTGAACCTCTTCTGGTGAACTACTGCGATACGTGGCGACTTCGTCCGGACGCGGTTACGGCCATACCGAATCTGTTCCTCGCGGCCGATTACGTGCGCACCCATACCGATTTGGCCACCATGGAAGCCGCGAACGAAGCAGCGCGGCGCGCAGTGAATGGATTGCTCGAACGCGCGGGTTCCTCAGCTCTGCCCTGCACGATTTGGAAGCTCTACGAGCCCCCGGTTTTCGAACCGTTTCGTGTGATGGACCGCGCCCGTTGGGAAGCCGGACTGCCATGGGATCCTCAACTCGCCGATTCGATCGTAACGGTTGTGGACGCTTCGACTCAGATGGCTAAGAGTGCGAACGCCGAACAGGTGTTGCGATTAGCTCAGCAGTTCATGCTGCTTGATCCCGCGGCAAGCCTCGCCCAGCTGCCCGGGCAAAGGAGGCTTCCTCGTGTCCGCATCATTCCGCAGTAACTCGATGCCCGAGCTTTCTCCATCCGGCTTCCTGTCCCAACTTGCGGCTTATCGGGAGCAGGTGGCTTGCCTTTTTCAGGACTTCATCCCAAAGCGCGAGCCCGATCATTACCTCTATCGGATCGTCCGGGATCTGCTGTCACAATCTGGCAAGGGTCTCCGTCCCGCTCTCTGTCTGGCAACTTGCGGCGCCTATGGAGGCAACCTCCAG
This sequence comes from uncultured Acidobacteriaceae bacterium, assembly GCA_963814195.1. Lineage (GTDB taxonomy): Bacteria > Acidobacteriota > Terriglobia > Bryobacterales > Bryobacteraceae > Bog-105. The sequence goes on from CAWFBU010000007.1 coordinate 751,576, forward strand.
GACGCCCTATCCTCGGCCGCCGCCCTGGAGATGGTCCACAACGCCTTTCTCGTGCACGACGATATCGAAGACTACAGCGAACATCGCCACGGTCGTCCCGCCTTACATTTTCAGGAAGGGCTTCCTATCGCCATCAACGTCGGTGACGCCATGCAAGCTCTTAGCATGCGGCTGCTCCGCCGGAATCTGCCGACGCTTGGGCCCGAGCTCACCATGCAAATCTTCGACGAGTTCGATCATATGCTTCTGCGCTCGCTCGAAGGCCAAGCCATGGAGTTGGGCTGGGTTCGCGATAACAAATGCGACGTCGATACGGCCGATTACTTACGGCTCGTCCTGAAGAAAACGTGCTGGTACAGCTTTATTCATCCTTGCCGCATCGGCTCCTTGATCGCGAAGCGGAAGGACGACCAACTCGACCGTTTCAACGAGTTTGGGTTTCTGCTGGGTGCGGCGTTCCAGATCTCTGACGATCTTCTGAACCTCCTGGGAACCGACAAATACGGAAAGGAGATTAACGGCGACCTGTATGAGGGAAAGCGAACTCTGATGCTGGCTCACCTGTTCGAAAGCAGTTCGGGTTCTGACCGCATGAAGTTTCAGACCATTCTCGGAAAGGCCAGAGGCTCAAGATTGCCACGAGATATTTGGCGTTTGTCGGAATCGCTGAAGCAAAACGGCAGCATTGATTTCGCGCAACAGACCGCCGCTCAATTACTCAGCGCTGCCAAAGAGAGCTTCGAGACCGCCTTCGGCGATGCGCAGGAGAACGAGCACAAACAGTTTCTTCGATCGCTGCTCCCCTATATGACCGGACGGGACCGCTAAAGTCAAAATTATCAGTGCGGACTTGGATCGTGAATCGTTCCTAGAACAACTCGAGGCCAATCGTCTTTCCACTCGATAGTTGAGATCTGGAGTGCAGGTTTGCCTGTCGTTACGTCATACGCATGAAACACCAGCAGCTGGTGCGAGCCGGATGTAAAGATCGATCCGCCTCCCGGTCCGGCCCAAGTTGAGTTGCTGTGCAGCAACTCCGTTCCACCACCTTGCTCCATTGGCACGCCGTTACGATCTAAGTACGGACCCGTGATCGTCTTTGCACGGCCGACCATAGTGCGATAGGTGCTCTTTGCTCCCCGGCAGCACAGATCAAACGAGACGAAGAGATAATAATACCGCCCGTGATGGATCAGAAAGGGAGCTTCGACCGCCTGCCAACGCGCAGGCAGGCCAGGCTTCGCCGGTTCGGCGGTCGAAGGCTGGACTCGAGCGGCAAGCGGATAGAGGCTCGTGTCTTCTGGTGAAGCCTTACCATCGGAGGCGAGCCGCCGTAGTTTGATCCCGCTCCAAAAGCTTCCAAACGCCAGCCAGCCGTGGTCCTGTTCATCTGAGACGTAATTTGGATCGATCGCGTTGTAGTCGTCCGTTGCAGTCGACTGCAAGACCAAGCCTTGATCTACCCAACGGTAGTCGGCACTTCTTGAATTAAGAGTCTTGTTCGTCGCAAGCGCAATACCGGATGTGTTCTTGCCGAAAAGCGAGTAGGCATAGTACAGTCGGTACTCACCGTTCACATGGGAGATGTCCGGCGCCCATAGATCCGTTGTTGCAGGGCTAGCTTTTTGGATCCAGTCGGGCACGCTGTCAAATACGTGACCGCACAGACGCCAGTGCGTAAGGTCAGTCGAACAGCGAATAGCAAACTGCCCACCGTCCGGCGCCTTGCCCGTGGCAAACACATACCAGGTGTCTCCCTCCTTGGCCATGGATGGATCATGGACTCCCCAGAAGTCGCCTTCCAGTCTAAGCGCCTTTTGGGCTTGAACAGAGTGAGCACACGGCAGTAGGACGGCGACAAGCAGGAAACGGAAAGATGACCGTGGCAGCCTTCTGAACCAGGCTGCGGAAAGGTACATAGTAACGGGGCTCTACGGCTGCCGAGCCATTTCGATTCGCGTCACGCTCGCGTGTCGGAATGTATAACTGAATTTCTTTCCTTCGACAGGAGTTGTCGATTCCATGGGCACGATGGACCGAGGCTTGGTTTCGTCGTTCTCGTCGTAAATACTGGGCGACGAAAGCACTTGAACTTTCGCTTCGGTGGCAGCGGTGAAATCGGATATGTCTATCTCGGCCGGGGTGTCAGCGTTCAGATCGCGGTTTACGCAAAGCAGGGTAAGCCGGTCGCCATCCTTACTCAGCGCTGCCACCGTGTCCAGGTACGGGACATCGTGAATGGCAGGGAATCGAGAGATCCCCTCTTCAACATTGAAGTGCTTCGCGTTTGTCTTGACGTCCACTAGCCTATCTGCTGCCGCGGTCGCATACATCTTGAACACATAGTAAGAAGGTGTGGCGTAGACAAGGCCGCGTTTTTTCCAGATTCCTGCAAACTCAATAATCCCTGTCATGTCAGAGACAGGGACAATGTCCCCGTTCTGGAGGAGCATGTTGAACATACCTCCGGCGGCCAGAGCCCCACCCAGATTGGAATAACTGACGAACGTATGCTCCTTGGGCCCGGGATGGAACAGCCACTCGGTAAAGGCGAGGTGAACCTGATTTTTGTCACCGGGCGTGTGGTTAATCTGCGCCTGCATCTCGCGCAGTTTCCGACCCAGCTCAACCGGCAAAGCGAGCGCGGCGCTTGCCATGGTTTCCAGCGACGATCCTTGATTAACGATGTTGGTTGTCGTCACCACAAAGTGCGTCGAAAGCAAATCGAACGTCCCAGGCGGATTGCTTAACTGGGCTGCGTTCCACTTCTGAAAATGGTCCGGATCCTCCCCTGTCGCGATCAATTGTGCTTTCGGATCTGCGGAACGGACCGCCTGACTGAAGGCCAGTGTTCGTGCCGCTACTTCCTGTAGAGTCGGATTGCCGAGATTCCAGGTGCCCCATAGCTCGTTGCCGAGTTCCCACAGATGTCCCGTATGAGTTGCCAAGTGCTCGTCGACATACTTGACCCAATCTGCCGCCTCGCTTGGAGTCCCGCTTCCCAAATTCAGAGCGACCTGCGGTTCAGCGCCAATCAGGTCACAGAAGTGCAGAAACTCATCGGTCCCAAACTGGTTGTACTCCGGAATGCCCCAAGCGATGTTCAATTCGCTAACCCGCTTGTCTCTTTCCCCGATTCCGTCGCGCCAGTGATATCCCGAAGTAAAATTACCGCCGAAGCGAACCAGCGGTGTGTTCATCTCCTTGGCCATTTTGACCATGTCCGGATCCAGGCCATCGATTGCGTCGGCGGGCATGAGGCTCGCTTGATCAATCAGCACGCGTTCGTCGCCCGCCACCTGCACGACGAAATCCAGAGGGTCCAGCACCTTTACTATTCCTGTGGGCACACTCAACTCAAATTGATATTTGGTCCAGTCGCTCGAAGAGGCCGCAATCGTCGCTTTAGTTAACACCAGGTCCGGATGGATTCGTGCTCGCAGGCTAATCTCCAAGTCTGCCGGACCGCTTAGATGTTTCGCGTAAATACTCCCGCGATATTGCAGTTCGCGCTGAACAGGAAGAAACACCTTCTGCTTCACACCCGTGTCTTGACCGGGCACTCCGATGATCTCGAGCGATCGCCAGGAGTTTGCCGCCTCTTTCCATCTCGGCTCATATCGGTTCCCCTGGTGCTCGTCAAGAGGTTCCCAGGGCAGTGGCAGACCAAGCTGGGAAGCCTTCCTCAACGAAGGTTCTTCCTTAACCATCCGCTCCACGTTCTCAACGCTCCACAGGTTCTCTTCGAAGCTTGGATTCTGTAGAATCTCGGCCCAAAGCCCATTGTAAGTCGAGTTGCCTATGGGCTCCAGGAAGCTTCCGAAGATTGTCCGGGGAATCGTGAAGTTCGCCGGTTTATTGGCGCGAATCTGAATTGTGATCGCCTTGTTGTTTCCTTGTGCCTGTAGGAAGTCAGGAGAGCCGATCTGGAACAGGCTGCAGTAAATGGTCGTTTGAACGAAAGCTCGAATCAGCTTCATTCAGTTTGATCGTCCTTCGATGTGCGGCACAGTGATTTTAGAAGTTGATGCGCGCCGAAACCTGAACGACCCGCTGAGTGTCAATGGTGCCGGTCACTGTTCCGAAGTTCCCGTCGTATGGAGCTAAATCGCCGGGCACGCTGAAGATATGGCGATTGAAAGCGTTCAATAGCTCAGCTTTAATCTGGAAACTCAATCGCTCAAAGATGCGGAAGTTACGAATAACACTGAAATCCTCGTTCAAGAAATCGGGAGAACGGGCGTCGCTATTGTTCCTGGGGAAGTTGCCGAGATAGTAAGTACCGCCTCGGGCATTACGAACAGTCGTTGAGCTGTTGGCTGAAATGAGCTCGTTGTTGGGATCGGCGAAGCCGCATCCGCTCTGGCCCACGTATGTGCACAAGCCGCTGAAGTAGTTATTGGCGAAAGGATCGAAGTTTCCGTTCAACACGCTCGTGCTCAAAGGTGAGACGCCGGTTCGGTTAAATCGGATGCAGTTTTGCCAACCTGGAATACCGGCCGCGCAACCGAAGGATATCGGCACACCACTCTGATATCGAAGAACACTGCCGATTTGCCAGCCGCCGAGAACGGCCGCGCCAATACCGTTCTTCAGGAATGGTTTGTTCCTTCCGAAAGGCAACTCATAGAGAAGAGCCGTTGTGAACGTATAAGGAACGTCCTGACTGCTCAGGGCCTTCTCAGATCTCAGATCACCAGGGTTCTGAATTTGTCCAATACCGCCATTGATGCCAGGCAGACTGCTGTCTGCGTCAGTTATGGTTTTAGACCATGTGAAGGACGATTGGAGACTCAGGCCCGAACTCATGTGTCGCTCCAGACCGGCTTGCAGCGACTGATATGTGGATTGCCCGATATTCTGCAGGACGTCCATGAAGATGTAGTCGTATTGAGGATAAGGCCGGATCGCCTGCCAAACGGGTCCCGTGAAACCGGCGTAGGGAGCCCGGACGCCTGCCGCGTTAGTGGTGACATCCTGGTTCAGCGTATCTCCCAGTGCGAATGCCGATTGCGAGATGTTGTTTATGTTCATAAGCGCGGAACGTAAATTCTGCGCTCGCTGCCCGACATAGCCCAACGTGGCGACCATATCTTTGGATACCTGTCCCTGTACCTGAAAACTCCAACTCTGGACGATTGCCGGTTGCCCGAAACGCGGCTGGATGTAATTCGGATTGCCTCCGTTTACTAAGGACGGATTGAGGAAGGGCGGTGGGGCATAAGCTGGAAATCCCGTATCCAGGTTGAAGACGGGATCAAAGCTGTTGCTGCTGCGGAAGCTGGGCGTAGCGGCGTAGCCTTGAACCTGGTTGTTGCCGAAGTCTGTGTATTGCAGGGCTCCATAGATAAGTCCATAACCGCCCCGAAACACAAATTTGCCGTGGTTTGGATTGTACGCAAAACCGATGCGCGGACCGAAGTCATGCTTCTTCGTGTCGGCCCAGCGAGGATTACACCCATTGCAGTTGCTGGCAAAAATCATGGCGCCTGGAAGGTTGCCGGCCGCAGGGTTAGGGGTGGTTGGGCTAAAGTTCGAGGTGTCATTAAAGGATTCGCGACGAGGCCTGTCCAAATCCCATCGCAGCCCGAGATTAAGGGTGAGATCAGACGTCGCCTTCCAATCGTCTTGAACAAAGAGCCCATAGTATTGAGACGTCCATCGCGACTGGTGGGCTCGGACCGTGGCATTGGAATCGTTTACGGAGCCTAACAGAAAGCTGGCAAAGCCGTAACCGGTAGTGGGACAGAGTTGTTGACTGCCTGCTGTTTGACAGCGTGTGAAGTTGAATGTGCCATCACTGTTTTCGTTGTTGGCGACAGAAAAAACCTGCGCGCGGAAGTCAAAGCCGAAGGTGAGGCTGTGTTTCCCTCGAATCAGACTTAGCGTGTCATTCAGCCGGACTCCATCATCGAGGTAGGTAGCGTTCCTCGTGATTCCGAAGTTCGGGATGTTCTCACCTACACTGATGACCGGGAAATCGCTCCCGTTCAGTCCTGCGATCCCGAGCTTGGTATTCCAGGAGAAATTGCCTGTTTGTGCTTGAATCGCTGCCGGACTGTAGTTCTGGCTGTTGGTCCGATTGAAGCCAAGAGCAAGATGGTTCACAACGCTGGGATTAACGATGTAATCCACACCACCGCGTCCATAGTGTGTGATGAATACCTGGTTCTGACCGGTGGATTCCAAGGGCGGAGGGAGATTGTAAGTGCCACTGGAGAATCGGGTATTTTCTCGTGTGTCATAGGTCCCGAAGAGCTTGAGCTTGTCGGATATGGAGTGATCCACACGCAGCGTATACGTTGTGTTGTCGAGAGGATTGTTGCTTGCTAGCGAGTAGTTGATGCCGTTTGACTGCTGAGCGTTTGCGGCCGGTAGCAGTGCCAGATAATTGTTCGCCACCTTTGAGATGCGCGATGCGGGAATAGCATTTCTGCCCGTCTCTGCGAGAAACGATGTTCTGCATGGTAAGTTGCCGGGCCCGATCCTAGTGGAGGCGGGGTCGAAGATCTCTCCCGCGAAGACCGGCGTTCCATCGCACGGATTAGCTCCGACGGCAGTAGTGCCGAGGATGTCGGTGAAGTCCCCTCCGCGTTCGGCGGCTGTCGGGAGTTTGCTACTGACTACGCCACCAAGATTTTGATGGTACTGTTCCCAATTGAAGAAGAAGAAGGTCTTGTCTCGTCCGTTGTAGAGTTTGGGGATGGTAACCGGCCCGCCCAGGTTGACGCCGTAATCATTCTTCTTGTCCAGAGGCCGGGCGTACTGTGTTCGACATACCGCATCGCCCGGGGCACAGCGAGCAGCATACCCGTTATTGAACCAGCTGTTCGCGTTGAGATCCTCGTTTTGGAGAATGTCGTACGCAGTGCCGTGATATTGATTCGTACCCGATTTCGTTGTGAAGTTCTCGACGCCACCTGTCGTGCGGCCATAGATGGCCGGAATGGTTGAGGTGAGCACCTTGAACTCTGAAATTGCTTCGACCGAAGGCGCGGCTTCGTCAAAAGACGACCCGTTTTCACTCCGGAGAATACTCGTGCCGTCGAGGAGAATTTCATTTCCGAAGGACTGACCACCGCCGATCTTCGAGATGAAGATGCCGTTGTTGCTGTTTGCAGTTCCGGGTCCGGCCGTTCCGGGGGCAAGGAACACGAACGCTTCCGGTGAGCGCATGGCGCCCACGCCACCAAGGGCGAGAGGAAGCTCAACAACTTGCCGCGATGTGATTACCGTACCCACATCCGAGCTTTCTGTAGCGATTCGTGTTGAGCTTGCTTCGACGGTGATGGTCTGTTCCGCTTGGCCAACCTGAAGATTGACGGTGACAGCAGTCGTCGTACTGATTTGAACGTTGACGCCGCGTTGGGTTGCCTTGCTAAAACCGGGATGGGAGACTGTAATGTCGTAACTGCCAATAGCTATCGATGGAAAGCGGAACGTGCCGCCCTCCGCGGTGACGGAGGTCAGCGCCACCCCCGTTTCAGTATTCTTGGCCTCGACATTGGCTCCCACCACAGCGGCTCCGCTGGAATCCAAAACAGTTCCAGTGAGAATCCCTTGATTTGTTTGCGCTGACAGCATGCCTGGCAAGAGCAGCGAACTGACCGTGAAAAGAAGAATCTTAAAGAAAGATTTCACTTTGTTCTCCCGTGAGTCCGTAAAGTGGATTGCACTTGAGACTAACCGCTGCGGATTATATCAACAGTAAGCGAGAGCACGAGGCAACCACGCAAACGCTGCATGTGATCGTCCTGCTCGCGATAACTTAGAGTTTTGAAAACGTACTGCACACTGTTGTTCGCCGGTTGTTGGGTACTGGCCGCTCAAACCGGGGATAGTGTCTCTGTACTGAACGAGGGCGCCCACGCTATCCAAACGAAACAGTTCGGAACCGGCCTTCGGATATTGGAAGAGGGTACAAAGCGATATCCCGCTAACGCCGAGATCTGGAACCTTCTGGGTATTGTGGATGCGGAGTTGAACAGAACCCGGGAAGCGGAGAGCGCTTTCCGACACGGCATGCGCCTGGCTCCGGACTCCGTCTCGCTTAACGAAAACATTGGCCTGCTGTTCTATCGACAGTCCGACTTTGTCGGTACGAAACGGTATCTGGCAAGGGCCGTGGAATTGGGCAGCAAGCAGCCCGGCGTTCTGTTTAGTCTGGCGGCTTCACAACTGCGAACCGGAGAGCAGGCGAAGGCTCGGACCAATCTTGAAACCATTGAGCCGGCCTTGAAAGATGTTCCCGGCTATTGGGAGGAGCGAGGGCGAGCTGAACTGCTGCTGAATGGTGACAAAGCCGATGTCTACTTTCAGCAAGCGCTCAAACTTGATCCAAACAGCGTCACTGCGCTGAACGGCGCCGCCACGGCTGCTGAGCGCCAGGGCCTTGATGAGAAGGCACTGGCATATGTCGTCCAGGCGAGGGCGGTTGATCCGGACAATCTAGACACTCTGGTTCATTTCGGGGCTATCTGCATACGGAGAGATCTCGGGCCGGACGCAATCAGCGCGCTTGAGAAGGCCCACAAAATGAATCCTCAAAGCGCATCGATACTCTTCCTGCTGGCACGCGCGCATATTTCCGTTCAAGACTGGCAGCAAGCATATGACCTCTTTGCGGAGTATTCGAAGCGGGTGCCGAACGATGCGTCTGCGTTTTATGCGATGGGCTGGATCGATATTCAATTAGGAAGGCCGGATGCGGCGCACCGTGAGCTGGAACATTGCCTGGCAATGCAGCCGGGTTTAACCGACGCGCGCTATGAACTTGCTCAGCTTGAGCTGAACGAAGGGCAGTTTAAAACGGCTCAGAAGCTCCTCGAGGCTGTTTTGAAACAGAAGCCGAATCACGCGAAAGCGCAGATGGCGATGGGTGAGGTTCTGTTGCGGCAAGGCGACCTGGATGGTGCTCAAGCTCATCTGGAGGAGGCTCTCGAACAGGACGGACGATCGGCCCCGGCGCACTACAAGCTGTCGACCGTGCTTCGTCGAAAGCACGAGACGGAGAAGGCGGAACGTGAAAGGACGCTGGCCACCCAGTTGGAAGCCGAAGCTAAGCAAGCCAGCAGGACGCAACTCAAACTAGTGCTGCCGGAGGCCGAGGCCGGGCATTGAGATGAAGCTCCAGCTCTACTTTGTTGCTTCCCTCCTATTTGCTCAAACTTCTGCTTCCGAATGGTTGGATCTAGGACGATCTCAATTCACTCAGCGTGACTTCGCAAGGGCACGAGCATCGTTTGAGCACGCCGTTGCTTTGGATGATAGATCGATCGATGCATGGCGTTCCTTAGGTCTAGCGGATCTCGAACTGAAGGACTACAACTCGGCGTATCGGGCTTGGTTAAAAGCTGCTGACCGTGACCCGAAGGAAGAACGCTCGCGCTACTATCTCGGACGGCTGTTCTTTGAGGCGGACTTGCCAAACGAAGCTGCGGCATGGCTGCGCCAAGCTCTGGCAATGCAGCCCTCTGATTTTTCGGCGATGACCTATCTGGGTCTTTGTGCAGAAGCTCTGGGCTACGAGGATACGGCACTGGCGCTGTACAGCAATGCGGTTGAGGGAAGCACCTCGGCCGGGAAGCCGTTCTCCTGGGCGTACCTGAGTCTGGGGAAGATGCTCATGAAGCGCGGCGAGACGGGAAAGGCGCTGAACATACTGACGAAAGGTTCGGAATCCTGTCCGGAGGCGCATGAGCTGACGGCTTTAGGCGAGTTACTTGCATCGCAAAAAGCAAATGCCAAAGCAGAGCAAATCCTTCGAAGATCCCTCAGTCTCGATCCGAATCTCTCGCAGACACACTACCGGCTGGGCCTCCTGCTTGGGGCCATGGGCCGTAACGAAGAAGCTCATAGCGAAATGGCGTTGTTCCAGCAGGCGAAAGAAACGGAGGCAAAGGCTCCTAAGGTGACTGTTCTTCGGAAACAGTGAGGATGTGTCTTACCGCCGGATTAGTGATCACCTGGTGGATGCCGGATGGCCAGTCGATCTCAACACTCCGAACTGCTTTCTCATCTCCCAATCCGAAGTAGACGCGGCGGTCTTGAGCCGATTGATAACTACCGGCAGTGCTGGCGAGTCCGTATTGCACGCGACCTGATGCGCCGGTCAGCTTAAGCTTCGAGCCGAGACCATCGCGGTTACTTTTGCTGCCGCGCAGATCAAAGGCGATCCAATCATTGTTGTTGCCACCCTCGTTCAACAAGATGTGCGCCGGACCGCCGCAGGTGGCGACCACAACGTCGATGTCGCCGTCGTTATCGAGGTCGCCGAAAGCTGCGCCGCGGCTGGCCCACTTTTCGCTGAATACTTTGCCAGATTGCGCCGAGACATCGATGAAGCGTCCGTTGACTTGTCGAAGGAGCAGCAGGGGTTGCCTGTATTCCAAGTGCGGCTGGGATCTTGCGACGTTATCCATCACATGGCTATTGGCGAAGAAGAGATCCTTGACGCCATCGTTGTCGAAATCGAAGATGCGCATGCCCCAGCCACCGAGTAGCTTTGTGGCTCGGCCGAGGCCAGTCACGTTGGTGTCGTAGTTGAAAGAGCCTCCGCCCTGGTTGTGGAAGTACGCATAGGTTTCGTTGGAGAGCGCAGTGGAGACGAGATCCGGGCGACCGTCGTTATCGAGATCGGCGGCATCAGTACCCATGCCGGCGAAGACCTTTCCGTCATCGGTGAAGCCGGTTCCCAGCGTCAGTCCCGATTCGGTGAAGGTCCCATTTCCCTTATTGAGGAACAGGAACTGCTGAAAGGAATCGTTCGCGACGGCGATGTCGGTTTTACCGTCGCCGTTGAAATCGGCAAAGGCCACGCCTAAGCTTTTGCCGGGCGAGGCGGCGATACGGCTGGAGACGCTGACGTCCGAAAACGTGCCGTTTCCGTTGTTGTGGAAGAGATAGCTGGAGACCGGTTTGAAGTTATCGGGATGGCAGTAAGATCGTCCGCCTTCTGCGCGCGATCCACAGAAGATGTTGGCGGCGAAATTCCAATCGAGATACCGGCAGATGAAGAGGTCAAGCTTGCCGTCGTTATCGTAGTCGATGAATCCCGCGCTTGACATCCAGCCTTCCACCTTCAGGCGGGCGCGAGAGGTGATGTCAGAGAAGCCGTGACCGTGGTCGTTGTGATACAGGATGGCGCTCCCGTAGTTGGTCACCAACAGATCGTCGTAGCCATCGTTATCGATGTCGCCGACTGCTACGCCCATCCCATAACCCGTTCCCTTGACGCCCATTTGTTCCGTGACGTCGGTAAAGGTTCCGTCCCGATTGTTCTGATAGAGACGATTCCAGTATTGCGGTTGGGACTTGTCCGAAGGCTCGGCGTCGGTTTGTCCATCTGTGAGCTTCGCGCCGTTGACGAGGAAGATATCGGGCCAGCCGTCGGCATCGTAGTCGATCAGGGCTACTCCGCCGGTCATGGATTCGATCAGGTATTTGTCGGAAGTCGGTGAGTTATTGTTTACGAACTTCAGGCCGGCCCGGTCGGTGACGTCGCGGTAGGTGGGAAGAGGTTGGCCAGCTAAAGCAGCGAAGCCGAGGACCAAGCCGGCGATGCCGAGGAGACGAGAGCCGAGATGCATCGGAAAGTTGGCGGAAGCTAATGGGAGTCGAACCCACCCGTGACAACATAAGTGCCGCACTCCGGTTTTGAAGACCGGGCCCTGCACCAGCAGAGTCTAGCTTCCGATTGAAATTGTAGCCTCTGGCGCCGGAGCCACGCAGACGATCGCTCATCGCAAACTTCAGATCTCCACATTCTCACCCGTAGCGCTCGAGATCGCGTAGAAGGGCAAGTCCATGTTCTGCGGCCTTGGCGCGCACAGCCTCGATCCGCTCGGGCGTCTGGCAGGCATCGATCTTGGACGCCACAACAAGCATCGGCTTTTCGACGAGCTCCGGGCTGAAGCTTTCCAGTTCGCGCAGTATGACTTCAAAGTCCTCGCCGGGTTCGCGGCCGCTGAACTCGGAAACGTCGACCATATGCACCAGCAGACGGGTTCGCTCGACGTGCCGCAGGAACTGGATACCCAGTCCGTGGCCTTCGTGGGCGCCTTCGATGAGCCCGGGATATCGGCCAGCACAAACGTCCGATCGCCGGCCTGCACAACTCCTAGATTTGGCTCGAGCGTGGTGAACGGATAATCGGCAATCTTGGGCTTGGCCGCAGACAGGCGCGAAATGAGCGTGGATTTGCCCGCGTTCGGGAATCCGACCAGCGCGACGTCTGCCAGCAGCTTCAATTCCAACCGAAGTTTCGAAGAACTCGCCCGGTTTGCCGTCTTCATGTTCGGTGGGTGCCTGATGCGTGGAGGTGGCGAAGCGGGCATTCCCGCGTCCCCCGCGTCCGCCTTTAGCGACCATCAATTCCTGGCCCGGCTCAGTGAAAGTCGACCAATTGTTCACCGGTTTCGGCATTGTAGACGACGGTCCCACCGGAACGGGCAGCTGACTGAGTCGCGCCTTCGCGGCCTGTCCGGTTGCTGCCTTCGCCATGCCGTCCACGCTCGGCCGTTATGTTCCGGATTGAAGCGGAAATGAAGCAGCGTATTGTGATGTTCGCTTGCGGACATCACGACGTCGCCGCCGCGTCCGCCGTCTCCGCCGCTCGGACCGCCACGCGGCACAAACTTCTCTCGCCGGAACGCCAGGCAGCCGTTGCCGCCATCGCCGGCTTTTACCGTAATCGAAACTTCGTCTATGAATAACACTGCGTAAAAAGGAAGAAGCGAGCCCCTGTGGAAGTGGCTCGCTTCTTCGCCCCGGGGCTCCCTGCCCCTCAATTTTTATAAACCGTTAAGCTTGGTCGGCAACCTGTTGGGCGATGATGTTGACGAACTTACCCAGACGGCCGCGATCACGAAACTCCACCGTCCCGGAACTGTTGCGAAAAGCGTATCGTCCTTGCCCAGTCCCACATTCTTGCCAGGCTTGTAGCGGGTGCCGCGCTGGCGCACAATGATGGATCCGCCAGTTACAACCTCGCCCGAAAAAACTTTGATGCCCAGCCGCTGCGAATTAGAATCGCGGCCGTTTTTTGAACTACCTAAACCTTTTTTATGTGCCATTTGAAAATCCTCCCCCGTTAGACCTTCGGCGCCTACGAAAGAATCTCCTCTACTTGCACGCGTGTGTAGTTCTGGCGATGTCCCATGGTGCGCTTATATTGCTTCTTGCGCTTGAATTTAAATACCAGGATCTTGTCGCCTCGCCCATGCGGCGCAATTTTGGCCCGCACTCGTGCGGACTTCAGAACATCGCCCAAAAGCAGCTCATTGGACTCGTTTGAAATGCCAGAACCCGGTCAAATTCAACCGCAGCTTCCGACGTCACCTGCTATCGTGTCGACTTCAATCGTTTGACCAGGTGACACACGATACTGCTTACCACCGGTTTCAATCACTGCGTACATAAGAGCCTTTTCGTTGGGTTTCGGGGTCCGGGCGCGAAATTCGACTGCTGTTGCCGGTCATCGTCTGAACGGCCACACTGCTCCGGAACAAACTCCGAACCTTCTTATAGTACCTGAAGCGGCTCTGAAACGCTACTGAACTTGAGTTTCAGCCTTAGATTAGGGCAGGGAAGTGCATGAATGTGAATGGTTTGCTGGTTGTGGCCGGGCTTTTCGGTTGATTTGGCCTGTTTGGCGCTCAGCCAGCTTGCTGTTGCTGCATGAGTTCGTAGCAGTAATGGGTTTTGATGGTGGGCCAGGCGACGTGATCGCGGTCGCGGGCGACCATGTGGTGGGCCACACGGCGTTGGATTTGCTCCATCGAAAATTCGAAGCCAAACATCGCTAAGTCGTCCAGATCAAAGGGTAAGTCTTTGTCCTTGCAGTGCGTGTAGAAGCGGGCTACTTCTTCTAGCTTTGAAGCTTCGAGTTTGCGGCGGGCAGTTTGGAGGGTGTTCAAGCTGACGAGTTCGCGTTCGCGCTGACGGTTGAGGCGGGATTCCTGTAGAGCTAGATTCGCGAGCGGTTTTTGGAGTTCGAGCTGGACTTCGGCTTCGATGAGCAGGGCCCGGATGTCTTCCGGTTCTTCGGGGTGGGTGTTGGCGAAGCGTTTTCGGCCGAGGGCGAGGAAAGCGGTTTCTAAGGTCGGGATGCGCAGGATTCGCCATTCGATGTGCGCGATGTTCTGGGCGTGGAAGCGTTCTTCGTCCGTGGCGGGTTGGTAGCGTTCCTCGATGCTGGCCAGGTGGGCTTGGTAGTCTGCCACGTTATCCGTCGGTAGCAGGACGGTTCGACCGGTGAGTCCGGTCTTCAGCGCGTTGTGCGAAGAGATTTTCTTTCCTTCTTCGGTTTTTGGGCCGGTGGATTTCGCGGCGTTAGCTCGGTTTGCGGCTTCGCGTGCGGTTACCTTTTTTTGGTTCATGTCAGGACTCCTGGAGAATCGTTTCGATTGCACAGGTAGCATGAGGCGGGGGTGAACCGGAGGCGGGCTTTAGGTGGGTGGGTTCTGGATGTGGTTGTGTTGTCTGGGGATTAGCGGGTTGGACTTATTTTACTGGTTTGTGACTGGGTGCTTGTGGAGGGTTGGCTTTGTCCAGCAAATATGTGTACCAGCGGAGGAAGCGCAGACGGCAAGACCGCCTACGCTACCCTGAGGGCTTTTGCGTGGCAGTTGCGAAAGCGTTTGCCCAAAGCAAGAAACTCGTCCAGGTCCGGTGGCTTTGTGATGTAACAGTTGGCTTCCACGTTCACCTTGTTGAACTTACTTTTCATGAAATCGATGGGGGAGGAACTCAGAACGATTACAGGGAGGCTGCGAAGTCCATCGGTCGTGCGAATGACCTCAAGCACTTCGACACCGTCCCGCTTCGGGAGGTTGAGGTCTAATATGACCAAATCCGGCCACTCCTGCCCAGGCCGGCTACCTTGTTTCCGCAGCAAGTCGATCGCCTTCTCTCCATCGTCGGCAACAATGGTTTCGGTTGTCCAATCCAGCTCTTCCCGGAGAGCACACTGCACCATGTAGACGTCCATCGGATTGTCTTCGATGATGAGCACGCGCGTACGAGGACTGGCCGCAGGCGCGCTCATAAAGTTCCACTGTTTGAATCGTCCTGGATCCCACTTTGCGTTCGGGAGTTCTGACCGGGTAGGGCGAAATGGAACTTTGCGCCCTCTCCCTCTTCGCCCTCAGCCCAGATGCGTCCACCATAGTGGGCAACGATTCGGGCACAGATGGCGAGACCGATTCCTGTCCCCGGGTATTTGTCGTTATGCAGCCGCTTGAAGACGCCAAAGATGCGCTCAGCATAGGCGGGGTTGAATCCGATGCCGTTATCGACGACCGAGAAGACCCATTCGTCACCGGACGGTTCCGCGGAAATCTGCACTACAGGAGTTATGTCCTGCTTCCGGTATTTCAGAGCGTTTCCTACCAAGTTCTGGAACAGCTGGGTGAGATGTAAGGGCTGCACCCGCACCGAAGGAAGAATATCGCACCGTATGTCCGCCTTACTTTCCTGTATGTCTGCACCGAGATTTGCGAGTGCGTCACGCAGGCTGTCGGCGGCGTCCGCGACAGCTTTGATCTCCTCAGCGCTGTCAAGAGCGATCGAGAAGGCCAACAGGTCTTTCACCATCGCGTGCATCCGCTGCGCATCAACGATGCTCGCGTTTACCTGCTCGGTGCCGGCCGAATCGAGCTGGTCAATCTGCTCTCGACGCAACATGCTCAAGCGGAGGATGATGTTGCGCAAGGGCTCCTGCATGTCGTGCGCGGCGGCGTATGCGAACTGCCGCAGTTCATCGTTGGTCCGATGCAGCGTCCGCTCCGCAATCTTTTGCTGGTTGATGTCGGTGAATGTTCCAAACCAACGTATACCGCCCGATAAATCGTCAGACAGAAGTCCCCGGCATAAAAACCAACGATAGCCTCCCGTGGCCCGATCAAAGAAGCGAATCTCGGTTTCATAAGAGTCTTTGGCACGGACGGCAGCATCCCAACCGGCTATAAAGTCTGCAAGCGAGTCCGGGTGAATGATGGAATGAATGTCTTCAGCGAGGTGATCCGAAGGACCAAGGCCGCCGAACTCATGCCAACGTTGGTTCACGTATTCAATCCTTCCCTGCTGGGTGGCCGTCCATACAATCTGGGGCATGGCATCGGCGAGCTGACGAAAGCGCAATTCGCTGGCTTGCAACTGCAGGGTCCGCGATCGCACACGGCTCTCCAACTCGTCCGCCGCGACCTTTAACGTCTTTTCCGCTTTCCGTTTATATAGGCCGATGCTGCTGACGAGTAAGCCGAGAACGACGAGCAGGCCGAACCGACCGATCTCGGGATGCAAGCGAGTGCCCGGCAATAACAAGCGCGGGATGAAAAACGTGATTAGAATCCCGGCGAGAATGCCTTCGGCATACCCCAGCCACGCGCATCCGAGGAAAACGACGTCGCCGATGAGGGACACGATCAGAGAAGCTTTCGTGCCGAACACGTTGAGCAACAGAACGGCCAACAAGGTTCCAAGCGTCAGCTGCCCAAACGCAAGTAACAAACGCCGCAACCAGTCAGGTACGCCTGTGAAGAACTGATCGATTCGCCGCATCGGTCTGAGCAGTCCGGTTAACAGCGGTGCCCTCTTCGATGTTCCGCCCGTACCACTTCGGCCGGAATATTCGTTTAAGGGAAGCAATTATCAGTAATTCTTGATGATACTGCAGATGACGAGGACGGCTGATAAAAGCACAGGGCGGTCATAATGCGGAACCCCGAGACTGCGACCGTCGAGAGTTTGCTTGTTCTCGAACCGAATCGAGCACGCAAGAGCCCTTTGCCATAATCGTCCTTCAAACACAAGCGACGATGTGGGCTAAATGAAACCTTGGTCGTACCAACAAACCGATTGGGTTGTAACTAAGTCACGAGAGGATAAATGAACCGAAGACG
This sequence comes from uncultured Acidobacteriaceae bacterium, assembly GCA_963814195.1. Classification (GTDB taxonomy): domain Bacteria; phylum Acidobacteriota; class Terriglobia; order Bryobacterales; family Bryobacteraceae; genus Bog-105. Next base: position 768,477 of record CAWFBU010000007.1, read on the forward strand.
GTTTTCCAGATTACTTCCCCTCATTGGTCTGGGTCCCGCCAGTTCCAGACTGGACAGCGCGGGTAATGATGCTGACGCAAGCACATTCACCTCCGTCGGGAAAGAAGAACGACCTTTCATTGACAACAAGCAAGCTGTCCTAGCCGAACACGAAGGTCAAGGTTTCTTAACGCACATGTGGTTCGGCGGCGACTTTCCCAATTTCACGGCGCTGAGGGTACGAGTTTTCGTCGATGATGAACCCGAAGCATCGATCGACATGGAACTGGGAATGGGGAGCGGCTTTGGGTTCGGAGACCCCGCTGCCCCATGGGGTTGCGCCTATTTCGGCAAAACCGGCAGTCCAAGTGGAATCTTCAACTTCTATCGAATTCCTTTTTCAAGAAGGGTGAGAGTTACTGCTGAACTTCCGCCCGGTGTGGCAAACGACATCCCCTTTTGGTGGATCGTCAGAGGCGTGACAAATGTGCCCCTCAGCGTTTCCGGCCTAACTCTCAATCCAAAAGCGCGATTGCGCCTATATAAGAGAGAAAACCTAGTCGTGGACCCGCTCGTGGAATTTGACTTGTGCAAAACGGAGAAAAGCGGTGTTCTCTTCCTGACCATGATCTCCGCGGCAAGCCAAAATTTCGAGTATCTCGAAGCAATTATGCGCTGTTATGTGGGAAATGCCAAGAGTCCTCAGCAGCTGTCTTCGGGACTAGAAGACTACTTCCTGGGCACTTACTACTTTAATCGTGGTCTGTATCATCTGCCGCAAGCCGGGCTGACGCACAAGGACGAGGAGAAGTCTTCCTTTTCCGGATATCGAATCCACGATGCCGATCCCATTCTTTTCCGCAAAGGATTCCGGCTGACTTGCCGGTGCGGCGAGCAGAAGGGCAACAAAGTATTCGGGCCTCATGGCCAGCCCGCCCGCACCACCTACACGACTTACGTCTGGACATATGAGTGGTGATGACTCGGCAAACCGGCACTTGTGAGTTGTCCAGGTGCAACACAGGTGTTATGCCGCCGCGAGTTTTCGGTCGGCATGACTAGCTAAACTTCTGGGCGAGCTGTATCGAAATTTGGAGGGTTAGCTTTCCTCTCGCAAAGCTCCAACCGTCTCAGTTGGTGATTGGAAACATTGGGCGACCGCTTTTGGTCTGTGAAGCCGGAACGTCTTCCTGCATTACATCCCAGTGCTCGACCAGTTTGCCGTTTTTTACTCGGAAAATATCAACGGTCACAAGCGGCTTTGGCCCCCACCCGGTATAACGGCCATGGATCATAACCATGTCGCCATCCGCCATTACGAGGCCCGGTTCGTACCTAAACGTGCCAGGAAGCGACTTAATGATCTTGGGAAGATCGGCAGCGCCGTCCGCGATGGTCGGGTTGTGTTGAAGATAGGGATCACCCCAGTATCGCGATACAGCCGTCGTATCGCGTTTAACGAAGAGATCATTCATCGCGCGCTTCACGAGCGCCTTATTGGCATCCTGGACAGGACCTGCTTGAGCCGCACGACCAATCACAGCCAGAGTTAATGCGGCGGCAGTCAGTAAACATTTATAGCTTTTCATTGCTTCTGCGATTCCTTCTGTGTCACTAAATGAAGTGCGTGTCATAACACGCATTACGACATGCTGCGCATGCGTGCAATTGTTATAGCACAGATTCCGTGTTGCAACACATACCTGTTTAAGGACTAATTTCTGCCACGAACTTCGGCAAGGAGACCCAGCATGGTTTGTAGGCTCTCGTGGTCGATACCGCGGAACTGTCGCCTATGCAGAGTTTTCAGAGGCTTCTCCAGGGCCAACAGAATAGACCTGCCTTCAGGTGTGAGGTTGGTTACCACTTCACGCCGGTCCTCGTTCCGGCGTTCACGTATGATCCATCCTGCCTGCACCATTCGCTCGAGAAGACGCGAGACGTCCGGCATAGGCGTGACTAGTCGTTCGGCGATCTCTCGACGGTTTAAGCCTTCCGGGCTCGCCCCCTGCAGGATCCGAAGCACGTTGTACTGAGGCTGAGTGACGCCGGACCGCTTGAAGAGCTGATCGACCTCGTGGCCGAGTTCCGCCGCTGTACGCATGATGCTCAAGTACGCTTCTTGTTCGATCTGCGTAAAAGGACGAGTTTGTTTTAATGCCTCGGCCAGCGATGCGCGGTCGGTGGTCTTCACCCAGACAGTTTCTCAGAAGGATGGGTGAACTGCTGCCGGTGCGCACGTTCATCGTCATGTCAAATATATTTGACACTTCTCCGCGAGCTGAGCTATTCTCGGCATGTCAAAGATCTTTTACACTGGAGCAAATTGCTATGGTCAGCCTTTCCTACCGGGAGAAGACCCTTTACGCCTCACTCGCCGCAGAACTCCTTGTCTACGGACCTTACTTCGTCCTGAATCTGCACCAGCAAAACTCGGTGAACAGCGTAGCGGGCATGATCGTTGCCATTATTGTGCTGCAAATCATCTTGCAGTCCGTCATAGCCGCACTAACGCACAACCGTGTCACAGACGAGCGCGATCGATTGATCGAACTCAGAGGTTATCGAGCCGGCTACCTGGTTCTTGCGTCGCTCATGGTGCTCGGCCTCGGCATGTTATGGTTCCACGCCGCTTTCGGGCATCTTAAATTGGACAGCCGCATGGTGGGGCTCCACTTTCTAAGTGTCTTCTTTGGGATGTTGGTCATCGCGGATATTACTAAAACAGCCTTCCAGATCCTCGCGTACCGGAGATCGCTGTAATGCCGGGCATTCGGAATCAGATCCGCGAACTCCGCTCTCTTCACAACATGACGCAGCAAGACTTGGCTGACCAAGTCGGCGTCACACGCCAAACTGTCATCGCCATCGAGCAGGACAAATATTCCCCATCACTCGAGACCGCTTTCAAAGTAGCCTTGGCGCTGGGCGTCACACTCGAGCAATGCTTCCAGTACGACCCCCGCGGTAAACGCTGAGTGGACAATCCGCCTCTATAGGTGTGGCTTGCCGTTCAGTGCGCCTTCCATAGAGCCATCTGCTAGTTCGCCAGTTGTTTGTTTCTGGCGCTCCGGATGAATGCGGAAGTCGCCGTAGCAGAGCAGATGAAGGACTGCGCCCGGACGAAGGTACCAGCTGGCCCACGCGAGGGGTGTATCGCCATGTGCGTCCTTTGCGTCAAGGCGGGCGCCTGCGGCCAGTAGCAGGCGAATATCTTCTTCGTTCCCAAACGCGGCGGAGCGATGGAGGGGAGTCTCGCCTTTGGTGCGGCAGTCTCGCATGAAACTGCCAGTTTCCACCCCGGGGCGGGTCGCGATGTTCGGGTCAGCCCCGGACGCCAAGAGGACGCCCACGAGCGGCGTGTACCTCACGCGATTCGTCTTGCATAGAACCGCGTGGAGAGGTGTTTCGCACGTGTCGGGAAGGGCATGATTTACATCCGCGCCATTTTCAATGAGGAACTGGCAAAGACGCCAGTGGCCGTGGAAGCAAGCGCCGTTGAGATCAAAGTTTTCCCCCAGCGTAGCCAGGGATTCACCATTGGCCAGCAGGAACTTGATGGCGCTCACATCGCCGTAATACGCACAGTGGCGGATGAGGGAAATCCCATTCACTGTTGCGGTCGCGTGGTTCCCACTTGCCAGATAGTCGAAGACAAGATCGGTGCGGCCATCGGCAATTCTATCCAGCATCACGCCAGCTTATGCGAAGACTATGGAAGTGATCACTAGATCAACCCTGCAATAAATGGACAGGTCAGGGCTGCACGTTAGAATCGACCATCATGCTGCACTCGATCTTACTTGGGCGGACGGCTTTAATGCTGCTGTTCGCCTCCTGCATAGTTTCGGCTCAAGTGCCGAAGTTAGAGAGCTGTAAACCTGTCAGCGAACGGACCGGTCTGGAGGGCTGCTGGATTCTTGCTAGCAAGCCCCTTGGCAGGCTGCCGGAGAATGGAGTCTTCTGGACTCTGGATGTGTACCCCGATCATGACAGTGCGCAAGCCGCGGTCCAAAGTAACAGCACCGTGCTGGAGGCACTGGGTAAGGTGTGGCTCCTTTCTGTCGGTGCGAAGCTGACGACGCCTTCCGGAGGCAAACGCGTTGCGCAGATTGGCCCGTTACCTATCAAGCCCGACGAGGAGTACACGGCGCAGTACCGCGAGTCGATCATGAGTCCTGGTGCGGTAAGCAGAACTCATCTGCACTCCGGACCTGAAGCCTTTTACACCGAAGCTGGAGAGACCTGCCTGGAAATACCATCGGGAAAGCAGGTAAGCCGGCCGAACCACGCCGTGATTGTCGCGGAAGGCGAACCGATGGAGCTGATGGCAACCGGGTCTGAAACTCGACGTGGGCTCGTCTTAGTACTGCATTCGACCTCTAAGCCGCACACGACCCTAGTGACAGATTGGCATTCAACAGGGCTGTGCAAAGAGCAGAGATAAATAAGATGGCTAGTCATGAATCGGATTGAAGGATTAGCAAAGAAATTCTTTGAGGCCAGATAGTGATGCGACGTCGGCGTCGTCTGTGATCTAAGCTTGTAAACCCTGCCGGACTAGGCAAGGCTGATCGCAAGCACGGGGAGTTGTTGTCGCCCAGCAAGTCAAGTGCACCCCGGTTATTCGAAGAGCTATAAAATGGCGCTGCACCCGCCAGAGAGAGCGTTCACTGATCTGAGGAGCAGGGCAATTCGTGATAAGATCTAACCCCTTAGCTACCAAAGCTGACAGCTAGAATTATAGCTACGGATGGTCTCCCCGGAAACTTCGGTCACGGTCGCCAGCCTCATGGTCCGCCTTCGCTCCGGCGATCGCGAAGCCGCTGCTAAGATGAGGGCCGAATTGAGCGATCACTCCTTGCAGCCATCCTTATTCGTGAACGAACTTTACCTGCAGTTGATTAAGGTAAAGTCCCTGCCAGCGCCGGAAGACAATGCTCGTTCTGAATGGGAACACTCCTTGCAATTTGCCGGACATGTGATGCGGCACCTGCTAATCGATCACTCACGGTTGCTCTCGCGGCGTACAAGCAAAATCGACATTGCACACTTCGACGTCGTCGCGGAGGAAGACGGCGCAACACTGCAGGAGATTGACAATCTGCTCGACAAGCTGGCATCGATCCACCCCCGGCTCCGCAGCATCGTAGAAACAAAGGTTTTCGAGGGCTTGCTGGTGGAGAAAATTGCGGATAGCCTGCAAGTGGCGCCGCGCACGGTCGCCCGTAATTGGGCGTTCTGCAAAGGGTGGCTCAGGGAACAGCTAAAGCTCGAGTAAACCCGGCTGCCATGGCAGTTTCTGCGCCTTCGCACTCGCTCTGAAATTATGGAACACATGTCCGGGCCTTGTTTATCCCAGCGTTTCCAAGCCAGGAAGGGGAGCGGTCGTTGACCCAGGAGCAGTGGCGCGCCGCTTGGATTTTATGTGAAATTGCGGGCGATCTGGATCCGGCGGCACGGCGGGAATACGTGCACGGGGCAACGGTCGACGGAGACGTAGAAGAACGTGTGATCGCCGTTTTTGAAGAGCTCGAAAGGGAGCCAGTCTATCCTGCCGCACCGGACCGCCGTGCCGGCGATACGATTGGACGGTACACGCTAATAGAGCGCATCGGTCAAGGCGGCATGGGCGAGGTGTATGCCGCGGAAGATGCGGAACTGCAGCGGACCGTTGCCCTTAAATTCTTGCCGAGCGCGGTCGCGCCCGATAAAGCTGCCGCCGCGCAGGTGATCTCGGAGGCGCGGCTCGCTTCCCGGCTCAACCATCCCAACATCGTCACCGTCTACGAGCTGATTCAGACCACCTCGGGCCTCGCCATGGCGATGGAACTAGTGGACGGGCAGTCACTGCGTGCGTTGCTGAAAACGCGGCGGCGTTCCGCCCGGGAAACCATCCGGATCGGTCGCCAAATCGCCAGCGCACTGGCGGCTGCTCATGAAAAGGGCATTGTCCACCGCGATATCAAACCGGAAAATATCATGGTCCGGCCGGATGGTTATGTCAAAGTGCTCGATTTCGGCCTCGCCCAGAACATCCGTGAGCGCGCTCTCAACGGAAAGGGTCTACATCTGCCCACCGGAACGGTGCGCTACATGTCGCCGGAGCAGAAGCTGGGCGGAGACGTGACTGGCGTGACCGACGTTTACTCCCTAGCAACGGTTCTTGAAGAGATTGGGCATTGGCATCATCCCCTGCTCGCGCAGATGCGAAGCCCATTTCCCGAAAAACGGCCGGGCGCGGAGCAAGTCGTCTCGCAACTGGAACGTCTCGAGAAGTCCACCCACTGGCCCCTGCTCGTGCTGGGTTTAGCGCTGATCACCGTTCTCGGCGGTTTCCTTTTCTTTCAGTTCGGGAAGGAGCGTCCTTCCTCGAAGGAACTCCGCTTCGAACCGATCACGAGATATGAGACGGAACACGATATCACCGTTGCGCAGCTCTCCTCCGACGGAGGTCACCTGGCATACGCGACCGTAGATGGCGGCTTGTTCCTACGCAATAACCGTACCTCGTCGGTACAGGAAGTAATTCCTCCGCCCGGCGTCTCCATTCGCCGATTATTCTTTCTTTCGGATAGCGTATTGCTGGGCGCCGGCATCACACACGGCGTTCTTGAAACCTGGATGATCCCGCTCAACGGCGAAGCGCCGAACCGGCTGCGAACCGATACGCAACTGGTGGCGCTCTCGCACGACCAAAAGCGCGTGGCCTGGCTGAACGAAAGACATGAAATCTGGACGGGTTCGCTCGACGGCACTGGTGCACGCCTTCTCTACAGGAGCAGACCGGACGAAAAGATTGCCATGATTCTCTGGTCCGCGCGAGACAAATCCGTGTGGTTTAACCGTCTCCGGGGTTGCCCGGACGGATCCGGTCCGCGAGACGTTTTCGTCAATCCAGATAGCTGCGCAGACAGTGAGCTCGCCGCCTTTGCCCTCGGCGCTGAGAACCCAGAGCTCCAGATAAAGAACATCCGGTTGAATTCAGGATTTTTCGCCAGTGACGGAGAGTTCTTCTTTTTGCGAGAGGATGTAGACCGGAAAGCCGAGGCCAACAACTTATGGTCATTCCAAACGAACGAAATGCCCGGCACCATAGCCGGCGCGCCTCACCAGATATCCCACTTGAATGCAGTGTGTTTATCTCAGTTATCGGGCAGCCGCGACGGCCGGACGCTGGCGGTAGTGCGCACTGATCACACGACCCAAACCGACGTCGCCGACTGGCAGAGCACACCGTCGCCGGTGTTGCGGAACCGGCGCCGGCTCACGCTCGAGCAGACCAATAGCTATCCTCACGCCTGGACGCCGGATAGCCAGTCCATCATCTTTGAGTCGGATCGCAATGGACGCCTGGAACTCTTCCGTCAGAAACTGACCCACAGAGAAGCCGACTTGCTTGTCTCCACGCCGGGCGACGTCTACATGCCCCAAGTGACACCCGACGGCAAGTGGTTGCTCATGATGTATCGAGATTTGGTCACCCTTGGCCGGTCGGCTGACTCCATCCACAACCGTCTTCTCCGAGCTCCGATCGGCGGCGGCGAGGCGATACCAATTCCGTTGAGTGAGCCGCTCGATGAGTTCCGCTGCAGCCTGCCGGGTCACGGAAGTGGCTGTGTTCTTCGCACCACCCGTGACAATGAACAGCGCTACTTCGAGCTCGATCCTGTCGCGGGCAAAGGACGCGAACTGGGTCGTACCGCATTCGTATCTACCGGCCTGGGCCGCTGGTCGCTTTCGCCGGAAGGGACTCGAATTGCCATTCCCGATATTCATCAGGCCGACCTTTTCCTTGAGTTATATCTCGATCCAAACCCCTCCCGTCGCTCACAAGTGTGGCGCCGAAGTAGAGGGGTCCGTCTGATCAACGGCATCTCTTACGTTCCTTCCGGCGATGGCTGGCTGGCGAATTCACCGATTCTCGAGCCCACGGCGAACCTGGCAATCCTGCCGTCCTTCCTAGGTGACCTGTTTCGCGCAGAAGGTCTTTTCTACATCGATGCGCGATTGCATGCTCATCTGGTTTATAAAAGCACCACCAACAACTTTGGCGTCGTGTCGCCCGATGAGAAGCATATAGCCGTGCTTGGAGCCGATGTGAACAGCAACGTCTGGAGCTTTGAGCGCACCCCTGGCGGGTGATCTTCGCCAACCGTTCTTTCTCTGGAGCGATCAAAAAACAATTTTCTTTAAGATGACAGCTTTCAAGGCGGTCCGCTCGCTTAGAAGGTTGTATGTGCCTTCTACAGCGAAACAAACGACGGTTTGGCTCTCTTTGCCTGACCTTAGCTTTCACGGAGGCGCTACCTGCGTTCGCTGCTACACTCACGGTTACCAACACCGCCGACAGCGGCGGCGGCTCGCTGCGGCAGGCGATCGCTGACGCTCGGCCCGGCGACACCGGGCCGCAGAATAATGGTGGTCCCACCCAAACGGTTGCGCTCGTGTCGGGCAGCCCGGCGGTGGATCACATCCCGGTAGCCGACTGCACCGATGCCAATGGCAAACGGCTGACTACCGATCAGCGCGGCGTTGCGCGGGCGCAAGGACCGGCCTGCGATGTCGGCGCATATGAGCTGGTCGAAGCGACTCCATTTGCCAGCTCACACTATGACCGGCGAAACAAGGTAACGCATGAAATTGGGAGTCCTGTTCAGAGTGGCCAACAGCGCTCGGTGGCCGAAACCTGGAAGCTGTCTGATCTGCCTCCTCTTCGTAGCTTCAACCGGACGGCCATACCGCAACGCCTCAGTTCCTTCGACCGGGGACTTGAGTCAGTAGTCTTCCGCAAAGCTGGTACCATGGTTATCCGCGCCACCTTCTCCCGCTCACCCGATTCGCTGAAAGACGATGCTTCGCCATTGGGTGGCAACGCCGCTTGAAAGTTCCACCGTTTGTTAGCACTTTGGGAAAGAACATGAGTAACGGCCAAGTGTTTACGTTCATCCTGGAGTGCTGGGATCCTACCTATTGAGGGCGTGGAAGGAGTCGATAATCCTGTTTAGCTGGGCAATGACGTTTGCATGATCCTTATCAGTGAATTGTCTCTCTGAAATGGCTTTACCGCCGGTGTAGCTGATTCGCGTCGAGAGTACGTAACAGGTGCTCTTATCAAATCCCCGATAGCGGTCGAACTCGAGTTCATGGCCAGCAGCGGCGCCCCCGCCTTTCTGATGGAAAAACCTAATGCGGTCAATGAGGCGTGTTGGACTGGTGGGATCGATCTTATCATCGGCTGTGTCGACGCCCCCGCCGGAATTGTGGCACGCGTCTGCGGTCTTCCCGTCCAGAACGGTGACCTCAACCGACGCAGATCCGAATGTCGAGCCGGCGTACCGCTCCGGGGGGTACTCAAAGCACACAGTTGAGGCGGTGCTGCAGGCGGGGATGTAGGACCGGCTAGGCTTATCCGCTCCGGTATGCATCCTAAAGCCAGCCGGTACATGCAATTCGAAAGTGCGAGCGGAATTAACGTACGTTCCGCCCGGCCATATAGTCGTGGCGCTTAAAAAGAGGAATAAGAACTTCTGCTGAATGCGCGGCCTCAGTACTACTTATAGCTCTGCGGAGGTCTAATAAGACCTGTCATTCGTTCGCCCTCCGACCGCTGGAAAGGAGTTTTGGCCAAGGTAGATGGTGAGATACGGCCTAAAGCTAGAGCTATACATGGCGACTGGGCCGGTAAAGAAGAGTCAAGCGCAGGATTCCTGAGGTATCATCCGAATTTGCTGGCTTCATGGGCGGTGTAATACGCGGGGTCCGAATACAGAGACTGCTTATAAGGTTTGTTCAGGTGAGTTGTGCGTTGCCGGCGTTCTTCGTCAATTCGGCTGCACGGCCGAAGAGCATGAACATTCTGAAGCACAGCTAACCATTCTGTTTCAAGGAAGCGCCGCCAGCGTGGTTTCACACGACGAAGGCGGCAGAACAACCAGGACAGACATTACTGCAAGTTCGTTCGTCTTCGTTGCACCTGATCAACCGCATCGATTGAACTGGAGTGATCACGGGGAGGTACTCCACCTGTGGATACCGAATCACGTCTTGGAGGAAGTTTCGGAGCAGACCAGATGCCCGATTCCATCATCGCGGCTCGGCGACCGGCCGGATCGTGGCATTTACGAAATCGGCCGCATCTTGATGGGTGAGTTCGAGACGACCGGTGGCCTGCCCCCGACCATGGTCAATCATGCGTGTTCGTTGATGCTTGCGCGTTTGCTGCGAGTGTCAGATCAGTTCCTGCAGCAAGTGTCTTCCGGTATCCTGAGTCGCCGACGCCTGCAGCCGGCGATCGACTTTATTACTGACTGTCCCGAAAGAGAATTCACGCTTTTGGAACTTGCGGGCCTGTGTCATTCGAGCGTTTTTCATTTTGCGCGGTCCTTCACGGCACGAGTCGGTTGCGCTCCTTTCGCGTTCCAACGAACAATGCGATTGAAGAAAGCGCAAGGATTGTTGCTTTCGACCGAACTATCGATCGAGGCAATCGCCGCTGCGGCCGGGTTCGAAAACGCCACGCATTTTTCCCGCATGTTCCGTCGCGAAACCGGTTATTCGCCTCGTGAATATAGACGTTCACACAGTTCAAGCAAGAAATCCTAGATCTCCGCAACAACAGGCACAACTTTCGCAAGGGGAGAACCATGTTTGGGGAGTGTGCTGGTTATAAAGAGGGAAGGCGCGTGAACGCAAAGCGCCGAGGATCAATTGGAATGAATGAACCCGTGTCTCCTTATGTTCTGAGCAATCAGAACAGCCCTGCCTTTTGGCTCATCGATAATCTCTGGATGCCCCTGGCCGGCAGTTTCCTGACGAATGGTAATTTCTGCTTTATCGAGCAGATCTGCGGAGTAGGAATCGGCGGCCCCTGCACGCATGCACACCCTTCCGATGAAGGGCTCTATGTGTTAGAAGGCCGCTGCACTTTCCATGCGGGTGGCAAAACCGTTGAAGCAGGTCCTGGAACGTTCGTATCCATTCCACGTCTGGTTGAACATAGTTTCACTGTAGATGTTCCGAACTCAAGATTGTTGAACTTCTACACTCCGGGTGGCTTTGAGATGCTTCTCATGAGCATCGCGACGCCCGCGGCTGAGCGCAGACCACCAGCCCCAAATTCGCTGCCGATGCCGCCGCGCTGGATGGTGGAAGAATGCTCGCGCGAGTTCGGCCAGATTCCCGTCCTGGGACTGCCTTTTGCCGACCCGCCCACAGAAGACAACATGGCAACAAGGCCCAGCGAAGTCAATCCAATCGAGCCGTATGGGATTGAGGTCGCCAAAGCTCCCGCGTACTGGTCGCAAGGAATCCTCTGGACGATTCTGGCGACCAGCGAGCAGACCGGTGGTTCCTATTCTCTTATGGAACAACTATGCTCTCTCCACTCAGGACCGCCACCCCACACCCATGAGCAGGATGAGGTCCTCTACATCGTCGAAGGCGCGGTCACACTCATCGCCGGCTCGCAGACGCTAAACGCTGGGGCGGGATCTCTCGCCTACATTCCTGCACATTGCGTACATAGCTTTCGCGTGGACACGGACAAGACTCGGCTGTTGAACTTCTACCTGCCGGGCGGTTTCGAAAAGATCACTAGTGAGACGGGAGTTGTGGCTAAGGAACGCAGCCTTCCGCCTACGGATCTCGCGGAGGTTACAACACAGGAGCGGATGCTAGCTCTGTTTCAACGTGTCGGGATGAATCCCATCGCTCTGCCGGACAGCTTGCGAAGGGCGGGATAAGGCCGGTCTTTACAGTTCGCAGCTTTTGGGAAGAGTTGGTCTTGCTTGTCGCCGAGTAGTCCTGGAAATTAGCTATTGCTTCCCTGGCCAAGGCTGGACACAACAAACAAAGCGCTACCGATGATAGATTGTCTCGTTACTTGACAGTATCGATGGACCAAATATTACCGGTCAACTCGCCCAAGTTGAACGCGATCTTATCGCGCGCAACGGATATATCGATCATTCCTGCTGTCCCGGCGTTACCGATTGCATATCGGCTGCTATGCAAATGTGCAATCGCCGAAGGTTTGCCGATAGGCTGCTTAGTCTGGTCATTTAAGGGCTGAGCCCACAAGCAGAAAAAGCCATCGCGGTTTGAAGGTAGTAAATCCATCGCCCGTTCGGGGACCAGCGAGGCTTATCTGTCCAGCTCGTACCATCGGAGATTCTGATCCATTCGTTTCTGGGCGCCACCTCTGTGAAGCTGCGTAAGGGTGCAACATTCACCTCAGAGCGGGAATCAACTGACTTTCCAAAGACTATCCATTTGCCGTCGGACGAGTAATGCTCCTGATAAGTATCAGACCCGATTCCTGTCAGCAGACTGTCCTGGTGTGAGATGCGGTTATAGGTGCGGGCCATCGAGCTTTGGTGATACAACACCACGCTGTTGTCCGGTGAAAAATCGCAGGCAATGATGCATCCCTGGCAAAACAATTCGGCTGCACCGCCCTTTGTTGGCGTGACGTAACCTGCTCCTTGACCCGTGAATAGTGCTTTATCATTCAGGAATGCCACGAGGGAGCCATCCTTCGAAAGTGTGCCCACTATTTCATTTGAGGCGCCGTTGCTTATTGTCGATTCCAAACCGGTAGCCAAGTGTCTCAACATGGCGCGCTGTCGCCCGTAGCGCAATGAGCTGAATGCGAGAAGCGTTCCATCTGTCGCAAGCGAGGCAAAAATGTGAGGGCCAGCGGTCTGAGTTTCTCTTCGCATGGATCCCAGCACCGTCGCTTCGTTTGCGTTCAGCCGGATGGTCCAAACGTCGCTCGCCACGGAGAGACCGGCGAAAACCATGCGTCCTCCGTAAGCCGGAGACGGAAAGACGTCAAATCCGTTACCCGCCGTCAGCCGCTGCGGTGATCCTGAGACCTGGGATTCGTTCCCGGGCCGCCCGAAGCCGATGCTCCACGTGTTTACGCTATCGCCGCGCAGTCCCGAAAACCAGAGCTCTCCTTCCCGCCATCGAGCCACTCGCGGAAACTTCAACATCATCTCGAAGCCGTTTGCTTTGAGCACTCGGAACGCGCCTGTGGCAACCGCCTTACCGCCATTTGGACTCAACACCCACCAATCCCAATCGGCTAACCAGGGGAGGCCGGCCTGGCTCCGTCCGAACACGATCAGGCGTTTTCCGTCCGGCGACCACTCCGGCATGCCAGCTTCGACCAGACCCGAAAGTGGCTGCGTTGTACCGGTCTCAAGATCTATTAAATAAGTTCTCCCGGCGATCGCAAAAACTGGTGCCCACATAAACTTAGGTTCCCAAGTGGCAATCGTTCGTCCGTCGGGAGAGAAGCGCGGATCTCGTCCGCCCTTGGCTAGCAAACGAGCGGCGCCGCCTACCGTGGGAACCAAGTAGATACCGCCTCGTTCGCGTTCTGAGCGAAAGGCCAGCGTGCTCCCATCCGGCGAAAATGCGGGCTCGTGATCCTCCCATTCTCCCCGCGTTAGCTGCACCGCTTGCCCGTTCGGAACTAGTTGCTGTAGCCAGATGTGGAGCGTTCCAGGACTGCCCCGATCGCTCGCGTAGGAAAGCAGCTTGCCATCAGCCGATACGGTCGGATCCGTCGTCAGTCCTTCGTCGAAGGTGAGCCGAGTCAAAGAGATGTTGCTCGTGGCTTTCTGGACCGCGAATCCCGGCCTGTGCGCCACCAATGTCCACAATGCGACCGCGACTAAGGCGGCACCCATCAAGCCGTAGATCACAGTCCTGCTCCAGGCTGAGGGCGGCGCGGGGGCGGTTGGCTCCGCTACGTCCGGAACCGTTGGGACCTGAGTTTCAGTACGCTGCTCGACTACCGGCGAGATGAACCGGTAGCCTCGACGCGCCAACGTTTCTATATAGCGCGGGTTTTCAGCCGAGTCACAAAGACTGTTTCGCAGCCGCTTAATCGCCGCGTTGATGCTGTGGTCGAATTCAACAACTGTGTCGCTGGGCCAAAGCCTCCGCCGAATTTCTTCGCGCGAGACTATCTCGCCCGGGCGCTGCAGCAGCTCCATGAGGATCTGGAAGGGCTGCTCCTGTAGCCGGACTTTGTGGCCGCCCTTGTGTAATTCTGCGGTCCGAACGTCGAGCTCGAAGGGACCGAAGCAAAGTTTAGCTTGCGTGGAAGCGCCCGGTGCGGACCCGAAATTGTGTTCCACGTAAAGACCTCGCCGGTCGCCAATCTGACGACGAGAGTCTACCACGATTCCGGGTGTTTGATGGTTGCCGATTAAGTTCCGATCCCTCAAGCACATCGCGCGTGATGCACGGGTCACTTGCATTTCATTGTCTTTGCATGGACGCAGCCGCGAACACGGGCTTAAGTAGACCTCACCCGCCATGCGGCCCCGCCGGAAGCGGGGGATCTCAATTGTGACAAGTACAACAGACCATGGAAATGACTGCAACCGAGAACGAAGGTCGAACCAACCCTCAAAAGCGTACGAGGCCTGCATTGTGCCAGTGGTGCCTGGCGGCCGGTTGTGCCTTCTTGTTGGTGGTACCCACTTTGATTCGCGGGGGACCATCAGATCCAAGATCGGATCAGAGCTCCGAAGTCTCTGAACAATTGATTAAAGTGCGTAGTATGCAAGAGGCCGGCGACCATAGCGGTGCCCGCGAGTGGCTGCTTGAGATTTTGCGCAAGACCCCGAACTTGCCTTCAGTGCTCGACTCCCTCGGTTCCGTCGAGCAAGATTCAGGCAACTACCTAGATGCGGAGCGTGCTTATCGAAAAGGATTGAGCCTGAGTGCTGAAAGCGGGGACAACGCGGAGCGTGTAGCCCTTCTCACAAATCTCGCCACGCTGTATCTGGACACAAATCAATACTCGAAGGGCGAACAGATAGGTGAAGAACTGAAGAAATTGCAACGTGAAACCTTGAATGCCCAACCCGCTGCGGCAGGTAAATTGCTGAATGTCATTGGGAGCCTTGAGCATGTGAGCGGCCGGGATGACCAGGCAGAACAGTACTTCTCGCAATCTGTTGTGCTTCTTCGCCAAGCCGGCAGTGCTGCCAGAGTAGATGCCGCGCTTGTGGAGGCAAACATTGCGTTTTTAAGGCTCGAGGCCCGGCGATACGAAGCGGGCGCAGCGATTCTAAGCCAGGTCATTGGCGAGATCGAAAGCGCCTCGACTTCCGAGAATCCTGCCTTAATCAGGCCATTGATCGATTTCGCCCGTTGCGAAAGCAGGAGTGCTCAGGCAAACGAAGCAGAAGTGTCCGCTCGGCGCGCGGTGATGCTATCCACCAAAACGTATGGGCAAGCCCACCTGCTAACCGCAACCGCTATGCGGGAACAGGCAAACGCTTTGCGGCACCTCGGTCAAAAGAGCGAGGCGCGCGAACTCGAGAAAAAGGTAAGGGCGTACCTTGACATCCATGGCCAGGGACCACTGTCACGATTTAGCGTCAGCGTCCGAGAGCTGAAGGCCGCAGCAGTTCACTGACCGGGTTTGGATTATTTCGCTTCGCGCCAGATGTTCTCAGCACGGGCGGGCTTACAGCCCGCTTTACCCGCGTAACGAATACAACATCAGTTATGCCTAGTTCTTCCCGCCGCCTGACTTGGGCTGAAGTATACTTGCGGCGACGAAAGTCCGCGAGTAGATTCGAACGTAGGAAAAGCCTCGGATCGGGTGTCTTCAGCTTTTGCTGGAACGCCACTCGAACAAAGCCGGGGTGCTTCCGGGAGAAGGCACATGAGACAGTCCACGTCGCACTTTGCACGATTCTGTACGGTCGTTGCTGCCGCATCAAGCGTACTGCTAGCGGCCGATACATCCGAGTTCGGCCAGAATGTATTGGTCTTTGACCCCAGCATGTCGGTCACCGACATTCAGTCAGCCGCCGATACGATCTCCAGCCAACAAGTGAGCAACCAGTTCGGCACGCAGCGTTATGCGCTGCTCTTCAAGCCGGGCACTTATGGCAGTTCGACCCATCCGCTCAATATTCAGGTGGGTTATTACACCGAGGTCGCGGGCTTGGGTGAATCTCCAGCGGACGTGATCATCAACGGGACGATCAACGTTTATAACCAGTGTTTCGACACCAACAACTGCAACGCGCTCGATAATTTCTGGCGCTCTTTGTCCAACCTGACAATCAAGGTGAGTACACCGCCGTCCGCCGGTTGCCGTGATGGAACGGACTTTTGGGCTGTGTCGCAGGCCGCACCCATGCGCCGCGTGAACATTATGGGCGGGGCCCTCTCGCTGATGGACTACTGCTCAGCTCCGTCTTACGCCAGTGGCGGATTCATTGCTGATACCCAGGCTATGACGACTAAGACCATTATCAACGGCTCGCAACAACAGTTTCTGGTGCGCAATAGCCTCATAACTGGCTGGACAAATGGCGTCTGGAATCAGGTGTTTTCCGGTGTGGTCGGCGCACCCACGCAGAGTTTCCCGAATCCACCCTACACAACTCTGCCGACCAGCCCCATCACGCGGGAGAAGCCGTTCCTCTATGTGGGCGGGGACGGGAAGTACAAGGTCTTTGTTCCGGCCCTACAGACCAACTCGTCCGGCACCTCCTGGGGAAGCGGACCCACGGCCGGTTCGTCACTACCTCTTAGTGATTTTCTGATCGCCACACCCGCTACTCCTGTTTTGACTATCGATCTCGCGCTGCTTCGCGGAAAGAATCTGATTTTCACTCCCGGGGTATATCACTACAACTTACCGATCGTTGTGACCCGACCGAATACGGTGGTTCTGGGCTTAGGATTCCCCACGCTGGTACCGCAGAACGAATTACCCGCCATGACACTCCTCGAGCCAAAGGGTGTGAAAATCGCGGGGCTTCTGTTTGACGCGGGGCCCGCCGATTCGCCGGTACTTCTCGACGTCGGCTTGCCGTTTCTGCATTCCGGTGACGCTTCCAATCCGACATCGCTTCATGATGTCTTCTTCCGGATCGGTGGCGCCACTGCGGGTAGAGCCCGGTCCAGCCTGGTGGTCAATAGCAGTCATGTCTTGCTGGATGACATCTGGGCCTGGCGTGCCGATCACGGTAATGGTGTCGGATGGACCGCCAACACTGCGGATACAGGTGTGATCGTGAATGGCGATGATGTGACGGCGTATGGTTTATTTGTGGAACACTTCCAAAAGTATCAGCTCGTATGGAACGGCGACAACGGGCGCACCATCATGTTCCAGAACGAAATGCCGTATGACCCGCCCAGTCAGGCCGCCTGGATGCACGACGGCACCAACGGCTATGCGGCCTACAAGGTAGCAGACTCTGTACACGCCCACGAAGCTTGGGGCCTGGGAAGCTATTGTAACTTCACGGTGAATGCCAGCCCGGCTATCCATGCGACGCGTGCATTCGAAGTTCCCGTGACGCCCGGTGTTAAGCTTCACGATCTGGTAACCGTGTTCCTGAGCGGATTTGGCGCGATTGATAATGTGGTGAACAACGCAGGTGGCTCAACCGGGGCTCCCGGTCAACCGACTACTTTGACCCAATACCCGTAAAGTCAGGCCGCTCGTTTCCTCGAGATGCGCACAGAAGTGAAATAGACTGCGAAGCTGGAGGCGAACAGCCAGATGAACATGTCGGCTAGGATCACCTGTGCCCAACGGGCGGTGCGACCTCCCGAGGGAACTCGCGGAGTGAAGGAAGGCCAGAAGCGGGGAACTGCTGTCCGGTATGCGGCGTAGTAGTCACCTTGGCTTCGAATGAGCGCCTCTTCTTCCCGCAGCATCACGCGATAGGCAATACCCAAGTGGCAGCAACGATAAAGAACAACCCGATCGGCTGGTAAGTACGCCGATGCCGGCCGCCATCAACACATTGCCCTGATATAAGGGATTGCGAACGCAACGGAAAGGACCATCGGCAACCAGGGCCGTCGAATGCTGGCCTAAATCGCGGGCCACCTCGGCCCAGGGCTGGAGCGCCAATCGCGAACCTGGAGGACTGCATCGGCGAAGGCTTCGGGCTTCTGCTGCGGCAAATTGTGTCCCGCATCGACGACGCGGTGCTCATGCGGTCCGACGAACAGGGCGCCGTGCTCTGCGGTTCCACCCGGCTTGAGCGGGTCTCTCGCGCCATCGAGCGTTACGGCCGGAACCTTCACCGTGGGCTTCTGCGCCAGCCGGTCTTCGAGCGGTTGCAGCGCCGGGTCACCTGCTTCGAGGCCGAAGAGCCATCGGTAGCAATGAATCACAACGTCCACGAAGTCGGGATTTTCGAAAGCTACTGCAGACTGGGCAAATGCCGCTTCCTCGAACTGCCAGCCTGGGGACCACTCGCTCCAGAGCGTCCGGCAGAGTTGGCTGCGGTATTTCGTCAAACATTCACGTCCGCGTTCGGTTTGGAAGAGATGCTGATACCAGAAGACGCGCTCAAGCACCGGTTCGACGGAATGCCTTTGCTGGCTCACGTCGATCACGTCGTAGCCCGCGTATGAGACAAGTCCGGCAATTCGTTCTGGCCACAGCGCTGCCGCTACACAGGACGCGTTACCTCCCCAATCGAATCCACCAAGGATCGGGCATTCCAGGCCGAGAGCGCCGGCAAGCTGGATTATGTCCCAGCCGCGGGCGGCCTGCTGTCCACTTCGCATGGCAGCGTCGGAGATGAAACGGGTTGGGCCGAACCCGCGAGCGTATGGGGCGATGACCCTCGCTCCTGCTCGCGCCAGGATCAAAGCTACTTCATCGAAAGCATGCACGTCGTAGGGGAATCCGTGCGACAGGATCACCGGCCAGCCATCCGTTGGACCATGTTCGACGTAGGCGATCAGAAGGGCATCAGTCTCGACCCTTTTCACCTTTTGCTCATCCATCAAAGACTATCTCTGATCACGCGGTGGGGCTGTTGAGGTCCGGAGTCGGAGAGTTGTTTCACTGATGCTTGCGCGCTACGGTTGAGATGAACGCGCGCAGGTCAGCGAGCATCAAGCTCGGGCTGCTCCAAGGAGCGAAGTGCCCACCCGACGGCATCTCGCTCCAGTGAACGATGTTGTAGGTCTTCTCGGCAAACGAGCGCGGAGGGGGCAGAAATACGGGATCGGGGAAGGCTGCTACGCCGGTCGGGACCTGGATCCGTGTGTTGGCAGGGAACTTTGTGATCCCTCCAGGCGCTTGCCGTGATAGATCCAGGTCGCGGTTACAACCGAGGATGGCGCGACATACAGCATGATGGCCGTGAGCAACTCGCTCCTCCGAAAACTTACTCCAAATATCTGGGCTGCCGTCGGCGGTGGTCGGTAAGTCCGCCCATTTACCGAACTTTTCGAAAATCCAGGCGGCTGCTCCAACCGGACTATCGGCCATGGCCACTCCCAGCGTTTGCGGACGGGTCTCCTGCTGGTGGTTGTAGCCGGTTTCGCAATCTAAGGATTACAGCCCGTCTGGAGAGCAAATCCTTCTCCTCGGGGTAGTCGGAGTAGCATTCTCGGCGCACGAGGCTGACCATGTTGATGTGGAAGCCGAGCAGTGCTTCAGGTTGCTGGAACGCCATCCAGCTTGCAATGGAGGCTCCCCAGTCGCCGCCTTGAACGATGTAGCGCGCTTGCGCCGAACAGCTGGACCATCAGCGCGTGCATGAGTTCTGCTGCCCGGCGCGGGCCTATGATGCCGGTGATCGGTGTTGAGAAAGCAAAGCCTGGAAGCGAGGGGACAACGACGTCGTGCCCGTCGTCCGCCAGGGGTTGGAGCAGAGGTTCGAATTCCAGAAATGAGCCGGGCCAGCCATGGAGAAGAAGAAGCGGCGGCTTGGAGCCATTGCCCCGCATATGGATGAAGTGGATTCGCTCTCCCTCGACGTCGGTCGTGAAGTTGGGAAGCTGATTCAAGCCATGTTCGACCTTGCGCCAATCGTAGGCGTCTCGCCAGTAGCTGACGAGCCGCTTAAGGTCATTGACCCCGACCCCCGCCGTCCAGCCCCCGGCGTCGGGAAGCTGGCTCCAATCGTACGCCTCTACCTTCGTCCTGATGGCGGCAAGGCTTTCATCAGATATGTTGATCGTGTACGGTGAGATCACTGTTTTCTCGCCGCGTCTCGTGCTTCTTCCATCGGAGTAGTTTACCCAAAGGAAGCTGATCAACTGGAAGGATCAAATCGGCGGCGAGTTGCGAAGCTATCGTCGTGAGGAAGTCTTCACAGTTGACGGAAGCACTTGATTTTTGTGCTGCGCCGGATCGTCGGCGCGCCAAACCCTCTCTCACAACCCGAACGCATATAAGACCCGATCGGCCGAAATCGCGACGTATTGGTGGCCATCAACAGAAAAGCTGATGGGGTTCGCAGTGATGCTGCCGCCGGTTTGAAAGTCCCACAGAGGTTTGCCCGTCCGTGCGTTCAGCGCGAAGAAGTTGCCCTCCGCCGAGCCTCCGAAGACCAGGCCGCCAGCGGTTGCCATCACCCCTGCCCAAGGCGGCGAGTGCAGCTTGAACTCCCAACGCATCTCACCGGTCTCGGCTTGCAAGGCGCGCACGGCACCCCAGGAGCTATCGTTCGGCTGCATCTCCCCGCCGCCACCGAGGAAAGCCTCGCCCGCTTTGTAGGAAGCATCGCGCTTGAAATACCTTCCGCCCATCTCGCGCGCCGCTACATAGAACAACCCCGTTTCGGGACTAAAGGAGGGACTGGCCCACACTGTCGCGCCATTCAAATTCGGCCAGACGACGAGACCTTCCTTTGTCGGTTCAATCTGGCCCGCAACGACGGGCTTTCCCCTGGCATCCAGGCCGCTTGCCCAAGTTTGCTTCGCATAGGCTTTGCCCGCAACGAACTCGCCGGTCACGCGGTCCAGCACGTAATAGAAAGCGTTGCGATTGGCCACGGCTATCAGCCTGCGCTTCACACCGTGCACTTCGGCATCGAACAGCACGGGTACGTGAGTGGAATCCCAATCGTGCGTATCGTGAGGCGTGAACTGGAAGTACCAGCGCAGTTTGCCGCTCTCTGCATCGAGGGCAACGAATGAGCACGAGTACAGGTTATCGCCGGGCCGGACTTCGCCATTCCAGTCAGGACCGGGATTGCCCACGCCCCAATAGACCAGCTTCAGTTCCGGATCATACGAACCGGTCACCCAGGTGGATGCACCACCAGTTTTCCAACTGTCTCCGCTCCAGGTTTCGTGTCCGGGCTCTCCGGGACCGGGAACGGTCCAGAATCGCCAGCACTGCTTTCCGGTTTGGGCGTCGTAGGCATCGACAAACCCGCGAATCCCAGCTTCGCCTCCGCTTACGCCCACTATGATCTTGCTTTGAAGGGCAAGCGGCGCCATTGTCATGCTGTAGCCCAACTTGTAATCGAGCACTTTGCTTGACCAACGCTCGGCACCGCTCTTCAGGTCCAAAGCTACGAGAAAGCCGTCGAGGGTTGCGACATATAGGTTGTTATTCAGTACAGCCGCCCCGCGGTTCGTGTGTCCAAAGCCGATGCTGCGGTAGTCTTTCGGCAAGGGACGCTGCCAGTTCCACAAGGAACGTCCGGTTCGTCCGTCCAGTGCGGTTGCGGAATTGGGCCCCGTGATGTACAGCAGTCCATCCACTGCAATAGGCGATGTCTCGCTGTGTGGCTCCGGAAACTGGTACGCCCACTTGACCTTCAGGCCGGATATCGTCTGCGTATCGATCTCGGAAAGCGGCGAAAAGCGTTGACCGTTCAAACTCCGCGAGTAAGTGAGCCAATTGCCGGGCTCATTGTCGACGGTGACGATCCTGTCGAACGAAATCTGCGCGGACAAAGACGCTGTCAACGCTATCAGCAACAACAATCTCATGGCGCTCCTCGTTGCGAAGCCAAGAAGGCTACAACATCTTCCAGATCTCCGGCAGATAACACACCTTCGTAGGAAGGCATGGGCGTCTCATTGCGCAGTCTTCGCAGTTCACGCAGGTCACTCTTGTGAAAGCTAAAGATTCGGTTCTGTATGTCCTTGATCTGGATGTCGAACGAGTCTTCATTCAACCGAATGCCTCGAACTCTCTCGCCGCCCGGAGTTACCGTTTCCAGATAGACAAAGCCTTCGGGCAACGATTCTGCAGGGGACCTCAGCGTTGTCCGGAGTTGCGCGGCTCCGCGTTTTAAACCGATCTCCGTCAACTCTGGCCCGAGACCCACCCCTTCCCCGGCTCGGATGTGGCACGCTACGCATCCGTTCGCGCGATAAAGGACCTCGCCATGCTGGACATTCCCGCGTAATGTTTCCCCGGGCACCTTTCCCAGACTGCGCACAAATGCGGCCACGTTCGCCACTTCTTCCTGGCCCAGAAACCAGAACTGCGGCATCTGCGGCGAAATGCCCCAGGAAATAACGGTCTGTAGCGCTGCGTCATCTGCCGCATGGCTCAGCTTGGGACGCCGCAGATCAGGGCCACGGAAGCCGGAACCATCTAGGCCGTGACACAGACCACATTGACTCTCAAAGAGAGTTCTTCCGGCTGCCAAATCAGGTGCTTTCTCCGCCTTCGCCGCTTTGGCCTGCGTTCGCGCCTGACAAAACTCAGGCAGCGCAAGAAGCGCCGCCATCAGGCTCATTGACAAGAAAGCGCGCACGACTTCCTTTCGATTTACGGCGAGAACACATCGTTCAGCAAGTGGAGAACGACGGCGGCTGCAAAATGTGAGGCTCCATCATATCCCCTTTCGGAGAGTTGCCACAAGAGCGGATACAGGCAGTCCGCAAGAACAAATCTCTTGCGTTGTTCGCATTTCAGTTTTATACATGAAGATATATGTCGCGCGAGACCATTGGGAACTTCGAGTTGATGGTTATGCTCGCCGTTATTCGGTTGGGCGACGATGCCTACGGCGTTCCGATCTCTCAACTGATGGAAGAGACTACCGGCCGCGAAGTGTTGGTCAGCAGCGTATACGGCGCTCTGGAACGTTTGGAAGCCAAAGGGTTCGTCGGTTCGGAAGTGGGCGAGCCGACACCGGAACGGGGCGGCCGTGCGAAGCGGTACTTTCGCGTGAAGGAGAAAGGTCTGGTTCAGGTCCGACAGACGCGCAGTGCGCTTATCAAACTCTGGCGCGGTCTGCCGGCGTTGCAGGAGGCGACACGATGAAACGTTCAGAGCCGCCGGCCTTGGCCACGCGTTTGCTCGAGATGATAGCTTCGGCACCTCACGGTGATGCTCTTGCAGGCGACCTGATCGAGCAGTATCGTCAAGGACGTTCCAGGGCCTGGTATTGGAGGCAGGTGTTCTCGGCGCTTGCCGTATGTCTTGCGAGAGACCGCACGCTGGGCGGCTTGGCCCTTCTTGCGTGGCTCTATCTCCTGTTCCTCATTGTGGCCAGTGTGAGCCGCCATCCTGCGAGTCTCGGGTTCGGGCTATTGGCAACAGACCTTGGGCTACTCTCCGGTTACGCCGTACTTTCTGTATGGGTCCTGCGTCAGCGGAATGCGACCGTCCGGTCGGCACTCACGGCCGGAGCGCGAAGCGGCATTCTGCTCGGTCTGGTTCTGATAATGAGCCATGCAACCGAGTGGTTCGAGTTACTCGATAGCAGACCAGTTGCTCTGGTGCGGGGCATTGGATCGATCCTGCTAATGCTCGCTCTCTTAAGCACAGCCGCTTCGGTCGCCTGGCAGCGGACTCGCTCTGGTTCCATGGCTCTGATGAGTGCTTTCTGGGGCGGCGCGATCGCCGCGTCCATCTTGCTCAGCTTTGCGTTTACGCTGAACTTCGCCTTTGAGAGTCAAGCGAGCGTGTGGCTTCACGGGGCCTTTGCAGCAAGCGGCATGAGTGATCCTGGCGCGTTCGTTGTGCGAAACGCTCTGGAGTCGGCGTCCGAGGTACTGATCCGGATTCCGGTGGCGGCTTTGCTTATGTCGGTCGGTGCCATTCTCTCGAACACCTGGATCTCGAGATGGCCCCGAAGTCTCACTCTCCTCGCCGGCGGACTAACACCGTTGCTCTTCCTATCCGGACTGACCACTCTCTGGCACGCCGATTCTCTGATGCGTATTGCCCGGCCGCCATTTATCATGAGCGGGCTGATGATGGTTGCTATGGCCCTATGCGGCGCACATCCTCTGTGGGCTTATCTGTTTGGAAAGCACCGCCCAGCGATCAACAGAGTTTAGTAGCGCCGAGGTCTGATCCTTAGGCGCCTCGCGAACGCTTCACCACGCGGCCGGGCTTCGCTCCGGTGTGCGCCCCGTTGTGTAGAACCGCCACTCCGTTCACGAATACTTCCGAAACACCCGTTGCCAGCTGACGAGGCTTTTCAAAGCTAGCTTTATCCTGAATCGTCGCCGGATCGAACACCGTCACATCAGCAAAGTATCCGGGCTTTAGTAATCCGCGGCGGTCAATCCCTACGTTCGAAAGAGGCAATGACGTCATCTTCCGAACGGCCTCCTCAACCGTCAGCAACTTATCATCGCGGACATACCGCGCATAGACCCGAACGAAATTCCCGAAGGTACGCGGATGTGTACTGGACTCGCGAAAGACGCCGTCGACGCCCTCCGGATCCGAATCCGCAGCAAAGCTGACCCAGGGCAGCACGATCTGCTTGCGAATGTTCTCTTCGCTCATTAAGAAGTAGATCGTTTCGACCCGGGAGTCGTCGTCTACCACGAGATCCATTGCCGTATCTTCCGGAGACGTATGGCGCAGGCGAGCGACCTCTCCGAGCGTTTTCCCTGTTAACGGCTTCAGCTTAGGATTGCGGAATCCGACCAATAGGACCTTGTCCGGCGAGCCCGCAGCGGCCAGCAGGTTATCGTAATCTTTGCCCGACGACATCTCCTGGCGAACGCGTTTCCGGATCGCGGGATCCTGCAGGCGCTTACGCCAGTCGGCCAATCCCCCAGCTTGCACCCAGGGCGGCATCGCAGCATCCAATCCAGTCGCGCCCGCCGGATAGGTGTACATATCGGCCGTGATGTGCAGGCCTGAAGCCCGCGCCGATTCGATCTGCTGAACGATTTGCGGCTCGTTCGCCCAATTGTTCGCGCCGGATATCTTGAGGTGATAAATCTCTGCAGGAAGTTGGGCCTCACGAGCAATGGTAATCAGCTCATCGATCGCTTGCGTCTCATGATCGCCTTCGTTCCGGATGTGCGAGATGTAGATCCCCTTGTACTGGGCTGCCACCTTCGCTAGGGCGATGAGTTCGTCAGTGCGCGCGTAGTTACCAGGTTGATAGATCAACGCCGAGGCCACTCCAAGCGCGCCCTCAGCCATAGCCTTGGCTGTCAAAGCGCGCATCTGGTCCAACTCCGCCGGTGTCGGAGTTCGATTGGCCCGACCCAGCACACTGACCCGCGGGGTGGCAGCGCCAATGAAGGAGGCGACGTTTGGCGAAATTCCATGTTTCACCAGCGCGTCCAGTCCCTCGGCCAGCGTGTGCCACGTGATCGGGTATCTGATACCGGATTGCTGGCTTTGTTGTTCGCTGCGCATGGCTTCGGTGAGCGGACCCATTGATTCACCCTCGCCAAAGATCTCCAGCGTGACTCCCTGGTACAGGTCGCTTAAGCCCCGCCCATCGGCCCATAGGCCTGCGTCGCCCGACATCATGTTCACGAACCCGGGGGCAATCACCTGCCCATGAACATCGATATTTTGGCGGCCCACATCACCACTGACGTCGCCCACCTTCGCAATCGTGTCGCCCCGGAGAGCCACTCCTCCGGTGATACACGGCGATCCCGATCCGTCGCAAACGCGCCCATTCCGAAGCACGACATCGAAGTCCGGTTGCCGCGCACAGGCACTGATCAGCAACAAAACGAGAGAAATTAAAACTGTCCGCATGCTCACCTCAACCCATCGCACGAAAAGTTAATCGAATCGAAGCACACGCGGATCCGAAACCGAATGAACGTGAGTGTAACCCATGCCGGCACCTCTTGATTGAGACGCTCGGGCTGTAAGGTAGACTTCGGTTTCGGAGATAGTAAGTCTGTTCTGATTGCGCGTAATCTCCTGTAAATACCTCATTCCATGACCTACACGGCAATCACCCTGATTCTCGCCGCCATCATCTGCTCGGCACTCTGCTGGCGCGTCTGGCCTGTCGAGCGTCGCAGGATGGTAGCTGCCTGGGTATTGATCATCCTCGCTGCAGGGTTTCAAATTGCCGGCCTGCATAGCAATAATCGCTGGCTGACTGAACTGGCCGGTGCTTTCCAGGAGCTGGCAGCCATCCAGTTTCTGGCCATCTTTGTAAACGAACTAATGGTCCGGCGTTGGTCCGTTCACATGATTCTTAGCGATCTCGCGGTGAATCTGTCCTACTTGGCTGTGGTATTTCGTCTGCTGACTCGCCTCGGAACAGACGTCAACGGCCTGATCGCGACCTCCACAGTTGTTACAGCCATCATCGGTCTGTCCATGCAGGACATTCTGATGAATTCAGTCGGTGGAGTGGTAATGCAACTCGAGCGTGAGATCGCAGCCGGGGACTTCATTCGCACCGATCATGGCTCCGGATGGGTCCGCAAAGTCCGAACCCGCTACACAGCCGTAGAGACGACGGACTCCGACCTGGTACTGATCCCAAATCAGTTCATGACCAAGGGTGCGGTGAAGATTGTCTCCAAGAGCCATCGCACTATTCTGCCGTTCCATCTCCCTTATGACCATCTGCCAACGCGCGTGATTGAAGAAGTTGAGGGCGCCCTTCGCGGTTCTGCGATCGACGGCGTCGCCAGTCTGCCTGAACCGCGCTGCGTGATCGGCCACCTTCATCCGGGACACATCGAGTATCATGTCCTGGCTTACCTGGTCTCTCCGGGGCACGACATCAAACAGCATTCTGAGATATTAACTCGCGTTTACTTCGCCTTGACCCGCGCAGAGATGCCGTTCACCGGGATCTCTTATCGGGTCGAGATGGAGTCTCAGCCGACAAGCGTCCGTCCACAAAGTACCGACTTCAGCATCGCCAACCTCAAGAACAACGATGTCTTTCGCAGCCTTACGGCGGATGAAATGGAGTTCCTGGCTCATCGCTTGAAGCGCATTCGATTCGCACCCGGGGAAACCGTTGTCACTCAGGGCGACGAAGGTGATTCTTTATACATTGTTGTGAAAGGCAAGTTAAGAGTCATGCTTTCCGCCAACCACGACCGCTCCGATCAAGTGGCTATCTTGCAGCCCGGCAGTATATTCGGAGAGATGTCGCTGCTTACCGGCGACCTGCGTTCTGCATCTGTCATTGCGATGGAACAGGTCGATTGCGACCGGCTCGACAAGGTCGATTTCGCCGAGGTTCTGATCCGGCGACCCGACCTTGTCGCTTCGATCTGCCTAGTCATGGATCAGCGCCAGAGCTCGCTGTCACAAGCGCGCGAGAAGATGAATGCGACGCCCCTGTTCCAGAACTCGCGTCAGAATCTGCTGGCCCGCATTCAATCGTTTTTTAATCTCGCGGAAACCCGCTGACCCTACAGTCGTTGGGTTCAGTTATCGTTCCGAAGCGAGATCATGGGGTCGATGCCCGCGGCCTGCCGGACAGGATGAGCGGTGGCAAGCAGCGCGGCGAAAACCAGACAGGCGACAGAAGTCATCAGCGCAAGCGGGTCGTTGGCGGGAACTCGGAACAGCAGGGAAGAGATAAGCCGGGTGGTGCCTAGCGAAGCGACAACTCCGATGAGCGTCCCTAGCAGAGTCCATCTCGCTGCCTGGCTGAATAATAAGCGTGCAATCCCGGCCGGCGTTGCACCAAGCGACATGCGGATGCCGATCTCCTGACTGCGCTGTGTGACCAGATATGAAACCGTTCCATAGAGCCCGGTAGCAGCCAGGAACAAGCCCACACCGGCGAAGATCAACAGCAGGCTTGCATTGAAGCGCGGTCCCGCCACAAGGCCGTCGAGCCGTTGATGCATGGTTTCTATCTGCACCGGAATGGTGGGGTCCACCGCCGCAACCTCCCGCTGCATCTGGCTCGCCAGCGTCGATTCCGGGATCGCACTGCGTACCACAAGGCTCAACATCCGTTGTGCCACGCCGCCGGTGAGATTCAGATATGTGTCATCGACCGAATGCGTGCGCAGAATGTAATACTCAGGATTGTCTGCCGTCGCGAGGCCGGTATTCTTGACATCCGGCACAATGCCCACCACCTCGTAGGAAGGGCCGCTCCCGAATCTCAGGTGCTGTCCCATCCAGTTCTGCCCGGGGAAGAGACGGGTCTCAAGTGAGCGGCTCAGCAGACAAAGATTCACGCCTGTACGTCGATCCTCTTCGCGGAAGGCGCGACCCGCAAGAACCGGAATCCGCAATCCTTCCAAGTAACCGGGGGACACATAGCGCCAATTCACCATGCCGCCAGTCCCGCCGCCCTGGCGAGGCCGCCCGACGACTTCGATCGAGTTAACCGGACGCGACCGCTCCCAACCTCCGGGGGGCAGGGAATCGCTCAAGCCTACGGATTGCACGCCCGGTATCCAACCAATCTGCTGTTCTATGCGGTTAAAAAATTCGACCCGTTGTTCGGGCTTGGTATATCGGCTTGATGGCAGCACAAGCTGGCCCGTAACTACCTGCTGACTCTGCATTCCCAGCGGCTGCCGCTCCAGATTCCACAAGCTGCGCACCAAGAGTCCCGCCGAGGTCAGCAGGATGGTTGAAAGAGCAATCTGAGCAACCACCAGAGTATTCTTCAATGCTGTCGAGGCCTGCGGTGTAGCCCGGTTGGTGAGCTTCAGCAGTTCCGATCGTTCTCGCCCGAAGACCGGCGCCATACCGAACAAGAGACCGGCCAACAACGAGACCAACAGCGATACCGTCAGGACTCTTCCATCGAGAGCAGCGTCCTCCAGATGCGGGATACCCTTCGGGTCCATCGTCAGCAGAATGCGGAGCAAGCCCGAGCCCAGCAAACATCCCAAGACCCCGCCCACTACTGCAAGCAGAATGCTCTCGGTCAGCATCTGGCAGACCAGCCGGCCTTCACTAACACCCATGGCCCTTCGGATGGCGAGTTCCATCTGTCGCCCGGCAGCTCGCGCGACCAATAGATTGGCGACGTTGATACACGAAAGCAGCAGGACGGCGAGAGCCGCCGCCAGTAGCGCCCATGCAGCCAATTGAAAGCCACCCATCTGTCGATTCCTCATCGATTGCACCCGGAACTGAACTTCCTTCCGAAACTGGGGTGGAACGTAGTTCAACATGCGATGGAAAACCGGGGTTAGCTGTCCGCGAGCCGCTTCGATGCCCATACCCGGTTTGAGTCTGCCGATGGTACGCAGAACCCGGGTTGCGCCATGCTGCCATCCGGCCGGAAGAACAATTTGCGGGGTCAGCAGGTCGGCGTGTTCCAAGGTCGGCAGTTCGAATGTTTTCGGAAGAATCCCGATTACTCGCGCAGGAGCGCCATCCAGCAACAGCGTCCTTCCCACAGCTCGCCTGTCTCCCCCGAAGCGACTCTGCCAAAGTCCGTATCCGATCATTACCTTCGCTGCCGCGCCCGGCTTCGTATCGGACTTCGTAAAGACCTCGCCTACGACCGGACGCACGCCTAAAACGCGCAGAAAGTTCTCATCCACTTCCGCACAGCGCTGGCGAAGTGCACTCTGGTTCATGAGATCGCAATCTCTCACTCCACTCCATGACCCGACGGCCTGCAAAGGAGAGTTTGCTTCTACAAGATCCTTGTAGTCCGCGGCAAAGAGAAATTCGCCGTCATCGACCACCTTCGCCAGCATTCCTAAGGAGACCAACTCGCGGTCGTTCTCATAAGGAAGACTTCGAAAGAGGATGCGATCGCTTACGCTGAAAATCGCTGTGGTTGCGCCGATGCCCAATGCGATGGCCAGCAGCGCCGTTGCGGTAAACCCAGGAGAGCGACGACATAAGCGAAAAGCGTAGCGAACATCGCGCCCGAGGTTGTCGAGCCACAGCGTACCCCGCGCTTCCCGGCAACTCTCTTTCACCTGTTCCAGACCGCCGAGTGCGAGGATCGCCTCCCGCTTTGCCTCCGCCGCACTCCGTCCGCCGGCCACTAAGTCCTGAACATGAGCTTCGACGTGGAACTCCAGCTCCTTCTCCAGTTGCTGTTCCATCCGGCGCTTGCGCCACAGGCGAGACCACCAATTCATTCGCCACCTGCCTCTGAGAGCTTCAACACCAACGCCACCGCTGCCGTTAGCCGCTGCCAGCTGGCCGTCTCCGTCTCCAGCTGCGACCTGCCCTTTCGGGTTAGCCGATAGAACTTGGCTTCACGTCCGGTCTCTGTCTCGCGCCAGTCAGCCGCCAAGAGGCCCCGATTCTCCAGCCGGTGCAACGCCGGGTAGAGAGAGCCCTGCGGAACCTGAACTACGTCTTGGGAAACTTGCTGAAGCCGTTGTGCAATGGCGTATCCATGCACCGGACCGAGTGCAACGACTTTCAGGATCAGCAGGTCTAGCGTGCCTTGCGGAAGATCTGACTTGGCCGCCATGTTAGGACACCTCCGTCTCCTACACATGTAACACGCGACATGTAGAAGCGCAAGGTGTCGAGCAGCTACGCCCGTGTTCCGGTCAGTTCGTTAGTCGCCAAGCCGAGACATTCGGCCAGCTCTTCAGGGCCTTGGCGGCGAAATCCGGAGCTTCGTTGGCATGGCACGAAGAACAGGGATTCGGTACCTTTAGCGTGGCCGTCGTGGCGGGGCGATGAATTTAAACGTGTGTGCGCGAACGTTCACATCGGCGATGGTCTGCTCGATCTTCGGCATATGGCAGGCCACGCATTCGTTGCCGGCACTTCCGGCCGCGTGGTGCGTATGCGCTTCGATCGTCGCCGCGTGCGGGCCGTTCGGCGAATTCGGGCCATGGCATTCCAGGCACATTACGTTCGCCGGCTTCAGCAGGTCCGCATTGTTTTCGGTGCCATGCACATCGTGGCAACTGAAGCAGCTCACGCCGTGCGTGTACATCTGGCTGGTAACGAAGTCGTTGCCCTGCATCCGGTTCTTGTGCGCCGTTCCGTCCGCGAAATGCGTGAACGACTGCTCGCCGAGCTTGTGCTCTTCCAGCTTCCAGAAATCCTGCAGATTCTTGCCCGACTCGAAGCCGACCGGCCAGTCGTAATACTTGCCCGTCGATCGGATTCTTCAGCGGCTGCCCCTGCGAATGGCACTGAATGCAGACGTCGTTGGCTTGGACGAAATCCAGCCGCGCGGGATTGACGATATTCGCGCGCGAAGGCTTGGCGGCATGCGCGCTGCCCGGGCCCATGGCACTTTTCGCAGCCCACGTTCCACTCCGTCACAGTCTTCGTTCTGGATGTTGTAATTCACCGAATGGCAGCCGTCGCACAGCGGGCCCGGTGGGCCGCTGCATGTTGTCGTTCGGATAGAAGGCGGTCCACCAATCCGTGCCCGGCGCTGCTTGATAAGGCGCGCCAGACCTGATGCGTGACGTCCCACTGCGCGCGGCAGCGGAAAGTAATCGTCGCCCTCTTCGTGAAATAGCGCTGCTTCCATTTGCTGCCGTAGACGAAGGCGATGTCGTCCTTCGTGAATTTCACCAGCGGGTCGGGTTTCGAAAGTCGGGAATAATCGCGTCGGGATGCGCCTTCGGATCGCGAATGACATTCGCCATGCGCGTCTTGCTCCATCGCGCATACAGAGCGGGATGGCAGGTTTTGCACGCGGTTGAACCTGCATATCGTCCCTGCGGAGGCTGCGCAAACATGCTTGAAGAGACGAGGAGGAGAAGCGATATGAAACCTCTGTTTGAGACGACTGGCATGTCTGAACACATCCGCATAGGAAAGTATGTCTTGGAATCGGAAGGATGTGCCAACAAAATCCGACGCTGCCTCTGAACTTGAGTGGTGGTCCAGTCCAACGGTGAAGGATGACCGACTCACTTTGATAGAATCGCGCCAACTAGTTCCGTAGTTGTCCGGCTTCGATCGGGCGATCGCGACGTTGGGTCCTGAGGTTTTCATATGTCTCGTAAATTTTTGTTCGCAGTCATTGCACTGCTGTGCTCGTTCACTACTGCGGCGCTCGCGCAGACCAGTTTCGGAAGGATTTCCGGCACCATCACTGATCCCGGGGGCGCCGCCGTCGCGAATGTCCCGGTCGAAGTTCGCAACCTTGACACGCAGGCAGTGCGAACCATCAATGCCAATGCCAGCGGGTTCTTCCTGGCTACCGATCTACCCATCGGTAACTACTCTGTGCGGATCTCGGCACCTGGTTTTCAGAGCCAGGAGCGCACCGGATTCCAGATCACAGCGGACGCGCGCCTTACGGCCGACTTCCAATTGCAGATCGGCAGCTTGAGCCAAAGCGTGGAAGTGACAGCTGTCAATGGCGAGACGCTGAATACCACGTCGGGCGAACTGGCGCGTACGATTGATACGAAACAAGTCCAGAACCTTGCGCTTAATGGCCGCAATTACGTGCAGTTGATGACTCTCGTACCGGGCGCAGTTGTCACCAATCCCGATCAGTTCAGCGTCACAACCAGTCTCGCGGCCAGCAATCAGAACATCAATGGCAATCGGGTCCGACACCAATAATCTAACGGTAGACGGCGCCTTCAATCTGGTGGCGGGAAGTAATGGCAGCCTGATGAACAATGTCGGTGCCGAGTTCATTCAAGAAGTAAAACTCGAAACATCGAACTTCTCGGCTGAGTACGGCCGCATGTCAGGGCCTGCCTTCAATATCGTGACCCGCAACGGAACCAACCAGTTTCACGGTGCAGCGTTCGAATACTTTCGCAACGATCTACTCGATGCCCGCAACTATTTCATCGCCAAGAAGACGCAGCTTCGGTTCAACGATTTCGGCTACGACTTCGGCGGACCTATCCTGAAGAATAAGCTCTTCTTTTTCGTGGGAGAAGAATGGAAGCGGCTCCGGCAACAACAGAATCCGCAGCGCATGACTGTCCCGAGCACGGCGCAGCTCAGCGGCAACTTCGCCGGCCTGCCGCAGCTCTTCTTTCCAGGTACGAAGACGCCGATTCCAGGGAACAACATTTCCAACCTCATCACGCCTGACGGGAAAGCCGTCGGAAATGTCTATCGCCTGATGCAGACACAAGCTGCCGGATTCAATGACGCAGCCGTCGCTAACAACATCACCCTGGCGCCTTCAAATCCTCTCAATTTCCGTGAGGATATCGTCCGGCTTGATTACAACTTGAGCGAAAAGAACTCGCTGTATGGACGCTGGATTCAGGATTACAACCAGCTGGTTGATCCCTTCGGCACCTTTTCTAACAGCGGGATTCTGCCGACCACTCCGACCCTCCGTATGCGCCCCGGCCAAAGCTTCCTCATCGCTGAGACGTGGCTGCCGACTCCTCACATCGTGAATGAGGCACGCGTCAATGCCAGCTGGGCTTCGCAGCACATTCCGCCTTACGGCAACACCTGGCAGCGCAGCACTTACGGCTTTCAATTCCAGCAACTCTATGGCGGCGGCCAATACGACAGCGGCATCCCATACGCGCAGATCACGGGCTATGCCGGCTTCCAGGGACCGAACTTCGCTCTCATGTCTCCTTCTACCGACATTCAGGCCGCGGATACCTTTTCCCTTACGCTGGGCAACCATCTCGTAAAAATAGGCGCACTCGTGATCCGTGACCGTGTCGACCAGAATGGCCGTCCGTATTACACCGGTAACGTCAACTTCAACGGCACGGGTGCAAACACCACCGGCAATGCGCTGGCAGATGCCCTTCTCGGGAACTTCGCCAGCTACACGGAGGCCAGTGCTGATCCGGTTGGCTTCTTTCGCTTTACCCAGCCGGAAGCCTTTGCGCAGGACAGCTGGAAGGTGAACTCTAAGTTGAGTCTGGAATTCGGAGTTCGTTTCCAGTACATGATGCCCATGTACACCACGGCTAACAACATGTCGAACTTCGTTCCGTCCCGGTACAATCCGGCTCAGGCGGTGACCGTCACTTCGGCAGGTAAGGTTGTGCCCGGTTCCGGCAATCTGTATAACGGACTCATCCTGGCCGGAAACGGTGTTCCCTCCGGCGAGCAAGGTCGCGTCCCCGGTGCGAATAGTGCGTTATTTCAATCAATTCCGACCGGGGCCCCGCGCGGCTTCTATGACTCGAAGGGGCTGCTTGCGCCGCGCTTCGGTTTTGCCTATTCCGCCGACCAGAAGACTGCCATTCGTGGCGGCTTCGGCATCTTCTATAACCGTCCTCAGGGAAATGCAACTTTCAGCCAGGTAAACGTTCCACCGATCCTGCAGATCTCCGAATACGATTACGGCAACCTTTCGAACATCCCCGGCGGCTCCGTCGGTACGGCGCAGTCGGCAGCATTAGTGCGATCGATCCGCAGCTGAAATACACCACGACGTATCAATACAGCTTCAATATCGAGCGCCAGTTGCCATCCGGCGTACTGGTTGAGGCCTCGTACGTGGGTAACCTGATGCGCCACCTTCTTCGACAGCCGAACATCAATTTCCCGAATCTTGCGATGGTGGCCGCGAACCCGTCGTTCTCAACCAACGCCTTCGTTCCTTATCCTGGATACACCTCTATTACACAATTTCGCAGTGACTCGACTGGCAACTACAACGCGCTGCAACTCTACGCGGCGAAGCAGGTTGGAAGGATTACTGGGACGACCGGCTACACGTGGTCGAAAGCGCTGGGGGACTCCAGTGGTGAGGGCGACAATGTCGAGAACTGGCAGAACCGGCACTACAATTACGGACCGACAACCTTCGACCGCCGCCACGTTTTTTATGCCAACTTCGTCGGACAGTTGCCGTCCCTGAAAGGTAGACCCGTTTACCTGCGCGGACCCCTCGGCGGCTGGCAGTTGAGTGGCGTTATCCGCTTCCAGACCGGCCAGTATTACACGGTGACGGGCTCCACCATTACAGGCACACGAAGAGCAAATTACGTTGGCGGCCCACTCACCGTAAGTAATCCAGGCTCGGCACTCTGGTTCAACAAAGCTGCTTTCACCGCCGCCCCCATTAGCGCCTATGGAAACTCGGGTGCCGGAATCGTCGAGGGTCCCCCGTTGAAATCAGTTGATCTCTCGATTGCCAAACACTTCAGCTTCACCGAGCGATTCGATCTCAAGTTTCAGGGTGACTTCTTCAACGCGATCAATCAGGTGAATTTTTCAACTCTGAATGTGGTGACTTCGAGCAGCAGCTTTGGAACTCTATCGGCAGCTTATCCGCCACGGCAGGTCCAGTTGAGCGTGAAATTAGCTTTCTGATGATTAACCCGGGCCACAAAGGGTTGAGGACGTCGGGAACGTATTAAGGAATGTAAACCATCCATTTACTGAGAAGGACGCACCGTGTAAGAAGTAGGGTAGAAACGCTTCATCCTGTAAGTGATAAGTTATGTCTCCGATGGTTTGAGCAAAGTTAGCGTTGGGCAGCGCTTCCAAAACATCTCCCGTTTCGAAGTTGGGCTGACATGCACCGTTCTGTCCGGGCAGCACGTATGGTGCCACCCAATTGAGCTCACTAAATGTCCCAACAAAGGGATCGTTCAGCCATTCCGCAACCTCGTGACTAAGAGGCACTATATCGAGGAAGGTACTGCCGCCGGTGAATGTTCCGCTTTCGGTATAAGCATGGTAAATGTAAGTCCGCGCTGTTGCAACGGGAGGACCTTCCGAGCCGTGAAACCCAAGAACGCAACAGTTACTCGGTATCCCTTCGTATAGAAACACGTTGTCTGTCTGGAATATAGGCAGGATACTGGCAGGATAAGTTTGGATGAGAGGAGTAAGGAGCGAGTTAAAGTAATCCACATCCAAGCGGCCGATGAGAACGCCTGCTCTGTTTAAAGCAGCAGTGCCGCAAGATGCTGCCCCGTCCGCTCCGCATCCAGTCGCCGGCACTGTGAACGTGACGGTTGGCGCGATCGTAGGTTGATCGAGAAGCACATGATAACCGGTCTGAGAAAAGCCCGGGTAATTCCAAAATTCTGCTCGTTGGATTGCGTCTCCGTACTGTGTAAACCCGAGATCGACGTCACCGGCCGCATAGCTGGAGTTTTGGAAAATCGGTGAGTTTTGAACTTCGAGTGCTCGATCTGTCCCATCCAATACAGGGTTGCCGGTGTTGGGGAAAATGAAACGTATCGGCACAATGACAGTCGGAATGATCGTTGTTGCCGCACCTAGACTGGGATCGCTTCCCACCAAGTAAATAGGAAGGATCTTACTTCCCAAAGAGACAAAAGGACTACGAGTAAATGGCAAGCCGGTTGAATCTACTGAGGTTGCATTGGCTACTACGTTTTGACTCGGACCGGTCGTTATCTTTTGATGAAATTTCGCATGCCCGACGGTTCCGTCGCTAAATTCAATAATCTGGCTAGATAAGGGACAAGAGCTAAAAAGATTCGCAAGAGCGAACGCTGCTAGTAATCGAATGGACATATTCCTCCGCTACAAGGCATCCTTTGTCTCGACCTTATGGACCGAGTTAGGCACAAATTAGCGCAAGTATACCATCGGTTATGCAAGAAGCAGATTACTTGTTGAGGAAAATATGTTAGCATTGACCCGCACTAAGCACTAATCCAGGAAGATTACATAGGAGTCAAATGATGAGATTCCCTAAAGGCTCGGCCTGTGTAGTTCCCGCCGCGCTCGCTCTCGTTTTTTCATTCTCTTTAGCTGCAGCCCCCATCTCGAGTTGCGCTTCTGATTTGTCCAGTTGCAACGTTTACGAAGGCCAGCTTGTCACATTTCCAAGTGGCTACTACGGCTATGCGGGCGACGTGATCGTTCGAGATCCAGCGACAGTGACAGTAGATGTCTTTCGGGTTTTCAACAACTTGGTGGATACGGGCGGTGGTACAGGCCTCGGAACAGTGGCCTTTCTATACGCGGCTGATCTAAATGACCTTCCTAATTCGTCGACTTACAGCTTTAACTCGGTCACGGTGAGCCGAGGAACAGCAGGACCGACGGGATATTACGAAACCGATTACGACGGAAACGGGACCCTCTATCGCCTTTTAACCCCCGCGCCGGAACCTTCTGTGCTTGCATTGCTCGTTCTAGGTACGTTGGCCATAGGCACTTTTGCCCTTAAACGTAGGCGGGTCAGTGCGCCCGACCGATCCCCAGCATGGCACGCTTAGGATAAGAGCGGATTTGACCCGCGGAAAGCCACGTTCTTTCCGCGAGTAATCCTAAGGCACCTGCTGCTTGCCTGGAGTTGGATTGACTCCCACAGTTGCCGCTTTTTCGCTTTGCCATACATTCGCGCGCGCATTAACTCCTTCGGTCGATGAGAGAATCGCTCCGCAGAAGTCGGCCATAGATCCTGGGTAGGGAGGGAAGGTGTGATGGAGCGTCCCGAAGAACTTTGCTCAGCAGCCTACCTATAACGGACAGGTCGAATTAGACTCTACGAAAAGCCGGTCCGCACCAGCAAACAGCGATGCGGGCCGGTTCTTCAAGAGGCGATCCCATTTGCATTGACACAGACTAGGGTCGCCTGAACTGCTATTTCCAGCTAGGGCTGACAGGCCACCGTTACGTAGGTCGTGCCAGTCGGTGAACCACCGGACGTAAGAAATTGGAGATTCAGCAAATCCCCAGGCACAATGGTCAGCGGGACGGTCGTCGTCAGCGTTCCGTTGCCCGGCAAGATCACCTGCGGTGCTGGGCTGGGGGTAACGCCATTCTTGCGCAGGATCGAGAAAAGCGAACTGCTGCCTCTTCCTATGCTGGTCTGAGTGATGGAAACCGATGAACACGATGTCCCGGCTGCTACTTGCGTGGACGATTCAGTAGCGCCAGAACTCATGTTGAGCCCGGAAAGCGGTGCGAAACTGCTACCAAACGCCACAGAGGTGAGGGACGCGGAATAAACGACAGGGCCAGCGGCTCCCGTTGCTCCATTTGTTCCGTTGGTGCCGTTCACTCCGTTGATTCCTGGAAGCCCCGGAATCCCTTGAGGACCTGGTGTGCCCGGCGTTCCCGCGGGACCTTGCGATCCGGTAGCTCCTGCGGAGCCAGCGGGGCCTTGCGGTCCGTTAGCTCCTACTGGTCCGGCGGGACCTTGCGGTCCAGGAACGGCGGCCGGTGCCTCAATGTAATAACCGTTGACATCGAGAACTACATCCGTTTCATCCGTTGTGAAGACCCGCACAGCGCCGTTGGTTCCTGCTTTAACGACCGCTCCATTCGCCACAGGATCTCCGCCCACGGCGTTCAGCGTGGACGTGGTGGGCTGGTCATCTCCAGCCGCGTATATCGTCAGAAATCTCAGATTTGTTTTCGGCACTACCGTGACGTTCAGTGAATAAGAAACTGCCGTCGCCGGCAACCCGCAAATACCCGACAGAATCGGAAAATCACGGGTACCGGGCATCACGTCGGGACTGCCCAAATCACCATTAGCAACACGTGTGTCCACCACTCGACAGGGTGTCAAAGGCACAAACGTTAAAGCAGGGACAGCCGATAGAGAGCTGGCCGCCAAAAGGGCAAGCGCCGGCAGCGCGGCCGGCAATATACAAATCTTCATTGATTGAGATTTTTTCCTTACGAATCGGTTTGAAGAGGTTTCCAGTGCAAGGACGGATCCTCTTCGCTCAAGAAGTGATAGGGGATGACGTTTCATCTCACTCAAAACATTTAAGAAGAAACCCAGCTCCTTGGTCGATGGATCAGCGTTTGAAGAGAGTGTTCGGTGTCGAAGGTGGCAGCGAAGGAAGCTGGAGGTGGGCGTTAAGAGCGGCGGTTACGCAAAAAAGCCGAAGCTTCCGAGCGTGATCGCAGGAAGACTTCGGCTCT
This sequence comes from uncultured Acidobacteriaceae bacterium, assembly GCA_963814195.1. Lineage (GTDB taxonomy): Bacteria > Acidobacteriota > Terriglobia > Bryobacterales > Bryobacteraceae > Bog-105. The sequence continues at coordinate 807,151 of CAWFBU010000007.1, forward strand.
GAACTGAGGATTTGGAACTAGTAGCGGTAGTGATCGGCCTTGTACGGGCCTTCGGGCGAGACGCCGAGATACTCGGCCTGCTTCGGGCTCAGAGTGGTCAGCTTGACGCCGATCTTCTCGAGATGCAGGCGGGCCACTTCTTCGTCCAGCTTCTTCGGCAAGAGTGTAGACGCCGACCTTGTAGGTGTCCTTGTTCTTCCAGAGATCGAGCTGCGCGAGCGTCTGGTTGGCGAAGCTGTTGCTCATGACGAAGCTGGGGTGGCCGGTGGCGCAACCGAGGTTCACCAGGCGGCCTTCGGCCAGCATGAAGATGCTGTGGCCGTCGGGGAAGGTGTACATGTCGACCTGCGGCTTGATGTTCGTGCGCTTCACGCCCTTGGCTTCGTTCAGGCGATCGACCTGGATTTCGTTGTCGAAGTGACCGATGTTGCAGACGATGGCCTGGTCCTTCATGTACTGCATGTGCTCGAGGGTGATGATGTCGACGTTGCCGGTGCAGGTGACGTAGATGTCGCCGCGGCCGAGGGTGTCTTCGATGGTGGTGACTTCGAAGCCTTCCATGGCGGCCTGCAAGCGCGTTGATCGGATCGATTTCGGTGACGATGACGCGAGCGCCCATGCCGCGAAGGAGTGGGCGGAACCCTTGCCGACATCGCCATAGCCGCAGATCACGGCGACTTTGCCGGCCACCATGACGTCGGTGGCGCGCTTGATGCCGTCGGCCAGCGACTCGCGGCAGCCGTACAGGTTGTCGAACTTCGACTTGGTGACCGAATCGTTGACGTTGATGGCGGGAACCAGCAGCTTGCCGGCTTCCTGCATCTTGTAAAGGCGATGAACGCCGGTGGTGGTCTCTTCCGAGACGCCGCGCCATTCCTTGGCGATGTTGTGCCAGCGCTGCGGATCTTCGGCGTGGACCTTCTTGAGCAGGTCCTTGATGACCTTTTCTTCGTGGCTGCCGGAGGGAGTGTTGACCCAGTCGCTGCCATTTTCGAGCTCATAGCCCTTGTGGATCAGCAGCGTGACGTCGCCGCCGTCGTCGACCACCAGCTGCGGACCCTTGACCGTCCGGGATGGCTGAGGGCCTGGTAGGTGCACCACCAGTATTCTTCGAGCGATTCGCCCTTCCAGGCAAACACCGGAACGCCGGCGGCGGCAATGGCGGCGGCGGCGTGGTCCTGGGTGGAGAAGATGTTGCAGCTGGCCCAGCGCACATCGGCGCCGAGATCGCACCAGCGTCTCAATCAGCACGGCGGTCTGGATGGTCATGTGCAGCGAGCCGGTGACGCGCACGCCGGCCAGCGGCTTTGCCGGCGCGTATTTCTTGCGGATGGACATCAGGCCGGGCATTTCATGCTCGGCGATGGAAATTTCTTTGCGGCCCCAATCGGCCAGGCCCATGTCGGCGACTTTGTATTCGGCGGCGGTTCTGTTCAGCGTTACTGTACCCATGTGAACCTCGTAGGGATTATATCAAGAAATCTTGATATGTTGATGGATAAGGAAATGTCTTTACTGAAATCTTTGCGCTTGCTCGGCGATCCGACCCGCGTGCGCCTGTTGCTGCTGCTGGAGCAGGAAGAGTTGTCGGTGGCGGAACTGCAGGAGATTCTGGCCAAGGGACAAAGCCAGATCTCGACGCATCTGGCGCAGTTGAAGCAGGCCGGCCTGGTGGAAGACCGGCGCGAGGGGAAGAACAATTTTTACCGGCTTCGGGACGAGCACCGGACGGGTGAGCGCACGTTCTCGAAACTGCTGGCACTGCTGCAGCAGAGCGCGAGCGGGGTGCCGGAGGCGAGCGCAGGACCGGGAAGCGCTGCAACTGGTGTCTGAGCAAGCGGCGCGACCGGATGCGCAGCTATTTCGATGGACTGGCCGGGCGGTTCGGGCGGGAGTACCTGCCGGGGCGATCGTGGCAAGGGCTGGCGGAGGCGCTGCTGGGGTTGATGCCGCCGATGGTGATTGCCGATCTAGGAGCGGGTGAGGGAACGTTTTCGCAGTTACTGGCGCGGCGTGCGAAGCGGGTGCATCGCGGTAGACAGTTCCGAGCGGATGGTGGAATTCGGCGCGGAACTGGCGACGCAAGAATGGCGTGGCGAATCTGGAGTACCGGCTGGGCGACATGGAAGCGGTGCCGATCGGCGGACGGAGAAGTGGACCTGGCATTTTTCAGCCAGTCGCTGCACCATGCGCTGCGGCCGGAGCGGGCCATTGCGGAGGCGTGGCGGATTGTGAAGCCCGGTGGCCGCATTGCCATTCTGGATCTGGTGCGGCATCAATTCGAAGAGGCGCGCGAGATGTATGCGGACGTCTGGCTGGGTTTTACGGAAGCTGGAGATCCGGCACTTTCTTTCCGCCGCGGGGTTTGAACAGATCAGCACGGCGGTAGTGCATCGTGAGACCGAACTGCCCCACTTCGAAACATTACTCGCCCTGGCGGACAAGCCTTCGTGTAGCGTGTAAGGGAGATATCGCATGCAACTGATGATCCTGGCGGCCTTAGCTATTTCGATCCCACCGGTGCAGTCGCAGCAACCTAATCTACAGCCTTCGCTGGCTTCGGTGCCCGGTCTGACGGCACTGGTGTTCGGGAGCGGAAATTCGATCTGGTTCGCAGCTTCGTCCGACAACGGCCACCATTTCTCGCAGCCCAGTGAAGTCGGGAGGGTGCCGAAGTTGCCGTTGGGAAGGCATCGCGGACCTCGCGTTGTGATCTCAGCGAAGTCCATCGTGGTGAGCGCTATCTACGATGAACCGGCGGATACTGCGACGAGTGCACCAGGGTTGCCCGGGACGCGTGATCTGCCCGTGAAGGGTGATTTGGTGGCGTGGCGGTCGCAGGACGGTGGACGTTCCTGGTCGAAGCCCCTCGTCATCAACGATGCGTCCGGTTCGGCGCGGGAAGGCCTGCATGCGATGGCCGCGGGAGAGCATGGCGAGATGGCGGCGGTGTGGCTGGATCTGCGCGCAAAAGGGACCCGGATCTACGGTTCCTATTCGACCGATGCGGGTGCATCCTGGTCACGCAATGTGCTCGTGTATGAGTCACCTGAAGGCACGGTGTGCCAATGCTGCGATCCTTCGCTTGCATGGTCGGGAAACAATCAGTTTGAGGTTATGTTCCGGAACGCGCTCGCAGGTTCTCGCGATCTCTATCTAATGCGCTGGACACTGGGTGCAGCTCTTCCTAACGCGTCCAAAGTGGGCAAGGACACCTGGAAGCTGGAAGCCTGCCCGATGGATGGTGGGGGGGTGGTGAGCCGCGCGGGATTGACCGTCACTGCATGGCGTCGCGACAAAACGGTCTACCTTGACAAGCCCGGACAGCCAGAAACGGCAATTGGAAACGGGAAGGACGTCGCGGTGGCACTCGCACGGCAGGGACCATACGTGGTATGGAGCGGGAGTTCGGGGATTGAGCTCTACCAACCGGACCGGACGACAGCGAGAACGCTCTCCCCGCAAGGTGGTTTTCCTGTTCTCGCTGCTCTGCCTGACCGCGGGGTGCTGGCCGCCTGGCAAGTTGACGGGAAGATTGAATTGCAGTTGGTCGACGAGAACTGAGTCGCGGGTTTGATCAGAGAACCGGCCGGAAGCTCTCGGACGGTGGATCGTATTCCATTACGGTGCCTTCACCGATATCGTAGACCCACCCATAGAGAGTCAAGTTCCCTTGGGCAACGCGGCCAGCCACGGAGGGATGAGTTCGCAGGTGACTGATCTGCAGAAGCACATTTTCTTTCACGAGGTGGGCCAGCATCTGCTCCGGATCGGCTTCAGGATATTTAGCGTTCACGATGCTCATGGCGGTATCGGCATTGTGAAGCCAGGCGTCTACGGTGGGCATACTCGCGAGAGATTGCCGTTTGAGCATCCCTTTCATCGCGCCGCAATCCGAGTGGCCGCATATGACGATCTGATCAACTTTTAAGGCAATCACAGCGTACTCGATGACTGCCGAAACACCGCCCAACATCTGACCGTAAGCAGGCACGAGATTACCGATGTTGCGGGCAACGAAGATGTCGCCAGGACCGGAGCCGGTAAGGGCCTCGGGATCGACGCGCGAATCGGCGCAGGTGATGATGAGCGTGTGGGGCTGCTGCGGTTGTGCTGCGGCGGTCTGATATCGTTCACGATTCTTCAGGAAGACATCGTTGTGAAATCGACGAAGTCCCGCATGCAGCACATCACGATAAGGCGGTTGTTCGTCATCTTGCTTAGTTGTGGTCAAGCTGCCTCCCGAATCGGCTCGCGAGCACCGTTCCGCATCGCCACTGGATGAGCTACCGCCACGTAACAGAGAGCGACCACCGACAAACATCATCAGCACCTCACTATCGCCAAGATTGTATTCAAAGATACCGCCGATCAGAATGCCGATTGTAACAGCGTTCGTAGCATGCAAGAGGAAGCGCTGCTCCGACAATCCGGACGGCAGGCGAACAAGAGCTGTCGTGCAATCCCAAATTGTCAGGCCAATAATCCACAGGAGGAGGATGAGACCGGGGATGCCGCGTTCCGCCGCAAATTGAAGATAAATGTTATGGAGGTGGCCATAGTATCCGACAGGCAGGGGACGTTTGATATCGCTCGGAACGAACGAATCGAACTGAACTCGAATCTGTTCGGGTCCTATGCCAAACCAAGGGTGCGATTGCACCATAGCCAGCCCGGTCCGGAAGGTGGTGATGCGGTGACTATTAGAATCGACGTCCTCCTTGGGGTGGACGAGCGAAAGCAGGCGTTCACGCGTGGTGTGCGGAGACAGGAAGTAAACCGCTACCAGCAAAACCGGGAACGGCGAACATCATCCTCGGTCGCCAGAACCAGACAAGATAGAGCACGGCAGGTACGGCCGCTAACCAGATACTGCGGGTTCCGCTGAGAACGATCGCAGCGGCAAGGATCGGCAGGCTTCCGTAAGCCCATAGCGGGAGCCGGCGATCGGAGAAAGAACAATTGGGCCAAAAGAATAGAGAGGACACTCAGCTGTAGAGCGCTAAACGTCATCCAGTGGCTCTCAAAGCCAGTAATTCGATGCCCGACATATTCCTGATAGCTGACATTCCGATATCGGGTAACGTATTGCACGATGGCCCAGGCGCCGGAAGCTGTTGCGGCGATCGCCCAACCGGCAATTAAATAAGATATCTTCGAGAATTGCCGCAAGAAAATGCTGTAAAGAACAGGAATAAAGAAGAAGACGAAGAATTTTTTTAGCTGAGCCCGGCCACCCCAGGGATCCGGGGAAAGCACATCAGCCAAGGCGGTCCAGAGGAAAAAAGCGGCTAGCGGAATCCAAATACGGGGAAATAGCAGTTTGCCGCGGAACAATAAAAGAAGTAGAATTCCGATTCCCAGCAGGATCTGGCTGGCAGCAATAGAAATATGAATCAGGCTGGCGGCAAGCACCGCAACGGCAACGAGGACGCGATCGTGCGTCTCTTCGGAGGCGAACATGAGAAGGTTCAGTATGACAGAATCGCAGATGCGCTCCATATGAATCTGTACCTGCTCCGGCACGGCGTGGCTGAAGAGGGTGGCGCCGGTTTAGCTGACGCTCAGCGCGGTTTGACCGAGGAAGGGAAGCGGAAGTTGAAGCAGGTTTTAGCGGCGGCAGTTGATGCCAAGGTTATGCCTTCCCTCATCCTCTCCAGCCCGCTTAAGCGCACCATGCAAACCGCGGAAATGGCGGCGGAAATCCTGAAATTTAAGGGTGGCATTCTCCAGACGGCGGTCTTGAAACCCGGCACGACGGTTGAGCAGGTCTGGGACGAGATCCGCCTCTATAAGGACGAACCGTCGCTACTGCTGGTGGGTCACAATCCGACGCTCAGCCAACTGGCAGGTTATCTGTTGGGGTCGCCGAGCATGCAGGTGGATTTCAAGAAAGGTGCGCTCATGAAGGTGGAGCTTACGTCCTTCCCGCCGAGCCCTCGCGGAGCTCTGCACTGGTATCTGACAGCCAAACTTGCTTCCCATCGCGACTCGTAAGTAATCGCCGACAAAGCGAAGCCCCTGGCCTTGAGTGATCGCCCCGAAAATCGGGCCGGTGAACGGCCTGCACCTGGGAGTTAGCGGAAGTTAGGTAATTTGAACTACAGCATCTAAGATGGAAGGAAGGGTCTTCCATGTCCGCAAAATGTCGGTGTGAAATTGCTGCGCGCGTGCGCCACGGGTTTGCGGCATTCCTGATTCTGAGTTGCCTAGGCGCCCAGTGTCTTTCGGCTCAGCAACCAGTTCCTGACACGGCCGACCACGAGGCGCGGGCGGTGGAAGCCCAGCAGCCCCTGCCGACTGAGTTCCAGTCTCACGGAATGGAATATGAAGCTCTGACCAAGAACGGCATCACGGTGATGTTCGCGCCTTTGCCGCCGCATATTAAGGAATACAACATCGTCCAAGTCACCGTAACGAATGGATCGCTGGTTTCCTGGACTGTAAAGCCCTCAGATTTCTCCTTTATACGCCAGAACGGAGTAGCAATGAATTCCTCTTCGGCAGACGAGGTTGTTTCGTCTCTACTGGAGAGGGCCAGTGCTGCGGATGTGGTGAAGCTACAGTTGCTCTACGAGGAAACTATTTACGGCCTCAGCAACTTCCGATCGACCAACGGCTATGAACAGAGGCGGGAAGCGGGTATGACCCAATTCGTCAACCTGCGATTTAAAGCGGCTGCGGCGGCGTCTGCGATCACCTTAGCCTCCACCAAATTAAAGCCGGGTGATAGTACGGACGGCGCTGTGTTTTTCGAAAATAAGAGCAAAGATAAGACATTGGGCACGGGGCGGCTCGTCGTAAAGACCTGTGGCGAAGTATTCGTGTTCGAAGTTTATGGAGAAATGAAGGTTCATTAAAGTGCCAGATAATTACGCAGCGTCCAGGTTCATTGATCTACACTCCCACACGACGGAGTCTGATGGCAGCTATACGCCGGAGGAGTTGGTCGACTTGGCGGTGCGGAACGGGTTACAGGCACTCGCTATCACTGACCACGACACCTTCGCCGGCTATCGACAGGCGATCCCATTTGCGGAAGCGGCGGGATTGACTCTCGTGCAGGGAATCGAGCTGAACTCTCGAGTGAACGTGCAGAATAGTTCCGATTCCCGGTCCGCCCATATTCTGGGCTATTTCCCTGACCATGAACCATCGGGGCGGTTCCTGTTATGGCTGCAGAGCGAACAGGACGAACGCCGCGAGCGAAACCGGAAATTGGCAGGCGCACTTCAGCAGCAAGGCATCAAGATCTTGCTATCAGAGGTGGAGGCACGCGGGAAGACGCTCGCTGGACGTACGCATTTTGCCCAGCTTCTTGTGGAGAAGCAATACGTGGGTTCGTTCGAGGAAGCTTTTCAGCGCTATCTGGGGCGGGGCGCCAGTGCATACATTGAACGCGAAAGTCAGTCGACCGAGGAGATCATCGGCAAGATTCGGGACGCTGGGGGTATTCCGACCGTAGCGCATCCTATCCGTCTGTCGCTGCCGAAAGACGTGGAACGGCGAGCGCTGGCTCGATTGAAGGATGCAGGACTGATCGGGCTGGAGGTTTGCCACTCCGATCAATCAGCTGAGATGCAGGCCTATTACGCAGAGCTAGCAGAGGAACTGCAGCTGGTGCCGACGGGCGGCTCGGATTTCCACGGGACTGCTAAGCCGTCTATCGAGCTCGGCCGCGGTTATAAAAATAACGTCAGTGTCCCGTATTCGGTGCTTGAGAGGCTTCAACGAACGACCTTGAAAAGCATGGTTTCGGCAGGTTAGCCGAAGACGGAATAAGCGCTTGCTCGTAAAATCTTCCAGACGCGGTGGCTAGAGCAAATGGAATGCCACCTCAACGTTGACATGAACATTAACCGGCTTACCATCCTTGGTGCCCGGCTTGAACCGCCATTTCTTGAGTGCTTCCATGGCGGTTTGATCCTCCTCTGAGTTCAACCCGCTGACGATTTTGCACTTTGAAGCTAACCCTTCCAAAGTGACAACGGTAGAGATCTTCACGGTGCCTTCGACGAACGCCTCTTTCGAAGAGGTAGAGAACTCCGGCTCGACGTAGTGGATCAATTTGGGTGCGCGGACTGGTCCACCCGGCTCAAACACTTCAACATCTGCCTGATCATCGAACGCACGCAAGGATGCGCAAAGCAACAGGGCCATCGCTACCCAAATCAATCGTCTGCTAAGTTCCAGAGACACACCTCTCCCATCCCATAGCAAGCGAGTGATCAAGAGACGAACAGATTAGGACGCGGGTTTCGATGAAGGGAAGAGCAGAGCGAGAAATTTCGATGAACTTCGCATCGGAATGGACTTGATGCGAGCTTCGGAAATCTCGCAGAGCATAAAAAGCGCCGCAGACGAGCCACGGCGCTTCGAGAGAGAGAGGTGGATTGGGGTGCCACCGCCGACTTGGACTGCTTATTGTTCCCGCTATTCTTTGATGCGACTTGGCCGAGAGGCACGGCGCCAGACCAACAGTCCAAGAAGACCGGTAACAAGCAGGCCGATCTCACCTGGCTCCGGGCTTACCGAGACGCCACTACCGACATAGTCCAAAGCTACATCCTTGGTGGCGACTGCAACGCCGTAACTGATGGGAGCAGCACCGGTGCCACTGAAGTCACCGTTGCTCCAGAAGTCGACCACCCTGCCGCCACCGACATCAAAGAGCAGCCCGTAGATATCGAAGAATCCGCCGTGCACCTGGTAATCGCTGGCAGTGGGCGGGGAACCCGCAGGATACAACAGGTTGTCGTAGGTCAGGAACCCACCGCCTTCTGCAGGCAGTCCTGAAGTTACCGCGAACCGGCTGAAGTCTAGGGGGGCGAGCAAGTTGGTGGGTTCGGGCGCGTCGTGCCTGATTAGCTCGAGAGGACCGAGGGGGACGTTCACAATATTGAGGCCGTTATTCGAGTCGGAGAAAGTACCGCTGATCCCGGTGACCTCGAAGGCTTGTGAATACTTACCGTCTGTAGCACTGCCATAAGTCAACTGAACATTTCCACTTACTCCCGGGCCCGCGAAGCTGAAGTTGAAAGTGCTGGCCTTAGCCTGCCAAGGTAGGGAGGCAGCGAAGAGCAGCGTGGCCGATATTACAAACTTTTGTCGCATCATAGTGTAAAGCTCCGAATTAGTAAAAGTTCCATTTTCACCTTGTAGTTACCTGATTCACTTTCGGCCGGATGGTTGATGAGCAGAGCAACTGCAGTCGGCAAACCGGCCGTGAGCCCGTCTGAGCTCGAAAGGATTATACCTACATGGTTCGAAAGGTATAGATCTTGTTCTGAAGCAGGCGCAATCTTACGTAGTTTTCGGGAGCTACTAGTGCAGCGAGTTTTCGACTGCCTTAATCAGGAGTGGATCTTCGGGCGTAACGTTCGGCTCAAAGCGAGCGAGTGTCTTACCGTCGCGGCCGATGAGGAATTTGGTGAAATTCCAACGGATTTGTCCGCCGGTTTCGGATTCTGCTGCCCGTCGGTCAGGTATTCATAAAGTGGAGCACGAGGATTTGCATTGATAAATACCTTCGAAGTCATAGGGAAAGTGACGTCGTATTTGCGACGACAGAATTGCCTGATTTCCGGGTCGGACCCGGGTTCGCCTTGCCCGAAATCATCGGAGGGAATGCCGATCATCACAAATCCCTGATCCTTGTGCGCTAGATAGAGCTTCTGAAGACCTGCGTATTGGGGCGTGTATCCGCAGTAACTCGCAACATTGACAATCATCAGGACCTTGCCTCTGAGATCGCGAAGATGAAAGGGCTTGTGGTCTATCGAAGTCAGATCAAAGTCATAGAGAGAAGCAGCCGGGAGAAGTTGCGCAACCAGCAGGCAAGCTAGCAGTAAGGAAGCAAACGTTCTTCTTCGCATTGTGATCCGGAACCGGGAACGGGTAATGAATAGCTAATCGTAGTACGACTCCGCAGTTACGCGCACTTATCAAGCGATGCGGCGCATTCGGCCGCAAGTAGGTGGTCAGGCGACCGGACGGCGGATTTCTCAACCGAAGGTTTCCTCGATCAACCCTTCTACATTGACCGAATAAATCGCCGGCTTTCCCTGGAAATCGCTGTTGAAGTAGACTCGCCGGCTATCGGCTGAAAAGACGGGCGCACAATCTTCCGGGTGGCTGGCTTTGTGCTCGCAAAGGGTAAATTCGCGGGGAGGCGTTCGGAGCAGCAGGTTGATTGTGGGCTGGGCTTTGCTGCGGACCGCGCCGACAAATACCGAGCTATCCGCATTTGGCGAAAAGGTGACGAATCGACTAACACCCCCGATGCGGCGCTCCGTTTTGGAATCGAGCGAAACTTCGCAAATAGCTCCGTCGCGCAAGAAGAGCGCAGAACGGCCATCAGGCGACCAGCACGGGTTGGAAAGTGGGCCCTCGGCCAAGCGAATCGGCTGCGAAGATGCACCGAAGGTGCTGAACCAGAGATCTTCGACGGCGGCGGGCGTCTTGCGCGTAAAAAGACAACCACCTCCTTCCGGTCGCACCTGGCACCAGACCGCATCCTCGGCTAAGGATACCCGCTGACCGTCGGGCCGGAAGAGCCTGCCGTTGCGGATAACAATCATGTCCGAAGCAGAAGCGGCCAGGCTGAAGCCGGAGACGGGCTCGGCAATTGTCTGAACTTTTCGATTGCTCAAGTTCAGTTGTTTCACCGTCTGGCCATCCAGGAAATAGAGCAGCCGTCCGGCGGTGTCGATAGTAAGTGACCTGGTGTCGAGTTTCGTGGCAGGAGCCAACGAAAGGACCTGACCGTTCCGGAGATCCAGGCGAAAAGGGGAGAGCGGACCGGCTCTATCCGACGAGAAGACCAGAAAACGTCCTTTGACGGAGACCGCACGATTCTCGCGCGCCGGAAGGGAGCTGGCTGTCTCCAAGGTCGTTAACCGCACGACCGGTGTTTCGGTGATCTCATCCAGATAACGGACGAATTCGCCGACGCGGGCGAGTTGCCGAGTATTGGGCCTTTGCGGGTCGGCCCCGAACGCAGCATGTGCCGTGGCGGCAACGCCGCTACTGATCAATGAAAGGAAGGCGCGGCGTGACAGGCGCTGGATCACTTACTTTGAAGACGCACGACGCGCCGGGCTGTTGCGCTAAAGCCCTAAATCGTTCGCTGCAGGCTTGGAAATACTGGCAACCTGATGTGTTCGTGCGAGATATCGATAAGGATTAACGGGAGTTCCGGCCAGACGAACTTCGTAGTGAATATGGGGTCCTGTGGCCCTTCCGCTTGCTCCAGACAATCCGATGACCTGGGTGCTTCGAACTTCCTCACCTGGCACAACCAAAAAGCGCGACAGATGGGCATAGTAAGTTTGCAAACCATTTCCGTGGTCGAGCACGAGCAGGCGCCCGTAGCCATTGGCCCACCCAGCGGAAGCCACGACCCCGTCCGCGGTTGCGTGCACGTCCGTTCCCTGGGGAGTTGCGATGTCAATTCCGGTATGAAATGCGCCTTCTCCCGAGAAAGGATCCGAGCGCTCACCGAAAGAACTGCGTAAAATGCCGGTGACCGGCCAGGTATTAGGACGGGTGTGGGTCTGCCATTTGAACGCATAGCGGTTATAGATGCCGCCGAAGGAAGCGGTCCGCAAGTAGTTGTACTCCGTGATCGACTGCTTCACGTTTGGCGCCAGAGAACTGGCTGGGGAATTGGCGGCCGCTCCTGTAGACCCACCTGGGGCACCGATTCCATAGGCTACGGTCATTTCACTCGCAAGCGTCTCCAGTGAAGCCATTTGCTCATTGTGCTGTCGGGAAATTCGCTGGAGCTCCTGATAACGGCCTCGCAAACGATCGAAATCAGCCCGCAATTCGTTGTAGTTCGAAACTTTCCAGGACATCCGTAGGTAGCTGGACACCATAGCGAAAGCCGAAAGGGAGAAAACCAGGATCAATCCACAGAGAACAATCAACGACTTGTAGCTGACAGCGATTCGCTTCACTTGCCCCTCTATAGAGTGAGCAAATTCAAGCACAAAATACTGTTTATCCATGCAATCCTTAAAAGCTCAATTAGCAATGGTTAACCACCCGGGAGAAATCCGGGCCGACTACCAAGAGGGGTAATGAACGAAACTTCAGAATAGACTGCCTTAAAACCTAAGTCAATCCCTTCTTATACGCAGATCAGGAACTTTAATAAGTCTGCCGTAACCTCAGAGTAAACACGAGCGCATCTGATGGCAGGAGACTCTTCCCAGCATAAAATGTTCCGATTTAAGCATTTTCTCTGTTTCTTAGTAGGTGTTCTCACATTGTTAGCGGCCGCCGATGTCACGGGAAAGTGGACAGCCGAAGTCCCGGGCCGAGGCGGAAACATGATGAAGGTCAACATGAACCTGAAAGCCGACGGTGAGAAGTTGACGGGTACCGTAGGCGGCCGGATGGGTGACGCGGAAATCTCGGACGGCAAAATCGACGGCCAGAGTATCTCTTTCACTGTGGTCCGTGAGTTTCAGGAGAACAAAATCACTCAGTCTTACAAGGGCAAGCTGGACGGTGACGTCATCCACTTTTCAGTAACGATAGTTGGTGGTCCGATGGCAAACGCGCCCGCGCGAGAGTTTGACGCGAAACGAGACTGATAGGGCTCGGCAGAATCCGGCTCGGAGGTGGGTTACTCTCTCGTGCCCACCCGGAGCTTACGCTGCTTCGGTGAAGACATACTCGTGCTGCCCATCGCGGATGATCAGTGCACGTTTGCCGTCGCGCTCGGCCTGAACGAATTCGAATCCCGCACGTGTCGGGTCAATTGTTATGAAGGAGATCGTCCCGTCGTCGTTCTTGCGCGACGCGATGGTACTCTTCCATTCCCCGAAGTCGAAGATGGTGTTAGCGCCGTGACGATCGACTTTGATCTCGCCCAGAGAGGTGTTCGTATAGCGGGTCGCCAGCTTTGAAACCTGGTCGGCGAATGCGGGTACGACAAGACGTTGACGCTCCTTCGCGACAAAGGCACGGTAGGTTGATGCCGCGTTATCAACGTCTCCTGCGGCCTCGGGTTTGCCGTCATAAACAACTTCGAGTAAGCGGCGCATTAGCGGATGCAAGATCATTCCTCCGGTATCGGCGTTTGTGAGTAAAACTGCTCCGATTCCGGAGTCGGGGAGGATCATCCAGTCGCTCTTGTAGCCGAAAAGACTGCCGCCGTGGTGCACGACTGGTACACCCCAGCGGCTATTGGTTTCCAGGCCCATTCCGTAGGTCTCGTCTTCACCGGTCGCGATTTGGGGCTTGCGACGCATCAGCAAGTTTTCCTCCGAGACGAATTGTTCGCCGTTCGGCAGTTTGCCGCGTGTGATTTCCAGCTGAACGTAGCGCGTCAAATCGTGTGCCGAGGTCCAAACGCCTCCGGCGGGCCGAAGTGGAACAACAGAATAGTTAGCTCCCATAGTGGCCAGCGCGACATTGCCTTCGACATCTCTTCCATGGGGACTGGCAAAATTGCCCTTCTGAGCACGAGCCATATCGAAAGTGGTGGAGGTCATACCGAGAGGATCGAAAATCTGGGTCTGCATCGCCTGATCGTAGGCTTTTCCCAATTCGACGGAGGGGTAAGAAAGATGCGCTCCGATGTAGCCGGCCGCGGAAGCCATGAGATTGCTGTATTGAAACACCTCTCCAAAGCGGCTCGTAGGCTGCATGTTGCTCAGTAGCGCGAAGGAAGAAGCGGGTGTGGCGTTGCGGTATTCGAAGATCCATTCGAGGTCCTGTCTGGGGAGCCCGGTGCAGGCACAGATCAGATGTTTGACTTCGATCTGGCGCGTCGTGTTCGCATCGCCCAGTTTGAAATCGGGGTAGACCTCCCTTACGGGTTGGTTCCAGTCCAGCTTCTTGGCATCCACCAGTCGTGCCAACAGGAGAGTGGTCATTCCCTTGGTGTTCGAAGCCGCCATAAACAAGGTATTTGCATCGACGGGGGTCGGCTTACCCAATTCGCGGACGCCCAGCCCACCTTCATAAACGACTTTGCCGTTGTCGATTAGAGCCAACCCCGCACCCGGCACGCCGAGCTTCTCCATTGAGGTCGCGACGAAGCTCTTAAGAGCTTCGATACGCTCCGGTGTGAGAGGAAGCGGCTTGCGTCCGGCGAAAGACTCCCGTTTATAACCTTTGGGACGCAGACTCTCCACGAGAAGGTTGATCTGCGCACCACGCTTCTCAAACGTAGGTTCGGTGCCATCCAGGATAGCCACGGTCCAGAGATCACCCGAGTGCAGGGCAATGGCGACCAGTACCGCCCGTTCGTTGGGGGACGTTTCGTAGACGAACTGCTTAACTTCGGTCCAGCCATTTCGGTCGGGAAGGGGAGTGGCAAGCTTGAGCGGCCGTTTCATAGTCGGCTGGTACTTGGCCCACGCGCTTGCAACGGCTGCAGCCGCGTCTGCGGCATGTATGTCGAAGATGGCGATATGGGTGCCGGCTTCGGGCGGCTGCAGAGTAGCGGACGCAGGCTCGCTCAGGATTCTCCAGCCGGCAGGTACGACGAATGTAGCTCCGCCCGGGGTGGCACGTGGCGTATCTGCAGCAACAAGTTCCGCCGGCAGTTTACTCTCGGGTTGCCGGGCTTGCAGCCCGATCAGGGTCAAGACGCAAACCAGGGAAAATGTCCGGAAAAGCCGGATTCTGAAAGCGCGCATGGTGCGGAGATTATAGCTCTGCCGCTCCTGTCATGCCATTGCTTCCGACCGCTAAATGAGCTTGAAAGATCAACGACCGCTCCAATGGCATATTTGTAAACCGGAAAGAACGGCGCGAGAAATCCAGGATGACCAACGAATCCAGTTGCCGGGTCTGAGGGGTCAGGATGATGCTGCATCGGATAATCGGTGAATGCCGTTTTTACAGGAGATGAAGTTTGCGGGAGCACTGGCTCGGGAGGCCGGAGTTCTCGCCATGGAGTATCAAAGAAGCGGCATCAGGGCCGAAACAAAGTCGGATGAGTCACCGGTGACGGCCGCCGACCGCGCTTGTGAAATGCTGATCGTCGAGCGGATCGCCAGCACTTTTCCCGACGATGGTGTTCTGGGGGAAGAAGGTGCAAACCGGGAGAGCCGCAACGGTCGTAAATGGATCATCGACCCCATTGATGGGACTCGTGATTTTGTTCGTGGCATCCCGCTATGGGCTATTCTGATCGGCCTTGAACAAAACGGAGAGATCATCGCCGGCGCAGCGTATAGTCCCGGGCAGTCGTTGCTCTTGACGGCCGCGAAAGGCAGCGGCGCGTGGCTCGGCGACCGGCGGTTGCGAGTATCTGAGATCTCCGATCCATCTCAGGCTGTCCTCTCATTCAATGGCTTCAATAAGAAGGGAATTCAACCGTTCGCGCAGCGTTTGCTGCCTTGGGTGCAGCGTTTTTGGGCGGTTCGCGGACTGGGCGGTTCCTACGACGCTATGCTGCTGGCGCAGGGGCAGGCCGATGTTTGGATCGAACCAAATGCCGCACCTTGGGATCTTGCACCTCTCAAGTTGTTGGTGGAAGAAGCAGGGGGGCGGTTCGGCTCGTTTACCGGCGAGAATACGATCTACGGAGGCAATGCTTACGCCTGTGTGCCGGCCCTGGAGCCCTATGTCCGAGAACTTTTCCGCTGAGTCCTAATCAGCCGATCGCGGGACTCGAATCTGTTGCGAATTAAGGCGAAACGCAGCGCCGTTTGCAACTGCCTAACACTTAGATATTCGCCGGCAAAACGGACCGCGGCCCCGCATAATCAGTGGTGCTCGTCAAGAGTGAGGACCGCGACCAGGTCGCTTGCCGGCTTGTAGCGAAGGTGGCGCTGGCACATATGGACAAAGATGAGCAGATTCAGGAGTTGACTGCGCTGTTACAGCAGGAGAGAGCA
The DNA here is from genome assembly GCA_963814195.1 of uncultured Acidobacteriaceae bacterium. Lineage (GTDB taxonomy): Bacteria > Acidobacteriota > Terriglobia > Bryobacterales > Bryobacteraceae > Bog-105. The sequence goes on from CAWFBU010000007.1 coordinate 823,014, forward strand.
TACGTTGCTATGCTCAAAACCCAACTTTCAGACCTGACGGCCTTGCAGCAGCACATGACGAGCGGCCTGGATGTTTGGAAGGCGGGCTTCGAAAAGCTTTATCACGAGCATCACATCCTGGCAGGAACCAAGCAAAGTTCGGCCTGCAATGTCTGCTTGAGCGAGCATGAATTTCCGCTGTCGGAGTTGGTCTCGCAGCCGTTCCGGCCTCAAGAAGACGTAGCTTAACGGAGGGGCCACCGCTCTTGAAGGCGGCGGCCCGTGCCGATTAGGACGAGATTACTGCTTTTCCAGCGTGGCCACGGAAACATGAGGCCAACTGAGACCGTTAAAGTTCAGCAGGACAGTCTGGGTGTACTGGAGCTGCAGTTTGAACGTGCCGTTGTTCTCCTTGACCGTCTCGATCCAGAAGATTGCATCGACTTTGACTGACTCGGCGTTAGGTCCCCCTGCTGCGCCTTTCAGAAAGGCGATGTTGGAGGCACCACCGCCCGAGGAAGGGGGAGCGAGTGGGGTAGTGGAAACCTTGAACGTAGTGGTAGACGTGATGGTTTTACCTGCGATGCCGGCCGTAAGCACCACATTCGGATTATTCACCATGGCTTGTGTAACGCCAGGGATATCGCCGGAAGGCGTACGGAACGGTGACGGGACAGCAAGGTTGACCTCCGGGAAATTAACCGGAGTGTGCGGAGGATTGATGGTGAATGGCGTTATGCTGACGGGCGCGAAGGGCGGGGGCGGTCCATTCAAAACAGGGAATGAAGTTCCCTGCGCGACAAGCGATGTACCGTGGGGAATGTTCGCCATGCGAGCGACTGAGGTCGGGTCAAGAGGGTTGGTTGTAGGAGGAACGTTGATCCAAATGCCCGGCTCAATGTGAATGCCCGCGAGTTGGCCGTTCGGTCCCTTTACGTGAGCATCCTGGATCTGCTGCAGATAATGCATCCCGGCCAGGTTTATGTCGGGCTGCAAAAGGCCGCGATTCGGAATATCCCCGGGAATTCGGTCGAACTCGAGCGTTTCTATCGTTTCATTCAGTTCCAGAAAGCGGTCCTGCGAGCCATGGAAGGGTCGCCAGATCTGATTGAAACCTCTCCCCTTCCAAACACCCGGAAGAGCGGCCAGGGGACCGAGTGGATTGACTAATCGAGCAGTGATTGTCCCCGAAACCGACGTTAACTGGAATTCTTTGAGAATTTGCATTGCACCTCCAATGGTGCTGAGTGGCGAGTGGCACTCTTGGTTTTGACGTGATGGTCCCGTTACCTACCGGCAAGGTGAATACCGCTCCAGCCAGGACCCTTTTGTGCGACTCGGGAGGAGCGTCAACCAACTGTGGCCGAAGCGACCTCCGAGTCCCTTACGACTGCTTTCAAAGCTCGTGCGTCACTGCAAGCGTCTTAGGTGCGCGTGCGGTAGACGGTTCCGAACTTAAGCGGAAACCAGCCTGACGGAGGAGACGGAATCGTTGTCGATTCCGATTGCTTCGACCGAATTGTAGACTCCAGGTCCAAGTGTGATGCCAGGGCCGGGACCAAAATTCGCATCGCGGAAGAAGGTCCATCTGCCTTGCAGGACGACAATGGACGATGCTACATCGTTGAAGTCGTCGAGGAAAGCATTGTTTTCGAAAAGGTGTTTATGACCGCCGTGCAGATTCACGTCTGCAAAGAGAATTACTTCAGAAGGCACTTGGTTCTCCGATTCAGAGTTGAGATAGATGGTGAAACATCCGGCCGAGCCAGTGCAAGTGTCGTGCCGGTCGGGTAAGACTATCCCATCGCTAAGTATTCCTCTGGATTACGGATGGTATGGAGGACCGTGAGTGGCTTAGCAGACGCTTGATACCGATGATCGGCGATCCTGTAGAACCGAAAGGCTAACTGATTTCACAAATAGATTGTGTGGTGGGTGAGATCAAGGAAGAGTGGCGTCGCGGGGAACGAGCGTCGTTGGGGCGGTAGCACCGACTCCTTGCGGTCGGGCTACCGCTTGTTTTCAGAAGAATGCGAGTTGAGTTACGGTGCGATTAGAGTTCTCGACCGTTGCGAAACAACATCTTCTTCAAATCAAACACCACGCCTGCGTTCAGGGCTTGCTTGTTCCAGACGATCTGATCCGGCACTGTGAACTTGCCTAGCTCGCGGGTGTAGAAACCGGTCAAGTCAAGATAAGGCGTGACCTTGATCGTGGGGCGAACGAAGAAGCGGGTACCGAGTCCATAAGCATCACCGTTTACGCCCATGCAGAACGTAGCCGAGGTCTCGGCTTGGGTAAGAACACCCTGATGCTCATCGATGTGGGCGTAACCGCCTTCCAGGGTCAGGCGATGGGCAAGATTTTTCTTGCCGGCTGTTACTGCAAAACCCTTACCACCAGGGGCGAAGTCCACCACTTCGCGGAAGGAGATAGCATTCAGACGCTCATAGGTTTCAACTCGGGCGCTGTCAATGACCCGCGCTTCCGGGATCTTAACTTCTACTGCTTGCCGTAGGGTCTGCGACTTGTCCTGGAAAGTGTAGTCGAATGAAGCATTCAAGCGCTTTGCGATCTTCTTGCGCACGAGAAACTGATGGTAATTGGATTGGACGAGATGATCGCCGCGCTGGAAAAAGTTAGGCGTGTACAGATCACCGAAATACGCGTAAGTGACTGACATCTCATCAAAGTAGAAGTTCTTCGGTCTCTTGATCAGTAAGCGTTCGCCAGTGATGTACCCATCGTTGTCATAGGTTGTTATCTCGCTCGCAGCACCGCGGTTGATGTCGAGGCTACCGTACTGGATTTCAACGCCGTGGATCGGCTCCAAATCCAGGTAAAGGCGACGTAGATAGATCGCCCAGCCACCGGAGGCGCCCTGCTCGGCGACTCGCTGAGGCGTCAGATAGGCATCGACAGCATCGTGCTGAGTTGGTGTAGCTTTTGCATATTCTGCGCTGTAACCCTTTTCTGTTCCACCACCGATGAAGTCTGCGTAGGCCCAGTTGAAGTATTTGCCGCTGGAGGCGTGAAACACGATGCCGTATTTGCCTTCCGCGTCGAGTTTGAATTTCCCGTCGATGATGCTGCGCTGTTGTGCCTGGTCATACTCATGAGCGTTATTGGAATCGAACACGCTCCGATACCTGAGAGAGAAGTCCATCTCTCGCAACTCGACCCAACGGTCGAACGCGGTTTCCCAGGGTGACACTGGAGCCGACGTAGCTTTGGGTGAGGGTAGAACCTTCGCCGCAGTTTCGGGCGCATCAAACGGTGCAACTAAGGTGTCCCCGGCTGACTGCTGGCAGAAGGCCATGGCTGGGGCAATAAGAACGGCAATGACGATAGAACGTAAGGAGAACATAAGTAAAACGAGAACCTCTTTTAGACAAGGGGCCTGGATAGAACGAGCCCCACAGAATCCATATCGCTTGTTCTGGGAGTTGATTAGCCGCTAAATAGGGAGGATTAGTCCGAAGGAGCCACCTCGGCATGTCGATGATGTGTTATATTGTTGCGCCTAATTGACTTATCTTCGGTACTCGCGCGCGGACTCGTCGGAGACTCCTTCTAAACTGGAGGTGTGAGCCCCGATATTCTCCTCCACCTGCTTGCCCGCTTTCTTCACGTGGGTTCCGTCATCGTATTGCTAGGGGGCGTTTTCTATGCCCGCCAAGTGCTTGTGCCGACATTGAGCCGTTTACCAGAAGACCAGCGTTCGTCTGCTTTCGCTTTCAGCCAAAAACAATTTGGCGGGGTTTTGTGGACCCTGCTCATCCTGATACTTCTGTCCGGCTTCTATAACTTCTTTACTTATGCGGGTCCCAAGCACACATCTACGTATCAAATGTGGTTTGGGATTAAGATGCTGCTGGTTCTGCACGTCGCGGCTACGGCTATTCTCTGGGCGACGTCCTTGAAAGCTGAGAAGGTCAGCCGGCGCCTGCTGAGCCTCAGTATTTCGGGATTTGCGATTGTGCTTATTTCGGCATACTTGCGTTCGCTTTCGCAGCGAGGGATGTGAGGGATGAACGCCTACGAAGCTCTGCGGACCAGCGCCGCCTACCTTGATCTTTCAACGCGTGGCAAGTTGAGACTGACGGGTGAAGATCGCGCCCGGCTCCTGCATGCGATGAGCAGTAACGACGTCAACCACCTTGGTCTGGACCGGGTGCTGTACGCGTTCTTTCTGACCGCGCAAGGCCGCATTTTGGCAGATGCTTACATCTTGAATCTCGGCGAGAGCCTCTGGCTCGATACTGAACCGGAACTCGGCCCCAAACTGTTCGCGCATCTGGACAAGTACATCATCGCGGACGATGTGACTATTGACGACGAGACGAACGCTTATGCGGTTATCGGACTCGAAGGCCCCGAATTTGAGGCGGCCGCGCGGCAACTCCAACTGCCTGTGCCTGGATCGAAAGATGAAATTAGGCCGTGGGGCGAAGGCTTCATTATTCGCGCAGCTACGACCGCCGGTGATGGTTTGCGAATCTTTTTGCCGATTGGACGCAAGCTCGAATTCGTCACACAACTACAGGACGCCGGGTTTACCCAGGCTAGTGCAGACGAAGCCGATGTAGTGCGGATCGAGAATGGCATTCCGAGTTATGGAACCGATATCGGAGAGCGTTACTTGGTGCAGGAGACCGGGCTGCTGCATGCCATTCATACGAATAAAGGTTGTTACCTGGGGCAGGAGATTGTTGAACGAGTGCGTTCGCAAGGGCAGGTTCACCGTCATCTCAGCCGGGTCCGTATCACTGGAAAGAACGTTCCGCTGCCCGGGACGAAGCTGACGACGATTGATGGAAAGAATGGCGGAGAAATCACGTCTTCTGCCTACTCGCCGGCGTTCGACGAGATTGTTGCGCTCGCTTATCTGCGGACGGAAATAGTAGCGGCGAAACCTGAGATGCAGATCGAAGATGCGATCGCGCGCGTAGCCTAGTCGCCCAATAGCTTTCCGTAGGATTCGAGCTGCTCGACGTTATCGCAGACGGTCTTGACGGCTGCGGTGATCGGGATAGCAAGCAGCAATCCTATGCCTCCCCAAATCAAACCCCAAAACATCAGCGCGACGGTAACCACAAGGGGATTCAATCTGACGCGGCGCCCAATGATTTTGGCATATAGGAAGTTCATGGCAATTAGGTGCAGGCCGGCCGTCAATAACATCGCGGTGACGATGATCTTGAACCGGTTTGGAATAGCGACAGCGGCCAGCATGGGAGGCAGCATGGACAGCGGTAATCCAAAGGACGGGACCAAGCTGAAGAAAGCACTGATGATTCCGACCAGAGGCCAATAGGGGATGCCAAGAAAGAAGAATGCAATGGCGCTCACGCTGCTGAGGAAGACCCAGAGCAGGAAATTACCAAGCACGTAAGCGCGTGTGGAGTCCCCTATGCCGATCCAGGTTTTGCCGATAACGTATCGGTCGTGCCCGTGGAAGATGCGGATAATGCTTTTGCTCAGATGGTCGCGCCAGCTCAGCATAAAGTAAACCAGAAAAGGCACAAATGATGCCAGAAACATCAGATGGAAGTAGCGTGACGAATAACTGTAAATGGTACTGATGAAAGGCCTTGGATCAGTGTGGATCCGGACTTCTTGAATCAATGGAGGCGCTGGCGTAAGAGAAACCGGGGCTACGGTGGTTTTTGCTTTGCGCCGTACTCTTGCCTGCATGGCTTGCTGCGGCTTCTGCTGAATCTGTTCGCCCTGCTCAAGCAGAGTTTTGGGCACCAGCATTTCGACGCTGTTCTTCTGAAACTGGTCTAACTTGTTGCTGGCATCCTGCCATAAATCACTCACTCGTGATGTGTAGGTCGGCAAATCATCGGCGAGATTTGAGACCTGAATCCAGGCGACTTCCGCCAAAAGACAAAATCCGGTGAAGGCGACTCCAAGCACCATAGCCGTAGCTGCGGGACGCGGTAAGCGCAGTCTCATGACTAGCTTTACCGCTGGATCGAGGATAAAGGCTAAGATGGCCGAGATGACCAGGGTCACAAAAAAATCGCGCCCGAAATAAAGGAGCGCAACCAGCGCGGCTACAGCAATCAGCGAAGTTCGAACGCCGAAGCGATTGTGAATAACAGGTGAAGTAGTACTTAGGAGTGCCAAAGCAACTTACGGCTCGGTGCTTGTACTTTAGCATGCGAGGGCACGTTTTCAGGTTGAGTAGAGCGGCCCGCTCCCGATGTTTTCAGGTTGGATTGCTGACGTATTTGCCGTGTTCAGGCATGCCCAGCGTTTCGAAGTGGAGGGCAAGTTCCTTCAGCTGAGAGGGAACGTCGTTACCGGCGATGGGCAGGCCGTGGCCGGGCGCAACAAATCTGGGCTGAAGCTGCGCCAGTAGTTCAACCGAAGCGTGGGCTGCCTTCCAATCGGTCGTGTAATACGCCGGCGGCCCAGTCAACTCAGGGCGCTGCAGAGCAACGGCAAGGAAGGATTCCTGTTTGGTGGTGCAAAACGCGTCACCGACGATGAGAGTACGATCCTGTTCACGGAAAAGCGAAATATGACCGGGAGCATGGCCGGGCGTGTGAAGCCAACGCCAATCCGGAAGAAAAGGAACTGTCCCATCCAGGGGCAGGGGTTGGACCCGCCCGGTCAGATTAGACCAGCTACGCGGATACAGCGGTGACATGACAGCCATGAGCCCACCCCCGACAGCAGGATCTGGCGGCGGATATTTCTGCTGTCCGGTGAGATATGGCAACTCAGCAGGATGTGCGAAGACGGGAACATCCCAGTGTTCCAGCAAGGCCTCAATGGAACCAACATGGTCGAAGTGCCCGTGAGTCAGGATGATGGCTGCAGGGTTAGTCCGCTCACCGAAATGAGATTCGGCCCATGCCCTAATCTTCCCGGAGGCAAGCGGAATGCCAGCGTCGATAAGGACCCAACTGCCGTCGGCGGCCGACACTCCGTAAAGATTGACGAATAAAGTCCGTACCCCGGTGAGCCCCGGTGCAACCTGGTCCAGCGATACAGTTTCGTACTCAGGTAGTGTTAGCCCGTCCATGTGTTGTGCCTCAAAGAGGAGATCCCTTTTGAGGAAATTGCATTACAGGAACGTGGCCCGGTGGTTTTACCTGACAGCACCGCTCCAGCGCAACCCAATGCGCCACAGCCGAGGCGAGCCGGTATTCGGAGTCGGTGTAAGGGCTACCAAATAGGAACGATCGAGGAGGTTATCCACTGCCGCGACGGCGGACAGACTCCGTACGATGTGCTGCTGAGCGGTGAGTTGCAGAGCAGCGTAGCCGGGCAGCTTGAATTGGTTTAGATCGTCATCGAACTGCAAGCCGAAGGCACGCACACCGCCGGATATGGAGGTCCCCTTGTGAGCGTATGTCAGAGCGGCGGAACCTTGTTGTTTTGGAACCTGAGAGAGTCGCTGGCCTGTTGAGAAGCGAGCGTCAGCGTAAAGATATCCGGCTTCGGCGGTCCAGCGCTGCCAACGATGAAACGCATTCACTTCAACACCCCGCGAGAGCGCGCTTGCGAAGTTGCTGCGTTGCCGGAGGATGAGCGTCGGTGAGCTGCTTAGCGTGGCGCTGCTGACCAGGTTAGTCAGATCATTTCGAAACACCCCGACTGAGACACGGTCTTTTTCGCCGGTCCAGTCCACGCCTGCTTCAACGCCGGTCAGGCCCTCGGGGACGAGGCCGGGATTGGCAAGAGTAAGGACGTTCCCAACCCGGAAGTTTCGATACAACTCATTCAAGGTGGGAGCGCGGAAGGTTCGATAACCGGAAGCCCGGAAGCGAAACTGGCCGGCGCCGACCGCCACACCGCCATTCGGGCTAACGAAGGTTTCGCCGCGTTGGCCGGTGAACTGATGGCGGATGCCGGCAAAAAAGCGAACCCGGCCAAAGGAGATATCGCCTTGAGCGAACAGGCCATGCTCCAGAAGGGTGCCGCCCCCGGGTGTCAGGATGCGTGTTGTGTAGGAGTAGTCGAAGCTGGTGCCATGGACGTCATCAAAATCTGCTCCGACGATGGTGTTCCAGGTGAATCGCGGAGCTTTACCGTGGTGCTGCCAGTAGCCTGCGCCGCCATATTCTTCAACGGGAACAGTTTGGCGCGACGTCAATGTCTCGCTATTTCGGTTTAGGGCAACGCTCGAGAAGGTGCTATGGAACTGTTCGCGGGTATGGTAGCCAAGTAGAGAGGCTTGGTCGTTAGTCCAACTGTGGGAGTAGTTGAAGCCGACCGTACCCAGGCCTGTTGAGTTATGGGTCAAGCCGGTGCCATTGCGCCGTTCCTCGGCGAGCATGTTGATCTGGATAGACAGGCGATTCGCGTCTGCATCAAGGTAATCAAAATGAAGATCACCGGTAGCAAAACGGACGTTCGCTTTGTCGTCGACGCGGCCCCGCAGGTTGTCCGGAACGATGTAATACCCGTCGGTCGTAAACGCACGAGAGTGAGCCGTTACAGCCCATCTCTTCCAGACAGTTGACCAGGCCGCAGCTGTGTCCAAGGTGCCATCGTTACCGGCCATCAAATCGGTGTACAGATAGTTCGGTCTGGCGGCTGGTGTGAAGAGCGAAATACTGCCTCCGAGCGCGCGATCGCCGAACACAGAGGTAGTTCCACCGCGGTCGATCTCTACGTGGTCAACGAAACCTGGATCTACCCGCGTCCAATAGACCCAGCCTCCGAAAGGATCATTCAACGGAATGCTGTCCCAGAGAATGAGCGTACGACTAGCGCCCGAAGATCCGGTGCCGCGCAGTGAAACACCTTGCGTAGTGGGATTGGCAACCAGGCCGGACGTGCGGCGAAAGAGACTGAAGCCGGGTACCTGCCGTAAGCGATCATCCAGGTTGACGCCGGGAATGGTCTGTAGCCGCTCATTTGAGACGACCGTGATGGAAGCTGGGGTTTCGCTTGCGATCGTGCCGTTTACCGTGACGGTGGTTTGGAGAGGCGGAGGGACGGGCGTAGTTTGTTGGTCCGGAGGTTTGGTATCGCTGGCGGGAGCTTGTCCGAATGCCACGGAGGCCGCCAGAACGGCTAATAACGAGTAAGAGACAGCCTTCATTGATCTTTGAACCCAGTAGAACATGGGGAACTTAGTTGCTTCACTCACCGTATCCTGAAGGGAGATGAGTTCCGATTACGCCATCGAAACGCTAGGGCTGCAAAAGATCTACCGGTCACGATGGAATGGGCGGGAAATCCGAGCCGTAACTGATCTTTCGCTGCGTGTGCCAGCGGGTATGAAGTACGGTCTGCTCGGTCCCAATGGGGCGGGGAAGACAACCTTCGTAAAGATGCTGCTGTCGGCTGTTAACCCGACGGGCGGATCGGCCAAGCTATTCGGCCGCAATGCGCGGGAGCCCGAAGCTCGACGGCCGATCGGATATCTGCCGGAGAACCACCGCTTTCCGACCTACCTGACCGGTGCCGGCATGCTGGATTTCTATGGCGCGCTGTCAGGGCTTGATGCGAAGACCCGAAAACGTCGCATTCCGCGGCTGCTGGCCCAGGTGGGGCTGGATACGTGGGGAGACATCCTGATTAAGAAGTATTCGAAAGGCATGCTGCAGCGCTTAGGATTGGCACAGGCATTGATCCACAAACCGCAATTGCTGATTTTGGACGAACCGACCGATGGCGTTGATCCAGTCGGACGGCGGCAGATCCGCGATACGCTCGACGGGCTGACCAATACAGGTGTGACGATCTTTATCAATTCGCACCTGCTGGCGGAAGTGGAGACGTTCTGTGACCACGTGGCCATTCTGAGTAAAGGCAAGCTTGCATTAGAGGGCAAGATTAGCGCCTTAACGGCTGAGGGTGGTTACACGGTTCATGCGCGGGAGGTTGCCGACGCAGCGCGACTAGCGTTGACGCGTTCAGGGGCGGCAGTTGCCGCAAACCATGGCGAGCTCGAGATTCGCGTCGCGAGTCTGGCAGCAGCGAACGAAGCAATCGACATCGTGCGGCAGGCACACGGTCTGATTGTTGGTGTCAGCAACTCAGCCCAGACCTTAGAAGACGTGTTCATTCGTGCTACCAGCACGGAGCGAGCCGCATGAGCCAGGCTTTGCCGCTGAACAAGCTGGCTATCTTGTGGGTGCTCATCACCGATACTTTCCAGGAAGCGCGTGCACGATGGCTCTTCTGGGGATTGTTTGGGCTCTCGACCCTGCTGATTTCGATTTTTCTCTTTGCTCTGAAGATCGATCTGGTGGAAGGTGCTGTTTCGCTAATGGGCATTGAAGGCACGGCGCGCCATATCGACCTGAAGCGATTCGTCAATACTTCTTACTCGTGGGTATCGGTGTTTCTCTACATCTGGGGAACGTTCCTGGCGATCTTCGCATCTTCCGGATTGATTCCGAGCGTGCTGGAACCGGGTCGCATCGCCCTGCTTCTCTCAAAGCCGATCACGAGATTTACGTTGCTGATGGGACGCTTTACGGGCAACTTCCTCGTGGTTGCGGCCAATCATATCTACTTGATCCTGAGCATCTGGATCATCATCGGGGTGAAGACGGACATTTGGGAAGCGCGTTTCCTGCTGGCCATTCTGAGCAGCCTGTTCATTTTCCTGGTGCTCTTGTGCGTCGTCGTGCTGACCGGTGTGCTCGCCGAAAGTTCGGCTCTGTCCGTGATGATGGCGGTGGCTCTGATGCTGGTGAGTACCATCCTCGCTCAACGGCAGATTGTTGTGAGATTGTTAAGTTCTGAGTGGTCGCGCGAGTTGTGGCAGGGGCTCTATTGGGTGCTGCCGAAAGTGTACGACCTAGCGGCAGCCATGCGGCAGATTATCGTGTATGACCGGGATGCGGACTGGTTTACTCCGGTGTGGACTTCGTCTCTGTTCGGTTTAGCGCTGCTCTCGACTGCCATCTATGTCTTTCGAAAGCGGGACTTTTAGTGCGAGCTTTTCTTTTTGTAGGCGTGTTGACGCTTGCTCTCTCGGGCATTAGTTGCAATTCAGAGAATGAGTCGAGCGGGATCTCCATCGACAAGTCATTCCGGACCTTGATTTGGCCGCAGGCGACGGTGCTGGCTGGAGCAAAGATACAAGAGCTAGAGAAGACCGATTTTTACAAGCGCTACGCTCAGCGACTGGATCTTCCGGGGCTTGACGAAGCGTCACAGCGACTTGGATTTGACCCCCGTAAAGATGTCGAGGCACTAGTAGTGGAGTCGGACGGTGAGCGATTGCTGCTGCTGGCGCGAGGCCGGTTGCAGACCAGCGAGATTCGGGACAAGCTGGGAAAATTGGGCGCGCACGCGACGACGTATCGTTCAGTTCCCCTGATCGGTGACGAGAAGAACTCGCTCGCGATACTTGGGTTGTCCTCGGCGATTGGAGGATCAGCACCAGCAGTGCGATCCGCTTTAGACCTTCGGGCTGAAAAGGCGGGCGCAGTTGCGCCGGAACTGCAGGCTCGCCTGGCTACCATCCCGAAAAGCACGCAACTCTGGATCGTCAGCAGCAAGGGGCTGCCGTTTGCGGACTCGCCTATGAGAAGCGATGTGAAATCGGCTTTGTCGAACATCGTGACGTTCATTTCCGGCACAACAGCAGGTTTGACAGTCGGCAGCGGGGCAAAACTGGATGCGACTATAACATGTATTTCCCCCATAGGAGCGCAGCGGGTTCATGACGCACTTCGAGGGGCAATTGGACTAGCGAGGCTATCGACCAGGGACGACCAGGCAGATCTATTGAAAGTCTATGACGCTATCGACGTGAAGCAGAACGGCAATGTCGTTCAAGTCAAGGCCGATTTGAATGCACCGGAGATCGACAAGCTGATGACCTACCTGCCGCAGATGAGAAGCCGTGCGGGACAGTTCTTGCGGTAGTTCTACCTTATTTCTTGGAACTGACCAAAGTGGAAGCGCCACCCTCACTGATGTAATTGCGATTCCAGGAGGGGATTTCCACAGTGACGTCGCCTTTAACGACGGCCTGACAACCGAGACGGGAACGAAGCGTCAGACCAGGCGCCATATCGAGTCGATCGAGTTCATCGTCTTCCGCTTCCGAGAGGTTTTCGTCGCCGTCCTGGACGATGACGTGACAGGTGGTACAAGCGCAACTGCCGCCACAAGCATGCTCGAGATGAATATCGAAGTTGAGCGCCAAGTCCAGTAGAGAGTCGCGTTTACCGTGGTCGCTATATTTCAGCTTGCCGGGTTCGAACTCGATGGTTCGGTTCTCCGGCATGAACGTAACTTTAGGCACTCCTTATTGTAACGACCAGTTGGTTGGGCATACTGGAGGCTAGTGTTCCAAGATATCGAAGCGGCGTTGGCCGGAGAAGTCGAGAAAGCGTTAGCCGCTAAATTCCAGGTTCAGCAAACAGTTGGACTTGAGCAACCGAAACAAAGCTCTTTTGGGGAACTGGCGATTCCTGTCGCTTTTCAACTTGCGAGGCAGCTGCGAAAGGCCCCGCGCCAGATCGCCGAAGAATTAGTAAGCGCTCTGCCTGCTATTCCTGGGGTCGCTGCACTTGAGATTGCCGGAAATGGCTACATCAACGTAAGACTCGATCGCGGGCTGTATGCGGCTTCGCTCTCAGGATCCGCTCCGACGCAAAATGCGGATCAGGGCAAAGTAATTGTCGAGCACACCAACATCAATCCAAATAAAGCGGCGCACATCGGACATCTGCGAAACGCAATCTTAGGCGACACGTTTGTCAGGATGCTGCGGCAGGCCGGGCGCACAGTCGAAGTCCAGAATTACATCGACAATACAGGTGTCCAGGTAGCGGATGTTGTCGCCGGGTTCTACTTCCTCGAGAAGAAGAGCCCCGAGCAGATGTCAAAGCCCTGGTCGATGATCCGAGTGTTCGGTTTGATTATCTCTGCTGGGATCTGTATGCGCGGACGTCGGCGCATTACCAAAAGAATCCCGATTCGCTCACGTGGCGGGCGGAGACCCTGCACCAGATTGAAGCGGGTCTGGGAGATCTGGCGGACCTGGGCCATGTCGTTGCGGACGAGATCGTTCGGCTGCACCTCCAGACAATGGGTCGCCTTGATGTTCGTTATCAACTACTTCCGCGAGAAAGTGAGATCCTACACTTACAATTTTGGGCTACAGCATTCGAATTGTTAAAGCAGCGGAACGCAATCTACCTGGAAATTCAAGGAAAGAATAAGGGTTGCTGGGTAATGCCGTCGTCGGCTTTCCGGGGTTTGGAAGCCGAGGACGAGGGAAGCAAGGTTATCGTCCGCTCAAACGGAACCGTGACTTATGTGGGAAAAGATATCGCTTATCAACTCTGGAAGTTCGGGCTGCTAGGCAAAGATTTCTTCTACAGGCCGTGGCTGAACGTCTGGGTGACGTCAGATCAGCCCAGCGAAGGAAAGGTTCCGGAGTTTGGACACGGTAGCCAGGTTTTCAATGTGATCGACTCGCGGCAATCGTACCTACAAGATGTAGTTGTGGCCGGGCTCCGGGCGTTGAACTTTAATGAGCAGGCGGACGCCTCAACCCACTTCTCCTACGAGATGGTGGCGCTTACGCCCCGGACCTGCCTGGAGATGGGCATAACGCTCTCTGACGAAGATAAGCAGCGCTCCTACGTCGAAGTGTCGGGCCGCAAGGGGCTCGGCGTGAAAGCGGACGACCTGATCGACAAGCTGATCGAGACGGCTCTGGCGGAAGTCGAAGACCGGCACGCGGAAAAGGATAAAGATCAGAACCGGCGGACGGCAACCCAAATTGCGGTAGGCGCTCTCCGTTACTTCATGCTGAAGTTTACCCGCAATTCAGTCATCGCTTTTGACTTCCATGAAGCTTTGAGCTTCGAGGGGGAAACCGGACCGTACGTGCAATATGCGGCGGTGAGGGCAGGGAACATCTTGAGGAAATCGGAGGAGCGGGGGTTCCAAGTTCCCCAAAGTCTCAGCAGCGACTTGCTGGCGAAGTATCTGGAACCGGAAAGCATCTGGCAATTAGTGCTGCTGGCTTCCAAGATGGACGGAGCGGTATTAAGGGCCATCGGCTCCGGCGAACCGGCGCATGTGGCAAAGTATGCGTTCCAACTGGCTCAGTCGTTCAACAATTTCTATCACGAGCAACCTGTGCTGACGGAAGAAGACGTCGAGCGGCGTTCGGTATTGCTTTGGGTGACCGACTATAGCCGTCGACAACTGGAAAGCACCTTGCAGGTGCTGGGCATCGAATCTCCTCTTTATATGTAGGCTCCGGAATGGGAAGACTTCTCTTGCAAGTCTTACACTGGAGATAAATGGCCAGTAAGAATAGTTTCGATGCTGAGGACACGCTGAGCGTAAACGGCAGCGAGTATCAGATTTTTCGTTTGGATGCGCTCGAGAAGAGTATCAGCGGAGTGAAGATCTCGCGAATTCCTTACAGCATCCGCGTTCTGCTGGAGAATTTGTTGCGCTTTGAGGACGGCAAAACTGTCAAGTCGAGCGACATCGAATACGTTGCTAAGTGGGACGCGAAGGCGGCGGCGCAAGAAATACAGTTCCGACCCGCGCGAACCTTGTTACAGGACTTCACCGGTGTTCCTTGTGTGGTTGACCTGGCGGCCATGCGCGACGCACTAAAGAGGCTGGGGGCAAATCCGGAACTCGCTAATCCGCTGATTCCAGCCGATCTGGTTATCGACCACTCCGTACAGGTAGACGCGTTCGGATCGAGCCAGGCATTTGGCGAGAATGCGTTGCTGGAGTTCTCGCGCAACCAAGAGCGCTATGCATTTCTTCGCTGGGGACAAAAGGCTTTCCATAACTTCCGAGTGGTGCCCCCGGACACTGGAATTGTTCACCAGGTGAACCTGGAGTATTTGGCGAGTGTGGTCTTCAGTGACTCGTCGAAAGGTATCTTGCAGGCTTATCCCGACACCCTGATGGGGACCGATTCCCACACGACAATGATCAACGGCGTGGGCGTGGTGGGGTGGGGCGTTGGCGGCATTGAGGCAGAAGCGTGCATGTTAGGCCAGCCTATCTCGATGTTACTGCCGCAAGTTACAGGATTCAAGCTGAGCGGTAAGTTGCCGGCAGGAGCAACAGCTACCGATTTAGTTCTGACCGTGACTCAGATGTTACGCAAGAAAGGCGTGGTGGGCCGGTTTGTAGAGTTCTATGGACCGGGCATCGCGGCACTACCGCTTGCAGACCGGGCCACGATCAGTAACATGGCTCCGGAGTATGGCGCCACGATCGGGTTCTTCCCGATTGATGACCAAACGCTGGAGTATTTGCGTCTGACAAATCGAAGCGCAGAGCAGGTTCAGCTGGTCGAGGCTTATGCAAAGAAGCAGGGACTATTCCTGACCGCAGACTCGCCTGACCCCGTTTACTCGGATACGTTGTCGCTGGACTTGTCAAAGGTAGTTCCGTCGCTGGCCGGGCCGAAGCGGCCGCAAGATCGCATCGAACTAGGAGACGTCAAGGACAACTTCCTGACTAGCTTAGGACATGCGCAGAAGTCGGCTGAGCTTCACGTCAACAGTCATAAAGAAAAGATCGAGGATGGGGCAGTCGTTATCGCCGCGATAACGAGTTGTACTAATACGTCCAATCCGTCTGTCATGGTAGCGGCAGGACTGGTGGCGAAGAAGGCCGTGGAGAAGGGGCTGACCGTGAAGCCCTGGGTGAAAACTTCGCTTGCACCTGGCTCGAAGGTAGTGACCGATTACTTGAACGACGCCGGGCTGACAACCTACCTGGAGCAGTTGAACTTCTATCTGGTGGGCTATGGATGTACAACGTGCATCGGGAATAGCGGTTCGCTTCCTGACCATGTGTCTGCGGCCATCCAAGAGGGCAAGCTGAATGTCGCTGCAGTTTTGAGCGGGAATCGTAATTTCGAAGGACGGGTGAATCCGCTGGTCCGGTCGAATTACCTGGCGTCGCCACCCTTGGTTGTGGCGTACGCGATCGCCGGAAGCATGGATGTGGATCTGACGAAGGATCCGCTCGGGAAGGACCAGAAGGGCAAGAAGGTCTATCTCAAAGATATCTGGCCGACCCACGACGAAGTGGAAGCGGTGGTGAAAGCTTCAGCTCGTACCGAGTTCTTCGCGAAGGAGTACGCCGAGGTGTTTGAGGGCGATGCTAACTGGAACACGCTCAAGATACCGACAGGCAGTATCTATGAGTGGAGTAAGGACTCGACATACATCAAGCAGCCACCTTACTTCGAAACTTTGGTGGACCCACTTACATTTGTTCGTGACATGAACGGCGTCAGAGTACTTGCGGTGCTAGGTGATTCAGTCACGACAGACCATATTTCGCCGGCAGGTTCCATTCCGGTGGATAGTCCGGCCGGTGAGTATCTGATCAGCCTAGGGGTCAAGCCACGGGACTTTAATAGCTATGGCGCACGGCGGGGTAATCACGAGGTGATGGTGCGTGGAACGTTCGCCAACATCCGGCTGAAGAATCAGATGGTTCCGGGCGTAGAGGGCGGAGTCACCCGGCACATGCCGGATGGGCAGCAAATGTTCATCTTCGAGGCCTCGACGAAGTATCGGGGCAATCGCGTTCCACTGATGGTGATCGCGGGTAAGGAGTACGGTTCGGGTTCATCTCGAGACTGGGCGGCAAAGGGAACCCTGTTGCTCGGTGTACGGGCGGTGCTGGCGGAGAGTTTCGAGCGGATTCACCGGTCGAACCTGGTGCAGATGGGCGTACTTCCTCTGCAGTTCATGGAGGGTCAATCGCGCGAAACTCTGGAATTGACAGGCGAAGAGACGTTTTCGATTTGTAAGATTCCTGCAGCCCTGGCGACCTCGAGCAACGTTGAGGTCGTAGCGGTGAGGCCGGATGGTACCAAAGTTGAGTTCGAGGCGAAGGCTCGGATCGACACTCCGCAAGAAGCCGAATACTATCGCAACGGCGGTATTCTGCCCTATGTTCTACGTCAGCTAATCGCAACCGGCGCTGCAGCTTAAAAAGATCACACGATGAAAGCGAGGTCTCCGCTACTGGTGTCGGCCGGCATCATCCATCGTGAGGGAAAGATCCTGGTAGGGCAGCGTCGGGCAGGGGACCGGCATGCGCTGAAGTGGGAGTTTCCGGGTGGCAAAGTCGAACACGGTGAGACACCGCAAGAAGCTCTAGTTCGAGAACTGGAGGAGGAGCTTCGGATTGAGGCGACGGTCGGCTCGGAACTGGCGCGTTACGAGCACGATTATCCGAGCGGAAGCCGCGTACACCTGCTCTTTTTTCATGTATCCCGATTCCAGGGAGAGCCAGAAGCGCGGGTGTTTGAGCAGATTCAGTGGATTGATTTTGCCGAATTGCCCAAGCTGGACTTTCTGGACGGGGATTTTGATTTTGTCAGGCGACTATCCCGTGGCGATTTCAAGGCCCATCTTCGGTGACGGTCTGTCACTTACGCAAGCAGACACGGTCACGGTAGCGATTGCATTGAGCTGGCCGCTAATCCAGGTCGAACGGCCGTTTCGGGGGAGCTCCCGAAGTATCTTCTTTGGCCTGTTTTAGCAGTTCTTCAAATTTGCGTTCGCGAACCTTTTCGCCGCTCCGGTGGGAAGCGAAACTCTTCTCGAAGGCTTCTTCGCGACGGGCCGCCTCGCCCTTTAGTTGCTGTACGGCTGCCTGCAAATCCTCAATCATGGGCTTCTTTTCAGCTTCCGTATGTGTCAAGACGAGTTGCAGCTCGCTATCAATTTGAAGGACTGCGTCGCAGCAAGGACACTTCACCTCAAATAACATGCCGGAAGATTTCGCCATAACGGCATCGTAACAGGAAGGGCCTGCTATTCTGCTACTTCCTTTGAGCAATCCCTAGACGATGGAATCCCTTACACAGTGGATTGTCCAATACGGCTATGCAGGACTGACCGCTCTCCTCATGCTCGGCATCGTCGGGCTTCCGATTCCGGATGAGACGTTACTTGTCTTCTCTGGATTCTTAATTTATCAGGGCAAGCTGAGCGCCGTACCGACCTTCCTGGCGGGGTTTGCCGGGGCAGTAAGCGGCATTTCTCTGAGCTATGTCTTAGGCAGAACAGTGGGCCGGTCGGTGGTGGACCGGTATGGCAGATTCATGCACCTTACGGCAGAGCGCCTCGACCGGGTGGAGAGATGGTTTGAGCGAATAGGAGAGTGGCTGCTTCCACTAGGTTTCTTCGTACCGGGATTGCGTCACTTCACCGCCTTAACGGCTGGCATCGCAGGGTTACCCTTTGGCCGTTTTGGAATATTCGCGTACTGTGGAGCTGCCGTGTGGGTCGCGATTTTTCTCCTGCTTGGCTACTTTGTGGGTGACCACTGGCAGACAGCCATGCACATCATTCACCGATATACAGGATGGATTGTGGCTGGGTTGCTCGTTGCTGGAGTGCTCGCGTGGGTCATTAGAGAGCGGCTCAGTGCGCGACGCGGATAGGTCTCGCTACAATCGTGTTTCGCCGTCGCAATATGAAACCACTCGTTCGCCTTTCCCTTTCCTGTTTAGGAGCCGTTCTACTGGCAAATGCGCAAAGCGGATCGCCGGATAAGCCGGCGGTCAGCGGTGTGGACCTGAAAGCTATCGACAAGACGGTGGACCCCTGTAAAGACTTCTTTCAATATGCATGCGGTGCGTGGATCAAGGCTAATCCGATCCCGCCGCAGTACTCGCGGTGGGGACGCTTCAATGAGCTGCAGGATCGCAATCTAGACGTACTGCACCAGATTTTGGAGGACTCTGCCGCCCATCAGGACCGTTCGCCCGCTGATCAAAAGATTGGAGCTATGTACGCTTCCTGCATGAACGAGGATGCGGTGGAAAAGGCGGGCTTTACTCCGATCAAACCGGGACTGGACCAAATTGCAGGATTGAAGGATAAAGCTGGTATCGCGGGGGAGACCGCGCAACTGCATGAACAGGGCGTAGGTGTGTTTTTCGGGTTCAGTGCACGCCCCGACCCTGACAAGAGCACGGTGAATATCCCGAATGCGAGTCAAGGAGGCCTGGGACTTCCGGACAAAAGCTATTACATTGGGGAGAAAGATGCCGCCACCCGGGAAAAGTATGTATCGCATATTGGGCATCTCTTTGAGCTGATTGGCATACCGCGGGAGCAAGCCGAAGAAAAAGCCAAAGCTGTGATGGCCTTGGAAACATCACTCGCTAAGGTGTCGATGGATCGTGTCGACATGCGCAACCCGGACAATACCCATCACAAGATGTCTGTAGAGCAGTGGGAATCATTAACGCCGGATTTCGACTTCAAGCAATACATGGCGGTGAGGAAAACGCCCGCCTTTCAGAATCTGAACGTTTCCCAGCCCGATTACTTCAAAGCCATGGCAGGAATTCTCCAATCGACCAGCCTGGACGATCTGAAGAGCTACTTAACATGGCACTATGTCTCGGCCAACGCTTCGCTGCTTAGCAAACCATTCGTCGACGAAAATTTCGATTTCTACACCAGATTCCTGACGGGCGCAAAGGAGATACAGCCTCGATGGAAGCGGTGTGTGCAACTGACGGACCGCAGCCTCGGTGACGCACTCGGCCAGAAGTATGTCGAGAAGGCGTTCGGGAGCGGGGCGAAAGAGAAGACCCAGCAATTAGTAGGCGTGATTGAAAAACAGATGGCTGTCGACATCGACTCTTTAACGTGGATGAGTGCCGCGACAAAGGAACAAGCATTGGCCAAACTAAAGGGCGTCACCAATAAGATTGGATATCCCGAAAAGTGGAAGACGTATCGGTCGGTGACGATCAAGGATGGGGACCTAGTAGGCGACGCCGAACGCGCCCGGGCTTTTGAGATCAATCGCAACCTGCAGAAGATCGGACAGGCGGTTGACCGGAAGGAGTTCAATATGACTCCTCCAACCGTGAATGCGTACTACAGTCCACTGGAGAACAACATCAACTTTCCAGCGGGGATTCTGCAGCCTCCTTTCTATAACAACTCCGCCGATATGGCGGTAAACCTGGGCGGCATCGGAGCGGTGATCGGACACGAGTTGACGCACGGGTTTGACGACCAGGGCAGGCGGTACGACGCGGACGGAAACTTAAGGGATTGGTGGACCCAACAGGACACCGCTGAATTCAAAAAGCGCGCCGACTGCATTGTAGATGAATACTCCAAGTTCAGCCCTGTGGAAGGCGCGACCGTGAACGGCCGATTGACTCTCGGCGAAAACGGTGCGGACAATGCCGGCATCCGTCTGGCGTATATGGCACTCCTGGGCGGCCTGGAGAACGGCAGCGTACACGGCGAGAAGATGGACGGCTACACGCCGCAACAACGATTTTTCCTCGGCTTTGCGCAGATCTGGTGCGCCAACGAGCGGCCGGAAGCACTGCGCCAGAGTATCCGGACGGATCCTCATTCGCCCGGCCAGTTTCGTGTGCTCGGTACCCTGCAGAATCAACCGGAGTTCGGCAAGGCGTTCGGCTGCTCCGCAGGAAGCTCCATGGTAGCGGCCAACGGATGCCGGGTCTGGTAGGAGTTCAAGCCGAGCGCGGGTAGGGACCTAGTAGTTTTAACGGCTCGCAGCCGTCTGTTTACACTAAGGTGAATGAGCTTTGGTTCCCTGAAGGACTCGCGCAAAGCGGGCTCGCCTCGTTTCGCTGAGCTGTGCCGGGCACAGTATTTGCTGAGTATGTTGTCTGGAAGAAATTCCGTTAGCCGAACGTGGTGCATTCGGATTTGCCTCGGCTCGATTCTGTTCGGCACTCTTGCCGTCGGACAGACCGTCACGACCGCGAATTCCAAGAGCGGTCTCGATTTGAGCGCAATCGACAAGAGCGCTGATCCCTGCAAGGACTTTTATCAATATGCGTGTGGGAATTGGATCGCGACGCATCCGATTCCAGGCGATGAAAGTAGCTGGGGCACTTTCAACGTGCTGCAGCAAAGAAACCAAGAAGCTCTAAGAGAGATCTTGCAGGATTCAGCGGCACATCAGGATCGCTCTGCGATCGATGGCAAAATCGGCGGCTTCTATCACGCCTGCATGGACGAAGAAACGATTGAGAAGCGTGGCATCGAGCCACTTCGCTCGGAACTGGAGCGAATTGGGCATTTGCAGAACAAAGCGGATCTGGTGGACGAAGTTGCCCGACTGCAGAGACGCCAAGTGCCGGTCTTCTTTAACTTCGGTTCCAGTCCCGACTTAAAAGACGCAAAGATGAACATTGCCGATCTGGACCAGGGCGGCATCGGTTTGCCGGAAAAGGATTACTATTTCCGAACCGATGCGAGATCGGAAGAACTGCGGAAGAAGTATGTCGAGCATATCGGCAAGATGCTGGCATTGAGCGGGATGAGCGAAGCCGAAGCGAATAAGCGTGCAGTGCGCGTGATGGCAATTGAGACGGCACTGGCGAAAGCCTCACTGGATGTAACTACCCGCCGAAATCCGGCACTGCTGGTTCACAAGATGTCGAAGGACGAGTTACAGCGTCTGGCGGGCTCCATCAACTTCAAAGAGCTTTTCGGGAAGATGGGCGCCCCGGAATTTATGACTTTGAACGTGGATGTGCCGGATTTTGTGAAGGCGTTGGGCAATCTTGTTCAGAGCGAAGATCTGCAGAGCCTGCAAGATTATCTGGTTTGGCATTACGTGAGCAATACCGCCAATGCCCTGCCTAAAGCATTCGTCAACGAGCGATTTGAGTTTTACGGGCGCACGCTACAGGGGACCAAAGAGTTGAGGCCACGTTGGAAGCGGTGTGTTGCCGATACTGATGACGAATTGGGCGAGGCATTAGGGCGTAAGTTCGTAGAGAAGACGTTCGGCGAGCAGGGCAAGCAGCGAACGATAGAACTGGTCCAGGAGATCGAGAAGCAGATGGCAATTGACATCAACTCCTTGCCTTGGATGAGCGCCGTGACAAAGAAGCAGGCCCTAGTTAAGCTGCACGCAGTGGCCAATAAGATCGGCTATCCGGAAAAGTGGCGCGATTATTCTTCGGTGAACATCGTGCCTGATGATTATTTCGGGAATCGAGTACGAGCGAACGAGTTCGAGGCTAAGCGCCAGCTGGACAAGATCGGAAAGCCGGTGGACCGCATGGAGTGGGGCATGACTCCACCGACCGTGAACGCCTACTACAACCCGACCGAGAACAACATCAACTTTCCTGCCGGGATCTTACAGCCACCTTTTTACTCTAATCAGGCAACAGACGCCGTGAATTATGGTGCTGTCGGGATGGTGGTGGGGCACGAACTGACTCATGGCTTCGATGACCAAGGGCGGCAGTTTGACGCCGAGGGGAATTTGAAAGACTGGTGGCAGAAATCCGACGAAGTGAAGTTCCAAAAGCTGGCCACTTGCCTGGTGAACCAGTATGGTTCCTATAGTCCTGTGACAGGTGTGGAACTGAACGGGAAGCTAACATTAGGCGAAAATACGGCCGATAATGGCGGGATCCGCCTAGCCTATAGCGCCCTGATGGATGATCTGGCAAAGCGGAGCATCCCAAAGGACACAAAAATGGATGGCTACACCCAGCCGCAGCTGTTCTTTCTCGGCTTTGCGCAAGTCTGGTGCGAGAACGTCCGTCCAGAACGGCAGCGCATGCTGGCTCAAACCGATCCACATTCTCCCGGGAGGTTCCGGACTGACGGTGTCGTTTCGAATGTGCCCGAATTCAGTGAAGCGTTCGGTTGTAAGATCGGCGCACCGATGCGCCCAGCCAAAGGTTGCCGGGTCTGGTAGACGCATATTTAGAAAAGGCCGCGGGCTATGGACAGCTTCCTTTTCTAACAATAGAGTTAGAGTCTAAGATTGATGACTGAAGAACAGACGCTAGCTCAGAATCCGCTAGTCACACGGCAATTTCCCATTCAGTTTGACGCAGTGCGGGCGGATGAGGTGGAGCCTGCTGTACAGCGGCTGCTGCTGGAAGTAAAAGGACGGTTGGGCGCCATTGCGGAGAGCGAAGAGCCGAAGACGTACCGGAGCGTGCTGGCTGCTCTAGATACCGTAACAGAGCCCCTGGACTTCGCGGTATCGGTCGTGCGGCACCTGGAAAGTGTAGCCACGACCCCGGAACTTCGCGCAGCCCATAATGCAATTCAAGAGCCGGTAAGTATGTTTTATACTGCGATCCCGCTGAACGAAAAGCTTTGGATGGCGGTTAAAGCGGTGAACGACAACCCTGCTGAGGTAAGCGGTTTGGGCCCGGTCGAACGCCGTTATCTGGAGAAGACAATCAGAGGATTTCGGCGCGCTGGTGCTGACCTGACCGACGAGAACAAGCGCAAGCTAGAGGCACTAGACGTCGAACTGACGAAGGTGACCAACAAATTCGCCGAGAACGTCCTGGACGCGACAAATGTCTACGACAAGCTAATAACCGACGAATCGCGATTGGCCGGGCTACCGGAGTTTATCAAGATGGCGGCGCGAGAGAGCGCCAAGTCAAAAGGTCAAGAAGGCTGGCGGTTCACCTTACAAGCACCGAGTTACGTTCCGTTGATGACTTATCTGGAAGACCGCCCAATCCGGCAGGAAGTCTGGGAAGCTTCAAATCGGAGGGCTACGCAAGGTGAGTTTGACAACCGAGGCCTGATTGCGAAGATCTTGCGGCTCCGCCAGGAGAAGGCGCGCCTTCTAGGCTACACCGATTTCGCCGACCTAGTCTTAGAGGAGCGGATGGCGCATAAGGGCGAGGTGGCTCAGGACTTTATTGAGGATCTGCGCGTCAAGACGAAACCGTTCTTCGAACGGGAAAATGCAAGCCTGGCAGAGTTGGGAAGGGAACTGGGCTATTCGTCGGTCGAGCCGTGGGATATCGGCTTCCTGGCTGAGAAGCAGCGGCAAGCGCTCTACAACTTCGACGAAGAGGAATTGCGGCCCTACTTCCAACTGGACCGGGTAATTGCCGGAATGTTCGACATCTTCAGCCGGCTACTCGGGATCCAGGTGATTGAGGAGCCCGGGGTGCCGGGATGGGATGCGGAAGTCCGATACTACCGCGTGGAAGATAGCTCGTCGGGCGAACTGCTGGGCGGATTCTACAGTGACTGGTTTCCGCGCGAGAACAAGCGGGGCGGGGCGTGGATGGATGCGCTGCTGACCGGAGATCCGGATGCGGGACTTCCGCATCTCGGGCTGATTTGCGGGAATTTGACACCTCCTATCGAGGGCCGTCCTTCACTCCTGACCCAGCGCGAGGTCGAAACGATTTTCCACGAGTTTGGTCACTTGCTACATCACGTGCTTAGTCGCGTGCCGGTGCGGAGTTTGTCCGGTACTACCGTGCCCTGGGATTTCGTCGAGTTGCCTTCGCAAATCATGGAGAACTGGTGCATGGAGAAGCAGGCTCTGAACACGTTTGCCCGGCATTACGAGACGGGCGAACCGATTCCGGACGAGCTCTTCGAGAAAATGCGGCGGGCGAAAACGTTCCGCAGCGCCAATATGCAGATGCGTCAACTGGGTTTTAGCCTGGTTGATCTGAAGTTGCATCGTGAGTTCCAGGGTTGGCAGGAGGGCAGTACTGGCGAGGATGTGATGTCGTACGCGCGGGAGGTGTTGAGTGAGTTCACACCAGCGCCCCTGCCCGCCGACTATGGAATGCTGGCCAGCTTTACTCACCTGTTTGCAAGTCCGGTGGCGTACGGAGCAGGATACTACTCGTATAAGTGGGCCGAAGTACTGGACGCAGACGCCTTTACGAGATTCCAGAAGGAAGGAATCTTCAGTACGAAAGCTGGACATGCCTATCGAAAGTCGATCCTGGAGCGGGGCGATAGCGAAGATCCTCTAGTACTGTACCGTGATTTCATGGGTCGGGAACCTGACGCTAATGCACTGTTGCAGCGTTTGGGACTAGTAACGGCTTAGACTAAAGCAATGGGTCCAACGGCGCGGATGGACTTGGAATCCAATTCGCTGGAGCAGCAGCTTGCCGCTGCACGTGAGCAAATCGAAGAATTAAGACTGGCGCTGCAGCAGAGCCAAGCAGCCAAAGAGGCGGCAGAGCGGAATTCCGAAGTAAACAATGGGCGGCAGTTAGACGCAGCGCAAGAGTTGAAGGCGCTGGTCTACGCGATTGGACACGACTTGCGGCAGCCACTCCGGAGCATCCTTACCAGTGCGCAACTACTGGAACGCAGGCATCCGGAACTGGAGCAGGTAAAGGAGTTCGCCGGGTACATCATCGAGGGCGCGCAGGAGATGGGCGTGCTGGTCGACAACCTAGTCCGCTTCTCTAAAGCAGGATCCGGGTTGCGCCGCAGCAATATCAGCTTGAAACTCCCCATCGATCTCGCAACCTTCAAGATTCAGCCTTTGCTGAAGGAAAGTAATGCCAGCCTGGAGGTCCAGCCAATGCCGGAGGTCTCGATAGACGAAGCGCAGTTTACAACGGTCTTTGAGCACCTTCTGACGAATGCGATCCGGTATCGCCGGGAGGATACGCCCCAGTTAATTGTATCGGCCGTCGAACGTGACGAGGATGTTCTTGTTTCTGTATCGGACAACGGGTGCGGTATCGAATTCAAATACCAAGATCAGGTCTTCGAGCCACTGAAGAGGCTGCACGGCAAACAAATCCCTGGCGTCGGATTGGGTCTTGCGATCTGTCAGAAGATCATCCGAGCACACGGCGGGACTATGTGGGTCGAGAGTGATGGTGAGACTGGCTCTACCTTCATGTTTACGATTCCCATGTAATTCAGAACAGTGTGCGGGGAGGCCGCTGGTTGTTTTCGGCCAGTAGAGGGCCAGTTGAACCAGCAGCAAGCATTTCGCAACCGATCGAAGCAGTAAAAGGCCTTTGTTTATCAGAGGTTTTCCTTTGGCCCCTCAGGTGTATGTAAATCGTTGGGATTATGGCTCGGTTTCTCAACATTCTCGGGGTGGCAGTGCTGATCGTGGGTGCGCTCGCGGGGCAGCAGTCGTATCCTCCAGCGTCCCCGGCGCCCATGGGCGATCCGACCGAAGCGCTCGACCAGGAGCATGGAGCCGCGAGAATCAGCTTTCTTAGCGGCGATGCAAACCTACAGCGCGGCGGATCCAGCGACTTGGTGGCGGCGGTCGTGAATGCTCCGCTTCTTTCCCATGACCGACTGCAGACGGCTCCCCAATCCTCAGCTGAAGTGCAACTGGATGGCTGGACGCTAGTACGTCTGGCGGAAAATACGGACCTTGGCTTGGGCGAGCTACAGTCGGGTCGTGCTCAGTTGCAGGTTGGGGCCGGAACGGTAATCTTCCGCGTTCTTCGAGACTCCCAATTGCAGACGGATATCGAGACTCCGAGCGTAGCGATTCATCCTTTAGGTCCGGTGGATCTTCGAATTTCAGTATTGGAGAACGGCCTGACTCAAGTGGTGGTTCGCGCTGGCGCAGCCAATATCTACGGTCCGGGCGGTACTCAGCGCCTGGAAGCGCCTCGCGCCGTTCTGGTGAGAGCCAATGCGTCCGGGCCAGAGTTTCAGGAACTGGCGCTGTCGGTACGTGATCCGCTGGATGATTGGAGTGCCTCCCGAGACAATCAACTGCTCTCGGCGCAGAGCTATCAATACACGGGCGGGGAAATGGCCGGGGTAGGAGATTTGGATGCGAACGGTGCGTGGGTCAGTTCGCAATATGGTCCGGTCTGGGCTCCCCGAACTGCCGATCCTGGCTGGGCTCCCTACAGCACGGGCCAATGGGTGGACGAACCTTACTATGGCTGGACGTGGGTGGATTCGGAACCATGGGGTTGGGCTCCGTTTCACTATGGCCGGTGGTTCTGGAATGGTGGACGGGGCTGGTGCTGGTGGCCTGGCGCAGCGGGATTTCGCCCTGCATGGGGTCCGGCCTATGTCGGATTCTTTGGGTTCGGTGGCGGAAGCAGAGGTTTAGGTTGGGTCGCGTTGGCTCCGTATGAAGGTTTCCATAGCTGGTGGGGACGCGGCGGGTATCGCGGAAATGGCGGATTCTATTCGGAACGCTCAGGAGTTTTCGGAAATTACCAGAATGCCGCGTTCCGAGGGGGCGCTGTTGGAGCAAGTTTCGCCGCCTTTGGTGCATATCGAGGTCGCTTCAACCCTGTTCCGCGTGAATCAGTCATTGGCGCTACTCTGATACGCGGTCGGCTCCCTGTGAACTCGGCGGGGTATCGATTCCACTTTGTCGATCGGCCGGGCATAGCAAATCCGAGGCTCGCTTCGGCCGGTAGCCAAACCTTTTTCCAGGGCCCTCGCTATCAGACTAGTCGTGCAGGATTCTCGTCAACTCCGGGCTATTCTGGCTACCGCGGAACCAACAGCGCGGCCCAAAGTCAGTACCGCGCGGCGCCGCAGTATCGGACTTCTCCCTCGAGTGGGAGACCGAGCGGAGGCTGGCAGCAGTTTGGAAACCCAAATACGTTGTCGGGCACGCGTCAGGGCTTTACCGCCAATCAAGGAGAGAGTGGCTGGCATCAATTCGGGCAGCCGCAGCCGTCTCGAAGCTACAGTCAGCCGTCGTATCGCGAGTACGGCGGTTCTCAGCCCTCCTATCGGCAGTCCGGTCCTTCGTATCACTCCGGTTCCGGATTCCAGCAGAGCGCTCCGTCTTATCATTCAGCGGCTCCAAGCTACCAGGCGCCTTCCTATCATTCAGCGCCTTCCTACAATGCACCACCATCGTATCGGCCAAGTCCCTCTACGAGTGGAGGTTCCAGAAGCTATGGCGGAAGTAGCGGAGGTGGGTACAGAGGAGGAGGCGGTGCGGCTCCGCGAAGCCAGGGTGATGGCAGCGGGGGTAACAACTCACACGGCGGAGGGGGCGGGGGCGGCGGTCATCACCGATAGTGCCGGCCCCCCGGAGACACAGTTTACATAATATCTGTTATCGGTCCAAATCGCCGACCGAATAAGGCTAGGTCTTTGCAGCCAAGATCAGCGAGGCCTGTAACATAGCCTTCGCGTAAGCGATATCATAGACCATTCCGGTATAGCCGCCACCGCCGGGATATTGGTTGTGAATACCGACGGTGCGGTCATAATCGAGGGCACGCTCGTGTTCCGGATAAATCATCCGAGTGTATTTGTTCCGGACTAACTCCTGCATCACGGCCAGCATGTTGTTCTCGCCGTCATCGATAAACACTTCGGTGTACTTGTTGTAGGGTTCCCGGACTCGCACGTTTCGGTAATGCACGTGGTTGATGCGATCTCGCGAAGCGAAATAGCGGCAGACCTCGACCGGATCGTGACCCATTTCGCGAGTAACGCCGCAATCAAAGGTAATGCCGTTAGATGGACTATCAACAAGGCTGACAAGGTGTTTCCAGCCCTCAACCGTTCCCATGATCTGACCTGACCCGCGACTGAGGGCGACCGGTGGATCGTTTGGGTGAAGTGCCAGGCGCACGTTGGCTTTCTCGGCTGTTGGGATGACCGCTTTAAGAAAATAAGTGACGTTGCGCCACATCTCCTCCAGGCTGTGAACGCCTTCCTCAGGCAGCGGCGGCAGATCTTTGATGCGGTCATTATCAAAAGCCGTTAATCCCGCACCGGCGCGGCCTTGTTCTTCGTAGTAGCCTTCGATTGCGCGATGGGCGTAGAAGTTGTATTCGATAACGGGCACGCCTACTTTGCCGGCAGCCACAATGGACGCTTTCAGCTTCTCAATCTCTTCATCCCGACCAGGCTTGCCGTAAATCGTTTTGGGGAAGCCGCCGATCATCAGGTTGCCGAGATGTAATCCGCCGCCCTTCAACTTGTCGACG
Organism: uncultured Acidobacteriaceae bacterium; assembly: GCA_963814195.1. Lineage (GTDB taxonomy): Bacteria > Acidobacteriota > Terriglobia > Bryobacterales > Bryobacteraceae > Bog-105. The sequence goes on from CAWFBU010000007.1 coordinate 851,659, forward strand.
ATGGGGCTCAGTTCCTCGACGGTCCAAGGCATGGCGGGTCCGCCCGACAGTACGTAGTTGACCCCCACTTGCTTGACTGCGCGCATCGCTTCGTCGGTGACGTTCCGAACGTTCACCGGTGCTCCGATCTTCGGCGTGGACGGCCCTTCCTGAGGCATCCCCGCCCCAGGAGTCCACTTACCTTCGGCTCCAAATGCGGAAGTTGCAGCAGTCGTTAATAGGGGAGCAGCAGCCGCACTCTTTAACAGAACCCTGCGAGAGATGGGTGATTTCATATGAGTATCCTTCGAGCGCATTTTCTTCAAATCAGGAGTGATCGGCCTTTGACATCAAAGCGTCGAACTCACTTCTGGGCATCTTCAGCTTTTCGGGATGGCTGTCCACCCATTTGCCAAAGGCCGCGTACTTCTTCGAATTCCAACCTCCTTCGAACTCGGCGCCGTTCTTGCCTTGCTGATTCAGTTCGAAGTTGAAGGCATCCTTTAGATTGGTGAACTCGGCAGAACTGACGGCCGACTCGGCCAGAATGGCTGGTATGAAGATGACCCCATCCGTTTTACAAAGGACCAAGTCACCGGGAAGAACAACTGCCCGGCCGATGCGGACGGGGGAATTGATGGCTGTCAGGGTCATTTCGGCCCAAAAGGATGGATCTGCTCCGCGGTAAAAGCCGTTAAAGTTCGGAATTTCGCGGTTCTCTTCCTGGTCGCGGATCCCGGCGTTGAATACAAATCCCGTATGTGTGCGTGCCGCGATCGCGTTCCCGAGATTAGATCCGATTAGCGTGCCATCAATGATCTTCCCGAAGCCATCCGCAACGTACACGTCCCCAATCTGGAGTTCATTGATGGGCCAACTGTTGTTGAAGCTTACTCGCCCTTCAGCTTTACCTTCGGCCGTAATCGCCTTGGTCATGTCGGGTCGGATCGGCATGTATTGCGCGGTGAGTGCTCGACCGGCAAAAGGCTTTTCGATGTGGAGTGCCTGCCATCCACCTTCGTATTGATTGCGGTAGCCCTGGCTGCGGAGGTAATCCCAAATGTCTTCGATGGAGACGTCGAGCGCACGCTTAAGCAGATCCTCCGGTAGCTTGGGGCGGCCGTCCGGGAAGCGATCGCCCTTCCAATCGGAGGTGTAGAACATCATCTGCTCTTTCGTCATCTTGACCTGTGCGAAGGCAAGAGGAGACGAAACCAGCAGAAGCGCAGCGAGGAATGTTCGGAGATGCTTTTTCATGTCTTTACTTCCGGAGAGTTTATCAACGAGAGATCAAATAGTCATCTGCACAGCAGTGCCCACGAGATCACGCTCGCCGATAGCGCGGAAGGCGTCGATCACCTGCCGGAGGTCATTCAGATCATTCGGACGGCTGTTCATCAAAGGTGGGCGGACCGGACCCGCAGGCATGCCCAACATTTCCATCGCTTCCTTGATCATGGACACTTCGTAGCCACGGGACCGCTCGCGCAATGCGTAGAGCGGATGCACATAGCGATTCATCAGTAGATTCAAGCGATCCCAATCGCGCTTCAAGCCGGCATCGGCCAAGGCGATGGAGAGTTGCGGGGCGATGTTCGAGATGCTGGACGTAAACGCTTGAACACCGACCGCGAAATAACCGGGAACGCAGTCATCACCGAGCCCGCCGAACCACGCCAAACGGTCGCCGTTGTAGTCCATGATGCGCTGATAACGGCGAACGTCTCCCTGCCCTTCCTTCCATGCTGCCAGCGTAGGAACACGGTCAGCCAGCCTGGCTACCATCTGCGGAGTAAAGAGCGCCCAGTCACGGCTGTAAATCATGACGGGGAGATCAGTCGATTCACCGACGGACTGATAGAAGCCGAATAACCCTTCTTCCGGAGCACTCAGATAGTAAGGAGGCAAGATGAGCAGGCACGAAGCACCTGCCCGCTGACAACGGCGAGCGATGTCACAGCCGATGGGAATATTGAATCCAGTGCCGGCCACCACCGGCATGCGCCCGTTCACCGCGGCCACGGTCGTTGTGACAACCTGCTCAATCTCGTCAACAGAAAGAGAGTACATCTCGCCTGTGCCACCCGCGGCAACCATTGCGCAGAACGGATAGCTAGCCATCTCGTCTACATTTCGGGCGAGTGCATCGAGATCTAGCGACAGGTCCGCTTTGAAGGGAGTGACGGGAAAGCCAAACACACCGCGAAGCGATGCGGTAAATTCACGTGGAGTCATAAGAGTTAAGCGTCTTCAGCCTGCAGCAGGCCGCGAATGTAGCCGAAAGCGAAAGCAAATGCCTGACGTCCGCCCGTATCGCCCTCAATGATGGGCACGTGATCGGGCATTAGCATTCCGTCATAGCCAACTTCCTTGTAGGTACGAACGGCCTTGACCATATCAACATCTCCGCAGTCGGGGAACGTCTCCTGAAAGTTGAGGAAGCGGCCGTGTATGTTCCGGAAATGAACGTTGAAAATCTTCTTGCGAGTGCCAAAGTAACGAATTACATCGAAAATCTGGGATGCCGGCTCGGTTAACATCTCGGACACGGTGCCCTGACAGAAATTGAGTCCGTGGTAAGGACTGGCGTTGATCTCCACGAACCGCTTGAGCCCAGCGACGGTGCCGAGGACGCGATGAACGCCGCGGTAGCCTTCTTTCTCAGGCACACCCGGATCGTGGGGATGGCAAGCCATGCGCACTTTGCTGCGCTCGGCTACCGGGATAACTGTTTTCAAGAAGTAGCTGATTCGCTCCCACATCAATTCGCTTGAGACTGGCCCGGCCTCGGTCATCGAAGTGTCTTTTCGGGCCTCGTCGAAGTTGAAGGTGCTGTAGCTGGAGCGGCCCCGGCCCGGCGTACGTTCGGTGCGAACAACGCCGAGGATCGTCATGTTGTACTTCACCGTAGAGATCCCTGCACGCGCGCAGTTCTCAATCATCTGACATATCTGATCGATCTCGCGATCGCGATCCGGACCTTGCCCCAGCATGATCGCCGGGTTTTCTGATTTGGCAATGTAACTGGAACTGAGTGGCAGCGGAACGGACTCGAGCTTGATGCCGAACGACTCGACTCGTTCGCGCAGCTTACTCAAACCATCGACGGACCAACTCTCATCAAACTTAGGCGACGGCAGACTGCTGCAGATATGAGTGACACCCAAAGCAGCAATCGTCCGAAGAATCTCGTCGGTCGATCCGTGCTGAGTTCCCAACTTCATTCGTCCCGTGGAGCTTGTGGACGATGGTAAGAGCTCCGGAACGGAGGCCAACGTCAACGAGCCTGCAGCCGCTCTCGCGAAATCTCTTCGGTTCATATGTTTTCTCACGTGACCGGTCCAGGATTAAAGGGAACGATTGCGTTACCGAGGCCCCAATGCTCGGACCATGTTCTCTCGCGCCCACTCGCAACGTCGAGAATGAAGTCGAAAATTTCTCGACCGATCTGTTCTGTGGAAGCCATGCCGGTCGCGATTCGGCCAGCATCGATGTCGATTAGATCGTGCCATTTTTCGGCCAGGGCAGTGCGTGACGAGACCTTGATGACCGGCACCAGGGACAGGCCATAAGGACTGCCTTCTCCGGTTGTAAAGACGTGCAAATTCATGGAGGCGAGCTGTTGCGTTCCGCATATGAAGTCGCTGGCTGGTGTAGCGGCAAAGACGAGTCCCTTCTGTTTTACCTTTTCTCCATGGGTGGCCACGCCGGCAATTACCGAGGTGCCGGCCTTCGCAATGGAACCTAGTGCCTTTTCCACGACGTTGGCAAGACCGCCACGCTTATTGCCAGGAGTCGGATTCGCGCTGCGGTCAGCACATCCAGAAGCCAGGTATGCGTCGTACCATCGCATTTCTCTGATCAGGGCCCGACCGACCTCGTCGCTGGCGGCTCGCGGCGTTAGGAGATGAATCGCGTCCCGAACCTCCGTGACTTCTGAAAAGAGGACGGTGGCCCCCGTTCTGACAAGCAGATCGGCCGCAACCCCAACCGCCGGATTGCAGGTTACACCAGAAAAGGCATCACTGCCACCACACTGCAGTCCCACGTTCAAGTCGGATGCCGGACAAGACTGGCGTTGCCGCCGATTCAACATCTCCAGTTTCTTTTCAGCGGCAGACATGATCGCATTCAAGGTTTCAGCAAAACCTTGTCGATCCTGCAGGCGAATGACGTTTAATTCCGATAGAACCGGAAGCTCGGTTCGAAACAGCCGTTCCGGCTGCAGCTTTTCGCAGCCTAAGGAGACGACCAAGGGCTGGGCGGCCATGTTTGCATGAAGGCTGATGTGTCGCAAAGTGTCGATTGGGATGCGTGCTCCCGGAGCATCGATGGCCACCCCACAGCCGTAGCCGTGAGTAATGGCGACTGCATCGTTGACGTTCGGATAGCGTGGGAGGAGTTCAGCCTTGATACGCCGGACGGCAATGTCTACGGTTGGCGCAACACATTGAACCGTGGTAGTGATTCCCAGGATGTTGCGGGTACCTACAGATCCGTCGTCGTTTACATATCCATCAAACGTGAAGCCGGTAAGCGGTCGCCCAGGTGGCAAAGCAGATGTTGCGATGGACAGGTTATTCAGATCCGGAGCGGCGGGTGTTTCAATAAAGTCCTCACGCACCCACATACCCGCTTCCAGATCGCGAGAAGCCCGGCCGATCATTTGTCCGTATCGCACAATCGGTTCCCCTGCACCAATCGGCTCCAGCGCAAGTTTGTGAGCTTGTGGGATCCTCTCGCGGACAAAGAAGCCGGAGCCGGTTGATGAACCTACGGGGGCCCCTGCGGGATCGACAATGATCCCGACATTATCAGACGGGTGCACGCGTAGGTAAAGCGGAGCCACACACGGGATTTTATACTGTCGGCGAACGACAGGAGAATTGATTAATGGATCAAAGGTTTTCGGAAATGCCACAGATTGCGGAGATGCGTGTGATTCCAGTAGCCGGCTACGACAGTATGCTGCTGAATCTGAGCGGAGCACACGGACCTTTCTTCACGCGCAATCTGGCGATTCTGGAAGACAGTTCGGGGCATATTGGCGTTGGCGAGGTCCCCGGCGGCGAACTGATTCGCCAGACACTGGAGGATGCCCGCCCGCTGATGCTTCAGCAATCAATTGCAAATTATAGGAATGTACTGGGCGCTGTTCGCCACGCGTTCAAAGATCGCGATGCGCTTGGACGTGGCTTGCAGACCTTTGACAGCCGAACGACCATTCACGCGGTAACAGGACTGGAATGCGCGATGCTGGATCTACTAGGCCAGCATCTTAGTCTCCCCATCTGTGCGTTGCTCGGCGAGGGTCAACAGCGGAACGAAGTGGAAGCTCTGGGCTACCTTTTCTTCGTCGGAGATCGACGGCGGACGGACTTGCCGTACCTGGCCGAAGAAGATGAAGACGTTGATTGGTTTCGATTGCGCCGAGAAGAGGCATTGACAACGGCAGCGATCGTAAGGCTGGCGGAAGCGGCCTACGATCGATATCGCTTCCGAGACTTCAAACTGAAGGGTGGAGTGCTGGCCGGGCATTTGGAGATGGAGGCGGTGACCGCGCTATCGGAGCGCTTTCCCGAAGCCCGCATCACGCTCGATCCAAATGGCGCCTGGTCGCTGCGCGAAGCTGTTGCTCTTTGTTCCAAGAGCCGAGACGTTCTTGCGTATGCGGAGGACCCCTGCGGCGCAGAAGAGGGCTTTTCTGGACGCGAGATCCTGGCGGAGTTCCGGCGAGCCACGGGAGTGGCGACAGCCACAAATATGATTGCTACCGACTGGCGAGAGATGACGCACGCGATGCAGTTGCAAGCTGTGGATATCCCGCTTGCCGATCCGCATTTCTGGACCATGGAGGGCGCGGTCCGAGTCGCGCAGATGTGCCGCGATTTCGGGCTCACCTGGGGTTCGCATTCGAATAATCACTTCGATATTTCGCTTGCCATGATGACGCATGTCGCTGCCGCTGCTCCCGGTAGAGTCACGGCCATCGATACACATTGGATCTGGCAGGAGGGACAGTCCCTAACAGAAAATCCGCTACGGATTGAGGGCGGCAGGATCCAGGTGCCTTCCGTTCCCGGGCTCGGCGTGACAGTCGACATGAACGCAATCGACAAGGCCAATGAACTGCACAGGCGAGTAGGATCAAAGGGCCGCGACGACGCACTCGCCATGCAGTACCTGACTCCAAACTGGACATTTCACAACAAGCGTCCGTGCTTGGTCCGTTAAATCGGCCGGAAGAGATTAGTGACTGAAAGGCAGAGCTTGTACAGCCAGGAGAATCAGTATTCCGAGGATACCCATGACGATTTTCATCACCGTCCAGCTACGCAGAGTTTCCTGAACCGTCATGCCGAGGTACTCTTTGACAATCCAGAAGCCAGCATCGTTGACGTGGGAAATCATGGTGCCGCCACAGCAGATAGCCAGAACCAGCATCTCCGGGCTGTAGCCGTGAAGCTGTTTCATAAGAGGCGCCAGGATGCCGGCCGCAGTCACGATAGCCACTGTTGCCGAGCCTTGGGCAGCTCGCAACCCTGCAGACGTGAAGAAACAAACGAGCAGCGGAGATAGCGGACTAGCCGCCATGAGATGGCCCAGATACGGACCGATGCCCGAATCGACAATCACCTGCTTGAAAGCACCGCCACCGCCGATGATGAGAAGAAGTGTGGCCAAAGGGGCCAGCGACTCAGTAGCAAGCTTCGTGACTCCTTCGCCGGACAAGCGGCGACGCTTGCCCAGGAAGTATAAAGACGCGAGCACGGTGATCAGCAAGGCTGTGAAGGGATGCCCTAGAAACCCGTAGACTTCCCTTCCCGGCAGATGCATCAGATTGGCCACGGTGCCCAGGAGGATCAGGAAGACTGGCAAGGTGAGTAGAACCACGGTCGTGAGAAGTGAGACCGGGGCGGAGCTGAAATCTTCCTTGCCCTCTGCGGCGCCTGCCAGTGCGGGAATTCCAGGTGTGATCGATTTTGCGATCCAGCCGCCATAGAAGATCCCGCTGACAATCATCAGAGGAATGGAGAGTAGGGATCCATAAAGGATGGTTTGGCCGATGTCCGCCCCCATCAATTGGGCGGCTACGGCCGGTGCCGGATGAGGCGGTACTAGCGCGTGAGTGATAGTAAGAGCTGCGGCAATCGGCATTCCAAACAGCAAGAGGGAGCGTTTGGATTCGCGAGCCAGATTCCAGGCGAGCGGAGCCAGGATAATGAATCCGACTTCGAAAAAGACGGGCAAGCCGACCAGGAACGCGGTTATCAGTACAGCCCATTGCGCGTGGTTGCGACCCGCCTTCTTCAGCAACCAGTCAGCCAGTACACGCCCGCCACCGGAATATTGAAGAAAGCGGCCGATCATGGCTCCAAGGCCAACAACAACCGCTATAAAACCGAGCGCGTCGCCCACGCCGGACTGCATGGACGTCAAGACCTTCGCAGGCTTCATGCCTGCCGCCAAGCCGAGCGCCATGCTGACCATCAGCAACGCCAGGAAGGCATGCAGCCGGGCGTAGAGGATAAGAATCAGCAGCAGCCCGATGGCGCCGGTGGTGATCAGGACAAAATAAAGACCGTTATGCAACGGATGAAGTATACAATCCGTTGCTGGATTGGACTTGCACAGTACCGTCAGGCAGAGCGGGAAGGTTTAGTAGTAGCGGCAAGATAGCGAGCCTTGTTTGTTTCGTTGGGCGGATACAGACCGGGTAAGGCTGCACCGGTTTGAACTTCACTCATGATCCAAGTCTCGAGCCGTTCCTGCTCGACGGCGATCGTGACTACATCTTCCAGCAGAGCCGCGGGAATGAGAACTGCGCCATCGTTATCGGCCACGACAATATCGTCCGGAAAAACTGCCACGCCGCCACAACCAATGGGTTCCTGCCAATTGACGAAGGTCAATCCTGCAACAGAGGGCGGAGCCGCCGCCCCCTTACACCAGACTGGCAGGCCGGTATCCAGGACACCGGAAACATCTCGCACAACGCCATCAGTCACAAGCGCCGCTACGCCGCGTTTCTGCATTCTGGCGCAAAGAATATCGCCAAAAATGCCCGCGTCGGTTATGCCCATCGCGTCGACCACGGCGATGCACCCTTCGGGCATATCTTCGATGGCCGCGCGAGTTGACTTGGGCGACGACCAGGATTCCGGAGTGGCAAGATCCTCACGCGCAGGCACAAACCGGAGAGTGAACGCCGAGCCCACCAGCCGAGTCTGTCCCGGACGAATGGGACGGGTTCCGCGCATCCATACATTGCGCAGCCCCTTCTTCAGCAGAACCGTCGTAAGCGTGGCGGTCGATACGGCGGAAAGCGTCTCGACAACCTGGCCATCTAATTTCATCTTTCTCCTTGTGAAACGCTTTGAAGGTGTATTAGCGGAATCCATACAATTTCGCTGGATTATCAACCAGGATTTTACTTCGCGTACTTTCGTCGGGCGCCCACTGAGACAACAGGTCGAACAACTCTGCGTCGTCGGGCTTCTGCTGCGTGGTGGGATGGGGCCAATCGCTTCCCCAGACGAGCCGGTCCGGTGCTGTTTCGATGTACGCCTTCGCCACCGCGACGCTATCGCTGTAGTGATGCTCGGCTGACTTGCTGTCCATGTACGCGCCGGATAGTTTCAGCCAGCCCTTGTTGGACTGCAGGACCTTGGCGACAACAGAGAAGGCCGGGTCGTTGCGACCTCCCGGAATCGTGTGAGCGAAGTGATCAAAAACGATATCGCAGGGAAGTGTCTGGAGAAGCCCCTGCGAGCCGACAATTTGACCGGAAGACATATTGACCTGGATATGCCATCCCATACGCGCTACTCGCAATGACAATGGCTGCAACATGTCAAGAGTGGTAGCGCCGGCTTGCAGAAGGTTGAAGCGGACACCGCGGACGCCAGCCGCGTGCAAGTCCTGCAGGTCCTTATCTGGAATAGTTGTGTCAACCACCGCAATGCCGCGAGCGTTTGTGAGCCCGAACTGTTTCAGGGCATCGACCAGACAGCGGTTGTCTCTGCCATAACTCGATGGTTGGACGATGACACAACGGCTGGTACCAAGGCGCTTCTGCAGGAGCCGGTAGTCCGCAACTGTGGCGGGACCGGGCTTGAGAATTGCATTAGAGGCAAACGGAAAGCGCGGGTCGTAGATATGGAAATGACAATCGGCCGCGTTCGCAGGTGATTTGGTGACGGGCGGTTCAGAACCGGCGGACACATTTCACCGGGCTTAGGCCGCATTCCGACTGCTGCCCGGAACTCGATGGCGCACCAGTAGGGGCCCGGACCGCCGCTGCGCCCGAGAGACCAAGCAAGATGGACCGCCGGTTTAGCATCTAACTACCGGACAATGCCTTTCGGAGCTGGCGTCAAAAAGCCGAAATCGCAGCCTTCGTCAGCCTGCAGCACGTTGTCCAGGAATAGTTTGGAATAACCGCGTGAACCATCCCAATCGGGATGAATGGGCGGATTCAGTTCGCTCGCCCTTGCCTCAAGGATTCCGCCCTCCACCAGCAACTCGAGGCGCCTTCCTGCAACGTCGAGCCTGATCGCATCTCCGTTTCGAACAAGGGCCAGAGGTCCACCCACAGCCGCTTCCGGGGCGACATGCAAAACGACAGTTCCAAATGCGGTCCCACTCATGCGCGCATCCGAAATTCGGACCATGTCCTTCACGCCGTCGCGCGCAAGCTTTTTAGGAATTGGGATGTATCCTGCTTCGGGCATCCCGGGCGCGCCCTTCGGCCCGGCGTTCCGCAGCACCAGGACGCTATCGGGCGTGACATTGAGAGCGGGTCATCCACCAGACGCATCATGTCATCTATATTGGTTGAAGACAACAGCCGTCCCGGTATGCTGCATGAGCTTCGACGAGGCTGCCGATTGTTTGATGACTGCTCCGTTGGGGGCGAGATTGCCGCGGAGAACGGCGAGTGCTCCGTTTGACTGTAGCGGGTTTGAGCGAGGCCGAATGACGTTTTGGCCCGGTACATCGTCGGCCGCTGCGATGGAGTCTGCCAGTGTTCCTCCGGAGACGGTGGGAACATCCGTTGTAAGCAGATCGGAAAGCTCTTTCATCACGCGAGGAATACCGCCGGCTTCATGGAAATGCTCCATGTAATGTTCTCCGGAGGGCTTCAAATCCACTAATACGGGAACCTTGCGCCCAATCTGGTCGAAGGCATCCAGGTCGATCGGGCATCCCGCGCGCTTTGCGATGGCGGTCAGGTGAATCAAACCGTTGGTGGATCCGCCGATCGACTGCAAAATAGTGAGGGCGTTCTGGATGCTTTGAGGCGTTAGAATCTCGCTGGGCGTCGGGTGGCCCGCGATGGCCATTTCGGCAGCGCGCTTACCGCTCGCCTCGGCCAGCCGCCGACGTTCGGCATGTGTCGCTGGGATGGTGGCGCTCATCGGGAGAGAAAGGCCCAGAGCTTCAGTAATGCAAGCCATTGTACTTGCCGTGCCCATCACCATGCATGTGCCAACCGAGGGCGCAAGCCTTGCGTTCACTCGATTGACTTCGATTGCATCGATATCACCAGCTCTAAATTTCGCCCACATACGGCGGCAGTCGGTGCAGGCACCAAGAACCTCGCCTTTGTAATGCCCAACCACCATGGGTCCAGTTGGGATGACCACTGCCGGAAGGTTTGCACTCGCGGCAGCCATAATCTGGGCAGGTAGCGTCTTATCGCAGCCACCGATCAGCACGACGGAATCCATGGGCTGGCATCGGATCAGTTCCTCCGTCTCCATGGCCATCAGGTTGCGGAGGTACATCGCCGTCGGATAAACGAAGCTCTCATGCAGAGACATGGTGGGAAAGACCATGGGAAGAGCACCTGCCAGCAGGACTCCGCGCTTAACGGCCTCAATCAGGTCAGGAACGTTGCCGTGACAGGGATTGTAGTCGCTGTAAGTGTTCGTGATACCTACGATAGGGCGGTCCAAGGCATCTTCCGAATAGCCCATCGCTTTGATGAAGGCGCTTCGGAGAAACAAAGAAAACTCAGCGTCCCCATAGCTGGTCAGGCCTTTCCGAAGTCCACGATTCATTGCGTATATCCGTTTCTTCTGCCCATGGTAGACCTCCACACGGTACTACAAGGTAAGCTGACGATGGATATGGATTTAGGTCTTAGTGGCAAGACGGCATTGGTGCTCGGGGGCGGCGGCGGTCTTGGTAAAGCGATCGCCAAAGGTCTAGCGAAGGAAGGCGCACGTGTCGCCGTGGCCGGACGAACCCAAGTGAGTCTGGATCAGACCGTCGGCGAGATCACAACGGCTGGAGGTGAAGCTATCGGCATTCTCTGGGATGTTAGCGATCTGTCTGTGATTGAGGACCGAATCAGCAAGGTTGAACAGAAGTTTGGATCAGTGGATGTGCTGGTGAACAACACTGGAGGACCACCGCCGACCACAGCCGCCGGCCAGGATCCCGCACTCTGGAGTAAGAACTTCAACAACCTGGTTTTATCCGTGATCGCGATAACGGACCGGGTGCTCCCTTCCATGCGAGAAAAGAAGTGGGGACGTATTATCACGAGCGCCTCGTCAGGTGTTGTCTCGCCGATCCCGAACCTCGCTCTCTCCAACGCTTTGCGGCTTTCGCTTGTCGGTTGGTCCAAGACACTGTCGCGCGAAGTTGCACCGCAAGGTATCACGGTAAACGTTGTGCTTCCCGGCCGTATCGCGACCGACCGCATCCGATTTTTGGACGAATCGAAAGCCAAGCGGGAAAACCGAACGCTCGAAGATGTGGAGAAAGAAAGTCTTGCGAGCATACCCGTCGGCCGTTTGGGCGACCCGCAGGAATATGCAAGCGTCGTGGCTTTCCTTGCGAGTACGGGTGCCGCGTATGTAACCGGTTCGGTCGTTCGCGTGGACGGCGGAGCGATCCCGTCAATCTAATTCCGTCCAGTCTGGCCGACTGCAGTAAGATCGTCGTTTGCCGTTCAACGAACAGGCGCAAGGCGTCTTCACTATTGCCGTCACTCCTTTTCTGCCGGACGGCGGGTTAGATTTTGATTCGGTCGATCGCATGGTCGACTTCTACCTCGGTTGCGAAGTCGCAGGCATCGTCGTTCTTGGCATCATGGGCGAGGCGCCGAAGCTGGAGATCGAGGAGTCGCTAACCCTGGTGAAACGGGTTGTGGCTCGCTCCGGGCGTATTCCGGTGGTCGTGGGTGTGTCATCTCCGGGCTTCGCCGCGATGCGTTCGCTCAGCGCCGGCGCAATGGATCGGGGTGCAGCTGGGGTAATGATTGCTCCACAACCATCGCTGCGGACCGATGACCAGATTGTTGCTTATTTCGGGAACGCAGTTGAAGCGATCGGCTCCGACGTGCCGTTTGTTCTTCAGGATTATCCCTTGACCCTACAAGTTGTGATGACCCCCAAAGTGATTCGACAAGTCATCAACAATCATGATTCCTGCGTGATCCTGAAGCATGAGGATTGGCCAGGTCTCGAAAAGATTTCGGCCATTCGCGGTTTCGAAGCAGAAGGTTCGATGCGGCACGTCTCAATCCTCTGTGGAAACGGAGGCCTGTTCCTCGATTTCGAACTCTCGCGAGGCGCAGACGGTGCGATGACCGGGTATGCTTTTCCTGACATGTTGGTTGAGATGGTGAAGCAGTCTAAAAAAGGCTATGAAGAGGCGGCAAAAGATCTCTTTGACGCGCACCTGCCGCTGCTTCGCTATGAACAGCAGCAAGGTGTCGGACTCGCAGTTCGAAAATACTTGCTTCAGAGACGCGGAGCGATCGCCTTCGATACTCAGCGCGAACCGGCCAGCCGGCTGACAGCCAAAGCGAAGGAAGAAGTTGACCTTCTGCTCGCACGGCTAGCTCGTCATGATAGGCGTGCGACGCTCTAACGGAAGCGACGCGCAAACTTCGATGACGGACAGGATGATCGACCGGAGCGCTTTGGCGACGCGCACCATACGGAAGGTCACGTTGAGGCTAGTTCCCTTCCTCGGATTGCTCTATATGGTCAGCTTCGTCGATAGGGTCAATATGGGCTTTGCCGCGCTCTCAATGAACAGGCAACTTGGTTTGAGTCCGGTTGTCTTTGGCACGGCTGGCGGTATCTTCTTCCTCAGCTACTTTCTATTCGAAGTTCCCAGTAATCTGATCCTTCATAGGGTGGGAGCCCGGCTGTGGATAGCACGCGTGATGATCACCTGGGGTCTGGTATCGGCCGCCACCGCCTTCGTCACATCCGGCCGGAGTCTGTATCTTCTACGATTCCTGCTGGGGGCAGCCGAGGCGGGATTCTTCCCGGTATCATCCTTTACTTGAGTTACTGGTTTCCGATCCATGTACGGGCCCGTGTGACAGCTGGATTTATGGCAGCGATTCCCATTTCAAGTTTGATCGGGTCCCCGCTCTCGGCAGCATTGCTGGGCTTGGGCGGGAAAGGTGGCCTGGCAGGCTGGCAGTGGATGTTTTTGCTGGAAGGCCTTCCTGCGGTTGTGCTTGGCGTTGTGGTGTTGTTTTACCTGACCGATCGGGTGAGCGAGGCCGGTTGGCTGAGTGCGGAAGAGCGCGAGTGGCTCTCCGGTGAACTTCAGCGCGAAGAGAGTCAGGTCTTGAAAAACGCAGGCGACTCCGGCCTGGCGGCGATTTTCAGACCCAATGTGCTGGGGCTGGGGATCGTTTACTTCGGCCTAAGCGCCGGACTCTATGGAGTCGAGCTCTGGCTGCCGATGATCCTGAAGGGCTTCGGATTTAAGAACTTGGCGATCGGATTCCTGGCAGCGGTTCCATACGCCGTAGCGATTGCTGGCATGCTTTTCTGGGCGCGTCGCTCCGACAGCAGAGGCGAACGCATGTGGCATGTCGTTACTGCCACTGCCATGGGCTGCATTGGATTCGTCGCAGCTGCCTTCCTACAGCAGTTTGCGTTGGCGCTGTTGGCTATTACGATCGCCGTCACTGGCATCATGGCGAGCCGGCCTCCGTTCTGGAGTCTGCCTGGTTCGTTCCTGACCGGCAAGCCGGCGGCCGGAGGGATTGCTCTAATCAACGCCATCGGAAACCTGGGCGGTTTTGCCGGACCTTACGTCATGGGATGGGCTACGCAGGCTACCGGAAGCTTTAGGAACGGGCTGCTGATCATCGCTGGCTTCCTGGTGCTCTCGTGCTGCCTGACCGTCCTCATTGGGACAGGGTTACCTGCAATGCCAAAGGAGATTTCGAACTAACTTATGCGTGAACACCAAATCGCTGCTATTCCCGGCGATGGCATTGGCAAGGAAGTGATCCCTGCCGGCTTGTCTGTCCTTGACGTCTTGGAGAGAAGATGCGGCGACTTTCGCCTTACAGTTCAAACGTTGCCTTGGGGCTCAGACTACTATCGCGCGAAAGGCCTGATGATGCCCGCCGACGGTTTGCAAATCCTACGACCGTTTGATGCCATTTATTTCGGTTCAGTTGGCGATCCGGATGTTCCAGACCATATCACGTTGTGGGGCTTGCGTCTGGCCATTTGCCAGGGCTTCGACCAGTACGCCAATGTCCGACCTACACGTATTCTCCCGGGGATCACCAGCCCGCTTCGAAATGTGAACACCGGCGATCTCGATTGGGTGATTGTTCGCGAGAATAGCGAGGGTGAATATGCGGGGCATGGCGGCCGTTCTCATCGTGGTCTGCCGGAGGAAGTGGCAACCGAAACCGCCATCTTTACGCGGACGGGTGTGGAACGGATCATCCACTTCGCTTATCGACTGGCGCGATCGAGACCGAGAAAGCTGCTGACGGTGATTACGAAGTCGAACGCGCAGCGTCATGGGATGGTCTTCTGGGATGAAATTGCGGCCGAGATCGGGGAGCAATATCCTGATGTCACAACCGACAAGATGCTAGTGGATGCCGCCACAACTCGCATGGTGGGCAAGCCCAAATCGATGGATGTGATCGTCGCGACGAATTTACATGCTGACATTCTCAGCGACTTGGCCGCGGCTTTAGCGGGTAGCATGGGCATCGCCCCCACTGCGAATCTCAATCCCGAACGCCGCTTCCCATCCATGTTTGAACCGATCCACGGATCGGCTTTCGACATTATGGGGAAAGGCATCGCAAATCCCATCGGCAGTTTCTGGACGGCCGTCTTGATGCTGCAGCATGTGAAAGAAGAGGAAGCGGCAAATCGCCTGATGTCAGCAATCGAGCATGTAACGAACTGTGGTTCGGTGATGCCGGCAGACCTCGGCGGCACGGCCACGACAAGGCAAGTGACCGAGGCAGTCTGCGATGCTCTCCAGAGCTAATCAGTGCTTACCAGGAATCACGGTTTGCGATGGTCACTCGATAATACGGTTTGTCCTTCTCGGCCGGATCCATCGTGAACTCGTCGGTAGTTTTGGCCGGGTCGTAGCCGCGCCATAGCCAGGCTAAAGATTCAGGCAGATCGATGGCCGCCTGGGCAGAATCATGAGTCGCCAGTCCGAAGCGGAAATGAAAATCATACTCGCGCATCTTGAGCGAGTTAGCGAGCTGAATGTTCTGCAGCGGCCAGGAGCCATGATTGTTCTCGAGGTCGTCTGTTCCATCGCTCATCCAGATTCGGATATTACGCTTCGGCATCTTGCGAACCATGTAGGGATAAAGGTTGCCGCCATCGAGATGCTCCTCGGGATGCCATTGAATAGATGTGTAACTGCCAATGGTGGAGTGAACACGAGCAAACTTATCCGGATTGAACCAGGCTGAATTGAGAGAACAGATGCCTCCGGAAGACTCACCAGCGATGCCGCGGCTGTAGCCGTCCTGTCTAAGTTTGTAGGTCTTTTCTAGCTCGGGCAACAACTCTTGCATTAGAAAGCGGTTGTAACGATCGCTGACGGTGTCGTACTCAATCGATCGCATCGCTTTGCCATCTGGAGCAAAGCCCGGGGCTATTAAGATGTGGACCATCGGTGGCAAGAGCTTCTGCGCTACCAGGTTCTCCGTTACTGTAAACAGACGCAGCTTCGACAGGTCGCCGGCGATAAGACTTTGCCCATCCTGCCAGACCATCATCGGTGCAGGTACTTCCGGATCCACGCCCGGCGAAGCGTAGAACCAGTAGTCGGCCGTCATGCCGTCGAATATTTTACTCGTGATGGTGTGCTTTTCGCTCAACTTGCCTTTGGGGACGTCGGGCTTGGGATACGAATCGGGATTGTAACCCGCCACATCAGATCGTGTTCCCAACGGTTTTCCATCTGCGAAGAAGGCGTACGAATGAGTGACCCCGACGCGCATCTTTTGGAGTCGCATCCAAAATTGTGATCCCGAAACCTGCGTCATTGGCAGCGTTGGCTGTCCGTCGATTGAGATCGTGGCTGATGATGGAGAGGAGGCGACGAACAGAAAATCGCCACCCCAGACCGCGGTTCCGCCTTTCGCGCCGATGGTTTTGCTGATCAGATCACCCAGGCCCGATGTACTCGGGCCTTGACGAGCTGCCTCCACCAACTGCTCGAGGGGATGGGTTTCGGCCATAAGCATTGCGTTCCAGGCTAGACACGCTGCAAATAAAGGTAGTTTCATGCTCAGAGTTCGCACT
The DNA here is from genome assembly GCA_963814195.1 of uncultured Acidobacteriaceae bacterium. GTDB lineage: Bacteria > Acidobacteriota > Terriglobia > Bryobacterales > Bryobacteraceae > Bog-105. The sequence continues at coordinate 868,209 of CAWFBU010000007.1, forward strand.
GTGGATTCGATTCTATTTGAGCGTAGGCGTCAGGAGAAATAAAGCTCCGACATACGGCGGAGGAACGCGATAGATTCCCGCATTTCGTCCATGCCATTCATTCCATCCTCAATGCTGACCCAGCCCGCATACCCACTTTCGGCGAGGATCCGGAAGATAGTGTCGTAATCGTTCAAACCCTTGCCCGTCACTCCGTGGCGCAGATTCTCGGAGTAGCCCAGTGTGCCATCACTCTGCCGGAGCTGATCAAGTGTTGTTCCAGGCGCGAGGTAACGGTCGCTGGCATGCATACTAACCACTCTCTTGGCGACGGACCTTAGCAGTTCGATGGGGTCGTCACCCGCAACGATGGCATTGGACGGATCATACTGCACGCCGAAGTGCCTGCTGTCTGGAATGGCATTCACGATGTCGACAAATCGATCCATCTTCTGCGCGAACTCAGGATAGGTCCAGAAACCATCCTTGTAATGGTTCTCCATCCCGATCACTACATCCAACTCCGCTGCAACTCGAACTGATTGCTCGATCGCATCGATGACCCACTCCCGTCCTTGTTCCCACGAGACTTCGGGGTAGCGCTGTCCACTGAGAATGCGGCAGACAGCACCAGGGCCGCCCAGCAAATGCGTGATCCGGATCATCGCAAACTCGTGATCGAGTGCACGTTTCCGCTTGTCGACATCCGGGGACGTAAAGTCCGGAGAACAGCACATCATCGGCATCGCGAATCCAGCAGCATGAATGCGATCTCTGACCTGCTCTAAATACGACGGATCGTGACTCGTGAGAAAGCCTTCGTACATTTCGAGCCCATCTGCCCCTAAAGTCCTTGCCTGCTCTATCCAGTCGAAGAGACTCATCTGGCCGGTGCTGATCTGCTCGAGATAACACTTGGGAAACGCTGAAACACGAAATGGCATCAGGTCGTGAGCACAGCTTTCACGTATTCGCCGGACTCCATCTTTTCAAAGCAGTCGTGCCAGTGCGGCAATTCACACACGCGGCTGATCACTGGCTCCAGATCAATCTGGCCAGAAACGATCATGGAAATGACACGTTCCCAAATAGGCCAATTGTGGGAGAAGCTCCCCGTCAGCGAAATATTCTTCTGGACTAGCTGATCCAGGCTGAATCCCATCGGCTGCGGTCCCCATCCGACTTTGACGATCTGACCGGCTGGCCTGACGCACTGCAGTGCCAGCTGGAGTGTAGCGGAGACCCCCGATGTATCGACCGCGACATCAACACCCAGGCGGTCTCCTAGGCCGTTCACGTAATCAGGAACACCGCTTTCGAGAGTGATGTGTGCGCCGAGTTGACGGGCTACCTGCAACCGGCGCCGGTCGCTTGGAAGACCAGCCACGATGATGTGCCCTGCACCGCTCAGCTGGGCCATCTTGGTGCACAGCAGACCAATGGGACCTGGCCCGATCACCAGAACCGAATCGCCGGGACGAATACGCGCGTTCACACAGAGAGCGTTATACGCTACGCAGCAGGGTTCCGTCAGTGCAGCTTTGTGGAATGGAAGAGACTCCGGAATGCGATGCAGACACCGTTCGGGAACACGGACGTACTCAGTCATTGCGCCGTCGACACCATAGCCAAAGCCGCGACGGGTTGGATCGAGGTTATAAAGCCCCGCGCGAGAGAGCGGTGACGACTCATCGATAACAGCAGCTGTCTCGCTTACAACACGATCGCCTTCTTTGAAATGCTTCACGGCCGATCCGATTTTGGCGATGGTGCCCGCGAACTCGTGGCCCAGGATGCAGGGGTAGTTGACTGCCCAGCTATGCGAACCGCGCCACTGGTGAAGATCGCTCCCGCAAACACTGACAGCGCCTACGCGCAACAGAACTTCATCTTCACCAAACTCAGGAACGGCTGTCTCGCGCAATTCAACGGAGAGCGGGTCCCGTGCGTAATTAATCAACGCCGCCATGGTCTGGCTCATGCCGGGACCTTCTTTGACACATCCCCGTAGGCATGCACGGACTCGCAGATTACACGCAAAGTGCCTTCCAGATCTCCTGTGGCTGCTTTGAACGCATGGGCGTCAACAGATAACGGGGCCCCGATCACAACCATCGGCGCTCCCATGGCTGGTAGCTCGATGGCCTGTTGAATCGTCAATCCTCCAACGGCCTGCACGGGAATATCAACGGCATCCACAATGAGACGTAATCTGTCCAGGGGCGTCTCGGTCGGAAGTCCACGCTGTGCTCTTAGCGTTCGCATGTCGTAGCCGATGTGATGAATGATGTAGTCGCACCCAAGGTTTTCCAGGTGCTTTGCACCTTCAACCGGATCAGGCATTCCCATGATGTCGCCCATCACCTTCACTCCAAGGTCATGTCCGGCTTTCACTACCAACTCGATTGTTTCGCTGTGCGCCTGCCCCATGACGACTACCATGTTCGCTCCGGCGTTGGCCATCATCTGCGCTTCGAGGTAACCGCCATCCATGATCTTCAAATCAGCCACCAACGGAACATTCGGAAAGCGTGAGCGTAATTCGCGAACGCCTCTGGTGCCCTCCGAGATGATGAGCGGCGTGCCCACTTCGAGCCAATCGACACCCGCTCGGACGGCGGTCTCAGCGGTCCTGAACGCCTCACTTAAATCCACAATGTCTAGAGAGATCTGAACGGTAGCTTTCATTGATGAACAGTAGTTCGTCTCGTATTCTATGCAATTGATAAACGGCTAAACGCAAAGCCTCGTTCGTACTAGACTGCGATCATGCGAAATCATCGTTGTGAGTGCCTTGTCCTTCTTTTTGCCCTTGCTCTTCCGGCCATAGCCGATGAGAGCGGCAAAGCCTTCATCGGCCGATGGGACTTCGACGTAAAGACCGCATCAGGGGTTGGTGCGAACTGGTTAGGTGTAAAAGATAACGGCGGAAAGCTTGAGGTCTGGTTCCAGCCAACTGGCGGACACGTTCATCCGGTAACCGATCTCCAGATCGACGGCGATCATATGACATTTACAGCGACGCCGGCCAGTGATAAAAAACCCGCTGAGGTTTGGAAGCTCGAAGCGGCGGCGGGAAAATTAACCGGGACAGAGGTTCGTGGCAGCGAATCGACACCCGTCGCGGGCGTTCGGGCACCCGAACTTAAGCGTGATATGCCCAAAAGCTGGACGAAGCCAGTAGCGCTCTTTGATGGCAAAGATCTAGCGGGCTGGGAACCGATCGGGGATCCATCCAAGAGTCATTGGATCGTGAAGGACAGCATTCTCCTGAACGAGACGCATGGAGCGAATATTAAAAGCACGCGTACCTTCAACGATTTTAAGTTGCACTTCGAAGTGAACTGTCCGGACCGGGCGAATAGTGGCTTTTACCTGCGAGGACGTTACGAGTTGCAACTCGAATACGAGCCTTCGAACACAGAGCCACCCGAACGCTCAATGGGCTCAATCTACGGCCGCATACCTCCGTCCTCGATGCTGAAGCAAACTCCAGGTCAGTGGGAGACCTTTGACGTGACGCTAGTCGGCCGGACTGTGACCGTCGTGCGCAATGGTGTGAAGGTAATCGATGCCAAAGAGATCGAAGCTATTACGGGAGGCGCTCTGGATGCAGACGAAGGGAAACCCGGCCCGTTCTACATCCAGGGCGATCACACAGGCGGATTGCAGTTCCGCAACATTACAGTGGCTGTACCGAAAGGCTGATGTTCAAACCGGTTCAGGCCGCTTCTGCTAGAAGCAGCCTGAATCACACGCCTACTTTTACTTGATCTTCGAGAACTCGGTCGGGGTCATGAACACCGAATCCACCTTCTCGACAATCTTTCCGTTGGCTTCAGATGCGGCCGCTACCTTCTTCCACTCGGGATCATTTCTAAATTCGGCCCAGTCCTTGGTAGCCGCTTCACGGCTCGGAAACGAAAGAATGTAGACCAGTGTTTTGCCTTTCAGGGGCTCATCGGTCGGAAGCCAATATCCCACGCTGGTCATGCCATGGCGGTTGAAGATGTCGACTGTATGATCGTGAAACCGTGTGAGGAGCGCGTCCAGTTTGCCTTCATATGTGTGGTAGGTGCGCAATTCAAAAACGTGATCGCTGCTTTGAGCATGGACGGTAGAACGCCCGGACCCCAACCAGAATCCGGCAACAAAGACCGCCAAAGAGAAAGTAATACCAAACGCAATGCGTTGAATCATGTATCAAGGGATATCACGAGGCAACGATCAGACCACCAGGTTACCGGTCCCAACAGAAAAGGCCTGCCGATCCGGTAACGGTCCAGTCAAGGTCCAGAGGATCGTCGAACAGATCAAAGGGATCAATCCGAAACCGATGATAACCGGCGTGTAAGAGAAGTGCTGGATTAACGAGCCTGCAATCAGAGTAAAGAGCATTCCTCCGAAACCCGCTCCCATACTGGCGATGCCCCACACCGAAGCGACGGACTCCTTCGGAAAAGCATCAGCGGTAAACGCCAGCATCGTAACGTTCGCTCCTGTGTATCCACACATCGCAACTGCTACACACCCGGTCGCAACCCACGGCGACGAGGAGATCGCAGCTGGGATCGCGATCATCATTACTATGGCGAATATCGTGACCGCCAACTTTCGGGCCTTGGCGGTCGGAACAGAACGTCGTAGCAGTTCCGAGGAGAGCAAGCCCCCAAAGACGTTCCCCAAGGCCGCAACGAAGAACGGGATCCAGGCGTACTTGCCGATGGAGGCAAGATTGAAGTGATGAACCTGTTTTAGATATTCGGGAAACCAGAACACATAGAAGTACCAGGCCGGATCAAGGAAGATCTTCGCCACAGTGAAGCTCCAAACGAAGCGCATGCGGATCAACCGGCCAAACGGCATGGGTACTCGAGATGCTGAATCTAATTCCACCGGGGTGCGGTAAAGGAGAAGCCACACTGCTATCCAGAGGAAGCCAAGAGCTCCTATGGTAACGAAGGCGGCCTGCCATCCCCATTGCAGCACGATTAGGGCAACAAGCGGCGGGGCCAGGATGGCGCCAATCGTGGAACCGCTGTTGAATATGCCGGAAGCCAAGGCGCGTTCCTCTTCGGGGAACCATTCCGCCACAACCTTGACGCCGGCCGGCCAGTTCCCTGCCTCGCCCATACCAAGCAAAAAGCGAAAGACTCCTAAGCTGAACGCACCTCTTGCGAAAACGTGGAGGACGGAACTAAGCGACCACCAGGCCATGCATAACGCATATCCGGATTTCGTTCCGAGGCGATCAATCAGCGGACCAGAGACCCCATTCATGATGGTGTAAGCAAACAAGAACGCGGAGAGGACCCGTGAGTAATCCACGCTGTTCATGTGGAATCGATCGAGCAGAACAGGTGCGACTACTGAAAGCGTTTGCCGATCCAGGTAATTGATAACCGTGGCGAAGAAGGCGAGGCTGATCATGAGCCAGCGCTGCGGGTGCCGAGAGCGCTGCATGGCGCTATCGCGCGCTAACGGCGCTCAAGCGATCCGCGGGTTTTCGAGCCGGTCTGAATACGATTAACACCAGGACGCCTGAGACCAGGCAGCAGAAGGAAAGCATCAGAAGGGCCGCCACCATGCTGTGTGTGGTGTCGCGGATTTTACCTACCAAATAAGGACTCAGATAACCCGCGAGATTTCCCACAGAGTTGATCCAGGCGATGCCGGCTGATGCGGCGGTTCCTGACAATATCGTCGTTGGTAAGGCCCAGAATGTCGAATAGGAAGAGGCAATGCTGGCGGTTGCGATAGTCAACGCAACCAGACCCAGACTTCCCGAAATGCCCGGAAACGCAGAGGCCGCAAAAGCCACGGAACACAGAATGCTTGTTAGCGCAATGTGCCAGCGGCGCTCTCCGGTTCTGTCCGAACTATGTCCAACCAGCACCATCGCGATCGCGGCCACTGCCCAAGGGATGGCCGTAAGAAATCCGATTGTGAGCGGGTCTTTGCTGATCGTGTCTTTCACGATTTGAGGAAGCCAGAAGCTCACCCCGTAATTGACCATCACCATTCCGAAATAGATGACGCAGAGGACCCAGACCTTCGGGCTTCGGAACGCGTCCGCAAGAGTATGATGACCGGGACCTTCCAGAGCCTTCGCGCGTTCCTCTTCCGCAAGCCGCTCCAGCAGGACTTGTTTCTCGGCTTCATTCAACCAGCGTGCTTTGCGAGGTCCGTCCTCCAGGAAGTAGACCGTCAGGAGACCGGCCAAAATCGAGGGAATTGCCTCAACAATAAATAGCCACTGCCAGGCCCGCAGCGTCATGGAGCCCGACATACTTTGTAGGATCCATCCCGAGATAGGTCCCCCGACAACGCCTGAAAGAGGCACGGCAGTCATAAACGCCGCCAGCATTTTGGCGCGGTACCGGCGCGGGTACCAGAACGTGAGATACAAAATCACACCGGGGAAAAAACCGGACTCCACGACGCCTAAGATGAAGCGAACAACGTACAAGCCTGTTTCATCCTTCACCAGCATCTGGCATCCGGATACAATGCCCCAAACCACCATTATGGGACCCAGCCAATACTTAGCCCCGATACGCTGAAGCGCCATATTGCAGGGTATTTCGAAGAAAAAATAACCGAGGAAAAACATGCCTGCCCCCATACCGTAAACTGCATCGGTAAGGTTCAGATCCTGCTGCATCTGGAGCTTCGCAAAGCCCACGTTTACTCGATCAACGTAAGCAAAGACATAACAAAGAAACAGGAACGGGATGATGCGCCACGTTACTTTGGCGTACAGGGCCTTTTCCGACTCACTCTCGGAACTTACTTCTTGCTTCACGCGATAACCGACCCAAACTTAACGTGCACACCAGCCCCCATCAATCAAAATGTCCGTGCCGGTGATAAAGCCTGCGGCCTCTGAGCAGAGATAGGCCGCAAGGCTACCAATCTCCTCGACCTTCCCCCACCTTCCAACCGGCAGGCTGGCGAGAAACTGCGCGTTCGCATCGGGGTTTTGAATGACCGGCAGATTCATATCGGTCGCAAACGGGCCGGGACTAATCCCATTTACCGTAATTCCTTCACCTGCAAGCTCCAGTGCCAGAGCTCGTGTCAGGCCCAACAAAGCTGCTTTGCTCGAGGAATAGGCGCTTCTTCCCGGCAGAGAGACATGGCTCATGATAGAGCTCATACTCAAGATCCGCCCATACCCGGTTCCCCGCATATGCGGAACGAAAGCGCGGCACATCAGGAATACGCTGGTGAGATTGGTATCGAGGACGCTGCGCCACTCGTCGAGTGAGAAATCAATCAAGTTTTTGCGGACATTTGTTCCGGCGTTGTTGATCAGGATCTGAACTTTGCCAAGCTTTGCGGCGACTTCCGACTCTAACTGCCCCACGGCCTCCTCTCCGGTCACATCTGCAATAAAGGACATCGCGGTGCCCCCCTGGTTGAGGATCTCCGATTCTACTTCCTGCAGTTTCTCTCGGTTCCGAGCCACAAGCGCGATGCTTGCTCCGTGCTCGCTTAAGGCCAGCGCCATCGCACGTCCAAGACCCTTGCTTGCACCTGAAATCAGAGCAATCTTTCCAGATAAACTTCCCTGCTGATCATTCGTAGGCATGTCCAGTTACCGACATCTTACATACCATGCTCCACTTCTTTCACAGCCTGGCAACGACGTGACGAGAGTTCGAAACTGGTCCGTTGTCGGTGATACACTTGCAGCCTGTAATCTGACGTTTACCAGCTGTGTCGGGCCAAGTTTGCCTACTCAGGAACTTCCAAGAGGAGGAAATAAGCGTGCGTGTGAGCAAGATCTGGTTAGTGGTTAGTCTGTTGGTACCGGGAGCTCTTCTCTTCGGGCAGACATCTGGAACCATTAACGGTGCTATCAAAGATGCCTCAGGTGCGACGGTACCAGGAGCCGCGCTCACTCTGACCGACAAGGCGACCAATGCGACCCGGGTTGAAAACTCCAACACCGATGGGTTATTTACGTTCCCTTCTCTTCCTCCGGGACGCTACTCACTGTCTGTGCAAATGAAGGGATTCAAGACTGAAACTGAACCCGACATCGACGTCCAGGTTCAGCAGACTGTTCGCGCCGATTTCACCCTTCAGCCAGGCCAGGTAAGCGAATCGATTGAGGTGAGTGCTTCCGCGGAACAGCTCAACAGTGATAACGCGACCGTCGGAACCGTTATCGAGAACAAACGCGTGGTGGAACTTCCGTTAAACGGCCGCGATTATCTGCAATTAGTTCAATTGAGTCCTAACGTGACGACCAGCTTCGGCTCCACGCAAAGTTCGAACCGGCAAGGCGGCTCCCGAGCGAACGAGAACTACTCGATCGCCGGCCAGCGCTCGACTTTCAACCACTACACCCTTGACGGAATCGAAAATACAGACGTTAATTTCAACTTTTACCTCATCCAGCCGTCCATCGACGCGGTGCAGGAATTCAAGGTGCAGACAGGCGTTTATCCTGCCGAGTTCGGACGCGAAGTATCTCAGGTAAACGTCTCGACCAAGAGCGGTGCCAACGATTATCACGCCGCGCTATTTGAGTTCTTTCGCAACTACAAGCTCGACGCCTCTCCTTACGCATTCACCAGTAATCACGCGGCGAATCAGCCCTTCAAATGGAATCAGTACGGGTTTACGCTGGGCGGACCGCTATCTATACCTAAGCTGTTTAACGCTAAGAATCGCCTTTTCTTCATGACGAACTATGAGGGCTTTCGACAGCGCGCCACCAGCAACAGTCTTTACAGCGTGCCCACGCTGGCCATGCGCAACGGAGACTTCTCCTCGCTCCTGCCTCGCCTCGGGGCTCAGTTGTACTATCCGACGGGCCGAACACGCAACCAGGATGGCTCTTACAATGTGACACCGATTCCCGGCAACATCATTTCGCCCTCGCTGATTCCTCAGCAGAGCCTGCAGATGCTTGCCTATTTGCCGGTGCCCAACCAACCAATTCCCGCCAACCAGTCTCCGCTGAATGACTACCTACTGAACGCAAATAACCCAACCGACAAAGACCAGTTCAATCTGCGGGTCGATTGGGTAGAGAGCGAACACTCGACCTGGTTCGGGCGTTATAGCTGGACGAACGAGACGAATCTGACTCCGACTCTGAGCCTGTCCGGCAACAGCCTGGCCACGAACGGCAAGCAATATATGATTGCGAATACCCGCATCTTCTCGCCTACTACCGTGAATGAGTTCCGGTTCGGCATCAATAGCTTCTACAACGCCGTTGCACCCAATCTTGCTTGCAAACAGAACGTAGTTGCGCAATTGAATCTTCCTGGGCTCAATACAAGCAATTGTCAGACCTGGGGAATTCCGCAGATGCGAAATTTGGGGGAAATCAGCGGATGGGGAGACGACACCAATGGACCGTACATCCTGAATGATGCCATCGGCCAGGTTATCGATAACTTCTCCTGGATTCGCGGGAAACACTCGCTTCGGTTTGGGGGCGAGGTACGCCGCGACCGATATAACCAGCTTGGTAATGAGTTTCCGCGCGGCGCATTTAACTGGGGCTCTTCCTCTACCTCAAACCCGAACAACAACACCGGCGGTTACGGATTTGCAAGCTACATGCTGGGATCTCCCACCGAGGTGGATGGAGCGTACGGCATTGCTTTCGAGCAACTACGTGCCACCAGCCAGGCTTACTACATCGACGATACCTGGCGCGCAGCGTCTAATTTGACCATTTCGCTCGGGCTACGGTATGAATTAACTCCGCCTTACTACGATCGCAGCGGGCATGAAACAAATATTCAGCTGCCATTCTTCGCTACCTTTGCGGGTGTCACCAACCCGAGCCTGCAGCCCGTTGACGTTCGTTCCGGAACCGGTAACTATTACGATGGTCTTCCGTTCTTCTTTCCGAACGTACAGGTTGCGCGGGACAATCGCCTCGGCAAACGTCTTTATCAGACCGATTACAACGACTGGGCGCCTCGTCTCGGCGTAGCTTGGACTCCCAGGCCAACCTGGTCCGTCAGAGTAGGAGCAGGCGTGTTCTATGCGCAAGACAGCAGCAATTCACGCTTTGATCTTGCACGAACGCTGGGCGGTAAGAGCAATAACGTCAACAACAATCAGCCGTCCGCCTTCCCGAGCATGACCTGGACAAACTTCATCTCGCAAGGTGCGACGATCACGATCAACAACCCAACGTTATTTGGAGTTTTGAACGACATTCGCAACCCTCGTGTCCTGCAGTATTTGTTCAACGTCGAGCACGAGCTTTCAAAGTCGATGGTCTTCGAAATAGGGTATCTGGGTTCTGAAGGACATCGTTTGCAGGGCTTATTCAACGCAAATGAAGCGACCCCTGGAACGAGCGGATTGACCAGCCGTCTCCCGTTCTCCACAATTGGAATCATGCAAACCGTACAAGGGGGCGGCAATTCCAACTACAACAGTTTGGGAATGAAGCTAACGCGGCGCTTGTCATCGGGCTTGACTCTATTGGCGGCCTACACTTACGCGAAGAGCATCGATGACGTGAGTGCAATTCGCGGCCAGAGCGATACCATCTTCCCCCAGAACAGCCGCTGCCTTGAGTGTGAAAGGGCCTTATCAGCTTTCAACGTTGCACACCGCTTCGTCGTTTCGGCTTTGTACGAGCTTCCGATCGGCTCTGGTAAGGCGTTTCTCAATCGTGGTGGTCTCGTGAATGAGCTTTTGGGTGGATGGCAGATCGGCTCCATCTACACTGTCCAGACTGGGCTTCCCGGATACCCGACGCCAGGACCCGATCAGTCGAATACCGGGGTTGGCAACAGCCGCGATCGATTGAATGCGACAGGTCTCTCCCAAGGCGTCTCCAACCCGTCTCCGAACGGATGGTTCAATGTGAATGCATTCGCCTTAGAGCCGTTTGGCACGTTCGGCAATGCCGGCCGCAACACTGTCATTTTGCCGGGCAGAAACGATTGGGACTTCTCGGCTTTGAAGAACTTCCGCATTACTGAGCGGCAGGCGCTGCAGTTCCGATTCGAAGGCTTTAACTTTGCGAACCACCCGAATTGGGGCAATCCCGGACTGAGTTGGGGACAAAATGTAAAACCTGCGTCCAGCTTTGGTGTAATTAGCAGTACCGCGCTCGCCATGAGACAGCTTCAATTTGGCTTGAAATATGTGTTCTAGAATTCGGTAGCGGGATCTCGTAGAAACCTGGAGTTTGTCGCCTTTGATAAAGCGTCGTACCTTGCTGGAATGTGCTGTTCGGCTGGCTTCAATGCCAGTGGGCGTACAATTCTTTTCCTCGTGGATGGAAGCAGCACAGACTACCGGCCATTCCCATACGGAAGCCTCCCCCGATGACCAGCTGAATTTCGAAAACTATCAACCGAAGTTTTTCGAAAAGCCGGACTTTGACGCTCTTTGTTCCATCACCGAGCTTTTGATTCCGACGGATGAGACACCCGGCGCACGCGAGGCTCATTGCGCTGAATTCATTGATTTCGTAGTCTACTCGTCTCAGCAATATGCGCCAGAGACAGCGCAACAATGGCGCGCCGCTATGGCGTCTCTCCAGGCAGCGGGCTTCCACTCGGCGGACACAGCCCACCGGGCTATGCTCCTGGCCGACATCGCGAAACCGGAGAGCGACCGAACGTCACATCACCCGGCTTTTACTGCCTACCGGCTAATCAAGCGGGAAAACACTTTTGCATTCTACACAGCGCGTGCTGGCATCATCGATGCGCTCGACTATCGAGGTAATACTTACAATCTTGTCTTTCCTGCTTGTACTCACCCTGAACATCATGAGATTTGACGTAACGGCCGCTGGGAGTCTCGCGTGGCGATAACATACGACGCGATCGTAGTCGGCTCGGGCGCTTGTGGCGGTTGGGCTTCGATGGCACTTGCACAAGCCGGTATGAAAGTTCTCATGCTGGAGGCCGGCAGTCCTGTCAATCAGGCCAAGGATTTCCACCACACTTTTCTTTACCAGCTGAAATATCGAGGCCGGGGCGCACCTGGTCTCCTGCGTCGGTACAGCGGCAGCGAACGAAACTACCGCATCATGTTAGACAACGCAGAGAACCCATACACTACGGCCCCGGGCACTGTTTACCAATGGGGTCGCTCCCGCTGTCTTGGCGGACGAAGTCTGCATTGGGCGCGTGCCAGCGACCGCATGGCCGATTACGAATTTAAAGCTGCTTCGCGCGACGGCTATGGGATGAACTGGGCGCTCAACTACGCCGACCTGAAGCCCTACTACGATCGCGTGGAAAGCTTCATCGGCGTGAGTGGATCGGCCGAGGGCTTCCCACAGTTTCCGGACGGCGTGTTCCTGCCGACGATGCCGCTTAACTGTGCCGAATCGATTTTCACCGCGGCATGCAAAAGCCTGGGATTGCCCAACACCCACCGCCGCCTGGCCCAACTGACTCGGGCGCACAACAACCGCCCGCCTTGTCACTACTGCGGGAACTGTGTGAATGGTTGCGATGTCGGCGCCATGTTCAGCACAGTATCAACAACCCTGAGCCCTGCCCTGAAAACCGGCAATCTTGAGTTAAGAACTGACAGTATCGTTGCACAGGTTCGCATGGGCGGCGAGAATCACGCGAAAGGTGTTACATACATCGAACGTTTCACAGGAAAGTCAGTAGACGTCAATGCCAAGCATGTCATTCTTGCGGGGTCCACACTGGAGAACACGCGTCTTCTACTCCTGTCGGCGAAAGGCGGGCTGGCGAACTCGAGTGGAACGCTGGGCCAGTACATGATCGATCAAATCGGCGGAGGAGGCGTGACCGGGTATCTGCCGAAGCTGAAGGGCGGTCCGAGCCGTCTCGACGACGGGAAGTCCGCGGGCATCACAATCCCGAACATCGTCAATATCGACAAGGCTAGTGCGCGCAAAGATTTCATCCGTGGATACGTGATGAATGCCACCGGTGGCCAAAGTGAATACCCGGCCTTCGCTGCCTCACTCCCCGGCTATGGCTCCGATTGGAAGAAAGAAGTGAAGAGCCGTTATGTTGCACAAGCTCGCGTTTGGATAGCAGGCGGCGAAATGCTGGCGCGTAAAGAAAACTTCGTCGAACTAGATCCCGAGGTGAAAGATCACTGGGGCATTCCGGTACTGAAGATACATTTCACGCATTCCGATAACGACTACGCTCTGCTTGCCCACTTCCAGCAAAAAGCCGAAGAGCTCTTCAAACGTGCGGGGGGCGAAATGATGTCAGGAATGGGCCGTAGCGGCCCCGTTGGTTTTCCCGGTGCTCCGGGGTCACCCGATGCCCCTGCTAGCCGGGCCGTTGCCGATTCTGATACCAGCCGAGGATCCGCCCGAGAAGGTGAATCGAAAAACCCGGCAGCGCAACCGAATGCGACACCGCGGAAAAGCGCCCTGGGCGGAGCCATCCACGAAGTTGGTACCGCTCGCATGAGCGTAAACCCGAAAGAGGGCGTGCTGACCTCGTTCTGCCGCACCCACGATGTCCAGAACCTTTACGTTTTCGGCGGAAACGCGTTCCCTTCGACAGGCGACAAGCACCCAACCCTGACGATGCTGGCGTTAACTGCGCGCGGTTGCGACCATCTGTTGGAGTCAGCACGGAACGGCAATTCGTGAGGATGGGATCGGTTGTGGGTAGTCTCCCTCTGATAGTGATTGGGACCGTCCTCCTCCTAAGTTCGGTTGCGGTCTCGGCTCAGACTGCGGCACCGAAACCTCAGACGGGAATCACAACCGAAGGTCAGCGTGGGGCTCAAAGAAGTCGAGGAGCCGAAGGAACGCGTGAGTTTCTTGGGCTTGGACCTCCTCCCGATCCGGTAGCCGCCGAACGCGGCAGCAAGCTTTACGCCAGTTCTTGTGCTTTTTGCCATGGTGCAAAGGCGACCGGAGGCGATACTGGGCCGGACTTGCTTCGTTCGACTCTGGTGCTTCACGATGAGAAGGGAGAACTGATCGGACCAGTCGTCCACGAAGGTCGAGTGAATCGAGGTATGCCGCAGTTCGCCGCCTTCTCCAAGGACGACCTGTACGACATAGCCGAGTTCTTGCACTTACGTGTCGAACTCGCAGCCAATCGCGGCACCTACAAAATCTTAGATATCGTGACAGGTAATCCCAAAGCAGGCGAGCTTTTCTTTCGTACAACAGGCGGGTGTGCCGGCTGCCATTCTGTAACGGGCGACTTGGCCCATATCGGCTCCAAGCTAAGCCCGCCCGATCTACAACAGACATTCCTCTATCCAGCGGCACGCGGCACTACTTCTGGAGCTGAAGCGCCTCAGAAGGTTACGGTCACCTTGCCATCGGGCGAGCACATAAGCGGCAATGTCAAACATATTGACGATTTCACCACCACGCTCATCGATGGAAACGGCGAGTTCCATTCCATTTCCCTCGACAAGAACACAAAGGTAGAGATGGAAGATCGTCTGGCGGCTCATCGACACTTGCTCGATAGGTACACCGACACCGACATGCACGATCTCACAGCGTACTTGGTGACGCTGAAGTGAGCGGCTGCAGGAGAAGCTCACTGCTTCTCGCGCTACTGTCCGTGGGTGTTTCGCTGGGGAGGGCTCAGCTGTTGCGTCCCCAGCAACTGCTGCAAGCCCCGACTGACACCTGGCCTACTTATAACGGCGACTACTCTGGCCGTCGCTTTAGTTCACTCGAACAAATCAACTCCGGGAATATCGATCTCCTCGCGCTTTCATGGATGTATCGCATTCCGAACCTTGGACCTCAGCGCGGAGTAGGTTCACCGGAAATCAAAGCTACTCCTTTGATGGTGAATGGGGTTCTTTACTTCACCATCCCTGACCACGTCTTCGCTTTGGACGCGCGCACGGGACAGGAACTGTGGCGCTACGATTGGCAGGACCGCGGCGGCCACTTGGTCGGCAATCGCGGAGTAGGTATGTACGGCGACTGGCTATATTTCCTCGCCCCGGACGGCTGGTTTATCTCTCTGCAAGCCAAGACCGGCAAAGAGCGCTGGCGAAAGAAGGTTGCGGACGAAAAGCTGCAATACTTCACAACCATGGCGCCCATGGTTGTCGGCAACCACATTCTGGTGGGCGTCGGCGGCGACGCCATGGATGTGCCCGGGTTTCTGGAAGCTCGCGATCCCGAGACAGGTGATACGCAGTGGCGCTGGAACTCGGAACCGCAGGCCGGAGAACCCGGTGCGGAAACCTGGCCCAACGAAACCGCGCGGAATCATGGCGGAGGAATGACATGGCTCCCTGGCACCTATGATCCTGAGCTACATCTGTTGTACTGGGGAACCGGTAACCCCAATCCGGTTTATGCGGGGCAAGGACGTCAAGGGGATAATCTCTATACGTGTTCCATAGTTGCCCTCAACCCTGATAACGGGAAACTTGCCTGGTATTTTCAGGCTTCTCCTCACGATACCCACGATTGGGACAACGTCGAAACGCCCGTTCTCTTTGACGCTACGGTCAATGGGCATCCCAGAAAATTGCTCGCGCAAGCTGCTCGCAACGGCTATTTCTTCGTTCTCGATCGCACCAATGGTAAGAGCGTGCTGTCCAAACCCTATGTACCGTTGAATTGGGCAAAGGGCCTGGACGGCAAGGGCCAGCCGATCCCCGATCCGAAGAAATACCCCACGCCAGATGGATCGTTGCTGACCATTGCGGGCGGTGGAGGGACTAACTGGCTGCCCCCCAGTTTCAGTCCGGACACGGGTTTGTTTTATGTCAATGCGACGCGCGGCTACAGCCTTGCCTACCTTACCGATACGGACGAACGTCCGGAGGGCTATGGTGGCTCAGGTAGAGGCCTCTGGTCACAACATGTTTTGGAAGCAATCAACGCTTCTACGGGTGAGATCGCTTGGAGTCATCCTTACCCGACCTTCGGCGGAAGTGCTGGGCTGGGCGGGCCTGGCATCCTTACAACTCGCGGTAAGTTGCTATTCACCGGCGACTATACCGGCAACTTCATTGCCTACGACCCTTTGAACGGTGACCCTCTCTGGCACTTCCCGGTGCTCCACGCGGTTAGTAATGGACCGGAAACCTATATGCTCGACCGACAACAGTATGTCGTTGTCGGTGCCGGCGACACGCTATTCGCGTTCAAGCTGATTCGAAAGCCGTCCTAGTCTCACATGGCTAGCTGCTGGCGAGCGTATTGGATACAAGCGAGATTGTATTGGTCTTCTGCCTCAATTGCCTTCGCCGTGCTAAGCCCGTCAGTGTTCGGCAGCGGCTTCTTCGGAGGGTTCTTCCGTACTATGTCCAGAACCTTCGCCAGGTCTTGTGCCGGAATCTGCGTTTCTGAATCGGAAAAAGTCTCCCAATATTGATCTGTGAAGACAGGAATCTTCAAAGGGTCGCGGGTGATCATTTCGAGACAGAACAACATCTTGGGATCCTTGCGGCGCAGTTGGGCTACACGTTCCTTAAGATCGATTACACCTTCTCCGAAAGGCACTTCCGACATCAAGAAGCCATCCGAATAATCCTGAAGACCCATGTCTTTGATATGGGAGAAGATGGCGAACGGTGTAAGGGCCGCAAACGTTTCGTCGGGCGTCTCGCATAGAGCGAGGTTATTCCCCATATCGAGGCACACTCCCACCCACTCACTGCTGATTTCTTTCATCCACTTTGCCTGTTCGGCAGCACGCCAGCCTTTATGATTTTCAACAGCGAGGCGCATGCGATGCTTGCGGAGAACCGGCTCAGCTAAGGCGACAGAAGCTTTACACCGCGCAAAATTCGATTTAAAATCAGCAAGCGAATGGAACTCCTCGTACCGTCGCTGAGTCATAGCGGCATGTAAAGCCGACGCACCGGCTTCCTTGCAAGCCGCAACCGCCGTATCGAAACCAGCGACATCGCTCTCGGTCTTGGGCAACGGTGCGTTAAGTATCACCACCATGTTGTACGTTTCTACCTGATGGCGGATTTTCTTGACGTTTTCTGGTGTATGTGACGTCAGAATGGATTCTGCGCCGGCTAAACCTAGCTGGTGGCAGTGCTCCACGATGTCAAATGGTTCATTGTTCTTCTTCGCTGCCCGGGCACGCACACTGAAAGCAGTCGGGGAACCACCGAGCAGGGCTTTGCCGTCGGAAGTATCAGCAGCGGCCGGCGTCAAGGCCATCAATGTTGAAGCGATTCCGGTTTCCAGCAGTGCACGTCTTGTCATCAGAAGAGATCTCCGTTGTTCAGGCCACATCATATCCGACCGGCTTCGTGTAGAGTACCTGATGTAACATGCCGCCGTGGACTCTTGCACTTGCAGACGACCTGACGGGCGCTTTGGAAGTCGGAGCTAAGTTCGCCGCGCACGGTTTGAAGGCCACGGTCACTACCACGCAGACCATAAGCAGCCCGCCGGTTGGCGACGTTCTGGTCATCGATACCGAGACCCGTCACCTGTCCGAAGCCGCCGCTTACGAGCGCGTCCATGAGACCTCAATCAATGCAGGGCGCTATGCGCCATTTCTCATCTACAAGAAAACCGACTCCACACTCCGCGGCCATATCGCAGCTGAGCTCCGAGCTCTCCAGGCGGCCTTTCCGGACCGATCGCTTGTTTACGCACCCGCGTACGTGGCGTTGGGGCGTACGGTCAAAGATGGATGCCTCTATGTCGACGGAACACTTCTGCACGAGACTGATTTCGCTAACGATCTGCTTAATCCGGTTCGTGAGAGCAACATTCCCCAACTTCTACAAAACCCTTCGGTGCTGGTGCTTGATGGGCAATCACAAGCCGAAGCGGAAAGGGCTGCCGACATCATCATGGAAGGCGATCCACTGCCTCTGGCAGTTGGACCGGCTGCACTCGCCGAAGTATTGGCGGCTCGCCTGACTATGACATCAACCCCGGCAAAAACTCTCCCGCCCTTGGTCCGCTGCCTGGTTGTCAATGGAAGCTTACATCCCGTTTCGCAACAGCAGATCAGGAACGCTCATGCTCAGGGCTGTCTGGGCGATGGTTTCGTCTACTTCGACGAGGAAATAACAGGTACGGGGCTAGCGAGAGCAAGAGCACTGGGTGAACGGGTCCGGCAAGTTCTGCACACTTCTCGGTTCGATGGCCTGATTGTTTTCGGAGGTGACACTGCGTTTGGTATTCACCGCGCAATAGATGCGCCGGATTTCGAGAGCTTCAGCGACATAGTTCCAGGTGTGCCCACCTCGCGCTGCGGCGATCTCTTCTGGATTACGAAGGCTGGCGGTTTCGGCCCGCAGGATTTGTTCTGCCAACTTCGCAGCCGCTTGCTGGAAACTAGGTAAGGATGGATCAAATCTTCGGCGTCACTTTGGGTGATTCTAGCGGGATCGGACCCGAAATTGTACTCAACGCCTTTCGTCAGCGTCAGATCGAGTCTCCTTTCGTACTGTTCGGAGACCTCGAGGCCCTGGCTTACTACAACGAACTACTGCGCTATGACGTTCCGCTGCTTGCTATTCAAACGATTTCCGACTGCCAGCCGGGATCTCTGAATGTGGTCGACAGCGGGATCCTACAGAAGTCAGAGGTTACTCCGGGCAAATTGAGTGCGAAATCAGGAAAAGCCGCACGTGAGTATGTCGTATCTGCGACGAAAGCTGCATTAGCGGGTCAGATTGCCGCCTTCGTCACTCTACCAATGAACAAGGAAGCTACTCAATTATCAGATCGGGATTTCGTCGGTCACACCGAGCTCATCGGTGGGTTGTGCGGCGTCGACGATGTCACAATTATGCTTGCATCGGAGCAGTTGATCGTCACGCACGTCAGTACTCACTGCTCGCTTGCTGAAGCGATCACAAGAGCGAAGCGGCCGCGCATTCAGACCATCCTGGAGATGACAAATCACGCCGTTTCGAAATTGATCAGGAACCCCCGCATTGCTGTAGCGGGATTGAATCCGCACGCCGGCGAAAACGGCCTATTTGGTCGCGAAGAGATCGAGGAAATTCGACCTGCTGTGGAATGGGCGCAGCAGCGGGGAATGCCGGTGGAAGGTCCCCTTCCTCCCGACACGCTCTTTTATCTGGCGGTCCGCCGTAAGAAGTTCGACGCCATTGTCTGCATGTACCACGACCAGGGGCACGTTCCGTTAAAGCTCCTCGATTTCGAAGGGGGAGTGAATATTGCCATGGGTTTGCCCATCATTCGAACTTCCGTAGACCATGGCACGGCCTTCGACATCGCGGGTAAAGGTGAAGCCCAGACCGGAAGCTTTGTAAAAGCCTTCGAGTACGCTCGTAGCTTAGCTACTCCGTCTTCTTGAAGACGTGTGGCACTGGGTTCTCACGCCGCAACATGCCTTCGAACCGCTCGCGAATCATGGGATCGAAATCCTCATGAGTGAGGATCCAGAACTTACTATCCCTTACTGCGTCGAAAACACGTTCAGCAATCTTCTCCGGGAGCATGCCCTGTTCGACCCTCTGGCGCATGGCCTCCGGATAGGTTCCTGCACTGACTGATTGTGGTTGATTACGGGTGCTATCGGCCAGGTTGGTTTTCACAAAGGCCGGGCACAACACGGATGCCTCGACTTTTGCTTTGGCCAGTTGCAGATCGAAGTACAGCGACTCCGATAGCGCCACAACCGCATGTTTCGAGGCATGGTAAGGCCCCATGAAGGGTCCCGTCCGGAGCCCTGCCGCTGAAGCCGTGTTCACCACGTGCCCTTCTTCCCCGCCCGCCAACATGCGCGGGACAAAGCTATTGACACCATGGATAACACCCCAGAGATTAACTCCCAATACCCACGCCCAGGTTGCAGGCGATTGCTCCCACACAGGCGCACCGCCACCTGCTACCCCAGCGTTATTGCACAGAACGTGAACAGCGCCATACTCGGAGTACGAAAGGTCGGCCAGGCGATCCATATCCCTTTGGTTCGAAACATCAACTACCTCGGCGATTACCTTGGCTCCAGCTTGGGTTAGCAAGCGGGCCGTCTCCCGAACTGCTGACCCTTCTACATCTGCCAGCACGAGCCGCATGCCCTCCCGCGCAAATCGCTGCGCGAGTGCGCGGCCGATTCCGCTGCCCGCACCCGTGACTACTGCAACCCGATCAGCAAAAACCTTCATGCGATCACCCTAGAAGTGGAGCAGAACATCATAGAAGACGCGAATGCCCGTGTAGAAAGAATCAACCGGGATCCGCTCCGCATCGCTATGCATCGTAGCAAGCGTTGCCGTATCGAGCACCATCGGGATCAGGCCATAGGCCACAACGCCACGCTCCCGTAACCGCACCGAATCGGTGCCGTATGGCACTAACATCGGGGAAACAATCGCTCCCGGGTAATAGGTCTGAATAGCACGTTCGATCGCACTGAAGAGTGGCGTATTCACACGACTGGAGCCTGGATCAGACGATCGGCTTAGGGTCTCCACCGTCACTCGAGTGTCATTCACCCGAGCTTTGATCTCAGAGATGAATTCATCGCCATTGGTTCCAGGCAAAAGCCGGCAATCCAGGGTCGCCTCCGCAGCCGAAGGAATCACGTTCGCTTTGGGCGGATCACCTACCCCAGATCGCAGCGTAGTCAGTGAAATCGTATTCTTCTGGATTGCAGCTGTGAATTTGTTATCTGCCAAAGTCCCAAATCGCTTCTGCATCTCTGCCACAGTCTCGTTCTTTTTTCCCGAAGGCGGCAGATCCAGAGCACGTTCCAGTGCCCGCAACAGAATCATATTTGCATTTTCCGCTATAGGCTGCGACCCATGCCCGGCTGTACCTCTGGCCTTCAACTTAAGCCAGAGCAACTGTTTCTCTCCTACAGAAATACCGAAGGTAAGCTTGCCGTTCGCAAGCGCCTCTCGCGAACCAAGGCCGCCTTCATCCAGTACGTACTCTGCGTCGATATCGGCAAAGTGGTTCTGGATCATCCATTGAATCCCGTAAACGCCACCCGCCTCCTCGTCAGAAGTGCAAAGCATCACAATGTCGCGGGACGGCACGATCCCTGCTTCGTGCAGAGCCAGAAGAGCTACCATCTGCTCAACCGCGACGCCTTTCATATCCAGCGCTCCCCTGCCCCAAATGAACCCGTCCTTTACTTCCGCGCCAAACGGGTCCATCTTCCAGGCTGCGCGATCGACGGGAACAACGTCCATGTGGTTCGAGAGCAGCAGCGGCTTATGTGAGCTGTCCCGTCCTTTGAGTCGAATCACCAGGTTCGTTTGCCCGGTCGGTCCTGAAGGGTAAACAGTAACTTGGAAACCGTGCTTCTCAAACTCTTTCCGTATCAATTCTGCTGTAAGCCGAGTGTCTGCAGGAGGGTCAACCGACGGTACACGGATATACCGCTGCAGCAGGTCGAGTGCGTAAGCATTCCACTTGCTCCAGTCCGGTTCGACGGCACACAACGAACTAGACGCACAAAGAAGCGCACACAGCGCCTTTGCAGTTGGCATTAACCGGAAGACGCGGGCGATGTCACGCGAGCAAGGACGACGCCCTCGAGCGCATGTGTTTGCAAAAAGACAGATCACGATCTTCCAGAGTACCCCGCGATCCGACGCCGAGTCAGAGTGGAATGGGATCGGTCGTCTCGGGCTTTCGCCATCCGAAATAAGCCACCACGCCCGCGATCAGCAGAAGGCCACATATCATTGCCACACACCCCGGCCACTTAGCGCGATTCCACAACAAGCCAGGGAGCACACCTCCAGCCGTCCCGCCGAGATAATAACTGCAGATATAGAGACCAGCCGCTGACACTCGACTCCCTGCCGGCGCAGCATCACGAAGAAAGCTGTTGGCGCACGTTTGCGCAATGAAGACACCTGAACTGGCAAGAGCTAAACCTGTGCCGACGAGCAGTAATGAATGCAGGAGCGTCAGTGACACGCCTCCCAGACAAATCGCGATGGCACCGAGAATGCCGTGCAAAAGCCCGATTCGCGTCAGCACGGTACCTATCAACAGCGTCGCCATCAACCCAACCAGGTAAACCGAAAAGAGCCAGCTCAAAGCTGTTGTCGAAAGATGGAAGGGCGCATCCGCCAGGTAGAAGGTGACATAGCTGAACAGCGAAACCAGAGTAAACAGCATGCAGAACCCGATACCGAAGGTTGCCAGTAGTCTGGGATTGCGAAGATTAGTTAGCAGCGGAGCAAAGCGCGAGTCGACAATCAGTCGAGAGGTTCGCGCCTTGCCACTTCGAAGCAGCCTCTGAGTAAGTGCTGCTCCAAGGCATGCTACCGCGCCGAGCACGAGGAACATGACTTGCCAGCCGAAACGGGAAGTAAGTAAACCGCCTGAGACACGACCCACAAACCCGCCAAACACTGTACCTGCGACATAAACGCTCATGACGCGAGGAACCAGGCAAGCTGGCCATTCCTCGGTTACGTAAGCGATCGTGATGATAAAGACGCCGGGTGTTAACAGGCCTTGTAAGAACCGCCATAACCCGAGCACCGGAAGGTTCGGGGCAGTTGCCGTCAGCATAGTAGCGATAGCTAAGGCGACCATCGACCCAACAATCATTTTTTTCCGATCTAGGCGCTCGCCAAAGATTGCGAGTAGCGCCGCGGCGAGGGCTACTCCCATCGTCGAAGCGCTTACTGTGACGCTGACGCTCGCCTCTGATGCTCTGAAGACCCGCGACAGTAGCGGCAAGAGAGGCTGAGTGCAATAAAGGTTTAGAAAAGCAATCGCGCCACAAACGAAAACCGCAAAAGGGCGACTCGTGTTCTCCGAGTCTTGTTGTCCGTCCTGAATTTCGGCTTCGATCGCAGCTTGTTCACTGTTTTCCTCAGCCGTCACCCGCGCCGGCGTGAATTGGGGCATCGGTGGTTGGATGCGATGCGGCCGACATTCGCTACACGGCGGGTTCTCAACCTAAGGCAACCATCTATGCGAATCTGGTTCTCAACAACGGCTGACAAGCTCAGACTTGACCAGCAGACTGTTGATCATCGATAGCAGCTCAATCTTGCGAAGTGGCTTGGTCAGACATTCATCCATGCCAGCTTCCAGGCAACGTTCCCTATCACCCTTCATTGCATGAGCAGTGAGTGCCAGGATGGGCAGGTGACGCCCCGTTTCAAGTTCGCGCTGCCGAATGGACCTGGTCGCCTCAAGCCCATCCATTTCCGGCATCTGGACGTCCATCAAGACCAGATCAAAGCTTTGTTTGCCTGCTGCATTGACTGCTTCGACTCCATTTGCAGCAAGTACAACGCCGTAACTCATATTCTTCAGAATGGCCAAGGCCACGCGCTGATTAATGGGGTTGTCCTCCACAAGAAGAATTCGTTTCTGCTCCGGACCCGCGGGGAGCTCTCGAATCTCCGCACTCTTATGACTTTGGCTGCGCGCGATTGCATTACCGGCAACCAAAACATTTCTGATTGAGGGCGCCGCAAGCCAGGATGGCTCGACTGCGGACAATTCCTTGTCTGCTGGCTTGAATCGCAAGGTAAGGAAGAACGTACTTCCTTGTCCCAATTGGCTCTTCAGCTGCAAGTCACCGCCCATTAGCTGCGCGAGCTGACTGGAGATCGTCAGTCCAAGCCCGGTACCGCCAAAGCGCCTGGTCGAAGAGCCATCCGCTTGCGTGAAAGCCTGAAAAACCGCATCCTGTCTGTCCGGCGCTATGCCACATCCGGTGTCGCTCACGGCAAAGCGGACCGTTATCTCTTCGGCTGATTGCTCCGGGGCTTCAACATCCAAGGACACCGTCCCCTTATCCGTAAACTTGATTGCATTGTGAATCAGATTTGTGAGGATTTGGCGCACCCGCACTGGATCGCCCATCACGAAATCTGGTACGTCTGGATGAATAAAGCTAACCAATTCCAGCCCCTTCCGGTCCGCTTGAAGCGCCAGGGTCTTCAGAACAACTCCTATACATTCACGCAAATCGATCCGGATTGACTCAATTTCAAGTTTGCGGGCTTCAATCTTTGAGAAATCGAGAACGTCGTTGATAATCCCCAGCAGGGACTCCGCAGAGAGCGCGACGGTCTGCAAGTTCTCGCGCTGCTCATTCGTCAGATCCGTTCCCAGCGTCAACTCCGTCATTCCAATCACGCCGTTCATGGGCGTGCGAATCTCGTGGCTCATGTTCGCAAGGAACTCGCTCTTAGCTCGATTGGCCGCTTCTGCCACTTCCTTCGCTTGCAGAAGATCGGCAGTTCGCTCCTGAACGCGGAACTCAAGTTCGGCCCGTTCCTGGCGAAGCTCCTCTGCCGTGTGTTGCAGAGCGAGTTCTGCCTGAATGCGCTGGCTGTTTTCAAACGTGAGCGCATCGTTTGCCCGTTCCAGCGCCGCTGCCCGTGCGTCAAGTGCCTGTTGAGCATATCTTCTTGCGGTCGAGGAGCCAAGCATGTCCGCAACGGCTCGGAAGCTGTCCACCTCAGCATCGGTCCATTTTCGATCTTGGCTGAAGTCTTCGAAGCCGAGAACACCTGACCATTGTTGATCTACCTGTACCGGAATCAAAATAGTGGCGTAGCCAATTTCTTCCTGGGGTGTTGTTATTTTTTCTTCGACGATCCTGCCCGCCGATAACTGTGATTGATGCCTTCTGACGCTGGACTGATTAATCTCGAAGCGATGACGCGCTGTATCCTTGTCGTCCGCTAACGCGGAATTGATCCACTCAATGGGGCGGTCAGCCAAGCGCGCTCCGGCAAAATCTTTCGGCAGCTCAGCACCTGAGGGCGATGCGATGACAAAGGCCCTCCGCACTCCAGCAGAGCCTCCAACCTTCATAAGCACATCGGCGATAATCGAGTGCCACTCGTCAGATCGGAGAAGTTCCTGGGCTGAGAAACGAACACCTTCCAGAATTAAGTTCTGCTTTGCGATGGCGGCTGCCATTGTGTTGAAAGAGTCCGCGAGGTCACCTACTTCATCGTTACCGCCAATATCCGCCCGGGCGCTCAGATCTCCATTTGCCACCTTGCGCACTGCTCCTCGCAAGGTAAGAAGGGGCCTTACGAATCGCCGCGCAAAACTGATGGAAACCATCAGGCTGATGAAGATGCAAAGAACTGCAAGCACCCCCGTACGCTTATAGACCTTTTGAACGCTCTCGTCGTAGGCCTTTGGAGACAATCCGACGTGAATCCATCCCCATGGGACTCCAAGGGGCGAGAAAGGTTCGGAAAAGCGAAAAACTCTCTTGTTGAACTCAGGTACTGTTTCAAGGCCGCTTACCAGCTGACGAGTTTTGGGCCGCCAGTAGCCATTCAGGGTCCGATTGTGCCAGCCGTCGCGACTCACCAGAACCGAGAATCCGTCTTCTCGCGTGATCACGAGATATTCGATTGCCGTGTCACCAGCAAGAACCTGTAAACCGTGATCCACTACTGAGCTGAAGTCGTCGCTCACCGCGGCCGTGTGCGTGACGTCTCTCAAAGAGGAAGCAACACCAAGGGCTTTGGACTCCAGGGATTCTAGTAAATCGCGCTTCTGTTCCGGAATAATGGCGATTGCAAAAAGGGTGATTGTGAGAAGGGTAATGCTCCAAGCCAAAATGGCAATACGCCGCGTAATACCCTTCGGCAGATTTCCTTTTAGGCTGGAGATCACTGTTCTGTTCCTGTCTCCGGCTTAGCTCCCACAGCGCTCGATCGAGAATGCTGCGTCTTCTTCTCTCCCCCGCCAGCAATCTTCAGATAAGCTCCGCGTAGCTCGAACACCTCGGCCAAATCCTCTTTGCTGATCATGTAGGCGTTACGGCTTTTGAAGAAGAAAAGCAACTGCCTTCCTGAAGGGCTGCTAGGCAACGACTGCATGCCCCGCAGAATCTCTGCTCGGTACTGCTGCCTGGCCGTGTGAAGAGCAATAATGGTTTCTACCAGGGGTGGTGACTCCGCTATCGGCCTAAGTTTACTGCCCAACTGAGGATTAAGCTCCCTCAGAACACCCCAGGTTGCATCATCGATGACACAGCCATCGGCCTTGCCAAAGAACACCGGCAAACAAGCAGTGGACGGTTTGAACGTTCCCGAGATCGTGTGAAAGTATTTATCACCTATGGGTAGATGATGACTACTTAAAAGCACGTCTACCCACATTCGTAAAAGAGCTTGATCGGAGCGGGTGTATGTCAGGATTGTTTTATCTTTAAGGGCCTCCAAAGAGGAGAGATTCGAGTCCTGACTCGTCAAGACCAGATAGCGGGTCTTACCTTTGGGGCTTTGGGACGCTGACATGGTCATCACCGGCTCAAGCAAATTGCCGCGTTCCAGCGTGACGTATTCGAGAGCTGGCGAGACGAGTATGTCCATCTTTTTCTCGTCGACTCGTTTCCTAACTGTCTCCACAGCGCTCGTAATATCGATTTGGCTGTCCACCATTAGCCCTTGCAAAAGTCCGATGGACTTCAACAACATTTCTGAGACTGCGGCGACCTCACCGGCGTCCGCTCCCGGAGTGAGATGGTCGCTCACCACCACATTCAAATGCGCTTTCGGCAGATTCGATTCTGCGTAAGCCGTTATAGCCGCCAGCAGAAACAAGGGCAGTAGTAGAGCGGCACGTGCTGATCCGGATTTCCGAGACTGCGATTCGTCAGGACGCCTTCTAAGTCTCACAAGTGCTATCTCCGTACAGCGGTCGAAGGTTCGGAACTACGGTTGCGGCCTGGACGCTGTCGTGGGTAGCGCTTCGCCGATCCCCTGGTGACCGACCACGGCGCTAAGCCGGGACAGCAGGGTGGCCTGCTCGTATTGAGCTTTACTGTGCTCTGCCGCTGCCAGCGCTGCGATGATCTGCGCCTGGATGACTTTGTCCGGTTCTGCCATGTCGTTCTCGTAGGCGCTCATGTTCAACTCGCGATTATCTACGGCAGCCTTCATAGCGGCAGCGCTTGCGTCATAGATCTTGCGAGCGCTCTGCAGTTCCACGATGATGCTTTTCACTTGCAGTCCCAAACCATCCTTCAGCAGCAACTGCGTCTCCCGAAGCTGCTGAATCTTCAGCAACGATTCACTCACCTGACTTTGCGTCAAGAGTCCGTTGAAAATGGGCACTTCGACACCCGCTCCGACCGTCCACCCAAAGCGGTTCTGAGAGGTCGACAACCCGCCATTGAAGCCGCCATTCCAAAAGCTATGCAAATCTCCCTTCAGCGCAAGTTTCGGGTAATAATCACTGCGCTTTGTCTTCAAGGCTCCTCTGGCAGCTCTAAGTCCTGCTTCTAACTCGGTCCACTCGGGATTAGTCCTATAGCATTCCGAAACCAGCTTTGCCAGTTCAGGCGTGCTTTCCACCGTTGGTAGTTGTTCATCTCTCGGAGCGACACTCACGTTCCAGGGCATACCCATCGTGTTGGCAAGGGCGGCCTGCGCGAGGATCTGATTCTTCTCGAGTTCAACTACGGCCGAACGCGCCGACTCCACCACAACTTTGTTGTAAAGGTAATCGCTCTTGGTGATTTTTCCTGACCCACTCTTGGCATGAACATCGGTCAACTGCAACGTCGTTTCTAGTCTGGCGAGCGTATCATCACCCACTGCCTTCAGCTCCCGTGCGAGTACCGCTGCCCAATAGAACCGCGTCACAGCCTCAGCAACATCCAAATCCGTGCGTTTGGCTTCTGCAAGCATGGCGTTTGTTCCAGCCGATGTTTGTTCGCGCAGACCCTTCCGCAAACCACCGTCAAAAATCAGCAATGTTGCATTGAGGCTGCCTGAAGCAAGATCGCGGTCCGCAATCTTCAGGTTTTGCGACTGCACAACCAATGCTTCGGCAGGCGTCCGGATCACCTGTCCCGGGTAGGCAACGGGGAGTTGTACGTTGGCAGGCGGGAAGCCGGGACCGAACGCATTTGCCGGAATCGTAACCAGCGCTGCTCCGCCGGGAACCGGTATCTGTTGTGGCGGGATGCCGACGGTCTGGGTTGGAAAAAGAAAGTTAACCGCTTGATCGGAACGCTGGATCCCGGCCTTCAGGTTGACTTGCGGCCAGTAACCGGAAAGTGCCTGCCGATGTTGTGCTTCCGCCAGCGACACCGCAAACAGAGAGATTTTGTGCTTGTGATTGCCAACAGCAGCACGCTGCAGGCACTCCGGTAACGAAAGTGACTCAACCTGGACTTTCGCAGGCTGAGCTTCGGGAGCTTCCTGCCCTGCGGCGGCGGTTATCGCCAGTACAATCGAACAAAAAGCGGAGAGCTTCACATGAAAAACGTGAACTCCAGCCCGTAAAGTTCTCTCTTGGACGCTGAATGTAATAGTAATTACTAGTTAGCCGGGCCGCCAAACTGCCCCTTGTGCGTCTTTATCAGAGGCTAGTCCGATCCGAGGTCCCGCAGGAGGAAAAATCCGATCACCGTCTTACCGTCGATGATCCCTCCGGTCCGAATCTGCTTATGGACTTCATCCTGTGTAAACCACTGCATTTCGATCCGCTCATCCTCCATAGGCTCCGGTTCTCCCGCAACAAGATCAGTTGCCACGAACAGTGTCATCCGCTCTTCGACATAACCTGGACTGGGAAAGTACGAGATCAGCTCTCTCCAGTGCTTGGCTGTGTATCCGGTTTCCTCACGCAGTTCGCGCTTGGCTGCTTCAAGTGGCAGTTCGCCCGGGTCCAATCGGCCGGCGGGGATCTCCCAAAGTTCCGCTTGTGCAGGAAGCCTGAATTGGCGAACTAACAAGACTCGCCCCTCAGGGTCGACAGCCATCATGACCGCCGAACCAGGATGCCGGACGATCGAACGTTTGATTGAGAAGCCGCTGGGGTCGGTGGCTTCTTCTTCGACAACAGAGAAAAGCTTGTTTTTGAGGATTTCGCGGGAGGAGGTTACCTTCATCTCCCTAAAGCTTAATTGTTCGTGCTTCTGGCGTGTCTTCTCTTGTAATATCTCGCAATGTCGGGCCAGAATTCCACGAGCATAGCACCCAATGAACCTTCAGCCGTCACTGTGAATGCGCGTTGGAACGTCAGACCCACACCCCGGTCCGACGCCGGATAATAGATGTTAGAGATACCCCCGGCAGCAATATTGCCAAGCACATTCGCATAGTTGGGCACCCACCGGCCAGTATCGCTCTTGGCACGAACCGTTGTAGAAAGTGCATAGAAGATCCGGCTTGAAATGCTGCCGCTTCCCTTTCGAAAGTACCGAGGGTCTTCTCGGAAAAGGATGGGAAGAAAGGCATTGCCGATGAGTGTGCCATCAAAGCTGTCGGCATACGCCGCGCCAAACCGTTTTGCGTAACCCTGTAAGCCTTGCCCGTAACCTGGGAAGTCGTTGTCTGCGTGACTAACAGCCCCATCGATCGCCGCAACAGCAAACGTGTAAGGGTCCAACGCCGTTTTGGTCGCCAGCTCAATTTTTTGCTTTGGGCTCAGCTTTACAGCATGCTGCACGGAACTGGAGTTGAAATTCGGCAGGATGCCTAAGATACGTTGATGTTCAGCCTGCTTTACCTCTCGTGCAGCTTCTTTCCTTTCGGCCTCTTCTTCATCGACCGTCGGATCCGGGGCTTGTGGCTTCGGGGCGACGGATGATGGAACACCTTCGTCGGGAGGCTCGAGGGCATGCACAAGCGGAGTAAGCAGGAAAAGAATTAGAGCTATCGATAGCACTCTGGTGTGCAAAACCTGAACTCTTGCCGTCCCGACCAGCCACTTCTTCATGCCGCCACATACGTCCGCGTGAACGCCGGTGCGGACAAGGGGCAGCACATGATATTTAAAACAGTTGAGGACGTTGCCTTTCCGGTAGCAGCTTCTGTATGTCGTGGCATAGTTTTGAATCTTCCCCTCACTGGCACAACAGGAGAAGAAACCCCTGCGTGTTTATCAACCGACAACCCAAGTGGGCCAGAGTTTTCGATGCGGCTCTGGAACCGATCGATTCAGCCCCTAGCTTAACCCGGCTTGCTACCGGTATGATCGCTTGGCACAGCCGACATCCCGGGCCGAGCTCACAGAATTTCCTAAGTTCTTTTTCTCGTTATACCTTCTGCTGCCAGTTACACTAGAAGCATAGTTTCATCATGATCGAAGGCGCGCTCGCCAAGGTATTTGGCACCAAACATGACCGGGAAATCAAGGCGATACGTCCGATTGTAGCCGCGATCAACGACCTCGAACCACACCTGCAGAAGCTTTCCGATGCCGATTTGGCCGCCAAGACGCGCGACTTTCAGCAGCGTGTTGCAAACGGTGCTTCTTTGGACGACATTCTGGTGGATGCCTTTGCTGTAGCGCGGGAGGCAGGCCGGCGTGTTCTCAACATGCGCCACTTCGATGTCCAACTGATCGGTGGCATTGTCCTGCATCGCGGGCGCATCGCCGAGATGAAGACCGGCGAAGGTAAAACTCTGGTCGCCACCTTACCTAGCTATCTGAATGCGATCGGTGGCAAAGGCGTTCACGTTGTGACCGTGAACGATTACCTTGCCCGACGCGATTCGGAGTGGATGGGCCGGCTGCATCGGTTTCTCGGCCTCAACGTAGGAACGATAAGCCACGACCTTGACGACCAGCAGAGGCGCGCGGCGTACTACTCCGATATCACCTACGGAACCAACAACGAGTTTGGTTTCGATTATCTCCGCGACAATATGAAATTCCGCCTGGAAGATTACGTCCAGCGGGATTTCAACTTCGCCATAATCGACGAGGTAGATTCGATCCTGATCGACGAGGCGCGAACCCCGTTGATCATCGCCGGTCCGAGCGAGGAATCGACTGACAAGTACTACCGGGTGAACCAGATCATCCCATTCCTCGAGCGCGGTGAGGTTATTGAAGGGAAAGAGCCCGGGCAAACTCACACCACGGGTGACTACACCGTCGATGAAAAGCATCGGAGCGTGGCCTTAACAGAAGACGGTGTTCTGAAGGTAGAGAAGTCTGCTCAATACCGGCAATCTTTTCGACCCTGCCAATATCGAGATGAACCATCACGTGCAGCAAGGGTTGCGCGCGCACATCTTATATGTACGCGATCGCGATTACGTGGTGCAGGAAGGGCAGGTCATCATCGTTGATGAATTCACCGGCCGCCTGATGCCCGGCCGGCGCTGGAGCGATGGCTTGCATCAGGCCGTGGAAGCCAAAGAAGGCGTCAAGATTGAACGCGAGACGCAGACACTCGCCAGTATCACGTTCCAGAACTTCTTCCGCATGTACAAGAAGCTTGAGCGGCATGACCGGAACAGCCGACACCGAAGCCGCTGAATTCGGCAAGATCTATAACCTCGACGTGACGGTGATTCCGACCAACCGTCCGATGATCCGCATTGAGAATCCGGACATCGTTTACCGGACCGAGGAAGAGAAATTCCGAAATGCGGCCAAGGAAATCAAAGTTCTGCAGGAGAAGGGCCAGCCCGTCCTGGTGGGTACCATTTCCGTTGAGAAGTCGGAGAAGCTGGCGGGCATTTTACGGAAGATGGGCGTTCGGCATGAAGTGCTGAACGCTAAGAACCACGAGCGTGAAGCCCACATCGTTGCCCAGGCCGGTCGCAAGGGCGCCGTCACGGTCTCCACCAACATGGCCGGCCGCGGTACCGATATCCTGCTGGGCGGAAATCCGGATTACCTGCTTGAAGAACGGCTGCGCAAAGCCGGCAAGTCGCCCGAAATGCTCTCTCCGGAAGAGCTGAAGACACTGGAACGAACAGATCAAAGAGGAGATCCGCGTCGAGCACGATGAAGTGGTTAAGCTGGGCGGCCTGCTCATCTTGGGTACGGAACGTCACGAGTCACGGCGAATCGATAATCAGTTACGCGGCCGCGCCGGACGACAGGGCGATCCTGGCAGTTCGCGTTTCTTTCTTTCGTTGCAGGACGATCTGCTGCGCATCTTCGGCGGCGAGCGCATGCAGAACCTGATGCTGCGCCTCGGCATGGAAGAGGACGTGCCGATCGAATCCGGCTCGATCACCAAGCGCATCGCAGCTGCCCAGGCGGCCGTTGAAGCGCAGCATTTCGCCTCCCGCAAGCACGTTCTCGAATATGACGACGTAATGAACAAGCAGCGGCAGGCCGTCTACTCCATGCGCCGGCAATTGCTGGAAGGCAACATTCAGAAGGAGCGCGTGCTCGAGATTATCGCGCGGCATTGTGGGAGCATTCGTCGATCAGTTCGTTCCGGAAAATGTCCGCGAAGATCAGTATGATCTGCCTGGCCTGCAGACGGCTGTGCTGAATCAGTTCGGTGTGCAAGATCGAACTGGAATCGATTCGCGGATCTGCCGGCGCGGCAGAAATCGAGAGCAAGATCAGCGAACTGGTGCTGGCCCGTTACGGCGAAAAAGAAGCAGATGATCGGTCCGGACAATCTGCGTCAGGCCGAACGCATCATCATGCTGAACGTGGTCGACAACCAGTGGAAAGATCATCTGCTTTCGATGGACCACCTGAAGGAGGGCATCGGGCTGCGCGGTTACGGCCAAAAAGATCCGCTGATCGAGTACAAGAAAGAATCTTTCACCATGTTCCAGGACATGATGGATCGGATCGAAGACGAGACCATCAAGTTCCTGTTCTTCATGCGCATCGACATGGGCGGCCGGGTGGAGGTCGAGCCGGGCGCAGACGTGCCGCTTCCCTACCCTGAACTCTGAGGAGGAAGAGGAAGAGGACGAAGATGACGACGATAGCCGGCACCCGCTCGAGTAGCAGCGGAGCAACGCGAAGCGGCTGAGGCGGCCATGGCAGAAGCAGCGCCGGCTGCAGGCACAACAGGAGGCCCAGAAATCCGTCCTGGACCTGACTCGCAACATCCAAAGAAAGAAGGACAGGGAACTGGCCGGATTGCAGTTCACTGGCGGCGACGGAACACCGCACCAGCTCCGGTGTCCAAAGGACCAAAGGTCGGACGGAATGACGCCTGTCCTTGCGGGAGTGGAAAGAAATACAAGAAATGTTGCGGAGCTACCAGCTTAGTCCTTCGGTTTTCTCGTTCAGCCGTATCCCAGCTATCAGCGCCACACGGGAACTGACGATCCCGCGCTTTGGAAAGAGTACGGCTTGTCGCAGCAGCAGATGCAAACGGTCGGGAAACAATCTGTTTACCACGTACCGGATGAAGGATTTAACAGGGGCGCTGGCCGCTGGGAGTGGCTTCGATCACCAAGCTCGCCCGGCCATGCAATCTGTTCGGCATTTTGCACACCAGGACCGCAACGGATCTTCGATTCAGGACGGCAATTATCTCATCACGTTCGACGGTGAAAAGCCGACAAAGCGCAGGTGGATGCTCGGTCCTGGCAGCCTTCCGAACCGCCGGGATACCAGTCTTCCGGCAATTCTGACCTTTTTCCCGCTCAGGGCCGGGTAGCAAATTCCGGCCGCTATGTTCTGGGACCGGTTTCGCTGCAGGCCTTTGCGGCACCGATTTGCCGAGCACCAGGCCAGGATTTGAGCAAGGTGCGGAAGCACAAGTGGCGCAGTACAAGCTCGGGCTGGACCGCCGCTTCAATCTGGCGGTCTTCTACTACCCACTCCTGAGATGGCGCGTCTGCATGCCGTCAATTCAAGTGCAAGCGTCGGGCCGAATGTAAAGCGTTCCGGCGTTCTGGTTGCCATGGTCTATGGACCGGCGGCAACAGACGCAGGCGAAACGCTTGCTGAGCCGAGTCCAATACGAGGCCAAAATCACCTGGAACGAGGTCCCTCCGCCCAGCCCTATCAAGCCGCTGTACCGGCTTCTTGAAGGACATCCTTTACATCAGCGGATTGCTTAGTCTCCTGTCGCTTTCTGCCGGTTTGGTTTACGCAGGAAT
Organism: uncultured Acidobacteriaceae bacterium; assembly: GCA_963814195.1. Classification (GTDB taxonomy): domain Bacteria; phylum Acidobacteriota; class Terriglobia; order Bryobacterales; family Bryobacteraceae; genus Bog-105. Next base: position 901,875 of record CAWFBU010000007.1, read on the forward strand.
GCGGCTCTACCGGCGGAGGTACGGCACGCTGGAGTCGGAAGAAGCCATGACAACGCTCCATTTCGCGGCGAGTAAGGCGAGTCGTTAAGTTGATGACCCGTCGCAGGTTATCCGACTTTTTCCAGCGTTTCCATACACCGGAATTTCACAGTTTTTCCTAATCGGATGGAATCGGTCTTGACGTATAACTGTATCGCATTAAATGACTTACAGCCCACTCCGGAGACCAGGGAAAAATGGACTTGACTTCAATCCTGCGCTCGCCCTAAACTCCAATCACTAACAGGTTTTGACGGTTGTGAAACCGTTGGATCTGATTCTCCCAATAAACGTAAATCCTGGTCAGCCAGGGTAAAGACTGTGCCCATTCATCTGAATGGGCATTTTCTTTTTGGCCGAAGCCCGGTAATAGCGCCGGATGAGACCTCCGGACAAAAGCCTTCAGACTCTCCCCAAACCTGGGGGGAACGCTTCGCTGCCCTCCGCAACGTTCCGCCCCTGCTCCGGATGGTTTGGGACACCAGTCCGCTACTTAGCAATCTGCACGCTGGTCCTGCGGATCGTCTCCGCCGCTTTTCCCGCTGGCGACTCTCTGGATTTCCAAATTGATTATCGACTTGGTGGTGCGGGCCATCCGCCACGAGCACGTCGATCGCAGCTCGATCTGGAAGCTGTTATTCTGGAAGCGTCTGATCGCCGTCGCGTCCGACACGACCGGGCGCTTTGTTTCTCTGGTCGACAGCCTGTTGGGCGACCGGTTCACCAACCAGGTCAGCATTCGGCTGATGGAGCACGCCAACTCTCTTGATCTGGAGTCTTTCGAAGATCCGGTCTTTTACGACAAGATGGAGCGGGCACGACGGCAGACGACGTCCCGACTGGGGATGCTCGCCGGGCTTGGCCGGGATGGCGCAGCAGCTGCTGACGCTTCTTTCTTTGCTTTCTGCGGTCATTTTCTTTTCGCCCTGGCTGCTGCTCCTGCTGGTGGCGGCCACAGTTCCGGTCTTTTTTGGCGAGACGCCGTTTCGCCATGTTGAACTACTCGATGCTGTACCGCTCGACGCCGGAGCGGCGTGAATTGGATTACCTTCGCTATCTGGGCGCAAGTAATGCGAGCGCCAAGGAGATCAAGATCTTCGGTTTGGGGAAGTATTTGGTTGAACCGTTCGCGAGCGCTCTTTGAGCGTTTCTACGCCGAGAACCGGCATCTGGCAGTTAAGCGGGCGAGTGGACGGATCGTTGATGAACCTGCATTCCTACCGGCGCATACTACTCGGCTTACGCGCTTGATCTTGGTCCGGGCGCTCGCCGGCGTTACTAAGCGTGGGTGATCTGACATTGATGACAGGTGCGTTTTCCCGGTCCCGCAAGCATCATGGACAGCCTTAGTCTCAGGGTTGGTCGGCATATCGGAACAGGCCTTATTTATCAAAGACTTATTCGAATTCTACGAAACGAACCCCACCATCAAGTCTCGCCCTGACGCGCTGCCGGCGCCACGCCCCATTCGCGGATGGGTTTGAATTTTCAAATGTTTCGTTCGGCTATGCCGGGGCCGAAGCAGGGTATTGGAAAACGTCAGTTTCCGCTTCTACCCGGGTGAGAAAATCGCGCTGGTTGGGGAGAACGGCGCGGGTAAAACGACGTTGGTCAAGCTGCTGGCGCGCCTCTATGACCCGACCGAAGGGCCGCATTCTGCTGGATGGAGTCGACCTGCGGGAATATGACGTGGATCAACTGCGCCAGGAGATTGGGATAATTTTCCAGGACTACATGCGATATGACATGTTAGCGTCTGAAAACATTGGAGTTGGAAGGATCGAACGATTGATCGGATCAAGAGAGGATTGCGGGCTTCAGCCGAGAAGAGCCTGGCTGCCGCCGTCGTGAACGCCCTGCCCGACGCAATATCGGCCAGATGCTGGGCCGCCGGTTCGAGGGCGGAGTGGACCTCTCGACGGGCAATGGCAGAAGATAGGTTTGGCGCGGGCTTACATGCGAGACGCGCAGATTCTGATTCTGGATGAACCGACAGCCAGTCTCGACGCGCGGGCGGAGTTCGAAGTATATCAACGCTTTGCCGACCTGACGGAAGGGAAAATGGCCGTCCTGATCTCCCATCGCTTCTCGACGGTCCGGATGGCGGATCGAATTCTGGTGCTGGAAGGCGGCCGAATAGCCGAGCAAGGATCACATCAGCAACTGCTGGCGATGGGCGGTAAGTATGCCGAATTATTTGAGATGCAGGCTGCCGGCTACCGTTGAGGAGAGCTAAACCGGTAGAAGACTCATGCGCAGCTTCAATTTCGGCGCGGGTGTGAGTATCGCCTTTCTTTGTAGTAGCTTCGATGCCTTCCTCATAGAGCCTCCTAGCATCTTCGACGCGGCCAAGTTTCTCCAGCGCCTGACCGCCGTGATAGTAGGCGGCTGAATAGCTCGGCATCCTGGACAAGTAGGGTCCGGAACTCGGCTACTGCCTCTTCATAATGTTCGCTCTTGGCGTACTCCATCGCCAATCCGTAGCGTGCAAAGGTGTTATTCGGATCTTGCGGCAGCATATTCTGCAGAATCTCAAGACGGTTGGTCGCCATTCATTGAATTGTCCCACTCTCAGGTAAGTTTGCGTCTAGGGGACATGGGTGATTCAACAGTAACGAAAGTAGACTCCGCGCATTCTCCGACAGGCAAGCTTGGGCAGAAGTACTTGGCCTCAGGGAAATCGATCGGAATGCGACTCTGGGACGAGAAGGGGAATGACGGTAAGGAAGAAGCTGTGAGCCGCGACTACGAAGTCGTCGGATATGTACTGGAAGGGACAGCTGAACTCGAACTGGAGGGTCAGAAGATCCAGTTGAAGCAAGGCGATAGTTGGGTGGTACCCAAAGGTTCCCAACACACCTACCGCATCCAAGGTCACTTCAAGGCGGTGGAGGCAACCCACCCGCCGGCCCAAGTCCACGGCCGCGACGAGTAAGCTGCCCCGCGAGCTATTCTCTACTGCCGTTGGGATCAGTCGTTGGAGACTGGTCGGTAGGCTGCCTCTCGCCGCCATCTCGATCTAAGTTCTTCTGTTCGTCCGGTTTCGAAAGAACATCATCTTCAGTGGGCTTCGGAGATTGCGGATCTGCCATAAAACTTTCCTTTCTTCTCATTAGAGGTGGGCATCAGCTTCGGTATACCAAAAAGACTGCTATGCCTTTTTTCCTCTTTATTGTGGCCGCCCTGTTCTTCGCGACGGGCGGCTTGTGCATGAAGTATTCCGAGGGACTGACCAAATGGCAGCCCGGCGTCGCTGTTTTCCTATGCTTCTGTGCGGGTGCAGCCTTGCAGGCTCTAGGAATGCGGACGCGCGAAATGGGTTCTTCTTATACTCTCGTTTTGGGCCTTGAAGCAGTTTCGGCCGTAGGACTAGGGTCTTTCTTCCTGGGCGAGCGACTCAGCGGCAGCAAGGTGCTTGCCATGTTGTTGATCCTGGGAGGAATCATCTGGCTCGAAAGGGCGTGAATGCGTCCCGTCCCGACCGGAAACCGATTACCCTTGGCGTACGTACTAGTGCACAGTACCCCTGCCCGGCAATTGCTATGAATCGAAGTCTAGCGCTTATTGTAATGCTCTGTTCCCCGGTTTTAGCTTTTGCGGCCGATGACCCGGTCGTTTTCAAGACCGATGTTTCTATGACTCGCATTGACGCTCGTGTAACCGACGGGCAAGGCCGCGCGATCACTGGATTAGGCGTTCGGGACTTTGTGTTGAGCCTGAACGGAAAACCTCTGTCTCTGAAGAGTGTGGCGAGCGAGGATGTACCGATCGACATTCTGCTGCTGCTGGATGTCAGCGGCAGCATGGAGCCTCACGTTCAGCGGATCGCGTCCGCCGCTCGCCAGGCGCTGGGTGTTCTGACTGAGAAAGACCGCGTCGCCGTGATGATTTTTGATACGCGTACGACGGTGCGCCTCCCGTTTCGCAGTAATCATAGCGATGTCACGGCAGAACTGAACCATATCTTACGCTCTGAGCATTTCGCCGGCGGCACCCGAATTACGTCTGCCCTGCTGGATGCGGCACGGTATCTCGGACGCGAGGCTCGGCCGGAAGCGCGTCGAGCAATTGTGATCCTGACGGACGACCAGACGCAGGATGAGGAAAATGAGGCCGCTGTGGAATCGGCATTGACCCGTGTGAATGCAGTGCTTAGCTTTCTACAAGCCCCCTACGAGATGCCGTCGGGCTATGGCCACGGAGGCGGTATGGGTGGGGGACGACATGGTGGCGGGACGTGGGGAGGCAACGGAGGAGGATGGCCCGGTTCGGGCGGCGGAATCGGTGGTGGAGGGATAGGCTTCCCTGGCCGGCGAGGCCCGGGAGGCGGGATGGGCGGCATGGGTGGCGGCGACCGGTCGCATACGGCAGGAACGGCGACAATCGCGGAGGATTCGGGCGGGGATACGATGCGCGTAGAGGAAGCTTCCGCTTTGGAAGACACCTTGGCCCGACTCCGGCAGCGCTACGCCTTGTATTGCTACCTACCGAGCGGAGTAAAGCTCGAAGACGGCCAAGCCATACGGGTCGAGTTATCGCAACAGGCGCAGACGATGCACTCTACTGCGGAGGTGCAATCGAGACGCGTCTACATGGCGAGCAACGGTACCGAGACAAGTGGCCCTGCAGCTATAACGCGCGCTCATACGAGTGCGACCCCTCCTCCTTCCGACTCCCAAAGTTCGACGGTAACCAACGGTTCAACCGCCGACACTCCACGCCGAGGACCGCGTAAGGCCGTTAACGAGGATTCAGGCGAGAAGATCAACACCGTTACCCCTCCCGAATCCTGAAATTCCCAGTCCACGGGTAGAGCGTTCTCCGGTCAGGTTGGGCCGCAGCCTCGCACCCTGCCTCCAGGCATTTCAATCGCGTATCGATTGAGCATCATCCTATAAGCAGAAATGCCCGAGGGGAATGAGCTTCACCGCAACGCCAAACGACAAGCCGAGATGTTCGCCGGACGGATGGTTACTGTGGATGCGCCAAATGGACGTTTCGCCGATGGCGCCGCTTTGCTGAATAGACGAAAGCTCAGATCCGTCGAGGCCTATGGCAAGCATTTGTTCTATGACTTTGGGCGAGGCCGACAACTGCACGTGCATCTCGGTTTATACGGTAAGTTCCGCGAAGGGGCAATGCCTTTCCCGGAACCGCGTGGTGCGCTGCGCCTTCGCCTTTCCACCAGGAGACACTGGCTTGAACTGCGTGGTCCGACCGCTTGCGACGTGCTGAGTGAGAAAGATCGTCGAGCGTTGGTGGCCCGAATTGGTCCTGATCCGCTTCGGTGTGACGCGCAATCAGGACTTGCGTTCGAGCGTATCGCAAGGAGCAAGGCCCCGATTGGCGGATTGCTGATGGATCAGTCGGTGATAAGCGGAATCGGAAACATCTATCGCGCTGAACTGTTGTTCCGTTCCGGCCTCCACCCACTACGTCGCGGAAATGCCGTGCCGGTCGAGATCTTACACAATCTGTGGGACGAGGCTGTGGAACTGATGCGGGAGGGCATGATCGATCGCCGGATTGTAACAACTAAACCGACAGACCGGCCCCACCCCAAAGGCAAAGCGCGACGCGGGGAAACTCATTACGTTTATCGAAGAACAGGGCTACCCTGCTTTATTTGCGGGAGCGCTATCCAAATGAAGCTGTTCGTGGGCCGAAAGCTGTACTGGTGCCCGGTCTGCCAGCCTGAGACTCGAATACTGTCAGTGCCCGATTGAAGCCGTTGCGCCTGCTTTCGCTTCCGAACGTTTCATTAGCTGCTCCAAATAGCTCTTCCAGACAGCCGCTTGAGTGTGGGTGCTATGGCCGCGAGTCGCATCCGTTATGGGCAACAGAACAAAACGAGCGTTGGGCATGTGCTTGACCATTTCTTCCGCTATGCCCAGCTCTGGTGGATTGACATAGTCATCCGACGAATTGATCCAGAGAACGGGAACGGTAATCCGATCCAGGTGCTGACTGGCATCATAATTGCGGCTCGCGTTCAGGTAGAAGATGGCATTGTTCGCATCCATAATGGCCATCCGGGTCAGATACTGGTCCACATACTTCTCGGCTGACTCGCGGGTCGGCGCCAGCTTTTGCATCTGCAACGGGCTCGAACCCATTATCATTAGCAGTTCAGTAGCGTAGCGAAGCCCCTGCACTGGCTGGGTTTGATATTCGCCCTCCATCCACGCTGGATCCTGTCGGACCGCCTGAATGGCCATGTAACGCATCATCCGATTGCGACCGGCAATCGGTACGGGCAAGCAGGCAAAGGGCGCAAGTGCATCCGCGAAGTCAGGATAGGTCTCACCCCAAACGAAGGCCTGCATACAGCCCATGGATGTTCCTAAAATGAGCCGCAGATGATTAACATTCATTTCATCGAGCATCAAGTGCTGGCTTCTAACCATGTCGTCATAGTCATAGGCCGGAAAGCGGGCATGCAGTCCATCTGACGGTTTGGAGCTTTGTCCGTGGCCAATGTCGTCAGGGAGAATCAGGAAATATTTTTCGATGTCGAGCGGAGCTCCCGGACCAAACAGAACGTCTGAAAAGGCGGGGTTCAGCAGCGAATGGGCGTCCCCTCCGGTACCATGCAGAAGTAAAATGGCATTCTCGAGGCGGCCTGCCCCGTTGCGGCGGGGAGTTCCCAGCGTAAGATAGTGCAAACGAAGCTGCGGTAGAGATTCCCCAGTACCGAACCGGAAATGAGGAATAGAAACCACTCCTTCCGCAGTCGGCCATTTTGAAGCCGCCCTGTCCTGGCTTGCAGCCGCCCCAACGAACAACAGAGCGGCTGCGGTGATTTTCACGACAATGCTGATTGGAACAGTTGAAGGTCGCAAGCGTCGAGTGTAACGCCGTTTCTTCGGCCATCTCTAGTTCCGCTGGGATTAACGGTAACTGACCGGCGTTAACTCTACTGCTGAAAGCTCTTTGAAGTCGGATTCCGGTAACTCCAGGTTAGCGGCAGCGACATTCTCCTCTAGATGCTTAACCGTGGAGGTTCCAGGTATGGGCAGGATCAAGGGAGACCGCTTCAGCAGCCACGCGAGACCCACTTGCAGCGGAGTCGCCCCTAATCTGGTCGCCACTCGGTCAAGGACCTCGTGCGCTTTACGCCCACCGCCGAGCGGTGCCCAAGGCAGGAAAGCAATCTTATGAGTCGTGCAGTAATCGACGATGTAGTCCCACTCGCGGTCAGCGAAGCTGTATCGATTCTGAACCGACACAATTGGCACGATCTTGCGGGCACGCTCGATATGTTCAAGCGTTACATTCGATAAAGCGACGTGCCGGATCTTGCCCTCGTCTCTTAGCTTTGCCAACGCATCCATTGAGGCATCAAAAGAAACGGCAAGATCCGGAGTATGCAACTGATACACATCGATTCGGTCGAGGCGCAATCTCTTTAAGCTGCCCTCCACTGCTTCGCGCAGATGCTGCGGACTGGAGTTGTGGGTCCATAGGCCAGGGCCGGGCCGCTCCCATCCGCCTTTTGTTGCGATGATCACTCCGGTTTTGTAGGGTGCGAGAGCTTCGGCGATCAGTTCTTCCGAGGTATTAGGGCCGTAGGAATCGGCGGTATCTATGAAATTGATACCGAGGTCCACGGTCCGTCGCAATGTGCGGAGCGCTTCCTCGCGATTCTCCGGCGGTCCCCAGATACCTTTACCGGTAACGCGCATTGCTCCATAACCGATCCGATTAACTGTAAGGTCGCCGCCCAGCGTGATGGTACCCGCCGCATTGGCGGTCAGTTCATTTGTCATATATTCTCCTCTCGTGCTAATCGACGTGACGCCCTGTGATCTCAGCCCGCCGGTTGTGGCGCCAGTTTCTGTACAGCCGGGTCGTCGCCCCCGAGCCAGTCCGGGTGCCGGGCCGTTCCGTCGAAGTGAGCCGATACTTTGAACAATTCATATTGCCCGCTTTGCGCAATCTGCTCAGTTTGACCCAGCAGAGCAGCAAAATCCGGCTCGCTTAGAGGCTTAAAGGTCTTTGCTGCCTGAAATGCCTGTTCTAAGATCTCTGGCTTGTCTATGCCGGTGATGACGACGTTGGTAGGCAGGTTCAAGGCATAGTGCAGGCAGTCAATCGGGTTGCGAATTACGCCACTTTTCAGAATGATGCCATCACCCCCGCAGAAGGGTTTCATGGTCTGGATACCAACATTCTGCTCCACCAATTTGGGCATTACTAATTGCGCGAAGCTGCGGAAATGTGCATCCATCAGGTTCGAAGGCATCAGCACCGCATCAAATTGAAAGCCGTGCTTGGCGGCCACCTCCAGCATGTAGAGGTGGATATGTGGATCTTTATGGCCGGTAAAGCCTATGAAGCGTATCTTCCCCGCCTTTTTAGCTTCTGTTAGAGCCTCCAGTGCACCTCCCTGGCGAAAAATGCGGTCCGGATCGTCGAAACGCAGGATTTCGTGAAATTGCACGAGGTCGATACGGTCGGTTTTTAGTCGCGAGAGAGAATCGTGCAGTTGATCGGTGGCGTTGTCCTTATCGCGGCCGTCGATCTTGGTCATGAGAAAGACTTTATTGCGATACCCGCTCTGGGATAGGGCTTCTCCCATCCAGCGTTCGCTTCGGCCTTCATGATAATCCCAGCAATTATCCATGAAGGTGATCCCGCGGTCCACCGCCTGGTGAATCAGGCGAACTGATTCGGCTTGGGTCAAGGAGGGTTTTCCGATATGCGAACCGCCCAGGCCGATGGCGGAGACGGACTCCCCGGTCCTGCCAAACTTCCGATATAACATTTCGCCGCGCATCTCGCCCGGTTCTGTGACGCGTGGGATGCGCGTGGCCGCCGCGCTACTTCCGGCAGCGGACTGCTGTGCGCCGCGCCCGAGGGGAGTGAGGCCTGCGAGCGGAGCGGAGGCCCCGGTAAGCGCTAAGTTACGCAGAAATCTTCTTCGTTCCATCCGTCCGTTGTCTCCTGATGATTAGGGGACACACCGGTTGGTCTGGCCGTTTCACCGAGCCTTGATGAACCCGAAATGTTGACAGGCTTGGGCGAAGGTCACTAGCAGGAAGTGCTTATCGCCCTGCCTAATACGCGCGAGGAGTCAGTTAAGCTGCTTCGAGAAGTACCCAATCGTCCTCAACGACTACTAAGTCCTGGAGTACGGTAAGCATTTGATGTCCCGACCCGGCCACGTCGGAGAAGACTGCATCGAATGCGGCTGTGGCCAAGGGCGAATTGGTCGCATCTGCATTGCCGCTGAATGCCATTGACCATTCGGGAAAGTGACGTTCTTCAGCGACACCACTTTCGACGACCACGACTTCGCTGTGGCGATCGTCGCGCTGGATTCGCTCAAATGTCTGGCTGATGGCGTCCAAAGACCCTTCGAGGGCCTGAGCGAAATTGCCTGCGTTGTACAACAGAGCGCCAGTGATTCCGAGGCGCGGGTTGTTACGACGGGAACTCGCGAGAATATCTTGAAGCTGGGCAGCTACATCGGCGGTGCTGCCTTGGATTCTGTTGCGGCTGCAATAAACGAGTCTGTACAAGTTATTCGACATATTAGGTCACCGGAGATAGTGATTTATTTGGGGAAGTGTGTAAGCGGCAGATCATTTCTTCCAGTTGGCTGGAAGGTACAGGCTTACTGAAAAAATATCCTTGAACGGAACTGCATCCATCGTTCTTCAAGCGTTCAATCTGATCGGAGTTCTCGACACCTTCGGCAAGCGTGCACACACCCAGGCTATGCCCCAGAGCGGTAATGGCTCTTACAATTGCCCTTTGCTTTAGATTCTCGCCCTCGAATCCTGCCAGCGAGCGGTCGATTTTGATTTTGTCGAAGGGGAAGCGAGCCAATTGGCTAAGAGATGCGTATCCCGTTCCGAAGTCATCCATCGCAATTCGGACGCCCAGGCTGCGAAGATCATGAAGCACTCCGAGCACGGATTCATCATTGCGAAGGAGAATGCCCTCGGTCACCTCCAGTTCAAGCCTGGTGCCGGGCAATCCGGAACTACGAAGCGCTTTGCGAACCGTATCCGCGAATCTGCCGGCGTCAAATTGGAGAGGCGAAACATTCACAGCGATTGTGATATCGGCTGGCCACTTCATTGCCTCTGCACAAGCCGTTCGGAGAACCCAATCTCCGATGGGGACGATGAGACCGATCTCTTCGGCAATCGGCAGAAAATCATTCGGTGGGATCAAACCTTTTTCCGGATGGCGCCACCGAATCAAAGCCTCGAATCCGAACAGACAACCAGAGTCAGTATTCACCTGAGGCTGATAGAACACCTCAAGCTGACGTAGAGCAAGAGCACGGCGCAGTTCCAGCTCACTCGTACGCCGAGCCTGGGCACGCCGCTCCATGTGCAACTCGAAGAAGTGGTAACTGGACCGCCCAGAGGTTTTCGAATGGTAGAGCGCGAGGTCGGCGTTGCGGAGAAGAGGGATGTAAGTGTTCCCGTCGAGTGGAGACCGCGAGATGCCGATGCTCGTTCCGATGTTGACGAGTTGTCCTTCGATCAAATAGGTCCTCTGGACGAGGTCCATAACGCGTTGCGCGATTGCCGTCAGTTCGTCGAGCGTAGTGCACGGGTCAATCAAGACAGCGAACTCGTCACCACCTAAGCGGGCAACCAGATCATCTTTTCTTACGGCAGACCGGAGCCTTTCGGATGCCAAGCGTAGCAGCGTGTCGCCAGCGGCATGCCCCAGCGTATCGTTGACAGCTTTGAAGCGGTCCAAGTCGATTAGAAGAATCGCCAAGGGTTCGTTCGGTTTTTCCCGGAGCGCAGTGGCTACGGCCTCTTCAAAATAAGGTCTTGAGGCTAGGCCCGTCAGGGAGTCGCGAAGGGCAAATTCGGTAATGGCGGCATTTATTCGCCCAAACGACGCCTCACTTTCGAACACGGCAAGCCGGTGTTGCGGTCCAATGCTGCGCAGTCTCAGACGCATGGTGCGGCGTTGATCCTGAGACTTCAACAGGATTGGCTCGACTGGTGTTTCAGCTGTTAGTCCGGCGATAGCTCGTTTGGCATTGGCGATTGACTCTGCCTCTAGCGTTGATTTGGTGAGGAGTGAGATTACATCCACGTCTGCACCGAGATCTTCTTTCCTTACCCCGAGCAGCGGGAGGATCTGGCTGGTGCTATGCAGTGCACGCAGGCTCGAATCGAAGATGAGCAGACCGTTGTGAGCATCATCTAAAGCCGCCTCCAATAGTGCAGGAGAGAGTGGCCCCTGGCTAGACAAGCGCTGCAGGATCTCCATGGCTTCGAAACGATTTGGGTGAGATGCTTCAACGACCGTCACTGAGTTGTTCACCTGAAATAAGGTGCCCACTTGGGAAAAGATCTCTCTTAAGTTACGGAGTTACTGTGGATTTTTGCAGGCACTGCGTTCGCGACTATGAGACATCAACTCCGGTCTGGTGGGATGCTGAAAAGATCGAATGCCAGGCACGACCAGTTTGATCGAGTATGGATTGTATGTCGACGATGTAGACCGTGCGGCCGAGTGGTACAGGCGCCTGTTTGGCTTCCCGACTCTGCTGGAGGAAGGCGATCGGCTTCGGGCGTTGCAGACCGGTCCACAATCGGTGCTTCTGCTGTTTCGCATGCAGGGTTCCACGGAAGGCGTGCAAATGCCTACCGGGTACATTCCGTCGCACGATGGCTCCGGGCCGGTTCACCTGGCCTTCAGTATGGCTCCGCACGAGGTCGAGAGTTGGGCCGATAAACTCAAACATGAAGGCTTGCCGATCGAGAGCACAATCCGTTGGCCGGAGGGCGGTACAAGCTTCTACTTTCGTGATCCGGACGGACACTTGCTTGAGCTGATTACGCCGCGGCAGTGGAACTTCCGACCTTGGCCCGAGTAGTCTGCGTGCTGCTGCCCTGGCATGCAACAACGAGGCGGTAAAGCAGGTTCAGGTTGATCTAGCCTATTTCCCCTCTCCCAAGACTGACGCTATCCGGCCATTAGGTCCCGCAGCCCAGGTCTTATAAAGCGCGTTCCAGCTTTCGTCATTCAGAACGATCCAATGGTCGCCGTCGTCACGGGAGCACTCCGCTCCAGTCGGGCCGGCAACGATCCAAGTACCCTCTGTCCAGGCCACCGCCGACCGATAGCCGCGAGGCGAAGCCTCCGTCGACCTCCAGGTCAAGCCTCCGTCGCTCGTGAGGAAAGCCGTGCTCTCACGCTTCGTCGGTTGCTTATAGTCACCGCCGACGGCCAGGCATTTTCTGTCGTCTTGACATGCTATCGAGAAAATGCCGCTTGTTTCGCTCTTCAGAGCGACAGGCAGCGCTACGTTGCTCCATGTTTTTGTATGGGCTTCGAAGCGAAAGATCCGTGGCCCTCCCAACCCTCCGGTTCCAAAAAGGAGGTCCCCCTGAACATTGAGGATCACTAAAGAAGAATTACTCGCCGCAAATGCTCCCTCGCCGACCGGGTTGTTGGCAAGTTCCGGGCTCTTGTCGCGGATCCAGTTTCGGCCTCCGTCGGAGCTCCGCAGGATTGAGAATATTCCATCCACAGGGTCGCCCAGCAGAACGCCCTGAGTTGCATCCTGAGGGTTGAATACGAGAGTGTCCCAGAAGCCCTTTCGATCAGGGTTGCTAAAGAGCGGGTGCCAGGTTTTGCAACCATCCATGGTCTCGAACATACGCGATGAAGCGCCCGCGCCGGACGACATGACTATCGCGTGTTGGTCGTTCCAGGCGTAAATGCCGCGAAAATCGAGGCCTGCCGATTCGGGAGGTTTTGAGCAGGTCTGAAAGGAGCCTTCCTGGCGGTTCGCTCCATGGATGATCGTCGCATCGGTGCCGCTCGCCCAAATAGTGCCGGCTGAGGTAACAAACAGGCCCCGCATGCTGGAGTTTGTTAGCGAATGCGAGCAACAGAATCGCCTCCAATGGTCCGAAGGCATGCTCGTTTGCTGGTTTGTGCGACTCGTCGGGGCGGCTCGTGCGCTCTCCAAAGCTGGTCGTGATTGTTGCAACAGCGTTAGAACCGCGAGCAGACGCAATATTGGATGACACATCGAAGATGTACTCGTCGTCCTAAGTCTATGGCAGTGAAACGGGTAGCGTTAGTTACCGGTGCAAATAAGGGGATTGGGCTCGAGATTGCACGGCAACTGGGTGAGCAAGGAATCGTTGTCCTATTAGGTTCGCGGGATTTTGCGAAGGGGCAAAGTGCGGCTGAGGAACTCCGCAGACAGGGAATACAAGCAGACGCAATCAAGCTGGACGTTACCCAGCAAGAGGATATCGTTGCCGCCGAAGAGTATATAAGGCGCGAATACGGCCAGCTCGATATTTTGATCAACAATGCAGGAGCATCCGATTTCGGCGATCCGGATGTCAGTCCGGATCGCTTCCGAGCCATTTTTGAAACGAACGTATTCGGACCTTTTGCACTGACCAAAGCGATGTTGCCTCTGTTGAAGGCCAGCCCGGCTGGCCGGATAGTGAACCAATCGAGCATTCTTGGATCACTAAGTTCAATGAGTAAGGGTCAAGGCGGTAGTTTCGCAACCCCTGCCTACACGTCTTCAAAGGCGGCCTTGAACATGTTGACACTCGTTACAGCCATGGAACTCAAGGGGACCAACGTCAAGGTCAATGCAGCCCATCCGGGTTGGGTAAAGACAGATATGGGTGGCGCAAATGCACCTTTGACTGTTAAGGAAGGCGCTAAGACGGCGGTCGACCTTGCTTTTGCCGGCCCAGACGTCCCAACCGGGGCCTTTCAGCACAAAGGCAGGCCGCTTCCCTGGTAATAGGCATTGGGAGCCAACCCATTCTGCGCAGTTGTCTTTTCATGGTCCGAGTTTGCGTTTCCTGAAAAGCCGAACGCGCGGGGGATGATGACTGTTCCTCCATACTAAAGAGAGCCATGTTCACCAAAAAAGCTGGGGTTCCCGAGGGCACCAGCGAAAATCCTGCTTGGCAGGCAGGTCAGGAGGACCGGGGCCGGTCGTTGCCGGAAGTACATGGAAGCGTCGGCACTAGTCACACGCAGTGGTGGCGCCGGGCTTTGGCTTTTGGTGGCCCGGCCTATCTTGTCAGCGTCGGTTATATGGATCCCGGTAACTGGGCGACCGACCTCGAGGGCGGCGCTCGATTCGGATATAGCCTGCTCTGGGTCTTAGTGCTATCGAACTTGATGGCGCTGCTGCTACAGACCCTAAGCACTCGACTTGGCATTGTCACCCGGCTCGATTTGGCGCAAGCTTGCCGGGATGAATACCCACAGCCGGTTTCCTTCGTCCTCTGGATTCTGGGTGAGGTTGCCATCGTGGCCTGCGACCTCGCGGAAGTTCTGGGTGCGGCGATTGGATTGAATCTTTTGTTCCACATCCCGCTCCTCGTCGGGGTGCTCGCGACTGCGATGGACACGCTGCTGATTCTCTACTTCACGCAGCTTGGTATTCGATTTATCGAGGCCTTTGTCCTGGCCCTGATTGCGGTAATCGGAGGCTGCTTCGCGCTGGAGATTATCTTTGCCCATCCCAATACAGCCGAGGTTTTAAGCGGCCTTGTGCCGACGCTTAATCCGAACAGCCTGTATATTGCTGTCGCCATTTTCGGGGCGACGGTGATGCCCCACAATCTTTACCTTCACTCGGCCCTGGTACAAACCAGGCGCATCGGTTCGACCGATGCTGACCGTGAACAGGCTTGCCGGTTTAACCTACTCGATTCGGCGGTTGCCTTGAACGGCGCTCTATTCGTGAACGCGGCGATCCTGGTCATGGCTGCGGCCGTATTTTTTAAGAGGGGTATCGTCGTTACCGAGATCCAGCAGGCCCATCAATTGCTCTCGCCCCTGCTGGGGACCACAGCCGCTAGCCTGCTCTTTGGGACGGCACTGCTCTGTTCGGGCCAGTCATCTACCTTGACCGGAACCATGGCCGGACAAATTGTAATGGAAGGTTTCCTCCGCTTTCGCATGCAACCCTGGTTGAGGAGGGCCGTCACAAGATTTCTTGCCATTACCCCAGCTGCCCTGACTATTTACCTTGCGGGTGAGGCGGGCAGTTACAAGCTTGTTGATCTTGAGCCAGGTAATCCTGAGTCTGCAGCTTCCGTTTGCCGTGATTCCCCTGGTTCACCTCACCAGCAATCGCAAGCGAATGGGCATTTTCGCTAACGAATCTGGTTGTAAAGGTGATTGCCTGGTTTTGCGCCGTCTTCATTCTGGTGCTGAATGTATGGCTGCTCTGGACCCAAATGCACGGAATGGATCGCAGCAAGCGGCAAGCTACCGACCCCTTGTGATAGGCGCCGTCCTGCTTACCGCGATTGCTTTTACTTCCTTTCTGGTGGTGATTACCGTCTGGCCGGTAATGAACAAGAGTCCCCGTTTACGCAAAGCCGTTGCGGTCACGCTCCGTGATCAGTCTGCCCCGGTGTTCTCCGTCCCGGAGCTATGCACGCATCCTGGTTCCGCTGGATCATAGCGATGCAGACCAGGAGGCCTTGGGAAATGCGCTCGCTTTGGCGAAAATGCATGATGCAAAAATCATCCTTTTACACGTCGAAGAAGGCGTGACCAGTCAATTGTTCGGATCGCTGTCCTCGACCGCCGAGATCGCGGAAGGCCAGGACTACCTTGCGAATGTGCATGAATTCGCTCGCGAGACAACGAATCAGCGTGGAAGCGGTCGTCCGCCACGGCAAAAGTCCGGCCGACGAAATCGCAGCGGCGGTGCGGGAAATTCAAGCCGGACCTGGTGATTATGGCCTCACATGGCCACCGGGGGTTGAAAGACTTGATCTTGGGAACAACGATCAACGCCGTTCGCCATCGCGTCGGGGTGCCGTTGCTCATCGTGAACGGATCAGAACGCCATGGCTGATTTCGGAAAGGCCGAATTCTGGTGACCGGAGGCGCCGGATTCATCGGAAGCGCCCTGATCTGGGAACTGAATCGACGCGGCCTGACACAACATTCTGGTCGCCGATCTGCTCGGCGAAGACACAAAGTGGAAGAATCTGGTCCCCCTCAAGTTCGCCGACTATATCGAAGGCGACGATCTGTTGATGCGGCTGGACGTCTCCGGACATCTGTTCGACGATGTGAAGACCATCTTCCACCTGGGAGCCTGTTCGTCGACCACCGAAGACCGATGCGGCTTTCCTGATCCGCAATAATTTCGAATTCACCAAGGCACTCGCTAAATTTTCATTCGCGGGCGACCGGCGTTTCGTCTATGCTTCTTCCGCGGCCACGTATGGGTGCCTCGAGCAGAAGTGTTTCCGAAGACATGCCGCTCGATAGCCTTCGGCCGCTGAATATGTACGGCTACTCGAAGCACCTGTTCGATTGCTGGGCGGAGCGAGCCGAGGTTCTGCCGCTGCTTAACGGGACTGAAGTACTTCAATATCTTCGGCCCGAACGAAGATCACAAGGGCGATATGCGCAGCGTGGTCCACAAAGCCTACTACCAGATTCTGGAAACTGGGCGTGTTTCGCTGTTCAAAAGCTATCGAGCAGAGTATCGGGATGGTGAGCAGCGGCGGGACTTCCTCTACGTGAAGGATGCGGTAGACGCTACGATTTACCTGGCCGAGCACGCCGAAGGCGGTGGCTTGTTCAATATCGGCTCAGGCCAGGCGAATACCTGGCTCTCTCTGGTGACGGCTATCTTCAATTCGCTCGGTCAGCCCCCAACAATCGATTTCATCGAGATGCCAGAAGCCTTGCAGGACAAATATCAGTACTTCACTTGTGCGGACACGCGAAAGCTGCATAATTTCGGGTATACCAGGCCGATGACCTCCCTGGCCGATGGCGTTCGGGATTACGTGCTGAACTACCTGATTCCCGGACGTCACTTGGGCGACGAGCCCCAGAACGGCGTCGCATCGTCGCGTACGCAGAACTTACTCAGTGGCGAAGTGAACCCTTAGTTCAGGCGCTCGGGTTTCCTGGAACGACTGGCCTGCTTTTGCTGTATGCTCTTCCTATGCGGCGTCTGGGCTTGCTGATCGCTTTCGCGTCCTTGACCTTGGTTGGGCAGGAGTCAGCGCTTCCAAGCGCAGGCTCTCCCTTCTGGAGTATCAGCGTAAAGCGCTGGAGAACGGCTTGCAGCGGAGTCCAGGTCCGAAGACTTTTGATCCAAGATCTCTGCCAATGGAGAAAATCCTGTCGGCTGTTGAGCAACGAGGATGTGCCATTCCTTTGCTTGAGGCTAACGGGGATCGTCACATCGATGGCAGCATCCGTACGAAGGCCTCCCCGACTCGTGACCCGATGCCCCCTCTGCGTTTGATGCCGGTGTGCTCGTCCTCGAAGTAAGCGGTTGCGAGCCTTTTGGAACTAGGCGGCTGCGAGGCCTTTCAGGTTCCAACCGCATATACGACTCGCTTCGAGTTTGTTTCCACTCGGTCCAGGCCAGTGAGTTTCGAGGCTAATGAAGCCTTCATATTTGTCTGCGAGTAGAGCGGCTATCTGATCCTTCCAGCGGACCGTTCGAGTGCCAAGAGGACCCCACACCGGTTTATCGCCCTCCATATGACAGTCTTTCGCGTGAACATGAGCGATCCGGTTCGCCGGTAGAGAGCCGGTATCCCGTCGGTATGGGATCCTCCCCTGCGACGAGAGCATTCGCCGGGTCCCACACCAACTGCAGATTCGGGTGCGTAAGCGCGTTCAGGATAGTTGCGGATTCAGCCGCGGTGCCCACATTGCAGGCGTGTTCATTCTCCAGGCCGATAATCAAATCCTCCTTGGCAGCAGCATCAGAAAACTTGCCCAGGTGATCGATGATGGCGCCTCAGGCCTGGGGATCGACGGTGCTCCAGAAAGAGAAGACGCGGATGAGGCGAGTCCCGAAGTAATGCGCCAACTCGAATGCATGTGCGGCGAGCCGATCCTGATCTTCGAAGGTGTGTTTCGAGGCGAAAACGTCGTGTTGAAACGACTGTCGAGAGCCGGTCCATTGGGCAGAACGCACTTCAGCAGCGGTGAGCGATGCGACTACCGGCAGCCCGGCGTCCTCAAGGGCGCTTTGGCGTCGGCGAGTTCGGCTCTGATCCAGATCCATGATGTTGCGGCCATTAACGACGCGCAGTTCGGCACCGGTCATCCCGATTTCCTGCATGACTGGCAAGGCTTCGGCAAGGGTGGGAGAGAATTCGTCGGTAATGGCGGCAATCGGGATTTTGGGCTCAAAAGGCATACGCTTCTCTATACTAAAGCTATGTTCTTTCGCCGCAAGACGCCTAAGGTATCGACGTTCCAGGACCGCGTCGCGTACTGACACAAGCCGGCTTCGCGACGGCGTCACGGCCAGATGGACGCATGCTGGTCAGCAAAGGCGGCATCGGTGCGGTGATCGGCGATGAAAGCAAAGGCCAACCTGGGATCGAGAGGGCTGGCGTTCTGTTGGATCGGGAAGTGGCCACGCTTCTTCAATCGCGGCTACCAGATGTTTCTCGAGACCCCAACCGGAAGCGCATGCCGGCAATGGCCGAGCAGTTACGGGCCCTGCACCAGTTTGAAGACGATGTGAAAGATGCGCTGGACCTGACGAATCTCTACAACACCTCACTCGGAACGACGACGCCGAGCCATATGTACGACCGGGTGAACAAGCGCGACACCGGCCAGCAACCAAAACCCTGGGAAGAAAAAGGATCATAGCGATCAAGGCTCCGGAAACCAAGGGATCACTTCCGATCTAGGATGTCCGGTAGTTATCGCTTCCAGTCTGCTGCGAAGGCGACGGGCGCATACGGATCTGTAAACTCCGGGCATGAATGGCAGAACATGAAGGTTGTGGGCCTGCGACGGTGCGTCCTGCATGCAGCAAGAACGCTGCGCACCAGCGCGCGGGCCTCGAGGTTTGCGCCGCCTGAACGGGCTTCACGAGTTTTGCCAAAAATCCGGAGTTCGCGGGAGCGGGCTGAGCATCCGGATGAGTAAAACGTTGCCATTGAGTTCGAGAACGGCGGATAGCAGGATCCCAGCTGGAACAAACGACATGAAGCGTCTGAATGCTCGATTGGCGGCGAGCCATTGTTGTTGCCCAGGTTGCACGATGCCAAGGTGGGTAGAAAGTTAGCGATTCGTGGAGGCAAGCGGCGCAATGATCTGCTCGGCTTCAGTGAAAAGCGACCGGCAGTCAGAAGCCTTGTGCCAATTGGAGAGGCAGAGGCGTTTTCGGGGTTGAGAGCGATGGCGATGCAGCAAGAGCTCCCTTCGCGGGACGTTGCCCTGCAGGAAGCGCTCTACTCCAAGGGACAACTAATGCGTCTACAGTGTTAGGGGCCAATGCCAAGCACGGAGGCTTGCGCAGAAGCCTGTTCAGTCAGAGGCGCAGCGCAGTCAACGCGACTGAGTAAGGCATTCCAGCGTGCACGATCCAGTGGCACGAACGCAGAGAGTCGACGATGCGATGCGGCACTAGGTGTCCTGTGGAGCGGAGTTCTCAACTCGGGCAATGTGCGCAAGCCCGAAGATGGATCGAGTTGCATTGCGTGGTCGAGAAGGCGACGCGCGTTGACGCGTCAGGTGCGCCACGGCACCAGCAAATGCTTTAAAAGCTTCACTGTTCACTGGTGTGAGAAGTAGATCCCGGAACGGGCCGGATCGAGCTTCTGGGCAGAGTCGTCTAGAAGCGGGATCATGCCACGGTCGACTGGACACTTCTGGTCGACGTACATTCCGGTTCTGCTGGGTTGTCCAGCAGTCGTGAGAGTTGCCTGAATGCGAAAACGACCGTTACGCTGCTTCGACCGTGGTGCGCAGACCTCGTCAGCCCAGCTGCAGACGGTTGATACGATCCGGGACGAAAGCTGCGGAAATTGACTCCGAGGTTGCCAGATCCTGCTGCAGGACAACCGGAACGGCAGTCGCAAGCCATTGTAGATCGGGATCGCCGATGAGAACAGCGGCCGGCAAGATGGACATTCGTTCCGTTGAAGTGGACTTCTGATGGCCGCAGCCGGCAAGTATCAGAAAAAGGATAGTAAGACAGTTTCGGCGGTCTACTGCAGGGCAATCCTCTTATAGAGGCTTCGGATTCTCCAACCACAATCGTGCGAACTCGGGGTCGGCTTTGAGCCCCGCGAACTCGGGCATACCGGGAATTTTGTCACGATCCTTCACGCCCTCCTCCAAAGCCTTTCGCAAATACATGATGGCACGATCGGGCCGGCCGTTTCGGGCATACATCTTCGCAAGATAAAGATGATACGTGGCACGTTCTTCTACCGTTCGCTCCTGCATGATGGTGCCGAAGCTACTGTGATGTTCAAAGACGTCCGGATCCAACCGAAGCGCTTCTTCATAGTACTCTGCAGCGTGCTTGTAGTCCTTGCGACCGAAGTAAGCCGCACCCATGTTTGCGTAGATCGAGGCAGTGGGCGAGGAGTAACGCAGAGCGCGCTTGTAGCAGCCGATAGACCGGCGGTAACTCTTCTCGGCGTAGTAGACCGTGCCGAGATTGTTGATAGCCTCCGAGTATTTGGGCTCAAGCTTAATGGCTCGCTCATAGCTGTGCTTAGCAAGATCCAGCAGTAGCAGCTGATGGTAAGCAATGCCAATTTTGTTTGCCAACAGCGGCGACGACGGCGAACCCTGCCGGTACATATCGATAGCTTCGCGATACATCTTGCGAGCCATGTAGATGTCGCCGCGCAGTTCGGTGGTGATTACAGGTTTATCGGGTCCAACTCGCGGCGGTATCGAAGGACTTCCGACAAAGCTATTGGAAGCTATGGGTGAAACTTGCGCCGCTAGAGAGCCGGCGTAGAGAGTGGACAAACAGACCAGGCGGAGACCTGAGGAGCACAAGAAGGAAAGCACAGTCATTCCCCTTACAGCCGTAGTGTATACCTTCTATGCCAGCTTCGGGGAGCCGTTAAGGATGCCCACTTCAAACCACTCGTCGGCAGAGGCTCTGCGGCGTGCACTTGCGCTTCGGCCAAATTCGAAAGTACTCGCACCCTGAAACAACCTTTTGCCGTCAAAGGAATGATGCGGAATACGAGAGGTTCGTCGATCGGGATCGTGATTTACTTAGTGGCGGCGTTTTTGCTTTCGGATCATGCAGTCAATGCGCAGGATGGATCTGTTAGGCCTCCCCAGCCAGGACAGCTTCGAACGGATGCTTCTGATAGTAAACCTGATCCTGCCAGCGTTCCGCCTCCGGTAGAACAAAAGCGGTTGTTCGGGATCATCCCCAACTACCGAACGTTCTCACGTCTTCAGACGTACGCGCCACTCACATCGGCACAGAAGTTCTCCATCGCACGTCAGGATGCTTTTGATCGTGGAACCATCATTCTCGCCGCGGCTTTCGCTGGACAAGCCCAGCTTACAAGGTCCGATCCAAGCTTCGGAAACGGAGCGCAAGCATACGGGAGATACTTCATTACCTCGTATGCCGATTACGCAATTGGCGACTTTATGACAGAGGGTATCTTCCCAACGATGTTCCGTCAGGATCCTCGTTATTTCCGAAAAGGAGACGGAGGTTCTATGGGTCGAATTGGTTACTCCATCGCACAACTCTTCTACACGCGCACCGACTCCGGCGGTCACGCATTCAATATTTCGGAGGTCGGTGGAAATGCCACGGCAGTAGCCATTTCACAGGCGTACTATCCAGATAACCGCAACGCTTCCGATGCCATATCTAAACTGGGGACGCAGATTGGTGTCGACATGGCCTCCAATATCCTGAAAGAGTTTTCTCCGGACATCTATCGGCTCTTCTCGCGCAGAAAACATCAGAACTAGTCAAGTCAAAGTTCTGCACGCCTATTTGTGGAGACTTGGCTTCCATACTCAAGTATTGCTATTGCAGCCGCTTGACATCTTCTATTCCGAGTCCGCGGCAAGGCGATGAACTGACCAGAATCCACCGGTGTTAGTACATCTCAATCCAACACTTTGACCACGGGCAACCGAGCGTCAGGAACGTTGTAGTACGCTAATCCCAAAAGATTAGGGGGCTCGTTCCACGATGTTTAACGACTCTAGACGGCGCGTTAGCGCGCAAAGGTTTGCGATTCCGCTGCTGGCTCTTCTGCTGACTTCGTTTTCCTGCTTTGGGCAGGGTTTGGGAACGATTGTGGGCACCGTAACGGATCCGTCGGGTGCCGCAGTGAGCAGCGCCAAGGTCACCGTCACAGATCCGGCCACACATGAAAGCCGTGATGTCGTCACGAATGAGCAAGGCTACTTTGTCGTACCGGCTTTGAAACCGTCGAGCTACGATCTCACGGTCAGTTCACCTGGATTTGGACCGTTCACACAGAGGGGAGTTGTTCTGCTCGCCGACCAGAGTGCGACGGTGAACACAACCCTTACCCTCGGCAAAGCGGCCGAAACAGTGAACGTGACGGGCGAGACTCCTCAGGTGAATACGTCGACAGCCACAATGAGCGAAGTAGTGGAACAGCGCCGAGTTGTGGATCTGCCACTTAATGGTCGAAATGCCGCTTCGCTGTTGCTGGTGGTCGCAGGTGCGATCCCGGCTCCAGGCAACGATGTAGATCAGGGTAATACGAAGACGTTTCCCAACGTTGTAACGGTATCCACGAACGGCGCAAGACAAAATCAAGTAAGTTTCCGACTGGATGGGGCCAATAACAACGACCTCTACACGAACGCTAACCAGCCATTTCCCATGCCCGACGCTCTTCAGGAATTTAGTGTTCAGACGAGTAACTACAGTGCACGGTACGGCGGCAACGCAGGTGGCGTGGTGAATATTGTCACTAAGTCCGGCACAAACGGCCTTCATGGAGACTTATTCGAGTTTGTTCGAAATGCGGAGTTCAATGCCAGAAACTTCTTTGCTGCCAAGCGAGACCAGCTAAAGCGGAATCAGTTTGGCGGAACGATAGGAGGTCCGGTATACATTCCGAGGCTATACAACGGGAAGAACAAAACCTTCTTTTTCTTCGGATACCAGGGCACGCGCATCAGGAATCTGGGTAATACCACCAGTGCGTTTGTTCCGACTCCCGCGGAACGAACAGGAAACTTCGCGGCTCTGCTCGATCCGAACAGCCCAGCCAACCCATTCCGAAAGGCCATTCAGATTAGGGATAGGAATGGAAACGTCCTTGCGAATAACCAGATACCAACAACATCGTTCGACCCTGCCGCCCTCAAGTTCCTAACTTTGCTGCCGCAAGGAGGTGTTAACGGACTTGTGTTTTTTTCCCAACCAATAGCGCAGAACTTTAAGGAGTATTTGGGCAGGGGTGACCATAATTTCTCGGAGCACGATCGGATGTCGATGCGGTACTTCTACGATCAGTTCGACAATGCCGGATTCTTGGATAAGACGAATTACCTGAGTTATCAAAACTACACGACGATCATCTCCCAGAACGCTCTGGTGGGCGAGACACATATTTTCGGAGCAGGCGCGGTGAACGAGTTTCGCGCAAGTTACTCGCGCGAGACCTCAGTGCGGGGCCCGGCAGCTGGCAGTATATCGCTGGCCAGCCTGGGAGTGAATCTCTATCAACCACCAACTGCAAACACGATAGAGGGCATTAATGTCTCTGGTTATTTCAACCCGACACAGACTGATCCCGCTTCTTTCATCCGCAATCAATACAATCTCAGTGATGATTTCAGCCTCGTTAGGGGCCGCCACAGCATATCATTCGGCGGATCGGCAATCCGAGCGCAGGTTCTTCTAAGAAATCAATTTCGAACTTCGGGATCCTACAGCTTTACGGCCGATGTTACTGGCGATGCACTGGCAAGTTTCATGCAGGGGTACGTTAGAACATTCACGCAAGGCTTCGGAGAGTTTAAGGACAACCTGGTCAATACCTACAATCTTTACGTGCAGGACGATATACACCTGGCGAAACGGCTAACCGTAAACCTCGGCCTGCGGTACGATCCGCTGTTTCCCTGGCAGGAGCAGAAGGGGCGGGTCGAACAGTTTACGCCGGCTGATTATTACGCCGGGGTGAAATCGCAAGTGTACGTCAATGCGCCAGCCGGTCTCTTGTTCCCAGGCGATCCCGGTGTGCCTAAATGGGGCGCGACCGGGAGCTACAAGAATTTTGCTCCGCGATTAGGCTTTGCCTATGACGTCACGGGCGATGGTAGGACCAGCATTCGCGGAGGAGCTGGAGTCTTCTACGACGCGATTCAAAACGGAATCTTCAATAATCGGTTCGTAGATGTAACGCCCTTCAGTCCGCAATTTAGTCTGACGACCCCGCCTGGCACATTCAGCAACCCCTACTTAGGATTCGCCAACCCTTATCCAGCTCCATTTCCACCCCCGAAGACTGCGCAATTCCCGGGCCCTGTGCTAGTCATTACTTACGATCCTGCTAACAGTCACAAGGAACTAACTCCTACAGTTTATAATTGGAACTTTTCCTTGGAGCATCAACTTAGTAACAACTGGCTCATTCGGGCGGCCTATGTCGGTTCCCGTTCCACGCGGCTTGTTGAATCACTGGAATTAAATCCGGCGGTTTATATAACCGGCAGTAAAGCCTCAACCGATGCAAGAAGAGCCTTCCAACCTTACGGGAGTATCACGCAGGCTGCGCAAGATATCAACGCCACCTTCCACTCGGCACAAATCACCGTACAGAAGCGGCTGTCGCAAGGAATCTCCGTCCTCGCCAACTATACCTGGTCTAAGTCGTTGGACGATCTCGCACCGGGACAGGGCATCACAACTATTTCGCAGGGAAACAACTCACCCATCCCATGGAACTTCCCGGGGCGGCACCAGGACGATTATGGTCCGTCGGAGTTCGATCACACCCACCGTTTCGTCGTGTCTTACGTGTGGGATCTGCCAAAGCTCGAAAATCGTGCTGCATTCCTCCGGTATACGATAGGAGGCTGGCAGTGGTCCGGGATCGTCACCGCTCAATCTGGAGCTTCATTTACCGTGCTGGCAGGAACGGACCGTTCACAGACCGGGCTGGGAAGTGACCGTGCGAGTTTCAATGGC
This sequence comes from uncultured Acidobacteriaceae bacterium, assembly GCA_963814195.1. GTDB lineage: Bacteria > Acidobacteriota > Terriglobia > Bryobacterales > Bryobacteraceae > Bog-105. The sequence continues at coordinate 926,863 of CAWFBU010000007.1, forward strand.
CTCTCGCCGTACGGTGGGAACGCTTGTGGCACCTCCGCTCCGTGTGTCAACTTCTTGAATCCAGCCGCTTTCACAACAGCACCGATCGGCGGCTTCGGCAATGTCGGTAAGGGTAGCCTACGGGGACCCAATCTCGTGACTTGGGATACCGGGCTCTTCAAAGACATTCCAATCGGAGGCGAACGGGTTCACGCGCAGTTCCGCGCTGAGTTTTTCAATGTCCTGAACAGAGTGAACTTCTATCTGCCCGCGAGCAACTCGATCATCCCGACTATTGCGGGATCAGGTTTCGGCACGCTCAATCAAGCACAGGACCCACGGATCGGGCAACTCGCCTTGAAACTGGTGTTCTAGTTTCCTCGAGGCAAGCAATCGTTCGGCAGGTATGGTGATGTCAAAATCGTGAATATGTCTCGTTTCTACAGAGAACTCCACGATCGGGAACTGTTGGCGCAGGCTGAAAATACTTTGGGAGAGTTGCAGCGGCGTAGTCTCGTGGATGTGATTCTACCCGCTTCGGACGCTCAAGAAGCCGAACAGGCAAGTGCGATCGTCTTCCCTCGAAGATTCGCGTCGATTGAGGTTCAGCACGGAAGATTAGTAGTTACGGTCGAGAAGGACTTCTTCTCGAAACCGTAAAGTTTGGCAGGATGTCTGCGGATGGGGAGACTGACGCAATCAAGTCTCCCACCCAAACAAAGCGATTTAGAAGTGATTCCAGAGGTACTGGTTGTAAACCTCATGATGGAATTGCACTTCTGGTGCCTTCACGAAGTTGCCAAGAGTGCGGGCGCAGCGATCAGCGGCAGCCTGTTTCAGATCAGCGTAACGGGCTTTCACATCACTGCCGAACAGCTTTGTATTCCACTCGGACTTGCGGAAGCGTTCCAGCGCATCATAGATGTTGTCAGGAAGATAGCGTTGAGCGGTCCGCAGGTTCGGGATGTTTGAGATCTCAGACTCAATTCCTGTTCTGAAGATCGAGTAAAGCGCCATGTAAGGATTTGCGTCCGGAGCGACCGAGCGAACTTCGACACGTGCGCTTCTTCGTTTCCAATGGGCACGCGTACCATCGATCCTCGATCCGTGGCGGATGCCTTGATCTGGTTCGGAGCTTCGAAGTGAGGATCTAACCGGCGGTATGCATTAACGCTGGCATTCAGAAGCAGGCAGAGGTCAGTTGCCTTGCGTGAGAATGCGGTCGATGAACTGCCAGGCCATGGGGCTAAGTTTCTCGTCGCCCTTTGGCATCCCAAAACAGGTTCTTGCCATCTTTGGTGATGGAGACGTTGGTATGCATGCCGCTTCCATTCACGCCGACGACCGGCTTGGGCAGAAAGCTGGCGGTGACACCCAATCGTGTGGCAACCTGGCGACAGATGAGCTTATAAAGCTGGATCTGATCGGCCGCAGTCACTACGTCGCGAATAGCTGTAATTGATTTCAAACTGGGAAGGCGCAACTTCCGGATGGTCCTTCTCATTTTGGAAACCCATGGCGCGTTGTACGTCGGCAGCCGAGTCGATGAACTGGCGCAGTGGGTCACCGGGAAGCGAGTGGTAGTAGCCTCCGGTATTAACGTAATCGAAGCGCAGGTTCTGCGGGAATTTCTTCTCAGCATCCACGCCCTGGAAGAGAAATCCCTCAATCTCGTTTGCGGCGTTCAGAGTAAAGCCGTTCTTGGCATGAGCGTCCCGGGCAAACTCCTTCAGGACTCCGCGGATGTCGGCTGCATACGGTGAACCGTCCTTGTCGATCACCTCGCCAAAGATCATCACCTTTCCAGCGCCAAAGATGTCGGCAGGGGCCCAGTAGAAAGCTCCCCAATCCATACCCAAGCGCAAATCGCTTTCCCGCTGCGCAGTGAATCCCCGAATCGAAGAGCCGTCAAAGGTCAGGTTGTCCCAACTTTTCACCAGAAACTTCTTGTCATAATCGAGCATGTGCAGGCGGCCTTCGAGATCACTGAACAGCACGGTTACGGCTTTGATGCGCTTCTCATCGGTCGAGGTACTTAAGGCGCGTTTCCTGTATGTGGTCGACTGGTTTGGCGCGGTCCTCTTTCGCTTGAAGGTTCATCTCCTCCAGTTCTGCGTAGGTCAAATTCAGACGATCTTGTAGTTCGTTGAGCATCTATCTCCTTAGGATTTGGCTCCAGCTTGAAATGAGAAGCGATCAGTATAGCGTTCCGGGCTACGCGGCCAGGACCTGGAGCAACCATCGCATGCGGACCAACTCCAATTATGAAACGGGTGTGACAGTTTGCAAGGCTTTCGGAGCGAAATTTCAGATGAATCGCTGTATTTACAACGACTCCCAGGCAAATGACAGGACTTGAAGCCTGTACGCCAGCTTCGAAGGCAACTTCGGAGCAAAGAGAAGATCTCCTAAAAGGACCACAGAAGATCGCCTGGTGGAATTGGATCCACGTCTTCAGCCTGGATGCTGTAGCTGTTGCTGTGGTTTGGCACTTGCTCCTGTCGAAGGCCTACCAGGCTCAAAGCGGAGCCCGCACCGCAATACTGCTGGGCAGCTCCGTTTGGGTAATCTACCTCTTGGATCATTGGCTGGATGCCGGGAAGTCATCGGGCGGCCTTGAGCCGGCCAGAAAGCGCTTTTTCCTCGCACACAGGACCCTTATATTTTGGTCAATCACCAGCACAGCTCTCCTCACAGTTTTTTGCGCTCGATGGTTGCTTCCAGAACGCATGTTCCTCGCCGGAACAGTTTTCGCCGGCTTGGTTCTGCTTTATTTTGTCCTCGTCCACTGTCTTGCAATTCGATATAGAGTGTTGTGGCCGCGAGAAGGAGTAGTGGCTGCCGTTTTCTCCGGCGGCGTAGCGATGCCGACGTGGCTGAACGGGAGTCCTGACACTTTCCAGTTCGCTGCAGTAGTCCTGCCCTTCTTTTTGTTCTGTTGGTTCAACTGCTGTGCCGTGGAGGTTTGGGAATGGCAAGCCGCGGGGGGAATTCCAAAAGCAGAACCCCACAGCAGTGCGCGATGGATTGCGCACCACTTCGCTCTTCTATCTGTCGCGGCAGCTTTACTAGGGTGGGTCGTAGCATGCCTATGCTCGGCGAGCTACTTAGTGCCAACGTCACTGCTCATTAGCGGACTAGCTTTCCTGGCAATAGCGATTTGGGAGGGCGCGAACAAGCGGAGAGATCGCACACCTCTGGCGTGCTTCCTGTTGGATCTTGCGCTTCTGAGTCCTATGCTTATCGTGCTTGGAACGTAACTAGGAGCTTCTATGGCTTCTCGCGCCAACTTTAGCCTGGTGGCACCCTTCTATCGGTGGATGGAACTGGTGACCTTCGGAACAGCACTGCAGAAAAGACGGGAGTTCTTCCTTGCGGAGGTGCTCACCGCAAAAAACGTTTTGATCCTCGGCGACGGCGATGGGCGATTCGCATTTCGATTTTTAGAGCGACTGACCCAGACCGGAGGTTCCGTCAGTGTCGATTTCATCGACAATAGCCCGTCAATGATTCGCTTGGCTCGAGCGCGGCTAGATCCTCTGACCGGTCCAACGTGTGCGTTACGGTTGCAGTTAAGCGATGTGCACTCGGCTCAGTTTCGCGGTCCGTACGACCTTGTGGTCACTCATTTCTTCCTCGATTGTTTCACCGAATCGGAATTGCGGGAATGGGTACCCCGAGTCGCTAGTCATACCAGAGAGGGAGCGCGTTGGCTCATTTCCGAGTTCGCCATACCAAAGCACAATCCCTGGCGATTCCTCGGCCGAGTATTAGTACGAAGCATGTACCTTTTTTTCAAGCTGTTCGCCCGCCTGCAGGCCACCAGACTCCCTGAGTATGGTGCGATCCTAAGGCAATCCGGGTTCGTTCCCGTCGAACACAACAGCCCCCTGAGAGGGTTGTTGCTCTCGGAACTTTGGACGAGGGCTTGAGGCTCTGCGCTGGTAACGAAGCCGATTCAGGCCGGCTCTAGAGATTGAAGGTGCGGACTCTCGGACTGAGAATTCCGCTTACCCACTGGCGGATCCGGGCAAATACGCCCGCAATTTCGACTTCGTCCGAGTTCATTTCCAGAAGATTTCGTCTCGTGACTTCCACGGCCGACACTAAATCAGCGACGTCCGCAAAGCTGCCGTTGATGGTCTGTGTCGCTTCCGAGCCGTTCATAAAAACGACTCGGGCGCGCTGCGATGCGATGAAAGCAACGAAGAAAATAGCTCCTAAGACTCCGATCGGCACGCCAGTCCCAGCACCGTCCTTCGACGAAAACGCTGCCGCACACAGTAGAAGGAGCCCCACCGAGATGACGGCCAAACTAGGGTAATAGGTCTTTACAATCTTAATCTTAGAGATTGCCCCCAAGGACAACACTGTGTGTGGCTGCCTGCTGAACGAAGGAATGATGACACAATCCTCTGTTACGACCACGGACAACTTGGACTGTACTACTTTTTCGCTGGTGATGGCAGCGAAAAGACCGTCGTGCATGAAAGTCTCACCTAGCCGAGCGCGGTTCAGAACTCTATTATGCAGGATACGTAACGCATTAGCGTTAAAGTGCGGTACGTTCAAAAAATGGTCCATGCGGATTAAAATTGTGTCTAACCAATTATGACTCGAACCAAACTAATTTCGACCATGATCCTGTTGGGCGTTCTCAGTGGATGTAACGGTGACCGGGGGCATTACGGAACACCTAGCGACCCGAACGAGCAGCAGGGAAATCCGAAAGCTAAGCCCGAACAAAGTACCAAACCAGTGAGCAATGGAGAACCGGATGCAAACAAGGCGAGCAAAGACCCTCATACGCTCACGCCGGACCATTCGGCAGGAGAACCTGCGAAGAAATGAACCTATCCTTTTCCAGCGATGGATTACCTTGGTCAAAACGGCTTTTACTCAAAGCAGGAATTGTAAATGGATTTTCTAGATAATCTTGAGAATTCACTAAAGAATTTAGAATCTCAGGAGGAGCGCGATCCTGCCGCGATGCAACGACAGGAGACCATCCGTCAACAAGCAGCCGCCGCGGCACCTTGGGCAGAGAAACTAAAAAATTCAGAATATACAAAAGCTCTTTTCGAAAAGGCAGCTTTAGCCGGCCATAAGCTACGAACAAAGGTGTACATGGCTTGGCTCGGCTCGGTCTTGCGCCTTGAAGCTAAAGGCAGATGGTGCGAGTTGCGGCCGACAGCTGACGGCATCGTTGCTGAATTTGTTCAACCAGATGAGGACACCAAGTCCACCAGCATCGATCTGGATAGCGATCCAGGACGCTTGCTCGAAGAATGGCTGGGAACTCCGGACCTAATTCTCTTTCCCGAAAACAAGCAATAATTCTTCAAACCTTGACACTCCTATCTTCTGCTCACCTGTCGCCAGTCGCATATTGTCATTGAGACTTTTCAGTCATTGTCGGCGGGCCTTGATACCAAGATAGTCTCGCCATTTGGCCTTCCTGGTCCGCAAGCACGTTACCAGTAGTTCCAACCTAGGCTTGTCTTAGGTACCCCACCCCGGACCTTTCTGCAGTGATACAGAGAGGTCCGGGGCCTATCCCCTCCCAGTTTTTCCTTCGTGTCACGCATGTGCAAAGGCTAAAGAAGAACCTCGTGATCTCCCACTTTATCCCTGGGGAGATTGCGGTTTGAACGCTGCAGATCAGATGACCCGATCCTCGGAAGGTGTAAGTCGAGCTTGTTTTCGCCTAGCTAGGCGGTACTGGTACCAACGCAGAAGGGAGCCATTCATTCAATACTTTTTTCTGATCGACTCAAGTACTTACTTGAATGGTAAGTAGGATCGGAGGACTTAGAAGTAACTTAAGCGCCACTTTCAAGGAATGGATCTTTAATTTTTAAAATGCCTCTATTAATAATCTTGAATTCAGACCGCGCAGTACTGGTAAACGATGGTCATTCTGTAATCCGCAGTACTCGGGTTCGTTGACTTAAAAGAGTGTGTCTGGCGTAATGCTTAGGTAGTTACCGCCTGCCTTCTAGCTTTGGTCTGCCAAACCCTATTAGGAGTGGAGCCTGAGTGTAGAGCTTGCTTAGCGGAAGAGTTTTTGGCGGTTAATTGCTGCGGCCTAAAGTTTGGCCGAGCAACAGCCGATGAGGCTATCGGACGCATTTGGATCAGTGAAAGAAGAAACAGCAATATGATTTGTAAGTTACTACTTTTGTCTTTTGCAGCTTCTCTGTTGATCTCTGCCGCTAACGCTGCTGGAGGCGACAAAGCTGCAACCCCGAATGCCGCCGGCGATGGAACTGCGGCGCGAGTGAGACACCTTGGACGACAAGGTCATGAAGCCGGTTCAACCTCTTCAATATCTACTTGGCCCAGGTGACCTCATTTCACTTCACGTCCTTGATCTAGAAGATGTCTCGGAGAAGCCAGTCCGGATTGATCCGTCTGGATCGATGGATCTGCCTCTTATCGGGAGACTAAATGCTGCCGGCCTGTCGGTTGAACAACTCCGCCTATCATTAACGAAAAAGCTAGCGAAGTACATGAATCCCCACAAATCGCAATCAACGTTCTCGAGTACCACAGTCAGCCGATATCTGTGTTAGGTGAGGTTAATACTCCGGGTATCCAGCAGCTGCAAAGTCCGAAAAGACTGCTCGATGTTATATCGGTGGCCGGTGGATTAAAACAGAGAGGCGGGTTCGAAGCTAACCATTACGCGGCAAATTCGCTGGGGCGTCTTGCCCTTGCCAATGCCCACACCGACACGTCCGGCCAATTTTCGATAGCGGAAGTTTCTCTCGACAGCTTGACGAAGTCACAGAACCCTTTAGAAAACATCTTTGTCTTCCTTAATGACACGATTTCTGTTCCGAAGGCCCAGATCGTTTACGTGATGGGACAAGTGAAACGCTCAGGCGGATTTCCCTTAGATACTCACGAGAGTATCTCCATTCTCAAGGCCATCGCGCTTGCCCAAGGCATGGATCATGACGCCGCACCGCGTAAAGCAAGAATTATGCGCGCTCCGGAAATAGCAGCCAACAATGCCAAGGAAATTCCTGTGAACGTACAGGAAATCTTGGACGGAAAAGCGCCGGACCTGCAGTTGAGTGCTGACGACGTGCTCTACATTCCGAGCAATGCTGCGAAATCGGCGACGAGGCGCGCCATGGAGGCAGCTGTTCAGATTGCCACAGGCGTTGTGATTTACCACTAGGGCATCTAGATTGCGTC
>CAWFBU010000008.1:0-249798 GCA_963814195.1 uncultured Acidobacteriaceae bacterium
CCTTCGATCCGCCGTCTTCCCGATCCCCCTGGGTCAGGCGGCAATCACTCGGAACCATGTCGAGGCATTCGGCGATCATAGGATCGGCATGAGTCAGGAACAGGCAATTCTTTACATGCAGGTCGCGTTTGACACCTTGGCGTGCGGATTGTTAGCGGCGATCGCGTGTGCGCCGCTCCACGCGCTGCCCTTGATCTTCGGACGAGAGCGCGTTCGCCGAGTGAGTCCTACGCGGATCGTGTTCTTGCGTGTGATGGCTGGCTTCGTCTGCATCGCCGCACTCGGAATGCTCTGCAGAGATCTTTGGACCATCGTGGCGCACTCGTAATCGAACAGATGGCCAGCAATGACGATATTTGGAGAGTGTAAGCCAGATACGGACCGAGAAGTCCCCTTTTCATCGGTATTCACGAATAATGAAGCTTTGCCGACTACACACGATTGATCGCTGAGTTCACGTGTCTTGCCGAATGGATCACCCGCGCGACGAGCGAGTAATCGAGATTCGCTGACCGTAGAATGCGTGATCAGACCGAATCAGGATCGATAACTCCCCTTCTGGCACCACTTCTCCTTTCTAACTCGCTTCGATGTGCCCTCAACGCTCATAGATCGCCGGTGACGGCCCAAGGTTTAGCCACTCGCATCAGTCGCTCCGAAGTGGCGTTCTCGAAAACTGGAAGATTTGAGCTTCATGCTCACGGGGTCACTTGCCTGGAACAGAGATAGGGACGGCAGCGATTTGGAAGGACTGAACGCCTAGGCTCATGTGAGCTTCGTGGCCGCAGGATTAGCTACGGAAGACAACCTTCGCGGCAGCAAAGCGGGAATCTTCTCCGCGCTCGCGGACAGAAGCAACAACGGACGCAACAACCTGGCCAGCGATGAAGAGGAACTGAGCAGTAAGAATGATCATCCAGAAGTTCATGCCTTGTAAAAAGCACGACCGAGGCCGCTGCCCACCAGATGAAATCAAGTCGTATGTTGTTGATTACAAAAAGAAGGTAGATCCGGGCCAGTCCAGGCAGTCCGGCTTTGAAACAAGCAACGGTTCCAAAATGGGATTTGCATGCCAGAACGGCTGGGAAGGCGCGTAAGCACTCAGCGGATGAATTGTCCAACTCGCAGTACACTACGAATGGATGACATTGGAAGAACTCGAGAGGGAGTACGTTTCGCTCCGCCAGCAAGGTGACGCTGTGCGGAGCTATCTTTGACGCGCCTGCCAAATTGCAGCAGGTAGCGAAGCTGGAAGAAGAGATCAACGATCCAGACTTCTGGAACCAGCCCGAAAAAAGCCAGCGCATTATGCAGCAGCGAAAGCGCTTGGAGGAAGCAATTCAGCAGGCCACGGATGTTCGTACCGCAGCCTCGGACCTGGATACGCTGTTCGAGCTTGGCAGGGAAGGTGAGTCGGTCACCGGCGATATAGAACGGGAAATGAAAGTTTTCCGGCAGCGCCTGGACCAATTAGAAACCGGAATGCTGCTCTCCGGCGAAAACGACGCCCTGAACGCCATCATTACGATCCATCCCGGCGCAGGCGGCACAGAAAGCCAGGACTGGGCGGAGATGTTGTTGCGAATGTATCTTCGTTGGGCCGAGCGCCACGGCTTCGAAAGCATCATGACCGACCGGCTTGAAGGGGAAGGAGCGGGCATCAAATCCGCCACGGTCGAAATCAATGGTGAGAACATCTATGGCCAGCTACAGTCGGAAGTAGGGGTTCACCGGCTGGTCCGTATTTCTCCCTTCGATGCAAATGCGCGGCGGCACACTTCGTTCGCCTCCGTCTTCGTCTATCCCCAGGTGGACGAGGACATCAACATCGACATCAAGCCGGAAGACTTGAAGATCGATGTATTTCGGGCCAGCGGTGCCGGCGGCCAGCATGTGAACCGAACGGAATCGGCCGTGCGTTTCACACACTTGCCGACCGGACTGGTGGTGCAGTGTCAGAACGAGCGCTCGCAGCATAAGAATCGCGCCAGTGCTATGAAGCAGATGCGAGCAAAACTCTACGAGTATGAGATGGAGAAGAAGCGCGCTGCTGACCAGAAGCTCGAAGATACCAAGCTCGGCATCAACTTCGGCAGCCAGATTCGCAGCTATGTTTTGGCGCCTTACCGGATGATCAAAGACCACCGCACAAAGCTTTCGATCGGCGATGTGGACCGGGTCTTAGACGGAGATATCGATTCTCTGCTGCATGCTTATCTGGTTTGGGCCAAAACGGGTAAGGTCTCAGGAGACGCCAAGGACGAACTGCCGGACTAATGGAACACGCCGAACCAGAGCGGCCCAGTGACGACGAACTGGCTCGCGCGGCAGCACTCATTCGAGGCGGCGGGCTGGTGGCTTTTCCCACCGAGACAGTCTACGGACTGGGAGCCAATGCGCTCGATGAAACAGCAGTTCGCAAGATTTTCCAAGTAAAAGAACGTCCGTGGGCCAGTCCGCTGATTGTTCATGTCGCGGACGTGCAGATGGCTCGAACGGTCTGCAGAGAATGGCCGCCGCTCGCGCAGAAGTTAAGTCAGCACTTCTGGCCTGGCCCCTTGACGCTTGTCGTCCAGAAAGCGCCCATCGTTCCCGATGTGGTGACTGCAAGTCTTCCGTCGGTAGGAGTACGCGTGCCGCGGCATCCGGTGGCGCTGGAGTTGATTCGAAGAGCCGGCGTTCCGATCGCGGCACCCAGCGCGAACCGGTTTACTGAAGTTTCGCCAACCACAGCTGCACACGTCAAAGCGAGCCTCGGCGAGCGCGTGGACATGATCCTCGATGGCGGCAGCACAGATATCGGCATCGAGTCAACGGTGCTGGCCATTCATCGTCATCCTCCGGCACTGCTCCGTCCCGGAATGATTACAAAGGCGCAGATCGAACAAGTCGGCGGTATACGGCTAGAGCAGGAGATCGATAAGCCACACATCGCCGAATCGCCCGGCCAGCACCCGAAACATTACTCTCCACGAACGCGATTTATATTGCTGGACGAGCATACTGCTCTACCGGTTGGGCGCGGCCGAACCATAAAAATGCCGCGCGAAGCTGGAGAGTTTGCTCATCGCCTGTATGCCGAACTGCACCAGGCGGATGCTGAGGGTTGGGATTGGATCGCGATTGAAGCACCCGTGCGAAGCGATGAATGGGCCGGTATCCTGGACCGCTTACAGAGGGCTGCCGGAAAAGCTGCGGACTGAACTAGACGTGCGCCAATTGAAAGGCGCGGTTGTGATCTCGCAAAAACTGGTCGAGACCTTTGTCGGTTAGCGGATGTTTGAATAGCGATTCCAACACCCGCATGGACATAGTCGTAATATGTGCACCCGTTTTCGCCACCTCGATCACCTGCAACGTGCCGCGGATCGAAGCTGCCAGGACCTGCGTGGGGAAACCGTAGGTCTTGTAGATGGTCATTACGTCTTCGATGAGCAGCATGCCCGTCAAGCCGAGATCATCCAGACGTCCAACAAAGGGACTGACTATGTACGCGCCAGCTTTTGCAGCAATCAGAGCCTGCGCCGCACTGAACACCAGCGTGACGTTCGTTCGTATGCCTTCTTTTGCAAGCACCTGAACTGCAATAATGCCCTCTGGAATCATCGGGATTTTTACCACGACATTCTTGTGGATGCGAGCCAGCGTGCGCCCCTCTTCAACCATTTGCGCGCTGGTTGTCGCAGTAACTTCGGCACTGATGTCACCGTCCACGAGCTCGCAGATTTTTTGAATCTGTTCAGCGACTGGGAAACCCTCTTTGGCTATCAGGCTCGGGTTGGTCGTAATCCCATCAATGATGCCGAGAGAGCAAGCGCGCTTAATCTCTTCCAGGTTTGCTGAATCAAGGAAAAATTTCATGAATGGACCGGGAAGAAAGGTTCTAAGCCCGATAGTAACAAACGTTTGACCCGCACAATCGCCGGTGCACCCGATACCAGCCGCCTATAATCGGGACGAATGTCCGTAGTTATGGAGGTGTCCAAACCTCTGGAATCGATTCCCCATCTGACCGTACTCCGCAATGAACCAATTGCGCCGTATACCCGCTTTGCGATCGGCGGCCCGGCCGAGGTCTTTTGCGAAACCGGCGAGGTGGAAGCATTCGCCGCGGCGCTTGAAGTGTGCAAGACACTGGGTGTTCCCACGCTCGTCATCGGTGGAGGCAGCAACCTGATCGTGGCTGATGAAGGGTTTGCCGGTGTCGTTTTGCGTTTCACCGGTTCAAAGATTCGGGCGGACGCCAACATTCTGCAAATCGAAGCCGGTGCGGTTCTCCAGGACGTGGTGGATCGCAGCATCGAACTCGGTTTAAAAGGCCTGGAGACCATGACGGGAATACCCGGCTATCTGGGCGGTGCCGTCTATGGAAACGCCGGGGCATATGGGCACTCCATGCAGGAAGTGCTGCAGCACGTGAAGTTCACAGATGGAAAGCTCATCCGCCAGTTCTCCAACGCCGAGTGCGAATTTCGATATCGCGAGAGTATTTTCAAAGCGCACAAAGAGTGGATTGTGATGTCTGCTGAACTGATGCTGACGTTTGCAGATGCGGCTGAACTGAAAGCGATTGCCACAGATATCCGCAAAATACGCGATGCCAAATATCCGCCTGACATGAAGTGCGCCGGGAGTATCTTCAAGAACGTTTTCCTGGCTGATCTGCCAGCCTATGTCCGGTCTGAGGTGCCAGAAAAGCTGGTGCGCGATGGGAAGATTCCTTCTGCCTGGTTCTTGGAACAGGCGGGCGTGAAAGGACTGAGACGCGGCGATATACAGGTTGCCAGCTACCACGCCAACCTGATCTACAACGATGGCCATGGTACGGCCGCCGATCTGGTTCATTTGATCAAAGAAGTAAAACAGCGCGTTCAAGCGCGCTTCGGATTTAGTCCTGAGGAAGAAGTACAATACGTCGGCTTCGGCCCGACGCAGTAATCTCGCGATGCGACTTGTTCTCGTTCTATTGATTTGCAGTGCAGCAGCGCTTGGGCAGCTATCGCCGACGCTGCTGCTCGTCAATGGAAAAGTTTGGACGGTCAACGCTGCACAGCCGGAAGCAGAGGCAATCGCTATCTCAGGGAACCGCATCGTTGCCGTTGGAACGAACGCTCAGATACGGAAGCTGAAGGGCGCCGATACTGCCTTACTCGATCTGCAGGGCCGCCGGGTGTTGCCGGGCTTCAACGATGCTCACGTGCATTTCTACTCGGGAGGCGCCAATCTTACCGGACCGCAGCTACGCTTCTCCCAAACAAAAGAAGAGTTCCGCAACACTCTGTCGATCTATGCACAAAAGAGGCCTCGCGGACAGTGGATCACCGGCGGTAATTGGGATCACGAGAACTGGTCACCGCCTCAACTCCCGACACGTGATCTGATCGACGAAGTCACGCGTGACTGGCCCGTGATGATCAATCGCCTGGACGGGCACATGTCCCTGGCAAATTCTCTTGCGCTGAAGATGGCGGGAGTCGATAAACAGACCAAAGACGTGCCGGGCGGTGTGATTGTACGTGACGCAGAAGGCAATCCTACCGGGATTCTGAAAGATGCCGCACAGGGCTTAGTGGAGCGGGTTATTCCGCCTCCATCTCAGCAGCAGATCATTGACGCAATCCATGCAGCTCAGATTTACGCAAACGACCAGGGCGTAACGAGTGTTCAGGATATGTCGGCATCGCCCGAAGTCCTCCGCGCCTATCAACAGATGCTGCGGAGTGGCGACCTACATGTACGCGTTTCGGGCCACCAACCACTACGCTCCTGGCGTCGCTTGTCCGACGTCGGACTGCTTGCGGCCTTCGGTAATGAAAATCTGCAGATTGGCGCACTGAAGGGATTTGCAGACGGCTCACTCGGATCTACAACGGCGCTGCTCTTCGATCCCTATCTCGATTCCCCAAACACCAGCGGTATTCCCAGCGCTGAACTAAGCAATCCTCAACAGATGTATGGCGACATTGCGGCCGCCGATGCCGCGGGCCTGCAGGTCGCCATTCATGCGATCGGTGATCGTGCGAACTTCACGATCCTGAACTTCTATGCTCAAGTCATCAAAGAACACGGTGCGCGAGACCGCCGGCTCCGGATCGAGCACGCACAGCACCTCGCCCCCAGTGACATCCCGAAATTCGGCCAGCTGGGAGTTATCGCTTCCATGCAGCCTTACCATCTGATGGATGACGGCCGCTGGGCTGAGAAGCGCATTGGACCGGATCGCGCCAAGACCGCTTATGCGTTCCGTTCGCTTTTGGATACAGGTGCGCACTTGGCCTTCGGGTCGGATTGGGATGTAGCTCCTATGAGCCCCCTGATGGGGATCTTCGGGGCGGTTACGCGTAGTACGCTGGACGGCAAACATCCGGACGGCTGGACGCCTTCGCAGAAAATTACCGTTGCCGAAGCAGTTCGCGCCTATACTCTGGGGTCGGCTTATGCAAGCTTTGGGGAACACCAGAAAGGGAGTATCGAGCCGGGCAAACTAGCCGACCTAGTGGTACTGACGGACGATATCTTCACCGTACCCTCAGCGAGGATCGCCGAGACACACGTTTATATGACCGTCTTCGACGGCAAGATTCTCGGTCACGCCAGGGACGAGTTCATGTACGAAAAGCTGCCAAGCGGATTGATCTTGCGACCATAGCTTCGCGAACTCGCGGAGAAGTCAACGCTTCCAGTTCTTTGACGCGAGATTCCTTCAGACGTGTTGGTGCAGTTTTAAGTTCGGAATCTAGAAAGCCAGGATGGCACATGAACTCGGTTGTGCCTTCCTGGAGCGCGTCTATGGCTTTCAACAACAGAGCCTCATCCAACGATCCGGTTAGGCGATACCCTACAAAATGATCGGTCAGGCGAACACCACGCTTCGCTGCTGCGCTTCGATAGAGAGGGTCTACGGCTTTACAGGCGGTGCGGGCGTACGGCGTGGTTTGATCGAGCGGCAATCTAACATAGGGAATCCCAAACTCCTGCGCAAGCCTGACAACCGCGGCAAAAACTCCGGGCAGTATATGGGTGTGCTTATGGGAATCCAGATGAGTCGGACGAATGCCGGCGGCGACGATCTTCTCGACTTGCGCTCGGAGCTCCGTATAAGGATTCAGCCTTCCGAATAGATATCGCTGGACAACTTCTGACAGTGTGGCAGCCAGTGGCTTGCCATCCACAACCGAGCGGCCCTGTACCAACACAAGATGGCAGCCTACATCTAGCGTCGGAGTTGAATGAGCAAGTGCGATTGCATCCTCGAAGGCGTCCCCATTGGCCATCAGCGTGGTGGCCGTTAGTATCCCTTCCCGGTGTGCGTGCACGATGCCTGCATTTACGTCGCGCGTGAAGCCGAAATCGTCGGCATTGAAGATGACTTGCTTCAACAAATTAGAAAATCTTCAACTTGATGCTGAGGAATTTCTTCGGATTCGCGCGGAAGTCTCGCAACAGATCGTGCAGCTCACGAGTGGTGCCGTTGGCGCTTTCGTACAGTTGCGGATTGACCAGCAACTGGCCGATGGTGCCCTGGCCACTGTTGACCTTGTCCAGCGTGAGGTTCGTTTTCTCTAACGCGGCGTTTAGCTGGCGGGCAATTTTGTCGTCCGCTATCAGTTGGCCCGCCGTTCCCTGACCGCTGTTGATTTTGGTTACGATGCCGTTGATCTGATTGATCGAGGCATCCAGATCGTTATACATCTTGGGGTCTTTCAACAGCATGCCGGCTGTTCCCTTGCCGGCCTGTAGATCGGCAGTTAGCACGTCAATTCGCTTCACCAGTTGCTGCGCCTGATTGTAAAGCTCATCATCATTGATGAGGTGGCCGATGGTGCCTTTTTTGGTATTTAAGCTAGCCGCAAGTAATTGCACCTGGCTAACCGTGGACTGGAGATTGTTATAAAGTGTCTCGTCTACCAGCAACTTGCCGATAGTCCCCTTGCCCACCTCAATTTGTCCTACGATGTCCTGCACTTTACCCAGGATGGCCTGTAAAGAATCTAGGACGTTGAAGCCTTGCTGCACCAGCGCATCGAACTGACGCGTGTCGGCCGACTTCACTACGGCATCTCTCTGGATCACGTCCGGCTTTGTTCCCTTACTGATCTCAAGGAACTTAGTGCTTCCCAGCAGATTGTCAGAAGAAATAGAGGCGATTGAATCAACCGGTATCTGCTTCTGCATTTCTTCGTCGATGACAAAATCCACTTTGATGATCTTCTGCGGGTTAGTCTCACCGGAGAGAGTGACCGACTTGACTGATCCGGCTTGGATTCCGTTGATGCGGACCGGCGCTCCCGCATTCAGTCCGGAGGCATCGGAAGTATAAACATGGAGCGGGACCTGTTTTTTAAACCAGCTGGAATTCCCAGTCAGCAAAAAAATGATTAGTACGAGACAGGAGAGCGCGACAATGGCAAGAATGCCGACCCTGAGTTGCGCGAAGTTAACTTTCTCTTTAGATGGCATCCTTAGTCTCTTTTCGAACGAATTTCTTCACGTACTCATCCTTCGACGATTCAAGCTGTCGACGCGTGCCGGAAAAGAAGATCTCGCCCTCTTTCATAACAATGAATAGCGTCCGACAGCCCGGCCCGTTAATTGCACCCTCATCCGAAATCCTCTCCAACTCCTCGCGTTCCGCCTGGTAGTGGAATTTGGACATCAATTCGCCATCCTGATCACGATGCGTAACAATCAGAGCGGCGCTGTTGCGAGTGTCGCGCTCTTTGGCGATGAGAGCCATGATGGTGTTAGCGGTGATGGGGTCGAGCCCCGCGGTCGGCGAATCGTAAAGCACAAGTGCCGGTTCGGTGACAATGGCGCGCGCAATGCCGACACGCCGTCTCATACCCCCGGAGACTTCGCTCGGGAACTGGTCGAAGGTCTGCTCCAGTTCCACAAAGCGCAACGTCTCACGAACTTTCGATTCGGTGCTTGTCCCACCATCGCCTTCTTTCTTCGATACCTGCTGGTTCAGCAGCGGATACTCCACGTTTTCACCAATCGTCAGAGAATCGAACAGTCCGCCTTCCTGGAAAAGGAATCCTGCGCGACTGCGGATTTCATACATGTCTTTCTCGTCGAGCGACGCAATGTTCTTACCGAACAAGCGGATCTCGCCTTCATCGATATCCACCAGACCGATAACAGCCTTCAGCAGCGTCGTCTTGCCACTTCCGGCTTGCCCATAAATGATGCGTGTTTCGCCAGGAAAGAGCGACATCGTGACCTTCTTGAGCGCCCATTTGTCTCCAAAGCGCAAGCTGACCTCTTTGAATTCAAGTATGGGTTGAGGGTCGCCGGACATTGTCGCTGTTCTAAAGATTGACGAAGATTTGATCGATTAGAAACGTGATGAAAAAAATCCAGATCGAAGCGACAACCACAGCTTGGGTAGTCGCATGACCAACACCCTGAGTTCCGCCGGTGGTGCGGAGGCCATAGAAACAGCCGACGAGGGAGATCACAATCCCGAAAAGCAGTGGTTTCATGAGCCCTTGAACAAGATCGTTCAAAACCAAGGCCCGCCAGGAAGTGGACCAGTAAGCACCGGCACTAATAATGTGGAGCAGCGGCACGGCCACCAGATATGCTCCAACGAGGCCGATCGCATCAGCGATGACCGTCAATAAAGGGAGCATGATCGCGGTTGCCGTCAACCGGGGCGTCACCAGCTTCTGAATCGGATCAGTTCCCAGCGCGCGCATGGCATCGATCTGTTCTGTGACTTTCATCGAGCCAAGTTCACTCGCGATTCCGGAAGCATTGCGGCCCGCCATAATGACGGCCGTCAGCACTGGGCCCAGTTCGCGAACTAGCGTGAGGGATACGATATTGCCGACCTGGCTGCTTGCACCGTAAGCATTGAGTGCCCTGGACATCTGCAGGGCGATGATTGCTCCGCTAAATGCTCCGATAAGAACTACGATCGGGATGCTACCAACTCCGATGTAGTCCATCTGAATCAGGACATCATCGTAGTAGTGAGGACGTCGAACGATGTTAAGAAACGCCCGTCCGGCAAGAAGGATAAACTCCTGAAAGGAGCCGAGCCACGTCGTCAGGAAACGACCCAAACGACGGCTCCCTCCCGCAACGGCACGATCATATGGCTGATGCTACCATGAGCTCCCGCTTGTTAGTCGATCCGAACGGGTCTAAGAGAATCAAAGCCTTAGAAAGTTACTTCCACCGGCTTTGATTTGTCGCTCTCGTTGTTCTTGTTGTCGACGGCGCTGACCGCGTACTGGTAAGTCCGGCCATGTTCAGCCTTCCGATCGCTGAAAGTAGGAAGCGCCGTAAGCTCTCCAACAACCATGAACGGTCCTTTGTTGGTCGAGCGATAGACGAGATACCCTTTCAGGTCCGGTTCGGGGCTACGCGTCCAGCTGATTTCGATGGAATCAGGGCCTGCCAGCGCTGTCAGGTCGCTGGGCACGGAGGGCGCAAACTTGTCGGGTTCCTCTTTATGTACGGCAGCGGATGGCAGACTTTCGACCAGCGCACCATCCTGCGCCGTGACTGTGTAATCGTACGGCGTATCCCATTGCGAGGTGGTGTCCACGAACTCGTTTTTCTCTGCAGTACCCACGATAACGGGCGCCTTATCGGTCGGCGACGACCGCATGACCTGGTAGTGCAACCCCGGACGTTCGGCCTCCCAGGTAAGACGATAGCCTTGGCTCGTGCCTTCCACCTTGAGGACCGGTGGCTGCAACGGCCGTTCCACGTTGATGACAACGCGATTTGACCACTGCGAAAAATGTCGTTCGCCTTTCACTGCGGTGCGAACAGCAACAATAATCTGCTTACCTTGCCAGTCCGCGACAGGAAGGATTTTCTTCATGGGCTCCGGCGTAGGGTCTTCCGCATCCGGTTGTTCGGCGGGTGGGGTTAACTCATAAAGCCGTGAACTTGACTCCCATTGGGCGATATCAAACGGTTCGGGAGCGGGACCCATGCGCAATTGGATGTCCGAAAGGTGGGTCACGCCTAGCGCATCCGTGGTCGCAGCGGGGGTGTTGAACGTAATGATCAGTTTGTCGCCGCGTTCCACCACGGCAAGATCGCTTACCGGTAGCGGCGTCATGGGTGAGGGCGGCACTACCGGACCTACATAGCCGCATCCAACATTGAGCGCCAAGACCGAGGCGAGCGCCAAAATCGCCCACCGCACTACAGGATGTACCTGCTTAAATCCTGATCTTTGACTATCTCGGACAACATCTTGCGCACATAGCTTGCATCGATCTTGACGGTTTTCTTTTTAAGATCGGGGCCTTCAAAGGAGATTTCTTCCAGCAGCTTCTCCATGATGGTATGCAGCCGGCGGGCTCCGATATTTTCGGCCGATTGATTGACTTGGGCCGCAATCTTGGCGATCTCCGTCAGAGCGTCCTCGGCGAAACTGAGCTTGATCCCTTCGGTCTCCAGCAGAGCTGTGTACTGCTTCACCAGCGCTGATTTGGGTTCTTTCAAAATGCGGATGAAGTCCGCTTCCGAGTAGAGTCTTCAGTTCCACCCGGATCGGAAAGCGGCCTTGCAGCTCGGGAATGAGGTCCGATGGTTTGGAGACGTGGAAGGCTCCGGCGGCGACAAAGAGAATGTGATCAGTTCGTACAAAGCCATGGCGCGTATTGACGGAAGTACCTTCCACAATGGGCAGGATGTCTCGCTGCACGCCCTCGCGGCTGACATCCGGACCGTGGCCACCTTCGCGTCCGGCGATCTTATCGATCTCGTCCAGAAATACGATGCCGTTCCGTTCAACTCGCTCTAACGCGACGCGGGTAACCTGGTCCATATCGACCAGCTTGCTTTCTTCTTCCTGAATGAGGTATTCGAGAGCTTCGGACACACGCATATTGCGCTTCTTAGTGCGAGGACCAAAGAGTCCGCCCATGACATCTTTCAGGTTGATGTCCATCTCCTCAACGTTCCCGCTGGTAGAGACTTCGAAGGTCGGACCGCGTTCTTTTACGTCGACCTCGACCATGCGGTCATCGAGTTTACCGGCGCGCAACTTCTCTCGAAGCTTGTCGCGGGTCTTGTCGCCTGCAACTTCCGCGCCCTCTGGCTGGGGCGGCATCAGCAGGTCCAGGAGTCGATCTTCTGCCTGCTGCTCAGCTCGATCGGCAACCTGGTCCAGACGTTCTTCTCGCACCATATCGATGGCCACGTCAACCAGATCGCGAATCATCGATTCAACATCACGGCCCACGTAACCCACTTCGGTGAACTTACTCGCTTCAACCTTAAGGAAGGGAGAGTTAGCGAGCTTTGCCAGGCGTCGCGCGATCTCGGTTTTTCCAACACCGGTGGGGCCGATCATCAGGATGTTTTTAGGCATCACTTCCTCGGCCATTTCGGGTTCGAGCTTCTGGCGTCGGACGCGATTACGAAGGGCGATTGCGACCGATTTCTTGGCGTCCGCCTGACCGATGACGTGCTTATCCAACTCGGCCACAATCTCGCGCGGAGTTAGTTCATCTAGCAGCGGGGCTTCGTCGGAGGACTGCTGGGGAAGATAGATGACCATTTATCCGAGCTCCTCGTAGTTGACGCTGCTGTTGGTGTAAATACAAACGTCACCGGCGATCTTCATCGCTTTCTCGGCAATCTGTCGCGCGGTCAACTCGGTATTCTCCATAAGCGCAACCGCGGCAGCCTTTGCAAAAGCGCCACCCGAGCCAATAGCCGCAATGGGAGTATCTGGTTCGATCACATCGCCGTTGCCGCTGACGATATACATATCGTTGGCATCTGCTACTAGCAGCAGAGCTTCCAGGTGACGCAGCATCCGATCGGTACGCCACTCCTTGGCGAGTTCCACCACGCTACGCGGCAGGTTGCCACTGTATTGCTCGAGCTTCGATTCAAAACGAGCAAAGAGCGCAAAGGCATCAGCGGTTGACCCGGCAAAACCGGAGAGAACTTTGTTATCGAAGAAGCGACGCAACTTCTTTGCCCCGCTTTTCAAAACTTCACTACCCATGGTGACCTGACCGTCGCCGGCCAGTACCACTTTGCCGTTTCGCCGCACGCAAAGGATCGTCGTCGAACGGATTCTTGTTTTCATTTGATTAGCAATTACATTTCAGCACAAGGCTTGCTAACCAAAGAAAAGGCCAGAGCGGTTAAGCTCTGGCCAATGTCGGATCGCGTTCGATACCAATTCCGTTGTTCGTTGATTCCTCAGAACATCAAGCTAGAAGATGATTTTGGCAGAGACCTGCAGAATGCGGGCATTCGTGACAGTGCTACTGATCCGTCCAAAAGCCGCCGAACCCACAGTCGAGTTCGGGTTGGAGAAGATCGGATGGTTCAGGATGTTGAACGCGTCTCCCCTGAGTTGGAATCCCAGCCGCTCTTTTAAGGCGAAGGTCTTTAGCAGAGCAACGTCGAACTGGTTCTGGAACGGTCCCCGTATGTTGGGGTTGCGACCCATATTGCCGAACGGCTGAGCAACGTTATTCGCAGCAGGGCCCGGTCCGCCTATCGGGTATGAATTATTGCCCGGCGCCGTATTCGCATTGTATCCGCTGAGAACGGAGCCCGCGGCGAGAGTAGGCACAACACCGACGATACCGGTCTTGAAGGCCGAGTTACCCGGAACTGTGTAGGAACTCCAGTTATTGCCGTTGTAAATGTCTGTGATGTTTCCCGACAACGCAGGATAGATGGTGCCCGTGATGCCGTCAACGTTGTTAGATCCGCAACTGCAAAGGAAGTTGATCGGCAACGATGATTGAGCATACGCTGTGCCCGAAACGTTCCAACCCCCTACCAGGGTCTTTAGCAGTCCTTTGGAAGGACCGGGAAGATCGTACGAGTAAGTAACGGCCAATCTCTGCGGTCGGTCGAAGTCAGAGAGCCCACGCTGCAATTGAGGCGCCAGATTGTTTCCACCGGACGACCCGAGATCCTGAGTAGTCGAACCGCTGTTGTTATCGATCGATTTAGAATACGTGTACGACGCCTGGAAATAGGCCCTATCCGACCGGTGCGAGATCGTGGCGACTAGAGCGTTATAAGACGAATGTCCGTTCGCGGTTACCGTGTTTAAACCCGTCGTACTGAAACCGACGATGCCGGCCCGTGCACTCGCGTTGCGTGCCGAGTTGGCAGTCAGCCCGCGTATCGGGTTGGAAGCATTCGCGAGTTCCGCCTGGTTTAACTGAAGGCTCTGTAAGAGCCGAACACCTTGCGATCCCGCATACCCAACCTCCAACGTGAACTTCCCGGGCAACTCTCGCTGGATAGAAAAGTTGAATTGCTCGGCGTAAGGCGTCCGCATATTCCGTTGAAACGGATTCAAAGCAAGAAGGCCACCGGTGTAAACAGGACTGCCGGCGGCGTTATACCCGGTGAGAGCCGGCAGGCTCGGGTAGATAGGAAACTGCGATGGCACCGGCAGGTTGGGGAACGGGCTTGCATTTGTCGTGCCCGGATTTACGACTGACGATTGTTGGAAGAAGGGTGCCGCTGTTATCAGCTGGAGCAGTGTCTGGTTTGAGATCCGGACATAATACATGCCGTATCCACCGCGAATCGACGTCTTGCCGTCGCCCAGCGGATCCCAGGCAAAGCCGATCCGCGGTGCAAAGTTCAGATTATTCGCGATACTGAAGGTCGAATCAGAGACGCCCGGCGTGCCTTTGATGCTGCCGAAGTTGGCAGATGCAGGCAGGATAAAACCGTTGATCAATCCGGCTCCGCCATTAGCGAGCGTGTTCGCGTCCAGTCGGCTCGGGTCGAAGTTACCCAATCGACCTTTCCGGTCGGTAGACGGGCTCAAATAGTCGTATCGGACTCCCAAATTCAAGGTAAGCCGCGGCGTGACCTTCCAGTCGTCCTGGGCGAAGGCCGAGAGATCGTGAGCCCGAAAATCGCGATAAGTAAGACCGGTACCCACAAACTCCTGCAGTATGTTGCCTTGCAGAATGTCTTTGAACGTATTGTAGACGAGGAACCCTCTGGAGGCGAAGTTGTTGAAGAGGTTGATTTGATACTGCCGAGCCTCAAAGCCGAAGCGAAGGGTGTGTTTCCCGCGGCTCCAGGCGAGCGTATCGGCGTAGTTCATTGTGTTCGAATAGCCAGCCTGATCGTTATTCGTTGAGATGCCACCGAAGGCTGGAGTCAGATCGTTGGTCGTGAAAAGTGGGATGCCGGAGAAGATCCCCGAGTTGAATCGGCTCATACCGATGCTGGAAAGCGTGGCGGGGTCGGGGGCAACGGCCGCCGTGTAAATCCGATTGAATCCAACCCGGCTTTCGTTTACAAGGCTCGCATTGATGCTCCACGTAAGATTGACAGAAGCGTTGTGATTGAGGATAGGATCGGTTTCGCCACTCCCCAAATTGCTCATACCGCTAGTCGTGCCTTCGCCGCCCAGCGGGTTTACGCTGATCGCATCCGCGTGGAAATACCGCAGCGAAAGACGAAGCTTGTCGCCGAAATTGTGATCACCGTTTAAGTTGTATTGATCTTCGCTGTACTTCAGCGGCGCAGAAAAACTAAGCTGGCCATATTGACCAGGCGCAGCGCCCGTTCCGGAAGGAATCAGATAGCCTCCAAACTGGCCCGGCGCATTGAGAAGTTTGAGCGAAACCGGATTCAACGTCCCGGGCGTGAGACCGAAAGCCTGTTCGAGGTTGGCTTGGCTGCGCACCGTCGGAAGAACCGGGAATACCGTACTCACCGCACTCGATACGCCATTAGTTTGGTAGGTGCCCTGGTAGGAGCCGAAGAAAAACGTCTGTTTCAGGAAGGGCACAGGTCCGCCGAAGTCGCCGCCAAATTGATTCTGGCGTAATACAGGCCGCTTTTGACCTTGGTTGTTAAAGAACCACTCATTGGCATTCATGTCCTCATTGCGGAGGTACTCATATGCCTCGCCGTGGAACTGAGGAGACCCGCCCTTTGTCAGAACATTGATATTTCCGCCTGAGGTCTTTCCTGCTGCTGCATCATACAAGCTGGTTTGCACTCGGAATTCTTCGATTGTGTCGGGGGCAGGAATCGGCACCGAGCTGAAATTGTTGCTGCCCAGGTTGTTCGAGTCGACACCGTTAATAACGAGGTTATTGTTCGTCCCACGCTGTCCGTCGACATAAATCGTGGCTGACCCACGGCCCGCCGATGCAGCGGTAGGAAGTTGCGAACTGGTGTTCGCGTTCAGTGCAAGCAGGTTTGTAAAGTTGCGAGTCGCCAGTGGCAGATTCTCTACAGTCTTTCCAGGGAGAACGTTACCCATTGTTGAGTTCGCAACATTGACTTGAGTCGCTGCAGCCGTCACCGAGATTTCCGAAGTAGTCTGCCCAACTTGCAAAGTAACGTTAGCCTGACTGACTGCAGTGACGTCGACCTTAATATCGTTGAGGACGTACTTGCTGAATCCAGGCGCTTCCACGGCAATAGAGTAATTGCCCGCGGCAATCAACGGAAAAGTAAACAGGCCATCATTGCCGGTCACTTTGGTTGAACTTGCGCCGGATTGTGATGTCAGCGTGACGGAAGCTCTTGGTACAGGCGCACCGGACTGGTCCGTAACCGCACCGCTGATCGCCCCCGACTGATTTGACGTTTGAGATTTTAGGACGGGAAGAAAGATGAGAGCTGCGAGCAGTGCCACAACCCGAAGAGATCGTTGGATCAACAGTAAACCCCTGAATGAATTAGTCGCGAGGACTGATACGAAAACGTTAGCACGCAAAGGACCAGTGCTAAAGTCCGACTTTTCCGAACCCAGGAGTGCAGGACTATACGAAAGATAAAACTTTCATAAATAAACTAGAATTATAAGCTTTCAGCTGACCAAGCTAGCGTAAGTTCTCTTCGAAGAAAGACACCAGCGCTTCATACATATGGCGCCGGGTAGGGCCGGAAACTCCGTGAGATTTTTGCGGATAGGGAATAACCGTGAATGGCCTGTCGGCCTTTTCCAGCGCGTCCGCCATTTGCATCGTATTAGCGAAATGAACATTGTCATCTTCGATGTTGTGGAGTATCAGCAGCTTCGCTTTCAAATCAGCCGCTTTGGTCTGCGGCGATCCACCCTTGTAGCCGTCCACATTCTCGTCCGGCAGTCCCATATAGCGCTCGGTATAGATGGTGTCGTAGTTGCGCCAACTGGTCACTGGGGCCCCCGCCACCGCGGCCTTGATAAGACCTGGTGCATTCGTGGCCGTGTACAGAGTCATAAAGCCGCCGTAACTCCAGCCGAACATTCCAATCCTCAGCGGGTCGACAAACCCGAGTTTGACTAACTGCTCGATTCCCGCTTTCTGATCCGCCAGCTCCTGCGTGCCTAGATGGTGATAGATCGGTTCTTCGAACGCGTGGCCCCGGTTCGCCGAGCCGCGATTATCTACCTGCCAGATGACGAAGCCTTTGTTGGCCAGCACCTGATCGGTCGAGAGCCCTGTCCAGCTATTACGAACACTCTGGGCGCCGGGACCACCATAAATCATCACCACGGCCGGATACTTTTTGTTCGGCGTGAAACCAACAGGCTTAATGAGACGGGCATACAAGTCGGAGCCGTCCGCACCTTTCACCTTCATAATCTCTGTTGGCTGGATGCTGTACTCCTGGGCAGCCTTTTCATCCGGCTCGAGATACGTTCGCAGCTCGTCACCGTCTCCCTTATAAAGGGTTGTACGGGGCACCTGCGTCAGGCTGCTGAAGTTATCGAGGAAGTAAGAACCATCAGGCGCCATCGAGATGCCGTGGGTTCCTTCCTCTTTCGTCAATCGCTGCTTCCCGCTTCCATCCAAACTCATGGAGTAAAGCTGTCGTTCCAGCGGACTCGGCTCAGTCGAGGTGAAGAACACATGGCTCTCGGTCGTGGCTGCCACTTGTGTCACCATCCAGCGGCCGCTGGTCAACTGCTTCTGCATCTGTCCCGAAGAACTGTAGAGATAAAAATGACGAAAGCCGTCGCGTTCGCTCGTCCAGAGAAATCGTTCGCCGTTGCTTAGGAACATTGGCTGGGTATCAGACGGCAGGTTGATCCAGGTAGACGATTCTTCGTGCAGGATCACTCGAGCTGTGCCGGTACGAGCTTCGGCGAAATACAGATCCAGCTTGTTCTGTAAACGATTCAACTTGATAGCCGCAATGGCCTGGCTGTTGGGGAGCCACACTACGCGGGCGAGCAGATTGTTGCGGGGCTCGCCAAGATTCATCCAGCAAGTATCTCCGCCGGTGATGGGCACAATGCCGAGGCGCACTTCCGCATTGGGGTCGCCGGCTTTGGGATAACGTTCCGGCTCCAGAAGTCCTCGGGGATTAAGCAGGAAAGCCTGCGGAAACACGGGCTCGTGACTTATATCGAACTGCAGGTAAGCAATGGAACGTGAATCAGGCGACCACCAATGCGCCGTACCTAAATCAAGTTCTTCCGGGTAGACCCAGTCCAACTGCCCGTTCAGGAGGGTATCCGACCCGTCGTGGGTCAACCGACGAACCTCCTTCGATGGAAGGTCGAGGACGAACAAATCGGGACCGCGGCGGAAAGAAATGTGATGGTTGTCCGGCGACAGTTTCGGATCCCGCTCGTCCTCCGGTGTATGCGTCAATTGATCGAAGCTTCGCTTACCGACATCGACGACAAAAAGATCACCACTTTCGGCCACCAGCAGATGTTTGCCGTCTTCAAACCAGGCGACACTATTCTCGTTGACGCGTCGATTCGTCCAGTCAGTTACGACCGGCGCCTCCCCCTTCTCGGCCGCATCTCGCAGCTTCGAAAGCTCAAGAATCTCGTTGGACTTACCGGACCTGACGTGATAGACCACCAACTTGCCGCTCTTTTGAAAGACAAATTGACTGCCATTGGGGGCCCAGGTCACCGCTCCGCCATCCCGATGCTCTACATTCATCACCGCGTCGATGGTGACGGGTTTCTTTAGTGCGTCAGCGTGTAGTGTGGAGAAGCCAAAAAGCAGGCAAACAGCCGAATAACGGAGCATTTAAGCTTCCCACTGTAGCTTAGGAGCTTTCTAATAGCGACCCGCATTTGCTGCTGGTGTAATGGCCGTCGGTTGGTCGTGAGGCTTCGTCACGTCCTGGCCCGACGGCGTCTTGGGCGTCGGTTGCGGAGGAGGCAGAGGTTTCCGTGGCAGCATCTCTGTCCGGGTGGCCGTGTTGTAGACGAAAGAAGCGATGATCGCAGAAGCCTGCATCAGGTCGCCCGGCTGAATCCGGTCGTAGACATCCATATTAGAGTGGTGAGTCCGGGTTTCGTAGTCCATCGGATCCTGGATGAACTGGAAGCCGGGCAAGCCCGACGGCGTCATAGGAGAGGTGGTCGGTGCCGCCGGTATTGCGGATGGAACTGTCGCCCGCCCCGAGATCCTTGAACGGCACAAACCAGCTTTCGAAGATCGGCCGCATCATGTCATTGCCCTGGAGGTAAACACCCCGAATCTTGCCGGTTCCATTGTCGAAGTTGAAGTAGCCGGATAGCTTGGCGTGCTCCGCAGTGAGCTTCATGGTTTCGCGGTCGCCGAAATGCTCTTTCACGTAGGCGCGGGAGCCGAGCAGTCCTTCCTCTTCACCGCCCCAAAGTGCGATTCGGACGGTCCGGTCCATCGGCATGGTTGAGGATTTCAGAGCCGGACGGCTTCCATCATCACGGCACTTCCCGCGGCGTTATCGGTCGCTCCGGTACCGCCGTGCCAGGAATCGAAATGCGCTCCGAGCATGACCAATCTCATCTTTATGCGGACCGGTTCCGGGGATTTCGCCAACGACGTTGAAGCAATCCGGGTTATTTGCAGGAAAGCTCGTTCTGGATATTGAATTCGAGTTTTACCGGGATTTTGTGATCCAGCAGCCGTGCAATGCGGTTGTATTGCTCCGGCATAAGCGCAACGCCAGGTACCGCGACCGGTCGTTTGGGATCGTAGGAACCGCCGGACGCCGCAAAGATAGTTCCGCCGGATCCATTCTGACTGGCAGTGATCGTCAGGAGCACGCCCTCGTCCTTCATGAATGCCACGATTTTGTCTTGTAGCGCCTGCCGCGCTTCGCGCGAGAGCGGCGGGGCGGCATCGCCGCGGGTGATCGGGCGTGCGGAGCAGAGAGGAATCGTCGATCGGTCCCGGTTCGGGCGCCTGCGTTTCGGCGGCGAGTTCTGCGTCAGTGTAGCGGTGAGCTTCGGCGTCGGTCGGGAAAGGCAGGTTCTGGGCGGATGCCGTCATCACGATCTTGCCGCGGAGCTTACCTTTGTACTTGTCCATGTCCGCTTGCGGTTCGGATGACGGCCAGCATCGGCTCGCCGGTCACAGCTCCATTGGTACTTTCGGTCCAGGCAAGCGGGATCGCCATGAGAGAGGAAAACTGCGGCTCCACCATGTGGCCCTCGTAGTACTTGTTCTGCCACTCGCGGCCGAAGGGTCCCCATTTCTCTTCGCGCACGTTAACCAGCCCATACTCGTTCAGCCGGCCGACCGCCCAATCGCCGGCCGCCCGGTAGTTCGGCGAATTCGCCAGTCGCGGCCCGTAGACATCCGTCAGGTAGAACATCGTGTCCATCACCTTGGAATTCGAAAAAGCTTCGGTGCGAATACGGTTGACGACGTCGAAAGATCCACTTTTTCTTCTGAGAAGCAGAGAACCGGAAAGGCGACCAAAGCTGCGACAGACATCAACTTCAAACTAGAGAGACGCATGATGTGAGATACCCGAGGTTTAGAGATAAGGCGTCATGCAGCCGAGGATGACGAAAGCTGATTTCGGGAACGACGTGGGTGCCGGAAAGGTTACCTCTTCATAGTAGATGACGGCAGCTGGGAGGCGAAGGCCGACGCGTTTACGACACAACACCGCACCCTACGCCCATTTAGTGTAGTCATAATGATACGTGTGGCCTCGCACAAGTCATTGCGAATCAGGCAATTACAGAGACTCTGGTAAGATGAAGAAGCAAATTGATGGTGTACGAGAAGACGCTCCGTCGACCGGTGGAAGTCAATGGGATCGGGCTGCATCATGGCGCTCCAGTTCGCCTCAGAATCACACCGGCACCGCCTGACACCGGTATTGTCTTCGTCCGGACAGACCTCGACAATACGCAGATCAGGGCAAGTTGGGAGTATGTCAAGCGGGTAAGTTACGCCACCAGCTTGATGCATCCCAAAGGCATCTTCATCTCGACAACGGAACACCTGCTCAGCGTCTTCTATGGCATGGGTGTCGACAATGCGTTCGTCGAACTCGACAGTTTGGAATTGCCGATTCTGGACGGCAGCAGCCTTCCGTTTGTCGAACTCATCCGCACCGTCGGATTGCAAAGTTCGCGGCGGCTACGGCGTTACATGCGAATCGTAAGGCCCATCAGCGTGGACAAGAACGGTAAGAAGGTGTCCATTCTGCCTTCCGACACATTTCAGCTCCGATGCCATAACTTCTTCGACCATCCGCTCGTGGGCGACCAGACTCTGGAGTTGGAGGTAACGCCCGAGAGTTACGCAACCAGAATTGCGCCCGCCCGAACCTTCGGTTTTGAGTACGAACTGGACCAGATGCGTGACCAGGGTTTGATTCGTGGTGCGACGCTCGATAATGCCGTTTGTTTTACGCGAACCGGCGTAGCAAATGTGGGCGGCCTGCGCTTTCCGGACGAGTGCTGCCGTCACAAGGCGTTGGATTTGATCGGAGACTTAGCCTTGCTGGGGCGTCCGCTCCTGGGGACTGTCGTGGCCGAGAAAGCAGGCCACGCTATGCATGTTGCCCTGGTGAATGAGCTGATGTCAGATCCTTCCTATTACGACATCGTGACGTTTCCCCCCAGTTCGAAGAGGCGGCCCGAAATCGCATTTCAGGCTTTCGCGCACTAGCATTCCTGCAATTCGCACGCCTCGTTACTATTGCGTAGAGAGAAGTGCCGTTGCTCCGCCACCTTCCCAATCTGATCACATCCTTGCGCTTAGTGGCTTCTCCTATTCTGGCGTGGCTGCTACTGCAAGGACGATTTCGTGAAGCACTCGGGGTCGTGTTTCTGGCCGGCGTCAGTGATGGCCTGGACGGCTATGCCGCACGCGCGCTCGGTGCCAAAGGACAGACCGGCATTATTCTGGATCCGCTCGCTGACAAAGCGATGCTCGTAACCTTATTTGTTGTTCTCGCCATCATCGGCAGAATCCCCTTTTGGTTGCTCCTCCTCGTGATCGTGCGGGACCTGGTCATCGTGGTCGGTGCGATCTTGCTTCGCATCTTGCGCGGCTTTCGTAAATTCCTGCCGACCAAGATGGGCAAGGTCAGTACCTTTTTCCAGATCATCCTCGTAGGCTTCGTCCTCTTGCAGTCGGCGTATCCCAATCGGGTGGTCTTCTTGCTTGAGCAGATCGCGCTCGGCTTGACCGCGCTATTCACAAGCTTGAGCGGATTAGACTACGTGAGGAAGGGTTGCCAGATGGCTGGCTGGATTCCGGGCGGAGAGAAGTACTCCCTGGCGAAGTAGCATCGTAGCCGCTTCTCGCTTGGCTGTAATCTGATAACTTTATGTAAGTTTGGCACCGAGGAGGAAGACGAATGGCTAACTACTCCAGACGCGACATATTGAAGACCGGGTTCGCTGCGGCGACGGTCGCGGGAGCCGGCGGCTTTCAGCTGGGAGCGGCTCCGGCTAAAGCGACCGACTGGGTCACGCTTGGGAAGTCAGACGTGAAGGTCACGCGCCTTGCTTTTGGCACAGGAAGTTTCAGCGGGCGCGTCCAACGGGAGCTGGGACAGGAGCAGTTTACAAGCCTGGTTCGCTACGCCTACGATCACGGCGTTCGATTCTTTGAAACAGCCGAATCGTACGGTGACATGCACCGGATGCTGGGCGTGGCGCTGAAAGGCATCCCGCGAGACAGCTACCGGTTGATGTCGAAAGTGACGACGCGCGAAGGCATCGACCCTCAAGCAAAAATCGATGAACTCCGGAAACTCGCCAATACAGAGTACTTCGACATTATGCTTCTGCACTGGCAGCACACGGGATCGTGGCCAACCGAAAGCCTGCGCTGGCAGGAGGGCATCCAGGAGGCACAGTCCAAGAAGGTTGTGGTCGGACGCGGCGCCTCCGTGCACGGTCTTCCCGCGCTGAGGCAGGTCCCGGACAACAAATGGTTGGAAGTCGCCATGATTCGCGTGAATCACAAAGGCACTGCCATGGACGCTGAGGACTACAACACGCGCGGTTTGGGCGATGTTCATGAAGTCGTCACGCATGTGAAGCAGGTCCGCAAAGAGGGCATGGGCGTCATCAGCATGAAGCTGGTCGGCGAGGGCACGTTCACCAATCGTGAGGATCGCCAGGCTGCCATGCGCTTTGCCTTCAGGAACGCCGGGGTGAACTCGGTCACTGTGGGCTACAAGAATACGGCCGAGATCGATGAAGCGATCGAAAATCTGAATCTGGCTCTAGCTTAAGAACGAATCAACGAGGTTCAGTTCTGCGCCCTGGAGAGGATGGCTTCTCCAGGGCTTTTCTTTGGTCAAAAACGTCATTACCCTACCGCATGCTTCGCATCACAAACCCACGCATCAACGCTGTAACCCTTAGCTGACAAGAACACGTCAGAGATTGAGGAAGCAATTGACCGCCTGAACTTGGCCTGGCGTAGGTCCAGGTTTACCGCAACGTTTAGTGGCGATTTTCTGATTTCCGTCTTGGATGATTGAGGCGTTCTTTGGTCACTAGCGACGAAATAAAAGCAATACAGTGCGCCTGCGGTGTGCTCTACACTGCGCCAGTCTTAAACTATCACCGGCAGCCCAGCACGGGACTGAGCCGATGAAGCTATCTTTCGCGCGTTCGCTCTTCGGCATTCTGAAACGCATGCAGCATCTGCCGACGGCTTCCCGAAACTGCTGCGCAATCATGGCCCTTGCTGTGCTCATCCCTGCTCATGTAAAGTGCGGGCAGACTGACTCGCCGCCTGCACTAACATCCACCATCAGCGGCTCCGTAGTTGACGAAACAGGGGCCGCTATCGTCGGAGCAGAAGTAAAGCTCTCGCATCTGGGCGACAAATCAGAATGGGAATCCCTGTCGGGTAACGCGGGGCAGTTCACTTTTGCGGCGGTAGCGTCGGGGCCCTTTGAAGTAATAGCCTCCGCTCCAGGCTTTGCAGATCAGGTATTGCGCGGCGTTGTAGCAACGGGCGAATCATCGAAACTAAGCCCGATCGTCCTCACGCTTTCGCTTGTGACCGCCACGGTGCAAGTCAGGCTGACTCAGGTCGAACTCGCGCAAGAACAGATTAGAGTTCAGGAACAGCAACGCATCTTCGGATTATTGCCGAACTTCTTTGTCAGCTACCTTCCCGATGCAGAACCGCTTACGACAAAACAGAAATTTGAACTGGCCTGGAAATCCACACTCGATCCCGCGGCATTCGCGGTGAGTGCAATTATCGCCGGTGTTCAACAATCGAACGATGATTTCAGTGGATATGGCCAAGGGGCGAGCGGGTACGCCAAACGTTACGCGGCTTCCTATGGCAACTTCCTAACCGGCACCTATGTCAGTGGCGCCATCCTGCCCTTCGTTTTCCGGCAGGACCCGCGGTACTTCTATAAAGGCACTGGCAGTGCACGATCCAGAGTTCTCTATGCGCTCTCGCGATCCGTGATAGCCAAGGGTGACAATCAAAAGTGGCAGCCAGCTTATTCGAACATACTCGGAAGTCTTGCCTCCGCTGGCATTTCGAACCTCTACTATCCGGCGAAGGATCGAGACGGCATAAGCCTGACGTTCGAGAACTTAGTTATCGGGATCGGATCGGATGCCGTGTCTAATCTGTTTCAGGAATTCGTCGTGCGGAGGCTGACCCCTCATTCGAGTCTTAGGGCAGCCGCCAAACCATAAGTCTCCCGCTTGATACAATTCCGTCCGATGCGACCCCTGCTGTTTCTCTTGATCAGTGCTGCGATGATGTTGTCCGGCGCATCCTCCGATGACAAGGATCAAAAGGATGTCCAGTATGGAAAGGCCGGTGACACGGCGCTCCTACTGGATCTTCACATTCCCGATGGAGCTGGGCCATTCCCCGCGGCCATTCTGGTGCATGGCGGAGGTTTTGATGGCGGAAGCAAGAGTACGAACGTTAAGCCGCTATTTGGTCCCTTGAGCGATGCCGGGTTTGCGTGGTTCAGCATCGATTACAGACTGGCGCCGGCAGCCAAGTTTCCGCAGGCCATAGCCGACGTGAACACGGCCGTCCGCTGGGTGAAGGCCAATGCCACTAAGTATCACGTGGACATCTCGCGTCTCGCACTCATCGGAGAATCGGCGGGCGGACTTCTCGTGAACTATGCCGGCACTCACGATACGCCCGAGACCAAGGTAGCTGCTGTCGTGGACTTTTACGGACCATCCGATTACGGCAAGCTGGCACAATTGCGGCGCAGCAACCCGGAGCGCTTTGACATGAACAACATCAACCAGCATGCTGCCCACGGCGGCGGCATTCACTTTTTCGGAGTGGATAACCTGGATGAAGCTGGACTGACGAAGCTGCATTCGCTTGCTCCCATTGCGGGCGTGCACCGCGGGATGCCTCCGTTCCTTATCATTCATGGCAACAAGGACGATCAGGTCGTCTTCGAGCAGTCGCCGCCCTTCTGTGAAGCGATTCGCGCTGCAGGTTCGGACTGCGAACTGATCACCATTCAAGATGGTGGACACGGCATGTCAAAGTGGCGAACGCCGGAGATGCAGCACTACAAAGCAGAGATGATCGCCTGGCTGCAGAAAGAGCTTCGGGTCCGTTCGACTCACTCTTAAATTGACCTGGGCACCGGCTGGGTTGGTCTAACGTAGCGCGTGGTGTGTTGTAATTTGGGGCCTGGACACAATCACCTTGGAATTCGCCGTGTCTCTTATTGATTCTGAATTCGAGTCATAGGAGGACTCGTGTACCCGAAGGTAGCTTTCACATAGTCTTCCAGTTCGAAACAGGAAAATGAAGGGCTTTGTCGCGACTTCTCAGGTGCAACGTGGAATATATTAACCGAAGTACTGCAGTCCCGAAGCTCTCCCGTCTCGAAATTATAAAGGATGCCTACAGTGTCCAGAAAGGTTCCTTGGTTATCCATAGCGGAATCGCCGAACGACTTCGACTCGACTTCCAGCAATAGCACTTGCCCCTCTGCCAACCATTGCCTTGTTCTCATCTTTTGATAGGTCCCAAGTACCTTAAGCTTGAACCTCGCTTCATCGTCCTGAAATCCACCTGTAGTGCGCGCAAAAATTGTAATTGTGTATCCGGCCTCGGACCACCTGGGCGTCTCGATGAGATAGCCGTAGTTGATGTTGTTGGTCGATTTACGAACGTTTGCGGACATAGTTACTGGCACGTACCATCCTGGCCAGCGAACGAATCCCCAGTCTCCCAAGAAAAACCAGAGCCCGAATGCTACAAGCACACTCGAAAGCCCAACCAGAATAGCGACGAATGTCCGCCACCCTCGACGTCGATCTCGAAACGTCATTGTTGCCCTAACCTGCTTCGCTACTTACAAAATTCACTCTGTATTCGTCCTGCTATATCTGAGACTTGTAAGGTGCTCCGCAATTGGCTTCCCAGGTTTGCGGCGTCCGCTCCCAACTGTATGTCGTTTGTGTTCGTAGGTGTGCCTTCGTACCGCTCCCACAGACTAGCTATCTGCCAACCAGCTATAGATCGATAGTGGTAGCCTAGCTGAAAAAATGCTGCGAAATGATGGCCTTGGTCTTGATCGGGTCTTATAGAATCTTGATAATTGGGTTTAAACCCCGAGGGATTCCCGCTGCTTCCACCCGGATTTCCAAGATAGACTGGACTTTGGACGCCCTCTAAGCCAGGAGCGCGGATAGTGAACGTCATACCAGGAGCGACGGTGATTACCTTCCTTACAGGAGGGTGTAGGAGAGAGAAAGCAGATACAAATTTGTCTTCGTTGGTTCCGATGTACGTTGCGGCAGCTTGAGCAAACGAAGCAAGAGCGTTACAATCGTTTCCGTTCGGCGTACCTACCGAGAAGTTCGCCAAATCTCTCAGTTTGATGTAGAGCTGCTGAAGCGGAGTTACATTTGGAATACTGTACGGATGAGCGGAACCGAAATCGTAGACATAGCCGCAAAAGCCCTCGGGATCATCAAAATAGCAGCCCTAATCGCTCGAAACACCGTAAGAGTAGAACGGGTTGAAGAATTCACCGGCGACTTCAGTAGCGCCTCTTGAGGCGCTACTAAGAAATGGGGGCATGTTTAAGTTGCCAGTCGGTTCGCTGGCAGTAATCCTTAAAGGAAGCGATATTAAGTTATATGTGTAATCGGTAGGGTCAGAGTCTTTATCATAGTTCGTGAGGCGGTGCAGGCTAAAACTTTGGTAATTGCTACTTCCTGATAGGACATGTAGTTCGACCTTTCCTGATCCGCCACCCCATCCTTAAATCCCCACTACATCGGGTACGCCATCATAGTCGAAATCACGAACCGTAAAACTTGTGTTCTGATATGCGCCTGTGAATGGAGTAGCGGCATTAAGCAAAAAGCTCTGGAAGTTATTTGATCCATCTAATACGTGAATCGTGACATCCCCCGCATCGTCGTTTTCTTGAACCGTGGCAAATAGATCCAAAATGCCGTCTCCATTGTAATCAGCCATGCTGTAAGTTACAGTTTCCTGAAAACTCGGAGCGTAAGGTGTTCCCGCGTGAACAATAAAATCCTGATAATTGCCTGCTCCAGAAAGAACATGAACTTCGACGCTAATCGATGAACCATTAGGGCGGTCAGGAATACAGACTAGGTCCGGAATCCCATCTTTGTCAACATCAGCCATGACATAACGTACGCTGTTATCTGAGACTGCAGGCCAAGCGGTTGAGACGTGTGTCAGCCATTGTTGAAAGTTCGTGTACCCCGAAAGGGCATGGATCTCTACATAGGGAACTCCGTTCGTCTTCACGGCAACGAGGTCAGGGAGACCATCAGAGTCGTAATCAATCATAGATAAGCTAAAGTGCGTGGGGTCGCCGTAAGCCTCGAGAGGAGTGCCGACTGATAGGGTCACGCCCTGGTAATTACTCGCAAAATCGGCGATATGAACCTCTGAGTTCGAGGTATTGTTGTGCTTCAAAGCGGGCCGCGGGAGTAGATCCTGCCAAACATTGGCTGGAATTCGGATACAAAGAGAATCGGCCACTACGGTAGTTCAGTATTCCTGGTTTTAACAAGGGCTATTACCGCCCAGGGCAAGATCTCGGGGAAAGTACCATTCGTTCCCCCGACTTTGATTGCAGGATATTAATTCTTCGATCCGAAACCCCGGGTTTTTTACGGGATCTAATCAGTGGAGGAGCTGATACAAATGAGAAAAATAGCTCTTATTATTTCCTTGAGCGCAGCACTGATGCTTTCCACTAATCTGTTTGCGCAAGACCACGACGATCACCGTGACCGCGATGATCATCATGATCGCGACGATCGCCATCATGTTTACGACAGGAATCACAGGGATTACCATGATTTCGACGAACACGAGGACCGGGCCTGGAGAGTTTACTGGCAGCAACAGCACCGCGACTACGTCGATTGGGGCCGTGCTTCCGACCGACAGCGGCAGGATTACTGGAACTGGCGTCATAATCATTCGGACGCGATTCTCAATATCAACATCCGCTAACATCTACTTCGACGAGGGGACCGGCCCGTAGCGAAAGGTCCCGCTTGTCTGGCTACTTTGGGTGTCGAGTCGTCTCATTGAACCACCATTGAAACGGGGGAACCGCCATTAACGACCGTCGACCGGTTCTACCGTCGGGGCTTATCTCTCTCCACTTACAAGGGAACGCCGAAAGCGCATTGCTCCGTTTGACCACGGGGAGAGTCCGGCCGGTTTGAAACCAAACGCGCTCTGGTTGAAGAATGCGCTGACACATTGACGCCCAAACGGGCCAGGAGTAGCCTTAGAGTGTATGGAGCCTAGCGTCGACATCTACGTACCCTCGCGTCTTTACGCGCGTGTCGGCTGGGCAGCGCTCGCTGGCTCTCTCGTATGTGTGCTTTGCGGGTTTCGAGCGCATTTAGCCTTCATACCCGCGGCGCTTTGTATCGCCACGGCACTCGTTCTCTTCTGGCTTTCAGTTCGCCCGGCGATCCGAATCGGGCATACCCAGTTCAACGTCGGTGAGCGAGCCATCGCCTGGCGTGAAATCCGCGAAATCAACACCAGCCGGTTTGTTTCCCCTCTGGTGATCAAACTGAAGCTGACAAACTCCCGGCATAAACGTCTGGTCTTTCCTGGTGATCCGGAGCGGATTGCCAAGTTGATGTTTCATCTGCGTAAACATTCGACTCAGGCTACTTTCGACGGTGTTGCTTACCGTGATTATTGGACCTGGAACAACATCAAGGAACAGACTGGCGGCGACGTGACGGAACGCGGCCCCGTTCGCATGCTCAGCCGGGACGACGAAGACGAGATAGAACGAATGTTCAAGCGGCTGAAAAGTGTAGGGCGGCTGGATTCTTTGAGTAACGGATACAACGAGCAAAGATCCTTCGAAAACGCCTCGCGAGGATTAGCGCCTGACTGCTAGATCTCCGGGTTTCCGGCCCCGCCGTCGTGCGGGTTGCCTCTCTTTTTTAGCATTTTGCTGGTTGTTCTGGGCATCGTCTGGCTGCCCGTACCCCCTTGTTACATTTGCCGGCAGTGTATTGGTCGAAGATGATCCTCCCCAAAAAGCCGATGCCATCCTGGTTCTCGGCGGAGATGAGTTCGGCACTCGCATCATGAAAGCCGCCCAGTTGCAGAAAGCCGGATACGCCCCTTACGTGCTGGTAAGCGGGCCGCAACATTGCTGGGGCACGAATCGGACACACGATAGAGTATGCCCGCCGCAAGGGTATCCGACCTCCATTTTCCGGCCACTGAACCATGACTCGGACTCCACGCGAAGCGAATCGCTGGTCTGATCGAGTAAGTATCTGCATGGACAATCGGGATCACAGCTTGCTGCTTGTGACAAGCAACTACCACACCCGGCGCGCCGCCAAATTGCTGCGCAGAATCGATGCCTGATATCCACGTCATTGTGGTCGCGGCTCCCGATCCCTTTTTCAAGCCGAGTCCTGGTGGACTACTCGAAGCGGTCAGAAGACGTTTCGTCTATGAATGGATGAAGACTCTGGCTGTGCGATGTAGGAATCTAAGATGCTGAAATCCTTAGCTACCCTCTTCCCCTACTTGCGTCCGTACCGTACGGGGATGGCTCTTGGCATCGGGTCGCTACTGATGAAGGACCTGTTGGCGGCGTCTCTACCCATCGTCATCAAGTTCGGCATGGATTCGCTCACCAAGGGATTCAGCATCCGCATAGTGCTTGCAACTGGCAGGACTGCTGATCGGGATTTCTTTGGTAAAAGGCCTGTTTCAGTACTGGATGCGGACCATCATCATCGGGATCTCGCGCGATATCGAATACGACCTGCGCAACAATCTGTTCCGGCATCTGGTGGAACTCTCGCAGGAGTTCTTCTCGCGCTACCGCACCGGCGACATCATGGCCCGCAGTACGAACGATTTGAATGCTGTGCGGATGATGCTGGGTCCCGGGATCATGTACTGGAGTGAAACGTTCATCATGCTGATCTTGGCAGTGGCGGTGATGGCGCAGGACCGACCTGTATCTTACGCTCATTTCGCTGAGCCCGGCGCCCCTTGGTCTCGGTAGCTGTGATCTTCTTCGGACGGCGGATTCACGCTCGCTTTGAACACATTCAAAGCATGTTTTCAGACATCAGCAGCCGGGTACAGGAAAATCTCTCCGGAGTACGCGTGATCCGCGCCTATGCGCAGGAACAGGCCGAAGTGGAGCTGTTCGAAGTTCTGAATCGGGAATATATCCGGGAGAACATCGGGCTGGCACGCATTCAGGGTATGTTTATGCCACTGCTGCAGGGGCTGATCGGGTTGACGTTCCTGCTTGTGCTGTGGGCAGGCGGACGGCAGTTGATGGCGGGCAATGAGCCTTGGGCAGCTTTGTCATGTTCAACACGTACATGGGCATGTTGATTTGGCCCATGATTGCCTTTGGTTGGGTCGTGAACCTGATGCAGCGCGGCACGGCCTCTCTCGAACCGCATTAATGAAATGCTGCACGAGCGTCCGTCCATCGGAGCGCCCGCGGAAGGCGAGATCGATACTGCGGACGTCGCGGACGAAATTCGCTTTCGCCATGTCGGGATGACCTTTGGATCTCGCCAGGCCTTGAGTCAAATCGACCTGACCATTCCGTCGGGGCAGACGGTCGCCGTGGTGGGTCACACCGGCAGTGGCAAGACGACCCTTGTCAATCTGATTGCGCGGTTGTTCGATCCAAGCTCCGGAACTGTGGAACTGGGCGGGGTGGACTTGCGGCCGCTTTTCTCCGGAAAAGCTGCGGCGCGATATCGGGTTCGTTCCGCAGGAGACGTTCCTATTCAGTGCGACGCTGGCAGAAAACATCGCCTGGGGCGTGCCGCAAGCATCGATGGATCGAGGTGCGTTGGGCAGCGGAAGTCGCTGGGCTCGCGACTGACATTGAAAGCTTTCCGCACGGATTCGATACCGTCGATCGGCGAGCGCGGACTGACGCTGTCCGGTGGCCAGAAGCAGCGAACCGCCATCGCGCGCGCAATTCTCAGAAATCCGCGGATCCTGATTCTGGACGATGCTCTTTCGAGTGTTGATACAGTCACTGAAGAGAAGATTCTTGCTGGCCTGTCTGGGGTGATGAGGAACCGCACCACAATCTTGATCTCGCACCGAGTTTCGACTGTGCAGAACGCGGATTGGATCGTCGTATTGAGTCAAGGCCGAGTTGGTGGAGATGGGAACGCACGCGCAATTGCAGGCCGCGGCGGCTATTATGCCGAACTGTATCAGAAGCAGTTGCTCGAAGAGGAATTGGAGGCAATATAGTCTATGTCCGATCAGAAGATTTCCAGCATGGCAATCAGCAGACGCAAGTGGCTGGGCAGCGCTTCGACGGTGCGCGGGGTTCGCGGCGACCATTGGCAGCGAAGGCTTCGAAGGGCGCAGGAATACAAGCTTGGTGGCGCCGATATCAAGCTGGGAGTCGCCTCTTATTCGTTCCGGAAGTTCGATCGCGACCAAGGCGATTCAGATGTTGAAGGAGCTTCGTACTCCGTACCTGAATGTGAAGGATTTCCATCTGAAGTTGGATAGCACTCCAGCCGAGATCGACGCTGCGAAGAAGGAGTTTGCGGATGCCGGAGTGCATCTTGGTGGGCTGTGGCAACGTGAGTTTTGCCAAGGACGACGAGGCTGACATGCGCAGCAAGTTCGAGTACGCCAAGCGCGCCGGCTTTCCGCTGATCGTGTGCGCACCAACTCACGTGACCCTTCCGAAGCTGGAAAAGTTCGTGAAGGAGTACGACATCAAGATCGCGGTCCACAATCACGGACCTGAGGATAAGAACTTCCCCACGCCTCAGAGTGTTCTGGAGGTCGTGAAAAACATGGATCCGCGCTGCGGGTTGTGTATCGATATTGGGCACACCTCGCGGACCGGAAAGAATATCGTCGAATCCATTGCTGAGGCGGGACCTCGATTATTAGACATGCATGTGAAAGATCTCGCGGATCCAATGGTCAAGGAGAGCCAGGTGGACGTAGGCGATGGCAAACTTCCCTTCCCGCAGATTTTCATGCGAACTGGTCAAGATGAACTATCACGGTTCAGTCAACCTGGAATATGAGATCCACGACGAGAATGTTATGCCCGGCATGCAGAAGAGCTTCTCTTATATGCGAGGCGTTCTGGCTGGCCTGCAAGCAACAACGGTTCGAACGTAGATCAGACTGACGTAGATCCCACCGAAAATAGGCCTCAGGTAGACGAATCCAAAGGTCGCTTGTACGGCTAGCGGCGACGCGCTGGATGGCTCCAAGTGCTGGTATGCCCGTTTCGTGCGGTGTAAGTCTTGCTGACTTCGCCGCGGCTTCGGGTTGTCTGCATGGTCTGCGTCTTGCCCTGTGTTCCTGTGAGTGACTTGGTGTCGTTGTAGGTGCCGTTACCCCAGGTGGCATTGTTCGAGTAGGTCCTGGTTTGGCCATTGCGACCGGTTACTGTCGTGTCTCGAGAGTAGTTACCTGGGCTTCGGGTAACAGATGTTTGCGAAGATTCCGTTTTACCGTTCCTCCCCGTATAGGACCGACTGTCTGTATAGCTTCCGTTTCCCCAAGTTGCGTTGTTCTGGTAAGTTGTCGTCTTCCCGTTCGGTCCCGTTTTAGAAACGTCCTTCGAATACTGGCCCGGGCTACGATCAGTGGTCGCGTCCCGAGTGTAGGTTTGTCCGTTCGGTGTGGTGACCGTTCGATCCACGGTTCGGTCTCCCGGTGCGGTGGAGCTCCGAGTCGTCGTAACCTGATCACCCTGACGGTTCGTGTAGGTCGATGTTGTCTGCGCCCGCGCACCGACGCCCGCTAGCGATAACAGAAGCAGCGTTCCCATTGGCAAGAGCTGGTTGCTTTTCTTCATATCTGGATTAGGCCTCTGCCTATCAAGACGAGGAAACTGACAGACGGCTTACTTCAGCGGTTAGCAAAGATAGCAAGTCCCGCTTCGGCGCCGTAGCTATCTAACTCAGGGATTTCGATTAGAGTCTTCGTACCTTCTCCCACCGTGCTATCGACAGTCATGCGGTAACCGCTCCCAAAGAGCACCCGCAACCGCTCGTTAACGTTATTCACCCCTACTCCTTGGCCCGGTTCGAACAGATTGTCTAAAGTGGACTCTTCGATTCCGACACCGTTGTCTTCTATAAGAATGAACAGGCTCGTGCCCTCCAACCAAGTCCGAAGCCAAACAGTGCCTCCGTCGATTTTGTTCGAAAGCCCATGCTTAATCGAGTTCTCGATGATGGGTTGGAGGATCATGCTAGGCACAAGCCGATCGAGCGTACAATTCTCGATATCTTTCTCGAAACGCAGTTTGTCACCAAAGCGGACGATCTCAATTCCCAGATAGTCATCGATAAAGGAGATCTCTTCCCGAAGCAAAGAGAAGTTCTCGGTTTTGCGAAGAAGGCGACGTAAGATTTTTGAGAGCCGTAGGATCATACTACGCGCGCGATCCGGGTCCAGCCGAATCAGAGTTGAGATGGAATTCAGTGTGTTGAAGAGAAAGTGAGGATTGATCTGGTTAGTAAGTGCCGCGAGTCGAGCCTCCGTAAGCCGGGCATGCTGAGCCTCTAGTTGTTTCTCCGTTCGAAAGCTGCTCCAGATACGAATCGGGAGCGACACGGCAAAGAGTGTTGTAACAGCGCAGATGAGAAAGGTACCCAGGTCTTGATGAAATCCCCTCTCGAAGATAAAGAACGTACCGTGGACTTTGAAGCTCAGAAAAACGGCCCACCGGAGCGCTTCTGTAATCAGAACGATGGCATTACACCCGAGATTGAAGGAGGCGCGGTCAATCACTCGCCTTTGGATAGCATTCGGATTGAGATGCAAAACCTGGCGTAAGAGCCGATATAAATTCAGGTCCACAAAAGGAGAGAAATGCCAGACGTCTTCCTTCTCAGGGGCAAGATCATGCATCAGCGCGCCCATGATGCCGGCTGCCGCGAACAGCGGCATGGACATCAACTTGCCGTCGAACATGTCGGGGATCGAGACGAGCAACCCGGTAATCAGCCCGGTTACGTATCCACCAAGCAAACCCGCAATCTGCGCACCTTCCAGCGCGAGGTCGATGGCCTGATATTGGTGATTGCTGAGGATGCGCACTCCGGCGCTAGCTCCAAAGATGACAGCAAAGGTGAAGGCTAGTTGCAAACGCTCCGCGACCGAACGGTCATCCCTCAGCAAGGTCTTCTGAATGCGAGCGAAGCGCATGAGGATGCTGGCAATGGAAGCCGCAACCGCAACCTTGACAAGGAGCGCGGCAAGCTGCTGTTGATCGAGCATCGGGTTAGAAAGGAACGCGAAGCGAACCTGGACTCTATAATAGAGGTTCTTGCAGCCCACTGATTTCAAGCTGAACAAAGTAGCCGAAGCGGACTTTCCCAGCCGCTTCGGTCGATTTCGTATTTACGGATTCGAAGGTGTACGACCGACGGTTACCGAAGAGGCAATCGCTCTACGATTGGGAGATGTGTCGGCCAGTGCAGGACCATTGCTCGTACGAATTCACTCGCAGTGTCTAACCGGTGACGTCTTCCACAGCCTGCGCTGCGACTGCCGAGCGCAACTGGAGTTGGCGCTCGACCAGATTGTTGAAGAACAGCGCGGCTTGCTGATCTATGAGCATCAAGAAGGCCGCGGCATCGGTCTCCTCAATAAACTGCGTGCTTATGAGCTCCAGGACGAGGGGCGCGACACAGTTCAGGCTAACGAAGACCTGGGCTTTGAGGCAGATCTTCGTGACTATGCCCTTCCTGCCGCTATCCTGCAATATTTCGGCGTGCA
Source organism: uncultured Acidobacteriaceae bacterium (assembly GCA_963814195.1). Lineage (GTDB taxonomy): Bacteria > Acidobacteriota > Terriglobia > Bryobacterales > Bryobacteraceae > Bog-105. Next base: position 35,454 of record CAWFBU010000008.1, read on the forward strand.
GGAAGTTCGGCTCTTGTCCAATAACCCGGACAAGCGCAAAGCTGTCGAGGATGCCGGCATTCGAGTGGTAGAACTGGCGCCGATCATCGCTCCACCGCTGGATACGACAACCGAGTACTTGCGAACCAAGCGCGAGAAAATGGGACATCTGTTCTAGCCGAGAGTCGCAAGGTACGTGCTAGCGTAGACGGAGAAGTTGCATCACTCAATACGGGCCCTTAGCTCAGTTGGTTAGAGCAGGGGACTCATAATCCCTTGGTCGTAGGTTCAAGTCCTACAGGGCCCACTACAAGAATCCTAGACTTACAATCGCTCGCCTGGGGTTGAACGCCTGATCACTGAAGCTATTGATCGTCATCCCAGGTAAAAACATCGCGACTTTCCCGTAGTAGTTATTCATCCTCATCCTGTTCTGTCCCGGATCGCCGAGCATATAAGCACAACTCGCTTCGATATTGAGCCGCTGCTTAGTCGACAAACCACTTGCGCCGAGTACTGCGCAAAGTCGCTCCGTGAAGCTACACTACGGACGCTGTGCATCAACCTCAAGTTGGACCTAGTAAGCCGACAGCAAACGTGGCGAGAATCCGTGCCCTTCAGCGTTGCGTAAGGAAATTTCTTCCAAGATGTGCTGAAGAATCGAAGTATTCTCCGCTTGAAAAGGCAGCTAACAAACTACCGTGCCCGAGAGCGACAACGTTTCCCTCTCTAACCAGGATCGCTTAATCGTGATGAGCTATTCACTTTACTTTGGATCCGTACGGGCGTAGGTTGTTCGTGAGGTGAATTACTCATGAAGATCAAGTACTTGGTTGTGCTCGGCTCACTGGCTGGATTACTGCCAATGCAGGGTGCATTAGTGACATCGACCACGTGCAGTGTAGGATCGCAAACGGTGAGTAGCGCGGTTGCTTGCGCGATTAATCCCAGTAACTCGGCGCCATCGTCTGCGGCGGGTATCACTGCGACTCAGGTGGCTGCAATTCCTACCAGTGGATTGTCAGGGCTGTTCTCGTTCAACATCGGCGGGTCGGCTACGGCCATTCCGCTGGTAAGCTCGGTTCCAATCTATCCGACTACCACCAATAGCAGCGCACTGGCGCAAGCCAATTTAACTCAGTCGTTCACGACAGGCGGACTGGCGCGGGCAGGCCTTATTACCTTCTCAGCCAACGTTCTGGATTTCAGTTCAGGGCCGGGGACGGATGCAGCGGTGGCGGACCTCTCCATTGGCGCCCTAACCGGGCACTGTCAGGGAAACAGCTCCTGCACGGGGATTCTCTCGCAAGTGGCTCCACGATCCTTTACTTTCGCTTTGGGGGGGCCGTTCATGTTGAGCCTGGCGGAGACGTTTAGCGCGTCGGGAGGGTATGTGGATGGACCAGGGTTTGCCAGTGGGACAACGGGATTCGACTTTCAATTGTTTGAGGCGGACGGAACAACGCCGGTGACCCTAGTGGCAACGCCGGAGCCGGGGCAGGCTGGACTTTTTGTGGCAGGTGCGATGGCGCTAGGAGCTTGGGCGGGATGGCGGGGGCAACGAGGGCACGCGCTGTTTAGAACAGAAACGAGCGTCTGCAATTAAGAAGTAATCTGGCAGCAAGGGTCGTTAAAGACCAAGACGCCGCAATCGTCATGAGTAATTATCTTTACATTGGATCCGTGCGGACGTAGGTTGTTCGTGAGGTGAATTGCTCATGAAGATCAAGTATTTGGTTGTGCTCGGCTCACTCGCTGGATTACTGCCAATGCAAGGTGCATTAGTGACATCGACCACGTGCAGTGTAGGATTGCAAACCGTGAGTAGCGCGGTCGCTTGCGCGATTAATCCCAGTAACTCGGCGCCATCGTCTGCCGCGAGTATCACTGCGACTCAGGTGACTGCAATTCCTACCAGTGGATTGTCAGGGCCGTTCTCGTTCAACATCGGCGGGTCGGCTACAGCCATTCCGCTGGTAAGCTCGGTTCCGATCTTTCCAACTACCACCGATAGCAGCGCGATGGCGCAAGCCAATTTGACTCAGGGATTTACGACGGCAGGGCCAGCTCGGACCGGCGTGATCACATTCTCGGCGTCCGTAGCGAACCTCCAGGCAGGGCCGGGGGAGGATAGAGCATCGATAAATCTCGCAGTTGGCGCGTTACCAGGAGACTGTCTAAATTTTCTCTGCGGGGGCCTATTGGCGGAGGCATCGCCGCGTTCGTTCAGTTTCGCATTGGGGACGCCGTTTACGCTGAACTTGACGGAGACGTTCAGTGCGGCGGGATCATTCAATGATGGAACCGGCTTTGCCCAGGGGACGGCAGGATTCAACTTTCAGCTCTTCGAGGCGAACGGGACAACGCCGGTGACTCTGGTCGCAACACCGGAGCCGGGGCAGGCAGGACTGTTTGCCATTGGCGGGATCACCATGGCGGCTTTGGTGAGATACCGAGGGCGGCGGCGAATGGCAGGCGCGCGGTCTAGATAGCGGCGGTCACCTGGCGGAGTAGCTGAACGCGGCAGCGGGCTCCTCCGCCGGGCGTACCATGCGCGGTCCGACGGGTGCGCTTAAAGCCAGAAAGATCTTCCCTTCGTGAAGCTAGAGGTGGCAGGATCGCGCCGTGCTTCCTACTGAGCCTATCTTATATACTGTCCATCCATGTATACTGTCCATCCATGGCCTCACGATACCGACGCCCTCAGGTTTGCGTTCTTGGGAGTGCTGACCCCGGGTCATTGGCGTATCAGCGAGCGGGCGAAGCCGGTACACTTCTGGCACGAATCGGGATAACGGTAATCAGCGGGTGCGGGAGCGCGGCGACAAGACACGCGGCTGAACGGGCCGTCCAGGCGGGTGGACTAGTCGTCAGCATCATCCCGCCCGATGAGTTTCCTGAGCCGGATTGGCCCGCTACAGTCGTCATACCTTGCGGTATGGGAGACGCCCGCAACCTGCTTATGGCACTGGCCGGAGACGCCTGCATCGTCATCGGCGGCCGGGCTGGAACTATCTCCGAAGTATGTCTGGCTTATCTTCACAAGCGTCCCCTTCTTCCACTGGTGGGTTGTGGCGGTTGGTCGGATTCTCTTCCGACCAATCCACCCGATGAAAGAAAGAACTCCTTGATCTTGCCCTGGAGTTCCACGAGTGAGCTTGAGTCACAACTTCACAGTCTTCATCTGCCGGGGTCACCGGCTTGACTCAAGTTGGGCGCGTTCGATTCAGGTCTGTGGAGTGAGTCGATTTCGACTCAAAGCTTGTTGAGGATATGTCACCGATCCTAGTTAGAAGCGCGTTGCCGTTCGATCTAGTTTCTCCGCCAGCGACGGGTAGAGTTTCCGCATTGCACCAGGAGTCGGCTATCTGGAAACTGAGAGCGGGTATAGATTGCATACAGGCGGACCTTCACCACTCCTATCCGTAAAAGCAGGCGCAACTCGCCTCGAGAGATGACCCAACCTTCCTGAGTCTGGGGGCGTGCCAGGATCCTCGAAATCCGAGGATGTATCCCGGAACTTTTACAGGCGTATGGACATCTGTTGGCACGCGATCTAAAGAGATATGGAGCGACACCAATTACCGGTACGGTGGTTAACGCTCGGCAATTGATCGGCGAAGCTAGTCAGTCGTTAAATGTCCCTTGAATCTATGAGCAGTCTGCAACCTAATCCAGCGAAAAAAAGCATCTTGAGCGTCGAAGATGATGATGCCACGTTTCACACGCTCACCGTGGCGTTGGAGGAAGTGGGCTTGCCGGTGACTCTGTACCGAGCTTTAGATAGCGAAGACGCTCTCGACTTCCTCCACCAGAGGGGCGCATACATGGATGCTCGCCGCCGGCCCTGATCCTCACGAACATCAATCTGCCCAAGCGCAGCGATTAAACGAGGAGAAGGCGCGTTGTCTAGCACTGGGCGCGAAGCGGTATATCGTTAAGCCGATATCCTATGCCGCCGTCCTCACGGCTGCTAAATCGGCGTTATCAGTGGCTGCAATTACATCGTGACGGACGAGGTGAACTTGAGTGCTTAGAGACGTTGAACATCCCGTAAGAAGCGCGCACAGGGTAGAGCTGCGGAGGCTTATCGTGATTGAGCTGGACCTCGGTTTTACGTTCCTGACATCGGCGAGACTGTCCGGTGACTCCGGCCATACGGCTCACCAACAGCAGGCTCTGGGAAACGCCAGGGCGGCCTGTAAATCAGCAGCATACTTTTTGTTGAGGCTGCCAGACGCTGATGCTGGGGAGTTCCAGCACCGACTGAAACAGTTGCGCGAGGCGTTGGCTTTCGCCTTGTCCCAAAAGCGGCTTAGTACGCGCCTTCTGGAGAAAAGCGTGGGGGGGGACGATAGCGGACTACATCCGCGAGATCATGTGCAAAACACTGCCAGAGACTAACCTCCCAACCTGAGGCCTGCCGGGTGCCACGGGAGGGGTCGGATCCTGGAGAGTCATTCTCCTCCCCGCAGAATCTTGCAAGCCATCCTGGGATTCATCCGATTGCATGGCGCTTTCTCCACAAAACATTAAAGTTTCGATTTCTTCGAGCGAAGTGATGTTATGGGGCACAAGCGTCGCTCACCCAGGAGAATGTGCATAGGAAGAGTCGATCTTCTTGTGCAGGCTAATGGACGCGAAGTGACCGAGAAGGGCATGATCCAGGACAAGTCTAAGATGGGCCTCGGTATCAAGATTCGCCGGGCCATTGAACCTGGTTCTGTTATCTCCCTAGTTCAGGGATTTACGACCAGGCTGGTCATCGTTCGGCATTGTACGCCAATCAAGCGCGCCTTCATGTTGGGTATCGAGTGGTACACCCCCAAGGATCTTGTGCCGGTTCCGGAACAGGCCCCCTGCGTCGAGTCTGTTGAGAATCTTGGTCCCGAAGGAAAGATCAAGAGAGTTTGGAACTGATTGAAGCCGAGCGTACCTGCGAACTCTTCGGACACAAATACGCTCAAGTTTTCCTATTTGCAAGCGAGATGAATTTATGAGGCAAAATCGGCGTTATGCGAGGAGGCAATCCATCGGCAGGGTCAAAGTATCCTGGAAGGCCGAGGGACGTGGCATAACCGAATGGGGAATGATTCAGGACCGGTCGGAAGGCGGGCTTGGTATGAAAATTCCGAGGGCCATCAAAACCGATTCGATCATCGCCGTTTCCCAGGGATTCTCGACCATGTTCGGAATCGTCCGGCACTGCACTAAAGTCAATGGTCACTTCTTCATCGGAGTCGAATTCTGCGCCGTCGAAGAGACTTCGAAGCAGCCCTCAGCCGGTGCGGGCGGAGTCGCTGTCAGTTCCGACAGCGATGAGGATAAGAAGCCGATGGAAGAACCTAGCGCCGACACCGAACCAGATTCTGACGAAGACGATGCCGACGACTATATGGCGGGTGTCTCGTTTACTACGGGTCCTCGGCCGGGAGCCCGTCGCGTCGAGCTAAAACCCAAGAGGGTCTGGGAATAGTACCGAGCCTACGCGGATGTACCTGGGTTTTGGAAGCGGATCTTGAACAGCTGAAGTCCATTCAACCAGGTAATTTGCCGAAAGATTTCCGGCTGGGAAAGCCCCTGCAATAATTGCAGCGTTTGCCTCGCGACACACTTACCCGCTAATCGATTTGCTTCAGGGTTATTCCCTTGTGAAACCCCGGCACCATGGCCGTCTTCACAGCTGCAGTCGCTTCCGAAGATCAATTTGCTCCGGTGGCGTGTAATGAATTGGCGCGAGAAGCCAGTGTCGCGGGACAGCGCATTGTTCCCTGAGTTCGCGGACATATCTGCGTAGAGGTTGGGAAAATCCGATAGAAAGCGGTCGGTCAAACCGCCGGGCTTAATCGGTCCGGAAGGATAGCCGCGATCGGTGGGGACATCGGCACTGATATGGGCCCAGAATAAGTCTCCGTGTCCTATGAAATTCGTCTTCGAATGCGCCCGCAGGACCCGATCGAAGGTCGTATAACCGGTGTTATAGGGAAGTTCACCGGCGAAATGGGGATAGTTCTGGATATGCATCATCACTGGCACCTTCATCTCGGCCGCGATGTCAAACACCCGCTTCATCTCGGGAGAGTCCAAGGCCAAATGGTACTTGAGTTCGCCGATGCTGACAGCTCCGCTTTGGAGAGCTTGGCGAAACACGGACGCTGAATCCGGCGCCGATGGGTCGTAGGAAACGGAGCGCGCAAAGACTTGGGGGCGTTTATTCATCTCATCCACAGCCTTCGATTCATCCTTGGCCTGAGTTAGCAAAACAGCGTTCGTAACGCCACAACCTTGTATGTGAGTGAAGCAAGCGTCGGGATCGCGACGCAGATGAAGGTGAGTGTCCAGCACCGGTCCGCCCCACTCATTCGCCGGTTGAGACCAAAGTGCAGGAACGGAAGCGGCCACTGCAGCTTTCAGGAAGGCTCGTCTTTGCATTGAAGTTATAGTACTTCTCCTCCTGCGTACAATACAAAGCGCATGAGAAAGATTGTTCCCGCACTTTTCGCCCTCGCCTCCGTGACGGCCGCCGCCGATTTTCAAAGCGCAAAGCAGATTAGCGAAACCAGCAACAAGCTGATTGGAAAGGGCGAGCCCTTCGCAAGCGCTGAACTTGGGCGCTACAAGGGCCATTACACTTTGTTGGCGGTACGAAACCATACCGGTTCGGCAGAAGTGCACGAGAACGAGGCGGACTATTTCGTCGTGGAAAAGGGCGGCGGGATCTTAATCACCGGCGGCAAGGTCATCAATCCCAAAACGCAAAAAGCCGGTGAGATTCGTGGCACCTCCATCCAGGGCGGAGAGCGGCATACGATTGGACTCGGGGACGTGGTGCACATTCCGGCAGGCGAACCTCATCAACTGCTAATCAAAGACGGCGAGCCCATCTCGTATTTCGTGATCAAGGTTTCCGGACAGTAGGAGAGTTATTCTGCTTGCATGCTGGCTGCGATTGTACTGCTCGTTTCGCAAGCCGCCTTATCCGATCGCATTGAGGCAGCCACGAGCGCTCTGCGTGAGCGCCGGTTTTCCGAAGCGCTGGCCATCACCAAAGAACTGACTACAACCGACGGTAAGGATGCGAGACTGTGGACGCTGCAAGGCTTTGCACATGCAGGTTTGCAGGAGCAGCAGGCCGCGCTTGGAGATTTCCGCCGGGCTGTTGCTCTTTCCCCGGACTATCTGCCCGCCCTGAAGGCCGAGGCGCAGATCGAGTATGCGACGCACGATGAGCGTTGCAGTCGAACTCTCGGCCACATCATAGAGTTGCAGCCGAATGAGCCGGTGAGCCATGCGATGCGGGCTGCGCTTGCGTATCAGCGGCGGGACTGCAAGACGGTTGTGGCGGACTATGCAGCGAGTGAGACATACATCTCGTCACAACCGCCGGCGCTAAGCGAATTCGGGCAGTGCCTGTTTCAGACCGGCCAGAAGGACAAAGGAGTCGAGCAATTACGGAAGGCTGTCGCGCTTGAGCCTTCCTCTCGGGAGCAGCGATATAACTTGGCCGTAGCGGAGCTTTCTTCAGGCCACGCAGCCGACGCGCTCGCGGCCTTGGAACCACTGCTCGCCTCGGGCGACGTCGAGGCGCTGGATCTCGCTTCAGGTTCGTATGAACAGATAGGCAACACACCAAAGGCGGTGGAAACTCTGCGGCAGGCCATTATCCGAGAGCCTTCCAAGCCGAGTTTGTATCTCCATTTTGCCGACCTCTGTTTTGCTCACAACTCTTTTCAAGTCGGCATCGACATGGTGAATGCGGGATTGCAGAAAGTGCCTGGTTCGGCGCAGTTGTACCTGGCTCGCGGCATCCTGTTTGTGCAATTGGGGAAGTATGAGGAAGCAGAGAAAGACTTCGACAAAGCTGCCGAGCTGGATCCATCGCAAAGCTATAGCTCGGTCGCGCGGGGCCTGACTCAACTGCAGCAGAGCAACCTTGATCAGGCCTTGGCGATCGCGCGGGCCCAGCTGAAGCAGAATCCTAAAGACGGATATCTCTGGTACGTAAAGGCCGAGACGTTGCGGCAGCGAGGTGTTGAACCGGGGACGGCGGATTTCCAGGAGGCGTTCGCCGCGGCACAGAAAGCTTTGGAATTGAAGGCTCGCTTTCCACTGGCGGAAGATCTTCTTGGATCTTTGTACCTACAGAAAGGGCAGTTCGAGCCCGCTTTGAAGTGCTTCAAAGAAGTAATCGAGGCCGAGCCCAACAACGAGTCGGCCATTTATCATATGATCGTTGCCTCGCGGAGAAGCCGCCATGCGGAGGCGGTTCCTGACCTGATGAAGCGACTGGCGAGAGCAAAGGTTATCAACAGAAAGCGGGATGAAGAGATGAACCGCTATACCTTTGTCGAACCAGCCGAGCGTTCTAAGTAGCTGGTGTCCGGAGGGTAGAGCGCCGGCAGACCACAGAAACCGATGGTCCGCCCCACCTTGCGCGTTAATGAACCTGCCATTCTTCAATACCCGCAGAGGCCTTTGTCTGCGGCTGTAAGACCAGGCGGAGAGCAGAGGTGGTGACCGGTGTGAACGTGACCTGGTTGTATCGATCGGGCGCGACTCCGTATGAGCCTTTCGAATCCACGGGCTTCCATTGATCCCCGTCGCGGTACAGCAACTTCCAGCTGGCGGGTAGCTTCACGCGCGATTCGCCAGGTCCAGTGAACCAGTAGACTTCACTGCTCGATACGCGGGTAGGCGCCGGGAAGTCGTACTGGATCCACTCTTCCGCACCGGTCTTGGGAAGCCAGTCGTAGTAAGAACTGGTGTCGGTGGAGGATGCCGGCGGCTCCTGGTCGGCAACCATGCGAGGATCACGATTGCCGTTTTCGGCCATAGTCGGTCCGGAAGAAGTGACCTTGCTTTTCGAAGCGAGACTGGGGAACGGTGTGGGACGAGCAGAGGCCGGGGAGGTGGCGATCCAGACTTCCATTTGACCGGGACCACGGTTGGCCCAGGCATAGTAGGGGATCGCTTCGAACGGCTCTTCCGCATGCTGCATCTGATTGTTCGCATTCAGATGGTAAGCGACGGCCGTGCCCTTCAGTACTTCTACGCCGTGAAGAAGAGCTGGTTCGAAATCGGCCTTCAGTTTGGCGGTTTCCGGTAAGACCAGATTGCGGACATGCTTATCGGGACTGTCGGCCCACTCCGCGCAGTAAACGATCGGCCCACGCTGCAGGGCGACTTTGCCGCGATCGGCTTCCACTTTCTCGTTGGCGGCAACGCGGTGAATCGGCATGGGGAGATCCAGATCAACCACGTCACCTTGTTTCCAGGCACGGGAGATGGTTGCGTAGCCATGATCAAGAGCCAGAGCCTGCTCATGCCCATTCACTTTCAGATGAATGGGGAGCGAGCGGGCATCAGCGTCGGTGAAGCGATACAAATCGCCAGGAACCGCCTCACCGCGAGCCCAGCCGGGCACACGAAGCTTGAGAGTGAAAGTGCCAGGCTCCTGCGGATCGAGGGTTACTTTGATGTTGCCGTCCCAGGGATACCGGGTTTGTTGAGCGACCGTCAGTTTGCGGCCCGAATCCAGTTTCACATCGGCCTTGTTGCTCATGAAGAGGTTGACATACAGGGTGTCGCCCTTCTGGGCATATACGTAGCCAGGGATGGAGGGCGTAAAGCGCGTGATGTTGCCGGGGCAACAGGCAACTCCAAACCATGGGCTGCGCTGATGCTGACCGTTCGATTCGAGAGGGTTGGGATAGAAGTATGTCTGACCGTCCAGAGAGACGCCGGAGATGAGACCGTTGTAGAGGGTGCGTTCCAGCACGTCGACATACTTGGCGTCACCATGCAGGAGGAAGAGACGCTGACTCCAGAAATCATTGGCGACGGCGGCGCAGGTCTCGTTGTAAGCAGTCATGTTGGGGAGCTGGTAATTCGCTCCGAAGGCCTCGCCTTCTCCCAACGCGCCGATACCGCCGGTGATGTAGTACTTCTTCTCGACCATGTTGTCCCAGATCTGGTCGATGGCTTTTAAGTAGGCGGGGTCGCCCGTGAGCGCGGCAACATCGGCCATGCCTGAGTACATGTAGGCGGCACGCACAGCATGACCTTCGGGCTCCGCCTGATCAATGACACGCTGGTCGGCCTGATTATAGGCACGACCGCCAGGACCGCGGCTATCCAGCATGAACTTGGCCAAGTCGAGGTAGTCCTGCTTGCCAGTGACCCGGTAGAGCTTTACCAAGCCCATTTCAACAATCTGGTGTCCGGGATAAATCTTCCGCTTGCCAGGACCGAAGGTCTTCACAAGAAGATCGGCACTTTTCAGCGCGACATTCAGCAACGTGCGATCGCCGGTAGCCTGATAGTTCGCAACGGCAGCTTCGTACAGATGGCCGAGATTGTAGAGTTCGTGACTGAGAATCTCTTCGTTGACCCAACGTTCTTTTCCAGCCCAGGGATGAGGGTTCTGCGGATCGATGGATCGAGTGGTGTAGAGGTAGCCGTCGGGCTCCTGAGCCGCGACTATCTTCTGGATCAGACCGTTGACATAGGCCTGCAGTTTGGGATCGGGGTGAACGCTAAGCGTGTAGGATGCGCCTTCGATCACCTTGTAGATATCGGTGTCATCGAATGGAAAGCCGGGCGCGTGTTTATCGGTCAGAGTCTGCCCATGAATGGCCTCCGCAGCTCGCACGAAGTTTTCGACGCGGCCGGTTCGTTCACATTGATCGAAGGCGGTCGGGATACTGACCTTGCGATTGATCTCAATGCGTGGCGCCCAGAACTGGTCGTTGATATGGACGTCGGTAAACGGGACGGGCTTGATGGGGTAATCGTGTGCCGCGGCGCCGGTCTGGGCAAAGAGGGGCGACAAGCACACAGGCGATAGGCAAACGAGCAGCGCCGCCCCGGGTAACAGGAGTTTAGTAGACACGAACGAGATGAGCCTTTACGGACGGACGCTAGAAGTATATCTTTGCACCGAGTTGGAGCCAACGCGGCTGGGCTTGCGAAGTAGACCGGCCGAAGTTGCCGCTCGAGAGATCGGAGTTCACCCCATTCAAATTGGGGTGGTTAAAGATGTTGTAGTACTCGAAACGCAGTTGAAGGCGAACACGCTCAGTGAAGTTCGTCGACTTGATGAGACTAGCATCGGTTTCGGCAAAACCGGGATTGCGATACTGATTCGGCTTCTCATTGCCTTCATTGCCAAAGCCTGGTTGAGTGACGATCCCATTGGCAAAGATGCCATTCAGATAAGCAGTGCGACTCGTCGGCAAGGTGTAAGTGGAGACGTTCGGAAAATCGCGGTTAAAACCATCGGCGTTGTAATCGCCGCTACCTGGGGCGAAACCAGTGAATTTCCCGGTCGCATCCTTCAGAGGTTGGAATGAAGCACTCGTGAAGACGGTGAATGGATTGCCATTCTGAGCAGTCGACGTTCCGCTCAGCGACCATCCACTCAAAATGCGCCCCAGCACTCCGGTTCCGTTATGGAAGGTGGGGAAATCGAAGTTCCAGATGAGGGCGAAACGGTCAGGTGCATCCCAGTCGGATGGGGCATAGTATTGGGCCAAGTTCCCGTAGACCGGATAGATCTGCGAGTTATCCATGGAGCGCGAATGCGTGTAGGAGGCGTCGAAGTAGAACCGCTGCTTAAAGAGCCGACCGCGAACGGCCGTAATGAGCGCATTGTAATTCGCTCTGGCTCCGTTCGCTTCATAGTTGATGGAGCCGAAGCTAGAGAGCAGGCGAGTCGGGGTTGTGCTGTTGTGCTGAATGAGGTCGCCGGCGAAGCGGTTGACGTCCTGACCGTATTGGGTATTCCCGGTCTGTCCGTAACCCGTGATGATGTTGTAGGAGTGAGACCCCGAGTAACCGATGTTGGCGATCAAGTTCCCGAACATCTTGTGTTCCAGGGTGCCGGAATAATTGAAAGTTGTGGGCGACGTGAGGTCGTTCTGCACGGCACCGAAGGGGATCTGGGCTCCCGGTATGCCGCCTTTCGAATCGAGCGGTCGTCCCTGGAAGGCGGGATAGGGAAAGGTCGGTGTTGTTGTGCTGCTGCCTAAAGCAAAGATTGGCGCGGCGGTGGAACCGTCAGAGAAGAAGGTTGGAACGATGAAGTTCGGCGGGTTGCCGTTGATGATATCGACCAGGTTACCCAGGGTCGGCATGTCGTGATACATGCCAAAGCCGCCTCGGACGACCCAGCTACCGGTTTTGGATGGGTCCCACGCGACACCGAAACGAGGGGCGAAGGCCTTCCACAAGGAGCTATTCAGGACGTGCTGTTGTTGTTGAGCAAAACCGTTCGCTACCTGTTGGCTGAAGGTGCTGCCCGAACCTAGGTGGAAATTGGCAACGACCGTGCCGGGCAAGGTGGCGTACGGGTTGCCGAAGTCGTCCCAACGGAGTCCCATGGTGACCGTGAGATTTGGTTTGGCTTTCCAGATGTCTTCGGCGAAAGCGCCGCCAATCGTGTTAGAGAATCCGTAGCTTCCGGCTTGTGGCTTGCCGGTGACGGGGTTATAGGCAAGTTGGTTTTCAAATTGAACGTTTCCGGCAACGAGATCAAGCAGGTTGTTGAATTGAAAATTCGGCTGAGTATGGACGGGAGCAAAGAGAGCAGTATCGTCACCGTGCCAGCCGTCGTAGCCAAAGCGTAAAGTGTGGTTGCCGGCAATGTGGGACAGGACGTCGCGCCAGTGATAACTGTGTTGGATGAAGTTACCTTGAGCAAAGCCGACACCGAAGCCGTTAATGCCGTTTACGTTGACGCTGGGGACGGAGAAATCGCCTGTCTTACTGTTCGTACCCTCTACCTTCAGGTAAGCGAAAGCCGCTTCGTTGAGCGTCGTCGGCGTGAAGGTGTGCGTTTCATTGACCTGGATGGAATTCGTGGTGTAACCGTTGGTCGTATTGAAGGCTGTGCGGATATTCGGGCCTCCCGTGTCGAGAGTGGTGCGGAAGTAGTTTCCGTAGAGTCGATCGCTCTTGAAATATTTATCGATACGAACAGCGTATTGCAAGCCGTTGCGATAATTGGCGGCGGTCTGAACGCCGTTGTCGATGAGAGGTGTGCTGCAAGGGAGAAACCGTGTTGCCGCCGTGCCACACGTAGTGGGAAAGGCCTGGGCTGCAGTCTGGTTGACCCCCGTGGCGTTTGCCTGTGCCGGCGTGTACTTCGTGAGCAGTTGGGTACCGACTGTGCCAGGGTATGCGCGTTGCGCGAAAGCAGTAAACGCGGGATCTTCGAAGGTGACCGAGTTGATGACGGCCTGTGAGGAGCGCAGAGGTTCTATTGCGAAGAAGAAAAAGAACTGATGGTGCGGAATAACCGGGCCACCGATGGCAGCCGATACGTTATTGCTGTGGAAGGGCAGGTAGTTGTGGTTGAATTCCGTTCCGGCCCAGAGATATTGATTGGTGAAGTAGTCACTGGCTAACCCGTGGAAGGAATCGGTGCCGGACTTAGTGGTTTCCGTAAACACGATAGAACTTCCGCGGCCGTACTCGGAGGAGTAAGTGTTCACAGCGGCGGTTGACTCCTGAATGGCGTCGGGATTGGGCGTGAGGTTTAATACGCCCGGTCGAATGTTACTGGTGACATCAAGTCCGTCGACGACATACATGTTGGCGTTACTGCTGCGACCATTTGCGCTCGCATCGACCTGCTGTTCCGTCGCAAAATTGTCAGCCGCTGAACCTGGACTACCGGCTGCCGAGAGACCTCGTCCAGTAACACCAGGCGCCAGGGTGACCAGGTTGATCATGTTGCGGCCAGCCAAGGGGACAGCTTCGAGTTCCTTCGGAGAAACAGTCTGCTGGTTGCGGGTTTCAGCCGTATCGATGATGGGGGTTGCGGCCGTAACTTCGATGGAGGTGGCGTTTCCGGCTACCGAGAGCGCGATAGGAACACTCAGGTCCTGACCCGTGGAGATGACGACCGAGACTTCGGTTTTGCCGAAGCCGGAGGCCGTGGCGGCGATGTGGTATTCGCCGGGAGCCAGACTGACGAATCGATAATTTCCTGAACTGTCGGACTTTGCGTCCTGAGAGACGTTCCTCGCGGTACTGGTCAGTTTCAGATCGGCGTTAGGAACGGTTGCTCCACTCTGATCGGTGATAGTTCCATCAATGCTGCCGCTGAATTGCGCCCAGCATGGGAGAGAAATGAAAGCAAGCAGAACACCGCCCCAGAAGGTAGGGCTGTGAGAATGTCTGAACATGGACCCCTCGTAGAAACAGATTAGGTTTTAGGTATTATACATATCCGCAAGACATCTGTTGTTACTGAATTGAGACCTCTTCCGATACGCGGCGGAATGGACTTATTCGGCTTGCTGCTGCTGCATGAGCTCGTAGCAGTAGTGGGTCTTGATGGTGGGCCAGGCCACGTGATCGCGGTCGCGGGCAACCATGTGGTGGGCTACGCGGCGTTGGATTTGCTCCATCGGAAATTCGAAGCCAAACATCGCTAAGTCGTCCAGATCAAAGGGCAAATCTTTGTCTTTGCAGTGGGTGTAGAAGCGGGCTACTTCTTCTAGCTTTGAAGCTTCGAGCTTGCGGCGGGCGGTTTGGAGAGTGTTCAAGCTGACGAGCTCGCGTTCGCGCTGACGATTGAGGCGCGATTCCTGGACAGCGAGGTTCGCGAGCGCTTTCTGGAGTTCGAGTTGCACTTCGGCTTCGATGAGCAGGGCGCGGATGTCTTCCGGTTCTTCGGTGTGGGTGTTGGCGAAGCGTTTGCGGCCGAGGGCTAGGAAAGCAGTTTCCAAGGTCGGGATGCGGAGGATTCGCCATTCGATGTGGGCGATGTTCTGGGCGTGGAAGCGTTCCTCGTCCGTGGCGGGCTGGTAGCGGTCTTCGATGCTGGCCAGGTGGGCTTGGTATTCCCCCACGTTATCCGTCGGTAGCAGGACGGTTCGACCGGTGAGGCCGGTTTTCAGGGCGTTGTGGGACGAGATCTTCTTTCCTTCTTCGGTGTTTGGGCCGGTGGATTTCGCGGCGTTGGCCCGGTTGGCAGACTGGCGTGCTGCGCTGATGCTTTTCTTCATGCAAGAGACTCCTTGAGAATCGTTTCGATTGCACAGGTAGCATGCGGCGGGTTCGTTCCGGTGTTGATTTAGGAGGAGGTGGCCGGAAGTTGTTGGGGATGGAGGAGTTCTAGGCGCGATTTTCTTGAGTTGGTTTGTGATTAAGGATCGGGGTGGAAACAGGGTAAGAGTTGCGGTTCTAGTGTCTCTGTTTTGCAGGACGGAGATTGTTAATTGCATTAATGATGTACAGTATTAACGATGGCACCCGTCAACTCCGGCACATCGATGATGCCGCCAAGCGTCGGCGTGGCATTCCTTGTCTCGCAAGTCGGTGCCCACGCGGCCATGGCTTTTGCCGAGCAACTCAGTGTTTTGACTCTCAAGCCCTATGACGCTGGAATCCTTCGCATTCTGGGAAGCAATCCGGGCATTACTCAGCAGGCCTTGAGTCGTGGATTGGGGATGTTCCCGAGTCGCCTCGTTGCGCTATTGGACGACCTAGAACGTCAAAAGCTGATCGCCCGAAGAGAGAGTCCCTCCGACCGGCGAATCTATCAACTGCACCTAACTGAAGCGGGCACCGCGGCATTGATCGAAATTGGCCGACTGACGGTCGAGTTAGAAGACAAGCTCTTTGCCGCCTTGACCGCTGAAGAGAAGGAATTCCTGGGTTCGTTGCTGGCCCGAATCGTTGCACAACAGCAGATCACTCCAAGCGTCCATCCGGCTTATCGCCAGATCAGCACAGGAGAAGTCACCGTATCGGCAAGAGAAAGGACCATGCAACAAACCTTTACAACAAGGCTGCGCAAAGACTCGAACAAGAACGTCACCGGAATTGTTGTGCCGCCTGAGGTTATGTCGGCGCTCAGCACCAGCAAGAAGCCGGCGGTGAAAGTTACGGTGAACGGCTATACGTACCGCTCAACGGTAGCGGTTATGGGAGGGGAATTTATGATCAGCCTCAGCTCAGAGAACCGGAAAGCGGCGGGTTTGAAAGGAGACGAGGAACTAGAGGTAAAGCTTGAGTTGGACACGGAACCCCGTACGGTCGAAATCCCTTCTGATCTGAGAGCCGCTCTGAGCAAAGGTAACCTGCTGGATGCGTTTGAGAAGGTTGCCCCGTCCGGCCGTAAGGAATTTGTGCGACAGGTGGCAGAGGCCAAGACAGCGGAGACCCGCAAACGTAGAATCGAGAAGATTGTGGAAGCCCTGCAGCCCTAGAGCGAACGAAAAGTAGGTATCGTGTCTACGATTTCAACTGGCATTTCGCAGCGGCCCGGCAGCATTCCAGTCCGACTTGCCGCCCGGCTGATTGACGCGTTGGTTCTTGTGTTGGCCGGAACCACGCTTGGAAAATTCATTGGATTTGGTTTTGATTGGCTGATAGCCACCGCGGGCCTCGCGATCCTGTACTGGGTGCTGATGGACGTATGTTGCGGCGCAACGCTGGGAAAGTTCGTCATGCGTCTGCGCGTGATCGGCCCTACTGGTCTTCGACCGACACTGCGCCAAGCGTTCATTCGTGAGGCTTTCACATTGGTTGGTGCCGTTCCTTATATTGGACCTTTCCTCGCTCTCGGTGTTTGGGGATGGATCATAGTGACCATGCGGTCAAGCGCGTTACGGCAGGGGAAGCATGACCTCCTCGCAGGAGGCACACGGGTGGTCCAACGCGTGATGGTGTCGTAACCGCAAGGGCTATTGAGTTGCCCATTGAGTCCACATGGACTCGCGATCAGCAACTGGCGGCGGGGATGGCTCCGTAGCGGCGGTCGCGTGTGCGGAACTCCGAAACGGCGTCGCGCAGTTCGCTTGAGGTGAATTCGGGCCACATGCATTTCGTGAAGACTAGCTCGGCGTAGGCGCATTCCCACAGCAGAAAGTCACTCAGGCGCTGCTCGCCTCCGGTTCGGATCAGCAGGTCAACGGGTTTGCCGCATCCCAGCAGTTCTTCAAAGCCCTTGGATGTCAGGGCCGAACCGTTTGCACGTTGAGTTGCGCTCAGGATGGCTTCGCGGGCCGAGTAATCGATGGCGAGTTGAAGATGCAGGCGATCGCCCCGGTCTGTCCTGCGTTCGGCGTCGGCGATGGCCTGCAGTAATCGCGGAGGCAGCCGATCGCGGCGGCCGATGACGGATAGCCGGACGCGGTTTTTGATGAGGCGCGGTGTCTCACTTTCCAGATAGCGTGCCAGCAGGTTCATGAGACCCGCGACCTCTTCGGGCGGGCGCTTCCAGTTGTCGGACGAGAAGGCATAGGCCGTGAGAGTTGTGATGTGAAAGCCGGGTGCGGCCTCGACGACGGCGCGGAGAACCTCTGCACCAGCGTGGTGTCCGGCTAGACGAGGCAGTCCGCAACGGGTGGCCCAGCGTCCGTTTCCGTCCATGATGAGGGCGACATGCAAAGTACTTTGTGTCATAGAGTAAAGGGGCAATTTTTTTTAGTGACGGCGAGTGGCTTTGATCAGCGATTCCATTTGATCGAGATAGGCTTCGAGGGCTGCGCGGCCTTTCTTTGTGAGGCGAAAGTTGCTGCGAGGCACCCTCCCTTCAAACGTCTTGTCGCAAGCGACGTATCCAGCCTCTTCGAGCTTTCGGGAGTGGACGCTGAGGTTTCCATCCGTGGTGGAGAGAATGGCCTTGAGTTCACCGAACGTGAGTGTCTGGTTGACGGAAAGCGCACTGATAATGCCGAGCCGGAGACGTTCATGAATGATGCGGTCGAGCGTGCACGCGCCGGAACCAGCAGCAACGGTTTCGGCACTCTTGCGGTCGTTCTTGGCGGCGGCGTTTGCTTTAGCCACCGTAGTTCCTTGCGATGACAAACCCGAACCCTAGATGGAGGCCACCGAAACCCAGGGCCATGAGCGGGTCGGCCCAAGCGGAGGGAGCAAAGGCGGCCACAGCGCCGAGCAGCAGAAAGCAGAGCCCCATGAGGGGGACGATGCGAACGGAGAAAGCGCCTCCTGAGGAGACCCCCGCGCCATACAGCAGCAACCAAACCGCCGGCAAGAGGTGGCTTGCGCCAGAGCGGTAGAGCACCAAGGTCAGGATGAGGCCAACGAAGACGGAGGGCAACATGGCGAGGACAAAACGGCGGAACGGCTTGGAAAGAAAAGCGGTCTGGCCCTGAAGGGCCTTGCGGTAAGAAAACGCAACTGCTATGCAGAGTGCGAGAAGGGCTTCGACACTCCAGATCAAGAGCCAGGCGAGCGGACTTCTGCTTAAGTGAGCGGAGAAACCGGCCAGGAGGGCAGTGGCGCCCATGACCATACCGCCGACGCCTGGGACGGCAGTGAAAGAGCTTGCGTTCTCCATGGTGGCGCGGATGAAGTTCAGGTTTTCCATGGCCTGAATGTGGAGGGGAGCAGGTGCAGCGGGAACCCTGCGGATGGGCAGCACAGTTGCCATGTGGCCGATTATAAGCGCACCGCAAAGAACTTTGCAATGCAAAGTATCTGGAGCCGGTACTGAGTACTTTCAAATTTGGAATTTAGGGACGGAGCTTTATGCGTGAGGGGGCAGATCCGCTTCCGGTGGGTGCTGTTTGTGGAAGTCGGTTACCCGCTGGAATTCGCGAGCGAAGGCCAGGAGGCGATTTTCTGTGAAAGGGGGCCCGACGATTTGCAACCCAATGGGAAGCCCGTTGACGAGACCACAGGGAACTGTAATGGCGGGCAGGCCGCATAGATTTGTGGCTTGTACGAGACCGGCAACGACGCCTTTCTGGTCGGGATATTTGGGAGGCGTGTCATCGAAGGGCTGGTCGGCACGGTCGGGAAGGTTGAGACGCGTGGGAGCGATGAGGAGGTCGTAGTCGCCAAACAATTTCCGGAAGGCGGACTGAATTTGAGTCCGTACGCGCATGGCTTTCAAGTAGTCGAGCGCGGAGTATTGCATGGAGGCTTTCAGTCCATCTACCTGGCTTTGGTCGGCGAGGGTGTCGAGTTGGCCGCTGCGAACAAGCACTTCAAAGATAGAAGCGGCTTCGGAATCGATTACGGTTCCGATGATCGGTCCGTAGGGGAAATCGGGCAGGCGTGCCTCAGCCATTTGCGGCCGTAAGGCCTTGACTGCCGCAAGCGCATTGGCGAAAGCCGGGCGCAGTGGCTCATCGACCCACTCGGCGAAATCGATTTCGGCGTATCCGATTTTCATTTCGCTGATGGCCTGGTAGTAGGCGGGCGTGTAGTAGAAGCTTTTGCCTGCCGAGCCCGGATCGTTGCTGTCGCTGCCCGCAATGGCGTGCAGGACGAGTCCGCAATCGTCAGCGGTGTGGGCAAGAACGCCGAGCTTATCGAGCGTCCAGGAGAGGGCCATCGCGCCGGTGCGGCTGACCAGACCATAGGTGGGCCGGAGCCCGGTGATGCCACAGAAACAGGCAGGAGTCAGGATCGATCCGGAGGTTTCAGAGCCAATGGCAAAGGGAACGAGGCCTGCGGCAACGGCAGCTGCCGAACCACTGGAAGAACCGCCCGACCAATACTTTCGATTCCATGGATTGAGCCCGGGTCCCTGCAAGGAAGCGGACGCGGAACTATAGCCGCCGCCTCCGGCGAGTTCCACCATGGAGAGTTTACCGATGAGGATCGCCTTCGCGGAATCGAGATTCTGGACTACTTGGGCGTCGTCTTCGAAGACCTGATGTTCGAAAGGCTTGGCGCCCCAGGTAGTGGGCGCTCCGGCAACGGCGAGCAGGTCCTTGACACCATAAGGTATGCCCTGCAGTGGACTGCGGAAACGCTCGCGTTTGAGTTCGTCATCGACATCTTTAGCAGATTCGTGGCCACGCTTAGCGAGCGAGCAGGCCAGCGCGTTGTAGACCGGCCCGATGGATTCGAGACGGCCGGTAAAGAATTTTGTGAGTTCGCGGCAAGAGAACTGACGTTTGCGCAGAGCGCTGCTGAGATCAGGAATGGTTGCGAATGGGTCCATGCGTCAAGTCGTGGAACTCAGACCTTGAAGGAGAAGGCCGGCTCGACGTTCATGGGGACCTCCAACTTTGCAAGACGGGCGCTGACCTGGCGGACGCCGTCAAGAGCTTTCTCTAGATTGGGGGCTGCGGGTGAGGGCGTGGGGGGCGCCTGGACGGTTTGGGCCGCCAAGGGAGCAGCACTGAGCAGGGCCGTCCATTGACGCCGGGTCAACTGGGGTTGGTCAGAAGTGCGGCGAGGTCGCATTGCCGCCATTATAGGCGGTCGAATATAAAGGTAGAAGGAAACACAGAAACCCAAGCAAGGAGACTAAGCGTGTCACGAATCCTGGATGAAGTACTTCAGGCGAACGAATCGTATGCAGAAACCTTCGGGCAGTTGGCGAAGCTGGAGATGCCTCCGTCGCGGCGCTTCGCGATTTTGACGTGTATGGATGCGCGGCTTGATCCGGCAAAGTTTGCGGGCCTGGTGGAAGGCGATGCCCACGTGATTCGAAATGCTGGCGGCCGGGCCAGTGATGATGCGATCCGCTCGCTGGTGATTTCCTACAAGCTGTTAGGCACGAAGGAATGGTTTGTGATTCACCATACGGACTGCGGGATGTTGACGTTCACGAATGACATCATGCGTGAGTTGCTGGCGTCGAGTCTGGAGGCTGCGAGCATTGAAGGCGGGAAGTGGGTGGACACGGCGGAAGGTCCTGGATCCACGGCTGCCGAGCACGTGGACTGGCTGACAATTCAGGATCTGGAGAAGAGCGTAGTGGCCGATGTTACGCGGATTCGCACGCACCCTTTGGTTCCGAAGACGATTCCGGTCTATGGGTATATCTATGATGTGAGCAATGGACGGCTGATGGAGGTCCCTGCGGCCACTCTGGCCGGCGCTCCGGATGCACAGAAGCGGGCGGCTAAGAATTAGAGGTTTTGTCAGGGTTGGTTGGGATGTGGGCATTTGGGAGCGCAGACGGCGAGACCGTCTACGCCACCCAGGCCACCATCCCCTTGAATCTGCGGCTTCGGTGGCCAGAGATCATCGATTGATGTGCTTAGTCGGCGAAGTGCTTAGGTAACGGGTTTCTCTAGGGCGAAGGAGAAAAGCGTGTCGCCGGCGGCTACCAGGATGAACTGCTTGCCGTCGATCATGTAGGTGATCGGTCCGGCACTCGGGCTGGCGGTTAGTCCGGCGTGCCAGAGTATCTTACCAGTCACGGGATGGAAGGCGATCAGCGTGTTCCCGTTGCTGGTGAATAGAAGCTTGCCTCCAGTGGAGAGCATGGAGACGACGCCGGTGCCGCTGGGCCAATCGTGACGCCAGACGATGTTGCCGGTTTTGTAATCCATCGCCAGAAGCGCTCCGCCATCGCCGCCGACGACGCTGTCGAGACCGCCCCAACCTTCGGGGCGCTCATCGGTGTCGGTGAGATAGAACATGCTGAAGGTGCGGCTGGAGCCTACATACAAGAGACCCGTCTGAGGGTTGAAACTGGGGGCCGGCCAGTTAGTAGCACCGCCCGAGGCTGGAGACACGAGGACGCCGTCGACGGTGGGATATTTTTCGGGCTTCGGCACGGGCTGGCCTTTCGCATTCAGGCCCTGCGCCCAGTTCACCGTGTCGATAAAAGGCTTGGTGACGAGATGCTCGCCGTTGGTGCGGTCGAGCAGAAAGTAGTAGCCGTTGCGACTTGCCTGGGCGAGTAGCTTGCGAGGCTTTCCGTCGAATACTCCATCGATGAGGACGGGCGTTTCGACCGCATCCCAATCGTGAACATCGTGGGGAGAGACCTGGTAATACCAGGCGAGTTTGCCGGTGTCCGGGTTCAAGGCCACGATGGAGCAGGTATAAAGGTTGTCACCCTTGCGGCTTTTCTCGGCCATGACGGGATTCGGATTGCCGGTCCCGACGTAATAAAGATTCAGCTCAGGATCGTAAGTGCCGGGCATCCAGGTCTGACCGGTGCCGTGTGCGGAGGCGTATTCGTCGGGCCAGCTTTCGATACCGGGCTCGCCTTTGCGCGGAGTGGTCCACCATTTCCATTGCAAGGCACCGGTTTCCGGATCACGCGATTCCAGAAAGCCGGGATTGTCCAGGTGGTCGCCACCGATGCCGACGAGAATGTGGTTGCCGACGATGACGGGCGCGACGGTCGAGGTGTAATCGAGTTTTGGATCGGCGATTTCGACTTTCCAGCGTTCCTTACCTGTTGTGGCATCGAGACTCACAAGGTGACTATCAGGAGTTTCAAAGAACAGCCAGTTTTCGTACATGCCGACGCCGCGGTTACCGATGGTGCTGCCGGTGTTGGGCGGATATTGGTAATGCCAAAGTTCACGGCCGGTACGCACATCCGCAGCCCAAACGTTGTTGGGTGAGGAAAGATAGAGGACGTTGTTGACCAGAAGCGGCGTGGATTTAATGGTGACGCCGGTAGCGGCGTTGGTGGTGAAGCGGGCGGCCCAAGCCAAGGACAAGGCGTTGACGTTGCCTGCGTTGATCTGATCAAGAGGACTAAAGCGACGCCCGGAGTAATCACCGTTGTAGGTGGGCCACATACCAGGCGGCTGTTTCAGGAGCGCTTTCGGATCGAGCCCTTGCGCTGCCAACATGAAAGGAAGCAGCGCTAACAAGCAAGGAACAGTTGCTCGCAATTTCATTTGAGAGTCACCAGATAAGCAGTCATGTTGTGGATGTCGGCGTCGCTATATTTGCGAAGCATGTCGGTGTGCGCTCGCAGAGGATCATGCACCACTACTTTCGGAGTGTCACCGTCCCGTGAGAAGGAGTAATACTGGCCCTTGTCGTCACGCAGCGAGACCGTGAAGTCGTCGATGCGATCAAGCACTCCGGTCACCGCTTCACCGGAAACCGGTGTGACGGTCACGGTGATGGCACCGACGACTTTCTTGGGAGCGCCGATTGACCCCTGACTGCGCCGAGTGTCGCGGGGCTGGAGCCACCGTGACTGGAGTGAGAAGGGATCGTATTTCTTGGCGATGCCGGCCAGGTCGCCGGTGGGCGAGTGGCAGGTATTGCATTTGCCAGTGGTGTTGAAATAGATTTCGCCCTGCTTGGCATTGCCAGTTACGACGTCACCATAGGCGTAGGTAGTGCGATGGCCGGCCGCATAGGTGCGGACGTGAAGCCAGGCGACAACGTCAGCAATTTGGGCTTCGCTCAAGCCGAGTTTGGGCATACCTTTATCGGGCCTGCCTTCGCGAATGACGGGTCCAATGAGAATACCCTTTTCATCGTCAAGAACAAGAACGGAACGGACCAGATCGGGAGCGCCGGGACCACCCTTGGCGGCCACGCCGTGGCAACCGGCACAATAGGTTCCGAAGACCTTGCCCCCACGCTCGACGGCGGCGGGATCTTGTTTCGAACCGGTCAGCGCGGCGGGGGTGATGGAATCCTTGCCGGCAGGAGCAGCGCGTCGGGTATCGGCAGGGGGTTCCTGAGCCCACGTTAGCGCGGGGCCGACCAGGGTACAAACGGAGTACAGAACGGCGCAGACAAGCAGGGTCCGCGGGTTCGTAATGACGGGCGCACAACAGACTCGCCCCGGCTGGCGCAATGCAGACCCAGTTTGCTGGTTCGTGCGAGCCGCCGGAGCGGGTTGTGCGCTCCTGAATATTGAGATGCTCATCGTGTTCTTGTGTCTTGTGATGCGGGAAAGGCCTAAAAGCGCTTTCCAATGGAATTTTCGCACTCTCTCATTTAGAGATTCACATTAAAGAATTCTGCATGACGGAGAGCGGAGCGGCTTCGCCGGTCCAAATCTCAAACTGACGGGCTGCCTGTTCCAGCAGCATATCAATCCCATGAATGACGGTGCAGCCTTGGGCTTTGGCGTTTTTCAGCAGCTCGGTTTCATGGGGGTTGTACACCATATCGAGGACAATGCCGGCGGGGATCTTGTCGGGGAAGAGGGAACTGGTGAGGTCAGGAGCCATGCCGACTGGCGTGGCATGAACGAGAACGTCGTAGTGCTGGGCGACCGCATCGGCGAGCGACACGGCATCGGATCGAACCGAGCGTGCGAGCAGTTGAGCACGGCGCAGGTCGCGGCCGGTGATGGTGACGCGTGCACCGGCATCGCAAAGAGCGAAGGCCGCAGCCCGGGCGGCGCCCCCATAACCGGCGATGAGGACGGAGGCATGTGGCAGGCGGAGATGACGCTGCAAGGGCTTCAAGACTCCTTCGGTATCGGTGTTGGTACCGCGCCACTTACCGGCCTTTCGCCAGACGGTGTTGACTGCGCCGATTCGCTTGGCCAGCGGTTCGACCGCATCGAGATAGCGGAGAATGCGCTGCTTGTGGGGAATGGTCACGCTGAAGCCACAGACGGGCAGCGCCCCTGCCAGCTTCATCCATTCTCCAAGGTAGGAGGGCGGCACCAGGAACGGCAGATACACCGCATCTAGGCGGCGGGAATGGAAGCTGCGGTTGTGGATGAGAGGGCTCTTGGTATGGGAGACGGGGTCGGCGATGATGCCGTAAAGACGCGTCTGCGAAGTCAGCTTGTCACAGCGATAGAGGCTGCGCATGACCTTGCTGGAGAGCTGGCCGGGAGCGGTGCCAGCGAGATCCGCGGGCGCGGCATAGGTGTAGCGACAACCCATGCTGGGTCCGAGAATGCGGGTGGCGGTGCCGCCTTCGGACATACCTAATGCAATGAGCGGAAGAGTGAGTGAACTCTCACGAATGAATTGGATGATGCGCAGGGTATCGCCGGGCTTGCGAACGGTGGTGACAACTTTGTAGCCGTCTGCCGGTATCTTCTGCAGACGGCGGCTGATGGATTGTAAAGCAGGTGTACCTACAAAATCGTGGAAAGAGAGGATGAGGGCGCAGCGTTCACGGAGAACAGCGGCTTCGGCGGCAGCAGGTTCCGCCGATTCGATCTCAAGATCCGCAGCGAAAGCGCCTGCCTCGGCCGCTGCTTTTAGGAGAATGACCTGTTGCGAGATAGGGCCTTTGAACCCACCGTGATTATCACGATGCCGGCACGTCGCTAAGATGTGTGCGTCGGGATGCTTGTTGATGAAACTTCGGATCAGCTTTAAGCCGGACGCAGGGACATCGAGATGGTCGAGCCGGAACTCGAGGAATAGATTGCCGTCCTTGTATTCGCTTTCGGCAGACTTCGCTAATTGGTCGGTCGTCGGGAAGCCTAGCGCCACACAGATGCGAGGCAATGAGCGAGGTAGCAGCGCCATGAATCAAAGACCCGATCAGCATAGCAAGCGTAGGTTCGAGCGCTTGCTATGGCTGCGGGCTTGGCCGTCAACTGCCGAGATTACTGGATGCCGCCGGCGAGGACCAGTGTCTGTCCGGTAACCCATCCAGCATCGTTCGAAGCAAAAAAGACGGCAGCGCGAGCAATCTCTTCGGGACGCCCGATGCGGTTACCGAGTGGGGTGCGTGACTCGATAGAACGACGGAAATCACTCTCTGCAAAGCCGGCCGTGTGGATACCTTCGGTTTCGATCATGCCGGGGTTGAGCGAATTCACACGAATCTTCTTCGGTCCAAGTTCCTGGGAGAGCGATACTGTGATGGCGTCAACGGCTGCTTTAGTGGCGCTGTAGACCGAGCCTGTTGCGGTGGGGCGGACGCCTACGATGGAACTGATGTTGATGATGGAGCCGCCTTCGGGTCCCATAAATTTGACCGCTTCCTGGGTGGTGAGCAGCAGACCGAGGACGTTCAGATCAAATTGCTTGTGAAAGTGATCCGGGGTGATGTGTTCGAGCGGTGCGAACTCATAGATACCAGCGTTGTTCACAAGGATGTCCAACTTTCCCTAGGCGGAAATCGTATCGGCAAAGAGGCGGCGGATGTCTTCAGGTTTGGAGACGTCGCTTTGTATCGCGGTTGCCTTTCCGCCGGCCTTGGTGATGCGGGCAACTACGGCGTCCGCGCCTGTTTTGCTGCTGGCGTAGTTGACAACCACCGATGCTCCCTCGGCGGCCAGATGTTCAGCGATAGAGGCACCGATTCCTTTGGAGGCACCCGTTACAACAGCCACTTTTCCCTGTAATTTGCTCATGATCTTTCCTTTCGATAGTTCGACAACTGTCTAAAGGATGTGGCGGGCTTATGGCGGGATTCAAGCTGTGATTCAAATGGAGTGTAGTTCGGCCAGGTAGGCGCTCCAGATGGCTCGATTCACAGTGGCATTCAGGAATTTGCCGTTGCGGGTGATTTCGATTAAGTGAGCTGACTCGAGTTCCTTTAAGTGATGGGAGAGGGTGGGGGCTGTAATGCTACAGCCTTCGCGGAGATGTTGGCAGGACACATCAGCGTTACCGGCGATCTGGCGGAAGATTTGAAAGCGCCGGGGATCGGCGAGCACTTTGGAGATAGCTTGAATTTCACGACTGGATAAGGAACCTACCTCAGCAACTTTCGCGTGCTCGGCCAAGACCTATTGTCGTATACAGGAAGAGAAAGGCTTGGCTCCAATACCTTGGTCGCTCGGAGGTAGGCCTTTCTCAAGTTTGGATTAGAAAGTAAAATGAGCTGTCAGCTGCATTCTACGAGAGTTACTACTGTAGAACTGAGAGAAGTTACCGAAGAGAGGGTCGCTGGCGACCAGGTCGTTGCGAGCGGTTGTATAACTATTTGTTCCGACATCACTCGTGTAGCCACCTGTGAATTGTGAATGATTCAGAACGTTATAGGCTTGAGCGCCGATGCTGAATTGAACTCTTTCATTGAAGTTGAACTTCTTGCTGAGCGCCAAATCGATGTTGTTGGTCGGGGCTAAGGGGAAGTTATTCCGTCCGCTGTTGGCGAGCGCGCCCTGACCGGCTACGACGAATCGAGCATTCGGATTATTCGCCACGTAGGCCACGATGGAACTACTACCTGCGGCGACAGCCCGGCCGGCCGCGTTGTAACCAGTTACCCCACTCCCAACGCTGAATTGCCCGCTGGGGTTGACAATTGTTCGATCACCGGCGCTGTCGCCGTTCAAATTCGAGTCAATACCGCTCTGAACGGTTGCGTATTCAGGTGTCTCATATGTATACGTGCCGGAGATATTCCAGTTTCCAACCAGGTTCCTCAAAAACCAGTTGCCGTTTTTGAATGGTTGGAAGTCGTAAATAGGAGTAAATGTGAATCGATGCCGATGATCGAGAGCTGAAGAGGCCCATTCTGATTTCAGATTTTGGAAATCCTGCGCTCGGCGGGGACTCAGGTAAGTCGAAAAGTTTGTTGCGGTCGCATCGTCCAGCACATGACTCCAGGTATAAGCCGCGATAAACGAAAGGTTATTACTGAATCGTTTCGTGAGCGTATTCTGCCATCCGTTATACGTCGACGTTCCCTGGGGAGCATAGCCCACGATGTTAGATTGTGACCCGTAAACAGCCAAATCATTCGTTGGATAGGCGGCCGTACCTCCCGGCACGATATAAGTTTTGACCTGTTGCAGAGTTTTTGTTAGGGAAGCGAGAGTAGCGGCCGAAGGTAGCGTGAAGTATGTGGGAATGTAGTTTGCCGGATTAACTTTAGGGTAGATGTTCAGGCGGGTCTGATTCCACAAGTGCACGCCCCGGGTTCCGACGTATCGGGTTTCGAAAGTATAGTCCTTGTGGAACACATGTTGAACACCGAGGTTCCAATCAAGGCCATAAGGACGCTTGTTGCTAAAAGTGTAAGAACTTACCGGACCTAAGGCAGCAGCCTGGGTCGTGGGAAGCGGGCTTGGAGTTCCAGACAGGCCACCGCGGGCCAAGAAATTAGGTGCGTTCGACGTAAGGTCTGCATCAGCGGTCTGTTGAAAATAGGGCGGAGCAGCATTCGCAGATAGATTGCCGTATACCAAATCGAAAGAGCGAGCGAACCCGCCGCGAATTGACCAAGCGCCCGAAGTTCCTGGCGAATACGCGAAGCCCAGGCGAGGGGACCAGTCGTTCGGACTGAAGGAGGGTTTACCAATCTGAAAGACCCCCGGGACACTTGCCACCGCACTTGCTGCTTGATAACGGGACACCACAGGCTCAGAGACATATTCGTAGCGGACACCCAGGTTAACCGTGAAGTGCGGCGTTAGCCGAATGTCGTCGTTGAAGAAGGCCTCATTCTGCAGAAAGCCAACTGGATAACTTCCAGTGGGGGAAACGCTTCGCTCTCCAAGCACATCGGGAGTCAAGTCCTGGAGGTATTGTTGAAGTGAATTGTACTCGTAATTACCTGTGAGTCTTTGAATGAAGTAGTTGGTGATGATCACATCGGTGAAGTGATAACCAAACTTCAAAGTATGTTTGCCCAAGACAGCGACCATGTTGTCCTGAAACTGGGCCAAGTTCTGGATCGAGCCAGTCGGGCCGGGCGGTCCAATGGTCAGACTGTTGAGCTCATCGATCGTGATCACCGGGAAGACTCCGCCCAAGCCTGGGAAGCTCTGTGTCGCACCAGGTGCGGAGTTCACGTTGCGGCTAAAGGACGCACGGAATTCATTCTGTAAAAGAGGGCTGAAGTTATGAAATTCCGACACGGAGCCAAACTGATTCGTGTTTGGATAAGGCACGGAAAACACCGGGTCTTGAGCAGCTAAGGTTTTATCCTGTTTGTTGTAGATGTACCTGCCGCGGATTTGGTCCTTTTGACTCAAGTTGTAATCAATGGCGATGACGGCGTCGTAGCTTGTTTGATGAAGTGTATTCGGGAAAGACACGCTACCGAGCGGAATACCAACACCGCTTACCGTTGCTGACGTCCCGTTCGAGGTAGCAGCTGCGGGAAGATAAGTCTGTAACTGGCTCAGGTTAGTCTTGCTCAAGCCGGGGATGCTATTAAGCAAGGAGTAGCCAGCAGCGGTCGGAGCGACCAGCGGGGTGCCACTCAAATTCGTGTACGAATACGGATCATACTCGAAGTTGCCAAAGTAGAACAGCTTGTCTTTGATGATTGGTCCACCAATGGTGGCCCCGAGGCGATTGTTGTCAAACCGTGGGTTTGATCGATAACCAGAAACGACAGCGTTCGCGTCCACTGCATTCAAGTTGCGATTCTGGAAGTACTCGTAGATTGAGCCGTGAACAGCGTTCCCGCCACTTTTGACAACCGCATTGAAAATACCGCCGGATCCGCCTCCAAACTCCGGGCTAAATTGATTCTGAAGGAGAGAGATCTCCGCAACAGACTCATTGGAGGTGTACACGAGCGGACCGGTGTTGAAGGTATCGTTATTGTTGACGCCGTCCAGGGTGAAGGAGTTATTCTCCGGACGCTGACCGGAAATGGAAGGTCCAGTACCCTGGCCCACGCCGCCCTGCGAAGTCACACCTGCGCCGATCAGACTCAGGTTCCAGATGCCCGCTCCTCCGCTGAGAGCGGCGCTGGGAAGGGTCTGTATCTGTTGTGCCTCGAACGTGGTCTGCAGTTGCGCGGTGGTGGTATCGATGACAGCTCCCGCAGAGCTGACCTCCACAGTCGTTGCAGTGGAGCCAAGTTCCAATGTGAGATTTGCCGTAACTACACTGCTCAAAGAGACGCTCACACCGCGCAGGGTCGCATTGGAGAAGCCCTTAGCTACGGCTGCGATCGTGTAGCTGCCAACTGGCAGGTTCGGCAAACGATACGAGCCTTCTGAATTAACAGTAGCGGTGGTTTTCACGCCCGTGGCTTCGTTCGTACCTGTGACGGAGGCTGCAGGCACGGCCGCGCCGGTCTGGTCAGTAACAATGCCCGTGATATCGCCGCTGACGGCTTGGCCGTAAGCGATTGTTGAGCTTAGTGAAAAAGCTACAGATAGGATGAAAATTATAAATCGTCTTGTAGAACGAGACATGGCTCTCCTGAGGCAAAAAAGGTTCTCTTTGTCCGTAGGTGGTTCATCCGGTCCAAAGACACGGATCAACAAAGGGACGGATCAACGGAGATCAATACTGCGGTTACGGTTTAAGCTTGCAACGCTCGTCGAGGAGAAATACTAGCGCTACATGCACAAGACAGACCAGGGTTTGTTTAGCAGCGATGACTAACCAGTTAACTTGTTAGTCCGAACTATAACATCGTTCCATTATCGCGACAATCCCAATTTCGCGACAATCCTTAAGTTAGTACCAGAAGGTATCGTGCGGAACTTAGTTAGACTTTCGGCGCGGCAGGACCCGAGACCCACGGAACCTGGGCGGCGAAGGATCCCGCATACAATCAAGTTGCTATGAAACGGGATTTCAGCTTCGGACGCTGTGCAGCCTTCTGCTTTGGCCTCAGCATGCTCATGGCAGGATCCGCGCTGCCGGTCTCAGCACAGAATGAGCAATACCGGCCGCAGTATCATTTTTCGCCGAAAGAACATTGGACGAACGATCCGAATGGCCTGGTTTTCTTCGAGGGTGAGTACCACTTATTTTTTCAGTACAACCCGTTCGGCGATAAGTGGGGCCATATGAGCTGGGGCCATGCTGTTACGCAGGACCTGGTGCATTGGACTCAACTACCGGTGGCGTTACCAGAAGAGAATGGCGTGATGATCTTCACGGGGAGCACCGTAGTGGACCTGCACAACACGACCGGTTTCTGCCAGAACTCGAAGCCTTGCTTAGTGGCGATTTATACGGGTTATACGCCTGAGCATGACGGCAAGAAGTCGCTTCAGAACCAGAACATCGCGTATAGTAACGACCGCGGGAGAACCTGGACTAAGTTCAGCGGCAATCCGGTGCTCGACTTGCACATGACGGATTTTCGTGATCCGAAGGTGCTTTGGTCTGAAGCGAGCAAGCAGTGGATTATGGCGGTAGCGCTGCCGGACGACCACAAAGTACGGATTTATGGCTCAGCGGATCTGAAGAATTGGAAGGAATTGAGCGACTTCGGTCCGGCAGGTGCGACCAGCGGCCAGTGGGAGTGTCCGGAGCTGTTCGAATTGCCCATTCAGGATGGTGTCGGGAAGCGATGGGTATTGAAAGTCGGCTTAAACCCGGGTGCCTTACAAGGCGGATCGGGTGAGCAGTACTTTATCGGACAATTCGACGGTAAGAAGTTCCTGAATGAAAACCCAGCGTCGCAAACCATGTGGACGGACTACGGAAAAGATTGTTACTGCGGGTTGACCTTCAACAATCTTCCACAGAGCAAGCCGATGGTGATGATCGGCTGGATGAGTAACTGGCAGTATGCTGCAGACCTGCCGACAGCGCCGTTTCGTGGCCAGATGACTGTACCGCGGAAGCTGGCGCTGCGGAAGACGGCGGATGGGCTGCGTTTATTGCAGGCGCCAGTCGATGCCGTGGATGCTTTGCGTACGGGCGAGCGAATTACGACCGGTCAGGATTTGGCAGCGGTGAACGAGACCTTGGCAAAGACGCCGCTCTCGGCCCAACATTCTTTTGATGTGGAGGCTCAGATTGAGCTTGGTGCTGCTACGGCCGCCGGTTTGCGCCTAGTCTCCTCCAACGGCGCAGCAGTGGTGATCGGCTATGATGCGCACCAGCAGAGCTTCTCCGTAGATCGCACGAACTCGGGGGTTGTCAACTTTAACAAGGACTTCCCTGCTCGTGTCGCAGCGCCACTGAAGGTTTCGGGCTCTACTCTGCAGCTGAGAATGCTGGGTGACCGGGATTCTCTGGAAGTTTTTGCGGATGGAGGGCGAGTAACGATGACCGATCTAGTGTTCGCTCCCCCGGGCAAGCAACACCTCGAGGTATTCGCAACCGGCGGTGCTCTGAAGCACATCAGCGTCAAGAGCTGGGACCTGAAGAAGTAAGTGAAAAGGTCAACATAGTTCGCGTTCCAGGTTAGGGGTCCGGTTGATAAGAAAGTGCTAATCTCGTCGGGTGTCAGGGCAAATTGATCCGTGGCCTGAGTATTGCCGCCGATTAAACAAGCATTACCGGCAGGGCGACTTACGAGTGCTTGCCGGGGCTGGACTTTCTGTCGATGCCGGATTTCCGAGTTGGGGCGAGCTTAACCAAGCTCTGCTGCGACGGTACATCGAGGATGACCTGGGGCGCGATCCGAAATCGCAGCCAATCATTCAACAACATCTGGATGAGCTAGTAGATGAGCTGTACCAGACGATCGGCCGGGAGGCCGCTGCCGACTTCGTTTGGAATTCCAGCACGCGCGAGAACTTCTTCGAAGACCTGCGCCAACTTCTTTACGGCGATCGTAGCCTGAAAGATCTTTTTCTCACTCAAGTCCATTGGCAGTTGGCAGCTATGGACAAGGCTACGCTGTTTACGACGAACTTCGACCCGCTGCTGGAACTGGCCCGCTACCGGGTACGGGGCGGCACCTCCGATGACCCGGACCTTCATATGTTCCGTTCGGCAAATCCACCAGCGGATCGATCGGAACCGGATACGAATCGCGTTTACCACGTGCATGGCTGGATCGATCCGGATGGGATCTGCGGCGGTTCTTTTGTCCTGACCGAATCACAGTATTTCGAGTTGTTCAGCCGGCAGGGCCAACGACCGAACCAGATGCTGGAGTATGCGCTGACATCGGGCGGCGCAGTTTTGATTCTGGGCATGAGCCTGGCGGACGTTAATCTGAGGCGGCACCTCTACCTACGTTCGCTTAGCCGCATCTCGGACTCGACAGAAATCTATGCTGTGCTGCGCGTGCATGACCGCCGACTGCTGGACACATACCAGACCTTACATTGGGCTAATCGCGGCGTGCGCCTGATCTATGTAGAGGATTATGATGGCATTCCGAAGATGCTGCGGGAGATTAAATTCGGTCTGCCGACAAAGCCCGGCGCACCGCTCCCATGGATGACGGAAACGTATAAGTGGACGCAAAGCCACTTGCCGCAAAGCCTCATCTTTACTGATGCATGGCAAGATCGGGCCTGCAAGATTCTTCGCCGGGTGGCCGCAGGTTTCCGTGAAAGCTTCGCGGTTCCCCAACAAGAGACGATCAACCTGACCTTGATGGGCCAGATTGCAGAAGATCGCATTGCCTCGTTTGCGGAGAGCCGGAAACAATATACGGGCGCGGCAGCAGAAGAGTATGCGGCGAGATTCCAACTGTTAGTAGGTCAAAGCGCGCAAGGGATTACAGGCAATGCCTTCTCAAAAGGACGCGCCATTGAGGTGCTGGACGACCCGGACCTAGCTGATGAAAATTTCACACCGGAGATGAAGCAGCAATATATTCAAAGACGCCGAACTTGGCGCTCATTGCTGGCTGTTCCCTATCTGGAGACCAGCGATCGTCTGCCTGTGTTGGTGATCTCGGTCACATCTAACCTGAACGAACCATTCTGGATACGGTTCGGGGCCAAGAAGCAGGCCTATCGAGACGAATTAAATCAGGCATTAGAACTGACGGTACGAGAAATTCTAAGTATTTCTATACATCGAGCTGTTGGTTCGCCCTAGAATAGTTCAAGAGAATTCATGGGCAAGTTGACCTGGGAAGAAGCTGAAGCACTTGTAGAACGGGCACACAATCCGTTTCCGGACTTACATCCTTCCATGCGGATCATACCTGGGACAACACACGTGAGTAACCCGAATTCGGAATTTGCGCGGGAATTCCTACGGAAAATTAGGCAAAGAGTGCCGGATTCCGAGCCTCAGGAGCGTTAGACTTCTAAGTTGCCAGGTGCCGGGTAAGAGCAGGCATGGCAAACCCAATAGTTTTCGACCTACTTTCTCCTTTTCTTCTCCTTCTTCTGTTAGTAACTCCTTCTTACGACGCTGTGCCGAACTTGACTGAGCGGATTGTTCGCTTACTTACAGCAGCTAGGGAACGAGGGCACATCACTCCTGTCCTTTCGCCGATGGATGGCATGCTACAGGGACCCAATGCTCTCGACACGGCGGCCGTACAGCGGGCAGGCTTCCCGGTTGTGGTCTGGACGGTGAACGATCCACAGCGCATGCGGGCATTGCTGAAGATCGGTGTGGACGGAATCATCTCAGACCGGCCGGATTTACTGCGAAAAGAAGCAGGCAGCGCCAGTAAGAGGATCGATGTCGAAGGGCACCGCGGAGGCCGCGACTTGCGACCGGAAAACACGTTGCCGGCATTTGAATCGGGCCTGGACAATCTCATTACGACCATCGAAACGGATACGGGCGTGACGAGGGATCATTTTTCCCTGATCAGCCATGAACAGTTTCTGAATCCACAGACCTGCCGGGCGGCGGACGGGAGCCCGTATGCAGAGGCCAACAAGATCTGGATTCGAGACATCGAGATGGCGGAGGCGGCGAAACGATTTATCTGCGATAAGACCTTCCGGGGACCGCAGCAAAAGAATGATCTGGCGTTGTCGCCTGTCGCGGTGGCGTACGCCCGGGAGCACGGCATGATAAGTCCCTATGCGCCAACGAGTGCCGGGCAGCTTTTCGATTTTGTGGCGTTCTATGTGACGTATTACCGGCACGGATCAGGACGATCGAACCCCGCCGCCGAGGTTCGGGCAGCAAATGCGGAGAAGGTTCGATTCAATCTGGAGACCAAAATCACTCCGCAAGCCGAGCGCGAAGGTCATACGTTCAGTGCTGAGGTGTTTACCGAGACACTGGCCAGTACGATTCGAGCGCATCATATGGAAGCACGCGCCGATATCCAAAGCTTCAACTTCCGAACTCTGGAATTAGTGGAGAGACGTTTTCCTCAGATTCGAACCGTATACCTGATGGAGAATGCGCAGGCTTTGCAGCAAGTGCCTGAGCCCTAGGGAAGCTTTGAGACAGGCTCAGGCGAGACTACGGCTAGGGGTCGCGTGCGCCGTGATTCGGACCATCGGACTACCGCGATTCCCACAAAGATGATGAGCATGGCCGTCAGCTCTCTGCTTCCGAACGGTTCTTTATATAGCAATCCGCCAAGAAACATGGCTACTACCGGATTGATAAAGGTGTAGAGCGAAGCAACGGCTACGGGTAGCTTTGCCATGGAGTAGATGAAAGCCGTAAATCCGACGAGAGATCCAAACACCACCAAGTAGGAGATGGCGAGCAGCGAGGGCGTGCTGATGGCGTGGGGAACTTTCTCGAAAATCCCGGCCGGAACGAATACGGCCAGCCCAGCAGCGAGTTGCTGTACGGCTCCGCTGACGAATGGCTGAGCCTTCGTGTTGACTCGCTTTTGCAGTAAGGATCCGATGACCCAACCGGCTGTACTGATCTGGATCAAAAGAAACCCGAGTAGTTGCTTACCTTGGAAGCCCTCCCGAACAGCGGCGGGGTAGACCAGGAAAGCGACGCCGGCCAAGCCAATCGCCAGGCCTCCCAGCGTTACGGGCAAGGGACGTTTGCCCCCAGGCAGCAGTGCATCGATCCCGATCATCCAGAACGGCGCCACGGTATAGAACAAAGCGGCCAACCCACTGGGGATGTATAACTCGGCGATGGCGAGGAAGCCATTCCCGACACCAATGCAGATGGCTCCGCAAACAGCCGTTTGCCACAACTCGCGTCCACGTGGGATGACAGCACCACCCACCGCGGCGGCAGCGAGTAAGACGCCACCGGAGATGACGTAGCGGATAGCGATGAGATACAGCGGAGGGAAGCTCTCCAGGGCAACGCGGATGCCGAGGTAAGTGGTGCCCCAGAATAAGCAAACAGCCGCCAGTGCCAGATAGGCGAGGCGGCTGGATGGAGCGGAATCGTTACGCAAGAAGGACGCCAGGCCTAACGGGCGGCGCGGCGTGTGGAGGTGGCGGCGGAGGGGAATAAACGAGGATCGCGCAAGGCCTGCGTTGCTTTGCGAGCCTGTTCACTCGTCGGATTGATCTGAATCAAGGCGCGCAGTTCCTGAATTGCCTTGGTTCGCTGGCCATCCTTCGCGAGCGCCATGCCCTTCATATAACGAGCGTCGGCAGTTTTGGGATTACTAGGATAACGCTCAAGGACGGCATCAAAAGCCTGGACCGCACCTTTGTAATCGTTTCGGTTATAGCTAATTTCACCCAGATAATACTGTGCATTTGCCGCGAGCTCGGTGTTAGGGAAATACGTGAGGTATTGCTGGTATTCCTGAGCAGCCAAGTCTAGATTACCGGTTTGCTGGTCACGGCGCGCATCGGAGTAAGACTTCTCGGCCGTCATGCCGGAAGGTGGCGTCATAGTTGCACCCGGTGCAGCGTTAGGAGTGGCACCCGGCACTGTTCCGGAAGCGCCGGGAGCGGGAGGCGGACTCTGCATGATCTGCATCTGGTTCTTCAGGTCCGTGATTTTGGCATCCATGCGTTCCAGGCGGGCGCTCAGATCAGCAATGGAGTCTTTCAATGCCCGGGTATCTTCCCCCATGGAATCGATTCGGGTATTCAGATTATTGACAGGAGTGAGCGACTTGGCGAGAGCACTGCCTAACGACTCCTGCAGGCTAGCCACCTGCTCCGCGGTGCGTCGAGAGTCACTCTGAATGGCTTGCAGAGTTCCTGTCATGGTATCGATTTTAGTGCTGAGCGTCTGTTGCATAGCATCGATCTTGGCTTCCAGCTGACGCTGCAGTTCCAGGATGTCCTTGTTAACAGCGAAGGAAAAGCTGGAAAAGGTGAGGGAGAGAGCGAGTAGACGCAGAACTTTCATGGATGGCACTCCGTTACATCGATTGGAAGCGGCCATTTCGGCCACCTCCAACCAGTAGACATTCTTAGTGTAAGAGACAGGGCGGGGTAATTAACGAACTATTGTCCGGCAGAGAAATGGGCTCGCCGGTTTCGGGCGTAACAGTCTTCGCGAAGCGTCGGTGCAGACCGGCCGCTCTTTGCCGTAGCTGACGGTCTTCATCTTGTCGGTGGCGAGGCCCATGGTGACCAAGGCATCACGGACTGCAGCGGCACGGCGGTCGCCCAGGCCGATGTTGTATTCGGCCGAACCGCGCTCATCGGCATGACCTTCGATGGTCACGACGAAGCTGGCGTCCATGGAGAAGATGGTCTTCAGCGCGGTCGCATCGGCCTGCAGAATGGATTGATCTTCAGGGCGGATGTCGCTCTTGTCGTAATCGAAGTGAATATCCTGGACCTGCTTGGCGAGAATTTCAGCAGCGGTCATGCTGGGGGCTGCAGGCGCGGGTGCCGGAGCGGGCGGAGTGCTGACGGTAACGGTAGCATCGCCTTCGGCGGTGCCGCCGGCACCAGTGGCGGTTAAGTGATAGGTGGTGGTGGCGGTAGGATACACAGCTCGGCGGCCATTGGGACTTACAGATCCGATACTTTCGATCTGCACACTGGTTGCATCATTCACCGACCAACGCAGAGAGGATGGCTGGCCACTGCTGACAGTGGAGGGCTCAGCCGTGAAGTAGTTGATCACCGGTTTGCTGGCGGGGGGTGGCGCGGGCGCCGGAGCAGGCGGGGGCGGCGGTGGCGGCGCCTTGTGCTTACAGCCCGCGGCCAAAACCAGCATGAGCGCTGACACGGAGGTCAGTAATGCTCTGCGATATGTCATGAACTAATTTGTTCCTCCCTGGAAACTTAATGCTACTAGAACGTTACTATTGTTCGGCATTTACCCAAACGGGTTTTTCATTATTTCCTGTTTGAGTTAATTGACGTTTACCAGTGCCATCCGCATTCATGGTCCAAATTTGCGACTGCCGGCCGCGCTTTGAAGCATAAACAATGTGAGCGCCGTCTGGGGCCCAGCCGGGATTTTCGTTGCGTCCTTCGTTAGCAGTAAGTTGCGCAGTCTGCTGCGATGAAACGTCCATGACAAAAATGTTGTAGTTGCCGGGTTCGAATCCTTTAGTCCAGGCGAAGGCAATGTGGGCGCCATCGGGGCTCCAGGCAGGATTGGTTGCTTCTCCGGTCCCGGCGCTCAAGCGACGCACGTCGGCGCCTTCCAGGCTCATCTGATAGATCTGCGGCAGGCCGGATGCGTCCGGAAACATCGACCATGTCGGCGCCCGTTTTGGGATTGATTTTGGCTTCCACCTCGATCGCACCGGAGGCGGTAATGCGACGGAAGCCGCTGCCATCGACGTTGCTCATGTAGAGCTGAGCGGGTCCACCGCCGGCCGTGGACGAGAAGATCACTCGTTTGGAATCAGGCGTAAAGGTGACGAACGAGTTCATCGACGCGCGCTGGTTGTAGAACGGAAGCTTTCGGCCGGTATCAAGCGAGAACATTTGAATGGCCGGAGAACCGCTGGCGTAGGTGGTAAAGGCGACCATGCGTCCATCCGGCGAAGCCGAAGGGAAGGTGGTAATGGAGCCGTAGCGAGTCAACTGTTGCTGCTCACGTGCCATCCCAATTCATCACCCAGATTTCTTTCGAGCCGGAACGATCGGACACAAAAACGATGCGGGTGCCGACGAGACTTTTGCCGCCGAACTGGGCCAGAATATCAGCCGCGTATCGGTGACCGGCATCGATCGCGCCCGCTTCGTCGAGCGTTGCAGTATAAACCTTGCCGAAAACCTGCGCCTGCTGCAGGGAAGGAAGCGTCGGAGAGGCGCTATAGAGCCAGC
The DNA here is from genome assembly GCA_963814195.1 of uncultured Acidobacteriaceae bacterium. Lineage (GTDB taxonomy): Bacteria > Acidobacteriota > Terriglobia > Bryobacterales > Bryobacteraceae > Bog-105. The sequence continues at coordinate 73,774 of CAWFBU010000008.1, forward strand.
CGAACACCACGAACATGCCGCGATCTTCGGCGCCATAGCCAATGCCCAGGTAGTTCGTAGTGATGGGCGGCAGACTCCAATCGGTGAGGCGGTTGCCTTGCGGAGGAGCAGGACGATCGCTGGGCGGCGCAACGCCGGCGACAAGATCGGAGGGCTGTTGCGGAATCTGCAGCGGATAGACGGTCTTGGGAACAAAATTCACGACGGGCGAGTCTGCAGGTCGTTGGCCACGGTCGTATTGAAGGCGGCCATGAGACGGCGGCGGCACCGTTGGCACGGAAGTCAGGAACAGCAACGTGGGGCTTGCCCGGATTCTTCTCGATGTGCCCACTAATCTGTTGAGCACGAGTTGAAAGGCGGAGCCGCATAAGCAGCAGGAGAGCGGAAAGTAGAGAGTCGCATCAGCGTAAGTTGAAAGTGAATTGAGCGGAGATGTAGGATTCGGTGATTTGCGGCGGCAGCGGTGGCATGGGGCTGGCCTGAAAGACGGCCCGCAGAGCAGTGTTGTCGATGGTCGGATTGCCACTCGATTGCTGGATGGCAGGAGTTCGAACGCTGCCGTCGCGCATGATGTAGAAGCTCACAATGGCTGGCGAGTTCTGACTGATCGGGCATCCAGACCGTTCGTGTTCCAAGCCTGCGCAATGTTCTGGCGGATGAGTTCGGCGTACCAGCCCAGCCGATTGTTGCCGAGCGGCGTATTGGGGCCGACGCCTACCTGTCCGGCGCCGGACTGCGCACTGTACATGGGATTGGAAAGCGCCTGGCGCGACCGGCTATAGACCTGATTGGGCGGCGCGGGTTGCTGATACTGCTGTTTGTGAGCGGCTTCTCAGCCTGCTTCTTGACTTGTCCGGAATTGAATGCGTCCTTGTCGCGGACAGGCTGCTTCTTCTCGTTTCCTGTTTGGCGGGCGCGGTGGGAACCGTCGATTGGGTATCGTTGGCCACCGGATTCGGCGGAGCCTGGCGCTGCGGAATGGGAATGTTGTGAACCGGCGAGACCGCGTAGGCGGGACCGCCAGCCGGATTCAGATCGCCTAGCGTTCTCGCGAGTGCGATTCATCCAGACCCAGCCGAAGACAACGAGCGGCGACAACTCCACCGTGCACCAGCAATGACCCAAGAACGGAACGGCTGAGCGGATCGCGCTGGTCCAGGATGTCGAGCGGTTCCGCCACAGGTTCACCGGCGTTGGCGGGCGGCGGAATCGATGGGCGCGGTTACCATCTTCACTTCGAATTTGGCTTCGCCCAGTTCGGCGACGATCTGCGCGATGGGGTCCCAAGGCGTTTCCTTATCGGCCCGCACATAAACGGCGGTGGCATTCGAAAGCGCTGATGAATGCCTGTGGCGAGCAGGTTGATATTGATGGGCTTTTCGTTCAGGAACGACTCGCCGCTCTTGGTGATGCTGACGACGGGCAGATCTTGCGCAGTGTTTTGCACGCGGCGAACCTTGGGCACTTGAATATCAAGACCGAACTCCATGACATTCGCGGTGATCATGAAAATGATCAGCAGCACGAGAACGACGTCCACGAGCGGAACGATGTTGATTTCGGCCATGGCCGTGGGAGCGCCAAAGCGACTGTCCCCGCCGCCCGCTACCGCCGTTTGAACCGAAGGAAAAAGCCATCTACGTGCTCTCGCTGCCTTCTTTAGCCGCCAAAATCGCGTTCGGCTAAATTCTGAAACTCGATGGCGAAATCTTCCATGCGCGTGCCGATTTCCTTGATGCGCGTTCCGAAAACGTTGTAGAAGATAGCGGCGGGAATGGCGGCCGCCAGTCCGATGGCCGTCGTGATCAGCGCTTCCGAAATACCAGGAGCCACCGCACGAAGACTAGCACTGCCAGCGTTGCCAAGGCCTTGAAAAGCATCGATAATGCCCCACACCGTTCCAAAGAGTCCGATAAAAGGCGAGACGGACGCCACCGTGGCCAGCCAATTCATATTCTGTTCCAGCTTGGTCACTTCTTCACTGATGCCCAGCTGCAGGCTGCGTTCGATGGAAGCCTTGTTCACGACCGTGCCACGCTGCTTGACCTGGCGCTCCATCTCGCCGTACCCGAAATCAAATACGGCCACCAGCGGCGCAGACGCAAACTGCTCACTAGCCATGGCGACCGCCTGCAAGACTGTTAGCTTTTCGGAAAGCGCGCAGAAAACTGCGGTTATCCCGGCGCGCTTTACTGAAAACGCTGCTTTTGGAGAAGACGATTGTCCAGGAAAAAAGCGAAAAGAGAACCAGAATTACGATGATGGCCAGAGGAACCGGGCGAAGGTTCTGGAACAAGTCCCACAGACTGAGGTCAGCGGGAAAAAACGAAAGCTGCAATATAGACGGATCCTCTCTTTGGCTTCGCTTTCATTATAGGAAGACCGGGCGATGGAGCTTTATAATTCGGTCACATGCTCCTGGAGCTGATAGTCGAAAATTATGCGGTTGTGGAGCAGGCCCGCATCCGATTCGGTCCGGGCTTAACGGTTCTAACGGGAGAGACGGGCAGTGGCAAATCGATTGTTGTTGACTCGTTGAATTTACTTCTGGGGGCCCGCGCATCGGCGGAGATGATCCGAAGCGGAGAAACGAGGGCGCGGGTATCGGGCATCTTCTCGATCGCTAACACCCCGGAACTGCAGTCGCTTCTTGAAGAGGCGGGGATCAGCCGGGAAGACGAGGAAGAACTGATTGTGGAGCGGGAGGTGGCGGCGAACGGGAAATCGCGCGCCTTCGTCGTGAATCGGCCGGTTACAACGGCATTTCTCCGGCAACTAGCCCCTGCCCTTGGTGATATCCACGGACAGAACGAGCAGCAATCCCTGTTCGCCTCGCGATCGCAGCGCATTGTACTGGACGATTATGCTCATGCGGAGCGGTTACGGGCAGAGGTGACGCGCGTCTATTTAGACTGGCGGGCAGCCGGCGAAAAACTGCAGGATCTGAGCAGGAACGAACAGGAAAAGATTCGCCTGTTGGATCTCTGGACCTTCCAGAGCAAAGAGATTGCGGCCGTGAATCCGAAGCCCGGTGAAGACGCGGCTTTGGAAGCAGAGCGAAAGATTTTGCAGAATGTTACACGGCTGCAGGAAAGTTCGAACGCCGCCTACTCCCTGCTCTATGATGCGCCGGAGAGCGCGAGCACGCAGTTGCGTCAAGCGGCAAAACGATTGGATGAACTGCTGCGCATCGACGAAAGTCTGGCTAGCGTTGCGGACCAGATGAAGCAAGCGTCCGTACTGCTGGAAGAAGCGACGTACGGTTTGCGCGACTATGTCGGGAAACTGGAAGGCGATCCGGACCGCCTGGAGGATGTGGAGAGCAGGCTGGAAGCTCTCGACAAGTTGAAGCGGAAGTATGGCGGAACGCTGGAAGAGGTCGTGGCCTTCGGGATGGAGGCGGCGCGCAAAGCGGATGAAGTGGAGAATGTGGCGCAACATCGTGCCTCAATCGAGAAGCAGCAAGCTGCGCTGGCGGCAGAATATGAGCGCCTTGCCGGCGATCTTCATTCGGTAAGAGTCGCTGCAGCAGAAAAGCTGAGCAAGCAAGTTGAAACCGAATTGAAATCACTGGCCATGGGTGGGACAGCTTTTCGGGTGTCAGTCGAGCGAGGCGAGTGGGGACCGAACGGCTTCGATGAAGTGGGATTCCTTGTTTCGCCGAATCGAGGAGAAGAGCTGAAGCCGCTGGAGAAGATTGCTTCGGGCGGCGAACTTTCGCGGATTTCACTGGCCCTGAAGACAGCGACCGGAGACACGGACCAGAATACGGGCGTGATGACGATGGTGTTCGACGAAGTGGATGCGGGAGTGGGCGGGGCGGCCGCAGCTGCGGTAGGGCGACGCTTGAAGGCGCTGTCGCGAAAAAACCAAGTGATCTGCGTGACACACACAGCGCAGATAGCCGGCTTTGCCGATCATCACCTCGCAGTGGCAAAGCGAGAGCGCAAAGGCCGGGTAACGACGGAGATTTCAGAGCTGCCACGCGAGGAGCGAGCACGCGAAATAGGCCGTATGCTTTCCGGCGAGGAAATTACGCCCGAAGCACTGCGCCAAGCCGAACAGCTGATGCAAGCCGGGTCTACTGAGCTAATTCTCGCTGATCGAAATCAAAAAGTCCGCAAATTCGGGCAGAACGCGCGACCATAGTGGGGACCGCAAGGAGAACGAGATGGCGGACCGGATCAGCAGCGAAGAAGCGAAGCTACTGCAGGAATATTGGTTTGCCGCGAACTACCTGACCGTCGGGCAGATCTACCTGAAAGACAACGCGCTGTATGGAACGCCCGCTGCGCCAAGAGGACATCAAGCCTCGGCTTGCTGGGCCATTGGGGGACAACAGCCGGCCTGAACTTTATCTACACCCACCTGAACCGACTGATCAGCAGCATGACCTGAACATGATGTACATCATCGGGCCGGGCCACGGTGGTCCCGGCATCATCGCGCACACATATCTGGAAGGCTCGTACACGGAGCGGTATCCGGCGATGGAGCGCAACAAGGACGGAATCAAGCGCTTGTTCCGGCAGTTCTCGTGGCCATACGGAGTTCCGAGCCACGTCGCTCCGGAAGTTCCCGGCTCGATTCACGAAGGCGGCGAACTGGGCTATTCGCTGCTGCACGCCTATGGCGCAGCGTTCGACAATCCGGACCTGATTGTGGCTTGCGTTGTCGGCGATGGCGAAGCGGAAACCGGTGCGCTGGCCACCAGCTGGCATTCGAACAAGTTTCTCAATCCGGCAACGGACGGCGCCGTGCTGCCCATTCTGCATTTGAACGGATACAAGATCTGCCAATCCGACGGTGCTGGCGCGCATCCCGGAAGAAGAGCTGACTGTGCTTTGTTCAAGGGATACGGATATGCTCCGCGAATTCTTGCGGGCGACGATCCGCTCGAGATGCAGATCAGGATGGCGACCGTGCTGGACGAGATGCTGGCAGAGATCCAGGCCATCCAGAGCGCGCAAGAGAGAGGGCGAAAACGAACCGCCCCGCATGGCCGCTGCTGATCTTGCGAACGCCGAAGGGTTGGACTGGGCCAAAGGAGGTGGACGGAAAGCCGGTGGAAGGAACTTGGCGCGCTCACCAGGTTCCGCTGACGGCGGTTGACGAAAAACCCGGACATCTGGAAGTGCTGGAAGTCTGGATGCGAGGCTACGAACCCGAGAACTTGTTCGACAAAGAATGGACACTTCCGTCCGGATCTGGCGGCGCTGGCTCCCACAGGGCGACCGCCGCATGGGAATGAACCCGCACGCGAATGGCGGAACGCTTCTGGTGCCGCTCGTGATGCCGGAATTCTGGAAGCATGCAGTGAAGATCGAAGCGCCGGGACGGACGCAAGCGGAAGCGACGCAAGATTCTGGGCGAGTTTCTGCGCGACATCGATCGAAGCTCAACCTAGGATGCGCGCAACTTCCGGGTGTTCGGTCCTGACGAGACGGCCTCGAATCGCCTGGATGCGATTTACGAGGTCACGGGAAAAGAGTGGATGGCCGAAATGAGGCCCGTAGACGAGAACCTGACGCAGGATGGCCGCGTGATGGAAGTGCTGAGCGAACACATGTGCGAGGGCTGGCTGGAGGGCTACCTGCTTACCGGGCGGCATGGTTTCTTCTCCTGCTATGAGGCCTTCATTCACATCATCGATTCCATGTTCAACCAGCACGCGAAATGGTTGAAGACGACGCAGAAGCATTCCTTGGCGCAAGCCCATCGCATCACTGAATTACCTGCTTTCGTCGCACGTGTGGCGACAGGATCACAACGGCTTTTCCCACCAGGACCCCGGCTTCATTGACCACGTGGCAAACAAGAAGGCCGACGTCGTTCGCATCTATCTGCCTCCGGATGCCAACACGCTATTGTCGGTGGCGGACCATTGCCTGCGAAGCGAAAATTACGTGAACCTGATTATTGCGGGCAAGCAGCCCGCGCCGGTCTGGCTTGATATGGAAGCCGCCGTGCGCCACTGCACACGGGGGCGGGGATTTTTGAATGGGCCAGCAACGAGGATGGAGATCCGGACGTGGTGATGGCGTGCGCGGGCGACGTGCCGACGCTGGAGACGCTGGCGGCCGTAACAGAAATGCGTAAGCTAGTTCCGGATATCAGGATCCGCGTCGTAAACGTTGTAGACCTGATGAGCCTGCAGCCCCCAGCCAACACCCGCATGGCATTGCCGGACGAAGAATTCGACGCAATGTTCACCGAGGATCAGCCGGTGATTTTCGCCTTTCATGGCTACCCCTGGCTGATCCATCGCTTCTATATCGTCGTCACAACCACGACAATATTCACGTTCGTGGCTATAAAGAGGAAGGCACCACAACCACGCCTTTCGACATGACCGTGCTGAACCAGATGGATCGGTTTCAGTTGGCGTTCGATGCCATTCAGCGGATTCCCCGATTGCAGGGCGAAGTGCCGCCGCGTCAGCGATTGGCTTAGCGCTAAGCCTACAGCGCACAAAGAATACGTGATGGAACATGGAGAGGACATGCCGGAAGTCGCCGGATTGGAAGTGGCAGAGCTGATGCAGCTCCGTATCCTGGCCCTCAACTGTGGATCTTCTTCTCTAAAGTTTGGCGTTTACGCGGCCGAGGGAGACAAAGCCAACTCTGTGGCCGAGGGTGAAGGTTGAAGAGCTGGATCATCGGAGTCAACTTCTGGTTCCGACGGCTGCAGGCGAGGAAAAAAAGACGATACGACCGATCGTGGCCGATCACCAATCTGCGACCAAGTGGGCGCTAAGAACGATTGAGAGCAGCGGTGTGCCAGTTCCGGATGCGGTGGGTCATCGCATTGTTCACGGTGGCCCTAAGGTACGAAGCATGCAGTTCTGAGCCCTGCACCTGAAGAAGACTTAAAGCCGCTGTTGATTTGCCCCCTTCATGTGCCTCCAGCATTGAAACCATCGAGAGCGATGACTGCTGAACTACCGAATAGGGTCCCGCAGGTGGCATGCCTGGATACGGCCTTTCACACAACAATGCCGGACGTGAGCAGATAGTTTCGCACTACCCGACAAGGTCAGAGAGTCTGGGGATTGAGCGTTACGGTTTTCATGGACTATCGCTTGAATCGATTCTGATTCGTTTGAATCCTGTTCCTCCGTCGACTGGTGATAGCGCATCTCGGCGGCGGCTGCAGCGTAACTGCGATCCGCATGGCCAGTCGGTCGATACCACATGGGCTTGACTCCGACGGGTGGAATCATGATGGGCACGCGTTGCGGTGACCTGGACCCCGGCGTCGTTCTCTACCTGCTGCGCAATGGCTTTGACGTCGCCGAGGAACTGGAGAAGCTTTTCGATCAGCGAATCCGGGCTGCTGGGAGTATCGGGCGTCAGTAGCGACTTGCGGAAGCTTGAGGAGTGCACGCGACTACAAACCAGCAAGCCGGATCTGGCGCGACGGATGTTCGCTATCAGCTGGCAAAGCGATCGGTGCCATGGCGGCGACTTTGGCGGCCTGGACAAGCTGGTGTTTACCGGCGGCATCGGCGAGCACAATGCGACTGCTAAGGAAAGAAGTTTACGACAAGGCTGTCGTTCCTCGGCGCTTTCGAGAGCGAAAATCATTGCCTTCGTAGGAAGACCTGCAGATCGCGAGAATCACAGCTGGTTTCACCTGCGGCTGAGTTGGAAGTGGCAAGCGCCTTTAGACGCGCGGACAGGAAGTTGTGGGCTTCGGGAACGCTTAGTAGCGTGGACGCCACGAAGTATGCGATGCCGAATAGCGGAAGGACCAATACCGCTGCAGCTACCGGATGTTTGGCGCTGCTGATGATGTCCTTGCACGGGTAGGCGAGGGCTGCGGCACCGAACGCGGACAGCCATAGGCGCACAACAAACATACGGGGAAGCGAGACATTCCCTATGCGTGCTTGCAAAGCGCTTCGTAAAAGAGAGAACTCAACCCAACCGGCCAGTCCCGCCGAGACGGTGAGACCAGCCACGCCCCAACGTAATTCGATCCCGAGCCAGCGGGGCATAAATAGGGCAAATAATATTCCGAGGAGGATAGTGAGCGTGATGCGAACGACCGCGAATCGGAGAGGTGTCTTTGTATCGAGTAAAGCGTAAAAGGCCGACGAGTAGAGGCGGGCCAAGGACGAGGCGAGCAAACCAACCGCCGAACCGGCGAGAACTGCCCAAGTATAAACAGAGTTTCCGTAGGTGAACTCGCCACCTTGATAGAGGGCGGCGGCCACGATGTCACCAAGGGCGAGAAAGACGACAGCACAGGGAACAATCAGAAAGGCGACACGGCGCAGGGCCGGGCGGAGGCGTTTGCGAAGTACTGTGGCCACTTCTTCGTCAGTTCCGACAGCGCTGGACAAGGCGGGCAGTTCGGCCGCAGAGATCGACATGCTGAAGAGACTGACAGGCAGAACAGCGATGGTTTGTCCATTGCTGAGCGCTGAGATAGCGCCCGTAGGCAAGCTGCTCGCGATGATGGAGTCGACGTAGGAACTGATTTGGACGACGCCACGACTGAGGAATATGGATCCGAAGTTCCTGATGACCGTCTGTACGTGTTGAGAGTAAATTTCGAGACTAGGCCGGAAGTTGGGCAGAAGCTGAAGCACGCGAGGCAACTGGACCAGGAACATCAGAATACTGCCCAGCACAGAGGCCCAGGCAAGATCGATAGCCAGACGTTCCTGCGTTTCGCCCTTGCCGAACGAGAGCATTGCGGCAATCATGGTAGCGTTCATTGCCACGGGAGCCATATAGGACAGCAGGAACTGACGATGACTGTTCAGAACGCCAAGGCACCAGGCGCTCATCACAAGCATGCCTGTACTCGGAAAGAGTATGCGTACCAGACGAATGGTGAGCAGCCGTTTTTCACCGTGAAATCCCGGTGCGATGAGATCGATTAATAGAGGTGTAGCAAGTACTCCGATGAGCACGAGCGTGAACGATATGACAGCCAGAAGCCCGAATACAACTTGTGCAAGTTCTTCTGCTTCTTTCGATTCTGCGGAAGCCCGAAGTTTGGAGTAAACGGTAATGAACGAGGCCGAGAGCACGCCCTCCCCGAAGAGATTATTCAGAAGATTTGGGATTCGGACGGCCTGCCGAAACGCATCGGCGACTAAGGACTGGCCAAAGTAATGTGCGATCACCCGCTCTCGTACCAGACCGGTAATCCGGCTGGCCAGAATACCCAACGCCACCAGCGATGACGCCCCGAGTGCGGACCGGCGCGGAGAAGCACCTGGATTTGCGGAAGGTGTTTCGGAAGGGGCAGGTGACGGAGCCTTCGGGGTAGCAGGCAGCCGCGAAGCGCGAGGCCATCGGCCATGTTTAATGCGGATGCGGACTTGCAAATCGTCGATCTACTGCGAACGTTTCGCCCAATGGGCCGGTGTCAGTCGCGCCAAAAGTCAGCGGGTTCCTTTCAGGATTGAAGGCGCATCATCTTGTGCAATACGGCTTCTGACAAAGCTTAACAATTGTGGAGAATTGTGCGGTAGTTCCTGCATCTATCTAAGAAAGGCGCGAAACGGATCTTTTGCGAGGCGACCCGCCAAGGTTCCTCTGTGTGATTTTGTTCCGATAGTAGCGGCCTTGGCTACAAAATACTCGAAATGTAATGGCGTCTCTATCAAAGTTTGGCCTAAGCAAGTGGTTGGTATCAGGATTCATTTCGGTCGTGCTCGCGGCAGGACAGGAGCCCGTCACTCAAGGGGATAAAACGGAAGACCAGAAGAAAGAGGCTAAGCCGAACCCTGCTCGTATGGATGCCTTACGGGAGTTGAGTGCCTCCTTTGAAGAGATCTCAGCTCGTACCGGGCGAGCGGTGGTGCAGATCTTCGTGCGCAGCTACGTGGCTGCGGAAGGCGCGAGTACAAGCGGAGATGTCTTGACGGCAGAAAACAGCAGCGGGTCAGGCATCATCATGAGTCCGGACGGCTTTATTTTGACGAATGCCCACGTCGTGAAAAACGCGCATTCGGTCAAGGTGCAGTTGAATTTACGGGCTGAAAGAGAGGCTCGGGCCCAAGGCAATACATCTTTGAACCGCTCCATTGCGGGCACGATTGTCGGCATCGATCGCGATAGCGATCTGGCTGTGGTCAAGATTCCAAGAGATAATCTGCCATTTCTTACCTTTGGCGATTCCGATTCATTGAAGCAGGGCGAGTTGGTGCTGGCACTTGGCAATCCACTGGGCCTTGATAACTCGGTGAGTTTCGGCGTCGTCAGTGCAGTTGCACGACGGGTTAAACCAGACGACCCGATGGTTTACATACAAACGGATGCGCCGATCAACCCAGGCAACAGCGGTGGCCCGCTCGTGGATGCGGATGGTCACGTGATGGGAATCAATACATTCATCCTGACTCAGTCGGGCGGCAGTGAAGGCATCGGCTTTGCGATTCCATCAAGCGTTGCTCGCGAGGTTTACCAACAACTGAAAACGCAGGGACATGTGCATCGTGGTCAACTCGGATTGGTTGGGCAGACGATCACTCCTGATATGGAGGAAGGTCTTGGGCTGGAGGCTGCCCACGGCGTCATCATTTCCGATGTACAGCCCGAAGGAGCTGCCGCCCATGCTGGACTTACCATTGACGACATCATCATCGGGATGAATGGCAAGCCAATCAACGCGATGGACGAACTGGAATCAGCCGTCTTCCGGCTCGCCCCCGGAGTCAAGGTAAACCTGCGCGTGCAACGAGGGGCCAATCAGCTGGATCTGGCGACTGTCACGGAGGAACAATCGGGCGGACAACTGGATGCCCTGGCTGACACGGTCGACCCTATTAGGAATCTGGTGCCGCAGTTGGGCATCGTCGGCCTTGACATTACAAAAGAGGTGCTGGAAGTTCTATCCGAGCTGCGCCGGCCGGCCGGAGTGGTAATTGCTGCCCGCAAATCCAACGCTCCTTACTCGGGTCCGGCACTGGAAATCGGTGACGTAATCTACGCGCGTCAATCGTCAGGTCATGAACAACGTCTCACAACTGCAACAATCGCTCACACAGATGAAGCCGGCACAGCCCGTTGTGTTGCTGATTGAACGGAATGGCCATTTGATTTACGTGCCGACTCGAGCTTGATTAAGCCTTGCAGCAGCAAGTCTGGAACGGTACCGTGAAGAGGTAATGAATTCAAGGTCCTATTTCGAGCTTTCTCAAGCATCACTTTCCGCCATTTCAACGCTGCCACCCTGGTGGATGCCGCCGAGGGTTACAGCAAGCATCTCGACGAAGGCGGAAAGATGTTCTTGACGTTAGCCGGCGCAATGAGTACGGCGGAGTTGGGCGTCTCGCTCGCAGAGATGATTCGGGCCGGTAAAGTTCACGGCATTTCCTGCACGGGCGCGAATCTGGAAGAAGATGTGTTCAATCTGGTAGCGCATGACTTTTACGAGCGCGTTCCTCATTGGCGTGACCTTAGCGCAGACGATGAACAGAGGCTACTGGACAAGCACATGAACCGGGTGACAGATACCTGCATCCCGGAAGAAGAAGCGATGCGGCGGATCGAAGGCGTGATCCTGCAGGAATGGATGGCTGCGGATCAGAGAGGTGAGCGGCTTGTTCCCCCACCAATTTTTCTATCGTATTCTGCAATCTCCGGAATTGCAGAAGAGCTTCCAGATTGACACAAAGAACTCGTGGTTGTTTGCGGCCATGGAACGCAATCTGCCGATGTTTGTGCCGGGCTGGGAAGATTCGACTCTCGGCAACATGTATGCCGGTCATTGCATAACAGGCGACGTGAAGAATGTTCATACGGTGCGCACCGGCATCGAATACATGATGTCACTGGCCGATTGGTACGGTACGACGTCCAAGGAAAGCTCAATCGGCTTTTTCCAGATCGGTGGTGGCATCGCGGGCGACTTCCCGATTTGCGTCGTTCCGATGATGCGTCAGGATCTGCAGCAGCCAAGACACGCCGCTGTGGGGGTATTTCTGCCAGATCAGTGACTCGACGACCAGCTATGGTTCGTATTCCGGCGCCGTTCCCAACGAGAAAATTACTTGGGAGAAACTGGGCATCGACACACCGAAGTATCTGATCGAATCCGACGCTTCGATCGTTGCGCCGCTGATCTTTGCTTTAGTGCTGGGACTTTGAGGTTTCGGGTTGTAGCGGGTGTCCGGGAGCGCTTGGTATCTTTAACTAAGCGTTCTAACGCGAGTTGGTTAACCGCGACGCGGTGAGGTGGCAGAGTGGTCGAATGCGGCGGTCTCGAAAACCGTTGAACCTTCACGGGTTCCGTGAGTTCGAATCTCACCCTCACCGCCAGAGAAAGGAACGACTTGGCGGATTTGAGCGAGTAGTGATTTAAAGCTGACTTTGGCTCCGTGCAAAGGTCAGCTTTATGTGGCATTCTTGCTCCTTCTCTTTTGTTTGGCTTGCGGTAGACCTCGGTGATCTCGGCTGCTTTCCTGCTCATCAGAGCACACTGGTGGCTGGCGACCACTCGCGGATACACTCCTGCCTGGACAGGTTGTGCGATTCGGCTTAAGGCCAACTACTGCTGACTTATGTTAGGCAACTTCGCCCTACTTCGTCGCTTTGAATCGATTTGCTCGGAGCTACTCGGTCCGTAATGCGGACATTGGATCAACCTGCATCGCTTTACGTGCAGGGACTCCTGCGGCCAATAACGCAGTCAGACCGAGAACCATGGTCACCCCGAGAAAGGTAAGCGGATCTGTCGGTTTGACGCCGTACAACATCTGCACCATCAATTTGGATAAGTACATGGCGCCTGCTACACCCACAACCGTACCTGCCAGCGCTTGTCCGGCACCCTCGACGACAACCATGCGCAGCACCTCCAATCGGCTCGCGCCGAGGGAGATGCGAATTCCAATTTCGCGCGTGCGCCGCGATACGGAGTAATTCATAACGCCATAGATCCCAACTGCTGCCAGGACCAGCGCCACCAAGGCAAACAGGCCTAGCAGCAGCATCTCAAAGCGCGGTTGTGCGGTCGCGTGGGCCACGGCTTCCTCCATGGTCAAAACCTGGGAAATGGGCAGATTTCTGTCAAACGATCGCACGACACCCTGCACCACCCGCATCAGTGGCACGGGATCTCCGCTGGCGCGAACCACCAGCGTGATGTAGTTCATGTGCGCTGTCGTCGGGTTCGTCCCTTCACCCAGGAACGCAGGCGTTTGTAACGCCGGCAGATACATCTCCGGATACGGATTGGAGACCATATCGTCCAGGCTGGCATTCGCGGTGACGCCAACGATGGTGAGCCACGGTTCGCCTCCGTTCTGCCCATCGATCACAATGCGTTTGCCGATTGGATTCTCTCCCGGCCAGAACCGCTCAGCCGCGCGTTGATTGATGACGACTACGGCTTGCCCTCTGGCATTGTCCTGATAGGTGAGGGTGCGACCGCGCTTCACTTGCAGGCGCATGGTCTCAAAGTAACCAGGCATCACGATGCGATAGACCGCGTTCGGCATTTCCCCTGGCCTTGTTTTCGGGCGCCCCTCAATCTCGAATCCTTTGTCCCACAAGTCTCCTTGCAAGGGTAAGTGATTGATCCCACCCACGGCCTCCACGCCAGGTATAGCCTTAATCTTCTCGAGTAGTTCCCGATAGAAGATCTCTCGCCGCCCCGGCGCTGCTTCCTCCGTTCCAGCTACCGAGACGATCATGCTCAAAACATTGTGAGGATTGAATCCCGGATCAACCGATTGCAAGGCGTAGAAGCTGCGCACCATCAACCCTGCCCCGATCAGCAGCACGAACGCCAGGGCAAATTCCGACGCTACCAGGAAACTTCGCAACCGGTGACGGCCCAGGCTGTCACTGTCACCGCGACCCCCTTCTTTCAGTGCATCGCTCAGATTTGCAGCGGCGGCATGCAGGGCCGGGGTCAAACCAAAGCAGAGCGCAGTGACGATCGTGATGCCGATCAAGAAAATTACGACCACGCTGTCGATGGCCACCATTTCGACTCGCGGTATGTAAGAGGGGCTTAGCGTTACGAGCGCCTTGGTGCCGGCCAAGGCTAGCAGAAGTCCCGCGAGTGCACCGATGCCCGCGAGCAGCAGATTTTCAGTAAGGAACTGAGCAATCAGTCGAGCCTTGCCTGCTCCCAAGGCCACTCGCACCGCAATTTCCTTTTGCCGGTCGGCGGTGCGCGCCAGGAGCATGTGCGCCACGTTGGCGCAAGCAATCAGAAGTACGAATCCGACTGCGCCCAATATTAGGATCAGCGGCGTTTGAATGTTGCCCACCACATTTTCTTTGAGCGGTTTCACGACGACATTGCGGTTAGTGCCCGGATACTGCTTCTCTAGTCTCCCGGTCACCGAAGCCACATCAGCACGCGCCTGCGCTAGCGTCACCCCTGTCCTCAGTCGCGCAAACACCCGAAGATGGTTGCCGACCCGCTGATAGGCCGTTGCGCCAAATGCGTTCGGCGCCCACAGCTCGGCATGTACGGCCCAAAAGGGAGCGAACTTGAAGGTGGCCGGCATGACGCCTACGACCGAGTAGCCTTCGCCATCTAATTTCATCAGTTTTCCCAAGATGCCCGGATCACCATGAAACCGCCGCTGCCACAATGCGTAGCTCAAGATCACTTCGTGATCCGCGCCTTCCTGGTCTTCCCCTTGTAAAAAGAGACGCCCAATCAGCGGGGGAACCCCCAATAGCGGCAGCAAACTCTGAGTGACTTTCAAACCCCGGAGATGTTCGGCAGGCCTACTGTCGGAGGCATCCATGGCGGTCACGTTCGGGCTCCAGGCATCAGCCGCGCCCATCGTTTCAAACGAGCGGCTCTGGTCACGCCAGTCGAGATAGTTCGCCGTCGCCACCGGTCCGGTTCCGTTATGCAGAACGGTCACCAGCCGATCTGCATCTCTGTACTCCAGCGGCTGCAGCAGCACCGTTTTCACTACGCTAAAGATGGCGGTATTTGCGCCGATTCCAAGCGCCAGCGCAATCACGGCCACCGCAGTGAAGGCCGGCGCCTGGAGTAGATTGCGAGCGCCATAACGAAAGTCTTTGATTGGGTTTTCGAGCCACGGAAAGGAACGCGCTTCGCGATGTAAATCCTTGGCATATTCCACATTCCCGTAAGACCGTCGAGCGGCTAGCCTGGCTTCATCCCGGGACATTCCGCGCGCTTCAAGCTCGTCTTGCAACATGGTCAGATGTGCATCAATCTCACGCGCCAACTCCCGCTCCGCGTGGCGGCCTTGGAATAGATTGGCAAACCGGGCGAAGAATCGGCGCATTAGTTAGGCTCCTTCCAACAGCAACTTTTCTACCAGTCCCGACATCCTGCGCCAGCGGACCGTCTCCTCCACTAGCGCCTTCTCGCCATTTTTTGTAATGGCGTAAAACTTGGCTTCTCGATTGCTTTCGGTCTTTCCCCACGTGCCTTTGATGTGCCCTTGTTGTTCCAGGCGGACAAGTGCGGGATACAAGGTTCCCTGATTCAGCTGGAGCATATCTTCTGAAACCTGCTGAAGCCGGGTAGCGATGGCGTAAGCGTGTTGTCGCCCCATGCTGTGAAGCATCCGCAAGACAATTAGATCCAACGTGCCTTGAAGCAGCGCAAGACGGGTATTCTCTCCACTTGGCATTCTAGTTGTCCTTCTGGGATAGATCATGGATTATCGCCCACTAGTTTGTCAAGTGGAATTTGGCCGGGGCTCGAGCGGATAACCGTCGGGCCTCGGGAGGGCTCGGGCGCTAATCCGACGCTGTTATACCAGGCGTACCGAAGGGGCGTGCATTGCGCTGGTCTGAAGAAGATTTTTCGATGGTCCGAAGATTAAGTAGTTACCTAGTCATCGTCCCGGAGATCTGTGGTGGCAGTGCTCAGCAGCGCGTCGGTCTCTCTATTGTGGGCATGCTTGCGGCCAGTGCGATGCCCGCTCCCGCGTTTCCATCTCTGGAGGCTTGCAGGCACCAGCGCCGTCGATTGGTCCCATGCTTGCCAACCTGTGCTCCGTTCAGCGACGGACCGGGCAGCGGCTTTGGGGGAAGAATAGGTCTTTAGGTCGACATTATCTATCCCAAGCCGGACTCGATCCGCCGGCTCAGGACGTATCCAGAATGTGCCTGCATCTGTGGTCAAGGTGTAAAGAACACTTTTCATTGGCTCCTTTCAGCAGCTCCTGTTTTTGGAGTTGGGCCTTTCATAATCATCCGGTTCATGACGACTGTTAGACGCTGTGGCCGTAATAGCGCATTCTCGTATGAACAACAGCAGCCCTCATTGGAGTCGAGCGAGGTGGGCGCTCCGATCCCGCCGCGGAACGACCCATCCCCGAGACAATTTATCGAGCAGAGACCGGGATGTTCGTCCTCGGCCAGTTCCGAGGGTGGCGCTCGCGACATCTAGTTGAGCGCGAAACTTTGGGGGAACTGCGGCGAACCCTTCGCGTTGTCTGAACAGCTTTTCGTCCGCAAGTACCCGCCGTCTTGATACAACTGAATGGCTGATGAGACTTCTCATATTGTTCTGGATTGGCCTTTCTGTTTTCGGTTCTTCGGTCTTCACCACCCAGCCAGATGACCCCAAGGCGGTAGTCGTCTCGGGCAATACAGGCTCCGACGTTCAGACTGCCATTGATAAAGCGTCCAACAGCGACAGCCATGAAGGCATCGTCTTTGTACCCTCCGGACGTTATACCTTTACGCAGACTGTTTTTGTTTGGCCAGGCATTCGTTTGTTCGGGATCGGCGAGACTCGTCCGGTGTTTGTGCTGCCCGAAAACACTCCTGGGTTTCAGAAAGGTTTGGGAGTCATGGTGATGTTCACGGGAGGTAAGCCAGGCCGTGTCGCTGTTCCACCGCAAGGCGCCGTGCCTCCCAACCAAAACGTTCCAGACGCGAACTCAGGCACTTTCTATTCAGCTATGAGCAATATCGATTTTGAAATCGGCGACGGGAACTCCGCCGCTGTCGGAATCCGGTTCCATGTCGCCCAGCACGCGTTCCTCACACACATGGACTTCCATATTGGTTCCGGTTTGGCCGCCCTGTATCAAGTGGGGAATGAGGCCGAGGACCTTCGTTTTTTTGGCGGCCGCTACGCAATCCTGAGTGAAAAGACATCTCCTGCCTGGCAATTCACTTTGCTCGATTCAACTTTCGAAGGTCAAAAGGAATCTGCAATCCGGGAACATGAGACCGGTCTGACGCTCGTTCATGACTCGTTCCGGAATGTGCCGGTCGCGATCGATATCGATCCGCTGTATTCGGATGAGCTTTGGGTTAAGGATTGCCGATTCGAAAACGTTTCGAGTGCGGCAGTGGTCATCAGCAACGAGAAAAGCCCACTTACGGAGATTGGGTTTCAGAACGCCGTATTGCAAAGTGTTCCCACCTTTGCCCTCCTTCGCGAAAGCGGCAAGAAGGTGTCGGGTAAGGGCGCGATCTATAACGTTAAGGAATTCAATTACGGCTTGATTGTGCCGGCACTCGGCTCCATGGGGGAGATCGGCATGCATTATGCAGCTAGCGCGTTGCACAGCATGCCCTCGGGCCTACCCGACGCGATCCGGCCATTGCCAAACATGAAGGAATGGGTGAATGTACGCACTTTACATGTTGCCGGCGATGGGTCAACGGACGATACGACAGCGATTCAGAACGCGATTGAGGCGCACCGTGTGCTCTACTTCCCAAGCGGTCACTATGTCGTGCGAAACACCCTAAGGCTGAACTCCGACACGGTCCTCATCGGATTGCATCCCACGCTGACGCAGTTCGACCTACCGGATGGCACACCCGCGTATCAGGGCGTAGGGGCACCCCTGCCGGTGATTGTCGCGCCGCAAGGTGGAACCAATATCCTCAGTGGCTTCGGAGTACTCACCGGTGGAGTGAACCCGCGAGCTGTTGGTGTTCTCTGGTCAGCATCTGAAAACTCCATGATCGATGATGTCCGCTTTCTAGGAGGACATGGCAGCGGCACAAATCCTTACAATAACAACCAAACCGCAGATCCCGATCTGCACAAGCGATGGGACAGCCAGTACCCCAGCCTTTGGGTCACCCACGGAGGTGGCGGTACGTTTGCAGATATCTGGACTCCCGATACTTTCGCACAGGCCGGGCTGTATGTCTCGGATACAAAAACTCCCGGACATGTCTATGAGCTTTCGGCCGAGCATCACGTCCGGAATGAGATCAAGTTTGACCACGCCGAAAACTGGGATTTGAATGCTCCGCAGACGGAAGAGGAGGCCGGGGAGAGCGGTGAATCGCTGTCCTTGGAGCTCAGCTATTCCAGGAACATCACGATCTCTAACTATCACGCTTACCGCGTAACCCGTTCCCGTGTGCCTTATCCGGCGGCGGTGCGGCTCTACCACTCAAGCGGCATCCATTTCCGAAATGTGCATGTGAACGCAGAAAGCGGCTTTTCGACTTGTGACGAGAGCGGTTGCGGGACGTATTTGCGTGTCAGCAAATACCCGTACGAGAACGCCATCGAAGATGTCACGCATCATCTGCAAGTCCGCGAAAGGGAATTCGCGGTGCTGAACGTGGGGGACAACACAAATCCTTCCGGCCAAGATGTTCGGTCGAGCCGGCCGAAGCAACTCGAGACGGGATTCTTTTCGATTGCTGGAGCGGCCGTCGACGCAAGTGGCAAGCTGTATTTCGTCGACCGACATCAGCAGCGTATTTACGGATGGTCTGAAGCGGAAGGCTTGACGATTGAGCGTGACAGTCCACTGGACCCGGTCAACCTGGGTATCGATCAGGCCGGGAACGTGGTGGTGGTTTCTTCAGCAGGAGCGAATGGCAGCGTTTATTCCTTTAAGCCCGGATCGCCAAAGGACCAGATGACGGTATTAAGCCCAACACCGGCCAAGCCTTGCAGTGACTGCCTGGCGTTACTGCCCGTGAACTACTGGAATAACGGTGAGTTCCGTGACCAACTCGATCTGGACACGCTGCGGTACAAGGCCCTACCGGCCATGCTCGCAGAAGACGTGACCACGCCCAGGCCGCAGCAGTTTGTGTCTCCGGACGGAAGAATGTTCCTGCCCACCTCGCGTGTCTGGAAACAAGGTCCTCCGGAGACGACAGCCGGTTGGCGTTTCTCGGACGACCTGGACACATCTGGATTCGTGCAAGTGCGGGTAGGTGAGCGCGTTTATATCAGCAGTTCGTCGGAGGACATAACATACAGCGGGAAAGTGAGCTCCGAGGGCACATTGAAAGACTTGCAGCCCTTCGTTAACCGGGGTGGAGAGAGCGTGGCCGTCGATGCTGACGCAAATGTCTACGTGGCGAACGGCCAAATCTTCGTCTACAACTCACGAGGTAAGCAGGTCGGTCTGATTGATGTTCCCGAGCGGCCACTACAACTCGTCCTCGGAGGAAAGAACAAGCGCACGTTGTTCGTACTCACGCACCATACGCTCTACAATGTGGATCTCACCAACAAAAGCCGGTGACCGGCAATAGACCACCGAGACGCTGCCAACCCGCTGATAGGTTCAGCAGAGGTATACTTTACGGCAGATCTTACCGGGATTGAATAGCATGAGCATCGAGATTAAACGCTGCTTCTTCTGAAGCGATATCAAAGTTCAGGCCGTGAGCCTGAAGAACGATCTCGAACAAGAATTTCAGACGCCCATCCGGCTGCGTGCCGGGGCGCCCGGTACTTTGAAAGTCCTGGTCGACGGCGACCAGATCTATTCGATGAAAGAGACAGGGCGTCCGCCGGTTTCTCTTGAGATCATCGATCTAGTTCGCCAAAAGCTCAGCGGACTGCGCTAAGCCGTTTGCCTGAAGCCAGCCGCAGGTTTCTTTGCCGGGCTGCCTACCGAATCCTGTTGTCTTTCGCGCAACATACAGAGGAAGCTCTCCTGGACGGCGCTGGCTTCGTTATGACGCCAGGCGACTATCGCATCGAGGCGGCAGCCACCCTGACGCAGGGATCTGAAGACCACTTGGTTGGCGCGTAAATGCTGAACGCAAGCAGGTACGAGGGCAATGCCTTCTCCTGCTTCGACCATCGTGAGGACGGACGCCCACGAGTCCGGAGTCTCCCCCAACTTAGGAGAGAAGTGCGCTTTCTTACACATGGTGATAATGGGGTCGAAGATTTCGGGAGCGCCGTCGCGGGCACATACGATCAACTTCTCGTGCGCCAACTTTCGCAGAGGAATCGCGGCGTCGTTTGCAAGCTCGTGGTCTTTTGGAACCGCAGCGATCACGGGTTCTCGAAAAAGCACCTCGTACTTAAGTAGGTGCTTACTGTTGACAGGAATGCTTCGGGTAAAGGCTATGTCGATCTCATTGTTCAGCAATGCCTGGACCTGGTGGGAAGGCGGTCGATCCTTCAAAGCAAGCTCAACGCCGGGGTAGCGCTTACGGAAGGTCCGAATAAGCTTTGGCAGGAACTGGGCTGTGACGGGTCCACACAATCCCACAATCAGTCTTCCTGATTCTCCACGGGATGCTTTAATGGCCAGATCCACTGCCTGATCAGCGCGTACCAGAATCTCGCGCGCTTGTTCCCAGAAGGCGGCCCCTTCCGGAGTCAAAGCGACCTCGCGTTGATTCCGGCGCAAGAGGGTGACGCCAATCTCTCGTTCCAGAGCCTGCACCTGGCCACTCACACCGGACTGCGACACGTTCAACAAGCGCGCTGCAATTGTAAAGCTTTTATGTTCCGCGACCGAGCAAAAGTATCTTAAATGGCGAAGCTCCATGCGGGGAATCGTAGCATCAACCTTCGTCTTATCGTCAGGAGTGATAACTGGTAGCGGAACAAACGTCGGCACTTCTGATTCGCCCAATCATCCATAAGACCGTGGCGGAAGCGCCGGTGAGGCCCCTCACTGGACAGCTAAGAACGCTTAATTTTCGCGAACCGAAGGAACATATGACGTCGACATACTCCCCTGCTGTCTCACAAAACGCAACTACTTATGGAACGCTCTCTATTGAGGGCGTGGATATTGCCTATCGAGAAGCTGGTAATCCAGCCCATCCTAAACTCGTTTTGCTTCACGGCTGGCCCTCCTCTTCGCATCAGTACCGCAACTTAATTCCGGCACTCTCGGAGCGGTTTCATGTTATCGCTCCCGATTACCCTGGATTCGGAAATAGCGGAACACCGGACCCGGCGACCTTTTCGTATACATTCGACAGGCTTGCAGAAATCATCGAGCGTTTTCTGCAGCAGAAGGGCTTTGCTCGTTTCGGGCTCTATGTCCAAGACTACGGCGGTCCCGTTGGTTTCCGAATTGTCAGCAAAAGGCCCGAACTTCTGGAATGGCTTATCATCCAGAACACGAACGCTTACGAGGTTGGATTCAGCGAAGCGTGGGCCGTCTTGCGCCAGAGCCTATGGTTGCAGCGTACCGAGGCGAGTGAGGCCGGAGCAGCCGGGCTACTCGAGTTAGATGTCGTGAAAGCGGCGTATCTGACCGGATCCTCTAAACCGGAACTCATCAGCCCGGATAATTGGAACTCAGATTACTTTGTGACTCTGCAGCGTCCTGACGGACGCCGTCTCCAGATTGATCTTTTCTACGATTATCGGACTAATGTCGAGCTTTACCCGGAATGGCAGAAGTTCTTACGGGAAAGGCAGCCCCTAACGATTATCTTCTGGGGACAGGATGATTTATTCTTCACGCGAGCTGGCGGGGAGGCATATCTGAACGATTTGCCAGAGGCGGAGATGTACCGGCTTCAGGCGGGACACTTCGCCGTCGAAGATTGCCTGGATTACATCTCCGACAACATTCATCGATTCTATGACCAGCATGTTGCCACAAGGCTTTGAGGCAAAGAACGCTTAAACCGGCGGATTGAACTGATTCTGTGATGAACTACGCCGTTAAACTCTGGATAAATCAAACGTAAGTCTTAGATTTTGTTTGCGGGAATTAGCATTTGGTCTTCACGATCTGTCGCCAGCTGGTTATGAAGACAAGGCAACTTATTCCCAAGAAAAACAAAAGGTAAGTTGCGGGCTCGGGCGTTGCAGTCGCGAGAACTGCGCCTCGGGCAGATGAGTTCCCAACTATCTGCCCAGCATCGTTAATGCCGTACAAGTTGATGTAGCTGGAGCCGGCGGGCACATCGATGGGCGTGAAAACACCCTGGCTATACAGATAGGAGTGTCCAATCCCGTATGCATCCACAGACACTCCTACAACCTGGTTGTAGTTATTGATGCTGTATGCGTACGTTGACAGCGCCCCTGGAAAGTTAATGAGGGTTAGACCGTGGTCGCCATACATGTAACCGTGCATCAGTCCTGCACTGTCAGAGAATGAACCGACGAGCCAGCCGGAGTCGTTAATTCCGTAGACAGAGCTAGTCGATGCCCCCGTGACATGCGACTAAGAAACGTATTACCGTTGAGTTCGCCTCAATCGCTCAATCCCCACCCAGAACTCAGAAGTCCACGCGACTTCCGGAAGTAAGGTCTAAGGCTCGCCTCCGAATTTTGCGCGCCTGCTCATCTCGCCCTTGCCGACATGGCTCACTGTGGAGTAACGAACTATAATCTTCATGCATTGTTAGCTGGGCGTTTCGCGAACTGCGTCTCCGGCCGGGCGATAAGATCGCTTGTCTTGGGGTAAAAACTGATGCGGATTGGGCTCCCGACAAGGAACGGGCAACAACGGGGCCAAATCCAATATCTTAGCTTAGATGGAGCCGTCTTTCAAAAAGCAGCCGTGGGTGGGACCTGGTAAAAAGCAAAATCTCCGCACGCCAGCAATCCTTTGCACGCTTATGGTCGTTGTCATTTAACGCCGGAAGTCTGTAGAAAGCGTGAAGGTTTAGACCAATTCAAAAAGGATTCGAGCTTCGCCGAGATGAATCTCGTCGCCGGACCGAAGATCTAGGCCGCGCGTGGACCCCTTCGGCACTCTTAACTCGCGTGAATCCCGAAAGACGCTGGTGCCACGCTGGCTGCGTGAATCGTGCAGGCGGTAAGCACCCGTTTCGTGATCGTACGTGATAGACGCATGCTCCCGTGAAACGGTCGTCTCGTCTTCGGAGAAAGCGACATCGTTCCGTCGTCGCAAAGAACCCGTCTCACTCACAACCTCTTTTAATCGCCCAAGATAGATTCTGTCTGCTTCGATCAGGCACTCCCCGACGTCTGCGGTGCCGCGAAGAACTGTGAGCTTTGCTGCACGCCTCGTGATCTCTACGGGAACCGGGCTATGCGGCTTTGCATTCGAATACTCGGTTCGAAAGGGTCGCGCCTTAAATGCCAGAGCCGGCTCTTCAACAACCGCTACGTTCACGGCGAAGCCTTCCGGCACCGGACAGCCCGCCTCTGATAAAAGCGAGCAGAAGTCCCGTTTCAGCTCATCGCCATCTCCAAAGGCTGCATCCAAGGCCTCACGCTGGCCGTCGTTCACAGTCGCGAGATGAACATTCACTGTGCGATAGGGAAAGAGGAAACGGCCATTGCCCACAGGTTGAATCTGATTGCGCATGTCGGTCAAGAGCTCGCGGCGAATCTCAAGCAGTTCCGGGCTGCGGGACTCGCCGGAAAGCCGTGTTGACCAACTTCGAACGGTTTGACTGATCCAGGCATCGAGCAATTCAATGCTTCTCATAGCAGAACCTCATAAGATGCCGAGTTGGCGCGCGGCAGCGACCAGTTCGCCGGCAATGGGAGCCGCAGCCGTTCCGCCATATTGACCATTCTCCACCAGAATCGCGAAGGCAATCTGCTTCTCGCGCGGTGCACCATAGGGAGCAAATCCGATAAACCAGGCATGCGACGGACCTTTAGCGAGTTCGGCGGTACCAGTTTTGCCTGCGATTGCTATCAGGCTGCCATTGAGAAGTTTTCCGGTTCCGGAAGTCACAACCGCTCGCATATACCCACCGATCTGGTTTGCCAGAGCCGCCGAGAGAAGAGGTTCGGGCGAGCGAACCCGCGTATTGGTTTCGTCAAGAATCCACCGCCCCTGAGGAGCACTGCCTGCATTGGCGATGGTCGCTGCAACACGCGCCATCTGGAACGGTGACACAACTACTTGCCCCTGGCCATATGACGCTTGGGGCAAGTACTGCTGCAGTTTGGCCGGAGTGTTCGGAGACGCGACGTTGATTCCCAGCTTGGTGGCAGTGTCGAACAACATGTTGGCGCCCACGCTATGCGCTCCGAGTTGGGCGAAGTAAGCATTGCACGAAACGACAATCCCTTTTTGGAGATCCACCGACCCGTGCGGCACTGTGTCCTTGACGTCGTCGCGAATTTCGCGGTTCCGGACAATGTTGCCGTTCCGCCCGTCTGGCAGGCGAACGCAAGCGTACCGCTCAGTGGCAAGAGCGGGATCTTTCCGCAGCGCCGCAATGGCCGTGACAATCTTGAACGAAGATCCTGGCGGATATAAACCGAAGCGCGTCCGATCGATCAGGTCGGCGTCCGGCACGGCCGAATCGGCAGAGCTTTCCAGAGAACTCAATTGCGCGGGTGAGGGCCAGGGATAACTAACTGCCGCGAGCGTGTCTCCGGTAGCCGGATTGAGCACCACGATTGCGCCTTTGTTTCTGCCCAGCTTCGTCAATTGGCTAGAGAGTATTTCGGAAGCACGTAACTGAAGCGCCGCATCGACCGACATACGAACGTCTCGAGGGCGCGTTCGCAACTCTTTAACCACCGGATTGTCGGGTTCGTATCGATGGCGATACAAGGGAATCAGTGCGGTCAGATCACGCCGGACGGTAGATGTGATTCGGCCCGTCTCCGGGTCGCGAATCTCTTGTGTCTCGGCTACATCGTCGTAACCCTGCAGGCGAATTCGCGAGGCCGTTTCCTGAAATGCAGTGTTCCCTGCGCCCTGCTTCAACCGGCTTCGCACATCCCCGAGCAGATAAAACATGGGCGCGCCGAGCGGATAATGCCTCGTGTTCGACGGAGCAGTTGTTTGCTCGAGATTGACACCCAATTTCGCGTAGTCGGCTCGGTGTGCTTCTAAAAGTGGCCAGTTGCTGGTTGCAAGGGGTAAGCCGTTGCGATCGTAAATGGAACCTTTCGGCAGTTCACGAGCTACCTCCAGGAGACGCGGATTGTCCTGATAGCGGCGGACTCCATCAGCTTGAGACACCAAGATGGATTGCGCCAGGATTTTATCGGCCCGAATGGTTCCGATCCAGACGAAGCGCGCGACAACAATAAGGAGTAGCGAAGCGAGGACAAACGCGAGGGATCGAATGCCGGCCCGAAATGGCAACTGCTTCTCCTCCATCTCGGGCTTGTTAGAAAGGGCAAGCACGATTCCAAAAAGGACAGAGTTGGCAACCATGGAAGTTTTTCCATAGCTCAGGAAGGGAGACACTACGCCTGAAAGTGGTATTAAGCCGAGCAACCCGCCTGTAATCAGAAGCAGTTGGTAGGCCGTGATTAAAGCAATTGCAAGTGAAAGGAAGAAGGCGTAAATCCCCGCGCCGCGGAACGCAATCCGAAGGGTGCGGTAGATCAGCACTCCATACAATCCGTATAACGCAAGAATCCCCAGGACACCCGCCTGTTCCCCGAACGCAGAAACAACCAGGTCCGTATGGGCTGCTGGAACCAGCTGTGGATCTCCCAATCCCAAGCCCGTACCCGTCGAGCCTCCGGCGGAGAGCGCCCAGAGGGAGTCAGCCAACTGATCGCCGCCTTTTGCGTGGTTGTCCCAGGGCGACTTCCACATTTCGACCCGCTCGCGAACGGTATGCGGGTAATCTTTCATATATCCGATCGCAAAGGCGGACACCACAACAGCCAGTCCGACCGTGGCCAGAAATAAGCGCTGGCGGGCGATGCTATACATCGTCAGGAAAACGCTTGCCAGAACAAGTGCAGGACCCAGATCGCTCAACCAGAAGAACAAGGCGATAGAGGCGGCCACTCCGGCAGCGACCGGAATCAGATAGTCGAGTCGCGGGATGTTCCTGAGATTCAAGGCAGGCCGCGCCTGTTTTAAATAGCGCAAGGCATCCCAATTTTGTGCGAAGTACCCGGCCAGGAAAAACACCAGCAGGATACGGATTAGCTCCATTGGCTGGAAGAAAAGAAGGTTGACCTTAGCGTCGCTTCCTCCCGGTCCTGTTCCAAAGATACCCAAGGCGAAGGCGAGAAGAAGTGCCAGCAGCAGGGGTACGTAGGTTATGCGGCTGAAGCGGCGTTGATAGTCAGGCAGACTGAAAAAACACAAGGCAACGCATCCTGCCAAGACGCCCTGCGTGAAGTCGGTGAAGATCAGGGTATCCCGCAAGGGGTCACGCAGACTCATCATGATTGTGAGGCCGATGCCGCATAGAGCATGAAGAATCGGAAGAATGATAGTGTCGCCGCCGAACCGGCGCCATCGCCACCAGATATGGACAAAGTAGAACGACAGCAGGAAGGAGCCCGTCCAAAGAAGGGCACGCATCCGGAAAGCTTCCGGTTCACGCACGCGCAGATGAGGTTTCAACGTGGAGAACTCCGAAGGAGTTAACAGGGCAACGCTCAATTCGGGAGCAGATCTTCCGCGCCAGGAAGTCCACCGATTGGAAGAATCCTCCTGGCCTGAAACGCGGCGAGCCCGCGCATCCGACGCCTGGCGCAATCGAGCGGGCAACTCGGTTAGGCTTCGCTCGCCATGAAGATCTGTCTCGTTAACTCGAAACCTTGCCAGCACGCCGACGTTGCTGAAGTCGGTTCCGTGGCGCCTTGCATCAAAGATTCGGGTCGCAACGTATTCACGGTCGGCGGTGGACGCTATCGCGCCCAAAAAAGGAATCAGTTGCTGTGGTCCATTCAAGTGATTCAGATTCACTGTATCGGCCTGTTCCGCTGCCAATCCGTTCGACCTTGCTAAGTACACGGAGGTGATGCCAGCGACGGAAACGATCGATGCAAGCAAAAGAAGCACCAGTTCCACATTCCGCAAACCCAACCGCGACCGTACTCGCGACGTCTGCCGTTCGTGCAATCGGGCTGTAATTTCCGCTCGTGAAACTTTCACTGCCATACTCCGTGATCCGCAAGTTCGATCAGGCGCTGCTCCACCCGCTGCTCACCCCGGATAGCCTGCACTTTGTTTCGCGCCGAATCGCCGAACAGGCCAGCGCGCGCGTAAAGCTTTTCTGCTCGGACATAATCTTCTTTCGCCCGATTCAGATAGCTTCGCTCCTCGTCGGGCATCGCCGTCGTCCCTCGCGACTGCTTCCAGGTGCGATCCGCGCGCCGGCGATAGCCATCTCCAAGCTGTGCCGTCTCCCGACTACCCATGCGATGTCCGTTATGCGCAGCTTTGCGCAGAGCCTCTTCCGCTTTGTCGACATCATTCAGGTCGTAAACGTAAAGAGTTGCCAATCCCAGTTCCGGGTCGGGAGAGTGTCCTAACAAGCTTTCCGCTTCCTCAAACTTCGTGACCGCTGCATTTAGCCGTTTCTGTCGAGCCGTGGCCTTCAGGCTACTTGCCTCAATGCGGTCTATATGTGCCTGCGTGAGTCTCAAGCGTCCCTCAATGCCGCTGTTTCCGGGATCCAATTCCAAAGCGCGCGCGAGGTCGGCACGTGCCTGAATCCATTGCGGTTCAAAAACCACGGGCGCATCACTGTTGCGGTATTCCGAAATAACCTCATCCGCAGAGGCCACCAATCGCTTACGCAGGGCAGAGCTGGCTCCCCAGAGTAATACGCTCCAATGCTGCCTTTTGTTCAATGTCTGGTACTGATTCCAGGCATCATTTAGGTCGGTTATCTTCTCGGCTTGCAGCTCGGCCTTAAAGTGTTCAGCGTCATTCCAGAATCGGATTTCCGTCGCCGCATAGATGACGGAATTAATCGCCAGGACGCCGACAATGCCCAAACATCCCAGCAGTCCATATTTCTTGAATGGAAGGCGTTGGGGGGATCCGACGCGCACGACTCGCGCGGTTCTTTCGTCGACAGGACTTTGCGGGCCGCGCCTCTCGATTACCGGGTTTGTCCTGACCGTGGCATCCGGATCATGCACGGCGGTGGTGCCGGCCCAAGCAGCCACAACCGGTGGTGCGAGCACCGTCTGTCCCTTCTGAAATCTCGCAAGGTCCTCGCTGGCTTCGGCCGGTGTTTGGTAACGCCGCGACGGATCTCTCGCCAGCATCTTAAAAATGATGTCTCGTAATGGCGCAGGACAGCTCGGAAGCGGGTCAGGCGCTTGCGCAGTACGGATTCGTCGCTCCAGAATCTCCTTCGTTTGTCCTTCAAAGGGAAGACGTTGCGCGACCATCTGATAGAGCAGAACCCCGACCGACCAAAGATCGGACATGGTGTCCATGTTCTGCGTCTCAATCCTCTCGGGCGAGCAGTAGGCGGTGCTTGCGAAGAGATTGAGCGTGTACTTGTGAGTATGCGTGAGGGCCTTGGCAATACCGAAGTCCACCACCCTCACGCGATTCAGCTTGTCGATGCGGATGTTTCGCGGCTTCAAATCGCCGTGAATCACACCGTAGAATCGGCGCTCTCCAACCTCAGTCGTAAAGCAACGGAGGTTTTCAAGCATGTCGCAAAGCTCGCGAGCGACGTAAACTGCAAAGCCCGGATGGATGGGCGCTCGTGAAATTAGTACGGAGAGATCCTCGCCTTCGATGAACTCCATATCGATGTAGAAATAACCGCTGGTCTCGCCAAAGGCGTACACGGGGACCACACGCCGGTCGACACCCTGGAGACGTCGCTGCACTTCAGCTCCGACCCGCTCCGCTTCCAGAATCTCGAGGTCGTCGGGATCCGTTCCTTTGTAGACCAGCTTAAGAGCAAGCTCGCGATTGGTCGTCAGATCGCGGGCAAGATACACATCGCCCATAGAACCATGCCCAATTTGTCGGACAACGACGTACTGACCGTAGCGGTCACCGGCCTTCATGGCTGCTTAGCCTCGCTCGACACAATCCGGAGTAGTGGGCCCTTTTCTCCCCCCTCGCCGAACGAGAAGGCATTGTGCTGCAGCAGATCCGGATCGTCATGTTGCAGCCAGATTCCCTGACTGCCATTCCCCGCAATGATGTTTCCACTGACAGTGGAACTTGCAGTGGAACGAATGAAAACTCCCGGACGGAGTCGTCCGGGTGCCATCCCATTCCCGGTAATCACATTATTCCGAATGGCCGGTTCAGCGGTGTCAAGGAGCATCAGCCCCGGGCCGGCATTGTCATGAATGCTACAACCGTTCACAGCTCCTCGCGACCCGCCCAAGAATTCGATCCCCGCCTCCTTGGCTCCGCTGACCTCGGTGTTTGAAATAGTCACGTTGCTATCGCGAACAACGATTCCGAAATCGGAACTTCGCACCTGAACACCGTCCACGCGGCCGAAGGCCACATTCTCTGCAATGATCGAACCTTCAATCACGGCTTCACGGAGTTTCTCTGACACCAGATTGACGCCGCCTTTGAGATGAACGACTTCGACGTAAGTGCCAGGACTCAGAACAACGGTATCTCCGGCGCTTGCAGAGGATAGCGCTTGGCTGATGCTTGCCGGAGAGGTTACGGAGATTGTTTTAGGCGGCAGGGTCCGGGCGGGACGAATCCAACTCTCTTGCCTTGCGGCAAAAAGGACCAGCGCCCCGACCAGCAAACCGCATGCGAACCAAGCAGCACGGCCGCCGTACCAACGATGTTGGTGCGTCCTAGTAGATGAGATGGAGAGGCGATCTGTTCGATCCCTGTCATCTTGACCGTCGCGGCTCCCTCCGGTTTTACGGGCACGAGCCTTGATTCTGGCGAATCCCTCGCCTTCCACGAAAATAGCTGAGACGTTGTCGTGGCCGACTCTGGTTGCCGCCGCAACCAGCGACTGCACCGCAGCCTGAGGATCTTGCGCATGCGTTTCAACTGTTTCCAGAATCTCGTCAGAGGAAGTGACATCGCTCAGACCGTCGCTACACAACAGGATTGCGCTGTCGGGTTCAAATGCAAACTGCAGAGTGTCAATAAAGTCTGGATCGTCGGGTGCGTGCAGTTTGGAACCGACGTCCCGATAGACTTCGTTGCGTCGAGGATGATGCATCGCTTCATGCTCAGAGATTTCTCCAGCATCCTCCCGCTGGCCCACAGGAGAGTGATCGCGTGTCATTTTCTGAATGTGCCCGCGCCGAATCTTGTAGAGCCGGGAATCGCCCACGTGACCGACACTGATCTGGCCATCCGCGATCACCGCCGCAGTCAGCACGCATGCCATACCTCGCCACTCTGGATTAACCTGGGCGGCCTCATAGATGGCATTGTTGGCAAGTGCGATCGCCTCCCGAAGGCGCTGTTCCGGGCTATCTGTCGCCCGCTCCAGCCGCGCGCGGATGCGTTCCAGAGCTAAGGTTGCGGCTTGCTCACCGGCTGCGTGACCGCCCATTCCGTCAACCACAACGTAGATGCCGCGAGTGTCGTCACAGTGGATCCGATCCTCATTGTTTGGGCGAACATAGCCTTGCTCGCTTAAACCTGCTGAAGAAAGGCGTGGAAATGCCGCGGGCAAGCTTAAACCTTTCTTTTGGCGAGCAGCACTGTACAAACTAAAAAGACACCCAGCAGAACAAGAAATATATAGCGGGCGGAATGCAGCGAGGTCATTTTTGCTTCAGTGCTCGGAATTCGATGAACAGTACTCCCGCTAAACCGATACGAGCCTTGTTCGGGAGCAGCATCTCGCGCTCCGCATCTGTTTCGCCAGTGGCCGTCTGAGTAGTGGCCTCCACACGCTTCCCATCCACCGTTGTGCCGAGGCTGCTGAGGTCTTTGACGAAGAGTTGCCCTGTGAAAGGATCGCGTCGGATCTGAAGATGCTCGCGCGATACGTCTTTTTGTGCTTTGAGCTTTATGTCCACCCAGTGATCCGGCGAACCACGCCCGATCTTCACCAAATCTTTTGTCATCTGGAAGGTGTGGCGGCCTGTCTCATCTTCATACTCGAGACTGGCATAAACGATCCCGGAGGCGCGACCAGTATCGATGTTGCCCGTCCGCTGAGTAGACGTTGTAACCGTTTGCCCATCGCTCCTTTTTTTTGTGACGCGTTCTGTCAAGGTCCCAACCCGGTCTTCGTCATCGCCCGTGAAAGGAAACGTGGAGTGGATTTCAAGCGGGTTGTCCTTCGAGTCTTCAGCGAAGTTCTCCAGAAATTCAACGGACCAATCGCCTAGAATCTCGTACGGTTTCACCCGCTTCTTATTGATTTTCAGGGATAACTTAACCTTGGGCTGCAAGGAACGGTTCAGTTGCGCCAGTTTGTCACCTAGTGCCCGGACTGCTTCCTCGCGCATCCGCCGCTCTAGCGGGCGCAGTCGCTCTAGCTCGTCGATATGAAGGTAAACCTCAAAGACGCTCGGGACCAGGTTCGTGTAGAACGTCGGGCAGATGCCCTGTTCCATTTCCTGGAGTAGCAAATCAATAATGAGTTCGGGGGTAAGAATACTAACGTCGGAAGGCATTCCGATACCTGATCTTAGTAGAACGCACCCTGAGCCTCGACGTTCAATCTTGTTTCAATTGGAACTGATCGTCATCTCGCCGCGAGCTAAAGGCGTGACATTTCCACCAATTTCAATCGTGTTCTCTTCGGGGTTGATTCTGACGTGGAGGATGCTCCGGCGCCCCATCTTTGTGCCTTGCTCGCTGACAAAGCGGTACGGATTCTGCTGTGGAAGCAACTTGTGTTGTTGCATGAAGGAGGCTAGCGGCCCGGTAGAACTTCCGGTCGCCGGATCTTCAGCGATTCCGTACTCGGGAGCAAACATCCGCGAATAGGCTCCTTCGGGAACAGGAGCAAATACGAAAGCGCACAGCGGACTTGAGTAGTCTCCACGCATCTCGCGCAATCCCGAAGCCTCCAGCCATGCTTGGTCCACGGCCTCTCGGGTCCTGACCGGAATCAATAAGGTCGGGTTTCCGGCGCTCACAATTTGTGGTTCGATCGGCAGCAAGTCTTTGGTGGTGAGGCCCAGCACGCGTGCGCAAAGTTCGCGAGAACGAGTAGGG
The DNA here is from genome assembly GCA_963814195.1 of uncultured Acidobacteriaceae bacterium. Lineage (GTDB taxonomy): Bacteria > Acidobacteriota > Terriglobia > Bryobacterales > Bryobacteraceae > Bog-105. Next base: position 105,734 of record CAWFBU010000008.1, read on the forward strand.
CCGTAATGGATAGCGGGCGTAGTCAGCCAGATCAGGGGCATCGACGCAGGAGGATCGACCAGTATAGGAACCGCGCCGACTTCTTCCTCAAGATTGAAGCGGTTGCTAGCCGTGGATACGATCCCTTCGTCCAGGAGCACATACGCTGTGCCTACCGTTGGATGACCGGCGAACGCAAGCTCTCTCATCGGGGTGAAAATTCGTAACCGGGCCGCAAAACGAGAACCCGAAGGCGGAAGCAAAAAGACCGTTTCCGAGAGGTTCAGTTCGCGCGCGATCCTCTGCATCGTTTGCGTCTCCAGATTGGACCCGTCGAGGAAAACGGCTAGCGAGTTCCCCTCCATCGCTCGTTGAGTAAAAACGTCGACAACCCGGTACTGAAGGGTTTCAGGAGCTTTCATGATGTCTTCGCAAGTAGTATACTTAGTCGCTTAGCTAAGTGCCACAGTGATGGAATTCGAGAGAGCTTTGAGAGCCCTGGCAAGCGATAAGCGCCTGTTTATTCTTGAATGGCTGAAAACCCCTTGCGAACTCTTCCCCCCGCAGGTGAGTGGCGATCTTCTCAAGGATGGTGTTTGCGGCCTATCAATCGCGCAAAAACTGGACGTGAGTCAACCGACTGCCAGTCAACACTTAAAGATCCTAACGGAGGCAGGACTGATTCAGGGAACAAAAATCAAGCAGTGGACGTTCTATAAGCGAAATGAGCAAGCGATCACCTTATTGAAGAACGCACTGATGAAGAACCTCTAGGGAGAGAAGACCTGTGTATCGGCTATGGCTCGCGTTACTCTTGACAACCATCGTTCCAATGAAGTCGGAGGTCGTGAGCACGAAGTCCGCCGAACACTACCGATGGGGTGACTGCTGCGATGGTTGGTACCTGGTCAAGAACGACCGCATGACGGTTATCCAGGAGCGGATGCCGCCGGCTAGCAGCGAAATAAGACACTATCACGGGAAGGCGCAACAGTTTTTCTATGTCCTTAAAGGCGAAGGGACGATAGAGATGGGGACTCGGGTCCTAACTCTGCACGAGGGTGAAGGTTTGCTGGTTGCGCCGCATGTCCTTCATCGGGTTAGGAATTTGTCACGGCAGGATCTGCTCCTCCAGGTAACGTCGGAGCCACCCAGCCACGGGGACCGATTTGATTCTCCTAAGAGTTAGCAATGGATTCGACTTGCAATATTATGTCTTCTTCCATCGATGCTTTGCTTGACCGCAGGTCCATTCGCGCGCAACTCACGAAGGTCGTCTCCAGCGCACCTTTTGCCGATTCACAACGGATGGCGCGATTCCTTACTTTTGTTGTGGACGAAACGCTCAAGGGCTGTGCCGACCAGCTTAAAGAGAATGTAATTGGGACGAACGTTTTTGACCGCCCTCCCGCCTATGACACACGGCTCGATCCCATTGTTCGTGTCGAAGCGCGTCGACTTCGTTCGAAGCTTTGTGCCTACTACGAGCGGGATGGAAGATCGGACGCTCTGGTGTTCGAGTTGCCTAAGGGACGTTACTCGCCCGTCATACGCGCGCGCGGTGAGCCCCAGCAGAGGACGCCAGTCCTGGAAAATAAGATCGCCGTACTGCCCTTTGTGAATCTCAGCACCGATGCGGATGCGGAATACCTGAGCGACGGACTCACTGAAGACCTGATTAACGCTCTAACCCGAATATCGCACCTGCGGGTGTGCGCCTGGACTTCATCCGCACGCATGAAAGACGATCAGGACGACCTTGATTACGTCCGATCGCTTCTAGGCGTGACGTTCGTACTCCGTGGAAGCGTGAGGAAAACGAAGGATAAGATCCGAGTCCTGGCTCACCTGATCGAAACTTCGACGAAACAGTACGTGTGGTCTGAGGTTTTTAGCCGTGAGTTTCAGGACTTTCTCGCCATTCAAGATGAAATCACCAAAGCCATCACCGGCGCTCTTCGAACAAAACTTACGCTGCCCGAAGATGGGGACCCAAGCTCAGCCAGGTATTCTCACGATGCGGAAGCTCACCAACTCTGTTTAAAAGGCCGCTTTCATTCCCGAGAGCGTACGTCCGAAGGGCTGCAGCGGGCTCTTCTATGCTTCGAGGGAGCACTGCAGCGCGATAAGCGTTCTGTATCTGCTCACGCGGGTCTAGCCGATACGCTCGTTCTCCAAGCGGAATACGCCTATGTGGATGCGGCTGAGGCTATGAAAAAGGCCAAGGCGGCAGTAGAACGTGCTTTGGTTTACAACCCTGCTTCGGCCGAGGTGCAAGCGTCTTATGGCCTTATTCTGAGTCTCTACGAATGGTCATGGGATGCGGCGGAGGCAGCGTTTCGACTCGCGATCGAAATAAATCCCAATTACGCGCCGGCACACCACTGGTACGGCATGAATCATCTGGCGATGCTTGGTCGATTCAGCGAAGCGGAATGTGAACTGGATGCGGCAATCACACTTGATCCGCTTTCGCCGGTTGTCTTCGGCGGTCGAGCCTATCTTCGACTTCTGCGTCGCGAATACCAGGAAGCCATTTCAATTTACGACGAGATGATCGCCCTCGACCCATCTTTTTACAAAGCTTATACCTCACTCGGGCGGGCCTTCATTCACTCGAAGGAATATAAACGGGCCATCGAGATGCTGAAGAAGGGCATCTCACTGGGCGGAGAGATACCGACCATCTATGGAGCTTTGGCGCAGGCGTACGGAGAGAGCGGAGATCATGAAGCGGCTCTACTGGTCATAGAAAAGCTCAAGGCGATCTCCCATGTTCGTCCTGTTCCTTCTACCTGTTTCGCCCTGGCTTACTTGGGATTGCGGGATTTCGATTCGGCTCTGCTGTGTCTGGAAAGAGCGGTCCTGTCGAGAGAAACATCCGTTCTCGTGCTAGCCGTTCACCCTGCCTATGATTTACTTAGGGATCAGCCGCGATTTAAGGCTCTTGTCGATCCAATCTTCCAGCGAGCAACGACGGCGATCTTACCGTAACACGACACCGTAAGCTTACCGCCCGTTACTTTAGACAAGAGCCGAAAAGCTTGATCATCGGCTTGTGAAGATCCTTCTTTTCTCGCTGCTGTATTTGACTTCCCAGTGCTCGATACTGAACGCGACAGACGGATCGCCCTCCGAGTGGAACTTACGGGGAACTCGGTTCTTTTCCTCCGACCAATACCGGGAGGCTGAAAGCTGCTTCGAGAAGGCTCTGCATCTTGAAGAAGCGGCTCCGGCAATAGATGGGGAGGAACTGGCGACCGTAAAGATCAATCTGGCAACGGTCTACCGCTTAGAAGCTCGTTACAGTGAGGCCGAGCCGCTGTATCGAACTGCACTGGAGGAGTCGGGTGCCACTCGGGAATCGAGGTCGCGCATGCAGAGCGCATTTCGTGGTCTGGCGCTCATCAGTCTCGCAAGAGGCAAGCTGGTCCAGGCAGAGGATTTTGCGAGACGGAATGTCGATCTGAGGAATCGACAACAGGCTGGTCCCGCGGCGATCGCCGAGGCGAAAAACGATCTGGCTTCAGTTCTCCTCGCAGGGGGCAATTACACGGAATCCGAGCAGATAGCAAAGCAATCGCTGGCAATATTTCCTGAATCAGATTGGGCGTTCCAAATAGCATCAGGTAATTCCCTCAACATATTGGGCCGTATCTATTTGGCTGAAGGACGAAGCAGTTCAGCCAACGCTTACCTGTCCCGGGCAGCACCTTTACTGGAGCGCTTGCTTGGAGCGAACAGCCCGTCAGTGGCGGCCGTCTACGCCAACTTGGCGGAAGCGCGCGCATTCTCCGGAGACTGGGTTTCGTCGTCGAGCCTGTTTGAGAAATCTATCAGCACGCTTCAAAAGGCCTACGGATTGAACCATCCCGATCTTGCATCTGCTCTGAGCAACTTTGGGACGGTTTACCAGAATCGAAAGCAATACAAGAAAGCGAAGCCGCTTTTCGAACGGGCGCTGGAGATTGACCGGGCGGCCTTCGGGCCGGAGTCCCTGAAAATAGCTGTCGATCTCAATAATCTGGGATCTCTAGCCTATCTCCAGCACCACTTTACGGAGTCGGAATCCCTGTTGAGGAAGGCTTTTATGATCGCGGAACGAGATCTGGGAGAGAAACATGCCACGACAGGTTTACTTGCAGGTAATCTCTCTCGCCTGTACTACCGACAGAAGAAGTTTGGAGAAGCGGAACCATTTCTCCAGAAAGCGATCCGCATCAGGGAATTGCATTATGGACCGGACGATTCGACACTCGGGACCATGCTTGCCGAATATGCGGTCGTCTTGAGGAAGAAAGGTGATTACTCCGAAGCGGAGAAAACCGAGGTACGAGCCACAAGAATACAAGTCAGAACTCTGCTTCACGGGAATTCGCGTACTTAGATCAGAAGGAAAGCCAGACAGCTCCTGCTCGGTTTACCTGAGCGACTGCGTCCTCACTCCTGGAAAGAAATCGTTTGGAATGCTGACAGAAGCCAATCAGGGCAATGCACAGATAAGAGAACGCGAACGCGCCGTTGATGTTCGTATTGACAAGGCATCGGTTCGCGGAGATCCTATCGGCAGGGGGTCACATGCGTTGGGGCGTATTTTTCTCTTTCGCTTTGCTTCTAAGTGTTTGTAAAATCGGAAAAACACAGGATGTAGTCTCCGCGTCCTCCGGGCTTCTCCACTACTTCGAGGGACGCATTGTTCTCGATAATAAACCGATCGAACACAAGGCCGCCGTTTTCCCGAGTTTAAAGAATGGGTCCGTTCTCCGTACCGAAAAAGGCAGGGCGGAACTACTGCTGACTCCTGACGTCTATCTCCGGCTGGACGAGAATACATCGTTGCGGATGGAATCAAATGCGCTCACGGACACCCGTCTTGAGATGACAACCGGCAGCGTAATCTTAGACAACCTGAATGCGCCGGCCAGTAAGGATGTAGCCGTCATTCACGAAGGAACAACGATCCGCTTTCCAAAGCCCGGCATTTATCGGATCGACTGCGAACCCGGGGAATTGCAGGTGTTCAGCGGCGAGGCCGAAGTTACCCACGGCAAAGTCTTACTGCCTGTAGATTCTACGCACCTTTATTACTTTGCGCTCGAACTCACAACGAACAAATACGGAGATGGTGCGATGGATGAGTTCTACGATTGGGCTCATAACCGTAGTGAGATCATCGCCGATCAGAATCAAATGGCGTCGATAGAGCAAAACGACGCCTCGGATCCTGACCCGAGTGGCGTAGCTGGTCTTTTGGGTCCGTTGTCATCGGTTTCCCCTACCTACTCTGGGCCGTCCTCATCGATCTTTGCCTACCCTTCGTACGGGGCTTCCCCGGGCTATGGAAGTGTGATCAGCCCGCTTTACTTAAGCCCGTTGGCGCGACTCCAAGGCTTTCCCGCAGCTCCCGGGATCCTCATCTACGCGCCCTATCGACATCGACCTGTTGACAGACCTGCCGGAACAAAGTGGCCAGTATCTACGGTGGTGGGCTACCATCCCGTTCCTCCCGTGGTCACGCGATGGCCAGTAGCCGGACGCACGGGCTCTTCCATTGCAAGACCTATGCCATTCAGTCCGATCCATGCCCCGCTTACACCTGGGTACCACCCGCCGAGCGCCCTTCCTGCTCGCCCCACTGTTATGTCGGTACCGCATACACTGCCATCTGTGCCACACCCCGCATACTCACGTCCTGGGCCGGCGGTTGGGCATCGTTAGAGGGTCAGTGCTCCGGTGCGTAATATCCCGCTCTCCAGCGTGATTTTAAGTTTGCCAAACCGTCCGGAGGCTGGAGCTTCACTTCGACCTTTCTATACTTCCCATCGCGGTTGGCGTTCGAAGGCGCGTACGCAAGAATGTACTCATTTCGAAGTTCCACCCCAATTCTTCTAGCGATACCGGGCAGCGCATTTAAGCTTTTAGCCGGAAAGACTCGCCCGCCCGTCTGTTCGGAGATCTCGGTTAGCAAGGCCGGGCCGGACACCTCTGCCGCGGTTAGCATAGGGATCATGATCGCTTCGAACACTCCCATAGAGTAAATCTGTACGTCTGCCTGGTGGACGGTTTCCTTGATCTCAGCACTAGAAAAGCGACTGTTGTTGTCGCCTCCGTCAGAAAGAATCACCAGCGCCTTACGTGAGTTTTTGGCGTGCTTCATCTGCTCCAGCCCAAGGTGTACGGCATCCAGCAACGCCGTGAGGCCGCCGGATTGTATGGTCTTCATCTTGTCAGTTATGCTGTTCGGGTCACTGGTAAAGGGGACCACCACATCCGCACGATCGCTGAATTGAAGGAGGAATGCCTCATCTTGCGGATTTAGTGTCTTCAGCAGTTCGGATACAGCGCTCTGGGAAATAGCGAGCTTTCTACCCATGCTCCCGCTCACGTCAACAAGGAGGCCGACGGAGAGCGGCACGTCTTCGTTTGCAAATTGCGAGACTCGCTGCCTGACGCCGTCTTCAAAGACTGAAAAGCGATCTCGCTCGAGATTCAAAACGAAGTGATTGAGTGGATCGGTTACAGTTACCGGGATCACCACAAGCGTGCTGTCGCTGTGTAGTGTGAAGTCCGATTGCGGTGAAGCCTGGAAGCTTAGTACAAGCGCCGCGAGGACGAGCCTGAGGCTGAGGAAAAGGCGGTAAGACAAGGGAAATTCCCCAGATCTCATCTGAGTCTAGCAGTTTTCAGACCTAGCGCTGCGAGATACCCCGGGTTCACCCGACACGAAGAAAACTGAACATTCTCTAACAAACTTCGTAGTGCGCCGCTGCAATGTTCAGCAGATGGCCGCGCCGCAACCAGCTTTTCCGCATTTCCGGTACCCTGGGGCAACTTGGCAAAAGCAACAATCTCGTCCCAGTAAGCAGGTTTTGGAACCGACACCATGCACGACGTACTGTCTATCTTTTTGTAAGGCCAGAAACACCATCCAATCTCACGACGGTCGAGCAATCCGGCAAATTGGCGGATCCACTCGTCTGTGTTTTCGCCCGACTCTCCAAGCCAGATCGGCACGTTGTATCGATTGCTAAAAGTGACGTACTCCTGAATGGACTTCTCGTCCGGCGGCATCCAGTATCTGTGGAACTCGTAAATGCAATTCGAATCGAAGGGCCGTCCGAAAACCTCGAAATTCGAGTCCCATTGAGCCGCTTCCAAGATGATGCAGTGCTTGGTATCGACCTCTCGGATCGCCCTTGTTACGCGTTGGTAAAGCGGTTCGAGCCTTTCGTTGAATTGCCGCAAGCGAGGCCACTGGGGAATCGGTTCATTCAGCAGATCGTAGCCCAGAATGGCCGGCTCATCTCGAAAGCGCTGTGCGATAGCGCGCCAAATTTCGCAGAGTAGTATCTGATCCTGTTCGCTGTCGTAAAGTGCAGGAAAATTCCAACTGTCATCGATGTTTGATCCAGTCTGGCCTCCCGGTGCGCAGTGCATATCTAAGATCACCCACAGCCCTGCCTTCCTGCACCATTCGACGGCGGGCTCAATCAGATCAAATCCTTCACCGCCCGGCAGAAAGAACTTGTAGTGGAGTGGAATTCGCACCGAGTTCAGACCTGAATCTCGGATAAACTGAATATCCGTTTCCGTAACGTAAAGTCTCCGGTACTCCCGCCAGAAATCCGGTGTCGCAGAAGGGCCAATCAGTCCGTTAAAGAGGGCCTCTATTTCGCGGGATGATTGAGGGCCATCTTTGAACAGGAACATGTATCCCTCATTCACCAACCAATTACCAAGATTGATTCCACGTAACCGAATCGGCTCTCCATTAGGTCCGAGAATGTCCTTGCCTTGCGTTCTCGCGAAACCCGTCGCCTGTGCAACGCGCGGCGTCTGCGCAGATAGCGAGTTCATCGCCCCAAGAACAAGGGAAGTCCCAAGGAACTGCCGCCGTGACGATCTCACCGCCGAAGTGTACCAACAGCTTGCGACTTGCCCCCGAATCTTCTCTTAGCAGGTGGAGATAGCATGTAAGGGCAAATGTCGCTCCTTCCAAGAAGAAGAAATAAGATCGTGCCGTTTTGGCCGACCTTCCTCGCACTCGTTTTTGCTTCTCTGCTTGCCGCTCAGCACGTCCTTACCAGGCCACCCGAAATCGCCTTCACAGCCCATACTCTGGACTTAGGCTCAAGTGAGTCGGCCGCATTGGCAGACGTAAATGCAGACGGGAAGCTGGACATCATTTCTGGAGAGAGTTGGTACGAAGCGCCAACCTGGACGAAGCATCACTTCCGGAATATCTTTTACACGAACAACTACATCGATGACCTCAGTACGGTGCCGCTCGATGTGGACGGTGACGGAAAAGTCGATCTTGTAACCGTTGGCTGGTTCAGCAAGAAAGTGGCTTGGTGGCAGAATCCCGGCCGCACTGATCAGATGTGGAAAGAGCATTCGGTCGCTGAGGGATATCCCGTAGAGTTCGCGGAACTCGTGGATCTGAATAACGACGGCAAAGCCGAGGAGGTGCTTCCCGAATTTGGCGATCTCAAAGCGCCGCTGGCCTGGTTTGAGCGCGACGGACATGGGGGATTGCAGAAGCACGTCGCAAGTGATCGGAGCTACGGGCACGGCATCGGCGCAGGTGACGTGAATCATGATGGCCGGAATGACATACTTACCCCAAACGGGTGGCTGGAAGCGCCAGCCGATTCGAAAGCTACCGACTGGAAATTGCACGGGGAATGGAACCTGGGAGACGTAGGATTTATGTACGTCTTCGACGTGAACGAGGATGGCAAGCCCGACATTGTTACTTCCATGGCCCACAACTATGGAATCTTCTGGCTCGAAAACAAGGGCGGCGGCACGTGGGAGAAGCACATGATTGATGACAGCTGGTCTCAGCCCCATGCGGTCACGCCTGTCGATTTCCGTGGGGACCACAATCTGGGCCTGCTTACGGGGAAACGCTTCATGGCCCACAACGGCCGTGATCCCGGTGGGCGCGAACCGCTCGGTGTTTATTGGTACGAGCGCCTGTTTGTGCCCGGCTCAAAGCAGGTGGAATGGGCCAAGCATGTGATTGACTACGGTGGACGGATCGGAGGCGGGTTGCAAATCCCTGTGCAGGATCTGGACTCAGATGGAGATCTGGACTTTGTCGTAGCGGGCAAGAGCGGCTTGTTCTTGTTTGAGAACAAGACAAAGTAGAAGACCATGCAGGAGAAGCTTTTCGACGTTGTCGTGGTCGGTTCCGGCGCGGGCGGCGGGACCTTATCGGCCCGCCTGGCCTCACTTGGCGCGGACGTTCTGGTTCTTGAAGGCGGTCCGAAGCTCAATACCCGGACAGACTTCAACACCCATGCGCTGCCATTCGAGTTTCCCTTTCGACACATACCAATCATGAAGCCCGGTAAGCCGGGAATGGACGGGGAACGCAGCCGTGGGCTCGGTGGGAAAACGCAACTGTGGAACGCAGTCTCGCTCCGCTTCAGTGAGCGTGATTTCAAGGGCCGTTCCCACGACGGGGCCGGCGAGGATTGGCCCATCGGCTACTCCGATATGAAGCCCTTCTACGATCGTGTGGAAACCCAGGTTGGCGTCTGTGGCAACTACGATCACCTGGAGGATCTCCCCGATGGAATCTTCCTTCCTCCGACTCCCATGAAGTGTACGGACTTAGCGATTCAGCGTGGCGCCCGAAAGCTGAACGTCCCGGTAATCCATGTCCGAAAGGCTACTTTGACCAGGCCGCGCAATGGCCGCCCGGCCTGTCACTACTGTGGCAACTGCATGTCGGGATGCGATGTGGCGGCCAAATATAACTCGCTCGATGTCCACATGACCCCGGCTCTCTCAACCGGCAAGCTGACGCTTCGCCAAAACAGCATCGTCTACGAATTAGCGGTGAGTGACGAAGCAAAAGTGCAGGAAGTGCGATACTTCGACCGCGAGACGCGTGCGCAAGCTGTCGCGAAAGGGCGGGTCGTGGTTGTGGCGTGTGCCTGCGCGCAGAGCGTTGCTCTTCTTCTCATGTCCAAATCGAGCCGATTCTCAACTGGTCTCGCGAACTCCAGCGGTGAGTTGGGGAAGAACTTCATCCCTCACATCACGGCAGGGTTTGAGCTATTCCTGACGGATTTCATCGGCAAGCCAAGCGTGAACGACGAGGGCTTTCTTGACCACGCCTATATCCCATCGTTCATGCACACGCGCAAGCGCGACTACGCACGCAGTTTCGGAGTACAGTTCAATTACCAGAATCATAGAAGCGTTGGCTGGGCTAAGAGCATGAAAGGAATGGGTGCATCTTACAAGGCTTCCGTGAAAGATCGTTATCCTGCCTATCTGACCTTTACCGGATATCACGAGATGTTGCCTAATAAGGACAGCTTTATTGATCTGGATCCAGCTCTAACCGACGAATACGGGTTACCTCGGGCCCGTCGAACCTGGAAACTTTCAGAGTCGGATTGGAAGCTCCACAATGACATGAAGCGTTGGTGTCGCGACATCCTGCTGGCGAGCAATGCGGAGCTGCTAAGTACGAGCGCAGGGCCTCAAACCAACCATGAAGTGGGCGGCTGCAGAATGGGCAGTGACCCACGTACGTCCGTGCTCGATTCCTACTGCCGTTCGCACGATGTTCCAAACCTTTACGTTGTCGATGCGAGCGTATTTCCCAGTTCTTCCGAAAAGAATCCGACGCTGACCATCATGGCGTTGGCAGAGAGAACAGCAGACCACATTGCTGACCGGCTCAAGAGGAGAGAAGCTTGATGTCGAGTTATTCCAGTGATCGCCGTTCGCTGCTTAAGATCTTCGGGGCGGTAGGCGCCACCTGCGCGTATCCTTTTGCGAGCGACGAACTGCACGGCCAGACCATGACCGGGCACGAACATTCGCCCACTGTTCCAAGGCACATGGATGGCCAGCCGCGCTTCTTTAACCAAGATGATTTCGCGACCATCTCGCGAATCGCCGATCTGATCATTCCGGCGACCGATTCACCGGGCGCGATTGCGGCGGGAGTGCCAGCGTATATCGATCTGGTGATTGCACGCAACTCGGACCAGCAACTCGTAATGGCCGATGGACTGCGCTGGCTCGATTCAGAAGCTGCTCGTAAAGCCGGCAAACGCTTCCATGAATTAACTGAGGCTCAGCAGCTTTCGATTCTCGAGCCGTTGTGTGACGCTGCAGATTCCACCTCTGGGATGGCACGCGGCCGTAACATACAATTCTTTGCGTTGATCAAGAGCCTGACTGCAGACGGCTACTACACGTCGGAGGCTGGTTTGATGCAAGAGCTTCAATATAAGGGCAACACTGCTCTTCCTGTTTTCCCAGCATGCTCTGGGCCAAAGGAGTAGTTCTCCGGTAACCGAAATGAATTCATTCCCTCGAGTTCACAACGCGATGTGGCCAGGACTGGTCGGCAAGGGTCCAGGCTCCGAACCGTTCATCGATTTCGATACGATGCTCGACTTCACTGTCCGGGCAGAAGTAGACGGTCAAAGATTTGAAGGTGTGGATATTTTTCTGTCGGATCCACACACCAGTATCGATGCCGATCAGGCCGAACTTCGCTCTCTCGCCAGAAAGGTTTCCGAACGCAACCTTAAGATCGGGTCTCTGGTAGCACCGGTTTGGCCCAACACGGGCGGAGGCTCCGCGATCGGCACCGACGAAGAGCGAACCCATTTCCTGAACCAGGTGGAAAAGGCCTGCCGCATCGGGAACGCGCTTCGTGAGACAGGAGTCCGGACCTATGGTGTGATTCGCATCGACTCCGCGGCAAGCCCCGCCGCCTGGGCCGCGGATCCGGAAAGAAACAACAGTCTTCTTATCGAGACGTTCCAACACGCAGCCGATATCGCCGAAGGGTACGATGAGCGCCTGGCAGCGGAAGGTGAAATCTGTTGGGGCGGGATGCACAGCTGGCGCAAGATGGCGAACCTTCTTGAGCGCGTGAACCGGCCGGAGAGAGTAGGTTTCCAGGCGGATATGGCACATACGCTGCTGTACGCCATGGGCCACAATGCGCCGGAAGATCGCCTCCTTCCGGATAATTACGATTGGTCTGATCCGGCGGCACTCCACGCTGCTCTCGAGAAGATGATCACGGCGCTTCGGCCCTGGACCATTGATTTTCACGTGGCCCAAAACGATGCCACCGTGAAAGGAACCGGGAGCCACGATAAGACCGGTCGCCACTGTCTTCCTCATGATCCGAACGGCAAGCTCGACATCGTACCGGTAGCGGGATTATGGCTGCGCGACGAGAGCGGGAACGTCCGGAAGCAGATTCGCCACATCTGTTGGGATGGCTGCATGTTTCCAAACGAAGTCATGTATGACCCGAAAACCTGGAATGAGATCCTGGCGGTCATGCTTGCTGTTCGCAATGCCCATGGATGGACGGAGTAGCCATCTTTCATGTCACAGACAGCGCCCAAGCCCTTAAATATCGGACTGGTTGGGTACGGTTTCATGGGCCGCACTCACTCGAACGCATTCAAAAGAGTTCCTGATTTTTTCGCTCTTCATCATCGTCCCGTTCTGAAAGCAGTTTGTGGCCGTAACGCCGACAAGCTCGAAAGCTTCGCGTCGCAATGGGGCTATGAAGGAACCGAGACGGACTGGCGACGGCTGGTCGAGCGTAAGGACATCGACCTGATCGACATCGCCGGGCCAAACAATACCCATCTCGAAATCGCAATCGCTGCGGCCGAGGCAGGCAAAATGGTGCTCTGTGAGAAGCCGCTAGGTCGAACCGCCGAAGAAGCGAAGCGAATGGCCGACTCCGTCGAAGCAGCTCAGGTCCCGAACATGGTTTGGTACAACTATCGGCGAGTTCCAGCCGTTACGCTCGGCAAGCAGCTTATCGACGAAGGCCGGCTTGGAAAGATCTTCCACTATCGGGCCAAGTTTCTCCAGGATTGGACTATTTCGAGCGATCTTCCCCAAGGCGGAGCCGGGCTCTGGAGATTGGACGCTAGCGTGGCCGGAAGTGGCGTGACAGGTGATCTGCTCGCCCACTGCATCGACACGGCCCTCTGGTGGAATGGACCGATTGCGGAAGTCTCCGCCACCACGGAGACATTCATTAAGCAGCGTCAACATACTGAGACCGGCAGCATGGAACCCGTTCTAATCGACGACGCCAGCGCGTTTCTGGCGCGCTTTCAGAATGGCTCGCTGGGGACCTTTGAAGCAACTCGATACGCGCGCGGACACAAAGCCCTCTACACTCTTGAGATCAATGGCGAGAACGCATCCATAGCTTGGGATCTGCATGACCTTCATCGCCTGCAGTTCTTCAATTACAAGGACGAAGGAACTCTTCGCGGATGGCGTTCAATCCACGTGTCCGACGGCGATCATCCTTACATGAAGCACTGGTGGGTTCCCGGGCTGCAAATCGGATACGAGCATACCTTTATTCACCAGTTCGCCGATTTCCTGCAAGGCCTCGAAAATGATTGCCCCACCCGGCCCACGTTTCGTGACGCGCTTGCAACCGATTACGTGACTGATGCCGTTTTGCGGTCAGCAAAGAACAGACGTTGGGAATCTTGTACACCTCCGGAGAGCCCGCTATGAAATTCGGAGTCAATACGTTCATCTGGTCAGACCGTTTTGGTCAGGAACAGATTCCTTTGCTTGGCCGCATTCGCGACGCCGGGTTTGACGGTTTAGAGATCCCACTCTTTCAGCCTGAAGATCTGAAGAATGCTGAAGTTCGCCGTGCGATTGCGGCCAGCGGTCTTGAGTGCTCAATTTGTTCCGTTCTGCCTGAAAACTTGAGCATGATCCATCCCGAGGCGGATGTCAGGAGGCGAACCGTCTCGCACCTTCGATCGTGCATTGAGGTCTCTGCCGAGACTGGTTGCAGACTCATCGCCGGCCCGCTCTATTCACCCGTTGGCTATCTGCCCGGACGCCGCAGGACCCTTGATGAATGGACTTCGGCCGTTGATTCATTCCAGCAAATAGGTTCAACTCTCGATGAGTTCGATGTCTCCCTGGCGATCGAGCCGCTGAATCGATATGAGACGTATTTCCTCAATACCGCCGCTGATGGCGGCAGGCTTTGCGGACAGATCAATCACCCTCGCATTGGTGTGCTGTTCGATACGTATCACGCCAATATCGAAGAGAAAGACGTGGCGGTGGCCATCCGAAACCTAGGCCCTCACCTGATGCATTTTCATTCCTGCGAAAACGACCGCGGAACGCCGGGATCGGGGCATATAGAATGGCACGCCGTTCTCGCCGCGCTCCGGTCGGTTGCGTACGACCGGTGGATGACTATCGAAAGTTTCGGATTCTCACTCGGCGCTCTATCTGCGGCGGCTTCCATCTGGCGTGATCTTGCAATCTCGCCGGAGGCAATAGCATTCGACGGAGTCAAGTTTCTTCGGCAGGCCTACGCAGAATCTACTTAGACAAACCGAAGCAGTAAAGCACGCTGTCGTAGGTCGCGATGTACACTTTGCCGTTCGCAACCGAGAGTCCGCTGAAGTGGTTGAACGAAGTAATCTGGTCGCCGCTGGAATATAGCTCTTTCCCTGTTTGCGCATCCAGCGCATATAAGGTTGCGTGAGTGGAGTGCTTGATTCGTTCGGGGCTGTAATCATACAGCCCGCGTTCCGCATAAGCCTGCTCCGTGTTCTCGCCGCTTCCGTAAGCGAAAACTACGCCGTTGGCCACCACCGGCGGCTCGGCTCGGTTCATGTCTCTTGACATCCAGGTCGGCACCAACGCGTATGTTCCATTTTTCGACTCCACCTTCATGGCCACAACGGCGCCATGCGTAACTGGGCCGTACCAGAGTGGCGGTTTGAAGTCATGCCGCACCGGACCCCAGAAGGGAGTTAGAACCCAGCGAGTACCTGCTTCATCAGCCCAACTCGCGAGCGAACCCCAAATACCCGCCGAGGCAAAATTCACCTCCTCATTGCAGAGCAAGGGCGTTTGCGCCAGCGGCGTCTCGTGGTCCTCGCCTCCTGTGGCATCGGTGTCCAACAGGTAAACGCGACAAGCCTTACTCCCGGTCGCCAGCAACTCCTTACCTTCGAAGTTGAAAATCGCGGGCGTCACCTGCATGTCCAGATCACGTTTCCGCATCCAGAACCAGTTCGGCGGCTCGAACCAATCCTGAAGCTCGAGCTTGTTACCCTCGACTTTCACCCCAATCAAGCCATTCCCGAACGTACGATTCTCCGGTTCATAGATTCCGTCTCCGGTGGGTGACCAGGCTCGTCCTTTGGAATCGATAGCCGCCCCTTCCCGGCCCCAGAGCCCTCCGCTTCGCGGGTTGAATGTCATCACCTTCTTCTGAGGGTCGTTGATGTCAATCGCCCAGACCTGGTTCGGACTTCCGTTACAGCTTTGGGAAGTCGTGGTAAAGATCACGCCCTTCCACATGTTTAGTGAATACGATTTTGAGTTGCCAAACCCAAACTTCACAGGAGGTGCGGTTTCCTCCCCATCGGCCAGATTCAGAGAATGTAGCTGACCATCTCCCGCCAATGCATAAATCGTGCGCTTTCCTGTGTCGTCGGCAGGTCCGATGATGGGTGTCGCTGTCTGCCCACCGGGGCAAAGCGGATCGCCGGGCTCCAGTCCACGCCCTTCCTTGACCGGCGGGTACTCGAAGTGCCGTCGCCATAACAGCGTTCCGGACGTCACATCGATCGCATAAATGTTGTCAGAGATGCCGGCTTCCACCGCGATCTCCTTTGTCCCGCTGCCCGTTTGAACGCCGCTGGCGATCAAAGGTGGGAACAAGGAGTGCATTTCTCTTGGCTGATTGTCTAGTTTCAGTTTCCAGAGGATCTTCAGATCCTTCACGCTGTCCTTGTTGAGGATGTGCTCATCTTTCTGCCAGTTCGTTCGTTGTGGCCCGCCACCGTCGGTGGGCCAGTCCGCCGCCTGTATCGTGGCTATGAAGATTACGGCTGAACAGAAAATTAGTTTATGCATTCTGACACGTGTTGACTGGAACTACTCAGTGCTCCTCGGAGAGTTGGGACTGCCCCTTCAGGAGCCCGAAGCAATAGACTGTGTTGTCGTCGGTTGTGAAGTACGCTCGCCCGTTCGCGACTGCAAGTCCTCCATTACTGGAACCCGCTGTGGCGACCTTGCCGCTGGAGTACAGACCTTTCCCTGTAGTCGCGTCTAGTACGATCAACTGAGCGGGAGCCGACATCTGCGCCCTCTCGGAAGCACTGTACGGCTTTCCATTTTGCTTGGCAAGACGCGCCGGTTCTCCGCTGGACAAGACAAACACCATTCCATTTGCCGAAACGGGTGATGCAGGCGACGGGATATCCTGAGAGACCCACAACGGTTTCAGTTGGGGTTTGTCGTTTTCCTCCACAAGCTTCAAGGCGATCACGCTGCCGTTCACCGGTTTATCGGATACCATCGTCCCGCTCGCTTTGGCATCCACAGGTCCAAAGATCGGTGCATAGAACCATCGAGAGCTGTCATTGAAATCCAGCCAACTCGTGAAACTGCCGCGGAACCCATACCCGGCGAATTTCTTGTCGGGTTTTGGGATTGGTTCACTTGCGTAAAGAGGTTGATGATGATCCGCGCCGCCCAGTGACTTAGAATCGAGCAAATACAAACGACCGGTTCTGCCGCCCGCCAACAGCAAGTCTCGCCCGTGAAAAGTAAACACGAGAGGAGAGATCCCAGGTTCATTCACAGCATTTTTGGCCGCACCACCCTTATCATCTTCCAGAAAGAAATCTCTTACGGCCAGGGTCTTCGGTGCTAGTGCAACCAATGCATGTCGAGCTTTGCCGGTCGCACCGTCCGGTCGATACAGGACCTGTACGTAAACCGTGCCATCACTTCCAAGCGTTGTTCCGCCCGCACCAGAGAAACCACCCTCCTCGAGCACAAACATCGTGACTTTCTTGTCCGGGCTGAGCAGGTCGAGCGCGTACAGTCCGTTGCGAAAACCGTCGCAATTCCCACCCGTCGTCGCATAGACGACATTGTCCTGGATGTTGAGGCTTGTTACTTTCGAATGCGGTGGCACAAACCGGACGGCGGGCAGCAGGTCCTGTCCTGTTGAACTGTTCAAAATGTGTAAAGAACCATCGCTACTGACTGCGTAGAGAGCTGCGAGACGAGTCAACGTGGTAGGTAGCAGCGGGTAAAGAGTTTGCTCGAGGGGTGGGAAGTAAGGTGAGCGACGAGGGGCTGGTGGCGTTCCCGGCGCTGTGGGTGTTTGCCGCTGGGCGTTGAACCGTCGTGAAGCGGAGCTACTGCCGGCAAAAATCACCGGAGCTGTTAAGCCTCCGGGGCATGTGTCTGAAATCTGCGTTTGCGGCTGGCTTTCACCCGCCAAAGTCGAGACCCAAATAGGCTTGTTCACATCGGCATCGATCGAGAAGACCTTGTTCGATCTCGTCCCGAAGATCAACATTTCTTTGAAACCCACGTAAGTGATCAAATTCCCGTTCACTATCGGGGGAGTGAGCGCATTCAAACCGCCTGAGGTGTTCTCAGGCTTGAACTTGTAAAGTAGCTGAAGCTGGCTCACATTGCTTTTTTCGATCAGCCGCTCTGATCTGGCCCACGCTGTCCGCTGTGGGCCGCCGGCGGCCATGGGCCAATCTGCAGCCCATACAACAAATGTGCCGATTGCTGCAGCGATCGCTACGACGAGAAGTCTACCCATGCTTGTCTTTATGAATATCGCTCGAATCTAGAACACCAGTCTGGATTTCTTCGATTCTAGCGTTGCGAAGTCCAGTCCCGGAACGTTTCGAAGATCCTCGATCGATTTGAAGTCGCCATTCGCAAGCCGGTACTGAATAATCGCGTTCGCTTGCGATCGCTTCAACAGCAGAGTAGTTTGCAGATCCACGGAAGTCGCCTTGTTCATATTGAGCGGACCTGGCTTCTCGGGCCCGAAGCGCGTCGACAGATAGATGACGATCTCGTCAAACTCCTCGTCCGATCCTTGAGCACCCAGCTTAACCATCTTCGAGACGGTGTCTTCCCACTCGGCTCTGGTCTGATGAAGCGAAGCGGCTCGTTCCGGCGAATGACAGCGCCCACACACCCGGACTGTCGACTCGCGCCCAAAACCAGCCGGCAAATCAGCTCGCGCGCTCACGGCGAGGCTGAGTACGACACCTGCGCGAAGAGATCGCCGTACCACCGTTCCCCATCTGACGTAGAAAGAATGTGCAACCATGCCTGCTCTATGAAGCTTCAACGAAATCCTCTCACATTGTGAATGGAAGACCGAAACAATATATCGTGCCACTCGCCGCAGCGAAACAGATATGTCCGTTCGCAAGGGCAAGATGTCCAACCGAGGACTCGTCTGGAACCTGTTCTCCGCTTTGGAATAGCTCAGCACCATCTCGAGCGTCCAGCGCATGCAGAATGAGGTGGCTGTTGCTTGGGCTTGCAAAGCGCGACACGAAATAAACAATCCCATTTGCGACGATCGGCGACCCGGCAACAACACCCGTATCCCGCAGGTGCCAAGTTTCAGCAGCAGTTGGTCCCGCCCCACCTTTCTCCACTCGGAAACCCGCGACAGAGCCGCCTTTAGCGGTGTAAATCCATCGAGTGCCCGTTGCGTCCAACCATGTGGCCACACCTTCCGAACTCGGCCATAGCCTTTCCTCATGCGACTCGGGCCGTACAGTCGGTGCGCCACCGGCCGCTAATTCGACCGCCCAGTGCTGGCCGTTCCACTCAAAGCTTGCCAAAGCTCGCGATCCGGGCTTCGGCGTGGACTGCGTAAGCAGGCCCGGCTCCAGCCCCGATTCGCCCACACTTCTCGCCCAGATTCCCTTCGATGTACCGCCACACTCCCCGGAGCTCGTCGCATACAGCACGCTGTCCTTCTCGCCCAATCCCGAAGCAGCCACATTCGCTGGAACGAGCGGAAACGGCTGCAGCAGATCTCCTCCCGTGCTCGGACGTAGAACGTGCACTTCACCATCCGACGTCAGAACGTACATCGGTCTGTTGCCATTCGAAAAGTGATCTTCGCCCGTTGACCTTGGAACAACCTCTTTACTCGACCAGTTCATAAGGGGACTGATTGCGCCAGAAGCACATTTAAACTCCGCCGGCTGACGGTCAAGTGGTCTTGATTCGAGGACACGGGTCCAAAAAATAGTCCCTAAGTCAGCATCCAAGGCGTAGACGCTGTTTGCGGCCCTAACGAAGACTAACTCCTTAACTCCGCGATTCGTGATGATCGGTCCCAGCAAGATGGGATCGCTCACGGCATCGCCGCCGGCCTTGATTTGCTGCTTCCACAAAAGGTGCAGCCGCTTCACGCTTCGAGCGCTCAGTTCGGTTTCGTCGGGCTGCGAATTGGTATGCTGCTGGTCACCTCTAACCGTGAGCCAGTCTGCACCGCTCGCCAACCCGCAACAGGCAGCGACAAACAACACTCCAACGCACGCGTCTCTGTGTCTCAAAGAGTTTTGATGCGGATTTTTCGTGTCTCGATCTTCATAGCTGCATTGGGAAGACGATGGAGTTGGATGCCGATTTCCCCGTTCATTTTGCGATTCACTGCATCCTCATCAATCAACATGCTCATCACGTGCCCGTTAATCAACTGAATGAGCGTATTTCCGCGAGCGATGATGTGGATCTCATTCCAGTCGTTGTCTTTGATGAATCCGCGCAAATCCGAATCCGTTCCCATCGAGCCGATCGATCCTGCTTTCTTCCCCTCCGGGACCTCTGAGATCTGCCCTCGAAGCGCTAGGAATCCGCGAGAACGCTCCTCGTAAATTTGTCCGGTATAGCGCTGCTTCAGATCGATGTCGGCCTGGTAGCCCTTCATGACCCACTTCGCTACGTCAGGAAGTTCCACGCTCCGATATTGAATTCCGCTGTTTCCGTCGTTCACTCCGGTCAGCCGGTACTCCGCCTTCAGCTCGAAGTCGCCCGGTTGCCCACCCTTCCAGATGCAGAATGTGTTTTGCTTGGGCTGATGGTCCTGGGTGGATTCGCCAACAATGGCGCCGTCCAATACCTTCCAGAAATCCGGGTCTCCGTCCCAGCCACTCAAAGTCTTGCCGTCGAACATCGGCTGGAAGCCTGCTTCCTCCAGTGGCGGCACAGGATTGCGCGGCATTGCAGGATGTTGCGGATTCTGTTGCGGATTCTGTTGCGGCTTCAGCGCCAGCACGAGAGTCGCCGAACCAAGGACTGCGACTGCAACTCTTCGAAACGACATAGTTTTCGTCTCCATTCTCTTCGACAGCATTCGCTATCTGAACCTCAGAGTATTATTGCGCTGTGATACAAGCGTTTCTTGAGATCGCTTCAGCAATCCTCTAAGCCTCAACCGAAAGATATAGGTTATGTCAAACAAAGATCTGGTTCTTGATGCTCTCCACGCGGGAAGTGGCGTTGTACGCCTTGCGCCGTGCTGGGTTCCACGCTCCTTTCTCATGCCGGGCGGTCGCTTAAAGTTAGATCCCCGGGATCTCTACGCCCTGGGGGCACATCGTGGAGGTATTGACGAGCGTTGGTTCTCCTCGACCACGAAAGCGTCCAACGGCCCGCTCACCGCCGAAGACGAAGGACTCAGTTACATCGAGTTCCAAGGCAAAAAGGTACTCCTGAAGGAGGCTGTCGAAGTTGCGGGCGATCAATACCTCGGCGCAGATGTCATGGCCCGCTACGGCGGCTTCAACCTGCTCTGCAAGTTCTTCGATAATCTCGGCCCGATACCCCACCACCTTCACCAGAACGACGAGTTTGCCGCGCGGGTAGGACAAAAGGGAAAGCCCGAAGCATATTACTTCCCACCTCAATACAACTTCAAGGGCAACAACTTCCCGTACACCTTCATGGGATTGAATCCCGGAACAAAAAAGGATGACTTGCGGCAATGTCTTGAGCGCTGGAATGAGGGCGACAATGGCATCCTCGATCTCTCGCGGGCTTATCGTTTAAAGCCAGGTACCGGTTGGCAGGTCGATCCCGGTATTTTGCATGCTCCGGGCTCTCTGGTGACCTATGAGCCGCAAGTGAATTCAGACGTCTTTGGAATGTATCAGTCGCTGGTCGAAGGCCGACAGGTTCCGTGGGATCTGCTGGTGAAAGACGTTCCTCCGGAACATCACCACGATCTGGATTACCTGATTGACATGCTTGACTGGGAGGGCAATGTCGACCCTGATTTTTCTGCCAATCGGCTATTTCATCCGAACCCCGTCGCGTCGGTCGAGCAGATGACCTCCGAAGGTTACCTCGAGAATTGGGTCGTTTACTCAACACCTCACTATTCGGCAAAGGAGCTTACGGTTCTGCCCGGAAAAACTGTCACGATACGCGACGGTGCCGCCCACGGCTTGATTGTCGTCCAAGGGTACGGACTTTTCGGAAAACATGAGGTGGAAACGCCAAGCTTGATTCGTTTTGGCGCCATGACCAAAGACGAGCTTTTCGTCAGTGCCGATGCGGCCAAAGAAGGCGTTGTAATCGTTAATCGAAGTGATCGAGAGAATCTCGTAATGCTGAAGCACTTCGGTCCGGGCAATCCAGATGCGCCAATCGGACGCCCGCAATAGACTCAGATCTACCTAGCCGAAAGCGGCGGACATCCGCCATCCGCCGCTCTTATCGAGACTACTTCACAGAAGGTTGATGAAGCTGCCGCAGATTGTCAGCAAGTTCCGTGAGCCGGGGACTGACCTCCACACGGTAAGCAGAAGCTTCTTCCAAAGTCAAAAGCTCAGGAGGCAACGCCGCTACCGCAGTTTGCGAGTAAGCCCGAATGGCAGGTGCAGCCGGAAGCGATTCCAGAAGATTGCCATCGATCAGCACGGGCCGGATCAAGGGCTCGCCCTGATGATCGCAACTGCACTCCGATCCCAACGCGAGCACGTCATGATCGTTGTGCCGGTAGACCTGCTTTGCGCCGGGCAGCGTACTCTTTTCATCGCTGAACTTAGCGGCGTATGTCACTTCTGTGCCACGACTAATCTCTACCAACTTGTAGACAGCGGAAAGGCTTGGTGCATCGGCCGAAGTCGCCAACTGAGTTCCAACGCCAAACGCGTCGATGGGAGCTCCGCCGTCCAGCAACTCCGCCAACCGATACTCGTCCAGATCGTTGGTAGCGAAAATCTTGGCAGTCGTTAACCCCGCCGCATCCAGGATCTGTCGTACTTCTCGCGAAAGAGTAATCAGGTCTCCACTATCCAGCCGCACACCCCAGCACGGTTTACCGAGGCTCGCCGCCTTTCGCGCACCTTCCAAAGTGTCGTACGTGTCTAAAAGGAAAACCGTCGCCTCGCCCAGCAACTTCTGCAACGACCGGAACGATTCCTCCTCTGTCGCGAAAGACATGGTCCAGGAATGAGCAGCCGTCCCAAAAACCGGAATGCCGAAATTCTTCCCGGATTGCGTGTTGCTGGTACCTGTACAGCCACCGATGTAAGCGGCCCGCCCCGCGAGAACGCCTGCTTCTGGAGAGTGCGCCCGCCTGCTTCCAAACTCGACAACCGATCGGCCCTTCGCCGCCGCCACGCACCGTGCGGCTTTCGACGCAATCATCGTCTGATAAGAAAAGGTCGCCAGTAAGTAAGTTTCGACGAGTTGCGCCTCCACCAATGGAGCCCTCACAATTGCAAGCGGCTCGTTCGGGAAGATCGGCGTTCCCTCGGGCGGAGCAAATAGGTCACCTGTAAAACGCAACTCGGCCAGGAAATCGAAGAATTCCCTCGGCGCATGCTGAAACTGTGGAAGAGATTGCAGGTACCGGATCTCCTCCGGCTCAAAGCGAAGATCACGAAGGTACTCAACCGCCTGCTGCAAACCCGCCGCGATCAGAAAATTGCGACTCTGGGGCAATCGACGCGTTGTTAACTCGAAAGTAGCAACTTCGTCGCTTTTTCCGGCGGCGAAATACCCGGCAGCCATCGTCAGTTCATAAAGATCAGTATTGATAGCTGCCATAGCCGCCTTTGTTTATTTCTTTGAAGCCGCGGCGCCTGGTTTGATTGATTTACTAGCGTCCAGGACGTCACTGACGGCCTTGGAGTCCAGCTGGTAAAGCGCCGGCTCGTTCCCGCGCTTCGCCAGGTAACCATCCTGCACCTTCGCAAACTCCACCCGTTCCACACGCTTTCCGTCATTGGATGTAACCGTAAGGCCGAACTCCGGACTTGTGAACCCGGTAGTCGCGAACTTCGTTGCAGCCAGATCACGAACCTTATCGATGAACGCTTGAACCGAACCCGGATCCATTACCTGATTGTTAAGTTTCCAGTCAGTTCCACTCCTCACAAACGACTTTTCACCCGCGGTGCCGGTTAGCTCAAACTTGGTGGGCTCGCTGAAGCCGAAATCGAAAACCTTCTTGTTGCGGAAGTCCTCAGTCGTCTTCTCGAGTTCCTTCCCCAGGTCTGCCGACACCTTGTAGACGCCACCCGCCATCGCACTTCGAGCATAGTAGTCGTCTTTATTCTTTCGAACCTCCAGGGTTTGCGTACCCGACGCATCCGTGACCTTTGCCGTCGCTACCGGCTGACCCGAGGCAAATGCCGCTTGTGTCTTCGATGCCGCGTCCGCAGAGTTGCTCAGATCCATCTTCGCGTCGGTCAGCTTGCGCAGTAGCTCCTCCACCTGAAAGTTGTCGGCCCGATAAGGCTGCGGCTTTACAATCTGCCAGTCGGTCCCGCTGCTCTTGCCGAACTCGACATCTGACTTTGCCGACGCCAGTTCGATTCGGGAGAGCGTGTTGGTATCAAACGCCAGTAAACGCTTGTCACGTAGGTCGTTGGCGGACTTATCGAAGGACGTTTTCACCGACGATGAAACGGCATAAACCTTTGGATCCGTTCCAAGCCGCGCATATACGAGCGAACCCGCCGGCACATCGTCTCCAAACTGGATCTCATTCGTCTTGCCGTTCTTGTTTTGGACATCCACAATGAGGCTCGGCGTGGTTAGTCCGTATTTGGCGAAATCGGTGGTCTTGTCTTCGACAACATTATCTGCCGTAACGGGGCTGAACGCCGAAGCCAGGCTTGTCACCGCGTCCTGGTCGGTCGGATAGGGTTGCGGCTGAGTAATCGCCCACTTGCCGCCCTTACGTGCGAGAGCAACAAGGGAGCCGTCCTTTTTCTTGAGCGTTATGCTTTGAATCTGGGCGTCCGGAATATCAACCATCTTCACCGAGGTATTGCCAGATGCATTGGTATCGGTTGACTGAGCAGCTTCCGGATGAAGCTTTGACCACCAAACCGCCCCGCTCAGCGCCGCTAGCAATACAGCGGCGATCAGAAGATTTCGCGGCTTCATACTATCTCCGCTTCGCGTACACGACGATGCCGCCGACAATGACCATCAAGGGAATCGCAATCAGGTCAATGTAGAAGAAGACGTTCATCTGCCGCTGGTTTACATTCAGTCGGCGATCTTCTGGCGGTTTGGGGCGAATCGAAATCAGATCTTCGTCCGAAGAAAGCCAGTTGATAATGTTCAGCGCCAGGTCTCGGTTTCCTTGGAAACTCAGCATGGCATTCGCAATAAAGCCGGAACTTCCGACGACCACGAACCGCCCCGGAGCGTTAGGCTTACCAGTATCGTAGCTGCCGGCTGCACCGAGGACGAATGGTCCTTTCTGATTGCTGGGGTCGCTGGGATTGATCTCGTTCGAAGTCAGTTTCTTCGTGGCAATGGCTCGATCGGTAGTGGAGAACAGCTTCTGAACCGTCGTCTTATCGCCGTTCTTCACTTCAAGTGATCGGCTGATGGGAAAACCGGTAAATCGATCCTTCATCTCACTCACAATCGGATGCGACTCGTAAGTGTTAACCAGCGGGATCTCAGGGCCATATCCGAAGAGTTGACCCATGGGATTCTGCTCCAGCACCAGGTCCTTGTCCAAAGTCACGCCCCAGCCAGACATCAACTGAGCAAGCGGCTGGTTTTCGCTTATGTGTTCACGTCCGAAATCGAGCGGTGGATCCAAAAGGAAAAAAGCTCTGCCGCCCCCTTGAACATAAGTCTTGATTGCCGAAACCTCGTTAGGCGTGTAGTCTGCCTGTGGACCGGCGATCACGATCACGTTGCAATCTTTAGGTACATCTGTTTTGTCGAGCAGCGTGATGGTTTGCGCGACGTAGTTGTCCCTCTCCAGCGCGGTCTTGAATTGCGAAAGGCCATTCCCGTCAGTGCCGTCGACGCTATGTTCCTGGCTCCCACTGACAAAGCAGACTTTCCTGACACCCTTCAGATCTTTCAGGAAGGCACCGGTCAGTCCTTCCTCCGTGAGCGAACGCGCCTCTTCCCTGCGTTGCCCCACTTCCACATAAGCAGTGCCCGCCGAGCGCACGCCGTAGGATCGTGCCAGGGTCGGCTGCTTCTGCAGATCCACGTACTGCACGTGGATCTTGGAAGACAAGTTTTTATACCGGTCGAGCATTCCCTTGGCACTTTCAAATCCGGAACTGCGATCGAAGTACGTGATGGTGGCGTCCGACTTCAAGCCGTTTACCAGCTTGTCAGTTTCCTGCGATAGCGTAAACCGTTTGTTGCTGGTCGTGTCGTAGGTCTTGTTGTAATGGTTTGCCAGCCAGTTCACCAGCACCAGAACAGCTAGGACGACCAAGGTGTAAACGCCAGCCGTGGCGCCGAAACGAGCTTGTTGCGCTGCCGCCGTATTTCTCGTTTCTGCCATTACGCCCTCCACCGCAACGACTCGAGCGAGCGGGTGGTAAGAAACAATCCCAGGAAAATCATAGAGAGGTAATAAACAAAATCCTTCGAGTCAATCACGCCGCGCGAGAAGCTATCCATATGGCTTAGGATCGAAATGTAACTGAGAACCTGCACCGTATCGGAATTACCGAACGAAGTCGTCCAGTTTAGAATCCACAGCAGCAGTGCAAGCGAGAATCCAACCGCGCCTGCCACAATCTGGTTCTTGGTGAGGGTGGAAATGAACGTTCCTAGAG
This sequence comes from uncultured Acidobacteriaceae bacterium, assembly GCA_963814195.1. GTDB lineage: Bacteria > Acidobacteriota > Terriglobia > Bryobacterales > Bryobacteraceae > Bog-105. The sequence continues at coordinate 131,641 of CAWFBU010000008.1, forward strand.
CCAGCAGTGCCGCTCCCTGCAGCAGGATCCCCAGTACTCCGGTCGCGACCGGCTTCCAGTCCGGCTGGCCGTAGATGAAAAGAAACGAGATATCCAGCAACATGATCACCAGCAGCGAACCATACATCAGAATGGCCGCCAGCCATTTGCCGATCACGATCTCCGTGTCATGTACAGGTGATGTAACCAGCAGTTCGATCGTGCCTTGGCGCTTCTCTTCGGCGAAGAGGCGCATGCTGATCAGAGGAATGAGAAAGAGTCCAATCACCGCGACGTTTGAAAAGACCGGCGCAATCACCTGCTCATTCAGATTCATTGGCCCGGCGCCCTGCCCGCTCATCTGCGATTGCAGAGCATACTGCACGAAGTTCGCGCTGATCAGGTAAGTGAAGACACCGCTCAGCAGACCAAAAATTGCCAGCAACACCCAGGCAACGGGAGAAACGAAATACGAGTACAGCTCACGTTGAGCAATGGTCCAAATGTTTCTCATTACACTCCTCCATCCACGACTGCGGGAGCATCGCCCTGCGATCCAGTGATCTGCAGGTAAGCCTCTTCCAGCGATACCGTTGTGGATTTTAGTTCCAGTAAGTTCCAGCCGGCATGCACAACCGCTCGCGCTACATCACCTCGTGAATTATGGTCTGCCAGGCTTTCCACTTCGAAAGCGCAGCGGCCGCCGATCATCGGACTTATCAAGCACCTTGCTAACCCCGGGCACTTGCTCGAGTCTCTGACGCACGGCCGACGCGTCTGCCTGCCCATCCGTGTCCACCTGGACCTCGACGGCATTCCCAACACCACGATGCTTCAGTCGCTCCACAGAGTCTGTTGCTACAATCCGGCCGCGGTTGATGATGATGACCTTGCGGCAAATTGCTTCTACTTCGGGCAGGATGTGAGTGCTCAAGATAATCGTGTGTTCGCCTGCCAGACCGTTGATCAAGTCCCTTGTTTCGGTGATCTGCTTTGGATCAAGACCCGAAGTCGGCTCATCCAGGATCAGCACTTCCGGATTGTGGATGATAGCCTGCGCCAGTCCTACACGCTGGCGATAGCCTTTCGACAACTTCGAAATCAACTTGGAACGGACATCCGCGACAGAGCAGCGTTCCATCACTTGCTCGGTCCGGGCTTTGACCTCGCCGGAAGGAACATTCTTCAGTTTCGCTACAAACGTGAGGTAATCGGCAACGCTCATTTCCGGGTAGACGCGGCGGCGTTTCAGGCAAGTAGCCGATCCGCTTCTTCACTTCGAAAGGGTTTTCGAATACGTCGAATCCCGCTACATGTCGCCTTGCCCGCAGTGGGCGGCATAAAGCAGGTCAGGATGCGCATGGTGGTGGTTTTACCGGCTCCGTTTGGGCCGAGAAAGCCGACAATGTCGCCCTTCTCCACCGAGAACGAAATGTTGTTCACGGCGACATGACGCGCGTATCTTCTTGGAAAGACTTTCAACCTGAATCATATGGTTAAACAGAAAAAGGACTGGAATCGGCAAGTGCGCGATTCGGTCATCGGGCAATGCCGTACACGAGAATACAGGACCCGAAGACACACTATAAAAAAGCAGGAAAACCGCTGTCAAATAAGACGGGAACCTGAGCAAAGGGTTTGCTCATCCGCCCAGACCTATACCGACGATCTGAAATCCGGCATCTACAAAAATAATGTTGCCGGTTACTCCGCGCCCCAGATTGCTTGCTAAAAACACAGCCGCGTCACCCACCTCTGCCGGGTCGGTGTTCCGTCGCAAAGGCGCAACGGCGCTGACGCTCTCCAGAACCTTCGCAAAATCTTTGATTCCGCGCGCCGATGCCGTCTTGATTGGACCGGCGGAGATCGCGTTTACGCGAATGTTTGCCGCCCCGAGTTCGTTGGCCAGATAGCGAACGCATGCTTCCAGTGCGGCTTTGGCAACGCCCATCACGTTATAGTTCTGTACTACTCGAGTCGAGCCCAGATAAGTCAGCGTAGTAATCGATCCCCCGGCCGACATCAGCGGTGCAAGTGCCCGTGCAACGGACACGAGCGAATACGCGCTTACTTCCAGTGCGAGCGAATAGCCGTCACGTGCTGGTCTCCAAAAATGGCCGGCTCAAGTCTTCTTTGTTGGCAAACGCAATGCTGTGTACTACTGCGTCCAAAGTTGGCGAGATTGCTTTCAGCTCCGTAACCAGGGTGTCGAGTTCTTCTTGCTTGGTGACATCGCAATTCAAAACTTTGGCGGCCTTGAGTTCGGCACCGAGTTCTTCCACCGTCTGCCGCTGCCGTTCGCCCTGGTAGGTAAGAACTAAGCGTGGCGCCTTCGCGCACAAACGCCGAAGCAATCGCGTAAGCAATACTCCACTTGTTGGCAACACCCAGCACCAAGGCGGTCTTGCCAGCTAACAGATTTGACATGAATTTGCATTGTACTAGGCGCCAGGAGACTTCTAAGCGTCTCAATGCGTGCTTGGGAGTAGCGCGCCTGACCATGAACTCGCTGCGATGCTGGTTGAAGGCGGCTGCTTGCTAAGCGGAAGAGCGTCGTTGGACGACGACTTTAATCTGCCGCGAGCACGGCCGCGCCGAGAGTTCCTCCCCGGTGACTTACTTACCTGGCCGACTGAGCCACTTCACGCTCTTCGGTTCCGACCCTTCACAATTCATCACTTCCGCCACTCCCGACGCAAGATCACCGCACGCATTCTGGATTCCTGAACGAAGCGCCCCTGATTCACTCCTCGCTGCCACGGTCCTACAGTTGTATCGGCCCCCGAAGTACATACACACCTCAACCCGGTACCGTGGGCCGCGCGTCGTCGAAATACCGATCATCACCGCCACGAAGACAATGAAGGCCGCGATGATCAAGCCAATCTTCAGAGCGCCACCTCAGTAAAGAAGTTGCCCATATTCCGGAATTTCTGATAACGGTCCTCGATCAACTGCTCAGGTGACAGAGCCGACAACTCTGCCAAGCCTTTACGCAGCGTATCGCCCAATGCTTTAACTGCGGCCGGAACATCCATCTGCGCTCCGCCTTCGGGTTCTGGCACGATGCCGTCAATCAACTTCAACTGAAGCAAATCATCCGCTGTCATTTTCAATGCTTCGGCGGCCAGAGGTGCCTTCTTGGAGTCTCGCCAGATAATTGCGGCACAACTCTCGGGTGAGATCACGCTGTACCAGGCGTTCTCCAACATGTAGACGCGGTTCCCGACTCCCAAGGCCAGAGCCCCGCCACTGCCACCTTCGCCGATCACAAACGTGATCAGCGGGGTTCTCAGCCGCGACATCTCGCGCAAGTTATACGCAATCGCCTCTGCCTGTCCCCGCTCTTCTGCATCGATCCCCGGATACGCACCCGGCGTATCGACCAATGTAATTACCGGCTTCCCGAACTTCGAAGCGAGCTGCATCAGCCGCATAGCCTTGCGGTAGCCTTCCGGTTTAGGCATTCCGAAATTCCGCAGCAACTTCTCCTTCGTGTCACGCCCTTTCTGTTGCCCGATCACCATCACCGCTTGACCGTCAAATCGAGCCATACCGGCTAAGATCGACTTGTCGTCACCGAAAAAGCGATCACCATGTAATTCCTCAAAGTCGGTAAACAGGCCTTCAATATAGTCCCGGGAGTGCGGGCGTTTCGGATGCCGAGCCAACTGTACGCGCCGGTAACTCGCGTTTTCCGGCACCTCGGGATTCGTGCCGGCCACTTGCGCTTGTTCGTCGGCCATTAGCTCGCCAAGACCTCCATCGACTCAGGACCGCATATCTTCTCGAGCTCCGCCCGGAACTCGCGGTCAGGTCGTACTTTGGTCGTCACATCCATCACAACAGAGAAGTCTCGAGGCTTTTCCAGCCGCAGTCGCACATCGGTTTGTCCGCTCTTTCTCAGGAACAGTTCACTCAAGGCATCCGCTTTCTCGTTCGGGCCGTCGTCTTTCAACCAGATTCGAATCGAAATTACGGAAGGCAGATCGACCCTAGCTTCTTCCAGTCTCACCATCTCCTGAATGGACAGCTTGGGCTGGCCACCCTCTTCCGGCAGAACGGCCGCACGAACGAAAACGGCGGCATCATCTCTTAACTCGCCAAGAAGCTCCTCGTACTTATTCGCAAACACCAGCGCTTCTATGGTCCCCCGCCGATCATCAAGTTTCGTCGACGCCCAATACTTGCCTTCGCGATTGGTCTTTCGCACAATGTTGGTCAGAATGCCGCAGAGCGCAACCGGAGTTCCCTTTTCCAAGTCTTCCAGCTTATCCGAGTAGTGCGTTGCCAAATCGCCGACCTTATCTATCCAACGGTCGAGAGGATGACCGGAGACATAGATCCCCAAGCATTTCCTTCTCGCCGGAAAGTCTCTGCTCCATGGTCCAATCCGGAAGGTTCGCCAGAGGATACTCCTCTTTTGTCTCATCGCCGAACATTCCAAAGAGCCCGTGCTGGCCCATGGCTCGGTCACGAGAAGCCCGCAGGCCCGATTCCAATGCGCGGTCCAAAGCTTCTGTCAGCTGAGCGCGATTTCCTCCCAGCGAGTCCATGGCTCCGGCTTTAATAAGGCTCTCCATTGCGCGGCGATTCAGATTCGTCAGGTTCACGCGCTCGCAGAAATCGTAAATAGAAGTGAAGCGTCCCGCTTCGGCGCGCTCCGATACGATCGCCTCAATTGCGCCCTGCCCTACATTCTTCACCGCACCTAGGCCGAACCGAATGGCCTTACCTGCCGGAGTGAAGTGCCAATCGCTCTGGTTCACGTCTGGCGGTAGAACATTGATGCCCGTTTCGCGGCATTCATTAATGTACTTGACGATTTTGTCAGTGTTGCCGGATTCCGAGGTCAGCAGCGCTGACATGAACTCCACCGCATAGTGCGCCTTCAGGTAGGCTGTCACGTACGCCAGGTACGCATAAGCTGCCGAGTGCGACTTGTTAAATCCGTACCCGGCAAACTGCTCCATCAGGTCAAAGATCTTGGCAATCTTCTTAGGTGGATAGCCTTTGCCTGTAGCACCCAGGATGAACCGCTCCCGCTGCTTAGCCATCTCGACCGCGCTCTTTTTACCCATCGCGCGCCGCAGAATATCGGCATCCCCGAGCGAGTAACCGGCCAGCTTATTCGAAATCTGCATCACCTGTTCCTGATACAGAATCACGCCATATGTCTCTTCCAGAACTTCTTTCAGTTCCGGAACGTCATAGACAATCGGTTTGCGCCCGTGCTTCCGGTCGATGAAATCCGGAATCATGCCACCCTGGATGGGACCGGGTCGGTAGAGCGCATTCAAAGCGCATAAATCTTCAATCCGGTTTGGTTGGTAACGGCGCAGTATATCTTGCATGCCGCTCGATTCGAACTGGAATACACCCGCCGTGAAGCCGTTGCTGAATACCTTCGTAAAGGTCTCAGCATCATCGAGGGGAAGTTCTTCGATGACGATCTTTTTGTGGCAGTATTTCTCGATCAGCTTCAACGCCTGCTCGATAATCGTGAGCGTAGTCAGACCGAGAAAGTCCATCTTCAGCAGTCCGAGCTTCTCGAGTCCCAGCATGTCGTACTGGGTCACGAGCTCCTGCTTATTCGTAACGAATAAGGGAACCAACTCGCGTAGCGGGACGGACGAAATCACAACGCCGGCTGCATGCATCCCGGCATTGCGGCTCATACCTTCCAGCTTCAGGCTGATATCGAGAACTTCCTTAACACGCGGCTCTTTCTGCAGAACCGATTTCAGCTCGGCATCTTCGATCGCGTGCTCCAGCTTGATGTTCAACGTTTTTGGAACCAGCTTCGAGATACGGTCCACTTCCGCGAAGCTCATATCCAGCACGCGCCCGACATCTTTGATCGCGGCTTTGGCTGCCAGAGTTCCAAAAGTGATGATCTGCGCTACCTGCTCGCGCCCGTACTTCTCGGTGACGTACTGAATAACCTCACCCCGCCGGTTTGTACAGAAATCGATGTCGATATCGGGCATACTGATGCGTTCCGGATTCAGGAAGCGTTCAAAGAGCAACCCATACTCCAGCGGATCGATATCCGTGATCTCCATCGCGTAGCTGACCAGGCTGCCCGCGGCAGAACCCCGACCCGGACCTACCGGAATACCCTTCGATTTCGCAAAGCGGATGAAATCCCAGACGATCAGGAAATAGCCGGAGAATTTCATCTGCTGGATCATCGTGATCTCGCGTTCCAGCCGCTCCAGGTACTCCGGTATATCGAACTTCAGCCGGCCCGACTCGCGAAGAGCTTCGAGCCGCGGCCGCCGCTTCTCAAATCCTTCGCGCGCCACATAGCCAAAGAAGCTGTCGGTCGTGTGCGTGTCCGGCACATCGAAGCGCGGAAACGGATCCTTTACCTTCTCAAGCTTCACCTGGCATCGTTGGGCGATATCCCACGTTCGATCGAGCGCATGCTCGTCGTCGCCGAATAGCCTCATCATTTCGGCGCGAGTCTTTACGTAAAACTCGGGCGTTGAAAAGCGCATTCGATTCGGGTCGGACATTGTCTTGCCCGTTTGAATGCAAAGCAGAATCTCATGCGCCTTCACGTCATCGTGGGTCAGATAGTGAGAGTCGTTCGTCACCACCAGCGGAATGCCGGTATTATTAGACATCCGCCGGATCTCCGGAACCAGAAGCTTGTCCTGTTCCAGGCCGTGGTCCTGCAACTCTAAGAAGAAGTTGCCCTTCCCAAACAGATCCTGATATTCACCCGCCATACGGAGGGCATCGTCATATCGGCCGGCCACTACCGTTTCATTGATGTCACCACGCAGACACGCCGAGGTCGCAATCAATCCTTTGGAATGCTGCGCCAGCAAATCCTTGTCGATGCGAGGCTTGTAGTAGAAGCCGTCCAGGTAGCCCGTGGATACCAGGTTGATCAGGTTCTTATAACCTTCTTGATTCTCAGCAAGCAACACCAGGTGGTTGTATCGATCTGTCTCGGACCGAACTTTGTGGCCCTGCTGGGACACGTACATTTCGCAGCCAATTACCGGATGAATACCTTCCTTATTGGCGGCGTTGTAAAACTCGACCGCCCCAAAAAGATTGCCGTGATCGGTCATCGCGATAGCCGGCATACCTTGTTGCTTGGCGATATTCATCAGCTTCGAGATGTCACAAGCACCATCAAGAAGTGAGTAGTCGGTGTGACAGTGGAGGTGAACGAACGGGCGTTCGGACATGTAGATTCAACTACAGTTTAGCGGCATGACAACTAGGATTGAGTCGCTTCTATCTTCCAGATTTGGAAGATCTTCGCCTACATTAGCTAAACCACGGCAATAGTTAAGCAGATGTACTATTTTTCATCGGTGTGTAACAGGCTTTCGCTACCTTTTGAAGGTCTATGAGAAGAAACCCAACATTTTCATTGCTGGGTGCCAGTCTACTGGCGCTGCAGCTTTGGGGAGCGGAACCGCCATCATCTCAGGCCCCTGTTTCACCTGCCTCTACTAATCCCGCGTCCACCCCGGCAGACGATTTAAAAAGCCTCCGTGATCGCATAACTCAACAAGAAGAACAGATCAAGAAGTTAACGCAATCGGTCGAAGAACAGCGGCAGATGCTGGACAAAGCTGTGGCCGCCAGCAATGCTACTGCATCCCGGACTTCGGGCGGGACCAGCAGTTCGGACTCGGTGAACACCGTGCCCGTTGCTAACAACTCCAGCTCCGTTCCCGTCGTCCCTGCAGTCAACGTAGGTCGTCCGCACTGGGCTGGTGCAAACCGTGCCGCCGGCCAGAATCTGCAAGCCTCCAATCCATCTCCGCTTTCAATCGCCATTGGCAACTCGACTTTCACGCCTCTCGGATTCATGGACTTCACCTTGTTCGGAAGATCCACCGCGACGGGTAACGGCCTCGGCACGAACTTCGCAGGCATTCCGTACAACACCTCGCCGCTGGCCCATCTCTCGGAGAATAACTTCAGTGCGCAGAACTCGCGCATCGGCTTCCGTGTTGACTCCAAAGTCTTAGGGGCGAAAGTCCTCGGCTACTTCGAAGGTGACTTCTACGGCAACCAGGCGCCCAACGTGTTTGTCTCAAACGGCGCCGCGACCTTCCGTCTTCGCCTCTACTATGTCGACCTGATTAAAAATAAGTGGGAAGTTCTCGGTGGTCAAAGCTGGAGCATGTTCACTCCGAATCGGAAGGGATTGTCTCCACTGCCTTCGGACATCTTCTACTCCCAGAACATGGACTTGAACTACCAGGCCGGTCTGACTTGGGCTCGTCAGGCGCAATTCCGCTTGCTTTATCACCCGAACAAAGACTGGGTCGCGGGTGTTTCGTTTGAGAATCCTGATCAATACATTGGCGGCTCCGGAGGCTCGGGCGGCGGTTCCATCACTCTCCCGACTGGGCTGGCGGCTACCCTGCTGCCGCAGTTCAACAATGCTGCGAATGCCGTCACCACTGGCTCTGGCTCAACCGCCGTCACGGCTACGGGCGCAGGTAATTATGGAACACCCAACCTGATGCCCGACATCATTTTCAAAACCGCCTACGATGGTCACGTCGGCAAGAAAGACCAGATCTTCCACATTGAAGCTGGTGCGCTGATTCGCAACTTCAAGGACACGGTTCCCTCCGGCACTCCTGTGAAGTACAACAGCAATACCGCGACTGGTGTAAGTGGCGAAGTCAATGCCAACCTCGAGATCGTCAAAAATGTGAAATTGATTGCTAATACCTTCTTCGGTGAAGGTGGTGGTCGCTATATCTTCGGCTTAGCTCCTGACCTTATCGTTCGTTCCAATGGAAGCATCTCTCCCCTGCACTCCTACTCGACCGTGGACGGCCTGGAAGTTAACGTCGGCAAGAACACGCTGGTTGACGCTTACTACGGAGGCGTTTACATCGGCAAACAGATCGCTCTTGATACAAATGGCACAACCAGGATTGGCTATGGTTATCCCGGTTCATCCAACGCTGATAACAGAACGATCCAGGAAGTCACATTCGGTATCACCCAGACCTTCTGGAAGAATCCGAATTACGGTGCGCTCTCCCTCATCACCCAATACTCCTACTTGACGCGCAATCCCTGGTCGGTCGTCGGTGTCGCACCGAAGAATGCCAAGACCAATATCTACTTCATCAACTTGCGCTACACCCTTCCGTAGATCAACGCAGAAATCCAACTCAAAGGGCACTGGCTTCGGCCGGTGCCCTTTTCTTTTTAGCTTCTCGCTGCCGGGCCGAGTCCCAGGGTCCCCTGCGCATAACGAAAGCTGCGCTTCAAATCCTTCAGTTGCTGATAGGCAAGAGCTTGTTTGAACTCGGGTTTTGGTGGCTGGCCTTCTACATCTTCCACGACCATGTGGCCGGTAAACGGATGGCCGCTCTTCGCCAGTGCGACGAATCGCGCGAAATCTCGCGCAGGCATACCGGCATAAGTCTTCCAATACCCATCCCTTAGGTACGGCAATTGATAGGGCGCTCGCCCTGTAATGATCTCCAGATGCACCGCTGCCTTCGGGCACAGGTCCATGAACTTCGCCATGATTGGCTTGAAGTCGATGCATCCATCGCCGAGCGCGGTCCACTGCACAGCCGCCCCGTCCGGCGTCTCGTAGACCGCACTATCCCGGACATGCGACGTCACTGTATAAGGGCCAAGCACTTCCAGCGTGGTCATCGGATGCTCCATCAAGGTAAGAGGATTGCCTAAGTCGAGATTCGATCCCACAAAATCGCGTCCGCACATCTCAATCAGGTCGCGAGCCTGCCATGCCTGCAGATCTTTGTGGTTCTCGATCGCAATTGTGATCCCCGCATCCAGCGCCTTCTGCCGCACCTTCTTCAGCGTCGCCGCGGTCGCCTCCATCAAACGGCTTAAGGGCACCGGTGCACTGCGGTCTTTATCGCTGCCCATCACACAACGCATCACGCGGGAACCTAGTTGCTGGCCCACCCGCAGACCTTTCTCTAAAACCTCTACGGCCGATCCGTCACTTCTTTTCCAGGAGCTTGATAGTTCGCAGATGCAACCGACACCCACATCAATCTGGATCCCGAGTTCGGCAGCACGCTCCTTGACGCGCTTTAGGTACGGGGCTTCAAAGCTGGCAAACGGCTCGAGGCTTGAGAACTGAATGGCATCCAGCTTCTGTTCTGACGCGAAGTTCAGATGCTGGATTGCGTCCCACGGATAGGCACGGACGGAGTAGGTATCGTAACCGAGGCGAAGCGACATGGCCGTATCTTATCGTTCCATTGCATGCTTGGCGCATCATCTTGCAGTCCGTTCAGACTACAGCGTTACCAGAGCACGCCCTTTACTACCGTCACTGGCGATGGAAGCTCCTTCTCACCCAGTAACTGTCGCAGGTTGATCTCGATGGTTGTCGCGATTGCGGTCATCGGAACGTCGTAGATCGAGTTATCGAAAGGATCCTCCAGGTCTCGCCCGATCTTGTCTAAGGCCAAAATCATGAAGCCTACGATGGTCGAACCTAACGGCGTTAACCACCCTAACTGCTCCACCGCGCCGACGGGCAGCAGGACACAGTAGATCCGGACGAACAACATCGGGTAGTAGTCATACTGTTTGGGCAAGGGCGTGTTCTTAATACGTTCTGCTCCCCCCTGCGCATCGGTCAGGTCATTGATGTTCTGATCAATCGCCTGCCACTCCAATGCATCGATCCATCCCTTATCCTTGGCTTCGCGCAAGCGTACGCCCATGGCCTGCTGGATCGCGAGCGGTACATTCTTCTCTCCCCGCAGTCTCTCTAGATCTTCTGGACTGAGGAATGGCTCGAGCGCCTCCCAGGGGCTCAATCCCCGCAGGTGCTGCCGGAGAGCATGTGCGAAAGCGATCTGATGATAAACCAGCGTTTGCTGGCACTCTTGGAGCAGGCGCTGTTCCGTCGACTCCTCTCGACGGGCCGGGGTTATGGTCGAGCAAACCTGTCGCGCTACACTCCTGCTGTTATTAACAATCTGTCCCCAGAGCTGACGCGCTTCCCACCATCGGGCGTACGCCGAGTTGTTTCGAAACCCGACGATGATGCCGATTGCCGATCCATAAAGCGCCAGCGGAATCTCTTTTGATCCGACCCACTCCCAATGCAGGACGTTGTACGCCAACACAATTGCCACATCCCAAATCGCTAGCAGCAGCAGCGGCCAACCTAGATAGGCCAGCATTCGCCAGAACTGCCATCCTTTAGGAACAATCATTAACCGACCTCAATCCCATACCGACAGCAATCCGCATCCGCGCTCTCCGCCCTCATGGCTGCCGCAAGCCGACTCTCCATACAGACGACCATCTCTAAGCTGCAACCTGCTCGTTCTGCTCAACCACAGCGCCCCCAAAAACAAAACGCCCTCGGGGGCTTCCCGAGGGCGATGATAGTTTAGAAATCCGCAGCGCGGAATCGACTACTTCTTCTTTTTTGCTGGTGCTTTCTTCGTGGCAGCCTTCTTGGTGGCTACCTTCTTGGTTGCGTTCTTCATTGGATCGTTCTCCCTAAACGTAAATTTGCAATCTACAGAGTAGATCGCAGCGTGATCCATATATAAATTCCTTCGCATGAGAAGTCAAGAAAAAAAATCATTCGGGATAGACGTGCAGACTTCTCATGCGAAGAAGGCCAGACAAAAACGTAAACTTCACTTTTGTTTCGGTCCTGAAAGCTGGTGCACGCAGCCCTGTCTCGTGTCGTGGCGGTTATGCTCGTGATTAGTTGACCCCCGATGAGGAAGACTCTCCGCCAGCTTCTCGTTTGCATCTTGAGTGGCACTGCCGTTGTCTTGGGCCTGCAATCCTGCGGGCACCGAAGCCATAGCGCTCATGTCCCTAGACCTCCGCAAAATCGAGGTAACACCGCAACCGCGCCACCTCGGGTTTCGCCTCTCGCTGTAGGTCATACCGAAGAGGGCACAGCAAGCTGGTACGGCGTTCCGTACCATGGGCGTCCCGCGGCTGACGGTGAAATCTACGATATGGAGTCACTCGTTGCCGCTCATCGCACCATGCCTTTCAACACTTGGCTGCGCGTGACGAACCTCAGCAACAACAAAACGGTCGAGGTCCGCGTGATTGATCGGGGACCTTTCGTCGGCAATCGCATCATCGATCTGTCGAAAGCAGCGGCAAGACAACTGGAGCTCTTGGGCCCAGGTATCGGCCCGGTTCGGCTTGAAGTCATTTCTGCGCCCGTTGATGTTCCCTCGAATGATTTTTACAGCGTTCAGGTAGGAGCCTTCGCCGTCTACGCCAATGCCGAACGCGCCCGCGCCGGGTATGCAGCTCGGTTCGGGACGGCGGAACTTACCTTGAAGCAAGGGCCGGTTCCTCTCTATCGTGTTCTCGTGGGAAAACTATCTTCAATGCAGGCTGCACAGGCCTTGGCCGACCAGCTTCGTGCTGAGACCGGCTCCGGCGTCTTCATCGTTCGCCTCGACCAGACCGTCCCTGCCGTACCGTCCACTTCTGCTCCCGCCTCCGGTGTGACTCCGTCCACTCCCGGATCCCCTGCGCCGGGCACCCCCTGACTAGTGCAAGCTCCTCAGAGAAATCTTCAAACTGAGTTCCACTACCTTCACGCAGGGTAATCTCTTTGGTCACGCCGCAGTTCGCTCTCGATGTCTCGCCCTTATCCACGCTGGTAGGGAAGTCCGCTGCTATGCGGCAAGTCCACAACCTGGTTTCCAAGATGGGAAAGTCTCGCTTTCCTGTTCTCGTGTTGGGTGAAACCGGCACAGGGAAGGAAGTCGTCGCTCGCGCTATCCACAATATGGAGGGCCGAGGCTCCTTTGTTGTTGTTGATTGTTCTTCTCTCGTGGGTCCGCTCATGGAGAGCGAGCTTTTCGGCTACGCCAAGGGCGCATTTACCGGCGCTAACAACCAGAAGCTCGGGTTATTGGATGCTGCCAACGGTGGTACTGCCTTCTTCGATGAAATTGGCGAACTGCCCATGGACATGCAGATGAAGCTGCTCCGTGTCCTTCAACAGAAAGAATTCCGAGCGGTCGGCGGCCTCGCACAAAGAACTTCAAATTTCCGGGTGATCGCAGCTACCAACCGGGATCTCGCCAAAGAGGTGGACGCCGGACGCTTTCGCCAGGATCTGTTCTACCGGCTTAACGTCATGCGCCTGCGCCTGCCACCTCTGCGCGAACGGCGCGAGGACATTCCGGCTCTCATTGCGCACTTCCTCGATCGCTACGGTAACGGCCACAAGATAAGTACGGAAGCCCTCAACGGCCTACTTGATTACGAGTGGCCCGGCAACATCCGTGAACTCGAACACACGGTTCAGCAGATGGTCGCCATGAACACGGGACCATGGATCACTCCTGCAGACCTGCCCTCCACCGTTGTCAATGTCTCACTCGAGCGTGAGTTCGTCGCCAGTCATCTGTCCCCTCCCATGGCGGAGAGTCCTTCTTTCGGCTCTGCCGGACGAGGCATCATTCCACTTGCTGACGTTGAGAAGCGGGCCATCATGGAAGCCATCGAATTTACGAAGGGCGACCGCACCGTTGCCGCGGCCATGCTCGGCATCGGTAGAACTACGCTTTACCGCAAGTTAAAAGAATACGGGTTGTAGCGGTAGGCCGCTAAACTCACACTGTGAGGATTGCACTTGATGCCACCTACAGTGTCGACCCTCGTCCTTCGGGGATAGCTGTCTATTCCTTGGAACTGATGCGCGGTCTCGCGGCCCTGCACGAAACTGATGAATTCTTCTACTGCTATCGCTTGAAGCAGTGGCGGCATCGTTCGCGTTTACCATTTCCTAACGTCCGGAACAGAATCTTGCAGCGACCTCTCCCGGTCGGTAACCCTCATGTCTTCCACGCACTAAACCAGCGTGTCGACTGGCGTCCCTCTCGGAAAGTGGTAAGTACCTTTCACGATCTGTTCGTCATGACAGCTGATTACTCCAGCCCGGAGTTTCGGCATCGGTTCACCGAACAGGCTAGACAAGCTGCCGATCGCTCCGATGCTATCATTGCCGTTTCTTACTTCACCGCTCGCCAGCTTCAGGACCTGCTCGGTGTTCCATCCGCGCGCATTCGTGTCATTCCTCACGGCGTACACCAGTTGCACGTCGAGCACGATCTACCGCGTGAACGAATCATCCTCTCCGTGGGTACGCTGCAAACACGGAAAAATACCATACGGCTCGTTCAAGGCTTCGAGCGCGTCCCGAGGGATTGGAAGCTCGTCCTCGCCGGCTCTCCGGGCGGCTATGGTTCGGTCGAAATCATGGAGTACATCGATCGAAGCGCGTGCCGCGACCGCATCCATGTTGCTGGCTATCTCAGCGATGAAGCTCTCCGGAAGCTTTACGCCCGGGCCGCCATCTTCGCCTTCCCGTCGCTCGATGAAGGTTTCGGTATTCCCGTTCTCGAGGCCATGGCACACGGCCTGCCGGTGATCACTTCAAATCGATCGGCGGTGTGCGAGGTTGTCGGTGATGCTGCCTTGCTGGTCGATCCTGAGAGCAGCGACCAAATCGGGGACGCCCTCATCCGGCTGATCGAAGATCCAAGCCTCCGCTCTCTCTTTTCAGAAAAAGGCGCGGTGCACGTTCGACAGTTCCGGTGGAGTGACTCGGTCCATCGAACTCACAAGCTCTACCGCGAGGTCGCAGGTGGAACAGCTTGAGAACTGCTGGTACTACTTGCCTTCGTCTTCGATCGAGATCTTCAACGCTCGCAAAAACTTCTGATCCTGAGAAGTCAACTTGATGTTGCTGGCGGCTTCAATGCTCACGGCCGAATCCGAGTCGTCTTCTTCCTCTTCTTCGTTCCGCTTGTTAAACCCGATCGTGGCTTCCAGGACGAGAAACACATCGTAACCGGCTCGCTTGATCTCGCCAATCGCGCCTGCGATTCGGTCCGAATCGGACAGAGATTCGTTAATCGCGTTACCGAGTTCCTGCATCAATTCCTTTAGTCGGTCGTCCAAAAAATCCTCTCTCCCCGAAGCCTTCAGATTATCACCTAATCTGGCTGTCAGTATCCAGCTCAGCATTTGCCTTCTCGACCCTTGTACACAGACATGAAGTGCCGGTCAGCCCACGTTCGTTGCACACCGTTACCGCCTTGCGTCACTAAGATTGGCCTCAGGAGGATTACTTTGGTAGGGAGTAGGCGGAATCCGTACGAGGGTCGTTTCTGGTCCGCTCCTAAGTTTCTTTTCTGACCATCACATAGTCGAGACTGCCGACCCGGTACCATCGGTAGCCGTAACCTTCCAGAAGGATGCAATGCTTTCCATTCTCTTCCGCGCTGCTGTGTTTATCCGAAAGTAAGTTGATCAGACATTGGTCGTTCTCTTCCGCTTGGCCCGGATCCAGCCAGACCTCCCGGGGCACTGCACTCAGGTTGTGGACCACCATCACGGACGATCCTCGCCAGTCGTAGCGGATGGCGAGCACTTCGGTGCTGTCCGTCTTCAAAATGTCGAAGTCGCCCCATCCGACTTCCGGGGCCTCCTTGCGCATCCGGAACATACGCTCCATCCAGTTCATCAGAGAGTTTGGATCGCGCCGTTGCTGCGCCACATTGCAATGTTCGTATCCGTAGGGACCGCCGGAGATGACCGGCATATCCGGTTTTTGGCTTTTGGTGAACCCGCCGTGCGGCTCGGTTGACCATTGCATCGGCGTACGGGCACATTGCCGTTCCGGAAGATTCAGATCGTCACCCATCCCGATCTCATCCCCATACCGGATCACTGGAGTGCCCGGCAATGCCAGCATCAGGCTATAGGAGAGCTCCAACTTACGGCGATCTCCGCTGAGCATAGGAGCGAGTCTGCGTCGGATTCCACGCCCGTAGAGCTGCATGCCGTCCTCCGGTGCGAACGCCGCGAAAACCGCCGCCCTCTGATCGTCCGTCAGGCGTCCCAGGTCCAGTTCGTCGTGGTTCCGAAGAAACTGTCCCCATTGCGCGCTTGCGGGACGGGGCTTGGTCTTGTCGAGAGCCTTCACGAGCGGTGCCGAGTCGCTCGTTGCCAGGGCGTAGAACAACGACTGATTCACTTGAAAGTTGAACATCATCTGCAGTCGTTCTCCTGCTTCCCCGAAGTACTCCATATCTGTAGCCGGAAGGACGTTCGCCTCACCCAGCACAATGGCGTCGCCCTTACGCCAGTTCAGGAAGGCACTGAAGGTCCGCAACATCTCGTACTGTTCGGTTGGCTTCGTCACGTCCGCTCCCTTGGCAGCAATGACGAACGGCACGGCATCCATACGAAACCCGTCTACACCCAGCTGCAGCCAGAAGCCCATCACTTTTAGGATTTCCGCCTGCACCTCCGGGTTGGCCGTGTTCAGGTCCGGCTGAAAGTCATAGAAGCGGTGAAAGTAATAAGCCTTCGCGACCGGGTCGCGCGTCCAGGTTGATTTCTGCACACCTGGAAACACGACTCCATCGTCAGCATGCGCGGGCTTCGTCTTCGACCAGACGTACCAATCCCGGTATGGCGATTCCGGATTCTTACGCGCGTCCTGAAACCATGCATGCTGGTCTGATGTATGGTTGACCACCAGGTCGATAAGCACCCGAATGCCTCGTTGCTTGCATCCATGCGTGAACTCGACGAAATCACCCAGAGTGCCGTATCGCGCATCGACCGAGTAGTAATCCGCGACATCATAACCATCGTCTTTTCCGGGAGAAGACTGAAACGGCATAAGCCAGATGGCCGTAACGCCCAGCCCCGACAGGTAGTCCAATCGGTTCAGTAGACCTTTGAAGTCTCCGACGCCGTCTCCATTGGCATCCATAAAGGCGCTTACGGACAGGCAGTAAACAATCGCGTTTTTGTACCAGAGGTCATTGATCATCAGCAGAACGGGTCAGAAATTCCTGGTTCCAAGATACTTATCTACCCTCCTTATAGTAAGGTTCCGTTATAAATTCCCCCTCATTCACCGATAAGGTAAGTGGGTTGGCTTTTGAGAACTCTTACTTTTTGCGCGTTGATGCTGTTGCTAGGCTTTGGACAACTCCAATGTCCCAGCACGGCCGGCACGCTGCCTACGATCGTAACCGCCACGCAGGCACACGAACTTTCGTTCGAACAGGCCAAACAGGCGTACCCTGTGCGATTACAAGGCGTGGTCACCTACTTCGACTGGAAGAGTGATCCTCGCAAGGACTTCGCGTTCCTCCATGATCGGACGGGGAGCATTTATATCGCGTTCCCTCCTGGAATGGACAGAACCTTACGTCCAGGTGACTATGTTTCCTTAGAGGGCGTAAGCAATCCGGGGCTGTTTGCGCCTATCGTACAGGCGTCCCACGTTCAGAAGCTCGGCCGGACCGATCTTCCCCAGGCATCTCTTACCAGTCTCTCTCGCATGCTGACCGGTGCCGAGGATGGCAAGTGGGTCGACCTTCGGGGGGTCGTACTCTCCGCTGAACTTCTGGATTCCTATCGGATTATGCTCGACGTGCAGGCCGATGCGGGTGTGCTGACGGTAACCCTCATGAATTTCGGCTCACTCGATCCCGCTTCGCTGGTCGACGCAAGCGTGGTTCTTCGCGGTAATTGCGCCCCGTACTTCAACACCCAACGCCAATTAACTGGAGCGAGACTGTTTGTCCCTGGTCTCGCCCAACTCCGGATTCTGAAGCAGGCTCCTCCCGCCTTCTCACTTCCGGTTCAGCCAATTTCTGGATTAATGCGCTACACGCCCAAACTCGGAGAAGTGCATCGGATCAGAATCCGCGGCGCGGTGACATTCGCTTCTCCGGACCGCGTGATCCTACAGGATCGAAATGACGCCACGCAGGTTCAACTCAAGAATCAGTCGGCTCTTGCCGTGGGTGATGAGGTGGACGCCGCAGGATTTGCGGCTCCCGGGGAGTATGGTTCGGTTTTGCATTATGGACTGGTGAAACCGACGGGGAATCGCCATTACGCGCAGCCTGTTGCCGTTTCGGCAAAACAGATCCTTAGCGGTAGCTACGACCTTAAGTTAGTTCGGCTCCGTGGCCGGCTTGTGGAACTCCGGCAAGACGGCGAAAATAGCCGATTGCTGATTTCCATGCCCGATGGCACTCTAGTTGAAGCCTCTCTGGGTGCCCGTAAGCTTCGCCGATCTGAACTGCCCTCCGGAAGCGATGTTCAACTCACCGGCATTTGTGAGATTCATCTCGATCATCTCCGGGTGCCCGTAAACTTTGATCTGGTTCTCCGCTCACCCGGAGACATCTTGGTGCTGCGTACAGCTTCCTGGTGGTCTGTCGGCCACGTCGTCTATCTTCTGTGCGGCACGGTCTTTATCACCTTCATTATTGTGGCCTGGGTACTGGTCTTGCGGCGCAAGGTGAACGAGCAAACGGAAGTGATCCGTCGGCAACTGGCGCACTCTGCGCTCCTGACCGAAAAAGCAGAGGCCGCCAATTCTGCCAAGAGCGAGTTCCTGGCTAATATGAGTCATGAAATTCGAACACCGATGAATGGCGTCCTCGGGATGATCGACTTAACGTTGCAAACACAGCTGACCAGCGAACAATTCGAATATCTCGACTTGGCACGGACCTCGGCCAACTCGCTTCTGGCGATTATCGGCGATATCCTTGACTTCTCTAAGATCGAGGCGGGGAAGCTGGAGCTTTGCCCCACGCCGTTTGATTTACGTTCGTTGCTGGAAGAGACTAGCCGGGTCTTTGCTTCGCAAGCCGAACGCAAATCGCTCCACCTGATCTGCCATATCGATCCGGCCATCCCTGCCGCGGTTACTGGCGATTCTGCTCTGCTACGTCAGGTTCTGGTGAATTTGGTGGGGAACGCTCTTAAGTTCACTGCGGAAGGCAACGTGACCATCATGGCCAAAGCAGAAGCCGCCTCGACGGATACCCTGGCAGTCCGCTTCAGCGTTTCAGACACGGGCATCGGCATTTCAAAAGAGAAGCATCAATTGATCTTCGGCGCTTTCTCACAGGCGGATCTTTCGACCACTCGAAAGTACGGCGGTACCGGCTTAGGCTTGGCGATCTCCTCTCGCATCGTGGCTTTGATGGGAGGCTTGTTATCGCTGGAGAGCGAACCAGGAAAGGGAAGCACCTTTCAGTTCACCATTCGCATGGGCACTGGGTCCGAAAACCAAGTTCCGCATCCAGTAAACACTCCGTCAGCAGCCGAGGAGAAGAGTCTCAAGCTTCGCATCCTGGTTGCCGAAGATAACGTAGTCAACCAGAAGCTGATGAGCGCCAAGCTTGTCAAGGCGGGCCATTCGGTAACCTTGGCAGGCAATGGACACGAGGCTTTGCAGAGGCTGGAAGAAACCGCGTTTGATCTCGTCCTTATGGATGTGCAAATGCCCGAATTGGACGGATGGGAAGCTACCTCGCTCCTACGCAAGCGAGAGGCACTGACAGGCGGTTACACCCCTGTAGTTGCCGTGACGGCCCATGCGATCGAGGGAGATAAGGAAATCTGTTACCGGGCCGGAATGGACGGCTACGTGAGTAAGCCGATCGACACCAAGCTGCTTTTTGATGTTATAGAGCAAGCCCTGCGCTCAAGAATTACCCGAACTTCCGTGCGCGAATGCGTGGAACTGCCGGCACGCGCCGCCTAGCGGCAGTCCCCTACACCTCGCAAGTATCGGCTTACTGACCTGCGGCTACCGGCCAAGCCCGGACATCCTCAGTCGTGCCCGGAAAAGAACCGGCCGGCTCGGCCACGTGCAGCCCGTGAAGCTTCCGGTAGGTTGGACTTGTCTTCCAGAGCACGTCGTGAGTACCTACCGCTTCGATCGTGTTGTTTGCGAATACCACCACCAAATCCGCCTTACGGACCGTCGAGAGCCGGTGCGCAATGATGAAGCACGTCCGCCCTTGCGTGATCTTCTCCATCGCGAGTTGGATCAGCCGCTCGCTTTCATTATCCAGGTGACTGGTTGCCTCGTCCAGAATCAGGATCTTTGGATCCCGTGCCACGGCGCGAGCAATTCCAAGTCGTTGGCGCTCGCCACCGGATAATCGCATCCCGCGTTCGCCCACGGGCGTGTCATACTCGGCATCGCACCGCAGGATGAATTCGTGAGCATGAGCCATGCGAGCTGCACTCTCCACCTCGAGTTTGGTAATCGAGTCGCTTCCGTACCCGATGTTGTCCCGGATCGTGCGCGAGAATAACTCCACCTCTTGCGGCACCACCGCAATCTGCTCCCGCAGGCTTTTCTGCGTTACGTTGCGAATATCTTCCCCGTCGATCAAAACCGTTCCGACCTGTGGGTCGTATAACCGCTGCAGCAGATTTACCAACGTGCTCTTACCGGATCCACTGGGTCCGATCAGCGCAACCGTTGCTCCGGCGGGGACTGTGAAGCTAACATCCCGCAAGGTCCAGTGTTCCGCATTCGCATATTTGAAGGACATATTGCAGAACTGTATCGACCTGTTCGGTCCTTGCAATTCTTTCGCGTCCGGAGCATCGCAGATCTTTCGTCCCTGCTCCAAGATCTCGAACATGCGTTCGGCACGGGACAGATTGCGACGGAGCTTCGGAAGAATGATTGAAAGTTGCGAGATCGGTCCGTAAACCATGTCCTGCAGTGCGATGTACAGGACATAATCCCCAACGGTACAGCGATGTGTGATGACCAGGAAGCCTCCCAGCGCGATCACACCCACCCGTCCTGCCGTCGAAAATAGCGTTTGTACGTTTTCGATCAAGGCCCAGAGTCTCTCACCCTGATAGTGGCGTCGGCGTGCTCTCACCAAAAGATCACGCTGCATCTGTGATTCCTGCTGCTCGCGTGCGAATTTCTTCACGACCCGAACGTTGCTCGCCACGTCATAGGATTCTTTGGTAACTCGTTCGAAGGAGTGGCTGATCAGGTATTCCAACCGGTGCATCCGGCCTGACAATCGCCCCACCGCAATGGCGTATGCAGGCAGCGGCAGGAAGACAATTGCCGTAATCCAGGCATTGCGGGAGAGCAATGCGATCAGAACGCCGACCAGAACAAGCATCGGCGGCAGCAGATTCTGCCCGAAGATCTCGTAGAGAACCACAAACACCGCCGTGCCGCCCCTATCGAGCGCGCCGATTACCTCCCCCGTATTGACCTTGCCGTGATATTCCGTATCGAGCGAAAGGAAGTTTTGGAAAGACCG
Source organism: uncultured Acidobacteriaceae bacterium (assembly GCA_963814195.1). GTDB lineage: Bacteria > Acidobacteriota > Terriglobia > Bryobacterales > Bryobacteraceae > Bog-105. The sequence continues at coordinate 152,751 of CAWFBU010000008.1, forward strand.
ATTCTTAACCTCGTCTTCCGTCTTTGTGATCGCGCAGAAGAGTTGGTAGTTATAGATTGAACGCAAAACCCTGGTAAGAGCGGTGGCTGCAAAGATCGCGACGGCAGCGATCCCCAGCGACCGCAACGAATTCGGGTTCGACATTTTGAGCGATTCGATCACCCCGTCGATCACGTTCCGGGTGATGAACGGTACGGCCACATCGAGGGCGGCAGTCACGCAAACCAGCAGCGCGAGGCATGCCACGATCCTCCAGCGACCCGACAATAAAGACGCAATCTTCCAGCCAAGCCAGCGGCTATCCGGCGACGGCGTCTTGCTAACTCCGATTGACATACGTATTCAGGGGTGCAGTTCGGGTAGGGTTTTTCTCAGTGAGAATAAGCGAAATTGCTTCGGATAACCTAAAGGCTGCGTATGAAGATTTTTTCCCGGCGCGCTTTTAGCCGCAACGTTGGCGGCGTCGCGATGGCTTCGGCCGTAGGGTCAGCCGCGCTCCTCACGGGGGAGCAGCCGCTTCAGGCACAAGGCCAGGTCAACCCCGACTTCTATAAATTTCCGGAAGGCTTCAAGTGGGGCTGCGCCACGGCGGCCTACCAGATCGAAGGAGCGGCCGAAACAGATGGCCGCGGGCCCTCCATCTGGGATACGTTCTCCCATACCCGCGGCAAGGTTCACAATAACGACACTGGCGATGTCGCCGATGACAATTACCACCGCTATAAAGAAGATGTTCAGATCTTGAAATCTCTCGGAGCCAAGATCTACCGGTTCTCCACCTCTTGGCCTCGCATCTTCCCAACCGGAACCGGCAATCCCAATCCGAAAGGTATCGATTTCTACAGCCGCCTGGTCGACGATCTCCTCGCCAACGGCATCGAACCGTACTGCACGCTCTTCCACTGGGACCTTCCCCAGGTGCTGCAGGACCGCTACAAAGGTTGGCAGTCCCGCGAGACCGCGGAAGCCTTTGGTGAGTACGCCGGTTTCGTTGCCAGCAAGCTCTCTGATCGCGTCAAGCACTTCTTCACGCTGAATGAGCTGTCTTCCTTTGTCGATCTGGGCCACAAAACAGGCATTCACGCACCGGGTCTGAAGTTGCCTCCCGCGCAACTGAACCAGGTACGGCATAATGCAGTGCTGGCTCATGGCTTAGGTGTTCAAGCCATTCGGGCCAAGGGACAACCCGGCACCAAGGTCGGCTTGGCAGAAAACTTCCTGAGTGGTGTTCCGGTCATCGAAGCCGAGCCACATGTGAAAGCAGCCGCCCAGGCTACCCGCGTTCTCAACGCTCAGTACCTGACGGCCATGATGGAAGGCCGCTATATGGACGAGTACCTGAAGGCCGAAGGCGCCGCCGCTCCGAAATTCACCGCCGAGGACATGAAGATCATCGGCAGCCCGGTTGATTTCGTCGGCATTAACATCTACACGCCGGTGTACATTCGCGCCGATGACTCTCCTGCAGGATTCAGTGTTGTTAAAAAGCCTGCTTCTTATCCCCATATGGCATCGCCCTGGCTGGATATCGGACCAGAGGCCTTGTATTGGGGACCGCGGCACATCGCCCAGATCTGGAAAGTTAACGAGATCTACATCACTGAAAATGGCTGCTCCTCGGCGGACGTGCTGACTCCTGACGGGCACGTCTACGACACTGATCGGGTGATGTATCTCCGAAACTACATATCAAAGCTCCACCGAGCTACAACGGAAGGCTTCCCCGTGCGCGGCTACTTCCTTTGGAGCCTGATGGACAACTTCGAGTGGGCCGACGGTTACAACCTGCGCTTCGGCATCTACTACGTCGATTACAAAACGCAAAAACGTTATCCGAAGCTCAGCGCGCAGTGGTATCAGGAAGTAATCCGCCGTAACGCAGTTGTCTAAGGAACTGTTTGGAGGCCGTGTTTCTGTTGTCATTCCCACCTGGAACCGGGCTGACCTGCTGCGCTCCATCCTCACCAACCTTCATCAGCAGACCCGGGTACCCGACGAGATCCTTGTTGTGGACAACGGAAGTCAGGACGACACTCCCGCCGTGGTGCGAGAGTTTGCTGATCACTACATCCGGTTCGCTGTAAACCGCGGTTTTGCTGTGGCGGTAAATGAGGGTATCCGGCAGGGCTCGCACGAATGGATCTTTATCGTTAACAACGATGTGGTCCTTCAGCCCGATTGGCTGGAGACTGCCATGCGCTCCGCAGCCGGCAGCAACGCATCCTTTATTGTCGGAAAGCTTCTACGTCCGGACGAAAGTGGCGAACTCGACGGCAGTTGGGACTTGATCTCGCGTGGGTCCTATGCATGGCGCTGCGGATATGGCAAACGCGATAGCGCCGTATGGTCCACGCCGCGGCGGGTTCACTTCGCTCCCTTCACGGCCGCTTTATTCCACCGGCGAGTGTTCGACACCGTCGGCCTGCTCGATACAAGTTTCGAATCTTATTACGAGGATGTCGATTTGGGCCTGCGTTGTGCCCTCGCCGGAATCGAAGGCCGTTATGAACCTGCCGCGATTGCGACTCATATGAGCAAGACTACCCTCGGCCGGAGCAGTAATCGTGTTTATTTCCTGACCGCTCGCAACCAGCTCTACATTCTGGCTAAGCACTTCGCACCGAGCACTCTCTGGCGCTTCGCCTGGCCCATACTTGTCGGCCAGTCCCTCTCGTTGGTGGCCGCCGCTCGCCAGCGCAATCTGTGGGCGGCCCTTCGGGGCAAGTGGACCGGCATTCTTCATTGGTCGCGCTTTCGGAAATCGGCCTCCGATTTTCCTCCGGCGCACGTACAAGCTACCCTTCTCGAGAGCGAAATGGAAATCCGGTCACTGCAACAGCAGGTTGGGTTCGATGCTTATTGGAAGGCCTACTTCTCGCTGGTGCGGCCGAGATGAGGCCGGGTTGGTAAGCGTCGCCATCGTCACTTTTAATAGCGCCCGCTTCATACGCCAATGCCTTGCGTTCGTCTTTCAACAGGACTACCCTGCCCTGGAAGTGATCATCGTTGACAACGCCTCGCAAGATGGCACTCCTGAAATCCTGCGCGAATTCGAGGATCGTATGCTCGTTGTCTACAATGTGGAAAACAACGGATTCGCAGGAGGCCAGAACCAGGCCATCTCTCTCGCTCGCGGTCGTTGGGTGCTGACCCTGAACCCGGACGTGCGCCTTTCTCCGAACTTCGTATCTAATTTGGTGGCCGCAGGCGAACCTGACCAGACCGTCGGTACCGTATGCGGCAAGTTGCTGGCCATGAACCCGGATTTTGAAATACCCAACCAGAAGGTGATCGATTCAACCGGCATTTACTTCACTCCCAACCTGCGGCATTTCGATCGAGGCAGCAAACAACCCGATACCGGCCAGTACGAGGAGACAAACTTTGTATTCGGCGCCACCGGAGCGGCCGCCTTGTATCGTCGCAGCATGATCGAAGACGCTTCCCTACGCAGCGGCTTCTTCGATCCCGCATTCTTCGCGTACCGTGAGGATGCGGACGTCGCGTGGCGCGCTCAACTGCTGGGCTGGAGATGCCTTTATACTCCGACCGCCGTCGCGTACCACGTGCGCAGCGTTCTGCCTTCCAATCGAAACGCCGTCTCCGCCGCCATCAATATGCATTCGGTGAAAAATCGTTTTCTGATGCGTATCAATAACGTAACGGTCGGAGTATATAAACGCCACTTCTTCGCCATCACCGTCCGCGACTTGCTCATCGCGGCTGCTTGCGTCCTGCGCGAGCGATCGTCCTTGCCTGCCTTCGCTTACCTCCGGAAAAATTGGCGCACCGCGCTGGGCAAGCGGCGAGAAATCATGCGTCGGCGGCGCGTTCCGGACCTTTATATACTTCGCTGGCTGTCTACGCAACAGATGACCACAGCAGGAGACGTGCCCGCGAAGTAGGCTTTATGCTGCTTCCGCTTTCCTCATGCGTATTGGTCTGTTGGGCACGCGCGGCATCCCTGCCAACTATGGCGGGTTTGAGACATTCGCTGAAGAACTATCTATCAGGCTCGCTGAACGCGGTCACCAGGTAACGGTCTTCTGCCGCGAAAAGCCGGCCGCCCCTACCTATCGCGGAGTTCACCTGAAATACCTGCCCACCTGGCGTCATAAGTACTTCGACACCATTGCGCACACCGCGCTCTCCACGGCCTCGGTCCTCTTCCAGCGCTACGACGTTCTCCTGTATTGCAATGCCGCGAACGCAATCTTTACTCTTCCTCCTCGACTACTTGCCATGCCCACCGCACTCAATGTCGACGGGCTGGAGCGCCATCGAAAGAAGTGGAATGCGCTTGCCAAAACCTGGTATCTACTCTCGGAGTGGCTTGCCACGTGGTGCTGCTCGGAGGTAGTGACAGATGCGGATAAGATTCGCGAATATTACCTGGAACGCTACGGCAAAGGCTCCTCTTTCATCCCCTATGGCGCCGATCTGGGCAAGGTCCCGGGTACTTCGGAACTGGTGCGCTTGGGCCTTCAGCCAAATCAATATGTTCTCTACGTCAGCCGCATGGAACCGGAGAACAACGCGCTGCTAGTTCGCGAAGCTTTCGAAAAAGTCGCAACCGAACAGAAATTGGTGCTGGTAGGTGACGCCCCGTATGCTGCAGACTATATCCGCCGCGTACGCGATACAAGTGATCCTCGAATCGTCATTCCAGGCGCTATTTATGGAGACGGATATCGGCAGTTGCAGTCCCACTGCTCAGTCTATGTCCAGGCGACCGAAGTCGGCGGCACGCACCCCGCGCTGATCGAGGCCATGGGCCGGGGTGCACTCGTACTCTATTTGGAAACTCCAGAGAGTAGCGAAGTGGCTGCGGATGCGGCCGTCCCGTTCACTGACGATCTGGTGCAGAAACTGCAGTGGGCCGTGAGCGTATCCGATGCGGAGCGTGCCGCCTGGGGCGATCGGGCGATGCGCCGGATTGAGAGTCTCTACAGTTGGAATGTGGTGACTGATTCTTACGAAGCACTCTTTCACAAGCTGGCGTACGGCTCGCGTCAGAGGAGAACCGACGCCCGTGGCTGAAGCACGACCATACCGTTCCTGGGTAGAGGTGTCGCGTGATCAGATCGCCTCCAACTTCCACGCCATTCGCAACGCTGTCGGGGAGAGCGTTGAGGTCATGCCGGTCGTGAAAGCAGATGCCTATCGCCACGGCGCAGTTGAAGTCTCGAGAACTCTGCAGGCCCACGGTGCACGCTGGCTTGCCGTAAGCAGCACCGAAGAAGGTGTTGTGCTGCGCGATGCCGGAGTGCAGGCACGCATCCTGGTCATGGCCGATTTCCTCCCGTTTACACGGGAAGCTCTGCTGGCCAATCGATTGACCCCGGTTATTCACAGCCTCGCCGATCTGCGCGATCTGAACAAACTGGCCGGCGATCTCCAGCAGCGAACTCCTTACCATTTGAAAGTCGACACCGGCATGGGGCGACTCGGTGTGCGGGCCGGCGTCGACGACATCAGTCAAGCCGTTTTGGACGCGACAAACGTGCGGTTAGAAGGATTGATGACCCACTTCGCATCCGCCGGTAACTACACGTCGGGTCAGACGGACGGGCAAATAGCACTCTTTGAAGCCATTGCTGCCGGATTGGAGCGCGCCGGTGTTCATCCGGAGTTTCTCCATCTTTCGAGTACGATTCCAGTTGCCTACGCCAGGCGCTCTGCCTGGGCAGGCATGGTGCGTCCCGGCCACGCCATCTACGGCTACGTTTCCCCCGTCCGTGGGAAGGCGCCGGACGAAATACTGGACGTGAAGCCGGCCCTGACATGGCGCGCCTCAGTGCTCGCCGTGAAAGACTTGCCTGCCGGAGCGCTGGTTGGCTACGGCGGCATGTTTCGCGCTCCACATCCGATGCGCGTTGCAATCCTTGCGGCGGGTTATGCGGACGGCATTCCGCATCGCCTTTCGAACCGGGGCAGTGTTATCGCTAAAGGCCAGGTGGTGCCGATTCTCGGTGCGGTTTCTATGGACCTGACCACCATCGACGTAACGAACGTCCACGATATAACCGTCGGAGACCCCGTTACTCTGCTCGGGTCCGAAGGCGACGCCAAGATCGATGCTCAGCAGATTGCGCGGGTCGCGGGTACCATTTCCTACAGCGTGCTGTGTGGCATCCACGCCCGCGTTCGCCGCATTTACATCTGAAGTTTCGGGAAGGACTAGCCGATGCGAGAGCCTTCACTCGTGGCAGCACCGAAATCGGCTAGCACCGCATCGGATAAGTCCACCACCTGAATGTGCCAGTTGGCCGTCAGTGCAGTTCGGCTTGCTCGCACCGTTCCCTTCACCAGCAGATCACCGAAATTTCTTCGAGAGCCGTCGAAGAGCAGTTTCCGGAAGGTAACCTCGACTCCGCCTTTTCCTCGCGTCCAGACGCCGACGCCGTCGGATGCATTAATGATGTTCGGCAGTCCGTACATCGAGAAATCAAGGTCGCTACTGGTGTAGAGGAATGAGTTGGTTTCATGCATCACTCCGCCCTCCGCGAAGCTCAGCAACTCACGAAACGAGTTCGGAGGAAAGGGTAGCGTGTGAGTGGACTTCCAGGCGCCGACAACGGTTTCCTCATCGTCATCGCCTCGGCTTTCGGAACCGTTGGAGGCAGCCGCCGACCCCAGCACGATTGGAACTAGCTTCATGAAGTCTCTTCTTATCTCCATAGTCTTTTTTCGCTCCCTAACTTTCAGATCAGGCGTTGCATCCGCGCCGCCCGCCTTAGAAAGTTTAGGTTTTTTGTCGAATCGGAAATCTCTGAGTATCCTAGGTTTTTTCCAAGAAAAATCCAATGAAGTCACCTCGGTTCTGGCATTTCGGTTCCTTCAAGCTCGATTCGGCAGACCGGTTGCTCCTGCGCAACGGAGAACACATCACCCTTTCCCCTAAGGCCTTTGATCTCCTGGCCATGCTGGTGAGGAATGGCCCCGATCTGAGCTCCCGTAAAGAACTGTTCCAGACCGTATGGCGCGACGTTCTGGTGGAAGATTCCAATCTGACGAACAACATCACGCATCTGCGAAAGATCTTGGGTCCTGATGCGATCCAGACTGTACCTAAGTATGGCTACCGGTTCCGTTTGCCGGTGACGCCATCAGGCGAGATGTCTCAAAGCTCGGAAGAGACCTTTCGCACAGGCCAGGCTCAGATGCTTCGACGAACGGCAGAATCGGTGCAGTCGGCACGCAACCTATTTTGGCTTGTTATCGGAGATGAACCGGATTGCGCTCCTGCCTGGGCTTGGCTGGCGCGCGCTTCTCGCTTTCTGGAAAAGTTCGGAGTCGAACGCGAGTATCACCGCCGCATGTCCCAGTTGGCTCTCGAACGCGCCTTAACCCTGGAGCCGAACCTTGGGTTTGCATGTCAGCTTCAAATCAATATGCAAGTCGATCGCGGTGAAGCTCTCAATGCGCTGCAGACCTTGCTCAACCGGCTTCCCGAGGAGCGCGATAATCCAAGCCACTATGCAGCACTGGTTCAGGTGTGCCGCTTCTGCGGCCTACTCAGTGCCTCTAAGGCCGCCCATCGCCGCGCGAAAGAACTGAACTCTGAGACTGAAACCAGCATCCCTCACACCTATTTCGCCGATTGTAACTTTCAAGCCGTTGTAGAAGCCTACGCCATTGATGCGAAAGGTTCGGGAGTCTTTCTGGATGTCAGCGCGTGGGCTACGCTCGGCTTCCGAGAAAACACTGAGCGCGAGATCATTCGGCGTCTCGAATCCCGTACCGCTCCAGCCGTTTTCGGCGCGCTCTTACGATCGCTCCTGCTTGCTCTTCAGGGAAAGACGCAGGAGGCGGAAGAAACTTGCTCCTCGGTAGATCTCTACGAAGATCCGGAAACAGCGCTGTACTTCGCTCGTCACCTGGCGTTTTGCGGCTCTATCGACATGGCCAACAACTATCTCGGAAAGGCCCTGGACGGCGGACTGGCGGTGCCCGTCATGCTTCAAAACGATCCCTGGCTTCAGAAAGTGAGAACGACTGCCGACTTCGGCGCATTCACACGCCGGACAACTGAGATCTGCGGCCTTGCAAATCACTGCCTCCAACAGGCCAAGGTCTCGCACTTGCTGGGCGAGATTTAGTCATGTGACTCTTAGGTCTACAAGTACTGTCGAGCTAGTCTCCGCAGGTAGTAGTAAGGCCTGGATTGAGGGTTACTACCGGACTGGTAACCTCTAGCTTTTGCCTTAGGCCAAAGCTAGCATTGCGGCGTGCAGAAGCTCCGTCTTGCTTGCATAGGAATGCTCTCTGCGTTCTTCCTGCAAGCTCAGAATGGGGCGGTCCTCGTCGGAACCGTCCTGGATAGTCATGGGGGTGAACCGCTCGCGAACGTCGCGATCCGTGTTCTCGGCAATGCTCAACGGACCTATTCTGATTCTCAAGGATCTTACTCGCTCCCTAATCTCCCTCCCGGCGACTACGTTGTGCAAGCCTCCACTGTGGGCTACCGTGTCAGCAGCAGCGCGCTTCACGTAAAGGCTGGCGAGCTAAACCAGCTAAACTTCATCCTCAGCCCCGATGCGTATCGGAGAGTGGACACCGTAGCAGTGCATGCCGGCTCCCCTTTCAATCCGACGACCGACGACTCCGTCGGTCTGTTTTCACTCACTGGCAACGACATCAGAAACCTCAGCACCGTTCTTGCGGACGATCCCCTGCGCGCGGTTCAATCCATTCCGGGCGTCACAGCGGATGACGATTTCGAGGCTCGCTTCTCGCTCCGCGGCACAAACCCAAATCGGGTCGGGATCTATTTGGACGGTATTGAATTGCACCGCGCCGTGCATACGCTGGAAGGCGTTCGGACTTCTGGTTCAAACAGCGTCTTCAACCCTGACCTGGTAAGCGAGCTCAATCTATACAACGGCGTCAGTCCGCCTCGCTTCAGTGACAACTCCGCCGGCGCTCTTGACGTCGTGATGCGCGACGGCAACTTCGATAATTATTCCTTCCGGGCAGAAGCGAATTTTGCCGATGCGGCTCTTATGGCAGAAGGACCCGTCGGAGGAGTGAATCAATGCTCCTGGATATCCGCCTTTCGAAAAAGTTATCTTCAGTACCTGTTGCAGCAGGCTTTGAGTGACCCCTCGATGTCCTTTGGGTTCCAGGACGCCCAGGGCCGGGTGGCCTGTCGCGTCACTCCGGCGAGCACCTTCACTCTGGACTTGATAGATGGCCAAACCGGCCTCGATCTCTCCAGCCACCGGATCTCGTTAGGTCCTAATTCGCTCATGATGTCCCAACAGAGTTTTGCGACGGCAAACCTCGGTTGGCAGTACGTGGCGAGCAACAATCTTCTGGTTACCAGCCATCTCGCCTGGATGCACGATCGCTTCTACGACGAGAATCCTAGTTCGTTGTCGCTCGGGAGAGGCAGCTACGGTGAGTGGGTGGGGTCTTCAAACCTCACCTGGGCATGGAAATCGAATCACACTCTTTCTGTTGGCGCGAATCTTCGCTCCATCCACGACGCTGGCTTCCTCAATCAATTTAACGGCCCGGCAGTCGTCCAGGTTCTTGATCGTTATGCAGGTTCGGGCACACTCGCCGGGGGATACGTGGAACACTCCTGGACCACATTCAACCGGCACATTCATGTGACGACTGGCGTCCGCTGGGATCACCATTCCATCGATTCTCAGTCCGTCTTTTCCCCACAAGCAGGTTTGTCTTGGAGTCCATGGTCCTCCACACAACTGCGCTTCGGCTGGGGCCAGTTCGCTCAGTTCCCTGAAGTTTCGCAATTTACGTCTTCTCTTGGGAATCGTGGTCTCCTCCCCTTTCGGTCTACCGAGGCAATCGCCGCCATTGAACAGCGCCTGGGCGAGAGAACGCGCGTCCAAGCCACATTCTTTGATAGGCAGGACCGGAATCTCCTGTCGCAGCCGCTACTCGGCCCGAGGCTCATTCACGGCAGCGTATTCATACCCCCGCCGAATCCTGCCTATCAAAACTCGTTGCGTGGCTACGGACGCGGATTTGAACTGCTCGTACAGAGAAGTAACGTGAACGGCTGGACCGGCTGGGTCTCCTACGCCTACGGACAAACGAATCTACACGACAGCATCACCGGAGATTCGTTCCCATCGGATTTCGATCAGCGTCACACATTGAACGCTTATGCGAGCTATCGCATTCGCCCATCCATGAACATCAGTGCTCGTTACACCTATGGAAGTGGTTATCCCATACCTGCCTACCTGCAATCGAAGGAACCCTATTCTTACTCCTGGGCCGATGTTTACGACTTGGGAGAACAACGCAATCGTCTTCGGGTGGGTGCCTACCAGCGCCTGGATCTGCGAGTGAACAAATCCTGGACACGAACCAAGTGGAAGACCACCCTATATGGCGAAGTGATGAACGTCACCGGCAGAGCTAACTATCGGTTTGATAACGTCGAAGCTTTTAGCGTAGGCGCCCGGCTCGCCTACATCACCTTGGATCGGATGTTCCCGGTGCTGCCTTCCGTCGGTGTTGCCTTCGAACGTTGACGTGCCAGGGACGCTCGAGGGGTTGCGATTATCTTTTTGAGGATGGCTCCGGGACTCTGGTGGGCGGCTCGACCATGACAAGATCCGTTCGCCGGCTGTTCCGGACGGTGACAGGTTGCGTCGGGGAAGGCCTGCTGACCGCCGGACGGAGATCCGGGAGTGACGAAGGCTTTACCGGAACCGCCTTTACTTCCGTTTGCTCGCCAGACTTCACCATCGCCGTGGGCTCCTCAGGAGTCGTCTGCGGCGTCTCTACGTCACAAAGCTCAATGCCGATGAAAAACTTCCCTTGCAACTTCGTGCAGTGTCGAACTACTCCAAAAGATGTAGAAAAGCCCTGCTGAAGAGCCAGAATGGTTTCCACGCCAATCGGGATCGGCATGGTAACGCCCAGGCCGCTTTCCGACTTGTCCTGGATTTCCGCAGACTCCCGGTGCCTGCGTCCACCCGCCAGCCAGGTCACTCCCACCTTTGCTATACAGTTTCGCCTCGAAGCACGACTGACAAAGCTCACAGTACACATGTCGGCAGGGATCTCCAATTACTTTAGTCGTTTAAGAGAGAATCAACCTGATCCGTAGTAGTCCCAGGCATCTGACCCTCCGAAACAGCAAGTTGGCGAAGCATTTCGGGGCTCCTCTGTCAAGACATAACAACTAATCAAAACTTTGGCGAAAATGAGCTCTCATTTGCGTGTTTTGTAATCCGGTGCTCTAATAGAGAAGAAGAGCGAACGCAGAGTGGGCGAAAGCCCACTTTTTTATTGCGCGGGACCACATGCCGGTTGCTGTTAATAAAGAGCTGGAAGATAAGCTCACCGAACTCGGGACGGAGGCCGCTCGCGAAACTGGGATCGAGATTGCCGAAGTCCAGGTGCGAGGAGTTGGTAAAGCCCGTCTTGTACGTGTTTACATTGATAAACCGCAAGGGGTAACCCATGGCGATTGTGAAACCATTTCGCAGCGCCTCAGTGAGCTTCTGGACCAGCAGGACCTGATGCCGGAAGACAGCTACACGTTGGAGGTCAGCTCTTTGGGCGTCGAGCGCAAGCTCGTCAAGGCTCGGGATTTCGAACGGGTAATCGGGCAAAAGGTCTTGGTCTCGGTGAAGGAAGCGGCCCCCGGAGCGCACCAGTTCGAAGGAAAGCTGCTGGCGGTGAGCGAAGGCCTCTGCAATCGAGACCGGCGCAGACCGGCCGTCCAGTTCCCACTCGACCAGGTCCAGACGAGCGAAGCTAAGGTTCGACTGGTAGCTTCCCCCGTTTAGCTTTTCAGTCAGTCGCAAGTTTTAGTCCAGTTAATTTTAAGAGGTTTTTACGTGGCTTCCATCTATCAGTCCATCGAAATTTTGAGCAAGGAGAAGGGTATCGATCCGCAGATCGTGCTAGACGCGGTCAAGGACGCGATGCTGGCCGCTGCCCGGAAACACTTCCGCTCGCCGGAAGATCTGGTCGCGGACCTTGACGAAAAAACCGGCAATATCCAGATCTACAGTGTCAAACGGGTGGTCGAAGTCGGTGGATGAGCCTTTCAAGCAAATCACGCTTCAGGCCGCCCGCAAACTCAACAGCAAAGCGGAAGTCGGCGGTGAAGTGCGCGAGCCGAAGCCGACCGAGGCACTGGGAAGAATTTCCGCTCAGACCGCGAAGCAGGTCATTCTGCAGAAAGTCCGGGAAGCCGAACGGGATAGCGTTTACTCCGAGTTTCAGGGGCGCTACGGCGAACTGGTGAACTGCGTCGTCAAGCGGCTGGAAGGCCAGGATTACATCGTTGACATGGGCAAGACCGAAGCGCGCTTGCCGAAGAAAGAACAATCGCGCGTGGAAAGCTTCAGTGTCGGTGACCGCGTGCGCTGCATCATCAAGGGCGTCGACCGGAGCGGTAAGAACTCGGGTGTGCTGGTCTCGCGTGCGGCCGCCGAACTGGTTATGCGGCTCTTTGAACAGGAAGTTCCGGAGATTTACGACAACACGGTCTCTATCAAAGCGTGCGCTCGGGAAGCTGGTGAGCGCACGAAAATTGCGGTCTTTAGCCGCGATCGCGACGTCGATAGCGTCGGTGCATGCGTGGGAATGAAGGGCATGCGCGTGCAGTCCATCATTCGTGAGTTGCGCGGCGAAAAGATCGACATCATCGAATTCTCCGAAGATCCGATCCAGTACGTCACGAAGGCATTTAGCCCCGCCAAAATCTCCCGCGTCACCATTGTGGATCAGGCGGATAAGCACTGGAGGTGGTCGTGGATGACCTGCAGTTGTCGCTGGCAATCGGCAAACGTGGGCAGAACGTTCGCCTCGCCGCCAAGCTTCTGGGCTGGAAAATCGACATCAAGAGCGAAGAAGAAAAGCGCCGCGAAATGGAAGTCCGCATGGCCGATATGGTCATCTCCGGGGCACCCGTTTCCGTCCTGCTCGACCACGGCTTAGACGAGAAAATCATGGAAAAACTGGTGGCCGCCGACATCGGAACAGTGGAGCGCTTGGGCTCAATGACGCCGGAGCAACTGGAAGCCATTCCGCAGATAGACGAAGAGATTGTTGAGCAGATACGGTCTTCGGTGGTATCCTTCTACGGCCAGTATGATGCCGAAGAAGCGGCGCCTGCAGAAGCAGAAGGTGGAGAGGAAGTGCAGGACGCCGAAGGCGCGAAAGACGCGACAACGCTCGAGAGGGCGCCCACCAGCCCGACCGATATAGAGGATGCCATAGACGCCGAAACGGCGGCTGGTTCTTCTTCAGAAGACGCCGAAACGGTGGATGCATCCCCTCAGAGGATGGCGAATCTAAGAAGCTAGGGGAGCACGGCGATAATTTCGAAAACATCGAAACCGGTAATCTCCAGCACGATATCGCCCGCCACGAACAAGCGCCCATCTCCGAGTGGACGGGATGCAAGTAATAGATCTGGGCCGGGTAGAAGGATTATCCGCGGCGCCATCCAGTCTCCGCAGCGTTGCATGGTTCGGATACCTCGGAAGAGGGTTCGAAGAATCTGATAACATTGAAAAATCGGAGTAGTTTGCCCAAGTATTGGTGTTTGAAGGAGTTATCTCGCAGTCTCTTCTATGAAGAAAATTAGAATTAATGAGCTGGCCCGGGAGTTAGAGGTAAAGCCAGGCGTAATCATCGACCTGTTGCCCGAATTGGGCGTGCAGGAGAAGAAAACGCACTCCAGCTCAGTAGATGAAGAGACTGCTATTACTTTGCGCGAACGCTTGGCAGAATCTGGCGTACTTGGATCGTATCGAGAAGGAATGAACGGATACTCCCACGACGACGAAGATATCAATGAAGAGTCGGCCTCGAGCGAGAACGAGCGCGAATCGACAACTCGCATAGCGGTAGCCGAGGAACCCAGGCCCGAAGAGCCGGTCATTGAACGGCCGCTGGCACCGGTTCAGCGCCCGCAGGCGGCCAGTCCCAATGGCGGTCGAGCGCCCCATTGTGCCGCCGCGTTTTCCTTTGCGGACCTCATCGGACGCTCCGATTGCGCCTTCTACGCCGATTCCGCCTAGACGCGTCGTGCCACCCCTGGCGCCACCGTCTATTCCGGTTCCACCTGCCACGCCGGCCCGAACCGCTGAATCTCCCGTTGCGCCTGTCAGCTCTGCTGCACCGGCGAGCCCTGCGGCGCCGCCGGTTACCCCGGCTGCACCTTCTTCTCCCGCGCCTGCGGCTGCACACGCCTTACCCGGACAGCCCGCTCAACCCGCTGCTCCCGAACGGCCAGTCTCCCGGTTCCAGCCACTTCGGCCACCGCTTGGTGCAGGCAGTGTGAGCCATGCGGCACCGTTGCAGCCTGCAACTCCGCCTCAGATACCCACTCCTTCGGCCGCGGCAGCATCGGCACCTCCAACTCCCCCGGTTGCCCGAACTATACCGGCGCGCCCGATTGCCCCGCCCATCGCGGTTCCTACGGAGCCAGCGGCAGCTGAAGCAGGCACACCGGTTGAAGCTGCTCCTTCGCCCACGGCAGCACCGATTTCCGCACCTCCAGCTCCGCGCAGTCCGGTAGCACGAGAAGGTTCAGCTCCGGCTGCACCGGTCACTACTACTCCCAGCCGCCCGTCTCCCAGTGTCCCGAGCGCGCCCCAACCGCAGCATCGTACTGTTTCGGTTCCCGCACGTCCGCTGCCGAATGCGCCTTCTGGGACAGGTCCAGCCATCCCCGCAGGTCCGCGTCAACCCTTGCCGCCGGATAGTCGCCCACGCATAGCGCCTGGATCGCCGATCAATCCGGTGCGTGCACAACAGTCTTCCGGAACTCCCGGTGCAGCTTCGTCCGCCGCTGGTACGGCTGCTTCGAGTCCCACTTCGCCCTTACGGCCGCCAGCACCCCAGGCGCCGCCTCAAATTCGTTTTCCCCAAGCTCCGCCTACTCACGTCGTTGCTCCCGGTGGCCCCCCATCGGGATCTGCGACAGCTGGTAGTCAGGCGGGCAGTGTCCCGGTTCTCCCATTCCGCCACGCCCGGCTTCACCACGGCCCGGTTTAACGCCCGGAGCCCCTATCGCTCCACGTCCGCAGGGGACCCGAACCCAGTTCGCCGGGCAACCTTCCGCGCGTCCCATCGTTCCGCCTCGGCCCGACTTGGTGCAGCGCCTTAAGCAGCAGACGCTGGTTCGACCAGCCATCGGGTACGCGCTGCCAGCGCCGGTCCGGCTCAGCCCGTTTCCCCGCGTCCAGGCGCACCGCCGCCACCTCCGTTCTTTACGACTTCCTGCGCCCGGCCAGCCGTTATATCGCGGCCCGATTCGCCCTGGCCAACCGCTCATGCGAGGACCTGGTGGACCCGGCGCGCCTGGAACTCCCGGACCGCCCGCCGGTCTGCGCCGCCCTGGCATGCGGCCGATGCATCCCACTTCGCTGCGTCCCGAGTCAGCTACTCCGATGCCGACCGAGCAGCAGCGTCGGCATCAGGGCAAACCGGTTGCGACGTGGTGGACCTCGTAAGCGTGAGGATATCGAGGAAGGAAATCTTCGCGAACGCGTTTCGAAGCGTCAGGCCATCTATCGAGCCGCCGCCTATCGATCGCGAGATCACTGTCGCGGAAGGCATCACGGTTAAGGAACTCTCTGAAAAGCTGGGCGTCAAGGCCAACTCTGGTTATCAAGAAGCTGGTGGAGAAGAAGATTTTCGCCACCATCAACCAGACTATGGACGTGAAGCTGGCCGAGGAACTTGCTCGCGAATTCGGTGCCTCCACTAACCAGGTCAGCTACGAAGAAGAGTCCACCCAGGACGTGGAACTCGCCGAAGAGACGACGGATCTGGTCCGGCGCGCTCCGGTGGTCACCATCATGGGCCACGTCGATCACGGTAAAACCTCACTGCTCGATGCCATCCGCTCAACCAGCGTGGCCAAGCGCGAAGCCGGCGGCATTACTCAGCACATCGGCGCTTATTACATCGAGAAGAACAATCGAAAAATCGTCTTTATCGACACTCCCGGCCACCAGGCGTTCACCCGAATGCGTGCCCGTGGTGCGAAGGTGACCGATATCGTGGTGCTGGTGGTTTCGGCCGACGACGGCGTCATGCCGCAAACGCTTGAAGCCATCGACCACGCGCGGGCAGCCAAGGTCCCGATCATTGTTGCTATCAACAAGATCGACAAACCGGATGCGCAACCCGACCGGGTGAAGCAGCAACTGTCCGATCGCGGACTTCTGGCGGAAGACTGGGGTGGCGACACCGTCATGACTCCGGTTTCGGCAAAGACAGGTGAGAACCTGGATCTGCTGCTGGAAATGATTCTGCTGGTTGCTGATATTCAGGACCTCAAGGCGAATCCAGCCCGACCGGCCGTCGGTACTGTTCTGGAAGCCAAACTCGATAAGGGTCGCGGACCGGTTGCCACCATGCTGGTTCGCAACGGAACGCTGCGGGTTGGCGACTTCTTCATCTGCGGTGCGCTTTTCAACAAGGTTCGCGCTATGTTTGACGATCGCGGCAACCCGGTGAAAGAAGCCGAGCCGTCCATGCCGGTCGAGGTAATCGGCTTGGAAAGCCTCCCCGAAGTAGGGGATGGCTTTCAGGTCACCTCCGACACGTCCAAGGCCAAGCAGATTGTTATTTATCGTGAGGCCAAGGCTCGCGACGTCGCCATGGCCAAGGGCGCCCGGGTGGCAACCCTCGATTCGCTCCACCGGCAGTTCAAAGAAGGCGAACTTAAAGACCTTAACATCATCATTAAAGCGGACGTGGGCGGAACGGCCGAAGTGTTGTCCGACACCCTTCAGCAGCTATCGAACGAGAAGGTTCGCGTGCGTGTGCTCCGTGCAGGTGTCGGCGCCATTACTGAGGACGACGTGCTTCTGGCGTCGGCTTCCGAAGCGCTGATCATCGGGTTCAACGTTAAAACCGAGCGGAATGCTGATCGCGACTGCCGAGCAGCAGAAGGTCGAAATCCGGCAGCACAGCATCATTTACGAGCTGATCGACGAGATCCAGTTGGCCATGACCGGCACTGCTTGAACCGGTTTACAAGGAAACCATCTGGGCCATGCTGAAGTTCGCGAAACCTTCCGAATCAGCAAGGTAGGCGTGGTGGCCGGATGCTTTGTCACCGATGGAGCGATTCGCCGCGACGGCCAAATTCGCGGGTCCGCGATGGCGGCGAGATCATCCACACCGGCAAAATCGATGCGCTCAAACGCTTCAAGAACGATGCGAGCGAGGTCAAGAACGGGCTCGAATGCGGTATTTCGCTCATGAATTACCACAACATCAATGTGGGCGACGTGCTCGAGGCATTCACGTCTGAGCGAATCGCCGCCGTGTTGCCTCCGCCGCAGCAGTAAAGCGACTGGTTTATTGGAACGAACATCCGCTGGCAGTCGCTGATGAACTTGAAATGTCTGTCCCGGTGATCGGAGTGTTGACCCTTGAAATATCGTCGAACACTCCCATTCCCTAAAGGACAAGCGGCAGGTCGTCAAAAGCCTGAAAGATCGGCTGCGCGAACATTTCAACGTAGCCGTAGCCGAAATCGGGCATCTTGATTCCTGGCAGAGTTCCGTGGTCTCTGTAGTCACCGTTTCCAATGATCGTGTCTTCGCCGAAAAGGTGCTACAGGCTGCCGAAAAGCATGCGGTCGGACCTGCTGGGCGGTTCATTGGTCGGCTCCGTAGTCGAGTGGCTATGAACGTTTTGCTGCGAGCAAGCGGGTACATCTTTCGCACAGCGTGCGCATACACTGAAAGAAGGCCCGACATGGAAAATCACCGAGCAGAACGCGTCTCCGAAGCGTTACGTGAAGAATTGGGCGAGTTGATAGCCTATGAGCTGTCAGATCCCGCGAATCGGAGACGCCACCGTAACGGAGGTACTGGTTTCACCTGATATGAAACATGCTCAGGTGCAGGCTTCATTTCGCTGGAACCCGACGGCCACGAGGAAACACATCGCTGTACTGGAAGGCGCCAAAACTTTCCTGCAAAGGCAGCTGGCAACGCGGCTCACTTTGTTCCGAATTCCCGAATTGCACTTCGAATCCGATGTCGCTCAAGGAGGGGTCGGGCGCGCATGGAAAGCCTTTTGAAGCGTATTCGTCGCGGCCGCCCGCGCGACTGACTCGCCGGTAACCGGGACCGAGTCTTTATACTCACAGTATTCGATGCGAAAGCGACAAACGGAGAATCCTATGAGAATGGCTCCGGTCACTGGCAGATTCCTGGAAGCGTGCCGTCGCCGCAGCACCGACGTACGTCCGGTCTGGTTCATGCGTCAGGCTGGCCGCTACATGAAACCGTATCGGGATATCCGCGCGAAGCATTCCATCCTCGAAATCTGCAAGAACCCGGAACTGGCTGCGGCCGTAACGCTTCAGCCGATCGAGATTCTGGACGTCGACGCTGCCATTATTTTCGCGGACCTGCTGCTGCCGGTCGAACCCATGGGTCTGAAGCTGGAATTTCGCAGTGGCGAAGGTCCACACATCGAAAATTCGATCACCGAGCCAGAAGATATCGACGAACTCTCAACCGAACGAACGGACGATCTGGGCTATGTCGGAGACGCGATCAAGGCAGTGGTCGCGGCGCTTGCGGGCCGGGTGCCGGTGGTCGGATTCGTCGGCGCGCCATTTACGCTGGCCAGCTACATGATTGAGGGCGGCGCATCCAAGACCTTCGTTAAAACCAAGAAGCTGATGCTTGGCAACGAAGTGATGTGGCGGCGCTTGATGGGCAAGATTGTTGACGTGCTGGGCGACTTTGCGGGTCTGCAGGTAGGGGCAGGTGCCCGAGCGATTCAGGTTTTTGACAGTTGGGTCGGCGCGCTCAGCCCGGAGGACTACGTCCGCTTTGTCCAGCCCTATTCCCGCGCCCTCATCGAGCGCATCCGGGCAACGGCGTGCCTGTGATCCACTTCGGCACGGGTGCCAGCGGCTTTTTGCGCGAACTGCATGCCGCCGGAGGAGACGTAATTGGTGTCGACTGGCGCATGAACATCGATCAGGCCTGGATGGATATCGGCTATCGGTCTGCCATCCAGGGGAATCTCGATCCGGTGGCGCTCTTTGCCCCGCTTCCCGAGTTGCGGACCAAAATCACCGATCTGCTGAAGCGAACTGGCAACCGCCCCGGGCACATCGTGAATCTGGGCCACGGCATTCTGCCGGAAACGCCGGTCGAAAACGTGAAGGCTGCGGTTCAGATTGTCCGTGAATTTCACCGGCAGTGACGTAGGCTCTTCTACGGTTTCGCCCGGCCCCCCGCGCGTTGTAATCATCGGCGGTGGCGTTTCGGGGCTCGCAACCGCCTTTTACTCTAAAGCTCCGGGGCATTCACAGCACCATCGTTGAGCGGCTCCGCCGTTTAGGCGGCTTGATCCAAACGGATCGCCAGGCCGGTTGTGATCTGGAAGCTGGCCCTGACAGTTTCCTTGCGGCGAAAACTGCGGTGGCCGAGTTGGCGCGGGACCTCGGCATCGAGAACAGTTGATGGGTTCCAACGATGCCGCTCGCAGGATTTTCGTCGTTCGCCAAGGTCGATTGGTTGACATGCCCAAGGGAATGGTCATGATGGTTCCTTCAGACTTGAAGTCTGCGCTTGCTTCGCCCCTTTTTAGCCTGGGGACCAAGTGGCGCATGCTACGGGAATACTCCTTCCGTCCTCGTTCACGTGCCGGCGATTTCTCCATTGAGGAGCTGATCTCACATCACTTCGGCAGCGAAGCCGTTCAATACCTCGCCGAGCCTTTACTGTCCGGCGTCTATGGCGGAAGCGCCGCTCGCCTTAGTGCGCCGAGTGTCTTACCCCGGTTCGTAGAGTATGAGTCAAAATACGGCAGCCTGATTCGTGGTGTACAAGCCACCAGGCGCCTGGAACAGAAAGATCCAGGCGTTGCAAAAGGTGTGACAAAGCCCTGGAAAACAAGTGGAAACGCCGGGACTGTCCCCGTCCAAAGCGCTACAGCCAGAGACGTTACCGCAACCGATCCATCACCCTCAAGTGTTTTCCTCTCCTTCAAAGGAGGCATGCAAACCCTGATTGATTCGCTTGCCGGAGCCGTTGCAGGATACACGCCAATCCTCCACACGCAGGCCGAGGCTGTTCGCCCGAACGGTGCTGGCTGGCTAGTGGAGACAGGTAGCAATGTCCTCCAGGCAGAGCAGGTTGTTTTGGCCTGCCCCGCCCATCAAAGTGCGGCTCTCTTATCTCGATCCGCCCCTACGCTTGCGGCTCTTCTGTCCGAGATACCTTACTCTTCGTCAGTTTTGATCACCCTGCTGTTTCGGCGTGAAGAGATTAATCATCCACTGAACGGCTTTGGCTTCCTGGTGCCGCCCCCGGAACGCCGAACGATTGCGGCCGCCACTTGGATCAACACTAAATTCCCCTCCCGCGTCGCAGCAGACATGGTCGCCATCCGGGCATTCCTGGTCGATCCTGAAGCCGGGCAGCACCTGGATCGAGAGAATCGCGAAGTCATTCAGGCTACATTGACAGATCTTCAGCAGTACATGGGGATTCACTCGACCCCGTTGGACGCGAAGGTCTACCGCTGGCCCAACTCCATGCCGCAATACGTAGTTGGGCATAGCGCTCGCGTTTCAAAGATCCAGGAACAGGTGGTTGGGTATTCCGGGCTACACCTCTCCGCGAACTTTCTGGATGGCGTCGGCATACCCGATTGCGTTCGCCGGGCCAGGACAACGGCCGCTCGGATTACAAGGTAAAGAATCATTCATCATCTCGATGAAAACACTTATTCTCAGTCAGCGTCATACAAGCGCAAGGACCGGTATAAGTGCTCATTAGAAATCGGCCGGTAAGAGGAGACGTTATGAAATTAATCACAGGAGTTCTGCTGACAGCCTTGGCTGCCATGCCGGTGTTTGCTCAGAAGGACGCAAGTTCTCGCCTGACCGCAGCAACGGAAGATCTGCACGAAATGATGAATGCTTCCGATAAAGGCATTCCCCAGGATTTAATCGCTAAAGCATCGTGCGTAGTGGTCATTCCAAACCTGAAATCCGGCGGATTTATTATTGGCGGGCAGTACGGAAAAGGCTTTTTCACTTGTCGCAAAGGTAGCGGTGTAGGCTGGAGCGCCCCTGGTTCGGTGCGGCTTGCCGGCGGCAAGTTCGGCTTGTTGATTGGTGGTAAGGAAACCGACGTCATCATGCTGCGTCATGAACAAGAACGGTATGGACAAGATGCTCAGCGACAAGTTCCAGATCGGTGGCGAAGCTGCCGCAGCAGCCGGTCCGGTCGGTCGGGATTCGTCTGCCATGACGGATGCGATGCTGCATGCCGAGATCCTCACCTATTCCCGCTCCCGCGGACTTTTCGCCGGTCTTGATATCGGTGGCTCTGCTGTAACTCAGGATACGGAGTCGAACAAAGAGCTCTACGGCAGCGCCATGAGCAACAAGGAGATCTTCGCCAGTTCTCCCACCGTCCCTGCCGCTGCGAAGCCCTTCATCCACGAGTTGGACCGCATTTCCTCACGTAAGTAACTTCATCATCACAGCAACAAGGCGCCCGGACGAAAAGTCGTTCGGGCGCTTTTCTTTTCTAGGAGCGACAATGGCATTTGAAGCTCCTACCCACCGTCGCTCTTTGTTTAACTCTGCCTTTAACCGCGCAGAATCAACGGGCGAATGCTCCAGCCGCTCCCACCGTCGATCCTCGGGTTCCTAAAGAACTCGATCCTCTCCTAAAGAAGTTCATTGACGTTTTTTCGATCGTTCAGACCGAAGGCGCAGACCAACAGTCTCCCGAGAAGACCATCTACGAGGGTGCGATTCCGTCCATGCTTCGGCAACTGGATCCACACACCCAGTTCTTCGATCCGGGCCAATTTGACCAACTTCGCCAGATGGAGGCCTCTGAGCAGAAGGGCTTCGGCAGTATTGTCTCGGTGCTTCCCGGTCAAGTGATCTTCCTCCAGACTCTCCCCGGAACGCCCTCCAACCGAGCAGGTATTCAGGCCGGTGACGAACTGGTCGCAATTAACAATGTCGCCATCCGCTCACTCGAGCCCGATCAGATCGTTCAGCTCTTAACGGAAGCTCGGCAGCAAAAGATTGCCGTCTACGTTCGCAGGCAGGGTTCGCCTCGAATTCTTCAATTCTTTCTCACACCCGAGTTAGTCGACGCTCCCAGTGTCGATCGCGCCTTCCTGCTTCAACCCGGAATCGGCTACGTCCGGATTGCCAGCTGGGATCTTCAGACCTCGCGGGAAGTGAAGGATGCTCTAACCAAGCTCGACGTCAACCACCTGAAGGGACTCGTCATCGATCTGCGCAACAATCCTGGCGGAGTCGTCACCGCCGCCCTCGACGTCGCAGCCTACTTCCTGCCGCCCGGTGCCAAGATCCTCACGGCCAAAGGCCGGTCGAGCGAGGTCTCCACGGCCAGCGTTCCCGAGACCGCAAAACCTTTTCCGGTCAAGCTCGCCGTTCTCCTGAACGAGAAAACCGCCAGCGCCTCGGAGATCTTTGCGGGTGCCTTGCAGGATCACGATCGGGCGGTCATCATCGGCGAGACCAGCTTCGGCAAAGGGTTGGTGCAAAGTGTGCTGCCTCTTTCCGGCAATGCGGGCCTGGCAATCACGACGGCTTTCTACTACACCCCAAGCGGCCGTTCCATCCAGCATCCATTACAGAACTCGGCCTTGTCGCAGACTTTCAATAACAATCACCCCGAGCAGCGCCCCACCTATCGCACCGACAAAGGCCGTGTAGTCGTCGGCGGAGGCGGCATTCAACCCGACATCCACGTGACCGATCAATCCGTTTCGCGGTTGGAAGCCGTTCTCTCGGCAAGCGGCGCGGTCACTGCCTTCGCTACGCAGTATCTCGCCGCCCATCCTAAGATCGCCGACCCTTTCGAAGTCACTCCTGAAATCGTCGATGAATTCAAAGTCTTTCTGTCTGGCCGCAATATCCAGCCCGGCGTCTCGGAATGGACCTCCGAACACACCTGGATAATCAATCACCTGAAGCAGGAGATTGTCACGCAGGCGGAAGGCGTTGCCAAAGGCGATGAAGTCGAAGCTTCATTCAGTCCCCAGGTGCAAGCGGCGCTACACGCCTTGCTTTCCGACACGGTACTCGCCTCGACCGCGCATTGAGCTCTCGGCCTTTTAAGTTTTGCTGATGTTTGATGTTCTTGTCAGTTGTCAACACAGATGAGATCCGGCTGGTTCCGCCTGCTGAATAAGGTCGCCATTCTTCAATGCTTCCCAACCAATCTGCCGAGCACGAGTAACCGTATGCCCGATGAGACTATCGGCGATGGGCGCAGGCGTGCCGTTATCGAACAGAATTTTCATCATCCGTAAAATTGGCGTCCTTTCGAGGCTCTTGCTGGGAAGTCGCAGAACAGCATGCGCCACTGACTGACTTTGCCAGGAATGCTTTCCACAGCGGGACACTATGGGCGGCGTTCACCCAGCATAGAAGCTTTAGTTCTTGACCCAAACCGAAACTTGAGCTTCACTAGAATTTGGCACAAGGCATAGGTGACTATGCCTAGGCATCAGATCACATCACTCATGGGTAAACTTCGTTCCAAACCCCTCGGAGGTTCCTTGAACTTGCTCATCTTGAAAACACTCAGCAAAGGACCGCTGCACGGTTACGCCATCACCACGCGCATCCAGCAGGTCTCCGGAGACGTACTGCAGGTGGAAGAGGGTTCTCTTTACCCCGCGCTCCATCGCATGCAACAGGACGGCCTGATCTCGTCGGAATGGGCGCAATCGGAAACCAATCGTCGCGTCCGTTTCTACCAGCTCACGTCCGCCGGTAGCAAGGCTCTGGCCTCAGAAAGCGCGGAGTGGGAGCGACTAAACGCCGCCATCACCAAAGTCCTCCGATTCGCGTAAAGGACCGCTATGGGAATTCTGAATAGGCTCGCGAACACCTTTCGCCGCAGTCACCTGCAGCAGGATGCAGCCGAGGAACTGGCCTTTCACTTGGAAGAACGTACGAGGCAACTCCGGCAGGATGGCATGACCGACGAACAGGCTCGTCTGGCCGCGCAACGCCAGGTCGGCAACGTCACCCGAATCCGGGAAGAAACGTCAGACGCAGACCTCCTGCAGAGCCTCGACGCCCTTCGCCGCGACTTCCTCCTCTCGTTCCGCACGATACGCCGCGCACCCTTGTTTGCAGCCGTGACAATCTTGTCCCTCACCCTGGGAATCGGCGCAAACACCATGGTGTTCACGGTCATGAAGCACGTGCTTGTCGATTCGTTACCCGTCGCCAACGCCGATCGCCTGGTGATCCTTCACATGATCGGGGTCCGAAACGGACACACCAGCGACGACGGAATCCAAAGTAGCTTCGCTTACCCCCAATACCAGGAACTCGCCGCCGCCACCCACTCAATCTTCAGTGGCATTCTCGCCCGGTTCGGAGCGCGCGTCACTCTTGAGCGGCAAGGCGCCAGCGAACTCGTGACGGCCGAACTTGTCTCGGGCAACTACTTCGCCCTCCTGGGCGTGCAGCCGTGGCGAGGACGACTCCTCACGGCCTCTGACAATCAAAAGCCGGGCGCTCATCCCGTCGCGGTGCTCGGTTATGGCGAATGGCAGCGCACCTTCGGCGGTGACCCCAACATTCTCAACCGTACCGTTCGGATCAACAGCCATCCGTACACAATAGTCGGCATTACCCCGCCCGGTTTCTACGGAATTCGAATGGACTCGCCGCCCGATGTCTACGTCCCCATCATGATGAAGGCCCAGATGACTCCCACCTGGGACGGCTTGTACGATCGCAGGGATCACTGGGCCACCTTGGTCGCCTCCCTGCAACCGGGTGTTTCGCTCCCCAGGGCTCAGGCTGCGCTCGCCGCCATCTATCCTCCAATACGTGACCTGGAACTCACGGTCACCAAGTCGCCTGGCCCGAACTTCCTGAGCGCATTTTCCAAGAATCACATCGATCTCACAACCGGCGGCAAAGGCTACGCCGACATTCGTCAAAATCTTGAGAAGCCACTACAATTCGTAGCTCTCATGGTTTTGGTCGTGCTGCTGATCACCATTGTCAACATCGCCAACCTTCTCATAGCCCGTAGTGCCTCACGCGAGCGTGACATGGCCGTGCGACTCTCCATCGGTGCAGGCCGGAGCGCATTGATCCGCCAGGTGCTGGTCGAGAGTCTGATGCTGGCGCTGACCGGTGGCGCCTTTGGAATCCTGCTCGCTTACACGGCGACTCCCGTACTCCTCAAATTGCTAAGCGAAAACCTCAATCAATCGAGCATCACCGCTCATCCCGACGGGCCTATCTTGTTGTGTATGTGCTGCGTCTCGATTCTTTCTGCCGTTGCCTTTGGTCTCTTGCCCGCATTACAGTCCGCCCGCACAGATCCGTCGGTGGCCTTAAAGTCCGAAGGCGCTACCGGACACACTGGGGGCAGTCTCTGGATTCGTCGCACGCTGGTCGGTGCGCAGATCGTCTTCTCGATGCTGCTACTCACCGGGGCACTGCTCTTTACCACCAGTCTCGGTAGGCTTCTACACATTAATCCTGGCTTCCCCACCGAACACATAGTCACCTTTAAGATCGATCCCCCCGGCGCTGGTTATTCCCAGGCTCAGATTAGAACCTTCACGGAAGATCTGTTAGTTCGTCTTCGGGGCTTACCCCACGTCATCAATGCGACTCTCGCTAGCAGCCCTGTCCTCGAAGATAGTGAATGGGGCAATAGCATCACCGTCGAAGGCTCTCCGATCCCCAAATCGGAGGATGCAGAAGTGCTCAAGAACCTGGTGAGTCCGGGTTACTTCGAGACCTTTCGCCTGCCTATCCTTCAGGGCCGCTCCCTCACCAGCGCCGACGCTCAGCGAAAGGTGGTCATCGTCAACGCAGCCTTCGTCAACAAATTCCTTCCGGGCCAGAACCCTATCGGCCGCCACCTGGAGTTCAGTGGCGGTCTTGGGAATCCTCAGCTCACTTGGACCATCATCGGAGTCGTGGCGGACAGCCAGCACATGAGTTTACGCGGGAGAATACAACCGTTCGCCTGGACACCCTACCTGACCAACAAGAATTTGACTGCCCTCACGTTCTACGTTCGCTCGGCCGGTAACGACGCCGCAGTAATGAAGGAGCTTCGCACGACGCTACGCAGTGTTGATCCCTCATTGCCGCTCTACGATCTTCATACGTTGAATGAAGTCATCTCCAATCAACTCTTCGCCGAACGAGGCTTGGCCGCTCTTGCCGATGTCTTCGCTGCTCTCGCGATAATCTTGGCCGCCATCGGTCTCTACGGAGTTGTCAGCTACTCGGTCACCCGCCGCCAGCGCGAGTTCGGCATCCGCATGGCCGTGGGCGCCGCCCCCAAAACCGTCCTCCTGCTCGTGCTGAAAGAAACCGCGCTTATCGGCATCATTAGTCTGGCCTGCGCCATGCCTCTTGTGCTAGCGGGAGGCACTCTCATTCGGTCCACCCTCTACGGCGTACAACCTGACGACCCATTCATCTGCGCTTGCGCGGCACTCGCGCTCATGACCGTAGCCCTGATAGCTGGTCTGATCCCGGCTCGGCAAGCCGCTCTCATCGATCCGCAAACCGCTTTGAGAAACGCCTGATCTCTTGCTTTCTGCTCTCATCGAAGAGCCGATTCGCCGGCCGGTCCGTCAATCCCTAAGACACCCATGAAGAAACTCACCGTCATCGCCCTGCTTGCCTGCGCTGCTTCGTTCTCATTGCCCCCTGCAGACAATCCTTGGAACGGCACGTGGAAACTGGATGCCGCCCGCAGCAGCCCCGAAGCCAAGGATCAGGCCGCCGACGGGTACCGGTTTTTCATCCAGCCGGATAGCCAAATCCAATGGGAGATTCCTTCCCTGGGTGAAGTCGTCAAAGGCAAGCTCGACGGACAGCCGATGGAGATTCACAGGGCGAAGCCCACACCTGGTCTGACGCTCAGCGTTGTCGCGGATGGTCCCCGAGTGCTTTGCTACAAAGTGGCTCGCAATGGCAAGCCCCAGGGCGAAGGCAGAATGACGCTCGTAGAAAAGGGCAAAGCCTGGGTGGACATTTCCTGGCCTGCCGGTAAACCTGAATACGCGGGTGAAGTAGTGTATATCAAGCAATAACTATCTTTGAAACGGACCCCTTCTCGGTCCCTTCATGCTCGCCTTCATCGCCATCCTTGCCAGCCTTCTGCCTACATCCCGCCTCACACACCTGCAGCCGGCGGAAGTCCTGGGCAACGACCAAATGTATACGCTATGCTCCCTCTTGTGCATCGCCTCTTTCCTCTTCTACTCTGCTCTTTTTTCGCGGCGAACCTTGCTTACGCCGACTTCAACCCGAAATGGAATAAGCCCGAAAAGCCCTTCCAGCTGGCCGACAACGTCTACTACGTCGGCACCAACTACTTAGCCAGCTACCTGATCACGACGCCGCAAGGCGACATCCTCATCAATCCTGATTTCGCCGAGTCTGTGCCGCTCATCCAGCAGAGCGTGGAAGCTTTGGGCAGGAAATTTTCAAACGTTAAAATCATCCTAATCAGTCACGCGCACGATGATCACGCTGCCGGCTGTGCGCTCGCAAAGAAGCTTACCGGCGCCAAGCTCATGGTGATGGCGGAAGACGTCCCGGTAATCGAAAGCGGAGGCGATCACGACTTTGCTTATAAGTCCCGTTGGGAGCCGGCCAAAGTCGATCGCGTGCTGCACGACGGCGATCAGGTCACCCTCGGCGGAACCACGCTGACCGCCCAGCTCACGCCCGGCCACACAAAGGGC
The DNA here is from genome assembly GCA_963814195.1 of uncultured Acidobacteriaceae bacterium. Lineage (GTDB taxonomy): Bacteria > Acidobacteriota > Terriglobia > Bryobacterales > Bryobacteraceae > Bog-105. The sequence goes on from CAWFBU010000008.1 coordinate 180,495, forward strand.
TGTACCACCTGGACCGGAAAAGTGAACATACACGGGCAGCCCCGCAACATGGTGATCGTCGGCAGCCCCTACGTGAATGAAAGCTACCGGCTGGTCAACAACAAGGAGTATCCAAGCATTGCAGCCGATTACGAAAAAATGTTTCGGGTGCTCCACGCCTTGCCTTGCGATCTCTTCCTGGGCGCGCACGGCGTCTACTTCGACAAGGACGCCAAGCTTCCGCGCTTGAAGGCGGGCGGTGAAAACCCGTTCGTCGACCCCGCCGGGTATAAGGCATTCGTTGACGAAGCGGAGCGAGCCTTCCAGGCGAAGCTGTCTGCCGCGCAGTCAAGCCATTAGAATTGGCAGATGATCGTCGCTCTGGAGACCGATCGTCTGCTCCTCCAGCCCTTACGCCTGGAAGATGCCGCCGCCACCCAGCGTCTATTCCCACATTGGGATGTCGTCCGCTATCTCAACGCGATCGTACCCTGGCCCTTTCCGTCCGACGGAGCGTTTACCTACTACCGCGACATCGCTCTTCCCGCCATGGAGCGAGGCGACGAATGGCACTGGACCCTGCGTCTGAAATGCGATCCCGCTCAGGTGATCGGATCCATCTCCCTGATGAAAAAGGAAAACAACAACCGGGGCTTCTGGCTCGGGCTTCCGTGGCACGGCCAGGGATTGATGACCGAAGCCGTCATCGCCGTCACAGATTACTGGTTCGACGTACTCCGATTTCCCGTGCTTCGAGCACCCAAAGCCGCGGCCAATACCGGGTCCCGCCGCATCTCCGAAAAGTGCGGCATGCGACTTGTTGCCTGTGAAGAAAGTGACTACGTGGCCGGTCGTCTCCCAGCTGAAATCTGGGAGATCACTGCCGAAGAGTGGCGAAATGTCAGACGCATCCTTGGTCCGCCAAGCACCGCCCGGAACACTCCCGCCTAAGCTTCAGTGGCAATGTTCTCAGCGGACAGCGCTGCCGGTCGGACCGAGGATAATGAGGGCATGTCCGCGAAATATTGCCAGCTTTTCACGAACCAGCCGATCGAGTTTTTGCAGTCCTATTCAGTGGATATTAAGACTTGGTTTGAAAATCTGATGCGGCGGAATGATGCCAGCGCCACACTCGGACGCGGGCTGGTCACTAACGCGGAAACCACGAAGAACTGTCAAATCGACTTTGAGCCCGTCGGAGGCGTATTCGGTTTAGGAGTCGATACCGTCGAGGCGAAATTTACGGCACTTGGCGGCGTTAGCGGCTATTGGGTGCCGTACCACGCAGGTACTGAACTGCCAGGCTGGGCCGATGTCCCCAGAGACAATCCAGCACACCGCTTCGTGTTCACCGCCGGTATGAATGGCTGTGCTTTTGAGATCACTGAGTCTCCTCTCGGCCCGCAATACATGCGCGTCTATCACAACCAGCATCCCGAAAGCCAGCTTGTGAATGACAAGTTAAAGGCCCAGAATCAGAAGCTTCTCTCGCGTGCGGACTTCAGCGATTACGGCGGAGCCCAGCTACCCCCAGGCAAGAACCCGGTAGCCTTCAACTTTCTTTACTACAAAGGCGGCTCGTGGGCATACGTGTTTCAGCCGCAAAGCTTTGATGCCCTCTCGAACGCACCCGCCAAAAAACAGGACGCCGGCATCCGGGCAAAGTCGATCTTCTAATCGTCTAGAACGATTCGCCGGTCAGTTCTTCGCTCTTCTTCCACAACGCCTCTGCATTCTCAGGGTCGAGCGCATAACCGCGAACTCCTTCGCTGATCGCGCTAATCGTTACGTCGTCAGGTACGATTTGGCCGACGTGGCAATTCTCGCAATACCGGCCGCCGATCTCTTCGGCCGGAGCAACCACAGCAGCCCACACCGTCGTTGCGGCGCCTTGCGGAATCGTCTTCCACTGGAACGGGCCTTTCCCTTGTTCAGCAAGCTGCTGGTTCATCTGACTCAGCATTGCTTCTATCTGGCTCGGATCCAGATGGCGGCCCAACTCAGTTTGTATCCCTCCTGGATGGACCGCCGCCGCCCGTACACCACGAGACCGCTGGCGCGCGTCGAAAGCCACGGCAAACAGGATGTTTGCGGTCTTTGATCGGCCATAGGCAACGAACGGATCATAAGGCGTTCGCTCAAAATTGGGATCCTGAAGGTCGACGTTGGAAAAGCGGTGACCCGAGGAAGCGAGACTTATTACCCTCCCTCCCGCGCGAATCAGCGGCGCAATTCGGTTGATCAGGACAAAGTGGCCCAGATGGTTCGTGCCAAACTGTGTTTCGAATCCATCGGCAGTGTGCCCGAACGGCGTCGCCATCACACCCGCATTCGCGATGACCACATCGAAAGGCTGCCCTGATTGCAATAATCTGTCGGTGCACGCGCGCACACTGGCAAGACTGGCCAGGTCCAGCTCGATCAGCTCAAGGGTGCCAGCCTGGGCCGCGGCTTCCTTTCGAACCGAAGCGATGGCCGCCTCCGCCTTCCTTAAATCCCGTACCGCACCCACCACCTGCGCCCCGTGCGCAGCCAGCGCTCTGGCCGTTTCGATGCCGATACCTGCAGAAACACCCGTTACCAGGATTCGTTTGTCCTGCAAACTTAGACCGGTTAATACATCTTCCGTTGTTGAGGTCGCTCCAAACATGGTCTGAACTTTCTCCTTCCGTTGCCGACAATCCTCAAGGCGCTACCCGCGCACCCGATTGACACGTCCCGTGATTCCGGATAAAACGGAGGTTATCTCCGCAATCCCATAATAAACGGAGACAGTCTCCGTTTGCAAGAGACGATCCATAATCGCATGTCGACAAAACTCACGAAATCAATTCCGCGCAAGCCTCGCGCCGATGCGCTGCGCAATCGCGAGCGTCTCTTGGAAATCGCAAAGAATGCCTTCACTCAATCAGGAGCGAACATCAATCTGGACGACGTCGCCAAGCAGGCGGGCGTAGGCCCTGGCACCCTGTATCGCCACTTTCCTACCCGCGATGCGCTCTTGGAGGCCGTGTATCGCACGGAGGTTGGGAAGCTGGCGGCAGCAGAACGGACCTTTTCCGAGACACTGCCGCCGGTCGACGCCCTGCGTTCCTGGATGTTGCTTTTCGTTGACTACGTCGCAGCCAAGCAAATCATTGCTCCTGCTCTGAACTCACTTCTCGGCGGGCCCGCCAAGATCTTCGAATCCACCGGTAGTCAGATCAAGGCGGCTATCCAGGCCCTCGTAGAACGGGCCATTGAGAGTGGCGACCTACGGCCAGACGTTGAACCTCTCGATCTCCTGCGGGCTCTCGTCGGCGTCTCGTACGTGGCGTCCGGGCCGGAGTGGCAGCAGAGTGCCAGGCGACTCGTGCACATCCTCATCGCAGGCTCCCGCCCAACTACGTGATGTCCGCTACTCGTCAGCTCGCTTCGTAAATCTCAGGCCGAGTCACTGGTTAGATGAAGCGCCCGAAAGAAATAAGCCGGTGTGCAGCTCCACGCGTGGCAGAAGCTGTTGATGTGAACGTCTCCATACGGTGAAAACAATGAATCCTTCGGATCGAAAGCTTCCCAGAAAGTGTCGGCTCCGTCTTCCACCATCAAGCCCCAGTAGCTCCGAATCATATCCAGCGCTTCCCGTCGCATGCCGCACTCGATCATCGCCTCTACTACGTGGTGATAGAGGTAGGCGGTGGTCGGTTCAACGGCCGTTTTGTCCTGAAGCACGGCCCGCCGGATTGCCTCACGTGCCTCAGCCTCACTCAAGCAGTGCGCAAGAGTCAACCAGGCTTGCGAGGCCCACGATATTTGCGAATCAGGGCCGCTGACGCATAGCTTAAGCTCGGGGCGATAAAAATGCTGGCGAGCCGCGCTCATCATTTTCTTGATCAGAGCAGGATAATGAGCGACTTGTTCCGATTTCCCAACAACCGCAGCTAGCTCAACAAGCCGCTGACAGGAGTAGATCATCACTCCCTGAATCGGGGCAGCACGATCCAGTTTGGAATTCCAATCGATAAAGGCCCAGATCCCCTTGGGAATAACGAACAGTCCCGATGGATCGACATTGACAAGCAGAAGTTCAAGCTGGCGCAAAGCGACCGGCCAAAGGTCGATTCCGGTCGCACGGTCGCCGCCGGCGCGCACGTAATCCAGAACGGTGGCTCCGTACAGAGCGGCATAGTCGAGAATGAACGTGCCCGTAGTCACCGGGGTCGGCTTCTCGAAAACACAGGCCGGTAAAAACCCGTCGCTTTCACGAGGCAGTGCCGCAAACAGATAGAGGCACCGCTTCACCAGGTCATGATTCGGATAAGTCACATAACTGGCGCGCGCCTGCAGTCTCAAGTCGCCGATCCAAAGCCGCTGATCCCGGCGAGGACCATCTTCGAATGTCGTCTGCATGCAGTCCCGCAGCGTGGCCGTGCTCACCTCATCCACCCTCCGCAGCCACGGAGCCAGATTTGCCGGCAGAGCTTCCGGGGCAGCCCCCGCCGAAGTGACCGCGATCGCGCTTGTGTCTAAGAAGCGAACTCCGTAGTTGGGCGAGGTGTCGATCACCTCCACCTTCACGTAACGGAATGCGTACCGTCGTGGCATGCGCACCAATTGCGGGAGAAAATCGACGGTGAGAATTTCCTCCGGCAACCACGAGCTGCTGAGCTGCCCGCGGTACGGATCAAGAGGCTCGGTGACGTCCCCCGGTACTTGCCCAAATGTAAGCTTCAGACGGCACGGCGCATCCACCGACACACCTTCGCCTAACAGTCGAAACTGCAGGTATCCCGTCCGGTGACCACCGAAATCCAGGATGAAGTTGTCGCCCTTGCGCAGGATTCGTTTGGGAAGATCCGATCCGGAGACCTCCGTCTCCATGCGCCAGCGAAGATAACGCGTCGGGTCGCTCACGCCACGCACCAGACGGAGTGGTGGCTGTATCGTCTCGCTGAGTCGGGGCCGAAGTGACTCCGCAACGGCCAGCCAGCGCCGCCGCACCTCCACTTCGGAGCTCGTTCCCGATCCTCCCTCTGTCGCCGCCTGACCTAGCGCTACTTTGAACGGCTGTATATGCGGGTTTGCCCCACTGCTCGCCGCAGCCGGCAATATGGCCAGAACTCCTCGCCGGCTTATGCGGGAGAAATACTCAGACATAACTCAATCCTGTCTTCATAAGCAACGGTTACCCTCACCCGCTAACTCGAGGCGCATGCGATGACGAACAGTCTACTGAATGCCAGAGAGCCTATTGGATCAACACGACGACGTGCCCCTTTTTGTGTCCCGCCTCGGCAAACCGGTGAGCGTCGGCGATCTCGTTTAGCGAATAGGAGCGGTCGATAACGGTCCTCAGTTTCCCGGCCTCGATTAGCTCCTTAAGAAGAAGTTGATTTGCGGAGGTGGACACCGCTACTCCACTGATGACGTTCACACCTCGAATACGCGAGGTCCAAATCTCGCAGAGCAGACTGCCGAGAATGGATAGTGTTCCTCCAGACGATCCTACGCGGACATAACAGCCACCTTTTGTAAGCACTTTCAAGCTGCGGGAAAAACCACTCTTGCCCACGGCATCGAACACCACGTCATAGACTCGATTAACCTTCGAGAAATCCTGCCGGGTGTAATCGACCACCTCATCGGCACCGAGAGACTTGACTAGCTCCAGATTCGAAGTGCTGCAAACCGCGGTGACGTGCGCGCCGAAGTACTTCGCGAGCTGAACGGCGAACACACCAACGCTTCCGGATGCCCCGTAGATCAGTATTTTTTCTCCCGGTCTGAGATTAGCTCGGCTTAGGAAGTGCAGCGCCGTGAATCCCCCAAACCACACGGCCGCAGCTTCCGAGAAGCTCATGTTGTAAGGCTTTATCGCCAGAGTCCCTTCCTCTGGCACGCACACGTACTCGGCGTGGGCGCCGAAACGGAAGCCGGTGCCTCCGAATACCTGGTCTCCAGCCGCGAAGTGAGTGACAGACTTCCCGATCACTTGTACCTCCCCGGCGAACTCCATCCCGAGTACGTGTAATTTGTGCGGTCGCCAGATACCCATCATCAATCGGATAAAGACAGGATCCGCTTTCCTCATTCGCCAGTCTGCCGCGCAAACGGTACTGGCGTAGACCCGAATGAGAACTTCGCTGTCCCCCGGAATGGGCCTCTCAATCTCTTCGATGTGGACGACGTCCGGAGGCCCATATCGGCTGTAAACAGCAGCTTTCATGCTCCCCTCCTGCACACTGCTCCGACACTACATACGTGGAAACGAGGCGATTATTCATACGATCACAACTCGACTGACTTTTTTATTTCCCGATCTCTCAACCACATACCTGCCCCGCGTAACCCCACTGCGAACGGCTCTCCCGCACGCTCGAAGCATGAACACCCGCCCCGTTACCGAAGCCCAGCTCGCTGCTAACCGAGCCAACGCCACTCATTCCACCGGACCGAAGACCGAAGAAGGAAAGCGCATCTCCTCTCAGAACGCACTCAAAACCGGACTGACCGGTCGCGCTCCGTTCCTCTCCACCGAAGAAGCGGCCGCTTTCCAGGAACACTGCGCTCGCATCCTCGCCGCTCACAAACCGGCTAACGACGATGAACGCGCTCACGTCGCAATGATTGCCGACCTCGAATGGCGCATCCTGCGCATCCCGGCTCTCGAAGCTGGCCTCTACTCAGTCGGCCGCACACGCCTCACCCCCAAATCCGAAAATCACCTGGAACCAAGCAACGTCCTGGTGAGCGACTCCGAGATCTACGTCGTTTACCGGAAGGAATTCAACAACCTCTACCTGCAGGAATCGCGCCTGGTCCGTCGGCTTGACCGCGAACTCAAGTTACTCATCGCGCTGCAGCAGAAGCGTCTGGCCGAAGAGAAAGCTCAACTGGACGAAGCCGCAGCCTACTACCGCCACTGCATCGAACAAAACATCCCCTATGACCACAGTGTCTTAGCCGAAATTGGGTTCGAATTTTCAATCTTAGATGTGCAACGCGCCGTAGCCGAACGGCAGGCCCGCGAAACCAACTCCCCCTGGTGCAACATCCAAGCCGCCCAGGTCTTACGGGCCATGCGAGCGAACCAGGCCGCCTAGCGTTGGTCCACCAACAGCTGAAAAGTCAAAAGGTGGCGTAGACGGTCTTGCCGTCTGCGTGTTCCAGCACGCACAGCTCCTACGGACCACCGGATGCCGCCATCCTCTTTGGAGCATGGGCTCTGACCCGAGTAAGCTGCGGATTCTTGTTGAACAACAAGAATTGCTCCCCACATAACCGCTTTTATCTGCTGAGAACGTAAGGTCGAAGCTGCTGCGTAGCCGGTAAATAGTCAAACGGTAGGTGACGAGACGTGGAAGAGCTTGGGACAAAGGCGGAAAAGACCGCCTAAGTTATGGACAGGATTGGTCGGGCTGCCGGGATTTGAACCCGGGACCTCTTGCACCCCAAGCAAGCGCGCTAGCCAGGCTGCGCCACAGCCCGAATCTCCTTAGTCTACCTTAGTGACACTTCTACTGAGCGAAGCTATCGGCCGGCCGTCTTATCCTGGCGCCGATCGGCCACAATCGTCACTTCCATGTCATCTGCCATGCTGACAACCTGATTCACCAGGCTTTTTCCTCGTAGCCGCTCCACACCTTTGCCGACAAGCCGGGGCAAAAAGATCTGCCGGGCCTTGTGCTTGCGGCCGAACTCGACCAACTCCTGCGCGTGGTCCGACCCTTTTAGAATGCAGGTCTCAATATGAAGGTTCCGGGCAAACGTCAGGTGCCGTTCGACCGCCTCACGCTCCTGAGGCGGCAGTGACTGCAGATCGCCCCGCTCATTGATAAAGACAGCAAAACACTCGGCATGCAAAATATCAGCCACGCGTTTACCACGTCGGATCAGCATGGCGGTGGAAGGATCATCGCTGACATAAATGATGACAGCGTCATCCAGTTGACGGCGCTTGGCTGGCGTTTTTTCGGTGCCCGCAGCCACCGAAGCTTCGCCTTGTTCCATGCGTTCTTCCACTTCGTGGGCCGTCTGCCTCAACGCCATCTCGCGAAGCGCCACCAGCGTGGATTCCTTGAAGAAGTTCTGCATCGCGCGCTGCGCCTTATCGGGCGGGTAAACGACGCCGCGCTCCAAACGGTTTAGCAGTGCTCGCGGTGTCAGATCCACCATTACGACTTCGTCGGCCTGCTTTACAACCCAGTCGGGGATGGTTTCGCGTACCTTCACGCCTGTCATATGTGCCATCTGGTCGTTCAAGCTTTCCAGATGCTGCACGTTCATGGTTGTCAGGACATCGATGCCTGCGTCGAGGATCAGCTGCACGTCTTGCCAGCGCTTTTCCCGTGGTGAGCCCGGAATGTTGGTATGGGGAAATTCATCCACAACCGCCACCTGCGGATGTCGCGCGATAATTGCGTCAGCATCCATCTCTTCGAAGAACGATCCGCGATACTCCACTTTCTTGCGCGGCAGCATCTCCAGCCCTTCCGTTTTGGCAATTGTGTCCTTGCGTCCATGTGGCTCAAAATACCCGATCACCACGTCCACACCACGCTGCCGCAACGACTGCGCTTCCTCCAGCATCTGGTACGTTTTGCCGACGCCTGCAGCATACCCTAGAAAGATCTTCAACTTGCCGGGCTTTGGTGTACTTGAATCCTGGGGAAGTTCACTCATGCTTTATCCGGTATAGCCAGGCGATAGCCGACCCAAGGCTCCGTGACAATGAATCGGGGATGAGCCGGGTCTACCTCTATCTTCTTCCGTAGCTGACTCACAAACACGCGCAAATATTCCACTTCTTCGCCGTACTCGGCACCCCAGACCGTCTGCAGGAGCTTGCGATGAGCAACCGGTTTGTTCAGATTGGAAGCGAGATAGTGAAGAAGATCGAACTCCTTAGGCGTGAGATGGACCGCTTGTCCGCGTGTCATAACTTGCCGGGACGCCGGGTCGATGGTGAAATCCTCCGACACATGAATGGGCTGGCCCGAATCCGGCAGTCGCCTCATGTGTGCTCGAATGCGTGCCATCAGCTCATTCACGCTGAACGGCTTGGTCATGTAGTCATCGGCGCCCGCATCCAGAGCTGCGATCTTGTCGCTTTCACTGCTTCGTACTGAGAGAACGATAATCGCCACGTCGGAGCTGACCCGCAAAGCGCGGCAGGCCGCCATTCCACCCATACCCGGCATATTCATATCGAGTAGGACGATGTCCGGGTCAAACTCCCGCAACGCCTCAAGACTCTCCTCGCCTGTTCTTGCTTCGTACGGTTCATAACCATGCGATTCAAGAGCGGTGCGCATCACTCGACGAATCTGTGCCTCGTCATCCACAATCAACACCCGTCCGGAACTCATACTGCCGCTTCTTGCAATGGCATCGCCTCGTGAGCCGGTGCTAGAGAGATGAAGAACTCCGTCCCTTGCCCGACGTAGCTTCGAACCCCTACCGCTCCGCCGTGTGCCTCAACGATCTCCCTTGCTATCGATAGGCCCATGCCGGTGCCCTGGATGGCTGAGCTGTCGTATCTGCCCCGATAAAACTTATCAAAAACGCGGGATTGTTCTAATTCCGTCAACCCCGGGCCGCTATCGCGTACCGAAATAGTAATCACTCGTTCCTTGTCCTCGGCCGTCAAGACGACCGGCGAACGAGGCGGCCCATACTTCAACGCGTTGTCCAGCAACTGTTTCAATGCTTGAGCCATCAACTCGCAGTCCACCAGCACCGGCGATATTCCCGCCGCGACTTGTGTCTCAATTCTTTCCGTTCTAGTCCTGTCGCCCAAGGAATGGATGGCCGATTGCACCAGGTTCGATACCGGCTCCGCTTTCAGATTGAGTCTCAGCCGGTTGGCATTGATTCGAGCAAGATGCGTAGCTTCATCAACCAGGCGGCGCAGACCTCTGGTCTCCTCCTGTATGACGGAGATCATGTCGGCGCTCTGGACCGGAGAGAGCGAACCGGATCCGGCCAGCATCTCGGCGGCTGCTTCGATAGATGTTAGCGGTGTTTTCAGATCGTGGGCCAAAGCGTCAATCATGACAGACTTCAATTCTTCGCTGCGACGTACGGCTGCGCTACGGCTCTCCGCTTCCTGGGCCTGACCCTGAGCGAGTCCTAGCGCAATCGTACTGGCGAGTGAGCTCACTGTCGAAACAAGCAGCGGGTTCCTGCGAACATAAGCGATGCTTCCATACCGCAGGTTCCCCAGCACCACCGGTACAACCGTCCACTGCACTCCCTTCACTTCCACCGTGGACCGATCGTCCGCCGATCGCATGGCCTGTTCTGGGAGTGCGTGGATGCTGCTCACGTGGGAGAATTTCGAGTTCAAGTTCTCGAACAGAGCAAAGTCTTCCAGGTCGAAAAGCTGCGCACAACGATTCGCAATCAGCCGGCGCAACTCATCACCGCTCGTGCTCATCAATAGCGATCGACTTAGCAGATGCAGCTTTTCGGTTTCACCCTGCTGCTCCAAAAGCGTGTCGCGCTGAACCCGGAGCTGATGCGACAGCTGGCCGGCCACCACACACACTACGCTGAAAACAATCAGAGCAACCCAGTTCTGCGGATCCGCAATCGTGATCAAACCGACCGGCGGCAGGAAGAACAAGTCGAGACAAGTGGTCGCCACCAGCGCAGCGAGAAGGGCAAACAAAAGCCTCGTCGTAATCGCTGTGACAAGCACGATCAGCAGTAAGAGGAGCGCGACCGTTGTCGCAGAAGCGGGAATGAAACGAAAGCAGACAAAGCTTACGACTCCAATGCTGGCTAGAGATACCAGCATCACTCGTAAGCCTGCCGCTTTGGAGCCCATTACACCTTCAAGTTTACTGAGAGGACGTCAGGAATCCCTTAAGGTGAGCGCCGATGCGGAAGCCACGGACAGGCAGCCCGCGGTAAAGTAAGCCTGATGAACTACTACGGAGCAAAGGAACTCGCTGAGTCCTTTCGGACGGTCCGCAACAATACGCTTATTATCGCGGAGGAGATCCCGGAAGACCAATACAACTACCGTCCGGCAGAAGGAACCAGGACAGTCGGTGAATTGCTTACCCACATGGCCCTCGGCGGAAGATTTCAGGAGCAGATCAACTTCGTGGAGAAACGATCCACGATGGTGGGATTTGATTTCATGAAGTTTCTCGCCCAAACCAAAGCTGAACTGGACGTGTCCCGGACGAAAGCCGATATCATTGCCCTGCTGAAAGAGGAAGGTGAGAAGTACGCCAAAACGGTAGAAGCATTGGACGACGAGTTTCTGGGCGAGATTGTCACGATGCCCCCGGGCGGCACGCCGGCCAGCCGGACGCGTTTTGACATGTTACTGGGAGTAAAAGAGCACGAGATGCATCATCGCGGACAGCTAATGTTGATCGAACGCATGCTGGGCATCACTCCGCACCTGACTCGCGGACATCAGGCGCGGATGGCTGCCATGCGAGCCAAGGTCGAGCAAGAGGCTTAGCCGTTTAGCCAGACCAATTGCTCGCACTCAGCGTGAACTTGCCAGTTCCTAGCTTCGCTTGATTCGTCTTCGACCGGCAACCGCAAGGACTGCTAAACCGAGCGTCAAACCGGCAAAGGTGGAAGGTTCGGGAGTCGCTGTACCCGCAATGCCGTTCGGAATCGAGCCGGCATTAAACAGACCGGAAAGATCTGTCGCGTTGCAAGCGTCCTGGAGGCAAGGCCCAACACCGAAAATCTCCTGCATGGTCAGGAGGTCCGACGAGTGAGTGTACGCGATGCTGTTTGTGAAAGCATTGCCTTTAGCATCAGGAGAGAGGATGATCTCCGGAATCGTGCGGCTCGGGTCATCCCCGCCCTCCGTTTCATCCCACCAGATGACGATGGCGCCATTGTTTTGGTAAGCGGAGGACGCCATAATCTGGGGAACCAGCATCGACAGAAAATTGTCACCTTGCGCGATCGCCGCCTGATCGCCCGTGTAATGCACCCCGTTGTAAGTGAAGCCGGCAGACAAGGCTGAATGGGCGTCATTGTACTGGTTTGGCGTAATCCAGTTGTATTTCGCGACTGTGTTGCTGTTCAGATCGGTCGTCAGCTGTTGAAGCGGAGCATAATTCTTAGCCTGAGGATTCGAGGTCGAGCTATCGTTTCCTCCATTCGTGCTGCTAAAGAACAATTCCGGATTATGCTTAGCGGCGTAATTATATTGATTGCTGCCGTTATATTGGTTCGTGCCGGTCGTAAACGTGCCTGAACTGCTCGTTAGGGGAACCGTCCACTGGTTGCTCGGTAAAGCCGTATTGTTTGCCTTATTGATGTTCACGTCCTCCTGATAGGAACGCCAGGTCTGACCCGATGCAGCCAGATAGTTGCTTAAGGTCTGCGTAGTCGTCTGGTTCGTGCCGCCGGTGTACGGATCGTTATCATTCAGCACACCAAAGTTCGAACCACCCTCCGCCCAAATATAGTTCGGTTCCGAAGGATGTACGCCAACCGCTACGTTCTGGTAGTTAGACGCATAGGAAACCTGGGCCGCATTCGGATTACCCGGTGTAACCAGGCTGTTGATGTACGGTGCAGCAACATTACCAAAGATCTGTCCAGGACTGGTCTGCGAGGCTGGCTGAGTCCAGTTGTGGTTCTCCATCGCAATCACGAACACGGTCTGGATGGGGTCCGCCTGGGCAGTTGCGGCCAGTCCAACGAAGATAGCGAGAGTGGCCGCTGCAAACGCTGCGGTCTTAAGTTTTGGATAGGGATGCATGCGACTTCCTTGAGATTTGAGGTATTCGAACGGCCGAACCATATAAGGAACGCCGACCGATAATGAGTGTAGTGGCCCAGTATTTCAACCGAACTAAAATCAGGTAGCCTAATATTTCTACTTATTGAAGCAGTAAACTTCTGATGTCGCATTCGCTTCTAACGCAGGACGATTCTGAGAACCGTGCCGGCGATTTCGGTTCAAAATGCGTGAGCTTCCGTCGATATGGCCTCTATGAACAGCGTCCGAGCGGGTATTGATGAGCGGAAGAAGTACAGGCTTCTCACGAGAAGTGACTTCGACGGATTGGTATGCGCCATTCTCCTGAAGGATCTCGGGATCCTGGATTCGATCACATTCGTGCATCCGAAAGATGTACAGGATGGGAAAGTCGAGATCACCAAGAATGACATTCTCACGAATCTGCCGTACGTGGCAGGATGCCATCTTTGCTTTGACCATCACGATAGTGAAGTTACACGGGCAAACGAATCGTCGGCACGTGCGAATCACATCCTGATGTCGAATGCCGATTCCGCTGCCCGCGTCCTGTACAACTGGTTTGGAGGGGCAGTCACCTTCCCGAAGATCAGCGAAGAGATGATGTCGGCTGTGGACAAAGCGGATTCAGCCCGATTTACCCGAGAAGACATCCTCAACCCGCAAGGATGGGAGCTGCTCTCATTCATCATGGATCCTCGAACGGGTCTGGGGCGATTCCGCGAGTTTCGAATCTCGAACTACGATTTGATGATGGCGCTCATCGATTATTGCCGGGACCACACTATCGAGGAGACCCTGGCGATGCCTGACGTTCGGGAAAGAGTTGAACTGTATCGTGAGCACGAAGACCGGTTCACCTCACAGATTCGTCGCTGCAGCAGCGTTCACGAGAACCTTGTGGTGCTCGATCTCCGCGGCGAAAGCATCATCTACGTCGGCAACCGGTTCATGATCTATGCGCTCTTCCCCGAGTGCAACATCTCAATGCATGTGCTCTGGGGTTTGAAGAAGCAGAACACCGTACTTGCGATCGGAAAATCGATTCTTGACCGGACCTGCAAAACAAGAGTCGACGAACTGGTGCTCGCTTACGGCGGCGGAGGCCACGAAGCGGCCGGAACCTGCCAGATTGAGAATCACCGGGTAACAGAAGTGATCCGCGAAATCATTTCTCAGATCAACGCAGAGTCAAACGCAACCAGAGAGATGGTCCTAGCTTAGTCCGCGCCGCTGATCGTCACGCTAGGGTCGCACCCAGTGCGATTTAGACTGATAGACATGCTTCGGCGTCTGTTTCTGCTGTCAGTCTTTGCCTACTCCTCGCTTTCCGCTTTTCAGTTGCATGTTTCAACTGACCGCCTGCGGGCGCATGTCAAGTTCCTTGCAAGCGATGAACTGGAAGGCCGGGGAGTGGGCACAAACGGAGAGAAGCTGGCTACCAACTACCTTGCTTCTCAGTTGCAGGCCGAGGGATTGAAGCCGGCGGGAGACAACGGCACGTATTTTCAGAGCGTACCCTTGGTCGGATCGACTACTTTGCCCGAAGCGTCGCTTCGAGTCTCCGGAAAGGCGGCGACGACGTTCAAGTTCGTCCAGGATTTTGTCGGTACCGCAACGAGTCAGCAGCCGGTGAACAAGTTCGATGCCGAGGCCGTCTTTGTGGGCCATGGCATCTCTGCTCCGGAGTTCGGCTGGGATGACTATAAAGATGTTGATGTGAAGGGAAAAGTCCTCATCTACTTCACCAACGAACCGCCTTCAACAGACCCAAAATTCTTCAATGGGCTGGCGCTCACTTACTACGGGCGATGGGTGTACAAATTTGAAGAAGCAACGCGGCGTGGTGCGGTGGCGGCGATCATCATTCACACTACCCCGACTGCAGGCTACGGATGGGGCGTCATCCAAGGCTCGGCCACCCAGGAACATCCCCAGCTTCGATTGAAAGAAGGCGGGACTGGCCTGAAGCTCGCAGCCTGGATGACTGAGGAGGCTGGCACCCGATTGATGGCCAGCACCGGCAAGTCCCTGGCTGAATTGCTGGACATGGCTAACCAGAAGTCCTTCCGGCCGATGCCTCTGGGCCTCCGCATCAGCGGGGATATTCCCGTCAAGCTCCGCAATGTGGAGAGCCGAAACGTAATCGGTCGCGTTGATGGTCTGGACTCCACCGCGAAATCGCAGGTGGTCCTCTTCTCCGCACATTGGGATCATCTCGGTGTTGGCGTGCCGGTTAAGGGCGACTCTATTTATAACGGCGCCGTCGATAACGCGACGGGCTGTGCGGTCGTGCTGGAACTGGCAAGAATCTGGGCAGCTTTACCGCAAAAGCCTCGGCGCAGTGCCCTGTTCCTGTTCGTCACGGCAGAGGAGTCGGGCTTGCTTGGGTCGCAGTATTACGGTGAGCATCCAGAAGTACCACCAGGGCAAACCGCAGCAGATATTAACTTCGACGCCCTGCCGCCGTTCGGGAAAACGCACGATGTGGAAGTCACAGGAGCGGAACGAACCACGCTCTGGTCAATCGTTCAACGGGACGCGAACCGCGTCAATCTGCTCATCAAGCCCGACGCTCAACCAGGCCAAGGCCACTACTATCGATCGGATCATTTTTCCCTGGCCCGCGTCGGCGTGCCTTCCTTCTCTATCTCGCCAGGTACGGACTATTGGGGCAAGCCGCCGGGTTACGGCTCGAAAGTCTTCGAAGAGTTTAATTCGCAGCATTACCACCAGCCATCGGACGAGTATCACGACGATTGGGACTTTGCCGGAATGGAACAGATGGCAGAGTTTGGGCTCACTCTCGGTATCGACTTTGCGAATACGCCACAGATGCCGACCTGGAATGCGAGCGATGAGTTTCTGAAAGCGCGCGAGGCTAGCGGCGTGAAGCGACCGTAGCCTAGTCGCAATTTACAATCAGAGTGTAAATGTCTGCGACTGAAACTGCTGATCTGATCCGTACCAAATATGAGCCGGTCATTGGCCTGGAGGTTCACGTTCAGCTGGGAACGAAGACAAAGATATTCTGCAGTTGCCCGGTGGAGTTTGGGATTGCCCCCAACACGAACGTGTGTCCAGTTTGTTTGGGGCTTCCCGGCGCATTGCCGGTCATGAGCCGACAAGCTGTCGAGTCTGCGATTAGTGCCGCCCTCGCGCTGCACTGCACGGTGAATCCGTGGTCTCAGTTTGCGCGCAAAAACTACTTTTATCCGGATCTGCCGAAGGGCTACCAGATCTCGCAATACGACAAGCCGCTGGCCGAGCACGGCTGGGTCGATATCGCGATCGGATCGGAAAAGAAGCGGATTGGCGTAACCAGAGTTCACATGGAGGACGACGCGGGTAAAAGCATCCACGACGGGTTTAGAGATTCAGACCGCTTCACCTACGTGGACCTGAATCGCTCGGGTACGCCGCTGATTGAGATCGTGAGCGAGCCGGACATGCGTTCCTCGGACGAAGCTTACGCCTATCTGACCGAAGTAAAGCAGATGATGCAGTACATCGGCATCTCCGATTGCGATATGGAAAAGGGGCAACTGCGATGCGACGCAAATGTCTCGGTGCGTTTACGGGGGGCAGAAAAGTTCGGCACTAAAGCGGAGGTAAAGAACCTGAACTCCTTCCGCTTCCTGAAAATGGCGTTGGAGTATGAGATCGAGCGGCAGATCGAGTTGATTGAGGGCGGAGGCCGAGTCCAGCAAGAGTCGCGGCTATACAACGTGGACACCGGCAAAACGGTTGCGATGCGCAGCAAAGAACAGGCCCACGACTACCGCTACTTCCCGGAACCTGACCTGGTTCCGCTCCGGATCAGCGAGCACTGGCTGGGTGAAGTAAGGTCGCGCCTACCTGAGCTGCCTGCTGATCGAAGGGAACGTTTTGTGACTGAGTACGGCCTGCGTGAATACGATGCACAGGTTCTTACTTTGGAGCGCAGCACAAGCGAATACTTCGAGCGCGCAGTGAAAGCGAGTGGCGATGGTCGTTTGACTGCCAACTGGGTGGTTGGCGACTTGATGGGTTTGTTGAAAGCCGCTGGAAAAGAGATTGTTGACTCGCCCATCGGCCCAGAGCATCTTGGCGAACTTGTCGCCCTGATTAGCAAGGGAGAACTGTCAGGCAAGCTCGCCAAAGACATTCTGCCGAAGATGTTTGAATCCGGCGACTCCGCTTCGACCATCGTCGAGCGCGAGGGACTGAAACAGATCTCCGATACGGGAGCGCTGGAAGGATTGGCGGATGAGGTAATCGCAGCCAATCCTAAACAAGTGGAGCAATACCGCGCCGGCAAGGTGGCCTTATTAGGCTTCCTGGTAGGTCAGTTGATGAAAGCCAGCCGAGGCCAAGCTAATCCCGCCGTAGCAAACGAGATTCTGAAGGCTAAGCTAAGTTAAGCCTACCTAACTGGGCGTGAGGGCCGAGCGCTCTTCGTTGTGGTGCCGGACGTCGATGCCCTTCACCAAGTAAAGAACATCCTCCGCGATGTTTGTCGCGTGGTCCGCGATGCGTTCCAAATTGCGAACGGTCGAGAGGAGATACAGTGCCTGGGAGATGTGCTCCGGATTCTTCTCCATGAAGCTGATCAATTCGTGATAGCTGGCCGTCCGCATATTATCGACGGCGTCGTCGGAAGCCAGAACACTGCGAGCCAGTTCGGGATCACGATTCACAAAAGCATCCAGTGCCTTGCGCACCATGCTCTGGGCCAGACCAGCGATGTGTGGGATGTCGATGAGAGGCTGAATTATCGCCTCCTGCATGAGAGCCAGCGCACTCTGAGCAATGCTGACCGACAGGTCGCCCATGCGTTCGAGGTCGTTGTTGATCTTGATCGCAGCAGTAACTAGGCGCAGATCGGCAGCCAACGGCGCTTGCAAAGCAAGCAGACTAATCGCCAAATCGTCGATTTCGATCTCCAGCTCGTTGATCCGTCGCTCGTTGCGAATCACCTGCTCGGCGAGTTCCTGGTTTTTTTCGACTACACCTTGAACACTGCGGTAAACAGCGCTCTCCACCAAGGCGCTCATTTCAAGAAGCTTGGCTTTTAACTTTTCTAGTTCCTGTTCAAAGTGGCGCATCGGTTCCTCTGGATCATCCCCGGATGGTTCAGAAATCAACCGAAGCGGCCCGTGACGTAATCTTCTGTCTCTTTCTTGCCCGGATTTTGGAAGATCTTTCGAGTATCGTCGAACTCGACCAGCTTACCTAGTAAGAAAAATCCCGTGGAGTCAGCCAGGCGAGCGGCTTGTTGCATGTTGTGGGTGACGATGACGATGGTGGTGATGTTCTTGATCTGGAAGAGCAGTTCCTCGATCTTCAAAGTCGCGATGGGGTCCAGAGCGGAACAAGGCTCGTCGAGCAACAAGACTTCAGGTTCAACCGCAAGCGCTCGAGCGATACAGAGGCGCTGCTGCTGACCGCCTGACAAAGCACTGGCAGGCACGTTGAGCTTGTCCTTTACTTCCGTCCACAGGGCGGCATGCTCAAGGCTGCGCTGGACCGCCTCTTCGACAACAGACTTCTTACGGACGCCATTTACGTGCAGCCCGTAGGCAACGTTATCGAAGATGCTCTTCGGGAAAGGATTTGATTTCTGGAACACCATCCCGACGCGACGGCGAACGTTGGTAACATCCATGGCGAGAATGTCTTCGTTATCGAGCAGGATCTCTCCTTCGACCTTGGTGTTCCGGACGGTCTCGTTCATCCGGTTCATGGTTCGGAGAAAGGTGGATTTGCCACAACCGGACGGGCCGATAAAAGCGGTTACCTTGTTCGGAAGAATATCCATGTTGATGTCGTGCAGAGCATGGAACGAGCCGTAGTGAAAGTTGAGGCTCTTAACCTTTAGTTTAGAGACCGCAGGACCGCTGGGCTTTTCGATATCTGTGGGCACTGTTGGGTCAGGTTCTTTCAAAAATTGTTGTTTGGGGGAGGCCAACATTTATCTCCTCGACGCCGCCGGACCGCGAGCAATGATAAGACGAGCCGTCACGTTGATGACGAGCACCATTGCGAGAAGGACAAAGCCGGCCGCCCAAGCTTGCTGGTGCAGATCGGCCTCCGGGGCAATCGCATAGTTATAGATCATCACGGGCAAAGTGGCAATCGGCTGCATCCAACCCTTGCTCCAGAACATATTGCCCAAGGCAGTAAAGAGCAGAGGTGCGGTTTCACCGGCAACACGCGCGAGGTTAAGCATCATTCCGGAAGCCAGTCCCGAAATAGCGGCAGGCACGACCACCGTAAAGATCGTTTGGGCCTTTGTGGCGCCGAGAGCCAGGGATCCTTCACGCATCGAATTGGGAATGGCGCGGAGGAACTCCTCCGTGGTTCTGACGGCGATGGGAATCATCATAATGCCTAACGCAACACCACCGGCCAACGCAGAGAAATGACGCATGGGGCGTACGACCACGGCGTAAGCGACAATTCCGATGACAATAGACGGAACCCCGTTCAGCAGATCGACGACATAACGAAGCGCGAAGGCAAATGTTTTACCGCTATATTCGGCCAGGTAGACTCCGGCAAAAAAGCCGATCGGAACACCGATACAAGTCGCAACCAGCAGAACCTTCCCACTGCCGACGATGGCATTGGCCATACCACCGCCCGTTTCTCCGGAAGGCTTGGGAAGCTTGGTGAAGAAATTCCAATCAAGGGATCGGCCACCGTGCCAGAGCAGATAGCCCAGGATAAAGAACAGAACGCCAACCACCACCACTGTCGATAATCCGGACAGCGAGAGCATAGCTGCGTTCACTACTTTTCGGTGGGGCTGTATTTCAGCCATCATAAACTTAAGAACCGCTCCGGGAAGTAGTAGTGAGAATCAGGATGCGTGCGACGGCGTTGATGATGATCGTGAGACCGAAGAGTACAAGGCCGAGGAAGATGAGGGAAGAGACATATAGGGAACCGCTCGCCTCAGCAAACTCATTCGCAATGACGGCCGCAATCGAGTAGCCGGGAGAGAGCAGCGAGGCGGTGATTTTAGGCGTATTTCCAATGACCATGGTGACGGCCATGGTCTCGCCCAGGGCACGTGCTAAAGCGAGGAAAACCGAACCGATGATTCCGGTACTCGCGTTCGGAATAACGACCTGCCAAGTGGTCTCCCACTTCGTTGTGCCCAGAGCAAGCGACGCTTCCCGCTGCTCTCTCGGAACGGCGATCAAAACTTCTCGTGAGACCGACACAATAAACGGGACCACCATAACGGCCAGGACCAGACCGGCGGATAGAAAACTAACGCCGTAAAAATCACCTTTAAAGAACGGCAAATAGCCGAAGAGCGCGACCAGCACGGGAACAAGGTAATCGCGGATTAAGGGAACGAGTACGAAAATTCCGATAAGCCCGTAGATCACGCTGGGAACGGCGGCCAGGAGTTCGATCAGAAAGGTAAGGATGTTCGAGAGACCGGGAGGAGCCATTTCCGCCAGGAAAATGGCCGCTGCAACCCCGAAAGGAACGGCAATGAGGAGTGCGAGAAAAGAGGTAACGCAGGTACCGTAAACGAACGGCAAGGCACCGAATACACCCGCATTCGGGTCCCAACGCGAGCTACCAAGAAAGTTAAACCCAAATTTGTGAATCGTCGGCTGGGAGTTGGACCAGAGCTCGATGACGATCAGGCCAACAATCAGAAGAATCGCAACAGCGCTCGCAAGAGTAATAAGGTAGGCCACTTCGTCGCCCCCACGAACGCGCTTAAAGAAGCTGTGGACAGCTGGGCGGGATTCGTTGGTAAGAGCGGTTGAAGTGGCCATGGATAACACCAGAAAGACGAGCCCTCAAAAGGGGTCAGCTACTGGATCTTTGCAATTGCTTTCTGTTCTTTCTCTACAACAGAGGCCGGAAGCTTGGCGTAGTCAAGGGCTTCGACGGAGGACTGACCCTTCGTGACAGCCCACTTCAGGAAGCCAACGAGAGCCTTTTGCTTGCTGCTGTCCGAGATCTTGGAAGGAACAAGGAGCCAGGTAAAAGTGGAGATCGGGTAGACGTTCTTGCCGGCGCCGTCAGTGATGGAAACGCGAAAATCATCCGGCATCGTCTTCAAGGCGGCAGCAGCAGCTGTTACCGAAGCAAGGTCAGCCTTCACAAATTCGCCGCTCTTGTTTTTGATCTTGCCGTACGAAAGCTTATTTTTCACTGCGTAGATAAGCTCTACGTAGCCGATGGAACCCTTCGTCTGTTGCAAAAGTCCGGCGATTCCGTCGTTACCCTTGGCACCTAAGCCAGTGGGCCACTCGACCGAGGTATTCTTTCCCACCTTAGAGGACCACTCTGGACTGACCTTGCTGAGATAGTCAGTAAAGCAGAAGGTGGTGCCACTTCCGTCTGAGCGGTGAACCACAACAATCTTGAGGTCAGGAAGCTTCACTCCCGGATTGGCTTTCGCAAGCTCCGGGCTATTCCAATTCGTGATCTTGCCCATGAAGATACCGGCAAGAGCTTCAGGCGTGAAATTCAGGTCACCCTTCACGTCAGGAACATTATAGGTAGGAACAACCCCGCCCAGGACGGTAGGGAACATCAAGATGGTAGAACCCTGTTTCTCTTTAAAGGCCGACATCTGCTCATCGGTCATCGGCATGTCGCTAGCACCGAAGTCCACGGTGCCTTCCGTGATGGCCTTGATGCCACCGCCGGAACCATTCGCCTGATAGTTGATCTGAACGTTGCCAACAGATTGATATTCAGAAAACCACTTCTGGTAGATCGGGGCGGGAAAAGTTGCGCCAGCACCTGTCAGAGACGTTTGAGCCGCAACCGGAACGCTTGAAGCTAATACCGCGCCGACGGCGAATGCCAAGCCGGCCAAGGTGGTCGAAGGAGTTCTTCTTAAGAAAAACAGATTTGTCATTTTGGTGAGTCTTCCGCGCAATGTGAGGAATAGATTGGACTTCCACACACGCCTTGTGGATTCTTTAGGTCCCTACAAGTATCAACAAAGTGCCATCAACAGTATGTGACAGAGATATTACGAACAGGTGAATCCGGTTGAACGCCCCCAAGCCGTCCTGGGATAGTACTAGAAGAGCTTGACCATCACCTGGCACTTGCCAAGCGATCGTTGCGGTACACCACTCCGTCCTTCATGACGAACAAGACGCTTCCTGTGACTTTAATGTTTTCAATAGGATTACCAGGAACGGCAACGATGTCGGCAAGCTTGCCGCTGGTGAGAGTACCGATCTTGGCAGACAGCCCCAGCAGTTCGGACGCTACCGCGGTACCCGCTAGAAGTGACTGCGAGGGAGTCATGCCATCGGCCGTCATCAAGGCAAACTCCAGAGCGTTGTTGCCATGTGGATAGACGGCGGCATCGGTACCAAGCGCGATTTTGACACCGATTTTAAGAGCCCGGCGTACCATGGCGTCCTGGCTTTTCATCGTTACATCGACTTTCTCCTGGACCAGGGGAGGAAATTTGGACTCAGCTAGTCCGCTGCGAACCGATAGGGTGGGAACCAGGTACGTACCCCGGTCGTGCATCATATGCAGCGCTTCATCGTCCAGAAAGGTCCCGTGCTCAATGGAATCGATGCCGGCCCGGATGGCACGTTTGGCGCCTTCGGAGCCGTGAGCGTGAGCAGCGGTTTTCCGGTGCAGCGCGTGAGCTTCCTCGACGAGAGCATTGAGCTCCTGCTGGGAAAGCTGCGGCACGTCTACATCGTCGGTGGGTGAAAGCACGCCGCCGGTAGCGCAGGTTTTGATGACGTCCGCTCCGTATTTGATGTTGTAACGGACGGCATAGCGCGCATCGTCGGCGGAGTTGATGACGCCATCCTCCGGCCCGGTTTCTCGATTGAAAAGTTCCGGACGAAAGCCTGCGCTACTGTCGCAGTGGCCGCCGGTGGAACCAAGAGCGTGGACCGAGACAAGCATGCGCGGCCCCGGAACAATGCCGGCGTTAATAGAGTTGCGAAGGCCAACGTCGATGAAATGGGAAGAGCCGACATCACGAACCGTGGTGAAGCCCGCCAGCAAAGTCTTCCGGGCATTTTCGGTGGCTCGAATGGCCTGCTCGGGAATCGTACGGCTGAGCGTTGCCAACCGGTTGGCGCTGTAATCCGCGCTGAATGGCATGGAGAGATGCGTATGGGAATCGATAAAGCCCGGCAGCAGCGTCGCGTCACCGAGATCAATAACTTTGGCTCCGGCGGGTGCAGTGCCACCGACAGACTGGATCTTGTCGCCAGCGACCACAACTAAACCCGGTTGTGTGATGGAGCCGGTTTGACCGTCGAACATATGGGCCGCTTTGATTACGGTGAGATTGTTTTGAGCCGGTACCAGGGAGGTGATACCGAGCATCAGGGTCAGGAATTTTCGCATTCGTTAGGAGATTGAAATGGGAGATTGGAATCGAGGATAGCGCACCGGCAGCTGGGTTCAAGGAAACGCGCGAAAGCACCGAAGTCAGGCGTGCCTGATTGCGCTACTGGGAACCACTCGGCATGACGACCAGAGTATTCCCTACGTTCTTACCGGAGGCTGCGGCCCGGCGTTCTTCGGATTCTGCGTAGGGACTGACGGCGATCAGATTGGCCTGCTGGTTTGTCTTTTGACAATTTTTGGCCTGCAGGGATGGTTCGAAGAAGTAATAGGAAGGAGCGTCGCGATTCGGCCGGAAGGTAACGCATCCTCCCACCGCGTTCAGCCGGGCATTGAGGTAACGGGCCGCTGTTTCCCAATCTTCTTTGTGGTCCATCTGCCAGCGGTAGTCTTTGGCCACTGCTCCGATCAGATAGACACCCGCAAACGCAACCGCTACGAGGCGATGACGGAACCACAAAACGGTAAAACCGGACGCCGCCAACAGTATCAACGGAGGCAAGACGAAGATCAGTTGCCGGATGGCAAAGAAGTAGTTGAAGCGCGCATCGGCTGCAATAGCGAGGATGCCGGGTAGGGTCAACCACAAGAGCAGAAATTTTCGGCTGGGGTTCCTCGACCCGAAGCCGGCTAGGACTAGTAGGGAGAGAGAACAGACATAACCACCTCCAGAAAGCTCGCGAATGATTACCAGCGGCGGGACCTGATGCCAGGAGAAAGACATGAGGTGCGGCCACGCCTCATGCTGGAGGGCTCTGCTGGAAATGAGAAACCACGGTGCGTAGAGCAGGGCCGGCAGCAGAACTGCTCCTGAGAGGGATACGACCCGTTTGCGATCCGCCAGGAGGACATACGCACAGTGGGCAACGGAAGCAAAGATGGAGAAAGGCTGCGAGTACAGTCCGGCCAGGCAGCACAAGGAGTAGGCCGCCAGTCTTCCAATAGATGGACGGTCCCACCAACGCAGGAACAGTGCCGTCGCGAGCACGCTAAAGAAGAGCCCTTGTGAATAGGGCCGCGCCTCGGTGGAGTATCGGAATAGCAGCGGAGTCAGCAGACTGAGGATTGCGACGAGGCCGGCGTTCACGTTGAGAAGCCGGGCTACCCAGGCCAGGGCCCAAACGGAACCAAGCCCGAACAGTGCGGCAGGAACACGAGCCTGCGCGGCAGAAAAGCCGGCGATTTCCAGCCAAAGTTTCTGTACCGTATAGCCAAGCGGCATGCCGCCCGGCGCCACCATCGCACTGTGAAACATTGCCGGGAAAGATTGGTCGCGGGTGGCCTGTAGCTGGTAAATCTCATCCACCCAGAGCGGGCGCAACGGGAGACAAAGCAAAGTCCCTAAAGCCAGGATCGCTATTGTGACTTTGACCAGAGTTGCCGGCTGACTCAGTGAAGGGCGTACGTCCATCGAGCACTCGGGGCGGAGGCGCGTCCGTTCCAGCTTCAGGCGACTTCCGCTTCTACTTCTATTTCAATGAGCAGATGCGGATCGATGAGCGAGCGAACCTCCACCATGGTGGCGCACGGGCGAATTGTATCGAAGGCCTCGGAGTGAGCTCGGCCAAACTCCTCCCAACGGGAAATATCCGTCACGAACATGCGCGTACGAACCACGTGGGCCAGTGAAGCGTCCAACTGTTCCAGGGCCTGCTGCAGGTTACGGATACATTGAACGGCCTGCGCGTAAGCGTCGTCTTTTCCGACCAAGTTGCCTGCGGAATCGAGTGCAGTGGTACCGGAGACATAGATTCGCGATCCAACGCGAACTGCGCGGCTGTAGCCGACCCGATCTTCCCAGGGTCCACCCGAACTTAGATTCTGTCGTTGTGTCATTTTGTTCAGGCCGCCGGCAGATCGATGATAAAGGTCGATCCCTTGCCTAGTTGGCTCTCAATCGAGATTGAGCCCCCCATACGGTCTACGATTTCTTTGACGATGGGCAACCCAAGGCCGGTTCCTCCTGCCGGGCGAGATCGGGCTTTGTCGACTCGATAAAAACGTTCGAAGACCCGCTGAGTATCTTTATTCGGTATACCTATGCCGGTGTCGCGCACCCGGATGCATACACGCCGATCGGGCTCATACCCGCACTGCACGGTGACCAACCCTTCTTCACGGTTGAACTTAACAGCGTTATCGAGAAGGTTGACCATCACCTGTTCCAAGCGGAAGCGAACTCCCATAACATCACAAGGTTCGCAAAGGCTGTGGTCAATGAATACATTGCGGACCGCCGCGGCAGGGGTCAACGGTGTTGACGGCAGATTGAACAACGTCAAGAACAGAAATGCGATCAGGCATGACGGGAGCTTCGTTTCCGGTGTCCAACTCAGAGAGCACTAACAGGTCGGCGGCAATATTGTGCGAGACGCACGGATTGGGAAAGAATGATTTCTACAAAGCGGCGGTTATGCAACTGGTCATCCAAGGCACCGTCCAGCAGAGTTTCGGCATAGCCACGGATGGCAGATAGCGGGGTCCGAAGTTCATGCGACACATCAGCGACGAAATCCTTCCGCATCTGCTCCTGACGCTGGATATCAGTGATGTCATGCAGGACGATTACTGCGCCTCGGCGATTCATATGCCCAAACGGCAGAGCTCGCGCTTCGAACCATCGTCCGGCTGCACTCGGAAGCTGAAAACGATCAGTCTCAGGGATTCGCTACTGAGAACCCGTTGCAGAATGTCTCGAAGCATAGGCTCACGTACAACTTCGTATAGAGAACGTCCCTCTGTACCGGAGTACGAATACTGAAGGCGTCAGCAAAGGCCTGGTTACAAAAGATGACATTTAAATTGGAGTTAACGGCGAGGACGCCTTCTGCCATGCAGGCCAGGATAGTTTCGCGCCGCGAGGCCTCGACGTTCGACTGTTCCACTACGGAGTCGCACCCTTTCGGCCATGCTCTTCATACTGCGGGCGAGCTTTTGAATTTCCGCAGGGCCTTCGACCGGCAGATCCTTCTCCTGAGCGGGAAGGGCGCCAATGAAGTCGGAGAATTGGTCGATTAATGTTGCATAGCGGCGAACAACGGCATAGACAAGGACCAGGCCGGCCGAGCACAAAAGAGCCAGAAGAGCGGCCAGTTTAGATCGCGGCATAGCTTGCGCCAATCTGGAAGTCGGGCCGGATCCAAACGATCGCCAGGGGCAGCGACAGCATGAGGAGGCACCAGACACCAACAAACTTTCCTACTAGCGGCTCTCTCATCTGTTTTGAAGCAAGGTCAGATTACAGGGAGAGTCTGGAACCGCCCTATTAAATGCTGCGTGACCTCTTGAGGATAAGCGATCAGGATTCGGGTTTCCGAAGAAAGTAGCTCTGGCTACTGAACAGACGTTTGCCGGGCTGGCGTTCCGGACGAGCGTATGAGCCCGTCGAGTTCATAAAGCAAGATCCGGCTTCATCCTCAAGATACTTGGCGAGAATGCGATCGCGAATCCGCCGGACCAGTCGCGCTTCCTCGACAGGAAAGAGGATTTCCACACGGCGGTTCAGGTTACGCGGCATGAAGTCCGCGCTTCCGACGTAGATCAGACTCCTCGCCGCCATTGGGAAGTAATAGAATGCGACTGTGCTCCAGAAAACGGCCGATGATGCTGCGAACGCGTAATGGTTTCGCTGACCCCCGGCACCCCGGGCCGTAAGCGAGCAGACGCCGCGAATGATCAGATCGATCTTGACGCCCGCCTGCGAAGCTTCGTAAAGCGCGCGGATCATGCCCGCGATCTTCAAGCGCATTCATCTTGAAAATCATGTAGCCGTCGCCGTGTTGCCGGTGGCGCTCCATCTCGGTGCGAATCAGACGTTCGAGGCTCGCTGCGGAAGCTGTGCGGCGCAACCAGCAGTTTGCGATAGGACTTCTTCGCCGAGTAACCGGTCAGATGGTTGAACAGATCGCTGACATCTGCGCCGATCTCTTCATTGCAGGTGAACATGCCCAGGTCGGTATAGATGCGGGCAGTAATGGGGTTGTAGTTGCCGGTTCCGAGATGCAGATAGCGGCGAATGGTTTCGCCTTCGCGCCGGACCACCATCGCCATTTTGGCGTGAACCTTTACATCGGGCAAGCCGTAGACCACATGGACGCCTTCGCGCTCCAGCTTCTGTGCCCATTCAATATTGCTCTCTTCGTCGAAGCGGGCTTTCAGTTCCACCAGCACCGCCACTTGCTTCCCGTTCTGTCCGGCGTCAAGAAGCGCTTCAACAATGGGGGAGTTCCGGCCTACGCGATACAGCGTCATCTTGATGGCGAGGACATCCGGATCTTCGGCCGCGGCGCGAAGAAAATCAACCACCGGCTGGAACGATTCGTAAGGGTGATGCAAGCAGGATGTCGTTCTCGCGGATAGCTGTGAAGATCTCGTTAGCGCGAAGCGGCCGCAAAACCCTTCGGGAACGGCCGGGATAAACGGCTTGTCCTTCAGGTTCGGCCGATCGATGGTCGAGAAGAGCCCGCGGTCCGGCTGAGATCGATGGGTCCTTCGATCCGGTAAACATCGCTGTTGTCCAATTCCAGATTGGTACTGAGCAAATCAACCATGCGCTGCGGCATGCCGGTATTAATCTGCAGACCGCACAGCATCGCGGAAACGACGCCGGTACACCGCTTCCTGAATGCTCTCCAGAAGATCCTCCGCTTCGAGCTCCTGAATCGCCAGTTCCGCATCGCGGGTGAGATGGAACAGGTCGGCTTCGAGGATGTCCATCTCCGGAAACAGCAATCGCAGATTGGCAATGATCACCTGCTCCAGCCAGATAAAAGCAAGCTCGCCGGCGCGCGAAGGAAGCGGCACCAGTTGCGGCAGAGAGTCGGGAACTTTGATACGGGCAAAACGCTCCTGACTGTCGCCATTGCTGACGGTGGCGGCGATATTCAGGCTGAGATTGGAAATATGCGGAAAGGGCCGGCCCTGGTCCACCGCCAGCGGCGTCAGTACCGGATACACAACGCGGCGGAAATAATCGTCGATAGCGGTTTTCTGCTGCGGCGTTCAGCTCATCCAGACTCGAGAATCTGGATGCCGGCGTCGGCAAGTGCCGGCATCAATTCTTCGCGCCAGAGCGCGATAGATTTCACTGACGAAAGCAGTCACCTGCGTGCCGAATCAGTTCCAACTGCTCGCCTGGCGAGCGGCCATCCATGCTGATTTCGGTGGTGCGGGTTTCAATCTGCTGCCAAAGCCCGGCCACCCGCACCATGAAGAACTCATCGATGTTCGAGCCGAGGATGGAAACAAATTTCACACGCTCCAGGAGCGGCGTCGCTTCGTCGTGCGCTTCTTCCAGAACCCGCCGTTGAAAGTCCAGCAGGCTCAGATGCGGATTAAGGTACAGCTCTTTGGAATCAAGCGGGACAGCATCCGGCGCGGGCCGCTTGTGAACTTGGGCGGCCGTTTTCTTGCGGAGTGCGGACTGGCATGGACACGTCTGGGTTGCTAATCCCTTACTTATTACTGTAAGTCCGCATCTATCGAAAAGCCACACGGACCCCTGGATTGATCAAAAGCCTGTCGGATAGTTGGCAGTAAAGGTTGACCTTGATTTAGCGGTTGTTACGATCATAGTGCGGGGTGGAGCAGTCAGGTAGCTCGTTGGGCTCATAACCCAAAGGTCGCAAGTTCAAATCTTGCCCCCGCAACCAATCGCTGCTGGGCTACGCAACGAACTTCCTCTAAGCGATATCTGCAGTGGAGCTTGCTCCAAAGCGTACGTCGAGCAAGTCCAGCTCTCGTTCTATTTCCCTCAAGACTTCGTCGTGAATTTTATGCTCGTCTCGCAGGCGGAGAGCAACCTGGCGTTCGATTGAGCGGAGACGGTACGAGAGGTCGTCGTACTCTCTCACCTCTCTCCGATTCCAAATCCCGTTCGATTCAGACTGTTCCTGTTCCGTTATAAGCGCGAGCCGGCGCTGGTAGAAGTGTTCCAAATGATCGAGAACAGCCGGATTCCGCGCTTCCTGCTCGCGCATTTCGGCAATTGCTTGCATCGCGGCGGAAATCATCTGCTTGCGAGCAGTTTCTTCTTCCTCCTTTTCCGCAGTTGCGGAAGCTCCGCTGAGACCTAAGCGTCGAATGAGCGCGGGAAGACTGAGTCCTTGCAAAACCAGGGTCACGAAAATTACGCAGAAGGTTAGGAAAATGATCAGGTTCCGCTGGGGGAAGGGTTGTCCATTGCTGAGACGTTCGGGCAGCGAGATGGCCGCAGCTAAAGCAAGTACACCCCGCATGCCTGACCAACCCAAGATGAACAAGGCCCTCGGCGGCATCGCGGCCACATGACGAGCAATGCGGGGGTCGCGGAATTTCGATGTCAACCAGCCGCTCGGAAATACCCAGAGGAGCCGGATGACAACCACAAGAAGGCAGAAGAGCGTTGCGTCGAGCGCCATGTTGCCAATGCCCAGACCTTCGATGTCGGCGAGGATGGAGGGAAGTTGCAGTCCTAAAACCAGGAAGACTATTCCGTTCAGTATGAAGTCGAGAGTTCTCCAAAACGCCGAAGATTCGACACGAGCGTGCAAAGAGTAAAACCCTGAACTCTGACGACCCAGGTAGATGCCACACGCGAGAGTTGCCATGATGCCGGAACAATGCGCACTCTCGGCAGCGAGGTAAGCGACGTAAGGCGTAATTAGACTGATGGTGATCTCAATAGAGGATTCAGCGATGCTGCGCTGGATCCGGCTAATCAGGTATGCCACCACAAGACCGATAGCGATACCCGCAGAGATGAGATAGAACAATTGACCAACGCCTTGGAGGAAGGTCGGGGTCACACCGGTCACCACGAGCGCGGCAGTAAATCTCAGCGCAACCAGTCCACTGCCGTCATTCAGCAGGCTCTCGGCCTCTAACAAATCAGAGATGCGTCGCGGAATGCCAAGCTTGCGGGCCGTGGCGACAGCCGAAATAGGATCGGTAGTGGCAACAACGGCCCCCAGGACCAGACCTAATTGCCAGTCGAAGCCGGGAAGGATCCAGCGGGTTACCAGCGCAACACCAAAGACAGTGAAGCCCACCAGTCCGAATGCCAGCAGGAGAATGCTAACCAGGTTGCGTTTGAACTCGCGCCACGAAGTGTGGAACGCGGCCGAAAAGAGCAACGGCGGCAAGAAGACCAGAAACACTATGTTTGGCTCGAGTTCTACTCGAGGCGCACCCGGCAGTGCACTTAAGATTAGCCCACCAATGACGAGAATAATGGGATAGGGCACGGCCACCCGTTTGGCCAGCACGGCTAAAGCGGCAACGAGAAAAAGGATGGCCAAAAGGAGAAGCTCGACATGGATGATGCCGGCTGCTTGCATAGATGTCTCGACGATAGCGCAGCTTTGCTGCTGGTTCGTCAAAGTGAGAACGTATGGCCTTGGAGGTGACAGGAGTGCCAGACCCCGCTTCGATCAGAACGTTCGACATTAAGCGCGTTTCGGGCTCTGCCAGTGCAAGAGCCATCGATACCGTGGCTGTAGAAGAGCCCTTGGACATCCGGATCAGCTATTGCTTCAAGGATGTTGCACGGGTGCAGAATCTGGCACTCACGATGCGGACACCCGGATTCGATCGAGAACTGACGGCAGGCTTGCTCGTATCTGAAGGCATCATCTCGGCGCCGCAGGACCTGGTCAATTTACGGCCGCTAGGCGCAGAACCACATAACGAGATCGTCGCGGACCTGGCCCCGCACGTCGATGTAGATGCATGGCGACTCAATCGAGACTCGATCGTCAACTCCAGTTGCGGGGTGTGCGGAAAACGAAGCCGTGAGGCACTTGCCGTTCCGGAATTTGAATCTTCCGCGGACACCTTGGAGGTGAGCCGGGAACTCTTGCAAAATCTACCTCGACTGCTCGAGCTACACCAGGAAGGCTTCAATCAGACAGGCGGGCTGCATGCGGCGGCGCTCGTTAACAGCCGGGGAGAGATTGAATTCGCCTACGAAGATGTCGGACGGCATAACGCACTGGACAAAGTGATCGGTCGCTGTTTCTTAGAGGATGAGCTTCCGCTTTCCGATCGCCTTTTGTTCCTCAGCAGCCGGGGAAGCTTCGAACTGGTCCAGAAGACTTTGATGGCGGGAGCCCGTATTCTGGCGACAGTTGGCGGGCCCTCAAGCCTTGCAATCGAGACAGCGCGTGCTTACGGACTTACCCTGGTAGGTTTTCTTAGAGAGCAGCGATTCAATATCTATTCCGGTGACTGGCGGATAAAATGAGTGTGTGAAGTTGCGGTTTCGGCAGAACAGTATTCGTCTTCGAGTTAACCAGATCGAGGTCGAGGAGCTTGCTCGCGGGTTAGCGCTTCGAGAGGAGGTCCGCTTTCCCGGTGGATCACGGCTCGAATATCTACTAGAACCTTTCGGGCAGGGAATGGCGAGCGCATCGTTTGTGGGAAGTACCATTCGGATTACGGCCCCAGGGGCAGACATCAAGCAATGGGCGGGAAGCGACGCCGTCGGCATGTACTTCCATCTGACTGCCGAAGGGCCGACACTCAAAGTGGCAATCGAGAAGGACCTGGAGTGCCTGGACGGACCGGCCGACGAAAAGGATGCACATGCGTTTGCGCGTCAGAGTAAGACGGCCTGCTCCTGATCACTTAGGCTGATCACTCGCGTGATCAGTTGCGTTCGGAATCGCGATGCCGTTCCTTTACTGCAAAGCCGGCCTTTTTCAGACGCTTGAAGATCTCATGCGCGATCAGGACAGACCGGTGATGACCGCCCGTGCAACCGAACGAAATGGTGAGATAGCTTTTGCCTTCCCGGATGTAGTGCGGCAGGAGATAGATCAGCAGGTCTGAGATGCGGTTTATGAATTCCTGCGTCTGCGGGTAGGATCGGATAAAACGCGCTACGCTCGGGTGCCGCCCAGTGAGGTGCTTAAATTCCGGAATGTAGTTCGGGTTAGGTAGAAATCGAACGTCAAAGACCAAGTCACTATCTGGCGGTACACCGTAGCGGAATCCAAAGCTGTTGATGTACACCGTGATAGTTCCCGAGTCGCTCGCTTCCTGAAACTTCTCATTGATCTGCCGGCGAAGATCATGGACGTTTAGCTTGGTTGTGTCAATCAGCAGGTCAGCGAGTGCACGAATGGGCGCCAACTGTTCACGTTCGTTCGAGATGCTGGATAGAACAGTGGCATCGGAACCGAGCGGATGTGGCCGACGAGTTTCGCTGAAGCGGCGCTGCAAAACCTCATCGCTGGCGTCCAGAAAAACAATGGTTGCCTGTACCCGCTTTTTCAGATCTGCGTAGATCCGCGAAAATTTTTTGAGTTGATCTCCTTCGCGTATATCGATGGTGAGAGCGGAGCGGCGCTGCGTTTTTGAATCGAGCGTTAAATCGGCGAATTTCGGGACTAACGCGATGGGCAGGTTGTCCACCGCGTAAAACCCGAGATCCTCGAAGGCCTTCAATGCCGTGAGTTTTCCGGAACCGCTGATGCCGGTGATAATCACAAGCTCTGGAGCCTTGCCCGATTCGGTGGGCAAACTCACCTTCGCCGTATTTTCCTTAGCCTTTGCCATGCCAGTATATAGATTCGCAGGACGCCGAAGATCGATATACCTGGACTCGGCTGGAATTAAAATCAGGACTCAATGAGATCGAAGTTTCCGTCAGGGCGGCGGACGAGAACTGAAAGACAATTCCGATCGGCGTCGCGGTACACAACATAGTCGTTAGCGCCACGAATCTCCAGCATCGCTTCTTCGATGGTCATCGGTTTTCGGTCTTCGCCGTAGTTAACTCGAAAAACTTTCGGGGGGCGGGCCGAGCCATTCAGATTCGGCTGGGACACGCTGCCGGCGGCTGCCGGGACAGCGCTATTTTGATCGGAGGTGAGGTTCTCCTTACCTTCGCGAGTACCCTTGGCATCCCGATGGACATCTCGCCATTTGTCTTTGTGCTTCAGGAGCTGCTTTTCGAGCTTCTCAACGGCCTGATTGAAGGCAGTCATCAGATCCGGGTCCATACCTTCTCCCACCATCGTGTGGTCGTAGAAGTTCATGTGGACCTCAACCTTGTGGAACTGGCGCTCATTGTGGTGAACCAGATGTAATTCGCGTTCTCCCCGCTGCTCGGAAACGCGGCTTAGTCTGGCTAACTTGATCGCAACTTTTTCTTCAAACTCAGGAGTGAAATCTTTGGTCTTTCCGGAGTAGATCAGCTTCATAGTTTTGTCTAGAAGCGGGCCGTGTCGTCACTCCGCGGCTCGCGGAATATCTTTCTCTGTTCTATCAGGCTCGAATTCGTCTTTGATGCGTCGACGGGATCTTCATGTCTTCCCGATACTTGGCAACCGTTCGGCGGGTCACCTGGATGCCTTCCCCTTGCAGACGAGCGGTAATCTGTTCATCAGTCAGAGGGTGAGACGTGTCCTCCTCATCAATCATCTTCTTAACTCTGCGCTTCACGATCAGGAGTGGCGTCGCACTGCCCATAATCCCCTGCACAGCTTCTGAGAAGAAGTAGCGCAGCTCAAAGACACCCTGCGGAGTGTGGGTGTACTTGTTGGCGACCGCTCTGCTAACGGTAGACGGATGAACGCCGATCTCCTCTGCCACTTCTTTGATCATCATCGGTTTCAGATGATCGATACCAAACTCCAGGAATTCTCCCTGACGCCGTACGATCGATTGACAAACTCGCAAGATGGTTTGTTTACGCTGCTCAATATTCTTGATCAACTGCAGCGCGGAAGCGTAACGTTCCTTGACATAGTTACGAACTTCCCGGTTCGGTTCCTGGTCGCGATCGACCATGCGTTTGTATTCGCCGTTGAGCCGAAGTTGCGGCACGTCGTCGTCGTTCAGTGTGATGACATAGTCATCGCCATCTTTCGAAATATAAACGTCGGGTTCGACGACACGGGCACCCGCTCCAGAGAAACGTTGTCCCGGCTCAGGATCTAAATGCTTAATAACGTTAACGGCAATCTGGATATGCTCGATGGGACGGCCCAAGACCTTCGTGAGCAACGAGAGCTGGCGTGTTTCAAGCAGCTTCAGATGATCGTGTATGATCTTCCAGGCCACTCCGTCGCGACAACCGCGAGACTCGAACTGCAGCAGAAGGCACTCGCGAAGGTCACGCGCGGCGATGCCACTGGGGTCTAGCGATTGAACAGCCTTCAAAGCCTCCGGCACGGTGGCAAGCGGAAAGCCTTCAGAAAAGGCGATCTCCTCCGGCAGAGTGCTCAGGTAGCCGGTGTCCTCGAGATTGCCAATGATGCTGTTCGCGGCCTCGCGAATCGGTTCGGACAACACCATCACGCTCAGCTGACTTTGTAGATGATCGGCTAACGTGACCGGCGATGAAAGAAAGGTTTCGAACGACGGCTTCTCGACAGATTCGGATGCCGGACTCTTAAAACCGGGATCAAGATAATCGTCGAAGAAGCTGCCAAAATCAATCTCGTCGAAGGGGTCGCTGTCAGGCTTGCTCTCCTCCGGTAGCGTTGCTACTGCCGCGTTACTATCGGCTGCTTCGGTGCTTCCGCTCTCGTAAGCGCTCTCGCCGTCAACGGGTGATTCGAAGCCGGCCGTCGCTGCACCGTTCTCCAGTTGTTTGAGGAACGACTGGTCTTCAGGGTTCGCCTGCCGTTCGGTTTCTAACAAAGACTGCAGTTCAGCCGGAGTTAGCTCCTCACCGCCCTCTGTTGCTTCTTCCAGAACAGGATTTTCTGCGATTTCATTGATGAGCATGTCCTTCAGCTCCATGCGATTCAGCTGGAGGACGGTGACCATCTGGACGAGGCCAGGCGTGAGTATCTGCTTTTGCTGAACACCGAGGTGCAGCCTTTGCGAAAGCGAACTCATTTGGTTTTCAGTCTAACACCGCCCGCAGATCATTGAAATTGGGATTAAACTGTACGCGCGGAGGGCCGAAACGCCGTAGAAATGCTGAGAAGTTAGCTGGCCAGACCGGGCGGAAGGGAGAAGTTTTCGCCGAGATAAATGCGACGCACTTCGGCATCGCGGCCCAGTGACTCGGGCGAGCCGGTGCGGAAGATGCGTCCGTTACTTATGATGTAAGCGCGATCGGTAACCGCCAAGGTCTCTCGCACATTGTGATCGGTCACGAGAATGCCGATGCCGCGGTGCTTCAGATCGCTGATGATGCGCTGTAGCTCCAAGACCTGGATGGGATCAATGCCTGAAAACGGCTCGTCGAGAAGGATAAAGTCAGGGCGGAGCACCAACGAACGTGCTATTTCGACACGGCGGCGCTCACCGCCTGAAAGCATGTAGCCCTTGCTATGCCGCACGGTCTCCAGCCCCAGATCACTGATCAGGTTCGACATACGTTCCCGACGCTCATGGCCGCGGATGGGAAGCGTTTGCAGGATCGCCATCAGATTGTCTTCCACACTCAGTTTGCGAAAGACTGAGGCTTCCTGGGGGAGGTAGCTGATACCGCGCCGGGCACGCTGATACATGGGCAGTTGCGTGATGGGCTGGTCGTCGAGTAACACGTCCCCGGATTCAGGACTGATCAAGCCGACCGTAATGTAGAAGGATGTTGTTTTACCCGCGCCATTGGGACCGAGTAAGCCAACAACCTCGCCCTGTTCCACGCGGATAGTGACGTTGTCGACTACCTTACGGCCATTGTAGGATTTCGAGATCTCTACTGTTTGCAGAGTTCTCGTACGCTTCGACTGTTCCAATCTGGTCCTATGCCTTATGATACGCGGTGAGTGGAGGTACCTTCTCTTGATTTTCGTAGCCGCAATACGGCGATCTGTTTAGCTTCCCTGGTCTTGTTGTTGAGCTGCTTCCGCCTAGCGCATGTTCACCTGCTCTGGGCCGATGAGGATTATCATTTAGCGGCCGCCATCGATATCCTGCACGGCAAGATCCCCTACCGCGACTTCTGGTACGACAAACCACCGCTCAGCGCTGTTTACTACTTGCTGATTGGTGGCTGGTACGGCTGGCCTTTACGCCTCCTGGACGCCGCCTATATATGCGCTTCGTGCTGGGTTGCTTACCGGCTGTCCTCTGTGCTTTGGAGCAGAGCCGAGGGCTTTGCGGCCGCAATACTGCTCGCATTCTTTACCACTTTCTATCTGCCTTCGGCTGTGATCCCGTTTGCGGCGGACGCTGTGATGTTACTGCCCCACCTTCTTGCAATCTACTTTGCGATGAACGGCAGAGCTGCAGCGGCCGGATGTCTGTCCGGCCTTGCGTTCTTAGCGAATACCAAAGCAGTGTTCGTCTTTGCCAGTTGCTGCCTCTTCTTGTTCCCGGAGGTCCTCTGGTTATCTGTAGCCTTTCTGCTGACTTGTCTGGCGGGGCTGGGAGCACTGGCTGCTGTGGGAGCTTGGCCCGGCTACGTGGAGCAGGTCTGGAAATGGGGATTGATTTACGCGAAAGAGTCGCCCGTCACACGTCCTTTCTGGAATGGAGTCGGCCGCACCCTGAACTGGATGGGCTTCCATCTGGCGGTGGTAGCAGGCGCCGTATTCTTTTTCGTTCAGTCGCGAGATCGAATTCGCTGGAAGCTGGGCGGCTGGATCGTTCTTTCCTTTTTTGCCGTCGCATTGGGCGGGCGGTTTGCACCACACTACTTCCTGCAACTGCTGCCAGCTGTTGTCATCTCGGCATCGCGCGGCTTGACCCTCGGCTATATACGCTATCGACGATTCACCATCGCGATTGTGGTTGCCCTGCTCGCTATTCCCCTTGTGCGATTCGGTCCCCGATATCTCGGGCTCGCCATCAATTATCAGGGCAGTCACTGGTCAGACACAGCGATGGACCTGGACAGTGCTGCGGTAGCCGCTCAGATCAAGGCGTCTTCGAAGCCGGGAGATACTTTGTTTGTCTGGGGTTACCGGCCTGATGTGTATGTGTTCAGCCGGCTGGTTTCCGACAGCCGTTTCTGGGATTCCCAACCGCTGACCGGTGTTCCTGCCGATCGTCATTTATCAGCAAGTGTGCCTATCTTCGGCGGCCTTGCTCAGTCAAATCGACGAGAACTGGTGAGGTCTCGCCCTACCTGGTTAGTCGACGGTTTAGGACTGTTAAATCCAAAGCTGCGACTGGAGACCTATCCAGACCTGCGCCCGTGGCTGGAACACTACAGGCTGATGGCAAAGACCCCGCTTTCTTTGATCTATCGACGGCGAGATTAAGGATCTTTATTCAACCACAACTCTGGCGCCCTTTGTATCTTGGCGCGAAAGGCGTTCAATGCGGGCATCAATCAACTCACGAATACCGAGGAGGATTTCTTTACGGGCGCCACGAAAATGTCTGGCAGCCTCTTCAGGAGGAGCGAAGGCATCCGCCGCCATTCGAAATGCTTTCCCAATCGTGCCGCAGAGGCAGTCTCCAATGGCGCGTGTTTCGGTCCCGGATGTAGCGCTTTCTGTCTCAGCCATCGCTTACTTCATCTCCACAACCAGCATACGCTCGCTGAGACGAGCTTTGGCTGGCATCAAAGCGGCCATCGTGGTAGGCAACCCGACGTGCCGGCGAATCGTGCCAACCTCGATCACCAGTTCATCGCCTTTTTTGAACACCTTCACTTCACCTTTCTCGGCGAATGGCAGCTCGAGGCGAACCTCATACCCACCCCCTGCCTCATGTCTGAATGAGAAAGGAGGTTCAATGCGAGTGACTTCGCAGGGATCCTCATCCGCAGAGTAGAGGGAACGGCCCATCTCCAGAAGACGTTCATATCCGACCACTTCATTCGCGAACATCGGAACCTTCCGAACCGGCACTGGAGTGAAATACGTGATGATCTCTTCGAGCGTTCGACTTTGCGACGCCTGCCAGTGTTGGAAGAATGGATCGCTCACACTCGCCGGAAAGAGACGGTTCGCCACGATGGTGTCGACAGTCAGGCCATGCAGGGTGAAATAGACGAAGGCTCGCTGCGTTTCGCGGAGTACCATCTTCTCGGCATTGGTTACCAGACGAACGCTGGTCATTTGCGGGTTCTCCAGGACCGTATCGATGCCTTCGATTTTTGTGAAGAGATCCTGCACGTTCTTGAAGTAGCTGTCGGGCGGCAACTCCACGGGCGCCAACCGATTTGCCAGTGGCCGGACCGCTTTCAACATGCTCCGTTGAAATCCGAAGACGTGCTTCATGTACCAGTCCAGCGTAGATGGGAGACTGATGAATCGTAACGACTCCGCCGTGGGAGCGCAATCCAGAATTACGACGTCAAACTCGGCACTTTTGAGGTACTGATTAACGTACATCATGGCACTGAGTTCTTCCATACCCGGGAAGATCGCCATTTCCTCCGCTTCCACGCCGCTCAGCCCCGTCGTTCGCAGGACGGATGTGATGTACGTGGCGATAGCGGTCCAGTGCCTCTGGACTTCGTGGTTGATGTTTACTTCCTGAATGAAGAGGCGGTCCGTGATCTCACGGGGCTCGGAGGTGCCGCCGTGAAACAAGGATGCTTCGAGGTCGAAGGAGTCTCCGAGGCTGTGCGCCGGGTCAACACTCATGACAAGCGTTCGCCGGCCGCCAGCAGCCAGATGCACTCCCGTAGCCGCCGCGACGCTCGTTTTCCCAACACCACCCTTACCGCTGTACAGAAGAATGCGCACGCCGATTGGATGCCCGTACGTTCTGTTCGGTCTTACTTCATCTTCATTTGGGTGTAGGCGTGCTTCTTGGTCTGCCCGTCGACGATCAAGCGGTCATCGTCGTTGAAGTATGTCAACTGCTCACCCCGTGTAATGCCTTTCAGACTATCGGTCATCTGAGGACTTCCACCGTTCAAGACAACCTTGCCGTCCTTGGCCCAGTATTCACAGTGCTCCGCGTTGCTGGTGCGAGTTCGATTCGCCGGAAGCTGGCTGAAGATGGTCACATCACCTAAGGCGAAGGCGTGGTCGAGCGAGGAATCATCTTCGTGCCCCGGGGTCTTGGGAGTGAGATACGCCAATAGTTCTTTGGACAAGATCGTCATCTTGGTCTTAGCTTTGTTTCGCAAAAGCTTGACACCGCCTTTGTAATCCGCAACGCGCTTATCATCGCGGTAGAGCATGTCGGGCGCAAAGATGGTTGTGAATTGGGGAGCCGTTTCGCTGACTGCTTTTGATTTGCCATCCGCTGTGTTGTGGTCGTTCGAGTCGTTGTCAAGCAGTTCGCTTACGACATTGCCATTCGCATGCAGAGTCTGTTCGTTGCGGTCGATATCAAGGGTATTCGCAAGCGTACGATTCGCGCCCTGCCACATAACGGCGTGCCCCTCATAGTGGATGGAGGTGTTGTTGTCGCGAGTGAGCATCGTGTCAGCTTTGGCCTGCATGGACTTGGTTGTATCCAGCATGGACGTACCCGGCTTTTCGTTTTTGTCCGGTGCATGGGTAGAGAACACATTTCCAAAAGCATCCATGTCACCGCTGGTTTGATTCATGACGATCTTGTCGGCATACGCAGAGCCGGTGTCGTCTTGCACCCGCGCCGTATCGATTAGGGTCATGCGATTTGCCAGTTGATCAAACAGGGCTGTCTTGGCCGAGGCTTTGCGAACCCCCTCCTGGTAGCGAAAATTCCCTTTCTGCTCAATGGCGGCCACCTGATTTGTATTTGGCTGAAAACGGGCCGTGAGTTCGTCGCTCCAGGTAAGCGAAGGCGCGGGCGGGCCAGCGGCGGGCTTCGCTTTAGCATTCGGAAGGGCCGGTTTGTCGGTACGGGTGACTGCGTTCCAGGCAAGAAATGTTTCCACATAACTTCCTTCGCCGTAGAGCACGCGGAGATGAGAGGCGTCCACTGTGCGATGTGGCGATAGAGGTTGATTCGGCTTAAACTCCAGTTGCGCTTGAGAGGATGTCCTAATCTCTTTCAGGTCACGGCCGCCGGGTTTCATTTCAAGTTCGATATGTTCGCTGCGCAGCGAACGGGTGTCAGGCAGCGCTTTACCTGGCTCGGTCGCAACCGGTTGCGCCACCGCCACCGCGTGACCATCGGCCAGCACCAAGTGGAGTGTACTATCTTCTTTGGCTTGCCCGGCGACCTGTTTGTCTTCCACAGCGAATCGCATGTCAGCGCGATCCGAGGTCAGAGTTGTCTTGGATTCCGGCTGAGTCGAGGTGACTGTGGCATTGTGTTCGCCTACCATGTTGACCAGTACGCCGTCTTCATTAAAGAGAGCGGTCATTTTATCGGCGCCATAGCCCGTCTTCCGGTCCTCCCGAGCATCTTCGCCTACGGCGTGCTCGCCATCGATCTGGTGAAGTACCTGATCCTGCAGGGTCACCACGGCGTTCTGACATTCAATCGTTGTGGTTCGGCGTTGCAACCTGGCGGAAGGCGTCATGTAAACCTTCTGCTCGGCTTCCTTGTAAACAAGATCATTCGTTTCAACGTGCATCTTGTTTTCGGCCGGGCCCTTGCCCACCCAATCGAGCGAAATTTTTGATTTCAGGTGGAGAATCTTGGTATTGGGATCATACTCTGCACCGACCGCCGTGCCGTTTCCATCAGGGAACACAAACGTGGCTAGTTGCTCCGTAGTCGCCTTGCCGCTTTTGGTTTCGTAGACCACCCCCGATGTATGAACCTGAACGTGCTTGGCTGCTTCTGCCTTATCGCTGCCCTCTTTGGCAATGGGTACGTTCATAACAATTAAGACCGGGCCTTCTGATTTCAGAAGTCCGGAACCTTCGTCGAACAAGGCCTTTTCACTTTGCACAAAGGTATAGGAGGATGCTTCCTTGTTGTATAGCTTGATGCTTAGCCCATGCAGTTCGAAGGTTGAGGGATCGTGCGTGGCATCAAACGACTGCGCGTCGACCCAGACGAGGGGTTTATTGGTAGCGGGATCGTCCTTATGATATTGCCAGCCGAAGGGCGCCGAAGCTTCGTGTCCAACTATGATGGCGGGAGTTGGTGCGATGGGAACTGAACGGGTTTTCTTAAGCCTAAGCTTATAGGTATAGCCAACCCCGGCCAACAGCAGAACAACTGCCAAAGCTAGGACGAGAGAAAAGCGCCGCATGGGTTGGAAAGCCGACAATCCCACGATAGCAGCGGAAGCATCTCCATTGCTGATATCACAAAATATGAGTGTCGCATTGTTAGTACCTAGTCTGCCAATACTTTAACTGGTCTGTAATGAATGACTTAGAAATTCTTCTTGTCACTCACAAGGCGAGTGTGCTAAAACTACGGGTGGCAAGCCGATGCTTTGGTAAGCTTCGGCAAACCTAATCTTTCAAATCAAAGCTAGTGAGTAGTCACTGGAGGTTCTTGAGTATGGATATTCGTCCGCTACACGACCGCGTTGTGGTCAAACGGATTGAAGAAGGCGAGACCATGCAGGGCGGTCTTTACATTCCCGATTCGGCAAAAGAGAAGCCGCAGCAGGGTGAAGTGGTTGCTGTCGGTAATGGCAAACGCGATGATTCCGGCAAAGTAAACGCACTCGATGTGAAGGTCGGCGACCGCATTCTGTTCGGCAAGTATTCCGGAAGCGACATCAAGCTGGACGGCAACGAGTACCTGATCATGCGCGAGGACGAAATCCTCGGCGTATTGAGCAATGGGGCAACGGCCGCAAGAAGTAAGAGGTAAGGAGGAAATTGAAGAATGGCTGCAAAACAAATCGTTTATAGCGAAAATTCCCGTCAGGCAATTCTTCGCGGCGTCAACCAGTTGGCTGATGCGGTGAAGGTGACGCTCGGCCCCAAGGGCCGCAATGTTGTTCTGGAAAAGAAGTTCGGCGGCCCGACCATCACCAAAGACGGTGTAACGGTTGCCAAAGAAGTCGAACTGAAGGATCCGCTCGAAAACATGGGCGCCCAGATGGTTCGCGAAGTTGCTTCGAAGACCTCCGACATTGCCGGCGACGGCACCACCACCGCCACCATCCTGGCCCAGGCTATCTTCCGCGAAGGCGTGAAGTCGGTTGCCGCCGGTGCAAATCCAATGGCGCTGAAGCGCGGCATTGAGAAGGCTGTGGAAGCAGTTGTCGAAGAAGTGAAGAAGTTCTCGAAGCCTGTTTCCGGCGACGCGATCGCCCAGGTTGGCACCATTTCGGCCAACGGCGATGCCACAATCGGCAACATCATTGCCGAAGCCATGCAGAAGGTTGGCAAGGACGGCGTCATCACCGTTGAAGAGTCGAAGACGATGGTGAC
Organism: uncultured Acidobacteriaceae bacterium; assembly: GCA_963814195.1. Taxonomy (GTDB): domain Bacteria; phylum Acidobacteriota; class Terriglobia; order Bryobacterales; family Bryobacteraceae; genus Bog-105. The sequence goes on from CAWFBU010000008.1 coordinate 222,684, forward strand.
CGAGCTGCAGACCGTTGACGGTATGCAGTTCGACCGCGGTTATCTCTCACCTTACTTCGTCAGCGATCCCGAGCGCATGGAAGCGGTGCTCGAAGATCCTTACATCCTGATCCATGAGAAGAAGATCAGCAACATGAAGGATCTGCTGCCGCTGCTCGAGCAGATTGCCCGCTCCGGCAAGCCGCTGCTCGTCATCGCCGAAGAAGTGGAAGGCGAAGCGCTGGCCACCCTGGTGGTGAACAAGCTGCGTGGCACCCTGAACGCCTGCGCTGTGAAGGCTCCTGGCTTCGGCGATCGCCGCAAAGCGATGCTGGAAGACATTGCCATCCTCACCGGCGGCAAGTCGATCATGGAAGAAACCGGTATCAAGCTGGAAGGCGTCCGCCTGGAAGACCTCGGCCGCGCCAAGCGCGTCACCATCGACAAGGACAACACCACCATCGTCGACGGCGGCCGGTACACGAGAAGACCATCGAAGGCCGCATCAAGCAGCTGCGCGCTCAGATCGACGAAACCACCTCTGATTACGATCGTGAAAAGCTGCAGGAGCGTTTGGCCAAGCTGGCCGGCGGCGTTGCCGTCATCAAGGTCGGTGCTGCTACCGAGACCGAAATGAAGGAAAAGAAGGCTCGCGTCGAAGATGCTCTGCATGCAACTCGCGCAGCCGTTGAAGAAGGCATCGTTCCCGGCGGTGGCGTTGCGCTGCTTCGTGCCGGTAAAGTTCTCCATACCCTGAAGGCCGAAGGCGACGAGCAGATCGGTATCGACATCATCCGCAAGGCTACTGAAGAGCCGCTGCGCCAGATCTCTGGCAACGCCGGTTACGAAGGCGCCATCGTCATCGAGAAGGTTCGCGCCAGCGAAGAGGCCAACTATGGCTTCAACGCTGCCACCGGCAACTACGAAGACCTGGTGAAGTCCGGCGTTATCGATCCGACCAAGGTGACCCGCTCGGCTCTGCAACATGCCGCTTCGATCAGCGCTTTCATGCTGACCACCGAAGCCATGATCTGCGAGATCCCCGAGAAGAAGTCCGCAGCTGCTCCTGCTCCTGGCCACGGCCCGGAGATGGACTACTAAGCAACTCGTTTCTGTCGCTTGTAAAAACCCGCCCGGTGCTTCGGCACTGTGGCGGGTTTTTCGTTTTTGGAATCTGCCTTCCCGGACTTTCCTGAGATGTCGGGAGGAGGATTGCTACTCCCTTTCTGAGGAAATGCTGTCCCGCGACAATCCGAGTTATTGGCGATTGGCATTGCTACTGGTTGTCCCGATTGCCGTGAGTGTTGTTCTTGGGCTTCCGGTCCACACAATGAGGGGTGGAGACGACGTAAACTTCGCGTTACGCCTAGTCAACTATGCAGTGGATGCGATTCGCGCCGGTGTCTGGATTCATGGCTGGATTCCCAAGGCAAACGGCGGATACGGTTCACCTGTCTTCTATTTTTACGGTTTCTTACCGAGCTTGCTGACAGGGCTGTTGACCGTTACCCTGCATATCTCGGCCGGGATGGGGCTCAGCATCATGGCCGGCATCTTTCGGATCGCCGCTTTTGGCACCTCGCTCGTTTGGATGAAGCAGCATGTGCCTCTCCGGTTCGCGAGTTGGGGAGCACTCCTCTATGTATCGCTTCCTTTCGTATTCCTGGAAAACCCGTTCGTACGTTTCGCCTTCGCCGAGATGCTCGCCACGGCCATACTTCCTCTTGGCTTTTATGCCGTCGATAAAGCGGCCTCAAACGTGACGCGAAGCTTTTTCCTGGCCAGCGTGACGGCACTCCTGGCCGTTACGCATCTTCCTCAAACAGCACTTATGCTCGTTTGCGTTGTCGCGTATGCCTTCGTCAAAAGCGGCTGGCAAAGCGCGGGGTATTCGATACTGGGCGGCCTTACAGGGCTCGCAGTCTCAGGTTTCTTTCTCTGTCCGGCCCTACTGCTACAACCAAAGATCAGTGCCTCCGCTTGGACGTCTAACCCGGGTCTGGATCCGGGCAATAACTTCCTGTTCGACCCGAGGCACCTACGGATCGGCCGCTACCAAGAACTCGGCGAAATCTGTCTTCACTCCTCGTGGCTCTTAGCAGCAGTCTTCTTGCTCCTCGCCCTTAAGCCCGTGAAGACTAGACCAGCTCTTCGCGAGTTGATTCTTAGACCGATGCCTTTGGTGCTACTCGTCACCCTCGCGGGCATGACCGACCTCGCCTGGTTGGCATGGACGAAGATCCACTTTCTGCACCAGCTTCAGTTTCCTTGGCGTTTGATGCCGATCTGCCTGTTGATGGCTGCCGGGACGGCGATTGTTTGCATTCAGGAGGACCGCCTCAAGCTCTCGACACTGAAAACGATAGTGGTGATCCTGGTATGCAGCCAGACTTTCATTCAACTGATTGCAGCGGGAGCTTCTGCCGGAAGCTTGGACTTCCTGCCTACACCGATATCCCACTTCATCGCTGCCCGGCTCCCTAACTACACGAATTGGGCTTGGCGAGAATCGCCGGCTTGGGCCACAGCAGCGGCAGGTGCTCCCGAATATATTCCGCGGGCGGCGAAGTCCGCGGGCTGGACGCTCGATATGGGCACCGATCGGCTCCTCAAAGATCCGCCTTTACCGAGTCTGTCCGCCGCGAGCGACAGCGTCCAATTCCAGCAGGATGGCGCAACCTTCGAATTCATGGAAAACCCGGTTCGGGCCGCGACAGCGATCTTGCCGCAGTTCTACTTTCCCGGGTGGGAAGTCTTGCCGGCGAGGCAAGGAGTAAAGATCTTCAACGATGCGGCAACCGGTTTCTTGCGGGTTGATTCACCGCCCGGGGAACAGAAAATCCGGGTGATGCGAACAAGTTTTCGGGAAACTCGAATCGGCTTTTTCGTAACGACCGCCGGCTTGTTGGCCATGCTGGTGATTGGTTACTTTGCCTTCGCGCGCTCTGCAAGATGGGATGTTTTGAGCGCGCCGGTTCCCGAACAGGAAGTATCAGTCGATTGTCAGGATGATCAGCACCGGCATTCTCTAACCCGCAGCTAGGCGTTGCCCTCAAGAGGGACCAGCGCCTCCTCGGACACGGAACAGCATCGAGGAAATAGCTACTTCCTGGAGCTCTTCTTAGAGGGGGCAGTCTTCTTGGCCACCTTCTTCTTTGCAGGCGGCGGAGGAATTTTAGCTCCCGCTCGGCGGGCTTCACTTAACCCAATAGCAATGGCCTGCTTCGGGTTTTTTACTTTTTTGCTGCTGTTGCCAGATCGCAGGTCTCCCTCTTTGAACTCATGCATGACCTCTTGCATTTTGTTCTTCACTTTCGCTTTCGACTTCGGGTCTGATCCCGAGGAAGATGGTCTCTTCTTAGTTGCTTCCTTAATTGTCGTCTTCTTACTCGTGGTTTTCTGAGTGGTGGCCATTAGTCCGGTAATTGCTGTCCTCTGAATATAAGTCAAAAAGCCCACCCGGGAGTTATATCCCGGATGGGCTTTCTATTGAACAAGTCTCCTGCTTGATCTACTTCTTTGTGGTGCTCTTCTTGGCGGGTGCCGATTTTTTAGCAGCCGCCTTCTTAGCAGGAGTCTTGGCTGCTACCTTCTTGGCAGCAGCTTTCTTAGCTGGCGGCGCAGCCTTCTTGGCAGCGGTCTTCGCTACCGACTTCTTCGCCGCCGGCGATTTGGATCCGACAGCACTCTGCTTCGAACCCTTCATTGCGACCTTCTTGGTCGCAGGTGACTTCTTAGTGGTTGTTGTTGCCATTCTTTGTACCAGGTATTTCTACTCTGATTCTCCTTGTTGACTGGAGCTTAACATCTGCAAATAGGTTTCGTATAGTCGAAAATTCGCTCGCTCGAAACTTAGGTTGACGCAAGCGCTTCGGTTAAGGCCGGGATTCTTCTCTATTGCACAGCAACACTTGCCACTGCTGAGCTAAGTTCTCTTAGGTTGATATCCTGAAGGCCAGAGGTTGTGATTGTCCCGCATAGCACTTGCGTTTAGAAGCTTTTTCGCGATCCTTTTCTCTGGCGAGTTGCCCGCCGATATTGCTTCTGCATTTGGCTTTTCCAAACCACAACCGGCTCCTGTTGTTAAACCCGTTGAGCTCCCAAAGGCTTCGGATGGCGCTTTGCAAATGTTGCAAATCCTCCAGCGCGATTCCCGAATACTGGACTTTTTGATGGAGGACATCTCCTCTTATGCCGACGACCAGATTGGTGCTGCCGTTCGAACACTGCATGCGGATTGCAAGGCGAGCCTGACTCGTCATGTCTCGTTGGTGCCGGTCATCGACGGCCTGGAAGGGACCTTTCAGAAGCTTGACGGCACCAAAACGCCTGACCCGAATCGCATCAAGCTCGTCGGAAACGTGCCGGCTAGCGGCAAGGTCCCGGGCGGCACTCTTCGGCATCGCGGGTGGTCGGCCTCGGCGGTGAATCTGCCGCCCATCGGGAAGGCGACGTGTCGGTGATTACCCCGCTGAGTTAGAAATTGAGTAGCGCAACCGATGCCGCAGTACATCATCGGCATAGATCTTGGCACAACCAATAGCGCACTTGCCTATCTTACCTCTGAAGGATGAGGCCCGTCGCGGAAGTGTTCCCTTTACCCCAACTGGTCAACCCTGGCGAAGTTGAGCCGCGCGACTTCTTCCTTCGTCGCTTTATATCCCGGGACCCGGCGAATTCGTCGAGGGCGCACTGGCACTGCCCTGGAACCCGCAACCGGCCTACATCGTCGGGCAGTTAGCACGGACCCGCGGAGTAGAGAATGCCAATCGGCTCGTGGCATCCGCGAAGTCATGGCTCTCGAATCAGAGCGCGGACCCGACCCAACCGATACTGCCCCTGAATGCTCCAGAAGGAGTCACAAGGTTTCGCCGTTTGGAAGCGTCAGACAGTATCTGGCTCACCTTCGAGACGCCTGGAACGCCGCGCATCCCGGTGCCCCATTGGAATCGCAGACTGTGCTGATCACCGTCCCTGCATCGTTTGATCCTGCTGCTCGAGAACTGACCTTGAGCGGCAGCCCAACTGGCTGGGTACAGCGAAGTGACCTTCTGGAGGAGCCGCAATCGGCTTTCTATGCATGGATTGGAACGCAATCCCGAACTGGCGCGAACAGGTTCGTCCCGGGCGACCTGATGCTGGTCGTGGACATCGGCGGCGGCACGACTGACTTCACCTGATCGCCGTGACCGAAGCGGCCGGCGAATTGCAATTGGAGCGTATAGCCGTAGGCGACCATTTGCTCCTCGGCGGCGACAACATGGATCTGGCCGTGGCTCGCTTAGCGGAGACGCAATTTTCGTCCAAGGGTACGAAACTGGACGCGTTCAGTTTCAGTGCGTTGTGGCAGCAATGCCGGGCCGCCAAAGAGAACTCTCTTGTCTGCGAGAGAGCGGCTAACCGGACGAGCTACACGCTCACCATTCTCGGGCGTGGCACTGGCCTGATCGGCGGAACGTTGCGCGGTAAGATCACGGGGAACGAGGTGCGGACACTCCTGCTGGAGGGCTTCTTCCCAATTGTCGAGGCATCTGCGATCTGCCGGAGCGTCACCGTCGTACGGCGTTGATCGAAGTGGGCTTGAATGTATGCCTCAGATCCCGCAGTGACCAAGCACCTGGCGCAATTCCTGCGCCGGTCTTCGGGTGAGTTTGCCCGCCCCACTCACCTGCTATTGAACGGAGGTGTTTTGCAGGCGGCGTGCCATTGAGCACCGGTTGAGAGAGGTCCTCGAAAACTGGTTAGGGTCGCCGATTCAGGAACTGCAGTCCGGCACCAAGCAGCTCGACCTGATGCACGCTGTCGCGCGCGGCGCCGCCTATTATGGGTTGGCCAGAAGGGGTAAAGGTGTGCGCATTCGTGGCGGTGTTCCACGGTCCTACTACGTGGGAATCGAGAGTTCCCTTCCCGCGGTTCCGGGTTTACCTGCTCCCTATGAAAGCATTGACAGTGGTGCCTTTCGGGCTGGAGGAGGGCTCGAAGGTGGAACTGCCACAGCGCGCTTTGCGCTGGTGGTCGGAGAGCCTGCCGAATTTCGTTTCTTTTCGTCAGTGACTCGAAAGGATGATGCGCCAGGAACACTGCTGGACGAGAGTGGAACGGACATGGAGGAACTCGCTCCGGTCCAGGTCTCTCTGGCCGCCCAGACAGAGACGGCGGCGGAAGGACTGTGCCCGTCACACTTGAAAGCAACGTGACTGAGACCGGCCGTTGGAGCTATGGTGCGTTGCGGCCGACGGCCGTCGCTGGAAACTGGAGTTCAATGTTCGCGAGCGCAGTTCCCAGCCGATCTAACTGGGCGTTCCTCGCGTCCGTGAACAAGTCGAATCCAGCTCCCGAGGGACTCTAAACATTTTTATGAACGTCGGAATAGATCTAGGTACGACCAACTCAGCTCTGGCTTACATTGACCGCAGAAGCAGGGGATGCCGATTATCCTCCCGATTCATGTTCTCCCGATTCAGCAACAGGTGGATGCGAATCGGGTGGCGTCGCTCCGGACCCTCCCTTCGTTTCTTTATCTGAGCGAACTCCGGCCGTGGGCGCTTACGCGCGGGACCAAGGCGCGCTGCTGCCGACCAAGACAGTTCATTCCGCAAAATCATGGCTCTCCAATTCGGAAGCCGACCGGACAGCCAAGATGTTGCCTTGGGACTCGCACGAAGAAGGCCGCGTGCTTTCGCCAGTGGAAGCGTCTAGCGCATACCTGGCTAAATGGCGCGAAGCTGGGCGACGCGGAGAAAGGGACCAAGCTCGCTGACCAGACATCGTGCTCACAGTGCCGGCCAGTTTTGATGATGAAGCGCGGGAACTGACCGTGCAGCCGCCCAGGACGCAGGCCTGGCCAAATTGACGCTGCTGGAAGAACCCGCGGCTGCCTTTTATGCCTGGATTGCGGGCCATCTGGCTCCGCTCGAACAAGGAATTGTTCGACGGGCAACAAGTGCTGGTGTGCGACGTGGGTGGCGGCACCAGCGATTTCACGTTCGTGCGCGTGGATCGCGAAGGTGATCGCGTCCAGTTCACTCGAACAAACGTAGGCAGGCATCTCCTTCTGGGCGGCGACAACCTCGATCTCACAATTTCCTGGCTGGCCGAATCGAAATTGGGCAAGACACTTTCGCTCCGGCAAAGAAGCGCGCTGCGCCGGCAATGCTCTTCCGCGAAAGAGGCGCTGCTCGCGCCGGATGGCCCGGCTTCGGTGGAGGTCACTGTGGCGGGCGCGGGAACATCGCTGGTCGGCGGCACACTGAGGACCGCCATCACCCGCGACGAAATGCTGGAGCTGGCGCTCGGCGGCTTCCTTCCGCCCTGCGATTGACGGATGAGCCGAAGCAGGACAAGCAGAGCGTGTTTCGCGAACTCGGCCTGCCCTATGTGTCCGATCCCGCCATTACCCGCCACTTGGCGGAGTTTTTGCGAACGTCGCCAGCGCGCGAGCGGGCAATCGACGCCGTCCTGTTCAACGGCGGCTTCTTCATTCCGGCGGTTTTTCGCGAACGGGTGCTGGATGTGCTGGAGCACTGGTTCGGCCGCCGGCCGACTGCTGTTTGAAAATCAGGATCTCGATCTGGCGGTCGCGGTCGGGCGCCGCCTACTACTCCTACTACGCGCTCAGGGCTCAGGCGTGCTGGTGCGCGGCGGTTTGCCGCGCTCCTACTTTCTCGGTTTGCAGGACGCCGGACTTCGGCGATATCCGCTGTTTGCCTGATGCCGCGCGGCACGGAAGAGGGGCAGGAGATCAAGCTGGAGCAGCCTGAGTTGCAGTTGCTCGCGAATACGCCGGTTGCTTTTCGGCTATATAGCTCGCTTGAGCCGGACCGAGGATGCGGCCGGGCGAAATTGTCACGTTTGAGCCAAAGGCGACATGCTGGACCCCGCCAGCGACCCGCGCCTGCATGCGCCCTTCCGCGCGGTGATTCGATTTGGAAAAGGCGGCGAGCGCCGGATGCCCGTTACTCTCGGCGCGCGTTTGAATGAGGTGGGCACGCTGGAGGCGTGGGCCGAATCGAAAGTAAGCGAGCACCGCTGGCGACTGCAGTTTCAATTGCGCAAGACGGACGGCTGACGAAGCGCCAAGCGCGTAAATGCAGCCGGCATCCGATCTGCCGCGGTGGTTTCGCCCGAGGCGCAGGCACGGGCCGAAGAATTGGTAGCGAGGTGTTCACAAAGTCGGGTTCCGTGCTACCGCCCGAGCAACTTCCGTGCCGCCTCGAACAGGTTTTAGGTTTAGGCCGTCGTCGTGGCCGCTGCCCACCATACGCGCGCTCGCCGACAAGCTGCTGCAGCACGCCGACGGACGGAGAAAGAATGCGTCCACACGAGGCGCGCTGGCTGAACCTGACAGGCTTTTGCCTGCGCCCCGGCTTCGGGTATCCCGGCGATGATTTCCGCATCGAACAGGCGCGCCGTGATGTATGCGGCCGGGTTGACGTTCGGCAATCAGGTGCAGTACGAGATGGACTGGTGGATATTTTGCGGGCGGATCGCGGGCAGGGCTCAATCGCAATCAGCAGGCCGACATCTTCCAGCGCTTGTCCCCCATTCTGCTGCCGAAGCAGAAGCGAAAGCTGCGAATGAAGCAGAGCTTGTATCGTGAGATGTGGCGAACTGCTGCCAGCCTGGAGTTGCTGCCGCAGCAGACGAAAGTGCAGCTTGGCGATGCTCTGCTGCACAAATATCAAAGCCGGGGAAATGGTGGATGCCGCCGTCTGGTGCTTTTCGCGGCTGGGCGCGCGACGTCTGTTCAATGGCCCGATCAACCTGGTTGTTGCACCCTCTGTTGTGAGCAGATGGATTGAGGCTCTCTTGCGTCTGCCTCTTACTCCGTCCCTGTTGGAAGCATTGGTCGTTATGGCCCAGATCACCGGCGACACGGCTCGCGACCTTTCACCCACTACTCTCGAGTTGGTCCGCCGAGCCTGCGCGCAGTCTGAGAGCGCCGCCATCCTCCTTCGTCAACTGAATGGAGAGTCCGATCCTTCCTTCTCAAGCCGTGTCTTCGGAGAAGAGCTTCCGGCGGGGCTCGCCCTGAGCCAAACGAATGCTTAGCGAGGCTGGTCTTGTCTCTCACATTAAGCGATTGGCGGCTTCCCAAAAGAAGCAGCCGGGACTGATCAAAGGGATTGGGGACGACTGCGCGATTGTCCGACCGCGTCCTCGCCACGACCTGGTCTTTACGACGGACTTCGTGCTGGAAGGACGCCATTTCACGCTCGACACTCACAAGGCTGCCGATATCGGTCACAAAGCACTGGCCCGAAGCTTGTCAGATTTGGCAGCGATGGGAAGCAGGCCTCTGTTCTGTCTTGTTTCTCTGGCCATTCCCCCGGGATTGGGCAAGGCCTTTGTCGACGGCTTTTACAAGGGACTCTTGCGATTGGCTGCGCAGCATGGGATCGCCCTGGCCGGCGGAGATCTAGCCAGCTTCGACCGGGTAATTGCGGACGTACTTTGTTGCGGGGAGGTTGCAAAAGGTAAGGCTCTTTTGCGGAGTAATGCTCGGCCGGGCGACGCGCTTTTCGTCAGTGGTCAATTGGGCGGTTCTGCTCACGGCTTTCGAACCGGCAAAGGCCGTAATTTCCAACGGCACCTGCGACCTGATCCCCGGGTGAATCTCGGCCGAACGCTAAGTGGTTTCGGAGTGACGTGCTGTATGGATATCAGTGATGGGCTGGCTCTGGACCTTCACCGGCTTTGCAAGGAATCCGGGGTCAGCGCTGTCGTGGACGGGCGTCTACCTACGGTACGAGGAGCAACACAGGAAGATGTTCTGATCGGCGGGGAAGACTATGAGCTCTTGTTCAGCGCTCCGAAAAAAATCAGTATTCCTACGATGATCGAGGGAGTTCCGGTGACGAAGATAGGCGTGATAACGAAAGGGAACCCAGGCAATCTGAAGCTGGGAGGTCAGAACATTAGTCCCGAAGGCTTCGATCACTTCAGTGCAAAAATCTCCGAAGGGCGTTAAGGCGCACAGAATGTCGGATACAAAGCCCATCACCGAACAGGTAGTCAACGAAGCTTGGATCGGCGACGCAGTGCTGAGCTTGTATGCGCGTACCAGGGTCCTCAGCGAAACCGGTCGGGTCGACGGCGCACTCTTCGCACGACTTACATCGAATCAGTTCCTGGGTTGTTTTGGCGAGCCAACGAAAGTGGAGGCGGCCATCGGCAAAGTCTACGCTGAGCAAGGACTGCAGTTGGCTTTTTCCTGGATCGAGCAGCAGCTTATGCCGCTCTTTGAACGCCAGGAGCAGAAACGTTTGCGCAAAAACGGGCAACGGTAGTTTAGAATCAACGAATCCCTCCATGCCGAGGTCGTTTCCGATCTTTCCAAGGGAAATCTCTTTGATCAAACGTCATAAGTTCGTAATTACTCTGCTCACGCTTGTCGCGAGCTCATTTTTAACTCAAGGCGACCTGTTCGCTCAACGGAGGGACAGTCCCGGAAGCCCGGGGGACAGTCCCTCAAAGATCCAGAACCTTCAGCGCATCGATGGCTATGTCCCGATGTACTGGGATGCTGCTCGCGGGCGAATGCTCCTTGAAATCCCTAAGCTGAACGATGACCTCTTGTACTTCGCGGGTATCGCGAAGGGAATCGGTTCGGTCACATTGGGTGTCGATCGGGGCGCAAGCTACGCTTCCACTGTCATTTATTTCGAACGAGCGGGTCCTCGCGTTCAGATCGTTCAGCGCAATCTCAAGTTTCGTGCGCTGCAGGGTAATGCCGCACTGAAACGGGGGCTGGAGGACTCCTTCGCGAGCAGCGTTCTTGCTTCTCTTCCTATTGAGTCGGAGGAGGGCGGCAAGTTAGTAGTGGATGGCACACCTTTCCTTCTACGCGATGCACCGAACATCGAAGCCTTGCTGCGCCGTCAGAATCAAGGTAATTACAAGCTGGATCTTCAGCGTAGTTCCGTTTACCTTCCCAACAGTAAGGGATTTCCCCGCAATACCGAAGTGGAAGTAACTCTGACCTATACGTCCGATACCCCAGGAAGGCTGCTCAACTCGGTGGCGCCGGATGGTTGTGCCGTGACCCTGCGCCTGCACCACTCCTTCGTAAAGCCTCCACCGGACGGTTTCCATCCTCGCACAGCAGATCCGCGGATTGGTTCGCTGGACGTTACTTTTAAGGACTATTCTGCCCCTTACACGACAGAAACCGACACCCATTGGGTAGAGCGTTTCCGGTTAGAGAAGAAGAACCCTGAGGCAAAGCTCAGCGAGCCCAAAGAACCTCTGGTCTACTACCTGGACGCTGGCATTCCCGAGCCCACGAGGAGTGCAATGCGCGACGGCATTCTCTGGTGGAACGCAGCCTTCGAAGCGGCGGGCTATAAGAACGCGATCGTGGTTAAGGATCCGACACCTGACATGGATCCGATGGACATTCGTTACAACTTCGTTTTCTGGGTAAATCGGGATGAACGGGGCTTCTCTGTGGGCGGAAGCTTTTCTGACCCACGCACGGGAGAAATTCTTGCCGCACGCGCCCGCATGGATTCAGCCCGTGTTCGCACCATCAGCAATTATTGGAAGAGCTACATGTCCGCCGGGATTGCTAAGGGCATGACTGAAGATCAGTTTGTGCTTCTTCGTCAGGCTCTGGTAACAGCCCATGAAGTCGGCCATACGCTCGGTTTTCCTCACACCTGGAACTCAAGCATGAACAACCGTGCATCTGTGATGGAGTACCCCAGCCCGCGTCTGAAGCTCACTGCTGACAACAAGATTGATCTCAGCGATGCCTTCCAGAAGCAAATCGGCGAACTGGACAAGTTCATGGTGCGCTATTCCTACACTGAAGTTCCTCCGAGTCAGGAGAAAGACAGGTTGAACTCCATAGTGGAGGAGATGCGCGGCCAGCATTTGATTTTCACGCCCGCTACTGATCCACGGTGGGCCCGGTATGATGACCTGGCTGACGCCGCTACTTACCTGCGCGAAGTGATGAAGCAGCGTAAGATATTGCTCGCGAATTACGGTCTGAAATCGCTTGCAACCGGTGAGGAGCTCAGTGACCTGCGAGGCGAGGGCCTTTGGATGACCTATCTACATCATCGATGGGCCATCGATTCAGGCGTCCGTTACATCGGTGGCATGTATCACAATTACGTGTTAAAAGGCGACGCTCTTCCCGCGACAGAGATCGTTCCAGCCGCCTTCCAAAGGGAGATTCTCTCCTTACTTACGGGCGCCTTACAACCGTCCGAGTTGGAGATGCCCGAAAGCCTCTTATCGGAGCTGACGACCGATCCGTCCAGCGGTGGCGGTGAGTTCTCGGGCTTTCATTCGACTACGAGTGCGGAAGAATTTAACGTGGACACAGGATACGCTTTTGACCATCTCTCGGCCGCTCGAACTCTCTCCGACATGGTCGTTGGACAGCTATTGCAGCCTGAGACCGCGAACCGGCTCATCTCCTTCGCCGACCGGCAGCAGAATGCACTTACTCTGCCGGAATTGCTGAGAGATCTTCTGCAGGCGACCTGGCATGCCCCGCAAGAATCGACAACGATGGCGAAATCCCTGCGCCGCGTCACGCGTCAGGTCGTCCTCGACGAGTTGATGATCCTCGGCGCAAGCCCAAAGGCAAGCCCCGAAACCCGCGCCGTCGTGATCCAGCAATTGGTCGACCTCAAGGGAGAGATAGCGGGGATGAAAGACTCGGATCCGGTTACGGAAGCCACCTTGCGCCAATCCGAGCGGGATCTCACGCGCTATCTGCTCAATCCGGCAGCTAACGCACCGAAAAGTGCAGCACTTCCGCAGCCCGCCGGCGCGCCTCTATAAGAAACCTGCATTTCTCCCGAAAACTTCGACACCCGACGTGCCTCTATAGGACATGACGAACCACAGCGGTCCCATAACGGTCTTCTGGAACACGGGCGCGGGGTGGGACGAAGGGGAAAAGGAAGCGGAACTGGTCCGAGATGTCTTAAAGGAAGTCGACCCTGACGTTCGTTTCGAATTAGTTAAGAAGGGTGACAATTTTCGCGAGAAATGCCGCGAGGCCTTGGATAACGGCACCGAGATTCTTATGGCCGCAGGAGGCGATGGCACCATCAACGCGGTGGCCTCCGCTGCGGTGGATAGCGGAAAGACTCTCGGCGTAATTCCCGCTGGAACGCTGAACCACTTTGCCCGGGATCTGGAGATCTCTCTCGAGCCGAAAGTCGCCGCCGAACAGTTCAGGGACGGTCACCAGATCCAGGTGGATGTCGGCTCTGTAAACGGCCGCATCTTCATAAACAATTCTGTTCTTGGCCTTTACCCGGTTTATCGGACAGCCCGCAAAGGAATTGAGTCGCACGGGCTTCGGAGTACGCGGGCTAGGGCGATTTCTCGCGGTGGTCGGGCGGAATCCTCCAGGTCTTCTGGAGGCTGCCCCATATCTACGCTTCGCTTAGTCTCGGACGACAACACCGCAAAGACGCTGAAAACCGCCTTCGTACTGGTTGCCAACAATGAGCATGAGTTGGAAGAACTGGCGGATCGGGCATCGGACTGCTATGGACAAGGGGCACCTCTGGGTGTACGTCATGCGTAAGTGCAGCCGTTGGTCGGATGCTCCGGTACTTCGCCAAATTTCTGATGAAGCGATTTTCGCAGCACGATGCCTTTGAGGTATTCAAGGTAAAGGAACTCCGCATTGAGAGCAAGCGCCAGAAGATTCGCGTGGGCGTAGACGGCGAGGTGATTCGTATGCGGACGCCGCTCGAATATTGTTCCCGTCCCAAAGCCTTGCCGTCATTGCAGCCGAAACTTACTCTCCGGAAGTGCAGCTGAGGATTGACCAGGAACCGAACAGGAAGTTAATGCGACGCGTGGTCCAGATTTCCGATTTGCACTTCGGAAATAACGATCCTATGCTGCTGCAGCCTCTTACGCCGGGCGATCGAGCGATTGCCCCGGATCTCTTGATCGTCTCCGGTGACCTGGTTGAGCACGCCAGTCGGGAAGAGTTCCTAGCAGCACGAGACTTTCTCCAGACTTTACCCCAGCCCCAGATGGTTGTTCCGGGTAACCATGATCTCCCGTTTTACAACCTGGCGGCTAGAGCCTCGATTGGCCTTTCTCATTACCGGGACCTGATTGCCCGCGATTTTGGCCGAAGTTTCTGGATAATGAAATCGCCGTTTTCGGTGCGAACACATCCCGCTTCTGGCCTATTCGCGGGGGCAGCTTAAGTTCCCTTCAACTCGAGCGCCTGGCGAATGAGTTCGCCGGTGTGTCGCCCGAACACGTGCGTTTATTAGTAACTCACCATCCGTTCGATCTGCCGGAAGAGCAGGGTCGTCACCTTATCGTGGGCCATGCCCGTCGTTCCATCAAACGTCTGGCACCTTTGGTCGATATACTTTTGGCCGGCCATATCCATCTGAGTTCTACTGGCAGCACGGCCACTCACTACAAAACTGCCGGGCATGCCATGACGTTTGTTCAAGCCGGCACAGCCGTGTCAAACCGCGATAAGGGTGAAACAAACTCTTTCAACTCACTCCGTATATCGACCGGTCAGGAAGGCGGGAAGGCAGTTGTCGTCGATCGCTTTACCTGGCGCAAAGACTCAGGTGAGTTCTATTGCAAGAACTCGACCGAGTTCCGATTAGAGTGCGAAGGCTGGGCGCAGGCCCTCACGAAGGTGCCGGAGGAAGCGGAAGTCAAGGAGGAAGCAGGCGTCCGACAGTAGTCGGCTTTAATCCTCGAGCTTCTCAACCTTCACGCGAGATGACCATTCGGCTCCAGCCAGAATGATCAGTGTCGCAAGAAATGACCAGAGCAGAATGCTTATCGATTGCACAAAGGGTGGGGTCTCCACTATTAGCTTTGATCGCAGCCACGGCCACGTAAGCACATTCAGATACTTTGCACCTTCCAGAAGTACCGCCACGGCCAACGACGCCGGCAGCACCCTGCGGACCGGGATCTTTGTATTGGGCAGAAGCCAATAGACGAGGAAGATCATCAAGCCAGTCAGGGGCAGCGCAATCACTCGGAGGATGAATGATTGGAGTTGCGAGTTCCAATAAGTGGAGCCGAATCGGGTCCTCAGGAATTGAGCGTTGATTGTTGTAAAGCAGATGTTTGCGAGCACCAACATTCCGCAGCCGAAAATCAGCGCGAGACTGACTATCTGATTCTGGAGAAAAGAGCGGTTCTGGGTCACTTTCCAGATCCGGTTGAACGCGACCTCCAAAGGTACGAAGATACCGTTCGCGGTAAAGAGCAGCAGAAACATGGAGACCCAGCTGAACTTGTGGAACATGCTGCTTAGCAGGTAAGCCCGGAAGTTCACGCCGAAGTCTTCCGGGAAGTAATCCTTCAGGGTTTGCAGCAGGATGTCGACTGCTGCCTTCCAGTGCAAGACCGAATGACAGAGGCTGATCATCGCTGCCAAGAATGGGAAGAACGACATCAGAATGTTTGCCGCAACCGCGAACGAAAAGACATGTACCTCCGTTTGAAGAAGGAAGCGGATGGAGGGCCAGATTGTGGTCCGCAACGTGTGCCAGGATTGCACCTGGACGTACGGCGACGTCGCAAAAACAGCTCGTTCCGTGATCGCCGTCGTTCCTGAACGCTCCTCCAAGGGCGGTACTGCCTCAGGAGGCAAGTCGTCGGCCATGATTTATTAGAGTGTCGCGGTTACTTGCCGGCTTTCTGAATGGCAGAGAGATCGTAATCGCCGGAGTCATACACATTCACAGTCGCCCGGATCTGATCGCCCGGGTGCAAAGATTCAAATTCGGACTTCTCGGCGATGGGATAGCTCATGGTCATCGCATTCATGTAATCCGGGATTGCGGCAGCGTCAATCGACGCAGTCTGGTCCTTACTGTTGAGCGATAGGACTTTCCCTGTAAGTTGGTAGTGTTTGGCTGACCCTTTCTGTGCCTTCTTTTCGGCGCAACCAGTCGCAAACAACATCGCCACAAACAGCAGCGATGTCACGAAAGAGACTGAGGCTACTTTGCGCACAGCAATTGGAAGCATGCTCTTGGTTTTCCACATCATTCCATTTCAAGGTAACCGCTTTGACAAACGTCCGCTAGGGATTTGCGTATACAATGCCTAGCAACCCACTTGTTAGGAGGAATCGGTATGAGCGGGACAGCGATCGCAGGAAATCCATCAGACCACGACAGCTTAGCGGACAATCTGACTGGCATTATGGCCTTTCTGATCGATCCCGGTAGTGCAGCAAGGCGCATCTTCCATCAGCGCTTCTGGATTGCACCCTGGATCCTGATGACCATCGTGGCTTTTGCCAGCAGCTACTTTACGCTCCCGGTGGTTCAACACGTTCTGGATATCGCTCCAGTACCTCCCGGCACCGACCCGGCAGCTGCCCAAAAGGGTGCCGAGATGGGTATGAAAATCGGCCACATCGCCATGTACGCTGCACCGGTTACTACACTGCTTCTCTTCTGCATCCAGGCGGCCATCTTATACGGTATGACCGCCGTCCTCTCGATCCGGGCGACGTTCGTCAACATGCTTAATCTGGTCGCAGGATGCTCTATCATCCAGGTGCTTGCTGCGATGGCCGCGGTGGTGATCATCCGGATGAAGACGGACATTTCAACCATGGCGGAACTAAGGCCGGCCCTCGGGCTGGATATTTTCATGCCCGAAGGCACGAACAAGTTCCTTGTAGCCTTCCTGGGCTACTTCTCAGTGTTTGAAATCTGGTGGTTGGTAATGATGATTCTGGTGCTCAGTTCCGCTTTCCGAATTTCGAAAGGAAAGGCTCTCCTCGTGGTGTCACCCATCGTTCTGATCAGCCTGATCTTCCGTCTGACCGGAACTGCTTTCGCCAGGACCTAACTTCATGCAAAGGAAAGCTCTACAATAGAGTCGTCCCTAGGAGAAGAAGACTCGCATGTTGAGATCCATTGGCCCCACCGAACTACTGATCATTATCGTTGTAGTTGTACTGTTGTTTGGCGGCAAGAAGATACCAGAGCTGGCCAAAGGCTTGGGAGAAGGGATTCGCAACTTCAAAGGCGCCGTCAAAAACGAAGAAGAAGAGGCTGCGGCTAAAGAAAAGAAGGAAGTCTAGGTATCTGCCTGGGTCGGCACTACCTGGCGAGCTATTGACGGTCGGGTCGACAGCATCTTGTGGATACAAGATCCAAAGAGAGACGTCGTGATTTGCTGACCGACGTCCCCTCCTCAACCTTAAGGCGCTTACTTGCTTGCAACCTTCTTCGGTGGCACAATCGCGTCTTTTACAGACTTGGCGACGCGGAATTTAACCACCTTCTTCGCCGGAATCTTGATCGCTTCTCCCGTCGCAGGATTGCGGCCCGTGCGGGCCTTGCGGTCTGCGCGAACTAATCTGCCGATCCCCGGAAGAACAAAAACTCCATTCTTCTTTGTCTCGCGAACCGCGAGTTCCGCAAGCGATTCCATGAACTGCTTAGCCACTCTGTTGTTAATGCCCGTGGTTTCCGCAAGTTCCTTAACGATCGCGGTTTGTGTCATTCGTTTTACTTCTGCCATTCAAAAACTCCTGTCTTGATCAAGGTGATAAGAACTCCTCCGTGGTTCATTTTAGCCCCAAAACATAAAGCGCCAAAAATGTTCCGAGCTCCTCTCGGTCAACTCGATGATACGGAAGTAACAAACAGATGTAAAGGCAAAAAGGGCAGAATTATTGGGTTTTCCCCACGTTTTTGAGCTGTTCTGGCTTAGAACCTAATGGATTTGCCTATTCGGCGTTAATTCTCATCACAAAACATCGATTCTAAGCGGGTTCGGGGCTCTTGCGTCTAGCGTGGTTAACGTACTACCGGGCGAACGACTGATAGGCGGAGTAAAACAAGCCCGGTCAAAATACCTAGCCCATCAATCAGGACGTCGTGCCATTCAAAAGCGTTGTGGTAAACAATCACCTCGCTGCCTTCCATGACCGATGCGAAGAGAAAGGTGAGAGCTCCGATCCAGAGCTGCCGCGTTCGTTGCCTTATGTGTGAAGCTGCTATGAGAATGGTGATGAGGAACGCAAAGTAGTGTCCCCAACTATGCCAAGGCCCTGTTGTTCCCAGTAGCAGTTTAAACTTCAACGGCATAAGGGAAAGAACAACGACCGCGACAATCCATAAGACAAGGGCTGGACGCACGAACTCAGTTTAAAGGGTTTGGGAGAGGTCGACGGCAATGGAGGCTGGGTGAGGTTTGGCGGTTCCTTACGGGGCTGGTCTGGTAGTCTGCAATAAGCTGCACCTTTTCGAAAGCCCGGGTGGCGAAATCGGCAGACGCAAAGGACTTAAAATCCTTTTTCGCGCAAGCGGAGTGCGGGTTCAAGTCCCGCCCCGGGCACCACATAGCAGCGGTCAACTCACTTACTCCGCAGGTCCCCTTAGCTTCAAAGGGATTAATTCTGATCGTCCTACGAGCAAGACAGTGATTACGCTGGTGCGCGCATAACAGCGTCTGGTCGGCGCTTTGATCCGGACGTTACTAGACTCTCTATGGCAGCCTTCTCAGTTCTCGAGCCGCACATTACTCCTGCGAGATCACAAGCAAGCTGGCTTGTGCGATCTTAGATGTATCCTTCAGCATGGCGAGCAGCCTTGTCAGGCGACCGTCATCGGCATCAAACCTAGGGCAACCGCGAGAGTTGCAGGCCCATGTCTCCCAATCTGCAGGACGTTCAGCGAAGGCGATCAACGTCAATTGATCCGCTCCAGCCGGTGAGATCAGCCGGGTAACATGTCCCTGGCATTCCAGTTCTTCGTTGAGTTCGAGTGTATCGGCGACCGTGAATCGGAGCAGGTTAGCTTCGAACCTGCGTAGTTCGGGGCCACGAGAATGCATGACGATTCTGCTCGCCTTCAAGCTGCTGCTTCACTTCTGAGGTCACACGGGTATCCGCGCGAAGCCCGGCTTCCCTGTCAAAGTTGGCGCCTTCTGTGAGAAAGCCGGCCCTGCGACAACCATGGATGCGATTACTACGGTACCTACTCGGATTCCGAAACTTACGATGGGAAACATTGGCTGATCCTTTCAAGTTGTATGGCCTGCGTGTTTCCGTTCGTGTGTTCCGCAGCAGGCTTCAACTGGATACGCGGATTGAAAACCAAAATCGGATCATCTTTTTTCGGATAGGGACAAATTCTTCGAATCCGGAGGATCTCCGAAGCGGAGTTCGATGATTGCTCGCAAACACTGAGAGCCGCTGCAGCCCGTTGTCAGCTACCCAGCCGGCTTGTCTCCGCCTTCTTCGGCCTTAGTGAACAATTGGTACAGCATGGGCAAGATGTATAGCGTCAGGAGCGTTGCCGTCACCAGGCCGCCAATCACAACCGTGGCGAGCGGGCGTTGTACTTCTGATCCGCGCGACGTGGAGACTGCCATCGGAATAAATCCCAGGCTAGCGACACAAGCCGTCATCAGTACAGGCCGCAGTCTGTCTCGTGCACCTTCCCTGACCGCATCCATCATTGACTTGCCCGCCGCGCGAAGCGAATCGATATGACTGACCATCACCACACCATTCAAAACGGCGACCCCGAACAGAGCGATGAAGCCAATCGAAGCCGATAGGCTCAGATTCAGGCCTCGGATCCAAAGTGCGGCAACACCTCCCACCAACGCAAAAGGCACGATTGTCAGGATCATCAACGCATGCCGGGTATTTTGAAAAGTCGCATACAGCAAGGAGAAGATGATCACGATGGAGACGGGCAATACAAAAGCTAACCTCCGATTAGCTCGCTGTTGATTTTCGAACTGGCCGCCCCACTCGAGCGTGTAGCCCGAGGGGATTTGCATCTTTGCGGCGACCTGACTCTGAGCTTCCTTCACGAACCCGCCCAAGTCTCGACCGTTCACGCTCGCCTGAACGGCCACCCGGCGCCGGGCGTCTTCTCGGTTCACCATCTCCGGGCCTCGCACGACGTTCAAGCTGGATACTTGTCGCAACTGCACTCTTTCGCCGTTAGGAGCAATCATGTACAGATCGCCCAGAGCATCGATATTGTTGCGGTACGTGTCGGGCAGTTTTACCGCGATCGCAAACCGTCGATCGCCCTCCACCATCTCCGAAACCTGTTTACCTCCCAACATCGTCTCGATCAGCTCTCGCACGTCTGCAACATTTAAGCCGTAGCGGTCCATTTCCGGCCGATTGATCTGTACTCGAAACTCGGCCACACCCATGGAACTGTCCTTCTGTACTTCCGCTGCACCTCTGACCTTTGAAATCACTCCGATCGCTTGCGTTGCCAAACGATCCAAGGTGTCTAGATCTTCTCCGTAGATCTTGAGCGCCAGGTCGCCCCGAATACCCGTGACCACCTCATCCATGCGCATTTCCATGGGCTGTGTGAACACGAAAGCGGCGCCTGGAATTCTGGAAAGCTTCTGCGACATTTTGTCGATCAGCTCTTCTTTGGTCTTGCAGCAGCGCCAGGCATCTTTCGGAGCAAGGGTCAGGTAGGAGTCTGATTCTTCTGTGCCCATGGCCTCCGTAGCGCTGTCTGGACGCCCTAGCTTACTCACTACTTGCGTCACCTCGGGAAAGGAACGGATCGTTTTCTCAATTTGGTTGCCTAAGAAGATTGATTCATTGATGGAGACTCCAGGCAGCTTGCGAGAAGTCACGACGATGGAACCCTCATCCAGTTTTGGCATAAACTCAGTGCCGATAAAGCGCAGAGAAAAGCCCGAAGCTACGACCAGGACGCTGGCCCCGACGATGATTGGCCATCGATGTTGAAGTGCCCAGTCGAGCGAGGATGTGTACCGCCGCTGCAGCCAGCCGAACCAGTCGAATTTTGTCTTAGCTGTGTTTGGCTTCGGTCGCTTCAAGACGAAACTTGAAATGGTTGGTACCGCAAACAAGGCAAGCAACAGAGAACCTGCCAGCGCCGAGCAGACGGTAATCGCCATCGGGTGAAACATGCGCCCTTCCAGACCTTGCAAAGTAAAGATCGGCAGATACACCGCAATGATGATGGCCACGCCAAATATGATGGGGCGAGCGACTTCGCTTGGCCGGCGTGCCGAATAACTTCACGCCGGTCTTTCTCATCTCCTTCCTCTTCCAGCGGCGCACCGAATTCTCAACCATCACCACGGACCCGTCAACGATCATCCCGAAGTCGACTGCCCCAAGGCTCATCAGATTGGCCGATGATTCCGAACGCCGCCATGCCCATGAAACCGAACAGCAGCGAAAAAGGAATCACGCCGCAACAATCAGGGCGGCGCGCCAGTTGCCGAGGAAAAAACAAACAACGAGGACCAGAACGCTGCCTTCTAACAGAGTTGTGCTTCACCGTGCCGATGGTCCGCATCAATCACTTCGCTCTGGTCGTAGAATGGCGCGATCTTGATGCCGAGGAGGCAGTTTCATCGACGCCACTTTGAGCTTTGACCTGTCGAATCAGCTTCCGGCTGTTGGTGCCCTTAGTGATGATCACCATGCCGGAAACCGTCTCGCCCAAGCCGTCGTGCATAACCGCACCTTGCCGCGGGTAGGGCAGCTCGCGGATCTGCGCCACGTCTCTCAACAGCACCGCCACGCCGTTTTGCGGCAGCGAACGGAATGCTGCCCAGATCGGCAACCTCCCGGCCCGGCCCAAACCCCGAATTGTGTACTGTTCTTCGTTGTGTTCGATAAAACCGCCGCCGAAGTTGGCGTTGTTCTCCGCCACTTGCTGCACGACATCGTGAACCGTCAAATTCGTATCGGCGCAGAGTGAACGGCTCGACTTCCACCGTGTACTGTTTGGTATCCCCGCCCCAGGTATTGATCTCGCTGATGCCCGGAATGGTCCGAAGCGCATACCTCACATCCCAATCGAGCAATGTTTTTCGATCCATCAGGCTGACGTTCGGCCCGCCACTCAAAGTAAACTGATACACCTCGCCGAAAGCCGTCGCAAGCGGACCCAGTTGTGGTTCCAAGCCAGACGGAATTCGAGATCGGACCTGTCCCAGGCCGTTCACTAACTACCTGCCGTGCCAGGTAAATGTCCATGGAATCATCAAAGACTACGGTGATCATGGAAAGCCCCAGTTTGGAAACAGAACGCACTGTTTGTGTCTTCGGCATTCCAATCAGAGTGGATTCGATAGGGAACGTAACCAGTTGTTCTACCTCCACTGGTGACATGCCGGGCGCCTCCGTAGTAACCAGCACCTGTATATTCGTCAGGTCCGGATATGCTTCGATGTTCAGGTGAAACATCGTATAAACGCCTAATACAATCAATCCGCCCAGCGCGACCAGAACTAGCCAGCGAGTCTTAAGGAAAAAATCGACCATCCCTTTCTTATTCCCCTATCTGACTCTTCAACATCTCTGACTTGGCCACAAAGCTACCTTTTACGATGACCACTTCCCCTGGCTTTAAGCCTCCGGTGATCTCTGCTTGGCCATTCATGCGTTGCGAAATTTGAACAGGTCTCGCGGAGAACTCATTTCCGGACTGCCGGACAAACACCACCGAACCACCGTTCATGTCCTGAATCGCTTCTTCAGGCAAAAACATTGCCGAACGGACCTTTGCCTGTGTCAGTTGAGCGTTGGCATACATACCAAGCCGCAGTTTGAGGTCCGCATTCGGCACAACCAGACGGACGGGCAGTGTGCGGGTTTTGGGGTCTAATTCCGCATTGACATTGGTAACGATCGCCGCGAATCTCTGATCGGGAAAAGCCTGAACGGTCACCGTGGCGCGGTCGCCAAGCTTTACTTTGCGGATGTCAGACTCATTTACAGAGGCGATCATCCAGACGGTGCTGAGATCAGTGACTGTGTAAACCTCCTGTCCCGGTTCAACGACAGCCCCTGCAGTTACCATCCGAGCGGTAACGATTCCGGAAGCGGGCGAAATAACGGGAACCTGCTCCGTCGTCTCATCCACATGGTCTAGCGCGGAAGGTTTGACGTTCAGGATGTCTGAAAAATGAGCAGTTTCCCGCTCTAGCGCGATCCGGGCGTTTGCCAGGTTCACTTGAAGACTGCGGACGTCTGTCTCCGATCGTTCAACTTCTTGCAGCGAAGCCGACTTCAATTCATAAAGTCGCCTCATTCGATCGCGCGCACGCTCTCCAAACTCAAGCGCGCTTCGTTGACGTCCAACGTCCTGCTTGGCTGTTTGGTACGCGGCTAGGGTTTCGTGAACTTCGTGGCTATGCATGCGCGCCAGAACTGCACCGCGCTTCACGACGTCGCCGATGTTGGCATTGATCTCGGTGAACCGGCCCGATGTGTAGGTCCCGATGTGCACTGTCCGCTGTTCGTTCGCTACAATCTGTCCAGCGACACCAAGTGTCTCTGAGACCGACCTCACCTCTACTTGAGCGACGCGTATGCCCGCCATAGTCTGAACGTCGTTGGCTATTCGAATAGTGCCGGGAGGCAGCTCTGGTTTCTTTTCGGCTGATTTGTCCTGCTTTTTATCATCCTTGCTTGAGCCGGCATCGCCCTGGCCGCAACCAGTTAGGATCAGCGCCAATATTAAGCTGAGCAATAGCGGTTTCATTTACCTGAATCTCCTGACATATCTGCTCCAGTCGCCAGGTGAAGCGTGTTAATGGCTTGTTGCAAGTCGGCCAAAGCGCGCGCGTAGTCCTGTTCGGATTGGATGCGGACGCGCTCGGCGTCGAGTAGCGCAAAAAGTTGAATGCCACCCTCGCGATAAGCTGCTCGGGCTCGGCGTTCCGCATCCTGCGATTGAGTGATGGTAGTCGGTAAAGTTGCAATCAGATTTTGCTGGTCTCGATAGCCTCGAACTGCCGATTCGTAGTCTGCGCGAACAGTATTGAGGATCAACTGCAGATTAGATTGCGCAACCCTCACCTGGGCCTGGGCACTGCTGATATTCCCTTGATTGCGGTTATGGATGGGCAGATCGATTTGCAGAGCTGCGTATGCTGTATCGAAACCCGAGTTTCGTTTGTAACCTACAAGCACCTCCGGGTCCGGCCTGGCGGCAGCGTGCTGTAGCTTCAGGTTGCTCTCTGCCTGTTCCAGTGAAGCCCGAGCGACCGCCACGTCCTTCCTTTTTGCGAGAACGCTTTCCAGATTGGGAATGTCTTGAATTTTGGAGTCTTCGAGTCTTGTGGTTAGAACCGCGGACGGAAACTGGTTTGCTCCGATGGCGCGAAACAAGTAAACCAAAGCCTGCTCACTGTCGCGCTTGGCCCCTAAGAGAGTTGTTCGGATGCGTTCGCGCTCAATGGTGAGTCGAATCAGGTCACCTTCAGCAGCGACGCCCTCCTTCACACGATTACCGATGTAGCGGACATCTTCGTCGTACGTCTGCAAACTTTGCGAGGCAAGGTCTCGGGTACGATCCGCCAGCACGGCGTTCCAGTAGGCCGCCGTCACTCGACTTACAATCTGGACGCGTGTTAGTTGTTGCTGATTTTCGGCTATGCCTACGCCAGCGCCGGCTACTTGTATCCGTCCCCGCCGCTTTCCGGCCACCTCGATGGTCTGTCCAACTGTCAGGTAATCCTCTGTCGAATTCGCAAAAGAAAACGGTGCCTGCGTAGTCCCGGGTCGTATATCTTCGGTCTGAACCAGTAATCGGGGATTCGGCCTCAACCCCGCCTGGACCAGCTGGCCTCGAGCAACATCTGTTTGGCTCTTTGTAATGCTAAGGTCTGGATTGATTGAGAGCGCCTGTTGAAGAGCACTCTCCAGGGACAGCTGAACCTGCTGCCCTTCTATATGGCGACAGAGGATAAAACACAAAATCAGTAACGGCATGCGGACAGCCGATCTCTGCGGCCACCCTGGTCGTCTCTCGTTCATCTGCTCCTAAGCTAGCCTGCGCCGGATAAACCCAAGCTAAACCCAAACTGGAAATTGATTAATCTTCTATTCATCCGGCAAATTCTAAGGTGGAAATCTGGATATGCGACTTCTACTGGTGGAAGACGAACGACAGACGGCTGAGATGCTGGCGCGCGGCCTCCGGGAACAAACCTACGCCGTTGACGTCGCGGAGGATGGCATGGTGGCGTTGGAGAAAGCCGCTGTCAATCATTACGATCTGATTCTTTTAGATGTGCTGTTGCCCGGGGTCGATGGATTTGCGCTATGTCGTCGCTGGCGCGCCCAGCGCCTTACTGTGCCCATTCTGATGGTAACGGCTCTCGATCAAGTGGCGGATAAAATCCAGGGACTCGATGAGGGCGCAGACGATTACCTGGGCAAGCCGTTCGACTTCGATGAATTGCTGGCCCGGATCCGTGCGCTGCTCCGTCGCGGTCCGAAGCTGGCCGACCCGGTCATCCAGATCGCTGATCTGACCATTGACACCCGCACTCGTCGCGTCCATCGGGGAACCAGGCCGATCGACTTAACGGCAAAAGAGTTCGCTATGCTCGAATGCCTCGCTCGCGATGCAGGAAAAGTAATGGGCCGCGAAGAGATTTCCGAGCGAGTCTGGGACGAAGGCTATGACGCCTTCTCCAATCTGATCGAAGTGTATATCCAGCGTCTCCGTAAAAAGATCGACGGTCCCGGCCAACGCGCATTGATTCAAACCAGACGTGGCGAAGGTTACTACATTGCTGCGGACCCAAACCATGTTTAACTCTCTTCGAACGCTTGTCGCCTTCCGCTACAGTCTGCTGTTCGGATTACTGTCCCTGTCCATAGCCGTGGGTATCTATATGTACCTGGAGCGCGACGCGTACGGTCGCCTGGACGAAACATCGAAAACGGTGCTGGGCGTGCTGGCTGTGACAGTCAATCATGAGATCGAGGAGCACGGCGGCAAGCAGGACGGTGAACGGTCATTGCGTGAGGTGCTCAACACCATGTATCAGACTTCATTCCCTCAGGAACAGATCGCGGTGTGGGAAGGCGACAGGCTCGTCGCCTATAAGGGCAGTCTGGGCAGACACCAGGAAGATTTGCGGGCCGTCCGTTTCTCGAAGGGCTCTCAGATCTTTAACCATCGAGACTTGCGCATTGCGACGTCCCAAGTTTATTCACCAACTGCCCGGACCGTATACCGCCTGGCCGTTAGTGTCTGGCGAGGAGATACACAGAATGATCTGAACGCCTTATCGTATGGTCTTGAACTTGTGATTCCCTTGGCGCTCATCCTTGCGGCAGCAGCCGGATTCTTTGTCGCCAACCGGACCTTAGCTCCTCTCGCCGATATGGCGCGCATCATGGACGCTATTACGTCCAAGACGCTCAACGAGCGTATCGTCCTACGCAATTCCCATAATGAGATTGGGCGGCTCGCCACTCGCTTCAATCAGTTGCTGGAACGGCTGCAGAACTCCTTTCAACAGCAGCGGCGATTCATGGCCGATGCTTCTCATGAACTCCGGACACCCGTCGCCGCAGCGTTGACAGCGGCCCAGATCACGGCACGAGATCCGCATCGATCGCCCGAGCAATACCGCGAAGCGTTGATAGTCGTGGAAGAGCAAATGAAACGCTTGCGTCGCATCGTCGACGACATGTTTTTGCTGGCGCGAGCGGACTCCGATTCGATGCGCTTGCAGAACGAAGACTTCTATTTCGACGAACTTGTAGATGAATCCTGTCGCGCCATGCGCGTTCTGGCCGAAAGGTCCGCGTAACGCTCAAAATGGCAGTCCCTATGCCGGAGGTCCCCATGTATGGCGATGCGGGTCTTTTAAGCAAGCCGTTACTATTCTGCTGGACAACGCGCGCAAGTATAACCGCCCCGGCGGGCTCATCATGGTAACGCTGGAAGGAACTCCGAAAGGGTGCGCTCTGCGAGTGGCTGATACGGGAATCGGTATTCCGGTAGATGCCAGGCCATTCCTCTTCGACCGCTTCTTTCGTGTGGATGTTTCGCGGTCGCGACTGGGGCAAGATGGCTACAACGAGGGGAGCGGGGCCGGATTGGGACTCGCCATCGCGAAGTGGAGTGCCGAACAGCATAAGGGCAGTCTTACCCTGCAGGAATCGAGCGAAGCCGGATCAATTTTTATGCTTGAGCTTGATACCAATGCGTTCGCGAAGGAAGCGAACCAGGTGGATATCCAAATATCTTCTGATGGGAATGCTGACTTTCAGGTAATTCAGCGCCCTGGTGAGCGGTCCTTATAGCGCAGCTCAAAGTCTATCCGTATGCCGAAACTGAGGGAAGCCTGTCGGGTCTGATGA